>CAWKKH010000025.1:0-174581 GCA_963850135.1 uncultured Actinomycetota bacterium | reverse complement strand
GCGGACTTGGGCGCGTACACCGCCGGCTTGTTGCTACCGAGGGCGTTGTTGATGGCCTTGCCTTCGGCCAAGTCGCCCACCCGGGTACCGGT
Source organism: uncultured Actinomycetota bacterium (assembly GCA_963850135.1). Lineage (GTDB taxonomy): Bacteria > Actinomycetota > Actinomycetes > Mycobacteriales > Mycobacteriaceae > Mycobacterium. The sequence goes on along the minus strand of CAWKKH010000025.1, from coordinate 174,489 downwards.
GGCGTGTGCGTTGACGTGGTCGATGTCGCCAGGTGAGAGACCCGCGAGCTGGACGGCCCGCGTGATCGCGTGCCCGGCGCGTATTCCGTTGGGATCCGGCGCCACCATGTGGAAGCCGTCCGAGGTGATGCTGGCCCCCATGATCCGCGCCAGGATGTTGGCGCCGCGAGCCTTGGCGTGCTCCTCGGTCTCGATCAGCATCAAGGCGGCGCCCTCGCCGAACACGAAGCCATCGCGGTCTACGTCGAACGGGCGACACGCACCGGCCGGATCGTCATTGTTGGTGGACATCACGATGCGCATCTGGGCGAACGCGGCGATGGGCACCGCCTCGATCCTGGTCTCCACACCGCCGCAGATCGCGGCGTCGGCCTCACCCAGCACGATCTGCTGCCAGGCATGGGCGATGCCCTCCGAACCGGATGCGCATGCCGATATCGCCGTCATCACCCCGGCCTTGGCCTGCCGCTCCAGCCCGACAGCCGCGGCCGGACCGTTGGGCATGAACTTCTGCACGGCCAGCGGAGAGACCGCCTTCATACCGCGGTCCCGCATGTCGTCGTAGCTGAACACAAGCTCCTCGGCCGAACCCAGACCGGTGCCGATGGAAACCGCCAACCGATTGGTGTCGATCTCGGGCGAGCCGGCGTTCTCCCACAGCCGCCGGCCGATAACGGTGGACATCTTCTGCAGGTAACTCATCCGGCGCAGCTCGACCCGCGTCAGCTGGCTGTCGAATTCCTCCAGCAGATGGCCGCCGATGCGGACCGGCAGGTTGTACTCCTCGACGTACGGGTCGTCGAGGGTACGGATCCCGCTTTGGCCGTCGAGCAACAACTTCCAGGTGTTTTCCGCGTCGGTCGCCAGGGCAGTCGTCATGGCAATGCCGGTAACGACCACATTGGGGAACGCCTTACCCGTAACCAGCTCTGACATCAATCTTGCTTCGGTTCCTTCCGTGCTCAGTAACGCCCGAAGGCGAGTGCCACGTTGTGGCCACCGAACCCGAACGAGTTGTTAATTGCATAACGGAAATCGCCGTAGCGCGGTTCGCCGGCGACAACATCCAGCTCGATCTCGGGGTCGGGTGTCTCATAATTCAGTGTCGGCGGGATGACGCCGTCGCGCAGGCTGAGCACCGTGAGCGCCGATTCCAGCGCCCCGACAGCGCCGATGGAGTGGCCCAGCGCCGACTTCGGCGCGTAGATCGCGGCCTGCTCGCAACCGGCGACCCGGATGGCGTTGGCCTCGGCGGTGTCGCCGATCGGTGTCGCCGTCCCGTGGGCGTTGATGTGGTCGACGTCCTTGGGGGACAAGCCCGCCAGCTCCAGCGCCCGTGTCATCGCCCTGCCGGCACGCACGCCGTCGGGGTCCGGCGCCACCATGTGGAAGGCGTCGGAGGTGATGCCGCCGCCCAGCAACCGGGCCAGCGGCTTGGCGCCGCGGGCTTTGGCGTGCTCCTCGGTCTCGATGAGCATCAGCGCCCCGGCCTCGCCGAACACGAAGCCGTCGCGGTCTTTGTCGAACGGCCGCGACGCGCGCTCGGGCTCGTCGTTGCGGGTCGACATGGCCCGCATCATGGAGAACGCCGCGATGGGCAGCGCCTCGATGGGGCCTTCCACACCACCGCAGACGGCGACGTCGGCGTCACCCATGACGATTTGGCGCCACGCGTGGACGATGGCTTCCGAGCCCGACGAACAGGCCGACACCGGAGTCATCACCCCGGCGCGGGCCCCGAGCTGCAGCCCGACGGTCGCCGCGGCGCCGTTGGGCATGATCATCTGAACGGCCAGCGGCGACACCTTGCGGGGGCCGCCCTCGTTCATCAGGTCGTAGCTCTCGACGATCCGCTCCGCGCCGCCCAGACCGGTCCCGACGACGACGCTGAACCGGTCCGGATCGAGTTCCGGGCTGCCCGCGGTGTCCCACAGCTGAGTGCTCAGGTACTTGCTCAGCCGCTGCACGTAGGACATGCGCCGCATGTCCAACCTGCCCATGTGGATATCGACGGGCTCCTTGAGGTGGCCACCGATCTTGACGGGCAGGTCCCACTTGTAGACGAAGTCGTCCTCGAGTACGCGGATGCCGCTTTCGCCGGCCAATAATCCCTTCCACGTGCTCTCAATGTCCGGCGCGAGCGATGTCGTCGCCGCGACAGCAGTTACCACAACACTGGGGTAACCGCCGTTAGCAGTGGAAGGCTTGGTCACTTGCTCTCTGCTTCCAGCCTTGCCTTGACGCTGGCGGCGGCCTCGGGGTTGTCCGACTCGATCTTCGCGCGCAGCGCGCCGACGGCGTCGGGGTCTTCTTCCTCGAGCTTCTGGATGTAGCGAGACGACGTCGCCGACCGTACGCAGACCGGCGAGGTCCTCGTCGGGGATCTTGACGCCGTACTTGTCCTCGGTCTGAACGGCGATCTCAACCATCGACAGCGAGTCGATGTCCAGGTCGTCGACGAACGACTTCTCCGGGGTGACCTCGGACGGCTCGATACCGGTTACTTCTTCGATGATCTCGGCGATACCGGCGATGATTTCTTCTTGACTGACGGCCACGGCCTATTCCCTTCGTAATGTGTTAGATCGAACTGACGTGCTCTTTTGTTAGTTGCTGGCAACGCGGGGCGTTAAAGGTCGCCCAGCTCGTCCAGATCCGCGGGCGACTTGACGGCACGGGCCGTCACCCCCCGAAGTTCACGTTTGGCGATGCCCGTGAGGGTGCCCGCGGGGGGGAACTCCACGATCGCCGTGACGGTGTGCTCACTGCCCTCACGGATGTATGCGGTGCACAGGTCCCAGCGCACCGGTTGGGTCAGCTGAGCGACCAACGTCTCCATGGCCGCGGCCGCCGAGGCGACCGGTTGTCCGTCGCGGTTCGACAGCAGCGTGGCGGTGGGTTCGGCGGTAGGGATGGCGGCCGCGGCGGCGGCATAGCCGTCCAGAGCGGACGCCATGTAGCTGGTGTGGAACGCTCCGGCGACGCCAAGGGCGCGCACCCGGGCCTTGGCCGGTGGGTCTTCGGCGAGCTTTTCCAGCGCGGTCAACGTGCCGGCGGCAACGATCTGGCCGGCGGCGTTGCGGTTCGCCGCGACCAGGTCCAGGTGCTCGAGCCGGGCGAGTACGTCGGCCTCGTCACCGCCGAGCACCGCGGACATGCCGGTGGGCTCGGTGGCGCACGCCTTGGCCATCTCGGCGCCGCGGGTCGCGGCCAGTGAAACGGCGTCGTCGCTGCCGATTACCCCGGCGATGGCGTAGGCCGCGATTTCGCCGACCGAGTGGCCGGCCACGATAAGCTCCCGGCCGCTGAGCAGGCCGCGCCCGGTCAGCTCCTGGAACGCCAGCAGCGTGGCCGCAACGATCAACGGCTGAGCGACCGCGGTGTCGGTGATCTCCTCGGACGAGGCGGTGGTTCCCAGCCGCGCCAGATCCAGGCCACTAGCCTTGGACCACGACGCGATCTGGTCCGCCGCGCCCGGCAGTTCCAGCCACGACGACAGCATTCCCTCGGTCTGCGAGCCCTGTCCGGGCGCAAGCAATGCGATCACGTCTTTAAGAGAACACTGTGGAAACGGTTTTGCGTGGTGTAACACATTATGAACCTCGTCTTAGGTTTTTGTACGTATCCCACAAAACCCCCCGTTAAGCTACGTGTTTGTTATCGCGCCGCGACTGTCGCCTGGATCACTATCGCCCGGATCGGGCCCAGAAAGCGTTAAGACACTCCCATAACGCCCGCTCGGAGCGGGACCGCAACTGGAGTGAAGGTCCTGTTTCCGACGCTGACAGGTGCGGGGTAGTTCAACTGGCCGACCGTCGCTGCGACTCGCAGGACATATGCATCGCGCGGCTCGGTCGGATCGCGGCCGGTGAAGTCCGTGATGCGCTTGAGTCGGTACCGCACGGTGTTTGGATGAACGAACAACTTGCGGGCGCAGGCCTCGATCGCCCCGCCACAATCTAAATAAGCCTCGAGCGTCTCGATCAGTGTCGGTCCGGCATCGGCCAAGGGGCCCATGACATCGGTATGCAACGCCACGATCGCCGACGGATCGCCCATCAGGACGCGTTCGGGCAGGAGTTCTCGGGCCAGCACGGGCCGGGGCGCTCCGCTCCAGCCGGCGACGGCGTTCATCCCGGATATCGCCTCGCTGGCGCTGTGATGGGCAGCGGTCAGCATAGGTGCGGTCGGCCCGATGACCACGGGGCCGTCGGAGAACGCGGCCAGCAGGTCACCCAGAAACTTGTCGGTCGGCGACAGCTGCCCCGACACGATCGCCACCAACCAGGTGCCGTGCACGTCGGTCAGCGCCGCCCGGCCGTGACTCGCCGCAAAATCGCGGACGTACTGGCTGGCCCGTTCGTTACCTGCGGTGTCCGTTTGGATCGCCGCCGTGCGCCGGGGTCCCGACGACAACCGTGGCAGGCGCGGTGGTATCCCAGTTCAGCGCCGCCGCGCGGGACAGCAACTCGGGTCCGGTGTCGCCGCGCACCACCGCGTCGACGACGCTGGCCTCCATCCGGCTGTCCCAGGTGCCCCGCGCTTCGGCCGCGTTGGCATATGCCGTCGCGGCCGTGAACGCCAGATCGCGGCTGTATTTCAGAATGCCCACCGTGAGGGCCGTCAACTGCTCTTCGGACCGGGCCAGCAATGGCACGACTTCCTCGAAGAACTCCATGGTGACCCGCACCATGTCCACGCTGTGCCGTAACGCGATCCGTTGTCGTAGGTCCTGTGGGACCAGGTCGAATGCTTGCGCGGTGTAGCTGACGTCGCTGTGCGGGTCCTGCATCCACTCGACGAAGTGCACCACCGCGGTCTGCACCACGAGGGCGACGCTGGCGCGCTGAGAGGCCTCCATCTCGGCGAAGAACGGCAATCGCTCCTCCATGACCGCGACGGCCTGGGTGGCCAGCCGGCCGGAATACTGCTTGAGCCGGCGCAGCAGGGAGTCGGGCACGGTCTCCACCAGTTCGAGCGGCGACCGCGGTTTCTCGAACGGGCCCGACTGGTTGTCGCTCATCCCTAAAACTTACGCCGGTTATCTGGAAGTTTCCTCCAAGCCGCCCTGCGCGTCTTATCGATGCCTTATGACTCTCAGGCGCCGGGACCTGGATCGGACGTCTGCACCGGAGCGGCTTGCACATCGTCGATCCGGTACTGCCGCGCCGCCGCCATCGGCACCGACGGGTCGATTTCGCCGTCGCGGGCCAGTGCCTCGAGCACCGCGACCACCTGCGACTCGGCGTCGGTGTTGAAGTAGCGCCGCGCGGCCGGCCGGGTATCGGAGAAGCCGAACCCGTCGGTGCCCAGCGTGACGTAGGTGCCCGGAACCCACGGCCGGATCTGCTCGGGAACCGCCCGCATCCAGTCCGACACGGCGATCACCGGCCCAGTGGCTCCGGCGAGGGCCTTGCTCACATACGGAACACCGGCCGGCTGTTCCGGATGCCGCAGCTGCGCCTTCTGGATCGACACCCCGTCGCGGTTCAGCTCACCCCAACTGGTCACCGACCAGACGTCGGCGGCGACGTCCCACTCGGCGGCCAGCATCTCCGCCGCCTTGAGCGCGGCGGGCATCGACACCCCGGAGGCCAGGATCTGCGCCGTGTTGCTCCGGCGCTCGGTGGCCGCGCGATACCGGTAGATGCCGCGCAGCACTCCTTCGGGATCGAAATTCTCCGGCTCCGGCGGCTGCGGGTACGGCTCGTTGTAAACGGTGATGTAGAAGAACACGTTCTCCGGGTCGGGCCCGAACATCCGGGCCAGTCCGCTTTCCACGAGGTAGGCGATTTCGTACGCGAAGGCCGGGTCGTAGGCGACCACCGCCGGATTGGTGGCGGCCAGCAACAACGAGTGTCCGTCGGCGTGTTGCAGGCCTTCGCCCGTCAGCGTGGTGCGCCCGGCGGTGGCCCCGAGGATGAAACCGCGGGCCATCTGGTCGGCCGCGGCCCACAGGCCGTCGCCGGTGCGCTGGAACCCGAACATCGAATAGAAGATGTAGATCGGGATCATCGGCTCGTCGTGCGTCGCGTAGGACGTGCCGGCCGCGGTGAACGACGCCGTCGAGCCGGCCTCGTTGATGCCCTCGTGCAGGATCTGGCCGAGTTCACTTTCCTTGTATGCCAACATCAATTCGGCATCCACGGCCGTGTAGAGCTGGCCGAGGCGGTTGTAGATCTTCAGCGACGGGAACCACGAATCCATGCCGAACGTGCGGGCCTCGTCGGGGATGATCGGGACGATCCGTGGACCGATCTCTTTGTCCCGCAACACTTCTTTGAACGTCCGCACGATCGCCATCGTGGTGGCGACCTCCTGGTGGCCCGATCCCTTCTTCAGCGCGGCGTAGGTGTCGCGACCGGGCAGCTTCAGGACCTTGGCCTTGGTTCGGCGTTCGGGCAAAAAGCCACCCAGCGTGCGGCGCCGGTCGAGCATGTAACGGATCTCCGGGGCGTCCGGGCCAGGGTGGTAGTAGGGCGGGAGGTACGGGTCCTCTTCGAGCTGGGCGTCGCTGACCGGGATCCGGATAGCGTCGCGGAAGTCCTTGAGGTCTTGCAGCGCAAGCTTTTTCATCTGGTGGGTCGCGTTGCGCCCCTGGAAGTGCGCGCCCAGCGAGTAGCCCTTGATCGTCTTGGCCAGGATCACCGTCGGCTGGCCATGGTGGTCGACGGCGGCGCGGTAGGCGGCGTAGACCTTGCGGTAGTCGTGGCCACCGCGCTTGAGGTTCCAGATCTCGGAGTCGGTCATGTTGTCGACCAGCGCCTTGGTGCGCGGGTCGCGGCCGAAGAAGTGGTCGCGCACGTAGGCGCCGTCGTTGGCCTTGTAGGTCTGGTAGTCGCCATCGGGTGTCGTGTTCATCAGGTTGACCAGGGCACCGTCGCGGTCGGCGTGCAGCAGGGTGTCCCACTCGCGGCCCCACACCACCTTGATGACGTTCCAGCCGGCGCCCCGGAAGAACGACTCCAGCTCCTGAATGATCTTGCCGTTGCCACGTACCGGGCCGTCGAGGCGCTGCAGGTTGCAGTTGATCACGAAGGTCAGGTTGTCCAACGCCTCGTTTGCGGCCACCTGGATCAGGCCGCGGCTTTCCGGCTCGTCCATCTCGCCGTCGCCGAGGAACGCCCACACATGCTGGTCGGAGGTGTCCTTGATGCCGCGGTCGTGCAGGTAGTGGTTGAACCGGGCCTGGTAGATGGCGTTCATCGGGCCGAGGCCCATCGACACCGTCGGGAACTCCCAGAAATCGCGCATCAGCCGCGGATGCGGGTAGGACGGCAGGCCGCCGCCGGGGTGGCTGTGCTCTTGCCGGAAGCCGTCGAGCCGCTCTGCGCTCAACCGACCTTCCAGGAAGGCGCGCGCGTAGATCCCCGGGGAGGCGTGGCCCTGGACGAACACCTGGTCGCCGCCGCCGGGATGCGCCTTGCCGCGGAAGAAGTGGTTGAAGCCGACCTCGTAGAGCGCCGCCGAGGACGCGTACGTCGAAATATGGCCGCCCACACCGACTCCCGGGCGCTGGGCGCGGTGCACCATGATGGCCGCGTTCCACCGGATCCACGCCCGGAAGCGCCGCTCGACGTCCTCGTCGCCCGGGAACCACGGCTCCAGCTCGGTGGGGATGGTGTTGACGTAGTCGGTCGACGTCAGCGCGGGGATGGCCACCCGCTGTTCACCGGCGCGCTCCAGCAGCCGCAACATGATGTAGCGCGCCCGCGCCGGCCCCGAACGCTCCAGCAGGTCGTCGAACGACTCCACCCACTCCGAGGTCTCCTCGGGGTCGATGTCGGGCAGGTAGGACGCCACGCCGTCGCGGATCACCCGGACGCGGTCTGGTTCGCTCCCGTTGCCTGGGTTTTTCGCCAGATCGTGGCGCGCGAACTCGGTGGTCATCTTCCGCTCCTCAGTTGGCGGGACACCTGCGTGGGTGATGCGTGCATGTTCGTCCCCCTATCGTGCCGCACTGGTGGCCGCGCCGCGTACCCGCCGTCGGGTCGTTGCCAGGGCCTCGACCCGGTAACGTCAGGAACCGTGCTCACCGGATGGCGTGCCGGCCCTCGCAGGCACGTGGGGGGATTCCCCAGGCGAGGTGCCCTGGCGCTTGGCTGCGTCGCGCTCGCGCTGATCGGGATCGTCGGATGTACCAGCGTGACCGGCGGCACGGCCACCCCCAACACCAAGCTTGCCCCGGCCTACCGGCAGTCGGTGTCCTCGTCGGTGTCGGAATCGGCTGCCACATCCAGCGTCCGGGAATCCCAGCGGCAGCAATCGCTGACGACCAAGGTGGTTCGCACCGCCTGCGAGTCGCTGGCCACCAGCAGCAAGAACGCGATCGACAAGGTGAACGAATTTGTCTCCGCGTACAACGCCGGCCGCAGCACCGGACCCGCCGAGGGCCCGGCCGTCGGTGCGCTCAACGACAGCGCCGCCACGGTGACCAGCAGTTTGAGCGACGTGCTGTCGTCGCAGCTGCGGGACGAGTTCAACGCCTATGTCGAGGCGGCGCACGCGGTGGCGAACGCGATCGGGACGCATGCGCCGACAGGGGAGTTCAACAAGCGGGTCGACCAACTCAACGACACCAAGACGAAGGCGTTGAAGCTGTGTATGGCTTCGTTCTAGGGGGTTGTGAGCCGGTTCCTGAGCCGCCCTGGGTGGACCTGATTCGGGCTGTGCGACGATAATCCCAATAGCAACGGTGTGCAGGCAGTTCGTTGAACGTGAAGGAGGCTCCAAGGTGGTCGCGGCGGATCACGCCCCTGGCTACGGTGGCAAGTTGGGCATCGAACGTGACCAAGTTGTCCAGGAGTGGGGCTGGGACGAGGACACCGACGACGACATCCGGGCCGCTGTTGAAGAATCCTGTGGCGCCGACTTGCTCGATGAGGACACCGACGAGGTCGTCGACGTCGTCCTGCTGTGGTGGCGGGACGGGGACGGCGATCTGGTGGACACCCTGATGGATGCCATCACCGCGTTGGCCGAGGATGGCGTGATCTGGGTGCTGACGCCCAAGACCGGCAAGCCCGGTCACGTGCTGCCGGCCGAGATCGCCGAGGCGGCCCCCACCGCGGGTCTGATGCCGACGTCGTCGGTCAATCTCGGGAATTGGAGCGCGAGTCGCTTGGTCCAGCCGAAGTCGCGTGCCGGGAAGCGTTGATGCTGCCCGTCGGGAGCTCCGCTCCGGACTTCACACTGCGCGACCAGAATCAGCAGCCCGTCACCCTCAGCGGCTATCGCGGCGCCAAGAACGTCTTGCTGGTGTTCTTCCCGCTGGCGTTCACCGGAATCTGCCAGGGCGAGCTGGACCTCTTGCGCGATCAACTGCCTGACTTCGAAAACGACTCGAGCGCCGTGCTGGCCATTTCGGTGGGGCCGCCGCCCACCCACAAGGTCTGGGCGACCCAGAGCGGATTTCTGTTCCCGGTGTTGTCGGACTTCTGGCCGCACGGCGAGGTCAGCCAGGCGTATGGCGTGTTCAACGACGTGGCCGGCATCTCCAACCGCGGCACCTTCGTGGTCGATCGATCCGGGATCATCCGGTTCGCCGAGATGAAGCAGCCCGGTGAGGCCCGCGACCAAGGGCTGTGGACGGACGCACTGGCGGCTTTATAAGGCCTGAGCGTTTTGAGTGCTCGGCCTTCCAGCGTGTAATTTGTGGCGGGGCATGGGGCGCGTAGCTCAGTGGTAGAGCTCTGGTTTTACACACCAGCGGTCGGCGGTTCGATACCGTCCGCGCCCACTTAGCGCCGCGAGCGTAACGCCACCGCGAAAAATCGAGCTGGTTTTCGCGGTGGCGTTACGCTCGCGAGCTACATATCCGTGCGAAAGACGCCGTCACCCCCGCCGCCACCAGTGCCCCCGATGGTGCCGGTGGGGCCGCGCTCATCCACTTTAGGTCACCTTTAAGGACCGGGTAGCGCCGGCGCACGCACCATTAAATCAGGGCCGCTCCGCCTGCGATGACCACGATGAGGCCGGCCATCAGCACCCACCACGGGATATGGTTCGCGGTCCACCAAATCATCAGCGGCTCTACTAAACGGTTCGACGGCAAAAGGCGGGGGGCGCCGTTGGACTGTAGGCGGCGGTTTGCGTCCGCCGAAACGCGTACGTGAGCCGATGCCGGGCTTGCCGAGCGAACCGGACGTGCCAGCGGCGGCGGCAACTCCGATTCTGGCGCTGGCGGCAACGGCGGCGCCGTCACACTGCGCTGTCGACATGCGGTCGCCAGGCGACCGCTACCCCGCTGCGGGCGGATGTGCCATCACCGTGAGCCGGACTCCGTACCGGGGTAACACGCCAGAGCCTCGCGCCAGCGTCGTCGCCGGCATCCCGGGTACGCCGGGTATACCCGACCCGGTCGCCTCCTCGGTGCCGGAGAACGTGGTCAAGCCGGCAGGCGCTAACGCCGAGACGTGGGCGCTCGATGGCGCCGCCCAGCTCGCCGGCACCTTCAGCGGCCCGATCGTGTTGGCCCGCGCCACATTCGCGAGGACCGCACCGCTGCTGATCCCCGGCGACGACATCGCGCTACCCGCCGGTGAGGAAGCCCCCGCCAGCAGGAACGGGGCCAGGCTGCTCGCAACCGGAGCCGGCCCTGCGGCTGCGGCCGCAGCCCCTGGCGCGGCGGCGGCCGCGGCTCCTGGTACAGCGTTCAATGCTTGCAACGCTTGCCCTGCCGACGGGATGTTCACCACAAACTGCTCGACTCCCTCCACGCCGTTGATGGATGAATACGACAACAGTGCGGCGTCGACTGTGGAGAAGCCCTGAGGGAGTAGCTCGAACTGACCCGTGCCTGGGAACAACGAATTCGCGATTTGGATCAGCAGAGCCTCCAGCTGAGACTGAAAGTCTGCCGCGACCGCGTTCGAGCTCGCTTGGGCGACTGAGGCGTTCTGCGCGGCCAGCCCGGCCGGATTGGTTGTCTGCTGCGGCGAGGCGAACGGCGTCAGTGTGGTTGCCGCCGCCGAGCTGGCAGCGTAGCCGTACATTGCCGTGGCGTCCTGGGCCCACATCTCCGCGTAATCGCGCTTCGGTAGCCGCGATCGCCGCGGTGTTCTGGCCGAAGAAGTTCGTCGCTATCAGGGCCGTCAGCTGCATGCGGTTGGCCGCGATCGCAGGCGGGGCCACCGTCATCGCATATGCCTGCTCATACGCCAACGCGGCCGCCCGGGCCTGCATGGCCGACTGCTGTGCCTGCTCAGCAGTCGTTGACAGCCACCCCACATAGGGCTGTACTACGGCCATCATCGACTCCGACGCGGCGCCGCGCCACTGCAACGTCGTCAGGCCCGAAAGCACCGATTCATAGCTGCTGGCCGTAATTCCCAATTCAGCGCCCAGTGCATCCCAGCTCTCGGCGGCGGCCAACATCGAGCCCGCACCCGGGCCGGTGTACATTCGAGCGGAATTGATCTCTGGGGGTAAAATAGCGTAATCCATTGTGCCACAGCTCCTTAACTTAAATGGGTTGACAATTCACCGTTTTGGCGGTCGCAGAGAAGCGTTGGTCCGCAGCTGCTTTACGGACGTGGGATCAAAGCCGCAGTGCGCCTGGTGATACGGGACTGCATATACTGCGCCAAGCCCGGCGTTTCCGGGCCCCAATCGAGTCTTTGGCGGACCGCGCGCATTGGGCACTTCCGGCCGCCTTGAATCGCGCTGTCCCGCTTGCGGGTTCGCGGTCAGCTGGCCGAATCGAGGAGCAGATCGGGTTCCCCGGGTTCGTGCTCGAGTACCGCGCGATCGAACTTCCACATGTAAAGGAAGTACGCGCAACCTGCTCCGACCAGGCCCACGACGACCAGAAGCGTCGCCCATGTCGTGAAGGACACCAGCACCATGAACAGGCAGATGACCACCCAAACCAGCGCCGCGACCGCCACGGGCAGATCAAACCGTCCGAGGTCGAAGCCGCCGTCACCGCGGCCGAACTTCCGTCGCACCCCCAGGTACAGCACCACGGTCATGATGTACTGCGCGACACCGATGATGGTGCCCGTCGCGATCAACTGAAACAGTGCCGCACCCGGCAGCCCGACCATCAGGACGATCCCGGTCATTACCACCAGAAGCGTCGCCGGGATAGGGGTGTGGGTGCGGTGATTGACGCGCTGCATCACCCGGTGCCCGGGAAAGCGTCCGTCGCGCGACATCGCGAAGATGTAGCGTGACCCGGAGGCGACGGAGACCAGAGCGGCCCCGAAGAATGCGATAGCGATGACCGCAAGAAAGGGCTTTTCCAGCGCGGCACCGAACTGTTGACGCATGACCTCAGCGACCGGTGATTCGCTCGCGGAGACTGCTGGAATGTCTTTGACCGCAATCGTGAGCACGATGAGGAATACAAATCCCAGCCCGGTGGACGCGAGCACGGATCCGATGATCGCGCGGGGCACGTTGCGGGTGGCATTGGCGGCCTCCTCTGCCATGTTCGCGGCGGTCTCAAAGCCGACGAGGGTGTTCAGGCCCATGATCGTGGCTCCCATCAGGCCACCGCCGATGAGCAGGTAGTTGGGATTGCCCTCGGCGATACCGCGAGAGAACAGATTCCCGGTCCTACCGTCGCCGGACATCATCACGGCCACCGCGAACGCGGTTCCCAGCACGAAGAGAATGCCGAGTTCGACCGCTACCGACAGCGAGTTGACCCAGCCGACGATGCGGGTTGCTGCGATCGCCAACGCGCCTTGAATGACCAGCAGCGCCACGGTGATTACCCGCCCGGTCGTCTCGTTCGGCGCCATGTTGAACAGCGGCATAAGACACTGCGTTGCCAACGCATCGTCGATCGTCACGGGGCCGGTGATGCCGAGGACTGCCAGCCACCCGAATGCCCAGCCGATCCTCGGGTTAGCCAGTCGTGACGCCCATGCGTATGGGCCGCCGCTAAGCGGTATTCGCGCTGAAAACTGCGCGTACACCAGCGCTACCAACAGTTGCCCGACCCCGATGACGGGGAATAGCCAGATCCCCACCGGCCCCGAAGTTCGCAGCATGTCATCGTAAGTCGCGAAGATGCCCATCACCACCGACATCGACGCGAACGCGATAGCGAAGATCTGGAAGCCGTTCAGCGACCGCTTCAGCTCCGGTTCATACCCGCAATCCCGGCAGATCTCGTCGGCGGTTTCATCGCCCGGCAGTGTTTGGGTCATCAGGTCGCCTAGCCTTCCGTGGTTCTGAGCCTTTGAATTCGCTCGTTATGTCGCCGGTGGGATGCTCTGCTCGTAACGAAAGATGTTGCCGGGATCGTATTTAGATTTGACTGACCGCAGTCGGTCGAGGTTGGTGCCCCAGTAGGCCGTGGCCCAGTTCGCCATGCCGGCGTTCGGCACGTTCACGTAGGCGCCGTCTACGTAGGGTTGTAAGGCTTCGCTGAACTCCGCAATCCAAGCCTGTGCTCGCGCTGTCAGGTGCTCATCGGCGGGAGGGCCACCGCGAACGCCCCAGCCGGCACCGGGTTCGGCGTAGAAGAGTGCGTCGCGATGGGCGAATGCCGAGCCCCCGGCGGGCTCGCTGGTCTTGACTGCGCCGCCGAAGGCGTTGGTGAAGTAATTGCAATTCGGCGACGGCGCTGCGGCCATGAACTGTCCGATCAATTCGATCGCCGCCGCCGGGAAGGGTTGAAAAATGAACTGCGAAGAGAACTTCCAGTTGGCGGGCTCTTCCGGGGTGGGTATCTGGAAGCCTGCGTAGGCGTCGGCCCAAGGTGCGGTTTTAGTGGTGAGGTGAGGCTTGCCGACCGACAGGATCGGCCGCAGCAGTTCGGTCGCCTCGGCGCCTGACCCTGAGCAGAGAGCAGCGAACAACAGGATTTCGCCGCGATAGATCTCGAGCTGGCTAGTCAGGCGGCTGTCGGTCTTCGGTGCCGAATGCTGCCAGGTGTCGAAGAGTTCAGGGAGGTCGTTGAGACCTGTCCATGTCGCGGTCACGTAGGTGACGTGGGGCAGTGGGTGAACCTTGTACGTCAGTGAGGTGACGATGCCGAAGTTGCCGTTGCCGGCGCCGCGGAGTGCCCACATGAGGTCCGGGTGAGACGTGTCATCGACGGTAATCGCCCTGGCACCGTTCATCTCGTCGGTTACGACGATCTCGACCGCCATCAGGTTGTCGCTTGCCATACCGAGGCTGCGGGTGAGCAGGCCGAAGCCGCCACCGAGTGTCGCGCCGACCAGGCCGACTGTGCCTTCGGTTCCGGTCGGCGCCGCGACTCCGTGAGCGCCGAGCGCGGATACCGCCTCCAGTTGATTCAGGCCTGCGCCCAACTGTCGCCAGAGCTGAGGCCGCGTCGATCTGGGCCGACTTCAACCCGCTGACGTCGATGACCAGGCCGCCATCGACAGTCGACCAACCCTCGAGGCAGTGACCCCCGCTACGCACTCGAACGGCGACACCGTTGTGTTGCGCCCATTCGAGGGCGTTGACGACATCTGTTGTGTCGCTGCAGAAGACGATAGATTCGGGGTAGTGTGAGTAAAGATGGTTCCACCCCATACGCGCCGCTTCGTACCGGGGATCGCGAGCATCTACAACATCACCGGTGAGCCGGCTGGCGGGTGCTGTCATGTCGTGTCACCTCGGCGACGCTTGTGTCATTCAGACCCCTGGCCTCGGCGTCAGTGGGCACAACTGTACTGGCCTTTCGGATTTTCTGGGCGGGCAAATTTGTACGTGCGTTGAATATCGGATCGGTGGCGCAAGCCTGGCCACTGAGACAATAACGTCTCATATGAGATATGATCGTATCATGACGTTGGATCGTGAAACGGTATTGCGCGTCGCCGCGGACTTCCTCGCTAGGCGGCCTAACGCCACCCAGGACGAGATTGCCGCGGCCGTCGGCGTCAGCCGTGCGACTCTGCATCGCTACTTCTCGGGGCGCGCGGCGCTCCTCGATGCCCTTGACCGGTTTGCGACCGCCCACTTGCGCGAAGCGCTGAAAACCGCTCGCGGGCAGGAGGACTCTGCCACAGATGCGTTGCGGCGCTTGGTGACGGCGTGTGAGCCGGTATCTGGGTACCTCAATTTGCTCTACGCGCAGAGTCAGGATTTCGAGACCAATCAGCCTACGGAAGTGTGGGCGGAAATCGACGCTGAGGTCAGGGAACTGTTCTTGCGCGGTCAGCGGGAAGGCCAATTTCGCCCCGATCTGAACGCCTTCTGGCTGACCGAAGCCTTCTTCAGCCTGATGGCCGGCGCGGCATGGGTGGTGCAGGTTGGCGGCGCCGGTCGGCGTGAATTCGCCGACATGGTTACTGACCTGCTCCTGCGCGGCGTGAGCCGACCATGACGCGTGCTCACCTGGCCTTAGGGGTGCTCACCCTTGGGGTGCTCCTGATCGGAGTCGATGGCACCGTACTGGCGCTCGCCGTGCCGTTCATCGCCAAGAATCTGCAGGCGTCGGCAACGGAGGTGTTGTGGATCGGCGACATTTATTCGTTCGTGCTGGCGGGTCTGCTTGTCACGATGGGCAGCCTTGGCGACCGTATCGGCCACAAGAAGTTGCTGCTTTGTGGTGTGACGGCTTTCGCCGCTGCATCGGTGGCGACAGCGTACGCGCCGACCGCCGGTTTGCTGATCGGTGCGCGGGCGCTACTCGGCGGGGCTGGGGCGACGCTGGCGCCCTCGACCCTGGCGTTGATCCGCGTGTTGTTCCCCCAACAGCGCGAGCGCAGTGTGGCGGTTGGTATTTGGGCCTCCGTGTATTCAGCGGGTGCTGTTTTGGGTCCCGTGATTGGCGGGCTGCTGCTGGAGCATTTCTGGTGGGGCTCAGTATTTTTGATCAATGTCCCAGTGGGCGCTGTGCTGTTGGTTGGCGGGATGGCGCTGTTGCCTGAGCGCCGCCACCCAACGTCTGGGCCGTGGGACATGCCCAGCGTTGCTCAGTCACTGATCGGCATGCTCGGGCTCGTGTACGCCCTCACGGAAGGGGCCGCACGCGGGATCCGCCCAGATGTCGTGGCCGTGGGGGTCGTCGGACTGGCTACGTTGGCGCTGTTCGTCCGGCGGCAGCTTCGGCTGCCTGCCCCACTGATTGAGGCACGGCTGTTCGCGAATCGCGCGTTCTCAGCAGTGATCGTCGCCAACCTGTTGGCGGTGCTCGGCCTGTCTGGCGTGGTGTACTTCCTGTCCCAGTTCTTCCAGCTTGTGATGGGATACAGTCCGCTAAAGGCCGGACTGGCTGAGCTCCCGGCGGCAGCGAGCGCGACCTTATTCGGCCTGCTGGCAGGGGCGGCTATGTGCTATTCGTCGCAGCGAGCGATTCTCTCGATCGGACTGACGCTGGTTGGTTTCGCGATGGCGTCGTTCACGCTGATCGGCCCGTCCACCGCCTACCCGCACCTCGCCATCGCCCTGTTTGTCCTCGGCACCGGCCTCGGTCTGGCCTTCACCGCCGCCAGCGACGTCATCCTCACCAGTGTTCCGCCAGAGCGAGCGGGCGCCGCGGCCGCGGTGTCGGAGACCGGCTATGAGCTGGGCACGGCGCTCGGGATAGCGACGCTCGGCTCCATCGTCACAGGCGTGTACCAAGCGCTGGCGATTCCAGCCGGTGCATCAGACGAGGTCGCGTCCCGCGCCCAGGACTCGCTGTCCAGTGCCATCGAAGCGGCGAAGCAGCTTCCTGCCGAACAGGCACTTGCCGTCGTGACGGCTGCAAAGAACGCCTTCAGCAGTGGTCTGGCCACCGCCGCAGGCGTCGGTTCGGTAATGCTGCTGGCGTCGGCAGCCGCTATATGGCTACTGCTCAGGCCACCGACCACGCCAGCACCAGCAGCCCCGGCGAGTGGTTGCACTCCCGGCGCCAAACCCGCCTGGTCGAACCTCCCATTGCCGTAAACGTTTGCAATCGGGAGACGTGCGGTGCCGGCTGCTACGTCTGTGGATCCGGCGGGACCGCGTGCCGCGGCTGGTACAGCAGTGCACGAACCAGCGGGCGCGGCCCGACGGACCGAAGCATCTGGCTGGCCGGGCGGACCCGTACCCGCTTCGGCCACCAGAACCAGCGTCCCATCACCGTCATGATCGACGGCGTGATGAACGATCGGACGACGAAGGTGTCGAACAGCAGGCCGATGCCGATCGTCGTGCCGAATTGGCCGATCGCCCGGAGATCGCTGGTGATCATCGTGCCCATGGTGACGGCGAACACCACGCCGGCGGCAGTCACCACCGGGCCGGTAACACCCATGCCGCGGATGAGTCCCGTTTTCAGGCCGGCTCCGATCTCTTCCTCGATCCGGGACACCAGCATCAGGTTGTAATCCGACCCCACCGCCAAGAGCACAATTAGCGCGAATTCAGTTGCCACCCAGTGCAACTGGAAATTAAGAAGGTGCTGCCAGATCAGTGTCGAGAACCCGAAGGCGGCCCCCAGTGACATCACGATCGTGCCGACGATGACGGCCGCAGCGACCAAAGCGCGGGTGACGATCACCATGATGATGAAGATGAGCACGATCGAGGCCACCGCGGCGATCATCAGGTCGAACTTGGCGCCGTTGGCGATGTCGTAAAACGTCGCGGCCGTACCGCCGAGGTAGATGTCGGCGTTCTGCAGCGAGGTGAGTTTCAGCGCCTCCTTGGCCGCTTTGCGCTCCTGATCGACGGACGCGATTCCCTCCGTCGTCGCCGGATCCACTGCGTGAGTGATGATGAAGCGAGCGGCCTTGCCGTCCGGCGACATCATCAAGCTTTCCCCCAGCAGGAAGTCCGGGTTCTTGAAGATCTCGGGCGGCACGTAGAAGAGGCTCTCCATCTGAGAGTCGTTGAAGGACTTGCCCATCACGGCGTTCGTGTCGGTCAGCCGGTCGAACTGATCGATCAGGCTGTCGAACGAGCTGTAGATGGTCAGCGTCGTATCCCGGATCGACTTCGAGACAGCGATATTCTCAGGAATAATCGCCAGCAGTTCGTGCGTGGCTCTGGCCGTGTCGCCGAGGTCTTTCGTGAGTACGTGGAACTGCTCGGCGAGCTTATCGAACCCGTCCAGGGCGTCGAAGATCGCTCGTAGCGACCAGCAGATCGGAATGTCGAAGCAGTGCTTTTCCCAATAGAAGTAACTGCGAATCGGTCGCCATAAGTCTTCGAAATCCGCAAAATGGTTGCGGATTTCGTCGGTGATCGCCGCCGTGTCGCCCGTGGTTTTCGAGCTGTCGTCCGTGGCAGCCGCGAGTTCCTTGGTCACCGTGTACTGGCGCTCTAAAAGGGCAATCTGGGTGTCGAGGAAACCGGTGATCTTCTTGATGTCGGCGACACGGTCCTTCAGGTAGTTCAGGTTGTCCCGGATCGGCGCGGTCTGCACGCTGAGCTGGAACGGAATGGATCCGTCTTGAATTGGCGGGCCAAGTGGCCTGGTGATGCTCTGCACCCGTTCGATGCCGGGCACATGGAAGATGGCTCCGGCAATCTTGTCCAGGACCAGCATGTCGGTCGGATTGCGCAGATCGTGGTCGGATTCGATCATCAGCAGGTCCGGATTCAAACGGGCCTGGGTGAAGTGTTGATCGGCCGCGGTGTACGCCCGGATCGAGGAGGCGCTCTGCGGCAGGTAGTACAGGTCGTTGTAGCGGGGGTTGAAGCCCATCAAGCCCAGGGCGCCGACGATCGCCAGGATGACGGAGGTAGCGAGGATGGGCGCCGGCCACCGCACGATGGCCGTCGCCACGCGGCGCCAGCGGGTGTAGTTGAACTCTCGCTTCGGGTCGAACAGGCCGAAGCCGCTTGCGACCACGATCAGCGCCGGCGTCAGGGTCACCCCGGCGGCCACCACGACCAGCAGACCTACCGCGCACGGAAACGCCAGTGAGCTGAAGTAGGGCAGCCGAGTGGCTTTCAGACAGGCCAGCGCCCCAACGATCGTCAGACCCGAGCCCAGCACCACCTTGCTGACACCGGCGAAGGTGTCGTAGTAGGCGGCTTCGCGGTCCAGGTTCCGCTCCCGGCCCTCCTGGTAGCGGCCCACCATGAATATCGCGTAGTCGGTACCGGCCGCGATGGCCAGTGCGGTCAGCAAGTTGACGGCGAAGGTCGACAGCCCCATGATGCCGGTTTCGCCCAGCAGTGCCACCACGCCCCGGGCGGTGGCCAGTCCGACGAACAGGATGACCATCGTCAGCAGCACGGTGCCGATGGATCGGTAGACGAACATCAGCATGATCGCGATGATGATGATGGTGATGATCGTCATCTTGAACAGGCTCGCGTTGCCGACGACGATCGTGTCGTCGGTCAGGGCTCCCTGACCGGCAACGTAGGCCTTCACCCCCGGCGGCGGCTTCGAATCCTCCACAATCTTGCGAACCGAGTCGACCGACTTGTCGCCGACGGCCCCGCCCTGGTCACCCTTGAGATTGACCTGGACGTAGGCGGCTTTGTGGTCGTAGCTCTCGACACCCGAGGACGTGAATCGCTGCCCCCAGAAATTCAGCGCATGCTCGACGTGTTGGGTGTCCTGCTGCAGCTTCTTGACCAGATCGTCGTAATACTGGTGAGCGTCGTCGCCGAGCGGTTTGTCGCCGACCAGGGTCACCAGGACGAGGTTGTCGGAGTCGTACTCCTTGAATTTCTGCCCCGATGTGCTTCATCCCGGTCACCGACGGCGCGTCCGATGGCGAGAGTGGCACCGAGACGTCCTCGGCAACCGCCTCCAACTGTGGGACGAAGACGTTGACGCCGACCGCGATCAGCAGCCAGATCACAACGATCGGCAGCGCCAGGACGCGGATGGTGCGGGCTATCCGCGGCTTGTGCTCAACTCCGGTGCGCTGCGCGACGGGGACCTCATCCGTGTCGCTCGTGTTGTCGCTCACGCGGATTTGTCCAAGCAGGAAACCTGCGCGTTATGCGTTTGGGCCTCTGGAGAAGTTTGTTGGTCGACCAACTTGCCGTCCACGGTGATCCGGCAGCCGATCGAGGGGCCGTCACCTTGGGCGACCACGTAGGCGAAGATGCCGGGCATCTCCGCGACGATCGTCTGCGACCAGGGCAACGTGGTGAAATTGGCCTTTTGCGGTAATGAATCGGCATCCATCCAGTTGACGACGCCGGTCGTGCCGGGCGGTCCCAGGATTTCGTAGACGGCGGTCTTGGCCGCGTACGGCGGGGTCGCATCCCGGGGATCGGGCTTAGGCAAGCCGGGTCCCGGAAAGACGCCGTTGAGCCGCCCCACTGCGACGCCGCCGATTATCAATGCCACGACCACAACCAGCGGAACCCATACCCGTTTGAGAAGCCTCAACACCGTGCCTCCCGATTAGGAATGCTCGATCTGCTGATATTAAGGCATTTCGTCGCGTGCGCCACCGCTAGCCGAACGCCATAGCCGCGGAGTTAATTCCTGAGGGGCGCCACCGCGTGGGGGAGCGGCGCCGCTCGTTGTGCCCCACCGGATCGGTTTGCTAGATGACGACAGTGACGCCAGGGTGCGCCACTCGGGTGCGGACGGCACCAAGAGGCGTTCGATAGCGGACACGCACGACCGCGTTGTCAGGCGAAGGGCCCCCGAAGAGGGCCGTTATGGCGGGGACATGTAACGTCCTGCGCCACAGTTAATTTCGATGGTCAGCCTGTCGTCCGTCTATCTCAATGAAATGACCTGCTCGGCGGTGTCGCCCCACCGTCGATGGCAAGAACCGAAGGCGGTTGAGTTAGTTTCAGAAAATAATTAATTCGCTGACGTAAACGCTGCCACTTCGAATTGCGCGCCATTGTTTTGCGAGACGTCGATTGTGCGCCGCCGGACCGAAAAACAGCACCGATTTAGGGCGATCGCGCGTATCGTGACCAGCATGGCTACCAGGACGAAGGTCAAGACCTGCGTGCATTGCGGCCACACGTTCGATCCAAACGACCGACGGCGTGACCTGTTCGATCCGGACTGGCTTCCGGACGCATCGAATTATTGTTCGCCTGATTGCGGTCACCGGTTCCATTGCGATCTGGTGCATTGCTGTTCGACCCAGGTGAAAAAGAAATCCAAGCGCGAAACCGCCAAGGCAGCCCGCTGATTCGCGCTTACGCCAGATGAACGGACTCGCGAGTTTGACGGGTTCCGCGTGCGTAACGGGAGTGGTCGGGTACCCACAATGAGTTGACCTTGGCCGCCTCGGCGGCGGCCACCATCGCGCGGGATGGCCAGCCGCGCTGAACGCCGCGAGAGCCGCTCAGCCACAACGGTATTCGGCTCCAGGAGCCCATGTGGCTAGACTGTGGGCAGGAGGGGCTGTCAACGGCAGCTCTGGGAGTGGTTGGAGGGTGATGTGCGGACCATGATTTCCCGCTGGGGGTGGATCCTGGCAGCCGGTCTCGGAGTAGCGGTCCTTGGCGCGGCCGTGTTCACCGTCGTGGATCCGGCGATGCAGCCCCGCAGCGGCGCGGCAACGTCGGTCGTGGTTCCGGCGCCGACTGTCGATGAGCCGACGTCGGCCTCCGGACCCGAGACGGCGGTGCTGGCCGGCGGTTGCTTCTGGGGCGTTCAGGGGGTGTTCGCGCACGTCAAAGGGGTTTCTCAGGCGGTATCTGGTTACGCCGGAGGGGACGCATCGACGGCCCAGTACGAGACGGTCAGCACCGGTTCCACTGGGCACGCAGAGTCCGTACGCATCACCTACGACCCGAGTCAGGTGACCTACGGCCAACTTCTGCAGATCTACTTCTCGGTCGCGCAAGACCCCACAGAACTCAATCGTCAGGGCCCCGATGTGGGCACGCAGTACCGATCCGCGATCTTCGCGCAGGACGCGACTCAGCAGCGAGTGGCGCAGTCTTATATCGCCCAGCTGAGCCAGGCCGGAGTTTTTCCCGGCCCGATCGTCACCAGCGTCGTACCACCGAAGGCCGCGTTCTTTCCCGCCGAGCAGTACCACCAGGACTTCTTCAACTTAAACCCGTCGAACGCCTACATCGTGGCGAACGACGCGCCCAAGGTGGACGGTCTCAAGCAGTTGTTCCCAGCGCTGTACCGCAGCTGAACCTGCGTAGCACTTGCCTCGCCGAGTTACACCTAGGTCGAATACGGTTGTGGCTATGAGCGACGCGGACGCCGCAGCAATTCGAGCAGCGCGAGGGGATTTTACGAAGCAACACCTGGAGCAGTACCTGAGCTCAGGCGGCACGCAGGGACACATCCTGGACCTTCGCTCCGTTGGCGGTCACGCGGTGACGACGCACTGCTTGATCAAGGTGCCCGGCCGCAACTCCGGCAAGGGTTATGTGAAGCCGTTGATCTACGGCAATGTTGGCGGCGAGATCGTCATTGTGGCGTCGAAAGGAGGCGCCGACACCCATCCGCAGTGGTACCTGAACATCCTGCAGAGCGAGACGATCGGCGTCCAGGTCGCTACGCAGGCGTTCGAGGCCACCTGGCGCGAGCCCAAAGGCGAAGAGCGGCACCGGGTGTGGGCGCATATGTCGCAGCTGTACCCGCCCTACCTCACCTACCAGGCGTCGACGGAGCGGCACATCCCCGTGGTGATGCTGGAGCCGGTGCGCCCGATAGATGTCTTCACGGACTAGTCGTACTTTCGATCGCTTCCTGCATACCCCGCGTGGCCAATTCGTCGGCCAGTTCGTTGTCCGCGATTCCTGCGTGTCCCTTGACCCAGAACCACTCGACCCGGTGCCGGGCGCACGCTGCTTGGAGCCGCTGCCAGAGGTCGACGTTCTTCACCGGTTCCTTCGCCGCGGTCTTCCAGCCGTTGCGCTCCCAGCCGAGGATCCATTTGGTGATGCCGTTTCGGACGTAGGTGCTATCGGTGTAGAGATGCACCGCCACCGATCGAGTGAGCGCCTCCAGCGCCATGATCGGCGCGGTGAGTTCCATCCGGTTGTTGCTGGTCTGGTCGGACTCGGCCCCGTACATCTCGCGAACGTGCTCGCGGTGGCGCAGCACGGCTCCCCAGCCGCCGGGCCCGGGGTTGGGCCGACACCCACCGTCGGTGTGGATGACCACGACGTGCTCGTCCATGTGCCGAGGATAGGCACTGCGTCCGGTGATTGGCTCGGCGACTCGCGAGGCCATACTGAAGACGTGGATCTGACCGTCTCCGTCGACGAGTTCGAGGTGGCCGATCCACCGGAGGCCTGGACGCGGGCCGGCTTCAGCGTCGGCTCCGATTCCGTCTGCCGGATCGGCGGCGTCGGTATCCGGCTGGTTGGGCGTGACCGCGGCGCCGGCATCGTCAGTTGGTCGTTGCGCGGACTGCCGTCAGGCGTCTGTGCAACCGATGTCGATGGGGTCCCGACGGCAAGGTCGGCAGAGGTCGCAGAGGTTTCTGTAGCACCGTCCGCGCACCCGAACGGCGTCATCGCGATCGACCACGTCGTGCTGATGTCACCTAACCTGGGCCGCACGGTCGAGTCGCTGGCCGCCGTCGGTGTGCACCCGCGCAGAGAGCGGGACGGCGAACTCGGCGGGCGACCGATCCGGCAGATCTTCTTCCGGCTCGGGGAGGTGATCGTCGAGGTCGTCGGTTCGCCGACTGCGGCCGGGGAGGGTCCGTCCTCGCTGTGGGGGATGACCTATGTCGTGACGGACATCGACGCAACGGCCTCGTTCTTCGGCGACCGCACGGGACCGGTCAAGGACGCGGTGCAACCTGGACGCCGGATCAGTACGCTGCGGCATCAGGAGTTCGGGATGTCGGTCCCGACGGCGTTGATTTCGGCGCCCGTCCGCAGCCCACTGAACGCCGCGAGCGTAACGGGGCTGCGAAAAAGCGCGCACGATTTTCGCGGTGGGGTTACGCTCGCGGACCGTTAGGCGAGCGCCGCGAGCTTCAAGGGGCCGCCGCCGGTGCCGCCTTGGCCGGGGCGCCTGTCGGCGGCTTCATCTCCGGCGTCACTATGAACGGGTGAAGCCGTTTCGTATCGACGTCCCCGACGATGTCCTTGATGACCTGCGATCGCGATTGGCACGCACCCGGTGGCCGGAAGCCGAATGCGTGGACGACTGGAGTCAGGGCATTCCGCTCGAATACACCCGCTCACTGGCCGACTATTGGGCAAACGAATACGACTGGCGGTCGCGTGAGGCAGCGCTGAACCGCTTCGACCAGTTCACTACCGAGATCGACCGGCTGGACATCCATTTCATCCACCAGCGGTCGCCGCACGAGGACGCCTTGCCGGTGGTGTTCACCCACGGCTGGCCGGGCTCGATCGTGGAGTTCCACAAGGTGATCGAGCCGCTGACCAATCCGACGGCGCACGGTGGACGCGCCGAGGACGCCTTCCACGTGGTTTGTCCGTCTCTTCCGGGCTACGGCTTCTCCGGGAAGCCCGCCCGCACCGGATGGGGTGTCGAAAAGATCGCCGACGCGTGGGACAAACTCATGGTGAGCCTGGGCTACAACCGCTACGGCGCCCAGGGCGGCGACTGGGGTTCGGCCGTCACCACGCAACTCGGCCGAAACGGCAGCCTCCCTGAGGGGCACTGCGCGGCAATCCATCTCAACATGGCGATCGGCAGACCCACGAAGGAATCGATTGCCAACCCAACAGAGGAAGAGAAGCGGGCCCTGGCGGCGCTGGCCGAGCACCGCAAGACCGGTACCGGCTATTCCAAGCAGCAGTCCACCCGGCCGCAGACGCTGGGCTACGGGCTGGCCGATTCGCCGGTGGGGCAGATGGCGTGGATCGTCGAGAAGTTCTGGGCGTGGATGGACTGCGAAGGCCACCCGGAGAACGTCCTCACCAAAGACGAGCTACTCGACAACGTGATGCTGTATTGGGTGACCGGATAGCGGGGCGTCCTCTGCCCGCCTGTACTGGGAAAGCTTCAAGGCCTGGGGGAACGCGAGCCGGGTCGAATTACCCACGGGAATCGCCGCTTTCCCCAGAGAGGTGCTGACCGCGCCGCGGTCGTGGTGCGAGCCGCAGTACAACATCACGCACTGGACCGATATGCCGCGCGGCGGCCACTTCGCCGCGTTCGAACAACCCGAATTATTCGTCGACGACGTGCGCGCGTTCTTCGCCACGGTGCGTTAGCGCCCGCGTCACTCGCGCTTGGCGCGCGGCCGGGCGAGCATCGGCCCGCTGGCCGAGTAACCACCGTCGACGGGGAGCGCGGCGCCGGTCACGAACGAGGCTTCGTCACTGGCGAGAAACAGTGCGGCGGCGGCGAGTTCGGCGGGTTCACCCCAGCGGGCCATCGGGGTCGGCAGATAATTGCCCGGTGGCACCTCGTCGCCGGGTTTGGCGCCGGCCAGGCCGGTGTAGGTCATGCCGGGACAGATCGCATTGATGCGCACGTTGGTTTCGGCGTAGTCCAGCGCCGCGGACTTCGTCATCTGCACCACCGCGGCCTTGGCCGCGGCGTAGCAGGACAAGCCTTTCCAGCCGACGAGCCCGGACGCCGAGGCCGTGTTGACGATCGCGCCGCCACCGGTATCGAGCATGACGGGGATTGCGTACTTCATGCCGAGGAATACGCCTTTGAGATTGATCGCCACGATGGTGTCGAACATCGCTTCGTCGGTATCTGCCAGCGCCGCGTGGGGCCCGCCGAATCCGGCATTGTTGAGCAGGATATCGACCCGGCCGAAGTGCTCGATGGTCGTGGCGATCATGCGCTGGACGTCGGCCGCCTGGGTGACGTCGACGCCGGCCGGCAAAGCGACATCGCCAAGGAGATCAGCGATCTCACGCTCCTGCCCGGAGACGTCCGCGCAAACGACCCGGGCTCCCTCCTCGGCGAACCGGCTGGCGGCCGCCCACCCAATACCGGAGCCGGCGCCGGTGATGATGGCGACCTTGCCCGTGAGGCGGTGCTGACCCATCTAGACGATCCGCCAGCCAAGGCGCGCCCGAAGTCGCATGTCCCACAGGTACAGCTGGTAGCCGAGGATCCAGGCGCGGTGCGGAATCAGCCGATCGGCCAGCCGCAGGGCGGACAACAGCCGGCCGAACTGGCGCTGCTGACGCTCCGACCAGCCCAGCTGCATCATCGACCGGAATTCGGGGGCCAGGAACCCGGTCGTCGCGAACAGGTTGAAAGGTCCCGCCAGCGCGCGCAGGGGCAACGGAAGAAACGCCATCGAGGCGACCCCGCGCAGATGCTCGCGCACCGGCGGGTCGATCTGCAGGTCGTCGAGCGAGCGTTTCCAGTACTCGTCGAACGCGACCCGGTCCGGTGGCCACATGCGTTCCTGCACTTGCAGTGTGGTGCCCAATCGTTTGGCGTCTTGGTAGACGGCGTCGGCGGTCTCGTCGTCGAGTGGGCCGTGCAGGAATTCGTGTTGGTCGACGAAGTAGCGGTACAGGCAGGACGCCACCCAGAGCTGCAGCTTGGGGTCGAATGCGTTGTAAGAGACCGGGCTTGACGGTCGTCGATCGGACCTGTCGGTGTGCGACGTCCACCGCATCGCGGATCAGAGCTCGATCGGATTCGGTCCCGATGGTCGCAACCGCCAGGTAGGTCCCGGTGGTGCGGGCACGCTTGAACGGATGCTTGTAAACGTTGCCACTGTCCACCGGACTTTCCAGCACCCCGTAGCCCACGCCCGGCAACGCCAGCTGCATGATCACGTTCGCGGCGGGCAACAGCACCGCCGCCGGATTCAGCAGGTCGGCTACTCGGGTAGCGGGCCGCTTCATCGCGGCCTCGCTGCACACGACTCCATGAGATCGAGTAGACCACGTATGAGACGCTGCCGGAGTGCTTGCCGGAATCCTTGCCACGAAACCGCGCTCCCGCATGGTCGGCGTGCTGGGCGGCTACCTGGCCGACCTCGCGCTGAGCGACCCGAAACGGGGTCATCCGGTTGCACTGTTCGGCCGCACGGCAGCGACGTTTGAGCTGGTCACATACCGGGATAGCAGGATCGCCGGCGTGGCGCACGTCGGCATGCTGGTCGGAGCGGTGAGCCTGTTTGGCCTGGCTGCAGATCGCGCGGCCCGGCGTGGTGGACGGCTCTGTTCGATCGCGGCCACCGCGACGGCAGCCTGGATATCGTTCGGCGGAACTTCATTGGCGCGCACCGGCGTGCAGATGTCGGAGCTGCTGGGCCGCGATGACATCGAGGCCGCGCGACGACTATTGCCGTCGCTGTGTGGGCGCGATCCAGCCCTGCTGGACGGCCCGGGCCTGACGCGCGCGGCATTGGAGTCGGTCGCGGAGAACACCTCGGATGCGCAAGTGGCTCCTCTGCTCTGGGCGACGTTCGGCGGAACGCCCGGAGCGCTGACCTACCGCGCCATCAACACCCTGGACTCCATGATCGGGCACCGCTCACCGCGGTATCTCCGGTTCGGCTGGGCGGCAGCGCGATTGGACGATGCAGCCAACTACGTCGCTGCGCGGGCGACCGCGGCGCTGGTGGTGATATGCGCGCCGGTCGTCGGCGGGTCACCCTCCGGTGCGGTGCGGGCCTGGCGGGACGACGCAGCGCGCCATCCCAGCCCCAACGCAGGCGTCGTCGAAGCGGCCTTCGCCGGAGCGCTGCGTGTCCGGCTGGGCGGGCCCACCCAGTACCTCCATGAGCTGCAGATCCGGCCCACCCTGGGCAACGGGACGGAGCCGACGGTGGACGACCTGCGCCGGGCGGTGGTGCTGTCCCGGGCGGTGCAGGCGGCGGCCGCGTTATTCGCCTGGCTGTTCGGCGCGTCGAGCGTGCGTCAGCGCAGTTATTGCCGCCGGCCGTAGCGGTCGGCGAGCTTGTCCTCGACGGTCTTGGGAGCTTCCGGTGCCGGCGCCTGATCGGTCTCACGGCGGCGGGCGCGGATCTCGGAGTAGACGAAATAGCCCAGCCCGATGGGAGCGAGGATGCCGAACGAAATCCACTGGATGCCGTAGGACAAAAACGGCCCGGCGTCCAGGTGCGGCACGCCGATCAGGCCGAGGCCGCCGGGCTGGTTCTCGATCAACTGCAGATAAGAACCTGCCAGCGGCACTTTGGTCAGCGACGAAACCTGATCGGTGTTGATCGAATACACCTGCTGGACACCGTCCCTGGAGAACGGCTCCTTGTCTTTGGGGAGCGGTTCGGAGTCCCGCAGCCGCGCGGTAAGGGTGACGGTTTCCTGCGGTGGCCGCGGGAATCCAGGGACGTGCGAGCCGGGCTCGGGGCGCACGTAGCCGCGGTCGACCAGCACGGTCGGTCCGTCGTCGACGACAAACGGTGCCAGCACCTCGAACGCCTGGTCTCCGTCGACCACCCGCAGCCGGGCCAGCACCTGCACGTCCGGCAGATAATGGCCGGTCGCCGTCACCCTGCGCCACTGCTCATTCGGTGCCGATGAATCCTGCTGTGGCAGCATGGTTTTGATCGGCACCGGTGGTGTGCTCAGCGAATACTCGATTTGTTGATTCTCCCGCGACGTTCTGGTGTTCTTGCCCAGCTGCCACGGCGCGAGCACGGTGAAGCACAGGTAGGTGAAAGCGACGACCACCAGAGCCAGCGCTATCCAGCCCGGCCGCAGCAGGAACGGCAGACGTGGCAGGAAACGGGGCATCAACCGTGTCCGTTCTGCGCGAGTCGGGTGTCCACCCAGTTGTGCAGACCGGGCAACGCGGCCTCGATGACGGTCAGAACCTCTTCGAAGTCGTCGTGGTCGCCGTAGTAGGGATCGTCCACGTCGAGGGCGTGAGCAGCCGAGCGCGGATCGAACGACCGCAACATCCGCACCCGCTCGTCCTCGACGCCCAGCTCCCGCAACTGCCGAAGGTGGTTGCGGCCCAGGGCCACCACCATATCGGCCGCCAAGTGGTCGTCGCCGACCTGCGCGGCGCGGTGGTCCGTGGAGTAACCGTGCGCGCGCAGCACCTGCTTTGCCCGTCACGTCGGCGCCTTCGCCGGCGTGCCAGTTGCCGGTGCCCGCGCTGGTCACCCGTACCGCGTCGCCCAGGCCGCGCCGGCGCAGCTGGTCGGCGAACATCTTCTCGGCCATCGGGGACCGGCAGATGTTCCCGCTGCAGACGAAGGTGACGTGCAGAGCCTCAGACACCTAACAGCCCTCCGCAGCTCGTCGATCGTCGGCGCGTGCGTCACACCGGTGCGGCTGCCGTCGGCGAAGTCGGCCTGCCCGTAGCCCCAGCCGACGACCACGGTGTCGATACCGTGCGCGGCCGCCCCGTCGACGTCGTGGCTGCGGTCACCGACCATCAGCACGCGTTCGGGCAGCGGCTGCAGCTGCGCCAGCGCGTGGGCCAGCACCTGCTCCTTGGTTTTGCGCGAGTCATCCGGGCGCCCCGCGATGACCTCGAAGTGCTGGTCGAGCCCGAAATGGGCGAGGATGCGCCGCGCCGTCGGTTCCAGCTTGGAGGTGGCCACGGCCAGCCGCACGCCGGCGGCGCGCAGGTCGGCCAGCAGCGCAACGATCCCGTCGAACACGGTGTTCATCGCCCAGCCCCGGGTGCCGTATTCGGCGCGGAAGGCCGCTATGGCCGCGTCGGTGGACTCGCCGAGTCCCAGCGCGCGAAAGGTGTCATCCATCGGAGGCCCGACGATCTGGGCGGTCAGGTCGCCCTCGGGCACCGGGGCGCCGACGTGGCTGAGCGCATGCAGGAAGCTGGCAACGATGCCTTCGGCGGAGTCGGTGAGGGTGCCGTCGAGATCGAAGATCACCAGTTGCGGCGCTTTCCCCGCCAGCGAGATCGTGTTTGTCACGACCCCATTGTCGGCGATGGGGCTGGAGTGCGATACCGCGGCCGTGCGGAGGCGCACTAGTGTTTCACTGATGGCGAGTCTGGACCTGAGCCCGCTTGCTGCGGCGCGTTACCACGGTGACCAGGCCGTCACGCCCGGCATGCTGGATTTCGCCGTCAACGTGCGCCATGCGCAGCCGCCGGATTGGCTGGTGCGGCGGCTGGCGGCTCGGCTGCCGGATCTGGCGAGCTACCCCGGCATCGAGGACGTGCAGCGGGCACTAGACGCGGTCGCCCAGCGGCACAACCGGGCCCGCGACGAGGTGCTGCCGCTGGCCGGGGCGGCCGAGGGGTTCGCTTTGCTGCCCAACCTGCGTCCGGCGCGAGCGGCGGTGATCGCGCCCTCGTTCACCGAGCCGGCAGCGGCGCTCACCGCGGCCGGCGTGCCGCTGCATCATGTCGTCCTCGATCCGCCGTTCGGCCTGGATAGCGTTTTGAGCAACGGCTTGGATAGCGGGGGAGTGCCCGACGACGCCGACCTCGTCGTGGTGGGCAATCCGACCAACCCCACCTCGGTGCTGCACCGTCGCGAGCAACTCCTCGCGCTGCGCAGGCCGGGACGAATCCTGGTAATCGACGAGGCGTTCGCCGATTCGGTCCCCGGTGAGCCGGACTCGCTTGCCAGCGACGCACTTCCGGACGTGCTGGTGCTGCGCAGTTTGACCAAGACGTGGTCGCTGGCCGGGCTCCGGGTGGGCTACGCCCTTGGCTCGCCAGATGTATTGGCCCGGTTGACCACACAGCGCGCGCACTGGCCGGTGGGGACGCTGCAACTGGCGGCCATCGCGGCCTGCTGCGCCGCGGAAGCCGTCGCCGAGGCCGCGGCCGGTGCGGTGCGACTGGCGGCGTTGCGCGCCGACATGGTGGCCGGTCTGGCGGCGGTGGGCGCCCACGTGGTCGACGGCAGGGCCCCGTTTGTGCTGTTCAGCATGCGCGACGCTGAGGATTGTTCGAAAAGGCCTGCTGGACAACGGAATCGCGGTCCGACGTTGTGACACGTTCGTGGGCTTGGACGATCGCTATCTGCGGGCGACGGTCCGCGCGGAGTGGCCATTGCTGACCCACGCGATCGCCGAGGTGCTGCGGTGAGTGTTCGGCTGGCCGATGTCATCGAGGTGCTGGATGAGGTTTACCCGCCTAGCCTTGCCCAATCGTGGGATTCGGTCGGCCTGGTGTGCGGTGACCCCGACGATGCGCTGGATTCGGTGACCATCGCCGTGGACGCGACGCCGGCCGTGGTTGACGAAGTCCCGGATGCCGGTCTGCTGCTGGCCCATCACCCGTTGCTTCTGCGCGGGGTCGACACGGTTGCGGCCAACACGCCCAAAGGCGCGCTCCTGCATCGCTTGATCCGAACTGGGCGTTCACTGTTCACCGCGCACACCAATGCCGACTCGGCATCACCCGGTGTGTCCGACGCACTGGCTGACGCACTGGGCCTCACCGTCGAGGCGGTGCTCGAGCCGCGGTCCGCCGCGGCCGACCTCGACAAGTGGATCGTGTACGTGCCGAGGGAGAACGCGGCGGCGGTACAGGCGGCGGTGTTTGCGGCCGGCGCAGGCCAAATCGGCGACTATTCGCATTGCAGCTGGAGCGTGGAAGGCATCGGGCAGTTCCTGCCGCATGACGGGGCGTCGCCGGCAATAGGCAGCATCGGCAGCGTCGAGCGTGTCGCCGAGGACCGATTCGAGGTTGTCGCACCCGCGCGACTGCGGGCCGATGTGTTATCGGCGATGCGCGCCGCACATCCCTACGAGGAGCCTGCGTTCGACATCTTCGCGATGGTGCCGGCGCCCGGCGACGTCGGCTTGGGCCGCATTGGGACCCTGCCCCGACCCGAACCGCTGCGCGACTTCGTTTCCCGGGTGGGCGCCGCGTTACCGCGAACGTCCTGGGGCGTGCGCGCCACCGGGAACCCCGAGATGGCGGTGTCGCGGGTCGCGGTCTGCGGCGGCGCGGGGGACTCGCTCCTGGCAACCGCGGCGGCTGCGGACGTGCAGGCTTATGTCACAGCGGATCTGCGGCACCATCCGGCCGACGAGCATCGCCGATCTTCGGACGTGGCCTTGGTCGACGTCGCGCATTGGGCTAGCGAATTCCCGTGGTGCGAGCAGGCGGCCAACGTACTGAGGTCGCGGTTCGCGGCCTTGCCGGTGCGCGTCAGCGCCATTCGCACCGACCCCTGGAACGTCGAGACCGCGAGAACCTAGAGAACGACCCTGGAGAAATCAGTCATGAAAGCCGAAGTAGCACAGCAGCGTTCGCTATTAGAGTTGGCGAAGCTGGATGCTGAGCTGTCGCAGCTCGCACACCGGACGACCCATCTGCCGGAGCGGGAGGCCTACGAGGCGTTACAGACCGAGCACAATGCCGTCAACGACCGGTTGGCCTCGGCGCGCATCGCGTTGGAAGATCTGGATGCCCAGGTGGCGCGATTCGAGTCGGAGATCGACGCGGTGCGCCAGCGCGAAGACCGAGACCGCAAGTTACTCAGCTCGGGTACGACCGACCCCAAGCACCAGTCAGATCTGCAGCACGAGCTCGACACCCTGCAACGACGCCAGCGCAGCCTGGAAGATTCCCTGCTGGAGGTGATGGAGAGTCGCGAGGAGGTGGATGCCCAGATGAACGCCGAACTGCAGGCAATCGATTCACTCCAGACGGACCTGGCCGGCGCGCAAAAAGCACTCGATGCCGCACTCGCCGAAATCGACCAGGCCCGCCAGCAGCATTCGTCGCGGCGCGACGTGCTGACCGCGGCGCTGGACCCGAACCTGACCGCGCTCTACGAGCGCCAGCGCGCCGGGGGAGGGCCGGGTGCCGCGGCGCTGCAGGGACATCGTTGCGGTGCATGCCGGATCGAGATCGGCCGCGGCGACCTGGCCGGCATCACGGCGGCCGCCGAGGACGAGGTCGTGCGCTGCCCGGAATGCAACGCGATCCTGTTGCGGGTCAAGGAATTCGGCTAATGAAAGTTGTCTTCGCTCAGTGAAAGTTGTCGTAGAAGCCGACGGCGGGTCGCGGGGCAACCCAGGACCGGCCGGATACGGCGCGGTGGTCTTCAATGCGAACCGGGTGACCGTGCTGGCCGAGTCCAAACAGGCCATCGGCCAAGCCACCAACAATGTCGCCGAATACCGTGGCCTGATCGCCGGTTTGGGCGATGCCGCGAAACTGGGCGCCACCGAGGTCGCGGTTTACATGGATTCCAAGCTGGTGGTCGAGCAGATGTCCGGCCGGTGGAAGGTCAAACACCCCGACCTGATCGAGCTCAACGCTGAGGCGCGGAACCTGGCAGCACGGTTCGACCGCGTCAGATACGAATGGATTCCGCGGGAGCGCAACACGCACGCCGATCGGTTGGCCAATGAGGCGATGGACGCCGCCATCGAGTCCGCTGAGTCGGTCGCCGATGCCGCGAAAGACGTTGCCGCCCAGCCGACGGCCGCACCCGGCTGGTCGGGCGCCCGTGGAACCCCGACCCGGCTGCTGTTGCTGCGACACGGGCAGACCGCATTGTCGGTGGAGCGGCGCTACTCGGGACGCGGCAACCCCGAACTGACCGAATTGGGGCGGCGGCAGGCAGAAGCTGCAGCCCGGTATCTGGCGCAGCGCGGCGGGATCGCGGCGGTGATCTCCTCGCCGCTGCAACGCGCCTACGACACCGCGGCGGCGGCCGCCAAGGCGCTCGGTCTGGACGTCACCGTCGACGACGACCTGATCGAGACCGATTTCGGGGACTGGGAAGGGTTGACCTTCGCCGAGGCCGCCGAACGCGATCCGGAGCGGCATAGCCGTTGGCTGCGCGATACCAGCACCGCGCCGCCGGGCGGTGAAAGCTTCGACGACGTGCTGGAGCGGACGTTGCAGGCACGTGACCGGATCATCGCCGCGCACGGAGACTCGACGGTGCTGGTGGTCTCGCACGTCACGCCGATCAAGATGTTGCTGCGGCTCGCACTGGATGCTGGGCCGGGCATTCTGTACCGGCTACACCTTGACCTGGCGGCGCTGAGTATTGCCGAGTTCTATTCCGACGGAGCATCTTCGGTGCGGCTGGTCAATGAGACCAGTTATTTGTGACTGGCCGATAGTGTGATTGCCCCCTCCGGGCAATTCTGCTCACCGGTCTTGGCCTGCGCTTCGAGCTCACCCGATACTTCCCCGATGAGCACGATGGCGTGGCCGACCTCGTCGGCGTCGAAGACGTCGGGAGCCAGGCTGTAGCAGCGCCCATGGCCCGTGCACCGGTCGACGTCGACGGAGACGTGGGTCATGGCGCCGGGAACACCAGGGGCAGCGACTCCACCGATCGCAGCGCTGCGGTGAAGACCAGCTCGGCGCCGGGCTTGATCTGGTAATCGGGGATGCGGCGGTGGAATTCGCGCATCGCCACCCGCAGCTCCATGCGGGCCAGGTGGGATCCGAGGCAGCGGTGCGGACCACCGCCGAACGCGCGGTGCCGGTTCGGGTTGCGGTTGAAGTCCACCAGCTCGGGATCGGGGAATTCGGCCGGGTCGGTGTTGGCCGCGCCCAGTAGCGGGCTGATCCGATCGCCCTTGCTGATCGGGCATCCGCCCACCTCGACGTCTTGCATGGCCACCCGGGCCACCCCGGGCACCGGCGTCTCCCAACGCAGCAGCTCCTCAATCGCGTGCGGCAGGATGTCGGGGTCCTCGACCAGCTGACGGCGGTGATCGGGGTGTCGTGCGAGGTAAACAAAGAAGCAGTCCAGCGAGTCGGTGACTGTGTCGAGCCCAGCGATCAGGAACAGAAAGCAGATGTCGAGCAGCTCCTCGCGGGACAGCGGCCGCCCTTCTTCTTTGACGTTCGCCGCGATCATCGCCGACAGCACGTCGTCGCGGGGGCTGGCGATGTGGTCGTCGATGGCCTTCTCGAAGTAGTCGTAAATCTCAAGGGCCACGGGCGCGGAGGCGTCGTGGCGGCCGTCGTAGCCCGCGGCGCCCTCCGGGCGGATCACGGCGTCCTTCCACTCCAGGAACTTGTCGAGATCTTCGAGCGGCAGGCCGAGCAATTGCAGGAACACCGTGCACGGAAGTGGCACCGCGAACTCTTCATGGAAGTCGCATTCGCCGCGATCGGCGAACCGGTCGATCATCTCGTTCACCAGCGCGGCGACTTGGGGTTCGCGACGGTTCATCTCCCGCGGGGTGAACAGCGGATCGAGGATGCGGCGGTATTTCGCGTGCTCGGGGGGATCGACTTGCAACGGAATGAGTGGCCGGATGGTGCCCAGATCGACCGCATCCATATTCGACGAGAACAACTCAGTGTGTTTGAGCGCCATCTCGATGTCGGCCAGGCGGCTGAGCACCACCACTCCTGGCGACCGAAACACCGGGTTCGTTTCGCGCAGCAGCTTGTACATGGGCTGCGGCTCCGCGAGCCCCGTCGCCGCCTGATCGATGAACCCTTCGGTTTCCGTCATTTGGTCAGCCTGACACCAAGAGCCCCCGCCGGGCAATGGTCGGCACCCGCACAGCGTTAAGGGGTGTTACTCCACTTTTCGACCGCGGCCCCCATGTCTGGGCAGAGCGTGTGGCTTGCTACATACAAGATCTTGCCTGCCTGGCCAGCGGTGTAGCCGGCGTTCAAAGCCGGCTCCGCGGCCGTTTCGGGGGCGATATTGCTGCGCAGTTGCTGGCAAACGGTGTTGCCAATAGTGACGGCTTTCGTCGGGTCGCTGTAAGAAATCTGTGCCTTGTCGAGAGAGGCCAGGTAGTCGGCCGAATTGTCAGCGTAGGCGACCGGTGCGAAACCGACCAGGATGGATAGAGCAACGAGCGACACGGGCAACGTTTTCATGGCGCGAGCATAAACGCTGCTCCCGGCGGACGCGCAGCTTGGCCAGGAGATGACGCGGCGGGTACCGTGTTCGACGCGGACGAGTTGGCCGGGCGGCCGCGGCTCGCGCCCACGTGGCGAGAGTCGAGGAAAGTCCGGACTTCACAGAGCGGGGTGATTGCTAACAGCAATCCGAGGTGACTCGCGGGAAAGTGCCACAGAAAACAGACCGCCACCCACGCGGTGGTAAGGGTGAAACGGTGCGGTAAGAGCGCACCAGCATTCCGGGTGACCGGAGTGGCTAGGCAAACCCCACCCGAAGCAAGGCCAAGAAGGTCGCACCGGCGGTGCGGCTGCGCAGGCGTTTGAGGGCTGCTCGCCCGAGCCTGCGGGTAGGCCGCTCGAGGCACCCGGCAACGGTGTGTCCAGATGGATGGTCGCCGCTGTGCCGCCGTTGCTTACGCGCGGCGGTGCGGAACAGAATCCGGCTTACAGGCCAACTCGTCCGCCCCGCACTGCCGCGAGACGCGATTTCGCGGAGGGTTACTGCCGCGCTTTGCGCACCGACTTGTCGAGCTTGCGCAGCGCGCCATCGAGTAGGCCCCGGCAGCCGTCGGCCAGTTGGATCTCCTGTTGGTAAAGCAGACCGTAGGTGAAGGTGTCCTCGCCGGCGGCGCGGGCGGCTTCCGACTGCTCGAGCAGGTGTTCGCGGCTGACGACGCTGTCCTGGTGATCACCCAGCAGCGTCTGGATGGCCTTGGCTTGCTTGGATACCTCGTCCTCCCCGGTGGCGGCCGCGGTGTAGCGCAGGCGCTTGGCGCGCTTGCGGATCAGGTGCAGCGCCTCGTCAGGATCGTGTTCGGACTCCGGGGAGTCCTCCAGAGACTCGCGGTCCTCCTGGTCGCCCTGCCCCACGGCGGCCTTCGCGGCCTTCCTGACCTTTTTGTAGGCGGCATCGATGGTGACCGGTGTCGCTTCCTCGCCCGACTGGGCGTCGGGAAGTTCGGTCACCATCGCGTCGAGGGCGTCGAGCAAACGGAAGTATCGCCGCGATCGCATCGCGAGCAGCGACCGTCGCAGCCCGGTCTCGTAGCGGCGCCGGGCGCCGGCGACCAGGCGTTCCCAGACCGGCCCGCGCACCAGCTCAGGTGACAGCTGACCCAGCTGGCGCTCGTAGCGCTCGGCGAGCACCTCGGCATCGCGTGCCACGCCCAGGACGCCGGCGAGCTCGCGCAGCTCCTCGAGCACCCAGTCGCCGTCGGACAAGCCGAACGAATCGTGCGAGTCGCGCAACAGGCTGCGGATCTTGCGGGTGGTTACCCGCATCTGGTGTACCGAGTCGTAGGCGTCGGCGCGTACCGCCCGATCCCAGACCAAGAGTTCGTCGACCTGCTCGGCCACCGCGCGGTGGAGTGGATCCTCGGCCGGCGGCCGGCCACTGGACCGCGCCGTCGCGCCGAGCACCCGTGCCAGCTTGGAGCCGTGCCCGGCGGGTGCGGCACCGGCATCGAGCAGCCGATTGCCCAACCGGCTCAACAGTTCGGTGTCCGCGGACCCGTTTGTTCCGACGAGTTCCAGCTCCCACTCGCGCCATTCTTGTTGCTGCGGTTCCGAGTCGGACCCCCCCGAGGAATCCGCGGAATTGGCCGCCCAGGCGATCACGTGATCATTGCTGAACTCGGCCAGTGCGGTGTCCAGCGCGCCGTACAGCACCTGGCTTTCGCGTTTGGTGGTGATGCGCGCGACCGGCGCCAGGGGACGGTCGCGAACGATCGCCAGCACGACATCCAGCAACTCGCCGGGTACCGTGCCGTCAGCTGACGCGTCCAGTGGCGCGTGGATCTCGGTGCGTGCGTCCGGTCCGGCCGGCAGCTTCAGGTGCCAACCGGCGTCGTGGCCGCCGGTGCGGCGGCGCAGGGTGATCTTGTGCCGCGCCAGGTCCTGCTTGGGGGTGTCAAAGTAGGTGGCGTCCAGTGACGCGACTTGCAATGTTTCGACCCGAGCCACCGCTGCGATGCCTTCGAATGACGGTGTCACCGTTGTCTCGTCTACGTCGAACTTGCGCTCCACCTCCAGATGCCGCGAGGTGTTGGGCGCTTTCAAAGGCATCTTCGGCTCCGAGGGGGCGTGCCGCAGTCGCGGACGGTCATGAACGGTCGTGCGTCAGCCAATAGCGTGCCATACCGGGATGGCGCGGCTGACCCCGACCGTTCACCTTTCGTTAACCGATGCGTCAGTCATTTGTAGCGCTGGCCAAGCTTGGATCCGCGGGAGTCTTCTTGCGGCGGATCTGGACCGGCTTGACCGGCTCCGCGGTGCCGCCGTCCCCTTCGGCGGTCAAATACTCGTACAGGGCTTCCGCCAAACCGTTAGCCGTGGAGATGTCGCTTGGGGTGATGCGTATCCCCGTCTCCTCTTTGAAGTAGTTGCGCAGCTCGAGGTTGGCCAGCGAGTCGAGGCCGTATTCGGATAGGGGGCGATCCGGATCGACGCTGCGGCGCAAGATCTTGGAGAGTTTGTCGGCAACCACCCGGCGGAGCTTGGGGGTCCATTCCTCCTTCGGCAACGCGCGCAAATTGGTGAGGAATTTGCTGCTAGCCGTTGATTTTTTGCCCGAGTCCCGGAACAACTCAGCGAACTTGGAGCGCTGCGCGAGAGCCGTCACCCAAGGCATGCCAGTCATCGGGGCGTAGCCGGTGTACGCGCGATCGTGGCGCAGCAAGGCCTGAAACGCATACGCGCCTTCGTTCGGGGTGATCGCGATATCGGCCGCTTCCGCCACCGCCGCGGCACGACCGATGCTGCCCCAGATTCCCCATGCGATGGACGTGGCCGGCAGCCCCTGGGTCCGTCGCCATTGGCTGAACGCGTCCAGCCAGCTATTGGCCGCGGCATACGCGCCCTGGCCAGGTGAGCCCACCAATGCGGCCGCCGAGGAGAACGAGCAGAACCAGTCCAGTGGCTGGTCCGCTTCCTTTTCTTGCAAGGCCAGGTGCAAGTTCCACGCGCCGTTGGCCTTGGCGGCCCAGTCCCGGTCGATCAGCTCGTCGGTGATGTTCTCCAGCGTGGCGTCCTCGACTACCGCGGCCGCGTGCAGGACCCCGCGCAGCGGGAGTCCGGTCGCGGTGGCGGCGGCAACCAACTTCTCCGCGGTGCCAGGAGCGGTGATGTCGCCGCATTCCACGGCGATGTCGCCGCCCATGGCCTGGATGAGTCCAATCGTGTCCAGCGCCTTTGGCGTTGGCTCCGAGCGGGAGGTGAGCACAATGCGGCCGCAGCCGGCGGCAACCATCTTCTCGGCGAGGAACAGCCCGAGGCCGCCCAGACCGCCGGTGATGATGTAGGAGCCGTCATGCCGGAAAACCTGGGTGCGCTCGGGCGGTACCACGATATTGCTGCGTCCCGCGTGGGGCACGTCGAGCACCAATTTGCCCGTGTGTTCCGCGGCGCTTATCACGCGGATGGCCGTGCTCGCATCGAGAAGCGGGTAGTGGGTGATTTGCGGCGGTGCCAGCTCACCCTCAGCGATAAGCCGGTACACCGTGCCCAGTAGGTCGCCGATGCGCCGCGGGCGACTGTCCGCCATCAACGCCAGATCGACGTAATGGAACGTGAGGTTGCGCCGGAACGGCGACAGCTCCAGCCGGGTGTTGCCGTAGACCTCGGCTTTGCCGATCTCGACGAATCGTCCGCCGACGGACAACAGTTCCAGCCCGGCGCGTTGCGCGGCGCCGGTCAGGGAGTTGAGCACGATGTCGACGCCGTAGCCATCGGTATCGCGACGGATCTGCTCGGCGAACTCTGTGCTGCGCGAGTCATAGACGTGTGTAATTCCCATATCGCGCAACAACTGTCGACGGTCCTCGCTGCCGGCAGTAGCGAAAATCTCGGCTCCCGCGGCGCGGGCGATCGCGATTGCCGCCTGGCCCACGCCGCCGGTGGCGGAGTGGATCAACACCCGATCGTCGGCGCCAATCCTGGCCTGCTCGTGTAGCCCATACCAGGCGGTGACGTGCGCGGTGGGGACCGCGGCCGCCAACTCGTCGGTCAGCCCGGGCGGAAGGGCGACGGCGACGCGCGCGTCGCACGTCACGAAGTTCGCCCAACTGCCGGCTTTGCCGAATCCGCCGACACGATCACCGACGTGATGTGTTGTGACGTCGGGTCCGACCGCGGTCACGACTCCGGCGAAATCCATCCCGAGCTGTGGCGCGACCCCATCGATACTGGGGTACCGGCCGAACGCCACGAGCGCATCACCGTAGTTGATGCTGGACGCGCTGACCGCGACCTCAATCTCGCCGGCTCCCGGCGGGACGCGATCGAACGCCGTCGCTTCTATCGATTCAACGTCGCCGGGCGCGCGGATCTGCACGCGTACACCGTCCTGCGCGAGATCCACGATTGCGGTTTGCCGATCTTCGGGGCGGAGCGGAGCGGGGCTCAGGCGCGCCGTGTACCACGCGCCGCCGCGCCACGCCGTCTCGTCCTCGTCGGAATGCAGCAGTAACTGCCGTGCCAGGCAATCGACATCGGTGTCCTCATCGAGATCGATTTGGGTGGGCCGTAACTCGGGGTGTTCATTGCCGATCACGCGCATCAGACCGCGCAGCCCTGCTTGCTCCAGGTTGACCGAGTCGCCGGCCAATACCGTCTGGGCGCCCCCGGTCACGACGAAAAGACGAGATGGCTCGGCCGGGATATCCGGTAGCTCGCGGGCAATCCGCACCAGATGCCGTACGTGCTCCCTGCCGCGGACCGCGCATTCCCGGTCCGGTTCGCCGTGATCGGACCCGGACAGTACGACCACTCCGTCGATCACGTTCGAGCTGAGGTATTCCCGAAGCCAGGACGCTTTGGACGCTGCGTCCGCGGACTGCGGCCAGGACATCGATGTGCATTGCGCACCACCGAGTTTCAATGCATCGGTGAGTTTGTTCGCCAGGCCATCCGCGGAGCTGGAGCCGGCGATCAGCAGCCAGGACCCGGGGTCGACCGCGCCCGTTTCGGGTAGCTCTCGTTGCTGCCACGTGATGGAGAGCAGCCGCTCGCCGAGCACGCGATCGCGCTCGCTGGTTTGGGAGATGCCCATCTCGAGTCCGCGCAACGTCATCAGGACGGTCCCGTGCTCGTCCAGGATGTCGAGGTCGGCCGCGACGCCCGCGGTGTCGGCACTGGTCACGCGCGTCAAGCAGTAGCGGGCGTGGCGGGTGGATCCGTAGTCACGCAGCTGACGCACACCCAGAGGCGACAGCACACCGCCGTTTGCGATCTGCTCCACGCTCGGATGGGCTTCCACCGACTGGAAGCACGCGGCCAGTAGCGCCGGGTGCGCGCGATAGCCGGATTGCTGCGAACGGAGCAACAGGGGGAGTGCGACCTCGGCCAACACCGTGTCGTCGGTCCCCTCGGAGGTGTGCACGCACGTCAGTCCGGTGAAGGCGGGACCGAATTGAACACCACGCCGATCGAACCAGTCGCGGACCTGCGCTCCCTCCACCCGGCGGGGATGCGTAGACAGCAACTCGGCGACGTCGACGGCGGGCGGTTGGTCTGTGTCCTCGACGGCGCGCAGGACCGCGGTGGCCCACCGCGCGTGCCTGCCATCCTTGATCGTCTCCACAGCGAAGCTGAGAACACCAGGCGACTCCAGCGACGCGACGGCGCCGATCGGGTTCTCTTCGTCGAGCATCAGCGACTGCTCGATCCGGACATCGCACAGTTCGGACGCCTCGCCCAGAACCGCGCGACTCGCTGCCAGCGCCATCTCGCAATAGACCGCCGCCGGAAGCGCTGCCGCATCATGTATTTGGTAATCGCCCAGCCAAGCCTGCGCGCCGGTACCGACTTCACCCTGCCAAACGTGCCGCTCCGGCTGCTCCTGCACTTGTACGTGCGCACCCATCAGCGGGTGTACGGCAACTGTGCGGCCGCCACCCGTCGCCGAATTCTGAACGCCGCGTTCCAGAAACAGCCGACGGTTAGTCCAGGCCGGTAGCGGCACGTCGACCAGCCGACCCTGGGGGTGGCACAACGAGAAGTCGATCGCGGCACCGGCGCTGTACAGATCCCCCAGGAAGCCGCGCAGCCCGTCCGGCAGTTCCTGTTCCCGGCGCATGGCCGAGAGTGCGGCCAGCGGGACACCGAGGCTTTCCGCTGTTTGCTCGGCGGCGTGGGTCAGCAGCGGGTGCGGCGCCAGCTCGGCGAACACCCGGTAGCCGTCCTCCAGCGCCGCCTGTACGGCCGCGGCGAATCGCACTGTGTGACGCAGATTGTCCGCCCAGTACCAGCCGTCGCACTCCAGCTGCTCCCGCGGGTCGAACATCGTCGAGGAGTAGAAGGGAACGTCTGGTGTCATGGGCTTGAGGTCGGCCAACTCATCGGCAAGATCGTCGAGGATCGAGTCGACTTGCGGGGAGTGCGACGCGACCTCTACCGCCACCTCGCGGGCCATCACCTCGCGCTGCTCCCACGCCGCCACGAGTTCGCGCACCGTCTCGGTGACCCCGCCGATCACGGTGGACTGCGGTGATGCCACCACGGCAACCACCACCTCGCCATTGACCCCTCGTGCCATCAGTTCCGTAAGCACTTGCTGGGCAGGCAATTCCACCGACGCCATGGCGCCGGAACCGGAGATCGTCGACATCAACCGGGACCGGCGGCAGATCACCCGCACCCCGTCCTGCAGCGACAGAGCTCCGGCCACAACTGCCGCCGCGGCCTCGCCCATCGAGTGGCCGATCACCGCGCCCGGCAGCACGCCGTATGACCTCATCGTGGCGGCCAGCGCGACCTGCATGGTGAACAGCGCGGGCTGAACCCGCTCGATGCCGGTCAGCGTCTCGGGGGCCGAGATCGCCTCGGTTACCGAAAACCCGGACTCCTCGGCGATCAGCGGTTCTGCCTCCGCGACGGTCGCGGCGAAAACCGGTTCGGTGGCGAGTAGTTCGGCGCCCATCGCGGCCCATTGCGAGCCTTGGCCGGAGAAAATCCACACCGGGCCCTGATCGTCTTTGCCCACCGCAGCCTGATAAGGAAAGTCGCCATCGGCGACCTCGCGCAAACGCTCGGACAGCTTCTCGAGAGTGTCGGCGAAGACAGCCGTGCGCACCGGACGGTGCTCGCGCCGGCGGTTCAGCGTGTAGGCCAGATCCGTTGCCGACAGGTCAGCGGCGTTCGCGTCGACCCAGTCGGCGATTCGCCTGGCCGTTTGCCGCAATCCGTCGGCCGAGGTGGCCGACAGCGGAAACATCAGCGGGCCGTCAATGGCGGGGGACGGCGCGTCTAGTTCTGACTGTGCCGCAACCGCCTCGGGAGCTTGTTCCACGATGGCGTGGACATTGGTTCCGGAGAACCCATAGGACGAGACCGCTGCCCGCCGCGGCGCCTGGTGGTTGTTGCTCGGCCATGGCGTAGTCGATTGCGGCACAAAGAGATTAGTCGTGATCTTGGCGAAATCATCAGGTAGCTGGTTGAAGTGGAGGCTGCGCGGTACCACACCATGCTGCACGGCGAGCACCGCCTTC
Organism: uncultured Actinomycetota bacterium; assembly: GCA_963850135.1. GTDB lineage: Bacteria > Actinomycetota > Actinomycetes > Mycobacteriales > Mycobacteriaceae > Mycobacterium. The sequence goes on along the minus strand of CAWKKH010000025.1, from coordinate 131,505 downwards.
ATCAGGCCCAGCGCTCCCGCCGCTGCCTGCGTATGCCCGAAGTTGCTCTTCAACGATCCGAGCGCGCACGGGCCGTCGACGCCGTAAACCTCTGCAAGGCTCGCGTATTCGATAGGGTCACCCACCGGTGTGCCGGGACCGTGTGCTTCCACCATCCCGACGCTGCCGGGGTCCACATCCGCCGCTGCCAATGCCGTTCGATACGCCTCGACCTGCGCGGGATGCGATGGCGTTACGATGTTCACCGTGTGGCCGTCCTGGTTGACGGCCGTGCCACGCACCACTGCCAGGATCCGGTCGCCGTCGGCCAGCGCGTCCGGCAAGCGTTTCAGCAGTAGCACGACGCAACCCTCGCCGACCACGAACCCGTCCGCCTCGACGTCGAAGGAGTGGCAGCGACCGGTCGGCGACAACATTCCGATGGCGGACCCCGATGCTGCCTTGCGCGGCTCGAACATCACCGAAGCGCCGCCCGCGAACGCAAGGTCGCTCTCGCCTTCGTGCAGGCTGCGGCAGGCCAGGTGGATTGCGGCCAGGCCAGACGAGCAGGCGGTGTCGACCGTGATCGCCGGACCCTTCAGTCCCATGGTGTACGCGACGCGCCCGGATCCCATCGCGAAACTGTTGCCCATATATCCATACGGCCCCGACAAGGTCTGGGCGTCGGCGTGCACGAATTGGTAGTCGTCGTGCATCAGCCCCACAAACACCCCGGTGCGCGCGCTGGCCAGCGTCTCTCGACTGAAGCCGCCCTGCTCCATCGCCTCCCAGGAGGTGGCCAGCAGCAAGCGGTGCTGCGGATCCATTGCAGTCGCTTCTTTTTCGGTGATCCCGAAGAACTCAGGGTCGAAGTCGGCGGCATCGTCTAGGAACGCGCCCCACTTGCACACCGTTCGACCGGGCACCCCCGGCTCGGGGTCGTAGAACTCGTCAACGTCCCAGCGATCGGCGGGCACCTCGGTGATCAGATCATCCCCGCGTAGCAACGCCTCCCACAACTGCTCGGGGGAGTCGATACCTCCCGGTAGCCGGCATCCCATGCCGATGACAGCAACCGGAGTAGCGCGTGTTTGGTCCAAAACCATTTACCTCTATCTCGCCTGAATGCCTAAGTTCTTATCACTGTCGCGGGCTGTTATCAGGGCTTCGGCTGAGATCGCCCAGTATTTGCAGAGGATAGTGCTGCAACGTCAGGTGGGCGCGTCTCGGCCCCTTATCAAGGCTAACGGTCTAAGCCCCGGGGGTGTCTCACAGATTGCCGCACTGGTCATTGGTTTGACCCAGATCACAGCCCCGGCGGCAATCTCGACGCCAAAGCGAAGGCCAGCTCTCAGAAGCAGTGCTCCTCGGCCGGGAAAACCCCGCCGGCAACTTCCTCTGCGTATTGCACTGCGGCACGGCGCAGTTCGCCGCCGATGTCGGCGAACCGCTTGACGAAGCGCGCGGCCTTGCCGCTGCTGAGGCCGGCCATGTCCTGCCAGACCAGCACTTGGGCGTCGCAGTTGGGACCCGCTCCGATCCCGACGGTCGGGATGGTCAGTTTGCCGGTGATCTGGGTGGCCAATTCAGCCGGCACCATCTCCATCACCACGGAGAATGCACCGGCTTCGGCGACGGCGATCGCGTCGTGGACGGTCTGTTCCGCGGCGTCACCGCGGCCCTGCACCCGGAAGCCGCCCAGGGTGTTGACGCTTTGCGGCGTGAAGCCGATGTGAGCCATCACCGGGATGCCGGCCGCGGTCAGGCAGGCGATCTGATCGGTCACCCGCTCACCGCCCTCGAGCTTGACGGCGTGAGCGCCGCCCTCCTTCATGAATCTGGTGGCGGCCGCCAGGGCGACGGCGGGGCCGCCCTCGTAGCTGCCAAACGGCAGGTCAGCGACGACCAGGGCATGCGGGGCACCGCGGACCACGCCGCGGACCAGCGGGATCAGCTCGTCGATCGAGATGGGCACCGTCGTGTCGTACCCGTACACGACGTTGGCCGCCGAATCACCGACCAGCAACACCGGGATGCCGGCCTCGTCGAAGACCCGGGCGGTCGAGTAGTCATAGGCCGTCAACATGGCCCATTTGTGGCCTTCGGCCTTCATCTTCTGCAGGTGGTGGGTACGGATCTTGGTCCGTGGGCCCGACGGGCCAGCTTCAGCGGCATTAGGCCCAGCGGGAATGGCCCCATAAAGATTCTGCTCAGACATCATTGTCCCTAGTGGTGGTCGGGTCGATCCTCGTGGCCGAAACGGTCCCCGGGTTCGTCTGACTCGTCACAGTCTGCCATTTCTTTTGCGCAGTTGCACCGACCGATCGGTGTGAGAATCACCATTCGGTCGCCGCGCCAACGGCCACCCGTCACCGCTGAATGCATGGCGACCCGCCGCGCCCGGCTTCGCCGCGCTTGCGATCGCCATGGGCTGAATGCATGGCGACCCGCCGCGCCCGGCTTCGCCGCGCTTGCGATCGCCATGGGCTGAATGCATGGCGACCCGCCGCGCCCGGCTTCGCCGCGCTTGCGATCGCCATGGCGAGCGACTCCTGCGGCCTCTGGCAGCATAGGTTGGCATGTGCCTGATTCGCCGCGCCAAGATCGCGCGCACGCCGCTGATCTGGACGACGATCGGTGCCGTCGCGTTGCTCCTGGCGGGCTGCGTCCATGTGGTGGCCGGGCGCGGCGTCCTGGGCGGCCCCAAACTGGGCCAACCGCTGGAGTGGACGCCCTGCCGCACTACCGGTGCGCAGGTCAAGATCCCCGGCGGCGCAATGTGCGGCAAGCTCGCCGTTCCGGTCGACTACAACCACCTAGACGGCGACGTAGCTGCGCTGGCGATGATTCGCTTTCCCGCCACCGGAGACAAAATCGGCTCGCTGGTGATCAATCCCGGCGGCCCGGGCGAGTCCGGCATCGAAGCCGCGCTGGGCGTGGTTCAGACATTGCCGAAAAAGATGCGCGAACGGTTCGATCTGGTGGGGTTCGACCCACGAGGGGTCGGGTCGTCCCGACCCGCGGTCTGGTGCAACTCCGACGCAGACAACGACCGGCTGCGAATCGAGCCGAACGTCGACTACACCCCGGCGGGTGTGGCCCACATCGAGGATGAGACCAGGGAATTCGTGGGCCGGTGTGTAAACAAGATGGGCAAGAACTTTCTGGAGAATGTCGGAACGGTCAACGTTGCCCGGGATATGGATGCCATCCGGGCGGCGCTGGGCGACGCCAAACTGACCTATCTCGGCTACTCGTATGGCACCCGGATCGGCTCCGCCTACGCCGAGGCTTACCCGCAGAACGTCCGGGCGATGATCCTGGACGGCGTCGTCGACCCTAACGCCGATCCGATCGAGGCCGACCTCCGTCAGGCCAAGGGATTTCAGGACGCGTTCAACGACTATGCCGCCGACTGTGCGAAGCAGCCGACCTGCCCGCTGGGCACCGACCCTGCCAAAGCCGTCGCGATCTATCACAGCCTGATCGACCCGCTGGTCGACCCCAACAACCTGATGCTCGGCCGCCCGGCGCAGACCAACGACCCGCGCGGGCTGGGCTACAGCGATGCCATCGTGGGCACCATCATGGCGCTGTACTCACCGACGTTATGGCACCACCTGACGGACGGACTGACCGAGTTGGTCGACAACCATGGCGACACGCTGCTGGCCCTGGCCGATATGTACATGCGCCGCGACCCGCACGGCCATTACAGCAATGCCACCGACGCCCGGGTAGCGATCAATTGCGTTGACCAGCCCCCGGTTACCGATCGGGCCAAGGTCATCGACGAAGACCGCCGATCGCGGGAGCTCGCCCCGTTCATGAGCTTCGGGACGTTCACCGGCGACGCGCCACTGGGCACCTGCGCGTTCTGGCCTGTGCCACCCACCAGCACACCTCATGCCATCTCGGCGCCCGGCCTGGCGCCCATCATGGTCGTTTCCACCACCCACGATCCGGCCACTCCGTATCAGGCCGGTGTCGAGGTGGCCGGCCAGCTGCACGGCTCGCTGCTCACCTTCGAGGGAACCCAGCACACCGTGGTCTTCCAGGGCAACAGCTGCGTCGACGACTACGCGACGGCGTATCTGGTCGATGGCACCACGCCGCACAGCGGCGCGAAGTGCTGACCTGAAAACCGGATCGGGGCAGCCACCGCACGTTCGGCGACATGTTTTGCGAGAACGGCCCGCCGGGTACCGATACGAGACCAAGGCGTGACCTTTTCGCGCTGCTCAGGGTATTCGAAAGGTGCGACGATGGCTGCCATGCCGCGCCTGAGACCGTTGAGTTCGGCGCTGCTTCCAGTTGGGCTTTCAATCGGGTTACTGCTGGCGATGGCCTCGCCGCTTGCCGGCGCCGCTCCGGAACCCGGGTCTTCCGGCCAGACCCCCAGCCCGCCATCACCCGCTGCTGCCCCGAATGCGACCTGGGGCAGCTGCGATCCGTTCCTCAAGGACACGAGCGACGTCCCCACCGCAAAGTGCACAACGGTCTCGGTGCCGGTTGACTACCGCAAACCCGGCGGATCGCAGGCCAAGCTGGCGGTGATCCGGGTGCCGGCGACCGGCCCGCGGATCGGATCGCTACTTATCAATCCGGGTGGCCCAGGTGGATCGGCGGTCGAGATGGTGGCCGGGATGGCAGCTGGCCTGGCGAACACCGACATCACCCGCAACTTCGACCTGGTCGGATTCGACCCACGCGGGGTCGGCCATTCGACGCCCTCGGTGAGGTGCCGGACCGACGCGGAGTTCGATGCTTTTCGCCGCGACCCGATGGTCGACTACAGCCCGGCCGGTGTGGCGCACATCGAGCAGGCCTACCGGCAGTTGGCGCAGGGATGCGTCAACCGAATGGGTACGGAATTCCTGGCCAACGTCGGAACCGCGTCGGTCGCCCGCGACATGGACGTTGTCCGCCAAGCGCTGGGCGACGACCAGATCAGTTACCTGGGCTTCAGCTACGGCACCGAGCTGGGCACCAAATACCTGACAGAATTCCCTGACCGTGTTCGAACGATGGTGCTCGACGGCGCCATCGACCCGACAGTCGGCCCGATCGAGGAAAATGTCAGCCAAATGGCCGGGTTCCAAACAGCTTTCAACGACTACGCCGCGGACTGTGCCCGCTCGCCGGGCTGCCCGCTGGGCACCGACCCAGCCCAGTTCGTCAACCGTTACCACGCCCTGGTCGACCCGCTGGCCACCAAGCCGGGCAAGACGTCGGATCCGCGTGGCCTGGGCTACTCCGACGCGACCACCGGCACCATCAACGCGCTCTACACCCCGCAGCACTGGAAGTATCTGACCAGTGGTCTGCTCGGGCTGCAGCGCCGCACCGATGCGGGCGACCTGTTGATGCTCGCCGACGACTACGACGGCCGCGACAAGAACGGGCACTACAGCAACGATCAGGATGCGTTCAACGCGGTCCGCTGCGTCGATGCGCCGTCACCGACGGACGCGGCGGCCTGGATATCGGCCGACCAACAAATTCGCCAGGCCGCTCCGTTCCAGAGCTACGGACAGTTCACCGGGAACGCCCCGCGGGATCTGTGCGCGCTGTGGCCGGTGCCGGCGACGTCGACGCCGCACCCCGCGCCACCCGCCGCCCCCGGCAAGGTCGTCGTGGTCTCCACCACCCACGACCCGGCCACCCCGTATCAGGCGGGGGTGGATCTGGCCCGTCAGTTGGGTGCTCCGCTGATCACCTACGACGGAACCCAGCACACCGCGGTGTTCAACGGCGACGAGTGTGTCGACACCGCCGTGACGCGTTATTTGGACGCGGGGACGTTGCCGCCGGTGTCATTGCAGTGCCATGCGTGAGCGGCCGCGAGCCATTTCTGGATAGCGCATTTGGAACCTCCGCAACGCTTCCGGCTTGGCATCGGTAACACGGAATTACCGACCAAGGGCTAGGAATGCCCCACCGACTATCCGCGCACGTTCCACTCGTCATCGCCAAGGATCAGCGAGGACACCTCCACCACCACCATCAAGGTGGCCCAGCTGAGTCACGTGGCCCATACATTCCTTGGCTCAACGACGAGCAGCGCGGTCATATCCTCCGGATGGGGCTCGTGCAAGAAATCGCGGCATCCGAGGCGCCTGCTTTTGCGTCGCCACGCACGCGGCCGCCGGCTAACCGCGCTGGACCCGAGTTGGTCGATGAGTGCATCGTGAAGCTCGGCGAGGCCGGGATGATGTCTGACAGTGGGGAGCCGGCGTGCCGAAAAGCCCTGCGTGATGCGGGCTTCAGAGCTTCCAGCAACGAGACCATCGCTGCCGCTGTCCGAGAGCGAAAGATGCGCGCAGCGGGACTGTCCGGGACATCAGCAGTGTCATGACACTTGCCCGCCTCGCTGCCGATCACCTCGAAAATGATTTGTGCGCCGCGGCGCATCCGGAGGATCATGCCGGCTGTCAACCGTGCCGCACTATGAGCAGGCGTTCGCGTTGCCTCCGATTCGCCAGATCCGCGATGATCTCATCTGGCCGAATGGCGTGGTGCGGCCAGACCGATCACCCGCGCTAACTGACACCCCGTGCGGCCGTTAATTTGCAGGGTTGCGCCTGACGCATCCTGCCCGTGGTGATCGCTTAGTCAAAGGCCGAAGGCAGTTGCTGGACGTCACTTCAAGTGAATTGGCTGAAGGCAGGTATGGGTGAAATTACAGTCATTGCCGAGCTCAGCGATGCTGCGGAGGAAGCCGAACATGAAAAATACTGCCAAGAGGGCAAGCAACAGGTACATCAGGATGAGCGTCCCCGTGGCAGTGCGGTTGATCCATGCGACCATAGGAGTGCGGGGTGCGGGCCTATTGAACCGTCCATAGAAGCGCGCGAGGGTCGGAGCGGTCTGGCTCTCAAATATGTTTTGGGCTGGCTGACTGAGTTGGTTGGCGGTTTTAACCGCTGTGACGGCGGCATTTCCGGCTTGGGGCGCGCTGCGTGCCAGCCCCCGCAATCCCCAGAAGATGGCGCCAGCGATGGCGCCCCCGCCGAATAGGCCGACTGTTAGCAGGTGCCCGGTCGCGGCTCCGGACCAGACAATTCCCGAGGCGAAAACGAGAATTACGCTGGCAATGATTACATGGTGGAGAACTGCGCGTTGTGCGGCTCGGATCCCGGTTTTGAGCGCTGCGGTCGGTGTGAGTTTGTTGGCAGTCGTGCCGATGATGTCGCCTTTGGCGAGCGTGGCGGCGTACGACTGTAGTTCTTCACGAGATACTCGCGTGCTGGCTGCGTTGAGCTCGATCCAGTCGTGTGTGTTTTGGGCTGACGCGCGCAGGATAGCCTGCAGGATGCGGAACTGGATGGATTTCTCTCCGAACTGATCTCGCCCCTGCGTGTATGCGCGTCTATAGGCATTGATGAGTTCCTGTACATCACTTTCTGTGACGTTCTCCATGTCCCCACCAGTCGGGTTAGTCGACGCAACCGTGCGAAACTAAGCTCGGGTTAAGATTACTGCCGGTCGATCCGTAGCGCATCATAGTGCGCCCCTGGTCAACGAAATTCGTTATAAGTGCGCGGCCATAGTCCGGCCAGGGCTGGCGCTTGAATGTCGGCCGTTAGTCTGGCGCAGCCTCAGCGCGGTTATGGCGCGGAGTCACGCCCGCACGAGCAGTAAGCGATTGTGCCCCTTGGCCTTCTAGCGGCTTGCCTACGCGACATTTGTCACACCTACCAATTATCTCGATTTGATAACGGGCGGCTCCTTGGAGCCCGTAACTTATTGACGGCCTCGTAGGAAAAACAGGAGAACGAACCATGCCGAAATGGGAGCGAGCGATCACTCCGTGCCCGCAACCTGGCTGCGGCGGCGTTGCAGACGCTTTCGTGGAATACCAGTACGACGCTGAAGGTCAAAAGGTCGGCACGGGGGCCGCGGTGCAGGAGATCATCGGCTGCGGGAAGTGTGGCTACACAACGATGTCCTGAGCGGTCCGCCCCCTCACGCTGACGTGCCTGCGACATTGACCTCGAGGTGTTGTGGTTTGGTCATGGCGGTCATTGAACGCCGGCCGTACGACAACAGCTGATCGCGTTCGTGTGAGAGGGTTCACGCCGCTTGCGGTGATCCGTTCGGATTCCCGGAACGTTGCACCTAAGGTCAACCAATTCATCTCGACGGAAAGAAGAGAATGAGATGAAGCCTCAGCACCACCAATTGATCACAAAAACACTGGCCGGCGCGGCTATCGTTCTCGGCGCCTGGATTGCGGGAGCAGCACCAGCCAGCGCCAACACGAACGGCACCGACCCGAACCCGTTCGGCGGCCTTGGATGTAACTGCCAAGAGACAGCTACGCCCGGCAGCCCAGCTCTCAGGGGAGAGATAGAGCGGGGACTCCAAAAGGGTCACTCCGCATGGGCGCCAGCACTACCGCCATCAACCCAGCCCAAGGGCGTTCATCTCGGCACCCTGAGCAACTGCGTTGATGGCCTCGGCTGCTAAGTCACCTTCAAACCGGATCAACCCAGCGATGATTTTCAGGCGTCGTTGGGCCGGCTGGCTTCGCGGATGCCGTCCAGCCCTGCATGCCCAAGCCGTCTAGCCTGCCGCTGCGGTGGCGGTCAGGGAATAGCAAGCGCTGCCCGTAAGCCGCCTTCAATTTTTCGCATCATATTCCGCGAAAATGCCCCTGCACTTTGTCGGCATTCGTCGGGATAAAGCAGTTCAATATCGTCACAGCAGACGCGTCCATGGACAGGTTCGCCGTGGTCAATCTCTACGATTGATGAAATATTCGGCGGCTTTTGCGTGGTGGTGATGCGGACAGCCAATGCGTTCTGGAGCTGCCTGTTCCGCCCGTTATTGGATACAACAACGAAGAGCTTCTCCTGCTGTATGTGCGACAGCGTTGCGGCGTAGATCGTCCCCCGCAGTAGAGAACCGGTGATCACGCTTCGTCAGCGTACGGAGGGCGGCGCCGCAGTGCCCGGTTGTTGTACACGTTTGCCGAGTGCTTGATGTACTCGGGATCCCGGGCGAGTTGGGCGTAGCCGATTTCGTCGCGGCGTTCACGCAATGTTCTAATCCCGATCTCGAGTAGCGCGTGGAGGACAACGCTCTCTCGGAGTTCGCCCGTTGGTGGCACTAGGCATAGGTCTGCAAGGATTCCGCGCTCGGTTTCGCCGCCGATCACCTCGGCCAGCACATCGACGTCCTCCTGCGTCAACGGCACTTGGCCGCGACGCACAACTGGGGATGAGAATCTGGTAGCCACTCACCAAGTGTGTCAGTAGCTGACACAGATTGCTATATGGAATATGTAACAAATTAAGAACAGGGGGCTTGACCCCTGTCACGTGCGAGAACGTCTACGGCAGACCTACTCCCGACAGCAAGTTGTAATTTACAACTCGGTCAGCAGGTCACGAGGGGCTCAGCGCTTGAACGCCGCCGAATCCAGCAGTCGGCACCTGGCACCGACACCCGGCGTCACACGCGAGGCATTGCCAGGTGGTGTGCCCACCGTTGCAAATCCGGGCGCAGGGGCTGGTGACCGACGAGCAATTGATTCGGGCCGAGCCGGTGGCGGTGCGGGGAGTGCTTGGGCGACAGGATCATCCAGCCACTTCAGTACGGGGCACGAGGTTTCCGAAGCAATCCCACCGTTCCCGGCCGCGCCGAGCCATACGTTGCCGCCGTTACCCCCGGTCGCGAACACAGCGACCATTTCTAAATCGGGCAATAGGTCAATTCTGCGAGGCCGACCATAGATGGGACGTCTCCGACCGATATGCCTTGCGAGCCCAAGAATTGATCAACGCTGCTGGCGATCGCGTCTGGCGTCAACCCATACGAGTGGTTGTCACAGATCAGGTGCGCCATCGACAGGACGGCCTGGTTGCGGTCCGGCGTAAAAGTGAAGCCAAAGGCGTGCAGTTGAGCGAGGTATGCGTCGTCAGTGGGATCCGCATTCGCGATCGCGGCGCTACAAACCAGGGCAGCGCCAGCCATGACGGGGACGGTCAGCATGGCCAGCCAGCGAGGTGAGGGCATTTGATGCGCTTCCTTTCTTTATTGGCCTGCCGTAAGTGTGCGGGCCCAAAGCGGCAGAAGCTAGGGCAAAAAAGGACGGCCACCAGAATCGCTCAGCGGTGAAAGCCGCGCAAGGAACGAGTGAACTAACGCTCTACCAGAGCAGATACAAAAACGCCGTCCAGCGGTGGGCGGCGTTTTTGACGAAGGATCAGCTAATGCTGCTGCGGAACCCGATGGCTTCCAAACCGGCCTGCACCCAGTCGGCCACATCGACCACGGGGTGGCACTTGTACTGAACGTAGCTAGATAGCTTGGCCGTGCCTTCTAGAATGTCGGCCGGGTTGTCTGCCTCGCAGACCATGAACCCGCCTTCGGAATCAATGCGGCCCACGAACTCCAGGATCGTCACCTTGGGCTGCCACTTCGAGTACAGCTCGTATGCACGCTGCGTGTCTGCCTCGGCCTGCTGGCCGCCGATACCCGGACGAACGCACCACTCCAACACGTACTTCATTACATCGACTTCCTCTCTTCTCAGCCCCTATACGGATTTTCCGGCGGACCGCCCTCAGACACACGAGTAGTTCGGTACTTCATTTCCAATTCAATTCATTTCCGACCAACCTGATGAGCTCGGCGGCCGCCTCGCGCGCAGTATCGAACAGCTCGCGCGGCGTGAGGCCACGGATGGGGTTGGGTTACTCCGAAGCGACATGTTCGTACCAGGTCAGCGCACAGCGCTTGCGTTGGGGTAACACAGAATTAACAGCGGTTGCCTAGTGTGCGGGTTATGGATCGACAAAAGGAATTCGTCCTCCGCACGCTGGAGGAACGAGACATCCGCTTCGTGCGGCTCTGGTTCACTGACGTCCTCGGATTCCTTAAATCGGTTGCGATCGCCCCGGCCGAGCTCGAAGGTGCGTTCGAGGAAGGCATCGGATTCGACGGCTCATCGATCGAAGGCTTTGCGCGGGTTTCGGAATCCGACACGGTAGCCAACCCGGATCCGTCGACTTTCCAGGTGCTGCCCTGGTCCAGCTCCGGCCACCACCACTCGGCGCGGATGTTCTGCGACATCACCATGCCGGACGGCTCGCCGTCGTGGGCGGACCCGCGGCATGTGCTGCGGCGCCAGCTGCAGAAGGCCAACGATCTCGGCTTCTCCTGCTATGTGCATCCCGAAATCGAATTCTTCCTGCTCAAAGCTGGTGACGAGGATGGGTCGGTGCCCGTTCCGGTGGACAACGCAGGCTATTTCGACCAGGCGGTGCACGATTCCGCCTCGAATTTTCGCCGACACGCGATCGAGGCCCTGGAATTCATGGGCATCTCGGTGGAGTTCAGCCACCACGAAGGCGCGCCCGGCCAGCAGGAGATCGACCTGCGCTTCGCCGACGCGCTGTCGATGGCCGACAACGTCATGACCTTCCGGTACGTCATCAAGGAAGTCGCGCTGGAGAACGGTGCGCGGGCGTCGTTCATGCCCAAGCCCTTCGGGGAGTACCCCGGCTCAGCCATGCACACCCACATGAGCCTGTTCGAGGGCGATGTCAACGCGTTCCACAGCCCCAACGATCCGCTGCAGTTATCGGATGTCGGGAAGTCGTTCATCGCCGGGATTTTGGAGCACTCCGCCGAGATCAGCGCCGTCACGAATCAGTGGGTCAATTCCTACAAACGGCTGGTGCAGGGCGGCGAGGCGCCCACCACCGCGTCGTGGGGTGCGGCGAACCGGTCCGCTCTGGTGCGGGTGCCGATGTATACCCCGCACAAGACATCGTCACGCCGCATAGAGGTGCGCAGCCCCGACTCGGCGTGCAACCCCTACCTCGCCTTCGCCGTGTTGCTGGCCGCCGGCTTGCGAGGGGTGGAGAAGGGCTACGTGCTGGGGCCGCAGGCCGAGGACAACCTCTGGGAACTCACGCCCGAGGAACGCCGCACGATGGGCTACCGCGAGCTCCCAACCAGTCTCGACACCGCACTGCAAAGCATGGAGGCCTCCGAGCTGGTCGCTGAAGCCCTAGGTGAGCACGTTTTTGACTTCTTCCTACGCAACAAGCGTGCGGAGTGGGCCAACTACCGCAGCCACGTCACGCCGTACGAGCTGAAGACTTACCTGTCTTTGTAAGTGACTCTGTAACGGTCTCGATAGCAGCCATCCTCTGACGGCTGGTCTGAGCGATCGGCGCGTTGCGCTACCGTCGTGGTCGTGGCCAAACCCGTGCTCGAACGCCCGAGGCTGCCCAGCATGGGCCGGCTCGGGTTGATCGACCCCCCCGCGGGTGAGCGTCTGGCGCAGCTGGGTTGGACCCAGCACGACGACCGGGCACACGTCGATCTGCTGTGGTCACTGTCGCGAGCACCGGACCCCGACGCCGCGCTGCGGGCACTTGTTCGGCTGTCCGAGAACCCAGACATCGGGTGGGACGAGCTCTACGCCGCCCTGCTCGCCGATCGCGGCTTGCGCGGACGGATGTTCGCGGTACTGGGCTCGTCAGTGGCGCTGGGCGACCACCTGGCCGCCCACCCGCAGTCCTGGAAGCTGTTGCAGGGCAACGTCAAACTGCCCGCTGCGGGCCAGCTGCACCAGGCGTTCAACGCGTGCGCCGACGAAGCGTTGGCCGGCTCGGCCGACCCCGGTCTGGTTATCGCCAAATTGCAGAACTTGTACCGCGACCACCTGCTGGTACTCGCTGCGCTCGATGTGGCCCCGACCGTCGAAGACGAGCCGGTGTTGCCGTTCACCGAGGTCGCCGCCCAGCTGTCCGACATCGCGGACGCCGCGTTGGCGGCAGCGCTTCGGGTGGCCGAAGTGACCGTGTGTGGCGACGGCGCGCCGCCGCGGCTTGCGGTCATCGCGATGGGTAAATGCGGTGCCCGCGAACTGAACTACGTCAGCGACGTCGATGTCATCTTCGTCGCCGAACACGCCGACCCGACAAGCGCCCGGGTGGCCAGCGAGATGATGCGGGTGGCCTCGGCGGCGTTCTTCGAAGTGGACGCCGGGCTGCGGCCCGAGGGCCGCAGCGGTGAGCTGGTCCGGACGGTCGAGTCGCACGTCGCCTACTACCAGCGATGGGCGAAAACCTGGGAGTTCCAGGCGTTGCTGAAAGCTCGGGCGGCGGTTGGCGACGCGGAACTCGGACAGCGCTATCTGACCGCGCTGATGCCCATGGTCTGGGTCGCCTGCGAACGTGAGGACTTCGTGGTCGAAGTGCAGGACATGCGCCGGCGGGTTGAGCAGCTGGTCCCGGTCGACGTCCGCGCCCGCGAGATCAAGCTCGGCACCGGCGGATTGCGCGACGTAGAGTTCGCCGTGCAGCTGTTGCAGATGGTGCACGGCCGCAGCGACGACTCGCTGCGCGTTGCCTCCACGGTGGACGCGCTGGCCGCGTTGAGCAGAGGCGGCTACATCGGCCGCCAGGATGCGGCCAACCTCACCTCTTCCTACGAGTTCCTGCGGCTGCTCGAGCACCGACTGCAGCTGCAGCGACTCAAGCGCACCCACCTGCTGCCCGACCCCGATGACGAGGAAGCCGTGCGCTGGCTGGCGCGCGCGGCGCATATGCGTCCGGACGGGTCGCATGACGCGGCGGGGGTGCTTGCGGGAGGAAATCAAGCACCACAACCTGCGGGTGTCTCAGCTGCACGCCAAACTGTTCTATCAACCGCTGCTGGAATCGATCGGGCCCGCGAGCCTGGAAATCAGTGGCATGACACCGGAAGCCGCGGAGCGCCAGTTGGCGGCGCTTGGGCTACGAGGGCCCACAGACGGCGTTGAAACACATGGCGGCGCTGGTCAATCAGAGCGGCCGGCGCGGCCGGGTGCAGTCGGTGTTGCTACCCAGGCTGCTGAACTGGATGTCGTACGCGCCCGACCCCGACAGCGGGCTGTTGTCCTACCGCCGGCTCAGTGAGGGGCTGGCCAATGAGCGCTGGTACCCCGCGACGCTCCGCGACGAGGCCGCGGTGGCCAAAAGGCTCATGCAGGTGCTGGGGACGTCCGCGTATGTGCCGGACCTGTTGATGCGGGCGCCCCGGATCATTCAGAGCTACGGCGACGGGCCGGCCGGCCCGAAGCTGCTTGAGACCGAACCTGCGGCGGTGGCCCGCGGTCTGATCACCTCGGCCGCTCGCCACGCCGACCCGGTGCGGGCGATCGCCGCCGCGCGGGCGCTGCGTCGCCGCGAGTTGGCCCGCATCGGTTCCGCCGATCTGCTCGGCATGCTCGAAGTCAGGGATGTGTGCCGGGCGCTCACCTCGGTGTGGGTCGCGGTGCTGCAGGCCGCACTTGATGCACTGATCCGGGCGAACCTGCCCAAGGGCGGCAAGGCGCCGGCGGTCATCGCGGTCATCGGCATGGGCAGGCTGGGCGGTGCCGAACTCGGCTACGGGTCCGACGCCGACGTGCTATTCGTCTGCGAGCCGGCCCACGGTGTTGACGACTCGCAGGCGATGCGTTGGTCGACGATGATCGCCGAGCACGTTCGGACGCTGCTGGGGACCCCCAGCGTCGACCCGCCGCTGGAGGTCGACGCCAATCTGCGGCCCGAGGGCCGCAACGGTCCGTTGGTCCGCACCCTGGGGGCCTACTCCGCCTACTACGAACAGTGGGCACAGCCGTGGGAAATCCAGGCACTGCTGCGCGCGCACGCGGTGGCCGGCGACGCGGACCTGGGCCAACGGTTCCTGCTGATGGCCGACCAGACGCGGTATCCGCCCGACGGCGTGAGTGCCGAGACGGTGCTCGAGATTCGGCGGATCAAAGCCCGCGTCGAGTCTGAGCGATTGCCGCGCGGCGCCGATCCCAACACCCACACCAAGCTGGGCCGCGGGGGACTGGCCGACATCGAATGGACCGTGCAGCTGCTACAACTGCAGCACGCACACGAGATACCCGCCCTGCACAACACCTCAACCCTGGAGTCCCTGGACGTGATCGCCGCTGCTGAGCTGGTACCGGAGGAGGAGGTGGACCTGCTCCGTCAGGCGTGGCTGACCGCGACACGAGCCCGCAACGCGCTGGTGCTGGTCCGTGGCAAGGCCACCGACCAACTGCCCGGACCCGGACGCCAGCTCAATGCCGTCGCGGTCGCCGCCGGCTGGCCAACCGACGATGGCAGCGAGTTCCTGGATAACTATCTGCGAGTGACTCGGCGCGCGAAAGCCGTCGTGCGCAAGGTGTTCGGGAGTTGAGTCAGGGAGCGAGCGCGTCCAATCCCAGCTTCGACCCCTTATTCGAGGTGCTCAGCGCGGCGGAGGCTGAACGGGTGACGGGTCTGTATGCTCCGTTGGCCGACGCCGTCCGGGACCTCATCGACGCCACCATCCGGACCGAGGTCGACGACGATGTCGTCGACAATGCGCGAACCGCGATCGAGTCCGTCACCCAGACACTGCGGCAACGGAGCAGGTCGGTCGGAGTGAGCTTTGTCGTCGACGGCCGCCCGCTGCCGTTGGGTAACGCCGTGGTCGGCGTGTGCAACCCCATCGCTGCGCCAGTCGTCGTCCGTCACGATAGCGACGGGCGGTGCCGCAGCGAGTTCGTCCTGGGGACGGCATACGAAGGTCCGCCCGGCCGGGTGCACGGTGGCGTCAGCGCACTGGTACTCGACCACATGCTCGGCGAGGCAGCCAGCGAAGGGCTGTCCAAGGCGCGCTTCACCGGCACCATCACCGTGAAATACCTGCGCGGCACACCGTTAGGTCCGCTTCGTTCCGAAGCTTGGATCGACCGTGCGGAGGGAGTCAAAGTCTTTGCGCGCGGGTTTATTGCGGACGCCGACGGGATCACCGTAGAGGCCGAGGGCGTCTTCATCGAGCCGTCGTGGGCCCGGGCAGCCGAATGAAGTTCTACGTCAGCACCGCGTTCCTGAATACCCGGGAGATCATCGAGATCGCCAAAGCCGCTGATGAACTCGGCTATGACGGGATCGGCATTCCGGACCACGTCGTCAACCTCGAGACCCTCGACACCCCGTACCCCTACACCAAAGACGGGGAACGCCGCTGGCAGCCGTTCACCGACTGGCCCGATCCGTGGGTTCTGATCGGCGCCCTGGCGCAGGTGACCT
Organism: uncultured Actinomycetota bacterium; assembly: GCA_963850135.1. Lineage (GTDB taxonomy): Bacteria > Actinomycetota > Actinomycetes > Mycobacteriales > Mycobacteriaceae > Mycobacterium. Next base: position 115,447 of record CAWKKH010000025.1, on the reverse strand, counting down.
CGCGGCTGCGGTTCGTCAACACGGTCTACATTCCGGCGATGCGCAATCCCTACTCGGCGGCCAAAGCCATTGGCACCGCAGCAGTCTTGGCCTCCGGCCGGGTGGAGCTGGGCATTGGCGTCGGTTGGTGCCGTGAGGAATTCGAGTTGATGGGTGAGCAATTCGCGGCCCGCGGCAAACGCACCGACGAGATCATCGACTTGATGCGGGCACTGTGGGAACCGGGTTGGACGGAGTTCAACGGCAAGTTCTTTCAGGCCCCGCGGCTGGAGATGCAACCAACCCCGCCGCCGATACCCGTCTATGTCGGCGGCCTCAGCGACGTCGCGCTCCGGCGCGCTGCCCGGTACGACGGCTGGATCGGCGACCTGATCAATACTGACCGTGCCATCGACGCGATTGGCCGGGTACGGGAACTACGCGCCGAAAATGGGCTCTCAATGGACGGTTTCACCGTCCTCACCCCGCTGACCGACGCCTTCACCCCCGCTGATTATCAGCGCGCTGCCGATGGCGGCATCACCGGCATCATCACCATGCCGTGGATGTTCTACGCGGGACCGGACGCCACGTTGGCCGACAAGATCGACGGCATGCAGCGTTTCCGGAAGGACCTCGGGCTCGACAGCTAGGCTCCCCGACTGTCGCTAGGTCCCCCAATGTCGCTAGGTCCCCCAATGTCGCTAGGTCCCCCAATGTCGCGATATATAACTGGTGTCGACGACGCGCCGGCGAGGGACGCCTTGGTTTATATTTCGGCATTCGATGCGGTTTTCGGCTTTTGGTCCCCACAAATCGACGCTCGGCGATTACCTATACTTCATTTTGGTGCCGCTTTGGAGCCCCATACTGACGGCCTCGTGAACGCCAAGAAGATAGGAAGCGCATCACATGCCCTCACCTCGCTGGCTGGCCAGACTGACCGTCCCCGTGATGGTTGGCGCCGCCCTGTTTGCTAACGCTGGGATTGCGACCGCGGATCCCGCAGATGGCGCATACCTCTCGCAGCTGCGCGGCTCCGGCTTCAGCTGGCCGCCCGAACACGACGAGGCCCTCGTCGCGATGGGGCGCCTCGTCTGCGATGACCTCTCTTGGGGCTGGAACTACGACTCGATCGCGCAGAGCATCCACGCCAACTTGGACCCGCGAAACGTCACCTTCGGAAACGTCGGATCCCTGGTGCGCATCGCGCATTCGACCTACTGCCCCGGCCAGCAGTGCTGGGGCGGTGAGTGCTGAGCGCTCTACTGCGGTTGGTGCCCGTCAAGGTGCCGTCCATCGGCGAGCATAGGCTCGCGCGAATCTGAATCGCATTAACTGGTCAAAACGTCGTAGTTGCCGCGACCACCGTCCAACCCCTACTATCTGCGTATGAATGCAGGTATGGGAGCGTGTGGTCGCCGACTGCCCGATGATCAGGTGGATCTGGTCGTCGAGGTGTTCCGAATGCTGGCCGATGCCACCCGTGTCCAGTTGTTGTGGGCGTTGGTAAGGCGCGAGATGTCGGTCAACGATCTAGCCACCCACGTCGGAAAACCGGCGCCATCGGTATCGCAGCACTTGGCGAAGCTGCGGATGGCGCGCCTGGTCCGCACCCGCCGCGAAGGCACCACGATCTATTACAGCTTGGACAACGACCACGTCGGGCAATTGGTCACTGACGCAGTGTTCAACGCCGAACACGCCGGCCCCGGTGTGCCCGGACATCACCGCGACGCCGCCGGGCTGGCCACCTTGCACTCCGACACCACATTGACCGCTGATCCGACTCCGCGCCCATCATCGGGACGCCTCGCATGACCCACGACGGTCATCGCCATTCCCATGAACATAGCCATGGGAACCGTCACGATCACGATCATCCGGAGGGTGTGCTCGGCGCGATTAAAGAGATTTTCGCCCCGCACAGCCACGACGCCTCCGACAGCATCGACGGGGCTCTGGAATCCAGCGCCGCCGGGATCCGGGCGGTAAAAATCAGCCTGCTCGCTCTCGGTGCGACCTCGATTGCGCAGTTGGTAGTCGTCGTCGCCTCGGGATCGGTCGCGTTGCTGGCCGACACCATCCACAACTTCTCCGACGCACTGACCGCGATCCCGCTGTGGATCGCGTTCGCATTGGGGACCAAGGCCGCTACGCGTCGCTATACCTACGGCTACGGCCGCGCCGAAGATCTGGCCGGGCTTTTCGTGATCGCGATGATTACCCTGTCGGCGATCATCGCCGGGGTTGAGTCGGTGCGCCGTCTCGTCCATCCCGTCGCGCTGCAACACGTTGGCTGGGTCGCAGCAGCCGGGCTGGTCGGGTTCATCGGCAACGAACTCGTCGCGGTGTACCGGATTCGCGTCGGGCGCCAAATCGGATCGGCCGCGCTTATCGCCGACGGCTTGCACGCCCGTACGGACGGCTTCACCTCACTGGCGGTGCTGCTCGGCGCTTGCGGTGTGGCGCTGGGATTTCCGTTGGCCGACCCCATTGTCGGACTGATTATCACGGTCGCGATCCTGGCAGTCCTTCGGACTGCGGTGCGCGACGTGTTCCGGCGCTTGCTCGACGCGATAGACCCCGAACTCGTTGACGCCGCCGAAGCCGCCCTGGCCACCGAACCGGGCGTCACCGCCGTGCGCAGCGTCAAGATGCGTTGGATCGGTCACCGTATCCACGCCGACGCCGAACTCGACGTTGATCCCTCAATAAGCCTCGCCGACGCTCACCGGATCGCTCACGAAGCCGAACACACCCTGACCCACGCTGTCCCAAAGCTGTCGTCGGCCCTCATTCACGCCTACCCCGCTAGCACCGAAGCCCGATGAGTCAGAAGTGGTCGGCGGGCGTCGTCCGATACGTGATAGACCGTTGCGTCGCTGACTCCTAGCGTTGTCGGTATGACCGAAGATGCCGAAACGCGGTCAGCGCCCGACGAGCTGGGGCGCAGTCTTGGCCTTTTTGACGCCGTGATGATCGGGTTGGGGTCGATGCTCGGAGCCGGCATTTTCGCCGCCTTGGCACCGGCGGCTCAAGCCGCCGGCTCCGGACTCCTGCTTGGACTGGCAATCGCAGCCGTTGTTGCCTACTGCAACGCAACGTCGTCGGCCAAGCTGGCTGCTCTTTATCCCGAGTCGGGTGGAACCTACGTCTACGGCCGTAAGCGACTCGGAGACTTTTGGGGCTATCTCGCTGGATGGGGATTTGTCGTCGGGAAGACTGCCTCATGCGCGGCAATGGCGCTGACCGTCGGCGCTTACGTGTGGCCGCCACACGCTCACGAAATCGGCGTTGCTGCGGTCGTCGCAATGACGGCGGTGAACTACTTCGGGGTAAAGAAGTCGGCGTGGCTGACGCGCCTCATTGTCGCGGTGGTCATCGCCGTGCTGGCTGCGGTCGTCGCGTCGGTTGCGGTTTCGGGAGAGGCTTCCCCGGCGCGGTTGGTAATTTCGCCGGCGGTATCATTCGCAGGCGTGTTGCAGGCGGCGGGGTTGTTGTTCTTCGCCTTCGCCGGATACGCGAGAATCGCCACGCTCGGAGAAGAAGTGCGCGATCCGGTCCGCACGATTCCTCGGGCGATCCCGTTGGCCCTGGGCGTCACGTTGGTTGTGTATGCGACGGTCGCTGTCGCTGCGCTAGCTGCACTGGGGCCGCGACGGCTGGCGGAGTCGATTGCTCCTCTGACCGACGCCGTCCGGGTGAGCGGTGCAGGTTGGATGGTGCCGATAGTCGGCGTAGGTGCGGCGGTGGCCGCGCTGGGTTCCCTGCTGGCGTTGATCCTTGGGGTGTCGCGGACTTCCCTTGCGATGGCTCGCGACAGGCATCTTCCACACGTACTCGCGGCTGTTCATCCGCGTTACAAAGTGCCGCACCGGTCCGAACTCACCATCGGTGTTGCGGTGGCAATCCTCACGGCCTCCACCGATATTCGCGGCGCTATCGGCTTCTCGTCGTTCGCTGTGTTGACGTACTACGCCGTGACCAACGCATCAGCATTAACCCTTAGGGACGATGAAGGTAGGCCGCCCCGCATTGTCCCTGGTGCTGGGTTGCTCGGGTGTCTGGTGCTCGCATCTTTCATGCCCATCCGGTCGGTAGCCGCGGGCGCGATTGTGTCGTTGATCGGAGTCGCTTCCTACGTCGCGCAAAGGGCAATCGCCCGCAATCGGTGACAGGCCGGCGCGGCCACGTCAGCGACGCTGGGCTGTTCAAGGCGCAGCCCGAGGGATTAGTAGGGGCATACCCCCACCCTGTGAGGACGGGTCAGGCCCGCTGTGCCTGACGCGCTCAGCGCATGCCACGGCATTCGACGACGTTGCAGGTGGGACGCCGTTGAGTGTGAGATCCTGTGCGGGTGTCCGCTGCTGCGGTGGCTGCTCCTTCGGGGGTGGTGACGTTTTTATTCACCGATGTTGAGGGTTCGACCCGTCGGTGGGAGGCCGACGCGGATGCGATGCGGGTGGCGTTGGCCGCCCATGACGAGGTGTTGCGTGCGGCGATTGAGGCGCACGGGGGCTGGTTGTTCAAGCACACCGGTGATGGGGTGTGTGCCGCGTTCGCCTCGCCGCGTTCGGGGGTGGATGCGGCGGTGGCCGCGCAGCGGGTGTTGGAGTTGCCGGTGCGGATGGGGTTGGCGACCGGGGAAGCCGAGCTGCGTGCGGGCGATTATTTCGGGGCGGTGTTGAATCGGGCTGCACGGGTGATGGCGGCCGGGCATGGTGGTCAGATCCTGTTGGCCGATTCGACGGCGGGTCTACTCAGCGGAGTGGACCTGGTGGATTTGGGGCCGCGGCGGTTGCGGGACCTCGCGACCCCGATTCAGGTGTTCCAGGTCCAAGCAGAGGGCCTGCGCACGGACTTTCCGTCGTTGCGGGCGCTGGATGCGAGTCCGGGGAACCTGCGTACGGCGACCACGAGTTTCATCGGGCGTGAGTCCGAGGTCGCCGAGCTGCAAGGCGCGGTGAAGGCTCATCGGTTGGTGACGTTGACCGGGGTGGGTGGGGTCGGCAAAACCCGTCTGGCGCTGGAAGTCGCGGCGCGGCTGACCGATGAGTTTCCCGACGGGGTTTGGCTTTTCGAGCTGGCCGCAGTCACCGACCCCGCGGCGGTACCCGACGCCATCGCGGCGGTGTTGAGCATCACCCAACAACCGGGCAAGACCGTGACCGAGTCGGTGGCCTCGGCGTTGGAGGGCCGGTCGCGGCTGCTGGTGTTCGACAACTGCGAGCACGTTGTCGACCGTGTCGCGGATCTGGTCGAGGCGATCCTGGCCACCTCGGGGACCGTGACGATTCTGGCGACCAGCCGCGAGGGATTGGGGGTCAGCGAAGAACAGTTATGGCGTGTCCCGTCACTCGACGTCGACGCCGGAACCGAATCCGCCGCCGTGAACCTTTTCGTCGACCGTGCCCAAACTGTCGTGTCGGACTTCTCGCTGGCCCAGCCTGGCGAGGCGGACGCTGTATTGGAAATCTGCCGCAGGCTCGACGGCATCCCGTTGGCGATCGAGTTGGCGGCTTCGCGGATGGCGTCGATGACGGCCAGCGAGGTGCGTGCTCGGCTCGATCAGCGGTTCCGGCTATTGGTCGGATCCCGGCGGGGCCTGTCACACCACCAGACACTGCGCCATGCGGTGGCGTGGTCCTATGACCTGCTCGACGATGCGGAGAAGGCGCTGCTGGATCGGTGTTCGGTGTTCGCCGGCGGATTCGATCTCCAAAGCGCCTGCGCCGTAACGGATTCCCAGACGCCTCGACGACTTGGCCACCCTGGATCTGCTGGATGCGCTAGTGCGCAAGTCGCTGCTGGTCGCCGACCGGTCTTCGGGGCGGACCCGGTTTTCGATGTTGGAAACGATCCGCCAGTTCGCCGAGGAACAACTCGTCGCCCGCGGCGAAGCATCCGAGATTCGGGCCGCCCACTCGTGGTACTTCGCCGGACGCGAAGCCGACATCCTCGCCCTGTGGGACAGCCCCCGCCAGCGTGAGGCCTACGACTGGTTCACCGTCGAGTTCGCCAATCTGCGCACCGCGTTCCGCTGGGCCGCCGACCACGGCGATCTTGATGTCGCCGCCACGATCGCCGTCTACGCGACCTTCCTCGGGATGTGGGTCGAGCAGTACGAGCCGGTCGGGTGGGCCGAGGAGCTTCTCGAACCCGCGCAAGCCGCCGAGCATCCTCGACTCGCACAGCTCTACGCGATGGCCGCCCAGTGCTACATGGCCGGGCGGGTCGACGACTTCCTCAGCTATGCCCAGGCCAGCCGGACAGCCATCGACAGTTCGCGGTTCGACCCGGTCGCCTACGAGTTCGAATCCTCGATTGGCGCTGGGTACCTCACGGCAGGTCAGCCCCAGCGGTGGGTCGAGGTGTGCCGCACCGTCATCGCACGAGCCCCAGGTGCTCATACCTTCACACGGTCAGTCCTGGTTATGGCGTTGGCGATCGCCGGGGCCGGTGCCGACGCGGAAGCCGCCTCGCAGGGCCTGCTTGCCGCCGCCGACGCTACCGACAATCCCCGTGCGGTCGCCTTTGCGCTCGCTGCCTACAGCTATGCCCAGACTGGCGTCGATCCCGTTGCCGCGCATGACGTCGCCCGCCGGGGCCTGAGGATCGCCCAGGTCAGCGGGAACCGATGGGTCGAGTCACTGCTTGCGAGCGTCCTGTCGAGGCTGGCGGCAGTCCATGGCAACCCCGCCGAGACCTTCGACTACCTGACCCTGGCTATCCGCAACCAATACAAATCCGGCAGCTTGTCCATGATGTCAACTTCGATGGCAGTCCTGGCCTTCATCTTCGACCGGCTCGGCCACCACGAACCGGCCGCCACCATCAGCGGGGTCGCCGCGACCCCCTACGCGCGGACAGCCGTCCCTGAGATCACCACCGCGATCGCCCACCTCCGCGAAGTCCTCGGCGAGCATATCTACGAATCGCTCGCCCGCAAGGGTGAGACGATGACTACCGCTGAGATGGTGGCCTACGCCTACGACCAAATCGACCAGGTCCGAGCAACACTCGAACTCCCTGGTTGAGTTGCGCGAGTCGCGTGTCCCGAAACGCCTGGTCGCGCGTTAGCGAGCTCACACGTCGTAATAGAGCGCGAATTACGCGCTGCGCCTTTACTTCTGTTTGCTGTGTTGGTTGTGCGGGCAACTGCCTGGTCACAGCGTTGGATGCGTTGGCTAGCGAAAGCTGTTGTCGGTTCTACTGCGGACGGACTGCGGACGACTATCGCGAACCGAAAACGGCCAGCGGCTACCCGGTGAAGACGGCGAGCACCAGGTCGATGAACTCCTCTATTGCCTCACGCTTGTCCCGATACGGGACGCCGGGCGTAGCGTCGAGGAGCTCATTCCCGTTAATCCGCAAGATGCGGCCCGAGGCCCAGGGCCTGTCATCCCACGGGGCCGGTGCTGCCTTGATCTCGACGTCGATCTGCACCGCCCTGTCCAGCCGAAGCACCCAGCCCTTGATCTCAGCATCGGCGTCTGATTTCCCGGTGCAGGACAGGTGCCCAAGGACGGGGCCTCTAAGCCAGAACGCAACCCGCGTGTTCTCGTCAAGGCGTACCCCGAGCGTTGTTTCTGCGCCTTTGGCGAGATGTCGCAGCTGCGATAGGAACGGCTGCGGCCAAATCTCGCTGCCTGTGTATGAGCCGAAGATGCTGCGCCGGAAGTCCTGCAACGCCTTGGATTCTTCGATGCTGTTCATGATCGTTGACATTAGAGCCGACCACCGACAGCGCCGGACCGACGGTCATGGGCAACCACGGCGTTTAAGACCGTGGTTGCCGTTGGTCGGATTTGAGATCCGACCCTTGTCACTGCCCCGTAGGAGGATGACCCGATGCCGCTGATTCTGCTGCTGATCGCCGCCGCGGTGCTGTTTAAGTTCGCGTGGCTCCTGGCCGCCGTGGCTGTAGCTGCCGCGGTCGGGTGGGGGCTTCGGGAAGTGGTTGGCCCGCCGCGAGGACGCGGTGGCGGCGCAACAGCGGCGTGAGGCCGATATCTGCGCGCGGGCCGACCGGCAGCACGCCTGGGCGATGGCCGGCGACGAGCGCGGCATGTTCGGCGAGTACCCGCCCGCGGTCTGACTGAGACTTCGGCGTTCGACGGGTGGCTTAGCAGCTGATTACGTTCTACGCGTCCGGTGCGCCTTTGGCCCAAGCCCAAGCCGCTAGCCGCCACTCCGTGTCGACCTTGCGGAGCGCCACCGTGAACAGTGAGCCGGTTTGCGCGACCGGATTGCCCCGAAGATTGAACGTCATGGTTGCCGGAACAACGACATACGCGAAGTCGCCGGTGACGTCGACATGCCGCGGCTCGTCGAGAGTGATGCGGTAGCCCGACGCACCAAGATGTTCACCCTCTGCAAGCACGTCCCTCCACCAGTCTTCGGCAGCGGTTGACCCTTGCCATACATGCGGAGACATGCCGTCAAGAATCTGCATCGGGTCAGCACATGCCGCCGCCATCGCCTTCGCGTCACCGCTGTTGAAGGCATCGACGTAGTGGCGAACCGCACCCATAGGGCCGTTTGAGTCAGACATCGCACAACACTCCCCTCTGGTCCAAACGCGTTGGACAGTTTCACCGAGCGTCGTCGGACAGCTCAACCTCAGTCAAGCTGCCCCGCCCGTCGAGCATGAAATAGCACTCGGCGCGGCCAGAAAACTGCGCGTGCGGCAATCCGGCGGCTGACAAGACGGCACCCAGCCTGTGCGACGACACCACCACCGGCTCGCGAGCGCGCAACGCCTCGAGAACCGGATAATGGTGCCCCGGGAGGTGCCAACGGGAGCCGGGCCCGTACTTTCGCAACTCTGCCTCAATCAGGAGATCGCGCAGTCCCGTGGTGGTGGTGGCGGTGTTCGACATGCGGCGCGGCATCAGGCGCCCCGCCATCGTGTGTTCACTGCCTGGCGGCCCTTGTTTGTGCCCGGCACGATGGCGATGGCCGGCGCCTCGGGGAGATTCGTCTTGATCCGAGCCAGGGTCTGATTCACTGCCAAGTGCAGCTGGCGCAGCTCGGAAATGAGCGGGTTACTCACGTCCTGGCCTTGGCTGCCGCGCACCATTCGCGGCGCACCGGCCAGCTCGACGTCAAGAATCGCCGCCTGATCGGCCATCCGGCACGCAGAATCGAGCCAAACTCGCTCAACCGCGCTCGGCTTTAGGTCGTCTTCTGCCATCTCCTCGACGACCGAACGCCACAGCCGCCGGCCGGAAACGCCCAGCCCGCGCGGCATTTTCGACTGTTCCGCAGTCACAGCGGGCAATTTTGTCGGCGCGGCAAAAAACGGAGCGGCGGGCGGCGCGTACCGGATCGCGCGATCACTATGGACATCCGGTGCGCCGTGGGCAACCGGGGGTGATCGGGTACCCCCAGCTCAGAGCCTTGCCTGCTCCATCCAGCAAACAATGGGGATGGCGCATGGCGGGGTGTCTGCGCGCTTCGGCGTTGGCTCTCCACGTCAGAGACTCCCCGGGTGTGGCTCGTGGTCGCGTAGACGCCGAGAGATCCCGCCGCGTTGGGCGCGTGCACGGTCCCGTCCGGCTGCCTGTTCGCGACGGGTCTTGGCGTCGTGACATAGGTGTTGGCACAACCACTGCATATTCGCCACGGTGTCCTCCCCGCCGGCAGCCAGGTTGACGATGTGATCCTGGATGAGTGGCACTCCGGTCCGCACTACAGTTCGCGCAGCACCGCGGTGGTTGCCTTCGACGGTGACGGTCGCGAGTGGTGGTTGAGCGCACTGACTGCCCGGTCCCCGCCTGCTGACGAGAACCGGACAGTCTGCGTGGTGTCTTGAACACTTAGGCGGCTGCGATGCTGAACGTTCCGCCAGTCAGTCCGGATCCGCTGCCGGTGAGTGTCCCGCCCGGGCTGACGATCGTGTAGGGACCGCCGTTGCTGCCAGTGACCGTCCAATCGGATGCTGCCCAAGCGTCACTCAGACCGGCGAGCGCTGTCTTGAGGTTGGCGGCGGTGATGGCCTTGTCGAGGGCCGTCGCCGTCTGCCCGGCGAAGGACAGCGCGAAAGTTCCGGCTGACGGGCTGCCCAGCGTGACAGTCCATGTGGCCGGCATTGCAAACAGCCCCAAGCGGTTTGGCCGCGGTACAACGTGGCCGGTGCGCATCGTTGCGCGGATGCCGTAGCTGTCGGAGGTGAAGTATTGCTGGTCCGACACTGCGATCGTGAGGTCACTGACTGCGCTAACAACCGCCATCGGGTCTACCAAAAGTCCTGTCTTGCTTGGCATTTGATTATTGACCACGATCGGCAGGCTGAGTAGTCGCGGTTCTGCGTCGTCAGTGCCTGCGCCCAACAGGGTTGAGTTGTAGGAGCTGCCGATCTTCAGTTTCCGCAGTGCTGCCCAAGTGTCCGGCGCGACCACCCACAGCGACGGGACGGCGAGGTTTTGACGAAGTGTGGCTTCGAGGTCGACGAGGTCATCGAGGTCAGTAGCGACACCGCTTTTGGTGACTAGCCCCGCCGTGTTGGTGAGGCCGGCGACGGGCGCAAGTGCTGGCGATGTCGGTGTGGTCTGTGTCAGGAACGCGCTGTCAGCTTTGATGGTCATTGACCTGGCGACGCTGGCGGCCAACTGATCTGGTGTTCCGAGCTGGCTGAACTGTTCGCGCGATAGCCGGACGAGCTGGGCGAACTTGCGAGTGTAAATCAGAGCCTCGTTCAGCGACGGGTCACCTTCGTCAATCTCGTCGCCTTCAGCCACGAACTCGGCTGTGTCATCGACGATGTAGGCGACGCGCAGCGACGGGGCGTCACCTTCGATGCGACCGCGAACAGTCGAGGCGCTGAAGATCACCGCTCCTGGGAGAACGTCTTGCGGCGCGAACGTGGATAGATCTGGGCGCCACGGAAATGCGGCTGTGCTGGTTGTCTGCGTTGTCATTTGATTCACCTTTGTGTGCAGGAATGAGTTACTTGCTTCTCGTTCTCGCGGCCGCTCGGCGGTAGCGCGTTGCACACGGTGCGTTGGTCAGGAAGCCGGGCGCCCGCGCCTTATGGCTTCCTGAACCTCAGCATAGCCCGTTACTGGCGAAAGGCATCCGCCAGTGACTTTTTGGGCGCGTTGTCAGTGCCGGTGCCTGATTGGCCTTGTGCGCGGTTTGGTGCAAAGCTGCGCGCGATCTTGAACCGTTTCGCCGTGGCATCGACGAACTCATCGACTCGCGTCATGTCGAGATGCCCTTTGTCGTCGAGCAGGGTGTCGACGTCGATGCCGGCCGCGTCGAGCAGTGCCGGGTCGACTGCCCCAGTGGGTGCGTTGGCTGCGCGCCAATCCACGACGGCTCGGCGCTGGGCGGCGAGCTGGTCGGCTATGGCGTCGCGTTCGGCGCGGGCCTCGTTGCGTTCGGTGCGGTATTTGGCCTCTCGGTTGCCGGTGTGCTCGGCGTCGGGTTCGTCCTCTGGGGCGTCGGCCTGGTCTACAGGCCCTGCCGCAGAGTCGGTTTCGGGATCGGCCGCGGCGACGATGGGGTCGGTCTGGGCTACCCCATCGGTGGCTTCAGCCTGAGTTAGGCCATCACCTGTGGCTGCCGGTGTGCTGGTGGTGCTGTCGCTCATCACTTTTCCTGTTCTTCGGTGGGTGGTTGCTGGCCGCGTAGACGGTCCATGAACTCTGCGACCTCCTGGTCGGTCATGGCCGCCATCCTGTTGAGCTGGTCGCGCAACCCCGTTACTTGTTCTTGGTGCAGCCTGAGACGAATCTTTCCGAGTGGAGCTTCCGCTTCGATGGACAACCCGAAATTCAAGGCGCGGTCCGGGTCGGCGGCCAGGGTGATGGTGAGCGCATCGGCGAACAGCCATTCGTCGTCGGGTTCGATACGGGCGATTTCGGTCATGTGTTCTTCCTCTCGGTGTGGTGGTTCCGAGCCGGGGCCGACTCGATTGCGGCGGCCAGCGCGACCGCCAACGTGTGAGCCTCGTCGAGGCTGAAGTCGAATTCCAGTGCCGGCCCCATGCGCAAGGTGATCGGCCGGGGCGATCTCGGGTCCGCTTTGACAGCGACACTCGCCGTGAACCGCTTCGGTCGCAGCCTCACTCAACCTCCCAAAGTCGCGTGTGCCTCAAGAAGTTCTCGCGGTTCCATTCGTCGCCGCTCGACTCGACTTTCGTCTTGGCGTTTTCCAGCCACGCTGCATGGGCTTCCATGACTTCGACTTCGAGCTGGTGCCAGGCCAGGAGATCGAGCGCGGTCGCGGCGTCCGGGATGGTCGGCAGCCGTAGGTATCTCCAAGCCAGCTTGGCGATCTTGGCCTGGTCGGCTTCGGGTAGTTCTGCGAAGAAATTTGTCATCGTTGCCGGCTCGGATCGCGACTGCCGACGATGGTGAAGCTTCCCCCGCGACGCGGGCAGCGGCCGGTGTTGTCGGCGGGCAGCCAGTGCCGGCCGCCGCATTGGGGGCACACGATGTTGACGAGCGTTTGGCCGGCGGGGTCGGTGCGGCGACCACGGACCGCGGCCCGCTTCACACTCATCGGGCGTACCCGGCCATTAGTTTGCTGTGGATGCGGTGACACTCGTCGCAACGCGGTCGGCCGGCCGATGGTGGCCCGGTCTTGCAGTCGACGCACAGGCTGTTTCTGTAGGCGTCGTTCTGTTCAGGGCTGGCGGCCTGGTGTCCGTTTCGTGCCAACCCATCTGTAGGCGTGACAGGCGTGACAGGCGTGACATCGTCGAATAACAACTGCTCAGAGGGTATCTCGGTCGTCACGCCTTCGTCACGGCTGTCACGGCCGCCGCGCGACTTGTCACGGTTGTCACGGCGGCCGGATTGAGGCGTGACGCTCTGAGCTGCAATGTCACGGCTGTCACGGCTGTCACGCGTAGAGGCGTTGGGAAGGTATCGGTGCCACGCCTGTCCGAGCCCGTCGTCGCCGTAGACGCGATAGCCCTTGGCTCGCCCGTCGCCGATTCGGATAGTGTCCGAGCGCACCCCGTACCGCTTCAATTGCTTTGCTAGCCGGGCTTGGTCGAGCGGCTTGCCCCATAGGTCCGACCATTCTGATTCGTCGTCGGAGGTCAACGCCGAAACGATGTCGAGTGAGAACATCCGGTCTCGTTCACCGAAGACAGTTCGTATGTCTCGGAGAAGCCTGGCTCCAAACGACAGTTCGTCAGGGTCGCTGTCGAGCACGAAGTACTCACAGGCGGCGCGTGCCCGGATCGGCCAAGCACCACCGGCTAGGTCGGCCACCGCCAGTAGCGCCTCCCAGACTTCAGCCGGCCTATCACGCACGCCTTCAGGCATTTGCGGCCTGGCAGCTGAAAGAGCCTCGACACTGGTTGCCGCCCAAGTCTGAATGCTTTCCCGCAGTGGTGCGGCTTCGATGGCGGCATCCCGTTCGCGGAACTCGTCAACATGTTCATCGGGTGATCGCCGGCGCATGTGCATCACCACGGAGCGGTCGAGGATCGTGGCTGGCATTTTGCCGGCAAGTCCCGCTAAAGCCAGCGGAGCAAAGACCGGGAACTCACGCACCTTCATGTTCTTCGCATCGCCCTCGCACCGATCCACGGTGGCTCCCCGTTTGTAGCCAGCGTTGAACAGCGCCCGCAAGTCCTCGGCTTGCGGGTTGGTAGTGCGACCGAATAGAGCATCCGCTTCGTCCTGGAGCACTGTCGGGGGTGCGTCGCCAGCGGCTGCGATCCGCCGATAAAGCGCGGCCGTCGTCGTAGACAGCGTGAGTTTGGCCGCGCGGCAGAGCAGCGCGAGGATTTCCAGTACGCGGGTTTTGCCGCTGCCGGGCTCGGGTGAATCGAGCACCAGGCGCGGCGTCACGTAGAACGCGGAAACGACCCATGTGTGGAGAATCCACAGGGATACCACCACCAGATGATGCTTTGACGGGAAAGCCAGGAATCGGCCGGCGAAACGCTCGATGTTGTCGAGTAATTCGGCACCGTCGATCGGGTTGTCCTCCGCATACCAGTCTCGGAGTTCGTCGGAGCGGTCAGTGTCGGTCACTAGCAGACCTTCCGCTTCGCCCAAGGGTGCGCCCGGCGGAAATCGCTGAGCTGCTGGATCTCTCGTGACACCTTCGGCCAGTCGGTTGCGCCGGCCACTGCTTTCGAGGCGTCAGCGCGGGCCGCCTGGCATGTCTCCACGCGAAGGACATGATGCTCGCCCGCGATAGCTAGACTCAGCAGCTTCCGCGGATCGCCCTCCGACAGCTCGCACCACGCCGGGCTCCCCGCCCACGGCAGAGGTCCAACGTTCGCTTGCGTCAGAACTGCCTGCAAAAACTCGTGGCACGGCCAAAACGCCACTTGTCGGGAATGGACTGTAAAATCCGGCTTAGCGATTGGCGTCGTCGAGGTGGCCCGGGCATCAGTGCCCGGGTCGACTTCTTTTGGTGGCCTATTCACGTTGTACCGCCGACGCGTTTGCGGGTCGTGGATGATCTGGCGCGGGATGACGCGTCGCGGGGTGCCCGGTATCTGGGCGCGCCTATCAACTCTTTTTTGGGTCGGGCCGTCGGGCCGGACGGTCCCGTCACGCGATCAGCAGCGGCGTCGCTCTCTAGGCTTTCGAGCCACGTCAGAATGGTTGATCTCTTCCAAACCCGACGTCTGCCGATTTTGAAACTCGCTGGGCCACTTTCTATGTGTGCCCAGTAGCGCCACGTCGACGCTGGCGTGCCCGTCAACTGTTCAAGTTGTGTGGCCGTCAGGAACTCGTTGTCCACGAGCCCCTCCTTTCCTGTTCTGGCAAGCTTCCCGATTCGGGGAATGACATCAGTGTGGTTCGGTTGGTTGCGTTGGTCAACCCAAACCAGCTAGAGTTGCGAATATGGGAAGGCGTGAGCGTGTGGAAGACCGTTTCAGGAAACGGCTTCGAGCTGAGCGCGAAGGCCGCAAATGGTCGCAGGCCGATATGGCAAAACGGTTGCGGGACAAGGGAATAGAGCCGATGCACCCGACCACAATTGCCAAGATCGAATCCGGTGACCGAGCGGTGAGGATTGACGAGGCAACAGGCATTGCGGACCTGTTCGAAATCTCGCTCGACTCGCTGTTAGGCCGCAAAGCGGGATTGGACAACGACCTGGGCTACGCGCTACGTGCCCTCCGCGATGGGGCGCAAAAGTCCGTGTGGGATCTCACGGCGATTTACAACAGCGGGCTCCGTGAGAGGCTGTCGGACGTGTTGGATCTCGAGTTCGAAGGCGCCGACGAGCTCCAACGAGACGGCAACCGTGCCCTCGATGCTCTCGACGCGGCGGTAGAGGCGCTGTTGAAAGTCGCCAGCTTCGAGCTACCGCCCGAGGCTACCGTCCGGCTGCGCGATGCCATGATCCAGCGTGCAGTCATCGACGAACTTGGCAAACTGCTGGAGGGGATTGGTGATGATGAGACGAAATCGTAGGGCTGGCGTCGAGGACCGCTGGACAAAAACGGTTCGGGATGCTGACGGCAACAGGCAGACAGTGCCGAGTGCCAACGACGGTATCGGAAGGCGCTGGCGAGCGAGATATGTCGACGAACGCGGCCGGGAGCACGCAAACGGGTTCGCGCGCAAGGTTGATGCGACACGTTGGCTTGATTCTCAGACCGCGGCGATTGTTGCCGGAACACATGTGGCGCCGCGCGACGCGCAGCTGACCGTCGAGCAGTGGTGCGACCTGTGGATCGAGGGCTACAAGGTCAACCGCGAAGGCACTGTGCGCCAGGCGCGAACGCATATCCCTCAGATTGTCGCTGAGTTCGGCGGTATGCCGCTATCGGCGGTGCGCCCATCGCTCGTGAAGGCGTGGGTGGCGAAGCTGAATGCCGATGCCGAGCCGAGTTACGTCTATGCGCTGCATTCCCGGCTCTCGCAGATCATGTCTGACCCGGTGCATGACGGCGTGCTCGGCCGGAACCCATGCTCTAAGCGCACATCGCCACCGATGGGCAAACCTAAGCTGTACGTGGCCACCACGGAACAGGTGTGGGCGATCCACGACGCGATGCCCGACCATCTGAGGGTCGCCGTCCTCCTGGGCGCGTTCGCCGGCCTGCGCGTCGCCGAAGTCTCGGGGCTGCGGGTATCGGACGTTGACTTCATCAGGGGAGTGGTCCACCCGAAACAGCAATGGGGCGGCAAACCGCTCAAGACTGCGGGCAGCGACCAGCCGATCCCGATTCCCCAAGATCTTGCGCTGCTGTTGTCCGCGTCGGTACAGAAGTATCCCAGCGACATGATGGTCACCAGAGGGCCGGGCACCGATCGTTGCCCGCACTGGATCATCGAACGCGCGATGCGCAACGTCCGAGACAAGATCGACGGGCTGCCAGACGGTTTCAGCTTCCACGACTTGCGGCACTACATGGCTTCGCTGCTGATCGCATCGGGCGCGGACATCAAGACAGTGCAGGCTCGGATGAGGCACGCCACCGCCCGCACGACGCTCGACACTTATAGCCACTTGTGGCCGGATGCCGATGAGTCCACCCGCTCGGCGATCGGTGCTGTGATCGCGGAACGGATCGACTCGCTCGGTGCCAGTGAAACTGTTGCGGACGGACTGCGGACGCAGTGAGCCGGTCAGGCGTGTTTCAGCAGGTAACTGGCGTTAGCTGGCCTACACGTCGTAATAGAGCGCGAACTCGTACGGCGTCGGCCGAAGGTTGACCGGCGCAATCTCGTAGTCGCGCTTGAAGGCGATCCACGTCTCGATCAGATCGGGGGTGAAAACACCTCCCGCGGTGAGGTATTCGCTGTCTTCCTCCAGGCGGTCGATCACCGCGGACAGCTGGGTAGGCGCCTGCGGGATGTTCGCAGCCTCTTCTGGCGGAAGCTCGTAGAGGTCCTTGTCGACCGGGGGTGGCGGCTCGATCTTGTTCTTGATGCCGTCCAGGCCGGCCATCATCATCGCAGCGAAGGCCAGGTACGGGTTGCCCGAGGAGTCTGGGCAACGGAACTCCAGCCGTTTGGCCTTGGGGTTGTTTCCGGTGATCGGGATGCGCACGCAGGCCGAGCGGTTGCGCTGGCTGTAGACCAGGTTGATGGGGGCCTCATAGCCGGGAACCAGGCGCTTGTAGGAGTTCACCGTCGGGTTGGTGAAGGCCAGTAACGAAGGAGCGTGGTACAGCAAACCGCCGATGTAATGGCGTGCGGTGTCCGATAGGCCGGCGTAGCCCGTCTCGTCGTACATGAGTGGGTTGCCGTCTTTCCACAACGACTGGTGGCAGTGCATACCGGAGCCGTTGTCGCCGAAGAGCGGCTTGGGCATGAACGTCGCGCTCTTGCCGGCCTGCCACGCGGTTTGCTTGACGATGTATTTGTACGTCTGCAGGTCGTCGGCCGCGTGCAGCAAAGTGTTGAACTTGTAATTGATCTCGGCCTGACCGCCGGTGCCCACTTCGTGGTGGCCCTTCTCCAGCGAAAAGCCCGCGTTGGTCAGGTGGGTGAGCATCTTGTCGCGCAGGTCGACGTAGTGGTCGGTAGGGGCCACCGGGAAGTACCCGCCCTTGGGGCGGACCTTGTATCCGAGGTTGGGACTGCCGTCAGGCTCGGTCGGTTCTCCGGTGTTCCACCATCCCGATGTCGCGTCCACCTCGTAGAACGAGCCGTTGATTCGCGAGTCGAAGCTCACCGAGTCGAAGATGTAGAACTCGGCTTCCGGGCCGAAATAACAGGTGTCGGCGATGCCCGTGCTGATCAGGTAGTTCTCCGCCTTGCGGGCGACGTTGCGCGGGTCGCGCGAGTACGACTCGAGGGTGAACGGGTCGTGCACGAAGAAGTTCACGTTCAGCGTCCTGGCGGCACGGAACGGGTCGATGAACGCCGTCTCCGGATCGGGCAGCAGCAACATGTCGGACTCGTGGATCGATTGGAACCCGCGGATCGACGAGCCGTCGAAGGCCAAGCCGTCCTCGAAGACGGCCTCGTCGAAGACGTAGATCGGAATTGTGAAGTGTTGCATGGAGCCTGGCAGATCACAGAAGCGGACGTCGACATATTCGATCTTCTCGTCCTTTGCGAGTTTGAAGATATCGTCGGGCGTCTTATCCGTCACGGAAGACTCCTTTGCTTGGTGATCAACGGCCTGCGCTATGGAGCATAGTGGCCCTTTGCGCGTTGTTGTACAGGACGCGTGGCCTGGCCGTGCACGGGCGAAGCCGGCTCACCTCGAGGCTTGGGTCCTATTCTGGGGACATGGAGATCGGCCGATGACATCGGGATCGCGCCCCACCTACCCGGGCGAAATGCTCGGCCTGCCCGAAAGCGGGCCCGGAGCACTGGCCCCGACGGGACGCCGGCTGGTGGCGCTGCTGATCGACTGGTTGATCGGCTACGGCCTGGCGGCGCTGGCCCTGGGGATCGGCGTTTTCCCCATCGAGGCGCTGTCGACCGCGGTATTGGTCATCTGGTTTCTACTGGGTGTGGTTGCGGTGCGGCTGTTTGGCTTCACGCCCGGCCAGTTGGCGCTGGGCCTCGGGGTGATCTCGCTGGACGGCAGGCTGGGGGTTGGCCGGGTGGCGGCCCGGGGGGTGTTGCTCGCTTTGGTCATCCCGGCGCTGTTCATCGATGCCGACGGTCGCGGGCTGCACGATCGGGTGAGCGGCACAGCCGTGGTTCGGCGATAAGTGTGGCGTTACCTGCGGCGCACCGTGCGCTGAATGCCCCGCATCTTGCCGGCGTTGGGGAGCGGTCCTTTGGGCATGATGGCGGAACCGGCCCGCGATCCCAACGCGGCCAACCGGGATTCCAGCGAGTCCATCTGCTTGACGGTGATATTGGCCGGAAGCTTGACGAGATGGCGCTCCAGTTTGGCGAGCGGAACCTCACCCTCACCGTTGCCGACGACGATGTCGTAGATCGGTGTGTCGCCGATCAGCCGCGCGGTGCGCTTTTTCTCCTGGGCCAGCAGCGGTTTGACCCGCGCCGCGGATCCTTCGCCGATCAAGATGACGCCCGGCCGGCCGAGCACCCGGTGCACCGCGTCGAAATGGCCGGTCGCGGCGACACCGGTGCTGACTCGCCATTTGCCGCGTAGGTTGTCTAATGCCCACGCCGCCGCGCCGGTTTGGCCCTCGGCTTTCCGGTAGATCGATTTCTGGGCCCGGCGGCCGAAGATGATGAACATCATCAGGGCGCCCAGCATCACACCGATCGGGATCACCGTGAGCGCCGTCAACCCGCCGGCCCACAACGCCACCGCCACCGACACGCCCACGATCAACACGAACGCGCCGATCATGTACGGCAACAGACGCTTGTCTTCCTTGCGCTGGATGTTGAACGCCTGCCACAACTGGCCGCGGCGTTCTCGCGCGGCGGCCTTGCGAGCGGCTGCCACCTGCGCTTTCGCGGCCTTGTTCTCGGCGGTGGTGTGGGATTTAGCCATAAGCCCTAAGGATACGTATATGGCGGCTAGTGCGAGGCAGGGGCTTCTGGCCTGGCCAGCGCGGCTTGTTGGTAAAGCCTGCCGGCCCGGTACGACGACCGCACCAGCGGACCGGCCAGCACGCCTGAGAACCCAAGCTCTTCGGCGTGCTGCGCGAAGTCGACGAACTCCTCGGGCCTGACCCAGCGCTCGACCGGGTGGTGACGTGCCGACGGACGCAGATATTGGGTGATGGTGATGATGTCGCAGCCCGCATCACGCAGGTCGGCCAGCGCGGTGCGCACCTCGTCCGGGGTTTCACCCAGACCGAGGATGAGGTTGCTCTTGGTGACCAGGCCGAAGTCGCGGGCCGCGGTCAGCACGTCGAGGCTGCGTTGGTAAGTGAAGGCGGGCCGAATCCGCTTGAAAATGCGGGGCACGGTTTCGACGTTGTGCGCCAACACTTCCGGGCGGGACTCGAAGACCTCCACGAGCCGGGCAGGCTCGCCGTTGAAGTCGGGAACCAACAGTTCCACGCCGGTCTGCGGGTTGAGCTCCTTGATGGCGCGCACGGTTTCCGCGTACAGCCAGGCCCCGCCGTCGGACAGGTCGTCGCGGGCGACCCCGGTGACGGTGGCGTAGCGCAAGCCCATCGTCTGCACGCTCTGCGCGACCCGTCGCGGCTCGTCGCGGTCGAGGTCCGCGGGCTTACCGGTGTCGATCTGGCAGAAGTCGCAGCGACGGGTGCACTGGTCGCCGCCGATCAGGAAGGTGGCTTCGCGGTCTTCCCAGCATTCGAAGATGTTGGGGCAGCCGGCTTCCTCGCAGACCGTATGCAGACCCTCGCGCCGCACCAGGCTCTTCAGTTGCGTGTATTCCGGTCCCATGCGGACGCGAGTCTTGATCCACGGCGGCTTGCGCTCAATCGGTGTCTCCGCATTGCGCACCTCCAGCCGTAGCAAACGGCGGCCTTCGGGTGTGACACTCACGAATTCGATGCTACGCGGGCGGCGGCGGGCTGCCAGGAAAGGGCCAGCCGGCCGTCCAGAGCGTCGGACACGGCGTCGGCCACCGCCGATCGGACGTCATCGACACTGACGGTGTGTCCGAGTTCGGCAGACAACGACGTCACACCGGCATCTCTGATGCCACAGGGCACGATGGTGGTGAATGCGTTCAGATCGCAATCGCAGTTGAGCGCAAAGCCGTGCAGTGTCGTCGCTCGCGACACCCTTACACCGATGGCCGCGACCTTGCGCGCGGGCGCACCTGGACTTTCCGGCACCCAGACCCCGGACCGACCGTCGACACGGCCGGCTTCCAGTCCCACGTCGGCGCATACCTTGATCAACGATTCCTCAAGGCGCCGAACGTAATTGACCACGTCCAGCGGTTCGGCCAGCCCGATGATCGGATAGCCGACCAATTGCCCTGGCCCGTGCCAGGTGATCTTGCCCCCGCGGTCGGTGTCGATGACCGGAATGCCTTGGAGGGGCCGCTCGTGCGACTCGGTGCGCCGACCGGCGGTATAGACAGCAGGATGTTCCAGCAGCAGCAGGGTGTCGGGACCGCCTCCGACCCGGACTTCGGCCAGCTCACGCTGCAGTTGCCAGGCGGCGAGGTACTCGACCATCCCCAACTGGCGGACGTCAATCGCGCTCGGTTGCGACCGGATGGAGCTCACCGTCGCGAGATTACCCGGGAGATCATCAGCGCGGGCCGGCGCATCAGTGCTGGCCCTGACCTGTGGGTACCCGTCTCATGAACGGTTCCCTCGCCTGTTTCGTCATCCAAGACAGCGGCGGCAACGAATCCCGGTCAGAAGTTCGTGGCAGGGGGGTAAGTGGGGAAAGCACAAATCGCGACTTGGGGTGTATCGGATCAGTTCGCTCCCGATGAAGTGGCTTTGCGGGCCAGGAACGTCCATTTCCAATGGGAAACGGCCCCGCTGCACTGGATTCCGGGCGATCCTTACGGCTCGCATGTCGTGACCGCGTTGAACCTGTTCCTTCCGGTCGCCGAGCGGTGGTTCAGCAAGCTGCTCGCTGATTCTTTGGAGCACGTCCGAGACGAGCACCTCCGAGAGGAGATCATCGGTTTCATCGGCCAAGAGGCGGTGCACGCTAAAACCCATGACCAGGTCTTGCGCGGTTATCTCATGCGACACGGGATTGACCCGGCGCCGTTCCTGCGCCAGCTGGAGTGGGTAGCCGGCCAGTACGACCAGCGGGTCTCCATGGCGACGCCGCAAAACCGGCGGAAAGCCTTGTCTTCGGGCACGCATGCGCTCTGCGCCGCAGAGCATTTCACCGGCGTTCTCGGCGACTGGGTGCTCAACAATTCCTGGGACGCCATGGGCGCCGACAAGACGTTGACCGATCTCTACCGCTGGCATGGGGCCGAAGAGGTGGAACACCGCCACGTCTCGTACAACGTCGCGAAGTACTTCGGGATGGACTACGTCGCCCAAGCCGTGTCGGCTGTGCTGGTCAGTTTCGTGTTCTTTGCGATCCTTTTGCGCGGCACGAAGTTCCTGATCCACGAGGATCCGGCGTTGCCCAACCTTGGTTATCTGCGGCTCGGGTGGAAGTTGCACAGATCGGGCAGGCGCGGAGCCGTCCCCACCGCCGGCTTCGTCGTCCGCGCCGCGCTGCGGCTCTTGAAGCGGGACTACAACCCGTTAAACGAGGGGAGCACGGCACAGGCGGTGGCGTATCTGGCCGCCTCCCCGGCGGCGCGCGCCTTCCATGGCTGAGGTCGGCAGTGGTCGGGCTGCCCGGCGCCATTTGACGCGGCTGTTCAAGCCCTACTCCGGCGAGCCACCCCCCGGGCTTTACCGGGCGGTCCGCCCAGACCTGCTCATCCGTGCGGCGGGGATTGCCGTGCCCCACTTCGTGTCGGTGGTTTCGCGCCTCGGGGGCGATCAGGCGTTGCCCGAGCTCCCCGCGGCCGTCAACCGCAAGACCGTGCGCGTCGTGGACAGGCGTCGCATCGCGCAGGATGAGGACGTCGTCCAGCTCACCCTCGCGGCGCCCGACCATACGCCGTTGTCGGGTTGGCACGCGGGCGC
The DNA here is from genome assembly GCA_963850135.1 of uncultured Actinomycetota bacterium. Classification (GTDB taxonomy): domain Bacteria; phylum Actinomycetota; class Actinomycetes; order Mycobacteriales; family Mycobacteriaceae; genus Mycobacterium. The sequence goes on along the minus strand of CAWKKH010000025.1, from coordinate 93,048 downwards.
GCACATCGACCTCCACCTGCCTTCCGGGCGGATTCGGCAGTACTCGCTGTGCGGGGATCCGCGCGAGGAGCGGCAGTATCGAATCGCGGTGCGGCGCATCCCGGCCGGCGGCGGCGGGTCCGTCGAGGCGCATGGTCTGGTCGCGGGCCAGACCGTCGAGATCAGCGAGCCACGTAACGGCTTCATGATGCCGTTGCCGGGTTCCGGATCGCGGGCGGAGCAGGTACGTTTCCTGGCCGGCGGCATCGGTATCACGCCGATCCTGCCGATGATCAGGGTCGCCGACTGGCTCGGCGTCCCGTGGTCTTTGTGCTACACCGGACGGCACCGGGACAGCCTGCCGTTCTTGGACGAACTGCGCGCATTCGGTCACAAGGTGCGCGTGCGCACCGACGACGAGCACGGCGTGCCGACCGCCACGGAGCTCCTGGATGGGGTGGACGGCCAGACGGCGGTGTACGTATGCGGCCCGCCGCCGATGATCGAAGCCGTCCGTCGGGGCATGCCGCAGGATTCGGGCGCGGAGTTGCACATCGAAAGGTTCTCCCCGCTGCCGGTGGTCGATGGGACGCCATTCGAATTGGAGCTTGCCCGCAGTGCACGAGTCCTGGAGGTTGGCGGAGACCAGACCGCCCTGGCCGCGTTACGGGCGGACCAGCCCAACATGAGTTATTCCTGCCGGCAAGGCTTTTGCGGCACCTGCGTGCAGCGGGTACTCGCCGGCGACGTCGAGCATCGCGACAGCACCCTGACGGACTCGCAACGGGAGCACGGCCAGATGTTGGTCTGCGTCTCCAGAGCCAAATCCGAAGGCGGACGGCTGGTCCTGGACCTCTAGAGTCCGCCGCTTTCTTGGTCGTACTGGTTGGGTCGGGGTGTCCTCGTCGACAACGCCTGCGCGGCATCCCCAACGTCGGCATCAGCTGGCACCGTGCCCCTGAGTCCAGTCGGCAGGCGGCAAGGCCGGGTGGAAGACCGCCACCAGGAGACTGGCTTCTCCGAGGCTAATCGTGGTCGCGTCGGGCGGTTGCGTAGCCGAGCGCTTCGCCAATTGTGTTGTGGTGAAACTGGAAACCGGCGCGCTCCAGAGCCGACGGGATGGCGCGCTGCCCGGTGAGCAGGCCTTCGCCGGCGAACTCTCCGAACGCGGCCCGCAAGGCGAATCCCGGCACCGTCAACGGGGTCGGCCGGTTGATTGCTCGGCCGAACGCCGTGGTGAACTCGGCGTGGGTCACCGGCGCCGGCCCGGTCAAGTTGACCGGACCGGACAGCGAAGGGTTCGAGATGGCGAACAACAGGGCCCGCACCTCGTCTTCCAGGCTGATCCATGACATGTACTGACGGCCGCTGCCCAGCCGGGCGCCGAGGCCCGTCGAGTACAACGGCCGCATTCGGCGCAGCACGCCACCCGCTGCAGCCAGCACCAGGCCGGTGCGGGCCAGCACGACACGGACACCTCCGTATTGGGCTGGCAGCGTGGCGGCCTCCCAGTCTTCACACAGCTTGGCCAGGAAACCGCTTCCCGTCCGGCCGCTTTCGTCAACCACCCGGTCTTTGGTGTCTCCGTAATAACCGACCGCGCTGGCGTTGATCAGGGTTTCGACCCCGGCGTCGACGACGGCGCTGGCCAGCACCTCGGTGGGAGCGATGCGGCTGTCTCGCAGGCTCTGTTTGAAGGCGCCCGACCACCGACGCTGACCGACGTTGACGCCGCACAGGTTGACCACGGCGTCGACACCGCGCAGCGCGTCGGCATCGAACTCGCCGCCCTCCGGATTCCAGTGTAGTTCTTCGGAATTCGCCGGAGCCCGGCGAACAATGCGAAGCACGGGGTGGTCGGCAGCGCGTAGCGCCGCAGCCAAGGCCGATCCGATGAGGCCGGACGATCCCGCTATGGCAACGACGGCCTTGGAACCAGCTTTAGCCACGTCTTCAGAGTCCTAGATCGGCCTCGAACGCTCCTTCTTCGAGTCGGTGTCTGACGGTAGTGAGGAACCGTCCGGCATCGGCGCCGTCGATGAGCCGATGGTCATAGGTCAGCGGGAGATAGCAGATCGAGCGAACCCCGATCGATTCGTTGCCGCTGTCATCGGCGACCACCCGCGGTCGCTTGACGATGGCCCCGGTACCCAGCATCGCTGCCTGCGGCGGAACAAGGATCGGGGTATCGAATAACGCACCCTGGCTGCCGATATTGGTGATGGTGAAGGTGCCGCCCGAGAGCTCGTCGGGCTTCAAGTTGCCGGAGCGAGTTCGTGCGGCGATGTCGGCGATCGCCCTGGCGAGCCCGGCCAGCGAAAGGTCACCGGCATTGTGGATGACGGGGGAGAGCAGGCCCTGCTCGGTGTCGACGGCGAAGCCTAGGTGCTCCGCGTCGTAGTAAGTGATCTCTTTGGAGTCTTCGTTGTAGCTGGCGTTGATGTTGGGATGAATCTTCAGGGCATCGATCACGGCCTTGGCGATGAACGGCAAGAAGGTCAGGTTCACCCCCTCGCGCTCGGCGAACGCGGCCTTGGCCCTGGCCCGCAACCCCACGATCTTGGTCATGTCGACCTCGTGGGTCTGGGTGAGTTGCGCCGTGGCCTGCAGTGATTCGCGGGTTTTTTTGGCGGTGATCACGCGGATCCGGCTGGCCTTCTGGGTGGTCCCGCGCAAATGCGCCAGTGCGGGTGCCGGGGTGGGTGGAATGGCCGCGGGGGCTTTCGAAGCCGGCTCGGCGGCGGGGCCTTGCGCTGACGGCGTGGCGGCGGCCTTCGGCCGTTGCTTTTCCTCAGCCGCGGCCAGCACATCCTGCTTGCGGATGCGACCACCCACGCCGGTGCCGGTTATCGCGGCAAGGTCAATGTTGTTTTCGGCGGCTAGTTTTCGCACCAGCGGGGTCACGTACGGTGCTGAATCGCCGCCGGATCCCGCCGCCGGCTCGGGCCGCGCGGGTTCGCGCTCCGGCTCCGGCTCCGGTTTGGGTTGGGGCGCCGCGGCAGGCTTGGCGGCCTCCGGCTTCGGCTCGGGCTTGGGCTCGGGCTTGGCCTCAGGTGTGGGTTCGGGCTTGGGTGCTGGCGCCGGTGCGGCACCGGCGTCGGAAGCGGCACCGATCCGTGCCAACTCGCCGCCCACCGCGACGGTGGCGTCCTCGTCAGCGGTAATGCTGACCAACACCCCGGCCACCGGTGACGGGATCTCGGTGTCGACCTTGTCGGTGGAGACTTCCACCAACGCGTCGTCAACCTGAACTGAATCCCCGACCTTTTTGAGCCAGCGGGTCACGGTGCCCTCAGTCACCGATTCGCCGAGCTCGGGCATCAGCACCGGAGTCGTGGTGCCGCTGCCGGCAGCCCGCGGCGCCGCTGCCGCGGGTGCAGATTGGGCTGGCGCGGCGGGCTCGGGTTCGGCTTCTGCTGGCGCGGCGGGTTCGGGCTGGGCCTCCGGCTCGCGCGGGGCGGGCTCTGCTGCGGCGGGTTTGGAATCAGCATCGGAGGCGTCGCCGATGACGGCCAGTTCGCCACCGACCTCGACGGTGTCATCCTCCTGGGCGACGATTTTGGTGAGCACACCCGCGGCGGGTGCTGGGATTTCGGTGTCGACCTTGTCGGTCGAGACTTCGACGAGAGGCTCGTCGAGTTCGACCGTGTCGCCTTCCTGCTTGAGCCAGCGGGTAACCGTCCCCTCGGTCACGCTCTCACCGAGTGCCGGCATCTGGACGGAGAAGGCCATCTCTGTTGACTCCTCGATTACTCGTGGGTCGGCGTAGGTCGACATCTGGCTTACCACACCTGTGTGTACCGCCGCGGAACTGTGGTGATGTCCGAAACCATCCTGTCACTGCGCCTGCGCGCACACACATCCAGGGCGCGCGGGGTGCCCGACCGCGGTTGCTACGGTGGGGCGATGCCGGCGGCCCAACACGCACCCCCACGGTTGGTGGACAGTGCGGGCGTGCGTATCGCGGTCTACGAGGAGGGCAACCCCGAGGGCCCGACGGTCGTGCTGGCACACGGTTGGCCCGATTCGCACGTGTTGTGGGACGGAGTCGTCCCGCTGCTGGCCGAGCGGTTCCGGATCATCCGCTATGACAATCGCGGTGTCGGACTGTCGTCGGCACCGAAGCCGGTTTCGGCGTACACCATGGGGCTCTTCGCTGACGATTTCGCCGCGGTCACGGGTGAGCTGAGCCCCGGGCGACCGGTGCATGTGCTGGCCCACGACTGGGGCTCGGTGGGGGTGTGGGAGTACCTGAAGCGCCCCGGCGCCGGCGACCGGGTCGCCTCCTTCACATCGGTGTCCGGCCCGAGCCAGGACCAGTTGGTGGATTACGTTCTCAGCGGTCTGCGGCGGCCCTGGCGCCTACGCAGGTTTGGGCGGGCCCTCAGCCAGGCGCTGCGGCTCACTTACATGGTGTTCTTCTCGATACCGGTGGTGGCGCCGACGCTTCTTCGGCTGACGCTGTCGAGCGCGCCGTTGCGGCGCGCCGTGGTCGACAACATCCCCTCCAGCCAGATCCATCATTCGGCCGGCCTGGCCGCAGACGCCGCCAGTTCGGTTAAAATCTACCCCGCCAACTACTTTCGGTCATTCTCCGGCCGCGGGGACGCCATCCAGGTAGTCGACGTGCCAGTGCAGCTGATCGTCAACACCAAAGACAAATACGTGCGGCCGCACGGGTATGACGACACCGCCCGCTGGGTGCCGCGACTGTGGCGCCGCGATATCAAAGCCGGTCACTTCTCGCCGATGTCGCATCCCGAGGTAATGGCCGCCGCGGTGCATGATTTCGCCGACCTGGCCGAAGGCAAACCGCCCAGCGGCGAGATGCTGCACGCGCAGGTCCGTCGCCAGACGGCTTCTTAAACGGCAGAAGCTCCTTCGGCGCGTCGCATCAGCAGTGCACCGCCGATCCCCAGGACTCCGACGAGCGTCAGCGGGATCGACCACGCGCGCCGACCCGACAGCGACGACTCGCACAGTGCGACATAGTCGTTGTGTGGGATGACCTGGTTGAGAACCGGAATGTTCGCACCGTTCTTGTCGTTGGCGTTCCTGGCCGCGGAGAGGTCGGAGGCGATCCCGCTCCCGCATGCAACGGAACTGCCGTTGCCGTCCGACACCGAGACCGGCACGAGCAGCCCGATCACCCCGGCCAGCAGCAGCACGGCCCCCACCATGATGATCAATCGTCGCGCAGTCACAGTTTTGCCTTCCGTCGGGTGCCAGTCGATGGGAGGTTATCCGCGACGCTTGGTGTCTAAACGCGGCGAACGAGTGTGTCGCGCGTGACAGGTCGGCGTCTAACCGTTCTCAACGATGTCCTCGAGCACCGCAAACATTGTGCGGGCCGGTACCCCGGTGGCGCCCTTGGGTGTGTATCCCCATGGGCTGCCGGTGTTGAAAGCCGGGCCGGCGACGTCGATGTGTGCCCACGCCACCCCGTCGGCGACGAACTCGCGCAAGAAGACGCCGGCCACCAACATCCCGGCGAAGCGCTGCCCGCTGATGTTGGCCAGGTCGGCCACCGCGGACTTCAGATCGTCCTTGAGATCGTCGGGGAGCGGCATCGGCCAGCCGTTCTCGCCCACCCGCTGTGAGATCTCGGCCACCCGGTCGCGGAACGCTTCGCTGCCCATCACTCCGGGGATTCGGGCGCCCAGCGCCACAGTCTGCGCACCGGTCAGCGTGGACGTCTCGATCAGGTAGTCCGGCTTGTCCTCGCACGCGCGGACGATCGCGTCGGCCAGCACCAGCCTGCCCTCGGCGTCCGTGTTGAGTACCTCGACCGTGATTCCGCCGTATTGCGTCAGCACGTCACCCGGTCGCTGCGCGGTCGCCGACGGCATGTTCTCGGCCATCGGCACCGTCGCGATGACGTCGATCGGCAGCTTCTGCTGTGCAGCCAGTGCGACGGTCGCGATGACCGCGGCGGCGCCGCCCATGTCCGAGGTCATGTAATGCATTGAGGCTGCTGGCTTTATCGAGATGCCACCGGTGTCGAATGTGATGCCCTTGCCCACCAGCGCAACTCGCTTGGCCTGCTTTGGCTTCTTCGACAGCTGCGAACCCCGGTGGATCAGTCGCACCAGCCGCGGCGGGCGCGACGAGCCCTGGCCGACGCCGACCACTCCGCCGTAGCCGCCCTTCTGCAGCGCCTTGTCGTCGAGGACCTCCACTTCCAGACCGACTGACTCGCCCAAAATCTTTGCTCGCTTGGCGAATTCGGCGGGATACAGGTGACTCGGGGGAGTGTTGACGAGGTCTCGGGCGGTGGCGACCGCCGTCGCGACAGCCGCGCCGTGCGCGCTCTGTTGCTTGGCGTCTTTCGCTGTGGAGAGCACCGTGATCTTGCGCAACCCTTTGTCTTTCGGGGCCGTCTTCTTGCTGCGGAAGTCGGTGAACCGATAGCTGCCCAGGGTCAATCCTTCGACGAGGGCCGAGCCGACACCTTCGCCCGGGAGGTCGGCCAACGTGGTGAAGACGACTTCGGCGCCACCGAGGGAACGCGCCGCCACGCCCGCGGCGCGGCGGATCGTGTCGGCGGGCCACTCTTCGCGCGGCTTGCCCAGCCCTATCGTCAACACACTGTCCACCGGTAGCGACGCAACCACGAGGCGGTGCACCTGTTCGGTGCCGCCGGTGGCATCCAACGCGCGCAAACCGGTCTCGATTTCCGCGATGGCTTCGGCGGGCAAGAAGGGCTCGGCCGCGACAACGACCGCGCCCGGTCGGTCGCCTGACTCATCACCGTCGCCGGTCGAGACGACCGGCAACACCAATACCGAGGAAGCCACATCGCGCTTGGGCAGTGAAGTGGCGACATTGACTGAGGGGCTTTGGTAAGCGGGTTGGGTAGTCGCGGGCATGCATTCACCCTAGTCAACAGACGTCGGGGGGTGGCTGACGCCCGGCGCTCGTCGCCGACATCGTCGCCGAGCTAGGTTGGACGCCGTGAGCGACGCGTCGGAATTGATCAGGGGACCGCTGGAAGACCGCCACCGCGAGTTAGGCGCGAGTTTCGCCGAGTTCGGCGGTTGGCTGATGCCGGTGGCGTACGCCGGGACCGTCAGCGAGCACAACGCGACGCGCAACGCCGTCGGCCTCTTCGACGTCAGCCACCTCGGCAAGGCGCTGATCCGCGGACCGGGTGCGGCCGCGTTCGTCAACTCCGCGCTCACCAACGACCTGGCCCGAATCGGGCCTGGCAAGGCCCAATACACACTGTGCTGCACCGAATCCGGCGGCGTCATCGACGACCTGATCGCCTACTACGTCGACGACGACGAGATTTTTCTGGTCCCCAACGCCTCCAACACCGCCGCGGTGGTCGAGGCGCTGCGGGCCGCCGCACCGGCCGGTCTGACCATCACCAACGAGCATCGCTCCTACGCCGTCCTGGCGGTCCAAGGGCCGCAATCGGCCGCCGTGCTCGCTGAGCTGGGTCTGCCGACCGGGATGGATTACATGGGCTACGCCGATGCTTCGTTCTCCGGGGTGCCGGTGCGCGTCTGCCGCACCGGGTACACCGGCGAGCACGGCTACGAGCTGCTGCCGCCCTGGGAATCCGCGGGTGTGGTGTTCGACGCGCTGGTGGCCGCGGTTTCCGCCGCGGGCGGCCAGCCTGCCGGACTGGGCGCCCGCGACACTCTCCGCACCGAGATGGGTTATCCGCTGCACGGGCACGAACTGTCGCTGGACATCTCCCCGCTGCAGGCCCGATGCGGCTGGGCCATCGGGTGGAAAAAGGACGCGTTTTTCGGCCGTGAAGCGCTGCTGGCCGAGAAGTCAGCCGGGCCGGAGCGGCTCCTGCGGGGTCTGCGCATGGTGGGCCGTGGCGTCCTGCGCCCCGACCTGACGGTGCTTGCCGGGAACACCCCCGTCGGGGTGACGACATCGGGAACGTTCTCCCCGACGCTGCAGGCCGGGATCGCGCTAGCGTTGATCAATACGGATGCGGGCGTCGAAGACGGCCAGCAAATCACCGTCGACGTCCGCGGCCGCCGGGTGGATTGCGAAGTGGTGCGGCCGCCCTTTGTGCAACTGAAAACCCGATCCGGCTGAAAACCCGCTAGCCGCGATCCCGTGGCGCGGGCGTGACGGCAAAAACCCGTTGGCGCGCGCATATACAATCGGCCCATGTCCAGCGGTTACCTCGAGTTCACCGTTCAACGGTCGGAAAATCCGGCCACCGACGCCGAACGTGAATCGATCCTGCAGGACCCCGGTTTCGGCAAGTACCACACCGACCACATGGTTTCGATCGACTACACCGATGGCCTCGGCTGGCACAACGCGCAGGTGCTTGCGTACGGGCCGATTCAGCTGGATCCGTCGGCGATCGTGCTGCATTACGCGCAGGAAGTCTTTGAAGGGCTCAAGGCTTATCGCTGGACGGACGGGTCGATCGTGTCGTTTCGCCCCGACGCCAACGCCGCCAGGTTGCGCTCGTCGGCCCGGCGGCTGGCGATTCCCGAACTGCCCGACGAGGTGTTCATCGAATCGCTGCGCCAACTCGTGGCTCTGGACAGCGCCTGGGTGCCGGCGGCGGGCGGTGAGGAGGCGCTGTATCTGCGACCGTTCATCATTGCGACCGAACCGGGACTAGGGGTGCGTCCGGCCAAGGAATACCGCTACCTCTTGATCGCCTCGCCGGCGGGCGCGTATTTCAAGGGCGGCATCAGCCCGGTCAGTGTCTGGGTGTCGACGGAGTACGTGCGGGCCAGCCCGGGCGGCACGGGCGCGGCCAAATTCGGCGGCAACTACGCGGCCTCGCTGCTGGCGCAGGCCCAAGCCGCCGAGCAGGGTTGCGACCAGGTGGTGTGGCTGGACGCCGCGGAGCGCCGTTTCGTCGAAGAGATGGGCGGGATGAACATGTTCTTCGTGTTCGGCAGCGGCGCATCGGCCCGGCTGGTCACCCCGGAGCTGTCCGGTTCGCTGCTGCCTGGCATCACACGGGATTCGTTGTTGCAGTTAGCGATCGACGCGGGATTCAGTGTCGAAGAGCGCAAGATCGAAATCGATGAGTGGCAGAAAAAAGCCGCCGCGGGCGAGATCACCGAGGTATTCGCCTGCGGCACGGCCGCCGTCATCACTCCTGTTTCACAGGTCAAATACGGTGACAGCGATTTCACCATCGCCGACGGCGAGCCCGGCGAGGTGACGATGGCGCTGCGCGACACGCTCACCGGGATACAGCGGGGCACCTTCGCCGACACGCACGGCTGGATGGCCCGGCTCGGTTAGGCCGCCGCGAGCTAGAGCCGGACCAGCCCGGCCAGGGTCAGGGCGCTCACCGTTGTGGTCAGTTCGATCGCCGCACCCAGCACGTCGCCGGTGATGCCGCCGAAGCGGCGCACGCAGTGCGCGACCAGGGCCGCGCCGCACAACACCGCAACCAGCACCGCGACCGGCCCCTGCCACGGCCGCGGACCCGCCGGCACCGAGACGGCGATCAGCGCCGCGACCCAGGCCGCCACCACCAGCACCGGTTGGGTACCGGCAACACCGGCGCCCAGGGTGCTGCCATCGGCCGCGGGCACCGACCGGCGACATGCCAGCACCGCGGTCACGCGGCCGGCGAACACCGCCACAGCGATTCCCAGGAGCCCAGCGATCCCCGCCGGTTGCAGCGCCGAGAATGCCAGCCCCTGCAACGCGATCACCAAGACGACGGCCGCCGCTCCGAACGGACCCGTTGGTCCGTCGCGCATCACCGCAAGTGCACGCTGGGGCGGCCCGTAGCAGCCCAGCCCGTCGGCCGTATCGGCGACACCGTCGATGTGCAGGCCGCGGGTGGCAAGAAGCAGCGCCGTCACCGCGAGTAATCCGGCCAGCGGGCTGGACGAGCCGAATGCCAGCCCGCCGGCCGAGGTGACACCGGCGGCCAACGCGCCCAGCGCGGCGCCGGCTACCGGCAGCGCCGTCATGGCTCCGCGGCCCAGCGGGGCGCCCCAGGACTGCGGGACGGGCAGCACTGTTTCAAACGTGAAAGCCGCTGCCAGGGCGCGCATCACGACTCGGCCACGCCTGCTACCCCGGCTTCTGAGAACGTCGCCATCGACGCCAGCGCGGCCACCGCGGCGCGCAGTACCGGCAGTGCGGCCGCGGCGCCGGTACCCTCGCCAAGCCGCATGCGCAGGTCCAGAATCGGATCCAGGTCAAGAGCCGTCAGGGCCAGCGCGTGACCCGGCTCGGTGGACCGGTGACCGGCCTGCCACCACAGCCGGGCGCCGGGCGCCATCCGCTCGGCTACCAACGCAGCGGCCGTCACCGCCATGCCATCGAGCAACAGGGGAGTGCGCCGGACGGCGGCCTGCGCGCAAAAGCCGGCCAGGGCTGCCAGGTCCGCGCCGGCGGCGCAGCGCAGCAATGCGACCGGGTCGGGCAATACCTGCCGGGCGCGGAATAGCGCATCGCGCACCGCGGCGGTCTTGCGCGCCCAGCCCGCATCATCTATTCCCGTCCCGAAACCGACCACGGCAACGGGTTCCGCGTTCGTCAGCGCAGCCACCACGACCGCGGCCGCGGTGGTGTTCCCAATTCCCATGTCGCCCGCGATAAGCAGGTCGGCGCCGGCGTCGACCTCCTCGTCGGCGATCCGCTTGCCCGCGGCGATGGCCCGGGTGGCTTCGTCGTGGGTGAGCGCGTCCTCGATGGCGATATCGCCGCTGCCCCGCCGCACTTTGTGAGCGCCGATCCGCTCCGACAGCGCGTCCGCATCCACCGCCAGATCCGCAACCCGTACCGTCGCGCCGGCGATCCCGGCCAGCGCATTGATCGCCGCTCCACCGGCGTCGATGTTGGCGACCATCTGGGCGGTCACTTCCGGCGGGTACGCCGACACCCCGGACCGGGCGACACCGTGGTCGCCGGCGAACACCACGACTCGGGCACGCTCGAATTGCCGTGGCGGGCATTGGCCCTGACACGAAGCGATCCAGGTGGACAGGTCCTCGAGCCGGCCCAGCGCGCCCCGGGGTTTGGTCAGCGTGTCCTGACGCGCCCGGGCCGCGGCGGCAACATCCGCATCGGGCGGCAGCACCGGCGTGAATTCCATCAGGTCCGCCATCAGGTTTTAGACGCCTTGATCGACAGCGCCTGTCCGGCGACCACGAGCACCACCTGGTCGCACAGCGCCGCGATGCCCTGGTTGAGACTGCCCAGTTCGTCGGCGAACCGACGGCCGGACGCGGTGGGCGGCACCACGGTCAACCCGACTTCGGGGCTGACCAGCACAAGCGTGGCGGGAAACGCGCTGACAGCCGCGAGCATTTCGTCGATCGGTTGTTGCACGGGGGCCGCTCCCGATCCGTTGTCCCACGCCCCGTGGCGATCCATCGTGCCGGTCAGCCAGGTGCCCAGGTCGTCGATGAGCGTCGGGACGTGCGGTGCCTGCAGCAATTCGGTAGTTATGTCGCCGGTTTCGACCGTCGACCAGTGCGCCGGCCGACGGCTGCGGTGTCGTGCGACCCGGTCCGCCCAGGCGGCATCGGCCAGGCCGGCCGGCCCGGAGGCCAGATACCGGACCGGCTGGCCGGGTGCCAATGACTTGGTGATGGCTTCCTCCGCCCACCGGGATTTGCCCGATCTGATCCCGCCGAGCACCAAGGTGCGCACCGGGGTCAGCCTGCTTTCAGGCGATTCTCAACCAAACTTCTCAACCTACTTCTCAGCCAACCTTGCTGCCGCGCTCGACTTGCGGCTTCGGCGTGCGCATCCGGCGCATTTGAGAAGCCCGTCCGGCGGCGTAAAGGCCTATTTTCCAACGGCTTTCGGTATTATCCGGGAATTTTGCATCGACCATGCCGCCAACCTTGCGGCCCAAGACGAGCCCGTCGATGCCCATCAAGATCATCAGAAACAGCATCCCGGGCGACATGTACACCTGCAGCTGCGGAACACCGAAGGTGATGAACATCAGCGTCAGCGCGATGGGCATGAACAAGCCCAGCACGTTGCGCCGCGAGTCCACGACATCGCGAACGTAGCGCCGTATCGGGCCCTGGTCGCGGGGCAGCAGGTAGGCCTCTTCGCCGGCCAACATGCGGGTGCGCCGATCTGTGAGCCGGGCACGGCTGGCGGTCTTTTCGGCCCGGCGCTCCTCGCGGCTGAGCTTGGGACCGGCCAGCGTTTTGCGCCGGGCCCGCGCCTCGGAGGCGGTCATGGGCGCGGGCGCGACCGGCCCCTTTTTCGTGTTTCGCCGCGCGTCGGTGCGCTTGGGTGTGGGCCGCCCCTTGGGGTCGGTTTTACGTGTCCCTTGCGATGTGGCGTCCATCGAACCGGACGTATCCAGTTCCACCCGCGCGTCGGCGTCCTCTTCATGGCCCTTGCTTCGGCCCAGCAGCTTCACATTCGCCAGGTTACTTCGCCATTGCGGCGGACGTGAATGGCCCCGGAGGCGAGTGCGTTGGCCCTACGCTTACCGGTAATGAACGGCAATCGGTAATGGACGATGACGGCCCGACGGCCCTGGAGGACGAGCCCACCGGTCCCGCGCCCGGCCGGATCCAGATGCCGGCGATGCGGGTGCTGGTGGCCCCGGACTGCTACGGGGACAGCCTTTCGGCGGTGGAAGCCGCCGCGGCCATCGCGACCGGCTGGAGCCGATCACGTCCGGCCGACATGTTCATCGTCGCCCCGCAGTCCGACGGTGGCCCCGGTTTCGTCAAGGTGCTCGGCAGTCGGCTGGGGGAAACCCGGCGGCTGCGGGTGCGCGGGCCGCTGGACGCCACGGTGGAAGCGCAGTGGGTGTTCGATCCCCGCTCGGCGACCGCTTACCTGGAGTGTGCGCAAGCTTGCGGACTGGCGTTGCTTGGCGGCCCGCCCACGCCGGAGACCGCGCTGGCGGCCGACAGCAGCGGAGTCGGGCAGCTCATCGCCGAGGCACTGCGTGCGGGGGCGGCCCAGATCGTGGTCGGTCTTGGCGGAAGTGCGTGCACCGACGGCGGCAAAGGAATGATCACCGAGCTCGGCGGCCTGGACGCCGCGCGCCGGCAGCTGGCTGACGTCGAGCTGATCGCCGCCTCCGACACCGAATACCCGCTGCTCGGGCCGTGGGGTGCGGCCCGGGTGTTCGGGCCGCAGAAGGGTGCGGATCCGCCCACTGTCGTCGCACTCGAAGCCCGCCTCACCGGGTGGGCCGCCGAGATGGACGCCGCCGTGGGGCGCGCGGTGAGCGCCGAGCCGGGTGCGGGCGCCGCCGGCGGTATCGGCGCCGGGCTGCTGGCGCTCGGCGGCCGGTGCGAGTCGGGCGCGGAAATCATCGCCGAACACACCCGCCTGGACGACGAACTTGAGACCGCGGACATGATCGTCACCGGTGAAGGTCGATTCGACGAGCAGTCCCTGCACGGCAAGGTGGTGGGTTTTCTCGCGCAAACGGCACGTCCGCTGGGAATTCCGGTGATTGTCCTGGCCGGGCAGGTCGGCCTGGACAGTGGCATTACGCGCATGTCGGGCATCATGTCCGCCTTATCCATCGCCGAATACAGCGGTTCGGTGCGGTTGGCACAGGCCGACGCGGCGAATCAACTGATGGGATTGGCCTCACAGGTCGCGGCTCGACTCGGGAATAGCGGTCCCGCAAGGTACCGTTGAGGCAGTGGGCTGAGCTCACGGCGGAGCCGCCCGACAATTGACGCACGTAGGAGAAGCAATGACGGTGCAGAACGAGTCGATCACCAAGACCCACGGCGCGATCCTGACTGAGGCCGCCGCCGCGAAGGCGAAGTCTCTGTTGGAGCAGGAGGGTCGTGACGACCTTGCGCTGCGCATCGCGGTACAGCCGGGTGGTTGCGCGGGACTGCGTTACAACCTGTTTTTCGACGACCGGACGCTGGACGGTGACCTGACCTCGGAGTTCGGCGGTGTGCGCCTGACGGTGGACCGGATGAGCGCGCCGTACATCGAAGGCGCCTCCATCGATTTCGTCGACACGATCGAGAAGCAAGGCTTCACCATCGACAACCCCAACGCCAGTGGGTCGTGCGCCTGCGGAGATTCGTTCAACTGATCCGTTAGCCGGATCGTCAGTACGAGCTCCCGCTGCGGAGCACGTAGGAGCACACCAAGATCTGCCCGCGCTGGAATAGCAACTGCGCGACGCCTTGAACCTGCCCGTGCATCGGACCGCCGGTGGCAGCCGATACCTGCATGGTGAACAGTGCCTGCGCCTGATACTGCGACAAGTACACGATCTTGTCGATCGAGGTCAGCTGGACCTGGGAGAACTGCCTGCGGAACGCGTCGCTGCCCAGCTTGGCCAGGGCCTGGTCGGACCGTTTGTCGCGCACGGCGTCGTACATACCGCACAGCGCGTTGCGGACGATGCCGTCGGTGTCGCGGTGGTCGAGAGCGTCCAGGTATCCCTGAATCGCTGTTTTGGCCGATGCCTCGGAGAACGCAGCGCCGGTATTGGCGCCGTTGGTGCGCACCCCGTACACGATCGCCATCGTCACCGCGGCCGCCACTGCGACGGCCGCCAGCAGGCCTACGATCAGGCGCCTGGACCTTTTTGTCGGGGCAGGCGTCGGGGGCGCCGGGCTGAATGCCGGAGCGCCGGCGGGGGATTGGTGGGGAAACTCGAGTGGCTGGGATTCGGGGTATGGGGTTGGCCCGTTGGCGCCGACACTGTGGTTCGGCGGGTGCGGACCGGCCATCGTGGTTCTCCTACGGTGGTAAACGGGTAATCGCTTGGCTATCGGGTCCCGGCAACTGGGTGAGCTCCCTAGGGAGGCTAGCGCACGGCCACGAGCCGAGCAGCGGACGCAGCGGGGTCGCAACGCATGAGTAAGATAGATGACCTTACTAATGAAGGGTGGAGTTTTCGTGACGATCGCGGTGACAGGTTCGATTGCGACCGACAATCTGATGCGGTTTCCCGGCAAGTTCTCCGAACAGCTGCTAGCCGATCATCTGCAGAAGGTTTCGCTCAGCTTCCTAGTGGACGACCTGGTTATTCATCGCGGGGGTGTGGCGGGCAACATCGCCTACGCCATCGGTGTGCTGGGCGGTGACGTCGCGCTGGTCGGCGCGGCGGGCGACGACTTCGGCGACTATCGCGAATGGCTGAAGGGCCACGGTGTGAACTGCGACCATGTGCTGGTCTCCAAGACCGCGCACACGGCGCGCTTCGTCTGCACCACGGACCTCGAGATGGCCCAGATCGCATCGTTCTACCCGGGCGCCATGTCGGAGGCCCGCAACATCAAGCTGGCCGACGTGGTGTCATCCGTCGGGACGCCGGAGTTGGTCATCATCGGAGCCAACGACCCGGACGCCATGGTGGTGCACACCGAGGAATGCCGGAAGCTCGGTTTGGCGTTCGCCGCCGACCCGTCCCAGCAGCTGGCCCGGCTTGTCCGGCGAAGAGATCAGCAAGCTGATCGACGGCGCCACCTACCTGTTCACCAACGATTACGAATGGGACCTGTTGCTGTCCAAGACCGGCTGGACAGAGGCCGACGTCTTGGCGCAGGTCGGGCTGCGGGTGACCACGCTCGGGGCCGACGGCGTCGACATCGTGGACCACGACGGCAGCAAAATCCATGTCGGCGTGGTGCCCGAGACCAGCAAGGTCGACCCCACCGGCGTCGGCGACGCCTTCCGGGCCGGCTTCCTGACCGGGCGCAGCTCGGGTCTAAGTTTGGAGCGCTCGGCGCAGCTGGGCTGCTCGTCGCCGTGCTGGTGCTGGAATCGACTGGCACCCAGGAGTGGAAGTGGGATCGCCAGGTCGCCGCGACCCGGCTGGCCGGCGCTTACGGCGAGGACGCGGCCGCCGAGATCGCCGCGGTGCTCACCTAAGTTTCGCGAGCAGACGCAAAAGCCCCCGCACGCTCGGCGTGTCGGGGGCTTTTGCGTCTGCTGGCGGTCATAACTGGACCGGATACTGCGGCTCGCTGATCTGCGGCACGACGGAGTGCTCGACGAAGATCGCGTGCCAGAGCATGAAGATCAGCACCGTCCACAGTCGGCGGCTGTGATCGCTAGTGCCGCCTCGGTGCTCGTCGAGCATCCGGCGCACGGCGGCCAGGTCGACGAGGTGGCCGGCCTGTGACGAGTCCACCATCGCGTACGCCCACTCCATCAGTTCGCCGGCGCGCAACCAGTGCCGGATGGGGACGGGGAACCCGAGCTTGGGCCGGTGCAGAACGTGCGCCGGGACGATGGGCTGCAGGGCACGCCGCAGCGCGTACTTGGTGGTGGTGCGGGTGATCTTCGCGGAGACCGGCAACCGGGACGCGACGGCGAACACCTCGGGATCCAGGAACGGCACCCGAAGCTCCAGCGAGTTGGCCATCGTCATCTTGTCGGCCTTGACCAGGATGTCGCCGCGCAGCCAGGTGAACAGGTCCACGTGCTGCATGCGGGCCACCGGGTCCCAGCCGATCGATTCGGCGTACACCGATGCGGTGACATCGGTGTGGGTCCAGTCCTCGCGGAACCCGGGCAGTACGTCGCGCAGCTGGGCGTCGGAGAAGCTGCGGGCATTGCCGTAGTACCGCTCCTCGAGGGTCAGCGATCCGCGGTGCAGCAGGCTCTTGCCCCGCATCCCCTCCGGCAGTGGTTGCGACATCTTGCCCACCGACCGCCGCAGCGGCCGGGGTAGATAGTCGAAGGGCTTGAGCGACAGCGGCTCCCGGTAGATCGTGTAGCCGCCGAACAGTTCGTCGGCGCCCTCCCCGGACAGCACCACCTTGACGTGCTTGCGGGCCTCGCGGGCGACGAAGAACAGCGGCACCAGCGCGGGGTCGGCGACCGGTTCGTCGAGATACCAGACGATCTCGGGCAGCGCGGCGACGAATTCGTCCGCGCTGACCACCTTGGTGATATGACGGGCACCGATGGCCTCGGCCGAGGCCACCGCGACGTCGATCTCGGAGAAGCCCTCCCGCTCGAAACCGGTGGTGAACGTGATCAATCGGGGGTTGTGCCGGATCGCCAGCGCCGCGATGGCGGTGGAGTCGATACCGCCGGACAGGAACGCGCCGACGGTGACGTCGGCGCGCATGTGCTTGGCAACCGAATCCTCGAGCACCGCGGTGATTTCGTCGTAACGGGATTGTTCGGTGTCGCGGGTGATCGGTGTGGCGGCGAACCGCGGCACGAAGTAACGGGTGACTTCCGGCGGTGTTCCGGGACGGATCCGCGCGTAGCAGCCCGATTCGAGCCGGCGCACCCCGCGGTGCAGCGTCTCTGGCTCCGGCACGTACTGCAGCACGGTGTAGTGCTGCACCGCCCGGTAGTCGATTCCGGTATCGAAGCCCACCAGTCCAGCCAGATCCAGCAGGCATTTCTTCTCGCTGGCCACCACGGTGCCGCCGGGGCCCGGTCGCCATGAACAGCGGCTTGATGCCGAAGGGGTCTCGGGCGCAGAACAATTCGCGGGTCTCGGTGTCCCAGATGGCGAACGCGAACATCCCGCGCAGCCGGTCCAGGACGCCGGAACCCCAGTAGTGGTAGCCGGCGACGATCGCCTCACCGTCGCCGTCGGTGGCGAACGCGGCGCCGTGCCGGGTGTGCAGTTCCTCGCGCAGCTCCAGGTAGTTGTAGATCTCGCCGTTGAACACCAGCACGTAGCGGCCGGGCGCTTCTGGCGGTCCCCAGCGCAGCGGTTGATGGGAATGCGCGATGTCGATGATGGACAGCCGGTTGAACCCGAATACGGCGCTGCCCGGTGCCCCGGCTCCGCGTCGGTCCAGGTGCCGGGTTCGTCGGGCCCGCGGTGGCGCATCAGACGCAAAGCGCCGGCGACAGCACCGTCGGCGAGGGCTGCGGCCTCGCCCCCGGAACCCTCAGCGGCCCCCGGGGCCGCCACGAACGCCAGCAGTCCACACACGGCGCCCCAGTATGCCGCACTGCGGCGGCTTTCGTGGTTGGCCCAGTTGGAGGGCGCACCGGGCGGGGTTTCGTCGCCGGCGCGACCCGCGTGGTCTACGCTGCGTTGTCTTTGAGATCGTTTCCTTGGTTGTCCCCGCCCTGTAGGTGATTGGAGCCCAAGATGTCGCCTTTCCTGGTTGCTGCGCCGGAGGCGTTGGTCACGGCGTCGGCGGATTTGAGTGGGATCGGGGAGGCGATCAGGGCGGCGACGGCGGCGGCGGCGCCATCGACGACGGGGATTCTGGCCGCGGCCGAGGATGAGGTGTCGGCGGCGATCGCGGCGGTGTTTTCCAGCCACGGCCAGGCGTTTCAGGCGCTGAGTGCGCAGGCGGCGGCGTTTCATGACCAGTTTGTGCAGGCGTTGACGCGCGGGTGCGGGGTCCTATGTCAGCGCGGAGGCCGCCAATGCTTCGGCGTTCGGTGCGGCGTTTACCGCCAATCCGGCGCAGACGATAGGGCAGGATCTGATCAGCGCTGATCAATGCGCCCTTCCTGGCGCTGACCGGGCCGCCCGCTGATCGGCAACGGCGCCAACGGGGCCCCGGGGAGCGGGGCAAAACGGGGGGCCGGGCGGGTGGTTGCTCGGTAACGGCGGGGCCGGCGGCTCCGGCGCGGCGGGCTTAAACGGCGGTCGGGGTGGGGCTGCTGGGCTGATGGGCACCGGCGGTGCCGGCGGGGCCGGCGGGGCCGGCGGCGGGCCGGCGGGGCCGGCGGGACCGGCGGGTGGCTGTGGGGCAACGGCGGGATCGGCGGCGGGGGTGGCATCAACACCGGAGCCGGCGGGGCCGGCGGGGCCGGCGGGGCCGGCGGGCTGTTGGGGGCCGGCGGGGCCGGCGGTGGCGGCGGAGCTCAGCGACCTCAGCCACCGGTGGGGCCGGCGGGGCCGGCGGGGCCGGCGGGCTGCTCAGCGGGCTGGTCGGCGCCGGCGGCGGAGACGGCGGGCAGCGGCGGGGCTGCTGGGCTGATGGGCACCGGGGGTGCTGGCGGGGCCGGCGGAGCCGGCGGCAACGCCGGCCTGCTCGGTCGGCCCCGGCGGGGCCGGCGGGACCGGCGGATTCGAGCTACGTCGGCACCGGCGGGGCCGGCGGGCACGGCGGCAATGCGGGCCTGCTGTTCGGCGTCGGCGGCACCGGCGGGGCGGGCGGATACGGCAACGGCGGCACCGGCGGGGCCGGCGGGGCCGGCGGCAATGCCGGCCTGCTCTCCTCTCCAGCGGCGGGGCCGGCGGGGCCGGCGGATTCGGCGACAGCGGCAACACCGGGATTGGCATCGGCGGGGCCGGCGGAGCGGGCGGCAACGCCGGCCTGCTGTTCGGCTCCGGCGGTATCGGCGGGGCCGGCTGGTACGGCGACACCGTCGGCGGGGCCGGCGGGGCCGGCGGCCACGCCGGCCTGCTGGTGGGCGACGGCGGTGCCGGCGGCGCCGGCGGCGCCGGCATGCCACCGGTGGTGTCGGCGGGAACGGCGGCCAGGCCGCGCTGATCGGCACCGCCGGCAACGGCGGCAACGGCGGCTTTGGCTCCACCCTCGGCAGCACCGGCCTGGGTGGCGCCACCTCACCGCTGCAGCCGGTATTCAACGCGGTCAATGGCCCGGTCGAGGCGCTGACTGGGCGCCCGCTGATCGGCAACGGCATCAACGCGGCTCCGGGCATCCGGGCAAAACGGCACGCCCGGCGGGTGGTTGCTCGGTGACGGCGGCGCCGGCGGCTCCGGCGCGATCCCGGGCCTAAACGGCGGTAACGGCGGGGCCGCTGGGCTGCTGGGCACCGGCGGGGCCGGCGGGGCCGGCGGGGATGGCAGCGGGCACCGGCGGGCCGGCGGGGCCGGCGGGACCGGCGGGCTGCTGTGGGGCAACGGCGGGGTCGGCGGCGCCGGCGGGTTCTCGCAGGCCACCGACGGCGGGGCCGGTGGAGTCGGCGGGGCTCGGCGGGCTGTTGGGCGCCGGCGGGGTCGGCGGGTGGCGGCGGAGTCAGCTGACATGGCACCGGCGGGGCCGGTGGGGCCGGCGGGGCCGGCGGGCTGCTCAGCGGGCTGTTCGGCGCCGGCGGCGGTGGACGGCGGGGTCGGCGGACTCGGCATAGCCCACGGGGGTGCCGGCGGGGCCGGCGGTAACGCCGGCCTGCTCGCCGGCTATGGCGGCGCCGGCGGGGGCGGCGGGGACAGCTCGGGCGGCAGCGGCGGGGTCGGCGGGGCCGGCGGCAATGCGGGCCTGCTGGTCGGCGGCGGTGGGGCCGGCGGGGACGGCGGGGACGGAACGAACGCTGGCCAGACCGGCGGGGCCGGCGGGACGGGCGGCAGAGCCGGCGCGCTGTTCTCCGACGGCGGTGCCGGCGGGGCCGGCGGATTCGGCACCGGCACAGGCGGGACCGGCGGGGCCGGCGGCAGCGCCCTCCTGCTTGGCGACGGCGGGGTCGGCGGGGCCGGCGGATTCAGCTACCGGCACTGGCGGGGCCGGCGGGACCGGCGGCAACGGCGGCCTACTGGCGGGCGACGGCGGTGCCGGCGGCGAGGGCGGCGGAGGCGGCGGGGCTGGCGGCAAGGGCGGCAACGGCGGCAACGGCGTAGTCATCGGCGACGGCGGCGACGGCGGCAACGGCGGGCTCGGCCCAGCGCCGGCGGCACCCCCGGCACCGGCGGGAAGGGCGGGCTGTTGGGCGCGAACGGGATCGACGGATTCAGGGCTTAGCCGGCTTTCGGGCCGACCCCTAGACGCGACGAACGTGCGGACCTCGGCTCGCAGCTCGGCGTCCAGCTCCCGCGCCGGCGACGCCGCGGACGACGCGGTGGCCCTCCTCGTATTCGCGGATCAGCTGCGCGGCCTGCTCAAGCCGGTACTTCTCGCCGGCGTCAGCGGCATCGTCGGGGTCGTCCATCGCGGTGGTTCCTTTTGTCGTGGGAGGTCCGGTGTCCGGAAAATGACACCGGGGCGGTGCAAGGGGGGTTAGAGGGCTTAGTGAGCTACGCCTATAACACCTATCTTACCAGGTCAGAGCCTTACGTCAAACGAAATACATTGCGGTGCAACAGCTTTGACATCCCACGTCGTAAACCTCTGGGATCTCCGAGGTTTCCGGCCCTCGTGGTTGCAGGGTGTCGGATAACATGGGCCACTGAGCTTGATTACGACCTGCGGGCGAGCCGGGGTGCATAAGGTTTGACGGTGCCGCTACGCTGCGTAGTATTCGATCCGAGTTAGCCGACGATTCCCGCCGTAAGCGGGGCTAGCCCCCCGAGTCGGCCCAGCTTGTGATACAGGAGGCGCCAGCGTGACACCTCGCGAGCAGGTCCGTTCGCAACGTCTGTCCCGTCGTTTTCGGCCGCTGGCGTTGGCCGCGCATGCTGGGCGTGCTGGCGGTCAGCCTGAGCGGCTGCAGTTGGTCGGAGGCGCTGGGCATGGGCTGGCCGGAGGGCATCACCCCGGAGGCTCACCTCAACCGGGAGTTGTGGGTCGGAGCGGTGATCGCCTCGCTGGTGGTCGGCGTCATCGTGTGGGGCCTGATCTTCTGGACGGCCGCTTTCCACCGGCATAAAGCCACCGACACCGAGCTACCCCGCCAGTTCGGCTATAACATGCCGCTGGAGCTGGTGCTCACCGTGACGCCGTTCCTGATCATCTCGGTGCTGTTCTATTTCACGGTGGTGGTGCAGGAGAAGGTGCTGCACCTGGCCAAGGACCCCGACGTCGTCATCGACGTCACGGCCTTCCAGTGGAACTGGAAGTTCGGCTACCAGCGCGTCGACCTCAAAGACGGCAGCGCGCCCTACGACGGCAGCGACCCGGACCGCAAGAAGGCCATGATGTCCAAGCCCGAGGGCAAGGACGAACACGGCGAGGAGCGCGTCGGGGCGGTGGCCGGCTGGAACAAAGAGGACCGCACCTACCTGAACTTCGACAAGGTCGAAATTCTGGGAACCAGCAACGAGATTCCGGTGCTGGTGTTGCCGGCCGGCAAGCGGATCGAGTTCCAGCTGGAATCGGCCGACGTCATCCATGCATTCTGGGTGCCGGAATTCTTGTTCAAGCGCGACGTGATGCCCAACCCCATCGCGAACAACTCCGTCAACGTCTTCCAGGTCGAACAGATCACCAAGACCGGCGCGTTCGTCGGCCACTGCGCCGAGATGTGTGGCACTTATCACTCGATGATGAACTTCGAAGTTCGGGTGGTGTCGCCCAACGACTTCAAGGCGTACTTGCAGCAGCGGATCGGCGGCAAGACCAACGCGCAGGCGTTGCAGGCGATCGCCCAACCCCCGCTGGCGACGACCACCCACCCGTTCGAGACCCGCCGCGGCGAAATGGCCGTCGGAAGCCAGTAGGTTAGGACACTCATGCATATCGAAGCGAGGCTTTTCGAGTTCATCGCCGCGTTCTTCGTCTTCGCGACGGTGCTGTACGGGGTGCTCACCTGGCTTTACGCCACCGGGGGAGTCGAGTGGGCGGGCACCACCGCGCTCGCGCTGACCTCTGGGCTTGCGCTGATTATCGCCACCTTCTTCCGGTTCGTCGCCCGCCGCATCGATACTCGGCCTGAGGACTACGAGGGCGCCGAGATCAGTGACGGCGCGGGGGAATTGGGCTTCTTCTCCCCGCACAGCTGGTGGCCGATTCTGATCGCGTTGTCCGGCTCGACGGCCGCAATCGGAATTGCGCTGTGGCTGCCGTGGCTGATCGTTGCCGGGGTGGTGTTCATCCTCGCTTCGGTGGCCGGACTGGTCTTCGAGTACTACGTCGGGCCGGAGAAGCACTGATCGGCATCCCGAAGGTCACAATCGGGGCGTCAGTTGATCCGTGGCCAGTTTGCCTTGACCGATTTGTCCCGCTTGGTTCTGTAGGGTTTGCCCAGGCACAAACAAGAATCTCTCCGAGGCAAACATGACTGGCCCGAATCCCCCGGGGCGGGAAACTGAAGAACCCGATTCCGTCAGCGAGCTCAGCCGCGAACCGGATTCCGATGGCGATCCTGGCGACGAACCGGAACCCGACAGCGGTGAAGTCAGGGAAATCAGTCCCTACGACGCTTTGGAGCCACTCGACGAGGCGGACGCCGGAACGGGTGGAAGCCAATCCGCCGCAGCCGGATGCGTATTCGCGGGCCTACTCAGCCCCGGAGGTCAGAGCACTTCACCAGCGGCCCGTATGTGCCGGCCGACCCCAGGCTCTACGATTACGACGCCTACGACGGGCCGGCAGACTCCGGCGACGAGCATGGCGCGCCGCGCTGGCCGTGGGTGATCGGCGTGGCCGCCATCGTGGCCGCGGTTGCGCTCGTGGTCTCGGTTTCGCTGCTCGTGGCGCGCACCGACACCAACAAACTCGCCAACCCCGGTACCACGACCACCACCACGACGTCAGCGCCGCCGATACAGGACGAGATCACCACCACCACGCCCCCGCCGCCTGCACCGCCGCCGCCGGCCCCCGAGATCCCAACAGCTACGGAGACCCAGACAGTGACGGTGACGCCTGCTGCCACCACCGCCCGCGCCCGGCCCCCGCGCCGCCGCCGGCGACCACGACGACGGCGCCGCCTCCGCCGCCGACGACGACCACACCGGCCGGTCCGCGCCAGGTCACCTATTCCGTGACCGGCACCAAAGCGCCCGGGGACATCATCTCCGTGACCTACGTCGACTCGTCCGGCCGAGCACGCACGCAGCACAACGTGTACATCCCCTGGTCGATGACCGTGACACCGATCTCGAATTCCGATGTCGGATCGGTCCAGGCGTCCAGCCTCTTCCGGGTGAGCCGACTCAATTGCACGATCACCACCAGCGACGGAGCGGTGCTCGCGTCGAACACCAACGACGCACCTCAGACGAACTGCTGATGGTTAGCAGATACTCCGCGTACCGGCGCGGTTCCGACACCATCCCGCCGGACGTCATCGATCGGATCCTGTTGGGCGCGTGCGCCGCCATCTGGCTGGTCTTGCTGGGCGTCAGCGTGGCCGCCACCGTCGCTCTCGCGGACCTGGGCCGGGGCTTTCGCAAGGCGGCAGGGAATCCGCACACCACCTGGGTGCTGTACGCCGTCATCATCGTTTCGGCGCTGATCATCGCCGCGGCGATCCCGGTGCTGTTGCGGGCGCGCCGCGCGGCGGCCGCCGAGCCGGTTGCTCCGGTGGCTGGCCGGCCCCTGGTGGGGGCAGGGTCTGCGGCGCCGCGCAGCGCGGCCGACCGCATACGTCAGCAGCAACGGCCGCAAGCGCCGGGGCAGGTCTTCGGAACGGTCGCCGGAGTGGTCCGGCGAGGCGGTGGACCGAGTCTGGTTGCGCGGCACGACCTTACTGACGGCCACGATGGGGGTCGCACTGATCGCGGTCGGTGCCGCGACCTACCTGATGGCCGTCGGTCATGATGGCGCGTCGTGGTTCGCTTACGGGCTGGCCGGGCTCGTCACCGCGGCGATGCCGGTGCTGGAGTGGTATCACGTTCGGCAGCTGCGCAGCGTGGTTGCCGGGCTTTAGTCCGTCTTCAAGCCGGTACTCGCCGCGAGCGTAAGCCCACTGCGAAAAACCCGGCGGAAAGTCGCCGTACGCTTACGCTGGCGAGTCGGGCGGCTGCTCCGTTAGTGCGAACCGTTGGAGCCGTTGGACCCGTTTGAGCCGTCCTGGTGGTCGCGCAGCGCGGTCAGGGCGCGGTGCTCGGCGGCGTGCGCCGCCTCGCGCAGTGCCGCGTCCTCAGACGCCGGATCGGCGAACAGGAAGCTGCCGGTGCCCGGCGATCCGGC
Organism: uncultured Actinomycetota bacterium; assembly: GCA_963850135.1. Classification (GTDB taxonomy): domain Bacteria; phylum Actinomycetota; class Actinomycetes; order Mycobacteriales; family Mycobacteriaceae; genus Mycobacterium. The sequence continues at coordinate 68,452 of CAWKKH010000025.1, read as the reverse complement.
CGAGCCCAGCTTGTTCATCCGCTTGGGAGCCGGCGCGCCCGCGTATTCCAGCGGTATCGGGTGGCCATGGTCGTCGACCGGGCCGAGCGGCTGGTGCAGCTCGACGTAGGCGCCCTGCGGCAGTCGCTTGATGATGCCCGTCTCGACGCCGTGCTCGAGCACCGCCCGGTCACTGCGCTGCAACGCGACGCACCACCGGTAGGTGAGGAAGTAGACGAACGGCGGCAGGACGACCATCCCGATGCGCCCGATCCACGTCGTCGCGTTCAGCGAGATGTGGAACTTGAAGGCGATGATGTCGTTCATCGCCATGAGCGTGCACACCATGTAGAACGCGATCGCCATCGCGCCGATCGAGGTGCGGACCGGCACGTCTCGCGGCCGCTGCAGCAGGTTGTGGTGCGCGTGGTCGCCGCTGAACCGCTTCTCCAGGAACGGGTAGACGATCAGCAGGGTGAAGACCAGGCCCATCAGCAGCCCGACCCAGACCACCGCGGGGATCGTGTGGCCGAGGAAGTAGAACTCCCACGCCGGCCACATACGGGCCATGCCTTCGGTCCACATCATGTAGAAGTCCGGCTGCGAGCCGGCGGACACCTGAGATGGCTTGTAGGGGCCCAGGTTCCAGATCGGGTTGATCTGCAGCAGGCCGCCCATCAGGCCCAGCACGCCGACGATGGCCGCGAAGAACGCACCGGACTTGACCGCGAAAATCGGCATGACGCGCACGCCGACGACGTTGTGCTCGGTGCGGCCCGGGCCGGGGAACTGGGTGTGCTTCTGGAACCAGACGAACGCCAGGTGCATCCCGATCAGGGCCAGGATGATCCCGGGCAGCAGCAGGATGTGCAGGGCGTAGAGCCGGGGGATCAGGATGGTGCCGGGGAAGTCACCACCGAACAGCGCCCAGTGCAGCCAGGTGCCCATCACGGGCATTCCCAACGTGATTGACGACAACGCGGCGCGCAGCCCGATGCCAGACAGCAGGTCGTCGGGCAGCGAGTAGCCGAAGTATCCCTCGAACATGGACAGGATCAGCAGCAGCGCACCGATGATCCAGTTGGCCTCTCGCGGCCGCCGGAACGCACCGGTGAAGAAGATGCGCGCCAGGTGCACCATGATCGACGCGGAGAACATCAGGGCGGCCCAGTGGTGGACCTGGCGGACGAACAGTCCGCCGCGGACCTCGAAGGAGATGTTGAGCGCCGATTCGTAGGCCCGGGACATCTCCACGCCGCGCAGCGGCTGATACGACGCCGTTGTAGGTGACGTCGAGCATCGACGGATCGAAGAACAGCGTCAGGTACACACCGGTGAGCAGCAGCACGATGAAGCTGTACATCGCGATCTCGCCGAGCAGGAACGACCAGTGCGTCGGGAAGACCTTGTTGAGCTGTCGGCGCACTGCCGCCGACGGGTGGTAACGCGTGTCGACGGCCTCGCCCTGGCTGGCCAGGACGTCGCCGATCTTCGGTGGGCTGAGTTTCGGGCTCATGTTGTTGTGCGCTCCCAAAATGCCGGTCCAACGGGCTCGATAAAGTCGCCGTTAGCTACCAGATACCCATCTTTGTCGATAGTGATCGGCAGCTGCGCCAACGCGCGCGCCGCCGGGCCGAATATCGGCTTGGCGAAATGCAGGGCGTCGAACTGCGACTGGTGACAAGGGCACAAGATTCGGTAGGACTGCTGCTCGTACAGCGAAGACGGGCAGCCCAAGTGCGAGCAGACCTTCGTGAAGGCGAAGAACTCGCCGAAGTTGAAGCTTTCCTGACCCTGGCGTTTGACCATCCGTGGCATGTCGCTGGGCCGGAATCGGATGAGCATCACCGGGTTGCGGATGCCCATCGCGACCGCGTTCAGCTTTTCGTGGGATTCGGTGGTGGTGCCGTCGCCGTCGGACTCACGCCAGGGGAAGACGGTCTCCATGCCGCCGGCATCCATGTCTTCCGGACGCATCCTGATGAACGGTGCAGAGCCGTGCAGGCCGGTCGCCCGCGCCAGGTAGATCGTCTCGCCGTGATAGCGCGGGGTCCAGCCAGACGTCCAGAGCACGGCCTTGAGGCCGTCGGCGGTGGGAACGACCGGCTTCCACGGGTTTTTGATGAGGCCACCGGCAAACGCGACCAGGGTGCCAAGACCGAAGGCGCCCATGCCGATCGCCGAAGGACGCCCCGATCAGCTTGCGGCGCCCGATCGTCGAGCTCTCATAGGCGTCGGCCAGGTTTGCCACGACAGTCTTCCGAGCCAGCTCGGTCGAAGCGCCGTCATGGCGGTCCTGGATCGAGATCTCTTCCGGGATGAACTTTTTCTGGAACAGCACCGCGCCGATGGCGATCGACAGGACGGACATCCCGAAGGTCAGCCCATATAGCGGGGTGGTGAGCGAGTACAGGAAGTTGCCGTCGGCTTCGGCCGGCTTGTACTCCCACGGCCAGAACAAGAAAATCAGCAGCAGCGCCAACCCGAACGCGCCGCCCAGCAAAAGCCATATCGCCACGCTGCGCTCGGCGCGCTTCTCGGCCTTGGTGCCCTCGACCGGCCAGCGGGGCTCCTTGTAGGCGATCCGGACGCCGTCGATCTTGCCGCCGAGCTCGAGCAATTCCTGCTGCGACATCGAGGCCAGCGCCGCCTCGTCCGGCTCCGTAGCGTCGCTCATGCTCGTGCCCCAATCCACAGTGCCAGCCCGATGGCGGCCACCATTCCGATGATCCACATCGCCATGCCCTCGGGCGCGGGTCCGAACCCGCCGAGGCCGTAGCCGCCCGGCGAGGGCTCCTCGGCGACGCCCCGCACGTAGCCGATGATGTCTTTCTTGGCCTCGAAGGACAGCTGGCGGTCGGAGAACTTCGGCATGTTCTGCGGGCCGGTGAGCATCGCGGTCAGGATCTGCTGTTCGTTCGCTTCACCGAGGTCCGGCGCGTACTTGCCGGACGAAAGCGCTCCGCCCTTGCCGGTGAAGTTGTGGCACGAGGCGCAGTTGAGCCGGAACAGGTCGCCGCCGCGGCCCAGGTCCTGGCCGCGCAGCGAGTGCATCTGCAGGCTGCCGTCCGGGTTGCGCTCCACGGTGGGGCCACCGCCGTTGGCCTGCACGAAGGCGCCGATCGCATCGATCTGCGACTCGTCGAAGATCGGGTCCTTACGCGGCGCCTGGGCCTCGCCACGCATGGCGGGCATCCGGCCGGTGGACACCTGGAAGTAAACGGCCGCCTCGCCGACGCCGATCAGGCTGGGGCCGTGGTCGGGCACGCCTTGCAGGTTGGCCCCGTGGCAGGAGATGCAGGAGGTGTCGAAAAGCTGCTTGCCCGTGCGCAGCACCGCCGAGGAATTCTCGTCGGCGACGGCCACCTGCGGGCGTTGGGGTCAGGACCGCCGCCACTCCTCCCGAAAGGGTCAGCGCAATCAACAGCAGCAGGCCGCCCGACAGTCGACGGCGAAGGCGCCGACGCGAGCGATCACCATTGCCACCGGATCGGGTGAACCGCAGTTGCTTCAACCGAGCACTCCTGTTCGTCTTGCGTCAGCTATCGGATGAAATAGATCACGGTGAACAGCGCGATCCACACGATGTCGACGAAATGCCAGTAGTAGGAGACGACGATGCTAGCCGTGGCCTGCGCCGGCGTGAACTTGCTCATCGCCGTGCGGACCAGCAGGAAAATGAAGGCGATCAGACCGCCGGTGACGTGCAGCCCGTGGAAGCCGGTGGCCAGGTAGAAGACGCTGCCGTAGGCGCTGCCCGGGATCGTGGTGCCGTGGCTCACCAGGTGGCATGTACTCGTACGCCCTGCCCGAGGACGAAGAACAGGCCCATCAGGAAGGTGATCACGTACCAGCGGCGCAGCCCGAAGACGTCGCCTCGTTCGGCGGCGAACACGCCCATCTGGCAGGTGAACGACGACGCGATCAGCACCAGCGTCACCGGAACCGCCTGGTACAGATTCAGCTCGGTGGGGGGCGGCGGCCACTTCCCGCCGGCCTGCGCACGCGCGGTGAAATACATCGCGAACAGCCCAGCAAAGAACATCAGTTCGCTCGAAAGCCACACTATGGTGCCGACACTGACCATATTGGGCCGATTCAGCGAATGCACTCGCGACGTGATTGCAGTCCCCGAGGTGCCTACAGCGCTCGTCACATCCGCAAGTATGACGCTTTGTAGTTGTCGAACACTACCCGGGGCGCAAATTCACTTGTTCGCGTCGCTTTCGGTGCGGGTTTGGCGACGATTGAAGTTGGAAGGGGGTGGGACGACGGTTGGGGGGTGCTCGGTGCTCGTGGGACCATCGGCGCGTGGAAGCTTCATCTTCTGCCGGCAAGCCCGCAGAGCCGGCGTCGTCGTGGCGCGAGGTTTTGGGCCGTTTGACCGACGGGCAGGACTTGGCGCGGGGTCAGGCCGCCTGGGCGATGGACCAGATCATGGCCGGCGCCGCGGCGCCGTCCCAGATCGCGGCGTTCGGTGTGGCGATGAAGATGAAAGCTCCGACCGCAGCCGAAATCGGCGAGCTGGCCGACGTCATGCTGGCTCACGCGCTGCAGATGCCCCCCAACGCCTACCCTGGCCATGCTCAAGCCACGCGTCGACATCGTCGGCACCGGTGGCGATGGCGTCAACACCGTCAACTTGTCCACCATGGCCGCGATCGTGGTCGCGGCCGCGGGAGTGCCGGTGGTCAAACACGGCAACAGGGCGTCGTCCTCGCTCGCCGGCGGGGCGGACACGCTGGAGGCTCTCGGCGTGCGCATCGACCTCGGACCCGAACAGGTCGCGCGCAGCCTCGCCGAAGTGGGAATCGGATTCTGCTTTGCGCCGCTGTTCCATCCGTCGTACCGGCACACGTCCGCGGTGCGCCGTGAGCTCGGGGTGCCCACCGTATTCAATCTCCTTGGCCCGCTGACGAATCCGGCCCGGCCGCAGGCCGGATTGATTGGCTGTGCGTTCGCCGACCTCGCCGAGGTGATGGCGGGGGTGTTCGCCGCACGTCGCGCGAGCGTGCTGGTTGTACACGGCGACGACGGGCTCGACGAGTTGACCACCACCACGACGAGCACGATTTGGCGAGTGCAGGCGGGCACGGTGGACAGGCTGACGTTTCGATCCCGCCGGATTCGGGTTCGCCCGCGCCGACCTCTGCGAGTTGGTGGGCGGCGACGCTCAGGCCAATGCGGCGGAGGCCCGCGCGGTTCTGGCCGGCGCCACGGGCCCGATTCGCGATGCCGTCGTGCTCAACGCCGCCGGCGCAATCGTCGCTCACGCCGGCCTATCCAGCCGCGCTGAATGGCTGCCGGCGTGGGAGGACGGGCTGCGGCGCGCCCGCACCGCCATCGACTCCGGCGCGGCCGAAGACCTGCTCGCGCGATGGGTGCGGTTCGGCGAGCAGGTCTGAGCCTGCCGCAGCCTGCTCGCCGGCCAGTCGCGCCGACCGTGCCAGCGCTGCCCAGCCGGCCCAGGCGCCGGCCGACCGCAGCGGAGAGGCCCAGCCTGGGAGTCAGGGGCGTCGGGTTCGGCGACCCGCACGATGCGCACGCCCGGGGTGGCCAGCCAGCGCGCGATGAGCGCGGTCTCCTCGACCAGCGCGCCGCCGAGCGGGGCCGGCATCGGCAGGATTGCCTGGGCGCCAGCGTGAATGGCGTCGACCACCGGCATCGGCGGCACGCCACGCCTGGCGGTGCCTGCCGCGGCGAGTTGGCCGTGCCGGATGACGGCCAGGTGGTAGCCGCCGGCGCCGTCCGGGGCGGCGGCGATGAGCTCGGGCAGCGCGGTCAGGGCACGCAGTCGCTGGCCGCGCCACAGCGCCTCCACGGCGGCCGCGGTGTGGTCACGCAGGCGCGCGGCGCTCTCGTAGTGGCAGCGCCTCGGCGAGCGCGCCGACCTGATGCACCGCCGCACCCAGTGCGCTGTTGTCCAGCCCGTCGATCAAGGCCACGGCGCGCGCCACGGCCGCCGCGTACTGGGTGGCCGTCACACCGCGGGCGGCCGGGCAGGGCGACACCTCCAGCTCGGGGCAGGACGGCCCGTGCAGCGCCGAACGCGCCAGCCGCGCCGTACAGGTTCGGACGCCGGTGAAGCGTGCCAGCAGGGTCGCCGTAGTGGCAGCCTCGGAGCGCGACCGGAACGGGCCGATCGGCGCGGTCGTGTCGGGGCGCCCGCACCACCGACAGCCGTGGGAACGCCTCATCGCTCAGCACGACCCACCACCAACGCCGCGGGAATCGTGACCGGCGGTTGTACGGCGGGGCATGTGCGGCCAGCATCCGCAGCTCGCGCACGCCGGCCTCGAGTGGATGCGCGCATTCCACATGGTCGACCGTGCTGGCCAGCGCCACCATCTCCGTCATCCGGGCGCGGCGGTCGGTGCCGTTGAAGTACTGACTCACTCGGCGCCGTAAGTCGACCGTCGTGCCGACGTAGAGCACCTCGCCTGACGGACCGCGGAACAGGTAGACGCCGGGCGGCGTGGCAGGCCGTCGGCGAGCACCCGCTTGCGGCGCTGGGCCGGCGTCACATCGGGCAGGTAGGCGCGCAGGTCGGCATAGGTGTGTACGCCCTGGTTGCCCACTCGCTCGATGAGCGCGTGCAACACGTCGACGGTGGCGCGGGCGTCGTCGAGGGCGCGGTGGGTGGGCTCGGTGGAGACGGCGAACAGCCGCGCCAACGCCGCCAGTCGCACGCTGGGCGCTTCCTCGCGGCTCAACACCCGCCGGGCCAGCCGCACCGTGCACAGCACCTGCGGCCGCGGCCAGGGAATCTGGCACCGTTCGGCAGCCGCCCGCAGAAATCCCATATCGAACCCGGCGTTGTGCGCGACCAGCACCGAATTGCCGGCGAACTCCATAAACATCGGCAGCACGGCGTCGATCGTCGGGGCGTCACACACCATCGCCGTGGTGATGCCGGTGAGCTGCACGATCTGGGGCGGGATGCTGCGCTGCGGATCCACCAGGGTGCCGAACTCGCCGAGCACGACGCCGCCGCAGACTTTGACCGCCCCGATCTCGGTGATCGCGTCGGAGGGTGTCGCGTCGGTGCTCCTGGCGCGCCCGCCGGTGGTCTCAAGGTCCACCACGACGAAGGTGATCTCGCGCAACGAGCGTTCATCGGTTGACGCCCAGCTGGATCCATCGTCTGGTTTCAGGTCGGCGAAACTCAGCTGAGTCGCACCGGTCACACCCATGGCCACGACGTTAAACACCGGCACCGACATGCCTCAGGGAACGTGGCAGCGCGAATTTGCAGAGGAAACGTGTCGGTGGCTGGGGTTAGCGTTCGGGAAGCTTGAACCGAGCGCGACCGAGAGGACCGATTCTGATGGCACAAAGTGGCCGACCCGACCGCAAACTCGACCGCGGACCCGATCTTCAAGCCGTCTCGGCGCCCGGACCGGATGCACCGGTGGTTATCGACTGTGACGAATGCGCGGTGCGCGGCCCCGGATGTCGCGACTGCGTCGTCAGCGTTTTGCTCGGGGTACCGGAAACGCTATTGCAGGACGAACGTGCGGCGCTGGAAGTGCTTGCCGAGGTCGGATTGGCGCCCAGATTGCGATTGGTGCCGATCCGGCGGGATCGCGGCGCTGGTGTCGCCTGACCGCGCCGCCGCTCCGGAATTTCTTGCATCGCAACGGTTGGCGACCGCCCTCACTCACATAGATATGACAGAAATCTATCCATTTTCTTAACCGCCCTATTTGGACAAACGGCGATATCGTTTCGTAACCTGTTTGAGACCTAAACCCCGGGCGAACGTCGATGCAGTTTAAGGAAGAGATACTTTGAGGCTCCCCGCTAGGCATCTCGTCAACCGTTTCGCTACACGTTCTGTCGTCGGGATGCTCGCGGGCTTCATGGTATTCGCCGGCGGTCTTGCCGCAAACGTGGCGGCCGACCCGGCCGAGGACGCGATGGCGAAACTCAACGAGCTGTCGCGGCAGGCCGAGCAGACCACCGAGGCGATGCACAGTGCGCAACTCGACCTGAACCAGAAGCTGGCCGCCCAGCAGGCCGCGGACAAGAAGCACACGGACGACCAGGCCGCTGTCCAGGCCGCGCAGGATCACCTGGGCACCTTCCAGACCGCGGTCAACAAACTCGCCGCCGCGACCTACATGGGTGGGCGCGTTGACGGCTTGGACGCGATGCTGACGTCGGATTCACCGCAGCAGCTGATCGACAACATGGCTGTGCAGCGCGTGATGGCACGCCAAATGAGCACGCAGATGGCGAGCTTCCGGACCGCCGGAGCCCAAGCCATCCAGGCTGAGGAAGCATCCGCCAAGTCCGCTGCCGAGGCAAAGAGCGCGGCCGATCAGGCGGCCGCGGTGCGGGCGAGCTTGCAGTCCAAGCAGAGCCAATTGCAGGTGCAGATCGCCGTCGTCAAGTCTCAGTACGTATCGCTGTCGCCCGGACAACGCACCGCCCTCGCCGATCCCGGACCGGTCCCGGCAGGAGCTCCCGGCGCCGGACGCGTCGCCGCCCGGTGCACCGCCACGCTGACGCGCGTGCGCCGCCAGCGCCCGGCGGATTCCCCGGGTTCTTCCCGGCGCCGCCGCCCGGTGGCAGCGGTGACCGCGCCACCGTCGTGCAGGCGGCCTTGACCCAGGTCGGGTCGGCTTACGTATGGGGCGGCGCCGCACCCGGCGGGTTCGACTGCTCCGGATTGGTGATGTGGGCCTTCCAACAGGCCGGCGTCGCGCTGCCGCACTCCAGCCAGGCGCTGGCCCAGGGCGGTCAGCCGGTGGCGCTGTCGGACCTGCAGCCCGGCGACGTGCTGACCTTCTACTCGGACGCATCGCACGCGGGCCTCTACGTCGGTGACGGCATGATGATCCACTCCTCCACTTACGGCGTGCCCGTGCGGGTAGTGCCGATGAACTCGTCCGGCCCGATCTACGACGCCCGCCGGTACTAACCGCCGCGGCGCGGGGCGGACCGGCCGGCCACGCCGGTGGCTTCCGTTACTGCTGGCCTGGGTGTTTGTTGTTGAGTTGATGGCGGCGGCGGCTGTGCCGTTCAACCTGCAACGCCACGAAAGCTCGGCAAGACCCGCGCAGCTGGTCGCGCCCGCCCGTCATCAGGTGAGTGCGCTGGCGCCCCCCTTGATCGTCGGCGACCGCTCGGTCCGGCTGCTCGGTGGTCCGGCCACCGACCGGCTGCTGTCCCGTGTTGCGTCGAACATCGGTGCCGCGATCGACAAGGTCGAGGCTTTCTGGGGACATGATTGGTCGCGCGACATCTCGGTGCTGGCCGCCGGCTCGGATGAACAGTTTCGCGTTGCCGCCGGAGGCGGACCGCCGGCGCAATGGGCCGATATCGCGGCGGTTACTGTCTTCGACAGCGTCGATCTAACCCATCGGGTCGCGTTTGGCCAACGGATCGTTTTCGCACCGGGAGCGGCCGACATGAGCGAGTCGGCATTCCGGATCGTGTTGACCCACGAGCTTTTTCATTACGCGGCGCGCGTCGATACCGCACTGGACGCGCCGCACTGGCTGACCGAGGGCGTGGCCGATTTCGTTGCCCGCCCAGCCACGCCGGTGCCCGCCGATGCACTGTCTATCGCACTGACGCTGCCTTCGGATGTCGACCTGGACACACCCGGGCCGCAGCGCTCGTTGGCTTATGACCGCGCTTGGTGGTTTGCTCGCTTCCTCGCCGACAGCTACGGGGTCGCGAAGTTGCGCGCGTTCTATCTGGCCGCCTGCGGTGTCGGGCACACCGACGTGCTGACCGCTGTCCGCGACGTGCTGGGCACCGACTACGCCGGTGTGCTGGCGGGCTGGAAGCAGTGGATGCTGCGTTAGGCACGGTCAGCGGGCCACGCTAGCCTGACGCACGTGAGCCGGGTCCTGCTGGTAACCAACGACTTTCCTCCCCGACCTGGCGGTATCCAGTCCTACCTGGGCGAGTTCGTCGGCCGGCTGGTCGAGGACGGGTCACATTCGGTCACGGTGTATGCACCGCGGTGGAAGGGTGCCGGCGCCTTTGACGAGTCAGCCGACTCGGCCGGCTACCGAGTGGTACGACATCCGACCACGCTGATGCTGCCGGGCCCGGCGGTCGATACCCGGATGCGCCGGCTGATCCGCGATCAGGGCATCGACACCGTCTGGTTCGGCGCGGCCGCACCGTTGGCACTGCTGGCCCGGCGCGCCCGCCAGGCCGGGGCGTCCCGGGTGCTGGCGAGCACGCACGGCCATGAAGTGGGCTGGTCGATGCTCCCGGTGGCGCGGTCAGTGCTGCGTCGCATCGGCGACGATACCGACGTCGTGACGTTCGTCAGCCGCTACACCCGGTCGCGTTTCGCGCCGGCCTTCGGGCCGTCGGCCGCCCTGGAGTACCTGCCGCCCGGGGTGGACACCGACCGGTTCCGGCCGGATCCGGCCGCTCGCGCCGAACTCCGCGACCGCTACCGGCTGGGGGAGCGGCCCACGGTGGTGTGCCTGTCGCGGCTGGTGCCACGCAAGGGCCAGGACATGCTGATCAGGGCATTGCCGTCGATCCGGCAGCGGGTTGATGGCGCCGCCCTGGTCATCGTCGGCGGCGGCCCGTACCTGGAGGCGCTGCGCAAGTTGGCCCAGGAATGCGGAGTCGCCGACCACGTCACGTTCACCGGCGGCGTACCGGCCGCCGAACTACCCACCCACTACGCGCTGGCCGACGTCTTCGCGATGCCGTGTCGAACTCGCGGTGCGGGTATGGACGTCGAGGGCTTGGGCATCGTATTCCTGGAGGCCTCGGCCACCGGTGTGCCGGTGATCGCCGGCGAGTCGGGCGGTGCGCCGGAAGCGGTGCAACACAACAAGACTGGGCTAGTGGTCGATGGCAACTCAGTGAACAGGGTTGCCGAAGCGGTTACCGAGTTGCTGAACGATCGCGATCGGGCCGCCGCGATGGGTGCTGCCGGCCGCGCCTGGGTGACGGACCAGTGGCGCTGGGACACGCTGGCGGCCCGGCTGGCGAACCTGCTCTAGCGGCGGTTAGTCCTTGTCGTAGATCGCTTCGATGTCGGAGGCGAACTTCTCGGCCACCACGTTGCGCTTGACCTTCAGCGTCGGGGTCAGTTCACCGGTGTCCTCGGTGAAGTCGACCGGCAGGATGCGGAATTTGCGGATCGATTCAGCGTGCGACACCGACATGTTGGCCTGCTTAACGGCCGTGTCTATCTCGGCGACCAAGTCCGGGTCGGTGGCAAGATCGCCCACCGACGCATTGGCCGGCTTGCCGTTGCGTTCCTTCCAGCCCCCGAAAGCTTCGGGATCGATCGTGATCAGCGCGCCGATGAATGGCTTGGCGTCCCCGACGACGAGCGCCTGACTGATCAGCGGGTGGGACCGCAGTTGGTCCTCCAGCACGGCGGGCGCGACGTTCTTGCCGCCCGCGGTGACGATGAGCTCCTTCTTGCGCCCGGTGATGGTCAAGAAGCCGTCCTCGTCGATCGCGCCCAGGTCGCCGGTCTTGAACCAGCCGTCGGCGAATGCCTCCTCGGTGGCCTGCTCGTTGTGCCAGTAACCACTGAACACCACACCGCCACGCACCAACAATTCCTTGTCTTCGGCGATGCGTAGAGCGTTGCCGGGCACCAGCTTTCCGACGGTCCCGATCTTCAGGCCGCCGGGCTGGACTTGGTTGACCGTGATCGCCGCGGTGGTCTCGGTCAGGCCGTAGCCCTCGTAGATGGTCAGGCCGACTCCGCGGTAGAAGTGTCCGAGTCGCGCCCCCAGCGGCGCGCCTCCGGAGACTGCCGCGTGGCAGTCGCCACCCAGCGCCGCGCGCAGTTTGTGGTAGACCAGCCGGTCGAAGACCGCATGCTTTGCGCGCAGCACCAAACCGGGCTTGCCATCCTCGTGGGCCCGGCTCCAGTCGACCGCGGTCTGGGCGGCGAGCTTGAAGATCTGTCCCTTGCCGTCGCTGGCGGCGTTCTGCTCGGCGGTGTTGTACACCTTCTCGAACACCCGGGGCACCGACACCACCACGTTCGGTTTGAACACCGCGAGCATCGGCACCAGATTTTTGATGTCGCTGGTGAATCCGACGGTCAATTTGCTGGCGAATGCGGACAACGTCAGAGCCCGGGCCAACACATGGGCAAGCGGCAGGAAGACCAGCAGCCGCTGACCTTTCTGCAGCAACGTCGGAAGACACTCCTGGGTACCCCGGATCTCGCGCAGCACATTGGAGTGGCTGAGCTGGCAGCCCTTGGGCCGTCCGGTGGTCCCCGAGGTGTAGATGAGGGTTGCCGGGTTCTCCGCGCGCAGCTCGCCCAGCCGCACGGTCAACTCGGCCGGCTCTACCGATGCGCCGGCCTCGGCCAGCTGGTCGAGCGCTTTTGGCCCCGAACCGTCGATGTGCAGTACCCGGCGCAGGGCGGGCAGCTCTCCGGTGAGTTCGGTGACCATCGCCGCGTGCGCGTCGGTCTCGGCGAACGCCAGAACGGCCGCGGAGTCCTGCAGCACCCAGCGCACCTGCTCGGCTGACGAGGTCTCGTAAATCGGTACGGTGACGGCGCCCACGGACAGGATCGCGAAGTCAAGGATCGGCCACTCGTAACGGGTGGCCGAAAAGATCGACACCCGGTCACCGGCCTGCACACCCAGCGCGATCAAACCCAATGCCGCAGAGCGAATCTGATCTGCCGCCTCGGCACAGGTGACGTCGGTCCAGACGCCGTCGATCTGGCGCTGGAAGATCACATGGCTGGGATCGTCGCGCTCATGCTCGAAGACCGCGGCCGCGATGTTGTCGTGCTCGCCGACGGAAAAGCGGGCCGGGACACTGTACTCACGCACTCTTTGACCTCGTTGTTCTACTGATGCGCTGGCTTGCTGTCACCCAGCCTAATCCGAATATTCTGCAGAACGGAGGCGGTCGGTTGGGCTCGGCAGGGGCGGGTCGCGGTTGCGGCGGTTTGGTATGTGAAGCTGAGTCGATGAACAGCATCCAGATCGCCGACGAGACATTTGTCGCGGCCGATGGCGCACAGGTCGGTGCAGCGGTCGGCGATCGGTCCAGTTGGCGCCGGTGGTGGCCGGATCTGCGGCTCGACGTCGTCGAGGATCGCGCCGAAAAAGGGATCAGGTGGACGGTGAACGGCGCCCTGACTGGCACCATGGAGGTCTGGCTGGAACCGATGATGGAGGGGCTGGACGGGGTTGTGCTGCATTATTTCCTGCACGCCGAACCGACGGGAATCCCGGCCTGGCGACTGGCCAAGCTGAACTTGGCGAAAATCACGCACCGCCGCCGGGTGGCGGGCAAAAATATGGCCTTTGAGCTCAAGAGGACGCTGGAACGGTCGCGCCCGGTCGGGGTCGCTCCGGTAGTTTAGCCAAGTCAAGGTTTCGCTAGCCTGGGGTAGACCCGCGTGCGGGAGAGAGGGAAGCAGCCAGGTGGCGGAGAAGACGTCCCAGACGATCTACATCGAAGCGGATCCGGGCACGGTGTTGCAAGTGATCGCCGATATCGATTCCTACCCGGAGTGGATATCGGAGTACAAGGAAGCCGAAGTGCAAGAGCGAGGCGCTGACGGCTACCCCAAAACCGTACGGTTCGTAATGGACGCGGGCGTCATCAAAGACACCCTGGTGATGACCTACGAGTGGCCGAAAAGCGGCCGCTCACTCAGCTGGACTCTGGTATCAAGTTCGCTACTTCGATCCCTCGACGGCACATATCGCTTGGCGGCCAAGGGGTCTGGCACAGAGGTCACCTACGAGCTCTCGGTCGACCTCGCCGTCCCGATGATTGGGTTGCTCAAACGCAAAGCCGAGCGCAGATTGACCGATACCGCATTGAAGGATCTCAAGAAACGAGTCGAGGCTGAGTGAGTCCCCTGAATTTCTGGAGTCGACCCCGTCCATCCCGGCCCGGATTAGTCTTTTCGTCGGTAAAGGCGGGGTAGGAAAATCCACCCTGGCGTCCGCCACCGCAGTCTGTGACGCCAGCGAGGGACGTCGGGTGCTGGTGGTGTCTACCGACCAGGCGCACTCGCTGGGCGACGTCCTGGGGGTTCCGGTCCCGCCGAGCGGTGCGGGTGAACCGGTCCGGGTCTTCACCGACCTCGATACCGGGCCGGCCGAGCCAAGCGGCGGCTTTCTCGACGCGCTGGCGTTAGACACCTTGGCGCTGCTGGAGGCCCGCTGGAATGAGGTGGTCGACACCTTGGACCGGCGTTTTCCCGAATCCGAGTTGAGCAGCATTGCGCCCGAGGAACTCTCGGCATTACCCGGGATCCAGGAAGTGCTCGGGCTGTACAAGGTCGGCGAGCTCGCCGCGAGTGGACGCTGGGATCGCATCGTCGTCGACTGCGCCTCGACGGCGGATGCGCTGCGAATGTTGACACTGCCCGCCACCTTTGCGCTGTACGTGGAGCGCGCCTGGCCGCGTCATCGCAGGCTCAATGTTGGCGGCGATGACGCCAGGTCGGCCGCGGTGGTGGAACTGTTGGAGCGCATCAGTGCCAGCGTCGACAAGCTCAGCGCGTTGCTGACCGATGGTGAGCTGGTCAGTGCCCACCTGGTGCTGACTCCCGAGCGCGTGGTCGCGGCCGAGGCGGTACGGACCCTGGGTTCGCTGGTGCTGATGGGGGTAACGGTCGCGGAGCTGATCGTCAACCAGGTTCTGACCGAAGACGAATCCTACGAGTACCGGAACCTGCCTGAGCACCCGGCATTCTTCTGGTATTCCGAGCGGATTTCCGGGCAGCGTGCGGTGCTCAACGAACTTGACGGCGCGATCGGAGACGTGGCGCTGGTGCTGACTCCGCACCTACCGGGCGAGCCGATCGGTCCGAAGGCGCTTGCAGGTCTGCTGGAAAGTGCTCGTCTTCGGCTCGGAACAGTGCCACCCGGGCCGCTGCGCCCTATTGTGGATCTTGAATCGGGGTCGGGGCTGGAGTCGGTGTACCGACTACGGCTACCGTTGCCCCAGCTCGATCCCGCGACGTTGACACTGGGCCGGGTCGGCGACGACCTGATCGTCAGCGCGGGAGGCTTGCGGCGCAGGGTTCGGCTGGCGTCGGTACTGCGGCGGTGCATCGTCTTGGACGCACATCTGCGGGGCGGTGAGCTGACAATTCGTTTTCGACCAGATCCGGAGGTGTGGCCGACGTGAGTGGGGTTCACCCCGACATTGGTCCCGAGCTGCGGAGGCTGGCCGAGGCCATTCTGGACGGTATCGACCCGGCGGTGCGCGCGGCGGCCGCGATGACCGGGGGCGGTGGTGTCGGAACCGGTAAATGCCAGCAGGTGTGGTGTCCCGTGTGCGCATTGGCAGCGCTGGCAACTGGCGATCAGCACCCGCTGCTCACGATCATCGCTGATCACAGCATCGGTCTGCTGGAGGTCGTCCGCGCCATCATCAGCGATGTCAACGACGTTGGCCGGTCTGGCAAACCGGCACCGAAACCACCCGAGCCACCCGAGCCACCCGAGCCGCCAGAGCCGCCAGGCCCGGCAGGCCCGGCCAGGACTCGGTATCAGCCCATCCCCGTCACTGTCGACGAGTGACCCGCCGACGCCGAAGGTGGTCCCATCAGTCCCAGATGGGTACAGTTGGCGCAGAAGGTCATCGGCGCGGACGAAAGGAAGGGCCATGTGGTACTGGCTGTTGAAGTACATCTTGCTGGGGCCCCTGTTGTCTGTGCTCGGTCGGCCGAAAGTCGAAGGCCTGGAACATGTTCCGAGCTCCGGGCCGGTGATTCTGGCCAGTAACCACCTGGCCGTGATGGACAGTTTCTTCCTGCCGTTGGTGGTGCGGCGCCGTATCACTTTCCTGGCGAAGTCCGAATATTTCACCGGCACCGGGTTCAAGGGCTGGTGGAGTCGCTGGTTCTTCACCGCCGTCGGCCAGGTGCCGATCGACCGCAACGACTCCGACGCCGCCCAGGCCGCGCTGGACACCGCAGGGCGGGTGCTGGGCGCCGGCAAATTGCTGGGCATGTATCCGGAGGGCACCCGTTCGCCCGACGGCAGGCTGTACAAGGGCAAGACCGGCCTGGGCCGGCTGGCCCTCGAAGCCGGTGTTCCGGTGATCCCGGTGGCGATGATCGGTACCAATGTCGTGAATCCGCCGGGTACCTCAATGTTGCGCTTCGGGCGGGTCACCGTCCGCTTCGGCAAGCCAATGGATTTCTCCCGCTTCGAGGGCATGGCCGGTAATCGCTTCATCGAACGGGCCGTCACCGACGAGGTGATCTACGAGCTGATGGAACTCTCCGGCCAGGAGTACGTGGACATCTACGCGGCCACCGTAAAAGAAAGCGGTAACGGCGAGTCGAGCGGTACGGCCGCGCGGATCCCCGAGACGGCCGTCAGTTAAAGATCAGTTAGACCACTGGCACCGGAGCGCGCTCGGGCTGTCGCCGAATCGTGCGACGTCGCGCTCGATCTGACGGTGAGTCCGGCCGTGATGATCACCGCCAGCGCCCACCAGACGTAGGACATCCCGGCGAGTTGGCGCCACCAGACCGCCGCTGCCTCGTGATGCTCGGGAAGCAGTTCGATGGGTGTCCACCTCATCAGCGCTATCCCGGCGGCGCTCATCACGGCCAGTGCGGGGTTGCGACGTTGCCAGCCCAGTATCCCCGTCACCACAACCGCGGGCAGCATCCAAACCCAATGGTGCGACCACGACACCGGCGACACCGTCAGTCCGAACAGGGCGACACAGATGACCGCGAGCGTCGATTCGCCGGCCCGCAGCACCCGCCGCATTGCCCAGACGGTCACCGCAAGCACCAGAAGGCAGCCCGCCAACCAGAGCAAGTGGCGTTCGTGCTCGCTGAGCGCGATCCGGGCCAGCGCACCGGCGATGTTCTGGTCGGTGTTCAACGACACGGTTCCGATCCGGTCGGTGTGCAGCAAAGTGTGAGTCCAGTACTCCCAGGAGTCGCTCCAGGCCAACACGAAACCGACCAGCGTCGCGCCCGCGAAAGACGCCAGCGCGGTCAGCGCCGCGCGATTGTCGCGACGCAACAGGAAATAGAGCAGAAACACCGCCGGGGTCAGTTTCAGCGCGATCCCCAGGCCCAGCAGTAACCCGCGTGGCCATGGCGTGCGGCGCGGCACGCAGTCGGCGATCACCAGGGTCATCAGCACGGCGTTGATCTGGCCGAAGGCGAAGTTCGCTTTGATGGGTTCCAACCAGACCGCCGCCGGCGCCACGATGAGCACCGACAGCCACAACCGGCGCAACCAGGCCGGTCCCGGCACCAAGCGCGAGGTATTCCACACGTCGAGGCGGGTCAGCAGGATCGTCATCGACACAATCAGCAGCACCAGAGTGATCACCGTGATCGCGATGCTGGCGGCCGGCATGTGCAACCACGCGAACGGGCTGAAAACGATGGCCGCGAGCGGGGGATAAGTAAACGGCAGATCCAGCCCGAGAGGTGTGTGGAACGACACGTCGCCGCGATACAACGGGCGTCCGTCCAGCCAGGCCTGACCGCCCATCTGGTACACGTCGATATCGATGCGGTACGGCGTATGGCCGAACAAGTGCCAGGCCGCCCAGGCCAGCGCCGCGGCGGCGACCAGCCAAAGCAAGCTCCACAACGACACTCGACCGGGTCGACTGCCCACGCTGGGCGCCCGCCATCTACTCATGTCGCCCACAAGCCTAATCGGTTCCCCGTATGCGCCCGCGGGAAACAGCGCGGCTCCGCCGCTCTCCGGCACCGCAGGCGTAGGTTGCAAGCGTGCTCCACTGGGACCTTGACGTCCACCCAGCGCCACCACCGGAGGGAACGGAGAGCGTCCCGATCGGCGGTTAGGCTGCCCCAGTGCGGTACTTCTACGACACCGAGTTCATCGAGGATGGCCGCACCATCGAGCTGATCTCGATCGGGGTGGCGGCCGAGGACGGCCGCGAGTACTACGCCGTGTCCACGGAATTCGATCCCGAGCGTGCCGGCAGCTGGGTGCGCGCCAACGTGCTGCCCAAGCTGCCGCCGCCGGCCTCGCAGCTGTGGCGCTCGCGTCGCCAGATCCGCGCGGATCTTGAGGAGTTCTTCGGGGTCTCCAATGCCGATCGCACTGATCCCATTGAGCTGTGGGCGTGGGTGGGCGCCTACGACCATGTCGCCTTATGCCAGTTGTGGGGATCGATGCCGGCTCTGCCACAAGCGATACCCCGTTTCACCCGGGAACTGCGGCAGCTGTGGGAAGACCGCGGATCGCCCCGGATGCCGCCGCGGCCGCGTGACGTCCACGATGCGCTGGTGGATGCCCGCGATCAGCTGCGCCGGTTCCGGATAATCGTCGCCGAAGGCGAGCCCGGTTGAGCTCGCGGCGGCGTTCGCCCTGATCAGCACCTGACCGGGCCCGGTTACGATAGACCGATGAACTGGACTGTCGACATCCCGATCGACCAGCTGCCATCGCTGCCGCCGCTGCCCCCCGAGTTGCGGGCCCGGCTGGACGCGGCGCTGGCCAAGCCGGCCGCTCAGCAACCCAGCTGGCCCGCCGACCA
This sequence comes from uncultured Actinomycetota bacterium, assembly GCA_963850135.1. Lineage (GTDB taxonomy): Bacteria > Actinomycetota > Actinomycetes > Mycobacteriales > Mycobacteriaceae > Mycobacterium. The sequence continues at coordinate 49,987 of CAWKKH010000025.1, read as the reverse complement.
GGCCGCGGAAATGCGCAAGGTCCTGGAAAGCGTGCCGCCGGTGACGGTGCCGTCCGAGATCGTCCGCCTGCAGGAGCAGCTGGCCCAGGTCGCCAGAGGCGAAGCGTTCCTGCTGCAGGGCGGTGACTGCGCGGAGACCTTCACCGACAACACCGAACCGCACATCCGGGGCAATGTCCGCACCTTGTTGCAGATGGCGGTGGTGTTGACCTACGGCGCGAGCCTGCCGGTGGTCAAAGTGGCCCGGATCGCCGGCCAGTACGCCAAGCCGCGGTCGGCGGACATCGACGCGCTGGGCCTGAGGTCCTACCGCGGCGACATGATCAACGGCTTCGCCCCGGACGCCGCGGTGCGCGAACATGACCCGTCGCGGCTGGTTCGCGCGTACGCCAACGCGAGTGCGGCGATGAACCTGATGCGCGCGCTGACGTCGTCGGGGCTGGCCTCGCTGCACGGGGTGCACGACTGGAACCGGGAATTCGTCCGGACCTCACCGGCGGGCGCACGCTATGAGGCGCTAGCCGCCGAGATCGACCGCGCGCTGCGTTTCATGAGCGCCTGCGGCGTGGCGGACCGCAATCTGCAAACCGCCGAAATCTACGCTAGCCATGAGGCTTTGGTGCTCGACTACGAGCGGTCCATGCTGCGGTTGTCCACTGAACAAGAGGGCGATCCGCAGCTGTATGACCTGTCGGCGCACACCGTGTGGATCGGCGAGCGGACCCGGCAGCTCGACGGCGCACACATCGCGTTCGCCGAGGTGATCGCCAACCCGATCGGCGTGAAAATCGGCCCGACGATGACACCGGAGCTGGCCGTCGAATACGTCGAGCGGCTCGACCCGCACAACAAGGCGGGCCGGCTGACACTGGTGAGCAGGCTGGGCAACAACAAGGTGCGCGACGTGTTGCCGCCGATCATCGAGAAGGTGCAGGCCACCGGGCATCAGGTGATTTGGCAGTGCGACCCCATGCACGGCAACACCCACGAGTCGTCCACCGGCTACAAGACCCGGCACTTCGACCGTATCGTCGACGAGGTACAGGGCTTCTTCGAGGTGCACCGCGCGTTGGGCACTCACCCAGGTGGTATCCACGTCGAGATCACCGGCGAGAACGTCACCGAGTGTCTCGGTGGCGCACAAGACATTTCCGACAACGACCTGGCCGGCCGCTACGAGACCGCGTGCGATCCGCGGCTGAACACACAGCAGTCGCTGGAATTGGCGTTCCTGGTAGCGGAGATGCTGCGCGACTAGCTCCCCTATTACTGCGAGCAGACGCAAAAGCCCCCTCACGCCCGGCGTGTCGGGGGCCTTTGCGTCTGCTCGCGGGGGAGGTGTGCTTACAGCAGGCCGCTCAGGTTGCTTCCGATCGTCCATCGCCGCGGTCGCGACCAGCCCGGTGACCGACAGCACGAGCGCCACCCAGACCAGCACCATGCGCCGCGCGTGCTGTCGCTCCCAGATGAATTCACTGATCGCGATGCCCGCGAATTCGCCTGAGATTGAGTCGTATTCGTAGTTGTAGGGGTCGTTGGGGTCGTCGGGCTCAGTGTCCGAGTGAGCGGGGCGGCCCGGATCGGACCACTCGCCGGGTCCGCGGGTCAACTGTCGGGTCGGGTGATGTACCGGCGCCGGGCGCTCACTCGGATGGCCACGACGTGGACCATGTGTTGTCGCCGATCGATGTTGCGCGGAGTTACTCGGCGCCGGTACCCGGAAGTCCGGCAACGCCAACTCCGTCGCGATCGCGTCCAGCTCGGCGGCCATCTCGGTCGCGTCGGCGTATCGAGCGGCGGGGTCGCGGGCGGTCGCGCGTGCCACGAATTCGTCGAGCTGCGACGGCACGCCCTTGATCACCGCGCCGGCCGGCGGGACGTCGTTATCCAGCCGTTGGTAGGCGATCGACAACGCCGAATCGCCGGTGAACGGTGCGTACCCGGTCAGCAGCTCATAGGTGAGGATGCCGGTTGAGTAGACATCGCTGCGCGGACTGGCGTGGCCGTCGCGAACCTGCTCGGGGGACAGGTACGCGGCGGTGCCCAGAATGACACTGGCCGAAGTGATTCCAGCCGCGGCGACCGCGCGCACCAGCCCAAAATCGGCAATTTTCACCTCGCCGTCGTCCGAGATCAGTACGTTTTCCGGCTTGACGTCGCGATGCACCAGCCCGGCCCGGTGGGCCGCGGCCAGGCCGCCCAGCACCGGCCGAAGCGCCGCCACCACGGCATACGGCGGCATCGGGCCGCGTTCGGCGAGCAGTTCGCGCAGGGTGCCACCCTCGATGAGCTCCATCACCAAAAACGGGTGCCGGGCGTCCAGACCCTGGTCATAGACCGCGACCAGCCCGGGGTGCTTAAGCCGGGCGACCGTGCGGGCTTCCAGCTGGAAGCGGGTCAGAAATTGGGCGTCGCCGGCGTAGCGCGAATCCATCACTTTCAGTGCGACAGGCCGATCCAGCCGGACATCGAGGCCACGGTAGACCGTCGACGTACCGCCGCTTGCGATCTTGGCCTGTACGAGGTAGCGGCCATCAAGAAGGGTGCCGTCCATCGGGCTATCCGACGAATCCCCCGTCCCAGCTCTGGTCACCGGGCCATCGTAGGTGCGATAGCCGCGAATTCGCGGACTCCGCCGCGCAGTAGGGCCTAGACTTGCGCGGTGGGCAGTATTCCGGCCGGCGAAGACGTCTTGGATCCCGACGAGCCAATCTATGCGTTGTCCCGGGTCGCTGAGCTACTCGGTGTTCCGGTCAGCAAGGTTGCGCAGCAGCTGCGGGAGGGTCACCTACTCGCGGTACGGCGCGCCGGCGATGTGGTGGTGCCACAAGCCTTCTTCAGCAATTCCGGCGAGGTAGTCAAAAGCCTGCCGGGATTGTTGACGATCCTGCACGACGGTGGTTATCACGAGACCGAGATCGTCCGCTGGCTGTTCACCCCCGACCCGTCACTGACGATCACCCGCGACGGCGAACGCGACGCCATCAGCAACGCGCGTCCCGTCGACGCGCTGCACGCGCACCAGGCCCGGGAAGTCGTACGCCGAGCACAAGCCATGGCGTACTAAACGGCGGCTTGCTCTTCCGTTTCCGCAGAAGGCTCTTCGGTGGGGGCGTCAGGGACGCGGTGCAGGACGTACCAGGCCGCCAGTCCGCACGCGGTGGCCAACGATACATGTAGCCACGAATACGTGCCCTGCGATCCATCGGGACTGAAAACCACCATCACCCACGTCGAGAAGCCGGCGATGACCGCCATCGCCCGCCGCGACTGCGTCAGCGGGGCCACCACCACCAGCAGCCAGGTGTAGTACCACGGCAGCGCGGCGGGGGCGAACAGCACCACGATCAACATCGCCCAGGCGATACCGGTCAATCCGGTCCGGTCGTCGCGCCGGAATCGCCACCACAACACGGGCAGCGACACCGCAATGATCGCGATTCCGATGGCGCGGGTGACTCGGATCACCGGGTAGAAGTCGACCGGGAAGAATCCGCTGCCGAGGGCGTGAATCAGGTTCGCCGCCAGTGTCGGCAGGCTCAACGCGTTGATAATCTTGACCGAGCCCGCCAGCGCGGCCAGCCAACCCAGGCCGACACCGGCGACCACGGTCAATATCCCGAACACCGCACCAAAAATCAGCAGCGATATCGCGGTCGCGAGCAGAAACGCTTGGGGGGTCCGGTAGCCCCGTTTGTCGCGCAGATGACGCATCCATACCCACACCATGAAGGGCAGCGCGATTCCGGCGGTGGCTTTGACCGCGACCGCGACCGCGATCAGCGCGACGCCCAGGACATGACGGCCCTGGAAAGTCAGCGCAATTCCGGCGGCCATCAGCCCCACCATCAGCATCTCGTTGTGCACCCCACCCATCAGGTGGATCAGCACCAATGGGTTGAGAACGCAGATCCACAACGCAATCGAGCCGTTCGTGCCGAAGTGTTGGGCCAGTCGGGGAGCGGCCCAGATCAATAGCGCGAGTCCGGGCAGCATGCACAACCGCAGCAGCATGGTCCCGGCCACCACGTTGTTGCCGGCGATCATCGTGACGAACTTCGCAACCAGGATGAACGCCGGACCGTACGGCGCCGTGGTGATCGTCCAGATGGGACTCACGTCGTCCAACAAGGAATTTGGATTGCCGACCGGACCAACCGCATAGGGATCCAGGCCGTCTCGCAGAAGCGCGCCCTGGGCCAGGTACGAATAGGTGTCCCGGCTGAAGATGGGTACCGACAGCAGCAACGGGGCCAACCAGAACGCGGTGGTGGCCCTCATCACGAACCCGCTGACCTCACCGGTCAGCAGACGTTTGCCGAGGCCCAACCACGCGATCACCATCAGACCGACGCCGATCCACAGGAGGATCGACGCCAGCACCAGCCCGTGGCCGTACCGCAGCCAGGACATGTGGATCGCCTCCAGCAGCGGATCATGCACGCGGGTGCTGCCCGCTCCCAGGCCGCCCGCGGTGATCAGCACCGAACCCAAGAAACCCAGCTTGGCCGGGCCGGACTGCGGCGCGGCAACGAATGCGAATATGCGCGAAAAGTATTGGGAGATAACAGGGTTTGTCATGAGCTCAGGCCGACCGGTTCGTGGCGAGATTGGCCAGCTCAGACAGCCCGGCTTTGGCTGCCGCGTCGATGGGCGCGGCCGCCAGCGTGCTCAGCGCCCGCCGGCTCAGCATGTCGATGCGATCCTCGGCCGCGGCCAGCGCGCCTACCGCCTCGATTGCGTCGCGCAGCTCCGCCACCTGCGCGTCGGTCAGCGCGGTGCCGGTCGAGGTCCGCAGCAGGTTGGCCGCCAAGGGATCGGACTTGTCCGCCAGCTCCACCGCCTCGGCCAGCAGCACGGTGCGTTTGCCGGATCTCAGGTCGTCGCCGGACGGCTTGCCCGTCACCTCCGGGTCGCCGAACACGCCCAGAACGTCGTCACGCAGCTGGAAGGCCACGCCGAGGTCGGTGCCGAACTGACCGAATGCGGCTTGGACGTCGGGCCGGTCAGCGGCGGCGGCCGCCCCCAGCTGAAGCGGTCGTGTCACGGTGTAGCAGGCGGTCTTGAACATATCGACGTTCATCGCCGACGCAATCGACTCCGCCGCGCTGGCCTCGGCGACGATGTCGAGGTACTGCCCGGCCATCACCTCGGTGCGGATATCGGCCCACACCGGCTGGACCCGTAGCCGGGCGTCGCGGGACAGGTCGGCCGCGAGAACGATGTCGTCGGCCCAGGACAGCGCCAGGTCACCCAGCAGGATGGCCGCCGATGTGCCGAAATCGTCGGGCGAGCCGCTCCAGCTCCGATCGCGGTGCAGCGCCGCGAATTGGACGTGAGCCGTCGGCCTGCCGCGGCGGGTGGCGGAGCGATCGATCACGTCGTCATGCACCAGCGCGCAGGCATGCAGCAGTTCCAGTGCGGAAAACAAAAGCAGCACATCGGGATCGGGCTCCGCTGCCGCCACCGCGCGCCAGCCCCAATACGCGAAGGCGGGTCGCAACCGCTTGCCGCCGCTGAGCACAAAATCCTGTAGTGCGGCGATCAGCACGTCGAAGTCGCTACCGATGTAGGACGCCCGCTCGCGGCGGTCGTGCAGATACCGCCGAAGTTGGTCGGTGATGGCGCCGGTCAACTCGATGGTTGCCGCTGCTTCGACGCTCAGCGCGGCGCCCCTTTCTGCTCGGCCTGTCCCTGGCCCGACAAGTGTATTCGCCCTCACTCCTATGCTTGCTTCGAGACCAGAGAGTATGAACTGGGCCGGTTAAGCCTGCCATCAACGAAGAGGACTCGCGTGACCCTAAACACCATCGCGCTCGAACTCGTGCCACCGAATGTGGACGGGGGCAGGGAGCGGGCGCTGCAAGATGCGCGCAAGGTGGTCCAGTATTCGGCGCAATCTGGGCTGGACGGCCAGATTCGGCACGTGATGATCCCAGGAATGATTGCGGAGGACGACGACCGTCCCGTCCCCATGGAGCCGAAGCTCGACGTGCTGGATTTCTGGTCGACGATCAGAGCCGAGTTGCCGGACATTAAAGGCTTGTGCACGCAGGTCACCGCGTTCATGGACGAGCCGGCTCTGCGTCAGCGGCTCACGGAGTTGTCGGCTGCCGGCATGGAGGGCGTCGTGTTCGTCGGTGTGCCGCGCACCATGAATGACGGCGAGGGTTCTGGGGTCGCGCCGACCGACGCTCTGTCGATTTATCGCCAGCTGCTGCCCAATAGGGGCGCGATCCTGATCCCGACACGCGAGGGCGAGCAGGGCCGGCTCAATTTCAAGTGCAATCAGGGCGCGACCTACGGCATGACGCAGCTGTTGTACTCCGACGCAATCGTGGGTTTCCTCGCAGACTTCGCCAAGAACACCGATCACCGGCCGGAAATCCTGCTGTCGTTCGGATTCGTGCCTGCCATCGAGACCCGTGTCGGACTGATCAATTGGCTAATTCAGGACCCGGGAAACGCCGCGGTGGCCGATGAGCAGGCATTCGTCAAGAGGTTGGCGGCCAGCGAACCCGATCAGAAGCGCCGGCTCCTTGTCGACCTGTACAAGCGGGTGCTGGACGGGGTCGCCGACCTCGGGTTTCCGGTCAGCATCCATCTCGAGGCGACGTATGGCGTCTCCGGGCCGGCTTTTGCGACCTTCGCGGAGATGCTCGCCTATTGGTCACCGGCGCACGTCTAGCCAGCCGAATTAGCCCGGCGTGTGGTCCCGCTCCGCGGCGAGCGGCTCGGAGCGGTCACGGCTGAGCCAGGCCAGCACGCCCACCACGCCCGCGGCCGCTAACGCCGCGATGCACAGCCAGATGCCCGCCCCGGTGAAGGAACGGGTATTGGGGTCGGTGTAGCGGGCTTGCGCGGTCATTGTGCTCACCACGCCGGGCTTGAGCTTCCACGACACCGAATCGGAATCGGCTCGTTCCCCGTTGGTGGACGTCACCACCCCGGGGAAGGCGATGGTCAACTGCACGTCCGCGTCGGGGTCGGTCACGGAGGTCAGGTCGGCTCGGCCTTCCAGAACTACCACGTTGCCGCTGCGGCGCAGCGACAGATTCACGCCGACGGCGTTGGAGTTCATGTTGGCCAGCTGCGGCAGCTCGGCGAAGGTCAGATCGGAGAAGACCGCTTGCGACCCCACATAGCCGTCGCTGTCGTAGTTCGAGACCGCCACTTTCTGGCTGAAAGGCAAGTTGCTGTCGAGCTGGGGTCCAGTGTCTTTGGGGTTTTTGGGCTTTGCTGCAGCGATGATCTCCCCGGACACCAGGTCATCGGGCGAAATGGTGAGCGATGCCCTGACCCGCAGGCACCCGGTAGCCAGTGGGCACGATCAGCAGCAGCATCGCGATGGCCAGCAGGCGGCGCCGTCGAGTAATGAATCCTCGGGCCGGAAGCGGGGGGGAGCTGACGCGCACCTGGTCATCGTGCCAGATCACCGTTCGGATCATAAAGGCAGCGCACGGCCCAGGATGGCGAACTCTCGTGGGTCGCCGGCGAAGTGGTACCGGCGGATCACGTCGGTGAAGCCCAGCCGCCGGTACAGCCGCCAGGCGCGGTTGGGTTCGCCAGTTGTTTCCGGGGTGGAGAGGAGGACGTTCTCTTCCCTGCGACCGGCCAGCAGTCGGCGGGCCAGTGCTTCGCCGAGACCGCGGCCCTGCGCTCGGGGATGAATGTGCAGCTCGGTCAACTCGAAATAGCTGTTCATCAGCTGCGCGATCGCCTGAGGTGGTGAGCCGCCGCGTTGCAGGCCCAGCACAACCTGCTGCTGCCACCACTGGCCGGGTGCTCCCGGGTAGCCGTAGGCCACGCCCAGCAGCGGTGCATCTCCTAGTTCCAAGCCTAGTTCCAAGCCTGGTTCCGGGCCCAGTTCCGGGCCCGGCTCCGCGGTGTCAGCGTCCTGGGCCGGCTGGGCGGCAGCCACTTCGACGGCGGCCACCGCCTGCCAGCCGCGTCGGCGGATGTGCTCCAGCCACATCGCCGCGCGCTGATTCTCGGTGCCGCGGGGGTACCGCATCGCGTCGACATACACCCCCAGGGCGTCCCCGAGGCGGCGCTCCATATCGTCCGGCGGCAGATCGATGAGGAATATCGCCAACTCGCGGTACCTCCTCATTTCGGGTCGATCGGATCGATCGGATCATCGGGATCATTGGCCCATCCGGTTACCAAAGCCCCCTGCGCTCACCGCCATTATCGGACTCGACCATCCCGATCGACGAGCGGCCGCGGCTACGAGCCGACGATCCGCAAGGCGATTGCCGCGCAGCGCCGTTGCGATCCGCCTCGTCGCCGGAGCGCAACAACGATAGAATCGCCGACGAACCAGTGGTACCACGCCGAATGACCTCGTATCATTTGAGTTAGTTGCCCCCACGAAGGGCATCCGCGTGCTATCGATAGTTACGTGTCAAACTGTCGGCAAGGAGGGACGAATGCCACTCTCCGATCATGAGCAGCGGATGCTCGATCAGATCGAGAGCGCTCTCTACGCCGAAGACCCGAAATTCGCGTCGAGTGTCCGCGGCGGGGGGTTGCGCGCTCCGACGGCGCGGCGGCGTCTGCAGGGCGCGGCGCTGTTCGTCATCGGCCTGGGAATGCTGGTCTCGGGTGTGGCATTCCGGGCCACGATGATCGGCAGTTTCCCGATTCTCAGTGTTTTCGGCTTCATCGTGATGTTCGGGGGTGTGGTGTTCGCCATAACCGGCCCCCGGCTATCCAATCGAACGGACCAGCCGGGATCCGCGCCCGGGCCCGCGCGTCAGCGGCACACCAAGGGCGGTGGCGGCTCGTTCACCAGCCGCATGGAAGATCGATTCCGTCGCCGCTTCGACGAGTAGCCCACGACCCAGACGTAAAGCGGGGCAGCCACTGGCTGCCCCGCTTTTTTGTCTCATCGCATGCCTCGAGCCCAATTCGAGGCCAAACAGTGCCCAAGCTGAGCCCCACTCGGCCCCACCCCGTTGCCCCACTCAGCCCCACTCGTCGACTTTTGCCTCCTGAAATGCGGTTTCCCCGCGCCGCCACCGCGCCGCAGCGTCACCGCTGACGACCCTCGTGCGACGTGGAGTGGCAGATACGGCTCAAAACCACGCCACGACACCCGAATGATGGGGAAAAGTGGGGGGTTGTGGGGTATGGTGGCCGAAGTGTTCTGGGTGAGGTTGAGCGGGAGGTGAGCTGGTGTTTCTCGGCACCTACACACCCAAACTCGACGACAAGGGGCGACTCACATTGCCCGCCAAGTTTCGCGACGCACTGGCAGGGGGGTTGATGGTCACCAAGAGCCAAGATCACAGCCTGGCTGTCTTCCCGCGCGCGGAATTCGAGGAGCTGGCGCTCAAGGCAAGTCAAACCTCGCGAAGCAACCCGGAAGCCAGAGCCTTCCTTCGCAACCTCGCCGCCGGAACAGACGAGCAGCATGCCGACGCCCAGGGCCGCATCACGTTGTCGGCCGATCACCGCCGCTACGCCAACCTCTCCAAGGACTGCGTGGTGATCGGAGCGATCCGCAATCTCGAAATCTGGGATGCGCAGGCATGGGAGGACTACCAGCAGACCCACGAAGAGAACTTCTCCGCGGCCAGCGATGAAGCCCTCGGCGACATTATCTGAGGCGCGTGCCCGTGCATCGTGGCCTCTGCCCGAACCGACCCTGGCGTACTTCCCCGACGCCAGGTTCGTACCTTCGGACAGGGACCTCTTTGCACGAACAAGGTACGGCCGGACCCCGGGAGGTGTCGCGATGGCTGACGGTCCAGCCTCTTTCGGCCATGTGCCCGTACTTCTACAACGTTGCGTGGAGCTGCTCACCCCCGCGCTGACCCGCTACCACTCAGACGGATCCAACGCGGTCCTCGTCGACGCCACGACCGGCGCGGGCGGGCACGCCGAGCGGTTCCTGACCGAGTTTCCGGGACTGCGGCTGATCGGACTCGACCGCGACCCCAGCGCACTGGACATCGCCCGGACTCGGCTCGCACCGTTCGCCGACCGAATCACGCTGGTGCACAGCCGGTATGACGGTCTCGCCGAAGCACTGGCCGAGTCCGGTTACGCCGCAGAGGAATCGGTGGACGGCGTGCTGTTCGATCTCGGCGTGTCGTCCATGCAACTCGACCGCGCCGAGCGGGGCTTCGCCTACGCCCAGGACGCCCCGCTGGACATGCGAATGGACCCGACGTCAGCGCTGACCGCGGCCGAGATCATCAACACGTACGACGCGGCCGCATTGGCCGACATTCTGCACCGGTACGGCGAGGAGCGGTTCGCGCGCCGGATTGCCGCCCAGATCGTCCGCCAGCGGGCCCGCACCCCGTTCACCTCGACCGCCGAGCTCGTCGCGCTGCTGTACCAGGCGATTCCGGCTCCGGCCCGGCGCACCGGCGGCCACCCGGCGAAGCGCACGTTCCAGGCGCTGCGGATCGCGGTCAACGACGAACTGACTTCGCTGCGCGGTGCCGTCCCCGCGGCGCTGGGCGCGCTCGCCGTCGGCGGGAGCATCGTCGTGCTGGCCTACCAGTCGCTGGAGGACCGGATCGTCAAACGCGCGTTCGCCGAGGCGGTCGCCTCCCGCACGCCCGAAGGTCTCCCGATGGAACTGCCCGGCCACGAGCCGCGATTCCGGTCGTTGACGCGTGGCGCTGAGCGCGCGGACGAAGCCGAGATCGAACGTAATCCGCGCAGCGCCGCGGTGCGATTGCGAGCCCTGCAACGAGTGCAGAAAGGCAACTGATGAAGGCGAAACGCGAGACGCCGAAACGCGGGGCAGGCAGCGCCCGTCGGGGCGGGCGCGACGGATCGGTCAAGAGCCGGCGCACTACCGCCGAGTCGGCTGCGTCCCGCCGCACCCGGCCGGGAAACGCCTCGGCGCCGGCCCGAGAGTCCCGCGCACCCAAGTCCGGCCCGCAGACCAGCCCGATCGCCCGGCCAGTCGAACGGTCGGTCCGGCCGACCAGCTCGGAGCCAGGCAAAGGCCCGGGCTAAGGCGCGGAAAGCAAAGGCACCCAAGGCGATCCGGCCTCGTCTGACCGAGCGCATGGCCGCTCGGCTGGCGTTGATCGATCTGCGCCCCCGGACTCTGGCGAGAAAGGTCCCGTTTGTCGTTCTGATCATCGGTGCGCTCGCTCTCGGTCTCGGTCTGACACTCTGGTTATCCACTGCCTCCGCCGAACGCTCGTACCAGCTCAGCCACGCCCGCCACAAGAACCGGATGCTGCAGCAGCAGAAGGAGGCGCTGGAACGCGATGTGCGCGAGGCGGAGGCCGCCCCCGCCCTGGCGGAATCCGCCCGCAAGCAGGGGATGATCCCCACCAGGGACACCGCCCACCTGGTCCAGGACCCGGCCGGCAGTTGGGTGGTGGTCGGGACGCCCAAGCCGGCCGACGGCGTCCCGCCGCCGCCGCTGAACGCCAAGCTGCCCGAAGAAGGGCCGCCACAGCCCCCGAAAGCGGCGGCGCTGCCCCCTGAGATCCCGATTCGGCTGCAACCGGCACCCAGTGGCCCGCCGGCGCCCGCCAACTCTGGGCCGGAAGCGCTGCTTCGGGCTCCGGACGGCTCGGCGACAGTGGGCGGCCAACACCTTCCACAGACCGCTCCCCAGCTGCCGCCTTTGCCCGGCGGTCAGATCGTCGGGCAGGTCCCGGGAACGATGCAGTTGCCAGGGCTGCCCGCCCCGGCCGCTCCGGTGACCGCCCCGGTACCCGCCGAAGTGCCTATTCCGATGGGCGGCTTGCCCGTTCCGCCGCCGGGCCAGGTACCCGCGCCGCTAGCCGCCCCACTACCCGCAGAAGTGCCAGTTCCGGTGCTGCCGGCGCCAGTGCTCGCCCCCGCTCCGCAACCCGGGGCTCCGCAACCCGGGGTCCCGCTTCCGGCGGGTGCCCCCCGATGAGCGGCACCGCACCCGGGCGCGCTCGCCGGTCGCCCTCCGTCCGGCCGGCGCGCAGTCCGCGAAAGCCTCAGCAGGCCAAGGCCGTCCGCGCCGACGGTGTCGGCCACTCAGCACGAGATCGGCGTACCCGCAAGATCGTGGAGGTGGGGTCGCGCGGCGCGTCATTCGTCTTCCGGCACCGGGCCGGCAACGCCGTCATTTTCATGGTGTTACTGGTGGCGGCGGCGCAGTTGTTCGTTCTGCAGATATCAGATGCCGCGACCCTGCGCGCGCAGGCCGCCGGGCAGCTCAAGGTGACCGACGTTGAGAAGGCGGTTCGCGGCAGCGTCGTAGACCGCAACAATCAGCAACTCGCATTCACCACCGAATCACGCGCGTTGACGTTTCAGCCGAAGCGGATCCGCCAGCAACTGGAGGAGGCCAAAAAGAAGAACTCGGCCGCTCCCGATCCGCAGCAACGACTGCGCGATATCGCCAAAGAGGTTGCCGGAAAACTCAACAACAAACCGGACTTCCAGACGGTGCTGAAGAAGCTGCAAAGCGACGACAATTTCGCGTATCTGGCCCGCGCGGTCGACCCGGCTATTGCGGGCGCGATCTCGGAAAAGTATCCCGAGGTCGGCTCCGAGCGGCAGGATCTGCGGCAATACCCGGGCGGATCGCTGGCGGCCAACGTCGTCGGCGGCATCGACTGGGACGGACATGGGCTGCTGGGCTTGGAGGAGTCGCTGGACTCGGTGTTGTCCGGTACCGACGGGGCGGTCACCTATGACCGGGGGTCCGACGGCGTGGTCATCCCAGGCAGCTACCGCAATCGGCACCGCTCGGTCAACGGCTCGACCGTTCAGCTGACCATCGATGACGACATCCAGTTCTACGTGCAGCAGCAGGTGCAGCAGGCAAAGAACCTGTCCGGTGCCCACGACGTCTCGGCTGTCGTCCTCGACGCCAAAACCGGCGAAGTTCTGGCCATGGCCAACGACAACACCTTCGACCCCTCCCAGGACATCGGACGTCAGGCCGACAAGCAGCTCGGTAACCTGGTGGTGTCCTCGCCCTTCGAGCCGGGCTCGGTGAACAAGGTGATCACCGCGTCCTCGGTCATCGAATACGGGCTCAGCAACCCCGACGAGGTGTTGCAGGTACCCGGCGCCATCCAGATGGGCGGCGTCACCATCCACGACGCCTGGGACCACGGCGTGATGCCGTACACCACCACCGGTGTGTTCGGAAAGTCGTCCAACGTCGGCACGCTGATGCTGGCCCAGCGCGTCGGGCCGGAGCGTTTCTACGACATGGTCCGCAAGTTCGGGCTGGGCCAGCGCGCCAACGTCGGGCTGCCTGGTGAGAGCGCCGGGCTGGTCCCGCCGGTCGATCAATGGTCGGGCAGCACCTTCTCGAACCTGCCTATCGGCCAAGGTCTTTCGATGACTCTGCTGCAGATGACGGGCATGTATCAGGCGATCGCAAACGACGGACTGCGGATGCCGCCGCGGATCATCAAGGCCACCATCGGGCCCGATGGCAGCAGGGCAGAAGAACCGCGTCCAGAGGGTATTCGGGTGGTTTCAGCGCAGACCGCCCAGACCGTGCGACAGATGCTGCGGGCGGTGGTGCAACGCGACCCGATGGGTTACCAGCAGGGCACCGGCCCCGCGGCGGCGGTGCCGGGATATCAGATGGCCGGCAAGACCGGGACCGCCCAGCAAATTAATCCCGCATGCGGCTGCTACTACGACAACGTCTACTGGATTACCTTCGCGGGGATGGCCACCGTCGACAATCCGCGCTACGTGATCGGCCTGATGATGGACAACCCCGAGCGCAACGCGGACGGCACGCCCGGGCACTCGGCGGCCCCGCTGTTCCACAACATCGCCGGCTGGCTGATGCAACGGGAGAACGTGCCGCTGTCGCCCGACCCGGGGCCGATGCTGACGTTGCAGGGCTGAACAAACCGACCGTTAGACGGTTTGGACTTCCATCTTCCGCGCCTGGCGGGCGAACATGCGATCGCGTTGTTCCTCGAACTTGCACGACCTGGCGCTGAAGGTCTTCCAGGAAGGCCGCGAGTTGCTCGCGGCGCTGTTCGCCTCGGGCGGTGAAGTCGTTACGTTCGAAGATGCGCCACATGCGTAGGTTCGGCGTCAAGACGTCTTCGAGGTGCTGGCGCGGGTCGTAGATGCCGTGCTTGGCCATCAGCACGCCGTTGCGGCGGAAATTGGGCATGCCCTGACCGGGCATCCGGAAGTTCTCGACGACGTCGGCGATGGCCTCCAGGGCCTGATCGGGTGCGAGATCAAGCGCCGCGCCGCACATGTTCCGGTAGAAAATCATGTGCAGGTTCTCGTCGGCGGCGATGCGCTGCAGCATCCGGTCTGCGACCGGGTCGTTGCACACCTTGCCGGTATTGCGGTGGCTGATGCGGGTGGCAAGTTCCTGGAACGTGACGTAAGCGACCGACAGCAGGAAGTCGGTCTTGTGTCGCGCTTCTTCCTCGGCGGTGGCTCCGAATCCCTTGGTCATGTGCTCCATCCGAGCCCGCTCCAGCGCCACCGGGTCAACGCCACGGGTGACGACGAGATAGTCGCGGATCGCGATCCCGTGCCGGTTCTCCTCGGCCGTCCAACGGCCCACCCACGTGCCCCAAGCGCCGTCGAGGGAGAAGATACTCGGCCGCTTGGCGGTGATACGAGGGCAGGTTGTCCTCGGTGAGCAGATTGGTGATCATCGCCGCCTTCGCGACCTCGCTTAGCCGGGATTGCTCCGGCGCCCAATCGACGCCGCCCATTGCCGCGAAATTGCGGCCACTGTCCCACGGCACGTAGTCATGTGGATGCCATTCGACCGCCACCGACAAATGTCGATTGAGATTGGCCTCAGCCATCGGCTCCAACTCGTGGAGGATCTCCAGGTCAGTCAATTGTCTCGACATTGCACCTTCGTTCCTGTTTCTTAAGCCGAAGGCCCCGGGGCCCGAATGCCCCAGCGCATACTAACGCGCCGATCTGGGTAACACCCGCAGGTTCAGTGACTTGCGTCTGTCGGCCAGGTCACATCCGGGCCGGCTAGGTAGGGTGTCATCGCTGGTCATGGGACCACGCAGCGTCGGACGGAGGTGATGTCGGTGTCCAGTGCGCTGCGCCCCAGTGCCGGAACG
This sequence comes from uncultured Actinomycetota bacterium, assembly GCA_963850135.1. Classification (GTDB taxonomy): domain Bacteria; phylum Actinomycetota; class Actinomycetes; order Mycobacteriales; family Mycobacteriaceae; genus Mycobacterium. Next base: position 34,940 of record CAWKKH010000025.1, on the reverse strand, counting down.
GGCGTGCAGCTGCCGCTGCTCGCGGCTCAGGTCGGCGCGTTCCCGGCCGTCGGCGAGGGTCTACCGGATGTGGCGGTCACCGGAGTGAGCCTGCGCGGCCAGGAAGTCCGGCCCGGTGACCTGTTCGCCGCGCTGCCGGGAGCCACGACGCACGGCGCACGGTTCGCCGCCGACGCGATCCAGCGCGGCGCCGTCACGGTGCTCACCGACGCCGCCGGGGTCTTGGAGATGGGCCCGCTAATGGGCCCGAATGCCGGCCAGGTGCCGATCTTGGTGCACCCGGCCCCCCGCAGTGTGCTCGGCGGCCTGGCATCGACGGTTTACGGGCGTCCTTCCGAGCGGCTGAGCGTCGTCGGCATTACCGGGACGTCAGGCAAGACCACCACCACCTACCTCGTCGAATCCGGGCTCCGAGCCGCCGGACGCATCGCCGGGTTGGTGGGCACCATCGGCATCCGCATCGACGGCGCCGACATTCCCAGCGCGCTGACCACTCCGGAGGCGCCTGCGCTGCAGGCCATGCTCGCCGCGATGGCCGAACGGGGAGTCGACACCGTGGTCATGGAGGTCTCCAGCCACGCGCTGACACTGGGCCGAGTAGACGGAACCCACTTCGCGGTGGGTGGTTTCACCAACCTGTCCCGCGACCACCTCGACTTCCACCCGACGATGTCCGACTACTTCGACGCCAAGGCGTTGTTGTTCGACCCTGAATCGCCGCTGCGCGCCCGCCGGGCCGTGGTCTGCGTCGACGATGAGGCCGGACACGCGATGGCCGTCCGGGCCGGTGACGCGATCACCGTCAGCGCCGAAGGGCGACTTGCCGATTGGCGCGCTATTCAGGTTGAGCCGGTGGGCGCCGGGGGACAGGAGTTGATCGTCGTCGGGCCCGATGAGGTGCAGCACCGGGTGGGAATCCGGCTGCCGGGTCGATACAACGTTGCGAATTGTCTTGTTGCACTGGCGATTCTCGATACGGTCGGGGTATCGCCGGAACAGGCTGCGCCGGGACTGCGGGAAGCCCGGGTTCCTGGCCGACTGGAAGAGATCGATCGTGGCCAGGATTTCCTTGCGCTGGTCGACTACGCCCACAAGCCGGGCGCGTTGCGAGCGGTGCTGTCCACCCTGCTGCGCCCGGGCCGCCGGCTGGCGGTGGTGTTCGGTGCCGGTGGCGATCGCGACCCCGGCAAGCGCGGCCCGATGGGCGAGGTGGCCGCCGAGCTGGCCGATTTGGTCGTCGTCACCGACGACAACCCCCGCAGCGAGGATCCGTCGGCGATCCGGCGCGCGATTCTGGACGGGGCGGCCGAACGTGGGGGTGTGGCGCAGGTGGTCGAGATCGGTGACAGGCGGGCCGCGATCCGGCACGCGGTGGACTGGGCGGGCCCGGGTGACGTGGTGTTGGTGGCAGGCAAGGGTCATGAGACCGGCCAGCGGACGGGCGACGAGGTCCGCCCCTTCGACGACCGGGTCGAGCTGGCGCTGGCTCTGGAGGCACTAGGGGCGCGCGGATGATCGAGCTGACGATCGCCCAGATCGCCGACATCGTCGGCGGCACCCTGGCCGACATCTCCCCGGAGGACGCGGCAAGTCGGCGCGTCACCGGGACCGTGGAATTCGACTCGAGGGCCATCGGGCCCGGCGGCTTGTTCCTGGCATTGCCCGGCGCGCGCTCCGACGGGCACGACCACGCGCCGTCGGCGGTGGCGGCCGGCGCGGTCGTGGTGTTGGCGGCGCGCCCGGTCGGCGTCCCCGCGATCTTGGTAACTCAGGCGACGCAGTCCGCTTCTTCAGGGACGGAGGCCCGGGCGGGGGTGCTCGAGCACGATGCCGACGGGTCGGGCGCGGCGGTGCTGGCCGCGCTGGCCAAGCTGGCGAAGGCGGTAGCGACGGACCTGGTGGCGGGCGGGCTGACCATCGTCGGGATCACCGGCTCGTCGGGCAAGACCTCCACCAAGGACCTGGTGGCCGCCGTGCTGCAACCGTTGGGTGAGGTGGTAGCCCCGCCTGGATCTTTCAACAACGAGCTCGGTCATCCCTGGACGGTGCTGCGCGCTACCCGTAGCACCGACTTCTTGATCCTGGAAATGTCGGCCCGGCATCCCGGCAATATCGCCGCGCTGGCCCAGATCGCCCCACCGGCGATCGGGGTGGTCCTCAACGTCGGCACCGCGCATTTGGGCGAATTCGGCTCGCGTGAGGCCATCGCGCGGACAAAAGCCGAACTGCCACAAGCCATTCCGAAATCCGGGGTGGCCATTCTCAACGCCGATGACCCGGTAGTGGCGGCCATGGCCGAGGTCACCGCGGCGCGGGTGGTTCGGGTCAGTCGTGCCCCCAGCACCGACCCGGATGTCTGGGCCGGACCGGTGTCGCTGGACGAACTGGCCAGACCGCGGTTCACCATGCACGCGAAAGGGCTTGCCGCCAACCAAGAGGCGGAGGTCCAGCTCGCCGTGTACGGCGACCATCACGTCACCAACGCGCTGTGCGCCGGCGCGGTCGCCCTGGAATGCGGGGCCAGCCTCGACCAGGTGGCGGCGGCACTGGCGGGCACCGGGCCGGTGTCGCGGCACCGGATGCAGGTGACCAACAGGCCGGACGGGGTAACCGTGATTGATGACGCCTACAACGCCAACCCCGACTCGATGAGAGCGGGACTGCAGGCGCTGGCCTGGATCGCCCGCGGCGCGGGGGAGCAGGGCACGCGCCCGCGGCGCAGCTGGGCGGTGCTGGGCGAGATGGCCGAGCTCGGCGCGGACGCGATAACCGAGCATGATCACATCGGCCGACTGGCAGTGCGCTTAGATGTGTCTCGACTCGTTGTCGTGGGAAATGGGAGGTCAATGAGCGCCATGCACCACGGGGCGGTCTTAGAAGGGGCGTGGGGCTCCTGGAGTGCCGACTCCGACAGGGGCGCCGTCAGCGTCGCCGACCCGGACGCGGCCCTGGCCTTGCTGCGGGCCGAACTGCAGCCCGGCGATGTGGTCCTGGTCAAGGCGTCCAACTCGGTCGGGCTTGGGGCGGTTGCCGACGCCCTGGCTTCAGCGCCCGGCCCGCAAACGGGCAGTGTCCGCCCATGAGACAGATCCTCATCGCGGTCGCCATCGCGCTGACCGTGTCAATCCTGTTGACTCCGGTGCTGATCCGGCTGTTCACCAGGCAGGGCTTCGGCCATCAGATCCGCGAGGACGGGCCGCCCACCCACCAGACCAAACGCGGCACCCCGTCGATGGGCGGCGTGGCGATCCTCGCCGGGATCTGGGCGGGCTACCTGGGCACCCACCTGGCCGGCCTGGCGTTCGACGGGGAAGGGATGTCCGCCTCGGGTCTGCTGGTGCTCGGCCTGGCCACCTTGTTGGGCGGCGTCGGATTCATCGATGACATGATCAAGATCCGCCGTTCGCGCAACTTGGGATTGAACAAGACGGCCAAGACGGTCGGGCAGATCAGCGCCGCGGTGCTGTTCGGCGTGCTGATTCTGCAATTCCACAATGCCAACGGCCTGACCCCGGCCAGTGCGGATTTGTCCTACGTTCGTGAGATCGCCACGGTCGCACTGGCCCCGGCGCTGTTCGTGCTGTTCTGCGTGATCATCGTCAGCGCCTGGTCGAACGCGGTCAATTTCACCGACGGCCTGGACGGTCTGGCCGCGGGCAGCATGGCGATGGTCACCGGTGCCTACGTGTTGATCACCTTCTGGCAGTACCGCAATGCGTGCGTCACCTCGCCCGGTCTGGGCTGCTACAACGTCCGCGATCCGCTGGACCTGGCCATCATCGCGGCCGCGACCGCGGGCGCGTGCATCGGCTTTTTGTGGTGGAACGCCGCGCCGGCCAAGATCTTCATGGGTGACACCGGGTCGCTGGCGCTGGGCGGCATCATCGCGGGCTTGTCGGTGACCAGCCGCACCGAAATCCTCGCCGTCGTGCTGGGCTCGCTGTTCGTCGCCGAAGTCAGCTCGGTGGTGGTGCAGATCCTGGCCTTCCGCACCACCGGGCGCCGGGTGTTCCGGATGGCGCCGTTCCACCACCATTTCGAGTTGCTCGGCTGGGCCGAAACCACGGTGATCATCCGGTTCTGGCTGCTCACCGCGATCACCTGCGGCCTGGGCGTGGCCTTGTTCTACGGTGAGTGGCTAGCCACGATCGGCGCCTGACGTGCTTGACGCGCTGGTGCCGGGCGCGCCCGTGCTGATCGCCGGTGCCCGGGTTACCGGCAGGGCGGTGCTGGCGGCACTGACCCGATTCGGCGCCGTGCCAACGCTCTGCGACGACGATCCTGACATGCTGCGCCCATACGCGGAGAGCGGGGTCGCGACCGTGGACCCGCCGGCAGCGGTGCAGCACATCGATGAATACGCGCTGGTGGTCACCAGCCCCGGTTTCCAGCCGACCACGCCGGTGCTGGCCGCGGCGGCGGCGGCCGGCGTGCCCATCTGGGGCGACGTCGAGTTGGCCTGGCGACTCGATGCGGCGGGCCACTACGGGCCGCCGCGCCGCTGGTTGGTCGTGACCGGCACAAACGGCAAGACCACGACGACGTCGATGCTGCACGCCATGTTGACCGCCGGGGGCCTGCGCAGCGTGCTGTGCGGCAACATCGGCAGCCCGGTGCTGGACGTCTTAAACGAGTCTGTTCAGCCCTCAGACATCCTCGCCGTCGAGCTGTCCAGCTTCCAGCTGTATTGGGCGCCATCGCTGCGGCCCGAGGCGGGTGTGGTGCTCAACATCGCCGAAGACCATCTGGATTGGCATTCCACAATGGCCGAATACACCGCGGCGAAGGCCCGGGTACTCGACGGCCGGGTGGCGGTGGTCGGACTGGACGACACCCGCGCGGCCGCGCTGCTGGACACTGCGGCGGCGCCGGTGCGGGCCGGCTTCCGGCTCGGCGAGCCGGAACAGGGCGAACTCGGCGTGCGCGACGGGCAGCTGGTCGATCGCGCGTTCGCCGACGACCTGGCGTTGTTGCCGGCGTCCTCGATACCGGTGCCGGGCCCGGTCGGCGTGCTCGACGCGCTGGCCGCGGCGGCGCTGGCCCGCTGCGTCGATGTACCCGCCGCTGCCATCGCGGAGGCCATCGCCACCTTCCAGGTCGGCCGGCATCGGTCGGAAGTGGTGGCGGTGGCCGACGGGATCAGGTACGTCGACGACTCCAAGGCCACCAACGCGCACGCCGCCGAGGCATCGGTGCTGGCCTATCCGCGGGTGGTGTGGGTGGCCGGTGGGTTACTCAAGGGCGCATCCGTCGACGCGGAGGTCGCCAGAATCGCATCGAGGCTGGTCGGTGCGGTGCTTATCGGCCGCGATCGGCAAGAGGTTGCCAGAGCGTTATCGCGACACGCGCCCGATGTACCCGTCGTCCAGGTTGTGGCAGGCGAGGATATTGATATGCATGCGACTGCTGTGGTTTCTGGGACTCGAGTGACAGAAGTTGATGATGTGGGGGAAAGTCTCGGCGCTCGCGTGATGACGGCGGCCGTTGCCGCAGCTCGTGACCTGGCAAAGCCCGGTGACACGGTGCTGTTGGCGCCGGCCGGAGCGTCATTCGACCAGTTCGCAGGGTATGCCGACCGTGGCGACGCATTCGCGGCCGCCGTACGTGCTGCGCTTCGGTAGACGGGCGTGGATAACGCACTGACCCGGCTGCTTCGCCGGGCCAAGGGGCAAAACGAACCGGCCGGCACCGAATCGCAGGTGCCCGAGGCGGGCACAAAGGCTCAGGTCAGGGAGGCCAGGACAGCCCCCGACGCCGTGAAAGCCCGGTTCACCGCCTGGCTGGGCCGGCCGATGACGTCGTTCCACCTCATCGTCGCCGTTGCCGGGCTGCTGACGACTCTCGGCCTGATCATGGTGCTGTCGGCTTCCGGCGTGCGCTCCTACGGCGCGGATGGGTCGGCGTGGGTGATCTTCGGCAAACAGGTGATGTGGACGATCATCGGCCTCATCGGCTGCTACGCGGCGCTGCGGATGTCGGTGCGGTTCATTCGCCGCGTTGCCTTCTCCAGCTACGTGATCACCATCATCCTGCTGGTCCTGGTGCTCGTTCCGGGGATCGGCAACCTCGCTAACGGCTCCCGCAAGTGGTTCGTGATCGCGGGCTTTTCGATGCAGCCGTCCGAGTTGGCCAAGATCGCGTTCGCCATTTGGGGTGCGCACCTGCTGGCGGCTCGCCGGCTGGAGCGGGCCTCGCTGAAGGAGCTGTTGGTCCCGCTGGTGCCGGCCGCCGTCATCGCGTTGGCGCTGATCGTGGCCCAGCCCGACCTCGGGCAGACGGTGTCGCTGGGCATCATCCTGTTGGCCCTGTTGTGGTACGCCGGGCTGCCGCTGCGCGTCTTCGGCGCCTCGTTGCTCGCCGTCGTCGTCGCGGGGGCGATCCTGGCGATGTCCGCGGGCTACCGGTCCGACCGGGTGAAGTCCTGGCTGGACCCCGAGAACGATCCTCAGGACACCGGTTACCAGGCACGGCAGGCGAAGTACGCGCTGGCCCACGGCGGGATCTTCGGCGACGGGCTGGGCCAGGGCGTCGCCAAGTGGAACTACCTGCCCAACGCGCACAACGACTTCATCTTCGCGATCATCGGCGAGGAGCTCGGTTTCGTCGGTGCGTTCGGATTGCTGGCGCTGTTCGGGTTGTTCGCCTACACCGGGATGCGGATCGCGCGCCGCTCGGCCGACCCGTTCCTGCGGCTAGTGACCGCCACCACGACGATGTGGATCCTCGGGCAGGCGTTCATCAACATCGGCTACGTCATCGGGATTCTGCCGGTCACCGGCCTGCAGCTACCGCTCATTTCTGCTGGCGGAACGTCAACGGCTGCAACACTATTCATGATAGGAATCATGGCTAACGCGGCTCGCCATGAGCCAGAGGCGGTGGCCGCGCTGCGGGCCGGGGGCGACGACAAGTGGAACCGGCTGCTGCGGCTGCCGCTGCCCGAACCGTATCTGCCGAGCCGCCTCGAAGCGTTCCGCGACCGCAAGCAGGGCCGACCGCAGCCCGACAAGGCTGCCGCAAAAGGGGCTGCTAAAGGGACCCAGAAGGGGTCCGCGCGTACGGCGTCCCGCAACCCCGACCCGCCCTTGCGGCCCGCGTTGCCCCATCATGTATCTGGCCAGCGTCACGCCGGTCAGCGTCAAACACGGCGCGCTCGCGCATTGGAAGGTCAGCGTTACGGGTGAACGACACGGTCAGTGAGCCGGCGCGGGCGTCTTTGTCGGTCGTGCTGGCCGGCGGTGGTACCGCCGGCCATGTGGAGCCCGCGATGGCTGTCGCCGACGCGCTGTCTGCGCTGGATCCGCAGGTCCGAATCACCGCCTTGGGTACCCGGCGTGGGCTGGAGACGAGGTTGGTGCCCGAACGCGGCTACCAGCTCGAGCTGATCACCCCGGTGCCACTTCCGCGCAAGCCCAGCGGCGACCTGGTCCGGCTGCCGGGCCGAGTGTGGCGCGCCGTCCGTGAGACCCGTGCGGTGCTCGACGCCGTCAACGCCGATGTGGTCGTCGGTTTCGGCGGATACGTGGCGCTGCCGGCCTATCTCGCCGCGCGCAGCCGTCGCATCCCCGTGCTGATTCACGAAGCCAACGCCAGCGCCGGGCTGGCCAACCGGGTCGGTGCACGCACCGCGAACCGGATACTTGCCGCGGTGCCGGACTCCGGGCTGCGGGGTGCCGAGGTGGTCGGAGTACCGGTCCGGGCGGCAATCACGGCGCTGGACCGTGCGGCGTTGCGGGCCGAAGCGCGGGCGCACTTCGGGTTCGCTCAGGACGCGCGGGTGTTGCTGGTATTCGGCGGTTCGCAGGGTGCGGTCGCCCTCAACCGTGCCGTCTCGGGTGCGGCGGCCGACCTGGCCGCCGCCGGTGTGGCCGTGCTGCACGCCCACGGACCCAAGAACACCCTCGAGCTACGCACGCCCGAGCCCGGTGAACCGCCCTATGTGGCGGTGCCTTATCTGGACCGGATGGACCTGGCGTACGCCGCCGCCGACCTGGTGATCTCCCGGTCGGGAGCGATGACGGTTGCCGAGGTCTCGGCCGTCGGACTGCCGGCCATCTACGTCCCGCTGCCGATCGGCAACGGCGAGCAGCGGCTCAATGCGTTGCCAGTGGTCAACGGCGGTGGCGGCATGCTGGTCGCCGACGCGGCCCTGACACCGGGATTGGTCGCCAAGGAGGTGGCCGCGCTGCTCACCGACCCACCCCGGTTGGCGGCGATGACGGCGGCCGCGGCGCGGGTCGGACATCGAGATGCGGCGTACAAAGTGGCCCAGGCCGCGTTGGATCTGGCCCGGGACCGGCCCGGGGATCGACAATGACCTCCCAGGAGCTGCCAGCCGAGCTGCGACGGGTGCACATGGTGGGCATCGGGGGAGCCGGGATGTCGGGCGTGGCCCGGATCCTGCTCGACCGCGGCGCACTGGTATCCGGGTCGGACGCCAAGGAAACGCGCGGCCTGCATGCGCTGCGGGCCCGGGGGGCGAAAATCCGCATCGGGCACGACGCGTCTTCGCTCGACCTGCTCGAGGGTGGTGTCACCGCGGTCATCACCACTCATGCCGCTATCCCCAAGACCAATCCCGAGCTCGTCGAAGCCCGGCGTCGCGGAATTCCGGTGGTGCTGCGGCCCGCCGTGCTGGCCAGGCTGATGGTCGGCCGCACCACCCTGATGGTCACCGGCACGCACGGCAAGACCACGACCACGTCGATGCTGATTGTGGCCCTGCAGCACTGCGGGCGCGACCCTTCCTTCGCGGTCGGGGGCGAGCTGGGGGAGGCCGGTACCAACGCCCACCACGGCAGCGGCGACTGCTTTGTCGCCGAGGCCGACGAGAGCGACGGCTCGCTGCTGGAATACACGCCCGACATCGTCGTGGTCACCAACATCGAGTCCGATCACCTCGACTTCTACGGCAGCCTCGATGCCTACGTCGGAGTGTTCGACGCGTTCATGGAGCGACTAGCCCCCGGCGGAGCGCTGGTGGTCTGCACCGACGATCCCGGGGCGGCAGCGCTCGCGCAGCGCACCGCCGAGCTGGGAATCCGGGTACTGCGGTACGGTTCGGGACCCGATGAAGACCTGGCCGGAAGGCTCGTGTCGTGGGAGCAGCAGGGCACCGAGGCCGTCGCCCACATCCAGTTGGCTGCTGAACTAGACCCACTAGCCAACCCCCGCGTGATGAGACTGTCGGTGCCCGGACGCCATATGGCGCTCAACGCGCTGGGCGCGCTGCTGGCCGCGATCGCGATCGGTGCCCCGATCGATGACGTGCTCGACGGACTGGCCGGTTTCGAGGGTGTGCGTCGCCGCTTGGAACTGGTCGGGACCTCTACCGTCGGCGGCAAGACCCCGAACGCAATAGTGCGGGTTTTCGATGACTACGCCCACCACCCGACCGAGGTCAGCGCGACCCTGGCCGCGGTGCGCACCGTCGTCAAGCAAAGCGGCAGTGGCCGCTTGCTGGTGGTGTTCCAGCCCCATTTGTATTCGCGGACAAAAGCTTTCGCCGACGAGTTCGGTCATGCGCTGAGTGCTGCCGACCAGGTGTTCGTCCTAGACGTTTACGGCGCGCGCGAGCAACCGCTGGCCGGTGTCAGCGGGGCCACCGTCGCCGAGAACGTGAGCGTGCCGGTCCGCTACCTGCCGGACTTCTCGGCGGTAGCGCACGAGGTGGCCGCGGCGGCCGGTCCGGGCGATGTCATCGTCACAATGGGTGCGGGCGACGTGACCCTGCTGGGTCCAGAGATCGTCACGGCGCTGCGAGAGCGGGCCATGCAATGACCGAACCCGAGGCGCCCGAGGACGCCCAGTCGGCTGAGGACGTCCAGATGGCTGAGGACGCCCAGATATCGGAGGACACCGCGATCACGGTGCCGATCCCCGCCGATGCGCAAGACGCCCCGGTCGAGCCGGATCAAGAGGATCCGGCCGACTTCGAGGGGCCGCGTCGACGGGCCCGCCGCGAACGGGCCGAGCGGCGCGCTGCCCAGGAACGCGCGACCGCGATCGAGCACGCTCGCCGGGAGGCCAAACGCCGGGCCAGTGGCCGCACCGCCAGCGAACCCAAACCTGTTGCGCGCGGCGTTGTTCGAGGCCTGAAAATGCTGCTCGCGGCGGTGCTGGTGGCCATCGTCGGGATCGCGCTGGCGCTCGTGCTCTATTTCACTCCGGCGATGTCGGCGCGCACGATCGTCGTCACCGGCATCGGCGCGGTGACCCGGGAAGAGGTCCTCGACGCCGCTCGGGTGCGGCCCGGCACGCCGCTGCTGCAGATCAACACCAGCCAGGTCGCCGACCGGGTCGCGGCGATCCGACGGGTAGCCAGCGCGCGGGTGCAACGTCAATACCCATCGGCGCTGCGCATCAGCATCGTCGAGCGAGTTCCCCTGGTAGTCAAAGACTTTTCGGATGGACCCCACCTGTTCGACCGGGACGGCGTCGATTTCGCAACGGGCCCGCCACCACCTGCGCTGCCGTACATCGATGTCGCCGATCCCGGGCCGAACGACCCGGCGACCAAGGCCGTGCTGCAGGTTCTCACCGCGCTACGCCCGGAAGTCTTGAGTCAGGTGGGCCGGATCGCTGCCCCGTCGGTCGCCTCGATCACCCTCACGCTGGGCGACGGCAGGGTGGTGATTTGGGGGACCACCGATCGGTCTGACGAGAAGGCCGAGAAGCTGGGCGCCCTGTTGACCCAGCCCGGGCGGACTTACGACGTGTCCAGCCCGGATCTCCCGACCGTCAAATAAAAAGCGCTCGGCGTGTCGGCGCGCCTGCGGCGCTAGCGCGCGACGTACCCATACCGTTCTGGTTGCGGGCGACTACCTGACATAACTCTAAGCCTCTAGTTGAGGTTGAGAGTTTGCCAGGCTCCCGATCCAGATAAGGGCCACCAGGGAGGAAGACGAATGATGACCCCCCCACACAATTACCTAGCCGTCATCAAGGTCGTGGGTATCGGTGGCGGCGGCGTGAACGCCGTCAATCGGATGATCGAGCAGGGCCTCAAAGGCGTGGAGTTCATCGCGATCAATACCGACGCGCAGGCGTTGTTGATGAGCGACGCCGACGTCAAGCTCGACGTAGGCCGCGACTCCACGCGTGGGCTAGGCGCAGGCGCGGACCCGGAAGTCGGCCGCAAGGCCGCCGACGACGCCAAGGACGAGATCGAAGAGTTGCTGCGTGGGTCGGACATGGTGTTCGTCACCGCGGGCGAAGGCGGCGGCACCGGCACCGGCGGGGCGCCCGTGGTTGCCAGCATCGCCCGCAAACTCGGCGCGTTGACCGTCGGTGTGGTCACTCGGCCCTTCTCGTTCGAGGGCAAGCGCCGCAGCAATCAAGCGGAAAACGGCATCGCGGCTCTGCGAGAGAGTTGTGACACCCTCATCGTGATCCCCAACGACCGATTGCTGCAGATGGGGGATGCCGCGGTATCCCTGATGGATGCGTTTCGCAGCGCCGACGAGGTGCTGCTCAATGGCGTTCAGGGCATCACCGACCTGATCACCACGCCGGGGCTGATCAACGTCGACTTCGCTGACGTCAAAGGAATCATGTCCGGCGCCGGCACCGCGTTGATGGGTATCGGCTCGGCCCGTGGCGAGGGTCGTTCACTCAAGGCCGCCGAGATCGCGATCAACTCACCGCTGCTGGAGGCCTCGATGGAAGGCGCGCAGGGTGTGCTGATGTCGATCGCCGGCGGCAGCGACCTGGGTCTATTCGAGATCAACGAAGCCGCCTCGCTGGTGCAGGACGCCGCTCATCCGGACGCCAACATCATCTTCGGCACCGTGATCGATGACTCGCTGGGTGACGAGGTGCGGGTCACGGTTATCGCCGCGGGCTTCGACGCCGCCGGACCCGGCCGCAAGCCGGTCGTCGGGGTCGGGGCTGAGACGGGCGGTGCGCACCGGATCGAGTCGGCGAGGGCCGGCAAGCTCACCTCGACGCTGTTCGAGCCCGTCGACGCCCTCAGCGTGCCGGTGCACACCAACGGTTCGACGCTGAACATCGGCGGAGATGACGACGACGTCGACGTGCCGCCGTTCATGCGCCGCTGACGCCACCCGCCCCGCACCGGATGCGCTGGATACTGGATACGTGAGCGTTCGAGTCCGGCGAGTCAGCACCACCCGAGCCGGTGGTGTCTCGGCGCCACCGTTCGACACGTTCAATCTCGGCGACCACGTCGGTGACGATCCGGCCGCGGTGACCGCCAACCGGGCCCGGCTGGGCGCCGCGATCGGCCTGCCCGACCGGGTGGTGTGGATGAATCAGGTACATGGTGACCGGGTCGTGGTCGTCGACGGACCGCAGAGAGCCGCGGTCGGCGGCGGGGTGGGCACCGACGCGCTGGTGACCGGCACACGCCGGCTGGCGCTGGCGGTGGTGACGGCCGACTGTGTGCCGGTGTTGATGGCCGACGCCCGCGCCGGGGTGATCGCGGCGGTCCATGCCGGCCGCGTCGGCGCCCAGCGGGGCGTGGTGACTCGCGCGGTGGAAGCGATGCTGGGCCTTGGTGCGCAGGTCGACGACATCTCGGTGCTGCTCGGCCCGGCGGTCAGCGGTCGCAACTATGAGGTGCCCGCGGCCATGGCCGACGAGGTCGAGGCCGCTCTGCCGGGCAGCCGTACCACCACCGCTGCCGGAACTCCCGGCCTCGACCTTCGGTCCGGAATCGCCTGTCAGCTGCGCGATTTGGGCGTCACGTCGATCGACATCGATCCGCGCTGCACGGTGGCCGACACCTCGTTGTTCAGTCATCGCCGCTGCGCCCCGACCGGGCGCCTGGCGGCGCTGATCTGGATGGAGTGAACGCCATGGCGGCGGGAGCCCCGGCCTTGCAGAACGGCGATAACGGAGGCAACCAGCGCAACCGTGAATCGGAATTGACGCATGCCTTGGCCGCTGTTCGATCGCGACTTGCGATCGCCGCGCAAGCGTCGGCACGCAATGTCGGCGAAATTGAGCTTTTACCAATTACCAAATTCTTTCCGGCAAGCGATGTTGCGATTTTGGCTCGATTGGGTTGTCGGTCCGTTGGCGAATCACGGGAGCAGGAAGCGTCGGCGAAGATAGCCGAACTCGGGCGATTGCGAGCTGCTTCGGAGTTGCACTGGCATATGGTCGGCCAGATCCAGCGCAAGAAGTCCCGCGCGTTGGCCCGCTGGGCGCACACCGCCCATTCCGTCGACAGCTCGCCGCTGGTGACCGCGCTCGACCGGGCGGTGACGGCGGCACGGGCCGACGGGCATCGCGCCGACCCATTGCGGGTATACGTGCAGGTCAGCCTTGACGGCGACGTGTCCCGCGGCGGCGTCGACATGCTGACGCCGGGGGCGGTCGATCGGGTCTGCGCGCAGGTCGAGGACGCGCAAAGCCTGGAACTGGTCGGGTTGATGGGAATTCCGCCGCTGGGCTGGGACGCCGATCCGGCCTTTGAGCGGCTGCGATCCGAGCACCGACGGGTACTCGAATCCCACCCCAACGCGGTGGGGCTCTCCGCGGGCATGTCCAACGATCTCGAGGCCGCTGTCAAACACGGTTCGACCTGTGTGCGTGTCGGTACCGCGCTACTGGGCGCGAGGCAGCTACCGTCACCCTGAATAGTCACTGTAGTCACATCTTCATCACAGACACCAGATCTTCCAGGGGCTTGAAGGGGTCAATGCAATGAGCACACTGCACAAGGTCAAGGCCTATTTCGGGATGGCTCCGATGGATGAGTACGAAGACGAGTACTACGACGACCGCCCTCCCTCCCGCGGTTTCCCGCGGCAGCGCTTCGACGACGCCTACGGGGGCTACGAGGGACCTGGTTACGAGGACCCTCGCGGCGACATGCGCGGCGAGCCGGCCGACTACCCGCCATCCAGCAGCTATCGCGGTGGCTACGGCGAAGAACCCCACTTCCGGGGCCGCGAGTTTGACCGGCCCGACTTGGCCCGGCCGCGCTTGGGCTCGTGGTTGCGCAACTCCAGCACCCGCGGCGCGCTGGCCATGGATCCGCGCCGAATGGCGATGATGTTCGAGGAAGGCCACCCGCTGTCCAAGATCACCACGCTGCGGCCAAAGGACTACAGCGAGGCCCGCACCATCGGCGAGCGCTTCCGGGACGGCACCCCGGTCATTATGGACCTGGTGTCGATGGACAACGCCGACGCAAAACGGCTGGTCGACTTCGCGGCCGGCCTGGCCTTCGCGTTGCGCGGCTCCTTCGACAAGGTCGCGACAAAGGTGTTCCTGCTGTCGCCCGCTGATGTCGATGTATCGCCGGAGGAACGTCGCCGGATCGCCGAAACCGGCTTCTACGCCTACCAGTAGACGCATCCACCCGCCTCGGGTCGGTACGCTGGCTACTGCTGCGCGCGTGGGTGACCTGCGCACAGACGCGTATTGACATCCTCATCGGTTAGGTCGGGGCTCTAGTTGTGGTGTTCTTTCAGATCCTTGGGTTTGTGCTGTTTATCTTCTGGCTGCTGCTCATCGCTCGGGTCGTCGTCGAATTCATCCGTTCGTTCAGCCGTGATTGGCGTCCGACCGGCATCACCGTGGTGATCCTCGAGATCATCATGTCGATCACCGACCCACCGGTGAAACTGCTACGCCGGCTGATTCCGCAACTCACCATCGGCGCGGTCCGTTTCGACCTGTCGATCATGGTTCTGCTGCTCGTCGCCTTCATCGGTATGCAACTGGCGTTCAGCGCCGCGGCGCAAGGCTGAGCTGAGCGACAGTTCGGCCACGGTTCGGCGTCAGTTCGGTCCGTGCGATTTTCAATATCCAACGAATGCGTTTTATTGGGTCTTACGCATTGAAATTGGCTCTTCTTTTTCATTGCAGTAATCGGCAGCCGCCGAGGCAGGTGTGACAGGATGGACGGCAGTTGCGCGATCGCTGCCACTCCGTTCTACACTTTCCTGATCGTTTAACAAGAACTCGAGGGGACGAACAATGCCGCTTACACCAGCCGACGTCCACAATGTGGCGTTCAGTAAGCCGCCGATCGGCAAGCGCGGTTACAACGAAGACGAAGTCGATGCGTTCCTCGACTTGGTGGAGAACGAGCTGACGCGGCTCATCGAGGAGAACTCAGATCTGCGTCAGCGGATCGAGGAGCTCGACCGCGAACTCGCCGCCGGCGGCGGTGGTACCACAGTTGCTGCCGCTCAGCCGACTCAGGCCATTCCCGTCTACGAGCCCGAACCAGAGCCCGTCAAGCCCGCCCCGGTGGCACCGGTGGTCGCGGCGGCCGCGCCTGTTTCGTCGCAGATGAACGAGGAGCAGGCCATCAAGGCCGCTCGAGTGTTGGGTCTGGCTCAAGACACCGCCGACCGGCTCACCAGCACCGCCAAGGCCGAATCGGACAAGATGCTGGCCGACGCCCGCGCCAACGCTGACCAGATCCTCAGCGAGGCCCGGCACACCGCCGAGACGTCGGTCGCGGAGGCCCGGCAACGCGCCGACGCCATGCTGGCCGATGCCCAGACTCGCTCTGAGACCCAGCTGCGCCAGGCCCAGGAGAAGGCCGATGCGCTACAGGCAGACGCGGAGCGCAAGCATTCCGAGATCATGGGGACTATCAACCAGCAGCGCACCGTGTTGGAAGGCCGCCTTGAGCAGCTACGTACTTTCGAACGCGAGTACCGCACCCGCCTCAAGACCTACCTGGAATCCCAGCTTGAGGAGCTTGGCCAGCGCGGGTCCGCGGCGCCGGTCGATTCCAGCGCAGACGCTGGTGGCTTCGACCAGTTCAACCGGGGCGCCAACTAGCCGAAACCGTGCCAAATCCCTGAGTGTGCGGTGGTAGGTTTGGCAGTCGCTCGTCGTCGGCTGGAGGATCAATGCTGATCATTGCCCTGGTATTAGCCCTGATAGGGCTCGTCGCGCTGGTGTTCGCCGTCGTCACCAGCAACGAGCTGGTGGCCTGGGTTTGCATTGGCGCCAGTGTTCTGGGCGTGGTGTTGCTCATCGTCGACGCGCTGCGGGAGCGCCAGGGACGCGGCACGGCCGCCCCGGAGACAGACGCAAAAGTCGAAGAAACCCCCGAGGAAGCCGGGGACGACGCGGTGGCTTTAGTCGACCACCCGGACGTCGACTACCCGGAGGACGTCGCGTCCGAATCCGAAGAGCCGGCCAGCACCGAGGCGAGCGAGGAATCGGCCGTACCCGACGACGGCAGTGCCGAGGACTCCGCCAAATAGCCAGCTCAACCGGTCGGCGTGTTGAGCAGTTCGCGCACTTCATCGTCGGTGATCTGGTGAAAGTCGTCATAGACCTGTCCGACGGCTTCGAATGCGGGCGGCATGGTCACGCACACCACGTCGTCGGCCTCGCGCGCGAGTTCACGACAAACTGATTGGGGCCCAACGGGTACCGCAACGACGATCGATTGCGGGCCGGTCGCTCGCACAGCCCGGACGGCGGCCAGCATGCTGGCGCCGGTGGCGATGCCGTCGTCGACGATCATCGCGATCTTGCCCCGCGCATCGGCGCCTGTTCGGCCGCTGCGGTAGGCCTGCTCGCGCCGCGAGAGCTCGGCGGTCTCGCTATCGATCGCCGCACGCACCTGCTCGTCGGTGACGCGCATATTGAAAACGACGTTGTCGTTCATCACCAACCCGCCGCCGCTGGCCAGCGCGCCCATCGCGAGCTCGGGCGACCCCGGTACCCCGAGTTTTCGCACCAGGAACACATCCAGTGCCGCCGTCAGTGCCTTGGCGACTTCCCAGCCAACCGGAACACCGCCGCGAGCCAGTCCCAGGACAAGCACACCGTCCGTACCGCGGTACGACGCGAGCTCCGCCGCCAGCGCGCGGCCGGCTTCACGCCGGTCGCGGAACGTACGTCTTGCTGTTCGTCCCAGAAAGCTACTACGTGGGTTCATCGATTGCGCTCCCGGCTAGGGCCCTCGCCTAGCCTACGTGCGCACGGGTGTCCGAGGGGGGACTTGAACCCCCACGCCCATTAGTAGGGCACTAGCACCTCAAGCTAGCGCGTCTGCCATTCCGCCACTCGGACAAGACCAAACCGCATGGGTCGGCAGCTAAGGCTAGCGGATCACCCCGCGAGCGCCCAACCCAACTGGCGCCGAGCCCGACAGGTCTGGCAGTGGTAGGACTGGTGACTGTGACAACTCAGACCGGTGTCCCGAGCAACCCCAGCGACGACGTGGTCGAGGTTGTCAGCAGATTGATTCGATTCGATACCACCAATACCGGTGAGCCCGAAACCACGAAAGGCGAGGCGGAGTGCGCGCGGTGGGTCGCCGAACAGCTCGCAGACGTCGGCTACCAGCCCGAATACGTTGAATCCGGCGCCCCCGGCCGGGGCAATGTGTTCGCCCGCCTGGAGGGCGCCGACAGGTCCCGTGGCGCCCTGCTCATCCACGGGCATCTCGATGTGGTCCCGGCCGAAGCGGCCGAATGGAGCGTGCACCCGTTTTCCGGCGCGATTGAAAACGGCTACGTGTGGGGCCGCGGCGCGGTCGACATGAAGGACATGGTGGGCATGACCATCGTCGTCGCCCGGCAGCTGAAGCAGGCCGGCATCGTGCCGCCTCGCGACCTGGTGTTTGCCTTCCTTGCCGACGAAGAACACGGCGGCAGCTTCGGGTCGCACTGGTTGGTCGACAATCGGCCCGACCTGTTCGCGGGCGTCACTGAGGCGATCGGTGAGGTCGGCGGCTTTTCTTTGACGGTGCCGCGCCCCGATGGCGGGGAGCGCCGCCTGTACCTGATTGAGACGGCCGAAAAGGGCATCCAGTGGATGCGGTTGAATGCCCGCGGCCAGGCCGGGCACGGCTCGATGGTGCACGATCACAATGCCGTCACCGCCGTCGCCGAGGCGGTCGCCCGGGTGGGCCGGCACCAGTTTCCGCTCGTGCTTACCGACACCGTCGTCGAGTTCTTGGCTGCTATCAGTGAGGAGACCGGCCTGACGTTCGACGCCGAGGCTTCGGATTTGGAGGGCGCGATCGAAAAACTTGGCCCGATGGCGCGCATGCTGAAGGCGATACTGCACGACACCGCGAACCCCACCATGCTCAAGGCCGGGTATAAGGCCAACGTCATCCCGGCGACGGCGGAGGCGGTGGTGGACTGCCGCGTGCTGCCCGGTCGGCAGGCGGCGTTCGAGGCCGAGATCGACGAGTTGATTGGCCCGGACGTGACCCGCGAGTGGATCAAGGACCTGCCGTCGTACGAGACCACCTTCGACGGCGATCTCGTCGATGCGATGAGCGCGGCGCTGCTGGCCCTGGACCCGGACGGCCGGACAGTGCCCTATATGCTTTCTGGCGGTACCGATGCGAAAGCGTTCGCGCGCTTGGGTATTCGCTGCTTCGGTTTCGCCCCGTTGCGGTTGCCGCCGGATTTGGATTTCGCTTCACTGTTCCACGGTGTCGACGAGCGGGTACCCATCGACGCGTTGAGATTCGGCACCGACGTGCTGGCACACTTCCTAACCCACTGCTAACGAGAGGACTGTTTATGAGCTTGCCATCCGACCCGTATGAGGCGCTGCCCAAGCTGCCTAGGTTCAGCCTGTCCTCGAATTCGATTACCGACGGTCAACCGCTCGGTACGCCCCAGATCAGCGGGATCATGGGCGCCGGGGGAGAGGATGTGAGCCCCCAGCTGAGTTGGTCGGGATTCCCCGACACGACCCGAAGCTTCGCGGTCACCGTCTATGACCCCGACGCCCCGACGCTGTCCGGGTTCTGGCACTGGGCGGTGGCCAACCTGCCGGCCGATGTCACCGAGTTGCCCGCCGACGCGGGTAACGGTAATGAGCTGCCCGGCGGTGCGCTGCAACTGGTCAATGACGCCGGCATGCGCCGCTACGTCGGGGCCGCGCCGCCCGCCGGTCACGGCCCGCACCGCTACTACGTCGCCGTGCACGCCGTGGATGTCGACAAGCTCGATCTCAACGAGGACGCCAGCCCCGCGTTTCTGGGATTCAACCTGTTCCAGCACGCCATTGCGCGCGCGGTGATCTACGGGACTTACGAGCAGAAATAGCGCGACTGGCACTGGTCTCGCGTGATCGGATTCAGTGTCGGTGGGTGTCGCTGCGGACGCGCTGATTGTGCGGCCGGGTCCCGGAATCTTGGGGAGTGCCGGGTCCCCGAGCAGCCTTAAGGGTGTTCGAGTTCTGCTCGGGCCTGGTCGATTTGGTCGTATGCGTAGGTCGCCATCGCGGCGGTGGTCATCGTCTCACCCTTGCGGGCGAGCGATTCGTAGGTCGCCTCGCCGAGGACTTCGCGCAGGTGGGTGATCGCGGTGGTGATTTCGGGGACCGCCACCGCGGAGATAGGACTGAGCGCGAACCCGGCGATGGTGGCCGCCGGTTCGTAGCGTCCGAGCCGGTCGAAAAGAGCGGCGAGGACGGCCAGCGGGACGCGGATCGTCGTGGTGTTGCCCGCATTGTGGTAGTTGCGGATCGCCAGAGTGAGGTGATCGAACGCGGACACGGTGTCGCCGTGTTCGGCCTCAAGTCGTGCCAGAAGCCGTCGCCAGGGCTGACGCGTTGGTGCGGTTGCCGCTGTCTTGAGCGATCACCAGACCCCGGCCGAGGGCGTTAAGCGCCCCGACGGGATCCGCGTCACGGAAAGCCAAACCGTAGGCACCGAGCGCCAACGCGAGCAAGTGCGGGTTGCCTGTTGCCTCCGCAGCCTCGATGAGGCCATCCGCGGAATCCATCGCCTCCCCACCGGAACCGGCCAATGCAAGGGCGACAACCAGCCATCCCCGGATGTGCGACGTGGGTGTCGCGGCGGCGTGCGAGCTGGGCGCGGCACAACTCGGCCAACCGCTCGGGCTGCCCGATGGCTAGGTATACAACTCCAAGCCACGCTTCGATGCCGTACGGCAGCGCATCGCGGCTCCTGCCGAGAACGATCTGGCCGGCCTCGGCTATAGCCGACAGCCGCCTCGATCCGTCCGGTCGTGTAGCACAGCGACGCAATCACGTACAGGAACGCCAGCCGCGGGTGGTCGACCGCGCGGGCGGGCTCGATCAGCTCTTCAGCCCAGGCTATCGGCTCATAATTTTCGACCCATACGCCGAGCAACCCCGCATAGCTGGCGATGGTGGCGGCGACATCCAGATCGCCGTGGTCGGCGGCCCAGCGGAACGCGGTGCGCAGATTGGCCAGCTCGACGGTGAACCAGTCGTAGGCCGCACGCTGGCGGGGGCTGTCCCACAGGGCCAGGATGTCGGCTTCGCGCCCGGCGAAGTAGCGCGAGTGGGCGGCCCGAATCTCGGATGCTTCACCGCGGGCGACGAGTTGCTCCTCGGCGAACTGGCGGATCGTCTCCAGCATCGAAAACCGGGTCCGCCCCGCCGACCGGTCAGCGACCAGCAGCGACTTGCGCACCAGCGCATCGAGCAGATCAAGGACCGCGTAGTCGTCGGGGTCGTCGGATCCGACTACCGCGCAGGCGCTGTGGAGATCAAATCCCCCGGCGAACACCGAACACCGCTCCAGCAGCGCCTTCTCAGCGTCGGCGAGCAGGTCGTAAGACCAAGCGACGGCGTGGCGCAGGGTCTGGTGGCGTTCCAGATCCGCGCCGCGACCCGACCAGCAACCGGAACCGGTGATCGAGACGATCACGCACCTCGCTGGCCGTCATCGACGCCATCCGCGAGGCCGCCAGCTCGATGGCTAACGGAATGCCGTCGAGTCTGCGGCAGATTTCCACTACAGCGTCCGCCTCGCCGGGATGGGCCAGCGAGAAGTCCGACACGACACTGTGGGCACGGTCGACGAAAAGGTTCACGGCGGCGGATTCGGTTCCGGAGTTGACGTCGAGTGACGGGACACGCCATAACTGTTCGTCGCTCGACCCCCAATCCTTCGCGGCTGGTCGCGAGAATCGTTACGGTCGCCGAGGCGGCGAGGATCGCCTCGACCAGATCCGCGACACTGTCGACAACGTGCTCGCAGTTGTCGAACACCAATAGCCGCGACCGGCCCTCCAACGCGGAGGCCACGGACTCGGTCACGGTCTTGCCCGGTTGTTGGGTGATGCCCAACACCGCCGCGACGGCGTCGGGTACCGCCGCGGGGTCGGTGACTGCGGCCAGCTCGAAAAGCCAAACTCCGTCGGGAAACTCATCGGTCAGCCGCGCCGCGACTTCCAGCGCCAGACGGGTTTTGCCGACCCCACCCACCCCGGTCAACGTGACCAGCCGATGAGCTTTCACCGCGGCCCGCAGCTCGGCGACCTCGGACTCGCGCCCGATGAAGCTCGTGGTCGCAGTACGCAGGTTTCCCGGACTCGCATCCAGTGCCCGCAACGGCGGAAATTCGGTCAGCAGGCGCTCCGCTCGGACCTGGAACACCTGAACCGGATTCGTGAGATCCCGCAACCGCCGTGGCCCCAAATCCACCAGGTCCACTCCGCTGAGCAGACCCGCAGTCGAGTCGGCCAGCAGGATCTGACCGCCGTGCCCGGCGGCCATCACCCGTGCGGCCCGATTCAACACCGCTCCGAAATAGTCGCCCGCACGTAGCTCGGCTTCCCCGGTCGCCAGCCCCATCCGCACGGGCAACTCCAACAACCGCTGCGCGGCCACCGCCGCATCCACCGCCGAGCGCGGCGAGGCGAACGCGGCACACACCCCGTCACCGGTGTGCTTGAACAACCAGCCCCCGTGCGCCTCAATCGCCCCGCGCAACACCTCGTCGTGTGCGGCCAGCGCCACCCGCATCCCGTCGGCGTCGGCCTCCCACCGACGGGTCGAACCCTCGACATCGGTGAACAAGAACGTCACCACCCCCGAAGGGGCAGCCGCAGGAGCGGACACCCCCGCAGAATCTCACAACGGACACGCTCAAACCAGGCACATCGTCGGAATCAGGCCCCATAGGCCCCTTCGCGCAGCGACGAACCGGCGCGCCCATTGGCCGACCCGAGCGACGCCCACCGCAGCGCTGCACGGGACGGCCACCGGCTCGGCGCTAATCTCATCCTGGTCGGGCATCAGCCGTACGTTGGTAGCTGCCACGGCGGCCTACAACCCGACCGTGCCGCGATGATGGCCAAACGCCGCCGCACCCGCGCCCAAGACCGCGCCCAACGTGTCGCCACTGAACGCAGCCACAACCGCAAACGCAGACAACAGGCATGCGCCATACTCGCGAAATGCGGATGACGGGCCGGGCCGGTGTCGTAGTTGGCGCACTATTCGGCGTCGCGACGCTATGCGCCGGTGCAGCGAGTGCAGCTTGTGCAACGGCGATTCCGATCAGGGGTGGGACGCCTTCTAACACTGACGGGTGCGCTACCTTCGCTACCGCGGTGAAATCGACGCCGCGATCTGTTCGGGGATGTAGTTCAACAGCTCGGGAAAGAGGCCGCCGAATTGCGTTCCCCCGAAGCCGAGTTCGACGAGTGGGATGGTGACGGGGCCCGTGGTGCTCTCCAGTGTCACCTGAATCTGTTGCGGCGGAGCGAGAATCCCATCGAAGGGCAAATGGACAACGACTGGGGTACTGGGACCGACGCTGATAGGGGGGATGAGTGGGGGAATCCCCGGGAAATCCAATGTCTCACTGACCGGAATCGTCAGATCGACGATAGTTTCGCCATTGAGGAACCCGTTCAACCCGTAGGCGGGCATATCGGCAAGTGCGCCGAGCGCCGCTACGCCGTTGCCGGTCTGCAGTGCCGCCCCGAATGCCGTTGCGCCGGTTGCGAGCCCATCCAGCCCGGCGATCGGCGGACCGATGATCGCAAAGCCGAACGGGAGCGCGGACGTGTTTATCCCATTGACCAGGTTCTGTGCGATCTGTTCGGGGATCGAGCCCGGCGGCAGGAGGTTGACGAAGCTCTGCTCGATCTCTGAGGGGAGTGAGCTGAGGGGGATCAAATCTCCGACCGGGCCTTGCACCTTCACGGTGGACAGGTTGCTGATGTCGACCCCGGTCAGGAACAGGCGAAGCGCGGCGCGCGGAATGTCGTGCACCGCACCGTGGTAGTCACCGGTCATCAGCGCTTGGCCGGCCATCCCGAGCTCGTTCTCGAAGGCAGGGAATGTCTTCTGTAAATCCGCGCCGAAAGCCGGTAGCACCGCGCCGATCGCGTCGCCGTAACCGACCTGCTGGCTGATGAACGACTGCATCGCGGGCACAAAGGTCGATGTGCCCTGGATGGAGAGTCCGACGTTCGTTGGTACGTTGGCCAAGGTGGTGGGGAAGTTCTGCAGCGTGGTTTCGAGCGCGGTGGCAACCGCATTCGCGTAACCCGTCTGGTTGCTGATTATCTGGTGCACGACGGGGAACGGGTGAGCGGCCCAGTCTCCAAAGATGGTCTGCAGGTTGGCGCTCGTATTGGCGAAGAGGTTCTGCCACGGGGCGCCGGCAGCGGACGCGGTTGTGCCGGCCGCGAACAGCGCCGGCAGCAGCCTGACCGTGTAGCCGTCGAAGTTTGCGGTCAACAGGGCGCCGAATTGTTGGCCGGCGTTGTTGAGGATCTGGCCTAGGTTTCCCCCACCTAGAATCGGGCCCAGCCCGCCCAGGATTCCGCCACCGGTCCCACCGCCGAGAATCGGCCCCAAGCCGCCCAGAATCGGGTTTGTGGTCGCAGCAACGCCTGCGCCATTAGCGATCTCGGTGTCGACGTACGCCGTCGCGCTACCGCTCATCAAGCTGACCAGTTCGTCATGGAACGCCTCGGCTTGGGCGCTCAAAGCCTGAAACTGGTTGCCATACGTCCCGAACAGGCCCGAGATAGCGATCGACACTTCGTCGGCGGCCGCTGCGGTGACGCTGGTGGTGTGGGCCGCCGCCGCGGTGGTGGCCTGCCCGAGCGTCGAGCCGATACCTGCCAAATTCTCGGCCGCAGCCGAGACTATCTGCGGCGCGATCGCAAACGACATGACATCCCCTCGCTACGCAACTCACGAACCCTCAGTGGCACGAGAGGGCATGGCTCTAGTTGGTGATTACCTTGGCGATTGCTTCGGGGATGGCGTTCACCAGCGTCGGTAAGAGACCCCCGAATTGCGTGCTCGAGCCGCCGAGGGCGGCGTTGATCGGAATAGTTATGCCCAGAGCATCTATCGGGATTGTGACGGTGAGCGGTTGCGGCGGGGCAAGAATTCCGTCGAAGGGCACGTGGGCTACGGCCGGCAGGATGAGACCATCTACGGCGATTGGCAGCGGCAGATCCACGATGAGTTGGCCGTTGAGCGCGCCGTTCAAAACATAGGCGGGCATGTCACCGACCGCGTTCAACATTCCTAAGACATTGCCGGTCTGCGCCGCCGCACCGAACGCCGTAGCGCCCTGTGCGAACCCATCCAGCCCGGCAAACGGTGCACCCAGCACCGAGAAGCCCAGTTCCAACGGCAACCCGAACACGGCGGTGCCGGCTAGGGTTGCGCCGGTCAAACCTATGTTTACTGCGAAGTTCGCCGAGACGCCTGCGTTCGTCAGTGCTCCGACCGCGTTGGCGAAGTTTCCCAGCATGTGTCCTGGAATGGAGGAGAAGGGCACCAGGCTCGCAACACCCTGCGCCTGCTGTCCGGTGGCGGTCAGGATGGGAAGCAAGGCTCCCGCCGCGCCCTCGAGCCCGATTGGTCCTCCGATGTTGATCGAGGCGAGGGTAGGCGGCAGGGGGAGGAGACTGCCCGCGGTCACACTGACCGTCAAGTGGCTGGTGTCGAATCCGGTGATGAAGAGATCTAGAGGGGCGTGCGCCCCATCCTGAACGGCCGCGTAGTAGTTGCCCGTCTGGATCGCCGTGCCGGCCCGTCCGATGTCGGCGTTGGCGGTAGGCAGTGTTTGCTGGACGTCCGCGCCAACGTTATCCAGGGCCGAGCTGGTAATACCCGCATAGCCGGTAATGCCGTGGACGAATGTCTGTCCCAGAGCCGCCGGGTTGAAGGTTGACGCCCCCTGCAAGGCGAGTTGGATGTTCTCCGGCACGTTCGCGGGGAAGCCCTGAAGGTCGAGTGCAACCCCATTCCAGAACGTCTGCGCGTAACCGTTCTGGTTGATGATGATCTGGTTGAGGACCGGGAACGGATGGTCGATGAACTGCGTGCCCATCAGGTTCAGATTGGTGACGGTGTTGTCGAAAAGAACCTGATACGGGTTTGGGGCAGGCCCAGGCGCCGGGCCGGTTGATGGTGCCGGCCCAAACAGGCCCGGTAGTAGCGAGTTCAGCAGGGGCTGAAGCCCCTGGAGGGCGGGCACGTCCTGGAAGAGCCCGGTGACAGCTCCCACCAGGTTGCCCGGCGTCAAACCGTTGACCAGTTCGTTGCTGATGAAGTTGCCCAGGTCCAGTCCGACCCCGTTGAGAGTCGGCGCCAGGAACGCAAACGGCCCACTGGTCAGACTTATGCCGGGGGTCAAGTTGCCGAAGTTTATGGGCCCGGTCAGGTTGGTGAAGAACTTGATGAAGTTATCCGTGGTAAAGCCACCGCTCAACGGGCCGAGCAGGCCGCCGAGGATCCCGCCGCCACCCGACCCGCCGCCGCCGAGCAGACCGCCGAGGATACCGCCGCCCGACCCGGTCGACCCGCCGCCGAGCAGCCCGCCGAGAATGGGGGTGGACGCTGCCGCCGAGCCGCTGAGCTCGGCGTTAGTGAGCTCGGCGCTGATATACGCCCCCGCCCCGCCGCTCAGCAGAGTCACAAATTCGCTGTGGAATGCCGCCGCGTCAGCGCTCAATGTATGAAATTGCTGCCCGTACGTGCCGAACATCTCTGCGATGGCGAGCGACACGTCATCCGCCGCCGCGGCGGTGATGGCGGTCGTGCGGGCCGCCGCTGCCGCGTTCGCCTCTTCGATCGTGGCACCAATACCCGCCAAATTGCCGGCGGCGGCCGTCACCGACTCCGGCTCAGCAACCAAAAAAGACATCAAGCCTCCCCGTCAAGATTCCCGAACTGCCCCCAGTAGCGTGACCTGACTCACACGTCACGCGACCGTAACGCCCTCTATACCCCAAACGCAATCGGGTTAATCAGCGAAAAAATATCCGGATCCGACGGCATCGCTCAGCGAGGCGAAGCCGCCGTCGCGCAGCCTGCGGGCGATGCCATCGTGAATGTGCTTAGCCCACAGGCCTCCGCCGTAAATGAAACCGGTATAGCCCTGCAGCAATGACGCGCCCGCGGTGATCCGATCCCACGCATCATCGGCGGTCTCGATGCCGCCAACGCTGATCAGTACGAGGCGGTCCCCGACCCGGCCATATAGGCGGCGCAACACCTCGGCGGCGCGGCGCGCCACCGGTGGACCGGAAATGCCGCCGGCACCCAATTCATCGGCCCCCGGTGTCACCAATCCGTCCCGAGATACCGTCGTATTTGTCGCAACGATGCCGGCCAGGCCCAATTCGACGGCCAGGTCGGCAATATCGTCGAGGTCGGCGTCGTAGACGTCAGGTGCGATCTTAACCAGCACCGGCGTGCCCGACGCCTCCGCCAGCACCGCCGACAGGATGGGCCGCAGCGACTCGATCGCCTGCAGATCACGCAGCCCCGGCGTGTTCGGCGAACTGACATTGACCACCAGATACGACGCCAGCGGACCGACCAGCCGGGCACTCGCGCGGTAGTCCTCGACGGCGTCGGCCACTGGAACCGTCTTCGTCTTGCCGATGTTCACCCCGATCGGCACGTCGGGCCGGTGCCGCGCGAGCTGCACTGCCAGCGCGCCGGCGCCGTGGTTGTTGAAGCCCATCCGATTCAGCAGGGCGCGGTCACCAGGCAGCCGGAACATCCGCGGCGCCGGGTTGCCGGGCTGCGGATGCGCGGTGACGGTTCCGACCTCGGCGTACCCGAAACCCAACGCACCCCAGGTAAGCAGTCCCGTGCCGTCCTTATCGAATCCGGCCGCCAGCCCGAGTGGGCCGGGAAAGCGGATGCCGAACACGGTGCTGGCCAACTTCGGATCGGCGGGGCCGAGCAGTCGGCGTAGCAACCGGCGCGCCGGGGCGGTGGCAGTGAAGCCCCGCAGCACGGCGAATGCGAGCGTGTGGATGCGCTCGGGCGGCACCAAAAACAGCAGTCGGCGCACCAAGCCATAAATCCGATGACCGCCAGCGAGCGGGGCGCCCACCGTCACAATTCCGGCTGGTCGGGCCGCTGAGTTTCTGCGCGAGACTTTCTCCGGCGCAACAACACTCGCCTGCTGCCGTCCGTGTAGAGCCGCACCCGGGTCAGCTCCCAGCCGCGATATTCGGCCTCAATTGACAGTCGGGTGGATGCGCTGAGCCTGGTTACGTCCGGCGGCAGGCGCAACGGCGCCCACTCGTATTCGTCGGACATGTCGGTGTCCCACCCGACCGGCAGTCGAGCGCTCACCGGGGCCCCGCGGCGTGCTCGATGACTTGGACCCCCGCGCCCGACCCCGACACGACGTACAAAGTGCCCGACGCTTCGTCGAATGCCAGCGAGTTGGGTTGTCGCACGGTTGGGTATCGCACCTTTTCGAGGGGAATTCCGGTCGTCAGATCGTAACCAATGACGGTGTTCGATGCGGTTTGGGACACCCAGGACAATCCGCGGGACCCGGCCAGGCCGAACGGCGACTCTCGCACCGGGTAGGCCTGCCGCAAGATCAGCGGGGTCCGCGGCGAACAGCAGCCGTAAACCAGCAGTTCGCCACCGCGGGTGTCGGCGACCAAAATCCGGCCCAGCGGGTCGGCGGCCATGGTGGTTGCGCCTACGCCGGCCCGCAGTGCCTGCTCGGCGTGACCATCGGCGCCGATCGTCGTCACGGAAGTCTGCCCGCGATCCAGAACTGCCGTCGTATTGCTCCTGTGTCACAAGGGAATCAACACGAGTGAAGATCTTGATTCGGTTGTCGACGGTGGCTGAGCCGGTAGCTGAGCCTGCCTCGGGAGCCGAGGCAAGGATATAGACGGTGCCGTCGGCGCTGCCCAGCACCAGCTTGCCGTCGGCGCGGCGTGCGATCGCGGTGAATTGGACCGGCTGGGCGTCGGCGACATTGACCTGTGTCGCATGGGCGGCGGCGAGATCGACCACGAAGTAGCCGCCGCGCGCGGCGAGGTAGACGCTGCCGCGGTCGTCGGCGGCCAGCGCGGTCGCCGGTCCCGGCAGGGCCAGGGAACGGGGTGCATCACCGAAAAGGGCGATGCTGGCCGGCGCCGCGGGGTCGTTGCCCGGGCTCAGGACAACCAATTGGTGAGTGGCACTGTCGAAGACGGCCGCCTGTGGATGGCCGCCCAGTGGCCGCACCGCACCGGCTGGTGTCTGCGACGCAGCCGGCGAGTCGGCGGCCTGCGCTGGCTCGATCGTCGGCGGCTTGGCGCTGAGCGGGTTCGACGAACATCCCGTCACTAGCGTCAGCAAAATCACCAGGTCGCGGGCAATATGACCGTGTCGCCTCCATCGAGTCGCACTAGCGAGGTATCGTCGCGGTATGACCGTCATCGTTGACAGGTATACCGCAGACAATGGGTTTGCTGTTGAAGACATCTCGACAGGGATTTTCGCCAGCGGATACGGTCAAGTCGGTGATGGACGGAGCTTTTCCTTCCATATTGAGCACCGATCTCTGGTAATCGAGGTTTACCGGCCGCGCCTGGCCGGCCCGGTGCCGCAGGCCGAGGACGTGGTTGCGACGTCGGTCCGCAGCCTGGTGGACATCGATCTCACCGACGAACGCAGCCTGACCGCCGCGGTGCGTGACTCGGTCGCGAACGCGGCGCCGGTCTCGCGTTAGTCAGTTCCTTCGGTCCGTCGGCAGGTTACCCGCACCAGGTACGGTGGCGGCGACATGACTGCCATCTTGCTACGGCACGGCCGATCCACCTCGAACACCGCGGGCGTGCTGGCTGGCCGCTCCGAGGGCGTCGACCTCGACGACAAGGGCCGCGAGCAAGCCGCCGGCCTGATTGATCGGATCGGTGAGCTGCCGATCCGGGCCCTCATCTGCTCGCCGATGCTGCGGTGCCGGCGCACCCTGGAACCGCTCGCCGAAGCGCTGTGCCTGGAACCGCTCATCGAGGACCGGCTCGCCGAAGTGGACTACGGCGAGTGGACCGGCCGCAAACTCGGCGACTTGGCGAGCGAGCCGCTATGGCGGGTGGTCCAGGCTCACGCCAGCGCGGCGGTGTTTCCCGGTGGCGAGGGCTTGGCGCAGGTGCAAGCGCGCGCGGTTTCCGCCGTGCGCGAACACGATCGGCGGCTGGCTTTGGAACATGGGGGGCCCGACGGCGCCGACGTGTTGTGGGTGGCCTGCACCCACGGCGATGTCATCAAGTCGTTGATCGCCGATGCGTACGGCATGCACCTGGACGGCTTTCAGCGGGTCAACGCCGATCCGGCGTCGGTAAGTGTGATCCGGTACACCCAGCTGCGGCCGTTCGTGATCCACGTCAACCACACCGGCGCGCGGCTGTCCGCCGCGTTGCGCGCTGCGCCCCCGCCTAAGGCTGAGGCAGAGGGGGCGCCGGAGGGTGCGCCCGAGGCGGCGTCCGGGGACGCGGTGGTCGGCGGCTCTACCGACTAGCCGGTATTTTGGAGTTGCCATGTCCCGCGCCATTCATGTCTTCCGCACACCCGACCGCTTCGTGGCCGGGACTGTCGGGCAGCCCGGAAACCGCACCTTTTACATCCAAGCGGTGCACGAGACCCGGGTGGTGTCGGTGATATTGGAAAAGCAGCAGGTGGCGGTGCTGGCCGAGCGCATCGGTGCGCTGCTGCTCGAGGTGAACCGGAGGTTCGGCACCCCGGTGCCGCCGGAACCCGCAGAGATCGACGACCTCAGCCCGCTGGTCACGCCCGTCGATGCGGAGTTTCGGGTTGGGACGATGGGCCTGGGCTGGGACTCGGAGGCTCAGACCGTGGTTGTCGAATTGCTGGCCGTCACCGACGCCGAATTCGACGCTTCGGTGGTGCTCGACGACACCGAGGAGGGGCCAGACGCGGTGCGAGTATTCCTGACTCCCGAATCCGCGCGGCAGTTCGCCACCCGCTCGACCCGCGTCATCTCCGCGGGACGTCCGCCGTGCCCGCTGTGCGAGGAACCGCTGGATGCCGAGGGCCACATCTGCCCGCGCACCAACGGTTATCGGCGCAGCGAGCTGCTCGGGCCCAGCGATGACCCCGAGGAGTGACGAGCATGACCAGCGTGAGGTGTTGCGCGCCGGCGAGCTGACCGTCATCGGACGCATCCGCTCGGCCAGCAACGCCACCTTCCTGTGCGAATCGACTCTCGATGATCGCAGCGTGCACTGCGTTTACAAGCCGGTCTCGGGTGAGCAGCCGCTGTGGGACTTCCCCGACGGGACCCTGGCCGGACGCGAACTCGGTGCGTACCTGGTCTCGACCGAGTTGGGTTGGAACATCGTTCCCTACACGGTGATTCGTAATGGGCCCGCGGGGCCGGGCATGGTCCAGTTGTGGGTGGAACAACCCACTGACGCTCAGGCCGAGGCGGATTCGGATGCCAAGCCGGGCCCGGACCTGGTTGACCTGTTTCCCGCCGACAAGCTGCGATCGGGTTACCTTCCGGTGCTGCGCGCGTATGACTACGCCGGTGACGAGGTCATCCTGATGCACGCCGACGACGTCCGGTTGCGGCGAATGGCCGTGTTCGACGTCCTGATCAACAACGCCGACCGCAAGGGCGGCCACATCCTCTACGGGCTCGACGGCAGCGTGTACGGGGTTGACCACGGTGTCTGCCTGCACGTCGAGAACAAACTGCGCACAGTGTTGTGGGGGTGGGCCGGCAAGTCGGTCGATGACGAGACGCTGGCGGGGGTGGCCGGGCTGGCCGATGCTCTTTGCGGTGAGTTGGGCGACGCACTGCGCGAGCAGATAACCCAGGCAGAAGTCGAGGCGCTGCGCCGGCGCGCGTGCAGGCTGCTGGACAATCCGACGATGCCCGGACCGAACCGGCATCGGCCCATCCCGTGGCCGGCGTTTTAGCCAGAGCGGCGGCGTCGGCGATACTGGGTCGGTGAATCCCCTGTCAGACGCGGCACTGGCTGCCGATCTCGCTGCGGATGCGGGGGAGTTGCTGCTGAAAGTGCGCGAGGAGATCGGTTTCGGCCAACCATGGGCGCTCGGCGATGCGGGTGACAGCCTGGCCAATGAGCTGCTGCTGCGGCGGCTGCGGGCCGAGCGTCCGGGCGACGCCGTGCTCAGCGAGGAAGCGTACGACGATCTGGTTCGGCTGAAGTCCGATCGGGTTTGGATCATCGACCCGGTGGACGGCACCCGTGAGTTCTCCACGCCCGGGCGCGATGACTGGGCGGTGCATATCGCGCTGTGGCAGCGTTCCACTGCCGATAACGGCGAAATCACTGACGCGGCAGTGTCATTGCCGGCGCGCGGGAACATCGTTTACCGCAGTGACACCGTCACCGCCGACGCCGCGCGCGTCGGTGTTCCCGACACCATCCGGATAGCGGTCAGCGCCAACCGGCCACCCACGGTGCTGCACCGCATGCGCCAGACGCTGTCCATCCAGCCCGTGGGCATCGGCTCGGCGGGCGCTAAAGCCATGGCCGTTATCGACGGCCATGTCGATGCGTATGTGCACGCCGGCGGCCAGTGGGAATGGGATTCAGCGGCGCCGGCCGGGGTGCTGATGGCCGCCGGGATGCACGCGTCCCGGCTGGACGGCTCGCCGCTGCGCTACAACCAGCCCGACCCGTATCTGCCCGACTTCGTGATGTGTCGCGCCGATCTGGCCCAGATCCTGCTCGGAGCCATCCGGCAGGAGTGGCGCTAAGTTCGCGCAAAGTTCGCGCGTTTAGAGTCGAGGCATGCAATCGTGGCCTTCCGCGCAGGTTCCGGTATTGCCGGGACGTGGGCCCGAGCTCCGGCTGTACGACACCTCTGACCGGCAGGTGCGCCCGATGGCGCCCGGACCCACCGCGACCATGTACGTCTGCGGGATCACGCCGTATGACGCCACCCATCTGGGTCACGCCGCGACCTACCTGGCGTTCGACCTGATCCACCGACTGTGGCTGGACCTCGGTCACGACGTGCATTACGTGCAGAACGTCACCGACGTCGACGATCCATTGTTCGAACGCGCGGCCCGCGATGGCATCGACTGGCGCGACCTCGCCGAACGCGAGGTCGCCCTGTTCCGTGAGGATATGACGGCGCTGCGGGTGCTGCCGCCGCGCGAGTATGTCGGGGCGACCGAAGCGATCCCCGAAATCGTCGAAATCGTCGAAAAACTGCTGGCTTCCGGTGCGGCGTACGTCGTCGATGACGAATACCCGGACGTGTATTACCGGGCGGACGCCACGCCGCAGTTCGGCTACGAGTCCGGCTACGACCGCGAAACCATGCTGCGGCTGTTCGAGCAACGCGGCGGCGACCCACACCGGCCGGGCAAGACTGACGAGCTCGACGCCCTGCTGTGGCGGGCCCCACGGCCGGGCGAGCCCAGTTGGCCGTCACCGTTCGGCGCCGGACGGCCGGGCTGGCACGTGGAATGCGCGGCCATCGCGCTCAGCCGCATCGGCAGCGGCATCGACATCCAGGGCGGGGGCAGCGACCTCATCTTTCCGCATCACGAATTCACTGCCGCGCACGCCGAATGTGTAAGGGGCGAACGGCGATTCGCCCGCCATTACGTGCACGCCGGGATGATCGGCTGGGAAGGGCACAAGATGTCCAAGAGCCTCGGCAATCTGGTGCTGGTCTCGGGGCTGCGCGCCGAAGGCGTTGAGCCGGCGGCCGTTCGGCTGGGTCTACTGGCCGGACATTACCGCGCGGACCGGTTTTGGAGCCGGCAGGTGCTCGACGAGGCGATTGCCCGGCTGGCCCGCTGGCGCGCCGCGACCGCCCTGCCTGCCGGCCCGGACGCCTCCGACGCCATCGCCCGGGTGCGCCAGTACCTGGCCGACGACCTGGACACTCCGAAAGCGATTGCAGCACTGGATGGTTGGGCCACTGACGCACTGGAGTACGGCGGTCACGACACGGCTACGCCGAGGTCGATGGCAACCGCAATTGATGCACTGCTGGGGGTGGACGTGTAATGCAGGACAAAATGCAGGACAAAATCGTCTTCATCACCGGGGGCGCCCGGGGCATCGGGGCGGAGGTCGCCCAGCGGCTGCGCAACAAGGGCGCCAAACTTGTGCTGACCGATCTCGACGAAGCCGCGCTGACCACGCTGGCGGGGCGGCTCGGCGGCGACGAGCACGTGCTCACCGCGTCGCGACGTGCGCGATCTGCCCGCCATGCAGGCCGCGGCCGCCAAGGCCGTCGAACGTTTCGGCGGCATCGACGTCGTTGTGGCCAACGCGGGCATCGCCAGCTACGGGTCGGTCCTGCAAGTGGACCCCGAGGCGCTCAAGCGAGTATTGGACGTCAACCTGCTCGGTGTTTTCCACACCGTGCGCGCCACGTTGCCCGCGGTGATCGACCGCCGCGGCTATGTGCTCATTGTTTCGTCGCTCGCCGCGTTCGCGGCGGCTCCGGGGATGGCGCCGTACGACATGTCGAAGGCCGGCAACGAGCATCTGGCCAATGCGCTGCGACTCGAGGTCGCCCACCTCGGCGTCAGCGTCGGCTCGGCGCACATGTCGTGGATCGATACCGCGCTGGTCCGCGACAGCAAGGCCGACCTGCCGGCGTTCGACAAAATGCTTGCCGCGCTGCCGTGGCCGTTGAGCAAGACGACCTCGGTGGACCAGTGCGCATCGGCGTTCGTCGAGGGAATCGAGGGACGCAAGAGCCGCGTCTACTGCCCGCGCTGGGTCGGCCTGATGCGCTGGCTGAAGCCGGTCCTGTCCACGCCGATCGGCGAATTTCCCGTCCTTCGAACGGCTGCCGAGCTGATGCCGCAAATGGACGCCGAAGTCGCCGCGCTGGGCCGTTCCACCAGCGTCTACAACGAGGGCTTAGGCAAGCCCTGACCGCCGAGCGTCGATTTGTTGGGCCACTTTTGGCGATTTTTTCCCGACAAGTCGACGTTCGCCGGGGGGAGACTAGCGCCCGAAGCCCGGGCGGCGGCGGCGCAGATAGCGTTCGAACTCGGCGGCCAGCGCGTCGCCGTCGATCTTGCCCAGCGCCTCATTCACATCGACCTCGGCGTCGCCGCGCTCCTCGAGAGACACCACGTATTCGGCCAGATCCTCGTCCTCGGCGGCCATCTCGCTGATCGATTCTTCCCATTCCTCGGCCTGCGCCGGCAGGTCGGCCAGCGGAACCTCGATGTCGAGAACGTCTTCGACGCGGCGCAGCAGCGCAACGGTCGCCTTCGGGTTCGGCGGGTGTGACACGTAGTGCGGGACCGCGGCCCAGAACGTCACCGCCGGGATCCCGGCCGCCACGCAGGCGTCCTGGAACACCCCGGCGATACCCGTTGGGCCCTCGTAGCGGGTCTCTTCGAGGCCGAACAGCTTTGCCGACTCGGGGGAGTAGGCGGCGCCGGAGACCGGCACCGGCCGGGTGTGCGGGGTGTCGGCCAGCAGTGCCCCAAGGATCACCACGGTATCGACGTTGAGCTTGTCGGCGATGGCCACCAATTCCGCGCAGAACGTGCGCCAGCGCATGTTCGGCTCCACCCCGTGCATCAACACGACGTCGCGGTCGCTGCCCGGTGGGCGGCAATGGGAGATCCGCATCGCCGGCCACACCAGCTCGCGGGTGACGCCGTCAACCTGGCGGATGACCGGTCGGTTTACCTGGTAGTCGTAGTAGGCCTCGTCGTCGATCTCGATGATCGGATCGGCCTCCCAGATGGCATCCAGATGCTCCACCGCGTCGCTCGCCGCGTCGCCGGCGTCGTTCCAGCCCTCAAACGCCGCCACGATGACGGTGTTGTGCAATTCGGGCAGCGCGGCGCTGCCATCCGACGGGGTCACAGGATCAGGTTACGGCCTGAGGAGCAGAGAGATGGAAAGGACCAGGCTGTTTGCATAGGCGGACTATGCTTATGGGGTGACTGCCTCCGACAAACGCCGCTACGACGACGT
>CAWKKH010000024.1:0-722444 GCA_963850135.1 uncultured Actinomycetota bacterium | reverse complement strand
CTCCTTTCTAAGGAGCACCACGAGAGGCATCCCCGTTGTGGGGGTGTGGGCCGTGAGGAGTCGTGTCGTCTGTAGTGGCTGTCGGCTTGGTGCGCAACAACAATTTTTGTCCCGTTTGGGGCATGCAGAATTCACCGGCACACTATTGGGCTTTGAGACAACACCTGCTTTGTCCCCGGCGTGTGTGTGGGGTGGTGTTGTCCCGCCATTTTGGTGGTGGGGTGTGGTGTTTGATAATTGGATAGTGGTTGCGAGCATCGATGGGATGCGACACCCTGTTTTTGGGGTGTGGTGTTCTGTTGTGCAATTTCTGAATTGAATTGGTTTTTGTGTTTGTAAGTGTTTTAGGGCACATGGTGGATGCCTTGGCATCAGGAGCCGATGAAGGACGTGGGAGGCTGCGATATGCCTCGGGGAGCTGTCAACCGAGCGTTGATCCGAGGATGTCCGAATGGGGAAACCCAGCACGAGTTATGTCGTGTTACCCCATCCTGAATATATAGGGTGGGGAGGGAACGCGGGGAAGTGAAACATCTCAGTACCCGTAGGAAAAGAAAACAAGTGTGATTCCGTGAGTAGTGGCGAGCGAAAGCGGAGGATGGCTAAACCGTACGCATGTGTAACCGGGTAGGGGTTGTGTGTGCGGGGTTGTGGGGATAACGTGTCTGGTTCTACCCGACCGGAGAGCAGTAGTGTGTGGTTAATGGAAATGGCCTGGGATGGTCTGCCGTAGACGGTGAGAGCCCGGTAGGTGAAAACTCGCATGCCTGTTTTGTGTTATTACCCGAGTAGCAGCGGGCCCGTGGAATCTGCTGTGAATCTGCCGGGACCACCCGGTAAGCCTGAATACTTCCTGATGACCGATAGCGGATTAGTACCGTGAGGGAATGGTGAAAAGTACCCCGGGAGGGGAGTGAAATAGTACCTGAAACCGTGTGCCTACAATCCGTCAGAGCCTTCGATTTGCGTGGGGTGATGGCGTGCCTTTTGAAGAATGAGCCTGCGAGTCAGGGACATGTCGCGAGGTTAACCCGTGTGGGGTAGCCGCAGCGAAAGCGAGTCTGAATAGGGCGTATCCACCGTAGGTGGTGTAGTGGTGTGTTCTGGACCCGAAGCGGAGTGATCTACCCATGGCCAGGGTGAAGCGCGGGTAAGACCGCGTGGAGGCCCGAACCCACTTAGGTTGAAGACTGAGGGGATGAGTTGTGGGTAGGGGTGAAAGGCCAATCAAACTCCGTGATAGCTGGTTCTCCCCGAAATGCATTTAGGTGCAGCGTTACGTGTTTCTTACCGGAGGTAGAGCTACTGGATGGCCAATGGGCCCTACAAGGTTACTGACGTCAGCCAAACTCCGAATGCCGGTAAGTGAAAGCGTGGCAGTGAGACGGCGGGGGATAAGCTCCGTGCGTCGAGAGGGAAACAGCCCAGATCGCCGGCTAAGGCCCCTAAGCGTGTGCTAAGTGGAAAAGGATGTGCAGTCGCAAAGACAACCAGGAGGTTGGCTTAGAAGCAGCCACCCTTGAAAGAGTGCGTAATAGCTCACTGGTCAAGTGATTGTGCGCCGATAATGTAGCGGGGCTCAAGCACACCGCCGAAGCCGCGGCAATCACACGTTTAGTGTGGTTGGGTAGGGGAGCGTCCTCACCCAGCGAAGCCACCTAGTGATGGAGTGGTGGAGGGTGTGGGAGTGAGAATGCAGGCATGAGTAGCGATAAGGCAAGTGAGAACCTTGCCCGCCGAAAGACCAAGGGTTCCTGGGCCAGGCCAGTCCGCCCAGGGTGAGTCGGGACCTAAGGCGAGGCCGACAGGCGTAGTCGATGGACAACGGGTTGATATTCCCGTACCCGTGTGTGCGCGCCCGTGATGAATCAATTGCTGCTAACCACCCAAAAGGTGGCCGATCAATCCCTTTCGGGGTGCGACGGTGATCGGCTGCGTGGGACCCGGGTTGGTAGTAGTCAAGCGATGGGGTGACGCAGGAAGGTAGCCGTACCAGTCAGTGGTAATACTGGGGCAAGCCCGTAGGGAGAGCGATTAGGTAAATCCGCTGTTCATATTCCTGAGAGGTGATGCATAGCCGATTGAGGTGAATTCGGTGATCCTATGCTGCCAAGAAAAGCCTCTAGCGAGCACACACACGGCCCGTACCCCAAACCAACACAGGTGGTCAGGTAGAGAATACCAAGGCGTACGAGATAACTATGGTTAAGGAACTCGGCAAAATACCCCCGTAACTTCGGGAGAAGGGGGGCCCGCATACCGTGAACAGCCTTGCGCCGGGAGCGGGAGCGGGTCGCAGAAACCAGTGAGAAGCGACTGTTTACTAAAAACACAGGTCCGTGCGAAGTCGCAAGACGATGTATACGGACTGACGCCTGCCCGGTGCTGGAAGGTTAAGAGGACCCGTTAACCCGTAAGGGTGAAGCGGAGAATTTAAGCCCCAGTAAACGGCGGTGGTAACTATAACCATCCTAAGGTAGCGAAATTCCTTGTCGGGTAAGTTCCGACCTGCACGAATGGCGTAACGACTTCTCAACTGTCTCAACCATAGACTCGGCGAAATTGCACTACGAGTAAAGATGCTCGTTACGCGCGGCAGGACGAAAAGACCCCGGGACCTTCACTACAACTTGGTATTGGTGTTCGGTACGGTTTGTGTAGGATAGGTGGGAGACTGTGAAACTCCAACGCTAGTTGGGGCGGAGTCGTTGTTGAAATACCACTCTGATCGTATTGGATACCTAACTTCGAACCCTATATCGGGTTCAGGGACAGTGCCTGGCGGGTAGTTTAACTGGGGCGGTTGCCTCCTAAAATGTAACGGAGGCGCCCAAAGGTTCCCTCAACCTGGACGGCAATCAGGTGTTGAGTGTAAATGCACAAGGGAGCTTGACTGCGAGACCTACAAGTCAAGCAGGGACGAAAGTCGGGATTAGTGATCCGGCATCTCTGAGTGGAAGGGATGTCGCTCAACGGATAAAAGGTACCCCGGGGATAACAGGCTGATCTTCCCCAAGAGTCCATATCGACGGGATGGTTTGGCACCTCGATGTCGGCTCGTCGCATCCTGGGGCTGGAGCAGGTCCCAAGGGTTGGGCTGTTCGCCCATTAAAGCGGCACGCGAGCTGGGTTTAGAACGTCGTGAGACAGTTCGGTCTCTATCCGCCGCGCGCGTCAGAAACTTGAGGAAACCTGTCCCTAGTACGAGAGGACCGGGACGGACGAACCTCTGGTCTACCAGTTGTCCCACCAGGGGCACTGCTGGATAGCTACGTTCGGACAGGATAACCGCTGAAAGCATCTAAGCGGGAAACCTTCTCCAAGATCAGGTTTCTCACCCTTTTAGAGGGATAAGGCCCCCCGCAGACTACGGGATTGATAGGTCAGACCTGGAAGCTCAGTAATGAGTGCAGGGAACTGGCACTAACCGGCCGAAAACTTACCAACACGCAATCGCAACCACTATTCACTTCATACGGCATTATTGTCGTTTGAACACCACACCCTGCCACCAGTACAAATTTAAATAGAGTTACGGCGGCCACAGCGACAGGGAAACGCCCGGTCCCATCCCGAACCCGGAAGCTAAGCCTGTCAGCGCCAATGATACTGCCCAATCCGGGTGGAAAAGTAGGACACCGCCGAACATACACAAAAACACCCCCTGCAAAGGGGGTGTTTTTGCATTTCGGGGATGGTCCGAA
Source organism: uncultured Actinomycetota bacterium (assembly GCA_963850135.1). Taxonomy (GTDB): domain Bacteria; phylum Actinomycetota; class Actinomycetes; order Mycobacteriales; family Mycobacteriaceae; genus Mycobacterium. The sequence continues at coordinate 718,740 of CAWKKH010000024.1, read as the reverse complement.
TTCAGTCGAATAGCGTCAACTCAACCGACGCCCGTTGCTTCTCTAATTGGAGCAGCGTTCGTTTTCGGTCGAGTCCGCCGCCGTAGCCGGTGAGGCTTCCGCTGGCACCGATCACCCGATGGCAAGGAACGACGATCGCGATCGGGTTGTGGCCGTTGGCCAATCCCACGGCGCGTGCCGCACCCGGGGCTCCGATCTGTTCGGCGATCTCGCCGTACGACCGGGTTTCGCCGTATGGGATCGTCAACAGTGCCTCCCATACCTGGCGCTGAAATTCGGTGCCCCGCAGATCAAGCTGCATATCGAAGTCGATGCGTTCGCCGGCGAAGTAGGCGTCAAGTTGCTCGACGGCGGTGCTGAATGCTCCCGGATCGAGCGACCACCCGGCGCGGCTGGGCTCGTAGGTCTGATCAACCATCCGAAGATTCGTCAACGCCGAGCCGCTGCCGGCCAGCGTCAACGGTCCGATCGGGCTGTCAATGGTGCGATAACGCATCATGCAATCTCCCTGGGAAGGTCCAGTGGCCAATGGTTTACCGGATGCTCGAGGGTGGTCCACAAATGTTGGGTTGCATAGGAACGCCAAGGCCGCCATCGCGAACTGTGCTCCATGAGCGCGCGTTGCCCGGTTGGCAAGCCCAGCTGCTTGGCGGCCAGCTGCAGCCCGAGGTCGCTGGCGGGGAAGGCATCCGGGTCTCCGAGTCCGCGCATTGCGATCACCTCCGCAGTCCAGGGGCCGATCCCCGGCAATGCCAGTAGCTGTCGGCGCGCGCTTTCCCAGTCGGATCCGGCATCGAGGACCAGGCTTCCGTCGGCAAGCCCGGCTGCCAGCGCAGTCAACGTTCGTTGCCGGGCTTTAGGGATAGCGAGATGGGCAGGATCGATCTCGGCAAGCTCGTGAACCGACGGGAAGGTGTGGGTCAGCGCGCCCTGAAGATCTTGGACCGGTTGCCCATAGGCCGCGACCAGCCTGCCCGCGTGCGTCCGTGCGGCTTTGGTCGACACCTGCTGGCCCAGGACCGCCCGGACGGCCAGTTCGGCTTCGTCAACGGTGCGGGGAATTCGCTGCCCCGGAGCTTTGGCCACCACCGGGGCCAGGTCAGGGTCGCGGCTGAGCCCGTCGACAACCGCCTCGGGATCGGCATCGAGGTCCAGCAGCCGCCGGCAACGGGCGATCGCGGTGGTGAGGTCGCGGAAGTCGTCGAGCACGAGTTGGCAGCGGACGTGATCGACGGCCGGTGTCAGGCCGACCAGGCCGCTGCCGGATGGAAGTCGCAGAGTGCGCCGATATGTTCCGCCGCGGACTTCCTCGCAGCCGGGTACCGTGCCCGCGGCCAGATGACCGAACACACCCTCGTACGCGAAGGGCGTGCGGACCGGAAGCCGAAGGGACACCGTCCCTGGCGAAGTGGATTCGGACCCGTGCCGGGTCAATGCGCGCTTGCGTAGCGCCGACGGTGTGTTCTCAAACACCAGGCGCACGGTGTCGTTGAACTGACGGATGCTGGAAAACCCGGCCGCGAATGCGACGTCGCCGAACGGCAGGTCCGTGGTCTCGATCAGCACCCGGGCGGTCTGCGCGCGTTGCGCGCGGGCCAGCGCGAGCGGCCCGGCGCCGACCTCGGCTTGCAAAAGCCGTTCCAGCTGGCGGGTGGTGTAACCGAGGTGGGCGGCAAGGCCGCTGACACCTTCGCGGTCCACGGTTCCGTCGGCGATCAGCCGCATTGCCCGAGCGATGACATCCCCTCGTACATTCCATTCAGGAGAGCCCGGTGACGCGTCGGGGCGGCACCGTTTGCACGCCCGGAAGCCGGCCCGTTGGGCGGCGGCCGCCGTCGGCAGGAACCGCACGTTGCGGGCAAACGGAGGCCGCACCGGGCAGCTGGGGCGGCAGTAGATCCGGGTTGTCAGGACGGCGGTGACGAACCAGCCGTCGAACCGGGCGTCCTTGGACTGGACCGCCCGGTAGCAGCGTTCGAAATCTTCGTGCACGCTTCCACAGTTACACCTGGCGACAGACAAAACTAGCGGAAAAGCGACATCAGTGTCGGAGGAGGTTGGCGGGCTCACGGCGAGATCGACGTTAGCGCCCGGTCTACTCGCGATCTTTCGCGCTGGCGTCCAACTCGGCGAGCTAACAGGCGAAGTCACCTCAGCTTCAGAGTGACTCCGGCATCATCGAAGACATCCCGTACCGAATCGAAGAAGGGGCGCTCGCCGTGTCGCACGTCCATTAGGTGGCGCCGCGACAGAGCGCTGTGCTCCCATTCAAACTCGTAGGGGCGATCCTCTGGGGTGCCGAATCCGCCCCGCAGGCAATCGGCCAGCGCATCGAGATTCCGTCCGAAGTATCCCCCTGGGCCGTTGACGGCACGCCCGATTTCTCGGTAGAAGTCCTTGGCCGACTTGATCTTTCGACCGTCGATCCGAAAGATCACCGGTACGTCTGAGGCTGGCTGCGGCGTCATCATCACCGCCCCGCGTCAGGGATCAGACAGAACGAGTCATAGTGGTCGCTGGTGTAGAAATACTGGGGCGGATTGGTCAACGGAGATCCGCCGGTGATGATGCGTCTCGTCGACCGGGTTGAGGCGTCCGGCGTGTTCACGGTGTACTCGTGGTAGTAACCCCTGGTCTGGTTGGGCAGGTGGTGTTCGCGGTTCCCAAATACCGCACCGTCGTTGCGGGGAAAAGGGAACGGGCCATTGCTGTGGATCACCCGCACCGTATCGACCACCTCGGGCGGCAGGGCGGCAAGCGAGCACGTCGGCACAGCCGCCGCCGTCGTCGGCGGGTCGGGTGTCCGCACCAGTTCCCATCCCACGGCGATGAGAACGAGCGCGCAGAGTGCGATAAGCACGAACTTGCGTCGACCCACCTGCGTTCCTTGCTTTCGGGCTGCTGCCAACTACATCATCACCCGACAGCACCCGGCTAGTCGGGCGGGCTCGGCTCTATTTGGTTGAGGTAGCTGACGCCCGTCAACTCCTCGCCGACGCTCCATACCCTGCGCGCCAGCGCCTCATCGTTGGCGGGCGCAACCACTTCGTCTGCGTAGACGCGTTCGTCGCGTTTGCCGAGCGCGGGGCCGAGGAACCGGCCTGCGGGCGCTTCCGCGGCCACGGCAGCATAGAGCAGCGGCAGCGCCCCGGCCTGCGGGGTGCGTCCCAGTGCGATGCTGAGCAGCTTTGCGAGGATCCGCTCCGGCATCGAGGAAGCGCTTTGTTGCATCGGCGTATTCGCGACGCCTGGGTGCGCGGCGAGACTGCGCAGGCTCGACCCGTGGGCGCGCAGTCGGCGTTCGAGCTCGACGGCGAAGACGAGGTCGGCAGTCTTTGCTGCGATATAGGCTTTCGCTGAGGAAAATGACCTCTCGGCGCGGGGATCGTCCAGCGGCAGCGTGACCTTCATTCGCTTGTAGAAGTTCGAAGCGACTGTGACGACCCGCGGCTCGTGGCCACTTTCCAAGAGGGGCAACAGCCGGCCCGTCAACGCGAATGGTCCGAGGAAGTCGGTGGCCCAGGTCAATTCATAATTCTGAGGGCTCAGTCGCCGCGGACCGCCGCCCATCCCGGCGTTGTTGACCAGCAGATCGAGGCTCTGGATCTGGGAGCTCAGCCCGTCGGCGAACCGCTTGACCGAGTCAAGGTCAGCCAGGTCAAGGAGTCGCAGTTGCAAAGCGGCAGTCGGATGTCTTCCAAGAAGCTCTGCTCGTACACGCTCGCCCTTGGCGAGGTCCCGGACTGCCATCACGACATGCGCACCGTGGGAGGCGAGCTGCTCCGTGACGACGAGGCCAAGTCCGCTGCTGGCTCCCGTCACCACTGCGGTCCGTCCGGACTGGTCGGGTATATCAGCGAACGTCCACCGCCGCGGAAAATCGGATGATTTATCCATATGGCGGAGCCTAGCATAACCGGATAACTCATCCGATACGCTGTGGATCGGGATGACAGGGTCAACGGAAGCTTCGTATCCAGCTGCGCCGCGTTTGCGTGCCGACGCGGCGCGCAAACGCGCGACGATCCTCGCAGCAGCGCGGGTGATGCTGGCGGAGCGGTCCGGGGAGATTCCATTGAACCGGCTCGCGGAACGCTCAGGCGTCGGAGTCGGCACGGTCTATCGCCATTTCCCGGACCAGCAGACTTTGCGTGAAGGACTTGCGGCTGCGTCGCTCAGCGAGCTCGTCGGTGATGCGCAAGCGGCGGCAGCCGACCCTGACCCGTCGTCCAGCTTGGAGCGACTGTTGCGCGCAGGCCTACAACTGCAGCTTCGCGATCCGGTTTTAGCCGAAGTGCTCTGCGGACCATCACCGGTCTGCGTCGAGACGCTAGCGCTCAGCAGTGAGCTGATGGCGTCGATCACCGGGGTCATCGCGCGGGCGCACGAGGCCGGGATCATCGAGCCGGGGATCACCGCCGACGATCTGCGTCGACTTATTGGCGGCGTCCTTTTCGCCGCCCACGCGGGTTCCGACGTTGAGCAGAATGCCGAGCGCTATTTTCAATTGATGCTCATGGCTTTGAGGCGTACGGCCACGCGCGCCCACTAGCCCTGCGAGGGTGAGGCCAGCCGGGTGGGTTGTTCGTGGCCCCGAAGCGTCACGGTTTCGCCCAAAGTCCAATGGGCACGCTCAGTTTCGCTGGCGCCCTGCAGGGCACCGGTCGTCGCCAACAATCGTCCCGGCCGGGACTTGGCAAGTTCGCACAGTCGGGAGGCCTCGTTGACCGGCTTTCCGATCACGGTGTATTCGAACCGTTCCTTGGCGCCGACGTTGCCGGCGACGACCTGACCTGCCGCCACACCGATGCCGGCCTGGCACTCGGGCATTTCGTCGCCCAGTCGGTCAGCGATGTTTCGGGCGGCGGCCAACGCCTCATCCTCGGGGCAGTCGAGGTGATTCGGGGCCCCGAAGATCGCCAGCGACGCGTCACCTTCGAATTTGTTGACCAGCCCGTGGTGGCGGTCCACTTCCTCGACGACGATCGCGAAAAACCGGTTCAGGAACGCGACAACCTCGGCGGGGGCATGGCTGGTCACCAATTGTGTGGAGCCGACGATGTCGATGAATACCACGGCGACGTGGCGTTCCTCGCCGCCAAGCTTCGGCCGGTCTCGCTCGGCAGCCAGTGCGACCTCGCGCCCGACGTGCCGGCCGAACAGGTCGCGCACACGCTCGCGCTCACGCAGGCCGTCGACCATCGAGTTGAAACCGCGCTGCAACTCACCGAGTTCGGTGCCGTCGAACACCACCAAGTCGCCTCTTAGATCGCCCTGTTCGGCGCGCTTGAGTGCCGCCCGGACGACTCGCACCGGTGTCGCGGTCAGCCAGGACAGGATCCACGTCAGCAGGCAGCCGAAGATCAACGTTGCGGTCGATACAATCACCACGCCGACCGCGAATTGGGTCTGCGTCATGTTCCGCATCATCAGCTGGAAGAACGCCAACAGGCCGATCCCGATGACCGGCACGCCGGTACCCAGGAACCAGACCATCATCGTTCGGCCCATGATGCCCGCGGTCAACCGCAGCGGTGGCGGCCCGGCCTCCAGCGCTTGAGCCGCGACCGGGCGCAACGCGAACTCGGCGATCAGATAGCTCCCGGTGGCAACCAACAGGCCACAGATGCTTACCGCGAACAGAAACCGCGGAATGAACTGAGTGTTGACGAGGCCGTAAAGGGTCGTCAACAGCGCCGCCCCGCCGCCCCACAAGATGAGGTCGACGACGGCGATTCGCCAGGGCGCCAGGAAAGTGTTGCGTTCATCGATGCGGCTGGGTTTGCGCTCTTCGATCGCCCACCGCAAGGCGATTACGGTTCTACGGGTAATCCAGTAGGAGCCCACCGCCATGGCGAGCGCGATGTAGGCCGGCGCTGCCCCGAACGTGATCCACAATGGCGCGTCGTCGAAGATGCTCGGCTCCGGAATCGCGACTATCACCAACAGCAAGGCAACGGCGATCCCGAGCAGATTCGGCGACCATCACCATGGAGGTCAAGATGACCTGGATGCGCACCCGCCTGCGCCGTTGGCTTTCCGAGACCCGCCCGAGCAGCAACGAGCCGTAAGCAGGGGGCTTTTCCTGCAACCGGCCACTCTGGCGGGTCACCTTCTCGAGCACCCGACCCAAGCGCTGCGCAAGGGTCTCGTTGGCCGACATCTTCGTTTTAGCCGCCATGTGCCGCCAGCCTAATTCGTCGGTCACGCTCTAAGGTGAGTCGGGTGCGTCTAGTGATCGCCCAGTGCACTGTCGACTATGTCGGTCGCCTCACCGCGCATCTGCCGTCCGCGCGAAGGTTGCTGCTGTTCAAGGCCGATGGGTCGGTCAGTGTGCACGCCGACGACCGTGCCTACAAGCCGTTGAATTGGATGAGCCCACCCTGCTGGCTTGTCGAGGACCTCAACGATGAACTGCCCGTGTGGGTGGTTGAAAACAAGGCCGGGGAGCAGCTGCGGATCACCGTGGAGGCGATCGAGCACGACTCCAGCCATGAACTGGGCGTTGATCCCGGGTTGGTCAAAGACGGCGTCGAGGCCCACCTGCAGGCGTTGCTCGCTGAGCATGTTCAACTGCTGGGCGATGGGTACACGCTGGTCCGCCGCGAGTACATGACCGCGATCGGGCCCGTCGACCTGCTCTGCCGCGACGAACGAGGAGGCTCGGTTGCGGTCGAGATCAAGCGGCGCGGCGAGATCGACGGCGTGGAGCAACTCACCCGCTATCTCGAGTTGCTCAATCGGGACAGCGTGCTGGCGCCGGTACGGGGGGTATTCGCCGCCCAGCAGATCAAACCGCAGGCGCGCACCTTGGCCACTGACCGCGGTATCCGGTGCCTCACATTGGATTACGACAAGATGCGGGGGATGGACAGCGACGAGTACCGGCTGTTCTGAGTCCGCACATTAGAATGGGACCATGGGCCGGCGCCGGACACCCCCGCGTGGGCAGCGGTCGGCACTGCCGTCGCCGCTGCTGCGCCGGGTAGAAACCGGCCCCGACGGCTACGAGTACGAAGTGGTCCCAATCGCCGGCGCCCGCGCCCTCAAGATCTATCGCTGTCCCGGTTGCGATCACGAAATCCGTTCCGGTACCGCACATGTAGTGGTGTGGCCGGCCGACTCGCCGCAAACAGGGGTTGACGATCGGCGCCACTGGCATACGCCTTGTTGGGCAAACCGCGCCAACCGCGGCCCTACCCGGAGATGGTCCTGACAGGCGTCAGGAAGCCGACTCCACCAACTCGATCAGAACTCCGCCGCCATCCTTGGGATGAATGAAGTTGATCCGAGAGTTCGCGGTGCCGCGCCTGGGCGCCTCGTAGATCAACCGGATGCCCTGCGCGCGGAGCCGCTCGCTGAGGCTGTCCAGATCGCTGACGCGAAAGGCCATCTGCTGGATGCCGGGCCCACGCTTGTCCAGGAACTTCGCGATCGTCGACGAGTCGTCGATGGGGGCCATCAACTGGATCTGTGCCGTGCCGGCCGACGCGCCGGGGACCGCTATCATTGCCTCGCGGATGCCCTGATCATCGTTGACTTCCTCGTGCACCAGGATCATGCCGAGGGTGTCGTGATACCAGGCGATGGCAGCGTCCAGGTCGGCCACTGCGATGCCGACATGGTCGACAGCCGTCACAAGCCCCGTCGCCAGCAACTGACGGGCATCAACTTGATCGGTCGTCATCAGGTAACGGTAACCTGGCGGCAGAGAATGCGCTTCTCGGGATGGTCGTATGGGCCTTCCAGCGCGCACATGAAAGGTCTGGGAGGTAGTCATGACGACGTCGGTCATTGTTGCTGGAGCGCGCACGCCCATCGGCAAGTTGATGGGTTCGCTGAAGGACTTTTCGGCCAGTGACCTGGGCGCCATCGCGATCGCCGGGGCACTGGAGAAAGCTAACGTGCCGGCCTCGTTGGTCGACTACGTGATCATGGGCCAGGTCTTGACGGCCGGAGCCGGCCAGATGCCCGCGCGCCAGGCGGCGGTGGCAGCCGGCATCGGCTGGGATGTGCCCGCGCTGAGCATCAACAAGATGTGCCTGTCCGGTATCGACGCCATCGCGCTCGCTGACCAGCTCATTCGCGCCGGGGAATTCGACGTGGTGGTGGCCGGTGGCCAAGAGTCGATGACGAAGGCACCGCACCTACTGATGGACAGCCGGGCCGGCTATAAGTACGGCGACGTCACTGTGCGCGATCACATGGCCTACGACGGCCTGCACGACGTGTTCACCGATCAGCCGATGGGCGCGCTCACCGAGCAGCGCAACGACGTCGACAAGTTCACTCGCCAGGAGCAGGACGAGTTCGCCGCCGGTTCGCACCAAAAGGCGGCCGCGGCATGGAAAGACGGTGTCTTCACAGACGAAGTTGTGCCGGTGAATATCCCGCAGCGCAAGGGCGACCCGTTGCAGTTCAGCGAAGACGAAGGGATTCGGGCAAACACCACCGCCGAGTCCCTGGCCGGCCTCAAACCGGCATTTCGCAAGGATGGCACCATCACGGCCGGCTCGGCGTCCCAGATCTCTGACGGCGCGGCCGCGGTCGTGGTGATGAACAAGGAAAAAGCGCAGGAGCTGGGGCTGACGTGGCTGGTCGAGATCGGTGCGCACGGCGTGGTGGCAGGACCCGATTCCACCCTGCAGTCGCAGCCGGCCAACGCGATAAAGAAGGCGCTCGACCGCGAGGGCATCACGGTTGACCAGCTTGACGTGATCGAGATCAACGAGGCGTTCTCGGCCGTGGCGCTGGCATCGACGCGCGAACTGGGCGTGAATCCCGAGATCGTGAATGTCAACGGTGGCGCGATCGCCGTCGGGCACCCCATCGGGATGTCGGGAGCCAGGATCACGCTGCACGTGGCACTGGAGTTGGCGCGCCGGGGCTCCGGCTACGGTGTTGCGGCCTTGTGCGGCGCCGGCGGCCAGGGCGACGCGCTGATCTTGCGTGCGGGTTAGCCAAACGTTGCTGCTGTGCGCTGCGCCCGGCCAAATGTGATTTTCGTCATATTGGCCGATCACAACCTTTCTGACTGCCGATTTCGGTTCGGATAAGCGCGCGTGCGAACGTCGGCGCCACCGGGTGATTCGGTAGCCCACGCGACATGACAGACTTGTTGACGTGACGCGTCCCCGACCCCCGATCGGGCCCGCCGTGGCCGGTGCGGTCGATCTATCCGGTCTTAAGCAAAGAGCTCAGCAGAACGCCTCGGCGGGTGGCCCTACGGACCGCGTTGCGCCGCCGGCCGGCGCCGGGTACGTGGAGATCACCGAGGCAAATTTCGAAGACGAAGTGCTGGTCCGGTCCGACGAGGTGCCAGTAGTGGTGGTTTTGTGGTCACCGCGCAGCGACGTCTGCGTCGAGCTGGTTGACACGCTGTCCGCCTTGGCCGCTGAGGACAACGGCACATGGGCACTGGCGGCCGCCAACGTCGATGTGACTCCCCGGGTGGCCCAGATCTTCGGTGTCGAGGCGGTCCCGACCGTGGTGGCGCTGGCCGCCGGGCAGCCGCTGTCGAGTTTCCAGGGCACCCAGCCTCCCGATCAGTTGCGCCGCTGGGTGGACTCCCTGTTATCGGCGACCGCCGGCAAGCTCAAAGGACCCGCGGCCGGCGAGGATGCGCCTGTTGTCGATCCAGAGCTCGCGCAGGCCCGAGAGCACCTTGACGCCGGCGATTTCGAGGCCGCCAAGGATTCTTATCAGTTGATCCTGGAGGGCAATCCCGGCAGCGTTGAAGCCAAGGCCGCGATCCGCCAGATCGACTTCCTCACCCGCGCGACCGCGCAGCGCCCTGACGCGGTCGATGTCGCCGATGCCACGCCCGGCGACATCGAGGCCGCGTTCGCCGCCGCTGACGTGCAGATCCTCAACCAGGATGTGGGACCGGCGTTCGCGCGTCTGACTGCCTTGGTGCGCAGCACATCCGGGGATGAACGCACGTTGGTCCGGACTCGGCTGATCGAGCTGTTCGAATTATTCGATCCCGCCGATCCCGAGGTCATCGTCGGCCGGCGCAACCTCGCCAGCGCCCTCTACTGACCCGCGAGTCCTATTCGGGTTCCAGCCACAGCGCCGACGTGGGTGGCAGCACCAGCAATGCCGACGCCGGACGGCCATGCCACGGATCCTCGCTGGCGTCCACGCCGCCGAGGTTGCCGATCCCGGTGCCGTTGTACACCGTCGCATCGGTGTTGACCACCTCGCGCCAACGACCGGCCGACGGCAGGCCCAGCCGGTAGCCGCTATGTTCGGCGCCCGCGAAATTGAATACACAGGCCATCACCGAGCCGTCACTTCCGTAGCGCAGGAAGCTCAGCACGTTGTTGGCCGAATCGTTGGCGTCGATCCAGGAATAGCCCTCGGGCTTGGTGTCTTGACTCCACAGCGCCGGGTGGCTCCTGTAGACGTCGTTGATGTCGCGCACCAGCCGCAGAATCCCGTTGGAGAAGCCGTGTTCATCCAGCTGGAACCAGTCCAGGCCGTATTGTTCTGACCACTCCGCGCGCTGGCCGAATTCCTGGCCCATGAACAGCAGTTGTTTGCCCGGGTGCGCCCATTGATAGGCGAGCAGGCTACGCAACCCCGCGGCCTTGACGTGGTTGTTACCCGGCATCCGGCCCCACAGCGTGCCCTTGCCGTGCACCACTTCGTCGTGGCTGATGGGCAGCACGTAGTTCTCGCTGTACGCGTAGAGCATCGAGAAGGTCATCTCGTGGTGGTGGTAGTTGCGGAACACCGGGTCGCGGCTCATGTAGTCGAGCGTGTCGTGCATCCAGCCCATGTTCCACTTCATCGAAAAGCCCAGGCCACCAAGGTTGGTCGGTCGCGTCACGCCGGGCCATGAGGTCGACTCCTCGGCGATGGTGACGATGCCGGGCGCCGCCTTGTGCGCCGTGGCGTTCATCTCCTGCAGGAATTGCACCGCCTCCAGGTTCTCCCGCCCGCCGTAGATGTTCGGGGTCCAGCCCCCCTCGGGACGCGAGTAATCGAGGTACAACATCGACGCGACGGCGTCCACCCGCAAACCGTCGATGTGGAACTGTTCGAGCCAGTACAACGCGTTGGCGACCAGAAAATTACGGACTTCCCGGCGGCCGAAGTCGAAAACGTATGTGCCCCAGTCCAATTGTTCGCCGCGTGTGGGGTCGGAATGCTCGTAAAGCGGGGTTCCGTCGAACCGGCCAAGCGCCCAGGCGTCTTTCGGAAAGTGCGCCGGCACCCAATCGACGATGACGCCGATACCCGCCCGGTGCAGGGCGTCGACGAGCGCCCGGAACTCGTCAGGCGATCCGAATCGCGACGTCGGCGCATAGTAGGAGGTGACCTGGTAGCCCCACGATCCGGCGAACGGGTGCTCGGCGACCGGCAGCAGCTCCACATGGGTAAATCCCTGCTCGACAACGTAATTCGTGAGCTCGTGGGCAAGCTGTAGGTAACTGAGTCCGGGGCGCCATGAGCCGAGGTGGACTTCATACGTGCTCATCGGTTCGAAGACCGGATTACCCTTAGCGCGCTTCGTCATCCAGTCGGCGTCCGCCCAGGTGTAATCGCTGGTGAAAACCCGCGATGCGGTGTGCGGGGGCACCTCGGTTGCGAATGCGAACGGGTCGGCGCGGTCGGCGACGACGCCGTCGGCGCCGTGCACCCGGAACTTGTACAGGCCGTCGTGACCGAATCCGGGCCAGAACAACTCCCACACACCAGAGGAGCCCAGCACCCGCATTGGGGCGTCGGCACCGGTCCAGCCGTTGAACTCGCCGATCAGGCTGACACCTTTGGCGTTGGGCGCCCACACCGCGAACGACACCCCGTCGACCACGCCATCGGGCGTGGTAAACGAGCGTGGGTGCGCACCAAGGACATCCCAGAGTCGCTCATGGCGACCTTCGGCGAACAGATGCAGGTCGACTTCGCCCAGGGTGGGCAGGAAGCGGTAGGCGTCGGCGACGGCGTTGACAACGGGTGCCTCGCCTGGGCCCGGATAGCTGACTTCCAGCCGGTAGTCGACCAGGCCGACGAACGGCAATGCCACGGCGAACACGCCGGATTCGAGGTGCTGCAGCGGGAACCGGTCGTCTCCGACGAGCGCCACGACTTCAAGCGCGTGCGGCCGGAACGCCCGGATGACGGTGTGGTCGCCGTACTCGTGGGCCCCCAGGATTGCGTGCGGGTTGTGGTGCGCCCCGGCAACCAGACGGGCCAGATCGGCCGGGTCTGGCGCAAGGTGTGTCCCCGCGAGCTGTTCTGTTCGACTCATGATGTGTCCCCCTTCGGGCGCCTTACCTCCTGCGCGACAATGTGGTACGAGATCCTTCGGGTATAACTGGCATGTTGATGATGTGGGCGACTGCCCGGCCGGGTTCGAGGCGGATGTAATTGGACTGGCCCCATTGGAATTCGTCGCCGGTGATCTCGTCGCGCACCCAGAACCGTTCATAGGGCTCGCGGCCCAGCGCTGCCATGTCTAACCACAGCGTGCCTTGCTCAGGTCCGAAGGCGTTGAGCGTCACCACCACAAGTACGCAGTCGCCGGTGACAGGGTCGAACTTGCTGTAGGCCAGCAGGGCGTCGTTGTCCACGCCGTGGAAATAAATCGTGCGCAACTGCTGCAGCGCCGGATGGTGCCGGCGAATTGCGTTGAGCTGCGTGATGAACGGCTCGAGGGACCTGCCTTCGGCGAGCGCGGCCGCATAGTCGCGCGGGCGTAGTTCGTATTTCTCCGAGTCCAGGTATTCCTCGCTGCCGTCGCGCAGCGGGCGATGCTCGAACAGTTCGTAGCCGGAGTACACGCCCCACGCTGGACTCAACGTCGCGGCGAGCACTGCGCGGATGGCGAACATGCCGGGGCCGTGGTGTTGCAGCAAGACATGCAGGATGTCGGGGGTGTTGACGAACAGGTTCGGCCGGCGGAAGTCGGCTAACCTCGCGATGTCGTTGCCGAATTCGGTGAGTTCCCACTTGGCGGTGCGCCAGGTGAAGTAGCTGTAGGACTGGGTGAAACCCAATTTGGCCAGCCCGTACTGGCGCGCGGGCGGCGTGAACGCCTCCGATAGGAAGAGCACGTCAGGGTCGACGTTTTTGACCTGGCCTATCAGCCAGGCCCAGAAGTCCGGCGGCTTGGTGTGGGGATTGTCCACCCGAAAGAATTTGATGCCGTGCTCAACCCAGTGTAGGACCACGCGCAGCACTTCGTCGTACAGACCGGTGGGGTCGTTGTCGAAATTGAGCGGATAGATGTCTTGATACTTCTTCGGCGGGTTTTCCGCGTAAGCGATTGTGCCGTCGGGCAGTTCGGTGAACCACTTTCGGTGCTCGCGGGCCCAGGGGTGATCCGGCGCGCACTGCAGGGCAAGGTCGAGGGACACCTCCATGCCCAAATCACGGGCGGTGTGCACGAACTCGTCGAAGTCGTCGATCGTGCCCAGGAGGGGATGAATGGCGTCGTGGCCGCCCTCGTCGCTGCCGATGGCCCATGGGGACCCGACATCTTCTGGCGAGGCGGTGGGGGAGTTGTTGCGGCCTTTGCGATGTACCTTGCCGATTGGGTGAATTGGCGGCAGGTACACGACGTCGAACCCCATCGCCGCGATGCGCGGGAGATCCGCCGCCGCCGTCTTGAAGGTGCCGTGCACCGGCTTCCCGTCAGCGTCGCGCCCGCCGGTCGAGCGCGGAAACAGCTCGTACCACGACCCGAAGCGCGCCAACGGCCTATCCACCCACACCCCGTACTGCTCGCCCCGGGTGACCAGTTCTCGCATCGGATAGGCGGTCAGCAGTTCGTCGATCTCCGGCGCTAGCGCCAGCGCGCTGCGGGTGACCGGATCCCCCGGTGCGCGCAATGCCGTGACGGCCGCCAGCAGAGGATCGCGCAGCGCGCGCGGGACACCCGTCGCGGCCCGCTCCAACAACGTCGCGCCGATTTCCAAATCGTTCGACAGCTCCGTTTCGCCTTGGCCCGCATCGAGCTTGGCGAGCAGACCGTGCCGCCAGGTATGAATCGGGTCACCCCAGCCGTCGACCCGGTAGGTCCAGAGCCCGACCCGGTCGGGGGTGAACTGGGCGTGAAAAACGTAAGGCTCGAGCCCCATCGTCATACGGACCTGCTGCGGTTTGACCCTTTGAAACTCGCGCGGAGACTCACGTGGCAACGCACGCGGCGACTCACTCAGCGGCGCGGGTTCTGGGCTCTGGAATGCCCTGATTCCGCGTGTTTCCACTACCTCCGGATAGCGCGGCCCCAGGTAGCGAACCACCAGGGTTGCCGCGACAGCGTCGTGGCCGTCCCGCCAGACGGCGGCGCTGACCGGGAATATCTCACCAACGACTGCCTTGGCGGGATACGCCCCGTAGGAAATGACGGGCTGGACGTCATCGATCTCGACACGACCGGGCACCAACACTCCGTCCCATTTGCCCGGCTCCTCCTCGGCCCGCTTTTCGGGCCGCATTGTCGCCGGGGATGTCCCATTTGCCCGGCTCCTCCTCGGCCCGCTTTTCGGGCCGCATTGTCGCCGGGGTGTTCGACTGGTCGCGGTCAAACCGCGGTGTCCTGTGTCGCGGATTGCCGCTCGTAACTATCCGATACCCACCCTAATGTCCGGCCACACAACTCTCAGGTAAACGGTCTGTCACGAGCTCACTCGGGCTGGACGTCTGGAGCCAGGCGCAACCGCTCGAGTGCTCCGCGAACCTGTACGGCGTTGGTGGTCGGCCAGAACGGCGGCAGCGAGGCACGCAGGTAGCTGGCGTAGCCGGCGGTGGCCATCCGGGAGTCGAGCACCGCCACCACGCCGCGATCGCTGACCCGGCGCAGCAATCGGCCCGACCCCTGCGCCAGCAGCAGCGCCGCGTGGCTGGCGGCCACGGCCATGAACCCATTCCCACCGCGGGCGGCCACCGCGCGCTGGCGGGCGCCCAGCAGCGGGTCGTCCGGTCGCGGGAATGGGATGCGGTCGATCAGCACCAACGACAGCGACGGCCCGGGCACGTCGACTCCCTGCCACAACGACAGCGTGCCGAACAGCGACGTCTCGGGGTCCTCGGTGAAGCGCTCGACGAGCGTGGACGTGCTGTCGTCGCCCTGACACAAGATCGGCGTGGACAGCCGTTCCCGCATCGCATCGGCGGCAGCTCGGGCGGCGCGCATCGACGAGAACAGCCCCAGGGTGCGGCCGCCGGCGGCGGTGATGAGCTCGGCGATTTCAGTCAGCTGCTCGGCCGAGCCCGTGCCGTCGCGGCCGGGCGGCGGGAGATGGGCGGCGACGTACAGGATTCCCGCCTTGGCGTGCTGGAACGGCGACCCGACGTCCAGGCCACGCCAGGGTTGTTCGGGATCTAGGCCCCAAGCCGCGGCCATGGCGTCGAAAGACCCGCCGACCGTCAGGGTCGCGGACGTCAAAACCGTCGTCGACCGGGAGAACACCCGGTCGCGGAGCAGGCCGGCCACCGACAACGGGGCCACCCGCAGCACCGCGCGCGTCGAACCTCGGGTCTCCTCGTGATCCAGCCAAACCACGTCGGTGCGATCCGGAATCGCGGGCGCGAACGACGTCAGGATCCGCGACGCGCTATCGGATATCTCCGTGAGCGCGGCGGCCGCTTCGGCGCGCGCTGATGCAGCCTTGGCGTCGCTGCTGGAGTCGATCGCCGAGCGCGCCGCGCTGGCGGCGTCGCGCAGTGCGGTCAGGTATGTCGCCATCTCGTCGTCGAGATGGTCGACGCGGCCCACTTTGATGATTTCGGCGTCGTGGATCGCAGCGGTAAAGGTGGCCGAAGCGGCCTCCAGCCGCTGGGTCAGTTCGCGATCCAGGAGCCGGGTGATCCGCCGCGAGGCCACCCCGAGTACGGCCGACGTCAGTTCGCCGGTGGCAACCGACGTCACCCGGTCTGCCAACTCGTGTGCTTCGTCGACGACCAGCAGCGAGTGTTCAGGCAAAACGGCGGACTCGGCAACTGCATCGATGGCCAGTAGCGCGTGGTTGGTGACGACGATATCGGCGGCACCGGCGCGGCCCCGCGCCCGTTCGGAGAAGCACTCGGAGCCGAACGGGCAACGCGCCACGCCCATGCATTCCCGCGCGGAGACGCTGACCTGGGACCACGACCGGTCCGGCACACCGGGCTTCAGGTCGTCACGGTCACCGGAGTCGGTCGTCGAGGCCCAGGCAGTGAGCCGCTGCACGTCACGACCCAACGCGCTGGCCGCCATCGGGTTGAAGAGTTCTTCTTGCGGCGGTTCATCTTCGGCGTCTGCCTCGCCCGCCCCATTGTGGATCTTGTTCAGGCAGAGGTAGTTCCGCCGCCCCTTGAGCAACGCGAACTCCGGGGGGCGGGGCAACGCATCGATGAGCGAATCGGCCAGCCGGGGCAGGTCGCGATCGACGAGTTGGCGCTGCAGGGCGATCGTTGCCGTCGACACCACGACCGGTCGCGTCGTCGCTGACGGCGCGGACGATCGCGGGGATCAGGTATGCCAGTGACTTGCCGGTGCCGGTGCCGGCCTGCACGACGAGGTGCTCCCCGGTTTCGAGGGCCTGTGCGACCGCCCCGGCCATCTCGCTGCTGGCCCGGGCGTTCGCTGCCGCCGAGCGCGGCCACAGCGACGGCCAGCAGCTCGGGGACGGACATCGACACGTCAGACGTGGCTACTCCTTGTTCGGTGGTGCTTGGTTGGACGAGGGACTTCTCTGTTTAGACCGAGACTTCTACCGTTGGGATCGCCGGCTCGCCGTGTGCCAATTTCAGTCCCTCCCACGGCAGGCTGCGCAGCCCCGACGCGACCAGTATCCGGGCTGCCGCCAGCGCGCCGGCACCCGTGTCCGCCACTATCTGCCCGGAACGGACCAGCGCGGCGCTCAGCGCCCGGGACGGTTCGTTGCAACCAGGTCCGGCGGAGGGCGGGCGGCCCGCCGGATACACCACCTCCTCGGTGATGGTGCCGGTCGGCCGGCAGCGCCGCAGCGCCTCCTTGTGGCCGCCACGCGATTCTTTGTGGCTGCTGCGTTTCTGCACCGGCATGCCGTCGACTTCGACGAGCTTGTAGACCATGTTTGCGGTCGGGGCGCCGGAACCGGTGACCAGCGACGTCCCGACCCCGTAGCTGTGCACCGGGTAGGACTGCAGCCCCGCGATCGAGAACTCGTCAAGATCGCCGGAGACCACGATGCGGGTCCCGGTGGCGCCGAGCCGATCCAGCTGCTCGCGCACCTGGCGGGCCAGCTCGCCCAGCTCGCCGGAGTCGATGCGAACCGCGCCGAGCGTGGCTCCCGCGGCGGCCACGGCGTTGGCCACGCCGGTCGCCACGTCGTAGGTGTCGACCAGCAGCGTGGTCCCGGCGCCCTGCGCGTCGACCTGGGCGCGGAACGCGGCCAGCTCAGCCACTGCGCTGGGTTCGTCGCCGCGCGTGTGCAGCATGGTGAACGCGTGTGCGGCGGTGCCTTGCGCGGGTATCCCGTAGCGCCGATGGGCCTCCAGGTTTGACGAGGCGGCAAAACCGGCGATATAGGCGGCGCGGGCCGCCGCGACCGCGGCACGCTCGTGAGTTCGTCGCGATCCCATCTCGATCAGCGGACGATCCCCGGCGGCACTGACCATGCGCGCCGCCGCGGAAGCGATCGCGCGTGTCGTGGTTGAAGATCGACAGCACCAGCGTCTCGAGAAGCACGCATTCGGCGAAACTGCCGCGCACCGACAGCACCGGCGACCCGGGAAAGTACAGCTCGCCTTCGGCGTAACCGTCGATGTCGCCGCCGAACCGGAAATCGCGCAGATAGCGCAGCGTTTCCGGGTCGAGGAATTCCGCCAGCGACTGGCATGCGTCGTCATCGAACCTGAACTGCGGCAAGGCTTCCAGTAGCCGGCCGGTGCCGGCGACCACCCCGTAGCGGCGCCCTTCGGGGAGTCGACGGGCGAAGAGTTCGAACGTGGTCCGGCGATGGGCGGTGCCATCGCGCAGCGCCGCCGCCAGCATGGTCATCTCGTATTTGTCGGTCAGCAGCCCAGCCAGGACCGGGTCGTTCATCCCGCAACCGTAACGGCTGGCGCCGCCGAACCGGTGTCTCGGTATCCTAGGGGTCATGCCTGTTGCGTCAGCGCCCACCAAGCCGGGCACCACGGGGCAACGCGAGGGGACTCCGGCAGAGGTCACGGCCGGTCCGTGGGTCACCATCGTGTGGGACGATCCTGTCAATCTGATGACCTACGTGACATATGTATTCCAGAAGCTGTTCGGCTACAGCGAGCCGCATGCCACCAAGCTGATGATGCAAGTGCACAACGAGGGTAAGGCCGTGGTGTCGGCGGGTAGCCGGGAGTCCATGGAAGTCGACGTGTCCAAGCTGCATGCCGCCGGTTTGTGGGCAACTCTGCAGCAGGACCGCTGAGATTCCTGGACATCTGGGATTCCTGTGCGCAAGTGGAAGCGCGTCGACACCACCAGCGGTCCCCGGTTTCGGTCCTCCTTGGCCGTGCATGAGTCGGCGCTACTCACAAACCTGGTCAGCGCAATGGTCGGCTTGCTCGACGAACGCGAATCTTCTGCGCCATCAGATGAACTCGAGGAGATCACCGGCATAAAAACCGGTAACGCGCAGCCCCCGACGGACCCGACGCTTCGTCGGCTGCTGCCCGATTTCCATCGACGGGATGAGCGCGACGACGACCAGCCGGCGGCCGATACTCCCGATAGCCTCAACGCGGCGTTGCGCAGCCTGCACGAGCCGGAGATCATCAGTGCCAAACGGGTTGCCGCGCAACGGCTGTTGGACACGGTTCCGCAAAACGGTGGCCGATTCGAGCTGACCGAGGAAGACGCGAACGCGTGGGTCGCGGCCGTCAACGACCTTCGGTTGACCCTGGGAGTCATGCTCGAGGTCGGGCCGGAGGGCCCTGAGCGGTTGCCGGCCGACCACCCGCTGGCCGCGCACTTCGACGTCTACCAGTGGCTGACCGTTCTGCAGGAATACCTGGTGCTGGTGCTGATGGCCGCCCGATGACCTTCATGGCCGGCCGGATGAACTCCATCACCGACGTCGCGGGCATCCGCGTCGGCCACTATCAGCGACTTGACCCCGACGCTTCGCTGGGCGCCGGGTGGGCGTCCGGCGTCACCGTCGTGCTGACACCGCCCGGCACCGTCGGCGCAGTCGACTGTCGGGGAGGTGCGCCCGGCACCCGCGAGACCGATCTGCTGGACCCGGCCAACAGCGTGCGCTACGTCGACGCGGTATTGCTCGCCGGCGGTAGCGCCTACGGGCTGGCGGCCGCCGACGGGGTCATGCGCTGGCTGGAGGAACACCACCGGGGCGTGGCGATGAAGGGCGGCCTGGTGCCGATCGTGCCGGGTGCCGTGATTTTCGATTTGCCGGTCGGCGGCTGGGACTGCCGCCCCACCGCTGAATTCGGGTACGCGGCCGCTGGCGTCGCCGCGGGCGGCGAAGGCGCGGAGCTGCCGATCGGGACGGTCGGGGCCGGAGTGGGGGCCCGCGCCGGGGTGCTCAAGGGCGGTATCGGCACGGCTTCGACAACCCTGACGACCCTGCCGTCCGGCGTGACCGTGGGAGCGGTGGTTGTGGTGAACTCGGCCGGCGAAGTCGTCGACCGGACCACCGGCTTGCCGTGGATGGCGGACTTGATCAAGGAGTTCGCATTGACCCCGCCACCGGTCGAGCAGATCGACGCGCTCGCGCAACTGCCGTCCGAGCTCGACCCGCTGAACACCACGATCGCGGTGGTCGCGACCGACGCCGCCCTGAGCGCTGCGGCGTGCCGGCGCGTTGCGATCGCCGCCCACGACGGGCTGGCCCGCACCATCCGGCCCGCGCACACGGCCGTGGATGGGGACACGGTCTTCGCGTTGGCTACCGGGGCAATCGAGGTGGCGCCGCCGGTCGACGCGCCCGCCGCACTGTCCCCGGAGACGAGGTTGGTCACTGAGCTGGGCGCGGCCGCGGCTGACTGCCTGGCGCGTGCGGTGCTCGTCGGTGTGTTGGCTGCGGAATCGATAGCCGGAATCCCCACCTATCGCGGCTTGCTGCCCGGTGCGTTCGGGGTCGCGTGATCGCGACGTAGGTGCTCTGAAAGGTACTCTGAAGCGTGCCATGACCGAGTCGGCCAGAAGTTCGCGCACTCCCGCCACGCAGGGGAAAAGGCGGCCTCAGTGGGTGGTGGGCGGGGTCACGATCCTCACCTTCGTGGCGCTGCTCTATCTCATCGAGCTGATCGATCAGCTGAGCGGGAACCGACTCGACGCCAACGGCATCAGGCCGCTGGAGGCCGACGGCTTGTGGGGAATCATCTTCGCGCCGTTGCTGCACGCGGGCTGGCCACACCTGATGGCCAATACCATCCCGATGCTGGTGCTGGGTTTTCTGATGACTCTGGCCGGATTGTCCCGGTTCGTCTGGGCCACCGCGATCGTGTGGATCGTCGGGGGCTTCGGTACCTGGCTCATCGGCAACGTGGGCACCTCCTGCGGCCCGACCGATCACATCGGGGCCTCCGGCCTGATCTTCGGTTACCTGGCTTTTCTGCTGGTTTTCGGGATATTCGTGCGCAGGTTTTGGAACATCGTCATCGGACTGGTGGTGTTGTTCGTCTACGGCGGCGTTCTGTTCGGCGCCATGCCGGTGCTGCACCAATGTGGTGGGGTGTCCTGGCAGGGGCATTTGTGTGGTGCGCTTGCGGGTGTGCTGGCGGCGTATCTGTTGTCCGGTCCCGAACGCAAGGCCCGCGCTAAAAGGCTTACGTCATGAGCTCCGCACTGGCGCCGGTCGGGGTCTTTGACTCCGGCGTCGGCGGGCTGACGGTCGCCCGCGCGATCATTGACCAATTGCCCGACGAGGACATCATCTATGTCGGTGACACGGGCAACGGCCCGTACGGGCCGCTCTCCATCCCTGAGATTCGCGCCCACGCGCTCGACATCGGCGACGACTTGGTCGGCCGGGGCGTCAAGGCGCTGGTGATCGCCTGCAACTCAGCGTCGGCAGCCTGCCTGCGGGACGCGCGCGAACGGTACGACGTGCCCGTTATCGAGGTGATCTTGCCGGCGGTGCGCCGCGCCGTCGCCACCACCCGCACCGGCCGCATCGGGGTCATCGGCACTCAAGCGACCATCACCTCGCACGCGTACCAGGACGCGTTCGCCGCGGCCCGTGACGCCGAGGTTACCGCCGTGGCCTGCCCGCGGTTCGTCGACTTCGTCGAGCGCGGTGTGACCAGCGGTCGTCAGGTGCTGGGGCTGGCCGAGGGCTATCTGGAGCCGTTGCAGCGCGCCGAGGTCGACACGCTGGTGCTTGGCTGTACGCACTATCCGTTGTTGTCCGGGCTGATCCAGCTGGCGATGGGCGAGAACGTGACGTTGGTCTCGAGCGCCGAGGAAACCGCCAAGGAACTGCTGCGGGTGCTCACCGAGCGGGACATGCTGCGGCCGCACGACGCGCCGCCCGCCACCCGGGTCTTCGAGGCGACGGGCGACCCCGAGGCCTTCACCAAACTGGCGGCGCGATTCCTCGGCCCGGCCGTCACCGGCGTGCAACCGGTTCACCGTCAAATTCGTGTGTACTAGATGGACGCGCAGAGATTCTGGTGGCACCAATGCGGCGATGTTTTTCTCATCGTGGTATCGGGCATGGCACAGTAGTGTCCGTGCGAATAACCGTCCTCGGCTGCTCCGGCAGCGTCGTGGGTCCGGATTCGCCCGCGTCGGGTTATTTGCTCCGAGCGCCGGACACTCCGCCGCTGGTTCTCGACTTCGGCGGGGGCGTGCTGGGCGCGCTGCAGCGGTACACTGATCCCGGCGACGTGCAGGTAATGCTTACCCACCTGCATGCCGACCACTGCCTGGATATGCCGGGACTGTTCGTCTGGCGGCGCTACCACCCCACCCGCCCCGCCGGCAAAGCATTGTTGTATGGGCCGAGTGATACCTGGTCGCGGTTGGGCTCGGCGTCGTCGCCCTACGGCGGTGAGATCGACGATTGCTCCGACATCTTCGATATCCGGCACTGGGTCGACGGCGAACCGGTGACGGTGGGCGCGCTCACGGTGGTGCCGCGGGTTGTGTGTCACCCGACCGAGTCGTACGGCTTGCGGATCACCGATCCCTCCGGTGCCACATTTGTGTACAGCGGTGACACCGGCTTCTGCGACCAGCTCATCGAGTTGGCACGCGATGCCGACGTATTCCTCTGCGAGGCCTCCTGGACGCATGCGCCGGAACGCCCGCGTGCGCTGCATTTGTCGGGTACCGAGGCCGGCAGGGCCGCGAAGCGGGCCGGCGTTCGCGAGCTGCTGCTGACCCATATTCCGCCGTGGACCTCGCGGGAAGACGTGATCAGCGAGGCCAAGGCCGAGTTTGATGGTCCCGTGCACGCGGTGGTGGCCGGCGAGACGTTCGAAATCGGGCGCTCCGAACGGGTCTGAGGGCTCGCTTTACCGCGTCGAAACATAGTCCAGACACACCTTCACCAGGGCGTGTCGTGCGCGTGGTTTATGTGTCGCGGCAACGGCTAGGGTGGCTGCGTGTCCAAACGAGAAGACGGTCGCCTAGACGAAGAACTTCGGCCTGTGGTCATCACCCGCGGCTTCACCGAGCACCCGGCGGGTTCGGTACTGATCGAATTCGGCCACACCAAAGTCATGTGCACCGCGAGCGTCACTGAAGGCGTGCCGCGCTGGCGTAAGGGATCGGGCCTGGGGTGGCTGACCGCGGAATACGCCATGCTGCCGTCGGCGACCCACACCCGCTCCGACCGCGAATCGGTCAAAGGCCGGGTCAGCGGGCGCACCCAGGAGATCAGTCGGCTGGTCGGCCGGTCGCTGCGCGCGTGCATCGACCTGGCGGCGCTGGGGGAGAACACGATCGCCGTCGACTGCGATGTGTTGCAGGCCGACGGTGGCACCCGCACCGCGGCCATTAGCGGCGCGTACGTGGCGCTGGCCGACGCGGTCACCTACCTGTCGGCGGCCGGCAAGCTGAAGGATCCCAGGCCGTTGTCGTGTGCTATCGCCGCGGTCAGCGTCGGGGTTGTCGACGGCAGGGTTCGGGTGGATCTGCCCTACGAGGAGGATTCGCGCGCCGAGGTCGACATGAACGTCGTCGCCACCGACACCGGCACCCTGGTGGAGATTCAGGGCACCGGAGAGGGGGCAACGTTCCCGCGTTCGACGCTGGACAAGCTGCTCGACCTGGCGCTGAGCGCTTGCGACACGGTGTTCGCCGCGCAGCGCGAGGCGTTGGCGCTGCCGTACCCGGGTGTGCTGCCCGAGGGGCCCGCGGGGGGAAAGGCGTTCGGGAGCTGACCCGGCTGCTGGTCATCCCGAAACACCTGGCCTGTTCGCACAGTGCCTCCGCTACCGCAGTCGCCCCGAGTCCGGTCGAGCGGCGAACTCATGAATGCTCGTTGAACGGTGCTGACTTCCATCGTGGCAAACGCTAATATTACGCTTTGCTCCAGCCGTACCGCCGAATTTCACGGAGGCACCGAATGGGAACTACTGGGAGCGTGCTTGGCTTTTCCAAAGAGTTCACCGGGCCGGCTGTCAGTCAGACCATTGTGTCTTTCGACCACATCGGAGTTACACCCGGCAGAGCCGTGTGGGCCAGCATCGTCGAGATCGACGCCAACACCCATCAGACGTACGACGACATCAACGTCCGGCTGGCGGTTCTGCAAGTCGTTCCGACTTACTCCAACTTCGGCGCTGACGTCAAAGTCAATCTCGACAAGTTACCCGGCGCCGATACGTCAATACCCACGACCTTCAGGTTGAGCCTGTTCGTTCTGATCGAGGACAGCTAAGGGGACTCGTGCCGATCTATTACGTCGAAAACTATTTCTCCGGCTACGGAGCTCCCCTGACGTACGTACTCCCCGCCGATGGCGTGACGGACTCGACATACTGCTGGGCGACGGTCTGCGAGACGACCGCTGCAGAAGAACCCATGTTCGGCGATGCCCGTCTCGGCGTGCTGCACTGCGGGCCCTATTCAGACGGAAACATCGGTGTGCGGGTGGTTGTCGACACCCTTCCGTGGGATGTGCCCCGCAATTACCGCGTCAGGGCTTTCTACGACACCTTCGGGGAGGACTCACCAACGTTCAGTGTGCTCGGGCCAATAAGTACCGGTCGAGGCCAGCAAACGGTCAGGGTGTCCGACGACCTCATTTATCAGACAGATTTACTTTGGGCCAGTATCAGCGAGTACGACTCCACCGGCCAGACCCCGATCATGGGGGACGCCTACCTCTCCATCCAGCAAGTCGTTCCCGGCCCTAATTTCTCCGGCTATGTCGACGTTGGAGTGAACATCGACAACGCATCGGCGGACCTGACCTATCGCGTCACTGTGTTCGGAGTCTGGAAGGACTATTGAGCCTAGCTACGCTACTTAACGTGTCGATCTGCATGAATACGTTTGGGATTGGCTGGTGACCCGGCTCCTGGTAGCCAGCCGCAACCAAAAGAAGCTGGCCGAACTGCGCCGCGTGCTCGACGGTGCCGGACTGTCGGGGTTGACACTGGTGTCGCTGAATGACGTGGCGCCGTTCGACGAAGCGCCGGAGACCGGCGCGACTTTTGAAGAGAACGCGCTGGCGAAGGCGCGCGATGCGTTCGCGGCGACCGGCCTGGCCAGCGTGGCCGACGACTCCGGTTTGGAGGTCGCGGCGCTGCGCGGGATGCCCGGGGTGCTTTCGGCGCGCTGGTCGGGCAATCACGGCGACGACGCCGGCAACACGGCGTTGCTGCTCGCGCAGCTACGCGATGTTCCCTATGCGCGGCGCGGCGCGGCGTTCGTGTCGGCCTGCGCACTGGTCACGGTGTCTGACGAGGTCGTCGTCCGCGGCGAGTGGCCGGGCACCATTGCCCGGGAGCCACGCGGCGACGGCGGGTTCGGGTATGACCCCGTCTTCATCCCGGACGGATCCGATCGGACCGCCGCGCAGCTCAGCCCGGCGGAGAAGGACGCGGTGTCGCATCGGGGTCGCGCGCTTGCATTGCTGGTGCCGGCGCTCAAGGCGCTCGCCTGAGCCATCACCGGGCCAATGTGCGGCCAGCTTCACCTTCGGTCTCGAGTGTGCGGACAGCCGCACGCTCGATGCGCCTAGAGCCCGAAGCGGGCCTTGATATCCCGCGTCTGGAAGTGCTCGACGACGATGCCAAGCAGCGGGATCGTGCCCGCGGCCATCACTCCGATGGTCTTGCCGATCGGCCATCTGACCTTCACCGCAAGGTTCGAAGCCACCAGCACGTAGGCGAAATACACCCACCCGTGCACCACGCCGATCCAGCGGATCTCCTGATGCAAAACGAAGTGCGAGAAGATCTCGTAACACAGCACAATCAGCCAGATCCCGGTCGTCCATGCCATCACCCGGTAGCGAAGGAGCGCGGCGCGGATCTTTTCGACGGGAAAAACGGACGCGGCCTGCTGGGTTTCTGGCGTCTCGGGTGCGGTCATGCGGTGGTCCTGTTCTCCTTTTCGGAATCCTGCTTGGCGAGCTCGGCCAGATAGGCGTTGTACTCGCGCAGCGCAGGATCGGCGGGCGGCTGCTGCACCACTTTGGGCCGCTCGGGCAGCAGCTCGGCCGGTATCTCGTTGACGGCGCCACTATTCCGCGGTTGCGGCGGCGACTCTTCGTAGCGGACGAAATTGCGGTAGGCGTAGACGCAGAACCACGCGAACAGCGGCCACTGCAGCGCGTAGCCCAGGTTCTGGAACGTGCCCGACGGCGAGTGAAACCTGGTCCACTGCCACCAGCCCAAGGCCAGACAGCCACTGGCGGCGACGATCACCAAAGCGACCAGCGCCGGCCTGCGACGACGGGTAGTGGACACCCCAAGACGGTACCGCGCGGGCAGTTATGACTTGGGCCCGATGAATTCGTCGAGCGTTAAGATTGCCTAGCCGCGGGCGTGATGGAATGGCAGACATGCCGGCTTTAGGTGCCGGTGCTCGAAAGAGCGTGAGGGTTCGACTCCCTTCGCCCGCACAGTTGCTGTTCGAAGGAATAGCAGTGGAGATGCTATTTCTGACTTTGCTGCGGAGCTTCGTCCCTACCCTGTGCGCCCTGTGCCCACATTTGCCGGTGAATACCGGGGATGGAGCGCCGCCGCAACTGCGTCCAAATCATCGTTGCCTTCCCAGCGCACTGCACCGACAGCTCGTCTAGCACGAACCTGGGTACCGAACCGGGCGGGCTTTACGACCCCTGAGCGGCCCGACTGCGTAACGCGCGCCGAGTTCTACCGCGTTCTCCGAAACTGACAGCCGCGATCAAAAGGGTCAGCGCCTGGGCACCTGAAATATCCTGCGCAATTAGGGCTGCTATTTGCCCAGCGAACGTGGGGGTTGGCTTAGTTCTCGCACGTTGCGTGACCTTCGGCGATCACGTGCGGATCGTCGCCACTGACTGTTCAGCGAATTCATGAACTGGTCGTCTTGGGGATCCGCCCGTGTTACGGGGCCGTTGACGATACAGGTAGCCGACAGAGCACCGTTAATCTTTATTATCCATGGCTCCAACGTATTTCGTTGTGTGCCTTCCGCGCGTTTCGCTCGTACGAGGAGTTTAAATGAGCAAGGCTTGATCGGCCGCTTTCGCGGGAATGGCTTTTTTCCGGCTGAAATCACCACGCGCCTCGTTGACCTTGACGGCCCGCCGAACGGCGATCCTCACCTTAGGTCGCGAGCCTGCGGTGCTCGGTCCTCAGCTAATTTGTAGTGGTGCCCATTTTCGCCGTTTTATTTGACGCCCATGTCAATTGTCACATGTGCTCAAACTGAGGCGGGGTAATAAACTTACGGGTCGGCAAATTAAACTTACTGGCCAGTAAATTGGACCGGCCGCAGAAAAATCGAATAAGTGTTGCCTAAATCCCCTTTTCATCACTAATCTGCCGTAGACGTTATGTTCGTCGCGGTGTTGCGATTTCGATTGCATTCCACGTCCACTACCTACAGAGGAGTCGGGTATGTCCTTTTTGACCGCGGTACCGGAGACGATCGCCACGGCGACCGGCGAGTTGGCGAATATAGGAACGACACTCGGTAATGCCCACGCCGCGGCGGCCGCATCGACGACGAATGTGTTGGCAGCTGGCGCCGATGAGGTGTCGTCGGCGGTTGCCCAACTGTTTTCCGGCCAGGCGCAGGTTTATCAGGGGTTGGCGGCGCAGGCCGCGAACTTCCATGCCGAGTTTGTGCAGTTGCTCTCCGGCGGTGGGCTGCAGTACGCGAGTGCTGAGGCCACCAACGCCCAATCGGTGTTGGATGCGATCAACCAGCCGTTTGAGTCGGCTTTCGGGCGCCCGTTGTACGGCAATGGCGCGAACGCGCCGGCCGGGTCAGGGGCCGCCGGTCAAAGCGGCGGAATCATTTACGGCAGTGGCGGCAACGGCGGCTCCGGGGCGCCCGGCCAAGCCGGCGGGGCCGGTGGGATGGGCGGGATCTTGTTCGGTGGCAACGGCGGCAATGGCGGGGCCGGCGGTGCTGGCGCCGGCGGCGGGGCCGGCGGGGCCGCGTTCTTGTGGGGCAACGGCGGCATGGGCGGAAACGCGACTGCAGGAACCCTTACGCAGACTGGTCCGACGACGTTCCAGGCTCCGGGCGGCGTCGGTGGGGCCGGCGGTGCCGCCGGCTATATCTTCGGCAACGGCGGGTGGGGCGGCACTGGCGTGGCAAACGAAACCATTGACGCAACTACACTTTCCTTCTCACTCGATGGGGGTGCTGGTGGTGCGGCCGGACGCGCCGGGTATCTCATTGGCAATGGCGGATGGGGCGGGGCCGGCACTAACTTCACTGGAGCCGGGCAAGCCGGCGCCGCTGGCGGCTTGTTTGACGGCGCCGGCGGGAATGGCGGCGTTAACCTAGCTGGCAACGGCGGCGCGGGCGGTTCTGCCTACCTCTTTGGCAATGGCGGCACTGGCGGACTCGGGTATAACCTCTTCCAAGTAATTTCCGGGGCCACGCCAAGTGGGACGGGCGGGGTAGGCGGCCACGCCGGTGTGTTTGACGGCAGCGGCGGGTCGGGCGGAATCGGGGTCACCGGCGCCGCCGGCGGCTCGGCAATTCTGTATGGCAACGGCGGAAACGGCGGCGCGGGAATTGCGGGACAGAATGGCGCCGGCGGCCAGCATGGTGCACTGGGCGGCGTTAGCGGTATTACCGGCGGCAACACATACGACCCTGGCAACGCGGGTTCCAGTCTATTCATTTAATTCTGTCGCGGGGTGAACCGCAAACACTCGCCGCAATCGAGTCAGGCCGGCTGTGCGCACCACGCGCGCAGCCGGCCTTTCCCTCGGACTGGGCCACCTCGGCGCTGACAAGGTCGGCGACTTGGCCATCAAAGCGCCTCCAGCTCAACCGATTCCCGATGTCGCCGGCGAAGTTTGCGCCGCGATCGCAGGGAGCAATCCTGGCGCTAGCCCGTGAATCCAGCGAACAAGTGTTTATTGAATGTAGCGATGGGGAATGCGCATGTTAACCGTGTTCTCAGACGACTCACGGTGACGTCAACGAGGACTGGGAATGACATGGGTTCGACCCTTCGCAGCGTCACGCAATGGAGCACGGCGCCCGCCAAAGGCGTCCAGGCCGTTAAATCATGGGTCAACGTGCCGCGCGGTCTGGCGGCCCGTGCGACCACCCCGCTGTTGCCGGATGACTACCTCAAAATGCTCAATCCGCTGTGGTCGGCGCGCGAGTTGCGCGGCCTCATCGTCGATGTCCATCCGGAGACCGCGGATTCGGCGACCGTGACGATAAAGCCGGGCTGGGGCTTCTCCGCCAAGTACCGGCCCGGTCAGTACGTGGGCATCGGACTGCGGATCGACGGGCGGTGGCACTGGCGTTCATATTCGTTGACGTCGATTCCGCAGCGCGACAGCAAGAACATCACGATCACGGTCAAGGCCACTCCCGAAGGCTTTCTGTCGACGCATCTGGTCAACGGCGTGAAACCTGGAACCATCGTGCGGTTGGCGGCTCCGAAAGGAGACTTCGCACTGCCCGACCCGCCGCCGGCCAAGCTCCTCTTCATCACCGCCGGCAGCGGGATCACGCCGGTAATGGCCATGCTGCGGACCCTGAAGTCCCGTGGGCAAGTTGTCGACATCGCGCACGTTCATTCAGCGCCCGCTACCGACACCGCCATTTTCCACGACGAGTTGGTTGCGCTGGAGAACGAACAGCCCAGTTATCGACTTCACCTACAGCTCACCGAGACTCAGGGCAAGGTCGACTTCAGCCAGCTCGGCGATATCGTGGCCGACTGGCAGGATCGCCCGGCGTGGGTGTGCGGCCCGCCCGCACTGCTGGACACCGTCGAGGAGGTCTGGAAAACGGCGGGGCGCAGCGATCTCCTGCACACCGAGCGATTCACCATCGCAGCTACCGACAAGGGCGGCGAAGGCGGCACGGTCACCTTCGCCATTTCCGACAAGTCCATCGAAATCGATGGTGCTACATCTCTTTTAGAGGCCGGCGAGAAAGTCGGCATTCAGATGCCGTTCGGTTGCCGCATGGGCATCTGCCAGACCTGCGTACTTCCGCTGGAAGCAGGGCACGTGCGCGACTTCAGGTCTGGGACTGAACACCGCGAAGGCGACCGCATCCAAACGTGCATCTCCACCGCCTCTGGCGACTGCACCATCAACGTCTGAGGGGGAATCAATGGCGATCACCGATATCAAAGAATATGCACACCTGACTACCGAAGATATCGATCAACTCGCGCAGGAACTCGACGCGATCCGCGCCGACATCGAGGAATCTCGCGGTGCGCGTGACGCCCGCTACATCCGCCGATCCATCAATCTGCAGCGCTCGCTGGCAGCTGGTGGACGAGTCGTATTGTTTGCCAGCGGTAACAGGTTGGCGTGGCTGACCGGCACCGCCATGCTGGGGACCGCAAAAATTATCGAAAACATGGAGCTGGGGCACAACATCACCCACGGCCAGTGGGACTGGATGAACGACCCCGAAATCCACTCGACGGAATGGGAGTGGGACAGCACCTGCCCGAGCGTCCAGTGGAAGCACTCGCACAACTACATCCACCACAAATACACCAACATCGTCGGCCTCGACGAAGACGTCGGCTACGGAATCATGCGCGTCACCCGCGACGAGCCGTGGGAACGCTGGATGCTGGGCAACCCGATCTACAACCTGCTGCTCGGCACGTTCTTCGAGTGGGGCGTCGCGTTGCACCACGTCGAGACCGCGAAGATCCGCCATAAGGAAAAGACTTGGCGTGAGGCCCGTAAAGATCTGCGCGTGATCGGCAAGAAGGTCGCCAAGCAGGCTGGCAAGGACTACGTGGTCTTTCCCGCGTTGACCGGGCGCAATTGGAAGCACACCTTGAAGGCCAACGTGACCGCGAACCTGATCCGCAATTATTGGGCCTACATGGTGATCTTCTGCGGCCACTTCCCCGACGGCGCAGAGAAATTCACCGTCGAGGAGTTCGAGAACGAGACGCGGGGCGAGTGGTACCTGCGCCAGATGCTCGGCTCGGCGAATTTCAACGCCGGCCCGTTGATGGCGTTCATGAGCGGCAACCTGTGCTACCAGATTGAGCACCACCTGTTTCCGGATCTGCCCAGCAACCGCTATGCGGAGATCGCGGTGCGGGTGCGCGCGCTGTGCGAGAAGTACGATCTGCCCTACACGACGGGATCCCTTGGGCGGCAATACTGGCAGTCGTTCTGGACGATCCTGAAACTGGCATTACCCGACAAGCTGCTCAACGCGACGTCCGAAGACGCGCCGGAGACTCGTTCCGAGTTGAAGTTCCGCATCCGCGATGGACTCCGGGAAGGTCTCACCAACCCGGAGACGGGCAGACGACGTGGCTTGCGCACCGCACTGCGTGAACTCAGCGCGGCGTAACACCGGCCGCGTCGCGCCGCCGTAAGCGCCCATGCGATCGACCGCAGCCTTTTCGGTATGCCTTACAGTTCATAGATCAATGGGCAGGGCTGTGCGAGTTCTGGAGGCGTGTTGCGTATGAGTGCTGTGGTGTCGATTCCCCGGTATCCCGGCGAGGTGACTCCCGCCTGGTTGTCGGCAGCCCTGAGCAAAGGCCGCGCGTCCGTCGAGGTGTCCGACGTCGACGTCGTTGCGATCGGCACCGGGCAGACCGGGGCGACCTACCGCGTGACCGCGAAGTACGCCACGGATCCCGGCGACCTGCCGCAGACCTTCGTGATCAAACTGCCGGCCCAGGACGACACGGTGCGCGACCGCGTCGTCATCGGTTACCGCAGCGAATGCACGTTCTATGCCACGGTGGCAGACCGGGTGCGAGTGCCAACGCCGGAGTGCTTCTACTGCGAGATCAGCGAAGACGCGATGGACTACGCGCTGTTGCTCGCCGATCAAGCACCGGCGGTGCAGGGAGATCAGATCGCGGGCTGCGGCGAACAGGAGGGGCGCCTGGCCGCGGTGGCGCTGGCCGGCTTGCACGGACCCAGTTGGTGTGACCCATTCTGGCTGGATCTGCCTGGCATGGGTTTTCCTCGCGCCGATGAGGCTTCCGCCAAAGGCCTTGGGGATGTCGCAATCATGAGTGCGGACATCACGCTGGAAAAGCTCGGGGACCGAATGAGCGCCGAAGACCGCGAGACTTTCACGACGACAATGGGTTTGGTGACGCCCTGGCTGCTGGCCAACCAGGACAGGTTCGCCCTGCTGCACGGCGACTACCGCCTCGACAACCTGTTATTCGATCCAGCTCAGACCTGGGTGAGCGTCGTCGACTGGCAGACGCTCGGGGTGGGACTTCCGGCGAGGGACCTCGCCTATTTCATGGCCACCAGCCTGAACCCGCAACTGCGGCCGGCAATCGAGAAGGACCTCGTCAAGGACTATCACCGCGCGCTGCTGGGTTACGGCGTAACCGGGTATGACTTCGACGAATGTTGGCGCGACTACCGGCTTGGGGTGCCGCAAGCGCCGCTGATTTCGGCGCTGGGGTTTGCCTTCGCCGCCGGCACCGAGCGCGGCGACGACATGGTGCTCACCATGCTCGAGCGAGGTTGCCAGGCGATCCGTGATCTTGGGACGCTGGAACTGATCGGCTGACCATGGCAAGCGGCACCCGGCGCGGACCGGAATTGGCCGGACAGACCGTCGTGGTGATCGGCGGCAGCGCAGGGATCGGACTCGAAACAGCTCGACGCGCCAGGGCCGAGGGCGCGGATGTCATCCTCGTCGGCCGCAATCCCGACCGGCTCAACGAGGCGGCGCTGGACGTCGGGGCGCAACGCACCGCAGCCTTCGACGCCAACGACCCGGTCGCCGTCCAGAGGTTTTTCGAGGAGTTACCCGGACCGATCGACCATGTGATGGTTACCGCCGGCGGCCCGAGTTACGGGCCCCTGCTCGAGATGGATTTGGTCCAGGTGCGTGAGGTGATCAGCGGCCACGTGGTGTGCTATCTCGATGTGGCGCGAAACGCCGCGCCCAAGATGAGGCCCGGCGGCACGCTGGTATTCATGGGCGGCACCGGAGGGCGACGCGTCCGTCGGGACCTCGGGATCGTATCCGCGGCCACCGCCACGCTGCCGCCGTTCACGGCGACCCTGTCCCTCGAGCTCGCGCCGGTTCGGGTCAACCTGATCGCGGCCGGCTTCGTAGACACCCCATTGTCGGCATCCCTGCTTGGGGATCGGCTCGAGGAGCGCCGTGACCAGCTGCGAGCGACGCTCCCGATCGGACGAGTCGTCGAGGCCGCCGACGTCGCCGCCCTCGCAGTGCACCTCATGAGCAACACCGCACTCACCGGTGCGACCTACGACATCGACGGTGGCCAGCAGTTCGTCTAGTCGGCTCAGTACTGGGTTGAGCCCTGGTCGACCGGGATCTGGGCCGCGGTGACGTAACGCGACTCGTCGCTGGCCAGCCAGCACACCGCGTCGGCTATGTCTTCCGGCTCGGCGACCCAGGCGGGTAGAAACGGCGTGAGCATGTGGTTCAACTGCGGGTTGGTTTCCATGGTTTTGCCCACGAAGCCGGCCATGTCGCCGCTTCCCATCGGGGTGTTGACCGGCCCGGGGTGAACGCTGTTGACCCGGATCGAATGCTTACCCAACTCGGCGGCGAAGCCGCGGGCCAACCCGGTGACGGCGTGCTTGCTCGCGGTGTAATGCACCATGAACGGCTGCATTTTCATACCGGCCGCGGAACTGATCAGGATGATCGAACCGCCGCGGCCGCCTTCGATGATCCGGTCGGCGCCGGCCATCACCGTGTTCCACGTACCGGTCACGTTGATGTCCATGACGTCGCGAAACGATTCGGGCGTGATGTCGTCCCAGACCTGCGGAATCGCGATACCGGCGTTGGCCACGATGATGTCGAGCCGTCCCAGCTGCGCGACGCCGTCGTCGACGGCCTTGCGGAGCGCGTCATAGTCTCGGGTGTCGACGGTGTATGACAGGATCCGGCGGTCTGTCGCCTCGACGAGGCGCACCGTTTCGGCGAAGTCGTCGACAGTAGCCGGTGGGTAGGGAACGCCGTCCGGGAGCTTGTCGGCGATGTCGACGGCGATGATGTCGGCGCCCTCATTGGCCATCCGGACCGCGTGCGCACGGCCCTGCCCGCGTGCCGCTCCGGTGATGAACGCAACTCTTCCTTTTAGCCGTCCCTCGGCTCCGCCGCTCATCGCTGCGCCGCCTTCACTAGGTTCGAACCGATAATGAGTCGTTGAATCTCGCTCGTCCCCTCGTATAGCCGCAACAGTCGAACGTCGCGGTAGATGCGTTCGACCGGAACGCCACGCATGTATCCGCTGCCGCCGTGAATCTGCACCGCGAGATCGGCTACTTTGCCGGCCATTTCGGTGCAGAAGAGTTTCGCGGCCGACGGTGCCACCCTACGGTCCTCGTTGCTGACCCAGAGCCGTGCGGCATCACGGACCAACGCGCGGCCGGCCATCACCCCGGTCTGCTGATCGGCCAGCATCGCCTGCACCAACTGGAAGCTTCCGATCGGAGCGCCGCCCTGCGTCGCGGTCGCGGCGTACGCCACGGATTCGTCGAGTGCACGCTGTGCAGCGCCCACCGCGAGCGCCGCGATGTGGACCCGGCCGCGCGCCAACGATGTCATCGCCGCCCGATAGCCGACGTCCTCGCTGCCGCCGATCAGCGCGGCGTCGTCGACTCGTACATCGGTGAAGCTGACGTCCGCGGTCCACGCGCCTTCCTGCCCCATCTTGGCGTCCTTGCTGCCGACGTCGACACCGGCGGCGTCCGCGGGAACCAGGAAGACGGCGATTCCCGGGCCCTGGTCGTCGGCGGGCCGGGTCCGCGCGAACACCACGAAGAGGTTGGCGACGGGCGCGTTGGTGATGAAGCGCTTCTGCCCCGAGATCACCCAATCGCTACCGTCACGAACGGCTTTGGTCTTCAGGCCTGCCGGGTTGGACCCGGCGCCGGGCTCGGTCAACGCAAAGGAGGCGACGACGTCGCCGGACGCTATCGACTCCAGCCAGCGGCTCTTCTGTCCGTCGGTGCCGAAGCCGACCAGGACCTGTCCCGCGATGCCGTTGTTGGTGCCGAACATCGACCGCAGCGCCAGCGAGGTGTAGCCCAATTCCATCGCCAACTCGACGTCTTGCTTCAGGTTCAGGCCAAGGCCACCCCACTGCTGCGGAATCGCGTATCCGAACAAACCCATCTTCATGGCCTGGTCCCGAAGATCGTCGGGGACCCGATCGTCGTCCAGAATCTCCTGCTCGCGTGGGACGACCGCCGTGCGGACGAAGTGCCGGGTCTGAGCGAGGATCTCCTGGAA
Source organism: uncultured Actinomycetota bacterium (assembly GCA_963850135.1). Lineage (GTDB taxonomy): Bacteria > Actinomycetota > Actinomycetes > Mycobacteriales > Mycobacteriaceae > Mycobacterium. Next base: position 683,930 of record CAWKKH010000024.1, on the reverse strand, counting down.
ATCTTCGTCGGAGACCTCAGGGCTTTCAGCGGTGGTCATTGGCGGGCACTCCTCATGGGTCCTTCTTTGGCATTCCTCGATCTGCAAGCCGCGCCGGTCTTGGGAGGGTGCCCGGTTCCGCGTTGGATCCTATATGAAATACGATATTTGAACGACGGGTACCCCCGAGTGGAAGCTAACCAGATAAGGATGAGTGATCCAGGTGTCGTTGCTGAGCGGTCAGACTGCGGTGATCACAGGCGGGGCACAAGGTCTGGGTTATGCCATCGCGGAACGATTCATCGCTGAAGGCGCGCGGGTCGTGCTCGGTGACGTCAATCTCGAGGCCACCCAGGTGGCGGCCAAGCAGTTGGGCGGCGAAGACGTGGCGCTGGCGGTCCGCTGCGATGTGACCCAGGCGGCCGACATCGAGACCCTCATTCAGACCGCGATCGAGCGTTTCGGCGGCCTGGACATCATGGTCAACAATGCCGGGATCACCCGCGACGCCACCATGCGCAAGATGACTGAAGAACAGTTCGACCAGGTCATCAACGTGCACTTGAAGGGGACCTGGAACGGCACCCGGCTGGCGGCCGCGATCATGCGGGAAAACAAGCGTGGCGTCATCGTGAACATGTCGTCGGTGTCGGGCAAGGTCGGAATGATCGGCCAGACTAACTACTCGGCCGCCAAGGCCGGCATCGTGGGGATGACCAAGGCTGCGGCCAAGGAGCTTGCACACCTGGGCGTGCGGGTGAACGCAATCGCTCCCGGGTTGATTCGTTCGGCCATGACGGAGGCCATGCCGCAACGCATCTGGGATTCCAAGGTCGCGGAAGTCCCAATGGGCCGGGCGGGGGAGCCGAGCGAGGTCGCAAGCGTTGCACTGTTTTTAGCCTCGGATCTGTCTTCTTACATGACCGGCACCGTGATGGAGATAACCGGCGGTCGGCACCTATGAGTCGTATCAGCGCTCGGCGTGGGGGGCGAGGTTAACCGTGCGCCAAACAGTCATCTGTGAACCGGTGCGGACGCCGATCGGCCGCTACGGCGGAATGTTCAAGTCGCTGAGCGCCGTTGACCTCGGCGTCACCGCCCTCAAGGGATTGCTACAACGCACCGGGCTCGGGCCAGAGGCCGTGCAAGACGTTATTCTCGGCCATTGCTATCCGAACAGCGAGGCGCCCGCGATCGGGCGGGTGGTGGCCCTGGATTCGGGACTGCCGGTGACAGTGCCCGGCATGCAGGTCGATCGTCGCTGCGGGTCCGGGCTGCAGGCGGTGATCCAGGCATGTCTGGAAGTGGGTAACGGTGACCACGATCTGGTTATCGCAGGCGGCTGCGAGAGCATGAGCAACGTCGCCTTCTACTCGACCGATATGCGCTGGGGACCCCCCCGCAACGGCGTGCAACTACATGATGGTCTGGCGCGGGGACGCTCCACCGCGGGCGGCCGGCACTATCCGGTGCCGGGCGGGATGTTGGAGACGGCCGAGAACTTGCGACGCCAGTACGGCATCTCACGCCTCGAGCAAGACGAGCTGGCGGTGCGGTCACACCAGCGTGCGGTGGCGGCGCAGAAGGACGGCATCCTGGCTGAGGAGATTATTCCGGTCACGGTGCGGACACGGCAAGGCGAAGAGCTGGTCGATACCGACGAACATCCACGCGCCGACACCTCGGTGGAGTCGTTGAGCAAGCTCAAACCCGTTCTACTGGCGGATGATCCGGAGGCGACTGTCACGGCCGGCAACGCCAGCGGGCAGAACGATGCGGCATCGATGTGTGTGGTCACCACGCCGGAAAAGGCGGCCGAATACGGCCTGACCCCGCTGGTCCGCATGGTGTCGTGGGGACTGGCCGGCGTGGCGCCCAACATCATGGGCATCGGTCCGGTGCCCGCGACCGAGGTCGCACTCGCCAAGGCAGGCCTGCAGCTCAGCGATATCGACCTGATTGAGCTCAACGAGGCCTTCGCCGCCCAAGCGCTCGCGGTGACGCGTGAATGGAATTTCGGCGCCACCGACTTCGGCCGAACCAATGTGCACGGCTCGGGAATCTCGCTCGGACATCCGGTCGGGGCGACCGGCGGCAGGATGCTGGCCACCCTGGCCCGCGAACTCACCCGGCGCCAGGCGCGCTACGGGCTGGAGACCATGTGCATCGGCGGCGGCCAGGGGCTGGCCGCAATCTTCGAGCGGGTAGCTTGAAATGACCGCCGCCTTGAACCTTGCGGCGCCGCTGAGTGGCCTCACCGTTGTCGAGGTATCGAGTTTCGTCGCCGCACCGCTGTGCGGGATGACGCTGAGCCAACTGGGCGCGCAGGTAATCCGGATCGATCCGATCGGCGGCGCCTCGGACGTAAACCGATGGCCGCTGACGGCGGATGGCACGTCGATCTACTGGACCGGGCTGAACAAGGGAAAGCGTTCGGCCACCATCGATCTGCGCTCGCCGGAGGGGCAACACCTGGTTCAGCGGCTGGTCATCGAGGGCGACGGCGTCGTTGTGACCAACGCCGCCGGGCTGTCCTGGCTGAGCCATGATCGCCTGGCCGCCAAGCGATCCGACGTCATTCATGTTCAGCTCCTTGGCCGTGGCGACGGCTCGACCGGCGTGGACTACACGGTCAACGCCGGCGTGGGATTCCCACTCGTCACTGGTCCGGTCGATCATGCCGGCCCGATCAACCACGTGTTGCCGGCCTGGGATGTGTGCTGCGGACTGTATGCCGCACTGGCCGTCGTCACCGCCGTCCGTCGCCGTGAACAGTCCGGAATTGGCGCGTGCATCAGCCTGGCACTGGAGGATGTCGCGTTGGCCACCGCGGGAAACCTCGGGCTGCTGACCGAGCCGCAGGTGAACGGCACCGAACGCCAGCGCCTGGGCAACGCCATCTACGGCCAATACGGGCAGGACTTCACCAGTAGTGATGGGGTCAGGTTCATGGTTGTCACGTTGACGGGGAGGCACTTTCGTGACTTGGTCGACGTAACGGGCACCGGGGCCGCGGTGTCGGCGCTCGCGGAGGCTCTCGGCGTTGACTTCGGTTCCGAAGGCGACCGCTACAAGTACCGCGACGTGCTGTCCGGCCTTTTCGCCACCTGGTTTGCGGATCACTCGGCCGAGAAGATCGCCGCCGCATTGTCTGACAGCACTGTTTTGTTCGAGCGGTACAGCACCTTCGCGGAAACCGCCGCGGACCCGAAGGTGACCGACAACCCGCTGTTTTCCCGGCTGCATCAGCCCGGTATCGGAGACTATCTGGCCCCCGGACTGCCGGTCGCATTTGACGGCACGTATCCCGCCGGCGCGGCCGCGCCGGCCGTGGGCCAAGACACCGCCGACGTTCTCGCGCAGCACCTGGGATTGACCGCCGCCGACATCGAGCGCCTGACGACCGCAAAAACGATCGCCCGTTGAGTCGGCTGGAAAGCGAAGGGACGTACAGCCCATGACCAGACTTGCCCAAACTTTCGGACTCACCGAAATTCAGACGGAAATCATCTCCACGGTTCGGCGATTCGTCGAGAAGGAAGTCATCCCCAACGCGGCCGAACTCGACCGTGGCGATACCTACCCACAAGCCATCGTCGATCAGATGCGGGACATGGGCCTATTTGGGCTGATGATTCCCGAGGAGTACGGCGGGCTGGGGGAGTCGCTTTTGACCTACGCGCTGTGCGTCGAGGAACTCGCGCGCGGCTGGATGAGCGTGTCCGGGGTGCTCAACACGCACTTCATCGTGGCCTACATGCTGCGCCAGCACGGCACCGACGCGCAGCAGCAGCGTTTCCTGCCACGCATGGCGACCGGCGAGACCCGCGGTGCGTTTTCGATGTCGGAGCCGGAGCTGGGTTCCGATGTCGCCGCGATCCGCACTCGCGCCAAACGGAATGCCGATGGCAACTACACCATCAACGGCCAGAAGATGTGGCTGACCAATGGGGGCAGTTCGACACTGATAGCCGTGTTGGTGCGCACCGACGAGGGCGCGGACAAGCCACATCGCAACCTGACCGCGTTCCTCGTCGAGAAGCCAACAGGTTTCGGCGAGATCCTGCCGGGCTTGCTGATTCCTGGCAAGATCGACAAGCTCGGTTACAAGGGCATCGACACCACTGAACTCATCTTTGACGGCTATCAGGCAAGCGCCGACGACGTTCTCGGGGGCACCCCGGGGCAGGGCTTCTTCCAGATGATGGACGGTATCGAAGTGGGGCGCGTCAATGTGTCGGCACGGGCTTGCGGTGTCGGCATTCGGGCCTTCGAGCTTGCCGCGCGCTATGCGCAGCAGCGGCATACCTTCGGCAAGCCGATCGCCGAGCACCAGGCGATCGCCTTTCAGCTCGCCGAGATGGCCACCAAAGTCGAAGCCGCACATCTGATGATGGTCAACGCGGCGCGTTTGAAAGATTCCGGGGAGCGCAATGACGTCGCCGCCGGGATGGCCAAATACCTTGCCAGCGAATTCTGTTCCGAGGTCACCCAGCAGAGCTTCCGGATTCACGGCGGGTACGGGTACTCCAAGGAATACGAGATCGAGCGACTCATGCGCGACGCGCCGTTCCTCCTGATCGGCGAGGGAACCAGCGAAATTCAGAAGAACATCATTAGCAAACGTTTACTCGCCGAGTATCAGGTGTAACGGCTTTGAGTGCCCCGGATTTCGCTGCACGTCCTCAACTTTCCGACGATGTTGCGGGCCTCATCCGCACGAGGATCTTCGATGGCAGCTACGCTGCGGGGTCCTACATTCGACTAGACCAATTGGCCGCGGAATTGGGGATCAGCGTCACACCGGTTCGCGAAGCGTTGTTCGCGCTGCGCGCCGAGGGCCTGATTACCCAGCAGCCCCGCCGCGGCTTCGTCGTGTTGCCGGTGACAGGGCGCGACGTCACCGACGTGGCGAACGTGCAGGCTCACGTCGGTGGGGAGTTAGCTGCGCGCGCCGCGGTCAACATCACCGACGATCAACTGCGCGAACTCAAAGAAATCCAGGCGCGGTTGGAGCAAGCCTATGCCGGTGATGACCAGGAACAGACGGTTCGGCTGAACCACGAGTTCCACCGGGCCGTCAACGTCGCTGCCGACTCACCGAAGCTGGCCCAGCTGATGTCGCAAATCACCCGCTATGCACCCGAATCGGTGTTCCCAACGATCGAGGGCTGGCCAGGCCAATCGATAAAGGACCACCGCCGCGTGTTGTCCGCGCTGGAAAGTCACGACGAGAAACTGGCCCGCGCCGCGATGTCGCAGCATCTTGCCGCCGGCGCAGTCCCGTTGATTGAGCACCTCGTCTCGCGTGGCGTGGTTGCGGATGCGCAGCCTTGATGCCTACTCGTCCTCGTTCATCAACGCCGCGTTGACCAGATCGTCGAGGTCCATATCCGCGATGTCTTTTTCCGTGGTCACCGCATGTCCTTCCGGCTGCCCACTGCCGTCGGCTTCATTTGCCAACGCGAGCAACAGTTCCAAGACTCCCGCCTGCCGAAGGCGCTTCACCGGAATCGACCCCACAACGCGCTGTATCTCGACTTCTCCGGGCGCAGCGGCCGGATTGTCCTGCTCCGATGTGGCGACGAGTTCCCGGTGCATGTAACCGGCCAGCGCGGCGGAGTTCGGGTAGTCGAAGATCAGTGTCGGTGAAAGCGCCAGGCCAGTAGCAGTTTTGAGCCGGTTGCGCATCTCGACGGCGGTCAGCGAGTCAAAGCCCAACTCCTGGAAGGCCCGGTCCGGATCGATGGTCTGCGGGCTGGCGTTGCCCAGCACGGTGGCGACGTTGGATCGCACCAGGTCCAGCAGAACCGCGTGTTGCTCGTCTTCGGGCAGCCCTTCGAGGCGTTGTAGCAGAGCGGATTTCGATTTGGCCGCGGCCAGTGAGTCGTCAACCTGGCGCCGGGTCGGTGCGTTGATCAGATCAACGAACATCGGCGGCAAGGTGCCCGCATCGAACTTGACCCGCAACGCCGCCAAGTCGATATGTGCAGGCGACATGTACGGCTCATCGATGATCAGGGCGGTGTCCATCAATTCCAGCGCCTGATCCGAGGACATCGCGACGATCCCGTCCCGACTGAACCGGGCCAGGTCGGCGGCGCCTAGCGCGCCGGTCATGGCGCTGGCTTGGTCCCATAGTCCCCAGCCCAGCGAGATGGCCGGCAGTCCGTGAGCGCGTCGGTGCGAGGCCAACCCGTCCAGGAACGAGTTCGCCGCCCCGTAGTTGCCCTGACCCGAGGACCCGACCAGCCCGGCCATCGATGAAAACATCACGAACGCCGACACATCCAAGTCCCGGGTCAGCTCGTGCAGGTTCCACGCCGCATCCACCTTGGCCCGCAACACCACATCAACACGCTCCGGCGTCAGCGACGTCACCACCGCGTCATCGAGCACCCCGGCGGCATGGACCACTGCGGACAACGGATGTTGCACCGGGATATCGGCGAGCACTTTGGCCAACGCCGCACGCTCGGCCACATCGCAGGCCACCACCTGCACCTGGGCGCCGGCGGCCTCCAATTCGGCGACCAATTCCGCGGCTCCGGGCGCATCCGGACCACGCCGGCTAACCAGCATCAAATGACGTGCCCCGTGGCGGGCCACCACGTGGCGGGCCAACGCCGAACCCGCCATCCCGGTAGCACCGGTGATCAACACCGTGCCCGCCGCCCACGCATCCGGCATCGTCATCACAACCTTGCCCACATGGCGGGCCTGACTCAGATACCGCAACGCCGCACGCGCACGCCGCACATCAAACCTCGTCACCGGCAACGGCCGCAGCACGTCTTCGCCGAAGAGCACAGCCAACTCGGCAAGCATCTGCTGAATGCGATCCGGTCCGGCTTCGAAGAGGTCGAAGGCGCGGTAGCGCACACCCGGGTACTCCCGGGCGATGACTCCGGGGTCGCGGATGTCGGTCTTGCCCATCTCCAAAAACAGCCCACCGGGGGCAACCAGCCGCAGCGAGGCATCCACGAAATCACCGGCCAGCGAGTCCAGCACCACATCCACGCCACGCCCACCGGTGACCGTCCGGAACTTGTCCTCAAATTCCAGACTGCGTGAATCAGAAATATGGTCCTCATCAAAACCCATAGCCCGCAACGTGTCCCACTTGCCCCGGCTGGCCGTGGCGAACACCTCCAGCCCCAAATGCCGCGCCAACTGCACCGCAGCCATCCCCACCCCACCAGTGGCGGCATGCACCAACACCCGCTGGCCCGGCTTCGGGCCGGCCGAATCCGAGGCTAGGTCCACCAGCGCGTAGAAGGCGGTAGCGAAAGCCACCGAGGTGGTGGCGGCGGCAGTGCTCGACCATCCGGCCGGCACCTGCACCAGCAGGCGCTGATCGGTGACGGCGACCGTCCCGGTGCCCTCCGGGAATATGCCCATTACCCGGTCGCCAACCGCGAAACGGCCGTCTTCCGAAGCATTTTCGACGACGACGCCGGAGCCCTCGATGCCCATGACCGCATCCTCCGGGTAGAGACCCAAGGCGATCATGACGTCGCGGAAGTTGGCGGCGATAGCTGACAATGCGACCCGAACCTGACCGGGCCCCAGTGGCGCATCGGCGTCGGGAATGCTTTCCAGCCGTAGATTCTCAAACGTGCCGGAGCTGCTCATACCCAACCGCCAGGGTCCATCACCCGGCGGCACCAGGACAGCGCTGACCGCCCGACTCCCACGCACCCGCGCGGTGTATACGGTTCCGCCGCGCAGCAACACTTGCGGCTCACCGGTCGCCAAAACGACGGCTACCGCATAATCGGCTGGATCACCCAGAGTTGAATCGGAATCCACCAGCACGATCCGACCGGGATGCTCGGTCTGCGCCGACCGCACCAATCCCCACACCGCGGCGCCCGCCAAATCGGTGACATCTTCGTCCGCCAACCCCATCGCACCCCGGGTCGCCACCACCAACACTCCGGCCCGGTCGCGGGCCAACCACGACTGCAGCACTGTCAGCACCGCACGCGTAGCGTCATATACCTGGCCCAAGACGTCACCGGCCACCGACACCGACTCGAACACCACCGCCGATGGCTCAGCTTCGGCGGTATCCAACTCCTTTTCCGAGTCCTTGTCTAAATCCGTTGCCCCCCAGGCGCACACCGATACCGGCTGCACGGTGTCTGATGGCTGGGCGGACCAGATCACCTCGAAGAGACCGTCCGGACCTGACTGCGAAACTGCGGCCAGCAACTGCTGATCGGTCACGGGCCGGGCTATCATCGACGCCACCGAGAGCACCGGCAACCCCAACCTGTCGGCCAATTCGATGGACACCGCAGTGGGGGTACCGCCCGGTCGCGGGGAAGGGCCGACCGGCACGATCCGCGCCCGTACCGCCGCCGCACCGGCGGCGTGCAAAGACACCTGCTGCCAGGAGAACGGCACTAACATCGATCCTTCGTGAACCCCGTCGTCGTTACCACTGGCGGCCAAGATCACCGAATGCAGTGCCGCGTCCAGCATTACCGGGTGGACCCCGAAACCGGCCACCGATACGCCGGCGTGCGCGGGGAGTGTCACGTCGGCGAATATTTCATCGCCACGACGCCACATTGAGGTCAAGCCGCGGAATGCGGGCCCGTACCCATAGCCACGCTCCGCCAGCCGTTCGTAGCCGTCACCCACGTCCACTGGGACCGCACCCACCGGCGGCCACACCGACAGATCCGCGCTCGGCTGCACCGACCCTGCCCGCAGCATGCCCTCGGCGTGCAACAACCAGCCGGAACCAGTCTCGGCACGCGAGAACACCGACACCGAACGAACACCTGAATCGTCCGGACCGCTAACCACTACCTGCACCGCCACCGAACGACCAGAATCCTCCGCCGGCAACACCAGCGGCGCCGCCAAATTCAGTTCGTCGAGAATTCCGCAACCCACCTCGTCACCGGCGCGGATCGCCAACTCCACGAACCCCGCGCCCGGGAACAGTGCGACACCGCCAATGGTGTGATCGGCCAACCAGCTCTGCGCGCTGGAAGACAACCGACCCGTCAGCACCACCCCGCCCGATGCCGGCAGCTCCATCACAGCGCCCAGCAGCGCGTGCTCGCTGGCCACCAGGCCCAAACCGGCAGCATCGGCAACGGTTCCATCGCCGCTGAGCCAAAACCGGCGCCGCTCAAAGGCATACGTGGGCAACTCCACAAAATCAGCGTTGCCGAGCAGGCCACGCCAGTCCACGTCCATCCCGGCGACAAACCCCTGCGCGACGGCGTCAGCCAGGGTTGCCGGCTCCGGACGGTCTTTGCGCAGCGCGGACATGGTGGTGACTGCCGCTTCTGGGGTCAGCGATTCTTCGATCGCCGCAGTCAGGCTGCTGGGCCCGACTTCCAAGAACCGGGTTGCCCCGGCCGCATGTACAAAGCGGACGCTGTCGGCGAAACGCACCGCGTCCCGGACGTGGCGCTGCCAGTAGGCCGCGGTTCCGAAGTCGCCTTCCGCCTGTCGTCCGGTCAGGTTCGACACGATCGGGATGGTGGGCCGCCCGACGGTGACACCGCGGGCAACGGTGCCGAATTCAGCGATCATGGGATCCATCAGCGGGGAATGGAACGCGTGCGATACGGCCAGCCGGTGCACCCGGCGCCCTTCGGTGCGCAGCCGTTCCGCGATTGCGGTGACCCCGTCCTCGGAGCCCGAAATCACCACTGAGGCCGGACCGTTGACCGCGGCGATGCCGACGGTTTCGCCGAGCAGCGGCCGCACCTCGTCCTCGGTGGCCTGCAGTGCGAACATCGCCCCGCCGGCGGGCAGCGCCTGCATGAACCGGCCGCGGGCAACCACCAGGACCGCAGCGTTCTCCAGGGAGAGGACGCCGGCGACGTGGGCGGCGGTCAACTCGCCGACCGAGTGGCCCATCACGAAATCGGGACGCACGCCCCAGCAGTCCAGCAACCGGAATAAGGCAACTTCCACCGCGAACAGCGCTGGTTGCGCGAATTCGGTAGTGCTCAAAAGGCTTTCGTCGTCACCCCACATCACCTCGCGCAGCGGGCGCAACAGGTGGCGGTCCAGTTCGCCCACCACGGCGTTGAACGCCTCGGCGAAGATCGGATACGAGTCGTGCAGTCCCAGCCCCATCCCGAGCAGCTGGGAACCTTGACCGGGGAAGACGAATGCCGTCTTACCGCCTGTTTTGGCGGTGCCCCGAATCACCGAAACCACCGCGTCGCCAGCGAGCTCGTCGAGCCCGGCCAACAATCCCTCGCGTTCGGCGCCGAGGACGACGGCCCGATGTTCGAAGGTCGACCGGCCCGCCAGCGACCACCCGACGTCAGCCACATCAAGCTCTGGATGCGCGCTCACATGCTCAGCCAACCGAGCAGCCTGAGCTCCCAACGCGCTGGCCGACTTCGCCGAAACCACCCACGGCACGACGGGCGACCGAGGCCCGACCCCGGCTGGTTTCAAGACTGGTTTCGAGACGGGTTCCGGCTCGGGCGCGGCGGCCTCCACGATCACATGCGCATTGGTGCCGCTGATGCCAAACGACGACACCCCGGCCCTTCTAACCCGGCCTTGCACCCCACCGGTCGCCGGCCACGGTCGCGCCTCGGTCAACAACGACACCGACCCCACTGACCAATCCACATGTGGGCTGGGCTCATCGACGTGCAGCGTCGCCGGCAGCAGCTCGTGCCGCAGCGCCAGAACCATCTTGATCACACCGGCGACGCCCGCGGCGGCCTGCGTGTGGCCCATGTTCGACTTGATCGATCCCAACCAAAGCGGTTCGGTTCTGCCCTGCCCGTAGGTTGCCAACAGCGCCTGAGCCTCGATGGGATCGCCGAGCATGGTGCCCGTTCCGTGGCCTTCGACGACGTCCACCTCCGTCGCCGACAACCCGGCATTGGCTAGCGCCGAACGCACGACCCGCTGCTGGGAGGGGCCATTCGGTGCGGTCAGCCCGTTGGACGCGCCGTCCTGATTAACCGCGGAACCTCGCACCACCGCCAACACCGGATGGCCCAACCGTCGCGCATCCGACAGGCGTTCCACCACCAGCATGCCGCCGCCTTCGGAGAATCCAGTGCCGTCGGCGGCCCCCGCATACGCCTTGCACCGGCCGTCCGGAGACAACCCGCGCATGCGGCTGAACTCGACAAAGATGTCGGGTGTGGCGTTCACGGTGACACCGCCGGCCAGCGCCAGGTCGCACTCACCCGATCGCAACGACTGAGCCGCCATGTGCAAGGCCACCAGCGACGACGAGCACGCGGTGTCCACCGACACCGCTGGCCCCTCCAGGCCGAGCACATAGGACACCCGGCCCGACGCCACACTTGACGACTGTCCGGTCAACCGGAAACCTTCCACCGCTTCGGAGGAGGACACACCACCGGACATGCCATAGCCCTGCGCGATGATTCCGGCGAACACCCCGGTGGCGCTGCCCCGCAGCTTACCGGGGTCAATTCCCGCCCTTTCCAACGCTTCCCAGGACAACTCGAGGAACAAACGTTGCTGGGGGTCCATAGCCAGCGCCTCACTGGGCGGCACCCCAAAGAAGGCGGGGTCAAAGTTCGCAACGCCTTCCACGAAGCCACCGGTGCGGGTGATGCACGCACCCGCAACGTCGGGGTCCGGGTTGTACAGGCCGGCCAGATTCCAGCCGCGATCGCTCGGGAATTCGGAGAGCACGTCGCGACCCTGCGCCAGCATGTCCCAGAGATCGTCGGGGGAATTTATCCCGCCCGGGTAGCGGCACGACATGGCGACGATCGCGATATCGTCGTCGCCCGTGACACGGACCGCTGGAGCGTGGCTTACTTCTTGGGGGACTCCGGCGAGTTCGGTGCGGATGTAGCCGGCCAGGCCGCTGGGTGTCGGGTAGTCGAAGATCAATGTCGGTGAAAGCGCCAGCCCGGTAGCGGTTTTGAGCCGGTTGCGCATCTCGACAGCGGTCAGCGAGTCAAAGCCCAACTCCTGAAACGCCTTCTCCGGATCGATCGCCTCGGGAGCGATAGTGCCCAAAACGGTGGCGATGTTCGCGCGCACCAGGTCCAGCAGCACGGCGTGCTGTTCGGATTCGGGAAGCCCATGCAGGCGATGCGCCAGGGCGGATTTCGACTTCGCCGCCACCAGCGAGTCATCGACCCGGCGCCGGGTCGGCGCCTTAATCAGTTCGGCGAACATCGGCGGCACCGCAACGGCATGCGCCCGCAGCGCACTGAGGTCGATGCGCGCGGGCGCCATGAATGGTTCGTCGACAATGAGTGCGGTGTCGAACAATTCCATCGCTTCTTCCGACGGCAACGCCAAAATCCCATCGCGGCCCAGTCGGGCCAGGTCGGCGGCGTCCAAGCCTTCGGTCATCGCGCTGGCTTGGTCCCATAGTCCCCAGCCCAGCGAGATGGCCGGCAGTCCGTGAGCGCGTCGGTGCGAGGCCAACCCGTCCAGGAACGAGTTCGCCGCCCCGTAGTTGCCCTGACCCGAGGACCCGACCAGCCCGGCCATCGATGAAAACATCACGAACGCCGACACATCCAAGTCCCGGGTCAGCTCGTGCAGGTTCCACGCCGCATCCACCTTGGCCCGCAACACCACATCAACACGCTCCGGCGTCAGCGACGTCACCACCGCGTCATCGAGCACCCCGGCGGCATGGACCACTGCGGACAACGGATGTTGCACCGGGATATCGGCGAGCACTTTGGCCAACGCCGCACGCTCGGCCACATCGCAGGCCACCACCTGCACCTGGGCGCCGGCGGCCTCCAATTCGGCGACCAATTCCGCGGCTCCGGGCGCATCCGGACCACGCCGGCTAACCAGCATCAAATGACGTGCCCCGTGGCGGGCCACCACGTGGCGGGCCAACGCCGAACCCGCCATCCCGGTAGCACCGGTGATCAACACCGTGCCCGCCGCCCACGCATCCGGCATCGTCATCACAACCTTGCCCACATGGCGGGCCTGACTCAGATACCGCAACGCCGCACGCGCACGCCGCACATCAAACCTCGTCACCGGCAACGGCCGCAGCACTCCGGCGTCAAACAGTTCGGCGAGGTCGAGCATGTATTGGTGTACCTGGGGACGGCTTGGTTCGAAGAGATCGAAGGCGCGGTAGCGCACACCCGGGTACTCCCGGGCGATGACTCCGGGGTCGCGGATGTCGGTCTTGCCCATCTCCAAAAACAGCCCACCGGGGGCAACCAGCCGCAGCGAGGCATCCACGAAATCACCGGCCAGCGAGTCCAGCACCACATCCACGCCACGCCCACCGGTGACCGTCCGGAACTTGTCCTCAAATTCCAGACTGCGTGAATCAGAAATATGGTCCTCATCAAAACCCATAGCCCGCAACGTGTCCCACTTGCCCCGGCTGGCCGTGGCGAACACCTCCAGCCCCAAATGCCGCGCCAACTGCACCGCAGCCATCCCCACCCCACCAGTGGCGGCATGCACCAACACCCGCTGCCCAGGCGTGACGTCAGCCAGCTGTACAAACGCCAGCCAAACCGTCGTGAAAACGGCCGGTATCCCGGCGGCTTCGGAGTATGACCAGTCGGCGGGCTTCGGAAGCAGCAAGCGAACGTCGCCGGGGGCCAGCGTCCCACTGCCGTCGGGGAAGAATCCGTACACCGAATCGCCCGCCGCGAATTCGGTCACGCCCGGTCCGACTTCGACCACGACGCCGGCGCCTTCGCCGGCGAGGATGGCGTCGTGGGTGAACATGCCCAGAGTGATCATGATGTCGCGGAAGTTCGCCGAGACGGCGTGCAGCGCCACCCTTACCCAGCCGGGCTCCAATGGTGCGCCGGCGTTGGGGACAGGCTCCAGCTGCAGATTCTCGAACGTGCCCGCATTGGCTATACCCAGCCGCCACGGCACGTCGTCCGGTGGCACCAACAGACCATCAACTGCGCGGCTGCCGCGCACCCGCGGGAGGTAAACCGCTCCGTCCCTCAGCAAGACTTGCGGCTCGCCGACTGCGAGTGCCGCGGCTAGCGTTTGATCGTCCAAGGACGTATCGGAGTCAACGAGCACAATCCGACCGGGATGCTCGGTCTGCGCCGACCGCACCAACCCCCAAACCGCGGCGCCCGCCAAATCGGTGACATCTTCGCCCGCCAAACCCATCGCACCCCGGGTGGCTACCACCAGCACTCCCGAGTCACGCTCGGTCAGCCACGACTGCACGGCAGCCAACGCCTGGTGCGTACGCTCGTACGTTCCCGTCACCGGATTTTGTTCACCGGCAACGGATTCAAGCAGCCGGTAGTCACGTTCCGGGCTCGCACCGACGGCCGCGGTTACCGTCGCCGGCGACCAAACCAGCTCAAACAGCCGGTCCGGGCCTGAGCCCGCCACCGCCTCCCGCAACTGCCGCTCGGTGACCGGGCGGGCCACCATCGCGCCCACCGAAAGCACTGGCAACCCCAGCCCGTCAGCCAATTCGATGGACACTGCTGTGGGGGTGCCGCCCGCTTGCGGGGTAGTGCCCACCGGTGCGATCCGCGCCCGCACCGCAGACGCACCGGCGGCATGTAACGACACGTCCTGCCAAGAGAACGGCAATACGACTTCGGGGGTCTCGCCCGCCATGATCGCGACGTGCAGCGCCGCGTCGAGTAGTGCCGGGTGCACACCGAATCCGCCGACACCTCCGGCCGCGTCCGGCAGTTCCACCTCGGCAAACATCTCGTCGCCGCGGGCCCACATCGCGGTCAATCCCCTAAACGCCGGGCCGTATCCGTACCCGCGCGCCGCCAACCGCTCATAGCCATCAGCCGGGTCTATGGCGAGTGCACCGGCCGGCGGCCACACCGACAAATCCGCACTCGGCTCGACCGCCCCGGCGCTCAACGTGCCCTCCGCGTGGCACACCCACCCGGAATCCGCATCGCCATCGGCCCGGGAGAAGATCGAGATGCTTCGCTGACTTGACTCCCCGGACTCTTCGGGGGGACCAACCACCACCTGCACTGCGACCGATCCCAACCCGGAATCCCCGGCTGGCAACATCATCGGTGCCAGCAACGTCAGCTCGTCGACCACCGTACAACCGACTTCGTCGCCGGCGCGGATCGCCAACTCGACGAACCCCGCGCCTGGGAACACCACCACCCCGGACACCGCGTGATCAACCAACCACCCCTGCGTGCCGGGCGATAACCGACCCGTCAACACCAACCCGCCCGAGGCCGGCAGCTCCACCACCGCGCCCAGCAGCGCATGCTCGCTGGCTCCCTGCCCCAATCCGGCAGCATCGGCCGGTCCACCGTCACCGGACAGCCAGAACCGTTGTCGGTCAAAGGCATATGTCGGCAGCTCTACAAAGCCTGCTCCACCCAACACCCCACGCCAATCCACACCGACACCCGCAACAAACGCCGAGCCGGCCGACGTCAGGAACCGCCCGAGCCCACCGTCATCACGCCCCAGGGTGGGGATGACGATGGCCTGGTTAGTCGGTTGAGTGTCGCCGTCGACGCAGTCGCCGAAGGTGTCTTCGATCCCGGCGATCAGCGCGGGATGGGGGCTGGACTCGATGAAGGTCCGGTAGCCGTGTTGGCACGCGCTGCGCACCGCCTGGTCGAACTGCACAGTCTGGCGGATGTTGCGGTACCAGTAGTCCGCATCCAAACCAGCGGTGTCCACACGGCTTCCGGTCACCGTGGAAAAGAGGGCAGTCCGCGAAGAACGCGGCTCGATGCCGCGCAGAACCGAGATGAGCTCAGCGCGGATCGCCTCCACCTCAGCCGAATGTGACGCATAGTCGACATCGATACGGCGGGTGCGCAGATCTAGGTCCGCACAGAAGCCGATGAGCTCCTCCAGTACGGCCACCTCACCCGACACCACGACTGCTGCCCGGCCGTTGACGGCAGCGATGCCGGCCCGATTGCGGTAGGGCGCCAACAGGTCCCGCGCCCGCTCGGCGCTGCACGCGATGGAGACCATCCCGCCGGGACCGGCCACTGACGTCAACAACTTACTGCGCAGCGTGACCACCCGAGCTGCATCGCGCAACGACAGCGCACCTGCGACATACGCCGCGGCGATCTCGCCTTGCGAATGGCCGATCACAGCATCTGGACTTACCCCCACCGACTTCCACAGTTCGGCCAGCGACACCATCACCGCAAAGAGCACCGGCTGCACCACGTCCACGCGGTCCAATCCCGGAGCGCCAGTTGCGCCACGAAGAACTTCGATCAGCGACCAATCGACGAATTCTGCGAAGGCCTCCGCGCACGCCTCGATGTGCCGCGCGAATACCGGTGCGGTATCGAGCAATTCGATACCCATGCCCAGCCATTGAGAGCCCTGGCCGGGAAAGACGAACACGGTCTTGCCCGCGGGCACCGCCGCGCCCCGAATGACCGAGCCGCTCAGCTCGTCCCCGGCCAGCTCATGGAGCCCGGCCAGCAACCGATCCGGATCACCACCAACGACAACCGCCCGATGCTCAAAGGTCGTCCGGCCCGCCAGCGACCACCCCACATCGGCAACATCGAGCTCTGGATGCGCGAGCACGTGTTCAGCCAACCGAGCAGACTGAGCCCTCAACGCGCTCGCGGACTTCGCCGAAACCACCCACGGCACGACGGGCGACCGAGGCCCGACCCCGGCTGGTTTCGAGACGGGTTCCGGCTCGGGCGCGGCCGCCTCCACAATCACGTGCGCGTTGGTGCCGCTCACTCCAAACGACGAGACCCCGGCCCTTCTAACCCGACCCTCCGCCGGCCACGGTCGCGCCTCGGTCAACAACGACACCGAACCCGCAGACCAATCCACATGCGGACTGGGCCCATCCACATGCAGCGTCGCCGGCAACATCTCATGACGCAGCGCCAACACCATCTTGATCACACCGGCGACGCCCGCGGCGGCCTGCGTGTGACCCATATTCGACTTGATCGACCCCAACCACAGTGGCTCATCCGAACCGCGATCCTGCCCATAGGTCGCCAACAACGCCTGCGCCTCGATCGGGTCACCCAAGGTGGTCCCGGTCCCATGTCCCTCGACCGCATCCACCTCAGCCGCGCTCAACCCCGCGTTGGCCAGCGCCGAACGCACGACCCGCTGCTGGGAGGGACCATTCGGCGCGGTCAGCCCGTTGGACGCGCCGTCCTGATTAACCGCAGAACCCCGCACAACCGCCAACACGGGATGACCCAAGCGCCGTGCATCCGACAAGCGCTCAACCGCGAGGATGCCCCCGCCCTCGGACCAGCCGACCCCATCGGCCGCGCCCGCGTAGGCCTTGCACCGGCCGTCCGGCGCGAGCCCGCGGTGCCGGCTGAACTCCACGAAGACAGTCGGCGTGGCGAAGACGGTGGCCCCGCCGGCCAGCGCCAGGTCACACTCACCCGAACGCAACGACTGCACCGCCATATGCAGCGCCACCAACGATGACGAACACGCGGTATCCACCGACACCGCGGGGCCCTCCAACCCCAGCACATACGACACCCGCCCGGATGCGACGCTTGAGGTCGTGCCGGTCAGCCGGTAGCCTTCGGTCTCCTCGGCCGACATGCCGTAGCCCTGGACGACGACTCCGGCGAATACTCCGGTCGCGGTCCCACGCAACCCGCTGGGATCAATCCCGGCTCGCTCCAAGGCCTCCCATGACAGCTCCAGCAACATCCGATGCTGGGGATCCATCGCTAACGCCTCAGTCGTCCCCACCCCAAAGAACGCGGGATCGAAGTCCGCGACACCGTCTATGAAGCCCCCGGTGCGCGCGTACGACTTGTGGCGCACGTCGGGATCGGGGTCGAATAAGCCCGCCAGATCCCATCCGCGATCGGCCGGAAACTCCGATATCACGTCCCGGCCGTCGGCCACCATCTGCCACAGGCCTTCCGGGCTATCGACCCCGCCTGGGAAGCGGCAGGACATCCCGACGATCGCGATTGGCTCACTCGACCGCTCCAGCAACGCACGATTGGTGCGCTTCAGGCGTTCAACCTGCGCGAGCGCTTTCCGCAGCGCTTCGGTCGCATGCTGGAGTTGATCAACCATCTACAAACCTCGCCTAACCTTCACCTAACATTTGGCCGTCTACCACCGCCGGGATACGGCCCCCGCCAACTCACAGAAGTTGCTACACGAAATCACGTCGCAATTTTTCGACCAGCGTCGTGCTTGCTGCCCTGCCCACGAATGTTACCGGTGAGTATGGCT
Source organism: uncultured Actinomycetota bacterium (assembly GCA_963850135.1). Taxonomy (GTDB): domain Bacteria; phylum Actinomycetota; class Actinomycetes; order Mycobacteriales; family Mycobacteriaceae; genus Mycobacterium. Next base: position 665,774 of record CAWKKH010000024.1, on the reverse strand, counting down.
ACCTCCGGGGGAGTTCAAAACGTCCGCTACTCCTGTCTTCTAAAATCGGAATACCTTCTGGAAGCGGAACACCGTCCGAAAGCGGGACATCTTTGGAAGATGACCTTCTGCCCATCCGAGGGGAGGTGACGCTGTGCTCGGTGCACTCTGTTCCCGTTCAATACCTGGCGCACCATCCATGGCGCGACTGTACTCGGCTGGCCATTGGCGGTGGTCAGGCACATCGGTGCGAAACCGCGTCGTCGGGATCGGTCCACACTGCGCGGCACATCGCCGGGCGCCCGGAGATGCTGCCTCTGGTAGGCCTCGCACACGTGTCGGCCAACGCCGCGGTAACTTACGCCGACAGCCCGGCAGATCCGCCGTCTGACCCGACACGCCGACCCCGGGCATGCGCCCTCGGAGCGGTTCTAGCAATCTCGTAATTGCCCAGATGAGAGCAGCAGACGAAAGCGTTCGGAGACAGATGGCAGACCAGACTCCCTTATCGCCAGAATTGTTGGCATACCTTCGCTCTGAGTCTTTGCGCGAAGACGAGCTCCTCCGAGAGCTTCGGGAGGAAACCGCCACTTATCCTATGGGGCGAGCAATGCAAGTCATGGCTGAAGAGGGCCAGCTTCTCGCGCTGTTAGTGAAAATGACGAACGCTCGGAACGTATTGGAAGTCGGAACTTTTACCGGCTATAGCACGCTCTGCATGGCCAGGGCCCTGCCGCCCAATGGCCACCTTATCACGTGCGATATTACCAATCGGTGGCCGAGCATCGGGATGCAATACTGGCAACGAGCTTCCGTTGCCAGCCGAATCGAGGTGAAAATCGGAGATGCGGGTGAAACGCTCGCAGGCCTCTTGAACCAGAATGGCTCGGAATTTTTTGATCTCGTATTCATTGACGCGGATAAAGTGAACTATCGTAGTTACTACGAGAAAGTCCTGCCGCTGGTTCGTCCGGGCGGGTTGATCATCATCGACAACACCCTACTATTCGGGAGGGTGGCCGACGTTGAAGATAACAGTGCCGAGGCAGTCGAGATTAGACAACTCAACTCGTTATTGCTCCACGATCGCCGAATCGATTTGTCCATGTTGCCAATGGCCGACGGAATCACTCTTGCGCTGAAGCGGGAGAATTGAGGTCTGGGGCATGCAATTGCATAGTGGTGGGCAGCTCTCGCGGCTCCGGTACTAAGTGCATGCGCTCGATGCCGACGCGTTGAGGAAGCGAATGGTGACAAGGGCAAACCGATTCGTTGAAACCGAGAAACCGATAAGTTACCTCCATAATCCTATTGCGCTCGGTTGCGCGAAAATCGGCGACCAAATGCACACCCGCATCCGCAGCGTGGCTGATCAACCAATTCAATATCGTCGCACCCACGCCAAAACTGACGACGCGGCAGGAAGTCGCGAGCAGTTTAAGGTGCCAATAAGCCCCATGCTTCTCCACCAGAACAAGACCAACCACGCCGTGGGACCCGAAGCGATCATCCAGACTCGCTAACATCACCTCGTGGTCGGGGTCAACACATAATTCCCGCAACACCGCCTCGGAGTAATGAATACCCGTTGCATTCATCTGACTGGTGCGAAGTGTCAGCTCTTCCGCTCGCAGTAGGTCTTTCACCGCTGCTCGCTCGATACGCAGCCTAAGATCAAGCGATCGCAAAAACGCATCATCTGGCCCTTGGAAGTCATTGCGGTATTCGTCCCGTCGGGCAGCAGCTTGGTACATGTGCCGTCGCCGGCCGGCATCGATTGTCACAATCTTCGGGTTGAATTCAGGGAATTCACGCAAGGCTGCGATCTGACGCTGGGAGTAACAGCGGACATCGGGCAGATGAAAATTCACTTCCGCACGCTCCGCGGGTTGATCGTCGACAAAGGCAATTCTGTCTTCCGAGAAGTTGAGCTGCGCCGCAATGTATGCGATGGCGTCTGATTTCGGATTCCAGCCAATTTGCGGCAGGATAAAGTATTCGGCCACTCCGAGCTCGGTAAGGCGTGACCAGGCCAAATCGTGGTCATTTTTACTCGCAATCGACTGAAGTATGCCGCGCGAGTCAAGGGCCTCGATCGTGTGCCGAACTTCGTCAGCGATGAAAACGTGGTCACCCTCCAGGAGGGTGCCGTTCCACAGAGTGTCATCGAGGTCCCAGACGAGGCACTTAACAGCACTGCCTTGTTGAGCCATGCGCAGCTCCACTCGATCCTCTAGTACAGCGACATTGCGTGATCCGCCAAGAGCAGCTGGCATATTTCCGTACTGCCCTCGATGATTTCCATGAGCTTCGAATCGCGATAGGCGCGAGCTACCAGATCACTGCTTCGCGCTCCGGCCGACGCGAGTACCTGCACCGCCATCGCAGAGCCCTGGGCGGCGTTTCGGGCACTCACCTGCTTAGCAAGCACAGCCTTTATCGCCGTATCGGGCGTTCCGGCATCCCACGACCGACTGGCATGTTCGCAGAGCTGCGCCGCGGACTGCTCGAGTACGAACAACTCCGCGAGATAGCGCTTAATCAACTGGTGTTGTTCCAGCGGCTTCCCGAACTGTCGGCGAGTTCGTGCGTGCGACGCTGCTTGGGCAAGGCAGGCTCGCAGTATCCCGACACAACCCCAGGCCACTGATATCCGTCCGTATGACAGCGCGGTTGTTGTTATCAGCGGCAGAGATTGAGGTCCACACCCTAAGACGTTGTCTTCTGGCACCCGAACATTATCGAAATAGATGTTCGCGTGCCCGGCGGCGCGGCATCCAAGTGCATCGGTAATGGCTTCCACCCGAACGCCGGGCGACGACATCGGCACTATTATCGCAGCGGCGCCATTCTCGATAAGCCCGAACACAATAACAAAATCCGCGTAACTCGCTCCAGTAACCCAAACCTTGTGTCCGTCTACCGCGGCGCCTCGCCCGTGACGACTGATACGCGTAGTCATTTCGGAGAGATCGCTGCCGGCACCTGACTCTGTGAAACCGACTGCGGCCAATTTTCCACTGGTCAGCTCCGGCAGGTAAACCTCGCGTTGGTCTTTATTAGCGAGCTTTTGAATGCACCAAGCCGCCATTCCGTGTGAAGTCATCACGCTACGAAGGGAGCTGCAGCGACTGCCCAGGTGCGCGGTGAATTCGCCGGCATGCAAGCTATCGAGACCAGGCCCTCCGGCGGATGCGGGAACCTGGGGGCACAGTAATCCACGTGCGCCGAGGTCCCGGAGGATGTCACTCGGGATCTTGGCCGCCGCATCCCAATCCGCGGCTTGGTCTCCTACAAGAACGTCGACAACACTACACTGATCGCCTAGTTCTTTTGACAATGTCATTTTCCGGCGAGCCGTCCAACTAGGGTTGCCATTGCTTCTACGGACCGGAAGTTCGCCATGTCTAAATCGCGGCCTTCGACCTCCACATTGAACATATTTTCTATCTGAACGACCAATTCCAGAGCGAACATAGAGTTGATTAATCCGTCGGCAAACAAATCCTGCTCAGGTCGCACAGCGGTCTTGAGTCGCTTGCTAAGCATTGCGAGCAGTTCACTCGTAGCCCGGTCTTCTGATGAATCATCTTGAAGATAGCTCTCAGAGTTCACTCCATGCCCTCACCGTATTCGTAGAAACCACAACCAGTCTTACGACCTAGATGACCTTTTTTCACCTTATCAACAAGCAGAGTGCAAGGTCGGTAGCGTTCGTGTCCGGTCCGCTTGTATAGAGAATCCAACGAGTCGACCAGGTTGTCGATCCCAATCAGGTCCGCCGTGCGCAGGGGGCCAACCGAATGACCGAGGCATTCCACGATTAGCGAATCGATCGATTCGACGGTTGCGACGCCCTCCTCGACTATGCGCGCTGCGTCATTAAGCATCGGGTGCAATAGTCGACTTGTAACAAATCCCGGACTGTCGTTCACGACGAGCATTTGTCGTGAGAGCCTCTTCAACAAGGTGTCGACCGCGTTGATGGTGATTGGATCCGTACGTGGCCCGCGCACCACTTCGACCATCTTGATGAGATAGGCGGGATTCATGAAATGAGCGCCTACAAGGCTCTCGGGGCGTGCCAAAATATTGGCAAGCTCGTCGATGGGAATTCCTGATGTATTGGAAATAAGCGGCGTCGTTGGATCAACCTGCTTCTCAACCTGCCGAAGAATTTCGCATTTTAGGTCGCGGTTCTCGGTAATCGCCTCAATCACCGCGATGACGCCTCCAGTCGGCTCGAATTTCGTGTCGACGACGAGCTGACCGACAGGCTGGTCGAACGGTAATTTAGATAATAGGCGGCCGTGTCGAAGTTGCGTAGGGATCTGGCGGCTTGCTCGGTCAAGCTGATTCGCGTCGGAGTCAATGAGGATAACGGAAACGCCGTGCGCGAGTGCCATCGTCGAAATGCTTGTCCCCATTACCCCCGCGCCGACCACAGCTAGATAGTCCTGGTCGGATCGCTGCGTTGTTATTTCGTATGCCGGTGGCCTTTGCACAGCTCTCCCGCCCCTGTGGAAACAGCTGGTTGGAATTCTTCGCTTGTATCGAGGCTACTCGTCTGACCGGCGGCTAAAGGTCGGTCGCCCCAGGATCGACGCTAGCAAACGGCGACGAACGTAGACTTCCCTGCTGCCAACTGAACCGCGGGAGGACAACGCTCGCGGCAACATGAGTTCGCGTGCCCACTCGATGGTAGTGAGGTCGACGCCGTCTACACAGCGCCGAAGCTCTGGCGGAGATCATCGGCGATGACTCCTCGGACCGTCCCCGCCCAAGCACCCGTCAGCGGTGGGACTCTGGGGATTGCGGGCCGTATAGGCTCGCCCGTGAAGGTTGTCAGCAGAGGCCCGTCGCTACCGGACGGTGGCGACGACTGCAAACAGTGACCTACGAGAGGTGATGTGCATCCCTCGTTGGGAGGCGGTCAGTCCATGGAGAACGGCTTGCGATCGGCAGGGATTGCCGTGATCGGGATGGCTTGCCGTTTTCCGGGTGCGTCAAGCCCGAGGGAATTTTGGCGAATTCTCCGAGATGGCGAAGAAGTCACCACCCCGCCACCCGCGGATAGGTCTCAGCTGGATCCGCGCGGCAATACCGCAGGTCTAGATCAGCAGCGAGAGGGATATGTAAGCAACGCCTCTGATTTCGATGCGCATTTCTTCGACATATCGCCGCGTGAAGCCCGCTCGATGGATCCGCGGCAGCGGTTGGCTCTCGAGCTGACATGGGAATTGCTCGAGGCTTCCCTGATAGCACCTGACAGAATTCATGGAGATCATGCTGCCGTTTATGTCGGGGCAATGAATGATGACTACGCGTTGCTTACGCTCCGCAACGGTGCAGCCGACGTTGATCATCACTCCTTTGCGGGCATCAACCGGGGATTGATCGCCAACCGAATTTCATACGCATTCGGGATGCATGGCCCGAGTTTCACCGTCGATTGTGGTCAATCGTCCTCTCTGGTAGCGGTGCATCTCGCGTGCGAGAGCCTTCGGAGTGGCGAGTCATCGTTGGCAGTCGCGGGAGGTATCCAGCTGAACTTGGCCGCGGAAACCGAGCTTCTCGAGGCGAAGTTCGGTGCCGTGTCGGTTTCGGGCCACACGTATGCATTCGATCAACGCGCCGACGGGTACGTGCGGGGTGAGGGAGGCGGCCTGGTTCTGTTGAAGCCGCTCGATGCCGCGATAGCTGACGGAGATCGGATCCATGCCGTAATTCGCGGAAGCGCCGTGGGTCATGCCGGCAGGAATGCAGCCGGATTGACCGCGCCTTCTGTTGCGGGACAAGCAGACGTTCTGCGCCGGGCATACGCTCGCGCACGCCTCGACAGTGCGCAGGTGGATTACGTGGAGTTGCACGGCGCGGGCACCAACGTGGGTGACTCAATCGAGGCGACGGCGCTCGGCCAGCTGTTCGCGGGGCGCGGGGCCCGCCCACTGCACGTGGGTTCGGTCAAGTCGAATATCGGTCACCTCGGCGCCGCGGCGGGCATTGCCGGGCTGCTCAAGACCGTCCTGGCAATGGAATGTGGCGAAATTCCGGAGAGCCTCAATTACTCGCGCGGTAGCCCTGAAGTTGATCTTGAGAAGCTGGGGCTGAGAGTGAGCCGGGCGCTATCACCCTGGCCGGTTGAGGAGGGCCGGCCGCGGCGGGCGGGGGTGTCGTCGTTCGGGATGGGCGGCACCAACGCTCATGTGATTCTCGAGGAGGCTCCCCCGCTGCCCGATGCTACCGAAACCGCAGGCCGGACAAGTGATTCGCGTGCTGTCGGGTTGCCGGTGGTGCCGTGGGTACTGACGGCTAGGTCGGGTGAGGCGCTGGCCGGGCAGGCGGCCCGGTTGTTGGCCTGGGTGCAAGCTGACGAGCGGCTGGATCCGGTGGATGTGGGGTGGTCGTTGGTCGCCACCCGGTCGGTGTTTGAGCATCGGGCGGTGGTGGTGGGGGCCGATCGCCGGCAGCTGATGGCCGGGTTGGCGAGGTTGGCCGACGGCCGGCCGGGGGCCGAGGTGGTGGTGGGCCGGGCCGAGTCGGTGGGAAAAACGGTGATGGTGTTTCCCGGCCAGGGGTCACAGTGGGCGGGAATGGCGGTGCAGTTGTTGGACACGTCACCGGTGTTCGCTGACCAGATGCGTTGTTGTGGTGCGGCGTTAGCGGAGTTTGTGGATTGGTCGCTGCTTGATGCGGTGCGGGGCGTGGAGGGTGCACCGGGGCTGGATCGGGTCGATGTGGTGCAGCCGGTGTTGTGGGCGGTGATGGTGTCGTTGGCCCGGGTATGGCAGTCCGTGGGGGTGGTTCCCGATGCGGTGGTCGGGCATTCACAGGGTGAAATCGCAGCGGCGTATGTGGCGGGGGCGCTGTCGCTGCGGGATGCGGCGGCGGTGGCGGCCTTACGCAGCCGGCTATTGGCGCGGTTGGCCGGCGCGGAGGGGGCCGGTGGGATGGCTGTGGTTTGTCTGCCCGCCACCGAGGTCATGGAACGCTTGAACGGTTGGCCGGGGGCCGTGGTAGTCGCGGCGGTCAATGGCCCTAGGACGACGGTTCTTTCGGGTGCGGTGAAGGACCTCAGGAGCATCGTCGCCGAGTGTGAATCATCTGGAGTTCGAGCGTTTCGGATTCCCTCGAGCGTCTCCGGTCATTCTCCGATGATCGAGCGGTCTAAGGCTGAATTGCTCAGGGATTTAGACGCTATAGAGCCGATGCGGTCGACCGACATCGACTTCTATTCGACAGTCACTGGTGGCGCTGTAGATTCGGCGGATCTGGACAAGAACTACTGGTATCGGAATCTCCGCGAGACCGTCCAGTTCGAATCCGCGGTCCGTAGGTTGTGGGAAGACGGCTACAGCGTGTTCATCGAGCCCAGTCCGCATCCGGTGTTGATCGCCGAAATTGAGGACACCGTAAACAGCGCAGCTGAGTGCGGGGGGGAACATCCTTGGGGCGCGGTGGTGATTCCGACGTTGGGTCGCGATGACGGCAGTTTGCAACGATTTTGGATGTCTTTGGGGCAGGCCTTCGTTGCCGGCGTGGGCGTGGATTGGTCCGGGTTGTTCGCCGATGGTGGTGCTCGCACCGTGGAGTTGCCGACGTACGCCTTTCAGCGGCAGCGGTTTTGGCTGCCTGCGGCATCGGCGGGGGCCGGGGATGTGCGTGGTGCCGGGTTGGCCGGGGCAGACCATGCGTTGTTGGGTGCGGTGGTCGAGCAACCCGACTCCGGTGGGGTGGTGCTGACCGGCCGGCTATCGGTGGGTGTTGAACCGTGGCTGGCCGATCATGCATTGGCCGGGGTGGTGGTGCTGTCGGGGACCGGTGTTGTGGAGTTGGTCATCCGTGCTGGTGATGAGGTTGGCTGCGCGGCGGTGGAAGAGTTGACGCTGCTGGCGCCGCTCGTGCTGCCCGAGGGGGCCGCGGTGCGGGTTCAGGTCGTCGTCTCCGGCCCTGGTAAGTCCGGTAGCCGTCAGGTGTCGGTGTATTCGCATGGCGGCCAACCCGATACGGAATGGGTGTTACATGCCCAAGGCATGCTGGCAGTCAGCCCCGCACGGGTGTCCTCCGCCGCGGATTTGTCGGTGTGGCCGCCGGCTGGGGCCACCGCCGTCGATGTGACCGGCGCGTATGGGCGGCTGGCCGCCCGCGGCCACGGGTACGGTCCGGCGTTTCGAGGATTGCAGGCGCTGTGGCGGCGTGGGCACGAAGTTTTTGCCGAGGTCGCCGTGCCCGACGGGTTGGAGGTCGGCGCGTTTGGGATTCATCCGGCCTTGCTGGACGCGGTGTTGCATGCCGGGTTGCTTACCGAGACCGAGCAGGCCGGTGACTGGGTGTTGCCATTCAGTTGGGCGGGAGTGTCGCTGCACGCCACGGGGGCCACCCGGGTACGGGCTCGCCTCGCGCCGGCCGGCGAAGGCGCGGTGTCGTTGGAGCTGACCGACACCACCGGGCTACCGGTCTTGTCGGTGCAGTCATTGGTGCGCCGACCAATCACCGCACAGCAGTTGGCCATTGCGGTGACAGCGGCAGGTGGTCAGGCACGTCAAGAACTGCTGGAAGTGGTATGGACACCAATCACCCTGGACCGCAGCGGTGTCGCCGACCGTGATCGGAAGGCCGATCGCGAAGTGGTGGTATGGGAATGGAGCGGCAAGGACCAGCCGAGTTCTGCTGGTGGGGGTGTGGTGGGCTCGGTGTATACCGCCACCCATGAGGTGTTAGGGGTGCTGCAATCCTGGCTGGCTGCGGAACAGGCGGCCACGTTGGTGGTGCTGACCCATGGTGCGGTGGCAGTGGCCGGCGAGGATGTCACCGATCTGGCTGGGGCGGCGGTTTGGGGGATGGTTCGCTCGGCGCAAAGCGAGAACCCGGGCCGGATTTTACTGGTGGATGCCGACGCGCCACTGGACTTGCCCGCGCTGACCGGCAGCGGAGAACCCCAACTGGTGATCCGCACCGGCAACGCCTACGCCGCCCGCCTGGCCGCGAGCACCCCTCAACCGCTGCCGCTACCAAACGGGTTGTGGCGGTTGGGAGTTAGGGGTGGGGGCACGTTCGAGGACGTGGTGTTTGAGCCCTACGCGCAGGCGGAGGCGGCGTTGCGGGTGGGGCAGGTGCGGGTTGCGGTGCGGGCTGTGGGTGTCAATTTCCGCGATGTAGTGATGGTGTTGGGAATGTATCCCGGTGCCGCGGAGCTGGGCGGGGAGGGGGCGGGGGTAGTCGTTGAGGTGGGCGCGGGTGTAAGCGGCGTTGCCGTAGGCGATCACGTGATGGGCTTGTTGGGTGCGGCGGGCCCGGAGGCCGTGGTCGACCAGCGGCTGATTGTTCGGGTACCGCCGGGGTGGTCGTTCGCCGAGGCCGCCGGTGTGTCGATGGTGTTTTTGACCGCCTACTACGGGTTGGGCGAATTGGCCCGGGTGCGGGCGGGGGAATCGGTGCTGATCCATGCCGCGACCGGCGGGGTGGGGATGGCGGCGGTGCAGTTGGCGCGGCACTGGGGGGTGGAAGCATTTGTCACCGCCAGCCGTGATAAGTGGGACACGCTGCGCGCCATGGGATTTGATGATAACCACATCGCCGACTCGCGCACGCCAAAGTTTGCGGAGAAGTTCTTATCCGCCACCGGAGGGCGCGGGGTCGATGTGGTGTTGAACTCGTTGGCCGGCGAGTTCGTGGACGCCTCGCTGCGGTTACTGCCGGGTGGCGGCCGTTTCATCGAGCTGGGCAAAGCCGACATCCGTGATGCCCAGGTCATCGCCCAAACGCATTCCGGGGTGTTGTACCGGGCCTTTGACCTGGCTGAGGCCGGCCCGCAGCGCATTGGGCAGATACTCGCGGAGTTGGGTGGATTGTTCGACAACCACACGGTGCATCAACTGCCGGTCACTACCTGGGACATCCGGTACGCCCCACACGCCCTCCGGTTCGTCAGTCAGGCCCGCCACATCGGCAAAGTGGTCCTGACCATCCCCGATCAAACCTCTGCTGCCCTGGGGGTGGGCACCGTATTGATTACTGGCGGGACCGGGATGGCGGGGGCGGTGCTGGCCCGGCATGTGGTGCATCGGTATGGGGTAGGTCATGTGGTGCTGGCCAGTCGCCGTGGGGATCGCGCCGAGGGGGCCGGTGAGCTGGTGGCAGAGTTGACCCGGGCTGGCGCCGAGGTGCAGGTGGTGGCCTGTGATGTGGCCGATCGTGACGCGGCGGCGGGATTGTTGGCGGGACTGCCCGCGCACTACCCGCCGTTGACCAGTGTCATACACGCCGCCGGGATAATCGATGACGCGGTGATCACGTCATTGACGCCTGGCCGGATCGATACCGTCTTGGCGGCCAAGGTCGATGCGGCGTGGAACCTACATGAGTTGACCCGCGATCTGAACCTGTCGACGTTCGTGATGTTTTCCTCGCTGGCCGGCACGGTGGGGTCTAAAGGGCACGGTAATTACGCGGCGGCCAACGCTTTCCTGGATGCGTTGGCCACGCACCGGCGCGCGGCCGGGCTGCCGGCGGTATCGATGGCGTGGGGATGCTGGGAGCAAGCCCTGACCCGAATGAGCCAAAGCGGTTTGGCGGCGATGACAACCGATCAAGCACTGGAGTTGTTTGACACCGCGCTCATCGTTAATCACCCCACCGTGGTGGCCGCTGTCCTGGACCGCAGCGCGCTGGTTAACCCCACCCTCAGCACCCGGCTACCGCCGCTGTTTACCGATCTGGTCCGCCACCCCCTGCGGCGGCTGGTCACCACCGAGGCCACCGCGGTCAAATCGGCGCTGGCCCAACGACTCCACGGGCTGACTCCCGATCAACAACACAACCTGCTACTGGACCTGGTGCGTTCGCACATCGCGGTTGTGCTAGGTCACTCCAACCCCATCGACATCGATCCCGGCCGGTCGTTCCAGGGCAGCGGGTTCGCCTCGCTGACCGCCGTCGAACTGGGCAACCGGCTCAAAACGGCTACCGGGCTGAGCCTTTCGTCTACCCTGATCTACGACCAACCCACCCCCGCCGCCCTGGCCACTCACCTGCAGCGGCAACTGTCCGACAACGGTGTCGATGCGACGCCCGAGGCCGAAATCCACCGCCTCATCAGCACTATTCCAGTACAGCGGCTCCGCGACGAAGGCATCTTGGACGTGCTGCTGGGCATGCTGGGCGAGAAAAGCGCGGCAGATTCCACCAGCAGTGCAGGGGCATTCGCGGAAATGAACCTGAACGAACTCATGAACATCGCCCTAAGCGGCGAAGGCGATGACGAGTAGTCCCAGGAAAATGGCTAGCGAAAGCGAAAGCGAAAGAGCGGCTGAAGCCCTGCGGCTCTCACTGGTCCGGATCGAGCGACTCAAGCAGCAGAACCGGGCTCTTCGTGCGCGGCTGGACGAACCGGTGGCGGTGGTCGGTATGGCATGCCGGTTCCCTGGGGGCGTTAATTCGCCGGCGTCGCTATGGGATTTGGTGAGCAGTGGCCGGGACGTGGTGGGCGCCTTCCCGACCGATCGTGGCTGGAATCTTTCGGGTTTGTTCGATCCGGATCCCGATGCGGTGGGCAAGACCTACACGCGTTCCGGGGCGTTCTTGCGGGATGCGGCCGGGTTCGATGCCGATTTCTTCGGTATCTCCGAACGTGAGGCACAGGCCATCGATCCGCAGCAACGACTGCTGGTGGAGGTGTGCTGGGAAGCGTTGGAGACCGCGGGAATCGACCCCGTCGGGTTGGCGGGGTCTGATACCGGCGTGTTCGCCGGGACATGGGCACAGCCCTATGGTGTGGCCGGCTCCGATAGCGCTGAGGGTTACGCCCTGACCGGCACCGCGACCAGCGTGGTCTCTGGGCGGGTCTCCTACCTGCTCGGTCTGCAAGGTCCCGCCATCACCGTGGACACCGCATGCTCGTCTGCACTGGTTGGCGCCCATCTGGCGTGTCAGTCCCTGCGCAACGGTGAATCCACGTTGGCGCTTGCCGGCGGTGTCACGGTGATGACGTCACCGTGGGTGTTCACCGAGTTCGCCCGTCAACGCGGACTGGCTCCTGACGGTAGGTGTAAGGCGTTCGCCGCCAACGCCGATGGCACCGGCTTTGGCGAAGGCGCCGGTGTCGTGGTCCTGGAGCGGCTCAGCGACGCGCGCCGTAACAATCACCCGATCCTCGCGGTCATCGCCGGGTCCGCTGTCAACCAAGACGGCGCCTCCAACGGTTTGGGCGCCCCCAACGGGCCCGCCCAACAACGCGTCATCCAGCAGGCGGTAGCCAATGCCGGGCTGACACTCGATCAGGTCGATGTCGTCGAGGCGCACGGCACCGGCACCCCCCTGGGCGACCCGATCGAAGCCGGTGCCCTGCTGGCCACCTATGGCGCCAACCGCATCTCTGGTCAACCACTTTGGCTTGGATCGATCAAATCCAACCTCGGCCACACCCAGGCCGCCGCGGGAGCCGCCGGGTTGATCAAAATGATCCAGGCCCTCAACTACGGCACCTTGCCCCCGACCCTGCACGTCGACCGTCCCAGCCCCCATATTGACTGGTCCGCGGGCACGGTCCAACTGCTCACCGAGGCCCTGCCATGGCCGATGACCAACCACCCCCGCACCGCGGCGGTCTCATCGTTCGGGATCAGCGGCACCAACGCCCACCTCATCTTGCAACAAGGCCATACGGGGGCTGAATCCCCCACAGCGTCTGCGGGAGAAGCCGTCTCGCGGCCGCCGCTGCGGATTTGGGCGGTCTCGGCGCGTACCCCCGGGGCCCTGACCGCTCAAGCCGACCGGCTACGCGAGCACCTGATCAGCCACCCCAACGTCGACCTCACCGACCTGGCCTACAGCCTGGCCACCACCCGCTCCCACCACTCCTACCGCGCCGCCATCACGGAGCGTTCCAGCACCGAGGACCCCCGCGACGATCTGCTGCAAGCCCTGCACGCACTGGCCACCGATGAGCACCACCCCGGCCTCACCCAACACCAGAATCCCTCTCACAACAGCGGCAAAACCGTGTTTGTTTTCCCCGGCCATGGCGCCCAATACCCCGGCATGGGCCAAGACCTCTACCGCTACTACCGCACCTTCGCGCACACCCTCGACGAAGTATGTGCAGCCTTCGACAACCAAGACAACCAAGACAACCACCCCGAATTGCCGCTACGCGACGTCATGTTCGCCCAGCCGGACACCGCTTCGGCCGAGCTGCTCCATCAAACCGCGTACGCACAACCTGCGCTGTTCGCCCTGGGTGCGGCCATGCATGCCCTCTTCGTCGAGGCGGGTGTGCGCCCTGACTATCTGTTGGGCCACTCCATCGGAGAACTCACCGCCGCCTACGTCTCCGGCGTGCTGTCGCTGCCCGACGCCGCGGTTCTGGTTGCCGCTCGCGGTCTAACTGAATTCGATAACTTCGAGGACGTAGCCGCGCGCCTGACTTTCGCCGCGCCCACCGTGCCCATCCTGTCCAATCTCACCGGAGAAATAGCGACCTCCGAGCAGCTCACCTCCGCCGAGTACTGGGCCCGACACCTGTGTGAGCCGATCCGGTTCAATGACTGTGTCGTCCACCTGCTCACTCAGGGTGAGTGCACGTTTGTGGAGTTGTCTCCGGACCCAATTCTGGCTGCTGCGATCACCGACACGTTGGCCGGCGTTTCTGACCGGCCGGAGTCGGCGGTCATCACCACCGTGCGCCGAGACCGGCCCGACCTCGACAGCGTCGCTGCGGCGCTGGCCCAGCTGCACAACCACGGGCACAGCCCGTCCTGGCGAACCCTTTACCCGAAGGCGGGCGTCGTCGCGCTTCCCACCTATCCCTTCCAGCATCGCTCCTACTGGGTGCACCTTGCGTGCCAAGACGGCGTCTTCTAACTGAGCTATCGGCATCTGCCTAGGAGGGAATACGCTGCATTAACACGGGCAGCACTATCGAGCGAGGAAAAGATGCGCCTAGCACTGGTGTCGCGCGCAACGACCGGGTTCGTTGCAGGTTTGGTCGTGATCGCGCTGGCGCCGCCCGCGGTTGCCGACCCGATGGACCCGATCCCGGGGAACGGTGTCTTCGTCGTCGGGCCTGACATTGCGCCGGGCCTCTATCGGACGGCCGGGTCGGCGTCGACCTTTGGGGTTTGGATAAACAATGTGCCGACCCAGGGTTCGATGTGCTCGTGGTTCACCTACAGCACACCCGATGCGAACAAGGAGCACGTAGTCCAGGCGAATACCTCTGTCGGTCCGATGTTCGCGAGTATTAATTCGCAACGGTCAAGGCCTTCGAGTCGCAGAACTGTCAACCCTGGGAGCGGGTCCCCTAAGGCTGGTTCGCTTCGGTCAACATCTCTCGCAGGCGACGGGTGTCGGGCTTGCCGGTGCCGCCGCGCGGGACGTCGTCGTCGGATTCCAGCAACAGCCACACCGTCGGCACCTTGAAGGCGCTCAGCAGTTTGCGCGCGGAGTTGCGCAACTGCTCGGCGGTAGCCGCGTGGTCGCCGCAAACCACCGCAGCACCCACCCGTTCTCCCGAAGCCGCCGGGCACGTTGGTGACGAAGGCGTATCTCGACCCCGTCGATGGCGCGCAGGGCCCGCTCGACCTCGCTGGGGTAGACGGTGGCCCCGCTGACTTTGAACATGTCGTCGGATCTGCCGCGGTAGAACAGGAAGCCGTCCGGATCGAGGTGACCGAGATCGCCCGTGGGGTAGTAGCCGTCGGAGGTGAACAGCTCTTCCCGGGTGCGGCCGCAAATGCCGCGCAGCGTGTGCGGTCCACGGATCTGGATCATGCCGACGGTTCCTGCGGTCACCGGCTCGCCGCTGTCGGGGTCGACGATGCGGACCTGCATCCCGGGGAACGGCTTACCGCAACTGCCCCAGGCCGAGTGCGGCATGTCGGTGTCGGCGGGGTAGCCGCAGTAGGGCCCGAATGCCTCGGTCATGCCGAACAGCGTGGCGCGCGCGCCGGGCTGAGCCCGCAGCTCTATCGGTAACAGGGCTTCCAGGCTGCCCGGGCGCAGTGCCGAAAGGTCGGCTTTGACCTCATCGCCGCCCCCGCCCACATGCCGCGCCAGTGCTTCGGCCTGGTCGGGCCAGCCGCGAAACAGCGTGACCCGTTCGCGTTCCAGCAGCCGCAGGGTGGTTTCGGGTTTCGGTACTTCCTCGGTCACCAGGGTGGCGCCGGCCAGCAGTGCCGACAATATCCCGCTGCCAAAGCCGCCCACCCAGAAGAACGGCATCGGCAGGTAGAGGCGGGTGTCGGAGGTGATGCAGCGAGCCGCGAGGCTTGATTCGACGGCGCCCAACGCATTGCCGTGGGAATGCACGACGCCCTTGGGTGCTCCACTGCTGCCCGAGGTGAACATGATGACCAGCGGGTCGGCGGCGGTGACGGTTTCGGTCATGGCGTCGACGAGCCGGCGGGCCCGCTCGTCCGCGTCGGCGTTGTTGAGCCGGTCGCTCGTCCAGACCCGGCGCAGTGCGGGAAGTTCGAGCTCCGAAGCGGCTTCGAGTACAGATTGCAGGTCGTCCAGATAGCGGTGTCCGCGGAACTCCTCGACGCTCACCAGGAATTGCACAGCGGCTGAACGCAACTGCGCGACGAGTTCACCGGCCTGCAGCAGGGTGCTCAACGGAACCAGCACGGCGCCGATGCGGGTCAGTGCTATCGCAACCTGAACCCAGCGGGTGCAATTGGGCATGATCAGCCCGACCCGAGCTGCCCTTGCCGACGCCGGCTTCGACGAAAGCCGCGGCCAAATCTCTTGTGGTGAAGTCCAATTCGCGGTAGCTGACCCGAGTCTGTGGGTCGATCACCATCGGCTTGGCGCCGTCGTGGGAGGCGCGAAACCGCACGAGTTGATCGATGGTGTCAAGCATCGAACAACTTCTTCAATTGTTGCGTGTCGATTTTGCCGCTCGACAGCAGCGGAATCTCAGCGCTGGGTAGGGCGATGAACCGTCTTGGGATTTTGTAGGTCGACAACTCTTGCTTGAGCCGCTCGCGCAGGCCGGCTTCATCGAAATCCTGCGGGGCCCCGTGGACCAACACCGCGGCAACCAACTCGCCCCGTTCGGTGTCTGGAATGCCGACAACGTGAGCCGCCGCGCCAGTCAACTTTGCGATTGCCTTCTCCACCTCGGCTGCCGAGACATTCGCGCCCGCCGTCTTGATCATCGCGCTGAGCCGGCCGACGAAATACATGAATCCGTCGCTGTCGGCACGCACCAAATCGCCGGTGTGGAACCAACCGTCGGCATCGAATGATCTCTTCGCGACTGCGTTTGTAGTAACCCTGCATCACGTATGGCCCGCGGATGCATAGTTCGCCGACTCCCGCCGCGTCGGGCTCAATGATCATCGTCTCGAACCCGGGCGCAGGCCTGCCGAACGATCCGCGTCGCTGCTCGGGTTGGTCGGATTCGTCACCGCTGATCAGCAGCACGCTGCCGGCCTCGGTCATGCCCAGCATGTTGTGCCGCAACTCGGGGTCGGCCGGTCGGATGCCGGGCGCCATGATCGGGTACAGATTGCCGCGACGCATTGATGACAAGTCGCGTCCGGCGAAGCTCGGATGGTCGGCCAGGTGAGCGATGCCGGCGGCGAAACCGTTTGTCATCGTCGGGTTTTCGGCCTCGAGGAGATCGAGCGTCAGTGCGGGATCGGTGGCATTGGAGCACACCAGCGTCGACCCGGCGATCAGCGTGGCCAGCAGGCCGAACGCGAACCCACCGATCCAGAAGAACGGCGAATTGCAGAACAACTTGTCGTCGGCCGTCAAACCGCGGATGTCGTTGAGGTTCTGCTGGTGGCCGAGCAGGGCGGCGTGCGTGTGCACGACTCCTTTTGGGGTGCTCGTCGAGCCCGACGTGTAGACGATGGCCAGCGGGTCCGAGCCGTCGACATCGTCTTCCATCGCGGACAGCAACTCGGGATCGACGGTCTCGGCGAGCGCACAAATCGGGCCGTGGCCGATCGAGACGTGGCGCAACTGCGGTGTCGCGGCGGCGAACAGCGGCCGGCCCACATTGAAGTCCGGCTCTGACAACGCCTGCGCCAGCCTTTGCGCATAATCGTGGGAGCGAAACGATGCCGCGCTCAACAGGATCTGGGTGTCGCTGTCGACCAGTTGTTCGCGCATCTCGCGGGCGGTGACGAAGGTCGAAAACGGGATAACCACCGCGCCTATCCGTGCCGCGGCCAGCATCCCGACGACGAACTCGGTGCCATTCGGGTAGAGCAGCCCCACGTGGGTGCCCTTGCCGGCACCGAGCGCTATCAGTCCGCGGGCAAGCTGGGCCGAGCGGCGCTCGGCCTCGGCGTAGTTGATGCGATCTTGGTCGCACACCAGAAGCGGGTGCTCCGCACGCGGACGGGCGTGGCGCCGTAACACCCCGGCGACGGTGGGCGAGTCACCCGGCATGGTCGCTATGGGCGGCGGCGCTGAAAAAGGTTCGGATTGCGCTCAGATCGGCCTTGCCCGATGGTGTTCGCGGGATGGTGCTCGACGATCGCGATGTCGGTGGGAATCTCGTAGCCGGCCAGTCGCGTCCGCAGATACTCGATCAGCTCGCCGGGATCGGTCGACGCGGACTTACGCAGTTCCACCATGGCGACGGGTGTCTCGCCGAGGCGCTCGTCGGGCCGGGCCACCACGGCCGCGCCCGCCACCGCGGGGTGGCCCTCCAGCGCGGTGCGCACGTCGTCGGGCATCACCTTGAACCCGCCGCGGATGATCGCCTGATCGGCGCGTCCGACGACCCAGACAAATCCATCGGCGTCGATGCGCGCCATATCCGTGGTCCGCATCCATTCCGCCGATGGTCCCAGCTGTCCCGGCTTGACTTCCAAGCAGGCCGACCTGGTCCGGCCCGAGCGCGTGCGCCGCCCTCATCGACGACCCGAAGTTGTGCGCCAGGATTGGCCCGTCCGACGCTGCCGCGTTTGGCCTGCCAGTACCGCTGGTGATCGGCCAGGGTCCAGCCGGCCACGCCGCCGCCGAATTCCGTTGCAGCATAGGAGGTCAGGACGGGGATGCCGTACTTCTCGGTGAAGGCATCGGCATCGTCTGCCGATAGCGGCGCGGTGCCGCAAGTGACGGCGCGGATACTTTCCAGGTCTGCCGGTGCGAGATCGGAGTGCAGCACCGTTCGCAACGCGGCCGGAACAAGCGAAACCGTGCGCGGCCGATGTTTGCGTACCGCGTCGGCCCACGCGTTGAGCTCGAATCGTTCCAGCAGCACAAAAGATCTCGCTTCGGCGACGCATTGCAGCACCCGGAAAACCCCGCCGATATGGACCAGCGGTGAGTTGACGATCGCGACGCCGCGTCGCAATTCGGTTGGCGCCGGCGCGCGTTCGGGCCGGGGGCCCATCACACTGCGCGCCAGCATGTCGTAACTGAGGTCTATTCGCTTGGGCGGACCGGTCGTACCGCTGGTCAGCATTCGGACCGCGACGGCGGGCCGGTCAGCCGCGCCGGTGCTGTGCGGTGTTGACCCACCTCCGGTGGTCAAAAGAGCCGAAATCGGCGCCGTCGGAGTCCCAGGACCGACCAGCTTCGCCAGGTCGTCAGGCTCACCGACGATCGAGCGGCAATCGCAGGGCGGCGATATCAGCCTTGGTGCGCTCGTCGCCGCGAGACGGGTTGATGGTGACCACAGTTCCGCCGCCGAGCAGCACACCGAGGAACGCGGCCACCTGCCCGGGGCGGTTGCGCAGCAACATCCCGATCTGCGGCGCGGCGCCGTGTTCGGCTGTCAGAGCGGCGATCTGCCGCGCCGCCGCGGCGACCTGGCCCCACGAGTACCACCGACCGTCGTACTCGATCGCATCCGCGCCGGGGTGCAGATCCAGCACGTCGGCGATGCGTTGACTCAGCGGGTGATCGGCCATCAGCGGATCTTCGGCTCGCTCCTGGCGCCATTGCCGTTGGAGTTGCGTTTGGGCGGCCAATTCGGCCTTGCCGAGCGGGTTGCCCAGTCGGGTATAGATGAGCCCCTGATCCAAGGCGGCGCGGTAAGGCTTGTCCAGCGACTCCCAGATCGCCTTGACGGTGCCCTGGGTCGCCGAGGGCGGCTTGGCGGCAATAGTTGCCGCGATGTCATGTGCCCGGGCCCACAGATCTTCCGAAGCAACCACCTCGGAAACCAATCCGATCCGCAGTGCGGTGTCGGCGCTGACCCGTTCGTCGTTGCCCATCAGCGCTATCCGCAGCGTCTCGCCCAGCCCGACGCGGCGCATCAGCCCGATCGGCTCCAGTGCGCACACCAGACCGGCAGAGACGTGAGAGTCGAAAAATGTTGCGTCTGTTGAGCAGATGACCACATCGGATTCGTTGACGAAGTAGAACCCGCCGGCGGTGCACATGCCCTGGACCGCGCACACCACCGGCTTCCACATCTTCTGCCACTTGGCGCTGAGCGCCTCGCCGGGATCTTCGTGGTTCCAGACATTTTCGGGCTGGCCATACGGCGTCTTGATGTCCAGTCCGGCGCTGAACGCCCGAGTGCCCGCTGCGCGCAGCACAACCGCATGCACCGACTCGTCGAGTTTGACCGTGCGCCAGGCTTGGACCATCTCTTCGCACATCGTGCGGTTGAATGTATTGAGCTGATCGGGCCGATTCAGCGTGATGGTGGCGACGTGGTCGGTGGCGTCGACGTCGAGCAGGATGGTTTCGAAACCGTCGGTGCTCATCGGCACTGCCAATTCGGGCTTGCGCTTCTCGACGAAGGCCTTCGGGTCCTTCGGCCGCGTCCTCGGTGCGCAGGACGCGCTCGCGGAATGTCTCGGCCATGATCTCGGCTTCGTGCAGCGGCACATTCAGGCCCTTGAGAATGGCCAGCCGGGTCCCCCGGACCGCCAGTGGCGCATTGGAGTTCACGATGTCCGCGATCTCATGCGCCCGCTCGAGAAGGTGGTCGTGCTCGACGACTTCGCTGATCAACCCGAGTTCGTAGGCGCGCTGCTGCGCTCATCCGCTCGTGCTTGCCCATCAATGCCATCCGCAGGGCGATGGAGCGGGGCAGCACCCGCGACACCCGCACCATCTCTCGTCCGGCCACCAGCCCGATGCTCACGTGCGGGTCGAAGAAGGTAGCGCGATCGGATGCAATAACGATGTCGGTCGTGGTGACCCAATCCATGCCGGCGCCACAGCACAACCCGTTGACCGCGGTCAGCACCGGCTTGGCAGCCGTGCGAAACGGGGGTGTGCCCTCCTGCGGCGCCTCCCACTGGTCGTAGGTCGACAGGTACGGCCGTTCGTAAATCACCTTGCCGTCCTCGGGAATGGCAGTGACGTCGGCTCCCGTGCAGAACGCCCGACCTGTGCCGGTGACGATGGTCAGCCATATCTGGTCATCGTTTTCGGCCTCGTCGTAGGCGGCCCGGAGTTCGGTGACCATGTGCGGGCTGAGCGCGTTGAGAGCGTCCGGGCGGTTCAGCGTGATGGTGGCGGTGTGCCCGTCAACCTCATAGTTGATGGTGTCGAACGACTTAACCGGCATCTGTGTTCCCTTCGTCTAACGCCCGGTGCGACCGGAAGCCTACCCGGTCAGCGGCCATCGAAATCCGGGGCGCGCCGTTCCCGAAATGCCTTGAGGCCTTCTTTGAAGTCCATTGTCCGACAAGATAATTCGAGGTTGAAAAGTTCCTGTGTCATGGATTGGCCGAGTGACGCGTGCTGGCCGAAGTTCAGGGCCTGCTTGGCCAGCCCGATGGCGATCGTCGGACCGGAGGCCAGTCGGGTCAGCAGCTGCTCGGTTGCATCGTCGAGTTCCGGCGGGCTCACGGCCTGGTGAATCAGCCCCCAGTCGGCCGCGTCCGCCGCGCTGACTTTCTCGCTGAGTAGTAGCATTCGCCGCGCCCGTGCCACGCCGACGAGTCGCGGCAGTAGCCAGGTCGAACCGGAATCCGGGCTGAACCCGCGGTCGATGAACGGCTCCCAAAACACGGCGCCCGTCGCGGCCACGGTGAAGTCGGCGGCCAGCGCAAGATTGCAGCCCATGCCCGCGGCCCATCCCTGCACACTGCAGACCACCGGCAACTGGATGGTGTGCACGAGTTCGATCACCCGATTGGCGGCGTGCGGAATTCTGCGCACCAGGTCACCGGTGCGGGGACGTTGTGTACCACCGCTGTTTGTGGCCACCCAGTCGGCTCCGGCACAGAAGTCGTCTCCGGCGCCCCGGATGTGGATCGCGCGCAACGAGTCGTCCGCGGCGGCATCGGTCAGCGAGCGAACCAACGTTTCGATCATCGGTTGGGTCAACGAGTTACGCCGTGCCGGGCGATCGAGCGTGACTCGCAGAATGGCGCCGTCCCGGCGTACGAAAACCGAACCCTCGGGGTCGGCCGTGTCGACCTCGTCGCTCACCGTCGAATCCGGCCTTTCTGACCGATATGGTTACCCATACAGTAGGCAATACGATTGCTACGCTGTATAAGTTAGCAAGGAAACGCTGTCGACGGAAACAACCGGGTGAAACCACCTGAAAGAAGGACGTATGTCCGAGGGCACTGGCGACGCCAGATTCGGCGAGGCGCCCCTTGCCCAGACCGTCGCCGCGGCCGCCGCGATGCGACGGCTCAGCTCGACATTGCTCGCGCTGGAACACCCGCACCCGGCGGTGGACGCGATGCTGGTCAAGTTCGCCGAGTGGGAGAGCGAGCTGGCCACCGCGGCTCCCCAGGACAACGCGCCGCGCATCGGAGTGCTCGAGGATGACCCACGGCGGGTCTATCTGAACCACGCAACCGACATCGGCGCCTACAACCCATGCTTTCCGGAGTATTCCTTCGATCACATCGACGCCGAGAAGGCCGTCGGCAGAGTCGTATTCCCGCTGGTCTACGAGGGGCCCCCGGGGTTGGTGCACGGCGGCTTTCTCGCCGTCTTCTTCGACTGCGTTATTCAGCATCACAGTTGCGTGACGGGTCTTTCCGGCAAGACCCGTTCGCTCAACGTGACCTACCGCCGGCCCACGCCGATCTTGACCGAGCTGGGGTTTGACATCGTCCGGTCACAGGTCGAGCGGGGGGTCACCTCGACGGCTCGGGTGCTGCTTGATGATGAGGTGCTTTGCCTGGGTGAGGTCAACACGTTGGCATCCTCGCCGGAGAAGCTGTCCGTGTTTCAATTCGGCCGTCGGCGAAAGGAGTCCGACAGATGACTTCTTCTGACACTTCGGACGATCGTGTGCTTTTTGACGTGGATCCACAGGGTCGTATCGCTACGATCACCCTGAACAACCCCAAGCAACGTAACTCCTACGACGCCGCCATGCGCGAGGCCGTTGGGCGTTGTCTGGATCGCGTCGCTGACGACGACGACGTCACGGTTGTGCTATTGCGCGGCGCCGAAGGGGTTTTCAGCACCGGGGCTGACATGAACAATGCATACGGCTGGTACGGCTCCAAAGACCAGCCTCCCGACGCAGCGGCGGCCAAACGCCGCCCCAGTCAGCGCCGACGGCTTGCGTTGGACCGCAAGTCATTTAGCTTCTACCACAATTTCATGGGGTTCCCCAAGGTGACGGTCGGGGAGATCTCCGGTTACGCGCTCGGCGGCGGCTTCGAGATGGCCCTGATGACTGACATCTCGGTCATCGCACGCGACACCAAAATCGGTATGCCGGCAACGCGCTTCCTGGGTCCTGCGCTGGGCAGCTTGCACATGTTTTTCCACCGGTTGGGGCCGGTGCTGGCCCGCCGGATGCTGCTGACCGGCGACATCATCGAGGCGGCCGAAATCGAGCATCTCGGAATCTTCACCGACACCTGCGATCCCGGCGCGGTCACGGCGCGCGCCCGCTACTGGGCAGAAAAGGCGGCGAAGATGCCGGCCGACGGCGTGGTCATCGCCAAAGAAGCCTTTCGGCTCGTCGAGCAGACCCAGGCGTACCAGGGCGAGGAAGTCGCCAGCTATCTTTTCCACGCCTACGGCACCAACCTGCAGTTCTCGCCGGGCGAGTTCAACTTCGTCAAAACGCGCGCACAGCACGGGACCAAGGAAGCCTTCCGGTTGCGCGACGAACACTTTCACGTGCCGGAACCGGAAGCCTGAGCCCTACGCGCGTTAGCGCGCAACTGTCGGTCGGGCTCGTCCTCGCTGAACCGGTGACTTGGCGGCGTTGCTCTGCCGGGACGTTCCCGACGTGGTGGCGGTGGAACTCTCGTCGATCAAGCGACCGGCATGGTCGAGGATGCAGTTGAGGCCGTATTCGAAATTCGTCTCGTCCGGAGCCCCGATGCGGTGTCCCTGCTCGCTCACTTGGGCGATCAGCGGAGTGGTGCCGGGATCGATTGCCACGGCATCTTCGATTGCGCGCGTGTCGCTTTCGGCCGACTCATTCTTTTCGTAGAGCCGATGCAGTACCACAGATCCGCGGACGTGAATCGAAACCGCGGAGTACGTGTCGAAGGCGTCCTCCGGCGATAGTCCGGCCTCCACCAGGTTGGCTATCGCCCGCTCCATCTCCTGCGCGCCTACGCGCGCGGCCCTGGGACTCAGCGCCGCCCGGATCAAAATCAGATCGCACAGAATTGGGTTCCCCATGAATGTCTTACGCATCAAGCGCGCGTGATTGCGTAACGTTTCGCGCCAGTCGCTGGCTGCGACGTACGGGGTAGCGAACACGTACTTACTCAGGGCGCGGTCGGTCATCGCGTTGAGTAAGTCGTCCTTCTTGCGGAAGTACCAGTAGATGCTG
This sequence comes from uncultured Actinomycetota bacterium, assembly GCA_963850135.1. Lineage (GTDB taxonomy): Bacteria > Actinomycetota > Actinomycetes > Mycobacteriales > Mycobacteriaceae > Mycobacterium. Next base: position 642,100 of record CAWKKH010000024.1, on the reverse strand, counting down.
GTGACACCGACGCCGAGGTGTTTGCCGAGCAGTGGCATGCTCAGGTTGTCGATCGAAACCTGTTCCGCGAGTTCGAATGCACCGCTGATGATGTCTTCGGGATTGATGGACCCGCGTTCGCGCCGCTGCCGCTTATCGGGGGTTGCCTGCTTTGCCACTGCCGGCCCCTCCATTCCTGTCAAACGCGGCCAGGTCCAGTTTTCAACTGCTACTGTAATACCTATCGTAGGCGTTGTGGTAACTGCGGCTGGGCGGGCGAACATGGCCGGTCTGAGCCGATCAACCCGGTGCCGGCGGCCGGCAGCGTCGGGTATAGAGGCCCGTAGGCTACGAAAACTCCGACCAGTACGGCTCGTCCTGGACTACCCGTTCCAGGAACATCAGGACTTCTTCGCTGTCTTTTCCAGGACCGTCACCGTGCGCCAGCGGACATGTTCCCGGACCGACTTGCACGATCCACACCGCTTCCAGACCTTCCTCCCGGCCGCCGGATAATGGCGAGATCAGGTCGGTGGCGTACGCGGTTGCACCGGGTTCGGTGAGGCGGTCGCTGTAGTCGAGTAAGCGCCCGTCGAATTGAGTCACGACGTGGTAGTGCGGCATCCTGGCCAACTGGTCAGAAAGCGTATGTGGATTGCTACTGTCCGTGCCCACGACTACATGGTGACCGAAATCGGCCGCGGCGGCACCTCATGGGCCTCATGGTGAGCGCTGTCGCTTGGCGAGCCGGGTGCGTCCCGCCCAAATGCTTTGAAGTGCACTCGATTTAAGCGACCGACAGCAGCAAAGCCCCAGCCGCCGACGGCGACCGGGGCTCGCTGTACGCGGTGACTGCTTATTGTGCGGCCTTCTGGCGCGCTTCCTGAACCTTGGCCTCGGCGCGGGCCTTCTCGGCGCCGGCTTCCTTTTTCGCAACGTCGCGCTGCGCTTTTGCCTTGTCCTGCTGGGCCTTGCCCTCGCTGATCAGATCGCCACGGCCGAAGAACGTGCCGATGACCTCCTTGGCCTTGCCCTTGACGTCTTCCGCGATGCCCATGATGGCCTCGACCGGGCCGCTGTTGATGTCGAAGTTGATGCCGAACACTTTGCCCCCTTTATTGGTAACTGGATTAGCTGGTTTTCCCTGCCGCCCGGTCGATGAAACCGCATTCGTGACGTGTCGCTCGCCACAGGCACAGCTGTGCCGTTAGGGACGCGGGGTGGGCTCGGCAGAAATGGTCCCGAATAGTGGTTCGAGCTGCGGGAATGGGCTGCGCCGTGGGGCTCTCCACGGGCGCGAGGTCGGTTGTGGAATGCGCTACCGATAGGTATACAGTATGCGTACAAAGTAAGCTGAATTCGGCGGTAGACGTCGAGGAGGTGGGGCGGGAGATGTCCGGCAGTGGCGGTGCTTCCGGCACCGAAGAGGCGGTGCTTTACGAGGCCACGGCCACCGGCGTCGCGATCGTCACTTTCAACCGCCCGGAGCGCCTCAATGCCTGGGGTCCCGACATCGCGGCCGGGTTTTACGCCGCCATCGACCGTGCCGAAGACGACCCGGCAATCCGGGTTATCGTCTTGACCGGGCGGGGTCGTGGATTCTGTGCCGGCGCCTATCTCGGCGCGCCGAGTTCGGCCGCCACCATGGGCGAGACAATGGAGAAAGCGGGCCAGACGAATCTGGCTGACCTGGTCGGTGAACGCCCGCCCCATTTTGTGACGACGCTGCGCAAGCCCATCATCGCGGCGATAAACGGCGCGTGCGTCGGCATCGGTCTGACCCAGGCGCTGATGTGCGATGTCAAGTTCGCCGCCGCCGGGGCCAAGTTCGCCGCCGTGTTCGCTCGCCGCGGATTGATCGCCGAGTTCGGCATCTCGTGGATTCTGCCGCGCTTGGCCAATTGGGGCGTCGCCCTCGACTTGTTGTTGAGCGGGCGCACCTTCCTCGCCGAGGAAGCGGCCGAACTGGGACTGGTCAAAGAGGTCGTTGCGGCCGAAGATTTGATGAAACGTGCCATGGAGTACGCGGAGGACATGGCTGCCTACTGCTCCCCGGCCTCGATGGCAGTGATCAAACAGCAGATTTACGCGGACGCCACACGCGACGTCGTGGAGGCGACCGCGCACGCCGAGGTCCTGCTGCAGGAGGCGATGCCACGGCCGGACGTCATCGAGGGCATCACCAGCTTCCTGCAGAAGCGGCCGCCACAATTTCCTCCCCTGCTTGGAAAGCTAACCGCTTCCGATGCTTAGTTTTCGCTGGTAATACCCGAAAGGATCGTCATGGGTAATTTGAGCTACAAGGCAATCGACGTCGACAATCACTACTACGAGCCGGTGGATGCCTTCACCCGGCACCTGGACAAGGCGTTCAGGACCCGCGGCGTGCAGATGCTCACCCAGGGCAAACGCACGACGGCCGTCATCGGGGGGCGGGTCAACAACTTCGTCCCCAACCCAACTTTCGATCCGATCATCGTGCCGGGCTGCCTGGACCTGTTGTTCCGCGGCGAGATTCCCGAGGGCGTCGATCCCGCGTCGCTGATGAAGGTCGAACGGATGGCGGAACACCCCGAGTACCAGAACCGCGATGCCCGAATCGCGGTGATGGACACCCAGGACATCGAGACCGCGTTCATGCTGCCGACATTCGGGTGTGGGGTCGAGGAGGCCCTCAAGCACGACATCGACGCGACGATGGCGTCGGTGCACGCATTCAACCTGTGGCTCGACGAGGACTGGGGCTTCGACAGGCCCGACCACCGCATCATCGCCGCGCCGATCATCTCGCTGGCCGACCCGGCCAAGGCGCTCGAAGAGCTGGAATTCGTGTTGGCACGGGGTGCCAAGCTGGTGCTGGTGCGGCCCGCGCCGGTTCCCGGTTTGGTGAAGCCGCGGTCGCTGGGCGATCGCAGCCACGACCCGGTCTGGGCCCGGCTGGCCGAGGCGAGGGTCCCGGTGGGATTTCACCTGAGCGACAGCGGCTACCTGCACATCGCGGCGGCATGGGGCGGCAAGGCGACGTTCGAGGGCTTCGGCGCGAAGGATCCGCTGGACAACGTGCTGCTCGACGACCGCGCCATTCACGACACGATGGCCTCGATGATCGTGCACGGCGTCTTCACCCGTCATCCGACACTGAAGGCGGTCAGCATCGAGAACGGCTCGTACTTCGTGCACCGCTTGGTCAAAAGGTTGAAGAAGGCCGCCAACACCCAGCCGCGTGATTTCCCCGTGGACCCGGTGGAACAGTTACGCAACAACGTATGGATCGCGCCCTACTACGAGGACGATTTGCCAGAGCTCGCCGAGGTCATCGGCGTCGACAAGATCCTGTTCGGTTCTGACTGGCCGCACGGAGAGGGCCTGGAGTCGCCGGTGTCGTTCGCCGAGGAACTTCAGGATTTCAGCGAATCAGATATCCGAAAGATTATGCGCGACAATGCCTTAGACCTGCTCGGTGTAAAAGTCGGCTCGGCTGCTTAGCCGCCATGAGCGAATGGACCATAGGCGCCGTTCTCGACGCCATTGCCGACGTCATCCCGGACCGGTTGATGACGGTATGCGGGAGCCGCCGCAGCACCTTCGCTGAGTCGGCAGACCGCACCCGCCAGCTCGCGAACTTTCTGGCCGGCAAGGGATTCGGCGCCCATCGCGAGCGCGACACCCTCGAACGCTGGGAGTGCGGACAGGATCGCGTCGCGCTGATCATGCACAACGATCTCTACACCGACATGGTGATCGGTTGCCTCAAGGCGCGCACCGTCCCGGTCAACGTCAACTATCACTACACGCCGCGCGAGGTCGCCGAACTCCTCGACTACCTGCAACCACGGGCGGTCATCTATCACCGCTCGCTGGGTGCCAAGTTCGCCGACGTGCTAGAACCCGGCAGCGCCGACCTCTTGGTGTCGGTCGATGACGGAAGCAACGCCCCCCAACTCACCGGGGCAGTGCTCGTTGGATGATGCCCTGGCGCAGGGGGATACCGACCAGGGCGTGACCGGATCGCCCGATGATCTGATCATGATCTGCACCGGCGGCACCACTGGTCGGCCGAAGGGCGTGCTGTGGCGGCAGTCCGACATTTACGTGTCGTCGATGGTGGGCGCAGATCATGAGTCCGCGCAGGAGATTCACGACAAGGTGAGCGCGGGTGGACCACCGTGGTTCGCGGTCTCGCCGCTGATGCACGCCGCCGGCATGTGGACGGCGTTCTCAGCGATCCTCGCCGGCACGCCGGTGGTGCTGTACGACACCGGTAAGAAGCTTGATCCGCGATCGGTGTGGGAGACCGCCGAGCGGGAGAAGGTCGGCTTGATGACCATGGTCGGGGACGCCTACGCCGCGCCATTGGTTGCCGAGTTGCGGCGTGGCCAGTACGACTTGTCGTCCCTGTATGGGATCGGGACAGGCGGGGCCGCAACGAATCTGAAATACCAACGCGCGCTGTTGGAATTGCTACCCCAGATCACGCTCATCAACGGATACGGCTCGTCGGAAACCGGAAACATGGGTTTCGGGCGCAGCCATGGGGACAGCCGGACCGACACGTTCACGCTGCGCGAGGGTGGACTGGTTCTTTCCGAGGACTACAGCCATTTCCTTGCCCCCGGCGAGCAGAGAGGTGGGCTGGGCCGCGAGGGAAGGCCGAATCCCGCTCGGATACTTCAATGATCCCGACGCCACTCACAAGACCTTCCCTGAGGTCGCCGGCAAGCGGGTAGTGATTTCGGGCGACCGCGCCGGTCTGGATGAGGACGGCACACTGCGGTTATTCGGGCGCGACTCGCTGGTGGTCAACACCGGCGGCGAAAAGGTATTCGTCGAAGAAGTCGAAGAGGTACTGCGGGCCCACCCGGCGATCGCCGACGCTTTGGTGGTGGGCCGCCCGAGTGAACGCTGGGGCGAAGAACTGGTCGCCCTCGTCGAACTGCGCCCGGAATATCCGAGCGCCGACACCGGTCATGAGCCCCTGCACACACATTGCACGGCGCAGCTGGCGCGGTTCAAGGCGCCCAAGGAGTTCATCTTCGTCGACCACGTCCAGCGCTTGGGCAATGGTAAGGCGGACTACCGTTGGGCGAAACGCCTGGCCCACGAGAAGGCTGTGATTTCGAAATGACAGAACGCCCAGCCGGCCGGGCCATTGACTGCCTGATCAACGTTCACTTCGGTGAAACCGAACAACAACCCACCTGGATGCTCAAGGTCCGCGACGACTACTTCAAGGGTCCCGAGTCGATGTTCGCACCCGTCGACCTGTCGGCGTTGCTCGACGAAATGGACGCCCACGGTGTGCGCAAAGCCATCCTCATGGACAATCTCGCCAAGCCTTCTGTGACCGCGCGCAAATTCGTCCAAGAGAAGCCGGACCGGTTCGCGCTGGCGATCGGCGGTTTCAACCTGCTGCGACCAATGCCGGCGCTGCGCGAACTCGGTGCCCTCGTCAACGACCTGCCGATCGCGTATGCCGCTGTCGGGCCAAGCTTCTGGGCCGACGGACAGTACCCGCCCAGTGATGCCGTCTATTACCCGCTCTACACCAAATGCGCTGAGCTCGAACTGCCACTGTGCATCAATACCGGCCTTCCCGGACCCCCGATCCCCGGTGAGGTGCAGAACCCCATCCATCTCGACCGGGTTTGTGTCCGGTTTCCCGAACTCAAGCTGTGCATGATCCATGGCGCCGATCCGTGGTGGGACATCGCGATCCGGCTGCTGATCAAATACAGCAACCTGCGGCTCATGACGTCGGCATGGTCGCCGAAGCGACTGCCCGAAAGCCTGCTGCATTACATGCGGACCCGCGGCAAAGACAAGGTGATCTACGCATCGGACTGGCCGGTATTGCGGATGCATCGGGTGATCCCCGAAGCGCGTGCGCTGGATCTGCCCGACGAGGTGCTGGATAACTACCTCTACAACAACGCACAAGAATTCTTCTTCGGCGACTGACTTACGGCGAAGCCTGTTTTAGAGCGAACAAGGAGCACCGACAATGGACCGCTACGAACTGCGCAGACTCGACTACAGCCTGTCCGAGGACCACGTGGATCTGCAGACTGCCTATAAGCAATTCTTCAAGACCCACTGCCCGATCGAAACGGTCCGCGCCGCGGAACCGTCGGGCTTCGACAAGAGTCTGTGGGAGCGGTTGTGTGCCATGGGCGCGACGACGATGGCGCTGCCCGAGTCCCATGGCGGCGATGGTGCGACGCTGGTCGACCTCACCCTGGTCGCCGAGGAGATCGGCCGGTCGCTGGCTCCGGTTCCGTGGATCGACCACGTCTGCGCCGCGCGATTGCTGGCCAGTCTCGGAGCACTGGATGCGGAGACTGCCGGTGTCGCCCACGGAGAGCAGCTTGCCGCGCTCGACGCGCGCATAGCTGACGCGGACGGTGCCCGGCTGATTCCGACCGGTTCGATTGCCGACCACATCATCGTTCGGGACGGCGACCAGATTGTGCGTCTGACGTTCGGTACCCGGCCGGCGAAGGTCGACAATATCGGTCGGCTGCCGATGGCCTGGGTGGATCCGGCTACCGCCGACGCCCGCACGGTCGTGGGCCAAGGCCCCGATGCGTTGGCGAATTACGCACGCGCGCTGGATGAATGGCGATTGCTTACGGCCTCGGCATTGGTAGGCTTGGTCGAGGAGACGATGAACATCGCGGTGGAATTCGCCAAGAACCGCTACACGCTCGGTGTGCCGATTTCAACGCTGCAGGGCATTTCGCATCCGTTGGCGAATATGGCCATCACCGTGCAGGCTGGGCGTAACCTCGCCCGGCGGGCGGCCTGGTTTCTGGACAACGAACCCGACGCGCGGCCGGAGTTGGCGCCGTCTGCTTTCGTCTATCATGGCCGAGGAGGCCGCCAAGGCGGCGACCATGGCGGTGCATGTCCAGGGTGGCCTTGGGGTTTCGGCGGAAGCCGCCGCGACGGCATACCTGGTGCGTGCTAGGGGATGGCCGCTGGCGGCTGGTGACCCGGGCGCCAGCGCAAAGCGAGTCGCAGAGATCGTGGCTGCGCGCGAGGGCGCGCCAGCGGCGGCACGGGTCTAGGGGCAACGACGATGGATTTTTCGCGAGTCGAGCTGTCCGGCGATGATTTGGCCTTCCAAGAGGAGGTGCGCAACACTCTGAAAACGCTTGTGACCGAAGACGTCAAGCGCCGCGACCGCGAGACTGGCGACAACTTCGACGAGGGTGTGCATTTGGCGTTGGGCGCCGCGGGCTATTTGGCGTTGGAGTGGAATTCGGAATCCGACGGCGGATTCACCCGAGTGCGCCGGCGCATCTGGGAGCTGGAGAAGCGCCGCGCGCACGTTCCGTGGGTGACCTGGGGGACGACCTCCATGGTGGCGCGGTCGGTGGCGAAGTTCGGGTCGGCGGAACTGCAGGAAGAGGTGATGCCCCGGGTCTTCAGCGGCGAGGTCCGGCTGTGCCTCGGCTACACCGAACCGGAAGGCGGCTCCGACATCGCAACGTGTAAGACACGTGCGGTGCGCGACGGTGACAGCTGGCTGATCAACGGCTCGAAGATGTTCACCACCGGCGCGCACATGTGTCAGTACGTTTTCCTCATCACCAACACCGCCCCGGACGCACCAAAACACAAGAGCCTGACCATGTTCCTTGTTCCGCTGGACTCGCCGGGCATCGAAATCCAGGGTCTGCGCACTGTCGACGGCGACCGAACCAACATCGTCTACTACAGCGACGTTCGGGTCGACGACAAGTACCGATTAGGCGAGGTGAACGCGGGCTGGACCGTGCTGCGCGAGCCACTGAATACCGAGCACGGCGCCGTCGCTGCTGCCGACGACGGCTTGCAGGACACCTCGATCATGATGCATCAGGCGGGAACCATGGCCACTGCGGTGGACAACGCCGTAAAGCGCGTGATCCGGCGCGACCCGAACGGTCGCCGGCTTCTCGATGACGAGTCGGTCGCGTATCGACTGGGCCGCTGCTTCGCCCGGATAGAAGCCTCGCTATCTGCGCCGAACATCTACGGCCGGGTGGCCAACGCGCAGACGATGCGCGACGTCTCTCCCGACCTCATGGACATATTAGGGACTGCGTCAGCCCTGCCGTTCGGGACAGACGGGGCGGCCGATGACGGCAGCGCCGAGTACGTCTACCGGTTCGCCCCGTTGGTGGGAATCTACGGCGGCACGCTCGAAGTGTTCCGCAACATGATCGGCCAGTACATGCTTGGGCTGGGCAAGCCCAGTTACGCACCGCCGGTCGCGAAGGTCTCCTGACAACCAGCCCAATGGGGTGCCGAGCGCCGAATAGCAAAATTAGGGTAACCTAACTTTACTTCAGTTAGGAGACCCCATGGCGACAAACCTGGTGGAAGCACTGTTGCGCAAGAGGCGCGAGGCAGGGCCCTTTCCGCATCAAGCCACATTCATGCTGGACAATCCCGTCCGCCGAGCCCTGATGAAACCGGGGCGGGTAATCGACGAGCTCGACTTCGCCGGTTCTGAGCACGTGCTCGAACTCGGACCGGGTCCAGGCTTCTTCAGCGTGGAGATTGCACGTCGGCTCGCCCGCGGGCGTCTCGACCTCTTCGACGTCCAGCCCGAAATGCTGGAGAAGGCCCGTAGACAACTTGCACGGGCCGGTTTCGATAACGTCGGCTTTACCTCCGGCCAAGCAAGCGAGGGATTGCCCTTCCCGGACGACTCGTTTGACCTGGCTTTCCTGGCCGCGGTGATTGGTGAAGTGCCCGACAAGCAGGCGTGTATTCGTTCACTTAACCGCGTACTGAAACCGGGCGGCCGGTTGGTATTCCTGGAAATGTTTCCCGATCCCGACCGGCTCAGCGTGCGAGAGTTGCGCGACCTCGTCGAGCCGGTCGACTTCGACTTCGTTGCGGCGGCGGGAAGCCGGTGGAAGGAACTCATCTCCTTCCGCAGCGTTGCCCCTTCCTGAGGCGCGAGCAGACGCAAAATCCCCGAAACTCTCGGCGTGTCGGGGGCTTTTGCGTCTGCTCGCCGAGGTCAGGTGGTCAGGATGGTCGCCGCGGCCGTGCCGGGTGCGCCGTATAACTGGGTGAACCCGACTTTCGGGTTACCTGGCACCTGACGATCGCCCGCCTCGCCGCGGAGTTGCCGAACGATTTCGTGGATCTGACGCAGGCCTGAGGCGCCGATGGGCTCGCCGTTGGCAATCAGGCCCCCGTCGGTGTTGACCGGCATCGGGCCGCCGATCTCGGTGGCACCGTCGGCCAGTAGCTTCTCCTGATCGCCATGTGGGCAGAATCCGCACTCGGCCATGTGGATGATTTCGGCACCGGCATCGGTGTCCTGCAGCTGGATCACGTCGACGTCGGCGGGAGCCACGCCGGCCTTGTCGAACGCGGCCCGCGCGGCGTATACGGTCGGCGCGAGGTCTTCTTCGACCGGCGCGAAGGTGGTGTTGACCTCGTAGGCGCCGTAGCGGCGGGTGCGGACTTCCACCGCGCGCAGATACACCGGTTTCGACGTGTAGCGGTGCGCGATATCGGCACGGCACATCACCACCGCCGCGGCGCCCTCGTCGGGCGCGCAGAACATGTACTGGGTCAGCGGGTAATTCAGTATTGCCGAGTTGAGAATGTCTTCTTCGGACATCGGTTTGCGGCGAAATGCGTTCGGGTTCAACGCTCCGTTGCGGAAGTTCTTGGCTGCGACCTTGGCGAGTGTCTCGTGAGAGATGTTGTGGTCGTGCAAATAACGGTTCGCCTTCATTCCGAAGAACTGCGTGGTCAGATACTGCCCGTTCTCCGCGTACCACCTCGGCATGCCCACCAGCGCTGGATCTTCGGTGAACGCCCCGCGTGGGTGCTTGTCCAGGCCGATGGCGATGCCGATGTCGTAATCGCCCAACCGGATCCCGTCGGCACAGGCCTTGGCCGCGCTGGCCGCGGTCGCGCACGCGTTGAACACGTTGGTGAACGGGATGCCGGTCAGACCGACCATGGCGACGATGGCGTCCGGATTGGCGACCGTCCAGCTGCCGCCAGTGGCGAACTGGACGTCCTTCCACGCGATACCGGCGTCGGCGACGGCGGCGACGATCGCGTCAACGCCCATCTCCATTGCGGACTTGCCCTCGAAGCGACCGAAGGGGTGCAGACCCACCCCGATAACAGCGACCTCGGGATTACTGCTCACGCGATAGCTCCCGCTTCTTTGAGTTCTTCGATGCGGTCCCAGTCCATTCCGATCTCCATCAAGACGAGTTCGGTGTGCTCGGAGGCTTGCGGCGCCCTGGTGGTCACCAACGGTTCGTGATTGAACTGGACCGGCCCCCGCACGACACGGAACGGTTTGCCACCCGAGGCGACTTCGACCTCGGCGATCATGTCGTTGGCGATGGCCTGCTCGTCGTCGGCCAGGTCGATAAGGCTCTGGAACGGCGCCCACTGACCTTTCATGGTTTTCAGATGCTGCCGCCAGTACTCAAAAGTCCGGCCGGCGATGGCCTTCGTTATCAATTCAGCAGCCTCGTTGGCGTTTTGAATCAACGGCAGGACTTCGGAAAAGCGCGGATCGTCGGCCGCCTCGGGGATGCCGAGGTGCTCGAAAGTGTCACGGATACAGCCGGTCGGGCTGATGATGCACAGGTTGATCGTGCCCCCATCGGAGGTCTGATAGTTGCCCATGAACGGATTCACCATCGGGGCGGCGGATCCCGGCATCGGTGTGCGCATCACCTGGCCGGTTTCCATGCCTTGCGTCACGCTCGCGCCCGCCGCCCACCACGCGGTGCTCAGCAACGACACGTCGAGCTCCAGGGCTTCGCCGGTTCGTTCCCGATGCAGCAGCGCCGCCGAGATCCCTCCCGCAATGAACATCCCACCGATGGAGTCGCCGAAGGCGGGAATCCCCTGGGACAGTGGAGCACCCAGCTCTTCGGGGGTCAGCGCGTAGCCCACGCCGCTGCGGGTCCAGAAGACTGTCCCGTCAAAGCCGCCGACGTCGCGTTCGGCTCCCTTGTCGCCGTATGCGGAACCGCGGGCATAGACGATGTTCGGGTTCACCGCGCGGATGTGCTCGATGTCGAATTTGTGCTTCTGCCGCACCGAGGGCATGTAATTGGTCAGGAAGACGTCGGCGGTCTTGGCCAGTTCGTAGATCACTTCTTGGCCGCCGGGCGTGGAAATGTCTATCCCGACGCTGCGCTTGCCCCGGTTGGGGTGTTCCATCAGCGGATGCCGGTCCGGGTCGAGCTGGATGCCGCCCATGTTGATGAAGCCGCGTTGGGTATCCCCGCGCAGCGGGTGCTCGACCTTGAGCACGTCGGCGCCCCAGTCGGCCAGGATGGCTCCCGCGGCCGGGACGAATGTGAACTGCGCAAGCTCTAGGACCCGAAAGCCCGCCATTACTTTGACCAATTCAGCCCTCTTCTACGGTGTCGCCGATCGACTCTCTCGTGAGGTTACGCCCGCGCGCGATCATCAATGGAGTCAAAGGTGACCGGCATGGCCGTCGGCGAACGGAAGGGCTGGCCATGGATGTGTGGATCGCCGTCGGTCAGCAGGTTGATATTGGTCACCCGACTCAGTAGGCATTCCAGTGCTACGCGGGTTTCCAGCCGCGCCAGGTGCAGGCCTAAACAGGTATGTTCGCCGGCGGCGAAGGAGATGTGCGGTACGTGCTTGCGGAAGATGTCGAACTCTTCCGAACGTTCCCAGCGCCGCTCGTCCCGGTTCGCCGAACCCATGCAGACGCCGATCACCGCGCGGGCTGGAAGTGAAACCCCCTCCAGCTCAACCTCTTCAGTGGTGAAACGCTGCACGGTGGTCAGCGGCGTCTCGAAGCGCAATGCTTCCTCGATTGCCTGCGGGATCAGCTCGAGGTTTTCTTGCACCGCGGCGAACTGTTCGGGATGGGTGAGCAGCAGATAGAGCAGGTTTCCCGACGAGCGATAGGTGGTTTCCAGCCCGGCGGGCAGCAGTAGCCGCAGAAACGAATAAATGGCTTCGTCGTCGAGCTTTTCGCCTTCGATCTCAGCGCTGACCAGATCGCCGATGATGTCCTCGGTGGGCTTGGATTTGCGCTTCTCGATCTGCTCGAGGAAGTAATCCTTGAGCGCCGCCGACGCCTCGAAGGCCCGTTCGTAGTTGACGTGGTAGCTGATTAACTCCACGGCGCGCCTGCGGAACATGGCCAGGTCTTCGTCCGGCAGGCCCAATAGTTCGGCGATGACGCGGGTGGGAAATTCGAAAGTGAAATTCCGGACCAGGTCGGCCTCGCCGGTGTGGATGAATTCGTCGATCAGCCTGTTGCAGATCGGCCGCACGATCGCGGGCTCCCACCGGGCCAGCGCTTTGGACTTGAATGCCGCCGACACCAGGTTGCGATGGTCGCGATGCTTCTTTCCGCCCATCGCGAGAATAGTCGGACCCGTGAACAGGCCGATCGTCTTGTCGTATGGCGCGGAGGTGAATAGCCGCCCATCGCGGAACACCCTGTTCACCGCGTCGAACGACACCGCTGAGTACTCCCGTTTGGGTCGCATGGATTCAGGGGTCTTGGAATAGTCCATGACACTGCCGTAGAAGACGCCGGCGACTCCGGCGCTTCTGCGCAAAGAACGGGTAGGGATCACGCAGGCTAACGGCTTGGTCGCCGGTGCCGGCGGCTTCCTGACCGGGTTTGTCAACGTGGGTCGTCACCTGATCTCCAAGCACCTCGGCGCGAACGGGCAGTCCTTGCGTAAGATCGTACTGTAATTCTTACAGTAGGCAATATCGGCACCACTGCAGTTCTATGCTGGGAGTCTCCGGCCGAAGAGGTGACTCATGAGCACACTCGATGAACGCGCTGACATCAACGTCGCCGAACAACAGCGGGCCGCGCTGGGCGCGATCCTGGATCGACAGCGACAAGCCTTCATGGACGACGGACCGCCCGGCGTCGCCCTACGGCGCAACCGGATCGACCGGCTGATGGCGCTCGTCCTTGACAACACTGACGAGTTCGTCGACGCCATGGCCGCCGATTTCGGCACCCGATCCAAGGCGGCGACGCTGTTCACCGAGGTCATCGGCATGATCTCGGTCATCGAGCACACCAGATCCCATGTCGCCCAATGGATGCGGGCAACCAAGCTGATGCGAATGGCGCGGCTGGGCGGCCTGCGCGCCGAAGTGCAGCCTTCCCCGCTCGGGGTGGTGGGAATCATCGGTCCGTGGAACTTCCCGCTCAATCTCGTCGTCCTGCCGGCGGCGACCGCGTTCGCGGCCGGCAATCGGGTGATGATCAAAATGTCGGAGATCACCTCCAACACCGCGGACCTGATGAAGGCGACGGCACCCCGCTACTTCGATCAGACCGAACTCGACATCGTCACCGGCGGCCCGGACGTCGCGGCTGTTTTCGCCGCACTGCCATTCGATCACCTGTTCTTCACCGGCTCGCCGTCGGTGGGCGCGCTGGTGCAACGGGCGGCCGCGCAGAACCTGGTTCCGGTGACGCTGGAGCTGGGCGGCAAAAACCCTGTCGTCGTCGGGCCCGGACGCCAACGTCCGTCGATCGGCGGCCCGGATCGCGCAGGGCCGCATGGTGAACGGCGGCCAGGTCTGCGTCTGCCCCGACTATGTTTTCGTCCCCGACGATCAGATGGATGCCTTCGTCGACACCGCGCGAGACACCCTGCGCGGCATGTTCCCCAGCATCGTTTCCAATGACGATTACTGCTCGGCCGTCAACCAGGCCAATTTCGACCGAGTCGTCGGGCTGATCGAGGACGCGCGGGCCAACGGGGCCAGCGTGGAAGCCGTCGCGCCGGACGGCGAGCTACTGCCCGACCCCGCGACCCGCAAGATCGCCCCGACCATCGTCCGCGATATCGACGACCGGATGAAGATCGCCGACGAGGAGATCTTCGGCCCGGTCCTTGTGGTCAAGGGATATTCTCGGCTGACCGAGGCCATCGACTACATCAATCGGCGCCCCGCTCCGCTGGTGGCTTATTGGTATGGACCCGACGATGCCGACTTCCGCACCTTCGTCCGCAGCACCCGCAGCGGCGGTGTTGCCCGCAATGACTTTGCGGCCCACATGATTCCGTCCGCGGCGCCGTTCGGCGGGGTGGGCCGTAGCGGAATGGGCGCGTACCACGGGAAGGCTGGCTTCGATACGTTCAGCCATCAACGCACGGTGGTGGGTAACGACCTGCCGTTCAGCGTGACCGGAAGCGCGGCCCCGCCGTTTGGGAGTTCGTTGCGGATGGGCGCCGACGCCATGATGCGCATGACGCGGGCTCGGACGCGGCGCCGGCTCAAGGGCTGGCCCGGCAGCTAGCGGCCCGAGCGCGCGGCCGTCAAGCGCGAGGAGTGACCCAGCAGGCCGACGTATCCCGCACCGAGGAGACGAGGCAGCGCCGCCATGACGCGCCCGTCGGGCCCGATCAGGATTCTCGCGCGGTTTCTGTCGGCTCCGTGGAGAATGACCTGGGCCGCCTTCTCGGGAGTGGTAAGTGCCGCGCGGTCAAAATACTTTTTGGCCTCTTCCGGCTTCGACTCGGTCTCCGCGACGCGCATACTCGCCCCGAAGTTTGTCCGTACGACACCCGGATGCACGCAGTGCACCGTCACCGGACGGCGTTCCATGATCATCTCCTGCCGGAGTGCCTCGGTAAACCCGCGCACCGCGAATTTTGAGGTGCTGTAGGCGCCCTGGTAGGGAACCGCCATCAAACCGAAGGCACTGGACAGGTTGACCAACCGTGCCGGCCGCTTGCGGGAGCCCGATTCGATGAGCTGCGGCAGGAACGCCTTGGTCCCGTTCACAACGCCGCCGATGTTGATGCCGATGAGCCAGTCGAAGTCGGTCCAGGACATGTCCGCCACGCTGGCCATCAGATCGACCCCGGCATTGTTGAACACCATCGAAGCGGGTCCGAGGTCGCGCCGTACGTCTTCGGCGTACGCCAGAACCGCTGCTCGGTCGGCGACATCGACCTGGTAGGTCGTCACCTTGCCGGGGCGGCACGCCGCTTGGGTTTTCGCCAGCCCCTGCTGGTCGATGTCTGAGGCTGCGACGTGCGCGCCGTTGTCGGTGAGCGCGAGCGTCAGTGCGCGGCCGATGCCGGAGCCGGCGCCCGTGACTACCGCGACGCGATCTTGGTACTTCATCGAACACCCGCCTCGACGATCGCCCGGATCCGGTCGACCGAAACTTGAATGTTGTTCTGCAGATCTGGCCGGCGATCCCACACGAACAGGAAGAGGCGTTCGAAGGCCAGAACGGCGAAAGGCAGCGGAACGCACATCCGGCACTCCTCGGTCAGACGGGTGGCGCCGGCGAACCTGGAGACCGGGCTCGATGAGGTAGGTCCACTGCGTCCAGTCCCCGCCCATTACCTGGACGACGAACGAAAACTTGTGTGCTGGTTCGGCTTCAACGACTTTCGCGACGGTCCGCCATCGGCCCAGCCGCCGCCGGTTCCACGCATTAAAACGATCCGGCGCCGACCCACTCGGCGCGCACCGTCTCCGGACTCCACTCGGGGATTCGCGTGACATCGGAGACGACCGCGTAAATCTCGTCCGCGGAGGCGCGCACCTCGGTCGACGCCGAAAGTGTCTCGTCCTTTTGCAGCAACGACATCTGATATCCCTTGCTAGTCGCTCAGTGCCTGTTCACGCGCCCACCGGTAATCGGCCTTGCCCGACGGGCTGCGCTCGATGGCGTTGCGGAACACGATCGCCTTGGGAAGTTTGTAGCGCGCCAACGACTTCGCGGCGTGTGCAACCAACTCGTCGGCGTCGGCATCGGCGCCCTCGGCGAGCGCGACAACGGCGACGACCTCCTGGCCCCAACGCTCGCTCGGCCGTCCGGTAACCACCACGTCGGCCACGGCGGGATGCGATGCGATCGCGGTTTCGACTTCCTCGACGAAGATCTTCTCGCCGCCGGAATTGATCGTCACCGAGTCGCGGCCCAGCAGCTCGATGTGGCCGTCGGCGGTGTGCCGCGCCCGGTCACCGGGGACCGCGTACCGCACGCCGTCGATGACCGGGAACGTCGCGGCGGTCTTGGCGGCGTCGCCTTTGTAGCCGAGGGGAACATGGCCCCGTTGCGCCAGCCAGCCCATCCCGTCGTGACCCGGTTGCAGGATGGTGCCCAGATCTTCGGCCGCCACGAAGGTATCCGGTCCGGCGTTGAATGTGCCGGTCGACACCGCTCCCGACATCGACAGGTGGTGCATCTGCGCCCCGGTCTCCGACGACCCGACGCCATCGGCGATGACAACGTTCGGCAGCACCTCGATCAACCGTTGCTTGACGAACGGGGTCAACAGCGCCCCGCCACTGGCGATCACGGCCAACGACGACACGTCGGCGATGCCTTTCTCGATGGCGGCGAGCAAGGGCCGCGCCATCGCGTCACCGACCACCGTCACCACCGACACCCCTTCGCGTTCGATGGTGCGGACGACGTCTTCGGCGTCGAAATGATCGACGACCGAGGGGAAGACGACGGACTGCCCCATGGTCAAGGCCGTCATTACGGTCCACTGGGCGGCGCCGTGGATCAGGGGAGGCAGCACCATCAGCTTGGTGCCGGGGGCCCGCGACACGTGCCGCCGCCACGATCTCGTCGAGGGAACCCGCCGGCTCGCCGGTGTAAAGACTGCGGCCACCGAAGGACGTCATGAAGATGTCGTGCTGGCGCCACAGCACTCCCTTCGGCATCCCCGTCGTGCCACCGGTGTACAGGACGTACAAGTCGTCGGGGGAGTGCTGCACGGCCGGGGGGTTCGACGAACTCGACGCCTTCGCACCGGCCGCGATGGCGGCCTCGTAATCCACCGCGCCGTAAAGCAACTCGTTTCCCGAGTCGTCGGCGATCTGGATCAGGACGCGCAGCTGCGGCAGATCCTGCCGGACCTCGGCTACCCGCGGGGCGAACGCGGCGTGGTAGATCAGGGCGGTCGCACCCGCATCGGCCAGCAGATATTGCAGCTCGCTCTTGACGTAGCGGAAGTTCACATTGAATGGGGCAACGCGCGCCTGGAAGCTGCCGAACAACGCCTCCACGAATTCGTTTCCGTTGTATGCGTAGATGCCGAGCAGATCCTGACCCACCTCGTGACCGGCCAGCTCGGAGCGGTCGGTGTGGCACCCCAGTCCCCGGGATTGCAGGTACGCGGCGAGGTGGTTCGACCGCTCGATCGCCTGCGCATAGCTGTAGCGCCGGTTGCCCTGGATCAGCAGATCCCGGTCCGGAATCGCGGCCGCGACGGCCTTGGCGACAGCGGGTACCGTGAATTGTGCTGCGGTGTCTGACATCGTGCCTCTCACGGCTGGTGGGGGAGCAACCGGACCATCAGGCCGGTGGCCTCGCTGAGCAGCGTCCCGTCTGCAGCCGTCATGCTAGCGGAGATGAAGATCTTCCTGCCGTCGATCTCGGTGATGCGGCCCCGGGCGGTCAGCGGCTCCTCGATCGGGGTGATATTGCGGTAGTCGACGTGCAGGAATGCGGTGCGGGTGTGCGGGCAAGATGCGCCCGTCACGACCATCCCGAATAGCCAGTCATAGAACAGCGGGATCATCCCGCCGTGCACGGCGTTGTTTCCGCCCACGTGGGATCGAGTGAAGTGCCCCTTCATGGTGACGCCGTCGGGCCCGGAGTCCGGGACGCGTCCATGGCGGCATCAGGGGATGACCGAACCCGGGCAGTTCGATGACTCGCCCGGCCGGTGCCAGCGTCCGCGGGCACCTGATGGCCGTCCAACAACGCACAGGCGTCTTCGACGTGTTGGGCCGCCGTGCTCCACGCCGAACCCGGGTCGGTCGAGACGGTCAGATCCTGCAGGCGGCGCAGCGCGGCGACAAACCGCCCAAGTCCGGGGGGCGCGTGATCGGCCGGCTTGATTTCGGGAAATCCGCCCCCGACGGAATGCGCTTCGGGAGCCGTGTCGGCGGTGTCCGTCATGGACGTCCCGTCGGCGTGCTGCTGCCACAATTGCAGCAGCTCGTCGGTAGTGGTGATGGTCGCCAGCAGCGACAGCGTGTTGGCGATGATCGCAGCGCCGTACTCGGTGGGTATGCCGGCTACCGCATCCTTGGGCAGCACCGACACGATAGGCGGCGTTGACCGCGTCCATGACGAAGTTGGGGATCGCGACATTCAGTGAAACGCCCACTACGACGACGGTGGATACGCCGAGGTTCCGTAGCACCGCATCCAGGTCGGTGCCTCCCATCGGTCCGAGACCGTGCCACCTGCTCAGCACCAGATCGGTTGGTTCGGGACCCAATTCGGGCAGCACGGCAGCCCCGGGCGTGCCCGGAGCGATGTCCACCTCGCCGCGCCCGAGGGCGAATATCTTCGCGTTGTGGTTGGAGCCGAGCCCGTCGGGTCGGCGCTGCACCAGGCAGTGCACGACGTGCACGCCCGCCGCCCGCGCCGCGGGCAACAGCCGAACGATGTTGGGCAGCGCAACGCGTCGTGCTTCCTCGGCAAGCGCCACGAGCCCGGCGCTCGGGCCGATGACCGCGCCCTGGCATTCCTGGGTGACGATCGCGGTGTGGCCGGGCGCCGCGAGTTCGGCAAGTTGCGGTCTCATGCCGACGCGGTGACCGTCGGCGGAACGTCATAGAACTGAGCTGCCCATTTACGCAGCGCCATATAACCTTTCGCGTCCACTTTGGAGAGTGCCGGCCGCTCCACGTACTTCTGATAACGCCAGATCTGCAGATCGTCGAAGACGGTGGACAGGAACTGCTTTTCGATCACCTCGCGCAGCTTGCCATCCGGCACGTCGGCGGTGTCACCGGGAATCCGTGGCCACCAGATCGAGTAAAACAGGTCCGAACACTCGTCATCGACCGGTGTGCAGGTGAAAATCAGCCGATGATTCTGCGCCCCCTCGAAGACGCTGATCGCTCCGCCGAGGCCGAACAGGTGGCTGTGGAAACGCAACGCGAGATCGTCGGAGTTGTCACTGCGCGCGTCCGGCCAACCCGCGATGAATTGCCATTCCTGGTCGACGATCTTCCAGTCCAACACCCTCGGCGTCACCGTGGCGCGATGCACGTACTCGAAATGGGCGCTGTCGGGGGCGTTCTCCGCCACGATCTGTGGATGCACCGGCTCCCGTTCGGCTCGCCGGGAGAACTCTGGATAGGCCCGGTAGTAGGCGGCCGGATCGGTCTCGAATTGCGGGAACTTATGGAAGATGTCCGGCATCTCCCACTGTGGCTCCTTGCCGTCGGGATGGTGCCAGACGAACACGCAGTCGTACTGCTCACGGACGGGAAACACTCGGAGCGTCAGCGCACGATTGGGCCGGTCGGGTTGGTACGGGATGTGTCGGTTGGTACCGTCCGGGCCCCAGCGCCAGCCGTGGAACGGGCACTGGACACAATCGCCGACGACCGTGCCGCCGTGGCCGATGTGCGCGCCGAGGTGCTTGCAGTGCGCCTCGAGTACATGCAGCTCACCGGACTCGTCGCGGTAGGCGACCAGATCCTCGCCGAAGTAGTGCAGAGGCCGGACCTCGCCGACCGGAAACTCGGGAGACCACCCCACCATGAACCACCCGGTGACCTTCCAGGTGAACGGCACTTTCACGCTGGCACCCCTCCCGATCGTTGATACTAAGACCATTACAGTATAGATTTCAGCAGTTCGTTCAGTGCACGGCAAGGAGCGTTATGCCTGGAGAGCTCAGCTCGACACACAAAGGCGCCGCCGCGGGCTCAGCAGCGCACTTCGACACGCTGGTGATCGGCGCCGGATTCTCCGGCCTGTACATGCTGTATCGGCTGCGGCAGCTCGGCATCCGCGCCCGGGTGTTGGAGATGGCCGAAAATGTCGGCGGCACCTGGCTGTTCAATCGCTACCCGGGCGCCCGGTGTGACATCGAGAGCATCGAATACTCCTACAGCTTCTCCGAAGAGATTCAGCAGGAGTGGGTTTGGACCGAGTCGATGCCGGCCCAGCCCGAGATCGAGGCCTACCTGAATTTCGTCGCCGACCGGCTCGACCTGCGCCGCGACATCGCGTTCGGTACCAAAGTCGTCGCGATGTCATTTGACGAGGAAGCCGCCGCTTGGGTACTGCGAACCGAGCGTGGCGAGGCTTTTACCGCCCCCTTCGTCATCGCCGCCTCGGGCATCCTGTCGGTGCCGCTCGAACCCGACATTCCCGGGATGAGCACTTTCACCGGAACCTCACTGTTCACCAGTCGCTGGCCGAAGGAGGGCTTCGACTTTGCCGGCAAGCGCGTAGGCGTCATCGGCACCGGCTCGACCGGTGTCCAGCTGATCCCGGTCGTGGCCCGGGAAGCTCTGCAGCTCTCGATTTTTCAACGCTCGCCGACGTACACCCTGCCGTGGCGGGTGCACAAATTCGGGCCCGGGGAGCTCGACGAGATGAAGGCCCGCTACGGCGAGATCCGAGAGACCCAACGGGCACATCCGATCGGCGCCGCGCGGCTGAGCGCGTTCTCGGTGCTGCTCGAGATGCTCAGCAAGCCGCCGCTGAAGTCGGCCACTCGCGAAGAACAATTGCGCGCGATCGACGAGAACGGCATATTGGGCGCGCTGAGCTGGGGCGACATCTTTTTCGACATCGAAGCAAACCAGATGGCCGCCAAGCTGTACGGCGAGGCGGTGGCCCGGATTGTCAAAGATCCGGAGACTGCGGCTTCGTTGGTGCCCGTGCATCCGTTCGCGTGCAAGCGGCCGATCATCGACCAGGGTTATTACGAGACTTTCAACCGGGATAACGTCACCCTGGTCGACCTGCGTAAGTCGCCGATCCGCGAGGTGACATCGACCGGCATCCGCACCGAGCACGGGTTGCACGAACTCGACGTCATCGTCTACGCCACCGGCTTCGACGCCATGACCGGCGCCCTGAGCCGCATCGATGTCCGCGGCCGCGACGGAATATCGCTGGGCGAGTTTTGGGCCAGCGAGGGTCCGCTGTCTTATCTCGGGCTGGCGGTGGCCGGCTTTCCGAACCTTTTCACGGTTCAAGGCCCTGGCGGCCCGAGCCCCGCCAGCAATTTCGTCGCCGCGCTGGAGCAGCATGTGGAATGGATCGGTGACTGCATCGTGCATCTGCGCGACAACGGATTCCGCACCATCGAGGCATTGGCCAGTGCGCAGCAGGAATGGATCGACCACGCCACGTCAATCGTCGCATCGACGGTGCTGGTCCACTCCTCCTGCAACTCCTGGTACAACGGTGGCAACGTGCCCGGCAAGAAACGCATGTACATGGGCTACACCGGCGGAATCCCCGAATACCGGCGTCGCTGCGACGAAATCGCGGCCGGCGGATACACCGGTTTCAAGCTGGCTTAGTCGGCTATGGGGGCTGGTTTAGGGTGAGTGGCATGACGGGCTTTGCACTGGCGTCGCGGGGTTTCGATATCGCCCGCGAGCTGGCCATGGTGGTGCCGCGAACCGTGGCGGGCCTCAACGAATCGACCGGCTGGAGCCCTGCCTCGCCTCGAGGCGCGCGCCAGTTCGGTGAGGTCATGCTCGACGAGCTTGCCCTGACCGGCTTTTCGTTGCTCGGCGGGGCGCCCCCCGCGCTGCGGCCGCTGGCCGAGTGCGAACCGGCGGCCGAGGAATTGTCGACGCTGGGCATCGACCGCGCGCATGCCAACCCCAAGCCTTTGCGGGCCACAGCGGTAGAGCAGCGACACCTGCCCGGTTTGGGCGCCGGACTGGCGTACGAGCGGATGACGTTCGAGCATGACCCGGAACTGCCCAAGACGCTGGAGGCCGACGGACTGGGCGGCCCGGTGCGGGCGGTTGTGCATCTGTGCCGGCGCAGCGACGGTCCGCGGCCGTGGCTGGTTTGGGTACACGGCGCCGGCCAGGGTGGCACCGAAGACCTGGTGCTGTCCCGAATCGGCCGGATATACAACAAGCTGGGTTTCAATGTCGCCATGCCGGTGCAGCCCGGCCACGGATGCCGGCGCCATGACTGGCCGGCCTATCCGGACATGGATCCACTACGCAACGTCGCGGGCATGATGCGCTCGGTGTCCGAGGTGCGGGCCGTCGTGCAGTGGGTGCAGCCGCAGGCCAGCGCCGTTGTGGTGGCGGGGATTTCGATGGGCACGCCGGTGGCGGCGTTGGTGTCGCATCTGGAGCGGCAGATCGACGCGGTCGCTCTGTATACCCCGATTCTGGGGCTCAACGCGATGATCGCGCGGCACCTGTCGCGCTGGGGGTCGTCCAGGGACGGGCTCCGGGAGCTGTTGCAGTCGCCGGTGGTCTCGCAGCTGACCTCGGTGATCGATCCGCTGGCCGTCGACCCGGCCCCGCCACCGGGGCGCCGCCTCATCGTCGGAGCGTGGCACGACCGGATGGCTATGCGCGAGCCCACAATGGCGTTGCATGAGCGCTGGGGCGGCGAACTGTATTGGTATGACGGTAGCCATGTTGGCCACATCTTCTCTCGGCGGGTACACGCGGTGACGGATCGGTTCCTGCGCGCCGTCGCCGACGACGTGTGCGACGGGTGATGGCTGCATCCCGGACTGCGCGTGAAGTGGTCGAACTGTACAACCTGGTGGTGTGGAACGAACGCAACCTCGAGTTGGCCGAGGAGTTGTTCGCCGACAACGTTATCCGGCACGAAGTCGGTGAGGCGCACGCGCTGACCCGCGCTCAGGCCGTCCAACGGGTCGCGGACGTATGGCAACTCATGGACTCGCTGCGTTTCGACCTGAACATCGTCATCGCGTCGGACGACGGGGAGCACGTCGCGATCGTCTACGACTCGACCATGACCACCATCGACGGCACCGAGACCAACACCGAAATCAAGATCGCCAGCATGGAGGTGTTCCGCGTCGTCGCCGGAAAGATCACCGAGGTTTGGAACTGCGGCTACAAGCAAGGAGTTTGGAATTGACCGGCACCGATCGCACGCTTGACGAACTGGGCTACTACCTGCTGGCCGGGGCTGGTGGGGAGGGACCGGCGACCCTGATGGACGAGGCCCGCCGCGGCGAGGAACTGGGCTTCGGCACCGCATTCATCTCCGAACGCTGGAACGTAAAGGAGGCCTCCTCTCTTGTCGGGGCCGCCTGCGCCGTCACCAGCCGGATGCAGATCGCCACCGCCGCAACCAATCACAACACCCGCCATCCGCTGATCACCGGATCGTGGGCGACCACCATGCACCGGCTCTCCGGCGGGCGCTTCACATTGGGCATCGGCCGCGGCATCGCCGCGATCTACGGCGCGTTCGGCATACCGGCGGTGACGACCGCGCAGATGGAGGATTGGGCCCAGGTTATGCGCCGGCTCTGGCACGGCGAGGTGATCTTCAACCACGACGGTCCGATGGGTAAATACAACATCCTGTTTCTCGACCCGGACTTCAAAGAAGACATCCGGTTGGCGCTGGTCGCATTCGGGCCCAACACGCTGGCGCTCGGCGGCCGGGCGTTCGACGATGTCATCCTGCATACCTACTTCACCCCGGAGACGTTGCAGCGCTGCGTCAAAACCATCAAGAACGCCGCCGAAAAGGCGGGCCGCGATCCGGACAGCGTGCGGGTGTGGTCATGCTTCGCCACGGTCGGCGACCATCTTCCCGAACAGTTGCGACTCAAGAAGACCGTGGCGCGACTCGCCACCTACCTGCAAGGGTACGGCGACCTACTGGTGCAGACCAACAATTGGGATCCCGCTGTGCTGCAACGGTTCCGGGCGGATCCAGTGGTGACGTCGATCGCCGGCGGAATCGATCACAAGGGCACGCCCGAGCAGATCGAGCACATCGCGACGTTGCTTCCGGACGAGTGGCTGGAGCCGTCGGCCACGGGGTCAGCGCGGCAGTGTGTCGACCGCATTCGCAAAGAGCTCGAGTATGGCGCCGACGCGGTGATCATGCACGGCGCGACGCCTGACGAGCTCGAGCCGATCGTCGCAACTACCGGGACACCGCGAAAGTGTAACTGGCGACGCATTTCCCGAGAGACGCCGTTGGTGGTTGCACTCTCGCGGCGTGAGTCACGGAATGATGACCGTCCGGGTGACCGGCTCGGCGGCGGCTTGCCGGCTGGACAGGCCGCGTTGCAAGGCCGCCAGCAGCGCGTCTCGCGTCTCACGGGGATCGATGAGTTCGTCGAATCCCATGTGCTCCGCCGAGCGGTAAGACGCCTGCAGCTCGGCGTTGCTCAGCCTGACGGAGAGGTCCTCATCGGCATGCGACGCGCGACTCAACGCCGCCGCACTCATGGCACCCATCGTCGCGCCCGGGTAGGCGAAGGTCGCCGCCTGGTCGTCGAAACCCAGCAGGGACATCACCATGGAGCCGAACCCGTAAGCCTTACGGAGCGTGACGTGCAACTTCAACGTGGTCGCCGCGGTCTGGGCGGCAAACATCCGGGCGCCGTAGCGCAGCACGCCGCTGCGCTCGGACCGGCTGCCGGGCAGCATTCCGGGATTGTCGGCGAGGAAGACGATCGGCAGATGATACGAGTCGGCCACCATGATGAAGTGCGCCGCCTTGTCGGCGGCGTCGGCGTCGATGGAACCGGCCAGCACCTGGGGCTGGTTGGCGACGACCGCGACGGGATGACCGCCGAGGTGAGCGAGCGCGCAGATGATCGCCTTGCCGAACTTCGGCTGAACCTCGAACCAGTCGGGCCGGTCGAAGATCACATCGAGCACGGCGCGGATGTCATAGACGCGGCGGTTATCGCGGGAGACGATGTCGAGCAACTCCGGGGTAGACCGTGGCTCGCTGGTCTCGTCGGCGGCCAGCGAAGGCGGATATGACCACGCGCTCGGCGGGAAGTACGACAGGTAACGGCGGATGTCGTCGAGCACAGCTTCGTCGTCCTCGGCGACATTGTGGATGACCCCGCTCGGCAACGCGACATCCGGCCCGCCCAGATCCTCCTTCGAGATCTCCTCTCCCGTCGACTCTTTGACGACAGGGGGCCCGGCGGTGAAGATCGCGCCCTGCCTACTCATGATGCGGAAGTCGGACACGGGGGCCACCAGCGCGCCATGGCCGGCCGAGGGGCCGAGCACTGCGGCGACGGTCGGGACCCGGCCCGAGCACTGCGCCTGGGCGAGCAGGTCGGTCGGGGTACGCCCGTAATGTCCACCGGTGGGCCGAAAGCCGGCTCCCTCGAGCAGCATTACCAGCGGGATCTTGTTGCGGACCGCCAGCTCGGCGATGCGGTAGCGCTTGGAGTTACCGCCGGGCCCAATGCTGCCGGCCATCGTGGTGAAGTCCTCGGCGCCGAGCATCACCGGCGATCCGTTGATCAACCCGGAGCCGGTGATGATCGCATCGGCCGGGACCTCGCCGCCGACGAGCGTGCCGAGTTCACGGAAGGTGCCCGGGTCGAGGAGGTACTCGATGCGGGCGCGGGCGTCCAGCTTGCCCTTGCCGCGGTGCTTGTCGAGCCGCTCCGGGCCGCCCATGCTCAACGCGTGCTGACGGCGACGGTCGAGATCCTCGAGCGTCTCCGCCCAATCCGGGCCTTTCGTCATGTTTTGCTTTTTTTCATACTTGAGTCCTACCTCGATACCGTTCCTAGACCAGCAGGGTCACATACTGGATTGCTTACTGTAAAGTTACCCACATGGCTAGCGTCCGCCGTCTCAAGGTCGACGGCGGCATTCCCAGACAACTCGCCGGAGCGGCCGAGGCGGCCCACGCCCTGGAACGGGATGGCTACGACGGAGGCTGGACAGCCGAAACCAGTCACGATCCCTTTCTGCCGCTGCTGCTTGGCCGCCGAACACACGTCGCGACTCGAGCTCGGCACCAACATCGCGGTGGCGTTTGCGCGCAATCCGATGATCGTCGCCAACATCGGCTGGGACCTGCAGGCTTATTCGAAGGGCCGGTTCATCCTTGGTCTGGGCACCCAGATCCAGCCCCACATCGAGAAGCGATTCAGCATGCCGTGGAGTCATCCGGCACGCCGGATGCGCGAATTCGTTGCTGCGCTGCAGGCGATTTGGTCGGCGTGGCAGGACGGCACCAAGCTTCGTTTCGAGGGCGACTTCTACACCCACAAGATCATGACCCCGATGTTCACGCCCGAGCCGCTCAGCCATCCCGTACCGAAGGTTTTCATCGCCGCCGTTGGCCCGGCGATGACCGAAATGTGCGGGGAAGTCGCCGACGGCCACCTCGGTCACCCCTTCGTCTCCAGGCGCTACCTCGATGAGGTGACGATGCCGGCGTTGGACCGCGGCATGCAGCGTGCAGGACGCGATCGCAGCGCAGTTCGAGCTGTCGGCCGAGGTTATGGTGGCCACCGGTGCGAACGACGTCGAACTGAAAACCGCCACCGAAGCCGTTCGCAAGCAAATCGCCTTCTACGGATCGACGCCGGCTTACCGCAACGTGCTCGAGCTACATGGCTGGGGCGACCTGCAAACCGAACTCCACCGCCTATCCCTGCAAGGCGAGTGGGATGGGATGGGCTCGCTCATCGACGACGACATGTTGAACGCTTTCGCCGTCGTCGGCCCGGTTGATACCGTTGCCGACGCTCTCCGAAGTCGCTGCGACGGCGCGGTCGACCGGGTACTGCCGATCTTTTCAACCGCTACCGCGACTTGTATCGCCAACGTACTGAAGGAGTTTCGCCGATGAGCGCACCGACAATGGACGACGCCGCCAAGGTGTTCGCCGATCCGTTGGCCTATACCGACGACCGCCGATTGCACGCGGCGCTGACTCATCTGCGTGCCACCGCTCCAGTGTCGTGGGTCGACGTGCCGGACTACCGTCCGTTCTGGGCGATCACCAAGCACACCGACATCATGGAAATCGAGCGTGCCAACAACCTTTTCACCAACTGGCCCCGCCCGGTCCTGGCCACCGTGCAGGGTGACGAACTGCAGTCCGCGGCCGGTGTACGCACGCTGATTCACCTGGACGACCCGCAACACCGCGTGGTGCGGGCCATCGGTGCGGACTGGTTTCGCCCCAAGGCGATGCGGGCGCTGAAGCTGCGCGTCGACGAGCTGGCCAAGATTTACGTCGACAAGATGCTGGCCGAGGGCCCGGAGTGCGACTTCGTCCAGCAGGTCGCGGTCAATTACCCGCTGTACGTCATCATGTCGCTACTGGGCCTGCCGGAGCCCGACTTTCCGCGCATGCTCAAGCTGACCCAGGAGCTGTTCGGCAGCGATGACAGCGAGTTCAAACGCGGTACCTCGCAAGAGGATCAGCTACCCGCCCTCCTGGACATGTTTCAGTACTTCAACGGGGTGACCGCGTCGCGTCGCGAGCATCCGACCGAGGACCTCGCCTCCGCGATCGCCAACGCCCGCGTCGACGGTGAGCCGCTGTCGGACCTGGAAACGGTGTCCTACTACCTCATCATCGCCACCGCCGGCCACGACACCACCAGCGCCACCATCTCCGGTGGCCTGCACGCGCTCATCGAGAACCCAGACCAACTTGGCCGGCTCCGCGACAATCTCGGCTTGCTGCCGATGGCTACCGAGGAGATGATCCGCTGGGTCACCCCGGTCAAGCACTTCATGCGCACGGCCGCCAGCGACACCGTCGTGCGCGGAACGCCGATCGCCGCGGGTGACTCGGTGCTGCTGTCGTACATATCGGCCAACCGCGACGAGGATATCTTCGACGAACCGTTCCGCTTTGACGTCGGGCGTGAGCCCAACAAACACGTCGCCTTCGGCTTTGGTGTGCACTTCTGCATGGGCGCGGCCCTGGCCCGCATGGAGATCAGCAGCTTCTTCTCCGAGTTGCTGCCCAGGCTGAAATCCATTGAGCTGAGCGGTGATCCCGAGCTCACCGCCACCACTTTCGTCGGCGGCCTCAAACACCTGCCGGTTCGCTATTCGTTGGTGTGACGGGTTAGCTACGGCATCGTCGATAGCTCGCTGACGGCGAAGGTGTATTTGCCGACGCCATCGTAAAGCGCTTGCGCGCCTTTGCTGTCGGTGAGCCAGCGGGTGGTGGTGCCGAACTATTGCGTGGTCGATCGATCGGTGTCGTTGTGGTGCCGGACAGCTGTCGGCGCTTAAAGCTGTGACCGATTACATCGACTTTCTCGGAGCCGCGAGCCACGCTGTTAGCGGCGCATGGTTGTCATGCCGCGTGTAGCGACCGCGTAACAGATCGGCGAACAACGTAGAAGGGATCGGGAAACCAATGGCAAACGAGAAGACGGTCCACGAGGTGACTTATCAGCTGCTTCGTGAATTGGGGCTGACGACGGTGTTCGGTAACCCTGGTTCCACCGAGCAGACGTTCCTGAAGGACTTCCCCGACGACTTCACCTACATCCTGGGGCTGCAGGAGGCGTCGGTGCTGGCTATGGCGGACGGGTTCGCGCAATCCACCGGCAAGCCCACGTTGGTCAACCTGCACACCAGTGCCGGCACCGGCAACGCGATGGGCAGCCTGGTGGCGGCCTATAAAGGCAACACCCCACTCATCGTCACCGCGGGGCAGCAGACCCGCGAGATGGTGTTGTGCGACCCGTACTTGTCCAACCCCGACCCAACCCTGATGCCGGCCCCGTGGGTGAAATGGGCGTACGAACCCAAGCGTGCCCAGGATGTACCCGCGGCGTTCATGCGCGCCTACACGGTGGCCCTGCAGCCCCCGGCGGGGCCGGTGTATCTGTCCATACCGCTTGATGACTGGGAAAAGCCGGCCCTGGGCCCGGCGGTGATCCGAACTGTCAGTAGCCGCGTGGCACCCGACGCCGAGCGGCTTGCGCGAATTCGCCGACCGGATCAACCGCGCGAAGCGGCCCTTGCTGGTCTTGGGTCCCGAGGTCGATCGCGCCGGCGGCTGGGACGCCGGGGTGGCGGTCGCGGAGAAGCTCGCCGGACCGGTTTACAGTGGCCCGCTGCCCGATCGAGCATCGTTTCCCGAAAACCACCCGCTGTATCAGGGCATGCTTCCGCTGACCGTTGCCGGCGTCACCGAGAAGCTGCAGGGTTACGACCTGGTTGTGGTGATCGGCGCGCAGGTCTTCCGCTACTACCCGTATGTGGCCGGTGACTGGCTGCCTGCCGGCACCGAATTGCTGCAGATCACCGCCGATCCGGCATTGGCCGGAGCGGCGCCGGTCGGCGACAGCTTGATCAGCGACTCGCGCCTGGCCCTAGAACAGCTGGTGGGCCTGATCAACGACCGCGGGTCTGCGAAAGGGTCAGCTCAAACCGCACGACTCGCCAATGTCGAAATCGCCGACGCCAACTCCTCGCCGCTGACCCCGGACGCGGCATTTTCGACGCTGGCCAGCGTCAAACCCGCCGACTCCCCGCTGGTCACGGAATCGACGTCGACGATGGCCCAGCAGATGCGCTGGCTGCCCACCACCCGCCCGGCGTCCTTCTTCGCAACGGCCAGCGGCGGGATCGGCTGGGGAGTGCCCGGGGCCGTGGGCATCGCATTGGGCGACCGGGCCCGCGGGGTGAAACGCACGGTGGTCGCCACCATCGGCGACGGATCGTTCCAGTACTCGGTGCAGTCGATCTGGACGGCCGCCCAGCACAAGCTGCCGATCGTGTTCGTGGTGATGCGCAACGAGGAGTACTCGATCCTCAAATCATTCGCACTGCTGGAGGAGACGCCTGGCGTGCCAGGCCTGGACCTGCCCGGCCTCGACATCGCCTCCATCGCATCAGGTTTCGGCTGCCGATCGGTCAATGTCGACACCACAGAGAAACTTGCCGCCGAGTTCACCTCGGCGCTCACGGCCGAAGGGCCCACCGTCATCGTGGTGCGGACCAAACCGCAGCTGACGCACCTGGGCTGACGTCGGGGCACCCCAGCCCATACACTCTTCGCGTGACGTCAAAGACGATTGTCATTACCGGTGCCAGCGATGGCCTCGGCGCCGCGGCCGCGCGTCAGCTAAGCCGAAATGGCGACAAGGTTGTCGTGGTGGGCCGCTCGCAAAGCAAGACCGTTGCGGTGGCCGAGGAAATAGGCGCGGACTATTTCGTGGCCGATTTTTCCGACCTATCCCAAGTGCGGGCCCTTGCCGAGAAAATCCGTGCCGAGTACCCGCGGATCGACGTGCTGGCCAACAACGCCGGCGGCATGAATAGAGAAATCCAGCTGACTGCCGACGGCCTGGAGAAGACCTATCAAGTCAACTATCTGGCTCCGTTTCTACTGACCACGAAGTTGATCGATGTGCTCGTCGATTCCCGGGCCACCGTCCTGAACACCACCAGCTCATCCCAACGAATGGTTCCCAAGGTCGGCGCCACCGACTTGGAGAACACCCTCGGGCGCCGGCCCACCATGGCGTATGCGTTCACGAAGCTGGCAGTCGTCTTGTTCACCATGGAATTGCACCGCCGATACCACCACCGCGGCGTTTCGGCCGCAACGTTCCACCCGGGCTTCGTCAACTCCAACTTCGGCAACGCATCGGGAATGCGGTTTCTCTACTTCATGCAGCACCGCGTCCGATTGGTGAACCCGTTCATCCCCAGCCGCGGACGAGGCCGGTGAACGACTGGTCTGGCTGGCGTCGGGCAGGCCGGGTATCGATTGGCGGCCCGGCGAGTACTACGTCAAGAACAAGATCGCGAAGGCCAACCGCCTGGCATACGATCCTGTCCTTGCGGGCGAGTTGTGGGATCGCACGGTGGCCAAGTTCGACGCCTGAGAGGAACTCGTGACCGGTGTTCATCACTCGGCGATCTGCACGTCCGACGTCGAACGATCGCTGCGATTCTGGCGCGACGGGCTGGGCCTGACCCAGTTGTTCGACCATCACTTCACCGGCGATTGGCCGGTTCTGTTCGGCGCCAAGACCGATCGGCTGCGGTCGATCTTCCTGGGCGACCCCAAGACACCCGACTCCGGGATCGTCGAGCTGGTGGAGTTCGCGGGCGCGGGGGAAGCCCAGGCCGCCAGCGATGCTCCGGCGCATGGATTCTTCCTGCTTTCGCTGCAGCGCGAGGTCGACACGACGCTGTCCGCGTTGGCGGAGCTGGGTTTCATCGACGGCGTCCGTCGCATCACCGTGCCGGCCCCCGGTGGTAAGACTGTGACGATGGCCGTCGTCACCGCCCCCGATGGCGTTCTCGTCGAATTGATCGGCCCCGCCCAATGAGTGCCTCGATCGCCATGGTGACCGGTGGCGCGTCCGGGATCGGGCGAGAAGTCGCCGGACGGCTGCGCGAGGCGGGTCACGATGTCGTGGTCTGGGACCTATCCGGAGGTGATATCGCTTGTGATGTGAGCGATCCCGACGCCGTGTCGGCGGCGATGGAGCAGACTGTCCGCGAGCATGGTGTGCCCACCCGGGTGGTGACCTGCGCCGGGATCGGCGCGTCGGGCCTGCTACTCAAGCAGCAACCGGCGGAGTGGGAACGGGTGCTGGCGGTGAACCTAAGCGGAACCTGGCTGACCATCCGCGCCGCGGCGCAAGCCATGGTCGATGCCGGGCTAGGTGGTTCCATCGTCGCTGTTTCCAGCATCAGTGGCACCGTCGCCGATCGGGACATGGGTGCCTACTGCGTGTCGAAAGCCGGGGTGAACATGCTGGTGCAAGTCGCCGCCGTGGAGTGGGGGAGCCACGGCATCCGTGTGAACGCCGTCGGCCCCGGCGTCACCCGGACACCGATGCTGGCCAATCCCGAAGCGCTGCCCGGCTGGGTGGAGGGTCTGTCCGAGCGCACAGCACTCGGCGGACTAGGAGCGGCCGCCGACGTGGCGGGCGCCGTCGTGGGTGTTCTCGAGTTGCCTTGGGTGACCGGACAAGTCGTGCACGCCGACGGTGGTTTGGGGCTGCACAGCCCGATCGACTCCTACGGCCAACTTCAGCGGGTGATGGCACAGAGGGCCGACACAAGCGGAGGGCCGACAAAATCGGAGGGCCGACAAAAGCGGAGGGCCGACGAAAATGAAGTCACTCGATCCCGAAATCGATGATGCCCCTGACGATCTTCCCGTTCCTGAGGTCGTCATAGGCATCGTTGATGTCGTCGAGTCGGTAGCGCTTGGTGATCATCTCGTCGAGCAGGAGTTGCCCGGTCTGGTAGAGCCGGGCCAGCCGGGAGACGTCCGCCTTGGGGTTGCAGGAGCCGAAGACGGTGCCGTGCAGGGACTTGTTCGACAGGATGAATTCCTGCAGGTTGATATTGACTGAGCCGGTCAGTTGCGAGGTCATGCCGGTGAGCACACAGGTCCCGCCCTTGCGGGTGAGATTCACCGCATCGCGGACATCGTCGGCGGTGATGAGGGAAGGCGATACCACCACGGCGTCGGCCATCACTCCGTAGGTCAGGCCGCGCACCAGGTCCAGCGCCTCGGCCGCCGATGCGGCGTTGTGAGTCGCACCGAATCGGAGGGCCGATTTCTGTTTGAATTCCACCGGGTCGACGGCGACGATCTGCGCCGCGCCACCGATCCGGGCGCCTTGGATGGCGGCCGTTCCGATCCCGCCGACGCCGATCACCACGACGGTGTCGCCCACGCGCATCCCGGAGCGGTTCGCGACGGAACCGAAGCCGGTGGGAATCGCGCAGGACAGCAGCGCGCTGGGCGCCAACGGCAGGTGCGGTTCGATCTTCACGAGGGAATTCGTCGACACCACGGTGTGTTTGGCGAAGGCGCCCACCTTGGCCAGATGGCCCAACGGTGTGCCGTCCGCGGTGTGGTGTCGGTATGTGCCGTCGGTCGGCATCCCGGGCGTCAGGACGCCGGCACCCATGTCGCAGATGTACTCCATGCCGCTCGCACACCAGCGACACTGCCCGCACACCGCGACGAACGACATCACCGCGTGATCGCCCGGCACGAAATCGGTGACACCGTCGCCGACTTCACGCACGATCCCCGATCCCTCGTGCCCGCCGATCGTCGGGAACATGTTCGGCAGCCCGAGCGAGCGCAGTATCTCGTTGGGTGCCGACATGTCTCCGTTCAGGATGTGGTCGTCGGAGTGGCACAACCCGGCGGCGGCCATCTCGACCAGGACCTCGCCGGCGCGTGGCGGGTCCAGCTCGAAATCCTCAACGGACCACGGCCCGCCGACGTCGTGCAGGATGGCGCCGCGACTCTTCATGTCAGGAGGCCGGGTTGAAGGTGACCGGAAGCTTGTTGGGCGATCGGAAGGTGAGTCCGACGATTCTGGATTCCTCACCGGTTCCGTCATCGGGAGCGAAAGCCAGGTCGGTGAGCCCGTCCAGCAGGCTGTTCAGCATCACCCGCGTTTCCATCCGGGCCAGGTGCATGCCCAGGCACATGTGGATACCGCCCGCAAATGCGATGTGCGCCTGTCGCGGCCGCCGGATGTCGAACTTGTTCGCGTCCGGCCAACGGCTTTCGTCGCGGTTGGCCGATCCCATGCACATGTCGATCTGAGCGTTGGCCGGGATCGTCCTGCCGCCTATCTCGACCTCTTCTGTGGTGGTTCGCATCACCGTGGTGAGCGGGGTTTCGAACCGCAGGCCCTCTTCGATTGCGGCCGGGATCAGGGACCGATCCTGGTTGACCAGCGCCAGCTGCTCGGGGTGCGTCAGCAGCAGGTACAGCAGGTTGCCCGAGGAGCGGTAGGTGGTCTCCAGCCCGGCCGGCAGCAGTAGGCGCAGGAACGCGATGATGGCCTCGTCGGTGAGTTTCTCCCCGTCGATCTCCGCGGCGACCAGGTCGCCGATGATGTCGTCGGTGAGGTTCTGCCGCCGCTGGTCGACCTGGTCGAGGAAGTAACCCTGCAACTCCGCCGCCGCGGTCAACCCGGCCATGATGTCGGTTTGGATGGAGATCAGATCGAGGGACAGCCGCCGGAACATGTCGAGATCTTCCGGGGGGAGTCCGAGCAGCACGGAGATGATCCGGGTCGGAAACTCAAATGTCAGCGCCTTCACCAGGTCGGCGTGGCCGTCGTTTTTGATCTCGTCGACCAGCCGATCGCACACCGGCCCGATGACCGACGGCTCCCAGCGTTCCAGCGCGGTAGCCCGAAAGGCCTTGGCCACCAGACTGCGGTGGTCGTGGTGTTCTTTGCCGCCCATCGCCAGGATGGTGTGGCCCATCACCAAACCGATCGACTTGTCGTAGGCGGCCGAAGTGAAGATCCGGTCGTCGCGGAATCCCTGGAACACGCCGTCATAGCCGAACAAGACCCACTCGTCTTCGGGCCGTAGCTCCTCGGGCATCTGTTCGGTGTCCATGAATGTGCCATGCCAGACCGGGTCGGTGCGCCGCATGTATTCGAAGTACGGATAAGGACTGGTTTCGCCGGTCATGTCGATGGTGACGGGTTGGTCGACGGGGTCGGTGCTGAGCGTCATCGGCGCTCCTTCTGGGCGACGGCCGCATCGCAGGCCGGTCGCTGACCGCCCCCGACGTCTTCGGCAGGTTTGTTCCGAATGGAATGTCGCTATCATAATATAAATAGCAACGAAGCCCAACGGCTTTTGTAGGTGGTGATGTTCCGGTGCCCGAGCGCCGATTCGTGTGCTCCCTCGACGAACTGCCCCCCGGCGGCATGAAGCTGGTCGACGTGGGGAAGTTCGGTGTGGGCGTGTACAACGTGCGCGGTGCGCTGTATGCGATCGTGAATTACTGCTCGCACGAGGGAGCCCCGTTGTGCCTCGGCCTGCTCGGCGGTACCACCGAATCGGCTCCCGACGAGCCGGACCGGATACGCCGGGTGCGAGACGGGCAGATTGTCCGATGCCCTTGGCATAATTGGGAATTCGACATCACCACGGGTCAGAACGTGGCCGATCCGCGCCGCCGCGTTCGCACCTACCAAGTCGATGTCACCGACGGGGAGGTGTACCTGAACGCATGAGCAGCCCAATCGTTGATACCCCAATCGTTGACACCAACGTGCAGCCGCATTTTCGCCACAACGCCGAGATCCGGCGCTATCTCCCCGAAGCCCACCAGCTGCGGGCCATCCCCGATGTCGAGCAGCAGTGGTACCAGGCTCCCGGAGGCGACTACCGCCAAGATCTCTACGGAGAGCACTACCCGGGATCGGACCCCGAGACCGTCGCCCGCCACCTGTTCGACGACATGGGCGTCACGCTTCGCGATCCTGAACCCGTCCGACCCGGGGCAACATCGCCGACTACCTGCTCAACAGCAGAATCTGCGCCGCCGTTAACGACTGGCTGGTCGACCGGTGGTTGGAGCCCGACACCACAAGCCGGTTTCTAGGCACCATCCGGGTCAATCCCGAAGATCCGAAGGGCGCAGTGGCCGAGATTGAGCGCCTGGCCGGTCACCCCAAATTCGTCCAGGTCGGCGTCCCGATGCAATCGCGCGAGCCCTACGGCAAACCGATGTTCGAGCCCATTTGGGAAGCCGCGGCGGGCCACGGACTGCCGGTTGCGGTGCACATCAATGGCGGCAACGGCGTCGACTATCCGCCCACCTTCGCCGGGCACGCGCACACCTATCCGGGGTACGCGGCGTTTATGCCCTTGAACTACTTCGTGCATCTGGCCACGCTCATCATCGAGGGCGTTTTCGGCCGCCATCCGGACCTCAAGTTCGTCTTCGCCGACGGCGGATACGACATCCTGACCCCGCTGATGTGGCGGCTGGACACTTTTTGGCTGTCGATGCGCGACCAGACGCCGTGGGTCGACCGTTATCCCAGCGAATATCTGCCCGGCCATGTCCGGTTCTGTTCGTCGGCATTCGACGGTCCCATGGAGGACCAGGAGATGCCCGGCAAGATGCAGCGCTGGATGGATTTCACCGGCAAATCCGACCTACTGATGTACGGTTCGAGCTATCCCCATTGGTCCACATCCGAGCCGGATCTGACCGCCGCGGGACTCGGCGACGAGCAACGCGACAAAGTGTTGTGGCGGAACGCCAGTGAGCTTTA
Source organism: uncultured Actinomycetota bacterium (assembly GCA_963850135.1). Classification (GTDB taxonomy): domain Bacteria; phylum Actinomycetota; class Actinomycetes; order Mycobacteriales; family Mycobacteriaceae; genus Mycobacterium. The sequence continues at coordinate 606,296 of CAWKKH010000024.1, read as the reverse complement.
CGCGCTCGCGGCAAAGGGGCTTGCAGTAAGGGAGACACCCAAATGACCACTATCGAACGGGTCGAGTCGCAGACCGGTCAAGAAGACGAAATAGCGGTCACCATCGTCGACACCGACGTGCACCCGGTGCCCGTCTCGTCCCAGGTACTCAAGGACTACGCGCCGCCCGAGTGGGTGGACCAGATTTGGCCGACCGGAAATTCGGCCAACCCGGTGTCGCATTTCTACGACACCCCGGACTCCTACAAGACGGGGTCCGTGCGCATGGACTCCGCGCCGCCCAGGGGTGGATTCGCCGGCAGCGACCCGGATTTTGCCGCCAAGCAGTTGCTCCTGGATGCCGGTGTCAGTATCGCGACGCTGGAGCCGATGTGCGATGCGCAGCTGCCGCAGGCCGAGCACGTTCTGAAGTCGACCTATAACTGACTGGCTCGCCGACATCTGGCTCGACAAATACAACACGCACGGCCGCTGGCGCGGCTCGATCAGCGTCAGCGCGCAGACACCCGAGCAGGCGGCCCGCGAAGTCGAACGATGGGCGGGCCATCCTTATATGGCTCAGGTGTTGATGACACCGCAGACTCGTGGAATCCCTTTTGGCAACCCACATTTCGACCCGCTCTACGAGGCGGCGTCGCGCAACGGCTTCCCGGTGGCCACGCATCTGATGGGTCAGACGCCGTTCGAGTTGATTCCGCTGTACCCGGTCGGGAATCCGGCGCACTGGCACGATTTCTTTGCGTCTTGGCCGCTGCTGTACGTATCGCATCTGATGAGCCTGGTATTCGACGGCGCGTTCGATCGGCACCCCGACCTCCGGGTGGTGTTCGTCGAAGGTGGCTTCACCTGGGCGATGCCGGTGATGTCTCGGATGGACCGGATCTGGGAGGCACGCCGCGGCGATCTTCCGCAGGTACGTCGCCGTCCGTCGGATTATGTCCGCGAACATGTCCGGTTCACCACTCAGCCTCTCGAAGACGCTGACACCGTGGAGTTCCGCGAATATCTGGAAATGATGGACCTGGGCGACAATCTCATGTTCTCGACGGATTACCCCCACTGGAGTTACGACGCGCCAACTTATGCGATCAACCGGTTCCCGGCAGACCAGCGCGAGCGGATCATGCGCGGCAACGCGACGGCTCTCTACGGGCTGCCGTCGACCGTGAAGGCCCTTCCCGGAGAACGGCCCGGCCCCGACGCCCCTTGACCGGCGGATAGAGTCGCAGGTGCTCGCAACATGAGCGCCCCAGACAGCCGGGAAGACGAGGGTATGACGCAAACGAATCTGACACGGCCGCAGGGCCTCAACCGTATCGATCCGGTGCTGCGCGAGGCCGCGATCGAACTCGGCGTCGTTGAGTTCCGCGCCGAGTCGCTGCCCGCCGAACGGGAACACGCCAACCGGCTGGCCGCCGAGCGGGTCGCCGCCGCCGAAGTCGAAGCTGCCGAAAGCGCCGTATCCATCGAAACGCGATCCATCGACGGTCCAGCTGGGCGCCCGCTGAAACTCCGCTTTTACCGGGGTGTCACTCAAGGCAGGCTCAGGGGCACCTCTGGTCGTGTACGCGCACGGTGGCGGCTTTGTGAGCGGCAACCTGGACACCGATCACGCGCAATGCGTGGAGTTGGCACGCGCGGCCGGCTGTCTGGTGGTCTCGGTCGACTACCGGCTGGCGCCGGAAGATCCGTGCCCCGCCGCGCTGGACGATGTCGAAGCGGGTTGCGCTACGTCGTCCAGAACGGTGCCGGCCTGGATGCGGACCCAAGCCGCATCGCGGTGATGGGCAGGGACGCGGGTGCCGCACTGGTTGCCGCCCTGAGCCAGCGCATGTTCGACGACGAAGGCCCGCAGATTCTGATGCAGATCCTGCATCAGCCGATGCTTGACTGCGACGCCACGTCCTCGCGGCGCGAGTTCCAGCGCACACCGGGCCTCAATGGACAGGCCGTAAGCCGGGCGTGGGGCCATTACCTCGGCCCGGCCAGCGCGAACGGGCAGCACGTCCCGGCGCACCGCGCGAACCTGGAGGGACTGCCACCCACGTTCATCAGCTGCTCCGAGATCGATCCGTGCCGCGACGAAGCTATCGACTATGCCAACCGGCTCCTGCATGCATACGTTCACACCGAATTGCACGTTATCGCAGCGACATTCAATGGGTTCGACACATTGGTGCCGGATTGGGTTGTCTCGCAGGAAAACCGCGCCCTACACGCGCGATCGCTCCGCCGTGTTTTCGCCCTGTAAACGGTCGTCTAGTCGTGCCTACATCGGGTTGAATTTGGTGATCAGCCACTGGCCGTTGATCCGGGTCATGGTCACCCGCACGTTGCTGACCACCAGCGCAGGTTGTGGGCTGTCCTTGGTCGTGGTGGTCTGATCGACAAAAACCAGCACAACGGCCGAGTCGGGGTGCAGCTCTGACACGGCGGCGCCCGTCACACGGGCCGTCGTCTTCATCGACCTCTCCCTGGCCGCCGGGCCGACGCTTCTGCTGAGTGAACTGGGTGTAGTAGGACAGGAACTCCCCGGCCAGGTGCGATTTTGCGGACGCGAAATCCTGGTCAAGCGTGTCGGCTGAGTAGGACAACAACGCGGTCGTCCCTTCGGACGCGGAGCTCGCCACGGCCTGTCTCACGCTGGGATCGGTCTGTTCATCCGGCCGGTACTGCTTGAAATAGATCCACGACGCCGCACCGCCGGAGATCAGCAGCAGCACGGCCAAGGCGGCCGCGGCGATTCTGGACTCGCCCAGCACGCGCAGCAAACCCACCACGCGCGGCATGCGCGGCAGGTGCAGCCGCGAACGTTCGGCCGGCGCCGGGGTTTGGTCATCGAGGTCTGTGTCGGGCTCTTCGAGGTCTGTGTCGGGTTCTTCGAGGTCTGTGTCGGGCTCTTCGAGGTCTGTATCGCGTTCCTCGATTCCGGTTTCGGGCACCCCCAACCCGGCCTCAGCCTCAGCCTCAGCTCAGCCTCAGCTCGAGCTCAGCCTCAGCCTCGACCCCTTCCTTGTCGTGCACTTCATCGGTCACGGGACGTACTCGACGTTCGACATCTTGTACCGGCCTGCCGACTTCGGTCACGGTCACTTTGAGCCGCCACGTTCGTGGTGGGTCGTCCTTTCCAGGCGGGGAATTGGTGATGCGCGATGTCGCTAGGACCAATACCTTCGCCGAATCGCCGTCTACGGAATCGATAGCCGCCTCGTTCACCGTTCCTTCGGTAATCGACTTTCGACTGGGCGACCACCGCCGCGAAATCGTCGGCTCGCTGCTGGAAGTCGTCCCTGAATTCGCCAGTGGTGGTGTCGATAAGGCGCTGGACGTCGGCTCTGGCCTTATTGAAGTCGAGGGAGGTCATGTAGATGATGCCTTGCTTGGCCGCGGCCACGAACGCCGTCTTCGCGCTGCCGGCGCTCGAGTGGCGTCGCGGTGTTCAAGCGTCATGTACACGCTCAGCCAGACAAAGCCGACGATGAGGGCGATCGCGGCCAGCTTGGCGAGCTGTGGACACCGACGGCAACCAGCGTGGCCACGCGGCTCCGCTGGTTTCCGAATCGGGTGCCGCGCGCTTCGACGGCCCCGTCGGAGTCCTCGTCCGATTCTTCATAGGACTCGTCATCGCCATTCGTCATCCCATTCGTCGTCGTAGTCGTCGTCGTTCCTCGAGTGCTGCGGCCTCCGCGTCGGCGTCGGCGGCCGCGGCCGCCGCGTCGCCGTAATCCTCGACGGTTTCCGCCATGGCCAGCGCTTCACGCCGCAGTCGCGCGGCGCGGGCGCGCGCACGCGCGGCCGCCGCAACCGCTTCGGCTGCGACGGCTTCTGCCTCGGCTTCTTCGAGCAACGCCTTCGCATCAGCCGCCGAACCAGGCGAACGCGCCGGCGGTTCGTTCGCCTCAGCCATTGCCGCTAGTCAAATTCATTATCGACTGCACTCCGGTATCTCTTACGGTATTGCTCGTTGCTAGCATCAGAGTCGCCACCGAGCTTCGACTTCTCCCTTACTTTCTCCGTGTTTTCTTCAAGGCGGACGAATCACACGAAAGGCCCCGCCGGCACCATGACCGCTGTCGACTCTCCCGAAAAGATACTCTTTACCTCCACAACCGACGCCTTTCTGGCAAAAGAAGCGCCGCTGCGTCGCGTCCGGGAGCTGCACGCCGCGGGTGAGTCTTTTGACCCGGCCTGGTGGCAGCGGGCTGCTGAACTCGGGTGGGCAGGTCTGCTCGTTCCGGAGGATTTAGGCGGCGGCAGCGTTTCTGGAAGCGGTGTCACGGATCTGGCCACGGTGGCCGAACAACTCGGCAAGACTGTCGCGCCCGGACCGCTGTATCCGGTCAGCATCGTGCTCGCCGGGCTGGTCGGCTGCGCCGAACGGCAGCAGCACGCCGCCATCATCGAATCGCTGGTGTCGGGCGAACAAGTTGCGTCCTGGGCGGTTTCCGAACCGGGCCGGGGCTGGGCGCCGCTGGACCCGTCAGTGACGGCCTCCGAGACCGATTCCGGCTACCGCATCGATGGGACCAAAGACCGCGTCGAGGCCGGTGGCCAAAGTGCGGTGCTGCTGGTAGTGGCGCGATGCGGAGGCGAGGTTCGCCAATTCCTGGTCCCGACGGACGCGCCGGGTGTCCGGATTACCCCCCAGCAGTCGGTCGACCTGGTCAAGCAGTACGCGCGGGTCGATTTCGACGGTGTCGTCGTGGAGCGCTCCGCGGCCGTCGGCAGCGCCGCCGAGACCGTCGCGTCGATCGATCGGCAGAGCCAGTTGGCCCAGGTTCTGCAGTGCTCCGAGGTGGTCGGCATCCTGCAGACGGTGTTTGACTTCACCGTCCAATGGGCGCTGGACCGGCACACATTCGGCCGTCCGCTGGCGTCCTACCAAGCCCTCAAGCACCGGTTCGCCGATATGAAGCTGTGGCTGGAAGCGTGCCGCGCGACCACCGCCGCGGCGGTTGCCGACCTCGCCGCCGACTCGCCAACGGCCGGCCTGTCTGCCAGCATCGCCAAATCCTACGTCGGGGAGATGGCCGGGCAGATTGTGCACGGCTGCGTCCAGATGCACGGCGGGATCGGGGTAACCTGGGAACACGACCTGCATCTCTACTTGCGGCGGATTACGTTGTACCGGGCCATGTTCGGCACGCCGGAGGAACACAACTTAGCGGTGTACCAGGCGGAGAAAGCGAGCCGTGCGGCCAGATGACGAGGACCTCATGACATCCGACAGAATCCGTTGCCGAGTTCGCCGCCCGGGCCCGGGTGTGGTTGGCGGACAACATGTCCGTCATCGACCCCGAGTCCCCGCCGGCCGCCCCGCGCGACGACGAGCGCTCCTGGCAACGGGCCCGCGAACTGCAAAAGCGGCTCTATGAAGGCGGATTCGCCGGTATCTGCTTCCCTCGTGAGTACGGCGGGCTGGGTTTGGACTACAAATACCAGAAGGCATTCGACGAGGAATCCCTCAACTACGAGATGCCGCTGATCCTCAACACCCCGACCTTCACCATCTGCTGCGCCACGCTGCTGGACACCGGCACCGAGGAGCAGAAGAAGCAGCACATCGCGGCGGCGCTGCGTGGCGACGAGGTACTGGTGCAACTGTTGTCCGAACCCAGCGGGGGATCGGATCTGGCCGGTGTCATCACCCGGGCCGAACGCCAGGGCGACCGGTGGGTGCTCAACGGGGCCAAAACGTGGAGCACCAGCGCGTTTGCGGCCGACTACGGGCTGTGTCTGGCCCGCACCACCTGGGATGTGCCCAAGCACGAGGGACTGACCATGTTCCTGGTGCCCATCGCGCATCCGGGAATCACGTTGCGGCGCATTACTATGCTGAGCGGTTCCACCGAGTTCTGCGAGGAATTTCTCGACGAGGTGGACGTTGGCGACGACGCCGTGGTCGGCGAGGTCAACGGCGGCTGGGCGGTGGCGTCGCAGCAGCTCTATCACGAGCGTCGCGCGGTTGGGCAGGGCTCGGAGTTCGCCAGCGGCAGCGGCAGCGAGGGCGGTTCCACGAATCCCGTTGATTACGTCGGCCTCCTGGAGAAGACCGGACAGGCCGACAGCCAACGCGCGCAAGAGATGGCCGGCCGGGTGCTGGTGCACCGGCAGGTGGCCGAGCAGCTGATCGAGCACGTGTACCACAGTGTCAGGGACGGCATCCTGCCGCCGACCGGCGGGACGCTGATCAGGCTCTTTCACTCCGAGACCGTGACCCTAGAGATGGACACCGCGCTGGCGATTGCGGGAGCGGCAGGCGTCGTGGGGCAGGACGGCGCGGGCCTCGAGGCCGGGCTGCGTTACCTATCGCGGCAGAACGTCGCGATCGGCGGCGGCACGACGGAAATGGCCCGTAACGTCATCGGTGAGCGGGTGCTGGGCTTTCCACGGGAATACGCCGCTGATCGCGGAGTGCCGTTCAATCAGGTGCGGCACGGCCAGAGTTCCTGAACAACGACCTGGTCACTCCTTGGCGAAGACGTTCTCGGCTGTCGCCGCTGACAAACGGTATCTGGACCAGCGACAAGACGTGGTGCGCCGGGCTTCCGGGTGGTGCGACCAACACGCACTCCCCGCCCTGCCTGCGTGCGCGGTCGCGGGCCGCGGCCAGCGCGCTGACGCCGGCCGATCCAAGATGAGTGACCCCGCTCAGATCGATCGTCAAAGGTGCAATGCCGGAGCGGCTTTCGACGGATATTTGGCGATCCAGGGTGGACGCGGTGTTGGAATCGACGTCGCCGCGCACGATGATGCGGCCGGTATCGTGTACTAGAGAGGCGAATTCGGGATCCATGGTCTGTTGGTAGGTTGCCTTGCCGGCCACTGCGTCGGTGACAAAGTTCGCCGGCCGGGACAGGCGATGTACCAGGGTGGCAGTCGTCCCACCGACTCCGTGTGCCACGTGCGACTGGGTCACCAAGGCTTCGGCCATTGCAAGCCCGCGCCCACGGCCCCGCCCGCCCTCGCGGTAATCCTTCCAGCGTCCGTGGTCGATCACTGTGGCGTGCAACTTCCCGTCGCCGGCCAACGATGCCTCAACGACGACACCGTCGGAAGCCTCACCGGCGTAGCCGTGCTCCACTGAATTCTCGACGAACTCGGAGATCGCGTGGACGATGTCGGAGATGTCATCGGCATCGGCGCCGATCTCCGCCAGCCAGTCGCGAAGCCGGGCGCGAACCGCGCGGGCTGCGTGGATCGTCGCATCCACCGTCATCCGCAGCGGCGGCGTCGGTGTGCGTCGTTGCACCGCGAGCAGTGTCACGTCGTCGTTGTAACCAGTCGACCGCAGCAGCAATTCGAGTGTCTCTGAACAGATTCGGTCGATGGGCCGTGCCGCGGCGCCTATCACGAACCCACCTGAGCCGTCGGCGATCTTCGCCGCCAAATCAGCGAATTCTGCGGTGCTGGCGCCCAGTGGCCGGCCCGGGCGTTCGATGAGGCCGTCGGTGTACAGCAGGATTGCGTCGTCCACTTGCAGCACCTCGGTGCGCACCGCAAATCCGGCGCCGCTTCCGAGTGGGCCCGCGCCGGATGGTTCCAGATAGCGCGACCTTTCTTCGGCAGCCACCAGCAACGGTGGCGGGTGCCCGGCGGTGCAGTACTGGAATTCGCCGGTGGCGGAGTCCAGGGAGCCGACGCACACAGTGGCCGACCTCGATCCGGGGACATGTTCATGGAAGCGGTCCACCGCCTCGAGCGCCTCGACGATCGAATGGCCGGCCAGGATCTGCATCCGGAGCGCGGTGCGCAACTGCGACATGGCCGAGGCGGCTTCGACGCCGTGGCCGACGACGTCGCCGACAACAAGAACCAACCGGTCCTCGAGGGCTATTGCGTCAAACCAGTCGCCACCGGCCGCGGTGTCCTCCGCGGCGACGACGTATTCCGCGGCGATATCGGCACCGGGGACGACGGGGACTGATGGTGCGAGCAGCGCCTGCTGCATGACGATGGCGGAGTCGCGGACATTGCGGTACCGCTCGGACAGTTCCTCGATGCGCACCTCGGCGGCAAGCCGTGCCTGCACCCGATCCGTGACCTTGTCGACTACGAGCTGCACGCCTTCGATCGATCCGTCCTCCGCGCGGCGCGGGGTGAGGAGAAAGTCGAAGTAATGGTCCTGGATGCCTGAACCGTCCAAATCGACCTGCAGCCGCCACTCTGCCCCAGTCTGCGGCTCACCGGTTTCGTAAACGCGATCGAACATTTCGTAGAAGTGCTGGCCTGTTACCTCGGGAAAGACGTCACGTACAGTCCGCCCGAGCGCGTTGGCCGCTGAAGCGATAGCGCGGTAAGCCGCATTGACCGCGACGAAATGATGTTCCGGCCCTTCCAGGCCGACCAGCATCACGGGGGCGTTCTCGAAGATGCGGCGCGCGTTCTCGGCCGTGCCGACGAGCTCGTCCCAGTCCTTTTCGGCCACCATCCTGGCCGTCCCTCCTACGGATCCTCCTTCGGACCCTCAGTCGGACCTTTCTGGGGACCGAGGCAGACAATCGCCATGTTTGTTGGCGTATTTGGCATGCGCCAGCAATTAGATTATCAACGGGTGTCCATCGCGCGGTGCAACGGTTTGCTAACAACTGCCAGGCCAGTGCCGGCTGGCGCCGATCAGGCCGATGCTGGCGCGTCGAACACGGGATGCGCAAGCTCGCGGGCCGGCATGGCGATCTCCTTCTGGACGTCTTGAATCTCGGTGAGCGGTAATGTCGTTACCACTCGTGCGCTGCTTGAATACACTTTTTAGGTGTCCGATTGGAGGCTGACCGTGGGCGTCGCTCCATCGATGATCGCGAAATTGACGGTCGCCGTTGCGGCGAGTTCGTCGTCGCCGTAGATGTCGATCTGCATGACCAGCGCCCGCCGCCCGGCCCGCAGCATTCGGGGCACCGCACGTGCCGAGCCCTCGCGGATCGGTCGCAGGTAGCGGACGAAGAGATCGGAGGTCGTCATCGTGGTGCCCGGCTGCAGATGACGAAGTCCGAAGTACCCGCCTGCCACGTCGACGAGCGTGGCGATCAGGCCGCCCTGAAGCGCGCCGGAAGTGTTGACCACGGCAGGGCTGACCGGCAGCGTCATCGCGAACTCGCCATCGTGGGTGCCCGGCCGCATTCCGACCTGGTCGAACAGCTCGGCCAGCGAGGGCACGGTCGATTCGTCGTCGACGTCTTGGATGCCGAGGGCGCGGCTGCAGAAGTCATACAGTTGGCCGGCGTCGATCGGTGTCCCGTTCAGTTCGCTGCCCAGCCAGTGCAATCGCTGCGCACCCACGATCGTCTGCATGACGATCGCCGCAGACGCGCCGACGTCCAGTCTCGGGTTGAAGATTCCCTCGACGATGCCCTGCCGCACGATGTCGGAGATCAGGCGGTGCAACGGGGAGAGCACCCGGGCATATTCGCGGGGACGGGTCTCGGCCAGATTCTGGTTGTAGAGGCTCAGCGCCCGATTGAGGCTGTCCTGAGTGCTGGATTCCGCTTGCTGGCTGATGCGGTCGAGCACCAGCTTCAGCGCAGCGGTGCTGTCCAAGCCCTCGGTCTCGGCGCGCCAGATCTGTGCCGAGTGCGCGATCGTCCTGTCGAATAGCGCAAGCAGCAGCTCGTCCTTGCTGCTGAAGTGCTGGTAGAAGGCCCGCAGGGAGGTCTTGGAACGCGCGACGACCTCTTGCACGGTGAAGTCGGTGCGCCCGGTTTCGCCCAGTATTTCGACGGCCGTCTTGATGAAACGGTCGCCGCGCGCCACTTCAGCGTCATCCGCGTCGACCATGCGGCCCTCCTAAGCAACCTAAGCAACCCGTCCAAGATGGACTGAGAATGAGGTTACCGTACTTGGCCGCACACAAATCGTGACCGAATTATGCCTTCCGGGCCCTAGTCGGCTCGTGCAACGCTTGGGCGGACGCCATTTCAAAAGTGAAGGTGGTTGCGCATGTCTGCTCCAACTATGTTTCATCGACTGGCAGCCGAGTTGATCGGCACATTCTGGTTGGTCTTCGGCGGCTGCGGCAGCGCGGTTTTCGCCGCGAAGTTCCTCTCCGACGGCACTTCGGTAGGGATCGGCTTTCTCGGGGTGGCCCTCGCCTTCGGCCTGACCGTGCTCACCGGTGTCTACGCATTCGGAACGATCTCCGGCGGCCATTTCAATCCGGCGGTCACGCTGGGCGCGGCGTTGGCGAGACGGGTCGAGTGGAAAGCGGTGCCGGGCTACTGGATTGTTCAGGTGCTCGGCGGCTTGCTCGGCGGCCTAGTGGTTTACGTCATCGCCAAGGGTAAGGATGGCTTTACCGCGACGGGCAACCTGGCGGCCAACGGATTCGGCGACCATTCCCCCGGGGGCTACTCGCTGGGCGCGGTGATCGTCGCCGAGATCGTCCTGACCGGTGTGTTCCTGCTCGTCATCCTGGGATCCACCGATGACCGGGCGCCCAAGGGATTCGCCGGCCTGGCCATCGGCCTCACCCTCACGCTGATCCACCTGGTCTCCATACCGATCTCCAACACGTCGGTCAACCCGGCGCGGTCGACGGGCGTCGCGTTCTTCAACGGCAACGACGCGCCCGCGCAGCTGTGGGTCTTCTGGCTGGCGCCGCTGATCGGTGCGGCCATTGCCGGCATCGCATACCCGTACCTGTTCGGCAGGGCCGAGGAACTCGCCGACCGCCCGGTCCGTGACGAAGCGCTCGATGACTCGGCGGGCACAGGGCGGCACGGGGCTCGCTGACCCGGTTCTCCGAAATCAACAGTTGCAGTCAACAGTTGTTGAGTTATAGTCAACAACTGTAGACATGAGCATGCGACATCGCGTTGCTCGTCGGGTTCCCGGCGCTTCTGGAGGTATCGGATGTCGTTCGTCAGCGTGGTGCCCGACCTGGTGGGGAGCTCGGCGACGAAGTTAGCCGGCATCGGTAACGCGCTCGATGAAGCCCGGGCCGCCGCCGCGTACCGCACCACCGCGATAGTGACGGCGGCCGAAGACGAGGTCTCGATCGCCGTCGCGGCGCTGTTCTCGGGTCACGCGCAGAGGTTTCAGACGCTATCCGCAGACGCGGCGGCGTTTCATCGGCAGTTGGTCGAGACGATGTCCGCCAGCGCGGGGTCCTATGCGCTGACGGAGGCCGCCAGTTCGAATCCGCTGGCGAATCTCGAGCAGGCGCTGTTGGCTGCGGTGAACGCGCCCTTCGCGAAATACACGGGCCGCCCGCTGGTCGGCATCGGCGCCAACGGCACTCCTGGCACGGGGCAGAACGGTGGGCCGGGCGGCTGGTTCGGCAGCGGCGGCGCCGGGGGATCGGGAGCGCCGGGCCAAAACGGCGGCACCGGCGGATCGGCGGGCATCATCGGTATCGGTGGGGCCGGCGGAGCCGGTGGCTCGTCATCGACCGGGCCCGGCGGCAACGGCGGAGCCGGCGGGGCCGGCGGGTTGTTGTTCGGCACGGGTGGGGTCGGCGGTGCCGGCGGAGCCGCCTGGGGCACTGGGAACACGGCCTCCGGCGGGGCTGGCGGGGCCGGCGGGGCCGGCGGACCGTTTGGTCCGGGCGGGATCGGCGGGATCGGCGGGGTGAGTGAGGGCGGGACGGGCGGCGCCGGCGGCGCCGGGGGGGCCAGCGGGGCACTGGCCGGGCTGTTCGGCGCCAGCGGTGCCCAAGGCGGCGACGGTGGAGCCGGCCATACCAATGGTGGTGCCGGTGGTGCCGGTGGCGCGGCAGGGCTGTTCGGCGGGCCCGGCGGGATCGGCGGAGCCGGCGGAAGTGGCCAAAACGACGTCGGTGGCCGGGGCGGGGCCGGCGGCAACGCGGGCATGCTGTTCGGCGCGGGCGGATCCGGCGGGACCGGCGGAATCGGCATCACCGGCGGTGGGGCAGGGGGCGCGGGTGGCCACGCCGGCCTGCTGTTCTCCAGTGGTGGGGCCGGGGGCGCCGGGGGTTCCGGCGTGGGTGGCGACGGCGGGGCCGGGGGCGCGGGCGGCGATGCCGGCCTGCTGGGCAACGGTGGGATCGGTGCGATCGGCGGGGCCGGCCTCGTCGCCGGAAACGGGGGTGCCGGCGGAGCGGGTGGCCGGGCCGGTCAGCTGATCGGCAACGGCGGTGCCGGCGGTGCCGGCGGGGACAGCGCAACGGCGACGGCTGGTCACGGCGGGGCCGGTGGGAACGCCGAGTTCTTCGGGACCGCCGGCACCGGTGGCAATGGCGGATTTTCCACCGTGACCCTGGGTGCGGCCGGCGCCAACGGTGTCGCCGGACCCTTGCAAGGGTTTTTCAACGCCGCCAATGCCCCGACGGAGGCCCTGCTAGGGCGGCCGTTGATCGGTAACGGCGCCAACGCGGCCCCGGGGTCGGGCCTCAACGGCGGGGCCGGCGGGATCCTGATGGGCGATGGCGGAGCCGGCGGATCGGGCGGCGCGGCCGGCCACATCGGTGGCGCCGGTGGAGCCGCCGGCCTGTTCGGCGCGGGGGGTGCGGGCGGAACCGGCGGCTATTCAACAATTTCCGGCAACGGTGGGGCCGGCGGGGCAGGCGGTGCCGGCGGACTGCTCTTCGGTAACGGTGGCGTCGGCGGCTCGGGCGGCTATTCCTACCAAGGCGTCGCGGGATCCGGCGGCGCCGGCGGATTCGCCTGGCTGCTGGGTGCGGGCGGGGACGGCGGGGTCGGAGGCTACGGCGCGCAATTCGTCGGTGGGGCCGGCGGTGCCGGCGGCAATGGCGGCCTGCTCGGCGGGTTGTTCGGTTCGGGTGCCGGCAATGGCGGCGAAGGCGGATTCGGCACCGTCTCCGGCGCCGCGGGTGGGGTCGGCGGCAACTCCGGCCTGCTCGGGGGCGCCGGCGGGGCCGGCGGTACCGGCGGCGGAGGCACGATCGCCGGGGTCGGCGGCGCCGGCGGCAACGCCGGCCTGATCTGGGGCAGCGGCGGCAACGGCGGAGACGGCGGGGACGGCGTAACCAGCGGCGCGAGCGGCGGTGCCGGAGGCAGTGGGGGCGTCCTGTTCTCCAGCGGCGGGAACGGTGGGACCGGTGGATACTGCGCCAGTGCCACTGGGGCCGGGGGGACAGGCGGGACGGGCGGCACCGCGATGTTCCTCGGCTTCGGCGGCGACGGCGGCGCCGGCGGAGGCGGCCACTTCGCCGGGGGTGTCGGGGGCACCGGTGCCACCACAACGCTGCTTGGGTTGTCGGGCTCGGGCGGCGAAGGCGGACAGGGCCAAACGCTCGGCGGTGACGGCGGCGGAGGCGGCGACGGCACGATCGTCGGCGACGCCGGCAACGGCGGCAACGGTGGCACCACCGCTGCCGGTGGGACACCCGGTCGCGGCGGCGTCGCCGGCAGCGGGGGTCTGGTGTTCGGCCTCAACGGGATGAACGGGTTGCCCTCTTAACCGCAAAAAGGGGCGTTCGTCGTCGCCGGTGGCATCGTGGGGCGCGAGAGCGCCGACGACGGCGATCGTCGCAAAACGCACATGGGCCAGCGCCCGTCGGCGAATCCAGCGGGTTGCTAGCAGCGGGTGTACCCTTCTGTCAAGGGCCAGGGAGAGTCGATACGCACTCACCGTGACGAGCAGACGTTGAAGATCGTCGCCGGGCGTTGAACGCCGAGATCCACGACGAGCATGAGGGTTTGCTCGAAGCCCTGAGGCGGGTTAGTCGTAAGGCCCTAGCGCGGGACGACGACGGCGAACCTTAAGACCTAAGGGCTTTTCGCCCCGGAGAATCGAGGCCGGATCGTGCTGGCGTGGGAAGAACGGTTCGTTGATCAGGTCGCCGCGGCCATGAAGCGGGCAAGGGGCCGCCGGTCGGCCCGCGAATTGTCTGAAGAAACCGATAGATTCGGCTATCACCGCTCAAAGCAAGTCATCGGAAAACTCGACAGCGCGGCGCGGGATCTCCGGGTGGCCGAATTTCTGGTATTCGCGGCTGCTTTAGATGTGCCGCCCGCGTTGCTCTTGTTCAGTGGCTACCCGGACGGCGTGGTCGAATTTCTGCCGGGCCGCCAGTGCACGAGTAAAGAAGCCGTTGACTGGTTTTCGGGCGCAGGCTATCTGCCGACCGGGCCAGGCGAGGAGCCGGCACGGGGCAACACCGGCACCGATCTGGTTGCGGCGGTGGCCCGCCGGTCGGAAATCACTGCCAAGAGCACAGATTTGGCAGCGATGGTGCGCGCCGGTGACGTGTCCGAGGATTTCGCCGCGGAGCGCAGAGAACAGTTGGCGACCGAACTTGCGGCGCTGGACACGCGGATCAACGATCTCAAAGCCATCTTGGAAAAATGAAAAATCTCGACTCGCAACCAATTGATTTCAATCGTGGTCAGACCGTTTGCCGTCGGCGACCGTGACTCGTTCACCGATGACGCCGACGGTTGCCCAATCTCTACCTACAGCGCACCAATCCCGGCGGCGATCGCGAATCGAACTTGCTACCCGTCCCTTGGACCCCTCGGCGGGACGATGCGTGGTTCACAAGCCTAATCACCATTCGTCGGCGATTGGCGCTCGATGCTATGGAGCGGCTAATTTCCTGGGGTGATGTTCTCAGCTGCTGGTGCGGTCGCGCGGCGGACCGTCCTCTCTCTAATTGTCGCGGCGCTGGTAGGCGCAGTCGGTACTGCCCCCACACGCGTTCTCACCCACCCGGTGCAGGCCCCGGCCGTGCGCCTGGTCAGTGACGCCAACCCGTTGGGCGGCCTGCCGTTCTACGTCAATCCCAATTCAGCGGCTATGCGCGCCGCGCAGCATGCCGATCCGCCGAGTCCCCAGTTGACCGCCGTCGCCAACACGCCGCAGGCGTACTGGATCGTCCCGGGCTCTTCCGCGGGCACTGTCGCGCAGTACACGGGCGACGCCGCGGCCGCTGGCGCCATGCCGGTGCTGACGATTTATGGCATCCCGCATCGCGACTGCGGCAGCTTCGCCGCGGGGGGAATGGGGTCTGCCGCCGACTACCGCGGGTGGATCGACGGCATCGCCTCCGGCGTGGGCGCTTCGCCGGTGGCGATCATCGTTGAACCCGACGCGCTCGCCATGGCCGACTGCCTGTCGTCCGACCAGCGCCAAGAACGCTACGACCTGATTCACTACGCCGTCGACACGTTGACGCGCAATCCGGCCGCCGCCGTCTACGTCGACGGTGGTCACCTGCGCTGGCATACCGCCGACGACATGGCCGCCAGGCTCAACCAGGCCGGCGTCGGCCACGCGCGGGGCTTTAGCCTCAACACCGCGAACTTCTTCACCACCGAGGACGAAATCGGTTACGGCGAAGCGATTTCGGCGCTCACGAATGGTTCGCACTACGTGATCGACACGTCGCGCAACGGCGCCGGGCCGGCGCCCGACACCGGGCTGAACTGGTGCAACCCCAGTGGCCGGGCACTGGGCACGCCGCCCACCGCGGCTACCGCGGGCGCGCACGCCGACGCCTACCTGTGGATCAAACGTCCCGGTGAATCCGACGGAACATGCGACAAGGGTGATCCGCCGGCGGGCACCTTCGTGAATCAGTACGCCATCGATCTGGCAGGCAACGCGAGCCACTGAGGACGCGACTCAACCGCCGCGGGCCGCGATCATCGCCGAGCGGTTGACCTTGGTCGCCGCGGTGCGGGGAATCTTATCGACGAACTCGACCGTCTTGGGTGCCTTGTACGGGGCCAACCGGCTTTTGGCGTACTCGATCACCTGCTGTTCGGTGAGCGAGTCCTTTGCAGTTGGGTCGGCGAGTTGCACCACGGCGTGCACCCGGCGTCCCCAGTGCGCGTCGGTGATTCCGATGACGACGACATCGGCTATCGCGGGGTGGCCGGCCAGTGCGGACTCGACCTCCGCCGGAAAAACATTGGCGCCACCGCTGATGATCATGTCGGCGCGGCGGTCGACGATGTAGAGGTAACCGTCGTCGTCCAAGTGGCCGATGTCGCCCGCGGAACGAAATCCGTCGACCGTTGACGGGAGCGGCGGCGCCCCGCCCAGGTAGCGGTACCCGGCACTCATCGGTGCGCGCAGGTATACGTCGCCGTCCTCGCCGGTGGCCACGATTCGTTTCTCGGCGTCCAGAATCCGGATTTCGGTGTCCCGGAACCCGCGACCCACACTGCCCTGATGGGCCAGCCACTCGTCGCCACGCAAGGCGGTCAGCCCAAGATTCTCGGTCATGCCGTAGGCCATCAGAACCTGCTCGGGACTGAGCAACTCGAACCAGGTGTGCAGCAGCGTCGGCGGCATCACCGCGGCGCCCTGCAGGATGAAGACGACGCTGGAAAGGTCGCGCTGCCTGATGTCGGGGAGGGCCGCGACGCGCGCCAGCATCGTCGGTGTGGCGGTGAAGTTGGTGATCCGGTACCGCTCGATCGTGTCCACGAACAGTGCCGCGTCGAACTTCTCGAGCACCACCAGATGGTCGCCGCCCAACAGCATGAGCAAGGTGGCGAAGCCGTTGGTGTGGTACATCGGCGCCGGCACCATGATGGTCTGCGGCTGAGCTACCGGAGTCCAGTTCGACAAGAACGGCTCGCCATGCTGAGACGTCCAGAGGGACGGCGCCAAGTTGAGGATCACTTTGGGCACGCCCGTTGAGCCGCTGCTGCAGATTCCATTCGCGTTGGGGGAAACGGCTGTGGGAAGCGGACTCTGGGACTCGCCGGCCGCGCGCGCGTCCAAATCCCACCTGTTCTCCTCGCCGACGACCACCGCGGGCTCGATCACCGCCCGCACCCGGTTTCGCTCCCATTCGGGCAGATCCCAGTGCATGGGGATGGGAACCGCACCGATCTTCCAGCAGCCGAGCGTGGCGAGCACCAGGTGCTGTGAATTCGGGATCGCAAGTGCCACCAGGGAACCCGTCACAACACCGGAGGCGGCCAGCGCCCGTCCCCACTGGTTGGCGCGGGCGTCGAGCTCGCCGAAGGTCAGCGCCTGCGCGGTGCCATCCAGCGCGATGTTGGTCACGGCCGGCTTGTCGGGGCACCGCTCCGCGAGCTCCTGCAGTTTGGTCCCGAACGGGATCCCGTCCGCGAGTGGGTCAACGGGTGCCTCGGGCCCGGCGGGTTGGGTGCTCATGCCGATACGGGAGCGCTGAACAGCGTCTCCAGCGAACCGTCGGGGACGGCGGGAATCAAACGCAGCGCGAGTGCCTCGGCGCCCAGGGGCAACCGGATCAGCGGTTGGGTGTGCCGGTCGAGCACGCTGACATCGGACTCGTCGCAGAATCCGAGGGCACCGAGCAGTTGGTGGGATGCGCGCAACACCTGCCGCGCGGTGTCGGCGGCTTTGAACCGGAGAACGAGTGCGTCGGCCGTACGGATCTGCGCCGGCGTGTCGTCCGGTCGCGAGATGGTGTACTTGGCCAGCTCGTGAAGTCCGCGCACCGCGACGGATGTGTCCGCAACGGTGAACCGGACGGCCTGGAAGTCGGCCAGCGGCTTGCCGAATTGAATCCGGGCCCGCACATGCTCGGTGACGATGTGCAGCGACTGTTGCATCGCTCCGAGAATCCGCCACGACCCCAGCACGAGATGAAGGTTAACGTCGTCGGCCGGCACGGTTCCGTCGGGCGGGCTCAGTGCAGCCGGCACCAGAAAAGGCCCCAATTTGGCACTGGTCCGCACCGCAGGCTTGCGGTTGGTACCGGTTGCCATCCAGGTCGGCGGCGATCCAGTCACCGGGCAGATCGCCGTGGTCGATGCGCGGCGCCTCGGGATTGACCAGGGCCAGCCGGGCGCCGTCGATCGCCAGGATCTCCTCGACGAGCGGATACGGCAGCGCCGTCGCACCGGCGGCCTGGCAGAGCACCGCCGCGGCCAGGGCGTCGTCGGACGACGACCGGGCATCGAGCTCGAATGCGCCGACCTCACTCAGTGCCGCGTGCGCCGCGTCCCGAATGCTGTCGTCAGTCTCGGCTCGCAGCGCGGCCTGCGGACCGCCGAGCCGACCGAGCCGCTTGCTGGCGACCGCCGCGAAATCGCTAATATCCTGTGGCAGCGTCGTTTTCACCGATGTTCTCCCAACACGTCGCGCGCCACCAGCATTCGTTGCACTTCGATGGTGCCCGATGCCACAGTCGCCGCTTGCGCGTAGCGCCAATGGTCCTCGATTGCCCCATGCAGTGCCGCCGGCGTGCCGGCGTCCAGTGCCGTGGGACCCAACACATCGAAAAGCAGCTCGGCGACAAGCTGATCGCAGGTGGTGGTGGCGATCCGAGCGGCACTGGCAGCCGCACCGGCCGACGCGTCATCCTGCAGCGACACGGCGCGATAGGCCAGCAACCGGGCCACCCGCAAGTCGACGAGCGCCCGAACCCAGCGGTTGCGAATCGATTCGGGCAGCTTGTCCCAACCGTCGCCCAGTTGGGTGCACAACCGTTCCAGCAGCGATTCGCAGCGCGCGTAGCGTGCGATCCCGACGCGTTCGAACGCCAGCGCCTCCCGCATCACCCGCCAGCCGTCACCGGGCTCGCCGAGGATGTCGCCGGGAAACGCGGGCACGTCGTCCAGGAACATCTCGTTGAGATGGTGCGGTCCCAGCATCGACGGGATCGGCCGGACGGTGAAACCCGCCCGGTCCATCGGAATCAGAAAAAGCGTTATCCGCTTGGACTTCGGGGCGTCGGGGTGGGTGCACGCCGCCAGCACGCACCAGGACGCCATCTGGGCGTACGACGTCCACACCTTCTGCCCGTTGATGCGCCAGCCCTCACCATCGGGCACGGCGCGGGTGCGCAACGACGCCAGGTCGGACCCCGCTTCCGGTTCGGAGAAGCCTTGGCACCAGATCACGTCTCCGGACGCGATGGCCGCGAGGTGCTTGGCCTTCTGTTCGGCCGTCCCGTAACGCATCAGTGCCGGGCCGACCCAATTGACGCCCATGTACTGCGGGCCGCGCGGCTCGTGCTGAGCCCACATCTCCTCACGCAACACCGTCTGATCCCAGACCGAACCGCCGCCGCCGCCATGCTCTTTCGGCCACGCCAGCGCCAGCAGCCCCTCGGCGGCCAGCAACTTGCAGAACGTCTCGGTGGTGGCCAGGTCCTGCGGATCCTCCGTGCAGGCACCGAGGAAGTCGGTGGGGACGTTATTGGATATCAGCGTTCGCAAGCGCTGACGCAGTTGCACGGCATCGTCGCCGAGGTCGTAATCCATGTCTATCCCTTCGGCAGCCCGAGCAAGCGCTCGGCAATGATGTTGCGCTGGACCTCCGACGTCCCGCCGTAGATGGTGGCGGCCAGCGCGTCCTGACGTTCGAAGAGGAGATCCGGGTCCCCGGTCGAAGCCGGGCCCGCAGCGGCCGCGCTTAGTTCCCAAACCCGCTGCAATGTAACCGATCCCAATAGTTTCATGACATCGGCCTCTGGGCTGGGTCGTCCCGCGAGTTCGTTGCCCATGGCACGGTATCCGGTGGCCCGCAACGCCTCGGCGTCGGCGATCAGCGAGCCGAGCTCGGTGTAGATATCGTGGCGCTGGTCTTGACCCCCTCTGCAGCCACTGCGTACCGCGTCGAGCCCGCGCTTGACTTCCACCCAGTTCATGATCCAAATCATCTGGCGCTCATGGTGTAGCGACGACAGCGCAACGTTCCAGCCGCCGTTTAGGGGTCCCAGCAGGCTTTCCACCGGCACCTCGACGTCGTCGAGGAAGACCTCGCAGAATGTCTCGTCGGAGATCGATGACATCCGGATGGGCTCGATCCGTACTCCGGGCGCCTGCAGGTCGAGGATGAGGCAGGAGATGCCGCGGTGCTTCGGCGCCTCGGGATCCGTGCGGACATACAGGGTGCACCAGCGTGAGAGATGGGCCTGGGTGGTCCAGATCTTGTGGCCGTTGACCCGGAAGACCTGACCGTTTGGGCCGTCGCGCTCGGCTCGGGTGCGCAGGCCGGCGAAATCCGAGCCGGCTTCGGGCTCGGACATGCCGAGCGCCCACCATTCGTCACCGCGCAGCAGGGGAACCAGCAGCCGATCAATTTGAGCGGGTGTGCCGAATTGCCGGATGCCGGGGGCAGCGACGCCGGGACCCTGAATGTTGGGCAGCTTGGGTGCCGACTTGAGCGCGCCCTCGATGCGGATCTCCATCGCGTCGCGCAGGCCCAGCGATCGGCCGCCGTGCTCACGGGGCCAGGTGGGCTGCAGCCATCCGGCCTCGAAGGCCGCGCGCTGATAGTCACGCCGCAGCGGAAGGTCCCATCGGTACTCGCGGTAGCGCTCGTAGTAATCGTTCGGTAGAAACTCGGCCAACCAGCTGGCGAACTCGGCGACGATCTCGGATCGGGTCTCGGTACTTGTCACGCCCCGACCCCCTGAAAACCTCCCACAAAACGCGAGCCCACTTCGTGATACAACGCGCGACTGTCGCCCAGCATCGCCGCGCCCTGCCAGGCGTGCCGAACGTAGAGGTGGACGTCGTGCTCCCAGGTTTGTCCGAGGGCGCCGTGTACCTGGACCGCGGTGCGCGCGCAGTTGGCCGCGGCATCGCCGGCCGCGGCCTTGGCCAGGGCCGCGGCGGTCCAAGCTCCCGTGGCCGCGGCTTGGCCATCGTTAAGGGCATCGTCAAGGGCGTCGCCGATTTGGGCCGCCGCCGCGTACGTGAGGCTGCGTGCGCGCTCCACGGCTGACGTAGTTGTCGGCCAGCGCGTGTTTGATCCCCTGGAACGCGCCGATCGGCTGTGCCGAACTGGCGCCGCGACTTGGCGTACTCGACGGATTGGTGGAGGGCGGCGCTCGCCACGCCGAGCAAATCGGCGGCCACGGCCACCAACGGTGCCGTCAGCACGGATTCGATGTCTTCGATCTCGAAGGTGGCCACGGGTTCGGTGTCGAACTCGACGTCGCGCGATGGGTTGCGCCGGGTCGGTGGACTCGACGGGCAGGACGGCCATCCCATCGCCGTGGCGCGCCACCGCGACCACCGGCCTGTCCCGGTCGTCAGTGGCCAGCGTGACGACCAGCTCTGCCCGACGCAGGTTGGGAACCGCGACCGCACGTCCGCGCAGCCGCCCCCCGCTCAGCGTCGCGGCCGGTCCCGGCAGCCGCGATCCGGGGGAGTGCACCGCCAGGGTGGCGACCACGTCCGCTCGCGATGTCGGCGAGCAGTGGGGCGGCACCCGGGCCGCAGGCCCGCAATGCGCCCGCGGCCAGCCCAACGCTGCTCAGCAACGGGATCGGCGCGAGGACGGCGCCGCACTCCTCGAGAACGAGCACCAGTTCGACCGGCCCGAAATCGCCGCCGGGGTCTGGCGTGGCGAGTTCCGTCCAGCCCAG
Organism: uncultured Actinomycetota bacterium; assembly: GCA_963850135.1. Taxonomy (GTDB): domain Bacteria; phylum Actinomycetota; class Actinomycetes; order Mycobacteriales; family Mycobacteriaceae; genus Mycobacterium. The sequence continues at coordinate 585,055 of CAWKKH010000024.1, read as the reverse complement.
GTCGACGACCGTTTTCCACAGCGAGCGCCAACGTTCTGGATCCGTCTCCGCGTCGTTCAGAACCTGGCGGGCCGCGTCGGGGGGACACTCGGTGCGCAGGATGCCGCGCACGGTGTCCCGCAGCGACAACTGCTCCGAATTCAGTCCGATGTCCATAAGACCCCTAACATAATAAAGATAGTAAGCTAGCCGATCGGGCGCAATCGCCCGCAATGGTGAGGGAAAGATCACTCACGCAAAGGTGGCGCATGGCGCAGGCACGCACCGACGAACAGGTCCAGTGGTATCTCTTCCTGCCGCAAGTGCGGTTATCGGTAGCCGACATCACCGAACGCGCGCGCCACGCCGAGGCGAGCGGCTTTGACGGAATAGCGTTCATCGATCACCTCGAGCCACCCGGACTGCCCGATGAAAGCATCTGGGAGGCAATGGCCGTTGCCGCTTGGGTGGCGGCCAAGACGGAGCGGCTGCGGATCGGCCATCTGGTGCTGTGCGACGCTTTCAGGCATCCGGCCGTGCTTGCCAAACAGGCCATCACCTTGTCTGACGCGTCGGAGGGCAGATTCGATCTCGGCCTCGGGTCCGGTTCGTGGCCCGCGGAGTTCACCAAATTCGATGTGGGTCAGCAGGACCCGGTGGCCCGCGTCGAGCAGCTCGACCGGCACCTGGCCCTGATCCGGCAGTACTGGGGCGACGAAACGGGGCCCGAAAAAGGGGAAGGCGGCCCCGTCCAACTGCCAAGGCGGACCCACCCGATACCGTTGGTCCTGGGCGGCAGCGGCCGGCGAATCATGGAACTTGTTCGTAAGCACGCTGATTGGTGGAACCTGCCGGCGAACCACATCGACCGCCTACCCAAGCTGGCTCCGGCAGCGGGCAGCGCCAGGGTGTCGATTCAGCAGATGGTGGGCTTCGCCAAGTCGGGCAGTGATCCGGCCGCAGTGCGCGAGGTGAGTACCCGGCGATTCGGGAACCTGGGGGCGGGTCTGGTCTGCGGCGACGCCGACGAGCTGGTCCAGCATTTCGGGGGTCTGGCGGACGCGGGCGTCCGGCGTTTCTACGTGTGGTTCGCCGATTTCGCCGCTCCGGACTCCCTGCACGAATTCGGCGAATCGGTGATCAAACGGTTCCCGGGCAGCGCCGCGTCATAACCGTCAAGTAAGCGTCAACCTCGCTGGACGGCGCGCCGCCGGACCTCGTTGGGCACAATCGGCGACCGGGCGAAGGGACCACGCTGCACCGCGCTCAGCCGGATCTCCGGCAGATCGACGGACGCATCGACGGTGTCCAGCCACGCAACCGCCTCGGCGATGTCGGACACCTGGATTGCGTGCATCTCGAACGGAACATCCTGCAGCATCTCGGTTTCCACCGGGCCCGGCGTAACGATGTGGACACTGATGCCGTCGCGGTCGACTTCGAGCGCGAGCGCGCGGGCGAATGCGTTCATGCCCGCTTTCGATGCGGAGTATGCCGTCCGTCCCGGCATGGGTTCGTGCGCGGCGGACGACGAGATGAAAACCAGCCGCGAGCCCGCGCGCATTCGGGGTAGCACGGCGGCTGTCACCACAAAGCAGGAATCCAGATTGCCCGAGATGATGGTCTGCCACTGCTCGAACGTCTGCTTGCGCGCGTAGGTGCCGCCCAGCACGCCGGCGGCATGAACGACCAGGTCGATCGTCTCGAATGTGCCCACCGCAGCCGAGAATCCGACCGGATCGGACGCGTCGGCCACGATGTAGCGCGCGCCGATCTCCTCGGCGGCCGCGCGTAGCGGGTCTTCGCGCCGTGCCGCCAGCACGACGTCGTAGCCCAGCTCGCGCAGCTTGGCAGCGCAGCCCTTTCCGATTCCGCCGCTGCCGCCGGTGACTAATGCCGTTCTCATGGGATTTTTGGTGATCCTCTTAGGTGCGCCGGAGATCGCGCGAGCTCGACCCTGGACGTGAAAGAGCCTGCGGTGAAAGTGCATAGATCCGTTGGTGAGGTTGGCTGGACAACACATGGTTCTGCGCGTCGGCCAGGTGGCGGCCCGCGATGCGGCGAGCCCGGTCGACGTCGCCCTCGGCGATGGTCTCGGCCAGCTTGATGTGTGTAGCGAGCACCGCGCGGCGGTTGGTCAGCGAGGGATAGGTGCCACGCGACGCGCTCTCGTCGGCCCATTGCCGTTCGTGGCTGCTCCACAGCGTCTCTAAGCTGCCGACGACCGCGATGATCGTGTGGTTTCCGCAGCCGTCCACGATGAGATTGTGGAATTCGCGGCCGATTTCGGTGAAAAGCCGGTCGTCCTCGAGGTGTTCGGCCATGGAATCGTTGACCCGCTTGAGTTCTGGCACCAAGGTGTCCGCCCGGTCGGCGCGCTGGGCGGCCAGCGCGGCGCAGGCCGGTTCCAGTTCGCGCAGCGCCAAGCCCAGGTCGGCGACTTCGACGTGCTCGCTCTGCAGCAACAAACCCAGCATGTAGGCGGCGCTGGTCTTCGCCGGTGCGTGGACGACGGCGCCGCCACGGTTGCCTCGGCGGACCGAAACCAGTCCCTCGGTCTCCAAGATGCGCAGCGCTTCGCGCAAGGACACCAGGCTGACGTTGAACTGTTCGACCAGCACCTCCTGACGTGGCAGGAGATCGCCGTCGGTGAGCTGACCGTCGACGATTTGACGGCGCAGTTCGTCGGCTACTATTTCGGCAATCCTGGGCGCCGACAACCGGCGACGGGCGTCGGGGCCGATTCCCAGGGCGGTCATTACATCCTCGCAACTTGGCAGCAGGAAAAAGCGTGCGGCACGAGACTTGCCCGCGTACTTGACTGGCTTAGCTATTTTAGCAGTAATGGTATAAATAGCAGCGCTGGTCGCGCGTTGGCCGGGAGGGCGGGTGCAAGTGAGCGATCGGCCGACTCCGCTGCACGATCTGCGGGTCGTCGAGATCAGCGACCGGATAGCCGGCAGCTACTGCGGGAAGCTGTTGCTCGACGCCGGCGCCGAGGTACACAAAATCGAGCCACCGCAAGGCGATCCGTTGCGGAGGTACACGGCCACCTGTTCGCCGGTGACAGGGGCGGCGCCGTTCTACAGCTACCTCAACGCGGGCAAGCGCAGCATGACTTTCGCGCCGGATTCCGCGCGTTACCGCGCCGAACTGGCGGCCGCCGACGTCGTGATCGTCACCGCGGGCCGGTCGGCGGCATCGGCGCTGGGCATCGATCCGGCGCGGCTGCTGGCCGACTCTCCCCGGGCGGTCGTCGTCACCATCTCCGACTTCGGCTGGAGCGGGCCGTACGCCGACCGCGCCGCCAGCGAGTTCACCTTGCAAGCCTGGTCGGGCTCGCTCGGCTTCCGCGGCGATCCCGCCGGACCCCCCATTTCGATCGGCGGCGATCTAGGTGAGTTCATGGGCGGCGTGTTCGCGGCGTTCGGCGCGCTCGCCGTGCGCCGCCGCGTCGAGCGCGGCGGCCCGGGCGAACATCTGGATCTGTCCATGCTCGAAGCGATCACCACGATGCAGAGCAGCGAATGGCTGCATTCGCAGCTGCTGCAGGTCCCCCCGATCCGCCGCACGCTGGAGGTGCCGTCGATCGAACCGGCCAAGGACGGCTACGTCGGGATGACGATGATCACCGGTCAGCAGTGGCTCGACTTCGCTGCGATGGTCGAGTGTCCGCAGCTCGAGGAGATCGAACAGCTTCGTTTTCAGATCGGCCGGTGGGCCTACCGCGACCTCATCCGGGAACAGATCGGCCCTTGGATGGCCGAACGAACCGTCGATGAGATCGTCCAGCTCGGTCAGCTGTTCCGGTTGCCGATCGCGGCGTTGGGCAACGGTTCCACGATCCGGGATACGGAGTATGCGACGGGCCGCGGGGTGTTTGTGCACAACCGCGCCGGCTTTCATCAGCCGCGCCCCCCGTGGCTGATGTCGCGCTGCGCGCCCGCCGCACTGGGCGACACGGCGGCTCCGGGTGCCGACGATGACGAGTTGCCCTGGCGCCAACGCGAAACCCGAACACCAGCCGGGGCCCGCCGGCCCACCGCTCGACGGCGTTCGCATCGTCGATTTGACCGCTTTCTGGGCCGGGCCGGCCGCTACCCATCTGCTGGCGGCGTTCGGTGCGGACGTCGTCAAGGTGGAGTCGATACAGCGGCCGGACGGCATTCGCTTCTCCGGCGGCATGCGCAAGGATGTCGAAGACTGGTGGGAGTACGGCTGGGTGTTCCAGGCGATGAACACCAACAAACGTTCGGTCACACTGGATTTGGGCTCCGCCGAGGGACGCCGGTTGTTCCTCGAGTTGGTGGCCGGTGCCGACGTGGTGATAGAGAACTTCTCACCGCGGGTGATGGACCATTTCGGGCTCACCGCCGACGTGCTGCTGGAGGTGAACCCCAAACTCGTCGTGGCCCGGATGCCCGCGTTCGGGCTCGACGGACCGTGGCGCGAGCGGGTCGGATTCGCCCCCACCATGGAGCAGATTGCCGGCCTTGCCTGGGTAACCGGATTGGCCGAGGAGCCCCCGGTGACGCCGCGCGGGGCGTGTGACCCGCTGGCCGGCGTGCACGCCGCATTCGCGGTGCTGTCCGCGCTGCACTTCGCGGAGCGCACCGGGCTGGGCCAGCAGGTTGAGCTGCCGATGATCGAGACGGTGCTGAACGCCACCGCGATACAGCCGATCGAGTACGAAGTCTTCGGGATAACGCTGAGTCGGCGGGGCAATCGCGGTCAGGGCTGGTCGATCCAGAACGCCTACCGATGTGCCGGTGACCTCGACGACTGGATCGCGGTCACCGTCAGCGGGGACCGGCACTGGCAGGCGCTGGTCGACTTGATGGGGCGCCCGTCCTGGTGCGACGAGAGCTTGTCCACCGTCGCCGCGTGCCGTGAGCGGGCCGACGAGATCGATGGCCGGCTGCGGGACTGGTTCGCCGATCAGCCGCTTGCGTCGGCCGTGGAGCGCCTTGCCGCCGAAGGTATTCCCGCTGCGCCCGTGGTGTCGCCGTCGTTGGTGACCGATAATCCGCAACTCCGCGACCGGGGGTTCTTCGAGGGTCTGAACCATCCGAGCACCGGGCCCGCCCTTTACCCCTGCCCGCCGTTCGCCCAGCTGGCCGGGCAGCATCGATGGCTGATGCGTCCGCCGCCAACCCTGGGCGAGCACAATGGGGACGTACTGCGCGATCGGTGCGGACTGAACGAAGATGAGCTGGCGCGCCTCGCGGCCAGCGGGGTGATCGGCACTCGCCCCAAAGGTTTATGACGAGCGCCGAAGGAACGTTGGTAAGAGTTGCAAAGAGTAGGGAGAAGCTGATGCGCGTGACCGTCGACGAGACCTTGTGTGAGGCCAGCGGATTCTGTGAATCGATGGCCCCGGACGTCTTCGAAATTGGCGATGGCTCGGTGGTGCAGATCGCCGACGGCCCGGTGCCCGAGCACCTGGAATACGATGTCCGCGCCGCGGTGGATCAGTGCCCGAAGGCGGCGCTGCGGCTGCAGGACTGACCGAAAACTGTTGTACCACAGGGATAAATCGCGGAAGACCCATCTGGCGCCATCGTCGCCTGCCTAGCTGAGCTGCGCTGCAGCACATCGCGATGCCACCTTAGCCCCTGCGCGTTGACGTTCAATGCCTAAAATAGTAAAAATAGACGCACGTCATCGAAGCGCGGTGAGCTGAGAGCGGCCCACGTGCGCTCGGCCGCGTGGGAAATGGAGTGCTCGTGGCGGACACAATTTCAGGCTCATCAGACTGGGTCTCGGACGAAGCGAACGACCCGTCGGAGCAAGAGTTCGGTCAGAGCGGCATTGCACTGTCCACCTACCGGTTCCCGACCGGATGGTTCGTCGTCTCCTTCGCATCGGACCTGGAGGCCGGTCAGGTCAAACGCGCGCACTACTTCGGTGAGGAGTTGGTGCTGTTCCGCACCGCCTCCGGCAAAGTGCACGTGCTGGACGCCTACTGTCAGCACCTCGGCGCCAACATGGGCGTCGGGGGCACGGTGGAGGGCGAGAACATTGCTTGCCCCTGGCACGGCTGGCAGTGGCGGGGCGACGGTACCAACGCGCTGATCCCGTACAGCAAGATCGGCTGTAAGAACAACGTGCGCGTGCGCACCTACCCGTGCGTCGAGTGGTACGGCTTCGTCCTGGTCTGGCACGAGCGGCACGGCCGCGCGCCCTACTGGCAGCCACCGGTACTGCCCGAGCTGGAAACCGACGAGTACTACCCGCTGCACCCGCACAGTCGGATGCTCAACCGGGTCAAGGTCCACGCGCAGATGATCATCGAGAACGCGGCCGACCCGTATCACGTGCAATACGTGCACAAGGCCGCCAACCCGGCGAACACCACCTCGTTCGAAGTGTCCGGATACCACCTGCACGCCACGGTCAGCGCGCATTTCGGGGGTGGCCGCGCGCAGACTTGGCTGACCCCGAACGGCCCGGTCGACGCCAAGATCATCTACGACAACTATTCGCTCGGGCTTGGCATCGTGCGCTTCCCCAGCGACCTGGTGGCCACCGTCGAGGTAACCGGGCAGACACCGGTCGACGAGGACTACACGGACTACTTCTACACCCAGGCCTCAGTTCGCGAGCCAGGCGACACCGGCGATGAGCCCACCGGCCGCGCCGCCAAGTTCCTGGCGCTGCAGCAAGAGGTCATCAAACAAGACTTCTTCACCTGGGAGAACATGAAGTACCTGGAAAAGCCGAACCTGGCGCCCGAAGAGGCGCGTGACTACGCGGCCCTTCGGCGCTGGGCGCACCGCTTCTACCCGGGCGCCGAACCTTCGCCCACCGACTTCGGCTACACCGCTGCGGGCGAGCCCGACCCGGTGGCCGCGAAAGCCTGATGGCTTCGGGACCGAGCAAGGTCCGGGGCAAGCTCGGGCCCTCCGATTTCGGCGTCGAGAGTTTCACCGTGCCGGCCGTGCTGGACCGCCGCGCCGAGCAGTACCCCGACCAGGTGATGATGTCGATTGCCGGCACCGACGTGACCTTCGAGCAGATGCGGCAGCGCTCCTTGGCCGCGGCGAACATGCTTACCGATCTGGGTGTCGGCGGCGGCGACTGTATCGCCCTCTTCACCGCCACCTGCCCGGAATGGGTCTACTTCTGGCTCGGTGCCGCTCGCATCGGCGCGGTGAGCGCGGCGGTGAACGCCGCCAACAAGGGTGAGTTCCTGTTGCACACCCTTCGGGTGTCGGGCGCCAAGGTGATCCTCACCGACGCCGAGCGACGCCCCCGCATCGACGAGGTTGCCGGCGAGCTGACCGCGCTGACCGAGATCATGGTCCAGGGTGATTCGCTCCGCGGCGCGCTGGAGCTGGACCAGGGACTTGATGGGGCACAGTCTGGTCAGCCGGCGCCCGATCATTCTGCTGCGGTCGGCGAGGTGGGCTCGCTGTTCTTCACCTCGGGCACCACCGGGCCGTCGAAGGCGGTTGCCACCTCCTGGCACTACCTGTTCTCGGTGGCCGCTACCGTGGCGTCGGCCTGGGAATTCGGGCCGGGTGAGGTGCTGTGGACCGCGATGCCGCTGTTTCATCTGAGCGCCGCGCCCAGCGTGCTGGCTCCGATGCTGGTCGGGGGGACGACTGTGCTGGCCGAAGCCTTCCATCCCGGCGAAGTCTGGGACGACGTGCGCGCCCACGGTGCCATCGGCTTCGCCGGGGCCGGCGCCATGGTTTCGATGCTGCAGAACCTGCCCGCGGATTCGGCCGACGCACAGCTGCCGCTGCGGTTCATCTCCGCGGCGCCCATCAGTGCGGACTCCTACCACGACATCGAACGGCGTTACGGCTGTCGCATCGTCACGATGTACGGGATGACCGAGGCCTTTCCGATCGCCGTCAAGGGCGTGACAGACGATGGCGTTCCCGGAACATCGGGCCGGCCCAACCCGAATTTCGACGTGCGGATCGTCGACGCCGAGGATAACCCGGTGCCCGCGGGCACGGTCGGTGAGATCATCTGCCGGCCCAACTACCCGCACGTGATGAGCGAAGGCTATGTGCGTCACGGGTCGGGCCAGTCGGCGCCTGGATGCGCACTGTGACTGGTTTCACACCGGTGACCTGGGAAAACTCGACGGTGACAATAATTTGACCTATGTAGATCGCCTCAAGGATTCGCTGCGCAGGCGCGGGGAGAACATTTCCTCGGTGGAATTGGAGACCATTGTCATGCGTCATCCGGCGGTCCTGGAAGCTGCGGCGGTCGGCGTACCCAGCGAGTTGGGCGAGGACGACGTCCTGCTGATCGTGACGCTGAGGCCCGCGGCCGCACTGGATTACCCGGAGTTGCTCGATTTCTGCGCCGCCCGGATGCCGTACTTCTGGGTGCCTCGCTTCATCGAGACAGTCAGTGAACTTCCGAAGAACGGGATCGGGCGGGTCCGTAAAGATTTATTGCGTACCAGGGGTTTGAAACCCAACACGTGGGATCGCGAGAAATACGGTTATACCGTTAGTCGATAAGTTAAGTTAGTGTTACACGTACGTTTCAAGTGATTTCTGCGAGAGGCTGGGGAGCCAAAGATGACAATGACCTACCAGGAGCAGCTCGTGCTGCAGTCCGCGAATGGCCGCGACGCCATCCTGAACCTGAACGCCCGCCACAACCGCGCCTACTCTGCCGGGAACCGCGAAGCCTGGATGGCCACGTTCCGCCACTCCGGTGCGAGCTATGTCCGCGACCATGAGGTGTTCACCGACCTTCGTGCGGCCTTCGACGGCGGCGACGGGCAACGGATGGTCACCCTCGATCACGACATCTGCATCGATGGTGTCGATGCCACCCAGAGTTGCGTCGTTGTGCTGTTCGCCGCAATGTACGGCGACACCAACCTGCGGGCCACCGGGATATACCGGGACCGGCTGGTCTATGAGCGTGGCGGCTGGTACTTCACTTCCCGTGAACTCGAATGGGATTCGGTTCCCAGCCGGCACCCGCTCGTTATGTAGCGGACCCCAGCCTCGCTGGGTGCCTCTAAGCTGTCGGCTGAGACCACATGGCTGACGACATTAGTTACAAGTACGCGTTCGGGACCTACCAGGACGCGTTGAAGATGGTGGGCGCGCGCACCGAGCCCCGGGTTGCCGGAACTGTGGTCAGCGGTTCCCGGATCCAGCATTTCGCCGCGCTGGTGCGCGACGACAACCCGGCCTATTGGGACCCCGAGTTCGCGACCCGAGCCTGGGGCGGGCTCGTCGGTCCGCCGGGATTGCTGATGGGCTGGCTGATTCCGCAGCCGTGGGTGCCCGGCGGCGTTCGGCCGGCGGCGGGCATCGCGATTCGGGTTCCCCTGCCGGGCAGAACGTTCGTCAACGCCTCCAACGAAGCGGAGTTCTTGATTCCGGTGCTGGAGGGCGATCGACTCTCCGTGGTGGAGGAGGTGGTGTCGGTGTCACCGGAGAAGACCACCAAACTCGGAGTCGGACATTTCATTCAAACGCTGGACACCTTCACGCGCGACGACGGAACCGTGGTTGCGCTGAACCGCAATACGTTGTTTCGATTCAATCCGGCGGTCCGCCTGGAGCCGACGGGTGCATCCGATGGATGATGCCGGCTTTCGCCGACTTCGACTGGCATGCGTTGACCGTTCCCGTCGACCTGCCCGAGGTAGTCGACGAGATCAGCTATGAGCGGGTGGTCATGAATGCCAGCGCGACTTGGGACTATTTCCCCGGGCACTTCGATCCCGAATATGCTCAGCGCCAAGGTCATCCGACGATCTTCGTCAACACGATGCACCTCGCCGGGTTCGTCGACCGGATCGGAACGCAGTGGGCGGGTCCCTACAGTCGCGTCGTGCGGCGCAAGATCGCACTGACCGGCTCGATCTACGCGGGCGACACGATGATCGGTCGCGGGAAGGTTATCGGCAAGCGGTGCAACGAGTCCGGATCAAAGCCGCAGTATCTCGTGGACCTTGAGATCAGTGTTTCCAACCAGCGCGGCGAACTCTGCTGCCCCGCGGAGGTCACCATTGAGGTGCTCGAAGGTTAGCCGGCCGCCAAGGGCGGCATTTTGCCATTGCAGACCACGGTTTGCAGCTCGACGTATTCGTCGAGACCCTCTGCCCCGAACTCGCGCCCGATGCCCGACTGCTTGAAGCCACCGAACGGGGCGCCGATGTCGAGCGTGTACATGTTGATCCCGTACGTGCCGGTGCGCACACCGGCGGCGATCTGAAGGCCGTGGGCGATGTCGGCGGTCCATACCGAACCGGCCAGGCCGTAATCGCTTTCGTTGGCGATCCGGATCGCATCGTCTTCGTCGCGGTAGCGCAGCACGGTCAACACCGGGCCGAATATCTCCTCGCGGGCGATGCGCATGTCGTTGGTGGCGTCGACGAATAGCGTCGGCTGCACGTACCAGCCGCGCTGCGGCAGAGCCTCTTGTGCAGAATTCAAGCCACCGAGCACGATGCGGGCGCCCTCCTGCTCACCAGACCGGATGTAGTCCTGGACCACTCGCTGGTGCCGTTGCGCGAAAAGGGGCCCGATGTCGGTGGCCTCGTCTGCGGGATCGCCAACCTGCAGGCCCGCCATCATCTCGGCCAGAGCGTCGACCACCTCGTCGTGGCGCCGGTCGCTGACCAGGATTCGGGTCTGCGCGACACAGGCCTGCCCGTTGTTCATCAGGCTGGCCGATTTCAGCCCGGCCACGGTTTTGCCGACGTCGGCGTCGTCGAAAATGATCGCCGCCGATTTGCCGCCCAGTTCCAAGCTGACCCGTTTGAGTTGCTCTCCGCAGATGGTGGCGATCCGGCGCCCTACGGCGCTGGAGCCGGTGAACGAGATCTTGTCCACCCCAGGGTGTCGTACCAGGGCCTCGCCGACGTCGGTCCCGCCGGGCAGCACCGACACCACCCCCTCGGGTAGGCCGATCTGCTCGATCATTTCGGCCAACCACAAGGCGTCCAAGGGTGTTTCGGGCGCAGGCTTGACGATGACCGTGCAGCCCGCGATCAGGGCCGGGATCAGCTTGGGCATGATCAGGAATTGCGGCACGTTCCACGGCACGATCGCGCCGACGACCCCGACGGGGGCTCTGTGCAGATGTACCTCGCCGAGGACACCTTGGCGACGCTCCTGCCACGGGAAGTCGCGGGCGGCGGCCAGCGCGAGATGGATCAGGCCCACCGCGGCGGCAGCCTGGCCCAGGCGGCTGAAACTGCGGGGCGACCCCATTTCCGCGGTGATCAGATCGGCCATCTCGTCGGTGTGGCGCGCGTAGATGGCGGCCAGCTCTTCGACTTTGGCCATCCGCTCCCCAACGTCGAGCCGCGGCCACGGGCCGTGATCGAACGCTTGCCGCGCGAGCCGGACGGCGGCGTCGACGTCTTCGGGGCCGGCGGCCTGGACGTGGCCGATGGGTTCTTCGGAGTGCGGCGAAATAACCGTCATTTGCCGGAGGCTGGCGGGCTTTTGCCAACGTCCTCCGACGAACAGCTCGTCGTAGGAGCTGTGGCTGAGAAGTTGCGTCATCGGGGTGACCTCCGTCATTCGCTCTCGTCGTCAACGTAACCCGCCGGCCCTTGGTCGATTGCGGCAGCCCACGCGATGTGGCGGTGCTGCAGCCCGGGTTCGTTGCGTCCGAACACCAGGCGTTCGCGCACGCCGGACTCCAGGTTGGCTTGCAGGCCTGCCACCAGTCGGTAGTCCTCGTCGCGGACCGTGGCATGGGCGTATTCGAAGACGGCCTGCGCGCCGGCGGCCACGGATTCGTCGGAGACGTCTTGTGGTGTCGAGTTCTGGTGCACCGTTGTCGACCTGCCGGGTCGGTCGCCGGGGTAGACGCGGAACAGCTCGCCGTTGGCGATCGTCACCGACAGCACGATATTGGGGAAGAGCGCATAGATGACGACCATGTTGTGGAACGGGTTCCACTGGTCTTCGGGGACATTTTCCAGGTCGAGGATTGTGTTCAGCGGAAAGATCAGCCGGTGATGCGGGCCGAAGGAGTCGAAGACGGTGCAGTTACTTCGCGCGATGGTGGCAAACGTCTGCCGATGCACCGTCGCGAAGTGATAGTTCTCGGCAAACGTATCGATAGCCAGTTTCCAGTTGATTGGGGTGTCGAGCACCTTCTCGCCCAGCGGCGTCCACCGTCCGATACCCCATGAGCCGAGTTCCTCGGCCAGCGGTCCCAGATGGGCCGCCACGTCCAAGACGGCATCGGGATCCAGTGCCACCCACAGGAATCCGGCGTACTCGGCAGCGGGGAGTTCGGTCAAGCCGTCCGATTTGATGGCGACGTCCGGGAACCCTTCGCGGCCCGGCAACCCGACGAGCTTGCCGGTGTTGTCGTACGTCCACGCGTGGTACGGGCACGTGAACCGCTTCGCGCTGCCGCAGCCCGTCACCACCTGCGACTGGCGGTGCAGGCAGACATTTTCGAACGCTTTGACCGACCCGTCGGATGTTCGGGTCAGCAGGATGGACCGCCCCATCACCGTCTTGGTGCAGTACGCACCCGGGCCGGAAAGCTCCGAAACATAGCCGACCAGTTGGGGACTGGCCATCAGCAAAGCCCGATCGCGGTTGTGCCGCTCAACGGAGGTGTAGTCCCGCGCGTCGACCGTATGCTGCTGCGGCGCAAGGTCGGTCGTGTTGTCGCGAGCCAGCTTCAACGCGCGCCGAGTCAGGTCAATGAGCTGGTCGCGGTCCATCGGAGATCCCTTCCAGCCGGTGTTAATCGTTCTCAGTACAGACCGTGCGCGGCGGTAAGCGCAAGCCTTCCGCCGAGCATCTTGACGCTAATGTTGCAATCTTTATAGTTATAGGAAGTTGAGCGAATTCGCATCACTCGGGAACGCGGAAGGTGTTGCTGATGAAAATCGATGACCTGGTCCTGGTCAGCGTCGACGATCACGTGGTGGAACCGCCGAACCTATTTGACGGCCGTCTGCCGGCGAAGTTCGTCGAGTTTGCGCCGCGGTTCATCACCAATCCGGACGGGACGAACGCCTGGCTTTACAACGGGGAGATCCTCAACAACGTCGCGCTCAATGCCGTCGCCGGCCGGCCGAAGGAAGAGTATGGGATCGAGCCGACCTCGTTCACCCAACTGCGCCCGGGCACGTACGACCACGACGAGCGCGTCAAGGACATGAGCGCCAACGGCGTGCTCGGCTCGCTGTGCTTCCCGTCGTTTCCGCAGTTTTGCGGACAGTTGTTCGCGCGCACCGAGGACAAGGACGTCGCGTTGGCGATGGTGCGGGCCTACAACGACTGGCATATCGACGAGTGGTGCGGGAGCCACCCCGGCCGCTTCATTCCGTGCGCTATCCCTGCGGTTTGGGACCCGGAAGTGATGGCGGCCGAAATTCGGCGGGTCGCCAAAAAGGGTTGCCACGCGCTGACCTTCAGTGAGAACCCGTCCAAACTGGGCTGGCCGTCCGTGCACTCCGATCACTGGGATCCGGTGTGGCAGGCCTGCAGTGAAGAGTCGGTGGTGGTGTGCATGCACATCGGCTCGTCATCGCAACTGACCATCACCTCGCCGGACGCGCCGATGGACGTGATGATCACTCTGCAGCCGATGAACATCGTGCAGGCGGCCGCCGATCTGGTGTGGTCGCCGATGCTGCGCAAGTTTCCCGATCTCAAAGTCGCGTTGTCCGAAGGCGGAATCGGCTGGATCCCTTACTTCCTCGAGCGGATCGACTACAACTACGACCGTCACCACGCCTGGACCGGCCAGGACTTCGGCTCCAAGCTGCCCAGCGAAGTGTTCAACGAACACGTCCTGACGTGCTTCATCGACGACAAGTTCGGGATGGCCAGCCGTCGCGCCCTCGACGTCGACATGATCACCTGGGAGTGCGACTATCCACACTCGGATTCCAACTGGCCCGAATCGCCCGAAATCCTCGCCCAGTCGATGGTCGACGTCACCGACGAGGACATCGACAAGGTCACCCACCTCAATGCGATGAAGCACTACAACTACGACCCGTTCAGCGTGCTCGGGGGTCGAGAGAAGTGCACGGTCGGGGCCCTGCGAGCGCAGGTCGAAGGCCACGACGTCACCATCAAATCGCAACGCCGGGAGGGCGCCCAGCGGATCAACCCGGCCGAAGCGGGCGATGTGCTCGCCAGGATGGCGGCCCGCAGCTCCAACTAAGAGGCCGTCAGAACACAGTCAAATCACGGATAGACCTGTTACCCGTGTTACTCACGTGTCTAGTGGTGTTTCTGTCGTACCGTGTGGCCTATGTCGGTGTCGCGTCGAGACGTGCTCAAATTCGCGGCCGCAACGCCAGGCCTTCTTGGTCTCGGTGTGGCGGCGTCGTCGTTGCACGCTGCACCGGCATCGGCATCACTGGGCACCTTGCTGGATTACGCCGCCGGCGTGATCCCGGCCAGCCAGATCAGGGCCGCCGGCGCGGTCGGGGCGATCCGGTATGTATCCGATCGGCGCCCTGGCGGCTCCTGGATGCTGGGTAAGCCGATTCAGGTCAGTGAGGCGCGTGACCTCAGCGGCAGTGGCCTGCACATCGTCTCTTGCTATCAATACGGCAAGGGGAGTACCTCCGATTGGCTGGGCGGTGGCAGTGCCGGCCTGCAGCATGCCCAGCGCGGGATGCAATTGCATGCTGCCGCGGGAGGTCCAGCGAGCGCGCCAATTTACGCCTCGATCGACGACGACCCATCGCTTGACCAGTACAAAAACCAGATAGTCCCGTATTTGCGGTCCTGGGAGTCGGTGGTCGGACACCAGCGCACGGGTGTTTACGCGAATTCGAAGACGATCGACTGGGCGCTGCACGACGGCCTGGGCTCGTACTTCTGGCAGCACAACTGGGGCTCGCCGGCGGGATTCACCCATCCTGCTGCGAGTTTGCACCAGGTCGAGATCGATAAACGCAGCGTCGGTGGGGTCGGCGTGGACATCAACGAGATACTGAAGCCCCAATTCGGGCAGTGGGCTTGATCCTCTAGGGGTCCCCTCGAGGCCCGCTGCGGCATTCGGCGCGCCCACCGGCTCTCCAGTCGATCTCGCCGAACACCTGCGCGCCGCGCTTCAGCAAACACTCGTTCGCTATTGGGGCGGCAGCGCCATGGCAAGCGGGCGTGCGACGGGACGCCCAATCGGCAGTCGAACGCCGCCCGCGGGTGTAAATTTTTATATAACGATTAGGTAACAATCGGGCTTTGATCAGCGCAGTTATAGCTACTCGACCGTAACCACCAACATGCAGGACGTTTGTCCCGCAGACGCGCAGCCCCGGTCGAACCGGGTGTTACCCACGACACGGGTTACCCGTGCGTAGAACTCACCAGTAACCGATGAGCACACCTGAAGGCCGCCGATCCTTATGACACCCTTAATAGAGCCGATGCAGTTCGCCGCGCCGCTCGACCCAGTCGGGGCCCAACCCAACAGGGCAGCCGACAACACACCGGTCAGCCGATTCCCGGCTGCGATTCGATGCCGAATCGAACAAGCCCCGCACAGCCGTGCTGACCGGACGAACAGAACTGATACGTAAAGACGCACACAGGGAGATACGAAACGTGACGATCCACGAGCATGACCGGGTGTCCGCAGACCGCGACGGGAATGGCCCGCACAAAACCCATGCTCTGGTTGACCGTCTGACTTCCGGCGAGCCGTACGCCGTCGCATTCGGCGGCCAGGGCAGCGCCTGGCTGGAAGACCCTGGAAGAACTGGTTTCCTCGGCCGGGATCGAGACCGACTTGGCGGCGCTGGTCGGCGAGGTGGAGCTGCTGCTCGAGCCGGTGGCAAAAGAGCTGGTCGTGGTTCGTCCGATCGGCTTCGAGCCGCTGCAGTGGGTGCGTGCACTGGCGGCGGAGGACCCCGTGCCGTCGAACAAGCATCTGACGTCAGCCGCGGTGTCGGTGCCCGGCGTGCTGCTCACCCAGATCGCAGCGGTGCGTGCGCTGGCCCGGCAAGGCATGGATCTCGTCGCGACTCCGCCAGTGGCCGTCGCGGGACATTCGCAAGGCGTACTCGGCGTCGAGTCGTTAAAGGCCCGCGGCGCCCGCGACGTCGAGCTGCTGGCGATGGCTCAGCTGATCGGTGCGGCCGGAACGCTGGTGGCTCGCCGACGTGGAATCTCGGTTCTCGGCGATCGCCCCCCGATGGTTTCCGTCACCAACGCCGACCCCGGGCGCATCGGCCGGCTGCTCGAAGAATTCGCGCAGGACGTTCGCACGGTGCTGCCTCCGGTGCTGTCCATCCGCAACGGCAGGCGTTCGGCCGTCATCACCGGCACCCCCGAGCAGCTCTCGCGCTTCGAGCTGTATTGCCGGCAGATCTCGGAGAAGGAAGAGGCCGATCGTAAGAGCAAGCTCCGCGGCGGCGACGTGTTCGCCCCCGTCTTTGACCCGGTGCAGGTGGAGGTGGGTTTCCACACGCCGCGACTGGCCGACGGCATCGACATCGTCGGAGGCTGGGCCGAGAAGGTGGGCCTGGATGTCGAGTTGGCCCGGGCGCTGACCAACGCCATCCTGGTAGACCGCGTGGACTGGGTGGAAGAGATCACCCGGGTTCACGAGGCCGGCGCACGCTGGATCCTTGACCTGGGTCCGGGCGACATCCTGACCCGGTTGACCGCGCCGGTGATTCGCGGACTCGGCGTCGGCATCGTGCCCGCGGCAACCCGTGGCGGTCAGCGCAATCTGTTCACCGTCGGGGCCGTCCCGGAGGTGGCCCGGGCCTGGTCGACCTACGCCCCGACCGTGGTCAGCCTCCCCGACGGCAGGGTAAAGCTTTCGACGAAGTTCACCCGGCTGACCGGGCGCTCGCCGATTCTGCTGGCGGGGATGACCCCGACCACTGTCGACGCCAAGATCGTCGCCGCGGCGGCGAACGCCGGGCACTGGGCTGAGCTGGCGGGCGGCGGGCAGGTCACCGAAGAAATCTTCGCCGACCGCGTCGAGGAGCTGTCCGGACTTCTCGAACCGGGCCGCACCTACGAGTTCAACACGCTATTCCTCGATCCGTACCTGTGGAAGCTCCAGGTCGGCGGTAAGCGGCTGGTACAGAAGGCCCGCCAGTCCGGCGCCGCGATCGACGGTTTGGTGATCAGCGCGGGCATCCCGGACCTGGAAGACGCCGTCGAGCTGATCCACGAACTCAACGACATCGGCATCAGCCACGTCGTCTTCAAGCCCGGCACGATCGAGCAGATTCGCTCGGTCATCCGCATTGCGACCGAGGTGCCCACCAAACCGGTGATCATGCACGTCGAGGGCGGGCGTGCCGGCGGCCACCACTCCTGGGAAGACCTCGACGACCTGTTGCTGGCAACCTATTCCGAGTTGCGGTCGCGCCCCAACATCACCGTCTGCGTCGGCGGCGGCATCGGCACGCCCGAACAGGCGGCCGAATACCTGTCCGGGCGCTGGTCCGAGTCGTACGGCTTCCCGTCGATGCCGATCGACGGCATCCTCGTCGGGACCGCGGCGATGGCGACCCTGGAGGCCACCACTTCGCCGGCGGTCAAGCGGATGCTGGTCGAGACACAGGGCACCGATCAGTGGGTCGGTGCCGGAAAAGCCCAGGGTGGCATGGCTTCCGGCCGCAGCCAGCTCGGTGCGGACATCCACGAGATCGACAACGCCGCGTCACGTTGCGGTCGGCTACTCGATGAGGTCGCCGGCGACGCCGACGCGGTCGCCGAGCGCCGAGACGAGATCATCGCGGCGATGGCCGACACCGCCAAGCCCTACTTCGGCGACTTCGGCGAGATGACCTACCTGCGGTGGTTGCAGCGCTACGTCGAGTTGACGATTGGCGACGGCGATTCGACAGCCGACACGGCGGCACCGGGCAGCCCCTGGCTGGCCGACACCTGGCGTGACCGGTTCGAGCAGATGCTGCAGCGGGCCGAGGCGCGGTTGCACCCGGAAGACCACGGCCCAATCGAGACGTTATTTTCCGGGGACCTTGCGCTGCTGGAAAATCCCGGCGAGGCGATCGCGACCCTGCTTGCGCGCTACCCCGACGCCGAAACCGTGCAGCTGCATCCCGCCGACGTGCCGTTCTTCGTCACGCTCTGCAAGACGCTGGGCAAGCCGGTCAACTTCGTCCCGGTCATCGACAAGGATGTCCGGCGCTGGTGGCGCAGCGACTCACTCTGGCAGGCGCACGACGCCCGCTATGACGCCGACCAGGTGTGCATCATCCCCGGCACTGCCGCCGTGGCCGGCATCACGCAGCTCGACGAACCCGTGGGTGCCTTGCTGGACCGATTCGAGCAGGCCGCGATCGACCAGACGCTGGCTGCTGGGTCGGAACCGAAGGCCGTCACGGCGCGCCGGCTGGGCCGCGCGGACGTGACAGGCCCGCTGGCCGTGGTGCTCGACGCACCCGACGTGCTGTGGGCGGGCCGCACCGCCATCAACCCGGTCTATCGAATCGCCGATTCGGCCGACTGGCTGGTGCACGATGGACAAGAAAGCCAGCGCGCCACGAATTCATCCACCGGAGCCCGGTTGCAGGTGTCCGGGGACAACCGAGTCGTTCTCAGCGTGCCGGTGTCCGGCACTTGGGTTGAAATCCCGTTCACGTTGCCCGCCAACACTGTTGACGGCGGCACCCCGGTGGTTTCCATCGAAGACGCCACCGCCGCGATGCGCGCGGTGCTGGCGATCGCCGCGGGCGTCGACGGACCGGAGTTCCTGCCACCGGTCACCGACGGGACAGCCACGGTGACGGTGGACTGGGATCCGGAGCGGGTGGCCGACCACACCGGGGTCACCGCAATCTTCGGCGAGCCGCTGGCGCCCAGCCTCACCACCGTGCCGGACGCACTGGTCGGCCCTTGCTGGCCCGCCGTTTTCGCGGCGATCGGTTCGGCTGTTACCGACACCGGCGTGCCGGTGGTGGAGGGCCTGCTGAGCCTGGTGCACCTGGACCACGCCGCCAGGGTCGTCGGCAAGCTGCCGGAAGTACCGGCCCAACTGACGGTCACCGCAACGGCTTCGCAGGCCACCGACACGGACATGGGCCGCGTCGTCCGGGTCGCCGTGACCTTGACGGACTCGGCCGAGGCCGACGGCGCGGTGATCGCGACCCTCGACGAGCGTTTCGCGATCCTCGGGCGCACCGGCGCCGCCGAGCTCACCGACCCGGTCCGGGCCGGTGGCGCGGTATCCGAGAACGCGACCGAGACTCCGCGCCGTCGCCGCCGCGATGTCACCCTGACCGCACCGGTCGACATGCGCCCCTTCGCGATGGTGTCCGGTGATCACAACCCCATCCACACCGACCGCGCCGCCGCGCTGCTGGCGGGCCTGGAATCGCCCATCGTGCACGGCATGTGGTTGTCGGCCGCCGCGCAGCACGCGGTGACCGCCACCGATGGTCAAGCTCGTCCACCCGCTCGGTTGGTGGGATGGACCGCACGATTCCTGGGCATGGTGCGTCCCGGTGACGAGGTCGACTTCCGGGTCGACCGCGTCGGAATCGACCAGGGTGCAGAGGTTTTGGAGGTAGCCGCACGAATCGGATCAGATCTGGTGATGTCGGCGACCGCACGTCTGGCCGCGCCCAAGACGGTCTACGCGTTCCCCGGCCAGGGTATCCAGCACAAGGGCATGGGTATGGAGGTCCGCGCCCGGTCCAAGGCGGCCCGCAAGGTCTGGGACAACGCCGACAAGTTCACCCGCGAGACGCTGGGCTTCTCGGTGCTGCACGTGGTGCGGGACAACCCGACCAGCATCATCGCCAGCGGCGTGCACTACCACCACCCCGACGGCGTGCTGTTCCTGACTCAGTTCACCCAGGTCGCGATGGCGACGGTGGCGGCCGCGCAGGTCGCCGAGATGCGGGAGCAGGGCGCCTTCGTCGAAGGTGCCATCGCGTGCGGCCACTCGGTCGGTGAGTACACCGCACTGGCCTGCGTCACCAATATCTACGAGCTGGAAGCCCTGCTGGAGATGGTGTTTCACCGCGGCTCGAAGATGCACGACATCGTGCCGCGCGACGAGCTAGGCCGGTCCAACTACCGGTTGGCCGCGATCCGTCCGTCGCAGATCGACCTGCCCGACGAAGAGGTGCCCGAGTTCGTCGCCGGTATTGCGGCCAGTACCGGTGAATTTCTTGAGATCGTGAACTTCAACCTGCGCGGCTCGCAGTACGCGATCGCCGGCACGGTGCGCGGTCTGGAAGCGCTCGAAGAAGAGGTTGAGCGGCGCCGTGAAATCAGTGGAGGCAAGCGCTCATTCATCCTGGTGCCGGGTATCGACGTGCCGTTTCACTCGCGTGTGTTGCGGGTCGGCGTCGCCGATTTCCGCCGCTCGCTCGAGCGGGTCATGCCGCGTGACAAAGATCCCGAAGTGATCGTCGGGCACTACATCCCGAACCTGGTCCCGCGCCCGTTCACGCTGGACCGTGACTTCATTCAGGAGATCCGCGATCTGGTCCCCGCCGAGCCGCTCGACGAGATCCTCGCCGACTACGACACGTGGCGTGCGGAGCGGCCTCGCGAGCTGGCACGCACAGTCTTGATCGAGCTGTTGGCTTGGCAGTTCGCCAGCCCGGTGCGCTGGATCGAGACCCAGGATCTGCTGTTCATCGAGGAGGCCGCGGGTGGTCTCGGACTGGAGCGGTTCGTCGAGATCGGCGTGAAGTCCGCGCCGACTGTCGCCGGACTGGCCACCAACACCCTCAAGCTGCCCGAATACGCCCACAGCACGGTGGAAGTGCTCAACGCCGAGCGCGACGCCGCGGTGCTGTTCGCCAACGACACCGACCCCGAGCCGGAGATCGAGGACGAGCCGAATGAGTCCGCCGCCTCCGCGCCACAGGGTGCGGTCAGTGCCGAGGCCGCACCGGCGCCCGCGCCGACTGCGCCGTCGGGTGCTGCGCGTCCCGACGACATCGTGTTCGAGGCCGCCGACGCGACTTTGGCGCTGATCGCGCTGTCGGCCAAGATGCGCATCGATCAGATCGAGAAGCTGGACTCCATCGAGTCCATCACCGACGGCGCGTCGTCGCGGCGCAACCAGCTGCTGGTGGACTTGGGCTCCGAGCTGAACCTGGGCGCCATCGATGGCGCCGCCGAGGCGGACCTGGCCGGGCTGCGCGCACAGGTGAACAAGCTGGCGCGTACCTATAAGCCTTACGGTCCAATACTTTCCGACGCGATCAACGATCAGCTGAAGACGGTCCTCGGTCCGTCCGGCAAGCGACCGGGCGCCATCGCCGAACGGGTCAAGAAGGCCTGGGAGCTGGGCGACGGTTGGGCCAAGCACGTCACGGTGGAAGTCGCGCTGGGTACCCGCGAGGGCACCAGTGTTCGTGGCGGGGCGATGGGCCACCTGCACGAGGGTGCGCTGGCCGACGCCGGCTCCGTTGACAAAGTCGTCGACGCGGCGGTCGCCGCGGTCGCGGCGCGACAAGGGATCTCGGTGGCCCTGCCGTCCACTGGCGGTGGCGGCGGCGCGACCGTCGACGCGGCCGCACTGAGCGAATTCACTGACCAGATCACCGGTCGCGACGGTGTGCTGGCCTCGGCGGCCCGTCTTGTGCTGGGTCAGCTCGGCCTGGACGACCAGGTCAGCGCGGCGCCCGCGACCACCGATGCCGAGCTTGTCGACCTGGTCACCGCCGAGCTGGGGGCGGACTGGCCGCGGTTGGTGGCGCCGGTGTTCGACGCCAAGAAGGCCGTCGTCTTTGACGACCGCTGGGCCAGCGCCCGTGAGGATTTGGTCAAGCTGTGGCTGACCGACGAGGGTGACATCGACGCCGACTGGGTGCGGCTGTCCGAACGGTTCGAGGGTGCCGGCCACGTCGTTGCGACTCAGGCTACCTGGTGGCAGGGCAAGGCGCTGGCCGCCGGCCGGCAGATCCACGGGTCGCTCTACGGGCGGATAGCCGCGGGTGCCGAGAACCCCGACTCGGGTCAGCACAGCAACGAAATCGCGGTGGTGACGGGCGCTTCGAAGGGTTCGATCGCGGCGTCCGTGGCGGCACGGCTACTCGACGGCGGCGCAACCGTCATCGCCACCACGTCGAATCTAGACGACGAGCGGCTGGCGTTCTACCGCACGCTGTACCGTGACCACGCCCGTTTCGGCGCGTCACTGTGGGTGATCGCGGCCAACATGGCGTCCTACTCCGATATCGACGGGCTGGTCGATTGGATCGGCAACGAGCAGACCGAAAGCCTTGGACCGCAATCGATACACATCAAGGACGCCCAGACGCCAACGCTGCTCTTCCCCTTCGCGGCGCCCCGGGTGGCCGGCGACTTGTCGGAAGCCGGTTCGCGCTCCGAGATGGAGATGAAGGTTCTGCTGTGGGCCGTGCAGCGGTTGATCGGTGGTCTGTCCAAGATCGGCGCCGAGCGCGACATCGCCTCTCGGCTGCATGTGGTGCTGCCAGGTTCACCTAACCGCGGAATGTTCGGCGGCGACGGCGCTTACGGCGAAGCGAAGTCTGCGCTGGACGCCTTGGTAAGCCGTTGGCACGCCGAGACCTCATGGGCCGGCCGGGTCAGCCTGGCGCACGCGCTGATCGGCTGGACCCGCGGCACCGGGCTGATGGGCCACAACGACGCCATCGTCAGCGCGGTCGAAGAGGCCGGTGTCACCACCTACTCCACCGACGAGATGGCGGCAATGCTGCTGAACCTGTGCGATGTGGAGTCCAAGGTGGCCGCGGCCGGCACGCCCATCGAGGCCGACCTCACCGGTGGGCTGGGTGACGCCAACCTCGACATGGCCGAACTGGCCGCCAAAGCGCGCGAGGATCATGCGGCGAAGGCCGCAGAAGACGGCGTCGATGAGGATGCAAGCGGCGGAGGGGCCCCCGGAACCATTGCAGCACTGCCATCCCCGCCGCGCGGGTTCACCCCGGCACCGCCTCCACACTGGGACGACCTCGACGTCGACCCGGCCGATCTGGTGGTCATCGTCGGGGGCGCCGAGTTGGGCCCGTACGGTTCCTCGCGCACCCGCTTCGAGATGGAGGTCGACAACGAGCTGTCGGCGGCCGGAGTCCTCGAACTGGCCTGGACAACCGGACTGATCCGCTGGGAGGACGACCCTCAACCCGGTTGGTACGACACCGAATCCGGCGATCTGGTGGACGAGGCGGAACTGGTCGAGCGGTACCACGACGTCGTGGTCGACCGCGTGGGCATTCGCGAGTTCGTCGATGACGGCTCGATGGACCCCGACCATGCCTCGCCGCTGCTGGTGTCGGTATTCCTGGACAAGGATTTCGCTTTCGTGGTGTCGTCGGAGTCCGACGCCCGCGCCTTCGTCGAGTTCGACCCGGAGCACACGATCATTCAGCCCGTGCCGGACTCCAGCGACTGGCGGGTCATCCGCAAGGCCGGCACCGAGATCCGGGTGCCGCGAAAGACCAAGCTGTCACGCGTCGTCGGTGCTCAGATCCCGACCGGATTCGACCCGATGGTGTGGGGCGTCAGCGCCGACATGGTCAGTTCCATCGACCGGCTGGCGGTCTGGAATATCGTTGCGACCGTCGACGCCTTCCTGACCGCCGGCTTCAGCCCGGCCGAAGTGATGCGCTACGTGCACCCGAGCATGGTGGCCAACACCATGGGGACCGGCATGGGTGGTGGTAGATCGATGCAGACGATGTACCACGGCAACCTGCTGGGTCGTAGCAAGCCGAACGACATCTTCCAAGAGGTCTTGCCGAACATCGTTGCCGCGCATGTGGTCCAGTCCTACATCGGCAGCTACGGCGCGATGGTCCACCCGGTCGCCGCGTGCGCGACGGCCGCGGTGTCGGTCGAAGAGGGCATCGACAAGATCAAGCTCGGCAAGGCCGAGCTGGTGGTTGCCGGCGGTATCGACGACCTGACGCTGGAGGGGATCATCGGCTTCGGTGACATGGCGGCCACCGCCGACACCGGCATGATGCGCGGCCGGGGTATCAGCGACTCGAAGTTCTCCCGGGCCAACGACCGGCGCCGGCTGGGCTTCGTCGAAGCTCAGGGCGGTGGCACCATCTTGTTGGCGCGCGGCGACCTGGCGCTCAAGATGGGACTGCCGGTGCTCGCGGTGGTGGCTTTCGCTCAGTCGTACGCCGACGGCGTGCACACCTCGATTCCGGCCCCGGGCCTCGGTGCGCTGGGCGCGGGCCGTGGCGGCAAGGACTCGCCCGCTGGCGAAAGCGCTGGCCGCGCTGAGTCTTACCGCCGACGATATCGCCGTGATTTCCAAGCACGACACCTCGACGCTGGCCAACGACACCAACGAGACCGAGATGCACGAGCGGCTGGCCGATTCACTGGGCCGCTCGGAGGGCGCTCCGCTGCTCATCGTGTCGCAGAAGAGCATGACCGGCCACGCCAAGGGCGGCGCGGCGGTCTTCCAGATGATGGGCTTGTGCCAGATGCTGCGCGACGGGGTGATCCCACCCAACCGCAGCCTGGACTGCGTCGACGACGAACTTGCCAGCTCGGCACACTTCGTGTGGGTGCGTGACACGCTGCGGCTCGGTGACAAGTTGCCGCTGAAGGCCGGGATCCTGACCAGTCTCGGGTTCGGCCACGTGTCCGGCCTGGTCGCGCTGGTGCATCCGCAGGCGTTCATCGCCGCGCTGGATCCGGAGCAGCGCGCGGACTACCAGCGCCGTGCGGACGCACGCCTGCTGGCCGGTCAGCGCCGGCTCGCGTCGGCCATCGCCGGCGGTACGCCGATGTATGAGCGGCCGCCGGACCGTCGTTTCGATCACGACTCCCCGGAGAAGCGCCAGGAGGCGGCGATGCTGCTGAACCCGGACGCTCGGTTGGGTGAGAACGACGCGTACTAGGTCTCTGCGGGATCAGTCGGTCTATCCGTTAACGTAGCCAGCCATGGGCATCGTCGGAATCGGGATCGATCTTGTCTCGATCAGTGATTTCGCAGAGCAGGTCGATCAACCGGGAACGGTGTTCTCCGAGACTTTCACCCCCGGCGAGCGGCGCGACGCCTCCGACAAGAGCTCGTCGGCCGCCCGTCACCTGGCCGCGCGCTGGGCCGCCAAGGAGGCGGTGATCAAGGCCTGGTCGGGATCGCGGTTCGCCCAGCGGCCGGTGCTGCCGGAGGCCATCCATCGCGATATCGAGGTGGTCACCGACATGTGGGGACGACCGCGGGTCCGGCTGACCGGGGCGGTGGCCAAGCATCTGGCCGACGTGACGATCCACGTCTCGCTGACCCACGAAGGGGATACCGCCGCCGCGGTGGCCATCCTCGAAACCAACTAACTCCGCGAGCAGACGCAAAAGCGCCGCGACACGCCGACGACGAGGGGCTTTTGCGTCTGCTCGCGCAAAGCAAGGGGCGTACATGAGCGATCTGGCTGACCGCGTCCGCGAGCTGCTGCCCTCGGTGCGGCGCGACCTCGAGGACCTGGTTCGGATCGAATCGGTGTGGGCCGACCCCGGCCGACGCGATGAGGTGCACCGCAGCGCGAAAGCGGTGGCGGATCTGTTGACGCAGGCCGGTTTTGCCGATGTGCGAATTGTCAGCGAGGGCGGCGCGCCGGCGGTTATCGCGTCGCACCCGGCGCCCCCGGGCGCGCCCACCGTGCTGCTGTATGCCCACCACGACGTTCAGCCCGAAGGCGACCGCGGCCAGTGGGTCTCGCCGCCGTTCGAGCCGACCGAACGTGACGGGCGGCTCTACGGCCGCGGCAGCGCCGACGACAAGGCAGGTATCGCAACGCATTTAGCGGCCTTCAGGGCGCACGATGGCAAACCGCCGGTAGGTGTGACGGTCTTCGTCGAGGGCGAAGAAGAATCCGGCTCGCCGTCACTGGGCCGGTTGCTCGAAGCCCACCGCGACGCCCTGGCCGCCGACGTGATCGTCATCGCCGACTCCGACAACTGGAGCACCGAAATCCCGGCGTTGACGGTATCGCTGCGTGGATTGGTGGACTGCGTGGTCGAGGTCGCCACGCTGGATCACGGCCTGCACTCCGGCCTTTGGGGCGGTGTGGTTCCCGACGCGCTGAGCGTGTTGGTGCGGCATGCTGGCCAGCCTGCATGACGACGACGGCAACGTGGCCGTGGCCGGCCTGCACCAAACCGACGTTGCGGGCCTGAACTACCCCGAGTATCCGGCCGGGCGGGCACGTGCCGACTCCGGCCTGCTGGACGGGGTGTCCGAAATCGGGACGGGTTCGGTGCCCGAGCGGATGTGGGCCAAACCGGCGATCACGGTGATCGGCATCGACACCACATCGGTTGCGGCGGCATCGAACACGCTCATCGCGCGGGCCCGCGCCAAGATCAGCATGCGGGTCGCGCCCGGTGGCGATGCCGAGGCGCACCTGGACGCGTTGACTGCCCATCTGCAGGAGCACGCCCCGTGGGGTGCACATGTCAGCGTCACCCGCGGTGAAAAAGGTGAGCCCTACGCGATCGACGCCAGCGGCAGCGTCTATGACGCCGCACGGGTGGCGTTCCGGCAGGCCTGGGGCACCGACCCGATCGACATGGGCATGGGCGGCTCGATCCCGTTCATCGCCGAGTTCGCCGCCGCGTTCCCGCAAGCGAAGATTCTCGTCACCGGGGTCGAAGATCCCGGGACGCAGGCGCACAGCATTAACGAGAGCCTGCATCTGGGCGTGCTGGAACGCGCGGCGGTCGCCGAAGCGTTGCTACTGGCCAACCTGGCCTGACCGGGCCGGCATCTCTGGTTCTGTCGGCGCGCCATATCGCATTGTCCAAACGGGCACCTGGCCGGGCGCGTATTCATTGCCCGCCCAGGGCGTGCCGCAGATGTGCAGATATGCGTAGGGCGTCCCGTCGAACATCACCCATGCGCCGGCATCGCGCACGGTGTTCGGGAGGCCGTCGCGTGCCGCATCGTATGGCCAGATGATCATCCAGTGTGGCCCGATCGGAATGGCCGGACTTGAATGGTCGAACGGATCGGTGTTGCTGTGTTGCGTTGCACCGCAAAGCATGTAAATAATTCCCGGGGCCGTATTCGTCGGCGCCGGTTTGCCGGCCATGACGTCGAGCATCCACTGCAGTCCCATGGGATCGGCGCACATCGGCACGTTCCCGATCTCGTTCTCGTCGCCCGGGAAGCACACCCACTGGTTGGTTCCCTGACGAAGCACGACGAGATTGCCTTGGCCATCCATCTCGGCAACCGTGGCGTCCCGGGTGATGTGCAGCGGCCCCGACGACATCGCGCGCGAGATTTTGGCGGCCAGTATCTGGTCGTCCTTAGAGGTGGGAAGGCGTTCTGGGGCGTGCACCATCGTTATCGCGCTGTTGCTGTAGCTGCCCGACGCGCCAGCCGCGGCGGCTGTGTTTGCGGCGCCGGATTCGCTGTCCGCCATGGGTGCGCTCCTCTTAAGCCTCAGTGGGGGACATGGTCACTCGTCTCGACATCGGCAGTTTCCGATGAACCAGGAGATCGCTGATGGACGTGGGCGCTCGGTGTGCGATCGATGAGCAGGCTGAGCAATTCGGGCCGGCTGTAGTGTCCGCTGGAGTCCATGAAGGCCTTGCGTTTGTCGATCAGCGCGAAGTCCAGATCCCCGATCACGTGGCCTTCACCGGAGCGCAGGGGCTCGCCGAGCGTCTCGCCCTGCGGCGTTACGATCGCGGTGAAGCAGCCACCCGAGAGCGGCCCCAAGGGGGACCCGGTGTCGGCCATGATCTGCGCTTGTTGATCGGGATCCAGCCATGCGGTCGCGGCCACCACGAACACACCCGACTCGAGCGCGTGATTGCGCGTCTGGATCTCGGTCTGCCGCGAGAATAGGTCGCCGAAAATAGATCCCGGGAACATCGCCGAATGGATCTGTTCGCCGTCGGCAATGAGTGCGTATCGGGCGAGCGGGTTGTAGTGCTCCCAGCAAGCCAGCTGACCGATCCGACCTACCGCGCTGTCGACGGCCCGCAGTCCGCTGCCGTCGCCCTGGCCCCAAATCATGCGTTCGTGATAGGTGGGGGTGATCTTGCGCCGACGCTGGATCAATTCTCCGTCGGCATCGAAAAGCAGTTGGGTGTTGAACAGCGAGCCGCCGTCACGCTCGTTGACGCCGATGGAGACCACCATTCCCGCGCGCCGCGCGGCTTCGCCGAGCGCATGCGTCGTCGGCGATGGCACGGTTACCGCCTGTTCCATCAAATGAATTTGTCCGGCGCTGATCTCATAGGGTCGTTGCACAAACGAAAAGTACGGATAGTACGGGACAACGGTTTCCGGAAAAGTCGCGAACTGGACTCCCAGCGCCGCCAGTTCGTCGAGCTTCGTGACGACACGCTCGACGGTGCCTTCTCGGCTGTACAACACGGGGCTCAGTTGAACCGCCGCAGCTCGGATACTGGTCACAGACGCCCGTCCTTTCGGCGCATGCCGTGCGCTGGTCTTTAAGGTGTGCCTTCCCAGTGCTTGGCAAGGGGTGTGTCGGCGAACCTTTCGAGCATCGCGCGAGAGAGCACCAGTACGGAGCTGCGCGGCCGGTGGTTCACGACAAGTCGCTGGACCTTTCCGGCGGAATTGAAGACGACTAGGACGATGACGTAAAGGGGCACACCGCGCACCGATGAGGTGTAGTCCTCGAGGAAGCTGCTTTCCCCGCAGGGGCCGGCGTAGTGGAAATCCTGAAACTCGTATATCTCCTTGGCGGCGACGACGACTTCATGGACGGCGGCCGCGCCTTGGATGGTGCCGTCCCACGCCGGTCCTTCCCCGGTGACGTCGTCCGCAAGGTTGTCCAGCCAGGCCGGGTAGTAGGGCTTTCCCTTGTATATCGATGCCATGTCGCGCCTCCCGTGGCCCCGTTTAGGGGGTGCCTTCCCAGTGCTTCGCATACGGAGTCCCGGAGAATGTCTCGAGCATCAAGCGGGAAAACTGCAGCATCGCGCTGCGTGGCCGGTGATTCACCACGACGTGTTGGGTCTGCCCGTCGGAGTTGTAGGTGACGAGCACGACGACGGAAGTGGACATGCCGCGCACTGAGCTGGAGTAGTCCTCGAGGAAACCGTTCTCGCCGCATGGGCCAGCGTAGTTGAACTCCTGGTGCTCATACTGCTCGCGGGCCTTGACCAAGATGAACCGGACATCCTCGGCGCCATGGGCGGTGCCGTCCATCGCCGCGGCCTCCAAAGTGACGTCGTCGGCCAGCTTGTCCAGCCACAGCGGGTAGTACGGCTTTCCCATGTACGTCATACGGCGCCTCCCGTGGAGTCCGTCGGCGGAGGGTGCAATTATCCATCCCGTGTAGTGGTAAAGAAAGCCCTCAGACTGAAGGCTGATGACCCCGTTGCCCCCCGGCGTGATCAGACGACGAGCGCCCCAAGCATCCGACTCATTCGGCGACAAGTTCCGGGCAGTAGGCCTGGGCGCTGGCGCTGACGAAATAGGCAGCTCCGTCGGGGCCCAAGTTGCCGTTGCCCTGAAAGAGAGTCGATACGACTGTCTTGTAGGGCGTGCCCTTCTTCAGCTCGCTGCAAAGTTCGTGTGCCTCGCTGATAAGGCCCGCTTCGTCGTTGACCTCTAGTCCCATGCCGTCGCGGATTTTTTGGAGGAACTCCGCATCGTTCGGATCTGCGTGCGCGGTTGCCGCGAGGGTCGTGGCGCCCGCCAAGACCGCTGCAATGGATAGAGGGACCTTCATTAGATACGCACCTAGCTCGAAATCCAGTGGAAGCTGGCAACCATCTTTCCATGCGCTACCGCCTCGGCCACAAATGCGCCGCCTGAAAACTCAACGCGGCAGCCCACATCCGTTCTGCATCACCACCCTGATACCCGAACCGATATAACTCGTTCCGGAGCTGATGAAAGCCCGCGAGGCGCCTGGCGGGAGTCGAATTCAACGTGCGTCATCCTGGATTGGTGGTCGCTTGTGCGAGCATGAAATCCGTGCCACAAGCCCGAATCGGCATCGTCGGAGAGTTTCAGCCGACCTTCGAACCGCACACGACGATCAGTGCAGCCGTCGAGCACGCACTGGCCGCCGACCCGACCTGTCCGCAGACGGCATTGGAGTGGGTTGGCACCTCTCATGCCGAATACATCAGTGAGGAACAACTCGCCGGCTACGCCGGCTGGTGGATCGCGCCGGGAAGCCCCTACCGCTCTATGAGCGGCGCGCTGAGGATCATCCGCTATGCCCGCGAGCACGATGTGCCACTGTTGGGTACCTGCGGTGGATATCAGCACGTGGTCCTCGAGTACGCCCGTAACGTGCTGGGGTTCACCGAGGCTGCAAACGCCGAGTACGACCCGTACGCGTCAGAGTTGTTCATCACCGCTCTGGAGTGCTCCCTGGCGGGCCGCACGATGACGGTGACTGTGCACGCGGGCACCACTGCCGCTCGCCTCTATCGGAGCGGCAACACCACCGAGCAGTACTACTGCAACTTCGGCCTCAACTTAGATCACTTGCCCGCGTTAACCGCCGCCGGTTTGGTCGTGTCGGGCACTGATCAAGACGGCGAACCCCGCATCCTCGAACTGCCTAACTTGCGTTACTTTCTAGCTACTTTGTTTGTACCCCAGACTTCCAGCGCACCCTCCGCGCCGCACCCCCTGATAACCGGTCTACTGCGCGCCGCCGCGACCGCTTCTCGTTAGCGACTAGTCAGACCCGTAACTCGCCACCACCTCGAGGCGCGGGCCGTCGTAACGCTCAACCTCGGCCGCAACGCGTGTGACCTCTTCCTGAATGGCCGGTGCCGTTGGCAGAACCCGGCCACCTCGAACACGCCCTATCCCAGGTCTTGACGATCCTTCGCGGCGTAGGTTGACCCCAAGACAACGAACAGGAGTTCGCCGTGCCCATATTCATGGTCGAGCGCACCTTCGCCGAGGAACTAGAACCGAGCTTGGACGTCGCCGATGGAATCAATCGGATCAACGACCAGGAGGGCGTTCGCTGGTTGTACTCGTTTCTGTCAGCGGACAAACGAAAAACGTACTGTCTCTACGAGGCACCGTCGCCGGAGGCCATCAGAACCGCGGCCGCGCGTGCCGGTCTTCCCGCCGATGTCGTCGTCGAGGTAAGCGATCGCGTTATGCCGGACGGTGCGTTATCCGACATCTGAGAATCTCACCCGAGTAGCTCGTGATCGGCGGCGTACATCGCTGCCTGCGTGCGATTCGCGGCGCCGGTCTTGATCAGGATGCTGCGAACATGGTTGGCCGCCGTGTTGGTGCTTATGTAGAGGCGTTCGCCGATCGCCCGATTGCTCAGTCCCGCGGCCAGCAGCCGCAGCACTTCGACCTCTCGGTCCGTCAGACCGTCCGGTCCTGTCGTCAGTAAAGAATCCACCAGTTGGATAACCCGCACCTGACCGATCTGCGCCGCGACTGCGCGGGTTTCGTCGGCGAGGCGGTGGGCCTCCTCGGTGCGATCGCGTGAGGCCGCAAACAACGCCTGCCGGGCCAGCGTTTCCGCGATATGAACCACCGAGCCCATCCGGCGATCCATTTCGAGTGCCGCGCCGAAATGGCGTTCGGCCGCGGCGTCGTCACCATCCAGCGCCGCGATCCGGGCGAGATATCGGTCGGCACTGCCGAATAGCGCCACAAACTGACCGGCCAGCAGGTTCTTGCCGGTATAGCGGGCAACAAACGGGCGCAGCGCGTGAACCGCTTCGCGGTTGCCCAGATCTAAGGCCGCCTCCACCATGAACACCAGCTCCATCGGCCACTGCGCCTCGTCGGTGTGATCGCCGAGATTGCGGTTGACCAGCTGATTAAGCGCGCGGGTCATGCCACGTTCGCAGTTGAGCTCGGTGTACAGCGCAAGCAAGCCGGGGACCCAGCGGCCGGCGAACGTTTCGTTGCCGTCCACAAACCCGCTGAACATTTTTAGGTCTCCGGTTTCGCGGCGGATCATGAACATCTGGACCCCGTGTGAGCCCTCGGTATCGTCTCCGCCGAACGACTGACCTGCGCGCAATGCGATATCGGCCCACCGTTCGGCACCGGCGAAGTCGCCGCGTAGATAGGCCAGCGCTTGCTCAACGCACGCGCCGACAAAGCCGAAGAAGGGTTGTCCGCAGGCTTGGGCCGCCCGCTGCATGTGGGCGGCCGACGCGGCCAGCCCGTCGGGCCGACCGGCCACATAGCTGACCATGGCACCGAAGTGCGCGGCCGACCCCAGCGCCTCGTAGTCGCGGTGCGATAGCGCGATACGCGATGCCTCGGCTGAACGCTCCAATTGGATCTCGCATAGCTCAGGGGTGAGACCGTGCCAGAGGCTCGTCGTGAGAGTGTGCAGCCTAACCGCCGGATCCTCGCCGACCCGCGCGCGTTCGATCGCTTGGCTACCGATTTCGCGAGCATGTGCAGACTCACCGGCGAACGCCAGCGCTCGCCCAAAACTGCCGAGAGCCTCCACATAGCGTGGGTCGTCGGTGTTCAACCCACACGATTCCAGCGCCGCGGCCAGCAGGTCGGCCGCCTTCGAGTCGGCCCCCCAGCGGCGCCAATTCGCGTCCTCGTAGCCGACAGCTGCCTCCAACCGGATGACCGGGTCGTCCATCGCGCTAATCTGTTCGTAAAAGGCCCGCGCGCGGGAGAAATCACCTGCGCGCACATGGTTCGCGGCCGCACCGAGCTTCATCCTTGCCCGGTCCGTGAGATTCAGCTCGGGAAGCGACGCCGCCCGCTCGAACCATTTCGCGGCGTCTTCATACGCCAGACTCTGTTCGGCCATCCGGGCCGCCCGACGCGCGTACCGTAACGCCTGCTCGTGGTAGCCCAGCACGTGCGCCAGCAGATAGTGGTTTGCCAGGCGGGGAACAACCGATGGATCTTCTCGCCCCTCAAGGGCTTCGGCGGCCCGCGCATGCATGACCCGCAGCTGGGACGCCGCCATCCCACCGACCACGGCCTCGCGGGTAAGCGCATGCACGAACGAAAACTCGCTGTCGGAGTCGTTAACCGGCCGGATCAGCCCGAGGCCTTCGGCCGAATCGATGGCTCCCAGCGTCGCCGTGAGATCGCTCTCGCTTGCGGCGATGAGCGCGGGCAGATCAAACGTCTCGCCCAGCACCGCCGCCTGCTCGATGACCTTCCGGACGGTGGCACCGAGACCGCCGACGCGGCGAGCGATGGCGTCACCGATCGACGCCGGAACCCTCTGTTGCGAACTCAATGTGGCTATCCCGCCCCGGATTTCCAGGTCGTTGACCAATTCGGTCAAAAAGAAGGGATTGCCGCCTGTTTTGTCGCGCAGCAGAGCAGCGGCCGTGCGCGCCGACGCCGGGGCCAATTGCTCGGTTTGGCAGACGAACTCGGCGATCGCCTCGGTGTCCAGACCCGCGAGGTCCAGGCGCCTGACACCGTCGAATCGGTGCAGTTCGGCCAGCCGGTTGGCGAGCTCGTCGGAGCGGTCCGGTTCGGTAGTGCGGAAGGTGGCCACCACCAGCATGCGGACGTCGGCGCAGCCGATCAGCACCTGTTCGAGCATCGCGAGGGTGGGTAGCTGCGCCCAGTGCAGGTCGTCAAGGATCAACGCGATTGGGCGATCGATCGCCAGGCACCGCAGGAAAGCAGTCAACGCGTCGAAAAGCGCCTGCCGGGCCGTGCCGACGTTCTCTGCCGGGCCGGCATCGGGCAAATGCCGATCCACCCGTGGTGACAGCCGCCGCAGCTGCGGTCCCGCGTCGGCCAGGGGGTTCGCCATCGAACCTGGCGGAGCGGCGATCAGCAGACGATCGAGCGCCTCGGCGAATGGTGCGTACGGTACATCCGTGTCGGCCGTCGAACTTCCCATAAGCACCGCAACGCCATGGTCGACCAATCTTCCCGCTACCTCGGCGGCCAGGCGTGTCTTACCGGCTCCGGGTTCACCGCCGATGAACACCGCCTGGCGGTTGCCGCCCTCGACCCTTTCCCAGGCCTGCTCGAACGCCGCGAGTTCCGCGGCACGACCCACGAGCGGGCCGCGGCGACGTGCGATCAGTTCGGCTGGTAACGGTGGTGGCACCCACTGCGCCATGCTCTCAACGTAACCGCGTGGATGTTGGCGGGTCGATAGTCAGATCTGACTATCGTGGGATGCCTGAGAAATGCCTCGTTGTGGTCATGACGCGCGACTTCCTCGCCTCGTAGCGTCGCGGCATCAAGACCTGCAAAGCAAGGAGGTAGGGCCATGAGCCTCACAACCGCAACCGACGAATTACGCGCCAGGCTGGGCGCGGAAATAATTCTGCCCGACGACCCTGGATACGACGAGGCTCGGGCGCTCCACAACGCCATGATCGACAAGAGGCCGGCGGTGATCGTGCGCTGCCGATCCGCCGCCGACATCGCTGGCGCTCTCGAGTTCGCGCGGTCGTCCAACCTCGCGGTTGCCGTCCGCGGGGGCGGCCACAACGGCCCCGGTTTCGGCAGCGTCGAGGGCGGCCTGGTCATCGATCTGTCGCCGATGAACCGCATCGACGTCGACGCCGACCGGCGCACCGCACGTGTCCAAGGCGGCGCGACCTGGGGTCAAGTGGACGGCGCAACGCATGCGTACGGTCTGGCCACGCCGTCCGGCATTATCTCCAGCACCGGAGTCGGCGGCCTCACGCTCGGCGGTGGCCACGGCTACCTGTCCCGCAAGCACGGCCTTACTATCGACAACCTGCTGGCGGCCGAACTCGTGTTGGCCGACGGCCGCGTCGTGACGGCGTCGGAATCTGAGCACCCCGACCTGTTCTGGGCGCTGCGCGGCGGCGGCGGAAACTTCGGCGTGGTCAGCTCGTTTACGTTCCGCTTGCATCCGGTGCACAGCGTGATCTGCGGTCCCACGGCGTGGCCGGCATCGGCCACCGCCGACATTCTTGGGTGGTATCGAGACTTCGTCCCGGCTCAAGACGAGGATCTGTACGGGTTCTTCGCAGCCATGACCGTCCCGCCGGTGGCGCCGTTTCCGGAGGCCTTCCACCTGCAGAAGGTGTGCGCCGTGGTCTGGTGCTACACGGGCGATCCCGCACGGGCCGATGAGGTGTTCGCGCCAGTCCGGCAGATGGAGCCGGCTTTCGACGGTCTCGGTGCGGCGCCATATCCCGCACTGCAGTCCACCTTTGACGACCTGTATCCGAAAGGACTGCAGTGGTATTGGCGTGGCGACTTCTTCCGGACGGTCGCCGACAATGCGGTTGAAGCCCATGCCCGGTTCACCGAAGAACTGCCGACCATGCATTCCACTATGCACCTCTACCCGGTCGACGGCGCCGTGCATCGGGTCGGACAAACCGAAACCGCATGGGCGTACCGAGACGTCAACTTCTCACAGGTCATCGCGGGGGTCGATCCGGACCCCGCGAACGCGGAGGTGTTGAAGCGCTGGACCGCGGAATACTGGGACGCCACCCACCCGTACTCGGCAGGCGGTGCTTACGTCAACTTCATGATGGACGAGGGACAAGACCGTGTCCGGGCAACCTACGGTCCGAATTACCAGCGGCTCAGCGAGATCAAGGCGCAATACGACCCGAGCAACGTGTTCCACATCAACCAAAACATCCAGCCAGCCCGGTAGAACTGAGCCGAATCACTTAGCGCAAGAACGGCACTCAGTCCGCGCGGAAGTAAGCCCGCCTAGCTAGGAGCCGTGCTGCATCCCTTTCCAGCTCGATAAGAATTCGGAGGCCACGATGAAGCGCCTTCTCACCATCATTTACGGCGCAGGTAGTTATCTCGTCGGATTTGCCGCTTTTGTTTATGCGATCTGTTTCTTGGGCAACATCGCGGTTCCGCGGTGCATCGACCGCGGTGTCGCGGCACCCATTGGGGAGGCGGTAGCGGTCAATGTGCTGCTGGTTGGCGTCTTTGGTGTGCAGCACAGCGTGATGGCGCGACCAGCGTTCAAACGTGTATGGACGCGAGTCGTGCCCCAGTCCATCGAGCGCAGCACCTATGTCGGGATGACGGGTCTGGTGCTGTTTCTGCTGTTCTGGCAATGGCGGACAATGCCAGCGATCATCTGGGATGTGGATTGGGGGCCGGGCCGGCTGGTCGTGCGACTGTTGTTCTGGCTGGGCTGGGCAATCGCTTTGGCGTCGACGTTCATGATCAATCACTTCGATCTCTTCGGCCTAAGGCAGGTGTACCTGGCCTGGCGTGGCCAGACCTACACCGAGCTCCCATTTCGTTCGCCACTGCTGTATCGGCTTGTGCGCCATCCCCTCATGCTGGGATTCATTGTCGCGTTCTGGGCCAGCCCAATGATGACCGCAGGCCACCTGCTCTTCGCGTCAGCGACCACGGGCTACATCCTCATCGCCCTGCGGTTGGAGGAACGCGACCTGACGACAGCGTTGGGGGATCAGTACCGCGACTATCAAGGACGGGTGCCTATGCTGTGCCCATGGCCGGCCCGCGGCGTCGAGCAGAAGGGGCCACCTATGGGGCGGGTTGTCCACTCTCGGCGTGCAGGAGGGGAATGAGATGGCGGCTTGGCCCCCGTCGTTTCCGACCTGGGCGATGATCTTCTTGGTCTTTGTTGTCGTATGTGCAGCCTTGACGTTGTATTGGGCGACTGGGCGGGCGGTATCCCACCCCGCCAACGATTAACGACCACTATCTGCGGGCCCATCGGGCGTTGTACAGTTCGATTCGTGCCGCTGCGTCATGCGGTGAAGATGATGTTCAGGCCTGATGGGAGTGCTTTCCATCGGCCGCTGGCGATTAGCGTGGCCGGGCTCATATTTGCCGGCGTCGGGCTGGCGGTCGCCGCGTTGATCCTCGCCGTCGCGCACCGCGACACAGGTCAAGCACTGGCCTACATCCCGGTCGCGGTCGGTTTGACCGCCCTCGCAGTGATGGTGTTGCGCGGCATACGCTGGGCGATCCAAGTCGTCGTCGTCGGGCTCGCCGGGCAACTCGCCGCGATCGCGGGAATTGTGTGGGAACTCAGCCACGGTATCGACGCGCGCAAAGCCAGTCAGCTCCGCCGGCTCGGCCTCGATCCAACGGCGGGCGTGGTCATCAACTTGATCTACTCCAGCATCGGGTTCGCGCTGTTCTGCTGGTTCGCAAGACGCTGGCACAACGGCAAGGCGAAGCGAGGAAAGATGATCCGACATGGGTGAGGCGAAAGGCCCGTTTGGCGGGTCGTCCCACTCCTCGGCGAGCGTGGAGGATGCCTGGGCGGTGTGGACTAACCCCGCCGAGTGGCCAGGCGATGTCGTGGTCATGGCCAAGATCGACGGCCCATTCGCGGTGGGTGCCAAGGTCACCATGCGGGTAAGGGGCCATCCGCCGCTGAGATTGACCGTCACGCGAGTAGAAGCGCCGACGTTGTGGACGGGAGTGGCGAGAGTGCCCGGATTGACCGAGACCATCGATCATCTCGTCGAGCCCACTGACTCCGGCACGTTGATTACTCAGCGCACCGTCTTTACCGGCCCGTTGGCTTCGATCGCGGCACGAGCACTAGGGGGAATGGTGCGGAGAACTTTCGAGGCGACGACTGCGCACTTTGGGCGGTTGGCCGAGAGACGCGCGTCCCACTAAAGCGTTGATCCGCAGCAAGCTCGTCGCCGGCTGCACGATCCCGCCGTTGCACCTTAAGATTTAGTCACGCGTCCGACGCGAGATGCTGATGTCATGGTCTACGAACCCAGAATTTTCTTCTGGATGAATGTTGGCGTGTGTGCAGCCTTGACGTTGTATTGCGCGACCGCGATCCTGCCTTTTTCGTCGACCACGAAGGTGGAACGGATCACGCCGGTGACGGTCTTGCCGTACATCATCTTCTCGCCGTACGCGCCCCAGGCCGTCAGCACCTTGCGCTCGGGGTCTGACAGCAGGGGGAACGTCAGTCCCTCGGCGTCTCGGAACTTGGCCAGCTTCTCCGGCTTGTCGGGAGAGATACCGATTACGTCGATGCCGGCGTCGTTGAGGTCGTGCAGGTTGTCGCGGAAGTCGCAGGCCTGCTTGGTGCATCCCGGGGTCGATGCCGCCGGGTAGAAGTACACAACGAGGCGGCGCCCCTTGTAATCGGCCAGCGACACCTTCTTGCCGTCGGCGTCGGGCAGGCTGAATGCGGGCGCTTTGTCGCCAGCCGCCAATCGCGCGGTCTCGGTCACCGGTTCTCTCCTTTCACAATGGGGTCCCGTTGCCAGGTGCCGTCGGGCTGGACAGGGTCATCGCAGTTGCTGACAGTGTCGTAGCCGCCATACAGACAACCGGCGTTGGCTGGGGGCGCTGGTCCGATCAGCCCACCGCTGAGCAGCGTGGCAGCCGATCCTGCGACGACGCATCGCTTCATCAACTCCGCTGCTTCCTGGATTCGGTCAACGTGATCCCTATCTGTTCGGCTGCGAGCGTCAGGCTCGGCACCGGCTGATCTAGGGTAGTCCGAGGCGGACGTACAGTGCGGACTTGGAGGACAGCGACGTGGCGGACCGGGACCCGGACACCATCAAGCAGGACATCGACGTCGCCCGCAACCAGCTGGCGTCCACCGTCGACTCGCTCGCCGAGCGCGCCAACCCCCGCCGTCTCGCGGATGACATCAAGGTCCGGGTGCTCGAGTTCGTGAAAAAGCCCGCGGTGACGGCGTCTCTGGTGGGTGTCGGGGCGCTGACCGTGGTCATCGTCGTGCGCCGGGTCCGCAACCGCTGACGCGATGGCCCGCGGTCAAGCCCGGCCCGCGCCGGCCCTACTGTCGACGTGCACCGGAAGGTCATCGGCCCACGGCTGAGTGGTGACCATGTCGTCGACCTCGACGTAGCCGCGCTCGAACTCGCCCGTCGCCGCGTCGACCAGCCGGTACTCCTGCCGCTGTTTGTGAATGGGCTGCGCGTCGAGGATCACCACCCGTACGTCGCCGGGCTCGAACCCGCATCGTTCCTGAAGCGCCTCGATGAGGCACTCGTTGTGCAGGTGCCCGTCGCCGAAGTTCCAGCCGAGCACCATCGCGCAGAGAGTCTCGCCCTCGCACAGGTTGTAGTCGTCCTCGTCGTAGCCCGCCAAAGCGCGGTGCACCAGGGTGAACAACGCGCGCCCGTGGGTGTTCATCCCGCGAAACGCCATTGCGAGGTGAAGAGGGACGAGGGTTTCCTCTTTGCTCTTATACAGCCGCTCGAGCTGCAGGTGCTGCATCGGGCCGAGCGCGCGCGAACCGGTGCGGAACTTCTCGTCTAACGACGGCTTGACGCACCACACGGTGGTGTCCCAGTTGCCGGCGTAATACCGCATGCCGGGCAGGAAGGACACCTTGCGCGGGAACAGGTTCCCGATGACGACGGTCCCGGCGATCACCGCGAACAGCGCGGCCACCGGCACCGGGTCGGTGACGTTCGACAGTCCCGGCTGCGCGTGCACGACAAACAGCCACAGCACGCCGAAAATCATGAAGACGTTCCATTCCAGCGGAACTCCCATCGGGAAGGCAAGCAGGATGTTCAGGTGGAACACGATCATCACGAATGCGGCGATGGCAGTCGGCCAGCCGCCGTGCGAGAAGAACAGCACCAGCGGAATTAGACCCTCGACGGCGGTGGAGAAGTGGGCGATGAAGCCGGCCAATGCGCTGGGCCGCAGGTCATCCGGATAGTGCTTGAACATGGACCGCTTGAGCGGACCCGACGGGATGAACGGGTTATTGGCCAGCATCGTGGAGATCACGAAGGGGAAGTGCCGGTTGAGCTTTGACGTCGCCGCGCCGATCCAGATCACCATGAAGACCACCTTGGCCCCGACGACGATGTCAGCCCCGGAGAACAGGAAGACCAGCGCCAGCGGGGCGTACACCTCGGCGCGGGCGGCCAGGAAGATGATCTTGTCGCGCAGGCTGATCACGGCTAACACCGATAGGATCGCGACGGTCTGCCACCGCGGCAGCACGCCGATCGCGCTGTCTAGAGCCGGGATTGGCCCGCTGCCGTCGGACACCAGTGCGGTCGCGAGCAATACCAGCAGGGCGCCGTAGAGCAGGGCATCGACTGGGGTTCTGTTGCTGCCTTTGGTCAGCGGTACCCGGCCCGGCCAGGGTGGCAGCCGGATGGTGCCGGGTCGCAGCCAGTACAGGATCGAGCCGATGGGCGGAAAGTAGCGGCCGGCCAGCGGCCCGAAGCAGCAGCCGAGGCCGACGACTTCGAACAGCATGGTGTAGAGCACGGCCTTCTGGAACACGATCGGCTCCGTCCACCACCCGGCGACGTCGGTGAAACCGCCGATGCGGTTGGTGGACCACGCGAACACCCAGCCGCCCAGGACGTACAGTGCGATCTTCGCGCCGTACATCACATGCATGATCAGCGGGGTCCCGAAGCCGTTCTGGGCGATGTGCCGTGTCATCGGAATGATCCGCTCGGCGCGTGGCCGCGTGCTCCACTCGGCGTCAACGACGGGCAAGTTGGGCTGGATGAATCCCATTGCAGCTCCCTCCACGACCGGTGACAGGAAGAAACTACTCCCCGCAACCACTGGTGCAATAGGAATTGCGAGGTCGAAGTGGACGATGCTTGGGAGCGACATGGACTGTTCGGCAAACCCGAATATGTGCAGCAATGACTACGGGTTACAGAAGCGACTTCTACGCCTGTACGAGCAGGGCGAGCCTGTGAGTGAATTGACGGCCACGTTTGGAATCAGCCGGAGCACGCTGTTCCGGACGCTGAAGGTGCTCAAGCAGCAGCCTGCACCGGTGCTAAAGGGGTTAGGCCGTGCAGCACGCTCGGTCGGGTTCGTCGGTGCTGGGTCCAAAGGTGTCGGAGTCGGCGAGCACCGTGCAGACCTCCCAGCGTTCACCGCCGGGCCCGGTGACCCAAACCTTGTCTTGGGCGGCAAAACAGCAGGTGGTGTTGATCTCTTCCTCGGTGAACAGGCCTTCGTCCTTGAGCCGGGCAATCTCGGTGTGCACGGTGTCGCTGGTAGCGACTTCGACGCCGAGGTGGTTAAGGGTGCCGCCGTAGCCCGGGTTCTCGATCAGGACCAGTTTGAGTGAGGGTTCGGTGATCGCGAAGTTGGCGTAGCCGGGTTTGACCTTGGTCGGTTCGGTGTTGAATAGCTTGGAGTAGAACGTGATGGCCTCGTCGAGATCATCGACGTTGAGGGCTAACTGCATTCGCGACATGGTGGTTCCTTCCTCTGGATGAGGGTTAGGGGGTCGTGGCGGTGGGCAGGAGTTCGGTGATCAAAGCTCGGATCCGGACTGCGATGTCATCGCGGATGGTGCGCACGGTGGCCAGGGGTTGGCCAGCGGGGTCAGGCAGTTTCCAGTCGCGGTAGGACACGCCTGGGAAGTACGGGCAGGCGTCTCCGCAACCCATGGTGATCACGACGTCGCTGGTCTGCACCGCGTCACTGGTGAGGATTGTTGGGGTGGCCATGATGTCGATTCCGAGTTCGGCCATGGCGGCGATGGCGACAGGGTTGGTCTGGTCGGCGGGTTCGGTTCCGGCGGAGCGGACTTCGATGCGGTCCCCTGCCAGGTGGCTCAGAAAGGCGGCGGCCATCTGCGAGCGTCCGGCGTTGTGGACGCAGACGAACAGGACGCTGGGTTTATCGGCCATCAGCTAGGGCTCATCGGTCGGGC
Source organism: uncultured Actinomycetota bacterium (assembly GCA_963850135.1). GTDB lineage: Bacteria > Actinomycetota > Actinomycetes > Mycobacteriales > Mycobacteriaceae > Mycobacterium. The sequence goes on along the minus strand of CAWKKH010000024.1, from coordinate 543,597 downwards.
TCATTCGGAACAGCCGGGTACGCAGCGCCAGGGACACGTAGACCAGTCCGATCAGTACGGGCACTTCGATCAGTGGTCCGACGACCCCGGCCAAGGCTTGCCCGGACGTGACGCCATAGGTAGCAATCGCCACCGCGATGGCCAATTCGAAATTGTTACCCGCGGCGGTGAACGCCAGGGTGGTAGTGCGGGCATAGCCGAGTCGCACTACGAAGCCAAGGGCATATCCGCCAGCCCACATGATCGCAAAGTAGGCCAGCAACGGCATCGCGATACGGGCGACATCCCATGGCCGGGAAGTGATCTGGTGGCCTTGCAAAGCGAACAAAATGACGATGGTGAATAACAATCCATACAGAGCGCACGGCCCGATGCGGGGCAGGAACCGAGCCTCGTACCAGCGGCGGCCTTTGGCTCGTTCACCCAGTCGGCGCGACAGGTATCCGGCCAGCAGCGGAATGCCAAGGAAGATGAGCACGGACGTGGCGATTTGCCACGGGGAGACGTCAATGCCAGTTTGGGGCAGGTGAAGCCAGCCGGGCAGCACCGACAGGTAGAACCAACCCAGGACCGCGAACATCAGCACTTGGAAGATCGAGTTGAGGGCAACCAGGACAGCCGCGGCTTCGCGGTCCCCGCAGGCCAGGTCGTTCCAGATGATGACCATCGCGATGCAGCGAGCCAGCCCGACGATGATCAGCCCGGTGCGGTATTCGGGCAAGTCGGCTAGCAGCAGCCAGGCCAAGGTAAACATCACTGCCGGGCCGATCAGCCAGTTCAGCACCAGCGAGGACACCATGAGTTTGCGGTCGCCGGTGACCTCACCGAGCTGGTCATAGCGGACTTTGGCCAGCACCGGGTAGATCATCACCAGCAGGCCCAGCGCGATCGGTAGCGAAATCCCATGCACTTCAACGGCGCTAAGCGCCGATCCCAAACCAGGCACCACGCGGCCGAGCAGTAGGCCGGCGGCCATGGCAACCCCGATCCAGACCGGAAGCATCCGATCCAGCGTTGATTGCCGGGCGGTCGCTTGGTCTGCGGCCTTAGCATGGGTCTGGGTCACGGGCAGCACTCCGGTGTCGCCACGACCACTTCGTCGACATGTAAGACTGACGAAAGCTGCTGCAATGCCGAGGGAATCACCCAGTAATACACCCACGTCCCCCGCCGCTCGCAGTCCAGCAGCCCGGCTGAGCGCAGCAGTTTGAGGTGATGAGAAATCGTTGGCTGCGAGACGACGAAGGTCGCCGAGATTTCACATACACAGGCCTCACCGCCGGGATGGCTGGCAATCAGGCTCAATAGCCGCAGCCGCACGGGATCACCTAGCGCCTTGAACATCACCGCCAACTCCACAGCCCGCTGCTCGGCCAGGGCGGTCACCCCGAACCCCGGGAGGCACCCCACGTTGGCTTGATTCGACACCCTTCTATATAAACAGATATCGAATTAAGATGCGGGGCGACAGGGAAACAGGGCTACCCATTCACAGATGGGCACAGCGAAGAAAGGCGTGACCGTGACCGTTCAGATGCCACTGGCCGTGGGCCGGCGTAACTTTCTCGGGATCTCGATGTCCGCAGCCTGTGTGATCGGGCTATCGGCATGCGGCAGCTCGCCACCCAAACCCAGCCCAGCCCAGCCTGGCGCACCCTCGGACGAGGAGGTGCCAGTCACTCCACCCGAGGACTTGATGCGCGAGCATGGAGTGCTCAAGCGCGTCTTGCTGATCTATCGCGAAGGGATCCACCGCCTGCAGGCCGGCGAGCAGGATCCGACTCAAGCGCTCAACGCGGGGGCCCAGATTATTCGAAGTTTCATCGAGGACTACCACGAACACCTGGAAGAACAATACGTCTTCCCTAGGCTAGAACAGGCAGGCAAACTCACCGATATCACCGCCGTGTTGCGCACCCAGCACCAGCGTGGCCGCGTGCTCACGGACCGGGTGCTTGCTGCTACCACCGGAGCGGCTGCGCTCGATCAGCATGCGCGACCAGCCCTGGTGCAAAACATGTCGGCCTTCATCCGGATGTACGAGCCGCACGAGGCACGCGAAGACACCGTCGTTTTCCCCGCGTTGCGTGAGGTGGTGCCCGCTAAGGAGTTTCGCGACCTGGCTGAGACCTTCGAAGACGAGGAGCACCGGCGGTTCGGTCCGGCCGGCTTCGAAGGGGTCGTCGATAAAGTCGCCGAAATCGAAAAAAGCCTCGGCATTTACGACCTGAGCCAGTTCACCCCGGCTTAGGAGGCAGCCCGCCCGCTGTGGTTGATTCGTCGCCGATGCCGTCGGTTATGGGCACCGTTCCGAGAGCTTTCCCAGCCGTCAAGGGTCGTCCTCCACTCACCCCCGCCAGGCTCCCCGGCCAACGGCCGCCGCTTATTACAGACACTGTGCGCCGCCGGAACAATCGACGACACCAACGCCCGCTCGGGCACCAGCACAACCGGCGTCAGATGGTCCAATTCCCACCCGCCGGGTGACCATGACGCAGCGAATAGTCAATCGGCTGCGCCACTACCTTCTCAGGCTCCCGCGGTGGGCAAAACTAATTCACAGGTCCGACACAGCGGTTCCTTAACACGCGGCGGAAGCATTTTCATGAGAACCCAGATTGCTGGGAGGGGTATCGCTTGCCGGTAATCCCGGCGGGGTTTGGGGGGATATTGAGCCACATCACCGCCGCAGCCTCGCAGCCCGAAACTTTTCGGCCGATCGCCCTCGCCGACGAACGGACCGACAACCTCGTCGAGGGTGCCTCCGGTGGTCTGACCAAGCCACGGTTGCGCGGTTGGATCCACCTCTACTGCGCAGTCGGGGCCGCCGCCGCGGGTACGGCATTGGTGGCCGTGTCGTGGGCGGAGGCATCCAAGCGGGCTGGGCACTCGACGCTGACATACGCTGCCGCCGTCGTAGCGATGTTTGCCGTCAGCGCTGTCTACCACCGCGTCAACTGGAAGTCTGCGACCGCCCGGCAATGGATGAGGCGGCTCGACCACTCGATGATCTTCGTGCTCATCGCCGGAAGCTATACACCGTTCGCACGGCTGGCCATGCCGCGCCCGATGGGGTATGTGGTGATGGAGATCGTGTGGGCCGGCGCGGTGGCCGGAATCGCTCTGACGCTGTTCTGGCCGACGGCGCCGCGCTGGGTCGGCGTGCCGCTGTATCTACTGCTCGGCTGGGTGGCCGTCTGGTTCGCCAACACGATTGTGCACAACGCCGGGTGGGCCGCGACAGTGCTGCTGGCTGTCGGCGGCGTCCTTTACAGCATCGGTGCGGTGTTCTACGCACTGCGCTGGCCCGACCCGTGGCCAAAGACTTTCGGCTATCACGAGATGTTCCACGCCTGCACCGCGGTCGCGGCACTCTGCCACTACATCGCCATCTGGTTCGTGGTCTTCCATAGCTAATCGACCGGAAACACCGATCTCCTTGAGCGCCGGCTCGGCGGCATCGTCCACCGGTTCGGCCAGTGCTGCGCGGGATGAGACTGAAGCGTGACGGCGATGTCAGGGAACTGGGTGGTATCGCCGAGTTCGACACCGCCCCGGGTCAGCGCTCAGTTGGCTCCGGATCGACGACGCCAGCCGATTCCGCTCCTCCCGCGGCCGCAGGACCGTACTTCTCGCCGGGATGGCGTCCTGGACGCTGCGGCAGCACGATAATCAGCACCACGATTATGGCCGCGAGGACCGCGGAGGCCAACGGGCGGCTCAGGTCCAGGCCGCCGTGGCTGACAGGCTTATCGAGGAAATCGCCCACGGTTGCACCGAGAGGCCGGGTCAGGATGAAAGCGATCCAAAAGAGGACGACGCGGGACACTCGTGTCCAGAAATACAGGGCCGCGACCGCGATGAGAGCCGCGGTAAATACCAATGCACCGCCTTCGTAACCAAGCCCACCCGTGTCGGCGAGCCAATCGCCGAGCGCTGTGCCCAGAGTCTGGGAAAACGTAATCGTGGCCCAATAGAACGCCTCGACTTTCGGCGTCGAGACGGTATTAACCGACACCGTTCCCTCCGACCGATGCCATAGCCCCAGGGTGGCCAACAGACAACACAGCAGCAGAAGCGATCCACCCGTGTAGCCAATCCCCAGCGATCGGTCGGCGAAGTCGGCCAATGTCGTGCCGAATGTCGTCGAGGCGACAATCGTCGCCCAGTACAGGATCCGGTGGAAGTGCTTGGCGGAGATCTGAGCCACAACGAGCGCTACCAGCGCGCCTCCGAAAAGCGCGACGCCGGCCAGGTAGCCCCAATTCAGCGTCATCGTCACGGTGTCGCCGCCCGTCTCGCCGAGCGTCGTCGCCAATATCTTGATGACCCAAAAGCCCAGGGTGACTGCCGGTACCTTGCTCAACGCCTGTTTCGTAACGTCATCCACGCGATATGGCCTGCCGCTCCTGTGTGTTGGTGGATATGGGCTGGTGAACCGCCGCTGATCCAAAAGAATTGGTCACTAGACAGTGTTACGCGGCTCGACCGTGATCGCGCTACTTCATGAAGGGGACGGCACACCTCTGACTCAGTGGACCTTTATTGCTAGCTGATTTCAGCAGTTCACCGAGCGGGTCACCCACGCCCCCAAGGGTTGTCAGGGCCACTTGAAGCGCCGTAGCCGCGTCGGTGGTCGCATTGCTCGCCGCTCGCGGGCCGTGCCAGGACTTGAACCAGATGTTTGTATTGTCAGGGTTTGTGGCCGAGCCACCGATATTCGAGGGCCCCAAGACTGAGCGCGCGCTGGTTAGCAAGGTGCCTGAGGTCACGGTGTGGTTCTGGATCATCAAGATCCTCTGCACGACCGTGGGTGTGAGCTTCGCCGACTGGATCGACGCGACGTTGGGTCTGACCATGAGCGCGCTGATCTTTCCGGTGGTAGTTGCCGCCGTTTTGGGCTGGCAGTTACGGCTTCACCGTTATGTGCCGTTCGTCTACTGGCTGGTGGTCATCGTGTTCAGGCTGGCGGGCACCTTGTACTCCGACATCCTCGCTTATCACCTCGGGGTACCGCTGGCGGTGAGCACGGGCGTCTTCGCCGCGGCCCTAGCCATCGTCTTCGGCGTTTGGTACGCCCGCGAGCGAACACTTTCCGTCCACAGCATTGTCACGTTGCCCAGAGAATCGCTTTACTGGCTCGCAGTTCTCATGAGCTTCGCCCTGGGTACTGCGGCCGGTGACTGGACACTGGAGCTCACCGGATGGGGACCGGGTACGGCAGCGCTGTTGCCGGCTGGCCTGATCGTCGTGATCGTGATCGGCTGGCGGCTCGGCGCAAACCCGGTACTGTCCTTCTGGCTCGCGTACGTCCTGACCGGCCCCCTGGGCGCGAACCTCGGCGACTGGTTCGCAGCCCCGTCGACCAGCCACGGCCTCGGATTGGGCACCGCCGTCACCAGCGCGATCTTTCTTACCGCGATTCTCGCTATGGTCGCATACCTCACCTGGACCCGCAGCGACGTGATCGAAGAACCCGATGAAACCCCCAAGCCAACCGTAAGAACGGATCCGGCTCGCGAGTGGATCCTCCTCGCGTACTACGCCGTAGTCGCTGTCGCCACGGGCGCCCTGCTCATCTGGCTGGCCGGGCGGCCGCACGGTTAATTTAGTCCCCTAGCGCACATGGCTGCGAGGTGCAATCATCTCGTGATGCAAGATGCGATCCCGCCCAGGCTCGGGAGCTTATCCGTGCGTTACGCGATCACCTGCGCGAGATGACCCGTCACTTGGCCCGGATCGACGGCCTCGATGTCCCCCGGCCCGAATGGCCATCCAATGCGCTTGGAGGCGGCCGCGCTGCGCCGAGATATTGCAGAGGCACAGATGCACGTCGATCGGCTACAACGCCGCTACCTGAACGGTAACGAGCGCATTCAACAGCGTCCCGTTGGAGGACACGGGCTACTTGTGGCTGTCGTCGGGCCCTCGGGTCCTGAACGTGTCTACGCAAGCGATATTCGTTGGTGTTGAGCGCGGAAGCCAAGGGTGACAGCGGTAGGGCTCATCGGGCTGTCGCAAGGGCGCAATTGCGATTAACTGCGAGATCGCTGGGTCGCGTGATAAAAGTTCAGTCTGCCGTTGCGTGGCTCGGGTGCGGTTGCGCGGCCGGTCTCAAGGTCCTTCAGCGGAAGGGGATTCGACTTTGTCTCCCAGGTTGCGCCGCCTGATCGTCTGGTTCTTCTGCACCTTAGTCGCCGGGGTCATTCCGCTCGGCTTCATATATGCGGAGTTGCTGCAGAAGCGTGAGGCGCATGCCGTCTCGGATGTGTTGTCATCAGGCGAACTGATCCTTGTTTCGGGAGTGTTGGCGTTAGGTTCGGTTGGAGAGCTGATCGGCGAGAAGGCCGGGAACGCCGAGGATAGCGATAGGGACGGGGATGTAAAGCTAGCTATCCTGATCGCGACGTTGATGTTGCTGGCTTCGACGGGTTGGCTCTATCCGGTAGTCAGGAGCAGCGGCGGCACGGTGGCAGTTGTCTGGTCGCTAATCGCATTTGGAGTGAGTTTCCTAGTTGGCGCGAGTAGCGTTTGGGTCAGTTCCCGTTATCAAGCAGGTGAGTGATGAGTTTCGCGTGGATTCCGATGACAGGAATTGCACTATCTGGGTTCGTAGCGGTCGCTGCGGCCGTTGTGGCATCAGTCCGCAACAGGCGACGCAGGGTTGACCAACGAAGCGATGCCAGCGAAGTGCCTGTCGCCTATGGTGCGTAGGCTCCGCCCCACCCGCGCTCAAGCGCAGCATCCGTAGAGATAGCCTTTGCCCCAATTTGTCGGGCAACCCCTTTATGATTGACCAGCCTGTGTTGCGCTGAAGTAACTCCTCGGTGAGATCGACCAACGCAGCGCCGGGCCTCACATCCAGGCGACCGGCCCCGGCTCTTGCTGGCGGCCGATAGGGCGCTGTGCGGGAATTCGATCACGCGCCGCGGATCGAGCCCGGAACGCCGATCCGGATCCGGAGGGATGCCTAGCAAAAGTACGTCGAATGTGTGCAGCCGAGACATCGAAAATGCATCTACCTGTGCGCCGTCAGGGTTTCGAACCCCGGACCCGCTGATTAAGAGTCAGCTGCTCTACCAACTGAGCTAACGGCGCCTTGGTCGGCCGAGACCGCGGTTGCGACAATAACAGGCGTTCGGTCGCAGCACGAAATCTCGGACCCTCCCAGAATAGAGCCTAGGCGGTGAGCGGATGTCGGCGCAGGCCGAACATTCCGTACCCCGTTGGCAGGCCGAAGGGCAATTACCATTTAGAATGCTTTGAGCCATTGGGGGGTCAGTGGTGCCCGGCGTAACCAGAAATAATATGGAAGGTCGCTTGATGTCGCCTTTGCGCAGACGTCGATACTCGCTGGCTGTAGCGATAATCTCGGTTGCTGTGTTCAGCGTTGCGTGCAATGGTAGCCACACCGCCGCGCCGCCGAAGCAAATCATCGACAAGGGCACCCCATTTGCCGATCTGCTGGTGCCCAAGCTCGCTTCCTCCGTGACCGACGGCGCCGTCGGTGTCACGGTCGACGCGCCCGTGACGGTGAGCGTCGCCGACGGTGTGCTGGCATCGGTCACCGTCGTCAACGAAAACGGCCGGACGGTGAGCGGTCAACTCAGCCCCGATGGATTGCACTGGTCAACCAGCGAGCCGCTCGGTTTCAACCGGCGCTACACGCTTAGCGCCAAGGCGAACGGGCTCGGCGGGGCGGCGAACCGTCAGATGACGTTCCAGACCAGTTCCCCCGCGCACCTGACGATGCCCTATGTCAACGTGGCCGATGGTGAGGTCGTGGGCGTAGGCCAGCCGGTGGCGATCAAGTTCGACGAGAACATCACGAACCGCGCCGCGGCCGAGAAAGCCATTACCATCACCGCCGACCCACCCGTCGAGGGCGCGTTCTATTGGCTGAACAATCGCGAAGTGCGTTGGCGCCCCGAGCATTTCTGGAAGCCGGGGACTGGCATCGATGTGGCCGTCAACACCTACGGCGTCGACTTGGGCGACGGGATGTTCGGCGAGGACAATCTTCGGACGCACTTCACGATCGGCGACGAGGTCATCGCGACCGCTGACGACACCACAAAGATCCTGACGATTCGCGTCAACGGTGAAGTCGTCAAGAGCATGCCGACTTCGATGGGTAAGGACAGCACTCCGACCGGCAGCGGCTTCTACATCATCGGTGCGCGGTTCAAGCACATCATCATGGACTCGTCCACCTACGGGGTTCCGGTCAACTCGCCCAACGGATATCGCACCGACGTCGACTTTGCCACCCAAATGTCCTACAGCGGCGTCTTCGTGCACTCCGCCCCCTGGTCGGTCGGCGCTCAAGGTCACACCAACACCAGCCACGGGTGCCTTAACGTGAGCCCCAGCAACGCTGAGTGGTTCTACGACCACATCAAGCGCGGTGACGTCGTCGAGGTCCTCAACACCGTTGGGCCGCCATTCTCGGGCACCGAGGGCCTCGGCGACTGGAACATCCCCTGGCCGCAGTGGAAAGCCGGCAACGCCAACACCTGATCAGAGCCCCCGCAGCACCGGCCCCAGGGCCGAGAGCGGGATGTGGGCCTGGACGGTTCCTCCGTCCATGAACCACTGCATGGTTCCGGTGGCGAAGTTGATGGGCTCGTCGTGGCCGACCGGGTAGTCGGGCATGTAGATGATCAACTCGTCGGGAGTCAGGGCCCACGCCTTGTACGCGCCGGAGTAGACCTTGTCCGGAGTCCAGCGGTCGATGGTGAACGGGTAGGTACCCGGATCGTGTGGTGGCGGAGCCTGATTGAGGGCGGTCTCGATGAAGGGCTGAGCCAGCGGTGGTATCGCGGTCAATGGGTCTGACGTCGTCACATCCGACAGCTGCAGCCGTCGCCCGCTGGCCATGTCGAACGTGAAGGTGCGATAGGCGTTGTTGGGTTTGGGGCCGTCCGCGTGGTAGTCCTCGTGGAACACCGCGCTCAACAGGTTGCCGTGCTGAAAGATTCCGTAGTTTTCCTCGCCGTAGCTGTCTGCGGCCATGTGCGTGTTGGCATTCCGCCAGTTGCTGACGAGGGTGCGCAAGTAATCGCGGATCACGGAACCCGCGGTCGGGTTGTCGATGAGCTCGCCGGGCACCGCCACCTTGATGTCGCGGACGGCATTGCGCTCGGACGTTACCGTGGCGTGGCAGTACTGCCCGTCCCAGTCACCCCCGAGTTCCCCGCAGAACGACGGGGCCGACGCCCGTGCGGTGGCCGCACCGGCAATCCCAGAAATTCCCGTCGCGGCGACCAAGACGGATGTCGCGATGAGTCTGCTGATCAACATGGGCTGGCTCCGAAAAGGGCTAGAGTAACTGGACTTTACCCGCCTTCCAGCGGCCGTCGACCTTCTCCATGGTGATCTTGATTCTGCTGCGGTCGATACGAGGATCGGGCACCTGGGCATTGGTAACGGTCTGGTCGATGAAGAGCAACACGACGACCTTGTCCATGGATTCGGATGCGATGGCCGAATCCACCACCACCCCATGCGCGGTGGCCTTGTTGTCGATCAGCAGCTGACGGAGCTGCACGCTGGACTGGGTGTACATGTCTTTGAACTCGCCGGTTGCGCCGTCGAGCACCTGACGAAAATTCTGGTCCACGTTGTTGGAGTCGATGCTCGTCAGTACCCCGGCATAGGTGATGGCCGCTTGCCGTGCCTGCTCGCCGGCTTCGTTGAGCTGGTGGGCCTGCCACTGCTTCCAGCCGAGGAAACCCGAAACGAATAGTGCGGCCGCGAGCAGGAGCGGCAGGACGCTGCGACGCAGATACTGCCCCCAGGGGCGGCTGCGCCACGAGGCGTCCTTGGCCTTGTCGCGTTTGCCCTTGAGCGGCTCTGTCGTCCTCATCCTCATCCTCGGCGTCTTCGTCGAGCTCTTCGACGGTTGCCTCGGTTTCGGTTTCGGTCTCCAAGTCGTCATCGGCTTCTTCGGTCTGGCCGAGAGCCTCGTCGTCGGGCTTCTCATCCTTGGTCTCGGTGTCGAGATCCTTCTCGCTTGTCACGACCACAATCATCCCCTTAGTGCGGCGGTTCGATCGGCAATGGCGGACCGCCGTATGGCGTGGGGACTGTGAAGCGGCCCCTCGGTGTTGGATCGGTTTGGCGCCCCAGGTCCGCCCCGGGCGGCGGGCCGGCGGTGTCGTCGCCCCCGGGCCGCGGCGCATTCTTGGCTCCGCGGATCAACACCCCAGGGTCGGTGTCGCGGCAGTAGGTGTACATGAACGGCTCGTAGTAGTCGGCGGACGTGGCCGAGTGAGCCGGCGTCCCGTAGTCGCAGCCGTAGCGGGGGTAGATCTCCGCGGTGCCCCAAGCACCGTTGTCGTGAAAGACGCTGCCAAACGCGTCCAGCAGCGAGCCGCGGTAATTCGGGAACAGCGCGTTGAGCGCCGGTACCCGCACGTAGAGCAGCTGGGACATGGTGGCCGTGCTGCCCAGCAACTGCACCATGGCGTCGGAGTTGTCGGCGAACAGCCTGTCGGCACCCGCCAGGGCCCGCGGCGACTCCTCGGTCAAACGGCGATAGCCGCCCTGCATTCTGGCCACCCCGGACAGGGTGCGATCCAGGTCAACGGTCGACGCGGCGAGTCCGGCGTTCTTATCGGCCGCCAGCGTCAGCACCACTCGGGTGGTTTTGATGAGGCTGGTGGTTTGGGGCAACACCGAATCCAGCGTCGACAGCAGGAAAGTGCCGCCGTCGACGATGGCGGCCAGCTTGGCCGGCCCTTCTTTACTCAGGCTCAATTCCTTTTTCATCATTTCGACCTTGCGCGGGTCGACCTGCGAGAGCAGCCCGTTGGCGTCCTCGAGCATCTGCGCCAGGCCGACCGGGACGGTGGTGCGGTCCAACGCGATGCTGCTGCCATCACGCAGATACGGCCCCGCGTCGGAGCCGGCTTCGAAGTTGATGAATTGCTCGCCTGCGGGAGACAGCGCGGATACGTGCGCGACGGCAGACGCGGGGATCTTCACCTTCGACGTGATGTTGGCGACCGCGTTGACGCCTCGATCGGTGATCTGCACGGATTCGATCCGCCCGATCCGTACGCCGCGCAGTGCGACGTCCTGATTCGGCAGCAGCCCACCGGATTCCGGTAGCTGCACGGTGACCCGATACGACGACGCGAACGGTGCCACCCGCAACGCGCCGATCAGCAGATATGCGGTCGCCACCACCAGAGTGATCGCCAATCCGGCCACCGACAGCCAGACCTGTCGGCGGTGGCCCGCCCGCACCAGGCGAACCAAGACATCGGCGGAGGTGGCGATCGTGGCGGTCATCGCTGCGGTCCCGGGGGTGCAGGGGCGATATCGACTTGCCCCGGGACGAGCGGGTCCGGTATCACCGGTACCTGCGGCGAGTTCGGTCCGCGTCCTACCACGCGTTCCTGCAGCCGCCACAAGGTGTACTTCAACGAACCGATGAACTGGTTCCAGTCGTACCGGTGCGGTCCGTGCAGCCCGATGTCGCCGGGGAATCCGATGTCGGGTATCGAACCGAGGACCAGCTTGTCCAGACTGGCGCGTACCGCAACCCCGCTGCCCGCCGTTGCTTTGATCATCGGCGGAAGCAGCCGGTTCAGGGCCAGCAGGCTGGTATCCGGGCTCACCGCAATGTCGTTGGCCGCGCCGGCGATGGTGTTCACGTCACGGATGATGCTTCGGCCGCTGGTGTCGGTCCCCCCGAGCGTGGGAAACCGGGCCAGCAACCGGGCGGTGTCGCCGATCTGGACTGCCATGTCGGATAGTTGGGTGGTGTTGGAGGCCAGCGCATCGGTGCCCGGTCCGGCCGCCGCTACCAGCTCGGTGATGGCGCGGTTCTTAGCGTCGAGTTCATCAGCGAGACCAGACAATTCGGTCAGCGCGGCTGACATTTGCTCGGTTCGGGAGTCCAGTGTGCCGAGCAACCGACTGGTCTTGCGGAGCAACTCCCCGAATGCCCGGCCATTGTCCCCGGTTGCCTTACCGACACCGTTGATGATGTTGGTGAAATTGCGCACCGTTCCGCCGTTGACCAGGACCGCTGCCGAACTCAGTACCGACTCGACGGTGGAGGCCGCCGCCGTTGACTCCAAACCGATCGTGTCACCGTCACGCAACATTGGTGCGTTCGGAGCGGCGTCGGCGGGTGGCCGCAGCGACACGAAAACGTCGCCCAGTGGTGTAGCGGTGCGCAATTCGGCGGTGCTGCCCTTTGGCAGTAACACACCATCCTTGACTCGCAGGGTGGTGACCGCGGTGTAGTTGCGTGCGACCATCGACTCGACCTCGCCCACGTTGGCGCCGGCGAGTTTAACTTTGGCGTTCATCGGCAGGTTGAGTGCGCTGGCGAACACCGCGGTCAGCGTGTACCCGCCGGAACCCACACCCGGAGCCGGAAGGGGAAGGCTGGCAAGGCCGTTCGTGGCGCATCCCGAGCTCAGGATCGCCGCGGCGCCGATCGCGATGGCGGCCTTCGCGCGTATGCCCGTAACGACAGTCTTTGGGGTCACTATTTTTGTCCCATCGCGGCCAGACCGTCGAGCACGTAGGTCAACCCGAAATCGGGGCCATAGTCCTGCAAGGTCCCGGTGCTGCAGCCCAGTTGCCGCAGACCCATCATGTTGCAGACCTCTTTGCCCAGTTGGGTGTCGAACATCGCGCGGTCGGTGAGGACACGCGCTCGGATGCTGCCGTTGGCCCGGTCGATCACGTTGTAGGCGTTGTCGGCCACCAGGGGCGCGAGGTCGAGTACCTCGGCGACGTCGCGCTGCTGGGCGACAACACCTTCCAATGTGCTATTGCCGTTGAGAATGGCCTTCTTGACGGTTTCGCGGTTGGCGTCGAGGAGGTCGCTGGCCTGCTGGACCATCTGTTCGAATTTCTTCCCCGTGCTGCCGCTGCCGATTTCCTCGTCCGCCATGATCTGGCCGAGCTGGTGGATCGTTGATGCGAACTCGCGCAGCTTGGCGTCATTGGCGGCGGCCGCGTCCATCAGCGAGCTGACGTTCTTGATGATCGTGGTGATCTGCTCACGGCTCGTCGCGCCGCCGTCACTGCTCAGTCGTAGCGCCTTGGAGAGCTCGTCGAGCGCGTGCTTGATCTTCCCGCCATTGCCGTTGAGGGCTTCGGTGCTGCCGTTGAGGATGTCGGCGATGGGGCCGCCGCCTTGACCGTCCCCCTCGAGCGATCTGGACACCTTGTCGAGAACGCCCAGCACGCGGCTGAATTCGATCGGCGTCTTGGTCCGCGTCAAACCGATGGTGTCATGGTTCTGCAGAACTGGGCCGCCGCGGTAGGGCGGCGTCAGCTCGACCTGGTGGTCGCTGAGGATGGAAGTGGAGACCGTGACGGCCTGAACGTCCGCGGGGATCTTGACGTTGCGATCGACGGTGAACTCGACCTCGACATAGCTACCTTTTGGGGTGATCTTGGTGATCTTGCCCACTGGCATACCCAGCGTGGCCACCACGTTGCCCTCGTACAATCCTGCGGCGCTGTCGAATTGGGCAGTTACCGTGATCGGCTCATCGCCGGTGCTCAGGTACCATCGTCCGGCACCGACGGTAGCCACCATCACGGCCAGGGCAGCCGCGATTATTACAATCGGGGACCTGAGCCGCTTCACTTGCAGTCCTTGAAGTACGGGATCATCCCGAATTGTTGGGCGCGGCCGCTGATTGCGCACATCCACGAATCGATGACCGCACCACCTGGGCCGTTGCCGGCGATTGCGTTGCCGTCACCCGTCATATTGGCCACCTCGCGCATCAAGACCGGGCTGACCTGCAACATGTTGCGCATCAGGTCGTTGTGTTTGCCCATCAAGGTGGTGAAATCGCCCATGTCTCGCAGCAGCGCGTCCAGAGCCGGGCGGTCGTTGATGACGAGACCGCTCAAAACCTCCACCAGACTCTGTAGGGATTGCATCATCGCGTGGAATACCACACGCCGCGAGACGAATACCCCCATCAAGTCTTGGCCCTGGTTGACCAGGTTGCCGATCCTGGCTTGCTGGTTGTGCAATGTGTTGGTGACCCGCTCGGTATTTTTGAGCAGCTGGCCCACTTGGTCGCGCCGCTGCGCGATGATCGACGACAGGGTGTCCATGTTCGCCAGCGCCTGGGGCACCAGCTCGGGCAAGCCCTTGAGCTGCTTGCCCAGCACCGCAAGCGATTGGGCGAACCGATCGGAGTCCACCTGTTCGAAAGTGCTGGCGGCGTCTTGCAATGCGCTCTGCAGGTCGTAGGGAACTTCGGTGTGAGCCAAATTAAACGTGTTGTGCGGCAACCCGCCCGGGCCGTCTGGAGTGATGGCGATGTAGCGGGCGCCGAGTATGGTGGCGAGCTTGATCACCGCCTTCGATTCGCTGCCCAGCACGATGTTGTCGCGAATCTTCAGGCCCGCCTCGACGTGGTCGCCGTCGAGCTTCATGCTGGTGACTGTGCCAACCTGGATGCCCGCCACTGTGATCGGGTTCCCGGGTCGCAGCGACGCCGCCTGTAGAAACTCGGCCGTATAGTGCCGATAGCCGGCGCTGAGCAGATGGACTGCCAGCATCGCTCCGATCACGACCGCGACCACCGCGACGGCGATGAACCCAAGCCAGGTCTTGTTGTAACTCTCCGGCGGACGCGTCTTAAGCCTCTTTAGTCGAAGCCACATGGATGAGTCAGCCACCGGCGGTGTTCCTGCATCTTGGGGTGAACTGCGCCTTGTTTCCGGGCGTGGCGGCATTGACGATGATCGGCACGACATCGTTGAGCCCCGGGAAGAACCCGAACAGATTCACGTCGCACACGTAGCCATTGCCGAAGGCGCCTTGATTGCCTGCGCGAGTGAGGCCTTTCATCAGTAGCGGGATGTTGTCACCAGCGAATGCCAGCTGAGGTTCGATGCTGAGCAGGTGCCGGGTGGCGCCAGGCTGCCGATCCATGAATTCGCGCGCTGCCGGATACACGTCTGTCGCGGAAGTCGAGAGGTGGCCCAGTACCCGCGCCATCGAACCTACCGAGGACACCAGTTCCGGACGTCGGCGGTCGAGTTCGGCGACGATATCGCCGGCCTGCGTGATGACAGTGTCGAGATTGTCATTCTGCGCGGCGAGGTTGCCGACAATCTTGTTGAGATTGGTGATCATGTCGCCGAGGGCCTGATCTCGCCCGGCGAATGTCTCTGTGAGCGTGGATGTCTGGCTGACCAGGGTTGCCATCGACGAGGTGTCGCCCTGTAGCGATTCGATGACTGCCTTGGTGAGGTTGTCCGCGTCGTGTGGATTGAACACGCTGAACAGTGGCTCGTAGCCGTTGAGCAGCGCGGTGACATCGAAGGACGGCTCGGTACGCTCCGGCGGGATGACGCTTCCGGGCGGCAGCACATTCTGAGTGCCTTCACGGCCCAAAGACAGTCCGAGGTAACGCTGTCCGACAATGTTCTGATAGGTCACCGAGGCGACGGTGTTTCCGTACAACCGCTGTTCCTGCTGCACGACGAATGAGACCTTCGCCAATTTCCCGTCGATGTCGATCTTTTCGACGCGACCTACGCGCACACCGGCCATCCGGACGTCGTCGCCCTCACGAAGCCCATACGCATCGGTGAACATCGCCGAATACGACGCCGTTCTGCCCTCCACATCGTGCCGCAGGCTCACGTAAACCAGCCAGGTCAGCGTCAGCGCCACCACCATGAAAAGGCTGAGGGCAACCAGCGTGCCGCGGGATTCACCGGATCTCAATGTGGCCTCCCAGCCGAAGGCGATTGTGGCGGGACGGATTTCAAAGGTGCCTTCAAAGAAACGGTGGTGCCGCGGGCGACCGGGCCCAGCAGCAGTTCGGTAGCGGCACTGGCGGGTTGACCAGTGATCACGGTCAACATGTTTTGCTCGTACTGACTGCCCACGGGCCCGACGTTGCCGCCGAAAGACGATGGCGCAACCGTTCCCGGCGCAGCAGGCGGTGGAGGTGCGTTGTCGGGGTTTGCGGTCCCTGGTACCGGCGGAGACGGTGTGAGCCACGAGGGCAGCGGCGGATTGGGATCGGTCAAATTGGGCACCGGGTTGATCAACGGCGGCCCGACGGCAACGAGGTTCCCGTCCGCGCCCAGCACGGTTCCCGGCGGAGGAGCCAAGTCCTTCGGCGGCTGATAGTTCTGCGGCAGCAGCACTTCCGGAAGATCCGGCCGCACCGGAACCAACGGCGCCGTATAACAGCTGGGGCCCTTGAGCTCTCCGTAGTGCGGGCAGTCGGCACGCGTGTAGCTGTAGGTCGGGGTGAAAGACAGCATCCCGCGCGCGTGGCCCAAGCCGTCGGGCGTCACCATGGTCTCCATGACCTTGTCGGCCAGGATGTCCGTTTTGATGGCCGCGGCCAGCCAGTTTTGGGAGTTCTGCGCCAGTACGCCTAACGCCGGCGTGAAGTCTGTGGTGATCCCGATGAGTTGGTCGATGTGGTTGTTCAGCGATTGGTATGAGGTGCCGACCGTATTGCCGGCCCCGGAGATCAGCGATGCCAGTTGCCCGCGGGTCTCGGCGAAGGTCTGCATCGGCTCAACGGCCTGATGCAGCGCGTCGATGAGGTCGGGCGCGGTGGTCTCAAGTCCCCGCGTCGCGTCGACGAGCGCCGATATCGTGGAGGGGCCGGTATCCGTGCTGACAATTGAATTAAGTTCATCAATAAGATGATTCAGCTGACCCGCGCTGTTCAGAAGGGTGACGCGGCGGTGGTCGGTGGCGGCCGCCAGTGCGGCCAGGATACCCACTGACCTGTCTTCTCGGCCACGCCCGGATGCGGATAGCAGGTCACGCAGCTTGCTGATGGTGGTTTGAAACAGCACGGTCGGCAGTCGGGTGTCTTCGGGAATGTGGGTGCCGGCTCGGATGGAGCGGTCCGGGACCGTTACCGATCAGCTGGACCGACGATACGGCGAACACATTGCTCGGGACGACGCGCGCGGTCACCGCGGCCGGGATCGACTTGGCGTATTCGGACTTGAGCTCGATGTGGACGTAATTGGGCTTGCCGTTAATAGCGGGAACGACGCTGTCGACCGCTCCGACGAGCGCGCCGTGGTATTTGACGTCGGACTTTTGCGGAAGCCCGTCGCCGACGTTGCCCAGGTCGGCGACCACCTCTACGTAGTCTTCGAGGCGGCCCGTCGATTTGGCCAACAGTCCTGTGGTGAGCATTGCCGCCACCACGACAACCGCCAGCCCGAACCCGAGCAGTTGTCGATCGGACGGGCCGCGCCCGTCCAGCTCAAAGGAATTGGGCATCTCTCACCAACTCCGCCACCAACCCAGCTGTCAACCCAACCTTCAACCTAGCCACCGAACCTCGCGCCGGAGTCGACCCCCCACAACGCCATGGTGAGCAGCATGTTCACCATGATCATGACGGTGATGCTGGCCCGCATGCCGTGTCCCGCGGCGACACCCACTCCCTCGGGGCCGCCACTGGCGTAGAAGCCGTAGTAGCACTGAATCGTCGAGGCGATCCACACAAAAACGACGGCCTTGATTAGCGAGAAGACGATGTCCTTGCCGGCCAGCATCAGCGAAAAGTAGTGGAAATATGAGCCGGGGGAGCCGCCGCCGCTGAGTTCCACGACCAGTGCGGTGCTTAAGTAGCCGATCGCCAGGCACGCCGTGTACAGCGGGATGATTGCAACCACCGAGGCGAGCAGCCTGGTAGTCACCAGATACGGGATTGGCCGGATCGCAATCGATTCCAGGGCGTCGATCTCCTCGGCGATGCGCATCGAGCCCAGTTGTGCGGTGAACCGGCAGCCGCCCTGTATCGCGAACGCCATGGCCGCCATCAGTGGAGCCAATTCGCGGGTGTTGACCAATGACGACACCAGACCGGTAGCCGGGCCCAAGCCCAACATATCCAGGAAGTTGTAACCCTCGATCCCAACGAGCGCTCCGACGGTGACGCCGAGGACGAGGGCCACTCCAGCGGTGCCGCCTCCCACCACCAGCGAACCGTTGCCCCAGGTGATGTTCGACAGCAGACGCAGAAACTCGCCACGGTATTGACGCGCCGCTATCGGTGCAGCGACCAGTGCCCGCACAAAGAAGACCAGCAGGTGGCCCAACCGGGCAATCGGCAGCATGGCTCGGCGGTGCAGCTGCGCTAGCCGATTGGTGACTGGCGCCAATGGTCGGTAGACGGAGACTGTCACGTCGCGTGCCTTGTCACAGGCCTGTCCTGGGCACCAACATGATGTAGAGCTGGCTGATCGCGACGTTGACGATCATCAGCACCAGGATCGCTTCGACGACCGACGCGTTGACCGAGTTCGCCACACCAGTCGGGCCGCCCTTGGTGGACAACCCCTTCTGTGCCGAGACGACGGCTACGATGGCGCCGAAGATGACCGCCTTCAGCAGCGCCAAGATCATGTCGTCGGTGGTGGCGAACGACGCGAACGTAGACACGAAGCTGCCCGGTGCGCCGTCTTGGACGTAAACGTTGAAAAGGTAGCTGGCGAAAAATCCCACGAAGCAGACCACCCCGGTGAGCGCGAAGCCGATCATGATCGCTGCGGCGAAACGCGGCACTACCAATCGGCGGATCACCGAAACGCCCATCACCTCCATGGCGTCGTTTTCCTCGCGCATCGTCCGCGAACCGAGGTCGGCGGTGATCGCCGATCCGACGGCCGATGCCATCAAAATTGCGGCCACCATCGAAGCGCCCTGGCGGATGATCGCCAGTCCGCTGGCCGCACCGGCCAGTGAGGTAGCGCCGACCTGGCCGGCCAGCATCGCGAACTGAACCGACATGGTGACGCTGATCGGTAACGACACCAGCACTGTCGGCAACACGGCGGTGCCCGCCATGAATGCGCCCTGTCGGATGAACTCTTCCCATTGGAATCGGCCGGTCAGGAGATCGACGAAGAAATACTGGACGGTGCGGATGCCGAGAACGAACTGCTCACCGACCGTGGTCAGGGATGCCAGGGGGTGACGTTTGACATACCCGACCGACCAGTTCTGGATCGCGGCTATGCCGTCAAGTTGGCCGTCCTGAAGGTCGTCTTGAGGTCCGCCCTGAGGGCCCTCTTGAGCTCCGTCCAGAGGGCCGAGTCGAGGGTCGTCGGAATCGTGGCCACTGGGCACCACGGTTTCTTGTTGTGCGGTCATCGCAGTGTGGCCGGCAGTTGCTCCGGCAAACTCATACCACTGGTCATCGCGTACTAGTACCCGCCCTCATCGGCGCTCTCCCGCCATTAATGTCCTAGGTGCCGGACACATGCCAGACACAATTGTCGAGCACGCTCGATTACAATCTTGGCTACGAAGTTCCGCGACCCTGCAGCTCAATCCCGTTAACGGCCAGGCGACAGCTTACTCGACAGGCGTCGGTAATATTGGCAAATATTGGAAAAGTGCCTAATTAGATCGCCAGGTGCCGGTTGATCGGTGTTGAAATATCTGATCGAAGAAGCTCGGAGAATCCCCCTGGCAAACATCTGGCTGGGCGGTGTCGGATGGCGCCCGGAGCTCGGTGGCAGGCGCGAGGCGCCCGAGCACGCCGACCTGCGCGGCCGCCTGACGCGTGGGCCGATCTTCAGCTGATAGGGCTGCTGCGGCACGCGTAAATAACGAGCGACACGAATGAGATTGCTTCGGCGACGTAGGCCACACTGCTTAATGGTTCAGTTTATGAAGGGTTAAGCTGGATCAACTATCCCGGAGGTATCGGGTTGGCTGGCCCCCAAAGAAGTATCGCGGGAGTCGCGCAAACCGACGCCGCGGATGGAGGGCCGTCAGTGCCGACGCAGGCATTGGGGGAGCGCTCACGCAGCGCCGAGGGGAGAGAAATTCACATGGTGGAACTCAGGAAAGAACCCGTTCCGTGCCCACAGCCTGATTGCGGGGGGACTGCCCAGGCCGAGGTGCAGTATCCCGATGGGGGCGGCAGCCAGGGCGAGCGGATTGTGCGCTGGATCATGGACTGTCGGACTTGCGGGTACTGGGGACCGAATCGCGCGGCCTAGACCAGCAACGGCTCGTCGTCCCCATCCTGAACCAGGTTGGGCCTGGCAGGAATTAAACGGTCAGAGGGCTTAAAAGCCCCCTGACCTGTGGGGTGAGTGACGGGACTCGAACCCGCGACATTCAGGATCACAACCTGACGCTCTACCAACTGAACTACACCCACCATTGCGGCCGGCCGGTCTGGACGTGTCCAGTGCCAACGAGCAGCGACGTCGATACTAGCCGCTCGCTGGCGCCCCGGCCGAATCTGTGTCCGAATCGTTCGCCCCCGGCGCGACCTCCCTACCTTCGAGATCGGCGGCGACGGCCGCGATGTCGCTGGTAGAAGGCCCTGGCGGGGACACGAATGCGGTACGTCGATAGAACTGCAGTTCACGGATGGATTCGTGAATATCGGCCAGTGCCCGGTGCGCGAGTCCCTTGGCCGGCTGGCCGAAGTAGATGCGGGGGTACCAGCGCCGGCAGAGTTCCTTGATCGAACTGACGTCGATCATCCGGTAATGCAGAAACGCGTCCAGCGTGGGCATGTCGCGGGCGATGAAACCACGGTCGGTCGCGATCGAGTTACCAGCCAGCGGTGCCGTTTTGGGTTGCTTGACGTATTTGCCGATGTAGTCGAGCACCATGGCCTCGGCGGTCGCCAGGTCCACGGTGGACGCTTGAACCTCGCGGGTCAGCCCCGAGCGCGAGTGCATTTCGGCGACGACCTCGACCATCGAAGACAGAGCGGCGTCGTCGGCGTGGATCACCACGTCGATCCCGTCGCCGAGGATGTTCAGGTCGGCATCGGTAACCAGAGCCGCGATCTCTATTAACTTGTCCGAGCCCAATTCCAGCCCGGTCATCTCACAATCGATCCATACCAATTCGTCCCGCACAGCGCTCAGACTAAGCCCACATTGGTCCTGCCCCCGCCTCCACCGGCAAGTAGTGTGATGCTTTGCATTACTCCACAGGAACTACTTGGGGAAGAGAGCCGCGGCACGATGACCACGGAATCAACAACTGACGGACCTGGCGGGGCGGCGAAGCGCATCGCGGACGGCTACGCCGTGGCAGGCCAGGCGCTGGAATTAGGGACGGTCGTCGTCGACGGCGTGGCCGACCCCAGCGCGCAGATTCGCATTCCGCTGGCAACGATCAACAGGCACGGACTGGTGGCCGGAGCGACCGGAACCGGCAAGACCAAGACCCTGCAGTTGATTGCCGAGCAGCTCAGCGCGGCGGGCGTTCCCGTGCTGATGGCCGATGTGAAGGGCGACCTGTCCGGACTTTCCCGACCGGGGGAGGGCAACGACAAGACCGCCGCGCGCGCGAAAGATACCGGGGAGAACTGGGAGCCGACGGGATACCCGGTTGAGTTCCTGTCGCTGGGCACCGGCGGAATCGCTGTGCCGATACGCGCGACAGTCGAGAGCTTCGGCCCGATTCTGTTGTCAAAAGTGTTGGGGCTCAATGCTACCCAAGAGTCGACGTTGGGGCTGATCTTCCACTGGGCCAAGGACGCCGGCCGCCCGCTGGTGACACTGGACCAGCTGCGCGCCGTCATCAGCTACCTGACCAGCGACGAGGGCAAGGTCGCTCTGAAAGATCTGGGCGGGGTTTCGTCGACGAGTGCGGGCGTCATACTGCGGGCGCTGGTGAACCTGGATGCCGAGGGTGGCGACACCTTCTTCGGCGAGCCCAAACTTGACCCGAAGGACTTGCTGCGCAACGACGGCCAGGGCCGCGGCATCATCACGCTGCTGGAGTTCACCGGTCAGTCGTTGCGCCCAGTCATCTTCTCCACCTTCCTGATGTGGCTGCTCGCCGACCTGTACACCAAGCTGGACGAGGTCGGGGATGTCGACAAGCCCAAGCTGGTGTTCTTCTTCGACGAGGCGCATTTGCTGTTCAGCGACGCCTCGAAGGCGTTTCTCGAGCAGGTCGAGCAAACCGTCAAACTGATTCGGTCCAAGGGCGTCGGGGTGTTCTTCTGTACCCAGTTGCCCACGGATCTGCCCAACGAGGTGCTGTCGCAGTTGGGTGCCCGAGTCCAGCACGCACTGCGCGCGTTCACGCCTGACGATCAGAAGGCGTTGAGCAGGACCGTCCGCACGTACCCAAAAACTGATGTCTACGACCTGGAATCCGCGTTGACGTCGCTGGGCATCGGCGAGGCGGTCGTGACCGTGTTGTCGGAGAAGGGTGCGCCGACGCCGGTGGCGTGGACCCGCATGCGCGTACCCCGGTCGCTGATGGCTGCAATTGGCGCCGACGCCGTCACCGCGGCGGCCAAAAACAGCCCGCTGCAGGCGAAGTACGGGCAGACGACCGAGCAGGAGCCCGTGCCGGAAATAAGCCCGAAGGGCGAAGTGGCCCCGGCGCCCGGGGGCGTCCCGCCGCTTCCACCGGACTTCCAGATACCGCCGATGCCCGAGCCCGTGGAGCCCAAGGGCCCCGGCATGTTGGAAGATTTGCTGAAGAATCCCACCGTCAAGAGCGCTATAAACACCGGAGTCCGCGAGCTCGTCAAGGGCATCTTCGGTGGCGGCCGGCGCCGGTAGTAAGCACTACCCGCCGCCGAGCCTTTTGTAAAAACTGCCCACGATCGGCGCGACGATTGCGCGTGGCGCGTACCCGCTCGCCACCGACATTGCCTTGGACGTCAGGCCCGGTACGACGCGCATCTTGTTGCGCTCCAAGGCATCCAGCGATAACCGTGCGGTGTGTTCGGTTGAGATCCAGAGAAAGTCCGGCACCAGCTTCTCGACCAGCGAGGCTTCGGCGGCATCAGGCAGGTCGGTGCGCACCGGGCCCGGCGCCAGCAGTGTGACGTGCACACCGGTGCCGCGCAGCTCGCCGTGCAGCGATTCGCTGAAGGTGTTCGCGAACGCTTTGGTGGCCGCGTAGGTTGCGTTGTAGGGAATCGGTGAATTTCCCGCCGCCGAACCGGAAATCAATATGCCGCCGGCCTTGTGGTCGATCATCCCCGGCAACACCGCCAGCGTGAGATCGTGCACTGCGACGGCGTTCAGCTGTACCTGAGTTTTTTCTCCGGCCGGGTCGAGGCCCGAGATCGGACCGAAAGTCGCGGTACCCGCGTTGGCGCACAGGATCGAGATGGGCCGCGCCGCCAATTCGTCGGCCAGCTTCGCTCGTTCGGATGGGTCGGCCAGATCGGCAGGGCGCACGTCTACGGCGACGCCGTACTTGTCGGTCAGTCGGGTGGCCAGCTCGTTGAGCAGTTCTTCGCGTCGCGCGGTGACGATCAGGTTGTGCCCGCGCGCGGCAAGTTCGATGGCCAGCGCTTCACCGATGTTTTGCGAGGCACCGGTGACAACGGCACGCGCGTCTGGGCTGGGAGCTGGTACCGGCATGCGCCAATCGTAGACACTGAGCCCCCGTAGAGTGCCGGGCATGACTCAGCCGGAGCTGGCGCCGCGGACGGCCGGGCGATTCCAGGTATTCGCCTGGGCGCTATGGGACTGTGGCGCTGTCGGCATGAGCGCCATCGTGGCGACCTTCGTCTTCGCGGTCTATCTGACCAGCAGTGTGGGGATAGGCATCTCCGGCGGCACCACGCCCGCCAGTTGGTTGGGCCGCGCGGGCGCCATCGCCGGCCTGACGGTTGCGGCGCTGGCGCCGGTCGTCGGCGTGTGGGTGGAGTCCCCGCGTCGTCGACGGCTGGCGCTGAGCTTGGGGACCGGCCTGGCAGTAACGCTCACCTGCGCCATGTTCTTCATCCACGATCGCCCAAGCTACTTTTGGGCCGGGCTGGTGCTGCTGGGAGCCACGGCGGCATGCTGTGACCTGGCCAGCGTCCCGTATAACGCCATGCTGCGCCAGTTGTCGACGCCGCAGACAGTGGGCCGCATTTCCGGCCTGGGGGCGGCGTCGGGTTACCTCGGCAGCGTCCTGCTGCTAATGGTGATCTTTGCGGGATTCATTGGCGGGTCGGGCTCCGGCCCGGACGCGGCGCGCGGACTGCTGCACGTGCCCGTCGCGGACGGACTCAACATCCGTTGCGCGATGCTGGCGACCGCGGCGTGGCTGGCGGCGCTGGCGCTGCCGCTGTTGTTCGTCACAAACCGGCTACCCGAGTCGGGTCCCGATCTAGCCGGGGTGGAGCAGCCGACGAACATGCTGGGTGGCTATCGCAGGCTGTGGACGGAAATCTCCGCGGAATGGCGGCGCGACCGCAACCTGGTGTACTTCCTGGGCGCCAGCGCGCTCTTCCGGGACGGCCTTGCGGCGACCTTTGCCTTCGGCGCTGTGCTCGGCGTCAGCGTCTACGGCATCTCGCAGGCGGACGTACTGGTATTCGGTGTGGTGGCCAGCGTGGTGGCCGCGCTCGGAGCTGTGCTGGGTGGGTTCGTCGACCATCGGATCGGGTCCAAACCTGTCATCGTCGGGTCACTGGTCGCGATCATCATCGCGGGGCTCATCTTGATGGCGCTGTCCGGTCCGGTCGCTTTCTGGGTGTGCGGTCTGCTGCTTTGTCTGTTCATCGGCCCGTCGCAGTCGTCGTCGCGCGCCCTGTTGCTGCAGATGTCAAAGCACGGCAGGGAGGGGGTGGCGTTCGGCCTGTACACGATGACGGGTCGGGCGGTCGCGTTCTTGGCGCCGTGGCTGTTCTCCGTCTTCGTCGACGTTTTCGGCGCCGCTCGGGCAGGTCTGGGCGGGATCTCGCTGGTGCTGATTGCCGGAACGGTGGCGATGCTCGCGGTCCGGGTCCCACCGCGCGAGGCCGCCGCGCCTGAAACTGTCTAGCTCCTGGCGTCGCAGATCGTCAGGCCCTGACCGACGCGTTGGCGCATCTGGACGCCGTTGACGGTGACGGAGCACGTCACGTTGTGGCCCATGTTGACGATCGTGACGCTCGGTGGGTGCGTGGACGACTGGGCGAGGGTGACTTCTTTGCTCCACGGCAGCGGGACATTGAAGGCGGTCTGAATGACACCGTCGGCGTCGATGTACATGATGCTGATCGCGCGACCCTCACCGGTGACGTTGTAGACCACGGTCTGCATCGTGCCTGGGCTGGTCGTCTCGCTGGGGACGGGCGGCGGTGCGGCGGTGGGCAGCGGCACCCGCGATGGCACCCTGGTCGGTGCCTTGATCGACGGGGGCGGGACGACAGAACTCGAGCTGGGCATGGCCGGCAGCGGCGGGACGGCAGTCTGGGTCTTGGTCGCGATGTTCGCGAGAATCAGCGCGATCACCAGACCGACGACCAACAGCACCGCGACGGCGGCGACGACCCATAGCCAGCGCGGCGATGACGGGCCTTCCGGCGGCGGGGCAACCGGCCCGCCCGGAGGTGGTCCCCCCGAGGGGGATCGGTCTTGCTGCCAGTGCGGTGGTAAGTGTCTGGTGGGATCGGCGTCGTTGAGGTTCGACGACCATGGTGGAGTAGCGGACGACCAAGGCGCGCTCGGCGGGGTGTACCCGTACGCGCCGTAGCTGGGCGCATAGGGCGTTTGGTCGGCGTAGGCGGGATCGGCGGGCGGCGGCCCTCCTGGGGCCCACCGCTCGGTCGGCCCAGACCCCCGTAGAGGGGGACTAAATCGCTTGGGTCGACGTGGATCGTTCATGTCCACCTCATGATTTGAAGGGTACCTGGGCCTGGGGCTCGGGCGTTGGTTTACCGGCAAGGCGAGATTCAGCGGACCTGATCTCGGGCTCTTAGTGCGGCGACGGTCATGGCGCGCATCAGGGCGCGTGACCGCGCGTCCCGGGCCGGTTTGCTGCGTGAGTTGTCGGGACTCTTCATGCTGTGCGGTGTCGAGTTCAGCAGCCCGAATACCGCGTGCGCTGTCAGCCGGGCATCGGCTTCGGCAAGCTCGGGGTCCAGCTCGCGCAGCACGCCGACCCACACCTCCACGTATTGCCGTTGCGCCTTGCGCACCTGCCGCTCGGCGGCCGCGGGCAGGTGCGCGAGGTCACGGTCTTGGATACGGATCAGGTCCGGTTCGCCCAGCGCAAAGTCGAGATGGAAGTCGATGAGGCCGTCGAGCGCCTCCGCCGCGTCGGAACCGCGGGCCGTGACATCGCGTGCACCAGCGAGCAGCCGGGCACTGATGCCGCCCAGCAACTCGACGAGCATCGACTCCTTGTTGGGAAAGTGCCGGTAGATGGCCGGGCCGCTGACTCCCGCTGCGGCGCCGATGTCTTCCAGCCGCACCGCAACGAAACCCCGTTCGGCGAATAGCCGTTCGGCGGACGACAGGATTTGCAGGCGCCGGTCGGATTTCAATCGGCTGCGGCGATTTGGGGCGTCCGGCGGGCCGGGTTGGGCGTCTGGGGCGGATGCCGTCATGACGGACCTCCGTCCGCAACTTGTCCGGTATTTCGGTTAATCATCACTAACGTAACACGAGTTATTCGCCATTAACTCGTTTCGGATGCCGGTCGGGGTCGGCCGCGCCGGTCCCGCCGGGCGGCTGAGCACCCAGCAGTTTCCTGGACGCAATAGTGTGGGCGGTGGTATTGTACGGCCAGTTAATGGATATTAACTGAAATCTTCTGCTGGCTGCGGACGTGTCCGAGGAGGCATTGGCGGTAATGGACAAAGTGGTTTCCACCGCCCGCGAGGCGGTCGCGGATATAACCGACGGGTCGTCCGTGGCGGTCGGGGGATTCGGGGTCTGCGGAATCCCGGACGCCCTGATTGTCGCGCTGGTCGAGAGCGGCGTAAAGGATCTGGAGACGGTGTCGAACAACTGCGGCATCGACGGCGTCGGGCTGGGTCTGTTATTGCAGCACAAACGAATTCGCCGCACCATTGGGTCTTACGTGGGCGAGAACAAAGAGTTTGCCCGCCAGTTCTTATCCGGCGAACTCGAGGTGGAACTCAACCCCCAGGGCACTCTCGCGGAGCGGCTGCGCGCCGGCGGCGTGGGAATACCGGCCTTCTATACACCGGCCGGTGTCGGCACCCAGGTTGCCGACGGCGGGCTGCCGTGGCGCTACGACTCGTCGGGTGCGGTGGCGGTCGTGTCGCCGGCCAAAGAGACTCGCGAGTTCGACGGTTCCACCTATGTTCTCGAGCGGGCGATTCGCACCGACTTCTCTTTGGTGCACGCCTGGAAGGGTGACCGGCACGGCAACCTGGTGTACCGCGAGACGGCCGCCAACTTCAACGCGGACTGCGCCGCGGCCGGCAGGATCACGATCGCTCAGGTCGAACACCTCGTCGAGCCCGGTGAAATCGACCCCGCCACGGTGCATACCCCGGGCGTCTTCGTCCAGCGCGTCGTGCACGTGCCAAATCCCGCCAAGCTGATCGAGAAAGAGACGGTGCGGCAATGACGGAAAGTGGCGCGCCGATGACGATGCAGAGCGTAGCGATGGGGAGGAATGGCGCCAAATGACGTGGAGCAGAGACGGCATGGCCGCCCGGGTGGCGGCTGAGTTCGAAGACGGCCAATACGTCAACCTGGGCATCGGGATGCCCACCCTGATCCCCAACCACATCCCCGAGGGCGTCCACGTAGTCCTGCATTCGGAGAACGGGATCCTGGGTGTCGGCCCGTATCCCAGTCGCGATCAGCTCGATCCCGATCTGATCAACGCGGGCAAGGAAACGGTCACGGCGCTGCCAGGGGCGGCGTTCTTTTGCTCGTCGATCTCGTTCGGAATCATCCGCGGCGGACACCTGGACGTCGCTGTGCTCGGAGCCATGCAAGTGTCGGCCACCGGCGACCTTGCCAACTGGATGATCCCCGGAAAGATGGTCAAGGGAATGGGCGGCGCGATGGACTTGGTCCACGGTGCGCGCAAGGTGATCGTGATGATGGAGCACGCCGCCAAGGACGGTGCCCCCAAGATCCTCGAACAGTGCACGTTGCCGCTGACCGGTGTGGGTTGCGTCAACCGCATCGTCACCGAACTCGCGGTCATCGACGTCTGCGATGACGGCCTGCACCTGATCGAGACGGCCCCCGACGTGTCGGTCGACGAAGTCGTCGCGAAGACTGAACCGCCCCTTGTGATTCGAGCGGATGTGCGGTGACCGCTGTCACGAGCCCCATCGCTGCGCCCTCGTTCGCCGATCAACACCGCCGGCTCGTCGGTGAGCTGAACGCCAAGCTGGCTGCGGCGGCACTCGGCGGGAACGAGCGTGCGCGGGAGCGCCACGTCAGCCGGGGCAAGCTGTTGCCCCGCGAACGCGTCGATCGCCTGCTTGATCCGGGCACTCCGTTTTTGGAGCTGGCACCGCTGGCCGCTGGCGGCATGTACGGCGACGAGTCTCCCGGCGCCGGCATCATCACCGGGATCGGCCGAGTCTCCGGGCGCGAATGCGTGGTCGTCGCCAATGACGCGACAGTCAAGGGCGGCACCTACTACCCGATGACGGTTAAAAAGCACCTGCGGGCACAGGAAGTCGCGCTGCAGAACCTGCTGCCGTGCATCTACCTTGTCGACTCTGGCGGCGCCTTTCTCCCGCGCCAGGACGAGGTGTTTCCCGACCGCGAGCACTTCGGCCGGATCTTCTACAACCAGGCCACAATGAGCGCCAACGGCATTCCGCAGGTGGCAGCCGTGCTGGGCTCGTGCACGGCAGGCGGCGCCTACGTGCCGGCGATGAGCGACGAGGCCGTCATCGTCCGCGAGCAGGGCACCATCTTTCTGGGCGGCCCGCCACTCGTGAAGGCCGCCACCGGAGAGATCGTCTCAGCCGAAGACCTCGGCGGCGGTGACTTGCATTCGCGGGTCTCCGGTGTCACCGACCACCTTGCTGACGACGACGAACACGCGTTGCACATCGTGCGCAAGATCGCGGCCACCTTCGGTCCCCGCGAGCCCAGTCAATGGGAGCTCCGACCCCCGGTCGAACCCAAACACCCGCAACACGAGCTTTACGACGTGGTGCCACCGGATCCCCGGGTGCCTTACGACGTGCGCGAGGTCATCCTGCGACTGGTCGACGGCGGCGAATTCAGCGAATTCAAGGCCAAATACGGCAAGACGCTGGTAACCGCCTTCGCGCACATTCATGGTCATCCCGTCGGGATCGTCGCCAACAACGGGGTGCTCTTCAGCGAATCCGCGGTAAAGGGAGCGCATTTCATCGAGCTCTGCGACAAGCGCAAGATCCCGCTGCTGTTCTTGCAGAATATCGCGGGCTTCATGGTCGGACGCGACTACGAGGCCGGCGGTATCGCCAAGCATGGCGCCAAGATGGTTACCGCCGTCGCGTGTGCCCGGGTGCCGAAACTGACCGTGGTGATCGGCGGATCCTATGGCGCGGGCAACTATTCGATGTGCGGGCGGGCGTACTCGCCCCGTTTCCTGTGGATGTGGCCCAACGCGAGGATCTCGGTGATGGGCGGCGAGCAGGCTGCGTCCGTGCTGGCCACCGTGCGCGGCGAACAGCTCGCCGGGGCAGGCACACCCTGGTCCGCCGACGAGGAAGAGGCGTTCAAGGCACCCATTCGCGCGCAGTACGAGGATCAAGGCAACCCGTACTACTCGACCGCCCGGCTGTGGGACGACGGCATTATCGACCCGGTTGACACCAGAACGCTTGTTGGGCTTGCCCTTTCGGTGTGTGCCCACGCGCCGCTGGAACCGGTCTCCTACGGCGTCTTCCGGATGTGATTGATGTTTGACACGGTGTTAGTCGCCAACCGGGGCGAGATCGCGGTGCGGGTAATCCGGACGCTGCGCCGGCTGGGCATTCGCTCGGTCGCTGTCTACAGCGATCCCGACGCCGGCGCGCGGCACGTCACCGAGGCCGACACCGCCGTGCGACTGGGACCCGCCGCGGCGCGCGAGAGCTATCTCGATATCGCTCGGGTGCTCGACGCCGCGGTCCGCACCGGCTCCCAGGCGATTCATCCGGGCTACGGGTTTCTCTCCGAGAACGCCGAATTCGCCGCCGCGTGCAAACGCGCCGGGGTGGTGTTCCTGGGCCCACCCGCACGCGCGATCGAGGTGATGGGCGACAAGATCACCGCCAAGAACGCGGTGGCCGCTTTCGGCGTACCGGTGGTGCCGGGGGTGGCCAAACCAGGGCTGACGGACGGCGACCTCGTCGCGGCAGCCGATGAGGTCGGCTATCCGGTCTTGATCAAGCCCTCGGCCGGTGGCGGCGGTAAGGGCATGCACCTGGTAGAGGATCCGGCACGGCTGCGCGAGGCGCTGGTGAGTGCCCGGCGCGAGGCCGCCTCGGCGTTCGGCGACGACACGCTGTTCCTGGAGCGCTTCGTGTTGCGGCCCCGGCATATCGAGGTGCAGGTGCTCGCCGACGGGCACGGCAACGTGGTGCATCTGGGGGAGCGCGAGTGCAGCCTGCAGCGACGGCACCAGAAGGTCATCGAGGAAGCGCCGTCGGCACTACTGGACGCCGCGACGCGGGCACGGATCGGGGCGGCGGCCTGCGATACCGCCCGCAGCGTCGACTACGTCGGGGTCGGCACAGTGGAGTTCATCGTCTCTGCCGCGCGGCCCGATGAGTTCTTCTTCATGGAGATGAATACCCGCCTGCAGGTGGAACATCCGGTCACCGAGGCGGTCACCGGCCTGGACCTCGTCGAGTGGCAGTTGCGGGTCGCGGCCGGCGAGAAGCTGACGTTCAGTCAGGACGACGTCGAGCTGAACGGTCACGCGATCGAGGCACGGGTGTACGCCGAAGATCCGGCGCGCGGCTTTTTGCCGACCGGCGGGCGGGTGCTGCAGGTGTTCGAGCCCGCCGGTGCCGGGGTGCGGGTGGACTCGTCGCTGCTGGCGGGCACGGTGGTGGGCAGCGATTACGACCCGATGCTGAGCAAGGTGATTGCCCACGGAGCCGACCGCGATGAGGCGCTCGCGATGCTCGACCGGGCACTGTCGCAGACCGCAGTCCTGGGGGTGCAGACCAATGTTGAGTTCCTGCGCTTCCTGCTTGCCGACGAGCGGGTGCGGGCCGGCGACCTGGACACCGCGTTGCTGGACGAACGGCTGGTGGACTTCGTCCCGTTGCCGGCGCCCGAGGATGTGCTCGCCGCGGGGGGCCTCTACCGTCAGTCTGCTCTGGCCGGCAACACCGGGGGCAGCCTATGGGCGGCCCCGACCGGGTGGCGCGTCGGTGGGGTGGCGGCGCCGGTGCGCACCGCGATGCGCACGGCGCTTGGCGCCGAGACGGTGGCGGTGTGGGGGCCACCCGAGGCCGCCAAGGTGCAGGTCGGTGCCGGCGAGATCGTTACCGCAACTGTGCAACTCGAGTCTGACCAGATGAGCGTGACGCTGGACGGGCTGCGGCGCGACTACCGGTGGGCCGAGGCCGACCGGCATTTATGGATCGCCGACGCGCGCGGTACCTGGCAGCTGCGTGAAGCCGAGGAACAGAAGATTCACCGCGCGGCAGGGGAGCGGCCCGCCGAGGTGGTCAGTCCCATGCCGGGCAGCGTGATCGCCGTCCAGGTCGAGTCGGGCGCGGAGGTCAGCGAGGGCGACGTGGTGGTGGTCGTCGAGGCGATGAAGATGGAACACTCACTGGCCGCGCCCGTTTCGGGACAGGTCGAGGTGTTGGTGTCGGTGGGAGACCAGGTGAAGGTCGAGCAGGTACTGGCCAGGATCAAAGGTGAACAATCATGACGACAGCGATTACCGCGGGCAGCCTGCCCAAGGAGTACGAAGACTTGCGCGATACGGTGGCCGATTTTGCACGGACCGTGGTCGCGCCGGTGTCGGCCAAACACGATGAGGAGCATAGCTTCCCGTACGAGGTCGTCGCCAAGATGGCTGAGATGGGGCTGTTCGGCCTGCCGTTCCCGGAGGAGTACGGGGGCATGGGCGGCGATTACTTCGCGCTGTCACTTGCCCTCGAGGAACTCGGCAAGGTCGACCAATCCGTGGCGATCACGCTGGAGGCCGCGGTCGGCCTTGGCGCTATGCCGATCTTCCGGTTCGGTACCGAGGATCACAAGCAAAAGTGGTTGCCCGACCTGGTGGCTGGCCGCGCGCTTGCCGGCTTCGGGCTGACCGAGCCGGGCGCCGGATCGGACGCCGGGGGGACACGGACCACCGCCAAGCTCGACAATGGCGACTGGGTGATCAACGGATCCAAGCAATTCATCACAAACTCGGGCACCGACATCACCTCGCTCGTCACCGTCACCGCGGTCACCGGCGATCTGGCCAGCGGCAAGAAGGAGATCTCGACCATCATCGTCCCCAACGGCACAACGGGTTTCACCGTCGAGCCGGTCTACAACAAGGTCGGCTGGAACGCATCGGACACGCATCCGCTGACCTTCGCCGACGCCCGCGTCCCGGAGGAGAATCTGCTGGGCGTCCGCGGCAAGGGATACGCGAACTTCCTGTCCATCCTCGATGAAGGTCGCATCGCGATCGCCGCCCTGGCGACCGGCGCGGCGCAGGGCTGCGTCGACGAAAGCGTTAAGTACTCGAAGGAGCGCCAGTCGTTCGGCCAGCCGATCGGCTCGTATCAGGCGATCAGCTTCAAGATCGCCCGGATGGAGGCGCGTGCCCACGTCGCGCGCACCGCATACTACGATGCAGCAGCAAAGATGTTGGCGGGTAAGCCCTTCAAGAAGGAGGCGGCCATCGCCAAGATGATTTCGTCGGAGGCGGCCATGGACAATGCGCGCGACGCTACGCAGATTCACGGCGGATACGGCTTCATGAACGAGTATCCGGTGGCACGCCACTACCGTGACAGCAAGATCCTCGAGATCGGCGAGGGCACCACCGAGGTGCAACTGATGCTCATCGCGCGATCGCTGGGGCTGTCGTGACGGAAGGCAAGTCGGTTGTCCAGCGTGGGTTGTGGTTCGAGGAGTTCGAGATCGGTACCACATACCTGCACCGGCCGGGCCGCACGGTGACCGAGGCCGACAATGTCTTGTTCACCACGCTGACGATGAACACCCAGCCGCTGCATCTCGACGCGGCGTGGGCGGCAGAGCAGCCGGGCTTCCGGGGCGAGCGGCTGGTGAACTCGATGTTCACGCTCTCGACGCTGGTGGGGCTTTCGGTCACGCAGCTGACACTGGGCACCATCGTGGCGAACCTGGGCTTTTCCGAAGTGTCGTTTCCCAAGCCCCTCTTCCACGGCGACACCCTGTACGCGGAAACCGTGTGCACCGATAAGCGTGAATCGAAAAGCCGCCCGGGCGAAGGCATTGTGAGCCTCGAACACACCGGGCGCAACCAGCACGGCGACGTCGTCGCGCGGGCGGTCCGCAAGACCCTGGTGCAGAAACGACCGTCTGACGAGGAGGCGTGATGGATCTGCGTGCCGCCGGCCCGGGCTGGCTGTTCTGCCCGGCCGATCGTCCCGAGCGTTTCGCGAAGGCGGCCGCCGCCGCCGACGTGGTGATCCTCGACCTCGAGGACGGCGTCGCCGAGGCGGACAAGCCCGCCGCCCGTAAGGCTTTGCAGGACACTCCACTGGACCCCGAGCGCACCGTTGTGCGCGTCAATGCGTCCAGCACTGACGAACTGCCGCTGGATCTGGATGCCCTGGCCGGTACCGCGTACACGACGGTGATGCTCTCCAAGACCGAATCGGCGGCTCAGGTGGATGCGCTCGCACCGCGCGACGTGATTGCGCTGATCGAGACGCCGCGCGCCGCGGTGTTCGCCGCCGAAATCGCCGCGGCGGAGCGGACCGTCGCCCTGTTCTGGGGCGCCGAGGACTTAGTCGCCACCCTTGGTGGCACTTCCAGCCGTTTCGCCGACGGCACCTACCGGGACGTTGCCCGGCATGTCCGGTCGACGGCCCTGCTTGCGGCGTCCGCGTTCGATCGGATCGCGCTCGACGCGGTGCATTTGGACATCCGCGACCTTGACGGCCTGCGCGCGGAGTGCGACGACGGCGTGGCGCTGGGTTTCGCCGGGACGGTGTGCATTCACCCAAGCCAGATCCCGGTGGTGCGTGCGGCGTATCGCCCCAGCGAGGAGGAGCTGGCGTGGGCGCGGCGAGTGCTGACCGCGGCAAAGACCGAGCGCGGCGTCTTCGCCTTCGAGGGTCGGATGGTCGATTCCCCGGTGCTCAAGCACGCGGCGATGATGCTGCGGCGAGGCGGGGAAACAGTGCCGGCGTGACTCGAGAGGCCGCGTTCTGAACAGCGTGATTCCAGACGGACGCGGGTGACTCGACGGCTGTTTACCTGGTGTGCGTCCACCGGACGAACTACATCGAGCCATCAGGCGCGGGCACCCATACACTTACTTGCTGTTGTGTAAGGCAAGCTAACTACTCTTCAGTGCACCAACCCCGCGGAGCGTAATGAACAACCAGTACTTCCCGTTGGTCGTGGTGGTGATCATGCTCGCGCTTGGGCTGACGCTCACCGTCGACGACTTCAAGCGAGCCGCCACGCTGCGGCGCCCGCTGGCGGTTGCACTGATCTGTCAGGCTGTGCTCCTGCCGGCGCTGTGCTTCGCGATCGCCGAAACCTTGCACCTGTCGCCCACGCTCGCGGTTGGCTTAATGCTGATGGCCGCTACCCCAGGCGGGACGATGGCGAGCATCCTGAGCCACCTGTTCAACGGGGACCTGGCGCTCAACGTCACCCTGACCGCGGTCAACGCGGTGCTGTCGATCTTTTCCTTGCCGGCAATTGTCGCGTTTTCGATGACCTGGTTCATGGGAGACGGACGGCACATCCCGCTACAGTTCGAGAAGTTTCTTGAGATCTTCGGACTTGTGCTGATACCCACTGCCATTGGCATTGTGATACGGCACCGTTTCGTGGAGCTGGCCCGGCGACTTCAGAGGCCGGTGAGAATATTCGCAGCAGTCCTGTTGGTAGTCGTCGTCGGTTCGTCGATCGCCGGCGGCAAGAAGACGCTGTGGGACAACCTTGGGGTGCTGAGCGTCGCCGTCGCGTCGTTCTGCCTTGTCAGCCTGACCGTCGGTTATCTCGTGCCACGCTTCATGCATCTCGCTCCACGACAAGCCATCGCCGTCAGCTTGGAGATCGGGATACACAATGCCGTGGTGGCGATCGGCGTGGCACTGAGTCCGCAGCTGTTGAACAGCGCCGAAATAGCGGTCCCTGCGGGCGTTTACGGTGCTATCGCGCCATTGATTGCCATCGCGTTCATCCTCACGGTGCGCCGGCTGGACCCCGCGCACCGTGCTCTCGCGCGCTCCGACGCCGCGGTGACGGAGTCGCCCGCTTAGGGACGTGCCGTCGCGCCCGAGACGCGTGGTCCTACGCTGCGTCGCCGTCGTCGTCGTCTTCGCGGTACATCTTTTCGGGATGATGAAAGTTATTGACCCGGGGTTGGCCGCGTTCGAGGTGTGGGGGTGGAATCCATTCGGTGTCGCCGCGGGTGTTTTTGCGAGTCATCCAGCCGCCGGGTCGCACGGTTTTGTGGTTGGTTCCGCAGCCCAGGGTCAGTTGGTTGATGTCGGTGGTGCGGGATGTGGCGTAGTCGATGACGTGGTGGACTTCACAGTAGTAGCCGGGCACGTCGCATCCGGGTGCGGTGCAGCCGCGGTCCTTTGCGTACAACACGATTCGTTGTCCGGGTGAGGCTAATCGTTTGGTGTGGTAGAGCGCCAGGGCTTTGCCTTTGTCGAAGATCGCCAGGTAATTATGGGCGTGGCGGGCCATCCGGATCACGTCGGACATCGGCAGCAGGGTGCCGCCGCCGGTGAGTCCTTTGCCGGCGGCGGCTTCGAGGTCGGCCAGGGTGGTGGTGATGATGATCGATGCCGGTAGCCCGTTGTGCTGGCCCAGTTTTCCCGAGGCCAGCAGAGCGCGCAGCGCGGCGTTGAGCCCGTCGTGGTTGCGTTGGGCACTGCTGCGCGCGTCGCGATCGATCGCGTCTTGGGAGGCGGCGCCGTCGACCACCGCGGTGTCGTCGTCGGGGTTGCACATGCCGGGGGCGGCCAGCTTGGCTAACACTGCTTCTAGGGTGGCGCGCAGCTCGGGGCTGAGCCAGCCGCGCAGCTCCGACATGCCGTCGAGTTGTTGTTTACCCAGGGTCAGGCACCGGCGTCGGGCGCGGTCGTCGTCGCTGTAGGTCCCGTCGGGATTGAGGTAGTCGGTGAGTCGGTCCGCGAACTTGGCGAGCTTCTCGGGGCGCTGCTGGGTGCCGATGCGCGCTAGATCGGCTTCGGCCTGCGCGCGTGTGGGGGCATCGATCCAGCTGGGCAACTGCTGGAAGAAGCGCCGGATCACCGCGACCTGACCGGCTCCGAGTTTCCCGCCGCGTTGGGCGGCCGCGGTCGCGGCCAGCGCCGGGGCCAAGGGTTCCCCGGTCATTCCGTGCCGCTCACCGAGGTCGGCGGCTTCATGGATGCGTCGGTTGGCCTCGGCGCGGCTGATCAATGTCCATTCGGCGACCGCGTGTGACAACTTGCCACCCAGCTCTTCGGGGGTGGATTGGCGGGCCACCTGATTGATCAACGGATGCTCGGCGACCGGCAGCCGGCGGCGGGCTCTTTCACAGCGCTCCAACAAGACCAACCGTTCCCGGGTCGTCAGCGCGTCGAAGGTCAATCCGCACAGCCGATCCAGGTCAGCATCGAGCGCGGCAAAGACCTCGTCGATCTCCTCACGGCTACTCGAACTCATGTTCGAAACACTACGCTCGGCCACCGACAAGAAACCGCCGCCAAGAAACCCCTGAAACCACTGTGACGCAAGTGATTAACAGATTTAGCGTCGCTGTGCCGCAGCCAATCGCTCGGCGAACTGTGGTGACTGGATCGAGTGGACCTGCGGCGCAAGCTCGGTGCGCATGGCGAGCTCATGCTGCTCGTTGTCCAGAGACCCCGGGCTGCTGGTGGCACGCATGGTGGCCTTCGTCGCCAATACCACCTCGCGAGGCGCCGACGCGGGTCCCGCGGCCAGCTCCAACGCCGCGGCCACGGGATCGTCGGCAACACTGAGCGCCAACCCATGCCGCACAGCGGCTTCGGCGTCGAAGCGCATCCCGAACAAGAGGGCGGCGCGAGCGACCGCCGGGCCCACCGCTCGCTGCAGCATCCAGGTGGCGCCACCGCCCGGGTGCAGTCCGAGCTTCTGGAATCGGGCGTCGAACAACGCCGCCGGCCCAGCGATACGCACATCGGCGGCCAACGCCAGATTCAAGCCGGCGCCGACCGCCGCACCGTTGACCGCCGCGACGGTCGGCAGTGTGCAGTTGCCGACGGCCATGAAGCCGTCGTAGATCCGCTGCAGGCCCGCGGCCGGTGTTCCGCTACCGGCAGCCCCAAGCGCGCTCAGGTCGGCGCCGGCGCAAAACGCCTTGCCCGCACCGGTAACCACCACGGCGTGCACGTCGGCATCGGCTTCGGCCTGCTCCACGGCCGCGCGCAGGAGTGCCGACATCTCGTCGGTGAAGGCGTTGCGCCGATCTGGGTCATTGACGGTGATCAGCGCGACGTGGTTGTCGACGCTGAACAAGACGAGATCGGACTGGGCCATCGGGACCTCCGCGGTTTCGATTCGGCGTGCGCTGAAGGCGCGACTCGACGGTAGCCCAGCGCTAGTCGCGAAAGTCGATCCGCACGGACACGGGTGTGGTTTCCAGCGCCTTGACCATCGTGGCTCCCAGCCTTCCGAACTTGCGACCTCGCGCGACGACATCGTCATCCGGCCGCAGTGTCGCGACCCCGCTGCGCCACTGGCTCCCCTGTCGGACCCGGACATTCGGGTTGTCAACGATGTTTCGGCCCCAGCCCGAGCGGGTGCCGTGCTGGCTGATGATCCACGCCCCGTTGTCATCGAATTGCGCGGACACGGGAACGCGGCGTACCTGGCCAGTCTTGCGCCCGATCGTCTCTAGTTCGGTGGCCATCGCGGTGCGCAATCCCAGTTTGCTCAACCCTTTGACTGCCGGGTTGAGCAGATAGTGCCCGATCGCACGTTCTCTGCGGAACTTCCGCAATGTCTTTTCGTCGCTGGTGTTCGCCATGGTTATGAACGCTAGTAGACCAATCGGTATACTTCAACCCATGTCCGCGAGAGATGCTCTCATCGCCAGCGTCACGGGGCTCGTTAGACGCCGCGGCGTCGCCGGCACCGGCCTCAATGCGCTATTGGAAGACAGCGGAGTCGCGCGCCGAACCGTGTACCTCAACTTTCCCGGCGGCAAGGCGGAACTCGTCGCTGAAGCCACGCGCATCGCAGGACACGGTTTGACCGCCGTGCTCGAGTCGGCCGACGACGGCGGCGACCCAGCGCTGGCGGTAGCGGCTTTCATCGACCAGTGGAAGGCTCAGCTCCGCGCAACTGAAATGGAGGCCGGCTGCCCCATCGTGGCGGCCATCCTCGGTCGTGCAGAAGCTCCGGCGGCCGCACAGGCAGCGGCCGAAGCCTTTGCTGACTGGCAGGCGATTCTCGCCGATCGGCTGGTCAGGTCGGGTGTTGCCGAGGACAGCGCGCGCTCACTGGCAACCTTGACCATCGCCGCCATCGAGGGCGCAATCATCATTTCGCTCGCCACTCAATCGACGGATGCGCTCGACGACGTCGGACGTCACCTGACCGAAGTCATAACCCTGCATCTACCGGCCGCGCAGTAGCCGCACCGTCAGTCCATGCGTTCGACCCATTGAGCCCGAGATGGCCCCGGCTCGAAAGGGTCGCCGAAGTACTGCGTCTCGTGGACCACCTCGCCACCCTCGAATTCCATGATGCTGACCGTGTAAAAGGGTTGCGCGTCATAAGTCAGAACGAGCTCGCTGATCCAAAGATCGCCGCCACCGAGCATTCGTCGAACCGTGAAGCGTTTCGCGTTCGGCTGGGCCTCACGCGATGCCTGGATATTGGCCCGGCCACGGATCCGCTCGCCGGACTGCGGATAGTCGAGAACCGCGTCTGCTCGATAGATTTCGTGCTCGGCCGCAAAGTCGTTGGCGTCCGAGGCCGCCCAGTGCCGCTGCAGAGCGGCCCGCACATCGTCGTCAACCATGGGCATCTTCCTCCCACTGGATGGAACCCCGTCATCCAGGGAGTGTCAAGGAATCAGTCAAAATAGATGATCAAGAATGCGACACAAGGGCGCGAAGTTCTAGCCGCGCGTTCGTGTATGCGCCGGCTTTAGATCGCGCGTTTATAAGCAATCGAAAATGGTTCGACTTTGTGTGGGGCTGCGATGCGCCGACGCAGACGATGGCTCCGCAAATTGCTCGGCCCGCCGCACGGGCAGCGATGTACCCCCCGAGGGTCGAAGTAGTTGTCGCAGCTTAGGCAGAGCTTGGCTCTACTCTCATCGAGCGGATCGCCCATCAGGTGGTTTCCCACGGCGCGCGTGTGCTCATGGCGGGCCTGCGCCTGTGCGCCCGGCAGGCGGCACTCATGCGTGCAGGTGGCGCAGCCGTCACAAGCACAGCAGACGCTGCGAGTTAGATGAAGCACCGCTTCCCAGTCCATGCCGTCAGGCATACCCACAATCTGGGTCCGCCTACACATGAAAACAGTGGCGAATTTTGAAATTCGCGAACGTCATTCCGATTTATACGCGTGTCAAATTATCTCGGTTCAAGTTGTACGCGCGTAAAACAAACGCCGAAGAGTACGTCACAGCTGGCCCACCACAAAAGTCGCGGCCTGACTGGGCATCCCGGACTGTTTGTACGACAGGTGTGCCTCGGAGAACATCTCGTCATGCGACGGCTGCACCGACAGGCCCCCCGGAGTGCAAACCGGATCGCCGGGCGCACACAGGTCAATGGCCTTATGCCCGTACCAGGGGCTGATCTCGCTTACCGGTCCGCCCAGGAATTTGTCGGTGGGATTCCCGAAGACGGCGACCGCGGCAACGTGGTCAGCCGCGTCCGCGGGCAGCGTCGTGGCGGTATAGCCGGCAAACGACATTCGGGCGATGGTGGTCAGATCTATCACCATCGCGCCTTGGGAGTATCCGCCGAGCACCAGCTTGGTGCTGGGACAGGTCGAAACCATAGACAGAACGTGGGCGCTCGCATCGCCGGCGCCAGCGGACGCTGACGGGGGCCAATCCTCGGTAGCGGGGTAATTGACGGCATACACCGCGAGGGACCGACCGCCAACCTGCGAGCGCAGTGAATCGATAAATTCCTGTCCTACGGCACCAACACCAGGTGGCTCGGCGGTGCCACGTGCGAACGTCACCTCGACGTCGGGGCAGGGAGCGGCGGACGCGGGGGCAATGAGGTTGGGCGCGCACAGCGATGTGGCCCCGGTTGTCGCCAGCACGGCACCCAGCAAACGAGCGAATTGGCGTGGATTCATGCCTCCAATGCTGACATACCGCGAACGAGACGTACCCCCGCCCCAGGTGACGGCACGTGCTGCGCTCCGCGGCCCCACATGCTATCCACGCAATACAATTAAGCTAGTTAACTTTTTCCTAGTGGGCTTCGGATTGCCGAGGCCGTCTGGCTAGTCGCCGCCGCCGAATGTAGCGACCATGCTCATTGTGCCCACGACCGTCTGTTCGACCCGGGTATCTTCAGGCTGTGCTTGAGTCTTCCCTTCCCGCTCTGCTGCGGGAGCGTGCCAGTTTGAGGCCCGACGAGGTGGCCTTCACTTACGTTGATTACGACCAGGACTCGGCGGGTGTCGAGGAAAGCCTGACGTGGTCACAGCTTTACCGGCGAACGCTGAACGTCGCACGGGAGCTCAAAGCCAGCGGTTCAACTGGTGATCGTGCGGTGATAGCGGCACCCCAAGGACTCGAGTACATCGTGGCGTTTCTCGGCGCGTTAGAGGCCGGCCAGATCGCGGTTCCGCTGTCGGTTCCGCAGGGTGGCGCCAGCGATGAGCGTTTTATTTCGGTCCTGCGTGACGCGTCACCTTCGGCGATCCTCACGACTTCCTCTGTGGCAGGCAACATCGCCCAGTACATCGATTCGAAGTCCGGTGAATCCGCGCCATCGGTCATCGAGGTTGATTTGCTGGACCTGGACGCCGAGAACGGACCCGTTGCCAAGCCCGAGAGTCCGCCGGACATCGCGTATCTGCAGTACACCTCCGGGTCGACCCGTACGCCTGCGGGAGTCGAGATCTCCCACAAAAACATTCACGTCAACGTCGACCAGATCTTGTCCAGTTACTATGAGGAGCGCGGTGGGGCTCCGCCGGACACCACAGTCGTGTCGTGGCTACCGTTCTTTCACGACATGGGTTTGGTAGTGGGAATCGTCATCCCGATTCAGGGCGGATTTCACGGGGTGGTCACCAGTCCGGCGTCGTTCCTGCAACGACCGGCGCGGTGGATTCAATTGATGGCGCGCAACAGTCAGGTATTCACCGCGGGGCCGAACGTTGCTTTCGAATTGGCTGCCGCAAAAACGTCAGATGACGACATGGCCGGGCTTGACCTCGGGGGTGTGCGCAACATTCTCAATGGCGCCGAACGCGTGCAACCCGCCACGCTCCGCCGCTTCGCCGAGCGCTTCGCGCCCTTCAATCTGCAACCCGAGGTGTTAAGACCCTCGTATGGGCTTGCGGAAGCCACGGTGTACGTGGCCACCCGCGAATCGGATCAGCCGCCACTGACCGTCCATTTCGAATCCGAGGAACTGACCGCCGGCCATGCGAAGCGGTGTGCAGTCGGAGAAGGTACTCCGCTGGTCAGTTACGGTGTGCCACAGTCGCCGATCGTGCGCATCGTCGACCCCGAGACGAGTACCGAGTGCCCGGCGGGAATGGTCGGCGAGATTTGGTCGCATGGCGA
Organism: uncultured Actinomycetota bacterium; assembly: GCA_963850135.1. GTDB lineage: Bacteria > Actinomycetota > Actinomycetes > Mycobacteriales > Mycobacteriaceae > Mycobacterium. The sequence continues at coordinate 501,977 of CAWKKH010000024.1, read as the reverse complement.
CAACGTCGCGACCGGTTATTGGCAGAGACCCGAAGAGACTGAACGCACTTTTGGCGCAACGCTTGTCAACCCCTCAGCCGGTACACCCGGAGGGCCTTGGCTGAGGACCGGGGACTTGGGCTTCCTCTCCGATGGCGAGATGTTCATCATCGGCCGCATCAAGGATCTCCTGATCGTCTACGGTCGCAACCACTCTGCCGACGACATCGAGTCGACGATCCAGGAGATCACGGCAGGCCGCTGCGTGGCGATAGCGGTGCCGGAGGATGACGGCCCCGAAAAGCTAGTCACCATTGTCGAGCTCAAGGTGCGCGGCGACTCCGACCAAGCGGCGGACCTCATTGGCGTAGTGAGGCGGAAAGTCACCTCGGCGATATCGAAGTCGCACGGTCTGAGTGTGGCGGATCTCGTTCTGGTGCCGCCTCATTCGATTCCCCTCACCACGAGTGGCAAGGTCAGACGGCGGGATTGTCTACAGCTCTATTTGCGCAATGAGTTCACCCGCCTGGACGCGCAGCTCCGCCCGCCGGCACCGCGCGCTGTCGCCGACACTGACGCCGGCGGGGACGCCGGGGCCGACTCGGGGTTAACCCAGCGCGTGCGCTCGCTGCACCAGCAACAACATGACCTGTTGGTGGGCATGGTTTGCGCGCAGGTGGCAGCGGTGTTGGGCCGCCAAAGCCCTCAGGACATCGACCCCGAGCTCACGTTTCAGGACCAGGGGTTCGATTCGGTGAAAGCCACCGAGTTGTTGGATCGACTCAAATCCGTCACCGAGCTGGAATTGCCACTAACCCTGGCCTTCGACTACCCCACCCCGAACGCGTTGGCCACCCAGCTGGGCCAACTGATGACCGGGTCGGTCTCGGCGGCTGCGCCGGTACAAGCACAGGCGGCGGTCGACGAGCCGGTCGCCGTAGTGGGAATGGCGTGCCGGTTCCCCGGTGGGGTGGATTCGGCAGCGGCGCTGTGGGATCTGGTGGCCAGCGGCACCGACGCGGTGGGGGAGTTTCCGGCCGATCGTGGCTGGAATCTAGCCGATTTGTTTGATCCCGACCCTGATGCGGTGGGCAAGACCTACACCCGCGCCGGCGGGTTCCTGGCGGAGGCGGCCGACTTCGACGCGGAATTCTTCGGGATCTCGGCGCGCGAGGCACAGAGTATGGACCCGCAGCAGCGGCTGCTGCTCGAAGTCTGCTGGGAAGCGTTGGAAACCGCCAGAATTGACCCGGCCGGCCTGATCGGCTCGCAGACCGGGGTGTTCATCGGGGCCTGGTCACAAACCTACGGCTCCGGCGGTTCTGAGGGTGCGGAGGGATACGCGCTGACCGGTTCCTCCACCAGCGTGGCCTCTGGGCGCGTCGCGTATGCGCTGGGGTTGCAAGGCCCCGCCATCACCCTGGACACCGCGTGCTCGTCATCGCTGGTCGCCACGCATTTGGCGTGCCAGTCTCTGCGCAACGGCGAATCGACGCTGGCGCTGGCCGGTGGTGTCACGGTGATGACCACACCGGCGGTGTTCACCGAATTCGCCCGCCAGCGTGGGCTGGCTGCCGATGGGCGTTGTAAAGCGTTCTCCGGCGACGCCGATGGCACCGGCTGGGGCGAAGGCGCGGCGGTATTGGTGCTGGAACGGCTCAGCGACGCCCAGCGCAACCACCATCCGGTGTTGGCGGTCATCGCCGGATCGGCGATCAACCAAGACGGCGCCTCCAACGGTTTGGCCGCCCCTAACGGGCCCGCCCAACAACGCGTCATCACCCAGGCTGTGGCCAACGCCGGGATCGGGCTCGACCAGGTCGATGTCGTCGAAGCGCACGGCACCGGCACCCAGCTGGGTGACCCGATCGAGGCCGGCGCCTTGATCGCCACTTACGGCGCCGCCCGCATCGCAGAGCAGCCGCTGTGGCTGGGATCGATCAAATCCAACATCGGCCACACCCAAGCCGCCGCCGGCGCTGCCGGCATCATCAAAATGGTTGCGGCCCTTAACCACGACATGTTGCCGCCGACCCTGAACGTCGAGCACCCCAGCCCACATATCGACTGGTCGGCCGGCACGGTTCGCCTGCTCACCGAACCGGTGCCGTGGCCGGACACCGATCACCCTCGCACCGCAGCAGTGTCCTCGTTCGGCATCAGCGGCACTAACGCACACCTGATCCTGCAACAACCGGCTGACCCGCCAGCAGAATCGGCGGACCCGCGGCGCCACGCCCGCCAAAACCGCCACAGTGACGAGTTCGGGCTACCGATATGGCCAGTCTCGGCGCGCACCCCCGCGGCGTTGGGCGCCCAGGCCGAGCGACTGCACCAACACCTGATCGACCAGCCTGACCTAGACCTCACCGATGTGGCCTACAGCCTGGCCAACACCCGCGCCCACCACCCCTACCGGGCAACGATCACGGTGCCAGCGGGCAGCGCCGATCCACGCGCAGACCTGCTCGACGCGTTGCACGCCCTGCACACCGGCACGCCTCACCCGCAGTTGACCCAACATCACCTGACGCGGCTGCGCGGCAAAACCGTGTTCGTGCTCCCGGGCCAAGGTGGCCAACACCCCGAGATGGGTCGCGAACTCTACGAACACAATCGGGTCTTTGCCGATACGGTCGATGCCTGCGACCAGGCTTTGCGCCCCTTTACCGACTGGTCGGTGCGCGAGGTGTTGTGCCAGAGCCCGGGAGCACCGTCACTGGATCGCGTCGATGTGGTCCAGCCGGTGCTGTTCACGATGATGGTCGCGCTGGCCGCGGTGTTAGAAAGCTACGGCGTTGTTCCCGACGCGGTGATCGGCCACTCCCAAGGGGAGATCGCCGCGGCCTACATCGCCGGGGTGTTGCCTTTGGATGAGGCCGCCCGGGTGGTGGCGCGGCGCAGTCAAGCGCTGGGCGCCCTGTGCGGTGCGGGCACGATGGCGTCGGTGCTGCTGGGCGCCGACAAACTGCAGCCACGCTTGCAACCCTGGAGTGAGGCGCTGAGCGTCGCCGCGATCAACGGCCCGTCGCACACCATCATCAGCGGCGATCCGGCCGCGCTGGCGGAGTTCACCGCGGTCTGTGACCGCGAGGGCATCCAGATCCGGCCCATCGCCGTCGATTACGCCTCGCATTCGGCGCAGATCGAACCCTTACGCGAGCGCCTGCTGGCCGAGCTGGCCGGACTGAATCCGGCGCCCGCCCGTATCCCGCTGTACTCGACCGTAGGAGAAGGACTTTCGGCTGACCCTCTCGACACCACCACGATGGACGCCGACTACTGGTATCGCAACTTGCGTGAGCCGGTCCGGTTCTATGACGCCCTGGTTGAGCGTCTGGCGGCCGACGAGTGCACGTTTGTGGAGTTGTCTCCGCATCCGGTGCTGGCTCCGGCGATCACCGACACCTTGGCCGAGGCCGTGGGGCGCACCCAGTCAGCGGTGATTACCACGCTGCACCGCGACCGGCACGGCCAAGACGCCCTGGCTACCGCTTTGGGCCAGCTGCACAATCATGGCCATAGCCCGTCCTGGCCGGCCCTATATCCGGACGCCCGCACCGTCGGGTTGCCCACCTACGCCTTCGAGCACCGCCACTACTGGCTGGCCGCGGCTGCGGCGGCCGACGCGCGCGGGCTCGGCCTGGACGGTGCGGAGCATCCGTTGTTGGGCGCGGTCGCCGAACTGGCCGACCAAGACCAGGTCATGGTCAGCGCGCGGCTGTCGCCCGGCACCCAGGGCTGGTTGGCCGGCCATCAAGTCCGCGACACGGTGGTGTTCCCGGCCACGGGGTTCGTCGAGCTGATCCTGGCCGCCGGTGAGATGACGGGCAGCCCCGTCATCGATGAGCTTGTCCTGCATACTGTTTTGACATTGTCGGAGCAAGTTCCGGCCGATCTGCAGATCCTGGTGCAGCCGTTCGATGAGCACGGGCGGCGCCCGTTTAGTGTGCACTCGCGCACCGGTACCGAGCATCCCGCCGCGTGGACCTTGCACGCCAGCGGTGCGCTCAGCGCTGATCAACCCGCCACCCGCCCCGCTGATGCCGACGCCGGGTGTGGCGGCCCTGGACCAGGACGAGTTCTACGAACGGCTCACCGCGCAGGGTTACGGCTACAGCGGACTGTTCCGCTCGCTGCGGGGGATCGGCACCGATCCAGCCCGGCCCGAGGTCGTCTACGCGGAGGTGGCGTTGCCCGCCGGCACCGATATCTGCGGCTACGGCATCCACCCCGCCCTGCTCGACGCCGCACTGCACCCGTTGGCCGCCGTGCTGGACCACACCGGCGAGTCTGACGCGGGCGCGCTGCGGCTGCCCTACGCGTTCAGCGGGATCACGCTCTATGCCACCGCGGCCACCCAGCTGCATATCCAACTGACTCGCACCGGCGACGACACGTACACGCTGCACGCCACCGACCCCACCGGCGCACCGGTGATCACCATCAGCGCGTTGACGTTGCGCGCCGTCCCCGACCACTTGGGCCAACTGACGTCGACCGCCGGCGTATCGGACAGCCTGTTCGAACTGACTTGGCCTCCGGCGGCCAAACTGCCCGAGCCGTCAGCGACCCCACCGGCGTGGGCGGTGTGCAGCGATGCACCCGAGCAGCTGCCGGCCAGCCTGTCGGGCGGCACGATCCACAGCGACCTGGCCACCTTGACCCCGTACCCGGACCTGGTGATCTGGCCGCTGCCCCAGCCAGGGGAGAACGTGCATACTCTGACCCGCCATGTTTTGGCCCAGCTGCAGAGCTGGTTGGCCCGACCCGAAACCGCCAGCACCCGCCTGGTGATCGTCACTCGTCACGCGGTAAGCGTCAGTGCCTATGACGGTGTTCCCGATCTGGCGCATGCCGCGGCCTGGGCGCTGATACGCACGGCCCAAAACGAACACGCCGACCGCATTGTCTTGCTGGATACCGATGACAGCGCCGCCACCGCGGACGCCCTGCTGGCCGTTGCGTCGACGCCGGCGGCCGGCGAGCCACAGTTGGCTCTGCGCAACGGCGTTGCCCACGTCCCGCGGTTGGCTCGCGCGTCGACGCTCACCCCACCGGACGGCCCGTGGCAGTTGGGCACCAGCGGTAAAGGTGACTTAACCAGCCTGACCCTGGTCCCGACGAACCCGCCAAACACCCTGGCCGAGGGGCAGATCCGCGTTCAGGTGCGGGCCGCCGGCCTGAACTTCCGCGATGTGGTGGTGGCGTTGGGCGTCATCAGCGACGAAGGCCTGGGCGGGGAAGCCGCCGGGATCGTCATCGACACCGCCCCTGATGTCACGAGTGTTCGGACCGGTGATGCGGTGATGGGCCTTTTCCCGCACAACGCGTTCGCACCCACCGCGATCACCGACGAGAGCATGGTCGTCGCCGTCCCACCCGAATGGTCGTTCACCCAGGCCGCCTCCGCGCCGGTCGCCTATCTGACCGCATACATTTGCTTGGTCGAGATCGCCGGGCTATCGGCGGGGCAGCGGGTTCTCATCCACGCCGGCGCCGGAGGTGTCGGTCAGGCCGCCATCGCACTCGCCCGGCACCTCGGCGCCGAAGTCTTCGCGACCGCACACCCGAACAAGCACCACGTGCTCACCGATCTGGGGGTCGCCCCCGACCACATCGCCTCGTCGCGCACGCTCGATTTCGTCGACGCCTTCGGCGACGCCACCGGTGGGCAGGGCATGGACGTCGTGCTCAACAGCCTGCGCGGCGATTTCGTCGATGCATCCCTGCAACTGCTGCCCCACGGGGGCCATTTCGTCGAGATCGGCAAGACCGATATCCGGCTGCCCGGCGACATCGCCGCAACCCACCCCGGAGTCGACTATGCGGCCTACGACCTGGCCAGCGCGTCGCCGCAATCGCTGCAGCCGGCGTTCACGGCCCTGACGAAGCTGTTCGCCGCCGGTTCCGTTCATCCGCTGCCCACCACCAGCTTTGGCCTGCTCAACGCCCCCCAAGCCTTCCGCGACATGAGCCAGGCCCGGCACACCGGAAAGATCGTCCTGATCCCCCCGACGGTGCTCGATCCCGACGGCACGGTACTGATCACCGGCGGTACCGGCATGCTGGGCGCGCTGTTCGCCGAACACCTGGTCACCCGCTGCGGCGTCGCGCATCTGCTGTTGCTGTCTCGTAGCGGCCCCACCGCCGCCGGGGCCGACGAACTGCGGCAACGGTTGACCGAGCTCGGCGCCCACGTCGCCATCAGCAGCTGTGACACCAGCGACCCCGCCGAACTGCAGGCAGCCCTTGACAGCATCGACGCCAGCCACCCGTTGACCGCCGTCATCCACACCGCCGGCGTGCTCGACGACGCCATGGTGTCCGAGATGACGCCGGAACAACTCGACACCGTGTTGGTCGCCAAGGCCGACGCCGCCTGGCATCTGCACCAGCTCACCGCAGGCCGCGATCTCGCCGCGTTCGTCTTGTTCTCCTCGGCGGCAGGCATTCTGGGCGGCCCCGGGCAGGCCAACTATGCGGCCGCCAACGCATTCCTGGACGCGCTGGCCCGCCAGCGCCACCACACCCAACTCCCGGCGACCAGCGTGGCCTGGGGCTACTGGCAGACCCCCAGCGGCATGACCGCCCACCTCAACACCGCCGACGTGTCCCGCCTGGCCGCCACCGGCCTGACCCCGATCACCAACGAACGCGGCCTGGCCCTCTTCGACGCCGCACTCACCAGTGCGCGGCCCAACCTGCTGGCCAGCCCGCTCAACACCGAGCGCGTTGACGCGGCGCGCCCGCCAAAACTTGTTGGACCCGATCCTGTCCGCCCTGATCACCAGCCGCCGCCAAGCCGCCACCGCCAGCCCCCGCACACTGGCCGCCCAACTGGCCGGCCAAACCCCCCAACAACGGCTCGAGACGCTCACCGAGATGGTCACCGCCACTACGGCTTCCGTGCTAGCTCACCCCGACCCGTCCGCCCTTGATCCCGATCGCCCGTTCAAAGAGCTCGGCATCGACTCACTGACCGCCCTGGAACTACGCAACGCACTCGGCCAACGCACCGGCCTCGCCTTGCCGGCAACCTTGGCCTTCGACCACCCCACTCCCAGCATGCTGGCGACCCACCTGGCCGCCCTACTGGCCGACGCCGCTTCGCTCGCGGTCCCAGCGACTCAGGCCAGCACGCGCGCCGCTGAACCGTCGGACAACCGGCTCGCGTACCTGGATCAAGCGGGATTTCTTGCGCTGCGGGCGGTTCACGGATCGCTAATTCAGGTCACCTGGATATACGACCGTGCCATCAATGTTGATGGGCTGCGGCGTTTTCACCACAATCTTGGCTGCGGCTTGTTGGGGCGCAGGATCGAACGGTCCCCGCTACCATTCGCGCGCGATCGCTGGGTCCTGGCTCCGGCGTTCGAGGACATCGATTTCGCCGCAACACCGCGGCCCCGGGCCGATGTGAACGCATGGGTGGAAGAGCGGGCGCGGCTACCCGTCGATCCGGAGTGGGGACCCGGCTGGCATCTCGCGGTGCTTCCGCTCGAGGACGGCGGGACCGCAGTAACCCTCGTGGCTACGCACATGATCGTTGACGCGATCGCGTTCGGTCAGGCGGTCGCGGACGCATCCGAGGGCAGGACGCTCGATCTGGGCTATCCGCCCGCGGGATCGCGCACCCGTCGGCGCGCGTTGCGTGAGGATCTACGGCAAACCGTTAAAGACCTGCCCGACATTTCGCAGGCGTTCGGTGCCGTGATTCGACGGGCCCGGCGCGACCGCGAAGAGCTGAAATCGTCGATTCAGGCGGCGCCACCCTCCCCGGCGCGCGGCGGCCAGGATCAGGTCGTGGAGATGCCTGCCCTGACCGCGTCCGTCGACCTGGCGGAATGGGATGTTCGCGCGAAAACGCTTGGTGCAGGCAGCAACTCGTTGGTGGCGGGAATCGCGTGCCGACTGGCGGTGCGGGTGGGGCGTGTTCATGACGATGGAACCGTCACGCTACGTTTTTTGGTTTCGCTGCGGACCGAGGGCGATACCCGTGGCAATGCGCTCACGAACGTTGACGTCACCGTCGACCCGGCGCACGCGGCGACGGACTTGGGGGAGATCCACGACACGATCACAAAGACAATTCTTGCCGAGATGGAGAACCCCGACGACGAGTTTTTGGCGCCACTGCCATTGGCGGCGATGACGCCGAGGTGGGCGGCCAGGCGGCTGGCGAGGATGGCGGCGGGTGGTGACATCCTTCCGGTCACTTGCTCCAATGTCGGTGACCTGCCCCCGGCGGCGAACCGGCCCGATGGCAGCGATGCCGACTATGTGTACCTGCGACCCCTCGAGCCGGAGATAAAGAAAAGCACACTCGAGGGCATGGGGGGGCAACTGTATCTGGGTTCGGGGCGGGGCAGCGGGAAGATGTCTATCCGAATTTCGGCATATCTTATCGGCTGGGAAAACACCAAAGATGAGTTGCGGGAGATTATCTCGAGCACCTTCGCCGAATTCGATCTGAATGCCCAGATCGACGACTGATCGCCCACTGTCGAGCTACGTCGTGGTCGGCGCAACCGTTCCGGCCGCGGCCTGTGCGCCTGCTCGCCTGGTCAGGAAGTCGATCTGCAGATAGATCGCGTAGAGCACGAAGGGCGGCAGGATCGTGAAGGTCACGTTCTCGGCGACGAACTTGAACCAGAAACCGAATGCGCCCTGGCCGAGGTCGCCGAACCCCGCCCGCACCTCAGCTGAGAAGTACACGCCGGTGCCGCTGAGCAGCATCGCGCACCCCGCGAAGGCCAGCCACAGGCAGCGGATCCGCGATTCGGTCGGTAGTCCTGGTCGGATTAAACGGGTCCATAGGAAGAAGAGCGTCGCCCCGGTGATGACGCCGACGAGTTCGAGGCCGAAGATCCAGTTGTTGGCGCTGGTGTAGCGGGTGTCGGTCAATCCCCATTGCCACCACAGCCACTTCCAGCCTGGGTCCGTGGTGGGCGTCCACAGGTTGAAGGGATGACCGATCAAAAAGATCGCCTCGTAGCCGAGCTGGCTGCCCGCGGTGTACGGCAAGTAGATCAACGTCAGTTCGGCCGCTCGCTCCAACCGAGGGCGATGCTCGCCTCGTCCCGTCCAGAAATAGACCAGGGGGATCAGGATCATCGGCACGCCGAACAGCAGGTTGGCGATGACGTCGACCGTGAAGGTCGGCTGCAACACCCGCAAGCCCACCCCCGCGACGACCAGTACGAACGCGACGCCGGTGAACGCGGTGAGGAGGAGGTAGGTTCGCCGTCGATGAGCGGCCCACGGCTGGGCCAAATTCGGTTCGTGATCCGATGCAGCCTGCGCCACGACGTCCGATGTCATTGCAGCAACCCCGTTTTCGTGATCGTCGACGCGCGAAGAAGCCGGTTGAGCTGGCCATCTGTGGTGCTGAGCACTCGCTCAGCGTACGACGCCAGGGCACCGTCGGTCGAGTTTTGGTCATCTCCGGCGTCAGAGGCTGATTACCGATCCGTCGACGCCGGGAAATCCGGGCGAACCGCCGGCTTCACCCGCACCCGGCGCGCCCCCAGAGCCTGCGACGGCCGGGGTCGAATCGGTGAGCGCTTCGCCGCCGTTGCCGCCGTTGCCGCCGTTGATCAAAGGTCCGAGGCTGTTACCGCCACTTCCGCCATTGCCGGCCACCGTGCTGCCGGTTCCGATGTTGAGCGCTGACCCACCGTCACCCCCGTTGCCGCCGGTGGTGCCGTCGGCGCCGGCTCCGCCGACAGCTGCGGTGGCGGCCGAGACACTTCCGGCGGCAGCGCCCGGCATGGAGGGATCCCCGATATACGCACTGCCGCCGTTGCGCCGCCGCTTCCCGCCGGTGCCGGTGGTGCCACCGCCGGTGCCAGCCGCGCCGGCGGTGGCGGTGGCGTTTCCGGTTCCGAAGTTGTACGCATCGCCGCCATTACCGCCGTCACCCCCGCCGGCGGGGCCGGTGCCGCCGAGCCCGGGGGCGCCGCCGTAGGCATTTCCGGATCCGTCGTTAAGCCCGTAGCCAGCAGCGCCGCCGGCCCCGCCGGTGCCGCCGGTGCCGGTGCCGCCGTTCCCCCCGGCTCCGCCGGTGGCATCGGCATTAGTGGTGACAGAGCCGGCGCCAAACACGTCGTTCTGCCCGTTACCTCCGGCTCCGCCCGCGCCGCCGCTGAACCCGTCGCCGCCGTGACCGCCGGAGCCGCCGACCGGCGACACGTTGGAAACGCTGTCGACGATTTGCCCGATACCGCCGGCTCCGCCGTTTCCACCACTGCCGCCGGTGCCGTCGCCGCCGTCGCCGCCGACCCCGGGGGTGATGTGTCCCAGTCCCGCGGTGCTCGCCATGCCACCGTCGCCGCCGTTCCCGCCCGCGTATCCGCCCGCCCCGGCCCCGCCGTTGCCAGCGATGGAGTTAGCCGCCGAAGCGCTGTTCTCGATATCCGCCTCGCCGCCGGTCCCGCCGGCACCGCCGAAGCCGGTGGAGGAGGAGGCGCCGGTGCCGTCGGCACCGTTGCCGGCGATGGCGTTGCCGGTGCCCCAGTTAATCGCCTCGCCGCCGGTACCGCCGCCACCGCCGCCGACGGCGCCCGTGCCCCCTTGACCGGCGGCGCCGGCGAGCGCGTCTCCCGCTCCGTGGGCCACTGCGAAGCCGCCGGTTCCACCGGTTCCGCCGATGCCGGTCCCACCATCGCCGCCATTCCCTGCGGCGCCACCGATGGCGTCTCCGGCTCCGTAGTTCTCTCCGCCGCCGCCGTTGCCGCCGTTGCCGGCGTGGCCGCCGGGGGTACTGCTGGTGTCGGCCCCACCCACCCCGCCGACGCCTCCGGTTGCGGTGCCCGTTGCGGTGTTGCTGTCCAAGTTTGCGTAGCCGCCGCGGCCGCCGGTACCGCCGATGAGCCCGGCCCCGCCGGCGCCGCCGTTGCCCGCGACGGCGTTCCCGCCTGCGGGGTTGTCGGCCAGACCACCGTCGCCCCCGGTTCCGCCGGTGCCATCGGCGGCAGCCCCGCCTGCCCCTCCGGTACCGCCGTGGAGAACGCCTTCACCGCCATAGCCCCCGTGACCACCGATGCCGCCGTTACCGCCGGTGCCGCCGTCCCCGGCGTTGCCGCCATTGCCGGTGTAGCCCACGCCGTTGCCACCATTTCCGCCGGCCCCGCCTTGGGTGCCGGCGACGGTGGCGTTGAAGCCAGCCCCGCCGTTACCGCCGTCACCGCCGGTGGTGGCGAAGCCCCCCGTCGCGCCATGGGCGCCGCTGATCAGATCGAGCCCGCCGTTGCCGCCGAGACCCCCCTCGCCCGAGTAGCCGCCGTCCCCGCCGTTTCCGCCGTTGACTTGGGGGCCGGTCGCGGCGTTACCGGCCGCACCCGCCCCGCCCGTGCCTCCGGGACCCGCGTTGCCGCCATTTCCGCCGGCACCGGCCTGACCGGCAAACACCGAGCCCATGCCGCCGGTTCCGCCCATCCCGCCGCGGCCGCCGTCGCCGCCGTCGCCGCCGTTTCCGCTGCCGGGCGCGTACGAGCCGGCCGCCCCGGTACCGCCGAGTCCGCCGACGCCGCCGGTCCCGCCGGCGCCGCCATTGCCGTGGAACAACCCACCGTTACCGCCGTTCCCGCCTGTGCCACCGGTTCCGCCTGTCCCACCGGTACCGAGGTTGCCCCCGGCGTGGCTGCCGACGGTGCCGGTGACACCCGCGCCGCCGGCCCCGCCGTTGCCGCCGTTGCCGAACAACCCAGCGGACCCGCCGGCGCCACCGGCCTGCCCGGGTGCACCCGACCCCCCGTTGCCTCCGTTGCCCATCAAAATCCCGCCCGACTGGCCGGCCCGGCCGCTGCCGGCCGCCGCGCTGGCGCCATTTCCGATCAACGGACGCCCCATTACCAACTCGGTAGGTGCGTTGATCGCACCCAGGACGTCCTGCTCAAGGGTCTGCAATGGCGACGCATTAGCCGCCTCCGTGGTCGCGTACGAACTAGCGGCCCCAGTTAACTTTTCGACGAAGTCGGCATGAAACTCCGCCACCTGCGCGCGCAGGGCCTGATACTGCTGGGCGTGGCTGGAAAACAGCGACGCAATCGCTGTCGACACCTCATCGCCAGCCGCAGCCGCCACGGCGGTAGTGGCCGGCGCCGCCGCCGCGTGGGCCGCATCCAGCGAGGACCCGATGCCCGCCAAATCAGCTGCCGCGGCCGCAAGGGCCCCGGGGGTTGACGCCACATACGACATCGCCGTCTCGCTCTCTGCCGCTCAGCGCGGCATGGCCCCCTGTTGCGGTGGATATTTCGCGACAGGCCTGTCTTCCGGTTCAGCTGCAGCTGTGCTGCGGATATGAATTGGCGGACATCGTGATTCACAATGCCCCGCGGCCGGCGGCACCCCAATTCCGGCGGGCCAGAAAACTGTGTCTGACTTGCGAAAACATGGCCATCCAAGAGTACGGTGGACGTCGTTACCTAGAGACTGGCTAGCTCATGGAAATCGCACTGGACGTCGACGTCATGTGGCAGCTCATCCTCAGCCTGTTCGTCGTGTACCTGATCGCAGCTTTGGCGAGACCGGTGGTGGCTGGAGTCTTCTGCGGCGGGTTGCGGATCTACGCTCGCGCGAGGGGACGCGCAACAATGCGTCGCGCCGACACCCGAGAGTTCGAAGCGAAAGCAATAGTGGCAGAAGCCGAGGCCGTGGTAGCGGCGGAGCGACTACGCCTGCGTTTGGGCGGTTCCTGACCCGTTGCTCCTCAATGCCGCCTGCGCCGGGCAGAGCGGTTTATTTGCCATTCTTTTCTTGGATGGCTTCTCGTGGGTTGTCTTAGAGGTCTTTTCTGGGGAACAGCCGAATTGCCTTGTTAAATCGTCGCGGTTGAAGAGGTCTTTTCTGTTCACCCGCAACCGAGGACAGTGATTGTTGGGATCGGTAGCGCACCGGCGCCTGTGTACTTCCAGCACGACCCGCACAAAGGCGGCAGACGAACACATGGGAGACACCACCATGAAGACCGATCGCAACCTGTACCGGTTCATTACCGGAGCGCTGGTGTCGGCCGGCATCGCCGTCGCCGGTTTAGGTATGGCGGCAGGCACCGCACACGCCCAGCCTGGTCTCCCGTTCCCCACAGACGACGGCGGCTGGGGCCCACCGCGTCAGTGGTGCCCGGGGCAGTCCTTATGGATAACCGGCAATCACGTCACAAACCCGGTGATTTGGGACAACAACGTCTGCCACACCTACTACATGGTCGACTTCGGCATGGGTAATGTCGCGCAAAACGTTTGGGACGGACCTAACCCGCCACCGAAGCCGGGCCCCCCACCGTTCATTGGTCTCTACTGCGATCCCGCGACACTCACAAATTGCCACATTGCGGACCACCCCGGATAGCTGTAGAAGTAAGCGCCACTTCTGCGTTGGTCCTTCCCAGTGGCGCAGCCACGAACATGGCGCAGCCACGACTCGAACGTTCGGCCGGTAGCCGGAGTGACAGGCAAAGAATCTCCCAAAAGGCCGGCGATAACGTCGTGGCCGCCGACAGCAACGAAAGGGCCCCGTCTCGCAGCGCATATCGTGGGGGTATGGCGACGTTGAGTGCGTTACAGGCTGTCCAATCCAGTCTGGGCCGACAGCTGTTCGGCATGGTGGCCGGACCTGAGGGGCCCGACAACCGTGCGCGCATCCACGGAACGCCGGGCCCGCGCTGGTTCGGCGAAGATCGTCCGATCCGCCGGGTCCACGCCGACGCGTCGATGTTCGTCGGCGGCCTGCGGGCGCTGCTGCTGCAATCGCTGCATCCGCTGGCGATGGCCGGCGTCGCGGAGCACTCCGACTACCGGGGCGACCCATGGGGACGGCTGGCGCGGACCAGCACATTCCTGGCGGAGACGACGTTCGGTCCCGCGGCGGACGCGGAGCGCGCCATCGGTAGGGTTCGTGGAATCCACCGCTTCGTACACGGCGTGGCGCCCGACGGCCGGCCGTACAGCGCTTCCGATCCACACTTGCTGGAATGGGTGCACATCGCCGAAGTGGACAGCTTCCTGCGTGCATACCAGCGCTACGGGGCCGCACGGTTGGACCGCGAAGGCCGAGATGGCTATGTCGCCGACACCGCTCGCGTCGCCAGCGCCCTAGGCGTGGCTGACCCGCCGCGCACCGAAGGCGAACTCGCTGAACGCATCGCGGCGTATCGGCCCGAACTGAAAAGCACACCCGCCGCCCGCGAGGCCGCCCGCTTCCTGCTGCTTACCCCGCCGCTGCCCCTGATCGCCCGGCCACCGTATGCGGCGTTGGCGGCGTCCGCTGTGGCGCTGCTGCCGGGCTGGGCGCACTTTCCCTTGCGGCTGCCGTACTTTCCGTTGCTGGAAGAAGCGGCGATCCGCATGCCCGGGCGTGCGCTGGTCGAGGGAATCCGCTGGGCTTTAAAGGCAGACCCGCCGCCGGCGGCTCCCGAGTCGCAGACGCGGTGACCAAGACCGGCGTTGGATCACCCAGACCATCGGCTCCGACGCGTAATCTGCGAGCCAGGGGTCGTAGATCCGCGGAGCCAGGGGTCGTAGGTACGCCGGATTCGCCAGGGCTTGACGCCAATTGGCCCAGACGCTAAGTGCAGCAACTACTTTCAGTCAGACGCTGGTCATTCCGGGGGTGCTTGACTCGACCCCGAGTAGCCGCAAGTCTGACAGCCGATGATCTGGTGCACTATGCGCCCGGTCCTGCCGGCATCCGGATACTCAACCACGGCGCGGGCAAGGCCGCCGCAACTCGGCTGCGGGCACGGGACGAATCCTTGCGCGCGATCCGCCAATGGTGTCTCTTTCGCGGGTATGAAAGGGGTCCGCCTTTGGGCCGAGGCATTTCCCAGGCATGTGGGCATTGCGGCGGCCGCATGTCCGTTGGAGCGAGAGACCACCGAACCGAATTCGCTTCTCCACCACTCGATGCCGTCAAGTTTCTCGCGTAGGTCTTCCAGATCGTTCTCGCGACCGATGCGCCGCAGAACATACCCAAACGTGTTGTCTCGGAAGATTTCGAGACCCAGTGATTCTGCTCGCGCAGTCAGATCGACAAGTTCTTCGTCCTCACCGACACCCATTTACGTTGTCACCCGCGTTTCCCGTTGGCCTGCGTCTGTCTCCCCTGACGGCGCTCAACGTAAGTCAACAACCGTTTAAGCCGCTGAGTCAATAGTGTCTTTACGCACACGTCAAATAGTTCCGCCGGACCCTCCGTTGCTCGGGGTAGGGCTAGCCATGGGGGCAGGCGGGCTCACCCTCCGCACAATCCGCAACCATACCGAATATCCCACTGTCTATGAGTATTCATACTTATAGCTTGATTCTAAGTAGAACTGATGCATCATGGTCTTATGATTGCCAACATGTGCGGTAGGAGGGGAACCGTGTCGGAACGCGTGAAAGAAATCCTTCCGTGCCCACGGGAGGATTGCGGCGGACTTGCCGTCGCCGAGGTGGAATATCCAGATGGCGGGCGGATAGTGCACTGGATCTTGGACTGTCAGACGTGCGGCTACTGGGGACCTAACCAAGCGGCCTAGTAGATGCGACAAATGTCGCAGCAAGTCAGCCAGCGGTCTCAAGTGTGCCCGGCTGGATCTTTCGCTAGCTCGCGGCAGCGTTTGGTGCCTGCGGACTGCCTGCGGATAGCGCATTCCGTAATGCTTGACATTCGTCTGCCACCCGCCATCCCGGGCCCACCCATTGCCTGTAGGTCCCGAAACTCCAGCCACCGTTGCCGCAGCCGTCGGCGACAACCCCGACCGCAACGCAACCCAAAACGCCTCGCGCACCGACTCCGGCAACCGGACACGACCAGACCTACGAAAACCCGTCTCTAACCCCATCAAGCAACACCCTTCGAACCAACGAGGTGTTGCAGCGATCACTTGAGCCCAAGCTGTCAAGCATCAGCCGAAACACTGTCAGCCATCAACCGAAGACAAAATGTCAAGCATCAACCGAGGTAATAAGCCCCTCAGCGCCCCTCAGCGCCCCTCAGCGCCCCCGGCACGACTCGAACGTGCGACCTAGGGATTAGAAGGCCCTTGCTCTATCCACCTGAGCTACGGAGGCAATGCGCAGGTCAGTCTATCCAACGTCAACCGTTCGCTAGGTCCCGAAGAGGCGACTCGCGTGAAACATCTTCCCCCAGCGTCAATATCGGTTATTGTGGTGTCCCTCGATACACGTACAACACCGGTCGGTAATCGGCCGTTAACCGCAACGAGGCGGGTGCTGGCGTCGGGGAGTGGGGGCGTTTGCTATGAGCATGACCATGAACGTCACTTCGCTGCGCTCAAAAGCGAGTGAGCAAGCGCTCCGCCTGGCAACGGACGCCAGAGACCGGTATCGGGCGGGTTCCCTGTTGCTGCGTGGTTCGCCGTTTGCTGTGGGCTGGTTCGCGGGATGGCTGACTACAGAATTTCCCCCGCAGGTCGTGACCGGACACGCGTTGTCCCGGGTATCGCCCCGGATGGGCACCGCCTGGGCCGCACAGCGAGCCGACCGCACCCTGACCGCCGCGCTCGAGGAATCCTTCGGGCCGGACTTCCGCGCCGAGGTATGCCACCCGACCTGCGAACAGTCCGAATGCGCGCCCCGCAACGGGCTGTTGCGTATGCCCGGCCCGCACCGCCGGTACGCCGCGCAGACTTCCGACATCTCCTACGGTCCCGGCGGTACTGAACACCTGCTCGACATCTGGCGGCGCCACGACCTGGCGCCTGGTCGGCGCGCGCCTGTGCTGATCCAGGTCCCCGGGGGAGCGTGGGCGCTGAACGGCAAACGCCCACAGGCGTACACGCTGATGAGCCGGATGGTGGAACTCGGCTGGATCTGCGTCTCGATCAACTACAGCAAGAGCCCGCGCAGCAAGTTCCCGGCGCACATCATCGACGTGAAAAGGGCGATCGCGTGGGTGCGCGAAAACATCGCCGACTACGGCGGCGACCCCGATTTCATCGCGATCACCGGCGGCTCGGCCGGCGGGCACCTGGCTTCGTTAGCCGCGCTCACCCCCAACGACCCGACGTTTCAGCCGGGATTTGAGAACGCCGACACGACGGTTGACGCGGCGGTGCCGTATTACGGCGTCTACGACTTCACCAACGCCGACAACATGCACGAAATGATGCTGCCGTTCCTCGAACACTTCGTGATGAAAGCCCGCTACGCGGACGCCCCCGAGCAGTTCAAGGCGGCTTCGCCGATTTCCTACGTACACAGCGACGCTCCGCCGTTCTTCGTATTGCACGGTGAGAAGGACGAACTGGTTCCCTGCCGTCAGGCCCGGTCGTTCTGCGCGGCGCTACGGGACGCCGGAGCCGAGACGGTGTCGCACGCCGAACTCGAAAATGCACACCACGCCTTCGACATCACCCCGACGGTCCGCGCGGGACTGGCCGCCGACGCCGTCGCCGACTTCCTGGGCGTCGTCTACGGGCGGCGCGCCAGCTCGCGAATGGGTTCGCTGCCCCGGTCGGCGACGTCGGCAAGCTAAACCGCGACGGCTGCCATTCGGCGGCAACACCGAACCCCTGTGCCCGAATCGTGCCTTTCACCAGCGCGTCAACCCGACTAGCGTTGGGCTGGCAGTCTGAACACAGGAGGCTTGATCGACGGTGACAGTGTTGACTCGTCGAGTTATCCGTGGCGACATCCGTTCGAAAAAGGGTTCCGCGTGGGGTCGTGAACATGCCTGAGCCCGTCGAGGCCGTTGGACGGTCCGACGAACTCGGCCCTGTCGACTATCTACTGCATCGGGGCGAAGCAAATCCCCGCACCAGGTCGGGGATCATGGCAGTGGAACTCCTTGATTCCACGCCGGAGTGGGACCGGTTCAGGACCCGGTTCGAGAACGCCTCCCGGCGGGTGCTGCGGCTGCGCCAGAAGGTTGTCGTGCCGACCTTGCCGACGGCCTCGCCGCGCTGGGTGGTCGACCCGGATTTCAACCTGGACTTTCACGTGCGCCGGATGCGTGTGCCCGAACCGGGAACGCTGCGTGAAGTATTCGATCTCGCCGAGCTGATCCTGCAGTCACCGCTGGATATCTCCCGGCCGCTGTGGACCGCCACCCTGGTCGAGGGCCTGGCGGGCGGCAAGGCCGCGACCCTGCTGCATGTCAGCCACGCGGTCACCGACGGTGTCGGCAGTGTGGAGATGTTCGCCGAAATCTATGACCTCGAACGCGATCCGCCGGCACGGGCGACCCCGCCGCTACCGATTCCGCAGGACTTGTCGCCCAACGATTTGATGCGCGCGGGCATTAACCACCTGCCGATGGCAATCCTTAACGGCGTGCTGGGCGTGGTCTCCGGCGCGGTATCGGCGGCCGGGCGAGCCGTACTGGAGCCCACGTCCACCGCTTCGGGCATCCTGAGTTACGCCATGTCGGGCATCCGGGTGCTGAACCGGGCCGCCGAGCCGTCGCCGCTGCTGCGTCGCCGCAGCCTGGCCACCCGCTCCGAAGCAATCGACATCCCGCTTTCGGATCTGCACAAGGCCGCGAAGGCCGGCGGAGGATCGATCAACGACGCTTATCTCGCCGGCCTGTGCGGCGCGTTGCGGCGTTACCACCAGGCGCTCGGTGTGCCGATCAGCACGCTGCCGCTGGCGGTCCCGGTAAGCCTGCGGGTCTCGGATGACGCCACCGGCGGCAATCAATTCACCGGCGTCAACTTGGCGGCCCCGGTGGGCACCGTCGACCCGGTAGCCCGGATCAAGAAGATCCGCGCACAGATGACGCTGCGCCGCGACGAACCGGCGATGAACATCATCGGATCCTTTGCGCCGGTGCTCAGTGTGTTGCCGACGGCCGTGCTGGAGGGAATCACCGGGTCGGTGATCGGCTCCGACGTGCAGGCCAGCAATGTCCCGGTCTACCCCGGTGACACCTACATCGCCGGCGCAAAGGTATTGCGCCAGTACGGTATCGGACCACTACCAGGCGTCGCGATGATGGTGGTGCTGATTTCCCGAGGTGGCTGGTGCACCATCACCGTGCGGTACGACAGGGCATCGGTGCGAAGCGAGGCGTTGTTCGCGAAATGCCTGGTAGAGGGTTTTGACGAGATCCTGGCGCTGGCCGGTGACCCGCCGCCGCACGCGGCTCCGGCGTCGTTTGCCGCCGGGCCCGACGGTTCGGCGACGCGATCGGTGTCGGGTTCGTGACCGCCTCTCGCGAGCCGCAGCCGCCGCCGGGTATGCGGTTGCCCGGTTCGGTCGCCGAGATTCGCGCCAGTCCCGCCGGAGCCGAGATCGGCGCGTTTTTCGACCTGGATGGGACGTTGGTTGCAGGCTTCACTGCCGTCATCCTCACCCAGGAGCGCTTACGCCGCCGGGACATTGGTGTGGGGGAGCTGCTCACGATGGTGCAGGCCGGTCTGAACCACTCGTTCGGACGCATCGAGTTCGAAGAGCTCATCGGTAAGGCGGCATCGGCACTGCGCGGGCGCCTGCTGAGCGACCTGGACGAGATCGGCGAGCGGTTGTTCGTCCAGCGGATCGAGTCCCGGATCTATCCGGAGATGCGTGAACTGGTGCGGGCGCATGTCGCTCGAGGCCACACGGTGGTGCTCAGTTCGTCGGCGCTGACCATCCAAGTTGACCCCGTCGCACGTTTTCTGGGGATCACCAACCTGCTCACCAATAAGTTCGAGACCAACGAAGACGGGCTACTCACCGGCGACGTGGAGAGGCCGATCCTGTGGGGGCCGGGCAAAGCCGCTGCGGTGCAGCGGTTTGCGGCCGCGAATAACATCGATCTCAAGGACAGTTACTTCTACGCTGACGGCGACGAGGACGTCGCCTTGATGTACCTGGTCGGCAACCCACGCCCGACCAATCCCGAAGGCAAGATGGCCACGGTCGCCAAGCGGCGCGGCTGGCCGGTTTTGGAATTCAACAGCCGCGGCGGCGTGGGCCTGCGGCGGCAGCTACGCACACTTGCCGGCTTCGGTTCGATGTTGCCGGTCGGGGCAGGCGCCTTCGGGCTAGGTCTGCTCACCGGTAGCCGGCGGCGCGGCGCGAACTTCTTCACCTCCAACTTCTCCAGCTTGGTGCTGGCGACCACCGGGGTCCAGCTGAATGTCATCGGGAAAGAGAATCTGACCGCGCAGCGTCCCGCCGTCTTTATCTACAACCACCGCAACCAGGTTGACCCGATAATCAGCGGTGCCCTGGTGCGCGACAACTGGGTCGCCGTGGCCAAGAAGGAACTTCAAAAAGATCCGATCATGGGCACGCTCGGCAAGTTGCTGGACGGCGTGTTCATCGATCGGGACGACGCGGTGGCCGCCGTGGAAATGCTGCACACGGTGGAAGACCGTGCCAGGAACGGACTCTCGATTCTGATGGCACCAGAAGGCACCCGGCTAGACACCACCACAGTCGGGCCGTTCAAGAAGGGGCCATTCCGTATCGCGATGGCGGTGGGGATCCCGATCATCCCGATCGTGATCCGCAACGCCGAGATCGTCGCCGCCCGGAACTCGACCACGATTAACCCGGGCACCGTCGACGTCGCGGTGTTTCCGCCGATTCAGGTAGACGACTGGACCCTGGACAACCTGCCCGAGCACATCGCCGCGGTGCGTCAGCTCTATCTGGACGCCCTGGCCGATTGGCCCGATGAGATACCGGCCCAGCTGCCCAAGGCGAAGGCGAAGAGAACCACGAAGAAGGCTGTGGCGAAAGCTGCCCCGAAAAAGGCGGCGAAAAAGGCTGCGAAAAAGACTGTGGCGAAGGCTGCTCCGAAGAAGGCCGCTAAAAAGGCTGCCCCGAAGAAGCCGGCCAGCGGGGGACTGTCGTGACCGAACTCGCTCCGGACGCCGCCGCAATCCTCACCGCGCACGACTCGCTGATTCTGGCGTCCATGGAGACCCCGCTCGAAACGCAGCTGGTGATGGATTGGCTGGACCGCCAGCGGGCCCGCAATCCGGAGGCGAAGTTCGACCTTTCAAAACTTCCCGAACTGCCGCCCGGCTTGGATTCTGGGGTGGCCCCGGCAGAACTGACCGCGCTGGTTGAGCAGCTCCGCGCCGGCGCCGAAACCGGTGACGACCGTTCGGTGGTGCCGGTGCGGGTGTTCTGGTTGCCGGCCCCCGATCGCGGCAGAGTCGCCAAGCTGGCCGGGCTGCTCCCGGGACGGGATCCCTACCACCCCAACCAACGTCAGCAGCGCCACATCCTGCGCCACGATCCCACCCGCGCGCGGATCGTGGCAGGCGAGGCGGCCAAGGTTTCCGAGCTGCGCCAGCAGTGGCGAGACAACACGGTCGGAGAGGACGAGCGTGATTTCGCCCAGTTCGTCACTCGCCGAGCCATTTTGGCGATGGAGCGTGCCGAGTATCGAATCCTTGGGCCGCAGTACAAGTCCCCGCGGCTGATGAAGCCGGAGATCCTGGCGTCCGCCCGGTTTCGCGCCGGCCTGAAGAAGATCCCGGGCGCGACCGTCGAAGAGGCCGGGAAGATGCTCGATGAGCTCGCCACCGGGTGGAGTCGCGCGTCCGTCGACCTCGTTTCCGTTCTGGGCAGGATGTTGAGCCGCGGATTCGATCCGGAGATCGATTACGAGGAGTATCAAGTCGCGGCGATGCGCTCGCGGCTGGAAACTCATCCGGCGGTCCTCTTGTTCTCGCACCGGTCCTATATCGACGGCGCGGTGGTGCCGGTAGCGATGCAGGAGAACCGGCTGCCGCCCGTGCATGTGTTCGCCGGCATCAACCTGTCGTTCGGGCTGATGGGGCCACTGCTGCGCCGCTCCGGCGTTATCTTCATCCGCCGCAACATCGGCGGCGACCCCATCTACAAATACGTGCTGCGCGAATTCGTCGGCTACATCGTCGAGAAGCGGTTCAACCTCAGCTGGTCCATCGAGGGCACTCGCTCGCGTACCGGCAAGATGCTGCCGCCCAAGCTCGGCCTGCTGGCCTATGTGGCCGACGCTTACCTGGACGGCCGCAGCGAAGACATCTTGCTGCAGCCGGTTTCGATCAGCTTCGATCAGCTGCACGAGACCGCTGAATACGCCGCCTACGCCCAGGGTGGCGAGAAGACACCCGAGGGCATCGGCTGGCTGTACAACTTCATCAAGGCGCAGGGCGAGCGCAGCTATGGCAAGATCTACGTCCGTTTTCCCGAAGCGGTCTCGATGCGCGAATACCTCGGCAAAGCGCACGGGCCCATGGACCACGACCCGGACGCTAAACGGCTTGCGCTGCAAAAGATGTCATTCCAGGTCGCCTGGCGGATTCTGCGGGCGACGCCGGTGACCGCGACAGGTTTGGTGTCCGCGTTGCTGCTGACTACCCGCGGTGCGGCGCTCACCCTGGGGCAGCTGCACCACACAATGCAGGGTTCACTCGATTACCTCGAGCGCAAGCAAACCCCGGTTTCAACCAGTGCGTTGCGGCTGCGTACGCGCGATGGTGTGCGTGCGGCGGTGGACGCCCTATCGAACGGGCACCCGATCACTCGCGTCGACGGCGGGCGAGAGCCGGTGTGGCGCATCGAATCCAAGAACGAACACGCCGCGGCCTTTTACCGGAACTCGGTCATCCATGCCTTCTTGGAAACCTCGATCGTCGAGCTCGCGCTGGCGCATGCCAGACACAGCGACGGCGACCGGGTGGCGGCTTTCTGGAGGCAGGCGATGCGGTTGCGCGATCTGCTGAAATTCGATTTCTACTTCGCTGATTCCGCGGCGTTTCGGGACAACATCGCCGAAGAGTTGACGTGGCACGAAGATTGGGAAGCCCACGTCGTCGCCGGGGGCGACGAGATCGACGCGATGCTATTCGGGAAGCGGCCGCTGATGGCGGATTCGATGTTGCGGGTGTTCTTCGAAGCGTATGAGATCGTCGCCGACGTGTTGCGCGATGCGCCGGCCGATGTCGGACAGCAGGAGCTGACCGACTTGGCGCTTGGCGTCGGCCGCCAGTACGTGGCGCAGGCCCGGGTCCGCACCAGCGAACCGGTCTCGACGTTGTTGTTCGCCACGGCGTATCAGGTCATCGTCGACCAGAAGCTGATAGAGCCGGCGGCAGATCTCGCCGAACGGCGAATCGCGTTCCGCCGGGAACTGCGCAACATTCTGCGGGATTGCGATTACGTCGAACAGATTGCGCGCGATCAGTTCGTGGCCCGCGAGAGCGCGGCTCGTCAGGCGCGCCCGGTGGGCGAAGCCGGGTAATGCGGGCCCGTCGGCTACTCGGCCATACCCTGTTGGGATGACGGTTACCCGGCCCCAGCGCCGCGCCCTGGTGTGGCCGCTGCTCATCGGGGTTGCGGTGTTGGCCGGTTGCACGGCGGCCGGAATCGGGGTGTTGTCGCTGGCAGACGCGTTGACCGCCACTGGATTGCCCGATCCCGGCCCGGCAACCACGCTCGGCCTGCCGTTCGTCCGGGCGGCGGGCGAGATCGCTGCGGTGCTGGCCGTCGGGTCCTTTCTTTTCGCGGCCTTTCTGGTGCCGCCGCAAAGCAGCGGAGTGCTGGATGCCGGCGGCTACCGCGCGCTCCGGGTGGGGACGGTGGCATCGGGGGCGTGGGCGGTGTGTTCCGCCTTACTGGTCCCGCTGACCATTTCCGACGTGTCCGGTCATCCATTGGCCGCCCACCTGAATCCGGTGCAGCTCTGGTCGGTGGCCGGCCTGATCAACACCGCTTCCGCATGGCGCTGGACCGCGTTCTTGGCTGCCCTGGTGACGTTGGCAAGTCTGGCGGTGCTGCGCTGGTCGTGGACCCCGTTGCTGTTGGTTGGATCGCTGGTGACGCTCGTTCCGCTGGGGTTGACCGGCCATTCGTCGGCCGGCGGCTCGCACGACCTGGCCACCAACAGCCTGCTGATCCACCTGGTGGCCGCCAGCCTGTGGGCCGGTGGTCTGCTGGCGCTGCTGGCGCACGCACTGCTCCGCGCTGATCACACGGCCTTGGCGGCACGGCGCTTCTCCGCGATCGCATTGTGCTGCTGGGTGGCGATGGCGATCAGCGGTGTGGTGAATGCCCTGGTGCGGGTGCTGCCTGCCGACCTGCTCACCACGGCGTACGGACGGCTGGTGGTGGCCAAATTCGTCGCGCTGTGCGTGCTGGGCGTCGTTGGCTGGCGTCAGCGTCGCCGTGGAGTCGCCGCGCTGCAAGCAGATTCGGCAACGCCGGGCACGCACCGCGCGCTCATTCGGCTGGCGCTGATCGAGGCCGCGGTTTTCGGACTCACTTTCGGTGTTGCCGTCGGGCTGGGCCGCACGCCGCCGCCCCCGCCGCCCAACCTGCGG
This sequence comes from uncultured Actinomycetota bacterium, assembly GCA_963850135.1. GTDB lineage: Bacteria > Actinomycetota > Actinomycetes > Mycobacteriales > Mycobacteriaceae > Mycobacterium. The sequence goes on along the minus strand of CAWKKH010000024.1, from coordinate 477,745 downwards.
CCCTCGATCCCCGAGGCCGAAATCGGCTACGGGTTCGACGGGCCGCCCACTGTGGTCCGCATCCTGTTCGACTGGCGTTTCGACCTGATCTTCGGCACGGCCGCGATCATCGTCGCGGGGCTGTACGTGGCGGGTGTGTTGCGGCTGCGCCGCCGCGGCGACGATTGGCCGCCGGGCCGGATCGTCGCGTGGCTGTTGGGCTGCGCGGGGCTGCTGTTCGTGACGTCGTCCGGGGTGGGCCGGTACATGCCCGCGATGTTCAGCATGCACATGGCGGCCCACATGGGGCTCTCGATGCTGGTCCCGATCCTGCTGGTGCTCGGAGCTCCGGTCAGCCTGGCGTTGCGGGCGCTGCCAGCCGCCGGCCGAGACGACCCACCGGGTATGCGGGAATGGCTGTTGGCCGCGCTGCACAGCCCGCTGTCGCGGTTTCTCACCAACCCGGTAGTCGCGACCGTGCTGTTCGTCTCGGGTTTCTACGGGCTCTACTTCGGCGGCATTTTCGATTCCGCGGTGGGCAGCCACGCCGGCCATCTGGCGATGAACCTGCACTTTCTGCTGAGCGGCTATCTGTTCTACTGGGTCGTGATCGGCGTGGACCCGACGCCGCGACCGATCCCGCCGCTGGCCAAGGTCGGGGTGATATTCGCCTCGCTGCCGCTGCACGCCTTCTTCGGGGTGCTACTGATGGGCACCAAAGAGGTGCTCGGCGCCAGTTACTACCGATCGCTGGGTTTGAGTTGGCACACCGACCTGCTGGGAGATCAGCGGTTGGGCGGCGGAATCGCCTGGGCGGCAGGGGAACTGCCGCTGGTGATTGTGATGCTGGCACTGCTTGTCCAGTGGGCGCGCAGTGATGACCGGATCGCGCGCCGATTGGACCGCGCAGCCGACCTTGATGATGACGCCGAGCTGGTCGCCTACAACGCGATGCTTGCCGAAATGTCGCGTCGCGACCCGCCGGAGCGGTCGCCTCAACCGGCGGACTGATCCACAGTCACGGCTTCATCCACAGGCCTCGAGCGAGGTCCTTCGCGATCCATTCCAGTTGTCGGTCAACTGAGGCTGAATGGGCACCAGAACAAGCGTCACTACGAAAGGATTTGAGTCAATGTTCGAAACCCCGCTCACCGTCATCGGTCACATCGTCACTGACCCTCAGCGCCGCAAGGTCGGCGATCAGGAGCTCATCAAGTTCCGGCTGGCCAGCAATTCGCGTCGCCGCACCCCAGAGGGCGAATGGGAGTCCGGAAACTCGCTGTTCCTCACCGTCAACTGCTGGGGAAAATTGGTCACCGGGGTGGGCGCTGCCCTTAGCAAAGGTTCGCCGGTCATCGCGCACGGGCATGTGTACACCAGCGAGTACGAAGACCGGGACGGCAATCGGCGGTCCTCCACCGAAATGCGGGCGATCTCGGTCGGCCCGGACCTGTCGCGCGCGATCGTCCGCATCCTGACACCCGTGCCGCAGCCCGCCCCAAGCGCAACTCAGGACTCCGAAGCGAGCCTCGGCCCCGCTGCGGATGCTCCGGAGGATGCCTCCGAAGCCGTCAGCACGCTGCCGGTATCGGCTTAGCGCTGCCGGGTGATGCCTAGGATGGTCGCGGGGGAGTTCCGAAATACCAGAAAGGCAACACTCCGGCATGGCTGAGTTCATCTACACGATGAAGAAGGTCCGCAAGGCGCACGGCGACAAGGTGGTCCTGGACGACGTCACGTTGAGCTTCTATCCGGGCGCCAAGATCGGTGTCGTCGGGCCTAACGGCGCCGGCAAGTCGAGCGTCTTGCGGATCATGGCCGGATTGGACAAGCCGAACAACGGCGACGCCTTCCTGGCCAACGACGCGACCGTAGGCATCCTGCTGCAGGAGCCGCCGTTGAACGAGGAGAAGACCGTTCGCGGCAACGTAGAAGAGGGCCTGGGCGAGATCAAGGTCAAGCTCGACCGCTTCAACGAGGTCGCCGAATTGATGGCGACCGATTACACCGATGAGCTGATGGAGGAAATGGGCCGCCTGCAGGAGGACCTGGACCACGCCGACGCGTGGGACCTCGACTCTCAGTTGGAGCAGGCCATGGACGCGCTGCGGTGCCCACCGCCCGACGAGCCCGTGACGAATTTGTCGGGCGGTGAGCGCCGCCGCGTCGCGTTGTGCAAGCTGCTGCTGTCTAAGCCCGACCTACTGCTACTGGACGAGCCGACGAACCATCTGGACGCCGAGAGCGTGCAGTGGCTCGAAGCGCACCTCGCCAGCTACGCCGGCGCGATATTGGCGGTCACGCACGACCGGTACTTCCTGGACAACGTCGCCGAATGGATCCTGGAACTCGACCGCGGCCGCGCCTACCCGTACGAGGGCAACTACTCGACCTACCTCGAGAAGAAGGCCGAACGGCTTGCGGTACAGGGGCGCAAGGACGTCAAGCTGCAGAAGCGGCTGACCGAAGAGCTGGCGTGGGTCCGGTCCGGGGCCAAGGCGCGGCAGGCCAAGAGCAAAGCGCGACTAAACCGCTACGAGGAGATGGCCGCCGAGGCCGAGAAGACGCGCAAGCTCGATTTCGAGGAGATTCAGATCCCGGTCGGTCCACGGCTGGGAAACGTGGTGGTCGAGGTCGACCACTTGGACAAGGGCTACGAAGGACGCACCCTGATCAAGGACCTGTCCTTCACCCTGCCCCGCAACGGCATCGTCGGTGTCATCGGTCCCAACGGGGTGGGTAAGACCACACTGTTCAAAACCATCGTCGGCCTTGAGCAGCCGGACAGCGGAACCGTCAAGGTCGGCGAGACCGTAAAGCTGAGCTACGTCGACCAGACCCGCGCAGGCATCGATCCGAAGAAGAACGTGTGGGAAGTGGTCTCGGACGGACTGGACTACATCCAGGTCGGTCAGACCGAGGTGCCGTCCCGGGCCTACGTGTCGGCGTTCGGGTTCAAGGGGCCGGACCAGCAGAAACCGGCCGGCGTGTTGTCCGGCGGCGAGCGCAACAGGCTGAACCTGGCGCTCACCCTCAAGCAGGGCGGCAATCTGATCCTGCTGGACGAGCCGACCAACGACCTGGATGTCGAGACCTTGGGCTCGCTGGAGAACGCGCTGGAGAACTTCCCCGGCTGCGCTGTGGTGATCTCGCATGACCGCTGGTTCCTCGACCGGACGTGCACGCACATCCTTTCGTGGGAAGGCGACGACGACAACGAGGCCAAGTGGTTCTGGTTCGAGGGGAACTTCGGTGCCTATGAGGAGAACAAGGTTGAACGCCTTGGTGCCGACGCCGCCAGGCCGCACCGGGTGACCCACCGGAAGCTGACACGCGACTAGTCTCGGGTCTGCCCCGCGACGATGCGGCAGGAACGAAGAATGCGGAGTCGGGGGACAAGGACAATGGCGTCGTGAGTTGGGAGCCGTCGGCATGACGATCGATTCCGGAGCAATGCAGGAAACGAAGCCGTGGACCTCGTTCGCCAAGGCGGCCGACATTCCGGACTGGATCTCGAAGGCCTATATCGAGAGCTATCGCGGTCCGCACGGCGGCGAACCGGAAGTCCCCGCAGCCAGCGCCAGCGTCGACGCGGCCGTGCCCGCCGCCTTGGTGACGCCGGCCATGCTCAGCGCTCAATATCGCCTTGGCGAGTGCCGGCCGCCCGGCGAAAGCTGCGTCTGCGTCTACCCGGCCGGCGATGCCGGCGACGTCGGGCCCTCGCTGCAGGTCGTCACCGACCACGGCGGCATGTTGATGGATTCGGTCACGGTGTTGCTGCATCGGCTCGGCGTCGGCTACACCGCCATCATGGCCCCGGTGTTCGAGGTCCATCGCAGCCCGACCGGGGATCTGCTCAGCATGGGGCCGAAAGCGCCTGGCACGTCGGCGTCCGAAGGCGAGTCTTGGATATACGTCCAGCTGGTTCCCTCCGTCGACGGCAAAGACATCGCCGAGATTGAACGGCTGCTACCAAAGGTCTTGACCGACGTTCAGGAGGTCGCCAAAGACGCAGCGACGCTGATCGCCACCATGAACGACCTGGCCGCAGATATCGAAACCAACTCCGCAGGGCGGTATTCAGCGCCGGACCGCGAGGACGTCGCCGCGCTGCTGCGCTGGTTGGGTGACGGGAATTTCCTGCTACTCGGTTACCAGCGTTGCCGGGTGCATGAGAGTCAGGTCAGCGGGGACGGCTCAGAGGGACTGGGGGTGCTGCGTAGCCGCACGGGTTCTCGTCCCAGGCTCACCGACGACGACAAACTGCTTGTGTTGGCGCAGTCCGTGGTCGGCAGCTACCTGCGGTACGGCGCCTACCCCTATGCCATCGCGGTTCGGGAATACGACGGCGACGGCGGGGCCGGCGACAGCGGGGTGGTCGAACACCGCTTCGTGGGGCTCTTCACGGTTGCCGCCATGAACGCGGACGTCCTGGAGATCCCGTCGATCTCGCGCAAGGTGCGCGAGGCGCTCGCGATGGCCGATAGCGACCCGATCCATCCGGGCCAGCTCCTGCTCGACGTCATCCAAACTGTCCCGCGCTCTGAGCTTTTCACGCTGAGCGCCGAACGGCTTTTCGTGATGGCCAAGGCCGTGCTGGACTTGGGTTCGGAACGGCGCGCGTTGTTGTTCCTGCGCGCCGACCGGCTGCAGTACTTCGTCTCCTGCCTGGTGTACGTCCCGCGCGATCGCTACACCACGCCGGTGCGGTTGCGGATCGAGGACATCCTCGTCCGCGAGTTGGGCGGGACGCGACTGGAGTTCACCGCTCGTGTCAGCGAATCACCCTGGGCGTTAATGCATTTCATGGTCCGGCTGCCCACTCAGGAGCATGCCGTCACCGCCCCGGTCGACGTGTCGGAACCCAACCGGATCCGCATCCAGGCGTTGTTAACCGAAGCCACCCGAACCTGGGCCGACCGGCTTGTCGGAGCCGCGACATCGCCGGCCGACGCCGAGCATTACGCGACGGCATTCTCCGAGGCCTACAAATCGGCCGTCAGCCCCGACGAGGCCGTCGGCCAGATCGCCATTATCAACGCGCTGACCGACGATTCAGTCAAGTTGGTGTTCTCTGACCGCGGCGCGGAGGAGGGCGCTCAGCTCACCTGGTTCTTGGGCGGGCGCACCGCTTCGCTGAGCCAGTTGCTCCCGATGCTGCAAAGCATGGGCGTCGTGGTGCTCGAGGAGCGGCCGTTCACCGTTACGCGGCCCGACGGTCTGCCGGTATGGATCTACCAGTTCAAGATCGCGCCGCACCCCACCTTCCAGCTGGCGTCGACAGCAGCGGAACAGGACGCGAGCGCGGAGCGATTCGCCGACGCGGTCACCGCCATCTGGAACCGGCGCATCGAGATCGACCGGTTCAACGAGTTGGTGATGCGCGCGGGGCTGACCTGGCAACAGGTCGTGCTGTTGCGTGCCTATGCGAAGTACCTGCGGCAGGTGAACTTCCCGTACAGCCAGTCCTACATCGAGTCAGTGCTCAACGAATACCCCGCTACGGCACGGTCATTGGTGAGATTGTTCGAGGCCCTTTTCGATCCTTCATCGGGTTCCTCGACGGGTCGCGACGCGCAACTGGCCGCGGCCGCCGTTGCCGCAGACATCGATGCGCTGGTAAGCCTGGACACCGACCGAATCTTGCGTGCCTTCGCGTCGCTGGTGCAGGCCACCTTGCGGACCAATTACTTCGTGACGCGGGAAGGTTCGGCCCGCGCCCGCAACGTGCTGGCGATCAAGCTCGACGCCCAGTTGGTAGATGAGCTCCCCCTGCCGCGCCCCAAGTACGAAATATTCGTATATTCGCCTCGCGTTGAGGGCGTGCACCTCAGATTCGGCCCGGTGGCGCGTGGCGGCCTGCGCTGGTCCGACCGCCGCGATGATTTCCGCACTGAGATCCTGGGCCTGGTCAAGGCGCAAGCGGTGAAGAACGCTGTCATTGTGCCGGTCGGCGCCAAGGGCGGGTTCGTCCTCAAGGCAGCGCCGGTGCCCACGGGCGACCCCGCCGTCGACCGCGAAGCCACCCGCGCCGAAGGCGTCGCGTGCTACCAGCTGTTCATCTCGGGCCTGCTCGACGTCACCGACAACGTCGACCACGCAACCGGGAAGGTCAGCCCGCCTACCGAAGTGGTGCGGCGTGACGGCGACGACGCCTACCTGGTGGTGGCGGCGGACAAAGGCACCGCCACGTTCTCCGACATCGCCAACGACGTCGCGAAGTCGTACGGCTTCTGGCTGGGCGACGCGTTCGCGTCCGGCGGGTCGGTGGGTTACGACCACAAGGCCATGGGCATCACCGCCAAGGGCGCGTGGGAGGCCGTCAAGCGGCACTTCCGGGAGATGGGCCTCGACACCCAATCCGAGGACTTCACCGTCGTCGGCGTCGGTGACATGAGCGGCGACGTGTTCGGCAACGGCATGCTGCTGAGCGAGCACATCAGGCTGATCGCGGCCTTCGACCACCGGCATATCTTCCTCGACCCGAACCCGGACGTCGCGGTTTCGTTCGGAGAACGGCGGCGGATGTTCGACCTGCCCCGGTCCAGCTGGGACGACTACGACAAGTCTTTGATCAGCGCGGGCGGTGGGGTCTACAGCCGCGAGCAGAAAGCCGTGCCGGTCAGCGAGCAGGTCCGTGCCGCGCTCGGTATCGATGGCCCAGAAGATGGGGTCACCGAGATGGCTCCGCCCACCCTGATCCGGGCGATTCTGCAGGCCCCGGTGGACCTGCTGTTCAACGGCGGCATCGGCACCTACATCAAGGCCGAATCGGAGTCGGACGCCGATGTCGGTGATCGCGCCAACGATGCGGTGCGGATCAACGGAAACCAGGTGCGCGCCAAGGTCATCGGTGAAGGCGGCAACCTCGGGGTGACGGCGCTGGGCCGCGTCGAGTTCGACCTGTCCGGTGGGCGTATCAACACCGACGCGGTGGACAACTCCGCCGGTGTGGACTGCTCCGACCATGAGGTCAACATCAAGATCCTGATCGACTCGTTGGTCACCGCCGGCAAGGTAAAGGCTGACGAGCGCACGGAGCTGCTGGAGTCGATGACCGACGAGGTCGCGCAGTTGGTGCTCGCCGACAACGAGGACCAGAACGACTTGATCGGCACCAGCCGCGCGAATGCGGCCAGCCTGCTGCCGGTGCACGCGCAACAGATCAAATACCTGGTGGAAGAACGCGGACTCAACCGCGAGCTGGAAGCGCTGCCGTCGGAGAAGGAGATTCACCGCCGGATCGACGCCGGTATCGGGCTCACCTCGCCGGAGCTGTGCACGTTGATGGCACACGTCAAGCTGACGCTCAAAGAGGATCTCCTGGGTACCGAACTTCTGGAACTGGATGTGTTCGCGTCCAGGCTTCCGCGATACTTCCCGACGCCGCTGCGTGAACGGTTCACCCCGGAAATCCGCACGCACCAACTGCGCCGGGAGATCGTCGCCACCATGCTCATCAACGACCTCGTCGACGCCGCCGGCATCAGCTACTCGTTCCGCATCACCGAGGACGTCGGGGTGGCGTCCGTCGACGCCGTGCGCACCTACGCGGCCACCGACGCCATTTTCGGGGTGGATGACATCTGGCGGCGGATCCGGGCGGCGAACCTGCCGGTGGCGCTGTCGGACCGGTTGACGCTGGACACCCGGCGGCTGATCGACCGCGCCGGACGCTGGCTACTCAACTACCGTCCGCAGCCGTTGGCGGTGGGCGCCGAAATCAACCGGTTCGCCGAGAAGGTCAGGCTGCTGACACCGCGGATGTCGGAATGGCTGCGCGGCGACGACAAGGCCATCGTCGAACAGGAAGCCGCGGAATTCGCTTCGCAGGGAGCACCTGCCGACCTGGCCTACAGCATTGCCGCCGGCCTGTACCGCTTCAGCCTGCTCGACATCATCGACGTCGCCGACATCACCGAGACCGACACCGCCGAGGTTGCCGACACCTATTTCGCCCTGATGGACCGGCTGGGCACCGACGGCCTGCTGACAGCGGTCTCCGAACTGCCCCGAAACGACCGCTGGCATTCGCTGGCGCGCTTGGCGATTCGTGACGACATCTACGCCTCGCTGCGGTCGCTGTGTCTGGATGTGCTCGCCGTCGGCGAGCCGGACGAAAGCGGCGAGCAGAAGATCGCCGAGTGGGAGCACATTAGTGCCTCCCGGGTGGAACGGGCCCGCCGCACGCTCACCGAGATCTACGCCAGTGGCGACAAAGATCTCGCGACGCTCTCGGTCGCGGCACGACAGATCCGCCGCATGACCCGTACCAGCGGGCGAGGGTCCCCAGGATGAACCCCGAGACGAACGCAGGGTTCGTTGCGGCCGTCCCGGTGCGCTGGTCGGACATCGACATGTACCAGCACGTCAACCACGCCACGATGGTCACGCTCCTCGAAGAGGCGCGGGTCCCGTTCCTCACGCCCGCTTTCGCCCTCGACATCGCGACAACCGGCCTGCTGGTCGCCGACGTCCGGGTCACCTACAAGGGGCAGCTGCGACTTACCGATTCGCCGCTGCAGGTGACCATTTGGGTCAAGCAGCTGCGGGCGGTGGACTTCACGCTCGGGTACGAAGTGCGTTCGGTCGCGGCCGAACCCGAGTCCAAACCGGCCATCATTGCCGAGTCACAGATGGTCGCGTTCGACATCGTGGAGCAGCAGCTGATGCGACTCGCGCCGCACCACCGGGAGTATTTGCAGCGGTGGGTACGGTAGCCGACCGCGGTTTGTGGCTGGGTCCACAAGACAAGACCGCCCAGCGCGCGGATCTGGCCACCTTTGTCGATCACGTGACCCGCCTCGATGACGCCGCCGTCGTCCGGCTTCGTGCTCGTTCCGACGGGCTGCTCACGGCATGGGTTGCAACGGGATTCGACGTGCTGGCCAGCCGAGTGGTGACCGGCACGGTGCGGCCCAAGGATTTGTCGGTCGGCGCGGACGGATTGGCGCGCGGCCTGTCCGCAATGGACGACGCAGGCTATGTCGATCCCGGTTTCTCGATGGACTCGGCGTGGCGGGGTGCGTTGCCACCGGAGTCGGGGTTCACCCACCTCGATGACGTACCGGCCAGGGTGCTGTTCGACTTGGCGCAGAGTGGTGCGCGACTGGCCAAGGAGCACGGTAGTGCCCATGGGCCGCCGGCCTCGCTGCTCGATCAGGAAGTCATTCGGGTCAGCTCCGCCGACGCCCACGTCGGGCTACCGATGCGCTGTGTATTTGCCTTGACCGCAATGGGTTTCCTGCCGCAGTCGGCTGACGCGATCGGCGCGGACGAAATAATCCGGGTCCGGATCCTGCCGTCGTGGTTGCGTGTCGACGCCCGGTTCGGCTCGGTGTATCGTCGTCGCGGCCAGCCGGCATTCGGGCTGAAATGACTACGGAAACGAAGCCGGTGTCCCGAGATGTAAGCCAGACACGCCGGCACCGGCGATTCGTGTACGTGGGTGATGTGTCGCGGCCGGGTCTAGACGAGCCAGGCGGCCGCGTCCGGCGCCAGCTTGCCGGCCACCAGGGGCGCGCTGGCCAGGATGAGCTCTCCGTCGGGCAGCGCTATCGGGTGGTCGCCGGTGTTGACTGCGCACACCAGGCCACCGCGAACCCGGAATGCCAGCGCCCGGCTGGGCGCGGTCAGCCACTCGAGCGCGCTGCCGTCGGGTTTGCCGTGGCTCCCGCGCAATTTGATTGCCCGCTGGAAAAACGACAACGTCGACTCGGGATCGGCGCTCTGCTTTTCGACGGTCAGCGCCGCCCACTCGGGAGGCATGGGTAACCAGGTGTCGGCGGACGTCGAGAACCCGAACGGGGGCGTTTCACCCGACCAGGGGAGCGGAACCCGGCACTTGTCGCGACCACGCTCGGTGTGTCCGGAGCGTTCCCAGGTCGGGTCCTGCAGCACCTCGTCGGGCAGGTCCAGCACGTCGGGCAGCCCGAGTTCCTCGCCGTTGTAGACGAATACCGTGCCGGGCAGGGCGAGCATCACCAGCGCCATGGCCCGGGCCCGCCGCAGCCCGATCTCGCCGCCGCCGTAGCGGGTAACCTCGCGGTCCACGTCGTGATTGGACAGTGTCCAGGTCGCAACGGCATTTTCGATCGCGATGGCCTCCAGCGAGTTTTGGATCGCATCGTGGATTTCGTCCGCGTCGAAGTCGACCTTGGTCAGCCGGAAATTGAAGCCGAGATGCAGCTCGTCGGGCCGCAGATACTCCGCCCAAAGGCGGTTGTCCATGACCCAGACCTCGCCGATGGTCACCGCGTCGGGGTAGTCGTCGACGATCTTGCGGATCCCGCGGTGAATCTCGTGCACGCTCGGGTTGTTGAAGCGCGGATCGTCGTCGGTGTGGGACAACACCTTGACGGCTTCCTTGGTGTCCGGCAGGCCGGGGGGCTTGGCCATTCCGTGCGCCACATCGATGCGGAAGCCGTCCACGCCGCGTTCCAGCCAGAACCGCAGCGTCTTCTCGAAGTCGTCGAAGACTTCTGGGTTCTCCCAGTTCAGGTCCGGCTGCTCGGTGTCGAAGAGGTGCAAGTAGTACTGGCCCGGGTTGCCGTCCGGTTCCACCACCCGCGTCCAGGCGGACCCGCCGAAAACCGACGTCCAATTGTTCGGCGGCAATGCCCCATCCGGGCCCGCGACCATCGCGGAATAAGTAACGCTCCCGAGCGTCGGTGCCCGGGCCGGCGGCCAGCGCGGCCTGAAACCACACGTGCTGGGAACTGGTGTGGTTGGGCACCACGTCCATGGTGATCTTGATGCCCCGCTGCGTGCGCCGCCGCGATCAGCCGTTCGATCGCGGGCATGCCACCGAACAGCGGGTCGATGTCGCGAGGATCGGCCACGTCGTAGCCGTGGTCGGCCATCGGCGAGACGGTGACCGGGCTGAGCCAAATCGCGTCGACGCTCAGCCGCACGAGGTGATCCAGATGGGCCACTAACCCGTCGATGTCACCGATCCCGTCGCCATTGCTGTCGGCAAAGGAACGTGGATACACCTGGTAGAAGACTGCGTTCGACCACCATGGTCCGGGGCTCAATGCTGCTCCGTTCATTCGAATTAGGGCGTCAGAATGGGGCATTCACCAGCGAATTTGCAGCCATCTCGAGATAGTCGAGCAGCTCGCCACGGTGTTCGTCGTCAAGGGTGTGTGCATCGATGGACGCGACGGCGGTGCGCATGCAGCGCAGCCACGCGTCGCGCTCGATTTCGCTGATTCGGAATGGGGCGTGCCGCATCCGCAGACGCGGGTGCCCGCGTTGGTCGGAGTAGGTTCGCGGCCCACCCCAGTACTGCTCAAGGAACATCCGCAGCCGGTCCTCGGCGCCGGGCAGGTCGTCTAACGGATACAGCTCGCGCAGTATCTCGTCTTCGGGCACCTGCTCGTAGAACCGCGACACGATCGCGTTGAAGGTCTTGGCGCCGCCGACAGCGTCGTAGAAGCTCACTTGATCCATCGCTTCCATTGTGGTGTATCGCGGGGCCGACGGGGCGAGGCGGGGCGTGCAGCTGGCCTGATCGCTTCCTCGTGTTCACTCTCTCGACACGACGCACATATGAAATAGGCGTGCGATCGGCGGCGAATCATGGTGGACTATCCGCGGAGGATCTATGGCGCAGGGCAACAAACGCCGCAGCCACCGAAGTTCCGGGGCCGCGGCAGGGTTAATCGGGCCCGCGACCGGTTCGTGCCTGCATAGCGTCGATACCCATCCGCCTATCCGCCACGAGAGCGCGTCGATCTGGAATCGCCGCCGGGTGTTGTTGCTGAATTCGACCTACGAGCCGCTGACCGCACTGCCGATGCGGCGCGCGATCGTGATGGTGATCTGCGGGAAGGCCGACGTGGTGCACCATGACCCGGCCGGCCCGGTGATTCACTCGGCGACCAGCTCGATCGTGGTGCCGTCGGTCATCCAGCTTCGGACCTATGTCCGGGTTCCGTATCGTGCCCGCGTCCCGATGACCCGCGCCGCGCTCATGCACCGCGACCGTTTCTGCTGTGCCTATTGCGGGGCGAAGGCCGACACCGTCGATCACGTGATCCCTCGCAGCCGCGGCGGCGAACACACCTGGGAGAACTGCGTCGCTTGCTGCTCGACGTGCAACCACCGCAAGGGCGACAAGCTGCTCTCCGAACTCGGCTGGGCATTGCGCCGAGCGCCGCTTCCGCCGACGGGGCAGCACTGGCGGCTGCTGTCCAGCGTGAAGGAGCTGGATCCGGAGTGGGCCCGGTATCTCGGTGAGGGCGCGGCCTGACCCGGGTTAGCCCGGCATCTTGTGTCCAGGTGCGCCAGTAGATCCCGGTGGGATACGGTTTTCGTCGTGAGCACTATGGAGATCCACCTGTTCTTTATAGGAATTCCGTTATTGCTGGTGGCGGCGCTGTCGGCGTTGATCTGGTCGCGCAAAGGACCCCACCCGGAGACCTACAGGTTGTCAGAGCCGTGGACACACGCGCCGATCCTGTGGGCCGCCACCGACGAAGCCGTCGGCGGCGCACACGGCGAGCACCACGCATCGGAGTTCACAGTCGGAGGTGGCGCCAGTGGCACATGGTGAGGTAGCGACCATCCAGCACGCCGAACTGCCAAAAGGCTCGGTGATTACCACCAGCGGTCGGATCTCGGGGGTAACCGAGCCCGGAGAGGTGTCGTCGACCTTCCCCTTTCCGATCAATGATCTGGTGGCCATAGACGACGCGCTGAAATACGGGTCGCGGACGTCCAACGTTCGGTTCGCGATTTACCTCGGCGACCTGGGCGGCGACACCGCGGCTCGGGCTCGCGAGATCCTGGCCAAGGTGCCGACGCCGAACAACGCGGTGCTGCTCGCCGTCTCGCCCGACCAGTCCGCCATCGAGGTGGTTTACGGCTCGAACGTCCGGGGCCGTGGCGCCGAGTCGGCCGCGCCCCTCGGGATTGCGGCTGCTTCGTCGTCGTTCGAGCAGGGTGACCTGGTCGACGGGCTGGTCAGCGCGATCCGCGTGCTCAGTTCCGGGATTACCCCCGCCTAATTCGACGAGGTGGAGTTCCCTAGCCCGCGCTGTCGAATTTGCGGGCTCGCAACGACCGCTTGACCGCCGCTTGGCCCTCCAGCACGAGCCGCTGCAACGCCGGGGGCACCTCCGAGTCCGGGGCGCTCAGGAACTCGTCGGCGGCAGCGATGCCGTCATCGCTGATGTCCCAGTGCGGATACAAGCCGATCACCACCGACTGCGCGACTTCGCTGGATCGCCGGGCCCACAACTCGAGTATCGCCTCGAAATAGCGCTTGGTGAACGGCTTGAGCAGCTCGCCTTGCCCCGGTGCGTTGATCCCGGCGATTATCGCGCGGCCGGTGATGTTGGGAAGCGTGTCGTCTTCGGTGACCTGAGCCCACGCCTTCTCCTTGACGGGCAACTGCGGCCGCGCCGCCGCGGCCTGCGCGCCGTGCCGGTTGCCGGCCGCGGTCGGGTCCCGCTGCTTCTCAGCGTCGATAAACGGCGTTTCCGCGCCGCCGGCATCGATCTCGCCTGCGGCGGCCAGAGCGTTGACGATGCGCCAGCGCAGGTCCGTATCCACGTCGAGCCCCGCCAAGCCAAGCTCGGCGGGATCGTGGTCGAGCAGGTCAGCGAGTGCTACGACATGCCGGGTCGACAGCACAGACGTGCACAGGGCGTTGACGTAGGCGAGCTGGTGGTCAGAGCCGCCGGTGGCGCCGCGGGCCAGCTCGAGCAACCGGTCGGCGAATGCCGGCCAGCCCTGATCGCGCGCCCAGCCCGGCTCGGCGTAGGAACCCACCGCAGTCTGGGCCTGCAACAGCAGCCGCTGCACCACACCGATCTCGGTTTCGGCGTGCACGCCGCCGGACACCAGTGCCACGAAATCGCGGGCACGCAGCTCGGCGTCGCGGGTCATCTCCCACGCGGCAGACCACACCAGCGTGCGCGGCAGTGGCTCGGCGATGTCGGCGATCCGCTGCAGCGCGGTCTGCAATGACTCGGGGTCCAGCCGCAATGAGCAGTACGTCAGGTCGTCGTCGTTGACCAGAATCAACTTCCCGCGCGAAACGCCAACCAATGCAGGGACTTCCGTGCTCGAACCGTCGACGTCGAGTTCCTCGCGGTGCACCCGGACCAGCTTCCCGGTTCGATCGTCGTCGTAAATTCCAATCGCCAGCCGGTGCACCCGGGTCTCGCCCGCACCCGGCGCTGCGCCGCTCTGTAGCAGCGCGAACCGGGTGAACTTGCCGTCAGCGTCGACGTCGAAATCCGGTCGCAGCGTGTTCAGTCCGGTGGTTTTCAGCCACTGCCGGCCCCAGTTCGACAAGTCGCGCCCGGACGCCTTTTCCAGGGCCGACAGCAGGTCGTCGAAGGTGGCGTTGCCATATGCGTGGGTGCGGAAGTAGTCCCGCAGGCCGGCCAGGAAATGCTCCAGCCCGACGTAGGCCACCAGCTGCTTGAGTACGGAAGCGCCTTTGGCGTAAGTGATGCCGTCGAAGTTCACCTCGACCGCGGCCAGGTCGGGGATGTCGGCGGCGATCGGGTGCGTCGACGGCAATTGGTCCTGACGGTACGCCCACGACTTCTCCACGGTCGCGAACGTCGTCCAGGCTTCCGTGAATTCGGTTGCCTCGCTTTGGCACAGCACCGAGGCGAAGGTCGCGAACGACTCGTTCAGCCACAGGTCGTCCCACCACGTCATGGTGACCAGATCGCCGAACCACATGTGCGCCATCTCGTGCAGCACCGTCTCCGCGCGCCGCTCGTAGGACGCCCGGGTGACCTTGCTGCGGAAGACGTAGTCCTCCAGGAACGTCACCGCGCCGGCGTTTTCCATCGCGCCGGCATTGAACTCAGGGACGAACAGCTGGTCGTACTTGCCGAACGCGTACGGCAGCCCAAAATTCTTGTGGTAGAAGCCGAATCCCTGCTTGGTCTGGGTGAACAACCGTTCGGCGTCCATGTGTTGCGCGAGCGAGGACCGGCAATAGATGCCCAGCGGTATCTCGCCGTGCTCGTCGCTGTAGGCGTCTTTCCACTCGGCATACGGTCCGGCGATCAACGCCACCAGATAGGTGCTCATCTTGGGGGTGGTCGCGAAGGTATGCACGCTACCGCCGTCGCTGTCCGACACGGCCACGGTGGCGCCATTGGAGACGACCTTCCAGTGTTTGGGCGCGGTTACCCGCACGTCGAACGTGGCCTTGAGGTCCGGTTGGTCGAAGCACGCGAACATCCGTTTGGCGTCGGCGGTTTCGAATTGCGAATAGAGATAGACCTCGTTGTCCACCGGGTCGGCGAAGCGATGTAATCCTTCACCCGTGTTGGAGTAGCGGCAGTCGGCGTCGACGATCACCACGTTGCGCCCGGCCAGGCCGCGCAGCGGGATCGCCGGTTGCTTCGTCGTAGCCGGAGACATCGATATCGACACCGTTGAGGCTGGCGCTGCGGATGGTGTCGGCGGCGATGTCGATGACCGTATCGGCGCCGGCGAGTGCGTCGAACGCCACGGTGGTGGTGGACCGAAAGGTTCGTTCCCCCGGTGCACCGGAACCGTCGGTGATGTCGAGGCTGATCTGATAGCTGCCGACGGTGATCAGGGCCGCGCGTTCGACAGCCTGATCCCGGGTGAGGTTAGGAAGTGCCACGCCTCCAACTTAAGGCGTCGGGCGCGCAGCGGGCACTTGAGCACCTCGCAGCGGGAACACGCGGGCGGCGACTACGGTTGTGGTTAACGGTGTTGTACCCGTCTGTCATCTCGAGAAGAGGACTCCGCATGCCCGCAAAAGCCGCCGAAAAATCCGTCGCCGATTTCTGGTTCGACCCGCTGTGCCCCTGGGCGTGGATCACCTCACGCTGGGTTCTCGAGGTGGAGAAGGTTCGCGATATCGACGTGAACTTCCATGTCATGAGCCTGGCGGTACTCAACGAAGGCAAGGGAGACCTGCCCGACGAGTACCGCGAGAAGCTGGCGAAGGCCTTCGGACCGGTGCGGGTGGCGATCGCCGCCGAGCAGGCCCATGGCGAGGGCGTCCTGGCGCCGCTGTACACCGCGATGGGAACCCGCATCCACAACGAGGGCATCAAAGACGGCGACGAGGTCATCAAATTGGCGCTCGCTGACGTTGGTCTGCCGGCGGAGCTGGCCGCGGCCGCGAAGACCGACGCCTACGACGACGCGCTGCGCAAGAGCCACCACGCCGGGATGGACGCGGTCGGCCCCGACGTCGGCACTCCGACCATCCACGTCAACGGGGTGGCGTTCTTTGGCCCGGTGCTGTCCAAGATTCCGCGCGGCGAAGAGGCCGGCAAGCTCTGGGACGCCGCGGTGACCTTCGCGTCCTACCCGCACTTCTTCGAACTCAAGCGGACCCGCCACGAGAAGCCCGAGTTCGACTAAGCCTGATAGGGCGACCCGCTTCGCTCGGCTACGCCGCGCTCGCGATCGCCGCTAACGCAGTTAATGCGCCACGCGTTGCGTCCCTGACTTCGGGCAGGGAAGGATGTCGGGCATGCGCGTCTACCTCGGTTCAGACCACGCCGGATTCGAGCTCAAGCAACAGATAATCGAGCACCTGAAGAAAACGGGACACGAGCCGGTCGACTGCGGCGCGTTCACCTACGACGCCGAGGACGACTACCCGGCCTTCTGCATCGCCGCGGCGAGCCGCACGCTTGCCGACCCGGACAGCTTGGGCATCGTGATCGGTGGATCCGGTAACGGTGAGCAGATTGCCGCCAACAAAGTGCCTGGGGTGCGGTGCGCGCTGGCCTGGAGCGTCGAGACCGCGACGCTGGCCCGCCAACACAACAATGCGCAGGTGATCGGGATCGGCGGGCGCATGCATACCGTCCCGGAGGCGCTGTCCTTCGTCGACGCATTCCTGTCCACACCGTGGTCGCAAGCGCCGCGCCACCAACGGCGTATCGACATTCTCGCCGAGTACGAGCGCACCCACCAGGCACCGCCGGTGCCCGGCGCTCCGGCCTGAGCGGCCCGCTGAGAGGTTCCCGTGCCGGAAGGCCATACTTTGCACCGGCTGGCCCGGCTGCACCAGCGCCGATTTGCCGGTCAACGGGTCGCCGTGTCCAGCCCGCAGGGCCGATTCGCCGATTCGGCGGCAGCTGCTGCAGGGCCGGGTATTTCGGCGGGCGAGCGTTTGGGGCAAGCACCTCTTCCATCACTATGGGCCTATTGAAGGGCCTATTGAAGGGCCTCCTACCGGCGGCGGCCCGATCGTGCACGTGCACCTTGGGCTCTACGGCACGTTCACCGAGTGGGAACGCGGTCCCGAGTTCCCGGAGCCGGTCGGACAGGTACGAATGCGGATAGTCGGCGACGAGTACGGAACCGACCTGCGCGGACCCACGGTCTGTGAGGTGCTCGACGAGGGTCAGGTCGACGCTGTCGTGGCCAGGCTGGGGCCCGACCCGTTGCGCGCCGACGCCGACCCGTCCGTGCCGTGGGCCCGGATCACGAAGTCCGGCAGGCCCATTGGCGCGCTGTTGATGGACCAGACCGTCATCGCCGGGGTCGGAAACGTCTATCGCAGCGAGTTGCTGTTCCGGCACCGCATCGACCCGTTCCGGCCCGGCCGCAAGATCAGCCAGCCGGAGTTCGACGCCGCGTGGGTCGATCTGGTGGCGTTGATGAAGGTCGGCCTGCGCCGCGGAAAGATCGTCGTGGTCCTGCCCGAGCACGACCACGGCGCCCCGTCGTACCGGGCCGGGCGGCCTCGCACGTACGTCTATCGGCGCGCGGGGGACCCGTGCCGGGTGTGCGGGACAACTGTGCGCACGGCGGTCCTGGAGGGCCGCAACGTGTTTTGGTGCCCCGTTTGCCAGGTATGAGACGTTCTGGCCAGCAAGCGTCTCTAGTTTGAAACCGGCCATCCCGGGTACTTACTTAGCCTAATGAAAAATAATCTACGTTTATTTGCAATGACTTTCGCGATGGCCGCGGGCGTGGGACTCGCGGGTTTGGGTGTCGCCCCTCACGCGGAGGCCCAGCCAGGGCCCTTCCCGCAATGGTGTCCGGGGGAGTTCTGGGATCCCGGGTGGGGCGATAACTGGGATGGCGGGAATTGCCACGACAACTGGCACGGTGGTACGGCGATCGCGGCGGATACGGCGACCGCGGCGGGTATGGCGACCACGGTGGCTACGGCGACCACGGCGACCACGGTGGTCCGGGCGATCACGGTGGTCCAGATGGGCCCGGTGGGCCTGGCGACCATGGCGGCGGTCACCACTAACCGCGAGCGTTAACACGAATAACCGCACCCTGCCGACAAGATTTCGGCAGGGTGCGGTCATGTCCGGAAGCTGACGGCAACGAACTCGCCCGCCCCACGATGTTTTTCACAATCGCTGAATTGGGTAGCCCTGCACTGTGAAAACTATTCCGCGTTTTGCTGCAACGATTTTCGCGGGAGCCGCTGTCTTGGGGCTGGCCGGTGTTGGTGTCGCCGCCGACGTTCAAGCGCAACCAGGCCCGTTCCCGCAGTGGTGCCCGGGTGAGTTCTGGGACCCGGGGTGGGGCAATAACTGGGATTGGAACGGCTGCCACGACTGGCGCGGTGGGCCTCCTGGTTATGGGCCCGGAGGCTGGAACCCGCCTGGACCGGCTGGGGGTCCCGGCTGGGGCCCGCCACCTCCGCCCGGACCTTGGGGTCCGCCCCCTCCGCCCGAATGGCATCCCTGAGCGAAGGGATTAGCCGCCGCGCAACTCCCAGAGCCGCGTAGACCTCGTTACTGAGCGCGAGGCTGCGCGGGTCGGCGTTGGACTTGGTGGCATCGAACCGGTTCGCCACGTACGCGTAGCCGATCCGGTGCTCCAGGTCGACGAACCCGAATGAGCCGCCCAGCCCACCGTGGCCGAAGATCCGCGGGTTGGGTCCGTTCACGCCACGCTGGTTGAGCATGTAGCCCAGACCCCAGCCGTGGTCGGCGACCCGGGGCCCGAGCACCAGATCGGTCTCGTCGCCGCCCTGGCACACCCGGATCAGGTCCATGTGTTCCCGGCTGAGCAGTTTCTCCTGGGCCAGCGCGTTGTAGAACGTCGCCAGTCCCGAGCGCGGACACCTGCCCGTTGGTGCCGGGAAACTCGAGCTCGCGCCACAGCTGCAGATCGTTGGAGGCCAGTTCGTCGTCGGGCGCGAAGCCCATCGAGATCGACAGTCCCGCTTTGGGATGCTCGGCCAGGCTGGTGGGGTAGCCGGGGGCTTTCACCTCCGCCAGCAGGTCTCTGGCGTGCGGCTTGTTCACCCGTTCGGCGCAGCGGAGTTGTTCGGCCGGCGACAAGCCGATGTGGACGTCGGCGCCCAGTGGCTCGGCGATCTCGGTGCGCAGGTGCTGTCCGATCGTGCGACCGGTGACCCGGCGGAATACCTCGCCGAGGATGAAGCCGAACGTGGTCATGTGGTAGCCCTGGGCGGTGCCCGGCTCCCACCACGGTTCGGCGGCCGCCAGCTGTTCGCAGACGAAATCCCAGTCCGCGACTTTTTCCCAGCTCATCCGGGTGCGCGGCCCGATGACGCCGGATCTGTGGCTCATCACCATGGCCAAGGTGATGTCTTGCTTGCCGGCCTGCGCGAATTCGGGCCAGTACCGGGCCACCGGTGCCTGCAGGTCCAGCTCACCGCGGTCGACGAGTTGGTGGACGCACGTGGCGCTCAGGCCCTTGGTGCCGGACAACACGGTGGTCAGGGTGTTTTCTTGCCACGGCCGGGTTCCGGCAGCGTCAGCCGAGCCGCCCCACAGATTGACGACGAGGTCCCCGTCCACCCACACCGCGACCGCTGCGCCGACCTCGTTGCACAGCACGAAATTGCGCTCGAACGCGTCGCGTACCCCGACGAAGTTCGGCGCGCACGAGCCCTTGATTGCCGCGTCCGTTCCAGCGTCGCTCATGGGGCCTTTCTTTGGAGAGCGATACCCAGCCCGAGCGGGCGACGGGAATCGAACCCGCGTAGCTAGTTTGGAAGACTAGGGCTCTACCATTGAGCTACGCCCGCATGCATTAGTCGAGCGAGACGATACGTGGCGGGAGACGTCAAATCTAATCGAGCCCGTTACGTGACCGCTTTGTGAGGTGTGTTCGGTCCCAGAGGTCTCGCGGAAGTCACTGCTAAGCCGGTGGCTAGTCAGGCGGCCAAGGGCCGTAGGATCGCGAGGTCAGTTCGGGGTGTAGCGCAGCTTGGTAGCGCATCCGCTTTGGGAGCGGAAGGCCGCAGGTTCAAATCCTGTCACCCCGACCAGTACTTGCGCCACCCCGAGCCATAGCACGCCATAGCAACGGTCACCGACCGCAACAGATACCACCAAGGAGCACCCCCGTGAAGAGCAGCGTCGAGCAGTTGACCCCTACGCGGGTGCGTATCAGCGTGGAGGTGCCGTTCACCGAGCTCGAGCCCGAATTCCAGCGGGCCTACAAGGAGCTGGCCAGGCAGGTACGGCTGCCCGGCTTCCGGCCCGGCAAGGCACCGCTGAAGCTGCTGGAGGCCCGCTTCGGCCGGGAGTCGATGCTGGACCAGGTCGTCAACGAGGCGCTGCCCGCCCGGTACGGCCAGGCGGTCGCGGAGTCGGAAGTCCAGCCGATCGGCCAGCCCGAGATCGAGGTGACCAAAAAGGAGTACGGCGAGGAGCTGGCCTTCACCGCCGAGGTCGACGTCCGCCCCAAGATCACCCTCCCGGACCTGAGCACGCTCAAGATCGAGGTGGACCCGATCGAGGTCAGCGACGACGACGTCGAGACAGAGCTGGAGTCCTTGCGTGGCCGGTTCGGCACCCTGACCGCGGTGGACCGCCCGGTGGCGCTCGGCGACGTCGTCACGATCGACCTGTCCGCCGCCGTGGACGGCGAGGACGTGCCTGACGCCGCCGCCGAAGGTATGTCCCACGAGGTCGGCTCCGGCCGGCTCATCGAAGGCCTCGATGACGCGCTGGTCGGCGCGTCCGTCGATGAAGCCCGGGAGTTCACCGCGAAGTTCGCGACCGGCAAACATGCTGGGCAGGAGGCGCAGGTCACCGCCACCGTCCGGTCGGTCAAGGAACGTGAACTGCCCGAGCCCGACGACGAGTTCGCGCAATTGGCCAGCGAGTTCGACACCATCGACGAGCTGCGCGCCAGCCTTCGCGACCAGGTGGGCACGTTCAAGCGCGCCCAGCAGGCGGACCAGATTCGCCACGGCCACGCTCGACGCTCTGCTCGACCAGGTCGACGTGCCGGTGCCGGAGGCCGTCGTCCAGGCACAGTACGACAGCACCGTGCACGACGCGCTGCACGGGCTCGACCACGATGAGGCCAAGTTCGATGAGCTCCTCGCCGGACGCGGCTCGTCGCGTGAGGAGTTCGAGGCCGAAACCCGCAGCGCCGCGGAGAAGGACGTCAAAACGCAGCTGTTGGTGGATACCCTGGCCGATGAGCTGGAGGTCCAGGTGGGCCAGGATGACCTGACCGAACGACTGCTCGCGACATCCCGGCAATACGGCATCGAGCCGCAGCAGTTGTTCGGCTACCTGCAGGAGAACAACCAGCTGCCGGCGATGTTCGCCGACGTGCGGCGCGGGCTGGCCATCGCGGCGGCGGTCGAGGCGGCGACGGTCACCGACACCGACGGCAACACGATCGACACCACCGAGTTCTTCGGCAAGCGCGGCGGGCGCCGGCGATGACGAAGATACTTCCGAGTCGAGACGTCGAGGATCGACGACGACTCGGACGACGACGACCTGGAAGAGACCGAAGACGACCTGGAAGACAACGCAGACATCGAAGACGAGGCTTCCCAGGAAGCCGCGAAATGAACTCGCCAAATGCCTCGTGAAATAAACAAGCCGTGACGCTGTGAGCGAACGTGCCCCAGTTCAGGGGTGCGTGGCCGCCAAACAGTGGGTTCGGTTGGTTAGTGTCGGGATTACAGAAATCGAGAAAGCAGGTAACTCAGTCGTGACTGACATGCGTGGAAGCTCGCAGGGTCTCAACCTCACGGACTCGGTCTATGAGCGCTTGCTCTCCGAGCGCATCATCTTCCTGGGTTCGGAGGTGAACGACGACGTCGCCAACCGGTTGTGCGCGCAGATTCTGCTGCTCGCCGCCGAGGACGGCGAGAAGGACATCAACCTCTACATCAACTCACCCGGCGGATCGATCAGCGCCGGGATGGCGATCTACGACACCATGGTGCTGGCGCCCTGCGACGTCGCCACCTACGCGATGGGCATGGCCGCCTCGATGGGCGAGTTCCTGCTAGCCGCGGGCACCAAGGGCAAGCGTTACGCGCTGCCGCACGCGCGGATCCTGATGCACCAGCCGCTGGGCGGGGTGACCGGCAGCGCAGCCGACATCGCCATCCAGGCCGAGCAGTTCGCGGTCATCAAAAAGGAGATGTTCCGGCTCAACGCCGAATTCACCGGCCAGCCGATCGAGCGCATCGAGGCGGACTCCGACCGCGACCGCTGGTTCACCGCCCCGGAAGCCCTGGATTACGGGTTCGTCGACCACATCATCACCCGCGCCGCCCACATCACCAATGGAGAAGCCCGATGAGTACTCAGGACCCCCGAATGCAACCTCAGGCGCGCTACATCCTGCCGTCGTTCATCGAGCACTCCAGCTTCGGTGTCAAGGAGTCCAACCCCTACAACAAGCTGTTCGAGGAACGCATCATCTTCCTCGGGGTTCAGGTCGACGACGCGTCGGCGAACGACATCATGGCGCAGCTGCTGGTGCTCGAATCGCTGGATCCCGACCGCGACATCACCATGTACATCAACTCGCCGGGTGGCGGGTTCACCTCGCTGATGGCGATCTACGACACCATGCAGTACGTGCGGGCCGACATCCAGACGGTGTGTCTGGGACAGGCCGCGTCGGCGGCGGCGGTGCTGCTGGCCGCCGGAACGCCGGGCAAGCGGATGGCGCTGCCGAACGCGCGCATTCTGATCCACCAGCCGTCGCTGTCCGGCGTGATCCAGGGCCAGTTCTCCGACCTGGAGATCCAGGCCGCCGAGATCGAGCGGATGCGCACGCTGATGGAGACCACGCTGGCCCGCCACACCGGCAAGGACGCGGCGAGGTGATCCGCAAGGACACCGACCGGGACAAGATCCTGACCGCCGAAGACGCCAAGGAATACGGGATCATCGACACCGTGCTGGAGTACCGGAAGCTCTCCGCGCAGAACGCCTGAGCGGTAGCCGTTCGCCGAGCGCGGACTGACGGCGAGTTTCGGGTTGCGATTTCGCTATGGTTGCACGCTCGGAGATGGGGTGCCCGCGTCTCGTTCGGGTAACGACCGCGACACGCCAGGACCCTGAAAGCGCGTCTCGGCCAGTGGCGGCGGGCTTCGGGCTATATGTTCGTTCATACGCACGGCACGAACAACGCAGGCATACCGACGAAATACCTTTGAATACCCACGAATATCAAGGACGCGATTCGCGCTAACGGATGCGGCCAGCCCGAACAAGCGGGTAGCGTCGGGGGATACACGCGACAGAGCTAGATCGGCGAACAGGAAGTAGGCACTGAAGCACCATGGCGCGCATCGGAGACGGCGGTGACCTGCTTAAGTGCTCGTTCTGCGGGAAGAGCCAGAAGCAGGTCAAGAAACTCATTGCGGGCCCCGGCGTCTACATCTGCGATGAATGCATCGACCTCTGCAACGAGATCATCGAAGAGGAGCTGGCCGACGCCGACGACGTAAAGCTCGACGAGCTGCCCAAGCCCGTCGAGATCCGGGATTTCCTGGAGGGCTACGTCATCGGGCAGGACACGGCCAAGCGGACGCTGGCCGTCGCGGTCTACAACCACTACAAGCGCATCCAGGCCGGCGAGAAGGGTCGTGACTCCCGGTACGAGCCGGTCGAGCTGACCAAGTCCAACATCTTGATGCTCGGACCCACCGGCTGCGGCAAGACCTACCTGGCCCAGACGCTGGCCAAGATGCTCAATGTCCCGTTCGCCATCGCGGACGCGACCGCACTGACCGAAGCCGGATATGTGGGAGAAGATGTCGAGAACATCTTGCTCAAGCTCATCCAGGCCGCCGACTACGACGTCAAGCGCGCCGAGACCGGCATCATCTACATCGACGAGGTCGACAAGATCGCCCGCAAGAGCGAGAACCCGTCGATTACTCGCGACGTCTCCGGTGAGGGCGTGCAGCAGGCCCTGCTGAAAATCCTGGAGGGAACCCAGGCGTCGGTTCCCCCGCAGGGCGGCCGCAAGCACCCGCACCAGGAGTTCATCCAGATCGACACCACCAACGTGCTGTTCATCGTCGCGGGTGCGTTCGCCGGGCTGGAGAAGATCATCTACGAGCGCGTCGGCAAGCGTGGCCTGGGCTTCGGCGCCGAGGTCCGGTCCAAGACCGAGATCGACACCACCGATCAGTTCGCTGACGTGATGCCCGAGGATCTGATCAAGTTCGGCTTGATCCCCGAGTTCATCGGCCGTCTCCCGGTTGTTGCCTCGGTCACCAACCTGGACATGGACTCGTTGGTCAAGATCCTGTCCGAGCCGAAGAACGCCCTGGTCAAGCAGTACACCCGGCTGTTCGAGATGGACGGCGTGGAGCTCGAGTTCAGCGACGACGCGCTGGAAGCAATCGCCGATCAAGCGATCCACCGCGGCACCGGGGCCCGTGGCCTGCGGGCCATCATGGAAGAAGTCCTGCTGCCGGTGATGTATGACATCCCGAGCCGCGACGACGTCGCCAAAGTGGTGGTGACCAAGGAGACCGTGCAGGACAACGTCCTGCCGACGATCGTGCCGCGCAAGCCGTCGCGAAGCGAGCGCCGCGACAAGAGCGCCTAGTGGCGATCGCGAGGGCGGCGGAGCCGGGCGAAGCGGGTCGCCACCATCAGACAGTGGCGATCGCGAGGGCGGCGGAGCCGGGCGAAGCGGGTCGCAAGGGAGTGACCAATACCACAGTTTATCTGGTGTTAACACTGCCGTTACCTTGCTGACTTGGGCTTTTTGGCATAAATCCGCCGCAGGTCAGTATTCGGAGACGTCCATGCATAGCGACAACGAGTGCCATAATCAGTACTGCGAGTGACACACAAGCGTGGAAGCGCGGGAGCCGCTCCGGTGGTGCGTACTCTTGAGCCCCACCGGAGAGGCCCGTCCGGGCAAAATGGAAGGCGGAGACGTGGATCCGAACGGCAGCGGAGCCGGGTCAGATTCTCATAACGGATCGAGCCGTAACGGGGCGAGCCGGCAGCGTCTGGAACAAGTCGTCATCCGATTCGCCGGGGACTCCGGCGACGGTATGCAGCTGACCGGAGACCGGTTCACCACGGAGGCAGCGCTTTTCGGCAACGACCTGGCGACCCAACCGAACTACCCCGCCGAGATCCGGGCTCCTGCAGGCACGCTGCCCGGGGTCTCGTCCTTCCAGATTCAAATCGCCGACTACGACATCCTGACCGCCGGCGACCGACCCGACGTGCTTGTCGCCATGAACCCGGCAGCGCTCAAGGCCAACATCGGGGACCTGCCGCGGGGCGGCATGGTGATCGCGAACGCCGACGAATTCACCAAACGCAACCTGACCAAAGTGGGCTACATAACCAACCCACTGGAGTCCGACGAGCTGGCCGACTACGTGGTGCACTCGGTCGCGATGACCACGCTGACGCTGGGGGCTGTCGAGTCGATCGGCGCGTCGAAGAAAGACGGCCAGCGCGCCAAGAACATGTTCGCGCTGGGCCTGTTGTCGTGGATGTACGGGCGACCGATCGAGACCAGCGAGACCTTCATCCGGGAGAAGTTCGCCCGCAAGCCCGACATCGCCGAGGCCAACGTGCTCGCCCTCAAGGCGGGCTGGAACTACGGCGAAACCACCGAAGCTTTCGGCACCACCTACGAGGTATCCCGGGCGACGTTGCCGACCGGGGAATACCGGCAGATCTCGGGCAACACCGCGCTGTCCTACGGCATCATCGCGGCCGGTCAGCTGGCCGGCATCCAGGTGGTGCTGGGCAGTTACCCGATCACGCCCGCATCGGACATCCTGCACGAGCTGTCCAAGCACAAGAACTTCAATGTGATCACCTTCCAGGCCGAAGACGAGATCAGTGGCATCTGCGCCGCCCTGGGCGCCTCCTACGGTGGTGCGCTGGGCGTCACCAGCACGTCGGGGCCGGGTATTTCGCTGAAGTCCGAGGCGATCGGGCTGGGCGTGATGACCGAACTGCCGTTGCTTGTCATCGACGTGCAGCGCGGTGGCCCGTCGACCGGCCTGCCCACCAAGACCGAGCAAGCTGACCTGCTGCAGGCACTGTACGGCCGCAATGGTGAGTCGCCGGTGGCGGTGCTGGCGCCCCGGTCACCGTCCGACTGCTTTGACGTCGCGCTCGAGGCGGTGCGCATCGCGCTGTCGTATCACACCCCGGTGATCGTGTTGTCCGACGGCGCCATCGCCAACGGCTCGGAGCCCTGGCACATCCCGGACGTCGGCGACCTGCAAGCCCATCACGCACACCTTCGTCAAGACCGGCGAGCCCTTCCAGCCGTATGCCCGCGACCCCGAGACCCTGGCTCGGCAGTTCGCCGTCCCGGGCACGCCAGGTCTCGAGCACCGCATCGGCGGCCTGGAATCCGCGAACGGGTCGGGGGCCATCTCCTACGAGCCGGTCAACCATGACCTGATGGTCCGGTTGCGCCAGGCGAAGATCGACGGCATTACGGTGCCCGATCTGGAGGTCGATGATCCGACCGGAGACGCCGAGTTGCTGCTTGTCGGCTGGGGCAGCTCGTACGGCCCGATCGGTGAGGCTTGCCGGCGAGCGCGGCGCAAGGGCATCAAGGTCGCGCACGCCCATCTGCGCTACCTCAACCCGTTCCCGGCCAACCTGGGCGATGTGCTGCGGCGCTACCCGCAGGTGGTGGCACCCGAAATGAACTTGGGCCAGCTGGCGCTGCTACTGCGCGGCAAGTTCCTGGTCGACGTACAGTCGGTGACAAAGGTGCAAGGTGCCGCGTTCCTGGCTGACGAGATTGGGCGCGTCATCCGCGCCGCGCTAGGCGGGACATTGGCGGAGATTGAGGACGACAAGACAACGGTCGCTCGAATGTCGGCGGCAACGGTTGGATCGGGAGCGCACGAATGACAACAAGCGCAGTTGGCGACTTGGTGGGCACTGACCTGGGGCTGACGTCCGGGCCGAGCAAGAACGACGGCGTGCCCACGTTAGCTGTTGGAGACCCGCCGCAGAAGGCCAAGGACTTCACCAGCGACCAAGAGGTCCGCTGGTGCCCGGGCTGTGGTGACTACGTCATCCTGAACACGATCCGCAACTTCTTGCCCGAGCTCGGCTTGCGCCGCGAGAACATCGTCTTCGTCAGCGGTATCGGTTGCTCCAGCCGGTTCCCGTACTACCTGGAGACCTACGGGTTCCACTCGATCCACGGCCGGGCGCCGGCGATCGCGACCGGTCTGGCACTGGCCCGCGAGGACCTGTCGGTATGGGTGGTCACCGGCGACGGTGACGCTTTGTCGATCGGTGGCAACCACCTGATCCACACGCTGCGCCGCAACGTGAACATCACGATTCTGCTGTTCAACAACCGGATCTACGGACTGACCAAGGGCCAGTATTCGCCGACCTCGGAGGTCGGCAAGGTCACCAAGTCGACGCCGATGGGATCGCTGGACCACCCGTTCAACCCGGTGTCGTTGGCGCTTGGTGCCGAGGCGACCTTCGTCGGTCGCGCGCTGGACTCCGACCGCGCCGGCTTGTCCGAGGTGCTGCGCGCCGCCGCCGCGCATCGTGGCGCATCCGTAGTCGAAATCCTGCAGGACTGCCCGATCTTCAACGATGGCTCGTTCGACGCGCTGCGCAAGGAGGACGCCGAAGACCGGGTGATCAACGTCCGGCACGGCGAACCGATTGTCTTCGGCGCCAACGGCCAATACTGCGTGGTGAAGTCCGGCTTCAGCCTTGAGGTGGCCAAGACCGCCGACGTCGCCGTCGAAGAGATCGTCGTGCACGACGCGCACGCCGACGATTCGGCGTATGCCTTCGCGCTGTCTCGGTTGTCGGACCAGAACCTAGAGCACACCGTGCTGGGGATCTTCCGCAACATCAGCCGGCCTACCTACGACGACGCGGCCCGCTCTCAGGTCGTTGCCGCGCAGTCGTCGAAACCGTTCGACAACGCCGCGCTGCAATCCCTGCTGCGCGGGCGCGACACCTGGACCGTCGACTGAGGTGGTTGAGCGTATGCCGGATGCATTGGGACAAGCCGGGGCACTGGCCGGAGTCATCCTCGTCGGCGGTGAATCGCGGCGGATGGGCCGCGACAAAGCCAGCTTGCCGGTTCCAGGGTCCGCCGGAGGATCCGGTGCGACCACGCTGGCGGAGTTTGTCGCCGGCGTCGTTGCGCAGCGCTGCGAGCCGATTTTCGTGATGGCCGCCCCGGGGCAACCGGTCCCCGCGGTGCAGGGTCGCGTCATCCGCGACGAGGTGCGGGGGCGGGGACCACTGTCGGCGACCGGGCGCGGACTGCGCGCGGCCGCCGAAGCCGGCGCGAAGTACGCCTTCGTCTGTGCCGTCGACATGCCGCTGCTGACCGTCGAACTGATCGACGAACTGATCGCACTCGCCAACGAGACCAATGCCGAAGTGGTGTTGCCGTGGGACGGTCGCAGCCACTACCTGGCCGCGGTGTACCGCACCGATCTGGCCGACCGCGTTGACGAGTTGGTCGCTGCCGGCGAGTACAAAATGAGCGCCCTGATCGACGCTTCCGACTCTCAGCAGATCGTGCTGACGGATTCCCGGCCCGTCACCAACGTCAACACGGACGCCGACCTGCGCGCACTGGTACGGCCCGGCGCCTGAGTGTAGCCGCGCACTCGCCACCGCTTTGCATTTAATTTCTGCGCTGGAATTCCAGCTCTAATATTGCGTGATTTGCGCCATTCTTTTTAATTTGCGCTAACTCGCATTTCTAGTGACCGTTTCGGCTGAGTCCGAGATTGGTATTGCGTGTGCGACGCTTGACGCATGTGTAATACGTTGGCGCAGCGTTGATTTGAGAACACTGGGCGCCTTCGGCCGACTTTAGTGAGGTAGCCGCCGCCGCGCGGGATGTCTCACACGGCTTCTGGCAAATTGTCTTCGTCGCATCGCGAGCCGTGGCCACGGGCGTCGCCGCACCGCCTATATCTCCGCTCTCATAGCAGCACTGAAAAGTGTTTGCCGCATAGCTATATTCAGTGAAAAATGTTGTCCTGCTGGGTGGTTCGTCTCGGGGTCTGTCGGACGATGCGGGTCCGCCCGTCGTGGCGGCGCCTCGTGATTAGCCGATCAGCTTGCTGGAAGGCATAATTCAACGAATTTTCCGACCCGGCCAGTGCGGGCTGTGACGGCTTATGTGACGATCCGCGAAAATTGCTGTATTTTGCGCAGCGCGACGTTCGGCCAAGGCGGCCCGGTCATGCGCTATCGCAGCCGGCGGCAAATCGGTGACCCAGGCCACAATATTTACGTGATTGACTCACATTTGTTTGGGATAGCGATGCGGCGAGGTCTACCGAACACGCCGAGTTGACCTGCATAGACAATTAATGGACTGCGCCGTGATTGGCTCGTTATCGAACCGAGATATGTCGTTTGTGAATATGACGGATGCGCTCCTGTCTCGTACGGTCCGTCTGTGGCCCAAAACGGGCAACGCACAGTAAACAAAAATTAATCCACGGACCCGCGTGTGAGCGGGGCTGCGGACGGCGAGAGCCGCCGCGCAGGCGGGCACCAAGCCCGTCGGGCCGAACGCCCCCCGCTGTTGTGCCAGAACGAGACGGCACACCCCAGAGCACCTCTTCGATCCCGATCCGATCCGGACCGGTCGAACAAGGTACGTCCACCCACAGCTGTGGGTGGTTTTGGCGCGCGCACCGCGAAAGGAACATTGTTGAAGAACGTCCGCAAGACGCTCATGCTCGCCGCGATCACGGGTGCGCTCGTAACTGTGCCCACCGCCACCGCCAGCGCGGAGACGATGGGCCTCGATCCGAACGTGGCCCCGAACGCTGCCCCGGCCGTCCCGGACGTGCCCCCGCCTCCGGCCCCGGACGCTCCTGCCGCGGCACCGGCGGGCTTTGACCCGAATGTTCCGCCGCCCCCCGCGGCCCCCGCGCCCCCAGCGCCGGATGCCCCGCCGGCCCCCGCGCCTGTTGGCTTCGACGCGCCGCCAGCACCCGGCGCCCCGGCACCAGACGCAGCCCCCGCGCCGGCTCCGGTCGGCTTCGACGCCCCGCCGGCCCCGGACGCGCCGCCCGTCGACGCACCGCCGCCGGTGGTCCACCACTCGTACAGCGTGAACTGGGACGCCATCGCGGCGTGCGAGTCGGGTGGCAACTGGGGCATCAGCACCGGTAACGGCTACTCCGGTGGCCTGCAGTTCACACCCAGCACCTGGCGTGCCAACGGCGGCTCGGGCTCCCCGAACGGCGCCAGCCGTGAGGAGCAGATCCGGGTTGCCGAGAACGTGCTGCACTCGCAGGGCATCGGCGCGTGGCCGGTCTGCGGCCGACGCGGCTGACGACCTCTTACTAGTGACAAGGAATGCCGGGCCCTCGTGCCCGGCATTCCTTGTCTGCAGAGTGCTATCGGTCCGTCACGTTCAGGTAGCGTCGGCTCGGTGACCGCATCGCCGCGTGAGTTCGACATCGTCTTATATGGCGCGACCGGATTCGTCGGGAAGCTGACCGCCGAGTACCTGGCCCAGGCCGGGCAAGATGTGCGGATCGCACTGGCCGGTCGGTCAACCGAGCGATTACGCGCGGTCCGCGACACCCTTGGGGAATCCGCGCAGTCCTGGCCGCTGCTGGCGGTGGACGCGTCGTCGCAATCGACACTCGACGACATGGCCGCGCGGACACACGTCGTCGTCACCACCGTCGGGCCGTACGCCAGTTATGGGTTGCCGCTGGTGGCCGCCTGCGCCGCGGCCGGGACCGATTACGCCGACCTCACCGGTGAGGCCAACTTCATCCGCGAGAGCATCGACCTCTATCACAAGCAGGCCGCCGACAACGGAGCCCGGATCGTACATTCCTGCGGATTCGATTCCATCCCTTCGGATTTGAGCGTATATGCGCTGTACCGCGCTGCGCGCGACGATGCCGCCGGCGAGCTGGCCGACACCAACTTCGTCGTCCGCTCGTTCTCCGGCGGGGCATCCGGCGGCACCATCGCTTCGTTGATAGGCGTGCTGGACGCCGCATCGAACGATCCCGACCTGCGGCGCGAGCTTGCGGACCCGTACACGCTCAGCACCGACCGCGGCGCTGAACCCGAGCTGGGCCGGCAGCCCGACATGCCCTGGGGGCGCGGCAGTCAGATTGCGCCGGAACTGGCCGGCATCTGGACGGGCGGCTTCATGATGGCACCGATCAACACCCGAGTCGTGCGACGCAGCAACGCATTACTGGACTGGGCTTACGGCCGTCAGTTCCGATACACCGAACACATGAGCCTGGGTTCGTCACCGGTGGCGCCACTGGCGTCGGCCGTCATGTCGGGGGTCGGGAACGCAACGAATGGATTGGGCGGCCGTTACTTCCGGCTGCTGCCGCGCCGGCTGGTGGATCGGGTGGCTCCCAAACCCGGCAGTGGCCCCAGCGCGGCCGCGCGCGAGCGTGGTTACTACCGCATCGAGACTTACGCCAGCACAACCAGCGGTGCCCGCTATGTGGCACGGATGCAACAGCAGGGCGACCCTGGTTACAAGGCCACCTCGGTGTTGCTGGGCGAGTGCGGTTTTGCCCTCGCAACCGACCGTGACAAGCTCTCTGACCTGCGGGGCGTGCTTACCCCGGCCGCCGCGATGGGTGACGTGCTGCTGGCGCGGTTCCCGGCCGCCGGCGTGTCATTGCGGACCGAACGGCTGAACTGAGCCGGGCACCCGACTCCCGCTGAGGTTAAGGCTGCCCTCGAGATGGCAGGGGGCTAATGTCGTAGCAGCGAGGACGAAAACATTCCAGCGACGAAGGTGGAACACCCGATGGCCGGTCTCGATGACCTTTACGCCCAGATCCCTACAACCGACATTGCCAACAAGCTCGGCGCCGACCAGGGCGCGGTCGACAGCGCTATTCGCACGTTGGTGCCGGTGCTGCTCGGCGGCCTGCAGCACAACGCGCAAAATCCTGAGGACGCCAGCAAGATCGCATCCGCCGCGAACGAGCACGCCGCAAGTGGCCTGCTGGACGCCGACGGTGTCGGTCACGTGAACGAGGACGAAGGGCACCAAGCGATTTCGGCCCTGTTCGGCGGCCAGGACTCGGATCAGGTCGCAGCGGCGCTGGCCGGTGGCGGCGGCGGCAATAGTGGGCTGCTCAAGCAGTTGATGCCGATCCTGCTCCCGATTGTGTTGGCGTACGTCGGCAAGCAGCTCACCGGCGGCGGGGGCGCGGCGCCGCAAAAAGAGGCGGCGTCCGGCGGTGGTCTGGGTGACGTTCTGGGCAGCATCCTCGGTGGTAGCAACAACAGCAACAACGCCCTCGGCAGCATTCTCGGCAGCGTGCTGGGCGGCGGCAAGGGTGGCGGCCTTGGCGACGTGCTCGGCGGCCTGCTTGGCGGCAAGAAGTAGCCCAGCGCGCCATCCCGCCCCGAGTGTTCACCGTCAGTTCTGCGATGGTTTCGATCGCGTCGAGGGAGGGATGCTTCGACCGCACCAAGATTCAGTAGCTTCCCGCGCCCGAGTTCGTGGTGGGCATTGGGAGCACGGCGAAAACGATATTGGGCGTCAATCGCCCGAACCACCTGATGATGAGAGGGAATGCAATGGCAGACACTGCTAACGAAGGACAGAAGCTCACGAAGGGGGAGTCGCTCACCTCAAACAATGGCGCCTACACCCTGACGCTGCAGGACGACGGCAACCTGGTGCTGGCCGCGCGCGGCGAGCCCCGCTGGTCGACTCAGACCAACGGCCAGAATGTCGAGCGCGCCGAGGTGCAGAAGGACGGCAACTTCGTCCTCTACACACCGGACAAGCCGGTGTGGCACACCAACACCAAGGGCCGCAAGGGCGTCAGGCTGGTAGTCCAGGACGACGGCAACCTAGTGCTCTACGCAGCCAACGGGGCCGCATGGTCGACACACACGGAGTCGGACGCCCCGCCGCCGCCGTTGGTCGAGCCTGAGGAAGCGGCTCCCGAGGGCATTCAGGAGGAAACCGGCGGCGCGCGCACCTACACCGTGGTCTCAGGCGACACGCTGTGGGCCATCGCAGAGCAATTCCTCGGTGACGGCAACAAGTACCCGGAGATCGCCGCTGCAAGCGGCATCGCCAACCCTGACCACATCGAACCGGGTCAAATCCTCACCATTCCCTGATCTGGTCCCTCATCCGGACTAGTCAGGAACTAGCGAACCGCCGCCTGCGCGCTCGGGCGATTACACGCGCGCAGGCGGCGGTTCCTAGAATTGAGCGGTGACCGCCATCCGCAGCTCCGCTGCCGACCTACCCAAGTCGTGGGATCCAGGCGCGGCGGAGGGCGACATCTACCAGCGGTGGCTGGCAGCCGGCTACTTCACCGCGGACCCGTCCAGCGGTAAACCCGCGTATTCGGTGGTGCTGCCACCGCCGAACGTGACCGGCAGCCTGCACATGGGTCACGCGCTGGAACACACCATGATGGACGCCTTGACGCGCCGTAAGCGCATGCAGGGTTACGAGGTGCTGTGGCAGCCGGGCATGGACCACGCGGGCATCGCGACCCAGAGCGTGGTGGAACGCCAGATCGCGGTGGACGGCAAGACCAAAGAGGACTTCGGCCGAGAGCTGTTCATCGACAAGGTCTGGGACTGGAAACGCGAGTCCGGCGGCGCGATCGGCGGCCAGATGCGCCGGCTCGGCGACGGTGTGGACTGGAGCCGCGACCGGTTCACCATGGACGAGGGCCTGTCGCGGGCGGTGCGGACCATCTTCAAGAGGCTCTACGACGCCGGCCTGATCTACCAGGCCGAGCGGCTGGTCAACTGGTCGCCGGTGCTCGAGACCGCGATCTCGGACCTCGAGGTCAACTACCAGGACGTCGACGGTGAATTGGTGTCATTCCGGTACGGCTCGTTGGACGATTCGCAGCCGCACATCGTGGTGGCCACCACCCGGATCGAGACGATGCTGGGCGACACCGCGATCGCCGTCCATCCCGACGACGAGCGCTACCGCCATCTGGTCGGAACCAGCCTGCCGCACCCGTTCGTGGACAGGTCGATGATCATCGTCGCCGACGAGCACGTGGACCCCGAATTCGGCACCGGCGCTGTCAAAGTCACGCCCGCGCACGACCCCAACGACTTCGAGATCGGGGTGCGGCACAAGTTGCCGATGATCTCCATCCTGGACACCAAGGGCCGCATCGTCGACACCGGAACGCAATTCGACGGCATGGACCGCTTCGAGGCCCGCGTCGCGGTGCGCGAAGCGCTGGCGGCACAAGGCCGCGTCGTCGCGGAGAAGCGGCCCTACCAGCACAGCGTCGGACACTCAGAGCGCAGCGGCGAACCGATCGAGCCTCGGCTGTCGCTGCAGTGGTGGGTCCGGGTGGAATCGCTGGCAAAGGCCGCCGGAGATGCGGTTCGCAACGGGGACACCGTGATTCACCCCGCCAGCCTGGAACCGCGCTGGTTCGGCTGGGTCGACGACATGCACGACTGGTGCATCTCGCGACAGCTGTGGTGGGGACACCGCATTCCGATCTGGTACGGGCCCAACGGGGAGCAGGTGTGCGTCGGCCCGGACGACACCCCTCCGGACGGCTGGGAACAGGATCCCGACGTGCTGGACACCTGGTTCTCCTCGGCGCTGTGGCCGTTCTCCACCATGGGCTGGCCGTCGCGGACACCGGAGCTGGAAAAGTTCTATCCGACAAGCGTTCTGGTGACCGGCTACGACATTCTGTTCTTCTGGGTCGCGCGGATGATGATGTTCGGCACCTTCGTCGGCGGCGACGACGTCATCACGCTGGGCGGCCAACGCGGGCCGCAGGTGCCGTTCACGGATGTGTTCCTGCACGGGCTGATCCGCGACGAGTTCGGCCGCAAGATGAGCAAGTCCAAGGGCAATGTCATCGACCCGCTGGACTGGGTGGAGACGTTCGGGGCTGACGCGCTGCGGTTCACCCTGGCGCGCGGAGCCAGTCCCGGTGGCGACCTCGCGGTCGGCGAGGATGCGGTCCGGGCGTCGCGCAACTTCGTCACCAAGCTGTTCAATGCCACCCGGTTCGCGCTGCTCAACGGCGCACGTCTGGCGCCGTTACCCGATCTCGCTGACCTGACCGACGCCGACCGGTGGATCCTGGGCCGGCTGGAAGAAGTTCGCGCCGAGGTTGATTCGGCGTTCGACAGCTACGAGTTCGGCCGGGCATGCGAGGCGCTATACCACTTCGCGTGGGACGAATTCTGCGACTGGTACGTCGAACTGGCTAAGTCGCAGCTCGCCGACGGACACCCACACACCACCGCCGTGCTGGCCGCGGTGCTGGACACCCTGCTGCGGCTGCTGCACCCGGTGATCCCGTTCATCACCGAGGCGCTCTGGCAGGCATTGGTTGATGGGGAGACCGGCGAGGAGTCGCTGGTGATCGCGACTGGCCGACGGCCCTTGGAAACGGCACTGGATTCGGTTGCCACGCAACGGATCACCGACATGCAGAAGCTGGTGACCGAGGTCCGCCGTTTCCGCAGCGATCAGGGTCTGGCGGACCGGCAGAAGGTGCCGGCCCGGTTGACCGGCGTAGCGGATTCCGACCTGAGTGGCCAGGTGGGCGCGGTGACGTCGCTGGCCTGGCTTACCGCGCCGGGCCCGGACTTCCGCCCGTCGGCGTCGTTGGAAGTCCGGCTCGGCGCCAAAATGAACCGCACCGTCGTGGTCGAGCTGGACACCTCCAGCACCATCGACGTGGCCGCCGAGCGCCGCCGCCTGGAAAAGGACTTGGCCGCAGCGCAAAAGGAGTTGGCGTCGACCGCCGCGAAGCTGGGCAACGCGGACTTCCTGGCCAAAGCCCCTGACCACGTCGTCGGCAAGATCCGCGACCGCCAGCAGGTGGCCCAAGAGGAATCCGACCGGATCAGCGCCAGGCTGGCCGGGCTGCAATGAGTTACAACCCTCCTGAGTGGTCGCCCGAGTGGTCCGACGAACTGGACGAACAGTGGTCGCCGCCGAGGCTCCCACACCGGACGAGATCGCGTCCCTGTTGCAGGTCGAGCATCTGCTGGACCAACGCTGGCCGGAGACCCGTATCGAGCCGAGCCTGACCCGGATCAGCGCGTTGATGGACCTGCTCGGCTCGCCACAACTGGCCTACCCGTCGATCCACATCGCGGGCACCAACGGCAAGACATCGGTTGCGCGGATGGTCGACGCGCTGGTGACAGCGCTGCAACAACGGACCGGACGGACCATCAGCCCCCACCTGCAGTCGGCGACCGAACGCATCGCCATCGACGGAAAGCCGATCAGCCCGGCTCAGTACGTGGCGACGTACCGCGAGATCGAGCCGTTCGTGCAGATGGTCGACGAGCAGTCGCAGTCCGATGGGGGACCGGCGATGAGCAAGTTCGAGGTGCTCACCGCGATGGCGTTCGCCGCGTTCGCCGACGCGCCCGTCGACGTCGCGGTGATCGAGGTCGGCCTGGGCGGGCGCTGGGACGCCACCAACGTGATCAACGCCCCGGTGGCCGTCATCACCCCGATCGGCATCGACCACGTCGAATATCTCGGTTCCGACATCGCCGGGATCGCCGGCGAAAAGGCGGGCATCATTCATCGGGCTCGGGGGGCCTCGGATGAGGACGTGGCCGAAGTACCCGACACCGTCGCCATCATCGCGGGTCAGGTGCCGGAGGCCATGGAGGTGCTACTGGCGCAATCGATTAAGGCCGACGCCGCGGTGGCCCGGGAGGATTCCGAGTTCGCGGTGCTGGAACGTCAGGTCGCCATTGGTGGCCAGGTGTTGCAGCTGCAGGGGCTTGGCGGGGTGTATTCGGACGTCTACCTGCCGCTGCACGGCGAACACCAGGCGCACAACGCGGTGGTGGCGCTCGCGGCGGTCGAGGCCTTCTTCGGCGCCGGCTCCCATCGCCAGCTCGATGTCGATGCCGTCCGGGCCGGTTTCGCCGCAGTCACCAGCCCAGGGCGGCTGGAGCGGATGCGCAGCACGCCGACGGTGTTCATCGACGCGGCGCACAATCCCGCCGGGGCGGCTGCGCTGGCGCAGACACTGGCGGGCGAGTTCGACTTTCGGACCTTGATCGGGGTGGTCAGCGTGATGGCCGACAAGGACGTGGACGGCATCCTCGCTGCCCTGGAGCCGGTATTCGATTCCGTGGTCGTGACGCACAATGGGTCCCCGCGGGCGCTGGATGTCGAGTCGCTGGCGCTGGCGGCCGGGGCGCGATTCGGGCCGGAACGAGTGCTGACCGCCGAGAAGCTGAGCGACGCCATTGACGTGGCGACCGCGCTGGTCGGCGACGCGGTGAGGGATGGCGGGACGGATGGTGATGTGGACGGCTCAGAAGACCGCTCAGCAGGGCCGGACGGGGCATTCTCCGGCACCGGGATCGTGATCACCGGCTCGGTCGTCACCGCCGGGACCGCGCGCACCCTGTTCGGTCGTGATCCGGAGTGACGGGACCGGAGGCGCCCGACAGCGCGGGGGAACACGCTCAGACGCCGCCGGCCGACCCGTGGCGGAGCTTCCGCGGGGTGATGGCGGGGACGCTGATCCTGGAGGCGATCGTGATCCTGCTCGCGGTACCGGTGGTGGGCGCGGTTGGTGGCGGCCTGAATCCGGTGTCGCTGACTTATCTGCTCGGGCTGGCCGCGCTGTTGATCCTGCTGGCCGGGCTGCAGGGCCGGCCGTGGGCGATCTGGGTGAACCTGGGCGTCCAGGTGCTGCCGCTGGTCGGCTTCGCCGTCTACTCGGGCGTGGGATTCATCGGTCTGCTGTTCGCCGCGGTGTGGGCGGTGATCGCCTACCTGCGCTCCGAGGTCCTCGCTAGACAGGCGCAGGGGCACGAACGCCGCTAGGCGGCGCAACTGCCGCCCGACTGATCGCGGAAGGGTTCGGTACGCTGTCGGCCGTGACCGAACGGACCCTCGTACTGATCAAACCCGATGGCGTCGAGCGAAGGCTGATAGGCGAGATCATCGGCCGCATCGAGCGAAAAGGCCTCACCATCGCGGCGCTGCAGCTACGCCAGGTCAGTGAGGCGTTGGCCCGCCAGCATTACGCGGAGCACGAAGGCAAGCCATTTCTCGGGTCGTTGCTGGAATTCATCACCTCGGGGCCCCTGGTGGCGGCAATCGTGGAGGGACCGCGAGCGGTCGCGGCGTTTCGGCAGCTCGCCGGTGGGACCGACCCGGTTGAGAAGGCCACACCCGGCACCATCCGGGGCGATTTCGCCTTGGAAACACAGTTCAACGTGGTGCATGGGTCCGATTCGGTCGATTCGGCCAAGCGCGAAATCGCGCTCTGGTTTCCCGACGCATAGGGCCGAACCGAACGCCGCCCCGCGGTGTCCAGATCGGGTGTTTGGATCGGGCCTGGACAGCCGTGCACAGTGATGTGGGATACTAGATGCCGGGTGAACGTCGCCGTACCGGCGTCGGACACCCGAATGAAGACTTGGACAAGCGCGAGACCACCGCTATCCGCGATGTTGCGCCGCATGTCAGGCCGTCATTCAGTACAGCGCCGAGTGCGTTCGAATCCTGAGCTGCTCGGGGCGAGACCATCACAAGCCCGGGAGAAGTGACCCGGACACATAGCGAAGCCCTCGCGTGGCCGCGTCGAATGGACGCGCCCGAGGGCTTGAGGAGATTTACGTGGTAGACGGCGCCCCAACTTCAGGCGATTCGGCAGGCTCGGCCCAGCATGAGGACCTGCCGGACCGCATCAGGGTCCATCAACTCGCCCGGTCGCTGGGCAACACCAACAAAGAGGTGTTGGACGCGCTCGCCGAGCTCGACGGCCGGGTTCGCACGGTGCATTCCGGCGTGGACCGCGACGATGCGATGCGGGTGCGCGAGATCCTCTTCGTCAAACCCCTGGAAAACATCCCGGGCTTCAGCCACGCGGCGGTCCAAGTGGCCCGGAAGCCCCAGGAACCCGGGTCGGAGCCAACGTGGGTGGCCCCGGAAAACGCGGTGGACGAGCCGCGCTACATGCCTCTGTTCGTCTCTCCGCAACCGGTCGAGGCCCCCAAGGCTCGGGAGGCGGGCAGCGATGAAAGCGCGGACGCCACCGACACTTCCGATGACGCCGACGATTCCGACGATCCGGATGACTCAGAAGATTCAGAAGACGAAGACCAGGCCGGCCGCACGGGCAACCGGCGCCGTCGGCGTGGCCGGCGGGGCCGCGGCCGCGGCCGCGGTGAGCAGGGTGGAGCCGACGGCCAGGGCGAGGCGGGTGACGCCGAATCCGACGATGTCGACAGCCAAGATTCCGACGACGACGGCCAATATTCTGATGACGGTGACGACGACGAGAACGGTTCGTCGGAGGCGGGCACTCGCCGCCGCCGCAGGCGGCGCCGGCGCAAGTCGGGTGGTGGTGACGACAACGGGGAAGGGTCTTCTCCCGACGACCCGCCGAACACGGTGGTGCACGAGCGCGCGGCCCGCGGCAAATCCGGTGGCGGCGGAGGTTCCGGCTCGAGTAACTCCGAGATCAGGGGCATCGACGGCTCCACCCGGCTGGAAGCCAAGCGGCAGCGGCGCCGGGACGGGCGCGACGCAGGTCGCCGCCGGCCGCCAGTCCTGACCGAAGCCGAGTTCCTGGCGCGCCGCGAGGCCGTCGAACGGGTGATGGTGGTGCGCGACAGGGTTCGCACCGAGCAACCGCATCAGGGGGGGCGATACACCCAGATCGCGGTCCTCGAAGACGGCATCCTCGTCGAGCATTTCGTCACGTCCGCGGGGTCTGCGTCCTTGGTGGGCAACATCTATCTGGGGATCGTGCAGAACGTGTTGCCGTCGATGGAGGCGGCCTTCGTCGACATCGGCCGCGGGCGCAACGGCGTGCTCTACGCCGGCGAAGTCGATTGGGAGGCCGCGGGCCTCGGCGGCGCCGAGCGCAGGATCGAACAGGCCCTCAAGCCCGGCGACTATGTGGTCGTCCAGGTCAGCAAGGACCCGGTCGGACACAAGGGCGCGCGGCTGACCACGCAGGTGTCACTGGCGGGTCGCTACCTGGTTTACGTGCCGGGTGCGTCGTCGACCGGAATCAGCCGCAAGCTGCCCGACACCGAACGGCAGCGCCTTAAGGAGATCCTGCGTGAGGTGGTCCCATCGGACGCCGGCGTGATCATTCGCACCGCATCCGAAGGTGTCCAAGAGGAGGACATCCGCAAAGATGTCACCCGCCTGCAGGCCCACTGGGAAGAGGTCGACGCGAAAGCGACTCAGACCAAAGCAAAGGCCGCCGGCGCGGCGGTCGCGCTCTACGAAGAGCCGGACGTGTTGGTCAAGGTCGTCCGCGACTTGTTCAACGAAGACTTCGCGAACCTCATCGTCTCGGGTGACGAGGCTTGGACCACCATCAACGACTACGTGAATTCTGTTGCCCCCGATCTGGTTTCGAAGTTGACAAAGTATGAGCCCCCCGGCGGGCCGGACGATCAGGCCGGCCCGGATGTGTTTGCCGTCCATCGCATCGATGAGCAACTGGCCAAGGCGATGGACCGCAAAGTGTGGTTGCCGTCGGGCGGCACGCTGGTGATCGACCGCACCGAGGCGATGACGGTGGTCGACGTCAACACCGGCAAATTCACCGGGTCCGGGGGCAACCTCGAACAGACCGTAACCAAGAACAACCTCGAGGCGGCGGAGGAAACGGTGCGCCAGCTGCGACTCCGCGACATCGGCGGGATCGTGGTCATCGACTTCATCGACATGGTCCTCGAGTCCAACCGGGACCTGGTGCTGCGCCGGCTGACCGAGGCTCTAGCCCGCGATCGCACCCGCCACCAGGTGTCCGAGGTGACGTCGCTGGGCCTGGTGCAGCTGACCCGCAAAAAGTTGGGGACCGGGCTGATCGAGGCGTTCTCGACGCCATGCCCGAACTGCGCCGGTCGTGGGCTTCTGCTGCACGCCGACCCGGTCGACTCCGGGGCGGCGGCGAGCGGGCGCAAGTCCGAGTCCGGCGGTGGTCGGCGCGGCAGGCGGTCGAAGAAGAACCGGTCCGAAGAAGAAGAGCAGCCCGTGGCCAAAGTGCCCGTGC
Organism: uncultured Actinomycetota bacterium; assembly: GCA_963850135.1. Classification (GTDB taxonomy): domain Bacteria; phylum Actinomycetota; class Actinomycetes; order Mycobacteriales; family Mycobacteriaceae; genus Mycobacterium. The sequence goes on along the minus strand of CAWKKH010000024.1, from coordinate 436,530 downwards.
ACGCTCCCGGAGAGCATCCGATGTTCAAGGCGATGGCCGCGGGCACATCTTTGTCCGACGACGATGACGATGACGATGACGATGAAGCCGACGAGTCCGGCGAACTCGCCACCGAGGTCGACGAGTTGGCCCACGGGCGGATTCCCGACGATCTAGCGGACACCGACGAGGACGACCTCGACGATGACGATGACGATGACGACGATCTGGACGAGGACGTCGACGTCGTCGACGACGAGGACCTCGACGCAAACGATGATGACGATGATGACGATGATGACGACGAGGACGGGGACGAGGACGACGATCTAGACGACGACGTCGACGTTGTCGACCACGATTCTGAGTCCAACGGCCACGTCAGTCCCGCCGCCTCCATCGCGAACGAGGTTTTTGGACGACCACGCCGGCGTCGGGCCGCGGGCCGGCCGGCCGGACCACCGCTGCAGATAGACTGACCTGCGCGGCGTGCCGCGGTGCCGAGGTCCGGTTTGACCCTGTAGCCGCTGGTCACGTACCCTGGATTGGTTGTCGCCAGGCGGATACCTCGGCCGGTGACAGGCGGGACAGATTCGCTCGCCACCCAGACCACCCCGACCAACCAGCGCACGCCGTCACGCGCGCGAGCGCTGACCAGAGTTAAGGCAGGAGCAACGATGGCGACCTACGCAATCGTCAAGACCGGCGGCAAGCAGTACAAGGTTGCCGTTGGTGACGTGCTCAAGGTCGAGAAGCTCGACACCGAGCCGGGCGCCAAGGTTTCGCTGCCGGTAGCGCTGGTAGTCGACGGCGCCACAGTCACCAGCGATGCCCAGGCCTTGGCCAAGGTCGCGGTGACGGGAGAGGTGCTCGAGCACACCAAGGGCCCCAAGATCAAGATCCACAAGTTCAAGAACAAGACCGGGTATCACAAGCGGCAGGGACACCGTCAGCCGCTGACGGTCCTGAAGGTCACCGGAATCAAGTAGAGGCGACGAGACATGGCACACAAGAAGGGCGCGTCCAGCTCGCGCAACGGTCGCGATTCGAACGCTCAGCGCCTTGGCGTCAAGCGGTTCGGCGGCCAGGTCGTCAAGGCCGGCGAGATCCTGGTCCGGCAGCGCGGCACCAAGTTCCATCCCGGCGTCAACGTTGGGCGCGGCGGCGATGACACGTTGTTCGCCAAGGAGACCGGAGCCGTCGAGTTCGGTGTCAAGGGCGGACGCAAGACCGTCAACATCGTCGTGGCCGGGCAGACCACCGACTGAGCGTCGCGAGCGTGAACCCGCAAAACTCACAGTGGGAACGCGCTCTGCAATCTAAGGGGAAGCCCGATGCCTCGGTTTGTCGATCGGGTCGTAATTCACGCGCGAGCGGGTTCCGGCGGAAACGGCTGTGCCTCAGTCCATCGCGAGAAATTCAAGCCGTTGGGTGGCCCCGACGGCGGTAACGGTGGTCGTGGCGGCAGCATCATCTTCGTCGTCGACCCAGCCGTGCACACCTTGCTGGACTTCCATTTCCGTCCGCACGTCACCGCGGCTTCCGGCAAGCAGGGGATGGGCAACAATCGTGACGGCGCGTTCGGCACGGACCTCGAAATCAAAGTCCCCGACGGCACGGTCGTCCTGGATGAAAACGGCCGGCTGCTGGCTGACCTGGTCGGCGCGGGCACCCGTTTCGAAGCCGCTACCGGTGGGCGCGGTGGCCTGGGTAATGCCGCGCTCGCGTCGCGCGCCCGCAAGGCGCCCGGCTTTGCCTTGCTTGGCGAGCCGGGCCAATCCCGCGATCTCACCCTGGAGCTCAAGACCGTCGCCGATGTCGGCCTGGTCGGGTTTCCCTCCGCCGGAAAGTCTTCGCTGGTCTCGGTGATTTCGGCGGCCAAACCGAAGATCGCCGACTACCCGTTCACCACGCTGGTGCCCAACCTCGGCGTGGTCTCGGCCGGCGAGCACACGTTCACCGTCGCCGACGTGCCCGGTTTGATCCCGGGCGCGTCCGAGGGCCGCGGGCTGGGTCTGGATTTTCTGCGCCATCTCGAGCGGTGCGCGGTGTTGGTACACGTGGTGGATTGTGCGACCGAGGACCCGGGTCGCGACCCGATCTCCGATATCGATGCGCTGGAAGCCGAACTCGCGGCGTACACGCCCACGCTGCGGGGGGACCCGGCTCTTGGCGATCTTGCCGAGCGGCCCCGCGCGGTGGTGCTGAACAAGATCGACGTGCCCGAGGCTCGCGAGCTTGCCGAGTTTGTCCGCGACGAACTCGCCGAACGCGGCTGGCCGGTGTTCCTCGTTTCGGCGGCAACCCGGGAAAACGTGCAGCCGTTGATTTTCGGGCTGTGGCAGATGGTTTCGGCCTACAACGCCGCGCGGCCGCAAATCGTGCCGCGGCGACCGGTGATCCGCCCAGTACCGGTGGACGACAGCGGCTTCACCGTCGTACCGGATGGCGAGGGCGGTTTCGTCGTCACCGGAGCGCGGCCCGGGCGCTGGGTCGGCCAGACCAATTTCCTCAACGACGAAGCCGTTGGTTATCTCGCCGACCGACTGGCGCGCCTGGGCGTCGAAGACGAGCTGCTTCGGCAGGGTGCGCAGCCGGGGTGTGCGGTGACCATCGGCGAGATGACATTCGACTGGGAGCCGCAAACGCCTGCGGGACAACACGTCGCGTTGACGGGCCGCGGCACCGACGTGCGGCTGGAACAGACCGACCGCATCGGCGCCGACGAGCGAAAGGCGGCCCGGCGTCAGCGCCGCGAACATAGCAATGAATTAATGAGCGATGAAGACACGTGAGCGAACATCGGGAAGCCATCCGAACCGCGCGCAGTCTGGTCGTCAAGGTCGGCACCAATGCGCTGACCACGCCATCCGGGGTATTCGACACCAGTCGACTGGCGGGACTCGCTGACGCGATAGAGGCGCGGATGCAGGCCGGCACCGACGTCGTGATCGTCTCCTCGGGTGCCATCGCCGCGGGCATCGAGCCACTCGGATTAAGCCGTCGCCCAAAAGATCTCGCGACCAAGCAGGCCGCCGCCAGCGTCGGGCAGGTGGCGCTGGTGAACTCCTGGAGCGCGGCGTTCGCCCGGTACGGCCGCACCGTCGGGCAGGTCCTGCTCAGCGCGCACGACATCTCGATGCGGGCCCAGCACACCAACGCCCAACGCACCCTGGACCGGTTGCGGGTGCTGCATGCGGTGGCGATCGTCAACGAAAACGACACGGTGGCCACCAACGAGATCCGATTCGGTGACAACGATCGGCTTTCGGCGCTGGTGGCGCACCTGGTGGGTGCCGACGCTCTCGTGCTGCTCTCCGACATCGACGGGCTTTACGACTCGGATCCGCGTAAGAATCCCGGGGCACGCTTTGTTCCAGAGGTGGGTGGTTCGGAGGATCTGAATGGTGTCGTCGCCGGCCCGGGCAGCGCTCTGGGCACTGGGGGAATGACGTCGAAGGTGTCTTCGGCGCTGCTTGCCGCCGATGCCGGGGTGCCGGTGCTGCTGGCCGCCGCCGCCGACGCTGCGCCCGCGCTCACCGATGCCTCGGTGGGCACCGTGTTTGCCGCGCGGGCGGACCGGATGTCGGCTCGCCGGTTCTGGGTGCGCTATGCCGCCGAGTCGGCCGGTTCGCTGACGCTCGATGAGGGTGCGGTGCGTGCGGTGGTGAGGCAACGCCGGTCACTGCTGGCCGCGGGTATTACCGCGGTGTCGGGGCGGTTCCATGGCGGAGATGTCGTCGAATTGCGCGGACCGGAGTCGACGATGGTGGCCCGTGGCGTGGTCGCCTACGACGCAGGCGAACTTGCCACCATGATCGGTCGGTCGACATCCGAGCTACCCGATGAGCTGCGCCGCCCCGCGGTGCACGCCGACGATCTGGTCGCCATTTAGCGCGGGCAGCGTGGGACGGCTCACGACGCCGTTCTGAGATAGAGTGTGCCCCAGACGATTTCGGCCAACGTCACGACCAGCTCGCTGTCGTAGCCGGGCGGCTCGGCGGGTAGGTTCTGCTGACAAACCCGCTCCACCATCCAGGTCAGGGCACTGGCGGTGGTGGTTGCCGGCAGCTCAGGACGGATTGAGCCGTCGGCCTGACCGTCCTCGATGACCACGGCCAATCGCTGTGCGACGGCGGTCAGCAGGTCGCGATAGGACTGCGCCATGGTGGGGTCATAGGCGGCCATCTCGTTGAGCGCGGCGAGCACGGCTTGATGGCGCCGATAGATTTCGACGATGCCGGCCAGTGCAGCCCGCAGATCGTCCGGATTGTGTTGCCAGGCCGCCCCCCACCACCGTTCGGCGCTCGTGGCGAGCTCCCCGAACACCTGGTTGGCGAGGCGGCGCAGTAAGTGCCCTTTGTCTTCGAAGTAAATGTAGAAGCTGGCCCGCGATATGCCCGCTTCGGTTGCCAGCCGATCCACGCTGAGCTCGGTGAAAGTGGCCCCGTCGCGCATCAGCCGTTCGGTGGCGTCCAGCAGCCGGTGTTCCAGCAGCTCTCGGCGCTGTTGGCGGTCCTGCTCGCGATTGGCCTGCGGCTTGCGGGTGACCGACGGCATGTGTGTCTCCTGGGCCTCCTGTTACCGGACTTGCCGAGCATAGCCGAACCTTTGACATATTGACTAGACATTGCGTCTAGGAATAGTGTCATTCTCGATTCCGGTTCCTTTGGAGGAGTTCTGATGAGCAGCACGACAGGAATGCCGGGGATTTCCCGTGCCTACGACCCGGTCGACCTGTCTTCGCGCGCGTTCTGGTCCAGCACTGCAGTGGAACGGGAACGCTCGTTCGCGGTGCTGCGGGCCGAGCGGCCGGTGAGCTGGCATCCGCCGGTCGAAGACGCCTTGATGGATGATCCGTTGGACCGCGGCTATTGGGCGATCACCCGACGCTCCGACATCGCCACGGTCAGTCGCAACAGCGACGTGTTCCTGTCCGGCAAGGGCGTCCTCTTCGAGAACGTCCCGGTGCAACTGCTCGAAGGCTCGCAGTCATTCCTGGCGATGGACCCGCCGCGGCACACCATGCTCCGCAAGCTGGTCAGTGCCGCTTTCACCCCCCGGCAGGTCCGCCGGATCGAGGACTCGATCAAGACGAACGCCCAGATAATCGTCGAAGAGTTGCAGGCCGCCGGCAGCGGTGCCGATTTCGTTCAGCACTGCGCCAAGCAATTGCCCATCCGCACACTGTCGGACATGGTGGGGATTCCCGAATCCGAGCGGGAACGCGTGACGGAGGCCACCGACGCGGCGGTGTCGTGCGGCGACCCGGTTTATCTGAACGGCCGGAACCCGTTGGAGGTTCTCTTCCAGAACCAGATGTACCTGCACCAGCTCGTCGGCAAGTTGGCCGCCGAGCGCCGTGCGCATCCGGGTGATGACCTGATCAGCAGCTTGGTCCATGCCGAGGTGGACGGCGATCGGCTCTCCGACGCGGACGTCGGCGCATTCTTCGTTTTGCTTGCCGTGGCCGCCAACGACACCACCCGGCAGACCACCAGCCACGCACTCAAGGCCCTGACGGATTTTCCCGCGGAAAGGGAATGGCTGCGGGCGTCTTTCGAGGACCGCGTCGGAACCGCCGTTGAGGAGTTCGTCCGCTGGGCCACCCCGGTCATGACTTTCCGCCGCACGGCGGCATCGGATTTCGAGCTGGGCGGCCAGACCATCATGGCGGGGGAGAAGGTGGTGATGTTCTACTCGTCCGGCAACTGGGATACCGAGGTATTCGACCACCCGGAGCGTTTGGACCTGAGCCGCAATCCGAATCCGCACGTCGGCTTCGGCGGTGGCGGACTGCATTTCTGTCTGGGCGCTCATGTGGCCAGGGCGCAACTGCGCGCCATTTTCGGCGAGCTGCTTCGTCAGGTTCCCGACATCCAGGCTGGCGATCCGGTATATGTGCCAGGAAATTTCGTGCACGCCGTCCGCAGCATGCCCTGCACTTTCAGCGCGAAGCCACCGGTGCCAGCTCGTTCACCAGTAACGTCAGCAACTCCGAGCACCCGCCGTCGACCTTGACGGTGGCCAGTTCGTCACCGCGGGTGTGCCCGCGGTTGACGATGGCAACCGGAATGCCGCGCGCCGCAGCGTGCCTCACGAACCGGTAGCCGGAGAACACCGTCAGCGACGAGCCCGCGACCAACAGTGCCTGGGCTTCATCCACCAGTGAATATGCCTGGTCGACAACTTCTTTGGGCACACTTTCGCCGAAGTACACGATGTTGGGCTTGAGCATGCCGGCGCAGCGCGGGCAGTCGAGATAGCGGAACGATGCGGTATCGGCGACGACGGCGTCGGCGTCCGGAGCCACGGCCAGCCCACCGGCCGCCGCGGCGCGTTCGATGAATCCCGGGTTGAGTACCTCGAGCTGTTCGGCCAGCGCGGCGCGGCCGATGGTGTGGCTGCAGCTCAAACAGATCACCTGCGCGTAGCTGCCATGCAGATTCACCACTTTCCGGCTGCCGGCCTTGGTGTGCAGCAGATCGACATTCTGGGTGATCACACCGGTCACCGCGCCGGCGCTCTCCAGCGCCGCCAGTGCCCGGTGCCCGGCGTTGGGCGCGGTGTCGTTCATGTGCCGCCAGCCCACGTGGTTGCGCGCCCAGTACCGCTGCCGGAACACCGGGTCCGAGGTGAATTGGCGGATGGTCATGGGATTGCTCGGCGGCGAATCCGGGCCCCGGTAGTCGGGTATGCCCGAGTCGGTGGACATCCCCGCACCGGTGAGCGCCGCGATCCGGCGGCCGGACAGCAACGCGACGAGTTCCGGGGATTCGGCAGGGTGCACCTACTCGAGCCTAGGCTTCGCCCGCCCGGAAGCAGCCCGGAAACGGGTTTTGCCAGCCTATTGGGGTATTACGGCCCGGCTGGGCGAGAATAGAGGGGCGATGAACTTCTATTCGGCTTACGACCACGGGTTTGTCCGCATCGCGGCGTGCACTCATCACGCCGCGATCGGCGATCCCGCGGCTAACGCCGCTTCGGTGTTGGGGCTGGCGCGTGAGTGTCACCAGGACGGTGTCGCTCTGGCTGTTTTCCCCGAGTTGACGCTGTCCGGCTATTCCATCGAGGACATCCTGCTGCAGGACGCATTGCTCGATGCCGTCGAGGACGCTCTACTCGACGTCGTCGCGTCCTCGGTCGACCTGTTGCCCGTGTTGGTGGTCGGTGCCCCACTGCGCTATCGGAATCGCGTCTACAACACCGCGGCGGTCATCCACCGCGGTGCCCTGCTCGGAGTGGCACCCAAGTCCTATCTGCCCACCTACCGGGAGTTCTACGAACGCCGGCAGATGGCGCCCGGAGATGACGAGCGTGGGACCATCCGCATCCGAGACACCGAGGCCCCGTTCGGTCCCGACCTGCTTTTCGCCGCATCGGATCTGCCCGACTTCGTGCTGCATGTCGAAATCTGCGAGGACATGTTCGTGCCGATTCCGCCCAGCGCCCAGGCGGCGCTGGCGGGTGCCACCGTGCTGGCCAATCTGTCCGGCAGCCCCATCACCATCGGCCGCGCCGAAGACCGCAGTCTGCTGGCCCGCTCGGCGTCGTCGCGGTGTCTAGCCGCCTACGTCTATGCCGCTGCGGGGCAGGGCGAATCGACCACGGACCTGGCCTGGGACGGCCAGACCATGATCTGGGAGAACGGGCTGCTCCTCGCCGAATCTGAGCGTTTCCCAACCGGCGAGCGACGATCCGTCGCCGACGTGGACACCGGGCTGCTTCGTTCGGAACGGTTGCGGATGGGCACGTTTGACGACAACCGGCGGCACCACCGGGAGTCGGTGGAGTCGTTCCGGCGCATCGAGTTCCGGCTGGATCCGCCGGCCGGCGACATCGGATTGCTGCGCCAGATCGAGCGATTCCCGTTCGTCCCGTCCGATCCCGCCCGGCTGGAACACGATTGCTACGAGGCCTACAACATTCAGGTCGCCGGCCTGGAGCAGCGGTTGCGGGCCCTGAACTACCCCAAGTTGGTCATCGGTGTTTCCGGCGGCCTGGACTCCACCCACGCGCTGATCGTCGCCGCCCGCGCGATGGACCGGGAAGGCCGGCCGCGCAGCGACATTCTGGCGTTTACGCTTCCCGGCTTCGCGACCGGCGAGCACACTAAGCGCAATGCGGTCGAGCTTTGCCGCGCCCTTGACGTCACCTTCGCCGAAATCGACATCACCGACACCGCCAGGCTGATGTTGAAGGAGATCGATCACCCGTTCTCCCGCGGCGAAAAGGTCTACGACGTCACCTTCGAGAACGTCCAGGCCGGCCTGCGCACCGATTACCTCTTCCGGCTGGCCAACCAGCGGGGCGGGATCGTGCTGGGTACCGGCGATCTCTCCGAGCTGGGCCTGGGCTGGTCGACATACGGCGTGGGCGATCAGATGTCGCATTACAACGTCAACGCCGGCGTGCCCAAGACGCTGATCCAGCACCTGATCCGGTGGGTCATCTCTTCGGGAGAGTTCGGGTCGCAGGTGGACGAGGTGCTGCGATCGGTGCTCGACACCGAGATCACTCCGGAACTGGTTCCGGCCGACGGGGACGACGAGCTGCAGAGCAGTGAGGCCAAGGTCGGGCCGTATGCCCTGCAGGACTTCTCGTTGTTCCAGGTGCTGCGCTATGGGTTCCGGCCCTCCAAGATCGCATTCCTGGCTTGGCACGCGTGGAGTGACCCCGATCAAGGCGACTGGCCGCCGGGATTCCCCCACGACAAGCGCCCGTCCTACTCGCTCACGGAGATCCGGCACTGGCTGCAGGTCTTCGTGCAGCGGTTCTACTCGTTCAGCCAGTTCAAACGATCGGCGATGCCCAACGGCCCCAAGGTGTCCCATGGTGGCTCTTTGTCGCCGCGTGGGGATTGGCGGGCGCCGTCGGACATGTCCGCGCGGGTGTGGCTCGACGAGATCGAGCGCGAGGTTCCTAAGGACTAGCGCGAGCGTAACCCCACTGCGAATCGTTGCGTTCGATTTCGCGGTGTCGTTCCGCTCGCGAGAGTGCCAGACTCTAAGGCATGTCGACTGCCCTTCCCCGCAAAGCGCTTATCTCCATCAGCAGCTATCACGGAGTGATTTATCCCGACGGGACAAAGACCGGTCTCTTTTACACCGAAGCGCTGCACCCGTTCGAAGTGTTCACCGCGGCCGGCTTCGAGGTGGATCTCGCCACCGAAACCGGCACGTTCGGACTGGACGATCTGTCGCTTACCGAGCGTTTTCTGGCGGGCGATGACAAGGCGGTCTTCCAGAACCCGCAGCATCCCTTCAATGTGCAGCTGAATTCGCAGCTGAAGAAGGCATCGGAGTTGCGAAAAGAAGACTACGGCTTGTTCTTTGGTTCCGCCGGGCACGCCGCGCTCTACGACTATCCCACCGCCCGGGGGCTTCAGGCGGTCGCAACCGACGTCTGGGCGCGTGGGGGAATCGTCGCCGCCGTCTGCCACGGACCGGTGCTCCTGCCCGGAGTCATCGACACCGCGACCGGCAAGTCGATCATCGAGGGGAAAACCGTCACCGGCTTCACGGTCGAGGGCGAGGTCGTGCTGAAAGTTCTGGACAAGCTGCTGGCCGACGGCGTAATTCCCGTCGTCGACGCAGTGACCAAGGTGGCCGCGGATTACAGCTCTCCCATGCATCCTTTCGACGACTACTCCATCACCGCCGGCCGGCTGGTCACCGGAGCTAACCCCGCCAGTGCGCGCAGCGGAGCTGAAAGGGCCGTGCAGGCCTTCGAAGCGCTGGTCTAACGCTCGTAGGCACCCAACCCGCGCGAACGTCGACTTGTTGGGCCGGAAACCCGTTGGTCGGCGCAACAAGTCGACGTTCGGCCGGAGCCTGGCCTAACGCTCGTAGGTGCCGGTCAGCGTGCCGCGGGCCAGCACGTGGCCGGAGATCGTTGTCAGCAGAGCTTTAACCCTTGTCACGCTCTCCGGAACGGGCCGATCGACCGCGAACACGTGAAACCGGTAGCGGTGCGGCCCGTGTCCGGGTATCGGGCGGGGGCCGGCGTAGCCGCGATTGCCCAAATCCGCTCGTACGAAACGGATACCCTCGGTGCCCGGCTGCAACAGGCCCGCGGCGACGCTGTCGACGGTCGGCTCGATCACCGCGACGGTGTGATACAACGGGCGCGGCAGCGGGACGTCGACGTCGTCCATGATGAGCACCAGCTGCCGGGTGCCGGGCGGCACTCCCGCCCAGCGCAGCGCGGGCGAGGTGTCGGCGCCGACACCCTTACCCGCACTGGACTGCGGCATCGCGCCGCCGTCGGTAAAGGCAGCGCTGGTGACGGTGATGGATTCGGGCGCGGCAAAGGCGCTGCCGGCCAACGGGCCGCGGTGCTCGCCGGCCCGGACGCGACGGAAAAGCCTGCCCAGCGTGGCCATCAGGCACCGCCCCCGGCGCCGCGCATCGCGACCGCGCTGGACCGCAGCAGGTGACCGAGTTCGGCGGGCAGAAAACCCTGCGCCGCCAGCCGGGGCATGACGCCGCCGCTCTCGATGATGTCCAGGATCAGGGCGGGCAGCCTGGGGACGGTGCCGCACGCTCCCGTGCTGTCGTTGCGCCACGTCCCCGCGGTCAGATCGAAGGTTCCGGTGTCGCCCTCGGTGAACAGGGCGGTGGCGTCGGGCAGTGTCATAGCAGGCAGGCCGGCGTTGACGGCGTTGCGGAAGAACAGCGAGTTGAATTCCTCGGCGACCAGACCGGCGACGCCCAGCTCGCCGAACAGGGAGGCCACCGGACGCGACGACCCGAGCCCGAAGTTCTTGCCGGCCAGCACGATGTCACCCGGCGACACCTGATCGGTCCAACCGGGACGCACCTCGTAGAAGATGTGCCTGGCCGCCTCCGGCGGATCCATCTTCATGGCAAACGCCGGGTACATGGCGTCGGTGTTCAGGTTGTCGCCGAACACCCACACCTTGCCGCTAAAGGCCACGGTCACGCCGTCACACTCCTATGGTCGGTCGTATTCCTCGGGTCGGTGATGTATCCGGTGATCGCCGATGCGGCGACGGTCGCCGGAGAGGCCATGAAGATCTCCGCCTCAGAGCTTCCCATGCGTCCGGTGAAGTTACGGGTACTCGACGTGATGCACACCTCGCCCGGCCCAATCACGCCCATGTGGTAGCCGAAGCACGCGCCGCAGGTGGAGTTGGTGATGACCGCGCCGGCGTCGGCGAGGTCCTGCAGATAGCCCAGCCGCATGGCTTCTCGGTATACCGCCTGCGAAGCGGGGGTGATCAGCAGCCGCACGCCGGGAGCTACGGTCTTGCCGCGTAGCACCCGTGCGGCGATCTCGAGGTCCTCCAGTTGGCCGTTCGCGCATGACCCGATGAACGCCTGGTCGATCTTCTGGGTGCCCAACTGCGAGACGGGCAGCCCGTTGCGGCTGACCGTGCCCGGCCGCGCGACGTAGGGTTCCAGCGTCGCCAGGTCGATGTGCCGGACGTCGTGGTAGCTGGCGTCGGGATCCGGTGCGGCGGGGGTGTACCCGGCCACGCCGGTGTCGCCGAGGAAATTGCTCAACACGTCATCGGCCTCGAATGTGCTGAAATCGGCCGATATCTCGGCGCCCTGAGTCGCGATGGTGCGTCGATCGTGCATGGGGATGCCCGCCAGTCCGGGTCCGCCGAATTCCAGGTTCAAATTCGCGGCGTCGCCGTATGCGTTGGCAATGTGCAAGAAGATGTCCTTGCCGCTCACCGTGTTTGGCTTGACGCCGTGCAGCTGGTAGCGGATGGTTGGCGCGATCTGGAACCAGGTCGTCCCGGTACACATGATCGAATAGATCTCGGCGGGCCCCAACCCGCGGGCCGCGGTGTTGTAGGCGCCGGCGGCGCAGGTGTGAGAATCGGTGCAGGCCAGTACTTCTCCCGGCCGCGCCAGCCCATTCTCGGCGATGACCTGGTGGCAGATGCCGTGCCGCCCAACGTCGTAAAAACGCTCGATACCGAAGTCGGCAGCGAATTTGCGGGCGTGCGGACCGCCGGCGGCATCCTTGATGGTGGGCGCGGGCACGGCGTGGTCCATGACCACTGCGAGCTTGTCGGGGTCGTGGATCCGGTTGGGCTGAATCCACATCGTGGCGAACTGCAGATCGATCAGCACGGTCATGTCGACGTCCACCACGACGGTGTCACCCGGTGACACCGAATCCAGACCGGCCTTACGCGCGAAGATCTTTTCAATGATGGTCATGCCCATGATGAGTCCTTACGCGCGTACCTGTTGTCGAGTTCCAGCCACTCGGCCATGCCGACCAGGTTGAAGAAGTCGGCGGGGCTGGTGGGCAGGTGGGGGGTGATGTCGGTGCCGTTGAGTGCGCAGAGGCTTTGCAGCATGCCGAAGGTCGCGCTGGACAGCAGGTTGCTCGGATGGATCGCGATGGCATAGCCCAACTCCTGCAGCCGTGCCGCCGATTCCAGCGGTGTCATACCGCCGAGCACGAGGTTGATCAGCAGCGGAGCGTCGACTTCGCGGCCGATACGTTCGATTTCGGCGGTGTCCTGCGGCGCTTCGACGAAGATCACGTCGGCACCCGCTCGCGCGTATCGGTTGGCGCGCTCGATCGCGGCGTCCAGTCCCAGCGGAGCGCGCGCATCCGTGCGGGCCACGATCAGCAGGTCGGGGTCTGACCTGGCGTCCAACGCCGCCGCCAGTGTCTGCTCGAAAACCTCCGCGTCGACGACCTGCTTGTCCGGCAGATGGCCGCATTTCTTGGGAAAAACCTGGTCCTCCAACTGGATTGCGGCGGCCCCGGCCGAGTCGTAGGCCCGGACGGTGCGCGCCACGTTCATCGGCGCGCCGTATCCGGTATCGGCATCGGCGATGAGCGGAACGTCGCCCAGCGCGTCGACGATCATCCGGGTTCGTTCGGCCATTTCGCTCGCGGTGGCCAGGCCGATATCGGGCAACCCGAACCCGGACGCGGCCACACCGGCGCCGGTCATGTACGCGGCGACGTGACCCGTCCGTTTGGTCAGTTGCGCCGAGATTCCGTCGAAAACTCCTGGCGCGATTATCAGTTCGCGCATGTTCAGCAGATCCCTCAGCCGCTGCCGGGCTCGTGTGGTTGCCATGTTCGTCCTTTTCAGTCCAACGCGCCCGCCACGGGCGCGGCGAGCAGGTCGATCAGGTAGTCGATGTCGTCAAGATCGTCGAGGCCGAGCACCGCACGCTCGATCGCATCGGCCCGACTGGTGCTGGTGACCCGGTCGGCCAGCGCATGGAACTTGGCGACGAGTTCGTCGTTGGTGACCGGATCGGTGGGTGCGCCGTGTGGCACGTCGACGGTGTTTCGGTGCACGGTGCCGTCCTTGGTGGTCACGGCGACATCGGTGCGGAATTTCTCGGTGATGTCGGCATGGGCCAGAGATTCGTCGAGGTGGACTGTGGTGGCTTCGATCAGGGACCAGATGTCGTCGGAATCGAGGCGGGCGGGCGTGAACTGTTCGGGCAGCACGTTGCCGTCCAGCAGCGCCGCGGCGGTCGCGTACCCGATGTTCATCTGGGCGCCGATCGCGGTGAGTGGGCGCTGCGGCAGCCACCAGCCGTGCTTGTACACGGTCTCGCCGACGGTGATGTCGATCTTCGAGATATCCTCGGGTGCAACCGAACTCCGCAACTGCCGGGCGGCGTCGATCGCTCCGTGCAGGCCGCCCATCGCGGCGTACGACTTGACCATGATGATCGTGGTTTCCCAGCGCTCGCCCAGGTGGCCGGTCAACAACGACGCGTCGGGATCGTGTCCCTCACCGAAAACGCTGAGGAATCCGCCGTATTCACGCTCGAACACCCGCTTAATGCCGGTATAGCCGGCCGCCGCAAGGCCCGCGGCGTAGAAGCCGTTGCGGGCCGCCAGGCCATGGTGCATCCGCTTGCTCATGGCCTCGAACTGCGCGGCCATCAGTCCCGCGGACTGGGTGCCGGCCAGGCCAAGGGCGTCCTCCAGCTGCGCCGGCCGTAGCCCGCGCAACTTGCCGGACGCCATTGCCGCGGAGTGGGTGCCGAAGACCGGACCCGAATGCCAGCCACGGTCGAGCATCTGGGTGCCATGCAGCGTATAGCCGACGCGCGGACCCACCTCGAAGCCCACGATCGCCGCCAGCAACAGGTCGGCGCCCGCGCTGGTTTCGGGCCGCTCTTCTCGGAGAACAGACGCCGTCGACAGCAGCGCGGGGATGAGCAGCGAACAGCTGTGCAGCGGGGCGAGCGGATGGAAGTCGTCGAGCTCGAAACCTTGAATGAACGTGCCGTTGAGCACCGCCGCGGCGGGCGCACTGGTGGTGTGGTCGGTACCGATCACAACGGCGTCCCCGGCGCCTTCCATGCCCAGGACGGCGCTGGTGGCGACACGCGACCACGGCAATTGGGCCCCGATCAATGCGCACCCCACGCCGTCGAGGAAGAGATGTTTCGCCCTTTCGACGACGTCTTGGGGGACATCGTCGACCTTCAGGTCGGCGACCCAGGTGGCCAGCTTGCCGGTGGGCCCGCTGGGATCGGTGGCGGACTCTTGATCCAGGGCGGTCATCGCGTCGTCCCCTCCTTGCGCTGCAACATGACTTGTTGTTATATACATATAACAAGTGATCGACCTACGCAAGTGAGCAGGTGTGGAACCATTGGTCACCGTGCGCGAGACCAGCGATAAGACCGCAACGGTGTCGACCGCCGCCGGGGTGCCGTTGCACCGGCAACTCTTCTTGGTGCTGCACGATGAGATCGACCGCGGCGTCATGGCGCCCGGCGACGCGTTGCCCACCGAGCAGACGCTGTGCGAGCAGTTCGGGGTATCGCGGATCACGGTGCGGCGCGCGCTGGCGGACTTGGCGGACCAGGGATATATCGAGCGCAGACAGGGCGTCGGATCCTTTGTGCGCGATCACGGTCGGACCGAGGAGTCCGCGGCAGGACGTTCTTACCTGGAGGGGTTGCGTCAGACCCAGTTCGAGACCGAGGTGGACGTGGTCGAGCTCGACACGCGGCGCCCACCCGCGCTGGTCGCCGAGGCGCTGGGCGCCGCTGGCGACCTGCTGCACATCGTTCGGGTCCGGCGACAGCGTAGGACCGGCGAGCCGCTAATGGTGACCGATGCCTGGCTGCCGGCCGAGTTGGCCGATCCGTTCACCGAGGCCGCATTGCGGCGGACACCGCTCTACGAATTGCTGTCGGACGCGGGGATCACGGTCGAATGGGTGCGGCATGAAATCACCGCCGAGATCGCGGGCCCACGCAACGCGCAATTGCTCGACACCTCGATCGGCGCTGCGCTGTTGCGGGTGAATCGCCTGGCGTTTGTCGACGGGGCGCCACATCATCAGCTGTCGGTTCTCTTGTCCCCGAACCGCAGCCGGGTGCTGCTGAGTCAGTCGGTGGACGAACTGGACGCTGCGTTCGGCCTGACCATCGCGCACGATGTGCGCCGGGACTCGCGCTAGGGCGCGGCAAGGTCTAGTTGGGATCAGCTAGCGCCGCATCGATCGCCTTGACGGTCGGCGCGCAGTCACCGGCGCCGGGGACCAATGTGGCCAGCGCGCCCGCGGCGCAGGCGCGCTGCAGCGCGCGCAGCCGCGCATCCGGCGAGCCTGTGCTGGGCGGCCAGTTCGCGGCGAGAACGCCGGCGAACACGTCTCCGGCGCCTGCGGTGTCCACAGCCTGGACTGCCGGCGCTGCCACGTTGAACTCGCCGTCGGCTCCGACGTAGCGGGCGCCGCGCGCACCTCGGGTAACCACAAAATGAGCTGGCCGCCAAGACCAATTTTCGGCTTCGGCTTCATTCACGATCACCACGTCGGCAGCGTCGGCCAGTTCGGCAAGCGAGTTGTGCTGCTGGGACGCGGGTGAGGCGTTGAGTATGACGACCGCTCCAGCCGACTGGGCCTCCCGTGCCGCTTCCACCGCAGTTGTCACCGGAATCTCCAACTGGGTCAACAACACGTCGCAGCCGGCGATGACCGCACGTACAGCGGTGCCGGCGAGATTCAGGCGGTCGTTGGAACCCGGCGCCACCACGATGGTGTTTTCGGCGTTGGAATCGACCACGACGATCGCGGTGCCACTCGGTCCGGGCAGGTTGACGGCCCCGTCCAGCGCAACGCCGTTGGCCAGCAGGTGTGCTCGCAACCGTTCGCCGGCGGGGTCGTCGCCGAATGCGCCGACGAACTGCACGTGTGCGCTAGCCCGCGCCGCGGCCACGGCCTGATTAGCACCCTTGCCGCCGGGTGCGGAGCTAGACGCGTTGGCCAGCACCGTCTCGCCTGGGCGCGGGAGGGCGTTGACGTCGAACGTCAGATCCAGGTTCGCGCTCCCCACCACACAGACCCGTGCCGCCATTGTGCTGACGGTAGTAGTCGGATGAACTGATATCAGTTCCGACGCGCCTGGCACAGGTATCAATTACATTGACATGTATCAGCCTGGTTGATATACCGGATGATATGACTCAACCGACTCAAGAAATGTTCGAATCCGCGTATCGCGGTCATGCCCCCGAAAAGGGTGCGGGCACCCGGCCACCGTGGAGTATTGGCGAGCCGCAGCCCGAGATCGCGGCCCTGATCGATGCCGGCCGATTCCACGGCGAGGTGCTCGACGCCGGCTGCGGCGAGGCGGCGGTGTCGCTCTATCTGGCTGAGCGCGGCTTCACCACGGTCGGGCTGGACCAGTCGCCCACGGCCATCGCGCTGGCGCGCCAGGAAGCCGCCGAGCGGGGCCTGACCAACGCCACTTTCGACGTCGCAGACATCAGTGCGTTCACCGGCTACGACGGCCGCTTCGGCACCATTGTCGACAGCACGCTGTTCCACTCGATGCCCGTCGAGCTGCGCGACGGCTACCAGCAGTCAATCGCCCGCGCGGCCGCGCCGGGAGCCTCCTATTTCGTGCTGGTCTTCGACCGCAACGGCATGCCGGCCGACGGACCGGTCAACCCCGTCACTGAGGAAGAAGTGGGCAAAGTCGTCTCCAAGTACTGGGCGGTGGACGAGATCCGACACGCTCGCATCCACGTCGACGTGCCCGAGAACTTCCTTGCCGACTTCGAGGGTTTTGCGGGTGCCGACATCCGCGACGAGGGCAACGGTCGCAAGTCCGTGCCGGCCTGGCTGCTGTCGGCTCATCTGCGCTAACGGGACAAAGCGGTACCCGCGTCGCCGCAGTAAAAAATATAAGTTTTCTTAACGTAAATAACGTTTGAAGGCCCCCAGAGCTGGCAACGCTTCAGGTCATGACGATCATGACCACTGGGCCAGGGTTGGCGGAGTCGGCGGGGGGCCCACGGTGGCGACTCGATCGTGCGACCCCTGCGAGTTGAGTCGCGCCATTGACGGCGTCAGACCCCTTTTCCAACCGGTGGTACGGCTCGACAACTTCGCGGTAGTCGGGTACGAGGCCCTAGCACGCGGTCCCCGAGGCTCGCGGCTGACGAAACCAGCCGCTTTGGTGGAGGTGGCACGCGATGCGGGCCGAATCGCCGAACTCGATGCCACCATGGCCCGACGCAGCATCCAGGCGGTCATGCAGGTCGACTGGCACCCGTCGCAGACATTGTTCGGCAACTCCGATCCCGAAGCGATGAATTCCGCACCCGACCCCGCGACCATGAAGATGTTGGGCCGCGCTGCAGCAGCCGGCATCCGGATCGTGATCGAGATCACCGAAAAGTCGCTGCTCGCGAACCCGCGCGCGCTCCTAGGGGCGATCGCAATGCTGCGCTCGCGGGGCTGGGGTATCGCCATGGACGACGTCGGCGTCGAGGATGAATCGCTCACCTTGCTACCGATTTTGCGTCCCGATGTGGTCAAGCTCGACATGTCAATCCTGCACAATCCCTTCGACGCCCAGGCCGCGCGGATCAGTGCCGCCACGCGAACCTACTGCGACCGCACTGGTGCGCTGATGGTGTGCGAGGGCGTAGAGACCGAGGCCCATGAGGTGCGGGCGCGCGCGCTGCGCGCTGATCTGGTACAGGGTTTCCGTTACGGCATGCCCGCGTCGCTGCCGGCCTCGACTGGCCCCGCCCATCCACCGGTCACGTTGCTCGGTCTCGGCGTCGGCGAAAATCAGCGGTTAGCGCATCGATTGAGGCGAGTGCCCGAAGCGCTGCTTCCCGCGACCCAGATCGTCGATTTGGCAACCGAACTGATGGCGACCGTCGCTGGATACGGCACCGATGCGGTGGTGCTGACAACGGCCCCCGGGATCGGTGAGGTCTCAACCGCTTATCTCGATGCAATGGCGGCTGCTGTGCCGTCGTCAGCGCTGGTCGCACTGATCGCCCCGGGCTGCGGCCCGCACCCGGCGCCGGGGGTGCGCGGCATTGATGCCTCGATGCAGCACGAGCTCGGCAGCCCGTGGTCGGTTTCGATCATCGGGCCGACGATGGCCGTGTCGATCCTGGCCGAATCGCCGGGGGCCGACCCTCGTGACCCCGTGCGTCACCGGATCGTCCACGACCGAATGACGGTGGCGCAGATCCTGCGAGTAGTCCTGGGTCGGTCAGTTGACCGTCCGCCGACCACAGAAGTCTTCGCGCGGTAGGACCTCCGCCGCTTAAATAGTGGACCGTCACGGGGCCCCCGCGCGTTCACAGCTACTACGCACCGCATTTTGGTGCCAGCTCCAATGCGACAAATGCGGGCTATCTCAAATTCCCGCGCGTAGTCTGCTCCGGTAGCCAGTGCTGAATCCGATCAGAGAGGGGCTGGCGTTTGACGTCGACCGGATTAACAGAATCGGAAGCCGAGATCGAAACAACCCCGACTGAAACGACTCAAACGAAGGCGCCCCGCCTTCGGTTTCGTAGGCGTTTCCGTTTCGGCATCCAGTCCAAGATTCTGATCGTCATGGTGCTGTCGGGCATCCTGGGCGTAGCTGTGATTGCCCTGATCGGGGCGTTATCCGGGCGGACCGCATTGCGGCAAGTCGAGTCCGAGCGTCTGATTGAATTGCGCCAGTCGCAGCTGCGGCAAGTACAGGCGCTATTCCACGAAGTGACGAACTCCCTGATCATCTACAGCGGCGGATTCAGCGTTGTCGAGGCGACGAACGCGTTCACCGCAGGTTTCAATCAATTGGCCAATGCCACCATCAATCCTGCCCAGCAGGCGGCGCTGGTCGACTACTACACCAACGACATGATCAATCCGATCAAGAAGTTGACCGGCAACGAGATCGATATCAACGCGGTTTTCCCGAGTTCCAACGCGCAGAAGTACCTTCAGGCCAACTACACCGCAGGTCCGAGGTCCACGCCCGATGGCCTGCCTGTGCAGGACGCCGGCGATGGCAGCCCATGGTCGGCAGCCGACGCCCGATTTGACTTCTACATGCGCAATATCACCGCCCGCTTTGACTATCGGGACGCGCTGCTGCTGGACACCCAAGGAAACATTGTCTACAGCGTCAAAAAGGGCCCGGATCTCGGCACCAATATTTTGACCGGTCCATATCGCGAATCAAATCTGCGGGATGCATACCAAAAAGCCTTGCGCTCCAACGACGTAAATTTCGTCTGGATCACCGACTTCCAGCAGTATCAGCCGCAGCTCGACGCCCCGACGGCGTGGGTGGTATCGCCGATCGGCATGAACGGGAAGATCGACGGCGTCATGGCTCTGCCGGTCCCGATCGCGAAAATCAACAGGATCATGACCGCGGGCAAACAATGGGGATCCTCCGGCATGGGCGCGGCGACCGAGACGTACCTCGCCGGCCCCGACGATTTGATGCGTTCTGATTCAAGGCTTTTCCTGGAAAACCCAAAGGAGTACCGGCGCGAGGCGATAGCGGCGGGCACTCCGCCTGATGTCGCGGATCAAGCGATCCGGTTGGGTGGCACGACTCTGGTGCAGCCGGTCGGAAGCGCAGGTCTTCGCGCCGCTCAACGCGGCGAGACCGGAGTCGTCGCCGGTACCGATTATACGGGTAACAGAGAATTGGAAGCCTACGCGCCGTTGAACATTCCGGACTCGGAACTGCACTGGTCGATCTTGGCTACGCGGGACGATTCCGATGCCTTCGCACGGTTGGGCAAGTTCAGTAAGACGCTCGTCATCGCAGTCACGACAGTAGTGTTCGTCATCTGCGTGGCGTCAATGCTCATCGCCCAATCGGCGGTGCGGCCGGTGCGGCGCCTCGAGGCCGGCACCCGTAAGGTCAGCTCCGGCGACTACGACGTCAACATTCCGGTGCGGACGCGAGACGAAATAGGCGATCTCACAGCAGCTTTCAACGAAATGAGTAAAAGTCTCGCAATAAAAGACGAGCTGCTCAACGAGCAGCGCAGCGAGAACAATCGTCTACTGCTGGCGCTGATGCCCGAGTCGGTTGTGCAGCGGTATCGCGGGGGCGAGGAGACCATCGCCGAAAAGCACCAAGACGTCGCGATCATCTTCGCCGACGTCGTGGGGCTCGACGACATCTCCAGTGATCTGTCGGGTGACGAGTTGGTCGGCACTGTCGACGAGCTATTCCGGCAGTTTGACTCGGCGGCCGAAGCCCTTGGCGTCGAACGGATTCGCACGTTTCACAACGGCTATCTCGCCAGCTGCGGGGTAATAATTCCGCGGCTGGACAGCACTCACCGCAGCATTGACTTCGCACTTGAAATGCAGCGCGTCATCGAGCGTTTCAACAGCCAGAAGGGTCTCGAGCTGCGCCTTCGGGTTGGCATCAACACTGGCAATGTCGTCAGTGGTCTGGTGGGCCAATCAAGCCTGGTCTATGACATGTGGGGTGCCGCGGTAAGCCTGGCTTACCAAATGCACAGTGGTGCACCACAGCCCGGCATCTATGTCTCCTCAGAGGTATACGAAGCCATGCGCGACGTGCGGCACTTCACCCCGGCCGGCACGATTTCGGTCGCCGGCACGGACCAGACGATCTATCGGCTCTCGGAGCGATGATATGAACGTATTGAACTCGTCGTGGTTTTACTGGGCGCTTGGCATTGCGATCGGGTTTCCGGTTGCGATAGTCATTCTCACCGAGCTACACCACGCGCTTGTCCGCAGGAATAACCGCCTGGCCAGGCAGGTTAGCCTGATGCGCAACTTTCTGCTGCCGCTCGGCGTACTTTTGCTGCTGCTTGTCAAGGCTTCGCAGGTCTCGGCCCGCGATGCTCCGGTAAGACTCCTCACCACGGTTTTCGGCTTCTTGGTGTTGGAGTTATTGCTGTCCAGTTTCAACGCCACCGTGTTCGAAGGCGCGCCCGAAGACAGTTGGCGCAGAAAGATACCCGGAATATTCCTCGATGTCGGACGCTTCGCGACGATCGGCGTGGGGCTGGCCGTGATCTTGTCGTTTGTCTGGGGCGTCCGGGTGGGCGGCTTGTTCACTGCGCTGGGTGTGACATCCGTTGTCATCGGCCTGATGCTGCAGAACTCCGTCGGTCAGGTCGTGTCCGGCTTGTTCATGCTTTTCGAGCAACCGTTCCGGATCAATGACTGGCTGGACACCCCGAATGGGCAGGGGCGCGTCGTCGAAGTGAACTGGCGGGCCGTGCATATCGATACCGGCAACGGAATCCGGATCACACCGAACTCGGTGCTGGCCGCAACGTCGTTCACCAATCTCAGCCGTCCCGCCGGCGCGCACAAATGTGCGATCACCACCACATTTTCCGCCGCCGACGCTCCGGACCAGGTGTGCGCGATGTTGACGCGGATCGCCGGCGGCCTTCCCCTGCTAAAGCCGGATACGGTGCCGACCACGGTCCCCCTTGGCAACGCCGAATACCGCACCACAGTCAGGCTGAATTCGCCGGCCGACGACGGCGCCACGCGGACGACATTCATGCGCTGGATCTGGTACGCCGCCCGACGAGAAGAACTACACCTCGACGGTGTGGACGATGACTTCTCGACGACGGAGCGGATACAAGCGGCGTTGCGCTCCGTGGTCGGTCCCGAATTGCGACTGAGCCTCAGCGATCAGCAGTCGTTGGGTCCGTACGCAAAGATGGTGCGGTACGGAACCGAAGAAGTCGTCCAGCGCGAAGGCGTTGTGCCCAAAGGGATGACGTTCTTGATCTCCGGTAGCGTTCGCCTGACCACATTGAGCGACGACGGCGCGGTCGTCCCGATAACCACGCTCACCAAGGGCGCATTTCTGGGGGTGACCACACTGACCCGTCAGCCCAGCCCCGCGGGCGCATACGCGCTGGAAGAGGTCACGGCGCTGGAGCTCGATCGCGAACACATCGAGGAGATCATCGCGCGTAAGCCGGCGCTGGCGCAGCACTTGGGCCGCATCATCGACGAACGGCAGACCAAGGCGGCGCGAGCGACTCGCCGGGACCGGGTGGGCGCTGACGCAACCGTCAAAATCGGGCCGGCTTTTTCGGCCAGCTAAAGCCCGCTACCCTGGATCAATGAGTCTGCAAGCACCAGCGCGTCCGGACTTGCGCCAGGAGGTCCATGACGCCGCGCGCCGCGCTCGGGTGGCTTCCCGTGCCCTCGCATTGCTGCCGACGGTCGCCAAGGACCAGGCACTGCAATCCGCGGCGACGGCGATCGTGGCCAACGCCGGCCAGATCCTGGCGGCCAACGCCGAAGATCTCCAGGCCGCCCGGTCGGCCGGCACACTCGCCACCGATGCTGGATCGTTTGGCGTTGAACTCCGAGCGCGTCGAGGGAATCGCGGCCGGCCTGCGCCAGGTCGCGGGGCTGCCTGACCCGGTCGGGGAAGTGCTGCGCGGTTACACCCTGCCCAACGGGCTGCAATTGCGCGAGCAGCGAGTTCCGCTCGGCGTGGTCGGAATGATCTACGAGGGCAGGCCCAACGTCACCGTCGATGCGTTCGGGCTGGCACTCAAGTCCGGCAACGCCGTGCTGCTGCGCGGCAGTTCTTCGGCGGCGAAGTCCAACCAGGCGCTCGTCGATGTGTTGCGCGCCTCGTTGGCCAGCGAGGACTTGCCCGCTGACGCCGTCCAGTTGCTGTCGGCCGCGGACCGGTCCACCGTCACGCACCTGATCCAGGCCCGTGGCCTTGTCGACGTGGTGATTCCGCGTGGGGGAGCCAGCCTGATCGACGCGGTGGTCCGCGACGCGCGGGTGCCCACCATCGAGACCGGTGTGGGCAACTGTCACGTGTACGTCGATGAAAGCGCCGACCTGGACGTGGCCGAACGAATCCTGCTGAACTCCAAGACCCGACGGCCCAGCGTGTGCAACGCGGCCGAGACGCTGCTGGTGGACGCCGCAATCGCCGGACACGCCCTGCCCAGGTTGGTGGCTGCCCTGCAGGACGCCGGTGTGACGGTGCACGGCGGTCTCTTCGGTAACCCCGACGAGGAGGACCTGCGTCGCGAATACCTGACGATGGATATCGCGGTCGCGGTGGTCGACGGCGTCGACGCCGCGATCGCCCACATCAACGAGTACGGCACCGGACACACCGAAGCCATCGTCACCAACAATGTGGCTGCCGCACAACGGTTTACCGACGGGGTCGACGCCGCCGCGGTGATGGTAAACGCGTCGACGGCGTTCACCGATGGCGAGCAGTTCGGCTTCGGCGCAGAGATCGGAATCTCCACCCAGAAGCTGCACGCCCGCGGCCCGATGGGACTGCCGGAATTGACCTCGACCAAGTGGATCGCCTGGGGCGACGGCCACATTCGCCCCGCCTGACGATCCCCGCTTGGGAAGAACCTAGGAGAGTTCGATTGTGAGCGTGCCCGCCCGGCCCACGCCGCTGTTCGCCGACATCGCCGACGTCGCAAGACGTCTGGCCGAGACCGGCTACCTGCCCGACACCGCCACCGCGACCGCGGTGTTTCTCGCCGATCGGCTCGGCAAGCCGCTGCTGGTGGAAGGCCCCGCCGGTGTCGGCAAGACCGAGCTGGCCCGGGCCGTCGCCGAGTGCACCGGGTCCGGCCTGGTCCGGCTGCAGTGCTACGAGGGCGTCGACGAGGCTCGCGCGCTGTACGAGTGGAACCACGCCAAACAGATCCTGCGCATCCAGGCCGGTTCCGGCGACTGGGACGCGACCAGAGACGATGTGTTCAGCGAGGAGTTCCTGCTGCAGCGTCCGTTGCTGACGGCAATTCGGCGTACCGAGCCCACGGTGCTGCTGATCGACGAGACCGACAAGGCCGACATCGAAATCGAAGGGCTGCTGCTGGAGGTGCTGTCCGACTTCGCGGTGACCGTACCCGAACTGGGCACAATCACCGCGACCCGAACGCCGTTCGTGTTGCTGACCTCCAACGCGACTCGCGAGCTGTCCGAGGCGCTCAAGCGGCGCTGCCTGTTCTTGCACATTGACTTTCCCAATGCCGATCTGGAACGCCGCATCCTGTTGTCCCGCGTGCCCGAGCTGCCCGAGCGCCTCGCCGAGGAGTTGGTGCGCATCATCGGTGTGCTGCGCGGAATGCAGCTCAAGAAGGTGCCGTCCGTCGCCGAGACCATTGACTGGGGCCGCACCATGCTGGCGCTGGGCCTGGACACCATCGACGACGCGGTCGTTGCGCAGACACTCGGCGTGGTCCTCAAGCACCAATCCGACCAGCAGCGCGCAACCGGGGAACTCCGGCTTAATTAAGGAAGGGGCCTGAACTGATGGTCGCCCGCCGCATTCGCCCCACTCGCCCGCTCGCCCCGCACGGCTTGCCGGGCCACCTGGTCGGGTTCGTGGAAGCCCTTCGCGGCAGCGGGATTTCAGTGGGACCGTCGGAGACGGTGGACGCCGGGCGGGTGATGGCCACGCTGGGCCTGGGGGATCGCGAGGTGCTGCGTGAGGGCATCGCCTGCGCGGTGCTGCGCCAGCCGGACCACCGCGAGACCTACGACGCCATGTTCGACCTGTGGTTTCCGGCGGCAATTGGCGCGCGGGCGGTGGTCCTGGAAGAGGAGAGCGGCGAGGCCGGTGATCCCGGTGCCCTGCCGCCCGACGACGTCGAGGCGATGCGCCAGATGCTGTTGGATCTCCTGAACGACAACCCGGACCTGGCCGACCTCGACGAGCGCCTGGTGCAGATGATCGCGCGAATCGTCGAGGCCTACGGCAAATACAATTCCAGCCGCGGTCCGTCGTTCTCGTCGTATCAAGCGCTCAAAGCGATGGCCCTGGATGAGCTGGAGGGTAAGTTGCTGGCCGGGCTGCTCGCTCCGTACGGCGACGAGCCCACGCCCACCCAAGAGCAGATCGCTAAAGCGCTTGCCGCGCAGAAGATCACGCAGTTGCGCAAGATGGTCGATGCCGAGACCAAGCGGCGCACCGCCGAGCAGCTCGGCCGCGACCACGTCCAGATGTATGGCATCCCACAGCTTTCCGAGAACGTCGAGTTCCTGCGTGCGTCCGGTGAGCAGCTGCGCCAGATGCAGCGGGTGGTGTCGCCGCTGGCCCGCACCCTGGCGACTCGGCTGGCAGCCCGTCGCCGCCGCACCCGCTCGGGTTCGATCGACATGCGAAAAACGCTGCGCAAATCGATGTCCACCGGCGGCGTGCCCATCGATGTGGTGCTGGCCAAACCCCGCCCGGCGCGCCCAGAGCTGGTGGTGTTGTGCGATGTCTCCGGTTCGGTCGCCGGGTTCAGCCACTTCACCCTGCTCCTGGTACACGCGCTGCGCCAACAGTTCTCGCGTGTCCGCGTCTTCGCGTTCATTGACACCACCGACGAGGTGACCCACATGTTCGGCCCCGATGCCGACTTGGCCGTGGCGATCCAGCGGATCACCCGCGAGGCCGGCGTCTACAGCCGCGACGGCCATTCCGACTACGGCAACGCGTTCGTCTCGTTCATCCAGGCCAATCCGAATGTGCTGTCGCCGCGCAGCTCACTGTTGGTGCTCGGCGACGGCCGCACCAATTACCGCAACCCGGAGATCGAGATTCTTTCCGACATGGTGAACGCCAGCAGGCACGCGCACTGGCTCAACCCCGAGCCCACGCATCTATGGGGCAGCGGCGATTCGGCGGTGCCGCGCTACCAAGAGGTGATCACGATGCATGAATGCCGTTCCGCCAAGCAGCTTGCTGGGGTTATCGACAAGCTGCTGACGGTGTGACGCTACTCGCGGGCCAGCAAGTCGCCGCGATCAACGCTAGCGCGTCTTTTCGAACACCAGCCAACGCAACTCGATCGGGCTGTCGTCACGCTCGACGGGGAATACATCGATGCCGCTGACCCAATTGGCATACCAACTGGTGGGCGGCCACGCCCCGTCGGGCAAGTGCTCTTTCTCGTAGTCGTACACGGAGTCGTCGGCAACGAGTTCGAGAGGCAATCCGGCTGCCGCCGCTGACATTTCGTACCGGGTGAATATGCTCGTGTACTCCTGCTGGCCGAACTCACGCGCGGCGTCGTCAGGCGTGTAGCCCCCGAGCGCCAGGAAGACGTTGAACACCATGCGTCCACCGGGAGCCAGGCAATGGGCGGCCAGTTCGAACAAGGCACGCAACTGTTGTGTCGTCCGGAAATCCGACACGACTTCGGAAAGCACCATCAGCTGATAGTCCTGCCGCAGACCATCCATGGTCGAGAAGACGTCACGGACGAAGACCTGTACGTCCAGGGATTCCCGTTCGGCGTCCGTGCGGATCATCTCGGCGAACTTCGGGGTGATCTCGACGACGTCGACCGGGTGTCCCCGTCGTGCCAGCGCAAGGGCGTTGCGCCCGGTCCCCGCCCCGATTTCGAGTATCCGATGCTCTAAGGGGTGGGCAGCTTCGTTGGCCAGCGCCCACACCCGAGCGTCGGGTTCGGTCCCGAACAGCGGCGGCTCCCGGGTGCTGATCCAGCGCTCGTAGGCGCCTTCCAAGGTCCACCATTTGGCTTGGATGTGGTAGTTCAGGGTCGGGCCCTGAGGCGCGTTGTACGAGATGGTGATGGTCGAACGCGGGGAGATCGAGTAGGCCTCCGCCAGCTGTTCTTGGAGTACCGCCCTGAGGTGGGCGAGTTCTTCCGCGGTGAACTCTCTGCCCACGGTCGCGAAGAGGACGCTGCACATTTTCACGTACTCGTCGATCATGCTCGGGACGGCCGGCAGCGTGATCTCGCCCGTGACCTCCGATCGGCTGTAGAACCGCCGGGTCATGGAATCCCTCGGCAGCTGGGTCGGCTCGTCGGACAGGAGCGGCGATTCATCCACAGAACACTTCATACACACAACTGGGTGCGCTGGCGAGGCTTAACGGACCATGCATGTGATCCGAGCTGCGTCATGTGCTCAAGTAAGCTGGCAAACCGTGCCGAAGCGCCTTCGCAGGATGGGAGTGATGGGTGGGACGTTTGACCCCATCCATTACGGACACCTGGTTGCCGCCAGCGAGGTGGCGCACCTGTTCGAGCTCGACGAAGTGGTGTTTGTGCCAAGCGGTCAACCCTGGCAAAAAGGCCGGACTGTCTCCGCTGCCGAGGACAGGTACCTGATGACGGTGATCGCTACCGCGTCGAATCCCCGTTTCTCGGTGAGCCGGGTCGACGTCGACCGCGCGGGCCCCACCTACACCAGGGACACGCTCCGCGATCTGCATGCACTCAACCCCGATGCCGAGCTTTACTTCATCACCGGTGCCGACGCGTTGGCTTCCATTCTGTCGTGGCAAGGCTGGGCAGAGCTGTTCGAGTTGGCGCGATTCATCGGGGTCAGCCGGCCCGGTTACGAGCTGCGCCACGAGCACATCACCGGCGTTTTGGGTGACCTGCCCGAGAACGCGCTGACGCTGGTCGAGATCCCTGCACTGGCCATCTCCTCGACCGACTGCCGCGAGCGCGCCGAACAGCGTCGTCCCCTGTGGTACCTGATGCCCGACGGCGTCGTGCAGTACGTATCCAAACGCCTGCTCTACCGGCAGCCGCGCGACGGCGACACGAAAGCCGGCGTAAGCGCGCCGTCGCACCCGTCCCGGCCGAGCCTGGCCACCGGAAACAACGCATGAGCGCCACGCAGGAAGCCATCGACATGGCGACCGTGGCCGCCGCTGCGGCCGCCTCGAAGCTCGCCGACGACGTGATCGTCATCGATGTCTCCGGCCAGCTGGTCATCACCGACTGCTTTGTGATCGCCTCGGCGTCCAACGAGCGGCAAGTCAACGCCATCGTCGACGAGGTTGAGGAGAAGATGCGCGAAGTGGGCTACAAGCCGGCGCGCCGCGAAGGCACCCGGGAAGGCCGCTGGACGCTGCTGGACTACCGCGACATCGTCGTGCACGTCCAGCACCAGGACGACCGCAACTTCTATGCGCTGGACCGGCTGTGGGGCGACTGCCCGGTGGTACCGGTGGACTTGACCGATCACTCCGGCGACTCCCCGGGCTCGGCGAGCGCGCAATGAGGATCCGCCGCCTGGTGATGTTGCGGCACGGGCAAACCGGCTACAACCTCGGTAACCGGATGCAAGGCCAACTGGACACTGACCTAAGCGAATTGGGCCGCGCCCAGGCGGTCGCCGCCGCCGAGGTGCTGGGCAAACTGCAGCCGTTGCGGATCGTGTCCTCGGACCTGCGTCGTGCCTACGACACGGCGGTCATGCTGGGAGAGCGGACCGGGTTACAAGTCCAGGTGGACCAGCGACTGCGGGAGACCCATCTCGGCGACTGGGAGGGCTTGACCCACATCGAGGTTGACGTCGACGCGCCCGGCGCGCGACTGGCTTGGCGCGACGACGCGACATGGGCCCCTCATGGCGGCGAGAGCAGGGTCGATGTGGCCGCGCGCAGCGTCCCGCTGGTTGTCGAGCTGGTGTCCGGCGAACGGGAATGGGGTTCGAAAAAGGAAGGGGCTGCCGTACCGGATCGCCCGGTGGTGCTGGTGGCGCACGGGGGGCTGATCGCCGCGTTGTCGGCGGCCCTGCTGAAGTTGCCGATCGCCAATTGGCCGATCTTGGGCGGCATGGGCAATTGCAGTTGGGTCCAGTTGTCGGGCCACTCGGAAGATTTGGCCGACTTTCACGGCATCCGCTGGCGTTTGGATGTGTGGAACGCTTCGGCCCAGGTTTCCAACGATGTCCTCTGAGTCACCGTCCAGGCCTGCGCTGCTGGTCTTCGCCGACTCGCTGTCCTACTATGGCCCCACCGGTGGGCTGCCCGCCGACGATCCGCGCATCTGGCCTAATATCGTTGCCTCGCAACTGGGCTGGGATTTGGAGCTGATCGGTCGCATCGGCTGGACCAGCCGAGACGTCTGGTGGGCGGCCACCCAGGACCCGCGGTCGTGGGCGGCGCTGCCCCGGGCCGGCGCGGTGATCTTCGCAACGAGTGGGATGGATTCGCTGCCCTCGGTGTTGCCTACCGCGATGCGCGAGCTGATCCGCTACGTACGGCCACCGCGGCTGCGGCACTGGGTCCGGGACGGGTACGGCTGGCTGCAGCCGCGGCTCTCGCCAGTCGCACGCTCGGCGCTGCCGCCCCACCTGAGCGTCGATTATCTTGAACAGACCCGTGGTGCAATAGATTTCAACCGCCCGGGCATCCCGATCGTGGCATCGCTGCCGTCGGTGCACATCGCGGAGACGTACGGCAACGCTCACCGTGGTCGCGCCGGGACCGTGGCCGCCATCACGGAGTGGGCGCAGAGTCATGACGTGCCGCTGGTAGATCTCAAAGCCGCTGTCGCCGAGGAGGTTATGAGCGGGCGCGGCAATCCGGACGGCATTCACTGGAATTTCGAAGCTCACCAGGCGGTCGCGGAGTTGATGCTGAAGGCGCTGGCCGAAGCCTTGCAGAAATCCAAGGTGCCCAACGAGAAACCGCGCGGCTGAACCGTGAGTGTCGTTGTGGTAACCGATGCGTCGTCGCGTCTGCCCGCCGATCTGTTGGAGAAGTGGTCGATCCGCGTCGTCCCGCTGCACATCCTGCTCGACGGCGTCGACCTGCGTGAGGGCGTGGACGAGATCCCCGATGACGTCTACAAGCGCAATGCCACGACCGCGGCGGCCACCCCGGCCGAACTCGACGCGGCCTACCGGCAGGCGCTGGCCGACGGAGGCGGAGACGGTGTTGTCGCGGTGCACATTTCGTCGGCCCTCTCGGGAACGTGTGGCGCGCCGAACGGACCGCTGCCGAGCTCGGCCCGACCGTGCGGGTTATCGATTCGAGGTCGGCCGCGATGGGGACCGGTTTCGTCGCCCTGGCCGCGGCGAGGGCCGCGGCCACCGGCGCCGATCTGGACACCGTCGCTGAGGCGGCGAGTTCCGCCGTGTCCCGCAGCCACGCGTTCATTGTGGTGCACCGGCTGGACAACCTGCGCCGCAGCGGGCGCATCGGTGGGGCGAAGGCGTGGCTGGGCACGGCGCTGGCGCTCAAGCCGTTGCTGCGCATCGATGCCGACGGCAAACTCGTTCTGGCCCAACGGGTGCGCACCGTCAGCAACGCGACGGCGGCGATGATCGATCGGGTCTGCGAGCTGGTCGGCGATCAACCGGCCGCCCTGGCGGTGCACCACGTCACCAACCCGGACGGCGCCAACGAAGTAGCCGCCGCACTGGCGCAGCGGCTACCGGCGTGCGAGCCCGCGATCGTTACGCCGTTGGGACCGGTGCTCGCGTTGCACGTCGGCGCCGGAGCCGTCGCGGTCTGTCTGGACGTCGGCGGGTAGATGCTACGCCGGCGACGGCGCTGTCGCGGGACTCGGTTGCGCCGCTTTCGGCTTGGCGTAATCACCACGCGCATAGACCACTTGCGGCCACCAGAACCAGCGGCCCAACAGGGTGGCGATCGACGGCATCAGCAACGTGCGCACGATCAGCGTGTCCAGCAGCAGACCAATACAGACGGTCGACCCGAACTGACCGAGCACGCGCAGGTCGCTGCCGAGCATGGATGCCATCGTGAAGGCGAACACCAGACCCGCGGCCGTCACCACCCCACCGGTGCCGGCCATTGACCGGATGATTCCCGTCTTGAGCCCGGCATGGATCTCTTCTCTGAATCGGGAGACCAGCAGCAGGTTGTAGTCAGAGCCGACGGCCAACAGGATGATGACCGACAGCGCCATCACGATCCAGTGGATCTTGATGCCGAAAAGGTCCTGCCAGATGAGCACGGACAGACCGAAGGACGCGGCAATCGAGCTGGCTGCGGTGCCGACGATCACCAGCGCGGCAACCATACTTCGGGTCAGCAGCAGCATGATCATGAAAATCAGTGTGAGTGCTGACAATACCGCGATCATGAGGTCGTATTTCGCGCCGTCGTGCATATCTTTGAAGGTTGCGGCGGTACCGCCGAGAAAAACCTTGGCGTCCGAAAGGGAGGACATCTTCAGTCCCTCCTGCGCGGCGGTCCGCTCCGATTCGACCCGCGAGATTCCCTTCCGGGGTCATCGGATCGCCTTGGTGGGTGATGAAGAAGCGCGCCGATTTGCCGTCCGGCGACAAGAACATTCGCAAGCCCGTCTGAAAGTCCGGGTTTTGGAATGCCTCCGGCGGCAGGTAGAACATGTCGTCGTTCTTGGCCGTGTCGAAGCTTTGCCCCATTACGATCGCCGTATTGCTCATGGCCTCCATCTGGTTGATCATCGCTGAGAAGGTGGAGTACATCGTCAGCGTGAGGCCATGGGTGGTCTCGAGCGTGGAGATCATGATCGGCAGGAGCGCCAGCATTCCGTGCGTGGCCTCGGCGGTGCGGCCGATGTCATCCGACAAGGTGTGGAACTTCTCGGCCAGTTTGTCGAAGCCGTCCAATGTGTCCCAGAGGCCGCGGATGGCCCAGCAGGACGGGATGTCGAAGCAATGCTTGTCCCAGTACCAGTAAGCCCTGATCGGCCGGAAGAAGTCGTCGAAATCGGCGAGGTGGTTCCGCAGATCGTCGGTGACATCTCTGGTTTCCCGCGTGGTTTGGGCGCTGTCGTCCGCGGCCTTGGACAGATCCTGGGTCACCTTCAACATCTTCTTGGTGGTCTCGGTCATGATCTGCAAGTCATCGGCCATCTTGAGCATGTCTTTCATACGGTCTTTGAGGAAGTCCATATTCTGCATGGTCGTCTGGCTTTGAATGCTGTTCTGAAACGGTATGGAGCTGTGCTGAATCGGAATGCCCAGCGGCCTGGTGATGTCCTGAATCATGGCGATGCCCAGCGTGCGGACGACGTTTTTGGCCACTTTGTCCAGCACAAGCATGTCGGCGGGATTTCGCATGTCGTGTTCGGATTCGACCATCAGCAGGTCCGGGTTCATCCGGGCCTCTGAGAAGTGCCGGTTCGCGGCCTCTTGTCCCAGATTGGACGGCGCGCTTGCGGGTAAGTAGTGCCGATCGTTGTAGCTCGTCGTGAAGCCGGGTAGGGCCACCATGCCGACGAGTACGACGGCGGCGCTCACAGCCAGAATCGGTGCGGGCCAACGCACTACCGCGGTGCCCACCCGCCGCCACAGCCGGCCCTGGGACGCCCGCTTGGACTCGAACAGACCGAAGCGGCTGCCCAGGAAGACGACGGCCGGACCCAATGTAAGCCCGGCCAGTACCACGACCAGCATGCCGATCGCCACGGGTGCGCCCATGGTGTTGAACCAGGGCAGCCGGGCAAAACTGAGGCAGTACGTCGCCCCGGCAATGGTCAGACCCGACCCGAGGACAACCGGAGCTACCCCCTTGAATGTGGTGTAGTACGCGTCTTCTCGCGACTCGCCGGCCCGGCGTGCCTCTTGGTAACGACCCACCAGGAAGATGCCGTAATCGGTGCCGGCCGCGATCGCCAGCATCGTGAGGATGTTGGCGGCGAATGTGGTGAGACCGAATGCGTTCGCATTCCCGAGAAGCGCGACAAATCCGCGCGACGCCAACAAAGCGACAAACGTCATGAACAGCTGGATCAACGTGGTGACGATGGAGCGGTAGACCAGCAGCAGCATGATCGCAATCGCACCCAGGGTGAACAGCGTGATCTTGGCCAGGCTCTTGTTACCGATGACGTGCATGTCGTCACTGAGCGCCGCGGGCCCGGTGACATAGGCCTTCACCCCGGGTGGCGCCTGCGTGTGGTCGATGACTTTGCGGACCGCTTCGACGGAATCGTTCGCCAGCGTCGTGCCCTGGTTGCCGGCCAGATTCACCTGGACGTAGGAGGCTTTGCCGTCGGCGCTCTGGGCTCCGGCCGCGGTTAGCCGGTCGCCCCAGAAGTCCTGGATGTGCTGGATGTGCTCGGGATCCTGCCGGAGCCGACGAATGATCTCGTCGTAGTAACGGTGAGCGTCGGGGCCGAGGGGCTGTTGGCCTTCCAGCACGATCATGACGGTGCTGTTGGAATTGAATTCCTTGAAGTTGTGACCCATCAGCATCATCGCCTTCATCGACGGTGCGTCCAGGGGCGCCATCGGCGCTGAGTGTGCTTCCCCGACCTTTTCCAGCGTGGGAACGGCGATGTTCAGCAGGGCCGTGACAACGACCCAAATCAAGATGATTGGTATCGCAAAGATGCGGATGGCGTGCGGGATGTATGGCCGGTGGCCGCGCTCGGCGAGATTGGGCTTCCGGGCGTCGATCGGCCCCGTCGGCTCAGTGCCGCCGGCGTCCTCGGCCCTGAGGCGGCTCCGATGGTTCAGGTCGCTCATGCGGACTTCACCAAGCAGAACGTCTGGGCGTTGTGGCCGTCGAAGTTTTGTTGTTCCCGCACCACACCATCAACGGTGATCTTGCAGCCGATTTGATCGCCATCGGTTTGCGCCATGATGTTGGCGCTCACCGCCGGCAAGGTGGTGGAGATAGTGAAGGACCAGGGCAGCGGCGCCGCATTCACCTGGTGCGTGTTGGCCTCGGCGTCCCAGTAGTTGATGTTGGCGGTGCTGCCCGGCGTGCCGGAGATCTCGTAGACAACGACTTTGGGGTTGAACTGAACGATCTCGATCCCCTGCCCGGCGTTCGCGTTGAGGTCCTGGGAGCCGAAGACCTTATGCAGCCGCATAACGCCCATGAACGATATCGGGAGCACAACCAACAAGACCAGGGGTATCCATGCCCGTTTGCCCGCTCGGGCAATTGACGAAGCAACAGTCACCTGACCGCCTTCCGCTCATAAATCCAGGTCCTACGCCCAACCGGAAGGTTTGCTTGCATCGCCATCCATGATGATGTCGGGCAGAACCTTTGCTCAGCTAAGAACAATAACCCTTAGTGCACGGCAGCGTTCCTCCGGGTCATTCGATGTGGCGGGCGCCACAGGTCTAACGCGCCACGCGGCCGGTGACCGGCGGCAGGTCTGCCAGCGTCAGGATCCCGGGGCTGGCGGCGACCACGGCCGGGACCGCGTTGGTGACCGGCATCGCGGTGTAGATCATGCCCAGGCCCATGAACCCGGGCTCGGTCCAGTCCTTCGGCGGCAGACAGTGCACGACCGTGCGCATGTTGGGCAGCCCGAACACCTGGATGACGTGACCGTGCTCGAGCGGTTTGGGCGGCACTACGTGACTGCCCATCGTCCAGTTGAATCCGACGCTGACGATGTTGCGGTCGCCCTCCCAGCCGCGGTGGAATCCGTAGACGCCGCCGACCGTCCCCGCGGGGATCTTCATGAAACCCAGGTCAGAATCGGCAGTGGCGGCGGTGAAGGTGACATCGAAGGTCATCTTGTCCAGCTTCGCCCCGATCGCATCGGCCATCATCGCGGCCGACTCGGCGAAGACCTCGCTTTCCCGCCGCACGTTTTCCGCCAGCCCGGGAGTCTCGGGATCCTGGGAGAACCCCATCGCCGTCTGAGTCTCCGCGGATTCGTAGGTCGAACAGTCCACCGACTCGGTGATCCGGATCTCGTCGACGCGCTCGCAGGACGCCGTCAGCACCATGCCGATCATGTTGGTCATTCCGGGGTGCGCGCCGCTGCCGAAGATCGTCGAGCTACCCCGCTTGCAGGCATCTTTGATGCGTTCGCGGTCTTGCTGCGTCTGCTTTCCGCCGGTGATCCAGGCCGCGCTGGTACACACGTTGACGCCCGATTCCAGCAGGCGCACCAATTCGTCGACGTTGGGCCATAACGGGTTGTAGCAACACGCGTCCGCGCCCAGCGCGATCAGCGCGTCGATGTCATTGGTCGCCTGAACCCCGGTGGGCTCCGGCCAGCCCGACAATTCGGCGGCGTCGACACCGACCTTGTCCGCCCCGTGCGCGTACACCCCGACGAGCTCCATGTCGGGTCTGCCGATGATGGAGTGCAGCGATCTCCTGCCGATGTTGCCGGTCGTCCATTGGATGACGCGCAAGGGACGGTCTGGGCTGGTTGTGCTCATCGGGGGCTCCTTTGCCGGTGCGGTTGGAACCATTATGTTCACCCCGGCCGACGTGCACGCGAGCCGGCTATCCACCCCGCGCTAGAGGTCCAGCCGGGTGAATTGGTCCCGACGGTACCGCTCCGCACAGGCGGCGCGTCGGACCTTGCCGCTCGTGGTGGTGGGAATTGACCCGGGCGGCAACATGACCAGGTCCCCGACAAGCAAGCCGTGTTCATTGGATATCGCGGAGGTGACGTCGCTTTTCGCACAGGTGAGCCAGTGCTTGGCATCCTCGTCGGCCGCCCCGTTGGAATCGCCTCGCTGCTTCACCTCGATGACGGTGACGAGGTTCTCGGTACTGTTCACCACCGGGACCGATATCGCGGCGACGCGATGGGATCTGAATCAGGCTGTATCAGTGGTCGGCTTGGCCCGCGCCGTGCGACAACACGGACATGGCACCGCTGAGCGCCTGCGAGAAGGGGTCTGCGCCACCGCCGAATGTCGCCTGGTTGGCCGGCGCAGTGACCACCGCCGGGTCGAACCCGTGCACCGGGTCTACCTGAATCGGAGCGGTCGCCGGGTCGTCGTTTCGTGAATAACCCGCGTTCACCCGGGGCATCAAGATCGCGTCGAGCTTGTTCAGCGTGTCTTCCGAGACCCCGATGTAGGACAGCGGCATCACCAGCGGGAGGTGCTTTTCCGGGACCATGATCGTGGTGTCTTTCGCACCCCGGGAGTTGATCGTCGTTCTGATGTTCTGCGGCGGCACCATACTCGGCGTTCGTGAAGGCCACCGCGGTATGGCCGGTCGCCAGGCCCATCAGCGTGTTGGCGAGAGCGAACATGTTGTCCGGCCGGTCGGGGAAGTCTGCGATCGAGTCGTACGCAGACACGAACCTGTCGGTGTCGTACTGGCTCTCGTACGGCGGCGGCATGGTGTAGTCGAGCGCGGGGACAACGCTGCCGACTGGGAACACGGCGCGCAGGAAGCTCTGACCGAAGGCGTGGCGCCCAATCGGGTCGCCGAACGTGGCGAAGTTCAGCGTGTTCGGTGGGGGAGCAGCCGGGTCGCCCGCCAGTCGGGCTTGCGCGCCGTCGACCACGAACCCGCCCTCGGACAGGCCGATCGCGGTGCCAGGGCGACCGGTGGTGTGGATCGCCGCATCGAGGTTGTCTATCCCGACGTCGACCGACTCGCCGACGCTGGGGCCGTCCAAACCCAAGCCGGGGAAGAGTTCATCGAGCTTGCCAATGCCGGGAAAGAGTCGTTCAAGTACGTGGCCCTGTACCTGGCCCGCCGGGTAGCCAACGATTTGTCGCTGCTGGCCGGGGAACCAGTCAGCGCCCTCCGTGCGGATGTACTCGTCGTAGGGGACGCCCAGGACGTGCGCGCCGCCGAGGGCGTAGGCGGTTTGATCGCCGGGCGCCCCGGGAGACGGCGGTCCGCTGATCGGCGTGTCGTCGGACGACGCGGTTCCGATGCCGAAACATCCTGTGGCGCAGACAGTTAATACTGCCGTCACCACCGCGAGTAGTTTCTTCATCCCTACCCCTGACCGCTTGTCTTCGTCTCGTAGTCTCACATAGATCACCCCCGTGCACGAACCCTTCCGGGCCACCAGTTCGCCTGCCCGACCAGCGCCGCAATGGCGGGAACCGTGATCGTGCGGACCAAGAAGGTGTCCAGCAAAATTCCCACCCCGATCACAAACCCCCCCTGCACCACGGTACCGATGCTGGAGAACAAAAGGCCGCACATCGAGGCGGCAAAGATCAGACCTGCCGCGGTGATAACACCGCCTGTCGAACTCAGGGTGCGAATGATGCCGTAACGCATGCTGTGCGGCGACTCGTCACGCATTCGCGAGACGAGCAGCATGTTGTAGTCGGCGCCCACCGCGACCAACACCACGAACGCCAGCGGGGGCACGCTCCAATGTAGGTGCTGCCCGAGCATGAACTGAAATACCAGAACGCCGATACCCACCGCCGACAAATACGAAATGACGACGGAGGCAACCAGATACAGCGGCGCGACGATCGCGCGCAGCAGCGCGACCAAGGTCACCAGCACGACGAGGAGGGTCACCGCGATGATGAACCGGATGTCGTGTTGGTAATAGTCGCGGGTGTCCTTGAGGCCGATGGTGTATCCCGCCATCGATATTGTCGCGTCGGTCAACGCGGTATTCGGTTGGGCGCCCCGAGAGGTCGCAATGATCGCGTTGACCTGATCCATGGCTTCGGTGCTGAACGGATTGAGCTTGGTTTGAACCAGGTAGCGCACCGAGTGGCCGTCCGGCGAAATGAATACCTTGGCGGCCTCTTGGAACTCCGGTAAATGCAGCAACTGGGACGGGATATTGAACCCGGCCATCGCCGGTTGCGACGCGTCGTGTTTCAGCGACAACAGAAACGCCGCTGACTCACTGAGCCCGGCTCCGAGCCGCTTGACCTCGTCGACGAGTTGGGCCACCGCGTCGGCCACTTGCCGGCTCCCACCGGCGAATCGGTCCGCGCCGGATTGCAGGTTGTTGAGGTTCGACTGCAGGCCACCGGGTTTGTCCATCCCCATGGCGTGCAGCACGTTGGTGAACTTCGTCAGTGCGGCACGCAGGCGGTCCGTCGACGCCTTCAGGGCCCGTTTGTCCGGGTAAACCTGCAGTTGGTGGGCCAACTCGTCGATCGCGTCGAGGTCTGCTTGATCGCGCGTCCCAACCAGCTGTTCAAATGTCCCGCGGGTGGAGCTGCACGATGGATCGGCATCGCATACCGGGTTGCCCTGCAGCGCTGTCAGCACCGGGTTTATCCACGCAAACAGGTTCTTGGCCGCGGTGAAGTTCCAGCCCATGGCATTGCTGAGCGCGTTGACGTGGTCGACGAGCTGCGCAGCGGTGTCGACCTCTTTGACCAACGCGTCGCCGTTGTCCTGATTCTTTGCCGCCGAGAAGACAGTCTCCAGCTCCTGCACGCTGGCAGCGAGCACGGCGACTTGGCCGCGCACGTCGCCTAGGTTGTCGGCCAGCGTGCCGGCGCCTTCGGCCAGCCGGTTGAGGTCGCTGGTGTGGTCGTTGATCAGGTGAGACCCGCCGGCCAGGAAGGTGCCGATGGCGCCTGCCTGATAGGTGGCCCGGAATTGTTCTGGCACGTTTCCGGTGGGACGGGTGATGCCGCTGACCACGGCGATATTCGGCAGTTGGCTGACTCGGTCCGCCATCTGTTCCAAGTCGGCAAGGGCCTGCGGCGTGCGCAGGTCATGCGGCGATTGGACGAGGATGTACTCCGGAATGGACTGATTGACGTTGAAATGCCGATCCAGCGCGGCATACCCGATCGAACTCGGAGCAGACGCCCGCAGCGCCTTGCGATCGTCGTAGTTGTAGCGCACCAAGCCCGCGCAGCTGGCCAGGATGACCAGCACCAGCAGACTGGCAACCAGATGTAGCTTCGGCCGGCGCACAATCCGGATGCCGGAACGCCGCCAGAGCTGAGCGGTCAGTTCGCGCCGCGGCTTGACCCAACCGCGTGGCCCGGCGAGGGCCAGAATTGCCGGCAGCAAGGTCAGCGCGGCGAGGAAGGCCACGCCGATCCCAATCGCCGACGCCACTCCGACCGTTTTGAACACTCCCATCCGGGCGAAGCTGATGAGGAGAAAAGTGATTCCCACCGTGGTGGCGGACGCGGTGATCACTTTCCCGATCGAGATCATTGCCTTCTTGACCGCCTCATCGAAATCCGCACCCGACCGCAGATAGTCGTGATAACGGCTGATGAGAAAG
Source organism: uncultured Actinomycetota bacterium (assembly GCA_963850135.1). GTDB lineage: Bacteria > Actinomycetota > Actinomycetes > Mycobacteriales > Mycobacteriaceae > Mycobacterium. The sequence goes on along the minus strand of CAWKKH010000024.1, from coordinate 397,626 downwards.
ACGGCGTAATCCGTTCCTGCGCCGGCCATGATCGCACTCAGAAAGATGATGGATTGGTTCGAGACGCCCGAGTCGGTCAGTTGCGAGTAGCCCGCGACCACCGCCTGCGCGATCACCAGGGACAGCCCGATCGTGAGCAACGGCAGCAGCATGGTGACCGCGCTGCGGTAAACCACCAGCAGGACGATGAGCACCAGAATGGCGATCGCCAGCTCGATCGGAAGCCGGTCCTGATCACCGGCGACCGTGAGGTCGGCGACGGTTGCCGCGGGGCCGGTGAGGTTTGCCGTCAGGGACGTTCCGGTGGGCGCGTGTTGCAGGGCGCGTTTGACGATGTCGCCGATCTGGTTGAAGGCGGCGTAGGACCGTGGAGTGCCCAACTCGCCCGCAACGCCGACCGGCAGCACCCAAGCTTTGTGGTCCGCGCTGGTCACGACCGATCGCAGGGGCGGCGCGCTGACGAAATCCTGCACCATCACGACATCTCGGCTGTCCTGGCGCAGGGCGTCCACCAGCTTGGCCGTAAGCGGCCTCGTCGGCGGCGCTGAGACCCTTGTCGTCGGTCAGGACCACCAACAGGAGGTTTTCCGAGCCCGATTCGTGAAACGCCTCAGTCATCTTTCGGGCGGTGACGTTCGACGGTGCGTCGCTGGGCAAGATCGCGATCGGATGCTTCTCGGCCATCTCGTTGAGCGACGGCGATGCCAGTGTCAGGCCGACCGCTATCGCGGCCCAGAGCGCGATGACTACCCAGGGCCACCGGACCACGAAATCGGCTAGCCGTCGCACGTCGCCCTCACGCTACGCAACGCGTCCCCAATGCCCGCTTTCGGCGACCCGCACGCACACGGATTTCATCGCTTCCACGTACCGGGTGACTGATTTCTGGGCGACCGGATTGTCGGGATACATGATCGCCATGACCGTGCCCTCCCCGTACCGAAATACGTAGATGCTCAGCTGATATGAGTACCGGCCATCAGAGTAGATGCCCATGTTATCCGCATAACCCAGGTCGGCCGCCGCGAGAACAGTGTTGAGCGGGGCAGCGCCGCCATGCAAGAAGTTCGACACCGGAAAGTTTGGCTCGGGCCAGCTCAGCCACGGCGCCAATTCCAGCACGCGGTAATACGGCACCTTCGCCATGTCCAGACCTGAATCGAAGGAAGATTGCGCGGCCCATGCGGCGTCGCCGAAAGAGGCTGCAGCTATCGGCACGGTGATCGGGATCAAGCCCGTGAACCAGCCCTGCGTCATGAAGTTGTCCTCGGCTGTGCGCGAATCCCTGGGAGTGAGCCCGTAATACGTGAGAGCACCGGTAAATTCATGCTCTACCAGGGCGAGGCAGGCGAACAAGCCGCCGATGAAGCGCGCGCCGACCGCTGTGCAGGCTGCCTCGAACCGCTCGGTCTGTTCCACGTCCATCAGCAGTTCGGAGACCATGTCACTGTTACTCGGCTCCAACGGGTTACCTAGTGGTAGTGGAAATTCGGGGAAGCCGTCATTGTTATTCTCGGCGAAGTCAATCCACGCGCGTACCTGAGGCGAATCTGCGGTCAACGTCGACGCGTACTCGCGCTCCCGAGCGCAGAAATCGTCATAGCTGCCGGCATCGGGCAGCGCAAGGGGTGCACCGCCGTCGTTCAACGCCGCGTACATAGCGTTGGCCTCAAGCATCGTCGTGCCGATCAACGTCGCGTCCCCGTGGACATGATCCACCGCGGCAAAGAAATTAAAACCACTCTCGCTTTGGACAATCCCGAAGATGAAGCAACCCCACTCCAACGGGTTCGGTATGGCAATGACATGAGCGCGTATTTCATCAACCGTCATTTCGCCGTGATCGATCGGCATGAATTCGATATCAGCAGGATCGCTGGCGGTATGCCTGACGAACTCTCCGTCACCGGTGCGCTCGAACCAACTGCGGAACGTGTCGTGTCGACGCAAATATCCGTTGACGGCGTGATCCATGGCAGAAATATCACAGTGCCCGGGCACTTCACAGGTAGCGATGATTTGCCGTGAAAAATCCAGCCCAGCGGCCGTGCGCTCGTAATAATTCCGTAGATGTTGGCCCTGCATGTAGCTGACCGGCACGGAACTTTTCGGCGCTCGGCCGACTTTTTCCCGAGCGGCCGCCGTCGGGTGCCAGGAGATGACTTTGCCCGGCGTCGGTGTCCAATCATCGAGTCCCCCGATCGTGATTTTCCCGATTCGCAATGGTTTCTCCCCGTTGGACGGCCGCCAGTTCGGCACGTTGGTTCCCGACACCAAGATAGCTCTATCTACATTGACCGTGGCCCACCTGCGCGGATACGCCTAAAAATGCTTCTATATCGGCTCATCCACGCCGTGGACGACGCATACTTGTCATACTTGTCGTCGGAGGTGATTTGACTGCGCAACCGGGCCGGGCATGTGTACATTCGCCACGACGGTCGCTGGAGGCAGTACACCGGGGGGTGTTCCGCCAGATCTGGTGCTCGGTGTGTGCCGTGAGCGGCCTAAGGCGTGGTTCGACGCAACCACGGCGCCGCCGGCGCGATGGCCCGCGGGCATCGAATCTCCACCGGCCGAGGCAAGGGAGGACAACGGCATGGCATCCGTCGAACGTCTGATGGAGCCGGCATCGGGTTTTGCGATCGTCGGCTACGCGGCGCGTTTGCCGGGTGCCGCCGACGCGGAAGAATTCTGGCATGTGCTGAGGGACGGCCGGGATGCGATATCGGAGGTGCCCCGGGACCGGTGGGATGCCGACGAATTCTTCGACACCGATCCCGATGCGCCCGGGAAGGTTGTCACCCGTCGGGCAGGTTTCGTCGATGACGTAACGGGGTTCGATGCGCCGTTTTTCGGTATGTCGGCGCGCGAGGCCAGCATGTTGGACCCCCAGCATCGGCTCTTGCTGGAGACGGCATGGCGGGCCGTGGAGCATTCGGGCACCGCACCAACGGCTTTGGCGAACAGCAACACCGGTGTGTTCATCGGTCTGTCGACCCATGACTACCTGGGGATGGCATCAGCCGAGCTGGATTACCCGGAGATCGAAGCCTATCTGGCGATAGGGACGTCGTCCGCGGCGGCGGCGGGCCGGATCAGCTATCGGTTGGGGCTACAGGGCCCGGCGGTCACCGTCGACACGGCGTGCAGCTCGTCGTTGGTGGCAATCCATCACGCATGCCAGGCGTTGCGCTTGGGGGAGTGTGACCTCGCGCTGGCCGGCGGCGCGAACGTCCTGCTCACCCCGGCGACGATGATCACCTTCTCCCATGCGCACATGCTCGCTCCCGACGGGCGGTGCAAGACTTTCGATGCGGCAGCGGATGGCTACGTGCGCGGCGAGGGCGTCGGCGTCATTGTCGTCAAGCGGCTCGAGGACGCGATCCGCGACGGTGACCGGATTCGGGCGGTGATCCGCGGCAGCGCCGTCAACCAGGATGGTGCATCGGGTGGGTTGACGGTGCCGAACGGCATTGCGCAGCAGCGGGTTATCGCCAAGGCGCTGGAGTGCGCCGGCGTCGCTGCCGCCGACATCGGATACCTGGAGGCGCACGGAACCGGGACATCGCTGGGCGATCCGATCGAGGCCCAGGCTGCCGGTGCGGCACTGGGCGCTGGGCGCGATGCCGGCCACCCGCTGTTGATCGGGTCCGTCAAGACCAACATCGGGCACCTGGAAGCCGCCGCCGGCATCGCGGGCGTGCATCAAGGTGATTTTGTCGCTTGAGCACGAGGTCTTGCCGCCGCACCTGCACTTTCGCAATCCGTCGCCGCACATTCCCTGGGACCGCCTCGCGGTGCGTGTCGTGGACGAGGCGCTGCCCTGGGCGCGCGACGAGCGCCCCCGCATCGCCGGAGTCAGCTCGTTCGGGTTCTCCGGGACCAACGCGCACATCATCCTCGAAGAAGCGCCTGACGAAGCGACACGGGTCGCCCCGGCGCCGGGTCCGGTTGATCGGGCCGCGGACCGGCGGTTCCGGGTGCTTCCGCTATCGGCGCGTACGCCCGCCGCACTGGCGCAGGTCGCCGATCAGTACCGAACCTGGTTGGGCGCGCACCCGGAGGCCACCTTGGCGGACGTGTGCTTCACCGCGGGGGTGGGCCGCGCACACTTTGAACACCGGGCCGCGTTGGTCGTCAATTCGACGGAATCCGCCAGCGAGTTGCTCGACGCGCTCGCGGACGGGCGTCCGGCACCTGGTGTGGTGCGCGGAGTATCCGATGACACGCCGAAGACGGCGTGGCTGTTCACCGGTCAAGGCAGCCAGTACGCGGGCATGGCCCGCGAGTTGTTCGAGACCGAGCCGGTGTTCGCCGAGACGGTGAACCGTTGCGCGGCGGCGGTCGCCGACGTGCTCGAAAGGCCATTGCTGGACGTCGTATTTGACGCGGATGGTCCAGAGAGCGACGAAACCCTGCGGCAAACCAGCTACGCCCAGCCCGCCTTGTTCGCGGTGGAGATGGGCTTGGCCCGGCTCTGGCAGTCGTGGGGCTTCGAACCCGATGTGGTGTTGGGGCACAGCGTCGGCCAGTATTCGGCGGCCTGCGTTTCGGGCGTGTTCAGCATCGAGGACGGCGCGCTGCTGATGGCCGAGCGCGGCCGCCTCTTCGGCAGCTTGCCGGCCGGCGGCCGGATGGTCGCGGTATTCACCGCCGCCGAGCGCGTCGAGAGTCTCACCGAGCGAGTTCCCACGGCTGTCGGTTGCCGCCTACAACGGCGCCAATACCGTCCTTTCGGGACCCGCGCACGATCTGGACCAGGCGGTCGCCGGGTTGACGGCCGACGGTGTCCGGTGTGACTGGCTGGACACCAGCCACGCGTTCCACTCGGCGCTGCTGGATCCGATCCTCGACGAGTTCGAGTCATTTGCGGACCGGTTCGATTTCAGGCCGCCGCGAGGGATTTTGGTGTGCAACCGCACCGGCGCCGCGCTCGGCAGGAGCGTCAAACTTGACGGCGCCTACTGGCGCCGCCACGCGCGCCAACCGGTCGAATTCGCCAAGAGCGTGCGCACCCTCGCCGACCTGAATTGCAAAGTGTTGCTGGAGGTCGGCCCGCAACCGGTGCTCACCGCCGCGGCGCTGCGGGCATGGCCCGACCCGGCCACCGCACCGCGGGCGATCGCGTCGCTGCGTCGAAACACCGCCGACCACCGCCAGATCACCGAAGCCCTTGCTGACGCGTACGTCCTGGGTCATCTGCCCGACTTCGGCGCCGTCCGGCACGGACCGGCGCGAAAGCTCGACCTGCCCACCTATCCGTTCCAGCATCGCCAGTATTGGTATCGCGACAAGACAGTCCCGTCCAGCCGAGAAGCCAACGCCGCGAAGACCGAGGCCGTCCGGCTGCTGCGAGGACGGCCGGATTGAAGAACTCGCCACGCTGATCGACGGTTCGAGCGGCAACCAGCAGACCGTTGATGTGCTGACAAGGCTGGCCGCGCAACGCAACCAACAACGCAAGAGCCAATCCATCGCGGACAACCGCTACGAGGTCCGCTGGGAGAAATCCACTGCCGGCGTCTCAGATGCGCCGACCGGCGAAGGATCTGCCTGGGTCGTGATCGGCGATGATGCCGACGCACTTCGACCGTTGGTCGACGCCCTCATCGCGCACGGGCACCGGCATCGCATTTTCGGTCTGCCGGTGTCCGATGCCGACGAGGCACAGCTCGAGGTCGCGCTGCGCGCCGCGGCGGCGGACGAACCGACACTCCGGATCCTGCATGTCGCCGCCCTCGACTCCGACACTGCATCTTCGATGCGGCCGCTGCTGCGGATGCAACACCGAGTCCTGGGCGGAACACGGCGACTCTTCCGCGCCGCGGTCGCCGCCGAACTGCGCAGCGCCATCTGGTTGGTAACCCGGGGGGCACAACGCGTCACCGACGCGGACGCCGTGTCGCCGGATCAGAGTTGCCTTTGGGGATTCGGTCGTGCCGCGTCGCTGGAGTATCCGCAGGTGTGGGGCGGACTGGCGGATCTGCCCGAAGGCGGTGCCTTCGAGGACAGCGACGACGGGGTGTGGTCGCGGTTGATCAACCAGGTGGTGTCGGCACCGCCCGGATCGGCCATGAGGGAAGACCAATTCGCGCTGCGTGATCAGGCGGTCTACGTGCCACGGCTGGTTCGACGGGACGCGTCGCCGAACGCGACGCCGCTGGCACTGCGCGCTGACGCAACGTATTTAGTCACCGGAGGTCTGGGCGCGGTCGGATTGGAAATCGCCGGATACCTGGCCGCGCACGGCGCCCGCCATCTGGTGCTGACCGGCCGACGCCCGCCGAGCGATGCCGCGCAACGGCGCATCGACGCGCTGGAGCGAACAGCACGGCTGCGAATTCCGGGTCGTCGCGGCCGATGTCGCCGATGCGCACGACGTCGCACGCCTGCTGGCCACCGTGCGGGCCGAACTGCCGCCGTTGGCCGGCATCGTGCACGCCGCGGGCGAGATCGGTACCACCCCGCTGCGCACCCTCGACGATGCCGAGGTGGATCGAGTCTTCGCCGGCAAGGTCTGGGGCGCCTGGCATTTGAGCGAAGCGGCAGCCGACCTGCAACTGGACTTCTTTCTCAGCACCTCGTCGATCGCCTCGGTATGGGGTGGATTCGGACAGACCGCCTACGGCTGCGGCCAACGCCTTCCTCGACGGGCTGGCCTGGTGGCAGCGCCAGCAGGGCGTGCCTGGCATCAGCGTCAATTTCGGTCCCTGGATAGCGGGGTCGGCGGGCATGGCCGACAGCGAATCTCGAGCGCGACTGGATGAGCGCGGCGTCCGGACACTGTCCCCTGCCGACGCACTGGCGGGGATGGCCGATGTCATGGCGAGCGGCCCCGTACAAGGAATCGTGGCCCGGATCGATTGGGCCCGCTTCCTGCCGCTCTACCAGCAAGCGGGGAGGCGGTCATTCCTGGCGGAGCTGGAGCGTGAGGTGCCCGCTAGCTCACCGCGGTGGCGGCGTCCACATCGGTCTCTGTTCTCGGTCTCCGTACTCCGGCAAGACCCAGCTGGTCGAGCGGCTCACGAACGCTCCGGTGCAGCAACGCAAGAAACTATTGACGGATTACCTGCGCGGCGCCGTAGCCGAGGTGACGCGCGTCGACGCCGCGGAGATCCGCGAGGACGCCGGATTCTTCGATCTCGGCATGGATTCGCTGATGGCCGTCGAATTGCGGCACCGCATCGAGCAAGCGGTGGGCAAGGAGATACCGGCGACCCTGGCGATGGATCACCCGCGTCTGGTCGATGTGGTGGATTACCTGCTCGGTGACGTGCTTGGGCTCGCGCGCCGCGTCCGCGCCCCAGTTGGCACCGGCCGCGACCCCCCTGACGAATGGGCGCACGGACGAGCCGATCGCGATCGTCGCGGTAGCGTGCCGTTTCCCGGGCGCGCCCGACCCCGAAGCGTTCTGGGAGGTGCTGTCCGGCGGTGTCAATGCGATCCGGGAAATCCCGGAGGATCGATTCGACATCGACGAGTTCTACGACCCGGATCCAGAGGCGGCGGGCAAGATCTACAGCCGCTACGGCGGATACCTCGACGGAATCGACGGATTCGATCCGGAATTCTTCGGCATCTCTCCGCGCGAGGCCGTTTGGATCGATCCGCAGCAGCGACTCGTGCTGGAAACCGCGTGGGAGGGCCTAGAAAGGGCTGGGTACTCGCCGGCGGCCTTGCGCGGCAGCAGAAGCGGCATCTTCGTGGGGGTGGGCGTCAACGAGTACTCGCATCTGTTGTCGGCCGGACTCGGTCGACAACATCGAGCCCCACTTCATCACCGGCAATGCGCTCAACGCGATTTCCGGTCGGGTCGCCTTCGCGCTTGGACTGGAAGGCCCGGCGGTGGCGGTCGACACCGCGTGCAGCTCGTCGCTGGTGGCCGTCCACCAGGCCTGCCAGGCATTGCACTCCGGTGACTGCGATTTGGCGTTGGCCGGCGGTGTGAATGTCCTGCTGAGTCCGGTATCCATCATCGCCGCCTCGCGCGCCAGGATGCTGTCCCCCGACGGTCGATGCAAGACCTTCGACGCGGGCGCCGACGGATATGTGCGCAGCGAAGGCTGCGGGATTCTGGTGCTCAAGCGGCTGAGTGACGCTGAGCGCGACGGCGATCGGATTTGCGCAGTCATCCCGAGCAGCGCGGTCAATCAGGACGGCGCTTCCAGTGGTTTGACGGTTCCCAATGGTGGCGCGCAGCAACGGCTTATCGCCACGGCGCTGGCTCGCGCCGGTCTCGCCGGCGGGGACGTCGACTACCTTGAGGCGCACGGGACGGGCACCCCGCTGGGTGATCCGATTGAAGTGCAGGCCGCCGGCGGCCGTCTACGGTGCCGGTCGTGACGCGGACCGGCCCCTGCTAATCGGATCGGTGAAGACCAACATCGGACACCTGGAGTCGGCGTCGGGAGCCGCCGGTCTGATCAAGGTCGTGTTGTCGCTCCAGCACGCAGTGCTGCCGCAGAGCCTGCACTTTGAGACTCCGTCGCCGCACATCCCGTGGGGCTCGCTGCCGGTGCGGGTGGTGGACAAGGCGATTCCGTGGCAAGCCAACGGCAGGCCGCGCCGCGCCGGCGTGAGCTCCTTCGGATTCACCGGCACGAACGCACACGTGCTGATCGAAGAGGCGCCCACGCGTCCGGCGACCCCAGGCGAGCCGGCCGACGACGTCGCCGGTGCCGGGCGCGTCGGACGCGCAAGACCGGCCGGTCAACGTGCTGCCGCTGTCCGCGCGTTCACCGGAGGCGCTGGTGGCGCTGGCGCAGCGATATGCGGCCTGGTTGGACATTCACCCGGAGGTCGACGTCGCCGATGTGTGCCGCACCGCCGGGACGGGGCGTTCGCATTTCGAACACCGCGCCGCGCTGGTGGTGGATTCCGTTCAGGGCGCGCGTGCGAGCTTGGCCGAGTTGGCCGAGAACCGGCTGCGGCCCGGTGTGTTACGTGGCGAGTGCACCGACCGCCCGACGACGGCCTGGCTGTTTACCGGGCAGGGCAGCCAGCATCCGGGGATGGCGCGCGAGTTGTTCGACGCTGAGCCGGTTTTCGCCGACACCGTGACACGCTGCGCAGACGCGGTCAGCGAGATATTGCCGCGGCCATTGCTGGACGTGCTGTTCGCACGACGCAACCGGCGGTGAGGCCGGAGAAACGTTGCGGCACACCTCGTTTGCTCAGCCGGCGCTCTTTGCCGTCGAGATGGGTCTGGCCCGGCTGTGGCAGTCGTGGGGGGTCGAGCCCGACGTGGTGCTCGGGCACAGCGTGGGCCAGTACGCGGCGGCGTGTGTGGCCGGCGTTTTCAGCCTCGAGGACGGAGCACGGCTGATGGCCGAGCGCGGCCGGCTGTTCGGCAGTCTGCCCGGCGGCGGGCGAAATGGTGGCGGTGTTCGCCGACGCCGAGTACGTGGAACAGATCGCCAACGAGTTCCGCCGAGTGTCGGTCGCCGCGTACAACGGCCCCAACACGGTGCTGTCGGGTCCCGGCGCGGATCTGGAGCAGATCGTCGCCAGGTGCGGCGATGACGGGATCCGTTGCAGCTGGCTGGAAACCAGCCACGCATTCCATTCGGAGTTGCTGGAGCCGGTGCTCGGTGAATTCGAGTCGTACGCGGCGCAGTTGGAGTTCGCGGTGCCGACGTTGCCGCTGGTCTGCAACCGCACCGGCGCCGTGCTCACGGCGGAAACCCCGCTGGATGCCCAATATTGGCGGCGGCATTCCCGCCAGCCGGTGCAGTTCGCCGAAAGCGCTCGCACCGTCGCGGCGCTGGGATGTTCGGTGTTGATGGAGATCGGTCCGCAGCCGGTCTTGACCGGCGCTGCCGTACAGGTCTGGCCGGAACATCTGGCGGCGCCGCGCGCGATCGTTTCCCTGCGCAAGGGCGTCGGCGACCGCCGTCAGATCGCCGAAGCGCTGGCCACGGCCTATGTCAGCGGCCATCGACCCAAGTTCGCAGCGCTGCATCACCAGCCTCGCCGCAGACTCGAGCTTCCTACCTATCCGTTCCAGCGCCGTCGCTTCTGGCCCAAGACTTCCGGCATCGCCGGCATCGACGGTCAGGCCGCCGGCGTGTCCGGAATCCTGGGGAGTGCAAAGGAGCTCGCCTCCGGCGACGCGGTCTACACCAGCCGGATTTCCGTTAAATCCCAGCCGTGGCTTGCGGATCACGTCATCTACGGCACCGTCGTCGTTCCCGGCGCGACGTATGCGGCGATGGCCCTCGCCGCCGTAGGGCCGCCGGCTCGGGTCGAAGATGTCTTCTTCTATGAGCCGATCATCCTGGGCGACAAGGAATCCCGAGAGGTGCAGCTGGCGTTGCACCCGCTCGAGGACGGCTCGCCAGATGGAGAGGGCTGGGCTTTCCGGGTGCATAGCCGCCCATACGGTGTTCGTGATGCCGAGTGGTCGTTGAACGCCGATGGCACCCTCATCACCGGTGTCGATCGAACGAGCCGGCAGCCGATCCACCGGAATCCATCGATGCGGCGATCGAGCGGTGCAGCCGCATGCGTCCGCAGGATCTGTTCGAGACCTTCGCCGACATGGAGTTGGCATGGGGTCCGAACTGGTCCGGCTCCCTTAAGTCGCTGTGGCTCGGTGATGGTGAGGCGATCGGCGATATCAGCGTCGGCGAAGAACTCGCCGAACATCTCGGAACGGAGCCGATGCATCCGGTGCTGCTCGACCTGTGCACCGGAGTCGCCTTCCCGGCTTTCCCGGCGCTTCTCGCTGCCGAACACGGGGTGGCCGACCTGTTCCTGCCATTGCGGTACGGGCGGGTGGAGCTAGCGGAGAAGATGCCCCGGCGGTTTTATTGCCGCGCGCGGTGGCACGCCAGTGGCGTCGACAGCGAAACTCAGGTTTTTGATCTCGACTTCGTCGATCGGGATGGCCGCCGCCTGGGCGGGATTCGCGAGTTCACCGTAAAGCGCGCGCCGCGCGAGGCGTTGTTGCGCGGGCTCGGCGTCGATGCCACCCGGTTGCTGTACACCCTTGGCTGGCACGAGCTGGCGATGCCGGAACCGGAGCGGTGCTGCCGGAAGCGTGGGCGGCACCTGGCTGGTTGCCGGATTCGACGAACTCGCGGCCCAGCTGCCGGGCTGCATCTCTTTTGACCGGACGATACATCCGGGGGATCACGCCGCCTTAGGGCAGCTGCTGGCCCAGGCTCAAGAGCGCGGTATGCCGTTCTCCGGCATCGTCTGGCGCAGCACCGGACCGAGTGCGGAAGAGTCGAGCGCCGAATCTTTCGCGCGGCTGGAGACCGAGATCGCCAACCTGCTCAGCGCCGTGCACACCCTGCAGGGCGATCGGGCGGCCAAACTTCCCGACGGGCTGTGGATCATCACCGAACGGGCTGTGGCGACCGAATCCGGCGAGCCGGTTGATCCGGTACAGGCGGCGTTGTGGGGTCTCGGACGCACCATCGTCAACGAGGAACCGGCCCTGGGCTGCAGGCTGGTCGATTGCGACGGATCAGAGCAGGCCGTGCACTCGCTGGCCGGTCTTCTCGGCGCACCGAGCCCAGCCCTGCCGGAACCGGAGCTAGCTTTGCGCCACGGCAAGTTCTTGGCGTCCCGGTTGCTGCAATGGGCGCGCAGCGGTCATCTCGCGGTGCCCCGGGCAATTGACTACGTCCTGGCGCCCACCGAACGCGGCGCGATCGACAACCTGCGTCTGACCGAGACCGAAGTGCCGCCGCCGGGCGACGGCTATGTGCAGGTTCGGGTGGAAGCCGCCGGTTTGAACTTCCGGGACGTGCTCAATGTGCTGGGCCTGTACCCGGGTGATCCGGGCCCGATCGGCGGTGACTTCTCCGGCGTCGTCACACAGTTGGGCAGCGGCGTTACCGGATTCGAGGTCGATCAACGCGTCTTCGGCTTCATGCAGGGCGCGTTCGCCAGCCGGTTCAACGTGCCGATCCAGTTGCTCGCACCGGTGCCCGACGGGCTGAGCGCGGTGGCGGCGGCGACGATTCCCGCCGCGGCACTGACGGTCCGGCTCGCATTCGACTGGGCGCAGCTGAAACCCGGTGACCGTGTGCTCATTCACGCCGCCAGCGGTGGTGTCGGACTGGCCGCCATTCAGATGGCGCAGCAGCACGGGGCGATTGTCTTCGCCACCGCCAGCGCCTACAAACGTGCGACACTGCGCAAGCTGGGTGTGAGATACGTCTACGACTCGCGTAGCACGGATTTCGCCGACCAAATCCTCGCTGACACCGACGGCGCCGGTGTCGACGTGGTGCTCAACAGCCTGACCAATGAGGGGTTTGTTGAAGCGACCGTACGAGCCACTGCGCAAAACGGCCGTTTCGCCGAGATCGCCAAGCGAGACATCTGGACGCATGCGCAGATGGCGGCGGCGCGCCCCGACATCGCCTACGAGATCGTTGCGCTGGACGCGACCACTCTGCAAGAGCCCGAGCGCATTCGGCGGTTGCTGGGCGAGGTGTCGGACGGGTTGGCCGGGGGCGAGTGGACGCCACTGCCCGCCGAGATCTACCCGCTGACGGAGGCGAAGACGGCGTTTCGCCGGATGCAGCAAGCCCGGCATATCGGAAAGATCGTGCTGCAAATGCCGAACCCGCTACAGCCGCGCGGGGACCGGAGCTATCTGATCACCGGTGGGCTCGGGGCGATCGGCCTGCACACGGCGTCGTATCTGGCCCATCTCGGTGCCGGTGACATTGTCTTGGCAAGTCGGCGCGCGCCTGATGCGGACGCGCAACGGGAGATCGACGACATCACTGAGCGTTTCCGCTGCCGCATCCACACCTTCGCGACCGATGTCGGCGACGAGTCCGAGGTCGCAAAGCTGCTGGAGCGGATCCGTGCGGAGTTGCCGCCGCTCGCGGGCGTCGCGCATTTGGCGGGCGTTCTCGACGACGCACTGCTGTCCCAGCAAAGCCTGCAACATTTCCGGATGACGTTGGCACCCAAGGCGTTCGGCGCCTACCACCTGGATCGGTTGACGAAGAAGGATGATCTCGACTTCTTTATTCTCTATTCGTCGGTATCCAGCGTGCTGGGTCCACCCGGCCAGGCCAACTACTCGACTGCCAACGCGCTGCTCGACGGGCTGGTCGCGGAACGAAAGTCGCAGGGCCTGCCGGCCACCGGCGTCAACTTCGGTCCCTGGGCACGAGGGGGAATGGCGTCTTCCGAGGCCGCGCGGGCCAATCTCAATGCGCAAGGCCTGATTCCGCTGGAACCCACGGCCGCCCTCAACGCGCTCGCGGAGGTTGTCGCCAACGGAACTGGGCAGGCCACCGTCATCAAGGCCAACTGGCAGCGTGCCGCGAAGGTGCTGGGCGGATCTCGCCCACCGATTCTCGACTACGTGTTGCCGAGTGCCGCCGCGGAGGCAACCGGCGACGGCGAGTTGCTCAGGCAACTGCGGGAGGTGCCTGACGGGCGGAGGGTAAATTTCCTCACCGAATACCTGCAGCGCGAAGTGCAAGGTTTCCTGCGGCTCGCGCAGCCGCCGGCCGCAACCAGCCGATTTTTGGACCTGGGCACGGATTCACTGATGGCGGTTGAGCTCCGCAACCGGTTGTACGGCCAGTTCGGTGGCGCGTTCACGATCAACGCGACCGCGGTATTCGACTATCCGACGATCAGGTCGCTCGCCGAGTACCTGGCCGCTCAGCTACCGGAGTCTGGTTCGGAGCCGGAGCCGGAGCCGGAGCCGGAGCCGGACCCGGACCGGACTCGGAGCCAGACCCGGAGCAAATGCCACAGGCAATCGAGATGGAACCGGTTTCGGGTTCAGACCAGTAGCGCGAGTCGCTCTACAGTCGGGCCAAGTCATAGTCCGCGATGTGGTCGATCAGGTTGTGCAGGTGGTCGTTCGAGGAACCCAGGGTGTTTTCGATCGCGGTGAGCCGGGCGGCGTAATGGCTGACCGGATATTCCGCCGTCACGCCGATGCCTCCGTGCATCTGGATCGACTCCTGCGCGATGTGCCGGCCCGAGCGACCGATTTGCAGCTTGGCGCGCGACGCGATCACCGGGTCGAGATTGCCGTCGGCGATCGACATCGCCGCGTACAGGCTCATGCTGCGGGCCAGCTCCAGCGAGACATACATGTCCGCGGCGCGCTGGGTGAGCGCCTGGAACTTGTTCAGCGTGACGCCGAACTGCTTGCGGGTCTTCAGGTAGTCAGTGGTCAGGCGAAGGGCTTCCTCCATCGCGCCGACCGCCTCGCAGCACAACGCGGACTGGATGCGAACGATGGTGTCGCGGATGGCAGACGACGCGTCGACAGCGCCGCCGAGCGGCTCGGCCGGCGCCTTGTCCAGGTCGATCTGAGCGCCGCGCTGTCCGTCGAACGTCGGGTAGCCATGGCGAGCAACCCCGGAGACGTCTTGCGTGGCATCGACCAGGAACAGCCCGGTGCCGCCATCCGGCAACGCGGCGCTGACCACTAGCGTGTCGGCGCAGTCACCCGCGAGCACCGGGTTCTTTTGGCCGCTCACGGTCCACGAATCGCCTTGCTGCTCGGCCTTGGTGGCTACCTGCACGGTCGGCTTGCGGTGGCCGGCTTCCAGATGGGCGAACGCCAGCAGCCGCTGGCCGGCCGCCACGTCATCCAGTAGTCGTTTCTGCTCTTCGCTGCCCCGTTCGGCGATCAGCCCGCCGGGCGCCAGCGCGGCGTGCACGACCGGTTCGGGCGCCAGCCGCCGCCCGATCTCGTTGAGTACCACCATTATTTCGATCTGGCCGGACTCGTCCGGGTCGAAGCCGAGGCCGAGAATCCCGGTGTCGGCCAGTTGACTCCAGACCTCACGGCTCCAGCCGAGATCGGAGCCGATGACCTTGATGCGGCTCTCCGGGTCGTAGCTGCGCGACAGTAGGTCGCGGGTGGTGTCGCGGAGCAGGCCCTGCTCGTCGCTCAACTGAAAGTCCATGACTGCCTCACAATCCCAGAATGGTCGACGCGATGATGTTGCGCTGCACTTCGCTGCTGCCGCCGTAGATCGACGTCTTGCGGTAGTTGAGGTAGCGCGGGGCGCTGGACTGCGCCCATGCGGGTGAAGCGATTTCGTCGCCGTTAACGGGCAGCGCGTCGGGGCCGGCCACCTCGACCAGCAACTCGGTGGCCACCTGCTGCAACTGGCTGCCGCGCAACTTGAGCACCGACGACGCCGGGTTGGGCTCGCCGCCCGAGGAGTCCGAGACCACCCGGGCCTGCGTGAGTTCCAGTGCCAGCAACTCGTTTTCGGCCTCGGCCAGCCGGGCCGCGAACAGCGGGTCGTCGAGCACCCCGGCTTCCGCGGCGTGCTTCTTCACTTCGGCGAGCCGCACTTTGGTCCGGCCCACCCCGGCGATGCCGGTGCGTTCGTTGCCCAGCAGGAATTTCGCGTACGTCCAGCCGTGATTCTCCTGTCCCACAAGCTGGTTGGCGGGCACCCGAACGTCGGAGAAGAACAGCTCGTTGACCTCCTGGCCGCCGTCGATCGTCCTGATGGGCCGCACCGTGATGCCCGGCGTCTTCATGTCGAACAGCAGAAACGAGATGCCGGCCTGGCGTTTAGGTGCCTGCGGGTCGGTGCGCACCAGGCAGAAGATCCAATCCGCCCACTGGCCCAACGTTGTCCACGTCTTTTGCCCGTTGACGACGTAGCTGTCACCGTCCCGGACCGCGGTGGTCCGCAGCGAAGCGAGGTCCGAGCCGGCCTCAGGTTCGGAGAAGCCCTGGCACCACCAGATGTCGAGATTGGCCGTCGGCGGCAGGAAGCGCTGTTTGATCTCCTCGGAGCCGAATTCGGCGATCACGGGGCCGACCATCTTGGCGTTGAAGTTCAGCGGTTCGGGCACGCACGCCAATTGCATCTCGTCGGCCCAGATCTGGTGCTGGGTGGGCGTCCAGTCCTTCCCGCCCCATTCGACCGGCCAATTGGGTACCGCGAGCCCGTGCTCGTTCAGGATCTTGTGACTGGTGACCAATTGCTCGCGGGTAAGCGACGAGCCGTCGCGCATCAGCTCGCGCAACTCTGCTGGAATCTGCGTGGTGTAGATGCGGCGAAGTTCGTCGCGGAACGCCGCTTCCTCCGCCGTCAGCGCCAGTTGCATGGCTCTCTCCTCTATCGTCTCCTGGTTCCATCTTGACCCATCGCTCCATGTGCTTGTGCACAGCCTCGGGTTAATCCACAAGAGACTGTCGCGACGCCGTTGGTGGGGCTGCGACGGCGGTCGCCGCACCTACCGTCGGCTCATGCGATCAGAACTTCCCTCCGAACGGCTGCGGCGCCGACTCAGTGCTGAACCGGATGGCCACCCGGATAGTCAAGGGGTCGGCGGGGCCGACGGGGGCCCGGCCGAGGACGAGTTAGAAGACGACCAGAACTCGCTGCTGCCGCGGTGGTTGCCCGACGCGTCCCAGCGCGAAGGGTGGCTGGCCAGGGTGCGCGCCGACCCCGGGCGCGCCGGTGCGATTGCGGCGGCCGTAGTGGCGACGCTCGCGGTACTGGTCACCGTGTTCACCCTGCTGCGCGATCGACCCCCACCGGTGATGTCGGCCAAGCTACCCCCGGTAGAACGGGTTTCGGGCACTTCAGGAGCCAGCCCTAAACCCTCGGCCACCCCGGGTGCGGCCCAGCCGGGCGGTTCGGACCGACCCGTGGTGGTCAGCGTGGTCGGCCTGGTGCACACGCCTGGATTGGTCACCCTGGCACCGGGGGCTCGGATCGCCGACGCCTTGCAGGCCGCCGGTGGTGCGATGGACGGCGCGGACACCATCGGATTGAACATGGCCCGCCCGGTTGGTGACGGTGAGCAGATCGTCGTCGGGCTGGCCCCGATGTCCGGGTTGCCGCGGGCGCTCGGCAGTTCGGTGGCTGCCGGCTCGGAACCGGCGCCGGCGTCGGCACCGGTATCGGCGTCGGGCAAGCCGACTGCGGCTCCAAAGACGGGTCCAGCGACGGGTCCAAAGAAAGGTGAGGTGCTCGACCTGAATACCGCGACCGTCGAGCAGCTGGACGCGCTGCCCGGGGTCGGACCGGTGACCGCATCGGCGATTTTGGCGTGGCGGCAAGCGAACGGCAAATTCACCAGCATCGACCAGCTCGGCGATGTCGACGGCATCGGCCCGGCGCGGCTGGACAGGCTGCGGGCACTGGTGCGTGTCTGACGTTCCGGTCAGGTCACCAGAAGGACCGCGCTTCGACGTCCGCCTGGTCGCCGCCCGCGCTCACCAGCTGGATAGTGACCGCCGCCGGGATCGTCTGGCCCGTCGGCCGGGTGCTGGCGTCTTGCTTTGTCCTGCTTACCGTCGTCGCGATCGCCCTGTGGTGCTACGCGGTGCGCCGGGCGGGTCCGGCTTCGCGGCTGCGGGTCATCAGTGCCGGCCTGTTGGCGATCGGTGTGGTCGGAGCGGGCTTCGGCTTCGCGGTCGCGATGCGCGCCGACGCGGTGGCTCGACACCCCATCAGGGCGGCTTTCGGAACGGCCGCGTCGCTGACGGTCACCCCGAGCGAGAGCGCTGTGTCGCTGGGCCGGGACCGGCTGATGTTTCGCGCGACATTGCAACGCCTGCGTGCCGACGAGATGTCCGGCCTGGTGCTCGTTTTCGGGCGGGTGTCGGACTTCGGCTCCGAAACAGGCTCGCAAACAAGCCCCGACGCGGGCGGAATCATGGCGGGCCGGCCGGTGCAGTTCACCGCGCGCATCGGCCGGCCGACGCGCAACGACCTGACGGTCGCCGTGCTCAACGTGACCGGCCGGCCGAGTATGGGCCGGGCCGGTACGGTGCAGCGGGCCGCCCACACGGTCCGCACACGGTTCGCGGCCGCCGTCCGGGAGGTATTGCCCGGCGAACAGGCCGCGATGCTGCCCGCCCTGGTCCTCGGGGATACCTCCGCCGTCACCGTCGAGACCGGCCGCGAGTTCAGGGCGGCGGGCATGACGCACTTGACGGCGGTGTCGGGGGCCAACGTCACGATCGTGTGCGGGGCCGTGCTGTTCTCGGCCCGCGTGATCGGCCCGCGCGTGGCCGTGCTGCTCGCCGCGGTGGCGCTGCTCGCATTCGTCATCGTGGTGCAACCAACGGCGAGTGTTTTGCGGGCGGCCGTGATGGCCGCCATCGCGCTGGCGGGAATCGTGTCGTCGCGACGTCGGCAGGCGATACCGGCGTTGTGCACCTCGGTGCTGGTGCTGCTGGCCGTTGCGCCGCAGCTGGCTGTCGATGTGGGCTTCGCGCTGTCCGTCCTGGCGACGGCCGCGCTGGTGGTGATTGCTCCGGTCTGGTCGCGGCGCCTGGCCGGGCGGGGCTGGCCCAAGCCACTCGCTGATGCGGTCGCGGTTGCCTGCGCCGCGCACGTGGTGACCGCCCCGCTGATCGCCGGTATCTCGGGCCGGGTCAGCCTCGTGGCCGCCGTCGCCAATCTGGCAGCGGCGGTCGCGGTCGCACCAATCACTGTGCTGGGCAGTGCGGCCGCCGCGCTGTGTGTGTTGTGGCCGGCCGGAGCCCAGTTCTTGATCCGTTTCACCGGGCCTGAGCTGTGGTGGGTGTTGGGTGTGGCGCATTGGGCCGCCGGCATGCCGATGGCGACCGTCGCCGTTCCACCGGGTCTGTCGGGGGTGCTCACGGTCGGCGGTGGCACTGTGCTGGCGGCTCTGCTGGCCCTCCTGCTGCGGCGGTTTGGGTGGTTTCGTACGTCGATGCGATTGTTAGCGACGTGCGGCGGCTTTTGCCTGCTGGCCTGGTGTTTATCCGGGCCTCTTGCGCGGTGCCTGTGAGAGTCCCTGTCCGGACAGGTCGGCCCGTCGTGACACCATCGTGGAATGAGTGACGTTTCGCCATTGCATCTGGTGCTGGGCGACGAGGAATTGCTGGTCGAGCGGGCGGTGGCCGACGTGCTGCGGTCGGCGCGCAAGCGCGCGGGCACCGAGGCGGGCGATCTGCTGAGCGGCCAGGACGTCCCGGTGAATCGAATGCGGGCCGGCGATGTCAGCACCTACGAGCTCACCGAACTGCTCAGCCCCTCGCTGTTCGCCGACGAGCGGATCGTCGTGCTGGAAGCGGCCGCGGAAGCGGGCAAGGACGCCGCCGCGCTCATCGCTTCGGCTGCCGCCGACATCCCGGCGGGCACGATCCTGGTCGTGGTGCATTCGGGCGGCGGCCGAGCCAAAGCACTGGCTACCCAGCTGCAGTCACTTGGTGCCCAGGTGCATGCCTGCCCGCGCATCACCAAGGCCGGCGAACGCGCCGACTTCGTTCGGAAGGAATTTCGCGCGCTGCGGGTCAAGGTCGACGAAGAGACGGTGACGGCCATGCTGGACGCGGTCGGCTCCGACCTGCGCGAGCTCGCCTCCGCGTGTTCGCAGTTGGTCGCCGACACCGCCGGAGACGTCGATGCCGCCGCGGTGCGGCGCTATCACAGCGGCAAGGCCGAAGTGAAGGGCTTCGACATCGCCGACAAAGCCGTTACCGGCGATGTCGCCGGGGCGACGGAGGCGTTGCGGTGGGCGATGATGCGCGGCGAGCCACTGGTGGTGCTGGCAGACGCGCTGGCCGAAGCCGTGCACACCATTGGCCGGGTGCGGCCGTTATCCGGTGATCCCTATCGGCTGGCAGCGCAGCTGGGAATGCCACCCTGGCGGGTGCAGAAAGCCCAGAAACAGGCCCGCCGCTGGTCGGGCGACACGGTTGCGACCGCGATGAGAGTGGTGGCGGCGCTCAACGCCAACGTCAAGGGAGCGGTGGCGGATGCCGATTACGCGCTTGAATCCGCGGTCAGGCAAGTTGCCGAATTGGTGTCCGACCGGGGCCGGTGAGCCTGAGGCCGAAAGCCCGGGCTCAGATCTTGTTGAGTGTCTTCGCCAGTGCCGACTTCTTGTTGGCGGCCTGGTTCTTGTGGATGACGCCCTTGCTGGCCGCCTTGTCCAATTTGCGGTTGGTCGACAGCAACAACTCGGCGGCCTTGTCTTTGTCGCCGGTTTCGGCGGCGTCGCGGAACGCGCGGACAGCGGTGCGAAGCGACGACTTCACCGACTTGTTGCGCAGTCGGGCGAGCTCGTTGGTACGGTTGCGTTTCTGCTGCGACTTGATGTTGGCCACGCGTTAGTTCCCGTCTTTTCCTAAGTTGGCTTTTGTCTCGGGGTCAATTCACCCGATAGCGACTTCTCAGGTTATCAGTCGGTTACGTTTTCTCCCAAAAGGGGAACTCGTGGCCAGCCATAACGCCAATTTGAGGCAGCATCTGAAATGTGAGTATTGCCGAGCAGCTTGAGGAGACCAGGGTGAAGCCACGCGGCGCTGCGCGTCCGCAGGCACGCCCTGAAGACATCTTCGGCGGCTACGGCGCGGCGGATTCCTACTCGCTGGCTTTCGACGAGATGTTCGATGCTCAGGGCAACGTCCGCGCCCCTTACAAGGGCATCTACGCCGAGCTCGCGCCCTCGGACGCCTCCGAGCTCGAAGCCCGCTCCGAAGCGCTTGGGCCGCGCGTTCGTCGACCAGGGCATCACTTTTTCGCTGTCCGGTCAGGAGCGACCCTTCCCGCTCGACCTGGTGCCGCGGGTGATCTCGGCGGCGGAGTGGAGCCGGTTGGAGCGCGGCATCATCCAGCGGGTCAAAGCCCTGGAGATGTATCTCGACGACATCTACGGCGATCAGGAGATCCTCAACGACGGCGTCATCCCGCGCCGCTTGATCACGTCTTGCGAGCACTTTCACCGCGAGGCCGTCGGCATCGTCCCGCCCAATGGGGTGCGAATCCACGTCGCCGGCATCGACTTGATCCGAGACGAAAAGGGCACCTTCCGGGTTCTCGAGGACAATTTGCGCTCGCCCTCCGGGGTGTCGTACGTCATGGAGAACCGACGCACCATGGCGCGGGTCTTCCCGAACCTGTTCGCCACTCATCGGGTGCGTGCCGTCGACGACTACTCCGCGCACCTGCTGCGGGCGCTGCGCAAGTCCGCGGCCACCAACGAGGCCGATCCCACCGTGGTGGTCCTGACCCCCGGCGTGGCCAACTCAGCTTATTTCGAACATTCGCTGCTGGCCCGGCAGATGGGCGTCGAGCTGGTCGAAGGCCGCGACCTGTTCTGCCGCGACAACCAGGTGTACATGCGAACCACCGAGGGCGAGCGTCAGGTCGACGTCATCTATCGCCGCATCGACGACACGTTCCTGGACCCACTGCAGTTCCGCGCCGACTCGGTGCTCGGGGTGGCCGGTCTGGTCAACGCCGCCCGCGCCGGGAACGTCGTCATCTCGAGCGCGATCGGCAACGGTGTCGGCGACGACAAGCTCGTCTATACCTATGTGCCGACCATGATCGAGTACTACCTCGGCGAAAAGCCGCTGCTGGCCAACGTCGACACGTTCCGGTGCTGGCTCGACGACGAACGCGAAGAGGTGCTCGACCGGATCGACGAATTGGTCATCAAGCCGGTCGAGGGATCCGGCGGTTACGGCATCGTGTTCGGTCCGGACGCCTCCGACAAAGAATTGGCCGCCGTCGCCAAGAAGATTCGCGACGATCCACGAAGCTGGATCGCCCAGCCGATGATGGAACTGTCGACCGTGCCGACCAAGATCGATGACGCACTGGCGCCCCGCTACGTCGACCTGCGGCCGTTCTGCGTCAACGACGGTGACGACGTCTGGGTGCTGCCGGGTGGATTGACCCGGGTGGCGCTGGTCGAGGGCTCGCGGGTGGTCAACTCCAGCCAGGGTGGCGGCTCGAAGGACACCTGGGTGCTCGCCCCGCGAGCTTCGGCGGGCGCGCGTGAGCTGGGGGCGGCCGAGGTCGTGCGTTCGCTGCCGAAATCGGAGAAATCCACCCCCGACCCGGTGCCGGACGGTTCGCCGCAGCGGACGCAAAAGCAGTCGCAGGGCAAGACCCAGGAAACGCAGCAGGTGAGCCCCTGATGCTTGCCCGCAACGCCGAAGCGCTCTATTGGATCGGTCGCTATGTCGAGCGTGCCGACGACACCGCGCGAATCCTGGACGTCGCGCTGCACCAACTGCTCGAGGACTCCAGCGTTGATCCGGACCACGCGTCCCGGGTGCTGCTGCAGGTGCTGGGCATCGAGCCACCAGAACACGCGTTGGATGTGTGGTCGTTGACTGACCTCGTCGCATTCAGCACCAACAACGAGGGCGGCTCCTCGATTGTCGACGCGATCTCAGCCGCGCGGGAAAACGCAAGGTGCGCACGCGAAGTGACATCCAGCGAGACGTGGGAGTGCCTGAACACTACCTACAACGCCCTGCCCGAACGTGAACGTTCCGCCAAACGCCTTGGGCCGCATGAGTTTCTGTCGTACGTCGAAGGACGTGCGGCGATGTTCGCCGGGCTGGCCGACTCGACGCTCTCGCGCGACGAAGGGTACCGCTTCATGGTGCTGGGTCGCGCGATCGAACGTGTTGACATGACGGTGCGGCTGTTGTTGTCTCGGGTGGGGGACAGCGCGTCGTCGCCGGCGTGGGTGACGCTGCTGCGGTCGGCCGGCGCGCATGACACCTACCTGCGCACCTACCGTGGTGTGCTGGACGCCGGCCGGGTGGTCCAGTTCATGATGCTCGACCGGCTGTTCCCGCGCTCCGTCTTTTATTCGCTGAAACTGGCCGAGCACAGCATGGATGAGTTGTTGCACAATTCGCAGAGCCGGATCGGCTCCACCGCGGAGGCGCAGCGGTTGCTCGGGCAGGCCCGCAGCGAACTGGAATTCGTGCAACCCGGTGTGCTGCTGGAGACTCTTGATACGCGTTTGGAGAGCCTGCAGACAACCTGCTCGGACGTCGGAGAAGCGTTGGCGCTGCAGTACTTCCATGTCACACCGTGGGTGGCCTGGTCGGATGCCGGCCATCGCGCCCAACTGCTCGCCCGGAACGGGGAAGGCTGATGTGGCGGCTCCGAGTGGTGCACACGACCGGCTACGCCTACGGGTCGGCCGTCACCGCGTCATACAACGAAGCCCGGCTTACCCCGCAGTCGACTACCAGGCAGAACGTGATCCTCAACCGGGTCGAAACCATTCCGGCCACCCGGTCCTACCGCTACATCGATTACTGGGGCACCGCCGTGACGGCGTTCGACCTGCACGCGCCGCACACCGATCTCACGGTGACGTCGTCCTCGGTCGTCGAGACCGAGCCGCCAGAGCCGCCGGAGATCGAGGTCAGCTGGGGCGACCTGCGCTCCGAGGCGGTGATCGATCGGTTCGACGAATTGGTGCGCCCAACCGAACACACGCCGGAGAGCAAGCGCGTTGCGGCGGTGGGGAAGAAGATCGCCAAAAGCCACAAGCCGCACGAAGCCGTCGTCGCCGCGGCCGAGTGGGTGCGCGGCGAGCTGGAGTATCTGCCGGGCACCACCAGCGTGCATTCGTCCGGGCTCGACGCTTTGGACGCCGGCAAAGGCGTCTGCCAGGATTTCGTGCATCTGACGCTGATTCTGATGCGCAGCATGGGAATTCCCGGGCGCTACGTGTCGGGTTACTTGCATCCGAAGCGGAACGCCAAAGTCGGGGACGTGGTGGACGGGCGAAGCCACGCCTGGGTTGAGGCATGGACCGGAGGTTGGTGGAGCTTCGACCCGACCAACGACACCGAGATCACCGAGCAGTACGTCAGTGTGGGCGCGGGCCGCGACTACACCGACGTGTCCCCGTTGCGGGGCATCTACTCCGGGGAGGGTGCCACCGACCTGGACGTGGTCGTAGAGGTGACCCGGCTGGCCTAGGGACCGCTTGGCGCCGGGCTTGCCCGGGTGTCCGAACAGCACGGCTCTGGACCCGCCGGCGCCGCACCGGCCCCGCAACCGCCCGACCTGTTGAGTGGGCTCGCTGTTAGGGCGAAAGGTCAGTGGACCTCGACCCGGTGCAGGTCGTCGCCGAGCTCGATCTGACCGCTGAACTCGGTTGCGGCCAGGGTTCGCCACTGCTCTTCCTGGCCCGGCACGAGCGCCGGCACATAGTGCGTCATGACGAGAGTGCTCGCCCCGGCGCGGGCCGCCGTGGCCGCCGCTTGCTCCACCGACGAGTGATAATCGCAGATGTCCTGCATCCGTTGTTGTGGGATCTGCGCGACTAGGTCCTTGCGGATCACGGTGTGCACCAGTGCGCTCGCACCGGCGGCCAGCTCGTCCAGGCTGGCACAGGGCACCGTGTCTCCGGCCAGGACCACCGCTGCCGGCCCGGATTCGATCCGGAACCCAATGGTCGGTGCGACCGGACGGTGATCGGTGGGAGCCACCCGGATCGACACACCGTCCCTGTCCCACACGGAGCCCTCGGTGTATTCGTGGACCTGCACGGCCGGCGGCGCCGTCAGATCGGCGTGGTGGGCGATCCGGTAGCCGATGTCATGGCGGAACGCGTTCAGCATCGCCTCCACCGTCTCGGCAGTGCCCGGCGGCCCGATGATCGGCAGGGGGGTGGGATCGGGTGAAAAAGTACTGATCCAACGCGTGATAAGTAGGTCGCCGAGGTCGCCGATGTGGTCGCTGTGCAGGTGGGTGAGCAGCAGCGCCGTCAACCCGCCGGCCCCTACACCGACCGCGGCGGCGCGCTGCAACACCCCGCGCCCGCAGTCCACCAAGAAGACCTGCCCGCCGGCGCGTACCAGCGTCGATGGCCCGGCGCGGTTCGGGTCAGGGAGAGGGCTTCCGGTTCCCAGCAAGGTGATCTCGATCATTGCCCCATCCCTGCTACTCGGATTGGGGCGCAGCACTGGCCCAATCACAGTTGACTTCCGCAGCGCGGGCGCTAGCGTAGCCTGGGTGTGAAGCAGGTCACAACTGGTGGGAGGCCTCAATGCGTATCTCGGATGTGTTGAAGAACAAGGGTGCGGCGGTCGTGACGAGCAAGCCCGACGCGACGGTCCAGGAACTGCTGGCCGGCCTGGCCGAAAAGAACATCGGCGCCATGGTGGTGGTCGGCGCCGAGGGTGTGGTGGGCATCGTGTCGGAGCGCGACGTCGTGCGCCAACTGCATAGGCACGGCGCGGATGTACTCTCTCGTCCGGTTTCGAGCATCATGACTGCCACGGTCGCCAGCTGCACGAAGTCGGACACGGTTGACGCCGTCAGCGGGTTGATGACCAAAAATCGGGTGCGGCACGTCCCGGTGCTCGACGGCAAGCAGTTGATCGGCATCGTAAGCATCGGTGACGTGGTGAAGACTCGAATGGAAGAGCTCGAGGCCGAGCACCAGCAGCTGCAGTCGTACATCACGCAAGGCTGATTGCCCGGCTCGTCCTAACGCCAGGAGTACTCGGCACGCAGCCGGGCGGCGACGACATCGAAGGTCTCGCGCGCGAGAATCGCACCCTCGCGGCGAATGCCCTCTTCAGGCACGTCCAGCACCCGGTCTAACCTTACCCAGCTGGGGCGGCCGTCGTAATCCCACTCGCCAGAACCGATCCCCACCCAGTGCGGGTGGGCAGCATGCTGCTCCTGGCTGGACACCATCAGGCCTAGCAGAACGCTGCGGTCGCGCCCCACGACGAGGACTGGGCGGTCTTCGCCGCGCGTGGGATCGTCCTCGTAGACCACCCACGCCCACACGATCTCGCCGGGATCGGCCCGGCCGTCCAGGTCGGGGGTGTAGTCCAATTTGCGGGCTCGCTGCGCGGTGGGGAAGCTGGTGCTGGTCACCGGCCGACCCGCGTCGGCCGGCGCGGGCGGTTGTGGCCCGACCGCGGCGATGACCTTCGCGGTGATCTGCACGGCCTGCTGGATTTCGCGGAGTACGGTCTGCGAGGTCTGCACGCGCCGGACGAACTGCGGGGCACGATTGAAGACCAGGTCCTCGGCAAACCGCTGGAACGTCTGCCACTGCGATCGGGGAGCAGACGCCATGTCCCCAGAATAGACGTCAGCAGCCGGGCGGGATTGTGTCCAAGTATGTCCAGGCCACCCAGCATGGATACGCTGGACCCGCCCGCGGACCGCCGGCCAAGCACTCAAAACAGCACCAGTCCAGGAGATCCCCATCAGCAGTTTCGCCGACAAGACGTTCACTGCGCCGGCGCAGATTCGGAACTTCTGCATCATCGCCCACATCGATCACGGCAAGTCCACGCTGGCCGACCGGATGCTTCAGCTCACCGGTGTCGTGGCAGACCGCGACATGCGGGCGCAATACCTGGACCGGATGGACATCGAGCGCGAACGCGGCATCACGATCAAGGCGCAGAACGTGCGGCTGCCGTGGATCGCATCCGCCGGCCCCGACGCCGGGAAAGAGTTCGTCCTGCACCTGATTGACACCCCGGGCCACGTCGACTTCACCTACGAGGTGTCGCGCGCGCTGGAGGCCTGCGAGGGCGCGGTGCTGCTGGTCGACGCCGCCCAGGGCATCGAGGCGCAGACGCTGGCCAATCTCTACCTGGCGCTCGACCGCGACCTGACGATCATCCCGGTGCTGAACAAGATCGACCTGCCGGCCGCCGACCCCGACCGCTACGCGGGTGAGATCGCCCACATCATCGGTTGCGAGCCCGGCGACGTGCTTCGGGTGTCGGGCAAAACCGGGGAGGGCGTGACCGAGCTCCTCGACGAGGTGGTCCGCATGGTGCCGGCCCCGCACGGCGACGCCGACGCGCCGGCCCGCGCGATGATCTTCGACTCGGTCTACGACATCTACCGCGGGGTGGTGACCTACGTCCGCGTGATCGACGGGAAGATCACCCCGCGCGAGCGCATCACGATGATGTCCACCGGCGCCGTCCACGAACTGCTCGAGGTCGGCATCGTCTCGCCCGATCCGAAGCCCAGCGTGGGCCTCGGGGTGGGGGAGGTGGGCTACCTGATCACCGGGGTCAAGGACGTCCGGCAATCCAAGGTCGGCGACACCGTGACGACGGCCCGCCACGGCGCCACTGAAGCGCTAACCGGCTACCGCGAACCCAAGCCGATGGTCTACTCCGGGCTGTACCCGGTGGACGGTTCGGACTACCCGAACCTGCGCGACGCCCTGGACAAGCTGCAGCTCAACGACGCGGCCCTGACTTATGAGCCGGAAACGTCGGTGGCGCTGGGCTTCGGGTTCCGCTGCGGTTTCCTCGGCCTGCTGCACATGGAGATCACCCGCGAGCGGCTCGAGCGCGAGTTCGATCTGGATCTGATTTCGACGTCGCCCAACGTCGTTTACCGGGTCGAGAAAGAAGACAACACCGACCTGATCGTCACCAACCCGTCGGACTGGCCCGAGGGCAAGGTCCGTGCGGTTTACGAGCCGGTGGTGAAGACGACCATCATCGCGCCCAGCGAATTCATCGGCACCATCATGGAGTTGTGCCAGTCGCGCCGTGGCGAGTTGGGTGGCATGGATTACCTGTCGCCGGAGCGGGTGGAGTTGCGCTACTCCATGCCGCTGGGCGAGATCATCTTTGACTTCTTCGATTCACTGAAGTCGCGCACCCGTGGCTACGCCAGCCTCGACTACGAGGAGGCCGGCGAGCAGGAGGCCCAGTTGGTCAAGGTCGACATCCTGCTGCAGGGCGAGGCCGTCGACGCGTTCTCGGCGATCGTTCACAAAGACAGCGCTTCGGCGTACGGCAACAAGATGACCACCAGGCTCAAGGAGCTGATCCCGCGCCAGCAGTTCGAGGTGCCGATCCAGGCCGCTATCGGAGCGAAAATTATTGCGCGCGAGAATATCCGCGCGATTCGCAAAGACGTGCTGTCCAAATGCTACGGTGGCGACATCACCCGTAAGCGCAAACTTCTGGAAAAGCAGAAGGAAGGCAAGAAGCGGATGAAGACCATCGGTCGGGTCGAGGTGCCGCAGGAAGCGTTCGTCGCCGCGCTGTCTACCGACGACTCGGGAGATAAGGGCAAGAAGTAGCCCGGGATGCGCATCCCAAGCGTTGCCGACTCGCCCTGTGAGCGAATTCATAGGAATCTCTGGGAGATTTGCTATTCAGCCGCGTAACAGCCTGGCCAGCATGGATTTTCGTCGACCGAGCGGGCCACACTGCTTTGCTTGGTGCCAGTCGGCGAGACCGCTTTTGGCATTGTCGGCTCGTTGCGGCCGGTCACCGGACGTAACATCGCTCATGAACGTAAGGCTGCTTCAACGTGAACGACGAGCGATAGGCAGTCTGACGATGAGTGCAGATTGCTGTCGTCAAATGTCCTGTAGGACACGGCGAGATGTTAGGGAGCGGGCGCTGGGCTATGGCGGTGCGAGTCGGTTTGGCGCGGGCGGTTGCGTTGCTCGGCATCGGACTGCTCGCCACCTCTTGCGCCGCCGTCACCGAGGTGGCAAAGCGCAGTTCGCCGCCAGGTTTGGGGCCAAAGCCAGTTACCGGGCAAGCCGTCAGGCAGGTGCTGCTCGGCGACCAAACGCTGTCGCGAATTCTCCAACAGCCCTTCATCATTGATAGTCGCCTCCCGGCTCAGTTCGGAGGCCCGGAGGCTTTGCGGGGTCTAGGGTCGGCCTCGCCCGCCAATTGCCTCGGTGTGGCTGAGATGCTGCACGGAAGCGTCTACCCGTCCGGCAAAGTCAACGACGTCGCGGTTGAGAATTGGCGGCACGCTGCCCCAACCGTGAAGGTGACCTCCGTAAAAGAGGGTGTGGTCAGCCTGCCCACGACGGCCGACGCCAACGCGCTTTTCTCGAGTTTCGCTGAGCAGTGGCAACGATGTGATGGTCAAGCGGTGGTGTTACCCGACGCCGTGTTCAGGCTCAAGGCCACGATCACGAACGTACAACTGGCCCCTTCCATTCTGGCGGCAACGGTTTCGGTGGCATTCGCTTCATCCAGCCCGGATGAGGCGATCGTGAAAGGGCGGGCCATCGGCGTGCGGGGTAATTGCCTGGTTGAGGTCGAGGTCGACTTCTTCGATGCCCCGAGCAACGCCGCGAGTGGGTCGCCGCAAGGATCGGGCGTCACCAACGCCGCCGCCGTCGACGTCGCGCAGGCCATGCTGGAGCGGGTCAGCGCGCTGAGCTGACTGCGTCTCACGCGGCCGAACGGCGGGTGTTGGGGATTACCCGGAGCGTCTGGCGTACTTGGGTGTGTGTTCGGGGAGTGGACCGATCGCCATCATGTAGCCGGCCAGCCGCTGCAGCGCCGGCGTCCGGCCGATCAGCCGCACGGCTCGCTGAAGTCCCTCGTCACCGTCTTGGCCGTCCGGCCGGTTCAGTGCGTCTACCGCGACCGCGATCACCCGGGCGTGGATGGCCCGTTGTACCGCCTGCAGAATCGCCGTTGGTATCCACCGGCGGGCCTGCACCCGGGCCAGCTGCCGGGTGGACACCCGTCCCTTTTGCAACGGACCCGCCAGTATGCCGGCGGTGGCCACGGCGTCGGCCACCGCGAGGTTGATGCCGACACCGCCGACGGGCGACATCGCGTGCGCCGCGTCGCCGATGCACAGCACGCCGTCGGAGTACCAGCGACGGAGACGGTTGAGTTGCACGTCAAGAAGCTTCACATCGTCAAACGAAGACAGCGCGTCGATCCGATCAGCGAGCCAGGGCACCATGCCCACCAAAACGCGGTGGAACGCCTCGATGCCTTCCGCGCGCACCTGGGCATCCGCTCCCTTCGGGATGATGTAGGCGATCTGGTAGTAGTCGCCGCGGTCGATCATGATCGCCCCGTGCCCGGCCTGGAACGTCCCGGCAAGCCCGGCAGGGTCATCGGGCTGCCGAGGCAACCGAAACCACCAGACGTCCATCGGTGCGCCGAAGCTCCGGGGGATCAGTCCGACGGCTTCGCGCACGGTTGAGCTGCGGCCGTCGCAGGCCACCGTCAGCTCGGCCCGCATCTCCTTGGTTTCGCCGCTTTGGTCGTGGTACGTGACGCCGACGATGCGGTCGCGGTCCCTCACCACGCCCGTCACCTCGGTGTTGCGCAGCAGCTCGAACGTCGGCTCGGCCGCGGCGGCGGTGGCCAGCAGTTCCAGCAGATCCCATTGCGGCACCAAGGCGATGTGCTGGTGGGCGCCCGGCAGGTGGGTCAGATCGAAACTGACCCGCTGTCCATCGAGTTGCATCTGCATGTGATCGATCAGGCGATGCGGAAGTTGGGCGAATTTCGCCCCTAACCCGAGCTCGTCGAGCAACCGCAAGGTGCTCGCGTGCACCGTGTCGCCGCGGAAATCGCGCAGGAAGTCCGCATGTTTTTCCATCACTGTGACTTTTATGCCGGCGCGGGCCAGCAGCAGGCCGAGCATCATGCCCGCCGGTCCGCCGCCGGCGATCAGACAGGTTGTTTCGCCGCGTACGTCAGGCATGGGCCGATCTTGGCACATCGGTGTGAAGGTTTCAGCTGCCCGGGCGATAGTGTGAACGCGGTGAGCGGGTTCCTGAGTTGGTGGGACGGCAACGAGCTGTGGCTATCCGGGCTGCCGTTCGTGCTGCAGGCCATGGTGGTGATCCCGGTGGTGCTGGCGGTGGCCTACCTGATGGCGTTCGTGCTGGACCGGCTGCTCGGCAAGGGGATCGAGTTGTTGCGCCGCGAAGATCACGACCACCGCGCCGGCGGGGCACCCGGGTAACGCGGATGCCTCGATCGCACGTCACGCTGGTGCTCGTCACGCTGGTGGCGTTGGTAATCGTCGGGTGGCTGCTGACGCACTGACCACTCGGGCTTCCTGTTAGGCTTCCCGCCATGCACGAAGCATCCGGCGTATTGGTGTGCCACGCTTTCGTGCACTGTTGTCGCTGACTCCAAAACCCGTGCGCGGTCTGGTATGGAGTTTGTGAATTCTCCCCAGCTTCAATCGCCTTTCCGCGGCAACGGGACCGATATCCAATAGTCCCGCACCGAAAGGCCGCCCTCAATGTCGCAGAGGCTTAACGAGATCGGCAGCGCATCGCGCTGGCGACACTCGGGGGTTCTCGCCCTGATCGCCGTTGTCGTTGCGGCGTGTAGCCCTGGCGCCAGCGATGTCGTCGGCGGCGGCGGCCTGAGCAACGCGCATACCAGCATTACCCTGGTCGCTTACTCGGTCCCGGAACCCGGCTGGAGCAAGGTGATTCCGGCATTCAACGGCTCCGAGGAGGGCAAGGGTGTGCAGGTGATCACCTCGTACGGGGCCTCCGGTGATCAGTCCCGCGGAGTCGTCGACGGCAAGCCGGCTGACATTGTGAACTTCTCGGTGGAACCCGACATCACGCGATTGGTCAAGGCCGGCAAGGTTTCAAAAGACTGGAATGCCGACGCCACCAGGGGCATCCCATTCGGGTCGGTGGTGACGTTGGTGGTGCGCAAGGGTAATCCGAAGAACATCAAGGATTGGGATGACCTATTGCGGCCCGGCATTGAGGTCATTACGCCCAGCCCATTGAGTTCGGGTTCGGCCAAATGGAATCTGCTCGCCCCGTATGCCGTCAAAAGCGGTGGCGGCCGGGATAACCAAGCGGGTGTCGACTTCATCGGCAAATTGGTGCGTGAACATGTCAAACTGCGTCCCGGATCGGGCCGGGAAGCCACCGATGTCTTCGTGCAGGGCAGCGGCGACGTGTTGATCAGCTATGAGAACGAGGCCATTGCCGCTGAGCGGCAAGGCAAACCAGTCGAACACATCAACCCGACGCAGACCTTCCGGATCGACAACCCGGTGGCGGTGGTGACTACCAGCCCGAACCTGAATGCCGCGGTCGCGTTCAAGAACTTCCTGTACACCGCCGCGGGGCAGAAGCTCTGGGCCCAGGCCGGTTTCCGGGCGGTCGACCCCGCCGTCGCGGCCGAGTTCCGCGACCAGTTCCCAGTACCGCCGAAACTGTGGACGATCGGCGACCTGGGTGGCTGGGCCACGGTGGACCCGCAGCTGTTCGACAAGAGCAACGGCAGCATCACCAAGATCTACACGCGGGCCACCGGATGACGGCCGCGATTACCGCACAAGCGCCGGCGCGCCCGCGGCCGTCCCGGGGAGCCGGCAGCACGTCCCTTCGGGTTGGTGTGGCGACGCTGTGGCTGTCGGTGATTGTGTTGTTGCCGCTGGCTGCGATCGTCTGGCAGGCCGCGGGCGGGGGCTGGGAGGCGTTCTGGCAGTCAGTCACGTCGAACGCCGCGGTGGAGTCGTTCCGGGTGACGCTGGTGATTTCCGCCGGAGTGACCGTCGTCAACCTGATCTTCGGTCTGCTGATCGCCTGGCTGCTGGTGCGCGACGACTTCGTCGGCAAAAGGTTGGTCGACGCCATCATCGATCTGCCGTTCGCGCTGCCCACCATCGTCGCCAGCCTGGTCATGCTGGCCCTCTACGGGAACCACAGCCCGGTTGGCCTGCATCTGCAGCACACCTCGTGGGGCGTGGCGGTGGCGCTGGCGTTCGTCACGTTGCCGTTCGTCGTGCGCGCGGTGCAGCCGGTGCTGCTGGAGCTCGATCGCGAGACCGAGGAGGCCGCGGCATCGCTGGGCGCCAATGGCTGGAAGATCTTTACCTCGGTGGTGCTGCCGTCGCTGACGCCGGCGCTGTTATCCGGTGCGGGGCTGGCGTTCTCGCGGGCGATCGGCGAGTTCGGTTCGGTGGTGCTGATCGGCGGCGCGGTGCCGGGCAAGACCGAAGTGTCGTCGCAGTGGATCCGGACCTTGATCGAAAACGACGACCGCACCGGCGCCGCATCGATATCCGTTGTGTTGCTGTTGCTTTCATTCTTCGTGCTGCTGCTCTTGCGAATCATCGGCGCGCGTGCAGCCAAACGCGAGGAGAAGGCGGCGTGACGTTTTCCACTCCGGTTCGCTACCTCATCCGGTTCGCCGGACTGGGATACCTCTTGGTGCTGCTGGTCGTTCCGGTGACGCTCATCCTGTGGCGGACATTCCGCCCCGGGTTCGGCGAGTTCTACGACTGGGTGAGCACACCGGCCGCGCAATCGGCGCTGGACTTGACGCTGCTGGTAGTGGCGATCGTGGTGCCACTCAATGTAATTTTCGGCATTCCGACGGCATTGGTGCTCGCGCGCAACCGGTTTCGCGGCAAGGGTGTGCTGCAGGCGGTCATCGATCTGCCGTTTGCCGTCTCGCCCGTCGTCGTGGGCGTCGCGTTGATCGTGCTGTGGGGATCGGCCGGTTTGTTCGGTTTCGTCGAAAAAGACTTCGGCTTCAAGATCATCTTCGGCCTGCCCGGCATTGTGCTGGCCAGCATCTTCGTCACCCTGCCGTTCGTGGTGCGCGAGGTCGAACCCGTCCTGCACGAGCTGGGGACCGACCAGGACGAGGCGGCGGCGACACTGGGTTCGAGCTGGTGGCAGACGTTTTGGCGGATCACCCTGCCGTCGATCCGGTGGGGCCTGACCTACGGCATCGTGCTGACCGTCGCCCGTACTCTCGGTGAATACGGCGCCGTCATCATGGTGTCGTCCAACCTGCCAGGAAAGTCGCAAACGCTGACACTGCTGGTCTCGGACCGCTACAACCGCGGTGCCGAATACGGCGCCTACGCGCTGTCAACGCTGCTGATGGGTGTCGCGGTGCTGGTTCTGATCGTCCAAGTGATTCTCGACGCCCGCCGGGCACGAGCTAGCAAAAAGGCCTGACAAGGAGGCTTACGAGATGACCGACGCAAAAACGTCCGAGGTGACTGACACCGGGACCGACCACGCGATCATCGTGCGCGACGCCAACAAGCGCTACGGCGACTTCGTCGCATTGGACCACGTGGACTTCGTGGTGCCCACCGGTTCGCTGACGGCGCTGCTGGGACCCAGCGGGTCCGGCAAGTCGACCCTGCTGCGCACCATCGCCGGTCTCGATCAGCCCGACACCGGAACTGTCACGATCAACGGTCGTGACGTAACCCGGGTGCCGCCGCAGCGCCGTGGCATCGGATTCGTGTTCCAGCACTATGCGGCGTTCAAGCACATGACCGTGCGCGACAACGTGGCGTACGGGCTGAAGATCCGCAAGCAACCCAAGGCCGAGATCAAAGAGAAGGTCGACAACCTGCTGGAAGTGGTGGGACTGAGCGGGTTTCAGACCCGCTATCCCAACCAGCTCTCCGGTGGTCAACGACAGAGAATGGCACTCGCCCGCGCATTGGCGGTCGACCCCGAAGTGCTGCTGCTCGACGAGCCGTTCGGCGCGCTGGACGCCAAGGTCCGCGAGGACCTGCGGGCCTGGCTGCGGCGCCTGCACGACGAGGTGCACGTCACCACGGTGCTGGTCACCCACGATCAGGCCGAGGCACTGGACGTGGCCGACCGGATAGCCGTGCTCAACAAGGGACGCATCGAGCAGGTCGGATCCCCGACGCAGGTCTACGACGCCCCGGCCAACGCGTTCGTAATGTCGTTCCTGGGTGCGGTTTCCGCGCTGAACGGGACATTGGTCCGACCGCACGACATCCGGGTCGGTCGCAACCCGGAGATGGCGGTCGCCGGCGGTGACGGCACCGCGGAGTCCATCGGGGTGGTGCGGGCCACCGTCGACCGGGTGGTGGTACTCGGGTTTCGAAGTTCGGGTGGAATTGACCAGCGCGGCCAACCAAGGCCCGTTCATCGCCCAGATCACCCGGGGCGACGCCGAGGCGCTGAACTTGCGCGAGGGTGACACCGTCTACGTACGGGCCACCCGGATACCGACCCTGCCCGACGACCTCATCGTTCCGGGCGATCAGTCCACGCTGACTTCTGCGTAATCCGTTGGTGCCGGGCTTAACCCGGCGTCAACCCGGGCTGTCCGTTCGGGCCGAACAGAACTAGGGAGCCGAAGCCGCCCTGGGCGCCGATGCCCGGGGTCATCCCTATTCCGCCGTTGCCGCCGGCGCCGCCGATGCCGAAGAAGACGGCGCCGTAGCCGCCCTGGGCGCCGTTGCCTCCGAAATCCAAGTCGGCCGCGCCGAAGCCGTTGCCGCCGGCACCACCGACGCCCAAGAAGACGCCACCGAGGCCGCCCGTGCCGCCGACGCCGCCCGTGCCGCCGGCTGGGACGCCCCACCGTCGCCGCCGACGCCGCCGACGCCGGCGAAGATGCCGCCCATGCCGCCGTACCCGCCGGGGCCGCCGTGTCCGGCGCTCGAGGGAAGCCCCGCCGGTCCCGCCGGCGCCGCCGATGCCGAAGATGAGGCCGTCGCCGCCACCGCCCTGGCCGCCCTGGCCGCCGATGTTGCTGCCGGTTGCGGTTCCACCGGCTCCGCCGTCGGCCCCGGTGCTGAAGAGGTTGAAGAGAACGTTGCCACTGCCGCCGTCGCCGCCGACGCCCGCGAGCCCGAAGCCGTTGGTGGCACCGCCGACGCCACCGGCGCCGCCCAGCCCGTAGACCATGCCGAGGCCGTCGCCGCCGTCACCGCCCCAGCCGGCAACAAAACCTAACCCACCGGCCCCGCCGACGCCGCCGTTGCCGACGAGGAAGCCGCCGCTGCCGCCGCTGCCGCCGTCGCCGGCGACGCCGTTGAGGTTGGGGTTGGCGCCACCAGCGCCGCCGACGCCGCCGTTCCCGAAAAGGCCGAGGGCGCTGCCTCCGCTGCCGCCGAAGCCGGCGGAGCCGCTGCCATTAATGGCCCCGCCGGCTCCGCCGTTGCCGCCGTTGCCGAACAAGAACCCGCCGCTGCCGCCGCTGCCGCCGTTCTGGCCGGCCCCGCCGGACCCGCCGTTGCCGCCGTTGCCCCACAACAGGCCGCCGTTCTGGCCGTTGGCGCCCGTCCCGTTGGTGCCGTTGACGCCGTTGCCGATCAGCGGGCGTCCCAGCAGCGCCTCGAATGGCGCGTTGATGTCATTTTGCGCAACCTGCTGGGCGTTGGTGGCCTCGGCGCTGGCGTAAGAGTGCGCGCCCGAATTCAGGAGCTGGACAAACTGTTGGTGAAACGTCGCCGCTTGGGCGCTGAGCGCCTGATAGGCCTGCGCGTGCGCGCTGAACATCGACGCGAGCGCCGTCGATACCTCATCGGCGCCGGCGGCCAGAACCGTCGTGGTCGGGGCGGCCGCCGCTGCGTTGGCCGAGCTGATCGTCGAAGCGACATTGGCTAGATCCGAGGCTGCCGCCGTGACGTAGTCCGGCGCCGCGATGAGAAAGGACATTCCGACCTCCGAACGACGCGGCGACCACCTGCGGATCGCCTAGCAGCAACGCCCTGAGCTAACGCGCAGGTGATGAGGCGGAGCTATGAGCGCGCTAGGTTCGAACTATCAAACCGGGCAGTAGGCGATGCTTCGTCAGACAGTAATGCGCTCGACCTGCCTACCGATCCCAATATCTGGGCAGAATTCCGTCGGATTGACCCGCTCAGGCCGCGGCGCGCTGGGCAATCGCTTCGTCGAAGCGGTCCAGCACGGTCTCAGCGACCAGCCGGTGCGGCCCGAGGGGTGCCGCCATGGCGATCCCGGCGTCCTCGGCGAATTGGCGCACCCGGTCCGGCAGGCGCCCCGGCGCCAGAAACCACGGCGCGATGACCACCTGACGCGCGCCACGGCGACGTAACCGATCGGCGGCTTCGGCCAGCGACGGTTCCTGGCGGGTGGCGAATGCGGTCGCCGCGGCCGCCCACTGGGTACCGATGGCCAGCTTCGGCGCCACCGCGGCGGTGCGGGCATTGGCTGCGGCATCCGACGAGCCGACCGCCACCACGAGCACGCCGAGCGTGTCGTCGAGGCGGGAAACCCCCAATTCGGTCAGTCGCTCACCCAGCACCGACAACAGACGGTCGTCCTCGCCGAGCACTCCGGCCTGTCGCACACGGTGACCGGCGCCGCGGCGCGCGATCTGGGCGGGGATATCGACGCGGGCATGGTAGGCGTCGGCGAGCAGCAGGGGAGTGACGACCGCTTCGCCGGAACACCCGTCGAGCACGTCGATCAGGTTGGGCTTGTCGATCTCGCAGAACGCGACCCGGACGTCGAGGCCCGGGCGCATGCGCCGCACCTGCGCGGCGACGGCCCGCGCGTTGACCGCCGACGCTGGGTCCGCACTTCCGTGCGCGGTCAGCACCAACGTCATGGGCTCGATCAGGGCGCCGCTTCTCCCCATCGCTGCGCTCTGCATCGTCGCCGGCGCGGTCACGAGGCGTGCAGCCCGCATTCGGTTTTGTTCAGTCCCTGCCAGCGCCCGCTGCGCGCGTCGGCGCCCTCGAGCGGCTTGGTCGTGCACGGGGCGCAGCCGATTGACGGATAGCCTTCGTAGACAAGCGGATTCACCAGAACGTCGTGCTCTGCGATGTAGTCCTGCATGTCCTGATCGGTCCAGGTGGCCAGCGGGTTGATCTTCACCAGCTTGAACGCCTCGTCGAAGCTGATGAGCGGGGCGTTGGCACGCGTCGGTGCCTCGACCCGGCGCAGCCCGGTCACCCACGCCGAGTAGCCGGCCAGCGATTTGCCCAGCGGAACGACCTTGCGTAGCCGGCAGCACTCGCCCGGGTCGCGGGAGAACAGGTCTTTGCCCAGCAGATTGTCCTGCTCGGCCACGCTGCGATCCGGGGTGACATTGAGGACCCGGATGTCGTAGACGGACTCGATGGCATCCCTGGTGCCGATCGTTTCCACGAAGTGGTAACCGGTGTCCAGAAACAGCACCGGTACGCCCGGCCGCACCTGGGACGCCAGATCGACCAGCACACCGTCCTGCATGTTGGAGGCAACGACGTATTGGCAGGTAGCCCCTCCGCGGGGTCCGTTGACGCCGCCGAAGTTCTCGTCGGTCCACCGCAGCAGCTCGGAGGCGCTGGCGCCCTCGAGTTCCGCGTTGCCACGGGACGCCAGGTCACGCAGCTCGGCTTCGGTCGCGCTGGTCGCTTCGATGCTCATCGCAGGTCTCCTTCGTCAGCGCGAACGGCCCACTGCGCGAACCGTTCACCTTCAGCGCGATGTTTGACGAAGTTGCGCGCCACGCGATCGATATAGTCGCCGAGCTCGTCGCTGGTCACCTTGTGCTGGCGCAGCTTTCGGCCGAAGCCGCTGTCCAGGCCCAGGCTGCCGCCCAGGTGCACCTGGAAGCCCTCGACCGAGTTGCCTTCGCCGTCGTCGACCATCTGGCCCTTGAAGCCGATGTCGGCGATTTGAATTCGCGCACAGGAGTTCGGGCAGCCGTTGATGTTGACGGTGATCGGCACGTCAAGCGCGGAGTTGATGTCCTCCAGCCGGCGTTCCAGTTCGGGAACCAAAGATTGCGCCCTGACCCGTGTTTCGGCGAAAGACAGTTTGCAGAATTCGATTCCGCTGCACGCCATCAAGTTCCGGCGCCAGTGCGACGGCCGCGATTGCAGCCCGAGCGCGTCCAGGCCGGCGATGAAGTCGTCGAGCTTGTCGTCGGCGATGTCGAGAATGACCAGCTTCTGGTAAGGGGTGAACCGGATCCGGTCCGAACCGGCCTGCTGCGCCAGGTCGGCCACCGCCGTCAGAATGGTGCCGGACACCCGGCCGGCGATCGGGGCCACCCCGACGGCGTTGAGACCGTTCTTCAGCCGCTGCACGCCGACGTGATCGATCGGGTGCTTGACCGGCTCGGGGGCCGGGCCGTCGATGAGCGGACGCTTGAGGTACTCCGTTTCGAGAATTTCCCTGAACTTTTCTATACCCCAGTCCTTGATCAGGAACTTCAGCCGGGCCTTGGCCCGCAGCCGCCGGTAGCCGTAGTCGCGGAATATCGAGGTCACCGCCTCCCACACCTCGGGCACCTCTTCGAGGGGCACCCAGGCGCCTACGCGCTGGCCCAGCATCGGGTTGGTCGAAAGGCCCCCGCCGACCCAGAGGTCCAGGCCTGGCCCGTGCTCGGGATGGTTGACGCCGATGAACGCGATGTCGTTGACCTCGTGCACGACGTCCTGCAAGCCCGAAATGGCGGTCTTGTACTTGCGCGGCAGGTCGGCGTACTCGGGCTTGCCGATGTAGCGGCGCACGATCTCGTCGATCGCCCAGGTCGGGTCGAGCACCTCGTCGAGTGACTCCCCGGCCAGCGGGGAGCCCAGCACCACTCGGGGGCAGTCGCCGCACGCCTCGGTGGTCTGCAGCCCGACCTCGTCCAGCCGCCGCCAGATCTCGGGGACGTCTTCGATCCGGATCCAGTGGTATTGCACGTTCTCCCGGTCGGAGATGTCGGCGGTGTCCCTGGCGAATTCGGTCGAGATCTGGCCGAGCGTCGCGCAGTGCGGCGGCCGACAGCGCGCCGCCGTCGCAGCGCACCCGCATCATGAAGTATTTGGCCTCGAGCAGGTCGATGTTCTCATCGCCGGTAAAGCTGCCGTCGTATCCCTGCTCGCGCTGGGTGTAGAGGCCCCACCAGCGCATTCGGCCGCGCAGATCGTTTTTGTCGATGCTGTCGAAGCCCTGCTTGGCATAGATGTTCTCGATGCGTTCCCGCACTTCGAGCGGGGGACCTGCCTGCTTGAACTCTTCGTTCGGATTCAGCGGCTCGCGATCCCCCAGCGCCCACTGGCCCTCATTTCGAGGTTTTGCCGGGCGGGCTGTGGTCATTCGGCGGTCTCCTTTGTAAACATCGCCAGCTTGGACGCGCAACACACCGGTTGTATTCCGGGCGGCGCAGATCCGGCGGCCAGCTGGAGGTACAGGTGGGCTGGGTCTACGACATCAAGACGGACAGGTACAGCTGCAGACACGCTTGAGGTCGATATGCCGCCGCGCCACCAGCGCAACGCGCGAGTTGTAGTGGGCGATGGTCACGGCCCCATTCTGCCATGGATGCCAATCAGCGACGCCACCAGGTCAGATTTGTTCTCACCCTGATTTTTTCTCCGCGAACTACAACTGCCGACGGCGCCTCTCGGGAAATGCGTTGCCAGTTGCAATGTCGTGGGGCCGAACTGAATGCCATGGGATCATTTGGCATGGCGCTTCGCGAGGCATCGGCTGACCTGCCCGGCATAGAGCTGAGCCCCGGGCAACCATTCGGGATGTACGTGCATGTCCCGTTCTGCATCACCCGCTGCGGATACTGCGATTTCAACACCTACACGCCGGCGGAGTTGGGTGGCGTCAACCCGGACGCCTGGCTGCTGGCGCTGAGGACCGAGTTGGAGCTCGCGGCCGCCCGCCTCGACGCCCCGACGGTAAGCACCGTGTTCGTCGGCGGAGGAACGCCGTCACTACTGGGCGGTGAGCGCCTCGCCAGGCTCCTGGACATGGTGCGCGAGCATTTCGCGCTGGCACCGGACGCCGAGGTCACCACCGAGGCCAACCCCGAGTCGACGTGGCCGGAGTTCTTCGCCGCGATCCGCGCGGCCGGTTACACGCGGGTGTCGCTGGGCATGCAGTCGGTCGCGCCGCGGGTCCTGACGACTCTCGACCGGTTTCACTCACCGGGCCGGTCGGCGGCCGCGGCGCGTGAGGCAATGGACGCGGGTTTCGAACACGTCAGCCTCGACCTCATCTATGGAACCCCGGGGGAGTCCGACGACGACCTGCTGCGCTCGGTCGACGCTGCCCTCGAGACCGGCGTCGACCACGTTTCCGCCTATGCGCTGGTCGTCGAGGAAGGCACCGCACTGGCCCGCCGGGTCCGCCGCGGCGAACTGGCCGCACCCGACGACGACGTGCTCGCTCATCGCTACGAATTGGTCGACGAGCGGCTGTCGGCGGCCGGATTGACCTGGTACGAGGTGTCCAACTGGTCGCGGCCAGGCGGCGAGTGCCGGCACAACCTCGGCTACTGGGACGGCGGCCAGTGGTGGGGCGCCGGACCTGGTGCGCACGGTTACGTCGGCGCCACGCGATGGTGGAATGTCAAGCACCCCAACGCCTATGCGGAGATGCTGGCCGGCGCCGCGCTGCCGGTCGCAGGCTTCGAGCAACTCGACAGCGCTGACCTGCACACCGAAGAGGTGTTACTGCAAACCCGGCTGCGCCAGGGCCTTCCGCTCGGCCTATTGGGTGTCTCGGAACGCGAGCGCGCCGAGACAGTGGTCGCCGACGGATTGCTGATATCCGACGGCGACCGACTGATCCTCACCCCACGCGGCCGGTTGCTGGCCGACGCGGTTGTGCGAACGCTACTGGGCTAGTTCCCTTTCAGAGCGTCAAAACCAGTGTGCGAATAGGCGGTTGAGCTCGATGTAGAGCGGGATTCCGATCGTGACGTTGTAGGAGAACGTCAGACCCAGCGATGCGGCCAGCGGCAGGGTTGGGCTGGCTTCAGGGATCGCCAGCCGTTGCACCGCCGGAACGGCGATGTAGGACGCCGCGCCGCACAGTACGGCGAACAGCACGTACGTACCCGGCTTGAAGTCGGTGTGCGTGAGGG
The DNA here is from genome assembly GCA_963850135.1 of uncultured Actinomycetota bacterium. GTDB lineage: Bacteria > Actinomycetota > Actinomycetes > Mycobacteriales > Mycobacteriaceae > Mycobacterium. Next base: position 356,525 of record CAWKKH010000024.1, on the reverse strand, counting down.
ACGCATAGGCGTGGGCGACGAGGATCCCAAGTGGTGCAAAGATATTCGGCGCCAGCAGGGCGAAGAAGATGAACCCGGGGCCTGCCGTCCGAAGGTCTTTCAGCTTGCGGGAAGCCGTCATGCCCATCTCGAGCAGGAACAGGCAGAGCACGCCCTGGAACGCCAACACGAAGAATCTGTCGTCGTCCGCGACGACCTTCTGTCCCTGCAGGCCACTGATGAGGCCGATGATGATGCCGCCGAAGAGCAATACCAGCCCGGGGTTGAGGAAGACTTCCCGCAGCAGCTCACGGGAGAAGATTGGCATCCTCTGGGCCTTACCGCGGGCCGGAACGTGGTCGGGCTCCCAGTTTGGATGTTCCAGCTTTTCCAGCGACAGCTCCAGCTCCTGCTCGACGCCACGATCGTGCTCGCTGTCGAGGCTTCCGCCCTGCGGAGGCTTTGCGGCAGTGCCAGGTCCGACACCGACCTTGACCGGCGCGACGTACCCCTCCTCGTCGGGCATGTAGCCGGCTTCGCTGAGCCCCCGGTGCCGCAGCCGCGCCACCAGGTACAGCGCTACCAAGCAGCCCGGGATCTCCATGACGGCCAGCATCACGGGCATGTAGGCGTTGGCCGCGATGTTGACGGCGGCCAGGACGGCCACGCAGGTGGCAAAGGTTCCTGCCGAGTCTGATCCGTAATATCCGGCGACCGTTGCCCGGTCGATTCTTCGCAGCGAAGTCAGCCAACTCAGCAGCAGATAAGCCAGGCCTCCAATTAGGAAGTTGAGCACGAAGCCCACCGCCATGAATCCCACGATGGACGCGATGCTCGACGGTGGGATCTTGGCCAGCTCTTCACCGCCGTGCCAGCCAATGGCCAGCAGCAGGTACATGGTCAAGCCTTGATAGAGCACATACGGGAACTCGAACCGCACCTTCAAGATCGGGATGAGGAACCCGAAGTAAAAGAACAGCAGGAGTGGCTTGAATAGGTTGTGCGTGAAGTTGTGCCAGAACTCTTGGAGCATCGGAGCCTCTCTTGGACTGGGGCGGTGGTCAGGGGGAAGCACCGTCCGCATAGGGGGACCACGAACAACCCGACGACCGTGCAGAAATTTAAACCCCGCTGATGCCAAACCGCTAGTCGGCTCTGGCGCTAAAAGACCCGGCCTGTGGAAGTCACACAGAAATGGCTGGAGTCTGGCAAAATCAATGGTCACAGCGCTCAGATTGCGCCTGGTTGGGCACGATATGCGGCAATCGTTTGGGAATTAACTGTGTGTTTACTGTGGATTTAATACCGTATCCAATCTGTGGAAGAAATTAGCGAGAGTCCAACTGGCGGGCCGCCGTCTGCGATGCCGCCGCCGACGTCCGTCCCGATGGGGAGCGGTGCGGCAGTGATTTCTCCAAATCGCCCGCCACGCGAAATCTGAAGCGGGCGGGTCTATTTGGCGGGTATCGAGCTCGCTAACGTCGGAGATCTGATCTCTTCCGTGGGTCGTAAGCCGGCACAGGATGGCGTTGGCTCTCTTCGTCCAGGGGGTGCCGGATTTACGGCCAGACGTTTGCTGGGCGGCCTAGGCCGGTCGCATTAAAGTTGTGTTACACATTTGGGCCGACACGCCAAAGGGGCCTGTGACGCGACCCCTGGCGGATCCCGGAACGTGCCCATGCGCGGCCCTGATCCCCTCATCGGCGGGTCTGCGCGAGGGGAAGATCGCGCGTTTTCATAGGTTAGGCTACATTTACTAGTCGTGACCGAGGCCAGCGTCGAATCAAGTCCCGCAGACGCCACACCGCTCTCGGAATCACTGTCTATTCCACTCCCGCCTTATGTCGATCCGGCCGATCTGGCAGCCGAGCTGGCCGCCGTGCTGCCTGAGCGAGCCGGCGAGGAATACCTTCTCTATGAGCGCGACGGTCAGTGGTTGCTGGCCAGTGGTGTGCAGGCGATGGTCGAGCTGGACTCCGACGAACTGCGCGTGATGCGCGACGGGGTGACCCAGCGGCGACAATGGACGGGGCGGCCCGGGCCGGTGCTCGGCGAAGCGATCGATCGGCTGTTGCTGGAAACCGACCAGCTTGTCGGTTGGATCGCCTTCGAATTCGGCTTTTACCGCTACGGGCTGCAGCGGCGGCTGCCACCACGAACCCCGCTGGCGCGGATGTTTTGGCCCCGTGCCCGGATCGTGGCGACGCGAGACGAGGTTCGGCTGTTCGGCGCGGCGATCGGCCAGCGCGACGCGATACTCGAGTTACTCGCCGACGGTGTGCCCGATCTGCGCGGAGCCCGCGCGGTCGACATAGTCGCCGATCCGTCCGGCTACCGCGATCGGGTGGCGTCGGCCGTTGCTGAGATCGCCGCGGGTCGCTACAAAAAGGTGATTCTATCCCGTTGTGTCGAAGTGCCTTTCGTGCTGGACTTCCCATCCAGCTATCGGTTGGGGCGACAACACAACACTCCGGTGAGGTCGTTTTTGTTGCGGCTTGGTGGGATTCGCGCTTTCGGTTACAGCCCGGAGCTGGTGGCAGCCGTACACCGGGACGGCAGCGTCGTGACGGAGCCGCTGGCCGGCACTCGCGCGCTGGGACGTGGTGCGGCCCTTGACCGTCGGGCTCGTGAAGACTTGGAGTCAAACTCGAAAGAGATTGTTGAGCATGCCATTTCGGTGCGTACCTCGCTTCAGGAGATCAGCGAGATCGCTGAACCGGGCACCGCGGTCGTCACCGATTTCATGACGGTGCGGGAGCGGGGGAGTGTGCAGCACCTGGGGTCCACGATCAGTGCGCGCCTGGACCCGTCGAGCGATCGGATGGATGCGCTGGAGGCGCTGTTTCCCGCGGTCACCGCGTCGGGCATCCCGAAAGCGGATGGCATCGAGGCCATCCTGCGCCTCGACGACGGCCACCGCGGGCTGTATTCCGGCGCTGTCGTGACGGTTTCGGCGGGCGGTGGGTTGGACGCGGCCCTGACGCTGCGGGCGGCCTACGAGCAAGACGGCAAGACGTGGTTGCGGGCCGGCGCCGGAATAATCGAAGAGTCCGAACCCGAGCGCGAATTCGAAGAGACCTGCGAGAAGCTATCGACGCTGGCGCCATATCTGATTGCGCGTCAAGCTCCTAGCTGATCACCGACAAGTGCTGTTGCCTAGATCGGCGACGTAGACGTCGCCGGCCTCCGCGCGGGTGGGGCTGACCGCCGCACCCCGCGGCGCAGACCCAGGGTCAACGGTGATGGTGGCGATGACGGTGTTGTTGGCGGGGTTGATGACCGACACGGTGCCGTCGAATTGGTTGGCAGTCATCGCCGGCGGCAGCCGCGAGCGATGTGATGGGGGCCGCCGCGGCCCCTGTGGCCGCGCGGATTGACGAGCCGATGGCCGTCACCTCCGAGGCCGCCGCCGCCAAAGACTCGGGCGCCGCGCTCACAGACGGCATCGCCGCACTCCAATCCAAACCGCCCGGTTACCGAAGACAGAAAACGGCCACAAGGATGAACGAGCCAACCCACGATTGGTGGGACCGACGCAGGGGAGGCAGACGGTCTTGCGTCCTAAATGGTGCCGACTTGTGATCTGACACGTCGTGCGGCGCCACGGCTTTTGCCGTCCCGTGGATGAGAATGCGGGACATGACGCAATCGCGGGGGCCGTGAGATCTCCCGCCAGACGTTTCTGCGTGGTGCCGCCGGCGCGCTAGCCGCCGGCGCGGTTTTCGGCTCGGCCCGGGCCGCCGCCGACCCACCGCATACCGCGAGCTGGAGCGACCTTTCCACCGCCATCCGTGGGCAGGTATTGCTACCGGACAGCCCCCAATTCGCTACGGCCAAGCAGGTTTTCAACACCAACTACAACGGCTCGACGCCGGCGGCGATCGTCGCCGTGACCTCGGCGGCGGACGTGCAAAAGGCGATGGCATTCGCTGCCGCCCACAAGCTCCAGGTCGCGCCGCGCAGCGGTGGGCACTCCTACGTGGGGGCGTCCACGGCGAACGGCACCATGGTGCTCGACCTGCGTCAATTGCCCGGAGGAGTCAACTACGACGCCGCCAGCGGGCAGATCACGGTGACGCCCGCGACGAGCCTGTACGAGATGCACCAGGCGTTGGCCGCGGCCGGCCGGGGCATCCCGACGGGTACCTGTCCTTCGGTCGGCGCCGCGGGGCACGCCCTGGGCGGCGGGCTGGGCGCGCATTCCCGGCACGCGGGTCTGATGTGTGACCAATTGACGTCGGCTTCGGTGGTGCTGCCGAGCGGTCAGGCCGTCACCGCGTCCGCTGCCAACAACCCCGACCTGTTCTGGGGGTTGCGCGGCGGCGGTGGCGGCAACTTCGGGGTGACAACCTCGCTGACCTTCGCGACGTTCCCCACCGCCGAGTACGACGTGGTGAACCTTAATTTCCCGCAACAGGCGTTCGCGCAGGTTCTCCTCGGTTGGCAGAGTTGGCTGCGGACCGCCGACCGCAGCTGCTGGGCCCTGGCGGACAGCACCACCGACTCGATGGGTTCGCAGCTGTCGCATCATGGCGACCAGCCCGGCCGGGTCGGGCAACAGCGTGGCGAGCGCCATCGCGTCAGCCGTTGGAGTGCAACCGGCCGGAACCGATAGCCACACGTTCAATTATTTGGACCTGGTGAACTACCTGGCCGTCAACAACCTCCACCCGGCGCCGATCGGATATGTCGGCGGGTCCGACGTTTTCCCGACGATCACTCCGGCCGCGGCGCAGGGGATCGCCGCGGCGGTCAACGCCTTCCCGCGCGGGGCGGGTCGTATGTTGGCGATCATGCACGCGCTCGACGGCGCGCTGGCCACGGTGGCACCGGGAGCCACCGCCTTTCCGTGGCGGCGGCAGTCGGCGCTGGTGCAGTGGTACGTCGAAACGTCCGGTTCCCCGGCGGCGGCAACCAGCTGGCTAAATAGCGCCCATCAAGCGGTGCAACCGTATTCGGCCGGCGGCTACGTCAACTACCTCGAGGCAAACCAACCGGCGTCGCGCTATTTCGGCTCGAACCTGTCCCGGCTCAGCGCCGTTCGGCAGAAGTATGACCCCGGCCGAACGATGTTCGCCAGCCTGAATTTCTAGCCGCCTCGCCGTGGGCTTACGCCCGCGGCGGATTGGGTCAAGTGACCTGGTGATCCGAGCGCTCAGCCGCGGCCCGGTCCCGTTGACGGACGAACTTTCGGAGCAGCACTACGGCGGCCACGACCGAAAGGACGAGGAGCGCGGGACCGACCGAGTTGATGATCGCTAGCGAGATGTCCACCGGGAGAGTGAAGATCAAGAAGACCGCCAAGACCGGGAAGGCGGCGCACAGTAGGCCCAACCAGACGCAGAGCCGGGTGTGTAGTTGGTGCCAGTCCCGGACGTCTTGCTCTGTCCAACCGCGTTGCGGCAGAGCCGCGTCTGCCAGGGTAGGGGCGACGACGCTCGCGAACTTCTTGGAGGCGGGTTTGCCGAGCAAGCCGCTGAACAGGCAAGACAAAACCAGAAAAGTGCCGGGAATGAGCTCGAGGACCTGCACGATGCGAGGATTCTTTGTGGTGAACGCAATGGTCAAGGAGGCGGCCGCGCCGAGGATCACGAGCCCGTTCGCGGGCTCGAATTTGCGTTTGCGCACCATGTTGAGCAGCCCCTGCAGGACCGCGACGATGATCGCGCCCGCCAGCGCCAAGTAGGGGGTCAGGCCGAATGCCCGAAGCGCGTAGTACGCGACCAGCGGTGGGACGGTGTTGATCACCGTGGTCTTGATGTATTCGCTCAGGCTCCGCGGCGTATCGGTGGCTGCTTCCACGGACTCGTCGTCATGGACTGGGGCTTCCTGCTCCATGCGTTTAACCTATCGCTCTGCTGAAAATGTCTGACGGATGTGCACTTAACCGCGGACCGCGGCGACCGCCTTCACGAGCACGTCGCGAGCGCGTTCGGTGTCCACGAGCACAACGGGTTGGTCGGGGACCGGAACTGGATTGGCGGTGACGATTATCTCGTAGTCGTCGAACTGAGCCACGTATTGGTAGAGCTCGCTGCTGCGGGACGGCTCATCGCCCGACTGCAGCACGCGGTGCATGCCCACCGTCCGCGTGCCGTCGATCTTCGGCACGTCGACCGCTTCGACGGTGCCCTGGACATGTGATCCCGAGAAGGTCACCTTGCTGCAATGGCGGCCGTCGTCGGGGAACGGCACCGGTGCGGACGTCTCCAAAGCGATAACCATGAACCGGTTAGAGTCACCCTCCGCGGACACGCCGGCCATGCTGCCCTGCAGGCCCAGTGGTATCTCGGGTCCGAGTACCACCTTCGCGCACTCAGGCGGGTCGACAGCCATACCCGGCGGCAGTTTGGGGCCGGACATCGCTGTGGGATCGACGGCCCGCTTTGCGATTTGCTTGATTTTGAATTCGGGGCCAAAGCTCGACTTCACCTCGGCGACCTTGGTGATGTCGGCCTTCCGTGGCGAGGACGCATTCCCATCCGATGAACAGCCGGCGAGCACACACACCGACACGATCGTGAGCAACGCCCTTAGCATGCTGCCCAATCTAACCGAACCGGATGCGCGGCTACTCAGGTGGACACCGTTTAGCCCAACCGATCGGGGACGGGCGCACGAGTGCCCATCCAAATCTCAATCATGGCAACAGGGCCCGTAATCGAGGCGACGTCCCGCACCAGCAGCGGGAGGCCGATTGCAAACTGAAAACAATGCCGCACAGTCGCGTTCGCGGAAACGACGCGAACCGGCAGAAAGGTGATTTCGAACACAGGTCGTGTTCCGGCTCGACGGCCGCGAAACCAGCCGCCAGACGCGCCGGCGGACTCGTCGCGAAAGTCGCGAATTCATCGACAGTTTCCCGGGATTGCCACTAAACTGCGGAACGTGAAGTCTCGCATCGACGACGAAGACGATGACTTTGACGACGAGTTTGACGATGACCCGCCGGATCACAATAAGAACCTGAAACGGGCCTTGATCGCGGTGAGTCTGGTGGCCGGTTTGGCGATTGTGCTCGCGGGGGTGTTGTTTTTCGGTGGCGGCTCTGGCAACAATTCGTCGGCCCAGTCGGGGGCAACGTCAACGCGGGAGGCGCCTGCCGTTCCGAGCGCCCAGGACACGGGGGCTGTCGCCGTCATTACCGACGATCCCAGCTGCGCGGCGTGGACGGCGATCAACAATTCGCTGTCCAACGACGGACTGGGCATTTGGAACGAACGGGACCGTTCGGTCCCGGCTTCGGCATGGGACGACAAGCAGCGGGTGCAGTATGTTGCGGCAGCTCAGTCCATGCGTAATGCGGCGACGCAGGCCGTCGGCCTGGCCAAATTGACACCCCATCGGGTCATGCGCGAACTCTACGAACAGTTCATCGCCTACGCGCACTCCTACGTCGAACACGTCCCGAAATATGTGCCGGCGGACGATAACTTGGCAGGAACGGCGAACAGCGTGGCCTCGGCGCTCGGGGCCATATGCACTGCCATCACCGACGGTTCCGCGGCAGCGCGCGGGCCGATGGTGCCGCCTGGGGCGTCACCGTCACAGGTCCCGCCGATGGGAAGCCCCGCTAACCCGCACGAGTTCCTCTCCAGCCCCAATGGGGTTTGTGCTCAGTGGAAGTCGGCGCTGGATCAGTTTGGTCAACAGACGGCGGCATGGCAGAGCATCAACCCGAGCATTCCCGCGATTCTGTGGACCGAGGAGCAAAGGGCGGCCAATTACGATGCCGCGAAAGTAATGAACGCATTTGCCGACAACTTGGTGCACATGGGCAGCAGCAGCGGAAATTTCATCTGGCAGGATTTCGCCGACCTCGCCGCTCAGTATCGCCGCGCGTTCGCTGTCGCGGTACCAACCTATACGCCGCCCGATAACCATTTGGCTAATGCGGCCAACTATCTGTCCACCACGGTCCTCGGAGCCTGTGCCGTAGTTCAAAGCGCATGACTGGGCGCTGCGGTGCTCAATGCCTGCGCACCGCAGCGCATTTCATCATCCGCCTGCCGGCGAGCGCGCAAAGAGCTTGACCGGAGGCATCTTGCCGGTGATGCTGGTGGGGCTCTGTCCGGCCGCTCCCATGAGGCCCTGGGCCAGTGGGCTGGTGGGCATCGGGGCCGGCCCTGACAATGCCGGTGAGCTGACGCTGCTCGGCGGCAGCATCGGCATGGCCCGACTCAACCCCTGGGCCGTCGACGACCACCCCGGAGGAATTGAGAGCCCACCCAACTGGCTTGCGTGCGCCATCTGGGCGCTAACGGCCGAACCGAAAGTCCGCAACTGATCGCTGATCCCACCGACTACGAGCTGCATTTTCGAGTCGACGAAGTTGCCGATGGTAGTGAGCAACTCCTCGCTACCGGAAGACGCGAGCCCCGCGCCGCCGTTCTGGCTGAACGAGGAGGTCATCTGGATCAACAGTTGCGCGGGAGTCATCGCATATTGCAGGAGCGCAGGTCCCTGTTGCGTCAATGCGGCTGTCGCTTGCGTGCCGGTCAGCGCGGCCTGCAGCGAACCCAGCAGGCCAGCGAGCGGACCGGAGGTCGACAACGAGCCCAGCGCTGTCTGCGCCTCGGTACCAAGAGTTGTCAACCCGGCCAAAACGCTTGCACCGTCGGTGATGCCGGCGGCGGGAGTTGCTGCCGTCGCAGCGACGTTCGTTGTGGCGGGCGGCGTGTCGAAGGTTGCCAACTGCGCCGCCGTGTTCGCCGATGCCGCGTACCCGTTCATCGCCGCGACATCCTGAGCCCACATTTCCAGATACTGCGCCTCGGTCGCCTCGATGGCCGGAGTGTTCTGACCAAAAATATTCGAAGCCACCAGCGCCGCTAGCAACGCCCGATTGCTCGTCACCAACGCCGGGGGCACCGTCATCGCAAACGCCGTTTCATACGCCGCCGCAGCGGCTTTGACCTGCGCACCGGACTCCGCGGCTACAGACGCCGTCGCATTCATCCATGACACATAGGGTGCGGCCGCGCCCGCCATTGCCGTCGCCGACGGGCCTGACCACCCGCCGCCCAGATCCGAAAGGACCGATTGATAGGAAGCCGCCGTCGCAAACAGATCGGCGGCCAATGAATCCCATGCCGCGGCAGTGGCCGCCATCGGACTCGAGCCGGGGCCGGCATACATCAGGCCTGAGTTGACCTCCGGCGGAAAAAACGCGAAAACCACTGCGCTGCCTCGTTACCGTGCCGCGGCGGCGTTAGCCGCCTCGGCGACGGCGTAGGAAGTGCCGCCGGACGCCAATGCGCTCACAAACGCCTGATGTATCTGGGTGGCCATCGCGGCAACCGTTTGATACGCCAGTCCGTGCGCCTCGAACTTGGTGGCCAGCAATGCCGAGACCTGGTCGGCGGCTGGGGCGGTGACCTGTGTCGTCGGCACTGCAACCGCGACGGTCTGCTCATTCATCGACGCGCCGATGTCGGACAAGCTGTCCGATGCTGCCGTCAACAACCCCGGTGTCGTCTGTACGAACGACATAACTCCTACCTTCCTACAAATACCGACCTATAAACCCGCGAATGTGTCGGCCGGTTCCGACAGTGCCATGAAAACCCCTGTCGGACAGCAATATCAGCAATTTTCCGTATTGAATTCTCGCACTGCGACTCCCCCCGCAGCGTCTGATAGCTACGAAGTGGGCGCCCTTCCCGCATGGTTGGTGCGCAGGAAGGACGCCCAGCTTCGATGCTCAAGTTCCTACAGCATCGCCAAGATCAGCGCCGGGAGGTGCAGCAGGAATGCGCTGATCATGTTCGGTGCCAGCGCGGTCGCCAGCTGCGCCGCGATGTTGGCGAACATTGGGCTTAACGTCGCGCCGAGGTTCGCGCCCAGGTTTGCCAGCATCAGCGAGGGTTGCGCCCCCAGTTGGGCCAGATTCGGCAGCAGCGATGTCATGTGCGCCAGCCCACTGCTCAGCGATGCCGCGGCACCACCGGTGGCGGCCGCCGACGTCGGGGCACCCAGCGCCTGGGCGAGTTGCTCGGGCCAGGTGACCAGCAATTGCTGAAGAAGGCTGCCGTTGTTGATCAAGCCGGCGAACGGCTGGCCCGTCGGGTTGAACTGCCCCGGGTAGACGAAGCCGTTGATCAGGTCGCCTGCGATGTCGGCAGGTGCCTTGGCCATGTCGGCCAGTGCCCCCCCGAAGTTCAGCGCGGCCAGATCCCCGCCAATCTTGCCGCCGTCGAACAGAAGCCCGAAAATCACGCTGAGCGGGGGCGACAGCAGGCCATTGGCGACGTTTTTCAAGTTGGAATAAGTCAACAAAGTGTTGAAGACATTCTGCGGGCTTGCCCGAACGAATTGAAGAGCGTCGTCGTCGGCGGCCATCCCGGCCTTAGCCTCATTCAGGAATGGGGCCAGCAGAGGCTTCGACGTATGGTCCACCGTCTCCAGCGCCCACTCGTCGAAGTAGCCGAATGCGTTGAAGGCGTTGCCTTGCGAAAGCGAGCCAAGGATCTCTTGCAGCGTGCTGCCCGACTTCGTGACGCCCGCGTGTGTCACGGTTCCTCCGAGCAGCCCGAAGACATACCCGTCGTCGCCGCCGTACCAGCCGCCGTAGATTGAGTTCGACATACCGGTTTGGGCGCCCTTGAGCGCGGTGCCGATCAGGTTGCCGGCGCCCTGCAGGTTCGTACCGACCTGCTTTAGCAGGGTGGGATAGGCAACCCCGGCCTCGCCGACCAGAGTTTGCAGGTTGTTGGCCGTCGTGTTGAAGAGGTCCTCATAAGCGCCGACCACGTCGCTGCCACCGCTGGTGAGTTGCACCGCCCGGTGCTGGACGTCCGCTGCCACTCGTTGTTCGATGTCGACCGCGACATTCGGCGCCAGCGGATTTGCTGCGATGAGGGTGGCACCAATCACGGCGACGCCGGCGGCCAGGAATTTTTGTGAACCGGCCCGGAGGACCTGGCCACTGAACTCGGAACCGAGGGCAAGCTGCACTGCATCTCCTTAGGTACTCAACCGTCAACGACTGCCAACCGCGGGCGCCACGGACACTACCTAAGAGATAGCTGAGACACAATAGGCTTGCCTTAGCTAATTGAGGCTACCCTTGCCTAAGCCGGCGTAAGGCTATGACCTCGGACGTTCGAGCGCGTAGAGCACCATGCGCCGAGTTGGCGTGTCGTGCTCGCCAAGGAATCGGCATCCGACGTACTCGCACAACCGGCGGACAACCGTGTTGCGATGATCGGGATCGAACATGATCTGGCGGCAGCGCGGCTCCGCCGCGAAGACGCTGGCCACGATGCGCGGCAGCAGTAGCGGGCCGAAGCCGCGGTTGACCAGGGACACATCCGCGATGGCGGCATGCAGGCCGACGTCGTGGGGCTCGGCGTCATAATGACGGGAAATTAAATCCTTGGCCGCCCAATACAACTCAAGGTAGGCACGATCCGTGCCACGCATGCTTCCAATCAATGGCAGCGAATAGGTCCCCTCAAGCTGCGCGGTGAGGTGTTGGCGCCAGCGCCAGGTCGGCCAGTCGTACTCCCAGGCCGCCGCCAGATGAGGGCGATTCATCCACTCGGCGACCAGCTCCGCGTCCGCGCACTGTGCGACGCGTAATCCGTACGGCGGCTCCAGCGATGGCACCGGGGGTGGGCCGAGGCGCCGCATCTCCTCGGGCAGATCCGTGCGTTCGCGTGCAAGTTGGTAAGTCGACGGATCCTGGGGATCGCCGAGTGGGGTGGCTTCGGTCATCGTGCGCCGAGCTTACGCAGCGCTCATTGCGCCATGTCATGGTTGCGGCGCATCAGTGTTCCACCAGGCCACTCGGCCGAGGTTGACGCGTGGTAAGGCAACCCTTAGTTTTAGGATGTAACGTCGGCCGCATTGATCCGGGGGGCGGTCGCACGGAGTTCACCGTGGCGGGAGAGGAGGCCGATGGCACGCGGGTTCCAGGGCGCGATGTTGCGGAGTTTCGGCGCACGCGACCACACCGCAACGGTGATCGAAACTGTACGAATCGCTCCGCATTTCGTTCGTGTCCGCATGGAGTCGCCGACTTTGTTCGGTGACGTGATCGCCGAACCCACTGCGTGGCTGCGGTTTTGGTTCCCCGATCCTAAGGGATCCGACAGCGAGTTTCAGCGCGCGTACACGATCTCCGAAGCTGACGTCGCCGCGGGCCGTTTCGCGGTGGATGTCGTTCTACATGACCCGGCCGGTCCGGCATCGTTGTGGGCGCGCACCGTCGAGCCGGGCGCGACGATCTCGGTGATGTCGTTGATGGGGTCGTCGCGTTTCGATATACCCGCCGAGCAACCCGCCGGCTACCTGCTGATTGGCGACTCGGCGTCGATCCCGGGGATCAACGGCATCATCGGCGTCGTGCCTGACGGCGTGGCGATCGAGTTATATCTTGAGCGGCACGACGAGAACGACGCGCTGATCCCACTGGCGCGGCACCCCCGGCTGCGGGTGCATTGGGTTGCGCGGCGCGACGAGAAATCGCTGGCCGCGGCGATTGAGACGCGCGACTGGTCAGATTGGTACGCGTGGGCGACGCCGGAGGCCGCCACGCTCAAACATGTCCGGGTGCGGCTGCGCGACGAGTTCGGTTTCCCCAAGTCCGAGATCCACGCGCAGGCCTACTGGAACGCGGGGCGCGCCATGGGCGTTCAGCGAGTCACCGAGCCGGATGGTCAGCTGGAAAGCGTTGTGGTACAGGAAGAATCGGCGGTTCCTGCGCCCGGCCAAGCGCCCGACCCAGCGCCCGTTTCGCGTGCTCGCGGTAGGTGGCGCGCCCAGGCGGCTGGCCGGTTGCTCGCACCGCTGCGGTCGCAGCTGGTCGTATCTGGTGTGCTGCAGGCCCTGATCACGGTGCTACAGCTGGCCCCGTTCGTGCTGTTGGTCGAGCTGGCTCGGCTGCTGGTGTCCGGCGCCGACGCGTCCCGGTTATGGACGGTCGGGATATCGGCAGTGGGGCTGCTGGGAGCAGGGACGGTTCTGGGCGCCGCCCTGACGCTCTGGCTGCATGTGATCGACGCCCGGTTTGCCAGCAAGTTGCGTTCGCGGTTGTTGACCAAGTTGTCGCGGTTGCCGCTGGGCTGGTTCACCGCTCGCGGGTCAGGGTCCATCAAGCAACTGGTGCAAGACGACACGCTGTCATTGCATTATCTGGTCACTCATGCCATCCCGGACGCGGTCGCCGCGGTAGTGGCGCCGGTGGCGGTGCTGGTTTATCTATTCGTCGTCGACTGGCGGGTAGCCCTCGTCTTGTTCGTGCCGGTCCTGGTCTACCTGGTGATGGCGTCCTCGCTCTCGATCCAATCTGGTCCGCGCATCCCGCAATCGCAGCGTTGGGCCGAGACGATGAGCGGGGAGGCAGGCGCATATCTCGAAGGCCAGCCTGTGATTCGCATTTTCGGTGGTGCCGCGGGTTCGAGCTTCCGCCGCCACCTGGACGAGTACATCGGGTTTCTGGTCGCCTGGCAGCGTCCGCTGGCCGGCAAGAAGACGCTGATGGATCTGGCTACCCGGCCCTCGACGTTCTTATGGCTCATCGGATTCGCCGGCACCCTGCTGGTGGTGACGCACCAAATGGACCCGGTCAACTTGCTGCCGTTCTTGTTGTTGGGCACCACATTCGGCGCGCGACTCCTGGGCATCGGCTACGGTGTGGGCGGCATCCGGGCCGGGATATTGGCCGCGCGGCGCCTTCAGGTCACGCTCGACGAACCCGAACTCGCCGTTCGCGAGCAAGCTGAAGCGCCCGGCGGTGACTCGTCGGCGACGGTGGTGTTCGACCACGTCAGCTTCGGTTACCGTCCCGGTGTCCCGGTGATCCAAGACGTATCGCTGACGCTGCGGCCCGGCACCGTTACCGCACTCGTCGGCCCCTCCGGCTCGGGCAAGTCGACACTGGCGGCCCTACTGGCCCGATTCCACGATGTCTGGGATGTCGGGCAGGGCGCGATACGGATTGGCGGACAAGATATTCGATCGCTTACCGCCGACGAACTCTACGCGCACGTTGGTTTCGTACTGCAGGAAACCCAGCTCGTCCATGGCAGCGCCGCCGAAAACATCGCGCTGGCCGTGCCTGATGCCCCCGCCGAACAGGTTCGGGCCGCCGCCCGCGAGGCGCAGATACACGACCGCGTGCTCCGCCTGCCGGCTGGTTACGACACCGTGTTGGGCGCCAGCAGCGGTCTCTCGGGCGGGGAGCGGCAACGGCTTACCATCGCTCGTGCGATCCTCGCCGACACCCCGGTCCTGATCCTCGACGAGGCCACGGCGTTCGCCGATCCGGAATCGGAATATCTTGTGCAGCAGGCCCTCAATCGGCTGACCCGGGAGCGCACCGTGCTGGTGATCGCCCATCGACTGCACACCGTCACTCAGGCCGATCAGATCGTCGTGCTCGATCACGGCCGCATCGTCGAGCGCGGCACTCACGACGAGTTGCTGGCCGCCGATGGACGCTACCGCCGGCTATGGGATACCGGCCAAGGCAATTCGGTGCCGGTCACGGCGGCACGGGAGGGGGCTCGGTGATCCGCACCTGGATGAGCCTCGTCCCGAAAGATCTCCGGCCCAAGGTGATCGCTTATGCGTTGCTTGCGTTGCTCTCCGTTGTGGTTCGGGCGGTGGGCACGGTACTGCTCGTCCCGCTGGTCGGTGCGTTGTTCAGCGGTGCACCGCACCGCGCGTTGGCGTGGCTGGCCTGGCTCACCGCAGCGACATTGGCGGGCTGGCCGATCGACGCCCGCACCGCACGGATCGGCTTCGATCTGGGTTTCGCGGTGCTTGACCACACCCAACATGACGTCGCCGACCGGCTTCCCAATGTCCGGCTGGATTGGTTCACCGCCGAGCACACCGCGACGGCAAGGCAGGCGATCGCCGCGACGGGCCCGGAACTCGTCGGTCTCGTCGTCAACCTGCTGACGCCGCTGACCACCGCAGTCCTGCTGCCGCCGGCAATCGCGTTGGTCCTGCTGCCGGTCTCCTGGCAGCTCGGCGTGGCCGCGCTTGCCGGTGTGCCGTTGCTGCTGGGGGCGCTTTGGGCGTCGGCGGCTTTCGCTCGTCGTGCCGATGCCAAAGTCGGCGAAGCCAACAGCGCGCTCACCGAGCGGATCGTCGAGTTCGCCCGAACCCAGCAGGCGCTGCGGGCCGCCCGCCGTGTCGAGCCGGCTCGAAGTCTGGTCGGCGACGCGCTGGCCGCCCAGCATGGCGCGACGATGCGGCTGCTGGGCATGCAGGTCCCTGGACAGCTGGTGTTCAGCATCGCCAGCCAGCTGGCTTTGATCCTCCTGGCGGGAGTCACCACGGAGCTCACCGTGGCCCGGATGCTCACGGTGCCGCAGGCCATCGCGCTGATCGTCGTGATTGCCCGCTACCTTGAGCCCTTCAGCACAGCCAGCGAGCTGGCGCCGGCACTCGAGAGCATCCGCGCCACGCTCGACCGCATCCGATCGGTGCTCACCGCACCGGTCATGGATGTCGGGAGCGGAACGCTGCACACCTGCATTACGGCACCGAGTATCGAGTTCCAGGACGTCGCGTTCAGCTACGGCAACGCGAGTGGCCCGGTGCTGGACGGGGTGAGCTTCTCGTTGCGGCCGGGAACCACGACGGCGATTGTCGGGCCGTCCGGTTCGGGCAAGAGCACGATCCTGGCGCTGATCGCGGGTTTGCAGGAGCCGGCCCGGGGTCGTGTTCTGGTCGACTCCGTGACGCTGGATGCCGAGACACGCCGCGCGACAAGCAGTGTGGTGTTTCAGCACCCCTACCTGTTCCACGGCACCATTGGTGACAACGTGTACGCCGGGGACCCCGCCGCTGCCGACGAACAATTCGCTAGGGCCGTCGCGCTGGCGCGGGTCGATGAGCTCATCCGCAGGCTGCCCGACGGCGTCGAGACCGTCGTCGGCGAAGCCGGCTCAGCGCTTTCGGGCGGTGAACGACAGCGGGTCAGCATCGCGCGTGCTCTTCTCAAGACCGCGCCGATACTGCTGGTCGACGAGGCGACCAGCGCCCTGGACACCGAGAACGAGGCCGCGGTGGTCGACGCGCTCACTGCCGATCCGCAAGCGCGTACCCGGGTAATCGTGGCCCACCGGTTGGCGAGCATCCGTCACGCCGACCGTGTCCTCTTTCTCGACAACGGCCAGATTGTCGAGGATGGACCGGTCGACGAATTGCTCGCAACGGGTGGACGTTTCGCTGAGTTCTGGCGACAGCAGCACGACGCTGCCGAGTGGCGCATTAGCCTTTAGGCTAGCCTTGCCTAATTGAGACCGTGTAAGGTCTTTCGCCATGGCCACCTCGCCGTCCACGGTAACCACTGTGTTGCAGAGCATTCTGCGTGACGATCTCAATGTCGACATGACTCGAGTCACCCCTGAGTCCAGGTTGGTCGATGACGCCGGGTTGGATTCGGTGGCTTTCGCCGTCGGCATGGTGGCGATCGAAGAGCGGCTCGGCGTCGTGCTGTCCGAGGAAGAGCTGTTGACCTGCGACACGGTAGGCGACTTGGAGGCGGCGATCGCGGCGAAATACGTCGATGAATGAACTCGCGGCGGCGCTAAGGCGGTCGATGCAGGCCTCGACTGCCGACCTGGTTGTCCTGGACCGCGAGACTTCGATATGGCGCCGCCACCCGTGGCCGGAAGTGCACGGGCTGGCCGAAGGAGTTGCGGCCTGGCTGCTTGACCGTGACGAGCCCGGCGCGGTGGGTCTGGTCGGGGACTCGACCGTGGAATTGGTCGCCGCGCTTCAAGGTGCGTGGCTCGCCGGCGTGGCCGTATCGATCCTGCCCGGGCCGATTCGCGGCGCCGATGAGCGGCGGTGGGCCGAGGCCACGCTGAACCGCTTCACCGCCATCGGCGTGCGCACCGTGTTGAGCAACGGCGCCTATCTCGGGCACCTGCAGGACCACCTGGCGGACATGGATCCGATGGGTGTCGAAATAGCAGACGTCGTGACGGCCGCGCACACCAAGCGCTCGGTATCGGCCGGCCCCCTTCGACACCGATTGCCCGGCCATCCTGCAGGGCACGGCGGGCTCCACCGGCGTGCCCCGCACGGCGGTCCTCTCGCCGGAAGCGGTGCTGAGCAACGTCCGAGGGCTCAACGAGCGCGTGGGCGTGGAGGCGGCCGACGTCGGCTGCTCCTGGCTGCCCCTCTACCACGACATGGGTCTCACCTTTCTGCTCAGCGGAGCGCTCGCCGGCAATTCGCTCTGGCTGGCTCCGACGAACGCGTTCGCGGCGTCTCCATTCCGCTGGTTGAGCTGGCTCTCCGAGAGCCGCGCATCCGTGATCGCGGCCCCGAACTTCGCCTACAACCTCGTCGGCAAATACGCGCGCCGGGTATCCGACGTCGACCTCGGTGCGCTGCGCGTCGCGATCAACGGCGGCGAGCCGATCGACTGCGAGGGACTGGAACGGTTCGCGGAAGCCATGGCGCCCTTTGGGTTTGCCGCCGGCGCCGCGGCGCCGTCCTACGGGCTGGCCGAATCGACCTGCGCCGTGTCCATGCCGGCGCCGGGCACCGGACTGCGCGTCGACGTCGTCACCGACGACACCGGCTCGCACAGGCACGCCTTTCTCGGCGAACCGATTTCCGGGATGCAGATACGGATCTCCTCCAGCGGCTCCTACGACGGCCTTGCCGGCAACGGTCATCGTGAGATCGGCGAAGTCGAGATTCGTGGTGCATCGATGATGGACGGCTACCTCGGGGACCGACCCATCGACCGCGATGACTGGTTTCCCACCGGCGATCTCGGCTTCCTCGGCGACGGTGGCCTCGTGGTGTGTGGTCGCGCGAAGGAAGTGATCTCGCTTGCCGGTCGCAACATATTTCCGACCCAAATCGAGCTTGTCGCAGCGCAGGTCCGCGGAATACGGGAAGGGGCCGTGGTCGCCCTGGGCACCGGCGAACGTACCGCCCGTCCCGGTTTGGTCGTCGCCGCCGAATTCCGCGGGTCCAACGAAGCGCATGCCCGCGCCGAATTGATCCAGCGCGTCGCATCCGAATGCGGAGTCGTCCCCTCCGACGTCGTCTTTGTTGCGCCGGGATCGCTGCCGCGAACCACCTCGGGCAAACTGCGCCGCCTGGAAGTGCGACGTTCGCTGGAAGCCGTTGACTAAATGACCGCGACAACCCGAATCTCGCTCGACGACTATCGCGCCCTGCTGGCCGGCGCGTTCGACGAGCGTGTCGTGGCATGGACGGTGAAAGCCGAAGAAGAGGAACGCTTTCCGCGTCACCTGATCCAACATCTCGGCGCATCCGGTGTCTTCAGCGCAAAATGGTCCACCGAACCGATGCCCGATGTCGGCAAGCTCGTCGAACTGGCTTTCGCACTGGGCAATTTGGCGTCGGCCGGCATCGGCGTGGGCGTCAGCCTGCACGATTCGGCCATCGCGATTCTGCGTCGCTTCGGCAAGTCGGATTACCTACGCGATATCTGCGATCGCGCGATCCGGGGTGATGCGGTGCTGTGCATCGGCGCCTCGGAGGAGTCCGGCGGATCCGATCTGCAGATCGTCGAGACCGAGATAAGCTCTCGGGACGGCGGTTTCGACGTTCGGGGCGTCAAGAAATACGTGTCTCTTTCTCCGATCGCCGACCACATCATGGTGGTGGCCCGCAGCGTCGACCACGACCCTGCCAGCCGGCACGGCAACGTCGCAGTCGTGGCGGTTCCGACCAGCCAAGTCAGCGTGCAGCCGCCCTACCGCAAGGTCGGCGCCGCGCCGTTGGACACCGCGGCCGTTCATATCGATACCTGGGTACCCGCCGATGCGCTGGTGGCACGGGCCGGCACCGGGCTCGCCGCAATCAGTTGGGGACTGGCTCACGAGCGGATGTCGATCGCCGGACAGGTCGCGGCATCGTGTCAGCGCGCGATCGGAATCACCCTGGCGCGCATGGTGAGCCGACGCCAATTCGGCCAGACTCTGTTCGAACACCAAGCCCTGCGGCTGCGCATCGCGGATCTGCAAGCGCGTGTCGACCTGTTGCGGCACGCGTTACACGGGATCGCGGCCCAGGGCAGGCTGGATCTGCGCGCCGCGGCAGGGGTCAAAGTGACCGCGGCCCGGCTCGGCGAGGAAGTGATCGGCGAGTGCATGCACATCTTCGGCGGGTCGGGCTACCTCGTGGACGAGACGCCGCTGGGCAGATGGTGGCGCGACATGAAGCTCGCCCGGGTCGGCGGCGGCACCGACGAGGTGCTCTGGGAACTGGTGGCCGCCGGGATGAAACCCGACCATGACGCCTATGCGGCGGAATTCGGGCGTCAGCCCGCGCCGCCGACCTGACGCGCGATCGCCTTCTTGTCGACCTTGCCGATCGGCGTGGTGGGCAGCGCCGCCATCGCCACCAACATGTCGGGCCGCGCGTGAACGGCGACACCGCGCCCGTCGAGGTAGGCGTTCAACTCTGCCAGGCCGATCGGCGTACCGCTGAAAACGACCGCAATACAGATCTTTTCGCCCAGATACGGATCGGTTAGCGGAACTGCGGCGGCCGAGAAAATCGCGGAGTGGCTCAGTATCTGGTCTTCAAGGTCCTGGGCGGAGATCGTCTCACCGCCGCGGCTGATGACGTCTTTCATTCTGCCGGTGACCACCAGGTAGCCGTCGTCCCGCCGGCGGACGAGGTCGCCGCTGCGGTAGAAGCCCTCGGGATCAAAACAACGTGCGTTGTCGCGCTCAGCGCGGAAGTAACCGTTGATTGTGTACGGGCCGCGCACCAAAAGCTCGCCTTCTTCGCCCGGCGTCACCGGCTCGCCCGCGCTGTCCATGATGCGCAGCTCGTCGGCCTCGCAGAGCGGGCGCCCCTGGGTGTGTTCGATCAGTTCCGCTGGATCGTCGAGGCGGGTGTAGTTCAGTAGTCCCTCGGCCATGCCGAACACCTGTTGCAGGCCCGGGGTCAGCGTTTCGCGGATCCGGCGAGCGTCGTCGGGCTCCAGCCTCGCCCCGCCAACCTGCAAGAGGCGCAGCGACTTCGGTGTCACTGGTTCCCATTCACAGGCCTGTGCCCACAACTTGGCCAGCGCGGGCACCAGGGCGGTGACGGTAACGCCGTGGCGCGCGATGGTGGCGAAGGCGGCCTCCGGACTGGGGTCGGCGCTGAACACGATGGTGGCGCCGACGGTCAGCGCGCCGAGGATGCCCGGGCACGCCAGCGGGAAGTTATGGCCCGCGGGCAGCACCGCCAGGTAGACATCGTCGGCGTTCAGGCGGCAGAGTTGCGCGCTTGCCGTCGCGTTGAACAGGTAGTCGCTGTGGGTGCGGGGGATGAGTTTAGGGGTGCCGGTGGTGCCACCGGAAACCAGCAGGAGCGCAGGCGATTCCGGGTCCGCGGGTGGCGGGTCAGCGGGGGCTGCCGGCCGGGCCGAGTCGCGCAACTGTGACCACGCCACGAACGGCCCCGGGTCACCGTCGACGATCACATGCGCGAGAGCGGGGTGATCATCGACCAGGCCGCGTGCCATCTCCCGAAAGTCGAAGCCGTTCGCCGTGTCGGCGATCAGCATCCCGCTCGCCTGGCTGACCGTGGCGAAGTGCCCCAATTCGGCGGCGCGGTGGCCCGGTAAGCACATCACCGGAATCGCCCCCGCCCGCAACAGCCCGAACAGCGCCACCACGAACTGGCTGCGGTTCGGCAGCTGCAGCAACACCCGGTCGCCGGGCGCGATGCCCAGATCGCGCAGCCCCGCGGCCGCGCGGCTAGCCTGCGCGTCGAGCTCGGCATAACTCAATCCGCTCCCGGGCACGGCGTCCAGGGCGGCCATTCGGTCCCCGAAGCGCACCGACGCATCGGTCAGGACCGTGTCCAGCGTCCGTCCGGCCCAATAACCTGCTGCGCGGTATGACGCGGCTCGATCAGCGGGGAAGGGCACGAATCCGGCTCGGCCGCCATCCAGACCACGCGTTTCCTGCGTCGATTCGTTCGACGGCATCTGCGCTCCTTAGAAGGGGCCTTGTGGCGGCGGAGGGTGGATCGAGGATAGGGTAACCAGAAATTAGGGCAGCCTGTGCTAATCCAGGGAGGGTTCGTGGCGCAAGCTCCGGCGTGCTCGGAGGTGATCCGCGCAGAGGTAGCTGAATTACTCGGGGTTCGTGCCGATGCCGTTCATCCCGGGAACAACCTGATCGGGCAGGGTCTGGATTCGATCCGGATGATGACCCTGGCCGGTCGGTGGCGTCGCCAGGGCATCGACGTCGACTTCGCCACGCTCGCGGCCACGCCGACAATCGAGGCCTGGTCGGGGCTGGTGTCCGCCGACTCGGCTGTAGGCATTGAGCCGCTGGTCGAGTCGCAGGCTGAAATACCTCAGGACGGGCGAGCCGTTCCCGCTGGCTCCGATGCAGCACGCGATGTGGGTGGGCCGCCAGGACAATCAGCAGCTGGGTGGGGTGGCCGGGCACCTCTATGTCGAGTTCGACGGCGGCCCGATCGACCCGGACCTGCTGCGTGCGGCGGCTACCCGGCTGGCGCTGCGGCACCCGATGTTGCGGGTGCAGTTCCTGCCCGACGGGACTCAGCGCATCCCGCCGATCAGCCGAACTTGGTGCCTTTCCGGTCGCTGTGCAGGACCTTCGCCGGCTGGCAGCGGACGCCGTCGAGCAGCGGCTGGTCGCCATCCGCGACGCCAAATCGCACCAGCAGCTCGATGGTGGGGTGTTCGAACTCGCGTTGACGCTGCTGCCCGGCGACCGTTCGCGGCTGCACGTCGACCTGGACATGCAGGCCGCCGACGCGATGAGCTACCGCACCCTGATGGCCGACCTGGCGGCGCTGTATCGGGGCAGCGAATTGCCCGAACTCGGTTACACGTACCGGGAATACCGCCACGCCTTGCAGGGGCAGGCAGCGCGGGCGGTGCCGGAGGCCGACCGGGACTGGTGGGCGCGACGCGTACCGCGACTGCCCGACCCGCCGTCGCCGCCGACGATCCACGGGCGGGCGTCGCAGCAGAGCACCCGGCGCTGGCATTGGTTCGATCCGGCGACCCGCGACGCGTTGTTCTCCCGCGCCCGGGCGCGCGGCATCACCCCGTCGATGACGCTGGCGGCCGCTTTCTCCAATGCCCTGGCGTGCTGGTCGACGACGCCCCGGTTCCTGCTGAACGTCCCGCTGTTCGGCCGCCAGGCCCTGCACCCCGACGTCGATCGGCTGGTCGGCGACTTCACCTCCTCGCTGCTGCTCGATATCGACCTGACCGGAGCGCACACCCCCGCTGCCCGGGCACAGACCGTGCAGGACGCCATGCGGACCGCCGCCGCTCATTCGGCCTACCCCGGGCTGTCGGTGCTGCGCGATCTCAGTCGCCATCGCGGTACGCAGGTGCTGGCACCGGTGGTGTTCACCAGCGCGCTGGGTCTGGGCGAGCTGTTCGCCGCGGACGTCACCGAGCAATTCGGCACACCCGAGTGGATCATTTCGCAGGGCCCCCAGGTGCTGCTGGACGCGCAGGTCACTGAATTCGACGGCGGGGTGCTGGTGAACTGGGACGTCCGCGAGGGCGTCTTCGCGCCCGGCGTCATCGACGCCATGTTCGCCTACCACGTCGACGAACTCCTCGCGTTGGCCGCCGCGGATGACGACTGGGACGCGCCGGGCCCGCAGGCGCTGCCGCCTGCGCAGCGCGCGGTCCGTGACGCGCTCAACGGCCGCACCGCGCCTCCCAGCGGAGAAGCGTTGCACGAAGGCTTCTTTCGTCAGGCCGAGCTGCAGCCGGACGCACCGGCCGTCTTCTCCAGTTCCGGCGACCTCAGCTACGCGCAGCTGCGCGACCAGGTCGACGGCGCTGGCCGCGGCGTTGCGCGCAGCGGGTATCGGCACCGGCGACACGGTCGCGGTGCTGGGGCCGAAGAGCGCGCAGCACGTGCCTGCTGTGCTCGCGATCCTGGCCGTCGGTGGTGTCTATCTGCCGATCGGCGCCGACCAGCCCCACGACCGTGCCGAACGCATCCTCGCGGCCGGCTCGGTCAGCCTCGCCCTGGTTTCGGGTGCGCAGAAACTAGGCGGCTGCCGGTAGCCGAACTCAGCATTGCCGACGTGCTTCGCAACGCGCCTGCCGGTGGCGAATTCCATTACACGATAACCGATCCCGCTGAACTTGCCTACGTGTTATTCACGTCGGGCTCAACCGGGGAACCCAAGGGCGTCGAGGTGACGCACGACGGCGTGATGAACACGGTGGAGTTCTTCATCCGGCATTTTGAGATCTGCGCCGCCGATCGTTGGCTGGCCCTGTCGACGCTGGAATCCGACATGTCGGTGCCCGACATCTTCGTCGCATTGCGGACCGGCGGGGCGATCGTGATGGTCGACGAAGCCCAGCGACGGGACCCCGACGCCTGGGCCCGGCTCATCGAAACACACAGCGTCACCGCGCTGAACTTCATGCCGGGCTGGCTGGACATGCTGCTCGAGGTCGGTCACGGGCGGCTGTCGTCACTGCGCTCGGTGGCCGTCGGCGGCGACTGGGTGCGCCCCGACCTGGCCCGCCGCCTGCAAACCGAGGCGCCCAACGCCCGCTTCGCCGGGCTGGGCGGTGCCACCGAAACCGCGATACACGCAACAATTTTCGACGTTCATGACGCTTCCGGCCTGCCGGTGGACTGGCCGGCGGTCCCGTACGGTACGCCGTTGCCGAACAACGCGTGCCGGGTGGTCAACGAAGCCGGCGACGACTGCCCCGACTGGGTGGTCGGTGAGTTGTGGGTGTCCGGGCGGGGAATCGCGCGCGGCTATCGCGGGCAGCGCGAACTGACCGCAAAGCACTTTGTCGAACACGACGGCCGGACGTGGTACCGCACCGGCGACCTGGCCCGCTACTGGCCGGACGGGACGCTGGAGTTCGTCGGCCGCGCGGATCACCGGATCAAGATCAGTGGGTATCGTGTCGAACTCGGTGAGATCGAGGCCGCGCTGCGCCGGTTGCCGGGTGTCGGAACGGCCGTCGCGGCCTTGCTCCCGGTATCCGATGGCCCCGAAGTGCTGGCTGCGCAGGTCCGCCCGGAAACCTCCACTGACGTGCGGGTGACGGCAGAGCGGATCCGCCAAGCGCTTGCCGACCTCGTTCCCGCGCACATGATTCCGAGCCACATATCGCTGGTCGAGCGGATCCCCTTCACGGACAGCGGCAAGATCGACCGCAAGGCGGTCGCCGCCGCGCTTTCCGAAGCGTTGCCCGGGCAATCCAGCGACCCGTCGGCGCGCTACCGGGCACCGCTAACGCAGTTGGAGCGGGCGCTGTGCCACATCGTCGCCAACGTCCTGGGCCGTGAGCGCGACGCGGTGGGTGTACACGACGACTTCTTCTCCCTCGGTGGCGATTCCGTGCTCGCGACCCAGGTGGTGGCGCGCGCCCGGCAGTGGCTCGATTCGCCGAGCCTGATGGTGGCCGATGCCTTCGCCGCCAGGACCGTCGCCGCCTTGGCTCAGTTGCTCAGCGGCCGGGAAAGCAACGGCGACCGCCTAGAGCAGGTGGCCGATGTTTATCTGGAAATCGCTGAGATGTCCAGTGTGGACGTCATGTCCGCGCTCGAACCGCAAAAGCGGGAGTTCAAGTCGTGGGTGAAGCGGTTCACCGGCGGCACGGCGCGCGGCTCGGTGGTGGTGTTCCCGCACGCCGGCGGAGCCGCCGCGGCATACCGCTCGCTGGCTAAAACACTGTCGACCAACAATGTTGACGCATTCGTGGTGCAGTACCCGCAGCGGGCCGACCGGCGCGACCACCCCGCCGCGGCTAGCATCGAGGCGCTGGCGCTCGAGCTGTTCGAGGCGGGCGACTGGCTCGCGGCGGCGCCCCTGAGCCTGTTCGGCCATTGCATGGGTGCGGTGGTGGCCTTCGAGTTCGCCCGCATCGCGGAACGCAATGGCGTGCCGGTACGCACGTTGTGGGCTTCGGCGGGACAGGCCCCCTCAACGGTCGCCGCCTCCGGGCCGCTACCGACCAGCGACAGTGACGTGCTGGCCGACATGGTGGACCTGGGCGGCACCGATCCCGTGCTGCTGGAGGACGAAGAATTCGTCGAACTGCTCGTCCAGGCGGTGCAGGCCGACTACCGCGCGTTGAGCGGCTACGCGTGTGGGCCGGATGTGCGAATTCGTGCCGACATTCACGCGACCGGTGGTCGTCGCGACCACCGGATTGGTCGGGATATGTTGACCGCCTGGGAAACCCATACCTCCGGCCAATTCACGCTGTCGGATTTCGATGGCGGCCACTTCTATCTTAACGATCACCTCGACACTGTGGCCCGAATGGTGTGCGCCGATGTCGGACCGTGAACCCCTGGTAGATCCAGTAGTCATCGTGGGGATGGCCATGGAGGCACCCGGCGGCGTCGAGAACGCCGACGACCTCTGGGCCCTGCTGTCCGAACAGCGCGAGGGACTCGGCCCTTTTCCCACCGACCGTGGCTGGGCACTTGGCGAGCTGTTCGACGGATCGCGCCGGGACGGGTTCAAGCCGATCCACAACTCGGGCGGCTTCCTGTCCAGCGCGTCAAAGTTCGATCCCGAGTTCTTTCGCATCTCGCCTCGCGAGGCCACGACCATGGACCCACAGCAACGGGTGGGGCTGCGGCTGGCCTGGCGCTCGCTGGAGAACAGCGGGATCAATCCAGACGACGTGGCCGGCCACGACGTCGGCTGCTACATCGGCGCCTCCGCGCTCGAATACGGCCCCGCGCTCGCCGAATTCTCAGGCCACAGTGGTCATTTGATCACCGGTACGTCGCTGGGCGTCATCTCGGGGCGCATCGCCTACACGTTGGACCTGGCAGGGCCGGCGCTGACGGTCGACACCTCGTGCTCGTCGGCGCTGGCGGCGTTGCACACCGCGGTCCAGGCGATCCGGGCCGGCGACTGCGACCTCGCGCTTGCCGGCGGTGTGTCCGTGATGGGTTCGCCCGGTTACTTCGTCGAGTTCTCCAAGCAGCACGCGCTGTCCGATGACGGCCACTGCCGGCCGTACAGCGCGCATGCCAGCGGGACCGTGTGGGCCGAAGGCGCAGCCATTTTCGTGCTGCAGCGTCGGTCCAGGGCACTGGCTGACGGCCGCCGCATCCTCGCGGAAGTGCGGGCCAGTTGCCTCAACTCCGACGGGCGCACCAGCGGTCTGACGGCGCCGAGCGGTGCCGCCCAGGTGCGACTGTTTCGTCGGGCCATCGCGCTGGCCGGAGTCGAGCCCGTCGATGTGGGGATGGTCGAAGGGCACGGCACCGGCACTCGGGTCGGTGACCGCACCGAACTGCTTTCGCTGGTGGCCAGTTACGGCGCCGCACCGGCAGGACGCGGACCGCTGCTGGGATCCATCAAGTCCAACATCGGGCACGCGCAGGCCGCGGCGGGCGCGTTGGGCCTGGCCAAGGCCATCCTGTCGGCCGAACACGCGGCGGTGCCTCCGACCCTGCACGTCGACGAGCCGAGCCGCGAAATCGATTGGGAGAGTCAGGGGCTGCGATTGGCCGAGAAGCTGACGCCATGGCGTGCCGTCGACGGATGGCGAACCGCCGCAGTGTCCGCGTTCGGGATGAGCGGCACCAATACCCATCTGATCGTCTCGATGCCCGACACTGGGAACCCATCCGGACACCAGGCGGCCTGATGGCCTCCCAACGACTGCCCGACGGGCGGATTCCGGTGCTGCTGAGCGCGCACGCCGACGAACTCGTCGGAAAGGACGCCGCGGCGATCGCCGATTACCTGGACCGCTTCCCGGAGGCGACCGTGAGTCAGGTGGCCCGGCAGCTGCGCAGAACCCGGCGGGTCCGAAGGTACCGCGCGGTGCTGCGGGCCGGCGACCGGCGGGAGTTGGTCGACGGGCTGCGTGCTCTGGCCGCCGGCAGCGAACATCGGTTGGTCGCCAGATCGGCGCTGGGTTCAGCCCCGCGACAGGCTTTCGTCTTTCCGGGCCAGGGTGGTCAATGGCCTGGCATGGGCGCCGTTGCTTACCGGGAACTGCCCCCGTATCGGGCGGCAACCGACACCTGTGCTGCGGAGTTCGTCGCAGCCGGCATCGCGTCGCCGTTGCGCTACCTCACGACAACCGACGACCCGGATACGTTCTCCGAGATCGAAATTGAGGGCGCGCAGCTCGTGCATGCCGTGGCGCTGGCACACGTTTGGCTCTCCTGCGGTGTGCTGCCCGACCTTACGATCGGTCACAGCCTCGGTGAAGTCGCCGCAGCCTACATCGCCGGGAGCATCACGTTACCCGCTGCGGTCGCGGTAGTCGCGGCCCGTGCCAGCGTGGTGGACCGGCTGCCGGGTCGCTACGCGGTTGCGGCGCTGGGCATTAGCGAACAGGCCGCAGGTCCGCTGATCGCTACCACCGACGGCTGGCTGGAGCTTTCGGTGATCAACGCCCATTCCACCGTCGCGGTGTCGGGTGATCGCAACGCGGTGCTGGCCATCGTCGAATCGGTCCGTCGCGGCGGTCAGTTCGCCCGCGAGATCACCGTCGGCTTTCCGGTACACACCAGCGTGCTCGAGCCGCTCCGCGACGAACTGCTGGCGCGGCTGCCGACTGGGGAATTTGCAGAGGCGCCGGTGCAATTCATCGGTGGAACCACCGGTGACATAGTGGCGCCAGGAACGATGTTCGGCGACTACTGGTACGCAAACCTGCGTCACAAGGTGCGGTTCGACCACGCCGTCGGGTCGGCAATCCGTTGTGGAGTAAATTCTTTCATTGAACTGTCGGCCAATCCGTCGTTGTTGTTCGCTATCGATCAGAATTTTGAGGCGCAGGCGGATGGTCCGGTGGTACTGGTCGGCTCGGCTCGTCGTGACGAGCCGTTGGTCGACGCGCTGTCGGCCAACATCGTTACCGCCGCGGTCGCCGACCCGGGCTATGCCTGGGGTGACCTGGACGTTGGGGGAGACCGAGACACCGATCTGCGCGGATTTCCGAACGCGCCGATGCGCTCGATCTCGATGTGGGCGCACCCCGAGCCACTGCCGGCGCTACCTGCGGTGCCTGGACCGACACACGACCTGACCCTCGCCGTCGAGCACTGGGAACAGACGGCGCCGACCCTCGCGGTCCCGGCGCCGCCAGTGCACTTCGCCGTGGTTGACCTCGGCGCCGGTGGTGCGCTCACCGGACAGCTGTGCGCGGCGATCGATTCGAACCCCGCGGCTCGGCTCAGTGCGCTGCGCGATGCGGAGGTCGTCGTCGCGGTTGCCCCCGTCTTCGGCACCGATGCCGCCGATGTTGAAGGCGCGGCCAAGGCACTCACCGGCCTCATCGAGGCGGACAAACTCGGCTTCGTCACGGCGGTTGGTCCCCGCTGCCGAACGGTCTGTCTGCTGACCGTCGGCGCCGAGCGGGTCAACCAACGTGACGCGCCGCAATCGCCCGGCCAGGCAGCGCTGGCCGCGATGCACCGCAGCATCGGATTCGATTATCCAGAAGTGACTTTCCAGAACCTCGACCTGCCGTCGTGGGAGCTGACCCCGGAGTCCGGCGCCGCCGTCATCGAGGCATTGCTGACCGGCTCCGGCGACCTTGCCCTACGCGACTCCGGCGACGGGTACGCGCTGTTCGAGCGTACCCTGCGCGATGCGCCAACGGCCCCGCAATTGCGACTGGACTCCGGTCTTTTCGACGACGTAGTGATCACCGGCGGCGCCGGTGCCATCGGTCTGAACTACGCCCGGCATTTCGCCGAGCATGGTGCCCGGCGCATTGTGTTGCTGAGCCGGCGTGCGGCGGACCCAAACCTGCTGCGGGCGCTGGCGGCCGAACACGGCAGCGTCCTGGTGTCTGCGCCGTGTGACATCACCGATCCTGACCAATTGTCCTCGGTCGCGGCAGAGCACGGCGCTGACGGCGCCTCGTTGATCGTGCACGCGGCGGGCAGTGCCACCTTTGCCGCCACCGCCGCGTTGACGCCGACCGCTGTCGCCGACACCTTCTCCGCCAAGGTCAACGGTCTGGCCCGGATGATGCAACTGTGGCCGGTTCGCCCGGGCGGCCGGGTGCTGTTGTGCTCGTCGGTGTCCGGGGTGTGGGGCGGGCGGGGCCACGCCGCATACTCGGCGGCGAACCGCCTGCTCGATGTCATGGCCGACCAGCTGCGTGCGGACGGCAGGCAGTGCGTATCGGTGCGATGGGGCCTGTGGCAGAGCCAAGGAAACGCCGGCATCGTGGATGCGGCCGAGGTCGCGAACATCGAGCGCGCCGGGCTGCGACAGATGTCGCCGAGCCAGGCGATCGAGGTCAGCCTGCGTGAGTGGCAGGTGGACCCGCTGGTGTTCTCCGCCGATGCGGCTCGGCTGCAGGTGTTCTTGGATAGCCGAAAGGCAGAAGCGCCCGAGATAGCGGCCGCCCCGACGGACACGCCGATCGTCGACACGGTGCGCAACCAGTTGGCGGCGGTGCTCGGAATTCAGCAAGCCGGTGAAGTGAACCTCGAGGAGTCGCTGTTCGATTTGGGCGTCGATTCGATGCTGGCGGTGGACCTCCGCAAACGACTCAAACGGATGATCGGCCGAACGGTGCCGTTGGCTGTACTGCTGGACGAGATCACCGGCGACGAACTCGTGTCGAAACTCGCACAGAAAGTGGATATTTCGCGTGACTGACACTGCCGGCGCCGACACCCGGCTCGACGACGCCCGATTGGAGCTGCTTCGCCGCAGGCTCGCGGACCGGGGTCTTGCGTCCGCGCCCGGGGGGCCGGATCCCGGCATCGTGCAAACCGGCCCGGAAAAACTCTCCGACGGCCAGGCGCGGATGTGGTTCGTGCAGATGGCCGATCCCAGTGGCGCATTGCTGAATATCTGTGTTTCCTACCGAATTACCGGTGACGTAGATCTAACCCGACTGCACGACGCCGTCAACAACGTCGCGCGTCGGCATCGAACACTGCGCACCACCTATACCGTCGACGAGGATGGTGCGCCCGCGCCGAAGGTTCATGACGAACTGTGCCCGGCCTGGGCGCAGCACGACCTGACGGGCCTGTCAGAACAGGCCCAGCGGCTGCGCCTCGAAGTGCTGGCGCAGCGTGAATTCTGCGTCGCCTTCGATCTTTCCATGGACGCACCGCTGCGGATCACGGTTGTGCGCACGGCCGCCGACGAGTACGTGCTGCTGTTGGTGGCCCACCACATCGCCTGGGACGACGGCTCGTGGCGGGTGTTTTTCACCGATCTGACACGGGCTTATGGCGGCGCCGATCTGGAAGCCGAGTGCCGCCCGTTGGCTCCGCAGACGCCGGATTCAACCGAGGCCTCCACCCAAGCCGACCTCGACTACTGGCGGGCCGTCATGGCCGATCCGCCTGAACCGCTGGAACTGCCCGGTCCCGCCGGAACGAGTGTGCCGACCAACTGGCGCGCCGCCCGCAGGACTCTGCGGTTATCCGCCGAGACCGTCCAAGCGGTGAGCGCAATCGCGACCGAGAACGGCTGCACGCCGTACATGGTGCTGCTGGCCGCGTTCGGCGCCCTACTGCATCGCTATACGCACAGCGATGACTTCCTGGTGGCCGCTCCCGTAAACAATCGAGTCAATCGCGGCACCGGAACCGACGACACCATCGGATATTTCGGCAACACGGTGGCGATGCGCCTGCGGCCGCGGTCGACGATGACCTTCCGCGAGTTGCTGGTGTCTACCCGCGGCGTGGCCGCAGGGGCGTTCGCGCACCAACGAATCGAGCTCGACCGCGCGGTCCGCGAACTGAATCCCGATCGCCGCTACGGCGCCGAGCGCCTGACACGCGTCAGCTTCGGCTTCCGGGAACCGGACGGCGGCGGATTCTGCCCGCCCGGCGTGCGCTGCGAACGCTACGACCTGCGCAGCAACCTCACCCAGCTGCCGCTAGGGTTCATGGTCGAATTCGACCGGACCGGTGCGCTGGTCGAGGCCGAACACCTGCTGGAGATTCTCGAGCCTGCCCTGGTACGTCAGTTGCTCGAGCACTTCGCCGTGCTGCTGGACAACGCACTGTGCGAGCCGGACACGGCGTTGGGCCGGCTGGCGTTGCTGGATGAACGCGACGCCAACTGGCTGCGCGGGGTGTCGCACGGAGAGACGTTCTACACCGCCCCGAAAACCCTCGCGGACCTGGTGTGCGAGCAGTCCGCGCGCACTCCGGATGAGATCGCCGTCGTCTATCAGGGCAGCCGGTTTACCTACCGTGACATCAACGAAGCGTCAAACCGGATGGCGCACTGGCTGATCGAGCGGGGGATAGGGACCGAAGACCGGGTCGCTGTGCTACTCGACAAATCAGCGGACCTGGTCGTCGCCGCGCTTGGGGTGGCCAAGGCAGGTGCGGTGTACGTGCCCGTGGACCCCACCTACCCGGAAGACCGACTGCAGTTCATCCTCGGCGACTGCGATGCCAAACTGGTGCTGCGCGAGCCCGTCACGGATTTGGCCGGTTACCGCGCCGACGATCCGACCGACGCCGATCGGACCCGCCCGCTGAGACCGGACAACACCGCGTATTTGATCTACACCTCGGGTACCACCGGCCTGCCCAAAGGCGTTGCGGTACCACACCGCCCTGTCGCCGAGTACTTCGTGTGGTTCAAGGGCGAATACGGTGTCGACAGCACCGACCGGTTGTTGCAGGTCGCATCGCCGAGCTTCGATGTGTCGATCGCCGAGATCTTCGGCATGCTGGCCTGCGGCGCCCGGATGGTGATTCCACGGCCCGGCGGGCTCAACGACATCGGATATCTCACCGACCTGCTGCACGACGAAGGCATTACCGCAATGCATTTCGTGCCGTCACTACTCGGGCTCTTCTTGTCGCTGCCAGGCGTCAACCAGTGGCGGACGTTGCAGCGGGTACCCATCGGCGGAGAACCCCTGCCCGGTGAGGTGGCCGACAGGTTCCACGCGACGTTTGACGCATTGCTGCACAACTTCTACGGTCCGACCGAGACTGTGATCAATGCCAGCCGTTACAAGGTAGAAGGACCACAGGGCACTCGCATCGTGCCCATCGGCCGGCCCAAGATCAACACCGCGATGCACCTGCTCGACGACGCGCTGCAGCCGGTGCCGGTCGGCGTGATCGGCGAGATCTACATCGGCGGAACCCATGTCGCGCAGGGATACCATCGCCGCACCGGACTCACCGCTGAGCGATTCGTCGCCGATCCATTCGAACCCGGTGCCCGGATGTACCGATCCGGAGATCTCGCGCGCCGCAACGCCGACGGGGACATCGAGTTCGTCGGTCGCGCCGACGAACAGGTCAAAATCCGCGGATTCCGGATCGAACTGGGCGATGTCGCCGCGGCCATCTCGGTCGATCCCACCGTCGGGCAGGCCGTCGTGGTGGTCAGCGATCTTCCCGGACTCGGCAGGAGCCTGGTCGGCTACGTGACACCCGCAGCGGGCGAGGACACCCAATCGGTCGATGTCGACCGCATCCGGGCCCGGGTGGCCGCGGCGCTGCCCGAATACATGGTGCCCGCGGCGTACGTCGTGCTCGATGAGATTCCGATCACCGCGCACGGCAAGATCGACCGCGCCGCGCTGCCGGATGCAGTGGTCGATGCCGGCGCCGAGTTCCGTGCACCGGATACCGAAACCGAGCAGCGCATTGCCGGACTGTTCGGCGAGCTGCTCGGCCGGGAGCGGATCGGCGCCGACGACTCGTTCTTCGACCTCGGCGGTCACTCGCTGCTGGCAACCAAACTTGTTGCGTCGGTGCGCAATGCATTCAACGTCGATATCGGTGTGCGCGAGATCTTCGAACTCGCGACGGTGGCCGCACTGGCCGGCCACATCGATACGCTGGACAGGCTGGACCCGAATTCGTCACGGCCGCCATTGCGGCGGGTGGACCACGAGGGGCCGGTGCGACTGTCGTCGTCTCAGTTGCGCAGCTGGTTCACCTACCGCATCGATGGGCCGACTCCCTTCAACAACATCCCCTTCGCCGCAGCATTGCGTGGCCCCTGCGACACCGACGCACTGGCGGCGGCAATCACCGACGTCGTGGCACGGCACGAGATACTGCGCACGACGTATCGCGAAATCGCCGGCGTGCCATACCAGATCGTCCGTCCTCCCGCGGAAGTGACAGTGCGGCGCGCGGACGGGAGCGGCGCGGACTGGCTGCAAGCCCAGCTGGATGAGGAGCGGGGGCACGTCTTCGATCTGGAGACCCACTGGCCGATTCGTGCGGCGCTGCTGAGCACGCCCGAGCAAAACGTGCTGTCACTGGTGCTGCACCACATCGCCGGCGACCACTGGTCGGCCGAGGTGTTGTTCACCGACGTGCTGACCGCCTACCGGGCCCGCAGCGCCGGGCATGCGCCGTCGTGGGCCCCGCTGCCGTTGCAGTACTCCGATTTCGGTGTCTGGCAGGCAGCGTTGCTCGAAGACAGCGAAAACTTTCTGGGCCCGCAACGCGAATACTGGGTCGGCCAGCTCGCCGGGCTGCCCCCCGAAACCGGCCTGCGCCCAGACGTCCCGCGCCCGCTCATCCTCAGCGGTGCCGGTGATGCCGTCGAGTTCACCGTCGGGGCGGCGACCCGTGACAAGCTGGCCAGCTTGACTCGTGAGCTCGGCGTCACCGAGTTCATGCTGCTCCAGGCCGCCGTCGCCGTGGTGCTGCACAAGGCCGGCGGCAGCGTGGACGTCCCGATCGGCACTCCGGTGGCCGGTCGAAACGACTCCGCGCTGGATCAGCTGATCGGGTTCTTCATCAACATCCTGGTGCTGCGCAACGACTTGCGTGGAAATCCCACCCTGCGCGAGGTGCTGCAGCGCAGCAGGGAGACGGCGCTGGGGGCTTACTCGCATCAGGACCTGCCGTTCGACCAGGTGGTAGATGCGGTCCGGCCGACACGGACGCTGGCGCGTAATCCGCTGTTCGACGTCGTGGTCCACGTTCGCGACGAATTGCCCCAAGGCCGCGTCGTCGCGAGCGGGCCAGACGGTGACACCACATTCACGGCGCTCGAGCCGATCTTCGATGTCGCGCACGCCGACATATCGGTCAACGTCTTCGCATCCGCCGCCGGCTACCGCGGTCAGGTCATCTACCGCACCGAGTTGTACGAGCGCAGCACCGCGAAGCGGTTCGCCGAGTGGCTCGTCCGGGTCGTCGAGGCTTTCGCCGAGCATCCCGACCAATCGCTGCGCGATGTCGAGATTGCCAGTGCCCAAGACCGACAACGCGTTCTGGACGAGACCAACGCGGGCGCCGGAACCGCACGCGTCTACGTCCTCGACGGCGCGCTGAAACCCGCTCCGGTCGGCGTGGTGGGCGACATCTATTACGGGGGAGGAGTCGCCGTCGGCGCGAGGCTCGCGCGGCCATCGCTGACCGCCACCCGATTCGTAGCGAATCCATTTGACGGGCAGGCGGGTTCGCGTCTGTACCGCAGCGGCGAGCGCGGAGTGTGGAACGCCGACGGCCAGCTCGAGCTGCTGGTCGACATGAACAGGCCTGCAGGGCCTGCAACGGTACAGACCGTACCCGGTCCGTCCGAGCCACCCAACTCCGCCACCGAACGCGCCCTGGCGGACATCCTCACCGCTGTGCTCGAATTGGACCCCGAGGTAAACCCGGTCGGCCGCTGCGACGACTTCTTCACCCTTGGCGGGGATAGCATCCTTGCGGTGCGGATGGCCGCACAGGCCCGCGATGGCGGGATGCCGCTGACCCCGCGGATGGTGTTCGAGCATCCCGTGCTGCACGAGCTCGCCGCCGCGCTCGACGCCGTGCCCGAAGCCGAACCCACTGCGGACGACGCGCATTACGCGCCGATGAGCACATCGGGATTGTCGCCCGACGAACTGGCGGCCCTGACCTCGTCATGGGGCGATCAACCGTGACGCAAGCCGACGCACGACCGGCCATCGAGGACGTAATGGCGCTCAGCCCGCTACAACAGGGGCTGTTCTCGATGGCGACTCTGTCCCACACCGACACCGACACCGATACCGACGAACCGGACCCGTACGTCATCGCGATGGGCGCCGACGTCGCCGGCCCGCTCGACGTCTCGTTGCTGCGCGACTGTGCTTCATTGATGCTGACTAGGCACCCGAACCTGCGGGCAAGCTTCGTACATGGCAACCTGACCCGGCCCGTGCAGGTGATTCCGACCAGTGCCGAGCTGCCCTGGCGCTGTGTACGCGCTGACCCAGACGAGCTCGAGGCGCTGGAAACGCACGAACGCCGGCGCCGTTTCGACGTGGGCCACGGGCCGCTGATCCGATTCCTACTCGTCGAATTACCACAAAAGCAATGGCATCTCGTGATTGTCGCGCACCACATCGTCATCGACGGATGGTCGCTGCCGCTATTCGTCTCCGAGCTGCTCGCGTTGTATCGCGCGGGTGGCGACCTCGCCGCGTTGCCTCCGTCCCCGCGCCCGTATCGCGACTACATCGGCTGGCTCGCCGGACTTGATCAGACGGCCGGCCGCGCCGCGTGGGCCAAGCACCTGGACGGTCTGGACGGACCGACCTTGCTGTCGCCGGCGCTGACCGGAACTCCGCCGACGGCGGGCATTCCGCGTCGCACCGAACTGCGCCTCGACCGGGATGCCACCACCGCGCTGTCCGACGCCGCCCGTCAACGCGGGATCACGCTCAACACACTTGTTCAAATAGCTTGGGCCACAATTTTATCCGCCTTCACCGATCGCAGCGACGTCGCTTTCGGCGTGACGGTGGCCGGCCGGCCCAGCGAACTGTCGGGTGTGGAGACGATGGTCGGCATGTTCATCAACACCGTGCCGTTGCGGGTGCGGCTGGAGCCTCGCAAAACGGTGGGGGCGCACTGCATCGAGCTGCAACGCGAATTCGCGGCAATGCGGGACCACAGCTATCTGAGTCACGCCGAGTTGCGTTCCGTCGCCGGCGTCGGCGAGCTGTTCGACACGCTGCTCGTGTACGAGAACTTCCCTCCCGGCGAGGTGGTGGGGGGCACGGAATTCGTGGCAAACGGCGCGACTTTCCGGCCCGTGGCGTTGGAGAGTCTGTCGCACTTCCCGGTCACCATTGCCGCGCATCTCGGCAGGGGCGAGCTGACGGTTTTGGTGGAGGTCCTCGACGGCGCGCTGGGGCCGATGGCGCCCGACGATCTTGGCCGTCGGCTGCTGGCGGTGGTGCAGCGACTCGTCACCAGGTGGGACCGTCCGATGCGCGATGTCGACGTCCGGCTCGAGGGCGAACTCGACCGGGGCGCCGCCGATCCGCCTGGCGTGCGTCCATCGTGGGCCCCCGTGCACGCCCGGTTCGCCGAGATCGCCGCGGCTAAGCCTGATTCGGTCGCGGTCAGCTGGGCCGACGGCCAGCTGACCTATCGCGAACTCGACGCGCTCGCCGACCGGCTGGCCGCCGCCCTGCAACGCGCGGGGGTGGGTGCCGAAAGCCCGGTTGCGATCGTGCTGCCGCGAGATCCGCATTACGTGGTTGCGATGTTGGCAATACTGAAGGCCGGCGGCATGATCGTCCCGCTGGATCCGTCGATGCCCACCGACCGTATTGCCGAGATCCTGCGCCAGACATTGCCAGTTGCCGTCATCGACGGGGACGCCTTTACCGCTTTGATTTCCACCGAAACAGCCACCGATTACCGGGCGGCCAGTGCGCTGCCCGGGCACGCGGCCTACGCGATCTTCACCTCGGGCACCACCGGCACCCCGAAGGGCGTTATCGGCACCCATGGGGCTGTTACGGCTTACGCCGACGACCACATCGAACGGGTCCTGCGGCCGGCCGCCGCGCGGTTGGGGCGGCCGGTGCGTGTCGCGCACGCCTGGTCGTTCACCTTCGACGCGGCATGGCAGCCGCTGGTGGCATTGCTCGACGGTCATTCGCTGCACATCGTGGACGGCGAGCGTCAGCGTGATGCCGAGGCGCTGGTCGAAACAATCGATCGATTCGGCCTTGGACATGATCGACACCACGCCCTCGATGTTCGCCCAGCTGCACACCGCGGGGCTGCTGCAACGGGTGCCGCTGGCGGTCCTCGCGCTCGGTGGTGAAGCCCTGGGCGTCTCGGCGTGGCGGATGATCCAGCGGAAGTGCGCCGAGACCGGCATGACGGCATTCAATTGCTACGGACCCACCGAGACGACGGTCGAGGCGGTCGTCGCCAGCGTCGCCGCGCATGCGCGACCGTCCATCGGGCGCCCCACCCGCGGCACCCGCGCCTACGTCATGGACTCCTGGCTGCGCCCAGTGCCTGACGGCGTCGCCGGTGAGCTGTACCTGGCGGGCGAGCAATTGCACGCGTGGCTACCTCGGACGCGCGGCCGAAACCGCCGCACGCTTCGTCGCGGAGCCCAACCGCAGCGGTGCCCGGATGTACCGCACCGGAGACCTGGTGCGCCGCATGCCCGATGGCGGGCTGGAGTTCCTCGGCCGCAGCGACGACCAGCTGAAGATCCGCGGCTTCCGCGTCGAACCGGGTGAGATCGCCGCAGTGCTCAACAGCCACGACCAAGTACGCGGCTCCCACGTGACGGCGCGCAGCCATGCCAATGGTTCCCGGCTCACGGCCTATGTGGCGGCCGGCGGGACTCCGCCGCCGGTAACCGAATTGCGTTCGATGCTGGCGAAACGGTTGCCGCGCTACCTGGTCCCGCATCACATCGTCGTCCTCGACGAACTGCCGCTGACCCCGCACGGCAAGATCGACGAAAAGGCCTTAGCGGCAATTGATTTCGACGAAGGCCCGGGAACACCGCCCGGAACTCCGACCGAGACCGAGTTGGCCGGCGCGTTCGCCGACGTCTTCGGCAACACGGACGTCGACGTCACGGCGGGCTTTCTGCAGATGGGGCTGGACAGCATCGTGGCCCTGTCGGTCGTGCAGGCCGCGCGCCGTCGTGGCATCGCGTTGCGGGCCAGGTTGATGCTGGAGTGCGACACCATCCGGGAGCTGGCCGCGGCCGTAGACGCCGATGCCGCCGCCGGCACGCCGCCCAACTGGTGCGGCAGAGACCGGCGAGCCGATCCCCGTGCTGCCCAACGTTCATTGGCTGTACGAGCACGGCGATCCACGCCGGCTTGCCCAGACCGAAGTCATCAGGCTGCCCGACACGATCACGCGCGAAGGGCTGGATGCGATGCTCGGCGCCATCC
Source organism: uncultured Actinomycetota bacterium (assembly GCA_963850135.1). Lineage (GTDB taxonomy): Bacteria > Actinomycetota > Actinomycetes > Mycobacteriales > Mycobacteriaceae > Mycobacterium. The sequence goes on along the minus strand of CAWKKH010000024.1, from coordinate 318,463 downwards.
TCGACGGGCACGAGGTGTTGCGGTGTCGTCTGGATCGGGACGCGATGACGCTTGTCGCGCAACCGAAAACAGACATCTTGAGCGAAGTGTGGGTCGGCGGCGAAATGGTCAGCGACGTCGCAAAGGTTACCGGCGAAGCGCTGGAGAGTCTCGACCCGCAGGCGGGCCGACTGGTGTCGGCGGTGTGGCTGCGCGAACAGGACGGCCCCGGGCTGCTGGTACTGACGGCGCACGTGCTGGCCATGGACCCGGCCTCGTGGCGCATCGTGCTCGGTGAGCTCGACGCCGGCCTGCACGCCCTGGCCGCGGGACGCCCGCCAGCGCCGACCCGGGAGCACACCGACTACCGGCGGTGGTCGCGGCTGCTGACAGAGCGGGCCAAAGCGCTGGATACCCAGGACTTCTGGGCCGGCGAACTCGATGGCGCCGACCCGCCGTTGGGCGCCCGAAGGCTGCGGCCGCAAACCGACCGGGTCGGTGAGTCTGGCGATCAGCATCGCGACCTGCGACGCGGATCTGACTGCGCGGCTACTTGCGATGGCGCAGCCGATGGACGCGCTGCTGGCGACCGCGGCGGCGCGGACGGTGAGCGCGTGGCGGCGCCGCCACGCTCACGACACCCCCCCACCTTTGCTCGCACTGGAGACGCACGGCCGCGCCGACGTCGTCGTCGACGACGGCGCGATCGATACCAGTGACACCGTGGGTCTGCTCACCGCGATCTACCCGCTGCGCATTCATTCGGACGGCGCCACCGACCTGGCCCGAATCCCCGGCGGCGGCATCGACTACGGCCTGCTGCGGTACCTGCGGGCCGATACACACGACTGCGCGGTCACCTTGAACCCCAACTCCTGCTCAACTACCTTGGGGGACTGCACGTCGGTGTCGGCGACCTGCAACTCGATCGAGAGCTAATGGCAGAGGTGGGCCGACTGCCGGAGCCCGAACAGGCGGTGCGCCACGAATTGACCGTGCTGGCAGCTCTTCTGGGGCCGGTCGACACTCCCGTATTGGCGACGCAGTGGCGTGCGCTGCCAGACATTTTCAGTCCGGACGACATCGCCGTACTGCAGTCGCTGTGGGAGGACGCGCTGATGGAGCTCACATCATGACCAACACTTGCCGTCCTGGGCGCCGGGGCAAAGGCGGTGGCCGTCGCGGCCAAGGCCTCGGTGTTGCGCGAAATGGGCGTCGAGGTGCCCGAGGTGATCGCGGTGGAACGCCTTGGGGTCGCGGCGAACTGGCAGGCCAGCGGTGGCTGGACCGACGGCGCGCACCGGCTGGGCACCAGCCCGGAAAAGGACGTCGGGTTTCCCTACCGGTCGGCGCTGGTGCCGCGTCGCAACGCCGAACTCGACGAGCGGATGACCCGGTACAGCTGGCAGTCATATCTGGTCGCGACCAACTCGTTTGCGGAATGGATCGACCGCGGCAGACCGGCGCCTACCCACCGCCGGTGGAGCCAGTACCTGGGCTGGGTCGCCGGCCACATCGACCTGAATGTCGTGCATGGGGAGGTGGAGGAGTTGGCCGTCACCGGTGACCGGTGGGCGTTGCGCACCCACGAAACCACCGTGCAGGCCGACGCCTTGATGATCACCGGCCCGGGCCAGGCCGAGAAGTCGTTGCTGCCCGGCAATCCTCGAGTGCTTTCGATCGCCCAGTTCTGGGACCGCGCCGCCGGCCACGACCGCATCGACTGCCGAGCGGGTGGCGGTGATCGGTGGCGGCGAGGCAGCCGCCATCGATGCTCAACGAGCTTTTCCGGCACCGGGTTTCGACGATCACCGTCATCTCGCCGCAGGTGACGCTGTTCACCCGTGGCGAAGGCTTCTTCGAGAACTCGCTGTTCTCCGACCCCACCGACTGGACCGCTCTGACGCTGGACGAACGGCGCGACGCGCTGATCCGCACCGACCGTGGAGTGTTCTCGGCAAACGTGCAAGAGGCGTTGTTGGCCGATGACCGCATCCATCACCTGCGTGGTCGCGTCGCCCATGCGGTGGGCCGCCAAGGACAGATCCGATTGACGCTGTCCACCAACCGCGGCAGCGAGAACCTGGAAACGGTGCACGGTTTCGATCTCGTCATCGATGGCTCCGGGGCCGACCCACTTTGGTTTACCTCGCTGTTCAGCCAAGAGGCCCTCGACTTGCTCGAGCTCGGATTGGGCGGACCGTTGACCGCCGATCGTCTGCAGGAAGCGATCGGCTACGACCTGGCCGTCACGGATGTCGCACCCAAGCTGTTCCTCCCGACGCTCTCGGGCCTCACCCAGGGCCCCGGATTTCCCAACCTGAGCTGTCTCGGCTTGCTGTCGGACCGTGTGCTCGGGGCCAGTGTTTCCGGGCAACGATTCGCCGAGGATCGGGCGGATCCGCGGATCAGGCGAGACGATGAGCGCAATGCCAGGTTGTGACCGATCCGAGACACGAAACACCAGTCACAGAGGGCACAATTGAAACATGGAGTGTGATCGACGGCGCTTCACCAGCCGCCAGCAGTCCATGCAAATCCAGGGGAGGACCTGAACATGAAATCAACTGTGAGAACCATCGCCACGGGGGTGGCGGCCGTCGCCGCGATCGGAGCGGCAGCCGCGGGCGTTACTTCTCTCGCGTCCGTTACGCCGACCATGCCGCAGGTGCAGCCCGTCGCCGTCGGCGCGCCGTTGCCGCAGGACCCGCCGCCGGGCCCCAACCTGCCGACTCCCGATCAGTTGACCGGCCTGCTCAACACCCTGTCTGATCCCGGTGTGTCGTACACGACCAAGACCGGACTGGTCCAGGGCGGCATCGATTCGGGCGAGGGTCACCTGTTCGACCACGAGCTGAGGAAGGCGTACCGGGACGGAGAGTTTCCGTTGTCGTTCAACGTGGCGAACATCGCGCCGTCCGGTCCGACCGCGGCCACCGCTGATGTGACCGTCACGGGTCCGAAGCTTCCGGCACCGGTCACGAGGAACCTGACGTTTGTCAACCAAGGCGGTTGGGCGCTGTCGCAAGACTCCGCGGCGCAGCTGTTGCAGGCAGCCACGTCGCACTGACCTCGGTTCGAGTGTGCTTGCAGGGCGCAGATCGGGCGCTAGATTGCGCCCTCCGCGCAAACCGAACGCCCTAAACGCACACTCGGGGAGGCCTCGCCCAAATTAAAGTGGCTTAGAACCCGCGGGTGTTCGGGCCGCCACCCGGCTGGATCTGCTCTTCCAACGGCCTGTCCATGTCGTACACCCGCGCGTGCAGGACGATGCGGTTTCGCAACGCGGCGCGTACCGCCTGGTGCACCCCATCTTCGAGGTAGGTGACGCCGTTCCACCGCACCGCGTGCGGAAACAGGTCGCCGTAGAAGGTGGAGTCCTCCGACAGCAGGCGGTCCAGGGCCAGCACGGTGGTCGTGGTGACGAGTTCGTCGAGCCGGATCTGCTGCGGCGGTATCTGCGACCAGTCCTTATAGGACAGCCCGTGTTCGGGATACGGTTTGCCGTCCCGCACGCCCTTGAAAATCATGCTGGACAGGCTAGTCCGAAAAATCTCTGCGGCGTGGGACCTAATCCATTAGGTCCATTCGTCCCCCGTAGGCGCCCGACGGCCTGGTGGTGCGGGCTCTACCTGGCAAGACCGTAAAATGGACCGCGGTAGGGAGGTATCAGGGAGGTGACAGCCAATGGGAAGTGCCGACGATCGTCGCTTTGAGGTGTTGCGCGCCATCGTCGCCGACTTCGTTGCCACCAAAGAACCGATTGGTTCCAAGTCCCTGGTGGACCGCCATAACCTCGGTGTGTCCAGCGCTACCATCCGCAACGACATGGCGGTGCTGGAGGCCGAGGGCTACATCGCCCAGCCGCATACCAGCTCCGGACGGGTGCCGACCGAGAAGGGCTACCGCGAGTTCGTCGACAGGCTTGACGACGTCAAGCCGCTGTCGTCGGCCGAGCGGCGCGCGATCCAAGGCTTCCTGGAATCCGGGGTCGATCTCGATGACGTGCTGCGTCGTGCGGTACGGCTGCTGGCTCAGCTGACGCGTCAGGTGGCGGTGGTTCAGTATCCGACGCTGTCCACGTCGACGGTTCGCCGCCTGGAAGTGATCGCATTGACGCCGGCGAGACTGCTGATGGTGGTCATCACCGAGTCCGGGCGGGTCGACCAGCGCATCGTCGAGTTGGGTGACGTCATCGACGAGCACCAACTCGCTCAGCTGCGCGAGATGCTCGGTCAGGCGCTGGAAGGCAAGAAGCTGGCGGCGGCCTCGATCGCGGTCGCCGACCTCGCCGGGCAGCTCCGCGGTGCCGGCGGGTTCGGCGACGCTGTCGGCCGCTCGGCCACGGTACTGCTGGAGTCACTGGTCGAGCACACCGAAGAACGCCTGCTGATGGGGGGTGCCGCCAACCTCACCCGCAACTCCGCCGACTTCGGTGGCTCGCTGCGGTCCATCCTCGAGGCCCTTGAGGAGCAGGTGGTGGTGCTGCGGTTGCTGGCACACCAGCAGGAGGCCGGCAAGGTCACGGTGCGCATCGGTCAGGAGACGGCGGCCGAGCAGATGGCGGGCACCTCGATGGTGACCACTGCCTACGGCACCTCCGATACTGTGTTTGGTGGTATGGGTGTGCTGGGACCCACTCGGATGGACTATCCGGGAACTATCGCCAGTGTTGCCGCGGTTGCCCTTTATATCGGCGAAGTGCTGGGTGGGCGATGATGCGGCATCTGGCGCAGAATTTGTGGACGGCCGCTGCAATGCGGTCTGAGAAGGCCTGAAGACTCTCGAGGCTTCGAGTCTTTAGAAATCCTTTTGAGTTTTAGAAATCCGTAGGAAGGTCAAGCGTGGCACGCGATTATTACGGGCTGCTCGGCGTGAGCAAGACGGCTAGCGATGCGGACATCAAGCGCGCCTACCGGAAGCTGGCGCGCGAACTGCACCCCGACATCAATCCCGACGAGGCCGCGCAGGCGCAATTCAAGGAGATCAGCGCCGCTTACGAAGTGCTGAGCGACCCGGAGAAGCGCCGCATCGTCGACCTGGGCGGGGACCCGCTGCAAAGCGCGGGCGCATCGGCCGGTGGTTTCGGCGGGTTCGGCGGCGGTTTGGGCGACGTGTTCGAGGCTTTCTTCGGTGGCGGCTTCGGCGGCGGTTCGACATCGCGCGGTCCCGTCGGCCGGGTCCGGCCCGGCTCGGATTCGCTGCTGCGGATGCGGCTTGATCTCGAAGAGTGCGCGACCGGCGTCACCAAGCAGGTCACCGTCGACACCGCAGTGTTGTGTGACCGGTGTCAGGGCAAGGGCACCAACGGCGATTCGGCGCCGATCCCGTGCGACACGTGTGGTGGTCGCGGCGAGGTGCAGAGCGTGCAGCGCTCGCTGCTGGGCCAGATGGTGACGTCCCGGCCGTGTCCCACCTGCCGCGGCGTCGGCGTCGTCATCCCGGACCCCTGCCACCAGTGTGTTGGCGACGGCCGGGTGCGGGCCCGTCGCGAGGTCAGCGTCAAGATTCCGGCCGGTGTCGGCGAGGGCATGCGGGTGCGGCTCGCCGCCCAGGGCGAGGTCGGGCCCGGGGGAGGGCCGGCCGGCGACCTGTACGTCGAGATTCACGAACAAACCCATGACATCTTCGTTCGCGACGGCGACGACCTGCACTGCACGGTTTCGGTGCCCATGGTCGACGCGGCGCTGGGCGCGACGGTCACCATCGACGCCATCCTGGACGGCACGAGCGAGATCACCATTCCGCCCGGCACCCAACCGGCTTCGATCATCACGCTGCGCGGGCACGGGCTGCCGCAACTACGGTCGGCCGCGCGCGGCAACCTGCACATTCACGTCGACGTGGTGGTGCCCACCCGGCTGGATCAGCAGGACACCGAGCTGCTGCGCGAACTGAAGACGCGGCGCAGCCGGGACGTGCCCGAAGTCCGCTCTACGCACGCCGCCAGCGGCGGACTATTCAGCCGGTTGCGCGAGACCTTCACCGGGCGCTAGCGCGGCTTGCCTAAACCGGTGGCTGTGATCTCCCAGCTGTTCTACGTCGACGCACTGCCTGATGCAGGTGCGCTTGCCGTCGTTGACGGCGAGGAAGGTTTTCATGCCGCCACCGTGCGCAGGATCCGTCCCGGTGAGGAATTGACGCTCGGCGACGGCGCCGGAGGCCTCGCGAATTGCGTGGTCGAGCAGGCCGGCCGCGAGGGACTGAGCGCTCGGGTGCTGGAGCGCTGGAGCGTCGGTCCCGGGCGACCGCCGGTCACCGTGGTGCAGGCGATACCCAAGTCCGAGCGCTCGGAGTTGGCCATCGAATTGGCCACCGAGGCGGGCGCCGACGCGTTCCTGGCCTGGCAGGCGTCTCGCTGCGTGGCCAGCTGGCAGGGGGCCCGGCAGGACAAGGGCCTGCGCCGGTGGCGTGCCGTCGCACGGTCGGCGGCCCGCCAATCCCGCCGTGCGCATATCCCGCGAGTGGACGGTGTGCTGTCCACCGCCGCGCTGATCGAGCGGATCCGGTCCGAGGTGGCCGCCGGAGCGATGGTGCTCGCGTTGCATGAGTCGGCTACCGGACCTCTCGCCGAACTTCCCGTAGCCGCAGCGGATTCAGTGATTCTGGTGGTCGGCCCGGAAGGCGGCATCGCGCCGGACGAGATCGCCGCGCTTATCGGCGCGGGTGCCGTGCCGGTCCGACTCGGCCCGCAGGTGCTGCGGACGTCGACCGCCGCCGCGGTGGCGTTGGGTGCGCTCGGGGTGCTCACCTCCCGGTGGGACGTCCTATCGCCTCAAGCCCCTGCAAGCGAACCATTGGGAAGCGGTCCTGACCAGCGGTAGACTCGCGACGACAATCTCATCGCCCGACACTCATGAAAGCAGGCATCGAAAGCCACGTGACGCCACGCGAGACCAGTGCTGCTGACACTGTTGCTGTGCAAGCGACCGCACAGGTTCGTAGCAGCATCGATGTTCCGCCCGACCTCGTGGTGGGCTTGCTCGGTTCGGCCGACGAGAATTTGCGTTCCCTTGAACGCATCCTGAACGCCGACCTGCATGTGCGGGGCAACGCCGTCACTCTCTCGGGTGAGTCGGCCGACGTCGCGCTCGCCGAACGGGCAATCTCCGAGCTCATTGCCATCGTGGCCGGCGGACAGCCGTTGACGCCAGAGGTGGTGCGGCACAGCGTCGGCATGCTGGTCGGCACTGGCGATGAGTCACCGGCCGAAGTGCTCTCGCTGGACATCTTGGCGCGCCGCGGCAAGACGATTCGGCCAAAGACACTCAACCAGAAGCGCTACGTCGACGCGATCGATGCCAACACCATCGTCTTCGGGGTCGGCCCGGCCGGCACTGGGAAGACCTATCTGGCCATGGCCAAGGCGGTGCACGCGCTGCAGGCAAAGCAGGTGACCCGCATCATCTTGACCCGGCCCGCGGTGGAAGCCGGTGAGCGCCTTGGCTTTTTGCCCGGCACGCTGAGCGAGAAGATCGACCCGTATTTGCGACCGCTGTACGACGCGCTGTACGACATGATGGACCCCGAACTGATCCCGAAGCTGATGTCCGCCGGCGTCATCGAGGTGGCGCCACTGGCGTATATGCGCGGCAGAAGTTTGAACTCGGCGTTCATCGTCCTCGACGAGGCGCAGAACACCACCGCCGAGCAGATGAAGATGTTTCTCACCCGACTGGGTTTCGGGTCCAAGATGGTCGTCACCGGGGATGTCACCCAGATCGACCTCCCGGGGGCGCGCCGCTCCGGTCTGCGCTCGGCGATCGACATTCTCGACGACGTCGACGACATTCACGTCACGCACCTGACCAGTGCGGATGTGGTACGCCACCGGCTGGTCTCGGAGATCGTCGATGCCTACGCGCGAAACGAAGAGGCCGACTCCGGGATGAATCGGGCCGCGCGGCGGGCATCGGGAACCCGCACCCGCCGATGAGCATCGAGGTATCCAACGAGTCGGGCATCGACGTCGCCGAATCAGAATTGGTCAGCGTCGCGCGGTTTGTCATCGCCAAGATGGACGTCAATCCGAGCGCCGAGCTGTCGATGGTGTTGTTGGACACCGCGGCCATGGCCGACCTGCACATGCGCTGGATGGACCTGCCCGGTCCGACCGACGTGATGAGCTTTCCGATGGACGAGCTCGAGCCGGGCGGCCGCCCCGACGCACCGGAACCGGGCCCGGCGATGCTGGGCGACATCGTGTTGTGCCCAGAATTCGCCGCCGACCAGGCGACGGCGGCGGGCCACAGCCTCGGACAAGAGTTGGCGCTGCTGACCATCCACGGTGTGCTTCATCTGCTCGGCTACGACCACGGCGAGCCGGATGAGGAGAAGGAGATGTTCGCACTCCAGGGCCGGTTGCTCGAGGAGTGGGTTGCCGAACAGGTCGAGGCCTATCGGCTCGACCTGCAGGGCGAGAAGGACCGCCGGTTGCTGGACAAGTCAAGGCATTTCGACCTTTGACCGGCCTGGGTCAGCTGCTGGGCGCGATCGCGCTGATCGCACTGGGCGGGCTGTTCGCGGCCACCGACGCCGCCATCAGCACGGTCTCGATCGCCCGGGTGCAGGAACTGGTGCGCGACGAACGGCCCGGCGCTGGTGCACTGTTCAAAGTGATGTCTGAGCGGCCGCGCTACATCAACCTGGTGGTGTTGCTGCGGACCACGTGTGAGATCACCGCGACCGTGCTCCTGGTGGTTTTCCTCTACGACAACTTCGGCCTGGACTGGGCATTGTTCGGTGCCGCGGTCGCCATGGTCTTGATCAGTTTTGTCGTGATCGGCGTGGGCCCACGCACCCTGGGCCGCCAGCACGCGTACACCATCGCGTTGGCGACGGCTCTTCCGCTGCAGGTGATCTCGGTGCTGCTGAAGCCGATTCCCCGAATGCTGGTGCTGCTTGGTAACGCGATCACGCCGGGCCGCGGCCTGCGAAACGGGCCGTTCGCGTCCGAGATCGAGCTGCGCGAAGTCGTCGACCTGGCCCAACAGCGCGGCGTCGTCGCCGCCGACGAGCGCCGGATGATCGAGTCGGTCTTCGAGCTCGGCGACACCCCGGCCCGCGAGGTGATGGTGCCGCGAACCGAGATGATCTGGATCGAAAGCGACAAGTCGGCCGCTCAAGCGACAACGCTGGCGGTGCGCAGTGGGCACTCCCGCATCCCGGTGATCGGCGAGAACGTCGACGACATCGTCGGCGTGGTTTACCTGAAAGACCTTGTTCAGCGGACGTTCTCATCGGCCGATGGCGGCAGCAACACCAAGGTGTCGCAGGTGATGCGCCCGGCGGTATTCGTGCCGGACTCCAAGCCGCTCGACGCGCTGCTGCGCGAAATGCAGCGCGACCGCAACCACATGGCTCTGTTGGTCGACGAGTACGGCGCGATAGCCGGCCTGGCCACTATCGAAGACGTGCTTGGAGGAAATCGTGGGCGAGATCGCCGACGAGTACGACCAAGCCGAGACGGCGCCGATAGAAGACCTGGGCGACAAACGTTTCCGGGTGTCGGCGCGGCTGCCGATCGAAGACGTCGGCGAACTGTACGGCGTGGAATTCGACGACGATCTCGACGTCGACACCGTGGGCGGGTTGCTGGCGCTGGAACTGGGCCGGGTGCCCCTGCCCGGCGCCGAAGTGGTTTCGCACGGTCTGCGGCTGCACGCCGAAGGCGGCAGGGATCACCGCGGACGGGTCCGGGTCGGCACCGTCCTGCTCAGCCCGGCCGAAACCAATGGAGAGGCTGGCCAGCAATGACGCCGAGTGTGAACTCACTGCGAAAAATCACCCGGAAAGTCGCACTGTGTACACGCTCGGCGGGACGCCGGCCGTGAGCGAATTCCATTCGGGTTTTGTGTGTTTCGTCGGCCGGCCGAACACCGGCAAGTCGACGCTGACCAACGCGCTGGTGGGCACGAAAGTGGCGATCACCTCGAAGCGGCCGCAGACCACTCGGCACACCATTCGGGGCATCGTTCACCGCGACGACTTTCAGATGATTCTGGTCGATACCCCGGGCTTGCACCGGCCGCGCACGCTGCTGGGCAAGCGGCTCAACGACCTGGTCCGCGACACCTACACCGAGGTCGACGTGATCGGGCTGTGCATTCCGGCCGACGAGGGGATCGGTCCGGGAGACCGCTGGATCGTCGAGCAGATTCGTTCGGTTGCTCCAAAGACGACATTCGTCGTCATCGTGACGAAGATCGACAAAGTGCCCAAGGATCGGGTGGCCGCGCAGCTCGTCGCGGTCAACGAACTCGTCAGCCGGCTCCGCGGAGATCGTCCCGGTCTCGGCGGTCGAGGGGACACAGGTCGACGTGCTGATCGACGTGCTGGCCGCGGCCCTGCCCGTTCGGCCCGGCTTACTACCCCGACGGTGAGCTCACGGACGAACCCGAGGAGATTCTGATGGCCGAGCTCATTCGCGAGGCCGCACTGGAGGGCGTGCGCGACGAGCTCCCGCATTCGCTGGCGGTGGTGATCGACGAGATCAACCCACGCGAGGGGCGTGACGACCTGATCGACGTGTTCGCGGTGCTCTACGTCGAGCGGTCCAGCCAGAAGGGCATCATCATCGGCAAGGGTGGCGCCCGGCTGCGTGAAGTGGGTACCGCGGCACGCGGTCAGATCGAGAAGCTGCTGGGCACAAAGATTTACCTCGACTTGCGCGTCAAGATCGCGAAGAACTGGCAGAGCGACCCCAAACAGCTTGGCCGATCTGGGCTTCTAAAGCACATTCAGGCGGTCGAGGACTTCGGCGGTCCAACTGCGGATCAGTGGATTGTCTTTCCCGGTGTTCCACCACACTTCCGGCTGCTCGGTCGCCCAGCCGCAAACCGCCTCCAACTCGGCGGCCAGCGAGATCAGCATGCCCTCGCTGTTCGCCGGTCCCATCAGCTGCACTCCGATCGGCAAGCCCTCGGAGGTGAACCCCGCCGGCACGTTGATCGACGGCCAGCCCAGCAGGTTCCACGGCCACGTCACCGGGCATGCGCGGACCATCGCGCGATCGGTGCCGAAGCTGCCCAACCGGTCAAAGGAGCGGGCCAACGGCGCCGGCTGCGCGGTGGTCGGCGCCAGCACCACGTCTACGATGTCGAAGATCGAGCCCACCCGATGCTGGGCGGCGGCTTCGCGCTGGCGCGCGTTGCGCAGAATCGCCTGCCCGAGCAGCCGACCGACGCGCAGATTGGACAAGGTGCGGCGGTCCAGGGTGACCTCGTAGCCCAGCCGCTCCACCCAGTACTGCAGGCCCGCAGTTGATCTGGCGAGAAAGTCCCACGACATCCGCAGCCCGTAGTCCGGGTTGCCCGGCACCACTTTGTGGCCGAGTTGCTCGAGGTTGCTTGCCCATCCGTTCCGTCGCGGCGAGGATCTCGGGATGCAGCTTGGCCCGAAATCCGGTGTAAGGGAAGTGGGTTGACAGCGCGATATTGAGCGGACCCGGCGCGTTGCCGACGTGGTCGGATGCTGTCACCGGCGGCGGCCTGTGTAGGTCGCCCTCGACGTTTCCGGACGCGGCGTCGAGCACCAACGCCGCATCGGCCACCGTGCGGGCCAGCACGCCGTTGACCGCGATGCCGTTACACGACTCCGGCAGCGGCCAGGTGGAGATGCGGCCGCGTTGCGGCTTGATGCCGACCAGGTGTGTCCACGCCGCGGGAATGCGGATGCTGCCGGCGCCGTCGGAGCCGATCGCCGCGGTGACCAGACCCGGCGGCCACCGCGGCCGCGCTGCCGCCCGACGATCCGCCCGGAGTGTGCCGGCGCGACCAGGGGTTGCGGGTGTGCCCGAAGCCGGGGCCGCTGGTGAATGGCCATTGACCCAGTTCGCAGGCGTTGGTCTTGCCGACGATGACCGCGCCGGCCGCTTTGAGACGCCGAACCACCTCGGCGTCGTGGCTGGCGGCCGGGACCTGCCCCTCGGTGCCGAAAGCGGTTGGGTACCCGGCAACGTCGACGTCGTCTTTGACCGCGATCGGGATGCCCAGCAGCGGGGCGGTGTCACCGGCGGCTCGTCGTCGATCGGCGTCCGCCGCGGCGGCCAGCGCCGACTCGTTGAACACCACCCGGAAGGCGTTCAGTGTGGACTGGCTGGCGCCGATCGCCTGCAGAGAACGGCGCACCAACTCCTCGGACGTAACTGAGCGGTTGGCCAACTGATAGAGCAGGTCGGTCAGCGTCGGTAGGCGCTGGCCGCCTGCTTTGGACGAGGGTCCGGCCGAGGACCCGGAAGCGCCAACCACGGGTTACGAGACTATCGGCGCGGATCCCCTACGATGTCGCGGTGGGGTGCAAAACTATTGTAATGCGGCTATATCGAGACCGGGCGGTAGTGCTGCGTCAACATAAGCTCGGCGAAGCCGACCGGATCGTCACCTTGCTGACCCGCGAGCACGGGCTGGTTCGCGCGGTGGCCAAAGGCGTGCGCCGCACCCGCAGCAAGTTCGGCGCGCGGCTGGAGCCGTTCGCGCACATCGACGTGCAACTGCACCCCGGCCGCAACCTCGACATCGTCACGCAGGTCGTCTCGGTTGACGCGTTCGCCACCGACATCGTCAGCGACTACGGCCGGTACACCTGCGGATGCGCGATGCTGGAAACCGCCGAACGCCTCGCCGGTGAGGAGCGGGCGCCCGCTCCGGCCCTGCACCGGCTCACGGTGAGCGCGTTGCGGGCGGTGGCCGACGGGAGCCGGCCCCGCGATCTGCTGTTGGACGCCTATCTGCTGCGTGCCATGGGCATCGCCGGATGGGCGCCGTCGCTGACCGAGTGCGCGCGCTGTGCCGAACCCGGCCCGCATCGCGCATTTCACATCGCCGCCGGAGGCAGCGTCTGCGCGCATTGCCGCCCGGCTGGTTCGACCACACCGCCGCTGGGTGTGCTGGACCTGATGTCCGCGCTGCACGACGGCGATTGGGAAGCCGCCCAGGAGGCGCCGCAATCCCACCGCAACCACGTCAGCGGGTTGGTGGCCGCACATCTGCAATGGCACCTGGAACGGCAACTCAAAACGTTGCCGCTGGTGGAACGGACGTATCACGCTCCCGTAAGCGGGAGCAGTCATGATGTGGCCTGTGGCTAGGAACGAACGCAAGCTGAAGTCCGCCGACTTCCCGCAGCTGCCCCCGGCGCCGGAGGACTACCCCACCTTTCCCGACAAGTCGACGTGGCCGGTCGTCTTCCCGGAGCTGCCGCCGTCGCCCGACGGGAGTCCTTGCCGGCCGCCGCAGCACGTGTCGAAGGCGGCCGCACCCAGGATTGCGGTCGACCGACTGCCCAATCATGTCGCCATCGTGATGGACGGCAACGGTCGCTGGGCCACCCAACGTGGACTGGCGCGGGTCGAAGGTCACAAGATGGGCGAGGCGGTGGTCATCGATATCGTTTGCGGTGCAATCGAGCTCGGGATCAAGTGGCTCAGCCTGTACGCCTTCTCCACCGAAAACTGGAAGCGTTCCCCCGAGGAAGTCCGCTTCCTGATGGGGTTCAACCGCGACGTGGTGCGACGGCGTCGCGAGAACCTCAAGGCGATGGGGGTCCGCATCCGGTGGGTGGGTTCACGGCCCCGCCTGTGGCGCAGTGTCATCAATGAATTGGCGATCGCGGAGGCCATGACGAAGGACAACGACGTCATCACGATCAACTACTGCGTGAATTATGGTGGACGCACCGAAATCGCAGAAGCCACAAAAGAAATCGCTCGTCTGGCTCGAGGCGGGCCGGCTCAACCCGGACCGGATCACCGAATCGACGGTCGCCCATCACCTGCAGCGGCCCGACATCCCCGATGTGGATCTCCTGTTGCGAACCTCGGGGGAGCAGCGGTCCAGCAATTTCATGTTGTGGCAGGCGGCCTACGCCGAGTACATCTTTCAGGACACGCTGTGGCCCGACTACGACCGCCGCGAACTGTGGGCGGCCTGCGAGGAATACGCGGCCCGGAGTCGTCGATTCGGGAGCGCCTGATGCCGTCCCTGCAAGAGCGGCTGGCCTCGGTGCTCGCTGATGTCCTTCGGGTCGAGCAGGAGCCTGACGGCGGGCTGACGGTGCACCATGACGGTACGTTCGCGTCGTTGCAGGTGGTGAACATCGTCGAGGATCTTGACCTGGTATCACTCACCCAGATGGTGGCGTGGGATTTGCCGTTGACCAAGAAGCTCAGCGACCAGGTGGCCGCGCATGCGCGGGACACCAACTTCGGCGCGGTGACGCTGGTGGAGAAGGTCGCCGATGGCCAAGGGTTCCAAAACTGGAGATGTGATGCTGCGCTACAACTTTCCCGGCGCCGGCTTGACCGACGAGGCGCTGCGCACGCTCATCTTGCTGGTGCTGGACAGCGGCGCGCGGATGCGCGACAGCTTGATCTAACTTCTCACCGCGAGAATGCAACTACCGACGCTGCCACTCGACTTGGAAACCGTGTCGCCAGTTGCACTCTCGCGGCGAGAAAGGGGGTCAGCGTCGGCAATCCGAGCAGGTGCCAAAGATCTCGATGGTGTGGCTGACGTCGGAGAAGCCATGCTCGCAGCAACTTCTGCCGCCCACTCCTCGACGTCATGGCCGCCCACCTCGACGGTGGAACCACAGCTACGGCATACCAAATGGTGGTGGTGGTCGCTCTGAGCACCTGCGGTAGACCGACTCGCCGGTGTCGGTGCGCAGCGTATCGACCATTCCCGCCGCAGCCATCGACTGCAGCGTCCGGTACACGGTGGTGAGCCCGATGTTGTCCCCGCGGCGGCGTAGCTCATCGTGCAGCTCTTGGGCCGAGCGGAATTCGTCGAGCGTCTCCAGCAGGGTCGAGATCGCGGCCCGCTGGCGGGTGGAGCGGACGCTGGCGCCCGGTCGCGCGTCACGGGATGTCCTCGGCCGCGTGGGCGACGGCGTCGACGACGATGTGCGCTAGGTGATGATCCGCCAGCCGGTACAACACCTCGCGACCGGATCGCTCCCCGGCGACCACGCCGGCCGCCTTGAGGATTTTCAGATGCTGGCTGACCAGCGGCTGCGGCACGCCGAGCGCATCGACCAGTTCATGGACGCAACGCTGCGATTCGCGCAATTGCAGCACGATCGCGATCCGCACCGGTGCGGCCAGCGCGCGCAGCAGTTCGCCGGCGGCATCGAGAATCTCGCGCGGCGGCGGTAGGGGGTATTCGAGGGACCCGTGCTCGTGGCCGGCCAATTCGGAGCCGAGATCCGCGGTCACCGGCAACGCTGCGCCGTCGGCGGTCGGCACCGGGGAAGGCACCGAGGAGGACATCACCATCGGAAGAGTCATCACCTCTGACCTCGAGAAGACCTCGAGAAGCGCGCGTATCGGTGGGCCCGCTACCTCGCACAGCAGCACCCTGCCCTCCACTGTCACATGCATGATGACGCATGTCAAAGATCCCAGCGCCGATGGCTACCATGACTGATGTTTTGTGCGGCGGACCACCGCCGTGCAGTCCGACCCGGAAAGAGAGTGCGCCAGCCCGTGGCTTCCGTCATCGACACCGTAGTCAACCTGGCCAAACGCCGCGGTTTCGTTTTCCCCGCCGGCGAGATCTACGGCGGCACGAAATCGGCGTGGGACTACGGTCCGTTGGGAGTCGAGCTCAAAGAGAACATCAAACGGCAATGGTGGCGTTCGGTGGTCACCGGTCGTGACGACGTGGTGGGGCTCGATTCGTCGATCATCCTGCCGCGGCAGGTGTGGGTGGCGTCCGGCCACGTCGAGGTCTTCAATGACCCGCTGGTCGAATCGCTGATCACCCACAAGCGCTACCGCGCCGACCATCTCATCGAGGCTTATGAAGCCAAGCATGGGCAGCCACCGCCGAACGGGCTGGCCGACATCCGTGACCCGGAGACCGGCGATCCCGGCCAGTGGACCGAGCCCCGCGAGTTCAACATGATGCTCAAGACCTACCTGGGACCCATTGAGACGGAGGAGGGGATGCACTATCTGCGCCCCGAGACCGCGCAGGGCATCTTCGTCAACTTTGCCAATGTGCTGACGACAGCCCGCAGAAAGCCGCCGTTCGGAATTGGGCAGATCGGCAAGAGCTTCCGCAACGAGATCACCCCGGGCAACTTCATCTTCCGCACCCGGGAGTTCGAGCAGATGGAGATGGAGTTCTTCGTCGAACCGTCGACCGCCAAGGAATGGCACCAGTATTGGATCGACACTCGTCGGCAGTGGTACATCGACCTGGGCATCGATCCGGAGAACCTGCGGCTTGTATGAACACCCCAAGGAAAAGTTATCGCACTACTCCGACCGCACCGTCGACGTCGAGTACAAGTTCGGCTTCGCCGGAAACCCGTGGGGCGAGCTGGAAGGTGTGGCGAATCGCACTGACTTCGACTTATCCACGCACGCAAAGCATTCCGGTGTCGACCTGTCCTTCTATGACCAGGCCACCGACACCCGGTACACGCCCTATGTCATCGAACCCGCGGCCGGCCTGACCCGCTCGTTCATGGCGTTCTTGATCGACGCCTACACCGAAGACGAAGCGCCGAACGCCAAAGGCGGGGTGGACAAGCGCGTGGTGCTTCGACTCGACGCACGGCTCGCTCCGGTCAAGGCCGCGGTGCTGCCATTGTCGAGGCACGCCGATCTGAGCCCGAAGGCCCGCGACCTGGCTGCCGAACTGCGCAAGAGCTGGAACATCGAGTTCGACGACGCCGGCGCCATCGGTCGCCGCTACCGGCGCCAGGACGAGATCGGTACGCCGTTCTGCATCACGGTCGATTTCGACTCACTCGAGGACAGCGCCGTCACGGTGCGTGAGCGCGACGCCATGACTCAAGAGCGAGTCGCGATGGACGCGGTCGGCGATTATCTGGCGGTGCGACTCAAAGGCGTTTAGCGGTATCGGCACCGTCGACGAATTCAATTCAGGTAACGGAAATACCGGCGACTCCAATATCGGTCCCGGTAATACCGTCCGACAACGGCAATCCCGCCTTCGAGACCAGCGGGCCAAATAACTCGGGCACCTGAATACCAGCAGGTAGCCGCCACAGTGCCCCCGCATCTGGGTCACGCGGGTGCGCGCAAAGCGATTGTTTGCGGGATGCACAGCGCAGGCTTAAGTCAGGGCGGCACTCTGGACAGTTGTCTGGTTAACCGTGTCAAGTGACCGCCAGGCAACCGGTTTGCGGGAACAGCGGATTTTTGGCTGGATTTCGCCTACCATTTGGCAGTAGTAGTCGAGACGCGTCTAGTGCCGCTGTCAGGGCTGTGGGGTTGTCGAAGCCGCTGGTGCGGCTGGGATGTTGGGGTTGCCGTGATTCCTGCTTTTACGCTCTTTCCGCCGGAGGTCAACTCGGCGTTGATCTTCGGCGGCGCCGGTTCAGGCCCGCTGTTGACGGCGGCGTCGGCCTGGGATTGGTTGGCGTCGGATCTGGCGACGTCGGCGTCGTCCTTTCAGTCGGTGGTGGCGAGTTTGGCCAGTGCGGTGTGGACCGGTCCGGCGTCTGTATCGATGGCGGCGGCCGCGGCACCTTATGTCACGTAGTCTGACCGCGGCCGCGGGGCAGGCTGAGGCGGCGGCCAGCCAGGCTCGAGCGTCGGCGACAGCGTACGAGTCGGCCAGGACCGCGACGGTGCTTCCGGCGGCGGTGACCGCGAACCGGGTGACGCTGGCGACGCTGGTCGCCACCAACATCTTGGGTCAGAACACGCCGGCGATCGCGATGAATGAAATCGAGTATTTCGAGATGTGGGCTCAGGACGTGGCCGCGATGTTGGGTTATCACGTCGGGGTGACGTCGGCAGCGTCGATCCTGCCGTCCTTCAGCTGCCGCAGTTGAGCCTGACTGGGTTGCCGGGCTTGATGTCCTCGGCGGTATCCGAAGTGTCGCTCGGCGGTGTCGTCGGCGGCGGCCCCGTTGGTCAGCGGAACGGGGACAGCGGTAACGGGGGTGTCCGCGTTGGCGTCCCAAATCCCGGTGTCGTCGGTGGAGTCGTTTGCTCAGATCGCGATGTATCCCGCCAGCATGGCGATGTCGCCGATCATGATGGCCGTACAAGCGGCAACGCAGAGCACCAATGCCGCCGGGATGGCTGCTAGTGCGGCGACGGCCGGTTTGGTGGATGCGCCGAAGTTCGTCCCGACCGGTTCCCGCGCTGGCCGGGCTGGGCGGCGCGGGTGGCCTGGGCTCTGCCGCGTCGGGCGGCTTGGGTCACGCGCGTCTGGTGGGGGCCATGTCGGTGCCCCCGACCTGGGAAGGGTCGGCGCCGGGGCGGATGGCTTCCTCGGCGATGTCGGGGCTAAGTGCCGAGAGCGCCGCTGCGATGGCCGGGGCGCCCGCCGGTGGTGGTGGCATGCCGATGATGCCGATGCCGATGGGTGGCGGCGCCGGTGCCGGTGGCGGGATGCCACTCGGCCGCGGCGGTGCCAGTCCGAACATGACGCAGAACCGGCCCAGCGTGGTGCCGCGAGTCGGCGTCGGATAGACGGGAGATGACAGTCAACAATCTTCCCGCAGGACTAGGCTGCAAAAACGGGATGTCAGATGCTTGACGGTTTCGTGAAAGTGCCGATTTTCGATGTTAAATTGCCTTATTGTCGTGGTCGTGGTTGGCGGAGCCGTTGACGCGGCCGGATCTGCGAGGGTGTGATGGTTCTTAATTTTTCCTGGTTGCCGCCAGAGATCAACTCGGCGCGGATCTTCTCGGGCGCCGGTTCGGGATCGCTGTTCACCGCGGCGTCGGCCTGGGACGGGTTGGCGTCGGACTTGTCCGCGTCGGCGTCGTCGTTTCAGTCGGTGCTTTCCGGACTGGCCAACGGTGCCTGGACAGGCCCGGCCTCGCTGTCGATGGCTGCGGCGGCCGCGCCGTATGTGACGTGGCTGAGCGGGGCCGCGGCGCAGGCTGCGGAGGCGGCCGGTCAGGCTCGCGCGGCGGCGGCGGCATTTGAGTCGGCATTGGCCGGCACGGTGCCACTGCCGCTGGTGACCCAAAACCGCGCGGCGTATCAGTCGCTGGCGACGACCAACTACCTGGGTCTGAACACACCGGCGATTTTCGCCACCGAATTCGACTACGTCGAGATGTGGGCCCAGGATGTGGGCGCGATGTTGGGATATCACGCGGGAGCGACGTCCGTAGCGTCGGCGTTACCGGCGTTCAGTTTGCCGACGTTGACTTGTCGGGGCTGGAGGGATTGGTCACCTCGGCGGCGGCCCCGCTGGTGAGTGGCATTACGTCGGGGGCGTCGGTGTTCTCGGGCGTGGGGTCTGAGGTGGCCGGGTTGGCTATTCGATTCCGTTGTCGTCGGTGGAGTCGTTTGCTCAGATCGCGATGTATCCCGCCAGCATGGCGATGTCGCCGATCATGATGGCCGTGCAGGCGGCCACGCAGAGCTCCAACGCAGCGGGTATGGCTGCCGGTGCGGCGGGAGCCGGGTTGGTGGATGCGCCGAAGCTGCTCGATCCGGCGGCTGGCGCGATGAAGGGCATGGGTGGCATGGGCGGCCTGGGTGCCGGGGTGTCAGCAGGTTTGGGTAATGCGCGCTTGGTGGGGGCGATGTCGGTGCCGCAGACCTGGCAGGGCTCGATGCCGTCACGGATGGGGTCGTCGGCGATGGCGGGAATGGGCGCGGGTATGCCCATTGCCGCGGGCCGGGGCAGGAGCTCCCGCCGGTGGCGGTGGCATGCCGATGATGCCGATGCCGATGGGTGGCGGTGCGGGCGCCGGCGGCGGTATGCCGATGGGCCGCGGCGGTGCCAGTCCGCATGTGCAGCAGAACCGGCCCAGCGTGGTGCCACGGGTGGGCGTCGGATAGGCGTCTAGAACCGTCTGGAACTAGGCCTCGAACTAAACATTGCCCAAGCCGGTGGTCATCAGGAAAACGCCCAGCAGGGCAATGATGCCGGCGAAAACCTGGTGTCGGCGCGATTTCACCCAGCCGTGCGCCTGCGACATGATCTCGCCCGTCCTTTCCGGCGCGACTAGCTGACTGGCCAGCGGTATTTCGATGAAGGCCAGCGACACCACGGCGAACGCCGCGGTCGCAGTCACCTCGGTGCCGGCGGTGGCCCCCGAAGCCACAATGGCACTGAGCGCGAACAAGTACCTGAAGTCCATGAACAGCCCGACTCCCAGGACGAACGGGACCCAGATTGGTCTGGTGTGCAGAGCAGCCTGTGCGCGCGTCGATAATCGCGAGGGGGATGCGACGGGCATTGCCAGCCGGGCCCGCTGACCGGGCGAGAGACCAACGGCCAACGCGGCGACGAGCAGCGCGAGCGCACCCATCACGATCTGAATGTGCCCGACGGTTGAACTCGTAGTGGCGTGTTGCACCCGGTGTATGGCACCGGATGCGACCCCGCGCAACCCGATCAGGACCCCCAGTGCAAGAACAATGCAGACCGACACGGCGCCGAGCCAGAACGCGACCAGATGGCGGACGGGTCGAGGGCGCGAGTACAACAGCGCGCTGGTGCCGAGCCGGACCGGGTCCATTGTCGCCACGAGTGCCAACATCAGCACTGTCCACCACATGGCCTTCGACGCTACCGGCCCGATGCCGGGCTGCGTTGAGGAAGTCAGGAAATTCGCTCCGTAACTCTGCTGCAGGTGCCCCGGGTGGCCGCGTGCCGTCCTCGGCCTAGATTAAGGGCTCTCAACTGCACCGGAGCTGAGATGTGCCGATATAGCTTGGCGACGCAGTGTTCCACCGAGTGGACCGTTTCTGAACTCATTGAGTCTACGGGGCGCGAATTCGGAAAATTCGGGATATTGTCCCCAGAATTGGCTTACGATGCGAAGTACTCGGCAGCGACGAGGTCGTTGCTGCCGAGGTGTACAGGATCGGCTGCGGAAGGGGGCAGCGTGTTATTGCCTCTCGGTTCGCCTTTGCCGGATGACTCGGTGGTGGCGGCTCGGGCTAAGTCGGGCGTGCTCGGTGGCTTGACCGTCCCGCTCAGCTGGGGCGTTGCCGTTCCGCCGGACGATTATGACCACTGGGCGCCGGAGCCTGAAGAGGGCGCCGATGCCGAAGCCAAGGCGGTCGTCGAGTCCAATCCAAATCCTGAAGACCCTGCCGAAGGCATGGACGAATGGAACGAGTGGTCGGAATGGGCCGAGTGGCAGGCCGAAGCCGAACCTCGTTTTGAACTTCCGCGGAGCAGCAGCGTCGTTCCGCACTCCCCAGCGGCCGGTTGAGAGACGTCGCCGGGACAACCAAGACAAACTGCATGACAGGTCCAAAGTAAATAAATCCAGTTGAAGGAGACAGGCAAAATGGCTACGCGTTTTATGACTGACCCGCACGCGATGCGTGCGATGGCTGGCCGGTTTGAGACTCACGCTCAGACGGTCGAGGACGAGGCTCGTCGCATGTGGGCGTCGTCGCAGAACATTTCGGGTGCTGGTTGGAGTGGCACCGCCCAGGCGACGTCTTACGACACCATGGGTCAGATGAACCAGGCGTTCCGCAACATCGTGAACATGCTCCACGGTGTGCGCGACGGCATGCTGCGCGACGCTGGCAACTACGAGCAGCAAGAGCAGGCTTCGCAGCAGATCCTCAGCAGCTAATTCCCGAAACCAACAAACTTACAAATTTAGGAGGGCATGACAATGACTATCAATTACTCGTTCGGCGACGTGGACACCCACGGTGCCACGATTCGCGCTCAGGCCGCATCGCTCGAGCAGGAGCACCAGGCCATCGTTCGCGACGTGCTGGCTGCTGGTGACTTCTGGGGCGGCGCCGGTTCGGTCGCTTGCCAGGAGTTCATCACTCAGCTGGGTCGCAACTTCCAGGTGATCTACGAGCAGGCCAACTCGCACGGCCAGAAGGTGCAGTCCGCCGGTAGCAACATGGCGAGCACCGACAGCGCCGTCGGGTCCAGCTGGGCCTGATCGCACAACGCTCCACAACGACGGGGCCGCACACCGAAAGGTGTGCGGCTTCGTTGTTTCTCCACCGCCGAGCGTCGACTTGTCGTGGCCAATCCCGCAATTTCGCCCCGAAAACTCCACGTTCGACACGTCATACGACGCGGCTCAGAATCTCCCGCCGCCACCCATGAAGCCGCCGTCGGACCCGCCCGATGAACCGCCGAACGACGTCGGACTCCAGCCTCCCATGCCGCCTCCCAGGCCTCCGCTGAGCAGATCGCCGATGATGATCCCGCCCATCAGCGCGCCGGAATCACTGCGTCGCTGGCTGCGGGCGTAGACGCGCTGAGCCGTCTGTACGTCGGCGTTGGCGAGCGTCTGCGACTGCGCGGCCAGTGTTGATGCCGCGTTGGCGTGGGCGATCGCCTGGGCGAGGTTGGTCGACTTCGTGTCCCGCGCGGCTCGCAGTTGTCTGCTGGCTTCCTCGAGCTTGGTCCGGGCGTCGGCCCCGATGCTGCCGCGACGGGTGTCGATGTACTCGGAGACGCCGTGCACCCGGGAGTCTGCGGTGAACAGGGCCTGTTCGAATGCGCGGTTGAGCCGATCCGCGTTCGCTTCTTCCGCTGCCACGGCGGCCAGCAGGCGGTCCAGGACGGTGTCGGTTCGGGTCAATCCGACGAATGCGCTCAGCGGGTCGACGCCGCCGGCGCCGCGGGCGGCATCGAGGGCTCTGGTGGCCGCATCGCGCGCTGCGACCAGTTCCGCGGTGTGCGACGACTG
Organism: uncultured Actinomycetota bacterium; assembly: GCA_963850135.1. Lineage (GTDB taxonomy): Bacteria > Actinomycetota > Actinomycetes > Mycobacteriales > Mycobacteriaceae > Mycobacterium. The sequence goes on along the minus strand of CAWKKH010000024.1, from coordinate 295,851 downwards.
CGAAGACTTCGTCTGCTGTGGCTTTTGCAGTTGCTGGTTGGCGTGTTCGATCCCCGCTTGGACCTCGGCCATGACCGACGGCAGCTCCGCGATGGCGTGGCGGATGTCGCCTGCCGCGCTGTCCACCGCATCGAGCAGCACGCGCGCTTGCCCGAGGGCCGACTCGGCGGCACGGAACGAGTCGACCAATCCGGTCTGCTGTCCGGCGGTCGCCGACTTGCTGGCGACGTCACGGGCGGAGCCGATGTTGCGGTCGGCGAAGGACAGCCGCTCCTTGGCCGTTGCGACGTTGCCGGAGACCGATGTCAGCGCGGCGTCGTCGAATTCGTTGTGCAGCTCTGCCAGACGTTGTTCTGTAGGGGCGACGCGGGTGGTGAGTTCGACGTATTGCTGGGTCAGCCCGTCCAGCAGGGAGGGCGCGTTGATCACCAAATTCCGTAGCTGCTCGAACGCCTCGGTCTGGGCATCCAGTTCGCGGTCGGCGCTCGCCGCCGTCACGATCACTTGGGTGAGCAATTGGCGGCGCTGCTCTGCCGGCAGGGCGGTGTCGTCGTCGAGCTGCTGACGCGCGGTGAAGGCCTGGGAAAGGGCCACTTTGGCGTTGTTCACCGCGTTGCTGAATGGCTCCGTCCGGCTTGCGCCGAACTCCTCGACCGCCAGCGTGAGCTCGTTGGAGCTGGTGCGCACCGCGTTGTCGACCTCCACCACCATCGACCGGGACAGGTCGTCGAGGGCCTGCAGTGGCACCTGGGCCAAGGCGTTGGCATCGGTGGGATCCACCCGTCGTGCCGCGGCCAGGGCGGCGGCGCGGCGTCGGCGGGCGCGTCGGCGCGTGAAGATCAGCAGGATCACCAGGGCGACGACGATCGCGCCGAGTGCCACCAGCAACAGCACCCGATCCGGTGAACCGGGCGTTGTATTCAGTCCGTCGGCTGCGGCTACGGCCGCACCGCTCCAGTCATTTTTGCGAAGCGCAGGTTCGATCTGGTTGCGCCGCACGTTGTCTACCTGGCTTGGGGTCACGCTCTTTATCGCCGACGGCACCAGGAAGGCGTAGGCCCGACCGGTGGTGCCCACGGCCAGCAGTGCGTCGTAGGTACCGAAGTCGCTGATATTCCTGGTCCGCTGCGCCCAGCTCGCGGCCTCCATCCCGGAGAAGTCGTCGACGTAGACCACCCACAGCCGGATGTGGCGATCGGTGTAGAGCCTGTCGATGGCCGAATTCACCGCGGCGCGGCCGGAACCTAACAACGCGTGGGCGTCATCGGTGACGTAGTCCGAGAGCTGCGCTGGTGGCTGCGCGCCAGCGGGCGGCGCCAGCGGCAGCCCCCCGGCCAGGCCCACAGTGAGGATCGTCAGGATCACGCTGAGGAGGCGAACGGTGCGCATAGGTGCCAATCTAGCTCGGCGACGATGCGCGCTTCCAAGCGTCAGCCCCGGGGACCGCCGCCTGCGCCCAGCGTGCGCTGCATGTCGGGTTTCATCGCCACCAGCTGCGCGTTCCAGTAATCCCAGCTGTGCACGCCGCTGCTGTCGATATTGAAGGTTGCGTTGTGTCCGCCGGCGCCCGTATAGGCATTCTTGAAGGCGACGTTGCTTTGCAGGACGGTCTGCTCAATGACCGAGCCCGGCAGGCTGCCCTGGCCCAACTCGGACGGCGTGCCGTTGCCGCTGTAGACCCACAGGCGGGTGCCGCTACCGGCAATTCTGCCGGCCTGAACGGTGGGATCGTTGCGCTGCCACCCTGGGCCGCCCGCCGGTCCCCACATGTCTACGGGGTTGAAGCCACCCTCGTTGCCCATCGCCAACCCGATCAATGAGGGTCCATCGCCGCTGGAGGGGGTCAGGTAAGCGGACAGCGATCCGGCGTAGGCGAACTGTTGCGGATGGTAGGCCGCCAGGATCAGCGCCGACGCCCCCGACATCGAGATACCTACCACGGCGTTGTGGTTTGAGCGGACGCCCTTGCCCGCCAGGTAGCCCGGCAGTTCACTGGTCAAGAAGGTTTCCCATTTATAGGTTTGGCCATTGGCTGACCCGTACCAGTCAGCGTAGAAACTGGAGCGGCCGCCGACCGGCATGACCACCGAGATGCCCGAACCCTGGAACTCGTCGAATGCGGGCGTATTGATGTCCCACCCGTTGCGGTCGTCTTGGGCGCGTAGGCCGTCCAGCAGATACACGGCGGACGGCCCGCCGCCCTGGAATTCCACCGTGATGTTGTGGCCCATTCCCGGCGACGGCACTTGCAGAAATTCGGGCGCGGCCGCGCGCGCCACCGGCCCGCTTCCGACCGCACCCATCAGTCCAGGCAGTACGGCGGCCGCGGCCGCTCCTGCCGCCAGCCGTCGTATCCAGCGATTTGTATCCACGTCTGGTCCCACCTTTGCTCATGAGGGATTCGTGTTCGGCGGATTTGGCCTAGCTGGCCCACGGGCAATCCACGCCTCTGGTAACTCTGGACCCCACCCAGATAACGGTGGTGTACCCAGCTCGGACCGGCCCAACCGCGCGGATTCGGACCCATCTAGGGCGTCCCTGGCAGACTGTGCGTCGGTGCTTACGAATCAGCAGGACCCCTACGACGACTTCGACCGGGAACGCCGGGTATCCGAAGCGCCGAAGACTGCGGGTCTGCCTGGGACCGAGGGCGAGCATCGCACCGACTTCGCCAGGGACCGCGCGCGCGTGCTGCACAGTGCCGCGTTGCGCCGGCTGGCCGACAAGACGCAGGTCGTCGGCCCCCGTGAAGGTGACACACCGCGCACCCGGCTGACGCACTCGCTGGAGGTGGCCCAGATTGGGCGGGGGATGGCGGTCGGGCTGGGCTGTGACCTCGACCTGGTCGAGCTGGCCGGCCTGGCGCACGACATCGGCCATCCGCCCTACGGCCATAACGGCGAGCGCGCCCTCAACGAGCTGGCGGCCAACTGCGGCGGCTTCGAGGGCAACGCGCAGAATTTCCGGATCCTGACCGGCCTTGAGCCCAAAGTGCTTGATGCACAGGGTGATAGCGCCGGGCTCAACCTGACTCGGGCATCGCTGGACGCGGTCACGAAATATCCGTGGCCCCGGGGCAGCCGGCCGGGGGAGGGCAGACGAAAGTTCGGGTTTTACGAAGAGGACCGCGAACCCGCGGCCTGGGTCCGCGCAGGAGCGCCCGCAGATCGGACGTGCCTGGAAGCGCAGGTGATGGACTGGGCCGACGACGTCGCATATTCGGTGCACGACGTCGAGGACGGTGTCGTTTCTCAACGCATCGACTTGCGCGTGCTGGCCGACGACGATGAGGCGGCGGCGCTGGCCGCGCTGGGGGAGAGCGAATTCAGCCGGGTGAGCGCCGACGAGTTCATGGCGGCTGCCAGACGGTTGTCGGGGCTGCCGGTGGTGGCCACCGTCGGCAAATACGATGCGACGCTGGCCGCGTCGGTCGCGCTCAAACGCCTGACCAGTGAATTGGTGGGACGGTTCGCCTCGGCCGCCATCGCGACCACCCGCGCTGCGGCCGGTCCCGGGCCGCTGGCGCGCTACCAGGCCGACCTGCAGGTGCCCGACCTGGTGCGTGCCGAGGTCATGCTGCTGAAAATCCTGGCGTTGCAATTCATCATGTCTGACCCGCAGCATCTGGAAACCCAGGCCCGGCAGCGCGAACGTATCCACCGGGTGGCGCAGTGGTTGTACGCCGGGGCGCCGCGAACGCTCGACCCGGTGTTCGCCGCCGCGTTTGCCACCGCCGCCGACGACTGCGCCCGGTTGCGGGTGATTGTCGACCAGATCGCCTCCTACACCGAAGGCCGGCTGGAACGCATCGACACGGGTCAGGCCAGCCCCTAGCCTGCGCCGCAAGTCGAGAGTTAGGCTCCGGACATGATCAAGTTGATCGCCGCCACCCTCGTGGTGTCGCTTCCCGTTATGGCCGTTAGTGCCTGCGATGCAAACCAAAATCCGAGCAGTCAGCCGGGCACTACCCCGCCGGTCGCGAGTGGTTCACCGTCGTCGTCGGCAGCCCCGACCAGCGCGGCGGCCAGCGGCGAATCGCTTGCCGCGCAATTGAAAGCGGCCGACGGGCGGCCGGTGGCCACGGCCACCTTCGATTTCGGCAACGGATATGTCACCGTCACCGTCAAGACGGTGGCCGCTGGGCTGCTGGCGCCCGGCTTCCACGGCCTGCACGTCCACGCGATCGGCAAGTGCGAGCCCAACTCGGTCGCTCCGACCGGTGGTGCGCCCGGCAACTTCTTGTCCGCCGGCGGTCACTATCAGGCGCCCGGGCATACCGGAATGCCAGAAAGCGGTGATCTGACGTCGCTCGAGGTGCGCCAGGACGGCTCCGCTTACCTGGTCACCACCACAGACGCTTTCACCAGGGACCAGCTGCTGGCAGGCGAGAAGACCGCGTTGATGCTGCACGACGTCGAACACGCCGACATGCCGGGCATGGCGATGGAGCGAATCGCGTGCGGTGTCATTGGCCCCGCCAGCTGAACTGGCCTTCACCGCTCGTCAGCGCGCCGTCTTAGACTGACCCGATGGCTGCCCGGATCTCCGACCGCGATATCGCCGCCATCCGGGAGCGCGTCCGCATCGAGGACGTCGTCGGCGACTACGTGCAACTGCGACGTGCCGGCGCGGATTCACTCAAGGGCCTGTGTCCATTCCACGACGAGAAGTCACCGTCGTTTCACGTCCGCCCCAACCACGGGCATTTCCATTGCTTCGGCTGCGGTGAAGGTGGCGACGTTTACGCCTTCATCCAGAAGATCGAGCACGCCAGCTTCGTCGAGGCGGTTGAACTGCTCGCCGATCGGGTCGGCCACACGATCAGCTACACGGGGGCGGCCAGCACCGTGCAGCGCGATCGTGGCAGTCGCAGCAGGCTCGTCGCGGCCAACGCGGCCGCCGCGGAGTTTTACGCGACGGCACTCGACTCCGACGAGGCCGCACCGGCGCGGCAGTATCTGACGGAACGGAACTTCGATGGCGAGGCGGCGCGTCGTTTCGGTTGCGGATTCGCGCCGTCGGGCTGGGATTCGCTGACAAAGCATCTGCAACGCAAGGGTTTCGAGTTCAAGGAATTGGAAGCCGCAGGCCTGTCCAAGGAGGGGCGCCGCGGCCCGATGGACCGCTTCCACCGGCGCCTGTTGTGGCCGATTCGCACGGCGTCCGGCGAAGTGATTGGATTCGGGGCCCGACGGCTGTTCGATGACGACCCGATGGAAGCCAAGTACATCAATACGCCGGAGACGCTGCTGTACAAGAAGTCGACGGTGATGTTCGGTATCGACCTGGCCAAACGCGACATCGCCAAGGGGCATCAGGCGGTTGTGGTCGAGGGCTACACCGACGTGATGGCAATGCATATGGCCGGGGTGGCCACCGCGGTGGCGTCGTGCGGCACCGCGTTTGGCGACGAGCACCTGTCCATGCTGCGCCGACTGATGATGGACGACAGCTTCTTTCGCGGTGAACTGATCTACGTATTCGACGGTGACGCGGCGGGGCGCGCCGCCGCGCTCAAGGCCTTCGGCGGCGAGCAGAACTTGGCCGGGCAGTCCTTTGTCGCGGTTGCACCCGACGGCATGGACCCCTGCGACCTGCGGCTGAAGTCCGGCGATGGGGCGCTGCGCGACTTGGTGGCAAGGCGAACCCCGTTGTTCGAGTTCGCGATTCGCACCGCGCTGGCCGAGATGGACCTGGAAAACGCCGAGGGCAGGGTGGCGGCGCTGCGCCGCTGCATTCCCATGGTGGGCGAGATCAAAGACCCCACGCTGCGTGACGAATACGCCCGCCAGCTGGCCGGCTGGGTCGGTTGGGACGATGTCGCGCAGGTCATCGACCGGGCGCGCGGTGCGGCCAAGACGCCCAAGGCTCCGGCCCGCGGCGCCCCGGTCAACGGTGCCCTCCGCGGGAGCGGACAGCTTTCTGCCGCCCCGGCCCCGGCCGAGCCCGCCGCCAACCGTCCGGACCCGCGCGACCCAACGCTGTGGCCGCAGCGTGCGGCGCTCAAGTCGGCGTTGCAATACCCCGCCTTCGCCGGCCCGGTCTTCGACACGCTGACCGTCGAGAGCTTCACCCACCCCGGGTACGCGGCCGTCCGGGCGGCCATCGAGGCGGCGGGCGGCACATCGGCCGGTCTCACCGGCGGGGAATGGATCGACGCGGTGCGTCAGCGGACCACGTCGGCCCTGACGGCCAGCCTGATCAGCGAGCTCGGCGTCGAGTCCATCCAGGCCGACGAGGAGACCCTGCCCCGCTACATCGCCGGGGTGCTGGCTCGTCTGCAGGAGGTCTGGATGGGCCGCCAGATCGCGGAGCTGAAGTCCAAGTTGCAGCGCATGTCGCCCGTCGAGCATGCCGATGAGTATCACGCGCTGTTCGGCGACTTGGTCGCCATGGAGTCCTATCGGCGCAGTCTCCTGGAGCAGGCCAGCGGCGACGATCTGACCGCGTAGGCCTGCCGATCGCGCGTCAGGCCCTTCGATCCACGTGGCGCCCGACAACCGTCGTCTGACTGTCCACCTCTGCCACCGTCACGAACCCCGCATCGGGTGAAATCCGACCCGCGATCTTGCGGCGGCCGCCTTCGATCAGCGATTTGGCAGCGGGACTGCTGGTCAGCGCGCGATAGGTGCCGGCGATCTGCTCGTACCGGCGACGCCCGGCCTTCGAACCCAGCACGTAACCCACCCCAAGCACCGCGACATACCCGATCAAAGCGTTCCTTCCGACGACGCTCCTTCTATCCTGCCTCACCAGCCTGAGTGCCCGCGCGCCCGACGGCGGCTCTAGTTGGGTACCGGTGTGGCGGTACGCTAAAGTCGTCTGCGATCTGCGCTGGGGTCCGCGCGGACCGGTAGTCCCCTGTAGCTCAATTGGCAGAGCATTCGGCTGTTAACCGAAGGGTTGGTGGTTCGAGTCCACCCGGGGGAGCCAGGTCAGGGCGCCATTCGTCTCTGGCGCACAACATCTGCACAACATGCCACCAGCAAACAATATGGCATAGCCCACGGGTGTATTCGGGGACCGCCTGCAGGTGCACAGTGGTTATGGCAGATGGGCCGTCGCTGCCGGTGCCCGGTACTAGCCGCCGTCGCCTCCATTGCCAGCATCGACGATGACGGTGGAACCGCTGGCAATGCCTCCACCGCCACCGCCACCGCCACCGACACCGGCGGAACCACCGTCACCGAAGCCGACGAAGGAGTTGCCGAAGGCGGACAGGTTGCCGGGGTTGCCGTTCGTCGCCGGGCCGCCGCCGATGCTGCCGGAAGCGGTCGAGATTGAGCCACCGCTCGAATACACGGCCTTGCCGCCGTTTCCGCCGCTGCCGCCGGCGCTTCCGGCTCCGCCGCCACCGCCACCGCCACCAGCAATGCCAAAGTCGCTGCTGGCGGCGCTGGCAGCGACACCATGGTTTGCGAAGCCTGCCGACTGAGCCGTGCCGCCAGCGTAGGTGCCGTTCGCAGTGCCCGTGCCGCCGGTGCCGCCGGCGGCGCTGCCCGAGTTGGCACCGAAGGAGACGGCGCCTCCTCCGCCGCCGGCGCCTCCTGCGCCGCCAGCGGTGCCGCCGGTGCCGCCGCCGCCGCCGGTGCCGCCGCCGGCGACAAAGCTGGCAATCTCGTTTTCGCCATCGTTCCCGTTGACGACGTCGACGAAGGCGGTGCCGCCGGTACCGCCCATGCCCCCTGTACCAGCGGTGCCGCCAGCGCCTCCTGCGGCACCGCCGTGGCCGCCGCCTCCACCGCCACCGGCACTCACCTTGGCTGCGTCGCCAACACCGACGGTGGTGCCCGCACCGCCGCCGTCCCCGCCGTGACCGCCCTCACCGCCATTACCAGGGGTCCCGACGCTGCCGGCATGGCTGCCGAATATCCCCGCGCCGTGCCCGCCGGCCCCGCCCAGCCCGCCGATCCCGCCGTTGCCGCCATTCGTGCCGTTTCCGGCGCCCTGGCTGGCGGTGCCCCCCAAGCCTCCGGTGCCGCCTGTTCCGCCCGTACCGCCGGTACCGCCGTTGCCGAACAACAGGCCGCCGTTGCCGCCGGTGCCGCCGAGGGCCCCGATGCCGCCAAGGCCGCCGGCGGTGCTCGTGGCTGCAGATCCCGTTGTTCCGGTTGTCCCTTGCCCGCCAGTTCCACCGTGGCCGCCGTTGCCGAACAAAAATGCCGACCCGCCGGTGCCGCCGGCTTGCCCGGGGGCACCGGACCCGCCATTGCCGCCATCACCGAACAGCCAGCCCCCGTTACCGCCGGCCTGCCCCGTACCCGCCGCGCCATTAGCACCATTGCCGAACAATGGGCGCCCCGTCAGATCCAGCCACGGCGACAACGGATGCGCCGCAAGCGCCTGCAGACCCTGCTGCAAACCCCCCAACGGCGAGGCGCTAGTGGCCTCAGTGGCCGCGTACGCCCCGCCCGCGCCAGTCAGCGCCTGGGCAAACTCGACCTGGAACGCCGAAGCTTGTGCGCTAATCGCTTGGTATTGCTGAGCGTGACTGGAAAACAGCGACGCAATCGCCGCCGACACCTCATCACCGGCAGCAGCGACCACCGCCGTCGTCGGAATCGCGGCCGCCGCATGGGCCGCGGACAGCGACGAACCGATGCCCGCCACCTCCGACGCGGCCGCCGACACAAATTCCGGCGCGGCAATCACAAACGACATATAAGGCTCCCACGAAGTCGCGCTACCCGGTGCAGCGATTCCAGCAAACTTTAAAGCCTTCCGCGGGATTTGCCATGAGTATCCGACTACTCGTTTTCGACAGGCGCTGCTCACGCGCGGTTCACCGTGCGACGGTGAACTAACACCTCAGGGTCAAGTCCAGGGACGTGGTGAATTGCGCCTCGCGACACCGCAACCACGTCACGACACGCCGGTGCGGGGTGTGCGTGGTTGCTGTCTCGGCATCGCCGCTCTCCTCATGAAAAGCTCACCACCGCGCGCGGCTCGCGTAGGCGCGGTCACAAACGCCGTGCAAGCGGGCGAATACGACCGGATCGCATACGGCGGGTAATCAATTACATTTCTTTGCTTTTCGGAGATCTCGCGATAGACATCACTGACGACACCGGCGTAGCGTCGTTGTGTCCATATCCGCTCGAATTTGGGACGCCAAAATGGGAAAAAGAATTTCTAGCGTTGTCGCCGCGGTGCTTACGATGGGCTCGTTGACGATCACTTCTCCTGCGCAAGCCGCCGAAACTCCCTACACCCCAATCATTCCCGCGAAACCTGGGACACCTGTGCTGGTGCATCCGTTGGATTGCGAGGGCACCACCGGCGTACACGGCTGCGGACCCGGGTGGTTTTGGCGAAACGGCGATCGTGGTTGGGCTTGTTATCCCTGCAATAATTGACGGCCGGGGAATTTAACGGTCTGCTGTCTGCTTTATCAGTGGCCGGCGGATTGACCGCCGTCGATGTGCAGAATTTCCCCGGTGACAAACGTCGCGGCTTCTAGGTAGCGAACCCCGTCGACAATGTCGGCGACGGACCCCATCCGCCCCAGCGGGTGCATCGCTGCGAGAGCCTCCGTGTCGTCGTCGGCGTGCAATGGGGTGGCGACATTGCCCGGGGAGATGGCGTTGACGCGGATGCCGCTGTGTGCGTATTCGATCGCCAGCGAACGCGTTACCGCCGCGAGGCCGCCTTTGGTTAGGGCGGCCAACCCGGCCGGCACCTTCGAGCTGGCCTGTTCGACGAGTGTGGTGGTCACGTTGACCACGTGCCCGCCCTCGCCCTGCGCCAACATCCGCGCGATCACGCGCTGGGTGATGTGAAAGAACCCGGTCAGGTTTACCGCGGTGACAAACTCGTAGTCCGCCAGCGTGTAGTCGGTGAACGGCTTGGAGACGAAGACACCGGCGTTGTTGATCAGGGTGTCGACCCGTCCGAACCGCTCCACCGCGGTTGCCAGGATGCGGTCGGCGGTGGCGGGCTCGGCAATATCGCCGGCGACGGTCGCGACGCCCGGGTCAGCACTCGGAGTAATCGATCGCGAGTTCGCCACCACCGCGTACTCGAGCCCACGGTAGGCATCGACAAGGGCGGCCCCGAAGCCCTGCGACGCGCCGGTGATGATCGCGACTTTTCGCGTCGGCGTGCTCTTCGAATGCTCCGTGGTCAAGGCAGGCCTCCTTGATTGGTGCGACGCCCTGGTGATCAGACTGTGAGCAGACTACCGTGACGTGAGTCGTGAATTCGCCGCGAGTACAGGGTATTTCAAGGAGGCTCCGTGGAATTCCTGGTCACTATGACCACACATGTCCCGGATGGAACACCGACGGAAGCCGTCGACGAGGTGCGGGCCCGCGAGGCCGCGCATTCCCGCGACCTCGCGGCGCAGGGACATCTGCTGCGATTGTGGCGCCCGCCGCTGCAACCGGGCGAATGGCGCACCCTCGGCCTGTTCGCCGCTGCCGACGACCGGCAACTTGAGGAGGTGCTGGCCTCGATGCCGCTGCGCGTCTGGCGTACCGACGAGGTGACGCCGCTGAGCCCGCACCCCAATGATCCGGCGGCCGATCGGGGATGAGCATCGGGGCCCCCGGTGTTGGGACTTGATGCGAGCAGCCCGCACGACCGACAGGAGTCCCAGTGTCTAGCACTTATCGCGCGTTCGAGGTAACCGGCCAACGCCAGTTCAAGCTGGTCGAGCGGCAAAGGCGGGATCCGCTGCCCGGCGAGGTGCGGTTGCGGGTGCAGGCCTGCGGCGTCTGCCACTCCGATTTCCTCGCGGTGGAGGGTATGCGGGCCGATCCGTCGAAACCAATCGTGCCGGGCCATGAGGTCGCCGGCGTGGTCGAGGCCGTTGGGCCGGGGGTAACCGCCTGGCACGAGGGCGATCGGGTCGGAGTCGGCTACCTCAACGGTCACTGCGGGCAGTGCGAACAGTGCCGTCGCGGCGACTTCGTGAACTGCACCGACCAACCGCAGACGGGCACCACCGTCGATGGCGGCTACGCGGAGGTTGCCTACGCACGCGCGTCCGGACTGGTGCGGCTGCCCGACGAGATGGATCCGGCCGATCTGGCGCCGTTGCTGTGCGCGGGCCTGACGGTGTACAGCGCGTTGTTGCAGGGCACCGCCGGCGCACTGCCCGGGTCGTTGGTGGCCATCCAGGGAATTGGTGGGCTCGGGCATCTCGGCATCCAATACGCCGCCAAGCTCGGCTACCGGGCTGCGGCCATCGCCCGGGGCGGCGAAAAGGCCGCGCTGGCACTGCAACTCGGCGCCGACCACTACATCGACAGCGTCGCCACCGATCCCGCGGCCGCCCTGCAGGAACTCGGTGGGGCGGCGGCCATCATCGCGACCGCCTCCAACGGGGCATCGATGTCGCCGCTGATCGCGGGTCTGGCCCCGCGGGGAAAGCTGATGGTGGTGGGCGCCGCCGCAGAACCCATCGAGGTGGGCACCGCCGACATCATCTTCGGGACACGCTCGCTCGTCGGGTCCCTAACCGGCAGCTCCATCGAAAACGAGGACAACCTGCAGCTGGCGCAGCGCCGCGGCATTCGCTCGATGAACGAGGTCATGCCGTTTACCGAGGCGCCCAAAGCCTACGAACGGATGATGTCCGGACAGGCCCGCTTCCGCGTCGTCCTCGACATCGCCCAGTAAGGGAATCGTTAGCCGGCGCCCGGACGCGCATGCGTCGGCTACCAGTTCGTCAGGATGAAATGGTTGATGGCGAGCGCGCCGACGACGTTGGCGGCTAGCCACCAACGCTGTGATGACTGCGGAAGCAGAGCGGGGGCCGTGGTCATCCACACCGTGAACGGCAGCCAGATGCGCTCGGTTTCAGCTTTGCTGAGCATGCTCAGATCGGCGCACAGAATCGCGGCCGAAGCGGCCAGCACCAGCAATTGCAGACCGCGGCGTTGGCGGATCGCGGCGATGTCGAAGACCCGGGCCAACCCAGCGACGCTGCCCAGACCAATCGCGCACGCGACCGACGCCAGGTTCGCCCACCCCCAATACTGGAACGGCCGGTTCATCGCGATGCCCTGCCAGTAGCGTTGCTGGACAAGGGTGTACCCGTCGAACCACCAGAACCCGGCCACCGCGAACGCCACCACCACGGCCACCGCCACGGGCACCGCGGCCGCCAACGTGGCCAACGCGGAGCGGCGGTTGCCCACGGCAATGAGCGCCGCCAACGCGAGCAGCCCCATCAGCGCCAACCCGTAGTTCAAGAAGATCGCCCACCCGAGCAGCAGCCCGGCACCGGCCGCAGCCGCAATCGGCCAGCGCACCGTGCGGCTGGCCGCGAGTGCCAGCAGGGCGATACCCCAGGCGGCGACGCCGGCGAAATACGCGTCCGCGGAGACGGCAATCCAGATCGCGGTCGGTGCGACGGCGACGAACGGTGCCGCCATCCGGGCGGTCACCTCGTCGGAAACGGCGCGCACCGCGACGATCACGGCCGTCGCCGCGCTCGACCCGACCAGCAGGCAAAATGCCCCCGCCCAGGCCCCACCGCTGAGGCCGATTCGGTCGAGCCAAACGAAAGTCAGCAGCGCTCCGGGCGGATGCCCCGACACATGGGTGATCCACGAATGAGGCTGGTAGTCCAGGATTCGGCTGGAGAACGTCCGCAGCATCTCCGGGATGTCGGTGATCGTCGGTACCTGCAGCAGATACTCGTGGCGGGCGACCAATCGCCCCGCAAACCCGAGCTGCCAGCCGTCGATCATCGCCAGCGCAAACGCCCAGGCGCACGATGTGGCCCAGGTCGCCAGCGTGAGGACCCGCCACGACAATCGCTGCGCGAGGCTCGGGCCCCACAGTATGGCTGCGATACCGATGGCGACGGCCGCGATGCTGCCCCAGCCGACATGCGCCTTCCACCACCCGAAAATCGGTGCGGTGTCGGCTAAGTCGTGGAACGCCTGCGGGCTGACGTGGATCAACGGGGTGACGATGCCCAGGCCCAGATGCGGCACTACGAAAGCGGCCACTATCAGCGCGACACCTGCAAGCACCGCGACGGCTTCGCGGCGTCCGGTTTTCACAACATCCCAGCCTATGGTGAGGTACTGATCGGTTTCGGGCGGCGCCCGGCGACCGCGAGCCGCGTGGCGTAGGCCAGCGCGCTGAAACCGTAAACCGCGGCTACCAGCAGCAGCCAGCGTCCAAGGAAGGGTTGTTGGTCCTGCCCGGTGGCCGTGACGTAGGTGAACGCTCCCTGCTCGATGATTCCGGGAAAAAACAGCAGCAGCGACAGCCCGGCCGCCAGGGTCGGGACGCGGACGTAATTCAGCGGCGACACCCGCGGCACCCACGGCGCAGGCGCTTTCCATCGTCCCCGTACGGCGGCAAGTGCGCCGGTGAGGGAGCGGTCGGCGAGCGCGTAGAGCGGAAACAGGACCAGGTCGTGAGCGACGATCGCGGCGACAAACCAGACCGCGATCGACTGCCACCACACGAAGGGGTTCCACAGGGCCTGCGGGCCGAGCAGGATCACGACGTATCCCGCGAGTGCCCACGCGGCGATCGTGCCCAGGAGGTGTAACGGATGAGCACCGTAGAAGGTGCTGAACCGGGTGATCAGTGCACGCACTTCACGGCCGTCCGAACTCGATTGACCGCACCCATTTGGTGTTGTGCACACCGGGCAGCGCGGGCACGATGATGCGCGCGGGATAGCCGTGATCAGGCGACAGGTCAACGCCGTTGACCCGAAGGGCCAGCAGCGAGTCGGGATTGCCCACCTGGTTGGCCTGCAGCACGGCCTGATTGAACCCGCCCCGCTCCAGGGAGCGCACGGTGGCGCGCGCCGGGTTGGGGATCCCGGCCAGTGCGGCAAGATCGCGCAGCCGAACTCCGCTCCACGCTTGGGTTGTCGACCAACCCTCGACGCAGGCGATCGGCAGCTCGGCGGTGTGCTGCGGCATCGCTTCCAGGGCGGCGCGGTCCAGCAGCAGCTGCCCCGATGGTCCCTGCAGGGCGAGCCGCCAGTTGGCGCCGGTGTCGGCAGGCGTGATTGCGGCGGCCCAAGCGGTCTTGTTGACCTGGAAATCGTTGGGACCGTCGCCGCGGCTGCGTCCCCGCGGCAACAACAGGGCCGCGCTTCGGGTGAAACCACCGAGCGTTTGCCCTGCGGTGAGCACCGCGACGAACAGTGCGCCGCTCCCGACCAGTGCCAACGCGCCGCGGCGACTCACGGTCGGCGGTGCGGGATTGTCGGCTACCAGCCCGTCCACGTCGGGCGGTTCGGGAAGCGTCTCGGCGCGCGAAGTTCTCAGCACGGTACGAAACGATCTCGAGCGCAGTGCGGTGACCATCTTCGGAAATTTGATCAGCACGTGGATGACGAAGCCCGCGATGAATACCCACGCTCCGTAGTAATGCGCGGTGTAGAAGCTGAACCCGAAGATGTAGTCGTACTGGATGTTCAGCACCCCGGTGGCGATCTCGAACAGGATCCCGCCGACCAGCATCAACAACGACAGCCGCTCCACCAACTGCGCGATCGAGCGCAGCGGTGGCCACGCGAACAGCCGGGGAATCACCGACCAGAGTTTGGCCAGCACCACCGGAATGATGATCAGACCCAACCCGACGTGCAGACCTTGGGTGAGCCGGTAAAGCCATGAGGGCCGACTCGGCCAATCGAAGGTAGGCAGTTTGAGCCATCCGACGTCGTTAGGGATGGCCTGACCGAATTGCGGACCGTACGCGATGTAGGACAGCAGGCCGGTCAGGATCACCACCGGCAGCCCGACGAGCAGCGCCAAGCCGAACACGGACGTCAGCCAGGGTCCGCGCAACGGGCTTCGCCACCGCTGCAGCAGCCCCATCCCCGGCGGGCGGTGGCGCTCCAGCGCGCGCCACAACGGTGCCGGGAACCCGTAGGCCGGCCCGGTCGCGCCGGGTGCCTCGTCCGGGCTGGGTGACGAATTCATTTACGCGAGGTGGCGACGAGCTGCAACGGTCAGTTCCGCGATCACGCGGTCGTGAAACTCGACGACGTGCGTCACCAGGAACCCCGCAGAGTGTGCGATGTCGCCGAGCGCGCCGGTCCCAACGCGCGACCATGGAAACCAGTGCCCCAGGTGTTGGTCGGTTTCCCAGCGCAGCATTTCATAACAGAGAACGGTTGCGGGGGAATCGATCTCGACGATAACGGTGCCCCCATTAGCGAGGAGGTCCGCGGCGCGCCGCAATGTTCGGACCGGGTTGCCGCCGATACCGATATTGCCGTCGGTGAGCAGGATTTGTTCCCAGCTGCCCTCAGCGGGCAACGGGTCGAACAAGTCACGGCGGATTGCGGCTCCGCCACGTCGACGTGTCATCTCCACGGCGGCGGCCGAACTGTCCACCCCGAGTGCGGGCAATCCGCGTCCCTGCAGGGACGCAGTGAATCGCCCGGGACCGCACCCCACATCCAGGGTCGGGCGCGACGAGCATTGCCCGAGCACGTGCTCATCGGCCAGCCGGTCTTGTGGCGTGGTCTGCGGACCGCCCATCCAGCGTTTCATCGGCAATTCGCGGCGGTGTCCGTGATGGTTGCGGGCCCAGCACGGGCCGCCCGCGGCGGCCGACAGGTAGATCAGGTCTGCGGACCTCGCGGCGGCCGTCTCGCAGGCATCGGCCGTCATACCCACTTCGGCCGTCACAGATCGGCGCACTTCCGGAGGCCCAGTTCAACTCGGGACAATTTAAATAGGTCCATCGTCATCGCCCGTTCCCATAGCGGTGCATTTACCTGGCATTCGATGCTGATTTCGGTAGGGATTGCCCGAGGAGCGATTTCAAAACCCGTGGCCTGGGTGCAAGCATGGAGATCATTCAAATTGTACGATGCCGACCCCTTGAACGTTCACCATCGCGATCAGGCACATTGGAGTGATGAACTCGCGCTGCGCGCTGGTGCGCTTGCCGGCGATCTGTATCAGCCCGGACCTGCCGGAGCTGCCGTGAGGGTTTTACTGACTGGTGCGGCCGGGTTCATTGGTTCGCGGGTGGGTGCGGCGCTGCGGGCCGCCGGTCACGACGTGGTCGGTGTCGACCTGTTACTGCCCGCCGCGCACGGGCCCAACGCGCAGCTGCCGACGGGATGCCATCAGGTCGACGTCCGAGACGGCCAGGCGCTGGCCCCACTGCTGGCCGGTGTAGACCTGGTTTGCCATCAGGCGGCGATGGTGGGGGCCGGGGTAGATGCCGCCGACGCGCCCGCTTACGGCGGCCACAACGACTTTGCCACCACCGTGCTGCTGGCGCAGATGTTCGGCGCCGGAATCCGGCGGCTGGTGCTGGCGTCGTCGATGGTGGTGTACGGGCAGGGCCGCTACGGCTGCCCCAAGCACGGGCCGGTTGAGCCGTTGCCGCGCCGGCGCGCCGATCTGGACGCCGGCATCTTCGAGCACCGCTGCCCGCTCGGCGGTGAGGAGCTGCATTGGCGGCTCGTCGACGAGGACACCGCCCTGCGACCGCGCAGCCTGTATGCGGCCAGCAAAACCGCGCAGGAGCACTACGCGCTGGCGTGGTCGGAGTCGACGGGCGGTTCTGTGGTGGCGTTGCGGTACCACAACGTCTACGGTCCCGGAATGCCGCGTGACACACCGTATTCCGGAGTGGCGGCGATCTTCCGCTCGTCACTCGAAAAGGGCGAACCGCCAAAGGTCTTCGAAGACGGGGGTCAGATGCGCGACTTCGTCCACGTCGACGACGTCGCCGCCGCGAACGTGGCAGCTGTGTCGTCAGAGGCCGACCGTGACGGGTTCACCTCGGTCAATATCTGTTCGGGGCGGCCCATCGCGATCCGCGAAGTGGCCGTCGCGCTGTGCGAGGCCCGCGATAGCGCACCGTCACCGGTCGTCACCGGGCAGTACCGCAGCGGCGACGTTCGCCACATTGTTGCCGACCCGGCCCGGGCCGCCGAGGTGCTAGGTTTCCGCGCGGCCGTCGATCCACGCGACGGCCTGCGGCAATTCGCGTTCGCGCCGCTGCGCTAGCCATGCCTTAGTGTCGGATCAATGCCCGCCCCCGACGATCTAGTGACCGTTGTGCTGCCTTGCCTCAACGAGGAGGAATCGTTGCCGGAGGTGTTGGCGGCCATCCCTGCCGGCTATCGGGCGCTGGTGGTCGACAACAACAGCACTGATGGCACCGCAGGGGTGGCCAGCAGTCACGGCGCGACGGTGGTCTTTGAACCGCGGCCCGGGTACGGCTCGGCGGTCCACGCCGGCGTGGTCGCGGCGACAACCCAGATCGTGGCGGTCATCGACGCGGACGGATCCATGGACGCCGGTGAACTGCCCCGGTTGGTTGCCGCTCTCGACGATGGCGCTGACTTGGTGATCGGGCGGCGTCGGCCGGTCTCAGGGCTGCACTGGCCGTGGGTCGCCCGAGTGGGCACCGTAGTGATGAGCTGGCGGTTGCGTACTCGCCACGGTCTGCCGGTGCATGACATCGCGCCGATGCGGGTAACCCGGCGCGAGGCGTTGCTCAATCTGGGTATCGTCGATCGGCGATCGGGCTACCCGCTGGAGCTGCTGGTTCGCGCCGCCGCCGCTGGCTGGCGGGTGGTCGAGCTCGACGTCAGTTACGGCCCACGCACCGGCGGCAAATCCAAGGTCAGCGGTTCCCTGCGGGGGAGCATCACCGCGATCCTGGATTTCTGGAAGGTGATTTCATGACCGCCCTGCCGGTGACGCTCTTGGTTGTCGCCAAGGCCCCCGAGCCAGGGCGGGCCAAGACGCGGCTCGCCGCATCGGTCGGCGACTTGGTCGCCGCGGAGATCGCCGCCGCTGCGCTGCTCGACACGCTGGACGCGGTGGCCGCTGCGCCGGTAGCAGGACGGGTGGTGGCGCTGACCGGTGACTTGGACGCCGCCGCCGGCAATGACGAGATCCGTCGTCTGCTGGAGTCCTTCCGGGTGATTGCACAGCGCGGCAACGACTTCGGCGAACGCCTCGCCAACGCGCACGCCGACGCGGCCACCGGAGGGCATCCCGTGCTGCAAATTGGCATGGATACACCTCAGGTGACCGGCGAACTCCTCGCCAGTTGCGCGCGACGGTTACTGCGGTCGCAGGCGGTGCTTGGGCTGGCCCGCGATGGCGGTTGGTGGGTACTCGGACTCCAGACGCCGGCGGCGGCCGAATGCCTACGTGGAGTTCCTATGTCTCAGCCCGACACCGGAGAACTCACGTTGAAGGCATTGCACGACAACCTTCTTGACGTCGCGCTGGTGGAGCTGCTGGGTGACTTCGACGTCATCGACGATGTCGCTATTGTGCGCGATGCTTGCGATCCCGCTAGTCGTTTCGCTCGGGTCACCTATGCGGCCGGACTCTGAGGAAACGCGAAAACACGATTAGATCAAGTAATTCAGGGCCCATTCCTTCTCGGCGGCCAGCCGAGCGGGACTGTCAGCGGGGTCGATGTCGTCGCTCACGCTGGCCAGCGCCACCAGGGCCGACGCCAGGTCGAAGATCGGAATCCCATGGCGGTCACTGGCATTGATCAGCTCCCGGAAGGCGGCGTGGGTGCTGCACCGGCGCCAGCCGACCAGGATCCCTATTGCGGTGTCGAGAGCTCGACTGGGCGACTGGCTACTGGGGGTGAGATGGTTCTGTGTGGTCAGACTTTTCGTCATTGGGTGGACCTCCTAGTCCGAATCGCTTGGCTATCCTAAAAGTTCGATGACCCGCGCCTCCACGCGGCAGGGCCGCGATGGCGAGAAGCGCGAAGAATTTCTCGTGCCTAAGAAGGCGTCAGGAAATCAATGACAACAGTCCGCGGCGCGGCATCGCCCAGCGGCGAAGCGCTCTACCGTTTGTTGCATGGGGCCACTATACGACATCGTCCTCGCCCGTCAAAATATTCTATGTGTTTGGCTCACAAGAGATTTAAACTAGATGGAGAAGTCCTCGCCGTGCCACACACCGGCGTCCGGCGGCCGGATCACCCGGCCGGTCTGCTGTTCCCCGCCGGAGGCCTCCAGCTTGGCCACCCTGGTGAGCAGCGACTGCAGGCTGACACCCACGAGATCGGGCATCATCGAGTCGTCCTGGCTCTCGGCGCCAGGCCGACTGCGGGCGATGACCTGTCCAGGTACCCCGATGACCACCGCGCTGGACGGGACTTCTTTGACCACAACGGCGTTGGCCCCGATCCGGCTGTCGTCGCCGATTTTGATCGGCCCAAGGACCTTTGCTCCGGCGCCGATGACCACGCGGTCACCGATGGTGGGGTGGCGTTTGCCGGGCTCCGAGCTGGTGCCGCCGAGCGTGACGCCGTGGAAAATGGTGACATCGTCGCCCACCTCGGCGGTTTCCCCGATCACCACGCCGGTCGCGTGGTCGATGAAAAGACCTGACCCGAGTACGGCGCCGGGATGGATCTCGACCCCGGTCAGGATGCGGGTGAGCTCCGCGAACACGCGTGCGGCCAGTTTTGCGCCACGGCTCCACAACCAGTGGCTGATCCGGTAGCCCCAGATCGCGTGCACGCCCGGGTAGGCGAAGACGACCTGCAGCGTGCTCGGGGCTGGCCGGATCTCGCTGCTTGACGGCGCGAATGTCTTGCCGGATGGCCGCGAGCATGGCTAGTCGGCCAGGTCGGCGAACAGCGCCGTGCTCAGATACCGCTCGCCGAAGCTCGGGAGCACGACGACGATCAGCTTTCCGGCATTCTCGGGCCGGCGGGCCACCTGCAGGGCGGCCCAAACGGCCGCGCCCGAGGAGATGCCGACCAGCAGTCCCTCTTCCCTGGCCAGCCGTCGGGCCAGGTCGAATGCGTCTTCGTTGGCGACGGTGATGATCTCGTCGACCAGCTCCTCTTCGTACACCGGCGGGACGAATCCGGCGCCGATGCCCTGGATCGGGTGGGGGCCCTTCTTGCCGCCGGACAGGACCGGCGACGCGGCCGGCTCCACGGCCACGATCTGCACCGAGGGCTTGCGTTCCTTGAGGACCTGCGCTACACCGGTGATGGTGCCGCCGGTGCCGACTCCGGCCACGAAGATGTCGACCTTGCCGTCGGTGTCGCGCCAGATCTCCTCCGCGGTGGTCGTTGCGGTGGATCGCCGGGTTGGCCGGGTTCTCGAACTGTTGGGGCACGAAATACCGCTGGTCGGTCTTGGCCAGCTCCTCGGCCTTGGCGATCGCGCCCGGCATGCCTTCGGCGCCCGGCGTCAGGACGAGTTCGGCGCCGTAGGCGAGCAGCAGCTTCCGGCGCTCGATGCTCATCGTCTCGGGCATCGTCAGCACGATCTTGTAGCCGCGCGCCGCGGCCACCATCGCCAGCGCGATACCGGTGTTCCCGCTCGTCGGCTCGAGGATGATGGTGTCCGGCTTGAGCAGACCCGCCTCTTCGGCGGCGTCGATCATGGCGACCCCGATGCGGTCTTTCACGCTGTCCGCCGGGTTGAAGAATTCCAGCTTCGCCACGACGTCGGCGCCGGCGCCATCGGTTACCCGACGCAACCGGACCAGTGGGGTGTTTCCGACCAGTTGTGTGACGTCCTCGGCAATGCCCATCTGTCTTCCTCAAACCTCTATCTGCTCGTCAGACGCTATCGGTACAAGACTGCCAGGTGATGTCGAACTCGATTGCGACGTCTGTCGGCACGGTAAGCGCAATCGGCGTGAATCGCTGTGCCGCGCCCTCGACGCCACGCCGGTCAGCACCGCTCCGGTGAGATCGTGCGTCGTTCGTCGCGGTCATTGTCGTTGCCGATGTGCCCGGTGCCGGGCGTAGGTAGAAGTCTGTTCCGGGTTGAACAATTCCGGCGATATCCGAGCCGAAGGCATCGACGAGCGCGTTTCCCTCAGTGACGCTGAGTGTCAACGGGATTGGCACTTGGAACGGTCCTACGAGTTCGGGTTCGGCGATTGCCTGGGCATCGACCAGATGTGCTACATCGGGCTTGCTCAAGGCATCGCGCAAGGCTTTGCGTGCCCCTACGAGTAAGTAATTGTAGAGGTGCACGACTCGGTCGGCATTGCGGTAGTGGCCGAGTACCGGTCAGCCAGAAGCGACACGTGGTCGATTGATCGGTTCCGGCGGCGTCCGTCGTCGCGACCAGCCGGTAGTAGCGGTAGCCGCGCCCAAGGCGGCCGTGGCTGCTGGCCGAGAGTGTGCTGCCGACGCCGAGTGTGCGTTGGTAACGGCGGCCCTTGCCAGCGTCCGCGGTCAGTTGTGAGCCCGAAATGTCTTGCCAAACAACACCGTCAGCTGACTTCTGCAGCTTCAGGCCGAGCGGCGGATCTGGCGCCACCCACAACGAGTAGCCGCCCAGTTGTGGTTGGCCGTCGAATTCGAAGGTGATGACCCGACCCCGGTTCCCGGCGCACCGCGACAGGGACGTTCAGCGGTTGGGTGTCCAGGGCCATATCGTTGGTGAAATACCAGATCGCGGCCTGTGTTGCCGCGATCGCCTCGTGCTCGCTGATATTGGCCGCCCCCAGCGGGTAGCCGGCCTGGCGCAGGTGCTGGCTCAACTCGGCAGTCGAGCGCACCGGGAAAGAGTTGCGCAGGATCCAGTCGACCTCGACCTCGAGTCGCGGCCCCGCGCGTCCAGGTGGGGCAGCGCCGACCAGGTGCCCAGGCGGTAGCGCGACGGGTGGTGGGGTGCGATGCCGCTGAAGTCCAGCGAGTAGGCGTCCAGGTTGGGGTTGAGCCGGATCAGGTCGGTGCGCGCGGACTGGTGCCGTCGGCGAACACGATCGTGTCGACGGTGTGGGAGTAGGTGCCCCCGCGGTAGCGCGTCATGCGCGTGAGCTGGCTGGTGGGCCGCACCGCTACGCCGGCGACGGGTCGTGACCTGCGCCGAGGCGCGGCTGGGTATGGACAACAGTGGTCATGGCGGCTGTTCTTCCTGAAAGAATTCGACTGGGGCGCGCCTGAATCCGCGCGAGCCGAGCAGTACGGCCCGCTAGCGGGATAAAAGCGCGACGATTAGAACGTCAGAAGCTGGGTCGTCAGGAGTTCAACAACAGCAACAACAGTCCACGGCGAGGCAGCGCGAAGGGATGAGGCGCAGCTGTGCAGCGTGGTGCATGACGCTTCACTATAGGGCATGCTTCGCAGTGCGCTTGTTTGCCCATTACCCACCCGGTCGGCGTTAAATTCTCGATGAGTTTTACACTTGCCTACGCTCAGCGCGGCGCTACGCGTTCGGCCGTCGTCTATTCGGCCCGACCCGCCCCAGATATTCGATCTTGCACGGAAGGACCACGATGACGTCGGCTCAGAACGAGTCTCAGGGACTCGGCGATCTTGCTGCCAGGCAGCTTGCGAACGCGACGAAGACCGTCCCGCAGCTCTCCACCATCACCCCACGGTGGCTGCTGCATTTGCTCAGTTTTGTGCCGGTAGAAGCAGGCATCTACCGGGTGAACCGCGTGATCAACCCCGAGCAGGTCGCGGTCAAGGCCGAAGCCGGCGCCCTCACCGACGAGCCGTTGCCCGAGACCTTCGTCGACTACGAGACCAGCCCGCGCGAATACACGCTGCGCACGTATCGCCACGCTGCTCGACATCCACACTCGGGTCTCCGACCTTTACTCCAGCCCGCACGACCAGATCACTCAGCAGCTGCGACTGACGATCGAGACGATCAAAGAGCGCCAGGAATTCGAGTTGGTCAACAGCCCCGAGTACGGGTTGCTGGCCCAGGTGACTCCGGAGCAGACGATCCAGACCCGCGGCGCCGGCCCGACCCCTGACGACCTGGACGCGCTGATCACCAAGGTGTGGAAGACGCCGAGCTTCTTCCTGACCCACCCGTTGGGCGTCGCAGCGTTCGGTCGCGAGGCCACCCGTCGCGGCGTGCCGCCCGTGGTGGTGAGCCTGTTCGGCGCCCAGTTCATCACCTGGCGCGGAATCCCGATCATTCCGTCGGACAAAGTTCCGGTCGAGAAGGGCAAGACCAAGATCATCCTGGTGCGCACCGGCGAGGAGCGCCAGGGCGTTGTCGGCCTCTTCCAGCCGGGCCTGGTCGGCGAGCAGGCGCCTGGGCTTTCGGTGCGGTTCACCGGCATCAACAAGTCGGCGATCGCCACTTACCTGGTCACCCTCTACACGTCCTTGGCGGTCCTCACTGACGACGCACTCGCCGTGCTCGACAAAGTCGCTGTGGACCAGTTCCATGAGTACAAGTGAGTATCGAGCGGTAGACGGCGAAAGCGAGCTGCCCATCAGCGCCACCGAACTCGCGGCGCTGGCCAGCCAGCTGTACGCGGCCAGCATCCGGCCCGGGCCGGACAGTCCGCCGCAGTCGGTTCCGGTTGCGCCGCGGGGCAACGTGCCGGACACCACTGCCGCGACATCGGCCGGACAGACCGCCGCTGGCTCAGCCGACCTGTATCCGGCTCCCGTTCCATTGGTCGGACTGGGCGATATCTACATCCCGGCACCAACGTCTCCGGAACCCGACGGCCCACCCCAGACGGTGCCCGTCGCCCCGCGCGGCAACGTGCCAGACACGACGGCAGGCCCGTCGGCCGCTCACGCGGGCGCGGGCTGTGTTCGATCCCTATCTGCCGCCCGGTGTGGGCGACCTGAGCGCGTTCGCGGTCCCCAGCCAGGGGATCGTCCCGACGGTGCCGGGCGTTTTGGCCGGCGCTGCACCGACCGCCCCGGTGGCCCCACGCGGTTCGGCGCCTTCGCCTTGGCTTCTGGCGCCCACGTGGCTACCGGCGGCGCCGCCGGTCGTCGACCTGGGCTGGTCCGACGCCGTGCCCGGCCTGCCGGCCCGCTCACGCCAGCCGGGAACGACCACGACTACCACTTTCTGACCCCCGTGCCGGCAGCCGATCCGGTTCCACAGTTACCGGACGACCACGAGATCTTCGATGTCGACGCGGTGCGGGCGGACTTCCCGATCCTTCGGGAGACCGTCAACGGAAAGCCGCTGATCTGGTTCGACAACGCCGCGACCACGCAGAAGCCGCAGGCTGTGATCGACCGGTTGGCCTACTTCTACGCTCACGAGAACTCCAACATCCACCGCGCGGCGCACGAGTTGGCGGCCCGGGCGACCGACGCCTATGAAGAGGCCCGCGACACGGTCCGACGATTTATCGGCGCATCGAAAAGCGAACAGATCATCTTCGTTCGCGGCACCACGGAAGCTATCAATCTGGTGGCCTATGCCTGGGGCGGCAAGCATTTGTCACCCGGCGATGAGATTGTTATCACTCATTTGGAGCACCACGCCAATATCGTCCCTTGGCAACTGCTTTCCCAGCAGACCGGTGCGATCCTGAAAGTCGCGCCGGTTGATGACGCCGGCAATTTGCTGATGTCGCAATTCGAGGATCTGCTCGGGCCGAAGACCAAGCTGGTGGCCGCCACCCAGGTGTCGAACGCGCTGGGGACAGTGACACCAGTCGACAAGATCGTCGAGCTGGGTCACCGCTACGGCGCCCGGGTGCTGATCGACGGCGCCCAGTCGATTCCGCACATTCCGGTCAACGTGTCCGAGCTCGGCGCCGATTTCTTCGTGTTCTCCGGCCACAAGATCTATGGCCCCACCGGTATCGGTGTGCTCTACGGGACCGAGGAGGCGCTCGCCGAGACGCCGCCATGGCAGGGCGGCGGCAACATGATCGCCGACGTCACCCTGGAGCGCTCGCTGTATCAGGGGTTGCCGAACAAGTTCGAGGCCGGCACCGGCAACATCGCCGACGCCGTCGGCCTCGGTGAGGCGCTGCGTTACGTGGAGCGACTGGGCGTCGACCGCATCGCCGCCCGAGAGCACGCGTTGCTGGATTACGCGACCCCACGCCTGGCCGACATCCCGGGCGTCCGATTGGTGGGCACCGCAGCCGAAAAGGCCAGCGTGCTGTCGTTCGTGCTGGCCGGACACGAGCCGCTCGAGGTGGGCAAGGCGCTCAACTCCGAGGGCATCGCGGTGCGTGCCGGCCACCACTGCGCGCAGCCGATCCTGCGGCGGATGGGCCTCGAGGCCACCGTTCGCCCGTCGTTCGCGTTTTACAACACGTTCGAAGAAATCGACGTCTTCATCAATGCCGTACGCCGAATCGCCGAGGGCGGCACAAACGTCGGCTCACATTAGCTAAGTTATTTTCTGACTGATTGCAACCCTCCGAAACGTTTCGGGTTGCTCGTAAGCTCGCGTCGTGCTTCTATCTGCAATCAGGCGGCGTGGCCCAATCGTATCCTGTGGATGCCGATTAACCCTTTGTGGGACAAAGCGATTGCGAATCATTTGTTCTGCCGATACAAATCAAGGGCCGGTATGAGCCGTACTTGCATGTGGATATCCCGGGGGGTAAGCGGAGCGAATGGACAGCCACGACTCTCGGCAAGCCCATGAACGCGCTGGGCGAGTTTTTCCTGCTCAGCGCGGAATCAATGGTGACGATGGTGCGGCGGAAATGGGCCTGGCGGGAAATTCTCGAGCAGATCTGGTTCGTCGCGCGAGTGTCGATTTTCCCGACCATCATGTTGTCGATTCCGTACACGGTGCTCATCGTGTTCGTGCTGAATATCCTGCTCGTCGAGATCGGTGCCGGGGACCTGTCCGGTGCCGGCGCCGCGCTGGCATCGGTGACTCAGGTCGGCCCGGTCGTGACCGCGATGGCCGTTGCCGGCGCCGGATCCACCGCCATGTGCGCCGACCTGGGTGCCCGCACCATCCGCGAGGAAATCGACGCGATGAAAGTGATCGGCGTCAATCCCATTCAAGCCCTGGTGGTTCCGCGGATACTCGCCGCCACGTTCGTCGCGTTGCTGCTGTACTCGGTGGTCGCGGTCACCGGACTGACCGGGAGCTACATATTCGTGGTGTTCGTTCAGCACGTCACGCCTGGCGCCTTTATCGCCGGCATGACCCTGGTCACCGGGCTACCCCAGGTGGTGATTTCGCTCATCAAGGCAACCCTCTTCGGATTGTCCGCCGGTCTGATCGCCTGCTACAAGGGCCTGTCGGTGGGCGGCGGCCCCACCGGCGTCGGGAACGCGGTGAACGAGACCGTGGTGTTCTCCTTCATGGCGTTGTTCTGCATCAACATCGTGATCACCGCGCTCGGAGTTAAGGTGACCGCCAAATGAGCGATCTGGCGGGCGAACCGACGTGGTTCGCCCATCTTGGACCCAGGCTGGTGGCTGCCGCCCGCAGGCTCGGCGAACAGACCGAGTTCTATGGGAAATCGCTGGCCAGCACCGGCGACGCGGTGCGGCGCTACCCCGGCGAACTGCTGCGGCTGATCGCGGAGATGGGCATGGGCACGGGTGCGCTCGCGGTGATCGGGGGCACCGTGGGCATCATTGGCTTCCTGACCCTGACCACCGGCGCCCTGGTTGCGGTGCAGGGCTATGACACCTTGTCCAACATCGGGGTCGAGGCCCTGACAGGTTTTCTGTCGGCATTCTTCAACGTCCGGATGATCGCGCCGTGCACGGCCGGGGTGGCTTTGGCGGCGACGATCGGTGCCGGCGCGACGGCGCAGCTGGGCGCGATGCGCATCAACGAGGAGATCGACGCACTTGAGGTGATGGGGATCCGTTCGATCACCTACCTGGCGTCGACGCGGATCATCGCCGGCGTCCTGGTCGTCATCCCGCTCTACGCCGTCGCCGTGCTGATGTCGTTCTTCGCGTCGAAGTTCGGCACGTTGTACATCTACGGCCAGTCCCGTGGCGTCTACGAGCATTACTTCTCGACGTTCTTGCGTCCGACGGATCTGCTGTGGTCATTTTTGGCGGTCCTGACGATGGCAACCGGTGTGATGGTCGTGCACACCTACTACGGTTTCACCGCGACGGGTGGTCCGGCTGGCGTAGGGGAGGCGGTCGGTCGTTCGGTCCGCTCGTCGATGATTGTCACGGCCTTTGTGGCTCTGATGATTTCGCTGTCCGTGTATGGGCAGTCCGGCAACTTCAACTTGTCGGGATGACCACGTGAGCAACCACGGCACCGGCGGAGTTGGCAGAGGAAACAGGGTCCGCACCAGCAAGATCGACCCGATCTGGTGGGCGCCGACATTGTTCATCCTGGTCGGCGGTTTGATCGCGCTCACCGCGGGGGCGTTCTCCGGAAAATTCCAGACGTTCATCCCGCTCACGCTGGTGTCGGACCGGGCCGGGCTGGTCATGGAACCCGGCGCCAAGGTGAAGTTGCGGGGGGTGCAGATCGGCCAGGTGGCGTCGATCGGCACCGACGTGAAAGCCGCCCAGCTGCAGCTGAAGATGGACCCGGGCCCATTCAAATATTTGCCGAGCAACCTTGAAGCCGAGATCAAATCCACCACGGCGTTCGGATCCAAATACGTTGACCTGATTGTGCCCAATCATCCCAGCCCGGCAGGGCTGAAGCCCGGCGCGGTGCTGCGCTCCCGCAACGTCACCGTCGAAGTCAACACGGTCTTCGAGAATCTGCAGTCGATCGTGCAGGCCCTCGACCCGGCGAAAATGAACGCGATCCTGTCGGCTTTCGCAGAAGCGTTGCGCGGCAAGGGCGATCGACTGGGACAGGCGATCACCGACGCGAACAGCCTGCTGCTGACGGTCAATCCCCGGATGGACACGATCGACAAGGACTGGCGGCTGTTCGGCCAGACGATGGCCGCGTACTCCGCCGCGGCGCCGGATCTCCTGTCGATCCTCGATTCAGCGGCCACCAGCAGCACCACCCTCACCGACAACCAGCGATCGCTCGACTCGCTGCTGCTGTCGGCGGTGGGCTTCAGCCAGACCGGTATCAACGTCTTCGGGACCAATGAAGCCAACATCGTGCGGTCGATCAACCTGCTCGACCCGACCACGGCCCTGCTCAACAAGTACTCACCGACCTACACCTGCCTGTTTCAGGGCGCGCAGTGGTACGTGGACCACGGCGGTCGAGAAGCGTTGGGCGGCAACGGATACTCGGTGATCCTTGACGCCTCGCTGCTTTTCGGCGACGACCCGTACCGCTACCCGAGGCACCTGCCGAAGGTGAACGCAACGGGCGGCCCGGGGGGCAAGCCCAGCTGCGGCTCGCTGCCCGACCCGAGTGCGAACTTCCCGGTGCGCGCGCTGGTTACCGACACGGGTTGGGGCGCCGCTCCGGACGAGATCCGCACCAGTCCGTGGGTCGGTAATCCGTGGTGGGCCAACTACTTCCCGACCACCAAGAATCCGCCCGAAGCGCCGCGCTACAACTGGCGCGGGGGGGTGCCACCCCCACCATGAGACGGAAGCTATCTGGGGTCATCGCTCGGGTCGTGTTGTTCACCGCGGTCTGTCTGATATTCACGTTCACTCTTATCGCGGTGTTCGGACAATTGCGCTTCGAGGACCGCACCGGCTACAACGCGGTTTTCACGAACATCTCCGGACTGAAATCCGGCAACTTCGTTCGCATCGCCGGGGTGGAAGTCGGCAAGGTCGGCGACCTCACGCTGCACCGCGACGGCACCGTCACCGTGGGTTTCGCGGTGGACAAAGGGCTGCGGCTCACCGAGGGCACCAAAGCCGTCGTGCGCTACGAAAACTTGATCGGCGACCGCTATCTCGCGCTGGAAGAGAGCCCGGGGCCGCCGCGCCGGCTGCCGCCCGGCGCGACGATCCCGCTGGCACGAACCTCGCCCGCACTGGACATCGATGCGCTGATCGGCGGCTTCCGCCCGTTGTTCCGCGCGCTCGATCCCGACCAGGTCAACGCGCTGTCCGGTGAATTGTTGCGAATCTTCCAGGGGCAAGGCGGCACCATGGCTTCGGTGCTGTCACAGACCTCAATGCTCACCTCGACCCTGGCCGGGCGTAGTGAGCTGATCGGCGAGCTGATCACAAACTTGAACACCGTGCTGCACACCTTCGGCACTCGCGACCACGAGTTCTCGGATGGCTTGGACAAGCTATCCCAGCTGGTGGAAGTCTTGGCGCAGCGCAAGACTGACATCTCCACCGGGCTGGCCTATATCAACGCTGCGGCCGGGTCGGTCGCCGATCTGTTCGTCCAGGCACGCCAGCCGATCAAGGACGTGGTGCACGAGACCGACCGGGTGTCCGGCCAGGTGTTGTCGGACCGCGACTACGTCGATGGACTGCTCAAGGACCTGCCCGACATCTATCAGACCCTGGCCCGGCAGGGCCTGAATGGCGACTACTTCGGCTTCTACTTCTGCGAAGTATTGATGAAGGTCAACGGCAAGGGCGGCAACCCGACCTTCATCAAACTGTTGAGCCAGCCGAGCGGGCGGTGCACCCCGAAGTGAAGCTGAAGCTACCGACGATCAAACCCCTCAGCCGGCGCAATCCCTTCTTGATCGGTGTGATGGGCACCCTCATCGTGACCTGTGTGGTTATTGCCGCCTTCGAGTACGACAAGCTGCCATTCATCAAAAACACCAACGATTATTCCGCTTACTTTTCTGAGGCCGGTGGCATCAAAACCGGCAGCACGGTTCGGGTTTCGGGGATGGGTGTGGGCCGCGTCTCAGACATCCGCCTCGAGGGCACCAAGGTCCGCATTGGATTCACCGTCCGCAAAAATATCGAACTCGGCGACCGCACCGAAGCGGCGATCAAGACGGAGACCATCCTCGGCAGCAAGATGCTCGAGCTGACCTCGCGTGGCGACGGCAGGCTCAGGGGCACCATTCCGCTGGAGCGCACCACCTCGCCGTACGACCTGCCCGACGCACTGGGGGATCTGACCACCACGATCAGTGGCCTGGACACCACCCAACTGTCCTCGGCGCTAACGACATTGGCGAACACCTTTAAGGAAACGCCGCCGGATCTCAGACCGGCACTGCAGGGGGTGGCCCGGTTCTCCGAGACCCTCAACAACCGCGACGCGCAACTGCGCAGCCTGTTGGGCAATGCCAACAAGGTCTCGGCGGTACTTGGCCGGCGCAGCCAACAGATCGCCGGCCTGGTCGCAAACTCCAACGCGCTGCTGGCGGCACTGCTGGACGAACGCGATTCAATCGACGCGCTGATGAACAACCTCACCTCGGTTTCGCACCAGATTTCGGGGCTTGTCAATGACAACCGGACTCAACTCAAGCCGGCTCTGGACAAGCTCAACGGGGTGCTCGAGATCCTCGACAACCACAGACAAGATCTGCAGAGCAGCTTCAGCAAATTCCGGCGATACGCAATGTCTTTCGGCGAATGCCTGGGTTCTGGGCCATTTTTCAAGGCCTACGTGGCGAACTTGATCCCCGGACAGATCGGTGGCCCGGTACTGGACGCGGACATGTATGACCGGTTTTTGGACCCCAATCAAAAGTTGCCTTCGGAGTCGGTGGACCCGCCAACCGGTTCTCCGCCCGTCCCGCCGGAAAACGCACCGGTCCCGTTGTGGTCCCAACCACCCTCGCCGCCGCCCTCGACGCCACCGATCCGGACCATTCCCGCGCCACCGCCTCTGATAACGGGGAACGATGTCCATTAGTCGTCGGGCTCTTCGGAACGGGATCGCCATCAGCCTGGTGGGGACCCTTGTCGTGGCGTCGTTTCTGGTCGGTCCGAAGCTGTGGAATCACGTCGAAAAGAACACCTATTCGGCCTATTTCACGGAAGCCAACGGACTATTCGTGGGCGACGAGATCAGGATCCTCGGCGTGGCCGTCGGGGTGGTGGACAAGATCGAGCCACAGCCCGCGAGTTCCAAGGTGACGTTCTCCGTCGACAAGGAGTATTCGATCCCGGCCGATGCCCGCGCCGCGATCCTGTCGCCGTCGCTGGTGACTTCTCGGGCGATTCAGCTTGTCCCCGCGTATGCCAGCGGGCCGAAACTGAGCCCCGGCGGGTCGATCCCGCTGACCCGTACCGCCGTGCCGGTCGAGTGGGACGACTTCCGCAAACAGCTGGAAAAGCTGACCGAAGCGTTGCAACCGACCTCGCCGGGCGGCGTGAACTCGGTCGGCGAGTTCATCGACTCGGCCGCGAACAACGTTCGTGGCCAGGGTGACACCGCCCGGGACACGGTAATCAAGCTTTCCCAAGCGATTTCAGCACTGGGTGATCACGCCGACGACATCTTCAGCACGATACGCAACCTGCAGCTATTGGTGTCCGCGCTGTACTCCAGCAGCGATCTGCTGGCCGCGTTCAACCAGAACCTGGCCGGCGTGACGACGGTGCTGTCGAACACACCCAACGAGGTCGCCAATGCAGTTAAAGGCCTGGACGGGGCGCTGACGGATTTGCGTGACTTCCTCGCCGAGAACCGGGAAGCAACGGGCGTCACGTTCGACCGGTTCAACTCCATCACCACCGCGCTCAACGACAGCCGCGGCGACATCAAACAGGTCTTACACATCGCGCCGACGGTGTTCCAGAACTTTCTGAACATCTACCAGCCGGCGCAGAGCGCGATGACCGGCATCATCGCGCTGAACAACTTCGCCGACATCCCCGCCTTCATCTGCAGCTCGATCGAGGCGGCGTCGCGGGCGCGTTTGGCCAAGGTTTCCAAGCTGTGCCTGCAATACATCAATCCGATCATCAAAAACCGCATCTACAACTACATTCCGGCGGGCCTCAACCCGTTCGTCGGGACTCAGGCACGGCCTAGCGAGATCACCTACAGCGAGGACCGGCTTCGGCCCGGCTACACGCCCCCGCCACCGCCGGATGCGCCGGCACCGGACGGGCCCCCACCGCCCGGTCCGCCACCGCCTGCTGACCAGCCACCGCCCGCCGACCCGCCGGGTCCACCGCCGGGTGGCGGGATGGACCCGACGCAGGTGCTGCAGAATCTGATGCTCCCGACGGGCCCATCGTGAGACGCGCGATAGCCGGGCTGCTCAGCCTGGCGTGCCTGGCCGCGCTTCCGTCGTGTGGATGGCGGGGCCTGAACACGTTCACGCTGCCGGGTACCCAAGGTGGCGGGCCGGGTTCCTACACGATCCAGGCGCAAATGCCCGACGTCGTGACCATCCAGGAGAACACCCGGGTGCGGGTTGACGACGTCAACGTCGGCAACGTCACCAAGATCGAGATGCAGGACTGGCACGCGCTCGTCACCATGCGCATCAACGGCGACGTCCGCCTGCCGGCCAACGCGACCGCCAAGCTCGGCCAGACCAGCCTGTTGGGCTCGATGCACATCGAACTGGCGCCGCCCAAGGACCAGCCGCCGGTCGGTCAACTCAAAAACGGGTCGGTCATCCCGCTGGCGAACGCGAGCATGTATCCGACCACCGAGCAGACGCTGGCCTCGGTGTCGATCCTGCTGAACGGCGGCGGCGTTGGGCAGTTGCAGGAGATCAACCAGGCGCTCGCCAAGGCATTCGCCGGCCGCGAAAACGACATGCGCAGCCTGCTGGACCAGCTGGACATATTCATCCGCGGCACCAACGCCCAGACCGACGACATCATTGCCGCCTCCGAGAATCTGAACTCGCTGGCGGGGCAGGTCGCCGCCAAAGATCAGGTCGTCGACAAGGCGTTGACGACCGTGCCCCAAGCGCTCGCGGTACTGGCACAGGAGCGCACCCAGATCGCCGATGCGATCGACCAGCTCGGCAAGTTCAGCGCGGTCGCGGCCGACACGATTCACCAGAGCAAGGAATCGCTGATCAACAACCTGCGCAACATCGCACCGGTGCTCCGGTCGCTCGCCGACGCCGGGCCTTCGCTCACCAAGGGGCTGGACGGACTTGTGGCCTACCCCTGGCCCGCCTCCACCGCGAGAAATTGGTTCCGCGGCGACTACGCCAACCTGACCTTGGTCGTCGATTTGACGTTGAGCCGCATAGACACCGGGCTCTTCACCGGTAGCCGGTGGGAAGGTAACCTCACCCAACTCGAACTTTTGTGGGGGCGCACGATCGGCATGCAGCCGAGCCCGGCCACGGCGGGCAACCCGCTGACCTACCCGTACCACAACGGGGGGTACTGAATGGTGCGCCTCAATCGCCGGACGTGGTTCCAGTTGGCGGCGTTGACTCTGGTGACGATAATTTCCTGTGGCGCAATGGCGTTCGACTTCATGAAGCTGCCCGCGACCTTGTTCGGGATCGGGGAGTACAACGTCACGGTCGATCTCCCGCAGTCCGGCGGCCTCTACCAGACCTCGGTCGTCACCTATCGCGGCACCGACGTGGGACAGGTCAAGTCCGTCGAGGTGACCGCCACCGGGGTGCGCGCGGTGCTACGCATGAGATCCGGGGTCGAGGTGCCTTCCGACGTCCAGGCGTCGGTGCACAGCCGCTCGGCGATCGGCGAGCAATACATCGAACTGACCCCGCGAACCGGCAAGGATGGCGAAAATTCCCGGGCGCTGCGCGCCGGCGACATCATTCCCGCGGGCCATGTCGATGTTCCCGTCGACATCGGCCACCTGCTCGACTTGACTAACCGCGCGCTGTGGGCGATTCCGCGCAACAACCTGCACACGGTCATCGATGAGACCAATCGTGCCGTCGGTGGCCTCGGGCCCGAGTTGTCTCGGATCGTCGACGGGTCGACCGCGCTGGCCATTGCGGGAGGCCAAACCGCCGACCCGCTTGCCACCCTGATCGACCAGTCGCCCGCGGTGCTCAACTCCCAGGTTCAAACATCGGACGAGATCGCCACCTGGGCTAATCGAACCGCGGCCATCATGGCGCAGTTCAAGGCGCAGGACGTGGCGCTACGGGATCTGTTGACGCAGGGCACTTCCGGTGTGGAGGAAGGACGCGCGCTGTTCGATCGGGTGGCGCCGGCGGTCCCGGTGTTGTTCGCCAACCTGGTGAGCCTCGGCGACATCGCCGTCGTCTACCGCCACGACATCGAACAACTCCTGGTGCTCTTGCCGCAGGGCATCGCGGCCATGGCGGCGATCGTCGTGCCGAGCTCCAACACCAAACAGGAGTACCGCGGCGCCCAGTTGGACTTCAACCTCAACATCAACCTGCCGCCGCCGTGCACGACCGGGTATCTGCCGCCGACTCAACGACGCTCACCTGCCAGCGTCGACGCCCCGGACCGCCCGGCTGCAGAATTGTATTGCCGAGTGCCGCAGGATTCGGAGTTCAATGTCCGTGGCGTGCGCAACATTCCGTGCGAGACGAAGCCGTGGAAGCGTGCCCCCAGCGTCGAGATGTGTGAAAGCGACGAGGAGTACGTGCCGCTCAACGAAGGCTACAACTGGAAGGGCGACCCGAACGCCACCACCACCGGTCAGGGTGTACCGCAGTACCCGCCGGGACAAGACCCGCGACTGCCACCGCCACGGGGCACCGCGCCGGCACCGGCGCCGCTTGCCGTAACGACCTATGACCCGGCCACCGGCGACTACATCGGGCCCGACGGACACCGCTACACGGAGTCCGACCTGGCGCACCCGCGCGCCAAAGACTGGCAGTCACTTCTGGTCCCGCCACCGTAGGCATCACTCGAACCGATAGCTAATGAGGAGCAACATGGCCGACGAGCCTGAAACCCCGGATATCCCCGATATCCCCGACACCGACGGTGCCGACGAAACCACACCCAAGAACCGGCGGCGCTGGGCCGGCCGGCCGCGGTTTTCGCGCGTCGGAAGGGCCCTAGTGGCCGGAGCGGTCGTGGTGGCGACGCTGGCCGGGCTGACCGGCTGGCTTGGCTACCGGGCCTATGAGAAGCACGAGGCGCAGGCCCGGCGGGCCCTGTTCGTTCAAACCGCCCGGCAGGGCGCGGTGAACCTGACGACGATCAACTACACAGAGGTCGAGACCGACGTGCATCGGATCATCGATTCAGCCACCGGAGAGTTCCGTGACGAATTCGAGAAGCGGGCGCAGCCGTTCATCGAGGTCGTCAAGGCGGCGCAGTCGAAATCGGAAGGCACGGTTAGCGAAGCGGGGCTGGAATCCCAGCAGGGCGACTCGGCCCAGGTACTGGTGGCGGTCGCGGTGAAATCGCGCACCGCCGGGGGCGAGGAGGCGCCGCGGGAATGGCGCATGCGGATCGGCGTCCAGGTGGTCGGCAATGACGCCAAGGTGTCCAACGTGGTGTTCGTGCCATGACGACGCTCAGGGAAGACACCAAGGACGACACCGAAGTAACGGTCACCGGTGACGACGAGACCGTCGACGCTGACACGAAAGATCCGGCCGATCGAGCTCGAGCCGCGCGGATAAACGCCCAATCGCGTGGTCGCGTGTCGTCGCCTATGGCGTGTTTCCTGGGCTTGCGTTGCTGCTCGCCGTGGCGGCCGGCTACCTGCTGTGGACGGACGGGTCGACCGATGGCGTCGCGTTGGCCCGCACCGAATCGGTACGGGTGGCCAGCGAAGACGCGGTCGCCTTGTTGTCCTACAAGGCGGAGTCGGCGGACAAGGATCTCAATGCGGCGCGCGATCGGCTGACCGGCGATTTCAAGGATGCCTACACCGACTTGATCCGCCGGGTGGTCATTCCGGGCGCGAAGGAAAAGCAGATCTCCGCCGGTCGTCAAAGTGAGTGCGGCAGCGTCGGTTTCGGCAACCGACAACCATGCGGTGGTGCTGTTGTTCGCCAACCAAACCGTGACCATAGGTGAGGGCGTGCCAACGGATACCCAGCCCGTCATCAAGGTAACGCTGGACAAGGTCAACGGCCGATGGCTGGTCTCGCACTTCGACCCGGTCTGATCTGAGGACGACATGTTGATCTGGATGCGTCGTGGTGCCCGTGCGCTGCCCGTCGTCGTGCTGCTTTCGGGGGCAGCGGCGCTGGCGGCCCCCGACGCAGCTGCCGACAACAAGCGGCTCAACAGCGCTGTCGTCTCCGCCGTCTATACCCTGCAGCACCAGGCGGGCTGCACCAACGACGTCGTCAGGAACAACGCGCTCACGCTGGCCGCCGAATGGCACGCAGAAGACATGCTGGCCAACCGAAACATCAACGACGACATCGGGTCCGACGGATCGCAGCCGCAGGACCGCGCCAACGCCGCCGGCTTCCGGGGCAAAGCCGCCGAGACGGTGGCGATCAATCCGGCAATCGCCATCAGCAGCCTGGAACTGGTCAACCAGTGGTACTACAACCCTGACGACATGGCGATCATCCGCGACTGTGCCAACACCGTGATAGGGGTGTGGTCGGACAACAGCGTGGACCGCACCGTCGTCGTCGCCGTTTACGGGCAGCCGGTGCCGCCCACTCGCTGAATCTGGACGTTGAGAAAATCTGGAGGAATACCCGATGATCTTCACGCAGCACTATCTGAGTTGTTTGTCGCAGGCGTCCTATCTGATAGGAGATGAGAGCTCGGGCCGGGCGGTTGTCGTCGACCCACGCCGAGACATCGACATCTATCTTGACGAAGCGGCAGAACACGGGCTGCGCATCGAGCGTGTCATCGAGACACACATCCACGCCGACTTCTTGAGCGGTCACCTGGAGCTGGCGGAGGCCACCGGTGCGGCGATCTCCTTCGGCGAAAAAGCCGCAGTCGAG
The DNA here is from genome assembly GCA_963850135.1 of uncultured Actinomycetota bacterium. GTDB lineage: Bacteria > Actinomycetota > Actinomycetes > Mycobacteriales > Mycobacteriaceae > Mycobacterium. Next base: position 259,528 of record CAWKKH010000024.1, on the reverse strand, counting down.
TTTCCGATTGAACCACTCCGCGATGGCCAGCGAATCTCGCTGGGAGAAGTGACATTCGAGATCCTGTCGACGCCCGGCCACACCCCTGAGTCGATTTGCGTTGTGGTCTACGAGCATCCCGGCGACGAGGTACCCTACGGCGTCCTCACCGGTGACACGCTGTTCGTCGGTGACGTGGGGCGCCCAGACCTTTGCGCGTCCTCCGGCATCTCGGCGGACGAGCTGGCACGGTTGCTGTACCGATCGCTGCACGACAGACTTCTGACACTGCCCGATGCCACGCGGGTGTTCCCGGCTCATGGCGCCGGATCCTCGTGCGGCAAGCAGATGTCAAGTGAGACCAGTTCAACCATCGGCGAGCAGCGCGACACCAACTACGCGCTGAAGAAGCCCAGTGTGGAGAAGTTCGTCGCCGCGGTCACCGAGGGGCAGTCGGTGCAACCCCCGTACTTCGAGTTCGCCTCAAACCGCAATACCGAGACGCATCCGCTGCTCGACGAGGAGGATTCGCCGCCCCTGCTGGATGTTGACGACGTACTCAAACGCGCCGGGGCGGGGGCTGCCCTCTTGGACACCCGTGATCCGGCTGACTATGCCTCAGGTCATCTCCGAGGCGCGATCAACGTCAGCCTGAACGGACGCTTCGCCGAATGGGCCGGCAGTGTGTTGTCCCCGGACCGCGACATCGTGCTGGTCGGTGACCCTGCACACGCAAGCGAGTCGAGGATTCGGTTGTCCCGGGTGGGATTCGACCGAATTGTCGGTCAATTGCGTGACCTCGCAGCGGTCGTCACGCGACGGCAGGATCTCGTTGGGGCCGCTTCACGATTGAGCGTCCACCAGCTGGCCGGGTTGCGCGATCTCGAACCCCGCCTACAAATCGTGGACGTGCGCGGGCCGGGAGAACTGGAAGAGGGCGCGATTCCCGGCGCCCGCGAAATCCCGCTGCCGGCACTGACGGATTCGCTCTCGACACTCGATCAGGCGGCTCCCGTGGTTGTCTACTGCGCAAGCGGGACCCGATCCATGGTGGCCGCCAGCGTGTTGCGAGCGTCGGGTTTTGACGACGTGTCGGACGTGCTCGGCGGCTACGGCGCCTGGGACAGCGCTAACCTGCCCACGTAGCTCTGGCTCGCTCTTCGCTACGCTCGCTGCGTGCGTCGTCGGCTGCTCATGATCCCGCTGGTCCTGTTGAGCGTGTCGGTCCTGCAAGCCTGCGGCTCCACGCCGTCGACGCCCACCGCGACATCTTCGGAGAGCTGCAAGGACTCCGACGGGCCGACCGCCCCCACGGTGCGTCACGCCATCGCCACCGTTCCGATCGCGGTTCCGGGTTCGTTCTGGGTTGAGATCGCGCGCGGGCATGCCAAGAAATGCCGCCTGTACTGGGTGCAGATCATCCCGACCATCGCCAGCGAGTCGACTCCGCAGCAGCTGTTGTTCTTCGACCACGACACGCCGCTGGGCAGCCCCACCCCGAACCCGAAGCCCTACATCAGCGTGCTGGCGCCCGCTGATGACACCGTCACGGTGCAGTACCAATGGCAGGTCGGCAACGACGAGGCCTGCTGTCCCACCGGCCGCGGCACGGTGAAGTTTCAGATCGGATCGGACGACAAGCTGCACGCTCTGGGAAAGATCCCGAACCAGTAGCGTTCAGTCGGAAAGATGCTCGGGGTGCAGCATCTCGGCATAACGAAGCGCCGCCGGGATGCCGAAACCGTCGACCAGCGTCTTGGCATGCGGGCGCAGTGCGCGGCATCGATCGTTGATACCCCGGGTCACCGCCTTGGCCCGCTCGGTCGACAGGTACCGGTGCTCGACGTACCAGGCCTTGTCGTCCTCGATCACCGACAGCGCGTACAGGTCGCAGACGATCCCCAGCAGTTCGCGGGCCTCGTCGTTCTCGCACGCGTCGATCCCGGCGACGAAGGCTTCCAACACTATTCGGTCGATGTGCGCGGTCGCCGCGTGCAGCACGTGGTCCTGCACGGCATTGAAGGCGTCGAAGGCCGACATCTCCTTGGCTTTGGCCTGCAGCCGCCGCGCCACCGAGGAAATCAGATACTGTTCGCGGTCCTCGAACATGGTCACCTGGGTGCCGCGGTTGAACAGACTGCCCTCTTCTTCGTTGTCTTGGCGGGCGTCGACGATTGTCTGCATAATCGTCTCGGCCGCAGTACGTTTCAAGACACGGTCACCGACGGCGTTGGCAGCGAAGCGCACCCATTCGACGGGGCTCATGCCCTTTATGTCGTCGGCGTAGGCGGTCAGCAGCTCCTTGGCCACCAACTGGGTCAGCACATGGTTGTCGCCCTCGAAGGTGGTGAAGACGTCGGTGTCGCCCCGCAGCGCGATCAGCCGGTTCTCGGCCATGTAGCCCGCGCCGCCGCAGGCCTCCCGGGCCTCCTGGATGGCCCGGCTGGCATGCCAGGTGTTGGCCGCCTTCAGCCCGGCCGCGCGTGATTCCAACTCGCGCTGCTCCTCGGCGTCGGCGACGTCGGAGGTCTGCAGGTCATGACATTTGGACACCAACTCGTTCTGCGCGAACTGCAGCGCATACGAACGCGCGATCAACGGGAACAGCCGGCGCTGGTGCACCAGGTAGTCCATGATCAGCACTTCGCCCTCGTCGTCGGGCGCGCTGAACTGCCTCCGCTCCAATGCGTATCGGGTGGCGATGTCGAGCGCGACGCGGGCGGCGTTGCCGGCGCTACCCGCCACGGTGATCCGGCCGCGGATCAAGGTGCCGATCATGGTGAAGAACCGGCGGTTGGGGTTTTCGATCGGTGAACTGTAGGTGCCGTCCGGCGCGACGTCGCCGTACTTGTTCAGCAGGTTCACCCGCGGAACGCGAACATGGTCGAACATGATGCGGCCGTTGTCCACACCGGGCAGGCCGCCCTTGTACTGGCAGTCCGACGTCGTCACCCCGGGCAGATCGTTGCCCTCGTCATCGCGGATCGGCACCAAAAAGCAATGCACGCCCTGGTTTGCGGGCTTGCCGTCTTCGGGGGTGATCAGCTGCGCGAAAACCGCGGCGACGCGCGCGGTCTCGGCGGCCCCGCCGATGTAGTCTTTTCGGGCCGTTGGGGTTTCGGAGTGGATGACGAATTCTTCGGTCTCGGCATCGTAGGTCGCGGTCGTTTCCAGCGACTGCACGTCGCTGCCGTGACCCGTCTCGGTCATCGCGAAACACCCGAGCAGCTCGAGGTCGATGATCTTCTTCACATACGCCTCGTGGTGGCGTTCGGTGCCGAGGTTCTCCACGGCGCCGCCGAACAGGCCCCACTGCACACCGGCCTTGACCATCAGCGACAGATCCGACATCGCGAGCATCTCGATCATCGTGACGGCCGCACCGACATCGCCGGTGCCCCCGTGCTCCTTGCGGAATCCCTCATCGGAGATGCCCGCGGCGGCGATCAGCGCCATCTGCTCGGCCACCTTGGCGCGGGCCAGGACCGTGTTCGGGGTGAAGTGTGGGCGGAATTGTTCACGAGACAGCCAGTCCCGCGTCTGGTTTTTCACCTCGCGCCAACGCCCATCCAGTGTGTCGCGCAGATGTTCGGCAGTACTTTTCGTTTTTGGCGCCATGACTCGACGGTATGCCCTCGCATTGTCGCCGCGAAACTGTTACCAGCGACGGGTCTCAGCTCGAGAACGTGTCAGTAATTACAGTCTCGCGGTCAACGGCTGGGGCGCAGCCGGTACCTCGCGAAGCCGGCCCACACCCCGCCGAAGATGGCGAGCAGGATCATGTCGAACAACCACCAGCCCACGTAATGGGTCCACATCTGCGCATTAACAGCCAGGTCGTCGACCCTGCGCAGATCAACGGTGGACGCCGAAGCCGCGAAGCCCCATTGCGCCGGGAGGAACCAGGAAATCTGGTCGTAGACCCACGTGCCGACCAGCGAAATCAGTCCACCGGCGAACAACAGCGACGCCAGAATGACCGGCACCAGCAGCAGCAGTACCTCGCGCAGCGAGTTGCCCAACGTTGAGAGCGCCAGCCCGACGATCGCCGAGACAATGGCCGTGGCGGCCACGCTCACGTAGAGCTCGACATCGGCATTGCCGAGCAGCACGGCTCCGTGCTTGGGCTGGCCTTTGACGGCGAGCACGATGGCAGTCAGGATGGCCGTCAAGATGGCCGCGGCCACACTGAAGACGACGATCTTGGCGGCCAGATACGCCGACGCCGATAACCCGACCGCCTGTTCGCGCCGGAAGACGCGGCGTTCCCGGACCAGATCGCGAATGCTCAGCGCGCTGCCCAGTAGCACCGCCGCCAAGTTCAGTGAGGCCAGGATCTCGACGGCCTCATGGGTGTTGCGGCTGCTCGCCGCCGGCCGGTCCAGGCCGGCGGTGCCGGGGATCAGCAGCGTCAGCCCGGCCAGCGCGAACGGCAGGATCACCAGGAAGAGCAAATAGACATGGTCCGCGACGAGCAGCCGCAACTGGCGGCGGGCCATCAACCCGAATTGCCGCTGCACGGTGGGCTCGGCGGGCGGCTCCCACGGCGCAGCCACTTCGAGTGGCGCCATGTCGGCCAGATCTGGTTGCCGGGCCCGAAACGCGCGATGGGCACCGTCGGGGTCGGCGACCACTTGGGCGACGACCTCCGACCAGTCGGCGGTGCCCATCGCGGACTCAATCCTTGACGGCGGCCCGGCGAAAGCCATGGTGCCGGCAGGGGTAAGCAGTACGACCTGGTCGCATCCGTCGAGGTGAGTCAGCGATGTCTGGGTGTTCATCGACACCACGACCACACACCCGATGTCGGCCTGGCGCCGCAGCACCGCCATCACGTGGTTTTCCTGCTCCTCGTCCAGCCCGGCGCCGGGCTCGTCGACGACGAGCAACGTCGGCCTGGTGACGAGTTCGACCGCCATCGCCGCACAGCGGCGCAGTTCGGGGGACAGTGTGCCGACCCGCGTCGCACGGTGTGAGGTCAGTTTGAGCTCTCCGAGGACTTGGTCCACCACGCGGCGACGGTGGTCGGCCAAAGTGTCCGGGGGTAGCCGCAGTTCGGCGGCGTATCCCACCACCCGTTCGACGGTGAGCTGCGGATGCATGCGGTCGCCGCGCCCCACTATTCCGATGCGGCTGCGCATCGACTCAGGTTCGGCCGCTACATCATGGCCATCGATGCTGATCCGGCCCGAGGTCAGCTTCCTGATGCCGGCGAGCAAACCGAGCAGGGCGGAGTTGCGCGTCGCCGACGGTCCGACAACGGCGGTCAGCGTGCCCGGGCGGGCGGTGAAGGACACGTCCTTGAGCAACTCGTGCTCGCCGACGTCGAGTTTGAGGCGATACGCCGCCAATCCGCTGGTGCGTGAACCGGGCTTGAGCGGCAACCGATAGGTGGTCTTGCCGGCTTCGGGGGGCGCGGCACCGCCCGCTTCGCTCCCCGTTTTGGCAGGTGCCGCGTCGCGGATCAGCCGGGTGGTCATCTGCTCGATCAGACCCAGGTCCTTCGGCTGCCCAGCCTCCGGTTCGGGCGGCGGCGCCGGGGGAGGCGGGGCGGGCGGAGCTGGGGGAAGCTGGCTAGGCGGCACAGGCGCGGGGGGTCGGGGTGGCGGGGGTACCCGCATTTGCCGGGTGGCCTGCTCGGTCGGTACCTGGGGCCCCGGTCGGCTGGACGGAGGCGGCGGCGGAACCGGCGGCGACGAACGAGGCGGAAGTGGCGGGGGCGGTGGCGGGTGAGCCGGGCGCGGAGCCGCACGCCCGGGCGGCCGGGCCGGCGGACCGGCCGGGGGGCGAGCCGGGGGGCCGGCCGGAGCGCCGACATGGAAGATCAGTCGCGGACCGCGTTGCGGGTCACCGATCGTGATCGCCTGACCGTCGCGGATATTGACCGTCGGCACCCGATAGCCATCGACGAGGATGCCGTTCGGGCTCCTGTCGACGGCCACCCACTGGTTGCCGGCAAACCGCAACACAATTTCTGGATGCTGCGTAGGCGACGGTGGGGTGGCCGGGCCGTCCAAGGGGATGTCCCACCCTTGGCCGTAGCCCACCGTCACATCGCGGCCAGGCGCAAAGACGTACCGTATCGATCCGACCAGGACGGTCAACGGGAAGGCGAACGACTCGGGGCCCATGACCGCCATCTTCCCTCAACGCTGGGCAGACTCAGTCGATCTTTGCTTACAAAGCCGTGCGGCGTCCTGAGACGGCGGAATTCGCGAGCAGCTGGCGCAACACCTCAACCGCGTCTGCGAGCACCTGGCGGTCGCCCGGTCCGAGCAAGGCCAGTTGCGGTTCGATCGCCGCGGCGCGGTCGGCCCGAACCGCGTTGAGTGTGCGTTTGCCTTGGTCGGTGATCCGGATTCGGACGGCCCGGGCATCTCCGGGGTCGGCGGTTCGGGCCACCAGGCCGGCCTCCTCGAGCCGCCGAACCTGCGTGGTCATCGTCGGTTGTGAGCAGTGATCGACGGCCGCCAGGTCACCGATTCTGGCTTCGCCGTGGAGTTCGATCGTGGCCAGCAGCCGGGCCTGCGCCGCGGGCAGTGGCATCTGGATGCGCTGGGTGGCCAGCCGGTTGAGCCGCGCGACCACGGCGAGCAGATCTGCTCCCAGGCCCGGTGACGACTCGGGGTTTGCCGCGGCAGCGACATCGCTGTCGGTGGCCGCGGTGTCCGTGGTGGAAGCCTTCATCTATCTATCGTTGCATAGCTTTGCTATGCGAGACGAATCGCTGGTCTCGGCACGCGAAATCGCTGATCGCGCAGTGTCCCGCGGGATGTTGGTGTCGCGGCCTGGCAGAATCGGTGAGGTGATCGCGTCCGCCCCTCTGCCCCGGCAACGTCAGGGTGGACCGTTGCGACCGGTCGAAATGGCGCAGGCCTCGGTGATGGGTGCCCTGTGCGCGGTGATCTCGATAATCTCGGTACTCGTCCCGTTCGCGGCCGGGCTGGCCTTGCTGGGCACCGTGCCCACCGCCCTGCTGGCCTACCGCTACCGGCTGCGCGTGCTGGTGGCCGCGACAGTTGCTGCCGGGGTGATCGCCTTCCTGATCGCCGGGCTGGGCGGCTTCATGAGCGTCGTCCACTGCGTCTACGTGGGCGGCCTGACGGGCTTCGTCAAGCGCAAGGGCCGCGGTAGACCGACGATGATCGTGGCGTCGCTGATCGCCGGGCTCGGGTTCGGTGCGGTGACCGTCGGCATGCTGATGGTTCTTACCCGGCTGCGGCACCTGATTTTGCAGGTTACGACGGCGAACGTGGCCGGCATGGCCAACTTCCTGAACCGGGTGCATCTGGACCGGGCCAGCGACGACCTGAAGAGGTACTTCGCCGAGGGGCTGCAGTATTGGCCGTGGCTGATGCTGGTGTATTACGCCTTCGGGATCATGAGCGTGTCGTTGGTCGGGTGGTGGGCGCTGTCGCGGCTGCTGGAGCGCATGAGCGGTGTGCCCGACGTGCACAAGCTTGATGCCTGGGACGGCAGCCTGGGCGAGGAGGGCCCGGTCGGGCCGGTGCCGGTGCGGTTGGAGAAGGTGCGTTTCCGCTACCCCGGCACCGAGCAGGACGCGCTGCGCGAGATCACCATGGACATCGGGGTAGGCGAACATGTCGCGATCACCGGCGCCAACGGCTCCGGGAAGACGACGTTGATGTTGATCCTTGCCGGCCGGGAGCCGACGTCGGGCACCCTGGACCGCCCCGGTGCAGTGGGACTGGGCAAGCTGGGCGGCACAGCCGTTGTCCTGCAGCACCCGGAGAGCCAGGTGCTGGGTTCGCGCGTCGCCGACGATGTGGTCTGGGGTTTGCCGCCGGGAACCAAGATCGATGTCGGTGAGCTACTCGCCGAGGTCGGCCTTGAGGCGCTCGCCGAACGCGACACCGGCAGCCTGTCCGGCGGAGAGCTACAGCGCCTCGCGTTGGCGGCGGCGTTGGCTCGCGAGCCGGCGTTGCTCATCGCGGACGAGGTCACCACGATGGTCGACCAGCAGGGCCGGGGCGTGCTGCTGGGCGTATTGTCCGGCCTCAACCACCGACACCGGACCGCGCTGGTACACATCACCCACTACAACAACGAGGCCGACTCCGCGGACCGCACCATCAACCTCAGCGATTCACCGGATAACACCGACATGGTCGAGCAGGCGGATGCGCCAGAACCGACCGCCGTGGCCGATCAAGGGGAGCCCCAGCCGGGTACGCCGGCGATTGAACTGGTGGGGGTGGGCCACGAATACGGCAATGGCACTCCGTGGGCCAAGACTGCGCTGCATGACATCAGCTTCGTCGTGGAGCAGGGCGACGGGGTGCTGATCCACGGCGGCAACGGCTCCGGTAAGTCGACGCTGGCGTGGATCATGGCCGGACTGACGGTTCCCACCGTCGGCTCATGCCTGGTTGATGGCAGGCCCATTCATGAACAGGTCGGTGCGGTGGCGTTGTCGTTCCAGGCGGCCCGGTTGCAATTGATGCGCAGCCGCGTGGACCTGGAAGTGGCCTCGGCGGCAGGCTTTTCGCACCGCGACGAAGAGCGGGTGAGGGCCGCACTCGGCGCTGTCGGCCTCGATCCCACGCTGGCCCAGCGGCCCATCGACCAGTTGAGCGGCGGCCAGATGCGCCGCGTGGTGCTGGCCGGGCTGCTCGCCCGATCGCCGCGCGCGCTCATCCTCGACGAGCCGCTGGCCGGGTTGGATGCCGCGAGCCAGCGTGGCCTGCTGCGGCTGCTGGTGGATCTGCGCCGAGAGCGGGATCTGACGGTGGTGGTGATCTCGCATGACTTCGTCGGGCTGGAGGACCTCTGCCCGCGCACCCTGCATCTGAGCAACGGCACGCTGCAATTGGTTCCGACGGTGGCCGGAGGAATGTCATGACCCAGACCTCGACCCCGATCTCCAGCGAGGCGTCGGATCCGGCACGGAGCTCGGACCCGAAGCCGACCCGGCGCCCCGCTCGTCCGGTCGTGCTGCTGATTCCGGTGCCCGGAACGTCGACCATCCACCGACTTTGGGCCGGCACCAAGTTGCTCGTTGTCTTCGGCGTCGCGGCGCTGCTGACGTCCTACCCGGATTGGCTGACAATCGGCGTGGTGGCGATCCTGGTGCTGACGGCGGCCCGCATGGCACACATCCCGCGTGGCGCGCTGCCATCGGTACCGCGTTGGCTATGGATCGTCATCGCGCTGGGCGGGATAAGCGCCGCGATGGGCGGCGGCCCGCCGGTGGTCACGGTGGACGGGCTGCAGATCGGGCTCGGCGGCGGCTTGAACTTCGTGCGGTTCACAGCGCTGTCGATCGTGCTGCTCGGGCTCGGGGCGATGGTGTCCTGGACTACCAATGTCGCCGAAATCGGACCGGCGGTAGCGACTTTGGGCCGCCCCCTGAAAATCTTGCGGATCCCGGTTGACGAGTGGGCGGTGGCGCTGGCGCTCGCGCTGCGCGCCTTCCCGATGTTGATCGACGAATTCCAGGTGCTCAACGCCGCGCGCCAGCTACGGCCCAAACGGGTACTGCAGAGCCGAAAGGCTCGGCGCCACCGGCACGCTTTGGAGGCGATCGACCTGCTGGCCGCCGCCATCCATACCACCCTGCGGCGCGCCGACGAGATGGGCGACGCGATCACCGCGCGTGGCGGCATCGGTCAGCTGACGGCCAATCCCGCGCGGCTGAAGCTCGCGGACTGGATGACGCTCACGATCGTCGTTGTGGCCTGCGGCGCGGCGGTGGCCGTCGAGACGCTGATGCACTGGGCCCACTAAGAGCCGGCTTCGGCAGTAACGTGAGCGGGTGGCCGAGATTCACCGCACCCGCTCCATCGCGGCGCCCGCGCAGAAAATCTGGGCGGTCCTCGCGGACTTCGGCGCACTGAGTTCCTGGGCCGACAACGCCGACCACTCGTGCATACTGTTCCGCGGCGCCGACGGGGGGCCGATCGGTACCGCGCGCCGAGTCCAGATCAAGCGCGAAGCCCTGGTCGAGCAGATCACCGAGTTCGACCCGCCACGCGCCCTCAGCTACGACATCGAAGGGCTGCCGGCGGCGCTGCGCAGGGTCACCAACCGGTGGACACTCACGCCAACCGAGGGTTATTCCGAGGGCGACTGCACCGTGGTAACCCTCACCAGCACAGTTGAAATCGGTTCCCACGCACCCCAGCGACTGGCCGAGCATGCGTTGTGCCGTTTCCTGGCACGCCAGTCCGAATCGATGCTAGCCGGACTGGCGACCCGATTGGAGAGCGCCCATGCCTGATCGCCCCGATGTCATCGTGATCATGACCGACGAGGAACGCGCGGTGCCGTCGTACGAGGCCCCCGGCGTGCTGGCCTGGCGCGACCGAATGTTGGCCGGCCGCAAGTGGTTCGATGACCACGGCGTCCGTTTCGACCGGCACTACACCGGTTCGCTGGCCTGCGCGCCCAGCCGCCCGACCATCTTCACCGGGCACTACCCGGACCTGCACGGGGTCACCCAGACCGACGGTCTCGGAAAGACCGCCGACGACTCCCGCATGCGCTGGCTGCGCCGCGGCGAGGTGCCCACGCTGGGCAACTGGTTCCGCGCCGCGGGATACGACACCCACTACGACGGGAAGTGGCACATATCGCACGCGGATCTCACTGATCCGGCCACCGGCCGTCCGTTACCCACCAACGACGCCAACGGCGTCGTCGATCCGGCCGCCGTGCAGCGCTACCTGGACGCCGATCCGCTTGGACCGTTTGGTTTTTCCGGATGGGTCGGCCCCGAGCCGCACGGGGCGCTGCCGGGCAACGCCGGTCTGCGCCGCGACCCGCTGACCGCCAACCGCGTCGTTGCCTGGCTGACCGACCGTTACGCCCGCCGTCGCGCCGGTGACCCCGCCGCGTTGCGCCCGTTCCTACTGGTGGCCAGCTTCGTCAATCCTCACGACATCGTGCTGTTCCCGCTGTGGGCGCGCCGAAGCCCGCTGCAGCCGTCGCCGCTGGACCCGCCCGCGGTGCCCCCGGCGCCCACCGCCAACGAAGACCTGTCGACCAAGCCCGCCGCGCAAATCGCGTTCCGGGAGGCCTACTACTCGGGATATGGCCCGGCACCGGCGATCAACCGGATCTACGACCGGGGCGCGCAGCGTTACCGGGACCTCTACTACCGCTTACACGCCGAGGTGGACGGGCCGATCGACCGGGTCCGGCGCGCCGTCACCGATGGCGGGTCCGACAACGCGGTGCTGGTACGGACGGCCGATCACGGCGAGCTGCTCGGCGCGCACGGTGGACTGCACCAGAAATGGTTCAACCTCTACGACGAGGCCACCCGCGTTCCGTTCGTCATCGCCCGCATCGGTGCGGGCGCCACGGCACCGCGGGCGGTGACGGCGCCGACGTCGCACATCGATGTGGTCCCGACGTTGCTCGCCGCCGCAGGCGTCGACATCGCGGCGGCCGCCGCCACGCTGGCCGAATCGTTTTCCGAAGTGCACGCGCTGCCAGGCCGTGACCTGATGCCGGTGGTGGACGGGGCGCCGGCCGACGACGCGCGGGCCGTCTACATGATGACCCGGGACAACATACTCGAAGGAGACAGCGGCGCCTCGGGTCTGGCGCGCCGCCTGAAACGGACGGTGAATCCACCTGCGCCGCTGCGTATCCGGATTCCGGCCTACGTCGCCTCGAACTTCGAGGGGCTGGTGGTGCGCGTCGAGGAAGCGGCCGGGGGAGCGGGTCATCTGTGGAAGCTGGTGCGCACCTTCGACGATCCCGGCGCCTGGACCGAACCCGGAGTGCGCCACCTGGCCGCCAACGGATTCGGGGGCGAGGCCTACCGGATGTCTTCGCTCGACGACCAGTGGGAGCTCTACGACCTGACCGCCGATCCCACCGAAGCCGCCAACCGCTGGCCCGATCCGGATCTCGACGAGCTGCGCCAGCACCTGCGAATGCAGCTCAAGGAAGCCAGGGCTAGTTCGGTACCCGAGCGAAACCAGCCGTGGCCGTATGTTTCTCGGCGGCCGAGCGAGCCGTCACGGTTGAAGCGGCTGGTTCGAACTCTCACGCGAGCGTAACGCCGAGCCGGCTAACGCCGCATGCGGTCGATCAGATTCGACAGCACCACAATGCTTTCGCTGCGTTCGATGTCAGCGCTGGAACGGATCCGCTCGAGTGCGGCCTCCAGGTGCCGCATGTCGCGGGCCAGGACGTGCAGGATCGCGTCGGACGTGCCGGTTACCGTGGCCGCGCTGACTACCTCGGGGATGTCCACCCACGCCTTGCGCAGTTCGTCGGGCGCAATCCGGCCGTGGCAGAACACCTGCACAAAGGCTTCGGTATTCCAGCCGAGCGCGTTGCGGTCGACGATGGTGGTGAAACCGGTGATGACGCCGCCTTCGAGCATCCGGTCGACGCGGCGCTTCACCGCCGGCGCCGACAAATTCACCTTCAGCCCGATGTCGGCGAAGGTGGCCCGCGCATGCTCGGTCAACTCGGCGAGGATCCGCTCGTCGGTGTCATCCAAGCGGTCCATCGCCCTCCTTTTCCAGAGCTCAACAACAAATCGCCGCAGTGAGCACTCTAGCGCAATAGATCGTTCATAGACACGCAACTATCGGCGTTTGATTGTGTTCATACGGCGAAATACCATTGATTTATGACGGATTCCTACGTTGCGGCTACCGGGGCATGGCAAGACGCCAAGCCCGCCCCACGCAGCCGCACGCCCCGTACCTGTCGTTATGTGATGACGCCGCCGACGTATTTCGCCGTCGAATACGCGATCAACCCCTGGATGGACGTCAGCACACCCGTCGACGCCCACGTCGCACACGCGCAATGGGAGGTCCTGCGCCAGACCTATCTTGGGTTGGGTCACGAGGTGCACCTGGTCGAGGCCGTGCCCGGGCTTCCGGACATGGTCTACGCCGCCAACGGCGGGTTCATCGCGAACGACGTCGCCATCGTCGCCAGGTTCCGATTCGCCGAACGGGCCGGCGAAGCGAAGGCCTATGCCGGATGGATGTCGTCCGCCGGATATCGGCCGGTATCGACCCGGCACATCAACGAGGGGCAGGGCGACCTACTGCAGGTCGGGGCAATGGTGCTGGCGGGCTATGGCTTTCGCACCGACCGGCGTGCCCACGGCGAAATCTCCGCGGCGCTGGGCGCGCCGGTGATCTCCCTGGAGTTGGTGGATCCCCGCTTCTACCACCTCGACACCGCGCTGGCCGTTCTCGACGACCAGACGATCGCGTACTACCCGCCGGCTTTCAGCGAGGCGGACCAGAGACATCTGCACACGCTGTTCCCGGACGCCATCGTGGTGGGCAGTGCCGACGCATACGCGTTGGGCCTCAACGTCGTCTCGGACGGCTTACACGTTGTGTTGCCCGCTGCCGCAACGGGTTTTGCAGCCCAGCTGCGCGAGGCGGGCTTTGAGCCGATCGGTGTTAACCTGTCCGAGCTACTCAAGGGAGGCGGTTCGGTGAAGTGTTGCACGTTGGAGGTATTCCCGTGACGATTCTCGAATCGCACGTAAGCTCGCGAATCCAGTCAGCCGAAACCGACGCCGCCATTTCATTGGTGGAAAAGTATGCGGCGCATAATTATTCACCGCTACCCGTGGTAGCCGCCAGCGCCGAGGGTGCGTGGATAACCGATGTCGACGGCCGGCGCTACCTCGATTGCCTGGCCGCCTACTCGGCCGTCAACTTCGGCCATCGCAACCCCGAGATCACCGCCGCCGCGCACGCCCAGCTCGACACCGTCACCCTGGTGAGCCGCGCGTTCCATTCCGGCAATCTTGGGCCGTTCTGCGCCGCGCTGGCCAGGCTCTGCGGCAAAGACCTCGTGTTGCCCATGAATTCAGGTGCCGAGGCCGTCGAGAGCGGCCTTAAAGTCGCCCGCAAGTGGGGCGCCGACATCAAGGGCGTTCCCGCGGGCCGTGCGAACATCATCGTGGCGGAGAACAACTTTCACGGCCGCACGATCAGCATCGTGAGCTTCTCCTCGGACCCGACGGCGCGAGACGGGTTCGGACCCTTCACGCCGGGGTTTCGCTCGGTGCCGTTCGGGGACGCCGCGGCACTGGCCCGGGCCATCGACGAGGACACGGTCGCGGTGCTGCTCGAGCCGATCCAGGGCGAGGCAGGAATCGTCGTCCCGCCCGACGACTACCTGCCGGCGGTCCGGGCGCTGTGCAGCGAGCACAACGTGTTGATGATCGCCGACGAAATCCAGTCGGGACTGGCCAGAACCGGTTACACGTTCGCCTGCGACCGCTGGGGCGTCGTGCCGGACGTCTACCTGCTCGGAAAGGCACTGGGCGGCGGGGTTGTCCCGCTGTCGGCGGTCGTCGCGGATCGAGCGATCTTGGGCGTGCTGCATCCCGGCGAGCACGGCTCGACTTTCGGCGGCAATCCGTTGGCAGCGGCGATCGGCACCACCGTCGTGGCCATGCTGTCGCGGGGCGAATTCCAGCAACGCTCAGCCGAACTGGGCGCGCATCTGCACCGACGGCTGCGGGGCCTGATCGGCGACGGCGTACTGGCGGTGCGCGGCTTCGGCTTGTGGGCCGGAGTGGACATCGACCCGCGGCTGGGCACCGGCAAGGAAATGAGCCTGCTGTTGGCCGACCGCGGCGTGCTGGTCAAGGACACCCACGATTCCACCCTGCGCTTCGCGCCTCCGCTGGTGATCACCTCGCAGGAAATTGACTGGGCGGTTGACCAGTTCGCTGACGCGTTGCGGGAGGCCGCATAATCAGCTGATCCGGCAACTAGGGGGCGGAACCTTGCCAGCCAGTTCGATCAGCGTGACAGAACAGATGCTGCGGCGTCGCCCGGTGCTCGGCGCGCCCGTCGCATACGGGGCGTCGGACCACCTCAAACGCAGCATCGGCACGTTCCAGCTGACCATGTTCGGCGTCGGCTCGACGATCGGCACCGGGATCTTCTTCGTGATGTCGCTGGCGGTGCCCGAAGCGGGCCCGGGAGTGATCGTCTCGTTCATCATCGCCGGCATCGCGGCCGGCCTGGCCGCGCTCTGCTACGCCGAATTGGCCTCGGCCGTTCCGGTTTCAGGTTCGTCGTACTCGTACGCCTACACCACGCTGGGCGAGGCCGTCGCGATGGGCGTGGCGGCCTGCCTGCTGCTGGAATACGGCGTGGCCACCGCCGCCGTCTCGGTCGGCTGGAGCGGCTACCTCAACAAGCTGCTGAACAATCTCTTCGGGTTCCAGATACCGCGCTCGTTATCGGCGGCGCCCTGGGACCCCGAACCCGGATATCTCAACGTGCCGGCGATCATCCTGATCGGCATGTGCGCGTTGCTGCTGATCCGCGGTGCCAGCGAATCGGCCAAGGTCAACGCGATCATGGTGGTAATCAAGCTTTCGGTGCTGGCGATGTTCGTGATCATCGCGTTCACCGCCTTCGACACCAACAACCTCAAGGACTTCGCCCCGTTCGGCGTCGCCGGCATCGGCTCGGCGGCCGGCACCATCTTTTTCTCCTTCATCGGCCTCGACGCGGTGTCCACGGCGGGCGACGAGGTCAAGGACCCGCAAACGACCATGCCGCGCGCACTCATCGCGGCACTGCTGATCGTCACCAGCTTCTACGTGCTTGTCGCGCTGGCCGCCCTGGGCACCCAGCCCTGGCAGAACTTCGCCGCGCAGCAGGACGCCGGGTTGGCCACCGTCCTCGACAATGTCACACACGGCAAGTGGGCCAGCACAATTCTGGCTGCGGGAGCGGTGATCTCGATCTTCAGCGTCACGCTGGTCACCATGTACGGGATGACCCGCATCCTGTTCGCGATGGGTCGCGACGGGCTGCTGCCGTCTCGGTTCGCGGCGGTGAATGCGCGCACGATGACGCCGGTGAACAACACGGTGATGGTCGGTATCGCCGCGTCGCTCCTGGCCGGCTTCGTCCCGCTGGACAAGCTGGCCGACATGGTGTCCATCGGCACCCTCACCGCGTTCATCATCGTGGCGGTCGGGGTGATCATCCTGCGAGTGCGAGAGCCCGACTTACCGCGGGCGTTCAAAATCCCCGGTTATCCCGTGACACCCGTGGTTTCGGTGCTGGCGTGCGGATACATCCTCGCAAGCCTGCACTGGTACACCTGGATTGCGTTCAGTGGCTGGCTGACCGTGGCGTTGATCTTCTACTTCGTCTGGGGTCGTCACCACAGCGCGCTCAACGCGCGGGAGACGCCGTGACCGTCGTCGCCGGCTACCGGTCCGGCAAGGTCGGATTGTCGGGTTTGCACTTGGCCGTGCGCCTCGCGCGCACGCTCGAGACGTCGCTCACGGTGGTGACCGTCGTGCCGAGGCCGTGGCCGGCACCGTCGCTGGCACGGGTCGACGCCGAGTACGAGGACTGGGCGAATCATTTGGCCGCGGACTCGGCGAACGAGGCCCAGCGCTACCTCTACAACTTGGCCCGTGGGATCGAGGTCGATTATTTTCACCGCGCGCACCGATCGGTGTCGAGCGGATTGATCGAGGCCGTCGAAGATGTCGACGGCGAGGCGCTAGTGCTGGGATCGCTGCCCAGCGGTGGGCGTGGACACGTGGTGATCGGTTCCACCGCCGACTGGCTGCTGCATGCGTCGCCGGTCCCGGTGGCCATCAGCCCGCCCCGATACCGTTCCTACACGGGCAGGTTGACGCGGATCACCTGCGCCTACTCGGCAACTCCGGAGTCGGTCGAGGTGGTTCGGCGGTGCTTCCAGTTCGCCGAGCGGTTCAGGGCGCCGGTGCGGGTGCTTACCTTCGCGGTCCGCGGCAAGACGATGTATCCGCCGGAGGTGGGCATGGACGTCGAGGATGCGATACTCGAGGCGTGGGCGTCCCAAGCCCACCAGATCCTGGAAGGCCTCAAGACCGAGGGCGTGATCGGTGAAGACGTTGTGCTGGAAGTGGTTAGCGGCCACAGCTGGCAAGAGGTGCTCGAAAAGACAGACTGGGAAGACGGCGAGATGCTGGCGGTGGGCTCATCGTCCCGCGGCGAGATCCGCCGGGTTTTCCTGGGCGCCCACAGCGGCAAGATCATCCGCAATAGCCCGGTGCCGGTGATGGTGCTGCCCGGTTGACGGCGCGAGCGTCACGCTTACGTGTCGGTGAAAGTTAGGGTGCGTTTGTTGACTGACGAGGACCTGCGCTGGATCCCGACTCAGACCTGCAATTTGGGGTCGGACCAGCACTACGACGAAGAAACGCCCGCACACCCCGCAACGGTCGACGGGTTCTGGATCGCCGCGCATCAGGTCACGAACACACAGTTCGCCGAATTCGCCGACGCGACGGGGTACCTGACGGTTGCCGAACGTCCGGTGAACCCGGCCGATTTCCCCGACGCGCCGCCGGAGAATCTACAGCCGGGCTCGATGGTGTTCACCCGCACCGCTGGCCCGGTGGACCTGCGCCACCTGAGTCACTGGTGGCACTGGACACCCGGGGCATCCTGGCGTCACCCGGTGGGCCCGAACTCATCGATCGAAAAGCGGGCCGACCACCCGGTGGTGCACGTCGCCTATGAGGATGCCGCGGCCTACACGGCTTGGGCCGGAATGGAATTGCCCACGGAGGCCGAATGGGAGACCGCCGCGCGCGGAGGTCTCGCCGACGCGGCATACACCTGGGGTGACGAACCGGAACGGCCCGGGCAGCGGCTGGCCAACTACTGGCACGGTGAATTCCCCTGGCGTCCCGATCGCGGATACGGCAGAACCACTCCCGTCGGTACTTTCCCGCCCAACGACTACGGCCTCTTCGACATGGCCGGCAATGTGTGGGAGTGGACGTCCGACTGGTACGCCGACACCCGCGCCGGAGATCCCTGTTGCGAAGCCGGCAGCTACGACCGCCAGCAACAGCAGTTTCAGATACCGCGCAAAGTGATCAAGGGTGGCTCCTTCTTATGCGCCGATAACTACTGCCTGCGCTATCGGCCCGCCGCACGCCGCCCGCAGATGATCGACACCGGCATGAGCCACATCGGCTTCCGGTGCATCCGCCGCCTGGTTTTTGAGGGCTCCTAGTTTTTGAGGGCTCCGTCTTGCAGCATCGCGAGGGCCTTCTCCACGCTGAGCGTGCCGGACGCCTGGCTGGGCGGGTAGGCCATAAACGTCGCAAGGAACTCTCCGACGATGTTGACCGCGGGCACCATCGTCCACAGCTTCTCGCCCCACCAGCGGCCGTAGAGCATGCTTTCGGTCTGGTAGCGCTCCCACGGGTCCTGCCGCAGGTTTGTCACCACCGGCACGTTGGTTGAATCCTCTTTGCCGGTGAAAAGGTTTCCGACGATGGTCTTGAAGTTCAGCTTCCAGGCGTTGTAGCGCACGGCCATCAGGTCGGCGTTGTCGCTGAAGTAGAAGAACTCGCGGCGCGGACCTTCGGCGACCTCACCGGCGAAGTACGGCATGAAGTTGTAGCCGTCGAGGTGGACCTTGAACGTCTTGTCGCCGGCTTCGAGGCCCGTCAGAAGTTTTTCTTTTACGTCCGGTTGACCGGCCGCGGCCAGCAGTGTCGGCGTCCAGTCCTCGTGCGCCATAATCTCGTTGACGATTGTGCCGGGCTCGATGACGCCGGGCCACTTGGCTACCATCGGCACCCGGAACCCGCCCTCGTAGGTGCTGCCCTTCTCGCCGCGGAACGGGTGGTTGCCGCCGTCGGGCCAACTGAAGACCTCGGCGCCGTTGTCACTGGTGAACAGCACGATGGTGTTGTCGGCGATGCCGAGTTCGTCGAGCTTATCGAGAATCTGACCGACTTCCCAATCCAGCTCCATCATCGCGTCGGCGAAGAGGCCGAACCCGCTCTTGCCCTGCCAGCGAGGGGACAGGTGTGTCCAGACGTGGCATCGGGTGGCGTTGTGCCACAGGAAGAACGGGGTGTCCGCCGCCGCGGAGCGGTCGATGAAGGCCAGTGAACGCCGCACGATCTCGGCGTCGACGTCTTCCATGTTGGTTTTGGCCGCCGGGTCCATGCCGGGGTGTGGAGGCAAGGGGCCGCCGTCGGCGATCGTCTGCTTGCCGACCCTGCCCCAGCGCGGATGCTCGGTCGGATCGTCTACCTCGGTGGCTTTGGTCTCCAAGATGTTGCGGGGGCCGAAGCGGTCATGAAACCCTTCGATCTTGGGGTACTCGTCGTCGTAGGGCTCTTCCATGGCGTTGAGGTGGTAGAGGATTCCGTAGAACTCGTCGAAGCCGTGGACGGTGGGCAGGTATTCGTTGCGGTCGCCCAGGTGGTTCTTCCCGATCTGCGCTGACGCATAGCCCAGCGGCTTGAGCAGTTCGGCGATCGTCGGGTCGGAATCCTGGATGCCCTGCTTGGCGGCGGGCATGCCGACCTTCAGCAGGCCGGTGCGGAACGGGGTCTGACCGGTGATGAACGCGGCCCGCCCCGCCGTGCACGACTGCTGACCGTAGTAGTCGGTGAACAGTGCACCTTCACGCGCGATTCTGTCGATGTTGGGCGTGGAGCCGCCCATCATGCCGCGGTGGTACGTGCTGAGGTTCCACATGCCCACGTCGTCGGCCATGATCATGACGATGTTCGGCTTCTTTTGATCCGCCATTGGTGTCCGCTCTGCTCGTGGGCCGTGTACCGCGCGACCGACGCTACCCTGTTATCGGCGAGCGGCGGCGTTGGCCGCGGCCTGAGCTTGCCGCAGGATCGTCGCGACGTCGCCCCGGCCGAAGAACATGTCGTCGAAATAGCTTTGCAGTGCATCGTTTCCGGCGGCGAAGCCGGCGCCGCCCGGGGCCGGAATGCGGGGGCCGTTCAGCACTGAGAAGAACGGCGTCACGTCGACGCCCTTGGCCGCCCAGTAGTCGAAGTACACCGACTGAGCCTTCAGCACCGCGGGGATCGCCGCGCCCTGACGGCCCAGGTAGGCGTTGCCCTCGGGGCTACCCATCCAGGCCAGTACCTGACGCACCGCGTCCGGGTGTTTGGTTGCCGAATTGCCCGCCGCGGCAATACCGTTGGTGACAGTAACCCGTCCCGCGGGGCCGATCGGCAGCATCGCCACGCCCCAGTGGAAGGTGGCATCCTTGGCCACCGGCGCCAGGTTGTAGGTGCCGGACTGAAACAAGGCCATCCGGCCGGCCAGAAACTGGTTGCGGGAGAAATCGCCGTTGTCGTTGGTGTCGGACGCCGGCGGCGCGACGTGGTCGTCGTTGATCAGACCCACCAGGTAGCGGAAGGCCTCGGTCGCGCCGGGATTGTCGAAGGCGAATTGGTCGCCACGCTGGAATACCCCGCCGGCTGAGCCGATGTAGGGCAGGTAGATGGCTTGCGCGTCGTTGGCCGCGTTGTAGGCCCACTGGCGCACCCGTTGGCCATCGAAATTCGTTGTGCCCGCAACATTCCCATCGGCGTCGACGGTGAGCCGGGCCAGCAGCGGGCGCAGCGTGTCTTGGATACTTGGGGCACCCGGGCTCCACCGGACGTTGTTCAACTGTGCCGGATCGACACCGGCCGCGGCCAGCAGGTCCGCGTTGTAATAGACCGCGATGCCGGCGTCGGTCAGCTGCGGTACACCCCAGAGCACACCATCGCGGGTGAACTGGTCCACCACTGCGGGCTCCCAGCCCGAGGCGGCATCGGGGCCAAGGGTTTTGCCGATGTCCAGCAGCCGGCCGCTATCGGCGTACGCGGCGAAATACGCGTTGGACAGCCAGAAGATGTCGTCGGCGCTGCCGCCGGCCATGTCGGTGCGCAGGGTGTTGAAGTACGTCGGGTAGGCGACCATGTCGGTGCGCACCTCGATGTCTGGATGTGCGCGGTTGAATGCGTCGAACGACTCGCGGTATGCCGCGGCAACCGGGTCGCCCCAGATTCGTACCCGCACGATGGTTTTGTTGCCATGGGGTTCGCCGGAGTAGTTCAACAGCGCCGCCGTCGCGGCCAGCAACACCGCGACCAGGGCAAGTGCCGCGGCGGCCAGCGTGGAGGAGCGGGGGCGGCTCACTTGAGCCCCGAGACCACGATCGAGGCGACGATGTGTCGCTGGGCGGCCACGAAAAGCGCGATCAGCGGCACGATCGCCACGGTGGTGGCCGCCATCACCAGCGTCCACTGGGAGTTGAACCGGGTCTGCAGGTCCGACGTTGCGACCGTCAGTACCCGCCACTTGCTGCCGCTGGTGATCACCAGCGGCCACATGAAGCTGTTCCACTGGGAGACAACGGTGATCAGGGTCAACGTAGCCAGCACGGGTCGGCTGGCGGGAATCACCACATGCAGGATCACGTCCAGCGTGTTGGCGCCGTCCAGGCGGGCCGCGTTGACGAGGTCGTTGGGAATCATCCGGAAGTGCTCGCGGAGCAGGAAAATCGCGTAGGGCGAGCCGAACATGAACGGCAGCACCAAGGCCCAGAATGTGTTGCGCATGCCCAGCTGGGCCATCATCAGGTAGAGCGGCACCACTGTGACCGTGCCCGGCACCATCATCGTCGCGATGTACACCCAGAACAATGCGTCACGTCCGGGAAACTCCAAGCGTCCAAACGCGTAGGCGGCCAACACCGAAAACGTCAGCTGGCCTAGCAGGATCACCGCCGTCATCAACGCCGTCACCGCGATGGCGCGCCCGAATCCGGCGCCGCCCAGATCGGTGTAATTGGCGACGGTAGGCGGCTGCGGCAGCTGCAGCGGCGTGCCGGTGACGAATTGGTGCGCCGAGGTGAACGAGGTCAGTAGGCCAAGCAGGAACGGGACCGTGGTGATCAGCGCGCCCGCCACCAGACCGGCGTAGATCCCCATTCGTGCCGCGAGACTGTAACTACCGACGCGTTTCCCGAGTAACCCCGTCGGCAGTTGCACTCTCGCGGGGGGAGATTCAGACGATGTCATAGCTGATCCGCCGCCGGAAGTACAGGTGCTGAACGGCGGTGACGCCGACCAGGATGACGAACAGCACCACCGCCATCACCGACGCCCGCCCGATGGCCGCCGCGCCGAACGCCTCGGCGTAAATGCGGTGGGCCACCAGATCGGTGCGGCCGTCCGGGCCGCCGTCGGTCAACGCGTAGACAGTGTCGAAAACCTGTGCCGTACTGACGACTCCGGTGACCAGAACGAAAAACATCGTCGGCCGCAGCATGGGCAACGTGATGCGCCGGAACCGCTGCCAGGCGTTGGCGCCGTCGGTGCTCGCGGCCGCGTGGACGTCGTTCGGGATGGCCAGCAGGCCCGCGAGGAAAGACAGCGCGACATATCCGGCGTTGGCCCAGATCACCACCGCCGACACGACCGGCAGCGCCAGGCTGGGATCGGACAGCCACTCGATGTGGTGCCCCAGCACGGTGGCGACGGCGCCGTCGGTGGGCGCCAGGATCCAGCGCCACAGCACCGCGATCGCCACCGGCGCGCAGATCCACGGCACCACGTACAGGGTGCGGAACAGGCCGGTGCCGGGAAGCTGGGGAGCCAGCATCGTCGCGCACAGCAGGCCGAGCACGGTCTGCGCCGGGACCACGATGGCCACGAAGATGGCCGTCACGATCAGTGAGTTGAGGAATCCGGAGTCGGCCAGCACCGACTGCCAGTTGGCCATCCCGACGTAGCGCAGGGGACCCAGCAGGTCCCACCGGTACAGGCTGAGCCAGATCACCACGAGCAGCGGCAGCAGCAGAAAGGTGAAAACACCGAACAGGCTGGGAGCCAGCAGGGCGTAACCGAGCGTCGTGGATCGACCTCGTTTCCTCCGCTCCGCGCCGGTCATGCAGGTAATTAAAGCGCGCCGTCGGGGTTTGTAGTCCGTGGTCGTTACGGTGTAGCCGTGACACCGAACCGGGATATCGACTCCGACTTCCTGGGCCTGCCGCGCCACCAGTTGGCCGAAGCCGCGTTGACGGCGGCCAAAGCGGCTGGGGCCAGCTACGCCGACCTGCGGATTCACCGCCTCAGCACCGAGATCATCCAGCTCCGCGACGGTGAATTGGAGACCGCCGTGGTGAGCCGCGAGGTCGGACTGGCCGTGCGGGTGATCGTCGGGGGCACGTGGGGATTCGCCTCGCACGCCGAGTTGGCGCCGGCGGTTGCCGCCGAAACGGCGCGTCGCGCGGTGCACGTGGCCACCACGCTGGCCGCGTTGAACTCCGATCACGTCGAGCTGGCGGTCGAGCCGGTGTACGCCGACGTCAGCTGGGTGTCGGACTACGAGATCGACCCATTCGAGATCCCTACGGCCCGCAAGATTGCCGTGCTGGCCGAGTACTCCGGGCGGCTGCTGGCCGCCGACGGCGTGCACCACGTGTCCGCTGTCGTGACCGCGGTCAAGGAGCAAACCTTCTACGCCGACACCTTCGGCTCGTCGATCACCCAGCAACGGGTGCGGGTGAATCCGACGCTGGAGGCCGTCACCGTCGACCCGGCCGCGGGCAGTTTCGACTCGATGCGCACGCTGGCGCCGCCGATGGGGCGAGGCTGGGAAGCGCTGGCCGGTCACGAGGTATGGGACTGGACCAAGGAGCTAGCGCAGCTGCCGGTGTTGCTGGCCGAGAAGGTCAAAGCCCCGAGCGTGACGGCGGGCCCCACGGATCTCGTAATCGACCCGACCAACCTGTGGCTGACCATTCACGAATCCATCGGGCATGCAACAGAATACGACCGCGCCATCGGCTACGAAGCGGCCTACGCCGGAACCTCGTTCGCGACACCCGACAAACTCGGCACCATGCGCTACGGCTCGCCGGTGATGAACGTGACTGCTGACCGGACCGTCGTAAACGGTTTGGCCACTATCGGTTACGACGACGAGGGAGTGGCGGCGCAGAGCTGGGATCTGATCCGCGGTGGGAGGTTCGTCGGTTATCAACTCGACCGGGTGTTCGCCCCGCGCTTGGGCCAGTTGCGCTCCAATGGCTGCTCATATGCCGACTCGCCGCATCACGTGCCAATTCAGCGGATGGCAAACGTCTCGCTGCAGCCCAGCCCCGACGAGGTCAGCACCGAAGACCTGATCAGCCGGGTCGAGAACGGCATCTACATCGTCGGCGACAAATCCTGGTCTATCGACATGCAGCGCTATAACTTTCAGTTTACCGGTCAGCGCTTCTTCAAGATCACCAACGGCCGGCTGGACGGCCAGTTGCGCGATGTCGCCTACCAGGCGACGACCACCGATTTCTGGAATTCGATGGAAGCCGTGGGCGGCCCGTCAACCTGGCGGCTCGGCGGTGCATTCAATTGCGGCAAGGCCCAGCCCGGGCAGATCGCCGCGGTAAGCCACGGCTGCCCGTCGGCGTTGTTCCGCGCCGTCAACGTGCTCAACACCCGCGCCGAGGGTGGCCGATGATCGCCCCCCAGCATGTCGTCAACAGCGTATTGGAGGAGGCCGCCAAACTTGGCCGCGCCGACGAGACCATGGTGCTGGTAACCGACCGGGTCCAGGCGACGTTGCGCTGGGCGGGCAATTCGATGACCACCAACGGCGTATCGGTCAGTCGCAGCGTATCGGTGATTTCCATTGTGCGCCAAGGTGAAAGCGCTTTCGTCGGGACTGTGGTTTCCGCCGAGGTGGACCCAAGGGTGATTCCCGGGCTGGTGGCCGCGTCGCAGGAGGCGGCCCGCTCGGCGCCGGAGGCCGGCGACGCCGCGCCGCTGCTGACCGACACGGGAGTGCCCGTTGATTGGGACGCGCCAGCGTCCGGCACCGGACCCGAGGTATTCGCCGACGTGGCCGGCTCCTTGAGCCGGGGGTTCGCCGGCACCGACCGGCTCTACGGGTATGCGCACCACAGTGTGTCGACGACATTCCTGGCATCGTCGACGGGTCTGCGCCGGCGCTACACCCAGCCCGCCGGCGCGGTCGAGATTAACGCCAAACGCGGCGACGCCAGCGCCTGGGCGGGTATCGGCACGCCCGATTTCGTCGACGTGCCGACCGATCGGCTGCTCGAGCAGCTCTCAACCAGGCTGGGGTGGGCCGCGCGGCGGGTCGAATTACCCGCGGGCCGCTACGAGACGATCATGCCGCCGTCGACGGTGGCCGACATGATGCTCTGCCTGGCCTGGGCGATGGGCGGCCGCGGCGCACAGGAGGGGCGCAGCGCGTTCTCGGCGCCCGGCGGCGGGACCCGGGTGGGGGAGCGGCTCACCGATCTGGGACTGAGCATGTTCTCCGATCCGATGGCGCCGGGCCTGGGGTGCACGCCGTTCGTCGCGACGAGCAACTCCTCGGAGACGGTGTCGGTGTTCGACAACGGCATGGAGATCAGCCAGGTGGACTGGATCCGCGACGGCGTGATCAACACGCTGGCCTATCCGCGGGCCACCGCCGCCAAATTCGACGCCCGCGTGGCCGTCGGTGCCGACAACCTGGTCATGACCGGCGGATCGGCCGATCAGGCCGCCATGATCGCGGCCACCGAGCGCGGACTGCTGTTGACCACGCTGTGGTACATCCGTGAGGTGGACCCCACCACGCTGCTGCTCACCGGCCTAACCCGCGACGGCGTCTACCTCATCGAAAACGGCAAGGTGACTGCCGCGGTCAACAACTTCCGATTCAACGAGAGCCCGCTGGACCTGTTGCGACGGGCCACTGCGGCCGGTCTCAGCGAGCTCACCCTGCCGCGGGAATGGGGCGATTGGGCCACCCGGGCGGCCATGCCGTCGCTGCGGATCCCAGACTTCCACATGTCCTCGGTCAGCGAAGCGCAGTAGCTTCCTGGCCGGGCGCGTTCTAGCCTGTGAGGAATGGCCTTGCTTCCTGACCAATTCGCGCGCTTGGTGGCGTTGTCCCCGGACGACAGCCGTATAACGGGGCTGCTGCGGCGGGTGTGCGCGCAGACGCTGTCGCTGCCCTCGCTGCCGGTTGCGGTCGACGTCGGCGAGCCCGCTTCGGAGGCCGAGGCTGTGGTGGCTGCCTTCGCCGAGCAGTTCAGCGTCGACGTGTCCGCGATCACCGGCGCGCAGCGGTCGCAGCTCTTTAAAGTGTTGGGGAACAGCACCTTTGGCGTCGTGGTGTCGCTGTATATCGCGGACTTCGTGCCGCGGGTGCGGGCTGGGCTGGAAGCACTCGGTGTCGGATCGGAGTTTCTGAGCTGGGTGAGCGGGCCGATTTGGTGGGATCACGTCACCGATCCGTCCGATGTCGTGTTCAACGATTTTCTGCCCTCGGTGGCCAGGATGCGGGCGTTGGATCCGGTGACGTCCGAGCTGGTGCGGCTGCGCGGCGCCACCCAACACAATTGTCGGCTGTGTAAATCGCTGCGTGAAAGCACCGCGCTGGATGCCGGCGGTTCGGAGACGTTATACGAGGAAATTGGGCGTTTTGAAGAATCCGCGCAGCTGACGCCGCGCGCTAAAGCAGCGCTTCGTTACGCCGATGGGTTAATTTGGACGCCTGCGCACCTCGTCGCCGATGATGTCGCCGAGGTGCGCTCTTGGTTTTCCGAAGCCGAGGCCGTCGAGCTGACCTTCGACATCATGCGCAATGCCAGCAACAAGATCGCGGTCTCTCTGGGCGGGGACGCGCCCAGGGTCGAGAACGGCACCGAGCGCTATCTGCTCGATATCGACGGTCAGACGGTATACAGCTGACGCGCATTGAATTCGATCGGCATTCTTCGCCTTTGTGTCATGAATAGTTATCTCTCCAGTTGATGCCGGTACCCGTAAAATGCGCGGATGTGAGCACCCTTTCGCCCGGGCCCGGTTGGTGGCTGGCATCAGACGATCAGTGGTATCCGCCGCGGTGGGAAAACCGCTTCATCTATAACACCAATGAGTCTCTCGAAGCGCTGATAACCGAGGTAAGCGAGCTCACGAAGAGCTACGGGGAACATGGGTGGGAACTCGTCGGTTCCTCGGTGCAACGCGCCCAGGTGTCTCACCACTTCAAGGGCTACGACAAATACGGCGATTTGTTTTTCGAGTGGAGCATCGTCTGTAGTTTCAAGCGACCGCTCCCGCCTACATAGCTCAGGATGTTCCCGAGTGGATCTGTATGCCGCCGGGTCCGCGGATGTCGTTGCTGCCATTGGGGTTGCTGATCTGGGGGACGGCGCCGCCCGGCCCGCTTTCCCACGTGATGTGGTTGCTCGAGCCGGTGGCCTTGATGATGGCCACCGTTTGCAAATTCACCGTGTTCGCGGCGCCGCTGACATCGACCTCACCGCACGACCCATACAAGGTGATGGTTGAGTCTTGGCTCGAAATTCTGATGGGTGATTGACTTCCGCAGTCGTAGGTCAAGTGCGCGACGCTGCTGTCGATTCTCGGCGGCGCGACGTCAAGGGGTACCGACCAGCGCCCGGCGGGCGCCGCGGCCACAGCCGACGCGGAGGCCAACGCGACAAGCAGGGATGTCACGACAGCGACCGGCGTGTGGATCACGACTCCTGACCATAAAATCCCAGGCCCTCGAGGGTTGCCGAGCGGTGCCGGGATTACGCCGCGCGAGACCCGTGGCCTGCCGTCGTTTTCACATGGTGCCGACCGGTCAACGCCGGGCGAAGGTGAGTTACCGACGCCGTCTCCGCGTCATCGCTCTCCGCGTGCCGCTCAGCCCGACGATAGGTCAACCAGGCGCCGGTCATGATCACGATTCCGAACGCGGCAGCCGACAGTACGAAGGCGTCGCCGAAGACGAACATGATGATGATCCCGGCGACGATCCAGACCGCCTCGCCCAAAGGGCTGTGCCCACTGATGGTGTTGTGTCCCATGTCGACCTCACTCTGCATTCGGAGCCACCTTCTGACGCGGCAACTAACTGAGGAACGCCTGAGTGCCGCCAAGCCTGCCCGATTCGGCGTGACCGTGACGGATGTCACTTCCACCTGCTCGGGCCTCTCCGAGCGGGGTGATTTCGGGATGTCCCGCAGTTCCCCCCGTAGTGGGCGGCCGTCGATTTACTGTTGCGAGTGAGATGAGAAGAAAACCCAACAGTGAGCAGCGGCGCCGTGACCTTTGTGATGCGGCGATTGAGTTGTTGGCCGCTGATGGTGCGCGCGGCCTGACGCACTTGCGGGTCGACCGCCATGCCGGATTTGCGGATGGGACCACGTCGTTCTACTACCAAACTCGATCGGCGTTACTGCGCGGCGCGATCGACCGGGTGATCGAACTCGACGTTGCCGATTTCACTGGCGCCCTGGACGCGACTCGTGACGGCGAGGTCGACTCGTTGCTTTCGCATCTGGCCGAACACGCGATGCGCACTGCGGTGGAGCCGGAGCGATCACGCGCGCGAGCACGGTTCGAATTGATGATGGTCGCCGCGCGGGATCCCGAACTGAGTGCGGTTTTCGAGAACCTCATGGACCGCTACGTCGCGATCAGTGAAGCCGCGGTAGCCCAGATACAGCCCGCAGGGATGCCGCCCGATTCGGTACTCGTGAAGGATCAGGCTTTCGCCGTGGTCACCTTCCTGGGTGGGTTTCTGTTCCGGCTCGCCTACGGAGTCGCGCGCCTCGACCGCGCCAAGACTCTCGAGGCTCACTTGAGGAGCGTGATCGCTGGTGTTGCTGTCGAACACGAACGAATCGCTAACGGCGAGTGATTCTCGAAGCGGCCCGCCCGCGCCGCTCGTGCTAATCCGTTGCGAGGGCGGAGACCAGCACCCGTCCGTGCACTGCAGCGGTGCGGACAAGTTCGAAAGCCTCACTGAGCCGAGCCAGCCCGAGGGTGGGTCCAATCATCAGCGTCGGGTCGATGTCACCGGCTGCGAACGCGACGATCACTTCTTCGAACTCGTCTGGCCGGTAGGCGACCGAGTATCGGATGGTCAGTTCCTTGAGTAGTGCAGTGATCGGTTCGATGGGCGTCGGCTCGGCACACGCGCCGGAGATCACCAGTCGCCCCAGAGGCCGCAGCGCCTGCTGACACGTCTGCACGAGTTCCGGACGCCCCACGCACTCGATCGCGGCGTCATAGCCGCCCGAGTCCGCGTCCGATACGGCGGCCAAGACATCGGTCGCCCCCACGGCGAGGGCGGTTTCTCGGCGGTCGGGATCGGGGTCGACGACGGTGACCCGAGATCCTCCCTTGCGCAGAGTCCATACGAGGGTCGTGAGCCCTACGCCGCCCGCGCCGACGATGAGCACATCGTCGCCGGGGCTTATCTCGGCGCTATGCACACCGTGTAGGCCGACTGCAAACGGTTCCACCAGCGCGGCGAAACTGCCTGGTAGATCCGCGGGTACCTTGAACGCGTGCCGGGCAGGCACGGCGGCGAGTTCAGCGAACCCACCAGCCGGTCCCATGCCAAGGTACTGGACCTGCGGGCAGTGAGATACGGCGCCGGCCCGACAGTATGCACATGATCCGCACGAGATCACCGGCAGGACAGCGGCATTCGTCCCCGGCTTCCAGCCCTCGACCTCAGATCCGACCGCAACGACCTCCCCGCCCAGTTCGTGGCCCATCACCATCCCCGCCGGTGCGAACGGCTGGGCTTTGACATCCGACCCGCAGACGCCGCAGGCTGCGATGCGAAGTAGCAGCTGGTCGGGTGCGGGAATTGGATCGGGCATGTCGACCACGTCGAAGCCGTGGTCTTCGTTCGTCACTGCGGCTTTCATGCGGCGTCGCCCTCCAACGTGACGTCGAACTCTGAGAGGTACTCGTCGAAGATGGGCTCCAGGTCGGCGCGGGTCACACCGGACCCGTCCAGCGAGTAGGGCGCGACGCCATGACGGTCCTGGGGGTGGTCGTCCAGCCATGCGAGCATGGCCCGTTCGGTCGATGCCGCCAGGTCGTCGCCAGCCCAGTCGTACAGCGAACGCATGATTCCGATCGGGTCGCGCATCAGGTCGGTGTAGTGCAGATCGAAGAATCGGTCGTTTCCGATCCTGCGTCGGGTCGCCAACGGTCGGTCGACGTGTTCACGCAACTGCCGCAACACGTTCGGGACGATAACGTCGACGTCGACGTCGGCACCCAATACTGCGCGCGAGAGGTAGTTCAGCCGCAGGAAGGAGGCTGTCGCTTTGAAGGGGTCGCGGTGCGCCCACACGATCCGCGCATCGGGAAAGGTCGCGAGCAGCGCCTCGATGTGGACCGTATGCGACGGCATCTTCAGGGACCACACGCCGGGTGCACGCGACTGCAGCATCTGCAGAACGGTGCGTTCGTAGGCGTAGGCCGACGCCATGTCGGTCTGCAGGAGCCACTCGGCATACGTCGTCGAAGGCATGTATGCCTCCCACAGGTAAGCCTTGAAGTCCTGATTCTGGACGAAGAGGCACTCGGTGGGTCCGTCGGCTTCATCCCAATGCACCAACGGGATGTTGGCCGCCTTGAGGCCCTCGGCGAGCACGTCGAGTTCGGCCTTCTTCTTCAGGCATCGCGGATCGGTATAGAGGGTTTCCGGGGTTGACGGCGGCACCGAATCCTCGGCTTCCCACGTCAACAGTGATCGCCGCTGCTCATCCTGATCGAGCAGATAACTGGCTAGCGAGGTGCCGGTGCGGGGCAGTCCGAGGATGACGAGCGGTCGCCGCACCTGCTCGCCGGCCACTTCGGGGTGGTGTTTGCAATAGTCCACGACGCGCAGGCGATTCCAGAGGGCGTCGACGAACTGTCCGTAGACGAACTCGCGGCCACCGGGATTGACGCCGGGTGCCGATTCGCACGTGTCGACCAGCAGTTGCAGGCCCTCGCACCAGGAGTCGCCACCGAAGTCGTCGAGCCCGGCCCGCTCGCAGGCCCGCGTGACGAGATCGTCGAGTCGAACAGCAGCCTCGGCAGTACAAGATGTCGCCATGACGCCAGACTCTATACGGCCGTAGAGAACAAATGTTAGGTTGATTTGAAATCGACTTCCCGGAGGGACGACTGTGGCGCAATCGCTGGATTCGCTCGTGAAGCAGGGCGAAGGCGAGCAGGACGCCATCGACGTCGGTGACGGGATCTTCATGTCCCGCAACATCGCCAACAGTTATCTGGTGACCACGCCCGATGGCGACGTCATGATCAATACCGGCACCCACTTCGAGGCCGGCGCCATCAAGGCGCGTTTCGACAACGTCACTAAAGGACCCTTGAGGGTCGTGACGTTTACTCAGGGCCATCCCGATCACGTCGGCGGATGGGCCTGGTTCACCGGTCCGGACGTCGAGACGATCGCGCAAGCCCAGCACGGCGACGTTCGCGAGTACTGGCGCAACCTGCATCCGTTCTACGTCCGGCGCATCATGAAGTTGTGGGGAGCCTTCATGGACGTCGAGGCGACGGCTGCGGACCTGCCGCCCGACCCGGTCCTCACCTCGTCGTTTATCGACGCCCGCGCTCTCGAGGTGGGCGGACGCAATTTCGAGTTGTACTCGACCCCCGGTGGGGAGACCACTGACGCGCTCGTGGTGTGGATGCCCGAGCACCGCATCGTATTCATCGGCAACCTGTTGGGTCCGTTCTTCGGGCACGTCCCGAACCTGTACACCTTGCGCGGGGACAAGATCCGCAGCGCCATGGCCTTCATCCACTCGGTGGACAGGGTCATCGGTCTTGCGCCGGAAACGCTGTTCAACGGCCACGACGTCTTCCGCGGGGCGGACGAGATCGGGGCGACCCTGACGAAAGTGCGCGACGCGACCGCGTACCTGCGCGACCGCACCATCGACGGGATGAACTCCGGAGCCGATCTGTGGGCTCTGATGCGCGACGTCACCCTGCCTTCCGAGTTGGCACTTCCCCAGGTGCACGGGAAGGTGCCCTGGATCGTGCGGGCGATCTGGGAGGAGCACGTCGGGTGGTTCCGCTACGAGTCGACCACCGAGCTCTACCACGTCCCACCATCGTCGGTGTGGTCTGACGTCGTCGAATTGGTCGGCGGCACTGGGCCGCTGATCGAGCGGGCCGACGCCCACGCGCGGGCCGGGCGACCGCTGCAAGCGCTGCACCTCACCGACATCGTGCTGGCCCATTCACCCGATGACGGCGATGCGCGGCGAGTGAAACAGAGCGCACTCAACCAGCTTCTAGCCGCCAGCGGCCGAGAGAACCACAGCGAAGTGCAGTGGCTCGAACAGGAAATCACGTCCACCGCGAGCGAGGGAAACGCATGAAAGCCGAGAATCTGTATCACACAGGCATCGTCGTCGACGACCTGGATGCAACCATGGCCTGGTTCACCGAGGTGGCCGGTTACACGTGGACAGACGTCGTGACCGTCGACCAGCAGGCGGTCACGCCGGATGGTGAGATCACCATCCCGATGAAGATGGTGTATTCCGGCGCCGACCCACGCCTGGAGTTACTCCAAACCGTTGCCGGTACCGTCTGGACCCCGGCCGATTCGGGTGTGCATCACATCGGATACTGGTCCGACGACGTCGAATCCGACTTGGCCGCACTCGAATCCAACGGCATGACCTACGAGGTCAAGTCCTACAACCCGGACGGGTCCGCGACCCTTCTGTGGGCCTACGCGAAGGGACCGACCGGACCGCGCATCGAACTCGTCAGCCGCGGCATGGAGCCGTTCATCGCCTACTGGTGGTCTACGGCCGGCGGCCAATCTCAATGACGACCCGATGACCGCGTCGCCAGATCTGACGGGGCGCCGCATTCTCGTGACAGGAGCGTCCAGCGGCATCGGAGAAGCAACGTGTCGCACATTGGTCGCATGTGGGGCCACGGTCGCGATGCTGGCACGCCGAGCCGACCGACTGGACGCGTTGCGTGGCCAACTCGGTGAACGCGCCCACGGGATCCCCTGCGATGTCACCGATCTCGATTCGCTCCGCAACGGAGTTGACGCGGGATCTGACGCCCTCGACGGACTGGACGCCGTCATCACGGTGGCGGGACGCGGCATGGTTGGCAACATCGTCTCGGGCGATCCGGCGGGTTGGCGAGAACTGCTCGATCTGAATCTGATCGGCCCGCTGGCGACGGTGCGCTACGCCGTCCCTCATTTCGCCGTCAACGATCGGCGTGATGTCGTGTTGATCGGCTCCACCGGAGCCATCACGCCTTCATCCTGCGTCGGGGTCTATGCGGCATCGAAGCGGGGTCTGCGTGCGGCATTCGATAGCCTTCGACTGGAACTCTCGCCAAGTGGAATCAATGTCAGCCTGGTCATGCCGGGGATCTTCGACACCGAAGGGTTGGTCGGGGCAACCGCAATCAACGGTGACGTGGACGAGGGAGCCATGCCTTCCTTCGCCGCAGGTATGACTACCCCGCCTTGCCCGCAGCCAGTAGCAGACGCCATCGCCTACATGCTCGGGCTGCCCGAGGACGTATGTATCAACGAACTGGTCATCCGCCCTACGGCCCAGCTAAGTCCATGATTTCGAGTCCGAGGCGGCCACTGGGGAGCTGTTGATCCGGTGGTCAGTCCGCGTCATCGGTCTGGTCTGCCAGCACGCGGTACACCGTGGCGCCGGCTCACGCGACCGCAGCCACGAACCTGGACCTCTGTGTGCACCTGCTGGACGACGACCTGTCCGGGGTCGCTGAAGCATTGGGCAAAGCCATCGATAGCATTGCGGCACGACCGCGGTATTCGGAGCCCGATCCTGAAAGGTCGGAGCAAGAATCCGCAGCTAGTTAGTACCGGGGGCGGTAGCTCAGTTGGTTAGAGCCGCGGACTCATAATCCGTAGGTCGCGGGTTCGAGCCCCGCCCGCCCCACTCGTTTCCGCTGGTAGCGGCGATATTGCCGGTCGTCGCCGGTGCCGGTGCCGGTCCCCGTTTTACGGGCGTTTTACGGGCGACATGCGGGATTACGAGCGATTAGGACGGGGCGGGGCCGACGTAGCACTGGCCAACCGACCATGCTGTAACTTGGCTCAGCAGCACTCGGGTATGTCGAAGTTCAATCGACGACGACAAGCCGCCCCCGGTGAATTTTGCGTCTTTGAGGTGCATGTAGCGCTGCATGAAGTAGCGGGGTTCGGTCAGCTTGCCGGCCTTGAATGCTTCCTCGTCGGCGGCGACCTGATCTTTCATCGCCTGCGCGGGTTGGTCGAAGAAGAAATCCGCGAAGCCGTTGGCCATCTTCGTCTCTTTTTTCGACTCCCCTTTTTGCGATGGAGTCGCGGAACCCTGAGGAAACCTCAGTGAAGTATTTAGCGGTGTCGCCCCAGCCGGGGCGCACGCAGCCGCGTTTGGACCTGGATCACAATTCGGCCCGGTGGGTCAACAGTTCGCCGGTCGGCGTGATACAACATCCGGCGCGTGTGCATCCGCCGCTGCTCGTGACCCTCGCGGTTGACGACCTGCTCCATCAGCCGCCTCAAAGCCTCGGGGTCCACAACCTTGGTGGTCGCGCATAACCAGCCGAGCGTCTCACTATCGTTTGGCAGCCTTAATTTTTGAGGAAGGCGCTGACGTCGTCTGCGAACTCAGTGTGGTGCTGAAAAAGAAATCCATGTCCGGCATCGGAATAGATCTTTATGGCAGCGTTGGGCAGTAGGCCGGCCAGGAGGTGGCTGTAACGGGGCAAGATCATCCGGTCGCTGTCGCCGTTGGCGACGAATACGGGATGCGTGATCGCTGTCAGCCGTTCGAGCATGCTGTGGTTGGGGATGCCCCATTGGACGACTGCGTCGTAATGGGCGTTGCGAGTTGCCCAGTCCGTCGCCTCGTCGCGGTCTTTGGCG
Organism: uncultured Actinomycetota bacterium; assembly: GCA_963850135.1. Lineage (GTDB taxonomy): Bacteria > Actinomycetota > Actinomycetes > Mycobacteriales > Mycobacteriaceae > Mycobacterium. Next base: position 225,014 of record CAWKKH010000024.1, on the reverse strand, counting down.
CGAGCGAAGATCCGGCCGAGGAATTCGCCGCCGGCGGTGCGGCTGGCGCTGCTCTCCGTGAAGAACGCGTGCAACAGCTGGTCTCCGGTAGTCTGCTGGTGAGCCGACCGCGTCGATGATGTCGTTGACCCAGCCGTGCATGCCTGGAGCTCCCTGTGGTGCTGTGGCAGCCAATACAATTCGTTCCACGAGGTCGGGCCGAATCAGTGCGATCTCTTGGGCGACGAACCCGCCCAGGGAGTAGCCCAGTATGTCGACATGCTCGAACTCAAGTGCGGCGATGAAACTGATCGCATCATGAGCCATTTGGGTCACAGAGAGCGGTACATCGCCGGTGCTGGCGCCCACACCTGTATTGTCGAAGGCTACGACAGTACGATCGCAGGCCAATGCATCCAGTAACGCCGGGTCCCAATTGTCTAGATTGCCGCGGAAGTGCTGCAACAGTACCAATGGCCGTGCGGCGGCATTGCCGAACTGTCGATACCGGTACGATATTCCGTTGCTGCCCAACGCTGTTGAGGTGGAAACGTCCAGATAGCTAGTCACTAGTTCTCCCATTGTTCTTGTGACTTGCGATTGAAGGATCGGTTCAGGTCGCGAAGTCGTGGCTCGTTCGCGATGAAGTGCTATTCGAACTGGCCGTGGCGGTTAAGAAAAGGGCCCGTTGAATACTTCGATGCACGGGTAGTTTTCTCATGATTCGGTGAGAGTGGCAGGCACAGGAGCGCCAAGGTGCTCAAGTAATGCAGCGAGCTTGTGGTCCAATTCGCGACCCACCTTGGTGATTTCGGGCGTGTTGAAGCTGCCGAACTGGGTGCTCGGTTGGTCGAAGGTGAACCATGAGGTATCGTCGCCGTCCTCCACAATGGCCGTACGCAGCGGGGCGTAAAGCATGACGGCCGGGTTGTACCGATACATTCTCTGGGCGACGGTGTGATTGCCCATGAGGTATGCGACACAGCGGCTTCGGTCTCCGGCCAGACCCATCAGCGAGGTGAAATCGCGGGACCAATAGAGGATGAAGTCGTGGGGCGCATTCTCTGCGGTCGCACTCAAAACCTGTTGCCAGTCGGCGCCCTGGTCGACGAGGGAGTCGAACCGTGCGGTCTGAAACTCCGGCACCGCTCGCTCATACCGGTTCCTGAAACGGTCAAAAGAGTCGTCGATCTGGATCGTCAACCGATCGACCCGATGCGAGATCATTTCGATCGAGCCGTTCAATGATTGAGTCATGGTAGCTCCTGATTCTGGTGACTAGATTGCCCGCGACGCTATTGATTGTTGACAGCAATGCCGCGACGCGTCCTTTCTCATGCTGTCGTTCGATGTCGGTGAGATATCCTCAGCAACAACGATTTTGGCACCACGCCCCGAACGGACGAGCTCTAAAGAGTAATGCCTGTCACATCCAACGACGAACCCCTACGACACCACTAGTCCACTCCGGCCGTTTCAATGCACGGATGCAATTGCGGAATCGATCACCTGTGTGACGGCTTCGGGGTGTGAGACCAGCGTCAGGTGTGAGCCGCCGTTGAAGCGTGTGATCTGCGAGTGTGCTCGGTTGGCCATTGCGGACTCTGATGGCGGTGTGATGATCTGGTCTCCGCTACTGATGAAATACCAGGACGGGATCTCCTTCCATGCGGCGCTCTTGGAGGGTGCAAACAACGCGGTGGTCGAGGCTGCCCGCTGGCTACCCCAGGCGCGGGCGGCGAGGTCGGGCGGAAGGTCGTTGCCGACGTGCTGAACGAAGATGTCCTTCTTCAGATACAGGTCCGCTGCCCCGTTAGGTGCGCCGGGGTAAGGTACGGGGTCGAACAGTTCGCCTTGGGGTCTGGTCAGTATCGAGTCGGCTCCACTGAGCGAGGCAGTCGTCTCGCCCACGTCGGGAGCCGCGGCGTCGACGTAGACCAGTGCTTTGACATTGGGATTGCCTCTGGCCGCGTTGGTGATGACCGATCCGCCGTAGGAATGCCCGACCAGCACGATCGGTCCACTCAGAGTGGCGAGAAAGTCCTTCACCGATTCGGCGTCGGTGTCGAGGTTCTCCAAAGGATTGGCGATCGCGCGAGCGTTGTATCCCTGCTTCTGCAACGCAGCGACTTCGCCGCCCCAGCTCGACGCGTCGGCGAAGGCGCCGTGGACCAGAACGATGGTGGGCTTAACGCCGCTCGGCGCAGGCGGGGCGGGGTCTCCAGCGGCGACGGCCGATGGACCTATCACGGCGCAGGTCATAGCAGCAGCACTCGCGAGTGCCGCCATTCGCATGGTGTGCCTGGAACGTTGAAACATCAAATTGTCCAATCTGTTGGGGCCGCGAACCAAGGTCGCGGCAATAACTGAATGTCGTCAAGACCACTTCGCCGGCGTCGCCGTTAATGGCAGAGCGAAAGCGAGGTGGCCCGCAAGGTCGTCCGCGGTAGCGCCGGCCGCCGTGCGGTGTCCCACGGCCCTGCAGCGCCGTGCGGAATCAAAAGCCCTTGGCTGCCAACCATTCGAGCACGACTCCGGCGACGTCCTTCCAGCCACTGTCGATGGTGAGGGAGTGACCACGTCCTTCGAATACGTGGAAGCTTGTCTCTGCCTGGCTTTTCGAATGCATGGCGACCACTTCCTTGGTCACTTTCAAGGGAACGACGTGGTCTTCGGTGCCTGACGTCAACAGCAGCGGGCCGCGGCCGGCGCGGTGGGTGTCAACTTTGGCCGGCGAGTGGCGTGCGAAGTTTGCTCCTGCATCCTCGAATAGTGGTTTACCGGGTCCGGGAATCGACCATGTCTCGTGGAGCGCGTTGGATTCGTCTTCGCTCAGGGTGTTACCAAAGGCGTAGTGGAATTGCTCAGCCGTCAGCGACACGGTGCGGTGCCGATTCGCAGGGTTGCCAAGGACGGGGAATGCCGACCTCAGCTGCGCCAGTGGAAGTGCCTTGACTCCTTTGATGGGCGCGGGGTCGAGGGCAACGGCAGCCGCGATGAGGCCTTCGGCCAGCAGCTTCTGGGCAATCAACCCACCGAAGGAGTGCCCCACCACCAGAGGCTTGATGCCGCCGCGCGCGTTGATCACGTTCGCGTAGTGATCGATCATCTGCTGGATACCGACATCGTTCATTCCGTCCGGGTTCTCACGTGTCTGGGCGACTGTCGCGCGCTCCCCAGGCCAACCCGGTGCGGACACCGCGTAGCCGTTGTTCTCGAAGAGGTCGAGCCATGGTTGCCAAGCGGTCGCGTGGATCCACAATCCGTGAATGAAGATGACGGGGTTGGGTCTCAAGGGCGATGTCATAGAGGCGTCTCCTACTGTGTGTTGGGAATGTTGGTTCATCCGGCGCCGTACCGATCAGCAAGGCGCTCGCTTGCGACACTAGGTCGAATCGCGCACGGCAAGAAGCCTTGTCGGCTGGTCAGGCACGTGGTGCACATGTGTTGGCACACGCTGAGGCACGGTGTCTACAACACCGCTTGCGGGGCGAATCTTCACATCCAGGAGTCCGCCCGAGGTCTGCGTCGTCAGCCGTGACGCTGGCAAAGTGGTAGAACGGCAAGGTTTGTGGCTGACGGCGGTAGCAACACGGCCGCTGAGTCCGGAAAGAAGGCGGTTGCGCTTAGGCAGATTTTCGGCGGGCTTGGTCTCGCCATTCGCTTGGGGACGCACCGTAAGTGGTTCGGAACATCCGCGCAAAACTGGAGGCATCGGTGAATCCCCACCGCCGGGCAACTGCGGAGATTGGATCGTGCAGGAATGCGACGGCGAGCTCTTGCCGCGATCCTTCGAGTCGCCGAGTTCGGATCCAGTCCCCAAGCGAGACGCCTTCGGCGGCCAGGATTCGGTAAAGCTGCCGCACTGATATGTGGTGTTCGGCGGCAATGCGACCAGCGCCGAGGTCCGGTTCCTGCAAGTGCTGTTGGACGTACTCCATGATTCGGACGAAGAGAGTGGCTTGGAGCGCTTCCTTGCCCAACTCGACGGTGTCGAGGTGGGTGGTGATCACCGCCCGAAGCAAGTCAATGCCAGGCTGGCTGACCACTTCTCCGCCCGGACGATCAAAACTTTCTGGCCGAGTGGCCAGTCGGTTGAGATAGGCGACGGCCATGTCAGAAATCGGGTGATCCGGACACAATCGAACCGCGCTAATTTGCCGGATGACGTCAACTGGCAACGCCAATCGATCCAGGGGTATCCGAAATTTGTGCTGGGTGAGGCCGTCCGTGTCAGCGATGATGAATGGGTCCGTTGAGTCCCAGACTGCCAGATCACCCGGCCGCAAGGTTATTTCGCGGTCACGCTGGACCACGACGCAGGATCCCATCTTCTGCAGCCCCACGATGAGGCTCGGCCTGAAGTCATCGCGTGCCAACGCCTTGTAATGGACCTTGACTGCAGTCGAGCTCACGGACCACACCGTGAGCTCAGTCAGGTCAGTGATCTCCAATCTCGTCTCGGCCGGGCCGCGATCAGCCGGGAAGTCGATCTCGAGCGGCACAAGAGTCCGAGAGATGGCGGAACGTACCGCTTCTTCCCGATAGGCAACTGGGATTTCCCGAGCGTCGAATCTGACCGTTCTCGCGCCATCCTGCAGGTCGGGGACTTTGACAAGGGTGTCGTGATACAACGCCCGCCCCTAACCTGGTCTGACGGCGACAATCCTCATATTTTGCCATCTCGAAGCGTCAGTCGGAACACTCTTTGCAAACCGGGGGGTGGCTCGACGAAATCGCGGGCTTCTGCACACAGTGCCCGTCCATCTGAAACCGCCCGACGAGCTGCCTTCGGCGCGCGTATGCGGCGGCTTCCTTGTCAGCGGGGTTCGAGCCCGCCCCACCTATTTTCGCTGGTAGCGGCGATATTAGCTTTAGTCGGCACGCCGGGAGACCCTAAAACGCGGCGTCAACGCGGCGAGCGGCGCGTTGAGCGCGGCGTAACCGGCTCGCTAGCTAACAACCGCAGCGGCTGCGTGTAGCGGTGGCCCCGCGCGCACATGCCGACCCACCATTTGAGCCAGGAGACGGCGATCCGATCTTGATCAGCTACATGACCACCGTGTTCCAGCCGCCGACTACGGTAGCCGGAGCGCAGATGGTCATTCCGCTAGCGCACCAAGTCGTTGATGCCCGAGCCAAGGGGCTCAGTGATGTCCAGGCCGAGTATCTGGTGCTGACCAGTGGAGGTCTCGACAGGCTGGGGGTCCCATCCGCGTCCGTCTCGCAACGGGAGAGCGCCGCACTCGGCATCGTCGAAGTCGCCACCTTGGCGTACTGCCCGACCTACAACAACGGGAATTGGTGATGGGTTCGACACCGTAGCCCGCACGTTGGTGGCCGGGCCGCAACCGGTCAGCCGTCTTTGACCAAAGTGAATTGGCACACGTCGGTGTAGCCGTCGCGGAACAGGCCGGCGCAGCCGGTGAGGTACTTCATGTAGCGCTGGTAGACCTCTTCGGATTGAAGCGCAATGGCCTGCTCCCGATGGCTCTGCAGCGTCGCTGCCCAGATGTCCAGCGTTCGGGCGTAATGTTGCCGCAGCGGCTGGATGCGGGCCACCCGGAAGCCGGCATTGGCCGCGTGCTGCTCGACTTGGGTAACCAAGGGAAGCTCCCCGCCGGGGAAGATCTCATCCATCATGAACAAGATGAAGCGCAGCAGTTTTGCCGGCAACTGCCAGCCCGCGTTTTTGCAACTCCGCGGGGCTGGCTCTCACGATGGTATGCAGCAGCATCACGCCATCGGCGGGCAGCGCAGAGTGGGCCATGGCGAAAAAATCGTCGTAGCGCTTTTTGCCGAAGTGCTCGAACGCGCCGATCGACACGATCCGGTCGACCGGTTCATGAAACTCCTCCCAGCCCGCCAAGTACACCCGTCGGCTGAGCGTGCTGTCCATCGCGCGGAACAACTTGCCAACGGCGATGGCCTGGTTTTTGCTCAGCGTCAGGCCTACGACGTTCACGTCGTATTCCTGCACGGCGCGCCGCAGCGTGGCGCCCCAGCCGCACCCGATGTCGAGCAGCGTCATGCCAGGTTGTAGCCCCAATTTGCCCAGCGATAGGTCGATCTTGGCGATCTGGGCCTGCTCCAGCGTCATGTCGTCGGACTCGAAGTAGGCGCAGCTGTAGGTCTGGGTCGGATCTAGGAAGAGCCGGAAGAACTCATCGGACAGGTCGTAGTGAGCCTGGACATTGTCAAAATCCGGTGTCAGGCCGGCTTTGTGAGGACCCGCCCCCGCCGAGGCCATAACGTGAGGTTATGCCCCTGCCCGCATCGACGCAATGGCGGCGACGGTGGCGGGGCTCGTGTTGGCCCGGCCGGTGCCCCCATGGATCGAAATTCTCGACGGATCCACGAATGGCTAGAAGGCGTCGCGACAATCAAATTACCTAGTCGCATCTGACGCACCATGCAGGCCGCCCGGTTGCCGGAGTCCAATTTCACTGACCACCAAGGATATTCGATTACGGGTTAGGGCAGACCGTCAGTAGTGACGGTCTGCCGCCAGGTTCGATAAAAGCAAGATCTATGGCTATGAGCGCGCCCTATGAACGAGAAGCGGATACCGTCGTTCCGCCGCACTTGTGCGAAAGTTGTCAACGGCTACCGCCGCCCGCGGAAACCCGCTGCTCTTCCAAAGCACGGTCTGACGGGCGGATAGAGCCGGCGCGCGGGCCGAGCAACCTACTAGTCGAGAGTTACAGGTATCCGTTGGGGAAGTTCAGGTTCGTATTGCCTCCAGCGTTGCCGCTAACGCCGCCTAGGAGACCATGCCGGCCGCCAGCACCTTCGTGTTGTCCTGGGAAGCTGCCACCGCCGTCTCCGCCATCGCCGTACAACACTGCCGAACCACCGACGCCGCCCGTGCTGCCCCCGTATCCACCGTCTCCGCCATTGCCGAACAGACCGCCGTGGCCGCCGGCGCCGCCCGCGACGGCCCCACCTCCACCGATGCCGCCATTGCCGAAAAGGAAAGCAGATCCGGCCTGACCGCCGCTGCCAGCAGCGTCACCGCCGCCATTCCCGCCGCTGCCATAAAATAAGCCGCCATTGGCGCCGACTACCCCAGTACCTCCGATCGTGTACGAAATCCCGCCCGAACCGCCATTGCCGAAGAGGTACCCAGCGCGGCCGGCCGCACCACCAATGCCCGCAGAGTATCCGGCACTGTTGGAGGTCGGGTAGCCCCAGCCGCCTGACCCGCCGTTGCCACCGATGAACCCAGCGGCACCGCCGGCCCCGCCATTGCCGCCGACGTTATTCGTTGCGTTCTCCAGCAGAGTCGCGTTGCCGCCGTTGCCGCCGTTGCCCCAAATGAGCGCGCCGCCTCCGCCATTGCCACCGCTGGCGCCCCCGGCCCCGCCGTTGCCGCCACTGCCACCGCTGCCGTAGAAGAGTCCGCTGGCGCCCCCGTTACCGCCGCGTTGGTTGGTTCCCCCGGAGCCGCCGTCACCGCCGTTACCCCACAGCAGGCCACCGGCCTGGCCGGCTTGGCCGGTGCCATTGACCCCGTTGGTTCCGTTGCCGATCAGCGGACGCCCCAACAACGCCTCCGTCGGGGCGTTGATCACCCCCAACACGTCCTGTCCGAGGGTTTGCAGCGGATTGGCATTGGCAGCCTCAGCTCCCGCGTAGGCACCCGCCGCAGCATTCATTGACGCCACGAACTCCTGATGAAACACCGCTACCTGAGCGCTCAGCGATTGATAGGACAGCCCGTGGCCGCTGAAGATCTGAGCGACGGCCGCAGAGACATCATCGGCGCCGGCAGCCACCACAGCGGAGGTGGGAAGAGCAGCTGCCGTGTGCGCCGAAGCCAACGCCGAACCAATATTGGTCAATTCCGAAACCGCCGAGCCCAACACGTCTGGTGCCGCCACAACATACGACATGTCGTCCGTCCTCCCGCCCCCGGAAAGTACCCAGCGAAAGACTAACCCTTTCCAGACTTCCCGGCTGTGCTGGTCGCCGACGCGACCGTCAGTGATTGCCGGGAACGCTAATTCCGTTGCACATTGGATTGTCGCTGGCGGGACCGACCCCGGCGAAGCCGGTGGCCATCGCCGCGACAACAGCCCGGACGACTAACCCGCAAAGCACGCGCACGTCACACTGTCGAGTGACGACCGGCCAGCTGGTCACATCTGCTGGCCGCCGAACTGCGAAGCGTAGGCATTGATTGCGTTGATATAGTCCTTCTCCAGGGGCGTCGATTGCGCGATGAGCGCAGGCATCTCGGAGACGTTGTGGCCGCAGGAGCTTGGGCCAGCGCACGACATCGTGTCGAGTATTGGTGACCAGGCATTCGTGGCGTTCTGTAGATCGGTTTGCACCGCGGGGCTGTAGCAACCGAATTGGGCTGGATCGTCGATCATCTTGAGGTCTATGAAGATCTCGCTGTAGAGCGTGGCTCCGGCAGCGCCAGCCGCCTTCATGTCGTTTGCGGCCACCGCCGCGTCGTATGCGGTCAAGTCTTTCTTCAGGATCTTAGCCAGTGCCGCCGAGTACTGGGCCTGATAGAACGTGGGCGACGCTTCACGTTCGGGTTTGCCGCCCGCCGAGCATTTGGTGTCGGCGTGAGCCACCGGCATGACACAGACGATCCACGACGCCACCATCGCGCCAACCACTACAGCGGGTCTCATTGGTCCACCTTCCAGACGACGTCCACGAAGCTACGCCGACCCCGCCCGCATGGGTAGCGGCCACTCCCTCGACACCGTTGCCATTGGCTGGACCCTGGTGGAAGCCTTCGCCTCCGCCGTCACCTCCGCTTCCGGCTGCACCGCCATCACCCCCGTAGCTCACGCCGAAGATGCCCGTGCTGCCAGTGCCGCCGCCATCGTCATAGATCTTCCGAACCAGTTGCGCCGCTTGGCTGTCAGTCAAGCCTTTTGGAGTGGAGTGCCCGCGCCACTCGACCCGTGACCCCGGTCTGTCCGGTTGGGGCAACACCCGCACGGTGGACAGCGGACGTTGAAGGGAAACGGCTTCGCCGCGGCACGGTTCGAAGAGATGAAGCGAGCGCAGCAAGACGGCCGAACCACCCCCGATGAAGATGCCCGCTTCCGGGAAGTGACCGAGATGCTGCAAGTGCTGACCAAGCGGCTCGGCCTGGGCGACACGATCACTGGCTGGAATGAGTTCCTGCCGGGAGATCCGCAACGCCTCATGTCGGATTCCTGGCTTAGTTCCGCCCGGCGGTGGTTTCAGTGCCTAATCCCCGGGTCGTCCCGGTCCTCCCGGACCGGGGTGGGCCAACTGATCGTGTGATCAGCCGGGGCCACCACCCTGCCACGGCCCGTAGGATTTCGCCCCGTTGGGTTCTAACACACGGGTAGGTTCCGAACGTGCCGTTGACGGGGGATCCGCAAGCGCAGTGCCCGTACCAACGCCGAGGGGCATCAAGCCCATACTTCCGACAACGTTTCCGGTTCATTCCACGAGTCAACGCGCCCCACGCCGGAGCCGGAAGAGTAGTTCGCTACCTCACCCCGGGGCGGTCCCGCCAGGCACCGAATCAGACCCAAGCCAACTGCAGGGTGGAGCTGCTCGTTCGCCGTACACCCTGGGCGCAGCCCGGGCGTAACCCGTCGAGCGGGGAGGTTGTCCCTCAACTCACCTTCTGCCATGTTTGACAGCCCTCCGTCTTGAACGCCGCATCCGTGGAGGAGATGGTGACATAGACCGGGCCTAACGTGTATCCCGACGCGATTTGGCCTGAAGAGGTTCCGCTCAGGTCGCGGAGCCGATACCAGTAGCAGTGGCGGTTTTCCTCAGCGGCCGACGACAAGTATGTGCCTGGCTGAACATCGGCACCGACGCGGAAGGTGCCCTCCCCGGGGATTGTGGTGTACGCGCTTGATGCCGGTGACGTGGTAGTTGCTGGTGCATTTGTGGTCGTGAATGTCACCGTTTTCGTATACGTTGACGTTGTAGTGCGTCCGGTACTTCCGCAGCCAACCAATGCCAGTGCTGCTCCGGCGATCGCTATCCCCTTTGACCGCATCGCGCCTCCCGTCGGATCACTGTGAGGGAAGATTACTCACCCAGCGTGGCCGTTCGCCCACCAACCGCTGGCATGTCTACGGGCAAATGGCACTGCCACCCGACATCGGCCTGGGATACAAGGTTGGGCGCGCCCGTGCCGGTCAGCCTGCCCTGGACGTTGTTGGCCGAAATCCCTGGTGGTGTAGCCGAGTCACGCCCAGCTTCGGTACACCTGTCGTCCGATGTCCCCACCAGTCCGCACACAGTCCGCAGAGCACTCAACCGCCCCCGTAAAACGCACACCTTGATCGACACTTGGATGCGTTGCGGCACAGGCGGTTTACCTCAATAGCCGTTCCTGGCCGTGAAGGGCCGTAAATGACAAAAGCCCAGGTCGGACGCTCTCATGATCCGTAGGTCGCGGGTTCGAGCCCCGCCCGCCTCATTTGTAACTGCCTGGTAGAGGGCTTTTGGCCGGTAGTCGCCGCGCAGGTAGCCCCGATTTACGGGCGTTTACGGGCGCCATGCGGGACTACAAGCGACTACAAGCGATTAGGACGGAGCGGGGCCGACGTAGTTCTGGCCAGCCGACCGAGTGGTCGATGAGCTCAACAAGGAACGGCTGCCGCACCGCTAACCACCGTGCCACACCGTGATCTGATCGGGTGTTGAGGCCGGTTTATCGTTATCGATGTAACCACCGTCGTGGCCGGGCACCACTCGCCCCGAGCGGGTGACCGATAGCGATAGCGCCGCCATGGACATTGGTCCGCTCAAGGCTGCCGGCCTCCTCACCTACGTCCTTCGTCCAGGCCAGCGCGACAGGCCCGAAGCCCGTCATAGCATCTCCTCGGCCCATGCGATATTTCCTTCGAAGCCAAGCGATGTCGCCATGTCGCGGTAGCGATCCCGATAGTCGCGATAGGCGGCGTCGTCGTCGCGTGCCCGCGCCAGGAGAGCGCGGAGTCGCAGCAGCCAGATGTCGCGGATAACCAGTCCTTCGTCGCCGCGCGCGGCGGCCAACCGCTCGATGGCGGTGTGGGCTTCGGCCACGTCACCGTCCGTGCTGCGATCGAGCAACGCCTCCACCAGAACACCCGTCACGGGAATGCTCCACATCAGCAGCCGTCCCTCGCGGAACACATGGTCGGCGGCGGCGCGCATGAGCGGAATCGCCTCATCGTGATCTCCACGCCGAGCAAGCTCACGCGCCGAGTAGACGTTGACCATCGGTAAGTCGCACCGTTGTTGTTGTCCTCCGCGCAGGAACATTTCACTGACCTCGGCCAGCAGCTGCTGTGCGCGATCATGCTCGGCAGCCGTCGGGCGGTGGGCCAGCGCAACGCCCAGCGTCGTCCGGGCGGCGACCAACGCTTGGTCATCACCGACTCGTTCGGCAACCTCCAGAGCATCCTTGATCTCGCTCACCACCCGATCATCGGCCGCGAGGACTCCGACCGGTATTCCCGCGAGGTAGACGTACATGGCTCCCCTGGCGTAGGTCAGAGGGTCGGTGCTGCGGGCGATGGCGACGGCCTGTCGCAGGTCGTCGCGCCATCCGGGACGACCCAGGGCATACCGGGCACCACCCCGCGCCGCAAAGGCGAGCGCTAACGGAGACCCGACAATGAGGTTGCCCATGGACGGGTCACCGTCGGCCAGGTCGATGACCCGCTGTGACCACCGCAGCGTGTCACAAACCTCACCACTTTCACCCTTGGCGAAGATGGCTGCGAAGGATAGCCCCACCGTCAAGGTCGGATCTTCGACCGACTCGATGAGGGCCATGGTTTCCGTTGCCAGCAGTGACGCCTCGCGAATCCGGTCCTGATACGTGTGATCGAGCACTAGCCCTGTCATGGCGATGGCCAGTGACGCCTTATCCCCGGCGGCTGCGCACAATTGCCGTAGTTCCTCAAACCGGGTGTCGGACACGTATTCGTGGGCTCGAACGGCGGTCCCGCACAACATGGTGCGCGGGGCGATGCGCATGGCCGCACGGTCGGGGTCCTCGGCGGGCAATGCGTCGGCGATCCTTTCGGCGCGCTTCCAACTGAATTGCGCCGCGGTGATGTCGCGGTTGGTCGCCCAGATTGCGGCGCGCATGTGCCAGCCGTAGGCGGTGTGCAATTCACCGGCGGCCTCCAGATGTTCGGCGATCAGCGCCGCGTTCTCCTCGGCGGCCGCCGGGTCGCGTGATTCGACTGCCGCCGCGACGCGCCGGTGCAACTCGGCGCGATCCGACTTGAGCTGTGATTCATAGGCCACGGAGCGGATCAGCGGATGGTGGAACACATACTCGGGTTGCCGGGTGAAGCTGATCTGATCGATTAACTCGCCGCCCAGCAGGTTCTCAAGGACGGGATCGATCCCCAGCGTTTCCAGTAACGCCTGGCTGAACTTCGAGCCGATGACGGCTGCTGCGCTCAGGGTGCGCTTGGCCGCCGGGTCGAGCCGGTCGATGCGGGCGGCGATCGTCGTTTGCAAGGTGGCGGGCACACTGACCTCGGCAGCGTCGGCCGTCGACTCGTAGGAACCGCGGTTACCCCGCAGGACCCCGCGCTCGGCCAGGTCGCGCACGATCTCCTCGGCGAAGAACGGGTTACCGGCGGCCCGCTCGGCAATCTTTCGGCCCAGTTCACGAACAGAGGGGTCTGGCCCGAGCAGCTCGGCGACCAGTGTTGCGGCTTCCGGATCACTCAGCGGCGCAAGGGCGATGGTCTGAGCACCGGGCACCCGCTTCAACGCACCGTGATATTCGGGGCGGTAGGTGACCAGTACCAGCGAGGGCGTCTGTGGGATCACGGTGAAGAAATCGGTCAACATCGACTCGCTGACCTCATCGATCCAGTGCGCGTCTTCGATGACATAGACCGCCGGGGTGCGGCGGGCCAACGAGGCGGCATTGACCAATGCGGTCAGCCGCCGCCGCCGGGCATCGGGATCGATCTTGGGCAGCTTTACCTCGGGGTCGGCGATGCCCAACAAGTCATCGAATAACAACAGGTCCTGGGGGTCTGCGTCCGGCACACGCGAGCGCACCCGCTCACGAGCAGCCGATGCGTCCAGGCCACGCACACCGACGGCAGCCCGCAGCAACCGCGCCACCACATGGAATGGAACATCGGTGGCGTGCGATTCGCAATAGGCGCTGAACACCTCCACTTCGCGCCCAGCAGCAATTGCCGCCACCTCACGCACCAGACGGCTCTTGCCGATACCCGCTGATCCCACTACGGTGACCACCGCACCATGGCCGTCGACAGCGCGGCCCAACAATCCCTCGACAGCGGACAGCTCCCAGCGCCGACCCACAAAAGCCGACTCAGAAGCTGCGACAGACCGATCCCGGTCCGACACGCCCAGCAGACGCCGGGCAGGCACCGGCTGGTCGGCACCCTTGATCTGAACCAACTCAACGTCGCCCAGAGTCGCCGCGCCCTCAACCAGCCGGGCGGTCGACGCGCTGAGCATCACCGCACCGGGCGGTGCCGCCGATTCCATTCGCTGTGCCATGCCGACTTGCTCACCGATTGTTGTGTATCCGAAAGAGCCTGAACCGATCTCACCAGCAATCACCTGACCGGAGTTCAGTCCGACGCGCACCCGCAGGTTGACGCCATCGCGCTCTTGGATGTCGATGGCAAGCCGCTTGGCCTCCTCCTGAACACCCAAGGCCGCCAGACAAGCCCGCATCGCGTGATCCTCCAACGCCACCGGCGCGCCGAACACCGCCATGATCCCGTCGCCCGTGAACTTGTCCACCGTGCCGCCATACCGCCGCACCACTGCCGCAGAACGCTCGACCAGTTCGGCCATGATCTCGCGCAACCGCTCGGCGCCGACGGCTGCAGCGATGTCCATGGAGTGCACCACGTCGGCGAACAGGACAGTTACGTGTTTGTACTCCGCACGGGTGTTCAGCTTTGTGACGGATGCACCGCAGCCATCACAGAATCGCGCACCCTCTCGCGGCTCGGTGCCACACGCGCGGCACGCGATCGCTGCGGTCATCCGACCCTCCGCCGCTTCCGGCCCCCGGTCTCCCAGTTCACCAGCATAAGGCGCTAGACCGGGAGTGGTGGTGTGACCGCTGCGCGAACCAGCCGTGGCGAGTTAAGAACTTCGGCATCCTTTGACACTCCCTGAATGAGGGAGTTAAGCGCTGCTGAGCAGAGGAACTTCACCAACAACTGGTCCTGAACAGCCCACCACTTCCGCGGAGCATCGGTGACACAATTGGGCAACCCGGAGTACACGTACTATACACGCTACGTGTATAGTACGTGTATGGCAAAGGTGCGCACCAATATCGAAATTGAAGACGCCTACGTCGATGCGATCAAGGACCGCTACGGGGTCCACACCAAGACCGAGGCCGTGGAGCTTGCGTTGCGGCATCTGGCGGGGCAGCCGATGACGCGCGAGCAGGCGCTGGAAATGCGCGGTGCGCACGCGATGGGTGAGGTTCCGCCCGATAGCGGCCCCCGCGGCTCCGCGTGATCCTCGCCGATACCTCTGCGTGGGTCGAGTACGACCGGGCCACGGGCAGCAAAGCGGACCAGCGCATTACCAAGTTGATCACCACCGATGGACCGCTGATGTTCACCGAGCCGGTTCTGATGGAGGTGTTGGCCGGCGCACGCAGTGATGCGCGGGAGCAGGATCTACGGCGCATGCTACTGCGGTTCGGTTTAGCGCATTTCGATGCAGTTACCGATTTCGACGCCGCGACGAGAATCTATAGTCGGTGTCGACAAGCGGGCGTCACCCCCCGCGGGATGGTCGACTGCATGATCGCGGCGGTGGCGTATCGGCGCGCTCTCGCGCTGCTCGCCTGGGACGCTGACATGTTCCGCGTCGCCGAGGTGATCGGGATCGAACTGGATGAGGCATCGCTCCGCGCTTGACCGTGCCGATCTGCGGTGCGATCTCTGGGTTTTCGCGGCCAGGGGGAGCCGAGAGCTTCCGCGGTAGCCGGCTACGGCGACCCGTTGCTCCCGCTGTGGCCGAACGGCCCGGCAATGCCAGCGGTGCCGCCGTTCCCGCCGTCAGCAGGCAGGCTGCCACCGCCGGCGTTGCCGCCGCTGCCGACTGATGGACGGAGCGATGCGGAAAACAGCTCCATCGGCCGCACTTTGGCAGCAAAATGATCGTACAAGTAATTGGGTACACAGACGGCAGCAAACGAACCAAGAACCCGGCTTTGGCGTCTAAGCCAGTAGCGGGGTTCTTGCCGGCTGGTTTGAGCAACGTTTCTGCAAACGACTTGCGTTTGAAAGGCAGCTTGACGGTACGCAGGCGAAGATCCGTGGCGAGGCGATCGAACGCCTATGTGGAGAGAATGGCTACGGTGCGAACCATCAGACGGCTGGCTAGCTAATAACCGCCCCGGCTGTTTATCGTCCGATTTAGAGGGGCTAGCGGAGAGGCACGGATGTTACACAGAGATCGCGGCGTGAGGGCTGCTCTCATAGCTCTGGCAGTCGTAGCGGTGGCCCCGCGCGCGCACGCAGACCCTTCATTTCAGCCAGGAGACGGCGATCCGATCTTCATCAACTACATGACCACCGTGTTCCAGCCGCCAACGACGGTAGCCGGAGCGCAGGCGATCATTCCGCTAGCGCACCAAGTCTGCGATGCCCGTGCCAAGGGGCTCAGTGATGTCCAGGCCGAGTATCTGGTGCTGACCAGTGGAGGCCTAGACAGGCTGGGGGTCCCATCCGCGTCCATCGATCGCCGGGAGAGCGCCGCACTCGGCATCGTCGAAGTCGCCACCTTGGCGTACTGCCCGACCTACAACAACGGGAATTGGTGATGGGTTCGACGCAGTAGCTCGAATCAGTCGGTCGAGAATCGACGAGCCTGAGATTAACGCCGGGGACGGTGCCGCTGCACCCGGACCCGCGTGGCCGGCGCCGCCATCGATTCCTGTGCCCGCCGGGCCCGAACCGAATAGGCCGCTCGGGCACCTCAAAGCTGTCCCGTTATTTACCACTTGGTAGCAACGTTTCCCGAACGGCTTTGACACGTGGTCGACGCCGACTAACCGATGAGATCGCTGCGCGGCGATGATCTTCCGGCGAGGCGTTGCGTGGTAGATGATGTGCCGATGGCCACCTCGACGGTAGCGTTCGACCCGTTTTCCGCTGAGTTCTTCAACGACCCTTACCCGATCTACCGGCAGCTGCGTGACGAAGCGCCGGTGTTCCGCAGCGAGGATCTCGACTTTTACGCCTTGAGTCGGCACGAGGACGTGGCTGCGGCGTTCAAGGATTTCGAGACTTTCTCCTCGGCCCGGGGTGTCACCTTGGACCAGGTCTCGACTGGTGAAGTGGTAGAGGATCCGTTGGTTCAATTCATGGATCCGCCGGCGCATCGTCGGATGCGCGGACTGGTCAACAAGGTTTTCACTCCGCGAGCCATCGCGGCGCAGGAGCCAATAGTCCGCGCCACGATCGACCGGTATTTCTCCCGCCTTGAGCCTGACGCGTTCGACGTGGTTGCCGACTTCTCCGCGTATTTCCCAGTCGAGGTGATCACCACAATGCTCGGCGTGCCGGAAGAGGACCGCCAATCCGTAAGGCACTTCCAAGACCTCGTGATGGAGCGTGAAGCGGGCGCAACGACCATGAGTGAAGCGGGCAAAAAAGCGGTAGAGGAAAACGGCCTGCTGTACTACAACCTCATTCAGCAACGCCGCGTTGAACCGCGCGACGACATGATCAGCGCCCTTACCGCTGTCGAAGTGGAACGCGACGACGGCAGCACGACGAAACTCGACGACGTTGAGATCGTTGGCTTTTGCATGCTGCTGGGCGGTGCGGGAGCAGAGACAGTCACGAAGTTGATGGGCAGCGCGATGGTGCTGCTTTCGCAGCATCGAGACCAATGGGAACAACTTCGCACCGACCGCACCAAGATCGCAGATGCGGTCGAGGAGGTGCTGCGTTTCGATGGTCCGGTGCAGTACGACTGCCGCTACAGCCTCAAAGAGCTGCAGCTGCACGGTGCCACGATTCCGGCACATAAGACAGTCATGCTTCTCCCGGCTTCAGGGAATCGCGACGGACGGGCCTTTACCGATCCCGACACCTTCGACATCAATCGGGACCGTGCCGAAGCGCAGAACCTCGGATTTGGCTATGGCATTCACAGCTGTCTTGGCGCGGCGTTGGCGCGGATGGAAAGCAAGATCGCTCTCGACCACTTGCTTGACTTGCTGCCCTGGTTTGAAGTCGCCACGGACCAGCTCCGGCGCGTCGCCATGACCAATGTCAATGGTTACGCCAACGTGCCGGTACGAGCATCCCGATAAGTCACAAGCCTTTCAACACGGCGTAAGACGGATCGGTGCGGTCGCGGATGGCGTCGCGGCTGACCATCTCGGTGACTTCCCGGACTTCGTCGAAGTCGAACAAGGTCAGGCGGTTGTCGATGCGCCACAAGCGATCCCGGCGCGACCACTCGTCGAGGTAGCGGCCCCAGACCCTGATCTGCATGACCTTGTCGTCCTGCTTCAGCCGCGTCGCGGAATGGAAGTACGTTTCGCTGCCGGCGCGGTCGCCGTCGAGGGTGATAATGGTGTTGCTGACCTGATGCGAATGGTTGAGGGTCAGTAGATGCGAGGCGCAGATGAAATCAATCACCCCGCGTCCGTCGCCCTGGTAGAGCGACTCCCCATAGTTGGCGGTAGCATCCTCGTGAAATACCGAGTGCCCTAACGGAATATCGAGTCGATCGACCGCGCGGCAATAACGGTAGATCTGCTCTGTGATCGCCTGCCGGTCGAGCAATGCCCGAACCTCGGCTGTATCGATCGCCATTGGTTGATACGTTTCGGCCATTCGGCACTTTAACACTCAGATGTCGCTGGTCGATGAACAGGAAGCCCCATCTTCACGAAGCGGCGACGGCCAGAACGGGGCGCAGGTGTCGCTGGCTGGTCGATCACGAATTGACAGCCGTAGCAACTCATCACGATGCGGTGTTGCCGGCGTCGCGACGGCTGGCACGTAGAGGCAGGCCACCCGGTTCAGGGGTGACATACGATGCACAAGTGGACGAGGGCGGGGATTCGTCGCGCCGCCGGTATGACAGTCCGGTTCGGCGGCTTCGCGCGGCCGACAGCCGTGCGCGGATCATCGCCGGGGCGGCCAAGTTGGCTCGGGAGCTACCCAGCTGGGATTGGGGAACCTTGACGATCCAGGCGGTGGCGGATCATGCGGGAGTCAGCCGCCGGACGGTCTACCGGCACTTCGCATCGCAGGCGGTACTGCACGCTGCCTTAGCTGATCGGCTCTTGGACGAGGCGGGTGTGAGCTATGAAGGGCTTACCCTGGACTGTCTGCCCGAGGTGACCGGCCGGGTGTTCTCCGCTGTAGCGAAGTTCGCCGTGACGCCGTGGGCGGTAGTGCCGTCCGCGTTCCCCGCGCTCGACGAGGACCGTTTGGACGCGCTCACGTCAGCTGTGGACGCCGAGGTGCCAGGGTGGGCGGATGCCGATCGCGCGATGGCGGCCGCTGCTCTTGACATCGTCTGGAGCGTCGCCTCGTACGAAATCCTGCTCAGAGACTGGAAGTTGCCTCCCGTCGAGGCGGTGCGAGTGCAACGCTGGCTGCACGAGTTGGTCACCGGAGCGATCCGCGCCGGCGAGAAACCGCTGCAACCGAGCCGTCGCAAAGGGCGCGGACGCCGTACGCCGAAGGCCAATCCTTGACGAACCGAAACAATTCACGACACACTTGTGTCGTCATATTGCAGCATGACGTGGCTCACCGGCGGTCGGCGTGCCAGGTCGGACGGGAAAAGCCTTGAGACGGTTGCTTATTGATGGTCAACTGGTGGATCCGGGTCGACATTACCCCTCGGTCAACCCGGCAACCGGGGACGTCATTGAAGAGGCCCCCGACGCGACGATCGAGCACGCCGAGAGCGCGATCCGAGCGGCACGGCGCGCATTCGACGAGACCGACTGGTCGACGAATGTGGCCAAGCGGGTCGGCTGTTTGCGCCAGCTCCACGAGGCGCTTCAGCGCCACCGCGAGGATTTCGCCCAGTTGACCATCGCCGAGTGCGGGCACACACCAATGCTGGTCGGCGGACCGGCCCTCGACGACCCGATTTCCCTGCTCACCTACTATGCCGACCTGGCTGAGCAGTTTTCCTTCACCGAGGACTTCGGACTGCATGAGTCGCGGGGATCGATGCATCGCCGTTTGGTCGAACGGGAGCCCGCCGGTGTGGTTGCCGCGATCGTCGCATACAACTACCCGATGCAGTTGGCGCTCGCCAAGATCGCCCCGGCGCTGGCGGCAGGCTGCACTGTGGTCCTCAAAGGTGCGCCGCAGACTCCACTTCTCGCGGTTGCCCTCGGAGAGCTCATTGCCGCCGAGACCGACATTCCGGCCGGAGTGGTCAATGTGATCGCATCGTCGGAGGTTGCCGTCGGTGAGCTGCTGACTACTCATCCAGATGTCGACATGATCACCTTCACCGGTTCGACGCCGGTCGGCCGCCGGATCATGGAGGCGGCCAGCCCAACCGTGAAACGAGTGTTCCTAGAGCTAGGCGGAAAATCGGCCCTGATCCTGCTCGACGACGCCGACATCGAGATGCCCGCCCTCGTCGCCGCGATGAGCATCTGCTCCCATGCCGGGCAAGGGTGCGCGATCACGTCCCGGCTGCTGGTACCCAGCTCCCGTCACGACGAGATCGTCGAGAGGGTCATTGCCCACCTTTCGAACGTCAAGGTGGGCAATCCAGCGGAGGCCGGCACGTATATGGGACCCCTCATCAGCCAAGCGCAGCGGGAAAAAGTTGATGGCGTCGTCAAGCGTGCGATCGAAGCCGGTGCTCAGCTCGCGATGGGCGGACATCCGATCGACGGGCCAGGGTTCTTCTACGCTCCGACGTTGCTCACCAATGTCGACCCCGATAGCGAGGTCGCGCAGGACGAATTGTTTGGGCCGGTGCTCGTGGTGATCCCCTTCAGCGGCGACGACGACGCGGTCCGGATTGCCAACAACTCCATCTTCGGTCTCTCCGGGGGCGTCTATGGTGGCGACACCGACCGAGCGATGTCGGTGGCGCGGCGGATACGGACCGGAACCGTTGGCGTCAACGGCGGAGTCTGGTTCGCTCCGGACGCGCCATTCGGCGGCTATAAGCAGTCGGGTATCGGCAGGGAGATGGGGGTGGCCGGACTCGCAGAGTTTCTCGAGACGAAGACCATCGCGGTACCGGCTGGCTGACTTAACAGCACCACCGGGCTGCGAATGGCCGACGGGCGGGCCAAAGGCTAAAGCGCCGGTGTTACCAACGCCACCGGTTGCCCGGCGCTTAACGGGTATCCGTGTCGTCTACCCGTAAGGAAGCCAGCGATGAATGAGACGACCCAACGTGAGCTCGGAGAATCCGACAGCCCGATCGAGGACGAGCTTGAGGATGCCTTCGTAAGGATGTTGAGCGAGGGCACCCAGCGCCTGCACCGGAGCTGGCGGGAGGTGCTGGTCACAGGCTTTTTCGGTGGCACAGAAGTGGCGATGGGCGTCCTCGCTTACCTCTCGGTTCTCTTCGCCACCCGCCAGCCTCTGTTGGCGGGATTGGCCTTCTCGATCGGCTTCCTGGCCCTTTTGCTGGGCCGCAGCGAGCTTTTCACCGAGGGCTTTCTGGTGCCCGTTACCACCGTGGCCGCCAAACGCGCCAGCATCGGGCAGCTACTCAGGCTATGGAGCGGCACGCTATCCGCCAACCTTGCCGGCGGCTGGGTGATGATGTGGCTGATCATGGCGGCCTTCCCTCAACTACACGCACAGACCGTCGAGTCGGCTACCCACTACGCCACCGCGCCGATGTCGGTGCAAACCCTGTCGCTGGCAGTGCTCGGCGGCATGGCGATCACGCTGATGACCCGGATGCAACACGGCACCGATTCGGTGCCCGGAAAGATCGCTGCAGCGGTCGCAGGAGCATTCCTGCTCGCCGGACTGCAGATGTTCCACTCGATCCTCGACTCGCTTCTGATCTTCGGTGCGTTCGCCACCGGGGACGCACCATTCGGCTACCTCGACTGGCTGGGTTGGTTCAGCTACACCGTGACCGGCAATGTTCTGGGTGGACTGGTCTTGGTGACGCTGCTGCGACTGCTGCGTAGTAAGGACCGGCTGCAAGAGGAGCGCGCCGACGCCGAGGCGTCAGAGCGAAGTAGTGCTGCGAATTCATGACCCAACTATCGGTGCAAGGACAGCAGCCTGGCGTTGCCCACGGCGTGTCGCCTCGGCCGATACTCGACAGTGCGGAAAGCAGGCACGCTCTCAGATCAATGACCGCGCCTCTGTAGCGCCAACTACTAGATCGTGAAGATCGCCGCCAACCTCGAGTCGATCCGACTGTTCGATCCCGCCGACCTTCACCGGCTCGAAGCCGGCCGTTCGGATCAACCGCTCGACTTCCGCGCCAGCGCGGTCGTCGTCGGTCGCGTAGAACAGGACCGCTGGCTCTGGCAACCGGTTGCGGGCGGACTCGAGGAGAGCGCCCGACAGCGTTCCGAACGCCATGGCCAAGCGCGTCGCGGCCGGCAACCATCCGGCTACGACCTCGCCGGAGGATTGGCCCTTCGCCAGAAGACGTAAGACGTTGCCCTGTGCGTCGACGGTGAGCGGGTTGCTGGGAACGACTACCGTCTTGTCGGTTAGCAAGTCGGCGATGTCGTCTATGACGCTCTTCAGCACGGCAAAGCGCAGCGCCAGGACGACTGCATCGACGCCCTGCAATGCGTCGCGGTCGTCGATTGCGACGACGGCAGCTCGACCGATCTCTGCGGCCAGCCTTCGTGCCGATTCACTATTGGCGCTCGAGAGCCGCAGGCTCTCGCCGCCTGAAGAGAGCTGGCGGGCGATGACCGATCCCAGCCCCCCAGTGCCGACGATCGCGGTGGTCATGACCGAAACCTCCTCGGCGTCGTGGTCCGACAATGGCGGCCCAGAGCATCACTAGGTCGCGTCCTATTCGTTCGCTCCGCCTACGGATCGTGGCGGCGTGGTCCTGCGACGAGTCAGTCGGGAAACACGCCGCCTGGGCTGATCACCGTCGACGTGAGGGATCTCGGCATTAGCCGGACTCCTCGGCGGGCGTGCTCGATGGCCAATGCGTGGGCGCCCAGTCGCCTTTTGGGTCGGTGGTTTGCCCCACTTCGATCAGATGACCGTCGGGATCGCGCATATAGCAACGGATTTCGTACTGATGTTGTTTCGGCGGCGTCAGGAATTGAGCACCCCGGGCGCTCCATTCGGCGTACACGGCCTCGATGTCCTTGACCCGGATGTTGAGGAAGCTACTGACCCGGTCGGGATCGCGTGGCGCCTCCAGGGTGACTGTCGGCTTGTCGTCGGTCGGGCCCCCACCACCATTGATGATGATGAAGGTGTTCGCTAGTGCGACGTATGTAACCTCGTCACCTCCCTCGCCGGTGAAAGCCACCCTGCCGCCGAGTACTTCAGTGTAAAAGCGCCGTGAGCGCCCGACGTCGTTCGAAACGATGAAGTGGGCCAGCACAATTGCCTCTGGGTGCGATGGGGGCTCGGCCACTGGTATCTCCATTTATTGGTCGACATTTCGACTTCGGCTGATGCTTGACATCCCTGGTAGATGACGCATTTTAGCCGAGGGCTGCCACGGTCGCCGACTAGGGCAACCCGTTCCTCCCGCTGCGGCCGACTTGGCCGGCATGGCCAGACTTGCCGCCTGCGCCGCCGTCCGTGCCGTTCCCGCTCTCAATGACCGCAAACACTTTGCCGTAGAAATGAAGTCGCGCGCCGACCGCGGAATCCATCGGTCCAGCCCTTCGTGACTTCGCTGATCAGCGCAAGCGAGCGGCGACCTCCTAGGGAAATGTCATTCTCATCGGTGAATGGGTATTTCTCACAAATGGTGTAGTGCTTCTCCCTTAGCGAGAGTACGTTGTCGGAGTATGCAAACGGTACGTAGTTTCTGCCGTATCTGTACCTCCGTCTGCGGCATTCTCGTCGACGTTGAGGGCGATCAAGTGCTGCGCGTCCACGGCGACCACGACCATCCGTTTTCGCAGGGTTACACCTGCAACAAGGGTCGCGCGCTCCCGCAGCTCCACCACCACCCGGACCGTCTCGAGCGCCCGCGAATGCGGGTGGACGGCCAACAACAGGACGTCACTTGGGAGGCCTGCCTCGACGATCTGGGCACACGCCTGAAAGACATCATCGATCGTCACGGTCCCGAATCGGTAGCCTTCTACTTCAGCACCATGGAAAGCGCCGGATTCCGGATGGCCGAAGCTTTGCACGCGGCGATCGGCACCCCGGCCAAGTTCAGTCCGCTGACCATCGATGGCACCGCGAAACCGCTCATCTCGGATCTGGTCGGTGGATTCATGGGGCTGTCGGGTCGAACAGACCTCGACAACGCCGACTTTCTGATGCTCGTTGGGGTCAATCCGGTCGTCTCCCACGGCCATGCGATCTCGATGCCCAACCCGACGGGCACGGTGCGCGACATCGCCAAGCGTGGTCAGGTATGGGTAATCGATCCGCGGCGTACCGAAACCGCTCGACTGGCCACCGGCCATCTGGCAGCGCGTCCCAGTAGCGATCACGCGGTTCTTGCCTATCTGGTTCGCGAGATCCTGCGCGACGGTATGAAAACCGATGTGCCGGTTCAAGGTGTCGACGCGCTCGCCGCCGCGGTCGAGCCGTTCACGCTCGAGCACACCGCCACGATCGCCGGCGTAGCGAAGTCCGAGCTGACGCAGTTGTGTGCGGCGGTGCGCGGCGCCAAATGCGTCGCTATCGAGACCGGGACCGGCGTCACCATGACGGCCGACCGAGGCAATGTCACCCAGTGGCTTGCGTGGGTGCTGATGATTCTGACCGGCGCCATGAACCGCCCCGGGGGCACCTGGTTCCACCCCGGATTCGCTTACCAGTTGGAAGCTTTCGGCGACCTGCTGCCGATCACACCGCCGGAGGGGGCATTCGGCCCCGGACCGCGCAGCCGTCCGGAGGCGCAAGCGTTCATCAACGAATGGCCATGCGCGGTGCTGCCCGACGAGATCGCGGCGGGCAATATCCGCGCGCTGATAAACGTCGGCGGCAGCCTGGTGACGTGTATGCCCGAGACGGGGAAGTTGATCCCGGCGCTGCAGAGCCTCGAAGTTTTTGCCACCACCGAGATCATCAACAATGAGACGGCCGAACTGTCCACCCATGTCTTGCCGACCAAGGATCCGCTGGAACGGCCCGACATCACCCTGCACGACGTCCTGAGTTCACGGGTGTCCGTCCAGTACAGCCCCGCCGTTGTCGACCCGGTCGGCGAACGGCGATCGATGTGGTGGGTATTCGCCGAACTCGGCCGACGGCTCGGCTACGACCTTGGCACTCTTGGAGATCCGGACACCAGCACCGATGACGATGTACTCGCCGTTCTGCTGGCCGGCGCCCGGACCAAATTCGACGAGGTGGCGGCCACCGGATGGGCAGAAGCCCCGCAGCCGTTGCCCGCGCCGTGGGTCGATGCGCACATTGAGCGCATGGGCGGCTGGCGGTTGGCGCCACAGTTACTCGTCGATCAGCTTGCCGCCCTCGAGCCGCCCCCGCCGCTGGTGATGATCCCGCGGCGGCAACGGAAGAAGTTGAACGGGCAACTCGATTTTCTCGGCGAGCGCGCAGAAATCTTCATCAATCCCGATGACGGCGCTGCCGCGGGCGTGGTGGATGGCCGCCCTGTGACCGTCCGCAGCGTGAACGGTGAATTGACCGGCATCGCGAAGGTCGATGACTCGCTTCGGCGCGGTGCCGTGTCGATTCCGCACGGCCACCACGACGCCAACGTCAATCGCCTGACCAATAAGGACGACATCGACGTGGTGACCGGCATGGTCCGCTATTCGGGCATCGCCGTAAGCCTGCACCCGGCGTGACTCAGTCGGCCCAAAAGACGACGGGCAGAATTGCGGCATGAGCGTCACACCGCTCGGCCTCCCGACGCTTGGACGAACCCTCGAGCGCGCACCGGCAGATGGCCCGCTGATCGACACATTTGGTCGAGTCGCCACCGACCTCCGGGTGTCCCTGACCGATCGGTGCAACCTGCGTTGCACCTACTGCATGCCCGCCGACGGATTGGACTGGTTGCCCGGCGAACAGCTGCTAAGACCCGACGAACTGGCCCGGCTGCTGCGCATTGCGGTCACCCGGCTCGGCATCACCAGCGTGCGCTTCACCGGCGGTGAACCGCTCCTCGCCAAACACCTCGAAGACGTCATCGCCACCACGGCCGCACTGCGGCCGCGACCGGAAATCATGTTGACCACCAACGGTATCGGCTTGCACAAGAGGGCCGGAAAGCTCAAGCGCGCCGGGCTGGACCGGATCAACGTTTCGCTCGATACCGTCGATGCCGCACACTTCGCGCACATCACCCGCCGCGACCGGTTGGCCGACGTGCTGGCGGGTCTGCAGGCGGCAAAGGATGCGGAGCTCAGTCCGATCAAGGTGAACGCGGTGCTGGATCCGGTCACTGGGCTGAACGACGCGGTGTCGCTCTTGCGATTCTGTCTCCACCACGGATATCAGCTGCGCATCATCGAACAGATGCCACTCGACGCCGGCCACCAATGGCAGCGCGGCCAGGCCATCGCCGCCGACGACGTGCTAAACACCCTGCGGGCCCATTTCGACCTGACACCCGACCCCGCGCCGCGCGGCTCGGCGCCCGCGGAACTGTGGCAGGTCGACGGCGGCTCAGGACTTGCGGGAAAAGTCGGCATCATCGCGTCGGTCTCACACGCGTTCTGCTCGACCTGCGACCGCACGCGGCTCACCGCCGACGGGCAGGTCCGGAACTGCCTTTTCGCCCGCCAGGAAACAGACCTACGTGGGCTCCTGCGCGCGGGGGCCGACGATGAGGCCGTCGAGTCGGCATGGCGGGCGGCGATGTGGGCCAAGGCAAAAGGCCACGGCATCAACAACCCGGACTTCGTACAGCCAGAACGGCCAATGAGCGCGATCGGCGGTTAATTCGGTGCTACGGGCGCGGCTGCTTGATGCCTGAGGACAGTACGAGCACCGACAGGACGTGGGCCATCAATAGGAGCGCCGGGACATCTCCCGACAGGTGCCCCATATGTTGTCCGCCGCCGAAGGACTCAACAGCCATGATGGCGGTGTGCACCACGCTGGACAGGCCGGGTTCAATTAAACGGGTGTTGACTTACGAGTGAAACAGTTGTTGACTTACGGCGGGCAGCCGAAGGACGGACTGCGCTGACAAATACCCGGAGAAACGTGATGTGCGCCGTTGACGAGAACGAACTTGCCGATCTGACCGAGCGGGCAGAAAGGCTGGGCTTCGAGATCTTCTGCGACCGCACGTGCGGTTACGCCCTGCGGCGCACCGGTCGCGAGACAACCAATCTGGCGGCTCACTCGTACACGGACCTTGACGACCTCCGTGACGTGCTCGACGGCATCGAATGGGGCGGTGCTCTAGGAGCCCCACGTTCGGGTAGCCAAGTGGGGTAAAACCATTTGTGCCGCAGCCGATTAGGCATAAATTGCATCGGAGCTCGCGGCCGACCACTGACAGGCTCGTGCAGTGGCCGTAGGCTACCGGGTCATGGCGACGCAGTGGGAGTACACCTGGTTCACCACCGGTACGCACCACGATGATGTGAACGCCGTACTCGGATGGGCGATGGAACGAGCGAACCACTACGGCGCAGATGGATGGGAGTTAATTAACTACCAACTGCGAGACAACGCAGATGGCGTCTTCATATCGGCCATGTTGAAGCGGCCCCACTAGCCCCATCGGCGGCCACATCCCCCTCCTACGTTGCTCGGTTCGGCCCCCAATAGCCGCACGTCGCACAGTCCAGGATCCAGTGCACGATGCGCTCGCCCTCGCTACCGCCAGCCGGATACTCCACCTCGCCGACTGCAGTCCCGCCGCAGTCCCGTCGTGGGCAGGGAACGGTTTCCCTGACGCGTTCGGACATTGGCGGTCTCCGGTGCATGTTGTGTTTCAAATTGCATACCCGCGGGGTGCGGCCTCAAACGCGCGGAGTGCGACCCGCAGATGCCCAGTCACGCTGCACCTATGCCGAACACACAGTGCGTACACACGAATAAGAAAAATTCATAGACCCCTGGCCACCTTTGGTACCTAGAATGGCCGCATGATCGCCGTGAGAGCGCTTGCCCTGGCGATAGGGTTACTGTCCTTCGCTATCTGCTACGCGACCAGCGGAGGACAGTGGTGGACGTTCGTCGTCCTCGTGGCGGCTCTCTACGGGTACTACCGGTATCGGGAGGCGCAGCGTAACGCTCGGGCGCGACGTATCAGGGCGTTAGAGCAGCAGGCGCAGGAGGCCGCGGCCGAGAGGCACCGCGTCGAGGCTGAGTACTACGCGGCTTTAGCGGAGGTAGCTCGGGCCCAAGCGCACCTGGCCCGAGCGCCGCTCTACAGCCTCAACTAGGCAAAAACCTGTGGACTCGAGGGTCATTTGGGAATCGCGACCTTTGGCGGCGAGGTTTCTCTCTGAAGCTTCTCGGATTGCTTTCCGACCTCCAGCCTCCGCAGCGACGGTTGTGGCATCAGAACCCGGAGTCGCCGCCGCCACCCGAGTCGAACCCGCCTCCACCGAAGTCGGACCCACCAAAGTCGAAGCTACCGCCGGAGTCGTAACCGCCGCCGAAGGATGAGTCCTGGTAGCTTCCGTCGAAGCCGACGTCTCCCTGCTGGCTGTCGTAATCGTTGCTCTGGCCGCCGTCATAGCCGGCATTCCCGGTTGCCGAATCCTGGCCCGCCTCAAAGCCGCGTTCGTAGTCGCCACCCCAGTGATCGTCCACCAGCGCATCCATCAGCAGGATGTCGGTGACGGGCCAACCCCAACCAAGACCCCAGAATGGGTAGGGATAGAAGCCGGGGTAGAAGAACATCCCGTTGTAGTAGCCGCCCCCGTAGTAGTGCGGATAGCCCGGCTGTTGCGTGGTGGCGTAATTGTTGTTGGTGATCGTCACCGTCTTGCCGGTCTCCGGGTCCTTCGCCTGCACGGAGGCCTGCTTGCGGTCCTCCTCGGGAACCGAGGTCACGGCAAGGATGTTCAGCTTCCGGTTGGCCTTGGTCACGGTGGATCGCACGACCCCGAGGTGTGCCCGCGCGGCGCTGTAGTCGCCTGCCTGGTAGGCCGTGCGGGCGGCGCTCAGGCTGGAGTTGGCCTTCAGCGTCTCAGCGCTGACGTCTGGGCCGCCGCTCGTGGTGACCACCGCGTTGTCGAGATCGCTGACATCGGACTCGGCGGCGATCAAGTCCTGCTTGATCTGCTCACGTGCCTCTGCGTTCTTGCGGCGCTTACGATTCCGCGCGGGCCACCAGAGCAGACCAAAGATCAGAGCAAAGAAGATGATCAGCGTTACCCAAATCCACGTCGCGCTGGTGTGCTTCGCATGGACCGTGGGAGAGGTCGTCGCCGGAGCGCCGGTGGCCACGTTCACGTCGGCCAGCCTGCTGACGAACTCGCTGGTCACAGCGTATGGGTCATTGTGGTGATTCCGAGCCGCCTGCCCCAGGATGGGGTCCACGTCGTCGGCGATCGCCTTCGGCACGTTGTAGGCGCGTACGTGGTAGCCCTTGGAGTCGATGACCAGGATGACCCCGCTGAACGCCGGATGGTTGCCCAAGATGATCTCGTGGATGGCGTCCGGTGTCGTCACACCGGTCTGGTCTGGTGCAACGGCGGCTACCCAGATCGGCGGGTGGGAACTCCATGCCCAAGAGCTGGCCAGGATCTCCTGGTTGATTGCGGCGGGGTTGTCCAACGGGGGTTTCGCGGCAGGGTCAGCCACCACATGTGTTTGGGCCTGAAACTTGCCCGCCACCTGCTCTGTATAGGTATCGGCCCACGCAGACGGCGCGAGCACCATTGTCAGCGCCAAGACGAACGGGACCATTGCCAGCTTCCGCAACCACGTGCCACTCATGACACGAAGCTATCGGCTGTGCCAGCCGAACTCCATAGCAGGGGCCAGCTGAACCGCTCACGTTGACCGCGTTCTATGTTGGCTTCAGCCGTACTCGAATATCTGAGGAAGGGCTAGCATCTGATGATCCGCGGAAAGTCTGTCGTCGTAACGGGTTCCACGTCCGGGATTGGTCTTGCCGTCGCGCGCGCCTTCGCCGCCGAGGGCGCAAACGTGACCCTCAACGGTTTCGGTGACCCGGAGGCCATCGAGGAACAGCGGCGCAGTATCGAGGAGACCTTCGCGGTAGCGGCAGCCTATTCGGGCGCCGATGTGACGAAGCCGATCGAGATCGCCGACATGATCAGCGACGCCGAAAAGACCTTCGGAGCAATCGATATCCTTGTCAACAATGCGGGCATCCAGTTCGTGGCGAAGGTGGAGGATTTCCCGGTCGAGAAGTGGGACGCGGTGATCGCCACGAATTTGTCGGCCGCTTTCCACACGAGTCGCTGCGCACTGCCCGGGATGAAGCGTCGTGGCTGGGGCCGAATCATCAACATCGCTTCGGCGCACGGCCTCGTCGCAAGCGCCGAGAAGGCGGCATATGTCGCGGCCAAGCACGGCGTTGTTGGTCTCACCAAGGTGGTGGCCATCGAAACGGCCGACCATGGCGTCACGTGCAACGCGATCTGCCCCGGTTGGGTGATGACGCCCTTGGTGGCGGAGCAGGTCGAAGTGCGCGCCAACGCGGCGGGACAGTCCTTTGACGAAGCCAAGCGAGAATTCGTCGCCGAAAAGCAGCCGATGGCCCGCTACACCCGTCCGGAGGATATCGGCGCACTGGCGGTCTTCCTGGCCGGCGACGCGGCCGCCACCATCACCGGCGCTTCTTATTCGATCGACGGTGGCTGGACCGCTCAATGAGACGATGATCTCCTGCCACCTTCCCTTAGCAGGTGCACACTGGTGACATGGAGGTATGTGAGCTCGCCGCCGTCGCGCTGACCATAACGCCTTGAACGTGCTCTCCAGCGGGTCCGAGCCGCGCCGCGTTTTGAACGGTCTCTCGGAGATACGCGCGTTCTTTCACACGAACACCGTGCCGCTGTACTTCATCTCGCCGACCCCGTTCAACCTGCTGGGAATCGACCGCTGGATACGAAACTTCTTCTACCTGACGTACTTTGACTCTTTCGAGGGCACACATTCGCGGGTGTTCGTGCCCCGGCGGCGCGACCGCCTTGATTTCGACTCGATGGGCGATGTCTGCAACCACCTGCTGTCCGATCCCGAGACGCTTGAGTTCATCGCGGGCCGAGGCCCCGGTGGCAAGGCCTGCTTTGTGATGCTGGACGAGGAAACGCAGACCCTCGCGCGCCAGGCGGGTCTCGAGGTCATGCACCCCACGGTGGAGCTGCGCAATCGCCTGGGCTCCAAGATCGTCATGACGCGCCTGGCCAACGACGCGGGCGTACCGAGTGTGCCTCACGCAATCGGGCGGGCCGGCTCCTACGACGAACTTCTGGCGCTCGCGCAAAACGCCGGATTAGGAGACGATCTCGTTGTCGCGGCCGCTTATGGCAACGCCGGCAGCGGGACGTTCTTTGTGCATGGTCAGCGCGACTGGGACGAGCATGCCGGTGACCTGACCGCGCAGCAAGAAGTCAAAGTCATGAAGCGGATCCGCAACGTCGAGGTGTGTATCGAGGGAGCCGTGACCCGCCACGGCACCGTGATCGGCCCCGCGATGACAAGTCTCGTCGGTTATTCGGAGCTGACACCGCACAGGGGCAGCTGGTGCGGCAATGACATCTGGCGCGAGGTGCTGCCGCCGGATCAGACGCACGCCGCGCGAGACATGGTGCGAAAACTGGGTGGCGTCCTGAGCCGCGAAGGTTACCGCGGCTACTTCGAGGTGGACCTTCTGCATGATCTGGATTCCGGGGAGCTCTACCTCGGCGAGGTGAACCCCCGCCTGAGCGGTGCCAGCCCGATGACGAACCTAACGACCGAGGCCTACGCCGACATGCCGCTGTTTCTCTTCCACTTGCTCGAGTACATGGATGTGGACTACGAGATCGACATCGAGGAGATCAACGCGCGCTGGGAGCGGGGCTACGGCGACGACGACGTCTGGGGCCAAGTGATCATCACGGAGACCTCGCCGGATGTCGAGCTCTTCACCGCGACACCACGCACCGGTGTATGGCGCATCGACGACGACGGTCGAGTCTCCTTTGCGCGGTCCGCCAACGACTGGGCCACGCTGCTCGACGGATCGGAGGCCTTTTACATGCGGGTCGCGGCGCCCGGCGACTTACGCTCCGAGGGCGCCCAACTCGGCGTACTCGTCACCCGTGGACACTTGCAGACCGACGATTACCACCTCACCGGCCGCTGCCAGCGCTGGGTCAAGGGCATGAAGGCGAAGTTCGTCTCAACGCCCCTGGCGCCGGCCGCGCCAATCGTCTCGCGGCTCGTCGCACGAGCGTGAGCGCCCCGGCGGGTATCTCACTGGACAACTGGCTGTCGGCGCCGCATTCGCATTGGTCCTTCCAGCACGTCGAAGACTTCGTGCCGACCGCGGTGATCTCGCGCGGGACCGGGCCGACCGCGACGTTGCCCGCCGCCAGTGCGCCGGTCGCCGAGATCCGCGTGAGCAGCACCGACGGGGTGGCCACCACCGTCGGCGCGGTGATGGCCGCCACCGCGACCGACGGGTGGGCCGTCGCCCACCGCGGGTCGATGGTGGCCGAGGAGTACCTCGACGGCTTGGAACCTCAGACCCGGCACCTGCTGTTCTCGGTGAGCAAGTCGCTGGTCGCAGCCGTGGTAGGGGCGCTGCACGGGGCTGGTGCGATCCAACTTGACGCGCCGGTCACGACATACGTTCCCGCCCTGGCGCACTGCGGCTACGCCGATGCGACGGTGCGCCACCTGCTGGACATGAGGTCGGGTATCGCCTTCTCGGACGATTACCTGCACCCGACCGCGGAGATACACCTCCTCGACGAGGCCATGGGCTGGGCAACCAAGAGCAGTGCGGACGTCCCCGCCACGTTGCGTGACTTCCTGCTGACCTTGCGGCGGAAGTCGGCTCATGGCGGCCCGTTCGAATATCGCTCGTGTGAAACGGATGTACTCGGCTGGATCTGCGAGGTGGTCGGGGGCCAGCGGATGCCCGAATTGATGTCGGAACTGCTGTGGCGCCGCATCGGCGCCCAGTGCGATGCCACCATCGGCGTAGACGCGGTCGGCACCGGGCTATTTGACGGCGGCATCAACGCGTGCCTTACCGACATGATCCGGTTCGGGTCGCTGTTCTTGCGCGACGGTGTCTCGTTGACCGGCCAGCAAGTGGTGCCGGCGGCGTGGATCGCCGACACTCTCGACGGCGGCCCCGACTCGCGTGAGGCGTTCGCCGCCAGCCCCGACGACACACAAATGCCTGGCGGGATGTACCGCAACCAAGTGTGGTTTCCGTACCCGGGGAGCAACGTCGTGTTGTGCCAGGGCATGTGCGGTCAGATGATCTACGTCAACCGCGCGACGGAGGTGGTCGCCGCCAAGTTGTCCACGCAGTCGGATTCTGACGGCCCCCACGCGCTGTTGGAAACGCTGCGCGCATTCGATGCGGTGGCAAACGAACTGGGTGGAATCGCTAGTTAGATTCACGGGCCGCGGCGGACGAGTGAACCACTACGGCGCAGATGGATGGGAGTTAATCAAGCGGTAAGTTCCTACGAGTGAGCGATGACCGAGTTCGGGTGCAGATCGGCGCCAGCGGCGTGGCAACGGTGACGATGGTGCGCGCCGACAAACACAATGCGCTTGACCAAGCCATGTTCGAGGGCTTGATGAATGCCGCAGGGCAACTGGCAGATGACACCTCGGTTCGCGCGGTAGTGCTGCACGGCGAGGGGAAGAGCTTCTGTTCGGGCCTGGACGTGGCAAGCTTCATGTCCGGACGCGGTGGCACCGGCGTTCTACTGGAGCGCGACGACGACCGGCTGGCCAACTTCGCTCAGCGGGTGTCCTACGACTGGTCCTTGGTGCCGGCGCCGGTCATCGCCGCGATTCACGGAAATTGCTTCGGCGGCGGTCTACAGATCGCGCTGGGCGCCGACATCCGGATCGCGGCGCCGGACGCGAAGCTGTCCATCATGGAGATCAAGTGGGGCCTTGTTCCCGACATGGGCATCACGCAGACCCTTCCGCGGCTCGTACCTATCGACGTTGCGAAGGAGTTGACGTTCAGCGGCCGCATCGTTTCTGGCAGCGACGCTTTGGCGCTCGGGTTGGTCACTCGCAATAGTGACGATCCGCTGGCCTCGGCGCTGGCACTCGCAAACGAGATCGCACAGAAATCTCCTGATGCCGTCCGTGCCGCCAAGCGCCTCTACGACGAGACATGGGTCGGTGACGACGCCGCCGCCGCCCTGAGGCGCGAATCCGAGCTGCAACGCGGGCTGATTGGCAAGCCCAATCAGCTCGCCGCCGTTGTGGCCGGAATGTCAGGGGAGCGCCGGTCTTCGTCGACCCCGTTTAGCGTTAGGCTCGCTAGCCATGGGTGCATTGGATGGCCGGGTCGCGTTCATCACCGGAGGAGCGCGCGGTCAAGGGCGCGCGCATGCGTTGGCGTTAGCCGCCGAAGGCGCAAACGTCGTCATCGCTGACGCGCCCCGTCCGATGAATCTGACGTATCCGCTGGGCACCGAAGATGATCTTCGTGCCACGGCCAAAGAGGTCGAGGAGCTCGGCGGCCTCTGTCTTCCGATCGCGATGGATGTGCGCGACGGCGCCGCGGTGAACGCCGCGGTCGAGGAAACCGTAAGCAGCTTAGGAAGTCTCGACATTCTGGTAGCCAACGCCGGGGTCGTGAGCACCGGACCGCTGGAAGAGGTGACCGACGAGATCTGGCACCAGCTTGTGGACACCAATCTGACGGGCGTCTTCCACACGCTGCGCGCCGCGATACCGGTGATGCGACGGCAGCGTTTCGGCCGGATCGTCGTCACCTCGTCAATGGGCGGCCGAATGGGCATCCCGGAACTGGGGGCGTACAACGCCACTAAGTGGGGCATCATCGGGCTCGCGAAGTCCCTGGCTTTGGAGGTCGCCAAGGAGGGCATCACAGTCAACGTCATCTGTCCGACCACGGTGCACACGCCGATGGTGCAGCCGGCGGGTGGCGACGATATTCCCGATGACTTGGTCCGCCGGATGATGAAGGGAAATCCGATTCCCCAGCCGTGGATCGAGCCCGAAGATGTCAGCCGCGGGCTCCTCTATTTGGTCACAGATCCGGGCGTCGTCACCGGAAGCGTCCTCGAGATCGCTCTCGGCGGAAGCGCTCGAATTCACTGACCTCAGTTCGCCGCGAAACTGTATTCCACTACACGTTTCCCGAGGTAGGAGCGTCGATAGTTACCGTCTCGCGGCGCGGCCCTCAGATTACGTAGGGCGCGATCAGGGTGGTGGCGCCCAACACCACCAACCCGATCACGAAGGCCACGATCGTAAACCCCATCACCTGACGGACATTGAGCTTCGCGATGGCAAGCAACGGCAGCAGCCAGAACGGCTGAATCATGTTCGCGACGCCCTCGCCGACGGCGACCGTCATGGAGATCAACCCGAGGTAGGCCGGCGAGCGCTGACCCATCGCCAGCGCCGAGTCGACCGCGATCGGGCCCTGCACGGCCCAATGCCCGCCGCCGGACGGCACGAACAGACTGATGATCAGCGAGCCGATGAAGGTCAGGAACGGCAGCGTGTACTGGGTCGCGCCGCTCACGACGGCCTGGGCCAGCAGCGTCTGCAGCGGCTTGATCTTGTCGCCTGCGTGCGCGGGCAGATAACCCAACAGACCCACCAGGCCGCCGTAGAGGGGGTACTGCAGCAGCAGCGGACCGGAAACCTTCGCCGCGCCGGTGAACGCCCGGATGAATCGAATCGGAGTGCGGTGCAGCAACGCGCTCGTGATGGTGAACAACATGATCATCGACGAGATGTTCAGCGCGAAATCGCTGATCCAGAAGTACGCGATGCCCGCGGCGAACACCAGGACATTGAGAATCCACAGGTTTTCCAGCCACTCGGCGAAGGTCTTCTTGCCCTCGGGCCCGGGCTCCGGCTGGTCCTCGTCCTCGAACACCGCGGGATCGGGCTTAAGGCTCTCGGTGGGCTCCATGCGCCAGATCGCGAGCGCGAGCAGCGCCAGGACCACGATCACCGACAGCCAGCTGTAGGGCTGGAAGATCGTCAGCCTCAACGGCACCGTCATGCCAGTCAGCTTGTGGATCACGTTGATTGGGCTGCCGTTGTCCGTGTTCGCGAGCGCGATCGACGACGACAGGCCCTGCGTCCAGACGATGAAGCCCATGAACGCCGCGGCGATGAGGTAGCCGAAATGCGCGTCGGCGAAGCGCTTCGCGACTTGGCGGGCCACCAGCGCCCCGGCTACCAGCCCGAGTCCCCAGTTCAGCAGGGACAGCACGGCGCTCACGCCGAAGCACAGCAGGGCTCCCTGAACCTGGTTCCTCGGCTTGCTCGCGATGTAGACGATGGCCCGCTTCAGCACCGGCGCCTCGGCGAGCGTGTAGCCCGTCACGAGGATCAGGACCATCTGGAAGGCGAACGTGAAGATGTTCTGCGATCCCCACACACCGCCGTACCACGCCTTGAGCATGCCGCCGGGCGAGGCGCCGTTCACCAGCGCGCCGACCAGCGCGGCGACGATGAGGGTGAGGATGACCGCGAACAGGTACGGGTCGGGCATCAGGCGTTCGACGTACCGGACACACAGACGCGGTGAGCGCTTGCATGACGCCGCGCCGTTTCGGCGTGGGTTGCTCGCCCGCTGGCTCTACGACTATGGACTCGGGGTTTTCGCTCGTCGTCATTGACCTACCTCGCCGTTTTGGTGCCCAATCCTGCGTCGCCATCGACCCCCACCGTGGCGGGTTTGGCACGGACTCTAGCGGCTGCAGGTTTCGAGCTCCGGTTAAGGGTCTGTCTCGTCCGCGACCCGCAGCAGGGAACGCGTGACTTGGGTTCCGTCGAAACGGAATTCGTGTGCGGGACGCCGCAGCGGCTCGAAGGTGTTGTCCGGGTGAACGATGACTCCTCCGCCGGCGGGGATTCCGAGCCCGGTGGCCGCTCCCTGCAGCGCCTGAATCGTGCGGGATAGCCTCGCCCACTTGGCCCGTTCGTCGTGTGCGTCAACGACCACGGGCACGAGGTCGAACACATCGAGCAGCTCGGTCGCGGACGATCCCGGTGTCTCGGCCATTCCAAAGCGTCCGAGCTGGACCGCACCGGCTGAAATGCCCACCAGGACAGCCCCTTGCTCGTACCGGCTCAGGATCACATCCTTCATGCCGGTTCTCTCGAATGTGGTCCAGCCGAGGCGCACATCGCCGCCCGCGAGGACGACCAACTGGGCGCGCTCCAGGAACGCGCGGTCGTCCGGCCCGAACGACGAATCGATCATCCGACGTTCGGCGATTCCGATTGCGTCCACCGCCTCCTCGAAGATCTCGTAGAACTCGGGACGATCCCCGTTGGAGGCACCGATGTAGGCCGCGCGCAGTAGCATGTCCCGATCCAGTCCGTCGATGGCGGCATCGAGGAGCAGTCGGTCGTGACGCTTCCAGAACAGCAGTTGACTGTCGGCGAGCAGATAGAGCGGTTGGCGTGGTGGCGCCGTGTCAGTCACCGTGTTCGGAAATCCAGTCGGCGGTGAAGCGCTGGATCAGGGGGATGCCCGCAACCATGCCGGCTCCGATGGACTTCTCGAGCTTGCCGCCCACCAGCGGGATTTTGACGTCCACCCTCCCCGCGAGGTGCAGTTGGGCGCCGTCGCCCGCAGGCGCCAGCAACGCGTTTGCATCGCCCGATCCCAACCCGCCAGGAGCCGAGACGCTGACCTGCCCGCGTACCTGGCGGTCACCGGCCGGTGTCCACGTCTCGGTGGCGACGATTTTCAGGTCGCCGCGAATGAGTTTGGCGACCGGCCCGGGCAGTAGCTGGCGACCCAGGTGCTGCGCGATGCACGCTCTCACCGTGCCGTCGGCCTCGACGATCAGCGACTCCAGCGTGGTGGGGGTGCCGTTGGCCGCGCAGCGGTCCAGCCAATAGTCCTCGCGGCCGAACGTCGCATGAATCTGCTCAACGCTGGCGGGCGATTCGGTGAAGACGTCGAATGAGTGCGACATAACAACCCATTCTTACCAACTGACGAGCCAACGCGTTCGAGCCTCGGTGGTGTCGGCAGTTACTTCGGCTCAGACTTGTCGGGTAGTTCGTCAAACCGGGCGAGCGCGGCGTCGAGGTCTGCCTCGTCGAACATCTCCAGGCGGCTGATCAGGTCGCCGTCGACCGTGAAGATGTCGATCATTCGCCACTCGGCGCCGAAGTCCTCCTGCGAAATGCCGTGGGTGGTGTGGGTGACGACCACTCCGAGGTCGCTCAACCGATGCACGGCCTCCATGTAGATGCTCATCTCCGGCATGAGGTCCTGGAATGCACGGATGGATGGGAGCAGATCACCCGCTTCGATCGTGATGACCGGCCGATGGTCGATGTATATCCAGTCCGCCGTGGTGGCGGGAAGTTGCTGCCGGTTGAACCCCGCGTACAACGCCGCGATGACCGACCACGTGTGCGCGTGGGCGGCCGCTTCGCCTGCGAGGTAAAGTGAATCGAGCTCCTCAAAAGCCGCGTTGATATCGTCGAGGTCGAACGCAACGCGCGACACCACCCGATTGTCGGCGTCGAGTTCGACAACAGACAGCACCTCGGTGCTGATTTCGCCGGGCTCCGGGCCGCGGCGCGAGGCGCAGATATGAGTGAGGGCGAGGCACGATCCACGTGTCGCCATGACGGTCGACGTTATGTCCTGATCGGGGAAAACCTTGGCGACGGCTCGCATATCCGCCATGTAGGCATCTCGACCGTGCCGGATGCCGGCGTTCACGACCCGCCGGCGATCGTCGGCGAAAATGTTGTCGGCCACCAGTTCCGCCATCGCGGCCCACTGTCGAGCTGTGAAGGACATCCAAAAGCGCTCGTCCGCTCGGCTTGCCGCGTTTTCGAGCCGTGGTGTCGGCGGCCTGAGTTCGTCGAACCTTGCGAGCGCGGCGTCGAGGTCTGCCTCGTCGAACATCTCCAGGCGGCTGATCAGGTCGCCGTCGACCGTGAAGATGTCGACCATTCGCCACTCCGCGCCGAAGTCCTCCTGCGAAATGCCACGCGCGGTGTGGGTGACAACCGCTCCGAGGTCGCTCAACCGATGCACAGCCTCCACGTAGATGCTCAAATCCGGCATCAAGTCCTGGATTACACGGATGGATGCGGGCAGATCACCGGGCTCGATCGTGATGACCGGCCGATGGTCGATGTCTATCCAGTCCACCGTGGTGGCAGGAAGTTGCTGCCGGTTGAACCCCGCGTACAGCGCCGCGATGACAGACCACGTGTGCGCGTGGGCGGCAGCTTCGCCTGCGAGGTAACGGGCATCGAGTTCGGCGAAGGCGGAGTCGATGTCTTCAGGGTCGAAAATGACGAGAGCCACGATCCGCCCTTTGGCGTCGATCTCGACGATATTGAGGACATCGGTGCGGAATGCATCGGGTCGTCGATCGTGCCCGGCGGCATGCGAACGGCTGAGGACGAGGTTCCTGCCGCGGGTGGCAATGCTCTCTGACGCAATGCGCTTGACGCCGATTTCGGCGAGCGCCGACATTTCGGCGATCACAGCGCCAGGGCCCTCTCGGAGTCCCGCGCCCACCACCCGCCGGCGATCATCGTTGACAGCGTCGCTGGCCAGCATTTCAGGCATGGCATCCCAGTCGCGGGTAGCAAAGCACGCTTGCAGGCGGTCATAGGCCTGGCTTGCCGCGTTTTCCAGCCGCGGCGTTTGTGGATGAAGCTCCTCAAAGCGGGCGAGCGCGACGTCCAGATCCGCCTCTTCGAATATCTCGCCGCGGCTGACCAGTCCACCGTCGACTGTCATGAGGAGGACCATCCGCCACTCGGCGTAGAAGCCCTCTCGCGTCGTCCCTTTGGCCACATTGGTGACGACGACACCCAGGTTCGTTAGCCGATGAACGGTCTCGATGTAGACAACGTTCTCCGTCGAGTCGTCGAACGTGGCACGGATGTACGCCTTCAGGTCGCCGGGCCCGATTGCTGTAAGCGGCCGATGGTCGACTTCTGCCATGTTGGTTGCTGTGGTGGGGATTTCACCTTGATTGAGCATCGCGTAGGCCTGCGCGATGGCCGACCAAGCGTCCGAGTGGGCGGCCGCTTCGCCGGCGAGGTAGCGGGCGTCGAGTTCGGCGAGGGCGGCATTGAAGTCGTCGAGGTCAAACGAGACGAGCGCGACCATCCGTTCGTCGGCGTTGATCTCGACGACGGCAAGCACCTCCGTGAGCAACATCTCGGGCCCTCGATCGCGGTCCGTGAGATGGCCACGCACGAGGACGAGGTGCTCCCCGCGGGTCGCGATACGTGTCGATGTGATTTTCGTGATCGACAGGTCGGACATCGTTTGCAGGTCGACCATCTGGGCGTCTCGACCGTCTCGGACTCCCGCGCCCACAACCCGACGGCGATCGTCACTGGAAAAGTTGTCGGCCAGCATTTCGTCTAGGGCGTCCAAGCTGCCTGCCGTGAACTGGGCCATGAAGCGCCCGGCCACTTGGCTTGCCTTGTTTTCCAGCCGGTCGACATGCGGGCTCAGTTCATCGAATCGCGCGAGCGCGGCGTCAACGTCTGCCTCTTCGAACACCTCTATGCGGTTGATCGTCTCGCCTTCGACGGTCAACAGGGAAATCCCTCGCCACTCGGCGTCGAAGCCCTCGCGGGAGTTCTCATCCGCCGCATAAGTGATGGCCGCTCCCAAGTCGGTCAGCCGATGTATGGCCTCGATGTAGATATTGATGCCTTGGTCGATCTCCAAGCCGGAGCGCAGGTATGTAATCAGGTCACCGGGCCCGAACGCGACCTCGCCCCGGTGGTCAACGTTGACCAAGTCCGCTGTGGTTGGGGGAAATTCGCCTCGATTGAGCGCCCCGTAGGCGCCCGCAATTACCGACCACGTGCGCGTGTAGGCCACTGCTTCGCCTGCAAGATAACGGCTTTCGAGCTCGGCGATGGCAGTGCCGAAGTCGTCGAGGCCGAACGAGACCAACGCCACCATCCGCTCGTCGGCTCCGATCTCGACGATCTGGAGCGCCTCCACGTCGAACGCACCGCTTGTCTCGACCCGAGTGCGACAAAGTACGAGCCGCGGCCCGCGCGTCGCAATGGCTACGGACGTAACGTCCGTAGCTCCTATGCCGGCGATCGCCCGCCATCCGGCGATCGTGGCGTCCCGACCGCGGCGGACTCCGGCGCCCACGACCCGACGCCGATCGTCCATCAAAGTGTTGTCGGCGAGGACCGCCGACAATGCGGCCCAGTCGCGGGCAGCAAAACATGTCTGAACGCGTTCATACGCAAGGCTTGCCGCATTTTCCAGTCGCTGCGCCGACGGGTGCAGTTCTTCAAATCGTGCGATCGCGACGTCGAGGTCCGCTTCGTCGAAGATTTCACAGCGGTTGAACATCTCACCCTCGAGCGTCAAAAGGTGGACACCTCGCCATTCGGCGGTGAAGCCCTCGTCTGAGGTCCCATGCGCAGCGTGGGTGAGGACAGCGCCTCGGTCGCTCAGCCGATGCACCTCCTCGATGTAGATGTTGAGGTCTGGCGTAAGTTTCAATGCGGTACAGAGGTATTCGATCAGCTTTCCAGGCGCCATCGCTACACCTCGTCGATGGTCGAAGTCCTCGAACT
The DNA here is from genome assembly GCA_963850135.1 of uncultured Actinomycetota bacterium. Taxonomy (GTDB): domain Bacteria; phylum Actinomycetota; class Actinomycetes; order Mycobacteriales; family Mycobacteriaceae; genus Mycobacterium. The sequence goes on along the minus strand of CAWKKH010000024.1, from coordinate 184,200 downwards.
CCGATGTCATCGGGGGGAGCTCGCCTTCGTTGAGTCCGGTGTAGCCGCCAACGATGGCGGGCCACGCCTGGCGGTGGGCGGCCGCTTCGCCGGCGATGTACCGGTTTTCGAGCTCTTCTAGTGCACCATCGATGTCGTCGGGGTCGAGCGTGACGAGCGCCGCGATCCGCTCCTCGGTGTCGATCTCGACTATCTGTAGGACTTCGACGACCAACTCCTTGGGGTTCTCGTCGCCGCGCCAGTATCGGTCACGAGTTAGGACGAGGCGCACCCCGCGGGTTGCAATGGTGTCTGACGTCGCGTGTGTGAGACTCAGGGTGGCGCCCGACCGGAAACTTTCGATCACGGCAGCCCGGTCGATGACGCCGCCATTCACCACTCGACGACGATCGTCGCTGTAGCAATCTTCGGCCGTCATGTCCGCCAAGGCGGCCCAGTCGCGGGCCGCGTAGGATGCCTGGAACCGTTCATACACATCGGTTGCCGCGTTTTCCAGCCGTCGCACCTGGCGGTTGAGCTGATCGAACCGCGCGAGTGCGGCGTCGAGATCTGCTTCGTCGAACATTTCGTAATGGCTGAGCAGATCGCCGTCGAACTTGAAAAGCCCGGTCTCCCGCCATTCAGCCTGGAAGCCCTGTTGTGACGTACCGTGCGCTGCCTGAGTGACGACGGCTCCGAGGTTGCTCAGGCGATGCACGACCTCGATGTAGACGTTGATGTCTGGCGTGTCGTCGAACAGTTCGTGGAGGTAAGCGGTCATCTCGCCGGTCGCGAACGTTGGTCCGCGCCTGCGGTCGATGTTGACCCAGTCCGGCGTCAGCTTGGGCAGTTCGTGCCTGTTGATCGCGTCGAAGGCGCCGGTGAGGGCCGACCACGTCTGCGCATGGGTGGCTGCTTCGCCGGCGAGGTAGCGCGCGTCAAGCTCCTCGAAGGCGGCACCGATATCGTCAATGTCGAAGGTGACGTTCGCCGCGACCCGTCCGTCGCCGTTGATCTCGTAGATGCTGAGTGCATCGACATAAAACGACTCGGGGCGCTGGGAGGCGTAGCGCGCACGACGAAGGACGAGGCGGTCGCCGCGCGTCGCGATGACTGTCGACGTTATTTCTTTAGAGCCGAGGTCGGCGTTCGCCTGCGCGTCCTTCATCGCGGCATCCCGGCCGCGCTGGAGCCCGGCGTTCACCGTTCGGCGGCGATCGTCAATGGAATAGTCATCGGCCAGCATCGCGGTTGCTGCGTCCCATTCGCGGGCACTGAAGTGCGCCATGACGCGGTCGGCTATTTGGCTTGACGCGTTTTCCAGCCGTCGCAGGTGGGGGCTGAGCTGATCGAACCGCGCGAGCGCGGCGTCGAGATCTGCTTCGTCGAATAGTTCAGAACGGTCTATCCGGTCGCCTTCGATAGTCAGAAGTTGAATCATCCGCCACGCGGCAGCAAATCCCTCCTTCGAGGTCCCATGCAACTCACGCGTTACGACCGCTCCGAGACCGCTGAGCTGATGGACTGCCTCGATGTGGAGGCTGACGTCTGGCGTGATGTCCCAAACGTCGCGGATTAATCTGGGAAGATCACTCGTGTCGGCCGTTACAAGTCGCCGGTGGTCGACGGTGACCCAATCCTTCGGGGGTATTTCGCGCCGGTTGAACGCGGCGTTAAACCCCGTGATGACCGACCACGTGCGCGCGTACGGTGCCGCCTCGCCAGCGAGGTATCGGGCGTCGAGTTCTCTAAAGGCTGCCTCGATGTCCTCGATGTCGAGCATGATGGTCGCCGCGATGCGGCCGTCGAGGTCGGTCTCGACGACAAAGAGTACATCAGCAAGAAACCCTTGCTGCTCGTCAAAGGAGACGCGGGTACGAGTGAGAATAAGGCGGTCACCGCGAGTCGCGATGACCTCAACCGTCACCATCGCCCCGAGATCTGTGGTCACCCGCACGTTCTCGATCTCGGCATCCCGACCGCGGCGCGTTCCGGTGCCGGTTACCCGTCGCCGATCGTCGCTGTAATAGTCTTCGGCCAGAAGCGACGCGAGAGTGTCCCAGTCGCGCGTATTGATGCCGGCCACGTACAGTGCGTTGGTCCGGCTTGCCGTATTTTCCAGCTGGGGTGCTGGCTTGCTCAGTTCCTCAAACCGTGCGATCACGGCATCGAGGTCCGCCTCCTCGAATAGCTCGCAGCGGCTGATGCTGTCGCCTTCGACCTTCATGAGGTCGACGCTTCGCCATTCGGCATCGAAGCCATCGCGCGAGGTCAAATCCGCTGCATGGGTGACAACGGCTCCGAGGTTGTTCAGCCGATGCACGACCTCGACGTAGGGTCTGGTTACCTGGTTGATTTCCCAGCCGGCACGCAGGTACCGCAGCAGTTCACCCGGCGCAAAAGCTGCCACCCGGCGGTGGTCGATGTCCTCGAAATCCGATGTCGTCGATGGCAACTCGTGCCGGGCGAGCGCGGCAAAGGCCCCCGTAATCGCCGACCATGTGGGCGCGTACGGCGCCGCCTCACCGGCGAGGTAACGGGCGTCGAGCTCGGCGATAGCCGCGTCGAAGTCCTGAAGGTCGAACGTGACCCACGCCTCGATCCGATTGTCGGCGTTGATCTTGACTATCCCCAAGAGCTCTGCAGCGAACGCCTCCGGATCCTCCTCGTTGTGCGAGTACCGCGAACGAGTGAGGGCGAGGCGTTCTCCTCGGGTGGCAATGGTGTTTGACGTCGCATGCGTGACCCCGAGGTCGGCGGCCAACCGGAAATCTTTGATCTCAGCGTTACGGTCCTGTCGAACGCCCGCATTCACCGCCCGCCGACGATCGTCGGTAGTAACGTCCTCGGCCAGGATGTCGGTGAGGGCTTCCCATTCGCAGGCCGAAAAGCAAGCCAGAAGTCGCTCATTCGCTTGGCTGGCCGCGTTTTCGAGCCGTCGCGGCTGTGGTTGCGGTTCCTCGAACTGTGTGTGCACGGCGTCAAGCTCGGCGAGCGCGGCGTCCATATCTTCGACGTCGAACCACACCTGCAGGGCGATTCGGCCGTCCTCATCAAGGCTATTCACCTCGAGCATTTCGTCTCGGGGCGCCCCCGGGCTGACGTCTGCGGTGCTCACCTCCAATCGGGTGAGTGCGAGGCGATCGCCTCGCACGGCGACGACCACGTGACGGTGTTGCATCGGACCGATTCTGCGAGCACTGCGTCCGCGGTTTATCCATTCACTGGCCGCAAGGTCGTCCCGGGGATATCCGATTATCTTTCGACGGTTCTCGTGGGAGATGACGGGTGCGATGAGTTCCGCAACCTCTTCCCAGGCCTCGCGCTCGACTGCGGAATCCAAGCGGCCGATCGCTCGTGTACACGCGTTGTCCAGCTCGGCGCCGGGCGCGTCGAGCGCCCCGCGTGATGATTCCTCAAGCCGAAGGTGCGCGGCGTCGAGCTCGGCGAGTGCGGCGTCGATATCTTCGATGTCGAACCAGACCTGCCACGCGACCCGACCCTCATCGTCAATGCCGTATACCTGTAGGAATTCGTCGATTGGCGCGCCGGGGCTGGGGTCGTCGGTGACCACCTTCAATCGAGAGAGTGCGAGGCGCTCGCCCCGCACGTCGATAAACACATAGTCGAGCTGCGTCTGGCCCGTCTCGATGATCCGTCTGTTCTCACGTTGAAAGTCATCGAATGGGATGTCGGTCGGTGTGAAGCCGACAATCTTCCGCCGACTCTCAAGTGACGCCTCGGGTGCAAACAGCCGCTCATACTCGTCCCAGTCGCCTCGATTAACAGCAGCCGCGACGCGTTCACCCGCTCGTACACATGCAGTGTCGAGCTCGACAGCCGGCGCTTCGGATGGAGCCGGGGCAAGGGGCTGGACGCGCCTTCCGAGAATGCTGCGCGCCTTCTCAACAAGTGCCGCAGCGCCTTTACGTTCGTACAGGCTGGCCGCTTGCTCGGCGGCGGCTCGCGCCCCCACGGCGTTGCCGGCGGCATCCAAGACCGTCGCCAATGCCAAACATGCATCGCCGTGATCAACCAAGAGGTCGGTGCGCTCGGCGAGGGCCACGGCGGCCTCGGCAACCCGCCGCGCCTCCCGATGATCACCGCGGCGGGCCAGCAAGTGTGCCCGCAGCGTCCGCCAGGCGATCGAGGGTTTCAGCGCATCGCCGGCGAGACGCTCACTCTCCGTGCATAGCTCGTCGGCGTCGCCGTCTCGGTCGAGCGCCAGATAAGTCCGACCGAGCAGCGCGGCGGTCTCGGCCGTGTCGGCGTCGAGGCCCATGCGCCGAAAACCGTTATAGGCCTTGCGCAAATGGGGCTCCGCCGCGGCGGGATCGTCGGCGACGAGCTCGACAATGCCGGCAAACTGTTCGACTTCGAGCAGCGCATGGCGCAATCCGAGCTCGGTGACCGTGCGCCGAGCCGAGTCGATCATCCGCCGCGCCGGGGCCGCACGTCCGCGAAATGCCTCCAACACGGCCTGACAGCGCGTCGACGTCGCCTCGACAGCGGGGGAGTCCGTCGTGATTCGCAACAGCCGCACCACGTCCAGACAGCGGCCACCCGCGCGCGCAACCGGATTGGGTCCCCAGAGCGCCGCCAGGGGCGCGCCCGCCAGCACCGCATTGACTCGGCGGTGTTCACGCGCGCGCCGCGCCGCCGTCAGGGCATCGTCAAGGGCGACTTCGCAATCGCCGATTCGCCCCAGGCGGGCCAGCGACGCGGCCCGAACGGTATGGGCCTTGGCTTCCCCTGCGGCATCGTCCAATCGACCCAGTTTTTCGGCGGCTGCGGCTAACGCTGTTTCGACCTCGGCCAATCGCTCGGGATGGATCAGCATCGACAGCTGGCCGTCGAAGCAGGTCGCCCACGCCGCCAGACGCGCCGAATGGCCTGTCGCTTCTAGCAATTGCGACACCGCGCCCGCGGCCGAAGCCACGTCACCCGCGGCCAGCAGCGCCTCGCAGCGGGCGACCAACAGCTCCGCGGCCTGGTCGTCGCGGTCCGGCAACTCTTCGTCGATCTCTTCCAACGCATGTAGTGCGTGGTCGTAGAGGTCCGCGGCGCCTTCGTAGGCCAGCCGTGCCATCGCCTGGTCCGCAGCACGGCGACAGTAGAAGACGGCCTTGGATGCGTTTCCCGCCCAGGCGCATTCGAAGTAGTGATGCGCCAGTTCGGCCAGCAGTTCGTCGTCGGCGCCGGGCTGGCTCTCGAGCGTGGTGGCGATTCGCTGGTGTAGCCGCATGCGCCGCACGGACGCCAGTTCGGCAAGCAGCGACTGCCGGACGAGTGCGTGATTGAACCTGTAGTGGCCGCCCGGTTCTTCGATGATGATGCCGGCTTTGGACGCTTCGTCGAACGCGTCGATGAGGTCGTTCCCGACGACGCTCTCGACGAGCTCCACCGCGAATCTGCTGCCGACGACCGCGGCGGCGGCCAGAGCTTTGTTCGTCTCCGCCGGAAGCCGCGACAGTCGGCGGCTCACGGCTTCGCGCACGCCCTGCGGCAGGGTGCTCTGATCCCAGACGCCGCCGCTCTCATCGACGTGGCGCAAAGCCTCGATGAGAAAGAAGGGGTTTCCGCCGGTGACTGACGCCAACGCGTGCGCTAACTCCTCGTCGTCATAGCCCGCCTTGGCGACATACGCGGTCACGTCGTCATCGTCGAGGCCGCTCAGACTGATGCGGTTGGCCGTGCCGTCACGGTGCAGGTCGGCGAGCATCGCGGCCAGGGGGTGGGAACGGTCGAGGTCGGTGTTTCGGTACGTGCCCACGATTTGCATGCGGGCGTGGTCGCCGAAGCGCAGGAGATGCCGCAACAGGAGCAGCGTCGGCTTGGCCGCCCAATGCAGGTCGTCGAGCACCAGGACCAGCGGCGCGCCCGCGGAAGCGATTTCGAAGACCGCGACGACGGCGTCGAAAAGTGCGTACCGTTCGGTGTCGGGGTCCGCGCTAGTCGGGGCGGCGAGGTCGGGCAAGACATCGGTCAGCCCGGGAACCAGCGAAAGTAGCGCTTCGACGCCGCGCAATCCCCGCAGCCGGTCGGCACCGATGCAGGGCACCAGCGAACGCAGGGCTTCGGCGAACGGCTGATAGGGCGCGCCGAGATCCTCGTCGCAACGGCCGTACAGCACGGCCGCTCCTTGGGCATAGGCCTGCTGGGACCATTCGCCGGCCAGGCGCGTCTTGCCGACGCCGGGTTCGCCGGCGATCAGCACGGGGCGCACGCCACCGGCGAGCGCGGTCTGCCACGCGGACAGCAGCCTTTCGAGTTCGTCCCCGCGTCCGACGAACGGCCCGGGCCCGATGAGTACTGCGGGGAGGCTGGGACGCTCCATCGGCTCGGCGCCTGGCTGCGGTGCGGGACCGTCCTCTTCGGTTTCCAGGCGGAGCTCGAAGACGTGCTCCGCACGCGCGAGGTTTTTCAGCTGGCGCATACCCAAGTCGGTAAGTACGACGTCGTCGGACAACGAGTCGATGACGAGCTCGGCCGTGGCACCCGAGCACAGGATCTGGCCACCCTCGGCCAGCGACCGCAGGCGCGCCGCCCGGTTGACCGCCCGACCGAAGTAGTCACCGTCGCGCAGCTCGACCTCGCCGGTGTGCAGCGCAATGCGGACACGCATCGGTTCGCGCAACGCCCACGGTTCATGACTGATCGCGTCTTGCAACTCAAGGGCGGCGGCTGCGGACGCAGACGGCCGCTCGAAGACCGAAAACGTCGCATCGCCCTCGCCGCGCGTTTTGATCAGCCGCCCGCCGCGCGACGTGACGACCTGCTCGACGAGCTCGTCGTGACGTGCCAGCGCTACCGCCATCGCATCGGCGTCCGCCTCCCACGCGGCGGTCGATCCCTCGATGTCGGTGAGTAGGAAGGTCACCGCGCGGGTGACCGACGGAAGTTGTTGTTCTACAAGAACATCCAGCGCGGAATCCTGCGCGACGATGGCGGCCTCGAGCCGTCGCAGCTCCGGCCCGGGTTCCACGCCCAACTCGTCGACCAAATGCGAACGCGCCCGCTGGAATGCGCCGAGGGCTTCACCCTGCCGACCGGCTCGGTAGAGCGCGAGCATCAGCTGGCCCCATCGCCTCTCGCGCAGCGGTGCCTCGGCCACCGCCGCCTCGAGATCGCCGATCACTTCCGCGGCGCGGCCGGTCGCGAGCAACGCGTCTGCCCGATCTTCGACGAGCGCGGCGTGGCCTTCGATCCAGCGTGTCTTCTCGGATAAGCCGCGCTGGCCATCGGGCAGTTCGGGGATTCCGCGCCACAGCGTCAGCGCCTCCTCGAAGCGGGCCACCGCCTGGCTGGTATCGCCGGCGGCGGCGGCCTCACGCCCCGCCTTGGCGGCCTCTTTGTAGCGCAACGCGTCAACATCGAGCCCGCGCAGAGCCCAGCCGGTTCCCTCGGTCACCACGACGCCGTCGCCCAGGGCGCGGCGCAGGGCGGAGATGTGGGTCTGCAGGGCCTTGGCCGCGGTGCGCGGCGGATCGTCAGTCCAGAGCAACTCGACCAGCGTGTCGGCCGGCACCACCGATCCGTTGCGCAGTCCCAGCATCGTGAGGATGGCGCGCGGTTTGGAGCCCGGTATGGAGACGGGCGCGCCGTCCTGCCGGACTTGCAGAGGTCCCAAAACGCCCAGGTCCACCGAAGGAAGACTACTCATGTCGTTCATCGTCGGTGTGGCAATTCAATGCCTGGTCAAGATCGAGTAAAGGCGTTGCGCTCGCAATTCGAGGGCGCGTGCGCACGCGGTTTAGGGAGAAGGCTGAAAATCCCAGCCTGGATCGGCATTCCAGCCCGGATCCGGTTGCGAACCCCAGCCCGGACTCGGGTTGGAATTCACGCCCGGATCCGGTTGGGGGGTCCATGGGTCCGACGGGTCCGCGGCGAAGCCGCCGTTCGGCAGTTCGGTGGCCTGATCTGCAAGGCTTACCGACACCGGCGCGGCGACGGTGCCAGCGTCAACCGGGTCTGCGGCGTTGAACAGCGCCAGCGTTGCGACGGTTGCGGCGTCGGCGAATATCACTTGCAGCGCTCGGCGTTGCCGGCGCCGGGCGTCGGCTGAGCGCGTTTCTTGCGTTTGTTGGGGGAGGGTCGTTTCCATTCTTCAATTTGGCGCTTCGTTGTTAGCCACACAGTGAGGTCAGAATATTGATCCGCTGTGAGGCCACACGCTGGCCCGGGATGAACCTAAAGCGGCTCGACGTTGTCTTTGATCGTGACCAACGGTTCTTCAACACCTTCGATAGCCAACGCCTATCGAACGATCAAAGGCCGGTCTTGGACACCATTCGCGAATCGTCGCACCGTGGAAGGCATGGACAAAGTGCTCGACCGGTTCGTCGACCGGTGGCTGAAGTGGCAGGACGAGCGTGAGGCCCGCCGCAGGGAGCAGTGGCGGCGGCGGATGAACCGGGACCAACGGTTCGGCATCTGGTAACACGGGCGTCTAGCCCAGGCCGTCCTCGATGAAGCGCAGCGAGTGCCGGCCCTCGGATCCGGATTGACTGTCCGACATCCACGTCTTCTCCTTGATCGCCTCCGTCGACCCGTAAATGCGGCGGCCGCAGCCGGGGCACGTCAAGTGCGTGTACATCGTGTCGCCGCCCCGCGGCCATTCCTCGCGTTCCCTTTCGGGCAGGTCGATCTCGATGGGGTGGTGCTCGCTTTGCCGGATCAGGTGGCCGGCGACGTGTCCATCGGGACACGCCAGATCGATCTTCAGCTTTCCCCTGTCGCTCATGCGCCGGACTCAGAATCCACGCTTGGCTGCCCGCACCGCTGCGACGACGTCGTCATCCCCGCCGAAGTCGACGCGGACGGCGTTGCGGCCGAAGGCGAACAGCAGCAGCTCCAGCGGTGCGCCCGTCACGGTGACCGGCGAACCGCTGCCGACCGTCACCACCGGCTGACCGTCGGGGGTGCGCAGCGTCAGTCGGGCGGGCACCGCCGCCATCGACTTCGACATCCCGGCCCGGCTGATCACCGCGACGCGCCGCTTCACCGCCGCGGCGGTCTTCGCATCGAGTTCCCTTGGCTCCCAACCGGTCTGCGCCCGGCGGACGTCCTCGTGGTGGACGAACATCTCGTGGATGCTCGCCACCGGGTCGAGAACCTTGAATATCGAGAACACCGGGGGACCGGTCGCGAACAGCTCGACCAGGTCCTCCCACTTCGTCGAGCTGGCCAGCCGGCTCTGCAGGCGCTCGGTGTGGGAAGCCAGCGGCGCGAACACCAGGCCGGGCACCGCGTCGGGGCGGCGTTCGCGCACGAGCAGGTGCGCGAGCAGGTCGCGGGTCGTCCAGCCCTCGCACAGGGTCGGGGCGTCCGGACCCACCTCGCTCAGGATTTCGACCAGGGCGACACGTTCGCGTGCGACTACGGACATGTCCACACGATAGGCCAGGTGCGAGGGCCGACCAGGTGGCCGGCGGCAGGTTAGATTACCCGTATGCGCCTTGTTCGCCTGTTCGCCGTAGTCCTGACGATCCTCACGTCGGGGTTGCTGTTGTCAACCCCCGCCGGCGCGCAACCGGCGTCCAGACTCACGGATCACATCACCGACAGCACGGGAGTGTTGACGGATTCCGGTCGCGCGGCGGTCAGCTCGGCGATCGACCGGCTTTCGAACGATCGGCACATTCAACTGTGGGTCGTCTACGTCGACAACTTCAACAGGTTCAAGCCCGAAAATTGGGCCGGCCAGACCCGCAGCGCGACCGGGATGGGCGACCACGACGCGGTGTTGGCCATTGCCACGAACACCAAGTTGTACACGTTTACCGGGCCGCCGAAGGCGCAGGGCATCACGGCGGACGAGCTGAACAACATTTCGAGAAAGATCGAGTCCGCGATCACCGCTAAAGACTGGAGCGGTGCCGCGGTCGCCGCGGCCGACGGGTTGAACGCATCGGCAAGCGCACCGAGGCCGGCCTGGCTGCCGATCGCGATCGGTGTGGCCGTCGCCGTGGTCGTCCTCTTGGTGCTTTTCTTGTTCTTCCGTGCGCGACGCCGACGCCGTGCCGCGCGACGGATCGACGCTGGCGGCCAGGCATCGGGGGACGCGTTGTCCACCGCGGACGCCAGAGTGCGCCAAATCTCTGACTATGTCGCCAAGTATCAAAGGGCTATCGGCGCCGAGGCCAAGAGTCGATTCGAAGACGCGAAGCGGCAGTTGGCGGCGGCGCACGGCAGCAACGCCTCCGATGCAATCGCCCATGCCAACTGGGCGTCGACGTTGGCCGCGCAGGCGCAAACGCTGGCCAACGCCGACGTGCTGGCAGCCCACCGCACGCCAGGACGTCGAGGCACCGCCTCTGCGCGGTGATCGCTGACCCTCCGCGAGAGTGCTAGTAACGATGGGTTATCTCGAGAAACGCGTCGCCAGTGGCACTCTCGCGGTCAGAATCCGAGGCGCCTAGACTCGGTGCGTGGAGCATCGGAGCTTAGGACGAACCGGAATTCAAGTCAGCCCGCTTTGTCTGGGCGCCATGATGTTCGGGGCGTGGGGCGAACCCGACCATGAAAAGTCGATCGCCACGATCCATGCGGCGCTGGACGCCGGGATCAACTTCATCGACACCGCCGACGTCTACTCACAGGGCGAGTCCGAGGTCATCGTCGGGAAGGCGCTGGCCGGTCGGCGCGATGACGTGGTCGTGGCCACCAAGTTCCACGGCCAGATGGGTGTTCCCTTGGGCGCCCAGGGCGGGGACCCCAACATGCAGGGCAACTCGCGCCGCTGGATCGTGCGCGAAGTCGAGAACAGCCTGCGCCGGCTGGACACCGACTGGATCGACCTCTACCAGGTGCACCGGCCAGACGCGGACACCGACCTCGAGGAAACGCTGTCCGCACTCACCGACCTACAGCGGCAAGGCAAGATCCGGGCCTTCGGCTCCTCGACCTATCCCGCTCACCAGATGGTGCAGGCGCAGTGGGTCAGCGAGCGGCGGGGCCTGGGCCGCTTCGTCACCGAGCAACCGCCCTACTCCCTGCTGGTGCGCGGGATCGAGGCCGACGTCTTGCCGGTGGCGCAGGAATACGGGATGGGCGTGCTGCCGTGGAGCCCGTTGGCCGGTGGCTGGCTCTCCGGCGGCTACCGCAAGGACAAAGACCTGCCGGAGTCCAAGCGCGGCAACCGGATGCCCGGACGGTTCGACATGTCGAACCCGGACAATCTACGCAAACTCGAGGCAGCCGATGCGCTCGGGAAATTAGCCGACGACGCCGGCCTCTCGCTGATCCACTTGGCGTTGGCTTTCGTCATGCAACACCCAGGGGTCACTTCGCCGATCATCGGACCGCGCACCATGGAGCATCTCCAGTCGCAGATCGGTGCTACCGAGGTGACGCTGTCGACCGACATCCTCGACCGGATCGACGAGATCGTGCCGCCCGGCGTCACGTTCGTCGGTGGCGACGTCGGATATCAACCGCCGTCGCTGGCCGACCCGTTCCTGCGACGACGCCGCACCGCCTGAATTCTCCGCGAAACTGTATTCCGCGACGCGTTTCTCGAAAAGACCCGTCGGCAGTTGCCGTTTCGCGGCGTCAGCTCCCACACACCACGCAGGGTCTGGGCACAGCTGAATCATAGAAACCCTATATACCGTTCGGCATCTATCAACCGGACAATTGCTCCGGCCACGAGTTACAGATCAGAGAGGGATCGCATGATCCTCAAGAAGATTGTTGGCGCGGGCGCGATCGCCGGCGCGCTCGGTTTTTCAGCCATCGGCCTGGCCGGGTTCGCGAACGCCGCTCCGACGCCACAGGCTGATTCTGGCGTGGTCCAGCAAGCACAATCGGTGGATTGGCACGGCGGCGGTGGCCACGGCGGTGGCGGTGGTGGCGGCATGCGCGGTGATGGTGGCATGCGCGGCGGCGGTGGTGGCGGTGGCTGGCGCGGCGGAGGCGGTAACGACTGGCGCGGCGGTGGCGGCGGCTGGCAAGGCGGCCGCGGCTGGGGTGACCATGGCCGCGGTGGCGGTGGTTGGGGTGGTCCCGGCGGCGGCTGGGGCGGGCAGCAACCCTGCTTCCTCCTGTTCTGCATCTAAGTAACTGAACTGAAATGGTTGCCTTGCCGAATCGTCGGCGAGGCAACCATTTTCGACACCTAATGAGAAGCGTCAGGCCCAGATGAGAGCAACCAGCGGTATGAAGCGCGAACGGATCATTGTGATGACAGCATCCGCGTGTCTATCGCTCGGTTGGGGGTTGGTTGGTGTCGCAGAGGGCGCAGGCACTGCCCAAGCCATGCCGAACTCCTCCGGCAAGGATTTCATCTATCCGAACGCTGTGTGCACCAACGAGGCCTGTAGCAATCAATGGTGCCCCGGCATGCCGCTGCCATGCGGCACCAACTGTGGCGCTGGCGCCGTGTATCCCGGCACCATATATCCGAAATGGGATATGAGTGTCTGCCATGACTTCATCGTCGGAAACAAAGGCCCAGGCACGCCGCCCTGGTTCGATCAGGACGTCCAAGTCGCGCCAATGATCCTCGAGGGCGACCCCGGGTGGGGCCCAGGCCCGTGCATGGGGCAGCCCATCTGCCTACCCGGGCTCTGATAACCGCCGGTAGGGGCTCGTGCCACGGTGGCCTCTCCGCCAGGGACTGGTGTGGCGGATGTGACTACCAGCATGTGTCGCGTGTGCGTCCAGGGCGGAAAAAGTGCCTGGATCCCGCCGTCAGCGCACACGCAAAGCCGTCAGCGCACACTCAACCTGGGGTTAGGGGATCAATCCTGCTCGACTGGTCCGGAGAGCTGTCGCCGACGAACAGCACCTCATCGCCGGGTTCGAGCACGTCGCCGGGCTGCGGAACCATCACCTTGTCCCCGCGGACCACGGTGACCAAAACCGAATTCCCCGGCAAATCCAACTCGCCGACGCGCTGCCCCACGAATGGATTGTCTTCGGACAGCGTCAGTTTCGTCAGGGCGGCGCGGCCCTCGTGCAGCCCCATCAACCGCACCAGATGGCCCACGTCGATGGCGCCCTCGATGCCGGCCACCATGGCGCCCGGCGTCGATACCGCGACATCGATACCCCACGCCGGGGTGAACATCCACTCATTGCGGACGTCGTTGATCCGCGCCACCACCCTGGGCACCCCGAACTCGGTCTTGGCCAGCAGGCCCACCACCAGATTGGACTTGTCGTCTCCGGTCGCAGCGATCAGGACATCGCAGGTCTGCAGCCCCGCCTCCTGCAACGCCGTCAGCTCGCAAGCGTCGGCATTCAGCCAATCCGCGTCAGGAACCTTGTGTGGTTCGAAGTTGCTCCGTTCACGTTCGATCAACAACACCTTGTGTCCGCGATCGAGTAACTCCCGCGCGACTGAGCGGCCGACCTTGCCCGCGCCGGCAATCCCGACTCGCGTCTTCCGCTTCGCCACCCGCTCATCTTGGCTGATTAACTGACAGCACGCCAAAGCCGGCGCCCACGCCGTGACGATGTCTGAACGGGAACGAAATGAGCTTGGAGCAGCTGTATCTGGCTTTCTTGATCGGTGGCTTGGTGCTGCTGGTCAGCATCGTCGGTACTCGAGTGGCAACCGGGGTGGGGTTTCCCAGCATGCTGCTGTTCCTGCTGATCGGTGTCGTGGTCGGCGAGGACGGGTTCGGTCTGCAGTTCGACGACGTGGAGCTGTCCAGAAACATCGGCACCGCGGCGCTGGCCGTGATCCTCGTCGAGGGCGGTTTGACCACGCGATTCAGCTGACATCCGCAAGGTACTTGCACCGGCGGGAGCATTGGCGACCATCGGAGTGGTCATCAGCACGGTGATCACCGCCGTCGGGGCGCACCTGCTGCTGGGCATCGACTGGCAGCTCGCGTTGTTGCTCGGGGCCATCGTGTCCTCCACCGATGCCGCAGCGGTCTTCTCCGTCCTGCGCGTGCTGCCGTTGCCCCAGCGGGTCGCCGGACTGCTCGAGGCCGAGTCCGGTTTCAACGACGCGCCCGCCGTGATCCTCGTGCTGATGTTCAGCGTGATGCCCTTCGTGTTCGACCCGGCGGAGGCGGTCACCGTCGCGGTATACGAACTCCTTGCCGGCGCCGCGATCGGATTGGCCGTCGGATATCTCGGTGCCCTCGCGCTGCGCCGCATCGCATTGCCCGCATCCGGCCTGTACCCGATCGGGACCTTCGGGTTGGCGCTGGTGGCGTTCGCCGCCGCCGGCGTCGCCCACGCCAGCGGTTTCATCGCCGCCTACCTGGCCGCGGTGGTGCTGGCCAATTCGGGGCTGCCGCACAGGTCGGCGACCCGCTCGTTCGCCGAGGGGCTCGGCTGGCTGGCCCAGATCGGCCTGTTCGTGCTCCTCGGGCTGCTGGTCAACCCCAGCGAGTTGGCGGGTGACGTGGTCGCGTGCGATCGTCGTCGGGCTCGTACTGCTGCTCGTCGCCCGGCCGCTGTCGGTCGTGGGTTCGCTCGCGTTGTTCCGCATTCCCTGGCGCCAGCAGGTCTTTTTGTCGTGGGCAGGTCTGCGCGGCGCGGTCCCCATCGTGCTGGCGACCTTTCCCGTTGTCGCGGGCGTTCCCGATAGCCATCGCCTGCTCAACATCGTGTTCATGCTGGTGGTGGTCTTCACTTTGGTGCAGGGCCCCAGTCTGCGCCCGATCGCTGCAGTGGCTGGGCCTGATCTCCCGCGAAGCCACCCGCGAGATCCAAGTCGAGGCAGCGCCGCTGGACATGCTCGATGCGGAACTGCTGACCATGACCGTGCAAGCGCCGTCGCGGCTGCACAACGTGACCATTCTCGAACTGCGGCTACCCGACCCGGCCGTGATCACGCTGATCATCCGCGACGGCCACACGTTCGTCCCGATTCCCGACACCCGCATCGAGGCCGGCGACGAATTGCTGATCGTCACCACCAGCAAGACGCGGGCCGCGGCCGAATCCAGACTTCGCGCAGTGAGCCGGCGAGGCAAGCTCGCGCATTGGTTCGACGAGTACGGCGATGTTGACTGAGGTGAGCACGGTCCCGCGCCGCCGCATCGTCATCGCATCGATGGTGGGGACGACGATCGAGTTCTACGACTTCTACATCTATGCCACCGCCGCGATCTCCATCTTTCCGCACCTGTTCTTCCCCAAGGGCAACCCGACGACCGCGCTACTTGCCTCGCTGGCGACATTCGGCCTGGCTTTCGTGGCGCGCCCGGTGGGATCAATCCTGTTCGGGCACTTCGGAGATCGCGCCGGGCGCAAGGCCACGCTGGTCGGCTCGCTGCTGACGATGGGTATCGCCACCTTCGTCATCGGATTGCTGCCGACCTACCAGCAGGTGGGCGTCGCGGCGCCGGTGGCGTTGGCGGTGCTGCGGTTCGCTCAGGGCCTCGCGTTGGGCGGGGAGTGGAGCGGAGCGGCGCTGCTGGCCACCGAGACCGCCGACGCCGACAAGCGAGGCCGGGCGGGGATCTGGCCGCAGCTGGGCGCGCCGTTCGGCTTCTTTCTGGCCAACGGGCTGTTCCTGATCCTGATCGGCTGGTTGGGCCACAGCGCCGCCACGGCCGACCCCGCCGGCCCGTTCCTCACCTGGGGATGGCGGATCCCGTTCCTGTTGAGCGCGGTCATGGTGGCGCTTGGGCTGTATGTGCGGCTGCGGTTGACGGAGACGCCCGTGTTCGCCAGGGCGCTCGAGCGCGGCGAGCGAGTCCGGACCCCGCTGACCGCCGTATTCCGTAGCAGCTGGCGGGAATTGATCATCGGCACGTTCGTCATGCTCGCGACCTACACCCTCTTCTACACCGTCGCGACGTGGGCGCTGAGCTACGGCACCGCCAAGCGAGCACCGGCCGGGACAGGTTTGGGCTTCGGCTACGTGGACTTCCTGCACTTTCAGCTGATCGCTGTGTTGTTCCTTGCCGCAACGGTGCCCATCGCGGGCGCGCTCGCCGACCGGTTCGGCCGACGCCGAACGTTGTTGGTCGCGACCGCGGCGATCATCCTCTACGGCGCGTCGTTTGATCTCATGCTGGCCCCCGATCGCGCGACGAAGGGCTCCACGCTGCTGTTCCTGGTGCTCGGAATGACATTGATGGGCTTGTCATTCGGCCCGATGAGCGCACTGCTGCCCGAACTCTTCCCGACCAACGTGCGCTACACCGGCTCCGGGATCGCCTACAACGCCGCCAGCATTCTTGGCGCCGCGGTGGCGCCGTTCATCGCGACCTGGCTGGCCACCAGATACGGAGTGGCGTGGGTCGGGGTGTATCTGATGGCGGCGGCGGGCCTGACGTTCATCGCGTTGTTGGCGATGCCCGAAACCAAAGACATTTCGCTGGACGATCCGGTCGCCACGCCGCGAGACGGCAAGGAAGCTAATTGGTGATTGCGCCGCGGTGAATTGTCTGTGCCTGGGGGATGTTTGTCTTGACACGCGCAGCGGCGCCACGCAACGCCAGGGCTCGATTCCGTAGGAGGACAAGCGATCTGCCGATCTCGAACAACATGGGATAAGCATGACACTGATACCCCGGCGGACGCGCTGACGACACGGTCAGTCGCGCCGCGAGACTGCTGGCGACGGTGCGACGGTTATAGGTGGCCAGCCGTTCCGGCCGAGCCGGGGCTACCGGTACCCGGCGCAGCGGCGTCGCCGGCGGTCGCTTGCGTGCGCGAAGCCGTTGCCTCCGGTGCCGCCGACACCTCGTCTTCGGCCGCGCCCAGCACGCTGGTCGTCGAGGACGCCGCCGCCGCATGCGCCGCCTTCAGCGATGAGCCAATCCCGGCCACATCCGATGCTGCCGCCGTCACATACTCCGGTGCTGCAATCAGAGACGACATCTGACGCTCCCGGCGAAGTCGAGCTACCGGGTGCAGTGATTGCGTCGAACGTTAAAGCTGTGCGCGGGATTTGCCATGAGTAGGCGACTACTCGGTTTTCGACAGGCCCTGCTCACCCACGGTTTACCTGTTGAGCTGCGCAGAATCCGGCTCGGAGCCGGTGTACCGACAAATGCAGATGAAACTCATAGATTTGCTGCGTGGCGGGTGATGCGGCATTGATCGGCCCTGGTGGCTGGCTTGTTGCTAACTCCGATCAGGCCGCGAGGCTGCAACTGCCGACGGCGCTCCTAGGGAAACGCGTAGCGGAATACAGTTTCGCGGCGAACCGGGGAGGCGAGCGCGTTCGTGCATCGTTTCGTCCTGCACGGAGCCGGGTAGTTAACCATCGGCCCATGGCCCGCATTCCTCAATGGAGCGACTAACGGAGGTGTATCAGCGTGGCCGACATGATTATCGAAACGCCAGACGAAGTCATCGCGTTTCTCAAAGCCCAGCACAACCTCATCGAGGACATGTTCGACGAGGTGCTGCATGCGTCGGATCCCGAGGCGCGCGAGAAGCCGTTCATCGAGTTGCGGCAATTGCTTGCGGTGCACGAGACGGCCGAGGAAATGGTGGTGCACCCCCGGGTGCGTCGTGAGGTCGGCGTGGGCGACGCCGTCGTGGACGCTCTCCTGAGCGAGGAACATGACTCGAAGGAGCAGCTGTCGAGCATCGAGCACCTCGACATCACCTCACAACAGTTCATCGATAAGCTCACCACGCTGCGGGACGCCGTGCTGGCGCACGCCGAGCGCGAGGAGCGCGACGAGTTCCCCAAGCTGCAAGGGCAACTGGACACCACCCAACTCAAGCGGATGGCCACCGCAGTGCGGGCGGCCGAGGCCATCGCGCCCACCCGTCCACATCCGGGCGTGGAGTCGGCGAAGCTCAACTTCGCTGTCGGGCCGTTCGCGTCAATGCTCGACCGAGCCCGTGATGTGATCCAACAAGCCATCGGCTAGACGTAGATAATTCGTAATTGTGCTGCGTCGCGAGTCAAACAGCCGGCCGAGCCCGACGCACCCATACAAGCTCCTGGCGAGCTGAAGAGAAGGAAATACGATGCGCGACTTTATCTGCCCGAACTGTGGGCAACGTTTGGCGTTTGAGAACTCGATGTGTCTGTCATGCAAGAGCCGGCTGGGATTTTCGTTGGAGCAGATGGCATTCCTGGTAATCGACGACGACGACGGCGAGCAGTCGGGTTCGGTGCCGGCCAGCGAGTACCAGCTGTGTGCCAACCTTCGCCTGGCCGAATGCAATTGGCTGGTGCCGGTGGAGCCGGTCCGTAGGCTTTGCCAGTCCTGTGTGTTGACGCGTACTCGTCCCGATGACGCGGACACCAAGGCGCTGGCCGCGTTCGCCGCCGCGGAGAAGGCCAAACGCCGGCTGATCGCCGAATTGCACGAGCTCAAGCTGCCGATCGTCGGACGCGACGCCGACCCGGAGCGCGGTCTGGTGTTCGACCTACTGTCCAGCGAGCAGGAGCAGGTGTTCACCGGGCACGACGACGGCGTCATCACGCTGGATCTGGCCGAGGGTGACGATGTGCACCGCGAGCAGTTGCGCATCTCGATGGACGAGCCGTACCGAACCCTGTTAGGCCACTTCCGCCACGAGATCGGGCACTACTACCACTTTCGGCTCGTCGGATCGTCGGG
The DNA here is from genome assembly GCA_963850135.1 of uncultured Actinomycetota bacterium. GTDB lineage: Bacteria > Actinomycetota > Actinomycetes > Mycobacteriales > Mycobacteriaceae > Mycobacterium. The sequence continues at coordinate 165,718 of CAWKKH010000024.1, read as the reverse complement.
TAAGTATGTCGAGGAGTTCACCGAGCTGTTCGGTGATCACGAAGAGGACTACCAAGCCGCCCTCGACCGGCACTACAGCCAGGGGCCGCCCGCGGGGTGGGAGCAGGACTTCGTTTCGTCCTACGCCACGATGCATCCCGCCGAGGACTGGGCCGAGACGTTCGCGCACTACCTGCACATCCGCGACACGCTCGACACGTCGGCGGCGTTCGGCTTCGCCCCAGCGGGGGCGACCTATGATCGACGGATTCTGGGGCCCAGCGGTTTTGACACTCTCATCGAGATGTGGTTGCCGCTGGCGTGGGCGCTGAACATGGTGAACCGCTCCATGGGTAAAGACGACCTGTACCCGTTCGTATTGACGGGCCCAGTTCTGGAGAAGATGCGCTTCATCCACTCCGTCATCGACGAGATCACCTCGGAGCCAGTCGAACTGGTCGCGGTCAGCGCCTGAGCGGCCTCCGCCGGCGCCGCGAGACTGTAAGTAGCGACGCCCCCACTCGCGAAACGTGTAGTGGAATACAGTTTCGCGGCGAACGGGCGCGGGGCTAGTGCTTGATGTAGACCGCCTTGGTGTTGAAGTACTGCTCGATGCCCTTACGGCCACGCTCGCCGCCCCAACCGGACTGCTTGTGCCCGCTGATCGGCATCGAGGGATCCGTAGCGATTGCACAGTTCACCCAGATCTGGCCGGCGCGCAGCTCGTTCGCCATGCGGTGGGCGCGGCCGACGTTTTCGGTCCACACCGCGGCGGCGAGCCCGTACTCGGTGTCGTTGGCGGCGGCGATCGCCTCCTCCTCGTCGTCGAATGGGATCACCGAGCCCACCGGCCCGAAGATCTCCTCGCGGATGAGGCGCATGTCGGGCGTGGTGTTGGTCATGATGGTGGCTTTGTAGAAGTAGCCCTTGCGGTCCATCGACTCGCCGCCGGTCATCACCTCCGCGCCGGCCGCCACCCCGTCGCTCACGATGCCTGCCACGCGTTTGCGCTGCTTCTCACTGATCAGCGGCCCGATGATCGAGTCGGGCTCTTCGCTGCCGCCCATCGGGATCATCTGGGCGAGGCCGACGAGGCCTTCCACCACCTGCTCGTAGATGGGGCGCTGGACATAAATTCGCGAGGTGCAGCAGCAGTTCTGCCCCGAGCCGGCCAGCAGGCCCATACCGCCCAGCATGATCGCCTTCTCGAGGTCGGCGTCGTCGAAAATGACCAGCGGTGACTTGCCACCGAGTTCGAGGGTCAGCCGCTTGAGGTTGCCCGCGGCCGCCTGGACGATCAATTTTCCGACCTCGGTGGAGCCGGTGAACGAGATCTTGTCGACGTCGGGATGGTTGGTCAGTGCCGCGCCGGTGGTGTGGCCGTAGCCGGTGACGACGTTGAGGACGCCGTCGGGCAGACCCGCCTCGCGGAAGATCTCTTCCAGCTTGAGCGCGGTCAGCGGTGTCTCCTCGGCGGGCTTGAGGACGGCGCTGCAGCCGGCGGCGAGGGCGGGTGCGACCTTGAGCATCGCGACGAAGAACGGCCCGTTCCAGGGAATGATCAGGCCGACGACGCCGATCGGCTCGAGCTGGGTGAAGTTGTGGTAGCTGTCGTACCCGCCGAGCAGACCGTCGGAGACGACCTCGCTGGACTCGCCGTGGATCTTGCCGACCCAACCTGCGTAGTAGTGCAGGATGCCGTTGGCCACCGTGATGATGTGTTTGGCGGCGGTGGTGTTCATACCGTTGTCGCGGGCTTCGAGCTCGGCGAGTTCTTCGGTGCGTTCCTTGATGATGGCGTGGGCGCGGAACAGCACGTTCGCGCGGTGCGCGGCCGGCGCCTTACGCCAGACACCGGACTCAAAGGTTTCGCGCGCCCGGGCCACCGCTGCGTCGACGGTCGCCTGGTCGGAATCGACGGTCTCGGCGATCTGCTCCTCGGTGGACGGGTTGAACACCGGTATGGTCACCGAATTACTCACAGTGCTTAATTCCTTTCCGCGAGAACAGATACCGTCAATTGTCGGGCATCTCGTGGATGACTTTAGGCATCCGTCGCCAGGATCGCTACACCCGGGTTGGGAATCTGCGGCACGCGCCCTTGGTTCGTCTGTCTTAGACTGCTTATCCCTGCACAGCGCGAAAGGGTATCTGCCGTGACTCAGACTCAGGAGCACGCCGAGGCTGAGCAACCGTCGGTATGGGCGCCGCTACGAAATCCCATTTACCGCAACCTGTTCATCGCGTCGTTCGTCTCCAACATCGGGACGTGGATGCAAAGCGTGGCGGCCCAATGGTTTCTGGTGGAAAAGCACAGCAGTGACACCGTCGTCGCGCTGGTGCAGACGGCCAGTCTTGGGCCGACGCTGCTTTTCGCATTGTTCGCCGGCGTGCTGGCCGATCTGTTCGACCGGCGGCGCATGCTGATCGTTCTGCAGACGTACGCGGTGCTGGTGGCGACAGCGCTGGCGCTGCTGACCTACCTCGGTCGCGTCGGCCCGACCTCCCTGTTGATGTTCACGCTGGCCATTGGCTGCGCTTCCGCACTGGCCGCCCCGGCCTGGCAGGCGATTCAGCCTGAGGTGGTCCCGCGCGAGCAGATACCGGCCGTTTCGACGTTGGGCAGCGTATCGGGAAATGCCGCGCGCGCCATTGGACCGGCAATTGGCGGCGTGATCCTGGCCTTGTCCGGGCCCGCGGCGGTCTTCGCGGTCAACGCCATTTCGTTCGCGGGAATCATCGTTGCACTGCTGGTGTGGAAACGACCCAAGCAGATCGCGCCACTCGAACGTGAACACTTCGGGCAGGCCATCGTCACCGGACTGGCATTCGTTAGCAACGCCCCGATGTTTCGCCGGATCCTTTTGCACGCAGCGCTTTTCCTGTTTCCCGCCTCGGCAGTTTTGGCGCTGCTGCCGGTGGTCGCCGCGCGCAGGTGGCACCTGGGCGCCAGTGGCTACGGCATTTCGGTGGCGGCCGTCGGTTTGGGTGCCGTGCTCGCTGTCGCGGTTGCCGGACTGATACGCGTGAGACTGTCTGACAACCTGCAGCTGGCGGCGTCTGCCGCCGCGTACGGCGTGGCAACGCTGGCCGTGGCGTGGCTGCCGTTCGCCGCGGCGTTACCTCTCCTGGTGGTCTCGGGGATGGCCTGGTTGATCACGCTGACGACGTTGAACGCAGCGGCCCAACTGACGTTGCCGAGCTGGGTTCGGGCCCGTGGATTGTCAGTGTATCTGTTGGTCGCCACCGGATCTCAGGCCGTCGGCTCCTACGCCTGGGGCGTCTTCGCGACCCGGGCGGGAGTCGACGTCGCGCTGGTCGGGGCGGCGGTGGGGCTTGGCGTTGTTGTCCTCAGCGTTGGCGTGCTGCCGTTGCGCGATTCCACCGGGAACATCAATGTCGAGGTTTCCAATGCCTGGCCGACGCCGATGCTCATGTTCGAGCCGTGTCCCGAGGACGGACCGGTGCTGGTTGCCGTCAGCTATCGGGTGTCGGCCGAGAACCTGGAAAGTTTCGTCGGCGCGATGGGCAATGTCAGGCGATCGCGGCTGCGGACGGGTGGCCACAGCTGGCGGCTGTATCACAGTGTCGGACAACCCGAGGTGTTCTTGGAGCGGTTCACCGTCGCGTCCTGGAGCGAGTTTGAGCGCCAACGCACGGAGCGCTGGCTGGATTACGACAGTGAAGGCGTCACGAAGGCGATCGGCTACACCGTCGACAACGCCCGACAGCACCAGTACTACGTCGCCACGCGGGTGCCCCGTTGAGTCACGCGATGGGGCCCGGCGTTGCGTCCTGGTCGGCGCCGCCCTGCAGATCGAGTTGCATCCAGGCGACGTCGTGCCAGCCGCCGTGCTTCCATAAGACGCGCCGGTTGAGGCCGGTATCCTGATACCCGAACGAACGAAGTAAACCGTCGATGGGCTTGTTGGGTTGGGTGATTCCGGCGAAAGCTCTGCGGTAGCCGCGCTCGGCCAGGCGGCGCAGCAATTCGCCGTAAAGTGTGCGGCCGCCGCCCGCGCGGTGATGGTGGACGCCGACATAGATCCCGGTCTCGACCGACCACCGATAGGACGGCACGCGGTGCATCGCGTGGCCGTAGGCGTAGGCGATCACCTGACCGTCACGTTCGAGAACCAGCCATTCGTGTGCCTTTTGGGCCGAGGCGATGCGCGACGCCATCTCGTCGACGCTCGGGACTTCGGTTTCCCAACTGATCACCGTGTTCTCGACATAGTGGCGGTAGATCGCAACGCAGGCGGCCGCATCGTGTGTGGAGGCCGGACGCACGCTGTTGCTGATCGCTTGCACGCCAACAGTCTTGCAGCTACTTGGGATAGTCGCCGTATTCCAGGTCCTCGAGCAGGCTTGGCCCGGTCGGGTTCCAGCCGAATCGCGCCTGAGTCAGCGCGCTAGACGACGGCTGGTCGGCGCCGAAGATGACCCCGAGTGGGCCGAAACTCTCAGCGGGAGCGGACTTCACGGGAACACCGAGCCGGCGACCGATCACATCGGCGATCTCACGCATGGGATCCGCTTCATCACCCACCGCGTGCAGCACCGAGCCGGGCGGGGCCTGTTCGAGCGCGAGCCGGAACAACCGCGCCGCGTCGTCTCGATGCACGGCGGGCCAGCGCTGCGTGCCGTCGCCGACGTAGGGTGCCACTCCGCTGAGTTGGGCGGCCTGGATCAGGATGCTGGCGAAGCCGTAACGCCCGCCGGCGTCGTGCACCGACCGGGGGAGCCGGACGACGGATGACCGGACACCGCGCTCGGCGAGATCGATGACGGCCTGGCCGGTGCGGCCGCGTCCGGCCATGGGCCCCTCGGTGGCGAAGGGATCGTCTTCGGTGCTCGGCCGTCCCGGCGCCTGTGGGGTGCCGTTGGCGAGCACCAGCGGTTTGTCGGTGCCGACGAGCGCTTCGCCGATCGCGCCGACCGCGCGGGCTTCGTCTCCCATGGAGTCCCCGGCCTGGCTGAAGTCGTGGTTGAACGCCAGATAGATGGCGCCGTCGGTGTCGCCGGCCGCCTGTTGCAGGACCTTGAGGTCGGCGATGTCGCCACGCAGCGGCTCGCCGCCGAGCTGGCTGATGATGGCTGCTGAGGCCTCGGATCGCGCCAGGCCCACGACCTGATGATCGGCGGCGATGAGCTCTGAGACGACGGCCGAACCGATTCCTCCGCTGGCGCCGGTGACAAACACGCGCATGAGGGACTCATCTGAAGTGATGAGACTGTTATCCCATCACCGTACACCTGTGACGGGACAATGGTCGCATCACTCTAGAATGGGGTCATGGCCCGTTGGGAACCCGATGCGCGCGCGCGCCTGGTGGGCGCGGCGTTGGATCTGTTCAACGAGCGCGGCTACGACGAGACCACCGTCGCGCAGATAGCCGAGCGCGCGGGCCTGACGAAGAGCACGTTCTTCCGGCACTTCCCGGACAAGCGCGACGTGCTCGCCGCCGGTCAGGACGCCATGGCGCAACTGCTACGGGACGGCATCGCCGCCGCACCCGCCGACGCGACGCCGCTGGTCGCCGTCTGCTCGGGCCTGATGTCCGTGTCGGCGGCGTTCACGTCGGTCAATCGGGAATTCGCGCCCAAGCTCAAGGCCGCGATCGCTGCCAGCACCGAGCTGCAAGAACGCAACGCGCTCAAGCAGATTGGACTCGCGGCGGCGATGGCCGAAGCGCTCCAGGCGCGTGGCGTGCCCGCGTCGACGGCCGCATTGGCCGCGGAGCTGGGCTCGTTGGCGTTCAAAACGGCCTACGCGCGCTGGGCAGAGCCCGGCGAGGAACAAGATCTGGGCACCATCGCGTGTGCGGTGCTGCGCGAGTTGCAAACCGCCGCTGCTGATCTCGGCTAGCGTTGGCGCCAACCAACGGCGCCCGGGACTCATGGGGCGCAGAAGGAAGGAAAGCGGTTTAGGCCTTAGTGGCCGGGCTTGCCGCCGCCACCGCCGGGCTTGCCGCCGCCGCCACCGGGCTTGCCGCCTCCGCCACCGAGGATCATTTGAGCGGTGCTGGTATTAGTCATGAACCCACACTATCCCCGAATCCGAGGCCGCGGCAATCCGATTCACGGCGAACGCCGGCCCGGTGAACAGAGGCCGTAATCCCGTTTAACAAGCGGGGTTTTCACCGAGCCCGGAAGACCAACCAGCGCATGGCGCAGTACATGTAGACGGCTTCACACGTGCCCGCCACGATGCGCGACAGTTGGTATTGCACTCCTAGAGCCGACAGCACCGTGGACACCCCGAGGATGAAGACCAGGTAGTTGACGATGACCACCACCACGTAGAGGGCAACCTGCGGTCCGACCGGAGCGTGCGACTGAAAGTTGAACGTGCGATTGAGCGCGTAGCTGAGCGCGAACGCGCACGCGTAGGCGACGGTGACGGCCACCGGCACCGGAAGGCCGAGCCCGCTGTGCAGGCAGGTGAGGAGCGTCAGGTCGATGCCGAAGGTGAGGCCATTGATCAAGCAAAAGCCGAGAAATGTCGGTGCAATGATTTTGCCGAGCCCGAACGGAAGGCGATCGACGACCGCCTCACACATTCGGTGGAATCGGTCGACCGGGCGTGATTTGCCGGTGCGCAATTCGGGCTGCACACGGCTACGGTCCCACGAGCAGGTATCCGGTGTGTGATCAGTCGGCCAATTTCCCGCGGAAGATCTATCCGTTTGGCCGGTCGTATCAGCAAGGCTCCCTCCGCCCGGGGGGAGCCTCGCTCTTCGCGATTGCTGGGCGCGATCGGCCGGTCACTTGGCGCAGCTCTGCATCATTGGAACCAACTCGTCGTACGGGTTTGTGCCTTCCACCTTGTTGGTCTTTTCTTTGCCGTTGTAGTTGAGGAACGACAGGGGAACCTTGCAATCCGCGCCTTGGCTGATCAGGTACTTGATTAGCTGGATGTCCTGATCGGTGGGACCCATCCAGACCCCCCACTGGACCATCCAGAACAGCAACGAGCCGACGAATACTCCGTCCTGGTAGCCACCCGTGTAGCCCTTCGGGGTCAGGTCTGTACGGAACATCAACGGTAGGAAATTGTTCGAGAGCTTGTGCATGAGAAAGCCGTCTTGCAGTTCCTCATCGATCTTGAACCCGTTCGCTTGGAACGTCTTCACCAAGGCTACGGGATCGCCGTTCTGGGAGGCGGCGCCCTGAAATCCGTAGAGGATGGCACTTGTACCGTCCTGAAGGGTCGTCGCCTTCATGCCTGATTGCAGGTACAGGGTCACGATGCTGGGGTTGCGATCTGCAATCGCCGCCACGAACCCTCCCGTGGACCAGGAGCCGGTGAGCTGGACGATCTGCGCACGGGGGTCATCACTCAGGGGATTTGGCACGGCCCGATTGACCGTATGCGAGCAGTCAACCCTGACATTTGCACTGCCAGCGCCGTTCGCGCTGCAGTCGCTCACTTTGGTCTCGGCAGGCGGTCCGTCTGGCTTTGTCAATTGCATGATTGCAACGACAAGCGCCACAATCGCCGTGATCGCTGCAATCCCCGCCCAGGCCCCATGTGACAATATCCAGCCGATGCTTCGGCGCATCGCGCCTCGCTGCTCCGGCCCGGTTGGCGGGTCAACCGGATCTGCTGAATCCTCAGAGTTCGAAGACATAACGCGGCACTCCTCCTAAAGCCACTACAAATTCACCGCTGATCACTTGGCGCAGCTCTGCATCATCGGAAGCAGCTTCTCGTATGGCGACGTGCCGCCTAGCGTATTACTGTTCCCGCTGCCGTTGTAGTTAAGGAACGACAAGGGAACCTTGCAATCCGCGCCTTGGCTGATCAAGTAATTGATTACCTGGACATCCTGGTCGGTAGGACCCCACCCGGCGGCCCGCTGGACAATCCAGAACAGCAACGAGCCGACGAATACTCCCCCCAGGTAGCCACCCGTGTAGCCCTTCGGCGTCAGGTCCGTGTGGAATGGCAACGGAAAGAGGTCGACGAGCTTATGCATGAGATAGCCGTCTTGTAGTTCCTGGTCGGTCTTGAACCCGTTCGCTTGGAACGTCTTTACCAAGGCAACGGGATCGCCGTTCTGGGAGGCGGCGCCCTGAAATCCGTAGAGGATGGCACTTGCGCCTTCATGAAGGGTCGTCGCCTTCATGCCTGATTGCAGGTACAGGGCCACGATGCTGGGGTCGCGATTGGCAATCGCCGCCACGAAACCTCCCGCGGACCAGGAGCCGGTGAGCTGGACGATCTGCGCGCGGGGGTCATTACCCAGGGGATTTGGCGTTACCTCATTGACGGTATGTGATGAGCAGTCAACTTTGACGTTTGCACTGCCAGCGCCGTTCGCGCTGCAGTCGCTCACTTTGGTTTCGGAAGGCGGTCCGTCTGGCTTTATTAATTGCATGACTCCAACGCCGAGCGTCAGAACGCCCGCGATCGTTGCAATCCCGCCCCAGAGCTTGCGTGACAATAGCCAGCCGATGCTTCGGCGCCTCGCGCGTGCCGGCTTGCGACCGGTTCGCGGGTCGACCGGCCCTGCAGAATCATCAGAGTTCGGCGACATAACTCGGCACTCCTCCAAAAGCCCGTTCGAATTGGCCACAGCTATCTTTAGCGTGATGGACACGGGCAACAGATACCAGTGTCCCCGCCGCGGGAATATCATCCCCCACGACGTTCACATTCGCATATTGGTCGTCCTAACAGTTCGAACCTCCCACTCCTGCATTCCCGTAGCGTGGCTACGCCGCGCGGTGGGCTCGTCGGTTGGTTCTCGCTTTGGATATCTGGTGGTGACGATTCGAGACCCTTGGCGGATTCCGGCTAGTGGCCCGGACCATTCTTCAGCGACGAGATGATGGACGTTACTTGGCGCAGCTTTGCATCAGATTGTGTTGCGGCGAGTCTCCCAATGAACCTTTTTGGTACTCAAAGAAGGCCAGCGGGACCTTGCAATCCGCACCTTGATCGATCAGGTAGTTCATCACACGGTTGTCTTCATCTGTCCCAATCCAGGTCGACCGTTGGACAATCCAAAACAACAAAGACCCGACAAATGTGCCCCCGTAACCGCCGACGTAGCCTTTGGGTGCCAACGGAGATTTGAACGGTAGCGGAAGCCAAGACCTGGGCCCCTGAAGAGACAGTTTCCCCATCAGATAGCTGTCTTCTAGTTCGTCGTCGACTTTGAAACCAGCGGCCTGAAATGTCTTCACCAATTCGACGGGGTCACCGTTCTGCAGTAGCCCTTGAAACCCGTAAAGGATGGCACTCGCACCTTGATAGAGAGTCGTCGCCTTCATGCCTGACTGTAGGTACAGGCCGACGAGGTTGATGTCGCGGTCGCGAATTGCCTTATGGAAACCGTCGTCGGACCAGGAGCCGGTGAGTTGGACGATCTGCGCGCGGGGGTCATTGTTCAGGGGATTTGGCGCTACGTGATTGATGGTATGTGATGAGCAGTCAACTTTGAGGTTTGCACTGCCAGCGCCGTTCGCGCTGCAGTCGCTCACTTTGGTTTGGGAAGGCGGTCCGTCTGGCTTTATTAATTGCATGACTCCAACGCCGAGCGTCAGAACGCCCGCGATCGTTGCAATCCCGCCCCAGAGCTTGCGTGACAATAGCCAGCCGATGCTTCGGCGCCTCGCGCGTGCCGGCTTGCGACCGGTTCGCGGGTCGACCGGCCCTGCAGAATCATCAGAGTTCGGCGACATAACTCGGCACTCCTCCAAAAGCCCGTTCGAATTGGCCACAGCTATCTTTAGCGTGATGGACACGGGCAACAGATACCAGTAACCCGCCGGGAGCGCCGACCGACCAATTAATAGCTCGTCCTAATCGCAGTGCCGCCGCTCTTTTCACGGCGCCGGCGTCATCGACGCGATGTAATAGACCTCGTTCCCGGTCGGGTATCCGCCGCCGTCGGTGGCGATGTGCACGTGGTCGTAGTGGTTCGCGGTTTCGTTGCCGTAGTCGGCCGTCCAACTACCGGCCCCGACGCCCGGGTAGATCTTCTGCCGCCAGATCACGTGGTTGATTCCCCAGCGCTTCGCATTCGCCAAGGCGAACCCGGCGATCTGGTTGCCGAGCTCGATGCCCTCGGGTGTGTCGTGGTCCGGGATCATCACGTCGATCGCCAACCCTTTGGGATGCCACGGCAGCGGATCTTCCCGCCAGCCGAAGATGGTCTTGATATCCGGAAACAGCACGCTGATGACGCGGGCCGCCCAGATGGTCTTGACCTGCAACTTCTCCTCGGACCCGATGCTCGGCGGCAACGGGAATTGGAAGCCCTGCGCGCCGATGGGCGCGTTCACGGCCAAGGCCGCCAACTTCTGAGCTTCCTCGGGAGTGGCGATGTGCGGCCCGGTGTCCGGCGCGGGAGCAGCCGCCGGCGCCGGCGGCGGGATGGTCTGTGTCATCGTCTGAGTTGCCGCCGGGGTCGGGGCAGGCCCATGGTGCGGCTTTGTTTGTTGGGCGTAGATCATGGCGGCAGAGACGGCGAGCGAGACCGCGATCGCCAACAAGCGGCCGCGGCCATTGGCTAGCAGCTTCGTCCCCATGAAACGCACTTTAGTGTCGAGGGGCACGCGTGTGGTGATCTTCGTATCGTTTATTGGTTACGACGGGCGGGCCCCCTTTCCCGAGCCAGCAATGGGTTCCATATCTGATTGACCGACGGATGCGGTGCCACGACGTGGCGAAGCATCTCCACCGGTACTTTGGCGACAACGGCGACGGTGGCCGCCTGGACTAGTTCGGCGAACTCTGGCCCCACGAAGGTTGCGCCCAGCAGCGTGTCCGTGGCGGCGTCGATTACGAGTTTCGCCCAAGCATCGAAGCCGTCGCGTTGGATGGCGAGAGTTGGATTCGCCGCCGGGAATCGCGCGGTGCGCGTCTTGACCGCGAAGCCGTCTGCACGGGCCTGGCTTTCCGTGCGCCCCACTTCGACCACTTGTGGATCGGTGAATATGACCTGCGCAAGGTTGCCTGCGTCGCGGGCGATCAACTCGTCGTCGCCGAGCTGGCGGCCTCGGGCACGGGCAGCGATGACGTCGGCAACGATCACGGCGTGGTACTGAGAAATATGGGACAGCATTGCGCGCCCGGTGGTGTCACCTAGCGCGTACAACCAGGCGCCGTCGACTCCGACCGCCTGCAGATGGTTGTCGACCTCCACGAAATCCCCGTCGCGCAGCCCTACTGTCGACAAACCGAGGCCGCCGGTGTTGACCAACCGTCCAGCGGCAACCACGATTTCGTCGACTTCTATGCGCTGATCGCCGAATGTGGCTGTAACGGCTCCGTCGGGGACGGGGCGTGAAACCGCCGACAACTCAGCCCCGAAATGAATCTTGACGCCCTTGCGGCGCAGTGATTCAACGACCATTTCGGCGGCGATGGCTTCGGAGTTGCGCAACAAGGTGCTTCCGCGCACCAATAGTGTGACGTCGGAGCCCAAGCCGGCCAGAATGGTCGCGAATTCCACGCCGACGACACCGCCACCGACGATCAGCGCGCGTGGCGGTACGTGCGTCATGACTGACAGATCACGATTGGTCCACGGCTGTGCGTCGGCCAGCCCCGGTATGTCGGGAATGGCGGGGCGGGTGCCGGTCGCAAGAACGACCGCATGCCTCACACTCAGCGAATCCTCGTGGCCATCGGCGTGCAACAGCGTGACCTGCCGTTGCCCCGATAGCCGAGCGTGAGCGTGGAATACCTCGACACCGGCTTTCTGCATTCCGGCCACGGCCGCGTCATCGCGAAGATGGTCGATGATTTCGTCACGCTTGGCGAACACCGCAGCGATGTCGGGCTGATCGCGTTTCACCCCCTCGCGCACGCCTGGAACGGCTTTCGCCAAGGCGAGCACCTCAATCGGGCGGAGCAGTGTTTTGGTGGGATTGCAGGCCCAGTAGTGGCATTCGCCGCCAAGGAGGCGATCCTCGACCAACGCCACCTTGAGCCCTTCGGCCGCGAGGTAGCCCGCGGCGTTCTCACCGCCCGGACCCCCTCCGATGACGGCAACGTCGAAATCTGTTGTCTCAGTCATGAATGCCTGCCGTCCTCGAAACTTCGCCTCGCACTCGGGCAGCGGTATGGATTCTCATATTGGAGCGGACGGCGCCGTCGTGGGCGTGTACGCCGACGTGGTGACGGTCGACGCTGACGCTGTCCAACATGCCTTGCCAAGCTACTACGAAACGCAAAGGTGTCAACGTCGTCGCGGGCGGGAAACTCGTGCGCACCGTCCCGCGTTACCTATCGCAGATCCGTTACCTGACGACCTCCGTGGCATTCTCGGCAAAATCAGCGCCGGCCGTCCACTTTGAAATGTTTCTGAGTCAAGAAGATGCTGGAGGGTGGGGTGGCGGTTGGATGCCGCCACCCGCCTTCCAGGCCGATAAAGCCCCGCTCATAACAACACCCAAGGAGGATTAAATGACCACCGGGCACATCACCGCTCTCGTCACGGGCGCAAACCGTGGATTGGGCAAGCACTTCGCAACCCAACTCGTCGAGCGCGGCGCGAAGGTCTACGCCGCCGCGCGCCGCCCCGAAACAATCGAGCTCTCAGGCGTCGAACCCATCGAACTCGACATCACTGACCCACCCTCAGTGCGCCGCACTGCCGAGCTGGCCGGCGACGTCACCGTGCTGATCAACAATGCCGGTTCCTCCACGCGGGCGGGACTGCTGTCCGGGGCGTTCGAGGACATCCGGCTCGAGATGGAGACGCACTACTTCGGCACCCTGAGCGCCATCCGGGCTTTCGTGCCGGTAATCGAGGGCAACGGCGGAGGAGCAATCCTCAACATGCTGTCGGTGTTGTCTTGGCTGCATCTTCCCGGCTCCGGTGCCTACTCCGCGGCGAAGGCGGCCGCATGGGCGATGTCCGACGCGCTCAGGCTGGAACTGGCTCCCCGCGGCATCCGAGTCACCGCGGTGCACGTCGGCTATATGGACACCGACATGGCCGCCTTCGCCCCGGCAGACCAAAAGACCGATCCCGCGGTCGTTGCCGAGCTGGCGCTGGCCGGCCTGTTGGCCGGCGAGCCGGAGGTTCTCGCCGACGATTTGACGCGCGCGACGAAGGCGCAACTCTCAGGCACCTAACACGCTGGTCAGTACCGGAGCATTGTTGTGATGGTGGACTCGATGATGATTAATCGGCGGCATGTGCTGGGCGGGGCGCTGGCGGCGGGCGGGCTGCTTGTTTCCGGATGTCACACCCGGGCCGCCGGGCCCAGCGGCGGCGAACCGGCAGTCCCATTCCCCGACGGCGACGTCCTCGGCATCGGCTTGGAGAGTTATCCCTACCCGCATCCCGTGCAGTATCTGGATGTCACCCACGTGGCCCAGGCGGACTGGATCGACCGTGTGGCCCCGGACTGGGAGCGGCGGGCGCGTCTGGCGTACATGGACGTTGCGCCGGACGGCCCGGGTTCAAAGGGTGCCGTCGTGCTGGTGCACGGCAAGAACTTCTTCGGCGCGTACTGGGCGGGAGTCATCGAGACGTTGCGCCGCGAGGGTTTCCGGGTGATCGTTCCCGATCTGATCGGCTGGGGTAAGTCCACCAAGCCCTCGACCTTGACCGCGGCGTCGCTGGTGGCGCATTTGCAATCGCTATTGGACCACTTGAAGCTGGAATCTGTTGCTTTCGTTGGACATTCGACCGGAGGACTGGTCGGCATGCACATGGCGCGGGCGCTACCCGAGCGGCTGCGTGCGCTGGTACTGGAGAACCCGATGGGCTCGAAGACTACCGGAAAGGTCTGACGCAGCAAGTGCGCCATGACGATTGGGCGCAGGACGAGCGTTCCATGACCGACGATCAGATCCGCCAGTACATGGCACACTATTTCGTGGACAAGCAGCCTCGGCTCATCGAGCCCTTTGTCGCGGTCCGCACGGCCATCGGGCGGGGGCCCGAATTCGAGCGCTGGGTGCAAAGCTCCGCGGCCGCAACGGACATGCTTGTCAACGAGCCTGCCGTCAACTTCGTTGCCTCGCTACCGACCCCGACGTTATTCGTCTGCGGGCTGTCCGACCACACCTACGTGGGCGCGAAATACACTGCGCCCCAAGACCAGGGCACCAAGGGAAATATCGCGGACATGGCCAAGGGATTCGCGGGCCGAATGCCCAAAGCCCGCTTCGTGGGCGTGGCCAACACCGGGCATGTACCGCATCTGGAATCGCCGGACGCGTTTAGTTCCGCCGTGCTCGACTTTCTCCGTTGATGCCGGGGTCCTAGAAGACCCCGGATTCACCGCTGGTCCCGCCGGTTCCGGTATCGCCGTCGGTCCCGTAGTTGACCCCATAGGCGCCGGCCCCGCCGGTTCCGCCGCCGCCGCCGATCCCACCGGCGCCAAGCAAGGCAGCGGCGTTGGCGCCGTTACCGCCGTTACCGCCCTTGCCGCCGTCGCCGCCGGTCGCGTTGAAGCTGGTCCCGCCGGCCCCGCCACCGCCGCCGGTTCCGCCGGCTCCGCCGCTGCCGATCACGCCACCGGCGGCACCACCGGACCCACCATTGCCGCCGATCCCGCCGGCTCCACCGGTGTCGCCGGCCGCGGCGTTGCCGGACCCGCCTACACCGGCGGTGCCGCCGTTCCCGCCGTCGCCGCCGTTGCCGTAGAACAGGCCACCCACACCGCCGCTGCCACCGGATCCGCCGTTCCCGCCGGCGCCGCCCGGACCGCCGCCACTCGCGCCTCCGGTGCCGCCGCCTGCGCCGACGCCCCCGGCCCCGGCGTCGCCGAAGAACAACCCGCCGTTGCCGCCGTTACCGCCGTTTCCGGCAGACCCGCCGGAGCCGCCCGTGTCGTGGTAGATACCGATCCCACCGGCACCTCCCGCCCCGCTCGCGCCGCCGTTGCCGCCGTTTCCGCCGAACAAGCCGCCGAAACCGCCAGCGCCGCCATTGCCGCCGTTTCCGGCGTTCCCGCCGTTGGCGTAGAGGCCGGTGCCGCCGGCGCCCCCGGTTCCGCCGATCCCGCCGTTGCCGCCGTCGCCCCAGAACAGCCCACCACTGCCGCCGTGTCCGGCTGCCGCGCCGAGCCCGCCCTCGCCACCGGTTCCGTCGTAACTCGTTCCGCCGGCCCCGCCGGTGCCGCCGGCGCCGCCGGTACCACCGGTGCCGTAGAGGATTCCGGCGTTCCCGCCGAGCCCGCCAGCGCCACCGTAGCCGCCAGCGCCGCCGTTTTCGGCGCCCGAAGACCCGCCGTTGCCGCCGGCTCCACCGGCCCCGCCGGTGCCGCCAGCGCCGCCGGCACCACCCGTGCCGTAGAACAGGCCGCCGCTGCCGCCGTTCCCGGCGGCGCCACCTGTGCCGCCGGCCGCCCCGATCCCGTAAACGGCAGCACCGCCGGCACCACCCGAGCCGCCGGCCCCGGCGGCCCCGCCGTCGCCGACCAGCCCAGCGCCGTTACCGCCGGCCCCGCCCGCCCCGCCGATCCCGCCCGCCCCGGCGGTGTGACCGTTGCTCGCGCCGCCACCAAGCCCGCCGGCCCCGCCGGTCCCGCCGGCCGCCGCCGTTGCCGAGCAGCAGACCATCACTACCGCCGATGCCGCCGGTTCCGCCGTGCCCGCCCAGCCCGCCGTTCCCGAGGCTGCTGAACCCGCCGGTCCCGCCGGTCCCGCCGGCCGCGCCGGCCCCGCCGTTGCCGATGAACAGACCACCGTTGCCGCCGCCACCGGCAGCGCCGCCGTTGCCGCCGGCCCCGCCGTCAAGGTCGGGACCCTCGTCTCCACCGGCATACCCGCCGATCCCGCCGGCACCGCCGGCCCCGCCGGCGCCACCGTTGCCGAAGAAGGCCGCGGCGGCGCCGCTGCTGCCCGCCCCGCCGTTCCCGCCGGCGCCACCTTCGGCGCCGAAACTGATCCCACCGGCGCCGCCGGCCCCGCCGATAGCGCCGGCCCCACCGTTGCCGTAGATCAACCCAGCGGAACCGGCCTGCCCGCCAGCCCCACCAGATCCGCCCGCCCCGCCGGCCAGGAGGTGGCCGCTCTCACCGCCGGCACCGCCAGCGCCACCGACGCCGCCAGCGCCGCCGTTACCGAAGAGGAAGGCCCTTCCGCCGGCCCCGCCAGCCGTGCCGGCCCCGCCGGCCCCGCCCGGCGCTGGCGGTCCCGTTTCCGCTGTCGCCGCCAATGCCGCCGGCGCCGCCGGCCCCGCCCGCCCCGGCGTTGCCGTAGATCAGACCGCCGTTGCCACCGCTCCCGGCGATCCCGGCTTTACCGCCGGCCCCGGCGGCGCTGTCTGTCGTTGCGACGCCGTTGCCGCCGGCGCCACCGGCGCCGCCCGCCCCACCGTCTCCGAATAGGCCGGCCGAGCCACCGCCGCCGCCAGACCCGCCGGTACCGCCAGGACTCCCGATGAGGCCGGCGCCGCCGGCGCCGCCAGCCCCGCCGCTGCCCGCCAAGAACCCGCCCTGGCCGCCGTTACCGCCACCCGCACCCGCTCCGCCGGCGCCGCCGGCTCCGCCGTTGCCGAACAACCCCGCGCTGCCGCCGCTGCCACCGGTCTGTCCGGCCGCGCCCGACCCGCCGTTGCCGCCGTTACCCATCAAAAATCCGCCTGCCCCACCGGCAGCCCCGGTATCCGCCGCCCCGTTGGCGCCGTTACCGATTAGCGGACGTCCGAAGAGCTGCTCGGTGGGTGCATTGATCGCCGTCAGCAGGCTCTGCAGTGGGGATGCACTCGCCGCCTCCGCCGCCGCGTACGCGCCCCCCGCGCCGCTCAGCGCCTGCACGAACTCGGCGTGAAACGCCGCCGCCTGCGCATTGAGCGCCTGAAACTCCTGGGCGTGGCTGGAGAACAACGACGCAATCGCCGCCGACACCTCGTCGCCGGCAGCGGCCGCCACCGCGGTGGTCGGTGCCGCCGCCGCGCCGTTGGCCGCAGTGATCGTCGAGCCGATGTTGGCCAAGTCCCCGGCCGCGTTCAGGACAAATTCCGGGGTGGTGAAGACATACGACATCGAAAAGTAGACCTTCCATTACGGGGGGCGGAGGTCTCCTGCGCCGCTCTCGCTGGCGCGGGCAACCGCGGAGCGGAGCATAACTCATCAAGCGGTGACAAAGGCGCACATGCGATACTGATCACAGATCGGGGCCTGACCGACGGGCTCGCGTTCCCGCGCTATCGACTGGTTATCAGAGCCGGCGCCGGGGGCGCGGCCGCCTCATCCGGCCGACGGGATGACCCTGCAGGCGCGCGATGCGCAAGCTGCCGCCGATCAGAATGATGGCGAGCGGCAACTCTCCGAGCGCGGCGGTCAGAACCGACACGGCGACGTCGCCACGCTTGGCGGTCAGCACGTCGAACCAGGCGTCGCACACGAGCAGGACTCCCGTGGAAAATGCGAATAGCGTCAGCCATTGGTGGCGCAGGAAGCCGAGCACCGCGGTCGCAACCATGAATGCCAGCAACAAGATGTCGAAGCCCACCCAGGTCGCCACCCAATGCTGGGCGGTGTAGTTCTGCGGCAGGGTCAGACCGAGATAGATGGTCCATGGGACCAATGCGGTCGCGGCGGCGAGCGCCAGCCACTCGCGCATCCGGCGAATCTGCATCCCGCGCCGTGATCGCATCACCTGGCCCGCACCATGACGATGATGTTAGTGACGGGTGCCGGCCCCGCCATTCCTGAGCCATTCGTGCGCGAATATTGTTTGGACGCTTCGTGAGTTCGGGTGAGCGGCTAGCGGTTAGTGGCCGCTCGAGCCTTCTTGCCCGGTGTGGTGAACGTCGTGTCGCTGCCGTGCCTTACCAGTTCATCGAGCCCGGGAATTCCCTTGAACGGGCCGACGATCCCAGCTGGTGATCCAGCCGCCGTAGAAGCCGCCGGGTTGCGGGACGACCTGTTCGCCGTTCACCGTGCAGCGGTCGACGAGCGCGGCCATGACGGCGACGGCACCCGTCATCGGCTCGAAGCCGGGGGAGGGGTTCAGGTAGGTCCAGCCGGCTCGTGGCGCGGTGCGCTTCTCGGTCACTAGGTCGTAATACGTTGCTTGGCCTTTCCATTCGCACCACGACGACCCCGGGGTCTCGCGCAGCACGCCGTCGGCGAAGGCTTCGCGGGGCAGGTAATAGGTCGGGGGATGGCTGGTCTCCAGCACACGCCATGCGCGGTCGGTCGACGCGATGGTGGTGCCGCCCAGTTCCACGGTGACCGAGCCGGCGAAACGCTCTAAGCGGGGCGGACGGGGATAGTCCCACACCGACTCCTGCCCGGCGGCGGGTGGGATGGGCTTCGGCCTGGTCGTCACGCTGATCTCTTCGCGGTCATAACCCCACAGTACGAAGCTGGCGGTCGCGTGTTATTCCACATGTGTTTGATCCAACGATGCCGGGTATTCATTTCGCGTGTATGGAAGGAACACGTGATGGCCACGCCCCTCATCCTTAACACCGACCGCAGCGTCGACGGGACGCCTCGGGTAGTTGCGGCGGGGGAGATCGACAGGACCAACGTCGCCGTGTTGACCGAAGCGTTGAGCATCGCCAGCGAGGGCGCGCGAAGGTCGATCACCGTCGATCTCAGCAGGGTCAAATATTTGGATAGCTCAGGTATTAACGCGCTTTTCCAGCATGCCAACGAAATCGACGGTCTTCAGCTGATCGTGCACCCCTTCATCATTCGGGTCCTCATGATCAGCGGTCTGAGCGAGATCGCGACCGTTCACGTTGCGCCGGCAGCGACACGTGAAGAGGGCGAAGTTTAAAGATGCACGTCATGCCCGGGTCGCAAGGTAGATGGTGGCGGACGACTGGCCTCCGGTGAGTGGGTTGTCGAACCAGACCCGCTGAGCCTCGACGTCGGTGAAGACGGTTTCGAGGACCGCGGTGAAGTCCTCGTCCGGTGCATCGTCGGACCACATGGCGAACGTTCCACCCGGGACGATATGGGCGGATGCGGCTCGCAGACCGTCCTGGGTGTAGAAGCCGGCGTGCGGATCGTGGAGCAGGTGGCGGGGCGAGTGGTCGATGTCGAGCAGGATCGCGTCATAGGTTCGGCCACGGCGCTCCGGATCGAATCCCAGCTCGCTGGTGGCGGCGGCGAAGAAGTCCCCGCACACCAGGGCGACGCGGTCGTCGGCGGCCAGGCCAACCGTGTCCGGTAGCAGGCCGCGTTGGTGCCAGTCGATGACGGCATCGGAGTACTCGATAACGGTCAGCGTCCGAATCCGTTTGCACTCCAACGTTTCTTGAGCGGTATAGCCGAGGCCGAGACCGCCGACGATCACGTCCAGGTCCGGTCCCGGCGTCCTCGCCAGTCCCAGCCGCGCCAGCTCCCGCTCGGCGACGGTGAACAGGCTCGACATCAGGTACTCGTCATCGAGCTTGATCTCATAGAGATCGGCGCGCACCGAGAGATCGAATCTGCGCCGCAGGCTGATCACACCCATCGGGGTCTGCCGCCAGCCCAACTCCTCGAAGCGTGCGCTCATTGGAGCCGACGATAGCGGGCTACGAACCCGTTGTCCCCGTCGTGCCGAATAGCAGTCCGCCGTGGCCACCGGTGCCGCCGTGCCCGGCGGGTTTGCCGTCGCCGCCGTCGCCACCGTTGCCGATCAGCTGGGCACTGCCGCCAGCGCCGCCGACGCCGATGCCCGCGCCGAGCGGGGTGCCGGCGTCTCCGCCATCTCCGCCTTCTCCGAAGAGACCGCCGTGGCCGCCTGCGCCCCCGCTGCCACCGTCACCGGTGAGCCCGCCGGCGTTCCCGCCGTGGCCGCCCGCGCCGCCATTGCCGAACAGCCCAATGGCGTTGCCACCGTTGCCGCCGGCGTGGCCGGCAAAGTTCGGCAGGAGGGCGTCGCCACCGTGACCGCCGGCACCGCCATTGCCGAACAGGATCCCGCCGTTACCGCCGCTGCCGCCGGCCAACGTTGCTGCACTGCCGCCGGCCCCACCGTTGCCGATCAGATAGGCCTTCCCGCCCTGGCCAGCGGCGGCGTCGATCACGCTGGACCCGCCCCCGATGTGAAAGTCCATGGCGTTGCCGCCGTTTCCGCCGTTGCCGTACAGCAATCCGCCCGGGGCGCCGTCCTGCGAAGTGCCCCCGTTTCCGCCGTTGCCGACCAGGATGGTGCCCCCGGCGGTGCCGCCGGCGTTCAAGCCCAGTCCGGCATTGCCGCCGTTGCCGAACAGTCCGGCTCTGCCGCCGTTGCCGCCAGTTGCGGTGGTGTCGAGGCTCTCCACGGTGACCAGGGTGCCGCTGTTGCCGCCGTTTCCGCCGTTGCCGAACAGCGCGGGGGCGTTGCCGCCGTTGCCGCCGCTGCCGTCGGTTTGGGTGCCGTTGCCGCCTGCGCCGCCGTTGCCGCCGTTGCCAAACACACCGCCTTTGGCGCCGTTACCGCCATTGCCGCCGCCGCCGTTCGTGTTCATGTCGTCGCCGCCTGCGCCGCCGTTTCCGCCGCCGCCACCGAGCAGTCCGCTCGTGCCGCCGCTTCCGCCGTTTCCGCCGAAGCCGCCGGTCGTCGGATTGTTGGCGCCGGCCCCGCCGGTGCCGCCGTGGCCCCAGAGCAGGCCGGCTGCGCCGCCGTTGCCGCCGCGCCCAGTGGTGCCCGCGCCGGATCCGCCGTTGCCGCCGTTGCCGATCAGGATTCCGCCGTCGCCGCCGTTTTTCCCGCTGCCCGCGGCCGCGTTCGTGCCGTCGCCGATCAGTGGGCGTCCCAGAAATGTTTCGGTGGGTGCGTTGATTATGGCCAGGACGTCTTGTTCGAGGGTCTGCAGCGGCGACGCGTTGGATGCTTCGGTCGCTGCGTACGCGCCCGTGCCGGCGGTCAAGGCATGGACAAACCGATCATGGAAGTTCGCGGCCTGGGCGCTGAGGGCTTGATAATCCTGGGCGTAGGTGCCGAACACTTTGGCGACGGCCGCGGAGACCTCGTCTTGTGCAGCGGCTGCGATCTGCGTTGTGGCGGCCGCTGCGGTGGCGCGGGCCGTGTTGATTGCTGCGCTTATGCGCGCTGTTTCGGTTGCCACCGCGGCGATTTCCTGCGGAGTTGCGATGAGATATGACACGTCTGCCTCCCCGTGGCAAACCGATCACAAGCGCAGATTGGCCCTTGTCCCGACAGCAAGAGCACTGCATTTGATCATTATTGGGATGAACGTCAACGTTACGACCGCAAAGAGAGAGGCGTCAACGGGGCTCTGTGAATTCTGCGGGAGACCCTGGTTGCTACCGCGTTGCAGCGGAACCAATCCGCACGGGGTGCCTGGGCTGATCAGTTGTCCGGGATGTAGTCGAACTTGTCCGGGTTCGGGCCGGTGCGGCCGGGCTCGCCGCGATCGAGCCCGGTGATCG
Source organism: uncultured Actinomycetota bacterium (assembly GCA_963850135.1). GTDB lineage: Bacteria > Actinomycetota > Actinomycetes > Mycobacteriales > Mycobacteriaceae > Mycobacterium. The sequence goes on along the minus strand of CAWKKH010000024.1, from coordinate 144,439 downwards.
CGGTCATCTCGTCAGCGTCGAGGCTGAAGTCGAAGATCTCGAAGTTCGACTTCACCCGCTCGGGTGACACCGACTTGGGGAACACGATGTCGCCGCGCTGGATGTGCCAGCGCAGAACCACCTGCGCCGGCGACTTGTCGTGCGCGTCGGCGATACGGGTGATCACCGGGTCGCCGAGCACCTTGCCCTGCGCGATCGGCGACCAGGCTTCGGTCGCGATCCCGTGCTCGATGCCGTAGGCGCGGACGTCGTCGTTGCCGAAGTAGGGGTGCACCTCGATCTGGTTGACCGCGGGCATCGTGTCCGACTCTCTGGCGCAGCCGGTCCAGGTGGGCGGGCTGGAAGTTCGACACGCCGATGCTGCGTGCCCGCCCGTCCTTGGCGAACTCCTCCAACGCCTTCCAGGTCGAGACGAAGTCGCCGTCGTAGAGGGTGGGCAGCGGCCAGTGGATCAGGAAGAGGTCGACGTAGTCGGACCGCAGCGCTTTGAGCGTCGCGTCGAACGCCCGGCGCGCGTCGTCGGGCCGGTGGTAGCCGTTGTTGAGCTTGCTGGTGATGAAGACCTCGGCCCGGTTTACGCCGGATTTCGCGATGCCGGCGGCCGACGCCCGCCTCGTTGCCGTACATCTCGGCGGTGTCGATGTGGCGGTAACCGATGTCCAGCGCCTTGCGCACCGCGGCGGCTGTTTCGTCGGGTGGGATCTGGAACACGCCAAACCCGTGCTGAGGGATGGTGTTGCCGTCGTTGAGTGTGATCGACGGGACGGTGCTCATCTGCTGGGGCCTCCTGGGGCTTGCGCGGTTCGTATGGAGTGTGCCCGCTCAGATATTCACAAAACAGAGCTGCACTGACACCCCGCCGACCAGCTGGTCAGAGAGGGGAAAGAGCTCCCGGACCGGCACGACGACGCTGACTGTCCCACAACGATCTCGTCTCCGGCCCGCGTCGCTTGTGTGCTTACGCCGACACCGGATCGGGATCGTCGGAGTAGTCAGGGTGCCACCCGGTCCAATGGTCAACGCCACCGTGGCCCGCGCATGTGCCGGACCGGCTTTTGCTGTGGCTTTCCGCGCCGTCCCGGCAGATGGCTGTTCCGTTCCCATTGCCATCGGGATCTTCGACGCAAGTTCCGGAACTGTTCTTATACGAGCCTGGTGAGCAGCCGACCCACTTCTGTGCTGCGCTGTGGTCCGCTATTAGTCCGATAGCTGGAAACGCGACTATTGCTGCTGCTGCGACCGCCGCTCCGACGAGTGAATGGAACATGTTTATCCCTTGTGTGATCCGGGTTATGCGGCACGCAGCGTAGGAACAGCCAAAATAACAGAGACCGGTTTTCAGAAGATTGCTGTGAAATTCATATCCTTGGACGCCATTCACCCCTTGGACGGAATCGAGCAGTGCCGAGCTGCGGCGGGCAATCGTGAATCCTCTAAAACCACTGCGGGAGAAAGCCGATGTCCAGCCGCTCGGTCTGCTTGTACCCCGACCAAGTCGGCACGCCAGCCGGTTGCCCGCGATAGATTCCCCGGGCGGCGGCCACGACGCGTTCGTGTTGGGTCGGCCACTGTAAGGCGGAGGCGATCTCCTCGAGAATGTCGCGCTCACGTGCCAGGACCCGTCCTACGATCCCGATCGTCGGTAAGGCTCCGCTCTTGTCGCCGTTACAGCGGGCACATGCGAGCACCAGATTCGATAGCCCATCGATACCTACAAGCGACCAGGGCAGCACATGATCGATCGGGTTGTTCGACGGTAGGTGAGCCCCACAGTAAAAGCAGTGCGGGCCAAACGCGTCCTTAAAGGGCTGGCGCACGGTGGCCAATGCGGCCCGTTCCCGCCCGAACAGATGTCCCGCAACGTCGGGAACGCCGACGCCGAGGAACTTGTTCATGCGACGCACATCATCGACCCACATGATTTCCAACGCCGGCCTCAGAAGCCCCGCCAGTCGAGCGAGACCTTGTGCGACGGCAGGTTTGAGTTCGATCGCGTCGCCATTCGCGCGCAGCGCCGACCGTGACACGCGGTCGTGTAGGAATGAGTCGTCGTAGAGGAATTGGTCGCTCGTTGACGAGCCCGGAATTTTCTGCAGCCGGTGCAGAGGTTGCTGAGCAAGACACAACACCACTTCGTCAATGGATCGATCGTAAGCTGCAGGCGCACGCAACCGCGCGATGTCGACCGAACCAGTTGTTCGGCCTGAGGCCACGCCGAGCTTCTTTGTGGCACTCAAGATTCGTGCGCGCGACCCGGTTGACTGATGCAGTTCGTTGCCTTCGAACGGGCGAACCTGTTGCCAATAAATCTCCAGCACGCGATGAGCGAGGGCCGGAAGTGGTACTCGCAGCTTGTCGTCAGGTTGTTCGGGCAGGTTTTCAATGCAGTACTCGATCAAAGCCATCAAGGTCGCCAGCTTGTATGTCGCCGTACGTCGACCGGTCTCGAGGATCGCAACTAGACGCTGGCCGAGCAGCAGCGGGTCATTGTCCATAACGCGTTCCCGACTTCAATGGGCGCCGGAAGAACTCCATGGGCGAATTATCGCGACCGACGGTCTTCATGTGGCGAGCACTCCTGCAACTCCCCATCTCCAGGCAAAATCTAGCCTGCCGTGCGGACCTGGGTCCCATACTTGCGAGCAACTAGCGCTGTGCGCTGGTGGCGGTGTCTTGGAACAGTGAGCCGACGAGCGGGAATGGCTCGCTGTACGCGGGTATTGGAATGGTTTGTTCGGGTCGGCCACCCGGATCGCGGGCCCGTCCAATTTTGACCTGATCGTTTGGCGGAAATATTGCTCAGAAAGGGCGCCCTGGGAGTTCGATATCGTCGGTTTGACGTCGTCATACTCGGCTCGCCTCGAAACCCGGGCCCCACCGCCAGCGACGGCGGTACTATCCGCGCATGCGGTTGGAGACCGGCACGGTTTTCGCTGGGTACACCATCCTGCGGTTGCTCGGTTCTGGGGCGATGGGCGAGGTCTACCTGGCCACACACCCGAGGCTGCCTCGTCCAGATGCGCTCAAGATTCTGCCCGAGCGCGTTTCGGTGGATGATGAATTCCGGGGCCGGTTCAACCGCGAGGCCGACCTGGCCGCCAAGCTTTACCATCCGCACATCGTCGGCGTGCACGACCGGGGCGAGTTCGACAGCCAACTGTGGATCTCCATGGACTACGTCGACGGGTCCGACGCCGCCCAGGTAGTGCGAACCCAATACCCAGACGGAATGCCGCCGGCAGAGGTCTGCACGATCGTCACCGCCATCGCGGAGGCGCTCGATTACGCCCACCAACGCGGCCTGTTGCATCGTGATGTCAAACCGGCCAACATCTTGCTCACGGAACCGGAAGACGACCACCGACGAATCCTGCTGGCCGACTTCGGAATAGCACGCCAATACGACGACCACGACGGACTCACGGCCACCAACATTGCAGTGGGAACAGTGAAGTACGCCGCGCCCGAGCAGTTGATGGGTGGCGACCTCGACGGGCGCGCAGACCAATATGCGTTGGCCGCCACGGCCTTTTATCTCCTCAGCGGCAGCGCACCGTATCCGTATTCCAACCCCCTGGCCATCCTCAATCAACACCTCATCGGGACGCCGCCGAAGCTCAGCGAGCGGCGCCCCGAGTTGGCGCGGCTTGATGACGTGTTGTCCACGGCAATGGCGAAGGAGCCCGCCGACCGGTTCGTCCGATGCCGCGACTTCGCGAAAGCCCTGAGCACGCAGGCCGCAATGGATTCCGACAGCGACGACCGTGCCGAGGCTGACCCATCAACGGCCTCCGCTCCCACTGTGGGCTCGGAGACGCAGATCGCCGTCCCCCCTGCCGCACCGCCCGCGGGACCGGAACAACGGCGCAGGCGCTCCCGCATCCTGCTCGCGGTGGCGACAACGGTCATCGCGCTTGCCGCCGTGGGCGTCGTCGCATACATCAGCCGGCAGAAAGAAGCACCCGCGGCCGTACTTGACGGCACATACCGAGTCGTCTACGACAACGCCAAACAGACAACCAATGGCGCACCGTGGACCCAGTCGCATCCCAACACGGACAACACCACCTGGTGGGCTTTTCGTTCGCGCTGCGCACCCAACGGGGGATGCACAGCCACCGGCACCGGGCTCGACAGCAAGGACCCGAAAGTCACGCGCACGCCCGATGCCAAAATGGCGGCTCACTTCGCGGACGGTCACTGGCGGTCGACACCCGAACGCGTCCAACAGGACGAACCCGAGTGTCTGAGCGTGGACGGAAAGATCATCGCCGCCGCAGAGTCGCAAGTGGTTACCTGGTCGTTGGATCCGCAGGTCGACGGCTCGCTGCACGGCATCGTGGCCGTGACAACGCTGACCAATGAGTGCGGCATCGGCGGACGGGTGGTTCAGACTCCGGTGGTGGCCACTCGCACCGGTGATGTGCCGGCGGGGGTGGTTGTGGCAGATCCGGCAGAGGTGAGCGACTCGGCGCCCACGAGTACCCCGCCACCGCCGCCCGGCAGTCCCGCCCTGGACGGCGCCTACCGCCTCGACTTCGACTCGGCAGGCGCCTCGATCAACGGACAACGAATTCGCGTGGATTTGCCTCTTGCAACGCATTATTGGGCGTTTCGCTCGTCATGCACCACGACGCGATGCGTTGCGACCGGGGCAAAACTGGTGGACACGAACCCGCAGATACCGGAGGGTGCCTCCACCGTTCTGGACTTCAGCAATGGCCGATGGCAGGACACGCCGACTCTGCAAGCCGCCGCCCCCTGCGGCAACCAAAATCCGACCGGCGAGCGGTCCACCCACAGCTGGTCATTTCAGCCGCAGCCCGACGGCACACTCCGTGGTGTTCTGACCGACACGGTTATCACCAATGGCTGCGGCGACCAAGGCAACGTCTACACAGTGCCCTTTGTGGCGACCCGCGTCGGCGACGTGCCACCCGGCGCTGTGCTGGCCGAGCCGGCGCTGTTCTAGGTCTGCGGGCGCGACAGTGCAGTCTCACAGGGCCGCGCTTGGGCGGACCGGGCGTTGCGGCAGGAGTGACTGAACCGTCGCGAATCTAAGGAGCGCGATGAGTTGTTGCCTCGCTGTAGACCGATGCCGCTGTGGTCTATACGGGTGGGGCCGGGTCGTATTGGATGTACTGCCTCACCTGACGCGCCCGCTCGATGCCGACGAGTCGGACGATGAGGTGCAATGCCATGTCAATGCCGGCCGACACCCCTGAAGCGGTGATCATGTCGCCGTCATCGACGAACCGCTCGTCGCCGCGCACATCAATAGTGGGATCAAGTTCGGCGAGCAGGTCCAGTGAGGCCCAATGCGTGGTGGCCGGACGGTGCGAGAGCAGCCCCGCGGCTGCATAGACGAGGGAACCAGTGCAGACGCTGGTCATCAGTGGGACGGTGGTGCGCTGGCGACGAACCCAGTTCAACTGGCCATCATCGTGGAGCTGCGCGCGTGTGCCTTGACCACCGGGATATATCAGCACGTCAAGCGGTGGAGCGTCGTCGAAGGAATGTTGGGCCTGCACAGCCAATCCCTTGGCGCACTGCACCAGTCCGCCAGAGCGCGATAAGCACAAGACGGCATAGCCGTCTTGTGGAAAAAAGCGCGTCCAGCTGGACAGCACTTCCCACGGGCCGATTGCATCCAGTTCCTCTACGTCGGCGAAGAGCACAATTCCGATGTGCTTCATTGTCCGCGCCGCACGCAACTCGAGAGTCCAACTGCGTAAAGGTCCACGGTGCACACCGTAGCTTCCGCAATGGTCACCGCTTCAGCGGTTTCGACGATGTTGTCCACCGATCGTCGGGCAGCGCATTTGTCCACAGCACATCGGATGTAGATGAGGCTGCCGCACTTTCGTATGGCTTCTCACACCCCGACACCGCTGAGGAGCCAATAGAAGTTAAGGAAGGGCGTCACGATGTTGACTCCTCTGGACACGCCGGTGATTGTCGCGTTGAGCATGGTGCCGATGGCGACGGCGCTGTCGATGCTGCCAGAAATGGTGGGGCTGGCGCCGGCCACCGCGGTGCTCCCAGGACCGCCGGCAACAGCGTTATCGAAGAAGCCGGGACCAGTGGCGCTGGAACCGCCGGCAACGGCGGTGCTGCCAGTGCCCATGGCCTGGGCGATGTCGTTGGTGCCGTAGACAGCCTGGGCGGTGGTGTGGTCGCCGAGGGCGTTGGCGGTTTGAAGGTTACCGGTCTGCGCATACGCGGCGCTGTTGGTGCCGAGGGCGCTGGCCTGATTGAGGAACCCCTGGTCGGCGAAGGCCATGCTGTTGGTGCCGACGGCGGTGGCGAGGTTGTATGTGCTGGCCTCGGCGAGGCTGTTGGTGCCGAAGGCGATTGCGTCGGCGTCGCCGGTGACTGTCGCGGCGCTGTTGGCGCCGGCGGCGATCGCGACGCCCCACGTACCAGGTGCCGAGCTGGCGGTTGCGCTGCCTAACCGCAGCAACGTGAATCCGCCGACCGAGACGGCCACATTCGGAACGGGTAGACCCTGCGCCATGGTCTGCAAAGCCCCCGCACTGGTGGCCTCGGTGCTGGCGTAGGCCCCCGCGCCCGCATCGAGGGCGTGCACAAACTGCGAATGAAATTCCGCCGCTTGGGCGCTCAACGCCTGAAATGCGTTGCCGTGGCTGGAAAACAGTGACGCGATGGCCGCCGACACCTCATCGCCAGCGGCTGCGATCACTCTGGTCGTCGAGGCCGCGGCCGCCCCACTGGCCTCGGTGAGCAACGAGCCGATTCCCGCGAGATCCGCAGCCGCCGCCTGCACAATCGCCGGTTTTGCCATCACGTAGGACATCGTTGTCCTCCATCCGCGCCGTCGACCATCGGAAATAGAAGACTGCAACGCTAACGCTTTTTCGGGCCGAAATAGTGGGGATTCCCTTGACTTTTTCGGATTATCGAAAATTACGGCGGCGTCTAATTCCTCCCGTTTGCTTGGAGGCGGCGCAGTCTCGGCGGCGATCGCCGTATGTGCATGGTCCGCCGGGTTATGTACAAGGCGGGTTGGGCGGGGCTAGCCTCACGCTGAACAACCTCTCCGGGGCTAGGAGGGATAGCGCATGTCGTTTGTGATGGCGGTGCCGGACGTGTTGGGTTCGGCGGCTTCGGATTTGACGGGTATCGGTGCGGCGCTCACGCAAGCACACACCGTCGCGGCCGCATCGACCACCGGATTGCTGGCTGCCGCCGGTGATGAGGTGTCGGCGGCAATCGCGTCGCTGTTCTCCTCCCATGGTCAGCAGTTCCAGTCGCTGAGCGCGCAAATGGCGGTGTGGCATCAGCAATTCACCGCATCGCTGACCGCGGCCGCGCGCGGTTATGAGGGGGTCGAGGCCGCTAACGCGTCGCCATTGCAGACACTCGACCACACTCTGCTCAATGCGGTGAATGCCCCAACCGAGGCGCTGCTCGGACGCCCGCTGATCGGCAACGGCGCCAACGGAATTGCGGGAGGCACGTTGGCGCAAGCCAATGGCGGTGCGGGCGGAATCCTCTCCGGTAACGGTGGGGCGGGCGCGACCGATGCGGCCGGGCAGGGCGGGGCCGGCGGGGGTGGCGGGCTGATCGGCAACGGTGGTGCGGGCGGTGCGGGGGCCAACGGCGGTGCCGGTGGCCGTGGCGGTGCCGGGGGGTTGTTGATGGGCAACGGCGCCGTGGGCGGTGCTGGTGGTGCCGGCACCACCAGCACCGGTGGGGTTGGCGGCGCCGGCGGGGATGCGGGCTTTTTCGGCAACGGAGGCGGCGGCGGCAGCGGCGGGGCAGGCGCTAGCGCGACCGTCGCGGGCGGTAACGGTGCGGCGGGCGCAGGCGGCGGGGTCGGCGGTCACGGCGGGTACCTCGTCGGGGACGGCGGGCGCGGCGGCAGCGGCGGAGCGGGCGGTGACGGCGGAGCGGTCAGCGGCGGCACAGTCTTGTCCGGCGATATCGGCGGGGCTGGCGGGAACGGTGGGGCCGGCGGCGGGGGTGGCGGGCTGAGCGGCAGCGCCGGTGCCGGCGGTGCCGGCGGCCCCGGCGGCGTTGCCGGGGCCGTGACCGGCGCCACCGTCATATCCGGCGACATCGGCGGGGCGGGCGGCACCGGTGGTTTCGGCGGCTTCGCCCTCGGCGGGAACGGTGGCAACGGCGGTGCCGGCGGGGTCGGTGGCGCCGCTGGGACCGTCACCGACAGCACCGTCTATTCCGGCGACAACGGCGGAGCCGGTGGCAGCGGCGGAGGCGGCAACGTCGCCGCAATATTCGGGACCGGCGGGAATGGCGGTCACGGCGGTAACGGCGGCGCCGGCGGCATGGTCACCAACAGCACCGTCTACGCCGGCGACAACGGCGGGGCGGGCGGCGCCGGCGGTGGAGGCGACCTTGGCGGGTTCGTCAACAACGGAGGGCTCGGCGCTGCTGGCGGTAATGGCGGTGGCGCCGGCGCCGTTACCGGTGGCTCCTCCGTCACCACGGGCGATGTGGGCGGCGTGGGTGGGGCTGGCGGTGCCGGCAGCCTTCCCGGTTTTGTCGGCAACGGCGGCGCGGGCGGCGCTGGCGGTAATGGCGGCGGCGGCGGGGCGGTTACCGGCGGCTCCTCCGTCACCACGGGCGATGCGGGCGGTGCCGGCGGGGCTGGCGGGGCGGGCGGCCTTATCGGATATGTCGGTAGCGGCGGAGCCGGTGGTGCCGGCGGTAACGGCGGGGCAGGCGGGGACGTGAGCGCATCCGGCACCGTCGACGTCGGCGACGTCGGCGGCGTCGGAGGTGCCGGCGGGAACGGCACCGGCGGCACCGGCATTCCCCTCGTGACGAGCGGAGGCCACGGCGGTCAGGGTGGGGCCGGTGGTGGCGCCGGGACCGTCACCGGCAGCACCGTCCACTCGGGCGACAACGGCGGGGCGGGTGGTGCCGGCGGGGACGTCGTGGCTGGCCACAGTGGCGACGGCGGTGCCGGCGGCGCCGGCGGATCTGCCGGGGCAGTCACCGGCAGCGTGGTCACCTCCGGTGACAACGGGGGGGCCGGCGGTGCGGGCGGCCGCGGCAACATCGGCGGTGATTTGGGTAGCGGTGCCAACGGCGGCGCCGGTGGGGCCGGCGGGGCAGGCGGGGCCGTGAGCGGATCCAGCACCGTGACCACCGGTGACGACGGTGGGGCCGGTGGGGCCGGCGGGCGTGGCAACATAGCCGGGTATTTCGGCAATGGCGGTAACGGCGGCGCCGGTGGGGCCGGCGGGGCGGGCGGGGCTGTGAGTGGAACCAGCGCTGTGACCGCTGGCGACAACGGCGGGGCCGGCGGGACCGGCGGTGCCGGCGATACAGCCGGGTTCGCCGGTAACGGTGGAAACGGCGGTGCTGGCGGAGCCGGCGGTGCCGGCGGAGCTGTGAGCGGATCCAGCACCGTGACCACCGGCGATGACGGTGGGGCCGGCGGGGGTGGCGGCCTCGGCAGGTCCTCCGGCGATTCCGGTAACGGCGGCGCCGGTGGCCGCGGCGGCGCCGGGGGGGCAGGCGGGGCAGTCACGGACAGCACCATCTCCTTGGGCGACAACGGCGGGGCCGGCGGGATCGGCGGAGCCGGCGGCGCCGGAATCGAGGTCGGCAACGGCGGGGTCGGCGGGGCTGGCGGGACCGGTGGGGCAGGCGGGGCTGTCACCGACAGCACCATCTCCACGGGCGACGTTGGTGGTGCCGGAGGTTCGGGTGGCGTCGGCGGGACCATCGAGTTTGGCATCGGTGGTCATGGCGGCGCCGGCGGTAGCGGAGGCATTTCCGGGACCGTCTCCGGCAGCGAACCCGGCACCGGGGACACCGGCGGGGTCGGCGGGGCGGCCGGTGCCGGCGGCCGGGTGATCGGCATCGGTGAGGGCGGCGGCGGCGGCATCGGCGGGGCCGGCGGCAGCTCCGCGACCGGTCACGGCGGAGACGGCGGAAACGGCGGTGCCGGCGGCGGTCCCGGGCTGATCGGCATTGGCGGTAACGGCGGACCCGCCGGTCACGGCGGCACCGGCCCTGCCGGCGACGGCACCGACGGCCAGCCTGGCGAGACCGGCTAACTCAGCCCACACACGCCGCATGGTGCTGGGATGAGCACTTCCTAGATTTTTTCGCGCACAACGGCTACCGGGCCATCGCCATGAGCTTGTGCGGGCATGGCGGCAGCCCAGGCCGGGCGTGTTTACTCGGCGGCGTCGTGTCGGCAGCGTGGATTATCGGTGCGCCTCGTCGGCATCCAACTGGTCGAGCAGGCGCTGCATCGTCGCGCACATCTGATCAAAGGACCGCACGCCAACGACCGTCGACCACTGCTCTTCGATGGTGGCCACGCGGTCGCCCGCATGGGCCATCACCGCGCGTCCCCGGTCGGTCAGGCAGATGAGCTTGGCGCGTCCGTCGCGGAGGTCTGGTTGACGCTCCAGATAGCCGAGCCCTTGGAGGTCGTTGACGAGCTCTGACGCGGCGGCCAGGCTCAATTGCGCGCGAGCGGCGACCTCGGTGAGCCGCACCCCGCCGATGCCGATCGCGCCGAAGATCTGCAGGTGCGGATCGCGAATATCGCCGTACCCTGCCGCGGCGGCGGGCGCGGACAGTTCGCGTCGGAATTCGCGCAGCAGCCGGATGAGCAGCTGACCGATGGCCAGCCGATCGGTTGGTAGATCCCTTGACGTGGCCATGTCAATGCAGAATACTACGGACACCGAAGTTTCGGTTTCCGAAGTAACCTGCGGAGGGCGTCATGGTTGCACACACTTCCGACTCCAGCCTGCTGCCCACGTCGCTGGGGCGGCTCAACGTCGGGCAGGCCGGCTCAGGACCCCCGGTAATCCTCTGGCACAGCCTGTGGGTCGATTCCCGGAGTTGGGGCCCATTGGTGGATTTCCTTGGCGCGCACCGACGAGTGGTGACCATCGATGGTCCCGGTTACGGGCGGAGCGATCCCATCCAACGTGACTACACCCTCGAGGACTGCGCCAACGCCGCCGCTGAACTCCTCGATCATCTCGGCATCAGCGAGCCGGTCGACTGGGTGGGCAACGCGTGGGGTGGGCACGTCGGCATCACCCTGGCCGCCGATCAGCCGCACCGCGTGCGCAGTTTGGTGACCATCGCTGCACCGCTGGTGCCGGTCGGGGCTTGGCAACGCTGGACTCAGACCTATCCGCTCGCGGTGCTCTACCGCCTCACCGGCCCGAACCGGCTGATCACCAAGGTGCTCTTCGATGCGTTGCTCGGGTCCGACGCAATGACGGCGCACCCCGATCGAGCCGCGGACATCATCCGCGGCTTCACCGAGGCTGACCGGGGCTCTATCCGGCGTACCATCCGGTTCATGCACCGTTGGCGGCCGCTGACGGACACACTTCCCGCGATCGCCGCTCCCACCCTGTTTCTCACCGGGGATCTCGAGGACCAGCAATGGAGCCCCGCCGACGCGCAAGCCGCCGCCGCCACCATGCCCAACGCCCGAGTAGTCACCCTCGCCGGCGCTGGACACGTCGGCCCACTCCTGCTCGACGTCGATCTCATCGCCCGTACCGTGATCGAATTTTGGAGGTTGCTGCGATAACGCGCACGACCTCACACTAAACATGTACGTGCGCAAGCACTTCGACGCTAAAGGGGTGGCGGGGTCGGGGTGGCAATCAACAGGTGGGGTGCATCGACACCCTGACCGGCTCGACGATGCTCGACCGCGAGACCCGCGCCGCGCAGCGTTTCGATCACCTCAGGCACCGGACGGAGGTGAAAACCGTGCCCGGTGAACGGCATCCTAGCCATCGCTTTCGGGTCGGCCACTCCCACGACGATCCGACCCGAGCTTCCCACCACCCGAGCGAGCTCGGTGAACGCACGATCCAGCTCAGCGACGAAGTAGATCGTATTGACGGTGAGGACGCCGTTCAGCACGCCATCGGCGAAGGGGAGCTGCGTCAACGACCCGGTGTGCAGTGCCAGCCGCCCGGCCGCGATGTCGCGGCGGTATTGACGTGTTGCCTGGCTGAGCATCGTGTCTGATATTTCGACACCGTGAACCCGGCCCGACCGACCGACGCTGTCGAGAAGGAATTTCAGCCCGACGCCGCCGCCGAACCCGACATCGGCAATCACCGCCGTCGCATCCGGTTGCAACGCTTGCACGGCAGCACGCACGAAGAGCCGATTGCCCCGATTGAGCACCACACCGACTACCCGCCCGCGGACACCACTCGGGTGACCGAGCTGCTTGGCGATACCCGCCATGATGGCGCCCCTGACGGCCATCTCATAACCGTACTGCCGCGCCATAGCGGTCTCCCATCGCTGGACGTGGGCTGGCCGGACCCGATCAGTTTTTCCACGTCGAACGCAAGCCGAGTAGCGGGCAGGTGTCTGGCAGCCCAGTATTAAATATTTGGACACGGGCGAATAATCAAGCAGCCACAGAACTAAAGTTCGTGGATTCTCAAATGTCGCGCCAATCGCGAGAGCTCTACACGGGTGGCGATTTTTCAGGTGCAGCCTGTGCGTTTTATGCGCGAACGACGTTGGGCGCGCCTAGTCTGCTGCTGGGTAAATTCTCCGGGGGCAGGAGGGCCGGGACGACATGTCGTATCTGGATGCTGCGCCGGGTGCGTTGGGTTCGGCGGCGTCGGATTTGACGGGTATCGGTGCGGCGCTAACTCAGGCACATACCGCAGCGGCTGTTTCCACTACTGAGTTGGTGGCTGCCGCCGAGGATGAGGTGTCGGCGGCCATCGCGGCGCTGTTTTCCTCTCATGGTCAGCGGTTTCAGGCGTTGGGTGCGCAGGCGGCGGCGTTTCACAACCAGTTTGTGCAGGGGTTGACCGGCGCCGGTGGTGTGTACGCGGCCGCTGAGGCGGCTAACGCCTCGACGCTGGGGGCGGCGGCGCAGGCTGTCGCGGCCAGCCCATTTTCGCCGGTGCTGGATCTGACGGGGCGTCCACTGTTCGGTAATGGCGCGAATGGGGCGGCCGGGACGGGGCAGGCCGGCGGGGCCGGTGGGTGGCTGTTCGGTAATGGCGGCACCGGCGGGTCGGGTGCGCCGGGGCAGCCCGGTGGTCGCGGCGGGGACGCGTTTCTGTTCGGCAATGGGGGCGTCGGCGGTACAGGCGGCGCGGGTACGGCGGGCTCAGCCGGCGCGCAGGGCAACTTCACCGTGAATTCAGGCGTCGGTGGTCCCGGCGGCCAGGGCGGCAACGGCGGGGTCGGCGGGGTCGGCGGACGCGGCGGGATGTTGTTCGGCAATGGTGGGACAGGTGGCCAGGGCGGGGCTGCCGGCATCGGCGGTAACGGCGGTAACGGCGCGGACGGTTACGTGCTCATTCCCAACGGCGGTGGCGGCGGTCACGGCGGCCAGCCCGGCAGCGTGGGCGCCGGTGGCGCAGGAGGTGCAGCGGGTCTTCTCGGGCACAGCGGCGCCCACGGGTCGGCTGGCACCATTCCGGCCGGCGGCAACGGCGGCAACGGCGGCAACGGTTATGACCCGGGTACCTACAACGGCGGCTACACCAACGGCAACGGCGGCGACGGCGGCAACGGCGGCGACGGCGGGTCAGCCGGCAACGGCGGCAACGGCGGTAACGGCGGCAGTGGCTACAGCAACCAAACCGGCGTCAATCTCAGCGGCGGTAAAGGCGGGACCGGCGGCTACAGCAACGGCGGCAACGGCGGCAACGGCGGCAACGGCGGCAGCGCCTTTCTCGAGAACGCCAGCTCCACGGCTACTGCGACCGGCGGGGCCGGGGGGTACGGCAACGGTGGCGGCAATGGCGGCAATGGCGGCTACGGGGGCGATGCGACTAACTGGGGAACTGGACTGGTCAATGCTGGACAGGGTGGGGGCGGAGGCAACGGCTTCGCCGGCGCGGGCGGCAATGGCGGTAACAGCGGCGAGGCCGATGTCCAGTCCCAGACTCAGAGTTCTGTCGACGTGCAGGGCCTTATGGGTGGGGCAGGCGGCAGCGGCACCACCACAGGCGGCAACGGCGGCAACGGCGGCACGGCAACGACCACTGGAACCGGAACCGTCACCGGCGGGGACGGCGGCAAAGGTGGGGCAGGAGGCAGCGGCGCCGGCGGTGCAGGCGGGGACGGCGGTCGGGCCGCGACCGAGGGAGCGGCGGCCACCAATATCGCCACCGGGGGAGGCGGCGGGGCAGGGGGCAGCGGCGCCACCGGCGGTGCCGGCGGCGACGGCGGCCTAGCAGAAGGAAACACCGGATCTGCCAATGGCGGCTCGGGCGGGGCAGGAGGCGCCGGTACCGTCGGCGCGGGCGGTCACGGCGGCACGGGCGGTGAGGGCCAAACCAGCGACAGCTACGCCAGCGGCGGCGGCGGAGGGAAAGGCGGCGATGGTGTCACCGGCGGTGTCGGCGGTGACGGCGGCGCAGCGGTGAGCGAGGCAGGCACCGCAAACATTCAAGCCGGTGGTGGTGGGGCAGGAGGCGTCGGCAGCGCCGGCGCGGGCGGCCACGGTGGCAAAGGTGGCGACGCCAGACTGCTTAACACCGCGTCCGTGGGCTACGCAGACGCCGGCGGCGGGGGCAATGGCGGCGCCGGCACCACCGCGGGGGGTGACGGGGGTGACAGCGGGGACGGGTACAACTACGGAAACGGCCACGCCGTCGGGAGCAAAGGCGGCAACGGCGGCAACGCGTCGGGAAGCGGAGGCCACGGCGGCAACGGCGGCGATGGCGGTAACGCCAACGCACATGTCCTCGCCAATGCCACCGTCGGCCAAGGCGGCAGCCTCGGTACTGGTGGGCCCGGCGGGTCTAACGGAACAGCAGGATCAGCCGGCGTGATCAATCCGCTGTGACCAGCGGGCCTCGGCCGGTGTGGACTTTCTGGGGCCAGCGGCGCTCACGAAAGTGACACTTCAGATAGCTCACCCGGCCCTCGCTGCCTGCCGCTTCGTGGATCTCGTCATCGCCAACCGCCGGTCCCGATTCGGGCAGCGTCAGCCACGCTCAAACACAATCTCAAAACTAACGTTCTCGGATTCTCAAATGTTGATGCCAAACGCGACGCGCTTCGGTGCATGTCCGACGAGGGGCCGCCACCTCCAAAGTCTCGATAATCCGAGATTTTTGCGGAACTCTCCACATTTTGGATGCAAGACGAGATACTCAGCTCCAGCTCCAGCTCCAGCTCCATATTCCGATGACCGGGACTCGATGGAGGGACAACGGTGTCCTATCTGATTGCAACACCAGAGACTGTGCTGGCCGCCGCAGCGGATGTGGCGGATATCGGTTCGCGCCTCGCTGAGGCGTCTACGGCGGCGGTTCCTACTACGGCGGTGGCCGCCGCTGCGGGCGATGAAGTGTCGCAGGCCATAGCGGTGCTGTTTTCGTCTCACGGTCAACAGTTCCAGTCGCTGAGCGCGCAGATGGCGGTGTTGCATCAGCAGTTCGCGACCTCGCTTACGGCGGCGTCCGCTGCTTATGCGGGGGCGGAGGCAGCCAACGCCTCTCCCTTGCAAACCCTGCTCAACATCGTGAATGCGCCTACCGACGCGCTGCTGGGCCGCCCGCTGATCGGTAACGGCGCCAACGGGATTGCGGGTGGGACGTTGGCGCAAGCCAACGGCGGCGCCGGAGGGATTCTCGTCGGCAATGGCGGGTTCGGCGCAACCGATGTGGCAGGTCAAGGCGGGGTTGGCGGGACTGCTGGGCTGATCGGCAACGGAGGTGCCGGTGGTGCGGGGTCAACCGGCGGGGCTGGGGGTCGCGGTGGTGGCGGTGGATTACTGCTGGGTAACGGCGGCGTGGGTGGGATTGGGGGTGCCGGCACCGATGGCGCCAGCGGTGGGGCCGGTGGGGTCGGCGGGTCGGCGGGCTTCTTCGGCAATGGCGGGGCCGGCGGCAGCGGCGGGGGCGGTAGCAGCGCGACCGTCGCCGGCGATAACGGCGGGGGCGGCGGAAGGGGCGGGGCCGGCGGTCATGGCGGGTATCTTGTCGGCGATGGCGGGGCCGGTGGTAACGGCGGGGCCGGCGGAGGCGGCGGGGCCGTCAGCAACAGCACTGTCTCGTCCGGCGACATCGGTGGGGCGGGCGGGGCCGGCGGGGCCGGCGGCGTGGGTGGCGGGCTGATCGGCAACGGCGGTGGCGGCGGGGCCGGCGGGGCCGGTGGCGCCGCCGCGACCGTCACCGGCAGCACCGTCTACTCCGGCGATATCGGCGGGGCGGGCGGCAGCGGCGGAGCCGGCAGCTACGCTCCGTTCTTCGGCAACGGCGGTGACGGCGGTGCCGGCGGTAACGGCGGTGCCGGGGGGGTGGTCACCAACAGCACTGTCTTATCCGGCGACACCGGCGGGGCGGGCGGCGCCGGCGGCGGCGGCAGCCTTCCGGGGTTTGTCGGTAACGGGGGTGCCGGTGGTGCCGGCGGCAACGGCGGCGACGTCGGGGCCGTCACCGGCGGCAACGTCGGCACGGGTGACGTGGGTGGTGTCGGCGGTGCCGGCGGTGCTGGCAGCCTTGCCGGGTACGTCGGTAACGGGGGTGCCGGTGGTGCCGGCGGCAACGGCGGCGACGCCGGGGCCGTCACGGGTGCCTCCGACGTCGGCACGGGCGACGTGGGTGGTGTCGGCGGTGCCGGCGGCGCTGGCAGCTCTTCCGGGTTGGTCGGTAACGGCGCTAGCGGTGGTGCCGGCGGTAACGGCGGGGCAGGCGGGGCCGTGAGCGCATCCAGCACCGTCACCGTCGGCGACAACGGCGGGGCCGGCGGTGCCGGCGGCGTCGGCGCCGGCACCGGGACCGGCGGCACCTCCGCTGGCCACGGCGGTAATGGCGGGGCCGGCGGGACCGGCGGGACCGTCACCGACAGCACCGTCCACTCCGGCGATAATGGCGGGGCCGGCGGCGCCGGCGGGGCCATCGTGGCTGGCCAAAGCGGTAACGGCGGCACCGGCGGGGCCGGTGGTGCTGGCGGGGCCGTCACCGGCAGCACCGTCTACTCCGGCGATAATGGCGGGGCCGGCGGGGCCGGCGGGGCCATCGTGGCTGGCCATGGCGGTAACGGCGGGGCCGGTGGGGTCGGCGGGGCTGGCGGGGCCGTCACCGGCAGCACCGTCACCATCGGCGACGACGGCGGGGCCGGCGGCGACGGCGGGGCCGGTTACATTGCCGGGTATTTCGTTAACGGCGGTAACGGCGGTGCCGGCGGTGCCGGTGGAGCCGGCGGGGCCGTGAGCGGATCCAGCACCGTCACCACCGGTGACAACGGCGGGGCCGGTGGGGCCGGCGGCATCGGCGCCATAGCCGAGCTTGTCGGTAACGGCGGTAACGCCGGTAACGGCGGTGCCGGTGGGGCCGGCGGGGCCGTGAGCGGATCCAGCACCGTCACCACCGGCGACAACGGCGGGGCCGGCGGGGCCGGCGCCGCCAGCAACGTAGGCGGGACTGTCGGTAACGGCGGTAACGGCGGTAACGGCGGTGCTGGCGGGGCAGGCGGGGCCGTCACCGACAGCACCATCTCGACGGGAGACGTCGGTGGGGCCGGTGGTTCCGGTGGCGCCGGCGGGGTCATCGAGTTCGGCAGCGGCGGTCATGGCGGCGCCGGCGGTACCGGCGGCAACTCCGGGACCGTGACCGGCAGCGAACCTGGTACCGGGGATACCGGCGGCGCCGGCGGGGCGGGCGGCGCCGGCGGCCAGGTGATCGGCATCGGTACTGGCGGTGGCGGCGGTACCGGCGGGGCCGGCGGCAGCTCCCTGACCGGTCACGGCGGAGACGGCGGCGACGGTGGTGACGGCGGCGGCCCCGGGCTGATCAGCACCGGCGGACACGGCGGCCCCGGCGGTAACGGCGGCACCGGCCCCGCCGGTAACGGCACCACCGGCCAATCTGGCCAGCCCGGCTAACGTCGAGCGCCCTAAAGTCCGAACCACGGGCTTCACTGAACCGCGGCAGTTGCAAAACTAACGTTCAGAGCTTCTCAAATGTTGATGCAGAGCCTAGGCGGAAGTTTCGCTTTCGAGTGGCCCCTGGGCACGGGCCTCCTAGCGGCGCATAGGCGTTCGGCCTACCGGCATCGGACAAATTGATTTTCGCAATACATTCCGACGCCATCCCAGCTGGTTGATGGGCCGCCTTCATCGGCTGGGTCCACAAAAAGGGCTGGTGTCTGCGTCAATATTTGATCGATTATCCCCGGCCCAGACGGCGCGAAAGGGTCCGAATCCGCTTGCGCCACACCAGTGCCGCCCGCGAGAGCCGCGAGGCTCATCGCTGCGGCCAGCAGTCCACTAGCGCACACGCGACGCTTCATTTCCACCCTCCGTAGCGTCGAGTTCTGACTACTTAAAGCTACCAGCTAAATAATGACCTTGTTGCAAATAAAGCGGGCGCAAGGTTTCTGGTCATGCATTCTTAGCAACCATCCCGCACCCGGATCTCAGAGTGGTCACGAACGCAGTACAACTGCGGCTGGGCGCTGAGCGGCTTCCCAGCCTAAATATCAAAGTACTTACGGTGTGGCGGTGAGGCTGCTGGCGGTGATCGTTCGTTGCGCTGTGGTCATTGCCGTGTGCTGCGGTATTTCGGTGCCCGCCGCGCCTTCGGCGGCTGCTGATCCCGCCTCTGAGCCCGTCGGAGCTAGTGCGGCGGAACCGAACGGACTTGTGCCCTCAAATCCGCCTGCAACCCTCACTACGCCAGACGGCTGGGGGCTGGGCCTCGGAGCGAGGGATGAAGCGCAAGTTCCGGTCGCGCCGTTGACTACTGCGGTCTCGTCTCGCGAATACCTCGCCAGCGGAATATTCATCGGCTCTTTGCAAGGTCCCGAACAGCCTCGCGGCAACCTTGAGGTGGGCTACGAAATCGGCTGCGGGATCGATATGAGCACGTCCAACGGCGTCACGATGGCGGGTAGCGCGGGCCTCAGTCCCGGCGTCGGGTTCCCGTTGTCCGGTGGGTTTATCCCGTTAGTCACCGCCCCGGTCAACGGCGTAATCACGGTAGGGCTAAAGCCCGGTCTCGTAATCGTGGTGCCGGTAGTCAAGAAACAGTTCAAGGGAGCCAATCCCTGGGTCATGGTCAGCAACTTCCACGTCAAGATCGACGGATGCGTGGGACAGTCGTTCATTCGCTCCTATGCGACATTGACTCGGGAGACCGATGAATCCGACGTGGTGCTTTCGTACGTAGGTGTCACGAAAGCAGTCTGAGCGGGCCAATGATTTCCCGTGCGCTGATGTCTGGTATCGCTAGCCGATCAGCCTGCGTCATCTCACAGCCAAAGATTCGAGACAGGCGCGGTGGACCAGCCAACGGAGAAGAAAGCCCACGTCGGGCCGCCGCAAAAGTTGCCTCAAAACTCCAGTCGCAATGAGGCTGCGCTGGCTGGCGTCGATGAACTTCCGCGGTAAATCCATCCGTCGGGCGCACTCACGTCAGATCTTCAAATACCCCTTATCGGCAGGAATCTGAGCGGCAGTAATAAGCGATGACGCGTCACTGGCCAGAAATAGCACGATGTCAGACACCAAATCTGGAGCGGCCAGCGAATCGGTCGGCAGCGCGCCGGGGGAGAAGCTGTGGATGTACGTCTGATGGTCGGCGAAGATTTGGTACATCGCGACGTCGTTGCCCATCGGCGTATCGGTTCCGTAGGGATGCACGGAGTTCACCCGAATCCCGAACTCGCCCAACTCGACCGCAAGCGAATTCGTCAGGCCCACAACGCCAAACTTCGACGCGCAGTAATGTCCACAACCCGGCACAGCCTTGATTCCGGCCGCCGAGCTGATGTTGATGATCGACCCCCCGTTGCCGGCTGCGATCATCGCGGGCACCGTGGATTTGATGGTGTTCCATACCCCGGTCAGGTTGGTATCGATCGCGTCCTGCCACTGCTGGGCCGAAATCTCCCACAGCCGGCCCCAATTGAGTACACCGGCGTTGGCGACCACGATGTCCAGCCGGCCGAACTGCTCGATCGCCTTGGCCACCAAGCGTTGTTGGCCTTCCAGGTCCCGGACGTCGACGTGATCGGCCAGGATCTTGCGGCCCTCGCCTTCGACCAGGCCGACGGTCTCGGCGAGGTCTTCCGGCGTCGATGGGGGATAGCCGTTGAACTCGGACACTGGTGCGCAGGCGTCCAGCGCGATAACGTCGGCGCCGGCACGGGCCAGCCGTACGCAATGCGACCTGCCCTGGCCGCGCGCGGCCCCGGTCACGTAGGCGACCTTGCCGGCCAACGGGTATTCACTCATGCCGAGAGCTCCTTTGCTTGCGGTGCCGGCACACATTAGCGATATGTGTTCAAGCCGGTCAACAAGTTGACGGGCAGGACCCCGGTCCACCGCTGGAATGTTGATAAGTATCAGTTCTCAACCGGTCACCAACGCGTATTGGACACGATGCTTCGCCCCGCGGAACGTGGGTTGTAGGGCGTAGCGCCGAGTTATGAACGCGCAGAACGAGGAATCGATCACGGCTGCCGGACGCTGCACTGGAGCGACCGGGGGGAATGGACGTGTCATTTCTGAGCGCACAACCAGAATGGGTTGAGGCCGCAGCGACGCAGCTCGGAAACATCGGTTCGGAGTTAGATGCCGCGTACAAGGCTGCTGCCGCTTCCACCACCGCGCTGGTGCCGGCCGGAGCGGACGAGGTATCGACCGCAGTGGCGGCCCTGTTCACCAGATTCGGCAGCGACTACCAGACACTTGGCGCGCAGGCCAGCGCGCTTCATCAACGGTTCGTGCAAACGCTGGCCGCCGGGGCCGGCGCCTATGCGGCCGCCGAGGCGGTCAACGCCGCACCACTGCAGACCCTTCAGCAAGACCTGCTGGGGGCGATCAATGCACCCACCGAGGCGCTGCTGGGCCGCGCGCTGATTGGCAACGGGGCAAATGGCACCGCGGCAAGTCCCAACGGCGGGCCAGGCGGACTGTTATTTGGCAACGGCGGCAACGGATTCTCCCAAACGGGGGCCGGCGTCATCGGTGGAACCGGCGGCAATGCGGGCCTAATCGGCAGTGGCGGCACCGGCGGAGCCGGCGGACCCAACGCGGCCGGCGGGGCGGGCGGTCTGGGCGGCTGGCTATACGGCAACGACGGCGCCGCAGGCACCGGTGCGCCGGTGAGCGGAACCGTCAAACTCACGACGTCGTCGTCAATCGTCGGGAACCTGAACAACATCGCCGGACAGGTCAACGTCTCGGTCAACGGCGGACCCACCGTGCCCGTCGAGGTCGACACCGCATCCGCGGGCCTCATCCTGCCCATCTCCGACATCGGACTACAGCACCTCGGCTTGCCCACCGGATTCCACATGATTACTTACGGCACGTCCGTGCAGAGCGCGACGGACTTCGCCCTCACCTTCAACACCACGATTAATTTCGGCAATGGAATCGTCACGGCGCCCACTCAAGTCAGCGTCCCCATCTTCACCCTCGAACACTTAAGCGTGAGCCTGATCAATCCCATCAGCATTCCGCTGCCGGGAGGGTTACCGCCCATCGAGATCAGCAGCCTTCCCGCAACGATCGCCTATCCCGACCTGCCCCCCTTCACCAACCTGTTGAGCCTTGGCGGCCCCGGCGGAGTAGGAATCTTGGGTGTAGGGCCCAGCGCGACCGCCCCCGGTACCCCGGTCACCACCGCGTTGCCGGGCCAACTCAGTCAAGGTGTCCTCATCAACGCCCCGGGCGGGTACCTGCAGTTCGGCGCCAACCCGCTGCCGGGCGTCGTCTCGGTTTCCGGGTCCCCGATCACTACACTCGACGTCCAGATCGGTAACGGACCGCTGACGAGTGTGACCGCGGCCATCGACGCCGGTGGCCTGTTCGGCTCCGTCCCGTCATCCCTGATCGGCAACAGTGCCGTCGTCCCGATAACCGCGGACGGCCTGCCCGTGTCTTTCGGCCAAGAATTGGCGCCCGGAACCCAGATTTCGGTCTACACCGGCAACGGACAAACCCTGCTCTACCAGTTCACCACGACCGCAACCGCAAGCCCGGTTGTCGTACCGGGACAAGCCTCAAGCACCGACATCTTCAACACCGGGATCGCGCCCTTCCTGGATGGACCGATCTATATCGCCAACGGCCCCAACACCGGTAGCCCCGGCATCCCACCAAATTTCAGCCCCAATGTCGGCACCACGATCTTCGACTTCTAACTACCACTCCAGTTGCGCGGCGATGAACGGCCTGTCCTCCGGGGCGGCCTTCCTGGCCGCGAGGATGCTGTTCGCCGGACCGCCGACCGGGATCCGGAATGGAGATGCTGCGTCATCGACCGCGTCTGCCACCGCCTTTGCCACGTCTCCCGGCCAGCGTGCGGAGCCACCGGGGAGGTGCGACTGGACGGCCGGGCGCCTGACGTAGCGGCGGTAGCAGCAATGACCGCGGTCATGGCACCACGGGGGCCAGACGGCGTGGGCGTGCGCAAAATGCTGGCCCTGGCGGCGTGTCGTCGTACAGACACGCACACTCGCGGGGCGCGCGTCTAGCCTGTAGTGGCGGTCGGCCGAGTCAGTTCCGTCGGGGCGGCGTGACCGTTCAGTGCCGGATCCCCCTCGACAACGCCTTTGCGGCGGTTGGCCATTCGCGAGGCGGCCAAGAGAAATTTCGAGATGCGAGTGGGGTGACCGCTGTGTCGCTGCACTGCGGCACCAATACGGCTCAGGAGCCATGCGATGAGCGGGAGGAATACGCTCACCGCGACCCAACGCCCAATCGGACTGCGCAGGAAAGCCAACATGGTGGCACCCTTTCTGGTCGTCGTGCGGTACTTGGGTGGAATACCCCGAATCCGAATCCACAAGCAGCCACCCGGCGCTGCATCCCCCCAAATCGTCGCAAACGGGGTCTAGGCTGGCGCCGGGCGCGAGGCATAGGGGCCTCGCCGGCGAAAGGGTCGACCATTGACTGACAAGCCGAACATCCTGATCCTCTGGGGCGACGACATCGGGCAGAGCAACCTCAGTTGCTACAGCAACGGGTTGATGGGATACCGGACCCCCAACATCGACCGCGTCGCCGCCGAAGGGGCGCTGTTCACCGACTATTACGGGGAACAGAGTTGCACCGCGGGGCGGGCGGCGTTCATCACCGGCCAGAACCCGTACCGCACCGGCCTCACCAAAGTGGGCCTGCCCGGGGCGCCGCTGGGCCTGCAAGCCGAGGACCCGACGATCGCGACCGCGCTCAAAGCGCACGGCTACGCCACCGGACAGTTTGGCAAGAACCACCTCGGCGACCGCGACGAGCACCTGCCCACCATGCACGGCTTCGACGAGTTCTTCGGCAACCTGTATCACCTCAACGCCGAAGAGGAACCCGAACTACCGGACTATCCGAAGGATCCCGAGTTCCGCAAGAAGTTCGGCCCGCGCGGTGTCCTGCACACCTGGGCCAACGGTGACGGCACCCAGCGCATCGAAGACACCGGTCCGCTCACCAAGAAGCGGATGGAAACCTGCGACGACGAATTCCGCGACGCCGCAGTGGACTTCATCAAGCGCCAGGTTGAGGCCGGGATCCCGTTCTTCGTGTGGTTCAACACCACGCACATGCATTTCCGCACCCACACCCGGCCCGAGAGCGTCGGCCGTTCGGGGCGCTGGCAGTCGACCTACCACGACACGATGATCGAGCACGACGAAACGATCGGCAGCATGCTGGATCTGCTCGACGAGCTGGGCATCGCCGAGAACACGATCGTCATGTACTCCACCGACAACGGCCCACACATGAACAGCTGGCCCGACGCCGGCATGACCCCGTTCCGCAACGAGAAGAACTCGAACTGGGAAGGTGCCTACCGCGTTCCGGCGCTGGTGCGCTGGCCCGGACACATCGAGGCCGGCTCGGTGCTGAACGGCATCGTCAGCCACAACGACTGGTTCGTCACGCTGCTATCGGCCGCCGGTGTGCCCGACATCGCCGAACAGCTGCGCGCGGGCGTCGACCTGAACGGCACGAAGTACAAGGTGCACCTGGACGGCCACGACCAGTTGGAGTACATCACGGGCCAGGCCGACGAGAGCCCACGCAAGCACTTCTTCTACGTCTCCGACGACGGCGACCTGACCGGATTGCGCTTCGACAACTGGAAATTCGTTTTCCTTGAGCAGCGCTGCGTGGGAACCCTGCAGATCTGGGCGGAGCCTTACGTCGAACTGCGGGTGCCCAAGCTGTTCAACCTGAAGACCGATCCGTACGAGCGGGCCGACGTCACGTCGAACACCTACTACGACTGGATGATGGACCACATCTTCCTGTTCGTCCCGGCGCAGGCGTACGTCGCGGAGATGCTGCAGACGCTGATCGAGTTCCCGCAGCGACAGAAATCCGCCAGCTTCAGCCTGGATCAGGTGATGGCCAAGCTGCAGGACGCCACCACCCGCAGCAGCTAGATCAAACCTCGTCCAGGCGGGGATAGAGAACTTCCTGGGTGAGCAACAGCAGAGCGGCGGCAATCGGAATTGCCACCAGCGCACCGACAATCCCGAGCACTGCGCCGCCGATGAGCACGGCGACAACGGTGACGAGGGCGGGCACCTGCACCACCCGGCCGATGATTCTCGGCACCAACAGATAGTCCTCGAAGAGTCGGAAGAAGACAAAGAACGCGACCGTTGCGATGCAAACCGGAAGCGAGACCGTCAGCGCGACAGCGGCGACGCCGACACCGGCGATGGTCGAACCGACGACGGGAACGAGATCGAATATCGCAACGAAAATGCCCAGTAACAACGGGTACGGGACGTTGAACGCCATCAGCCAGATGAACGTGGCGCCCCCGGCGATCACCGAGATCAACACATTGCCCAGCACGTAGGCGCCGACTTTGGCGAACACTTCATCCCCGATGAGGATGGCGCGCGGCCGACGGCTGTTGGGCACCATCCGATACAGATTGGTTCGGATACGGGGCATGTCGACCAGGAAGTACACGGTCAAGACGATGACGACTAACGAGTCGGCTATTGCGCCGAATACCGCGCTTCCCGCATCGACCACATCACTGACTACCGATCCTCCCGAGCCCTTGACCGTGTCGGTGATGCGCTGCTGCAGATGAAAGCGATCGTTGAGCTTGCCGATCGCCGAGGAGTGATCCTGGGCCTGCTGGAGGTATTGCGGCGCCTGGTGGATGAGTTGCTCCGCTTGCTGCACCAGCGGGGGGATCGCAGCGGCGACGAAGGCCCCCATCATCGCGAGGAAGATGACGAAGACGAGCGTTGTGGCCGCCCAGCGCGGGAGTTTGCGGTTGACGAACCACGAGGCGGCGGGTTCAAGCCCTAGCGCCAGGAAGAACGCCACACCGATCAGCACCAGCACCGATTCCAGCGACCCGAGTAGCTCGACGGCCCCGTAGGTCACCGCCACTCCGGCGGACGCGGTCATACCGATGTAGAACGGGGACCGACGATTGAACCGGGGACCGGGTGCTCCGAGGGGTTGCTCCTCGGAACTCATCTCTTCCGCAAGCACCTGCGCTTCGGCGATCGGCCCGTCCTCATCAGGATGAGGTTGGCCGACCAGATCGCCATGACCCTCGTCGCCGTCCCGCTCGGTTGTCCGGTTCTCGTCGACCGTCATCTAAGCGCGGCGGACGAGCCGCAAACCCCAAAGCAGGATGACCGCTCCCAAGATCGCGGCGAAGAGCGTGAACCACCAGCCTTTGTCGGCGGTGTCGACGACGAAGCTCAGCAGGAACCCGCCGAGTAGCGCACCAACCACACCGAGCACGAGGTCCAAAACCAGGCCCTCGCGGGTCTTCATGATCCTGCTGGCGATGAAGCCCGCCAACAGCCCGATGATGATGTAACCAACCCAGCCCACGCTGGTGAGCGTGGTCGAGCGCTCATACGCTTCCGTGACTGCCAGGACATTCATGAACTTCTCCTCTCGGCCCCCCGAGATGCCTGGCGAGTTCGCCCGGCTAGGGATGGATACCCAAGTTCGGCGCAACTAAGCGCCGAGCTTGCGGCCAGCAGAAGCCGGTTGGCTTGCTGGGTATTGGGTACACGTTCAAAAGGACGGAGACGGACGGCGAGGGAACCGTGCAGACACCGCACACCCGATCAAGCCACCCCAACCATCTCCAGGAGTCCAGATGCCCACGCCCCGCAAGCCCGATCAGTCCGCGCCCGCCGCCGTCAGCCCGACCGGCGCCACCAACGGCCACCGCGCCGACGCCGACTCTCGCGCCCAGTCCGGCCAGTACCTCACGACGGCTCAGGGCCTGCGGCTGCCCGACACCGATCACTCGCTCAAAGCCGGGCCCCGTGGTCCCACCCTGCTCGAAGATTTCCACTTGCGCGAGAAGATCACTCACTTTGACCACGAGCGCATCCCGGAGCGGGTCGTGCACGCTCGCGGCGCCGCGGCACACGGCGTGTTCGTGTCATACGGCACCGGCGCATCGGTCACCAAGGCAGGCTTCCTCGGCAAGAAGGGCACGACAACCGAAGTATTCACTCGGTTTTCGACCGTCCTCGGTTCACGCGGCTCGGCGGACACCGTCCGCGACACCCGCGGATTCGCGGTGAAGTTCTATACCGAGGAAGGCATCTTCGATCTCGTCGGAAACAACATGCCGGTCTTCTTCATTCAGGATGGCATCAAGTTTCCGGATATCATCCACGCCGCCAAACCGCAGCCCGATCGGGAGATCCCACAGGCGCAGTCCGCGCACGACACGTTCTGGGATTTCGTCTCGTTACACACCGAAGCAACCCACCACGTCATATGGAACATGAGCGATCGCGGCATCCCGCGCTCGTTCCGGACGATGGAAGGGTTCGGCGTGCACACCTTCCGTCTGGTCAACAAGGCCGGCGAAACGAGTCTGGTCAAGTTCCACTGGAAGCCGCTCGCCGGTGTGCACTCGCTGGTCTGGGAGGAAGCCCAGATCGCCGCCGGCTGCGATCCCGACTTCCACCGCCGCGATATGGCCGACGGCATCGAAGCCGGCGCGTTCCTCGAATGGGAGCTGGGCATCCAGGTCATGCCCGACGACGGCACCGACAGCTTCGAGGGTATCGACCTACTCGACCCGACCAAGCTGGTGCCCGAAGAGCTCGCGCCAGTTCAGTTGATCGGAAAGATGACGCTGAACCGCAACCCCACCAACTATTTTGCCGAAACCGAACAGGTCGCCTTCCACACCGGCCATCTGGTTCCCGGCATCGAAGTCACCAACGATCCGCTGATGCAGGCCCGGTTGTTCTCCTACCTCGATACCCAGATCACCCGGCTCGGGGGCCCGAACTTCGCGCAACTGCCGATCAACCGCCCGCACTGTCCGGTCAATGACATGTTGCGGGATGGAATGCACCAGAGCGCGATCCACACCGGGGTTGCGCGCCTATCACCCCAACAGCATCGACGGCGACGAGCCGCTGCTGGCTGACTACGCACACGGCGGGTACGTGCAGACGCCCCGCGTCATCGAAGGAACAGCGGTGCGCGCCCAGCCCGTGTCCTTTGACGACCATTTCTCGCAGGCCACCATGTTCTACCGCAGCCTGAGCCTGATCGAACAGACCCACGTGGTCGAGGCGTTCACGTTCGAACTGGGCAAGGTCTACGAGCAGGCCATCAAGGAGCGCGAGCTGCAGGTGCTGGCCAACGTGGATGCCGATCTGTGTGAGCAGGTGGCTGCCGGCCTCGGGCTCCCGGCACCGAAAGGCAAGCCGGCCGAGGACGTTCCGATCTCGCCGGCGTTGGTGCAGCTGCTGGCGGAGCCGGGCCCGATCGATGGGCGCAAGATCGGCATCATCGCCGACGCCGGCTCAGACCTCGGCGGTGTCGCCGACTTGATCAAGGCGGCCGATGCACTTGGTGTCGACCGCGTTGGTGATTGCCCCGGTTGGCGGCGTCCTGAAGGCCGGACGGCGCAAGATCACCGTCGACCGCACGCTGGCCACGGCGCGATCCATCGAGTTCGACGCACTCGTGGTGGCGGGCGGCACGACGCCGACGCCGGACATCAAGCTGGTCGTGATGTTGCAGGAGGCCTTCCGGCACTGCAAGGCACTGGCCGCCTGGGGGGATGGCGCCGCGGTCCTGAAGACGGCCCGTATTTCGGTCCGCGATCCCGGCGTACAGGTGTCCGAGAGTGTCGATAAGGCCTTCACCGCGCAGCTGGCAGCGGCGCTTGGTCTGCACCGGGTATGGGATCGGGCACCGCAGGTGATGGCGTCGGCAGTAGCACCCGCGAGCTGACGTGGGGGGCACGGCGTCGGCGCCACAGTCGGCGCAGTTCGTCGGCGCCCCACACGATGAACGGGAACGGGACCACCAACACGAGTTGGTTAAGCGGCAGCGCGGCGGTCCCGAATATCGGGTGCAGGAATGGCGCGTAGACCAGCGTCAGGGCGAACACGATTCCGACGCCGATGCCCCCGAGCAGCGCCGGATTGCTGAACACCCCGATCGCACGCAGCGATGCGTGTTCTGTGCGGGCGGCGAATGCGGTGCCGATCTGGCAGGCGACGATACCGAGCCACGCCACCGTGGTGGCGTGTTGATACGAGCGATGCAGTGGCGCGCCCACGCCCGTGGGGTCACCGGGGTGCCACCCGGCCTGGTGCAGGACTAACAGGAACCCACCCATGACCAACACCGCGGAGATGGCGCCCAGAAATGCCCAGGCGCGCAGCAGCATTGCCCCCTGGATGATCCCTTGCTTGCGTGGGCGCGGTGGGCGGTCCATCAGCCCCGGTTCGGCTGGTTCCCGGGATAACGCGAGCGCGGGCAGGATGTCGGTGCCCAAGTCGATCGCGAGGATCTGCAACACGGTCAGCGGCAGCGGTATCGCCCCACCGGAGAGTGCGAACACCAGAAAGGGCACGACCTCGGGGACGGCGTGGGCGAAAATGTAGAGGATGAATTTGCGGATGTTGTCATAGACCCGTCGACCCGCCTCGACCGCGACGATGATGGTGCCGAAGTCGTCGTCCGTGAGAACCATTGTGGCCGCTTCGCGGGCTACGTCGGTGCCCGAGCGGCCCATCGCCACGCCGATGTCCGCGCGGTGCAGAGCGGGGGCGTCGTTGACGCCATCGCCGGTCATGGCCACCACTTGCCCTTGGGCGCGTAGCGCATCTGCGATGCGGAGCTTCGCTTCCGGTGAGCTGCGGGCGAAAATGATTTCCTGGTTACCGGAAAGCAGTTGGTCGAGTTCGGGTTCGCTCATTGCGTCGAGCTGTTCCCCGGTGACGATCTGGGCGCCGGCCGTGCCGATCCCGACGCGGCGGGCTATCTGGGCCGCGGTCAGCCCGTTGTCTCCGGTCACCACGTGGATGCGGATCCCGGCCCGATGCGCCCGGGTGATCGCGTCGGCGACCTGTGGCCGCGGAGGGTCGAACAACGCGATCAGCCCGAGCAGACACAGCCCGTCCTCGATGGCATCCCGGTCGGGGCCGATCACGGTGTCGGCGTCGAGTCGGCGACGGGCGATCGCCAACATTCGCAGCCCCTGCGCGGCGTAGTGGTCGATCAACTCGGTCAGGTGGGTCCGGTCGAGATCAGTGAGTTCGCGCTGCCCGCCGCCGATCTCGGTGATGCCGGTGCAACATGGCAACACGGTTTCTGGCGCGCCCTTGGTGTGTACCGCGACGGTTCCGTCGTCCTCGACATCGACGGTAGACATCCGGCGCAGGTGCGAGTCGAAATGAAACGTGGCCCGACGGCCGCCGTCGCGGTCGTGCGGATCCAGGGAGACACCGACGGCGCGGGCGAGCTCCAGCAAGGCGAGTTCGGTCGGATCGCCAGTGGCCGGCCCCTCTGGCTGAGAGGCCAGTTCGGCGCTGGTGCACACGGCCGCACTGTAGGCGAGCATGCGCAATTCGGGGGATTCGACTGCGGGCGAGCCGTTTTCGAAATCGATCTCACCGCCGGGCAGCCAAACTTTGGTGACCCGCATCTTGTTCTCGGTCAGCGTGCCGGTCTTGTCCGTGCAGATCACCGTCGTCGAACCCAGCGTCTCCACCGCGGACAGGCGCTTGACGACGGCGCCCCGGCGGGCGAGATCGCGCACGCCGACGGCCAGCGCAAGGGTGATGGTGGGCAGCAGCCCCTCGGGCACATTGGCGACGATCAGACCGATCGCGAATGTGGCTGCGGCCGTCCAGCCCAAGCCGGCGGCCATGCCGGCCGGCACAAAAATCAGCCCGGCCCCCGCTGCGACCCACGCGATCAACCAGGCCACCCGCTTGACCTGACGCTCGAGCGGGCTGTCGGCGCGGGTCGTGCGCTGGGTCAGCGCCGCGATCCGGCCGAGCTCGGTGTGTGCGCCGGTCGCGGTAACCACCGCCCGGGCCTCGCCCTCCGTGCAGGCTGTGCCGCTGAACACCAGGTTGCGGGCCTGCAGTTTGGGCCCGGCGGTGTCTCTCTGATCAGCCGAGCGGGCAGCGGGAAGCGACTCACCGGTGAGTGTGGACAGATCGATCTCCAAGTCGCCGTCGATCATTCGCGCGTCGGCGCAGACGCGATCACCCTCCGAGAGCACCAGCACGTCACCGGGCACCAAAGTGCGGGCCTCGATTTCGACCCTCTGACGGTCCCGCATGACGTGGGCGTGGGTGGGCAGGTACGCGGCGAGCGCATCCACGGCGCGTTCGGCCTGCAGTTCCTGGACGAAAGCAAAGCCAGCGTTCAATGCGATGACTGCGACGATCGCCGCCGCAAGGACCGGGGTTCCCGTCAACCAGGCCAGCGCGGCAGCGACAACCAGCACCAGGGCCAACGGGTGGGTGACTTGCTTGAGTAGCTGGCCCGGCCACTGTCGGCCGGAAGGCCGCGGAAGCTCATTTGGCCCGTAGACCAGTAGCCGCCGCTGCGCCTCGCGGCCGGACAACCCCAATGCCGACGTGCGCAGGTCCCGATACAACGAGTCCAGGGGCTCCCGGGGATCCGCCGTGGTAGAGGTCCCGTCGACGTCGCGGGTCTCGATAGAAGTCACGGCCGTCCGGCAAACGTCAGGACATCGCGAAGCGGCCGCCGCGGTGTCATCGGGGGTAGTTCGCCAAGGGGATGGGCTTCGCCGACGCGAATCACAAGTTGTGGCATAGCTCCCCGTCCGGTCGCCGCTTTCCGTCCTGTCAACGCGCCGACCAGGTGACGGCTGGACTGTAGCTCCGTGAGGTGGCTCAACGTGCATGTCGCCATGCCGGCCGACGTGCACTCCAACAACACGGCGGACAACGCTTCGCCGCACCGCAACGCATCTTTGTGGGTGTCTTGTTCGGTCGACAGAACAAGCACAGTGGACTGGTCTTCTCGGAGGGCGGCGCGCCGCTCGTGGTGGGCGCTGACCGGGAAGCTACGTCCGATGTCGACCCGATCACTTTCGGTGGCCGACAGCAGCGAACTGCGTGGAATCCCATCGGAATCCTCGAAATGACCAGTCCACCAAGTTAATTCGTCATGATACGAGGAATCGTGCATCCGGAGTGATTCAGTGAGCCGCGACGCCTGCGCCAGTTGGGGGCGCAGCTCGTCGGCTAGCACGTCGAGGTGAACCGTTCCAGTACCGACGGCGATGCGCAGCAAAAGGTTTAATGACTCCGGGTTCTTCGGCGCGTCAAAGGGAAGCCGATCGGTGCGGCGGTGCAGGATCGCCTCGGCCAGGCGGCGACAGTGATCGCTGATGACGTTGATTGGGCTGAAATCGATTGACGCGAGGTGATAGTGGTCATTCGGGTCGGGAAATCTGTCGACGTTGGATGCCCACCCGACTGCCGCCATCGCGACACGCAGATGATCGAGCGCGGCGCCGCAGCCGATATAAGCCTCCCGCCCCGACCTGTCGGTGGAAGGAAGAACCCGGTCTGGGTCGACATAGAGGTGCAGTGTCGCACCGTCGGCGACCCATTTCCACGGCTGGCTGTTGTGCAACGATGGCGCCCAGCACGCCAAATGCACCGCCGTCCTGAGTATGTCGGTATCTACCAACGTATCCGGCATGATCAACCTCCAGTTCGTGTCCGAGTCAATTCTGAATTTGGCGCGTCGTCAGCGACCGTCTCACGGCGATCGAGGATGCGGTAGGCGAAAAGTTTGATCCGGTCGTTGATGAGGAACCACGCGAGGGCGTATACCCAGACCATGGCTGCCCATTTCCAGCCGAGTGGGGCCATGAACAGCCCGTAGACGGCGATAAGTGTGGCGATCGCCTGGGTGCCGCAGACGGCGAGCAGCAGGATGCGGGCGGGTCGGATGGACCAGAAGGGTCCGCGGGTGCGGGTCAAGAAGATGGTCAGGTGCCCGGCGACGGAAAGTTTCAGATACATCAGGGTCTGGACGTGGTCGCGGTCAAGACCGAAAATCCGTTCACCGAGGTAGAAGAGAACAAAAGCGGAGATGACGCCGAGGACGCCCAGCACGGTCGAGATACCGAGCACCAGGCGCATATTCCAGGCTTCGGGTTCGTTGCGGTAGCGGACATTGTCGTAGGCGATGGACAGGATTGCGCCGTCGTTGAGCAGCGCGAGCATCACGATCATGATGGCGGTGACCGGGTAGAAGTTGAAGACCAGGATGGCGAGGGTCATGAATAGCAGCACCCGCAGCGTTTCGGTGATGCGGTAGATCGCGTAGCTGTTCATTCGCTGAAAGATCTTGCGGCTCTGTTTGATCGCCTCGATGATCACCGAGAGGCCGGGGGTCAGCAGCACGATGTCGGCGGCCGCGCGGGCGGCATCCGTGGCGCCCGACACGGCGATGCCGCAGTCGGCCTTTTTCAGGGCCGGCGCGTCGTTGACCCCGTCGCCGGTCATCCCGACGATGTGGCCGCGCTTCTGCAGGACGTCGATGATGTGGTATTTGTGTTCGGGAAAGACCTGGGCGAAACCGTCTGCGGTTTCGATGGATTCGAGCCACTGCCGCCGATTCGTTCTTTTTCGCATCGCCCAGGGCTGCGGCGTCGAGGATGTTGTTGCCCAAACCGACCTTGGTCGCGGTTTCTTTCGCGATGGCCAGGGCGTCACCGGTGACCATCTTGATCGGTGACGCCCATGGACGCTGCGGTGGCGATGGTCGCTGCGGCGTCGTCGCGGGGCGGGTCGAATAGCGGCAGTACACCGACGAACTGCCAGTCGCCGTCCGCGTCGGCGCGGGCGACGCCTAAAGACCGGAAGCCGCGGGCGGCGAAGTCGTTGACTGCCTCATGAACGGCGGGTGTGATCTGGGCGGCGTTGGCGGCCAGCGCCAGGATGACCTGCGGGGCGCCCTTGGTGACATGGAAGGTGGTTCCGTCGGTGCCGGTGACGGTGGCCTCGGTGCGTT
The DNA here is from genome assembly GCA_963850135.1 of uncultured Actinomycetota bacterium. Lineage (GTDB taxonomy): Bacteria > Actinomycetota > Actinomycetes > Mycobacteriales > Mycobacteriaceae > Mycobacterium. Next base: position 111,186 of record CAWKKH010000024.1, on the reverse strand, counting down.
TATGTACCGGGTCAAAGGGTTTGAAGTGCGTAACGGTGTAGCCCTGCAAGGCCCTGGTGTCCTCGAGCCCGCCGAGCACCGCGCGGTCGATGGGGTCGTCGTTCTCGGCGCGGGAAGCCAACGCGCCGTATAGGATAACGGTCGCCGGGCGTGATGCCATCGATGCTGAACGGAGTGCCCAACGTCAGCGAGTTCTGGGTGAGGGTGCCCGTCTTGTCCGCGCACAGCACGTCGACGCCGGCGAGTTCCTCGATGGCGACCAGCCGGCTCACGATTGCCTGCTTCTTGGCCAGCAGCCGTGCGCCGACGGCCATCGTCACCGACAGCACCGTGGGCATCGCCACCGGAATCGCGGCCACGGTGAGAACCAGAGCGAACTGCAGCGTGGTCAGGATCGCGTCGCCGCGCAGGATCGCCGCGACGACGATGATGGTGACCAGTCCGACTGCGAGGATGATCAGGTAGTTGCCGATCTTGAGCACGGCGCGCTGGAAGTGGCTGACGGTGTGCGCGTCCTGCACCAGTTCGGCGGTCTTGCCGAAGTAGGTGGCGGTGCCCGTGGCATAGACCAGGGCGCCGATCTCGCCTTGCCTGACGATGGATCCGGAGAACACGGCGTCACCGCTTTTGCAGATTGCGGGCAGCGACTCCCCGGTGAGCGCGGACTGATCGACTTCGATCTCATCGCCAGTCGAGCAGCCGGGCGTCGGCGGGGACGATGTCGCCCAGGCGCAGCCGTATCACATCACCGGGCACCAACTCCCGCGCCGGAGCGCTGATCCAGGTGTCGTCGCGTTTCACCCGGGCGTTGATCGCCAACTTGGCTTTGAGGGCCTCAATCGCATTGCCGGCCTGCCGCTCTTCGGTGTAGCCGACGACACCGTTGGCCACCAGCAACAGCAGGATGATGAAGAAATCCGGCCAATGCCCGACCGCGCCAGACAAGATGACGGCGATCTCGATCATCCAAGGGATCGGGCCCCAAAAGTAGCTGAGGAACTTCAGCAGCGGGTTGGTCTTGTGATCGACGATCTCGTTCGGCCCGTACTGCGCCAACCGTCGTTTTGCCTCGGCGTTGCCGAGCCCGTTCGGCGAGTAGGCCAGTTCCGTCTCGACCTCGGCTAGCGGCGCTGACTTCAAACCGGCATCCGGCCCGGCCCCGCTGCCCGCGTGCGCCTGCGTGGCACGCGGTGCGTCGGTCGTCATGGCGCGGGGTTCGTATGCGGTATGTCGGCGGCTGGCTGGCGCTGCGCGCGAGTTTTAGCGTCATGCAGGATAAGGCACATGACGCTCTCGATCGGAAAATATTGCTCAGGAACCGGTTTCGGCGTCCGCGGAGCGGCTGGGGTGGTCATGGTGGTCCCCGGGTGTGCGGTTGCCCCCGGCGCGTTCGGCACGAGCCACTGCTCTGCGAGAGTGGCGGCGGACAGCCACCCTCATCCCGGACTTGTTGAGCTTCCCAACATCGTTCACGCTACACCCTGGCCGACCGGCCGCGGCGGCCTTCTGTGATGTCCGCAGCTCAATGGACGCCTCAATGGACGTCGAAGCGCTCGTCCCGCGGCGCAAACGCCGCGAGATGATTTGTCTTAGCGAGGATATCGCCACTAGCGGTTCGAGACGGCTCCAAAAGGGGAATCGGCGGGTTGGTCGCCACGGGTGTAGCCTGGGAGGTGCTGAGAATCTCAGCTGGTTCGGGATGAGTTCCGCCGTCCGCTGCAGAACTTGAGGAGCGATAGCTCCAAGGCCCCTACGCGCCGGTGATCGTTTGCACGATAGGATCACCATGACTGCTCCACAGAGTTTCCCGGCTCGATCGGCTCGTCGATGAAAGACCTGGTCTTCGTACTCTTTGTTCTGGTCGTGCTGGCGCTACTGGTGTTGGCGATGGCGGTGCGGATCGTCAAACAATACGAGAACGGTGTGCTGTTCCGGCTGGGCCGGGTGATCGGAGAACGCGAACCTGGGTTGCGGCTGATCATTCCGTTCGTCGATGTGCTGCACCGGATTTCGCTGCGGATCGTGACGATGCCGATCCAATCCCAGGGGATCATCACCCGCGACAACGTCACGGTCGATGTCTCGGCGGTGGCCTACTTCAAGGTTGTTGACGCGGTGAAGTCGGTCGTGGCGATCGAGGACGTCTACGCCGCGATTGATCAGATCGCCCAAACGACGCTGCGTAAGGTCGTCGGTCAGCACACCCTGGATGAGACGCTCTCGGAGACCGACAAGATCAACCTCGACATCCGCGCCATCCTCGACGTCACCACCATCGAATGGGGTGTACAGGTCACCCTGGTGGAGCTCAAAGACATCCAGCTGCCCGACAGCATGAAACGCGCGATGGCCCGCCAAGCCGAGGCGGAACGGGAGAAGCGCGCGAAGATCATTGCCGCCGAGGGTGAGTCGATGGCCGCCGCCGCCCTGGGTGACGCCTCGGACACAATGATGGCCCACCCTCTCGCGCTGCAGTTACGCAATCTGCAGACCCTGGTCGAGCTCGGTGTCGACAAGAACACCACCGTGGTTTTCCCGGCGCCGTTGATGTCGACCATCGCCGAACTTGGAACCTTCCTGGCCCGAGAAACCGGCGCGGCAGCCCGGCCGGAGCCACGTCCACCGATTCCCGTCCCGGCAGCGGCGCCCAACGGAACCCCGGCAGCGGGTACCCGGCCGTGATCGCCACGTTGATCCTCATCTCGGGGATCGGGTGGCGTTTCTGGGTGATGCACCGCGCCGTGCGGTCCACCCAGGTGACGATGCCGGTTGCTCCCGCAACCCACGTGGGTGCTGTCCTTGGCCTCGAGGACGATCCCGCTCAGTGGCTCGCCGCCAACGGCTCCTGGACCGCAATGGACGAGCGCCAACTGATCCGGCTGCTCACCGACTCCGCGCCGTGACATCCGCTCACGGAGCCCGCACCATGCCATCGCCAAGCCGCGAACTCAGTGGACAACGCATTAACGACGCGTCGAGCAAAGGACACCCCATGACGCGCACCCGAACACTCGAACCCGAACTGCTGCACAAGATGGACGCCTATTGGCGGGCGGCGAATTACCTATCGGTCGGCCAGCTCTACCTGTATGACAATCCGTTACTGAAGCGACCATTGGCGCTCTCGGACGTGAAACCGCTCGTGGTGGGGCATTGGGGCACCACCCCGGGGCAGAACTTCATCTACGTGCACCTGAACCGCGTCATTACGAAGTACGACCTGGACATGTTCTACGTTGCCGGCCCCGGCCATGGCGGGCCGGCCCTGGTCGCCAACACCTACCTCGAGGGCTCCTACACCGAGATCTATCCCGACGTCAGCCAGGACGAGTCCGGACTGAAGAAGCTCTTTACCCAATTCTCCTTTCCCGGAGGTATTTCCAGCCATGTGGCACCGACGACTCCGGGATCGATCCACGAAGGCGGGGAGCTGGGATATTCGCTGAGTCACGCGTTCGGTGCGGTGTTCGACAATCCCGGCTTGATTGTCGCGTGCGTGATCGGTGACGGGGAGTCCGAGACCGGGCCACTGGCCACCGCGTGGCATTCCACCAAATTCCTCAACCCGGTCGGTGATGGGGCGGTGCTGCCGATCCTGCATCTGAACGGCTACAAGATCAGCAACCCCACCGTGCTGGCCCGCATCGAACCCGAAGAGCTGGACCAGTTCCTGCGCGGCTGTGGTTGGGAACCGCACTACGTCGAAGGCGCAGACCCCGAAGACATGCACGAGCGGATGGCCACCGTCCTGGATGCGGTGATCAAGGGCATTCGCGGCATTCAGCGCAAGGCGCGCACCGATGGCCAGACCACCCGCCCGCGCTGGCCGATGATCGTGCTGCGCTCCCCGAAGGGCTGGACCGGGCCCAAAAAGGTCGACGGCGAGCAGATCGAAGGCACCTTCCGGGCACACCAGGTCCCACTGCTGGTCGACGACCGCCATCCCGGGCATCTCGAGCAACTCGACAGCTGGATGCGCAGCTACAAACCCACCGAGCTATTCGACGAGGCCGGGCGCCTTCTGCCCGACCTGGCTGCGCTGGCCCCTCAAGGGCAACAGCGGATGGGCGCCAACCCGCACACCAACGGCGGGATGTTGCTGCGTGACCTGCGGATGCCCGACTTCCGGGCCCACGCGGTAGCGGTGACCGCACCTGGCGCGGTGCAGGCCGAAGACACCCGCGTGCTCGGCACCTTTTTGCGTGACGTCATCGCGCTCAACGACGAGGCGCGCAACTTCCGGATCTTCGGTCCCGACGAAACCCTGTCGAACATGCTCGGCGCGGTCTTTCAGGTCACCGACCGCCAATGGGAAGCCCGCACCGCCGCCAACGACGAATACCTTGCGCCACAGGGCCGCGTGCTGGATTCGATGCTCAGTGAGCACCAGAGTGAGGGTTGGCTAGAAGGCTATCTGCTCACCGGGCGGCACGGGTTGTTCAACTGCTACGAGGCTTTCATCCATATCGTCGACTCGATGTTCAACCAGCATGCGAAGTGGCTCAAAGTCACCGCGCAACTGCCGTGGCGCCGCGATATCGCGTCACTGAATTACCTTCTTGCATCACATGTCTGGCAACAGGACCACAACGGATTCACCCACCAGGATCCCGGCTTCCTCGACCACGTGGTGAACAAGAAAGCCGACATCGTACGGGTCTACCTACCGCCGGACGCTAACTGCCTGCTGTCGGTGGCCGACCATTGCCTGCGCAGCCGTCACTACGTCAACGTGATCGTCGCCGGTAAGCGCGCGATGCCGCAATGGCTGACTATGCAGCAAGCCGAAGTGCACTGCACCGAGGGCATCGGCATCTGGGAATGGGCGGGGAACGACCGGGGCGCCGAGCCAGATGTGGTCCTGGCCTGTTGCGGTGATACTCCGACCCTCGAAGTGCTGGCGGCCGTGTCGATCCTGCGGGAACACCTGCCCGAGTTGAAGATCCGGGTGGTCAACGTCGTGGATCTGATGAGGTTGCAGTCGGACACCGAGCACCCGCACGGGCTGAGCGATCGCGACTACGACAGCTTGTTCACTACCGACAAACACATCATCTTCGCCTTCCACGGCTACCCGAGCCTGATCCACCGCCTCACCTACCGCAGGACCAACCGCAATCTGCACGTGCGCGGCTACAACGAAGAGGGCACCATCACCACCGCCTTCGACATGCGGGTGCAGAACCGCTTGGACCGCTTCCACCTCGTCGCAGACGTCATCGAGCGGCTGCCCCAGCTCGGCTCGACCGGCGACTACCTGAAGCAGGCGATGGCCGACAAACTCGTCGAACACAACTTGCTACATCAACACCCACGGACAAGACTTGCCCGAAATCCGCGACTGGACCTGGAATCCCACGTAGATCGCCGCTAAATCCATTGCCGCCCAAGCTCCGCAGCAGTGACTCACATCAAGTTGGCATGCGACGTCGTTGCGGCGTTCATGTCGCTGCCGGGCAGGAACCGTAGCGCGTTCATGTCGGGGGTCTTGGATGACAAGAGGATGCATGGGCATCCCGGGGTCAGGAGGGGTTGATGTTCCCCAAGTTAACGATTACCGCGGTGGTCACCATTCTTGCAGCGAGTCTGACCGGATGTGGGAGCACCAGTGGCGGTTTGGCCGCTAGTTCCACCCAGCAGGCCCAGCCGGGCCAGATTTGCGGCCAGCAGGCAGCCGCCAAGCCCGCTTACCCTAGGACTATCCCCAAGATCGGCGGCGGTGCGAACGGTTTGTCGGGCGCGGGGTCGACGTTCGTGGCGCCGGTCATGTCGGTGTGGACCAAGAGCTACTCCGAATCGGATGGGGTGCAGGTCGCCTATCAGCCGATCGGTTCGGGTGGCGGCGTGCAGCAGATCGTCGCGGGCACAGTCGACTTCGGCGCGTCCGACACCCCGATGAAGGACAGCGAGCTAGCGGCCGCGAAGTTCGGTCCGGTCCTGCACATCCCGTTAACGCTGGGCGCTGTGATACCCGCCTACAACGTTAAGGGTGCCCAAACCGGTCTGAAGTTTGACGGTGACACGTTGGGCAAGATCTTTGCCGGCAAGGTCACCAAATGGAATGACCCAGCGCTGCTGGCACTCAACCCCGGCACCAGCCTGCCTGACCAGCCGATCGCGGTGGCCCACCGCTCGGATGGCTCCGGCACCACCGCGGTTTGGACGGACTATCTGACCAAGGAGAGCCCGACCTGGGTACAAGCCCTCGGCGGCCCAGATAGGAGCTTCGGCAAGGACATTGCGTGGCCAGTGGGTATCGGCGGCAAGGGAAATGAGGGCGTTTCCGGGGTGATCAACCAGACCGATGGAAGCATCGGATATGTCGAGTTGTCCTACGCGTTGGCGCAGAATCTCAATTACGGCCTGGTGAAAAACAAGGCGGGCAACTTCATCCAGCCCTGCGTCGCCACCATCACGGCGGGCACCCAAGGCATCGCCTACCCGCCCGATCTGCGGGTAAGCCTGACCGACGGGCCCGATCCGAACGCCTACCCGATTTCCGGCACCACCTACGGGCTGGTGTACCAGAAGCAGACCGACGCGGCGAAAGCAAAGGCGCTGGTCAACTTTTTCTCCTGGACGCTATCTAACGGTCAGGACGAGGCCGCCAGCGTCAATTACGCCCCGCTGGGCAAGGAGTTGCAGGGTCTGGCAATGGGCTTGATTCAAAAGATAACCGTCAACGGCGGCCCGGTCACGTAGTGGTCAGGGATGCATTGAAAGGGAAGCTGTGACCGCGGAGGTGATTTCCCCGCCTGACATATGCGTTCAGTCCTCAGCCAGCCGGTTCAGAGATGGGCTGTTCGGGCGGATGATGGCCACCGCAGCGGTGACCGTGATCGCGGTGTTGGTGGCCACGGCGGTCTTCCTCCTGATACGGGCATGGCCGGCTCTTTCGCACTTCGGGCCGCTGAGTTTTTTTCACGCTCGCTGGGCGCCGTCGGAGGCAGTGGCGACCTCATCCATGCCGAATCCTTATGGGATCCTGCAGTTCGTCTACGGGACCGTGGTGACCTCGCTGGTCGCGATGGTGATCGCGGTGCCGGTCGCTGTTGCGGTGGCCCTTTACATCACCAACCTGTCACCAGCGATCCTTCGCCGACCGTTCTCGTCGTTGGTAGACCTGCTCGCTGCCATCCCGAGCGTCGTCTACGGCTTTTGGGGGTTGTTCGCGCTGATCCCCGCGCTGGGGCCAATCGGTCGCGGACTGACGTCGGTGTCGGGAATCCCGGTGATCGGCTGGTTATTCCAGGGCCCATTTTTCGGATATTCCGTGTTCGCGGCCGGCGTCGTACTCGCGATCATGGTGTTGCCCATCGTCACCGCGATTTGTCGGGAAGTCTTCGACACCGCACCGGTCGCCGAAAAGGAAGCCGCGCTCGCGGTCGGCGCGACCAAATGGGAGATGCTGCGCATCGCGGTGTTGCCAAGATCGCGTTCGGGGATCGTCGGCGCCGCGATCCTGGGTCTGGGCCGCGCGTTCGGCGAAACCATTGCGGTGACCATGCTGATCGGCAACAACGTGTTGACCATTCCGCGCGGCATAATGCGCGCGGGGTCCACCATGCCCAGCGTTATCGCCAACGAGTTCACCGAAGCCAACCAGCCTTTCCATCTGGATTCACTGTTCGTGGTCGCCTTCGCGCTGTTGTTGTTGTCGTTGCTCGTGAACATCATCGGCAAGCGCATCGTCGGCCGGGTGTCGGAGCACATCGCATGAGCTTGACGATCGATCGGGAACCACTCAAGCAGCTCCCCGCGTTCGCCGTGTTCCCCGGGGAGCGCCGCCGCCAAATCACCAATCTGCTGATGCATGCCGTCCTGCTACTGATCATGATCGCCACGGTCGGCGTGCTGATATGGGTGTTGACCTACGTCGCCGGACAGGGACTGAAGTACCTGGGCCCGGAGTTCGTTAGCCAGACCCCGCCCGGCAATCCCAGCCAGCCCGGCGGTGGGTTCCTCAACGGCATCATTGGAAGTCTCATTGTCACCGGCATCGCGACACTGCTTTCGATGCCCGTCGGCATCGCGGCGGCGATCTACCTTGTCGAATACGGAGGCCGACTGGCCCGGGTCACGCGTTTTCTCACCGACATCCTGGTTGGCGTGCCGACGATCGTTACCGGCGCACTGGTCTATGCGATGTGGGTGGTGTTCTTCGGGTTCTCCGGTATCGCCGGAGGGATAGCCCTGGGACTTGTCATGCTGCCGCTGGTCATCCGCTCGACCGAAGAGATGTTGCGACTCGTTCCCCGTGACCTGCGTGAAGCCTCAGTCGCGCTGGGCGCCTCCAAGGCACGGACCATTATGTCGATCGTAATCCCCACGGCCAGTTCAGGAATCGTTACCGGTGTCATGCTCGCGTTCGCGCGCGCGATGGGAGAAACGGCACCGCTGCTGCTGACCGCGCTCGGCAACGACTTGTTCATCGAACTGAACCCGACCAAGCGCATGTCGACACTATCTTTGCAGATCTTCGGCAACGCCATCACCGGGTTTAAAGCCGCCCAAGCCCGTGCCTGGGCGGGAGCGCTCACATTGGTGGTGATGGTCCTGTTGTTCACCGTGGCCGCCCGGCTTATCGCGAGCCGGTCCAGCGTCGGTCGCCGACGTTGACCGACCCTGCACGACATCACAGGAGGATCGCATGCCACATGACATCAACGTGACAACGGCTGGCGCGCAAGTCGGTAGCGCCAAACACGCAACCATGCCGGCACCCGCAGTGACGGAGCCGGCGACGGACAGCACCCCCGTGCTGCGCAAGGGCGCGAAACAGCTGGAGGTCCGGGATCTCAACATTTACTACGGCTCCTTTCGGGCTGTTGCCGATCTCAACATGACGGTGAAACCCCGAAGTGTCACCGCGTTGATCGGACCATCTGGGTGTGGCAAGTCCACGGTTTTGCGTGCACTGAACCGTCTGCACGAGACCATCCCGGGGGCCCGGGTGGAAGGATCGGTGTTGCTCGACGGCTGGGATATCTACGGTAAGCAGGTCAGCGCGGTTAGTGTGCGCCGCATCGTCGGGATGGTATTCCAGCGGCCAAACCCCTTTCCCACCATGTCGATTCGCGACAATGTGATCGCCGGATTGAAATTACAAGGGCGGCAAAATAAGCGAGGCATCGACGAGCTCGCCGAACGGTCCTTGCGTGGGGCAAACCTGTGGAACGAGGTCAAAGATCGGCTGGAGCGGCCTGGCGGTGGCCTATCCGGCGGCCAGCAGCAGCGGCTGTGCATCGCGCGGGCGATCGCCGTCTCACCAAACGTATTGTTAATGGACGAACCGTGTTCTGCGCTTGATCCCATCTCGACGCTGGCGATAGAGGACCTCATCGCAGAGCTCAAGCGCGACTACACCATCGTCATCGTTACGCATAACATGCAGCAGGCCGCCCGAGTGAGCGACCGGACCGCGTTTTTCAATCTGGAGGCCACCGGCAAGCCCGGCCGGCTGATCGAAATCGACGACACGGCGAAGATCTTCTCCAGGCCTGGCCAGAAGGCCACGGAGGACTATATTTCCGGCCGCTTCGGCTGAACTTACGATGTGGTCGCCGGGCGGGGTGTGTCCATGCGGTTACGGACGATGTGTTCGACCAGGATTGGTACGAACGCCTGGATCGGCGCGCTGCTGAACTGTTGCGCGGCCTCCTCGCACCACCGCGTGATCTCGGCGGCGCGTTGGACGTCGCCGCGGCCCTCGTGGCGAGCCAACTGGGCTGCCACCTCGATCAAGGATTGGGCAGTGGCCCGCTGCGACTCGTCGTTCACAGCGACACGGCCGTCGTCGGATTGGGAAACCGCGTCGAGTTCTTTTCGTGCAATCTCGTTACTTACGTCGGCTGGGATGACGAGCAGTGTGAGGTAATGACCGTCGCGACCGAACACGATCACACTGGCGGGCTCATTGGAAGTGAAGCCCTGCAACTGGATTGTGCAGCCGGCGATCTCGACCTGCGACGGCGTATCCGGCCATGCATCGAGGTGGTAACCCACCATGGTGACCTGACTCAGCCGATCCGACAACCGGGCAACCAACCCAGGTAGCTCGATCGCCAGCTGCATTGAACGCGGCCACCAAACCCCGTCGAGATACGCCGATGCCGGCTGGTCAGGTTTGAGCTGCAGCCGCAGTTCGCGCGCGGCTCCTACTACGTGCCGGTCGACTTGCGGATCGTCTTTCATCGCTGGTCCCCCTCCGGTGCCCGACCGACGCTCGAACGGATACCGCAATCTTTTTTGCTACGCTACGCCGCTTCGGTAACGGAGGCGAGGGCATGCGGTGAACAACGTGCGCCGCCTTGGCTATTCGCTGATTGTTGACAACCGCGGCTGCTTCAACCCACTAGGTCGCCAAATGAGTTCGTGACTTCGGAAATCGTGTCACTTGGGTCGTGAACCTCGATGCAATCAATACCCATGGCCTTAATCGGGTAGTCGTTGCCTTCCGGGTCCAAGCGGTCACCGAAGAAGAGGATCTCACGCTCGGTCAGACGCAGTGCCGACATGAGCTTTTTCGCTCCGTAGGCCTTGTCGATACCGCGCCGGGTTACATCGATCGAGGTCGACCCGCCACTTCTAACCTCAAGATCTGGAAGTCGGTCTGCGGCAAACTTGCGCAACGCCGCCTTCTTGGAATTGTCCGGATCCCATGCTGATTTGGTATCAGCGGGAGCTTGCTGGCCAAGCGCAGAATATGTGACTTGGCTGCCGCGATCCTCAAGTGCTGGACCCCACGTTGCGTCCGTCCACAAGCCGAGCTTCTCGGCCCCGTCCCGAAGGACTTCGATCGCGCGATTCGTCTCGTCGGAAGACAGCATCTCAAAATAGATTTCGACCCAGACGCCGTCTTCCCATCGCAGATAACGCGTCCCGCACGTGGGCATTAGGTGCAGGCGTTTGAGGTCACTGAACTCACCGAGATGTCGCAATACCTGCGCATCAAACTGCTCGAAGCGGCCACCGGAAATGATACAAACATCGACAGCTGAGAGAAGGGCCTTGAGCATGTGAACTGTGGCGGCTGAAATCTCACCCTTGGACACCGCGAGCGTACCGTCGAGGTCGAACATTGCCACCCGGTAGGGCTTTATCAATCGCCTAGCCTGGCTTGCATTTGATCGCCGGCGTGCAGGGTCTCGGAGCAAATGCTCCTTGAGTTAAGCGGCGGACAGCCGAACTCATCCCGGACCAGCTGAAATTCTCAGCACCCTCAGACTACGCCCATTGGTCCGCTCGTATCGGGCGGCGATCAGAGTGGCGCGTTTGCAGGGGCAGCGTAGGGTGGGGTCGTCGGCCAAGGGGGCCCGGCGCATCTAACGCACCGCGCTTACTAAGCAACCGCTTATCTTGCGCCAATCCGCCTCTCATTCGTGAGGGTCCACCACCAAGTCAATGAACAGTGTTAGACACGCAAACTCACTGGATCCGCGCGCAGACATTAGAAACACGTAAGTATGCCACCCAGATGGAACGGCTGAACGGTTAGCCGCGTTGAACAATCGAGGGAGTGTTGCATGGGGAGGAAAAAGGGGGAGCAAAATGGCGATTACTGACGTTCCGGCTTTCGCCCACTTAACCGAAGCCGACATCGACAGTCTGGCCGTTGAGCTGGACGCGATCCGGCTGGACATCGAGGATTCGCTGGGCGAGAGCGACGCTCGCTACATCCGCCGCACCATTGCCGGGCAACGTGCGTTGGAGGTGGCCGGCCGGCTCCTGCTGGCCGCCAGCTCGAAACGCTCGGCGTGGTGGGCGGGCACCGCGACCCTGGGCGTGGCCAAGATCATCGAGAACATGGAGATTGGCCACAACGTCATGCACGGCCAATGGAATTGGATGAACGACCCTGAGATCCACTCCACGACGTGGGAGTGGGACATGAGTGCGGCGTCAAAACACTGGGTCGCCTCTCACAACTTCCAGCACCACAAGTACACCAACATCCTCGGCATGGACGACGACGTGGGCTACTTCGTCCTGCGCGTCACCCGCGACCAGCCCTGGCAGGCCTACAACATCGGCAACATGCTCTACAACGCTTTGCTCGCATTGGGATTCGAGTGGGGGATTGGCTTGCAGACGGTCGATGTCGAAAGGGCATTCAAGCCCGGCCCGGATCGCGACATCAACTGGCAACGGTTGCGCGAGTTCTCGGTCAAGGCGGGCAGACAGGTGGTCAAGGACTACGTCATGTTCCCGGCACTGACCGCGCTGTCGCCGGCGGCCACTTACAAGTCGACACTGAAGGCCAGCGCGGTGGCCAACGTGATGCGCAACATCTGGGCCAACGCGGTGATCTTCTGTGGGCATTTCCCCGACGGCGCCGAGAAATTCACCAAGACCGACATGGCGGGTGAGACGAAGGGCGAGTGGTATCTGCGCCAGATGCTGGGCAGCGCCAACTTCGAGGGCGGCCCCGTGCTTCGGTTTATGAGCGGCAACCTGTGCCACCAGATCGAACATCACCTCTATCCCGATCTGCCCAGCAACCGGCTGCACGAGATCTCGCTGCGGGTGCGCGCGGTCTGCGACAAGTACGACTTGCCTTACACCACAGGCTCATTCCTGATGCAGTACGGCAAGACGTGGCGCACCATCGCCAAACTGTCGCTGCCCAACAAATACCTGCGCGACACCGCCGACGACGCTCCGGAAACGCGCAGCGAGCGGATGTTCGCCGAACTGGAACCGGGTTTCGCCCTGACGGATTTTGGGGCAGGACGCCGTCGTGGGCTCAAGACGGCGATCGCGACGGTACGTCAGTGGCGTCGGGCCGGCTAGCGAGCGAGTCAGCGCGGCGCACTTACATTTTGGTGTATCGGGCCATGGCGAAGCTGTACAGGCCGTAGGTAATAATTCCCAGGCCAGCGGCGATAAGGAGTGCTGCTCCATAGGGTTGGGCCCCGAGCGTTTTGAGGGCGCCATCGAGTCCAGTCGCCGTGTTCGGATCCGAACGAACCGCCGCGACGACAACCAGCACGCCGGCACCGGCGATAACAAGTCCTTTGGCGATGTAGCCCACCATGCCCAGTCGTCGCACCATATCGCTGGACTTGCCCTTGAGGTCTTCGAGAAAGTTACGGCTGGCTCCCTTGTAGACGTGATATCCACCCACCGCGGTGATTATCACGCCGCCAGCGATGAGCGCGATCGTGCCGGCGTCCGTCTGCATCAGGCGAGCGCTCATCGCGGAATTCTGCTTACCCGTGGACTTTCCGGCGCCCCGGGCAAATCCGAATGCAGAGTATGCGAACGCGAAATAGACACCTGCCAGGGAGAGTGCCTTCACCCGGTCCAGCACTTCCGACGTTGCGCCTTGGGATTTCGGGTCGGTCGACCGACCGAGTGCTGTCTCGACGACGCGCCACAGCGCCATTGCCACAAGCGCGACCACGACGACCCAAAGCGCGATGAAACCACCCGGGTTGGCCGCCAGCGTAGCCAGCGCCCCGGATTGGTCAGCGGTGCCACCATCCACGCCGAGCGCAATCCGGATCGCGAGGTAGCCGATCATCAGATGCAGCAGGCCGCTTACGACATACCCGGCGCGGGCGACTCGCTCGAACACGCCGTTTTGAGCGATCTGCGCTGCGGCGGACGACGGCGCGTGGTGCATCGGCTCGGCCATCGCGATCCAGACTACGGGCCATCCGACCGTCCCCGCGGCATCGCGCTGCTCAAGTCAGGTATGAAGAGCCCATGGCGCCTCCAGCAGAACCTCCCCTCGACGACCGCACACCACACATCGTGCTGGGCCTCGTCGGGGCGCCCGGGGCGGCCTTTGCGCTGGCCAGGGAGCTCGTCGACGCGGGTTTGGGTGCGGAGCTTGAGCAGCGGTTGCCCGGGGCGCGGTGGGTCGTTGACGTCATGGAGAGCCGCCTGGTGCACCCGCCCGCCACCAACGCGGCGCTGGTAGACGCCGCCCGGCAAATGCTGCTGAAGCGCGGCTGGGACGTGGTGGTTTGCCTGACCGACCTTCCCCTGCACGTCAAGCGGCGCCCGGTCGTGGCCACCGCCAATCCCGTGCGCAACGTGGCGATCGTGTCGTTGCCCGCAGTTGGCGCAGTGTGGCCACGGCAACGCATTCGCGCGACCATCGTGCGCCTACTCGAGCGGCTGATCGGATTGGACGAGCAGCATCGCGACGACGACCACCAGGGCCTGGCCAGCCCGTCGCGGCGGTTGTTGGTGGAGCGGGTGCGGGAAATGGGCACCGACCCGCACGACGAAGCGTTCGCGTACACCGCGCGTGTGCTGACGGGCAATCTGGTGCTGTTGGGCGGGATGGTCGCGGCCAACCAGCCATGGCGGCTCTCGCTGCGATTGTCGCGCGCGTTGACCGGCGCGGTGGCCGTCGGGATCTTTGCCTTGGTGTACTCGGATGTCTGGCGGCTGTCGGATGCGTTTGGCTGGGAGCGGCTCGTCGGTACCGCGATCGTATCGATCGGTGCTACCGCGGCGACCCTGATTGTCGGAGCCGAATTGTGGGAGCCGACAGTGTCGCAGGCGGTGCGTAAGCAGGTGGTGTTGTTCAACATCGCCACCCTGGTGACGGTGGTCATCGGTGTGAGCGTGCTGTACGGCGCGCTGTATCTGCTGGCGCTAATCGCGGCGTTCTGGTTTGTGGTGCCGAAAGTTTTCGAAGTCACGGTCGGGCATTCGGTGTCACTGGCGGATTATTTCGAATTGGCCTGGATGACTTGCTCGTTGGCGATGATCGGCGGCGCTCTGGGCGCGGCGCTGGAACCCGATGACGCGGTCCGCGAAGCGGCCTACGTTCAACGCCCCGGCGCGGACACGGAGTTCGAGGACACGCCCTAAAGCTTCTGCGCCGAGACATACGCCACGCTGACCCGCTCCGGCGTGTCGTCTGCGCAGGTTATGTGTCGCGGGAGGGCGGCGTACCTTGGCATTGGTACGCTGAGGTACCAGATCAGGAGGGCCTTGAGACGTGGCTGAAGCGACGACCGATCCGGTGCGGCTGCCGCCCACCGTGCCACTGCCCAAGCTCGTGACAGCCGTGGCGTTTCTAACCGCCGGTGGCCGCGCCACCCGGGCGCTGGGGCGTCGCTACGGTAGCGCTTTCACCGTGCGAATGCCGATCGTCGATCGGGCGGTGATCATCAGCGATCCGGCCCTGATCAAAGAGCTGTTCACCGCCAGCAGCGACCTGGTGAAACGGCCAGGCAACCTGGGCAAGATCTTCGGCCCCGGCTCGACGTTCAGCCTGCACGGCACCGAGCACCGTGAGCGCCGCAAACTGCTGGTGCCGCCATTTCACGGCAAGCGGATGCACGCCTACGAGTCCATCGTCGAGGAAGAGGTGCTGCGCGAAACGGCGAGCTGGCCCGAGGGGCAAGAGTTCGCCACCCTGCCGTCGATGATGCGGATCACGCTCAATGCGATCCTGCGCGCGGTCTTCGGCGCAGAGGGCGCCGAATTCGACGAGCTGCGCGACGTGCTGCCCTCGATCGTCGGCTTGGGTTCACGGACGTCGCGGTTGCCGTTCTGGGCCCGCCGGGATTTCGGGCGGTTCAGCCCCGGCGGCCGCCTGGTTCGGCTGCGGCGCCGCTACGACGCGGTCATCGCGCGGTTGATCGCCGCCGCGCGAAGCGACCCGAACTTCGCCGAGCGCGGTGACGTGCTCTCGATGCTGTTGGCGGCCCGCTACGACGACGGCCGGCCGATCAGCGACTCCCACGTCGCCGACGAACTGCTCACCCTGCTGGCCGCCGGGCACGAGACCACCGCCACCACATTGGCCTGGGCGGTGGAGCGGCTGCGCCGGCACCCGCAGCTGCTGGACCGGCTGAAGGCCGAGGCCGACGGCGAGGCGTCGCAGTTGCAGCAGGCCACCATCTGGGAGGTGCAGCGCACCCACCCGGTGATCGAGGGAACGAGCCGGATGACCCGAACCCGGATGAGGTTGGGGGAGTGGGTGATTCCCGAGCACGAGATGATCGCCGTCAGCATGGTGCTGTCGCACACCGCGGAGGGCAATTTCCCGAACCCCGATGCCTTCGATCCCGACCGGTTCGTCGGCAACCCACCCGATACCTCGCTTTGGATACCGTACGGCGGCGGGGTGAACCGGTGCGTGGGCGCGGCGTTCGCCAACATGGAGATGCTGGTGACGCTGCGGACGTTGTTGCGCCGCTTCGAGTTCGCCACCACCGACGCCGCCGGGGAGTCGAACCATTCCCGCGGCATCGCCCACGCGCCGGGACGCGGCGGCCAAGCCGTAGTGCGTCGGCGTCCCGCCCGTGCCGTTGACGCCGCTCAGGTGCTGCCCGTCTGACCCGGGACTAATTGCGTCACGGTCCGTGTTGAGTCCAACCGTGAGCACCCAGCCTCTGCACTTCAACGCTTTCATCTGGCCGAACGGCTATCACGAGGCGGCGTGGCGCGTCGTCGACGGCGACGCCGCGCAACGTCCTCGGTCTGCCCTACTACGCAGATATCGCAAGGACCGCCGAACGCGGATTGATGGACTCGATCTTCCTGGCAGACAACATCGCCATCGCCGAATACCGCGCCACCCACCTCCCGCAGACCCAATTCGACCCGATATCAGTGCTGTCGGCGCTGGCCGCGGTCACTAGCCGCATCGGCCTGATCGGGACCGGCTCGACGACCTACAGCAAGCCGTGGGAACTCGCCCGCCGGTTTGCGACGCTGGACCACCTCAGCGACGGTCGCGCCGGCTGGAACATCGTCACCACCGTCACACCGTTGGCCGCGGCGGCCTTCGGCGAAAAGTTTCACCCCGAGCACGCCGACCGTTACGCCCACGCCCACGAATTCGTCGAGGCCGTCACCCGGGTATGGGACAGCTGGGAAGACGACGCGGTCATCGGGGACCGCGAACGAGGCGTGTGGGCGGACCGCGCCAAACTGCACGAGCCGCGCTTCCACGGCCAGTACTACGACGTCGACGGCGTCATGCCATTTCCCCGCAGCCCCCAGGGGCACCCGGTGCTGGTTCAAGCGGGGCAGTCCGCGGCGGGCATCGCGCTGGCCGCGCGGTACGCCGAGGTGGTTTTCTCGGGCCCACCATCGCTCGACGCGGCGGTCGCGTTCCGGGCCGATCTGCACGCGCAGGCCGCGGCCGTGGGCCGCAAGCCGGGCGAGGTGCTAGTGCTGCCCGCGTTGATGCTGACGTTGGGCGGCACGGAGGCCGAAGCCCGGGCACGGGCGCAGCGGCTGGAAGACCTGTCAAGCCCGGAATTCAGGTGGCAGAACGCCCTGTATACAGCGGGGCTCGATCCCGACGCCTTCGATCCGGACGAACCACTGCCCACCAGGCTCTGGACTGACCAGTCGTCGCCGTCGAGCCGCGCCGAGCAACTCTTCGCGGCCGCCCGGGCGCGGCCCGAAGCTTCGCTGCGGGATGTCGCCCAGCAGGTGTCCGGCGGCGCGGGCGCGACGCATTTCGTCGGCACGCCCGAGCAGCTAGCCGATCACGTGATCGCCTGGCAGGACGCCGGCGCCGTCGACGGCTTCACGATCATGGGATCGACACTGCCGCATCAGCTTACGACGTTCGTCGATCACGTCGTGCCTATCCTGCAGCGCCGTGGCCGATTCCGTACCGAGTACGCCGGGCCCACGCTTGCGTGACCAACTTGGACTCGAGCGGCCGTCCAAATAGAGATACCGCGCCGAGATATAACCCACGCTGACGCGCAGCGGCGCGTCTGCTGCGCTGGTTATGTGTCGCGGCAGGGGAGCCGGGGCGGCGCGACACGAGACCCCGGGATTCGTTATACTGGCTAACTAAGCCCGTCGGGCTCTGACATTGGAGAAACAGGCGCATGCCACGCATAGACAACGACACCTGGAATTTGGCGACCAGCGTTGGCGCGACGGCCACGCTGGTGGCCGCGGCCCGGGCGATCGCCACCAAGGCCGACAACCCCCTGATCGAGGACCGCTTCGCCGAACCGCTGGTCCGCGCCGTCGGCGTCGACTTCTTCACCCGCTGGGCCAGCGGCGAGATCGACGCGGTCGACGTCGACTACGACGAGTCCAGCTGGAAGCTGCAGCACATGCCGGACACGATGGCCGCCCGCACCCGGTTCTTCGACGACTTCTTCAAGGATGCGACGAAGGCCGGAATCCGTCAGGCCGTGATCCTGGCGTCCGGTCTCGACTCGCGCGCCTACCGGTTGGCGTGGCCGGCCGACATGACACTGTTCGAGATCGACCAGCCCGAGGTGATCGAGTTCAAGGCGAGCACGCTGACCGACCTGGGCGCCGCCCCACAAACCGACCTGCGCACGGTCGCCATCGATCTACGCCAGGACTGGCCGACGGCCCTGCTCGATGCCGGCCTGGACAAGAGCCGGCCGACCGCATGGATTGCCGAGGGGCTCTTCGGATATCTGCCGCCGGAGGCTCAGGACGCCTTGCTGGAGAACATCACCGCGCTCAGTGCGCCGGGCAGCCGGTTGGCCTGCGAAGCCGTCCCGGCCAGGCCGGAGATCGACAAAGAGAAGGCGCGCGAGACGATGCGCAAGGCCAGCGCCAAATGGCGTCAGCACGGCCTCGAAATGGACTTCACTGAGCTTGGTTTCCAGGGCGAGCGCAACGACGTCGGCGCCCATTTGCCGGACCTGGGCTGGCAGACGGTCGGGACCCCGATGCGACAGCTGTTGGCCGACCATCGCCTGGTGACGATCCCGCAGAACGACGCCGGTGTTTCGGTCGCCGACACTGTCTACTACAGCTCGGTGCTGAAGAAATGACGACGGCGCAGGGTCGGGCGTTCAACGGCGCGGTCACCCGGATGTGGAGTGTCCTGGCTCCCGTCTACGACCAGCCGTTTGTGCAGCAGTGGCTTTACCGTCCGCCGCACGACGAGGTGATCGCGCAGCTGCGTGCCGCCGGGTCGCGCAAGATCGCTGACATCGCCTGCGGCACGGGAATTCTCAGCGACCGGATCGAGCGTGAGCTGGAGCCCGACGAGATCTACGGCGTCGACATGTCCGACGGCATGCTCTGCCAGGCCCGCGCCAGGTCCAGCCGGGTGAAATATCTGCACGGCCCAGCCGAGCAACTGCCCTTCGAGGACGGCGCGCTTGACGCGGTCGTGACCACCTCGGCGTTTCACTTCTTCGACCAGCCGGCGGCATTGCGGGAATTCCATCGGGTGCTGGCGCCTGGAGGATTCGCGGCGGTCGCGACGTTGAGCGCGCGACAACCGCTGGTCCAGGTGCCCTCGATCATCAAGTGGAAGCCGCAGCACAACCCGCCGCCCGAAGAGGTGCGGGCTTTGTTCGAAGGCGCCGGGTTCACCATCAGCGACCAGCATCGCGTCCACCGACCGATATGGACCCAGCTCGTGTCCGACCTGATCACCGTCGGAACCAAGAGCTAGGCTCCGGCCAGCGACTACAGATCTTCCGTCACCGCGTCGAGGTAAAACCATCGGCCGGCACGGCGCTCGAATCGACTGCGCTCGTGCAAGCTGTCGGCGCGGCCCGCGAACTCGAACACGGCCCTGAACTCCACCTCACCCTGATCGTCGTCTGGGCCGCCCGCGGCGGTATCGATCACCTCGAGGCCGGTCCAGATTATGGACGGGTCAGGGGTCACGTCGACCGGCCGCGTTCGCGGGTGCCACGTGCGGAAAAGATAATCGGCGTCACCGTAGGCGTACGCCGAATATCGCGATCGCATCAATTCCTCGGCCGAGCGGGCCTGCAACTCGCCGCGGTGAAGCGGCCCGCAACAAGCGCTATAGCTATCGTCACTGCCGCAGGGACACGACGGCCCGAGGAGTCCGTCCACGTCAAGAGTCTGACAGGCCTTTACGGTGGTCGGCCGCTCGCGTGCCAGGATGGGGTTATGGCTGACGACGCGACGCAATCAGAGCAGGAATTCAACAAGCACAACATCGAGGAGTTCCGCCGTAACGGTGGCAAAGTGGGCGGCCAGTTCGAGGGTTTTGACCTGCTGCTCTTGACATCGACCGGCGCGAAAAGTGGTGCGCAGCGCGTTAATCCCGTCGGCTACTTCGACATCGACGGCAAGATCTACATCGTCGGCTCCGCGGCGGGACGAGATAACAATCCCGCGTGGGTGCACAACATTCGCACCGATCCCCACGTGAGCGTCGAGATCGGGGCGGACGCCGCCAAGCCCGCGACCGCTCATGAATTGCCGCGCGAGAAGCGCGATGCGATCTACCAGACCATCGTCGAGCGCGCCCCCGGGTTCGGCGAATACCAGAAAAGCACCGACCGCGTCATCCCGGTGTTTGAGTTGGTCACCGCGTAAACGTGCACCCCCAGCCGTACTACCAGCTGGGCGGCTACCACCGGCCGATCGAGACGCCATCTGCGCAGGCCCAGCTGTGGTTCGACCGCGGGCTGATCTGGGCGTACGCGTTCAACCACGCCGAGGCCATCCGCTGCTTTGAGCGAGCCCTCGATCTCGACCCCGACCTGGCGATCGCGCGATGGGGCATCGCGTACGCGATCGGCCCCAACTACAACAAGGCGTGGGACGCCTTCGACCCCGTCGACCTGTCCGAGTCGCTGGCCCGCGCCCGCGCAGAACTCGACCTGGCCGCGAACGGCCGCGCCACGGCGCGTGGAACGCGGCCTGATCGCGGCGCTGCAAGCCCGCTACCCGACCGCCGATCCCGCACGACGCCGACGCGCTCGCTGGCCGGGAATGCGGCCTACGCCGACGCCATGGCGGCACTGGCCGAGGCCCACCCGGATGACATCGACGTGGCGGCCCTGGCGGCCGACGCGTTGGTCAACGTCACCGCATGGGCGCTGTGGGACACCGCAACCGGCGAGCCGGCGCCGGGCTCGCGGGTGCTGCAGGCCAAGCGGATCCTCGATGACGCGCTCGCCACGGCCGCCGGCCGCGAGCACCCCGGCGTGCTGCATCTGTATCTGCACACCATGGAGATGTCGGCCGCGCCCGAGGAGGCGCTGCCCGCCGCGAACCTGCTGCGTGACCTGGTGCCCGACGCGGGTCACCTGCAACACATGCCCAGCCACATCGACGTGCTGTGCGGCGACTATGGCAGCTCGGTGACGTCGAATCTATCTGCGGTGCAGGCCGATCGGCGGTTCGTCGAACGCGAGGGCCCGCTGAACTTCTACTCCCTGTACCGGGCGCACGATCTGCACTTCGTCGTGTACTCGGCGATGTTCCAGGGGCAGTCGCAGGTGGCACTGGCCGCCGCCGACGAACTGGCGCAGCAGCTCACGCCCGAGCTGCTGTCGGTGCCGTCTCCGCCGATGGCCGACTGGCTGGAAGCCTTCGTGCCGTTGCGAATACACGTGCTGATCCGGTTCGGCCGCTGGGACGACCTGATCGCCGAACCGCTGCCCGCCGACGTGAATCTGTACTGCACAACGTCGGCCACCATCCACTACGGCCGCGGCGTCGCGCACGCCGCCAGGGGACAGCTGGCCCAGGCGCATGCCGAGCGGGATGCCTTCACCGAGGCCTACGCCCGGATTCCCGATTCGCGCTACCTGTTCAACAACACCAGCCGCGACATCCTGGCCGTCGCCGCCGCCATGCTGGACGGCGAAATCACCTACCGGGAAGCGCGATTCGACGAGGCGTTCGAACACCTTCGGCGCGCCATCGCGCTCAGCGACGCGCTGCCCTACGACGAGCCCTGGGGCTGGATGCAGCCACCCCGGCACGCCTACGGCGCACTACTGCTCGAGCAGGGCCACGTCGAGCTTGCCGCCGCAGGTATACGCGGCCGACCTCGGCATCGACGCCACGCTCAGTCGGCCGTGCCAGCACCCCGGCAACGTGTGGAGCCTGCATGGCTACCACGAATGCCTGCAGCGCTTAGGCCGCACAGCCGAGGCCGCCGCGATCGGCCGACAACTCGAGTTGGCCAAAGCCCAGGCCGACGTTCCGATCCTGGCATCCTGCGCCTGCCGGCTGCGGAAGCTGACCGAATAACTGCCCCCCGCTGACGATTACGGGGCTACGCACCACACCGTGCGCAGCCCCGAATCGCCAGGAGTGTTCGTCTAGTGGTGATAGCCGTGGCCGTCGTCGTGGTGGTCATCGTGACCCCAGCCGCCATGGTCGTCGTTGTTCCAGCCGCCGTGGTCGTAACGACGCGGTCCCAGCCGGGGAAACCGTCGTGGCAGTTGAAACCGTCCGGGTTGAAGCCCCACAGCGGGTCCCAGAATTCACCGGGGCACCATTGCGGGAACGGGCCAGGCGCCGCCTGAGCCACAGAAGTTGCCCCCAAGCCCACGAGCCCCAACCCCGAAGAAATGATAATTGCCGATACTGCAACGCGAGCAATGTTTTTCACGCCTCATGCGTAACAGCAGGACCAACCAACTACCTAGGTGTTCCGGACTGTTGGTACCCGTTTGCAACGCGAGAGTGATAACGAGTCGCCGCCCAACAAGCTTGCTGACGAGGTGCTGCGCACCCGAGTCAGCTGGCGCCGTTAGCAATTCGAGACTTTGCTGGGCAGGGTGGGTGTAGGTAACGGACAGAGAACAACGGCCGCTTCGCCAAGTGGCAAAGCGGCCGTCGCGTGAACCTGTCTCTTACAGCGGGATCCAGACTCCGAAGAAGTCGAAGCCCCACTGGTTGAAACCGGGGTTCCAATAGGGTGTCTCCTGGTAGCCCCAGTAGTTGATCGGGCCGTTCATCCACCGGCCTCCGGGCGGCGGGTACGGGCCACCCCAGCCGGACCGCGGTGCCGGGCCCATGCCCCAGGGTGCGGGGCCGTCGCCCCAGGGGGCTCCGTGGAAGTAGCCATGCTGCGCATCCCCGTGCCAGGGTCCGCCACCGGGGCCGCCCGGGCCGCCGTGCCAGTCCGCGGGACCGCCGGGTCCACCGCCGTGTCCGTGCGGGTCACCGCCGCCTTGCGGCGCGCCGTGGAAACCGCCGGGTGCGCCGGCAGGTGCTCCGTGGTTACCGCCGGGACCGCCCGGTCCGCCGGGTCCGCCGGGTCCGCCGTGGTCCCCGCCGGGGGCAGGCGCGCTGTGGTCACCGCCCGGCCCGGGCCCTCCCGGCCCCGGGGCGGCGTTGGCCAAGCCGGCACCCATGCCCAGAGCTGCTGCGCTCAGCGAACCGGCGATGGATAAGCCCGCGACCAGTTGCTTGAGTTTCATGGTCTTCCCCTGTCTGCTCGTTGGGTTCCGTGAACTTCTCGGACCCAATAGATAAGCTATGTAGTCTGCCTATGAGCCGGCTGTGACAGGGCTCTGTGGATCTTTTGGAATCTGGGCCACGCTTTACGCTCGGCCCGATCGCGCAGCGCCTGCACACTCGCAGCAAAAGGAATTCGAGCGACATCGGGCTATCTTTAGTGCACGTTCAACGCGGGCCCGCGGTGACGATGCCCGCTATCGCGAATACCGGGGATCGCTACCGGGAGATGGCGAAAATGCATGTCCTCGAGGGGCATACCGCGTGGGCAGGCCAAATGCCGTAACGCAGGAGGCCTTAATCGCTGCCGACGCGCAGATACGCGGTCACCAGCAGCTGGTCGAACTCCGCCCTCGGCACGACGCTGGCGCCCACGGCGCGAAAGTCCACACAGATCTGCTCGGCGAGCAGCCGCAACTTGACGTTGGCCTCCTGAAGTAGAACCGAAACCACCCGACCCGTTGCGGAGCGTCGCCGGCCAACGCGCTTTCGACGTCGGCCGTCCGGCCGGCTAGATCCCAGCTCATCGAAAGGTCCCTCTCGCATTCAGTGACCGTGCTGATCGACCACGTGTTGGGTGCGCCCGGGGCAAAACAACGTTGCTTGTTCTGGATTCACCATGTGGTGGGGTCGATGCGAAAGGCGCTGCAGGCTGAACGCCCTGGTCGGCTCAGAATATCGCGGTATATCGCGTCTAGGTGTCGCGCCGGGTGGCGGCGCCCGCGAAGGTCGGGCCGCCGCCACCCGGCGCGTTAGGTCAGGCGTTTATCACCTCCCTCTGCGACTCGTTGTCGTTGATTGCTCTGTGTTTGTCGCCATGGCCGACGGAGATCTTGCGCGGCTTGGCCTTTTCGGCGACCGGAATGCGCAGGCTCAGGACACCTTCGTGGTACGAGGCCGTGATTCTCTCGGTGTCGAGGTTCTCGCCGAGCACCAACTGTCGGCTGAACACTCCGCGCGGTCGCTCGGTTGCCAGCATCTCCCGGTTGGGGTCCAGCCCAGGACGCTCGGCGCGCACGGTCACCACGTTGCGTTCGATGTCGATATCCAACGAGTCGGCGTTGATTCCCGGTAGGTCGAACTCGACCACGAATTCTTCGCCTTCGCGCCAGGCGTCCATCGGCATCACAGCGGGGCGGGCGGCCGTGCCCAGAACTTGTTGGGCGAAACGGTCCAGCTCACGGAACGGGTCTGTGCGCATCAGCATGGTCGTCACCTCTCACTCCAATCTGTTGCGGTAGCTACACCATTATCTATGTCTTGCGACATAGATTTGATATACCATTGTCGACACGTCAGCGCAAGCGTGATAGAAGATTTTCTTTCTGAGTACCGAGGAGATGATCGATGGCTGATCTTCCTGGCTTCAACGGCGCGCCCGCACCCGATCATGGTGTGTACGGCATTTCGGTGGCCGCCGAGCTTTCCGGTGTCCCGGCGCAGTCGCTGCGCCTCTATGAGCGCAATGGTCTGTTGACACCGGCTCGAAGCGATGGCGGAACCCGCCGCTACAGCGCCGACGACTTGGCCCGGTTGCGGCGCATCAGCGTGTTGGTCGAGTCCGGAATCAACCTGGCGGGCATCGCCCGCATCCTCGAGCTCGAAGACGACAACGCCAAACTGTCGTTGAGCAATACCACGCTGCGTTCCACCAATCGCGGCCTGCGTAACACGTCAAAAGCACTGGAAGACAAGCTAACTCGGGATTAGCCGCAATCGTCGTCGATTGGCGGGAAGTCTGCCGGCGGCGATCGGGGCAGCTGCGGCCGTTTGACCTTGGCGTATGTCGGGTATCAGCTCCGCCATGACCATCGTGGACGCCCCCGCCCCAACGCCCACACCCACCCGCGAGGTATGGCCAGGCAAGGCATACCCGCTGGGCGCGACGTATGACGGCGCCGGTACCAACTTCACGTTGTTCAGCGAGGTGGCTGAGCAAGTCGAGTTGTGCCTCTTCGAGGCCGACGGCACCGAGACGCGAATCACATTGCCCGAGGTCGACTCCTTCGTCTGGCATGGCTACGTCCCGGGCATCGAACCGGGTCAGCGGTTCGGCTACCGCGTCCACGGCCCCTACGATCCCGACGCCGGTCTGCGGTGCAACCCGAACAAGCTCTTGCTGGACCCGTATTCGAAGGCGGTCGACGGCACCTTCGACTGGAACCAGTCGCTGTTCAGTTACAACTTCGGCGACCCCGACAGCCGCAACGACGACGACTCCGCGGCCAGCATGCCCAAGTCCGTGGTGATCAACCCGTTCTTCGACTGGGCCAATGATCGGCCGCCGGGTCACGAGTACGCGAACACGGTGGTGTACGAGGCGCACGTCAAGGGTCTGACGCAGACCCACCCGGACATCCCGGAGCGGTTGCGCGGTACCTACGCCGCAGTGGGGCATCCGGTGATCATCGAGCACCTCAAGAGCATCGGCGTCACCGCGATCGAGCTGATGCCGGTGCACCACTTCGCCAACGACTCCACGCTGATCGAAAAGGGTCTGTCGAACTACTGGGGCTACAACACCGTCTCGTTCTTTGCCCCTGACCCGAAATATTCCAGCGCCTCGTCGCCAGGCGGGCAGGTGCAGGAGTTCAAGGCGATGGTGCGCGACCTGCACGAGGCGGGCATCGAGGTCATCCTCGACGTGGTCTACAACCACACCGCGGAGGGCAACCACATGGGCCCGACGCTGTCGATGCGCGGTATC
The DNA here is from genome assembly GCA_963850135.1 of uncultured Actinomycetota bacterium. Classification (GTDB taxonomy): domain Bacteria; phylum Actinomycetota; class Actinomycetes; order Mycobacteriales; family Mycobacteriaceae; genus Mycobacterium. The sequence goes on along the minus strand of CAWKKH010000024.1, from coordinate 85,304 downwards.
GACAACGCCGCGTACTACCGGCTGGTCGAAGACGACAAGCGCTACTACATGGACTACACGGGTACCGGCAACAGCCTCAACGCCGGGCATCCGCACGCGTTGCAGCTGATCATGGACTCGCTGCGGTATTGGGTGCTGGAGATGCACGTCGATGGTTTCCGGTTCGACCTGGCCTCGACGCTGGCCCGCGAGTTCTACGAAGTGGACCGCCTGGCGACGTTCTTCGAACTCGTGCAACAGGATCCGACGGTCAGTCAGGTCAAGCTCATCGCCGAGCCATGGGACGTCGGGCCGGGCGGCTACCAGGTGGGCGGTTTCCCGCCGCAATGGACGGAGTGGAACGGAAAATACCGCGACACGGTGCGCGACTTCTGGCGCGGCGAGCCCGCCACGCTCGACGAGTTCGCCTATCGCTTGTCCGGGTCGGCGGACCTCTACGAGCACACCGGGCGCAGGCCCGTCGCCTCGATCAACTTTGTCACCGCCCACGACGGGTTCACGCTGCGCGACCTGGTGTCGTACAACGAGAAGCACAACGACGCCAACGGCGAGGACAACAACGACGGCGAGAGCCACAACCGGTCGTGGAACTGCGGCGCGGAAGGGCCGACCGACGACGTCGCCATCAACGAACTTCGGTCACGCCAGGAGCGCAACCTCATCACCACTCTTCTTCTGTCGCAGGGTGTTCCGATGATCTGCCACGGCGACGAACTGGGCCGGACCCAGAGCGGCAACAACAACGGCTACTGCCAGGACAACGAGCTCACCTGGATCGACTGGGCCGGCGCCGACAAAGGGCTGCTGGAATTCACTCAGGTCGTTTCGGCGCTGCGCTCCAACCATCCGGTTTTCCGCAGGCACCGTTTCTTCAGCGGTAAGCCGGTGGGCCGCCGCGGCCAGGACGGCCTGCCCGACATCGCCTGGTTCGCCCCCGATGGCACCGAGATGAGCGACGAGGACTGGGGCGCCGGCTTCTCAAAATCCGTCGCGGTGTTCCTCAACGGCCACGGCATCCCGGGCCGAGACGCGCGCGGGCAGCGGGTGCTCGACGACTCATTCGTGCTGTGTTTCAATGCGCACTACGAGCCGATCGAATTCCATCTTCCGCCAGGCGTTTTCGGCGAGAAATGGCGTGTGGTGATACATACCGGGGCCGAAGATGCCGAACAAGGCGAGGAACTGGGCGCGGCGGCAGGACTGACCGTCGATGCGCACACCGCGGTGGTGCTGCAGGCCGTACCCGCCGAGTGACCCGGCCCCCCGGCGAGCAGACGCAAAAGCCCCCGCACGCCCGGCGTGTCGGGGGCTTTTGCGTCTGCTCGCGGGAGGGACTGAAACCCCAACTGTAAGATCATCCGGTGATCGAACCGAACATCGTGCCGGATGAAGTCGATTTGTCTGGGCAGACACCGTACTTCCTGCGCGACGGAAGCCTTTTCGTGCCAACCGCAATCGCGCGTGGCGGGTGGGGTCCCTCGCTCAGCGGCCACGTCGTCGGCGGACTGCTGGGCTGGGCCGTCGAACGCGCGGTCGACGATCCCGAGCTGCTACCCGCTCGGCTGACGATCGACCTTCCCCGGCCAACCAAGCTCGAACCGATCGAGGTGCACACCACCGTGCAACACGACCGGCGGCGCCTGCGGCTCGTCGAGGCGGTACTCACCCAGCAGGGCACCCCGGTGGCCCGGGCCAGCGCACTGTTTCTACGCCGCGGCCCGCAGCCCGACGGACAGGTGTGGTCGCAGCCCGTTCAGATGCCGCCGCTGCGAGTCGAGGACGAGGGTGCCCCGTCGCTCTTCATGCGGACCTACGGCTGGGGCAGTGGGATACAGAATCCGGATCCCGACTGGGCCCACACGTCCGGACCGAAATACACCTGGTTGCACGAAACGCGCGCGTTGATCGAAGGCGAACCATTCACCGCCTTCACCCGCGCGGCGATGGCCGGAGACATCACGGCTTCCATCGCCAATTGGGGCAGTAATGCGTTGCAGTTCATCAATGCCGACTACACCCTGACCCTGAGCCGGCTGCCCGAAGGGCCCCATATCGGGCTGGCTTCGCTCACGCACTACAGCAGCGACGGGATAGCGACCGGCTCGGCCGTCCTCGTCGATCGCAAGGGCCCGATAGGCAACGCTGTGTCCGTGGCGATAGCGCACTCCGGATTCCTGCCACCATCGGTCAAGCCGCCGGCCGGGTAGAACGGTGACTTACTGGTCGTTGATCTCCGACGTCGCCCAGCGCGAACCGAACCGGCCGCTGCTCGCCGATGAGTACGGCCGCAGCCTGAGCACGCGTCAGTTTCACGATGCGGCGGTCGAGACAGCCGCCGCGTTCGCGCAGCGGGGGATCGGCGCGGGAACCGTAGTGTCCTGGCAGCTGCCGACCACGCTCGAGACCGTGGTCGTCATGGCGGCGCTGACCCGACTGGGCGCGGTGCAAAACCCGATCATCCCGATCCTGCGGGAACACGAGGTCGGCTTCATCACCGGCCAGCTGGCAACCGAATTCCTTGTTGTGCCGGAACTTTGGCGCGGGTTCGAGTATGGCGGCATGGCCCGCGCGTTGTCGGCGGCCGAGGGCTTCGAGGTCATCACCGTTGACCTCGCCACGCCTCCGGTCGCCGGTGAGCTGCGGCTGTCCCGCGCACGCGTCGACGGGCTCACGCCGCCACCGGCGCCCGCGAGCGACACCCGATGGATCTACTACTCGTCGGGCACCACCGCGGCGCCCAAGGGGATCCGTCATTCCGATGCCTCGGTGATCGCCGGCTCGGCGGGGGTGGTGGGCATGGTTGGTGCCCCCAGTAGCGACGTGAACCCGATCGCCTTTCCGATCGCGCATATCGGCGGCGCCGCGATGCTGAGCGCCGCGCTGCGGACCGGCATGCGACTGGCGCTGTTCGAGGCATTCGATCCGGCGACGACGCCGCTTGCCATCGCGGCACACAACCCGACCTTCCTGGGCACCGCGACGCCATTCTTCGTGGCGTTCTTGGAGGCTCAGCGAGCTCACGGTGATCAGCGGCTATTCCCGTGCCTGCGGGGTTGCCTGGCCGGCGGCGCACCCGTCACCGCCGAACTGGGTCGTCAGGTCCGCGAGGCCCTCGGGGTCGCCGGAATCGCGAACTCCTGGGGGATGACCGAATTTCCCGTAGCGACTTCGCCGTCGTTCGACGCCGCGCCCGACGTGCTCGACCACACCGTCGGCCCGCCGGTGCCTGGGGTGAGCGTCCGCGTCGTCGGCACCACGGAAGACAACCGGGAAGTCGAAATGCCGGTCGGGCATGAGGGGGAGCTGCGGCTCAAGGGACCGCAATGCTTTCTCGGATATGCGGATGCCGCGCTTGACGCCGACGCGTTCGACGAGGACGGCTGGTTACGCACCGGCGATTTCGGGCTGATCGACGCGAACGGCAATGTCCGCGTCACCGGCCGCATCAAGGACGCGATCATCCGCAACGCGGAGAATGTTTCGGCCCTCGAGGTGGAAAACATCCTGGCCACCCATCCCGCCGTCGCCGACGTCGCGGTCATCGGGGTCCCCGACCGGAGCGCCGGCGAGCGGGTCTGCGCCGTGGTAGTAGCTGCTTCGGGTGATGGCGTGTCGCTGGAATCGCTTGTGCAGCACTGCCGCTCGCAAGGGCTCAGCCGCTACAAACACCCCGAACGCCTCGTGATCGTCGATTCCCTACCGCGCAATCAATTCGGGAAAGTGATCAAGAAAGACCTGCGCGAAGCCTTCGGCTGAGAACGGCCGCGGCCCTTACTGTTTGTCGACTTTATCGCCGATCAGATTGACGACCTTGACGCCCAAGTCCGCCGCGTCGGTGCGGCAGGCGGAGACATCAATCGCAACGTTGTTGCGGACGGTCAGGGCCCGCTGACAGCTCATGGTGTGCGTGACGCCGCCCTTGGACCCGCTCATGCTCAAGGTGACGCTCAAAGTCGAGTCACCGGTGGATACCGGTCCCACCTTCCACGACAATTCGGGGGTGTCCGCGTCGCCCGGGGTGGTGAATTGGTGGTCGGCGCAGGCCGGCCACTTCTGGGAGGACGTGGTGAAGAAGGCCTTTGCGTCGTCCGCGGAGGGGAACAACAACACCGCCTGGGTCACCTCGGGGTTGATATCTGTTGAGCCGGGGGGCAGCGGCGCAACGGAATCGTCACCACTGATCGCGGTGTATTTGGCGTCGGTGATAACGGGGCCCTCGGCAGGGCCGAGGGCGTAAAGGCATTCGGCCGGCCACGTCCAATTCTGCGGCCAGTGCTGCTTAGCGTTGTCGTCTTGCGGCTTGTCGAACTTTTCCTGGCTTGCCATGCCGGTGCTGCTCATCACGCTGTCGAGTTCGGCCGGGTTGAGCAAGAAAGTCCCCAGTGCGGCCTGCGCGACGGGAGGCTTCGACGGAGTCGTGGTGGTGGTTGTCGTCGTGGTCGATGACGATGCGGGGGTGCTCTTGCTGTCGCTGCCGCAGCCCGCGACGAACAACCCGATGGCGGCAACGGCGGCTGCCGCTGTGAGGTGGCGCATGAGTCAGATCGCCCTTCGCTTGGTGTGGACGCAGCATACCGTCGTGGCACGCACCGGGCGGCGCCCGCTCGCCAGGGAGGCCAAGCGGGCGTCGTCCGAGTCAGGCTTTACAGCGGGATCCACACCCCGAAGAAGTCAAAGCCCCACTGGTTGAAGCCGGGATTCCAATAGGGAGTTACCCCCGGCCAGTTGCCTGAATTTCATAGTTCATCGACTGCCTACTAGTGGGGTGGTCGTATACCCGCCCCGCGACTCATACCCACGTTAGGAAGACTGTCTATGAATCCGCTGTGGGCGATAATGCAACGGCCCGGGGGAATGGCGGTTTAGGACTCGGTAAATTTGACCGTTATGAAGACAGGTAGGGAAAACACATGAGTACAGGTGTGGAGCAGTTGGAGTTCCAGGCGGAGGCCCGGCAACTGCTGGATTTGATGGTGCACTCGGTCTACTCCAACAAGGATTCGTTTCTGCGGGAGTTGATCTCAAACGCCTCCGACGCGCTGGACAAGCTGCGGCTCGAGGCGTTCCAGAACAAGGACCTGGAGGTCGACACCTCCGATCTGCATATCGAGATCGACGTCGACAAGGTCTCCCGGACGCTGACCATCCGCGACAACGGGATCGGTATGACGCGCGACGAGGTCGTGGATCTGATCGGCACTCTGGCCAAGTCGGGCACCGCCGAGCTGCGTAAGCAGCTGCGCGAGGCAAAGAACGCCGCCGTGTCGGAGGACCTGATCGGTCAGTTCGGTATCGGTTTCTATTCGGTCTTCATGGTGGCCGACAAGGTTGAGCTGCTGACCCGCAAGGCCGGCGAGAGCGAGGCCACCAAGTGGGAGTCGAGCGGCGACGGCACCTACACCATTGAGCGGGTGGAGGACGCCCCGCAGGGCACGTCGGTAATCCTGCACCTGAAGCCCGAAGACGCCGAGGACGAGCTATACGACTACACCCAGGAATGGAAGATCCGGAACCTGGTCAAGAAGTACTCCGACTTCATCGCGTGGCCTATCCGGATGGAGATCGAGCGACGCACCCCGGCCACCGAGGCGGGTGGGGAAGACGTCGTCACCATCGAGACCGAGACCCTCAACTCGATGAAGGCGCTGTGGGCCAGGTCCAAAGACGAGGTCTCCGACGAGGAGTACAAGGAGTTCTACAAGCACATCGCGCACGTGTGGGACGACCCGCTCGAGGTCATCGCGATGAAGGCCGAGGGCACCTTCGAGTACCAGGCCCTGCTGTTCATTCCCTCGCACGCGCCGTTCGATCTGTTCAGCAGGGACGCGACGGTCGGGATCAACCTGTACGTCAAACGCGTCTTCATCATGGGCGACTGCGACCAGCTGATGCCCGAGTACCTGCGCTTCATCAAGGGCGTCGTCGACGCACAGGACATGTCACTCAACGTTTCCCGCGAAATCCTGCAGCAGGACCGGCAGATCAAGGCGATCCGTCGCCGGCTGACCAAGAAGGTGCTGTCCACCATCAAGGAGCTGCAGACGGAACGGCCCGAGGACTACCGCACCCTGTGGACTCAGTTCGGCAAGGTGCTCAAAGAGGGTCTGCTGTCGGACCCGGACAACCGCGACGCCCTGCTGGACATCATCTCGTTCGTCTCGACGCATAGCGACTCCGAACCCACCACCCTCGCCGAGTACGTCGAGCGCATGAAGGAGGGGCAGGAGCAGATCTTCTTCGCCACCGGCGAGACGCGCGAGCAGATCCTCCGGTCGCCGCACCTCGAGGCGTTCAAGGCCAAGGGCTACGAGGTGCTGCTGCTCACCGACCCGGTCGACGAGGTCTGGGCGGGCGTGGTGAGCGAGTTCGACGGCAAGCCGCTGCAGTCGGTCGCCAAGGGCGAGGTGGACCTCGACTCCGAGGAGGAAAAGACCGCCCACGAGGCCGAGCGCGAGGAGCAATCGAAAGATTTCGCGGACCTGCTGACGTGGTTGCAGGAGACGTTGGATGAGCACGTCAAGGAAGTGCGACTGTCCAGCCGCCTGACCGATTCACCGGCATGCCTGATCACCGACGCGTTCGGCATCACACCGGCGCTCGCGCGGTTGTACCGGTCCTCCGGGCAGGACGTGCCACTCGCCAAGCGGATCCTCGAACTCAATCCGAGCCATCCGCTCGTCACCGGCCTGCGCCAAGCGCACCAGGACCGCGCCGACGATCCGTCGGTCGCCGAGACCGCGGAATTGCTGTACGGCACAGCGCTGCTCGCCGAAGGTGGCGCACTCGAGGATCCCGCTCGGTTCGCCGAGCTGCTCGCGGATCGGCTGACCCGCACGGTGTAGGTGCTTTGTCGTCGTTCGTCACATCCGCCACATCAGTCTCTGGCGGAAGTGGCAACATGTTTGCCCGGCTCTTAGCGACAACGCATGAGCTGCCGGGTTTGTCGCTGCAGCCGGGCAAACATGTTGTCGGCCGGCGCGGAGACTCCTGTGGCAGATGTGACCACCGGGACGTGACCGATAGCGGAGATAACTCATTCAGGTGATGCGGCCCGCGCCGTGCGCGGCTAAGCTAGTGGCTGACGTCAGCAGCGGACAGGCACAACCACGTGTGAAGGGAGCCGTAGACGATGTCGACATCCGACACGCCAAGTGGACTCGGCGTCAACGTATTCACCGCTCCGGGCAAGGCGGTGGTTGGTGAGCGCCCCAAACCCTTTGGTCCGCCACTGGGTTGGGATCCGATCACGTCGACATTGATCTACGGTGAGTATGACGCCGTGCTCGTGGACCCGCTCACCACGGCCGCCGAAGCAACTGCGCTGGCCCACTGGGTGGGCCTGCACCACCGGAATCTCACCACCATCTACATCACGCACGGGCATTTCGATCACTTCTTTGGGCTCAGTGTGCTGCTCGATCACTTCCCGGATGCCAAAGCCATCGCGACGCCCGAGTCCATCGAGTTGATCAACAAGACCAGCCCGGAGTTGGCCCGCTTCGCCCAGAACCTGTTTCCCGGCCAGTTCCCGGCCAAAATCGTTGCGCCTGAGCCGTATCCCGACGACACGTTCACGCTCGAGGGGCATGAGCTGCGCATCATCAAGCAGGGCCGAACCGACACCATCGACAGCACGTCTTTGCACGTGCCATCTATCGACCTTGTGGTGGGCGGCGACGTGCTCTACAACCAATGCCATATGTTTGTCGGCGACACCACTCCGGAGAGCCGCGAGAACTGGATTGCCGCGCTGGACCGGTTGGCGGCGTTGAAGCCGAAAATCGCTGTTGCGGGCCACAAGAAGACCGGCGCACCGGACACACCCGACGCCATCGCCGATTCGCAGAACTACCTGAGGGATTTCGGGCGTCTGCAGGGGTCGACGACCTCGGACGAGGAATTCTACGACGAGATGACCAAGCTCTACCCCGACTGGGTCAGTCATCAAGCCTGGCTGATGTTTGGTCTTGGAGTCGCCACGCTCCCGGAGGTCTGATGCTGCGCGAGAAGATCGTGGGTACCTGGCTATTGGTCTCCTACATCGCGCAAGACGACCAAGGCGGTCCTGTCACCTTCCCCCTGGGTCGCGACGCCGTCGGCCTGATCATGTACACCACTGACGGCTACATGTCGGCTCAACTGATGCGTCCCGGCCGGCAAGACTACGACCAACCTGACACCGGTGGTAGCAGCGTCCAGCAGGCCGCCGCGGCAGCCGAGGGCTACCTGGCCTACAGCGGCGCCTACGACGTCGACGAAGCTGTCAGGCCTCATTACATCACCGGGTGGCGGTTCTTTGATACCGAACTGGCTCGAAACCGTGCAGTTGCGGCACAGCTCACTCGAGGGCAACCAGCTGACGCTCACTGCCGAAACCCAATTGCAGTCATCGGTTGTGAGATCGACACTGGTCTGGACGCGGGCACGCGACCACCCTTCAGGTGGGCTCAGCGGGCTTCACGCTGGGCAGTGAGTGAGCCAGCTCTACCCGCGACCGGATCCCGAGTTTGGTGAAGATGTGCCGCAGGTGGGCATTGACGGTATGCGCGGAAAGAAAAAGTTGCTCGCCCACCTCGCGATTGGTTGCTCCTGTTGCCACCAATCGCACCACCGCGACTTCGGATGCGCTCGAGTTCCGGCCAACGGGGTGAGGATCCCGCGGTAGCAACTTGTCGACGAACACCACGCTGACGTAACAGATTACGGACGCGCGCCGCGTCCCGCTCCGCCCCGACACCGGCGTAAAGCTCCAGCGCGCCTTCTAGATGCGCGACCGCGGCGTCGCGCTGGTCATCCGGTCGTAGGCGTCCCGCTTCCTCAAAGCGCGTTGGCTCGTAGTATCGGTTCCGGACACCCTTCGTAACCGGCCACGGCTTCATCTGCCAGCGTGTAATCGTTTTTCACCAAAGCGTTCGCGTGCAGCGACGCTGCCCGTAGGAAAGGAAACTCGGGATCGCGCGCGGCGGCGTCGGCGAGTCGCTCCGCGACCCCGCTCGCATCCGTGTCCCGGTCCGCGGCGAGCAGGATCCGGACAAGTTCGGGCTGATCCGCGTAGCGGCGAGGGCTGCTGACGTTGGGCACGCCTTTGATGAGCGGGTCAAGTAGCGCGACGTCGAGCAGCTTCACGCGAGAGAAATCGCCTTGCGCCGCATCCAGTTTGGCGGTCATCCAGGCAGCCAGTTGCCGGGCTCGACCTTGGGAGGCCGGGACTCGCTCCATTTCCATTACCGCGCGACGTGCCGTGGCGAGTCCCGCGCTGTCGCCGGTGTGGATGGCGACGCAGCTCAACACGTAGGAGGCGAGATGATTGATATAGCCGCGTCCGCCCTGTGACATCTCGTCCGAGATCTCCATCGCCGCTTCGGCTTCAGCACTGGCGTCGGCGAATCGGCCCAAGCTCAGCATCGTCCGGAACCGCAACATCGACCAGACCCGCAGATTCGCTGATATGCCTTCTTGTTCAGCCGATCTCGCACCGAAATTGATGAGGGCCAATGCATCGTCGAATCGGCCAATGCCAATCAGGATCAGTGACTTCCAGGCGTCGAACATCCATGCCCGGGGCGCGGGCAGGTCGGCGCGTTGCGCGTTGTCGAGGCCGGCGTCGGCGAATTCCAACGCACCCCGCCAGTCGCCGAGATCGTAACGTCACCAATGCCCTGGCCGGAAACGTCGCGACGTCGGCGAAAGGCTTGCCGGAATCATGCGCTTCGGCGGCCGCCTGTTGGGCGCATTCATCCGCTGCGGTGACCTGGCCAAGCATCTCCAGCGCGGATGCGCGCATTGACAACAAGGCGATTCGCAGCGCAGTCGGCAGGCCGGGCAGCCGGAGGCTGATGGCGCACTGGTCGGCGCAACCGGCCGGCCCGTATTGGAGTTCGAGCGAGCCGAGCGTCATCCGCGCTGCCGCTTCCGCGGCATGGTCGACCATCCGCGGAGCGCATTCCGCGATCAGCTTCTGCGCTTCGGTCAATTGCCCGGAGTGCACCAGCAGGTCGACAGTGTCGACCACACGCGTGCTCCACCTCGGATCGTCGGCCGGTGTGAGTTGCATGAGCCGATGACTCAGCGGGCGGCGACCGAGGGCGCGATGCGTGCGATCTCGGCACACGCCCTCTGCAACAAATCAATCGCGTGCTGATCGCCCGGGCGGACCACCTCCATGACCAAGGTGGCCACATCGGACGAGACCGCCCCATACTCGAGCATCACGTCAAGGGCCCGACGCTGCAGGCTGCGCTTGACCGCCGCGGGAAGGGTCGACTCGATCGCCTCGCGAATCAGATCGTGCCGGAAGCAGAGCTGATCCTCCGGACTCGACGATCAACCCAGAGGCCAACGTTTCTCGCACCGCGTCAACCAGACTGGACGGCGTGCGATCCATCATCGCCGGCCAATTCGTCGACCGAAAACCGCCGGCCCAGCACCGATGCCCGTTGCAGTCCCTCGCGAGCCGCCGACGACAGTCGAGCCAGCTGGTCGCTGACGGACTCCAGTAGTCGCTGCGGGATCGTGTCTCCCACCAGACTGGGCCACTCCGGCGTTCACCGTCACGATTCCTTCATCGCGCAGACCCCGCAGCAGTTCTACCAACCACAGCGGTTGGCCCCCGACGCGGTCGATGAATGCGCGTAGTCGATCGTCGGCGTCGCCACCGAGAACGTCGCGAGTCACCGCGCCGACGGCATCCCCGCTGAGCCTGCTCAATGTCAGGATGTCGACGTCGTCCTCACGGATCCGCGCCACCGCAAGCTGAGCGTGCGCCGGCACCTCACCAGACCGCACGACGAATAGCCAGAGGATCGGGTGCGATGCCAGCCGGCGCGGCAGAACCGTGATCGCGTGCAGCGTTGCGGCATCGGCCCATTGGATATCATCGAGTCCGATGACCATCGGACCGGCCATCGCGGCGCGTTCCAATCGTTCCTCGAGCTCGCGCAGCAACCAGTAGCGCTGATCCGCCGATCCGCTGAGCTCGCGCAGCACCGCCCCGTCCACCGGGGGGTCGTCGGTGTTCATCAGCGCATCCAACAGTGGACCCAGCGGAAGTGACTGCCCCGCAACTGCACTGGCGCCGTGATAAACCCGAGCTCCCAGTTGGGCAGCCATAGCCTCGGCTTCGATCAGTAGTGTGCTTTTGCCCAGTCCCGCGGCGCCTCGGATCAGCACGACGCCGCCGCGACCCCGGATCAGCTCTTCCTGTCGCTGCGACAGCATGTCGATCTCGGAATCGCGGCCTCGAAGTCGCGGGCGTTCGCCGCGCAAACCTGAACTCACCACATCGCGACCGATCCTTTCATGTGTTCAGGCGATGGTGATCAGTTCGGGCGGAACCGGTGCCTCGAGGTGGGTCAGCAAGGCGGCGAGCGACGCGCAGAACTCGGCAGCCACCGCGTCCAGAGCGGCATCCCCATAGGCGGCGAAAAGGTCGGCGGGATGGTCAAAGGTGAGCGTTGCCTCTCCGTCGTCATCGGCCGTCGCGATCACGACCCGCAAAGGCAGATACAGGAAACATCCCGGTAGCTGCCGGAAACCGCGTTCGGCCTTGACGATGTTGCCGGTCAAGTAGGTGACCGCTCGACCTGTCGATCCATTCACATGCATGACCGGGCTCGGGTCGAAGACAAAAAAGTTGACGAACCCGTTGGTGGCCGTCGCCTCAGACAGCCGCTGTATCGCATCCCATCCGCTACCGCTTTGCGACGACACCGATGGCCTGCAGTCGATCGAACCTGGGCACGGCCCGTTCGTAGTCTTCCCGGAACTGTGACCACGGCCTGCCGGTGTGGATCGTGATCTGGCGGACGGGGCGGGTCACGACCTCGATATCCCTGCGCATTCCATTAGACCTACGGGTCTCCGCGCGTTTGCGCATCGCTTAGTCGAGTAAATTCAGAGCGTTCATGCAACCGGACCACACCGGAGGCGCGCGATGAGTCCAACGGCGGACCAGGCAAAGCAGCGCACGCCGCTCAATCGTTCGCAGATCGCCGGATTCTGGGGCGCCTGGACCGGCTGGACGCTCGACGGGATGGACTCGTTCATCTACGCGCTGGTGCTCACGCCCGCGCTGACCGAGCTGCTGCCGCGTTCGGGCTATAAGGCGACACCGGCCAATGTCGGGCTCGCGGGATCGATCCTGTTCGCACTGTTCCTGGTGGGCTGGGGCATGTCGTTCATCTGGGGTCCCATCGCCGACCGCTTCGGGCGCACCAAGGTGCTGGCGGCGTCGATCTTCACCTTCGCGATCTTCACCGGCCTTTCAGCCATGGCGCAAAACGTCTGGGAGCTGGGGAGTTTCCGCTTCATCGCGGGTATCGGGATCGGCGGCGAATGGGCGCTCGCGGGCACCTACGTGGCCGAGGCGTGGCCGGAGGACCGGCGCAAAATGGGGGCCGGCTATCTGCAGACCGGTTACTACGCCGGCTTCTTCCTGGCGGCCGCGCTGAACTACACGATCGGCGTGCACTACGGCTGGCGCGCGATGTTTCTCACGGGCGCGGTGCCGATCGTCGTCGCGATTCTGATCCTGACCCGCGTCAAGGAAACCGAGAAGTGGCAAAACGCCGAAGCGGGCAGCACGACCAAGGCGAAGCCGCTGCGCGAGATCCTGGGACCGCGCTACCGGCGTCGCACCTGGGTGGCATGCGCACTGGTGACGATTGCGATCGTGGGCCTGTGGGCGGGCACGGTCTACGAACCGACAGCCGTGACCCAGCTGGCGCAGCACGCGGGCATGGGCAAGAGCGACGCGACCAAGACGGCCTCCTGGGCCACCGGTCTGTTGTCCGTCGGCACCATCCTGGGCTGCCTGGTCTTGCCCGTCATCGCCGAACGCATCGGGCGGCAGAAAGACACTCGCGATTTACTTTGCGGGGATGGCGGTTTCGATTGCCGGCAGCTTCGGCTGGGCGTTCTATCTGCCGCACGGGCTGGGGCCCTTCATCGCCTGGTTGTTCGTGCTCGGGTTTTTCGGCGGTAACTTCGCGTTGTTCAGCCTCTGGCTGCCTGAACAATTCGAGACACGGGTGCGCGCGACGGCGTTCGCGTTCTGCACGTCCTTCGGCCGGTTTGTCGGTGCGGGCGTGAACTTCTTGCTGGGCGCGGCGGTGCTGCGCACGCATACCCTGGGTGTGCCCGTTGCGTTGACCGCGATCGTATTCGTGCTCGGGCTTTTCATCATCCCGTTCGCACCCGAGACGCGCGGCGAAGAACTGCCTCAGTAGCCGATCGACGCCAGGAACGGACCACGCGGTTCCTGATAGAAGCCCAGGGCCATCAGGTTCAGCATGTAAACCATCCGCAGCCCCCGCTCGAAGCACCATCGCAGCAACTCGGCATTGCGTAGCGGCACCAGGAATCCGTTCCCGGAGATCTGCTCGGCGCTCCCGATGAGCGCCATGAGATCCTCGTTGCTCACCGCCACCGAGTGTCCGAAGAGGCCAATCCCGGTCGTGTAGCCGGTGATTCGACCGCCCCGTTCGACGACCCTGGCAGACCCGCGCGCAATCGCGTCGCGCAGTTCACCGCCCCGATCGTGGCCGTGCACCTGCGAGCAGAGCCGGTTGCATTCCGCCAGATCGCCGACTACAGCACCGCGCACATCAAATCCGGTGAAGCGCTGCAAGAGTGGTTCGCCCAGGATCGCGCCGAGCGGTTCGCGGGTCGCGAAGCCGAGCTTGGTGTACAGACTCATCGAGCGGGTGTTGTACGCGACCTGAACCAGTCGCACCCCCACCGCCGCTCGCTCCACGCTTCGGTCCAGCACCGCCTGCATCAGCGAGCGGCCGATACCGCCGTCGTGCACTTCGGGATCCACGGTGACCGGGCCGACGGCGAAGATCGGCGAGCGTTCGTCGAGGAAGTTGCTGCCGGCGATCCGATCGGCCGAGTCCGCGACAACGCTGAAGAAATCCGGGTGCGATTGCAATGAGGCGACTAACTCTCGCGCGGGCTGCACCGTGGGAAAGTCAGGCGGGAAGTCATGCAGCGTGGCGATCGCGTGGAAGGCCTCGTAGCAGATGCGGCCGCAGTCATCGATGTCTGCGGGCGTCATGGTGCGTAAACGGATCATCTCGGACGAATTTTACCCATCGCTCGTGTGAGAAGAGCTTCGCATTTGGCGAGAGGACTATTCTCCTGAGACGAGAGACCGATTACTATCGCGGCTGGACAGAGAAGTTCATTTCCGGCGACAGTCATGGGGGCCCGACCTTGTCGAAGCAACTCCACCACGTGGTCATGAGCAGCTATTCGGCTGACACGCTCATCAAATTCTTCACCGAGGTCGTCGGGCTGGGAATCCAGCACCAGTTCCCGGTCCCGGGCCACGTCTTCGAGACCACCCTGGGGTGGCCGCCGTCGGATGGAGCGACCATCACCATCCTTGGCGAGGGCATGGCCGGCCTGGTCGAGGTTCTCGACGTCCCCGAGGCGGTGCGCTCGGTGCAGCCGGAGGGACTGACCGCGTTGTCGTTCCTGACCGACGAGTACAAGGAGACCGAGGCCAAGGCTCGCACGTACGCTGACGACGTCACGGCGGTGGATGCCGGCGTGCCCGGCGTCGACCTGTTCGTCTGCTCCATGGGCGGCGTGCCGATGGAGTTCATGGGCAGTTATGAAGCCGACGCCGCGCAGGCGGCCAGCCAACAGGATTTCTAAACCCCGGTGGAGGACCCGGTGGAGGACCTTGAAGCGATCAAACGGCTGAAGGCGCGCTACTGCCGTTACCTCGATGCCAAGGACTGGACGGCGTGGCGCGAGTTGTTCACCGACGACTTCGTCAGTGACCTGGCGGAGATAGGCGGCACGAAGATCGTCGGTGCCGACGAGTTCGTGATCTACACCCGCCGGACCCTCGGACGGCCATCGCAAACCACCGTGCACCACGTGCACGCACCGGAGATCGCGCTGACCACCCCGACGACCGGGCAAGGCGTCTGGGCGCTCAACGACGTCGTGCGGCTGGCCCCGGCGGTGACGCTGTACGGCTACGGGCACTACCACGAGACCTACGAGAAGCTCGGGGAGCAGTGGCGGATCAAATCTTCCAAGCTGACCAGGCTTCGGGAGGACATCGCCACCCCCGTCACTCGGCTGCTTCCTCAGCCCCTCGCCACCCGCCTGCGCGTGAGCGTAGCGAAGATCCGTCGCCGCACGAACAACGAAAGAAGTTGACATGAATGGACTCTCAGGCAAGCGCGTGCTCGTTACCGGCGCCAGCGGGGTGGTGGCCTTCCCGGTCGCCGCCGAGCTCGCCAAGAACAACGACGTCTACGCGGTGGCACGGTTCTCCGACCCGCACCAGCAGGAGCTGCTGGATCAGGCCGGCGCCCACACCATCGCCTTCGACCTGGCCGACCCGGATCTGTCGCCGCTGCCCGAGTCTGTTGACGTGGTGATCAACTACGCGGTCCTGCCGCCGACGCACAAGGACGCCTACGAGGTCAACGCGGGAACCACCGGACGACTCGCCCGGCGTTACCGGGATTGCGAGGCCTTCGTGCATGGCAGCACCGGGTCACTGTATCAGTACCAGGGCGAGCGGCCCCTCCGTGAGGACGACCCGTACGGCCTGCACGCCTCCGCGGAGAACTACGCGGCCAGCAAGATCGCCGCGGAAATGCTGCTCAAGCATCTCAGCGTGGACTACGAATTGCCGGTGGTGATCGTGCGGATCTTCTCGTTCTACGGTCCGCGCGGCGGGGGAGTGACCCAGCGCATCGACCAGATCATCCGCGACGAGCCGGTCAGCGTCTACCCGGGCGTGCGTAACGTTCACACCCCGCTGTATCAGGATGACTACGTCGAAAAGACCGCGGCCGCAGCAAGTATCGCCAAGGTCGGTGGCGAGATCATCAATGTCGGCGGAACGGAGCCGGTGACGACCCAGGAATACTGCCAGATCGCCGGGGAGATCCTCAGCAAGGAGCCGACCTTCACCGAGAACAGCAAGGCCTGGCCCATCTGGGCTGATACCACCAAGATGGTGAAACTCCTTGGTCCCAACAAGATCTCGGTCCGCGAAGGCGTACGCCGCACCATCGAGGCAGCCCAAGACCGGCTCAACACGGCCCACCACGTCATCGGCGAACCGGCCAAGGTCTAAGCGCCGATGATCACGTTCATCGTCCACCTCGAAGTGCCATCGGAGAACGCGGCGGCGTTCGAAGAGCTGATGACTCACGTCGCGGCGACATCGCTCGAGTACGAACCCGGAGTGGCCTATTACGCATTCTCGAAAAGCGTTGACGACCCACAGACATACGTCGTCGTCGAGGTCTACCACGACCAGGCGGCCTGTGACTCTCACGGCACCACCGCCTGGGTCACGGAGTCGGTGCCGACGATGCTGAGTCTGATCACCGGCATGCCGCGCATTCAGCAGTACGTGAGCCCGGGGACGACTCCGACAGCCAGGCGCTTCGAGGACTTGGGATGACCCAGTCGCCATTGGTCGCGGTGAGCCAATTCAGCAAAGCGCTGGGGGAGAAGGACATCGAGCGGGCATGCGCGCTGCTGCACCACGATCTCGTCGTCCACGAATCCGGCGGCCTGCCGTATAGCGGCGAATATCATGGGCCGCAAGGCTTTCGTGACCTCATGGCGCAGATGAACGAGAGCATGGAGCTCGTTCCGGGGCCGGTCACGCGGGACTGCCTGCCGGATGACACGGTGGTGTCACGCTTCCGGTTGACGTTCACCGCGCGAGCGTCCGGCGAGAGCGTCGAGATGGGTCTTGTCGAGCTCTACAAAGTTCGTGACGGACAGATCATCGAGCTCGACGTCTATTACAAGGACCCTGCGGCCGTCGCCGCGCTGTTGGCCTGAGCCGGTCTAAGATTTGGCCATGTCCCTCGAGGTCGGCCAGGTGTTCGCGGGATACCGAATCCTGCGGGTGCTGGGCTCGGGCGGGATGGGTCAGGTCTATCTGGCGTCGCATCCCCGGTTGCCGCGCGAGGACGCGCTGAAGGTGTTACCGGCGGATTCGACTGGCGATCCAGAGTTTCGGGCACGGTTCCTGCGCGAGGCCGACCTGGCGGCCAGGCTGTCGCATCCGCACATTGTCGGAATTCATGACCGCGGCGAATACGAGGGCCTGTTTTGGATCTCGATGGACTACGTGGCCGGCACTGACGCGGCTCGCCTGGTGCGCGAGGTCCACCCGAACGGGATGCCCCTTGCCGGGGTGGTCGCCGATCATTACCGCGGTCGCCTCGGCACTGGACTATGCCCATCATCGTGGGATGTTGCACCGCGACGTCAAGCCGGCCAACATTTTGTTGACCGACCCGGACGGACAGGCGCAGCGAATTTACTTGGCCGATTTCGGCGTCGCGCGGCACATCGATGATTCGGCGGGCCTGACCGCGGAGAACACGACGGTGGGCACGGTGGCCTACGCGGCACCCGAGCAGTTGAAGGCCGAGCCGATCGACGGGCGTGCCGATCAGTATGCCTTGGCCTGCACCGCGTTTCATCTGCTGACCGGGGTGCCGCCGTTTGTCCATGCCAATCCCGGGGTGGTGATCACCCAGCATGTCAATGAGCCACCGCCGTCGATCCTTACGCGTACCGCCCGGACTTGGCGGCGCTGGATCCGGTGTTCGCCATGGCGATGGCCAAAGAGCCGTCCGACCGGTTTGGCAGCTGCGGGGAGTTCGCCCACCGACTGGCCCGGCAGTGGGGCACGGGTTCGTCGCACAGCCGCGAAATTCCCTACGCGTCGGATCTGACAGAGCCGGCGCGGCAGGTGCCGCCACCGCCGGTCGGCAACGGTTTGGCGCGGCGTCCCGGTGTCCTGCTGGGCGCCCTGGCGGCCGTCGCGTTGCTCATCGTCGCCGGTGTGTTCGCGATCGTGCAACTTCGCCAAGCCACACAAACCGGCGCAGTCGCGCCCAAGCCCGCCGCCGCCGCGCCGCGCCGGGACGCTGGGCCCCTTCACCGGCACCTACCGGGCCGACTTCGGCCCGGCCACCGATCTCGACGACGCCCCGGTTCCGGGCAAAAAACCGTCGACGGCCACCTACGGCCTGCGCTCGGCGTGCGGAGGCTCCGGGTGCCTGGCGACCGCGTCACGGCTGACCGGCGAAACCTTCTTCGCGTCGTCGATGGTGTTCGACGAGATCGGCGGCCGCTGGGTGGCCGTGGCGCTCTCGGCGAACCAGTGCCGGGGCGCCGTCGGCGAAGTCTGGGAGGTGTTCACGCTGCAGCAGCGTCCCGACGGCACCCTCACCGGCATACATACCAGGACCGCCCGCAACAACTGCGCGGAAAAGCGAACCGTGACCTTTACCCGCACCGGAGACGTTGACCTCGCCAGCCTGCCGGACCCGGCGACCCTGCCGCCGCGGGTGGTGTCGCAGGCCCAGGGGCTGCACGGCCACTACCAACTCGCGCGGACCTTCACGAACGAGGCCGCGCAACAGCTGGGGAGCTCATCCATCGAGACCGACTGTCTGCGCACGGGCGATCGGTGCATGAGCTACTTCCACGCGAAATCGGGTGATGTCCCACTGCTGTTCGGCGGCGGGAACTGGACGTGGAACGAAGAGACCGACGGCAAGTGCCCGAACGGCGGCCCGGCGCATCTGAGCACCACCGGTCAGTATCCGCTGCCGCAACCGCGGCAGGATCCGATCCCGGTGCTCAATGGGCACGGCCACTGGCAACAGACCGGATCCTGCGCCGTCAGCATGGATTTCGACGAAACATTCACGCGCACCGGCGATTAGCCCCGCGCTGATCTGAACGGCCTTGACCACCAGCAGCAGCGCGCCGACGACCAGGTAGGCGCGCAGGGCGATCATGCCCAATCGGGTGCCGGCCGACCAGGTGACCGGCTGCAGCAGGGCCAGCGGCGGCATTCGCCAGCTGTTGCGGTCGACCTCGCGCACCGGCGTCGGGGCGATCGGTGCCGCGGGCTGGCGGCGGGCCAGCCAGCGCAGCACCGGTCCCGCCGCGGCGCCGAGGACGACCATGGCCAGCGCCAGGTAGCCGGCGACCGCCACGACGTTGAGGTGCGGGAACATGGTGGTGGCCATCAGGATCCCGGAAAGCAGCAGCAGGGTGCCGACGATCAGCACGGCGACCCAGTTGAGCCACTTCCGATTGACCCAGGGCCCCAACACTTCCCGGTCGTTGCACAGCAGCAGCAGAAACACGCTGGCGCTGGGCAGCAGCAGCCCGGCCAGGGCCTGCACCGCGGTGGTGATCAGCCCGAGCGGGGCGCCCGGAATCAGCACGATGACCGCGGCCAGCACCACCATCGCGGTATAGGAGAAATAGAACTGTTTGGCGTCGGAGAACCCGCGGTGCAGCGAGTGCTTCAGGCCGAACACGTCGCCGAAGGCGTAGCTGGTGGCCAGGGTCACCGCGGCCGCGCCGATGATCGAGGCATCCATCAGCACGATCGCGAACAGCCAGCCCAGCGTCGAACTGTGCTGGCCGAGCAGGTGTGCGATGGCGCCGGCGTCGATGAACTTGCCGACCGATGTCGGTGGAGCGCGCCGCCCAGTCACCGGTCATCAGCAGGGCCGCGGCGCCGACCACCACGACGAATGCGCCCAGGACGGTGTCGACGCGCTCGTAGGCCATGAATCGGGGAGTGATGCGTTTGTCGACGATGTTGGACTGCTGAAAAAACAGCTGCCAGGGCGCCACGGTGGTGCCGACGATCGCGATGATCAGCAGCACCGCATCCGAGCTGACGCCCCCCGAGATGCTGGGCACCACAAACGACTTCGCCGCGTGCACCCACTGCGGGTGTGACATCAACAGCATCGGGATCTGCGCCAGGGTGACGGCGATGAAGACGAACATGGCCCGCTCCCAGCGCCGGAAGCTGCCGCTTGCCATGATCGCGACCAGCGCCGCCGCCGAGACCGGCACCACAATGTATTTGGAGACGCCGATGTATTCGGCGGCCAGGCTGATCCCGATGAACTCGGTGACGATCGTCAGGAAGTTCAGCAGGAACAGGTCGCCGACGGAAAACCAGCCCCAGCCGCGGCCGAAGCGTTCGTTGATCAACCGGGCGTGCCCCACCCCGGTGACCGCGCCGAGCCGCACCACCATTTCCTGGTTGACGATGAGCACCGGAATCAGCAGCAGCAGCACCCACAACAGCGAGTAGCCGTAGTTCTGGCCGGCCTGGGCGTAGGTGGCCACCCCGCCGGCGTCGTTGTCGCCGACCATCACGATGATGCCGGGACCGACGATGGCCAGCAGGGTCATCAGGCGGATCTTGAACGTGCGCGGACGGTCGAGTTCGCCGAGGCTGATGCGCCCGAACGCGCCCTCGATATCGCCCACGTGCGCGGAGTCGAGGACCGCGGTCAGCGGCGCGGAGGCCGGCTCGGCGGCGTTGGCGGAGTCGGTCGGGGGCCGCGGTCATGGCATGTCACCACCCGGCACGGGCGCGATGTCGCGGGTCGGGCGCGGGGCCGGCTCGCGACGGCGCCAGTCCTCGGGGATGGTGGCCTCCAGCACGTCGTCGACGGTGACCACCCCGAGCACGCGGTCCTGCTCGTCGACAACGGGGATGGAGTACAGGTTGAAATCGGCCATCAGCAACGCGATGTCGGTCAGGTCGGCGTCGGCGACTGACCCGCACCGGATCGGAATCCATCAGTGCCCCAACGCGTTGGCCCGGTTCGGACTGCAACAGGGTCATCACCGAGACCACGCCGACGAGGCGTTTGTCGTCATCGAGAACATGCATCTTGATCAGTGCCTCCGGCTGCACGGCGTGGGCGCCGGCGATCAACGCCACCGCCTC
The DNA here is from genome assembly GCA_963850135.1 of uncultured Actinomycetota bacterium. GTDB lineage: Bacteria > Actinomycetota > Actinomycetes > Mycobacteriales > Mycobacteriaceae > Mycobacterium. The sequence continues at coordinate 64,525 of CAWKKH010000024.1, read as the reverse complement.
GCCCGCGGTGGCGCTCGGGCGCGCAGGAGACGAAGTCGACGTTCATCAGGCCGCCGGCGCTTTCCGGATTGAACCCCATCAGGGTGATCACCTTGGTGCGCTGCGGGGCGGGCATCAGGTCCAGCACGCGCCGTCGGCGCGATTGGCGCAGGTCCGCGATCGCGTCGGCGGCGTCGTCGGCGCGCATCCGGCCCAGCAGCGCGGCGACCTCGTCGTCGGGCATGCCATTGAGGAGCCGGCTGGCCTTTTCGGGTTCGAGTTCCTCGAACACGTCGGCCTCCAACTCCGGGTCGCTGTGCACCCGGTCGAGGATCTCGCCGCCCTCGGCCTTGTCGGCTTCCTCGAGCAGGTCGGCGATCTCGGCGGGTTTGAAGCCGCCGAATCGGCCCGACAGCCGGCGCACGGCGTCGGTGTGCGCGTGGCCGATCAACGGCTCGAACGCCTTCCAGTCGCGGGCGGCGTGCCCGCCGGAGCTCTTGACCAACCCGAACCACCGTGGTGGGCGACGGGTGTCCAGCCGGGTAAGCGCCCACCCGGCGCCGGTGTCTTCCAGCTCGACGTCATAGGCGCGGACCAGCTCCACCGCGGCCACATCGATCAACCGGTGTCCCAGCACATCGGCGCGCAGCAACACCTCGCCGTCGCGACGTTCGAAGCCGCGAAGGTCAATTTTGTTCTTGGCCAGGACAACTCGGTCCGGGTTGTACTCGCGGATGGATTTGCTGCCGATGAACACGTGCCGCCCGCCGACCCCGGCAACGATCCCGGTCACCAACGGATACTCATCGTTGCCGCGCAGCCGCACGATCACGTCCTCGACCCGGCCCACGGCCTCGCCGGAGGGCGCCAGCACGGGAGAGCGCAGCAGCTGCGAGAGATGGATTACCGGCCGATGTGGGGTCACTTGTCTCTCCTCAACACTGAGTTATCGAACCGACGAACAGCTAATCACCGCTCGACGTTGTAGAACGATTCGCCGTCCTCGGGTGTCCCGTCGATCTGGCCCTTCTCCCGGCCATGCTCCTCCGGATCGATGCGGTCCAGGTCGTAATTACTGACGACATCGAGTGCGCCGCCCTCGTCCGAGTCGTGCGCTTCTCGGGACGGCCCGTCGTCGCGCGAGTCGTCCGGAATCTCCGCGGCCAACTTCTCGTCGAGCGACTCGTTGTCCTCAGCCTCGATCCAATGGTCGGGCGGATCGACCACCTCGTCGCCGTCGTCGTTGCGTACCTCGTCGGAGTCCAGGCTCTCGGACTGGTCCAACATGTTCTCGTTATCGTCGTTTCCCACGACGCTAGCTTGCCCTAGTCAGCCCGTCTTCGGCATTGGGATGCCCTCGCTGGCCATGAATTGCGCGTCCTCTCGAGAAGTCAGTCCGATCGAAACCACCGAGCGGTCGAACAGCGTGTCGGTCACGTAGGCCAGGGCCACCGCCCACCGATTGACCGCCCGTGGAATCGCGTAGAGGTGATAAGCGCGCGTGACCACCTTGGCGGGCAGCCCCGACAGTCGCAGACCGAGCGGGTTGGCCACCGCGTGCCACGGTCCCAGGTCGACCACCAGACCGAGGTTGCGGTGCTTGTATTCCTTGCTCGTGCCGTGGCCGAGGCTGGCGGCCACGTTGCGGGCGAGCACCTTTCCCTGCCGGGTCGCATGTTGAGCGGTGGGGGGCGTGATCTTTCCGGGCTCAGTCAGGTCGGGCACCGCGGCGGCGTCGCCGGCGGCGAACACGTCGGGATGATTGGGCACCTGCAGATCTGCCTGGACGGTGAGCCGCCCCTTCTCGGTTGGCAAGCCGAGCGTTTCGATCAGCGGCGCGCCGGTCACCCCCGTCACCCAGGCGAGCGTGTGCGTGTCGACGCGCGAATCATCGCTGAGTACAACATGATCCGCGTGTGCCTCCTTGAGCGTGATGCCGAGCCGGACATCGATGCCTCGGCGCCGCAGCACCTTCTGCGCGGCATTGCCCAGTTTCTCGCCGACCTCGGGCATGACCTGCTTGGCCGTATCGAGCAGCAGGAACTTGACGTCGGAGGCATTGAAGCCCATTTGTTTGGCCGCCGCGTCTGCGAGTGCGCGCAGCTGCACGACGAGTTCGGTGCCCGAATAGGACGCGCCGACCACGACGACGGTGCGTCGGGCCGCGACCGTGCGCGGGTCGTCCTCGATGTTGGCCAGTTCGAGTTGCTCGACGAAGTGGTCTCGCAGGTAGAGAGCCTCGGCCGTGGTCTTCAACCCGCGCGCGTGGATGGTGAGCCCCGGCACGTCGAACAAGCGTGTCACCGAGCCCGGAGTGAGCACCAGGCGATCCCACGAGATGCTGCGGCTGCGTTCTTCGGGATCGCAATATGTGACGGTGCGCTGTGTGAAGTCCACAGCGTCGACCCTGCCGCGCACTGCGCGGACACCGTTGAGACTGTTGGCCAGGGGCACCGCGACAAAGCGGGCGTCGACTACGCCGCCGGCGACGTCGGGCAGCAGCGGTGTGTAGAGCATGTAGTCGACCGGGGAAATGATCGTGATGTCGACCGACTCCCGCTGTCGGCGGAGTATGCGGGCGAGCCGATGTGCGCAGGTGAACCCGGTGAAGCCGCTGCCGACGATGACGATTGAGGTCATCCATCCAATTTGCCCTAATGGGGCCGCGTTAAACAGGCCGCGCGGTGCCCCGAGATATAAATCAGGTAACCGCTCGCCGGCGTGTCGTGTGCGTCGTTTACGTGTCGCGGCCGCCGGGGCCGCGGCGCCCGCCCCGCGCTAGCTGTTGCGCCAGATCTTCAGCGCGGTGGTGATCATCGGAATCTGCAGCGGCAGCCGGGCCAGCGAGAGGACGCGCACGGGCCAGGGCTTGTCCCAGAACAACCGGACCTGGTTGATGTTCGCCGGAAAGACGCCGATGTACAGCACGACGGCGGCCAGCGCCGCTAACCGCCGGGTGCGCCGCGGCACCAGCAACGCTCCGGTGGCTATCTCGACGACGCCCGACGCGTAGGTGTAGAACCGCGCGCTGCCGGGCAGCTCGGCGGGGACGATGGTGTCGAACGGTTTGGGTGCCAGGAAGTGGACGGTGCCGATGCCCATCAGCATCGCCGCGACTCGATACGCGGTTTTCTGGATGGCGTCACGTGGAGCTACGAGTGCGGTGGTCATGAAGCCATTGTGTCTTACCCGCGGTCGGCGTCGGTGAAGCGGATGATGCCGCGGATGTTGCGCCCCTCGAGCATGTCGCGATAGCCGTCGTTGATCTGCTCGAGCGTGTACTCGCGGGTCACCATGTCGTCGAGGTTGATCTGGCCCAGCTTGTAGAGCTCGAGAATCTCCGGGATGTCGTATTGCGGGTTGCCGCCGCCGAAAAGACTGCCTTGCAGGCTCTTCTGCAGCAGCGAAAGGCCCCCGAGGTTGAGCGTTACGTCGGACTCCATTACGCCCCCCATGGCGGTGAGGACGCAGGTACCGCCCTTGGCGGTCAGCCCCATCCAGGAGTCGACTTCGCTGCCCTCGGCGCGGCCGACGGTGACGATCACCTTTTTGCACATCAGGCCGCGGGTGGCCTCGGCGATGTGCGGGGCAGCCTCGTCGACGCTGGCGAAAGCCTCGGTGGCGCCGAATTTCAGCGCCTGCTCACGCTTCCATTCGAAGGGATCGATCGCGAACACCCGTCGGGCGCCGGCGAGGCGGGCGCCCTGCAGCGCGGCGACCCCGACGCCACCGATACCGACGATCGCCACGTCGTCGCCCGGGGAGACCGCCGCGCTGCGCACCGCCGAGCCATAGCCCGTGGTGACCCCGCAGCCCACCAGGCAAGCCACATCGAAGGGGACGCCGGGATCGACCTTGACCACCGACGTCTCGTGCACCACCACGTACGGCGCGAACGTCCCGAGCAGCGACATCGGCAGCACGTTCTTGCCGCCCGCCGTCACCCGGAACGAGCCGTCGGAAACCGATTGGCCCGACAGCAGGCCCATGCCGAGGTCGCAGAGATTCTGCAGCCCGGTCTGACACGGGATGCATTTCCCGCAGGACGGGATGAACGACATGACCACGTGATCGCCGATGGCCAGGTTCTCGACGCCTTCGCCGATCTCGGTGATGACGCCGGCGCCCTCATGGCCGCCCAGGACCGGATAGCTCGGGATGGGGAAGTCGCCGGTCTGCAGGTGGAGGTCGGAGTGGCACAGGCCGGCCGTCTCCAGTTGAACGGTCACCTCGCCGTGCCGGGGATCGCCGATCTCGATCTCTTCGACAGACCATGGCCCGTTGAGCTCCCATACCAGGGCACCTTTGGTCTTCAACGGTTCGGCCTCCATCTGATGATCCACGCTGTTCAGGTCGCTTAATTGTTAGCGCCGTCACAGACGGGCCCTCCCGAACTTAGCCCAATACTATTGGCGATACAGTATTTGATACGAGTCGCGGCGATAGGCCGCTGCCAGACATCTCGAGGATGAGAACATGGGAACACCCGTAATCGTCGGAGCCGTCCGGACGGCGATCGGCAGGTCCTTCAAGGGCACGCTCGTCAACACCCCGCCCGAGACCCTGATCACGGCCGTACTCCCGGAGGTTATCCGCCGATCCGGTGTTGACCCGGCGGACATCGACGACATCATCTTCGCCGAATCGCACTACGGCGGCGGCGACCTGGCCCGGTACGCGGCCAGCGCGACCGGGCTGGACCACGTTCCCGGCCAGTCGGTGAACCGGCACTGCGCGGGCAGCCTCACCGCAATCGGCAACGCCTCGGCCCAGATCGGTTCCGGGATGGAGCGCGTGCTCATCGCCGGCGGCGTGCAGTCCCTGTCGATGACGCCGCTGACGAACTGGCGGATTCCCGGCCCCGAGCTGAAGTTCGAAGAGCGCTGGATGCCCCCGACTCACGTCGAGACGCCGGACGCGCCGGCCAAGGACATGTCCATCACGGTGGGCTGGAACACCGCGCAGTCGGCCGGCATCAGCCGCGAGGAGATGGACGCCTGGGCGGCCCGGTCGCACGAGCGCGCCGTCGCGGCCCAGGACGCGGGCAAGTTCGCCGACGAGATCCTGCCGCTGAAGATCACCCAGGTCGACGGGTCGGTCACCGAGTTCCACATTGACGAGCACCCACGTCGCGACACCACCATCGAGAAGCTCGCGGGCCTCAAAGTGCTGCACCCGGAGATCGAGGGCTTCTCGATCACCGCGGGCAACAGCAGCGGCACCAACGACGCCGCCGCGGGCGTCGCGCTCGTTGACCGCGACTACGCCACCGCCAACAACCTCAACGTGATGGCCACCGTCAAGGCGTGGGCCGCGGCCGGTGTGCCGGCCCGGGACTGCGGTCTGGGTGCGCTCGCGGTGATCGAGAAGGTGCTGAAGCGGGCCGGCCTCTCGGTCGGTGACGTCGCGCTGTGGGAAATCAACGAGGCGTTCGCGTCCGTGCCGATCGCGGCCGTCAAGAAGTTCGGCATCGACGAGGAGAAGGTGAACTTCTTCGGCAGCGGCTGCAGCCTGGGCCACCCGATCGCGGCCTCCGGCGCACGCATGATCACCACCTTGGCCTACGAGCTGGGCCGCCGCGGCGGCGGCATCGGCGTCGCGGCCATGTGCGCGGGTGGCGGCCAGGGCGGCGCAGTCGTCATCGAGGTCTGAGTGGATGACCACGAACTAGCTGCACGGCTAGCCACCGAGGCCGGGCAGCTGCTGCTCGGAGTGCGCAAAGAATTCGCCGACGCCGACGCCAGCGAGCGGAAAGCGGCGGGGGACAAGCGATCCCACGACTTCCTGATGGAAGCGTTCGGCAAGGAGCGCCCAGACGACGCGGTGCTGTCCGAGGAGGGCGCCGACGATCCCGTGCGATTGCGCTCGGAACGGGTGTGGATTGTCGACCCGCTCGACGGCACCCGCGAATTCTCCGAGTTGGACCGCAGCGACTGGGCGGTGCACGTCGCGCTCTGGCAGGCCGGCGAGCTCGTTGCCGGTGCGGTGGCGCTTCCGGCGCAGGGGATCACCTTGGCGACACCCGAAGTTGCGGCCCCTCCCGCCGCGCCGGCCAAGCCGCGCATCGTGGTGTCGCGCACCCGCCCGCCGGCCATCGCGCTGGCCGTGCGCGACGCGCTGGATGGCACGCTGGTGGAAATGGGTTCCGCCGGAGCCAAAGTGGCCTCGATCGTGCAGGGATTGTCCGACGTGTACGTGCACGCCGGCGGCCAGTTCGAATGGGACTCAGCGGCGCCGGTGGCGGTGGCCCGGGCCGCGGGTCTGTTTACCTCCCGCATCGACGGGTCGCCGTTGGCCTACAACCAGCCCGACCCGAAGCTGCCCGACCTGGTGGTCTGCCGCCCCGAGCTGGCCCGGGCCGTGCTGGCCGTAACCGCTTAACCCCGCGAACAGACGCAAAAGCCCCCGACACGCCGGGCGTGTGGGGGCTTTTGCGTCTGCTGGCGGGGCGCGGGGGCCTTGACTCATCCAGTTGGGGCGACAACAATCAGATATTACATCTGATGTAACGCTGTATCATTACTCCGCTGGGGAGTGGGATCAATGACCGAGCTGCAGGTTCGGCGGCCGAAGTTCGATTTCACGGACGACGTTCCGTGGGTTTGGCATCCGCGGAACCCGGCCTTCTCGTTCTTCATGAACGCGACGTCGATGATCGCGATCTGCTTCGAGCAGATGATCGTCGCCGCGGTGCAGGAAGCCAAGCCGCGCATAACGGATCCCGAGGTGGCGGCCGAGGCAACGGACTTCCTGCGTCAGGAGGCGCAGCATTCCAGCTCGCACCGCAAACACGTCAATGCGCTGATCAAGCACTATCCGGGCCTGCAGCAGACGTTTGACAACGCGATGGCCTGTTTCGACAGGCTTACTGCCACCAAGTCCCTTGAGTTCCGGCTGGCCTACGTCGCCGACGTGGAGGCCACATTCACGCCGACGTTCAAGCTGATGCTGGACAACGAGGAGACGCTCTTCCGCCCGGGAGATGACCGGGTGGCTTCACTGTTCTTGTGGCATTTCGTCGAAGAAGTCGAGCACCGCAGCTCGGCATTGCTGATCTACGACGCCGTGGTGGGCGACAGGTGGTATCGCGTCCGGATCCTGCCCGCACTCGTCAAGCATCTGTTGCAAGTCCTGTCGGTGATCGCCGATGGCGTCAATGCCCATGTCCCGCCGGCCGATCGAAAGGTTGACGCACGAACGCTGCTGCCCGGCTACGGAGCGCGGGAGAATCTCAAGAGTAAGCTTCCGGGTCGCGTACGGGCGGTGCCGCCGCCCTACGGCGATGTGCCGCGAAAGCAGATCCTGGTTTCGGCTGGCCGAGTGTTGTTGAGTCAAACGCCGTTTCACAATCCCGAGCACGAGCCGCTACCAGAATTCGCGGACCAGTGGTTCCGGCGCTGGGACCGCGGCGACGACGTGGCCCGCTGGTACACGACTTCCGCGGCCGGCTGAGGAGAGGAACAGAATTCGGTGTCTACACTGTCTCAGTGCAACGTGACATTCGACGAGATCGCCGCAAGATTAGGCGAATTCACGTGCACCGACGCTCCCGGGTTTGTGCACATCCGTAACCCACTGATGCTGTCCAACTGGACCCTGCCGGTCTTGGAACTGATGATGGTCAGTGGCGCGGCGTTAGCGCTTTGGTGGGCGGTGCGGCGGCTGCGTCGCGATGGCGATCCGACCAATCTAGTGCTGTGGTTCGCGTCCATCGTCTATCTGCTCGTCACTGAGATTCCGCTGTATTTCCCGAACATCTTCATGATCGAGGATCAGATCGGCGTGGTCTTCGACCACAATGTCTTCACCGTTCAGTTCATGTATGAACGGTTGCCGCTCTACATCGTCGCCCTGTATCCGGCCGTCACCACGCTCGCGTTCGAAATCGTCCGCGCGCTCGGGATTTTCCGCCCGCCGGGAATCCGCAGCATCGTGATCGGCTCCGTGTGCGTCGGCTTCGTGCACCAGTGTTTCTATGAGGTGTTCGACCAGTTGGGCCCGCAACTGCGGTGGTGGGCGTGGAACGGCCAGAACCCGCTGAACCACCCGATGTTCGCCTCGGTGCCCATGACGAGCCTGGTCATCTTCGCCACCCTCGGACCGGCTGTGCTGACGCTGCTCGTGATGCTATTGGTCGGCCGCAGAGTCGAGCACGGCGCGCGTCGGAGCGGCGCGGGGCTGGTGTGGCGCACGGTTGTCGCCGGCCTGCTCGTCCCGGTCGGGGTTGCGATCTTGAGCATTCCGTCGTCGATCTTCGGTGGCAGCCACCCGAACACCGCGGCCCAGGCCGTCGTGTTCGTCATCGAACTCGCGGCATTCGCGCTCATCGCGGTTCCGGCGTTGATCAAAGCCGGAGCCGATGTCAACGCATCGCCAAACAAGTTCGTCCAGATCTTCGGATCGGTCTACTTGGCGGTGCTCGGAATACTCTGGCTGACTGGCCTTCCCGAGTATTTCTCGGCGAAAGGTGGTGTCACCGGGGACGGCACGCCCACCGGAAACGTGTTCTACGCCGTTGTGTGCCTAGTGGTGGCCGCGCTTTTGGTCTGGTCCACGAACCGCTCCACATATGGCGCGAACCGGCTGCGCAGCTCATCCCTGTCCAGCCCCAGATCCTCGGGGTGATACTCCACGCGGCCGAGCCGTCCGCGTTCGTGGCCGGCCATGTATTCGGCTACGGCCTTTCGGGATTCGGGCGAGGGTGAGTAGCCGGCCACGTCCCAGACGCGCTGCGCCATCGCGAGGTCGTCGGCCATGAACTCGTCGAAGCGGACGTCGATGGTGCGCTCGGCCGGTAGCCGATCGTGGTCGCGCATACACGCACTGAGCATTTCGTGGATCCGGTTGATCCAGTACTCGGCCACCGTATGCACATCGACCTCGTCGACGCTCATGCGCATGGTGTAGGTCATCATCGTCGCCATCGACACCGCGACGTCAACGGGATCGCGATGCGTCACGATGAACGTTGCGTCGGGAAATACCTTGAGGATTGGGATGAATTGCTCGAGATGCTGCGGCGACTTGAGCACCCAGCGGCGCTGATAGCCGTCCTGATGCGCAAGCACCTGCAGCATCATCCGGAGGAACTGATACCCGGACGTCTGGTCGTTGTCGCGCAGGTAGTCCGACCACCGGGGCAGATGGGTGAGGGTGGTAAAAAATCCGCTGGCGAAATCCTGGACCATCAGCCCGATGTCTTCGTGGATGTGGTCGGTCGTCATCTCGTGCATCAGGGTGAAGTACGGCATCAGCGTGTTGGAGATGTTGAGCGCTTCGCCGGTGCGCTGGCGGCGGGGCTCGATGGTGCCCTCTTCCCCGGGTGCGGGCAGCGGTTCCTGGGCCTCCCAATACGGAAGTGACCGCAGGGCAGGGTCGGCCGCGAGCAGGCTGTGCAGGTGTGTCGTCCCCGTTCGCGGCAGGCCGGCGATGACCAGCGGCGCCTCAATGTTGATATCGAAGATTTCGGGATGGTTCTTGAGATGGTCGATGACGCGGAGCCTGCCTTTGAGGAAGGTCAACATCAGCGAGAACGCGTAGGTGCGACCGAATGCCGTGAAGCGCGGCAACTCGTGGAACGCCTCGAGCAGCACCGCCATCCGCTCGCGGTAATCCTGGTCGCCGAAATCGTTCAAACCGGTCTGCGCCGCGGCCTGCTCGTGCAGGGCCTCAGTGGTCAGCGGGCAGTAGTCGGCCATCGCGGCCATGCCGTCGATGATCATCTGCGCCTCGGGGGTAAACGAGGGCTTGGCGAGGTCGGTGAGGCGGATCGTGTCGGTCACAAACGGACCATACCTACGGCATTACACATTTTACAAGGGATGTTGTGCTGTATCTTAGTGCGGTTTATGATGCTGCTCGTGGCCAACCCGGACAGCCCCGAAAGCTCCAAGGCATGGCATGAACTGCTCACCGCCTTCACTGATTTCGAGAAGCAGTTCCTGGAGGGCCCGAAGGCGGTGCGCGGCGAGTTGGCCGTCGCCGAGGGTTATCAGTTCCTCGCGACGATGCTGGGATTGTCATTGGACGTGACCCTTTTCGCGGACCCCGTGGCGCCGCGATTCCACGATCTACTGACACCGACCCGCCACGATCGCCGCTGGGGCGGCGACAACACCGACGCGTACTACAGCTACGTCGTCGTCGACCCGCGCAGGACGTATCGCATCAGCGGCACGCCGAATGGCAGCGCGATGTACTCGGTCGCGGTGTACAACGAACCCGAACCCGGCGCATGGCCAAATCGCACCATCGGCGTGCTGTACGACGAGGACATGCCGCTCGGCGATGACGGGCGGTTCTCGTGCGTCCTGGGTCCGGTGCGCCCGCACGGATATGACGTCCCGTTTATCGCTCTCGATGATGATGCGCACGGCGTGCTTACTCGTGACTATCACGAGGATCCTGCCCGCAGCAGGCGGGTGGACTGGGCGATCGACGTCATCGATCATGGTGGTCAGCCTGCGGTGCCGCCGAAAACCGATGAGGCGGTGGCCCAGTCGTTTCGGGCAGCGCTGCGCTACGCGCAGGACATGTTCGCCCTGGTGCCGCTGGTGCTGCAGGAGCGAAAGCCCACCGAGCTCGCCGACGGACAAAACCTGTCCCACAACGTCTTGGCGCCGCCTTACCGCGCCGGCGCCGCCACCCACGGCTATTCGATGCAGAACGCGTGCTACAGCCTCGGCGCGTACGCACTACAGCCCGGTGAGGCGTTGGTGATCACGTCACGCCATCCGAAATGCCGGTTCTGGAATCTGACGTTGTGGAACCAATTCATGGCGGCACCCGACCTCGAATATGGTCGTGGCGGAATCAATTCAGGTTCGGCGGTCGCCAACAGCGATGGGACCGTCACCATTGTGATCAGTCGTGAGCTACTCGACCATCCCAACGCCATCTCCACCAAGGACCACCCGGAAGGGTTGATGTCGTTTCGCTGGTTTCATGCCGATGAGCTTCCCGAACAGCCGGCCACGGTGGTTGTCGCGGCCGGCGAAGCGCCGCGCGAGGTATCCTAGCCCGCCGAGCAGACGCGAAAGCTCACGACACGCCACGCGTGCGGGAGTTTTTGCGTCTGCTCGCGGGGAGGGGTGGGGTCATTACCACCGGCCCGATCCAATGCCTTAGCACGGTTCGTAATTCGCTCCCGGACCGCGGCGGATCCGGTGGCACCAGCACCATCGATTGAATGATGCGAAGCAGGTACTCGACCAGGTCGTCGAAATCCTTGCCCCGATAGCCCAGGGCGTCCCAGTCGATGGCTGTGTGCTGCAACAGCACTCGCGATCGAATCGTGGATTCGCCCACCACCATCTGCTGACTGATGAAACGTGTTCGACCGGTTTCCAGCAGCATCATCAGCAGTGGTTCTTCTGGTAGTCGCTCGACGAGATAGGCGACGGCCTCCACCAGCAGATCGACCGGATCGCTGATTCCCGATGCGAGATCACTGATCCGGACGGTCCAGCCGCCCAGCGCGACGTCGCCCGCGGCCGTCACAAGATCGTCGATGTTCGCAAAGTAGCGGTAGACGGTGGGGCGGGTGATCCCGAGGTCGCCCGCGATGAGCGTGAGGGTCGTGTTCTGCAGACCCCGTCGCTCCATGCTCCGGATGGCGGCGTCGACGATGCGCTTGCGCGCCTCCTCGTCGTCATTGGGTGGCGTTCCGCCCCAACCTTTTCTACCCATGACTAGGGGCCCTCGATCATGCAGCGATTGTATTACTGTCAAATGAATCCAGCCACTATGCGCGCTTGCGGCGGCGGCCTTTGGCCTCTTCGGTCCACTCGTGTTCGATGCGACCGATCTCGAGTGAGAGCAACGGTCAGCGTCGGATTGTCGCAGTGGACTTCGTGGGCGGTGCGGAATTTCGCGGTTTCGCCGGTGGTCGGCAGGTGCGGCCGTAATCCCTCGAACCACTCGTCACCGACCACGTTGGGCGGATCATCGGCTCGCGGCCCCGCCGCCCACTGCCGGTAGGCGTCGCGCGCTTCCGCCAAGCCGGTGCGCCAGCATTTGACCGCTTCGTGGCGCTGCGAATGCAGGTGGAACTTCATCTGATGCCGGTGGTTGGCCTTTTCCACCATCCCCGGGAGCAAGGTGTCGGTGGCCGACCGCGCGACGCCCGCGATGCCCACCGCCGAAGCACCGACGACGGTACCCATCAGGCCCATCATCATCATGTCCATCGGCTGATCGTTACACCCGAAGGTGCGGTAAGGCTACTGGCCCAGGGTGTGCTGCCACGACACGATGCGTTCGGCCAGTTCTGGTCCGCTGTCTTCCTGGATGAAGTGGCTCGCGTTGATGCGGGCGTGCGGTTGGCCCGCCGCCCCCGGGATGTGCTTGATCAGCGGACGGTCCGCTTGCCCGAGGATCGGGTCGCGACGGCCGAAGATGGCCAGGAACGGCTTCTCCCACCGCCCCAGCGCGTCCCAAGCGGCCCGATTGGCCGGAGCCGCCGGATCGTCCGGCGACGTCGGCACCAGCTGGGGGAACGCGCGGACCCCGGCTTGATACGTCTTGTCCGGGAACGGCGCGTCGTAGCCGGCTCGCACCTTGGGGGGAACTCGGCGGACGGTGCCGGCCGACACCACCTGACCGGCGGGCAACACGGGGGAGTAGCGCGCGAAGGCCCGCCACGCGAGGAAGGCCGGAGTGGGGCGCCGCTGGCCCGCGGGGAGTGCACCGTTCGCCACTACCAGCCGGGCCACCCGGCCATCCTGCTCGGCCGCGATCCGCAGACCGATGAGTGATCCCCAGTCCTGCACGAACAGCGTGACGTCCTTCAGTTTCAGCCGGTCGAACCACGAGGTGACCCACTCGACATGGCGCTGGTAGGTGTAATCCTCGATGCGGCTGGGTTTGTCGGAACGACCGAAGCCGATCAGGTCGGGCGCGAACACCCGGTAGCCGGCGTCAGTCAGCGGCGGAATCATGGTGCGATACAGGTAGCTCCACGTGGGCTCGCCGTGCAGCAGCACGATCGGCGGCCCGTCGAACGGGCCCTCGTCGAGGAAGTGCATGCGCAGCGGCGGAGTGCCGCTCGCGGTCACGTCGAGGTAGTTCGCTACGAATGGGTAGCCCTCCAGATTTTCGAATCGGGAGTCTGGCGTTCGCAGCGCATGCATATCAACTCCTCCGGTGAGCGAGTGCCTCGCCCATTCGCGATAGGGCATGGGTCAAAATAGCTTGCGAGGTAGCGAAGTTCAATCGCGCGTGCCCCGCCCCGCCTGTTCCGAAGACATGCCCTGAACTGAGCGCGACCCGGGCGTGGTCGAGAAACCAGCGGGCCGGCCCGGATAGGTCGGACACCACCGCGAGCTCAACCCCGTCTGGGGATTCCTCGTCGAGGCCGAGTCGCCGGAAGTCCAGCCAGGCCAGGTAGGTGCCCTGCGGCCGCAGATAACTCACCCCGGGGAGGTGCTCGGAGACCAGGTCACCCAACAATGTCCGGTTCTGGTCCAGACCAAGCAGCAGCTGATCGAGCCAGTCGCCGCCGGTCCTGAATGCCTCGGCATGCGCGATCACACCCAGGTGGCTGGGGCCGTGGCTGACTTCCTCGGGCATCCGGCGAAGATCGTCGGCCGCTTCAGGGCCGGCGATGGCCAGTGCCGCCTTCAACCCGGAAAGATTCCACGCCTTGGACGCTGAAATCAGGGCGAATGCATCCTCGGCTCCGGGCACACTCAGATACGGGGTGAATCGCGACCCCGACAGGACGACCGGCGCATGAATCTCGTCTGAGACCACCCGGACGCCGAAACGGTGGGCAAGCCGGGCAACCCCCCGCAGTTCGTCGAGGGTGTGCACCGAACCGGTCGGGTTGTGCGGATTGCACAACAGGTAGGCGACCTTGCCGCCCGAAGCGCGCGCACCGGCGAACGCATCCTCCAACGCGTCCAAGTCAATTCGGCCGTCAGCCCCGAGCGCGGCTTCGATGACCCGGCGCCCGTCGTGCGAAACGAACGCGTAGAACGGCGCGTATACCGGTGGATTGACGATGACGGCGTCGCCGCGATCGGTGACCAGGCGGAGCGTCTCGACGACGCCCAGCATGACGTCCGGGACGATCGCCGTGCGGCTGACCTCAAGGTCGTGCCATTGCCAACGCCGCGAGGCGAATTCGCTGACCGCCTCGGCGAACGCGGTGCCGGCAGGATAGCCGGTGTCGCCGTTGTCGATGGCCGAGTGGATGGCGTTGGCGACCGTCGGCGCGAGATTGACATCCATCTCCGCGACCCACAACGGCAACACGTCGGCCGGGTGGGCGCGCCACTTCATGCTGGTGCGGGTTTGCAGTTGCTGCAGCGTGAGTTCCTCGAGCGGATTAAACGTCACTTCGGCAGAGTAATCCGCACCGCGCTTTCGGATACTCGACATCCCGATGCGCCTGCGCACGACCCTGCTTTGACGCAGCTTTCGGGCCCGAAGTAGCGTACGTAGAACAAAAATTAGGTTGGCTAGGAGTCGCCGTGTTCACTCTGCGTTTCGATATGCGGGCCCCGTCGTGGGGGGCGCCCCCTGCTGCGCTGTATGCCGCGGTGCCCGAGATATGCGCCTGGGGTGAGGAGCACGGTGCGCTCGCCGCCGTGCTGTGCGAGCACCACGGTTCCGAGGACGGGTACCTGCCGTCCCCGCTGATCCTGGCACCGGCAATTGCCGCCCGCACGCAGCGACTGGCCATGAACCTGATCCTGATCCTGCCGTTCTACGAACCCGTTCGGCTGGCCGAGGACATGGCGGTCCTCGACATCGTCAGCAACGGGCGCGCCTCCTACACCCTGGCTCTGGGCTATCGGCCCGAGGAGTTCGAGCATTTCGGCCTGACAGATCGGTGATCGCGGCCGGCTCGTCGACCAGAAGATCGCACTGCTGCGCCGATTGCTCGCCGGAGAGACGGTCGTTGAAGACGGACGCCGGATCACGGTGACGCCGCGGCCGCTGACCCCGGGCGGCCCGGGACTGATGTGGGGTGGCGGAACGTTGGCGGCCGCGCGGCGGGCCGGCCGCTATGGCCTCGGCATGCTGGGCAACGCCAATACCCCCGGCATGCAGGAGGCCTACGAGGAAGCGTGCCGCAAGCACGGCCACAAGCCCGGCCCGACGATGTTTCCCGGCCGCGACACCGCCTCGGTCACCTTCGTCGCCGACGACGTGGACCAGGCGTGGGCCGAGATTGGCGAGCATCTGCTGCACGACGTGCGAACGTATGCCGCGTGGAATCCCGGGGACGAGACGACGGCGGGCTTCACGCACGTCAACACCGTTGACGAGTTGCGCGCCAAACCGGCGTCGCACGTGATTATCTCTGTGCCGGAAGCGATCTCGCGGGTGCGCGCAGGCCAGGTGCTCAACCTGTCGCCGTTGTGCGGTGGATTGCCGCCAGAGGTGGCCTGGCCCTATCTCAAGCGGGTGGGCGAGGTCGTACTGCCAGAGGCGCTCGCGCAGAAGGAGGCGTGCTCTGTGAGCGGGGCAAGCATCACGGACGTCTACTACGACCCATTCGATTTCGATATCGACGACGATCCGTACCCCATCTGGAGAAGGCTTCGCGACGAGGACGCCGTTGTACTACAACGAGAAGTACGACTTCTACGCGCTGAGCCGCTACGAGGACGTCGCCCCCGAGCTGACGAACTGGCAGACCTACCGGTCGGGCCGCGGAACCACCATTGACATCATCAAAAGCGGTGTCGACGTTCCACCCGGCATCATCCTGTTCGAGGATCCGCCGATTCATGATCTCCATCGCCGTTTGCTCTCAAGGGTTTTCACGCCGCGGCGGATGGAGTCGATCGAATCGCTGACGCGGGCTTTCTGTGCACGCGCGCTCGACCCACTGGTGGGCTCGGGCGGCTTCGACTTCATCGAGAATCTCGGAGCATTGGTTCCGATGCGCACCATCGGCTACCTGTTGGGCATCCCCGAAGACAAGCCAGGCGAAGATCCGGGCCAGCACCGACGGCAACCTGACCCTCGAAGAGGGATCCTTGCGGGTCGTCACGGACGACCTGTTCGCCAAGCAGCTTGAGTTGTTCGCCGAGTACATCGATTGGCGCGCGGACCATCCGTCCGATGATCTGATGACGCAGCTGCTCAACGCCGAGCTCGAGGAAGACGGGACGACGCGGCGCCTGACGCGCACCGAGGTGCTGCTCTACTGCAGCACGATCGCCGGTGCGGGGAACGAGACCACCACCCGGCTCATTGGATTCACGGGTCAACTGCTGGCCGAACACCCCGATCAGCGCCGCGAGATCGTAGACAACCCGGCGCTGCTTCCCGGGGCCATCGAAGAGGTACTGCGCTACGAAGCACCCTCGCCGGTGCAGGCGCGCTATGTCGCCCACGACACCGAATGCCGGGGCACCGCGATCCCGGAAGGTTCGGTCATGTTGTTGCTCAACGGATCAGCCAATCGTGACGAGCGCAAGTTTCCCGACGGCGGAGCGGTTCGACATCCATCGCGGCGCCGCCCACCTCAGCTTTGGTCACGGGCTGCACTTCTGCCTGGGCTCGGCCCTGGCGCGCATGCAGACGCGGGTGGCGTTCGAGGAGGTCATCGCGCGCTGGCCCGAGTGGGACGTCGACTACGCCAACGCCAGCAAGGCGCACACGGCCAGCGTGCGGGGATGGGCGAAGCTGCCGGTCTTCACCGCGTGACTCGCGGGGGCCGCCCCAGTGTGCGGCCAGCCGCACGTTCGGCCTCGAATATGCGGCCAGCCGCACATTCGGCGAGAACTACGCGCTGAAGTCCACCAGTACCGCGCCGTTGGGCTCGTTCCCCAGAGTCTGCAGCGCGACGTCCTCACCGCCGGCCGTGAGGCGGACGATCTGCGCCAGCTGCCCGGGCGCGTCGCACTGCAGATAGTGGTCGGCGCCCGGCACCACCCAGTAACGGTTGCGCCCGGGCTTGTCTTTCAGGTATGTCTGCCAGACATAGTTGGCGACGCGCACCGGTGAGACGTTGTCGTGCACACCCCAGGCCACCGTGGTGTTCACCTCGCTCTTGGAAAGCGCTTCAAGCCAACTCGTCTCGTCGGCCGCGCGCTCATGCAAATACTGGATAACGTCTGGCAGCACGCGGATTCCGTCGTCGTGGGCGAAGCACTGCGCCAACGCGGCGATCTCCGGGTCCTGCAGCGTTCGCCGCGGCATGAAGGTGCTCATGCCCATACCGGCCGCGAGCAACTCCGGCGTCGCGGCCGCCGCGGTGGCTCGAGCTGTGGCCGGGTCCAGTAACGCGGTCTGGAACGCGGTGAGGTTCGACAGCGGAAGGTAGATGTTGCCGTTGGTCAGGATGAGGTCAATGGGTAAGAGCGGCGGATCTTGGGCCGCCAGCATGCCCGTCGCGATCATGCCGACACTGTTGCCGCGGTCGTGGGTGAGCATGCGGAACTCGGTCAGCTGCCACACCCGAGTGATGGCGTCGACGAGCAGACGCGCGTCGTCGTACAACGAGTAGACGTAGGGCTCCGGCGGCTTGTCGGACAATCCGTGACCGGGAAAGTCAAGCAGGTAGATGTCGAAATCGGAGCCCAGCTCATCCGCCAAGGCGAAGTAGTCGATGCTCGACGTCGGGAATCCGTGCACCAGCACCAGCGCTGGCGCTCCCGGTGTCCCGCAGCGGCGGCTGAAGATCGCGAGTTCCCGTCCCTCGTTGGCCGCCGTCGTGGACCGCCAGCGAAGTTCCGTGCTGCCGCTTCTCCACTCGCGAAAAATGTCCACGAGGCCAGCATCCCACGAGAAGATTCGAACAAGGGTAAAATCTCCGCAATGACGGCCGAGGCCAGGCGCCCCTACGGCGAACTTGACCGTGCCCAGGTGGTGGAATCCCTGCACAACCTGGCGCGCCGCGTCGGAGTGCAGGGTGTGACCATGCGTGACCTGGCGGCCGAACTGGGCGCCGCTGTCCCCTCGGTGTACTACCACGTTCAGGGCAAGCAAGCCGCGCTGGATTTGCTCGCCGAGTCCATGCTCGCCGAGATCCCCATCCCGGAGTCCGGCCCGTGGGATGCCCGGATCGTTGAGCTCTACTGTGCCGCCCGCGAAGTCGTCCTCACCGTGCCTGGCGTCGCCGGCATCGTGCAGACCGGCAGCGGCGGTGCGGGCGCCATTCGTCTGGACCGGCTCGGCCGCTCCCTGCTGACGGAGGCCGGGCTAACGAAAGCCACTGCTGCGGCAGCACATTCGGTGTTGTACACCTACCTGCTGGGCTCGATAAACCTGCAGGAATCACGGTGGCTGGCCGACGAGCGGCGTAGCAACACCGCGGGCGCCAAACACTTTCGCGCCGGACTCGACGTGATCATCGCCGGAATCAAGGCATCCCTGCGGGAAGGATCGGCGGATCGGTGAACCCCGCCTTCTTAGTTCGGGAAGTTCACCAGCGCCAACGAAAGCGGCAGCTTGTTGGATTGAGCTTGCGCTGTCGGTAGCCGCCCAGTGCCGAAATAGGAACCGTTGAGGTAGCTGTCGGCGCTCCAGATCAATGCCGGGTCCACCTGACCCTGGTATCCGAACCCGTCCAGCGTGTACGGGATGCCATCGGACTCGAGCAATGACGGGCCGTTCATGAGCTGGAAGTGCAGGTGCGGGGCGTTGGAGTTGCCCGTATTGCCCAGCTGAGCGATCTGCTGGCCCTTCTTGACCTTGTCACCGGGCTTCACCTGCAGCGAGCCCTTGATTAGGTGGGCGTACATCGCGTACACACTTCCGCCTATGTCCATGATGATGTGATTGCCGTCGATGTTCTCCACCGTCAGCTTCGCGGCCAGGACGGGATCGGATGCGGGCAGGATGCCCGGCACATTGGCGTCCATGTCGTCCTCGGTGGAGGTCACGGTGCCGTCGGCGACCGCGTACACCGGAGTCGCGTAGCCGGCGTAACTTTCGTTGTTGGTTCTGTCGCCCACATAGAAGTCGCCGTCGTCGTCGGTGCGCATCCAGTCGATGGCGAAGCGCTGGCTGTTGTTGAGCATCATGTTCGCCGGGAGGATGGCGTCGCGGTGCGGCCACCCCGGATCGCAACACCCGTTCAGCGCGACCCAGTTTTTACCCCGGAGCGGCGGACCGATCACGCGAGGCGTGCCCGCCGAGATGTCCAAGGGAGCGCCCAGGGTGTCGATCGGGGTCGGCAGAGTGGTCGCGCCCGGATTGGTCGCGCCGGTGCCGTGCAGACGCAGCATGACCGCCTTCGGGAATTGCGCCGCGGTGTCGAGCGCGAAATCGAGCAGCAGCGCCCGCGACACTTGCGGGAGGATGACATTGTCCGGCGACGCCGCCTGAGAGAGCAGGCGCAGCCGGTTGCAGTCGCCGTAGTTGCAAGGGGGATCGACTAATTGCTTGCCGGAGAACGAGACGAGGACCTTCGTCGGATCCTGCGCGTCGACCACGTCGACGGCGTCAAGAGTGGCGGGCACCGCGGTGGCGTTGGTGATCTGCACGTCGAAGGCCAGGTGGGCTTTGCCGTCACTGCCGGGGAAGGGGAAGGCCGACCGGCTGATCGGCTGGACGGTCAACGGGGTGAACGCGTCGGGTATGGACACCCCCGCGAGTGCCCCGCTGGTCGTCGACGCGGGACTTGACGTCGCGCTGGTGGATCCCCTCGTCGTGTCGGTCGCGTTCGGCACGCACGCGGCGACCGTAAGCCCGCTCGCGATGACGGCCAAGGCACTTCGGAACGCACGCATCGATACCCCTCTATCTGGGTCCATCTGTGAGCTATTCGGGACCGCGGCCGACGGCGCGGGTGGGATCCGAACTCCATTCCGACCATGACCCGGGAAACAGCGCCGCCTCGCGGCCCAGCGCGGCCAGCGCCGCGATCGTGATGGTAGCGGTAACACCTGAGCCGCAGTAGACGCCCAATGGGCCGCCAGGATCAACTCCGGACAACAGTTGGGCCAGCGCGTCGTTGGGCGCGAAGGCGCCGTCGTCGGTCAGCAGGGCCCCGCTGGGCAGGTTCCTTGCGCCGGGGATGTGCCCGGCGACGGGGTCGACGGGTTCGACGTCGCCACGGAAGCGTTCGGGTGCGCGCGCGTCGAGCAGGGTGAGCGTGCCCGCCAGGCATTGCTGCGACTGCTGCGCCGTCAGCGTTGGTCGGCTTGCGGCATACAAATCATTGTGCGGGACAATGACATTCCCGGGCGACGGGGTGACCGGGCCCGTCTTGAGGACGCCTCCGGTCGACCGCCACGCCGACAGGCCACCGTCAAGGATTCGGACACTCGCCAGCCCGGCCGCGGTGAGCACCCACCATGCGCGTGACGAACCCGCTCGATTCCAGTCGTCGTACACCACGACCGGCACGCCCTGCCGGATTCCCCACCGGCGCGCGGCGGCCTGCAGGCTGGGCCCCGACGGCAGCGGGTGACGGCCACGGCCGGACACCGTGTGATCGCTGAGCTCGTCGTCGAGCGACACATACACCGCGCCCGGGAGGTGGCCTTGCAGGTAGGTGGCACGCCCGTCGGGTTCGTCGAGGCGCCAGCGCACGTCGAGTATTGTCACCGGATCGCCGGCCTGGATAAGCGCGGCCAATTCGGTGGCGTTGATCAGCACTCGGTCGCGCGATTCCACGAGATTAAACTCTATCCGAATTAAAAGTGAACGACGGGTTGAAGTTTCAATCTCGGCAGCTCCACGACGAGTGCGCTATTGACCGGCGACCCCCTCGCCCGACAAAATTGACCAAGCGGGGCCATTTCGACGTGCGTCAGTCGGGCCCTTTCTGGATCCGAGATGGTAATCCGAGCGCTTCGAGAGTGATGAGTGAAATGACCAAGAAGATGTACGCCTGCGCGTTCGGCGCTGCGATGGCCGTCATGCTGGCACCCGCGGGCGCCGCGTTCGCCGACGAAACGGATACGGAATTCTCCAACTACCTGCAGGCGCACGGCGTGAACCTCGGTTCGCCCTCGCATGTGGTGAGTCTCGCGCGCACCCTGTGCAGCGATCTTGAGAACGGCAACAGCCAAAAGGACGAAGTCCAGCAGATTACGGATACCCACAAGCTCACCCAGGAAGAGGCCGAGTTCTTCGTCGGCGCGGCCACCGCGGACTACTGCCCGGGCAAGCACCAGCCGAGCCCGCCAGGGCCCGGATAACCACGGCGTAATCCCGGCGTCCAGCGGCTACGCCCTTGACCCCATCGTGGCCATCATCCCGGCCGCTGCCCGCTGCCAGGTGAACGTCTCGGCGCGGCGCCTGGCCGAGCTGCGGCGGTGGTACTCCGGTCGGCTGACGATCGCGGTGACGGCGTCCGCGATGGCTTCCGGGTCGTTGTCGGCGGAGGCGCCGCTGTCCGGTGTGACGATCTCGGTCAGTGCCGAAGTGCGCGAGACCACGGCCGGTGTCCCGCACGCCAGCGATTCCAGGGCGGCCAGCCCGAAGGTTTCATGCGGCCCGGGTGCCACTGTGACGTCGGCCGAGGCCAGCAGCCCGGCGACGGTGTGTCGATCGGAGACGAAACCGGTGAAGTCGATCGGCAGCCGCGCGGCCTGTCGCTCCAGCCTGGCCCGCATTGGGCCCTCGCCCACGACCACCAGTCGGGCGTCGATGCCCGCATCACATAATGCGGCGAGGGCGTCAATGCTGCGATCGGCACGCTTTTCCACCGACAGCCGGCCGCAGTGCACCAGCAGAAGCTGCTTCGGTGTCGCCCATTGCTGACGTACCAGCGAAGAGTGTCGGCGCGGGTGGAAGGTCTGCAGATCCACACCCAGTGGGACGGTGACGACGTTCGTCGCGCCGATGCGGTCGAATTCTTCTCGAGCGAACCCGGTGGTGCACACGACGGCGTCGTAGTCGGCGGCGGTGCGTGCGTTGGCGAAATCAGCGAACCTGCGTGCCGGCCGGGGCGGAAGTATTTGGCCGACAAGACGATCAAGCCGTTCATGGGAGATCATCACCGTGGTTGCCCCGTGTTCACGTCCCCATCGCCCCATTGACCGCAACGTCAGCCGGTCCGACACCTCCAGGGCGTCGGGCCGCAACGCTTTGAGCATCGCCTTGACCGAACCCGGCATCACCGCGCGGTAGCCGCCGGTAAAGGGAATCAATTTGGCGGGCAATGTGATTCGCACCACGCCGGTGGGCAACGGCACGCGGTCGGCGTGTGGACCCGGAACGAGCAGGAAGACCTCGTGGCCCAGAGCGCTGTATTCGGCGCCCAGCCGATCGATCGCGGTGCGAAGGCCGCCAGAGCGCGGGCCGTAGAAGTTGGCGACCTGTACAACGCGCATACCGTGAGCAGACGCGGCGCTCGTGTGCACACAACAATGTGGACTGAACACGTGCCTGAACAGTCCATGAATTCCGCCGCCGAGCGTCGAGTTGATGTCGTAATTTCGCGAGATGGGCCACAAAGACTCGACGTTCGGCGGTTTCAGGTTTTCGGGCCCTCGGCTTTGCTGATCCGCTCGGCGAGGTCGGGTCCGGACAGCTTCGCATCGAGGAACGCGCCCGAGGTGGGCAGGCTCAGATGCAGTTGCGACGCGCCACTGACCGCGACCACACCGTGCTCGAGGCTGAAATCGAGCACATGGCCCCCGCTCGTGCGGTCGTTGTTGAGGAAGTGCAGGTGGTAACCCGCAACCGAGATGCCCTGTTGATAGTCGGGGGTGCGGAAGCCGACCACCACGCCGTCCACATCGCTGAATCGGGCTTCGGCCTGCCCTTCGGTCGCTTGCGTCAAGGTTGTATAGGGCTTTGTCTGCTCCATCACCGTGCGGGTATGCAGTTCGGCGAAGCGCCCCGTGACGCGAATCGCATAGATCAAGTTGGGGCTTTCGATCCGGCCGTCGATCGCGCCGGTGACGTCGGCCTGGTTGGTGCGGGTTTCGATCGCGATCTCGAAGTCGGTATGAAAGTGGGTGACCGCCGCGAATGGGGTGCGGTCGGTCAGTGCGGCGCGGGTAGCGCTGCCGTCCGCCCGTAACCGGTAGCAGACGCCGTCGAGGATGACCATCTCGCCATCGAGGTGGTTGAAGGTGCCCAGGCCGAAGTCGCCATGCCGCAGAATGTCGCCGACGGTGACATCGCCGTCGTAGACGCCGTCCAGCAGGGCGCTGATTGTCGAGAACTGATAAACCTCGGTGCCATGGTGCGCGAGAAGCGATGCGGCCCAATGGCGGAAGTGATCGTACGCGGCGGATCGGTTGCTCATGGCGGCCTTCCGGCTATTCGAAGGAGTCTTCGTGCAGGTGTGCGGCCAGCTCGACGTTGCGACTGTAGTCGACGGGCACGTCGATCAAAGACGGCCCGTCCTCGGCGAGTGCCTGGCGCAGCGTGGCCCCGAACTCGTCCAACGTCTTCACCCGGTAGCCGCGGGCTCCGAATGCTGCCGCGTAAGAAACGATGTCGTAGTCGGCGAGCTGCACGCCGGACTTGCGTCCGTACTTCAGCACTTCCTGAAAGGCCACCATGTCGTAGCTGTTGTCCCGGAAAATGATATGGGTGAACGTCAAGCCCAGCCGGGTCGCGGTCTCGAGTTCCTGCGCGGAGAACAGGAATCCGCCGTCGCCGGAGACCGACACGACGGGTGTGCCCGGTCGCACCAGGCAGGCGGCCATGGCCCAGGGTAGGGCGACGCCCAGGGTTTGTTGACCGTTGGAGAACAGCAGCCGTCTGGGCTCGTAGACCCTGAAGTGCCGGGCCATGTAGATGTAGTTCGAGCCGATGTCGCAGGCGATGGTGGCTTCGTCGCTGAGTTCCTCGCGAAGTCTCAAGACGACCGCGACCGGGTCGAGCCCGTCGCCGTCCGGCTGATTCTGTGCGGCGATATCTATGTTGGCCAACGCATTTCGCTGGATGGTGATCTCGGCCTGATAACCAGCCGTGAGTGCACGGCCGGCCAGACCGTCCGTCAATGCGCCCAGCGTGGCTCCGACATTGCCGATCAGCTCGATGGCCGGCTGATAGTGATTGTCGATCTCCGCGGGAATCGAGTCGATGTGCACGATGGCGCGCCCGCCATGGCCGTCCCGAAGCGCGGGGTGGTTCCACAGCACCGGGTCGTACTCGACCGCGTCATACCCAATCGCGATTAACACGTCGGCGTGGTCGATGACGACATCGCCGGGCTGGTTGCGGAACAGGCCCACCCGGCCCAGGAACTTGTCTTCCAGTTCGCGGGATATCACGCCGGCGGCCTGGAAAGTTTCGACGACGGGCAGCCCCGTCGCGGAGACCAGCGCTCGCAGTGCCCGGCAGCTGTCCGGGTCGGCGCCGCGCATTCCCACCAGGAGCGCCGGGCGCTGCGCGCCGCGGATCAGTTCACGCGCCCGATCGATCGCGGCCGCGGGGGCCGCCGCCAACGGGGGGACCGGCATTCGCGCCGTGATGCACGCCGCGGTCGGCGCCGACAGCACGTCGGCGGGAAGCACCACCGCGGCCGCCCCTCGGGGCTCGCTGACCGCGGCGCGGAACGCGGCGACGATGGCCTCGGCGACGTTGTCGGGGTCGTTGACCTCCGCGGTGTACTTCGTAACTGTCTTGAGCAACGCGGCGGCGTCCATGGACTGATGGGTGCGCTTGAGCCGGTCCGTCCGGGCTACCGCGCCGCAGAGTGCGACGACCGGATCCTGTTCGGTGTTGGCGGTCAGCAGGCCGGTGGCCAGGTTCGTGGTCCCGGGACCCGACGTCACGAGCACCACGCCCGGCGTACCGGTGAGGCGACCGATCGCCCCCGCCATGAAAGCCGCGTTTTGTTCGTGGCGGCACACCACCAACCGCGGTCCGCCTTTCGGACCGTCATGGACGAGGGCGTCGTACACGGCGTCGATCTTCGCGCCGGGCACCCCGAAGATATATTGCACGCCCTGCGCCGACAGCACGTCGACGACCGTTTGCGCGCTGCGCACAGCTGCCATGTAGCCCAGTGTGGTCGCTTGCGCGGTCGACCGCTATCCGCTCGACTCGAGGCCGAACCAGCGCAGCAACGCGGCCCGCAGACCCGCCTCCTGGGCAGCCCCGGACGAGTCCGCTGCCCATGCGACGTAGCCGTCGGGCCGGATCAGTATCGCCGATTCGGACCGGTCGGCGATCGTGGCCCGGACGGTATCGACCCGATCGGCCCACCCGCGCGCCGCCTCCGCGACGCCGCCAGCGAGGTCGAGCAGCACCGCGCGCCCCTCGTGGAGCAGTTCGGCGACGCGTCGGCCGTCCTCGAGAGTCAGGTCGGGCACCAGCCGGCCAGACAGCGGGTGGTCGTCGCCCACCTGGTATCTCACATCGGAGCCGGCCAGCAACGCGCCCATGTGTTTGGCGACTTCGGGAATCGTGAAAAGCTCGCCCAGCAGCGTTCGCAGCGCGGTGACCTCGGCTCCCGGGGCCATCAGCGCGGTCTGGGACAGTGACTGCATCATGACGCGTTCGCCCACCGGGTGGCGTTCGGACTCATAGGTGTCGAGCAGTCCGGCGGGTGCCCAGCCATTGAGTTCGGCCGCCAGCTTCCAGCCCAGGTTCATCGTGTCCTGTAGGCCCAGGTTCAGCCCCGGGCCGCCCATTGGGCTGTGCACGTGCGCGGCGTCGCCGAGGAGCAGGACTCGACCGTCACGGTAATGCTCCGCTTGCCGGGTGTTCTGCCCGTTCAGCCGCCGTAGCGCATGCGGCCCAGGGCCTTTCGGTTCCTCGAACGGGACGTCGACGCCGAGCACCCGACGAGCGCTCTCCCGCAGCTCGGTCAGGGTCATTGGTTCGTCCGCGACAGGAGGCCCGAATTCGACGGTGCCCAGCAGCGCCAGGCCGGGCTCGAACTCGGCGAACATGAATCCGCCACGATCGAACCGGGTGTGGCCGAAGGGCACTCGTCCGAATCCGGGAATCTCGATGCCGCCGTCGGCGCGGCGCAAGTGGTCGGGGATGTGCACGTGCGCGATCCGGCCAACGGTGGGTGACGTCGTGCCGATGAACTCGATGCCGAGCGTTTTGCGAACCAGGCTGCGGCCGCCGTCAGCGCCCACCAGATGGGATGCGGCGATGCTGTACTTGTACTCCGGTGACGACACCGTCAGCGCAACGGATTCCGCCTCCTGCCGTAGGTCGATGAGTTCGTGCCCCCAGCGCAAGTCCACCCCGAGATCGCGTGCCCGCTTCTCCAGCAGTCGCACCAGCCGGGGTTGCGGAATGCGCACCACGTACATCGGGTTGTCGGACACGCCTACGAAGTTCAGCGGCATGGCCGCGAACCTCCATTCGTAGGCGGGTTGGGGCGGTTCGTCGTCGCCACTGACCTCCTGATAGAGGCCGCGGATGTCCAACAGCCGAATAACCTGCCCGACAAGGCCGTTGGCCTTCGGCTCGGAGCTGGGTCCCGGCAGCGCATCCAGGACAACGGGCCTGATGCCGGCCAGCGCGAGCTCGCAGGCGAGCATCAATCCGTTGGGCCCGGCGCCGGCGATCACGACGGGGGCGTGTTCGTCGGTCATGTCACATATCCCTTCTGGCGGGCTCGGGCAGACCAGCGCTGACCGCGGCGAAGCCCGAGCGGAGCAGTTCGGTGATTGCCACCGGTGGGTCCGCACGCACGTAGGCGTCGACCGCCGTGTCGGCGACGGCGCGAACGACGGCCACCACCAGTCGCGGATACATGTCGCGCTCCGGGTCGGTCCCGGTCCGTTCGGCGACCACCTGAATCCATTGATCGAATAGCTGCTGCGGCACCGCATTTTGAACTTGCTGGCTCAGCATCAGCTTTCGGACCTCGGCAAGCATTTCGCGGCTGGGTAGCCAGCTCTGGTCGGCGTAGGCATCGTCGAAGTCGGCCTGCAGCGGTTCCAGCATGGCGTGCTCGATCGCCGTCCACAGTGGTTCATCGTCGGGTCGGCCCCGGAGCAAGGCCGCGCTGCGTCGCAGCCGCTCCGTCTGGCGGTAAGCCAGCGCCTCGTATTTGCCGGTGAAGTAGTTGTTGAAGGTGCGCACCGACACCCCGGCCAGGTCGGCGATTTCATCGCGCGTGACGTTTTCCAGCCCGCGTTCGAAGGCCAGCTGCAGCGCGGCATCGCTGAGCGCGCGCCTGGTGTCGGCCTTCTTGCGCTCACGCAGGCCAGGCAACTGATCCGTCACGGTCACCAATGTACGCCTAAATATTGCCCGATAGGCAAAATTGCCTGTCAGGCAATATTTCAGGGCTGCCGCTAATCGCCCTGGTCGATGAGTTGCACTTCCTCGAAGTCCATCTCCTGCTGCAGCTCGCGTAGCACGATGTCGTCGATGAGATCCTGGTTGCGCAGCGTGGTGATTTCCTGGCGCTTGTAGTCGAGCACGCCAAGACGCACCCGCCGAACCAGATCGTTGCGCTCGGTCAACTGATTGCAGTCCGAACCGTCCTCGGTGGCCGCGACGAGCGCGGCGTGTTTTTGGTATTCCTGTTGGATCTTGCGCAGCAAGTCCTGGTCGGCGCCGAGCTTGTTGGCGACCGTTGGCAGAGCGTCCAGGGCGGCTTGCGTGCCCCGAATGCGGGCCAGTTGCAATTCCTCGGCGTGGGTGACGTCCTCGGGCATCCGGGCCCAGCGGACAACGGCGGGCAGCGTCGCCCCTTGGACGATGACGGTCAAGAGAATGACGACGACCACGACGAAGATGATCAGGCTCCGGTCCGGGAAGGGCCGGCCGCCGTGGACCGTCAGCGGGATGGCCAATGCCGCGGCCAGCGATACCGCGCCGCGGAATCCTGCCCACGCGGTCACCATGCGCTGACGCCAGGTGACCCGACGGTTGCGCTGCACCTCCCGGCGGTCGATGAGACGAAGCAAGGCGGTGGTGACTTCTCCCCAGACGAACCGAGATGCGACGACGACGCCGGTGACGGCGAGAGCGAGGATCACGCCGCGGCGAAGTCCACCATCGACGTGATCCTGACCGATCCGGCGGATGGCGCCCGGGATTTGGACTCCGACGAACACCCACAGTGACCCATTGAGCAGAAACGTCGTGATGTCCCAGAAGGCAAACGCCTGCAGCCGTGAGCGGGCCCGGATCACCGTCGGACCGAAGTAGGTGAGCATGAACGCGGACATCAGCACCGCGACCACGCCGCTGCAATCGAAGGACTGGGCGAGCAGAAACGCTGCGAACGGCGTCAGCAGGCTCAGCGCCCCTTCCTCCAGCGGCGAGTCGATGTTGCGGCGAATCAGCGTCACCAGCCAGCCGACCAGCAATCCTGCGGCGATGCCGCCCAGATACGAGCTGACGAAGCGGCCGGTCAGTGCCATCGGGCTGACCGGGTTTCCGCCGACCGCGACCGAGACGCTGACGGCGAACAGGACCAGCGCGGTGCCGTCGTTGATGATGCTCTCGCCGCGCAGCACGGTGAGCGCCCGGCGCGGCAGCTTTTTCGCCAGGCCGGCCACGGCGGCGGCGTCGGTCGGGGAGAGCACGGCACCGAGGACGGCCGCGGCGTGTGATTCCATGCCGAGCGCACGCGCTGTCCACGAGACCGCTACCGAGGTGGCGATCACCAGGCCAACACTGAGAAAGACGATGACGCGTGCGTTCGCGCGGATCTCGCGAAAGCTCGTATTCATGCTTTCCCAGTAAAGGATTGCTGGTAGAAACAGCAGCAACACGATCTCGCCATCGATCCGAATCCCGCCGAAGGTGGGATTCAGACCGAGGAGGGTGCCGAGCAGGATGAGCAGAACCGGGGGACCCACGCGATAGCGGCGGCCCAGGATCGTGCCCACGATGACCGTGGAAACAAGCACAACGATGACGACAAGCCCAAACACCCGCCCATCTTCCCGTACGGGTCAGCATTGCGGCGCGGCAACTGCGAACAGTGAACCCGGAAGCCGACCCGGGAGGGCGCATTTGCCCCCGGGCGCATATGGCCCTCAGCGACAATGGAGGAAATGATTCTCGTGAAGATCAGGCCCATCAAACGTTGGGTTGCCGCCGCGATCCTCGTCTCATGGACGGTGTCGGGCTGCACGCTTGAGAGCAGGAACACTTCGCCGATCCAGATCCTTCAAGTCTCGTTCGATGAAGTGTCGAAGCAGAGCACCATCACGCAGAACGTCACCCTCGCGGTCGGCAACACACTCAAGGTGCAGTTGGCCTCGAACTACAGCACCCCGTATCGGTGGGAGCCGCAAACAAAGGTCGGCGACTCAAGCATCGTCAAGCAAACCGGTCACGAGTTTGTGCAACCGGCGTCCGACGCTCTTGGAGCTCCTGGGACGGAGGTGTGGACATTCACGGCGTTGAAGGCCGGGGCAACGACGATATCCACCACCTACGCAAGTATCGTGGGTCACGATAAAACGCCGGTTTGCACCTATACGGCCCATGTGACGGTGCAATAGCAAACCGGCTGGGATACGGGCTGGGTTGTGTTCGGCTTACGATACTTGTCCGAAATCGGCAAACTGCCTGCAGGACTGCGCAATCAACTCGAGGCCGCGGGTGTCATATTCACCGCGGGCAAAGTGGGCATCAGCCGGCACTTCAGTGGCTACGTTCCTGGAGTGTTTTCGTCCTCGGGTGTGTCGCGCTATAGGGAGGTACTACAACAGCTGCCGGCGAGCACGCTGCGTATTCCGGTTGAGCCGGTTTTCGTCTACCGCGCCGCCGGGGTGCGCCCCAAATCACCAGGGGCGTGACGTTCCCCGGCTCTTTCCGGGACTGAAGCTGACGGGCAGGGTGCCCAACCCGGTCATGCTCGGGTTGCACTGGTATTGATCGACACCGCCGAGGTCGACCTGGTAGTCGGGAATCCGGTCGAGCACCGCCTTGACCATGACCTCCGACATCAGCCGGGCCAGATGTGAGCCGATGCAGCGATGCGGCCCGAGCCCGAAGGCGAGGTGGCGGTTGGGTGCGCGATCGAGAACGACTTCGTCGGCTCGCTCGAACTCCCGCTCGTCGTGGTTGGCGGCCAGCCAGCTGATGATGAGCTGGTCGTTGCGCCGCAGCTGTTGGCCGCCGACGACGACGTCACGAGTGACCGTGCGGCTCAGTGACTTGTTGACCGAGAAGTAGCGCAGGAATTCGTCGGTGGCGGTGCGGTAGAGCTCCGGGTGGTCGATGAGCTGTTGCCGCAGCTCGGGGTGGGTGCCCAGGTGCAGCAGGGTCAGCGCGGTCTGCGATGTGGTGGTGTCGACGCCGCCGGCGATGAGATTCCAGAGGATGTTGAGCAGCTGGGCGTCGTCGAGGCGCTTGCCGTCGAATTCGAACTGAATGAGGAAGCTGGTCAGGTCGTCGCGGGCTTCGGCCCGTCGGGTCGAGGCGAATTCGATGACGTCCGCCATCATGGCGGGGACCGCGGCGACGGCGGTGGCGTATTCGTCGCTGTCCTGGGGCACGGCCATCACGGAGTGGAAGAGGTTGGCGTAGAGGTGCCAGTTGTCGTAGGGCAGGCCCATCAGCTTCATGGTGAGGATGGCCGGGACCGGGCTGGCGTAGTCGAGCACCAGGTCCAGCTGTCCCGTCGGCGATTCGCTGATCGAGGAACCAGTGCGCGGACTGCTCCATGAACGGCTGCATTTTCTGGACGGCTCCCGGCGAGAAGAACGGGGCAAGCGCGTGCCGTAGGGCCAGGTGATAGGGCCCGTCGACCTCGCCGATGCCCAGCGCGGGTTGGCCTTCGGGGCGGGGGACGCCCATCTCGCCCTGGTAGTCCACGCCGTCGGCGGCGTTGGGCTCGTATTTGTGCGCGAAGGTGGCGCCGTCCCGGGCGGTATGCGAAACGGCGTCGTAGCTGCTCAGGAACCAGAAACCGCCGTAGTTCTCGTTCCACGCGACCGGACACTTCTGCCGGAGCTCGGCGTTGATCGTCTGTTGGTTGAGGTTGAACTGGTCGGAGTGATGGTCGAAGTCGACAACCACGTCGGCGCTGACGTCTGGGCGGGTAGCCATCGAAAAGTCCTCCAACGCAACGAGATCTGTGGTGACCAGCCGACCGTCCGCCGGCTAATTGCACTATCTTTACAGTATTACGCTATTGCGGGACTTGGAGAAGCCGATCCAACCAACGGGAGGCCCGGGTGTCCGACGGCCTGTCACGTGCGGCTATCTGGTCGGCTACCCACGCCGAACGCGCCGCCCTCGCCGAGGATCTCGCCGGACCTTAGCCAGTTGCGCAGCGGAATTTCACCGGCTTCGGCCGCAGCACCATCGAAGGCCTGCGCCTCGAGGCGATCGACGGGCCCTTCGCGACCGGCGCCGGCCCGCTGGTCAGCGGGACCACGCTGGCACTGACCATGGCGATGGCGGGCCGAGGCGCCTACTGCGACGATCTCACCGGCCCGGGTGTCGCCGCCCTGCGTGCCCGCTGCAAACCTGCGTGACCTAGCCGTGTGAGACGGTTTCAGTCATGACCGGCAACCGATCAGTTTTCAATCACGTTGGATTGTGCGTCGCGGACCGCGAGCGGTCACGCCGCTTCTACGAGGGGCTGCTCGGATTTCAGTTCTGGTGGGAACTCGATGCGCCCGAGGCGGGCACCAGTCAGCTTCTGCAGCTGGACAGCCCGGTGGGGCTGCATGCCACGTACCTGGTTCGCGACGGTTTGGTGCTTGAACTTCTCGACTACTCGGGTCGTCAAGTTCGCGCTGGCTCCGACCGAGTGATGGATCAGGTTGGGCTGACCCATATTTCGTTCTCGGTATCTGATCTCGCTGGCGTGCTGTCCCAGGTTGAGGGTTTCGGGGGAGTTGTGGTCGACGGGACGGCTTCAGCGGGGTCGGCGATGGTCCGGGATCCCGACGGGCAACTGCTGGAACTGCTTTCGGATAACTGGCTTTCGGTGCTGCCACCGCGTCCTTAGCCGCGGGAGTGGGGGTGGGATCGTCATCAACCCGTGAGAAAGGTAGGGACATGTCGAGCAATCTGACCGAGCAGACGATTACCGAAGCCGTGCAGCGCAGCTTTGACACCTCCAGCGACGAGAGGTTTCGCGAGCTGTTCGTCGCGCTGGTGCAGCACATCCACGATTTCGCCCGGGAGGTGCGGCTGACCGGAGACGAATGGTTCACCGCAATGGATTTCATCGAACGCATGGGCAAAATCTCCAGCCCCACCCGCCAGGAGGTCGTGCTGCTGTCGGACCTCCTCGGCTTGTCCATGCTGTTGGACAAGATCAACGAGCACGCCGGGGGATCGACGACAGACTCGGCTCTGCTGGGGCCGTTCTACGTCGAGGGCCGTCCGATAGCCGCGAACGGCGACGACATCTCCAATGGCGTTGCGGGCACTCCGATGTTCGTCACCGGTCGAGTCGTCGATGAACACGGCAAGCCGATCGCCGGCGCTCATGTGGACACCTGGCACAGCGACGGCGAAGGCTTCTACGACGTTCAGCAGACCGAGAAGCTGCACGACGAGTTCGCCATGCGCGCGCTGCTCACCACCGACAGCGACGGCAAGTTCTGGTACCGATCGATCACACCTCGCTACTACCCGGTCCCGACCGACGGTCCCTGCGGCGAAATCATGCGCGCGGCAAACCGATCCGTGATGCGCCCTCAGCACGTGCACTTCTGGTTCCACGCCGAGGGTTACCAACCGTTGATCACGCAGCTGTTTCTGCGCGACGACCCCTACATCGGCCGTGACGCGGTCTTCGCGGATCAGACCTCGTTGCAAGCGGATTTCGTGCGTCACGAGGCCGGCGCCGCCCCCGACGGAACTACTGTAGAGGAGCCCTTTGTGACGCTCGACTGGACATTCACCCTCGCCCGCTCGCCCGATGCCGCGAGATTGTAACTGGCAACACGTTTCCCGAGTGAGACCGTCGGTAGTTGCATTCTCGCGATGAAAGGAATCAAGCAATGTCACGAATCCCGCTCGTCAACCTCGACGAGCAACCCGAATCGATCCGCCAGTGGGCCGCCCGTCGCGGAAACCTCAATGTTTTCCGACTGCTTGCCAATGCCCCCAACGTCTTTGGCGGATGGACAGACATGGTCGACGAGTTGTTCGCGAGCCCGACCTTCGATGCGCGGATGCGGGAATTGGTCATTCTGCGGGTGGCCCACCTGCAGGCGTCGCGCTATGAGCTCGGCCAGCACGTGCCGCTCGCCCGCTCCGCCGGGCTGACCGACCAACAGATCGACGCCATCCAGGATGCCGGGGACCTCGAGAAGGCCGGCTTCGCCCGACCTGAACGCGTCGCGCTGGACGTCGTCACCGAGTTGTGCGCCACACACCGCTTGAGTAACGACTCCTTTGCCTCTGCTCACGGCATCTTCGGCGACGAGGCATTCACCGAACTGCTGATGCTTATCAGCTGCTACTACGGGCTGGCGCTGGTGCTCAATGCGGCCGACCCTGACGTCGACGTCGCGGCTCGGTTCCGGCCGTGACTCGCATCCCGTACCGCCGGCCCGACGACATGACCGAACGGGCCCGCGAACTGACTCTCGAGCGCGGCGACCTCAATGTCTACCGCGTTCTGGCCAACGCCGAAAACGTCTTCCCCGGCTGGATGGCGGCCGGCCGGGCCGCCCTGTCCAGCCCGGTATTGTCCAGAAGACTGCGCGAGCTCGTCACTCTGCGCACCGCCGCCGTGATGGACTGCCCCTATGAGCTGGGCCAGCATAACGACGTCGCGCGCACGGCGGGCCTGACGGAAAGCGAGATCAAGGCCACGGTCTCCGACTCCGATTGGCGGATAGCCGGTTTCAGCTCCGGTGAGCTCGCGGTGCTGCAATTGACGACTGAGCTAGTGACCACCCGCGGCGTCGCGGCTGCACTCGTTGATCGAGTGCACACGGAGCTCGGTTCCGCGGCCACCGTTGAGGTGCTGATGATCATCGGCCGATACGCCGGCCTGGCGCTGATGCTCAACGCGCTCGACGTCGACCTCGATGAAACCGCCCGGATGACGCCCCCGCCGCCGACATGAGGTTGATGGGTCAGCCGAAGCTGTACGCCTCCCGCGATACCTGGAAATAGTGCCCTGAGCTCGTGTCGGTGCACTTCACCCCCGACGGCTCGCTATCGCACGTGATGGTGCCGGCCGAGATGGTCTGGCCGTAGTTGAGGGTCGGTTCGCCCGGGACGCGCAGCGTGTCCCCATGGCATTCGATGGCGCCCGGGTTGCCCGGTGCCAGGACGAAGCGGCTGCCCCAGGCGATGTGCTTGCCGCATTCCGGCGGCGGCGGCGGCTGATAGATGAAGTCGCTGATGTCGCAGGCAGCGCTGGTGTTGTCGATGGTGCAGACGATATTTCCCGAGGGGGTTTGGAAATTGTGGACATCGGCGCGCGCGGTCGCCGGCAGCGCGATTGCCACCGCCGCTGTCGCCGCTACGACCAGCGCGAGCCTCGTGGCCCCAACGATCATTTGCTGAGCATAAACACACGGCCGCCTTTGCCGAAAGGTGTTGTCGGAAGGCATGCGTACCCTGCGGGACTCTGCCGACAACGTGAGGCCTCAGCCCAGGTTGTACGCAGTCTTGGATATTTGGAAGAAGTGCCCTGAGCTGGTGTCGGTGCACTTCAGGCCTGTCGGCTCGTTATCGCACGTGATCGCGCCGGCCGAGATGGTCCGACCGTAGTCGAGGCTCGGCTGCGCCAGGACGCGCAGCGAGTCCCCACGGCACGCGATGGTGCCCACGTTGCCCGGTGTCAGCATGAAGCGGCTACCCGTGGGAATCTGTTTGCCGCAATCCAGGGGTGGGGGTGGCTGATAGGTGGAATCACTGACATCGCAGGTAGCGCTGCTGTCGTCGATGACGCACACGATGTTTCCGGAGGGCGACTGAAAATAGTGGCTGTCGGCGCGCGCGGTTGCCGGCGACGCCATGGCTAACGCCGCAGTCGCTGTCACGACCGTCGCAAGCTTCGTCAGCTTCGGGGCCTCAAGGATCATTTCCGGAGCATAAACCTCCGTTGTCGGTGGGTGTGCGCACCTTGCGGGCATGAGCGCAGAACTCATGCACTACCTGTACCCAGCGCTGAAAGCACCCTGGAGAGCCGGTCGACGGCGGGGCGGATAACCGCCCGATTGCTACGATCGCGCGATGAGTGTTTCGCGGCGCCGCGTCTTGAAGTTCAGCGGCATGGCGCCGGCGATCCTGGCCGTCGGCGCAACACTTGCCGCCCCACGCGCGGGCGCCGGTGTCGCCGGGATGACCGTCGCCCTCGACGCCGGCCACAACGCCGTCAACGACGCCTCGATAAACGACCAAGTGCCCAACGGCCGTGGCGGCACAAAGGCGTGCAACACCTCGGGCACCGCCACCGACGACGGCTACGCGGAGCACGCGTTCAATTGGGCGGTCGTGGGCCTGATCAACGGTTCGCTCAACCAGATGGGCGTGCACACCGGGTTGACCCGGGGTGACGACGGCTCCACTGGACCCTGCGTCGATGAACGAGCCGCACGGGCCAACGCGCTGCACCCGGACGCGATCGTGAGTATCCACGCTGACGGTGGCCCACCGTCCGGCTCGGGATTTCACGTCAACTACTCCAGCCCGCCGTTGAATGACGCGCAATCAGGCGGAGCTATCCAGCTGGCGCACATAATGCGGGATACCTTGGTGCAAGCGGGGTTTCACCCGGCCACCTATATCGGATCCGACGGCCTGTACGGACGAGACGACCTGGCCGGGCTCAACCTGGCCCAGTACCCGGCAGTCCTTGTAGAACTCGGCAATATGAAGAACGCGGACGACGCCGCCCGGATGGAAAGCGCCGACGGCCGGGCGAAATATGCCGACGCCGTCACCCAGGGCATCGTCGCGTACCTGAACACCAAAGCCAGCTAGCCAACCCGAAGAATGTCGTCCAGCCAGTCGTAGATGCGGCCGAAAGCCAGGCGCTGGGCGCCGGATTGGCAGTGCGCGCCGGCACCTTCGGCCGCGGTGAAGTCCAACAGTGCCTTCTGGCAGGTGAGGTGGTCGAACAGCATCTTCGGCTGTCCGTCGAAGAAGATGTCCTCGTCAGCGTCGCAGACCAGTGTGGGACAGGTGATCTGTTCGGCGATGCCGCCGGCGAGGGTGTAGTCGAGGTAGGAGGCCAGGAACGCGCGCGGGCTGTCGACGCCCATCACGTATTGGCCGTGCGTGGCTGCCCACCGGATGTTGGGGTTGGATGCCATCAGCTGTTCGATCGTCGCATCGGCGTCCGGGGCCGATGGGGCCCGAAGGATGGCCTCGGCCTCGGCACGCGGCCCGGGCATGTTGTTGGTGACCGTAATGCCCAGGTCGTAGACGCCGTCCATCGCCACGCACGCGGCCAGTCGGTGCTCGAAGGCGGCCGCTCGAGGCGCGAGCAGGCCACCCATCGACAGACCCAGGAGGGCGACCCGGGTTGAGTCGACACCGGGACGCGCGAGCAGCCAGTCGAGGACCGGTGTGACGACGTTCTCCCAATCCGGGCGGAAGACCAGACCCTCGAAGCGGCGAGCCGAGGGTTGCCCCGGCCCGTCGAACGTGAGCACGTGGTAGCCGCGTTCTTGGGCGGCGGCGGCGCCGATCCAATGCATCTCTTCGCACGTGCCGTCGAACCCGCTGTGCATGATGATCGTCGGGCGTGGTGTGGCGTCTTGCTCGGTGCCGGGGCCATTTCCGGCACTACTTCCCGCGCCCCGATAAAAGTATCCGCGCAAAACGGTTCCCTCATAGGGGATTTCGACCGGCTCGATCGGCGGATCGAAGAGCGCGGCCGCGGTGTGGAAGCACTCCCGCGCCCGGTCGTAGGCATGGTCGATGCGGGGATCGTCGGGGTTGCCGTGCAAGTAGAACTCGGCGGTCCGATAGTAATTGTTGGCCCGCATGAGCCCGTCCCGCGCGCTGATGCGGTGCCCGCCGGCGAGCATTTTCTCGGCTTCGTTTGCAACCCAGTCGGCCGTGGCCAACCACTCGTCATGCCAGCTGTCGTAGTCGCCGGCGGTGATTGCCTGGGCGGTGGTCAGCACCTCGCCGACGTCGGCGCCGCCGTAGGCGGTGTGGCCCAGGGTCCGCTGGGTCTCGTACCAGAACGAGGTGTCCTCGGGAAACAGGAGTGCGTCCATTTTGGCTCCTAAGTCAGCCGCTAAGTCAATTCGTCTTGCTTTAACGACCGTACGGCAGGTTTCCAACTAAAGCAAGAGAAAATGCGTTAGCATTGAGTCATGACTGGTGCAGGGGTGGCGCAGCGGCGTACAGGTGGGCGCAGCGCGCGGGTGGTCGCGGCAGTGCATGAAGCGGTCAACGAGCTTGTGGGGCAGGGAGACCCGCGTCAGGTCACGGTCGCCGAGATCGCCGATCGGGCGGGAGTGAACCCGACGAGCATCTACCGGCGTTGGGGCACGCTCGAGGCACTGATCCTGGATGTGGAGGCCGCGCGACTGCGGGTCATCTCACCCCTTCCCGATACCGGGACGCTTCGCGGCGACCTGCTCGCTTACGCCACCCAGGTGGCGAAGGACCTGAGCCGGCCCGGGGGATTGGCCTTCCTAAAGGCGGTGCTCGGCGTCAGCGAAAATAGCGATCCACTGCGCAGCGCTCCGCTGCGGGAGCGCGGCGCGCAATTTCAGGCCATGCTCGACCGTGCCCGCGACCGCGGCGAGCCCGCCCTTGACCAGACCGACGTTTACGACTGCGTCCTTGCGCCGATTTACCTCAGAACGCTTTTCGGCATCGGCGGCCTCACCAAGGCCCGCCTTGCCGCCTTCGTCGATCGTGCGATCGCATGCGATGCCTGACTCCGCCGCGGACAGGATTATCGGCAGCTATGAACGCCATGCCGGCGCTTGGTCCCGTAACCGGGGCGATCACTTGTACGAAAAAGGTTGGATAGATTCGTTTCTGGCTCTGTTGCCGGAGGATCCCACCGTGCTCGACCTTGGCTGCGGAACCGGTGTGCCGATTGCCCGTTACCTCATGGAGCAAAGCTGCCAGGTGACCGGGATTGACGCGTCGAGCGCAATGATCGCCCGCTGTGTTGATCGGTTCCCCGAGCGCACGTGGCATCTCGCCGACATGCGAACACTGGCCCTCGGTCGTACGTTCGACGGAATTTTGGCCTGGGACAGCTTTTTTCATCTCACCCAGGACGATCAACGTCGGATGTTCCCAATCTTCAGGCTCCACGCCGCGGCGGGGGCGGCGCTGATGTTCACCAGCGGTCCGTCGGCCGGTGAGGCAATAGGAAGCTTCGACGGCGAGCCGCTGTTCCATGCAAGCCTGGATACCGACGAATATCGTCGGCTTATGCACGACAACGGGTTCGACGTGGTGGCCCACGTCGTGGCGGACCCCACTTGCGGAGATCATACGATCTGGCTCGCGCGCGCTAAATCAGCTGGGTAACCGCGGTCACGACGATCAGCAGCAGCACGCCGATCCCGACGGTGTACACCTGGCGACGCGCGGAAATCCGCGCCGGGAGCGGTCGCTGCCGGAGCGTCCGTTGGCGTCGCAGCGCGATCAGGTAGGTACCGGTGGCCACCGATGCCGCCAACACGGGCGCGATCGAGCCTCGTCGGGCCCGCTGAGCCATGCAGGTCTTTGATCGCGAGCAGCGCGCCGTTGCCCAGCAACGCGAACGACGTCCGGGTCCAGGCAAGCGTTGTGCGCTCCGCGGGCAGGGTGTCCGCAAACCTCCGCAACTGCGTGGGCTGACTCAACCCGTCGACCGCCTTGGCGATGACCAATCCGAGCGCGATGATCCCGACCAGGGTGAGACCCGCCGCCAGGTAAGCCGGTGAAGGCTGCCGGGGCATCGGGTCGCCGTTGCGCATGGCGCGCTCCGTCTGCTGCCAGCGCAGCAGACCCATTCCGCTGGTAGGACTGCCAGCAACGCCAGCCCCACGCCGAGGAAGCGGCGCGCGCCAGGAACCGCCATCTCCGGGACGAGCTGTACCAGGGCGACCGCCGCGGCCAGCAGTCCCAGCGAGGTGCGCTGCCAGGCAAGGAAAGTCCGCTCGTTGGCCAGGGTGAAGCGGTAGTCGAGTTCCTGTCCGGCCGCACGCTCGCCGGTGTCGACGGCGGTGTCGTCGGCATGACTGGTCACGGGCTACCTCGCAGGTCGTGTCGGGACAAGTGTTTTGACGGCCGAGATTTTAAGCAACGTTACGCCCGCCGCCTCGTGCTGCATGATGGGGATTGTGGTGAAGGCGCTCTTGTTCGACGTGCAGGGGACCGCGACGGATTTTCTTTCGACGGTCTGCGGCGAGGCGCAGCGGATCGATGCGGGGCGTTCCCCCGGCGTCGATTGGCGCGATGTGGTGCGGCGTTGGCGCGCAGGCTACTTCGCCGCGTTGGACGCCGCGACGGGTCGCCAGCAGGGGTGGGTTTCGGTGCATTCGGTGTACCGCGACGCCCTGGATCCGGTGCTGGACGAGTGCGGCATCGACACGCTTACCGATGCCGAACGCGAGGAGCTCACCCTGGCCTGGCAGCGCCTGCAGCCGTGGCCGGATGTGCTGCCGGGACTGAGCCGACTGAAGACCGCCTACACCCTGGCGACCCTGTCGAACGCAGACGTCTCCGCGGTGGTCAACATCTCCAAGCGGGCGGGTCTGCCCTGGGACGCCATCTTTGCCGCGGAGATGGCCGGGGTGTTCAAACCCGAACCGGCGATCTATCGCATGGCCGCGACCTACCTCGGGTCTGGAGCCGGCCGAGATCATGATGGTGGCCAGCCACAAATACGACATCCGCGCCGCGGGCGAACTTGGGTTTCGAACGGCCTTCGTCGCGCGTCCGCTGGAATTCGGGGTCGACGGCGAGGCCGACGTGGCCTATTCAGAAGAGTTCGACATCAACGCCTCTGACTTCCTCGATCTTGCAGAACAACTGGACTGTTAGAGGCCCGCGGTGATCTACGTTCCTCCTGAATTCGGCCAAAGTGTTGCTCTTGCCGCGACGTAAAGTCTCGCGATCGAGTGCTGGTGATGCGGCTAGGCGACAGCCACCTGCCAGGGCTGGCAGCTGGGGGACAGTGCAGACGAATTTGGCTGACGTGTTAATTAACTGCCCAAATTGGCTGATTCGTCAATTAACCGCGAGGTTTGGATACAGCCCAAACTTGAAAGTCGAGTAGCGAACTACTCGCGCTCACCATCATCATTTCACTACCATTGACGGCATACCCGTTAATAAAGGGTGGTGAATATGTCTTCTGTGATTGCAGCGCCGGCGACCTATCGGCCTCGGGAAACGCGTCACAGCGAGGTGTCTAGACCACCGACGTGACGGGGTTGTCACACTCAGGGTCGGACCGGGAGGTCACCATGACAACGATTGACTCGGGTATCGCGCACCGCGAAAACGGCATGCCGCCACCGGAGGTGCCGTTGAGCGATGTCGACCTGGGCTCAATGGAATTCTGGAGTTGGGACGACGACCGCCGCGACGGGGCGTTCGTCACGCTGCGCCGCGAAGCGCCGATAACCTTCTTCGACGCTCCCCGCGTACCCGGATTCGAAGCGGGCCCTGGGCATTGGGCACTGACGTCGTTCGACCATGTGCACCATGCGAGCCGGCACCCGGAAGTGTTCAGTTCGATCCCAACCAGCGTGACGTTGCTCGAGATCGACCCGGCGATCGCGGAGTTCAGCGGATCGATGATCAACCTCGACGACCCGCGCCACCTGCGGCTGCGATCGATCGTCAACCGCGCGTTCACCCCCAAGATGGTGGCCCGCATCGAGGAAAGCGTACGTACCCGGGCGCGGCAACTCGTGAGCGACATGCTGGCCAACCACCCCGACGGGGAGGCGGACTTCGTCGAGTCCCTCTCGGGTCCGCTTCCGCTGCAGATCATCTGCGACATGATGGGCATCCCTGAAGCGGACGAGCACAAGGTCTTCCACTGGACGTCGGTCATCTTGGGGGCCGGTGACGAGGAGGTGGCCACCGGCCACGACGAGGCGATTCAGGCGGTACTCGACCTCGCCGCGTACGGCGCCCAGTTGGCCGAGTCCCGCCGGGCTGAACCCGCCGACGACCTGACCTCGAACCTGGTGCGGGCAGAGGTCGACGGTGAGCGGCTGTCGTCTGCGGATATCGCCTCGTTCTTCATCCTGTTGTCCGGTGCGGGCAACGAGACCACCCGGAACGCCATCAGTCACGGCATGGTGGCGTTGAGCCGTTACCCCGACGCGCGGGACAAATGGTGGGCCGATTTCGACGGCGTCGCGGCCACCGCGGTCGAGGAGATCGTGCGCTGGGCCACTCCGGTGATCTTCATGAGACGCAATCTCAACGAGGACGTCGAACTCGGGGGCGTGGCGATGAAGGCCGGCGACAAGGTTTCGATGTGGTACAACTCGGCCAACCGCGACGAAACCAAGTTCGACAAGCCGTGGTTATTCGACGTCACCCGAAATCCCAACCCGCACTTTGGATACGGCGCAGGTGGAGCCCACTTCTGTC
The DNA here is from genome assembly GCA_963850135.1 of uncultured Actinomycetota bacterium. Lineage (GTDB taxonomy): Bacteria > Actinomycetota > Actinomycetes > Mycobacteriales > Mycobacteriaceae > Mycobacterium. The sequence goes on along the minus strand of CAWKKH010000024.1, from coordinate 23,233 downwards.
TGGGCGCCAACCTGGCCCGGCGGGAGATCCGGGTGCTGTTCGAGGAGTTGCACAACCGCGTCCCCGATATCGTCGCCGTCGAGGAACCGGCCATCTTGCGCTCGGCGTTCATCCACGGCATCAAGCGACTGCCCGTCGGTTGGACGCCCGCGGGCCACTGATTATCTGCTAGCTGACTCACGGCGCTTTCGTTGCCAACGCGGGCGCGACGGTTTCGGTCAGCGCCGGGTCCGGTTTCTCTGCCGACATCGACAGCATGCCGCGTACGCAGCGCGCGGCCAGCAGCCAGTTCGCTGGCTTCTTCATGTTCAGGCCGCCTAGGAGTTGCTTGATCATGGTCAGCGTATCGAAATAAATGCGTTCGCAGACAAGCACTTCCGCCTCGTCGAAGACAAAGTAAGCGGTCATCCGGACCCGGAAGCGGCTGCCGGTTGGCGGGACCTTGCCCAGATAACCCTGATGTGTGCCCATCAACCAGAACTCGACGATCACCGCGTCGGCGCTGTGCCGCAGCGCGATGATCTCGTGGTCCTGGTCGGGGAATGCCGTGCGGGTGTAGGTGTAGTACCCGCGCACCGCCTCGTCGCCGTCGTGCACGAGCATCTGCGGGATCAGCTCGTAACGGGGATGCGGGAAGGTCGACAACACGTCGTCCCAGGCGTGGCGAACCTCGTCATGAAAGTGGTCCAGCACCAGTTTCTGGCGTGCGGCCAATACATGGGTCTCGGGCAACGCGGGAATGGTCACGGTGGGTCCTCAGGGTTTCGGTGTCCAGGCGACCGGCAAGGCCTTGATGCCGTGAATGAACTGCGACAGCAGTCGCGCGGGTTCGCCCGTCGCGACGATATCGGGTATTTGGCGGTGCAACTCGTCGAACGCGACCCTGATCTCACGACGAGCCAGGTTCGCGCCCAGGCAGAAATGGGCGCCTCCGCCGCCGAAGCCGACGTGCGGATTGGGGTCACGTGACACGTCAAAAGCCCACGGATTGACGAACTTTGACTCGTCGCGGTTGGCCGAGTTGTACCACAACGTGACCTTGTCACCGGCCGCCATCTTGGTGCCGCTGAGTTCGACGTCCTGAGTCAACGTGCGTCGCATATAGACTACCGGCGAGGCCCACCGCACGATTTCCTCGACCGCGCTGGGTGCCAGCGCGTCGAAGTCGGACCACCACTTTTCCCGCTGGTCGGGAAAGCGAGACAGCGCCAGCACGCCGTGGCTGATCGCATTGCGCGTCGTCTCGTTGCCGGCGACCACCAGCAGGATGAAGAACGACGCGATCTCCTGCGACGACAACCGCTCGCCGTCGACCTCGGCGTCGACGAGGCTGCTCGTCAGGTCGTCGTGGTGATTGACGCGGCGATCCTCCGCCAGCGCGGTGGCGTAGGCGCCGATGTCCGACGAAACCTTCAGGAAATCGTCGAAATCGGTGGTCAGGTCAGGGTCGCCGAACCCGAGAATCACGTTGGTCCAGTGGAATATCCGTTGGTGGTCCTCCTCGGGAATCCCCATCATGTCGCAGATGACCTGCAGCGGCAGCGGTCCAGCGAGCTCGCTGACCAGGTCGGCTTCCCCATCAGGGTGATTGGCGATCAGCGTTGCGACCAGCCGGTGGGCCCGCTCCCGCACCGACGTCTCGATGCGCGCCACGACTTTCGGCGTGAACGCTCGGCTCACGATCGAGCGCAGCCGCTGATGGCGCGGATCGTCGAGCACGATCATGGAGCCGAAGTACTCGGCGATCTCGGGTGTCTGGTCACTGATGGTGATGCCACCGGCCGAGCTGAAAATTTCTGGATGGCGGCTGGCGAAGAAGACATCGTCAAGCTTCGTCAGCGCCCAATGCCCTTCGCCGCGGGCGAACCCCTCGTAGTGGATCGGGGGCCAGAACGAGATCGGGGCCTCGCGGCGCAGGGTTGCGAAGGTTCCGTCGCGGACGTCGTCGTCGAGCCCCCAGAACTTGAACGAGCTGAGATTGACGTCGGCAAGTGGGATCTCGGGCGGCGCCGCCCCGTTTACCCGCGGAGTCAGTGCGTGCATGCGGTCCTGGCGGGCGTCCCCGTCGCCGTCGCATCTTTCACGGATTGACCGTCCAGGAGAATCCTGCATGTCAAGGTGCCCGGCCCCTGTGCGCTGATGACGTACACGCCGCCCCCGTAGCCGGGGAACTCCGCCGACCACGGCAGTGTGGCGTTTACCGCACGCTGCTGACCGGTGTCGGTTTCGTAGGAGATGTATTCGGCGACGGGGGAGCTGCCGCTGATTTCGTAGCGGACTGTGGGAAAGTCCTTCGCGCCGGCCACGCCGCACGTATTCGCAAACCCGATACCGATGGCGAACAGGATCGCAGCCTCGCCGAGATGCTTCGTCATGGTTTCCCATGCTGTCACTGCCTTCGGCGGCACGGAAGTGGTTTCAGTTAGACGTTTGGCGCTACGTGCACTGATTCCACCGTGTAAAGGTGCGGTTCGAAGCCCGTCGCGATCGCCGCGCATGCGCCCATGTGTGCACGAGTGTTCGCGTCTTCGAACACCGCTTTGTACGCCTCGGCGCTCTGCCACTGGGCGTAGTTGACCACCCGGGTGTGATCGGTGCTGACGTGGATATTGGCCGAGATGAAGCCGGGCACGAATTGCATCGTCTCTTCGGTGGCCAGGCGCAGCTTCTCGGCCAGTTCCGCGGCTCGCTCGGGCGCCACGGTGAAGACATTGATCAGGGTTGTCAGTGGGGCGTGCTCTTTGATCTCGGTCATGGCTAAAACCTCTCTTATGTCAGGAACCTTACATTGTCGACGCTAGCACGATGTAATGTTCCTGTCATGAGTCAGCCGGAGATTGAGCGTGGTGCGGGCTATCTGGTGAAACGGGTGCAGCAGGGGCTACGGCGCCGCTGCGATGCCGCGCTGAAGCCGATCGGGCTGTCGATGGCGCAGTACGCGCTGCTGCGTGCCCTGCACGACCATCCCGACGCGTCGGCCTCCGAACTTGCCCGGCTGTGCTTCGTCACCCGCCAGTCGCTGCGTGACGTGTTGGACGGGCTGCGCACGGCAGGACTGGTCGGCCCGTCGGCGGCGCCGAGACGGGGCCGGGCCCGCGCACTGCAGCTGACGCCGGCCGGACTGCAATGCCTCAAGAGCAGCCACGCCGCCGTTGAGGGTGTCGAATCCGAGATGCTGCAAGGGATCTCGCCCTCGGCGCGGGGTCAGCTCGCCTCCCTGCTGCTTCGCTGCGCCGAAAACCTCGAAGCCGCCTTGGATGCGCCCGCGCGGCCCGCTTAGTGTGAGTTGGGGGCTCGGCGATCGGAAGGTGAGCATGTCGCAAAGTGACTCGAAGCGAGTCGTAGTGTTTGGCACTGGCTTCGTGGGCAGGATGGTGATCACCGAGATCGTCAAACATCCGCTGTTCGAATTGGTCGGTGTCGGCGTCAGCAATCCGGACAAGGTCGGCCGCGACGTCGGCGACATCTGCGGGTTGTCCGAGCCGGTGGGAATCACCGCCACCGACGACATCGACGCCTTGATCGCACTCAAGCCCGACGCCCTGGTGCACTTCGGGCCCACGGCCATGCACGCCAAAGAAAACATCAAGCTGATCACCCGCTTCCTGCGGGCCGGCATCGATGTGTGTTCCACCGCGATGACGCCGTGGGTGTGGCCGGCGATGTCGGTGAACCCGCCTAACTGGATCCAGCCCATCACCGAGGCCTGCGAGCAGGGCGGCGCGTCCTGCTTCACCACCGGCATCGATCCCGGATTCGCGAACGACATGTTCCCCATGACGCTGATGGGCCTGTGCTCCGAGGTGCGGCGGGTACGTGCATCCGAATTGCTGGACTACACCAACTACGAGGGCGACTACGAGTTCGAGATGGGCATCGGCCGCGAGCCCGAATACAAGCCCATGCTGGAAGACCAAGACATGCTGATCTTCGCGTGGGGCGCGACGGTCCCGATGATCGCGCACGCCGTCGGGATCGAACTCGACGGGATGACCACCACCTGGGACAAGTGGGTGACGCCCACCGAGCGCAACTCCGCCAGGGGCGTCATCAAGCCGGGTCACGTCGCCGCCGTCCGGTTCACCATCAACGGGATCTACCGGGGCGAGACGCGTATCCAGCTCGAACACGTCAACCGCATCGGTCGCGACGCCGCACCGGACTGGCCGTCGGGGCATGACGACGACGTCTACCGGGTGGATATCGAAGGAACCCCGAGCATCTTCCAGGAAACCGCGTTCCGGTTCACCGACGGTTCGGGCCGGGATCCGGCCACGGCAGGATGCCTATCGACGGGGCTGCGGGCGCTCAACGCGGTTCCCGCCGTCAACGACCTGCCGCCCGGCTGGGTCACCCCGCTTGACCTGCCGCTGATCGCCGGTGCGGGCTGCATTCGCTGACCCGATCTAGGCATGTCGTTATACAGCTCACGCATAGTGGGCGCACTGATTGGCTATAGCTTCTAGCGGCAACATGAAGGTCGGGCGTGCCGACCGAAGACGGGGCTGAAGACGGGGACTGATAGATGGCCGAGGATGCTAGGCCCGCGCTGGGCTTGTCGATTGGTGCCACCAACCTGGCGGCCGTAACGGCGGATCACGGCATCACCCGCAAACCAGTGCTGACGCTGTATCGGCAGCGTCCGCCAGAGGTCGGGGTGCCGTCGGAGAACCCACGGCTGGACGAGCCGGGGTTGGTGATCAATGACTTTGTGGACCGCGTGGGCGATCCGATCGGGATCGTGGCCGCCGACGGCTCGGTGCACCGCGGCGAGGCGCTGGTCGTCGACGGGCTGCGCGCGCTGGCCTCCGCCGTCGGCGGCCGCACCTTGAGCGAAAGCGTCGCGGTCGCCTATCCCGCGCACTGGGGTTCCGCCGCGGTCGACGCGCTGGGGGCGGAGGTGACCCGGGCGGCTCAACAGTCCAACCGAGCCCGACCGCTCACTTTGATCCCGGACGCCGCGGCGACGCTGTTCGCCGTGCGGGCCAACCCGGGCATACCGGCCCGCGGCGTCATTGCGGTCTGCGATTTCGGTGGCAGCGGCACCAGCATCACCCTGGTCGATGCCGCCGCCGAGTATCAGCCGCTGGCCCCGACCTTTCGGCATCCAGACTTCTCCGGCGACCTGATTGATCGGGCGCTGTTGACGGCCGTGCTGGCTAACATGCCGAGCGCAGATACGTCCGATCCGTCCGGCACGTCGGCGATCGACTCGCTGGGCCGGCTGCGGGCCGGGTGCCGAAGCGCCAAGGAGCAGCTGTCGTCGAGCACCGTGGCCACACTGCCCGACGGGGATATCCGGCTCACCCGCAACGAGCTCGACGACGCCATCCGCGAATCGCTAAACGGTTTCCAGGCGGTCCTGGAAGAAGCCATCAGGGGCAACGGAATTCGCGGCAACGATCTGGTCGCGGTCGTGTCGGTCGGCGGCGGCGCACACATCCCCGCCGTCACCACCATGCTGTCGGGCAGGTTCCGGGTCCCGGTTATCACGACGCCACGTCCGCAACTGGCGGCGGCCATCGGCGCGGCATTACGGGCAACGCGCGGTCCCGGCGATGCCGTCGCCACCACCATGACCCCGGCCGCCGCGGCGCCCATCGCGCCCGCGATCAAAAAGGGGAGGCCAAGGCCCGTCCAACCGGCGGCAGCCGAACCCGTCGAGTGGGCCGAATCTCGGTTGTCGGAGCCGGTGTTGCGATCGATGCCGGCGCTTGCCTGGTCGGAGGCCGATGACGATTCGCGGGTGCTGCCGGTCCGCGCGGGCACCGCCGCGGGCGACGAAACGAAGCGCCGCAGCCGCGGCTCTGGCTATACGTCAGCCCGCCCGGCGCTGAAGTTCCAGCGGACCGCAAGGCCGCGGCGTGAGTCAAACCCCGCGGTCATCCCGTGGTATCGGCTTCCGGCGGTGCTGGCCATCGGTACGGCCGTGGCGGTGCTATTGGTCGGCATGGCGGTGGCGATGGGGTTCGGCTCCGACGACGCACCGGCGACCACACCGGCACCGGGCGGGAGTACCGCGCCCGTTTCCTCGGCGCCGGCTTCGCCGGCAAGCCCACAGTCTGCGCCCGCAAGTCAGGCGCCGGACGCGGGTCAGCCCGCACCTCCCGGAGCAGGCGATGCGCCACCGCCCGCGAACTACACGCCGGCGGCGCCAGCGCCTCCGCCCATTCCGGCTGCACCCCAGCTAGTGCCGCAGATTCCGGCGATTCCGGCTATCCCGCACCTTCCCGGGCTCAGCCAGCTCATTCCCGGCCTCTAGGTCTTCAGTCCCTTATTGCGCGATGTCGCAGATCGCGTCGAACATGATGGGCCACACGGGACGCGGGAACGCGCCGTGTCCAACTCCCTGCAGCATCACGACTTTCGCGCCCGGAATCGCGCTGGCCGTCGCGACGCCGCCCACCGGACGGATCATTCGGTCATGGGTTCCGTGCATGACCAACGTAGGCAGCCGCAACTGCGAGAGTCGCTCGGTCCTGTTCGGCGCGGCGAGCATCGCGGCCTGTTGGCGAAGTTTGCCGTCGGGGTCGTACGCCCGCCGAAAGCTCAGTGCGCCAACATCGGTAAGCCACTCGACGTCGAGAGGGTAGTTCTCCGGCGGGGTGCCGATGAGTTTGTACAACTCGACCAACTGTCGGCTGGCGTCTTGCGCCGAATGCAGGGGCTGCTGCAGCAGTCCGGCCACTTTGATGCTCAACCTGATGGGTGCGCGCCCGATCCGCGCCGAGGGCGAGGAGGCAATGGAGGTCAACGAACGCAATCGCTCGGGGTGGTCGATGGCCAAGATTTGCGCGATCATCCCGCCCATCGATCCTCCGACGACATTGACAGTCGACCACCCGAGGTCGTCGATGACGGCGATCGCATCGAGGGCCATGTCTGACAGCGAATACCGAGCAGCCGTGCGGGGGCGCACGATCATGTCGAACAATCCGGGTTCGCCGAGATGCGATAGTGGGTCGACAGACCGACGTCGCGGTTGTCCATCCGCGCCACCTGAAATCCGCGTGCCACCAACTCGCGGCAGAAATCCTCGTGCCAAAGCACCATTTGCATACCGACGCCCATGAGCAGGAGCAGCGGTCGGCCGGTGCTCGGCCCGAACACCTCGTACGCCAACGACACATCCGCGTTGTGGGCCTGGCCCTGCGTGGTTTTAGTAATCACGTCGCACCTCTCGCGTCGCAGAGGGCGGAATGGGCCATCTGTTCCATTGTGAACTGTTCTACTATGAACCATTATGCGGTATGGTTGCGGTGTGTCAACCTCGAGCGACCCCTACAGCGAGTTCGGCTACTACATTCATCGCGTCGTGTCGCTGCTCAACAAGCGCGGCGAGGCGATGTTCCGCACGGAGTTAGGCATTAGCTTGCGCCAATTTCTGCTGCTGAGGTTGATCGAAATGGGGGCCGAGGCACCCTCCCAGCAGCTGATCGCCGATCGTCTCGGGATCGCGAAAAGCGCGGTTAGCAGGCACATCGACATCGCCCGCAAAAATGGCTGGATTCAGGTGGAGGTCTCGGCAGAGTCGCGCCGACAAAACAGCATCTCCCTGACCCCGGCCGGCCAACAGATGCTCGCCAAAGCAAAGCCGCTCGTCGAAGAGTCTGAGATGTTGGGATTCGACGGCCTGCCGGTGGCCGACGTGGAAGCTGCCCTCCGCACGCTTAAAGCCCTGCACGGCAGGCTCACCGATTAGGGCGGGCCGCCGCAGTTACTTCGACGCGGCCTTGTCGGCCTTGGCCGCCTCGATGACCTCTTCGTTATAGGCCTTGTCCGCGGCGATCTTGTCGTCGAGCGATTGATCGCCCGGTCCCTCGCCATTGGCAAACTTGGGATTGCCATCCTCGTCGAGCCAATCGCCAACCGCGGTGCCCGTGATGGTTTTCCCGGAGCCGGGCAGCACCAGCGTCGGCCGATCGTCGTCGTATGCCCGCATCAATTTGGCGGCCTTGGCTTTGGCGTCCTCATCTGGCACAGGCTTTTCGCTACCGGCCTGCTCGTCTTGCACGCTCATGTGATCTACCCCCTCGACGGAGGGCTACCCGTTACCGCGTGACAGCGAAACGCATTTTCGTCAATTGGGCTCAGTTGGTCGCGGGATAGCTGACGCCGGTCAGCTGTTCGGAGATCTCCCACAGCCGCCTGCTGTCGGCGTCGTTGCGCGCACGCGCGGGCACGTGCGCCACCTTGACTCCGCCGCCGTTCATCTCGTAGAAGCCGCTCGGCCCATAGAACGCGCCCCCCTCGGCGTGCGGTGTCGCCGCCGCGTACAGGGCGGGCAGGATTCCCTCGTCGATCTCTTGCCACAGGAACGGCGCCCAGCGCCATGACGTCGTGTAGAGCCGCTGCATCAGGGCCGGCTTTTCGCGGCCGTGCGAGGGTCCGCTTATCTGAAGGTTGGTCTTGGTGAGGCCGGGGTGGGCGGCACTGGACGAGATGCCCCAGCCCGCCTCGCGGCTGCGGCGGTCCAGTTCGCGCGCGAACATCAGGTTCGCCAGCTTCGACTGCCCGTAGGCGGACATCGCGGCGTAGGACTTCTCGAATTGCAGATCGTCGAAGTGGATCTTGCCGCTTTGCCGGGCCGCGAGGCTGCTCAACGCGACGACCCGAGCACCGTCGGCGGCCCGCAGCAGCGGCAGCAGGTGCGCGGTCAGCGCGAAGTGGCCGAGATGGTTACTGCCGAACTGCAATTCGAAGCCGTCGGCGGTGGTATCGCGTTCCGGTGGTGTCATGACGCCCGCGTTGTTGATCAAGATGTCGATCGGGCGACCCTCGGCGTTGAGTTGTTCGCCTAGCGCGGCGACGGAGGCCAGCGACGCCAGGTCGAGGATCTTGATCGTCAGTTTCGCGTCGGGGACCGTGGCACGGATTTCTTCGATCGCCGCCTCGCCCTTGGCGCGGTTGCGAATCGCCATCACAACGTCCGCGCTGGCCGCGGACAGCCGCCTGGCCAGGCCGAATCCGAGACCGCTGTTGGCGCCAGTAATGACTGCCAGCTTCCCGGTCAGATCGGGCACAGTGGCGACGAGATCGTGTGCCATCGGGATACTCCTCTGTTCGCTGGTGGGCTCGTGTTCAGTGTGCTCCTTAGCTGTGGCACTGCCTCACTCACGGTGACACACTTCGTGGATGACTAGCAGTGGGCTCGCTCGATTCTTGAGGACCGCTTCCGTTCTGCTGATGATTGTGGCGGTTCCAGGCTTCATCATCATGTTGGTGCTCAACGCGTTCTTCCTGGACGACTACGACGCCTACGGGGAGGTTCCGATCCCGGGCTCGGGCAGCGTGCATCTACCCCGCGGCGAGGTCACCATCAACTTCCACACGGTGATGACAGGCAGCGGGGGCGGTGGTCTGCCGGTGCCGCCGCTGGGGATCACGTTCACCCCGCCCGACGGCGTGGCGCAGCCGACGGTGTCGGAAAACATCGGCAGCACAACGACTGTCAACAACGACGCGCATGTGCAGGTGTGGACGGCTCAGATTCCGGCCGACGGCACCTACAACATCACTACCGACGGCCAGGTCAACGGATACATCATTCCGCGCCTTGCCTTCGGTCACCCGAATGCGCTGAGTTTCTTGGTGTGGGTCTTCGTGGGCATGTTCTTTGCCGGCCTGTTCGCGACGATCTTGCTCAGCATGTGGTTGTCGCGCAGCCGCCGCAAGGCCACGGCAGCGGGGGTGACCGGCGCGCCGTTCTTGCCTCCGCCGGCGGCGCCCGCACCGTGGCCGCCGGTGCCGCCCATGCCGTCGCCGGCGCCGCTTAGCCCGCCCAGTGGGGCGTACGAACCCAGCGGAGAGGGCGTCCGGCTCGAGCGACTCAAAACGCTGGCGGCGCTGCGGGATTCCGGTGCGTTGACCGAGCAGGAGTTCGAGGCCGAGAAGCGTCGGATCCTCGCCGAAGGCGGCTGAATTTACGGCGCCAGGCGCGCGAGTAATAAACCACGCATGCGCCTCGCGGGTCGTGTGCGTGGCTTATGTGTCGCGGCCACGCTCAGCCGTCAGCTTCAGTGGCCCCGCGCCACCCACTCCTCGTAATGGACGATCTCATCGCCGATGGTGGTGTTGTCCCCGTGGCCGGTGTGCACGACGGTGTCGCCGGGCAGCGTGCCGAGCCGCTCCGAGATCGACTGCAGAATCGTCGGGAAATCGGAGTACGAGCGCCCGGTCGCGCCCGGGCCGCCGGAGAACAGCGTGTCGCCGCTGAAAACGACGCCCAGTTCGGGGGCATACCAGCACACCGAGCCGGGTGAGTGGCCCGGGGTGTGCAGCGCCTGCAGCGCGGTCCCCGCCACGGTCAGCGTGTCCCCGTCGGAATAAGGGCGAAAATCCTTGTTGGGGTGGGTCATTCGCCAGAGGATTTCATCGCCGGGGTGCAGCAGCACCGGGGCTTCCAGCGTATTTCCGAGCTCAGGGGCGACGGTGACGTGGTCGTTATGGCCGTGGGTGCACACCACCGCGACCACTTTGCGCCCTCTGACGGCGTCCAGGATCGGCTGTGCGGAGTGGGCGGCGTCGAACACCACCACCTCGGAATCGTCGCCGACGAGCCAGATGTTGTTGTCGACTTCCCAACTGCCCGCCGTCGAGTTCGAACGTGCCGTGGGTTACGAGGTGCTCGATACCCGCCACTACAGAACCACCACCGAGCGCAGCACCTTGCCGTCGTGCATCTTGTGGAACGCCTCCTCGATGTCCTCGAGCCCGATGCGTTCGGAGACGAACTTCTCCAGCGGCAGGCGGCCCTGCAGGTACAAGTCGATCAGGGTGGGGAAGTCGCGTTCGGGCAGGCAGTCGCCGTACCACGACGACTTCAGCGACCCGCCGCGGGAGAAGAAGTCCACCAGCGGCATGTCCAGGCGCATGTCGGGTGTCGGGACACCCACCAGCACTACGGTTCCGGCCAGGTCGCGGGCGTAAAAGGCCTGCTTCCAGGTTTCGGGTCGGCCCACCGCGTCGATCACCACGTCGACGCCGAACCCGCCGGTGAGGTCCTGGACGGTCTTGACGACGTCGAATTCGCGGGCATTGACGGTGTGGGTGGCACCGAATTTGCGGGCCCACTCCAGTTTGGTGTTGTCGGTGTCGACCGCGATGATCTGCTTCGCGCCCACCAGCGCGGCCCCGGCCACCGCGGCGTCGCCCACCCCGCCGCAGCCGATCACGGCGACGGTGTCGTTGCGGCTGACCGCACCGGTGTTGATCGCGGCGCCCAACCCGGCCATCACATCCGCAGCCCAGCAGCCCGGCGACGGCCGGATCGGCGGCGGGATCGACTTTGGTGCATTGACCCGAGTGCACCAGCGTCTTGTCGGCGAACGCCCCGATGCCCAGCGCCGGGGTGAGTTCGGTGCCGTCGGTCAGCGTCATCTTCTGTTCGGCGTTGAAGGTGTCGAAGCAGTAGGCGGGCTTGCCACGTTTGCACGCCCGGCACTGGCCGCATACGGCGCGCCAGTTCAGGATCACGAAGTCGCCCGGTTGGACCGACGTGACTCCCGCACCGACCGCCTCTACCGTGCCCGCGGCCTCGTGGCCGAGCAGGAACGGGTATTCGTCGTTGATGCCGCCCTCGCGGTAGGTCAGGTCGGTGTGACAGACGCCGCAGGCGATCACGTCGACAAGGGCCTCACCGGGTCCGGGGTCCGGAACGACGATGTCCACCAACTCGACGGGTTTGCCCTTCTCGCGTGAAATCACGCCGCGCACTGTCTGACTCATGGCGTCCAACCTACTGTCTGCCGCCATACATCTCGCGGCGGGTCGTCCACCCATGAACGTGCGCGAACGTTCGGGCCAGCGCGCCGGTGTAGCGTCGCAGATCGTGACCCCGGGGGAGACCACCGAAGAATTCAGCGCACGGATGGTCGCGGCCATCGACGGCGCCAGCCTGACTATCCTGCTCAGTATCGGGCATCAGACCGGCCTGTTGGACGCGATGGCGGCGCTCGGGCCGGCCACCAGCGCGCAGATCGCCGAAGCCGCCAGACTTAATGAGCGCTACGTCCGAGAGTGGCTGGGCGGCATGACCACCGGGTACATCATCGACTACGACGCCGCGCACGGCACGTACTCGTTGCCGCCCCACCGGGCGGCCGTCCTGACCCGCTCCGCGGGCTCGCACAACCTCGGGCTGGTGGCCCAGTTCATTCCGCTGCTGGGGGAGGTCGAGCAGAAGATCATCGGCTGCTTCCGCGCCGGCGGCGGGCTGCCCTATAGCGAATTTCCCCGGTTCCACGCGCTGATGGCCGAGACGAGCGGTCCGGTGTTCGACGCCGCGCTCGTCGATGTGGTGTTGCCCCTGGTCGACGGGCTGGTCGAGCGACTGCGGTCCGGAGTGGATGTGGCCGATTTCGGTTGTGGCAGCGGCCATGCGGTGAATGTGATGGCACGCGCGTTTCCGGCGAGCCGGGTAACCGGCCTCGACTTTTCCGATGAGGCCGTTGCGACCGGCGTCAAGGAAGCGGCTCGACTCGGGCTGACCAACGCGAGCTTTGAGCGGCAAAATCTGGCCGAGCTGGACGCGCCGTCGAGGACTTCGAAAAAAGAAATCTACGACGTCATCACCGTCTTCGACGCCATTCACGACCAGGCGCAGCCTGCCCGTGTGCTGCAAAACATCCATCGTGCTCTGCGACCCGGCGGCGTGTTGCTGATGGCCGACGTCAAGGCATCGAGCCGGCTCGAGGACAACGTCGGCGTTCCGATGAGTACATACATGTACACGACCTCGTTGATGCATTGCATGACGGTGTCGTTGGCTCTGGATGGCGCCGGGCTGGGAGCGGTGTGGGGAACCCAGTTGGCGACGTCGATGCTCGCCGACGCCGGGTTCGGCGACGTGCGGGTGGCCGAGGTCGAGTCGGACCCGATAAACAACTACTACATCGCCAGAAAGTGAGCCGGCCTGATGGCCGCCCTGGATGCGATTGATGACTGGCCCGTCTCGGCTGCCGCCGCCGCGGTGGTCGGACCGCGTGGCGTGCTGGCGGCGCACGGCGACACCGGGCGCGTGTTCGCGCTGGCGTCGGTGACCAAACCGCTGGTGGCCCGGGCGGCACACGTCGCCGTCGAGGAGGGGGTCGTCGACCTCGACACCGCGGCCGGCCCACCCGGGTCGACTGTCCGACACCTGCTGGCGCACGCATCGGGTCTGGCGATGCTTTCCGATCGCATTCTGGCCAAGCCCGGCACCCGCCGGATCTATTCGAACTACGGTTTCGCCGCGCTGGCCGAAACCCTGCAGCGCGAGTCGGGGATCGAATTCGGCCGCTATCTGACCGAGGCGGTGTGCGAACCGCTGGCGATGGCGAACACCCGGCTGGACGGCGGTGCCGAGGAGGCCGGTTTCGGGGCCACCTCGACGGTCGCGGATCTGGCCGCGTTCGCCGGTGAACTGCTGCGTCCGTCGACCGTCTCCGCGCAGCTGCACACCGAGGCGATAACCGTGCAGTTTGCCGGCCTGGACGGGGTACTGCCCGGATACGGGGTGCAGCGGCCCAACGATTGGGGGCTGGGTTTCGAGATCAGGGATTCGAAATCGCCGCACTGGACGGGCGCGCGCAACTCGGCGCGAACATACGGTCATTTCGGTCAATCAGGCGGCTTGATCTGGGCCGATCCCGAGATCGACCTGGCGCTGGTGGTCCTCACGGACCGCAATTTCGGCGACTGGGCGCTCGATCTATGGCCCGCGTTATCCGATGCGGTGATATCCGATAACACCTGATTGGCACTGCACACTAGCGCAACAGGGGTAACACAGGGCACAATAGACACGCAGGACACAAAACATCGAATGCATCTCGCTTTTATCGGATCCGCCAGGTCGTTGGGGAAGACGTCCCTCGTGGAACCGAAGGAGCAGCAGATGTATGCGTCGAATCAATTCGCCGACGTGACGGCTGGCGTGGTGTACGTGCACGCCTCACCGGCCGCGGTATGCCCGCATGTCGAGTGGGCGTTGTCGTCGACTCTGCAATCCAAGGCGAACTTGGTGTGGACGCCACAGCCGGCGATGCCAGGACAGCTGCGCGCTGTCACCAACTGGGTCGGTCCGGTGGGCACGGGCGCCCGGTTGGCCAACGCGCTGCGTTCCTGGTCCGTGCTGCGGTTCGAGGTCACTGAGGACCCGAGCCCCGGCGTCGACGGCCATCGGTTCAGCCACACCCCGCAGCTCGGATTGTGGAGCGGGTCGATGAGCGCCAACGGCGACATCATGGTGGGGGAGATGCGGCTGCGGGCGATGATGGCGCAGGGCGCCGACACCCTTGCCGCCGAACTGGATTCCGTGCTGGGAACGGCGTGGGACGAGTCGCTCGAGGCGTATCGCGACGGCGGCGACGCGGCTGAGGTGACCTGGCTCAGCCGGGGCGTCGGTTAGATAACCGGCGGTTGCAGCGGGGTGGCCGACACGGGCATTTCCACGGTGCCCTTGCACGCGCCGCTCAAGATATCCGTGTGAAATACCCCGGTGAGGGACCCGTTCGGTCCGGGCGTGTAGGCCGTGGTGGATTCCGCCGGGTCGCGTTCGAAGGAGCCATCGGGGCCGAAGCAGTCCCAATTCCAGCTCATCTCACGCACCCATGCGGATCCGTTCCAGATGAATTTGATGGACTGCGGCAGGTACTGATCTTTGGGTGGCGGCGGGCTGCTGATGGCGACGCAGCCGCCCGCTGAGCAGGTCGAAGTGAAGGAGAATTTGCCCGTGTGGGCAGGTTCTGGATGCCTGGCCGACACGCTGGTGCCGATCTTCGCGTCGGCAGAAACCGTCAACGCATATTGCCCGTTCCAGACCGGATCGCTGGCCAAAGCCGCGGAGGACAGCCACAGCGAGCCGCCCAACGGTGCAGCCGTCAGGGCGACAAGGACAGTTCTGCGGTGTCGCGACAACTTTCCTCTCGTTTCTTCCAGAGGTCACGCTTCCATAACGCTGGTCTACCAGGGAGTCGTGTTTGTCGCGCGGTTTGTTACAGCGGACGCAGAATCTGCAGAGCGGCGGGCACCGCGGAGATCTCGGCAGGCAGCGCGCAGGCAAAGTCGCCGTCGGCGTACACGTTGATTCCCGGGCACTCGACGTGAATCGACTTGGCGCGTGCCGTGATCACTTCGTCGCGCTCGACGTGCGTGCCTTTCATCACCGTCGGGAACAGGCAGACCAGCTTTGTCCGGGATAGCGCGGGCGCGACGGTGATGTCGAGCAGACCATCGGTGTGGTCGGCGTTGGGGCAGATCAGCAGTCCGCCGCCATAGCTGCGGGTATTGCCGAAGGCCGCCAGCGTGATATCGGCGTCAATCTCGCGGGTGCCGTCCAGCACGATCCGGAACGGCAACGGGCGCAGCTGCGACAGTTCGGCAAACATCGCGGTGTAATAGCGCAACCGCCCATGAGGCCAGCGCATCCGGTTCGCGCGGTCTGTCACCAGGGAGTCGAATCCGGCGGCCGCGACGGTTCCGAACCATTTGTTGACGCCCGTGTGGTCTTGAATGCGGCCCAAGTCAATGGTTTCCGCCCAGCCGTCGACGACGACGTCCGCGGCGCCCTCGGGATCCTTGGTGGGAATCCCGAATTCGCGAGCGTGATCGTTGCCGGTTCCTGCCGGGATGATTCCCAGCGGGACGTCGGTGCCCGCCAACAACTGCAGCGCGTTGGAGATGACCCCGTCACCGCCGGTGACCATCAGCGCGTCGGTGCCCTTATCGAGCGCGGCGCCGGCCAGATAGCGCGCGTCTTCGGCGTCGTCGCCGATGATCTCGATGACCTCGACGCCGCGACGCCGCAGCCGGGAGATCGCGGTCTGCGCCGCGTGTACCGCAGTGCCGTGTCCCGAGAGGGGATTGGTCAGCGCGATCACCTTGGCGATTTCCCGCTGGCGCAGAATCCCTGTGTTCACGGAATCAGTTTGCCGGGGTTGAGAATCCCGGCCGGATCCAATGTCGCCTTGACCGCCCGCAGCACTTGCACGCCCAGGTCGCCGATCTCGTCGCGCATCCAGGGCCGGTGGTCGGAACCGACCGAGTGGTGGTGGGTGATGGTTCCGCCGGTAGCGACGATCGCATCCGATGCCGCCTTCTTGGCGGCCTGCCACTGTTGGATGGGATTGCCCCGCTGGCCGGCGACGACGGTGAAGTACAGCGACGCGCCGGTGGGGTACACGTGCGAGATGTGGCACATCACCAGGGCCGGTGTGCCCGTTTCGGCCAGCGCGGTCGTAAGCGCTTCGGTGACAGCGGCTTTCAGCGTCGGGACGTTAGCCCAATCGGTGGCGGTTTCGAGCGTCTCGCACAGTGCGCCCGCGGCCAGCAAGGAGTCGCGCAGATACGGTGCTCCGAAGCGGCCGCGCTCCCACGCCTGGGCCGGTTCTTCGCCCAGCGATGTGCCGCCTTGGGCCGCCAGCAGTGCGCTGGTTTCGGCATGCCGGCTCTCGACGTGTTCCTTGGTGCCCTCGAACACGGTGATTCCCAGGCAGCCCCCGGTGATCTGGCTTTCGCCAATGGCTTCGGTGGTGGCGAGGTTGACGCCGGTCTCGGTCTCGTCGGAGAGCCGAAGGACGGTGGCGCCGGTGGCATTTTGGGCGATGGCGCGCAGCGCCGCGGTCCCGGTCGCGAAATCGGGGAACGACCACGCCTCATGCCGGACGGCGTCCGGCACCCGGTGGATGCGCACCCGCACCTGGGTGATGACACCGAATGTGCCCTCGGAGCCGACGAGCAACTGCCTCAGGTCCGGGCCCGCGGCCGACGCCGGTGCGCGGCCCAGATCCAGCGTTCCCGCCGGCGTGATCACCCGCAGACCGCGAACCATGTCGTCGAACCTGCCGTATCCGGCCGAATCCTGGCCCGACGATCGGGTGGCCGCAAAGCCGCCGATGGTGGCGAACTCGAAGCTCTGCGGGAAGTGTCCGAGCGAGAAACCGTGTTCGCCGAGCAGCCGTTCGGCGTCCGGGCCGGTGACGCCGGCCCCGAACACGGCCTCACCGGAGACCTCATCGATATGGATCAGCTGGTCGAAGCGGCGCAAATCGAGTGACACCACGGCGCTGAACGCGCCGCGGGTGGGATTGAGCCCGCCGACCACGTTGGTGCCGCCGCCGAATGGGACCACGGCGATGCCATGTTGGGAGCAATAGCGCAGGATTGCGGCAACGTCACCGTCGTCGCTGTCGTCGCCGGGCAGCAGCACGGCGTCGGGGGCATCCTGCACCCCGGAATCCTTGCGGCGCAACAAGTCGATGGTGGATTTGCCGCCCGCCCGCAGCAGGCGATCACTGTCGGCGGTGCGGCAATACTCGGCGCCGACGATGTCGGCCAGCGCGTCGTGATCGGCAGCGGACAACCCCGATGGGCGCAGCTTGACTTGGTCGGATTCGAGTTCGGCCTGATCGGCATCGGCGAGGCCGACGACCTGCTTCAGCAACGAACGAATCCCGTCGGAAAGCGGCTTCGCCGCGGCGGGATCGCCCCACGCGTTCCATTTCATTGGCGGCACCAGTGGCGTCATGCGTTACAGTATTACATATGCTGTCAATCAGTAACGACACTCCGGAGACCGGGGACCGGATCCTTGCGGCAGCCGCCAGCTGTGTGGTCGATTTCGGGGTGGACCGGGTGACACTCGCCGAGATCGCCCGGCGCGCGGGGGTGAGCCGCCCGACGGTGTACCGCCGCTGGCCGGATACCCGCTCGATCGTGGCGACGCTGTTGACCCGCCGCATCACCGATGTGACGCGCGCCGCGCCGCTGCTTGGCGACGACCGGGAATCGCTTGTACGGCAGATTGTTACGGCCGCCGATCTGCTACGCCGCGATGAATTGGTGATGTCGGTGATGCACTCCGAGCTCGCGCCGATCTACATCACCGAACGCCTAGGGACAAGCCAGCAGATGTTGATCGACGCTCTTGCCGAGAGGCTGCGGGCGGCCCAGCGCCACGGCAGCGTCCGCGCCGGGGACCCCCTCCAGCTGGCAACCATGGTGCTGCTGATTGCCCAGTCAACGATCCAGTCCGCACAAATCGTCCAGCCGGTACTCGACACCGACGCGTTGGCCACCGAACTTGCCTACTCGCTGAACGGATACCTGTCCTGATGCCCGATCCGACAGCGCTGGACGCCGCGCGCCGCGTCGCCGACCTGACCGAACTCGCCGACGGCGCGCCGCTCGACGTCGTCGTGATTGGCGGTGGCATCACTGGGGTGGGCATCGCTTTGGATGCGGCGTCCCGCGGCTTGCGGGTTGCGCTGGTCGAGAAGCACGACCTGGCCTTTGGCACCAGTCGCTGGAGTTCCAAACTGGTGCACGGGGGACTGCGCTACCTTGCGACCGGCAACGTGGGAATCGCCAGGCGCAGCGCCATCGAACGCGGAATCCTGATGACGCGCAACGCCCCTCACTTGGTACATCCGATGGCACAACTAGTTCCGCTGCTGCCCTCGATGGGTCGTGCCGAACGCGCGCTGGTGCGCGCCGGATTCCATGCCGGTGACGCGTTGCGGGTGCTCGCGGGTACCCCGTCGTCGATGCTGCCTCGGGCGCGCAGAGTGTCGGCGCAGCGCGTCGTCGAGCTGGCCCCTACGGTTCGGCGAGACGGTCTAGACGGTGGCTTGCTCGCGTACGACGGACAGTTGATAGACGACGCTCGTTTGGTCGTCGCGGTCGCGCGCACCGCGGCGCAGCACGGCGCCCGGATCCTCACGTACGTTGCGGCATCCGAGGCCACCGGCACCTCGGTGCGGTTGACCGACCAGCGCACGGGACAGTCGTTCGACGTGTCGGCCGGTGCGGTCATCAACGCGACGGGGGTGTGGGCGGGCGAGATCGACGGAGCACTGCGGTTGCGGCCCAGTCGCGGCACCCACCTTGTCTTCGATGCCGGTGCGTTCGGTAATCCGACTGCGGCGCTGACAATTCCGATCCCCGGCGAGCTCAGCCGCTTTGTGTTCGCCATGCCCGAGCAGCTGGGCCGCATCTACCTCGGCATCACCGATGAAGCTGCGCCCGGGCCGATTCCCGGACGTGCCGGAGCCGTCGGCCGAGGAGATCACGTTCCTGCTGGACACAGTGAACACAGCGTTGGGGACCGCGCTCGGAACAGCGGACGTGATCGGTGCCTACGCGGGTCTGCGGCCGCTGGTCGATACCGGTGAGGGCCGGACCGCCGATATCTCGCGCCAGCACGCCGTCGTCGAGTCGGACTCCGGGGTGATCAGCGTGATCGGCGGCAAGCTGACCGAATACCGTTACATGGCAGAGGATGTCGTGGACCGCGCGGCCGCGTTGCGGGCTTTGCCGGCCGGGCGCTGCCGGACGCGAAACCTGCCCCTGATCGGTGCGCCCGCAAACCCCGGGGTGGTTGCGGCTCCGCGCGCCGGTCTGCCCGATTCGTTGGTAGAGCGATTCGGGGCTGAGGCGCCCCACGTTATGGCGATCGCAACCTGCGAGCGGCCGGCCGAGCCGGTGGCCGAGGGGATCGACGTGACCCGCGCGGAGTTCGAATACGCGGTGACCCACGAGTGCGCGCTCGACGTGGACGACATCGTCGACCGGCGGACCCGGATCGGCCTGGTGCCGGGCGACCGCGAGCGGGTCGTGGCCGTGGCGGCGGAGTTCGTGGCCCGCTAACCGGCGAGCGAGCGTAACGCCACTGTGAATTTAGGCGCGAATTTTCGCAGTGTGGTTACGCTCGCGGCCGCTATTCTTGCTGCGGGCAAACTCCCCGGGGGGCTGGAGGGCAGGCGATGTGTCGTATTTGGTGACGGTCCCGGACGCGTTGGGCTCCGCGGCTTCGAATTTGACTGATATCGGCGCGGCACTTACTCAGGCCCGCACGGCGGCGGCCGACAGTACCACCGGGGTGGTCGCTGCGGCAGGGGATGAGGTGTCGGCGGCGATCGCGGCGCTGTTTTCCTCCCACGGCCAGCAGTTTCAGGCGCTAAGTGCCCAGGCGACGGCGTTTCACAGCGAGTTCGTGCAGGCCTTGTCCGGGGCCGGTAGCACGTACGCGGCGGCCGAGGCGGCGAATGCCTCGCAGTTTTCGCCGATCTTGGATCTGACGGGGCGCCCGCTATTCGGCAACGGCGCTAATGGAGTGGCCGGGACCGGGCAGGCCGGTGGTAACGGGGGCTGGCTGTGGGGTGACGGTGGCAACGGGGGGTCGGGTGCGGCTGGGCAGTCTGGGGGGCGAGGCGGTAGCGCCTTTCTGCTCGGGAACGGCGGCCAAGGTGGTGCCGGCGGGACGGGTAGTACTGGTGCCGCGGGTTCCGCGGCCAGCAACGGCGGCAGTGGCGGCATCGGCGGGATCGGCGGTGCCGGCGGCAATGGTGGGCTGTTGTACGGAAATGGCGGTGCCGGTGGCACCGGCGGGATCGGCGGGTTGGGCGGGGCCGGCGGGGCCGGCATCGCCGGCACAAACACCTCCCCGTACGGCACCAACGGCACCAACGGCGGCCAGGGTGGCGACGGCGGATCGGGCGGCGCCGGCGGCCAGGGCTCGGCCTTGTTCGGCCACGCTGGTGCCAACGGCAATGGTGGCCTCGGCGGCAACGGCGCCCAGGGTGGGACCGGCGGCGACGCGAGCACCTCCACTACCGCTGTCGGCACCGCGGGTACGGGTGGCAACGGTGGGGGTGCCGGCCAGGGTGGCAACGCCGGTGGCGCCGGCGCCACCGCGGGCACCGCGGGCAACGGCGGCAACGGCGGTAATGGCGGCAGCGGCGCCAGCATCGACTTCGTCGGCAGCGGTAGTGGCGTCATCGGTAACGCCGGGACCGGCGGCAACGGCGGCAACGGCGGCAGCGGCTTCGATGGTGGTCTCGGCGGCAATGGCGGCAATGGCGGCAACGCCACTATCGGCGCCAGCTCCTCCGCCGCCGCGGGCAGCGGAGGCGGAGGCGGCGGAGGCCAAGGCGGCAGCGGCGTTGCCGGCGGCCACGGCGGGGCCGGCGGAACTGGCGGCGGCGACGGCATTGCCGAGGTTCTTGCCGGCGGCTCCGCCTCCCTCGCTGGCGGCGCGACCGGCGGCGATGGCGGCGGGGCCGCCGGTACCGTTGGCGGTCCTGGCGGTGGTGGCGCCGGCGGCTCCGCGGCCGCCGTCGGCATCGCCAGCACCACCGCCGCCAGCGGTGCCGCCGGTGTCGGCACCGGTGACGGCAAAGGAGGCTCCGGCGGCTTCGCCAACGGCGGCTCCACGAACGCCGGGTCAGCCTTGGCCGGTGGGGGTGGCGGCGGCGGCGGCGGTATCGCCGGCGGCAGCGCCGGAACCGGCGGCAACGGCGGCGGCAGCATTCTCGGTACCCACGGCGCAATCGGGGGAACCGGGGGCAACAGCGGCGGCACAGGCCCGAGCGGCGGCCCCCCTGCCGTGGGCGGGGGCGGCGGGGCCGGCATCATCGGTGGCGGCGGGGGCGGCGGCTACGCCAGTGCCAACGGCACCGGCGTCGCCGCGACCGGCGGGCACGGCGGCGCAGGCGGCTAGCTCCGCGAGCGTAACCTCACTGCGAATTTCGTAGCGCTTTTTCGCAGTGGGGTTACGCTCGCGGAAAGAGGCCTAGTTACAGCGGGATGTTCTTGTGGCGACCGCGACGTGCCGGGGCCTGAGCCAGCGCTTCGCTGAGCTTGCTGCGGGTGTGCGCTGGGTCGATCTTCTCGTCGACCACGCCGATCTCGATGGCACTGTCCACGCCGCCGGCGAGCCGCTCGTGCTCGAGAGCAAGCTCGTCATGCAACGCTTCGCGCTCGTCGTCCGGCGCGGCGGCCAGCTTGCGCTTGTGGAGGATGCCGACTGCGGCCTTGGCGCCCATCACGGCGACCTCGGCATCCGGCCAGGCGAACACCTTGGTCGCGCCCAGCGAACGGGAGTTCATCGCGATGTAGGCCCCGCCGTAGGTCTTTCGGGTGACCAGCGTGACGCGCGGAACGGTGGCCTCGCCGAAGGCGTGCAGCAGCTTGGCGCCGCGGCGCACCACGCCGCCCCACTCCTGATCGACACCGGGCAGGTAGCCGGGCACGTCGACGACAACGATGAGCGGAATGCCGAACGCGTCGCACAACCGCACGAAACGCGCTGCCTTCTCGGCGCTCTCGGAGTTCAGGCAGCCGCCCAGGCGCAGCGGGTTGTTGGCGAGGACGCCGACGGTGCGGCCGGAAAGCCGACCCAGCCCGACCACCATGGACGGCGCCCAATTGGCCTGGAACTCGTCAAACGGCGTGTCCGAATCCAGCAGCGCGGTCACGATGGGGTGCACGTCGTACGCACGGCGGGCCGACTCGGGCAGCAACGCGTGGATGTCGGTGTCGCCGGCCTCCGCCTTGTCGCGGTCGAAATGTCCCTGCATGCAGAACAATCCGACCAGACGGCGGCCGCGCTCGTAGGCGTCGAGCTCGTCGTCCGCGACGATGTGGCACACCCCGGATTTCTTGTGGTGTGTCTCCGGGCCGCCGAGCGAAGCCATGTCCACGTCTTCGCCGGTGACGCTGCGCACCACGTCGGGACCGGTGACGAACACCCGGCTCTCCGGCGCCATCACGATGACGTCGGTCAGTGCCGGTCCGTAGGCGGCGCCGCCGGCAGCGAAACCGACGACCACCGAGATCTGCGGGATGTAGCCGGACGCGCGGATCATGGCCTCGAACACCGTGCCGACCGCGTGCAACGCCCGCACACCCTCGGCCAAGCGTGCCCCACCGGAGTGCCAGATGCCCACGATCGGGCTCTGCTCCTCGATGGCGGTGTCGTAGGCGTTGACGATGTGCTTGCAGCCTTCGGTGCCCATCGCACCGCCCATGACGGTGCCGTCGGTGCAGAAAGCGATGGTGCGCATGCCGTTCACGGTGCCCGCCGCGGCGAGCACACCGGACTGGTCGCGCTCGTGCAGCAGCTGCACGCTGCCGTTGTCGAAGAAATTACTCAGACGCAATAGCGGGTCGCGCGGGTCCAGCGACTCGCCAACCGACGCCGGGGCTGTGATTGTCACCGCAGGTCTCCTATCCAGCTACTGCTTGGGTTAGTAACGTCCAAAGGTGATCGCCACATTGTGACCGCCGAATCCGAACGAGTTGTTGACCGCATACCGGTAGTTACCAGGTCGCGGCTTACCTGAGACCACATCGAGATCAATCTCTGGATCGAGGTTCTTGAGGTTCAGCGTCGGCGGGATCACCTGATCACGCAGCGCCATCACGGTCAGGATTGACTCAACCGCACCGACCGCACCCACCGAGTGGCCGAGAG
>CAWKKH010000023.1:0-211326 GCA_963850135.1 uncultured Actinomycetota bacterium | reverse complement strand
GGGCTAGGCACATCACCCGTGCGCGCGCCAAAACCGGTCATTCCTTGCGGTTGCGAATGGTCTGTGAATGGTCCGGATTCGGGGTAGTCTGGGACTAACCGAGATGAGGGATGGGTGGCATGGCCGTACTAAATTGGAGTGATGCGCCCGAGATTCATCCGTCGGAGGTCCGCGTAGGTGACATCATCGGGGCGATCCGCTCTGTCAAACAGCAGCACTACACGGTCAAGATGATTGGCTCGCCGCAGAAAAGTCCTAAGCAGTGGACATTTTTCGGCCAGGACGACCGCGGCCTGCAGCACTCGAGCACATTTAGCGAGGACGACTTAGTTCGCCGGCTCGCCCAAGCATCGTAGAAGTTAGCCATCGGTTCACCTGATGGACCGTTTGGAGTTCACAACACTGCTATGCCGTAGCGTTAGGCCCGAGCCGTTTCGTTGTCAATAGTGGTCCACCGCTGTAACCGCGGATGACGCCCATTAACGATGTGATCCCTCCGGCTGTCCCGCACCCGCGGCGCAGCCGATGCCGAACGTGAAGGAAGCGCCCTGTGGATTGTTCAGCCCTAGCCATGGCGCGACAGTGACAGCTCAGATAACGCATTCAATCGCGTGCCGTCGCCGAGCCAATCCGGTCCGCGTATCGGTGGCTCAAGAGCTCGGTTACGACATCGACGGCGCGTGGTGGCCGCGAGCGGACCGCATCACCAATGAACTACCTAGCCTTGTCGGGGTCCTGACGCCCTTGCTCGGAGACATCACGTCAATCAACGTCAACTGGCCGGCGCTGCAACGACCACCGGACTTCAACTGGCCGGGATGGGAACACAAACGCCAGCATGTGATGACCGTCAACGGCGTCGAGGCGTGTGCCAACCTGCTGATAATCCCGTACGCGACCTACAGCGGGCTCGCGCTGATGGTGCTGCGCTGCGCTGCGAAATTGCCCATCGAGGCATCCGACAAGGACAAACCCGCGTTCCTGACTGCCGGCTCGATCTTGCAGGCCGCCCGGCAGCAACGCGCCGACTGTCACTAAATCCTGCCTATTCGATCTCGTCGTCTGTCTGTGAATCGATGACGGTTTCGGATGGGGCTGCGCGCTCCCACAGGACCCCGCCCACGCACGCTGTCACGACCCATCCGACGCCGATCACCCCGCACCACGTCAGCAGCGCCATCGCGACACCGATCGGGCCCAAGCCGTCCCAGCCGTGAAGCAACGTCGGGAAGAAGATCCGGGCGGACAGCGGGATGATAATTCCGTCGATCACCACCCCGGCCAACCCGGCTAGCACGAGATACCTCAGGCCGCCCCGGCCGCCGTTGCGGACCAGCAGCACCGGTGTGAGCGACCAGAAGATCCAGACCGGCACCAGGGAAATCGCGAATAGCAGCACTCTGATCGCACCGCCAACGTCATGATGCTCGGCGACGCCCAAGGCTATTCGTTCACGAATCCCGATCGTCATCAGATACAGGACGAACCACGTCGCGCCGCGGAGCAGCCGCTGGCCTAGCCCGAACTGCTCTCGGCGCCACGCCTTGGCGAAGATTCCGGCGATGGTGATCGACATTGGGATTCCCCACACGAGGAATCCACCGACCCCGACAAATGTCCAACCTGACCGAAATCCAGAAGAATCGCCGAACGCGGCACGGACCCGTTCGGTCAGCGGGGACACCAGGCCGAGCTGCCGTGTTAACAGGGTGCCCGGGCTGGCGTTCTCCGCGAAGCCGGACATGTAGTCGAATCCGATGATGATCAACGGGAGGATCGTGGTGAACAGCTCGATCGAGACGATTCCGCCTTGCGTCGCGCCGTCGATCTCGGTGAAACGGGCGGCCACGGCGGCGGCGGGGTGCTTCTTGCGGGCTTCGTCGAGCCGTCGGTAGCGCTCTGCGAGCCGGCTGCGAACGTCCCGCCGGTTCCCGCCTGCGGTCATAGGTCGGCGAACTCCTCGGACGTCGTGGTGCGGTTGCAACAAGATCTTCTGTCGGTGGTGTGAGAGTAGTTGCTATTGCCGGTCGGCCGGGTTAACCCAGCCGGAACGTCTTCGGGGGATGCCCGAGGGTCGTCACCGGTTGTCAGCGGTTAGCGCCGCGGGCGGTGACGGGCCAGTGGGCGGCGATGCGCTTGCTGTCGACGACCAAGAGTTCGGGGACCAGGTTGACGGCGGTGCAGGCGTGGTTAGGGACGACCACGACAGTCTCGCCGAGAGCAGGGCCGGGGTTGTCGTCCACGGTGACCACGGCGTGGTGCTCCCAGAGGCCGACGATGCGGGCCGCAGGCCAGTCCGCAAGGCGGCCATGGCCGGTGGTCCAGGCGGGGCGGTCCGGGCCGAGGACCTTGGAGCCCGCGTTCAGCACCAGCCGGCCCCGAGCGGGTCGGCTGACAACGGTTGCCGCCACCATCAGGGCTACCTCGTCGAAAGTTGCTGCGCCCAACTCCACCTGCATGGCGTCGTTGAAGACGTACACGCCAGGGCGGAGTTCGGTCAGCGCGTCCGGGTGGGCGTGCTTGGCGCTAGGGCTGGAACCGCCGCTGCGCTCCAGGCCGTCGAACCCTGCTGCAGCAAGGATCTCGCTGCCCTTGGTCAGGGCGGCGGCCTCGTCTCCGGCAGCGCCGGGCCCGGCCCCGGGGGCGTAGCTGTGCCCGGGGAAGGTGAAGATGCCGGCCAGTTCCAGGCCGGCCCGCCGCACGGCCGAAGCCACCTCGACCGCGTTCTCTGCCAGGACCCCGGTGCGGCGCAGGCCGCAGTCCAGCTCGACCATGACCCTCACCTGGCCGGCGAGCGGGCCCAGGCGGACCACTGCATCGGCGCTGTCGGCACCAATGGTGATTTGGGTGTGGCGGGCCAGCCCGCTGAGCCGCTCAATGATGTCGTCCTCGGCCCACACCGGGTAGGCGATGAACACGTCGGCGGGGTCGAGTCGGCCGCTGGCGGTGAGCGCCTCGGCTTCGCCCACGGTCGCCACGGACAGCCCGCGAGCGCCCAGGGCGAGCTGGCGGTGGGCGATCTCGAGGCACTTGTGGGTCTTTGCATGCGGCCGCAGCGCCATGCCGGCATCCTTGGCAAAGGCCGCCATTCCGGCAAGGTTGCGCTCCAGCCTGTCGGCGAACACCACAGTGGCGGGTGTGGGCAGACCCCCGGGCAATTGCTCTCCGGTCAGCACGGCGAACCCGCCAACATCAGCGCGGCCCGCGCGGGGCAGATTGTTGTGTCGACGCACTTGGCATATGGACACGTTGCCACAACAATCTCGCTTGGCCGAGAACGCCCGCGGCATGACAAACCAATAGCGCTGTCCCGCAGTATAATTCGTCACAGTGACAAATTGCTAACGATAACCAGGCAGGGGATCGAGGCTAATCTTTACCCCGCCAGCGTCTAAGCAACCCTGCACATAGTCTTTCTTGACATCAGTCCTCGCAGAACCAAGCGCGCGGGGCGACTCCTGGGGGGCAATCGTCATTCGTATCGAGCAACGAAGCCGGCGGCGGTCTCGTGGTGACGGCGTCGGACGCGCGCCAAGGGGCCGCGATAGAGCCGGCGAGGAAGCCCGGTCGTGAACTCCCTGCGCCGCGTTGTGCCGATAAGCGACATTATGTCAAGTAAGCGATCGCGCGAGAAACAGCTGCTCTCGCGTCCAGTTTCGCGACAACTAACGCCAGGGTGGAACGATGCTGGAAATGAGCCCCGTCGCCGAATTCGACTTCATCATCGTGGGAGCAGGCAGCGCGGGCTGCCTGCTCGCCAATCGGCTCAGCGCCGACCCTGAGCGCCGGGTGCTCCTGATCGAGGCCGGCGGGAAAGACGACTGGTTCTGGATCAAGGTGCCGGTGGGCTATCTGTACACAATCGCCAACCCCCGCACCGACTGGTGCTTCACGACCGAGGCTGACCCAGGTCTGGCCGGCCGCAGCATTCACTACGCGCGCGGCCGTGTCATCGGCGGCAGCTCTTCGATCAACGCCATGATCCACATGCGCGGTCAGGCTAGCGATTACGACCTGTGGGCGCAGGCCACCGGTGACGAGCGATGGCGTTGGGGTGGCCGGGACAATGCCGGTGAGACGCTGACGATCTACAAAGAGCTAGAGGACTACTTCGGCGGAGCCGACGACTGCCACGGCGCCGGTGGTGAGATCCCTGTAGAGCGGCCACGTGTGCGCTGGAAGATCTTGGATGCCTGGCAGGCCGCCGCTGCCGAGGTAGGCATCTTTCCTATCGATGAATTCAACCGGGGCTATAACGCCGGCTCCGCGTACTTTCACGTGAACCAACGGCGTGGCCGTCGATGGTCGATGGCCGATGCCTTCCTGCATCCGGTCGCCCACCGGCCGAATCTCACCGTCTACACCCAGACCCAGGCCTTGCGGCTGCTGATGGACGACGAGGTCCACGAGGATCAGCGTCGCGGTGCCTGGACCACGGCGCAGCAACGCGTCACCGGCCTGCGGCTGCTCAGAGATAGCCAAATGGTCGACGTCCGAGCCCGCCGGGAGGTGATCCTGAGTGCCGGAGCTATTGGCTCGCCGCATCTGATGCAAGTCTCGGGTCTCGGCCCAGCTGGGCTGCTTACCCGGCATCAAATCCCGACAGCCGTCGATCTGCCAGGGGTGGGCGAAAACCTGCAGGATCATCTGCAGCTTCGAACGGTCTACCGGGTGCAGGGCGCCGCGACCGTCAATACGCTGTACCGGAACTGGATCAGCCGCGCGGGCATGGGACTTCAATACCTTCTGTTGCGATCAGGGCCCATGACTATGCCCCCTTCGACGCTAGGGGCTTTCGCCAAGAGCGACCCGGCGCTAGAAAGTCCCGATCTGGAGTGGCACGTGCAGCCCTTGTCTTTGCCGAAGTTCGGCGAACCGCTGCACCCCTTCGGAGCGATCACTCCCTCGGTCTGTAACTTGCGCCCTAGCTCGCGTGGCCATGTGCGCCTGGCCAGTGCAGATCCGCTGACCAACCCGAAGATTTTCTGCAATTACCTGTCGACTGATGCCGATCGTCAAATCGCCGTGAGGGGCCTCCGGATGACCCGGCAGATCATGGCGGCGCCAGCTCTGGCCCGCTACGGCCCGCAAGAGTTGCTTCCCGGCCCGAAACTGGTGAGCGACGAAGAGCTGCAGAAGGCGGCCGGTGAACTCGGTACGACTATTTTCCACCCGGTGGGCACCTGCGCCATGGGAAGCTTTGACCCCCGCGGGCGACCGCGGTCGACCGCGACGGTGCTCGACACCGACTGCCGTGTTTATCGCGTTGCCGCCCTTCGAGTGGTCGATGCGTCGGCTATGCCCACCATCACTTCCGGCAACACCAACGCGCCGGTCATGCTCATCGCAGAGCGCGCGGCGCGGGCGATTCTGGGATAGCTGGTTGACACCAAGACATCAATTGGCTTGCGCGGGGGCGGCGATGCCTAAGCCGCTCCCCCGAGTCGCGCGACCGCGCGTGCGCCAAACTCCAACCACACCGCGTCGTTTCGCACGCGGCTTTCGAGGTCATAGCCGAACGGTCACCGCTCGGTATCCATTTGGGAACGCAACCGCGTTTCGGCTAGCGCAGGTCTATCGGTACCAACAGTCACATCGTTAAAGTCGCGCGATGCACAGTTTGCCCCCGCCGGCTAGCGATGTGCGACTGCGAACGGTTTCCCGGCGCGATGCGCTGCGCTACGCCACTGCGTTGGCCGGTCTGGGTGCCGCATCGATAGCCTGCGGCATGCCCACGGCGGCCGCCGCCGCTCCTCCCCAACTGATTGACTTCGCCGCGCGCCAGATTCCGGCGCAACAGATCCGAGCTGCCGGCTATAGCGGGGTGGTCAACTACGTGTCGCTGTCGCGTCCTGGCTCATCGTTTGGCGCCAAGCCGATCACTCGGCCCTACGCCGACTCACTGAAAGCCGCGGGCTTGGTGATCGTCAGTAACTACCAATACGGCAAACCGGGTGGGACGGCACCGTCGGACTTCACGCGGGGCTACGCCGGCGGGATCGCGGACGCGCGCACCGCCTGGCAGCTGCACACCGAGGCAGGCGGCGGCCAGAGTGCGCCGGTTTTCTTCACCATCGACGAGGACATCAACCGCGACACCTGGAATCGCGTCGCGCTGCAGTGGTTTCGCGGAATCAACTCGATTCTTGGAGTTCAACGCACCGGGGTTTACGGAGGCATCAATGTGTGCCAGTGGGCCGCGGCCGATGGCGCCATCGGGTCTTCGAGCACAACTGGCCGCCGGTGGGCCTGGCAAACTAAAGCCTGGTCCGGCAATCAGGTTTACCCCGCCGCTGTTCTCTACCAGCGCGTCGTGAGCACCGCGTCCAATCCCGGCCCGCTGGTCGGCGGACTCGAAGTCGATGTCAACGACGTCCTGGCCCCCGATTGCGGTCAGTGGAACCTCCATCAGGGGAGTCACCCGAATGGCGATGTGCGGTAAGTGTTGTTGACGTCAGTTGCCCTCGGCACCAGGGTGCGACATGTGGACCTACCGTCAACGCGGCAATAGTTCGATGCCAAGCCGGTCGATGTCGTTGGTGTTCCTGGTGACCAGGGGAACTCCGAGGGTCAGAGCGGTGGCCGCAATCATGACATCCATGGCACGACCGCGCGGGCTGCGGCCTTGGGCTCGCAGGCGTCCGCACAGCAGACCGTAGTGGTGGGCGGTGTCGTCAGTGAAGGCGATGCCGTGACCGTAGATGGACTGGATCAGTGTCAACCGGTGCTGACGACTTAACCGGGCGCTCTCATCCTGTGCGGCCTGAACACCGAAATGAAGCTCGGCATAGCTCACCGAGCTGATCTGGCAGACCAGCCCCGACAGGTCGGCATCGGACGCTACCAGCACGCTGGTGTCGAGGATGGCTCGTCTACTCCCACGGGTCGCCAACGATGTCTTCCTCGCGGGTGGCCCGCAGTTCGCCTTCCCACCCGGGGTCCACGGCCGTGCCGTAAATCCGCCCGGCCAGATCCCCAGCCACCCAGGCTGGCGTCTCCAGTGGCACGATCCGGGCGACGGCGCGGCCATTGACCACCACCGTCACCTCGGCGCCCCCCTCAACCTCACGCAAAACGGGGGCGGGATTCTGTCGCAGTTCTCGCATCCCGACGTCTGTCATAAATCCAGTGTACGCCGGAATGTAGATCATGATCTACATTGTCTTGCGTTGTCCGCGGTCAGCCTGCTCCCCCGCAATCCCATTTAGATCCGCCTACCGTCGTGTAGCATTGTGTTACACGACGTAGCATCCTGCTACAGGAGGTGCGGACATGACGAACGTCGCCGATCGCGTCACCAGGGTCGCCGCTGACCTGGTAGACAGCGCCGCTGCCGAGGGCGCTCGCCAGAGCCGATCGGCCAAGCAGCAACTCGATCATTGGGCCCGGGTGGGCCGAGCGGTGTCGAGCCATCAGACGGCGTCGCGCTGCCGTGTCGAGGCCGCGCTGGCCGGCAATCTGGACACGAAGAATCTGTCCGAGGATGAGGGACTCGTCTTCAATGCGGAGATCTCGGCCGCTATCGAGGAGTCCCTGGCCGCGGCCCATTATGGTGACGCACTGGCAGCGCGTGGCATCACGACGGTGGCACTCAACGACGACGGCGAGATCGTCGAGTACCGGCCCGACGGCACGACCTCGGTGGTCGACATCGATGGATGAGTGATGACGTCGCGGGGCGCCGATGAAGCGGCTCGACCTCGTCGTCGGCCCGAACGGTGCTGGTAAGTCGACATTCATCGCGTTCACGCTGGCGCCGCTCTTGCCGCGCAGCGTAATTGTCAACGCCGACGAGATCGCAAGGCAGCGTTGGCCCGATGATCCAACCGCGCATGCCTACGATGCAGCGCGCGTCGCAGCGGATACCCGCGCCAAGCTGATCGAGGCTGGCCTATCGTTCGTCGCCGAGACCGTCTTCTCCCATCCGTCGAAGCTGGACCTGCTCCGCTCTGCCCACGAGGCGGGCTACGTCATCGCTCTGCACGTGATGTTGATCCCCGAGAACCTGGCCGTCGAACGCGTGCAGCGGCGGGTCCTCCACGGCGGCCACGACGTTCCCGAGGTCAAGATCCGCGAACGGCACCGCCGATTATGGCGATTCGTGGCTGATGCGATCGACATCGCCGACACCGCAACGATCTACGACAATTCACGCCTCGGCGGGCCCCGAATTGTCGCGCAACTGACTGCGGGCACGATCACCGGCGCGCCGACGTGGCCGGCGTGGGCGTCCGAGGAGCTATTCCGGCGCTGGCCGGGCTAGGTGCCCGTTGGCTCAACGAATGGCGAGCAGGATCAGCCAGCCGGAGGCACCAGTGGCGGACGGCACACGTTGGCGGCCGGATCCCACCACCAGCCGTTGTCGCATGCCAACGGTTGCGGCCCGACACCGAGCGCCCGGCACACGTTAGCCGTCGGGTCCCACCACTGGCCCGGCTGACACGCCAGCGGCTGGGGGCCGACATTGAGCGGCCGGCAGACCTTGCCCGTCGGGTCCCACCACTCGCCGCCCGCGCAATCGGCCGAGCTCACCGCCGGTGTCGCGATCGTCACGGCTCCCATTGAGGCCAACACCATCAGGACGACGGCGACAAGATCGCGAACGAATGTGCTCATTACGCGCCTCCTAATGGTGTGTGCCCATCGAATCGGGTCGAGCCAGATAGGTCAAGGTTCATGCTGTAGCCGTGAAGGTCATTCGGGACGGTCGCAGCTGGCGGATCGGCACAGCGTCGGATGTCGCGTGGATCAACACGGGGACCACGGTCGGTTTGACGATCACCTCAGGGATCCCGCCGGTCTTCGACGACTATGCAACCGTTTTGCTGCCCGAAGACCATGCAGAGCAGCTGCGGCACGATGAGGCTGTCGTCGCGGTCCTCAAAAGCCAGTCGCCGCAACAGCAATGGTGGCTCGGATATCTCGAACGAGGTGGGAGCGACATCGTCTTTCCCGAGGCGCCTCCGGTTACCTTGTACGCGAACTGGCCGTACGTGCTGGTGCAGGCCGGGCCCGAGGAGGCCGCCAGCTGGCGCGGGATCGGCAGTACCCTAAGGCGGCGGGACGTTCTACCCGACCTGATGTTTCCCGTGGATCGGTCCTGGTTGGTCTCAACGCTGTGGGACGACGACTGGACCTGTATCGGTGGACCAGTCCCGCTCGTGGACGCGCTGTTGAATCGCCCGGATCTGCGAGACCGCGTCCGACGGGTGCGCCCCGACGAGGACGCGACTCCCCCGGGCCATCGGGCAATTTGACGCCCAGGGCAGGGCTGCCAGTCAAACCGCGCAACAAGTGGCTGTAGCGTGACGGCCGTGAAGTTCTCCCGGGTGTGTTCCTCCGTCGTTTTTGCGATCTGTGTCGCGGCAATCGTTCCGACGCTCGCTGTATCGGGCACAGCAACGGCGGCCGGCTCGTGCCCAACCGCGGCACCGCAGAGCGGTGGAACGCCCGAGTGGACGCTGGCCGGGACCACGGGCAGCGTCGCGGTCACTGGATCCACGGATACGACGGCCCCGCTCGTGAGCGTGACGACACCGTTCAGCGTCACCCAGACCCAGGTGCATACGCTGCACGCCGGAAATGGACCGGTGGTCTCCAGCATCGCGAAGGTTTCCGTCTGCTACATGGGCGTCAATGGACGTGACGGGTCCGTGTTCGACAGCAGCTACCAACGGGGCGAGGCGGTCGATTTCCCGCTTACCGGGGTCGTGGCCGGCTTCCAGAAGGCCATCGCGGGACAAACGGTCGGGTCCACGGTCGCCGTCGCAATGACCGCCGCCGACGGCTATCCCCAGGGTCAGCCCAGCGCCGGAATCCGGCCCGGCGACTCGCTCATCTTCGCGATCAAGGTCCTCAGCGCGTCGAGCTGAGTGTGGGGAGCACCGCGGAAAATTCGTGGACGGTGGCCACATCGGCTACTTACCATGGCCGTCGTGCACCTCGACGCAATCAAATTCAGTCACGACTGGGTCAAGGCATGGAACGACCACGATGTGGAAGCTGTGCTTGTCCACTTCGACGACCAGGTTGTGTTCACGTCCCCGGTTGCGCTCGAGTTGCTCCCGGCGACCAACGGCGTGGTTCGCGGTAAGGCCGCGCTTCGCGCGTACTGGAGCGCCGCACTCACGCGCATTCCCGAGCTTGAGTTCACCGTCGAGGGCGTCTACCGGGGCATCGACACCATCGTCATCAACTACCGCAACCAGGCGGGTGGCCTAGTCAGCGAAGTGCTCCGGTTCACCGACGAGAGTCTGGTGATCGAAGGCCACGGAACATATCTAGCGTCGAAAGATTGAGCTGGCGGCTAATGCGTTGGCGGGCATAAATCCTGTGCGGTGTAGGCAATCAGGTTGTTGGCCTGGGCCGGGGTGAGCCCATTGGGCCCCTCTTCGCCGTCCGAGCGCTGCAGCGCGAGGCCCACCAGCTGCTCGGGAGGGGCGCCGTAAGACATTTGTTGGCAGAGCTTGTAACCCACCTGCAGGAGCGCCGGGTCGCCGCCCTTGAAGTCTTGGATACCCGAGTTGTGCAGATCCTTGAGATAGCTGGCCTCGTCTGCCTGCGCTGGGCTGGCCCAGGCAATTCCGGCGACCAGAAGTGGGCCACCTAATAGCGCTGTGCCCATAAATCGGCCATAACGCTTGTGTGCGGCCATTGTTCATCTCCTTTGCCTGCATACCGACCTGTATTGGGAGTCCGATATTACCTCGCCACGAAACGCGCTACCAAGGACGCGCTTTCAGATCAATGGCGAATCGGGAAGATCCCGGGTACAGCCAAACTCAGCGTGAACAACGGCAAACCAACACGCAAATCAGGGGCTGCCAGGGCGAAGTTACGGACTGGCTACCAACTGATTTATGTTGCGCACCACCGCGCGACGGAATTGAAATCGCGCGGAAACCAGGTCCTCGCGGAGCTGTAGCCGGGCCTCGATCATGGCCTTGCGGCGCGGGTGTCGGCTGATAATCGGGTTTTGATCAACGAATCGGCGCACCGCTTCGATCGCCGCCTTGCGGCGGACTTCGCGTGCCGTCAGCATCTCTTCATGGAACCGCGCCCAAGGGAGAAGGTCGGGCTTTTGCTTAGGTTCGGCCATGTTGCAACTCCTGTCGAATCATCGCGCCTCCGCGCGCTGCAGATTCTCAGTACATCAGTTCTTCGGGCGGCGAGCATCTGCAATGGCAAAGCCACGACTGCTGCCTCGATCGCGCTAGGCAGCCGTCGTGGCGATAGTCGAAATCGCGGTGATTTCTGAATGGACATTGCCGCAGGATTCGCAACGAACCTCGTATTCGAGCGTTTTGTCACCGCGGTCTACGAATCGGTAGTCGGTCCATGCCATGCACCGGGGGCAACGTGTACGTCCGCTCTCTATCGGCATGACCGGCGTCCCTTCGTCCGACTGGTTGTCGGAGTAACACCCACTCCCGCA
Organism: uncultured Actinomycetota bacterium; assembly: GCA_963850135.1. GTDB lineage: Bacteria > Actinomycetota > Actinomycetes > Mycobacteriales > Mycobacteriaceae > Mycobacterium. Next base: position 199,892 of record CAWKKH010000023.1, on the reverse strand, counting down.
CTGGTCAAATCATCGATTGCTCCGGGGCCGGACACTCGCACAACGGCTTTGGGTCGCTACGACACGGATTCCATTTCGGAGATGAGCTCCGCAAGGGCAAGGATCCGCTGGGCATCGCGCACGTGCAGGCTTTCGATCATCCGACCGTCGACCGTTATGACGCTCTCCCCGGTTGCTTGAGCCTGCTCGTAAGCCGCGACGATCTTGCTGGCGTCGGTTAGCTCCTTGTCCGACGGGCCGAACACGTCGTTGGCGGGGGCGAGTTGGGACGGATGGATCAGGGTCTTGCCGTCGAAACCCATCTCGCGGCCCTGTCGAGCCTCGGCGCGGAAGCCGGCTTCGTCAGTGATGTTGTTGAACACGCCATCCAAGATGGCCTTTCCGGCCGCCCGCGCACCCAACATGGCCAGTGCCAACGCGGGCAGCACTGGCGCGCGTCCGGGTACATGCAGGCCGTGCAGGTCGTTGACAAGATCGTTTGTGCCGACCACTAGCCCAGCCAAACGATCACTGGCCGAGGCGATCTCCTCAACTCTCAAAATGGCTCTGGGCGTCTCGATCATTACCCACAGCAGCAAACACGGCGGCGCGTCGAGCGTGTCGAGCACGGTGGCCAGCGATTGAACCTGTTCGGCACTCTCGACCTTCGGTACCAGCACTCCGTCGGCGGTCGAGCCCGCCACGGCAGCAAGATCGTCGTTGTGCCAGTCGGTGCCCATGCCGTTGACGCGCACCACGATCTCACGCGGGTGATAGCCCCCGGACGAGATGGCCTCGCACACGTTCGCCCTTGATTCGGCTTTGGCGTCGGGGCCGACGGCATCCTCGAGATCGAAAATCAACATGTCCGCCGTTAGGGTTTTGGCCTTCTCCAGCGCCCTGGCCTTGTTGCCGGGCAAATAGAGGGCAGATCGACGCGGGCGTGGCGCCGGTGTCACGGAGTCGTTCATAAGAACGGATCCCTCGGAACGTCGAACTGCGCGCGGGCGATCTGTTCGGCTAGGGGCGCCAGCCTGGCACGGGCGCGGTTGTGGGCGGAGTCGCGATCGTAGGCGCGGTAGGCGTCGGTATTGGCGAAGTCCGCGACGATCGCGAAGCTCCAATTCCCCTCGCGCAGACCAAGATCGCTGCCGACAGTATAGTTGAGCGTGCCGGGACAGTTGAGCCGGCGGAAATCGTCCTGGATGTCGGCAACCTCGGCGGGGTCCTGGCCCGGCTTCAGCTTCACGAGCACCACGTTGCGGATCACGGTGCCACGGTAGCAGCGCTCCCGAACCCCAGCGCGGGCATATTGCAGGTGAATTGCCGGTGACGTGCTGGCGGCTCCGCCATGGTTTTGCGACCTTCGGATGCCCGTTAGTTGGCCATCCGCCGATGGCCGCCCCAACATCGAGGGCAACTTTGTGCTGCGGACGGGGCGCGGCGGTGGAAGGATCTCGGGCGTGGCCACCACCAAGAAAGCGCAGACGATCTCGTATCCGGCGGCAGACGCGCGCCCGCGTCATTACGACCACGAGTTGGTCAATCCCCACGTCATCGTCCTGTTCGGCGCAACGGGCGATCTGGCGAAGCGCAAGCTGATCCCCGGCCTGGCATATTTGGTCCAGTCCGCGCTTGCGCCCGATATCCAAATCATTGCGACGTCGTTGGAAGACTTCACCGATGACGAGTTCCGGGAACTCGCCAAGCAGCGCAATCGATTCCTTCGGTGTCCACAAGCTCACGCCCGAGCAGTGGGACAGCTTCGCAAAGGTTCTCAGGTACGTCCCGCAGGGCGCCGGACCGGCAGTGCTTGCCTCCGCGGTGGCCGAAGCCGAAATCGGCCTGGGACCGGACGTGCGACGGCTGCACTACCTGTCGGTCCCCCCGAAAGCCGCTCGCGACGTCATCACCATGCTGCGCGACGCTGGTCTCGTCGAGCGCTCACGGATCATCATGGAGAAGCCGTTCGGCACCGACTTGGCCAGCGCGATAGCGCTCAACGACTATGTGCACGAAACATTTGAGGAAGCCCAGGTTTTCCGGATCGACCACTTCCTGGGCAAGGAGGCGGCCCAAAACATCCTGGCATTCCGCTTCGCCAACGGTCTGTTCGAGCCGATCTGGAACCGCAACTTCATCGACCACATCCAGATCGACATTCCCGAAACCCTCGGCCTGGATCAGCGGGCGAACTTCTACGAAAGCACCGGCGCCTACAAAGACATGGTGGTGACGCACCTCTTCCAGGTGATGGCGTTCGTGGTGATGGAGCCGCCGACCGCGCTCGAACCGAGGGCCATCAGCGAAGAAAAGAACAAAGTGTTCCGGTCGATGCTGCCGATCAAGTGCTCGGATGTGGTGCGTGGCCAGTACAGCGGGTATCGCGGAACGCCGGGAGTGGCCAAAGATTCCGACACCGAGACATTCATCGCCCTCAAGGTCGGCATAGACAATTGGCGTTGGGCCGGCGTGCCGATCTACCTTCGCACCGGCAAGCAGATGGCCGAGGGAATCCGCATCATCTCGATCGCCTTCAAAGAGGCTCCCCGAACGATGTTCCCGGCGGGGTCGGGGGTTGGGGCACAAGGTCCCGATCACCTCACGTTCGACCTCGCTGACAGATCGAAGGTTTCACTGTCCTTCTACGGCAAGCGGCCAGGTCCGGGCATGAAGCTCGACAAGCTCTCGATGCAGTTCTCCTCGCAGGAGATCGACAGCGTCGCGGATGCGCTGGAGGCCTATGAACGGCTCATCCTCGATGCGATGCGTGGCGATCACACGTTGTTCACCACCGCCGAGGGCATCGAATCGTTGTGGGAGCGTTCGGAGCAACTCCTGGACGACCCGCCGCCGGTCAAGAACTACCCAGCCGGCACCTGGGGCCCTAACGCCATTCATCAACTGATCGCGCCGAACGCGTGGCGGTTGCCGTTCGAGCGTGGGTGGCGCGAAAAGAAAAGCTAGTGGGCGACCGGGTGTAGATCCAACCGCGGGATCCCTTGGAAACCATCCGGCTTTCACCGAGCCTGATCACCGTGGAGGTATCCAGCATTCTCCGCCATGGAACAGCGATGGTTACAGCGACGGATCGATCAGGCAGTCAATATCGCGACGCAACGCGTCCGGATCAACCCTAGGAAGATGTGTGCGACGGCGAATAAGTGCGGTCGGTGCCACCGCCGTGCCATCGCGCGTGACGACGACTCGCGCGCCGTGTTCGACACGACGCAGGACCTCTCCATGTTCGATCCGCTTGCCAGGGAGCGAGGGCGCTCAGCTGCCCGCGGGGTCACTCCTGATCGAGGAACGTCGTCCCGTTACCGGCGTAGCTGATGTAGATCGGGTTCTGTAGGAACGGCGCAGCCCCGGTATTCATCAGTCCCGCTGCCGAGATTGGGGAATAGTCCACGCCAACCGTGTATTTGTACAGCAGCGTCGTATCGTCGGGGCTGTAAACACTAACGGTGGATCCCGTTGGGGCGTTGAACGGGATGGTTCCGTCGACACCACCGGAATCAAACATCGCCTGAATGCCATTGTAGGTAGTCGTATTGGCGCCCTGGGAGACAATTACGTTCACGTTGGTGATCGGCGACCCGTTAAGCCCCTGCGGGAGCGTGGCTATGGGGGCTAGCGGGTTGGTGTTGGAGAACTGGATATAAGGCGAACCCGTGGTCGGCGTTTCGTTGATGAGCAGGCCGCCGTTGTACGGCGCCGCCAGCGCCTGGGTCGGAATGCTGGTGCCCGGGCCGCCCGCGTTTGGCCCAACGCCCAAAACGCCCTGTACACCGTCGGCCGCAAAATACGACTGGAACGTGAAGCCGTTGTTTATCGCGGACGTGATGGACGTTGGGAATGCAAAAAACTCCACGTTAACGGGGGTGGCGTGAGTCACGAGTCCGCCCCCGAAGTTCACCGGCGCGTTATACGTGGCGTAAAGGTAGTCAATTCCCCCGCTGTACGCGCCAAGGCCAAAATTGAGGGGTAGGCCGAGCTGAAGTACTCCGAATAGTCCGCCGACGTCTTGGTATGGGACAACGAGTCCGGTGGATCCGGTATCGACCAGCAGGCGCACCGGGGTTCCGCTGCCAACGGAGGCGTTCACTCGCGCCTCGGTGCCCGCGTACATCGAGATCGGACTCGTTGCCATCCCGTTGCTGACCTTGCCGGCGAGGGGCACCGTCCCAGTGCTGATCAGCTGCCGCCCGAACAGGATCTCGGTGGGCGTATTGATGACGCCGATTACGAACTGCTCGATGGTCTGTAAAGGCCCGCTGGCCGCCGCGGCAGGTGCATTGACGGCACCCAACAGGCTCTGCTCGATGGCCTGCAATGGCGACGCGTTCGCCGCCTCGGCGGCCAGATACGAGCCGCCCGCGCTGTTCAGTGCCCGCACAAACTGGGCATGAAACCTGCTGGCCTGCGCGCTGGCCGCCTGAAATTCCTGACCGAAGCCGCCGAATAGGGACGCCACCGCCGCCGAAACCTCGTCAGCGCCGGCAGCCGCAATTCCGGTGGTCGGAGCGGCAGCCGCGAGATGCGCGGTATTCAGTGCCGAACGGATGCTCGCTAAATCCGCTGTGGCCGACTCCACCCATTCGGGAGCCACGACCAGAAATGACACACCGCCCCCTCTGGGTCAATCACCGATTTTGTGGGCACAGCTTAACGTGACCCCCTTCGCGGCGGCTCCGTTTGCAACTTACTGGCCGATCTCATGAGATCAACGCGCTGCCATGGGTGCCCCGGCGGCGCCGTCGCCGGCGGTGTGTCAGCATTTGGGGATGAGTCCACGCAGCATGGTCCGCACCGTTGGCGTCTTCGCTGTGGCGATGTGGGCGCTGTTCAGCGCGCCCCTCGCCCTTCCCGCGGCTTCCGCCGACCCGTGCTCTGACGTCGCGGTGGTCTTCGCCCGCGGCACCCACCAAGAGCCTGGTCTCGGCAATATCGGCCAGGCTTTCGTCGACTCGCTGACCTCGCAGCTTGGCGGGCGGTCCGTCGACGTCTACGCGGTGAACTACCCAGCGAACGACGATTACCACGGCAGCTCATCAGCCGGTTCCGCCGATGCGGCGGCCCACGTCCAGAGCACTGTCGCCAGCTGCCCGAAAACGAAGATTGTGCTCGGTGGGTATTCCCAAGGCGCGACCGTGATCGACCTGGCCACCAACGCCATGCCTCCCCCGGTGGCCAACCATGTCGCCGCGGTCGCCTTTTTCGGTGAGCCGACCAGTGGGTTCTCCAGCACGTTGTACGGCGGCCAACCGCTGCCGACAATCAATCCGCTCTACAGCGGCAAAGTCCTGAGCTTGTGTGCTCCTGACGACCCAATCTGCTCCGGTGGCGGCAACATCATCGCGCACGTTTCGTACATCGAAGACGGGATGACAAATCAGGCCGCGACATTCGCCGTCAACAGGCTGGGCGGCCCGGGGCCTAACGCTTAGTGGCTGCACACGACGCGGGCACGTGCTTAGGTCGAGACTGTGAAACCGCTAGCGGAGTTGTTTCGGGACACTGTTGCGGCTCGAATTCTGGTGGCGACACTGCTGGGGATCGCCGTCGCTCTGGTCGCTGGTAACACGGTCGGCTGGCGGTACGCGCTGGCCGGCTGGGTCGTCGCCGCCAGCGTGTATGTGGTGTGGACCCGGATAATCCTGGGCGGAATGGACGCCGAGCAAACATGCAGGTACGCGACCCGGGAGGACCCCACCCGTTGGGTCGCCGATGTGGTGATCGTGTCGGCAAGCGTCGCGAGCCTGGGCGGGGTGGGCTATGTGGTGATCGCCGGGTCGGGTTCCGACCGCGAAACGTTGCAGTCCGCCATTCTGGGCATCCTGATCGTCGGCGCTTCCTGGTTCGCGGTGCACACGCTGTTCACGGTGCATTACGCGCGGCTCTACTATTCGGACGAACCGGGCGGCATCAACTTCCACGACCCGGATCCGCCCTGTTTTCAGGACTTTGCCTATTTGTCGTACACCGTCGGTATGACCTTCCAGGTGTCAGACCCCGAGATCAGATTGAGGTCGATCAGGGCGACGGTGCTGCGCCACGCGATGCTGTCTTACCTACTCGGCGCGGTTGTCCTCGGGGTCACGATCAATTTGCTCGCGGGGTTGGGCCCGACATTGGGCTCGAAGTTCCACTAGAACCAAAGCACTCGGCGCTCGGCACGGCGGCTGTGACGTTAGTCTGGCCGGTATGGCCATAGAGTCCACCATGCTCGCCCTGGGCACCCCTGCCCCGCCGTTCACGCTGCCCGAACCGGCCACCGGCGGCACCGTCAGCCTCGACGAGCTGGCAGGCCCAGCGCTTGTCGTCGCGTTTATCTGTAACCACTGCCCCTATGTCAAACACGTCGCCGCCGGGCTCGCCGCGCTCGGCCGGGACCTGGCCGAACAGGGCGTCGCGATGGTCGCCATCTCGAGCAACGACGTCGTCACCTACCCGCAGGACGGACCCGACGAGATGGTCGTCGAGGCCAGGGGCCACGGCTGGACGTTTCCCTACCTCTACGACGAGACCCAGGACGTTGCCCGCGCCTACTCCGCGGCCTGCACACCCGACACGTTCGTCTTCGACGGTCAACGTCGACTCGTCTACCGCGGCCAGCTCGACGATTCCCGACCGAAGAACGATCGGCCGGTAACGGCTGCTGATGTCCGCGCGGCGGTTGATGCCGTACTCGCGGGGCGACCGGTCAACAGCGACCAGCGGCCGTCGATCGGGTGCGGCATCAAATGGCGTTGAGCCGCGCTCACCCGAGTTAGGTTCGCGACAATGAAAGTTGCGCTGGCGGGCTACGGCAGCCGCGGCGATGTCGAGCCGTTGGCTGCCATGGGTCGAGAGCTGCTGCGCCGGGGTCACGAGGTGTGCATGGCGGTCCCACCCAACATGTTTGGCTTCGTGGAGTCGGCGGGCCTCACCGCCGTCGCCTTCGGGTCGGCGCCGCCGCAGCCGGGCGATGAGAACTTCGCCCCTAATAACGCGATCCAGAATCCAACCGATCTGGTGGCCGAAGTCGTGGGGCATGTCACCCGGGCCTGGGCGGAGTGGGGCACCGCGTTGACGGAGTTGGCAGACGGTGCGGACCTGGTTGTGACGGGCAAAGTCGAGCACGGGCTGGCCGCCAACGTCGCCGAGTACTACGGCATTCCGTTGGCCACGCTGCAATACTTCCCGGAAGGCGATTCGCCCCTGGGTGGCTTGCTCGGGCACGCCGCGCAGGAGGCTCAAGAGGCCCAACGTCAAGCGCTGGGCCTGCCGGAGGGCACCGGACCGTCGACCGCAACCCACGTTGGAGATCCAGGCCTACGACGAGATGTGTTTTCCCGGGCTGGCGGCCGAGTGGTCGCAGCACGCCGGGGTGCGACGTTGCAGGCCGTTCGTCGGCGCGCTGACGCTGGAATTGCCGGGCGATGCCGACGACGAGGTCTCGTCGTGGATCGCCGCGGGGTCGCCGCCCGTCTACTTCGGCTTTGGCAGCATGCCGATCCCCTCTCCCGCGGAGACGGTGGCGGTGATCAGCGCGGCCTGCGCGCAACTGGGCGAGCGGGCGTTGATATGCAGCGGCCCGAATGACTTCAGCCAGGTCCCGCGTTTCGACAATGTCTTGGTGGCTCGCGCGGTGAACCACTCGGCCGTCTTTCCCGCCTGCCGCGCGGTTGTCCACCACGGCGGCTGCGGCACCACCGCCGCGGGTATGCGCGCGGCCGCCCCGACATTGATCCTCTGGCACCAGGTCGACGACCAGCCAATCTGGGGGGCCGCCGTTACCGAGCTGAAAGTCGGCTTTGGGCGCGCCTTTTCGGCCAGCACCCTGGACTCGCTGGTCGCGGACCTGCGCCTTATCCTCGCCCCCGAATATGTCACTCGGGCCCGCGAAGTCGCGGCTCGGATGACCCGGCCCGCCGAGAGCGTTGCGCGCTGCGCTGATCTCCTGGAAGAGGCGGTCCGCTTGCGGGGCAACAGTTTTGCGAATGGGATTGGCTGATGAAAGTTGTAGTGGTCGGGTACGGAAGTCGCGGCGATCTCGAGCCCTGCGCCGTCGTCGGCCGGGAGCTCGTCCGCCGCGGTCATGACGTGAGCATGGCGGCCCCACCCAACATGCTTGGCTTCGTTGAGTCGGCCGGGCTTTCAGCGGTCGCCTATGGCCCGGACACGCGTGAGCAGATGAACTCGGCCACGGATGTCATCGTTGATATGCAGGCGAAGATTCAAAATCCGGCCGGCTTGTTAACCGAAGTTGTCGAGCACCTGAACAAGGTCAAGGCGGAGAAGAGCGCGACGCTGACGGAGTTGGCGAGTGGGGCCGACCTGTTGGTGGTTGGCTTCAATGAGCAGGGGGTGGCGGCCAACGTTGCCGAGTATTACGGTATCCCGCTGGTTGCTTTGCACCCCTTCCCATCCCGTCTCTGGACTGAAGGGGAGCTGGCTCTGAGCGTCACCAAGGATACGGATGACGCGCAACGCGGTGCGCTAGGTTTGCCGGACGCCACCCGCCGTTGGACGGCCCTGGAAATCCAGGCGTACGACGAGCTTTGTTTGCCCGGTCCGGCCGCAGAATGGGTGGAATCGAACGGGGTTCCCGCTTCGTTCGTCGGCGCGCTGACGCTCGAGTTACCGACCAATGCCGACGACGAGGTGTTGTCGTGGATCGCTGAGGGAACGCCGCCTGTCTACTTCGGCTTCGGAAGCACGCCGATCAATTCTCCCGCCGAGACCGTGGCGGTGATCAGCGCGGCCTGTGCGAAGTTGGGCGAGCGGGCGTTGATTTGCAGCGGCCCGAATGATTTCACCGATGTCCCGCGCTCCGACCATGTGAAGGTGGCGGCCGAGGTCAACCACGCGGCCATCCTGCCGGCCTGCCGCGCCGCGGTCCACCACGGGGGCGCCGGCGCGACGGCCGCAGGCATGCGGGCCGGAATCCCGTCATTGATCCTGTGGTTCTGGCTCGATCAGCCGATGTGGGCAGATGGTGTGACACGACTGGAAATCGGCTCAGGGCGGTCTTTTTTCGACAGCACCCTGGATTCGCTGGTGGCCGATCTGCGCTCCACCCTCGCACCGGAGCGGGTTGAGCGTGCCCGCGAGGTGGCCGCGCAGATGACGAGTGCCACCCAAAGTGTTTCCAGTGCAACCGATCTCGTGGAGGCAGCTGCCCGGCCAGGGCGCCCGGGTGGGTTGGGCGAATGAAAATTGTGATCATCGGTTACGGCAGCCGCGGCGAGGCCGAGCCCTTCATCGTTGTCGGTCGGGAGTTGCTGCGCCGAGGTCACGAGGTACGGATGGCGGTCCCGCCCAATATGATCGATTTCGTCGAGTCGCTGGGGCTGGTCCCGACTGCCTATGGGCCGGATTCGCGCGAGGCCACGAACGTCATTCACCCGGTAGCCGGGATGCCATTCACGAATCCATTCGAAATGGTGAGCCGAATTACCGAGGACATCAACCAAATCAAGACTGCGAAAAGTACAACGCTGATGTCCCTGGCGGAGGGGGCTGACCTGATAGTGACGGGTTTCATCGAGCGAGGCGTGGCCGCCGCTGTTGCGGACTACTACCGGATTCCATCGGTTGTGCTGCACTACTTCCCGGCCAAGGTTTGGCCGGCGGGAGGCATCGATGTAGGAATCGCGCAGCAGACCGACGAATATCAACGCAGCATGTTGGGCTTGCCAGAGGCATCCGGTCCCTCAGCGGTGCTGGAGATCCAGGCCTACGACGAGATCAGTCTGCCCGGGCCCGCAGCGGAGTGGATCGACCAAGATGGCCCGCCGAGTCCCTTTGTAGGCGCATTGACGCTGGAGTTGCCGGCTGACGCCGACGAAGAGGCGCTGTTGTGGATTGCCGCGGGAACGCCGCCGATCTACTTCGGTTTCGGTAGCTGGCCAATTGACTCTCCCGTCGAGACGGTGGCCGTGATCAGCGCGGCCTGCGCGCAGTTGGGCGAGCGGGCGTTGATCTATAGCGGCTCAAACGATTTCACCCAAGTGCCGCATTTCGACCACGTCAAGATTGTGGGAGCGCTCGACTACGCTGCCGTTTTCCCCGCGTGCCGCGCGGTCGTTCACCACGGCGGCGCTGGCACTACGGCCGCGGGCATGCGGGCGGGAATCCCGACATTGATTCTGTGGTTCTGGCTCGACCAGCCGATGTGGGCAGATGCGCTGACGCGATTGAAAACGGGTGCCGGGCGGCAATTCCACGCCAGCACACTCGATTCACTGGTCGCGGACCTGCGGTGCATCCTTGCTCCGGAATATGCGACACGGGCCCGTGAGGTCGCGAGCAAGATGACTAAACCCGCCGAAAGTATCGCTACCGCCGCAGATCTGCTGGAAGACACCGCTCGCCTCAGCGTTGGCTGATCGGTGACGGCGGCGCTAACCGTCGCGGCGGGCAATGCGGTCGGCGCGCCAGCACCATGCCCGCATCGGGATGTCAATTGTGTCGGCGCCGGGGAACCGCGCGTCCAATACCGCCCGCGCATCGGCCAGCGCGCGGGCCCGGTCGACCGGAGACGCGATGATGGCCCTGCTGTAGGTGCCCAGCATCGCAACGACGTCGTCCACCGTCATCGCGCGCGAGAACTCGAATTTCTCGCGGGCGATGTTGTGGAAGATCTGCGGGTCGGGCAGCGCGAAGTCCAGGCGCCGGCGGAATCGGTCCGCCCGATGCTGGTTGCGACGTGTCTCGGCCGCCCAGCACGTCGAGCTCGCCCACCCAGTCCACGTCGCGATCTCGGCTCGTCCAGATCAGCCCGAACCGACCGCCGTCGCGCAGCACGCGCCCGATCTCCGGAACTGCCAGTTCGGGATCCATCCAATGCCACGCCGACGAGACAAACACCGCATCCGCGGCGGCGTCCGGTAGGGGGATCGATTCGCCTTGGCCCTCGACCACGCGGACCCCCGGGGAACGCGCCGCCAGCACCCCCCGCATCCGGGCATCGGGTTCGACGGCGATCACCTGATGCGCTCTGCCCAGCAGTGCGCGGGTGAACAGTCCGGTGCCCGCGCCGACATCGACGGCCACCTCGCATCCGGGCGGGACCAGCCAATCCACCGCGCTCCGTGGGGGCTGTGGTCGCAGCTCGTTATAGTTCTCGGCGATCGATCCGAAGGACATCGCCCGCTCTTGCCGATCGGTCACGGCCGCCACAGTAGTCCGGCTTCCTAAGTGGGCCGCCGGGCTGCGCCAACCAGATATCCTCACTGCGCGGACGGACGGAGGCAGGAATGGTGAACCAACAGCAGGCCGACAAGATGAGGTCGGGCAAGGGCTTTATCGCCGCGCTCGATCAAAGTGGCGGCTCGACGCCCAAGGCGCTGCTCCAATACGGCATCGAGGAAAGTGCGTATTCCTCCGAGCAGCAGATGTTCGATCTCATCCACCAGATGCGTGCACGCATCATCACCTCGCCGGCGTTCAATGGCGACCGGATACTCGCCGCCATCCTGTTCGAACAGACCATGGACCGCGAAATCGATGGTGAGCCGTCGGCACGCTTCCTGTGGGAACGCAAGGGTGTCGTGCCGATCCTGAAAATCGACAAGGGCCTGACCGAAGTCGCCGACGGCGTTCAGCTGATGAAACCGATCCCAGGTCTCGACGACCTTCTGTCCCGCGCCGTCCAGCACGGTATTTTCGGCACCAAAGAGCGCTCCGTTATCGGTGCCGCGAGCCCCGGTGGCATCAAAGCCATCGTCGACCAGCAGTTCGAGTTGGCGGACCAGGTGCTTTCGCACGGGTTGATCCCGATCCTGGAACCCGAGGTCACCATTTCGATACCCGACAAAGCGCAGGCCGAGGCCATCCTGCGTGATGTCATCACCGCGCACCTCGACGACATCCCGGCCGGCACGCAGGTGATGCTCAAACTTTCGCTGCCGACGGTCACCAATTTTTACCGGCCGCTCATCGAGCATCCCCGGGTCATGCGCGTCGTGGCGCTGTCCGGTGGTTACTCACGCGCCGAGGCCGACGCGTTGCTGGCGCAGAACACCGGGTTGATCGCCAGCTTCAGCCGCGCGCTCACCGAGGGGTTATCGGCCGGGCAATCCGACACGGAATTCAACGCGACACTCGACCGCGCGATCCAATCCATTTATAACGCTTCGACCGCTGGTTGAGCTAACCGCGACCGCTGTCATACTTCGCGCGCTAAAGTGCGGGTCATGCGGCTGGACCGAGTGGCGCGGCGTGGCCTGATCTGGGTTGCGCTGTGGGGCATCGTTTTCCTTTGGACGGTGATCAACCATCACCCACTGGGTGCGTATGCATTCGCCGCTGTCTTCGTCGTCAGCGTCTGCTGGTGGTACGGGCGTCTGAGTGACCGCGCCCGGGAACGAGAACGTGAGGAAGCGTTGCGGGCAGCGGGATTCGGTCAGATTGACACGATGACCGGTGTCGAGTTCGAGCAATACTTCGCAGCGGTCCTCAGGGGCCTCGGTTATGAAGTGGCAACGACCAAGACCACCGGCGATTTTGGCGTCGATCTGGTGGCGACGAGGGACGCCACGCCGAACAGCCGTCCAGTGCAAGCGAAAACAAGGCGGCGCGGTGGGAGCCGCGGCCGTCCAACAGGTCGTGGCAGGTGCACCGATGCACGACTGCAGCGCGACAATGGTTGTGACAAACAATCTGTTCACCCGAGCGGCTCAACAACTTGCGGTAGTGCACGATTGCGAGCTGGTTGACCGACGGCGGTTGAGGCAGCTTGCGTTTGACGCCCGTAGCGAGATGTCGTCCTCAACGCCAGACAACCAGCCCGGCTCGGCCGAGGCCGATTGCCACATATGCACGGGTGCCAACGGGTTACAGAACAAAGGTGCAGATTTCTACCAGAGCTATCGAAATCTGAACGACACAGAACGACAGTCCGTCGTCAACGCAAAACTACTCAGCAACCAGCTTCGAACCTTGGCGACGCTCGGGGCGCCACCGGGCCAGACGGATGGGTCCGCCGCGATCAACGCTGCCAGTCCTGGCGTGCGGGCGCCTTTGACAAAGGTAGTTCGCGACGCCGACCGGCTCGCCCAGCGTTTCGCCGACATCGCGAACGGTTCGTCGGCGTCCGGCGTGGACCGCGAGCTGGCTGCGTTGTTCACGACATTCACCGACGCCTTGATTGCCTGCGGGAAGGCCGGACATGCTCCGGCCTGGTTCAATCCGGACGACCTGCTGAGTCGCTGAGTTCGGGACAGTACCCGCGATCGCTACGCTGATCGGGTCAGCGCCGGTTGCGGTCTGGCGTCCTCGAGGGGAAGGAAGTCAGGTGTCCATTGCTCAACGCGAACGTGCAGCCCTGGTCGACACCATGCGCGTCGTCGGGCCCGAGGCCCCCACCCTGTGCGAAGGGTGGAACGTCCGCGACTTGGCGGCCCATCTGATGATCCGGGAGTACCGCCCCGATGCCTCGCCGGGCATCCTCATCCCCTACTTCGCCGGCCACACCGAAAAGGTGCAAAAGGACGTCGCACAGAGCACCGACTGGGACGAATTGCTTCGCAAGGTCGCGTCCGGTCCGCCGCTCTACTCGCCACTCAAGCTGCTCGACCCGGTGGCCAATGTCGCTGAGATGTTCATCCACCATGAGGACGTCCGTCGCGCGCAGCCGGACTGGGAGCCACGTGTGCTCGAATCCGCCCTGGCCGGCTCGCTGCGCCGGAGTCTGTCGTTGATGGGCCGGCTGACCCTGGCGAAGATGCCCGGCAGAGTGGCGTTGCGAAGCACAGATGGCAAGACGTTGGTGACCGCCGGCCGCGGTCCCGCCGTCACCGTCACCGGGGCACCCGAGGAGCTACTGCTGTTCTCCTCGGGACGAACGGCCCGGGTCGAGTTCGACGGCGACGCGGCGGCGGTAGAAGCCGTTCGCGACGCGCCAAAGGGTATGTAGCCGGATGCCCCGGGTGGCGATACTCGACGACTACGCCGGGAGGGCACTCGACCTCGCAGACTGGACGCCGGTTCAGAGCCGTTCCGAGGTAACGGTTTTCGACCGGCACCTCTCCGAGGCGGAAGCAGTCGGACGCACTGAGGCCGTTCGATGTGGTGTGCACCGTACGCGAGCGGATGGCGTTTCCGCGCACACTCATCGAGCGGCTGCCGAACCTGAAGCTGATCACCATCGTCGGCAAGAGCCTGCCAAACCTGGACATGGCAGCGGCCAGCGAGCGCGGCGTCCTGGTGGCCCACTCGAACTTCGCCAGTCCGAGATACAGCGCGGTCCGCGATGCCACTCCGGAACTCGCCTGGGGCTTGATGATCGCGACGGTGCGCAATCTGGCCGAAGAGCACCGGCGCATGCGTGAGGGTGCGTGGCAGACCACTACGGGCATGACGTTGTCCGGCAAAACACTTGGACTTCTGGGGCTGGGACGGATCGGTGTACGCATGACCGAATACGCGAAAGCATTTGGCATGCAAGTCATTGCGTGGAGCCAAAATCTCACCGAGGAGGCCGCGGCGGCGGTCGGCGCTCGCAGGGTCGACAAAGCGACGCTCTTCGCACAGTCCGACGTGGTGTCGATCCACCTGGTGCTCTCGGAGCGCACGCGAGGTCTGGTCGCTGAACCCGAGCTGGCCCTGATGCAGCCACACGCCTACCTGATCAACACATCGAGGGGCCCGATCGTCGACGAGGCCGCGCTGATCTCGGCGCTCAAGAACGGCCGTATCGCCGGTGCCGGGCTCGACGTCTTTGACATCGAGCCGCCAGCGCCCGATCACCCGTTGCGGCTGCTCCCGAACGTGACGTTGTCGCCGCACCTCGGATACGTCACCCGCGAAATGCTGGCCGCGTTCTACTCAGACTCCGCAGAAGCCGTGGCGGCGTGGCTGAACGGGACGCCCATTCGGATAGCCAATCCCGAGGCATTGCAGTGGCAAGCCACCGATTAGCTCGAGCAATACGTCGATTCCGCCGCACTGACCATGGATGTGACGTCCGCGAACGAGATGCCTTTCGGGCCCAGTGTGGAGTGGATGTCGGTGGCAATCGCGTCCGGGGTTTTGCCGGCGTTGCGGTCGGTGCAGATTTGTTTGCCCATCGAGACGATATCGGCGTCATCCCCCGACGGCCACGTAAAGCCCAGACTGTGCATTTTGGAGAGGAAAGTGTCGTCGGTGCTGTCGGCAAGCGCAATCGCGGTGCTAGTTGTAAGCGCAGCACTAACTATCACGGGGACAGTCAGCCTGGCCAGCCAGCGGCGTGAAGACATTTTTATTGCCCTTCCTACTTGTTAGCGACCTGAATGACGAGAATCCCGTAAGTATGAGGCGTCGACGCGGGAACGGCATCTTAATCGTGAAAGCTGGGAAAATGCTTGCGATGAGCTGAACACATTTCCAACGTCCGACGCAGCGCATCAGCGACGAAAACATCAGTAAAATCGTAATTACGATGACGAGCGATTCGACGACCACACTGAGCCAGCAGCGTTTCGTTTCGCTGACCACGTTCAAGCGCAACGGAGAGGGCGTTCCGGCGCCGATGTGGATCGGCCGCGACGGTGCCGACCTGTTCATCTGGACACCGGCGGACAGCTGGAAAGTCAAGCGGGTGCGCAACGATCCACGCGTTCTGCTGGCGCCCAGCAGCCGTTCCGGAAAGGTGCGCGACGATGTGGTGCCAGTGGACGCCACCGCTGAGGTGATCACGGATCCGGCGACGGTGAAACGGCTGCAAGGCGAAATTCGGAAGAAGTACGGCCTGCAGTACTACCTGGTCACGCTGATCGAGAAGATCGCGGCGGGTGGGCGAAACAAGCCGCGGGTCATCCTGCGGATTGCGGTGACTTCTCCAGGGTGAACTGGTTGACGTCGATGTAGCCGATCCGAAACGACTTGGCGCAGCCGGTGAGGTATTTCACGTAACGCTCGTAGACCTCTTCGGACTGGATCTGGATGGCTTCGTCTTGATTTTTCTCCAGAGCCTCGGCCCACAGGTCGAGGGTCCGGGCGTAGTGCAGCTGCAGTGACTGGTTGCGGGCCAGCCGGAAGCCGCCCTTCGCTGAAAGATCCTCCACCTGCTCGATCGTCGGCAGCCGGCCGCCGGGGAAGATCTCGGTCACCATGAACTTGATGAAGCGGGCCAGTTCGAACGTGAGCGGCATGCCGCGCTCGATCATCTGAGGGGCCGTCAACCCGGTGATCGTGTGCAGCAGCATGACGCCGTCGGCGGGCAGCACGCCGTAAGCCACCTTGAAGAAGTCGTCGTAGCGATCGTGGCCGAAGTGCTCGAAAGCGCCGATGGAAACAATCCGGTCGACCGGTTCGTCGAACTGTTCCCAGCCGTTGAGCAACACCCGCTTGCCGCGCGGGCTGTCCAATTTGTCGAATTCTTTCTGCACGTGGGCGGCCTGGTTCTTGGACAGCGTCAGGCCAACGACGTTGACGTCGTACTTCTCGATCGCGCGGCGCATGGTGGCGCCCCAGCCGCAGCCGACGTCCAGCAGCGTCATGCCGGCCTGCAGGCCGAGCTTGCCCAGCGCCAAGTCGATCTTGGCGGTCTGGGCCTCCTCCAGCGTCATGTCGCCGCGTTCAAAGTAAGCGCAGCTGTAGGTCTGGCTGGGATCGAGAAACAGCCTGAAAAAATCGTCGGATAAATCGTAATGTGCCTGCACATCGTCGAAGTGCGGCTTCAGTTTCTGTGTCATCTTTTGGGTACCCTTCTGGGACCCAGGCCCCCCCTGGGTTGCATGCCTGAAGTGGGATGCGTCGCGGGCATACCCGTTACACGCGCCGCCCAACCCTTCGGTTCAATAACGCGCGGGATTGTTTGCCCGATCAGTGCGCGAGCAGGCGTCGTTTCTGCTCGGTGAACTCTTCTTCGGTAAGGATCCCGGAATCGCGCAGCGAGGCAAGTTCGCGCAGCTCGGCGGCGATGCTGGTGATCGGGCCGCCCACCGGAACCTGCGGCGATTCACTCGGCTGCGACGGTTCGCCCGGTGTGTCGATAGCTGCCCCGATCCGTTCCCTGGGACGCGGGGCCGCTGCGCCGCCGGTCCCGGCCATCGCGCGCCCCGCCATACCGGCCGTGGCCATCTGCCCCCACAGGGTTCCGGCGCCGCCGGTGGTAGCTCCCGGAGCTGTGTTCACGCTGGTGGCTGGCAACGGCACAGCGAGTGAGCGCATCGCCGGGGCCGCCTCTGACCAACCGGACGGCACCGACAGCTTCCCGATCGTGTTCGCCTCCCCCAAGCCCGCCGAAACCGGCGAGCCCAGGTTTGTGATCACCGGAAATTGCGTCGGGGGTGCCGGTGCTTCTCCCGGCCACGGCTCGATTCCGGCCCAGCCGCTGACGATGTCGTCGGTGTGGAAACCTGTCAGGGCACCGACCACATCGAACGGAAGAGAGGTCAACGACGTTGGCGCGTCGATAGCGAGCCCGCTCAGGCTCGAGGGTAAGTCGAAAAAAATTGCGATTAGATCGCTAGCCAGGTCTAACAGGTTCAGCGGGCTGACGGCCGCAGCCGTTGGCCCCGCCGAAGCGAGGCTGCTTAGCGCGGCGGGGACCTCGGCGAAGGCTTGTTGCGCCGAAGCGACGACGTTCTGCGCATTGCCGGCAGTGGTGCCGGTGGCTTGGGTTACGGCCGCCGATTGGCCCGCGCCCTGCTCGGTGTTCCGCGGCGGTGGCGTGAAAGGCGTCAGCGTCGTGGCTGACGCCGATGAACTCGCGTAGCCGAGCATGGCTCCGGTGTCTTGGGCCCACATTTCGGCATACTGCGTTTCGGTGGTCGCGATCGCCGGGGTGTTCTGGCCAAATATGTTCGTCGCTACCAGAGCCGCCAGCAGGCTGCGGTTGGCCAAAACCACTGGCGGTGGCACCGTTTCCGCAAACGCCGTCTCGTAGGCGGCGGCCGCCGCTTTGGCCTGGTCGGCGGCCTGTTCGGCCTGCGCGGCGGTGCTCCGCGTCCACGCCACAAACGGGGCAACCGCGGCGGCCATCAACGCCGAGGACGGACCCAGCCAGGGTCCCGCGGTCAATTCCGCGATCGCAGACTGATATGAGCTCGCCGTCGAATTCAGGTCGGCGGCCAGCGCGGCCCACGCGGCCGCAGCAGCCACCATCGGTCCCGCACCGGGGCCGGAATAGATCCGGGCAGAGTTAATCTCCGGCGGCACTGCTGCGAAGTCCATGCCGTTCCTCCCCATCGGTAACGGGCCGTCAAACTTTCGGCAAACACCGATTAGGGAATATTAGGCCGCGGCGCTCAGCTGGGGGGTGCGGTGAAGATGATCGAATCGCCAGAGGGTTTCCAGGCTGTCGTGAAGGTTGCGGTGGACACCTGCTCATCGGAGTGGTCGGCGCCGGGGTCGTTGAGGTGGACTATGTCCTGATTGGTGTCTACGCCGGTAACCACCAGGAAGTGATCGGCCGTGGTGCGCTGGTCGCTGGTGTTCCAGACGACTGCGGAATTGACGTAGGCGATCACCTTGCGGCCGGCGCCGAGGTACGCCTGAACCGCGGGCATCCCGGTCTGGTCGGGGTGGTCGTCGTCGCTCATCGTCGACTTGATGCCGTAGTGATCGAGCAGTGCCACCAAGTCACCCATCGAGACACCGCCGTTGCCGTTGGTGTGACTCGGGTCGTTGCGGGGGGCGTATATCTGAGTGCCGGCGTTGACCACGGAGGGCGTGTGCTCTGCCAGCGTGAGTATCTGCTCCTCCGTAGGTTGCTGTCCGGTGGTCTCGCCGACGATGTCGGCGACGGACATCAGCCCGCAGTTGTCTTCGAGCGACTGGGCGCGCCAATTCTTGGCGACCGCGGCCGGATCCCCATAGACGCCGGGAACCGCGGCGGCCGGCGAGGCGGTCGGGGTCGGCGACACTGACAAATCGCCTAAGGCGCCGCTGGGGGTGGCCGAGGACGAGGCCGACGACGATTTCGACGACGGCGGTGACGCCGTCTCCGACGCGGAACATGCTGCGACGAGGCAGATACTTGCGACGGCGATGCACGCGTTCAAAGCAGTGCGCGCCGTGTTTTTGATCGGGGAGTTCGACACGCGTCTAGTGAAGACCATTTCTGGTGGTCGCGCGAGTTTTCTCGGCAATGAGTGCGGCCGCGCTTTTCTGGTTGGCCCCGCCAGTAATGCTTTCGATACGGTTGCCGACGGAAACCCAGGGAGGAAGAAAGAATGGCTGATAACACCGTCACCGGGAAGAACGTTCTCATTGCCGGTGGGGCAAAGAATTTGGGCGGGTTGATTTCGCGTGATCTCGCGGCGCAAGGTGCGCGAGCGGTCGCGGTGCACTACAACAGCGAGGCCACCCGGTCGGCGGCCGAGGAAACCGCTTCGGCCGTTTCGGCGGCCGGTGCGACCGCGCAACTTTTTCAGGCCGACTTGACCAGCCCGGCAGCGGTGAAGAAGTTGTTTGGCGTGGCCAACGGCGGATACACCACCCGCTAGTCAGCGCATGACGGTACGGCGCGAGCGGTGGTCAGAAGAGGCCACCGTCATGTACAAGGGTCTGGTGAAGGATGCGCCCCCCGGTCCGTTCGATCCGTCAACGCTGCGCGACGCGATGGCCCGCAGGCTGTCTCGCCGCGCGGTTGTCGAAGGCAAGATCACGGTGCCGGCCGTTCCGGCCATGATCGACGAGTACGTCAAGATGTGTGAAAACGTCTGTGCGATCGTGGGTGCCCAGAAGACGGCCGCAGAACATGCCGGCCTCAGAACGTGGATAGAAACCGAGCTGGCCCGCGCCTACTCCGCATCCCAGCGTTCGAACATCGTCATCGGGTACTACTCCCCCTTCGGCATCGGGATGACGTTTCGCATTACTTCCGAGTGGTTGACGGTCGCGGGTGATTACGACACCTGGGTCGGCACGCGTGAGGGGCCCTTGTTCGGCACCGCGGCGGACGCGCGCGTCTGGGCACTGGCCGCGGAAGCGACCGATCCGACGGCCTATCGCGTGCTGGATATCGGTGCGGGAACAGGGCGCAACGCGCTGGCGCTGGCCCGACGCGGCCACCCGGTAGACGCGGTGGAGATGGCCCCGAAGTTCGCCGAAATCATTCGATCTGAGGCCGAACGGGAATCGCTTGACGTAAGCGTCATCGAGAGTGATGCCTTCGACACGATGGATGGTGTTCGTGACGACTATCAGCTGATTGTGGCCTCTGAAGTGGTGCCCGACTTCCGCACCACCCAGGAGCTACGCGGCGTGCTCGAACTCGCGGCCGATTGCCTGGCTCCGGGTGGGCGCATGGTGTTCAACGCGTTCTTGCCGCGCCGGGACTACCGCCCTGACAACGCCGCCCTAGAGCTCGGGCAGCAGGTCAACACCATGATCTTCACCCGGGATGAGATGACGAGCGCGATAGCCCAGCTGCCGCTTGAGCTCGTCGCCGACGACTCCGCCGCCGAGTTCGAGGAAGCCCACCTGCCGCAAGGCGCTTGGCCGCCGACGAACTGGTTCATCGGCTGGGCCAATGGCCTCGACCTGTTCGACGTCGGCCCCGACGAATCCCCGATCGAGCTGCGTTGGCTGGTCTTCCAGAAGGCTTAGCTCCGCGAGACTGCAACTGCCGACGCCGCTTCTCGAGAAATGTGTAGCCACTTACAGTTTCGCGATCAGCCGGTGAATCGATCCCGACCCGGGTCGCACGCTTGCGCTGGGCCCGCTTCAGGCAGCACACGATGTGGCGGGTCTGCGCAAGGTGTGACGCTAGAGTTCGCCGAGTATTTATGCGCTGAGCTTCGACAAAGTCTTGACTGATTCCAGATACGCGGGTCATATTGTCCTGGTGTCTCCAACGGCGGATTACGCAGAACAGCTGCGGATGGCCGATCTGCGGGTGACCCGCCCCCGGCTCGCCGTGCTGGAAGCCGTGCACGCCCACCCGCACGCCGACACCGAGACGATCTTCTCGGCGGTCCGGAGCGGTTTGCCCGACGTCTCCCGCCAGGCCGTTTACGACGTGCTCAACGCGTTTACCGCGGCCGGTCTGGTTCGCCGAATCCAGCCGTCGGGCTTGGTCGCTCGCTATGAATCCCGGGTCGGCGACAACCACCACCACGTCGTCTGCCGGACGTGCGGGGTCATCGCCGACGTCGACTGCGCGGTCGGCGCCGCGCCCTGCTTGACTCCGGCGACGACAAACGTTCTGGACGGCTTCGTCCTCGACGAGGCCGAAGTCGTCTATTGGGGCCTGTGCCCTGACTGTTCGACTGCAGATTCCTGATCACTGATCGCAGCCCGATTTACCCACCTCGAAAGGAATGTTGTGAGCAACAGCGAAAACCCGGTAATCGAAGCGCCCGAGCCCAAGGCGGGTGCTCCCCTGACCAACCGGGACTGGTGGCCCAACCAGGTCGACGTGTCGAAGCTGCACCCGCAGTCACCCCAGGCCAACCCGCTCGGCGAGGACTTCGACTACGCCACGGAGTTCGCCAAGCTCGACGTCGAGGCGCTCAAGGCGGACATCATCTCGATGCTGACCACCTCGCAGGACTGGTGGCCCGCCGACTACGGCCACTACGGCGGCCTGTTCATCCGGCTGAGCTGGCATGCCGCGGGCACCTACCGCATTCACGACGGCCGCGGCGGCGGCGGCCAGGGCGCCCAGCGCTTTGCCCCGCTCAACAGCTGGCCGGACAACGCCAACCTGGACAAGGGCCGTCGGCTGTTGTGGCCGATCAAGCAGAAGTACGGCAACAAGATCTCCTGGGCGGACCTGCTGGTGTTCGTCGGCAACGTTGCGTTGGAGTCGATGGGGTTCAAGACGTTCGGCTTCGGCTTTGGCCGCCCCGACATCTGGGAGCCCGAAGAGATCCTGTTCGGTGAAGAAGACGAATGGCTGGGCACCAACAAGCGCTACTCGGGCGAGCGCACCTTGGCGGAGCCCTACGGCGCGACGACCATGGGCCTGATCTACGTGAATCCCGAAGGCCCCGAGGGCAAGCCGGATCCGGTCGCCGCGGCCAAGGACATCCGCGAGACGTTCGGCCGGATGGCGATGAACGACGAGGAGACCGCCGCGCTGATCGTCGGTGGTCACAGCTTCGGCAAGACCCACGGCGCCGGCGACGCCGAAGGTGGTCGGTCCGGAGCCCGAAGGCGCCCCGATCGAACAGCAGGCGCTGGGCTGGAAGAGCTCCTACGGCAGCGGCAAGGGCAAGGACACCGTCACCAGCGGCCTCGAGGTGGTCTGGACTTCGACCCCGACCAAGTGGGGCAACGGCTTCCTGCAGAACCTGTACGGCTACGAGTGGGAGCTGACCAAGAGCCCCGCCGGAGCCTGGCAGTTCACCACAAAGGACGGCGCCGGTGCGGGCACCATCCCCGATCCGTTCGGCGGCCCGGGTCGCACCCCGACGCTGCTGGTCACGGACGTGGCGTTGCGGGAGGACCCGATCTACCGCAAGATCACGCAGCGCTGGCTGGATCACCCCGACGAGCTGTCCGAGGCCTTCGCCAAGGCGTGGTACAAACTGCTGCACCGCGACCTGGGCCCGCTGTCCCGCTACCTCGGGCCATGGGTTGCCGAGCCGCAGCTGTGGCAGGACCCGGTTCCGGCCGTCGACCATCCGCTGGTCGACGACACAGGATGTGGCGGCACTGAAGGCCAAGGTGCTGGATTCCGGTCTGTCGGTTGCTCAGCTGGTCAAGGTGGCCTGGTCAGCGGCGGCGAGCTATCGCGGCACCGACAAGCGCGGTGGTGCGAACGGGGCACGGATTCGCCTTGAGCCGCAAAAGAGTTGGGCGGTCAACGAGCCGGCCGAGCTGGGCAAGGTGCTGCCGGTGCTGGAGAAGATCCAGCAGGACTTCAACGCCTCGGCCTCTGGCGGCAAGAAGATCTCGCTGGCCGATGTGATCGTGCTGGCCGGCTCCGCGGCGGTGGAGAAGGCGGCTAAAGACGCCGGACACCCCGTCACGGTTCCGTTCACGCCTGGGCGTACGGACGCCTCGCAAGAGAGCACCGACGTGGAGTCGTTCGCGGTGCTCGAACCGCGGGCCGACGGCTTCCGCAACTACGCCCGTGCCGGTGAGAAGGCTCCCCTGGAACAACTGCTGGTGGAGCGCGCGTACTTGCTGGGTGTGACGGGCTCCGGAGCTGACGGTGCTCATCGGGGGTCTGCGTGCCCTCGGCGCCAACCACGCTGGCACCAAGCATGGAGTGTTCACCGACAAGCCGGGTGTCTTGACCAACGACTTCTTCGTCAACCTGCTCGATCTGAGTACGCAGTGGAAGGCGTCGGGTACCGCGGAGAACGTCTACGAGGGCCACGATCGGGCCTCGGGCGCGCTGAAGTGGACCGCGACCGCGAATGACCTTGTATTCGGCTCGAACTCGGTGCTGCGTGCGCTGGCCGAGGTCTATGCGCAGGACGACAACAAAGGCAAGTTCGTGACGGACTTCGTCAAGGCGTGGGTCAAGGTCGCCAACAACGACCGGTTCGACGTGAAGTAACACCCGGACCTGGTGGTCCGACAACACCCGACACCCCGCGAGTCACCGGCTCGCGGGGTGTCGTATTTCGGGGCCGGATGCCCCCGCCGAAGGCGAGCAGCAGCGTGAGACCAGCCACATTATTACCCACCAGTAACCTACGGAAGCGTAAGTTGAGTATCGTGTGTGATGGGCGGCAATCAGGCCACCAAAACGCAGGCCGCCAAAACGCGATGTCGAGTCGAGTCGGACTGGGACTGGATCACATGAACGAGTTGACGTACCTCGAACTGCACGGAGACCGCATCGCTTACCGCGATGCCGGCGACGGGCCCACCTTGCTCCTGATCCATGGGATGGCCGGGAGTTCGGCCACCTGGCAGGCGCTGGTTCCCCGGCTGTCCAAGAAATTCCGCGTTATAGCGCCGGACTTGCTCGGCCACGGGATGTCCTCCAAACCGCGCGGAGACTATTCCCTCGGAGCCTTTGCGGTCTTCCTTCGTGATCTCCTTGACGAACTCGGCGTGGACCGGGCAACGGTGATCGGCCAGTCCCTCGGCGGCGGTATCGCGATGCAGTTCGCGCACCAGCACCGGGACTACTGCGAGCGATTGGCGCTGATCGGCAGCGGCGGCCTGGGCCCCGACCTCAGTCCGCTGCTGCGGATGCTGTCCGCGCCGGGCGCCGAGCTCGTGCTGCCGATCGTTGCACCGCAACCGGTGCTGAACCTGGGCAACAAGATTGGGTCGTGGCTGACGTCGGCCGGGATCCAGTCGCCCCGGGCGGGTCAGATGTGGCACGCGTATTCATCGCTGTCGGACGCGCAGACCCGCCGGGCGTTCTTGCGGACGTTGCGTTCGGTCGTCGACTATCGGGGGCAGGCCGTCAGCGCATTGAACAAGCTGCATGTCGCGCAGGATTTGCCGACCGTGCTGATCTGGGGAGAGAGCGACCGGATCATCCCCGTCGCGCATGCCTACGCCGCGCATGATGCCGTGCCGGGCAGTCGCCTCGAGGTGCTCGAAGGTGTCGGACACTTTCCGCATGTGGAAGCGCCCATGGCTGTGGCGGACATCCTTGAGACCTTCATCGCCTCGACGACGCCCCGCGGGCACTCTGGCGACGGTACGCAGGCGGGCTACGTACCGGGTGGGTACAACGCAGAACTTGTCAGACAGACAAGGCCGTAGCGGCGATCAGCGGTATGTCGAGAACGTGCCTGCGCCGGGCTCGAGTGGCAACTGCAGCGAATTTACGAGATAGCTGACGGTCCGATAGGTCCCAGCGAGCATGAGCAGCTCCAGGATGGCTTCTTCGCT
This sequence comes from uncultured Actinomycetota bacterium, assembly GCA_963850135.1. Classification (GTDB taxonomy): domain Bacteria; phylum Actinomycetota; class Actinomycetes; order Mycobacteriales; family Mycobacteriaceae; genus Mycobacterium. Next base: position 175,181 of record CAWKKH010000023.1, on the reverse strand, counting down.
GTAGTGGGTACTCAATGCTGCCCATAGGCTGTCATCGACAGTGCAACTGGATTGCAGGCTGTCACTGAGGCGGATGAGGACACGATCCGAGTCGTCCCAGCACTCGTCCGCTGGGCCACCAGCCGTCAGAGATTCGATCTGGTCCTCGCTCAGGCCCGCCTTGGTCGCGAAGGTGCTCACGTGCACCCCCCACTCGTACTCCGCGCCGCAGGCGGCGGTCACCCTGTCGATGACGATCTCGCGCTGACGGATCGTAAGGTGCCCCCGGTCGAGCAGACCCGAGTTGAAGAATTTGAAGAACAGGCGACGGTCGCGGGCCATTGTGGTGAATAGCACCAGCGGCGGCTTGCCGCGCATGATCGCGTCGATGGCGTCCTGCATCTCGGTCGGCAGAGGCGGCGCAGCGGGCGCGATGCGTGCGCTACGGTTTTTATAGCGAGGCATGTTGGCACTCTACGCCCCGATGCTACAAAATATGAAGCATGCCAACTCCGCAGATCGGACGGCCCGTACGGGGATCGACCTCGGGACGCCCGATCATGGTCGCCCTCGACACCCTGGGCCGACGCGGCGCCCTGCGGGTCCTGTGGGAATTGCGCGACGGTGCGATGACCTTTCGCGCCCTTCAGTCGGCATCCAATATGAATCCCGGCTCGCTTAATACCCGCATCAAGGAACTGCGAGCGCTGCGTATCGTCGACCATTTCGGCGGCGGCTATCAATTGACCGATCAAGGGGTTTCACTGATGGCCGCGCTTAACCCATTGCAAGCCTGGGCCGACGAGTGGGCGCAGCAGGCTGACGTCTGACGCAACAGGACGGGATGACGTCTCAGCTCACCGATCAAGATCCCACTGGCCGTAATCGGCGGCAAGCACGTCATCGATATCCACGTTGATGCCGCCCAGCAACGGGCTTGGGTCCGAGGGGCTGTTGACTACCGACTGATAGAGCACCGCAGCGGGCTCGCGGTCCCCGTGCGACCACGCCTTGGTCTGCCATGCCCACCGGTACCCCGCGCTGGTCGAGTGCCCGATGACTCCGTCGCTTATCGCCCAACCGCACACCTGGGCATCCCCGTAGATGCCGGTGCGTTCGACGCCCAGGACCGAGTTGATTCCGCGGAACCAATCGACGGCCGGGCTATTCCAGGTGTTGTGGTCGATGTCGTCGTCGATACTGAAGAAGATCGGGGCCGAATTCCCTCCCCCGGCCGCGTTGTGCAGCTGTAGGGCCGTCTGGGCGTCTGCCACGCCACCGTCGTGTCCGCGGGTGTAATCCGATGGGGCCCCGGGCCATCCGGGCTTGCCGTACTGGTAGTTGCTGACGATGTGCAGGCCCGCGGCGCGTAAAGCGTCTGCGTACTCGCGGGTGATGGGCTTTGCCTCGAAGTTCGCGCCCGGCCGCGACTCGGACACGTAATTCACCACTCCGTCATATCCCGCGGATTTGATTTCTTCGGGCGCAATTCTGCGTACGGCAAAGTCGATCAGCCGAAGATTGGCCCCAGGAGCGCCCGAAGCCCGCGGAGCTTCGCGCGTCGCCGCCGCCCCCAGGCCCAGCAGAACCGGCGCCAACGCGTATTTTAGGACTTCGCGGCGAGAGGCAGATCGCTGTCCGCCGCTTCCGGGTGGACCAGCCGAATCGTGCACCGCGCGATGGTAACAAAACCGGTCCGAGAGCCTGCTCCGGCGCAACGCCAGGTGGCTGACGTGCGTCCGGTAGAGTGCGTTTTGCGGGCAAAAAATGGGATTGAGCTGCAGATTTTGGCGGCCGATCCGGCGTGGGTTCTAACCCGTGGACCCCGCGCGCGCGTTGCGGCGATTAGCTGAGCGAATTATAGTCTGGACACATGTCCAGTTTGCTATTGCGCTGCTCAGGAGCGCATTGACGGCGACGGATTTGAGGGCGCCCTTCGGCGGTCGTGCACCAGAAGGAAAGAATTGAGTATGCGAATTGCCCTGCTGTCCTACCGCAGCAAGGACCATTGTGGCGGCCAGGGCGTCTATGTGCGCCACCTCAGCCGCGGTCTGGTGGAGCTCGGTCATGACGTCGAAGTGTTCTCCGGTCAGCCGTACCCGGAACTCCTCGATCCGCGGGTGCGATTAACCAAAGTGCCGAGCCTCGATCTTTATCGTGAGCCCGACCCGTTCCGGGTGCCGTGGCCAAGCGAGATTCGCGACTCGATCGATGTCTTGGAACTCGCCACTATGTGGAGCGCGGGCTTCCCGGAACCGCGAACCTTTACGCTGCGGGTCGCCCGGCTCCTTGCGGATCGGATGGGCGATTTCGACATCGTGCACGACAACCAGAGCCTGGGCACCGGCCTGCTCACGATCGCCGGCGCCGGGCTGCCGGTCGTGGCCACCGTGCACCACCCCATCACTCGTGATCGGGTGCTTGACCTCGCCGCCGCGCGATGGTGGCGAAAGCCGCTGCTGCACCGCTGGTATGGGTTTTCCAAAATGCAGAAGAAGGTGTCGCGGCAGATCCCCGATCTTTTGACCGTCTCGTCTTCCTCGGCCGCCGACATCGTCGAAGACTTCGGCATCTCGCCGGATCAACTTCACGTGGTTCCGCTGGGTGTGAACACCAACCTGTTCAAGCCGGGATCGGGCCCACGCCAACCCGGCCGGGTCATCGCGATCGCCAGCGCCGACACCCCGTTGAAGGGGGTCAGCACCCTGCTGCACGCGGTCGCCAGGGTTCGGATCAACAGGGACGTCGAATTGCGGCTGGTGGCCAAGGTGGAACCGAACGGCCCCACCCACAAACTCATCGCCGAACTGGGCATCTCCGATATCGTCCACATCGCCAGCGGGCTTTCCGACGCGGAGCTGGCCGCATTGTTCGCGTCGGCCGAGGTCGCCTGCATTCCCTCGCTTTACGAAGGCTTTTCGTTGCCCGCTGTGGAAGCGATGGCGAGCGGTACGCCAATCGTCGCCAGCAGGGTGGGCGCGCTGCCCGAGGTCCTCGGCACCGACGGCGCCTGCGCCGAGTTGGTGCCCGCCGCCGACGTCGAAGCGCTGAGCCATGCGCTTGGTGCACTACTCGACTCGCCGGAAAAGCGCCGCAGTCTGGGCAAGGCGGGTAGGGCCAGAGCCGTGAGTGTATTCAGCTGGGAAGCGGTGGCCGCTCAAACCGTACAAATCTATGAGCGGGCGATCGCACGAAGGGCCGGCGTCGCGGGTGAATCGGGATGCTGACAGTCGATTTCGACCGGCTGGGCATCGGGCCTGGTACCAAAGTGATCGACGTGGGCTGCGGTGCCGGTCGGCACGCCTTTGAATCGTATCGGCGCGGCGCCGACGTGATCGCGTTCGACCGTGACGCCGCCGAACTTGAGTCGGTGGACGCCATCCTCAAGGCGATGGCCGAGACGGGTGAGGCGCCCGCCACCGCCGCGGCAGAAGTGGTTGTCGGCGATGCGCTGAAGCTGCCCTATGCCGATGCGACATTCGACTGCGTCATCGCGTCCGAAATCCTGGAACACGTACCGGAAGACGACGCCGCCATCGCGGAGTTGATCAGAGTGCTCAAGGTCGGTGGGACGCTGGCCGTCAGCGTGCCGAGATGGCTGCCCGAGCGAGTCTGCTGGTTGTTGTCCGACGAGTACCACAGCAATGAGGGTGGCCATGTGCGGATCTACCAAGCCGACAAGTTACGTGACAAGATCGCCAGTGGCGGAATGGATTTAACGCACACGCATCACGCGCACGCATTGCACTCGCCGTTCTGGTGGCTGAAATGCGCTGTCGGTGTGTCGAATGCCGATCATCCTGCGGTAACTACCTACCACAAGCTCCTGGTGTGGGATCTGATGCAGCGACCGAAGATCACGCAGTTAGCAGAGTCTTTGCTCAATCCATTGGTGGGCAAAAGTGTGGCCATGTACTTCACCAAGCGGCAAGTCATACAAAGTGAAGCGAAGCTGGGACATTCAGTTGCATCGGGTTAGGCCGCCGGGCGTTCGCGGCGTCCTCAGTCCGGACCAATGCCGGCAGACCGGGCTCTCGATCGCGGCCGCGCAGGAATCTTCTGGCGCCATCCCATGGTTCGACGGTGGGCACACCGATCCGTGGGATCACGTGGAATCCGCAATGGCCCTCACTACGGCCGGACTATTGGAGCCGGCGCGGGCCGCGTTCGACTGGAGCCGGCGCACCCAGAGGTCGGACGGTTCCTGGCCCATCCAGTTCCGCGATGGGATCATCGAAGATGCCAACAGCGACAGCAATTTCTGCGCCTACATCGCCACGGGTGTCTGGCACCACGTGCTGGTCACCGGGGACAAATCATTCGCCGCACAGATGTGGCCCGTGGTGCATAAGGCGGTGGATTTCGTCATCGACCTGCAGGTCGGCTACGGCGAGATTTGTTGGGCCCGAAGTGAAACCGGGCCCGTCCTGGAAGCGCTCTTGACGGGATGTGCCAGCGTGTTCCACAGCATCCGCTGCGCGCTTGCGCTTGCCGCCCTTGTCGGCGACCCGCAGCCGGAGTGGGAATTGGCTCTCGGTCGACTGGGCCACGCGCTCGTCGCGCACCCGGAAGTGTTCACCGAGAAGGACCGCTACTCGATGGATTGGTACTACCCGATCCTCGGTGGTGCGCTCCGGGGTCCGGCAGCGGCCGCGCGAATCAAGCAGCGCTGGGACAACTTTGTGGTCGCCGATCTCGGCATCCGCTGTGTGGACGACCGGCCGTGGGTGACCGGCGCAGAAACGTGCGAGCTGGTGATGGCGTTGGACGCCATCGGCCACCGGTCCTCCGCAAACCAGCAATTCGCCGCGATGCAGCACTTGCGCGAAGGCGACGGCTCGTATTGGACTGGTCTGGTGTTCGCGGATGGGAAACGCTGGCCCGAGGAACGCACCACCTGGACCGGGGCGGCGGTGATCCTGGCGGCAGACGCGCTGTCGGATACCACTGCAGGCGCCGGGATTTTCCGCGGCGACGGGCTGCCGCTGGGCTTGCAGACTGACTTCGATTGCGAATGCGTTGTTACCGGGGGTGGCCGCTAACGGGGATCTGTTCGCCCGGTTGGCCGCTGATGCGTTCGAGCACTCTTAGCGACCCGGTGGCCGAAACCTCGCGGAACTGACCGGAATCGATCGCACGGCAATAGATGTAGTAGGGCGGGCGCCCGCCGTCCCTGGGATCGGGGAACACGTCGTGGATAAGAAGCGCCCCACCCACGCTCACCCACTTCGCCCAGCCCTCGAAGTCCTGCGTAGCGGCCGCCTCGGAGTGGCCGCCGTCGATGAACAACATCCGCAGCGGCGACCGCCAGCCGCGAGCCACAATCGGCGACTTGCCGACGACGGCGACAACGTGGTCGTCGAGGCCGGCCGCGTCGAGCGTGCGACGGAACGTCGGCAGCGTGTCGAACAGCCCGGTGACCTCATCGACCAACGACGTGTCGTGATATTCCCAGCCGGCCTGGTGTTCCTCGGAACCGTGGTGGTGATCGACGGTGTAGAGCACGCTTGCGGTCTGTTGCGCGGCGGCCCCGAGCAATAGCGTCGACTTGCCGCAGTAGGTGCCGATCTCCACACCGACCCCGCCGTCGAGGTAGCTCAGCGCCGCGTCGTAAAGCGCGCGCCCCTCGTCCGCGGCCATGAAACCCTGGACTTGCCCGGCCAACGCGAACAAGCGCTCGGGCGCACTGGCATCGGCATGGCTCATCAGCTGAACCTATCCTGCGGCCAGGGCGGCTCTTCACCCCGCTCAGCGCCGGCCCGGCAATCGCTCTAAAATCGGGTTGTGCGCCTTTCCCTTTTCGGCAGACTGACCGGTGTCTGCTCAGCAGCGGTTTTGATCGCCGCGGCGCTGATGTTCGCTGCCGCGGTGCTTCCGGTGGGATTGCCGGGGGCTCCGCCGCGGGCCGCTGCCAGCTGTCCCGACGCGCAGGTGATCTTCGCTCGTGGCCGGTATGAGTCACCTGGGGCAGGTGTGCTCGGCAATGCGTTCATCAACTCGCTCGAATCAAAGGTCAATAAGAACGTCACCAGCTACTCGGTGAAGTACCCCGCCGACACAGAGATCGACATCGGCGCCAACGACATGAGCCACCACATCCAGGACATGGCGGCCAACTGCCCGGACACCCGGCTGGTACTGGGCGGCTACTCGCTGGGCGCGGCGGTCACCGACGTGGTGCTCGCGGCACCCATCGGGGCCTTCGGTTTCGACAGCCCGTTGCCGCCGGGCATGGATCAACACATCGCCGCGGTCGCATTGTTCGGCAACGGAAGCCAGTGGGCGGGCCCCATCACGAACTTCAGCCCGCTCTATAACGACCGGACCATAGAGTTGTGCCACGGCGCCGATCCCATCTGCAACCCGGCCGACCCGAATACCTGGAAAGAAAACTGGCCACAACATCTCGCTCAGGCGTACATCGACGCGGGCATGGCCAACCAGGCCGCCGACTTCGTCGCAGGCAAGCTCTAAGAGCCCGGCTGATCGATCCCGGCGGTCAGCTGAATGGCCAGCGCGTGAACTGACACCCCGCGCCGACGGGCGATCGAGGCCAGCATCTTTCGAGAATGGCTTTTGTCGACGCCATAGCGGTCGGTGAGTAGTCGGGCCGCGTCGGCGATCGTTACCGTCGGGTCAGCCAGGCTTGCGGTGCCCGCGGATTCGGTGCCAGTGCCTTTGGCTGCCGCGGCCTCGTGGACGGCAGCCACCACGGTGGGCAGCACCATATTGTCGTACCACTGCAGCCAGCGGCCACACTGGCCGGCCACAACCCGCAACAGCCCCAACTCCGTCGTGGTCGGAACGGCGTCACGGCGCGTCTGATGAGTGGACACGATCCCCCGCACCGCCCCGTCGTCATCGACGATCGGGGTGGACACACAGGAGCGGACATCGTTGGCGAGCAGTGCTTCCCGGGCGGACTCGCTGAACAGTGGCGAGCTGTCGACGTCGGTGACCACGACCTGCGCGTCGCTGAATGTCTGCCCGCATGAGGTGTCGTCGGCGCTCAAATAGCTGAAGGTGTCGGCGAAGGCCTGGCTGAATCCGCGCCAGCCCTCAAGTTGCATTCCGCCGTGTACCTGGTCATGCAGCTGGACCGTTCCCCGCTCGGCACCGGAGCGACTGATTACGACGCGCATTAACTCGCTCACAACCTCGGCGCGGTTTGGACAGGCCCGCCCACGAACCGTGAACGGCAACGACGGACGCGTGGCCGACGGCCGGGCGCTGGTCTGCGGCGCAACCATTCCGGCGGCCACTACACGCAGCTTCACGTTGTGCCGCTGAGACACGTCTCGCATGACACCAAATGCCGCGTTCTCATCGAGTCCGTGCCGATCCTGAAGGGCGGACATGGCAAGGCGCACAGTCGTGCGCGACATCTTGGCGCCCATCGATGAAGGTGTTGCATTCGGTAAATCGACGTCATGAAGTGTCATGCCAACCGGATCCCCTCGCCCGCCCGTGGGAATTTCGCAAACGGTGGTGGACCGACTCATTGATCCCCCACAATGCTTAACTCGGCTGAAATATACCCAATGCGCATGATTTCACTCTGTGCTTCGCATCACCCTCGGGCTGCTTTCCGGCGGTGGATGTCTCAGGCTTCGTGGGCGCCGAGCGCGACGACGGCGCCTCGATGGCAAATCTGTAGAGTAACCTGCGCTTATGCCAGATCGGAACCGCCGCTTCCTGCTCCGTGAACGCCCCACTGGACACATCGGCCCGAACACCTTCGAGCTCAGCGAGGAGGCGGTGCCCGAGATCGGCGACGGCGAGGCGCTGGTGCGCGTCGACTGGATCTCGCTCGACCCCACCAATCGCGCGTGGATCAATGACACGCCGACGTACCTGCCACCGGTCGGCATTGGTGAGGTGATGCGTGGGGGCGGGCTCGGTGAGGTCGTCGCTTCGAAGAACCCGAACTACCCCGTCGGGCAGACCGTCCAGGGTCTCGTCGGTTGGCAGGAATATGCGGTCCTCTCTGACGGGATGTTCTTGTTTCCCGTCGATATCGCCTCGGGTGTCTCGCCGAGCGCCTACATGGGTGTACTCGGGACGACCGGGCTCACCGCCTGGATCGGGATCCGCGACATCGGCAAGCCGCGGCCGGGTGAGACGGTCGTGGTTTCGGCCGCGGCGGGCGCGGTCGGCTCGGTTGCGGGTCAGCTCGCCAAGGCCGACGGTGCGCGCGTCGTCGGGATCGCCGGCGGCCCCGAAAAGTGCGCGATGCTGACCGATGAGCTCGGCTTCGACGCGGCCGTCGACTACCGCGCCCACGATTGGGGCGCTCAGCTCAAGGCGGCGACGCCCAACGGCATCGACGTCGACTTCGAGAATGTCGGCGGCGACATCATGGACGCGGTTTTCGCCCGTCTCAACATGGGCGCGCGCGTCGCGCTCTGCGGGCTGATCTCCGGCTATAACTCGGTCGACCCGCCACCTGGGCCGCGTGCGTTCGGGAACCTGCTTGTTCAGCGGGCGACGCTGCAGGGGTTCATCGTCCTGGACCACTTGGGCCGCACGCCCGAGGCGGCCGCTGAGATCAGTGGGCTGATCGCTGAGGGCAAGCTGACGCCGCTCGAGACCGTCGTCGAGGGCTTCGAGAAGCTACCGACCGCCCTCGGCATGCTGTTCGAAGGCAAGAACGTCGGCAAGCTCGTCCTCAAGACATCCGGCTAGCGGCGCGTAAGCAGGGCGATCCCACTCACCGACCGATCGTTCGGAAGGCGCGGGTATCAAGCCCGGCGGCAAGATTGAGCACTCGGTCGCAGCCGTCGGCAATCGCGCCCGCAATTGTGTCATCGATGATCTTGGTGCGCGCTGCAAGCGGGCTATTAGGTCGGGGTGAACTGGCTCAGATCGTAGATGCCGAGGCTTTTTTCGATGTCGGCGACGTTGTCGACCACCCCCTGGAAGCCGGTCTGGCCGAAGCGCCGATGCTCCTCGTCTTCAAAAGTCTCCGCCATGTCGCGAAACTGGACAGCGGGCACCACGTCGCGTAACGCGGGGAAAACGACCGTGTCTTCGCGAGCCTCATGCGGCTCGTACATACGGATGAAAGCCGACATATCTCGCACCAGGGCTTCTCGCGCAGGCTGATCGGACGGAGCCGCTGCGGCGGTGGCCGCGAGGACCCGGTCCGTGAGCACGCGGCCGTGCTGGTGCTGGGTGCGCAACACGGTCGTGAGATCGGTGAGTTTGGCTGCCTGTTCCAGCTTGGGGAAGACGTACTGTTCCTCCAGGTGTTCGTGGTAGTCCTCGATGAAGTTTCGAATGATCCCCGCGCTTGCGTTGAGGGGCTGCGCGGGAGCCTGGTCGCCGACCTGGAGGCGGCGGATCCCTTCTCGATAGATCAGCAAGATGCGCTTGAGCACTCCGTGCTCGCGCATCAAGTCTTCGGGTGGAGTGACTGGCACGTCCTCTTTTGGGGATGCGCCGGGCTGGCCTGCGTTGGGTTGCGGGTTGCCGCATGCCGATAGGGCGATCACACCGGCTGTCGATATTGAGGTCCCGAGGAGTTGGCGTCGGCCTATGGCGGGCAATTGCTCGATCACGGTCACACCTTCCTTCCCTGTATCCATCACAGGATCGCAAGCGTAAGCGGTCGGCACCAGCTCGCGCTAAGGACGACCATCACGGTTAAGTACCCGGTAAATAGACCTCGGGCGAGGGGGTCTGTCGGATCTGGGAGTGGTGGCTAGCTACGGACGGCTGTGTCGGCACTGCACGCGTGACCAGGCACGACGCCCGTGATTCCGGGGGTCGGCGTCGGCACGGGTGCAATCGTCACACACGGCATTATGGCGGGGGTTGCCGCGCTGGCCTACCGCCCCGGCCCTCGTTTTGCTGTAATGACCTCCGGCGGGCCGCATCCGAAATGTGGGAGATGTGGCCGGCGTCTGACATACGTTGGGTTATAGCACCCCTGCGGGCCTACGCCGGTGTGTCGGCGCTGGAGTGCGCCCCGAAGCCGCGAACGACGGCGGTGGAACCCGCGGCCGCACGGCGCCTGGCTCTAACCGAAGGATGCCGATGCATCGCTTCGCTCCGCTGCCGCGCAAGGTGACGCGCCGCGATCCAAGCTGGGTGGGATTCCAGGAAAATTACGGTCGCCCCTGTTGTGGTTGCCATGATTGCTACCCCTCTCAGAGCCCACCCACTTCATCTGCGAAACCAAAACAGACTGGTTACCGGCTCGTAATATAGTGTGCCCAGCCAATCCTGAGACGAAACCAGTAGTCATGCTAAGAATTTGCCGTCAATTTGCGTCAACTGTCTGACCAGCGTTAACGAGCCGTGATAGTGGCATGTCAAAAGGCTAGCGGCGACCACCGACACATTTCTTGAATCAATTTGGAGTCAACTCGCCACTTGCGGGCTGCTATCGTCGCTTGCTTATGCCGCAGATGGACCGTCGCCAGATGATGTTGATGACGGGGATCACCGTGGTGGCAGCCGCGATCCCCGTCCCCAAGGCCGGGGCTGACCCCTCGCGCCCCTCCCGGCCAGAGGTGCCCGCCGACCGGGTACCCCCGCCGGCGGCGCCTAGCGGTCCCTTCATTTTCCAGGACGAGTTCGATGGGGCGGCCGGGTCGGCACCCGATCCCTCCAAGTGGGCTGTCGCGTTGGCGCGCGAGCAAATCAAAGATCCCACCTTCTGGGAACGACCCGAGAACATCGGGCAGTATCGGGATGATCGCCGAAACGTTTTTGTCGACGGCAACTCCAACCTAGTCTTGCGTGCGACAAAAGACGGCAGCACGTATTACGGCGGCAAGGTTCAAGGCACGTGGCGGGGCGGCGTCGGCCACACCTGGGAAGCCCGCATCAAACTTAATTGCCTGACCGCGGGGGCCTGGCCCGCCTATTGGCTGGGGAACCAGGATGAAGGCGAAATCGACATCATGGAGTGGTACGGCAACGGAAAATGGCCCGCGGCCACCACCGTTCACGCGAAAGCGAACGGCGGGGAATGGAAGACCCACAACATCGCGGTCGACGGCGCCTGGCACACGTGGCGAACCCAGTGGGACGAGGCCGGAATTCGCTTCTGGAAGGACTACTCCGACGGCGCGGCGCCCTACTTCGACGTCCCCGCCAGCTCGCTGCCGGACTGGCCGTTCAACGCTCCCGGATACACGGCCTACCCGGTGTTCAACCTCGCGGTCGCCGGTTCGGGCGGCGAAGATCCGGGCCCGGGCAGCTATCCCGCGGACATGCTCGTCGACTGGATCCGCGTCTGGTAGACGGGAACGCGGCCGTACGAGCACGCTCGCCGGCTACGCCCGCGCGGATTCCGGTTCGACCGGCATCGCAACCTCGTTACGACGACGGCACGGTAGCGTCCAGGGCGGGTCGTAGAACCAGGCGTCAGCCTTCCCTGTTGGCGCTATGTCTCTGTCCTTTATCGCTTTCAGGAGCTCGGCGGAGCGAGCAGCGACGGACTTGGGGCTGCGATCACCGGTGAATTGCAGCACCGCCACCGTCTCGGGCGGCACGGTCACCAGGCGAACCTGATCATCGTTGGGCGTCGGAAGTGTCTCCATCGTCCATTTCGACGGCATGAAGAACCGAATCACCCAGCCACGGTCTGGACTGGCGGTCTGTACGACCGGGGCAGTCATCGCGATCTGAGCACCGCCCCGCGGCGAATGCTGGCTGACGGGCGCTGTCATGGAGATTGTCTGATTCCGTTGGTTGCCGCCGAAGATGTAACCCGCCAATCGCCGAAAGCCGACATTGCGAGCGCGCTCCTCGTCGTCGACGACGGTCGTTTCGGCAGCAATACGCGGACCGTAACTTCGTATTTCGACTGCGTGGGTGAGCTGGCGGCGTGTGTATTCCGGTTCCTCGGTGCCAACCCGGATGCCGACCACCGCTACAAGTGATTCGACAACCTGCTCGGCGAACCTGAGCAAATTCATCAGCGAGATGTTCCCTTCAGGGTCGATTGAGAAACCTAACGTGGCTGGCCCGCGTCGTCGCGAGTGCACACTAGTTCAGATGAAATGCGGGTGGATGCGGGAATCGATCCAGCCGTCTGATGCCGGACGTAGTTGGGATCGGTAAGGCCCTTGGCGGTCTGTACTTGTCCCAACCGCCTCAAATTAAAACCAGGGAGGCGGCGCCACTTGAAAGGAAGACAGCAAATGAAGATCGTGCCCGCCAACATCGAAGAGCAGATCAACCGCGTCGATCGCCAACGGAGCCTGTACATCGGGATCAGCGCCGCAGCGCTCGCACTGTGGAGCGCGTTCCGGTTGATCTGGACGCTTTACATCGGAATGACGTTTGGCTGGTTCTTCGGGTCGATGGTTTTCCCGTTCGTGTTGTGGGGCGTCATCGGTATGGTCGCCGCAGTCGCGGCCGTCGGGTTCCTGACCCGCTATTCCAAGGACACCGGGGCCTGATCGGACCCAAGAAAGTAGCTCCGAACCTAGTGGGGTTCGGAGCTACTTTTGTTGCGGCACAAGTATTTAGAGCTGCGCCCAGACGGACTTGCTCTTCAGGTAGATGTCGAGGCCCTCTTTGCCGAATTCGTGGCCCCAACCGGACTGCTTGAAGCCGCCGAACGGCACGTCGTGGTCGAAGACCAGCTGGCAGTTGATCTGCACGCTGCCCGCCTTCAACCGCTTGACGATGCGGTGGGCCCGGCCGACGTTTTCTGTGTAGACGGTGGCGGCCAGGCCGTAGGTGGTGTCGTTGGCCAGCGCCACGGCCTCGTCTTCGTCGTCGAACGGCAGGATGCTGACCACCGGCCCGAAGATCTCCTCCTGGAACAGCCGCATCGCCGGGTCGACGTTGGTAAGCACCGTCGGGTGCACGAAGTAGCCCTTGCGGTCCAGCCGGTGGCCGCCGGTGACCACCTCGACGCCGTCGCTCTTGCCCTCGTCGATGAAGCCCATGACGCGGGTCAGCTGCTTCTGGCTGATCAGCGGCCCGCTCATGCAGCCCTCCTCGCTGGGTGCGCCGAGCTTGAAGGTGTTCGCCATCCCGGCAATGCCTTCCACGATCTGGTCGTACACGCCGCGCTGCGCGAAGATGCGCGACCCGCACACGCAGCCCTGGCCGGAGTGCACGAAGATGCCGATCGCCGCCCGAAATATGGCGTTGCCCAGGTCTGCGTCGTCGAAGATCAGCACCGGCGACTTGCCGCCGAGTTCGAGCGTCACCTTCTTCAGATTGTCGGCCGACGCCCGCACGATCGCCTTGCCGACCTCGGTGGACCCGGTGAACGCCACCTTCTCCACGTCGCGGTGCGCTGTGATCGCCGCGCCGGCTGTGTGGCCGTAGCCGGTCAGCAGGTTGACGATCCCGTCGGGCACGCCCGCCTCGTGCACGAGCCGGTCCAGCAGCACGGCGGAAAGCGGGGTCTCCTCGGCGGGTTTGACCAGCAGGCTGCCACCGGCGGCCAGCGCGGGCGCCAGCTTGGCGGCCGCATTGAAGATCGGGCCGTTCCACGGGAAGATCAGCCCCACCACGCCGTAGGGCTCTTTGAGGGTGTACGCGTGCATGTCGACGTAGGAGTCGCCGGCGATGCCGTCGGTCTTCACGTCGTACGCGGTGCCGTTGATCTTCGAGCACCAGCCGGCGTAGTAGCGGAAGAACTCCGAAACGGTGGACATCTGCAGTTGCGCCTGCATCAGCGGCATGCCGGTGTTCAGCGAGTCGAGCTCGGCGAACTCCTGCGCGTGTTCGTCGATCAAGTCGCCGATGCGCCACAGCACCTTGGCCCGCTCGCGACCGGGCAGCGCAGACCAGACGCCGGACTCGTACGAAGCCTTCGCCCGCGCGACGGCCTCATTGACCGCCTCTTCCCCGCAGTCGGAGAACTCGGTGATCGTTTCTTCCGTCGCTGGGTTGATGATTGGAATGACATCACCCGATCCGGGGCGTTTGCGAATGTCGTCCAATACCGTCTGCAGCGTCATTTGGTCCCTTCCAAAGCCGCGCGCCTCGGTGCGTTCGCGTGCTGAGCACCTGCTTAGCATTGCGAGCGTTGCTTGGTCAAGCGCCGCCGCTGGGCGTGGTCGCACCTCGCCAGGCCAGCGGGTTGAGCTCGCGATAGGGGTCGGTGCTGCGCAGCTGCTGCAGGTCAGCCAGGATCTGTTCCAGAGCCCGTTGTGTCTGCTCCTTGACGGCGTCTACCCAGTCCTGTTTCCCGATACCCAGCGGTCGTGACGTGTCGATCGGTGAGCCGAAGCGCAGATACAGTCGCTGGGGCCGGGGAATGAGTGTCGGGCCGATTCCCCGCAGCAACGGCATGGCCATGTCAGGGCGACCGTTCAGTCTGCGGCCCAATGCTTCGCTGAACCTGGCGTAGGCGCTGTCGCGACTGGTCAGGCTGCGGTAGACGTCGTCGCCGCCGACAAGTCCTGCCGGGACGATCGGGTAACCGTTCTCGACCGACACCCGGGCGAACCCTGCGCGGCCCTGCCAGCGCAGCGTGTACTCCTCGCCCTTGAACTTGCCGATCTCGCGGCCTCCACCTGGGAACACCAGAATCGTCTGGTCGTGGAGCATGAGTTCGCGTGCTGTCTCCGGGGCACCCACCACGGCGCCGTACGCGGCGAGCAGGTCGCCTGGCAGCCCGCGCATCCGCCCGAAATTCCGGTCGGCCAGCGGCCGCACCCTGGTCCCGATCCCTCGTCGAACCGCATCGGAGATCATGAAGATCTCGGAGCCGGACTGAGTGTGGTTGCCCACCAACAGGAACCGTCCATCGCCCGGCAGGTTTTCCATGCCGTCGACATACGGCCGGGTGAGCGCCACGACGGGGCGCAGCCGATCAACGACCGTGTCGAGCGCCCGACGCAGCACCCGAACCCTGCGACTGGGCCGCATGATCGTGGCGAGGTTCGCGCTGTCAGCCACGGTCGGCGGCGTCGGGACGAGAGAACACGACGGTGATCGACGGCGGACCGAACCGCCTTGGCGTAGGGAGCATCTCGATCCGCATCCCCGGATCGGCGGCGCGGCCAAGTGCCTTGAATGCCGACGGGCTATAGGCGCGCAGCGCGCTGATGAAGCCGTCGTGCAGGTAGGGCCAGAGCCAACGAAAAAGCAAAAGATTCAACGGCAGCGTCAAGACCGGAAACAGCATGTTGGCCAATGGCGTTTGGCGTTTGAGGTCGATGACCAGGAACCGTTTGCCCACACGGGTGGCCTCGGCGATGGCGCGCCGGGCGACCGCAGGAGGCAGGTGGTGAAACGCCAGCGCGAACACCACCAAGTCATAGTTGTCGTCGGCGGCGTCGATAGCGGTGGCGTCGATCACCTGCACGCGGGCCCTGGGGTGGCTTCCTAGCTCCCCTGCGCCGATTTTGGCCACGGAAGTCGCATCCAGATCGCTCACCGTGACAGTGGCGGTCGGATGGAGTTCGAGGATCTTCGCCGACAGCCTGCCGTGACCCGCACCGAGTTCCAGGATGCGCGGACTGGGGATGTCGGAGACAACTTCAAGCGCGATGCGCGCGTAGTCCTCATGCATGTTGGTAACTGAGCCCATCAGGTCGAGCATCCTGATGACCTTCTGCTTGACCTTGTCGGGAACGTCGTCGCGGTCGAGGTACTCCAGCGCATCGGTCTGGAATCGACGATCCAGCCACGATGCGTTGGGGCCACCCCTTGGCATGGTGGCGAGATTCAGGACATCGGTCGTGTTCATCGGTAACCTCGCTTCTTCGTTTCGTTGTTGTCAACACTATATCAAACGAACTGGTTCGTCTGTATATGATGATGACGTGAGAACAAGGACGGAGTTGCGCGACGAGATCCTTGCCGCGGCCCGCGTGGAATTCGCCCGGTACGGCCTGGCGGGAGCGCGCATCGACCGCATCGCTCGGGCGGCCAGCGCCAGCAAGGAACGCCTGTATGCGCATTTCGGTGACAAGGAGACCCTCTTTCGGGATGTGGTCGGCGCCGACGGCGTCGAATTCTTCCGCGCGGTTCGGCTGCGTCCCGACGCAGTGCCCGAATTCGTCGGCGATATCTTCGATCTCGCTCAGACCCGGCCGGAACACCTACGGATGATTACCTGGGCCCAGTTGGAAGGCTTTCCGCTGGAAAAGCCGGAGATCGACGGCGAGCTGATCGCCGCTCTGGAGCTGGCGCGAGCACAAGGATATGTCGACCCGGCCTGGGACCCGCAGCAGCTACTTGTACTGCTTTTCGCGATCGCCCTGGGTTGGGCGCGCTGGCCCGACCCCGACGCCGTGTCGACGGACGCTGACCTCGTCGCGGGGCGCCGTGCCGCGGCGGTCGAGGCGGCCGCCCGAGTGGTCAGGCCCGGGTAGGTTTTACCGCCGAACGTCGAATTGTTGCGAAAGTTTTCCGGGAATCCCCACGACAAGTCGACGTTCGGCGGGATTTGATAGTGGCATGGCGTGCTGCAATTTCCCGGCCGTTGCGGAGGGCTGCGACGGAGCCTTCACCGTTGACTCCTCCCGGATTACATTCGGGCGGGGCTGCCTGGCCGAGTTGGGCGAGAGAGCCGGCGCGCTGGGGATGCGCAGGGTCGCCCTGTTTTCCGATGCCGCGGTGGCGGCACTGCCCGCCTTTGCGAAGGCACACGCCTCGCTGGTGGCCGCCGGCCTAGACGTCATCACCTACACCGACGTACACGTCGAACCGACGGACGAGTCTTTCGGCGCCGCAGCGCGGTTCGCCCAGGAGGTGAGCCCCGACGGCTACGTTTCGCTGGGCGGGGGCTCGGTCATCGACACCTGCAAGGCCGCCAACCTGTACGCCAGCCATCCCGCCGATTTTCTGACCTATGTCAACGCACCCATCGGCGAGGGCGCGCCCATACCCGGGCCGCTCACCCCGCATATCGCATGCCCCACGACGGCCGGCACCGGCAGCGAGGTGACCGGCATCGCGATCTTCGACCTGCTGTCGTTATCGGTGAAGACGGGCATCGCTTCGCACGCGTTGCGGCCCACCGAGGCTCTTGTCGACCCCGACTGCACCGCCAGCCTGCCCGGCGAGGTCGTCGCGGCGGCGGGCCTCGACGTGCTGTCGCACGCTTTGGAGTCCTATACCGCGCGACCCTATGTTCACCGACCAGCGCCGGCCCGCCCGGGTTTACGGCCGATGAGTCAGGGCGCCAACCCGTGGAGTGATCTGGGTTGCAGCGAGGCGCTTCGGCTGCTGGGCCAGTACCTGGAACGGGCGGTGCGGGACGCCTCTGACGGCGAAGCCCGCGAGCAGATGATGTGGGCGGCAACGCTTGCGGGCATCGCTTTCGGTAACGCCGGCGTGCACGCACCCCACGGCATGGCATACGCGGTGGCGGGGTTGGTACGTGACTTCCGTCCCTCGGGCTACCCGGCGCATGAGCCGCTCGTGCCGCACGGCATGTCCGTCATCGTCAACGCGCCCGCGGTATTCCGGTTCACCGCGGAGGTGAGCCCGGCGCGTCACACAGAGGCGGCCCGGCTACTCGGCGCCGATACCCGCAACGCCGACCCCGACGATGCGGGCGAGGTGCTCGCCACGGAAATCATCCGAATCATGCGCGCGGTGGGCATTCCCAACGGGCTGAGCGGGGTGGGTTACACCGAAGAAGACGTCGCGGCCCTCACCGAAGGGGCTTACCCCCAGCAACGTCTTTTGCAGAACGCACCGCGGGAGATGAGTAAACCGATTCTGGCCGACCTGTTCCGCCAGGCCATGCGCTACTGGTAGTTAGGAGCCGACCAGCTCCGGGTGGAACTTGGTTGCCATCCGGCGCATCCCGTCGCGCCAGTCGACCGTCGTGCCGCCGATGAGCTCACGCATCCGGGCGTTGTCGGTGGGGTTCCCGCGCAGCGCCTGCGCGCTCTCTTCGAAGACGGGTTCCTTGCCGACGAGCGACCCCAAGTAGCAGCACCACTCCTGGATGCTGACCGTCTGGTCGCCGGACCAGTTGACCGTGGTCGCCGGCACCGATGCCACCTCGAGCAGCTTCGGGATGGTCGCGATGATGTCATCCTCGTGGATCGGGTTGTAACGCGCCGGCCCACCGGCCGGGACCGGGATCGGCATCCCGGCCAGCATCATCTCCATTTGATAGAAGGGCCACCCGCCGTTGTCTCCGTAGGGAACGTTGAGGCGGGCGATGGTGGTGGGTACGCCGAGGGCGCGCGCCATCGTCCGGGCGACGGTCTCCCCCGCGATCTTGGAGATGGAGTAGGTCGGAAACAGCGGCTTGTGATTGTCGCCCAGGGCGGCCGATTCGGTGCGGGGTTCGTCGCCCGGCGGGTCGTAGACGGCACCCGACGAGCAGTGCAGGAAGGCTTTTGCGGTGCGGCAGTGCGCCATCAGCAGGCCGACGGATTCCGCGTTGGCCGCCATGTCTTTGTCCCACTTGCCGCTCTTGGCTACCGCCAGGTTGATCACATAGTCGAAGTCGGTTGGCAGACTGTCGAAGTCACCTGCGGACAGGTTGACCGTCTGGCACTGCACCCCCGCCTTCTCGAGGTCTTCACGCACCGCGGCATTGGTAAAGCGGGCGATCCCCCAGACCTCGTTATCGACCGCCAGGGCTTTGGCGACGGGAGTGGCAACTTGTCCGGTTGGACCGGTGATCAGGATCTTGGAACCGCGCATCCGCTGATGGTATGCGACCGCTGACACCGGGCGGCGATCGGCGTAGTGTCGCCAAGCCATGGGCTCCATAGGCGAAGCAATCCAGTTCGTGGGCGCGAACGGGCTCAGATTCGCCTATCTCGAGGAGGGCTCCGGGCCTCTCGTGCTCATGATGCACGGGTTTCCGGACACCGCGCACACCTGGGATGACCTGCGCCCCCGAATCGCCGCCAAGGGATACCGCGTAGTCAGCCCGTTTATGCGCGGATATCACCCCAGCGCGATCCCGGATCACGACACCGACCAAGAGACGTTGGCGCGCGATCCGCTCGCGCTGATTGAAGCGCTGGGCGCGCGCGATGCCATCATCATCGGGCACGACTTTGGCGCCTTGGCCGCCTACGGTGCGGCGGGGCTCGGCCCGGATCGGGTCACAAAGCTCTTCACGATCGCGATACCGCATCCGGCGACGCTCAAGCCGTCACCGAGGAAGCTGTGGGGTGTTCGGCACTTCGCTGTGTACAAACTGCCGGGCGCGGCGGACCGCTTTGCGCGCAACGACTTCGCGGCGCTGCCCGCTATCTGCCGGCGCTGGTCCCCGACATGGAACCCCGATCCGGCGGAGTTTGACGCCGTCCGCGCGAGTTTCTCCGACCGGGCGAGCTTGAACGCGGCGTTCGGCTACTACCGAAAGCTCTCCCCCATACCCAGCGCGGCGCTGAAGGAGCGGATCACCGTGCCCACGGTCGTCTTTGCGGGCCTCGATGATCCGCTCGCCGAGCCCTCCGACTATCGCCGCGCCGCCCGAATGTTCCAGAACGAGTACATCGTCGAGGAGGTTCGTGGCGGCCACTTCATGCACCGGGAGCATCCCGAGGCGTTCGCCGCGCGGCTCTTGACCCATCTCTGAGGGTCTGCGACTCAAAGCCCCGGCTTGTCTTCGATGATGCCCAGCCAAATCTGGGCTGCGTCGATCGCGACCTTTTCGCTGATGAAGGCGTGTTGGGTCCCGGTGTACACGTCGCGGAACGCACGTTCGAGTCGGCTGCCCTCGCGGATCGAGCTGGTTCCGGCGACCAGGTGGGCCCACTCGGCGCAGCTGCGGGCCGTGTCGGTCGCGTAGACGGCGGCCACCCGCATGTCGGCCCGCAAGACCGGCGTAAGGTCCTCCCCCGCGGC
The DNA here is from genome assembly GCA_963850135.1 of uncultured Actinomycetota bacterium. GTDB lineage: Bacteria > Actinomycetota > Actinomycetes > Mycobacteriales > Mycobacteriaceae > Mycobacterium. The sequence continues at coordinate 155,447 of CAWKKH010000023.1, read as the reverse complement.
AACGGCGGCCTCGGCGGTGGTGAACGCGTCGAGCACCAGAAGACGAGCGGCGCGCCAGCTTGCACGGTGGTGCGCGAGCCCCTTCTGGAATGTCGGGCGACTGGCCAACGACTCCATGTCGCTCATCCGGTATTTGGTGGCGGCCAGTTCCTGGACGTCGTCAAGCATGCTCTTGGCTACCCCCAGCGCCCACGACGCGTGACCGGCCGCGGTGGTTGGCATCATTCCCATCCGGGTGGCCGGCGATGAGCCGCGGTAGGGCTCACGGTCGAACAATCCGAAGGTGCGACTGGTCGGGACGAAGACGTTCTCGACGCAGTAGTCATAGGACCCGGTTCCCTTGAGTCCCTGAACATGCCAGCCGTCTTTGAAGTTGATCTCTGCCCGCGGAAGCACGGCGACCTGCATGTCGGGGAGGCCTTCGCCGGCCCAGCGCATCTCGCCGTTGTCCATCGGGAAGAAGCCGGCCGCGACGTACTCGGAGTGACCGGTTCCTGAGCCGAAGCTCCACGATCCGCTCAGCAGATACCCGCCGTCAACAGCCGTCCCCTGCCCGTTGGGGAAGAACTGGCCGCCCATCGTGACCCGGTTGTCGTGCGCCGTGAACACCTCAGCAAAACCTTCGTCGGGCAGGTAGGCCGCCGCGGCGAACGAAGACGGCAGGTTGGCGATGCCGACCCATCCGAATGAGCCGTCTTGCCAGGCCATTTCGATCCACGTCTCGATCATCTCGGTGAATGACGGTTCGACGCCACCCGCCGCGACGGGGTTGAACGAGGACATCAATCCGCTGGCCCACATCTCGTTGACGATCGCGGGGGTAAGAGTGCGCATCCGTTCGGACTCGACGGCCTCGGCCTCCACCAGATCCCGCATACCGCGAGCTAGCGAAACGATCCGGTTATCCGTGTCAGCTAACGACGTCATTGGCGTCCCATCATCTTTGATCCGGCCGCAGCAGCGGCAACACTGATACCGGTGACCGTACTCGACTGAATATCCGGGCGGGAGCCTTCTCATGCTCAACACCGTTGCCACCGTCGTCGTGGCGATACTCGGCTTTCACGTGATCATCAAGTTCACCTTTTTGCGCTGCCCTACCGTCGACGACGCGCTCTACTCGACAAGCAGTACGGCGATAAACCGTCGGCGACCACCGTCCGGTGGCGCCCGAGCGTGCCGCTCCACCCGAAACGTCGCCGCTCAAGGAGATGTCCTACGCGATCCAGGATGCGCCGTGGCGGCCGTGGCCCCAGCTGCTGCCGATGACGGTGCTGGTCGTCGTCAGCCTTGTGCTGCTGCTCTGATTGGGAGTTGCAGATACGACGCGTGATCCCCGCCGGTGTGGATGACGTGCTTACCGGTGTTGTGCGGGAGGTAATCCCGGGTCCCGGGCATGATCGGCCCCAGCGCGTTCTGTGCGCTGATGATGAATCGCAGCTGCTCGCCGGGATAGAACACCAGACCAACTGGGAACAGGTCGATTTCGACGTCGACGATCTCACCGGGGCTCAGCTTCTCGACCCGATCGAAGCTGTGGGCGGGAACGGCATCGGTCGTCAATGCTTCGTCCAGATGCCTCATAGAGACCCGTAGGCGCCCGTTCGAGCCCTTGTACCGCAACACTGACGCGCCCCGCTCGGTGAGGTCCTGCATCAATGCGCCGTCATTGGGCACATTGAACTGCTGCAGCGGCGTGCCGTTGGCGTCCAGCTTCTGCACGAGGACGAACAGGTCCATATCGTCGGCGCTCTCGGCCTCGACCCATAAACGCGCCTTGGGATAGCCGACCATCGTCGTTTCTTCGGCGAAGCGGATCGCGAAAGAGACTGAGGCCGACCTCGATTCCGAGTCGTAGGACACGGTCGCCTCGTCTGCCGGCGGCTCGGCGGTCAGCGTGCGCGAGCCCCCGTCCAGGTAATGCTTGGTGTAGGTGACGTCTTGCGGGGGAAACTCGTTCGCCGCCTGATCGAGGCGGTCGCCGCCCTCGAGGTCCAGCACGCTGTAGCGGACGCGGGGGGTCTGTTCCCAGCCGTTGTCCTCGCCCTTGAGGTAGTGATCGAAGAACCGGCGCAGGTCTTCGACGTTTGCGTCGTCGTAGTAGTCGGGCCATTCCTGCGTGTTGTGAATCCGCAGCCACTTTTCCTGCGAGGCGATCCCCCGCCAGCCGCGGAAGGTGCCCGCCGTGTGCAGCGTGTTCGAGTAGCTGGCAACGACGTAAGCCGGCACGGTGATCTTGTCGAGCCGCGCGACCTTGTCTTCCCAAAGGTCATTGATCAGCGGGTGGCGTTGCGCCTCCGTCAGGATGTCTTCGCGTCGGTTGTTGCCCGCGTAACTGTTGTTCTGCAGTCGTTCGGCGAAGCCGATGTCGGGCATGCCGCCGCGCATGACGAGATCGCGGTAGACGTCGCTCAAGCCTTCCCACGGGTTGATCGCCGCGAGGTGTGGCGGCTGTTCGGCGGCGGTGAACCATTGCGAGATCGCGAGGTAGGAGGTTCCGCTCATCGCGACCTTGCCGTTGCACCAGTCCTGGCCGGCCAGCCATTCGATCACGTCGTGGCAGTCCTTGCCCTCTTGGCGTCCGAACATCGCGCTGTCGCCTTCGGACTGGGCGATGCCCCGGGGATCGGGGTTACAGATCGCGTAGCCCTGCGCGCACCAGTAGGCAGGGTCGGGGCCCTCGAACTTCTCGAGTCCGGAGACGGCTCCATCGCTAATGCCGATCATGGCGAACAGGGAGGTCACGCTCGGGGCGGTGCCCTGGCTCTTGCCGTAAGGGCTCCAGGCGACGACGACAGGGACTGTCGCGGTACCGGTAGGGCGGAGCACATCGACGTAGATGGTGACGCCGTCCCGCAGGGTGACGGCGACGTCCTTTTCGAAGACGATGTCGCTCTGCAGGGGGCGGAATCGGGGGTCGATCTGGAAGCCTGTCGACAGGGTTCGGGTGCCCGGCTCGAACGTGCTCAGTAGTCCGTGTGCGTCGGTTGCTTCGTAATGCGACGGTTCGAAGTCCTTCTCTGCCTGGCTCATGATCACAATATAAACACGTGTTGAGATAAATATCAACTGATGTTGAGATTTTGCGGTGCGGAGCGCTAAATTGAGCTCTGTGACCACAGATAGCGGGCCAGCAGCGGTTGGCCGCCGGGGCCGCCGACCGGGTGCGAGTACGACCCGGCAGGCGATCCTCGACGCGGCGCGGGCCCGCTTCGCCAGCGACGGTTTCGCCGCGACGACAATCAGGCGCGTCGCGACCGATGCCGGGGTCGACGCGTCGCTGGTGATGCAGTTTTTCCGGTCAAAGGACGAGCTGTTCGGCGCCGTAATGTCGGTCTCGCCGGAAGCGTTGGCGCGATTCAGCACCGCGTTCGAGGGACCCGACGAACACCTCGGCGAGCGAGTGGTCCGCGCCTATTTCGACGCGTGGGAGGGGACGGAGTCCGAACCACTCATGGCGATGCTGCGCGGTGCCATCGCTAACCAGCAGGCGGGCGCGCAATTGCGCGAGTTCATCGAGGCTCGACTGCTTGACGGCGTCAGGTCGCGTGCAGTCGGCGACGACGCCGCGGCCAGGGCGGGGCTGGCGTCATCGATGTTGGTCGGGGTCATCGTTGGGCGGCGCATCGTCGGGGTCCCGACGCTGGCGAATCTGGACCTGGAAACGCTGGTCGCGCTCGTCGCTCCGGCGATTCAAACCGTGCTGACATCGGGATTGCGGCTTGCCGACGACGAGGGAGGCGGGTAGCCCGGATGCTTGCTGACCAGTTCTTGCCCGATGGCGGTTGGTTAACAACTTGTGGCAATGCCGTCATTCAGGTTTGAGCGAAGCGGTTTGGATCACTACGTCGACGGGTAGTTGGGTGATCTCTACGGGGGATGGAGTCTATGTCGTTTGTCAGCGTGGTGCCGGACGGTCTCGCGGAGGCTGCCAGGACTCTGGCGGCTATTCGCTCGGAGCTGACTGCGGCCAATACGGCCGCGGCCGCGGCCACGACTGGCATCGCGGCCGCGGCTGCCGACGAGGTATCGACCGCGATTGCGGGGGTGTTCGGCAACTTCGGCCAGGAGTTTCAGACTCTCAGCGCCGAGGCGCAGGCGTTTCATGGACAGTTCGTAAGCGCCTTAACCGCCGGCCTGGGCAAGTATCTGAGCGCCGAGGCGCTCAACGTCCCGTCCCTCCTCGGCGGGATTAACTCGGCGGCCGCCGGAGATGCCAGCATTCCCGTCTTGAACTATCAGACGCCTTTCGGTCCCATCACGCTGACGCTGTACGGGAACCAAGTACTGACAGCCGTCAACGTCACCGGCGGATCACTCCAGGTGCCCACGCCATTAGCGCTCGCCTTTGACGCATTGGGACCAGAGGCGAACGTGCTGTTTGCGCTCAGAAACAGCAGTACGGCCTTTGCCAGTGCGGTACAAACCGGGAACCCGTTGGTGGCCGCCCAAACGCTCATCAAAGCACCCGTTAATGCCGTGACTAGCTTCTTCGTGGGTCAAGAGTCGATCACGGGTTCGGAGGCATTGCCGTCGGAGTCGGGATACAAGTCGTTTCATTACTCCATCCCGGTTGACGGGCTTTTGGCTCCCCTTCAACCCGTCACGATTGGACTGATCGGCGACGACGGTGTGGCAACTCAATTTCCGTTGACGGGTACCGAGTTCGGTGGTCTTCTCCCCGCTATCGCAAGCTTGCTCACCAGCTTGTAGTCGTCTGGCGGTTTGTAGCCCTACCGTGTGTTGGTGCGATGGATCGTCGACGGCATGAACGTGATCGGGAGCCGCCCGGACGGCTGGTGGAAGGACCGCGGCACGGCGCGATGGCCACGCTGGTGGAAAATCTGGACCGGTGGGCGCAAAGCCAGAGAAGCCAAATAGACAAAACGGACACCGTGACGGTGGTGTTTGAACGGCCGCCGTCGAACCCGATCACCTCTTCGGTGATCGAAATAGCGCACGCGCCCAGGGCGGCCGCGAACTCCGCCGACGACGAGATCGTCCGGCTTGTTCAGGCTGACGCTGCACCGCACGAAATCCGCGTCGTGACATCGGACAACGCGCTGAGCGACCGGGTCCGCGGCCTTGGTGCCGAGGTCTTCCCGGCGGTCAGGTTCCGTGACCTCGTCGACCCGCGGCGCACCGTGACCGCCGGCGGCGATGCTCCCGCACTCAACCGGGTCTGCGAACTCGCGCAAATCGAGATCCCGATCATTCAGGCGCCGATGACCTACATCGCCGGGGCACGGCTCGCCGCGGCGGTGTCCAACGCCGGGCGCGCTGGGAATCATCGAGACCACCTCCGATCAGGGGCGAGCCGACCTGAAACGGGTGCGCGACCTCACCGACGGTGCCGTGGGCGCCAACATCGCGCTGATCATGAACCGTGACCCGGCGATGGTGGAACTGCTTGTCGCCAACGACATTCGGTTCGTCACCACCTCGGCCGGTGACCCCGCGCTGTTCACCGACCGGCTGCACGATGCGGGCATCACCGTGTTCCATGTGGTGGGCACGCTGGCGTCGGCCAAGAAGGCCGTCGATGCCGGGGTCGACGGGCTCGTCGTCGAGGGCGTTGAGGGCGGCGGTTTCAAGAATCGATTCGGGGCGTCAACGATGGTGCTGCTGCCGCTTGGTCGCAGCTCATGTCGACGTACCGATCGTGGCCGCCGGGGGGATCTGCGATGCCCGATCGATGGCCGCCGCAATGGTGCTCGGCGCCGAGGGCGTGCAGATGGGCACGCGGCTGCTGGCCTCGGCGGATTCCCCGGTGCACGACAACCTCAAGCAGGCCGTCGTGCGACGCCGACGAGACGGCTACGGTGCTACTCCCCCTCGACGGCAAGCGGATGATGCGGGTCATCCGGACGCCGGCCGCCGAGAAGATCGACGAGTCAGCGTCTTTCGACGAAGGTGGTGCGGCGCTGCAACGCGTTCAGCGGCTCTATTTTGACGGCGACATGGACGCCAGCGTCGCGAACACCGGGCAGGTGGCCGGCCGGATCGACGACATCCCGCCGGCCGCCGACATCATCAAACAGATGTGGGCGGGCTGCCGCGAGGTGCTCGCCGCCACGGCGGATCGGGTTGGGCCGCCCTAGGAAAAACTAGGTCAGCCCAGCGCCGCCAGCGCCGCGTCGTAATCGGGCTCTTCAGCGATCTCGGGCACCAGTTGCGTGTAGGCGACGTTGCCGTCGGCGCCAATGACCACCACGGCCCGGGCAAGCAGGCCGGCCATCGGACCATCGACGATCGTGGTGCCGTAATCCTCACCAAAGCTGTCCCGGAACGCCGACGCCGTCGTGACGTTCTCGATGCCCTCAGCGCCACAGAACCGCTTCTGCGCGAACGGCAGATCCTTGGACACGTTCACCACGGTCGCACCTCCGCCTGCGGCGCGCTCGTTGAATTTCCGCACGCTCGTCGCACACACCGGGGTGTCCACCGAAGGGAAAATGTTCAGCAACACGGGCTTACCGCTGAACTGGTCGTTGGTGACCGCGCCCAGATCGGCGCCGGTCAAACTGAACGCTGGGGCTTTGGATCCGACAGCAGGAAGCTCGCCGACGGTGTTGATCGCGTTTCCGCGCAAAGTTATCTGTGCCATGGGCACAGTCTGCCAAGCCCGACCGGGCGGCCTCGGGTCAGGTCTCGATGTCCTAAATCGTGGGGTACCCGACGTAGACGCCACAGCCTGGTCTGGCCGACACTGAGTGCATGGCTCGCAAGGTGGTTATCGTCGGCTTTCCCGGCGTGCAGGCGCTCGATTTGGTGGGCCCGCACGACGTGTTTGCCGGGGCTTCGCTGCTGACCGACGGCGGATACGACGTCGTCGTCGCCTCCATCGACGGCCAACCGATCACCACCGCCACCGGCCTCGCGTTTGTGGGGGCGCCGCTGCCGGACCCGAGCGACCCTTCGAACACCATCGACACCGTCGTACTGCCCGGCGGCGGTGGCGTGGATGCCGCGCGAGCCAACCCCGAGCTCGTCGCCTGGATCAAGGCCGTCGCCGGCATCGCCCGCCGCGTCGTCACCGTCTGCACGGGCGCATTTCTCGCGGCCGAGGCGGGGCTGCTGGACGGCTGCCGGGTGACCACACATTGGGCCTTCGCCGGCGCGGTTGGCCCGCGAATTTCCTGCCATCGACGTCGACGCCGACCCGATCTTCCTGCGCAGCTCGGAGACGATCTGGACAGCCGCGGGCGTCACCGCGGGCATCGATCTGGCGCTGTCATTGGTCGAGGACGACCACGGCACCGAGATCGCGCAGACCGTCGCCCGCTGGCTGGTGCTGTACTTGCGCCGCCCCGGCGGGCAGACCCAATTCGCGGCGCCGGTATGGATGCCGCGGGCCAAGCGGACCCCCATCCGCGAGGTCCAGGGCGCCATTGAGGCGCAACCGGGCGCCTCACACAGCATCGACGAGCTGGCCCGCCGAGCGGCGATGAGCCCGCGCCATTTCACCCGGGTCTTCACCGACGAGGTCGGCGAGGCGCCCGGCCACTACGTCGAACGCATCCGCACCGAAGCCGCGCGCCGGCAGTTGGAAGAGACCGAGGACACCGTCGTGGCGATCGCTGCCCGCTGCGGCTTCGGCACCGCGGAAACGATGCGGCGCAACTTCATTCGCCGCGTCGGTATCTCGCCGGACCAGTATCGCAAGGCTTTCGCCTGATTGGAGTGACCGCACGATGACCCAAATCGCCTTCGTCGCCTACCCGGGATTCACCGCGTTGGACATGATCGGCCCGTACGAGGTGCTGCGCAACCTGCCGGGCGCCGAGGTGCGCTTCGTCTGGCATGAAGCCGGCCCGATCGCGGCCGACTCCGGGGTGCTGGTGATAGGCGCGACGCATTCGCTGGCCGAAACGCCTTCGCCTGATGTGATTCTGGTGCCGGGTGGCCCGTCGACTCCGGTGTACGCGCGCGACGAGGTGCTGCTGGACTGGCTGCGGCACGCCCACCAGACGGCGAGCTGGACAGCGTCGGTGTGTTCGGGCTCGGTGATCCTGGCGGCCGCCGGCCTGCTCAATGGCCGGCGAGCGACGTCGCACTGGATGGCGATCCCGCTATTGAAGGGTTTCGGCGCCAGCCCCGTCACCGATGAGCGGGTCGTGCGTGAAGATGACGTCATTACGAGTGCCGGGGTGTCGGCCGGGCTCGACCTCGCGTTGTGGCTGGCCGGTGAGATCGGTGGCGAAGGTCGCGCGAAGGCGATCCAGCTCGCGCTCGAATACGACCCGCAGCCGCCGTTCGATTCGGGTCACCTGTCCAAGGCATCGGTGGCCACGAAGGCCGCCGCGACCGCGCTGCTGTCGAAAGACAGCGCCAAGCCGGCCAATCTGGCAGCCACCACGATGCTCGCCTGGGAGCAGGCGCTAACGGCAGTCCGGTCGCGGAGACGCAGGGTCAGTTAGGCGTTCGGCTGAAGGATCTGGTCCGAGGCGAGCTTGCCGCCGGCCTGCAACCAGGCCCCGACCTCGCGTGGTGCGTCGCGGTCGGGGTTGTAGATGTCTTCTTCGCTGGAAAACAGGCCGTCGCCGGCGTAGACGAGCCGAGTCCAGTTCGGGAACCAGAACGGCTCACCCTTCGGGTCGGTCGGGTGGTCGAGCAGGTTCTTGATCATGATGACGACCGCGTCGTTGTCCTCGTCGTACGCGGTCCAGTCCGACGGAAAACGCATGTGCGGGAACGGCGCCATGACCGCCACAATCCAGTCCCGCACCGCCTCGCGGCCGTGGAAGACCCCGTAGTGGTGCTCGATGTAGACGACATCCTCGGTGAATAGATCCGCGAAAGGTCGCCAGTCGCCCGAGGCGCTGCACCCTTCCACCACGGTTGTGTAGTTGTCGACGGCCTGCTCGATCTCGGCTCTGGTGAACTTGCCCATAGCGGACACACTAGATCGCCCAACTTCTGCAGAAAGTCGTACGCCACATGAGCGTGTTGGACTTGTTCGACTTGCACGGCAAGACGGCCCTGGTGACCGGCGGATCCAGCGGTATCGGCAAAACGGTGGCGCGGGCATATCTGGAAGCCGGGGCCCAGGTTGCCGTTGCGGCGCGGAATTCCGAAGCTTTGCACGCGGTCGCCGATGAGCTGGCGACGGCGAGCCGGTGCCAGAGTCCTGCCGATCCGTTGCGACGTCACCCAACCCGACCAGGTGACGAGCATGGTGGAGACGGTGATCGCCGAGCTGGGCGGGATCGACATCGCTGTCTGCAACGCCGGGATCGTCTCGGTAGCCGGAATGTTGGACATGCCGTTAGAGGAATTTCAGCGCATCCAGAACACCAACGTAACCGGCGTCTTTCTCACCGCCCAGGCAGCGGCGAGGGCGATGGTCGAACAAGGCCGAGGCGGGGTCATCATCAACACCGCCTCGATGTCCGGCCACATCATCAACATCCCCCAACACGTGAGCCACTACTGCGCATCCAAGGCCGCGGTCATTCACCTGACCAAGGGCATGGCCGTGGAGCTGGCGCCGCACCGGATCCGGGTTAACAGCGTCAGTCCGGGCTATATCCGCACCGAACTCGTCGAACCGTTGGCGGACTACCACGCGCAGTGGGAGCCGAAGATTCCGCTCGGCCGCATGGGCCGGCCCGACGAACTCGCCGGCCTGTACGTGTATCTGGCCAGCGAGGCGTCGAGCTACATGACTGGTTCCGACATCGTGATCGACGGCGGCTACACCTGTCCCTGATTAATGAACGGAGAGCTAATGCGCGCCCAATGCATCGCTGAGGTATTGGGCGCGGCAGGCCCGGCGAGCCAGCTTGCCGCTGGTGGTGCGCGGGATAGCAGCCGGCCGGTAGGAGCGCGCACGTCGGCGACGGTCACGCCGTGCCGGTCTGGACACGGCTTGCCCGGATCGCCTCGATCGCGGGCTCGGGATCGGCACGGCTGGTGCCCGCCGCACGTTCGGCAATGATCACCAGGCCTTGACCGGTTTCGTTCGGCACGGAGAACGCCGTGACGTATCCGCGCCGCACGATCGGCGAGGCCTCTGCGGCGGTGGTCTCGATGTCCTGCGGATAGTGGTTGCGGCCGTCGATGGTGATCAGATCCGCAATTCGGCCGGTGACGTAGAGCTCACCGTCGAGATAGACGCCCAGATCGCCGGTACGCAGCCAGGCGCCCTTGACCGCCGAGCCCTCAGTGTGGCTGCCTTCCCCGAGCGGCGACCGCAGCTGTGGCGCCGAACGCCAGCCGGGTCTCCTCCGGCCGGCCCCAGTAGCCGCGACCGATGTTGTTGCCCTGCAACCAGATTTCGCCGACCTCACCGTCGGGCAGCTCCGAGCTGGTATCCGGGTTGACGATCACGGCCCACAGGCTGCGGGCCGGGTGGCCACACGACACCTGCACGACGGCGCCGGGGGCATCGGCCGCGACGCGTACCGCGCGACCGGCGCCCAGCTGTTCCCGGTCGAGATAGGCAACCGTCGCCTCGGCGTCGTGGTCGATGGTCGCGACCAACAACGTCGCCTCCGCTATGCCGTACGACGGCTTGAACGCCGTGACGCGGTAATCCGTAGGGCGCGAACGCTTTATTGAACGTGGTGACCGCATCGATGCTGACCGGCTCGGACCCGATGATCAACACCACATTGCTGAGGTCGATGTCGTCGCCTTGCGCGGGCAGTCCCCGCTGTGCGGCCCACTCGTACGCGAAGTTTGGCGCTGCGGTCACCACATTGCCTTCCCGCGAGCCGTCGCTCAATGCGCGAATCCAGCGCTGCGGCCGCCGGACAAACGCGGTTGGCGACATCAGGGTGGAGTGTCCGCCGTACACCGCCGGAAAGCCGATCATCGACAGTCCCATGTCGTGGTAGAGCGGTAACCAGCTGACGCCGTGGGTGTTTCGGTTCAGCAGGTCGATCGAAAGGATCATCTGCACCAGGTTGACGCCAACGGCCCGGTGGGTGAGTTCTACGCCGACCGGGGGTCGGGTCGCGCCCGAGGTGTATTGCAAGTGCGAAACGGCGTCGACATCGAGTTCGACCGGGGCGAACTGTTCCCCAGCGGAGTCTGGTATCTCGTCGATGACGAGCACCTGCGGCCTCCGCAGCTGCGGAAGGTTGTCGAGGAAATTCTCAACGGCACCTTTCGCGGCAGCTGTCGTAAGTACGACGGTGGGCCCCGAATCGCGAAGCGCCGTTTCCAGACGTTCAGCGTGGCCGGGCAATTCGGGCGCAAACAGCGGCACCGCAATGGTTCCCGCCTTGATCGCCGCATAGAACCCGGCGACGTAGTCGATGCCCTGCGGCGCGAGGATGGCGACCCGGTCGCCTTGGCCCGCGAACTGTTGCACGTGCGCACCGATGGCCTGTAGTCGGACACCGAGCTGGGCCCAGGTCACTTCGATGGCCTGTCCTTCGGAGCGGGCATAATCGAGGTAGCGATACGCGACAGCGTCGCCGACATTCGCGATGTTGCGCCCGATGAGAGAGATCAGCGTGGTGCCCGGAGGCATCACAACGGCGCCGCTGGCATCCAGGCAATCCTCGATCCGTAGCAGGCCTGCTGGGGCCACAAAGTCCTGCCGGGAACCGGAATTCATGACCCGCAGTCTAAGACGCGTGGTTGTGGCACTCCCCCGCGATGTGCGGTCAAGTCGACATGCGGGTGGTCTGTAGAGTGCGTGCATCAAGGGCTTGGGGCAGGAGCATCCGTGGACGCGAGCGACGCCCTAGGCGAGCGCAACACCGCGATCTCGAACCGCGACGCCGCTCTCGCGCGCCTGCGCGCGCGCCGCGAGCGGGGCCAGGCCAGGCCGACTCTGGTTCGGGTGATCCTGGCCGGAATCGGCGCCGTGTTGTTCGTCGCATCGCTCCCGCTGACCGTGGTGTTCCCCGAGGCAGGTGTCCCGGTACTGCTGATCGGCCTGCGTTTGCTGGCCGTCGAAGTCGATTGGGCCGCGCGCGCTTATGTGTGGACCGATTGGCGTTTCTGTCAGGCACGCGACTGGCTGTATCGCCAGCCGCGGTGGGTCCATGTGGCGCTGGGCATCAGCTTTCTCGTGCTGGGTGCCGCGATCGTCTGGTGGATTATCTAGCGGACGGTAGGGTTACGCGGCATGTCAGGTCGGAAGTTCTCGTTCGAGGTCAACCGGACCAGTAGCGCGTCCGCTGCGACGTTGTTCCGGCTTGTGGCGGACGGTGCCAACTGGTCAGCGTGGGGCAAGCCGATGATCGTTCAGTCGAGCTGGGCGCGGCAGGGTGACCCGCCCCCCGGCGGCGTTGGCGCCATTCGCAAGATCGGGATGTGGCCCATGCTCATGCAGGAGGAGATCGTCCTGTACGAGCAGGACCGTCGCCACGGCTACAAGCTGAACGCACCCGCGACCCCAGCGAAGGATTACCACAGCGAAGTGGTCTTCACGCCGAATGCGACCGGCGGCACCGACATCCGCTGGGCGGGCTCGTTTATCGAAGGTACGCCTGGTACGGGTCCGGTGATGCGGGCCGCGCTCGGCGGCGCGATCAAGTTCATCGTCGGCCGCCTAGTCAAAGCGGCCGAACGCGAGCCGGCCAGCGGCGCATAGCAGTTCACATGACGCATGGCGGCCGCACCGGGCGGCCGCCACACTTTGAATCGGGTCTATTGTCCGGCTTGTTCCTCGACTAACTGGCCTTCTTGCTCATCTTGTTGGGCTTGCAACTGGGCCGCCTCATTCTGTTGTTCGGCCTCTTGTTCTGACTGTTGCATTTCCTGCTGCGCGAGCTGTTGCTGCAGCTGCGCCTGGTTGTCGTCGTTGGTGTCGGCCGCAAAGCCGCCGCCGGCCAGGTTCGGTGGGGTCTGCGGGAATTGGAGGCCGGAGGGTCCGCTGGCTGGCGCGGGTACGGCCAGATCGACCAAGTGCACCGACTCCGAATTCAGCACGGGTCCAGTGGTATCGGGCCGCGCCGCGTCGAAGAGTGCCAACATGGCCAGGGCCGCGGCGCCGGCGAAAATTAGCTGCATTACCCGCAATTGCCGACGCCGCGCGCCGACCGTGGTGATGGTGTCGATCTGGGAGGGATGCTGAAGGGGGTGCTGGGAGGGGAACGTGGGGCTCATACCTATGTTCTGCTCCCCTTTGCTAGCTGCTGGCTGAGAAGTGGCTGTCGCGCGTGTATGAGATCGGGCGTCCACCTAATCGGCGATTGTCGCGTTCACCTCCCGTTATTAGGCTGGCTGGGTGGTTGACGTCGTCATCGCGGGGGCCAGCCCAAATGGGTTGATGCTGGCCTGCGAACTGGGATTGGCCGGGATCCGGTCGGTGATGTTGGATCCGCTTCCCGGCCCTAACCCGCAGGCGCGGGTCAACCGCATCGTCGGCCAAGCGGCCCGGATCCTCGATCACCGAGGTTTGTACAGTGCGCTCACCGGGACAGCGGAACCGCCAAAACCCGCAGCACAGTCAATATTCGCCGGCTTTCCATTGGACCTCACGGCGGTCCCAGGCAGCCAACTGTTCGTCGTCCCGGTTCAACAGCGCGGCCTCGTTGAGGTGCTCACCGAACGGGCCGGCGAATAGCAAACCGACATTCGTTGGGGTCATACCCTGACCGGTTTCGACCAGGACGACGGCAGCGTCACGGTCCATGTCACCGGCCCAGACGGTGCCTACGATCTGACGGCGAAATACTTTGTCGGCGCCGACGGTGGTCACAGCAAAACCCGCCATCTCGCAGGCATCGATTTCCCCGGTATGACGTCCGCTGACCTGGTCGTCCGGATCGGGTTCGACGTGCTGCCGCCGGACGAATGGGGTGAGCCAGTTATTGACGGGGCCGGGTCCGATCACCTCCCACCCCAGCGATTCCACCGAACGGACCGCGGCGTGTTCTCTTTCGGTGCGATGGGGAGCCGGCTTGCGGTGATGACATACGAACTGGACAGTTCGCCCCGGGAAGAACGCATCGATCACACCGAGGAGCCGCCCATGAGCCTGGCGGAGTTGGAAGCCAGCGTCACGCGGGTGCTCGGTACGGACGTGCCGCTGCGGCCCACATCGCCCGGCGCGGCACTCGATCTGCGCCGGTTCTTCGGCATCAACTCCAGGATCGCGTCCCGGTACCGGGACGGCAGGGTACTTCTGCTCGGCGATGCCGCGCATGTGCATGCTCCCATTGGCGGGCCGGGTCTGAACCTGAGTTTGCAGGACGCGGTGAACCTTGGTTGGAAGCTGGCGGCGGTCCTCAACGGGCGGGTGCAGGCTTCGCTGCTCGACACCTATGAGACGGAGCGCCGGCCGGCCGCCGAGCGCGTCATCATGCAAAGCCGGGCCCAGTTGGCTCTGTTTCGGCCCGGCTTAGAAGTTACAGCGCTGCGCGAACTCTTCGCTGAATTGCTCACCGAGCCTGATACGGTTCGTCGCCTCGGCGACCTGCTGTCGGGGGCCGACAATCGTTATGCCGTTGGCGCAGATACGCATCCGCTCGTTGGACGCTGGGTACCCGACCTTGCCGTTAACAGCGACGGCGGGACACGGCGTGTCGCTGAACTGGCGCGGTCCGGACGGCCGGTGCTTCTTGACCTCACCGACCGCGGCCAGGTGGCGGCCGCGGTGGCCGACAGTGCAGACGAAGTCACCGTCGGCGCCGGACGCCCGGTCGGCGATGTGGCGGCCACGGCACTTCTCATGCGCCCAGACGGGTATGTGGCGTGGGCGTCGTCGGCCGCGACACCGGGACCCGACGAGTTGGCGGAACTGCGTCGGGTTCTTACGCAATGGTTTGGTATCTGATTCGTCGTACGCTGGGCTAAGTGATTGACAGTGATCGACAGTGATTGACGCCGTCATCGCCGGCGCGGGCCCGAACGGGCTGATGCTCGCCTGCGAACTGGGATTGGCCGGGATCCGGGCGGTGGTGCTGGACCCCATGCCCGGCCCTAACCCGGAACCGCGAGCTAACGGCGTTGTCGGCCAAGGGGTTCGGATTCTTGACCACCGGGGCCTGTACAGCGAGTTGGCGGGGGAAGCAGGACCGCCTCGTCACAGCCCGCGAGCGATGTTCGCCGCGTTCCCGCTGGATATCGCGCTCATGCCGGATTCGCAGGTATTCCTGCTTGCCGTTCAGCAGCCGAAGCTTGTTCAGGTGCTCGCCAAGCGAGCCGGCGAATACGGCACGGACATTCGCTGGGGCCACGCTCTCACCGGTTTCGACCAGGACGCCGACGGCGTCACGGTGCATGTCAACGGACCCGACGGCACCTACCAGCTAGAGACCGAGTACTTCATTGGCGCCGACGGGGGCACCAGCATGACCCGCAAGCTTGCGGGTATCGATTTCCCCGGCATGTCGTCATCTGACCTGGTTGCGCGGGTGGGATTCGACGTATTACCGCCGGCCGATTGGATCGATCCGACCAGCGACGGGCTGGAGGTGCCAGGGTTCGGCCGTATCCCCCCTATGCAGTTTCACCGAGTGGATCGGGGCGTATTCGCCTGCGGGGCGCTGGGTGGCCGCGCGGCGGTGATCATCTTCGAGTTGGACGGGGCGGCACGAGAAGCCCCTCGCGACGACGACGTCGAAGGCGAGCCGATGAGCTTGGCCGAGTTGGAGGCCAGCGCTAAACGCGTGATCGGCGCGGAGGTGCCGCTGCGCCCCAAATCGCCTGGCATGCCGTTGGATCTGCGGCGATTCTCCGGCATCAATTCACGGATCGCGTCCCGGTACCAGTTGGGCCGGGTGATTCTGGTCGGCGACGCGGCGCATGTGCACTCCCCCATGGGTGGGCCCGGGCTCAACCTTGGTTTGCAGGACGCGGTGAACCTCGGCTGGAAGTTGGCCGCCGTACTCAACGGACGCGTCGGGCCCACGCTGCTGGCCAGCTACGAGGCCGAGCGCCGACCCGCTGCCGAGCGGGTCATCATGCACAGCCGAGCACAGCTCGCTCTCGTCCGGCCCGGGCCCGAGGTGACGGCGCTGCGTGAACTCTTCTCCGAGCTTCTCACCGACCCGAACGTCGTCCGTCTCCTCAGCGACCTCGTCTCAGGGGCGGAAAACCGCTACGACATGGGTAGCCCTGGCCATCCACTCGTCGGGCACTGGGTGCCCGACTGCAGCGTCGCGAACGCCAGCGGAACACGACGTATTGCCGAGCTCGCCCGCGATGGACGGCCGCTGCTTGTTGACCTCACCGAGCATGGAGCGGTGGCGGACGGGGTCGCGGACGTTGCGGACCAGCTCACCGTCGCCGCCGGACGTCCCGTCGGCGAGGTGGCGGCCACCGTGCTTCTGCGTGCGTCCCGATGGTTATGTGGCGTGGGCGTCTTCGACGGAGGCGCCCGATCCCGACGAATTGGCCGACCTGCGTCGGGTTCTGGCGCGGTGGTTCGGCATCTGCGTAGGCTCCCGCAGGATGGAGCTCCGAGGGAAAACGCGTGCTGATCACAGGCGCATCACGGGGAATCGGCGAATCCCTCGCCCACGCTTTTGCCGGCGCTGGAGCGGTTGTGGCACTTGTCGCCCGGAGCGGAGACGCCATTCAGGCGCTGGCCGCAGAGCTTGGGGGCACAGCCCACCCGGCTGACCTGGCCGACCGTTCGCAGGTTGCGACCCTCGTTCAGCGGGTCGAACACGAAGCCGGGCCAATCGACGTCCTCGTGAACAACGCCGCCCTGGGCACCCCCGGCGGCTTCGCTGACGCCACGGGCGACGAACTACGTCAAGTCACCGAGGTCAACTACCTCGCCCCGGCCGAACTATGCCGTCAAGCGATCCCCCGCATGCTTCGCCGCGGCGGCGGTCACATCGTGAATATCTCCTCTGGAGCAGGCTCTGCCGCGTTCCCCGGCCTCGTGATCTATTCAGCGTCGAAGGCGGCGCTTTCCCATTTCACAGCGGGGTTGCGAGCTGACTTCCGAGGGTTGCCAATCCGCACGACTCTCGTGGAACTCGGACCCGTCCTCACCGACATGCTCGCGCTCACTGATGATTACGAGCCGACGGCCAAGTCATTCGAGCGGGCTTACCGCCTGCGTGCCGCGAGTAAAGTCCCCAGGGAGAAGGTGGCGGAAAAGGTCGTCAACGCCGTGCAGAAGGACCGACGCCACGTCAGAGTCCCCAAACGCAGCGCGGGTTTTCCGATGATCGCCGAAGTGCCTCGGCGAGTCACTGAGATCCTGCTTACCGGCATTCCTCACCAGTCGAAGGCGTAGGAGTCAGCCGGCGGCCCACTCCTTGGCCCGCTCGAACTCATCGAGGCCGAACAGGCGGAGTTCGCCGGGGACCATCCAGGCGAAGGCGTGTAGCGCGTGGCTGACCCAATCCTTATCGGTCACGACTGCGATTCGCTTGAACGCCGAATGATGCTGAATCAGGGCGCCGAGGCCCAGTTTTAAGTCCTCGACGAGGCCGCCAGGTCCGAAGCCCTCGTAGTCGGACGCAATGACCTCGACGATTCTGATCTCGCCCGTTTTGAGGGCGTTGTCCATGGCGGGCTTGAACTCGCGCAAGTCGTCACCGCGCAGGCGGCCCGACACGCGGATGCCGGTCACGCCCTTCGGCATGTCAGGCAGTACCTCAATCATCGATCCGCCGTGGCCCGTTTCTCGTCTTCGTACTTCTTGGTCATGTGCGCGACGGCATCGTTCTGTGATTGCGCGAGACCCTCGCGCAGATCGCTGGCGCGCGCCGCGGCATCCAGTGTGGGCTGCGCCTGGCCCTGGAAATGCGGGATCACTTCGGCAGCGAACAATTCGGCGCTGCGTTTGGTCGCCGCCGGATTGGCCCACTCGTGGCCCATGTGCAGAAGGCAGCCGAAGCCGCCGGATTGATCCCAGATCCGCTGCACCTGTTCCCGCGCCTGCTCGGGTGTGCCGATCACTCCCGCTCCGTTGCCGTTGATCACGTCGATCATCTCGTCGATCTGCTCACCCGGCATCTCCATTTGCGGGAACGCGGCAACCTTCTGGAAGTACCGGAACCACGGCGCCATGCCGAACTTCACCTCTTCGCGCGCCTGCTTTTCGGTCTCGGCGATATGGAACAGGCTGACCAGGCTCCAGTTCTTGCGGTCGACCTGCGTGCCGAAGACCGACGCTCGCTCTTGGACGATGTCCCAGTGGTAGGACAGCGCGTTGAAACCTTCGATGGTCAGCGTCGCCCCGATGGACAGCAGGCCGATGCCGTGCTTGCCGGCCAGCCGCGCACCGGTCGGCGAGGCCACCGCGGCCACCGCCAGTGGGATGCCGCCGTCGGAGTACGGGGCGAGCTGCAAACGGGCGTCGACCAACTGGTGTGTCGCGGTTTTGGCGCTCACCGTCTCCCCCGCCAGCAGCCGGACGACGATGTCGAGGTTGGTCTCGAGCAGCTCGCGGGTGTCGGTGGGCGTCAGCCCGATCATCGCGGAATCCGACGGCAGTGAGCCCGGACCGAAGCCGCCGATCACCCTGCCGTGGGTGAGGTGATCGAGCAGCATCAACCGGTCGGCCACCCACAGCGGGTTGTGGTACGAGAGCGAGGTGACCCCGGTACCGAACTTGATTCGCTTCGCGCGTTGCGACGCGGCGCCGATGAAGATCTCCGGCGAGCTGATGATCTCGCTGCCGGCCGAGTGATGCTCGCCCAACCACACTTCGTCGAAGCCGACCGCGTCGAGATGTTCGATGAACTCAAGGTCGCGTTGCAACGCGAGCGTGGGATTGGTGCCCGCGCGGTGGAAGGGGGCGATGAAATATCCGAACCTGAGCTTCGCCATTGAAGTCCCCTTGTAAGTCGAGTTGCAAAGAACCATAACCCGAATGCGCCGCATATTTTCGGCCAGGTGGCCAGGTTGGGACGAGTCTGATTTTGCTCGAGCCGATGGGGCCAGGACAGCATGGCCCCATCGGCTCAGGGAGCAAGTCTTTGATGCATCAGCGCTTTTGCCGAACGAATCACGGGGTTATCGTCCTGCCGTTGGTGGGTGCACTACTGCCGCCACCGCCACCGCACCCGACCGCCAAAACGAGCGCCGCCGCTCCGCCGAAAACCGCGAACGCCGTCCTAGCTTCTGTTCTCACGCATCGGGCTTACCCGCTGCCACGCCCGGGCAAACAACGCGAAACCTGATGCGCGGCTTGGCCTCTTTTAAGCCTCTTTGGTGATCAACTTCCGCAGCTCCACCCGATCCGGCTTGAGCAGCTCGGTGATGCGCGGGCGGTTCACCTCGGCGACGATGATCTCGCCGACGTCCTGATTGACCTCGCTGAAGATGCCGTGCGACTTCATCTTCTCGGTCTGATAGATGTTGTCCTCGGTGGGCGTGACGTAGTACACCGCGTCGGCCTTGAAGCGGTGCACCAGCCACAGGTGGATCAACGTCATCAGGCGCTTTTGGCGTAGCTTCTCGGCGTAGGTGTTCTGGTCGCGCACCTGCAGGATGCTGCGACCATGCCGGTCCTTGATCGGATCCACGACCACGTTGGCGAGGGGCTCGTCGCCGTCGCCGAAGATGCCGAGTTCGAGCACGTCCGAACCAGCGCGTCGCGGGCGCAGCTGCACGCGCAGCTTCTCCGGAAGCTGGTAGTACTCGCTCCACATCGCCAGCCATTCCTCCAACAGCTTCTTCGGCACCTCGGTCTGCACGAGATGCTGGTGCTGGGTGGAACCCGCGCCCATGGATTTGGTGGTCGCCGTGCGGCCCGACGACGCGGCCAGTGCGGCGTCGCTGCGCGGCCCGCCGACCAGGGTTTGCGGTGTGCGGTAAGGGGATTCGACCAGGCGCATCTTGCGCTGCAGGCGAGCAAGCGCCAGCATGCCGTCCTGCCTGAGGTTGGTGGCGAATTCCTCGGCGGCGACGCCGTCGATCTGGTGTCCGCCGTAGGTGATGAAGTTGAAGACGAAGCCCATCTTGCCGAGCTCCTCGGGGAACTGCTTCATCTCCTCGTCGGTCATGCCGGTGGTGTCCCAGTTGAATGACGGCGAGAGGTTGTAGGCCAACATCTGGTCGGGGAACTCGGCGTGGATCGCGTCGGCGAACTGCTTGGCGTCGGCGAGATCCGCGGTCTTGGTCTCCATCCAGAGGATGTCGGCGAACGGCGCCGCCGCCAACGACTTGGCGATCGCATACGGGATGCCGCCACGGATCTGGTAGTAGCCCTCGGGGCTTCTCGCCAGCTCGGGGTCCCACGCCGGGTCGGCGCCCAGCTCCCTGGCCTTCTCCCGGGCGGCGTAGTGCGACGTCCGGGCGGCGAACTTGCGCCATTCCTCGGGGCTCATGCTGGCCGGCTCGCCCTCGCTCACTCCGAACGCGAGCACCTCCGCCACGGCGTCGCTGTAGGTCATCACCCCCGCGGCGTCCTCCCAGGCGGCCACGAACCGGGACTCGACCTGGTCGAACAGGTCGTCGATCGAGTCCTTCCCGTTCTCCCGCCAGGTGTTGACGGCGTCGGAGACCAGGCCCAAGATTCCTTGGCGCTCAAGCCACGCGTTGGCGAAGGCGTACTCGCCCTCGGCGAGCGCGTAGAGCAGGTGGCCGTTGAGTTCCTTGACGCCCAGCTCGTAGAAGCGCCGCACCAGCGCCAGGAAACAGCCCTTGTAGGACGGAACGTCCAGGTTGGTGGCGCCAAGCAGGAACGCCTGGTCGCGCTCGTCGGAGCGGCTGTCGATCAGGTTCGCCGCCTCGGCGTCGGTGCGCGCGACGATGATGCCGGGCACCCGCATGATGTCGAGCTGGAAGCGGGCGGTGTTGAGGCGCTTGATCTGTTCGTCCGAAGGCACCAGAACCTTGCCGCCCTGATGGCCACACTTCTTGGTGCCCGGTCGCTGATCCTCGATGTGGTATCCCGGCACCCCGACCTCGACAAAGCGCCGGATCAGGTTGCGCACGTGCGGGTCACCGCCGTGGCCGGTGTCGGCGTCGGCGATGATGAACGGCCGGAAGTCGTACTCCTTGGCCGCGGCGCGCTGCGCGTCGGTCATCTGCAGGCGCTGGTAATGCTGGTTGCGGTCCGCGGTGAGCAGGGCGCGCACCAATACCGCGGCGTCGTCGGGCACCTGGCTGAGCGGGTAGCTGGCCAGGTCGGGCCCGGGGTCCTCGGTGACGGAACCCTTGGCGGAGGTTGCCCAGCCGCCGAGGTAAATGCCCTCGATGCCCATCCGCTTCATGCTCACCGCCTGGCCGGGTGAGTACGGACCGAATGTGGTGATGCTCTTCTTCTGCGCGAAAGCTCGCGCAGGCGCTCGTAGAAAGCCGCCGCAGCGTCTCGCGCCACGGTGTAGTCGGTGGGAATGGTGCCGCGCTGCTCTACGACTTGCTTAGCCGAGTAGAGGCGGGTGATCCCGGCAAAACGTGGCCCGTCGATGTATCGCTGCGTGGCGGCGACATCTTGTTCGAAGGGTGTTTGGACCTCATTGTCCGTTTCGATGATGGCCATGCACTTACGCTCCCTGTTCGGCACGTTACTGGTGGGTAGCATTCTATCCCCGTCCAATGGCGACGAATCATCGGTTCTTGAGTGACAACAAATCCCGCTGGCGACGGATGAACTCCGCATCGACGACGCTCCCGTGGCCCGGCACATAGAGGGCGTCGGGTCCACCGATCGCGAGGACCCGATCGAGGGTTACGGGCCACGCGGCGACATCGGAGTCGGCGTCGATCGCGGGGTCTGCGGACTCCTCGACGAGATCACCGGTGAACACCACCGTCGGACTGACGGCATCGTCGGAGGCGGGTACCACGACGATCAGATCCGACTTGGTGTGGCCACGGCCCGGGTGGGTGATGGTTGCGGTGCGGCCGCCGAGGTCGACGGTGGCTTCGTACATTCCGCGCCGCGGCGGCCGCAATGCGGCGATGGCGCGGTCGATGTCCGCGGCGTCGGCCCCGTAGTGCAGCGCATCGTCGCGAATCTGGTCGGTGGCCGAGGACAGGTACTCGACCACCTCGGGCGCACAGTAGATGTCGGCTTCGGTGAACTGCGATGAACCCAGGACGTGGTCGAAGTGCTTGTGCGTCAACACAACATGGGTGACCGGGACCGCGGTGATGTGCCGAACGTCGCGCTCGATTGCGGCAGCTTCGGTAAGCGTGGTGCCGGTATCGACCAGCAGTGTTCCGGTGCGGCCGTGCACGAGTCCGACGGTGACATCGCAAAACGGCAGCCGGCAACGATGCACGCCTTCGGCGAGCTGCTCCCAGGCGAAATGCACCAAAGGACGGTAGCGCCCGGTGGCGCCTGCCGAAAGTACGATTCGGGAATGACCCACAAGTCCGAGACCGCGACAATCCGGGTTGACCAATACGTGCCGGCACCTCCCGAACAGGTCTGGAGGATGCTCACTGAATCCGAGTTGGTGCGGCTGTGGTTGGCCGAGGGCCAGGTGGCGGCGGTGGTTGGCCACCAATTCACCCTCGACATGCCGGGCTACGGCAAGCAGCCCTGCAAGGTGCTTGAGGTCGACGAACCGCACCGCTTCGTCTACACCTTCACCGCGGCCTGGACCCTTGCCTGGCGCCTGGAGCCCGAAGGCGACGGCACCCGGGTGTTCTTGGAACACAGCGGCTTTGACTTGAGCGATAAACGGATGGCCGAGGCCTTCGACCGGATGGGACCCGGGTGGCGCGACGTCGTGCTGCCCCGCCTCGCGGCATCCGCCGAACAGGTTTAGGTCCCGATCATGCGCGCAGTCGTCATCACCAAACACGGCGACCCATCGGTATTGCAGGTGCAGGAGCGGCCCGACCCACCGCCGCCGGGCCCGGGCCAGCTGCGGATCGTCGTACGCGCCGCAGGGGTGAACTTCGCCGATCACCTCGCCCGCGTCGGCCTCTATCCGGACGCGCCGAAGCTTCCGGCGGTGGTTGGCTACGAGGTCGCCGGGAACCGTCGAGGCCGTCGGCGACGGCGTCGATCCGGGCCGCGTCGGGCAACGAGTTCTGGCCGGCACCCGATTCGGTGGCTATGCCGAAATCGTCAACGTCGCCGCGAACGATTCCATGGCACTTCCCGACGCCGTGAGCTTCGAACAGGGCGCCGCCGTTCCGGTCAACTATGCGACCGCGTGGGCGGCGCTACACGGCTACGGTTCCCTGCGTGCCGGCGAGCGGGTGCTGGTGCACGCCGCCGCGGGTGGCGTCGGCATCGCCGCCATCCAGTTCGCGAAGGCCGCCGGGGCCGAGGTGCACGGCACAGCCTCGCCCGGAAAGCATAAGAAGCTGGCCGAATTGGGTGTGGACCGCGCGATCGATTATCGCCGCGACGGCTGGTGGAAGGGCCTCGGTCCATATGATCTGGTGCTCGATGCGCTCGGGGGCACCTCGCTGCGGCGGTCCTACGATCTGTTGCGGCCCGGCGGAAGGCTTGTCGGCTACGGGGTTTCGGCGCTCCAGCAGGGCGAGACGCGTTCTCTGCGGCGGGTGGCCCTGCAGGCGTTGGCTATGGTTCGCGGTTTCAATCTGATGGACCAACTTTCGGAGTCGAAAACCGTGATCGGGTTGAACATGCTGCGGTTGTGGGATGACCGCGGCACGCTCGAACCCTGGATCCCGCCGCTGGCCGCGGCGCTGGGCGACGGCACCATCTCCCCCATCGTCCACGCGGCGGTTCCCTTCGCCGAGGCGCCCGAGGCGCACCGGACTCTGGCAGCGCGGGAGAATGTCGGCAAGGTTGTGCTCGTGCCGTGAATCCCGCTCACTGCTGGTAGATACGCGTCGGAACCGAAAAATCTGCGCGGTTGTGCTGATGTTTTGCACGTTGCGCTGACCGCATGCTGGTTAGCATGAGTGAGATCTTTCCGCGCACGGATGAGCGGTTGGTGGACTGGAGCGATCTTGGCGTGAGCGGGCTTTTGCCGACGGGCACGGTGACGCTGCTGTTGGCTGACGTGGAGGGTTCGACGCGGCTGTGGGAGACGCAGAGCGCGGTGATGACGGCCGCGATCGAGCGCTTCAACCAGGTTGTCTGTGACGTAGTCGCCGCCCGTGACGGGGTGCGTCCGGTTGAGCAGGGCGAGGGTGACAGTTTCGTCGCGGCGTTCGCGCGTGCCTCGGACGCTGTCGCGGCCGCGCTGGAATTGCAACGGGCGCCTTTGGCGCCGATCCGATTGCGCATCGGTGTGCATACCGGCGAAGTGCAGCTGCGCGACGAAGGTAACTACGCCGGTCCGACGATCAACCGCACGGCGCGGCTGCGCGATCTGGGACATGGGGGTCAGACCCTGCTGTCTGGCGTAACCGAACTGTTGGTGGTCGACCGGCTACCGGAAGGTGCCTGGCTGACCGATCTAGGCACCCAAATGTTGCGGGATCTGCCCCGACCGGAGCGGGTGGTGCAGCTGTGCCACCCCGACCTGGTCAACGAGTTCGCGCCGCTGCGAATCTCCAATCCGCCTGCGTCTAGCCGCCTTCCGGCGCAGCTGACCAGTTTCGTGGGCCGCGACGACGAGTCCACCCAGTTGCGGGAGCTGCTGGCAGGTAACCGGGTAGTGACGCTGACCGGCGCGGGCGGGGTGGGCAAAACCCGGCTGGCGATTCAGGTCGCGGTTGCAATGGCCGGCGGCTTCGGCGACGGGGCGTGGTGTGTGGATCTGGCGCCGCTCACCGACCCCGGACTGGTGGCGCTCACGATGGCGCGCGCACTCGGGCTGCCCGATGAACCGGGCCGGTCCACGATGGACAGCTTGCTGCGGTTTGTTCGTGACCGGCAGATGCTGGTGCGTGCTGGACAACTGTGAGCATCTGCTGGATGCGTGCGCCGAGCTGGTGGTCGCTGTGCTTACCGCGGCGCCGCGGCTGACTTTTCTGGCGACCAGCCGGGAGGCGATCGGGGTGGCCGGTGAGGTGAGCTGGCGGGTTCCGTCGCTGTCGCTGGCCGATGAAGCCGTCGCGCTGTTCACTGACCGCGCTCGCCATGCCCGCCCCGATTTCATTTTCAATGACGACAAATCCGCAACGGTTGGCTGAGATTTGCACGCGTCTGGATGGGGTGCCGCTGGCGATCGAGCTGGCAGCGGCACGGGTGCGGACGTTGTCGCTGACCGAGATCCTCGACAGCCTGCATGACAGGTTCCGGTTGCTGACCGGGGGCGCACGCACCGCCGTGCGGCGCCAGCAGACTCTGCGTGCCTCGGTGGACTGGTCACATGCCCTGTTGACCGAGCCCGAACGGACCTTGTTTCGCCGGCTGGCGGTGTTTCTGGGCGGATTCGATCTGGACGCCGCGCAGACAGTCGCGATCGGTGGTGACGTGACGCGATACCACGTGCTCGATCAACTCACCCTGCTCGTCGACAAGTCGCTGGTGAGCACCGATGAGAGCGGCGGCCGAACCCGCTATCGATTGCTGGAAACGGTGCGCCAGTACGCCCTGGAAAAGCTCGGCGAATCCGGCGAGGCCGACGAGGTGCGCACGCGCCACCGCGACCACTACACGACGCTGGCCGCGCTACTCGACGCGCCGGCCGGCACTGACTATGAACAGCGTATCGAGCAGGCCAACATCGAAATCGATAACCTGCGGGCCGCGTTCGCCTGGAGCCAGGAAAACTCCGACACTGAGTTGGCGTTGGCGCTGGTGTGCTCGCTGCAGCCGCTGTGGCTCGCGCGGGGACGCCTCAGAGAAGGGCTGGCCTGGTTCGACGCGACTCTTGCCGATCTCGACGCGCAGCACGCCGGAGTGACGCCCGCGGTGCGCGCCCGCGCGTTGGCCGACAAGGCCGTTCTCGATACCTATTTAGGCGCCGCGGACGGCCTGGAGCAGGCCGAGCAGGCCGTCGCGATCGCGCGAGACGTCGATGACCCGGCCCTGCTGGCTCGGACACTGACCGCCTGCGGGTTTACCGCCAGCCTGGCCTATCACCCCGAGGTGGCCCGGGGATGCTTCGCCGAAGCGATCGGCCTGGCCCGTGCGGTGGACGATCAGTGGCGGCTGAGCCAGATCCTCACCGAGCAGGCGCGGTGCGCCCACATCGCGGGTGACCCGCTCGGGATATGCGCAGTCGCCGAAGAAGGACGCGACCTCGCCGACGCAATCGGCGACAGGTCCAACTCGCGTGCATGTCGCTTTTACCTCGCGATCGCGCGGCAGTTCAGCGGTGATTTAGCCGGATCCGCCGCACAGCTCGACGAAGTGGCCGCCGAGGCCGAGGCGGCTCACGACGAGATATGGCGGGTGACCAGCCTCGGGGGTCACAGCATCGCACTGGGACGCCAGGGTGAGGCGGCCGCGGCTCGGGCGGCGGCCGAGGCCATCCTTGAGGGCGGGGCGGGTCTTGGCGGAAGGTGGGCGTCGTTCGGGCATGTGGTGGCTGGATTCGCGGCCTTGGCCGCCGGGGATCTCGCGGCGGCGCACGCGGCGCGCGAGGCCACCCTCCAGTACCCCGTTTTCGTGGGCGGTGGCTCGGCGGGATTGCGCCGCATCTGGAATGCCGAGGCCGCGCTAGCGGACCACGATCTCGCTGCCGCCCGCCGTTGGGCTGACGAGGCGGCGTCGACGACGACCGGCTGGTGGCTTATGTTGGCGCTCATGGCGCGCGCTCGAGTGGCGATCGCGGCCGGTGAGCCGGATCAGGCTGAGCGTGACGCCCACGACGCGCTCGCGTGTGCCACCGAACTTGGGGCGCCTCTCGGCGTTCCAGACGTGCTGGAATGCCTCGCCGTTCTGGCTGGAAACGGCGCCAGTCACCGTGAAGCCGTCCGCCTTTTGGGTGCGGCAGATGCTATGCGGCGACGGATGGGCGCGGTCCGCTTCAAGATTTACGACGCCGACCATGAAGCCTCGATGGCGGCGCTGCGAGACGCCATGGGCGAGCACGATTTTGACGCCGATTGGGCCGAGGGCGCTGCGCTGTCTACCGAGGAGGCGATCGCCTACGCTCAGCGCGGCCGCGGCGAACGCAAACGGCCCGCTACCGGCTGGGCATCACTGACCCCGACCGAGCTCGACGTCGTTCGTCTGGTCACCGAGGGGCTCGGCAATAAGGACGTCGCCACAAGGCTTTTCGTCTCACCGCGCACCGTTCAAACCCACCTCACCCACGTCTACAGCAAGCTGGGCCTGAGCTCACGCGTCCAGCTCGTCCAAGAAGCCGCCCGCCACGGCTGAACACCGGACCCTCGCGAATCGCTGTATTTCCGAGCCGCCGTTGGCAACAATGGTGTCATGGCACATCACCGAATCGGGTCGGCGGTTATGGGGCTGGCGCTTGTCGCAGCGTTGGTCGGACTGGGTAGCAATGGCGGGACCGTCGCGGCTTCGCCCGGTGGACCATTGACGATCAGCAGTCCCGCGTTCGGAAACGGCGCGCCGATTCCCATCAAATACACTTGCAAGGGCTCCGACACGTCGCCGCCGTTGACGTGGTCGGCCCCCTTGGGGGCGGCACTTGTGGTCGATGACCCAGATGCCGTCAACGGGCTGTATATCCACTGGATTGTCGCCGGAATCGCGCCCGGCTCCGGCAGCACCGGCGATGGTCAAACCCCTGCCGGCGGAACCGTTCTGCCGAACACGGCTGGTCAGCCTGAGTACAAGGGACCCTGCCCGCCGGCGGGCAGCGGCACGCACCACTACCGGTTCACGCTCTATCAGCTTCCCAACACCTATGAATTGCCCGGTGGACTGGCCGGTGTGCAAGCGGTGCAGGCGATCGCGGGCGCCGCGACCGCGCAGGCGCAGCTCATCGGGACGTTTGGCGGCTGATGCGGGCTATCGGGCGACTTAGCGGGCATCCTGGAGTGCCTGGTAGGCGGCGTTGTAACCGGGGATGAAGGTAATGCCGGGGCCGCCATGACATCCCGCGCCACCCAGGTAGAGGCCATCGATCGGAATCGGAAAGTCGAGGAAGCCCTTTGGCCCGGGTCGGTTGGGCCCCATCAGATCCGGGTGCAACAGCCCATGGCAGAAGTCACCTTCGGGTGCGCCGAACATCGTGTTCATGTGATGGGGCGCAAAGGTGATATGGCGTATCACGATATCCTTGAAGTTCGGGGCGAACCTGCTGATCTTGTCGATAACACGCTGTGCCATTTCATTTTTGAGGTGCCCATGCTGATCGCGCTTGGCTTCCACCGGGAACGCGTACGCATACGCGCTGGCGGCGTGCTTGCCGGGCGGCGCCATGCTGGGGTCGTGCACCGACGGGATCTGCAGCCCCATCGACGGATTGTCCGGCACGATGCCCCGACGGCACGTCTCCCACTGCAGTTGTTGCTCTTCCGGCGAACCGAAGATGCCGATGGACTGTTGCATGCCCGCCTCGTTCAGCAACTCGTAGGGCGGAGCGAATTCGGGCAGCCCGTCGAGGGCGAAGTGGATTTGCACGAAAGACGCCCGGTGGTCGCGACCGGATACCCGCGAGACCAGCTCCGCCGGAACGTGTTCGGGAGCGATGAACTCGGTGAGCGTGGTGTCGGGCGACAGGTTCGAGACCACGATCGGCGCCGAGATCGTCGACCCGTCGCGCATCCGCACGCCTGTCACCGCCGCGTGGTCGACCAGGATCTGCTCGACCTTGGCGCGGAATCTGATCTCGCCGCCATGGGAGACAAAAAGCCCGCGCAGGTGTTCGGTAAGGGCGCCAATGCCGCCCTTGAGCTTGGTCATCATTGCAGTGCTGTCGTCAGGAACCGCAAGCGCGAACGCCAAACACGTCGCGCTGCCCGGTGTGTATGGTCCGCGGTAAGTGGAGTTGACGGCCAGGAACGCGAGCATCCCGCGCATGACCGCGTGTCTTTCCTTGTCCGGCAGGTAGCGGTCGATCACATCCATCGCCGACCCGAACAGCATCTCGTGAATCGCTCGCCGTTCAGCGTCGTTGGTTGCGCACCCGTACATTTCGTCGAGGGTCTTGGGTGGTTTGCGGACGTCGAAGCGGCCGAGTGCGCGGGCGGGCCCCTGGCTCCAGCCGATCAGTTCGGCCATGCCGGTGACGGCGTCGAAGCCATGCTTTTCGCCGAGGTGGGTCATCAGCTGGATCGGGTCGCGGTAGAAGACCATCGCCTCTTCGCCGGCATCGCCGATATTGGTCGACATCACGTCGGGCTCCACGGCCGGCAGGGTGTCGAGGCCCAGGTCCTTGGTGATTTCGCTGGCCGTTGGGAACTGCACCGAACCCGCGATCTCGTACCGGAAGCCGTCGATCAACTCGACGGTCGCCGCCATTCCGCCCGCATAGGTGTTGGCCTCCAGGCACACCGTGCGCAGGCCCGCGCGTTGCAGGATCGCCGCGGCGGTCAGCCCGTTATGCCCGGCACCCAGCACGATTGCGTCATAGTCCGTCACAGCGTTCAAGAATATGTCAGTACTGACACAATGGGAAGAAGTCCGCGATCTCCGACACTCAGGCCAGCGATGTCAGACCGCATCGAACCAGATCCAGACTGGCGGTCACGATGTGACCGAGGTCGCCGACGCACCCGTTGCGTCCCCAACTCTCAACTGCCACAACAAGAGCGGCGGCGATCGCTGAGCCCCCGACCGCGGCGGCAAGATCGATATCCCGGACCTCGGGATTGCGATTCCTGATGAAATCGGTCAGTGCCGCAGCGAAAGACGACTGAACCACCCGCAAATGACTGGCAATACGGTCCGCAGTAATCAACTGTGCACGGGCGGTAGCGGCCTGCCGCACCACTTCAAGGTCGTGCGGGAAGGAGGCTACGCTGATCAAGATGGCATCGAAGAGCGACTCGGAGGCCGGACGCTGCGCGAGTGCTTCGGCCAGCCATTCAAACTGCGTCTCGTAGTCCTCGAAAAGGACAGCTTCCTTGGTTGGAAAATGCCGGAAGAAAGTGCGTTCGGTGACGCCGGCCTCCCGTGCCAGCTCCGTCACGGTCACATTCGCAAAACCCTTGCTGGCAAAGCTTTTTAACGCGGCCTGCCTAAGCGCCTCGTGCGTCGAACGCCGGTGTTGCTCATGACGGTTGGTGGGCGCGGTCATCTCCCGCCGATTTTATCTCCCGTCTGCGTTCGGGTGGCAAGTCGAAGCAATCCGTCGCGCAGGGCGTCGTCACGGCGTCCGCCATCGAGTTCGACCAGCGCGATCTCCGCGCCGGCCGCGACCAGGAGCGCGGCGATCGGTTCGGGTGGTGTCCATCCGAGTACGAGGAGGTCGGGCGTGATCAGCGCTGCGGCGTTCTCGTTACGGGCTGCGACGAGATCGCTCAACCCGGCTTCGGTGCGGGACTGGACGAGCAGCGCCTTGGTCGCCGGTTCGGCCAGGCACCCGTCCAGGTAGGTCGTAATCGCGAGTTCGAGTCTGTCGCGGCCGGGCGGTAGGTCGGCCATGGCGGCCTCAACCGATGCCTCCAGTTGGTCGTGGAATCGAGCGTGCAGGTTCCGCACGTATTCCGACCGGCCGCGCCAGTGTTGGTAGAAGCTCCCTTTTGCCATGCCTGCCTCGGCGACGATCGCGTTGACGGAGATCCTGGCCAGATCCTCGGTCGAGAGCAGTCGCTGTCCGGCGTCCAGCAGCGCATTACGGCCGGGTTCGGGCGATCTCATCGCAGTTTGCTCCTTGTCGTGACGTCCGTGTCGTTGTAACGTACGGGATGACCGACCAGTCGGTCAACCTCTTCGGAAGGAGTGTCCATGCCGACTATCGAAACCAGGGCCGGCCGGGTGGCATATAGCGAATCAGGCAGCGGCCCAACGGTTCTCCTGTTACACGCGACGCTCCATGACCGGCATGATTTCGACCCGATCCTCGAGGCGCTGGCCCGGCGTTACCGTACGATCGCGGTCGACTGGCCCGGGCATGGGGACTCCGATCCTGTCGACGCCTCGATCGAGCCCAGCGCACCGCTGTTCGCCGACGTGCTCGAAGACGTCGTGGACGGTCTCGGGTTGTCCCAGGTCGTGTTGATCGGAAATTCGGTCGGCGGGTTTGCCGCCGCGCGGCTGGCGATTAACCGTCCACAATCGGTTGCAGGCCTGGTCCTGGTCAACACAGGTGGGTTCGTTCGCTTGAGTCCGGTGACCCGCACGTTTTGCCGCGTCCTTGGTACGCCAGCCGTGTTCCGCCGGGCCGCTCCCCTGATGGTCCGCGGGTACATGAAGGCGAACACCGACAGCGACCGCCGGATCGTCAAGCGCGCGATTGCGATAGCGCAGACGACCGAGGGCATCCGCACCGGCACCGGGCTCTGGCGGAGCTTCCCCACGCCCGAGCATGACCTGCGCGGCCGTGCCGATGAGCTCGCGGCACCCACGCTGATTGTCTGGGGCCAAAAAGACATCGTGGCGGCGCTTAGCGTCGGGCGTGCGACCCATGACGCAATTCGTGGTTCGCGGCTCGAGGTTCTCGACACCGGGCACGTGGTTTTCTCGTCGGATCCGGAGGGCTTTCTCGCCGTCGCCGAACCCTTCCTGCGATCAGTGTGCGGCCACGGCGACGACACGCCGCGGGACCCAACCCTGAGCGCACACACGAATCCCTGAATGCACAGTCGAACACCCGCAATTACGCACGGTGTGTGCCCTAGACAGCTTGGCGGCGAATCTGGTTTGCTCGACTGGCTAACCAAACGTCTTCACCGGGCAGGAGTCGCCAGTGGCCAGGATCGATGTGCCTGATGGGCCCGGCGGTGAGGCCGCGATGATCTGGACGCTGCGTCCGCAGCTGGGCGGCATGGTCGAGCGAATGATCCGCGGTGCGTACCAGCAGAGCCTCCTGCCGCCCGACGAGCGCGAGCTGGCCAGGATGCGAATCGCGCAGATCAATGACTGCGTCGCATGCGCCGGCTTTCGGGCACAATCCGTGTTGGACGCCGGCCCCAGCGCCCCGGCGCCCGAGCTCTACGACAACGTCGCCGACTACGCCAGCTTTCCCGGCTACACCCCGCGACAGCGTCTAGCCATTGAGTTCGCCGAGCGTTTCGCCACCGATCACGCTTCTATGGATGACGCGTTTTTCGAGCGCCTCCGGGGGCCGTTCTCCGACGAGGAGGTCCTCGATCTCACGCTATGCGTCGCGGTGTTCCTTGGCCTGGGCCGGTCACTGACGGTGCTCGGTGTCGATCAATCCTGCGCGATAGACATCTGAAAGACGTGGACATCGCATCGGTCGACGAACTGCTCAGCACGACGCGGGCGGTGCGCAAGCGCCTTGACCTGACCCGCCCGGTCGGGCGTGAAGTAATCCTCGAATGCATACGGCTTGCTATGCAGGCGCCCACGGCAAGCAACGCGCAGGATTGGCGCTGGCTGGTCATCACCGATCCGGCCAAACGCGCCGCCATCGCCGACATCTACCGCAGCATCGGCGCTGACTATCTTGCGTATGCCGCCGCGACCGCAACCGACCCACAGACCCAGCGCGTGTACGCCGGCGCCGTGAGCCTGACCGAAACCCTGGCGCAGGTCCCCGTGCACGTCATTCCGTGCCTGGAGACCCGCATCGATAACTCCAGCATGTTGACCGCGGCGTCGGCCTGGGCGTCGATCATCCCGGCCGGTTGGAGCTTCCTACTTGCCCTGCGGTCGCGCGGTTTGGGATCGGTGTGGACGACGATGCACCTGGCCAAGGAGAAGGAGGTGGCCGAACTGCTCGGAATCCCGGACACCGTCACCCAAGCTGCGCTTTTCCCCGTCGCCTACACGATCGGCACCGATTTCCGGCCGGCCAAGCGGCCACCCGCGGAGAGCATCACTTATTGGGATACCTGGGAACAGCCTGTTGGAGAACGCTGATGCAGTCCTATACCGTGCGATTTCACATCGACGCGCCGCCGAAGAAGGTGTGGCGGGTCCTGCATCCGCCGGTGCCGCCGGATGCGCCGCGGCCGCGAGTACTTGAGTGGCCTTCGGGCAGCATGGAAATCCTCAACGAAGGCAACGAGGCTGGGGAGGGTCTGGTCCGCACCTGCATCTACCCGGTGCCCAAATACCTGCTTTCCCACGGGAAAGCGCGATCGTGGGAGACCGTGACGCAGGCGGAGCTCAATAAGCTGTCGCGCTATATCGCGGTCGGCGCGCCGCTGTGGTCCCGCGCCGAGGGCTACCACGAACTCGAGGAACAGGCCGACGGCACCACCGTGCTGACCTTCCACGAGACCTATCACGCGTACAACCCGGTGCTGCGTTTCTTCCTCGAGCGCCCGGTGCACGCCAGGATCTCGCGCGACAACCTTGAGACCTACGAGCACGCGCTCGGCTACGCCGGCAAAGTGCGGCGGCTCCCTTAAGTCATCCGCTTGGGCCATACCGCGTTCGAACGTCGACTTCTCGGGTCGAAAACCGCGGATTTGGCCCGAGAAGTCGACGTTCGTGCACGTCGGAACTGCAGCTATATGGTTCGGTAGACTGCCTTACTATGAGCGCAAAAGCAGCAACCGTCGCGGCTGCCGCACTGATGCTGGCGGGCTGGGGCGCGTCCGCGGGCGTTGCCGCCGCGGATCCGACTCCCGAGCCGTCGCCGGCAGCGTCTGCATCGCCGGCACCGGCGGCGTCGCCGTCGCCCGCGCCCTCGGGACAGCCGCCGAAGACGACCATGGACCACGACGGCACCTTCAACGTGGGAACCGACGTCGTGCCGGGCATCTACAGCTCAGCGGGCCCGGTCGGCAGCGGTACGTGCTACTGGAAGCGGATGGCGAACCCGGACGGCGCCCTGATCGACAACGCGATAAGCAAGAGGCCGCAGGTCGTCCAGATCGACGCGGGCGACAAGGCATTCAAGACGACGGGTTGCCAGACGTGGCAGCTGACCCCGGACGCTACTTTGCCCAGTCAGGCCTCTCCAGGTCAGGTGCAGGGCACTCTGGGCATCCTCGGGAGCCTGCTCGGTGGCGCTCAGCAAGCTCCTCCGCCCAGTCAGCCAGCTCCATC
This sequence comes from uncultured Actinomycetota bacterium, assembly GCA_963850135.1. Taxonomy (GTDB): domain Bacteria; phylum Actinomycetota; class Actinomycetes; order Mycobacteriales; family Mycobacteriaceae; genus Mycobacterium. Next base: position 121,696 of record CAWKKH010000023.1, on the reverse strand, counting down.
GCCGAGTCAGGGTTCCCCACCCGGTCCGCCACCCCAGTCCTGACGGGCCCGGGGACCGTGGCGCATCGATCGCACCAGGTTGTGGTTGTTGGTGCCGGGGTCAGTGGCTTGACCTCGGCCTTGTGCCTGGCCGAGGCGGGGTGGCCGGTACGGGTTTGGACGGCGGCATTGCCGCAGCAGACGACTTCGGTGGTGGCCGGTGCGGTGTGGGCGCCCCCGCGCCCAGCGGAACGTGCCGCCGAGACGCTGGCCTGGACCGAGCACTCGCTGAAGGTATTTCGCGAACTGGGCGATGACCCCAGCACCGGAGTGCGCATGGCGCCGGCGCTGGTCGCCGGAGAACTGACCGCCGCCGATTCGATGGCCTCCGCGGCCTGGCTGATCCCCGATCTACAACCGGCTGAGCCGGCCGCGCTTCCCGCGGGTTTCGACGCCGGGTATCGCGCCACGATGCCGATGGTCGACATGCCGCAATACCTCGCCTACCTGACGACAAGACTGGCCGCGGCCGGATGTGAAATCGAGACACATCGCGTGGCCTCGCTGGACGAGGCCGCCGCCGCAGCGCCGATAGTGGTCAATTGCGCCGGCCTTGGTGCCGGAGCGCTGGCCGGCGACGACACCGTGCGGCCGATTTTCGGCCAGCATGTCATTCTGGCCAATCCCGGTCTGCAGCAACTGTTTGTGGAGATCAACAACGGCCCCGAATGGACCTGTTACTTCCCGCATCCGCATCGAGTTGTGTGTGGCGGCATCAGCATCCCGGACCGCTGGGACACCGCCGCCGAGCCCGCGATCACCGAACAGATCCTGCAACGCTGCCGCCGGATCGAGCCACGGCTTGGCGACGCCGAGGTCATCGAGATCATCACCGGGCTGCGTCCGTACCGTCCGTCGGTGCGGGTGGAGGCGGAGCTGCGGGGGCGGGCGCGCTACATCCACAACTACGGCCACGGCGGCAACGGCGTGACGTTGTCTTGGGGCTGCGCCCGTGAGGTCGTACGGCTGGCCGGTACCGCTTAGCGGCGGCTAGTACGCCGCACCAGCAGCGACAAGGGCCAGCTGACGATTGACAACACAATCGCGGCCCAAATAGCCGTCCACCAGAAATGGTCGATATGTAGGCCCCACCCGGTCGTCTGTTCGGTTATCCGGGCGGTAATCCACAACATGATCGCGTTGACGACGAAATGGAACAGGCCAAGTGTCAGGATGTACAGCGGGAATGACAGCAACCGGACGATCGGCCTGATGAACGCGTTGACCAGGCCGAAGACCATGGCGACCACGAAGATGATGCCGACCCTTTGTAGCGGGTTGTTCCCGCCGACGAACGTCAGGCCGTGCACGAACTTGGTAACGACCCACAGGGCAAATCCGGTTAAAGCGGCGCGTAACAGAAATGGGCCCATGCCGCTAATTTTGCCACCCCATAGGTGGCCGAGCAGACGCAAAAGCCCGCGACACGCCGCGCGTGCGGGGGCTTTTGCGTCTGCTCGGCCACTTGATTAGTTCAGGTTGTAGAAGCGTTGCGCATTCAATCCGCTGATCTTTTCGCGCGCCTCCTGACTGATGTCTGTGCGGGTGCGCAAATGCTTGGTGCTCTCCGGCCATTCGCCGTCCCAGTGCGGGTAGTCACTGGCGAACATAATGAAGTCGCTGCCGAGAACGTCGATCACCCCGGGCAGGATCGGCTCCTCCGGCTCGCAGGTGACCCAGATGTTGCCCGACGAAAGGTAGTCGTGCGGATCGCGGCGCCAGCCGCGCTCGACCCAATCGCCGCGCTTTTCGTAGTGCTCGTGCAGGCGATCAATGAAAAACGGAACCCAGCCCGCGCCTGCCTCCAGGAAGGCGACCCGCAACTGCGGATGCCGCTCGAAGACGCCGCCCGAGACCAGCGCGGTCATTGCCGTCATCTGGTCGAACGGAAAGCTGATGCAATGGACCTGGATGTAATTGGTGAATCGGTCCACACCGATCTTCGGGAGATGAACTCCCGGTGCGCCGTGAACGCCGAGTGGCATCCCAATTTCCACCGCAGCGGCGTAGAACGGATCCAGATCGGGGTGGTCGAGATTGCGGGTCTTGAGAGCGGGTGGAACCAGGATCGCCACCAGCCCAAGGCGTTTAGCTTCGGCCATGATATCGATGGCGACCTGTCCATGTTCGATCGGAGTGACCCCGACGCCGCGCAGCCGACCGTTGGTCGACGCACAGTAGTCCGCCATCCACTGGTTGTAGAGCCGCGCGAATCCCGCGGCGAATTCGGGGTCTTCGAGACTGGGCACGCACAGCCCGAGGCTGGGGTAGAGCACCATCGTTTCGATGTGGTCGCGGTCGGCGTCGTTCAGCACTCCCTCGGGCGATCTGCAGTTGATGTCGGGCGCCTTGCTGATGCCGTGCTCTGGCGGACACCCGGCGCCGGGGCCGCGGTCCTCCGGATAGTTGCGGCCTTCGATCATCAACCGCAGCCGCCTGTCCGTGCTGGGCTTTACGTGATCCGGCCAGCGTTTGATCGCCTCGATTGCGAACGAAGAGTTCTCGGCCACGTGGCCGTCGGCATCGATGATTCGCATACATCCGGAACTTACTCTCGCGAATTGCATCATCAAAAGGGCTCGCGCCAGCGCGCTGAGTGGGCCACGATGCAATCGTGACAACACAAAAGCCTGCCGAGAACAAGATCACCGGTGACCAGCGGAACTCGTTCATCGCGGCGATGTTGGGCTGGACGATGGACGCGTTCGACTACTTCATCGTGGTGTTCGTCTATGCCGATATCGCAAAGACGTTCCACATCAGTAAGGCGGAAGTCGCATTCGTCACGACCGCCACGCTGCTGATGCGCCCGGTGGGCGCCTTGCTGTTCGGGCTGTGGGCCGACCGGGTAGGTCGCCGGCTCCCATTGATGGTGGACGTGATCTTTTACTCCATCGTCGGCTTCCTGTGTGCGTTCGCGCCGAACTTCACCGTTCTCGTGATTCTGCGGCTGCTTTACGGCATTGGCATGGGCGGCGAATGGGGGCTGGGCGCCGCGCTGGCCATGGAGAAGGTGCCCGCCGAGCGGCGCGGCTTTTTCTCCGGGCTGCTGCAGGAGGGTTACGCACTCGGTTATCTGCTGGCGAGCATCGCGTCGCTGGTGGTGATAAACGGACTGGGACTGTCCTGGCGCTGGTTGTTCGCCCTGTCCATCATCCCGGCCCTGGTCAGCCTGATCATCCGCTATCGGGTGCAGGAATCCGAGGTGTGGGAAGCCGCGCAGGACCAGATGAAGCTGACCAACACCAGGATCCGCGACGTGCTGAAAAGCGGCGCCGTTGTTCGGCGTTTCATCTACCTGGTGGCGCTGATGACCGCATTCAACTGGATGAGCCACGGTACCCAGGACGTCTACCCCACTTTCCTGACGTCGACCGTCAACCACGGTGCCGGCCTGCCCAGCGTGACCGTCAAATGGATCGCGGTGATCTACAACGTCGGCGCCATCATTGGGGGGCTGTTCTTCGGCACGCTTTCCCAACGGTATGGCCGCCGCTACACCGTCATTTTCTGCGCGGTGCTGGCCCTGCCGATCGTGCCGATATTCGCCTACTCGCGCACTGCCGCGATGTTATGCCTCGGTGCGTTCCTTATGCAGCTGTTCGTGCAGGGCGCCTGGGGTGTGATCCCCGCGCACCTGACCGAGATGTCGCCGGACGCCATCCGCGGCCTCTACCCCGGTGTGACCTACCAGCTCGGCAATCTGTTGGCCGCGTTCAACCTGCCCATCCAAGAACACTTGGCGGAAACCCATGGCTACCCCTTCGCGCTGACCGCAACGATCGTGCCGGTGCTGGTCGCCGTCGCAGTATTGACGCTGATTGGCAAGGACGCCACCGGAATCCGCTTTGGTACCGCCGAAACGTCTTTCATCCCTGCAGTAGCGAAGTGATCTATTCTGCTGCGTCGCTCAGCAAGCGTCGGAGCAGGTGCATCGCCACCGTCGTCGAACGCTCGCGGACGTCGGAGCGGTCGCCGGGCAGCCGCATGGTTCGAGTGTCTTTCCGGCCGTCGGACAGCATCACGGTGAAGCAGACCGTCCCGACCGGCTTTTCGTCGGTTCCCCCACCCGGGCCGGCGATTCCGGTGATCGCGACGGCGGTGTCGGCGCCGAACCGCTGCAGGGCGCCGGCGGCCATCGCTTCGGCGACCGGCTCGGACACCGCGCCGTTCGCCTCGATCAGGGCTGGATCGACGCCGAGCAGCTCTTGTTTCGCCGCGTTCGTGTAAGACACCACGCCGCCCATGACGTAGTCGGACGATCCGGGTCGGTCTGTCAGCCTGGCGGCCACCAGTCCTGCGGTACAGGATTCGGCTGTGGCGATCCGCCGGCCGGTCAGCAACCGCGCGACCTGATCGTCCACCTGCGAACCGTCTTCGGAGTAGACCTGCTCGCCGTGCTTTTCCCGTAGCAGCTGCGTCAGCTGGGCGTACACCGGCGCCGCGCTCGGCTCAAAGCGCGTAACCATTTCGATCTCCCCCCGCCGCAGGCAGGTGGTGATCTCCAGCGAATCGAAACCGGGGACAGTTGCCTCGGCTTCGCGCAGCGTCTCGGCCAAACCGGACTCGGGCAGCCCGAACATCCGAATGGTCTCCTGGCGGTAGATCGTTCGGCCGGCGATCGCCTGCTGAGCCACGGACGTCTCGATCGCCTTGTGCCACATCGGCTGTAGCTCGCGCGGCGGTCCGGGAAGCACGACCACCGTGGGTTTACCAGGCACCACCACCCCCGGCGCGGTGCCCACCGGGTCGAGCACCTGGGCACCAGCGGGAATCATGGCCTGCTTGCGATTGGCGGCCAGCACCGCGTCGAAGTTCTCTACATTGAAGTGCCCCATAAGCTTTTTGAGGATTTCGGCGATCTTGTTCTCGACCTCGATGTCCAACACCAGCTCACGGTCGCAGAAGCGCGCCACCACCGCGACGGTCATGTCGTCGGCCGTGGGTCCTAGGCCGCCGCTGGTGACGATGAGATCCACGCCCTGATCGGCCAGGAAGCGCAGCTGCGCCTCGATGTCGTCGGGCCGGTCGCCGCAGATGGTGATGTGCGCCAACTCGACGCCCAGTTCCAGGAGTCGGTCGGCGATCCAGGGACCGTTCCTGTCCTGGACCCGTCCGGTGAGGACTTCGGTTCCGGTGACCACAATGCCAGCACGTGCGCTCACGGCCATGAGCCTACGCAACCGCGTTCCGCGGCGGCCTGTACTAAGCCCTCGATGGCGAGGGGCTGCCGATCAAGCGTCAGCGGCCAGGGTTGCCAGGTTGGCCGGGCTGTCCGGGCTGACCGGGTTGGCCGGGTTGACCGGCTGCTCCGGAGGTGCCACCGGCACCAGCCTGGCCGCCCTCGCCGGCCTGACCGCCCAGGCCAGGACTGCCGCCGTCGCCGCCGTTGCCGCCGTCGCCGCCGTTGCCGCCGGCACCGCCTCTGCCCCCGGCCCCGCCGGCACCACCGGCGCCCCCGGCACCGCCCGCTCCGCCTCTACCTCCGGCGCCGCCGGCACCGCCGCCGCCGGCGTGGCCGGACTGGCCGTCGCCACCGTTAGCGGGCGCGTCGCCGCTCATGCGGTTTGCGTCAGTGTCGGAGCGGGGTGATGAGCCATCGGTCTACCTCCATTGGGAGCTGACTGAGTTTGTTCGGCCAGCGTCAAGTGCTGACGGTACGCCGCCTGAGCCAATCGGCCGTCGCCGCAGGTCTCCCGTGCCCAGGACGGACCTAATCTCCGGACAGATAGCGCTCGACGGAAGCGACTTTCTCTGTCATCGCATCGACGGCGCCGGCCCGCGAGTCCACCTTGATTACGGTGCTGAGTCGGGGAGCCCGAGCGGCGACCGCCTCCACCGCGCGCTGCACCACCGTCATCACCTCTTCCCAGGTTCCACCTTCGATCACGGTGAACATCGAATCCGTCTTATTGGGCAACCCCGAATCGCGGACAACCCGGACCGCTTCGGCGACGATCTCGCCGACGCCCTCACTCACACCCAATGGGGTCACCGAGAATGCAACCAGCACAGACATCTGGCAAGCGTACTGGCAGTATCGAACCCATGCGGGTTCTCGTGCAAAGGGTTTCGTCGGCCACGGTGTTGGTCGACGGCGAGGTGGTCGGCGCAATCCGGCCGGACACCCAGGGCCTGCTCGCGTTCGTCGGCGTCACCCACAGCGACGACGCGGACAAAGCGCGACGGCTCGCTGAAAAACTGTGGAATCTCCGGGTTCTCACAGACGACCGGTCCGCGGCGGACGTGAACGCACCTATCCTGGTGGTCAGCCAGTTCACTCTCTACGCGGACACCGCCAAGGGCCGTCGTCCCTCATGGAATGCGGCCGCCCCAGGGACGGTGGCCGAACCGCTGGTCGCGACCTTTGCGGAAACCCTGCGCGAGCTAGGTGCCAGCGTTGAATCTGGGGTGTTCGGCGCGAATATGCAGGTCGAACTCGTAAACGACGGACCGGTTACGGTGATTTTGGACCTCTGACAGCGTCGCTTCGAGTACAACGGTGATATGGGCTATGTATCGGCGAGCTTGCGGGCATGAATACGGCGGCAGAGTTCGGGTCGCTCCGTTCCGAAGACGATGAATGGGACATCGTCAGCGGCGTGGGTTACACGGCTTTGCTGGTAGCCGGCTGGCGCGCGGTGCACGCGGTAAGCCCGCAACCGCTGGTCCAGGACGAATTTGCGAAGTACTTCATCGCGGCATCGCGGGACCCGTATCTGGCGGGTGCGCTTGCCAACCCGGGGACATCGCCGGACGAAACAGCATTTCCCCGCCTGTACGGCGTGCAGACCCGGTTCTTCGATGATTTCTTCGTGGCCGCCGGCGCAGCCGGCATTCGACAGGCGGTGATTGTTGCCGCCGGATTGGACTCCCGTGCGTACCGCCTCGAATGGCTGCCCGAGACAACCGTTTTTGAGATAGACCAGCCGAAAGTCCTCGATTTCAAGGCCCGCGTGCTCGGCGAGCGCGGCGTCGCACCCAAAGCCCGCAGGAGCGCAGTGGCAGCCGACTTGCGCACCGATTGGCCAGCGCCGTTGAAAGTGGCGGGATTCGAGCCACGAAGCCCCAGTGCGTGGTCGGTTGAGGGGCTGTTGCCGTATCTGACCGATGAGGCCCAAACGGCGCTGTTCGCCAGGATCACTGAACTATCTGCACCGGGCAGTCGAGTTGCGTTGGGCGCGTTAGGGTCACGCTTGGATCACGATCAACTAACCGCCCTGGAAACGGCTCATCCCGGGGTCAATATGTCAGGTGACGTGGATTTCTCCGCGCTAACCTACGAGCCCAAGACGGACACGGCGGAATGGCTGGCCGCGCACGGCTGGGATGTCGAACCTGTGCGCAACACGCTGCAGTTGCAGGCCGGCTACGGGATGACGCCTCCGGAGGTGGATGTGAAGATCGACGCCTTCATGAACTCGCAATACGTAACGGCGACTAGGTCGGGGTGAGTCGAGTTGGTGATGATCACGAAGCTCTCCCCCGCCGGCGCGATTGCGGAGATCGGCGCCAGTGCACCGGGACCGAGGGTCGGCGCATTCTTCGACCTGGATGGCACCCTGGTCGACGGCTTCACGGCAGCCGTTCACGTCGGCGATCGGATCCGGCGTCGGCAAGCCGGAATCGGCGAGCTGCTGGGCGTGCTCGATGCAGCGCTGCGTTATCGATTCGGTCGCCTGGAGTTTGAGAACCTCATCGTGCGCGCAGCGGGTTATCTGCGAGGTGAGTCGATCGCCACGCTCGACGAGCTGGGCGAGCGTCTCTTCGTGGAACGCGTTGCCCCGCGAGTGTATTCGCACATGCGCGAAGTTGTTCAGGCGCATCAGGAGCACGGGCATACTGTGGTGCTGAGTTCATCGGCGCTCTCGATCCAGGCGCTACCCGTTGCCCGCTTCCTCGGTATTTCCAACGTTCAGTGCAACCAGTTTGAACTCGACGACTGCGGACTGCTTACCGGCGGAATCGTCAAACCCATTGTGTGGGGGGCGACGAAGGCCGCCGCGGTACAGCAATTTTGTGCCGACAATGACGTCGCGGTACAAAGCAGCTTCTTCTACGCCGACGGGGATGAGGATTCGGCGTCGATGTCGGTCGTCGGGTATCCACGGCCGGTGAACCCTCGCTCGGGGCTGGCCGCGGAGGCAGCTGTACACGGCTGGCCGGTGATGTGCCTGGCCTCGGGTCGCCGTGGACCGGTGCGGGCCTTGCGCCATCTGGCCGGGCACGTTCGCCGCGACGAAGACAGCGCTTAGGGCGTCAGCAGGATCTTCACGTCGTCGCCCGATCGCGATTCGGCGGTCGCGTAGGCCTTGGCGGCTTCGGCCAGCGGCATGGTCGTGGTGAAGATGCCGTCGACGTCGAGCCGCCCGGACTGTAGCAGTGGGATCAATTCCGGCCAGGTGCGTTGCACCGGTGCCGTGGTCATCCGCAGCGTGGTGCTCCGAATCAGGCAGCCCAATGCGTTGAGCGGGAACGGATTCATGTCGTGCACGCCGACCACCGAGACGGTTCCTCCCGGCCGCACCGCGTTGATGGCGTCGGTCAGGGATGCGTCCGTGGCGACGGCGTCGATCACCGCGTCGGCGCCGCGCCCACCGGTGGCGGCTAGGATGGCTTCGGTTGCCGGCGACGTGATTGGGGTCGCGCCCCACCGCGCGGCGCGCTGCAGGCGTCCTTCGACTTTGTCCACAGCGAAAACCGTTGCCGCACCCTGGAAAAACGCGCTGCGCAACGCGCACAGTCCGACCGCTCCCAGCCCGATCACCGCTACCGTCCCGCCGAACGGAATATCGGCGCGCTGCGCCGCCGCCCAACCGGTGGCCAGGTTGTCAGTGAGTAGCAGCGCCTGCTCGGTGCTGATGCCGTCGGGCATCTTGCGCACCTGGAAATCGGCTGCCGGCACGGCCAGCAGATCGGCCTGTGCGCCGCCGAGCACGCCGCCGCCGAAGATCTGGAAACCGGAGTAGCACATCACCGGATCGCTGGTGGCACACCCCGGGCAGCTGCCGCAGCCGGTCACCGACGACACCATCACCTGGTCGCCGACTTTGACACTGCGCACGTCCGGCCCGGATTCCACGACGGTGCCGATGGCTTCGTGGCCGAGCGCGATCGGGTCGGGCATCGGAAAGTCGGCCTCGTAGAAGTGCAGATCGGATCCGCAGATGCCGGCTGCGGTGACTTCCACGATCACGCCGTCGGTGCCGGGAAGCACGGGATCGGGGCGGGTGTCGACGCGGATGCTGCGGGGGCCATCGACGACTACCGTGCGCATAGAGGGTCGCTCACTTTCTTTGCCGGATAACGAATTGTGACCAATCGGGTTCGCGCACCGCGGCCCAGTACTCATTGAGGCGCCACGGGCTGACGGTATGGATCTCTCCGTCGGCATTCTTGAAATACGAGTGTTTGACCGCCGGGTGCGCCCACACCATTGTCTTGATTTGGGCCTGAGTCCGCTGATGCCAATCGGTGGCGGCCTGAGGCTTTGGATCCAGAGAATGCAGATCGGCCTCGATCAGTCGCTGTAGGCACTGGTCGATGTAGCGCATCTGCAGCTCGGATTGGAAGATCAGGCTGCCTCCGTGAGCCAGATGGGTTCCGGGCCCATAAACGATGAAGAAGTTGGGGAATTCCGGAACCGTGATGCCAAGGTAGGCGTACGGACGGCTCCCCCACATGGTGTGCAGATCGATTCCGTTGCGACCGGTTATGTTTAGCGGCCACAGCACATCGGTATGGCGGAATCCGGTGGCGTATACGATGACATCGGCGTCATGTGTCACACCGTCTTCGGTGACCACGCCGGTGGCGGTGATCCGTTCGATCGGGGTGCGCACCAGTTCGACGTTGTCCCGCTGCAGTGTCTGCAGCCAGGTGCCGTCGTCCTGCAGGGTCCGCTTTCCGCAAGCGGGATAGTCGGGCATCACCTTGGCCAGCAACTCTTCTGAATTCGGGCCTTCGCTTATCTGGCTGGTGATCCACTGCGAGAACATCATGTGGGCTGCGGCGTTGATGTCACTGACGGCGTTGTCCTGGCCCGCATAATTCGGGTCGCCCTCGGCAGCGTCAAGACCCTTGTCGGAGCCTGGCCAGAGGACGAGAAATCGGTACCACCTGCCGTAGAACGGCAAATGGCGCATGGCCCATTGCACGCCGTCGCCGACCTCATCGTGATACATGGCATTGGGGAACATCCACTGGGCGGTCCGCTGGAACACGGTGAGTTGGGAAACGTCGTCGGCGATCGCGGGCGCGATCTGGAAGCCGCTGGCCCCGGCGCCGATCAGTGCCACCCGTTTGCCGGTCAGATCGACCGAGTGATCCCAGGCTGCGGAGTGAAAAGACGGCCCTTCGAAGGTGTCAGAACCCTCGAACTCTGGGACATTCGGTCGGTTCAGCTGGCCGACCGCGGTGATCAATGCGCGCGCGTCAATCGCGGCGATCTGTCCGTCGGCGCCGCGCAGCGAAACGCTCCAGACGCCGTCGTCGTCGTTCCATTCGGCGGCGAGAACCTCGGTGTTCCACCGCACGTGCTCACCCAGGTCATGGTTGGCCATCACCCGGGTGAAATAGTCCTGCAGCTCGTCCTGCTCGGCGAAGAAGTGCGTCCAGTCGTTGTTGGGTTCGAAGCTGTAGCAGTAGAAATGGTTGGCGACATCCACCCGGGCGCCGGGATAGCTGTTCTCCCACCATGTTCCGCCCGGGCCGGCGTTTTTCTCCACGATGGTGAAAGGGATGTTGGCTTGTTTCAGGCGCACGCCGGCCAGGATGCCGGATTCGCCGCACCCGACGACCACAACCGGGAGTTCGGCCGCACGATCGGCCGGCAGGGGAGCCGGGCGGCGGGGGTCGACCCCGTCGAGGTCCAACTCCTCGGAGACCAGGGCCAGGTAGTCGTCGGGAACGTGCTCGCAGGCAGCCCAGTCCAGCATTTCCCTGATCAGTTCCAGGCTCAGCGGCTGTGGCTCGGGGCAACCGCGGTCTCGATGTTCGGTGATCACCGTTAACGCTTCGGCTCGCGCCCGGGCCTTGTCCTCTTCGGACATGAACCCCTGTACCTCGTTGAGGAAGATCCCCATCTGCTTGAAGTCGCGGATGAAACGAGGATCGCCGGTGATGTGGACGAGCGAAAGCAACAGCGTGGGGACGCTGACATCCTCCAGCGCAGTGGCGATCTCCGGTGTTGACGTGGTGAAAGGGCGCCCGGAATAAAGGCTGCGCACTTGGCTGATCCTTTCGGCGACGACGAGCCCAATTACGCTACTAACCGTTTCGTAATGGCAGCACCACGCTACCCCTTGGCGAGGAAGCGGATCAAGGGGTGGCGGGCGGGGCCGGCCCTGGCATGTCCCGGCAGAAGTTGGCCGTCTGATTGACGAGCGTTTGAGCGCGTGATTGAGCGCTGGTTCGTCGGGAGCCGATTAGCTGATAGCCCATCTTCTGACCAGCAAGACGAGGGCTTGACGAGCCTCAGCGGTACCAACCAGGCCGGGGGCACTGGCCACGTCAATAGGGTCCGTACTAAACTAGAACACGTTCCAATTCGGCGAGCGTCTCAGGAGTAGGCATGCATACCGCCATTTGCGATGAACTCGGTATCGAGTTTCCAATCTTTGCCTTCACGCACTGCCGCGATGTTGTCGTCGCAGTCAGCAAGGCCGGCGGATTCGGCGTGCTCGGCGCCGTCGGCTTCACGCCCGAGCAGCTGGAGATCGAGCTCAAATGGATCGACGAAAACATCGGTGACCATCACTACGGCGTGGACATCGTCATCCCGAATAAGTACGAGGGCATGGACTCTCACCTCTCAGCTGAAGAGCTGACCAAGACGCTGCAGGCGATGGTGCCCGTAGAGCACCTGGACTTCGCCAAGAAGGTCCTCGCCGACCACGGTGTCCCGATCGAGGACGCCGACGGGGACAGTCTGCAGCTGCTCGGCTGGACCGAGGCGACCGCCACCCCGCAGGTCGAGGTCGCGTTACAGCACCCGAAGATGACGCTGATCGCCAACGCGCTCGGCACTCCCCCCGCCGACATGATCAAGCACATCCACGATTCGGGCCGCAAGGTGGCCGCGCTGTGTGGCTCCCCCTCGCAGGCGCGAAAGCACGCCGACGCCGGCGTCGACATCATCATCGCCCAGGGCGGCGAGGCTGGTGGGCACAGCGGCGAAGTGGGTTCGATTGTGCTGTGGCCGCAGGTCGTCAAGGAGGTCGCTCCGGTACCGGTGCTGGCCGCTGGCGGGATTGGAAGTGGTCAGCAGATCGCGGCGGCCCTGGCGCTGGGTGCCCAGGGCGCGTGGACAGGTTCTCAGTGGCTGATGGTCGAAGAGGCCCACAACACCCCCGTTCAGCAGGCGACGTACGTCAAGGCCGGCAGCCGCGACACCGTCCGAAGCCGTTCGTTCACCGGCAAGCCGGCCCGGATGCTGCGCAATGCATGGACCGAGGCTTGGGAAAACCCGGACAACCCGAAGCCGCTTGGTATGCCGCTGCAGTACATGGTTTCTGGCATCGCGGTGCGGGCCACGAACAGGTACCCGAACGAGAGTGTCGACGTGGCGTTCAATCCGATCGGTCAGGTCGTCGGCCAGTTCACCAAGGTGGAGAAGTCGGCGGCGGTCATCGAACGGTGGGTGCAGGAGTACCTCGAGGCGACGAACAGGCTCGACGAACTCAACGAGGCCGCCAGCGTCTGACGCGGCTAGTCTTCCTCGACTTCGTACTTGCCGCCGCCGGTGAAGACTTCTTTCGTCCTGTCCACCGCGTGAGTGGCGATGTCGACTGAACTCTGGACGATGCCGCTGGCGCCGCCCGCGATGTCGCCCCGGATGATGTCGCCGGCGTGTTCGACGATATCGGAGGCCTTTTCCACGGCATTGGTCGCGATGTCCTTGGCCGCGTCGACGGCATCTTTGGCGTTGAACCCCATGTGAGTCTCCTTCGTTGCCGGACGTTTTGTATGACTCTATGCGTGCGGGCACCGCGGTTCATCAAGCATGGCGGCAAGCTTCTTGGACGAGCGAGTTTGATTTCGTCGTTGAGCAAAGCTTTCGCGCGCCCGCTTCTCGGAGGCAGTTTATCCGGCCGGCGGGAAGAACCCCGCCCCGGTGAACCAGCCGGGCTGCCATCCTTGAGCCCCCAGGCAGAGCATGGGGAGCCCGTCCGGCGTCTGCGCCGCCGATTGCGGCCCAGGGCACTTCGCGCCGGTCTGCTGGATTCCATACAACGGGTAAGAGATCACCCAGTACCCGACGGTGGCCGCCGGGAACTGGTTGGGCGGCGGGAAATGGCACGCTTCGGCCTGGCCGCTCGGGCCGCGTCCAAAGATGAAGTGCTCATAGTTGTCGCACGGTGCGCCCAGGGAAGCCTGATAATTCATCCCCGGGACGTCGCCGTCGTAACCGGCCGCGGCGCACGGCGCCATGCTGATCGTGGCGCCCGCTGCCGCAACAGCGCTGACTAGCTTCCGAATCATTATCCACCCCGCCTGTGAAGTCGCCGGTGACCTGCACCAAAGCATATCCATTGCCGCGCGAGCCACAAGCTCGTTTCGCCGTCGAGCTCTTCGAGGGTGAACGTGTTCCAGTTTGGCGTCGTCGATCTTGCTCCGAAGCTTCCCAACCGAGGTGTAGCAATGGTTTATTTGGCACAAGAGAACTGAATGGACTTCGTATCGAGGAGGGGCTCTATACATGCCGACCACCAAGCCAACCACCAAGCCGGTCCCCGACCTGCCGCCCGGGTTCGACTTCACCGACCCGGACATCCACGCCGAGCGGCTGCCCGTCGAGGAGCTGGCCGAGCTGCGCCGGAGCGCGCCGATCTGGTGGAACGAACAGCCGATCGGTGCCGGCGGGTTCGACGACGGCGGGTTCTGGGTGGTGTCCAAGCACAAGGACGTCAAAGAGGTCTCGCTGCGCAGCGACGTCTTCTCCAGCCTGCAGAACACCGCACTGCCCCGCTACAAGGAGGGCACCGTCAGGGAGCAGCTCGAGACCGGCAAGGTCGTGTTGCTCAACATGGACGCCCCCCAGCACACCCGCCTGCGCAAGATCATCTCCCGCGGTTTCACCCCGCGGGCAGTCGAGCGGCTGCGCGCGGACCTCAAGGATCGAGCCCAGCGCATCGTCGAGACGGCGGCCGCGAAGGGCTCCGGCGATTTCGTCGAGGAGGTCTCATGCGAGCTTCCGCTACAGGCCATCGCCGGGCTGCTGGGGGTGCCGCAGGAAGACCGCATGAAGCTGTTCCACTGGTCCAACGAGATGGTCGGTGATCAGGATCCTGAGTTCGAGAGAAACGACGCGATGGGCGCCTCGGTCGAACTGATCATGTATGCCATGCAGCTGGCCGCGGACCGGGCGCAAAACCCCGGGGAGGACATCGTCACCAAGCTGATCGAGGCGGACATCGACGGCCACAAGCTCTCCGACGACGAGTTCGGCTTCTTCGTCATCCTGCTCGCCGTTGCCGGGAACGAGACCACCCGCAACTCCATCACCCAGGGAATGATGGCCTTCACCGAATTCCCCGAGCAGTGGGAGCTCTACAAGAAGGAGCGCCCCGCTACCGCGGCGGACGAGATCGTCCGCTGGGCCACGCCGGTCACGTCATTCCAGCGGACCGCCCTCGAGGACTACGAGCTGTCCGGAGTGCAGATCAAGAAGGGCCAGCGGGTCGTAATCGTCTACCGCTCGGCCAATTTCGACGAGGAAGTGTTTGACGATCCCTTCTCGTTCAACATCCTGCGCGACCCGAACCCGCACGTGGGATTTGGTGGTACCGGCGCGCACTACTGCGTTGGAGCCAACCTGGCGCGCATGACCATCGACCTGATGTTCAACGCAATCGCCGACGTAATGCCCGACATCGCACCGATCAGCAAGCCCGAGCGGCTGCGTTCTGGGTGGCTGAACGGGATCAAACACTGGCAGGTCGATTACCAGGGCGCCCGAGCTGCGAAAAGTTCTGTTGCACATTAGGATACGAGGATGTCTAAGCACAAGGCCGTCCATGTAAAGTCCGCCGGCGCGGCGTTGGAGCTTGTCGATGTCGAAACGCCACCACCGGGCCGGGGCGAGGCACGCATCAAGGTCCACGCCTGCGGCATTTGCGGCACCGACGCTCATTTCGTCGCGGGCGAATTCCCGGGCATGTCATGGCCGTTGACGCCCGGACACGAAATCGCCGGGACAATCGCCGAACTCGGTGCCGGCGTCGATGATTTCGCGGTAGGTGATCGCGTCGCGGTTGGCTGGTTCGGTGGATGCTGCTACCAGTGCGATCCCTGTCGCAAGGGTATTTTCATTCACTGCGTGAACGGCAAGGTACCCAGCCTGAATTATCCCGGCGGCTACGCGGAATCGGTGACGGTCCCGGCTAACGCGATGGCACGCATTCCATCCGAACTGTCGGACGCGGAAGCCGCTCCGATGGGTTGCGCGGGCGTCACCACCTATAACGCGCTGCGGCACACCAAGGCGCTCCCGGGTGACCGGGTTGCGATTGTCGGCGTCGGCGGGCTCGGCCACCTCGGGGTGCAGTTCGCCCGCGCGATGGGTTTCGAGACCATCGCGATCAATCGCGGCGCTGCTAAAGCCGAAGATGCCTGTAAATTGGGCGCCCACCATTACATCGACTCGACCAGCGCCGACGTGTCCGAGGCGCTGCAGGACCTGGGTGGGGCGGCGGTCGTGCTCGCCACTGTAGGTAACTCGCAGGCGATGGCCGCGACGATCGGCGGACTGGCGCCGCAAGGCGAACTGGTCACCATCGGTGTGACCGGCGAACCGCTGCCAATCAGTCCCCTGCAGCTGATCACGCCGGGGCTCAGCGTCATCGGCCATCCGTCGGGCACGGCGAAAGATATCGAAGACACAATGGATTTCGCGGTCTTGTCCGGCGTGCGGACGTGGATCGAGGAGCTGCCGCTGGCCCAGGCGGCCGAAGGCTATGCGGCGTTGGAGCAGGGGCGGGCGCACTACCGCACCGTTTTGACCATGTGACCCACGAGCAAAGGGTGGCGTGGACGCTGGACGCGGCCGACGGTGAGCTACTCGTGCACACGGGCGTCCAGGGCAGAGCCGCGCAAATGGGCCATCGGCTCACCATTGCGATGAAGTGCTGGCAGGCCGAGGTGAACTGGACCGGCGGGCGACCCGTCGCCGCTGAGCTTGCGGTGGAGACGGACTCGTTGCAGGTGTTACGGGGCGATGGTGGTGTGAAAGGTTTGTCGGCGCCGGAGAAAGCCTTGGCGCGCTCGAATGCGTTGAATATGCTGGGCGCCAGCCGATTTACAGATATCCGCTTCACCGCGAACGCCATCGAGAGAACCGGCGACGGGTACCGGCTGAGCGGGAAACTGCGGATCCACGGCCAGTCGCGCACCCATGTAATCGATCTGCGCACCGAGGACCTCGGCGATTCGTGGCGGATGTCCGCCCAATCCAATGTGCGCCAGTCCGATTACGGCGTCAAACCCTACTCATTGCTGTTGGGGTCGGTGCGGGTCGCTGACGACGTAACAGTGTCGTTCACAGCCGTTCGCGCTAAAGAAGATTGACCGATCGCTTCACGGCTGGGGCGGCGTTGAATCACCGTAATCGCCCGGTATGTGGTCAAGCACTCGCGTCAGATACGGCTGGGGGCCGTTCGGATCCGGTGCGTCTGTTTCCGTGATCGGTTCGGGAGCAGGTGTCTTCGACTGGGGCGCCTGGGGCGCCTGCGGCTCGGAGTTGGCCGGCGGTGCAACGACCGGCGCTACCGCTTCGGCGACTTGTGGCGTCGGGGAGTGCACCACGTGCTTCGTCGCTCCGGGATCCTCGTCCGGTGCCAACTGCAAACCCACCGCCAGCGCCAGCGACGTGACAAAGGTGATCGCACCGGCAGCCAATGCAGTTACGGCTCCGGTGTAAGACCACTGGCGAGGGCGCCTAGGCGCGGCAACAGGTTCATCGGTACGCACCACCAGCTCCTCGTCGGTGAACTCGGTGCTGCGCGCCGCCGCCAGTGCAGCGCCTCGCGCGACTGTTACCTGCGCCATGGTTTGGGCGAACACAGGCACCGGCAAGGCTTTTTCGAGTTGCCAGGACAACCCGGTGATGTCGGTGTCCGAGCCGACGACGACTACCCCGGCCGGGCGCCACCCATCGCGGTCGAACATTCCGGTCAGCCAGGACGTCAGCCCGTCAAAGCCGCCGCGCACGCGCTTGACGGCCGTTTGGCTCCCGGCGTCATTGGCGTCGACCATGACGACGGTCGACGAGTCGTGCTCGAGAATGCACACGGCAGTCTGCTCGTAGCCGATGATCGGCGCAATGGCCCGCGCCAGCGTTTCGAAAGCCTCGAGCCACCGCACCGGCACAATGTTGTCGAAGCCGGCATCGGTTAACGACTCCAGCAGCAGAGCCGCTTGCGCGGAGGCTTCGTCGTTCCACGTCACCCCGATGACACGTAGATGCTGGTCGCTCTCGGCGGCGAGCGCGTCGACTCGCAACACCTCATCCGCGACCTGCTCTGCGGTACTTACAGCGGGCGGGCCACCATCGCCGCGCAGCTGCAATTCTCGGTGGTCCAGGATCGTGCCGTCCGCCCCGTGACCTTCAGCGAGAACCCACCCAAGAGCGCTCTGCGTGACTGATAGTCCCAGTACCGTGTTCAAAAATCTGCACCTCAATCGGTCCCGGACCTTCGAAGCCTCTATCCGCACCACAACGCGCCAGCAAGGCAGCTGTCGCGGTGATTCGTGAGAGGCCGGAACGGACCGGGTTTGCGTCGTCCCCATCGGCTTGCCCCGTGAAGCCTACGCGGTCGATGCGACTTCGGCTGCCCCGATCCCGAACTACCTGGCAGACACACCGGAGGCCATCGAAACAACCGACGGACCGGTAACCAGCGTCTGACGGCTGCGTAATGTCGCGGCGGAGCCAGTTGAAATCGGGTCTTCCTTTTGATCAGACCCGCTTTGAATCGCGCGCCACCTGTCGTCGACCGTCTCGGACCCTGGGTGCGTCGGAACGAGGTTTCGCCTGTTCAGTCCTCTGGTGACCGCGCCGCAAGAAACGATTGGAGTAGCTTTGCCGGAGCTAACACAGGCTTTGTGGCCCGCTTATCGGAGTTGCTGAATTAGCTGATGTAACCGATACAAAACCGAGATTACTTCGTGTCCAGATCGACATTTGCCCTATTCACGCGGTAAATTTCTGCAAATGCACACCACGACAAGGGGCAGAGGTATGACAGACGTGAGCGAGCGGGTGCGTGCCTGGGGGCGGCGGCTACTGGTCGGTGCGGCAGTGGCCGCAACGCTTCCTGGCCTGATTGGTCTTGCTGGCGGAGCCCCGACCGCGGCAGCCTTCTCGCGGCCAGGTCTGCCCGTCGAATACCTCCAAGTGCCGTCCGCTGGGATGGGACGCAATATCAAGGTGCAATTCCAGAGCGGTGGAGACGGTTCGCCCGCCGTGTACCTGCTCGACGGTCTACGGGCTCAAGATGACTACAACGGATGGGACATCAACACTCCCGCCTTCGAGTGGTACTACAAGTCGGGCCTGTCAATCGTGATGCCGGTCGGTGGCCAGTCCAGCTTCTACAGCGACTGGTACAAGCCGGCCTGCGGCAAGGCCGGTTGCACCACCTACAAGTGGGAAACCTTCCTGACCAGCGAGCTGCCGGGCTACCTGTCCTCGGAGCGGAAGGTCAAGCCGAACGGTAGCGCCGCGGTCGGGCTCTCGATGGCCGGTTCATCGGCCATGATCCTGGCCGTCAACCACCCCGGGCAGTTCATCTACGCCGGTTCGCTCTCCGCGCTGTTAGACCCGTCCCAGGGCATGGGGCCGACCCTGATCGGTTTCGCGATGGGCGACGCGGGCGGCTACAAGACCGACGACATGTGGGGACCGTCAAGCGACCCGGCTTGGAAACGTAACGACCCGAGCCTGAATATCCCGGCGCTGGTCAGCAACAACACCCGACTCTGGGTCTACTGCGGCAATGGCACACCGTCCGAGCTGGGCGGGGCGAACATGCCCGCGGAGTTCCTGGAAAACTTCGTGCGCAGCAGCAACCTGAAGTTCCAAGACGCCTACAACGCGGCCGGCGGCCATAACGCGGTCTTCAACTTCACTGCCAATGGGACGCACAGCTGGGAGTACTGGGGTCAGCAGCTCAACGCCATGAAGCCTGACCTGCAGGGCACCTTGGGCGCTTCCCCCGGCGGCGGCGGATAAACCCGACCTGCCGGAGGTCGCCACTGCGCTTGACGTAAACCGTCAGGCGCAGTGGCGCGTCAAGGGCCCATGACCGTCAGTACCCGTCGCTTTGCCGCCTTGGCCCTGTTGGCCGCGTTGACGGCGCCAGTTAGCGCTGAGCCCTCGCGAGCCGACGCCACCAGCCCGCTCACGGCGTTGGTTGACGCGGCAGCGCAGCGCCTGCAGATCGCCGAACCGGTGGCCGCCTTCAAATGGAGCTCGCACGGAGCTATCGACGACCCCGCCCGGGTGCAGCAAGAACTCGACGAGTTGGGTGCCGACGCTGCCGCTCGTCGCATCGATCCCGGCTACGTCACCCGAGTCTTCACCGATCAGATCAAGGCCACCGAGGATATCGAACACACCCGATTCGCGGATTGGCAGCTCGATCCTTCCGACGCGCCGGGTGCGCCACCGGATCTGTCGGCATCGCGATCGGTGATCGACGGGCTCAACCAGACGATGCTGACTGAACTCGTCTACGACTGGGATCTGCTGCATTCGCCAGCCTGCGCCCCGCAGCTCGACGCCGCCCGAAGCGATGTCATAGGGAGCCGTCGGCTCGACAACCTGTATCAAAGGGCGCTGTCCTCGGCCACCGAATCTTACTGTGCCTGAAGAATTTGGCGCGAAAAGACTTTCGTTCCGCTCTGACGTGCCGATTTCAATGCCATAGATTTCTTATCTCGCGGGCCATTCAAATCGGTAACGCTTTGAACACGCACGACGAAATGCTTGACATGGAAAAACTCTGCAGGCTTCTCGCCGAAGCCGCCGTGATCGGCGGGATCGTTGCAGCGTCCATTCCTCTGTCCACCGGAGTGGCCAGCGCGTCCGGAGCCCCCAACTGGGACGCAGTCGCCCAGTGCGAGTCCGGTGGAAACTGGCACGCCAACACCGGCAACGGCGACTACGGTGGGCTGCAATTCAAGCAGGCCACCTGGAACGCGTACGGCGGTGTCGGCAATCCGGCGGACGCATCCAAGGAGCAGCAAATCGCCGTTGCCAACCGGCTTTTCGCCGAGCAGGGGCTGGACCCGTGGCCGACATGCGGCGCCAAGTCGGGCCTTCCTACCGCGATCTTCTCGCACCCCGCTCAGGGCATCAAGCAAATCATCAACGGGCTCATCCAATCGGCCATTCCGCACTTCTGATTAACCGCCCCCACTGGCGTCGGGGTCTATGACCGGGTCTACACATGTGTTTGGATCGGGGCATGGAAGGTTCGGCGACAGTGCACATGGCGGCGCCCGCGGACAAAATCTGGGATCTGATCGCAGATGTCCGCAAAACGGGACAGTTCTCCCCCGAAGTAATGGAAGCGGAGTGGCTGGGCGATGCGGCCGGCCCCGCCCTCGGCGCGAAATTCCGGGGTCATGTCCGCGAAACGAGATTGGACCGGTCTACTGGACGACGTGCGAAGTGACTGCGTGCGAACCCGGCCGTGAGTTCGGGTTCGCTGTGCTCCTCGGTGACAGGGCAGTGAACAACTGGCACTACCGGCTGGCGCCGTCGGCCGAAGGAACGGACGTGACCGAGTCATTTCGGCTCAACCCCGCGCCGTGGCTCGGGGTGTATTTTGCTGTTTGGTGGGTTTCTGCGTAAGCGACGCAACATCCGCGACATGACCAAAACGCTCAACCGCATCAAAGATGTGGTCGAGGCGTGAAATCGATCTTCATCACTGGGGCGGGCAGCGGCATGGGCCGCGAGGGAGCCAAACTCTTTCACGCCAAAGGGTGGCGAGTCGGCGCGGTGGACCGCAACGACGACGGTCTGGCAGCGCTGTCCCAGGAACTCGGGTCGAGCGGCTGTGGACGCGCGCCGTTGATGTGACGGACAAGGCGGCCCTGGACAGCGCCCTGGCTGATTTCTGCGCCGCCAACCCCGGCGGCGGGCTGGACATGATGTGGAACAACGCCGGCATCGGCGAATCCGGCTGGTTCGAAGACGTGCCCTACGAAGCCGCGATGCGCGTCGTCGACGTGAACTTCAAAGCGGTGCTGACCGGCGCCTATGGATCCCTGCCCTATCTCAAGAAGACACCCGGCAGCCTGATGTTCTCGACGTCGTCCTCTGCGGGCACCTACGGCATGCCCCGCATCGCGGTGTACTCGTCAACCAAGCACGCGGTCAAAGGGCTGACGGAGGCACTCAGCGTCGAGTGGCACCGGCATGGCGTCCGGGTGGCCGACGTGCTGCCCGGTTTGATCGACACCGCGATTCTCACGACGACGACCAACCACTCCGACGACAGGGGGCCAACATCCGCCGGCGACGTTCGCGCCAGCGCCCCCAAAAAGGGCCTGATGCGGCTGATGCCCGCCAGCAGTGTGGCCGAGGCGGCGTGGCAGGCCTACCACAACCCGAAGCGGTTGCATTGGTATGTGCCCAAGGGTATTCGGTTGATCGACCTGCTCAAGGGCCTCAGCCCGGAACTGGTGCGAGGCCGCATCGTCAAAGCCCTTCCCGGGCTCATGCCAAATAAGCAAATAGAGGGCGGCAAGGTGCAGAAGCGGTTGGTCGCAGCTTGCGGTGCTGGTGGTCGTCACCGTGGCGGGCTGCGGAGACTCCCAGACGGTGCCCCGAAAAGCTGCCCATCTCGACGATCGCCGGCGCGACCCGCACGACCTCCCCCGCCGCGTGCAGCCAAGACCAGGCAGTACCGGACCATCGACATTTCCGACCGCGACGGCAAGGTCGAAGCGGTCGTGCTGCTCAGCGGCGACAAGGTCACCCCCCAGTGGGTGAAAATCCGCAATGTCGACGGTTTCACCGGCAGCTTCTGGCAGGGCGGGGTCGGGACGCACGCGCCGATGTGAGCCGCAGATGCGTTCACCATCACCGGAAGCGCCTACGGCATCAACAGTGACCACCCCGACAAGGTCGTGACCACGGACTTCAAGATCACCGCCGAGTGCTGAGCAGGCGCGGCCTACCCTGGTCAACAACGCCCTGCTACCCAGCGGACTCGAGGGAGGACCGGTGAAGCAGAGACTGCACTGGCTTGCGATGCACGGGTTTGTCCGGGCCATGGCGGCTATCGGGGCCCGGCGAGGTGACTTGCAGGCCAGGTTGATCGCCGATCCGACCGTGGCCGCCGACCCGGTGCCGTTCTACGACGAACTGCAGGGCCAGGGTCCGCTGATCAGGGGACGCGTCAACTACCTGGCCGTCGACCACGCGCTCGCCCACGAGCTGCTGCGATCCGACGACTTCCGGGTGCTGATGTTGGGATCCAATTTGCCCAGGCCCATCGCGCTGGCTGGAGGGACGCGTCCGCGACGATGTTCTTCATCCGCTGCGCGCGCCCTCGTTGCTGGCCGTCGAGCCGCCGGACCACACCCGCTACCGCAAGACGGTGTCGTCGGTATTCACGTCCAGGGCGGTCGCCGCATTACGCGATCGAGTCGAGCAGACCGCCGCAGGCCTCTTGGACCAGCTCGCCCAACCGGCTACAACGTCCGGTGGCGTTGTTGACATCGTTGACCGCTACTGCTCGCAGCTTCCGGTCGCGATCATCAGCGACATCCTGGGCGTGCCCGAGCGAGACCGCGGTCGCGTCCTCGAGTTCGGCGAACTAGCCGCGCC
The DNA here is from genome assembly GCA_963850135.1 of uncultured Actinomycetota bacterium. Classification (GTDB taxonomy): domain Bacteria; phylum Actinomycetota; class Actinomycetes; order Mycobacteriales; family Mycobacteriaceae; genus Mycobacterium. The sequence continues at coordinate 98,814 of CAWKKH010000023.1, read as the reverse complement.
GAGTCTGGACATCGGACTGCCGTGGCGGCAGTACCGCAGCGTGCAGGACGGCCTCGCCGGATTCAACGCCTGGCTCGCCGAACACCTGGCGCAACTGCGGCGCGACCCGGGTGACGACCTGATGAGCCTAACTGATTCAGGCAAGTGAAAGTGGCTCTCCGGAGACGCATCTCGATGAGACCGAGCTGCTCGGGATCGCCGGACTGGTATTGGCGGCCGGATTCGAAACCACGGTGAATCTGTTGGGCAACGGGATTCGCATGTTGCTGGACGCGCCGGAGAATTTGGACACGCTTCGCCGGCGTCCAGAGTTGTGGCCCAACGCCGTTGAAGAGATTTTGCGACTGGAGTCACCAGTTCAACTGACGGCACGCCTAGCCCTCAACGATGTCGAGATGGCGGGCATGCAGATCGAACGTGGCGATTTGGTCGTGGTCTATCTGGGCGCGGCAAACCGCGATCCGTCCGTATTCCCCAACCCACATCACTTCGACATCGAACGGCCCAACGCTGGAAGGCATCTCGCGTTCTCCGGCGGACGGCACTTCTGCTTGGGAGCCGCCCTTGCCCGGGCCGAGGGCGAGGTCGGGCTTCGGGCGTTCTTCGAGCATTTCCCCGATGCTCGCGCCGCGGGCACCGGAACCAGGCGCGACACCCGGGTGCTGCGGGGATGGTCGACATTGCCGCTGACCTTGGGGCCGTCCCGCTCGATGGCGCCAATCGACCACTAGCGACGCGGTGGTTGACACCTGCCCGGCAACCGAGTTAATTGGCGGCTATGACAGAACTTTCCACCATCGCGGTCGAGGACGTCGTCGTCGGGCTCTGGCAGGCACTTTCACGGCGCGACTGGGACGCGCTCAAGACGTTCTTGTCGGCAGATTGTCTGTACGTCGACATGCCGGTCCCCGCATTGTCGGCACGCGGTCCTGAAGACATCGTCAAACGGCTCAAGATGGGACTCGCGCCGCTGGCCGGCTACGAGAACCACCCGGGCGTGCTGGTGTCCAACGGCTCCGACGTCCTCTACGAGCACTCCGAGACATGGACTTTCGCGACGGGTGAACAAGGTGTGCTGAGGTTCGTCACGGTGCACCAGGTGGCCGACGGGAAGGTCACCGTCTGGAAGGACTACTGGGACATGAGCAGCCTCGTCAGCTTCGCGCCGCCGAATCACTTTGAGAACTTGGCAAATGCCGATGTGAGCTGGGTTTTTGACGCGAGCGGGCTAGTCTGAGTTATCTGTGGGTGCTGACCCGTTCATTTTGCCGATGACACTTGAGGCGGGTAAGGCCATCAGCCAGTGCATTTTGCAAACTGTGTTGTGCGTGGCTCCGGAGATGTTCTACTAAATGGGGGAAGATTCGATTGTCATCAGCGACCGCTACCGGAGCCCGATTGTCGCGCAGAGTCGAAACGATTCGGGTGGCGGTATTGTGCTTCGCCCTTCGCGGGGCTGGCCGATTATCATGTCAGATGCGGAATTGGATCGGCTATTCGCATTCGCCGCGATAAGGCGCACATTCAACGCTTCCAGGTGGGGCCTAAAGGCGCTCCGGCTGCCACTTACAGCGACGAGTGATCGCCGCCCCACCGGGATGTGGGCCCGATGATTTATAGACGCACAATCAGCGGAGGGACATCAACCTTTATCACCGAGCTCCGGAGTGCAATGGCGGCAGCCCATTGCTGCGCCTGCTTTTGTATTGCCACTAGTTCCGCCACGGTCAGGGCCGTCACGGCCCCGGAGGCAGTCTCCAGTTTCGCCACAGCGTCATCAAATCGATTCCGCAGCGCGGACACGTCCCGCGAGATGTCGGCTTCGACGTTCCTCAGTGGCGAGACATTCGCGGCCTCGGTACTCGCGTAGGAGCCCGCACCCGCATTCAAGAGTTGGACGAACTGCTGGTGAAACGTCGTTGCCTGGGCGCTGAGTGCCTGATAGGCCTGCCCGTGTGCGGCGAACATCGTTGCGATGACTTCTGAGACCTCGTCGCCGCCTGCGGCGAGGACCGCCGTGGTGGGGGCCGCCGCAGCGGCATGAGCCGCGTCAAGCGTGGAACCGATATTCGCTAAATCCGACGCCGCCTCCGTCACAAACTCCGGTGCTGCGTGCAGAAACGACATCGACCGTAACCCCCAATCCGGCCGTGTCTCGACCGCCGTAAGTATGACTGACGAAGCCCAAGGTTATCGGTGTTTGACAATAAGGCGGTCGCCGTTCACGGGACGCTTCGGCTGCTACCTGTTTCGCGGAATCCGTACTCAACGTGCTGTGGCGTCGACGGCTACAGGTACCGACTGGCGATGCTCTGAAAAGTTTATTGACGACCGCGTAAGACTTCCGGCGGAGTAGTGAACTACTCGTGGCTCCCGCCGGATCTCCCGCTTATCCTAACCGCAAAATGTACTCACAATTTTTGATGGAGGCGGCGGCACATAGATCAAAAAGCATCTGTGGCCGTATGGGCGCGAGACGGGAGTGGAGAGCGATGAGTATGGTTCGCAGCTGGACAGTGGCCCCTTTCCTGAGCCGCGCGCGAGCACTGATCATCGCCGGTCATCCGGTGTCGGTGCTTGCCCTGACTGCCCTGACCACCACCTTGGCGGTACTGGCGGCACCGCGCGGCGTAGGGCCGCCCGCACTGACCGCACCTGCCGTGCTGGCCGGCCAGCTCTCGGCCTGCTGGTCCAACGACGCCGCGGACGCGCCTCGGGACGCCGCGGCGGGCCGGACAGACAAACCGATTGCCACCGGTGCCATCAGTGGGCGGGCGGTGTGGATCGCGGCCGTCGTGGCGCTGCTGGCCGCGCTGGTGATGTCGCTGGCCATTGGCAGGACAACCGCGATCATCCTGGCGGTGATCATCGGCGCGAACTGGGCCTACAACCTCGGCCTGAAGTCGACGCCGGCGGATGGCCTCATCGCCGTCATCGTGTTCGGCCTGTTGCCTGCGTACGCTGCGAGCACGCTGCCAGGTCACCCCATGCCGACGTGGTACGCGACCGCAGCGGCGGCCCTGCTTGGCGTGGGCGCCCACTTCGCTACCGTGCTGCCCGATCTCGCTGCCGACCGGGCCACCGGTGTCAACGGCTTCGCGCAACAGGTAGCTGCACGCTGGGGTGTCGGAGCAGTCCAGGGCATTGTGGTGGTGCTGTTGTTGGCGCCGTCCATCCTGCTGTTGCTGGTTTCCAGCGGCCAGCGGGTGGCGCTGGCCGGGTTGGGCGCCGCAGTCCCGCTCGCGGTGCTCGCTGGCCGCGGCACCGGCCGGGTGCCGCTCTGGGCCGTGATCGCCCTCGGGGCCGTCGATGCCGCGGTGTTCGCCGTGCGCGGGTGCGCACTGACCTGAGTCAACCACGGACACAGCAGATTCGGCGCCTCTGCAGACACCGCGCCTGGGGACAGCCCCCCAGGTGAGGTACCTGCAATCCCTAGGATGCACACGTGCCGCCTCTTGTCCTATCGGTCACGAGGTGCGCATTGATTTTTGGAACACTCGTACCACAAAACCGCATCCATTGTCGGGACTTGTTGAGATACCGAAAGATGTTGGTATTGAGCACATTTCACCATATAGGCCAAGGGCCGGCTCGGCCTCAAGCGGAATCGGCCTAGCGCCGCGCCGCTGCTATCCGGGACCACCTAAATAGGCAGGACGATCTATCCGTCGACGCGCTCACGATCTACGATATTCGCGCGGTCGCCGCGCAGTGGGAAGCCATGCGCTTGCTGATTGACAGCGGTAAGGGAACGCCGGCCGAGCCATTTCTGTGCATATCTCTAGGATGCCGCGCCGTGTCTCCGGCCCCATTCGATGCCATCAAGTATCTCACCTAAGTTGCTAACGTCCAAGTTTGCATGGGTGGCCGGATTGGTTGCCTCCGGGCCGATGCGCCGCAGGATGAACCCCCAGCTGGAGTCGTAAAAAATCTCGAAACCTAGCTCTTCTGCTCGCGAGGTTAGATATGCAAGTTCGAACTCGTCAACGTCCATTTGGCCTTCTCCTTTGTTGACGGTCGTTCTTATGGTTAGAAGTATGTTCTTCGTATCTGACAGCCACTTAAGTTGTTCCTGATAGTTGGCTAAGTTCATCAGCGGCAGCCAATGCGTCGGCGGAAAGCTGGCGCAAGTCAGCCTCATATCATTTCGGCGGCCCCCGTTTTTTGGCTCCCGGTGGGTCGATGACCCGACGCGAACGGTAGCCGCAACCTGACCGCTGCACATGCATATTTTGCCGAAAAGTGTTGTGCCACAGTCTTGTACAGTACAAGTACAGCCTCGGGCCGACCTGCCCGGCGCGCGCTATCGCTAGATGACTTACGATAGCGACTAGACGGCGGTTGATGACTCGGCGGCCCCAACAGGCCGGCCCCGCTCTGATCGCCGCAATGGCACCCTGGGGAATCGGGCGAAAAAATCCCCCCGCCGCGGCGAGTGGCCTTCAGTTGAGTCGGCAGACTCAGGCTCCAGCGGCCCAACTGTCAGCCAGTGCCGCAGCCGCGACCATATGGCGTGCGATCTCGCGTGCCTCATCGGGGCTAAAGTCCTGGCGTTCCACGTCGCCGACGAGGACACATGGTGCTGAGCCTTCATCACTGACGATCGTGCCGTCTGGTCGCTGCCAGCAGCAGGCGATGATGTAGGCGGCTTCCAGGCCGCACGTGGGGCCGCGCACGAACCGTTGGCCGGTCGCGCTGTGGCTCCCATATTCGTCTTGGAAGTGATCGGCCTCGACGGCACCGACTGGCAGGGGAACTTGGGTGGTGGTCACTGGTCCTCCTCAGCGCGGGCATCGCCGGTTACGGATGGCCGCGGGCCCGGAACGACTTCTTTCACGCATTCCGACATGGTCCCCTCCTGCCGAACCATGTAGGAGTGCCGAAACTATAATGCACCATTTTAGCGAAAATACAAGCAGTTGGTATGGAAAAGCTGGACCCAGACGAGTCGTCAATCAACCGAGCGCTAGCTTCACCTCGCCGAGCCCAGTGACAAGAGGCGGGTTCCACTGAACGGCATTGCCTACTAGTCCACCGCCGCACTCGGCTTACCGTCACCCCGCCCGAATTGACCGGGAGTCATTTCTGTATCTGGACGACGTTTGATCTAACTTCATTTCCCGGTCTCTCCGACGCTTCGGAGGCGACTACGCAAATCAACGACTGGCGCCGGATCGCGATCATTGAGCTCTTTCATCTGCTGAAACTTAGCTTTGATGATCTCGCCGACCCACAGTTCAATCGACTGGCCCTCCAGCGAGGCGAATTGTTCTATCTCGCGAAATTCCGAATCCGAGAACTCAAATTCGATCCCATGACCCTTGCTGGTGACGCGCATCTGTTGCTCCCGTTTTGTGTTCGCGGCGTGGCTCGAGTCTGTCCGTCGTACCTGTCAACCTGCTAGAGCGGTACTTAGGATTGGTTAAGTTCGTCAGGGGCAACCAGCGCGCGGGTGGCAAGATCGCGCAGCCTAGCGGCACCGATTTCGTTCCCCCATATGTAGTCGTGGCCTTAGTCTTTCGGGTCGGCGCGGCGCTGCCTAGAGTAGTCGACTACCTCATCTACGTAGGCCCGGGACAAGACGTTGTCTGGGGTTCCGGGAGTGAGGAGCTGAGGCGGTGGTGCCCGACGGTGCTGCAATCCCGCGTTGAGTCCATCAACGAGTGCCGATTAAGGCGGTAGCGTCCCGACGTGTCAGCCGTCGATGCCGAAAATCAGGCCGGCTTGGCCACCGACGCCACGATTGCCGGTGACCCCGCCGAGCCCACCGGCGCCGCCGACACCACCATCGCCAAGCAGGAGGGTGGAGCCGCCGGTGCCACCATTTCCGCCGACGCTAGCCGCGCTCAACCAGGGCTGGCTGGTGTGGCCGCCGGATCCGCCCGCCCCGCCGGCGCCGCCGTTTCCGTAAAGCATCCCGCCAGCGCCGCCGGTACCGCCGTGACCGCCGGTACCGCCGCCCAGAGCAGGCCAGCAGCCGTCGCCTTCGGCGGTGAACCCGCCGGCTCCGCCGGTCCCGCCGGCTCCGCCGTCGCCCATGGCTAACGCAAAGCCGCCCTCGCCGCCGTTACCGCCGAGCCCGCCGGCTGAGCCAACGCCGCCGAGCCCACCGATTCCGCCGTCACCGCCAATCCCACCGAAGCCGCATAGCAATGCGGCGGCGCCGCCTTTACCGCCAGTTCCGCCGGTCCCAGCAATGCCGCCAAAGTCGGCGGCCCCACCGGCCCCTCCGATACCGCCGGCCCCGCCGCTGCCGATCAACCTGGCGTCGCCACCGTTACCGCCGAGCCCACCGATACCGCCGTTAGACCCTTGAAAGCCGATCCCGCCGGCCCCGCCAGCGCCTCCGACTCCACCTGCGCCCTCGCTGTATATCCACCCGCTGGCACCGCCGGCCCCGCCGGCCCCACCGTCTCCGCCGCCCGGGTCCCCGGCACAGCCCCCGCCATCCCCGCCAGTGCCACCGGAACCGCCGGCCCCACCCTCGCCGATCAGCCCGGCATTACCGCCATGACCACCGGTACCACCGGCCCCACCGGGGATGGCCTGACAGGACGAACCGGTCCCCCCGGCCCCGCCGGTCCCCCCGGCCCCGCCAGCGCCATAAATCCAGCCGCCGTGGCCGCCGGCGCCGCCGGCTCCGCCGCTCTCTGTGACTAAGTGCCCGCAGGCGTTCGTTCCGATCCCGCCGTTCCCGCCACTGCCGCCGATCCCACCGCTGCCCCAAAGCCCCGCGGCGCCCCCGCTACCACCGGCCCCGGCCGGACCGCCGAGGTTCGGGCTCGCACATGGCCCGACAACCAGGCTGTTACCGCCTGCTCCGCCGGCGCCCCCGGTGCCGAACACCCACCCGCCGTGCCCACCGTTGCCTCCGGCCCCACTCAAATAGCCCGTCCCGCCGGCGCCGCCGTCGCCGATCAGCCCGGCAGCGCCACCGTTGCCGCCAATTGCGGTGGTGGTGGCGTTCGTGGCGTTATAGCTGTAGCCCTTGCCACCGTTGCCCCACAACAATCCCCCACCTTGCCCGTTGGGATTCGATGCGGTGCCGTTGGCGCCGTTGCCGAGCAGCGGACGTCCGAGCAGAAATTCGGTGGGCGCATTGACAACACCGAGCACGTCCTGCTGCACGGTCTGGAAGCCCTGCTGGGCGGTCTGCAACAGCGCGGCGCCGCTCGCGTCCGCGCCGGCGTACGAGCCCCCAGCACTCGTCAGAAGCTGAACAAACTGCTGGTGAAATGCCGCCGCCTCAGCGCTCAGCGCCTGAAAGGTCTGCGCGTGGCTGGAAAACAGCGCGGCCACCGCGCTCGACACCTCATCGGCACCGGCGGCCAGCACCCCGGCCGTGGGCGCCGCCGCTGCCGTGTTGGCCTCGCCCAGCGCGGATCCGATGCCCGCCAAGTCCCCGGCCGCCGCCATCAGCATGCCTGGGTCCGCCATTAGGTACGACATGACATCTCCCTCCAAGTTGTCTCTTGTACCGACTGCGATGCATCCAGTTGCTTCAGATACATACCCCCGATATGTAACCTACCCTAAAACAAACCACGAGTTACCCCGAACGGGCAAAACCCGCAGATGGGTGGCATTCCTGGGCAAACGGACCGCTAGTTACGCGTTGGACATGGCGGCACATCGGGCACGGCGGCGCACCCTGCGTCGTGGCTGCCACGCGGTTCGGGTCATATCGAATCGGGCATCGAGGTCCCAGCAGCGACACAGTCCGTGTCGTCGGAACCGCGTGTACAAAGGTGCCGAAGCTAGGAGGCTCCGGTGCGAACGGGGTCCGAGGTCATCGCCCGCCTAGGTGATAGACGCGAAGAGCGTTGTCATGGGCGACAAAATCGACCACCCGCATGGCGTCGGATTGGCTCCAGTCGCCGTCATCAACAAACCCGCGCAGCACGCGGTGGATACCCGTGCGCCACAACGCGGCCCCCAGGAAGTGCAGTTCGGCGGGACCAAATCCGTCAGAGGAGTAGAGGATCTTGCGGAAGGGCGCCATCTCGAGCAGCCGCGCGATGAAGCTGGGTGACCGGGCTCCGAGGTAGTTCACGCTCAGCCCGCCGTCGACATAGACGTTATTGAACGCCTGCGCCAGGTACCCGGCTTCGCGCTCGTACGGATAGCAGTGCAGCAACACGATCGGGGTGTCGCCGGACTGCCGCAGAAACTCAAGCAGATACAGCGGATTGGCTTTGTGCAGATTGCAGTCCCGATCGCCGAACCCGACGTGAAATTGCAGTGGCTTTCCCAACCGCAGCGCGGCGTGCAACCCGAAGCGCAGCAGGACCCGATCCTGTAATCGGGCGCCACCGCGATCGCGCCACCGGCTGGCGGCCTCGATAACCTGCGCTGCCGGAGGCTCGCTCAGGTCGCCGTCGAACCCGCCGCGGTAGGCCAGGATGGACTTGGTGCCCACCGCGGTGGCCGTGCGCCGGTCCAGGATGTCCTCGAATGCGGATGCGTAGTCGCCCGATGCCAGCGCAGCCTGTTCGGCAACGTGCTCGAGGCGAACCACCTCGTGAGCGCGATTGCCGGATAGTGCGCTCAACTCGGGCACGCCCGCAACGCCGGACGTTTCATCGTTGAGGCCGGTGTCGACCACCCAGTCGCTTACCCCGGCCGCGGGCAGAAACAAGCGAGCGAGCTCGGTTTCGCTGAATTGACTCCGGCGCTCCCAATAGTCATGCGGATCAGGGTGTTTCGGTAGTCCCAGCAGCGGACCGCAGTGGGCGCGCACGGCAAAGCCGAGTTGTGAGTCGAATCCGGAATCGAACGCCGCAAGAGGTCCGGTATTGGCCTCATTGAGGGCGTTCTCGAACCGCCGCCGGTCGCCCGCCGCCAACCAGCAGCCGTGGACATGCTGATCTATCACCGCCACATCGGCGATGTGTTCCGCCAGAGCCGAGGAATCTGTCGCCATTATCGGCTCCCTCACAGGCTCCAGGCCATCCGGAATTTCTCCGCGAGTTGGTCCGCGCCGAGTTCGCTGTAGAACTGCTGCTCGTGACGGCGGACCGCAACCACCATGTCGACCGCAGCATCACCCAGGATGCGCCTGACCAGCTGGGAATTATCCAGTGCGGCAATCGCTTCGGTCTGGGTTTCGGCGAGGCGCACGATCCCGGCGCGCTCACGGTCGGCATCGGAGAGTTGGTCGGGGTCTGTTGTCGTTTCGACCGGCAGCGCCGCTTTGCGCTGGATTCCGTCCAGCGCCAGTCCCAGGATCGTCGCCGATGCGAAATACGGATTCGCTGACGGGTCGACGACTTTGACCTCGACGTTGGCGCCATGCGGAGTGCCTGGGCCGCCCTTGATGAACCGCACTGCGGCCTCCCGGTTCTCCGTGCCCCAGCAGGTATAGGCGCCGGCCCAGTTGCCGGGTTGCATCCGTAACCCGGACACAATGGATCCGCAAAGCACGCCTTGAGCCTCCGGCAGTCCGCGTATCACTCCAGCTACCGCGCTCTCCCCCGCCGCGGTCATGCCGGCGGCGCCGGCTCCGTCGGCAAATACCGGGCCTTCCGACGTGGTCAGCGAGAAGTGCTGGTGGGCGCCGGATCCGACGCTGTCGGCAAAGGGCATCGGCGAGAGGCTGACGCGCAGCCCGTGGCGGCGGGCCGTGCGGCCAATGATGATCCGGGTCAGTGCCAGCTGGTCGGCCGCGGCCACTGGCGCGAGGGGTGACAGTGAGACCTCGAACTGGTTGACCGCGTATTCGGGATGAAGCTGTTCAATCCCGACACCGGACAGCGCAGCCGCTCTGAGGACATCACGAACGAACTCCTCGCGTTCGAGCACGCCCGCCAGGCCGTACTGCGCCCACATCGTGGACGGCAGCCGACCGCCAGCCGGATCGACGAGAACGAACTCGACTTCGTGCCCGATCATCGCCTCGATGCCGGCTTCGGCCAGCGCAGCCTCGACCCGGCTCAGCGTTCCCCGGCTGCACACGGCAGCCGGTGTGCCGTCCTGTTCGAAGAATGCGGCGGGGGCCCATGCCAACCCGTCGGCGATGACGCGCAGTGCGGCCAGGTCGATGCGCACGCGCTGATCGCCGACCACGCCGGCGCGGTCGGTGAAGGCGATGCCGGTCTGGTTGATCGCGAACGCATGCCAGGAGGGGCTGGCACCCAGGCCGGGATCAGCGAACGCGTTGATACGGCGGATCGGCACCGTCTTGGCCTGGGTGAGCCCAGCGGGATTGACGGTGCTGCCGATGACAGTATCGACGCCCTCGGCCTCTAGACGCGCCATTGCCGCCACGGCGGGCGGCGTGGCACTCATCGCCGCCTGGACGGTTGCTTTCGAGGCGCGGCTATGCGCGCGACGGAAGCGTCAGCATGCACGCCTGCCCAATGTCCAGCGTCCGCAAGACCCGTCCCATGCCGACCCAGAGTGCGCACGACAAGGCAAGGTCGGCGAGCAACTCGTCGGAGAAATGTTCGGAGCACCGGCTCCAGAAGTCTTCGTCTTCGCGCAGCTTGGTGTGCTCTGTGGCGAACCGGTGGGCGAACTCCGCCGCAAGCCGCTCCTGATCGCTGTAGCCGGGCCAGGTGCGCCATTCCTCCGCGTGCGCGTACAGCTCCTCGTCGACGCCCGCGGCGGGACCGTCTTCGTCGCGGGTGTTGACGCACACGACGCATTCGTTGTCGTGGGCGATGACCGTCCGCGCGATTTCGCGGGTGCGCATTGGCAGCCGGCTCTTGTTGTAGACCGCCTGGCTGAACCCGCCGATCGCCCCACCAAGGTCGGGCGATTTGGCGAACCAGCCCGCCAGGTCGTCGTTAGCGAATGTTCCGATTCGACTCATGGCGTGATGGTACGCCGGAATGGCAGCCCTCGAACGATTACCTACCCGGCGCGCTGCGGGATGGCGCCCAGGCCGCCGCTGGCCGGCCGGTCGTCGTACCAATCACGCTGGGCCAGAACCTGATGCGCCACATGTTCGAGTGCGACTTCGACCTGGCGATGGTCGGGGCGGCCCTCGAACCCGGGTGACCGCGACAGCTTGTCCACGATCCAGGCCAGCAGTAGCGAGTAAACGTAATCGACCTGCTGGTTCCCCGCCGGGGTGAGCCACATCTGATCGCCGTCCCGCTGGACGAAGCCGCCGGTCACCAGCCGGGCGAAAGTGGGTTCGAGGACCTCGAAGGGGAGCCGCATATTTTCGCCGATATCGCTCAGGCGAGCCGTCCCGTACATCTGCCCGTAGCGGTAGATCCGCATCACGCCCCACAGTCCGGCGACGTCTAGGCGGCAATCGGGGCGCAAGGCGATGCTGCGTAACCGCACACCGGGATCGCCGCGCAACAGGCGAGCGATCGCATTCTCCAGCAGCCGTTCCGGGGTGTCGGTGGTTGGCATCCCGAAGCCGTCGCCAATATCGACTGCGCTGTTGTGAATGTCCCGCAGCGGCACCTCACGCAGAAACACGGCGAGCACGAACCCGAGCAGAGCCACCGGTGCCGCCCAAAAGAAGACCTGGGTAAGCGAATCGGCATAGGCCGCGACGATGGGCGCCGCCACATTATGAGGCTGCCTGTGTAGCGCCTCCGGGGAACTGACGGCGCTCGGGGATACCCCACTGGCCGCCAATGCCGAAGCCATCCTGTGGTTGAGGAAGTTGACAAACAGCGATCCGAATATCGCCGCACCGAACGAACTGCCAATGGTGCGAAAGAAAGTCACGCCCGACGTCGCGACGCCGAGATCCGCGAAATTGGAAGTGTTTTGCACGATGAGGACCAGCACCTGCATGGATAACCCGATCCCTGCACCCAGAATGACCAGGTAAATCGACTGCACCAGAGCCGATGTGGACGGATCCATCCGCGACATCAGCAGAAAAGCGAGCGCCATCAATGCCGTGCCGGTCACCGGGAAGATCTTGTAGCGCCCGGTGCGGCCGACGAGCATGCCGCTGCCCGTCGAGGTGATCAGCATCCCGACCACCATCGGCAGCGTGCGTAGACCCGAGGTGGTTGCCGAGACGCCGTCCACGTACTGCATGTAGGTGGGCAGGAACGTCATCGCACCCAACATCGCGAAGCCCACCACGAAGGACAGCACGCAGCACACACTGAACACCTGGCTGCCGAACAGCCGGGTCGGCAAGATCGGCTCGGGCACATGACTTTCCACCCACGCGAATGCGCAGAGTGCGGCCACGGCGCCAACGAACAACCCGATGATCGTCGCCGAACCCCAGGGGTACAAAGAGCCGCCCCAGCTGGTGGCCAGAGTCAGGGCAGCGGCGCCCAAGCCCACCAGCGCGATCCCGACATAGTCGATGATGGGTTTGGTGGACGCGGCAAGGGCGGGAATAGCGGCCGTCGCCACTGCGATGACCAGCACCGAGACGGGCACGTTCACCCAGAACGCCCACCGCCAGGTGAGATAGTCGGTGAAGTAGCCGCCCAGTAACGGACCGATGACCGTCGTGACGCCGAAGACCGCGCCCAGGATGCCCTGATAGCGGCCGCGATCCCGGAGCGGCACCACCTCACCGATCAACGCGCTGGCCGTCACCGTGATCCCGCCGCCGCCGATGCCCTGCAGGGCCCGCGACCCCACCAGCATGGCCATCGACTGAGCCAGCCCGCACGACACTGATCCCACGACGAAGAACAGGACGGCCGCCTGGAACACCCGCTTGCGGCCAAACACATCGCCTAGCTTGCCGACCAGTGCCGTGACGATCGTCGACGCCAGTAGGTAACTGGTGACGACCCAGGATTGATGACCGGCGTCGCCAAGGTCGGCGACGATGGTCGGCAGCGCCGTCGCGACGATGGTCTGGTCCAACGCCGCGAGCAGCATGCCGAGCACGATCGCCAGGAAGATGAGGTTGCGGCGTTGCGGGCTGATCTGCGCGCTGGCCGATGCGAAATCCGCGGCTGGGCCAGCGGGCGTCGGTGCTGCTTGGGGGCTCGTCATACCTGCATGTGGCTAACTGACGGGCTCAGATACTGGCCCTGCGGCGTCAGCTCGGCGGCCGGGAGACGCACTGCGCTGAGTACAGCTCCTCCCCGAGCTTGTCCATCAGCTCGAGTTGCGTTTCCAGGTAGTCGATGTGTGACTCCTCGTCGGCCACAATCTTTTCCAGCAGGATGGCGCTGGTGCTGTCTTCCTTCTCCCGGCACAGGATGATGCCGGGCTTGAGGCGGGCCAGGACGTCGTATTCGATCGCCAGATCGGCCTGGAACTGCTCGCGCAGCGTCTGGCCGATGCGCAACGAGAAGATACGTTGGTAGTTCGGCAGGCCGTCCAACAGCAAAATGCGATCGGTGATCGCCTCGGCATGCCGCATCTCGTCGAAGGATTCCGCGCGGGTGTGTTCGGCCAGCTCGGTAAAGCCCCAATTGTCTTGCATCTTGGAGTGCAGGAAATATTGGTTAATTGCGGTCAGCTCGCTGGTCAGTTGCTCGTTGAGCAGGCGCAGAACGTCCGGGTCACCTTGCATGGTCACTCCTACGGTGTGAGGGCAGTCATGTCGAACCGCCGCTGGTGGGCTGGGCTGGAGCGCACCTTTGCGTGGCTTGTAGCAGCACTTTGCCATGCCGGTTTCGAATCTTCCAGCAAGGTTTGGCTGGGCTCACTACGTCGCCTGTGGAAGTCAGGCCACGGTAACTTAGGGTAGGAACACCTACTTATGTTAGGCTCCACTAACATGAGGCCTGGTGCGGCTGTGACCCGTCTGCGGGAGGTGTGCTGATGTACGTATGCCTGTGTGTTGGTGTCACCAATCAGACCGTGTCCGAAGTCGTCGAACAGGGTGCATCCACGTCCAAAGAGGTTGCCGCCGCGTGCGGGGCCGGTGGCGATTGCGGGCGCTGCAGGCGCACCCTGCGCGCGATCATTGCCGCAAAATCAGAAGCCAAACTCGAAGCCGCGCACTCGGTCGGCTAGCTCCGTCGCCCGGTGAAATCCGCCAGCGCTGCCGCGTTGGCCTGGGTACCCATCAGTTCGGCGAAGTGCGCGTTTTCCCGTGCGGTCGCCGCCGCAATCTCCGGACGGACCGGTTCGAGCATCGTGTGTTTGACCGCCATCAGGCTCGAGATCGGCCGAGAAGCAAGGATTTCCGCATGCCGACGGGCCTCGGGGAGCAACTCCTCCGGATCACAAACCCGCCAGACCAGCCCCATCCGCAAGGCTTCCGCGGCGTCAACCCATTCCGAAGACATCAACAGCCATGCGGCATTCTGTCGGCCCACCAGTTGCGGCAGCAGATACGAGGACGCCGCTTCGGGCGCAACCCCCAAGCTGGTGAACGGACACTTCAATCGCGCGGTCGACGACATGAACGCGATATCGGCGTAACCAAGGATGGTGGCCCCGATCCCCACCCCGACGCCGTTCACCGCGCAGATCAGCGGCTTGGGAAAAGCGCTCAGCGCATCGATGAGTCCGGGGAAGCCGTGCTTTCCGGGAGTGAAGTCCGGGTCGGTGATGCGGGCCTGCATCTCAGCGAGATCGGTGCCCGCGCTAAAGCCACGGCCGGTGCCGGTCAGCAGGACGACGGCAACCTCTGGATCGTCGGCGGCGGCGAACAGCGCGTCGGCGGTGGCGTCGTAAAGGGCTTCGTTGAAGGCGTTGAGCGCTTCCGGCCGGTTCAGCGTTAGGGTGCGCACGCGGTTTTCGTCGTCAATCTGCAGCATCACGGCTGCAGCCTAACGCGTGCGCGCGGGCTCAGCCGTTGCTGTAGACGCGGGTGGGCTCGATCAGCACGACGCCGCGGCGCTCCTCGGCCATGACCCGGTCGTACTCATCCCAGTTGTCGTGGGTGCCGCCGGCGGCCGTGAAAACCTCGCGTAGCAGCAGCCGCAGCTGGTCGTCGTCCGCCAGCCAAGGCGCGGTGTCGTCTGGTCCGGCCAGCTCCGCGCGGCCCTCGACGGTGGCCCACTGCCAGCCGTTGCGGTACGTGATCGCCAGTTGTGGCCGCGCGCGTAGATTGGCCAGCTTGACCTTGCCGTAGGTGGTGAAGCCCAGCGCAGGCTGGCCGGTGGCCGGATGGGGCAGCAGGCCCACGTTGACCAGTGAAGCCTGCACGGTTCCGTCGGCGCGAACGGTGGAGATAACCGCCAGTCCGCTGTCCCCCGCCGCCAGTGCCACAGCCTCGTTGAGTGTTGTCATGTGCGGGCCTATCCCATCTCGAACGGCGTCCTGAAGACGTAGCGGCTGGTCGGCACGGTGTCGATGTTCTCGTTCGCGCCAAAAGCTGCCGTACTGGCGACCATCCGGCCCAGCCGATTCTGCAGGTCGTCGTCGTCGGCGGCACCGAAGAACGCCTTCAGATCGGTGATCGCCTCCGCTGGGAACAACTCCTCAACGATGCCCGCGATTCCCGGCGCGTCGGGGGTCAGAGCTCTCACCACCCAATTCTGCGTGTAGCCGAATATCGACTGGGTCTCGATGGCCACCGACGTGTGGCCGCCCTGCCACCGCGCCAACCAGGTCGCCTGATCCAGCTCGGCGGGCCGTCGCAGCAGCGCGATGTTCGCCAAACCCGGTGTGCGAGTGCCAGGCTCGCCTGCCGGCGCACTCATTGGGACCGACTCGGTGACCAGGTATGCGGCGAGTTGTTCGGATTCCGCGGCGAGCAGTTTGAGCGCCGACGCCATTTGGTCGCCGTAGCACTGCTGGGTCCACAGGCTCACGACCGCGGCGGCCGGCGGGTCGAGCGTCGTGAGCGTCATCAGCGAGTGACCCACCGCGCTGTCGCGAACGTTGACGGAAAGCCCGGCGACGCCCAGCTCCAACAGCGCGTCGGCGACCGGGCCCCGTTGGCGGCCGCACCAGTCGTCATCTGGGTCGGCGTGC
The DNA here is from genome assembly GCA_963850135.1 of uncultured Actinomycetota bacterium. Lineage (GTDB taxonomy): Bacteria > Actinomycetota > Actinomycetes > Mycobacteriales > Mycobacteriaceae > Mycobacterium. Next base: position 82,992 of record CAWKKH010000023.1, on the reverse strand, counting down.
CTCAGGATGGCGATTACCTTCTCCATGGGCTGAACCTACATTTAGCCGGGCAGCCCTTGGCTTGCCGGTGTCGCGCGTTTGTTGACCATGCGCACCTGCTGTTCGCCGCTGACCAACTCTCCGATGATCCCGGCAAGCCGCCGATAGGATTCGTCGCGTCCGCTCGAGGAGCGGAACACGAGACCGATCCGTCGACCGGGGCGGGGGGCGGCAAAGCGTGCGAGCCCCAGTCCGCTGCGTGCGGCTTCTACGGGCACCGCGCTCTGCGGAATCAATGTCACTCCGAGACCACCCGAGACGCATTGGACGGCGGTCGCAAGCGATGCGGCCCGCGTGTCGGCAAGTTCGGGCCGCACACCGGCGTTCTGACAGACCTCCAGGGCCTGGTCGCGTAGGCAGTGGCCGTCGTCCAGCAACAGCAATGGCAATTGCGCGAGTGCCGACGTTGGCACCCGATGCTTGCCCGACAGCGGATGCCCAGGCGGCACGGCGAGCAAGAAATCCTCCTCGTAGATCGGGACCTCGGTGAGCCCGCGTGCGTCGGCAGGCAACGCGATTAACGCCGCGTCCAAGGCGCCTTCACGCAGCGATGCGAGAAGGCGTTCGGTCTGGTCTTCGATCACGCGCAGTGTCAGCGCGGGCAGGCGACGGGCCAGTCCGGCCAACACCGTCGGCAACACGTAGGGCGCTACGGTGGGAATCAACCCCAGCCGCAGTGTGCCCTGGAGCGGATCCGATGCCCCCGCCACGGCGGCGGTGAATGCCTCGGCCGCCTCGACCACGGCCTGGGCGAACGGCAATAGTTCCATCCCCTCGGTCGTCACCCGGACCCGCCTCGTCGATCGCTCGACGAGGCGAGCATCGAGACCCGCTTCCAGCGCGGCCAACGCCTGCGACAACGTCGACTGACTTACGTTCAGAGTTGTTGCCGCACTTCCAAAATGCTGCTTGGCCGCGATGGCGACGAAAGCCCGCAGCCCGGCAAGCGTCGGCTGAAAACTCTTATCGGTCATACCTCTTAGTATAGTGGCAAATATCACCTATGCCTCACAGTGCGCTAAGGCACAACCCAAGGCACTATGGACGAGTAGCGCCAAATCGTTTGTGCTTATTGAAATAAGGAGTCATATGTCCCTGCTGACAATCGGCGATCAATTCCCGGCTTACCAGCTGACCGCGCTGATCGGTGGCGATCTGTCGAAGGTCGACGCTCAAAAGCCCGAGGACTACTTCACCACGATCTCCAGCGACGACTACGAGGGCAAATGGCGGATTGTGTTCTTTTGGCCCAAGGACTTCACCTTCGTCTGCCCGACTGAGATCGCCGCGTTCGGCAAGCTCAACGATGAATTCGAGGATCGCGACGCGAAGGTGCTCGGCGTCTCGGTCGACAACGAGTTTGTGCACTTCCAGTGGCGCGCACAGCACGACGACCTCAAGAAGCTTCCGTTCCCCATGCTCGCCGACATCAAGCGAGACCTGGTCAAGGCGACCGGAGCGCTCAATGCCGACGGTGTCGCCGACCGGGTGACGTACATCGTCGACCCCAACAACGAGATCCAATTCGTCTCGGTGACAGCTGGTTCGGTGGGACGCAACGTCGACGAAGTGCTGCGGGTGCTCGATGCGCTGCAGTCCGACGAGCTGTGTGCCTGCAACTGGCGTAAGGGCGACCCGACGCTGGACGCCGGCGAGCTGCTGAAGGCTTCTGCCTAATAAGGCTCAACCAAGGCCCGCTCATGGGGCATGATCGAAGGCGACATGACTGTAGAGAATCTCAAGGCTGCACTGCCCGAGTATGCCAAGGACCTCAAGCTCAACCTGGGCTCGATTATCCGCAGCACCGTGCTCAACGAGGAGCAGCTCTGGGGCACGCTGTTGGCCAGTGCTGCGGCAACGCGAAACGCAGAGGTGCTGAAAGAGATTGGGGCCGAAGCGGCTGACATCTTGTCCGCCGAGGCATACAACGCGGCGCTTGCGGCCGCGTCGATCATGGCCATGAACAACGTCTTCTACCGAGGCCGTGGGTTCCTTGATGGCAAATATGACGATCTGCGCGCCGGATTACGGATGAACGTCATCGCGAATCCGGGCGTGGACAAGGCTAATTTCGAACTCTGGTCGTTCGCGGTGTCGTCGATCAACGGCTGCTCGCATTGCATGGTCGCCCACGAGAAGACGCTGCGCGAAGCGGGTGTGAGCCGAGAGGCTGTCCTGGAGGCGCTGAAGACCGCGGCGATTGTTTCCGGCGTTGCCCAGGCCATCGTCACCTCGAGGCGCTGGCGACGGTCGGCTGATCTTCGAGTTGATCCCAGCGTCGTGACCGCAGCCTGGATCGAGCACGCGATCTGGTGGCAGGTCTATCCCCTGGGCTTCGTCGGCGCCTTTCCCGCAGATCAGCCACCCGATCCCGGCGAACACCGGCTGCGTCGGCTGGTCAGCTGGTTCGACCACGCCATCGAGCTCGGCGCATCCGGGGATCGCGCTGGGGCCGGTCTTCGCCTCGCGGACCCACGGTTACGACACGACCGATCACTACCGCATCGATCCCCGGCTCGGTGACGAGGCCGACTTCGACTACCTCGTTTCCGAGGCGCACCGCCGCGGTCTGCGGGTATTGCTCGACGGCGTGTTCAATCACGTGGGCGTGGACTTCTCGCGCTACCGCGAGGCAGCGCACGATGACGCATCGGCACGCTGGTTTCGCGGGATCGTCCCGGTCGTTTCGATACCTTCGAAGGCCACGGCGAACTCATCACCCTCAACCACGACAACCCCGAGGTCATCGACTACACGGCCGACGTCATGGCGCACTGGCTGGGGCGCGGCGCGGACGGCTGGCGCCTGGACGCGGCTTATGCCGTGCCACAACAATTCTGGGTCGGCGACGCTACCGAAGGTTCGCGAGCTGTACCCGGATGCCTGGTTTGTCGGTGAACTGATCCACGGCGACTATGCCGCGGCGGTCGACGCGGCCGGGTTCGACTCGGCCACCCAGTACGAGCTGTGGAAAGCGATCTGGAGCGGCATCAATGACGGCAACTTCTTCGAGCTGGACTGGGCGCTGCAGCGGCACAACGAATTTCTGAGCAGCTTCGCGCCGCTGACCTTCATCGGCAATCACGACGTGACCCGCATCGCCAGCCAGCTGGAAAACCCCGATCACGTGGCCCAGGCGCTGGTGATCCTGCTGACGATCGGAGGCGTGCCCAGCGTCTACGCCGGCGACGAGTATGGGCTATCGCGGCGTCAAGGAGGAGCGTTTCGGCGGTGACGACGCGGTGCGCCCGGAGTTCGGCTCTCCCCCAGCGCAACTGGATGCGTTCGGCGATCGGGTGTGGGAGCTGCACCGATACCTGATCGGGCTGCGCCGCCGTCATCCGTGGCTGCACGCGGCGACGACCACCGCGTTGCGGTTGGACAACCGGCACTACGTCTATGAGACTCGCAGCGGCGACGACGTGTTGCTGGTCGCGCTCAACATCGACGACGAGCCGTTGAAGCTGGTGCTGTCGGAGCTGGGCATGGGGCGCGCGGAGGTCATCGCGGGGTCGTCGGCGCCGCCGCAAGAGGTCGTCGGCGAGGTGGTCGTCGAGGCACACGGCTGGCGGATCCTGCGGCCCGTCTAGCCGCCCAGTTCGGATAGTGTGCGCGGGTCGCGCTGCCCGCCGTAGTACTTGTCGAGCAGCCCGATGAAGTCGTGATTGTCGTCGGCCGCCAGAGCGAACAGCGTCATCGACGAGCACAGCTTGAGATCGTCGGGCGAACCGAAGATCTCCGTGATCGAGCGGTCCTGCACCTGGTTGACCAGTTGGGTGCATTCGCGCAGGCGCGGCCCGAGCAACTCGTGGTGCAGATAAGCGCGGGCTTCGTGCAGCGATGTGATGCCATACCGCGCCGCCATCGGGCTGCTGCCCAGTCCGAGCAGCTGCGGAAAGACGAACCACATCCAATGACTGCGCTTTCGTCCGGAACGCAACTCGTCGACGACGCTGCCGTACACCGGATCCTGCGCAGCAACGAAACGCTTCAGGTCGAAGGGGTCGCCATCCGATTCCATCTGACTACGGTTGCACATATGGCGGTCAAGCGACGGGTGCCGAAAGTCCATGACTTGGCGCCGCTGATCCAATTCAAACGCCCGGAGTTCAACCGGACGAAGCGCCGTCTCGACGCCGCGTTGACCATCGAGGACTTGCGTCGCATCGCCAAACGCCGCACCCCGAAGGCGGCGTTCGACTACGCCGACGGTGCCGCCGAGGACGAGCTGTCTATCGCGCGTGCGCGGCAAGCGTTCCGCGACATCGAGTTTCACCCCACCATCCTGCGTGACGTCAGCAATGTGACCGCCGGCTGGAATGTCCTGGGCCAACCGGTGGTGCTGCCGTTCGCGATCGCGCCGACCGGATTCACCCGGTTGATGCAGACCGAGGGCGAGATCGCCGGCGCATCCGCAGCGGCCAGAACAGGGATCCCGTTCTCGCTGTCCACGCTGGGCACCTGCGCGATCGAAGACGTGGTGACCGCTGTTCCGCAAGGGCGCAAATGGTTTCAGCTGTACATGTGGCGGGATCGCGACCGGTCGATGGCCCTGGTCAAGCGGGCGGCCGACGCGGGATTCGACACCTTGCTGGCCACGGTCGATGTTCCGGTCGCCGGTGCGCGGTTGCGTGATAGCCGCAACGGCATGTCGATCCCCCCGGCGCTGACCCTGCGCACTGTGCTCGATGCTGTGCCGCACCCGCACTGGTGGTTCGATCTGCTGACCACCGAGCCCCTGTCGTTCGCGTCGCTGGATCGCTGGTCGGGCACCGTCGGCGAGTACCTGGACACCATGTTCGACCCGAGCCTCACCTTCGACGACCTCGCGTGGATCAAGGCCCAGTGGCCCGGCAAGCTCGTCGTCAAGGGGATCCAAACCCTCGAAGACGCCCGTGCCGTCGTCGAACGCGGCGTCGACGGCATCGTGTTGTCCAACCACGGCGGTCGCCAACTCGACCGGGCCCCGGTGCCGTTTCACCTGCTGCCTGCCGTCGCGCGTGACCTCGGCAAGGACACCGAGATCCTGCTGGATACCGGCATCATGTCGGGCGCCGACATCGTGGCGGCAATCGCGCTGGGGGCCCGCTGCACGCTGATCGGGCGGGCATATCTCTACGGGCTGATGGCCGGCGGCGAGGCGGGGGTGAACCGTGCGATCGAGATCCTGCAGGCCGGCGTGCTCCGGACGATGCGGCTGCTGGGTGTGACCTGCCTGGAGGAGCTTTCGCCCAAGCATGTGACGCAACTACGGCGGCTGGCTCCCTAATTGCCGAGCAGACGCAAAAGCCCCCAAAAAATGCCGTTTTGACGGGCTTTTGCGTCTGCTCGCGGTACGCGGGGAACAAACGACGTCCGGTGAAGGTTGAGCGCATCAGACTTAACCTTTGGAGGATGGAATGGCTGAAGCCAAGTCAGTGCCGGTCTTGTTCGTCACCGACACGATCGTTTTGCCCGGCATGGTGGTGCCCATAGCGCTTGACGACGCGGCGCGCGCCGCCATCGACGCTGCTCAGGCCAGCGAGTCTGGGCAGCTGCTGATCGCCCCGCGGCTGGAGGACCGATACCCGACCCACGGTGTAATCGCGAAGATTCTGCAGGTCGGACGGATCGCAGGCGGCGGCACCGCCGCTGTCGTGCGCGGTGAGCGCAGGGCGCACATCGGGGCGGGGGCCAGTGGCCCCGGGCGCCGCGTTGTGGGTTGAGGTGGACGAGATCCCCGACGTGCAGGTGACCGACGAAATCAAGGCCCTGGCCGCGGAGTACAAGAAGCTACTGCTGGCCATGCTGCAGCGGCGTGAGGCCTGGCAGATCGTCGACCACGTCAACAGCCTGACCGACCCGTCGGCGCTGGCGGACACGTCTGGATACGCGTCGTACCTGACCGACGTGCAGAAGCGGCAACTGCTGGAGACGGCCGACGTCGGCGAACGGCTGCGTGTCCTGATCGACTGGACCAGCGAGCACCTGGCCGAGGTCGAGGTCAACGACAAGATCGCCGACGACGTGCGCGAAGGCATGGAGAAGACGCAGAAGGAGTTCCTGCTGCGCCAACAGCTCGCCGCCATCCGCAAGGAACTGGGCGAGGGCGAACCCGACGGGTCCGATGACTATCGGGCCGCGTCGAGGCCGCCGATCTCCCCGAGAACGTGCGTGAAGCCGCGCTCCGCGAGGTCGGCAAGCTGGAACGCGCCAGCGACCAAAGCCCGGAGAGCGGTTGGATCCGCACCTGGCTGGACACCGTGCTCGACCTCCCCTGGAACGTCAGGACCGAGGACTCGACGGACCTGGGCGCGGCGCGGGAGATCCTGGACGCCGACCACCACGGGCTGGACGACGTCAAGGACCGCATCGTCGAATACCTGGCCGTGCGGACCCGGCGCGCGCAGCGCGGGCTGCAGGTCGTCGGTGGCCGCGGCTCCGGCGCGGTGATGGTGCTGGCCGGCCCTCCCGGCGTCGGCAAGACGTCGCTGGGTGAGAGCGTGGCCCGGGCGTTGGGTCGCAAGTTCGTGCGCGTCGCCCTGGGCGGCGTGCGTGACGAGGCCGAGATCCGTGGCCACCGGCGCACCTACGTGGGCGCGCTGCCCGGCCGCATCGTGCGCGCGATCGGCGAGGCGGGTCGATGAATCCCGTTGTGCTGCTGGACGAGATCGACAAGGTCGGCTCCGACTACCGGGGCGACCCGAGCGCCGCGCTGCTCGAGGTGCTCGACCCGGCGCAGAACCACACCTTCCGCGACCACTACCTGGATCTGGACCTGGACCTGTCCGACGTCGTGTTCCTGGCCACCGCCAACGTGATCGAGAACATCCCGTCGGCGCTGCTGGACCGGATGGAGCTGGTGCAGATCGACGGCTACACCGAGGACGACAAGGTCGCCATCGCCCGCGACTACCTGCTGCCCCGGCAGCGGGACCGTGCGGCGCTGACCGACGAAGAGGTCACGGTGACCGACGACGCGCTGCGCAAGATCGCCGCCGACTACACCCGCGAGCCGGGTGTGCGGCAGTTCGAACGGCTACTTGGCCAAGGCGATGCGCAAGGTGACGACCAAGCTGGCGCCCAAACAGGGCGAGCTCCCGGGCCCGCTGACCATCGACGAGCCCGACCTGGTCGGTTACCTGGGTCGTCCGCGGTTCACCCCAGAGTCGGCCGAACGCACCGCGGTGCCCGGCGTGGCCACCGGTCTGGCCGTTACCGGCCTGGGCGGCGATGTGCTGTACATCGAGGCTGGGTCTACCGACGGCGAGGCGGGTCTGCAACTGACCGGCCAGCTGGGCGACGTGATGAAGGAATCGGCGCAGATCGCGCTCTCCTACGTGCGGTCGCACGCCGAGCAGCTCGGCGTCGACCCCAAGGCACTGGACCGGCGGATCCACGTGCACGTGCCCGCGGGTGCGGTGCCCAAGGACGGCCCGTCGGCCGGCGTCACCATGGTGACCGCGTTGGTCTCGATGGCCACCGGACGCCAGGTGCGCGCGGATGTCGGCATGACCGGTGAGGTCACGCTGAACGGCCGGGTGTTGCCGATCGGTGGCGTCAAGCAGAAGCTGCTGGCCGCCCAACGAGCTGGATTGTCAACGGTTTTCATCCCGTCGCGCAACGAGCCGGACCTGGACGACGTGCCCGCCGAGGTGCTCGACGCCTTGACGGTCAAGCCGATGACGGACGTCGCCGAGATCGTCGCGCAAGCGCTGGAACCGGTCGCCGAGACGGTGACGGCCGCCGCCTGACCCGCCGACAGGCCACATCGAAGGCCACGCCCGTGAGCACGGGCGTGGCCTTCGGCGTTGAATGGAGCGGTGAGCCTGAAACGACAGTTCGTGCATCGTGTGCAACGGTTCGTGGTCAATCCGATCGGCCGGCAATTGCCGGTGACCATGCTCGAAACCACCGGCCGCAAGTCAGGCCAGCCGCGGCACACCGCGATAGGCGGAAAACTCGTGGACAACCAGTATTGGATGGTCTCCGAACACGGCGACCATTCCGATTACGTGCACAACATCAAAGCCGACCCGGCAGTACGGTTGCGCATCGGCGGCCAGTGGCGCAGTGGCGTCGCGCATCTGCTGCCCGACGACGACCCGTGGGTGCGGCTGCGGAGCTTGCCCCGGCTCAACAGCGCCGGCGTGCGAACGATGGGCACCGACCTGCTGACTATTCGCATAGACCTGGACTGAGGCCACATGGCCTATGACGAAGACCTGGCCAACCGGATCCGCGAATTGCTCGCGCGACAGGCCGGGTGTCCACGAAAAGGCGATGTTCGGCGGGCTGGCGTTCCTCGATCGACGGGCACATGGCCGTCGCCGTCAGCAGCAAGGGCGGACTGATGGTGCGGGTTCCGCCGGAAGAAACCGACAAACTCCTGGGGCGTGCGCATGTCAGCCCGATGGTGATGGCCGGCCGGGAAACCCGAGGGTGGCTGCTCGTCGCCGCTGAGGGCGTCAAAACCATGCGACAGCTGCAGAGTTGGGTCACCAAGGGCATCGGGTACGCGCGCACTCTGCCGCCGAAATGATCGGACGTCGGTGGGAGCAGCACAATGATGCCGCCGATGGCGGCGGCATCGGCGGCAAAATCATCTCGATCAATGGCGCGAGCAGTGGTACCGGCCGGCGATCGCTGAGCTGTCCGACCCGAAGGCGCCGCTCGCGGACCTGGTGAGCTGACCGTTAATCAACCCCGGCGGGCAATTCGGGGCAATCAGGGCTTCCGTTCACGGGAGTCCAGTTCGTGTCGATGACGTCGGGCGGTCGCTGTGCCTGAAAGCGTTCGCGCTCTGCGCGCCGGCGCTTGATCCGCAACCGAGCGTCGGCCGGCTTGGCGACCAGTTCGTCGCACGTCAGAAAGTACACGTGGTCGGCAGCATCGATCAGGTCCGCTGATGCCCAGCGAGATCCCAACTCCCGCAATGTCATGCGAAGCTCATGAGTGAACCAGATGGTGTTGTCGTGGACCAGTTCTCGCGAACCGCGGGCGTTGGTTGCGGGCCGCCGGGAAAGTGTCGCCGGTGCTGCCTGGTCGGCGGGTGTCGCGGCGGCGGTGGCGGCCGCCGTCAGGAGGATCGCCGGGTCATCGCTGAAGGTTTGGCTGGACAATTCGGCTTCGCCGGGCCCGCGATGCCCGATCCGGGCGATGGCGGCATCGAGGGAGCGGGCGGTGTTCGGGGACAACGCCCGGATACTCGCGAGGTTGCCTTCCCGCGCCAACGCGCATACCGGTGGATCACTGCGCAAAAGCGCTGCCAGGGCATCGGTCTCGGCGGCGATCCGGCCGCTTTCCACGATCGCGCCGAATCCGGCAACGCTGAACTCCGCTTTGGATTGCTGCAATGCGACTGCCGTGATGCCACTCTCGATCAGCCATAGCGCCGTCAGAATCCAGCCTTGGTGAATCCGATCCCGCAGCAGCGGAATCCGGACGCCCAGCGTGGCGTCCGACAGCGAGGTCAGCTGTTCGGGGGCCACGTGCTCCGCCCGCGTCGCGGCCGCGTAGGCCCGCGTGTCGGCCCGCAGGTGCCGCAACGCGGCCAGCGAGCGCGCCGCGGTGATGGCTTTGGCGACCGACCCCAGCGCACCGCTGGCGAGCTGAGGCGGACCGAACGGGACGAGCGGCCCGACCTGCGGCCGGTCGTCCAGGGCGCGCTGGGCGACGGCCCGCTGGTCCCAGCCGGGCAATTGCGTGGCGGCGACGACATTGGCCGAGACCCCGACATACGGGCGATGGCCGAACACTGCGATAGCCCTGCTGCCCCATTCGTCGCCGACAACGTCGCCGAGCGCAAGCATCGGGCCCAGCGCCCGGCTGGCCGCGCGCAGCCCGCTCAACTGGACGTCCAGCGTTATCGGGGTCAACGGTCCGGGCAACGCCTCGGCAAGATTGGTGACACTGAACACCGGGAATCGTGGATCGATTCGGTCGTCGAACTCGCCCTCCAGTGCGTCTGGCGCCGCCGACCCGAGCCCTTCCGGGATTGACCGTGGCAATACCTCCACCGGCATTGCGAGTTCGTTGCCGTGGCTGGTGGCGCCGGCGGCACCGAGCCGGCGGCCGACCAGCCCCCGCGCGGTATCGGCGACCGCGTCGGTCGCGTACCAGCCGAATTCGAAATCCCAATCCTCTTGCTCCGCAGCGATATCGATTTCGGGAATCAACCGTGGCCAACTGCGAACTTGATGCAGCCGGGTACGCGGATCAGCGGATCGCAGCAGTCGCCACGCGGTGATTAGATTGACGGTGTCCGGCGAAGCCAGGTCGACCACACCGGTGCGGTCGGTCTCTAGCGCCATGACCAGGAAGCGCACCAGGTCGTCGAGGTGCAGCACCCGCACCGGTTGCGCCGACACCTTCGTGCGCAACAGCGTGGCGACGGTACGGCAGACCATCCAGTCGAGCTGGCGGCCCACCGGCGGCGCAATCCGGACGATCAGGCTTGGCCCCCAGCTTGTGGACACCAGCTCTTCGGCGGGCTGGTAGAGATCGGGCAGACCCGCGGCCTGGGACACGAACATCAGCCGGGCGCCCGCGCGGGCGGCCGCGTGGGTGACCCGCGCAACGCCGTCGACTCCGGCGCTGCCGGGCGCGGTGGTGTCTACCGGGGCCAGATGGATCACCGCGTCGGCTTCGTCGGCCAGGTGTTGCAGGATGGGATCGGTCAACGGCGCGCAAACAAGGTCCACGTTGGGGTCGAGGCACTCGTGCGGACGTTCGGCAACGCCACTGACCGTGTGTCCGGCCGCGATCAGCCGCCGTGCGACCATCCGCCCGACTGTGCCGATGGCGTCGGTAACCAGGATGTGCACCTGGACTCACCTCCCCCAACGTCCACTTCCGACAATAGGCAGGCAAATCGGTAGTCGCGCGACCTAACCAACGGGGAGCTCGCGCCCGACCCCCTGGCCAGGCATGATGCTCCCGGTCGGTTAGTGCAGTGTCGCGTTGCCGTCCGCGCTGACGGCAACCTTGGCGCCACCGATATCTTCGTTTACGGTCAACGCGGCCGCACCGGGATCGCTGATCACCGCCAAGGTGCGCGACCCGTCTGGAGTACGTACGGCTAGGAAAGCCTTCTCCGGTTTTCCGTCCCGGTCGACCGGCGTCGTCCACGCTTCGACCGTGCCGGTGCCTTCCCACTCGACCAACCCATCCCGGGTGGGTTCCCGATCCACGGTCGATTGCACGTCTTCCCAACGGAATTCGTCCGGCGGGTCGGTGCTGTAGACACCGAAACTGTGTTTGGTGAGGTAGCCGCCGTTGGCGGTGATCAGGGCGCGTCGACCGGGATTGGCGACCAGCAGTTCGGCCGCAGTCGCGATGGAATGCATGACGTAGTTGCTCCACGGGCCGCCTGCGAAGGTCAATCCGCCGGTGACGGTCAGCGGACGCGCGGGATCGTCGATTCCCAAACCGAGTTCGGCTGCCGCGACCTGAACGGCCGAGGGAAAGCACGAGTACACGTCGACGTAATCGACGTCGTCGATTCCGAGGCCGGCTAACTGCAGGGCCCGCGCTCCGGCAATCCGGATCGCCGGAGAGCGATGCAGTTCGCCCCGTTCAGCGATGCTCGACGTGTCATGCGCGTCGGTGCCGGCATGCGGGTAGACCCAGCTTTCGGCGGGAATCCGCAGCCGGGTTGCCTGCTCGACCGACGTCAGGACCAGCGCGGCGCCCTGATCGACCATGTTGTTGGAGTTCATCAACTTGGTGTATGGCCAGCTGATCATCCGGTTCTGCGGACCGGGCTCGAAGATCTCCTCGGCCGTCACCGGTTTGCGAATCCACGCGTGCGAATTGCCGACCGCGACCGCGTTGAAGCGGGCCCACAGCTCGCCGATTCGCCTGCGGTGATCCCCGATCGACTCCCCGTTAGCGACGCGCAGCGCCTGTTCGAACAGCGGATAGATGTAGGCCGGCCGATCCAGCTGAATCCTGATCTCCGCGTCGCCGGCCATCGGCACGTCCTCGCCGCTGACCTCGGCCATCGGCACAGATTCGTCCTGCGCCGTCCAGACGAGCTTGCCGCCCCTGGCCTTCAGACCCCTCCTGGTGCGCCACGTTTCGGCCCCGGCGAGCAACACCACGCCGGCCCGGCCCCGTTGGATGTCGAGGCAGGCCTGATTGACCAGCGACTGCGGCACGTTGCCGCCGACCGGGCTGTAGAGGGTGCTGAACTTGGCGGCGCCGATTCGCTCGCCGAGCAGCAATCCGGGATCCCGGTAGTGGGCCGACAGCACGTTCACCACGCGAATCGAGTCAACGGCATCGAGAACCCGGGGATCTGTGGCTTGCCGCGCGGCGGCGACCATCAGGTCGACGGGTTCGATCGATTGCGTGTCCGGGTCGATTTCGTCGCGATGGTTGACCTGGCCGTAGCCGACCAATACCGGTGTCCTTGGGTCGACGGGCATAGAGAAAACCTATCGGGACCCGTCGCCGAGTGTGCGGCTAGTGTCACGCTCGGCAGTGGGCCGTGCCGGAGAATCGAGAGCGAATGGAGATTGTCGACATATGAGTGCGCACCTGAGCTACGCGGAAGCCGTGATCGTCGGCGCTTTCCAGGGCGTCACGGAGCTGTTCCCGGTATCCAGCCTCGGACACTCCATCCTGGTGCCCGCACTCATCGGTGGCGAATGGGCCCGGGACCTCAACGTCTCCGCGCCCCAATCGCCGTACCTGGCCTTCATCGTCGGCCTACATGTCGCCACCGCCGCCGCACTATTGGTGTTCTTCTGGCGTGACTGGCGGCGCGTCCTGGCGGGATTCGTCTCCTCGGTGCGACATCGTCGAATCCAGACCCCCGACGAGCGATTGGCCTGGCTGCTCGTGGCCGGCACCATCCCCGTGGCGCTGGCCGGTTTGCTGCTGGAACAGCTGTTTCGCACCACACTGGGCAAACCGATTCCGGCGGCGGTGTTTCTGATCTTCAACGGCGTCACCCTCTATGCGGCTGAGGTGTTGCGCCGCCGCAGTGGCCCTGGAAGCGGCCCTGAAACCAGCCCGGCCGCCGATGACCGACCCGTGCACAGCGACGACGCCATCGACGGCCGCCTCGCGCAACTGCCGATGGCACAGGGCGTGCTGATCGGCTCCGCCCAAATCCTGGCGTTGCTGCCCGGCATCAGCCGCTCCGGCATCGCCATGGTGGCCGGCCTCTGGCGCGGCCTGTCGCACGAAGACGCCGCCCGATTCTCTTTCTTGCTGGCGACACCGATCATCCTGGCGGCCGGCGTGTACAAAATCCCCGAGCTGTTCGGGCCTCTTGGAGCCGGAATCGGTGGTCAGGTGCTGGCCGGCAGTGTCGCTTCTTTCGTCTGCGCCTACCTCGCCGTGCGCTTCCTGACCCGGTACTTCCAAACCCGAACTCTCACACCGTTTGCCATCTACTGCGCGCTGGCCGGAGCGGGCAGCCTGGCGTGGCTCACCTTGCGCTAGAGCCAGAGTTCGCGGTCAATTCGTCCCCGGAAACCAACGGCCCGGGGTTGTCCACTGGATGCCGGGCGGAGGCGCATCAACCGGGCACATGTACTTCGTCCGGAAACCTCGCACACCCGGGTGGCAGCGGCCGCTTTGGGGCGTTGAATGTCGGCACGACGCGCAACCACCCGCCTTCCTGGCACAGGAACGAAGTCGCCACTCGAACCTCCACGGACGGTGCCGCTAATGCACGAGTCGGCGTGCGCCACCGCCGGAACGCTGAGAAGCCCCGAGACAATCACGGAAGCCAACCGTAAGGATCACTGCCCTCATAACAATTGACGTAGTCCAAGCCGACCTGCCGCGTAAACCCGCTCGCACCGCCCCATCTGCGTCTGCGGCGCGGTAGCGGTCATTGCGCCCGCCGGCGTCCGGTGCTGTGCTTGGCACATGACACCCAGAGGATCCGTTGGCGTCAAAGTCCGCAACAAAATTCGCGGAAAGGTCGTGGTCATCACGGGTGGCGCACGAGGAATCGGATTGGCCACCGCGACCGCGCTGCACAATCTGGGTGCCCGGGTCGCGATCGGCGATATCGACGAGGTGAAAGTGAAGGAGTCAGGCGCCGATCTCGGCCTCGAGGTATACGGCAAACTCGATGTGACAGAACGGAACTCGTTCTCCGAATTCCTCGATATGGTAGAGCGCCAACTTGGTCCGATCGATGTGCTGATCAACAACGCGGGCATCATGCCTGTCGGCCGGATTGTCGACGAGCCCGACGCGGTCACCCGGCGCATCCTGGACATCAACGTCTACGGGGTGATCCTGGGCAGCAAGCTGGCGGCCCAGCGGATGGTCCCCCGCGGGTCCGGGCACGTGATCAACGTCGCCTCCCTGGCCGGGGAGCTCTACGCCGTCGGGCTCGCCACCTACTGTGCGAGCAAGCACGCGGTAGTCGCGTTCACCGATTCGGCAAGGCTCGAGTACCGCGCTGCCGGTGTGAAGTTCTCCATGGTGTCGCCGACGTTCGTCAACACCGACCTCGTCGCGGGCACCGCGGGGATGAAGGGATTCAAGAACGCCGAACCGGCCGACATCGCCGAGGCGATCGCCGAACTCGTTGCGCGCCCCAAGCCGCGGGTGCGCGTCACCAGAGCGGCCGGCGCCATGATCGCGTCGACGAAGTTCATCCCACGCGTGTTGGCCGAAGGCTTGAACCGAATACTCGGCGGCGACCATGTCTTCACCGATGACGTCGACGTCGCCAAACGTCAGGCGTACGAGGCGCGGGCTCGCGGCGAGGACGGGTAGCGACCCGGCGCTACGCTTTATGCGTGGCGACTGTCGTGTCGGTCAACCTGGCTCGTGTGCGGACGAATCCTGATCTGCGCGCGCAGTCGAGCGTGACGGGCATCGACAAAATAGCGGCAACAGAGCCCGTCATGGTCCGGGCGCCGGGGCCGATGCGAGGCGGTCAGGGCAGCGGATTGGTCGGCGACACCATCGGCAACCCCAAACTGCACGGCGGTAACGACCAGGCCGTTTATGTGTATGCGCGAGAAGACCTCGACGCGTGGGAGGTTGAACTCCAGCGGGAACTCACCAACGGGATGTTCGGGGAGAACCTGACCACCTCGGGCGTCGATGCGACCGGGGCGCTAATCGGTGAACGTTGGCGCATCGGCACCGACGGCTTGGTGCTGGAAGTCTCCGCGCCACGAACGCCCTGCCGGACTTTCGCGGCGTTCCTGCATTTGAACCAGTGGATCAAAACCTTCACCAAAGCGGGGAAGCCCGGCGCTTACTTACGGGTGATCTCGCCCGGAGCGGTGCGCGCGGGCGACACAATCACAATCGACTACCGCCCCGACCATGAGGTGACGATTGGGCTGGTCTTTCGCGCCCGAATGACCGAACCGGAGCTACTCCCAAAACTGTTGGTGGCCGACGCGCTCTCCGCCGAACTGCAGGCCTATGCGCGCCGCCGGGCCGCGTCGAGCGAAGGCTGAGCCTCTGGGCGGATGAGCTACCCGCAGGTAGACTTGGCTGACGATGTCAGACCACGCCACCGCCGCTGTTGAGGCGACCCAACCCCATCCGCTGGTGTCTCAGCTGTCCGCGCTGCACCAGTTCCGGATCCAGGTTGATGTCGGGGTGGTCGTCCTGGTACTGGTGCTGACCAACCTGATCGCGCACTTCACGACGCCTTGGGCGAGTATCGCAACCGTCCCGGCCGCCGCCGTTGGCCTGGTGTTCTTGATGCGCGCCAAGGGTCTGGACTGGACCGATCTCGGCCTTGGCCGTGAACATTGGAAGTCCGGCCTGGGTTACGCGCTGGCCGCCGTCGCGGCCGTGGGATCGGTGATCGCGGTCGGAGTGCTGCTGCCGATGACCCGGCCGATGTTCATGAACAATCACTACGTGACCATCTCGGGCGCGCTGATCGCTTCGATGATCGTCATTCCGCTGCAAACGGTGATCCCCGAGGAACTGGCCTTCCGCGGCGTCCTGCATGGCGCCTTGAATCGGGCCTGGGGGTTTCGCGGTGCCGCTCTGGCGGGCTCGCTGCTGTTCGGCTTGTGGCACGTCGCCACGTCGTTGGGACTGACGAGCAGCAATATCGGATTCACCCGGCTGTTCGGCGGCGGGATACTCGGGATGCTGGCCGGAGTGACCATGGCGGTGTTGGCCACCGGGACGGCTGGCTTCGTGTTCAGCTGGCTGCGCCGGCGCAGCGGAAGCCTGATCGCGCCGATCGCGCTGCATTGGTCACTGAACGGGCTCGGCGCCCTGGCCGCCGCGCTGGTCTGGCATCTCTCGGCTTAGAGGCCTAAACGAGCAAGGACGGCCTAAACGAGCAACACCGCGGCACCGGCTATCCGGCCCGCGCTGAGATCGGCCAGCGCGCGATCCGCTTGGTCGAGGGGATATTCCGGTGTGGTCACCTCGATGTGATGCCGGCCCGCGAATTCCAGGAAAGCGCGCGCATCGGCCCTAGTGTTCGACGTGACCGAACGGATCTGGCGTTCCTGAAACAAGTGACGCTGATAGTTCAGAGTCGGGATGTCGGTCAGATGTATACCGGCGATCGCCAGCGTGCCGCCACGGTCCAGGGCCTCGCACGCGGGCAGCACCAGATCGCCGACAGGGGCGAACAGGATCGCGGCATCGAGCGGCACCGGAGGCGGATCGGCGGCACCCTGCGCCGACGCGGCACCAAGCTCGATTGCCAGCTCTTGGGCCCGGACTCCGCGAGTCATCACGTGCACTTCGGCGCCTTGCGCCAGCGCGACCTGTGCGGTGATATGGGCGCTGCCGCCGAAGCCGTAGATACCCAGCCGGCCACCCCGCCGTAACTCGGCGCGCAGCAGCGAGCGGTAGCCGATGATGCCCGCGCATAACAGCGGCGCAAGCTCGCTGTCGCTGTACCCGCTCGGCAGATGGTGCGCAAAAGCCGCAGGGACAGTGGCGAATTCGGCGTACCCGCCATCGGCATCCCAGCCCGTGTAGAGCGACTTCGGACAGAGATTCTCGTCGCCCCGTCGGCAGTATTGGCAAACACCGCAGGTGTAGCGCAGCCAGGCGATGCCCACCCGGTCCCCCATCTTGAACTCGTTACCGGCCTGGGCACCCACCTGGACGACCTCGCCCACCACCTCGTGGCCGGGCGTCACTCGCTCGCGGTGCACGGGCAGATCGCCTTCGCTGACGTGCAGGTCGGTGCGGCAGACCCCGCACGCGCGCACCGCAACCAACAACTCCGACGGCTCCGGTTGGGGTACTTCGGTGTTGACTTGCTCGAGCGGGTTGGTGTCCACTGGCCCCGGCCGACGCACCCGCCAAGCCCGCATGGTTCTCGTGCCTACCGTGTCCGCGACCTGACGGCGTTATAGATCAACAACAAGATCACCGCACCGACCAGTGCACCCAAGAATGCGTGTTTGATCGGCGGGTGGATGTCGAATTGGTGCGGAGGAAAGACCACGCTGCCCAGCGTGCCGCCGACATAGGATCCCGCTATGCCGAGCAGGGCGGTCGCGATCAAACCCAGAGGTTGCCTTCCGGGCACGATAAATCGGGCAATGAAGCCGACGATGAGACCGATGACGATCATCCAAAAGATGTTCCAAAACAAGTCCACGGCGGCGACTCCTTAGGAGTATTGGTTGGCGATCGCAGTGCCTAACTTATACCCGAGTTTAGCCGGCGCGTGTCCGGTAAACGACCTTCGTTGTAACGTCCCGCGCCGTCGTTTAACGCGGGCCAAATCCCCAGGCACGGAAGCCAATCAGGCGGTTGAGGACCGCTGTTGGGTGGATGTGGGGGTGGGTGTCACTTCAGCTGCGGGGGCCTGACCCGGTACCGCGGGCGCCGGTGCGGGTGCAACCGGGGCGGCGGGCGCGCCCGGGGCAACCGGGACTCCCGGAACCGGTGCCGTGGCAGCCGGGCCTGCGGGGGCCGCGGGGGCCGCAGGGCCAGTCCAAGGCTGGATTGACTCGGCCAGCGCCTTGGCCGCGCCTTTGTCGACCGGGTCATTTCCGGTCCCGAGCCACACCACGAACCAGCGCTGCGGAGGGCCGGCGTTGGGCGTTGTCGCCGCGGGCGAGCCGACTACGCCCGTCCAGATCTGGCCGTTCGGCTTGGTCGAGTCGCTGAACTTGACCTCATAGAACGACGCGCTGCCAACCACCCCGTTGGCGTTGAGTGGGGTGGCCTCCTGGTTGATCCGCGTGCCGGGGTACGGCATGAAGAACTCACCCATGTCTGAGCCCAGCCGGACCGCGGCTTTGGCGTTGTCGGCTTCGGCGCTGGCGTAAAGCTTTTGGTCCAGTCGGCCGAGAACGATGCGCGTGTCGTTGGCCACCGACGGCGGCTGCCCTGGCATGGGCGGCTGACCGATCGTCTTGCTCAGCAGCGCGGAGCCGTAGTCAAGATGAGAAGCATCTGACTCCACCCAGCCGGCGGGAAGGACGAAGCTGAACCCGCCGACGGCGTTGGTGATCCGGCCTCCGTTCACGTCGGGAGGCGGTGCGTTCGGATCGACTGGTGCCGGTGGTGCCGGTGGCGCCGGCGGCGCATTCGGATCGGCCGGAGGCGGCACGGGCGCGCCAGGTGCGGCTGGGGGCGCTACGGGAGCAGCTGGAGGTGCTGCGGGCGCAGCAGGGGCGGCCGCTGGCGCGCCAGCCGCGGGCGGGGCCGCCGCCGTTGTTGGTGGCACCGGGGTTGGGACCTCGGGATCGGCGTACGACGTCGGCGGCATTGCGATGGTGACGACGCTGGCGCTGGCCACCGCGGTGATCGCCAGTGTCGACCACAGTCCTCGGCGACGTGTCGACTTCGGGTGTACCTCATCCATGGCGACGAACCTACCGCCAAACGGCCGTGACGCAAGGATGCCTTGCTGGCGACGAGCCGTGGTTATTCGTCGCCGTCTGCGCAGTTCACCGTCATTGCGTGAGGGCCACAGGAGGCCGCTTAGTAATCGGCGCGTTGCGGTGGTGCCAGGTAAAGCGACACTTCCAGCGCCTTGATGGTGAACCACACTCGGTCTCCGGGTGCTAGCCGAAGCTCCGCGGCGGCGTCGATCGTGATCTCGGCGGCCAGGCCGGGCGCGCCATCGGGTTGCTCTTGGCCGCGCACCAAAACCGCCGATCCGCGGGTGTCGAGCGTCGCCACCGTCACCTCGAGGGTATTGCGCGGGCTGCCGTGCGGCTGGTCTCGGTATACGGCTACGGCCGCGGGCGCGAACACCGCGACTGCCTCGTGCCCGGTCGGCACCTCGCCGCCGAACGCCTCAGCAAGGGTGCCGTGCAGATGCAGGCCGGAGCGGCCGTGCAGCGCGCCATCGGGGCCGATGGCCCCGTTGACCAGGTTGACGCCCGCGATCCGCGCCCCGAAATGGCTGCGCGGCGCTGTGAGCACGTCGGCGACCGGGCCGATCTCGCCGACCCTGCCGGACTCGAGCACCAGCACCCGATCGGCGAGCGTGAACACGTCCAACAACTCGTGGGTTATCAGGATGACCGCGCAGCCGCTGCGGGCCGCCACGGTGCGGAGCACTGTGCGGATGCCCGCGGCCGCCGCGACATCGAGCCCGGCCAGCGGTTCGTCGAGCAGCAGCACATCGGGTTCGGCCGCCAACGCCCGTGCAATCGCCACCCGTTGCGCCTGACCGCCGGACAGCTGACGCGGTCTGCGGTCGGCGAGATCCTCGGCGTCCACCTCGCGCAGCCAGCGCAGCGCCCGCGACCTTTGTTGGGCGCGCGCCGGACGAAAGCCCCGGCCGTGCCGCCCGAAAGCGACATTGGCGGCGACGCTCATGTGGGGGAACAACAAGGGGTCCTGCAGGAGCAGGCCCACCCGCCGGTCGTGTGTCGGCACATCCACTCCGGTCGCGGTGTCGGTCAGCACCCGGTCCCCCAACCGCACCAGACCCTCGTCGGGGCGAAGCAGTCCGGCGATGACGTGCAACGCGGTCGACTTGCCCGCGCCGTTGGGCCCCAGCACCGCGAGCACCTCTCCGGCCGACACCGAAAATTCCACATCCAGATGGCGGTCTGCGACGACCGCGCGAAGCTGTAACTCGACCATGGCTACCCCGGGGCGGTCCCGGTCAGCCCGCGCACGCCCAGAAGCAGCACCACCAGCGCCGCGACCGCCACCAGCAGGATCGACAACGCGACAGCCGCGTCCGGGTCGGTCACCCGCTGCAAGTAGATCTCCAGCGGCAGGGTGCGGGTGACGCCTTCCCTGGAACCGGCAAAGGTCAGTGTCGCGCCGAACTCCCCCAGCGACCGGGCGAACGCCAGCACCGCCGCCGACGCCAGGCCCGGCAGCAGCAGCGGCAGGGTGACCCGCCACCAGACCGTGCTGGGTCGCGCGCCCAGCGTCGCCGCCACCACTTCATAGTCGGCCCCCGCGGTCCGGGCGGCGCCCTCCAGCGAGATCACCAGAAAGGGCAACGACACGAAGGTCTGCGCCAACACCACCGCGGTTGTACTGAACGCGATGCTGATGCCGGCGGCCTCGAGGTAATGCCCGAGCAGGCCGAGGCGGCCGAACGCGTAGAGCAACGCGATGCCGCCCACCACCGGCGGCAGCACCAGCGGCAGCAGAATCAGCGGCCGCAAGACCCGCACCAGCCGTGCCCTGCTACGGGCCAACACCAATGCCATCGGCACCCCGAGCAGCACGCACACCGCGGTGCTGGCCGCGGCGGTCTTCAGGCTCAGCAGCAGCGCGGTCATCGACGAGGAACTGGTAATCAGCGACCAGAAATTCGGCCAATCGACTTTGATCGCGACGGCCAACAGCGGCAGAACCACAAAAATGGTCCCGACGGCAGCGGGGGCATACACCCAGCGGGGCAGATCGGAATGACGTCCGCTAATACGTATACCTAACGGCGGTCGGCTGGGATTATCGAGGAGAACGTAACACGCAAGGGCATCTCTATTGGACTTACGGTAGAGCCCTTTACCAGCGTTTACGGCGCGCCGCCGCAATCTGCCGCTTCATCGGTGTTTAGCTCGAACAGTGCGTTTCGCTGTATCGCGCCGTGACGCAACCGCTGTAGCAGTCGGCGCAGCCGCCGCCGCACTTGTCGGGACCACGGCGGGATGGAAATATGCCCCGGCAGCAGGATGGATTGCGGCCGCGGCCGTTTACCTGACGTGGACTTGGAAAACGAGCGCCCGGATGAGCGCCGCCGCGATCGAACGTCTTGTGCAGCAGGGCCATCCGGGGCGCCGATTTGCCGACACCATCGTGGTGTTGGCCAGCATCGCAAGTCTGAGCGGTGTCGGGTTCCTGCTCGCGGCGGGCAGTAACAAAGGTCCCGACACGACCATTGCCGCCGCCATCGGATTCTCGAGTGTGATCGCGTCTTGGCTAGTAGTGATCACGGTGTACACCCTTCGCTATGCAGTGCACTACTACACAGAACCGGTAGGCGGGATCGATTTCAACGCAGACGAGAAGCCCACCGTTGCCGACTTCACCTACCTCGCGTTCACCATCGCCTTCACCTACGGGGTCACCGATACTGCTCTGAAGAATCGCCCGATCCGGGTCACAGCAATTCAGCAAGCGACGGTGTCGTATCTATTCGGAACGGTGATCCTTGCGCTGACCGTGCAGGTCATCGGCAGCCTCAACGCCCTCTGACTCTTCAAGCGGACATCGCCGTGTCAGGGCTCGGCGAAGCCGGCCTGAGCCAGGATCTTCTGGCCGGCGTCAGCGGTTACCAAGGTGACGAACTTTTGCGCCAGCGTAGGTTGCGGAGCCTTCTTCAGCACCGCGATCGGGTAGATGTTCACCGCGCTGGGGGCCTCGGGAAAGCTGACGGCCGTCACCTTGTTCCCCGCGCTGAGTGCATCGGTGACGTAGACCAGCGCGGCGTCGGCCTGTCCGCTGGTGACCTTGTTCAGGACGTCGGTCACGCTCGGTTCCTCGCTGACCGGGTTGAGGTGCACGCCGCTGCTGTCCTCGATACGGTGGGTCGCAGATCCGCAAGGCACCGGTTTTTGGCAAACCACCACGTTGAGCCCGGGTTTGGCGAGGTCGGCGAAGGATGCGACCTTTTTCGGGTTCCCCGGCGCGGTCACGATGACCAAGCTGTTGGAGGCGAACTTCGCCGGGTCGCCGGCGAGCAGCCCGGCTTTGGCGACCGTGTCCATCTGCGCAGTGTCTGCGGATGCGAAAACGTCGGCAGTCGCGCCCTGGGTCAACTGCGTCGCGAGCTCCGAGGAACCCGCGAACTCAAAATCAATGTCGCTGCCGGGATTGTCGTTCTTGAACTGCTGACCGATCTTGGTGAACGCGGACTTCAGTGACGCCGCGGCCATCACCACGATCTTTCCGGTGGCCTGCGCGGGCTGCGAATTGGAACTGCACCCGACAGCGCCGGTTAACAAGCTCGCTACCAGCACCGTCGCTACCAAACAGCCCAGGATCCCGATCCGACGCATGCGTCAAACCCTAGCCGTTGCTCCCCCCCGGCAGGCCACCGAAACGCGCCGACGATGCTGGGCCAGATAGCGAGCTGAGTAGTTTCCGAAGTCGTCGGCGCGTCGCGGCGTCCTTAATTTCCCCTTAGAGCTACTGTCCAGTAACATCTACCGTGATTGAGGCCATAACACGCTGAGATCCCGGGCTTTGGTCCTGTGGTGTGCCACTTCGGAACCGCGCCAAATCTGGGTTCAACGTTGAACACGAGGAGGTCATGGCTGTGGATGTGCTGGTCACTGGCGGCGACACCGAGCTGGGGCGCACAGTAGCCGAGGGTTTCCGCGATGACGGTCACAAGGTGACTCTCGTGGGCGCGCGGCGCAGCGACCTCGAGATTGCCGCCAAGGAACTGGACGTGGACGCGATCGTCTGCGACACCACCGATGCGGCCAGCCTGAACGAGGCTCGCGGGTTGTTCCCCCACCACCTGGACACCATCGTCAACGTGCCTGCGCCGCGTTGGGAAGCCGGCGACCCACGCACCTACTCGATCGCCGACACGGCCAAAGCCTGGCGCAACGAGCTCGACGCCACGGTGCTTTCAGCCGTGCTGACGGTCCAGGCCGTCGGCGACAACCTGTGCTCCGGCGGCGCCATCATCAGCGTGGTAGCGGAAAACCCACCCGCGGGCAGCGTCGATGCCGCCATCAAATCGACACTCTCCGCCTGGATTGCCGGACAGGCCGTCATCTTCGGCACGCGCGGGATCACCGTCAACGCCGTGGCTGCCGGGCGCAGCGTGCAGCCCGGTTACGAAGGCCTTTCGCGGACACCGCCGTCCGTCGGCCCCGAGGTGGCCCGCCTGGCCCTGTTCCTGACCAGCCCGGCGGCTCGCCACATCAGCGGCCAGACGCTGCACGTCAGCCACGGCGCGCTGGCCAGTTTCGCCTAGAGCTGATTCAACCTTTCGGGGTTGATGGCTACGGTAGACACTGTGGCTATTCGTCTTGGTTTCCAGATTCCCAACTTCTCCTACGGCACCGGGATAGAGCAACTCTTCCCGACAGTCATCGCTCAGGCGCGCGAGGCCGAATCGGCCGGATTCGACTCGGTTTTCGTGATGGACCACTTCTATCAACTGCCGATGCTGGGCGACCCCGACCAGCCGATGCTGGAGGCCTATACCGCGCTGGGTGCGCTGGCCACCGCCACCGAAAGGGTGCAGCTGGGCACCTTGGTGACTGGCAATACGTACCGCAATCCCACTGTGCTGGCGAAAATCATCACCACGCTGGACGTGATCAGTCAGGGCCGGGCGATTCTGGGCATCGGCACCGGCTGGTTCGAACTCGAGCACGACCAGCTGGGCTTCGATTTCGGCACCTTCACCGACCGATTCAACCGGCTCGACGAGGCGCTGGAGATCATCCTGCCGATGATCAAGGGCGAGCGCCCCACTTTCAAGGGCACCTACTACCGGGCCAGCGAGGCAAACGCCAATCCGCGCTTCCGCGACCACATTCCGCTGATGATCGGCGGCAGCGGTGAGAAGAAGACCATCCCGCTCGCCGCGCGGCACTTCGACCACCTCAACGTGATCGCCGGGTTCGACGAGCTGCCGCGCAAGGTGCAGGTCGTCCAGCAGGAGTGCGAGAAGATCGGCCGCGATCCAGCCACGCTGGAAACCAGCATGCTGATCACGGCCATGGTCGCTGACGACGTCAAACCCGACCAAGTTCCCGCCGAGATGAGCCAGCGCATGGTGGTCGGCAGCCCCGACTCAATCGCCGATCAGATCAAAACCAAGGTGATCGACGCGGGAATCGACAGCGTGATCATCAACATGCCGTTCTACACACCCGGTGTCATCAGCGCGGTCGGCGAAACGCTGCGGCCCGTGGTCGGTCTCCAGGTGGTCTAGCTCGTTTCGTGGGCCACGTCATAACGCGTGTCCACGCATGACGAGCGTCACGCTGCCGCGACCAGGGTCGATCCACGGTGTGCTTGATTACACAGCCTCTCACCTGGGTTTTTGGGTATTCGCTTCACTATCCTTGGTAGGTGAGAGGCGCGCGTGAAGGCGCCCGGTCAGGAGCAGTGCAGACATGAGCCCCCAGCCCGAAGCCCAAGCAGAACCGAAGCGTCGGCACCGAGTCGTCATCATCGGATCGGGGTTCGGCGGACTCAACGCGGCAAAGAAGCTCAAGCACGCCGACGTCGACATCAAGATGATCGCCCGCACCACCCACCACCTGTTCCAGCCGCTGCTGTACCAGGTGGCGACCGGCATCATCTCCGAGGGCGAAATCGCGCCGGCGACCCGGGTTGTGCTGCGCAAGCAGCGCAACGTTCAGGTGTTGCTGGGCAATGTCACCCATATCGACCTGGCCAACCAGTGCGTCGTCTCGGAGTTGCTCGGCCACAGCTACGAAACCCCTTACGACAGCTTGATTGTCGCGGCCGGCGCCGGCCAGTCCTACTTCGGCAATGATCAATTCGCCGAGTTCGCACCCGGCATGAAGTCGATCGACGACGCCCTCGAGCTGCGCGGCCGGATCCTGAGCGCCTTCGAGGCGGCCGAACGGTCAACCGATCCGGAGCGCCGCGCCAAGCTGCTGACGTTCACGGTCGTCGGGGCCGGTCCCACCGGCGTCGAAATGGCCGGACAGATCGCCGAATTGGCCGACCACACCTTGAAGGGCGCGTTCCGGCACATCGACACCACCAGGGCGCGAGTGATCCTGCTCGACGCCGCGCCGGCCGTATTGCCGCCGTTTGGCGAAAAGCTGGGTCAGCGGGCGGCCGCCCGGCTGGAGAAGATGGGCGTGGAGATCCAGCTGGGTGCGATGGTCACCGATGTGGACCGCGACGGTCTCACGGTGAAGGATTCCGACGGCACCATCCGGCGCATCGAGTCGGCCTGCAAGGTGTGGTCCGCCGGCGTATCGGCCAGCAGGTTGGGCCGGGATCTCGCCGAGCAGTCACCAACCGAGCTCGACCGGTCCGGTCGGGTCAAGGTGCTTCCCGACTTGTCCATCCCGGGGTTCCCGAACGTGTTCGTCGTCGGTGATATGGCCGCCGTCGAGGGTGTGCCAGGGGTGGCGCAGGGCGCCATCCAGGGCGCCAAGTATGTGGCCAAGACGATCAAGGGCGAACTTGCCGGGGCCGACCCCGCACAGCGCGAGCCGTTCCAGTTCTTCGACAAAGGCTCCATGGCCACGGTGTCGCGGTTTTCCGCGGTGGCCAAGATCGGTCCGCTGGAATTCAGCGGCTTCATCGCCTGGCTGATGTGGCTGGTGCTGCACCTGGTGTACCTGGTCGGCTTCAAGAGCCAGATCACCACGCTGCTGTCTTGGACCATGACGTTCTTGAGCAATCGGCGAGGCCAGCTGACCATCACCGATCAACAGGCGTTCGCGCGAACGCGGCTCGAACAGCTGGCCGAATTGGCTGCCGAAGCACAGGATTCGCCGGCCCGAAGAGCCAGCTGAACTGTGCAGGTCCTGTCACTGAAGTAGCGTGGCGTCGGCCTGCTGAACAGCAACACGGTGAGGTATTAGCCGAACGGCTAGGATCCCTGCTATGACAGACCGCTGGCCCCTGACGGGCCGTGCGGAAGAACTTCGCCTGATCGACGAGGCGCTTGGTGACAGCGAATACAAGGGCATCGTTGTCGCCGGGGCGGCCGGGGTCGGCAAGACACGGTTGACGCGTGACGCCGCGACTGCGGCGGCGGAAGCCGGGTGGGCGGTGCGGCGGGTGGCCGGCACAGCATCCGGTCGCGCGGTGACGCTCGGAGCATTCGCGCGGTGGACCGACGCAACCGATACATCGTCACTGGCGTTGGCGCGCAAAGTATTCGCTGGGCTGGCCGATGGCACCAACGGGGCGCCGTTACTGGTACTCGTCGACGACGCGCACCTGCTCGACGACCTCTCGGCGCTGATCGTGCATCAACTGGTGCTGCAAGATGTGGCGAGCGTGATCGCCACCATCCGCAGTGGCGAGCCCACGCCCGACGCTGTTACGGCCCTGTGGAAGGACAGCCTGCTGCGACGGTTGGAGTTGCAGCCGTTGTCTCGCAACGAGACCGAAACTCTGTTGGAAACTGTTCTCGACGGTCCCGTTAACGCTGAGGGCGCCGAACGGCTGTGGAAATTGAGCCACGGGAACGTCCTGTATCTGCGCCATCTCGTGGAACACCATTGGGAATTGGGCAGTTTCGTGCGCGTCGACGACGAATGGCGTTGGACCGGAACACCATCGGCTTCACCGTCACTGGCAGAACTGGTGGAGCAACAAATCGGTGAGGTGCCCGACGATTTACAACACGTTGTGGACTTGGTGGCGATCGCCGAGCCGATCGACCGTCGGATTCTCATCGCGCTGGCCGATCCGCAAACGATCGAATCCGCCGAACAACGTGGACTGATCGTGGGCGCTTCCACCACCGATGCCGTTTTCGTGGGCCATCCGCTGTATGCCGAGATTCGGCTGGGCCACTGCGGGCCATCGCGGCTCAGAAGATTACGCGGACTCGTCGCGGCCGCGATGGCGAAGACGGCTGACGTCGACCTGCTTCGGCTCGGACTGTTGTGGTTGGAATCCGATCTCCCGCATGACGCGCAGGTCCTGACCCAGGCCGCGAAGATCGCCGCGTCGCGGCTGGACGTCGGCCTCGCCGAACGGCTCGCGCGGGCGGCCGTGACTGCACAGCCCGGTCCCGAGACGAAGATCCCGCTGGCCTACATCCTCTTCCTGCAGGAGAAGGGCGACGACGCCGAAGAAGTTCTCGACACGCTCCGCACATCGGAGCTCGCCACGCGCGGGTTCTTGGACGGATCCATCCTGCGTGCGTCGAATCTGTTGCGACTGTTGAAGAAACCCGACCAATCCCGCGTCGTGATCGACGACGCGATAGCACTCGGCGATGAAGACCGAAACCATTCGCTGCGCACGTTCCGTGCCACGATCGAAGTGATGGCCGCCGAACCGACCGCCGCGATCGAGACGATGGCCACGGTCGCCTACGACCTGTTGGATGAATTCGGCCGTGTCGTCGGCTGCGCCGCAGAGACGATTGCGCTCGGCGATCTTGGGCGTGCAAAGGACGCCGCCGAGCGAGCCGCGGTGGGGTACCGCGTGCTTGCCGAAGCACCGCTGGAAGAGTCGTTTCACGGCACGGGTCTGGCGGAGTTTCACGCCTATGCGCTGATGGCCGCCGGGTACGTCGACGAGGCGGCGGCCGTTGCCGACGAGCAGTCTCGCCAGTACGCCGATCTGCCCGGCATGTCGCGGTCGATGGCTATTGCTGCCCAAGGAATGGTTGCGCTGGGGCAGGGCGATCTGGCTGCATCCCTGCGGTATTTGAAATCGGCGGCCGAGAGTTTCGGCGGCTACGGCGAGATCTCAGGTCTGTTCTATCGATTCAGGATCCTGCAGACCGAGGCGCTGGCACGGTACGGCGCCGTCGATGCCGCGCTGGCTTCGCTGGAGATGACACACCGAAGCCGACATCCGGCATACAAGTACGTCGAATCCGGATACCTCTTGTCGACGGGCTGGGTAAGCGCCGCGCAGGGCAGGACCACTGACGCACTCGAATTCGCCGCGCGTGCAACGGAATTTGCTCGACATCACGGACAATATGCGCGAGAGGTCCTCGCACTGCAGACCGGGGTTCAGTTCGGTGACGCCGGTGCGGCATTGCGGCTCGAGGAACTGGCCGCTCAGGTAGAGGGCCCCAGGGCACCGTTGTCAGCCCGCTACGCCCGCGCACTGGCCGACGACGACGGCGCGGGGCTGGATGCGGTGTCGCGCGATTTCGAGTCGATGGGCGACGTTCTGGCCGCGGCCGATGCCGCGGCGCAGGCGGCCGCCTCCCACCGTTCCAGCGGGCGGCGCGGAAGTGCACTCACCGCGAGTGCCCGAGCGCAACAGCTGGCTAGGCAGTGCGGGGGTGCGGTCAGTCCGGCGCTGGCCGCCAGCAAGGTGTCGCTGCCCTTCACGCGACGCGAGCATGAGGTTGCAAATCTCGTATCGCGAGGGCTGTCCAACAGGGATATCGCCGAAGCGACTTCCTTGTCGATTCGGACGATCGAGGGCCACGTCTATCAGGCCAGCGCCAAGGCCGGCGTTTCATCGCGTTCAGAACTGTCGGCCCTGGTGCAGCTGTTGAGGGACGGAGAAGCCGCGTCCAACGGTTGAGGCGCTCCACCGAGAGCGTCGAGGGCCCCGCGGTCAAGGTTGCGTGTCGTCCCCTGCCGACCCTCGACGGCTGTGGAGGGCGCTGCCCAACTTGCGGTGGGCCAACTCGAGCAGTGTGCCGAGGCTTTCCTGCTCGATGTGGAGGTACTCGCAGATCACCTCGTCCGCGGTGCCCGCATTCTGCAAACGAAGCGCCAGTGAATGCGCTTCGGGCAAGCTGCGCAGAGCCGCCTCATATTCGTCCGTTGTCACGACCAATCCCGCCATGAAGCGCCGTCCCCGTCGCCCCAAAGATGCCGCACTGCGCACCGCTTTGACCCGTACCCCACTACCTGATTTGCGAATGCTTTCTGCACCCGACTACCTGCTTTTCGATCGTGGGGCGCTGGCCTGTGCGAGTCGTGAGGCTTCGACGCAAAAGCAGGTAGTGGTTCATGGTTTTGGGGTGAATTCCAGGTGGTGAGCCTCCAGCGGCGCCAATGCTGGCGACAGCTACGTCGCAAACCAGAACAGCAACACGGTGTCGGCGCTGAACCGGCCGAGATGGCGTTCGGCTCCACCGGTGACGTCTACGTCACAAACTTCGGCAGCAACACCGTGTCGGTCATCGACCCCAGCGGCTAACCGACCAATCCCGGCGGCACCGATCAAACCGGGTGGATCTGGGCGGTCTTTGGTCACCCGTCGCTGGGCTGCGCCTCGAGGTTCTGTAGCCGCACCTGACCACGGGCCACCACTCGGTCGTTGTCATCGGTGATGGTGACCAGCCACAGCTGCTGACGCCTGCCGCGGTGAATGGGTTCGGCGGCGCCGTACACCATCCCCGAGCCGATGGAACGCAGAAAGTCCGTGTTGTTGTTGACGCCGACAACATCGCCGCCGCCGTGCTCGGCCAGCCAGGTATAGGCGGACACGCTGGCCATACTCTCGATCATCGAGCAGTAGACCCCGCCGTGTACGAGCCCCATCGGCTGCAGCAGTTGGGGTTTGACCTCTAGTTGCGCGCGGGCGCCGTCGGGGCTGAGTTCGATGTACCGCAGCCCCAACTCGTTGTCGAACGGCGCAGTGAAATCGAGAGGGACGGTCCCGTCCTGCGGCGGTGGCACGTTCATGTGTCTACACCATGCGCCCTGAAACGCAGGCGAGCCCCGTGCCATCAAGACACGGGGCTCGCCGACCGAGTTTGACCGGGGGTCACAGCAGCCCTCTGGACTCTCCGCAGTCGTTGTCGCTCGATCACTCTGAGCATAGGCAAGGCTGCCCTAATATTGCAAGGGTTTGTGGGTACTCTGGAATTCGGCTTTCGCCGAGCGTTAGGTACGACAGTCGGTAGTAACCGGGAGTACGCTGATTTCAAGGCTCAGGAGATGAACGAACTATGGCCAAGATGACGCGGCTAGGAGATCTGGAACGTGCCGTGATGGACCATTTGTGGTCCATGACGGAGCCACAGACGGTCCGCCAGGTCCACGAAGCGTTGTCGGCGCGCCGCGACCTGGCCTATACGACGGTGATGACCGTGCTGCAACGATTGGCCAAGAAGAACCTGGTTTCCCAGATCCGCGATGACCGGGCCCACCGGTACGCGCCCGTTCACGGCCGTGACGAGTTGGTCGCCGGGCTGATGGTCGATGCGCTGTCCCAGGCCGAAGATTCCGGCGGCCGGCAGGCCGCGCTGGTGCATTTCGTCGAAAGGGTCGGCGCCGACGAGGCGGCAGCGCTTCGGCGCGCGCTCGCCGAACTGGAAGCCGGCCAACGCAACACGCCTCCGACTGGCGTTCCAGCGGAGGACTGAGGGACACTAACACCGTGTCCGCGCTGGCCTTCACCTTCCTTGCGGTGCTGCTGGCCGGCCCCGTGCCGGCTGTGTTGGCGCGCGCGACGTGGCCGTTGCGCGCCCCCCGCGCGGCAATGGTGTTGTGGCAAGCCATCGCGCTGGCCGCCGCGCTCTCGGCATTCAGCGCAGGCATCGCTATCGCCACCCGCTTGTTGATGCCCGGCCCCGACGGGCGGCCCACGGCCGGCGTCATGGGCGCCGCGGGCCGACTCGGGTGGCCGTTGTGGACGGCGTATATCGCGGTTTTCGCGCTGACGGTGCTGGTCGGCGCCCGCCTGGCGATGGCCGTGCTGCAACTGGCCATCGCAAACCGACGCCGGCGGGCCCACCACCGGATGGTGGTCGATCTGGTCGGGGTCGGACACGGCGCGGCTCTGGCGCAGCCGTGTGCCGGGACGCGCGACCTTCGGGTCTTGGGCGTCGCGCAACCGCTTGCCTACTGCCTGCCGGGGGTGCGCAGCCGCGTTGTGGTCAGCGAAGGGGCGCTCACCACGCTCGCCGCCGCCGAAGTCACCGCGATCCTGAGCCATGAGCGAGCTCATTTGCGGGCGCGGCACGACCTGGTTCTCGAAGCGTTCACGGCGGTGCATGCCGCCTTCCCGCGGCTGGTCCGCAGCGCCAACGCGCTGCGCGCCGTGCAACTGCTCGTCGAGCTACTTGCCGATGACGCGGCGGTGCGCGCGACCGGGCGCACTCCCCTGGCCCGGGCGCTAGTTGCTTGCGCGGCGGCCGGGCGGCCGCCGTCTGGGGCGCTGGCCTCCGGGGGCCCCAGCACCGTGCTGCGGGTGCGTCGGCTGTCCGGACGTGGCAACAGTCGGGCGCTGTCGGCGGCCGCTTACCTGGCCGCCGCAGCGATATTTGGCGTGCCAACCGGCACGCTGGTCGTCCCGTGGCTCACCGAGTTGCAACGGCTGTTCAACTTCTAGTGGTCTAGTGCATCCTGCCAAGCGAAACACTGTGGAATGCCGCGGGTCCGCTGTGCCAAAGTGTGTCCGGACACGCTTTCGAAAATGCTTTAGCTGAAGTTCTCCAACTTGAGAGGCGAAAACATGAGCTCGTCGGATTCGAAGACTGGCACCGCACAGATCGGCGTCACCGGCCTGGCCGTGATGGGCTCGAACCTCGCCCGCAACTTCGCGCACCACGGCTACACCGTGGCGCTGCATAACCGATCCATCGCCAAGACGGATGCCCTGCTCAAAGAGCACGGTGACGAAGGCAAATTCGTCAGGTCGGAGACCATCGAGGAATTCCTGGACGCGCTGGAGAAGCCGCGGCGGGTGATCATCATGGTCAAGGCCGGTGACCCGACCGACGCGGTCATCAACGAGCTCGCCGACGCCATGGAAGACGGCGACATCATCATCGACGGTGGCAACGCGCTGTACACCGACACCATCCGCCGCGAGAAGGCGATCCGCGAGCGAGGCCTGCACTTCGTCGGCGCGGGCATCTCCGGCGGTGAGGAGGGCGCGCTCAAGGGCCCGTCGATCATGCCGGGCGGTCCGGCCGAGTCGTACAAGTCGCTGGGCCCGCTGCTTGAAGAGATCTCCGCGCACGTCGACGGCGTGCCATGCTGCACCCACGTCGGTCCCGACGGCGCCGGCCACTTCGTCAAGATGGTGCACAACGGCATCGAGTACTCCGACATGCAGCTGATCGGCGAGGCCTACCAGCTGCTGCGCGACGGCCTCGGCAAGACCGCGCCCGAGATCGCGGATGTCTTCGCCGAATGGAACAAAGGCGACCTGGACAGCTTCCTCATCGAGATCACTGCGCAGGTCTTGCGGCAAACCGACGCCAAGACCGGCAAGCCGCTGGTCGACGTCATCGTCGACGAGGCCGAGCAGAAGGGCACCGGCCGCTGGACGGTGAAGTCCGCGCTCGACCTCGGCGTGCCCGTGACCGGCATCGCAGAAGCGGTCTTCGCCCGCGCGCTTTCGGGGTCGGTGCCCCAGCGCAAGGCCACCACGGGCCTGGCCTCGGGTGACCTCGGCAGGCGGCCGACGTCCGCCGAAAATGACTCAGCGCAGTTCATCGACGACGTCAGCAAGGCGTTGTACGCCTCCAAGATCATCGCTTATGCCCAGGGCTTCAACCAGATTCAGGCCGGCAGCGCCGAGTACAACTGGGGCATCAAGCCCGGGGACATGGCCACCATCTGGCGGGGCGGCTGCATCATCAGGGCCAAATTCCTCAACCGGATCAAGGAGGCGTTCGATGAGGACGCCGATCTGCCGTCACTCCTCGTTGCGTCGTACTTCCGCTCTGCCATCGAGGAATCCGTCGACAGCTGGCGACGCGTCGTGGTGAAGGCCACCGAACTCGGCATCCCGATCCCCGGTTTCTCCTCGGCGCTGTCCTACTACGACGCGCTGCGCACCGAGCGGCTGCCCGCCGCGCTGACCCAGGGTCTGCGCGACTTCTTCGGAGCCCACACGTACGGGCGCATCGACGCCGACCCCGGCAAGAAGTTCCACACGTTGTGGAGCGGGGACCGCAGCGAGATTCCCGCCTAGCGGGCGCTGCCGGTAAGCGAGAGCACAAACGGGTAAACGAACTCCGATGAGGTTCTTGGACGGGCACCGACCCGCGTACGACCTGACCTACAACGACGTTTTCATCGTGCCGACCCGGTCCGAAGTGGCGTCGCGGTTCGACGTCGATTTGTCCACCAACGACGGCTCCGGCACCACCATCCCGGTGGTGGTCGCCAACATGACCGCGGTGGCGGGGCGGCGGATGGCTGAGACGGTGGCACGCCGCGGCGGGCTCGTCGTCTTGCCGCAGGATCTCCCGATCACGGCAGTGCGGCAGACGGTGGAGTTCGTCAAGAGCCGCGACCTGGTTCTCGATACGCCGGTGACCCTGGAGCCCGACGATTCGGTGTCCGACGCGATGGCGCTGATCCACAAGCGGGCGCACGGCGTAGCGGTTGTGGTATCCGAGGGCCGGCCGGTCGGTTTGGTCAGCGAGGCGGCGTGTGTCGGGGTCGACCGGTTCAGCCGGGTGCGCGACGTCGCGGTGACCGACTTCGTGTCCGCTCCGGTGGGTACCGAGCCGCGCAAGATCTTCGATCTGCTCGAGCACGCGCCCATCGATGTCGCGGTGCTGACCAATGCGGACGGCGCGCTGGCCGGAGTGCTGACCCGCCGAGGCGCCATCCGTGCCGGGCTCTACACCCCGGCCACCGACGTCCACGGCCGGCTGCGGATCGGCGCCGCCGTAGGGATCAACGGCGACGTTGCCGGCCGGGCTCAGTCGCTTGTCGAGGCCGGCGTCGATGTATTGGTCATCGACACCGCACACGGTCACCAGGTCAAAACGCTGGATGCGATCGCGGCAGTGTCGTCGCTGGAGATGGGCGTGCCGCTGGCGGCGGGCAACGTGGTGTCCGCGGAGGGCACCCGGGATCTGATCGGCGCCGGGGCGAGCATCGTCAAGGTCGGTGTCGGCCCCGGCGCGATGTGCACCACCCGGATGATGACCGGTGTGGGCCGCCCGCAATTCTCCGCGGTCCTCGAATGTGCCGCCGCGGCGAGGCAACTCGGCGGCCACGTGTGGGCTGACGGCGGGATACGTCATCCGCGGGACGTTGCGCTCGCACTGGTCGCCGGGGCGTCGAACGTGATGATCGGGACGTGGTTCGCC
Organism: uncultured Actinomycetota bacterium; assembly: GCA_963850135.1. Taxonomy (GTDB): domain Bacteria; phylum Actinomycetota; class Actinomycetes; order Mycobacteriales; family Mycobacteriaceae; genus Mycobacterium. The sequence continues at coordinate 48,890 of CAWKKH010000023.1, read as the reverse complement.
GGCACATATGAGTCGCCTGGGGACTTGATGCGTGACCGCGATGACCAGCCGTACAAGGAGAGTTATGGCATGGCATCGAAGCGGGCGGTGGTGGCCCGGACCGCCGCCGACACCGCCTTCGACCGGGCCCGAAAGGCGCTGTTCGAGGAAGGTATCTCGACATCACGGATGGGGCTGGACCCCGACCGGGGCGGCGTCGAGGACTTGATCGACCACATCGCCTCGGGTGTGCGGAGCACCTGTACCTATGTCGGTGCCTCCACTCTGACCGAGCTGCACGAGCGCGCGGTCGTCGGCGTGCAGTCGGCGGCGGGGTTCGCCGAGGGGCATCCCCTGCCCTCGGGCTGGTGAACCCCGGCGTCTGCAGAGCAAATTTAACGCGTGCGAAGGCCAGTCACATCCGGATGTGCCGGATGTCTTCGCTAACATGTGAATTCCTGTGATCGTGAACGTCACCGCCACCCTCGTCAACGTGTTTGCCATCGTGGCGCTCATCTTCGGCAACGGAGTGTTCGTCGCGGCCGAATTGTCGCTGACCGCGTTGGACCGCAGCACGGTCGAGTCCAACGCCCGCAGGGGCGCCTGGCGCGACCGGCTCATCCAGCGTGCCCAGAACGGACTCTCATTCCAGTTGTCGGGTGCTCAGTTGGGTATCTCGATCACCACACTGGCGACGGGCTACCTGACCGAACCGATGTTCGCCAACTTGCCGCATCCGTGGTTCGACGCGATCGGGATACCGGACCCGGTGGCCGACGGCATCATGGCATTCCTGGCGCTTCTGGTCGTGACATCGGTCTCGATGATATTCGGCGAGCTGGTGCCGAAGTACCTTGCCGTGGCGCGCCCGCTGGCGACCGCACGCGCCGTCGTCGGCATCCAAATGCTGTTTTCGTTGCTGGTCACCCCGGCCATCAAGTTGACGAACGGAGCGGCGAACTGGATCGTTCGCCAGCTGGGTGTCGAGCCGGCCGAGGAGCTGCGGTCGGCGCGCTCACCGCAGGAGCTGCTGGCGCTGGTGCGTAACTCCGCGCGCAGCGGCGCCCTGGACGCCACCACCGCGGCACTCGTACGGCGATCGCTGCAGTTTGGGACCCGGACCGCAGAGGAATTGATGACGCCAAGGTCGAAGATCGTGGCGCTGCAGACCGATGACACCGTCATGGACCTTGTCGCGGCCGCCGCCGAGTCCGGATTCTCCCGATTCCCCATAGTCGACGGTGACCTCGACGAGACGGTGGGCATCGTGCACGTCAAGCAGGTGTTCCAAATTCCGTCCGCCGATCGCGCGCGCACCCTGCTGACCACGGTCGCGCAGCCGGTCCCGGTGGTGCCGTCAACGCTGGACGGCGACGCGGTGCTGGCGGCGATCCGCGCCAATAATCTGCAGACCGCGCTGGTGGTCGACGAGTACGGGGGCACCGCGGGCATGGTGACCGTCGAGGATCTGATCGAAGAGATCGTGGGCGATGTCCGCGATGAACACGACGACGCCACTCCGGATGTGGAATCGGCCGGCAGCGGCTGGCGGGTATCGGGCTTGCTGCGCATCGACGAGGTGGCCATCGAAACCGGATACCGCGCCCCCGAAGGTCCGTACGAGACGATCGGCGGCCTGTTGCTGCAAGAGATCGGCCACATCCCGGTGGTCGGTGAATCAGCGCAACTGCCCGCGCTTGATGCGGACGGCCTGTTGGACGACGCCGTGTGCTGGCAGGCGACAGTGGTTCGGATGGATGGTCGCCGGATTGACCTACTGGAGCTGACCGAATTGACCGGTTGTGCCGAAACCTCCGCGGAACGGCCGTCTGGTGGATAGCACCCTCGGAATCCTGCTGGCGTTACTGCTAATCGCGGTGAACGCGTTCTTCGTCGGGGCGGAATTCTCGCTGATCTCGGCCCGTCGTGACCGCTTGCAAGCGCTGGCCGAGCAGGGCAAGGCGAGGGCGGTCACCGTGCTTCGGGCCGGTGAGCAGCTTTCGTCCATGCTGGCGGGCGCCCAGTTGGGCGTGACGGTGGCCTCGCTTCTGCTGGGCCGCATCGGCGAGTCGGCGGTCGCCGAACTGCTGCGGACAACGCTAGGGCTGACCGATTTGCATCCCGCGCTGGTGCACACGCTCTCGTTCGTGATCGCGCTGGCGCTGGTGGTGACGCTGCATGTGCTGCTCGGCGAGATGGTGCCCAAGAACATCGCCCTGGCCGGGCCGGAGCGCACGGCAATGCTGCTGGTCCCGCCCTACCTGGCCTATGTGCGTGTCGCCCGGCCGTTCATCGGCTTCTACAACAAGTGCGCCAACGCCGTATTGCGTGGGCTTGGAGTGCAACCGAAGGACGAGTTCGAGATGTCCGTCTCCCCGGTCGAGCTCAGCGAGCTGATCTCCGAGTCGGTATCCGAAGGTCTGCTGGACGAGGAGGAGCACACCCGGCTGACCCGGGCGCTGCGGATAGGCACCAGGGTGGTCGGTGATGTCGCCGTTCCGCTCGCCGAGATCCAGGCGGTGCCCGTGGCGGCAGCCGGTTCGGGTCCCACGGTCGGGGCGGTCGAACGGGCGTTGACCCAGACCGGCTACTCCCGGTTCCCGGTTGCCGGCCTCGACGGTGCGTTCGTTGGCTACCTGCACATCAAGGACGTTCTGACGCTGGGTGACGATCCGCGAACCGTCATCGATCTGGCGTTGGTGCGTCCGCTGCCGCGGGTTCCCACGTCACTGCCGCTGGCCGACGCCTTAACCCGGATGCGCCGCGACAACAGCCATCTCGCCCTAGTCACGAGTGACCTCGGTAACGATGGAAACGACCGGGACGACGAAAACGTTGTAGCGATGGTCGCTATGGAAGATCTGGTCGAGGACCTGGTCGGCGCGATGCGCGACGGGACACCGTGAGACCGGTCGGACAGGCGTGACCTGCTGTTGCGGGTGCGGCGAATACGATCGCCATGCTGCAGGCCGGTAGGCTGGTAGCTAGCAAATTGCGGCCAATCGGGGGCCAGTGGAGGCTCAGTGAGGCTTTTACGGAGGAGAAAAATGACTGATCGCGTGTCGGCGGGGAACTTGCGCGTCGCCCGTGTGCTCTACGACTTCGTGAACAACGAGGCACTGCCCGGCACCGACATCGACCCAGACAGCTTCTGGGCGGGTGTCGACAAGGTCGTGACCGACCTCACCCCGCAGAACCAGGCTTTGTTGAACACACGCGATCAGCTGCAAGCCCAGATCGACAAGTGGCACCGGCACCGCGTTATCGAGCCGATCGACGTTGACGCTTACCGCCAGTTCCTCACCGAAATCGGTTACCTGCAGCCACAACCCGACGACTTCACCATCACCACCTCCGGTGTCGACGACGAAATCACTAAGACCGCGGGCCCGCAGTTGGTTGTGCCGGTGCTCAACGCGCGGTTCGCACTGAACGCGGCCAATGCCAGGTGGGGCTCGCTCTACGACGCCCTGTACGGCACTGATGTCATCCCGGAAACCGACGGCCTCGAAAAGGGCTCGAGCTACAACATATTCCGTGGTGACAAGGTGATCGCCTACGCCCGCAAGTTCCTCGACCAGGCGGTTCCGCTGGCATCGGGCTCGTGGACGGACGCGACCGGCTTGAGCATCGTCGACGGCCAGCTGCAGGTCGCCACCGGTGCGGAGTCCACCGGGTTGGCCAGCCCGGAGAAGTTCGTCGGCTACAGCGGCGAGCTCGGCGCCCACAGCTGGTCGGTGCTGCTGGCTAACCACGGTCTGCACATCGAAATCCTGATCGACCCGGAGTCGCCCGTCGGCAAGACGGATGCCGCCGGGGTCAAAGACGTGGTCCTGGAATCGGCTATCACCACGATCATGGACTTCGAGGACTCGGTGGCCGCGGTCGACGCCGACGACAAGGTGCTGGGCTACCGCAACTGGCTGGGCCTGAACAGGGGTGACCTGAGCGAAGAGGTCAGCAAGGCTGGCAAGACCTTCTCCCGCGTGCTCAACCCGGACCGCACCTACACGTCCCCCGATGGCAGCACGGAGTTCACCCTGCCCGGGCGCAGCCTGTTGTTCGTCCGCAACGTCGGCCACCTGATGACCAACGACGCGATCGTTTTCCACAACCAGGGAGCCGACGGCACAGGTCACGAACAAGGCCACGAACAAGAGGTGTACGAGGGCATCATGGACGCCCTATTCACCGGCCTGGCGGCGGTTCATGGCCTCAAAACCGGCGACGGGAACGGGCCGCTGGCCAACAGCCGCACGGGTTCCATCTACGTCGTCAAGCCAAAGATGCACGGACCCAAAGAGGTTGCGTTCACTTGCGAGCTGTTCAGCCGCGTCGAAGATGTGCTGGGGTTGCCGCAGGGCACGATGAAGGTCGGCATCATGGACGAAGAACGCCGCACCACCGTCAACCTCAGGGCGTGCATCAAAGCCGCGGCCGACCGGGTCGTATTCATCAACACCGGTTTCCTGGACCGCACCGGCGACGAGATTCATACCTCGATGGAGGCCGGCCCGATGATTCGCAAGGGTGCCATGAAGGGCACCACGTGGATCAAGGCCTACGAAGACGCCAACGTCGATACCGGGCTTGCGGCCGGCTTCTCGGGCAGGGCCCAGATCGGCAAGGGTATGTGGGCGATGACCGAGCTGATGGCCGACATGGTCGAGCAGAAGATCGGTCAGCCCAAGGCCGGCGCCACCACCGCGTGGGTACCTTCGCCGACGGCAGCCACCCTGCACGCCATGCACTACCACCAGGTGGATGTGTTCGCCGTGCAGGAGGAGCTCCAGGGCAAGACCCGCAGCACCATCGACGAGCTGCTGACGATTCCGTTGGCCAAGGAACTGGCCTGGGCTCCAGGGGAGATCCGCGAGGAGGTCGACAACAACTGCCAGTCCATCCTGGGCTATGTGGTGCGTTGGATCGACGAGGGCGTCGGGTGCTCGAAGGTGCCGGACATCCACAACGTGGCGCTCATGGAGGACCGCGCCACCCTCCGGATCTCCAGCCAGTTGCTGGCCAACTGGCTGCGGCACGGCGTGATCACCAGCGAGGACGTTCGCGCCAGCCTGGAGCGGATGGCGCCGCTGGTGGATCAGCAGAACGCCGGCGACCCGGCGTATCTGCCGCTGTCGCCCGACTTCGACGACAGCATCGCCTTTTTGGCGGCGCAAGAGCTGATCTTGACCGGAGCGCAGCAGCCCAACGGCTACACCGAGCCGATCCTGCATCGCCGTCGGCGTGAGTTCAAAGACCGGCACCGCGATGGAGCCAGCGCCTGAATGCGCTTCGACATGTTGCTGTGCACCCGATGATTAGACTCGGCGCCGAGTCCACGAGCGCCCAGCTGATGGGTCGAACGAAAGGCGGCGGGCGGCGTTATGGGTAGGCACAGATTGCCCGGCCCTGAGGATCCCGACGAACCATCGCACGATTACGGGCGCCCCTTGGATGAGGATCTCTCCGGCGAACAGGATCCCGTCGGGGAAGAGGAGTACTCCCCCGCCGACGCCACCTTTACCGGCGCCGCCGTGGATGAGTACCCGGAATTCCCGCCCCGACAGCCCGAGCCCGCGAGCCCGCCCCGGCCACCGCTTCTCGGGCGGCGCCGCCGCGGATTCGGCGACTGGCAAGGGGGTCACCGCAATGAGGCTGGTCGGCGCGGAGTCAGCATCGGCGTGATCGTCGCCTTGGTTGCCGTCGTCGCAGTGGTCGGCACCGTGATCCTCTGGCGGTTCTTTGGCGACGCGCTGTCCAACCGCTCCCACCAGGGCGCGGGACGCTGTGTGGGCGGCAAAGAGACGGTTTCTGTTGTCGTCGATCCGTCCATCGCCGATCAGGTGCAGCAGTTCGCCGACGGGTACAACCAGTCGGCCGGTCCGATCGGCGACCACTGCATGGAGGTCAGCGTCAAGCCGGCCGCGTCGGACGCCGTCCTCAGTGGTTTCATCGGCAAGTGGCCGGCCGAGTTGGGCGGCCAGCCGGCATTGTGGATCCCGGGCAGCTCGATATCTGCGGCGCGCCTCGCCGGGGCGGCGGGCCAGAAGACCATCAGCGACAGCCGTTCCCTGGTGACATCGCCGGTCTTGCTCGCGGTCCGGCCGGAACTCACTCAGGCGCTGGCAAACCAAAACTGGGCGACACTGCCCGGCTTGCAGACCAACCCAACCTCGTTGTCGGGCTTGAACATGCCAACCTGGGGATCATTGCGACTGGCACTGCCGAGCAACGGCGACGGGGACGCCGCATTCTTGGCCGGCGAAGCCGTGGCGGCTGCGTCGGTACCTGCTGGTGCACCGCCAACCCAGAGCATTGGCGCGGTGCGCGCCCTGTTGAGTGGGCAACCCAAACTCGCGGACAACTCGCTGGCCGAGGCGCTGAACACGCTGCTCAAGCCCGGCGACGTGGCGACCGCGCCGGTGCATGCCGTGATCACCACCGAACAGCAGCTGTACCAGCGTGGTCAGTCGATCTCAGACGCCCAGAGCACGCTGGGCTCCTGGCTGCCGCCCGGGCCCGCGGCGGTCGCCGACTATCCGACCGTGCTGCTCAGCGGTTCCTGGCTGTCGCACGAGCAATCCGCGGCGGCCAGCGAGTTTGCCCGTTTCATGCGCAAGTCCGAGCAACTCGCGAAGCTCGCCAAAGCAGGTTTCCGAGTTAACGGCGTCCAACCGCCGAGCAGTCCGGTGACGAACTTTGCGGCGTTGCCCGCCACGCTGTCGGTGGGCGACGATGCGATGCGGGCCACCCTGGCCGAAGCCATGGCGTCACCGTCTAACGGAGTTGCCGCGACGATCATGCTCGACCAGTCGCTGCCCGCCGACGAAGGCGGAAAGACCCGGCTGGCCAACGTGATCGCCGCGCTCAACGACAAAGTCAAAGCGCTGCCTCCGTCCGCCGCCGTGGGGCTGTGGACGTTCGACGGCCACGAAGGCCGAAGCGAAGTGACCACCGGGCCACTGGCCGACCCCCTCAACGGCCAGCCGCGCCTGGCAGCACTGACGGCAGCGCTGGACAAGCAATATTCATCGAACGGCGGTGCGGTCTCATTCACCACCTTGCGGATGATCTATCAGGAAACTCAGGCCAATTACCATCCCGGTCAAACGAATTCGATACTGCTTATCACCGCGGGGCCACATACCGACCAATCCCTGGACGGGGCGGGATTGCAGAATTTCATCCGCACTGGTGCCGACCCGGCGAAACCGATCGCGGTCAACATCATCGACTTTGGGGCCGACCCGGACCGGGCAACCTGGGAAGCTGTCGCCCAGCTCAGCGGCGGCGGTTACCAAAACCTTGCGACGTCGGCATCCCCCGATCTCGCAGCCGCGCTCAACACGTTTCTGAGCTAGCTGCTACGAGCTCGGCGAGCGTGCTTTAGGCGAACGCCTCGACCGGTGGGCACGAGCAGACCAGGTTGCGGTCGCCGTAGGCCCCGTCGATCCGACGCACCGGCGGCCACACCTTGGGGCGGAACGCCTTCCCCAGCGGATACGCGGCCTCTTCTCGGGTGTACGGGTGATCCCAGTCGGACACGAGCAAGCACTCAGCGGTGTGCGGCGCCCCGCGCAGCGGATTGTCTTCAACAGACCACTCCCCCGCGCCGACGCGGTCGATCTCGCCGCGGATGGCGATCATCGCTTCGCAGAAGGCGTCGACCTCGGTCAGGCTCTCGCTCTCGGTGGGCTCCACCATCAGCGTGCCGGCGACCGGGAAGCTCATGGTCGGCGCGTGAAAGCCGTAGTCGGCCAGGCGTTTCGCGACATCGTCGACGGTGACGCCGGTCGACTTGGTGATACCGCGCAGGTCCAGGATGCACTCGTGGGCCACCATGCCGTTTTCGCCCGTGTAGAGCACCGGGAAGTACTCGTCGAGCCGTCGGGCGATGTAGTTGGCCGAGGCGATCGCGGTCAGCGATGCCGCGCGCAGACCGTCGGCGCCCATCATCCTGATATAGGCCCAGCTGATCGGCAGAATAGACGCCGACCCATAGGGCGCCGACGACACGGCGGGGCCCTGGGGCAGCTCAGGGGCAAACGGGTGACCTGGCAAGAACGGGGCCAAATGCGACCGCACCGCCACCGGTCCAACGCCGGGGCCCCCGCCGCCGTGCGGGATGCAGAACGTCTTGTGCAGGTTCAGATGGCTGACGTCGCCGCCGAACTTGCCCGGCCGGGCCAGTCCGACGAGGGCGTTGAGATTGGCGCCATCGACATACACCTGGCCGCCGGCGTCGTGCACCGCCGCGCAGATGTCGCGCGATGTCGTGCTCGTAGACGCCGTGCGTGGACGGGTAGGTGATCATCAACGTCGAGAGCCGATCGGCATGCTCGGTGACCTTGGCGCGCAGATCATCGAGGTCGACGTCGCCGTTATCCAGGCAACGCACAACCACCACCCGCATTCCTGCCAACGCCGCGCGACGCGGCGTTGGTGCCGTGCGCGCTGGACGGAATCAGGCAGATGTCGCGGTGGGGTTCGCCGCGGCTTTCGTAGTACTCGTGGATGGCCAACAGGCCCGCGTACTCGCCTTGCGAGCCCGCGTTGGGTTGCAATGAAACCGCGTCGTAGCCGGTGATCTGCACCAACCAGCTCTCCAGGTCGTCGATGAGGCGACGCAACCCCGCGGTGTCGGAAGCGGGGGCGAACGGATGCAGACGCGAGAACTCCGGCCAGGTGATGGGCTCCATCTCGGCGGCGGCGTTGAGTTTCATCGTGCAGGAGCCGAGCGGAATCATGCTGCGGTCCAAGGCGATATCCTTGTCCGCCAACATCCGTAGGTAGCGCATCATCGCCGTTTCGGTGCGATATTGCGTGAACGCGGAATGCGTCAGGAACTGGGAGGTGCGCGCGGCGCTATCGGAGCCGGCCGGCTCGGTTGCCGAGACTCCGAAGGCGTCCAGCACAACTGCCACGTGTGCGTCGGTGGTTGCCTCGTCGCAGGCCACCGACACGTGGTCGGCGTCGACCCGCCAGAGGTTGATGCCGTTGGCCTTGGCCGCGGCCAGCACCTCGTCGGCGCGACCCGGCACCCGGGCCAGAACGGTGTCGAAGTAGGTGTCGTGAACCAGCGCATCGCCCAGTGCGGCACCGATCTTCTCGGCGTGGGAATGCACGCGGCGCGCGATACCGGTCAACCCCTCGGCGCCGTGGTAACTGGCATACATCGCCGCCATCACGGCCAGTAGCACCTGGGCGGTACAGATGTTGCTGGTCGCTTTGTCGCGGCGGATGTGCTGCTCGCGGGTCTGCAGCGCCAGTCGGTAGGCGGGCGAGCCATCGGCATCCACCGATACGCCGACCAACCGGCCAGGCAGCTGACGGGCATGCTTGGCGTGCACCGCCAGATAGCCGGCGTGTGGGCCGCCGAATCCCATTGGCACGCCGAATCTTTGGGTAGTTCCGAACGCGACGTCGGCGCCGATCTCGCCGGGCGGCGTGATCAGGGTGCACGCCAACAGGTCGGCGCCGATGGCGACCAGCGCGCCGCGCTCGTGAGCCTGTGCCACCAGAGCCGACCAGTCCGTGATCCGGCCGCTGGCACCCGGCAGTTGGGTGATGACGCCGAAGAACTCACCGTCGGGCAGCCCGTCACGCAGGTCGGCGGTGACGATCTCGATGCCGAGCGGCTTCGCCCGGGTGGCAAGTACGGCCGCCGTCTGGGCGAACAGATCGGCGTCGACGGCCAGCCGGTTCGACGAGCCGCGCGCTGCCCGATGCAGCAGGGTCATGGCCTCGGCGCCCGCGGTGCCCTCGTCGAGCATCGACGCGTTCGCGATCTCAAGGCCGGTGAGTTCGGTGACCACCGTCTGGAAATTCAGCAGCGCTTCGAGCCGGCCCTGACTGATCTCTGGCTGGTACGGCGTGTAGGCCGTGTACCAGGCGGGGTTCTCCAAGATGTTGCGCAGCAACACCGGCGGCGTGAGCGTGTCGTAGTAGCCCTGCCCGATCATCGACACCGCGACGGTGTTCTGGTCGGCCAGCGTGCGCAGCTCGGCGAGCGCCTCAGTTTCGCTGGCGGCCGCGGGCAATCCGTCCAGGCCCGGTGCGGCGCCACCGGCCGTCAGCTGGTCGAGGATGCCGGCCGGCACCGCCTTGGCCGCCAGCACATCGAGTGAGTCGACGCCGATGACGGCGAGCATCGCGGCGACGGCGTCGCTGTCGGGGCCGATGTGGCGGCTCGCGAACGTTGATTGGTCAGACATCGATTGGTCGGACGCAGTTTGGTCGGACGCAGTTTGGTCGGACACGTGGGCTCCTGACAGGCGGCAGAGGACGTAGGGCCCTCTCCCTCTGTCGTCAACCCGAACCGGGCGCCTGAGAGATTCGGCAACCCCATCACGGCCGGCCGATCACCGCGAGCAGAGTTGACTTTCCCCATGGGCGGGTGACCCGAATAATCGGCTCACCGCTTTCCAGAGGCATCGGGGCCCGACGCGGTCCGGGTGCCTGAGAGGTTGACGGAGAGGTGTTGCTCCTTCGGCGTCCGTGACTGGCGGCCACGGAACTCTCCCGCGCGGGGGCGATGCGTAGCCGAGTTTACTCGCGCACCCGAACGGTGCGCACAGACCGTACGCGGCGTGGTGCTGCCAGTCAGCCGATCTTGCGGTCGCGATGCTTGCGCCGCGACGCCAGTTCGTCTTCCGGTGCGGAAATCGACTCGCCGCCGTCGGCGCGTTCGCCGGGGAAGTCGGCGATGACACCGGTCAGCTCGCGCATCGCACCAGAAACGGCGATGCCGAACACGCCCTGGCCACCCTGCAGGAGGTCAACGACCTCTTCGGCCGACGTGCACTCGTAAACGGTCGTGCCGTCGGAGAACAAGGTGATGTTGGCCAGATCCTGGACGCCGCGCTGGCGCAGATGGTCGACCGCGACACGGATGTTGTGCAGAGAGATTCCCGTGTCGAGCAAGCGCTTGACGATCTTGAGAACCAGGATGTCCTTGAACGAGTAGAGCCGCTGGCTGCCGGAGCCTGCCGCGCTGCGGATCGACGGAACCACCAACGAGGTGCGCGCCCAGTAGTCCAGCTGGCGATACGTGATTCCGGCGATCTGGCAGGCGCTGGGTCCGCGGTAGCCGACCAGCTCGTCAGGCACGGAATCGTCGGGGAACAGCCCCGGCTGCATCGGTCCGCTGGGTGCGGCGACGTCGCGGTCGCTCTTGGTTGCGGCGTCCGCGTGGTCACCAAGGTCCAACTGACCCTGACGTGGCTGCTCGCTCACGGTGGTTCCTCTCGCCGATCGCGCTCTTAGCACTAGCTGCGTCCACTGGCTGTCCCAGCAGGACGTTTGCTAAGGCCCGAGTGCTAGAGAGCTTACGCTGTCGGTTAGCGATCGCGCCTTATGTCGTTCTCAAAGTATGGCGGTCCCGAGACTCAGTGGCGGGCCATCCGCCAGGCGTGTCGTCATCCCAGGCCAGATGAGACAAATCCGTGATATCGAGCTTTAATATCGAGCTTCAGCCTAGCCCTCGTATTGCGCCCAGTCACGACAAGAATTACGCGCCGGGCCGGGCTGGCCAGGCCGAATAACCGGCAGGTCAGGTCGCCTTGAAGTCGTCGGGTGACACGCTGTCGAGAAACTCTTTGAATTTCTCCACCTCGTCCTCCCGGACAACGGTGCCGCCTTCTTCGTCGGTCTCGTCGGGAATCAGCAGACCGGCTTGGGCGAGTACGGCTTCCTCCACGTAGATCGGGACGCCGACCCGCAGCGCAATCGCGACCGAGTCCGACGGCCGGGCCGACACCGTGATGTCGCGGTCGAAGACCAGGTCGGCGTAGAAAGTGCCTTCCTGAAGATCGACGATCCGCACCTCTTTGAGCGAATGTCCAAGCGCGGCAATAACATCCCTGATCAGGTCATGCGTCAGCGGACGAGGAGGTTCGACGCCTTGCTGCTCGAGCGCGATGGCGGCAGCTTCGGACTGGCCGATCCAGATTGGTAGGTACCGGTCACCGTCGGCTTCGCGTAGCAACAACACCGGCTGGTTCTGCGGCTGCTCGACGCGAATGCCGACAACACGAACTTCACCCATATGTGTCTGCCCTCCGCACATGTCGAACCACGTTGAAACGAAGTCTAGTCCTCAGCGGTCGAGTACGTCGCGAACTGCAGACTTGATCAGCGACGTGTGCAACGTGATCGCGAGCGCCGCCACCTCGCGGGCCAGGTCGTCGGCGCGATCACGGGCGCCGGCCTTGCCCGCTTTGACTATCGGCCCGGCGATTTGGGCTATCAGATCGGACTGCCGGTCGGCCGCCGAGCGGAAGGCACGCAGATGCCGTGGCTCGACGCCGTACTCGGACAACGCACGCGCACACTGAAGGATGACGACCGCATGTTCGTCGAAGAAGCCGCCCGGCCCGGTGGTGATCACTCCGGCTTTGAGCAGCGCTGTCAGCAGGCCGTCGCCCACTCCTGAGCGCTCGAGCAGGTCTTCTCGACTCAGCCGGACGTGGCTGGGAACCACCGCCGCCGCGTCGGGTCCAGTCCCCGAAGCGGCCCCTGAGTCGGCCCCTGAACCGACACCCAAGTCGACAAAGTCGATCGTGCTCCCGGATACCGACACCAATCGCGGTACGCCGTAAGGCGATCCGGACGCCGGCAGCTCGCCGTTTGGCTGGGCGTCCAGCTGCGCCCTGATCACCTTTAACGGCAGGTAATGATCCCGTTGCGCGGTCAGGATGAAGCGCAGCCGTGCGCAGTCGTAAGCGGTGAATCTCCGGTATCCCGACGCGGCGCGCTGCGGCGTCACCAGTCCCTCAGCCTCCAAGAAACGAATCTTGGAGATCGTGACATCGGGGAAATCCCGCCTTAACAGGTCTAGGACCACCCCAATCGACATCCCGGCCAGTGCCGGGCTATCGGGCGCACTCACTAGCCTCCGGATCCCCCGTCGTCGTCATCTTGCTTCGGCCCGGTTAAAAACACCAAGCGGAACTTGCCTATCTGAACTTCGTCCCCGTTGGCCAGCACCGCGGAGTCCACGGGCTCCCGGTTGACGTAGGTGCCGTTCAGGCTGCCCACATCAACCACATTGAATTCATCGCTTTCTAATCTGAATTCCGCATGGCGGCGGCTGACGGTCACGTCGTCCAGGAAGATGTCGCTGTCGGGATGCCGGCCGGCGGACGTGATGGCCTGGTCGAGCAGAAAGCGCGATCCGGCGTTCGGACCCCGCTTGACGACGAGCAACGCCGAACCCGCCGGCAGTCCTTCGACGCCGGACACCGGGCTCTCGGCACCGGGTTGGGCGGGCGCGTCCAGTTCGTTGAGGAAGTCCGCGCGGAAGACGGAAGTCGTCTCCACGGTGACTTCATCAGAAGTCTGGTCGTTGTCCATGTCCGTCACCCGCTGCTCCTCACTGACCACCGTGGCGTTGCTGGCCTGGGCCGGTCGGCCCGCTTCCCACGAGTACCCATTGGGTTACCCATTCAGTTACCCGTTCAGTTTTCAAGTCCCGCACCGCCGGTTGCCGCCTTCTGGTGCTGACATGTGTCGACCGTACCGCGCACCCGTCCGTAATGTGCCCTCCGCAGCGGGATCGCAAGCAGATTGCCCGACGCTCGCAGGGACATTAGCAATCGTCATTCGGTCAGTGTGTCGCGGTAGGCGTCAGCGTCGAGCAGCGAGGCAATGGCCGACTGCAATTCCGCGGCATCCGAGACGTGCACTTCCAGCAGCCAGCCGGCACCGTACGGGTCGGAGTTCACCAGGTCTGGGCTGCCTTCAAGGTCGCTGTTGACCGCGGACACCTCGCCTGAAACCGGCGCGTAAAGGTCCGAAACCGATTTCGTGGATTCCACCTCGCCGAACGTTTCGCCCGCACTCACCTCGTCCCCTACCTCGGGCAGCTGAACGAAAACGATATCGCCCAGTGCCGATTGCGCGAAGTCGGTGATCCCAATCCGGGCGATGTCTTCCCCGCTGCGGCGAACCCATTCGTGTTCGGCGGTGTAGTGCAGATCGGATGGGATGTCGCTCACGGTAATCCTGTTCTGGTCGGCTGTTCTGGTCGAATGGTTCGCGGCAGGTTCACTTACCGGGCTGAGCGTATTGGTGGGGTTTTGGTTGTCGCAAGGTGGTCACGTCGATGCGGTTCGCCTGTTGCACCGAGATCCGGGCGCCTACGCGTTTGATGCTGTCCTCGGCACCTCCGGGAATATTCATCGCCGCGGCCAGCGTAGGTGGATCACCAATCGCCAGAATGGAATACGGCGGCGAGAGGGTCTTGTTGTCGACGGTCAGTGACCCGGGAGTACCGACCACCCAGGTATCGACACCCACTCGGACTGATTGGGACGCGTCGTTGATCTCGATCGCCTCGGCCCCGGCGGCGCGCAATTCGTTGATCACGTCGAGCATGGCCTCCGGTGACACCCCGGGCCCGGGGTCTTCGACCGTAAGCGTCACACCGGGTCCGGTTGCGCCGACGGCGCCGACCTGAATGGACAGCGCAGCCAATCTGGCCTGGGCGCTTTGGATGGCGGCCTGATCGGTGTTGCCGGACGCCTGCAGCGTGTTCAGCGTGTTCTGAAGTTCGGTTACTTCGCTGTTCAACGTGGCCTCGCGTTGCCGCAACGAGTCCAGCAGCACCAGCAGGTCCGCGGGCCGCGCGGTATCCAGTGAGTCACCCGATCGGGTTTCGCGCACCTGGGTGACGATCGCGATCCCCAAGACCAGGCACAACAGGATCGCCAGCGTGCCGAACACCAACCGGGAGCGGCCACCGCGCGGCACCGCGGCCAGGCTCCGTCGCCGCAGCGCGCCGATCTCGGGGCGCGGACTTTTCGCCGGTAGCTCGTGGCGGCCACGTTGGATGCCCTCGTCGGATTTGGCGTCATCGGGACGATCGGCGGCGGCGGATTCTGGGGGCTCGTCGCTCACGGGGATCTCATCTCAGGCCTCATCTCCCTAATGGCGCCGCTCCTCCTCATCGCTTCGCTCTGCATCATTGCCGGCGCGCGCTTACGCCCCGAATAGCCGGCGCCGCAGCGCGGCGGCGTTGCCGAAGATCCGAATGCCCAGCACGACGATGATTGCCGTGGACAACTGCGTGCCGACGCCCAACTGGTCGCCGACATAGACGATCAGGGCGGCCACGAAGACATTGAAGACGAATGACACGACGAAAACCTTGGGGTCGAAGATCCGCTCCAGGTAAGCTCGCAGCCCTCCGAATACGGCATCTAGCGCGGCGACCACCGCGATGGGCAGGTAGGGCTGGATGACTTCGGGCACGCTGGGGTGGAAAATCAGGCCCAGCACGATGCCGACCAAGAGCGCCGCGATACCGATCATGCTCGGCATCCCAACCGGATTTCCCGCAAGGGAATCTGCATGTGCAGTACTTCTCTCACTAGGGCCCAATCTGTTTGGCGAACTTGACATCCCGGATCGAACCGGCCGGCAGCGACAGGCCGTCGGCGACGTTGACGGTGACGCCGACACCGTAGGACGCCTCCAATAGCCTAAGGCGCTGCAGGCCCGGGCTGTGGTCGAAGACATCGCGCATCGCGTGCGGTGGCCCGACCGCGAGGATCGTATAGGGGCTGCTGGTCGGGTTGTTGTCGACCAGGATCGCGCCGCCGGCTTGCCGGATGGTCACGTTCGGCCCGATCCGGGCGCCCCCGACTGAGATGGCCTCCGCGCCGCTCGCCCACAAGGAGTTGACCACCAACTGGAGGTCGCGGTCCAGAATGATTTGCCGACTCCCGTTTACCCGCTGCTTGGACACGTCGGAAAGGTTCGGGCTAACGCCGGGATCGGTGACTGTCAGGTTCAGGCCGGGGCCGCTCACCGGCGTGCTGGCCGCCGCCAGGCTGAGCGCGTCGAGGCGGGTGAGCAGCCGCTGACCTTCGGCGTCATCGGCCAGCGCGTGCCGCTGGACGTCATCGAGTCGCGCCGACAGCACGCTACGCTGCCTGGCCAGCCTGGTTGCGGTGGCTTCGCGTGCCCGCACACTCGTCAGTAGCAGTTCCTGGGCTTCGCGCACACCCGGTGCCACCGAGCGGGCCTGCGCGACCCCGGCGGCGAAGACCGTGGCGACCAGGGTCGCCGCCAACGCCTGCCAGAACCAGCCGACGGCACGGGCCCGGCTGCTCTTCGGTCCGGCAGGACGTCGGGCGGCCGCCGCGGCATAACCGGGATCCAGATGTTCTGACAGCAGGGCTCGCAGCAGGGAGGGCACCGGAATCAGCTGTGGTCGTGCGGCCGCGTGGGCGCTGTGACCCGCGTTGGGGTCGTAGCCGCCCAGGCTGCGGTCGACGTCAGCCACGATCGCCAGACTTCCGCTTGGGCATTCGGCGCATCACCAAGGTGATCTGCACCGCATAAAGCGCGAATGCCCAGAGGTAGGCATAGATGCCCCAGATCAAGAAGGCCCAACCGCAGGCACCGATGACCCTGCTCCACAACGCATCCCACTGACCCAGCAGAACCAGGGGGAAGCCGGACATCAGGGCGAAGGTCGCGGCTTTGCCGATGTAGGTCACCGGCAGCGCCGACAGTCCGCGACTACGCAGCAGGGGCAGCGATGCGGCCAGCAGACCGTCCCGCACCAGCAGTGTGACGACGAACCACCAGGGCACGATCCCGGCGACGCCCAACACAACGGGCACGGTGACCATGTAGAGGCGATCAACCGCCGGGTCCAGCAGAGCGCCCAGTCGTGAAGATTGGTTGAGTGTGCGGGCGATCTTGCCGTCAGCCCAGTCGGAGAAGCCGCTGAACATCAGGATCGCCACCGCCCAGCCGTTGGCGTGCACGACCAGCAGAACGTAGACGAATACCGGGATGAGCACCAGGCGGATGGCGCTCAGCAAGTTGGGTACCGTCAGCACGCGATCCGGCGGAAGCACCTGCTCCATGAGCCGTGACATTAGCCCACGCTCGAACGTGAAGCTGGTTTCACGCTCGCGCTCGAACGCGCGGCTAGTTTCCCGCTCGGCAGGTTGGGCCGGGTGCGCTTTTAGCGAAAGACCCCGGGCAGGCTCAAGGTCGAGAGGGTGTCGTCGGACAACGGGTTGTCATTGACCATGTATGTCCACGTCGATGTCGGCCGCGCCAGCTTCGACAGATCGAGGCCCGGCTCCTCTTCGAGGACGTTCGCGGTCTCGAAGGTCTGCTGCGCCGCCTCGATCGCATCCGCGGCCAGCGACCCGAACGCGTCGACCGCCAGTCGGTGAAACTCGTCCAGCGGGTTCTGGCGTCCCAGAGCGCGCAAGTGGATGCTTTCCCGGATGTCGGCCAGATACGCCAGATGATCGGCCCAGCCACGGTCGAGGTGATACAGCATGATCAGCCGGCAGATCGTCTCCAGGCGTTCCTCGGACACATCTTCAGCTAGCTCCTCGTACCGGTCCGGAGCCAGTTCCGCCAGTTCTTCTCGCGCAGTGGCGGTGCGCAACAAGGTGTTGCGGCGATCGACGATGATGGCGCGCTGCTGGGCGATCAGCTGGTTGTAGCGCCAGGTGTTGGCGTGCACGTCCAGCAGCCGACCCTCGGCGACGCGCTGCGCGTGGTCGAGCAGACCGGTGGTCTTGGGGCTGACGATCCGGCCGTCCCCTTTTTCCGAGTCGGTCTGCATCGGCAATTTGTTGCGCTCGAGGTTGGCGGCGACGACGTCGTCCTCCCAACTCGAGAAGAACACCGACGAGCCAGGATCACCCTGGCGGCCGGCCCGCCCACGCAACTGATTGTCCAATCGCTCGGTGTGATGCCGGCCAGTGCCGACCACATGCAGCCCGCCCAGTTCGGCGACCCGGTCGTGGTCGGCTTCGTCGGACCCGCCGAGCCGGATATCGGTGCCGCGCCCAGCCATCTGGGTGGACACGGTGACCGTGCCGTATTCGCCGGCCTCGGCGATGACGTGCGCTTCCTCTTCGTCGTTCTTCGCATTGAGTAGCACCGCGGGAACACCGCGACGCACCAACCGCTCGTGCAGCTCTTCGGACTCGGCCACGTCGCGGGTGCCGACCAGCACCGGCTGTCCGGTTTCGTGCACTTCGGCGATGTGATCGACGATCGCGTCATTCTTCGCGGCGGCGGTGATGTACACCCGGTCGGATTCGTCTTCCCGAATGTTGGGGGTATTGGGCGGAATTGGAGAAACACTGAGCTTGTAGAATTGACGCAGCTGCTCGCCGGCGGCCAGCGCGGTGCCGGTCATCCCGCACACGGTTGCGTAGCGATTGATCAGCGCCTGCACCGTGATGGTGTCGAGTACCTCGCCGGTCTCGGTGGTTTCGATGCCCTCCTTCGCTTCGACGGCAGCCTGCAAGCCGTCGGGCCAACGCTGCAGTTGCGCGATGCGGCCGCGCGAGGAGTTGATCAGGTGCACCGCGTCGTCTCGGACGATGTAGTGCACGTCGCGGTGCAACAGCACATGCGCGTGCAGCGCGACGTTGACCTCTGTCAGTGAGGTGCCGACGTGTTCCTCGGAGTAAAGGTCGATGCCGCCGAGTGCCTTTTCGACCTTGTGGGCTCCGACCTCGGTCAAGTGCACGTTGCGGCTGTCGGAGTCAGTGGCGTAGTCGACTTCCGGGCTCAGTTCACCAACCAGCTTGATGATCTCCAGGCGTGGCGTCTCCCGGTGGCTGGTGCCCGCCAGCACCAGGGGCACCAGGGCCTCGTCGACCAGGACGGAGTCGGCTTCGTCGATAAGCGCCACATCGGGATTGGGCGAGACCAGGTCGGCGACGTCGGTCACCAGCTGGTCGCGCAACACGTCGAAGCCGATTTCGTTGACCGAGGCGTAGGTGACGTCGCAGTCATAGGCGGCCCTGCGGTCCTCGCTCGTCGACTCCGCAGTGATCCAGCCGACCGTCAACCCCATGGCCTCGAGCAACGGGCCCATCCACTCCGCGTCGCGACGGGCCAGGTAATCGTTGATGGTCACGACGTGGACGTGCCTGCCGCCTATGGCGTATCCGGCTGCCGCGATCGCGCCCGCCAGGGTTTTACCCTCACCGGTGGCCATTTCGATCACGTCGCCGGCGAGCATGCGCAGCGCACCGAGCAACTGCACGTCGAACGGACGCAGCCCGGTCGTCCTTTCGCCCGCCTCGCGGGCGATCGCGAGGAACTGCGAAATGTCGTCGGACTCCGCGAGGTCGTCGAGGTTGAGGAGCCCGGCCGCCTTCCGCAGCTTCTCGTCATCGAGATCAGCGGCTTCTTTGTCGTATTCGGACGAGGCACTCACCTCGGCGAGCGAACGAGTTTGATTCTTTTCCGTACTGGCGCCGAGTAGTCGCCAAAAGCGACCGCTCAGGCGCCCGGGCTCAGCGTGGGCAGTCTTCGGCACAGGTCAACGGTACGCGACCAACTCACCGGCCCGAGCGTGCGTGTTTGCACGCGACACTCGGCAACTGTGCGCGTTCGCGCGTGGGGGCGAGACGGCCCAATCAACCGAGGTTGGATCGACGCGGATAAGCGATGGTCGGGTCGGTGAGTACGTTGACGACCGCGGGCAACCCGCTGGCGAAGGCGCGTTCCAGGGCGGGCCGTAGCTCGGCGGGTTCAGCCACCAGCTCACCGTGGCCTCCCAGTGCGCGCACCACCTCGTCATAGCGGGTGCCCGGGCGCAGCTCCGCGACCACCGAATAGCCGAACAGCGCCTCCATCGGGTGCTTTTCCAGGCCCCATATTCCGTTGTTGCCGATGACGGATACGACCGGGACCCCATGTCGGACCAGGGTGTCCCATTCCATGCCGCTGAACCCAAATGCTCCGTCGCCTTGCAACAGGACGACCTGACGGTCCGGGTGCGCCAATTTGGCGGCCAGGGCGTAACCGGGACCGGAACCGAGGCAGCCGAATGGACCGCTGTCCAGCCAGCAGCCCGGCAGATAGCTGTCGATCACCCGGCCGGCGTAAGACCCGAAATCGCCGGCGTCGATGACGACGATGGCATCGCGGTCGAGCAGCGGAGCCAATTCGGCGTACACCCGCATGGGATGCAGCGGACTCCGGTCGTCGGCGAGATCGGCTTTTTCCATGTCGCGCGCCGCGGTCTCGGCGGTCCGCAATTCGGCGATCCAGTCCTGATGGCCGCTGCCGCCCTGTGCGGTCAGCGCGGTCAGGATCGACGTCAGGTCGCCGTAGATCCCGGCGGAGATGGGCCGCGGATGCTCGCGCTCCGGCTTGACGCGGTCGGCCACGATGAGCTGGGTTTGCGATCCGAAAACTCCGCCGAAGCCCAGACGGAAATCCATGGGCACCCCGATAACCAGCGCCACGTCTGCGTTGCTCAACGCTTTGCCTCGCGCCCGCGAAAATGCCAACCGGTGATCGGCAGACACGACGCCACGGGCCATGCCGTTCATCAAAACCGGGATCTGTCGTTCCTCTGCCAGCCGAAGCAGCGCGGCCTCCGCGTGCCCCCACCACACATTGGTGCCCGCCATGATCACCGGCCGTTCTGCGGCGGCCAGCATGGCTGCGGCGCGGTCCAGTGCCGCGATTTCTGGGGCTGTCGCTGCGGGCAGGTCGGTGAGGACGCCCGGAAGTCCGTCGTCTTCGGCGGGCGAGAACACGTGATCCATCGGGAAGTCGACGAACCCAACACCCGACGGGGCGGTCACCGCCGCCAGCAACGCCTGGTCGACAAGGCGACCCGCGTCCTCGCCGGATTGCGCCGTCGCCGCGAACCGGGCCAGCGGGGCCACGAATGGCACGTGGTCGATCTCTTGCAGCGAACCCATGCCCCACCGCAGCGCGGGGGCGCGGCCGCCGAGCACCACCAGCGGCGACTGGTTCTGCTGTGCCGCCGCCATCGCGCTCATCCCGTTGGTGACGCCAGGCCCGGCAGTGAGGGCGGCCACGCCCGGCGACCTGGTCACTTTCGACCAGCCCTCGGCGGCGAAGGTCGCGGTCTGCTCGTGCCGAGTGTCGATGAGCCGGATACCCTCATCACGGCAGCCGTCGTAGATAGAAAACAGGTGACCGCCCGATAACGTGAAGATGGTGTCGATGCCGCTGGCCTTGAGTCGGCGCGCAACGAGCCGGCCCGCGTGGATGGTGAGTTCTGAGACGGCGTCGGTGCTCATCATCGGAGCCTATCCACAAACTTCGGGTACCTTCGCCGAAGGATTTCTGTTGAGGAACCGTCCGGGGACCTCGACTTTAAGGAGACTAGGACCTTGGGCCCGAAGCCGTTCACGCCGTCGATCGACTGGTCGGCGGCACCCATGGATTCCTTGCGGTGGGTCGCCATAGCTTGGGTCGTCAGCGCCGTCGGCGTGTTCGCCGTGGTAGTCGTGCTCAGATACCTGACTCCCTGGGGCCGGCAGTTCTGGCGGATCACCCGCGGGTACTTCGTTGGCCGACAAAGCGTCCGCGTATGGCTGAAGCTCGGAGTGTTGCTCTTCTCAGTGCTGCTCTCGGTGCGCCTCAGCGTGTTGTTCAGCTACCAGAGCAACGACTTGTATACGGCGCTGCAGAAAGCATTCCAGGGTGTGGCGGCAGGCGATGAAAATGTCAGACAGTCTGGGATTGATGGTTTTTGGATGTCGCTGGCTATCTTCAGCTTGTTGGCCGGTATCTTCATCGCCCGGATCATGGCTGACATTTACCTGACTCAGCGGTTCATCATCGCCTGGCGCATGTGGCTGACCGCCAACCTCACCGATGACTGGCTGGAAGGCAGGGCGTACTACCGGGATCTGTTTATCGATAACACGATCGACAACCCGGACCAGCGTATTCAACAGGACATCGACATCTTCACCGCCAACGTCGGCGGCACGCCGAACATCCCGTCCAACGGTACGGGCAGCACCCTGCTGTTCGGGGCCGTCAACGCGGTCGCCTCGGTGCTCTCGTTCGCCGCGATCCTTTGGAACCTGTCAGGGGATCTGAATCTCTACGGCGTTCACTTCCCGCGCGCGATGTTCTGGACAGTTCTCATCTACGTGCTGATCGCTACGGTGGTCGCGGTCTGGCTAGGGCGCCCGCTGATCTGGCTCAGCTTCGACAATGAGAAACTCAACGCCGCGTTCCGTTACGGGCTCGTCAGATTGCGAGACGCCGCGGAGGCGGTGGGCTTCTATCGTGGTGAGCGGGTGGAGCGGGCCCAACTGTGGCGGCGCTTTACGCCGATCATCGACAACTACCGCAGGTTTGTTCGGCGGACCATCCTGTTCAACGGATGGAACTGGTCGGTATCGCAGGCAATCGTCCCGTTGCCGTGGGTGATCCAGGCGCCGCGGCTCTTCGCGGGCAAGATCGACTTCGGCGATGTCACCCAGACGGCAACCGCGTTCGGCAACATCAATGACTCGCTGTCCTTCTTTCGCAACAACTACGACGCGTTCGCGGCGTTCCGCGCGGCGATCATCCGGCTGCACGGGCTGGTCGACGCGAACGCGCGCGGCCGTGCGCTGCCGACTGTGCTGGTCAAGGCGAGTGAAGACGCTGCCGTCGAGTTCGCCAACATCGAGGTGCGTACGCCGGCGGGTGACCAGTTGATCGATTCGCTGGATGTCGAGCTGGCTACCGGCGCCACGCTCGTGATCACCGGGCGCTCGGGCTCCGGTAAGACCACGTTGCTGCGCAGCCTGGCCGAGTTGTGGCCTTACGCCTCGGGAACCTTGCTCCGTCCGGAGGGTGAGAACGCGACGATGTTCCTGTCGCAGTTGCCGTATGTGCCACTGGGCGCTCTGCGCGGCGTGGTCTGCTACCCGAATTCACCGGACCAGGTCGCGGAGGAAACGCTGCGCGAGACGCTCACAAAGGTGGCGCTGGCCCCGTTGGGCGATCGGCTGGACGAGGAGCGCGATTGGGCCAAGGTGTTGTCCCCGGGTGAGCAACAACGCATCGCCTTCGCCCGTGTGTTACTCACCAAACCGAAGGCGGTATTTCTCGACGAAGCCACCTCGGCGTTGGATGAAGGGCTGGAATTCGCGCTGTATCAATTGCTGCGCAGCGAGTTGCCGGACTGCGTGGTGGTCAGCGTCAGCCATCGCCGCGCGGTAGAGCAGCATCACGAACAACAACTCGAGTTGCTCGGCGGCGGCCCTTGGCGGCTGAGTCGGGTCGAACACGAGCAGGAGCCCGCGGAGGTCTAAGGCCACCCGCGCCGAACGTCGAGTTATTGGGCTGAGATATCGCGAATTCGCACAACAACTCGACGTTGGACGCCCGAAGCGCCTACGCCCGCGCTGCCGCGCGTGCTCCGGCGCGGCGCCCGAAGAACGAGCCCTCACCGAGCTGCGTGCCGCTGGCGTATCCCTTTCCGTCCTGGGCGATGTTGGACGCGCACGCTCCCGCTGCATAGAGCCCCGGGACGACGCTGCCGTCGGCGCGTTGGACCTCGCCGTCGACAGTGACTGTCAGGCCGCCCATGGTGAATCCCGAGTACATGGCCCGCCCGAGCGACAGATCGAATACCGCCCACGGTCCGTTGTTTTGTGGCGCAAGATATTCCGGCTGCTTGTGGAAGTCCGGATCCTCGCCCTTGGCCGCGAAGTCGTTGTAGCGTTCCAGCGTTGCCGCCAGGTTGCCCGTCGGGGATCTCCAGCGCATCCTCGGCTTCGGCGATGGTCTCGTAGCCATCGAGGAACTTGATCAATGGCATCGCGGGCATCTCGGTGTGTGCTTCGTCGACGATCAGGTAAGCGGTTTGGTCGGGCTGCTCCAGCACGAACGCCGAGGTGCGCGAGTGATAGGAGTCCTCGGCGACGAAGCGCTTCCCCTCCTTGTTGACGATCACACCGGTCAGCAGAATTTCTGGCGGATAAGCCGCGGCGGTGATGAACATCTCGTTCATGTTTTCGGTGACACCTCCCGCCGAGATACCCAGCCGGATGCCCAGTCCGTCGTCGTTGGGGTTGCCCAGGATGTAGGGCGCCACCAATCCATGGTGTTTACTGCGCCGCGGTTGGCCAAGCGCCGGAGTGTGTTCGGCGACCATGTCCGGGTTCATCACGAAGCCGCCGGCCGCGATGATGACCGCTTTCGCCTTGACCGCGCCGGTTTCGGTGAAGTGCTTCCAGGTGACACCGACCACCGCACCGTCGTCGTCCAGGACGAGCGCGGTCGCGCCGGTCTCGTAGCGAATTTGAACTCCCACTTGGTCGGCGCGCTTGACCAGCAAGTCGATGACCATAGCGGCGCCGCCCAGCTCGCCCGGCACCGGGACGGAGTGCCCGCGCGGCGCCGGTATGGCCTGCTCGCAGAACGGCCACACCTTTTCGTTGCCGGTGTAGCTCAGGCCCTCGGTGCCCGCAGGGACCACCACTTTGCCGGGGACGTAGCTGCGCTCAAATTGGAAACCCAGGTCTTCCAGCCAATTGAAATGCTCGACACTGCCGTCGCTGTACACCCGGATCTTTTCGTGGTCGGGGTGCCGCGACACCGCGACCAGGTACTTGTACATCTCCTCCGCGGAGTCGCTGTGTCCGGTCGCCTGTTGAACCGCGGTCCCGCCGCCGAGGTAGAAATGCCCTCCGGCAAGCGAACTGGTGCCACCAGCGACTCCCCCGCGCTCAAGTACCAGCACCCGCGCGCCGGCGGCGGCCGCGCTTACGGCCGCACACCCCCCGCCGATGCCGAAACCGATCACCACGACGTCGACGTCATCCGACCAGGCCGCGACCTCGTCCTTGCTGACCGTCGCTGGAATTTCGGCGCTCACCCCTGCTCCTTCTTGATGTAGTCGTAAAAGGCCTTCATGTCCGGCGAGACATAGGCGATCTCGACGTATGGCACTCCGGCCTCTGGCGCAGACAGGTAGGCGAAGTGAATTCCGCCGGGCATCACTCCCCGCTGAACAACCGTGGCCCGGTGGTCTGCGGCGTCGGCCAAGGCGGCATCGAATCCCTCAAGGGTTTCGGCCTCCATGCAGACGTGGTGCAGACCAGGCCCCCGGTCGCGCAGAAAGTCACTATAGATGTTCTCTCCACGAACCGGCGAGATGAGCTCCAACTGCATGTCGCCGAGATAGCTAAGCGAAATGCTCGCAACGAAATCGGCAGGCTTGCCGAGGTAGCTGCAACTGTCCGGAGCAAAGTGCACGTCCGGAATCCGCACCCACTTCCGGGCGCCTAACAAGCCGGTGAGGGTTGTTTCCGTGGCGTCAAGATCCTGAGTGACCCATGCGATCTGTGTCGGCGATTGAACGGGAAGGTTCATCGCCTCGCAGGATAGCCCAGCCGGCCAAGTAGCAGAAAGGGACTGAACGGACCCGAGAAAGATTTGCCGCGATCAGCCGCAGCGGAGCAGGAGAAGCAGGATGAACGTGTTCTAATTCGGCTCCTCAAGCAAGTCGTCAATCTCGGCCGAGCACGCCAACCAGCAGTTGTAGCTGACCGTCGAACACCGCCTCGGGATCGGTCAGGGTATCCGCGCCGTACTGCCCGAAGACCTCCAGGCTGACTGCGCCCACCACTCCGGCCCACAGCAAGAAACACTTTGCGACGACTTGATCGTCGCCGGGAAAGCCGAACTCCTGGCGAATCCGTTCGAAGTCTGACGACATTGGCTGTGCAACAGCACCATTGGTCAATCTGATATCGCCGGTGGCAATCCCAGCGGCAACCGCGTCCAAGAACGCACCGACCACGCGGGTGCCGACCCCGACGGTGCGCTCCGCCGGCGCGTGGTAGCCGGGAACGGGGCTGCCGTAAATCAGCGCCCAGCGGGCCGGGTGGGCAACGGCCCAGCGTCGCACCGCGTGCGCGATGGCGACGACGTCGTCACTCCACAGTTCGGCCTCGGAGTCGCGGGCCCGGTCCACGGTGTCGGCCAGGTCGGCATAGGCGTCGACGAGCAGCAATGTCAGCAGTTCATCGCGGCTGGCAACGTACCGGTAGACGGCAGAGGACACCATGCCCAGGTCGCGGGCAATCGCACGCAGGGACAGGCCGGCGGCACCGTGATCGATCAGCTGGCGGCGACCGAGGTCGACGATTTTCTCCTCGAGCTGCTCCCGGGAGTCCTGGCGTTTCCCCACGTGGCCAGTCTGACACATCCGAGATCACCGCTCTTGTTTTTTGGTCGGGGTTATGACACCGTAATCAATAACGAGAGCACCGCTCTCAGCATGGACCCGAATGATTCAGCCGAGAGGACTGCATGATGCCAACTCGATACGACGAACCGAACCGGATAGCCCGAGCCGCCAACGCGCCGATGCGCTGGCTCGCGGAGATGGGAATCAGCATCGGCGGCACTCGGGCGCTGCGCGTCCGTGGCCGCAAGACCGGAAAGCTTCGGGTGGTGGTGGTCAACCTGCTGCACTGTCGACGGTATGGACTACCTCGTCTCGCCCCGTGGCGACACCCAGTGGGCGCGCAATGTCAGAGCGGCCGGCGTCGTCGAGATGGGTCCGCGCTGGCGCAACGAGCGCATTCGGATCAGCGAAGTCGACGATGCGGCCAAACCCGAATTGCTGCAGCGTTATTTGGCCAGGTGGTACTGGCAGGTCAAGGGTTATGTCGCCGGGTTGACGCCGGAGTCCAGCGATGAGCAATTGCGTGCTGCTGCGCCGTTGATCCCGGTGTTCGCGCTCTCGCAGGCCCTGAACTGATCCTGCAATAGCCGCCTTAAAGCCGGGGTTAGGCGGGGTTAGTCGGCGAAGCTGCGCCGGCCATATCCTGGCGGGCTTCGTCGGATGCGGACCGCCAGGACACCGCGGCGGGGAAATCGCCCCACACGCTGTTGAAGATCCCGACAATCTGCCCCGGTCCCTCGGCGGGCGCCAAGTACACCGGTCCGCCTGAATCGCCTTTCTGGCTCAGGACGCCGTGGGACATGGTGAACCAGTCGTTATTGACACTTTCGACCGTTCCGCAGGTCTCCCCTGTGGTCACACCGAAATGGCAGATCGCCTGGCCGGGCTGGATTACCGCCTTCGGGTTGAATTCCAGCGGACGGCCGCCTGGCAAGATGTTGTTCGAGGTGACGCCGTCGGCCAGCACAATCGCTTCATAGTCGGTGATCACTTGGTCGGTTGCCACCGTTGTACCGCTGGGTGTGTTATCCCGGAACGCCGCGAGATGGCCGATGACGCGGCGGTTCTTGTCGGTCACGGGTGCTGTCCCGCTGCGGCAGTGCCCCGCCGTGTACGCGATTTTCTGGACCGGATCGACATAGCCCAAGGTGCACAGACGGTTCTCTTGCAGGATTTCCATGCCCGGGTACGCCAATAGCGGCTCCGCTCGGGCCGTGACACCGGGCACGCCGGCGGAAACTGCCAGCACTACTACCGATGCGGACAATGCGCGCAGCGCCAGGCGGTGCACCATGGACGGGCTCCGTTCCGTCAAGGCCGGCGCACACACCGACCACATATCGAGATTACGTCGTTATCGCTTCGACATAAAACTATTCGCGCTGGCCGGCGCGAACGTTACGGAGAAGTCGTGAGCGGAGATACGCCACTGACTTGGTCAGATGACCGCGGCGTCCAGCCCTGGGGGCCCGAAAACGTAGCCGAGTCGGTCGCGCAGCCGGCTGGCAGATCGCCAGTCCCTGGCAATCGCGACGTATTCCCGGGTCTGCAGCTTCCAGATATTGAACGTGTCGACCTGCTTGGTGAGTCCGTAGTGCGGGCGGAACAGCTCTGGCTGGAAGCTGCCGAAGAGCCGGTCCCAGATGATCAGGATGCCGCCATAGTTCTTGTCCAGATACACCTTGTCCATCCCGTGGTGCACGCGATGGTGTGACGGTGTGTTGAAGACGAATTCGATTGGACGCGGCAACTTGTCGATCCGCTCGGTGTGCACCCAGAACTGGTAGATCAAGTTCAGCGAAAAGCTGAAGAACACCATCCAGGGGGGAATCCCCAACAGCGGCAACGGGATCCACATCAAGATCTCGCCGCTGTTGTTCCACTTCTGCCGCAGCGCGGTGGCGAAATTGTAGTACTCGCTGGAGTGATGGGCCTGATGAGTGGCCCAGATCAGCCGGATTCGGTGCGCGATGCGGTGGTAGACGTAGTACAGCAGATCGACGCCGAGGAGCGCGATTGCCCAGGTGTACCAGTGGGCTGCCGAGAGGTGCCAAGGCGCCACATAGGCATAGATCGCCGCGTAACCGAGTAGGGCCAGCGTCTTC
This sequence comes from uncultured Actinomycetota bacterium, assembly GCA_963850135.1. GTDB lineage: Bacteria > Actinomycetota > Actinomycetes > Mycobacteriales > Mycobacteriaceae > Mycobacterium. Next base: position 20,843 of record CAWKKH010000023.1, on the reverse strand, counting down.
CAGCCGGCGGTGGTGGCCACCGAAACCAGCCCCATCGAGATGCTTGCCCAAGAGTCGCGGGTCAGGTAGGCGCCGGAGCCAGGCCGCGACGCCTCGGCATCTTGGGCCGCCTCGATGCGTTCCAGCTTGCGGGCCGCGGTCCACTCGAGAATCAACAACAGCAAGAAGAATGGAATAGCGAACAGCACCGGGTCCCGCATCTGCGGAGGCAGTACGGAAAAGAAACCAGTGAGAGCGCCCACTCCGACAGATTACGACCCGCGATGCACTCATGTAGACGATGGCGGCCACGCTCGTTCACACTGTGGCTGATGACGAGATCGTCGGGGCGTTGAGCCGGTGAGCGGTGTACTGGTGATCGGCTCCGGGTTCGCTGGGCTGTGGGCAGCGCTCGGAGCCGCCCGGCGACTCGACGAGCTCGGGCTCCCTGCGGGAACGGTCGACATCACTGTGATGAGCCCGAAGCCATTTCACGATATCCGGGTCCGCAACTACGAGGCCGACCTGAGCGAGTGCCGCATTCCGCTGGCCGACGTCCTCGAACCCGCCGGCGTCGCCCATGTCGCCGCGGAGGTGACCGCAATCGACGCCGACTCCGGCACGGTCACCACCGCCCAAGGCGATACACACGGCTACGACCGACTCGTGGTGGCGCCGGGCAGCGAGGTGGTCAAACCCGCCATAACGGGCATCGAGCACTGCTTTTGATGTCGACACCTATGACGGGGCCGTTGCGCTCCAACGCCACCTACAAGCGTTGGCCGAGGATCCGCCGGATCAAGCGGCCGCCACGGTCGTCGTTGTCGGTGCTGGGCTGACCGGGATCGAGGCGGCCTGCGAGCTGCCGGGCCGGCTGCGAACGCTGTTCGCCGGAACCGGTGGCCCGCCCCGGGTGGTCCTCGTCGATCACAATCACGTTGTGGGTTCCACTATGGGGACCTCAGCGCGTCCGGTGATTGAACGGGCGCTGTCAGACAACGGCATCGAGACCAGGACCGGAGTAAGCGTCACTGATGTCAGCAACCGGCGCGTGTCTTTGTCATCGGGCGAGCAACTGGCGGCCGGCACCGTGGTGTGGTGCGCCGGGATGCGGGCCAGCTCGCTGACCCGACAACTCCCCGTGTCGCGCGACCGACTGGGCCGGGTACCGGTGGATGACTATCTACGGGTACTCGGGGTGCCCGCAGTGTTCGCGGCAGGTGACGTGGCCGCTGCCCGCATGGATGACCAGCATCTGTCCGTCATGTCGTGTCAACACGGGCGCCCGATGGGCCGCTACGCCGGCTACAACGTGATCAGCGACCTAGTTGACGCGCCGATGCTAAGACTTCGGATCCCTTGGTATGTAACCGTTCTCGACTTGGGTCCGGCCGGTGCCGTCTATACCGAAGGGTGGGATCGGGTGGTTGTGGCACGCGGCGCGGCGGCCAAGGCGACCAAGCAGACCATCAACACCGAGCGGATCTATCCCCCACTGACTCGAAGCCGCGCTGAATTGCTGGCTGCGGCCGCACCAGATCTGCAGGCACGCCCCTGACCCGGCGGGGTCAGTCAATTTGGACTTGATCTCCGGCGTTCCACTGCACCGCCTGAATTCCCGGCTGCACGGAGAGTTCGGCCACCAGCTGCTCAAGCTTTGCCGGTGTATGGCCATCCATCAGGAGGTGCGCAGTTACCGTGACGGCGTCATCGGTCTGTCCCGCCCGAATGCCCCGCAGCGTGATGTCGTTGTTGCTGGTGTACTGCACGATCTGGGCACGTACGAATTTATCTGCTTTGGGCCGACACACCACCTGCACCAGGTACGGCTGCAGGCCTTCGTCGTCTTCGCTGAGGTGATCATGGTCGATCAGTCGGCCTAGCGGCCGTCCGAGCAGGTGGATGCCGACGACGGTACCGGTGGCGATCAGGGTGAACGCCAGGTGACCCGAGGCGGCCAGCACACCGACGGCCGCCGAGCACCAAAGCGTGGCAGCGGTATTGAGGCCCCGAACGTTGAACCCCTCACGCAGGATCACGCCCCCGCCGAGGAACCCGATCCCGGACACCACGTAGGAGGCGACCCTGGTCGCGCTGCTGTCCTCGGTGGCCACGGAGTAAAGAACGAACAGGGTCGCACCGGCGGCCACCAGCGCGTTTGTACGCAGCCCGGCCGTGCGTGCCCGCCATTGCCGCTCGAGTCCGATGAGCGCGCCGCAGCCCACCCCAACGGCGAGCCGGAGGGCGAACTCGGCAACACTCAGTGTCTGCATAGCTGTACCCCCTCTGACCCGAAGCTAAGTGCCCGGCGGGAGCTAACCAGAACCAGATGAACAGCAGGTGGAACGCGGTCAAACCCGTTGCATTGAAGCCATATCCCGTAAATCGCCGCCTTGCCCATTGGCCATCCCGGCGTCACATGCGCAAATCGGGTCGCCGCCGCGCCCTCAGGCCTTGGAGAGGTGTTGGGGGCAGTAGAATTTCGCCGAGATCATGGCGAAATTGGATGCGACCTCCATGTCCATGCCGGGGTTGTGAGATTTCACGTCGTGGACTAACTCCAAGCCCGACTCGCCGCCACTCAAGCATGTGCACACCGCTTTCGCGGACATGATGGCATGAGCTGGGTCAGAGTAGTCGATGCCGACTTGCCGCAGCGCAGAGAGGAACCCCGCGTCGTCACCGCTGAGGTCGTCCGGGTCGGCGTACGCCGGCGCGCAGAGGCCGAACATGGCACAAACGCCGACTAGCGCAAGTAGCCGTTTCATAACTCACCTTTCTTCGATGCCCACGCGTTCGGTTGACCTCCACTATCCCGACTACGCCTCCGACGGCACAACTTTGGCTTTGTCGCCTTTGGACAGGTGCACCGCGTGGATACCCGGCTTTTTGGCGAGCTGCTCGAGCAGACTGTCCAGCCCCTCCTGATCGACGGTGTGGTGCTGCACGCTTTCGGGCTTCTCCGAGATCTGGGCGACCAGGCGCTGCATTCTTTCCGGCGAGTGGGCGTCCTTGAGGTCTTTGATCGGCTTGATCCGGCCCCGGACGCCGGCACGGGCCACAACAGTGGGTCCTCCGGAGCCCATGGCGGCACCGAGCATTCCCGCCGTGGACATCGAACTGAACAGGCTTCCCTCGCCGAGCGCAGCCGCCGGCACGGCTTCTACGCCAGGGGCCGACAAAGCGGAGGCGACCATTCGGACGGCTGGGGTGTTGACGGCCCAGCTCGGCGGAATCGACAACTTGTCGACCAACGTGCCGGCATTTCCCATGCCGCCCTGTACGGCATTGAACAGCGTGCCCCGGCCCCAGTGCGGTACAAGCCCGGCGCCCAGCGCGTCCTTGGGGAGCGCACCAAGAGCCGACGGCTTCGGGGCGAACTTGAGGAACTGCGAAACGGGGAAGTTGATCAGCAGGCCGATGTCGTTGTATCCCGTGGTGAAGCTCAGCGGCACCTTGATCACGTTGTAAACGTCGGTATACAAAGCCGCCGATCCTGCCCCGAAGAGCGAGTCCAGCAGATCGTTGCCGGTGTCGTTGATGCTGGTGCCGAGGTTCGCGAGCGTTTTCGTCACTTGGTTGAGGAAGGTGGTGGCCTCGGTCAGAACCGACTGTGCACTGCCCGCCGAGGTGCCGGCGGCTTGTCCTACCGCTGCGGCTTGTGCGGCGAGTCCGGCCCCGTTGGTGATCGGCGGCGCGGGGGTGAACGGCGTGACGTTGGTGGCGGCCGCCGCCGAGCCGGTGTAGCCCTCCATCGCCAGGGCGTCTTGGGCCCACATCTCGGCGTACTGGATCTCGGTGGCCGCGATCGCCGGGGTGTTCTGCCCGAACATGTTGGTCGCCACCAGCGACGCCAGTTGGCTGCGGTTGGCCGCAACCTCGGTCGGCGGCACGTGCGCCGCGAAGGCTGTTTCGTAGGCGGTTGCCGCGGCAGTGGCCTGGGTCGCGGCTTCGGTGGCTTGCGCGACGGTGGCCTGCATCCAGCTCAGATAGGGCGTGACAGCCGCGGCCATTGCCAGCGAGGACGGACCGACCCAGTCGCCACTGGTCAACGTGGAGATCACCGACGAATAAGCGGAAACCGTGGATTGCAACTCGGCGGCCAGCCCGTCCCAAGCCGCGGCGGCGGCCCGCATCGACCCCGATCCGGGACCCGTGTACATCCGGCCCGAGTTGAACTCCGGCGGAAACGCTGCATAAAACATGTCTATACCCCTCTCATCATCGGGTTCATTGCCGTCAGCGCTTTCATTCGTCGAGGGCCGGTATCACGATGATCGTGGCGGCGGCGGGGTCGGCTTCGGCGACGAGACCGCCGAATGACGTCGCCGCGCCACTGCTGGCGGAGCTGAACGAGCCAGCGGTCATGGCCCGTCCGGCCAGGCTCGACAGGGCCATCTGGCTGAAGACCCCACCCTCGCCAGCCATGGAGGCCGCCGGGGCGGCCGCCATGTTCATCGGTAGCACCGAGGCCAGGGTCTTGATCCCTGGCGCCGCTTCGGTCCAGCCTTGTGGCACCGACATGCTGCCAACCAAGCCGCTCTACCCATGGACCCCGAAACAGGCGCCCCGCCAATCGCAGAGCTCAGATGCGCTGGCGCCCCACCCATCAACGGCGCCAACGCCCCAGCGGCCGCCTTTGCGGGAGCGCCGAAAGCGGCGAGGGCCTGCCCGTTTTGGGCATAGGCGTAGGTCTGTCCGAAAGACAGGAACGGGCCACCAGGTATCGAGGCCAACCCCTGCAGAGAGTAGGACTGCGAGGCGATAGCCGAGAAGAACGTGTTCAAGTTCGTCAGGTCGGTCGTGAGCGCCGGTGGCACCGGTGGAATGGTGAGCACATTCGGGATGGCAAGACCCTCGAAAAATGACGAGGCTTCCGTCGGCAATGAGGTGATGTTCGTTGCCAGAGTATGCAACCACGTCGGGATCGACTCGATCAGCGCGACCAGCTGGTTGATGGCGCCAGAGACACTCGGGCTGGCGGTGGCGGCCGCCGGTTGAACGACCGCCGCGCGCGTTCGTCGTCTGTGGCGGCTCGACAAACGACGTCAGCTGCGACGCGGTTGACGACGAGCCGGCGTAGGCATACATCCCGGCCGCATCCTGTGCCCACATTTCCGCGTAGTGGGTTTCGGCGGCCGCTATCGCCGGGGTGTTTTGGCCCAAAGATGTTGGTGGCAATCAAAGCCGCAAGCAGAGCGCGATTGGCCGCGATCACCGGCGGCGGCACCATTGCCGCAAACGCCGTTTCGTAGGCGCCCGCGGCGACCTTGGCCTGGCTGGCCGCCAGCTCCGCCTGCGCCCCGGTAGCGTTGATCCACGCCACATACGGCGTCGCTGCCGCCGCCATCGCCATCGAGGACGGACCCGTCCACGGCCCGACGGTCAGGGTCTGGATCGTCGACCCGTACGAAGCCGACGCGGCCTGCAAGTCCGCAGCCAATGAATCCCACGCCGCCGCAGCTGCCAACATCGGTCCCGACCCCGCGCCCACATACATCCGCCCGGAGTTGACCTCCGGCGGTAGCGCCCCGAAATCCAACATCTATATCTCTCCGGTCTCTAGCCCGCGGCGGCGGCGTTGGCGGCCTCAGTGGCCGCGTAGGACGCTGAACTGACTCCCAAGGTGGAGACGAACTGTTCATGAATCGCCGCGGCTTGCGCCGCTACCGCCTGGTACATCTGCGCGTGCGCGGCGAACTGAGCGGCCGTCAGCGCCGAAACCTCGTCCGCCGCAGCCGGAACCACTCCAGTTGTCGGGCTTGCCGCGGCCGCGCTCCCGGCACTCATCGCAGAGCCGATTCCCGCCAAGTTGCTCGCCGCCGATGCCAGCGCCTCGGGCTGAGTGGTTACAAAAGACATGGGTTTCCTCCCTCTAATGACCTCTGATAACGATGCAGTTGAGAACCTTGTGGTTCCGTCGAGTCGCCGCCCTGCCGATGGCCGGCTGACTGTCCCTTACCGTCAGATTCGCTTATTTGACTTGTTTGATGTGGAACTGAACCGCGCTGGCCGGTCGCAGGGTTGGCAGATCTCATTGCCCTGGACTTGCGCAAACATAGCAATCATCGTGATCAGAACGTAGCGATAGCCCGTTCCAAACAGGTAATAATAATGTAAATGGGAGATGTCGTAGATGCTTCATATGGCGTGGGGATTATAAAATCGCCAGTTATTGGCTGGCAACAATAAAACAACTGCTCATCAATCGAATCCGATAACCAGCAGCAAAGTGAATAAATTCATATATTCATGTGCAATTGATTGCCTCTGAAGTATTCGTCGACCGACTTCGGCGGCGATCGCGATACGATTATTGGTAATGTGCAGCGTTATCAATCGCGAACGCAGAAACCTCCTCTGAGCCGTTGTCGATGCAGGATTGAATGAAGTTCTCGGGTATGCCGCATCAGCGCGACGCTGATTTCCGAAGTAGCACCGGTTCAAGGACAAATTGGCTCGTGTGCGTTCGTGCCGGGCGTCCGCTCGAAGGCCGACGTGGACGCTGGTCCGGGATGCCATCGCCCACCCAGCCCCATACGGAGCCGACAGCTCTGTCGGTGCTGAATCGTGGCAGTCGGGGGGCGACGTTACTGAATTGATGGTTAATGGTCATGCCGTTACCCCCTTGAGTTCACCTACAGTAAACATGGGTAGATGCCACAAGGCTTGCCAACTCCTGGGAATTTCCTGTGAGCCGAAACGGGCCGCGGGCCCGACCAATTGCTGGGCCGCAGCCCGGACGAACGTTATCCGGCGGCCGGGGGCCCGGCGACGAAAGTAGGGCGGAAGCCGTACTGGGTACGGCTCGTCCGTAGGCCCGATTCACATTGCCCCCCAACGAGACTCGGGGCATCCCTGCTGTGCTCGCTGGTGGAGGGGCGACCATCGGTGTGCCTCCCACGGTTGCGGACAGTGGGTTGTGCAGTGCTGTGGTGGCAGTCCGGCTTGCGGTACCGCCAGGGTGCCGACGATCGAGGACCGCCCCAACCCCGCGGACGCGGAGCTGCCGCTTTCTCGATCCGCCCAGCGGGCCGGCCACAGTGCCACGGAAATTGCCTGGCATGTAGAAGCCCGAAGTGCGATGCGCGTCAACTCACTTGCGACGCAGTTGCAGTGGTCCCTCCCGGTTATCCGGCGGCCGGTGGCCGCGCCATCACCGTTGGGCGGAACCCATATCGCGGTCCACTACCGAAGTGATGGGCGGCCGTGCTGACAGCGGGAATCCCGGGCATGCCAGGTACCCCCGACGAGGCCTCCGGTAATGCAGTCCCGGTCCAGCCGCCTCCGGGGAGGGCCGTGCCTGCGTGGTTGGCAACCTGAGTCACCGCCGTCCAGCTCTGCGGCACCGATAGCTGTCCGACCAGCGCCCCTCGGGCCATCCCCGCTGACACTCCGCCCGCCGTCACGCCCGAGCCACCAAATGAGCCCAACGGCGCGAGTGCGGAGGTGTTTGGCACCACCGGGTTCCCCAAGGGGGCCCACCCCTCGTTGCCGGAGCCTGATCCCATCGGCGGTAATGACGGCGTGGCTTGCGGCTGTGAGCCGATTGCCACCGCATTGAGGTCCGCCATCGACGCCGTGACGGTCTGTTGAAGGAGTGCTGGGCTGGTATACCCGGCCGAGACGAACCCGTTGACGAAGTTGGAATCCAAGAAGGGCCAAAGGGCGCTCGCTTGCAGGGCGGTCAATGGCGACGCGAGCGATTGCAGAGCCGCCGGAAGCGCGGTAGTCACCTGAGCCAGAGTTGCCTGGGTCGCCGAAGCCGCTGTCGTGCTGGTGCTTTGCAGGACGGCCGCCGCTTGGTTGGCTTGTGCCGTCAGGCTGGTGACCTGCGCCGGCTGGCTGAACGGTTTCAGCACTGCCGCACTGGCCGAACTGGCCGCATAGCCGTACATCGCCGCCGCATCCTGCGCCCACATCTCGCCGTACTGCGCCTCGGTGGCCGCAATAGCGGGCGTGTTTTGACCAATGAAATTACTCGAAACCAGCGCCGTCAGCTGAGCACGGTTGGCTGCGACCTCGGCGGGTGGCACCGTCATGGCAAAGGCGGCCTCGAAGGCGCTCGCCGCCGCGACCGCGTTGGTGGCCGTCTGCTCGGCCTGTGCCCCCGTGACGCTGATCCATGTCACATAGGGAGCGACCGCGGCCGCCATCGAAGCGGATGTCGGCCCCAGCCAGCCTTCGTCGGTCAGCAGCGAGATCACTGATTGGTAGGTCGATGCCGTCGACCGCAATTCGTCGGCCACCCCATCCCAGGCCGCCGCTGCGGCCAACATCGGCGCCGATCCCGGCCCGAGATAGATTCGCGCAGAGTTGATTTCCGGTGGAAAAGCCCCGAAATCCATCGTCAACACCCCCTGCTGCAGACGCCGATCGAGTTGACAGCCTCAGTGCCAACTGGGTGTAACTCGTCAGCCGATGCGGCAAACGATTCTTGTTGTGTCACAACGAACAACATCGGACTCCTCCTAATGAGATAGCCCAACCCGGCAACGGGACTCGGCCGCAACGGCGGTGTGAGAATGCAGCTCACCGCACGTGCATCGTCGAGAAAGCACCGCGACCGGATCGGAAGAAACGGTCATTGATTTCGTGCAGTCACAGTCCATTGGACTAGTGCGCATCACCTCCCGCCATGGTGCGCGTACGCGGATTGGCTCGCGATCGCACAGATGGGATGAGGTTGCCCGGCGGTGTTTGCCGAGCGCGGCACCCCTGTTGTCGGAGCTCCCGGAACCAAACCAGCGTATCGGCTGAAATGGAGTCGGAACCTGAGTTGATTCAACTCATAACAGTCAAGCCGGTCTTAGCTCAGGGAATTGGATGACACTCCGGTCGAATACCTATCTTCCTGCGGGAACCTCACCTCGTCAGCAGTGTGTGGTGCCACTCCGCAACGGAACCTAAGTCGTCTTCTTTTCGGCTACCGCCGCACCGAGGCCTTCGGCCAGGTCTTCACGGGTCAACTGCTTGAACCGCATCAGTTGGTCTGAGCTGAAATCGTTGAGTTCGCTGGCCAGCACGGCGTCCAAGTCTTCGTCGTCGAGGCGGAAGCTGCGGTGGTCGCGTGCCTTTTCAACGACGTTACGGACGAAGCCGGCATTACCAAGCATGTCGATACCGCGGATGAGATCGCCCTCTTCGGAGAAGGACTCGTCGAGATAGAACTTGGTGTACGACGGCAACAGCACTTGGGCTTCTTCGTCGGTGATGACGTCTTCGTTCTCCCGGGCCATCATGCGGGTCAGCGCGACCAGCTCGTCCGGGGTGTAACTGTAGAACTCGATCACGGTCGAAAACCGCCGCCGCAGACCCTGATTCACCTCGAGCATCTTCTCCATCGCCTTGGCGTAGCCCGCGCCAAACACCACGAGCTCGTCACGATGATTCTCCATGTACAGCAGGAGGGTGTTGATGATCGCGTTACCGTAAGGGTCGCCTTGCTGGTAGCCGTGCTCGTGCAGCGTGTGCATCTCGTCGAAGAACACCGCCCCGCCCAGCGCGCCTTCGAGCATCTCCTCGGTGTTCTTCTCCGCATCGGCCATGTACCGGCCCAACAGCTTTGTCCGGCTCGTCTCCACCACCAGCGGCTTGCGTAGCACGGTCAAACCACAGAGTTGCTTGGAGAAGGCGCGCGCTACCGAAGTCTTACCCGTGCCCGGCGGACCCAGCAACAACATGTGACGCGACGTCACCGGCACCGGCAGCCCCATCTTGGCGCGCGCCAGATTCACCTTTGTCGTGGACTTGATGAGTTTGATTTCGCGTTTTGCTCGTTCCATGCCCAACATCGCGTTGAGCTCGGCGTCACCCTCGGCGAGGTACTTTGCCGCCTCTTCGAAGTGGCGGGCGGCCTCTGTTTGGGCGCGGGTCGGTGCGGTGTCCGCATCCCACGGATCAGTGCGGGCCTCGATCGTTTCCGGGTCGGTCAGTATCAGCCGAAAATTGGGGTTGTCCAACGCTTCTCGGGCGGGGGTGAACTTCGGATCCCGCGAATACACCCGGCGCAACAACTCCAGCGCCTCGTCCTCGCGCCCCACATGCCGCAAACACATGCCCTGGGTATATAAAGCGATATTCGCCGCACCCGGCACCCGGTCCCCTTCGACAGCGTCCTGGCCGCGCCGGAATGCCTCCTCGAAGACTCCCAGCGAGGCGAGGGCTGTGGTCGCCATCGCGGCGCCCGCCGCCCTGAGCTCCGGCTGACGCCAGGTCGCTCCCTCAGGAAACTGGTTCAATACGTCCGGCCACCGTCCGGTGCGGAAGTACAGCACGCCGCGCACGTAACTGATCAGCTCGCTGTCGAAAGGATGGCGGGGCTCGATACCGTCGAGCAGTTTCGCCGCTTCCTCGTAGCGTTTGGCCTCGGCCAGAACGGCGGCATACGCGCAAGCCAGCGACTCCACGCTGGTGACCGCGAGCTTCAGAAACAGCCCGTCGGAGACTTCGGGACGAAATTGCAAATCTGTAACCCCGAGGCGACGGGTCTCCCAGCCGAATGTTCTGACCGACGCCCACGCCCCGGCGAGCACGTCGATGCCCTGCTCACCCGCCAGTATTCGCGCCAGCCAAGCGTCGCACATGCCTGGATCGAGGGCTGTCGCGGTGTTGAACATTTGAGCTGCCACTTGCGGGTTGTGGCTGGGCTGCAGCCCATTGACCGAGATTCCCGATGCCAGTAGACCAGCGACCATCGCATTGCGGGAGTCTTCGGCGGTTGACTGCGGTCGGCTCATTGCCTTGATGGCACGCTCGTTGAGCTCTCCTGAACGTGACCCATATGCAACAACAGCTCTTCTTGGTCGAGCAAGCCTCGGGTGGGCACGGCCAGGGGGGCACGGTTCGCCGGGGCCGGCAGGCTGGCGCGAACCGCCGCCAACTGGCGACCGGTGAGCCGGTTGAGGCCCGCCGACGCCTCCTTGGCCAGCGGACCGTCGGTGTGATAGCGCACCCAGGCCGACACCTCGGGCCGTCCGCCTTGCGTGGTGAGGCGAATCGTCACCACAGTGGCATCGGTTTCCGGCACCCACAGCGCGTCGATCGTCTCGGACGTGATGTCCGACGGCGTCAGCGCGAAGCTGGTTGCAAAGCCGTTGAAATGCTTGAGGTGGCGCCATCCCGGTCGGCTCCAGGTCGGCTCCAGATCGGCCAGCACGGCGCTGTCAACCTCGGCGAGCTCGTCTGCGGTCAACGGTCGCGCCACGCAACTCTGGCCATCGAGATCCTGGGCGAGCCGCTCGGTGGCCGCCACCAAGGTGCAGGCCAGCGAATCGCGCGCCGCTACGGCGGCGACATTGCGCTGCGGGTTCATCCGCAGCACCAGCCAGGTGCGACGCACGTAGGCGGCGGGTTGATCACTGACCAGCCCCCATTCTTCGGGGCCCCAATCATCGAGTTTCGACAACTCGGCGGCATTGCCTCCGCGGCGTACCTTCACCGAAACGATGTCGATACCGTCGAGGTGAATGTCGAACTGGCGCAGCCCATCAGCAACGGACGTCACGAGCAAGGTGCCCGCCGTCGCCCGATGGCGGTGGCGCCCGGACGGGTCGTCCTCGCCGCTATCCACCGCGATCACCGAGACCAGCTGGCCCTCATATTCGCGCACCCCGACCGTGTCGCGCCCGAATGGGCGCTTGTGGTCGACCGCGGGTGTGCATCCTGAAGCCAACGTGGTGCCCGGATCGGCTGACCAATCCCACAACCAGGCGGCGAATGCCGAGGTCAGCGTGATGCCGTGATAGCTCACCAGCGATAGCAACGCAACAATGACGGTGAGCGCGACGCCCACCCACCAAGCCACCCGGTGATCTCCTTGCCAGGAGTCTGGGCAGTGGCTGGCCAACACCAGGATCAAAATGTCGATCAAAAACACCGCGGTGACCCGCGGCCACGACAAAGCCAACCCCCAACTACGTTGGGCTTTCATTGCTACTCCGCTCTCATCGCTGCTGCCGCGATCGCCGCAGCAGCATCGCCGTACCGAACACCGCGCCGCCGATCAGTAATGCCCCGACCAAACCACCGGCGGCGACCCACACGGGCACCATATCCCGATGAGGAGGCGCCTTGGGTATGTTCAGCGGCGCAGAAAGCTGCGTCGGCGGCTTTGCAGGACCTTCAGGTACGTCCCACGTCAGTGCGGCCACCGGGTCGACTACCCCGTAGCCAATCTGGTTATCCACGCCGCGTGCGGGTGCGTGGGCCGTGCGGGTCAACCGGTTGATGATCTGGTACGCCGACAGTTGGGGGTACTTGGCGCGTACCAGCGCAGCGACCCCCGAAACGATCGCGGTCGAAAAACTGGTGCCGGCAGGAACCAGCAGCGAATTGTCTGGGCCGTCAATTGCGTTGATCAGGCCGTCGTCCCGGGGCGACAGGCCGATGATGTCAGTCGCCGGCGCCGAGATCCCCACCCAAGGTCCGGCGATACTCGTTTGGGTCAGCGGTTGACCATTGGTGTCCACCGCGCCGACCGTCAGGACGAAGTCGCTGAACCAGGACGGCGTTACCACAGTATTGACGGCGTTCCAGTCACGGGGATCGTTGGGCTGCAGCGGATCGAAATTGGGGTTCTGTTTGCAGTCCTTTTTGGTGCTGTCCCCCGCGGCGGCCACGATGACCACGTTCCTGTCCACTGCCGCATAACGGACCGCAGCACCCAGCGAGCGCTGATCGATGATGTTGCGCGCACTCATGCAGGTGACGTCCGAAATATTGATGACCTGGGCACCCATGTTGGCGGCGTGCACGATCGCCCGCGCCAGGGTTTGCACGCTGTCGATCTTTGCCTGCGTCTGCGGGTCCTCGTCACCGGTGTACGCGTCCTTGAGGCCGAAGGCCTGGCTGGACTGGCGGATCGCGATGATATCGACATCCGGGGCGATGCCGCTGTAGGCATCCGCTGCCGACGCGGCCACCGGCGCGGGCGCCGGTGGCGCCGGTGGTGGTGGTGGGGGCGTCGGCGACGGCTTTGGCGCCGGGTCAAGCGGGCGCGGGCTGTGCGGACTGTCGACAGCGACAACCTGGCCGCCGCCCGCATAACTGGGTATCGTCACCGTGCCATCGCCGTGATTAGCCGCTCCCGGAGCTCCGAAAGGCGCCTGAGCAGGGGCCGCAGGAGATGGTGCAGGAGCTGGTGCAGGAGCGGGTGAGGGCGCAGGAGCAGGCTCCGGGGCCGCCGGTGCGGGCGGCGCGCCAAACGGTCCCGGCCCTCCCTGATCGGGTGCCGGTGACTGGGGCACCACCATCACCGTCTGCGGCAGCGGTGACAAGGTCACGGTCTGCGGAGGCGGCGCCTTCGGAGGTGCCTCCGTCGTGGGAATGGTGACCGGCTTGCGCGGTGCCACCGGAGGCGGCGCGACTCCATTAGCCGCTGCCGCGCCGATAACCGACGCCACAATGGTGCCGTGCGCATCGCAGTCCGACAATCCGTCGCCACCGGCCATGACGTAGTCGCCACCGGGGATCAGGTGCGGGAACCTGGGGTGCGGAGAAACACCGGTGTCGATCACGGCGACCTTCACCCCGGCCCCTCGGCCGAATTGCCACGCCCCAGCCATGTCGAGCATTTCCATGTACTTCGGCTGCAACCGGAAATCGGTGCCGGGAATGACCCCGACCTCGGTGCAGTAGGAATTCTGCTTCATCGGTGCCACCGGCCCGGGTGGCGTATCAGGGGGCACCGCCCCGGGATCAATCGTAGGTGGCGAAATTGCGTAAGCCGGCGGTAAGCCGGCTAACGCACCTGAAGCGAGCAAGATTGCGGCGACGGTCGCGCGTGAAGCACGACCGCGCCACATCTTGTGACTAGCGGTATCGGATCGCTGCATAAACATTCATCAACCACAATGCCAGTGGGAAAATCGGCATCAGGCAGAGGTATTCGACCCATTCCACCAACTTGCGGAACAGCGGGCTGTAGACGGTGTTCGGTACCACCGCAGCGGCCGTCAGACCCGCCACCGGCAGCAGAACCAGGATCGCCGCGCAGAGCGCCATCGAGAGAGTCGACTCCAAGCCCAGCGCGTACCGCACCAGCACCGCAGCGATGATGATCACGGCGGTCCCGGCCAGAGTGATCGACTGCCAGCGGTCCACATAGGAACGACCCCGCAGCATCAGGAAGCCGGCGCTGAAGGACGCGAGCAAGAGCGGCAACCAGCGCTGCCCCGTGTGGGGATCGGACAACGCGGTCAGCGAGACCACCATCAACACGCCCAGCCCCACCAGCAGACCAGTCAAGAACGACCGGGCCCGCTCGGCTTGCAGAAGCACGTCGCGGACCGACGCCGGCCCTTCCAAGACCGGCGCACCACCGTCGGAGCGCACCACGGTGGTGGGCAGGTCGGGGCGAGCCTCGAAGACCCAGCGGCTGGTGGCCGATGGGAAGACCGGCAGCCGGATGCCGGCCAGCCGCCGAGACAGTGACGGCGCGGCGTGGTAGGCCAGCACGCAGGCCAGCACCACGGACGTGAACAGCGTTACCGCGCTGGTCATCGCCACCATTCGGGCCAACGAGGCAATCGTGGCCACCGAGCTGACCGTAATGATCGCGGTGTAGGTACCGAGCCGGCGCCCGGTGAAACGCAGGGCGAGCAGCGCGGCAACGGTGAGCACTCCAAAGCCCAGTACCGCGTGCGGGGAACCCACCCCGCCAGGGCGGCGCACCAGCCGCACCCACCGCCAGCGGCACGAGGCCGCTCATCAGCAAGGTGTCGGCAACGAGGCGCTCCTGCTGCGTCTTGGCCCGCATCAACAGCAGGTTCGACACGGCCAACACCGCCACGCCGATCACGGTGGCGAAGATCGTCGTCAGCCAGGAGTTGTGGTGCAGACGCCACCATCCGAGCAGCCCGGACGCGAGAGTCACGCCGCCGGCCACCATCGAGGCGCCGACCTGCAGCGCAACGATTGGGTCGATGGTGGAGAACCGCTTGCTGAGGTTCTGCGAAACCGCGGTGGAGATGTGCTCGATGACCTGTGAACGGTGCTCGGTGTCTGGAAGGTACCGAATCCACAGCCGGTCGCCGTCGTAGACGTCCTGCTCGGTCAGCGATTGGGTGGCCCGCAGGGGCGACCCGTCAACCAGGCACAGCGCCCACTTGCCGCGGCCCGTCGCTTCCAGCTGGGTCTCGCCCAGCTCGCGCAGCCGGCTGTTGACTACTTTCAACAGCGGTTCGGTCATCACCGAAACCGGGGCGTTGGCGTCCAGCAGGACGCCGATCTGTACGCCATCACCGGCCATAATGCCGATCACAACCGCCCGTGGCTGCGAGACACCCTCAATGTCTGCCTGGAGCGCGTCAGCTACTGCAGTCATCGCCCTGCACCCCCTTCCCTGGTGTATGTGTAACCCCGCGTCGCAAGTTGCGCTGGGGCCTGCGTCGCTCTACCCGCCGAGGGGCCGTAGCCCCTGGGAAGGTGCAGCTCGACTGATTCCGAGTTCATCTGTTTCGCCTCGCGACTATTGGATGTGGTGGCATTTCTTTTAGATTTGCTGCTGATTCTAGAGCAGTATGGCGCGTTCGCATCTTTAAAGCACAGCTTATTTAAAGACGTTGTAACACTAGGCATTTCGAATCGGCCTCTACACTCTGCTGTGGGATTTCCATTCGCCGTAAGGCAGTGTGTCGAGCACCGTTTTGACACCCACCTGTACCAGTTGTGGGGTCGCCGGGCAGATGGCCAGCCAGGCCTCGCCCGATCCGGCGGTCCGCGCTTGTTGGTAGAGCGCGATTCGGCCGCCTGAGCCGTCCTTGAGCGAGAGCACGGAGGCGCTGGGTCCCTTGGCGTCGTCCCGGTACTGGCGGGCGTATACCGCCACCTCGGCCGCTGGATCGGATAGTGCTTGACCCAGCGCCGCCACCGTGGCCGCGCTGATGCCCATTCGCCGTAGATCGCCGCCGGAGAAGACGTTGAAGTCGGATTCCTGCCACGATTTGGTTGCCTCGAGCATGTCTTCCATCGGCACGTTGACCGCGTTGATCGCTGCGGGCTCGGCGTGGTGAATCGATTCCAGGCCATCCATCACCAGCGCAGCGATCGAGGCGCTGTCTGCGATCGCGACATCGTCAACGGTGATGTCGTTGCCAACGCGAACCGCTGATACCCAGTGCTGGTTGCGGCGGGCCAAGACCACCCGGAACTCGTTGTCGGGGATATCGCGGGAGCCCGGCGGCTGGTTCTCGTCGTCGACGATGCCGTAGAGCAACTTGCCCCGCGACAGCAAAGCGACGACCTCTAGATCGGGGGCAGCCAGCACCCGCATGCGGGCGGCGACCTGTTCGTTCACTTCGTTGACACCGCCGGTGTTTTCGACGATGCCCTGCTCGCGCATGACCGCCATACCGGGGTGTTCGTTCAGCCAATCGCTCGAGTCGGTAGATACGTATGGTCGGCACCGCAGCTCCGGAGCGACATGCCGAATGTCCAGGAGTGCCTGAAGCATCCAGAAGCCGTCGACGTTGACGGTTATGTCGGTGCGGGTGCTCTGTTGATCCATTACTACCTCGGGGTCGACTTGGCTAACACTGCAGAACGCGACAGCACACCGACAGGTGGCGTGCTGCCGCGTCCTGAAGTCGGGATTTAGGCCCAGCTGGACCCGACGGCACTGTCGGTGCTCGCCATGTTGCTACCGGCGGACTGCACCTTCTGGCCGTGCGAGTTGGCCTGCTCGTAGATCACCTGGAAGTTGCGACCCAGCTGAGTGATGAACTCCTGGCAAGCGACCGAACCGGCGCCGCCCCAGAAGTCACCAGCAGCCAGCACGTCGCGAACGATGGCCTGGTGCTCCTGCTCGAGCGATGCGGCCTGAGCACGGATCGTGGCACCGTGGGTGTCGACATCGCCGAAGCTGTAATTAATGGTCATAGTAATGAACTCCTAACTGATGAAAGGTTACGCAGCCGCGGCTTTTAGCGCTAGCTGCTGAGGATTTGCTGGGAAGCCTGCTCTTGCTGCTCGTAGTTGCCAGCGTCGCGCAGCATGCCGTCGCGCACACCGTGGAGCATGTTCACGATGTTGCGGAACGCCTGGTTCATCTGACCCATGGTGTCGTAAGACGTCGCCTGGGCGGTGCCACTCCAACCAGCACCCGAAATGTTCTGCGACGACGCCCACATGCGACGAGCCTCGTCCTCGACCGTCTGAGCGTGAGTCTCAAACCGGCCAGCCATCGCACGCATCGCGTGCGGGTCAGTCATAAAACGCGTAGCCATTTTGCCTATCTCCTTAGTTGGTTGGTAATCAGTTGCATTTCTTCGATGGATCGTGATGGTCGGTGTGGTCAAACCAGTCCCCGTGTGACTGGCCTGGCCTGCTGATATGCGCTAGCTGCCAGCGCCGATCAGCCGGCGGCGGCAGCGTTGGCCGCCTCTGTTGCCGCGTACGAGCCGGAACTCGTGGCGAGCGTGTTCACGAACATCTCGTGAATCGCCGCTGCCTGCGCGCTAACCGCTTGATACATCTGCGCGTGCGCGGCGAATTGAGCCGCGGTCAGCGCTGATACCTCATCGGCGGCAGCGGGCACCACCCCGGTTGTCGGGGCCGCCGCGGCCGCGTTCTGCGCGCTCATCGTCGAGCCGATACCCTGCAGGTTTCCAGCCGCCGCCGCTAATGCTTCCGGCTGTGTGGTTACGAACGACATAATTGGTTCCTCCTCGTTATTCCCCAGGACCACTCTGTGCCAAAGACTAGATGACTGGGTCACCCGAAGCGGTTTGAATACCCCCATCTGTTCGCATTTGTTCACAGAACGGTAAGACCGAGTCGCTTCCGGTAACGACACAGTAACAGCGGCTGCTTCGGTTCGACGGCCGTTTTGCCGCCCCAAAGTGCAGCGCGGGGACGCAGTTGCCGCGCGGCCGAGCCTGCCGAGAATTAACGGCATGGCCTGGGCGTTTGGCAGACTTGGCGAACCGGACACTATCCGGCCGACGGTGGGCGGGACATGACGGTGGGCCGGAAGCCGTAGCGGGGTCCGCTGCCGGCGTGGCCGCCTCCGCCGGTACCGGCCAACGGCATGCCGCCCAGCAAGTTGCCCGGTGCGGCGTCAGGTGCTTCCCGGATATTGCTGACCGGAATCGCAGTCGGACCGGCGTGTGCCGCGGGCAGCGCGGCATTCCAGGCCACGGGTACGGACAGGCGCCCGACCGAGGGCGCGGTGCCCAGCGATCCCGCCACGTGGGCGGCGGCGCTGCCGAGCGCCCCGCCCAAAGCGGGCACGGTCTTCGGAATGGCGGCCGCGGCATTGGCCGCCGCGCCGCCGAGCGCCCCAGTGGTCTTGGCGGTCTGGGTCAGGAAGTTAGCGATACCGATGCTGAAGTTCGGCAGACCCTCGGTGTAGTAGATGAAGCTCGCGTAGGGCGAGTAGGCCGTGAGGAACGCGAAGAGGTTGCTGGGGAACGTGCTCGTCCCGAACAGGAATTTCCACGCGAACGACAGCGGCCCGCTCCCGGAGCTCAGGAAGCTGTTCTCGACCGCAATCGGCGCGTACAGCGGCCCGGCCAGCTGTCCCAGTTGTTTGGTGATCTGGCTGATCAGCTTGTTCAGCTGTGTCTGGATCGAGTTGACCGAGACGGCCGCGGTCGACGCACCCTGAGCGGCCGCGCCGGCCGGGTTGGCGACCTCCGGGGCCGCGGAAAACTTCGGGAGCTGAGCCGCGCTCGACGACGCGGATGCATAGCTGTACAGCGCCGAGGCATTTTGCGCCCAGAACTGGCCGTATTGGGCTTCCACCTCCTGGATCAACTGAGTGTTCTGCCCCAACACGTTGGTCGAATTCAGCTGCAGTCAGCTCGGCCCGGTTGGTCAGCACCGCCTCCGGGGGAACCACGGAAGCTAAGACCGTCTCATACGCAGCCGCGGCCGATCCCGCCTGACTGGCCGCTTGCTCAGCCTGGGCGGCGGTGTTAGTCACCCACGCTACATACGGTGCGACCGCATCGGCTGCCGCCGTCGAGGCCGGCCCCAGCCACTCCTCCGAGGTCAGCTGCGTGACCACGTTTTCATAGCCGATGGCCGCTGAACTCAACTCGGCGGCCAAGCCGTTCCATGCCGACGCCGCAGTCACCAACGGCGTCGACCCGGGACCCGAGTAGACGAGGATGGAGGAGATCTCCGGCGGCAACGCAGCAAGATCGATTGTCATACCCGGATCCCCCTAGCCAGCGGCGGCCGCGTTGGCCGCCTCGGTTGCCGCATACGATGCCGAACTGATTCCCAGGGTGCTGACGAACGCCTCGTGAATGGCCGTAGCCTGAGCGCTGACCGCCTGATACAGCTGGGCATGAGCGGCGAATTGCGCCGCCGTCAGCGCCGACACCTCATCGGCCGCGGCCGGCACCACTCCCGTGGTCGGGGCCGCGGCCGCAGCGTTCTGGGCGCTCAACGACGAGCCGATTCCCTGCAGCGTGCTGGCCGCCGCAGTCAAAGCCTCCGGTTGCGTAGTTACGAACGACATGGTGTCGCCTCCTTGACTCGTGGGGTTCAGAATTCGCTTCGCCCCGTGGTTAGCTGATGCTCGTCGCTGACCTTCGGCCATCAGTGACGTTAGTTCGTCCGGGGCGGTTAACAGTGGGGGGCGACGCCGGTGGTTATCGCCTCGCAAAATGTCTCCGCAGAACACTCGCCGGTGGCGTTGCCGTACGCGGCTATCCCCCGCCGCCCGTTGTCGAACCGCTCGCGGCGGCCATGAGCTGCGACAACCGTCGGACCGTGTCGCCGATCACCGAGAATCGGCGCAGCCGCGGGGGTCGGCTTTCGTTGCGGGAGTTGGGCTAACGGCAGCGCAACCCAAGAATAAAATCGGGTCGCGGCGAACGACCCTAGACACCGTCGTGCGATGCCCTGACACGCTTGTTCGGCTTTGCCCTGACTCGTCTCGTGATGTCACATATCCGGTAGACCCGATCGCCATGTCGCGCTATCCGGCCGAGGGTGAGCGGACGAGGACACTGCGTTTGAATCCGTATTCGCGCGGCGGCAAGCCGCCGGTGCTGCGTCGACCACCGCCACCGCCGACGGGCATCCCGCGCAGCATTCCGTTCACGCCGCCTTGCGGGTCGGTGGCGTAGTCGACGGCCATCGCCTGCGTGGCCTGGGTGGCGGCCGATTCCTCGACGGCGCCGGGTGCGCCGGCCCAATTCGCCGGAACCGACAGCCCCCCGATCTTGGTGGACGACGGCCAAATTCGCCGACACCCCTCCGGCGGTATGTGCGCCCAGACCGCTGCCGAGGCCGCCCAGGTGCAGGCCGGCGAACTGCGGCGTCGGGAACCAAGATCCACCGGCACCGGCCGTGGCGCCCCCTGGCCCGGTCGCCAGCTGCTGCACTATCGAGAGGGGGCTGGCCACCCCAGCACCCAAGTCGAAGTACGAAGTTTCGTAGGTGCGAGCCAGCGACGTGCGCATAGCGGTGGAAAGCGCGCCGAATTGCTGTGTGATGTCCCAATCGTCGGGATTGAGCCCGACGGTCGAGAGCCGGGTCAAAAATTGTTGCACCAGCTGATTTATCCACGTCACGAGCGACGTGGGGGTGAAGGTATCCGGGGTCAACGTCACTGTGGGGGCCGCCGACGTCAGCGCGGGGACAACCGTATTGGCCGCCGGGGTGGCGACTGCATGGCTGACAGCGGCCGATTGCGCAGCCAGTCCGCCCTGGTCGGTGGTCTTCGCCGGCTCGGCGAACGGGATCAACTGGGTGGCGGCCGCTGAGGACCCGGCGTAGCCGTACATCGCGACCGCGTCCTGGGCCCACATCTCGGCGTACTGGGCCTCGGTGGCCGCGATCGCCGGGGTGTTCTGGCCGAAGAAGTTGGTGGCGACCAACGCCGACAACAACACGCGGTTGGCAAAGAC
>CAWKKH010000022.1:0-9626 GCA_963850135.1 uncultured Actinomycetota bacterium | reverse complement strand
CGCAATGCAGCCGACCGATCTCACGCAGGCCCGATTCTTCAACATTGCCGAGGGCGGCTACGATTACTGGCAGTTATATTCCATCGGCGTGCACTGGAAGACGGGGATAGGCGAGCTTGTCTCCTCGACTGCCTACTTCAACCGCAAGGTGTATGAAACCGAAGATGAAACCGACTTCGTATACGCGGCGATCACCAGCAATTGTGACGCTGCTGCGGTCGCCGCCGGCGGTTGCGGCGGCGTAGGTTCGCCGCAGCCGGGAGCGATCAGCGAAGTCAAAAGATATCAACGTTTCGTCCAAGAAGTGCGCTTCGCCTCCGATCTGCCGGGGCCGGTGCAATTCGTGGCCGGCGGCTTCTATTCGGATTTCCACGGGCGCCTGCCGTTCGCCGCCTACTATCCCCCGGCCACGGTTCCCGGCCTCGACGCCACCTTGGGTGGGCCGAACAATCCGGACTACGCGAATTTGATTTTCGCCCAGGACTTCTACACTGAGATAAAGGAGCCGGCGGCCTTCGGCGAGGTGAGTTTCCAGCCGGTCGAGGCGTTGAAGGTGACCGGCGGCCTACGCTGGTACCAGGTCAAGACCACCTCCTACGGCGACGAAGAGGGGCTGGCGACGGGTGGCGGGCCGGCGATTGTGAGTCCGCCCGCAACTTCGACGGAAAGCGGAGTCACGCCGAAATTCGAAGCCGATTACCACATCACACACGACCAGATGGTGTACGCGAATGTGGCGAAGGGATTCAGGCCGGGTGGAATCGTACCCATCGTGCCGCCCGGCCAACCGGGAACCGCCACCGATTGCGTCGCGGCGCTTCAACAAGTCGATCCGAACATTACGATAGCCGACACTCGCAGCTACAAGTCCGATTCGCTCTGGAACTACGAACTCGGCACCAAGACCTCGTGGCTGGATCACCGGCTGACGGTCAACGCGGCGGCCTTCTATATCAAGTGGGACAACATCCAACAGCAGATTCTGCTGCCCTGCGGCTTTCAGTACCGGGCAAACGCCGGCGCCGCCGTGAGCAAGGGCGGAGAGTTGGAATTGCACGCCCGGCCGACGGAACCGCTCGAAGTGTCGCTCGGCATCGGCTACCAGAACGCGAAAATCACCCAGCAGGGCGAGTCCTCGCCGCAGCAGGTGGGCTCACCCATCTACCAGGTGCCGGACTGGACCGGCAATGCCTCGGCCGCGTACACGACCAATCTGACGAGCAGCTGGAGCATGATCACGGGCGCAGACTATTCCTATGTTGGCCGAAGCTTCAGCGGCAACAACGACCCCGCGGATCCCCGCGAGCGCGGCGCCTATCGGCTCATCAATGCGCGCGTCGCTTTCGTGCATGGACCCATGGAGATTGCGCTCGTCGGCAAGAACCTGGCGAACGAGCTCGCCAATCTCGGCGACAATCGCTCGCTCGCCGCCGAAGTTCCCGGCCGCCCGCGGCTGTTCGTGAATCAGCCGCGCACACTCGGCGTGGAATTCAGGCAATCGTTTTAGGACCGGCATACCGTGGGGCAACTTAGCGCGCAGCGCCGCGTGGCTTGGGCCGCCGCCGGCGCGTCCATCGCTTTGTTGAGCTGCGCCTGTTCCAAGCGCCCGCCTCCTCCGGCGGCCGCCGTCGACGTGTCGACAATCACCGTCACGCCGCATCCGGTGTCGTTTCCCGAGGACTACGTCGGAGAGACCGAAGCCATCAACGCGGTGGAGATTCGCCCGCGCGTCGGCGGCATGCTGGAAAAACGGGTGCCCATCGAAGGCGAACGCGTCAAGGCCGGGGATCTCTTGTTCATCATCGATCGCCAGCCCTACATCGCCGCGCTGGCGCAGGCCAAGGCATCGCTGGCGCAGAACGAGGCGGCCTTGGCGCAGTCGCAACGCGACCTGGAACGCGCCAAGTCACTGTCGGAAATCGACGCCGTGAGCCAGCAGGAACTGGATGCGGCGGTGGCCAAGAACCAGGCCAATCTGGCATCCATCGATGCCGGCAAGGCAACGGTCAGAAACGCCGAATTGAATCTCGGCTACGCCGTCATCACCAGCCCGATCGATGGCGTCATGGGCCGCGCACTGCTGCGCCAGGGCGGCATGGTCACGGCCAACAACACCCTGCTGACGACCATCTACCAGAACGATCGAATGTATGTGAATTTCAGCGTCAGCGAGCAGCGCCTGCTCAGCATGCAGCGTCAGCTCGGCCGCGCGCCGAGCCAGGACTCGAGGTCGCCGCCGCCGTTTCGCATTTTCCTGGCGGATGGTTCCGAATACCCGCTGGCCCCGCGGCTGAACTTCATCGATCCCGCCGTGGATAACCGCACCGGCACCCTGGCGCTGCGCCTGGAAGTCGACAACCCGCAGCAGCTGCTGCACGCCGGGCAATTCGCGCGGGTGCAGGTGGTGGCCCAGCAAGACCCCAATGCCATCGTGGTGCCGCAGCGCGCGGTGCAGGACCTACAGGGCAAGAACTATGTCTGGATCGTCGACGCCTCGGGGCATGCGCAGCAACGCGACGTGCGCATGGGGCCGCGGGTGGGTTCGGACTGGCAGGTGCAGCAGGGCCTGAAGGCCGGCGATGTGGTGATCGTCGACGGTGTGCAGCACCTGAAGCCCGCCGCGGCCGTCAAAGCCACGCCCATGGCTGCCGCCGCGCCGTGATCGACTATTTCATCGATCATCCGATCTTCTCCACGGTCTTGGCCATCATCATCACGATTGCCGGCGGCGTGTCGCTGGCGGGACTGCCGATAGCGCGTTTCCCGCTGATCACTCCGCCGACCATCGTGGTGTCGACCAGCTTCCCGGGCGCCGACGCCGGCACCATCGAGCAGTCCATTGCCGCGCCCATCGAGCAGCAGGTCAACGGCGTGCCGCACATGATTTACATGGACTCGAAGAGCGCCAATGACGGCAGTTACAGCCTGACGGTGTCCTTCGATGTCGGCACGGCACAGGACATTGCGGCGGTGGACGTACAGAACCAGGTGGCCATCGCGCAGCGGCAGCTGCCGGCGCAGGTGCTGCAGCAGGGCATCACCGTGGCAAAGCGCCAACCGCAGATCCTGCTGACCGTGGCAATCGGTTCCGACAATCCACGCTACGATTATTTGTTCCTGTCGAATTACGCCACCCTGCATGTGTACGACGCATTGGCGCGGGTGCGTGGCGTCGGCCAGGTGGTCGTATTCGGCGCGCGTGATTACGGCATGCGCATCTGGCTCGACCCGGCAAAAATGGCGCGCCTGGGCGTGAGCACCGACGATGTGTCGAACATCATCAATGAACAGAATGTCGTCGCACCCGCCGGCACCATCGGCGCCGAACCCGCTCCGCCCGGGCAGCAAATGCAGTACGTCGCATCGGTGAAGGGCCGGCTGTCTACGCCCGAAGAATACGCGGCGATCGTCGTGCGCACCGGCCCCGATGGCGCCGTCGTGCATTTGAAGGACATTGCGCGCATCGAGCTGGCGGCCACCGATTACTCACGTTCCACCAAGGTCAACGGGGTGCCCGCAGCGGTCATCGGCATCTATCAATTGCCGGATGCCAATGCCTTGGACGTGGCGCGCGGCGTGCGTCAGGCCATGGATGCACTGGCGCCCACCTTTCCGCAGGGCATCCACTATTCGATTCCCTTCGACACCACGCTGTTCGTGTCCGAATCCGTGCACGAAGTCGTGGTGACCCTGGTCGGCGCCGGGCTGTTGGTGCTGCTGGTGGTGTTCATCTTCCTGGAGAGCTGGCGTGCCACGCTGATTCCCATGGTCGCGGTGCCGGTCTCCCTCATCGGCGCCTTCAGTGCCTTCGTGGCTCTCGGTTTCTCGCTCAATACCCTCACTCTGTTTGCCCTGGTGCTTGCCATCGGTTTGGTGGTGGATGACGCCATTGTCGTCGTCGAGGCTGTCACCGAAATCATGGACAGCCGCAAGCTGGACGCGCGCGCAGCAACCAAGGCGGCCATGAAAGAGGTGGCGGGCCCCGTGACCGCCATCGCGCTGGTGTTGGTTTCGGTGTTCGTGCCGGTGTCCTTCCTCGGCGGCCTGACCGGCCAGTTCTACCGGCAATTCGCCCTGACCCTGGCGGTGTCGGTGACCATCTCCCTCATCGTCGCACTGACTCTGACCCCCGCGCTATGCGCCTTGCTGCTCAAGCCCACCGAGCAATCGCATTTCGGCGGACTGCTGGGCCGCGCCTTTGGTGTGTTCAATCGGCTCTTCACGCGGTTCACCGTGCGCTATACCGAGTCGGTGCGCAACCGCATCCGCCGCAGCCTGCAATCGATGGCGGTATTCGTGATCCTGGCCGCGGCCGCGGGTGCCGCCCTCCTTGCGGCCGGCGTCTACACCGGCCCCTACAGCTCCGGCTTCATCATCAACAACTTCAATCTGTCGAGCAAGCCGACGTCGATCATCGGGGACCAGCGCAAGAGCTTCCTCACCAACGTTGATCACAAGATCAACGACAACGTGAAGTTCGTGGGCACAGTGATGTATGCCGACACCAACACGTTCTCCCAGCTGAACGCCCAGCCGATTTCGGAGAAGATTACCGCCGCGGACCCGACAAACCCGACCGATTCGACCTTCACGGCCCACAATCGGTTCACCAATTCCCCGCGAGTACCTGGCCGACACCTCCTCAATCCTCGGCATCGCCGGCTTTGAGGGAACCGTCGGCTCCGATTACACCTGGGACCTGAGCGCGGACTACAATCTGCAGCAGCAGCACTTCACGAACCCGAACTTGGTGGACGTGCGCCAACTCCTGAATGCTGAGGCAGGCGATCTGCTCGACCTGTTCGCCAACACCCAGGCCCCCGGCGCGGTTGCCAATTCAGGGATTTTCGGAACCGCCATCGGCGAGTTCCAGACGTCCTTGATCACCTACGACGCGGTCGTCACCGGCAAGCCGGTGAGCCTCCCTGGCGGCGACCTCGAACTCGCTGCAGGCGCCCAGTTCCGTAAGGAAGGCCTCTCCGCCACCGCGGACATCAACAGCCTCCCGGCGACCTTCGACTGGGACAGCGGCACGACTATCGCGCCCCTGACGACCTCCCGCAACATCTGGGCCCTCTTTGGCCAGGTTGTGATCCCGATCGTCAGCCCGTCGATGAAGATCCCCGGCATCTACTCGCTCTCCTCGAGCGACGCGATCCGCCACGAGAGCTACGCGAACATCAGCGACAAGCCGACGGATCCGCTGTTCTCGGTGCGCTACCAGCCGTTTGATGATCAGCTTACGTTCCGCGGAAGCTGGACGAAGTCGTTCATCGCCCCGACGCTCTTCGAGCTCTACGGGCCCGGCGGCATCGGCTTCTCGAGTGACCTCACCCAATTCCAGCCCGCTGGCGGCGGAGCGGTCATCGCGAACGACGGCCAGGCGAACGAGTCCTCGGGCTCGAACCCCGCCCTCAAGCCCTCGATCTCGGAGAACTACACCCTCGGCTTCGTCTACTCGCCGAAGGCCATCAAGGGTCTGTCCTTCACGGTCGACTTCTACCGCATCCGCTACACGAGCATCGTCGGCACGACGTCGGACGTCAGCGCCCTGCAGGACGTTGAGCTCAACGGTCCCGCTTCGCCGTTCGCCCAGTTCACGGCCCTCGGCAACTTCCCCGGCCAGACCGGCTCCACCCCGATCACGGCCAAGGGCCAGGTTGCGGGCGACCCGTCGAACGTCTACTTCGTTAACGCCCTGGTTAACCTGGGCGGCATCAAGTACGAGGGTTACGACGTTTCGGTCGACTACACCTTCGAGCTGCCCGGCATCGGGCACTTCACGGTGTCGAACAAGGACACGTACAACTTCAAGTACTGGGTCCTGACGCCCGAGCAGCCCGCCGAGCAGACCGCCGGCAAGGTCTCGTACTACAACGGCACCGTCCCGAGGTGGCGCGCCTACACGTATATCGACTTCCAGCGCGGCGGTTGGAACGCCACCCTGGCGAACACGTGGATCCCGGCGCTCACCGACGACGATGACGGCGAGCACGTTAACCCGTACTACTCGTTCGACGCTATGATCGGCTACTCGTTCTCGCAGAGCGACCCGTCCTTCCTCGCCCTCCTGAAGGGCCTGAAGGTCACGGTCGGCGTGAACGACTTCCTGAACCGTCAGCCCTCGAACGACTACGACGTGTTCTCCACGGACAACGCGGACATCTCGACCTACAGCCCCCTGGGCCGGACGGTCTACATCAACGCGTCGTACAAGTTCTGATCGAACGCGACTCCGGGAGGCGCCTGACGGCCTCCCTGCTTCTTAAAGAGGCGGCCCCTAGCGGGGCCGCCTCTTTGCTTTCCATCCGTCGAGCGCGAGCGAGTCCGCGTTGCGGGTCCAGTCCAGGTCGGGGAATCCCGAGAGGGCGGGGGCGGATCCAATCGTCACTGCTCCACGCGTGGGGAACTTGCCGGGCTCCTGGACCTGGACGCCGTCGGTGAGAATCGGGTTCGCAATGCCGACCCGGCCGACGCCGCGAATGCCGATCCGAAGCACGGACCCGGGACCGGGCACGGGCAGGCTCAGCTCGCGGCGCAGGCGGGTCCGCGGCCGCGCGGCCGCCGCCCGGAATTCGACGAGGGTGCGGGCGTGCAGCTCTCGCCAGAAGCCCGGTGAGTCCTGAATCTCGACGACGATCCGCTGGAGCGCCGGCTCGGTCAGCACCACGTCAATCATGAGCTGCCACGCGCCGCAGACGCCGGAGGCGCCCTTGAGCCTGGCGGAATCGCGCGCGCAGGCTTCCAGCCAGCGCTCAAGCGCCCGCAGGCGCTTCCCGTCGGCGACCGCCATGGCCTCGTTGGGGCCGGTTCTCCTTGGGTCGCGGGTCAGGCGCCAGAGGGCCCGGGCGGCCGCCAGGCCGGACCGGACGACGCCCCTGAACGAGGCGGCGTTCGACCGGACGGTGGCGATGCCGGCCAAAAGGCCGGGATCACCGGGGCCGCCGCGTGCCAGGCGGCGGCGGAGCGAGAGCACGGCGGCCGCCGTGCTGCGCACGTAGACATCGCGCTCCGCCAGGTAGCCGCGGAAGGCCACGCTCGCCCTGAAAGGCGCCGGCAGGAGTGCGGAGCGCGCCCTTAGGCGTCCGAAGAAGGCCCGCTCGGATTCGAACCGGGA
This sequence comes from uncultured Actinomycetota bacterium, assembly GCA_963850135.1. Lineage (GTDB taxonomy): Bacteria > Actinomycetota > Actinomycetes > Mycobacteriales > Mycobacteriaceae > Mycobacterium. Next base: position 2,509 of record CAWKKH010000022.1, on the reverse strand, counting down.
GAGGCCCGTGCGGGACGGCGCGGTGTCCCAGCGCTCGTTCAACTCCCAGCGCGCATAGCCCGCGTACGCCCGCTCGTCGCAGGCAAGGGCCCAGCGGGACCGCTCCCGGGAGTGCGCGGCGCCGTAGACCCGCCGGAAGCCGCGCTCCAGCATGCCCGGGGCGTCGTCGACGCCGGGGTCCAGCCAGAGGCTGGCCGCCGCCGCGTCGACGACGGTGGTCATCTCGACGGCCATGCGGTTGGCCTCCCAGGAGGTGACGAGCATTCCGGCGGCGCCGGTTTCGTGGCAGCGGCGCCACCAGGAGCGGATGTTGGCGATCCTCTCGCCGAAGACGGGCAGGGGCTCGAATCGGAAGGAGCCGTTCATCGGGCAGCCCCAGTACTCGATTCCCCTGGCCCTTAGGGCCGGGGCCAGGTCGTATTCCGCGAAGTTGTAGAGCTCCATCCTCGGGTTCCTGCCGAAGGGATAGTAGTACCAGTCGTAGGCGGCAATGCCCTCGGGAAGGTGGGGAATGGCCCCGGGGAGGAGCGCCAGCATGTCGGCCCACATGCCGAGGCGAAGGCCGCGGCCAGCGGCGAGGCCGTGGAGCCGTCTCACGTGGCCCGCGAAATGCCGGGCAAGGCCGATACGCGCGATCTCGGCCCGGCTCAGGGGGTGCCTTCCCAGGTTGAAACCTTCTACGTGACGGCCCAAGACCCCGGCGGCAACGTGGATACCAGCACCGTGACGGTCGCCGTCAACCAGACGCTCGCCTTGATGACCGTCGCGCCGAGCTCGGCGGCCGTAGCCGAAGGCCAGACTCGGACCTTCACGGCCTCCGGCACGGATCAGTTCGGCAACCCCCAGACGGCCTCGCCCGCTTGGTCGACGTCGGGCGGGGGAACCTTCAACGCCTCCGGACTCTTCACCGCCGGCGCCACGCCCGGCGGGCCTTATACGATCACCGCCTCCAGCAACGCCGTCGTCGCCACGGCCAGCGTCACCGTCACCGGCCTGACGATCACGAAAGCCGCGACGGCTTGGCCTAACCCTGTAACCGGGACGATCACCAATCTGACGGCGTCGGCCACCGACAACGGCTATTCGACCTCGACGCTGACCTACACCTGGGCCCAGAGCGCCGGCCCCGCCGGCGACGTTCAACGTCAATGGCACCAACGCCGCGCAAAGCTCGACGGCCACCTTCACCCAGGCCGGCGCTACAGCTTCTACGTGACGGTCCAAGACCCTGGCGGCAACGTCGCTCACCAGCACGGTCGACGTCACGGTCAACCAGACGCTGTCGTCGATCAGCGTCTCGCCGGCCTCGGCCACCGTCGGAGAAGCCGACACAGTCCGTTCGCGGCCTCGGGCAAGGACCAATTCGGCAACGCCCTGGCCGTCGCGCCGGCCTGGTCGACCTCCGGCGGCGGCACGATCAACGCCGCGGGGCTCTTCACGGCCGGCAGCGCGCCCGGCGGACCTTACACGATGACGGCCTCCAGCAACGCCGTCAACGCCACGGCCAGCGTCACCGTCACGCGGCCCGACGATCACCAAGGCCGCGGCCGCCGCGCCTAATCCCGTCACCGGCACGACCACCGACCTGACGGCGGCGGCCACCGACAACGGCTACTCGACGGCGACGCTGACCTACACCTGGACCCAGAGCGCCGGGCCCGCCGCCGCCACCTTCAACGTCAACGGCACCAACGCCGCGCAAAGCTCGACGGCCACCTTCGCGCAGGCCGGCAGCTACACGTTCTACGTGACGTCGAAGACCCCGGCGGCAACGTCGCCACGAGCACGGTCAGCCGTCACCGTCAACGCCGACGCTCTCCTCGATGTCGGTCACGCCGTCCTCGGCCGTCGTCGGCGAGAGGCAAGACCCAGCAGTTCACGGCCTCGGGCAAGGACCAATTCGGCAACGCCCTGGCCGCGCGCCCTCCTGGTCGGCGTCCGGCGGCGGAACGCATCAACGCCTCCGGCCTCTTCACGCCGGCAGCGCGCCCGGCGGGCCCTACACGATCACGGCGTCCAGCAACGCCTTCATCGCCACGGCCAGCGTCACCGTCAGCGGCCCGACGATCACCAAGACCCGCCGCCGCGCCCAATCCCGCCGCGGCACGACGACCGATCTGACGGCCTCGGCCACCGACAACGGCTACTCGACGGCGACGCTGACCTACACCTGGGCCCAGAGCGGCAGGCCCGCCCGGCGCACGTTCAACGCCAACGGCACCAACGCCGCGCAGAGCTCGACGGCGACGTTCACGCAGGCCGGCAGCTACACCTTCTACGTATCGCGCAGGATCCGGGCGGCAGCGTCGCCGTGAGCACGGTGGCCGTCACGGTCAACCAAACGCTGGCGTCGATGACCGTCGCGCCGAGCTCCGCCGCCGTCGCCGAGAACGCGACCCAGTCCTTCACGGCCTCGGGCAAGGATCAGTTCGGCAACGCCCTGGCCGCCGCGCCCGGTTGGGCGACGTCGGGCGGGGGAACGATCAACTCGTCCGGGCTCTTCACGGCG
>CAWKKH010000021.1:0-4710 GCA_963850135.1 uncultured Actinomycetota bacterium | reverse complement strand
CTCCCGGCTTGGCGTCGGTGTCGAAGCGGATTTCGCGCTCGCTGTCGGTGACCGCAGAGCGAATCTTCTTGGCGGACTTGGCCGGATCGTCGAGCAGGTTGATCAACCCGGCATCGGTGGCCGCCGATTTGCTCATCTTCGACGTCGGGTCCGCCAGATCGTAGATCTTGGCGGTGGCCTTGGGAATGAGCATGTCGGGAACCACGAAGGTGTCCGGGAAGCGGCCGTTGAACCGCTCCGCGATGTCGCGCGCCAGCTCCAGGTGCTGCCGCTGGTCCTCCCCCACCGGCACCAGGTTGGTGTCGTAGGCCAGCACGTCGGCGGCCTGCAATACCGGGTAGGTGAACAGCCCGACGGTGGTGGAGTCGCTGCCCTGCTTCATCGACTTGTCCTTGAACTGCGTCATCCGGGACGCCTGCCCGAAGCCGGTGAAGCAGCCCAGCACCCACGCCAGCTGGGTGTGCGCCGGCACGTGGCTTTGCACGAAGACGGTGCTGCGAGCCGGATCGATGCCCAGCGCCAGGTATTGAGCGGCGGTAACCAGGGTGCGGTGTCGCAGCGTCTTGGGATCCTGGGCGACGGTGATGGCGTGCAGGTCGACGACGCAGAAGAACGCTTCGTGATCGTCCTGCAGCGCGACCCACTGAGTGACGGCACCCAGCGCGTTTCCGAGGTGAAGCGAGTCAGAAGTGGGCTGCACGCCGGAAAAAATCCGGCTCGATCCGGTAGCGGTGCTCATGATGCCCCGATCTTTTCACGCGCGGGCCAGTGTCCGACAAACACCGGCCGCGCCGTGCTTGCGGTACCGGCGGTACCGCCTTTAATGTCGGCACTATGCGCGCAGCCGATCCACGTAGGTCCTCGGGATGGCTCCGGAGAGCCCGTCCTGCTGCTGCACCCGTTCCTGATGTCCCAGACGGTATGGGATGTCGTGGCCGGCCAGCTGGCCGACACCGGCCGCTACGAGGTATTCGCCCCGACCATGGCCGGTCACCACGGCGGACCGCGCGCGGGAACCTGGCTGCTCAGCTCGTCGCTGCTGGCCGACCACGTGGAACGCCAACTCGACGATCTGGGCTGGGACACCGCCCACATCGTCGGCAACTCACTGGGCGGCTGGGTGGCCTTCGAGCTCGAGCGGCGCGGGCGGGCACGCAGCGTCACCGGCGTCGCCCCGGCCGGCGGCTGGACGCGATGGAGTCCGGTCAAGTTCGAGGTGATCGGCAAGTTCGTCTCGGGGATGCCGATCTTGGCGCTGACTCGCTTGCTCGGCCAGCGGACGCTGCGGCTGCCGTTTAGCCGCCGGTTGGCCACCCTGCCGCTGAGCGGATCGCCGACCGGCGATCAGCGAGCACGCAACTGAGTGGCATCGTCGACGACGCCGCGCACTGCCCGGCCTACTTCCAGCTGCTGGTCAAAGCGCTGCTGCTGCCCGGGCTGCAGGAGTTGGCGCAGACCGCCGTGCCCGCCCATCTGGTGCTCTGCGAGAAGGACCGCGTGGTGCCCCCGCGCAGGTTCAGCCGGCACTTCACCGACTTCCTGCCCGCCGGAACCACAGTCACCACGCTCGACGGCGTGGGCCACGTCCCGATGTTCGAGGCGCCCGGGCGCGTCACCGAGGTCATCGTCGAGTTTCTCGACCAGTACAGCCGGCCGCCGCGGGCCGTCAACCCACCGGCGAGTTAGACCCAGCGCCTTCGTCAGGTTGTCGGCGATCGAATTCAGGAACTCCTCGCTCTGCTGCCACTTCTGGTCGGGTCCGATGAGGATGGCGAGGTCCTTGGTCATCTTTCCGCTCTCGACCGTTTCGATGACGACCGCTTCCAGCCGCTGGGCGAATTCGATGACCTCCGGGGTGTCGTCCAGCTTGCCGCGGTGCGCCAGCCCGCGCGTCCAGGCGAAGATCGAGGCGATCGGGTTGGTCGAGGTCGGCTTTCCGGCCTGGTACTGCCGGTAGTGGCGGGTGACGGTGCCGTGCGCGGCTTCGGCCTCGACCGTCTTGCCGTCGGCCGTCATCAGCACCGAGGTCATCAGCCCCAGCGAGCCGTAGCCCTGCGCGACGGTGTCCGACTGGACGTCGCCGTCATAGTTCTTGCAGGCCCATACGTACCCGCCCTCCCATTTGAGGCAGGCCGCGACCATGTCGTCGATCAGCCGATGTTCGTAGGTCAGGCCTTCGGCTTCGAACTTCTCCTTGAATTCCTCGTCGTAGATGCGCTGGAACTCGTCTTTGAACATGCCGTCGTAGGCCTTGAGGATGGTGTTCTTGGTCGACAGATACACCGGCCACTTGGCGTTCAGGCCGTATGTAAGCGAGGCGCGCGCGAAATCCCGGATGGAGTCCTTGAAGTTGTACATCCCCATCACGACGCCGCCGTTCTCGGGCATGGATACCACCTCGTGCACCATCGGCTCGCTGCCGTCGGCGGGAGTGAAAGTCAATGTGACGGTTCCCGGCCGGTCGACCTTGAAGTTCGTCGCCCGGTACTGGTCACCGAAAGCGTGCCGCCCGATGACGATGGGCTTTGTCCAGCCCGGAACTAGCCGCGGGACATTCGAGATCACGATCGGTTCGCGGAAAATTGTGCCACCCAAGATGTTTCGGATCGTCCCGTTGGGCGACAGCCACATTTTCTTCAGATTGAATTCCTGGACGCGGGCCTCGTCGGGGGTGATGGTCGCGCACTTGACGCCCACGCCGTGCTTCTTGATGGCATAAGCGGCGTCGATCGTCACCTGATCGTCGGTGCGGTCGCGGTGCTCGATGCCCAGGTCGTAGTAGTCCAGGTTGATGTCGAGATGCGGCAGGATCAGCAGGTCCTTGATGAGCTTCCAGATGACGCGGGTCATCTCGTCGCCGTCGAGCTCTACTACCGGACCTTTGACCTTGATCTTGGGTTCATTGGACATGCGCGTCCGAATCCTCCTGCCGTGAGGAGCATGGGCGAGCGGGTGCTCGTCAGGCCAGACTACAAGGAGCCGCAGGGCCTGTACGAAAGGGCCACGCAGGAGCGGCCCGAGCAGGCAAGCCAGACCTTCTGTTGGCATCGAGTCGGCGCCATGAGTTACCCTGGAAATCGGTCATGAGTGCCAGCGTTAAGCCCCGGCTTGCTGGCCGGCAACCCTCCAACCGCGGTGGGGTGCTCCGGGTGAAGACCAGGTTGAGTAGCCAGAAACGGCTGCTTCGGCAAGCGCGGGTCCGCTATGACGGGCCCCCTGAGTAGACAGGGAAACGTGATGCGTATCCACTTAAACCCTTCGTCAGCTGGCACTTCGCGTCCCATCGTCTGTCGGTGCTGACCGAACGTCCCCGACACCCAATTCGCACACTTCCAGGAGAAGGCACCGCCCATGAGCGCCGATACAGAAACAGATCCGACCGCGCACTGGTCGTTCGAAACCAAGCAGGTTCATGCCGGCCAGCAGCCGGACCCGGCCACCAACGCCCGTGCCCTGCCGATCTACCAGACCACGTCCTACACCTTCGACGACACCACCCATGCCGCCGCCCTGTTCGGGCTCGAGGTCCCGGGCAACATCTACACCCGCATCGGCAACCCGACCACCGATGTCGTCGAACAGCGCATCGCCGCGCTCGAGGGCGGTGTGGCAGCGCTGTTCCTGAGCTCCGGGCAAGCCGCGGAGACATTCGCCATCCTGAACCTCGCGGCCGCCGGCGATCACATCGTCTCCAGCCCGCGGCTTTACGGCGGCACTTACAACCTGTTCCACTACTCGCTGCCCAAGCTCGGCATCGAAGTCAGCTTCGTCGAGGATCCCGATGATCTGGATTCGTGGCAGGCCGCGGTACGGCCGAACACCAAGGCGTTCTTCGCCGAGACCATCTCCAACCCACAGATCGACGTGCTGGACACCCCCGGGGTCTCCGGGGTCGCCCACGCCAACGGCGTACCGCTGATCGTCGACAACACCATCGCCACGCCGTACCTGATCCAGCCCTTCACCCAGGGCGCCGACATCGTGGTGCACTCGGCCACCAAATACCTGGGCGGCCACGGCGCCGCGATCGCCGGTGTCATCGTCGACGGCGGCACCTTCGACTGGACGTCGGGCCGCTTCCCCGGATTCACCACACCGGACCCCAGCTACCACGGCGTGGTGTATGCCGAGCTGGGACCGCCGGCGTTTGCGCTCAAGGCTCGGGTGCAACTGTTGCGCGACCTGGGTTCTGCGGCTTCGCCGTTCAACGCGTTCCTGGTGGCCCAAGGCCTGGAGACGCTGAGCCTGCGCATCGAGCGGCACGTCGCCAACGCGCAGCGCGTCGCCGAGTTCCTGGCCGGCCATGAGGGCGTGGCGTCGGTCAACTATGCGGGCTGCCCAGCTCGCCGTGGCATGAGCGGGCAAAGAAGCTGGCGCCCAAGGGAACCGGGCTGTCCTGGCGTTCGAATTCGCCGGCGGTGTTGAGGCCGGCGAGCATTCGTGAACGCGTTGAAACTGCATAGTCACGTCGCCAACATCGGCGACGTGCGCTCCCTGGTGATTCACCCGGCATCGACCACGCACGCTCAGCTGAGCCCCGCGGAACAACTCGCCACCGGCGTCAGCCCGGGGCTGGTGCGGCTGGCCGTCGGCATCGAGGGCATTGACGACATCCTCGCGGACCTGGAGCTCGGCTTCGCCGCCGCCCGCGAGGGGGCGGCGACCCGCAGTCCGTGGCGGCCTTCTGAGGAGCTTCTGACATGACGATCT
>CAWKKH010000020.1:0-5376 GCA_963850135.1 uncultured Actinomycetota bacterium | reverse complement strand
CCGTGGACCAGCGCGCAGCAGCTATGCCGATCCGCATGTGCAGCTCTCATCTGACGGCACGACGGTGCTGTCGGCCGGTGAAACCCGGCTCGAACTATGGCGCTCGGACATGGTCCGGATGCTCGCCTACGGCGAGACCGACGCCCGGGTGAAACCGTCGGTACGGGGCCTGCACTCGGGATGCAAACTCGTGTCGGCGGCGGCCAGCTCGTCGGCTGTGTCGGTGTTCGAGGGGTGTGATAACCAAGCCGACCTGCGGCTCGTCTTGTTGCGCCCGGGCAAGGAGGACGACGAACCCCAACAACACGTCGTGTCCGAACCCGGAATCGGGACAGGCTCGGGGGCCCGGGTTCTGGCCGTCTGGGAGAACAACACGGCGGTGTATCTGCCCGGAATATCCGGCACGCAGCCCAGAGTCGAGGTGATCGACGAGGCCGGCACCACCGTGTCGAGCACGCTGCTCGCCAAACCGCCGACAAACCCGGGCGTAGTGACGCAGACCGGCAACCTGGTGACCTGGTGGACCGGCGACACCGTCATGGTCTTCGAAGTGACGAACCTGGCGTTGCGCTACACCATTGCCGCGGGCGAGAAGACCGTGCCGCTAGGACCCGGCGTGATGATGGCGGGTCAGCTGCTGGTGCCGGTCACCGGTGCGATCGGTGTCTACGATCCGACCAGCGGCGCGAACACCCGCTACATCCCGGTGCTGCGCCCGCCGAACACGCTGCAACCCGGAAGAGCCGTAGTCCCAGCCGTTTCGGGTTCGCGAGTGTTCGAGCAGCGCGGCGACACCGTGGTTGCCCTGGGCTAGGTGCCGGCTAAACCTCGATGGCAAACGTCGGAAGCGCTTTACCGGTCTTCCAATGCTTGAGCAACGACTGCGCCAGCTCGCCGTAGGCCACCGCGCCTTTGTTCTTGCGCCCGGCCATCACCGACGAGCCCGAGGCACTGGCCTCCGCGAAACGGACCGTGCGCGGGATCGGCGGGGCCAGCACCGGCAGGTCGTAACGGTCGGCGACGTCGAGCAACACGTCCCTGGTGTGGGTCGTGCGGGCGTCGTACAGCGTCGGCAAGGCGCCGAGCAGTCTCAGACCCGGGTTGGTGATCTGCTGGACGTCGGCGACCGTACGCAAGAACTGGCCGACGCCGCGGTGCGCCAGCGTCTCGCATTGCAACGGCACGATGACTTCGTCGGCGGCCGTCAGACCGTTAAGAGTGAGCACACCCAGCGAGGGCGGACAGTCGATGATGACCACATCGAACTGGTCGGAGAGTTTGGCCAGCGCACGCTTGAGCGCATATTCGCGACCGGCCCGCATCAATAGCATGGCCTCGGCGCCTGCCAGGTCAATGTTGGCCGGCAGCAGCGTCATTCCCTCCATCGTGGCGACCAGCGCCGCGTTCGGTTCGACATCACCGAGCAGCACCTCGTGCACGGACACAGGTAGTTTGTCGGGATCTTGGCCGAGCGAGAAGGTCAAACAACCTTGTGCGTCCAGATCGACGAGTAAGACTCGCTTGCCCTTCGTCGCCATCGCCGCGCCCAGCGAGGCGACTGTCGTCGTCTTCGCGACGCCGCCCTTCTGGTTGGCCACCGCCAGTATCCGCGTTTGACTCACCGTTCCATCCTGGCACGTTCCGACGCCCCGTGCTTCGGGCTATCGACTCGGCTTTTTGTCGGGCAGAATCCACAGCATGGCATTCCACCGGTACCGACTTTTCCTGCTGCGCCACGGCGAAACCGAGTGGTCACTATCGGGCCAGCACACCGGCAGCACCGAGGTCGAGTTGACCGAAAACGGCCGGACGCAGGCCAAGTTGGCCCAAGGCGTCCTGAGCGGGCTGAACCTGTTCAACCCGCTGGTGATCAGCAGCCCGCGTCACCGCGCGGTGGAGACGGCGGAGTTGGCCGGCCTCGCCGTCGATGAGATATCTCCACTGATCGCCGAGTGGGATTACGGCGATTACGAAGGCGTGACGACCGCCGAGATAAGGAAATCCGTACCTGATTGGCTGGTGTTTACCCACGGATGCCCGGGCGGCGAGAGCGTGGCGCAGGTCAGCGATCGCGCCGACCGGGCCATCGCACTGGCGCGGGAGCACCTGGACTCGCGTGACGTGGTGTTCGTCAGCCATGGACACTTCTCCCGCTCGGTGATTACCCGCTGGGTCGAGCTGCCGCTAATCGAAGGCACGCGTTTCGGAATGCGCACCGCTTCCATCGCGATTTGCGGGTTCGAGCACGGGATACCCCAGCTGGCCGCACTTGGGTTGACCGGGCAGTCGCCGCTGAGCACAGACGTTTGAGTTCGCCGGAGCCGCCGTTCGCGCTCAGCGGGCCGAGGGGCACCTTGGTTGCCGACGGGGTGCGGACGCGCTATCACGACATCCAGGCGGCGCAGGCGGCGCTGCGCGCAGGCACGGCGCCGATAGTGTTGGGCGCGTTTCCTTTCGATGTACATCGACCCGCCGCATTGCTCGTGCCCGACGCCATGGTGCGCACCGACGCCCTACCGGATTGGCCGGTGAGCCCGCTACCGGAGGTGCGCATCACCGCCGCCGTGCCGCCACCTTCGGACTACCGCGTCCGCATCGGCCGCGCCCGCGATCAGCTCACCGCCCCCGGGGGGTCGCTGCGAAAGGTGGTGTTGGCCCGCGCGTTGCGGCTGGCCGCGACTGCTCCGCTGGACCCCCGAGTCATCCTGGGTCGTCTCATCGCCGCCGATCCGGCGGCATACGGCTACCTCGTCGACCTGACCCCAGCCGGCGAGGACTACGCAGGGGCGGCCCTGGTGGGTGCCAGCCCGGAACTGTTGGTGGCGCGCGCCGGCGACCGGGTGATGTGTCAACCCTTCGCCGGTTCGGCCGCGCGCGCCGCGGACCCGGAACTGGACGCCGGCAACGGCGCCGCCCTTGCCGCGTCGGCGAAAGACCGTCATGAACATCAGTTGGTCATCGAGACGATGCGAGCCGCCCTGGAGCCACTGTGCGACGAGCTTACGATCGCGTCGGAGCCCCAGTTGAGCCGCACGGCTGCGGTTTGGCATCTCTGCACGCCGATCAGCGGCCGGTTGCGCGACGCCTCAACTACGGCAATAGATCTGGCGTTGGCGCTGCACCCGACTCCGGCGGTAGGCGGGGTGCCGACCAAGGCCGCGTCCGATCTGATCGCCGAACTGGAAGGTGACCGCGGTTTCTACGCCGGGGCCGTGGGCTGGTGCGATGCCAAAGGCGACGGCTACTGGGTGGTGTCCATCCGGTGCGCGCAACTCTCAGCCGACCGCCGCACCGCCATTGCGCGCGCCGGCGGCGGAATCGTCGCCGAATCCAACCCCGATGACGAAGTCGCGGAAACCACGACGAAATTCGCCACGATACTGACCGCGCTGGGAGTTGAGCAATGAACGAAGAGATCCGTTGAAAGCAAAGATTCGGCGCGCCCTACCCGAGGACACCGCCGATATCACCGACATGATCCATGGGCTCGCCGAATTCGAGCGAGCCGCCGATCAATGCGCGGTGTCCGAAACACAAATTTCCGCAGCACTTTTCGGTGGCTCTCCGACCGTTCGAGGACACGTCGTCGAAGTGCACGGCGAGATCGCCGCGATGGCTTTGTGGTTCGTAAGCTTCTCCACCTGGGACGGCGTGGCCGGTATTTATCTGGAAGATCTATACGTACGGCCCGGGTTCCGACGGCGCGGTCTGGCCCGCGCGCTGTTGGCGGCGCTGGCCGGTGAATGCTTCGACAACGGTTACACGCGGTTGTCGTGGTCGGTGCTGAACTGGAACACCGATGCCATCGCCTTGTATGACGGGATCGGCGCGCAGCCCCAGCGCGAGTGGACGACCTACCGGTTGTCCGGCTCGCCGTTGGCGGAGCTCGCCGAATCACGCTGATCGGCCTGATCTCTTCCTGAAGCCCAGCGGATGGTCGCCGGGCTGAAGAGCAGGATCAACACTGTCAGCGCCACGATCCCCAATGGAATGCCTAAGACGGGTCGATGCGAGCCCACGGCGAGGTACCAGGCCACGGGCAGCAGCAATAACTGGGTGAACACCGCCAGCCCCCGGCCCCAATGCTTGGCGATTACCAGGGCGCGTCCGGCGGCGAGCACCGCAGCCCCGGCAAGTGCGAACCAACCGGCGGTGCCCAGGCCGTTCACCAGACGCTGGTCGACTCCGGCGGCAGCGCGTACCGCCAGCACCACGGCCACGACCAGTGCGGCCGCACCTTGTGCCACGACGATGAATCCGGCGCCGCGCACGGTGGATGGGGCGCCCCATTTGCCGGGGACTGTCACAGGGTTAGCGTAGCCACGCCGCCTCGTCCGATTGCCCGGCATAAGCTCGTAAATCATGCGGGCCGTGCTGATCGTGAACCCAACAGCCACCTCCACCACACCGGCCGGCCGCGATCTGCTGGCTCATGCGCTCAAGAGCCGCCTCGAGCTCACCGTCGAACACACCAACCACAGCGGCCACGGGACCGAACTCGGACGGGCGGCCGCTGCGGATGGAGTGGACCTGGTCGTGGTCCATGGCGGAGACGGAACGGTGAGCGGCGTGGTCAACGGTTTGCTTGGGCACCCGAGCGCGGCATCGTCGGGAAAACTCGCCCCCGTGCCTGCATTGGCGGTGGTTCCGGGTGGCTCGGCCAATGTCCTGGCCCGGTCGTTGGGTATTTCCCGGGATCCGGTCGCCGCCACCAACCAGCTCATCCAACTGCTCGATGACTACCGAGTGCATCAGACCTGGCGCCGGATCGGGCTGATCGACTGCGGTGAGCAGTGGGCCGTGATCAACGCGGGGATGGGCGTCGACGCCGAGGTGGTGGCTGGGGTGGAGGCGCAACGGAAAAAAGGCGTCAAAGTGACCCCGTTGCGCTATTGGCGTGTCGCGGTGCCCGTCTCAGTCGCGTTCAGCCGGCGCGAACCGATCCTCACTCTGCAGTTACCGGGGCGCGACCCCGTTCCGGGAGTGCACTTCGCCTGGGTTTCCAACACCACTCCGTGGACCTACAGCAACAACCGGCCGATGGTGACCAACCCTGGCTGCACCTTCGAGTCGGGCCTCGGTGTGTTCGCAGTCACCAGCATGAAACTGGTCCCCACGCTGAAACTGCTGAGCCAGATTCTTTCAAAGCGGCCGAACCCGCAGGCCAAGCAGCTCATCCGGGACGATGATGCGCCTTGCCTGCGTATCACCACCACCGGTCCGCCGGCCGCCAGTCAGTTCGATGGCGAGTACCTTGGCATGCGCGAGACCATGACGTTCCGGGCAATACCCGACCTACTGCCGGTCGTCGCCCCGCCTACCAAAACGCGTCCTGACCTGCACTAAAAACGGATCGCGCGATTCGTGACAGAAACT
>CAWKKH010000019.1:0-13839 GCA_963850135.1 uncultured Actinomycetota bacterium | reverse complement strand
ACGGTGGCCGGTCTGCCGCACGTCGGTGAGGTCGTTGGCCCGACCGACCCGTACGGCGTTCGCCGCACGGTGGCCGAACTGCTTGCGTTGCTCCGTGAACGCAAACACACCTTCCTCGAGTTCGACGTGCCGTCGATGGAGGTCTTCCGGCGACGCAAGTTCCTCGGGAGGCGGGCCGCGTGCCTAACGACGGCTTCGGCGACGTCTTCCTGGTGATCGACAACTACCGGGCGCTCGCCGAAGAGAACGAAGTGCTCATCGAGCAGGTGAACCTGGTCATCAACCAGGGGCCGTTATTCGGTATTCACGTGGTGGCCACGGCCGACCGCGATCCGAGCTGCGGCCGCCGGTTCGTAGCGGTTTCGGATCCCGGATCGAGTTGCGCCTGGCTGCGGTCGAAGACGCCAAGCTGGTGCGCTCGCGGTTCGCAAAGGATGTTCCGGTCAAGCCGGGCCGCGGTATGGTCGCGGTCAACTACGTTCGGCTCGACAGCGATCCGCAATCGGGACTGCACACGCTGGTCGCGAGGCCTGCGATGACCGACACCCCGGACAACGTGTTCTCGTCCGACAGCGTTGCGACAGCAATCAGCCAGGTTTCGGCCGGCCACGCACCGCCGGTGCGCAGGCTTCCCGCGAAATTCGGCCTGGCAGGTGCGGACGCTGGCGGAGGAAGATCGGCGCCAGAACGTCGGCGCCGGTGGAATCGCTTGGGCCATCAACGAATTGGACCTGCAGCCGGTATACCTCAACTTCGCCGAGAACGCGCACCTGGTGACGGGTCGACGCGAATGTGGCCGTACACCACGTTGGCAACCATCATGTCCGAGATCGGGCGGATGTATGAGCCAGGAGCCAGCATCGCCGCACCGACCTCGCGGCCGTCGGCGCAGGTGTGGTTGGTCGACCCTCGTCGTCAACTGCTGACTACGCTGGGCACCGACTACGTCGAGAAGTTCGCCTACAACCTCGACGGAGTCTCGGCCATGATGGAGGAGTTGGGTCGATGTACTGGCCCGCCGCGAGCCACCGCCGGGCTTGTCGGCCCAAGAGCTGCTGTCCCGTGCTTGGTGGAGCGGGCCGGAGATCTTCCTGATCATCGACGACGTGCAGCAGCTGCCGCCCGGCTTCGACTCGCCGCTGCACAAGGCAGCATTACCGTCAAAAACCAGGTGCTCGTATACCTCGTCGGTAATCACCAAAAGGTCTGCCGCCACCGCGATCTCCGCAATGGCCGCCAGTTCGGTGGCGCTGAGCACCGCGCCGGTCGGATTGTGGGGTGAATTGACGATCAGCGCCCGCGTGCGCGGTGTCAGTGCCCGGCGCAGTGCGTCGACGTCCAGGGCAAAGCCGCGACCGTCGGGGATCAGGGGTACGGCGACCCGGTGTGCGCCGGCCATCGCCACTACTGGGGAGTAGGAGTCATAGAACGGCTCGATTAGCAATACCTCCGATCCGGGTTCGACCAATCCGAGGACCGCTGCCGCGATGGCCTCGGTCGCCCCGACCGTCACCAGCACCTCGGTGTCGGGGTCGTAGTCGATGCCGAACCGCCGACGGCGCTGGGCGGCGATGGCCTGACGCAGCGGCGCGATGCCCAACCCGGGCGGGTACTGATTCGCGCCGCCCGCGATGGCGTCCTGCGCGGCCCTCAGCATCGCGGGCGGCCCGTCCTCGTCGGGAAAGCCCTGGCCCAGGTTCACCGCACCGACACGCGCGGCCAGCGCCGACATTTCGGCGAACACTGTTGTCGCGTATGGGCGCAGTCGCGGCACCGTCATGGCGGATAAGCCTAGAGGGGGGGGGGGAGGGGAGGGGGGGGGCCCGGGGAGGAAAATCAAGCCTAGGGCTAACGGTTAGCCAGCGGGACCGTCGGCACCGGGTTTGCCGTTGGCCCCACCGATGCCGATTACCGACACGGAGCCGCCGTCGCCCCCGGCTCCGCCGGCCCCGCCCAAGCCGCCACTGCTGCCGGCCCCGCCGGTTCCGCCGGTTCCGCCGTTGCCGGCGAAGCCGAGGAACCCGACATCACCGCCGATGCCGCCGTTGCCGCCGGTCCCGCCGGTGACAACATCGCCGGGGGCGCCGGTCCCGCCGGTCCCGCCGGTTCCGCCGAGTCCTCCGACGCCGATAAGTCCGGCATCTCCCCCGGCGCCGCCGGCCCCGCCGCGGAAGCCGTTACCGGACACCACGACGCCACTGTTGCCGCCGGCGCCACCGTCTCCACCGATCCCCAGCAGCGCCCCGCCGCGCCCGCCGCGCCCGCCGGCACCGCCGAAGGTCTCGGGGCTCTGGCCACCGGTCCCGCCGGCGCCGCCGGCGCCGATCAGGCCGCATGCGCCGCCGGCCCCGCCGGCCCCGCCTGGTTCGCCGGTGCCCCCTTCGCCGCCCTCCCCGCCGGCCCCGCCGCTGCCGAGTAACAGCCCCCCAGATCCGCCTTTCCCGCCGTATCCGCCGTCGAACTGCAAGCCCGACGACGTCGAGCCAGCTCCGCCGGCGCCGCCGACCCCGCCGTTGCCGATCAGCCCGGCATTACCGCCGGCGCCCCCGGGCTGCCCATTCAATCCGGCGCCTCCGGTACCGCCGGCGCCGAACAGTAGGCCGCCGTTGCCGCCTGCTCCGGCCGGTCCTCCCGCCCCGCCGGCGCCACCGTTGCCGATCACCCAGGCGCTGCCGCCAGCGCCGCCACCGCGCCCAGAGACCCCGGCTCCGCCGGTGCCTCCGTTTCCGAACAACGCTCCCCCGGCTCCGCCTACCCCGCCGACCGAGCCCGCCCCAGCTGCCCCGCCGGTCCCGCCAGTACCGATCAGTCCGGCATTCCCGCCAGCACCGCCGGGCTGTCCTGGCGCACCGGCCGCGCCGGTTCCGCCGTTGCCGTACAAGATGCCGCCGTTTCCCCCGGCTTGTCCCGGCGTCGTCGCGTTGGCGCCGTTGCCGATCAGTGGGCGCCCCAACAGCGCCATGGTGGGCGCGTTCACCGCGTTGAGCAGATCCCGCCCCAACGTCTGCAGCGGCGAGGCGTTGGCGGCCTCGGCACCCGCATAGCCGGCGCCGGCGGCGGCCAGTGCGTGCACGAATTGTGCGTGAAAGTGCGACGCCGCGATGCCGAGTGATTGGTAGGCCTGCGCATGAGCGGAAAACAGTGATGTGACCGCCGCCGACACCTCGTCAGCCCCGGCTGCGAGCACGGCGGTCGTCGGGGCCGCCGCCGCGCGGTTCGCCTCGGTGATCGCCGTGCCGATGCCGGCAACATCTGCTGTGGCCGTCGCCAGCGCCTCCGGCGCCGCCACCAAATACGCCATGGAAACCTCACGTTGTTGTCTGGGCACCGGCTCTACCGCGGCGGCCGTGAGCCCAATCGCGGTGCGGCACGAGCTTATCGCTGCGGCCGAGCGTCACACCAGCGTGACGCGCACGCTCGACAGTCACGCTGGCGTGCCGCTCAAGGTGTCCGACCAGCGCAATCCCGCCCAACCAACAGGTTGGCCGGGGGACTTTGTTAGGGTGCTGGTACCGGGCCTAATCTTGAGGTGGATCCGAACTCCCGAATTGCGAACAGGAAGCCGACATGTCCGAAGAAGCGTTCATTTACGAAGCCATCCGCACGCCGCGTGGCAAACAGCGCAACGGCTCATTGAACGAAGTCAAGCCCGTCAATTTGGTTGTTGGGCTAATCGACGAACTGCGCGTCCGGTTTCCCGACCTGGATGAGAACTTGATCAGCGACGTCATCCTCGGCGTCGTGTCGCCCGTCGGTGACCAGGGTGGCGACATCGCCCGCACCGCCGCATTGGTGGCCAAGCTGCCCGAAACCACCGGCGGTTTTCAGCTCAACCGCTTCTGCGCCTCGGGCCTCGAGGCCGTCAACACCGCCGCGCAGAAGGTGCGCTCGGGCTGGGACGACCTGGTGATCGCCGGGGGCGTCGAATCCATGAGCCGTGTCCCGATGGGCTCCGATGGCGGCGCCTGGGCGACCGACCCGGAGACCAACTACCGCATCGGCTTCGTGCCGCAGGGCATCGGTGCCGACCTGATCGCCACCATCGAGGGCTTCTCCCGTGAGGACGTCGACGCCTACGCGGCCCGTTCGCAGGAGAAGGCCGCAGCCGCGTGGTCGGGCGGTTACTTCGCCAAGTCCGTCGTCCCGGTGAAGGACCAGAACGGCCTCGTCATCCTCGACAATGACGAGCACATGCGGCCCGGGTCCACCGTCGAGAGCCTCGGCAAGCTGAAGACCGCATTCGATGGGGTCGGCGCGATGGGAGGATTCGATGACGTGGCGCTGCAGAAGTACCACCACATCGAGAAGATCAACCACGTGCACACCGGCGGCAACAGCTCCGGCATCGTCGACGGCGCCGCACTTGTGCTCGTCGGCTCCGAGGCGGCGGGCAAGTCCCAAGGCCTGACCCCGCGGGCGCGCATCGTGGCCACCGCCACCAGCGGCGCCGACCCCGTAATCATGTTGACCGGCCCCACCCCGGCCACCCGCAAGGTGCTGGACCGTGCCGGGCTGACGATCGATGACATCGACCTCTTCGAGCTGAACGAGGCGTTTGCATCGGTAGTGCTGAAGTTCCAGAAGGACCTGAATATCCCCGACGAGAAGCTCAACGTCAACGGCGGCGCCATCGCGATGGGCCACCCGCTGGGCGCCACCGGCGCCATGATCACCGGAACCATGGTCGACGAGCTCGAACGGCGTAACGCGCGACGCGCGCTGGTCACGCTATGCATCGGCGGCGGCATGGGCGTCGCGACCATTATCGAACGAGTCTGAGAGGGTTTCGAACAGTCATGGCAGAGAACACCATTCAGTGGGATAAGGATGCCGACGGCATCGTCACCCTGACATTGGACGACCCGACCGGCTCGGCCAACGTGATGAACGACCACTACCGCGGAGTCGATCCACAACGCCGTCGAACGCCTTGTGGCCGAAAAGGATTCGATCACCGGCGTGGTGATCACCAGCGCCAAGAAGACCTTCTTCGCCGGTGGTGACCTGAAGTCCATGATCCACCTCGGCCCGGAGAACGCCGGCGAGGCCTTCGACCTGGTCGAGGACACCAAGCGCGACCTCCGTGCGCTGGAGACCCTGGGCAAGCCCGTCGTGGCCGCCATCAACGGCGCGGCGCTCGGCGGCGGACTGGAGATCGCGCTCGCGTGTCACCACCGCATCATCGCCGACGTGCCGGGTGCGGTCGTCGGCTTCCCCGAGGTGACGCTGGGCCTGCTGCCCGGTGCCGGCGGTGTCACCCGCAGCGTGCGGATGTTCGGCATCCAGAAGGCGTTCATGGAGGTGCTGAGCCAGGGCACTCGGTTCAAGCCGGGCAAGGCCAAGGAGATCGGCCTGGTCGACGAGGTGCTGCCGACCGTCGCGGAGCTGGTGCCCGCCGCCAAGGCGTGGATCAAGGCCAACCCCGACAGCCATGTCCAGCCGTGGGACACCAAGGGTTACAAGATGCCCGGCGGCACCCCGAGCAGCCCTGGGCTGGCCGGCATCCTCCCGTCGTTCCCCGCGCTGCTGAAGAAGCAGCTCAAGGGCGCGCCGATGCCCGCGCCGCGTGCCATCCTGGACGCGGCCGTCGAGGGTGCGCAGGTTGACTTCGACACCGCCTCGCGCATCGAGAGCCGCTACTTCACCCAGCTGGTCACCGGCCAGGTCGCCAAGAACATGATCCAGGCGTTCTTCCTCGACATGCAGGCCATCACCTCGGGCAAGTCGCGACCCGACGGCATCGGCAAGACCCCGATCACCAAGATCGGTGTGCTGGGCGCGGGCATGATGGGCGCCGGCATCGCCTACGTTTCGGCCAAGGCCGGCTTCGATGTCGTGCTGAAGGATGTCAGCTTCGAGGCCGCGGAAAAGGGCAAGGGCTACTCCGAGAAGTTGGAGGCCAAGGCGCTGGAGCGGGGGCGTACTACCGAAGAGAAGTCCAAGGCGCTGCTCGGCCGCATCACGCCGACAGCCGATCCCGCAGACCTCAAAGGCGTCGACTTCGTGGTCGAGGCGGTATTCGAGAGCCAAGACCTCAAACACAAGGTGTTCCAGGAGATCGAGGACATCGTCGAGCCCAACGCGCTGCTCGGTTCCAACACCTCCACGCTGCCGATCACCGGTCTGGCGACCGGCGTCAAGCGGCAGGAGGACTTCATTGGGATCCACTTCTTCTCGCCGGTCGACAAGATGCCGTTGGTAGAGATCATCAAGGGCGAGAAGACATCTGACGAAGCGCTGGCCCGGGTTTTCGACTACACCCTGGCAATCGGCAAGACTCCGATCGTCGTCAACGACAGTCGTGGCTTCTTCACCTCCCGCGTCATCGGCACCTTCGTCAACGAGGCGCTGGCGATGCTCGGTGAGGGCGTCGAACCGGCCAGCATCGAGCAGGCAGGTTCGCAGGCCGGCTACCCGGCGCCGCCGCTGCAGCTGTCCGACGAGCTCAACCTGGAGCTCATGCACAAGATCGCCGTCGCCTCCCGCAAGGGCGTCGAGGACGACGGCGGTGTCTACGAGCCGCATCCCGCGGAGGCTGTCGTCGAGAAGATGATCGAGCTCGGCCGACCCAGCCGCTTGAAAGGCGCCGGCTTTTACGAGTACGTCGACGGCAAGCGCACCCGCCTGTGGCCGGGCCTGCGCGACACGTTCAAGTCGGGCTCGTCGGAGCCCCCGCTGCAGGACATGATCGACCGGATGCTGTTCGCCGAGGCGCTGGAGACGCAGAAGTGCCTCGACGAGAACGTGCTGATGACCACAGCCGACGCCAACATCGGGTCGATCCTGGGCATCGGGTTCCCGCCGTGGACCGGTGGTAGCGCCCAGTTCATCGTCGGCTACCAGGGGCCCGGCGGCACGGGCAAGGAAGCCTTCGTGGCGCGGGCTCGTGAGTTGGCGGCCAAGTACGGCGACCGCTTCCTGCCGCCCGCTTCGCTGACGTAGATCAGCTACCGCGAGCAGACGCGAAAGCCCCCAAAACACATCATTTTTGGGGCTTTCGCGTCTGCTCGCGCTCTATAGGGGCGCGCTCAGAGTGTGCTGTAGTCCTTATACTGCATCGAGTCGTACAGCCGGACACCCTTGGTGTTGAGCTTTGCGATCACTTTGGTGAGCCCGGCGGGAAGCATCGAGATCAGTTGCGCACCAAGGGTTATAGCCCACACCCCCGCAGCGGAGCCGGGGATAAGGGTTTTGGCGGTGACGCGTGCGAAGGCGCGGCTGCGGCGCACCGGGTCGGCCATCTGCTGCTCGTAGGCGGCGAAGGCGCGCGGGTAGTCTCCGTCCGCCTGCGCCAGTTCGCCTGCAAGCGTATAGGCGCCCAGTACCGCGATGCTGGTGCTGCCACCGACGGCTGGCCCTGGACAGTATCCTGCGTCACCAACCAGCGTGACCCGCCCACGCGACCAGGTCTCCAATTGCAACTGGGTGATCGAGTCGAAATAGAACGTCGGTGTGCGGTCCAGCTCGTCGAGCCAGCCGTCCACCATTGCGTCTATCCCGGTAAACGCCGCGCGCAGTAATTCCTTTTGTTGCAAGACATCTCGGTGGTGGTAGTGCAGCTCTTCCTTGCTGCGAAACATGAACAACACGCGTGAGTCGTCCAGTGGTTGGGCGGTGTAGATTCCTGCCAGGTGACCCGGGCCGGCGTGCATGACCATCTCTTGCGCGGGCGCGAGATTTTTCGGCGCCGACAGCACTGCCAGGTATCCGCCGAGGAATCGGGTGCGTCCGGCGTCCTCCCCGAAGACGAGACGCCGGACGTTCGAGTGCAGTCCGTCAGCGCCGACCACGACGTCGAATCTGCGTGGCGCCGCGTGTTCGAATCTCACCTCGCCGTCGGGGGAGATTGCCGTGATCGAGTCGCCGAACAGGTACTCGACTTGATCGCGGCCGGCGTCGTAGTAGGCCTCGCTGAGATCGTCTCGCATGATCTCGACGTGGCGGTCAGATATGGCGCCGGTGACCTTGGCGAGATCAACACGAGCCGGCCGCTGGGCCCCCTTGCGGTACAGCGTCAACACGTCGGTCCCGGTGGCGAGCGCCTCGATCTTCGGCAGCACACCCATCTTTTCCGAGATTTCCATGGCCGGCCGGAACAGATCAACGGCGTGACCACCCGTCTTTCGCAGTGCAGGCGCGCGTTCGACGATGGTGACTTCGAATCCGTACCGGGACAGCCAGTAGGCCAGTACGGGGCCGGAGATGCTGGCACCCGAGATCAGAACACGCATGGCGCCCTCCTCACTAAGTTAGGTTACCCTAACATAGTGCCTACCTGTCGGTAGGCCGGAAAGGCTCGGCAACGAGCGGATACTCTCACGCGGTGCTCTGGTCCTGGGCGTTCTGCGTGAAGGTGTCGCCTTCGGTCTGGCCGTTGTCGTTGACTCCGCTGGTGCCGTCGAAGCCGTCGGTGGCCAAGCCGCCGACGCCGGCCATGTTCGGTGCAGCTGCCAGGTGCACCGTCCCCGGTGTGGCAACGCTTGCGGCGCCACCGGGCTGGGCGGCGCTGAATAGCGCGAACGCCGCGACGGTCGCGGCCCCGGCGAATACCAGTTGCAGTAGCCGGATTTGGCGACGCCGAGCGCCAGTTGAATTGCGTTCGACGTCCATCGGTGGTCGAGCGCGTGTTTGTCATGAATCTCATTTAGCTTCCCGTTGTCAGCAGCCGGCTAGGTTCTTGTTATCGATTTGCTGTGAGGCCATGGATCAGCTGCCCGTTCCGGGCCGCAGCGTTGGCGGGCTAAAGTCCTCGTTATGCGCTTTGGTCTCTTCATTCCGCAGGGCTGGCGAATGGACCTCGTCGGCATCGAGCCCGAGAAGCACTGGGCGGTGATGCGGGACCTGGCCACCTACGCCGACGGCGGCGCCTGGGACTCGTTGTGGGTGTACGACCACTTCCACACCGTCCCGCTGCCCAGCGCCGAAGCGACGCACGAGGCGTGGTCGCTGATGTCGGCCTACGCGGCGACGACCTCGCGGATCAAGCTCGGCCAGATGTGCACGGCAATGAGCTACCGCAATCCCGTCTACCTGGCGAAGGTGGCGGCCACTGCCGACATCATCTCCGGCGGCCGGATCCAGATGGGTATCGGCGGCGGTTGGTACGAACATGAATGGCGCGCTTACGGTTACGGATTTCCGTCGGCCGGGGAGCGATTGGGCCGGCTCGACGAGGGCGTGCAGATCATGCGGGACGCGTGGCGCGACGGCAAAGTCAGCTTCGACGGTAAGCACTACCAGGTCGACGGCGCGATCGTTGCCCCGAAGCCATTGCAGGATAACGGGATTCCGCTGTGGATCGCCGGCGGCGGGGAGAAGGTTACCCTGCGTATCGCCGCGAAATACGCGCAATACACCAACTTTACGCCGGAGCCCGAGGCGTTCGCCCATAAGTCCGACGTGCTGGCCGAGCACTGCCGCAAGCTGGGCACCGACTTCGGGGCCATCGTGCGCTCGGCCAACTTCAACGCCGTGGTCGGCAGCTCGGACGCGGATGTCAAAGACCGGCTTGCGCGGATACGCGAGCGGATGGTCCGTTATGTGTCGGAGGACATCGCGGATGCGATGCTCGCGGCCGGCAGCGGCCCGGATTCGGCGACGGGCACGGTGGAACAGGTGATCGAGCGGATCGCGAAGCTTCGCGACCTCGGCTGCGAGTACGCGATCTGCTATTTCCCGGAGGCCGCGTACGATCGCTCCGGCATCGAGTTGTTCGAACGCGAAGTGATTCCCGCGCTGAGCTAATTGCCGGGTGTCGGACGATCGGTCCTGCTGCACGGGTCAGATATCACTCGTGACGTATCTCGTCTTGACGGGCGGAGCGGCCAGCAGTGGCGGCAGCTCCGTCACTTTTCCTTCGCCGGCACGAAAGCTCCGGTAGGCCTCGTCGTGCTCGGCCGTGTCCCAGAGTTGGTACATCATCCAGTGCGCTTCGTCGTCCGCATCGACGAGCACTTCGATGCCGAGATTCCCGTCGAACGCGCGGGTAACTTCCAGCGTTCGGTGCATGAGATCGCGCGCCGCGTTCACCGCTTCGGGCTTGATCCTGAGTTCGAATAGCACCGTGACCGGCATCGTCGTCTCCTTACATCGGTCGAGAGTGACGTGTACACGCTACGGCGCTGACCTCCCACTGGGCCGGTGCGGGGCCGGGGACATCGGGCTGCGGCCGCCGACGCCAGAATAAGAGAATGCGATTACCACTTTAGTGGAATGCTGTTGTAGCTTTTGGTGAGTCACTTATTCTGTTGGCGGACTGTGGATGATCGCTGGAGGATCGCTCGATGCAGAAGGCACTTGCCC
This sequence comes from uncultured Actinomycetota bacterium, assembly GCA_963850135.1. Classification (GTDB taxonomy): domain Bacteria; phylum Actinomycetota; class Actinomycetes; order Mycobacteriales; family Mycobacteriaceae; genus Mycobacterium. The sequence goes on along the minus strand of CAWKKH010000019.1, from coordinate 3,537 downwards.
CCGAAATCTCGACCTGGCCGGAAGAGAACCCGCAGCTGATCGGCAGTCGCTGCGGCGACTGCGGTGCTACCACCTTCCCGGTGCAGCAGCGATGCCCGCGCTGCAGCGGCGGCGAGATGAGCGACTTGTTGTTGCCGCGCCGCGGCAGCCTGATCGCATGGACCACCCAGGGCTTCCCGCCCGGAGCTCCCTACGCCGGTCCCAGCCGGTAAGGATTTCGTGCCGTTCGGTGTGGGCCTGGTCCAGCTCGGTGACGTCATCCGAGTCGAGGGCCGGCTGACCGAGAACGATCCGGCCAAGTTGCAGTTCGGCCAGGAGGTCGAGTTGACCATGCTGCCGTTCACCAACGACGCCGACGGCAACGAGATCGTCACGTTCGCGTTCCAGCCGGTTTAAGCGGGAAACAAGAAGGACTTAGGAGGACTGTGCGATGACTAATGACGTCGCCATCATCGGCGTGGGCCTGCATCCATTCGGCAGGTTCGAGAAGACCGCAATGGAGATGGGTGCTGAAGCCATCCAATTCGCGCTGACCGACGCCGGCGTCGAGTGGAAGGACATCCAGTTCGGCTTCGGCGGCAGCCACGAGGTGTCCAACCCGGACGCGGTGACCCGCCTCGTCGGGCTGACCGGTATCACGTTCACCAACGTCTTCAATGCCTGCGCCACCGCGGCCAGTGCCATTCAACAGACCGCCGACACCATCCGGCTGGGCAAGTACGACATCGGCATCGCCATCGGCTTGGACAAGCACCCCAAGGGCGCCTTCACCGACGACCCCGCAAAACTGGCGCTGCCGCAGTGGTATGCGCAAAACGGCCAGTTCGTCACCACCAAGTTCTTCGGCATGAAGGCCAACAAGTACCTGCACGACCACAACATCTCCCAGGAGACCTTGGCGCGGGTGGCCAACAAGAACTTCCGCAATGGCGTGCGGAACCCGAATGCCTTCCGTCGCAAGGAGATTTCCGTCGAGGAAATCCTCAACTCGACCGTACTGAACTACCCGCTGACGCAGTACATGTTCTGCGCACCCGACGAGGGCGCCGCCGCCGTCATCATGTGCCGCGGCGACATCGCGCACAAGTTCACCGACAAGCCGGTGTACGTGCGGGCCACCGAGATCCGCACCCGCCGGTATGGCGCCTACGAGGTGCACGCCACGTTCGGTGCGATGGACGAGGACGTTTCGCCGACGGTGTATGCCGCCAAGGCCGCCTACGAGGCCGCCGGTATTGGACCCGAGGACGTCGACATCGCCCAGCTGCAGGACACCGACGCCGGCGCCGAGGTCATCCACATGGCCGAGACGGGCCTGTGCGCCGACGGCGAGCAGGAAAAACTGCTGGCCGACGGCGCCACCGAGATCCACGGCTCAATCCCGGTCAACACCGACGGCGGGCTGATCGCCAACGGCGAGCCGATCGGCGCTTCGGGGCTCCGGCAGGTGCACGAGCTGGTGCGTCAACTGCGGGGCGAGGCGGGCGAACGTCAGGTGCCCGGCAACCCGCGGGTCGGTCTGGCACAGGTCTACGGCGCGCCTGGTACCGCGTCGGCGACCATCCTGTCGCTCTAAATCGCCGGCCCCAGTAGGTCGTCGGCGTCGCGGATGATGTAGCCGTAGCCCTGCTCGGCTAAAAATCGCTGCCGGTGCGCGGCATAGTCGGCGTCCAGGCTGTCGCGGGCAACCACCGAGTAGAAGATGGCGCCTCCGCCGTCGGCCTTGGGCCGCAATAGCCGGCCGAGCCGCTGGGCCTCCTCTTGGCGTGAGCCGAACGTTCCTGAAACCTGAACGGCCACCGAGGCTTCCGGCAAGTCGATGGAGAAGTTGGCGACTTTGGACACCACCAGCGTGGAGATCTCACCCCGGCGGAATGCGTCGAACAACGCTTCGCGCTCAGGGGTCTTCGTCGACCCCTGAATCACCGGGGCGTCGAGCTCTACTCCCAGCTCATCGAGCTGATCCAGGTAGGCGCCGATCACCAAGGTCTGTTCACCGGGATGCATGTTCAGAATCGACTTGACCACAGCGATTTTGGTGTGCGCCGTCGAGCACAGTTTGTAGCGTTCCTCGGGCTCGGCGGTGGCATAGACCATCCGTTCGTTGTCGGTCATGGTGACCCGGACCTCCACGCACTCCGCCGGCGCGATCCAGCCCTGCGTCTCCATGTCCTTCCACGGCGCGTCATAACGTTTCGGCCCGATGAGGGAAAACACGTCGCCCTCGCGGCCGTCCTCGCGGATCAGCGTGGCTGTCAACCCCAACCGCCGCCTGGACTGAAGGTCGGCGGTCATCCGGAATACCGGCGCCGGCAACAGGTGCACCTCGTCGTAGATGATCAGCCCCCAGTCGCGGCTGTCGAAGAGCTCGAGATGGCGGTACTCGCCCTTGGTCCGGCGAGTGATCATCTGGTAAGTCGAGATGGTGACCGGCCGAATCTCCTTGCGCTCGCCGGAGTATTCGCCGATCTCTTCCTCGGTCAGTGACGTGCGCGCGATCAGCTCGCGTTTCCATTGGCGGGCGGCGACGATGTTGGTGACCAGGATCAGCGTCGTCGCGCCGGCCTTCGCCATCGCGGCGGCGCCGACCAGCGTTTTGCCGGCGCCACACGGAAGTACCACCACCCCGGATCCGCCGGCCCAGAATGAGTCCGTGGCCAGCTGTTGGTAATCGCGCAGCTGCCAGCTGTCCTCGTGCAGGCTGATCGGATGAGCTTCGCCGTTGACGTAGCCGGCGAGATCCTCGGCGGGCCAGCCGATCTTGAGCAGCATCTGCTTGACCCGGCCGCGCTCGCTGGGGTGAACGATGACGGTGTCGTCCTCGACACGGGCGCCGAGCATGGGCGCAATCTTCTTGTTGCGCAACACCTCCTCGAGCACCGCGCGGTCCAGGCTTACCAGCGTCAGGCCATGTGTCGGGTGCTTGACCAGCTGCAACCTGCCGTAACGGGCCATGGTGTCGACGATGTCGACCAGCAGGGGCTGTGGCACCGCGTAACGGGAGAAACTGACCAGCGCATCGACGACCTGTTCGGCGTCATGGCCGGCCGCGCGTGCGTTCCACAGCGCCAGCGGTGTGATGCGGTAGGTGTGGATGTGCTCGGGAGCGCGTTCCAGCTCGGCGAACGGCGCGATGGCGGCGCGCGCCGCACCGGCCTGCTCGTGGTCAACTTCGAGCAGCACCGTTTTATCGGACTGCACTATCAACGGTCCGTCGGTCACAAGCGCCACTCCTCCTCATCGCTTCGCTCTGCATCGTCGTCGGCGGTCATATGATGATCCATTATCCGCCGACGGCCGACACCACCGAAGTGATGCGATGAATCGCGAAGTCACGCAGCCGTCCGGACGCCGAGTCGTAGGCCACCAGCTGGCCGCCACGCACGGTGATCGGCGACACCACCCGCTGGGTGGCCACACCGGCGGCATCAAGATAGTCGATCACCAGGGTGTCTTGTTCCCGCGCCGCGCGCTGCAACATCGACATGGCAACGGCAGGATCGACGCGCATACTGCCGAACGGCGCGACGGTCACTT
>CAWKKH010000018.1:0-843584 GCA_963850135.1 uncultured Actinomycetota bacterium | reverse complement strand
GGAGGTACTCGAAGTAGAGCTTGAGCACGAGCTCGTCCTCGGGGGTGACGTCCCAGAACTTCGTGCCGATGGAGATCCACGAGTTGCGCGTCGCGAACGCGCGATCTCAGGTACGGCTTCGTCCGCGGCCGCCAGACCGGATCCTCCGGCTCGTTGAAGGGGCGATCGGGAAACGCCTCGAACGTGTCCTTCACGAACGCGAGCGTCTCCTTCTCCTTGAAGGGGCCGGCGTAGAAGAGGACCATGTTTCCCGGCGCGTAGTAGCTATCGTAGAAGCGCTGCGCCTGCGTAACGCTGATTCCACCCCGTCCCGCGCCGGATGTCCTCGTCCGGCTCGTTCTTTCCGCGGACGTCGAACTCGGTCTCGAAAAAATCGGGCTGCTCCCACTCCAGCGGGTTCAGGCGCGCGAGAAAGGCCTGGAAGAAGTTGTGCGGCTCTCCCATCTCGAGCAGCACCTCCGCGCGGCACTTGTCGATCTGGTCGGCGTTTAGCTTGCGGTTCATCAGCATGTGCGAGAACTCGTTCAGCACCCAGACGCCCTTGAGCGGCGTCACCGACGCGTAGAACGAGGTGGACTTCCAGCTCGTCACGCCGTTCGCGCTGCCGCCGGCCTTCTCCTTGATGAGCTGCAGGTAGCTCTGATTGGCGCCGAGCCGCTCGTCGCGGAAGACGGCGTGCTCGACGAGGTGCGCGACACCGAGGTTCGCGGCGTCTTCCGCGTTCCACCCGGTGTTCACCCGGATCTCGATCTCGGTGTTGCGCGCGTTGGAGCTGGGCGCGAGGACGACCGTCATTCCGTTCGTGAGCGTGTGGAGCGTGATCCCGGAGTGCGGATCGATCCCCGCGCCGAGCGCGCCGAGGCAAAGAAACGAAAGGAGGGAGACGATGTAGCGGATTTCGGGCATCGTGACGCGGAGGCCCAGGCAGGGACTCCCGCATGCTACTTATCGGTGGGATCGCTGCATCCCTTGATGCAACGCGACCAACCGGGCTCTCCGGAGGAGAATCTCTAGCAGTCTTTCCGGCCGCTCTAGCGGGAGCGCTCCTTGCTCGCCACCACTCCGCCGCTCGGCATTCCGTTATCCCAGATATCTTCGAATCTCTTTTTATACCGGTCGACCACGGCGGGCACCGCGAGATAGATCTGGTTCTCGTTATTGCTCTCCGTCGCGTGCATCGTGTAGTTGAAAGAGCCGATCTCGACTCGCTTACCGTCGACGATGGTGAACTTGTTGTGCATGATGCCTCGCTGACGGCCGTACCGTACATTCGCTCCCGCTTTGATCAGCAGATCGACCAGGGAATGATTCCCCTTCGCCTGCCTCTTGTCGACGAGAACGCGGACGGGGATTCTCTTCGATGCCACCAGGATCTCGTGCACGATTTTCGGGTGGTTGATATCGTAGATTGCGACGTCGAGCGAAGCCTGGGCGGATTGAATGAATTTCCACAGCTTCACGTCGCACGGCTCAACCGGGGAAAAACACGTTTCCAGATCTTCGGGAGGTTTTACGCAACGTCTCCTCCACTTTGTTCACGACCATCTCGGCGAGTGAGGGCGGCTTTTTCCGGGCGAAGGCCGAGGGGTGCGGGAATCCCGCGAGAAGAGGAGCCAGACTGATGCGTATAATCGAATGTGGGTGCTCATTCGATGAGCGTATTCGATTAAACCGGACGGCGAAAGCTTTACACTCGTCTAGGCGGCGGAGCCGCCTACCCCAGTCAGCCGAGTTTCTTTTCGGCAAGCCCGTCGATTCGGTCGACGATCCACATCTTGATGAGAGCCTGGCGCGCAACACCGCGGCGGGTAGCTTCTTGGTCCAGCGCCTTGATCGCCCAGACGGGAATATCAACATTCACCGTCTTGGTGGCCGAGCTCCAATCGACATGATCGCTCATGTCCTCGCCTTTATCGAATTTCTTATCGAACTCCTGTGCGCTAATCGGTTTTTTCTTCGCCATATGCTTCTTTCTCCTCTTTCCGAGACTCGCGGGCGGAGATGATCCGCGTACTTCCCTCGCGCTCGGTCCAGCAAACGGTGATGAACCGATCCTCTACTTTGCCCACCGAGAGCCAACGCGATTCAAAGTCGATCACTTACCTGGACCCGTGATGTGCTCGGGATCGTCCCATATACGTTTCGCTTCCTCGAATTGTGGTCCGACACCGACCTGATGGTCCGGGACGCGGTTCGTCAGTTTGTCGACAAAGAGATCCGTCCGAATCTGGACGAACTGGAAAGCGGCCAGCTGTCGCCCTATCCGATCGCGCGCAAGCTGTTCAGCCAGTTCGGTCTCGACGCGATGGCCGCCGAATCGGTGAAGAAGATGCTCGACCGCGAACGGGCGAAGCAGACGGGTGTGCGGGCCCCCGAAAACCCTGAGAACCAGGAAAAGCAAGACAGCTCGGACGATTCGGGCGGGATGGGCGCTCAGGGTTCGATGGTTGCGGTGTTGGTCTCCGAGGTCGCCAGGGTCAGCATCGGGCTGCTGAGCACGGTCGGCGTCAGCCTCGGCCTGGGCGCGACGACGATCATGAGCCGCGGCACGCTGGCCCAGAAGGAGCGTTGGTTGCCCGAGCTGATGACGCTGGAGAAGATCGCGGCGTGGGCGATCACCGAGCCGGACTCGGGCTCGGACGCGTTCGGCGGCATGAAGACCTACGTCAAGCGGGACGGTGAGGACTACATCCTCAACGGGCAGAAGACCTTCATCACCAACGGGCCGTTCGCCGACGTCCTGGTGGTCTACGCCAAGCTCGACGAGGGGGACGCGGCGAGTCGACCGGACAAGCGCAACCGCCCGGTGCTGGTCTTCGTGCTCGACGCGGGGATGCCGGGCCTGACGCAGGGCAAGCCGTTCAAGAAGATGGGCATGATGTCCTCGCCGACCGGCGAATTGTTCTTCGACAACGTACGGCTGACCCCCGACCGGTTGCTGGGCGAGAGTGAGCAGCACGACGGCGGGGACGGCCGCGAAAGCGCCCGCGCCAACTTCTCCGCCGAACGGGTCGGGATCGCGATGATGGCCCTGGGCATCATCAACGAATGCCACAGCCTATGCGTCGATTACGCGAAGACCCGCACGCTGTGGGGCAAGAACATCGGCCAGTTTCAGCTGATCCAGCTCAAGCTGGCCAAGATGGAAGTCGCCCGGATGAACGTGCAGAACATGGTGTTTCAGATCATCGAGCGGCAGCAGTCGGGGAATCCGCTCACGCTCGCCGAGGCCTCGGCGATCAAGCTGTACTCGTCGGAGGCGGCCACCGAGGTCGCGATGGAGGCCGTTCAGCTGTTCGGCGGCAACGGCTACATGGCCGAGTACCGGGTGGAGCAGCTGGCCCGGGACGCGAAATCGCTGATGATCTACGCCGGCAGCAACGAGGTCCAGGTGACCCACATCGCCAAGGCGCTCCTAGCCGACTGAGCGTGCGCCGAGCGCGCTGTCAGGCCACCACCCATATCGCCCGGGCGGCCGGGCTGCCCAGCTCCACGGTGGACTCGGCGCCGTCGCCGGATTCGATTGCCACCGAGACCATCCCGGCGAATTCGCGCCGCGTCACGACCCGCAGCCGCGAGTCCAGGTTGATCCCGACGGTGTCGAAATAGCGCAACATCTCCGGGTCGGAGTCGGAGATGCGGGCCACCGTGCCGGTGTCTCCGTCGCCGCACGCCCAGAGCTGACGTGCCTGCGGTGGCTGAACATGCCCGTCGGACGCCGGGATCGGGTCACCGTGTGGATCGCGCCGCGGGAACCCGAGCTTGGCGTCGATGCGCGCCACCAGGCGATCCGAAACCGCGTGTTCGAGCACCTCGGCCTCGTCATGAACCTCGTCCCAGCTGTAGCCGAGTTCATTGACCAGGAAGGTCTCCAGGAGCCGGTGCCGGCGCACCATCGCCAGCGCCGCCCGCCGCCCGGCCTCGGTCAAGGTCACCGCGCCGTACTTCTCGTGGTCGACCAGGCCCTGTTCGGCGAGTTTGCGGATGGACTCCGAGGCCGTGCTGGCGGACACGCCGATTCGGTCGGCCAGCATCTTGGTGCTGACCTTTTCTCGTGACCATTCCTGGGCGTTCCAGATGACCTTCAGATAGTCCTGGGCGACCGGGGTAAGACCGCCACGCCCTTCGTCCGCCCTCACAACCACAAAGTTTAGGCACCTGCGCCGAATCTGGCGTGCTGCCCGCTCCCGGACTACCGCTTCTCGCCGTAGGCTAGGGACCGTGCAGCGGTGGCGGGGACAGGACGAGATCCCCACAGACTGGGGCAGATGCGTGTTGACCATCGGTGTATTCGATGGCGTTCATCGCGGGCATGCCGAACTGATCGCGCATGCGGTGAAATCCGGCCGGGCGCGAAACGTGCCGACCGTGCTGATGACCTTCGATCCGCACCCGACCGAAGTGGTCTACCCCGGCAGTCATCCGGCGCAGCTCACGACGCTGACCCGGCGCGCGGAGCTGGTCGAGGAGTTGGGCGTCGATGTGTTCCTCGTGATGCCGTTCACAACCGATTTCATGAAGCTCACACCGGAGCGCTACGTCCACGAACTACTGGTGGAAAACCTGCACGTGATTGAGGTGGTGGTGGGTGAGAACTTCACCTTCGGCAAGAAGGCGGCGGGCAACGTCGCCACCTTGCGCCGCGCCGGCGAGCGGTTCGGGTTTGCGGTGGAGTCGATGTCACTTTTGTCTGAGCATCACAGCAACGAGACGGTGACCTTCTCGTCCACCTATATCCGGTCCTGCGTAGATGCCGGCGACGTGATGGCGGCCTGCGAAGCGCTGGGCCGTCCGCACCGGGTCGAAGGCGTCGTGGTCCGAGGCCACGGGCGGGGCGTCGAGCTGGGCTTTCCCACCGCTAACGTAGCGCCGCCGATGTATTCGGCCATCCCGGCCGACGGCGTATATGCCGCCTGGTTCACCGTGCTCGGGCACGGACCGGTGACCGGCACCGTCATTCCCGGGGAGCGCTACCAGGCAGCAGTATCGGTCGGCACCAACCCGACCTTCTCCGGACGCACCCGCACTGTTGAGGCGTTCGTTCTCGACACCAACGCCGACCTGTACGGCCAGCACGTGGCACTGGACTTCGTTGCACGCATCCGCGGGCAGCTCAAGTTCGACTCGGTGCGCGAGCTCATCGACGCGATGGGCAAGGACACCGACCGGGCCCGCACCCTGCTCACGGATTAACCCCGCTCTGCGGGATTGGGGGTCTGCGGTGGCCGGCTGATAGACTTCCCGGCGACATCGGCGCGTGCTGCGGTTCGCGGTGGCCGCGCTCTGAAAATTCATGATCGCGGACCAATTGATGGAGATATTTTCGTGGCACTGACTGCCGAGCAAAAAAAAGAAATCCTGGGCTCATACGGCCTGCATGAGACCGATACCGGCTCCCCAGAGGCGCAGATCGCGCTGCTGACCAAGCGGATCTCTGACCTGACCGAGCACCTCAAGGTGCACAAGCACGATCACCACTCGCGGCGGGGGCTATTGCTGCTAGTGGGGCGTCGCCGCCGGCTGATCAAGTATGTGTCCCAGATCGATGTCGAGCGCTACCGCTCGCTGATCGAGCGGTTGGGTCTGCGCCGCTGAATTGGTCATCGATCAGCCCGTGTAGAGTGAGGGCGTTCTGGGCCGGTTCGGCTCGAGCAAACGGTGCGGTTCGCGCAGATCCGTGCGTACCGTTCCAGCGTGTCACTATGAACGTCCGAGGGAATTCCCTGTCTGTATCGGACGGTCTTCGGTAGTGGCTGCCGAGCTTTCCGGATCTTGGGCAGGTCGGCCGCTTCGATCGACGGCCGTAGCCGCATCCAGATATTTAGCTCTTACGAGTAGCTTTTGCGAGCTCTCGGGGAAAGCTCCCCTCGCGTTGCGTGTGATCACGCGAAAAAGCTGAATATCTCCAGAGAGGCCGTACGGACGACGTTATGTCTGTAGCTGAAATTGAAGAGGGCGTGTTCGAGTCGACCGCCACTATCGACAACGGGAGCTTCGGCACCCGCACCATCCGTTTCGAGACCGGCCGGCTGGCCCAACAGGCCGCCGGTGCCGTCGTCGCATACCTCGACGACGAGACCATGCTGCTGAGCGCGACCACCGCCAGCAAGACCCCAAAAGACCATTTCGACTTCTTCCCCTTGACGATCGACGTCGAGGAGCGGATGTATGCCGCCGGTCGTATCCCCGGATCCTTCTTCCGGCGCGAGGGCAGGCCATCCACCGACGCGATCCTGACCTGCCGGCTCATCGACCGGCCACTGCGACCGACGTTCGTCTCGGGTCTGCGTAACGAGATCCAGGTCGTGGTGACGATCCTGAGCCTGGACCCCAAGGATCTGTACGACGTGCTGGCCATCAACGCCGCATCGGCATCGACCCAGATTTCCGGGCTGCCGTTCTCCGGCCCCGTCGGCGGCGTGCGTGTTGCGCTGATTGACGGCCAGTGGGTTGCATTCCCCACTGTCGAGCAGCTCGAAGGCGCGGTGTTCGACATGGTGGTAGCCGGCCGTGTAGTCGGCGATGCCGACAATAGAGACGTGGCGATCATGATGGTCGAGGCCGAGGCCACCGACAATGTCATCGATCTGATCGGCGGCGGCGCCGGTGCACCCACCGAAAGCGTTGTGGCCGAGGGCCTTGAGGCCGCCAAGCCGTTCATCGCCGCGTTGTGTGCCGCTCAGCAGGAGCTGGCAGATGCTGCGGGGAAGGAAACCGCCGAGTACCCGGTGTTCCCCGATTACCAGGACGACGTCTACTACTCGGTGGCCTCGGTGGCCACCGACGAGCTGGCCGCCGCACTGACCATCGGCGGCAAGGCCGAACGCGACCAGCGCACCGACGAGCTCAAGGCCGAGGTCATTGCGCGGCTCGCCGAGACCTATGAGGGCCGGGAAAAGGAAATCAGCGCCGCCTACCGGTCGTTGACCAAGAAGCTCGTTCGTCAGCGGATCCTCACCGACCACTTCCGCATCGACGGCCGTGGCATCACCGACATCCGCGCGTTGTCCGCCGAGGTCGCTATCGTGCCGCGGGCACACGGCAGCGCGCTGTTCGAGCGCGGCGAAACCCAGATCCTGGGTGTGACCACGCTGGACATGGTCAAGATGGCGCAGCAGATCGACTCGCTTGGGCCGGAAAAGTCCAAGCGCTACATGCACCATTACAACTTCCCGCCGTTCTCCACCGGCGAGACTGGCCGGGTCGGTTCGCCCAAGCGGCGCGAGATTGGGCACGGTGCACTGGCCGAGCGGGCCCTGATTCCCGTGCTGCCCAGCGTCGAGGAGTTCCCGTACGCCATCCGTCAGGTGTCTGAGGCGCTGAGCTCCAACGGCTCGACCTCGATGGGTTCGGTGTGTGCGTCCACCCTGGCGTTGCTGAACGCCGGTGTGCCGCTTAAGGCGCCGGTGGCCGGCATCGCGATGGGGCTGGTCTCCGACGACGTCGAGGTTGAAGGCGGGGGGACCGAGCGTCGGTTCGTCACCCTGACTGACATCCTGGGCGCCGAAGATGCGTTCGGCGACATGGACTTCAAGTGCGCCGGCACCAAGGACTTCGTCACCGCGCTGCAGCTCGACACCAAGCTCGACGGAATTCCGTCGAAGGTGCTCGCGGGTGCGCTCGCGCAGGCCAAGGACGCCCGGCTGACCATCCTCGAGGTGATGGCCGAGGCCATCGACGAACCCGACGAGATGAGCCCGTACGCGCCGCGCGTCACCGCCATCAAGGTGCCGGTGGACAAGATCGGCGAGGTCATCGGGCCCAAGGGCAAGATGATCAACTCGATCACCGAGCAGACCGGCGCCTCGATCTCGATCGAGGACGACGGCACGGTGTTCGTCGGCGCGACCGACGGACCGTCGGCGCAGGCCGCGATCGACATGATCAACGCCATCGCCAACCCGCAGCTGCCGACCGTGGGCGAGCGGTTCCTCGGAACGGTCGTCAAGACCACCGACTTCGGCGCGTTCGTGTCGCTGCTGCCCGGCCGCGATGGCCTGGTGCACATCTCCAAGCTCGGCCGGGGCAAGCGAATCGCCAAGGTCGAGGACGTGGTCAACGTCGGCGACAAGCTGCGGGTAGAGATCGCCGAGATCGACAAGCGGGGCAAGATCTCGTTGGTCCTGGTGGCCGAGGACGAGAACGGGGCCGCCGCGGCCCCGGCTGGTTCGGACGATGCGGGGGCTCCTCAGTTGGACGCTCCAGCCGATGCCGCGACAGCCAGTACCTGAGCCGGCCGCGACCGGGGTTCGCCCCGGTCGCGCGGGTGCCCTGCGGCGGGGCAAGTCGACCGCCGAGGCGAAATTCGAACACCAGCCCGAGTCGGTTTCCAAGCTGCGCCGGAGCACACTCCCGGGCGGCCTGCGGGTGGTCACCGAGTACCTGCCCGCGGTGCGTTCGGCGTCGATCGGTGTCTGGGTCGGCGTCGGATCGCGCGATGAGGGCGCCACGGTTGCCGGGGCTGCGCATTTCCTCGAGCACCTGCTGTTCAAGTCGACGCCGACGCGCACCGCGGTGGATATCGCGCAGGCGATGGACGCCGTCGGTGGTGAGCTGAACGCGTTCACCGCCAAAGAGCACACCTGCTACTACGCGCACGTGCTGGACAGCGATCTGGAGCTGGCCGTCGACTTGGTCGCCGATGTCGTGCTCAACGGTAGATGCGCCGTAGAAGATGTCGAGCTGGAACGCGACGTCGTCCTCGAGGAGATCGCCATGCGCGACGACGACCCCGAGGACGCGCTGGGGGACATGTTCCTGACCGCGCTGTTCGGTAACCACCCGGTGGGCCGTCCGGTGATCGGCTCCGCGGAATCCGTGTCGGCTATGACGCGGACGCAACTGCACTCGTTTCATGTGCGCCGCTATACGCCGGAACGGATGGTCGTCGCGGTGGCCGGCAATGTCGACCACGATCAGGTGGTCGCTTTGGTGCGCGAGCATTTCGCGCCGCACCTGGTCCGCGGGCGGCGCCCCATCGCGCCGCGCAAAGGTGCCGGACGGGTGAACGGCAGCCCCGGATTGACACTGGGCCACCGGGACGCCGAACAGACCCACTTGTCGTTGGGAGTACGCACGCCGGGCCGCGGCTGGGAACATCGCTGGGCGCTCTCGGTGCTGCACACCGCGCTGGGTGGTGGCCTGAGCTCCCGGCTTTTCCAGGAGATTCGCGAGTCGCGCGGGCTGGCCTACTCGGTCTACTCCGCCGTCGACATCTTCGCCGACAGCGGCGCGCTGTCGGTGTACGCGGCTTGCCAGCCGGAACGATTCGGCGAGGTCATGCGGGTCACCAGTCAGGTGCTCGAATCGGTGGCGCGCGACGGCATCACCGAAGCCGAGTGTCGTATCGCCAAGGGCTCGCTACGTGGCGGCCTTGTCCTGGGCCTGGAGGATTCCAGCTCGCGGATGAGCCGGATCGGTCGCAGCGAACTGAACTACGGTAGGCATACCAGCATCGAGCACACCTTGCAGAAAATCGACGAGGTCACGGTCGAGCAGGTCAACGCCGTGGCCCGCCAGCTACTCACCAAGCGCTACGGCGCCGCGGTACTCGGTCCTTACGCTTCCAAACGCTCGCTGCCCCAACAACTTCGGGCGATGGTAAATTAGCCCAATGTCAGTGGCCGAGATGGTACTCGGGTTTTGGGATATCGCGGTGCCCATTGTCGGTGCGCCGATGGCCGGCGGTCCGGGCAGTCCCGCGTTGGCGGCGGCGGTGTCCAATGCCGGTGGGCTCGGTTTTGTCGCCGGCGGCCACCTGAGTGCGGACCAACTCGCCGACGACATCGCTGCCGCGCGTGCCGCAACCGAGGGCCCGCTCGGAGTGAACCTGCTTGTGCCCCAACCTAGTGTTGCGGATTGGGTGCAGCTGGACTACTACCACTACGAACTCGAAGAGTTCGCCGATCACTATCGGGTCGAGGTCGGTCATCCTGAAGCAGGCGACGACGACGACTGGGAACGCAAGCTTGAGGTGGTGGCGGATTTACATCCGGAGTTGGTGTCGTTCACCTTCGGTGTGCCGTCACCGGATGTGATTAGGCGGCTGGGCGCGCTGGGCATGCTGGTGATGGTCACGGTCACGTCGGCCTACGAGGCGGGGATAGCCGTCGCCGCCGGCGCGGACAGCCTGGTGGTCCAAGGCCCGGATGCCGGCGGGCACCGAGGCACGTTCGCACCGGACATGGACCCCGGAACCGAGTCCTTGCACGAGCTGATTGCCCGGATCCGCAGCGCGCACAATGTCCCGATCATTGCGGCGGGAGGCCTGGGCACCGCGGAGGACGTCGCCGGGGTCCTGCACAGGGGCGCGGTGGCCGCGCAGATCGGCACGGCGCTGCTGCTCAGCGACGAAGCCGGAACCCACCCCGCGCACCGCACCGCCATGAAGAATCAGCTGTTCGCCAAGACCATCGTGACGCGTGCGTTCTCGGGTCGGTATGCGCGCAGTTTGGAGAACGAGTTCATCCGAATTCTTGATAACGTGGCGCCGCTGGGCTATCCGGAGGTTCACCAGATGACCTTGCCGATCCGGGAGGCGGCGGCCGACTCCGAAGACCCGAACGGGATGACCCTTTGGGCAGGAACGTCGTTCGCGGAGGCGCAGACCGGTCCGGCGGCTGACATCGTGGCCAACCTTGCCTCCGAGTATTAGCGGGGTGCGCGGGTCCTGGTAGCGGAGTCCAAAACCTGATCACCGGAACGGTTCTCAGTGAGGTGCGTCACCACTGACCACCAGTGGAAGTGACACCACTCCCGCGCCGCCAGTCACCACGATCACCCAACGGCCATCAATTGGCAGGACTACTTCGATCCTGAAGTAGGCGAATCCGATTTCACCGCCGGCTGCGGCTGGGGGCAGCTCGAACTCCAGGTATTGCGGCTCGTCACCGCTTGGAGGCCGGATCTCGACATTGATCAGGTGGTCCGGATTATCCGTCTCGGCCTGTGTCAACACCACGAGCAGTAGCTCCGCTATGCGGTCAACGTCGACCACGAACCTGGACAGCACGCCGCCCGTCACATTGAGTTTGCTGTCTACCACAGAAGCCGATTCGGCAATAAAGGCCCCGGTGATCACTCCGCTGAACCTACAGCGTCGTCGGCTGTCGGCGACGGTCAGGCCAGCAAGGTCGCCGGTTCGGTGAACATAAGACCCAGGTCATTTGCCACGTGTTCAGCCAACAACGCGCCATCGTGGGTGGAAAGGCCTTGCCCCAGAGCGGCGTCCGAACGGCATGCCGCTTGCCAGCCGCGGTCGGCCAGCTTGAGCACATACGGCATCGTGGCATTGGTCAATGCGAAGGTCGACGTCTTGGGCACCGCGCTGGGCATGTTGGCCACACAGTAGAACAGCGCGTCGTGCACGGCGAATGTCGGCTGATCGTGTGTGGTCGGGCGCGAATCTTCGAAGCAGCCGCCCTGATCGATGGCGATGTCCACGAGCACGGCGCCCGGTTTCATGTGTGCGACGACCGAATTCGAGACCAACGTCGGGGCCTTGGCGCCCGGCACCAGCACGGCCCCGATCACCAAATCGGCATGTTTGACGGCATCTTCGAGCTCGTAAGCCGACGAGTAGCGGGTGCGGACGCCGACGCCGAATTCTGCGTCCAGCTCGCGAAGTCGGTTGATGTTGACGTCGAACACCGTCACCGCCGCGCCCATGCCGCCGGCCACCCGGGCGGCGTTGTAGCCAGCGGTGCCGCCTCCGATCACCACGACTTCGGCGGGCTCGACGCCGGGCACGCCACCCATCAGGACGCCGCGTCCGCCGTGAGTTCGCATCAGGTGATAGGCCCCGACCTGAGCGGAGAGTCGCCCGGCGACCTCGCTCATCGGGGCCAGCAACGGGAGTGCGCCGTCGGCGGTCTGGACGGTCTCGTAAGCGATCGACGTTGTGCCGGAGGCCAATAGTGCGTCGGTGCAAGCGCGCGACGCGGCTAAATGCAGGTAGGTGAACAGGATCTGGTTGCGTCGCAGCAGTCCGTACTCTTCCGGCATCGGTTCTTTGACCTTGAGTAGCAGGTCGGCTTCCGACCACACCTGTTCGGCGGTGCTGGTCATTTCAGCGCCCGCGGCCTTGAAATCCGCGTCGACGATTGCCGAGCCCTCCCCGGCACCAGCCTGGATAAGCACGTCGTGGCCGCGGTTCGTCAGCGCGGCGACCCCGGCCGGAGTGATGGCCACCCTGAATTCGTTGTTCTTGGTCTCGGTCGGAATGCCAATTCGCATGCCTTAAGTGTGAAGAAAGTTCGGACACGGCACAAACATGCTGACGATAATTCTGTAAAATCGAGTCATGTCGATAAGTCAACGGAATTGACGGGCCAGCTGGGTGACCCGCCGAAGGATGTTCGGGCCGCCGATCTCGATCACGTGGACCGCAGAATCCTGAGCCTGCTACATGGTGACGCGCGCATCCCCAACAATGCCCTCGCCGACGCGGTCGGTATCGCGCCGTCGACGTGTCATGGCCGGGTTCGGCGGTTGGTGGATCTAGGAGTAATCCGCGGGTTCTTCACCGACATCGACCCGGTCGCGGTGGGGCAACCACTGCAAGCGATGATCTCAGTCAACCTGCAGTCCAGCGCGCGCGGAAAGATCCGCAACTTCATCCAGCAGATCCGCACCAAGCGGCAGGTGATGGACGTCTATTTCCTTGCCGGCGCAGACGATTTCATCCTGCACGTTGCGGCGCGCGACACCGAGGACCTGCGCGCGTTCGTGGTCGAGAACCTCAACGCCGATGCCGACGTCGCCGGGACCCAGACGTCACTGATCTTCGAGCATCTGCGCGGGGCGGCACCCATTTAGCCCAGTTACCGGAGCGTCTTCACTTGCGGTAAAGCCGGTATCCGACGTGGGGAACTGCGACGCCGGGCAGCGGCTTCCACACGAAAGTTCTGCCATCGAGCTGGAAGTCGTTCTTCTCGTAGAACTGGCGCCCTTTGTGGTTCTTCTCCGCGCACCACAAGATCACGTCGTCTGAGGGATTCGAGCGCACGGCCTTGTTAAGCAGACGGCGACCGACGCCGAGGCCCTGCCCCGCGGTGTACAGGGCGTCGATTTGCAGATGATCAGGTCTTGCGGAGTCCGGTCCGAACATGGTCATGCCGAGTGTCTTGGCGCCGGACTCGGCAATCCACATCGCCCACCCTGGGCGACCCAGGTCGTGGGGATAAGTCTCCGTGGCCCAACGGCTCGGCGTGGCGATCATATCGAGCACGTAATCCGCGACTATGCCGTCCCAGGACTGTCGCCATACCGGATAGTGCATTTCTGCGACCTTTGCGAAATCGGACGGCTTGGCTGCACGGATCTTGATGTCGCCGGACTTCAACCGAGCACCTCCGCTGCTAGCGCCATCACAACTTGTAAGCCTAAAGCCATGGTGCCGTGATCGCGGCGGTCGCTGTCAGGTGCCCGCCCGCTCGTCGTCGTCGAATAGGCGTTCCGGGTGGTGGTAGTCGTTGGTGCGGGGGCCGCGGTCGTGCTGAGGCGGCGGAATCCACTCGGTTCGGCCGTCGGGCCGTTTCCTTGCTCGCCAGCCTTTTTCGGCTAACTTGTGCTCGGGTATGCAGGTTAACGCGAGGTTGTCGATGTCGGTTTGGCCGCCGCGAGCCCACTCGTTCAGATGATGGACCTCACACCAGTAGCCTGGCACGTCGCAACCCGGGTGCGTGCAGCCGCGATCCTGCGCGTACAGGACCACACGCTGATCCGGTGAGGCGACTCGGCGGGTGCGGCCCAGATACAGAGGGCGGCTTTGGTGCTCGTCGAACACCGCCAGGTAGTGGTACGCATGCCTGGCCATCCTGATCAAGTCCTTCATAGGCAGTAGCGTCCCGCCGCCTGTCACCGCTTGACCGGTGCCCGACGTCAGCTCAGCGAGCGTGGTGGACACGATCACGGTTACCGGCAATCCGTTATGCACGCCGAGCTTTGGATCGCCCAGCTGGCCTCTGACCAGTGCGTTGAGGGCATCGTGTTGGCGCTGCGCGGGGACGCGTCGGTCGCGGCCGGCGGCGTCCTCGGGTGCTTCACCGTCGACGCATGGGCTTTGGTCGTCCGGGTTGCACATTCCGGGAGCGGCGAAGCGCGCCAGCCATGCGTCCAGATTGGCGCGCAGCTCCGGTGATGCGATCAGCTTGCCGACGCTCATTCCGTCGGATCGCTGGCCACCACACCAGGCGAAACCCCGCTGGCGCGCCCGGTCGGCATCGGAGAACTTCCCATCGGGATTTATCAGCAACGCGCATCGCTGCGCCGCCTTTTCCAGCTGGTCGGGGCGCACTTGCAGCGCCTGCTGGGCCAGAAATCGTTCAGCGTGTTCGATCGTGTCGACCGGCGTGGCTTCGGGCAAGTCACGAATGAAATTCTGGATCACCCGGAGGTGCTGGCCGTCGAGCATGCCGTCTCGCCACATCTGGGCTGTCGCGGGCAATTCGGGTGGAAGCTCCTGGCCGGTAAGTGTGACCCGCGGTGACAGTTGACCGACATCTCTGATCCGGCGGCGGGCCTCCGCATAGCTGATCCGTAGCCAGTCGGCGATCACCTTGACGGCCGGGCCGCCCAGGTCAGCCGGATCGTCTTTCGCCAGGCCTGCGATCACGTCGTGACTCGTCGCAATCTGAAGTCGTCGCGACGTTTCCAGTCGCTCGAGCGCATGCAGTCGAACGGGGGCCTCAAGTCTGTCGAAGCTCAGCTCACGAAGGGCAGCGACGGCTGTGTCGAGTGCGTCCAGCCGGGCAGACACTTCCGCCGGAACGTTCATCGAACACATATTCGAATAATATTCGAACGCATCGGCCGCTGCGGCGAAACTTGCGGCCTCTGTGGATGAATGCCTAACTGTGGACAACGGTCCGGCTGACGGTCCGGTCTAGGGTGATGACCATGCGTGTAGGCGTATTGGGAGCCAAAGGCAAAGTTGGTTCGACGATGGTGGGGGCGGTGCAGGCCGCCGAGGATCTGACCCTGTC
The DNA here is from genome assembly GCA_963850135.1 of uncultured Actinomycetota bacterium. Classification (GTDB taxonomy): domain Bacteria; phylum Actinomycetota; class Actinomycetes; order Mycobacteriales; family Mycobacteriaceae; genus Mycobacterium. The sequence continues at coordinate 828,600 of CAWKKH010000018.1, read as the reverse complement.
TGCCGAGGTGGACGCCGGCGATTCGCTCAGCATGCTGACCGAGGGCAACACCGACGTCGTCATCGACTTCACCCATCCGGACGTCGTGATGGGCAACCTGGAGTTCTTAATCAGCAACGGAATTCACGCCGTGGTCGGCACCACCGGATTCACCGCCGAACGTTTTGAGCAAGTGGAGTCCTGGCTGGCGAGTAGCCCCAAGACTTCGGTGCTGATCGCGCCGAACTTCGCGATCGGGGCGGTGCTGTCGATGCATTTCGCCAAGCAGGCCGCGCCCTTCTTCGATTCGGTCGAGGTCATCGAGCTGCATCACCCGCATAAGGCCGACGCCCCGTCGGGCACCGCCGCCCGCACCGCGAAGCTGATCGCCGAGGCCCGAAAAGGCCTGCCACCCAACCCCGACGCCACCAGTACCGGCCTGCCCGGCGCTCGCGGCGCTGACGTCGACGGCATCCCGGTGCACTCGGTGCGGCTGGCCGGGCTCGTTGCGCATCAGGAGATCCTCTTCGGGACCGAAGGGGAGACGCTGACCATCCGTCACGACAGCCTGGACCGCACATCTTTCGTCCCCGGCGTGCTGTTGGCGGTGCGCCGCATCCACGAACGTCCCGGCCTCACCGTGGGCCTCGAGCCCCTGCTCGACCTGCAGTGAACGACACCGCCCGCACCCTGCGCACGCAGCTGTTCATCGCGTTGATGTGTGTGGCAATGCTGGCGTATTTCGTTCTGCTGGGCCGGTCGGCTCTGGTGATGATCGGCTCCGGCCGGGGCGCGGGCGTGGGCCTGGGGCTTGCGGTGCTGATCATGCCCGTGATCGGGCTGTGGGCGATGATCGCCACTCTGCGAGCGGGATTCGCTCACCAGAAGCTGGCCCGCCTCATCGCCGAAGACGGCATGGAGCTCGACGCCAGCGCGCTTCCGCGACGACCGTCGGGCCGCGTCCAACGCGACGCGGCCGATGCGCTGTTCGCGACCGTGCGCACCGAGGTGGAAGGCAACCCCGAGGACTGGCGGCGGTGGTACCGGCTGGCCCGGGCCTACGACTATGCGGGGGATCGGCGCCGCGCGCGGGAGGCGATGAAGACGGCGCTGGAGTTGCACGGGCGCGGCGGTGGCGCGGGTGGCTAAGAAGCTGCTGATCGTCCATCACACGCCGTCTCCGCACTGCCAGGAGATGTTCGAGGCGGTCGTGGCGGGTGCCACGGACCCCGAGATTGAGGGCGTCGAGGTGGTCCGCCGAGCGGCACTTACGGTCTCACCGATCGACATGCTGGAGGCGGACGGCTATCTGTTGGGCAGCCCGGCGAACCTGGGCTACATCAGTGGCGCGCTCAAGCATGCCTTCGACGTTTGTTACTACCCGTGCCTCGATTCGACGCGGGGTCGACCCTTCGGCCTGTTTCTGCACGGCAACGAGGGCACCGAGGGGGCCGAGCGCGCGGTCGAGACCATCACGACCGGACTTGGGTGGGTCAAGGCAGCTGAGAGCGTGGTGATTTCGGGAAAGCCGAGCAAGGCCGATGTGGAGGCGTGCTGGAACCTTGGGGCCACGGTCGCCGCTCACTTGATGGGTTAGAGATAGGACGGCTTGAACGCGTCGGCCGGCTGGGCCAGGGCCAGCGCCACGCTGGTACCGATGGGTCCGTGCCGGTCGAACATGGTCGCGGCGCCGGAGGCCACGCCGGCCGTGCTGTAGTGGTTCTGTGCTGCGAGCCCGATGTATTCGCCGTCGGGCAGCCGGCTCGCGGTGACGGTGTAGTCGGCGTTGATGTAGCGCAATCCGCTACTGCTCCAATGGGAGAGCGAACTGGTGATGTCACCGGCGAATGCCAGCCGAACGAACGGTGTGAGCGGGTGTCCATGAACCATCGGGCGGAATATCCTTGCCCAGGCGAATTTTTGCGAATGGGACTGCTCCCACTCGATCATGCCGGGACTCCCTTGCTGGACGTCGGTGCCGTAACCCCAGATCATGAATGGCACCTTTCCGTCGATGTCCGAGAAGCCGTCCAAGTCGGTCGGCGGCTTCGGCATCTGGACTGGGGGTGACCACACCTCCCCCTCGGGATGGTCGCCTCGTCGCAGGAACAACGCGCTGGCGCGTGCGACGGTCTTCCCGTTCTGGACCAGCGCGCCGTCGACGAGCTTGATGCGCCGACCTTCTCGCTGCACCGAGGTCTGGATTTGCACCGGCTCGAGCAGAGCCGGGCGCAACAGGTCGACCGTGAGGCGGGCGGGCTGGAGATCGGGGTCGATACCGGATTGCTCTATTCCCCAAGCCAACAGACCCCCGACGTTCTGACCGCCCATTACCGCGCCCCAAGGTCCCTGTGTCAGCCTGCCTGGCAGATAGGAGTCGCCGTCGACAGTAAAGAAGGCCTCGGGCATGATGGCGGAGTCGTCGATCGTCACCGCTATCACGATAGGACACCGGATTAACAAGGACCGGGCATGCCTCCAGTGACCGAAATTCCGAGTACCCACGGGTTGCCGCGCGACTCGATTAGCAACCCTGTGTTGATCGCGAACCGTGGCGAGATCGCGCTTCGAATAATTCGCACCGCAACCGAACTCGGTATCCGAACAGTGGCGGTCTACGCGGAAGACGATGCCGACAGTCCGCATGTGCATGCGGCCGACGAGGCGATTGCCCTGTCGGGTAGCGGTCCGCAGGCCTACCTCGATCACGGCGGAGTGCTGGCCGCGGCCAAGACGTCGGGCGCGCAGATGATTCATCCAGGGTATGGATTTCTCAGCGAGAACGCCGAGTTCGCCCGCGCCTGTGTGACCGCTGGTTATACCTTCGTGGGGCCCGGCGCCGATGTGCTCGAACTGGTCGCCAATAAGTCCTCGGCCCGTGCCGTTGCCACTGCCGCAGGGGTGCCGGTGTTGCCTGCGACCGTGGGGCCGAGCAGCGTCGAGGATATCCGCGCATTTTTTGCCGCCCACGACGGCGCCATCATGATCAAAGCGCTCGCGGGCGGTGGTGGCCGTGGAATGCGCAAGGTGGTCAATGCCGACCAGATCGATGCGGCCTACCGCCAGTGTGCAGCGGAGGCAAAGCTGGGCTTCGGAGATCCCGCCGTTTTCGCCGAGGCGGCTTTGCCTGCCGCCCGCCACATTGAGGTGCAGGTCGTCGCGGCGCCGGCTCAGCACCAAACGCATGCGCTCGCTTTGGGCGACCGTGACTGTAGTATTCAGCGGCGCTACCAGAAATTTATCGAAATTGCGCCCGCCCAGGGGCTTTCGGACGAGTTGCGTCGCGGCCTGCATCTGGCGGCAGTCCGGCTCTGTGGGAGGGCCGGACTGCGCGGGCTGGCCACCGTCGAGTTCCTGGTCACCGGCGAAGGATTTGTCTTCCTCGAGGTGAACCCGCGCATCCAGGTGGAACACACGATCACCGAGGAGACCGCCGGGGTGGACCTGGTGGCCGTCCAGTTGGCCATTGCGGGCGGCGCGTCGTACTACGAGCTGGGGCTGCCCGCCGGAATCGCTTCTGATGGTGACGAAGTCATCGGTGAGCCTGCCGCACGACGGGGTATCGCAATTCAGGCCCGGGTCAACGCGGAGACGTTTGGCGCCGACGGGTCCGTTGCGCCCGCGGCGGGCACCCTGACGGCGTTCTCGCCGCCTACCGGGCCCGGTGTGCGCGTCGACACCTACGGTCGGTCCGGGCTGGCGCTCAGCCCCCGTTATGACTCGCTGCTGGCCAAAGTCATCGTCCATGTACGCGGAGTGGCTTTGCCGGCTGCGGTGCGAAAGATGCAAAGCGCGTTGGCCGAGTTCAGCATCGACGGTGTTCGCACGAACATCGAATTCCTGCGAGAGCTGTTATCCGACGATCAACTCCAGTCAGATCTTCAGACCGGCTCGGTGACTACAGGTTTCGTCGACGCCAAGCTTCCCGAGCTGGCGACCGCCGCGCTTTCTGTCCAGCGCGACCCCGGGGTGGTTGCCGTCGAGCTCTACCCGGGCGAGGAAGCGTTACGTGCGCAGATGGCCGGCACCGTGGTGGAGTTGATGGCCGATGGCGCCGAGTTCGGTCCCGGCGATCAACTGGTCGTGCTTGAAGCGATGAAGATGCAGCACGTGCTCGTCGCCCCGGATGCGCTGCGGACGGTCCGGAGCCTGGTGACACCGGGCCAGGTCGTCGGGACCGGCGACCCGTTGGTGGTTTTCGTCCGCACCGATCCCGAGGCCGACGGCGAAGCTGTCACCGCTGCAGTCGATCTCGACCGATCGCGTGCGGACCTCGACGAGGTACGGCAACGTCACTTGCGCACCCTCGACGGGGGACGCCAGGCCGCTGTCGCCAAGCGACACAAGCAAGGTCGCCGCACGGCGCGGGAGAACATCGCAGATCTGGTTGACGCGGGCAGCTTCGTCGAATACGGCGCGCTGGCGATTGCCGCGCAACGTAGCCGGCGAACGGAAGAGGACCTGATCGCCAACACCCCGGCCGATGGCCTGGTTTGCGGCCTGGCGACTATTGGGGCCGACCGCTTCGGTCAGGCGGCCGCCGAGGCGATCGTAGTGTCCTACGACTACACCGTGCTGGCCGGGACGCAGGGCATGCGAAACCATGTCAAAACCGATCGCGTCTTCGATCTTGCGGTCCGAAAGCGGCTGCCGGTGGTCTTATTCGCCGAGGGTGGCGGTGGTCGCCCCGGCGACACCGACGTTGGCGGAATGGCCGGACTGGACCTTTCGACGTTCCGGGTCCTGGCCGGCCTGTCCGGTCAGGTGCCGTTGGTGTCGATCGTCTCCGGCCGTTGTTTCGCCGGCAACGCCGCGTTGGCCGGGGTGTGCGACGTCATCATCGCCACGCCCGACGCCAACATCGGAATGGGCGGCCCGGCGATGATCGAGGGCGGTGGATTGGGAACGTATCCACCCGAGGCGATCGGGCCGATCGAGGTCCAGCGCCGCAACGGCGTCGTCAGCCTGGTTGCCCGCGACGAGGCGCACGCCGTGGCGCTGGCCAAGCAGTACCTCTCGTACTTTCAGGGTGGCATTGACGACTGGGAGGCGCCGGACCCGCGACTGGCGCGGCATGTAGTCCCGCAGAACCGGCTACGAGCCTACGACGTGCACCGAGCCATCGAGGCGATCGTCGATGTCGGCTCAGTCCTGGAGCTACGGACCAACTACGGCGTGGGGGTGGTGACGGCGCTCGTTCGGGTCGAGGGCGTGGCATACGCGCTGATTGCCAACAGCAGTCACCACTTGGGCGGCGCGATCGACGCTGAGGCTGCGGACAAGGTAAGCGACTTCCTCGCACAATGCGAATCGTTACGGTTACCAATCATCTCGCTGTGCGACACACCCGGCTTCATGGTCGGGCCGGAAGCCGAAAAAGACGCCACGGTGCGGCGTTTCGGCCGGATGTTCGTCGTCGGCGCGCGACTTACCGTGCCGTTCGGAATGATCATACTGCGCAAGGGCTACGGTCTGGGCGCCATGGCGATGGCGGGGGGATCCTTCCGTGCGCCGCAGTTCACCGTCGCCTGGCCCACCGGAGAGATCGGCGGGATGGGTCTGGAAGGGGCTGTGCGGCTTGGGTTCAGCAAAGAGTTAGCCGCCGCCACGGATCCGGCCGAACGCGAGCAACTGTTCGACCGGCTCGTGGCGGCGGCCTACCAGCACGGGAAGGCGCTGAGGTCAGCCACCACGTTCGAGTTGGACGATGTCATCGACCCGGCGGCCACCCGGGCTTGGGTGACCAGGTTACCGGGCCGATGACAACGTCGCTCGAACAACAGGCCGCTCGAACTATCCGTGACCGGAGCCGCAGCCGACGCCCGGCAGACAGCCCACGCCGCCCGGCACGCCGCCGGGGCCAGCGTTCTGTCCTCCGGAGCCGCAACCGACTCCGGGAATACAGCCTTGGCCGCCGGGACCGCCACCAGGGCCGCCGTTCACGCCGCCGGAGCCGCAATTGCCGCTGGGGTCGCAGCCGGCGCCACCCGGGTCGTCCTTGAAGACGATCTGCGTGGTTGCCGGACCGGTCATCGATGGTCCAGCGGCGAAGGTGTCAGCAGAGGCCAACGGTGCGGCTGCGATTGCTGCAGCGACGGCCCCGGCCACTACCAGTGGTTTCATAAGGTTTAATTTCGCTAACATTCCAAACGTTTACCCCCAGACAGGCGTTCAAAACATCCAACGAAGGATCGGTGGGCAACGATGCCTCAGACGTCACTAGACCTAACCGGCCGCACCGCGATAGTCACCGGCGCCTCGAGGGGAATCGGGTTGGCGATCGGCCAGAAGCTGGCCGAAGCCGGCGCCAACGTCGTACTCACCGCCCGCAAGCAGGAGGCCGCGGAGCAGGCCGCGGCCCAAGTCGGTAGTGGGGCGCTGGGCGTCGGGGCGCACGCGGTCGACGAAGATGCCGCGCGGGCCTGCGTGGACCTCGCCCTGGAACGCTTCGGGAGCGTGGACATCCTGATCAACAACGCGGGAACCAACCCCGCGTTCGGGCCCCTGATCGATCAGGACCACGCTCGATTCACCAAGATCTTCGACGTCAATTTGTGGGCCCCGCTGCTGTGGACCTCGCTTGTGGTCAAGGCCTGGATGGGCGAGCACGGCGGTGCGGTGGTCAACACCGCGTCCATTGGCGGCATGCATCAGTCGCCCGCGATGGGCATGTACAACGCCACCAAGGCCGCGTTGATCCACGTCACCAAGCAGCTGGCACTGGAACTTTCACCGAAGATCCGGGTCAATGCGATCTCTCCGGGCGTGGTCCGTACCAAGCTCGCCGAGGCGCTGTGGAAGGACAACGAGGATCCGCTGGCGTCGTCGATAGCGCTCGGGCGCATTGGTGAGCCCGTCGACGTGGCGGCCGCGGTCGCCTTCCTGGTTTCCGACGCCGCGAGCTGGATCACCGGCGAGACGATGGTCATCGACGGCGGCCTGCTGCTTGGCGACGCCAAGAGTTTCCGGGGATAGCGATGAGCCCTGAAGGGTTTACGGCGGATCTTGACGCACGGATTCAAGCGCTCCTCGACGAACACGACCCAGCCGTCACCCCAGCGCGCGACTTTCTGGGCGCGCGGTATGACGCCGGGCTGGCCTGGGTGTACTTGCCACTCGGATTCGGTGGGCTGGGCTTGCCGCGGACCGCGCAGGAGCAAGTTGAGGCCACGCTAGCCGCCGCCGGTGCCCCTGTCGGAGGCACCCCGAAGAACTACATCGGAATGGGGATGGCGGCGCCGACGATCGCGGCTTTCGGGACCGATGAGCAGAAGCGGACATTCCTGCGTCCGTTATTCATTGGCGATCAGATCTACTGCCAGTTGTTCAGCGAGCCCGGCGCCGGATCAGACCTGGCCGCGGCGGCCACCCGCGCCGTTCGCGACGGCGACCAATGGATCGTCAACGGGCAGAAGGTCTGGACATCACAGGCGCAAAACGCGCAGATGGCCATCCTCGTCGCGCGCACAGACCCGACGGTGCCCAAACACGCGGGCCTGACGTACTTCCTGTGCGACATGACCCAACCCGGTGTGGAGGTCCGGCCACTGCGCCAGATTACCGGCGAGGCGGAGTTCAACGAGGTCTTTCTCACCGACGTCCGGGTGCCGGACGCGAATCGGCTCGGCCCGGAGGGCGGTGGCTGGCGGGTGGCCACCACCACGCTCAACAACGAGCGGATCGCGATCGGCTCCCGCTCCGGGACTCCGCGGGAGGCCGGCCATATCGGCAAGGTCGCAGAAGCCTGGCGCAAGGAGCCGGCGCTGCGCAACCCGGCGATGCACGACGAGCTGATGCGGCTATGGGTCGAGACGGAGGTCCTTCGGCTCACCGGTGAACGCCTGCGGCAGCAGGCTGTTTCCGGTCAACCCGGACCGGAAGGTGCCGGGATGAAGATCACATTTGCTCGCCTGGCTCAGGCGATTTCGGGATTTGAGATCGAATTGCATGCCGAATCCGGGCTGCGCTACGACGACTGGATCATGCGCAGAACCGAAACAGTGGATCTGGTCGGACGCGGACCTGGATACCGGTACCTGAGGGCACGCGGGAACTCGATCGAGGGTGGCACCTCGGAGGTCCTGCGCAACACCATCTCCGATCGGATTCTCGGGCTGCCGGGCGAACACCGCGTCGATAAGGACGCCGCGTGGAAGGACCTACCCCGATGAGCGCGACGAGCCTGGGGGACCTGCTGTACTCCGATACCGAGGACGCATTGCGCGACAGCGTTCGCAACCTTTTCGCCGACCGCTGCCCGTCCGAGTTGGTCGTGCGGTGTTATGACTCGCCGCCGCAACAGTTCTCGGAGGTATGGCGCACCCTGGGCGTGGAGCTCGGGGTGGCCGGGTTGCTGGTTCCCGAGTCGATCGGCGGGGCCGGGGCGGGCGCACGCGAGGCCGCGGTGGTCATGGAGGAGATCGGCGGGGCCGTCGCTCCAGTGCCGTTTCTGTCCAGCGCGGTGCTGGCCACGGTCGCGCTGTTGGGCGCCGGGGACACCGAGACCGTGTCAGAGCTGGCTCAGGGTGCGGTAACGGCGGCGCTGGCGGTGCCGCTGTCGACCGCGCCGGGCGATTCGGTGGTCGGGGTCAACATCGGTGCCGACGGACTGATGGGGCAGGTCACCAGCGTCGCGGGCGCCGGCGAGGCCGACGTACTGGTGGTACCGGTGACGGGCCCAGGCGGACTCGAGCTGCACACCGTTGCCGGGGGCGCCGCTGGTCTCGAGGTGTCGCCGTTGCTGGCCCTGGATATGACGAGACCCCTTGCGGACCTGAGATTTTCGGGGGTGCCATCGTCGCGGGTGGGCCCGGCGGAAACCGCCCTCCGGGTGGCGCTGGAGACCGGCGCGGCACTGCTCGCGTCCGAACAACTCGGGGTGGCGCAGTGGTGTTTCGACACCACGCTGGCTTACGTCAAGCAGCGCAAGCAATTCGGCCGTGCGATCGGCTCCTACCAGGCGATCAAGCACCGGCTGGCCGATCTGTGGCTGGAGGTGGGCTCGGCCAACGCGGCGGCCCGCTACGCCGCGGACGCGCGCGCCCGGGGCGATGAAGACGCGGGCACCGCCGCGGCCATCGCGCAGGCCTACTGCAGCGATGTCGCCGTGCACGCGGCGGAAGAGTGCGTACAGCTGCACGGCGGCATCGGGATGACCTGGGAGTATCCGGCGCACCTGTATCTCAATCGGGCCAAGAGTGACCAGTTGGCGCTAGGCACTGCCTACCGGCATCGCACCCGGTTGGCCGAGTTGGTCGACTTGCCTTCCAGCTAGGCGACTCGCTACGTAATCACTCCCGTGCTGCCAGTGGTGCCGGGGCCGGCCGGACCAGACCCACCGCCGCCGCCACTCCCGGGGTTAGCGAAGCCGTGCTGTCGCCGCCCATGCCGCCGCTCCCGCCGGTCGCGGTCGAGGGGACGTCCGGAATCAGGCCGGCCGCGGACGCGTCGCCGCCCTGTCCGCCGACGCCGCCGATGACACCATCGGCGCCCGCTCCGCCGTCGCCGCAGGTGGCATTGCCAAAATCCGAGTTAGTAGCGTCACCGCCGCGGCCGCCGCCGCCGCCATTACCGCCGAGGCCGTTGCCTCCGTCGTCGAACGTTCCGGTGTGCCCACCGCACCGGCAGCGCCCGTGCCACCGACGCCACCGACACCGCCGTGCCCGCCGGCACCGCCGCTGCCGAACAGCGACCCGCCGCTACCTCCGGCCCCGCCCGCACCACCGGTGCCGCCGATGCCCGCCGCGGCGCTTGACGTGCCCATCGTGCCGCCGACGCCGGCCCCGCCGGCTCCGCCCGCCCCGCCATTGCCGAATAGCCCGGCGGCGCCACCAACGCCAGCGGCCTTCCCGGGTGCCCCGGATCTTTGAGGCCGTAAGTATCAACCGTCAGCAGAATGTCCTGATTGCGCTCAGGCGCGACCCGAACCGCGAACTCAGCGCGCCAATGCCGAACCGAATGTGTCCGTCATCGCTGCCCAATGCCGCTCGGCGGCGGCTTCGTCGTACGGCTCATTGTCCGGTACCGCGAAACCGTGGGCCGCTTGGTACCACTCGATGGTGTGCTGCACACCCGCGGCCGTCAGCGCTTTCTCCAGCTGCTCGGCGTGCTCGGTCGTGAAGGACGCGTCGTTCTCGGCACCGCCGACGTACACCGCCGCGGTCATCCGATCGGCGAGCAGGTGCGGGCTGTCGGGGCTGTCGGTTACCAGGCCACCGCCGTGAAACGATGCCGCCGCGGCGACGCGGTCCGGAAGGCGGCCGGCCATCATCAGCGAGATTCGCCCACCCATGCAGTAGCCGCAGACGCCGAAGCGGTCCCCGGACACCTCGGGGCGCGCGGCCAGGTAGTCAAAGAATGCCGTGGTGTCGGCGGTGACCTTATCCGGTGTCAGGCTGCCGATCATGGACATCAACCTGTTGCGCTCGCCCTTGTCCTCGAACACGCTGGCCATGTCGAACGGGGCCCAATCGCCGGCGCGGTAGTAGACGTCCGGCACGAGCACCGCGTAGCCGTAACCGGCCAGCCTGGAGGCCATCTGCTCGAAGGTGTCGCGGGCGCCGCCGGCGTCGGGAAACATAACCACACCGGGCCAGGGCCCGGCCCCGTCTGGCGTGAGCAGGTGGACGGTGGAGGCGCCATCGGGAGTGCTGATGGTGTCGGTGATGTTCGGCATGGCCTCTGTTCTACACGCCTCGCGATCGACCGCGAAAATAACCGGCGTCGACCCGCCGCGCCCGGCTTCGCCGCGCTTGCGATCGCCGCTGATTAATTTGGCGTCGACCCGCCGCGCCCGGCTTCGCCGCGCTTGCGATCGCCGCTAAGCTGGCCGCGTGCCGATTGCGAAGCCCTACGAGGACCTGTTGCGCCTGGTGCTCGAGACGGGCGCAGCTAAATCGGACCGCACCGGCACCGGGACCCGCAGCCTGTTCGGTCAGCAACTGCGCTACGACCTCTCGGCCGGGTTCCCGCTACTGACCACCAAGAAGGTGCATCTTAAATCCGTCATCTACGAGTTGCTGTGGTTCCTACGCGGCGACTCCAATGTCGGCTGGCTGCGCGAGCACGGAGTCACCATCTGGGACGAGTGGGCCAGTGACACAGGAGATCTCGGGCCGATCTACGGTGTCCAGTGGCGATCATGGCCGACCCCTTCGGGCGAGCACATCGATCAGATCAGCGCCGCGCTGGATCTGCTGCGCACCGATCCGAATTCGCGACGCATCATTGTGTCGGCTTGGAACGTCGGCGAAATCCCGCAAATGGCGCTACCGCCGTGCCACGCGTTCTTCCAGTTCTACGTCGCCGACGGACGGCTGAGCTGCCAGCTATACCAGCGCAGCGCCGACCTGTTTCTCGGCGTGCCTTTCAACATCGCCAGCTACGCGCTGCTCACCCACATGATGGCGGCCCAGGCGGGCCTCTCCGTCGGTGAGTTCGTCTGGACCGGAGGCGACTGCCACATCTACGACAACCACGTCGAACAGGTGCGGCTACAGCTCAGCCGCGACCCGCGGCCGTATCCGGAACTTCATCTGAATCAAAGGGATTCGATCTTCGACTACACCTACGACGATGTCGTGGTGAAGAACTACGATCCGCATCCGGCGATCAAAGCTCCCGTCGCTGTATGACGCGCTTGGGCCTGGTCTGGGCTCAGTCGACGTCCGGAGTCATCGGCCGCGGCGGCGATATCCCATGGCGGGTGCCCGAGGATCTGGCCCGCTTCAAACAGCTGACGATGGGCCACACGGTGGTCATGGGCAGACGGACCTGGGACTCGCTGCCGGCCGGGGTTCGGCCGTTGCCCGGCCGCCGAAATGTCGTACTGTCCCGGCAGACTGAGTTCGTGGCTGCGGGAGCAGAGGTGGTCCGTTCGCTCGAAGAGGCTCTTGCCGATTCGGGAACCGAACCTGAGACCTGGGCGATCGGCGGTGAGCAGATCTACCTGCTGGCGCTGCCGCATGCGGCCCGGTGTGAGGTCACCGAGGTCGATATCGAACTGCCGCGCGACGACGACGACGCGCTGGCCCCGGTGCTCGACGAAGCCTGGGCGGGCGAGACGGGGGAGTGGTTGGTGAGCCGCTCCGGCCTGCGGTACCGGTTTCACAGCTACCACCGATCATGAGCACTCTGACCGCCGCGCAGGCCCGCCGGGTGGCGGTCGCGGCACAAGGTCTCGCCGACCCAAAGCCGGCCGGCGCAGTCACCCGCGCGCACCTCAAGCGGTTGATCTCGCGGATTCAAGTGCTGCAGCTGGATTCGGTGTCGGTGGCCGTCCGTGCCCATTACGCGCCGGTGTTCAGCCGGCTCGGCCCCTACGATCGCGACGTGCTGGACCGCGCCGCGTGGGGACCACTGAGATCGCGGCTGCTGGCGGAGTACTGGGCGCACGAGGCCGCGCTGGTCGCCGTCGACGACTGGCCGCTGCTGCGCTGGCGGATGCGCCAGTATCAGCATGGCCGCTGGGGCACCCACATTGTCAAGGCCAATCCGCAACTCGCGGAAGACATTGTCGCCGCCATCGCGCAACTCGGGCCGAGCACCGCCGGGCAGATCGAGGCCCACCTCGAGGCCGAGCCGCGTGGGGCGAAGGGACCATGGTGGGGGCGCAGCGACACCAAGTGGGTGGCAGAGGCGCTGTTCGCCGCCGGGGTCCTCACCACGGCCACCCGCGTGGGCTTCGCCCGGCACTACGACCTGGTGGAACGGGTGCTGCCGCCAACCGTGCTAGCCCGCGAGGTCGACGACGACGAAGCCGTCCGCGAGCTCACGCTGCGGGCGGCGAACGCATTGGGGGTGGGTACGGAAGCCGACATCCGCGACTACTTCCGGCTGTCGGCTCAGCAGGTCAAGCCGGCCATCGCGGAGCTGGTGGCGACGGGCGAGGTCGAACGGGTCGATGTAGCCGGCTGGTCGGCACCGGCGTACCTGCGGACCGGCCTTGTGGTGCCCCGGCTGGACCGCGGCACCGCGCTGCTGTGTCCGTTCGATCCGCTGATCTTCTTCCGCCCCCGGGTGGAGCGGCTGTTTGACTTCCATTACCGGATCGAGATTTATACCCCTCAAAACAAGCGCCAGTACGGTTACTACGTGTGGCCGCTGCTGGTGGACGGGCGGCTGGTTGCGCGGGTGGACCTCAAGGCCGACCGCGCCGCCCACACGCTTCGAGTGCTGGGTGCGTTCGGTGAAGCATCCACTGACGACCGAGTGCCGCGGAGGCGGGTTGCCGACGCCTTGGCTGGTGAGCTGGAGTCGATGGCTTTCTGGCTGGGACTGGGCGGGTTCAGCGTGGCCGGTCACGGTGATTTGGCCGCAGAGTTGCGCGCGGCGGCCAAGCGGGTCAGCTGATGGCGCAACCGGCTAGGTCAGTCTCGAAGGAGCTCAAAGACACCCTCTGGAAGGCTGCCAACAAGCTGCGTGGGACCCTACCTGCCAGCCAGTACAAGGATGTCATCCTTGGTTTGATATTCCTCAAATACGTTTCCGATGCTGATGACGAGCGGCCCGATGGCGAGTTCAAAGTGCCACCCGCGGCACGCTGGAAGTCATTGGCGGACAATGCGAAAGCCGACAATATCAGCCAGCTAGTCGACCTTGCGATGGCAGCGGTGATGAAGGCGAACCCCCCGCTGGCTCGGATCTTGCCGCAGCGTTACCACGGCGTCGACCCGCAGCGGCTCGGCGAGCTGGTCGGACTGCTCAACAGTGTGCGATTCAGCCGGCAAGGTCAGCATCGCGCCCGCGACCTGATGGGGGAGGTGTACGAGTACTTCCTCGGCAACTTTGCCCGCGCTGAGGGAAAGCGGGGCGGCGAGTTCTTCACCCCACCCAGCGTCGTGCGGGTTATCGTCGAGGTCCTCGAGCCGTCGAGCGGGCGGGTGTACGACCCCTGCTGCGGTTCGGGCGGGATGTTCGTCCAGACCGAGAGCTTCATCCGTCGCAACGACGGCGACCCGACCGACGTTTCCATCTACGGTCAGGAGAGCGTCGAGGAAACCTGGCGGATGGCCAAGATGAACCTCGCCGTCCACGGAATCGACGACGCGGGACTGGGGGAGCAATGGGCAGACACCTTCGTCTGTGACCAACACCCCGGCATAACAATGGATCACGTGATGGCCAATCCGCCGTTCAACATCAAGGACTGGGCCCGCGACGAGCACGACCCGCGCTGGCGCTTCGGCGTTCCGCCGGCCGGAAACGCCAACTACGCCTGGATACAGCACATCCTGTCGAAGCTGGCGCCCAATGGTCGGGCCGGGGTGGTGATGGCGAACGGTTCGATGTCGTCGAACACGGGCGGCGAAGGCAAAATTCGGGCGCAAATCATCGAGGCGGATCTGGTGTCCTGCATGGTCGCGCTGCCCGCACAGTTGTTTCGCAGCACCGGAATTCCGGTTTGCCTGTGGTTCTTGTCCATGAACAAAGCCATGGACGAGACCGACCGATCCGGGCAGGTGCTGTTTATCGACGCCCGCGAGTTTGGCCACCTGGTAGATCGCGCTGAACGCGCGCTGTCCAATGAGGAGGTGCTCCGCATCGGCGATGCCTATCACGCATGGCGTGGGTCCGGGTCGGCGGATGCGAAAGGAATCACTTACCAGGATGTTCCGGGATTCTGCAGATCGGTATCGCTGGATGAGATCCGAGCTGCGCGCTATGCGCTCACGCCGGGAAGGTATGTGGGTGCTCCCGCGGGTGAGGATGATGGGGAGCCCGTCAGCGAAAAGATTGGGCGGCTCACCAAGGAGTTGCTGGCGGCGCTCGACGAATCGGCCCGACTGGATCACGTTGTGCGGGAGCAAGTGGAACGTCTGTGGTGAACGTCAAGCTGGGTGAGCACCTCACCTTCAGCAACGGCAGCAGCTCGCCGGTGCGGTCTGGTGGACGCTTCCCGGTTTACGGCGCCAACGGGCCGATCGGGCGCGCGACGGAACAGAATGCCCACGGCCCGCTGATCGTGCTCGGCCGTGTCGGATCGTATTGCGGCAGCCTGCATTACTGCGATGGCGATGTCTGGGTTACGGACAATGCGATGGTGTGCCGGGCCAAGAATCCTGACGAAACGCGATATTGGTTTTACGCGCTGCAGACTTGTCGGCTCAACGAGCATCGGACCGGATCGGGGCAGCCGCTGCTCAACCAGGCAATTCTGCGTGAGGTTTCAGTCCAGGCGGCCGACACTCACGAACGCCGGCGGATTTCGGAACTGCTCGGCGTCATCGATGACAAGATAGTCGCGAACGAGGGAGTGATCGCGGCTGCCGAAAGCCTGATGGTGGCCACCGTCGGTTCGGTCTCTGACTTCGTGCCGCTGTGTGTCCTGGCGAGCCGGTCGACTGCGTTTCGTGAACCAAATGAATTCGACGACGTGGTAGTACATTTCAGCCTTCCGGCATTCGACGAGGGCGCGCAGCCCCGGCGTGTCAACGCCGCGTCTGTGAAGAGTGGCAAGTTCGTCTTGTCGGAGCCGTGCGTGCTGTTCGCCAAGCTCAACCCGCGGATTCCGCGAATCTGGAATGTGTCGAGTCTGCCTTCGGAGATGGCGTTGGCCAGCACGGAGTTTGTCGTTCTGCGGCCGATCGGCGTCGACACGTCGGCGTTGTGGTCGGCGGTGCGCCAGCGTGAAGTATCGGACACGCTGCAGCGGCAGGTCGCGGGAACCTCGCGCAGTCACCAGCGAATCCAACCAAGTGATCTGCTCGGCGCCGAGGTCCGCGATGTCCGTCGGTTAGACGCGGGGGCTTCGCAGGCGATTACCAGCCTGGGAGCGATGTGCCACGCACGGCGGGCAGAATCCGCGCTCTTGGCCGCCTTCCGCGACGAGCTGATATCGCCGCTGACATCGGGGCGGCTCAGGGTTCGGCATGCCGAATCTGACGCCACCGCTTCAGCCTCGACCTGATCTGCACATTAAGGTGAGCGCCGTGGCCGAGATCGCGCCGCTGCGCGTGCAACTGATCGCCAAGACCGAGTTCCTGGCGCCACTCGACGTGCCCTGGACCACCGACGCCGACGGTGGCCCGGCACTGGTCGAGTTCGCCGGCCGAGCCTGCTATCAGAGCTGGTCCAAGCCCAATCCCCGGACCGCGACCAATGCCGGCTACATCAAGCACATTATCGATGTCGGGCACTTCTCAGTGCTCGAGCACGCCACGGTGTCGTTCTACGTCACCGGCATCTCGCGATCCTGCACTCATGAACTCATCCGGCACCGTCATTTCTCCTACTCGCAGCTGTCGCAGCGTTACGTGCCGGAGAAAGACTCGCAGGTGGTGATGCCGCCGGGGATGGAGGACGACCCCGAACTCCAGCAGATCCTCACAGCGGCCGCTGACGCCAGCCGTGCCGCCTATACCGAATTGCTGATGAAGCTGGATGCCAAGTTCGCAGCGGGCCAGGCAGGCGACAAAATCGGGGTGCTGCGGCGCAAGCAGGCGCGTCAGGCCGCCCGCGCGGTTCTGCCCAACGCCACGGAGACCCGCATCGTGGTGACCGGGAATTACCGGGCATGGCGGCACTTCATCGCGATGCGCGCCAGCGAGCACGCCGATGTGGAGATCCGCCGCCTGGCCATCGAGTGTCTGCGTCAGCTCATCCAGGCAGCGCCTGCGGCATTCGACGACTTCGAGGTGTCCACCCTGGCGGACGGCACCGAGGTCGCGACCAGTCCTTTAGCGACCGAAGCCTGAGACTCGCGCGTCGGCGCGGGTGCTAAAGAGCTTGGCCTCGCCAGGTAACCTAGGAGCCGTGAGCACCGCCGGATTCGATGCCCCCGCGCGATTGGGAACCCTCCTGACCGCGATGGCGACACCGTTCGGCCCCGATGGCTCTTTGGATACCGCCGCGGCGGCGCGTCTGGCGAACCACCTGGTGGACGCCGGGTGTGATGGCTTGGTGGTCTCGGGAACCACCGGAGAGTCGCCGACCACCAGCGACGAGGAGAAACTCGAACTGCTCCGGGTTGTCCTGGAGGCGGTGGGCGACCGGGCCCGCGTCATCGCCGGCGCGGGCAGCTACGACACCGCGCACAGCATCCGGCTGGCCAAGGCCTGCGCGGCCGAAGGCGCACACGGACTCCTGGTGGTCACGCCCTACTATTCGAAGCCACCCCAGAGCGGGCTGCAGGCACACTTCACCGCCGTCGCCGACGCCACCGAGCTGCCGATAGTTCTCTACGACATCCCTGGACGCTCGGCGGTGCCGATCGAGCCCGACACCATCCGTGCGTTGGCGTCGCATCCGAACATCGTCGGTGTCAAGGACGCGAAAGCCGATCTGCACAGCGGTGGCCAGATCATCGCCGAGACTGGACTCGTCTACTACTCCGGAGACGATGCGCTGAATCTGCCCTGGCTCGTCATGGGTGGCATCGGCTTCATCAGCGTGATTTCGCACGTGGCAGCGGGTCAGCTTCGAGAATTATTGTCCGCCTTTAACTCCGGAGACATCGCGACCGCCCGTAAGATCAACGTCGCAGTCGCCCCGCTGTGCGACGCGATGGGCCGGCTGGGCGGCGTGACGATGTCCAAGGCAGGCCTGCGTCTACAGGGTGTCGACATCGGTGATCCGCGGCTGCCGCAGATGCCCGCGACACCCGAGCAGATCGACGCGTTGGCTGCCGACATGCGCGCGGCCTCGGTGCTGCGATGACTGTCGCCGGCCCGGCGGCGCCGGTGGTGATCCGGACGTGAACGAAGAGCTCGCGCCACCTGGTCCGTTGGCGGCGGGTGGGTTGCGAATCACCGCGCTTGGCGGCATCAACGAAATCGGCCGTAACATGACGATTTTCGAGCACCTGGGCCGGCTGCTGATCATCGACTGCGGGGTGATGTTTCCCACCCACGACGAGCCCGGCGTTGACCTGATCCTGCCGGATTTGCGGCACATCGAAGGCCGACTCGACGACATCGAGGCCCTCGTGATCACCCACGCACACGAGGACCACATCGGGGCGATCCCGTTCTTGCTCAAATTGCGCCCCGACATCCCGGTCGTCGGGTCGAAGTTCACCCTCGCAATGATTGCCGCGAAATGCCGCGAGCACCGTATCAAGCCGGTCTTCGTCCAGGTCGACGCGGGGCAGAGCAGCAGACACGGCGTATTCGAATGCGAGTACTTCGCTGTCAACCACTCCATCCCCGACGCGCTGGCCATCGCGGTCTACACCGGTGCGGGAACGATTTTGCAAACCGGTGACATCAAGCTCGACCAACAACCGTTGGACGGGCGCCCCACCGACCTGCCCGGCATGTCGCGTCTCGGCGACGCCGGTGTGGACATCCTGCTGTGCGACTCGACGAATTCCGAGATGCCTGGCGTCGGGCCATCCGAAAGCGAGGTGGGCCCGACTCTGCACCGGCTCATCCGGGGTGCCGAGGGCCGGGTCATCGTGGCGTGCTTCGCCTCCAACGTGGACCGGGTGCAGCAGATCATCGATGCCGCAGTTGCATTGGGCCGACGGGTGTCTTTCGTCGGGCGGTCGATGGTGCGCAACATGGGCATCGCCCGGGACCTGGGGTTCTTGCGGGTGGACGACTCCGACGTGATCGACATCTCCGCCGCCGAGATGATGGCGCCCGAACAGGTGGTGCTGGTCACTACCGGTACTCAGGGCGAGCCGATGGCGGCGTTGTCTCGGATGTCGCGCGGTGAGCATCGCAGCATCACCCTGACCTCTGGCGATCTTGTCGTGTTGTCGTCCTCGCTGATTCCCGGCAACGAGGAAGCGGTCTACGGCGTCATCGACTCGCTGGCCAAGATCGGGGCCCGTGTAGTTACCAATGCCCAAGCACGGGTGCATGTTTCGGGCCACGCATATGCCGGCGAACTGCTATTCCTTTACAACGGCGTGCGGCCCCGCCATGTCATGCCGGTGCACGGCACCTGGCGGCACCTGCGGGCCAACGCCAAGCTGGCAGCCAGCACGGGAGTGCCCGAAGAGTCGATTCTGTTGGCGGAGAACGGCGTCAGCGTGGACCTCGTTGCCGGCAAAGCTGCCATCTCCGGTGCGGTGCCGATCGGCAAGATGTTCGTCGACGGCCTGATAACCGGCGATGTCGGCGACATCACCCTGGGCGAGCGGCTGACTTTGTCTTCGGGTTTCATCTCGGTGATCGTGGTGGTGAAGCGCGGTACCGGGCGTCCAGCTGTTGCACCGCAACTACATTCACGCGGATTCTCCGAAGACCCCAAGGCTCTGGAGCCCGCCGTGCGCAAGGTCGAGGCCGAACTGGAATCGCTGGCCGCTAACAACGTGACCGACCCGATCCGGATCGCCCAGGGGGTACGGCGCTCCGTTGGTAAGTGGGTCGGCGAGGTCTATCGTCGCCAGCCGATGATCGTGCCGACGGTCATCGAGGTCTAATTAGGTCTTTTCCGCGAACGCAGACCATTCCAGTTGCGACGCCTTGAGTTTGCGGCCGGTGGGCCCGACGTAGCGCTGGACCAGTTCGTCGGGCCCAGCCTGTTCGACCAGTCGCCAACCGTAGTCGGCGATGAACTCGGCCACCTCGTCCGGCTGCAAGCCGAAAAGCCAGACTTGCCGGCGCTCGCGCATGTTGCGATATAGCGTCGGGGTGTCATATCGGTTGGTTCCTTCGTGCCGAAGGCGGTCTGCGCTGCGAGATTTCGTGCCATCGGCGCCTATTTATTCAAAAACCCCGCATCGACTGGCAAGGTGACGCCGGTAATATATTGTGCCTGGTCGGAGACCAGCCACGCCACCGCGTTCGCGATGTCTTCGGCCTGCAACACCTCCACCGGCAACGCATTGCCCATGCCTCCCGCCGAATCAGACCCGGCTGCCATCGCGGCCAACCATCCCCGAGTGAACTCGTTGTTGATCATCGGGGTTTCGACACCGGTCGGATGTATTGAGTTGACGCGAATGCTCTGCTTGGCAAGTAAATTCGCGTACACGCGCATCAATCCGACCACACCGTGCTTGGCGGCGGCATAGCCGACGGAGCCGGCATCGGGGCTGGCGACGCCGGCCAGCCCCGCGGCGGAACTGATCAGCACGATCGACCCGCCGTTGCCCTGCTTGACCATCGTCGGTATCGCGACCTTGATGGTGTTGTAGACGCCGGTGAGGTTGACGTCGATGACGTCGCGCCAGCCGTCGTCGCCGGATTGCATCGGAGCGATACCGGCGTTGGCAACCACGATGTCGAGCCGGCCGAACTCGTCAAGACCCGCCTGCAATGCGGAGGACAACGACGCGCGGTCGCGGACATCGCCCTGGTTGGCAACGATTCGGGCGCCGGTGTCCTCGACGAGCTTGACGGTGGCCGCCAGGTCCTCCGGGGTGGCCAGCGGATAGGGCACGCTGGCAATCTGGTCGCACAGGTCCACCGCGATCACGCTGGCGCCATCGGCGGCCAGCCGAACCGCGTGTGCGCGGCCCTGGCCTCGCGCGGCGCCCGTGATGAACGCGACCTTTCCCGCCAGTGGGCCCGCCCGTGGGCCGGCCGGTGCCCGTTCGGTCACTTGCGGATTAATCCCTTGTCCGGGTCACCCGCAGGGATTGGCTGCAGCATCTTGATATCCGGCGCGCCGGCCAGGTGCTCACCGACCGCCGTGAACATGTTGGCGACGGCGGGCGCGGTGCTGTGGGCCTTGAGGGCCTCTTCGTCGGCCCATTGCTCCACGAAGACGAATGTCTCGCCCGATTGTTGCAGCGAGTATAACTGGCAGCCGGGCTCGCCGTGCACCTCGTCGACTGCCTTGGTGAGGATATCGCGGGCGATGTCGACCGATTCGGGCTTGACGGTCATGCTGGCGACGACGACGACGGGCATGCTGGGCCTCCTGGTTGCTGCGGGGGTGCGTGAGACGGGTGTGTGGTGACGCGTGTCTCACCCTACTCAGCGCTCGGGACCGGCCTCGCCGCGGATGTGTCCGGGTCAGTCGCCCGTTCGTTCCAAGGAGATGTCGAGTTGTTGTGCCGGGCATGCATCCGCCGCGTCGAAGCGCACGCTTCCGGTGACCCGCGGAAGTGGCTGCGAGACTGGTTGCGGCAGAGCGTATTCCTCGTGTTTTACCGTTTTCGCGGTGGCGCCGTTCGGGCAGTTGACTTCCGTGCGCTGATCGAGCAGCCATTTGCCGTTACTGAACATCAGCGAATTCACGATGGCGGTCGCAGAGCCGGTAAAGGATCGGAAGGTCGCGCATTGGTCGGTGTTTCGCACGCACATCGTCTGCATGGCGAGGCGTCGTACGCCCGGTCTCGATGAGTCGCGCAGGACGCTCGTCTCGTCGTAGTGCCCGGTGAGCCCTTCGGGCGCGGACGGTGAACGCCGGGCCTGTTTGCCGGGATCAGCAACCGAGATGCTCTTGTCGACGTCGCTCAGGCGTTTCGCCGTCAACGGGGTTTGAGTCGCGACGGCGCAATCCGGGCTCGGGTTCATCGCCACATAGGACGTTCCGCTCAGTGTGCCGTCGGGCTGCGGTTGCAGGATCCAGGCGGTGATCGACGTGCCCTTTGCTTCGCTGTCGCTGCATGCAATGTCCTCGCGGAGCGCCATCTGCCAATAACCATCGACGTAGTCGAGCACCAGATCGACAGGGGTAGCCGACTTCTTTTTGGGGTCGTCGTCCGCCAGTTTCGTCGCTGTCGCGACGCACCCCGAATCGGTGCATGTCGAGCGCAGCGCATAGTTTCTGGATCGCGATTTGGTGGGTTTCGGCGTGCCGCCTGCCAGTTGCTCGGTCCCGTCGAAATCAAACCGGTAGGTGCCGTCGAGGCTCGGGGCGGACGGCTTGGCCTTCGTTGACCCGTTTGAGGACTCGGTCGGGGAGCCACGGTCAGCACAGGCCGCGAGCAAGGCGATGCTGAAGGCAATCGCACACACCGCACGGAATAGCCGCATCTGATTCCTTCCCTTCCAAGCACCGTCCGGGCACCCGTCTGAGCACCCGGCTGAGCCCCTGTCCAGGGCGCCCAGCAGTGATCGAAGCATTACAGCAATACACGCCGACCGCCACGTACCGTGGGCCGCCGCGCCGCCGGGTCCGGCAAGGCCAAACCCGCCGCGCCCCGTTACCAGTGTGGCGGGTGGTGTAGATGATGTATTTGCGACTACCCTGGCCTTCATGCCGAGTAAGACCGCCGCCCGCTCCGGTGCCCGAACGAGCAGGTCAAAGGCCAGTTCGCGAGGTGGGTCCCGACCCGCGCGGTCAGCACCACCCCGCAAAAGGGTGAGCAAGCCCGCGAAACGGCGTAATCAGTCGTTGCTGGTCGCCGCCGGGCTGACCTGTGGCCGGGGCATCCGGGCGGCGTGGTTGATGGCGGCAAAGGGCACCGGGGGTGCGGCGCGGTCGATCGGTCGCGCCCGCGACATCGAGCCGGGGCATCGTCGCGACGGCATCGCGCTGGTCTTGCTGGGCGTCGCGGTGGTCGTCGCCGCGAGTTCCTGGTTCGGCGCCGCCCGGCCGATCGGCGCGTGGGTGGATGAGGTGCTGCGGACGTTCGTCGGCGCGGCCGTTCTGGCACTCCCGGTCGTCTTGGCCGCGATAGCGGTGGTGCTGATGCGGACTCAACCCAACCCTGATGCCCGGCCCAGGTTGATCCTCGGCGCGAGCTTGATCGCACTGTCGGTGCTGGGGCTGCGGCACCTGTGGTCCGGTTCGCCGGAAGACCCGGAAGCACGGCGTCACGCGGCCGGGTTCATCGGCTTTGCCATCGGCGGCCCATTGTCGGACGGATTGACGGCGTGGATCGCAGCGCCACTCCTGTTCATCGGCGCGCTCTTCGGGGTCTTGTTGTTAACCGGCACCACGATTCGCGAGGTGCCCGACGCGATGCGCGCCATGTTCGGCACCCGGCTGTTCCAACGCGATTACGGCGACGAGGACGAATACGACGCCTACTACGCCGAGTACGGCGACGGCGAGGGAGCCGACGCCGCGCCCGAAGACTTCTCCGATGGTTACTACGACGACGTGTCCTTCGACCCCGAGCACGAGCCGTCGGCCTGGCCGTCCGCGGACGCAGCGGCCCAGGATGCACTCGACGTGCCGCCCGACGAGACCCCCACCATCCCGGAACCCGCCGCCCGCGGCCGTCGTCGCACCTCCCGCAAAGAGGACACCCAAGCGCTGGATCGGGTCGTCGAGGGCCCCTACACGCTGCCGCCGTTGAGCCTGCTGGTCGCCGGCGATCCACCGAAGAAGCGCAGTGCCGCCAACAACGTCATGGCCGACGCAATCAGTGAGGTGCTCACCCAGTTCAAGGTCGACGCGGCCGTCACCGGCTGCACCCGCGGGCCCACCGTCACCCGCTACGAGGTGGAGCTGGGACCCGGCGTCAAGGTGGAGAAGATCACCGCGCTGCAGAAGAACATCGCCTACGCGGTGGCGACTGAGAGCGTGCGCATGCTTGCGCCGATCCCCGGCAAGTCCGCCGTCGGCATCGAGGTGCCCAACACCGACCGCGAAATGGTGCGGCTGGCCGACGTGCTCACCGACCCGTCGACACGCCGCGACCACCATCCGCTGGTGATCGGGCTGGGCAAGGACATCGAGGGCGACTTCATCTCGGCCAACCTGGCCAAGATGCCGCACCTGCTGGTCGCCGGCTCCACCGGATCCGGCAAGTCCAGCTTCGTCAACTCCATGCTGGTGTCGCTGCTGACCCGGGCCACCCCCGAAGAGGTCAGGATGATCCTGATCGACCCGAAGATGGTGGAACTGACGCCCTACGAAGGCATTCCGCATCTGATCACCCCGATCATCACCCAGCCGAAGAAGGCTGCGGCGGCGCTGGCGTGGCTGGTCGAGGAGATGGAGCAGCGCTACCAGGACATGCAGGCGTCCCGGGTGCGGCACATCGACGACTTCAACGAGAAGGTGCGTTCCGGTGCCATCACGGCCCCACTGGGCAGCGAGCGCGTGTACCGGCCATACCCGTACGTGCTGGCGATCGTCGACGAGCTGGCCGACCTGATGATGACCGCACCGCGCGACGTCGAGGACGCCATCGTGCGGATCACCCAGAAGGCCCGCGCCGCGGGCATCCATCTGGTGCTGGCGACCCAACGCCCCTCGGTCGACGTGGTCACCGGGCTCATCAAGACCAACGTGCCGTCCCGGCTGGCATTTGCGACGTCGTCGCTCATCGACAGCCGGGTGATCCTGGACCAGGCCGGTGCCGAGAAGCTGATCGGCATGGGCGACGGCCTGTTCCTGCCGATGGGCTCGAACAAACCGATCCGGCTGCAGGGCGCCTACATCACCGACGAGGAAATTCAGGCCGTCGTAGCGGCGTGCAAGAACCAGGCCGAACCTGAATACACCGAGGGTGTGACCACCGCCAAGCCCACCGGCGAACGCACCGACGTCGACCCGGATATCGGCGACGATATGGATGTGTTCCTGCAAGCGGTCGAGCTGGTGGTGTCCAGCCAGTTCGGGTCGACGTCGATGCTGCAGCGCAAACTGCGGGTCGGCTTCGCCAAGGCCGGCCGGCTGATGGATCTGATGGAGACACGCGGCATCGTCGGGCCCAGCGAGGGATCCAAGGCGCGCGAGGTGTTGGTCAAGCCCGACGAGCTGGCCGGAACGCTGGCGCTGATCCGTGGCTCCGGGGCTGGATCAGCCAACGCCGACGGCGGCGACTCCGAGGAGTAGAGCCCTACAGCACCAGCAGCATTCGGGAGTTGCCCAGAATGTTGGGCTTGACGTAGCTGAGGTCCAGGAACTCGGCGACGCCGATGTCATAAGACCGGCACATCTCCTCGAACACCTCGGCGGTGACGGGCGTGCCCTCGATCTCGGTGAACCCATGCTTGCCGAAGAACTCCGTCTCGAAGGTCAACACGAACAGCCGCTCCAGCGCCAGCTCGCGAGCGACTTCGAGAAGGCGCGTGACGATCGCATGACCGACCCCCCGGCCGGTCACGGTCGGGTCGACCGCGACGGTACGGATCTCCCCGAGATCAGACCACAACACGTGCAACGCCCCGCAACCGATCACTTCGTCCGGGATTTCGGGGTGCTCGGCCACCCAGAACTCCTGAACGGCCTCATAGAGCGTCACTAGGTTCTTTTCCAGCAGGATGCGTCCCGCATAGGTGTCGACCAGGCGTTTGATCGCTGGGACGTCGGATGTTCGCGCGCGCCGGACGGCGAGTCGGCTGCCCTGCGGACTTTCGGTCACGGGTAACAGTATCGACATCGAATCCAGCTTTGCTGGTCAACGGTTATTCTGTTGCCGTGTCGGCACAGCCTCAAACGAGTCCGCTAGTGGCCCGTGTCCGCATCGCCAACCTCGCCAATTTCCTGACCGGCCTGCGTTTGGTGTTAGTCCCGATTTTCATGTTCGCCTTGTTCTATGAGACTGGTCACGACTTCGCGGGGCGGCTCGTCGCCTTCGCGATCTTCACGATTGCGTGCGTCACCGACCGGTTGGACGGCGTGCTGGCCCGCAACTACGGCATGGCGACCGAGTTCGGCGCGTTCGTCGATCCCATCGCGGATAAGGCGCTGATCGGGTCGGCGTTGATCGGTCTGTCGATGCTTGGGGACTTACCGTGGTGGGTCACCGTGCTGATCCTGACCCGCGAAGTCGGGGTGACTCTGTTGCGGCTGGCGGTAATTCGGCGCGGGGTCATTCCCGCCAGTTGGGGCGGCAAACTCAAGACGGTGGTCCAGGCGCTGGCGATCGGCTTGTTCGTGCTGCCTTGGTCGGAGCTGTCGGAACCGTTTCTGGTGGCGGCGTCGGTGGTAATGGGCTTCGCGATCATGCTCACCGTGGTCACTGGTATCGATTATGTGGCCTCGACCGTCAGGGCAATCCGCCGCGCGCCCAGCTAATCGCGGATTTTGTCGGTTGATTTGTCTCAACACGGGAACCAACTCGACCGTCGCCCGCGTTCACCCATTAGATGCCGAGTAGGTGCCGAGTTAGGTGCCGTGCATGGCCTGACCAAAAGGAGACCCGGATGCCGCCATTGGTGCGTGAGGTCGTCGGCGACGTGCTGCGCCGGGCCCGGACGTCGCAGGGACGCACCCTGCGTGAGGTTTCTGATTCAGCGCGGGTGAGCCTCGGATACCTGTCGGAGGTCGAACGCGGCCGCAAGGAGCCCTCCAGCGAGCTGCTCAACGCGATCTGCGACGCCCTAGAGGTCCCGCTTTCGGCGGTCCTCACCGACGCCGGCGAGCAGATGGCGCGCGAGGAGCGCGTCGCCGTTGCCGCGCCCGTTAGTGCGCCCAGCAACGGGCCGAGCGGCTCCACGATCGACGCCAGCACCAAGGTTGTCATTCCGCCGGTCGGGTCTCTGGCGGTGGCCTAGGTATTTGGGTAACTGGTCGAATCCAGCGGCCAGGGGTGGGGCGATCGGCTTTGACCCGTTAAATTGGGCGACAGGGTGAGCGCGGGGCCTAGCAGGGGCCCTTCCGGCACACAAGAAACGGAGCTAACGCATGGCCAATCCGTTCGTCAAGGCGTGGAAGTACGTCATGGCGCTGTTCAACTCGAAGATCGACGAGCACGCAGACCCCAAAATCCAGATCCAGCAGGCCATCGAGGAAGCGCAGCGCACCCATCAGGCGCTGACGCAACAGGCCGCGCAGGTGATCGGCAACCAGCGGCAACTCGAGATGCGGCTCAACCGGCAGCTGGCCGATATCGAAAAGCTCCAGGTAAACGTGCGCCAGGCACTGACGCTGGCGGACCAGGCCACCGCCGCCGGAGATGCCGCCAAGGCCACTGAGTACACCAACGCCGCCGAGGCCTTCGCGGCTCAGCTGGTAACTGCCGAGCAGGGTGTTGAAGACCTCAAAACGCTGCATGACCAGGCGCTCGGTGCGGCTGCTCAGGCCAAAAAGGCGGTCGAACAGAACGCGATGGTGCTGCAGCAGAAGATCTCCGAGCGCACCAAGCTGCTCAGCCAGCTCGAGCAGGCGAAGATGCAGGAGCAGGTCAGCAATTCGCTGCGTTCCATGAGTGAGATCGCCGCGCCGGGCAACACCCCGAGCCTTGACGAGGTGCGCGACAAGATTGAACGTCGGTACGCGAATGCGCTGGGGCAGGCCGAACTCGCGCAGAGTTCGGTCCAGGGCCGGATGATCGAGGTTCAGCAGGCCGGCGTGGAGATGGCCGGGCATTCCCGGCTGGAGCAGATCCGCGCGTCCATGCGCGGCGACGCCCTACCGACGGGTGGCACGCCTGCCGCGCCGGGAGCCAGCCCCACAGCTCCCGCGGCAAACCCGGCCAGCGGTGGGCCCGTCCCCGAGAAGCCACTCGGGCAGTAACGGGGCGGTCGTCAGGTGGTCGTAAGGGCGACTTCGCGCGGGCCTTGGCGCGCGCTGCTGCAGCGAGGGTTCGAAACCGCCACTGAGCTGTCCGCTTTGGTCGCCCACAGGGTCAGCGCCGCTGCTGATCCGCGCGCAAGGCTGCTGCGCCGCCGCCGCCGGGCACTGCGGTGGGCCTTGATATTCGGCGCGGGGTGTCTGTTTTGGGCCGTGGTGACGGCGCTGCTGGCGGCTTGGGGCTGGTTCGCGTTGCTGCTGGAGATCACCGGCTTCGTCGCCGCCGTACAGGCGATTCCGGCGACGTTGCTGTTGTTTCGCTATCGCTGGCTGCGCTCGGAACCATTGCCGGCGTCGCGCCCCGCCAGTGTTCGCAGGCTGCCCGCGCTCGGCTCGGCCGCGCGACCCGCGATGTCTGCGCTGGGAGCTTCCGAACGAGGATTCTTCTCGTTGTTGGGCGTGATCGAGCGCGGCGAAATGTTGCCGCCCGCCGAGATCCGAGACCTGACAGCCGCGGCGAACCGGTCCTCCGCGGCGATGGCGGCAACTGCTACCGAGGTCGTGTCGATGGAGCGGGCGGCGCATTACTCCGAATCTTCTCGGTTGTATCTGGCCCCTACCATTAATGCGTTCACCGCGCAGCTGAGCGCCGGCGTCCGTCAGTACAACGAAATGGTCACTGCTGCAGCGCAATTAGTCTCTTCGGCCAACCGCGAAGCCAGCCCGGGGGCTGCGGTCGGGTCTGCGGCGACACAGCAGCGTTACCGCACCGAACTGGTCGAGGCTACTGACCGTCTGCTCGGTTGGGCGCAGGCGTTCGACGAATTGGGCGGACTGCCGCGTCGGTAGCCCCTATACGGGACCGGACGGCGGCGTCGAATCGGGTCGCGGACCGTAGCGCTCGATGTATGCCTGGTGCATGGGGGCATCGCGCTTGCGGGCGAGTTCGTCGACGAGGTCGGGATCGAGATTGTGCACCTGCAGCATGTGCCGGCGCCACACTTTGTTGAGTGCATGCGAGAAGTACACGAACGGAATGAGGATAGGCAGCGTCATGCTCAGATGGACGTCCAGCGTCGTCGGGACCAGCCAGAACGGCGCGAGCACCAACACGGCCGGAACCGCCACGCGGAACATCATCCTGCGGGTGGCGCCCTTGCCGGCCAGGTCGTGGCGCACCCAATCCCGCATCGAATCAGGCAGCCGAGCCCCGTAGCAGTAGCGGATGTATTGCCACCAGCCAGGTTTCTCCACGTAAGTGATGCTAGCCGCTCAAGCGGTGCGAGAAACGCGCAGGTCAGAACCTCAAGTTGATTAAGCTGTTTGAGCCGGCAGAAATACAGTCGCGGACGATCCGTCGACGATTACTCCCCAGATTCGGAGCACCCTAGATCAGGCTGACGCGGCCGTCGTCGATGCTGTAGTAGGCGGCAACGGCTTTGAATTGGCCGCTGGAGAGGGAGCCGGTCAGCTCGGGAGATTTGTTGATCGTGTCCAGTGATTGTTGGGCGTTGGCGCGAACGGTGTTGTCGAGCAGGTCCCCGGCGCGCTGTTCGGCCGCAGCGACTGCCGGGGTGATCGCGGTGACCAGCACTTCGATGTCTCCGTTGGCCGGCTGGTGTTGCTGGATTGATTCCAGCGTCGCTTCGACCGCACCGCATTTCTCATGACCGATCACCATGATCAGCGGGGTGTGCAAATGGTCGACGGCATACTCGATGCTGCCCACGAGTGAATCGTCGACGATATTGCCGGCCACGCGCACGACGAACAGATCTCCGAAGCCTTGGTCGAAGATCAGCTCGGGTGGCAGCCGTGAGTCCGAGCAGGCAAGGATTGTGGCGAAGGGGTGTTGGCCCTGGGCTAGTTTGAGTCGGCGCGCGGGGTCTCGGCCGGGTTCTTGCAACCTGTTCTTAACGAACCGCTCATTACCGGCCATCAACGTGTCCAGGGCTACTTGGGGATCGGTGATGACCGGTAGCTCGTTCTCGTCGGAAATGACCGCCGATCTAGGCACGGTGACGGTCACCGTGGGCCCTGATTTTGTTTTCGTTGATCCGCACCCGGCCAGTGTGGTCGCCGTTGCCGCGCCGGCGACGCTCAACCACGCCCGCCGCGAAAGCACCCTATTCACAGCCTCAATACTTGCGCCCCGAGTCATAGATCGGAACTGTACCTTTCGCGGCATTTCGCGCTCTAAAGTTTGCTCTGAAATTAGCAAGCACCGCCGCTTGGGGTTTCATTTCCCCCGCCTTCATCGTCGTGGCTCAATCTGGTGGAACGCTCGTGCCGCGAACTGATCGACAAAGCACTGCGGCGCCGGGTATTTCATTCCTGGTCCCGACCTGAACGCCTCAATCGAGAAATTCCTCGACACCCACTATGGGGGACCCACGCCGCGGCGGCCTATTCCCACGCTGTAGCCGCCAACGTCACGTTGTTGCAGATCTTGACTGCGGGCGTGGACACGGTTGTGAACGCGCTCGTCGCCTTCGGGCAGTAATTGGGCGAGATATTTAGTCGTCAGCCAATTACCGGGTTTATTGATAACTATTGCTGCAGCAACGCCTGCCCTACTAGCGCTTATTGCACTGTCGCTGAGCGGTATTTGCGGCCGTGTTTCTGGCTGCAGCTGCCCTCTGAAAAGAGGCTAGAACCTAGAACGTAGCCTTGAGCGACGGCAGCACCAGCGCCGCCAGGCCACGCGCGGTCGCTTTGAGCATGTCGTAGAAATCGAAGTAGTCGCGCCACAAGGTGATTCGCCCGCCGTGGACCTCGAACACCCCACACACCCAGAACTGCAGCCGGAGCGGGCCGATGATCAGCGCGTCGGTGCGCTCGGTGAGCACCGCGGCACCGTCGGCGGCAATGCGGTGGATCTTCACCTCGAACGCGGTCTTGTCGCCATCCATCCGGCGGAACAGCTTCATCGCTGCGTGGCGCCCATGGATCGTCGGCAATCCGACGTTCTCGTAGACGAGGTTGTCGTCCAGACACGCGTCCGCGGTCTCGTAGTCCACGTCCTGCAGCGCGTTCAGGAAAACCTCGACCGTGCGAGTGTTCTCAGTCGGTTGTCTCAGTCAACTCGGTCATGGTTACCAGCGTATTCGAAATCTGCAGCGAGGCGCTGTGGCAGGGTAGGGCGGTGCGCGTCGCCGTCGTCGCCGGGCCGGATCCCGGGCATTCGTTTCCGGCGATTGCGTTGTGCCAACGCTTCTGCGACGCGGGCGACACGCCGACGTTGTTCACCGGGTCGGAGTGGGTTGAGGCCGCCCGCATCGCCGGTGTTGACGCTGTTGCGCTGGATGGGCTTGTGGCCCTCGACGATGACCTCGACGCCGGGGCCAGAATCCACCGGCGCGCCGCGCAAATGGCGGTCCTCAACGTGCCCGCACTGCGCGGCCTGGCACCCGACCTGGTGGTGTCCGATGTGATCACCGCGGGCGGTGGCATGGCGGCCGAGCTGTTGGGGATCCCGTGGATTGAGCTCAGCCCCCACCCGCTGTACCTGCCGTCCAAGGGGCTGCCGCCGATTGGCAGTGGGCTGGCGCCGGGCACGGGTATCAGTGGGCGGCTGCGAGATGCCACGATGCGTGCGCTGACGGCGCGGTCGTTGCGTGCGGGGCTGCGAGAGCGGGCGGCCGCGCGGATCGAGATCGGATTGCCGGCTCACGACCCGGGGCCGCTGCGCCGGCTGATCGCCACGCTGCCCGCGTTGGAGGTGCCTCGTCCGGACTGGCCGGCCGAGGCCGTAGTGGTAGGCCCGTTGCACTTCGAACCCACCGACCGGGTGCTGGAGATCCCCCCGGGCCCCGGCCCGGTGGTGGTGGTCGCGCCCTCGACCGCGTTAACGGGCACCGTGGGGCTGGCAGAAGTAGCGCTGCAACGCCTGATACCGGGGGAGACGCTGCCGCCGGGATCACGGCTGGTGGTGTCCCGGCTTGGCGGCGCGGACCTCCCAGTACCGCCCTGGGCAGTGGTCGGGCTGGGACGGCAGGACGAACTGCTGCGGCATGCCGACCTGGTGATCGGCGGGGGTGGTCACGGGTTGGTGGCCAAGACGTTGTTGGCCGGGGTGCCCATGGTGGTAGTTCCCGGCGGCGGTGATCAGTGGGAGATGGCGAATCGAGTGGTTCGGCAGGGCAGCGCGCGGCTAATCCGGCCGCTGACCGCCGACGCGCTGGTGTCCGCGGTCAACGAGGTGCTGTCGGCGTCCAGCTGTCGCGATGCCGCCCAACGGGCTTCCGCCAGCGTCGCCGGGGTCGCCGATCCGGTGCGGGTGTGCCACGAAGCGCTGGCGCTGGCAGGGTAACGAGCGCTGGTTAAAGGCTAGGTAAATTGGCTCGAGTGCGGCTGACGGAGTTCAACGATCGGGTGATCCTGCGATTCGGTACCGCCTACGGTGCGTCCGTGCTGGTCGACCATGTGCTGACTGGCTTCGGTGGCCGCACCGCCGCCCAGGCGATCGAAGCGGGTGTCGAGCCTCGCGAAGTCTGGCGGGCGTTGTGCGTCGATTTCGACGTGCCCCGCGACCAGTGGTGAGCCTGCGGGTGGGAGCTGTGCGGCTAAAGTCCGCAATCGCCGCATTTGCCTCCGGCGGGAACGCGATACAACAGGCAGCAACTGCGACGCCGGAAGTCCAGATCGCCGCCGGTGATCACACCGGATTCGGTCAGCTCGCCGGTGTCCAGCAGGGATTTGGTGATCCCGACGATCGAGTGGCGCAAGTCGGGCCGCACCGAGAGCAGGGCCCGCGCCGCTCCGACGAGTGCGGACGCGATATTGCCGGCCAGCAGGCCGGGTGCCAGCTGGACCGGCAGCCCGGCCGCGAGCGGTTCCATGTGGTCGTGCACGACTATCCGGTACAGCAATTCTGGGGAGGGTGGTTCTGTGAGGCGCTCTCCGAGCGGCTCGGGCATGCGCAGCTGTGCCCCGTTGTCGGCACGCTGCAGGTGCGCCAGGTCCGGAACGACGGCGTGGCCCAACGCGCAGGCGAGCACGGGTGACCACAGCCGGGCGGCATGGCCGAGGTGAACCAGGGAGGCGCCGACCCGCACCTCGGTCGTGCGGTAGCGCTGGATGGTGGCCTCGATCAGATCTTGGAAGCCGTCGGCGTAGGACTGACTGACCGGGTGCCATCGCGCCGCGTTCCCGCCCACGGTCAGGGCGAAAAACCCGCCGTAGGCGGAGACCTGGGACAACTCCACAGAGATGTTCATGCGCTCCGTCGGTGGCTGATATTGAGCTGATGTTGCCATAGGCGGTGGGCGCGGCGTGTCGAACTTGTATCGAACAGGTGTTCGTCTACTGTGGTGATCGTTCGAAGAGACGACTTGTCGGTGGCCTTCTCTAGTGTCACGGCCAACCGACCGATACCGGTCATTGAACATCGACTACAGGAGAGACACCATGGCGCAAGCCCCCGATCGCGAGAAGGCTCTCGAGCTGGCGATGGCCCAGATCGAGAAGAGCTACGGCAAAGGTTCGGTGATGCGTCTCGGCGACGAGATACGCCAGCCGATCGCGGTCATTCCGACCGGATCGATCGCACTGGACGTGGCTTTGGGTATCGGCGGTCTGCCGCGTGGCCGGGTCGTGGAGATCTACGGCCCGGAATCCTCGGGTAAGACCACCGTCGCACTGCATGCGGTGGCCAACGCCCAGGCCGCCGGCGGCGTCGCGGCATTCATCGACGCCGAGCACGCCCTGGACCCCGACTACGCCAAGAAACTCGGCGTCGACACCGATTCCCTGCTGGTCAGCCAACCCGACACCGGTGAACAGGCCCTGGAGATCGCCGACATGCTGATCCGCTCCGGCGCGCTTGACATCCTGGTCATCGACTCGGTGGCGGCGCTGGTGCCGCGTGCGGAGCTCGAAGGCGAGATGGGGGACAGTCACGTCGGCCTGCAAGCCCGGCTGATGAGTCAGGCGCTGCGGAAAATGACCGGCGCGCTGAGTAATTCGAAAACCACGGCGATCTTCATCAACCAGCTCCGGGAAAAAATCGGAATCATGTTCGGCTCGCCCGAAACGACCACCGGCGGAAAGGCGTTGAAGTTCTACGCATCGGTGCGCTTGGATGTGCGCCGGATCGAGACGCTCAAGGACGGCACCGATGCGGTCGGCAACCGCACCCGGGTGAAGGTTGTCAAGAACAAGGTGGCGCCGCCGTTCAAGCAGGCTGAGTTCGACATCCTCTATGGCAGGGGCATCAGCAGGGAAGGTTCGCTGATCGATATGGGTGTGGATCAGGGCTTCATAAAGAAGTCCGGTTCCTGGTTCACCTACGAAGGCGAACAACTCGGCCAGGGCAAGGAAAATGTCCGCTGCTACCTGATGGAGAACGCCGATATTGCCAACGAGATCGAAAAGAAGATCAAGGAAAAGCTTGGCATTGGCGCGGTCGTGACCGATGACGACATCCTGCCCGCACCCGTCGACTTCTGAGCCGCCCCGCGAAGAGCAGGCGCGGGCGTTATGTCTGCGCCTGCTCACCGCGAGGGCACGAACACGGGCAGAGTTATCCGCTCAGCTAGTCAAACGCGGATACCCCGACGACGTCAGCAACCGGGTGCTCGACCGGCTAGCCGGAGTGGGGTTGATTGACGACGCCGACTTCGCCGCGCAATGGGTCCAGTCCCGCCGGTCCAGCGCCGGAAAGGGCAAGCGGGCCTTGGCGGCCGAGCTGCACACCAAAGGTGTCGACAACGATGTCATCACCACCGTGCTGGCCGGGATTGACGCGGGAAGCGAGCGCGAGCGGGCCGAACAGCTGGTGCGGGCCAAACTCAGACGCGAAAACCTCGACGGCGACCAGACGCGGGTCGCCCGGCGGCTGGTGGCGATGCTGGCGCGACGCGGCTACGACCAGACCATGGCCTACAACGTGGTGACCGTGCAGCTGGACCTGGAGCTCGAACGCCGCCGCACGTAGCGCCGGTCCACCAATCAGGCAACCGCCGTACCATGGCCGGGTGACTTCGATGGTGGCGCGAGACGCTGCGGCCGCGGCGGGAGACGCTCCGCCTGCGGTTTCCGCGCGCACCTACCAGGTCCGCACCTACGGCTGCCAGATGAACGTCCACGATTCCGAGCGATTGGCCGGCCTGCTGGAAGCGGCCGGATACCAGCGGGCCGACGACGGCGCAGACGCCGATGTGGTGGTCTTCAACACCTGCGCCGTGCGGGAGAACGCCGACAACAAGCTGTACGGCAACATCAGCCACCTGGCTCCCCGCAAGCGCGACAATCCCGACATGCAAATCGCGGTGGGTGGTTGCCTGGCTCAAAAGGACCGGGACGCATTGCTCGTCAAGGCGCCTTGGGTCGATGTGGTGTTCGGCACGCACAACATCGGATCGCTGCCGACGCTGCTCGACCGCGCCCGGCACAACAAAGTGGCCCAGGTGGAGATCGCCGAATCGCTGCAGCAGTTTCCGTCATCGCTGCCGAGTGCGCGCGACTCCGCCTACGCTGCATGGGTTTCCATCTCCGTCGGATGCAACAACAGCTGCACCTTCTGCATTGTGCCGTCGCTGCGGGGCAAGGAGGTCGACCGCAGTCCGGCCGACATCCTGGCCGAAGTCGAGTCGCTGGTGGACGACGGGGTGCTCGAAGTCACCTTGCTGGGGCAGAACGTCAACGCCTACGGCGTCTCCTTCGCCGACGCGTCGATTCCCCGCGATCGCGGCGCTTTCGCCGATCTGTTGCGGGCCTGCGGACGTATCGACGGTCTGGAACGTGTGCGCTTCACCTCGCCGCATCCGGCCGAATTCACCGACGACGTCATCGAGGCGATGGCGCAGACACCGAACGTCTGCCCTGCCTTGCACATGCCGCTGCAGTCTGGATCCGACCGGGTGCTTCGCGCGATGCGGCGCTCCTACCGGGCCGAACGCTACCTCGGCATCATCGACCGGGTCCGCGCGGCGATGCCGCACGCCGCCATCACTACCGACCTGATCGTCGGGTTCCCCGGCGAAACCGAGCGGGACTTCGCTGCGACTCTGGACGTGGTGCGGCAGGCCAGATTCGCCGCCGCGTTTACCTTCCAGTACTCCAAGCGGCCCGGCACCCCGGCCGCTGAGCTCGATGGACAGCTGCCGAAAGCCGTTGTGCAAGAGCGCTATGAGCGGCTCATCGAGCTGCAGGAGCAGATCTCGTGGGAGGGCAACCGCGCGCTCATCGGCCAGACCGTCGAGCTGTTGGTTGCGGCCGGCGAGGGGCGCAAGGACACCCGGATGGCCCGCATGACCGGCCGGGCACGCGACGGCCGGCTGGTGCATTTCACGGCCGACGACCAGGTGCGCCCCGGTGACGTCGTCACAGTGGCGGTCACCGCGGCCGCACCGCACCATCTCATTGCGGACGCCGGCATCGTGAGCCACCGCCGCACCCGCGCCGGCGATGCGCACGCCGCACAGCGGCGTCCGCGCGGCGTCGGTCTTGGCATGCCTGGTGTCGGGCCATCCTCCGGTGTCGTCGAGCCCCTCGGGTGTGCGCTATGACGGAAGAGCACCCGGACCTCGACGCCCTGCGGGCCGAGATCGAGTCCGCGGAACGCCGCATAGCACGTGAGATCGACCCTGGGCCAAGAGGTTTCGTAGTCGCCATTCTGATATTTGTGTTGTTGGGGTCGTTCGTCCTGCCGCACACCGGCGATGTCCGGGGCTGGGATGTGCTGTTCGGCACACACGGCGCGGGCGCGGCCGCGCTGGCTCTGCCCTCGCGGGTTTTCACCTGGTTGGCGCTCGTGTTCGGTGTCGGTTTCTCGATGCTGGCGTTGATGACCCGTCGCTGGGCCCTGGCTTGGGTCGCGCTGGCGGGGACATCGATTGCCAGCGTCGCCGGTCTGCTGGCTATCTGGACACGTCAGACGGTGGCGGCGGGCCATCCGGGTCCCGGGGTGGGCCTGATCCTGGCGTGGATCACCATCATTCTGTTGACGTTTCACTGGGCCCGCGTGGTGTGGTCGCGAACCATCGTGCAGCTTGCCGCGGAGGAGGAGCGGCGCCGAGTCGTCGCGCAACAGCAGTCCAGATCGCTGCTGGAAAGCTTGCAGAGCCCCGACAGCCCTCCGGATGTCGGAGACGGTCGCTAGGACTTGCGAGTCAGCGCCTTGGCGGCGGTATCGGCCCACTGCCGCCACTGCTCGGCGTTCGCTTTGGCCTCCTCGGCTTCCTTGCTCCGGCCGGCCGCCTGCGCCTTCGCCGCCTGTCGCTCGAACTGCTCGGCGCGGGTCCTGAACTGCTCGGCGCGGGCTTGTGCTTCGGGGTCGGACCGATCCGCTTCGCCGGCGTCGCGCACTTTCTTCTCGATTGCGCGCAGCCGCCGTTCCAGCTCGGCGGACTGCTCCCGGGGCACTTTGCCGATCGCTTCCCATTTGTCGGCGATCGACCGTAGTGCCGCCTTGGCGGCGTCATGGTTGCTCGTATCGATCTTCTCCGCTTGGGCGAGCAGCGCCTCTTTAGCTCCCGCATTGGCGTTCAGCTCCGCGTCTTTTTCCGCCGTGACGGCATTGCGGGCCTTGAAGAACACGTCCTGGGCGGCCTTGAAGCGGTGCCACAGCGCGTCGTCGAGCTCCTTGCTCGCCCGTCCCACCGCTTTCCACTCCGTGAGTAGCTTTCGGAATTCCGCGCTGGTGTCGGTCCAGTCCGTCGAGTCGGACAGCGCTTCGGCCCGTTCGCACAGCCGTTCCTTCGCCTGCCGGATCCCCGACCGCTCCCGATCCAGCTCGGAGAAGTGGGACCCCCGCCGGCGGTTGAAGGTGTCCCGGGCGGCGGAATAGCGCTTCCAGAGCGCGTCATCGACTTTACGGTCGAGCCCGGTAATGCTCTTCCATTCGTCGAGGATTACCCGCATCCGGTCGCCGGCGACCTTCCACTGGGTGGAGTTAGCGGCCAAATCCTCGGCCTCGGCCGCCAGCGCTTCCTTTTGTGCGGTCTGGGCGGCCCGGTGCTCATCACGCCGGGACCGATCCGCCGCGATCACGGCACCGGCTTTTTCGAGAAGGCCCGTCAACCGGCTCGCCAGGGCGTTGATGTCGCCCAGCACGCACGCGGTGGGCAACGTTTCGGCCAGCGCGGCGGCGCTGGCTTTGATCTTGCGGGCATCGCCGGTCCCCGCGGCGAGCCGTTCCTCCAGCAGGGTGATTTCGGTGCTCAGGTCATCGAATCGACGGCCGAAGTGGGCAAACGCCGCACCCGGGTCGCCGGCCTGCCAGGATCCGATGGCGCGCTCGCCGGCCGCACTGACCAGCCACACCGTGCCATCGGCGTCGACGCGACCGAATCGGTGCGGATCACTGCGTGGTGGTGGTGGTGTCACCTGATGGGTGGGGGGTCCCGCCGCCGGCCGCGGACCGGGACGTGGTCCCGGACGTGGCGCCGGCACCGAAACAGCAGGAGCTGAATCGTCGATTTTGGGCTCGTCAGCTGTCATGCGCTCGTCACCTACCCTTTGCACCTCCGCGCGGCCGATCACCGCGCACCCACCGCGCTTAGCGGCACCCTGCGGTCGAGCGGACTGGTACTACCAGGCTCCCTCGACCGGTACAACAGTATTCAAGAGTATTCAAGCAGGTTGGCGTGCTGTGCGCGGCCACCTTCGCTGGTGTCGTCGGTGCTCGCCTGGGCGGGCCTCGCGGATGCCCCAAGCGCCGATCACCAGCACCTTTGTGTCGGAAGGGAGTGCTCGTCGCGCCGGGTCGGTGCGGATCTCCGGAATTAATCAGTTCGCGGCCCGGTAGGGGTGCCCGGGCGGACAGGGGCGATAACGAAACGATTCCACCATCGATCGAGCCATATGGCGACGTCGCGCCGCCCGGTAACGTGACTGGGGCCAGTGGTGCTGGTGTTGTTCGTGGGATACCCGAGAGGCGGCGGAACGTGGTGAAGCTGTGCCACCATTAGAGATCGGTTCGCCCGCCCTATCGGGTGGCCGCCGGCCGCCACTTGGGTAGCACAGCTCCCACATAGGTTGGTGAACTAAGCATGGAGGGTGTTTGCGCGCAGGACCGCTTCCTTCGAGGTGAGGCGGGGCGCAAGGGAGCGGATCTGCGGAAACATCTACGAAACGGTCAGTGAACAGCCCGTTTAGCCGATGACTCGCGGACCGGACAGTGGGGGAGGAGGTCGCAGATGACCAAAACGGACCTCGCGGTCGTTCTTGCCCTCCTAGCTGCCTTCGCATCCGCGGTCGGCAATGTGGTCCGCCAGCGCTCGGCGCAGGAGATCACCGACCGGGAGGTGGGACACCTCGAGCTATTCCGGTTGTCGCTGCGCGACACCCGGTGGTGGCTGGGCGCTGGAGGGGCGATCGCCAATTACGCGCTGCAGGCCGTCGCCCTCGCGCTCGGATCGGTGGTGCTCGTGACTGCGTTGCAGGTGACGGCGCTGTTGTTCGCACTGCCGATCTACGCGTACCTCACCAAAGTCCGGGTGACCCGCCGGGAGTGGGTCTGGGCGGTATTGCTGGCTGCTGCGCTGGCGGTTGTCGTCACCGTTGGCGACCCGGATAGCGGCGCTTCGCGGGGTTCGCTGACAACCTGGCTCGTGGTGGCAGCGGTCATGGGTCCACCGCTGGTGTTCTGCGTACTGGGTGCGCGGTTCTGGACGGGCTCGCTGGCGGCGGTCCTGCTGGCGGTCGTCGCCGGTTCCTCGCTGGCGCTGTTCGCGGTGCTGACCAAAGCGGTGGTCGAGGTGGTCCGCGGCGGCGTCGTTGCGTTGCTGCTCGCCCCCGAGTTCTATTTCTGGTTAGCCGCGGCGCTGGCCGGAATGATCTTTCAGCAATCGTCGTACCGCGTGGGTTCGCTGAACGCTTCGTTGCCGACGTCGGTCGTCGCCAAGCCGCTGATCGGTTCGGCGCTTGGCATGGTGGTGCTGGGCGAGACGTTCGACGCCAGCGGCCCGGAACTCGTTGTGGTGGCGGTGGGCGTGGTGGTGGTGATTGTTGCGACTTTTGCGCTGGCTCGCGGTGAGGCTGAGAACGTGACGGAAGAGGCGATCGAAAGCGGCCGCATTCCTGTCATCACCGACGCGGATGTGGCGGCGTACCGGCGCAAGCGCCGCGGGCGCCGACCGGCCGGGGCGAGTGGGCCGGCCCGACTGGCCAGGAGTCAGAGACGTTAGTTTGATGGCGTGTTGAGCGCCATCGGGATCATGCCGTCCGCGCCGGTGCTGGTACCCGAACTCGCGGGGGCGGCGGCCGCCGAACTGGCCGACCTGCACGCGGCGGTCCGCGAAGTCGCTGCCTTTCTGCCGCCACGCTGGATTGCGGTCGGCACGGGGCCCGCGGACTGCGTGTTGGACTCGGACGCCGTCGGCACTTTCGCCGGCTTCGGCGTGGACGTAGCGGTGCGGTTGTCACCGCCGCGCGGCACCCCCCTCGAAATATCCGACGTACCCCAAGCATCGGCATTGCCCCTCTGCGCGCTGATGGCAGGGTGGGTGCGCGGCCAAACCCGACCAGAAGCCAGCGTGCAGGTCCGGGTTTGGCGCAGCGATGCCGATGTCGGGGTCGCGCTGGCCCACGGGAGCCGGCTGCGCGCCGAGATCGATCTGCTGCCCGATCCCACGGGTGTGCTGATCGTCGCCGACGGCGCCAACACTCTGACCCCGGCCGCCCCGGGCGGCTATCACCCGGAGGACGCCGACGCGCAGCTGGCCCTCGACGACGCGTTGGCCACGGGTGACGTCGCGGCCCTGACCCGGTTGCCCGAGTCGATCCTGGGCCGGGTGGCATTCCAGGTGCTGGCCGGCCTGACTGAGCCGGGGCCGCGGTCGGTCAAGGAGCTCTACCGGGCAGCGCCCTACGGTGTGGGGTACTTCGCCGGTGTCTGGCAGCCGTGAGGCCGCTGGCGATCATCGGCCCGACGGGCACCGGCAAGTCAGGGCTGGCGCTCGACTTTGCTGAACGGCTCGAGTTTTCCGGCGGTGCCGGTGGCGCCGAAATTGTGAACGCCGATGCGATGCAGCTCTACCGCGGTATGGACATCGGCACCGCCAAGCTGCCCGTCGAAGCGCGCCGCGGCATCGCGCACCATCTGCTCGACGTGCTGAACGTCACCGAGACGGCGACGGTCGCCCGATATCAGGAGGCCGCCGCGGCGAGTGTGGAGGCGATCGCCGCTCGCGGCGCGGTGCCCGTCATCGTCGGTGGTTCCATGCTCTACGTCCAATCGCTGCTCGACGACTGGGCTTTTCCGGCCACCGATCCCGCGGTGCGAGCACGGTGGGAAGAGCGCCTCGCGGAAGTTGGGGTGAGCCAACTGCATGCCGAGCTGTCCCGCCGCGACCCCGCCGCGGCCGCGGCGATCCTGCCCACCGATGGCCGGCGCACGGTGCGCGCGCTTGAGGTGATCGAGCTGACCGGACGGCCGTTCGCTGCGTCCGCGCCGCGGATAGGCCCCGCCCGCTGGGACACCGCAATCGTCGGATTGGACTGCGAGACCACGATTCTCGATGAGAGGCTGGTCCAGCGCACCGAGGCGATGTTCGACGCCGGCCTGGTCGACGAGGTACGCGCGCTGCTGGATGAGGGACTGCGCGAAGGCGTCACCGCGTCACGCGCGCTGGGTTATGCCCAGGTGATCGCCGCACTCGACGCCGGTTCAGAAGCCGGCAGCGTCGCCCACCAAATGCGCGACGCGCAGGAGCAGACCTTCGTAGGCACCCGTCGCTACGTGCGACGGCAACGATCGTGGTTCCGCCGGGACCACCGCGTGCACTGGCTCGACGCCACGGACGATCACCTCGTCGAGGGCGCACTGCGCGCGTGGCGGCAAGTACCCTGAACTGGTGATCTTCACATGATCTTCGCGAAGGGCCACGGCACCGAGAACGACTTCGTGCTGCTGCCCGACGTCGAAGCCGAGCTGGCGCTCAGCGCTGCGCGGGTGACGGCGTTGTGCGACCGGCGTCGGGGATTGGGCGCCGACGGTGTGCTCCGGATTACCACCGCGGGTGCCACGGTGCGGGCCGGCGTGCTTGAGCGGCTGCCTGACGGTGTCAGCGCGGATGACTGGTACATGGACTATCGCAACGCCGACGGGTCGACCGCGCAGATGTGCGGCAACGGCGTGCGGGTATTCGCGCATTACCTGCGTGCCTCCGGCCTGGAGTCCCGCGACGAGTTCGTCGTCGGATCGCTGGCCGGCCCGCGACTGGTCAGGCTGCACCAGGTCGACCAGACCTGCGCCGACGTCACCGTCGACATGGGCAAGGCCAACCGGTTGGGCGCGGGGGAGGCCACCATCGGCGGTCGGCGGTTCACCGGGATTGCCGTCGATGTCGGCAACCCGCACCTCGCCTGCGTGGATACTCGGCTGACTGTCGAAGAGCTTGCGGCACTGGATGTTGGCGCGCCCGTGCGCTTCGACCGTGAGCAGTTTCCGGACGGGGTCAATATCGAAGTGCTCACCGCCCCGGCCGGCGGAGTGGTCCGGATGCGCGTGCATGAGCGGGGGGTTGGTGAAACCCGATCGTGCGGAACCGGAACGGTCGCGGCCGCGGTCGCCGCGCTGGCGAGTACGGGTGCAGACACCGGGTCACTTACCGTCCGGGTAACGGGCGGCGACGTCATCGTCACCGTCACCGCCGCCACTAGCTACTTGCGGGGACCGTCGGTGCTGGTGGCCCACGGCGAACTCGCCGACGCTTGGTGGGGCGCCCAGGTTTGAGCGGGCACGGGTTTATTCAGCTGCGCGGCCGGGCGCAACGTGCCACCATCGGATACAGGCCATGACATATCCAGAATCGCCCGACACGGGCTTCCCAGATCCTGCCGACTTTCGCGACGCGGTACCAAGCACCGGCGAACTCGCGCTCGACGACCGAGCTGCACTGCGCCGGGTCGCCGGGCTGTCGACCGAGCTTGCCGACGTCTCCGAGGTCGAGTACCGGCAGCTGCGGCTCGAACGCGTGGTGCTGGTGGGGGTGTGGACCGAGGGCAGCGCGGCTGACAATGAGGCCAGCATGGCCGAACTGGCGGCGCTGGCCGAGACGGCCGGCTCCGAAGTGCTCGAAGGGCTCATCCAGCGTCGCGACCGCCCGGACCCGTCGACGTACATCGGCTCGGGCAAGGCGGCCGAGCTTCGTGACGTGGTGGTCGCGACCGGTGCCGACACCGTCATCTGCGACGGCGAGCTGTCCCCGGCCCAGCTGAACGCGCTGGAGAAGGCGGTGAAGGTCAAGGTCATCGACCGGACCGCGCTGATTCTGGACATCTTCGCCCAGCACGCCACCAGCCGGGAAGGCAAAGCGCAGGTGTCGCTGGCGCAGATGCAGTACATGCTGCCGCGGCTACGCGGCTGGGGTGAGTCGATGTCGCGGCAGGGCGGTGGCGCGGGCGGCAGCGGCGGCGGTGTGGGCACCCGCGGACCAGGTGAGACCAAGATCGAGACCGACCGGCGCCGGATCCGTGAGCGAATGGCCAAGCTGCGGCGCGAGATCAAGGGGATGAAACAGGCCCGCGACACCCAGCGCACCCGCCGGTTGGCCAGCGCCATCCCGTCAATCGCCATCGTCGGCTACACGAACGCGGGCAAGTCCAGCCTCCTCAACGCGCTGACCGGGGCCGGGGTCCTGGTGCAGGACGCGCTTTTCGCCACCCTGGAACCGACCACCCGCCGCGCGGAGCTCTTTCCCGGGTCGAAGACGTCCTGGCCCGTCGTGCTCACCGACACCGTCGGCTTCGTCCGGCACCTGCCCACCCAGCTGATCGAGGCGTTCCGCTCCACGCTGGAAGAGGTCGTCGACGCCGATCTGTTGTTGCACGTCGTCGACGGCTCGGACGCCAGCCCGCTGGGCCAGATCAACGCGGTCCGCCAGGTGATCTCGGAGGTCATCTCCGATCACGGGGCGGATCAGGCCCCGGAGTTGCTGGTGGTCAACAAGATCGACGCGGCAAGCGATCTGGCGCTGGCCAAGCTCCGCCACGTCCTGCCCGGCGCCATATTCGTCTCGGC
This sequence comes from uncultured Actinomycetota bacterium, assembly GCA_963850135.1. Classification (GTDB taxonomy): domain Bacteria; phylum Actinomycetota; class Actinomycetes; order Mycobacteriales; family Mycobacteriaceae; genus Mycobacterium. The sequence continues at coordinate 785,399 of CAWKKH010000018.1, read as the reverse complement.
ACACACCGGCGAGGGCATCGACATATTGCGGCGGCGGATTGCCGAACTTGCGGCGCCGACCGACGCCGCAGTGGACGTGGTTATCCCGTACGACCGTGGCGACCTGGTGTCTCGGGTACACGTCGATGGGCGGGTGCAACAAGCCGAGCACACGTCCGAGGGCACCCGGATCAAGGCCCGGGTGCCGGTGGCGCTGGCCGCCAGCCTGCGCGAGTTCGGCGTGTAGCCCGGAGGACCAGCCGTCGTTCGACCAACCGTTCGGTTGGTATATCTTGGGCGGAAGAGTCACTCATTCGCCGGATCGCCGGAGGTCGCACCCCCATGAGCAGTGTCGTCAAATACCAGCGCACTCTTTTCGAGCCCGAGCACGAACTGTTCCGCGAGTCCTATCGGGGCTTCCTGGATCGGCACGTCGCGCCCCACCAGGCGGAATGGGACAAGGCGAAGATTGTGGACCGCGGTGTGTGGCTCGAGGCCGGGAAACAGGGCTTTCTCGGGATGGCGGTGCCCGAGGAGTACGGCGGCGGCGGCAACTCAGATTTCCGGTACAACACGATCGTGACCGAGGAAACGGCTGCCGGGCGATACAACGGCATTGGTTTCGGCCTGCACAACGACATCATCGCGCCGTACTTGCTGGCGCTGGCGACCGAGGAGCAGAAGCAGCGCTGGTTACCGAAATTCTGCACCGGTGAGTTGATCACAGCCATCGCGATGACCGAGCCGGGAACGGGCAGTGACCTGCAGGGCATCAAGACCCGCGCGGTGAAGCAGGGTGATCACTATGTGCTCAACGGAGCAAAGACGTTCATCACCAACGGAATCAACTCCGACCTGGTGATCGTGGTGGCGCAGACCGACCCGGACAAGGGTGCGCAGGGCTTTTCGCTGCTGGTCGTCGAACGGGGCATGGACGGCTTTGAGCGCGGCCGCCATCTGGACAAGATCGGCCTCGATGCCCAGGACACGGCCGAGTTGTCGTTCTCCGACGTGCACGTTCCAGTCGAAAACCTTCTCGGCGAAGAGGGCATGGGGTTCGTCTATCTGATGCAGAACCTGCCACAGGAACGGATCTCGATCGCGATCATGGCCGCGGCGTCGATGGAGACGGTGCTGGAGATGACGCTCCACTACACGAAGGAGCGCAAAGCGTTCGGCAAGCCGATCGGCAGCTTTCAGAACAGTCGCTTCGTGCTTGCCGAGCTGGCGACGGAGGCCACCGTGGTCCGCATGATGGTCGACGAATTCGTCCGCTTGCACCTCGACAAACAGCTGACGGCCGAACAGGCCGCGATGGCCAAGTGGTACTCCACCGAAAAGCAGGTGAACCTGATCGACCGCTGTCTCCAGCTGCACGGCGGGTATGGCTACATGCGCGAATACCCGGTTGCCCGCGCCTACCTCGATGCACGGGTCCAGACGATCTACGGCGGAACGACCGAGATCATGAAAGAGATCATCGGGCGCAGCCTCGGCGTCTAGCTTTATCGAAAATCACGTTTTCAACCTTTGACGGAACGCAGTTTCGGCGCGAAAAGAACGCCGGCAGTTCGGCCTCGGAAGCATTGCGGAAGCAATATCGACAACTTTTGAAATTGCGGAAATGGCCGAATTGTCGGGTGGATCGGTTACCGACGGATGGCCTCGCGTAACGTCGGCGCATGTTTTCCGCGCAAGTCAACGGCCGCAGACATGCAGTGGTCGGCGGCTCGGTAACTCGAACTCCGTCAGGGCCGGGTAGCGATTGGTTCGCCAACCGGTCTGATCGGCAACGTTTCGACATCAGCGTGGTATCCGTTTTCGTACTATTGCCGAAATCTCTTCGCAATTATCGTTGGTTAGCGCAAAGTGATGCGAGTCGAGCGATGATGCGGACAGAATGGGGTAATTTCCCCGGTAATCGGAGTACCAACCACTCGCTAGGTCTGATCAGGGGCTTGGCGAAAGGGCAGGGAGGTCAAGTGCGCGGGCTAGTCGGGCGTGCACTAGTCAGCTTGGCGACCACGATGGTGGCTGCCACATTGCTGGCGCCCGTAGCTTTGGCTTCTCCGATTGGCGACGCCGAAGCGGCCATCATGGCCGCGTGGGACAAAGCCGGTGGCGACACCTCTCCGCTCGGTGCCAGGAAAGGCGACGTCTATCCCGTCGCCGACGGATTCGCCCTGGCCTTCGACAGCGGCAAGATGTTCTACACCACGGCTACCGGCGCCAAATACGCTTACGGGCCGGTGCTGGACAAATACGAGTCGCTGGGCGGTCCCGGTGGGAGTGACCTGGGGTTCCCCACCATCAATGAAGTTCCCGGACTAGCTGGGCCCGACAGCCGGGTAGCCACCTTCTCCGCCAGCGACAAGCCGGTGATTTTCTGGACACCGGACCACGGCGCGTTCGCCGTGCGCGGCGCGCTCAACGCCGCCTGGGACAGGCTCGGCAGCTCGGGCGGCGTTCTCGGTGCCCCGATCGCGGATGAAACCTACGACGGTGATGTCGTCTCCCAGAAATTCAGCGGCGGTCAGATCTCTTGGAACTCGAAAACCAAGGAGTTCACCACCAACCCGGCGGCGCTGGCCGACCAGCTCAAAGGCTTGCAGGTAACGATCGATCCCACGGCGGCCATCGGCATGGCGTGGCGTGCAGCCGGCGGCGCGGGCGGTCCGCTGGGTCTCAAGCAGGGTGCGCAGTATTCCATCGGTGGTGACGGAGTTGTCCAAGACTTCGCCGGCGGCAAGGTGTATTACAGCCCGGCCACCGGCGCGAGTGCTGTCGAGAGCGACATTCTGGCGAAGTACGAGTCGCTGGGTGGGCCGGTCGGCAGCGATCTCGGCTTCCCCGCGGCCAACGAGACTGACGGCGGTGTCGCACCTTCCAGTCGGGTCGTCACGTTCTCGGCGGCCGACAAGCCGGTGATCTTCTGGACGCAGGACCACGGTGCATTCGTCGTACGCGGAGCCATGAAAGCCGCGTGGGACAAGCTCCGCGTTCCCGGCGGGAAACTCGGTGCACCGCTTGGCGATCAGTCGGTGGACGGCGACACGGTGTCGCAGAAGTTCACCGGCGGCAAGATCTCATGGAATCGCGCGAAAAACGCGTTCAGCACCGACCCGGCGAACCTGGCGCCGTTGCTGTCGGGTCTGCAGGTGCCCGGGCAGAACCAGCCCAGTAGTGCCGCGATGCCCTCGCATATCAAGGAGTTTGCGTGGCACTGGTGGTACCTGCTAGCCGCCATTCCGGTGTTGGTGCTGGTCGCGTTGCTCGTGTTCGTAGCGTTCGGCTGGCGCCGCCGCCGTCGTGCCGCCCGTGCCGCCGGTCGTGGCGTCGGCGGTGACGATGTCGCCTACAACGTTGACTCCGACGTGGACGGCGGCTACGAGCTGGCGGCAGATGGGCTTTGGGCCCGTGACGACGCCGATTTGGCCGATGACCGGCCGCTGCCGCAGGACGCCGAGTCCGCTGCCAGAATCAGCTGGTCGCGGGCGGGTGTCGACGACGTCGGGCCGGCGGAACTCGGGCTCGATGATGAAGACCCCGACACGGTCGACACCACAACCTTTCCCGTTGTGTCGGAGCACGATCTGGCCGACGCCGAGGCGGATGGCATCTACCCGGACGAGGACCACGCGGAAGAGGGCCATCCGGCCGAGGGCTATGCGGACGAGGATTATCGGGATTTGGCCGTCCCACGCACTCCTCCGGATGCGGGCTACGCGGAGGGCGCGGACGTTGGCTATCGGGATTTGGCTGTTCCTCATACCGCTCCGGATCCGGACGCCGTTGCTTCCGATCGTGAGGTGAGGGCTGGGCGGCACGCAGCGGTGGAATCGGCAGCTACTGCGGAAGTGGCGAACGCGCGGGCCAGCCCCGGCCGGACGCCCGACGATTCACCCGCCGCTGGACGACCCATACCAGGCGCCCGCTGGTTATCCGATCAAGGCCAGCGCTCACTTCGGTCTGTATTACACGCCCAGCAGCGCGCTTTACGACGACACGATCGCGGAATTCTGGTTGTCCAGCGAAGAGGTCGCACAAGCCAACGGCTTCATCAAGGCTGACTGAGCCGCCCAGCCCTAGATCTTGCGAATCACCGTGACGACCTTGCCGAGCACGGTGGCGTCGTTACCGGGGATGGGGTCAAACGCCGGGTTGTGCGGCATCAGCCACACCTGACCGCCCGCGCGTTTGAACGTCTTCACCGTGGCCTCACCATCAATCATGGCCGCGACGATGTCGCCGTTGTCGGCGACGTTCTGTTGCCGTATGACGACCCAGTCGCCGTCGCAGATCGCGGCTTCAACCATCGAGTCGCCGACCACTTTGAGCAGGAAGAGCGTGCCTTCGCCGACCAAGTCGCGAGGCAGCGGGAAGATGTCCTCGACAGCTTCTTCGGCAAGGATCGGTCCACCGGCTGCAATGCGCCCCAGCACGGGGACGTAGGTGGGCTCCGGTAAAGCGTCGGAGCCTGCGACATCAGTCGTGGGTGCGGCCGGAGCGGCGTCGTCGGACCCGCGGACGTCGACGGCGCGGGGGCGGTTCGGGTCACGGCGCAGGTAGCCCTTGCGCTCGAGGGTGCGCAACTGGTGGGCCACCGACGATGTCGATGTGAGGCCCACGGCATCACCGATTTCCCGAATGCTCGGGGGATACCCGCGGCTGGTGACGGAAGCGCGGATGACATCCAGGATGGTGCGCTGCCGCTCGGTAAGCGATGATTTCACGGTTTGCAAGCGTCCGCCCGCGCTAGCGGATGAGGTGTCGTTGCTGTCGCTCATGGCACTGAATGTAGCTGCCTATGACCCAAGAATCAAACATGTGTTCGACAGGCGTGTCGCATCGAGGTGGTTTCGGTTTTCGAAGGCTTTCGAACAGTGTCAACGCCGACCGAATCACAAATGTGTAACTCGCGCGAACACGGGGTATTTGTGCTTCATGATGCTCCCCGCCAAGGGCAAAGACCGACGAACCTTGTCGGTGGTGTGGTCTAGCGTCTTGTTCGCGCGACACGCTTCGCTCAAATGTTCGTATTTCGAACACACGGGCGATAGCATCGAACACACGAGCGAGAATTAGTCGACCGGAGGAACGCTCATGACAATCATTGACACCGCCTCGCCGCGCAACAGCAACGGCTACGGCTACAGCAACGGCAGCAGCAACGGCTACGGCAGCCGCAACATCGGGCGCCCGGTCCGCGTGCCGGGCCACGCGCTCCGTGGCAGCCGCGATCAGCTGGCCCGGTCTCGCAGGCCTGTGCCGATGCGGCCGGCCGGAGCGCCGCCGCGGTACCGCGGCACCGGTGTCGCGATGTCGGTCGCTCCGCATGGCAGGCGCCCGGTCACGGTGGCGACGACGCTGGCGCTGGCCCTGCTCGCGGGGATAATCACCCTCTGGCTTGGCATGATTGCCCATCTCGGGCAGGTGGCAAACGGCGAGCCCGCGGCTGCTTCGGCGGCTCGCGTGCCCGACACCCTTGCTGTGGTGCGGGTCGAACCGGGGGAATCCATTCAGGATGTAGCCGCGCGGGTGGCACCTGATGCGCCTGCGCCCCAGGTCGTCCAGCGCATCCGCGAACTCAATGACCTGGGCTCGCCGACACTTGTCGCAGGCCAGACCCTGATCGCGCCGGTCGGGTGATAGCCGCCGGCGGATAGCGAAAGACGCTCTACGCCAAGGCCCCTCGGTTCTCGGGGCGGTTTGGGCACCGGGAATCCCCCCAGTATTGGCCCTGCCCGGCAGCGCGCAGGTAGTCTCAGGGTGGTTTGCGAACCCGGGTGTCAGCGCGGCGAAGGAGCGGTCATGCACTGTCCGTTCTGCCGGCATCCCGACTCCCGGGTGATTGATTCCCGGGAAACCGACGAAGGCCAGGCTATTCGCCGCCGTCGCTCGTGCCCGGAGTGCGGGCGGCGTTTCAGTACTGTGGAAACCGCCGTCCTGGCCGTGGTCAAGCGCAGTGGCGTGACTGAGCCTTTCAGTAGGGAAAAGGTCATCAAGGGTGTTCGTCGTGCATGCCAGGGTCGACAGGTAGACGAGGATGCGCTGAATCTGCTGGCCCAGCAAGTGGAAGACGCCGTGCGCGCTGCCGGATCGCCCGAGGTACCGAGTCACGAGGTGGGCCTGGCCATCCTTGGGCCCCTGCGTGACCTCGATGAGGTGGCCTACCTACGGTTTGCGTCGGTCTATCGGTCGTTTTCTTCGGCGGACGATTTCGAGCGCGAGATCGAGGCGCTGCGCGCACACCGCAATGTGTCCACCCGGAGATGACGGGGCGGATGGCGAACCCCGGCCTGCACCCAGACCTCGAAGCGCTGGCTCCGTTGCTTGGCAGTTGGGCCGGTCAGGGTGCCGGCAAGTATCCGACGATCCAGCCCTTCGAATACCTCGAGGAAGTCGTCTTCTCGCATGTGGGCAAGCCGTTTCTGGCCTATGCGCAGAAGACGCGGTCCGCAGCTGACGGAAAGCCTCTTCATGCCGAGACGGGGTATCTGCGGGTGCCGCGGCCGGGTCACGTTGAGCTCGTGCTGGCTCACCCGAGCGGCGTCACCGAAATCGAAGTCGGCACGTATTCGGTGACCGGCGGCGTCATCGAACTCGAGATGTCCACCACCGCAATCGGATTGGCCCCGACCGCCAAAGAAGTTACCGCGCTTAGTCGTTCCTTTCGCATCGACGGCGACGAGCTTAACTATTCGGTGCGGATGGGCGCGGTCGGCCAGGAACTGCAGGATCATCTCGTGGCCGGGCTACACCGAAAGCCGGCCTCGTAACCGCAAGGGCTCCAAGCAATCCGATCGCCGAACCGTTGCCTCGGCGTTAGGTGGCGCTGCGCTCGTCGGAACCCATGGCGTTGAGGACGGCCATCCGGGTGTCGTCCGAGCCCGTAACCGTTGCTGCACCGCCGCCGCTGCGCAGCAGTCCGCGAAGCGCGGCCTGGTCGTATTGGGCGGGCACCGTGTCTTCGATGAAACGCTGGACGATGTCGATAAAGCGGGCCGGGTCGTCGTGGAACGGAAAGTGGCCGGAACCCTCGAATAGCTCCAGGCGCGAGCCCGGCATCGCGGCGTGCGCCATGTGGGCGTGCTGCACGGGTACCACCACGTCCTTCGTGCCCCAAATGATCTGCACGGGCACAGCTTCGGTCAAATAACATCGATCCAGCATGGTGACGATCTGCCCGCGCCAGTCCACCACTGCTCGAAGCGTGCGGCTGAACGCCGCGGAGGCCGTCGGCTCCGGTAAGTCGTCCAATATCCGCAGCACATTTGACAGGTCGCTGCCCAGGCCTCTGGTTCCAAGAGCCATGCCTGCCAGCCGCCCGGCCAGATGCAGGGTGGGCCGTACCAGGGGCAGCCTCAGCAATGCCAGCGCTTCACTGCCCAGCGGGAGCGAGGCCCACCGGAGCGCGACGTTGACGTCCTTGGTGACGCCGCCCGCACTGACCAAGATCAGCCGTTCAACCAACTGGGGGAACTGGTAGGCGAATTGCATCGCCACCCCGCCGCCGAAGGAATGACCCACGATGGTCGCCCGCTCGATATCGAGCACGCTGAGCAAGTCGCGGACCCCGTTGGCGTATGCCGCAACCGAGTAGTCGGCGCGCGGCTTGTCGGATCGGCCGTGGCCCAGGAGGTCCGGGGCGATCACGGTGAACCGTTGGGCGAGCTTGGCCTGCACGGCGTTCCAGGTAGTCGAGTTGTCGCCGATGCCGTGGATCAGCAGAATTGCCGGCCCCGAACCGGCGATCCGGTAGGCCCGCTTGTAACCATGGATGGTGCGGAACTCCAGCGACGGTGTCGTCACTTCCCGCACCGGGCGAAGATTGCTCTTGCGTTTCCGCTCGGTCATCTCGCCAACCTCGTTGTCGGGCCGGGTCAGGCCGGATCGTCGTCGTCGAACTTCTTTTCGGCCTGCTGGGCGAGGAACCGCTCAAACTCTGCGCCAAGCTCGTCGCCGCTAGGCAGGTCCTCGTCGCGATTCAGTAACGACCTGTTCTCCTGAGCGTCGATGAACGCATCGTACTGGCGCTCGAGCGCAGCCACCACTTGAGCGACTTCCGCGCTTGCTTCGACCTGCTCGTCGATCTTGGTACGAATCTCTGCCGCCGCGTCGGACAGCGATGAGAGTGGTAGCTCTAGCAACCCGGTCTTGGCCACCTGTTCCAGCAGCGCTTGAGCGGCGGCCGGATAGTCCGTCTGGGTCAGGTAATGCGGCACGTGCACGGTGAACCCGACGACCTCATGACCGTGCTGGGCCATCCGGTATTCCAGCAGATTGGACGCGCTGCCCGGGACCTGGATCTCGGTGATCCACGGCTGGAAATCGGCGATCAGTTCCCCGTTGTTGGAGTGCGCGGTCAGCGTGGTCGGCCGCGTATGCGGAACTGCCATCGGAACGGTGCCCAGGCCGATCGTCTGCCGCACCCCCAGGCGTTCGGCCAGCAGCCGCACCGCGGTGATGAAGCGCTCCCACTTTAGATCCGGCTCCATGCCGGCCAGCAGCAGAAACGGGGTGCCGACGGTGTCGCGCAGTGCGTACAACGTCAGCTCTGGATCGTCGTAATTGGTGAAGTGATCGATCTTGAAAGTCATCAGCGGCCGGCGCGAGCGATAGTCCAGCAGTTCGTCGATCGCGAAGGAGGCGACCAGCTCGGTGTCCAGGGCGGTCTTCAGGTGGGCCGCGGCCAGCCGGATCGCGTGACCCGCGTCGGAGAACCCTTCTAATGCGTGCACCAACACCGGGCCGCGGCCGTCGGAGGTGACCAACTGCGGCGCCGGGAACTCCAGCTCGTACATGCCGGGCTGCCCTGGCTGGTAGTACGCGTCGTCGTCTGGATCTTGACTGTGGGCCATCGGGTTTGCCTCCTCTCGGGACTCTCCAGAGTGCACTAAGCGATGACCCCCGAATCAACGGGCACCAATATTCAACAGCGAACGCTGCGGTGTCCTGCTAGCTGAAACGCAATATCGCACGAGCGTAATCCACGCGGAACATGTCGGATATCGGCGAATTCGCCGACGTAGGTGTCGGCGCACCGTGTGTCGTGGACTCTTCTTAGCGCCGTGCCATCAGGCATGATGAGAATCGATGCGGATACCGACGTTATTGCTGTGCCTGGTGATCGGACTGGCGACGTTGCTGACGTCGTGCGATCGGACGGGCGTGCATGCGTCGAATCCCACTGTGTCCCAGACGCGGATCAGCTTTCCGGTGCAGCGGCTCAGCGACCCCCGGCACAGCGCCGTAGCGGGTCCGGTGGACCCCGACCTGCGGGTGGGCGCGATCTTCCTGGACGGCGGCAACCTGCACGTTTGCACGGGCGCCGTGGTGCATTCCGCGCGCGGCAACCTGGTGATGACCGCCGCTCACTGCCTGGCCGGAGCGTCTCAGATAGCCTTCGCGCCCGGTTTCGGCGGAGACGCGCCGCCCACCGATCTGTGGACGGCTGACGCGATCTACCTCGATCCGCGCTGGATCGCCAGCAAGGATCCGCACGCCGATTACGCGATCGCGCGGGTCAACAGCGACCGCGGAGGCACGGTCGAATCGCACATCGGCTTGGCCTTGTCGTTGGGCATGGCACCGCCTTCCGGCAGTCGTGTCACCGTGCTGGGGTATCCGTCCGGCGTGGGTGGTTCGCCCATCGGTTGTCAGGCCAACACCGGGGTCACCGACAGCGGGTTTCCCTCGTTAGCCTGCGAAGGTCTGGTCGGCGGCACCAGCGGGGCGCCGTGGGTGAGCGGCACCACGGTGACCGGGGTGATCGGGGGGCTCGAAGGAGGTGGCTGCGCTGAGAACGTCTCGTATTCCGCGCCGTTCGACGAACGCACCGCTCAGCTACTGACCCGCGCCGATGCCGGCGGCCCCGGCGACACGGTGCCGAAGGACGCCGCAGTGGACCCCTGCTGATTCCGGCTCGCCGATTCCCGGAGTCAGTGGCGGAACTGGTGTAGCGCGCGCACCTTGTTCATCACGTCGAGCGCTGCCACCTTGTAAGCCTCGGAGAAGGTTGGGTAATTGAACACCGCGTCGACCAGATACTCGACGCTGCCGCCGCATCCCATCACGGCTTGTCCGATGTGCACCAACTCGGTGGCATTGGTGCCGAAAATGTGCACGCCGAGGATCCTGAGATCGTCGGTGGACACCAACAGCTTGAGCATGCCGTAGGAGTCGCCGGCGATCGCACCGCGGGCCAATTCGCGGTACCGGGACACCCCCACCTCGTAGGGGATCGAGTTCTTCGTCAGCTCCACCTCGGTGACACCGACGTACGAGATTTCAGGGATCGAGTAGATGCCGATCGGCTGCAGTTCGGTGATGCCGTCGCACGCTTCCCCGAACGCGTGGTAGGCGGCCAGCCGTCCCTGTTCCATCGAGGTCGCGGCCAATGCCGGGAAGCCGATGACATCGCCGACGGCGTAGATGTGCTCCACCTTCGTCCGGAACTTGTCGTCGACGAAAATCCGCCCGCGGCTCTCAACCTCGACGCCGGCTTTCTGCAGGTCGAGCTGGTCGGTCTGCCCCTGGCGCCCCGCGGAGTACATCACCGTGTCGGCGGGAATCTGCTTGCCGCTGGCCAGGGTGGTGATGGTGCCGGAGGCTCCGACGTCCACCGCGGTCACCTCCTCGCCGAATCGGAACGTGACCGCCAGGTCGCGCAGGTGGAATTTCAGCGCCTCGATGATCTCCGGGTCGCAGAAGTCCAACATGTCGCTGCGCTTCTCCACGACGGTCACCTTGGTGCCCAACGCGGCGAACATCGACGCGTATTCGATGCCGATCACCCCTGCGCCCACCACGACCATCGACGCCGGCAGCGACTTGAGATCCAGGATCCCGTCGGAGTCGAGCACCCTGTCGTCGTCGAAATCCACCCCGGACGGCCGTGCCGGCGTGGTGCCGGTGGCGATGACAATGTATTTGCCGCTGATGGTCAACTTTTCCCGGCGCGTGGGGTCCTCGATCTCGATGGTGTGCGGGTCGATGAACCGTCCGTGCCCCTCCAGCAGGTCGACTCGGTTGCGCATCAGCTGGTTTCGCACCACGTCGATCTCTTTGGTGATCACGTGCTGGGTCCGGGCCAGCAGGTCGGCCGGGGTGATCTTCTCTTTGACGCGGTAGCTGGCGCCGTACAGTTCGCGCTGGCTCATCCCGGTGAGGTAGAGCACCGCCTCGCGCAAGGTTTTCGATGGGATCGTGCCCGTGTTGACGCAAACGCCGCCGAGCATATTGCCGCGTTCCACTATCGCCGCGGACTTGCCCAGTTTGGCCGAGGCGATGGCGGCCTTCTGCCCGCCGGGCCCCGAACCGATAACCACCATGTCGTACTCTTGCGTCGAACCCATGGGCTAGACAGTAGAACAGCAAAACGCACAGTGCTGAGTTCGTGCACAGGGGGCCCGCTCCGTTGCCCCGCGTGAGCACCTTCTGACGGTGACGCTTGTCAGCGTTAGCCCTCATGAGCATGCATCGAGCTGACTTTCAGCTGAATCGCCCCGGAGCTTTGATCGCCGCGTTGCCCGCCGTTCTCGGCTTTGTGCCAGAAAATTCACTAGTCCTGGTGTCGCTGGACGGCGGCGAACTGGGGTCGGTCATGCGGATCGACCTCGGTGACGGGCTCCTCGACCGGATCGATCATCTTGTGGAGGTTGCGGCCGCAGCCGAACCGGACGCCGCGATCGCAGTGGTCGTCGATGCCGACGGCGCGCAGTGTTCGGTGTGTGACGAGGAACATCGGGAGCTGTGCGAGATGCTCCGAGAGGCGTTGGCGCTGAACGACATCGTGCTGTTGGCCGCGCACGTGGTGGATCGGGTGGCGTGTGGCGGTCGCTGGCATTGTGCGGACGGCTGTGGCGCCAGCGGCGAGGTCGACGACCCTTCGGCGTCGCCGCTGGCCGTGGCGGCAGTCCTGGACGGTCGGCGGCTCTACCCGCGTCGGGCGGATTTGCAGGCTGTCGTCGCGGTCGACGACCCGGTGCACAGCGCCAAGCTGGCCGCCACCATCAAACGGCAGGCGGTCGCCCGCGAGGCCGCTCATCGCGCGGATCCCGCGGGTTGCTGCTCGGCGCGATGTGCAGAACGCGATGGCCGCGGCTGTCCGCGTCGCCAGCGGACAATCGCTGCCCGACACCGAGCTTGGGGAGTTGGGCTGCGCATTGCGTGATGTGCAGGTGCGCGACACGTTGTACGCGCTCGCGGTTGGCGAAAACGCCGGTCCGGCCGAGTCGCTGTGGGCGTTACTGGCGCGCACCCTGCCCCAGCCATGGCGGGTCGAAGCGTTGGTGTTGCTTGCGTTCAGCGCCTACGCCCGTGGCGACGGGCCGCTGGCCGGGGTATCGCTGGAGGCCGCGCTGCGCTGCGACCCGGACCATCGGATGGCGGGCATGCTGGACACGGCATTGCAGTCCGGTCTGCGTCCCGAGAGCATTCGCGACCTCGCGAGCACCGGCTACCGATTGGCCAAGCGACTCGGTGTGCGGCTACCGCCGCCACGCCGGTTCGGCCGACGTGCGGGGTAGGCCCCTTTGGCGTCAGACCTTCTCGACCTTGACGGCATGCGCCATCTCGTGTGGCAGGGTGACGTTTTCATGGCCCGGGATCAGGATGGTCACGCCGCCGCCGACGGCGCTGGTCGAGACGGTCACTCGCGCGTTGGGGACCACGCCGGCGTCCTTCAGTCGAGCGATCAGGTCAATGTCGCCCTGAACATGCTCAGTGAGTTGGCGGACGACAACGGCGACCGGCGAGCCTGCCGGCAATTCGGTTAACCGAACGAGGGCTGCTTCGTCTTCGCCGAACTTCGGGCCCACGCCCAGGTCGAAAAGACCTGGAATCGGGTTGCCGAACGGGGATGTGGTCGGGTTGTTGAGCACCTTCATCAGCCGGCGTTCGACGTCCTCGCTCATGACGTGCTCCCACCGGCACGCCTCGGCGTGCACTTCCTCCCACGGCAGCCCGATGACGTCAACCAGTAATCGCTCGGCGAGCCGGTGCTTGCGCATCACGGCGACGGCCAGGGCGCGGCCCTTGTCGGTGAGCTCCAGGTGGCGGTCGCCGGCGACGTGCAGCAACCCGTCGCGTTCCATGCGAGATACGGTCTGGCTGACGGTCGGCCCGCTTTGATCGAGCCGCTCCGCAATCCGGGCACGCAGCGGGGTCACGCCCTCTTCCTCGAGGTCGTAGATGGTCCGCAGGTACATCTCGGTGGTATCAACCAGGTCGTTCATTCACCCACCCTCCATTGCCGATGAGTCTACTTGCACAGCTATGTGAATGGTCTTCAACGCTCCCTAGACACGAAGTATGCCCGCCGCAGCGCGGCGGGCATACTGTCCCTGCTGTTGAATTTGGTCGGCGGTTCTAGCTTGCATAAGACCTGAGTCGGTCGGCGCGATCGCCGTTGCGCAGCTTGCCCATCACGTCCCGCTCGATCTGCCGGACCCGCTCACGGGACAGACCGAACAGCTTCCCGATCTGATCCAGGGTGCGCGGCTGGCCGTCGTCCAGACCGAAGCGCAGACGGATGACCTGATGCTCGCGCTCGTCGAGAGTGGCCAACACACTGCGGATGTCGGTGTGCAGCAACTCGGCGATCACCGAGTTCTCCGCGGACATCGCTTCGGCGTCCTCGATGAAGTCGCCCAGCGGGGCTTCTTCCTCAGCGCCGACCGGCATATCCAGGCTCACCGGGTCACGGCTGTGCTCCAACAGGTCGTTGATCTTTTCGACCGGAATGCCGGATTCGGCGGCGAGTTCCTCGTCGGTGGCTTCCCGCCCCAGGTTTTGGTGCATCTCCCGCTTGATCCGGGCCAGCTTGTTGACCTGCTCGACCAAGTGAACGGGCAACCGGATGGTGCGGCTCTGGTCGGCCATGCCGCGGGTGATGGCCTGCCGGATCCACCAGGTGGCGTAGGTCGAGAACTTGAATCCCTTTGCGTAGTCGAACTTTTCCATCGCGCGGATCAAGCCGAGGTTGCCCTCCTGGATAAGGTCCAGCAACGGCATGCCGCGTCCCGTGTAGCGCTTGGCCAGTGACACCACCAGGCGCAGGTTCGCCTCCAGCAGGTGCCGGCGCGCTGCCTCGCCATCGCGTACGACGGCAGCCAGATCGCGTTTGCGGTTCTCGCCGAGGCGCTTACGCGTCTCCAGTAGGTGCTCGGCGTAGAGCCCGGCTTCGATGCGCTTGGCCAGCTCTACTTCGTCCGCGGCGTTGAGCAGTGCCGTCTTGCCGATACCGTTCAGATACACGCGCACGAGGTCCGCTGCGGGGCTTTGAGCATCCAAATCGCGTTCAAACCGACTTGTGGTGGCGTTCGCCATAGCGACCTCCCAATAGGCTTCGTCTGTCAAGACGTACAACGACAAATCCACCTGGTGAGTTCCCACCCGACCGTGATCTCACACGCTTTGACGTGCAGAAATGTCGCGACGACCTGAGAATGTCCTGAGAAGTGCGCTAACCGGGGATCCCGGAAACCCTCGCCGGCCTATTCAGCCCCGGCCGGCCGCCGGGTTGGGAGGTGAGTCCTGTCGCGGTGTCGGGTTACGCCGCGGCTCGAGTGCCGGCCGCTCAGCCGTCGGGAATAGCGGGGTGCGCCGCCGCGAGTCGTCAAAGCGCCGAGGTTCCTCGGAGGTCCGAGGCGGACGGTCGTTGGCGATCAGCACTGCCATCCACGGCAGCGGGATCGAGGCGGCCACGATCGCCAGCGAAATCAGACCGTTGTGCCACGTGCCGTACGCGAAGGCGGCGAGGAGAAGCGCCGGAATCCGGATGGACATGATGGTGAGGTACTTTCGCACCCGCTTGCGATGCTGTTCTTCATACGAAGGGGCGGCGGCGGTGATGAGTACCGGCCGGCCATTTCTTGTCGTCGAAGTCGTCGAACCTGTCTCCGGATTTGTCACTGGACCCCGGCTCGGAGCCGCGCTTCATTCCTCCACTGTTCCACATCTGACGTATTCGGACCCAAACAGCTTTCAGACCGTGTTTGGAGGCAGAATGGGGACATGGAGACCCAGACCATCGAGCGCCCCGATACCGACGAACGCGTCGACGACGGGACCGGCAGCGATACCCCGAAGTACTTCCACTACGTCAAGAAGGACAAGATCGCCGAGAGCGCGGTCATGGGCAGTCACGTAGTCGCATTGTGCGGTGAGGTGTTTCCGGTCACCAAGGCGGCCAAGCCGGGATCGCCGGTATGCCCCGACTGCAAAAGAATCTACGAGCAGCTCAAAAAGGGCTGATCAGCCGGGCGGTTCCGGCGCTGCGACGTCGGGCCGATCGGCTGCTGAAACCGGCGCCGGATTGGCTGTATTCGTTGGCTGCGTGACGGAGCGGGCACGCCACACCAGCCAGTTGCGCAGTCGGTGGGCGTGCGTGGCCGGCGCCGGGAATTCCTCCTGGACGGCGGCATTGAGCTCGGCGCCCAGCATTATCGCGAATCCGCCAAAGAACGCGAACAACAGGAACGCGATCGGTGTGGACAGCGCGCCGTAGGTATACCCGGTGCTGGTTATCCATCTCAAGTAGACCCGCAGGCCCAGGGTGGCGACCACGAACACCGTTGTCGCCAGGATCGCGCCGTAAATCAGTCGATGCGACGGCAGGGGTACCGGCAGGGACACCCGGTACAGAATCATCACCCCGATCGTCAACCCGAGAATCAGCGCCGGGTAATAGCCGTAGCGCAACACGTTCGCCAGGCCGACCGGGATGTGTTCTGCCACCTTGCGGGGGCCTACCACGACCAAAGGCGCAGTCACCACCACAACCACCAGCCCCACCAAATACAGGAACAGCGCGAACAGCCTTTGCCGTACGGGGTGCCGCAACGGCGTCTGGTCATGCGCCTCGACCACGGAATCGACGAACGCGGACACCGCCGACGAACCCGCCCACAGCGAGATCAAGAAACCCAGCGACACCACTTCACCGCGGGCGTTGTGCGCGATGTCCCGAATCGTGGGTTCGATGATCTCGTTGACCACGCTGGGGGAGAACACGCTGTGCGCAGTCGAAATCACCTGGTGTTCGATGGTGGGCAACATGTCGGCGCCGAACAGCGGCGCAACATAGGCCAGCGCGCCCAACAGTCCCAGCAACAACGGCGGGAGGGACAGCGCAGACCAAAATCCGGCTTGCGCCGACTCAGAAAAGATCGAGTCGTCCCAGCTCTTGGACAAGGTTCGCCGACCTATGCTCAAGATGTGGTGACGGGACGGCTTTGCGGCCAGTTGACTCATACCTGCTCAGCATTGCCGACGATCGCCCGTACACCCCGCATTGCCGACGCGCGAGTTCTCGAAATTTAGCTCCCGCTCACCTGCAGCACGGCTTCGAGCTCGGCGAGCTTGGCTTCGTGCTCATTGGCGTGATGCTGGCAGAAGAGAAGCTCAGCTCCGGAAGGCAGCTTGGCGCGCACGCGTGCTGCAGCACCGCAGCGGTCGCATCGGTCAGCTTTAGTAAGGTCGGGACTGGTCAGAGTTGCATTCATGGCTTCTCCGTTCTCGATGTACTCACAATGTCAGACGTTTGGGGTTTTCGCGTTGTTCCCCGATCGTTCTCAGGTGTGTCGTTTCTCACGAGTTCCGAACGTCGTTCAGGAATGCTGTCTCATATGTCCTCTGCTAATGCCGTCCTGCTGCACATGTGTGCAACAGGTGAGTGGTCTAGTGCCCAAACCCGGGGATTTCTACACCCGGACCCAGCTGGCGACGTCGAGTTTCATCCACCTGTCAACGCCGGACCAGGTTCACCTGCCGGCCAACCGGCTCTACCGCGGCCGCGATGACCTGGTACTGCTGCACATCGACCCGACCTTGTTGGACGCACCGGTGCGTTGGGAGCCGGGCGTTGCGACCGATCCGGAGTCGATGCTGTTCCCCCATCTGTACGGTGCACTGCCGGTGCGGGCTGTGATCAGAGTCAGCGCGTACCTGCCGGGCCCTGATGGCAGCTTTCCGCGACTGGACGGGTCTCAGGACTCCATGTAGGCGTCGGCTTCGATCTCCACCAGCAGGTCAGGGGTGATCAGCGCGGAGACTTCGACCATGGTGGCCGCGGGACGCACGGCGCCGAAGACCTGTGCGTGCACCGCGCCGACTTCGCGCCACCGGGAAATGTCGGTCACATAGATCCGGGTACGGATCACATCGGTGAGTGACGCCCCGGCTTGCTGGAGAGCAATCTCGATGCGGCGCAAAGCGTCTCGGGTCTGGGCGCTGATGTCGTCAGGGGGCCCGGCGCCGGTTGTTCCCGCTACTGCCACCAACGGGCCCACTCGCACCGCGCGCGAGTAGCCCACCACCGATTCGAAGTCGGATCCGGACGAGACAACTTTGCGCGTCGTTGACATGCGTTCACAGTAGCCGCGAGACTTGTTGGGCGACAAGCCCTTATCTAGTCCAGGTCGTCACGAACTGTGCCAGCAGAATCGATGGTCAGTGAAATGAAACGGACTGTCGCTCAGTCCAGATAGTCGCGCAAAACCTGAGAACGGCTGGGATGGCGCAACTTCGACATGGTCTTGGATTCGATCTGGCGGATGCGCTCGCGGGTCACCCCGTATACCTGGCCGATTTCGTCGAGGGTGCGAGGCTGACCGTCGGTGAGGCCGAAGCGCAACCGCACTACGCCGGCTTCGCGCTCCGAGAGTGTCTCCAGCACCGACTGCAGCTGGTCCTGCAGCAGCGTGAACGACACCGCGTCCACGGCCACCACCGCTTCACTGTCCTCGATGAAGTCGCCGAGTTGGCTGTCGCCCTCGTCGCCGATCGTCTGGTCCAGCGAGATGGGCTCACGCGCGTACTGCTGGATCTCCAGCACCTTCTCCGGCGTGATGTCCATTTCTTTGGCCAGCTCCTCGGGCGTGGGCTCGCGGCCCAGGTCCTGCAGTAGCTCGCGCTGAATACGGCCCAGCTTGTTGATCACCTCGACCATGTGCACCGGGATACGGATGGTGCGGGCCTGGTCGGCCATGGCGCGGGTGATGGCCTGGCGGATCCACCAGGTGGCGTACGTAGAGAACTTGTAGCCCTTGGTGTAGTCGAACTTCTCGACCGCACGGATCAGGCCCAGGTTCCCTTCCTGGATCAGGTCGAGGAACGCCATACCGCGACCGGTATAACGCTTGGCCAGCGACACCACCAGTCGCAGGTTTGCTTCCAGCAGATGGTTTTTCGCGCGGTCTCCGTCGCGGCAGATCCAGACCATGTCCCGGCGCTGGGCGGCGGGCAGTTTGTCGCCACGCTCGGTCAGTTCCGTCATCAACTGCGTGGCATACAGGCCGGCTTCGATGCGCTTCGCCAGCTCAACTTCTTCCTCCGCGTTGAGCAGCGCCACCTTTCCGATCTGCTTCAGGTAAGCGCGAACCGAGTCGGCGGAAGCGGTGAGTTCGGCGTCCTTGCGGGCCTGACGCAATGCCTCGGACTCATCTTCGTCCCAGACGAAATCCCCGGAGGCTTTGTCCTTTTCGGTGGGCTCAGCGATGTCCTCGTCGTCGTCCGCCGCGGGAGCCGCGGCAATCACTGCGGGGGTGGGAGTCTCGGCATCCTCGGCGCCGGCCGGCACGAGGACCGCGTCCTCGACATCGGCCACCACTTCCTCCAGGTCGTCGAGAACGAGCTCCGCGGCATCGATCTCGAGGTCCTCGCCTACCTCGATGTCCGGTTCGCCATCGAGGTCCTCGACGGCGTCTTCGGTTTCGACGACCTGCAAGTCGACCTTTGGGTCCTCGTGATTCTTGTGGGCGCCCTTGGCTGCCGTTTTCGTCCGGGTGGACGGTGCTGCCGCCGCCTTGCTCACAGCGCCCTTTGCCGCGGCGCGGGGCTTCTTCGTCGTTTCGGTTGCCTGACCAGCCTCAGCGGCCACAGGCTCCGCGGTGGCTTTGCCCTCGGCCCGCGGCGCCGTCTTGGCGGCCCGCTTGGCGGGCGCGGAGCCGTTGGTGGCCTTCGCCGCCGGCCGCTTCGCTGGGGAGGCGGTAGACCCAGAAGACTTCGTGGCGGTGCGCTTCACCGGCTCTTCGGTCACCGGACTTGTCTTGGTCGCTGCCACATACACCCCTTCGGGTTGGATTCACTTCCGGTGGGCTTGGGCATGGTGAACCGAAAGTATCTGCTATGTCGAATGTCGGCGCTGATATCAGCGTGAATATCTCGCTCTACCGGTCGGGGCGACCGCCGTGAACCATTGTAACGACAGTGTGGGCTTGTACTGCCCCACCGGGCAAATTCAGTGCGCCACGTCGGCGCTGGCGGCCATTGCGGCACCGACTATGCCGGCGGTGTTCTGCAGGGCTGCCGCCACCACCGGGGTGCGGCTTTCCAGAAGTGGCACCCATTTGTCGGCCTTGCGGCTGATGCCGCCCCCGGCGATGAACAAGTCGGGCCAGATCGCGTTCTCGATGGCCACCAGCACCTTTGTCACCTCCTTGGCCCACTTTTCGTAGCTCAAGTCGTTCTTGTCTTTGACCGACGACGCCGCTCGTTGCTCGGCCTCCTTGCCGCCGACCTCGAGGTGGCCGAACTCGGTGTTGGGAATCAGCGTTCCGTTGTAGATGACCGCGGACCCGATCCCGGTTCCGAAAGTCAGCAGCACCACCAGGCCCGATTTGTCTTTGCCCGCGCCATAGCGCTCCTCGGCAAGCCCGGCGGCATCTGCATCGTTGAGAACAGTCACCTGCTGGCCGCTGAGCTTGCCTCCGATGATTTCGCCGGCGTTGGTCCCGATCCAGGCGCTGTCCACGTTGGCGGCCGTCCGGACGATGCCGTTGGTGACGACGCCGGGATACGTCACCCCCAGGGGGCCGGTCCAGCCGAACTCGTTGACGACCTCCGCGATCGTCTTGGCGACGGCCGGTGGGGTGGCCGGTTGCGGTGTAAGCAGCTTGAAACGGTCGCCGATCAACTGGCCGGTGTCCAGGTCGACGATTCCGCCCTTGATGCCGCTGCCGCCGACGTCGACTCCGAATCCGCGGCGCTGGGGTGTGGCATCCGTTGTCATCGAATCTCCTCGGCGAGGCTTGGCTGTCGGATCACCTTAACCTGGCGAGCAGGGCGTCTTGAGCCTGACGAGGCGTACCGACTGTGCTGCGATAGACCGATGACGCGCCCTGATATCAAGTCCGCGCAAGATCCGGCTCGGCTGCGCTCGGTCGCCGAAGCGTTGGCCGCCGAAGCCGCCGCGTTCGTGCGAGCCCGTCGCGCCGAGGTGTTCGGCGCCCGCGCGGACGCCGTGAACGCCCCGGGTGGCGTCATGCGCACGAAAAGCACTCCGACCGATCCGGTCACCGTCGTCGACACCGAGACCGAACACCTATTGCGTGACCGGCTGGCTCAATTACGGCCCGGTGACCCGATTCTGGGCGAGGAGGGAGGGGGCCCCAGCGATCCCGCCGCTGCGTCCGCCGGAGCGGTCATCTGGGTGGTTGACCCCATCGATGGCACGGTGAACTTTGTTTACGACATCCCCGCCTACGCGGTTTCGGTCGCGGCCCAAGTCGACGGTGTGTCGGTGGCCGGCGCGGTCGCTGACGTCGTCGCCGGCCGAGTGTATTCGGCTGCGCGTGGCCTCGGCGCGCATGTCACCGATGAGCAAGGGACGCGGGCCTTGCGGTGCTCCGACGTCGACGATTTGTCGATGGCATTGCTGGGCACCGGGTTTGGCTACTCCGGGCGGCGCCGCGCGATCCAGGCGACGGTGTTGGCACAACTGCTGCCGGTGGTCCGTGACGTGCGCCGCATCGGTTCTGCGGCGCTGGATCTGTGCATGGTCGCGGCAGGTCGGCTAGATGCCTACTACGAGCACGGGCTGCAGGTGTGGGATAGTGCGGCCGGCGCCGTGATCGCGGCGGAGGCGGGAGCCCGAGTGGTGTTGCCCGCGCAGAACGGACCAGCAGAGGGCGCCGAGTTGGTGCTGGCCGCCGCACCTGGGGTCGCCGACGAGCTGTTGGCCGCCCTCGAGCGCTTTGACGGTCTCGGGCCGATCCGGGACTGATCCCGGACGAGTCAGCAGCTGCTGGAGTGAATCTTGCTCAGCAACATGGGATCCGACGGTCCATTGGAGCCGGGCCGTAGGCTGGCCAGAACCGCGTCGATGTCGTCGTTGTGCGCGAACGTGGTGAAGTCGGTGCCCACGGCAAGGTCGACAGAATCGTCGGCGCGGTTATCGTTGAAAAGCTCGGTGCATGGCGCCACCAACCACACCGCGGCCGCGGTGGCTTGCCCGGCGGTACCGAAGCGGATCTGCCCCTGGCAGTTGAGCCGGGTGCCGGCATAGACCGGGTCATTTGCCGCCGTCGGCGTCGCGAAGCCTAGGTCCTTCAATGCGCCGGCGACTTCGGCAGCCTGCCCACCTCGTCCGCTGGCGTTGAGAACGCGGACCTTGGCGTCGCCGAGTTTGGCGGGTGCGACGTCCGTCATCGCCGTCCGCGAAGCCTGCTCACCGAGTTGCGCGGGTGCCGATCCGGTCGGTTGCGGGGGCGGGTTACAGACTTCGGCCTCGTGAACTTTCGCCGGTCGTGTCAGCGCGACGGTCCACGCCACGCCGGTCATCAGCGCCAGAAACACCAGCAGGATGATGGCGGGCCGGGCATTGCGTCGTCGGAAGGGCCTACCATGCTTGTCAAAGGCGGTACCCTCGGTGATTTGTGCGACCACGAGTGCACTGTAGTCGCTTGTGAGACCCGCTGATTTAGACCGTGTTTGAGGCTCCAGACGCGGCTTCCACCGGAGGTGTGACGTAAATCACACTCCAAACGGCCGAGATACGGGCACGAATCGTTTGGTGGATGCGTTCGACGCTGGTACAACACGTTGCTTGAGGTACAGAGGGCATGTGAGGGGACAGGACGGGGATTGGACGATGCCTACCGACTATGACGCTCCACGGCGCACCGAAACCGACGACGTCTCGGAGGACTCGCTGGAGGAGCTCAAAGCACGACGGAACGAAGCGGCGTCGGCCGTGGTCGACGTGGACGAATCCGAATCCGCTGAGTCTTTCGAGCTGCCCGGTGCCGATCTGTCCGGCGAAGAACTTTCGGTTCGCGTGATTCCGAAGCAAGCTGACGAGTTCACTTGTTCGAGCTGCTTTCTGGTGCAACACCGCAGCCGGCTCGCCAGCGAGAAGAACGGCGTGATGATCTGCAACGACTGCGCAGCCTGATAGCTGTACTCAGCTTGTCAGGGCCGACAGCACCCGGTCCGGGTGACGGCAGCTCACCAGCCAGTACGGCGTCGGGTCGTCTGGGTCATCGAGGACGACCAGGATCATTGGTCCGACCCATGCGCGGTGCAGCACGAAGGCCGCCGGGTCGAGCTGGCGGCCGAGCGCCGCAGATTTGGCCGAGCGGGGAACTTCGGTGGACCGGGCGATCACGGTGACCGGCAGGTGCGCTTGCCCGGCGCGGAGTTCGACTCCGGTTCTGGAGGCGGCGTCGACGCTGACCTGGATCTCGACGCGCCCAAGCCACAGCAGCGTCCCGGTGGCCACGGCGAACAGTGTGGCAAATGGCAGCCAGCCGGGTAGGGCGGCGACGCCCAGGTTGACTTCGAATGCGATGAGCGCCGCCAGCGCGAAGCCCAGCGGCCACCACCACCACGGCACCCACAGTCGCTCGCGATATCGCACGCTGTGGGGCGCGACGCGGGTATCGGACACGCGGTCAAGAGTAGTCTGTGGCCCCGTGTCGACCAGTCTGGCGGTTGTCCGCCTCGATCCCGCCCTTCCGATGCCCAGCCGCGCCCATGAGGGCGACGCCGGGGTGGATCTCTTTAGCGCGGAAGACGTCACGCTGGCGCCGGGGCACCGCGCCCTGGTGCGCACAGGTATCGCCGTCGCCATCCCGTTCGGAATGGTCGGGCTCGTCCACCCGCGCTCGGGTTTGGCTTCGCGCGTGGGGCTTTCGATCGTCAACAGTCCCGGTACCATCGACGCGGGCTACCGTGGTGAGATCAAGATCGCACTGATTAACCTCGACCCCGCCACGCCCATCGTGGTGCATCGTGGCGATCGGATCGCCCAGTTGCTGGTGCAGCAGGTCGAGTTGGTCCAGCTGGTCGAGGTCTCGTCGTTCGACGAAGCTGGGCTGGCCGAAACATCCCGTGGCGAGGGTGGTCACGGTTCCTCCGGCGGACATGCGAGTTTGTGACCCGCCATGCAGAGCGAAGCGACGAGGAGTGGCGTTTCTAATGGCACTTGATAAACCTTCAGGCGACGAAGAAGCCCCGGTGGAACCGATGGAGCCCGCCGAGTTCGACGACTTCGAGGGCCCGTTCGACATCGATGACTTCGACGACCCCAAGGACGCGGAACTGGCCAGACTCGATCTGGGCTCGGTGCTGATTCCCATGCCGGAAGCCGGGCAGCTGCAGGTCGAGTTGACCGAGACCGGGGTCCCGAGCGCGGTCTGGATTGTCACGCCTAACGGGCGTTTCACCATTGCCGCCTACGCGGCGCCGAAGACCACTGGTCTGTGGCGTGAGGTGGCCAGCGAGCTCGCCGACTCGCTGCGCAAGGACTCGGCGGAAGTCACCATCAAGGACGGCCCGTGGGGGCGTGAGGTGGTCGGCATCGCCTCGGGCGTCGTGCGCTTCATCGGGGTCGACGGCTACCGCTGGATGATCCGCTGCGTGGTCAACGGGCCGCACGAAACCATCGACGCGTTGAACGACGAAGCCCGCACGGCGTTGGCGGACACCGTCGTTCGCCGTGATGACACACCGCTGCCGGTGCGGACGCCGTTGCCGGTCCAGCTGCCCGAGCCGATGGCCGACCAACTGCGCGAAGCCGCGGCCGCCCAACAGGCCCCCGGACCGGCGGAAGCCGAGCAACAGCCGTCCGACGCACCGGCCGCTCGTCGCAGCGCCGAGGGGTCGGCGATGCAGCAGTTGCGCACCGCGACCGGCGGGTAGCCGGTCCGGAACGGTCAAGCGAGGGCAAGGGCGGCGAGGCAGGCGGCGCCCAGCGCGGCGGTGTCAGCGCCGATCTCGTCCAGCGTCACTGTCCGCAGGGCGGCGCGCGGTGCTGCGCTCACCCAATCGATACCGACCTGTAGCGGGTGAATCGGATCGTCGACGGCGGCCACCACTCCCAGCGGTGCCGCCAGCCGGGCCAGCTCGCCGGAAGTCGGCGCGACGAAGGCGGCCGCCTCCTCCATGGCGTCCGGCAATGTCGGCCACTGAGCCTGCCAAGAGCGGGTCAGCTCCCCGGCCAGCCAGGCCGGGCTGGATGCACGCATCTGCTCGGTCGTCGCCGTGAGCCCATCGGCGCGCAGCTGGGAGGCCGTGTAGCGCGCGGACATCGCTCCAGGCGCTGACCCGGGCACCCCGGTCCAGGGAGGCAGCGCAGCCAGCACAGCGACCACCTGAGCCGGGTGGTCCAGTGCCCAAGCCGCGGCTACCGCGGCTCCGATCGAGACACCGCCGACGGCGATTAGACCCGCGCGGGCGGCGTCGTCCAGGGCGGACAAATAGCCGTCGATCAACCGATCTGGCTGCGGCGGCGGCGTCATCAGCACCGCTCCGGCCGCTCGCACCGGACCCGAGAACGCGTGACGGACGTAGTGGTCGTCGGATCCGGTTCCGGGCAGCATCACGGTCCTGACACCGCGCAGATCGACAGCCACCGTTCGATAGTGCCGTTCTCGCGGGCCGTCTCCAACTTCGAGATCGGATCCAGACACCAAATCATCTATTCCCACACCGCATTTTTTGCCGCCAACATCACAGTGATCCGTGTAGCGCCAGGGAACCAACGGGTCTACGGTGGCCGTTGGCATATTGAAGCGCCAATAGCTGCATCAGCAGTGTCAGGAGTGGCCATGGGGGCCCAAGGTTATTTGCGCCGGCTCACCCGTCGTTTGACGGAGGACCCGGACCAGCGCGACTGCGACGAACTGTCCGACGAGGTCGCAAGCACCGGCGCGCAGCGTGTCATCGATTGCGAGCGTGGCCAGGAGGTCACGATGGTGGGCACCTTGCGCAGCGTGGAATGCAACGGCAAGGCGTGCGCGGGCGGGGTCCGCGCCGAATTGTTCGACGGCAGCGACACCGTCACGCTGGTTTGGCTGGGCCAGCGCCGGATACCCGGCATCGACTCGGGCCGTACGCTGCGGGTCCGGGGTCGCCTGGGCAAGTTGGAGAACGGCACCAAAGCCATTTACAACCCGCATTACGAAATTCAGCGTTGAGTCTGCCCGACCAAACCACTGATCGCACTAGCCCAGAGCGCCTGCTGGCACAGCTGGGCGGCGTGAGCGGGGTCATCTACTCGTCGCTGCCTGTGCTGACGTTCGTGCTGGCTAACAGCCTCTTGGGTCTGCTGCCCGCGATCGGCGCCGCGCTTGGCGCGGCCACCCTGGTATTGCTGTTGCGCCTGATTCAGCGGGAATCCACGCAGCCCGCGTTCTCGGGCTTCTTCGGCGTGGCGATCTGCGCGCTGATCGCCTACCTGATGGGACAGTCCAAAGGCTACTTCTTGCTTGGCATCTGGATGTCGTTGGTGTGGGCGGTGGTCTTCTCGGTGTCCATCCTGATCCGCCGACCACTGGTCGGCTACGTCTGGAGCTGGGCCAATGGGGCTGGTCGCGCCTGGCGCGACGTGCCCCGCGCGGTGCGCGCGTTCGACATCGCCACCCTGGGTTGGGTGCTGGTATTCGGCGCCCGGTTCGCGGTCCAGCGGCTGCTCTACGACGCGGATAAGACCGGCTGGCTAGGGGTGGCGAGGCTCGGAATGGGTTGGCCGCTGACCGCAATAGCGGCACTGGCGACCTACGCGGCGATCAAGGTCGTTCAGCGAGCACTTCCCGACGCCGAAGTCGCCCCCGGCCCGTCCGTGGCGACATCTGAGGTTGGCCATGCGGCTTCGGCCGAAGCCGAGACCGACATCGACGCCGGCACCGACAGGCTTTAGTCCGCGACGGGTTCGACGCTGGGCAGTAGCAGCTTGCTCAGATCCGTTTCCGCTTCCGTGGACGCGACGAAAAGCAACTCGTCCCCGCCTTCGAGGGGCTCGTCAGGCTCCGGCACGATCACCCGCGGCCCACGCAGGATCGTCACGAGCGCGGTATCGCGCGGCAGCTGGAGTCTGCGCAGCGGTTTGCCGCCCCACGGCGTGTCATCGGGCAGCGTGATCTCGACCAGGTTGGCCTGACCCCGGCGGAACTCCATCAGCCGCACCAGATCGCCAACGGTGACGGCCTCCTCGATCAGCGAACAGAGCATGCGTGGGGTGGACACCGAGACATCCACTCCCCAGGCGTCGGTGAACAGCCATTCGTTTCGGGGATCGTTGACCCGGGCCACTACCCGGGGTACCGCGAATTCGGTCTTGGCCAGCAGGCTTAGCACCACGTTGACCTTGTCGTCCCCGGTCGCTGCCACCACCACGTCGAAACCCTCGAGGTGTGCCGACTCCAGCAGGCTCAGTTCGCAGGCATCGCCAAGAACCCAGTGCGCCTCCGGGATGGCGTCGACGTCGACGTGGTCGGGATTGCGCTCGATCAGGGTCACGTCGTGGTGATTGCCCACGAGTTCGCGGGTGACCGATCGGCCGACCGCTCCGGCCCCGGCAACAGCTACCTTCATTGGTCGGTCCTCAGTCCTGATTCGGTGGCAGGGCGGCAATGGCCACCGCCTCAGCGGCGCGGCCGGATATCGCGGCCAAGTAGACCTGGTCACCGGCCTGGATACAGGTTTTAGGTTCGGGCAGCACCCCGGTGCCGAACCGGATCAAGAACGCCACCCGGGCACCGGTGGCCTCTTCGAGGTCCCTGGCAAGCCGCCCGAACCAGTCCTCGTGCAATTCGACCTCCGCGACGGCGACGGTGCCGGTCGGGTCCCGCCACTTCGCCGTCTCGCCGTCCCGGGTGATCAAGTTGAGGAGGCGATCGGTGGTCCAGGGCACGGTGGCGATCGTGGGGATGCCGAGGCGTTCGTAGACTTCGGCGCGCTTGGCGTCGTATATACGGGCGACGACGTGCTTCACCCCGAAGGTCTCCCGGGCCAGTCGTGCCGAGATGATGTTGGAGTTGTCTCCGGATGACACCGCGGCGAAAGCGTCCGCACCCTCGACGCCCGCCCTCAGCAGGACATCTCGGTCGAATCCCTGACCCAGCACGCGCTCTCCGCCGAACTCCGGGCTGAGCCGGTTGAACGCCGTGCTGTCTCGGTCGATGACAGCAACGTCGTGCCCGAGTCGGGACAGCCCGTCGGACACCGACGAGCCCACTCGGCCGCAGCCCATCACAACCACCCGCACTTGAGGTCCTCTCGGCTGAGCCTTGCTTAAAGCCTTGCTTAATGTCGCTTGGATCGGCACCATCGTTGGCCAGCCGATTCAGTACTCGAACATTCTCGCCTACGAAACGCTATCAAGCGCAGCTGGGCTTACTCTTGGCTCTCGTGTCCAAACTTTCAACCGCTGCGCGCCGGTTACTCATCGGCCGACCGTTTCGCAGCGACCGGCTAAGCCACACTCTGTTGCCCAAACGGATCGCCTTGCCGGTGTTCGCCTCGGATGCGCTGTCCTCGGTCGCTTATGCCCCCGAGGAGATTTTCCTGATGCTCTCGGTGGCCGGCGCGGCCGCGTACGCGCTCACACCGTGGATCGGCCTTGCCGTGGCCGCGGTCATGCTGGTCGTGGTGGCCAGCTACCGGCAGAACGTGCACGCATACCCCTCCGGCGGAGGCGACTACGAGGTGGTCACCACCAATCTCGGCGACACCGCCGGTCTCGTTGTCGCCAGCGCGCTGATGGTCGATTACGTTCTGACCGTGGCTGTTTCGACCGCCTCGGCGATGTCGAACATCGGCTCGGCCCTCCCCGTCGTCGCCGAAAACAAGGTCTGGTTCTGCGTGGCCGCCATTCTGGTGGTGATGGCGCTGAACCTGCGCGGAATCCGCGAGTCCGGGGCGGCATTCGCCATCCCGACCTATGCCTTCATCGTCGGCGTTGTCATCATGATCGGCTGGGGGCTGTTTCGGATTTACGCGCTGGGTAATCCGTTGCGGGCCGAATCCGCCGGTTTCCATATGCATGCCGAGCACGGCCAGGTCGTCGGTTTCGCGTTCGCGTTCCTGCTGGCCAGATCGTTCTCCTCGGGCTGCGCGGCGCTGACCGGTGTTGAGGCGATCAGCAACGGGGTGCCCGCGTTCGAGAAACCGAAGTCGCGGAATGCGGCGACCACCCTGCTGTTGCTGGGCGCGATCGCGGTGGCCCTGTTGATGGGCATCATCGTGTTGGCCCAGAAGATCGGAGTCAAGCTCGTCGACGATCCCGCCGCACAGCTGACCGGGACGCCCGCGGGCTACTACCAGAAGACGCTGGTCACGCAGCTGGCCGAGACGGTGTTCGGCAGCTTCCACATCGGGTTTCTGCTCATCACCACGGTGACCGCGCTCATCTTGGTACTGGCGGCCAATACCGCATTCAACGGGTTCCCGGTGCTCGGTTCCGTACTGGCGCAGCACAGTTACCTGCCGCGCCAGTTGCACACCCGCGGTGACAGATTGGCGTTTTCCAACGGAATCCTGTTTCTGTCGGCGGCGGCTCTGCTGGCGATCATTGCCTTCCGCGCGGAACTGTCCGCACTGATCCAGCTCTATATCGTCGGGGTGTTCATTTCGTTCACGCTGAGTCAGATCGGCATGGTCCGGCACTGGACCCGGTTGCTGCGCAGCGAGACCGATCCGCGGGCCCGGCGCAAGATGATGCGCTCCAGGGTGGTCAACACGGTCGGCTTGCTGTCCACCGGGACGGTGTTATTCGTCGTGCTGATCACCAAGTTCCTTGCGGGGGCCTGGATCGCCATCGTCGCGATGAGTGGGCTGTTCCTCATGATGAAGCTGATCCGCCGGCACTACGACACCGTCAACCGGGAATTGGCGGATCAGGCTGCGGCCCAACACGACGTAGTGTTGCCCAGCCGCAACCACGCTCTGGTGCTGGTGTCGAAGTTGCATCTGCCGACCCTGCGCGCGCTGGCCTACGCGCGCGCAACCCGGCCCGACGCGCTCGAGGCTTTGACCGTCAGCGTGGACGACCAGGAAACCCGCTCCTTGGTGCGCTCGTGGGAGGACAGCAGTATCAGCGTGCCACTGAAGGTCATCGCTTCGCCGTATCGTGAAATCACCCGCCCGATACTGGATTACGTCAAACGGGTAAGCAAGGAGTCGCCGCGCACCGTGGTGACGGTGTTCATCCCGGAGTATGTCGTCGGCCATTGGTGGGAGCAGGCGCTGCACAACCAGAGCGCGCTGCGGCTCAAGGGCCGGTTGCTGTTCATGCCCGGGGTGATGGTGACTTCGGTGCCCTGGCAATTGAGTTCGTCGGAGCGAATCGACACGCTGCAGCCGCACGCCGCCCCCGGTGACGCCCGTCGCGGAATCTTCGATTGACCCAGGTGCCGAACCCCGAGTCTTGCGGGGAGTTGACGTTGCTCGCCGGTGCCCCGGCGAACGGCGGGAGCTGCGTCGCGCACCACGACGGCCGCGTGGTGTTCGTGCGCTACGCGCTGCCCGGCGAACGGGTGCGGGTGCGCGTCACCGCTGACCGCGGTTCTTATTGGCACGCAGAGGTTATCGAGGTGATCGAGCCGTCGGCCGACCGGACGGCGTCACTATGCCCGATCGCCGGCGTGGATGGCGCCGGATGTTGTGATCTCGCGTTTGCCGTTCCCGAGGCGGCAAGGGCGATCAAGGCGCAGGTCGTGGGCAACCAGCTGGAACGCCTTGGTGGGCACCAGTGGAGTGGCGCAGACGCGGGGGCCGAGCCGCTTTCGGGCGCGGGCCCCACCGGTTGGCGCACCCGGATCCGGCTCGAGGTCGGGGCCGATCGCCGTCCGGGGTTTCACCGCTACCACAGCGACGAACTGGTGCCCGACCTGCGTTGCGCCCAGCTCCGGCCCGGAATGGTGGACGGACTGGGTGAGGCCGACTGGTCGCCGGGCGCGCAGCTGCACGTGGTCCTCGACGACAACGACCAGCGCCATGTGGTGCGCAGCGTGCGGCAGGGCAAACGGACCACGACCAAGGTGGTGGAAGGGGATTATCACGCGGTGCAGCGGGTAGGCCCGCGTAGCTGGCAGATCCCGGTGACGGCCTTCTGGCAGGCGCACCGGGAGGCAGCAGGGGTCTACAGCCGTCTGGTTGCCGACTGGGCACAACCCGCTGCGGGCGCCACGGTGTGGGATCTCTACGGCGGCGCTGGTGTTTTCGCCGCTGCGCTGGGCGACGCGGTCGGGGAGTCGGGGCGGGTGTTGACGGTCGATACGGCGCGGGCGGCGTCGCGGGCCGCCCGGGCGGCATTGGCCGATCTGCCACAGGTGAACGTCATCACCGATTCGGTACGCCGAGCGCTGACGGGTCAGCGGGTCAGGGCCGACGTGGCGGTGCTCGATCCACCGCGATCGGGCGCCGGACGCGACGTCATCGACCTGTTGGCCGCGGCCGAGGTTCCGCGGGTGGTGCACATCGGCTGCGAGGCGGCATCATTTGCCCGCGATGTCGGCCTGTACCGCGCCCACGGCTACACCGTCGAGGAGATCAGGGTCTTCGACGCGTTCCCGCTGACGCATCACACCGAATGCGTGGCGCTGTTGACCCGTAAGATCTGACTGCTCTTAGCTGTCAACGGTCAGTTCGGGAAGTGGCGGCGGCAACACGGGCCTCTTCAATGGGGGCTCGGGCGCGAACTCGGGTGGCTTCAACTGGGGTGCTGGGTTGTCGGGCTTCCTCGACATCCTGGTGGACATCGTGGTGCTGCTCCGGATCTTCGATCCGTCCTCGTAGTTGTGGGGTTTATTGCTCAGCTTCACCAGGATTGCTCGGGCGTTAGCTGGGTACACTGGCCTGATGCTCGAACAGATCCGCGGGCCCGCTGACCTGCAGTACCTTTCTCAGCAGCAGCTGCGCGATCTCGCTTCCGAGATTCGCGAGTTTCTGATCCACAAGGTCGCTGCGACCGGGGGCCACTTGGGGCCGAACCTGGGCGTCGTCGAGCTCACGCTGGCGCTGCACCGAGTGTTCGACTCGCCGCACGATCCGATCATCTTCGACACCGGCCACCAGGCGTACGTCCACAAGATGCTGACCGGACGCTGCCCGGATTTCGAGAGCCTGCGCAAAAAGGGCGGGCTGTCCGGATATCCGTCGCGTGCAGAGAGCGACCACGACTGGGTGGAGTCCAGCCACGCCAGTGCGTCGTTGTCGTACGCAGACGGCCTGGCCAAGGCGTTCGAGCTGACCGGGCACCGGAACCGGCATGTAGTCGCGGTGGTCGGCGACGGTGCGCTGACCGGCGGCATGTGCTGGGAAGCGCTGAACAATATCGCCGCCTGCCACCGGCCGGTGATCATCGTGGTCAACGACAACGGCCGCAGCTACGCGCCAACGATCGGCGGCGTCGCCAACCACCTGGCCACCTTGCGGCTACAGCCGGCCTATGAGCAGGTCCTGGAGAGGGGCCGCGACTTGGTGCTTGCGGTGCCGATGGTGGGTGAGGCCTGCTACCACTTCATGCACAGTGTCAAAGCCGGCATCAAGGACTCCCTGGCGCCGCAGCTGATGTTCACCGATCTCGGACTCAAGTACGTCGGTCCGGTCGATGGACACGACGAACGCGCGGTGGAGGTTGCGCTGCGTAGCGCCCGTGGTTTCGGCGGTCCGGTGATTGTGCACGTCGTCACCCGCAAGGGGATGGGTTACGCACCGGCTGAGGCCGACGAGGCCGAGCAGATGCACTCCACCGCCCCGATCGACCCCGTCACCGGGCAGATCACCAAGGTCGCGGGCCCGGGCTGGACCGCCGCATTTTCCGAGGCACTTATCGGCTACGGCAAAAGGCGCCGCGACATCGTCGCAATCACCGCGGCAATGCCCGGCCCCACCGGGCTGACCGCGTTCGGCCAAGAGTTTCCGGATCGGTTGTTCGACGTCGGCATCGCCGAGCAACACGCGATGACGTCGGCGGCCGGGCTGGCGATGGGCGGCATGCACCCGGTGGTGGCCATCTATTCGACGTTCCTCAACCGGGCGTTCGACCAGATCATGATGGATGTGGCGCTGCACAGGCTGCCGGTCACATTGGTTCTCGACCGGGCAGGCGTCACCGGATCGGACGGCCCCAGCCACAATGGCATGTGGGATCTTTCGATGTTGAATATCGTGCCCGGCATCCGGGTGGCCGCACCGCGGGACGCCGCGCGGTTACGCGAGGAACTCGGCGAGGCGCTTGACGTCGACGACGGTCCGACGGCGTTGCGGTTCCCCAAAGGTGATGTGGGCGACGATATCCCGGCTTTGGAGCGGCGCTCGGGCGTGGATGTGCTCGCGGTGCCGGCCGGTGAATTGAACCGCGACGTGTTATTGGTGGCAGTGGGGGCATTCGCGCCGATGGCGTTGGCGGTGGCGAAGCGGCTACACAACCAGGGAATCGGCGTGACCGTGATTGACCCGCGTTGGGTGTTGCCGGTATCCGACGGTGTGCTCGAACTGGCCGTCCAGCACAAATTGCTTGTCACGCTTGAGGACAACGGGGTAAACGGCGGCGTGGGTTCGGCCGTGTCCGCCGCGCTGCGGCGCGCGGAGATCGATGTACCCTGCCGCGACGTCGGGCTGCCCCAGAAGTTCTACGACCACGCGTCGCGCGGTGAGGTGCTGGCCGAGCTGGCGCTCACCGACCAGGATGTGGCCCGCCGGATCACTGGTTGGGTGGCGGCACTGGAGCAGAAGTCGGGCGACGAAGCGCGCGCGTATGACCCGACCAAGAGCCGGACGCTCGAGCAGTAGTCCCCACAACACTCGACTGACCGCGGCGCGTGACGCGCTGACTCAGGGTGGGAGTTCATGATCGACGATGATGGACATGCCGAATAGCTTCGACGTACGTGGACGGAAGCTGGAAGACGATGAGCTGCCTGCCTGGCTGGCTGAACACAGCTTGGGGAATCGGTTCGGTCTGGCCATCCGGGCCACGGATCCGGCGCCCGAGCCCAAGGGCCCCCAAACCGCCGCCCTGGCGATCGTCGCCGCCGACGGCGAAGGCCGCTACATCGACATTGCAACGTTGACCGAAGACGATGAGGCGGCGTTGGCCTCGTGGCTCGGCGATCCCGGTCCCCCCAAGGCGGTGCACGACGCAAAGTCAGTGGCACGTGCGTTGACCGGTTGTGGATGGGCGCTTCGCGGTGTCACCTCCGATACCGCAGCGGCGGCCTGCTTGGTGCATCCCGAACAGCCGAACGCGTCTCTCAACGAACTGTTGGTGCGCCACATGCGATGCGCGTTACCTTCGGAAGAGACGGCAAATCCTGAGGAGTCCGTGCGCGCGCTCATCCTGCAGGCCTGCGCGGTGCTGGATCTCGCCGACGTGCTCGACGAGGAGTTGGCGCGCATCGGTTCCTCGTCGCTTTTCAGTCAGATAGAACTGCCCGTTTTGTGCGTGCTATCGGACATGGATAACGCAGGCATAGCGGTGGATCTGAACCGGGGCGAGGGCGAGCTGATGACGGCTCGTTACCCCGCGATTGAGGCGCGTGTGATCGCGCACCTGTCCGACGACGCGGGCCTTATCGGTGCTCTCAACTCCGGAGAGGAGCCGTACCGCGCCTTAGCGTCCTATGTGTTCCCGCTGTTGAGCGACGAGGAGGAGATATCGCAGCTTCAACGCCGGATGGAGCTGATGTTTTACGAGTCGACCGCCGCGATCGTGGCCGAGGATCACGACCTCTGGCGTGACCTCGGCGACTTTCTCCGAGGTGTCATCGACGATGCCCGCAGAACCGGTTACTGCTCAACGCTGTTGGGCCGCCGCCGCTACCTGCCCGACCTCGATAGCGACAACCGTCACGCGCGCGAGAAGGCCGAGCGTGCCGCGCTCGGTTTCCTTATCGGGGGCAGCGCCGCGGACATCATGAAGGTTGCGCTGATCAATGTCCATCGGGCGATCAAGGATGCTGGGTTGACGTCGCGCATGGTGCTGCAGATGGACAACGAACTGGTCCTCGAGGTGGCTGAGGGGGAACGCGAAACGTTGGCGGCGCATCTGGGCGACCAGCTGCGCGGCGCATACCCGCTGCGGGCTCCGCTCGAGGTTCTCATCGGCTAGGTCAGCAACTAGTCGGCTGGGGGCTGTACCGCCCGTGCAAGAACGGTTACCGCCAGTTCTCGCTGCCACGGCCGTGCTTGGCCGGTGCGCAGAAACTCCTCGACAGCCTCGACGGGATCGTCGGCGATCTCCCAGTACCAGCACAGCCGTCGCACCAGGTCGGGGGAGATCAGGTTCTCCGTCGGAACCCCCACGCGCTCAGACACTTCCGACAGCGCCGCCCTGGCCGCTTCCAGACGCACCGCGGCTTCGGGTTTGCGCCTGCTCCACCGCGCGGGTGGCGGCGGTGCGTTGGGTGGTTCGGCGTCGTCCGGCGGATTTTTGTTCGCCCGGGCTGACTCTAGGGCCGCGAACCATGTCGCGGCGCTGCGCCGCTGGTGGCGGCCACCGAACACCGGCAACGCTATGAGGTCTTCGACGGTCTTCGGATTTGCGGTGGCGGCGTCGATGATGGCCGCATCCGGCAGGATGCGGCGCGGCGCGACGTCGCGGCGCTGGGCGATGGAGTCGCGCGTCAACCACAATTCACGAACCGCAGCCAGGGCGCGCGGGTCCCGCACTTTGTGGATCCCCGACGTCCGCCGCCACCGGTCGCGTCGCACGGCGGGCGCAGCCTCTGCTACGGCGTCGCCCGATTTGAAGGTACGTAGATATTCGAATTCTTGTGCGGCCCAATCGGTTTTACCCTGTTCGGCAAGCGCAGCCGCGATGGCGGCGCGGAGTTCGATGAGGACTTCCACGTCGAGTGCGGCGTAGTTGAGCCATTCCATGGGAAGTGGGCGTTTGGACCAGTCGGCCGCGCCATGGCCCTTGACCAGCCCGAGGCCCAGCAGCCGCTGCACCATGCTGGCCAGGTTTACCCGGTCGAATCCGGCCAGTCGCGCGGCGAGTTCGGTGTCGTAGAGCGCGGGCGGTCGCATGCCCACCTCGGCCAGGCAGGGCAGGTCCTGGTCGGCGGCGTGCAGGATCCACTCGTCTTTGCCGAGCACCTGCGCGACGGGATTGAGCGCGGTCAGTGGGTCAGCGCCGTGGCTGACCGGGTCGATCAGCACGGTGCCGGCATCGGCCCGTCGGATCTGAATCAGGTAGGCCCGGTTGGAGTAGCGGAACCCCGACGCCCGTTCCGCGTCAACCGCGAACGGTCCGCGCCCGCCGTCCAGGAGTTCCGCGGCGGCGGCGATCTGGCCGACGGTTACCGAGAGATTCGGCAGCCCGTCGGCCGGGTGCAGCAACGGGGTGGGTTCGGGTTCGGTGCTTTCGGGCCCCGTGCTTTCGGGCCCTTCGGCCACCGGCTCAGACATTTCAGGCGCGTGAGCGCGAGCCGAGGTCGGTGACCCCGGTCGGTGGTAGGCCCGCGGCGTGCTCGAGCACCTCGCAGAACGCCTCGACGTGGACGCCGATCTCCGGGGTGGTCGCCGTCCATGATGCCCTCAGCTCCAGCTGGTGACCGCGCGGCGGCCCGGAGATGTCGCCGTAGCGCACCGACGTCGTGGCGGTGACAGTGCCGCCGAGGGCAAGGACGTGCTCGGTGCGGGACTCCAGCGCGTCGACCAGCCAGCTCCACGCCACCTCGGGCAACAGGGGGTCGATGGCCTCGTGCGAGTCGAGGTCGGCCTGGACGTACGCGACCAGGCGGATGGTGCCGTCCCAGGCATCGGCGCCGTCAGGGTCGTACAGCAGAATCAGCCGGCCGAACGCGTCTCCGTCGGACCCCTCGGGAATGACGTCGACTTCGGGATGTTTGACCTCGGCGCCCAGCGCGTAGCTGTACGGCGCCAGGCGCTGCGGCGGTCGGATAGGCCCAAGCTCGATCTCCGGCCGCGCGGTGACAGCGCTCATGGCCGCTACCGCCTCGCGGAATGGGGCCGGTTCGGCTGAAGTCACGAGCGCCGCTCTCCCCCGCAAGCGGGAGGTGCCCCCACCTCATCGCTGCGCTCTGCATCGTCGTCAGCGCGGGTCACAACATTCGACGTTAGACCCCTGGGCCGACACGCGCGACAGGCGCGCCGTGCCCCGGGATCAGGCGGCGTGCGGCGTCAGCCGTCAGCGTTGGCGCCAAATCGTGCGGGGCGTTTCTCGCGGTGTGCCGCGAGCCCTTCTTGCACGTCGGGGCCGCTGAACCCGAGGAATTCCAGGCCGAGCGACGTTTCGAATGCGGGCGCAAACATGCGGTACCAGTGGTTGAGGCTGTGCTTGGTCCAGCGGATCGCGTCCTGCGCACCGTGCGCCAGGTTCTCGGCCAGACGGGTCGCGGTCGGGAGCACTTCCTCGTCATCGACGCAGGTCGAGACCAGGCCGATGCGCTCGGCTTCCTCGCCGAGCAACGTGTCGCAGGTAAGCAGGTAGTACTTGGCCTTGGCCATGCCGACCAGCAGCGGCCAGCAAATCGCCGCGTGGTCACCGGCGGCAACCCCGAGTTTGGTGTGTCCGTCGATGATCTTCGCGGTCCGGCCCGCCACCGAGATGTCGGCCAGTAACGCCACCACCAGACCGGCGCCGACGGCGGGGCCCCGGATCGCCGAGACCACGGGCTTGTCGAAGTTGACCAGGTTGAGCACCAGGTCGCGCGCCTCGCGCATGATGCGGATCCGGCTTTGATAGTCGCCGACGGTCTCGGCGATCAGGTCGAAGCTGCCGCCGGAGGAGAAGGCTTTGCCTTCGCCCCGGACCAGAACGACGCGCACGGCAGGATCGCGATCGATCACCGGCCAGATGTCGGCCAGATCGCGGTGCATCTGTGGCCCGACCGAATTGAGCCCGGGCGCGTCGAGGACCAGCGTCAGCACGCCGTTTTCGTCGGTTTCGCAGCGCAGGCTCGGGAATTCGTCGTAGGTGACCGGCATCGGGTTGATGTTACGCACGCGCCGGTCGAAGCCCATGGCAGCATTGAGGCTGATGAATGATCTCCGACCCGCCGCAACCTTCCCGAGTCGCCCTACCTGGCCGCAGTCACCGGCCGCAAACCCAGCCGGGTGCCGGTGTGGTTCATGCGGCAGGCGGGCCGCTCGCTGCCCGAATACCGGGCGCTGCGGAAAGGGCACGGCATGCTGGCGGCGTGCTTTCAGCCCGACCTGGTCTGCGAGATCACCCTGCAGCCGATCCGTCGCCACCACCCCGACGCCGCGATCCTCTTCTCGGACATCGTCGTGCCGCTGCGCGCCGCCGGAGTCGATTTGGATATCGTGCCAGACGTCGGCCCGGTGATTGCGAACCCGGTCCGCACCAGCGCCGACGTCGATGCTCTGAAACCGCTTGAGCGACAGTCAATTCAGCCGGTATGCGAGGCGGTTTCGCTGCTGGTCGCCGCGCTGGGCGACGTTCCCCTGATCGGTTTCGCCGGCGCGCCGTTCACCATAGCGTCCTACCTGGTCGAGGGCGGTCCCAGCCGTAACCACGCCCGCACCAAGGCGATGATGCTGGCGGACCCGACGAGCTGGCATGCGCTGATGGCGAAGCTGACCGACCTCACCGTGGAGTTCCTGCGCGGTCAGATCGACGCCGGGGTGGACGCGATCCAGCTGTTCGACTCGTGGGCGGGCACCCTGTCGCTGGCCGACTACCGCCAGTACGTATTGCCGCACAGTTCAAAGGTTTTCGCCGCGCTTGCCGGATACGGCCTGCCGATGACGCACTTCGGGGTCGGGACGGCCGAGCTGCTGGGCGCGATGTCGGAAGCTCTCAAACCGGCAACGGCCACCATGGTCGGCGTGGATTGGCGAACGTCGCTCACCGACGCGGCCGCCCGCGTCGAAGCCGGCACGGCGCTGCAGGGCAACCTGGATCCGGTTGTGTTGTTGGCGGGTTGGCCGGTGGTGGAGCGCGCCGCCCGGGCCGTCGTTGACGACGGACGCCGCGCCATCGATGCCGGAGCGGCCGGTCACGTCTTCAATCTGGGCCACGGAGTTCTGCCCGAGACGGATCCCGGTGTATTGACCGAGCTGGTGTCGCTGGTCCACTCGCTATGATCTCTCGCGTCTTATTGTGTTGTGGGCGGCGGAGTTTCGGGCTTGGTGGCAGCGTATCGGCTGCAGGGCGGCCGTCGGCGAGCACGCGAGGATCACGTTGTTCGACCCGGGCGATCGGCTGGGCGGGGTGTTGCGCACCGAGCTGGTCGCCGAGCGGCCGACGGATCTTGGTGCCGAGGCGTTCGTGCTGCGCCGGCCTGAGATGCCGGCGCTGCTGGCGGAGCTGGGCTTGTCGGGACGCCAACTGGGCACCACCGGCGCCCGGCCGCTGATCTACAGCGGGCAACGGCTGCACCCCCTGCCGTCCGGAACGGTGGTGGGCATCCCGTCGTCGTCGGCGTCGTTGGCCGGATTGGTCGACGACGCGACGATCGCGCGCATCGACGCCGAACCCGCTCGCCCGCTGAGCTGGGCGCCGGGCAGCGACCCGGCGGTGGCCGAGCTGGTGGGCGACCGGTTCGGCGAGCAGGCAGTGGCCCGCTCGGTAGACCCGCTGCTGAGCGGTGTGTACGCGGGCTCGGCGGCGACGATCGGGCTACGCGCGGCAGCCCCGAGCGTGGCGGCGGCCCTCGATCGCGGCGCCCCCAGCCTGACGGACGCGGTTCGGCAGGGACTGCCGCCGGTCACCGGCGCGCCGGTGTTCGGAGCGCTGGACGGCGGCTACCAGATTTTGCTCGACGAACTCGTCGCGCGCAGCGGCGCGCGCTGGGTGCGGGCGGCTGTGCAGCGGCTGGAGCCCGCCGGCCGCGGTTGGGCGTTGCGTGACGACACCGGCGAGCGCTGGGAGGCCGACGGCGTGGTCCTGGCGATACCCGCCCCGCGCCTGGCGTGCCTACTCGAGGGGTCCGGTGGTCTGGCCCCGCGCGCCTGCGCCGCCGCGGGCCGGATCACCAGCGCGTCGTCGGTGGTTCTGGCGCTCGCGGTGCCGGGCGATACCCCGTTTCCGGAGTGTTCGGGTGTGCTGGTGGCCAGCGGAGAACTGCTGCGGGCCAAGGCGATTACGCTGTCGTCGCGCAAGTGGGGCCGCACAGGCGGGAAAGGCGGGCCGCAGTTCCTGCGGCTGTCGTTTGGGCGGTTCGGCGACGGCCTGGCCACCAGTGCCTCCGACGAGGAGCTGCTGGCCTGGGCGCGGCAAGACCTGGCCGCCGTCTTCGGATTGGAGGTCGAACCCGTGGATTTTCGTCTGCAGCGCTGGATCGAGGCGATGCCTCAATACGGCCCCGGGCACGCGGACGTGGTCGCCGAGGTGCGCGCCGGTCTGCCGTCGGGGCTCGCGGTTGCGGGCAGCTACCTGGATGGCATCGGCGTACCTGCGTGCATTGGGGCAGCCGGCCGCGCGGTCGAGGCCCTACAAGCCTGACCCGCGGAAGTGGCACGATGGGTTCATGGCCAAACTCGATTATGACGCGCTGAACTCGACGCTTCGCTACCTGATGTTCTCGGTGTTCTCGGTGCGGCCCGGCACGCTCGGGGAGGAGCGGGGAGCTGCGATTGACGACACCTCCACCTTCTTCAAGCTGCAGGAGGAGCGGGGCGTCGTCGTGCGGGGTCTCTACGACGTGGCGGGTTTGCGCGCGGACGCCGACTTCATGATCTGGACGCATGCCGAACGCATCGAGGACCTGCAGGCGACCTACGCGGACTTCCGGCGCACGACGACGCTGGGACGGGCTTGTACGCCGGTGTGGAGCAGTGTGGCTCTGCATCGCCCCGCCGAGTTCAACAAGAGCCACGTCCCGGCGTTCATCGCCGGCGAGGAGCCCGGCGCCTACATCTGCGTGTATCCGTTCGTTCGGTCCTACGAGTGGTACCTGCTGCCCGACGAGGAACGCCGCCGAATGCTCGCCGAGCATGGCATGGCCGCCCGCGAATACAAGGACGTCCGCGCCAACACGGTGCCGGCGTTCGCGCTCGGCGACTACGAATGGATCCTGGCCTTCGAAGCCCCCGAACTGGATCGCATCGTCGACCTGATGCGCGAGCTGCGCGCCACCGACGCTCGCCGGCACACCCGCGAAGAGACGCCGTTTTTCACCGGGCCTCGCGTTGCGGTCGAGCAGCTCGTGAACGCGTTGCCATAACTCGGGACGCAGATCCACCAAAAAACTAAGGGGGAGCAATGACAACTGAATTCGACCCGACCGATCCCACCCGCTTCGAGGAGATGTACCGCGACGACAAGCTGTCGCACGGCCTGCCGGCGGCTACGCCGTGGGACATCGGCGGTCCACAGCCGGTGGTGCAGCAGCTGGTAGCGCTGGGTGCGATCAAGGGTGAGGTGCTCGACCCTGGTACCGGCCCCGGCCATCACGCGATCTACTACGCCTCCAAGGGCTACGCCGCCACCGGCATCGACGGGTCCGAAACCGCCATCGAGCGGGCCCGGGCCAACGCGCAGAAGGCCGGCGTGAAGGTGAATTTCGAGCTGGCGGATGCCACGAAGCTCGAAGGGTTGGACGGCCGGTTCGATACCGTCGTGGACTGCGCCTTCTACCACACGTTCAGCACCGAACCGGAGCTGCAGAGGTCGTACGCGCGGGCCCTGCGCCGGGCCACCAAGCCGGGCGCGCGGTTGTACATGTTCGAGTTCGGCGCGCACGACGTCAACGGCTTCACCATGATGCGGTCGTTGTCCGAGAACGACTTTCACGATGTGCTACCTGCCGCCGGCTGGGAGATCAGCTATCTAGGACCGACGACGTACTACGTCAACATCAGTGCCGATCAGATCGAGTCGATGGTAGCGCGAAACCCCGAAATGGCCGAGCGGGCGGAGTCGATGGTGAAACGGTTCCGGGCGATGGAGCCGTGGCTGGTCAACGGCCGGGTGCACGCGCCATTCTGGGAAGTGCACGCCACCCGGGTGGACTGAGCCGCGCGCTGGCCCGCTCGTCGAGATATAAACCGCGCAGGTTCGCATCGGCGCGTCGGGTGTGTGATTTATGTGTCGCGCCCGGTGGGGCAGCCGACGGGGTCAGCCGTCGGCCGGGACCAGCTGCAGCGAGATCGAGTTGATGCAGTAGCGCTGATCCGTCGGCGTGGGATAACCCTCGCCCGCGAACACGTGACCGAGGTGGCTGTGGCAGTTCGCGCACAACACCTCGGTGCGCGTCGTCCCCATCGAGTGGTCGGGACGCAGGATGACGGCGTCGGATTTCGCCGGGTCGAAGAATGAAGGCCAGCCGCAATGCGAGTCGAACTTCTCTGTGCTGCGGAATAATTCGGCACCGCAGGCGCGGCACTGGTAGACGCCCTGAGTCTTGGTGTCGGTGTACTTGCCGACGAACGGGCGCTCGGTGCCGGCGCGACGCAGCACGTCGAACTCCTGCGGGTTGAGCTTCTTGCGCCACTCGTCGTCGGAGAGCTGCACCTTGGGACGTGACAGGTCGGGGGACAGATCGGGAGGAGTCATGTCTCCACGCTAACCCCGATTGCGGTGACCCGCCGCGCGCTCCCGCTCGGTCGGCAGCCACGCCGGATCGATGCCGCGGTCCAGTCGGTTCTCCGCCTTGGCATCCAGGTAGCGGAAGTAGAGCACCACGAACACCACGATCAGGAGCAGCGACCAGCCGTAGGTGATCTTCAGGTAGTGCAGCGCACGGCCATACCGCATGTATTTGTAGATCAGCCAGTCGTCCAACGTCAGGAAGCCGTAGATTCCGAGCCACGCCGGCCAGGTGCGAATCAGCGAGTTCTGTAGCACCACCGTCATCAGAAAAGGCAACAGCATCATCGAGTAGTAGCCCTGGGCCAGCGGCAGCGCCAGCCACGACCACAGCAGTAGCACGCCAGACGAGCTGGTGAACCAGAACAGCGGGTCGCGGGTGCGGTAGTAGCGGTACAGCAGCCACATCGCGCCGATCGCCAACACCGTGAACAGAAGTCGCAGGAACACGATCAGCCAGGTCGGCAGACCGAAGTACACGCCGTTGCCCTCGATGGAGCTATTGAAGTAGTCCCGGACGCCGCCAATGTACGGCAGCGTTTTAGTGACGAAGTCCATCGGATCGCTGACCAAGGGCCACGCCGCGACGTTGATGACCGCTGGCACGACGACCGCGGGCACCAGTGCCCGCCACTGGCGATTCAGCAGTGGCAGCAACAGCAGCGGTCCGAGCACGGGTTTGAGCGTGAGTGTCAGGCCGATCACCAAACCTGCCCACCACTGGTGCCCGACCTTCCCATCCAGCAGCCAGCGCAGGAAGAGCACCTCCGCCAGCAGCACGCAGCCGTTGATATTCGTGAACACCAGCGTGCTGGTCACGCTTTCGGTGCAGAACATGGCGAGCAGCAGGGCGGGCGCGGCCACCGACGACAGCGTGAATTTGAACAACCGCAGCAGCAGGTACCAGGCGAGCAAGATCGCCACGGTGTTGATCAGGATGAACAAATACCGCGACGGCGTGAACGACAGGTACCCGAACGGTGCCATCAGCAGCGTGCCGCCGGGCGGGTACAGGTAGTGCGGGTCGACGTAGTCGAAGTGCTCGTTGTAGATGTCCCAGCCGTGCCGGAAGTTCAGTGCCGCACGGTAGACGGGCTTGAAATCGTCGGTGATGTTGCCGTTGATCGTCAGGATGATGCTGCGGTGCAGCACCGACAGAATGGCCGCCGGCCACAACACCGATCGCAAGATTGTCGCCGCGCGCGGAGGGCCCGTGCGGGGTGCGAATGCGGCCAGCACGCCATCGCGCATGCGGGTTCGGATCGAGTCGGGTGCCGTCACCAGCGCACCGTACACCGGCGCCCGACCCGAAGTGTCAGGCGGGACAGTAGGTGTCGGTCCCGGGCAACTTGCCGGTATTCACGTAGCCAACCAGCGGCGGGACCGAGCAGGGCGAATAAATACTGGCGCCGTGGCCGATGCCCTGCCACATCACCCGCCTGCTGGCCGCGTTGGCATTGATGACCATGGCTGCCGTCTGCGCTACTCCCTCGACGCCTACGATCGGATCGTTTTGCACGCCTAGCAGTAGGACGTCGACCTTGAGGTTCTTCGGCGGCTGCGGCGGCTGGGTGGAGGGCCAGTGCAAGCACCTGACCAGGTTGAGCGCCGCGACCACGCCGAACTGCGGGTAGAGCTTGCCCCACGCGACCACCAGTTCGCGGACCCGGTCCGGGGTCGGGCGGTTGACGGCATCACTGCACGAGTTGACGAACTGGCCGTCGGTGTCCTGGATGGCGTCGGCGTGGGCGATCAACCCGTTCAGCTGGTTGGCGTCGCCGGAGCGGGCGGTCGCCAGCGCGCTCGCCAGGCTGGTGGTGGAGTTGACGCGGCCGCCGGACGGGAAGCCCAGCGCGACGGTGATCGCGTTGGCCACCTCGGCCGCCGACGCGCTGCCGGGCACTTTGCTGTTTCGGGCGTCGGACAGCAGTGAGCTGACGGCGGCCTTGGGGTCGGGACCCAGCGCGCAGTTCACCGCCACGCACTGCGCCGCGAACGCGTCGAGCGCCGCCTGTTGGCCCTTGACGTGCTGCTCGGCCGCGGCCTCGGCGTTGATGCCTAGCGCAACCGGGGAGTCCAGGATCAGCCGGGCGACCTTGTCCGGACGCGATGCCGCGTAGGACAGCGCCACCTGAGCGCCGTTGCCGATGCCGGCCAGCGCGAGCGCGGGTACGTCCCACAGATTGCGCAGCCGTTCGATATCCGAAGCGGCGTGCGAGTCGTCGTAAGCGGAGTCCCCGGCCGGCGCTAGGGCGTCGGTGCAGTTCGTGGTGGCGGTGTTGGCGACGTCAGACAGGTTGGCCACCGGGTCGTCCCCGGTTTGGAATTGCGCCTGATCACGCATGACCTGCCGATCAAGACGATCGCGGCAGTCGATTGGGCTCGACATGCCTGTGCCGCGGCGGTCCACCGCGACGATGGGGTGGGATTGCAGGACGTCGGCGCCGGACCGGGACAGCCAGACCGGCAGCTGCGTGGACGATGGCAGGTCTGAGCCCGTCGTGAATACGAGCGGTCCCGCATCGTGCGGGGTCTGATTCGAACGGGCGCGGACCACGCCGATGCTCACGGTTCCGGTGCCGCCGTTCGGGTCAAGGTCAGCGTCGTAGTTCGCGCAATCCAGCTGGACCCCGGCCGCGGGAGGGACGGCCGCGTCCCCGAAAACCCGAGACGTGCAGTCGTGCCAGGACAAATCGTTCTTGGGCGCGGCGATCGGCGGCGGCCCGCTGGGCGGCGGCTTCGTGTTGGCGACGCCTTGTGGTCGGGCACCGGAGTTGGTGGCGAAGCGGGGGTCGGCGGCCAGGCCCGGAACGCAGCCGGCAACGAGCATCGTCACCGCGAAGGTCACCGCGACCGGGATCGCGGCGGACCTGATGTGCCGACTCATGCCGACCACAGTAGCCATCCCGCTGCGGCCCAGCCTTGGTTGCCCGCCGTGCCCCCTCGCCGCTTCGCGGGCTGGGGGTGCCCCCCACCTCGCCCCGCTACGCGGGCCGCATCGTCACCGGGCGCTCTTCACGTAACGCGTGTACAGGTAGCCCGCATCGTCGGTCAGAACGTGCGCACAGCACATGTGGGTCAACAGCTGGCCGGG
Organism: uncultured Actinomycetota bacterium; assembly: GCA_963850135.1. GTDB lineage: Bacteria > Actinomycetota > Actinomycetes > Mycobacteriales > Mycobacteriaceae > Mycobacterium. The sequence goes on along the minus strand of CAWKKH010000018.1, from coordinate 740,799 downwards.
TCCCGCGGTGATGCGGCGCGCCATGCCGCCGACGAGATATGGCGCGATAGTCAGGCATAGCTCGTCGAGCATCTCGCGCTCCACGAACGAGCCGAGCAGCGACGGGCCGCCCTCAGTGAGGATGCGGCGCTGACCGCGGGCTTGCAGGATGGCCAGGAGGGCGGCCTCGTCGACGTTGCCGGGGTCGCTCCCCGAGCAGTCGACCACCTCGGCCAGATCGCCGAGCAGTCGGCGGGTCTCGTCGGCGGCCGCGGTACAGGTCAGCACCAGCGGCGCCACCTCGGTTCGGGTGAACACGCCCAGATCCCGGTCCAGGTGACCCGACTTGGTGACGATAGCCAGTTGGGGAACTTCGCTCTGCCCGCGGGCGTGCCGGCGCTGGCGCTTCGCGACCCCCATATGCGCGCCGGAATAGCCCTCGACCCGCACGGTGCCCGCGCCGACCACGATGACATCGGCGAGTTCGCGCAGCAGGTTGAAGATAGCCCGGTCGCCGGGCCCAGCCAGGGTGCCACTGGTGCCGTCCGCGGTGGCGCCGCCGTCGACGCTGGTGATGAAGTTGGCCCGCACCCACGCCCGGTCCAGACCGGCCGGATAGTCGTAGAGCTGGGGGAGTTCGCTGTCGTCGAGTGTGCGGCCCGATTCGAGCATTGTCAGCGGTGTCTCGGCGGCTCCGGACTCGGGCATGAGTTTGATTCCAGCACGCCGCTACAGTTCCTTCATGCACGGGTCCGCTTCCGGCTCGGTGGGGCACCTGGTGGATCGGCATCCGAGCGTGTCGCCGGAGCGGCTCATCGCCCAATTGCGGCCGCCGCCAACGTTTGCCGAGGTGACTTTCGCGACGTATCGCCCCGACCCGGCGGAACCGACACAGGCCGCCGCGGTGGTTGCGTGTCAGGCCTTCTGCCGACAGGCCGTGCAGCGGCGGGCTGGCCGAAAGAGACTGCTGGCCAAACGGGCGGTGTTGCCCGGTGTCGGGCTGTATCTGGACGGCGCGTTCGGCGTCGGCAAGACCCACCTACTGGCCTCGGCTTACCGCGAGTTGCCCGAGACCCATCCCAAGGCGTTCGCCACGTTCGGCGAACTGACCCAGCTGGCCGGGGTGTTTGGCTTCGTCGAATGCATCGACCTACTGGCTGGTTACACCGCGATATGTATCGACGAGTTCGAACTCGACGATCCCGGCAACACCACGCTGATCTCGCGGCTGCTCTCGTCGCTGGTCGAGCGGGGTGTTTCGGTGGCCGCCACTTCCAACACGTTGCCCGAACAGCTCGGCGAGGGCCGCTTCGCCGCTCAGGACTTTCTGCGTGAGATCAACACGCTGGCAGACATTTTCACCACCGTGCGGATAGCGGGACCGGACTACCGGCACCGCGAGCTGCCGCCGGCGCCCCCGCCGCTTTCGGACGAACAGGTCGCCGAGCGCGCCGCGCGGGTCGAAGGCGCCACCCTCGATGACTTCGATGCGCTGTGCGCGCACCTGGCCACCATGCACCCGTCGCGTTATCTGGCCCTGATCGAGGGCGTGACCGCGGTGTTTTTGACCGGTGTGCACGCAATCGATGACCAGAACGTCGCGCTGCGGCTGGTGTCGCTGACGGACCGGCTGTACGACGCCGGCATCCCGGTGGTGGCGTCCGGGGCGAAGCTGGACGGCATCTTCGGCGAGGAGATGCTGTCTGGTGGCTACCGGAAGAAGTACCTGCGGGCGACCTCGCGGCTGCTTGCGCTTACCCGAGATCGCGAACCATGACGTAGTCGTGCTCTCGACGGTCGCCCACTTGAAACGTCCTGGTGCCATTGATCCTGAAGCCGCTCTTGGCGTAGAACCGTTGTGCGCGCGTGTTTTCCTGGTTGACGCCCAGCCATACGCAACGCACATCCCATTCTTCGGCGGTGGCCAGGGTCAGCGCCATCAACGCGGCCGACACCCCGGCCCCGTGGTATTCGGGCAGCAGATAGATCTTTGACAGCTCGGCGGCCGGGCGAGCGGCGACGGCTTGCTGTACGTCGGGATCATCGCCGACGCCGCGAACGAGCATGGCGTAACCGATAATTCGGCCGTTCTGCTGGGCGGTGAGGATGGCCCGTTGCGGATCGTTCAGGTACTCCGCGAACCGGCCGGCGGAGAGGTTGGTGGCGATGAAGGACGCAATATTTTCCGGTGGCGTCGAGGGTGGGCACGCCAACGGAAAGGTCTGTGCGGCAACGCCCGCCAGTTCGTCGGTGTCGACAGAGGCCGCCGTGGCGAGGTGAACAGCGGCGCGGTGTACCGCCGGCGTCAGAGGTTCCACTGCGCGAGGTGCTGGCCCGTTTTCCTGTCCAGCAGGACGACGTTGGAGACCGGATCGCGATAGGCGTCCCAGTACACGCCGCCGCGGACGATCGCTCCGTTCGGCGCATTCGTGAGCACGCTGTCCAGCGCGTCGGGTGCATCGGACGGCCGCGGCTTGTAGGCGTCGGCGAACGGCGTCACCCCGTCGAAGGCGAAAATGGTCGCCATGATGAAGGGATTGGGCACCCGGATCGCGCGGACCGTCACGTCGGCACGATCGGCGGTGCTGCCGGGAAAGCTTTTGACCGGCACGCCCTCGCGGGTGTAGCCGAACCCGGGGGGCGGGTCGCACGGGGCCACGCTGCTGACGGTGACGTCGGCGATGAAGGTGCCGGTATCGACTCGCAGCGTGTCACCGATGTGGCCGATCGGGGCGTCGCCGGCCCAGGCGCGGGGAGCGGCGATGCCGACCGCGGTAATGCTCGCCGCGGCGACGAGGACGGTCGACAGGGTAATCAGCCAACGATGCATATTCCCCTCCTCAGCTCCTTCGCATGATTGCACACGCGCATCGTCTCCCAGACGAATCGCAGCCATGGAGGGTGCGAGATCATCGCGACTCTGGGAATATCTGGAAGCTATGAGACCCCTCCTCCTGCTGATCAGCTTTGCCGGCATGATCGGCATGGCCGCCCCGGCCTATGCCGATACCACCGATTCCGAGTTCCTTGCCGCACTGCAAAAGGCCGGTATCGGCTTTCCGTCCCCCGACAAGGTGATAGCCGCGGGCCGGCTGGTGTGTCAACTGTCCGGGCAGGGCAAGCCGATGGCGGACGTCGTCAACACCATTCAAGGCGCCAATCCCGGACTCCACGGCGACAATGCCGCCAAGTTCACGGCAATAGCGGCCGACGCCTACTGCCCCCAAGCGATAGGCCAACCGACCCCTACTCCGTAAGGCCTGCGCCTGGGTTGTCGGCGCCGGGCTGCTGAACGCGCCGGGGGCCGGGTGCTCGACCCAGTTCGAGCGGACCCATACCGGCGACGGCGCGTGACGGCGTCGTCGCACTTCGGCGCTTGCTCCAGTGGCCGGCCCCGGAGAGCCGCCAATCGGTCGCCCACTTCCACTCATAGGTCTCTGATGTGCCCAAGTGCCTGGCCATCGCCGCGATCCGGAGATTGGCGCGCTTGGCCTCGATCCAGGACGCGATGACCCACACCTGGTCGAGTTGCTCTTCGGGAACCTCGAACCCCCAAGACATTTCTTCGTCATCGCAACCCATCGACGGACGCGTCGCAGGCTTGGGCGTCGACACCTCGAATTGTTTGCCGTCCGCTTCGAGGTCGAGCGCGACCTCATAACGCAGCGCCGGTCCTACCATCCGCAGGTCTGACCTGGAGTCGCGCAAATTTTCTGCGGCGCGACGCGAGCCGCTCAACTGCCACGACGACGCCCTTACTGCCCGGCCTGTCGGGCCGCGTTCGCAGCTGATTCACGAGGGCGATCAGCCCAAGGCAGGCCATGATGCCAAGAAAGACGTCGAGAACGATGATGGCTGCCACGCCGTCCAACCCAACACCATCGGGACGCGCGCCGCCTGCCGACTGGGCGATGGGCCCCAAGTCCCGAGTCCCGAGTCGCAATACGCTAGTGGCTATGCGCGTCGATCCGGGGCCGTTAACGGCGGCTGCCATGGTCCAGACCTGGCATCTGGACGTGATCTCCGCGGTGGTGATCACCTTGCTGGCCAGCGCATACGCGTGGTGTTACCGGCGCGGCCGCCACGGCGAGCAGCCGGTCGGACCGGCGCAGGTCGGGAGCTTTGGCGTCGGAATGGTGCTGTGGGCGCTGGCCACGCTGAGTGTCATCGGCACCTACGCTTACGTGCTGTTCTGGGTGCGCGCGCTGCAAGTACTGCTGCTGCTTTACGTCGTGCCGTTCTTCCTTGCGCAGGGCAGGCCGGTCACCATCGTGCGGGATGCGCTGGGCCCGGCAGGTCGTGATCGGGTCGATCGGCTGTTGGCGAGCGGATGGGCGCGGGCGCTTGCGCATCCGTTGACCACGTCGCTGGCGATGCTGGCCACGCCCTGGCTGCTGTATCTGACGCCTTGGTATACCGCGGCGCTGCAGAGCGAATGGATTGGCGCGCCGACCCGGATTCTGTTGGTAGTAATTGGTTTCGGATATTTCTACGCCCGCCTGCAAGCAGATCTGGTTCCCCGCAGGTATTCCCAGCTGATCTCGCTCTTGATCAGCGTCGGCGAGACCCTTGGCGATGGCGTCCTGGGCTTGGTCATCTGGCAGGGCTCATTGATCGCCACGTCGTACTACGCAGGGGTACAGCGGACTTGGGGTCCGGACCCGCGGCTCGATCAGACCATTGGTGCCGGCGTCCTGTGGATCCTCGGGGATGTGGTCGGGTTGCCGTTCGTGTTGTTGTTGATGCGCGCACTGTCCCGCGACGAAAAGGCGCACGCCGTTGTGGTCGACGCCGAGCTGGACACCGCGGCGGCGGCCGAAAGTGAAAGCGCGGCGCCATCGGCATTGTGGTGGGAGAACGACCCACAATTGCGCGAGCGATTCCGCCGCGGCTAGCGCTTCGTGGGTGCGTGAATTCATCGTTCCCGCTATGTTGCGATAGGCCGCTGAGTGCGACCACAATGCAAAGGAGCCGATTTTGCTGAAGATATCGACAATGGCGTCCGCGTTGGTTGCGAGCACTCTGCTAGTCGGGGTCGCGGTTACGGCGTGCGGGAGTGATAAGTCGTCGACCCCCTCGTCGACCACGTCATCGGCGACATCGAGTACGTCCCCTTCGTCCGCATCGCCGTCGTCGGCGGCGCCGTCATCGAGCGGCGTTGCCGGCCAGCCCTCCGATTACAACAATTTGCTGATCAAACCGACGGATATTGTCGTGCCGGGCGACACATTCAGTTTGTTGACGTCGAGTCCGCTGGCAAGTCCCGGGGGAGTCAGCGGTCTGTTTACCAATCAGGGCAACACTCGCTCGGTCGACGTCGGAATCTTTGTCTATCCCGACGCCGGCGCGGCAGTACAGGCGCGCGATATGACCGTCACCGGACTTACCGACCCCGACATCGGGGTGAAGGGCGGAACGCCCACACCGGTCGACGTGGGTAACGGCGGCACGATGGCAATCGGGACCACGACCAAGCCCGACGGCCCCAAGTCGAAGGCAAGCGTGATCTTCGCCGAAGGCAAGGCCACCGTGACCATCAATTTCGAGAGTCCGGCCAACGATCCGGTGCCGCAGGACTTCGTTCTTGATGTTGCGCGCAAGCAGGATGCGGCCATCAAAGCCGGGTTGCCGTGCCTGAAGGTGACCCGACGGTCAGGCCGCACTCGGAGCCGGAGCTACGCGGTGTTGTCGACCACCGTGGCGTCGGCCGCGTTGTGCTTGACCGATTCGATGCCCTTTTCGGCCGCGGCGCGGGTTTTGTAGCCCTGGCTGCTGGCGACGATCTCGCCGTTGGCGGCCTTCAGGTGCCAGCGGATGTCGCCGCTTTTGTCCTTAAACAGTTCGAACTTCCCAGACATCTCGTCTCCTTTGATCGAGTGAACGGAAAACACGATAGTCCACAAGGCGAAATGGTTACGGCGCCACTACGGTCGTGGAAGTGTTGAAATATTGGCGGAGCGGGATCCCAACGGTGTTGGTTGTCGCGATAACCGCGCTTCTGGCGGTCCTCGACCTCACCGACGAGACACCTCGGCACTGGGCGGCGGAACATGCTTTCACGACCTCGACGGTCTCCGGGTTGCTGGTGCTGGCGATCACCGTCCTGGTCGCCAATCAAGTGGTCAAAATCCGGCAGTACCGAGATGAAGCACAAGCCATCGCGGCACAATCGGCGATCTTGTTGGCTCAGGCATACCGCGCCGCGCGGGCCATGTCGTCGGCCGCCGAGGGCCCGGATGAGCGGGACGCCGCTTCGCAGGAGGTCCGCACCTACCTGACGATGTTGATGATCGCGGCTCCGGTTCTGATCGAGATTTCGATGCCGCGCGCTTTCTTGGAGCAGGCGCAGCAATTGGGCGCCGTGCTGGCGAGCACGCTCACGGCGGTGCCGAAAAACCCTGCCGGGGAGCTTGGCTCGACCGCCCGGTTGGATGAGGCAGTCGAGGGTTTGCGCGCGGCGGCGGTCCCGCTGCTGCGGATACTCACGCCCGCGCAGCGCGCCGCTGCGGGCGCGGACGACCCCGAGTGATCCGAGAGATCAAGCAGTACAGCTGGTTCCGGTTATGCGGGCCACGGCGTCAGCGGAGCGCGGGACTGGCCAGGTCGCCGACATGCCACCGTCTACGTCGAACACCGTGCCGGAAATGTAGGACGCTTCCGGGGACGAAATGAACACGATGGCGTTGGCAAGTTCCTCAGTGCTTCCCCTGCGAAGAAACGGGATCGTCGACACCAGCGCGTCGTTGACTTCCGCGGTGCCGGTGAAGCGGTCGGCCATAGCGGTGTCCGTCAGACCCGGCGCGACGGCGTTCACCCGAATACCCGAATTGCCCTGCTCGAGCGCGACCGTCTTAGTCAGGCCCTCCACCGCGAATTTGCTACTGACATAAGCCGTTCCACCAGCCGCGGCCTTGTGCCCGTAGGTCGAGGAGATGTTGACGATGCTGCCGCTGTCTTGGCCCGCCATCGCGCGCACTTCGTGCTTCATGCTCAGGAATACCCCGAGGACGTTCGTGTCGTGGACGGCCCTGAAGTTTTCGACAGTGGCGTCCTGGATGGGGGCGAGCTCGCCTTCGAAGCCGGCGTTGTTCACGGCGACGTCGAGACGGCCGAATCGTCGCGACCGCCTTGTCGACGAGATTGCGAACCTCGTCTTCCTTCGTGACGTCGGCCCGCACGAACTCCGCCTCGGCACCAAGCGCTTGTAGCTCCTTGGCCAGGGCTTGCCCCTTGTCGTCGTGGCGGCCGGACACCACAACCTTGGCGCCTTTGTTGGCGAACGCGACGGCCGCGGCGCGGCCGATGCCGGTGAGCGCGCCGGTAATGAGAACAACCTGTTGAGTCATCGTTTTCCTTTGGCTGTCTGAATATCCGTAGATCTGACGGGGCGCCGCTAGGAACACCGTACGTTGGCGGCGCATTCCCAGCCGCCGGCTGGCCTCCCGCGATATATGCCCGTGAGGGAGCAAACTTGAACGGTGCTGAAGTTCTCGTCCGGCGTCGACAGGCTGGCCGCCGTCGTCCTGGAGCGGGCCCAGCTGACCGGTGAGCCAGTCAGTATGAAGCTGGTGGGGCAGCTGATCGACGAGCTGCTGGGCATCCCGTGAAGTGCCGGTGTGGACGTTGCGAAGCGGCGGTCACAGTGTCGCCCCAAGAGGTTTTGCAGGCGGCCGCCACGTGGCAGAGCCCCGTCGCTGCGCCGCCGCAACGCCGGGCGCGGGCCTAGCCTGATCGCGAACAGTATTGCCTTCTCGGGCAACCGTTGCGGTCAGCACCAGGTAGCCGAACGTTCGTCCAGCAGTTCGTCGATGTGCGCAATGCTCGGCGGGTGGGTGCACAACTCGCGGGCCACGCGCCACGCCCGGGCCAGGAGCCGAAGTTCGCGGTCGATTGTCTCGATGTCGCGCATCCGCGGAGCGTAGATCCGTCCGGCGCCGTTAGCACTTTGCCCAGTCTGATTAGCAATAATGCGCTTAAGCCTCGGCCCGCCGACGCGCCAGCCGGGACTGCCAGCTGATGTGAGTGGGAGCTGCGGCCAACCGCTCATCCAGCAGTGCGTCTATCCGCGCAGTGCTCGGCGAGCAGCCGAACTCACGAGCCACGCACCACGCGCGGGCGAGCCGCCGAAGCTCGGCGTCGATGCTATCGATGCTGCGCGTCCACGGGTATTGGGGCCGTCCACCGTCCACACTTGAGCCACGTAATCGGACTCGAAAAGGTTCACGTGCGTCGGCGAATGGCCGAGACTAGTGTGCGGACCCGCTACGGTCATGATCATGGCTTCGGCAGGTCCGCGCAGTCCCACGCGCCATTGATGGCCGCCAGCCGCTTTAACAGGGCACGTTATAAAACCGGCCTGGAAGATGGCATCGATGCTCCTAGGCGCAAGTTGTGGTCTCGTGAGTAGGGCGTCTGCGTACACTGCGTGTTGGCGGTGAGGTGACGGAACTTTTTCAGACGTTGTGCGATATACGAAAGCGGTTTATTTACAGTGTATTTCGGTGGCCTGGATGCCGAGTGCTATCGGTTGCGGGAAGAGGGTTTGTCTATTCGGCGGATCGGTCGCAAATTAGGCATAGCCGGCTGGTCAGTGCAGCGGTGTCTGGCGCGCGTCGAAGCCCGCCGGGCGCGCGACGTCGAGGAGTTGGACGGCGCGTTGGCGCCGCCGGCGGTGGATTCCCAGCGCTGACGGCGCTTCAAACAAGGCTTCGCCGGCCACCAGGCTAGTTTGTGCGCCAATAACTCGAGGCTCGCGCGGATCGGGCCGGCCGCGCTCTGGGGAGGGAGGGGCCGGCCCGATTAACCATTCAGACGCCTACCAGGCCGATTCCATTCCCGGCTGCCTCACCGGCCGTTGCGGAACGCGAACACCAAATTCACACAGTTCAGCCCACACGCCCTCCGACCTCCCGTCGGAAATAGAGATAGTGGGTGACCGGGCTAGCTGAACTGCAGTAAGCCGTGATCAGCTCCCACCCTGCGGAGACCCATTCCTCGAGGGTTGAGTTGACCTTCTCGGTCTCAACCCACGTGCATCTGTGCTCGTGTCCGTATGCCATGCGCCCAGACACTAGGCGAGAATTTTTAACACAAGATTATGCGTGGACAGCAAGTGTCCTAGCCCCTATGCGAGCGGGTCCGAGCAGACCGCCGTTGAGGCGGCATTCGTCCGCGCAACAACTGTGTCGCGCGCTCGTCCAACCGCGCGTCTACGATCGGCCAAGGCACTGCTACCACCGCTGTCACGGCTCTAACGAGCGGCGGCACAGTGCTGACGCCTTCGAGAGACTAGGAATCCCAACATGAAGACGAGACTATTGATGGCCACGGTCGGTTGTGCAGCGGCAACCTTGGCCGCTGGTGTTATGTGGGCCGCACCATCGGCCACGGCTAGTGGCGACTTTTGCAATTCGCTTCCCACTCCCTCGCAAGTTCATGATTGCAGCTGCGGCTTCGACAACGTTCCAGGTACTCAGGAATATCAACAGTGCCTTTATGGCAATGCGCCTGCGCCCGGAAAGTCTCCTGCGCCAGGAAATCCGCCCGCGCCAGGAAATCCGCCTCCGCCCGGAAATCCGCCTGCGCCCGGAGATGGGCCTCCGCCTGCGCCCGGCGCGTAGAGCAGACGGCTGGGGTGTAGCGGCTTCTAGCTGCCGGGTGGCGGCGGCGGTGGTGGTAATCAAAGCCAAGGGTGCCAAACGCGATCGCCACGATCGGCATTCAACGCCGTTGGGACGACAAGGCCCGAGCTCATCCAGCAGCGCGTCTATCCCGCCAACGAGCGCTCATCCAGCATCGCGTCTAAGTGCGCGGCGTATCGGTGTGCCACCCTTTGCCGCGCGGGCAATTTTGCGAAATGCCAGCAGCAATCTGACTTCCGAGTCGACCGCTTCGAGGTCGCGCATGCGCGGATTATTCTCTTTCCACCTGTTTCTCTGGTACGCCAAGCCGGCCCCACTGACGTGGGCTGTTCTTGTGCTTCACCGCGCGATCAATGTCGCGCCCAATTAACCAATAGACGGCGACCAGCACCGCCGCGAGGCCTAGGTAAAACCCGACGACCATCACGGCATTTTCTCCCCCGGTTTCTGGCCCTGGTACTTCAGCAGGTCGAGATCGGCACTTGCCTGTCTCACGCCGATCTGAACACCGGCACCCCGGGTTGCGATAGAGCATTAAGTCACACGACCCCGATCCCACGGGGCGCTCGGAGAATCCCCAGCAGCAGCCGAAAATCGGAGTCGATCCACTAGAGATGGCGCATCCGAGGACATCGGCGGTGCTCGAGGTGTTTCTGGGATTGGTCATGGCGTTCTTTGAACGCCGGCAGTACGACAAAGCTGATCGCGTTCGTGTGAGACGGTTCACGCCGCTTGCGGTGATCCGTTCGGATTCCGGGGACGTTGCACCTAGGGTCAACCAATTCATCTCGAAAGAAAGAAGAGAATGAGATGAAGACTCAGCAGCACCACCAAATGATCACCAAAACACTGGCCGGCACGGCTATCGTGCTTGGTGCCTGGATTGCGGGAGCAGCGCCAGCCAGCGCCAACACGAACGGCACCGACCCGAACCCGTTCGGCGGCCTGAGATGTAACTGCCAGCAGACAGCTGCACCCGGCAGCCCAGCCCTCAAAGGCGACATAGAGCGGGGAATCCAGAGGGGTCACTCTGCATGGCCGCAAGGACTAGAGCCATCAACACAGCCCAGGAGCGTTCATCTCGGCACCCTGAGCAACTGCGTTGATGGCCTCGACTGCTGAGCGGCACCTTCAAACCGAATCCAACATCCGCGACGACTTGTCCGATCATCTGGGCCGCCGCATTAAGCGGATAACGGGGTGATCCGGTCGGGGTCTATTCGGTCGGAATGAGTTGCAGCACTGGCGCTACAGGTGCATCACGCGCTGATCGGTCAGCACGGCAGGTGTATTTCCGCATGCGGAGCCCGTGTGTCGCGGCCCTAGCCACCGGCTCCGCCGCTACCACCCGTCGCGCCGCCGGTTGAGCACCCCCGACGACGGCGGCGCCTCCACCGCCGCCGCTGCCCATCCGGGCCCGGCCTGCGGCGTTGGCGCCAGCACTGCCGCCGCTGTCGCCGGCTTCGCCGCCGGCCCCCGCCAGTCGCGGCGCTGCTACCCACGACGGCGCCGCCACCGAAGCTGCCGACGCCTGCGACGGGACTCCACGCAAATGGAACCGCCCATTTCCCATCACTAAGGATCTCGGTGGACTTACCACCATGACTGTCGACGGCTAACGACCGCTTGTCAGCGGTTGAATTGGACGCCGTGATTGCCTTTGTTCGTGATGAGCCGCGGATGCAGCGCTGCCCGGTCGTTGCTGACGAGTTGGTCTAACGGTTGGGTCGAAGCTTGTTACGGCTCGTCAGTGGTTCCGGGCCCGTCTGGCGGCGGCAGCGGTGAAGGGGCTTCGATTTCGAGGCACGGCTGCAGAATGCTGATGTACAGGCAGTGCTCCGTCGGTATCTCACCAATATCCGGAGGAGCCGCTTCTGGGGCGGGCGGCGGAGGCGGTGGGTCATCGTCGGCCAGTGCGGCCGGAGAACAGATCAGACCGCTGATGGCCGCCGCCGCAGCGAACACTGTAAAGAGGCGTCGTATGTGACAGATGGCTAACTCGAATCTGTAGGCGATGCACCCAATCGTAACGCCGACACCCGGTAGCGACGGAACAGGCGTAATGGGGACTTCCACGGCCCAGTACCTAGTCCGGGGAGCGCTTTAAAAGGGTTTGGTGCAGGTCTCGCAGTCCTGGCCCGTCGCTTTGTCACGTGCGTCAGTTGACACAGCTACATCGCGCCGCACAAGTGGGGCTCACTTGAGTCGATCACGTCAGCGATAGACCCGGTTGGACATACCCGACCCGGCAACCTAAAACCCGCTGCACATTACATTACCGCGCACACCCCATACCCCTATATCTACAGCGTAGGAGCCAAGCATTCCGTACTGTGCGGCAACCCCTCCCGATCACGCTGATAAAGCTGACCAGAGGTATTCCGCTGATCAATCCTTCGCCGGATACGGACGGCGCGCAAAAAATTCCGCCAGCTTAGCGACGTTTTGCGGGGGCTAGCTGCGCGGCTGCCGGTGGAGCGGGATCTTGCGACCGAGGACCGCTGTGGGCCTGACGGTATACCGGGTTTGACGGCGTATGACGGGAACTTGCCGCTAGAGCTGGGTGGGCTCCTCGGGCAGACGGGGCCGGAGTCCGCGCAGGGTTGGCGAATAGGAAGAATGGGAACTACGTTTCCGAATCCGGCGTGGGGGGGCGACGACGCTCTAAGTGGACCGGTTAGTAACGGCTGTGTTGTTGGGATCGGTAGCGGCCTGGCCTGGGTGTACTCGGATACGACACCACCGCGCGAGGCGGTAGGTAGTTGATCCAGGCACGAGGGGCCTGTCAGCCCGCCTGCTTCGTTCCGAGCCACGCACAATGGGGGAAATATGCGCATCACCAGCAAGGGTCATGAACTTGAAATTGAGTTTTCGGCATCGGAATATCGCGAGATAGAAGAATTCGCCGCGCTGGAAGGCCAGTCGATTGAACGGTGGGTAGGCGAGGTCATCAAAGCCAAGTACCAGCAGGCGAAAAAACTCCACGATCGCGACCCGGCGCCAGTCGTTGATATCCGCGGTCGGCATCGAAAAGGCTAAAATGGAGAGCAATTTTACGATGCTTGAGGAAAGGAGTACCGAACAGCTTCTAATGCTCGCTCGTGGCGTCGCTAGGGGCGATTATGTCGATAAGGGAATGCTCTGCCGTGCCGCCATTGCGGTGATCGACAAATCGCCGAAGGATGAGCAGTTAGCAGCCATTGCCGACCATCTGGTTCAGCGCTGCTGTGACTTTACGAATTTCGGCCTTAGCCGACAGTCAGTGGCGGTCGCTGTCCTGAGTTATGAAATGGCCTCGGTTGCGCTAGAGGTAGACGACATTTTGCATAAGCTCTGTCAATAGGCTTGGCGTTTAAAAGCCAACGCTCGGACAGCCGCGCGAGCCGTAACCGTAATGGTCGCCGCCCGCCCCGCTCGATGACCCGCGCTATGGAACGTCAATACGTACCTCGGGTTTCAAGTTCAAGATTATTTCGCACCGGGATAAAACCGAATTTCTCCGTGTCCAGAAGCAGAGCCGTTCCGGCTGTCGCAGCCGTGGTTTGCAAAACTTCTACACCCCAGGTGTTGTTGGGCCCGGCCTCAAACGAGCTGAGCGTTTGCTACGGCGCGCGGATATGCAGCCCCTGGAATGCTCCCAGCCGTGCCAGATTCGTTGGAGTCCCGGAATTATTGACGGTTCCGTAAGTAACCACAGCTAACGCGTAACTCTTCTGAGTGGGGTAGTGGACTACTCGCGCACACCACCACCCGCGTCGTGGACCCTTTCATTACGGGCAAACCTCCCCGGGAATGCGGGGATGCCTCGGAGTGCGTAAGTTATTGACGGCCTCGTAGAAAAGCAGGAGAAGAACCATGCCGAAATGGGAGCGAGCAATCACTCCTTGCCCACAACCTGGCTGTGGGGGCTTTGCGGACGCTTTCGTGGAATACCGGTACGACGCCGACGGTCAAAAAGTCGGCACGGACGCCGCGGTGCAGGAGATCATCGGCTGCGGGAAGTGCGGCTACACAACGATGTCCTGAGCGGGCCGACCCGCTCGCTGACGTGCGCGGGGCATTCTCGCACCCGCTACGCTGCTCGATTCGGTCCCCAGTACCCGCAGGTATTGCAATCCAGAAGCCCTAAGTTCAGAGTCCCACGAAGGGCGGCGTGTGTCGTGACGCGTCGTCGTGCTCCATGCAGGCGGCGACGTACGTGGCCATGGATTCGACTGCGGCCTTGGACAGCGACCGCACTTGCCCGGTCGGGCTTTCGGTGCCGGCGATCGCGCACGCCAAGTCATCGGCAGCGGCCTCGGCCAGCGCGTCCAGATCTTCCTTGTTGGTCATGACACGTCTCCTTTGACGATCATGGGGGGCCGAACGTCTGCTCGGCCCTGTGGTGCTCGTGCGGCGCGCAATCTCACCCGACTAGCGAGACTCGGCAACACGCTGCGCGCACCACATTCCAGGGTAGTCCCATCTCAAGGAGGGTCGCGATGCCCCAAAGACTGAACTCAACTCAGGCCAAAGGTGAACGGAGGGTTACATTTGGCGAATCGGGCCGTAGTGCGAACAGGGGCACGGATGCGGCCCGCCACCCGCAGAAGAGAGTGGCGGGCCGATCAACTATTCCGATGTGTTTCGGAGCGTTTAGGTGGAATCGGCTGGTAACGACTACTAAGGATCTCGGTGGATTTCCCACCATCAGCATAGAAGGCGATGACCGCTTACTTGACGAAGTGGTCTGGTGGGCATTCCACGGCCAACCCCCCGTACCGCGATATGCGGGGTATGACGGTTGCGCATTTCGACGGGAACCTCTGGAACTTCGCCGCCCCAAATTTCGCGCGGCGAGTGGACCCCGAATGGTTTCACCAAACACCACTTAGTCCCCTCATGCGCCCGTCGAACTTGCCTCGACGCACTTTGTATTTCGGAGCATAAACATGAAACCCCAGGCATTACGCGTGCTGGATCTCTCCCGGCCGGGGAAGAACATTCTTATCCGGCTGGTGACTGACTACGGCGGCATTGACCTCTCGCTGCCACGCTTCCAGGCCGCAACGGTGGGCGCCGCCCTTACTGAATACGCGGCACGATGACAGAAGCGATATTGGTGAGCGACCGATACCGGACTCCCGTCACGGCGCAGAAGCGGGACGACGGCGGGGTGCTGCTCCGAAGTGCGAATCTCGGATCGCATTGTCGGCGGTTGAACTGGATACCGTGATTGCCTTTGTTCGTGATGAGCCGCGGATTCAGTGCTACCCGGTCGTTGCTGACGAGTTGGCCTAACGGTTGGCTCGAAGCCTTGTTACGGCTCGTCTGTGAGTTCCGGGCCTGTCTGGCGGCGGCAGCGGTGAAGGCGCTTCGACTTCGAGGCACGGCCCCTCAACGCTCATAAACACGCAGAACTCCATCGGTATCTCACGAACATCCGGAGGAGCCGCTTCTGGGGCGGGCAACGGAGGCGGTGGGTCATCGTCGGCCAGTGCGGCCGGAGAACAGATCAGACCGCTGATGGCCGCCGCCGTAGCGAACACTGTAAAGAGGCGTCGTATGCGATTGATGGCTAACTCGAATCTGTAGACGATGGGCTGAATCCTAACGCCATCCACGAACTACGAAGCCCAGGCGGCTACCCGGCAAAAGGCCGCCTGATGAGTTACTCGATGGTCACCGACGAGATGGCCTGAGCCAGTACTTATAGGCAGCACCTCATGGGTGGGCAGAGGGCAATCCGCGAGCCATTAACCTACGCGGCGATTAGCTACGCACGCCCGTACACCAAATGGTCTGCCACAAATCAAGCGAACACCCGGACGCGAGACCAGCACCCCCCGTGAACGTGAACGCCTAGCCCAAACCCGTTGCTCGCTTCACATCACGCAATACCATCCCGCGCTGCACCCGCCCCCCGCGATGACATGTGCGGAACTACGCATTTCTGCAGGTCAAGCAACGCCTCCTAACGAAAAGCCAAGGGGGACAAAGGGGTACCGTTAGGGGCTAGCGGCCAACCGTGCCAGCGACCCTGCGGCTTATTCTCGTGTGCTTGTCGGTTTGCGTCATTGGTTCTGGTCAGATGCTTAGCGTGGCTGAGGGTTGCGGTTGACGCTGTGCCGCAAGCGATTTCACGCCCTACCCCACGGGGGTATCCATCCTTGATGCCAGCGCGTGTCGCCTTGCGCCGCAATAGATCTAGAGCAGCAACGCATGGATTTCGATCCGCCATTTGATCTCATTTTACCAGCGCGCCGGCAATGGGACCGCTTGGCGAAGGAGATCCATAGTCGGGGCAGGTGGGCGTGCATTTCGCGTGATCTGCTGGCGACCTTCTGTCAGGCGCTGGTCATGTCTGAGGAGTGTATGAAGGCAATCCTTGCCGATGGCGTGTTGGTTGCCGGCGCCCGGAGTGAGCGGGAACGGGTCCGTCATCCGCTGTTTTCGCCGTGGTCTCAGTGCCAGTCAACGTTGGTGAAACTCGCGAGCAGTATCCCGCTGGTCAATCCGAAGCCGGATACGGACGGTGCGCAGTGGGACGAGTTTTTGCAGGCGGTGATGGCTGATGATGAACATGGCGTCCGTCACTAATCGGGCTTCGGTCATCCGAGAGTATCTATCGCGTCTGACTCGGCGGATGCCACGCTGATTTTCCGATACGAGGCCAGCGCGAGCAGGGGTGAGGACCGCTCGATCAGGCCCTTTCGACGAATTAGCTTACCCGTTAATTAATTACCCAATTTCGCTGAGGCGTTAATTAATAAAGCCCGACTCGAAGTGGGGTAGTGGAATACTCGTGCGCGCCATCACCCACCTCATGCACAATTGCGCGACAACAACCTGGCTAACAGAGGGTGGCAGGCATGGCTTATGTGGTCGCGGACCCCGAGTTGATGACTTCGGCGGCATCGGATCTGGTTAGCATTGGATCGAACGTCAGCGCGGCTCACATGATGGCGGCGGCTCGGACTGTCGCGGTGATTCCCGCCGCTGCTGATGAGGTGTCAGCGGGTATCGCGCACCTGTTTTCCCGGCATGCCCAGAACCATCAGGCGCTGGCCGGGCAAGCGTCAGCGTTCCATAAAGAATTCGTGCAGCGCCTGACTGTTGGGGCGGGCTCCTACGCCAACATCGAAGCTTTAAATGCGATCTCTATGAGCGGCGCGTTTACCAACGCCGTCGACACGGATTTTGAGTACCTGTTTTTCGCGGGAGCGATTGTCTTCTTTCTGGGATTAGTCGCTCTCGATGGGACCGCGCCCTATGTCTAGCCAATGTGACCCCTCTGTCCTCTGCGCTAGGGCACCGAGCAACCGGCACCGTCACGACTCGGGAAGACGAACGTGGCGAGGAATGGCGAACTCGACCTGGTCGATCTGATTAAGCACTATTTCAGGTGTCTCATCATGAAAAGACACAGCTAGTAACTTGATGCCCTCAAGGCCGGGACCGCAAATGCTGCGGAAGCTGACGTCGCGGATCGTTCTCACCAGATGCCAGGTGCCGGGGTTCTCGGAATCGCCTTCACAGCGTATCGACATTGACTCGCTCTCAAGGCGGTAGCGGGCGAGATCTTTTGCGGCGCAGCGGAACGAGTCAACGATCACGAGATAAATCGTAGAGGGCAAACGCTCGCAACTGTAGGCGGTCAGTCGTTCACCGCGATGTCGCGCGCATCCCTGGGGAGCGTAGGTCGGTGCGGCGCTGTTGTCAGTTCAGGTTTTGAAGCCACGGCTGCGGCGATCCTGGGGACACCGCCAGTGGGGTGACGGAGACCTCCACCGGAAACCACAAGTCGGTTGCCGCCTGGTCCGGATGGTCATAGAGACCGATTCTGTAGAATCCCTCTTTGTCCACGAGGACCTGCAAATACTCGGTGAATACCCGAAACTTGAATGGTTTGCCTGGCGGGTCAGGCCAGTGCCAGATCCGCTCGATGTTGCCTCGCAATTCTCCGTCTGGGTCGCGAGCCCTGATATAGAAACGTGAGTCGAGGTCCTCCCCGGTCTTTGTCCACACTGAGACAACGATCGGAATCTGTAGGTCGACCGGCAGCGGCGGGACAGAATATCCAACCCTTGGCAGTCCATGTGCGGTGGCGGCGCCGTTCTCTAGTAACGCATGTGATGCCGCGGTGAAAGCAGTGACGTGCATCGGCGAATACCCCTTAGTTCATGGTTAGCCATTGAACGCGACGCTGTCGTCGGATTTCTGGGCGACACTAATCGTGTCAGTGACCCGCCCGTAGGACATGAGTAGTCCACTACGCCAATAGGGACTTTCCGCGAGCCGGCAGCCAAATGCACCGACCGGTTCAGGGCTAGCGAGCCCGCCGCTAAAACAGGCTGTACAGGATGTCGTAGAGCAGTCGACAATTGCCGAATCCACGTAGGGGACAGGTGGCCGCTCAGGCGATGACGTGCCGCCCCACCGACAAACGGCGGTAGTGCGCCGAGCCATTGTTTTCGGCGCTGTTCCAGCGGTGTTTGCGTGAGCGGGACGGCCATGGCGACGGCATGCCCTGTGTCGACGTGTCGTTCTGAGGCGGGTGCTCGGGTTTTGAGACACCCGCCGGAGTCATCAAATGACGGGCGAAGCTTACGTTCGGCCGCAGGTCGCGCCGCGCGACCGCGCGTCGAAAGCTACGCCGCGAGCAGCATGTAGACCGATCGACATGCCAGCGTGGGGACGGCATCGCAGAAGACGACAACGGGCCATCGATGCCCTGCGCCGCGCCGACCACACGAGACGTCGGACGACCGTAAGGTGCGGGTTGCCGGGGGCCGAACTGTTATGCACGCCGTTAGCAGCAAGAGAAAACCCCGGACGTCCGAAACACGGCGCGAATCGATGAGCGACTAGAGCTTTGCGAGTAGTTCCGCAATGCGCAACTCCCTGGTCTGTTCGACTTGATATAGCGTTGTCACCGCGCTTTGGATGGCGTTGAACGTATTGTCTAGGATCGACTTCCGAGCTGCTTCTGTCGCTAGCTCGTCCTCGGTCAGGACCCTCATGTCCCCTTGGGCTAGTTTCCCAATGGCCTCGCTAATGAGCCGATTTTGCAACGAGATGTTTGTGATGTCTTGCGAGATGGTGGCTTCTTCCTGCGAGATGTCGGCTTCGAGGGTCTTCAGTGGTTTGGCATTCGCGGCCTCGGTGCTGGCGTACGAGCCTGCACCCGCATTCATGAGTTGGACGAATTGCTGGTGAAACGTTGCTGCCTGGGCACTGAGGGCCTGATAGGCCTGCGCGTGTGCGGCGAATATCGTTGTGATGGCTGCTGATACCTCATCGGCGCCTGCGGCTAGCACCCCCGTCGTGGGGGCCACCGCGGCAGCATGAGCCGCGTCAAGGGTAGAACCGATACTCGCTAAATCCGACGCAGCCACCGTCACAAACTCCGGTGCTGCGTGCACAAACGACATGGACCGTACCCCGAATCCGGCCGTGTCTCGACCGCCGTAAGTATGACGGACGACGCCTAAGGTTGTCGGCGTTCGACAATTAAGGCGCTGGCCGGTGGAAGGACGTTAGACCGTGTTGAGCGTCCCGTGTTCGCGGCTCCATTCGATGCCGGCAAGCATCTCGCGCAGGTCTTCGAGGTCTATGGCCTGATTGGTTGTCTCGCGATCGATGCGCCGCAGGATGAAGCCCCAGCTGGGGTCGCAGAAAATCTCGAAACCTAGCTCTTCTGCTCGCGAGGTCAGATAAGCAAGTTCGTACTCGTCAACGACGTGCATCATGTGTTCCTCTGTTCCCGTGCTAAGTCAACGATTGTTTACTAAAGCCTAGTTAACCATGTCCAATGGACATCTTACAAGCAAATGCAAGCAGTTGGTATGAATAAGTTCAGATTCAG
Source organism: uncultured Actinomycetota bacterium (assembly GCA_963850135.1). GTDB lineage: Bacteria > Actinomycetota > Actinomycetes > Mycobacteriales > Mycobacteriaceae > Mycobacterium. The sequence continues at coordinate 721,332 of CAWKKH010000018.1, read as the reverse complement.
ACGATCAGCGGTATGTGCCAGATTGCGCGGACCTGGACCCACAGCCCTTAAGCCACTGTCTCAGCACTGCGGCGCTTAACCGGGAGCGCACAGGGCACTGGATCCCGGACTACCGGAGGTGCGGGTACTCGGGAGCGAATCGAGCACCCGCCCCCGGCACTCCGCAGAACCGAGAATCTCACGGGTGCAACGTATTTGGGTTCAACCACGCAAGGATCTCGGCGACGATGCGCTGGCGCTCTCGGAGGCACCTGGTGCAAAGTCAGTTATCACGGGGTGGGTGTGTGTTCGGCACGGACCTCCCGCAGGACGGGTAACGCGGCCTAGACATTGCGTTTTTCTCAACGCTTCTGGTGACGTACCCGGCTGCTGTATGCGCGGCTTGGTGAGGTGGTCGGCTTTTTCCTCACTTCGCTGGCGCGAAGACCGAACCGACTTTCTACTGCCACTGCCGCCTCTGGTCCCGATACGACCAGCGGAAGCACTAGCCCCTGAGGCCGACGCTCCAGGCGCATCAGGCTAAAGCGCGGTGCGCTCGTCCAGTCGTTCCCGCACAATCTGACGCGCATCGTCCCTCGTGCAAATAACGCCGCGGTCCGCGAAGTACCGAACGATGACGCCCATAGCCGAGTCCTCGTTCGTGGGGAAGCCTTTGAGACGCCGGAGTGCGTCCTGTTGCTCGAGGTATTCCGGTTTGGTCATTCGAAGATCCGGTGGCTTATTTGACTGCCCGTACGAAACAACACGCTCCACCGCGCTAGGGACGAAAGACTCTAAACAAAGGCGCGTGGCGTGTGATTTACTCCTCGCGAAGTGAAACGTTTGTTGACTTAACATGGGAAAATATGAGCGTCGTTGACCAGTACGACGAACTTGCCGATCTGACTGCGCGGGCAGAAAAGTTGGGTTTCGAGATCTTCTGTGACAAGACGTGGGGCTACGTCCTGCGGCGGATCGGTCGCGAGGACGCGGATCTTGAGGACCTACGCGAGATGCTTGACGGCATCGAGTGGGGACGTGAACGCGGGACGGCCGTGCTCTAGGCTGCTCGCCGTGGTTAGTCGGCGGCCCCGTTCGGCAGACGGCGGGTACCCGATAACCAGTCAACGGCCTCCTTGCTCGTGGCCTCGCGGCCCGGCAGGTATTCGACCACCTCGTCTGGATCGCCGCCGAACAACAGCAACGCCGGCGGCACGTCTAACGCAGCCGCTAATGCCAGTAATTCGGTCACGCGGAGCGTGCCGCGGTGTCCACTCTCGAGTTTTCCGATGACTTGCGGTGAGCAGCGAAAGCCGATTCCATCGGTTTCCTGGGACAGTACCCGCGCCGATCGGCTGCCCCTCGCCCGTTTCATGGCCGCGGCGAACTGAGAGACAAGCCGCATTTCCCATTGATCGTCGTTTTGCATCACGAGACGATCCCGTCGTCGTCAACGAAATAGATCTACGCGATCGTCTCAACGATCCCGGGGCGCGCCAAGAGTAGTTCGCTACTCGACTTTTCGGTAATGAATTGACGCGGCCCCCAATTCACGTCCGCTAGCCCGTCCTCGGTGTGGTTTGAGGCGATTACCTGGTCTCCCTTCGGGGGTTGCCAGTTCCACGTGAGGCCACGCCGAAGGCCGGGGAGGTGCTCGAGGTGTTCCGGTTTGGTCGTGGCGGTGATTTAACGCTGGTGGTACGACAACCGGGCCGCGCCTGACAAACCAAGTCGATCTTTGGGTGGATGAATTGAGATCGCTTCATGGCCTCGATGGACGTGGCGGCGCCGGACTCAAGAGCGGGGGTGGGGTATCCCCGCCCCGGGTGGTCCCTGCCCGGCGCCGCCAATCCAAGACCAATGTCGTGGATTTACTCGGTGCCGCGCTCCGTGCGCCTGAGGGGTGTTTCAATTTCGAAAACGACCCACCCGCTCAGGACGGCGCCCCCGAAGATGGTGCCGCCCGAGACCGGTTTGCCGCTGCTGCCGTTGGTGTCGACGGTATAGCTGGCCTGACCCGCCCCGACGGCGTGCTCGCCACGCTGCGCACCCGAGCTTTTCATATATAAGTCCTTCGAACGCGTGGTGTTTGCCCCTCGTGGCAGGAATCATGCCTGGGTTATTGCGTTCTTGGCGCGAGTAGTTAACTACCCCATTTCGTGCGTTGATCTCGACACTCGCTGCCCCGTCCCCGGCACCCCAACAGCACCAAGGCATTCGTCGCGGTTCCGGGAGTTGAAGGATTCGACGTAGCCGTTGCGCCAGGGCTCCCCGGGCGGGATGAAGTGCAAACCAACGTGGCGGGCAGCCCTGTCGGCCGGGCGGTCGATCAAGATTGTGTCTATCATTGACGAGCACACCCGCGAATCTCTCGGTGACCTTGTGGAACGCAGTATCACCCACTGGCGCAGGCCCGCGTGGTCATCAGCGACTGGAAACACCAGTACAACCACCACCGCCGACACTCTGCCCTGGGCTACCGAAACCCGGCCGAGTACGCCGCGGCTTGCAGGCACACCCACACCCCGGCCCCTGCATAATCAACTGCGCTGCAATAAATGGCCCCGGCTCTAGATAGCTCAAGATTAAGGAAGTGTCCGAGCTCACGAGAATTACTGGACGATTCTGGACTCCACAGTTATTACGCGAGCCTGGCGGGCGCGTGAGTTGTTAGTCGGGTCTTGGCGCAACGGGACCATCAGTCGACGCTGGTCGAGCTGGCTGAGTTATCGGCGGCCAATCGTGTAGGGCCAGCCACCAAGCGATCAACGATGTCGGCTAAGCCGGTGAAGCCGGGGGCTGCCGCCATCTCGGCTGCCACGCGTCGGCTGGCTTGTTGGTAGCGCGGCTGATTCAGTACGGCCAGGATGTCGCGGCGCAGAGCGCTTGGTGTTGGTCGTTCTGTTCGGATGCGTCGCCCGACACCGGACCAGGCGACGCGAGCGCCGACTTCGGGCTTGTCTTCCTTGCCCCCGGTGGTGACGATCGGCAGTCCGTATCGCAGGGCGTATTGGATTCCGCCGTACCCGCCGTTGGTGACGAAAACGTCGGTGCGGGGCAGCAACTCGTCATAGGGCAAGTACTCGGCGGCGCGTGCATTGGCCGGCAGCGGTGGCAGTGTGTCCAGTGGGCGTCCGCCCGTGGCCACCGTGACCAGCACGTCCTCGCCGGCGAGCGCCTCGAGCGTCGGCGTGATCACTTGGGAGTAGTCCTTGTTGGCCACCGTGCCCTGCGTGACGTGGATGACCGGGCGCGAGCCGTCGAGGTCGCCCCACCAATCCGGCCGCGGAGCCTGAGAGCCGGTGGCGCTCAGCGGGCCGATGAAGTGCAGCGACGCCGGCGCGTCCGAGCGGGGGTACTCGAAGGAAGGCACGCTGAACTGGACGACCGCGTCGGCCCAGGCCAGCCAGTTCAGCATCTGGCCCGGCAGGGGTTGGCCGTGCACGGCGCGGTGGAGCCGATCGAGGGTGTCGTCGGCGCGCGCCCAGACGCGGCGGCTCAGCGCGGCCAAGATGGCGTTGCGCTGGCGGTTGAACAACCGTGCCGGGGGTATGCCCATGCCGAAGGGTGCGGTGTCGGCGCTAGGCATCGCCAGCGGGATCACACTGGACACGACGACCGCCGGGCGTGTGGGCCGCCGATGTGCGAGCAGGAATGCGCCGCCGAAGAAATTCTGCTCGGCGAGCACGACGTCTGCCGGCTGTGCGGTGTGGGCGGCCATGACCGCCTCGTACTGCAGCTTGGCTGGTTTGGCGAAGACGTGCTCGACATCGAATGCAACCGCCCTGATGCCCTTTAACTTTGCGCGCTCGGGGAACATCGCCTCCAGATTGTCGAAGTCGATGTCGGCTTCGGGCGGCAACGCGATGTGCGTTGCGCCGGTGGCGTTGACCCGATCGGTGAATTTGGTTCCGGTGATGAATCGCACGTCGTTGCCGCGCGCGACGTAGCTCTCGGGCAACCGTCAGCAGCGGGGTGACATGCCCATGGACGGGAATGCTGGCGATGATGATCGACGGCATCGCTCCCCCTCGGGATCACATTGGATAGTGCGGTATACTATTCACTAGTATGGGACAAGAGTCAATATCTCGGGTATACCGATCTGAGTTGCGCCAGCAGCAGGCGGCGCAGACGCGATCTAAGGTGGTCGCGGCGGCCGCGGAGTTGTTCGCCACGCTGGGGTACGCCCACACCACGTTCGCGAAAATCGCGGCGGCGGCGGGTGTTTCCGCTCAGACGGTCCAGGCGCACGGCCCCAAGGCGGCGCTGTTGAAAGCCGCGGCCGAGTACATGACATTGGGCGAGCCCGACAAGGAAGACGTATTCGACCTCGAGCTCGGCCAGCGTCTCCTGGACGCCGGCGACCGCGACGAGGCGATCAGCTCCATGATCTCCGTGCTGTCCGACATGTATGGGCGTGGCGCGTCGCTGTGGCTGGCGCTGGCCGGCGCCGCCACCATGGACCCCGAGTTGGGCCGCTACCACGCCGATGCCGTGGCCGGCATCACCCTTCAGGGCCGGCGACTACTCGGTGTGTGCCGTGATCGCGGATGGCTACGGGATGACATCCCGTTCGATGACCTCGTGGAGACGACAGCGGTCCTGACAAGCGCGGAGACTTACCAGCGCATCGTGCACCACGACGGCCTCGGTGTGGACGCCTACCAGAATTGGCTCCGGCGAATGCTGAACGAGACGGTATTAAAGCGCTAACCAGTCCCCGGGTCAACAACCGGCACCGCAAGCACCACGGCGAACATATAAGGGACGCATCCTCAGGCCAACAATACAAATCCAGCCGTCCCGGTCGGAACTCCGACAAGGTTGCGCTTTGGAAAGCGCCGCTCCCTTTGCGGGCCCTGAAGGCCGTCCAGGTGTTCGAGGGTTCTGGGTTGGTCATGGCGGTGATTTAACGCCGGGGGTGTGACAAGGGCGCCCGCTTGTCCGGCAGCGCGTCCCTGTGCCGGGCGAGCAAGCTGTCGAACACGAGTAGTCGACTACCCGCTGCAAATCCCGCGGTCAGCGTTAATCTTCGATGCAATCACCGCGTGCGTCGCGGACTTCGAGGAGGTATGAGATGTCGTATGTGGTTGCCGCGCCGGAGTTTGTGTCGGCGGCTGCATCGGATATGGCGGATATCGGTTCGTCGCTGGCCGCGGCTCATGCGGCGGCCGCGATTCCGACGACGGCGGTGGTGGCCGCTGCCAGTGATGAGGTGTCGGCGGCGATCGCGGCACTGTTTTCCACTCACGGGCAGGGCTTTCGGGCACTGAGTGCGCAGGCGGCGCGGTTTCATGCCCAGTTTGTGCAGGCGTTGAGCGGGGCTGCGGGCGCGTATGCGGCGGCGGAGGCCGCTAGCGTCTCGCCGTTGGGGGGCCTGCAGGCGCTTGTGGCGCATCCATTGTCGCCGTGGCTGGATCTGACGGGGCGCCCGTTGTACGGCAATGGTGCCAGTGGGGCGCCCGGTACTGGTCAGGCCGGTGGTAATGGGGGCTGGTTGTTCGGTAACGGCGGTGATGGCGGGTCGGGTGCGCCCGGGCATAACGGCGGGGCGGGCGGTAGCGCGTTCCTGTTTGGCAATGGTGGTGTCGGCGGGGCCGGCGGGGCGGGGACGGCGGGTTCGGCCGGCGCGCAGGGCAACTTCACTGTGAATGCGGGCAACGGCGGCAACGGCGGCCTGGGTGGCAACGGCGGGGTTGGCGGGGTCGGGGGCCGCGGCGGCATGTTGTTCGGCAATGGTGGGACGGGTGGCCAGGGTGGGGCTGCTGGTGTCGCCGGTAACGGCGGCAACGGCGCAGACGGTAACGTCAGCAATCCCGACGCCGGCCACGGCGGCGACGGCGGCCAGCCCGGCAACGTGGGCGCCGGTGGCGCAGGAGGCGCGGCGGGTGGACTGTTTGGTGGCCATAGCGGCGCGAACGGCGCGGCGGGTACCACCCCAGCTGGCGGCAATGGCGGCAATGGTGGCACCGGCGGCAACGGCTACGACCCCCTGGCTACGGGCACCGACGGTAATGGCGGCAACGGGGGTTATGGCGGGCACGCCGGGTACGGCGGCAACGCCGGCAACGGCGGTAATGGTGGCGGCGGCTACACCGACCAAACCGGCACTAATGTCACTGGCGGCAACGGCGGCGAGGGCGGTTCGGTGACTTACGGCAGTGGCGGTAACGGCGGTAACGGCGGTAACGGCGCCCCGGCGGACATCGACAACACCGGTTCTACGGCTACCGCCACTGCTGGGTACGGAGGCCACGGGGGCGATGGCGCCTCCGGCGGTAACGGTGGCGGCGGTGGCTTTGCGGTCACTTCCGGAACGGGACTTGTCACTGCCGGACAGGGTGGGGACGGTGGCTACGGCACCGCCGGCGCCGGCGGCAACGGCGGCGAGGGCGGCTACGACGGGACCTACGGTTCTCACGCGGTGCAAGGCGCGGCCGGTGGGGCAGGCGGCGGCGGCGCCACCACAGGCGGTAACGGTGGTGGGGGCGGCAGCGGAACGACCTCAGGCAGCGGAAATGCCACCGGAGGGATCGGCGGGGCTGGTGGAGCAGGCGTTAGCGGTGCCGGTGGGGCAGGCGGCACTGGCGGCGACGGCGGGACCGATGGATACAACAGCAGTTTGGCCACCGGCGGGGGAGGAGGCGCAGGGGGCGACGGCGCCACGGGGGGCGCTGGCGGCGCCGGCGGCCGCGGTGATTCCGGACAACCCGTCGGAGCTGCGTATGGCGGGGCGGGTGGGGTCGGTGGCACGGGCACCGCCGGTGCAGGTGGTCACGGTGGCGTGGGCGGGGACAGCGAGTCTGACGGCGGTTTCGCCGGTGCAGGTGGCGGCGGGAAAGGCGGTGCCGGTGTCACGGGTGGTGACGGCGGCGCCGGAGGCCACGGATATACCTACTCAGCCACCGCCGAGTCTCAAGGCGGCGCTGGTGGGGTCGGTGGCGCCGCCAGCGCCGGTATTGGTGGCGACGGCGGCGCGGGCGGTGCTGCCACAAACCGGTTTGTAGGCAACGCCGCGGGCTACGCCGTCGCCGGCACAGGCGGGGACGGCGGCGCCGGTACCAGCGGCGGGGGCGACGGTGGTGTGGGCGGGAGCGCGTACAACTACGGAACCGCCGGCTTCAGCATCGGGAACAGCGGCGGCGACGGCGGTAGCGCGTCGGGAACCGGCGGTCACGGCGGCGATGGCGGCAAGGGCGGCGATGCCAACGCACAGACCCTCGCCAACGCCACCGTTGGCGTAGGCGGCCACCTCGGTACCGGTGGGCCTGGCGGGTCTAACGGATCAGCCGGAGCAAACGGCTCCCCCATACAGCTGTAACCCATCGACCGACAGCGTCGAGAGCCACTTCAACGGCCACGGCACTGGTGCTTGCTTCAGACCTCTGGCGGCCAATCCCCATCGACGCCGAGCAGATCATCGCCAGCCTGTACCGCGGCACCTAGCGGTCCAAGTGTTAGAACGCCCTGTCCGACATCGCTGAAGAGTGCGATTTCAAATCCGACCTAAACCAGCTGGTCACCACGCGCTCGCAGCGGCCGCGCGGATCTCGTCATCTCTACCGCCGTGTACCGCTCCCGGCGTCACGCGCTCGAAAAAAATGAGCTGCCTCAAATCGTTCGTATGCGCAGTTCAAGAGGGTCAAAGCTGGTCGCCTTCCCGCCTTCCAGGTCACGCGGTCTTTCCAGGAGCCGGGAAGAACTCATCCGGCCGAGTTCAGCAAATCCGACAGCAAAGGAGAAAGCAAGAAATGAGGCTCCTAACAAAGGGCAACATCACGCCGAAGGCCGCTCCCTATGTCACTCTCGACGGCGTGCAGGTGGTGCGCCTACGGTGTGGGCCGCTCTGGTACGAGTTGCGGCCTGGGGAGGCTACTGATCTGGCACGCGATCTCATCGCGGCGGCCGGCGAACTGCATGCCACGGCCGAACGGCGCGGCGATGAGTGAGGTCCAGTACACCGAGGGGATCACAATCACCGCAGCGATGGCCGCATACCTGGTCGATGTCATCGGCTTGCTCGAGCAGTTGCTTGCGCATCGAAATGGCCAACCGCTGCCAGCCAAGCTGCGCGGGGTTCGAGGCGACTTCAAGGAGTGTCTCTCGCGCGCTGCCGCTCGCGCCGACGCGATTGTGGACGCAGCCGCGCCGCCTGCTGTCGTAGCGTCGGAGGAGATGATGATGGACACCCGCGCCGCGGCCGACATGCTCGGCATCAGCGCAGGTGCCGTCGCCCTGGCTTGCCGAAAAGGCAAGCTCGGAACCAAGATCGGCGATCGTTGGCTGATTTCCGAGAAAGAGGTCGCAATGTATCGGAACACCCAGGAGGTGGCTTAAATGGCTGACGAGGCAGAGCGTTTGGTCCAAGAGGACGCCCGACTGGTCGCGGCTGCGGCCAACAGTGGCCGCATTGCCTTGGACAATGTGCCGAACTGGATGTTGGCGATGAAGGCCGACCGTGCAGGCACGCGAAGGACTCTGGCGTCGCTGGCGCCGGTGTGGGAGGACATGCGCCGTGCTGCAGGGGTTGACTCCGAGGCCGAGTCTGGGCACGCCGGTGTGATGGCCGCGCTGCGCCGGCAGGGCATCGAGCCGGCGCCGGTTGCGCAGCCATCACCGCAGACAGTCGAGGCGGCGACCTACCGAGCGCCGCTGTCTATCGGCCCCGTCGTCGACGATCTTGGCATCCCGATCCAGCAGACCCCGCCGCCAGTGCGGATCTCGCGCGGCAAAGACCCGTCAACGTGGACCGAGCGTGAACGTCAGGATTTTGCCCTCCGTCAGTTGGGACCGGCGTTCCACCTCGGCACCAAACCTCCTCCCGCCCATGACGCGTGGTATCAGCCCGGCCCAAATGACCCCAGCGTATATGTCGAGGGGCAGGGCTGGCAGCCCAACCCGAATTACCAACCGAGGGGCTAGGAATGGACCTAGTCCGTGTCCTGGGAAGCGCGGACGGGCAGCGCCGACCACCTGCGCCGGACGAAACCTCGGCGGCCGTCCTGGCGCGGTGGTCGGCGCCGAAACTAGAGGAAGGAATCTCGGGGATGGATTTCACTGACGCTGCAGCGCAGCGGCGGATGGACGCCCTGGCGGCACATCAGACGCTGATCGGCATGAGCGACAATCCGACGCAGTCCGCCCAGCAGTCGTTTTCGGCGCTGTTCCAACAGTGTTGGCGTGAGAAGTACGGGGACGACGACGAGCGTCCGCTGTTGGAAATTCCGTTCTGAGGGAGGGGTTCAGAATGGCTAACGCCGAACCAACGCCCACGGCCGGCGCCCGCCTGGTCGACGATCTCAGTCGAGAGGACGACCCGTACGGCATCACCGTGATGGTCACGGAAGCCGGGCGGATAGCAGACCGTCTCGACACGCTGGCAGCGTTGCTATCCGGCCAGCGCTCGTCATGGCTGTCGCTAAAACTGGGCCGCGACAAAGAGATCGAGGTCAAGGTGGACAACGCTCTCGGCGAGGCCCGCCACCAGGCGACGACGCTGCGCGGTCTGCTCGCTGAGATTCACCGCCAGCGCGCCGGCATTCCGATGGGACCGGATGATGACGACGGCCTCGACGGACTCTGACGAGAGCGAAACAGGCTGGCCTGTCTGGATCAATGCGTCACCGCGGCTTACTGGGCGGCAGGAGCCGGCCGACCAATCGGCATTCGACGGCGACGAGCGGGATGGTGACCGAGCCGCTGAGCTGGCGCGCCGGGCCGGTGTTCGAACGCTTCCCTGGCAGTGGCTATCGCTGCGAAAGATCCTGTCGCGCCGACCCGATGGCCTGTGGGCGCACCCAGACTGTCTGCTGATAGCGACCCGTCAATCCGGTAAGTCGCTGATCGTCATCCTGCGAATTCTGTTCGGGCTGTTCGTTCTAAACGAGAAAATAGTTTATTCAGCCCAAAGGTGGGTGACCAGCGAAGCCGTTTTCCGCAGGCTGAAGGCCATCATCGAGGCCCGGCCGTGGCTGCAGAAGCGCCTCGCCAAGGAGCCCAGCGTGAACAGTAGCCGCGCAGTCATCGAACTCAAGCGCGGCGCCATCGTGGCGCTCGGCGTGCGCTCGGGCGACCTCGGCCGCGGCATGGACGCCGTGGACCTCGTTATTTTCGATGAGGCTTACAACCTGTCTGAGGTCGAAGTCTCGGCCCTGACCGGCGCCCAGCTCGCATCCCCGAACTCGCAGACCATCTACACCTCGACGCCGGCCGTTTGGGAGAAGCACCCACACTGCCAAGTGCTGGCGGACATGCGTCGGCTCGGCCAACAACGGCAAGCGGATCTGTACTTCGCCGAGTGGGCCGCACCGGAAGGCTCACCGCGCGACGATCCCGAGACCTGGCGCCTGGCATCCCCCAGTTTCGGCATCATCCAAAAAGAGCGCGACGTGCGCCGGATGCTGGCCAAGGCCAGCACCCCAGCGGCCAAGGCCCTCTTCGATGCCGACGTCCTGGGGTGGGGTGACTGGCCGCCGGATGAGTCCGAACTCGGGTCGGTGATCAGCGCTGAGGTGTGGGCGACGATGGCCAACCCGGCCCCGGAGCTGGTCGGGCCGATCGCGATTGCGGTGGACCGCAGTCCCGACCGGAAAACCTGGGCCATCGCCGCGGCCCAGCGCACCGCGGACGGCCGGATTCATCTTGAGGTCGGCCCGTACGAGGACTGGTCGAACACGATGGATGTCGTCGAGAAGATCCAAGATCTGGTCATCGCCTGGAATCCCGACGTAATTTGCATTGACCAGCGCAGCGCCGCTGCGCCGATCCGACCGCTGCTCGAGGCCGCCGAGATCTCGCCCCATATGAGCAATACGCCCGAATTAGCTCTTGCTTGTGGCGGATTCCTCGACGACGCGATGTCCGGCCGCCTATCGCACTCCGATCAGACGGCCCTCAACGAGGCTGTCATCGCGGCCGTCAAGCGCGACTTGCCTAACGGCGGCGGTTTCGCATGGACGAAGACGTCGAGTTCGTCGATCGCCCAGCTTTGCGCGGCCACGCTGGCACGCTGGTCACTGATCACCCTCACATCGACCGCGCGGCCTACGCAGACCCCGCTACCGTTGTCGACTGGGTCGTCCTCGAGTGTGGATGAAAAGCCATTCCTGGACCTAACCCGAATTCCGTTCTAAGTCAGCCCCATCCGGGCTCGCAGTGCCGGCTCGTGATTAGCCAGCACAGAGTTAGAAGGCAGTCCGGGCTCGAAGTCCGCTAGTAATAGGCGCCGTCCGATGGCCTCCTCAAGGTACTGTCGCCAGCCCTCGCGAAGCTGCGCTGGGCGCACACCGCCCCGTCGACGCACCGAACTGCGCGCGCAAAGCGCCGGTGAAAGCCACCGGGGGGGGGGGGGGGGGCTCGCGCGATCACTGCCCAGACCCTAGGGCGAGATCACGCGCGTGTGCGGTGGCGGGCTCGGCAGGCGCAACTGGCCACGGACCGCGGCCGCTACCTGGCCGAGTTGCCGTGGCTTGGTCTCAGCGGCCGGGTCAGCCGTCGGTGCCGTTGGTGCCGTTGGTGCCGGGTGTCCCCGGACCGCCGTTGTTGTCGGGGGTGGCGCCGAGGCCACCGTTGCCGGCGGTGCCGCCATTGGCGCCGGCACCGCCCGTGCCGCCGCCGCTAGCACCGTTGCCACCGTTGCCACCGTTGCCACCGTTGCCACCGAAGCCGCCGAAGGTGTCGTCGCCCCCATTCCCGCCGTTGCCACCGGTGTTGCCGTCGCCGCCGTTCCCGGCGGTGCCGGCAACACCGCCGTTGGCTGCGCCGGCAACGCCGCCGTCACCGCCATCCCCACCCGCGCCTCCGTAGCCGCCGTTGAGCCCAGCGCCGTTGATGGCGCCGTCGCCACCCGCGCCTGCGTCGCCGCCGTTACCGCCGTTGCCGGCGGTGGCGGTGGTACCGCCGTTCGCGGCGCCAGCGTCGCCGCCGTGGCCTCCCATGCCGCCGCCGCCGCCGTCTCCGCCGTCGCCTAGGACGTACAAGACGCCGTTGTTAACGACCCCGGTAGCACCGTTACCACCGGTGGCGCCGTTGCCGCCGTCGCCGGCGTTGCCGCCGTTGCCGGCGGTGCCGGCCGTGCCGCCGTTGCTTGCGGTGCCGGCATCACCGCCGTTGCCGCCATTGCCGCCGGACCCACCGTAGCCTCCGTCCCCGGCGCCCCCGAACTCACCGCCGGTCGGGTCGGCGTCGGAACCGGCAGTCCCGCTGCCGCCGTAGCCGCCAACACCGCCATTGCCGCCGTTGCCGGCATTGCCCCCGCTCCCGGCGTCGCCACCGTTGCCCCCGGCCCCGCCGTTACCTGCGCTGGTTCCGGGGGCGGCATTTGGGTCGCCCGCCGCGTTGTAGCCGTAACCGCCGTTGCCGCCGCTGCCGCCGCTGCCGGAAGTGCCGATATGACCGCCGTTGGCGTTGCCGGCGTCGCCGCCGTTACCGCCGTTGCCGCCGTCACCACCCGCGCCTCCTCCGTAATTGACGCCGTCGAATACAAAGGAGCCGACAACCCCGTTGCCGCCGTCGCCGCCCTTGCCGCCGTTGCCGCCGTTGCCCGCAGTGCCGACGGTGCCGCCGTTGGCGTTGCCGGCGTCGCCGCCGTTGCCGCCGTCGCCACCGCTCCCGCCGCCGTTGCCGTCGCTGTAGCCGATGTCGCTGGCGGCGTTGGTGGCGCCGACAACCCCGTCGCCGCCCTTGCCGCCGTCGCCGCCGTTACCGGCCGCGCCGGCGGTACCGCCGTTGGCGTTGCCGGCATTGCCGCCGTTGCCGCCGTCGCCACCGTTGCCGGCAATGCTGACGGTGCCGCCGTCGGCGGAGGCACCGCCGGTTCCGCTGTTGCCGCCCCAGCCGCCGGCGCCCCCGGGCCGCCGGTACCGGCGGTGCCGGCCGTGCCGCCGTTGCTTGCGGTGCCGGCATCACCGCCGTCGCCGCCGGTACCGCCGTTGCCGCCACTACCGCCGTTGCCGCCGGCGCCGGTGAACGTGCCGCCGGACCCGTCGGGCACTTGGGCTCCGGCACCGCCGGAGCCGCCAGTGCCCCCGGCGCTGGCGGCTCCGCCGTTACCGCCGGTGCCCCCGGTACCGCCGTTGGCAGCGCCACCGTTGCCGCCGTTGCCCCCGTTGCCGCCGTCGCCGCCGCCGCCGCCGTCGCTGCCGCCGCCGGACAGGCGAAGGTAATCGCTGTCATTCGAAGTGGTGGTGCCGGGGGTGCCGCCGCCGCCGATGCCGGCTAAGCCGGCGTTGCCGCCGATACCGCCGTTGCCGCCGTTGCTGCCGCCGTCGCCGCCGTTGCCGCCGTTGCCAGCATTGCCGCCGGTGCCGCCGGTGCCGCCGGTGCCGGAGAAAGTGCCGGGCGCGCCGACCGCCCCGGTGCCGCCGTCGCCGCCTTTGCCGCCGGTGCCGCCGGTCCCGTTGTCGGTGCCGGTGCCGCCTTGGCCGCCGTTGCCGCCGTTGCCGCCGTCGCCACCGCCAGAGGTGGTGGGGCTGTAGCCGGTACCGCCGGCGCCGCCGCTGCCGCCATTGCCGTTGGTGATGGTGCCGCCGTCACCGTGGTTGCCACCGGCGCTGCCGGGGCCGCCGGTGCCGGGTGTCCCGGCGTCGCCCCCGTCCCCGCCGTCGCCACCGGCCCCGAGGTTGCCGCCCGAACCAGCCACGCCATTGACACCGGCCGCGCCGGTGCCGCCGCCACCGGCTGTGCCCGCGTCACCGCCTTTGCCGCCGTCCCCGCCGTCAGTATCGTCGGTCCCCGGACCCCCGATGCCGCCTTGGCCGCCGCTGCCGCCGAGCCCTCCGCTGCCGCCGGCCCCGTCGTTGGTTCCGGCCACGCCAGCCGCCCCGGTCCCGGCGGAACCGCCGTTACCCCCGGTCCCACCGGCCCCACGACCGGCGCCGGTGCCGCCTTGGCCGCCGTTGCCGCCGTTGCCGCCATCACCGCCGTCGCTGCCCGCGCTACCGGCACCGCCGTTGCCGCCGGTGGCGCCGATGCCGCCGTTGGTCATGGTGCCGTCGGTGCCGTCGGTGCCGTCGCTGCCGGCGCTACCGGTGCCACCCGTACCGCCAGAGCCGCCGTTGCCGCCAGTACCGGCGTTGCCGGCGTTGCCGCCATCACCGCCGTCCCCGCCGTTGGGGTTGGTTTCGTCACCGTCAGCGCCCTGACCACCGACCCCTGGGGTGCCGGCATTACCGCCCTTGCCGCCGGTGCCGCCGTTACCGTTGACGCCCGCGGCGCCGTTAGCGGCGGTGCCGCCAGTGCCGCCTTGGCCGCCGGTGCCACCCTGGCCGCCGTCCCCCCCGTTGCCGCCCGCGGTGCCGGCACCGTCGTTGACACCGGCCACCCCGGTTGCGCCGGCGGTGCCGTTACCGCCGTTGCCGCCGTTACCGCCGGTGCCGCCCTGGCCGCCCTGGCCGCCATTACCCGACGTCGAGCCGCCGGTGCCGCCCTGGCCGCCAGTCCCGCCGGCCCCACCGTCACTACCGGGGGTGCCGTTGCCGTCGGAACCGGTCAGCCCGGTCGTGCCCGTCAGGCCACTGCCCCCGACGCCGCCATTACCGCCGTTACCGGCCGCGCCGGCATTACCGCCAGTCCCGCCCGCACCGGCGGCCTCGCCGGCGCCACCACTACCCCCGTCACCGCCATTACCCGATGTGGTGCCACCGGTGCCACCCTGGCCGCCCTGGCCGCCGGTCCCACCGGTGGTGCCGTTGAATCCGGAGGCCACGCCGGCCCCGCCGTTACCGCCGTTACCGCCGTCACCGGTCGCGACAGCATTACCACCGGCCCCGCCGACCCCGCCGACCGCACCCACGCCGCCGTTACCGCCGTTACCGCCGTTACCCGATGGGTGCCACCGGTGCCGCCCTGCCGCCCTGGCCGCCGGTCCCGTTGACGCCCGCGCCCCCGTCCCCGCCGTTACCGCCGTTACCCGTGGTGCTGCCCGCCCCGCCGTTCCCGCCGATGCCGCCGACCCCGTCGACGGTCGCCCCCCCGTTACCGCCGTTACCGCCGTTACCGCCATCAGGTCCACCGGTACCGCCGGCCCCGCCGACCCCACCGGTGGCACCCACCGCCGTCGCGGCACCCCCCGCCCCACCATTGCCGCCGTTGTTGCTGCCCGACCCGTCACCGCCGGCCGCGCCGGCCGCCCCGTCGCCGGCCATCGCCCCACCACTACCCCCGGTGCCACCGGTACCGCCCGCACCGTTGCCATCCGAGCCGCTGCCGCCGATCCCGGCCGCCCCACCACTGCCATAAGAGCCGCCGTTACCGCCGTTACCGCCGTTACCGCCAGTCAGTGTCAGGATTGGTGGCCGGGTTCGGGCTAAAACCCGGCCCGCCCGCACCGCCGTTACCGCTCGGGGTGATCTGGCCGGCCGCACCCGTCGCACCCGGGTGCGCGCCCGCCCCACCGGCCGCACCACCGGCCCCGCCGGCACCGACCGTGCCCGGGTTACCGCCGTTACCGCCATCACCGCCGTTCGGGCTGTCCAACGTGCCGGCCACACCCGCACCGCCGGTACCACCCGCGCCCGCGTTGCCGCCCACCCCACCCGCACCACCATCACCGTTGGCGCCCGCATGCCCACCCAACGCCGAACCCTTACCGCCGGCCCCGCCGCCCCACCCTGACCGCCGGTGCCGCCGGTACCGCCGTCACCCGCATTACCGCCGGCGCCGTTGCTGATACCCACCACCCCAGGCGTGCCATCCGCACCCGCCACACGCCGTACCGCCCGCACCGCCCACGCCGCCGACCCCGCCGGCACCGCCATTGCCGAACAACAACCCGCCAGCCCCGCCGGCCCCGCCGTGCACCACCCACCGCCGACCCGTCCCGCCGATAGCCCGTCGCCGACGCCCACCGTGCCCGTGACCCCGGCCCCGCCCGCGCCGCCATGACCGCCACTACCGAACAAAAACGCCGACCCGCCGGCACCGCCGGCCTGCCCCGGCGCACCCGGACCCGCCGTCGCCGCCATTACCGAACAACCACCCACCCGCCCCGCCGGCCTGCCCGCGTCCCCGGAGCCCCATTAGCGCCATTGCCGAACAACGGGCGCCCCGTCACATCCTTCACCGGCGCAAACGCCGCCAACCCCCGCAGGTCTTGCGCCGCGGCCTGCAACGGCGAGGCATTAGCCGCCTCCGCCGCCGCATACGCGCCGCCCGCCCCGCTCAACGCCTGCACGAACTCGGCATGAAACCCCGCCAGCCTGCGCACCGAGCGCCTGATACTCCTGCGCGTGGCCCGAAAACAATGCTGCAATCGCCGCCGACACCTCATCCTCGGCCGCGGCCACCAGCGCCGTCGTCGGGAGTGCCGCAGCCGCATTCGCCGCAGTGATCGACGAACCGATCCCCGCCACATCCGCCGCCGCCGCCACCAACAGGTCCGGTGCTGCGATCACAAACGACATCGCCGTACTCCCATTCAGCCGCTTCTAGACCGTGAGGTATGAATTTGGCCATAAGCATGACCACCTCGATCTCTAATTTGATAGGGCTTTCGCAAAGTTTGACGCGGCCGTAAATAGTCGGCCCGAGGGTGAATTGTGAGAGGCGTCGGGTTTTGTTTAGCTGGGAGTCAGACGATCCGGCGAGCCTCATCCCTTGTGCGCACAACACCGCGATCGGCGAAGTACCGAACGACCACACTCACCGCGGAGTCCTCATTTGTGGGGAAACCTTTGAGGCGCCGAAGGCCGGCCAGGTGCTCGAGGTGTTCTGGGTTGGTCATGGCGGTCATTGAACGCCGGGGGTGTGACAAGGAGGGTTAATTATGCTTGGCGCCGACGAGACTCAACAGGCCATTCCAAGCGTCGCCCGCGCCTTTTCCGACATTCTTAGCTGTGTCAACCGCAGCGTTGGCGACGGTCTTAGCAGTGTCCTGTACGGCGTGGGAAACGGTATTCGTCACTGTGGTGATGGTGTGATCAATTGAGCTCTCGGTTCCAGAAGACTGCACTAAATCATGAGCGCCCGTGGCGGCAACGCTGATGCTCGAGCCCAGGATGTCAAGTCCTGGAACGAAGGCGGTAACGTCACCACCGTCACCGATTAGGTCGAGGACTCCGCTAGCAAGATTGCCACTCTGGAAGTCGTTGAGAGTGTTCGTCACATCGACTGTGAAAAACACCGCGTTTGTAAGCGGATCAAGATGACCGAGCTCGCCGCCCACCAAGTTATCCATTAGTGAGCCAACGGCTTCGATCTGCGCCGAATAGCCGAGCAACTGCGGGTTTAGCCCTATATTGAGAACCGCTTGACCAGTGTTGGTCACAAAATGCAGTACAGGTGCGGGTGTGTACGCGTTTGCCAAGTTTTCAAACTGATTGAGCCAGTTCGTCAGACTGCTCAGACCAAGTGGCAATTGGCTGAACGGACCCCCGCCACCCTTGGTGCTGGTAGTCCCACCGCCACCGTTGGTGGTGGTAGTCCCACCGCCCCCGTTGGTGGTGGTAGTCCCACCGCCACCGTTCGCGTTGCCGCCCGGGCCGCCACTCCCACCCTGACCGGGCTGGCCGGGTTGGCCGCCCGGGTCGCCAGGTTGGGTGGCGTCCGCTCTGGTTGGGATGAGATGCCCGCCCGCCGTACCGCTGGTGCCGTTGCCGATCAACGGATGCCCAGTCAACGCCATTGCGGGCGCGTTGATCACGTTGATCAAGTCCTTCTCGCTGGTGTGCAGAGAAGTGGCGTTGGTGACTTCGGCGCTGGCGTACTGTGATCCGCTGCCGTTCAGCAGCTGCACGAACCGTTGGTGAAACGACGCTGCCTCAGCGCTGAGCGCCTGGTATTGCTGGCCATAATCGGAAAACAACGCCGCGATCGCGGTCGACACCTCGTCCTTTGCTGCTGACAGCAGCCCAATGGTGGGGGCCGCTGCGGTGGTGTAAACCATAGTTAGCGAGTCACCAATGCCAGCTAAATAGGTCGCCGAACTCCCCAGTGCAGCTGGTGCGATAGTTACAACAGACATTCACTACCTTCGCTCGGGCCGATAAGTGCGACAAGCAAACCAAACGCACTTTGCTGACGCAACCGGGAAACGGCATCCACTGGCATTAAATTTATGTGCACTTCAGTCAATTAACGTTAGTCGCCACTGCGCCAATTAACGCCTCCGTTAAAATAGGTCACGTCTGGCGCGCCTCATCCCTCGTGTACACAGCACCGCGGTCCGCGAAGTACCGAACGACCACACTCACGGCCGACTCTTCATTTTTGGGGATCTCGAGACGCTCAAGCCCCGCGAGGTGCTCGAGGTGTTCCGGTTTGGCCATGCCGGTTATTGAACGCCGGGCCTACGACAAAAGGCTGCGGGGCGTGCGTCGACATAGGCCGTTAGCTCGCCCAGTACTCAATCATCGGCTCTGGGTACACCTGGACGTCGAGTTCGGCACCGAAATCTTCTGCAGCCTCGACGACCTTGTCGACCACTTGGGCTTGTAGCCGCCCGCCGCGCTTGCCGGGTAGTCGCACGTTACGATCCGGTCCAGCGAAAGTTCGTCATCGGGCGGCGAGCGACATTCCACCTAGTCAGGGGAGTCAACATGTCGTTTCTGATCGCAGCACCGGAGTATGTGGCGGCAGCGGCTGCAGATGTGGCGAAAATCGGTTCGACGCTCGGCGCGGCCCACGCGGCGGCGGCGGCCCCCACCACGGGGGTGCTAGCCGCCGGGGCTGACGAGGTGTCGGCGCAGATCGCGGCGGTGTTTGGCGCCCACGGGCAGGCTTATCAGGCGCTCAGCGCCCAAACGGCTGTGTTTCATCAGCAGTTCGTGCAACTCCTGAATGGCGGTGCGGCTCAGTACGCCGCCGCGGAGGCCGCCAACGCCAACCCGCTGCAGACTCTCCAACAGGACATCCTCGGCGTGATCAATGCACCCACCGAGGCACTTCTCGACCGCCCGCTGATCGGCAATGGCGCCAACGGCGCGACACTGGGCGGCAACGGCCAAGACGGCGGCATCCTGGTCGGCAACGGCGGCAACGGCGCAACCGGTGGGAACCTTCAGAACGGGGGCAACGGCGGGTCCGGCGGGATCCTCTTTGGCAACGGCGGCCACGGTGGCGCCGGCGGCCCCGGCGCTACGGGGGGCAACGGCGGCGCCGCCGGTTTTTTCTTCGGCAATGGCGGCAGTGGCGGGGCCGGTGCTAGCGGGGGGGCCGGCGGCGCGGCAGCGCTGTTGATCGGAGACGGCGGCAACGGTGGCTCGGCATACGCCGGCACTGGCGGCGCCGCCGGCAGGGCGGGCTTCCTGATCGGCGACGGTGGTTCAGGGGGTGGTGGCACCGACAACAACGGGCCGGCCGGCGCCAATGGCGGGTTCTTGTATGGCAACGGCGGGAACGGCGGCGCCTGCTTCTCCGCGACCGGTGGCGCAGGCGGGTCGGCCGGGCTCTTCGGCAACGGGGGGGCCGGCGGCGCCGGTGAATACGCTGGGGGATACAGCGACGGCACGCACGGCGGTGCGGGCGGCAACGGCGGGTTCTTGTACGGCAACGGGGGGGCCGGTGGCTTCGGCGGCACCCTCGGCGGTCATGGCGGCAATGCAATCCTGATCGGCGACGGCGGGAACGGCGGGAACAGCAGCGCCGTGGTTGTTGATTCCACTCCTGGTTCCGCAGGTTCCCGCGGCCTGCTCTTCGGCACGTCCGGATCACCCGGGTCGGTCTGATAGTCGAGGCTGCTAGCGGAAAAAGACCGGCCCACCACCCAAACGGAGATGACGGGCCGATCAAAACGCTTACGTCACGTCTGGGCGGCGAAGCCCAGACTTCTGGCACGGCAGTCATACCCGGATCCGCTCTCGGCGGCGAGGGCGGCGGCCCGAAAATGGACGGTAGCGTCGGCCAATTTCACAACGAAGGTGGCGACACCAATGCCGGCGGCCCCGGCCTCGCCGGTCTCGGTGGCGGCGGCGGTGGAGGCGGAGTCGTTACCTTCGAGGGCGGCGTCGTCGAAGCCGACGCCGACGGTGGCACAGGAGGCCACGGCGGCTAACACATCGACTAAGACTGGTGAGCGATGGTCATGGCTAGCCACCTCTCGTTAAAGAGTGCTTTAACTTGGGAACGACTGCTGCACCGAACTTTCGGCCACCACGACACCACGCCGCTCCCACCGCTCGTCGGTGGGCGGGCAGGCTGTCGGTCAGCCGCTTTTCCCGCACCACGCCAAAACCGAAACCGATATATCGCCTAAAACCGTTGGCACAGACCGTTTTCGCTGATGAGCACAGTTTTCCCGAGAATCCCCGCCGAAAGATTCTTCGATCAACAATCGGGGGGCGGAATACTCTGCTGGTGGGGAGTGTTTGGAGGCACCCGTTTCGCGCGGCCACCCCACCCCCCCGGTGTGACCGTGGTGTGGCTGACCGTGGGCGGCGTGACCACGGTGGTTAAGGAGTTCTGGTTAGTCGATGAGGTTGGCGGCGTGGTGTTAGCCGATCCATGCCGCCGGTCTGGACGGACGCGCTCGATTTGCGGATTGAGATCGACGACGCAACCCGTATTTGGCAGCCTGAGGGGCCCCGAGCTGTACCTGCATTTGGCGCGAGTGCTCGGCTTTGAGACACCCGAAGGCGTCCTCGAATAGCGGGTTCGATCTAGCGCGCCAAGGCGCGCCGATACCTCCAAGTGGGGTAGCGGACTACTCGCGCAGACCGGCATCACTCCCATTGAGTATTTACGTACCTGTCGATCGGGAGTGATGGATGCATGAAGGAGAGAAACCGTTGGCGGAACGCGTGAAAGAAATCGTTCCCTGCCCAAATCCGGGTTGCGACGGGATTGCCGGCGCCTGGGTCGAGTATCCGGATACAGGCGGCGGAACCGGGCGCGTAGTGCACGAGATCATTGGCTGTCGGAGTTGCGGCTACTCGGGGCCGACGCGGCCGCGATGATCAGCGCAGAACCCGCGCCGTTGTGGGCTTCTGGCCAACAACTCCGGTCTTAAGCGACGTGGTTGCTATTCCGGCAGGCTGAGCCGGTCGATCGCTTCGACAGTCCGCAAAAACAGGTAGTCGGCTACCTATCTGGAATCCCGTGCGGCGGCGTATTTTCAGCAGGACCGCTGTACTCGGAGCACCACGTCTTGGAGGTTGGCAGATGTCCTTTGTGATCACGGCACCGGAGTTTGTGACAGCGGCAGCTACAGATTTGGCGAATATCGGCTCGTCGCTGAGCGCGGCTAACGCGGCGGCGACGGCCCGGACTACAGGGGTGCTGGCGGCGGCTGAGGATGAGGTGTCGGCGGCGATTGCGGCGGTGTTTTCTACTCACGGTCAGGGCTTTCAGGCAGCCAGTGCGCAGGCGGCGGCGTTTCATGACCAGTTTGTGCAGGCCCTGACCAGTTCGGCGGGCGCGTATTCGGCGGCGGAAGCGGCGAATACCTCGCTGAATCAAGAGCTGCATGACCTGCTTTTTTCACCGTGGAAAACCCTGACCGGACGTCCGCTGTTCGGAAACGGTGCCAATGGGGCGGCCGGAACGGGGCAGGCCGGTGGCAACGGCGGCTGGCTGTTCGGTAATGGCGGCAATGGTGGGTCCGGGGGCGCTGGGCAGGCTGGGGGTGCTGGTGGGTCGGCGTCCTTGTTGGGCAATGGCGGGTTGGGGGGCACCGGGGGCGCCGAAGGCGCCTCGGGTGGCGCGGGTGGTTCGGGGGGCTGGCTGTTCGGCAACGGCGGGGCTGGCGGTGGCGGCGGAATGGGCGGCAGTTTTAATAGCAGTACCGCAGGTGGTCATGGGGGTGCTGGGGGTTCGGCTGGGTTGTTCGGCAACGGCGGGGCTGGCGGTGGCGGCGGAAGCGGCGGGGCTCAGACCACGATTAGCGAGGCGGGCGGTGCCGGGGGCAACGGCGGCAACGGCGGGTTGCTCATGGGCAACGGCGGGGCTGGCGGTGGTGGCGGAGGCGCCGCCGACAGTTATGGAGACGGCGGCGGCAGCGGCGGTGGCGGTGGCGGTGGCGGCGCTGGCGGCACTGGCACCGAATTCCTCGGCGCCCCCGGCGGCACTGGCGGCGGCCCCGGCGGGGGTGCCTCAGGGGCTCCCGGATATTTCAACGGCGGAACCGGTGGCGCTGGGAATGGGGCCGGAGGCGGCGGCGGCGGCGGGGCTGCTACTGGTGCACCTGGCGGCCTGAGCGGGGGATCCCTTGCCGGAGGGCACGGTGGCGGTGGCGGGACAGGCGTCAATGGCGGGGCCACCGGTGGTGCTGGGGGCACCGGCGGCAGCGGCGGCGCGTTATACGGCGTCGGCGGCGGCGGCGGCGGTGGTGGCGGCGGCGGCGGCGGCGGCGTCGACGATTACTATGGCGGCGGTGGCGGCGCCGGCGGCGCACAGGCGGCCAACCCATTCTGGTGGCCCTCCCTGTAGCCGCTAGGGGGTTGTCAGCGCGTCGAGATCCCAACTACATCGCTGGCGGATAGTCGCCGTGCACCCCTCGCTCGTCGCCAGCTTTGGCCCAGGCGTGCTGCTCGTCGGCGCGGCGGCACACGTCGATGTCGCGCGCACCAGGGGTCGGATTGTAGATCGCACCCCTGTCAGATTCCGGGATCGAGCCGGTCGATCGCCTCGACACGCTTCGGATCGGATACCACGACATAGATCGCCAAGAGTGCACATGAATTGGCTGATGCGTTAATTAACGCGCATTTGGGTTCAGCTCCATTTCCCCCAAAGTCGAAGACAGGTAGTGGATTACTCATGTTCGTAGTTGTCGTGCTGCGATATCGTCTGCGAGCCCGGGGGTCGTTGACGTCGCTTGGAGGACAGCAATGTCGAGTGTGATCGCAGCCCCAGAACTGATCACGACAGCAGCATCGGATTTGCGGAATATCGGTTCGACGCTGAGCGCGGCAAACGCGGCCGCGGCAACCCCGACGACATCGGTGCTGGCGGCGGCTGAGGATGAGGTGTCGGCGGCGATCGCAACGCTGTTTTCGAGTCACGGTCAGGCATTTCAGCAGCTCAGCGCGGAGGCGGCGGGGTTTCACGCCCAGTTTGTGCAGGCGTTGAATGGGGCCGCGGGCGTGTATACGACGGCAGAGGCAACCAGCGCCGCCTCGTTGCAGGATACGACGTTGGGGCAGCTCGTCTCGTCGCCATGGCGAACTCTGACGGGGCGCCCGCTGTTCGGTAATGGATACAACGGGGCGGCGGGAACGGGTCAGGCCGGCGGTAATGGGGGTTGGTTGTTCGGCAACGGCGGTGATGGCGGCTCAGGGGGCGTGGGCCAGGCCGGGGGCGCCGGCGGGTCGGCGTTTTTATTCGGCAACGGCGGCAAAGGTGGTACCGGTGGGACGGGTATCACCGGAACCGCGGGTTCGGCATCCCTTACCACTGCCGGCGGCTTGGGCGGTAACGGCGGCCTCGGCGGGGCTGGTGGCAACGGCGGGCTGCTTTATGGCAACGGCGGGGTCGGCGGCAACGGCGGGGTCGGTGGCATCGGCGGGGTGGGTGCCGGCGGCACCGGCCAGGGCGGCGGCACCAACGGCGGCAACGGCGGCGGCGGCGGCAACGGCGGGGCTGGTGGCCACGCCGAGGGATTGTCGGCAATGTTGGGTGGCCATGCCGGCGCCAACGGCAACGGCGGCGGCGGCGGCACGGGTGGCGACGGCGGCGGCCTCAACACCGTCGTCAACATGGCCGCCAACAATTCCGGCACCGGCGGTAACGGCGGCGCTGGCGGTAACGGCACCATTGGCGGCAACGGCGGCAACGGCGGCAACGGGGGCAACTGCACCCTCTTGGGCACCCTCGGCAACACTGACGCCCTCGGCGGCGGTGGTGGTGGCAGCGGCGGCACCGGCGGCACCAGCATCGGCGGCGGCGCCGGCGGCATCGGCGGCACCGGCGGTGCCGGCGGTTCGGTTGTCGTCACCAACTTCGCCGGCGCTGTTGCCGGCGGCGGCGGCGGCGGTCAAGGTGGCGGCCCCGCTGGTACCGCTGGCGGTACCGGTGGTGGCGGCGGCGGAGGCGGCGTCGTCAGCTTCGGAATCGTCACTCACAGCGGAACTAACGGCGCCGGTGGCTTCGCTGGTGGTGGTGGTGGTAGTGGCGGCAACGTTTCGGGCACCCTGGCCAACACCATCGTCGCTGTTAGCGGCGGCGGCGGAGGTGGCGGCGGTATCACTGGCGGCACTGGCGGCACGGGTGGGGCCGGCGGCTCCGTCGGCGGCAACATTCCGGCCGGTACTGGGGGCGCCCCCGGTGATCCCGGCGGCCTCCCCCAGCTGCTCAGCCTCAACCCCGGTCTTTCCCTCGGCTATAGCTTGTTCCAGAGCCTCGGCGGCATCGGTGGCGGTGGTGGCAGCGGCACTGCCGCCATCTTGTTTGGCAGCGCCACAGTCATTCTCGGCACCGGCGGCAACGGCGGATAGTGCGAAACGAATCAGGAACGGTGTAGGCGGGCGCAGCAAACCTCCTCGGTGTCGCGAATCGCGATCCGAGCGCTCTACGTCGTTGGGCATATATTGGGCACGCGGCCCGGTCGTCGGTCTAAAAATAGCCTCTGACCTGCGTGAAGCCTGGTGCGCGATACTGGGATTGAACCAGTGACTATCAATTTGCTGGATTGCATGGGCTACCAGCGCAAATAACAACTCTAGCTGCGTTTAAGCCGTCTAACCTACCGTCCATTCTAGACCGTTCCAGATCATCCTGTCGTTGCTGTATTACGCTGTGGAGTTCACGGGGAGTTCA
This sequence comes from uncultured Actinomycetota bacterium, assembly GCA_963850135.1. Taxonomy (GTDB): domain Bacteria; phylum Actinomycetota; class Actinomycetes; order Mycobacteriales; family Mycobacteriaceae; genus Mycobacterium. The sequence continues at coordinate 696,663 of CAWKKH010000018.1, read as the reverse complement.
CGGCTTGACAGGAATGGGGTGCTCAGATGACGCGAGGAAAGGGCCGCAGAGCCCAAGACAAAGGCGCGTTCGGCACTGTCTCGCAACTACCGTCGGGGCGCTGGCGGGCAATGCACTACGGGCCGGACGGCAAAACCGGCCGCCGGTATAAGGCCCCGACGACGTTCACCACAAAGACGGCGGCGCGGCAGTGGTTGTCCACGGTGCAGGCCGACATCATTCGGGGGAAATGGCTCCCGCCGGAGGATGAGGCAACACCGGCTGCGCCGGGTACCAAGTTGCTGACGTTGACCAGCTACGCCAACACCTGGCTCGAGCAGCGCGACCTCAAACCCCGCACCCACGCGCACTATCGCAAGCTGTTGGACGCGCACATCATCGGAAAACCGATCGGCGGGCTGCCGCTGAAGTCGATCACCGCCGACGACGTGAGGGCTTGGTACGCAAAGCTGGATAAGGACACCCCGACGTTGCGGGCGCACACCTACGGGCTGCTGCGCACCATCATGGGGACCGCTGCCGCCGACCGGAAGATTCCCGCCAATCCCTGCGTGATCCGCGGTGCGGGCAGCACTAAACGCAAGGTTGTGATCCGCCCGGCCACGATCGACGAGTTGGCCAAACTGGTGGACGCGATGGACCCACCCCGGTATCGGGCGATGCTGCTGCTCGCGAGTTGGTGCGCGATGCGATTCGGTGAACTCACCGAGTTGCGGCGAAGAGACGTTGACCTTGAGGACGGGGTGATCCGGATCCGACGGGCAGTGGTGCGGACTAAAGGGGAATTCACCGTGGATGACCCCAAGAGTGAGGCCGGCGTGCGGGACGTCCACATTCCGCCGGGCCTTTTGCCGGCGATCAAGGGTCACCTCGTTGATCACACCGAGCCCGGCCCCAACGCGTTGTTGTTCCCGGCGGTGGGCAGCGTGGACAAGCACTTACAGCCGTCCACCCTGTACCGCAGGTACTACAAAGCGCGTGACGTTGCGGGACGCTCGGATTTGAGATTTCATGATTTGCGCCATAGTGGGGCCGTACTGGCCGCGGCGACCGGCGCGACGTTGGCGGATCTGATGGCGCGCCTAGGGCATTCGACTCCGGCGGCCGCGTTGCGCTACCAGCACGCCGCGCAGGGCGCGGATAAGCGGATCGCGGCGGCGTTGTCGAAGCTCGTCACCGGCACCCCGGACTCGGACAGCGCCGCCCCAAAGCCACTAGAGGTGTGATTTACCTCACATTCGCCGTGTCACTCTGTGCGTCGCGAGCAGTGACACGGACATGAGCTAACTAGGACGAGGCGCAATAGGCTCGCACTTCAGGGCACCTGTAGTGTCACGACTCTGCGGTGATATGCGTTGTGTGACAATGCTTTAGGTGTTGCACGCCTGCGGATGGCACGGCGGCACACGTACGAAGGCTGTTGTTCACAGCTAACCTCTGACGTACGTTCGGGGTCCGTACTGGTCCACCAAGGGCCAGCGTTGACCTAGGAGGCGTCGTGCCAACTGACAAAGACTTACCGAGCATGAGCGTTGCCGACGTGGCGGAAGAGATGAGAGTGAGTCGCTCTCACGTCTGGAAACAGATCAGCGACAAGAAACTGCGCGCCTACAAAATGGGTCGAGTTGTTCGGTTGCGCCGCAGCGATGTTGAGGCTGCGCTGCTGCCCGCCGTTGTTGACTGACGTCAAACACTTGCCGCGAAAGATTCCACGTTCACCACACATTGGCCACGCCAGGAAGCCGACGAGACGACATGTCAATGAAGAATCCGCCGCCCGCAGTGGCGGCATCCCCGAATCGGGCGGATGATCTGGCTGCCCCGACGAAACCTTCACGGCCGCTGGGCACCTCGGCATTAGTGCGTGCCGGCAAAGGTCAATTCTTCAAGGTCTGCCAGAAACCGAAGCGACGCCAATCGCACCGCACGCGTAGGGGGTCGGGAGGGTGAACCAAAGCGAACGGCCCGGTGGGGACCGGTCCGCTCAAGACTCCGAGCCGTCGAACTACTCCGAGAAGGCTAACAACCCGGGCCGACAGCGCGTCACCGTTCTAGCTGCCGACGTGTACTTCGTGGGTTCATTGCTGTGGGGCGCCCGTACCGAGGTGCTGGCCCTGGTGGCTGACGACGACATCGACAGTCCTGCCCTAGCGGATCTGCTATGCGCGATCCGGCGCCGCGGCAAAGTCATCAGCACTCCCGCGCTCGCCTTGGATGAATGGCAGAAGGCTGGGGTGCTGTCGCAGTTGCAGTGGAACGCGCTAATCAACGCCACCACCAGCGGAGCCGAACCATTCGCGGTGCACGAGTACGCAGCCGCAGTGGTGGCTGGGTCGCTGCGCCGGCGGGTCAAAAGCGCCGGCCACCAAGGCCACCAACTGTTGGCGGCGGCAGACGATTGCCCCGAGACCGATCTGGTGCGGGTGACGCAGGCAGCGGTGAACCCGATCATTGACTGCGCTGACCGGCTCGCCAGCATACGAGGAGAGCCGCTTTGAGTACCGTCGAGACGAAAGCCATTGCAGCCGCCGCCGACTGGGCTGCGATCGCCCGCGAGATCCGGACCCTGCGGTCCTGGCGGGCAACCCGGCCGTGGGTGGTTCTGCGATGAGCGTCAAGGGGCGCGAGGGGCCCTGATGCGCGCATACGGGAAACTTAAAAAATCCGTCTGGGCCGACCCCTCATGGGTGGGGCTGACCGGAGACGCGCAGCACCTTTACGTCTACCTGGTGACCCAGCCGACGACGGACACGGCCGGCGTCTTCCCCGTCCAGTTCACGAAATGGGCGAAGGCGGCCAGCGACTTGACCGCAGAACGCGTCACTGCCGCCGCCAAGGTGCTTGAGCACGCCGACTGGATCGTGCTCGACTACCGCACGGAGGAAGGACTCATCCGCCGATACATCGCGGACGACGAAGCCGGCGACAACATCTTTAAGGGCGCGCTCAACCGCGCTCTGCTGGCTCAGTCGGGCGCTCTGCGGGCAACTCTGCTTGATGAGATTCTGAAGCTGGATCGCCCTTTCGGCCAACGCGAACAAGAACTCATTGATGAACTGGCCGCCGGTCTTCCCATGAGCAAGTTTAGTGTTGAGGCACCTGCTCCCTCATCTACAGCTACAACGCAGGCGTTCGAATACCGTTCAAAGACCGTTGGAATGCCGTTCGAAGACCCTTCGGATGCCGTCCGAACGCCGTCCGAACGCCGGTCGAACGGCGTTCTGGATGAAGGGGCTGGCGAACGAGACGACGAGTGTGACGAGCCGGATCTGGCCGAGCCGACGACCGATTCCGACGGTAACCCGATCGACGACTACGGGCCTCTGCAGTGATCAGCGGTGGCGCTCTGTCAGTGCCCTACGTACTCGCGGCATGCCAGTGTCGGCCGAAGTTCGTGTGCCGATTCTGTGCCGCGTTTCTCGGCTCGCCCACCGTCACGAATCGGTGCGGGTGTGGAGCGCGGCTGCGTCGCCGTGCATCGCTGAGGTCCGGTTGGTGCCTCGAATGCCGGCTCGCCCCTAGGCGCCTTGTCCAGGTGTCGGGCAAGCTTGGGTTCAAGGGATTCAGAGTGCCCCAGGAGCCACCCGTCGTGACTGTGTGGCCCACGTCGATGGCCGAGGTTCGGGGCCGATGACCGCGTTTGAGCGGGTCTGTGACGCGCTGCGTGAGCACGGCGTCGTCGTCCGTGCCGTCGGCGACGGCAAGGCGGTGGCCCTGTGCCCGGCTCACGACGACCACAAGCCGTCGTTATCGCTCTACCCGCGGACCGACGGAACAGGGATCAAAGTCAAATGCCACGCCGGCTGCGACGACCTCGACGTCCTCGACCGGGTCGGGTTGAAAGTGCGGGACCTGTTCGATGCGCCGCGGATGCGCGCCGCCTACGCCGACCGCAACACCTACCGGTACCCGGACGGCCGCAAGGTGTACCGCAAGCCGGGTAAGGACTTCTCGCAGGGCGGCAACAGGTCCGGCCGGGCCTTATTCGGCGCCGATCGCATTGCCGACGCCGACACCGTGTTCGTGGTCGAGGGCGAAAAAGACGCATTGGTCATCCAAGCTGTCGGCGGTGCCGCCGTCTGCTCAGCGATGGGAGCCGGTAAGGCGCACCTAGCGGACTGGTCGCCGTGCAACGGCAAAAATGTGGTCGTCGTCGCCGACAAAGACGTTCCCGGCACCCGGCACGCTGTCGACGTCATCCGTTGCCTTGATGCTCCTTCCAGTATCCGGGTTGTGGAGGCGGCGGCAGGTAAGGACGCTGCTGATCATGTCGCGGCAGGCTTCTCGCTCGATGAGTTCGTACCGATCTCAGGGGTCGAGCTACTGCGCCGCACGTACCTCGACCGCCGTGAGGTCACCGCATGACCGGCTCACCGCTTGCGGTGACGACGCGTAAAGCCCCACTGAAAGGGAACCCAGCGATGACGACCACAACCCGCACCGAAGGTTCGGCACCGGACCTCGACGTCGACCTGCCCGCGGCGACCGCCGCACGTATCGACCAGATGAGGCTGTGCAACCGTGGCAGCTTCCCCGAGTTTGCTCGCGTCCTGGAGCCGTGCGGTGCGCCGGCGGCCGGAGACACCTCCCTTGAACCCACACCCTGCCCAAAGCCGTTGCTGTGGGCAGGGATGAGTGACCAGTATTTCTCCGTCATCGACGCGCTGCTAGGTCACGAACACATCGAGCTGGCGCCTGCGGACTTTCTGAGCTCCCCAGCTGATTGGTCCATGCTGCGGCTACCGCTAACGGCCCCACCACCCACGGGTGGCTATAAGAAACCGCACTGGCGACCCGTCGTCTTCGTGTGGACCGGGCCGCGACCAACCCCGGAAGCAATCAACCAAGAGAGCCGTTCAACCCAGAAAGGAAGCCCCGCCGATGAATGACACCGATCGCACCAAGATCAACGTCTTGCGCCTGCAGACCTCAAATTTGTTGTGGAAGATTAGTTTTGTATCGACCGAAGGTGAACCGGACGGTGTGCTGATCAGCGTCTACGACGTCGTCGGCGGACGCCTGATCAGCGGCTTCGACGTCGACGCGGAACCCGACGAAGACGACATGATCGAGCCGGTCGCCGTTTACCCGCTGGATCTGAACGAAGCCTGCTTGCTTTGGACGGCAATCTCGCTCGTCGCGCTGCGCAACGAAAAGGCCCTATTCGAGCCGCGTGTCGAAGAGACCCCACTCGAGCCGCGAACCACCGGCCGACCCAGCTACGAAGGCTGGTGACGGTTCGCCCAGACTTCCAACCGCCCTGGTCTAGCAGTACTGCCATGGCCCGGCGGGTTGGTGTACGAAGTCGTCGACAGCCCCGAAAACATGCCAGGCTTTGCAAGACCGAATGGCGCATCTGCTCGAAGAATTCGCAACGGCCGCCCTTGATCACCCCCCAACCCGGCCGGCAACGCATTTGCAGCCTCGCCCGATTCATGCGGACCGCAGCGGAACGTAACAACACGAAGTAGAGCGCTACCTACGAAACCAAAGGAGTCTCAGCAATGATTGACAAACTCGACGTGGATGACCCTTACGCGCACGAACCTCGCGCAGAGTTACGGGCCGCTCGATTGCTAATTCATTTTCTGCGAAAAGACTGGGATGGCATCAAGGAGGTCTGGACACAGGTCGAATCAGAGTCGGAACTCCCGCTGTTCGAGTGGTACTACGTCGAATATTCCTGGCCGATACTCCGCATACTCCAAAGACATTTAAGCACAGACGACGCTCACGATCTGGCCGCAAGCATTTCGCAAGATATTCCGATTCTGTTGCAGCGGATCGAGAAGGAAGACGACAACGTTTGACACCGCAGATGGCCTAGACACTGCGTTGGAATCACCTGTAGCGGTGCCGCCTGTGCCGATGGCCTTCCGCGCCCCGCCAGGTGTGGGGTGCGCCCGCGCACGGCCGGTTTCAGTCCGTCGGCGAGGCGGGTTGGCTATTATCAGCGACTTTAAGATGTTCGCGAACCTTAAACGCGGTGCCTGTTCCGGAGGCAGAACCGACCCGATCGCAGGGGACTTTCTGAAGATCGGATAGGCTGGCCGCCTCAACGCGGATCTCGATAGGAAGATCGGGGCAATTTGAGCGTCTCTATGCCCGTCGTCAAAGTGCTCTGGTCTCGCGCGCTCAACCAGTGCGCCTTTCCCGCGTGCCGACAGTCACTGACCGAAGATGCTGAGGATACAACCACCGGCGAAACGCTCATCAACCCCATCGGGGAACAGGCGCACATTCGCTCATACAAAACTAACGGACCTCGGTATGACCCGGATTATCCAAACTCAAAATTGCATTCTTACGAAAACCTCATCTTGCTTTGCCCAACTCACCACGAGATCATCGACGCCAACAATGGCGCAGCCTATACAGCTGCAGATCTAATTTCGATGCGTGAGACGCACGAGAAAAAGGCGAAGCGCCGAAACTCGCTTGATACCACCATCCAGAAATATGTAGCGCAGCGTTACGAGCGTGAAGATCAGGTGTTCTTTGAGCAGGTCGATCTTTACGGCCCCAGTGTCGATTCAATGTTCGTGGACGTGCCGTTCGCGTGTCGTCCTGACGCTAGCATCGCTGAGCTCATGCAGCGCATTGCGCAGGAGGCGCCCGGCGACGTTTCATCGGATGAGTCTGCAGACGGCTACGTTGTTACGGGCGCTGCGCAGGCCCTACTGCACCCGGATTGGAGGAGCAACGCCCTGCTGGTCGGGGGGCCGGGCCAAGGCAAGTCGACCCTGCTCCAGTACGTCTGTCAGTTCTACCGTGCTCGGATGCTCGGCAACGATAAATATACAGGCCAAGCTCAGAAACTACGCGACCTTACGGCCGTGGACCGCGTTCCCATCCGTTTGGATCTGCGTGAATACGCGAAGTGGGCCAACAACGCCCAGCGCACCGCCACGGAAAATAAAGTGACCCGCGAGAAGTCTCGTACGCCCAAGAGGTCCACTTGGAAAACGATTGAGGAATATATCGCCGGGGAGATCGGCCGGATCAGCGGCGGCCGAACCTTTACGGTGGAGGATCTCGGCCTGCTTGTTTCAACCAGCCCAACACTACTCGCGTTCGATGGTCTCGACGAAGTCGCCAACCTCAGATTCCGTGAAGAGGTAAGCACTCAGATCGTCGACACCCAAATTCGCCTGAACGTTGACGCAGTCGACCTTGTTGTGCTGGTCGCCACCCGCCCAGGGGGAGCCACCTCAGCGCTTTGGTCTTCCGACAAGTTTCCCAAGCTGAATCTGCGGCGCCTCACCTTTGGCTTGCGGCTGCAGTACCTTCAACGCTGGGCTCTGGTGGCCAAGTTATCCGAGCAGACGACCGAAAAGCTGCAACGAACGTTCGTGGAGAACCAAAACGTGCCGCACATTCGCGCACTCGCTTCGTACCCAATGCAGCTCGCCATTCTGCTCCACCTACTGCATCGACGTCAGCTACTCCCGCAGCGGCGCACCGAGCTATACAGCGAGTACTTCAAGACCTTCCTGGATCGAGAGCAGAGCGAAGACAAAGAGCCACTGCTTGCCGAGGAGCGTCAGGTAATTGAGGACATCCACGCCTACATCGGCTGGTTCATTCACACCCAAGCAGAAGAAGGTGAGGGTTCGGGGTCCATTCGACGAAGCGACCTCAAAACCGTGTTGCGAGAACATCTGCAAGGCAGAGAGGACGGACAGGCGCTCGCAGATAATTTGTTCTCCGCGTTCACCACTCGCGTCCTCTGCCTCGTGGAACGAAACCCCGGATCCGGAGAATTTCAGTTCGACGTCCAATCGCTACGGGAATACTTCGCAGCCGTCTACATATTCGACGAGGCCGCCCGTGATTCTCGAGACGACTGTCTGATAGCCCTCCTGAAGAGACCTTACTGGTCAAACGTCTGCAGATTCTTTGTGGGCAAGTACTCCAAGGGCGAGGTCCGCGGCATGCGTCCGGTGCTTCAAGACATCAGCTCGGAAGGATTATTCGGGCTGCACCCCATGCTTCGGTCGACCGCGACACTATTCCTGAATGATCGAACCTTCGAAGGACAGAAGGATGGACCCCTTCAGGAAGTCGTGGACTTCATTCTCGACGGTTCAGGCGTTGTGCTGGCCGAAGATGGGCTGTTGGATGTCGCGGGCGAGGCGCTCGAATTTAGTGATCGTGCAGGTCGACTTCAAGCGGTGCGACACCTCAAGGCACGGCTGGAGCGTTATCCGGGTAACGCCGAGCGGGTAGCGTTGACAACTAGCTTGCGCCGCCACGCCACTGAGGCTGATGGCATTGCAGATTGGTGGTGGGCTCGCCTCGACGGAACCTCTCAATGGTTCGAAACAGCAAGCGGTCTTGGAGTTCTCGGCGACATCAGTCGACAGGACGAGGAGCAGTTAGCTCTACTTGTCCAACAGTACGCATCCGACTCGGATTGGGCCGCAAAGCTTCTAGATGCTGGCGGATACAACGGATATAGTGACGGTGTCCTAGGCGTCGTCGAAGCTGAAATCAACGCTGGCGCTGTCGAAACAGTTCGTGCCTTAGCTCCTTCCTCATCGATCGCACGAATGCTGAATGGCGCGGCGGCGGCAATGACACGTACGGCCAGGCCGATCGCAGAAACCTCAGGTACGTTCTCGCGTACAAGGTTGCGGGGCAAGAGTCAAGCCACCGTGCTGTCTGCTGTCGTCGGCTCCGCAGCAGAACTACAAGCCCGTCCTTCGGCAGGTGCATCCACGACCGATTGGCAGCATCGTCTGTCGAGGGTTGCCGAGGTTTGGGGCGACGGATGGGTGCTCCGCCAAGCGGTCGCTGCGCTGCCGGATGCAATCGACCTCGGCGAGATTTCATCGATCACTCGGGCCAGATATCCGGAGCTGCATGCAGTTCTGCTAACCGAGACGAAGGTGCGAGAACATCGCAAAGATGCTACATGGTGGCGCGGCGAGATCAACGACGCTCAAACAGACGTCGAGATTCGACGCTGGCTATTCTCGCTGCTGACACGTGCAACCTCGAATGTCGTTATTGAACTTGCTGAGCAATTGGACACTGCCGTAGAGAAGCTAGCAGCTAAACACTTTGTCGCACTGAGGGATGCGATCTATCGCTACCGAACGACTACACTGAGTGGCGAATTGGTATTGCAAGACGCATTGCGATTGCAGCGCATCAGCTTGTCTCCGAAGGCGCTTTGGATGTTGCGCGCAATAGCAACCGAAGCCAGCGTCACTTGGATTGACAAACGGATCTCCGACTCGCTTGACAAACTCATGGAGGCTGAAGTCGGCGACCTACGGGACGTGGCCAGAATCTCTGCTAGAGGGAGGGTGATCAAGTTCGATCGATTCAAGGGTCTCCGCACCGTACTCCCGTTAGGAGGGTGGGCCAGCGACACCAAGGTAGGAGCCCTCAGTCCAGCCCTCGCCGAGAAGGTACTACGACAACCCCACGATTGGCCCGGTGATCTGGTGCAACGCGCAGTGGAAAACATTGAGGACCGGATGTTGTCGCCACTTGAACCTGTGGCTTTGGTCGCGCGCCGCGAGAACTGGTTTCGCGAAAAAATCTGAGCCAAATCCCGCTTGAGCAAGCCGAATCCAGGGTCGACATTTCATGGATAGTGAAGATGCTCCACGGAAATGGCGGATCACCAGCCGACCGGATATACATACGCCCAGCTCAGGACAGCTTCGAAACCCCATGAATCGGATCTGAGTATGCCGCGGCTAATCAAAATCGCGGGTTGATCCGACGCAGGAGTCCGAACGTCGATGCCACCACAATGGTTGATCCAGCCACGGTGGAGGTACTGCTTAACGCCGAGTCCCCTTACCTTGATGCCGAGTGCCAAGGCGGCCCAGTCGGCACGCGGTGGGAAACCAGCGGGGTTCGGACAGAACCCCGGCCTGCCGCTATCCGCGCGGGACTCGACGAAGTGAGCGTCCGTCAACGAGGAGCATGCGCAACACCACCGTCGATGAAGAATGGGTGACCGGTCAGGTACTGAGAAGCGTCGCTGGCGATGAAGACGACGACGGGCGCTAGATCGGTCGATGGATTCCCAAAACGCTTAAGCGGAATACTCGCTTCGAAATGAGCGCGCAGCTCTGGCTTGTCCGCTAGATATTGCGTCAAGGACTCGGTTTCGATCCCAGGGAAGAGTACATTCGCGGTGATCCCGAATTCACCCCAATCGGCCGCCGCCGCATAGGTCAGGGATGCGATCGCACCCTTCGCCATTGCGTAGTGGCCGAGGTTAGCAATGCCGCCGCGCGACGCGGCCGACGACGTGTTGATGATCCGGCCTCGCCCCTGGCTCTTCATGTGCGGAAGACACGCTTGCATGAACCAGTAGCTGGCCACCGGGCCGGTCATCAACGATGTCATCACCATGTCGTCGGAAATATCCACCCAGGGTGTGGGGTCCATGGCGCCCTGAGCGTTGTTTATAAGAACGTCAACTCTGCCGTAGGTACTTATGGTTTCGTCGACCACTTGCACGACTTGCGCCTTGTCGCTCACATCGCACTTCACGGCCATGCAGGTGCCGCCACCGTCTTCGATACCGGCCTTGACGGGAAGCAAATCCTCATACACCACATCGCAAATCACGACCACTGACCCGGCCGCGGCGAGGGCATGCGCTTCAGCCGCGCCTATGCCCCTGCGTGCGCCCGTAATGATCGCGACCTTGCCGGCAAGTACACGTTCGTCTGTCACACCGGTCTCGCTATCGAAGTTGATCGATTGGATGGGCGGCCCTGCGATGCGACGCGAATGCGCAAGTAATCCCTCTCAGATATGAGAATAGAGCGTCTCGCTGCGCCCCAGGATCGCAGACCGCCTCTCCGGCTGTCAACAGAGCTGGCGGAACTATGCCGGATTGGTGCTGGATTGTATTTCCAGTAATCGCAATCTTGGGCACCCCAACCACGGTCAGTCGGATCCCCGGAGCGAAGCGCCATCCACGCCTGCCTGGAACTTTCTCCTATCGTGGTCCCGATGCACCAGCTAACCCCGGCCGCGGCCAGAAGTCTCCAGAAGAGAATATCTATTTCCGGTGGCACGCACGTTTGCTGCCCCTGGGTAAAGGGTTGGCTATAAACGTACTTCGGTGAATCTACGGTCAGGCGGCGGCACCCACATGGTCGCCAATCATCAAGACATTCGTTGACGTAGTCGTGAGCATGTCATACGCTCCTCGAACCGCGTCAAAGCCTCGATCAGTGTCAATGCTGTCGCGTCCGTCGGAGAAGAGCCCAGCATGTCCATAAACCAGACCGTCCCCACCGTCTTCGAAGCAGATCTTCCGGTACTCAATTACGAGCTCACGGCCACACCTGCCGATGCCTGGCCCGAATTCGAGCGCGCGCAGCGCCAGGCTCCGGTCGCGATCGGGCCGGTGGGTCCGGAAGTGCTCGCCTACGAGTTCGCGCGCTCAGTCCTTCGTGACACCCGGTTCGTCATACCACCGGGCATCAATCTGGCGGCTCAGGGCATCACCTCAGGTGCGTTGTACGACAAGGTGATGGAGACGCTGTTATGCTTGGAAGGCGCTGAGCACCAACGACTTCGCAAGCTGGTGTCGAAGGCGTTTACGCCAAAGGCAACGGCCCGACTGCACGACACCATCCACGGGGTCGTCAACAGCCTCATCGATCGGGTGTCCGAAGCGGGCCAGTGCGACGTAGTCCCAGACATCGCAATGCCGTATCCAATCGCAGTCATCTGCGCTCTGCTGGGCGCTCCCCGCGAGGACTGGAAACTCTTCTCCGCCTGGACGGGTGACGTCTCCAAGGCATTCACCTTCACGGTCGATCTCGCCGAGGCCGAGCCCATCGTCATGCGGGCGTGGGGCGAACTAGACGACTACATCGACGCAATGATCGACCGACGTCGCCACGACCTGACCGAGGATCTGGTCTCGGATCTCATCCGGGCTGAGGACAATGGCGATCGGCTCAGTTCGGTAGAGCTTCAGACCTTGGCGGCGAGCCTCTTGATGGCCGGCACAGACACCACCCGCAACCAGCTGGCGGCATCGGTGCAGGTTCTTTGCGAACATCAGGAGCAGTGGGCGTTACTGCACGACCATCCCGAGCGGGCCATGCACGCCGTCGAAGAGAGTATGCGTCACTCGCCAGCGGTCTGCGGCACGCCCAGAATGGCCGAAGAAGACGTTGAGTTCGGCGGCTACGTCTTTCCCTCGGGAACTATCATTCAGGTAAATACCTTTGCGGCCAACCGAGATCCAGATGTCTACGAGGATGCCGAGCGGTTCGATATCCGACGCAACGACGCACCGGCAATTCTGACCTTCGGCGGCGGCGTCCACTACTGTCTGGGTGCAAACCTCGCGCGGCTCGAGCTCGCCGAGGCGCTCACGATCCTGGCGCAGCGCCTCCCGAATGCTCGACTGTCCGGACCCGCACCGTGGAAGCCGCTCCTGGGCTTGTCGGGGCCGATAGACCTCCCCATTGAATTCGAAAGCGCCGACGCTGCTGCGACGTATCCGGAGCCGTGAGGGTTCCGACACTTCCGGACGACGCGACATTTCGGCAGTCGCTACCTCCCCGGAAAGAGGATCGCGGGCGCCGTGTGGCCCGTTGGCGTATCGAGTGAGATGGTCCCGCTTGGCGAGATAGCGGAGAAGCCTTAATAGATAGGATATTTGGCATGAATTCAGGCGACGAAAACAAGAGTCTTGTTATGGAATGCATGGCCGCCATGGGTACGTTTGAGAGGGATGCGTACGAGCCGTTCCTCGCCGACGAGCCCGTGTATTGGGTGGGCATGAACCGCCAGGTTGGCAAGGAAGCAATTCACTCCAATCTTGCTGCCGGCCGTGTGCTCTATCCGCAGCCGGAGGCCGCAACTACACAAGTCATCGCGATCCTGGCGGATGGCGATTGGGTGGCTGTCCTGATGATTCGTCGAGCCCCGACGAATCGTGTAGCCAACTACGAGAACATGTACGCGATCTTCTGCGAAGTAATTGACGGCAAGGTCGCGACGATAGTCGAGAATCTGGACACCGCTCTTGCGGCACGGTCCTTCGACTTCAGCGCGTTGGACCCCGGCGGGCGGAGTGAAGATCAGATCAGTTCCGAGTCCTAGCAGGGATGTCGTTGACCCGAGGGACCAGCCCGGGACCTTGGCGTGGATGCGTGTGCGTTGAAGGCGGAATGCGCCGTGCGTTCGGCGTGGTCGATCAATGCCGCCTGATAGGTCTGCTCTGTTGGCCGAAATCGCGGTATCACGCCGCGAGTCCATCCCGGCCGTCGTGGCCGCCAAGCCCGACATTGCCACTTACAGCGACCTGGCACTCACGGTCCCCCGCGGCCTCCTCAGTGCGCCTTGAGTGTCAGCCCTGCGTCACTCCGACATCGACTGGAATCGCCGCGCCTGTGACGTATCTGGACTCATCAGATGCCAACCATGCCACCGCGTTGGCGATATCCTCGGGCATTGTGATGGCATTGGGGATGAGCTGTTTGGTATAGCCGTGCCGTAGCTGCGGGTTCGATTCTGCCGATTCGGCCATTGCCTCTAGCATCCGTCCCGAGCCCATCGGCGTTGCTACAGAGCCAGGATGAAGGCTGTTCACTCGGATGTCGTGCTTGCCAAGTTCCGCAGCGAACGAGCGGGCGAGTCCGGTCACGGCATGCTTGCTCGCGGTGTAGGCGATCATGAAGGGCTCCATCGTCACCCCGGCTGCAGATCCGATGAGGATGATCGACCCGCCGCGTCCGCCAGCGATCACGTGCTTGGCGCCGGCCATGACGGTGTTCCACGTGCCGACCAGGTTGATATCGATCGTATCGCGAAAGTCGTCCGGAGAGACCTGATCCCAGGGCGCAGGGCAGCAGACGCCCGCATTCGCGACGATCACGTCGAGCCGATCTAGTTCGGCGACTCCCTTGTCCACGGCCGCGCACAATCCACCGTAGTCGCGGGTGTCTACGATCGCGGTGACCACTCGTTGACCGTTGGCGGTCACCAAAGCTGCCGTCTCCGCCAAGTCCTCGGGGGTGGCTGAGTCGTAGGGCACGCTCGGCGGGAGTGGCCCGGCGATGTCGACGATGATGATGTCGGCGCCGTCGGCGCTGAGTCTTGCCGCGTGCGCACGGCCTTGCCCCCGTGCGGCTCCGGTGATAAGAGCTACCTTGCCACTCATGTCTGACACACGCGTACGTTACCGCACACCACGTGGACTGAGAACCCCGTTGCTAGTTTTCGGTAACGATCATTATCAATGGCTAACGTCGGCCTTTTCATCAATTGACTTGGAAGGTAACCAACGTGGGAGCACTCGACTGTCAGAGCGCCTTCATCGCTTGGAGCGACGGCTGGGATCGCTGACCGCCGATGGAGCCGAGCTGTTTCTCATCAGCAGATCCCACCAGCGGCTTGAGGCAACCAAGGAGCGAATTCTGCGGCATGCTCCCAATGTCCAGATTGTGAAGAATGGCTATCCAGTGGACGAGTCGACGGTCGAGGGGCGGCGCCTCGGGGTCCCATGTTCGTCTAATTGGATACCACGGCGTCGCGCGGCGCAGTAATGGGCAAGTCCAGTGATGTCGCGATACCCGGAGCGGCGTCGACCACGTACGGGATCGCGTTGACGACACGCATGGCAGTGGCCTCCATGGCGTTGTCGTTTGCCGAGGCAGCGGTGCCTTCGGTGCCGAGGCGAAGGTCGCACTCGATGTGGGGCTCACCTTCGATGACGATGCGGTACGTGCCGTGCGCCGCGGAAGCCCACTCCGGCGCGAGGTCGGGAGCCATCCGATTGATGTGTTCGATTGTGATCACGGGGTGTCCGTTGACCACCCCGGTGGTCTCGGCGCGCACCGCTCCGCAGGTACCGGCCGGGATGGTCCCGCACGCAACTTCCAGGTCGCGCGGCGTTAAAGCCCGCTCGTAGCGTTCGATGACATTGTCCAGGGTGACACCGAGGGCACGCGCAACGAGTCCGATCGGCGGGCCCCACGCAACCTGTTGTGCACCGTCGAACGCGAGCATCGGTGTGAAATCAAGAGGGTGACCGAAGCCCATGACGTCGAACATCAGAAAAGTGTTCGGATAGGCGGAGTAGTCGAAGATTTCTTGTGCCCGGATCGTCCGGATGGTGCTCGAGAGCGTGGTCAGCAGCACCGCGAACTGGTCACCCGCGAATCCCGGTTCGATGCCTGAAGTGTAGATCGTGGCACCACCCGAAAGCGCCGCGCCGCGAACTTGATCCGCGAGGGCGGGAATCCATCCGTCCGGGAACATCATCCCTGGCGTGTTCGTCGTGACGACGTTCAGGCCTGCCTCGAGTAGTCGGACGTAGTCACGGACCGCTGCCGCATCCATCTCGTCGCTTGCCGCGGTGTAGACGACGCAGTCGGGTTTCAGGGAGATGATGTCGTCTAGGTCGGCCGTCGTCGTGACTCCGATGGACCCTAAGCCGACGAGTTCGCCGGCGTCACGGCCGGTCTTCTCGGCGCTGTGTACCCACACCCCGACCAGGTCGTAGTTCGCCCTCCGGTTGATGGCGCGTATCGCGAGGCTGCCTACGCCGCCGGTGGAGATGACGGCTACCCGTAACACTTTGTCGTCCATGACTATTACTCCTTAATGGGGTTTCGCTGCGTTACAGATCGGGGATTGGAAGGGACGAGTTCGGCCCCTGCAGGCCACCGTCGACGACGAACGTCGAGTTGGTGGCATAGCAGTCGCGGGTGGACAGATACAACGTGAGCCGACCGAGGTCTGCGACGTCCCCGATGCGATGCAATGGCGTTAGTTCCTTTAGCTTCTCCTCGGAGCCGGGCATCAGGTCGAAGCTCGACTGCAGGCCGGTCGTCATGAAGGCGCCAAGCGCGATGGCGTTGACGCGTATCTTGGGCGCGAGTTCCTGTGCCATCGCGCGAGTGAGCGCCTCGAGCCCGCCCTTGGCCACGGAGTACGGCAACAGTCCGCGGATGCCGAACCGCCCTGCCCCAGAGGAGATGTTGACGATGGAGCCCCTGCCAACCTTTAGCATGTGCGGGACGGCGAGCTGGCTCATGATGAAGGCCGAGGTGACGCAGTAGTCGAACGTGCTGCGCAGGTTGTCATCAGTGAGGCTTAGGAACGGGCCGTAGGTGGCGAAACCCACGTTGTTCACCAGGATGTCGATGCGGCCGAACTCGTCTACCGCAGTCCGAACCACCCGCTCGCTGTCGACTCGCTCGAGCGCATCGGCGGTCAGCGCGAGCCCCTTGCCGCCTGCTTCGGTGATCTCCTTGATGGTCTGGTCCACTTCGGAGGACGTGCGGGCCGTACCCACGACCGTCGCGCCGGCTTCCGCAAGGACCTTTGCGATGCCCTCACCAACACCGCGGCCGGCGCCGGTGACGATCGCGACCTGACCGTCGAGCTTGAACTGTTCGAGTGCCACCGAACCTCCTTAGGATGTGAGCTCCGAGATCGCGGGCCGGCCAGGATGGGGTTCGGCCGATCCATCAGCACGAAAGGTACCGTATGAGAACCAATATTTCCGGAAAACGGAAACATGCGTACCATGCATGGCTAGACTCACGCCGGCTCTTTTAAGCTGCCAACGGAGGCCAACGATGACACGTCCATTGCTCGGCCTGCATCACGTCGTCTTCGTGATTGCTCCTGAAAGGTTGGACACCGCGGCCGCATTCTTGACCGCGCTCGGGTTCGAGTTCCAGGCATTCGAGCACACTGAGCTCCACCTTCAGATCAGGCTGGACTGGGATCGAGGTTTCGAGCTCATCTCGCCGACTCAGACTGCGCCGTCTGACCCTGGTACCGCCGCCGACTTCCTCGCCCGCAGTGGCGATGGGTTGTTCTCCGTGGTGGTCCGCGTCCCCGATGCCGATTCCGCGGAGCGCACCGCTGAGCGCCACGGTACTAAAGCCGACTTCCGGCAGTACGTTGGCGGCGACGGGACGGATCTCACTGAGGTGAAGCTCGAACCGCTATGCGGCATTCCGCTGACGCTATTAGAGACAAACCTGCTATAAGCCGACCCCAGTGCCGCCACAGGATTGGGAATTCTTACGCGCCGCGAAATGCATCCACCCGGGTCCTGGCACGTCGAATACGGGCGCGGAGCGGACGAGCGTTGCTGGGACCGCTAACCGCGACCGACCGGAGCAGGGCTAGGTGCCATCCGCCTTCCTTGCGTTCGGCGGCAAGTCGGCCGTCATTTCGTCGACTGCGACGAAGTACTTGTTGTTCCATACGGCGACTTCGATCGGATCCTGGATCGTCACCACGTCGTCGCCGAAGGTTTCGTGTGCCTCGAGGGCCACGGCGAATTTCGCAACCATGCTGGGCAAAGTCTTCGAATACCAAAGCAATTTGAGGGAGACCAGGTCACTTATGTTTTTGAAGTCATAGTTGAGGCTGATCACTTCTTCAGGGCTATCGACGTGCTCGGCCTGTACGGCGGCGAGCATTCGCTCGAGCTGGACGATTGCTTGTTGTTGTTCGATTAGCTCGCGCGCCAGGGCCCACACGGCAGCCGCTGGATCCAGGCACAAGGGACCCCGGGCATCCATGTCAGGCATGTCAGGAATGTTCACCGCTTTCCGATTCCTTTCACTCCGTTGATAATCTGTTGGCCAACTGTTCGAGTGCTTCCGGGCGAACGGAAGCCGGTCTTTCCTGAGCGGCCTCAGTACCGCTCAGTCGGCCGCTGCAACAGCTGCACGCCAGACGCGACGCCCCGCCCGTGCCGACGACGGCGGTGTGCCAGCCCTCGACTTGGCTATCACCTGCCTGATGGCGTAGCTGCACGACGGCTTCGTATATAAAGCCGAACCCGTGCGGGCGCCCCTCGGGCAATTGCCGCTGATGCTCGGTGACCGTATAGCCCACCACCGTTCCGTTTCCGAAGCCACCGTGGGCTCTGCCGATGTCCCGCGGCACGACGGGCAAATCGGCAATGGCAGATGTACGCACGTGTTGCACCAGGTGCGCAGCTTGCCGTCCTGGCCGGATGTCCAAAACCATCGGTTCCACGGTGTTAACTGCGGTGGGGGCCTCACGTCACAATCCAGCGGACTTGGCTATCGGGCGGTTGGTTTCGGGTGGCCACGCTAATTCCTTCGCTCATTTAGTTGGTTGCGGCGGTTGTCGCCAAGTAATGAGGCGGCTCGTCGCAGCCGTGTACTTCCAGCGTCGCACCGCTGATGTAGGAAGCAGCTTCTGAGGCTAGAAAGGCTGCAGCCCAACCGACATCGACCGGTCGAGCGAGGCGTCGCAGCGGGGCGTGGGCGGAAATGGCGGCGATTGATTCGGCGTCGCCGTAGAACCGTTCCGATTGCTCGGCTTCTACCATCCCCACCACCAGGGCATTAACGCGGACCTTGGGACCCCATTCGACTGCCAACGTCGTGCTCAACGTCTCCAAGCCCACCCTCGCGGCACTGTAGGCCGGGATACCTGGCGCCGGTCGTCTACCGCCAACACTTGCGACGTTGATAATCGATCCGCCGTGCTTCTGGTCCTGCATGAAGCCGCGCGCATACATCGAAACCAGCAATGGGCCAAGCAGATTAAATTCGATCGTCTTGCGATTGAATCTCGGCATCGCTGTACCTGTAGGCATGTACGGCAGTCCGCCAGCGTTGTTCACGACGACGTCGATGCCTCCGTGGCGACCGACTACCGTGTCGATCATCGTCGCGACCGCGTCGTTGTCGCGGACGTCGCACGAGTGAAACTCATAAGGCAGGTTGTGGATGGCGCGACGGGCGCAGGTCACCACAGTCGCCCCCTGATCATGAAAGACCGAGCTGATGCCCGCGCCGACGCCGCGTACCCCACCAGTCACCAGAACGACGCGGCCGCTCAACTGAAGATTGATCGAACTGAGGTCGGGGGAGTCGGTCATGGCAGCTAGACCCGCAATGAACGCAGGATCACTACAAGTTTCGACGACTTGGCGTATCACAAATTGCCACAGGCTATCCCGAGCCGATCAGCTCTTTGAGATTTGCGCCCATCACCCGTGCCGTGGTCTCAACTGGAAGGTGCTGTAAGTCCTCAAGGAAGTCGATCGGCTCGGCGAGCCCCTCGGGATGAGGAAAATCCGAGCCGAACATCACACGATTAGCGCCCAGAGCGTCGATCAGACCGGCGATATCGTCTTCGTGGAAGGGGTTCACCCATACATGGCGGCGGAACACCTCGGACGGATGCTCGGCGAACGCGCGCGGTTTCTTGCGGTACACGCGATCGAACGCGTCGAGCAGGCGCGGTGCCCATGAGCCGCCGTTCTCCACCACGCCGATCCGCAACCCGGGGAACCTCTCGAAGACGCCGTGCGCAATGAAAGCCGCAAGGGTGTCGAAGATCGGGCGGCTTTCTTCGTAAATAAATCCGCGGAACGTCGTCAGCTGGAAACCCTGGAACTCGTCGCCGCCTTCCCAGTCGGATAGATAGCGATCGTAGCCCGAGTCCGAATTGTGCATCTGCACCGAGATGCCGCTGGACTCAACGAGTCGCCAGAAAGGATCGAACTCGGGGAGTGCCGGTGAGCGTGAGGTTCCGTCGGCGCGGGGCACCGGAGCAGGACGGATCAAAACGGTGCGGGCTCCGTTCTCGAGGCACCACTCCAATTCCGCGACCGCGGCCTGTGGGTCGTTGAGCGAGATGGCGGGTACGGCGAAGATTCGGTCCTGATAGTTGAAGGTCCAGTCCTCAAGCAGCCACCGGTTGAAGGCGTGCGTGACCGCGTGGGTGAGCTCGGTATCAGTCTTCAGGCGCTCTTCGAGCATTCCGGCTGTGGTCGGGAACATCACCGCGCCGTCGACTCCTTGGCGATCCATCAGTGCCAGGCGCAAATCCGGGCGTCGGAATTCCTCCGGGCAGCGAATCGGCTCGGCGAGCTCACGAAGGGATTTCCCCTCCGGGTTGACGCCCCGGTAGTAGTCGGCCCATGCGCCGGGTGTCGGAATCACTTCGTACGTCGGGTTGGGAATGCATTCGGTGACAACGCCTAGAATCTGCAGCTTCTGACGACCGTTGACGTCAACGAATTTCACTGCCTCGGCATACTTCTCAGGAAGGTACCGTGTGTAGGCATCGACGGCCTCATACATGTGGTTGTCTGCGTCCCACACCTCAAACGGTTGTGTGGTCATTTTTGACTTCCTTTCGCTGCACATAACGCTTGGTCAACTGCTCTGCTAGCAAGTTCTTTTGGAGCTTGCCGGTGTCGGTGAAGGGCAGTTCCTGCTTGTTGGCCACCCAGATATGTTTGGGGATTTTGTACGCCGACAGGTTTTTTCGTATTTCGGCGCGCAGCGCCTCACCGTCGAGTGACGTGCCGTTGCGCCCGACGACGGCAGCTCCCACGACGGTGTTGCCGTCACCGTCTGATATGCCGACGACGTACGCCTCCAGAACACCGGTACAAGCGGTCAGCGCGGCCTCCACCTCGGAGGGGGTGACGTTCGTACCTCCTCCGGTCTTGATCATGTCGCCGAGGCGTCCGGTGTAGGTGACCCACCCATCGGCGTCGGCGTAGCCGCAGTCACCGCTGCGATAGAAGCCGTCGGGGGTGAAGACGTCTTCGCGTTCGCGCTTATACAGCCGCTGCATGAGCGAATATCCGCGCACCCAGATTTCCCCGGGCGTACCGACCGGAACCGGCTGTCCTGTCACAGGATCGACAATGCGATGGGTCAGTCCGTCAAGTGACGGACCGACGGACTTGCGACGGTGCTCCGGCTGCTCAACGTAGGGATCGGCACCGAGATGATTGCCGCACGCCTCCGTCATGCCGAGAGAGTCCGAACCGGTGGGGCGGCGGTCCTCGGGCACCATCGCCGGCATACTCGTGCGGCGGATCGAAGAAAGATCGCGACGAGCGAAATCCGGGTGTTCGGCCAGCGTCTTGCCTTGCTGGGGCCAGCCCAACGCGATCGTGGCGCGATGACGCTCGATAAGTTCAAGTGCCTCAGCGGCATCAAAGGCAGCCTGCGTGACCAGCGTTGCACCGTGGTGTATGACGGCGTGCAACCCGGTGATCAGTCCGCCCACCCAGAAGAACGGCATCGATGTGAACAGGATGTCGTCACCGGTGACGATGTAGAGATGGGTGAGGCTGTATGTGTGGCGGACAAAGGCACCATGGCTGTGTACCGGCCCTTTCGGGTTGCCGGTACTGCCGGAGGTATAGATGATGGCGACATCGTCGGCTGGGGTGACGCAGGATTCGGCCTGGACCAGTAGGTCTGTGTCGATCTCCAGCTCGGCGGCCGCGGCGGTGCTGTCATCGATGATCGATGTGGCCCAGCTCCGGTCGGTGGTTCCCCAAACCGCGATCGTGCGTAGGTATGGTGCTGCCCGCAGCAGAATGCGCCCGGGGGTGTGCTGGTCGGCCAGTCCGGGGAGCGCGTGCTCGAGTCGCTCCAGGTAGTCGTTGGTGCGAAAGCTCGGCCATGTCAGGATGGCGCGCAGATCGGCGTGTCGGGTTGTCCACGCCAGTTCGTTCGCTTTGTAGAAGGTGTTGATGGGCACCGCGACGGCACCGATGCGGGTGGCGGCGAACCATGCGATCGCCCAGTCGATGCTGTTAGGCATCAGGATTCCGACATGGTCCCCTTTGCCGACGCCCTCGACGAGCAGTGCAGTCGCCAGGCGTGCTGATCTCTGTTCGAGAGCTCGGTAGGTCAGTGTGTCGCCGTCGACGACAAGAAAGGGTTTGTCAGCGAAGTCCGCGGCGCTGGAACGGACTAAGCAAGGGATTGTTGGCTCGATGGCCGGTAGCGGCATGCGTTTGGCAACCTCGGCTCCGTGGTGATGGGTGACCAGATCGGGTGGGATACAGCCCCACGCGTTTGAGGATAGTGTCCTTTTTCGATAATCGAGAATAGCAATTCTCACTCGGTAATCACCGGAGGGGTGGCGATCCAGCGAAAGGACTGTTCAGCCTGGGCGGGAGGTCATGCGCTCGCTTGCGTCACGTCGCGTGGGGGAGTCGACCGTTCCACCATCCCGTTTCCGCGCTGACCATCCCACGTGTAGCGCGCGATCGACTGGCTGAGCTGCAGGCCGCCGCCGATTTCGGGGGGTAGGACGATGAAGGTGGACAGGGTTGTTTCGCCGTCGATGTGGACAGTTCCCCTGTCGTACTCAAGGATGCAGGGCACCTTCTCGCCGCTGGGCGTCAGGCTGCTGAGCCAAGGTGCCTGGACAACGCGAGCCGGGATCAGTGGGCCGTCGCCGAAAAAGAGATAGCCCTCGTTGTAGGTTTGCTTGCCGTCGGTCCGATCTGGGTAGGCGATGTAGCCGAATCCGCGGCCGTCAGGGAACAATGCGGCCTGCCAGACGTGTCCGCGCAATTTGGCCTCGCGCCGTATGCTCTGGCGACGCACGCGATTTGCGCCGCCCCGGATGTCGTAGTGCTTCCCGTCGACTTCCAGGAATCCCGTAGCCCGGCAGAGCTGCTCGAAGCGCCAAGGGTGGCCCATCAAGTCGCCTTCTTCTTGCGTATCGAGGACGCGCTTGGCTTCCGGCAGCAGTGCGCCGTTGAGCCACGGTGGGGCGGCGGGGCGCAACTCTATTTCCAGATCGACCTTGGCGTTACCCCCTTGCCCGAACAACTGTCCTTGGATCTGGGCATCAACCGAATTCACGGCCGCTTCGCCGTGCACGCTCAGTCGCAGTCCGCTGAATGGATCGAGGACCTCAAATGAGATCGGCCCTGCGCCCAGGATCGTTGCCCGGCCATCGGCCGCCTGCGGTTGGTGCACGGGACCCGGGCCGAAAATCGCGAGTACCCGGCCGGCGGCCAGGGCGATCGTGATCTGAACGTCGTGGGTTTCCCATTGATCGGCGACGGCTTCCACGGCGATCCTCGGAAATCCCACCTGTCCGGCATCGTTCCAGATCCATGCGTTGACCGACTCGCGCATCTCGGGGTTCTCGGGTTGTGCGGTGAAGACGTACTCGAGATCGTGGCTTAATCCGCCGGACAGGTCAGTCGTCACGCAGCACCTCCATATTGATGTCATTACCCTGACATAAATATGGAGGTGCGGTCAACGACAGGGCTGTCAATCACCCGCAACCGCGGAGCGAACGGCTTTGATGGCCCATGCGATGGTTCTGGTCGCCTCTCTTGGGGTCATTCCCCATGATTCGACGAGGAGCGCATGTGAAGCGGTGTGCCAGAGAATGTCGAGTGTCGCTGCGAGGGCCGCTTGCTCCTCGGCAGACGCGCCCGGAAACTCCGTCTCGGCGGCGCGTATGAGCGCCTCGCGCCGTTCACGACCGGATGCTTGTTGCGCTGCGCTGAGTCGAGGGAGTCCATCCCTTGCCGCGGCGAACGATCCGATGGTTTCGAATACTTTCGCTGCGGTGGCGGCAACGGAATCCATCGTCACTTTTGAATAATCGACGCCGGCTTCCTCGGTCAACCGGGCCATCACGGCAGTATGCAGCTCGAGCTCGGACGGAAAGTAGCGATAGACGGTTCGTTCGGAGATGCCTGCTCGCTCCGCGACGGCCTTGAAAGTCAGGTTCGACCACTCCCATGTCTGAGAGTCTCGCGCGAGCTCGGCGCCGGCGCTCAAGATCTGGCCACGGGTCCGAGCGGCTTGCTTGCGGCGTGTGGGACTGTCGTAATCGCGGCGCGCCGCGGCTGAGGCGTCCGCTCGTGTTTTGCGGCTCTTATCCATGCCGTCGCTCGCGGTCCTCGTGTAGAGAGCTGTGGTAACCATCATGGTCAAACACGTCACCGTCAGGGCTTGACGTAGTTGGCGAATTAGTGTCAGAGTGCTGACAGGAATAAATTGTAGCGAAATAGCAGTGAACACCTTGTATTTCGACGTCGGGCCTGGTCCGAGCCCTGGTGCTGCGGAGGCCCCCCAACAGATCCGGTGGCAGACTGATGACTGCATCCATGTCTGGCAGCGTACGCAGCTACATTGCCAATGTTCTGCACGAGGCGCAGTCCAGAACCAACCTGGACGACTTCGGGGGTGATAGCTGGCGCGAAGGCCTGGAGATCCTGATCAACTCGGCCCTGCGCCACTCGGAGTTCACCGAACTCGGGACATATATGTTCCGCGAAGCTGTCACTCGTCCGCTGGTCAATCGACTTCGAATCGAAGACTGGTACCGGCGCCATCCAGAGATCGACGAGCAAGACGTCACCGTCGAGCTCTGCGGCGTCGGCTTCCCGCGGACGGGCTCGACGGCGTTTGGAGCGCTGCTGGGGGAGGACCCCAAGTTCCGCTTCCTGCGTAGGTGGGAGGCGCCCAATCCGTGCCCGCCCGCGGGTACGTCGCCCGAGGACGACGCGGCGCGAATAGAGCACGCCGGAAACGAGATTGCGCTACTCAATGAGGCGCTCTCGATAGATATGTTGAGCCTGCTTCCGTCGTCCCCGACCGGGCCGACCGAGGACCTCGATCTGATGGAGTTGGAGTTCACTGCCGGGACTTTCACCGTGGCCGCATACGCTCCGGAATATGCCGAGTGGTACTTCGATCACGATATGGAGCCGGCTTACCGTTACGAGAAGCGTGCGCTGAAGTTATTGCAGTGGAAGACCCCTCAGAAAGTCTGGCGACTGCGATCTCCCATGCATACCTTGTTTGTGCGCCACTACGCAAAGGTGTTTCCGGAAGCCCGATTCGTGCAAACGCACCGACACATGCGGTATGTGCTGCCGTCGATCTCTGACATGTACTTCACCTTCCTCAGCGCGGGCGTCTGCGGGATCGATCCGGTCTGGGTCGGCGAATTCAACGTTCACCAGTGGTCGCTAGCGCTGAACCGCGTGCTCGCATTTCGCAGTGATCCGACCTCCGACGCCAAGTTCTTTGACGTGGGATTCGCCCCGTTTCAGGCCGATCAGATCGGCGAGATCAGGCGGCTGTACGCCTGGCTGGGTGATGATCTGAGCGCCGAGACGATCGAGGCAATGCTGGCCTGGCAGAGTGCTAACGCCGCCGACAAGCATGCCAAGCCGTCGTACGACGCGGCAAAGTTCGGGCTCGACGATGCCACCATCGAGCGCACCTTTGCGAGTTACCACCAGCGGTTCGCGAGCTTTCTCACATAGTTACCAAGCGCGTTGGTGCAGAATGAGAATACCCATTACCGGGCCGCCTCGATTGCCTTAGACTGCAGCAATGATTGTCGATATTGAATCGTCCGAGATCTCCGCCAGGTTGGCGCGATTGGAGTCGCTACAGGAGCTTGGGCAGCTTCCCAGTCGCTACGCCATGGCGTTGGACGCCCGTGATCTCGACAGCCTTGTCGCGTTGTTTGTCGAGGATGTCGCGGCGGGCGAACATGGCCGGGGCCGCGATGCGCTCAAGGCGTGGTACGACGCTGTGCTGAGACGGTTTTATCGCAGCATTCACCTGGTCTGCGGGCAGCAGGTGGACCTCATCGATGAGGACCATGCGACCGGCTCGACGTACTGCCGCGCTGAGCACGAGGACGGAAACGGTTGGTTCGTCATTACGATGCGCTACGACGACACGTTCGAGCGCCGCGACGGAGTGTGGGGGTTCGTACGCCGCCGCGAGCACCCCTGGTATTCGGTCGATATCACCGAGCGCCCAGGGCCGGATTTCGTGCGCTGGCCCGAAGACGTGCAGTTGCGCGCATCCATGCCGCAGCGGCTGCCGACGTGGAAAGCCTTCTGGGACGCCGGCGATCCAAATCTGCCCCAACGTCTTTCGGGCAACCCTTAGGCACCCTCGTAGCCATCAATTCCGCGGGGCTCAGAGGCTGGTGAAATGGCCGCCGTCGATACCGAGGGTCTGCCCGGTGATATATCGGGCCTGCGGTCCAAGAAGAAAAGCGACCGCGGCGCCGACGTCGGCCTCCGGATCACCGACCCGACCCAGCGGGATGCGATTTGACGTCCGCTTACGCATGGGCGGATCCTTCTCCATCGCCTTAGTCATCGCCGGTGAATAGGCCAGCGGCGAAATCACATTGACAGTGATGCCTGCGGGGCCCCACTCGCGCGCCAAGCTCTTCGCGAAGCCGCGCAGAGCACCTTTCATGGTCGCGTAGAGCGGAAGCATTGAACTGCCTTCGATCCCGGCCGGTGAGGTCATCACGAGCAGCGTTCCGCCGCCGACACAGAGCGCGTCATATCCCGCGATGGCGCAGTGGTATGCGCCGCGCAGCGACACCGACACGTGCTGTTCCCACAATTCGTCGGTGACTTCGGTGAGCTGATGCGGCTGGCTTGACGCTGAACTGGTGGCGTTGTGCACGATGGCATCGAGACGCCCCGTGCTGCCAAGTGCAGTGGAAACCGCTCCGACCACCGACGCTGGGTCGGTCACATCGCACCGGGCCCATGTCGCGCTATGACCACGCGCGGCGATCTCGTCGGCGACGGCTCGACCATTGTCACCGCGCGCCGCGATGACAACGTGCGCACCCGCCGCGGCGGCGGCCAGCGCGATGCCGCGGCCGACACCTCCTCCGGCGCCGGTCACCAGCACCGTTAGATCCGTCAGCGTCATGGCAGCATCACCGAGCCTCCGTCCGCCGTGATGGTGGTGCCGGTCAGCTCCTGGGCTGCGTCCTCCAGCAGGAATTTCACGGTGGTGGTTACGCTCGGCAGAAGATCGACATCGGCGTAAGGCGTTGCGGTCATGTGCTTTGTGTACTGCCCTAATTCCGGATCGAACAGCTGCAGCGGTACTACGACAAGGTTGAGGCTGATCCGATCGGCAGCCCATTGGCGGGCAGCCGATTTTGCCATCGACCTTACGCCTTCGATGCCGGTGAGGTAAGCAACTAGGTTGGCCGCGCCGGGAAGGCTGATCGTCGGAGTGACGACAACGATTCGCCCCTCTCGTGTTGCCATCAAGGCGTGTGCGCGTTGGAGGATATGCATAGCGCGCAAAGGGACGGTTTCCGCGTCGCGACGCCACTCTCCGGCATCGATCGCTGTCAACGGACCGGGACTGGGCCCTGGGTCAGCGCCGACAACCATTACGAGTCGGCTGTAATCGCCATCGCGAACCGGGGCGAAGCCCAGCGCGGTCGCTGACAGCGCTGCCGCGAGACGCCCGCCAAGTCCATCGGCTGCCCCGACTACTTTGACGGTCATAACCGGCGACCCGAATGCGAAGGCGGTCGGGTGTCCGACGGCATTTGCCTTGGTGAGGAGCCTGATTGGGTGAGGTGCGCGGTCATGGCTTCTGGTGCGCGAGGCGCTGCTCGTGAATTCGCACCAGCTCGCGGAATCCGATCCGCGGGTACTCCGGTATCGGTTGAATGCCCCAGCGGTCCTGTGCGGTTCGTTGACCGGCCGCCTCGGGCGCTCCGCCGAAGGGTGGGCCACCAATCGGGTAGGGCTCCCTGCAGGTCAGCGTGTCGTCGGAGAAGCGCACCTTCATCAGCTCGCTACAGATCTCGTTGATCGACAAAGTCGGCCAGCCATACCAGACCGCGATCACCGGCACGGTCAGCGAGCCCTCGATGACAAGCCCGAACAAGCAGACGAGTAGTGCCGCTCTGAGCTTCTTGTGCATCCCGGCCCACGCCTGTGCTGTGCCGGGCGGTAGATCGCTGGCGGTCGCCCCGCTCTCAGAGTCCTTGATAGTGGCGGCGGTTGGCTCACTCGATGACGCTGACGCAACGGGGACGTCGCCAGCTTCGGAGAAGATATCTCTGTTGACGGTGTGCAGGTACGGGATCGCCAGGAAGGGTGTGATGTAGAAGATGTTGAAAACCCACCATCCGACAACGGGGAATCCGACGTGCGCGTATCTGACGTCAGAATAAACCGTCATGTTGATGATGTAGCCGAACCAGACGATCATCCCGAACCAGCATGTGACGATGAGCCACTGGTGTCCCCAGCGCTTCATCTGCAGGAATGCGACGGAGGCGGCCATCCGCATCGGGAATGCGACCAGAACACAGATCAGGATCCACGATTTCTCGCCGGGAGCCGCGGCGCCACCCATGCCTAATTCGTTGTAGTGCCAGAAATAGCCGCCGTCCATCAGGTTTCCCCAAGCGGTGAATATCGTTCTGGTGATCAGCGAGTGATTGGCGAAGATGTCCAGTGCCCAGCCGATGCTGTTAAGCGCCGCGTCGAGGAGAATGACATAGCCGATGAGCGTCACCATGAACGGGCGGACCGCCAACCCGGATCGCTGGGCGTTACGCAGTAACACGAGGCCTCGGCAGAACACAGGGAGGCCGATCGGGCCAAGTACGAGTGTGCTCATCAGTATCGAGCCGGCGATGAGCCAGCGGTCGGCTTGACGTTGCACTCTCCGGCCTTCGGCCACGTGCGCGTCTTCTGGTGAATCTGTCTCCTGCGCAACTGGTTTCGTCGATCGACCGCTGCTGCTTGGATTCAATCTTGGTAGTTGCATGAGACGCCTACCAGACCCTGACGCTGAGCAGATGAAGCTGAATGAAGAACATCGCCAACAGGCTGGTGTACACAAGAAGCTGAAACACGATCAGAGCGCGCCGGCGCCGCCGGTCTTGTTCGTTCATATCGCTTCGCAACCGCGTTCTCAGAAGGTACCGATGTTGGACATCAACCAGTACCAGAACCAGGTGATGCCGAGCATGGCGCCCCACGTAACGAGCATTCGCACGCCTTCTTCCAGCACTGCGGCCTCCCTTTCGACATCCTCAACTTCGCCCCGATGCGCTCTTGCGCAGGGCTTTCCGCCGCGCGGTACCGCGGCGGCGAACTGCGGAAATAGTAATTTGCAGTTTACGTTAGCATCCCTCTCAGATTCGAGAACACAGACTAACAATGTTGACCGGAACCCGTGGGCTTCCGAAGCGGAACCGTCTATTGGTGTCCTGCCATCCGTCCTATCCCGGGTTCTGCCGGCGCCGGCCGGAAGGCCGTCCGGGCCCGTACAGATGTCGGCGACTCGTGCTGCCGGTCTGGCTTTACAACCAGTACGGAAACTGACATTCTCGGATTGTGCAAAGGCGGATTGCGGGCCATGTTGTCCGCGGGGTTCGGGCGAAGTCGTATTCGTCAAACGTCCATGGGCGCTGTGTGCTTTCGGAGGCCACAAATTAACGTCGGTTCAGTTCTCAGCGGAGTCCGTGTCCTGGAGGTGGCGGCGTGGACCTTCGTTCCGTCTGCAGGAGCAGTCCTGGCTGAGTGGGGCGCGGAAGTGATCAAGGTCGAGCCGCTCGATGGTGGCGACCCCCAGCGCGGACTGGTCACAAGCGGACTGGTGGATGCGGGCGACCGCGTCAACTACATGATCGAAGTTCCCAATCGCGGTAAGAAGTCCATCGCCGTCGACCTGCGCACCGACGGCGGCAAGGAAGTCGTTCGCGAGCTCGCCAAGACGTGCAACGTGTTCCTGACGAGCTATCTACCCAGCCGGCGTGAACGTCTAGGGATCGACGTTGACGACATTCGCGCGGTCAACCCCCAAATCATCTATGTCCGGGGCTCCGGCCATGGACCCAAGGGGCCCGATTCAGACCGACCCGGCTACGACGGCGTCTCCTACTGGTCACGCGGCGGCATCGCGGTGGCGCTAACGCCTGACGGTGCGGAGCCGGTCCGGGCGCGGCCCGCTTTTGGTGACCTCCTCGGTGGTATGACCATCGCCGGCGGTATCGCCGCCGCGCTCTACAAGCAGAAGGCCACCGGCGAGGGGTCTATCGTTGACGTGTCGTTGCTGGGATTGGCCGCTTGGACGTTGAGCCCCGACATCGCTGTGAGCCAGTTGCACGGGGGTCAACCCGCGCCGACCTTCGATCACGCTGACGCGCCGAATCCGCTTGTCGGCAACTACCGGACGAAGGACCACCGTTACGTCACGCTGATGATGCTGCAACTGGACCGGTTCTTCACCGAGGCGATGCATGCCATCGGTCTACCCGAGGTGCTTGACGACCCGCGATTTACCGATCCCGCAGCGCGATTCGAGCATCGGAGCGTCCTCATCGAGCTCATGGACGACGCGTTCGCCAAGCGCACCCTGGCCGAATGGCGCGAGATCCTGCCCGGCCTTTCGGGAGCGTGGGGCGTCGTACAGACGCCCGGCGAGGTCTGCGAGGACCCCGCAACGGTGGCGAACGGATACATCGCTCACACTGCGACGATGAATGGAGATCCTTACTCCGTGCCGATGAATCCCGTCCAGTTCAACGAACTTCAGGTTGTTCCGCCGGGTGCTCCGGAGCACGGTCAGCACACCGAGGAGATCTTGATGGACGCCGGGATGGATTGGGATAGCATCATGCACTTCAAGGAGACGGGAGCGGTGCTGTGATGGCGACCAGTTCGGCGGCGTCAGAGGGGCCCCCGGAGTTCGATCCATTCTCCGTGGAGTTCTTCAACGGAGCCTTTGACACCTATCGGCGGATGCGCGATGAGACGCCGGTGTACTACAGCCAAAAGTGGGACTTTTACGCGCTGACCCGCTACGAAGACGTCGCCCCAGCCACTAGGGATCACGAGACCTATTCCTCGGCGAAGGGCGCGACCCTCGACATGGTCAAAGCGCCCGAGCAAGCCATTCCCTTGCCGAAGGTGATCATTTCCATGGATCCCCCGGAGCACCAGAAGATGCGCAAACTAGTCAGCAACGTCTTCACCCCACGAGCAATCGCCAATTTGGAAGACATGGTGCGAGAGAAGATCCACGACGTCCTAGCGACATTGGATCCCTCATCGTTTGACGTCGTGGCCGACTTCTCCGCGCTATTCCCGGTAGAGATCATCACGACGATGCTCGGGGTGCCTCAAACGGATCGTCAGCAGATCCGCCTCTGGAACGATCTGCTGCTCGAGCGCAAGCCTGGCCAGATTCACGTCACCGAAGAAGGCATGCAAGCCTCGATCGCCACCGGAATGTACTACTACGAGCTCGTCCAGAAGCGGCGCGCGGAACCCGCCGACGACATGATCAGCCGCCTGATCGAAACTGAGATCGAGCGCGACGGAGAGGTCGAGAAACTCACCGACGTCGACATCACGGGCTTCGCAACCCTGCTCGGTGGAGCCGGCGCGGAGACAGTCACCAAGTTGATCGGCAACGCGATGGTCGCCTTCACCGAATTCCCGTCAGAATGGGAAAAGCTACGCGCAGACCGCAGCAAGATCCCCGCCGCGGTCGAGGAGCTGCTCCGGTATGAGGCTCCGTCGCAATACCAGGTGCGCGTCGCTACCCGCGATGTTTCGTTGCACGGCAGGACGATTCCCGAGGGGAGCGCTGTTCTCCTCGTCACCGGTGCGGCCACCCGCGACGAACGAATGTTCCCCGAACCCGACCGCGTCGACATCGACCGCGACCGCACAATGGGGTTCAACCTTGCCTTGGGCTACGGCATCCACAGCTGCCTCGGTGCCGCGCTCGCCCGCATGGAAAGCCGCATAGCGCTTGACGCACTGCTGGACTTCATTCCGGAGTACGAGGTCGATAGGGACGGTCTGCACCGGGTCGCTATGGCCAACGTGTCGGGCTGGTCCAACGTACCCGTGCGCGCCAGAGGTTGAGCGCTCTACCCTGCGGCGGCTTGTTGTGGCCTGGTAGCGCGGTCATCGGTGAAGCCGCGCACTACGAAGGCGCGCACGAACTCCGCGACCATCTGATCGTCAGCTGTGTCAATGTATGGCGACGGTGTAGTGAAGAGGGAGAACAGAATTCGCGCGAACCATTCGCCCGCCGCAGTCACGTCGAGGTCCTTGCGGACCTCGCCGGTGAGTTTGGCCGCGACCAGGTAAGGCGCGATGAAGTCGCCGCACTCCTGTAGCAGCACCGCCGCGTTCTTCGTCAGCAGCAGGTCTACCTCCTCCTGGTCGAAATACTTTTCCGGCTCGACCACTCGACGCGCCTGCACGACGAACACGGCTGCGCCCACCAATTGGTCTTCCAGAGTTTCGCATCGGTTGACCACCTTGACCATGTTGCGATAGAACCTCTGCGACGCCGCCTCCGCGCAGGCCTCGACGACCGCGCCCTTGTCGGGGAAGTACTCGTAGAATGTGCTGCGCGACATCCTGGCCTGACGGGCGATGTCGACGATGGTGGTCTTTGCCAGGCCGCCGGTTCGGAAACAGGCGAGGGCAGCTGCGACGATGGCATCGCGCGTCTCGATCTCCGTTTGCTGCGTCATCGCGTGGACACCGACGTGCTGGCGCTGCTACGAGGCTTGCGCGAGTATGAGGCCACTGGTGGGCACCCCGGTGCCGGAAGTGACGAGTACATGCTCGACATTGTCCACCTGATTGTGCGACGTTCCGCGTACTTGCCGGACGCCTTCCGTGATCCCGTTCATGCCATGGATATACGCCTCGCCGAGCAAACCACCGTTGGTATTGATCGGCAGCGACCCGCCCAGCGACATGCTGTCGATCGTCACGAAATCCTTTGCCTCGCCGCGGCCGCAGAAGCCAAGTTCCTCAAGCTGAGTGAAGACGAACGGCGTGAAGTGGTCGTAGAGGAAGGCCGTCTGGATGTCGGCAGGTTTGAGGCCCGAATCGCGCCAAAGCCTGTCGCCGACGACCCCCATCTCCGGCAGGCCGGTGATCTTATCGCGGTAGTAGCTGGTCATCACCTCGCCGTCGAACGCAGCGCCTTGGGCGGCTGCCGTGATTACTGCTGGTGGCTTGGCGAGATCACGGGCTCGCTCGACGCTGGTCACGACGATCGCGACGCCGCCGTCGCTTTCCTGGCAGCAGTCCAGCAGTCGAAGAACCGGCTCAATGATCCATCGGGACCGCTGATGATCCTCGAGAGTGATGGGTTTCTCGTAGAACCAGGCGTCGGGATTCTTGGCGGCGTGGATTCGGTCGATAACCGAGATCTTGCCGAAGTCCGCATTGGTGGCGCCATAAGTAGACATGTAGCGCTGCGCGTGCAGGGCCACCCACGCCGCCGGGGTCATCAGGCCAAACGGTGCGTAGGGCGCGAGCCATAGCGGGGGAGCGGTCGGTTGGCGTCCGGCGCCGCCGAAGCGGAAGCCGGAGCGTTCGTTGAACGCGCGGTAACAGACCACCACTTCCGCGACACCGGTCGCGACAGCCATGGCAGCCTGCAGGATAGTTCCCGACGCGGCGCCGCCGCCGTGCGGGACGCGGGTGAAGAACGTGAGGTTGCCGATCCCGACGTTGCGGGCGACCTCGATCTCCTCGTTTTCGTCGACGGTGAACGTGACCATGCCGTCTACGTCGGCGGGTCGCAGGCCCGCGTCCTTGAGCGCGGCGCTGACCGCCTCGCAAGCGAGTTGCATTTCGCTGCGTCCGGACTCCTTGGAGAATTCGGTCTGGCCGATCCCCGCGATGGCAGCTTTGCCGCCGAGGCCGCTGCTCACGCGTCAATCCCGTTGAGCAAGCTAAGCACTGCGGTTCCTGAAACGTGGTCGCCGAGGCTGTTGGCGCCTTTGAAGGTCACCTCGACAAGCCCTTCGCCGTCGCCGGCCGACTTATTGGTGACGCTGCCGATGAATCGCAACGGGTCGTTGGGGTAGGCGGGAGAGCCCAAACGTATCGACAGCTTTTTGACCATCGCCTCGGGGCCAGCCCAGTCATGCAGAAACTTCACGCATAGACCGTTCGTAGTCAGGATGTTCAAGAAGATGTCTTTGGAGCCTTGAGAATTGGCGAAGTCGCGGTCGTGGTGCACCGGCATGTAGTCGCGTGAGGCGATGGCTCCAGCGACAATGAGCGTCGTTGTGACGGGAACGTCCATCGGAGTTACCTCGTCGCCGACCTTGATGGCGTCCCACGCCAACGTGTCGGTGCGGCCGATCGTGGAGGTCATTGGCTTCCTTCCGCGTATGCGCTGCCGAGTCGTGCGAGTTGTTGAGAGGCGGATCCAAGGCTGAGTTCTATCTGCTTTGCCCACAGGAAATACCGCGACAGTGGATAGGTGATGTCGATGCCCATGCCGCCATGCACTTGTTGCGCCGTGGCGGTGACGCGCGCACCCGCTTCGGCGGCCCAAAACTTCGCGATCGCTGCTTCGCGCTGAGCCGGGCGGCCCTCGGCGATGAGCCACGCGGCATGCCAGGCGGTCCAGCGAATCGCTTCGACGTCGATGAA
The DNA here is from genome assembly GCA_963850135.1 of uncultured Actinomycetota bacterium. Classification (GTDB taxonomy): domain Bacteria; phylum Actinomycetota; class Actinomycetes; order Mycobacteriales; family Mycobacteriaceae; genus Mycobacterium. Next base: position 662,630 of record CAWKKH010000018.1, on the reverse strand, counting down.
GGCATCGGCCATGCGCTGCTGGACGGCCTGGAATGACCCGATCGGCCTGCCGAACTGTTCGCGCTCGCTGGTGTAGGAGGCTGCGAGTCGCAGAGCCCGTTCGGTGACGCCAACCTGCATGGTCGCCAGGCCGACGAGCGCACGGGTGTGCAGCGAGCCCACCGGGTCGCTACCTTCGCCCAGGCGGTGCGTTTCAGGCACGACCGCGCCGGCAAGGACCACGTCAGCGAAGGGTTCGCCGTTGGTGGTGCGCACCGGCCGGGTATCGACGCCCTCAGCGCCCGTGTCGAGCAGGAAGAGTGCGGGTCCGTCGTCCGTGCTTGCCGCCACGATGATGGCGTCGGCGAGCTGTGCTGCGGGTACCAGTTCCTTGCTGCCGTCTAGCCGCCAGTTCTGACCGTCGCGACGTGCAACCGTTCCCGGTGATGTCGGGTCGGAGCGCCCGGACTCCGCGAGCGCGCCGGTGAGAATCCGGCTGCCGTCGACGACGCCCGGCAAGATTTCCTGCTGCAACGCTGAGCTGCCGTGGCGCGCAATGGTGTCCGCGCCCAGCAACAGGGTGGCGTAGGCCGGCACCGGCGCGACGCTCCAGCCCACCTCGGAAAGCAGCACACTCAGCTCCAGGAAGCTGCTGCCGCTGCCGCCAACCGCCTCGGGCAGAGCGATCCCGAGCAGATCTGAAGATGCCAGCTCGCGCCACAGCGCCGGGTCGTGCCGGACGTCGCCGGCTTCCAGTTCGGTGAGGTGCTCGAGCGTTGCGCGGGCCTCGAAAAGCTGGCGGGCGACCTTGCCGACCGTCTTTTGTTCTTCGCTGAATGAAAAGTCCATTAGAGGGTTCCCTCGACTAGGGGGCGGGCCGGAACTGGTGCAGTACAAGCTCGTCGTCGTTGAAGGCTTCGTAGAACACTTCGACGGGCATCCCGACCTTGACGTCACCCGGGGCGATGTCGCGCAAGTTCGATACGATGCGTACGCCTTCGTCGAGTTCAATGAGCACCACGATGTAGGGGTACTCGAAGAACGGCAGCGGAGGGTATTGCGGCATCACATAGCTGTAAATCGTGCCACAGCCGCTTGATTCGACCGTCTCCCAGTTGACGGACTGGCAGTTGCCGCACATGGGCCGCGGTGGCACCCGCAACGTCTTGCAGTCGCTGCAGCGTTGGATGAGCAGTTTGTGTTCGCGCAGCCCGTTGTAAAAGAACTCCGTGTCGCGATTGGTCGTGGGCGCGAGTCGATTCGGCATCAGTTACCCGTCTTGAATCGCAGGGTGCGGAACCGTTGACGGCCAATCACCTCGCCATTCTGATCGCGGTAAGTGGTTATCCAGGTGACGAAGAATCCGTTGCCCATGGCGGTTTTCTTCTCATCGGAGATCGTCTCGAACACGGTCTCCGCGGTGATGTCGTCGCCGACGCGGGGATAACGCTCGACCTCGAACTCGGAGTTTGTTGCGACGGTGCCGGTGTAGCCGGCGTCGGAGAGGAATTGCAAGGGGTTGTCTTTGAGCACGATGGGGACGCCGCCGCGTTCGCGGATGCCCTCCAGCTTGGGCGGCGCCATCGTCCAGCTCTGCAACATGACCGGCGGGGAGACGACGGCGCCGTAACGCGACTGTGCCGCCCATTCGGGATCGAGGTAGGCCGGGTTCATCTCGTCGAGCGCATACGCCCAGTGCCGGATCATCGCCGCGTTCACCGGATCCGGCGACGTAACCGGTTGGCCGGCGCTGATCGGCTGTCCGATGAGAGCGTCAAGGCGTTGGCCCAGCTCGTCTTTAGCGTCGTCGGGCATTTGGCGTGAGTCCTTTCTATTTCGATGCGCTGGCGCGCAGGTCGCGGGGCGCCCTCGGCATGCCAAGGCCGGCCATCGCGATGATGTCGCGCTGGAGTTCGTTGGCACCACCGCCGAAGGTGTTGATCACCGCCAAACGGTAGGCGTGCTCGAGGTCACCGCGCAGCGGGGCGTCGGAGCCCGCACGGGTGCCGTCAGGACCGAGGACTTCCAGGAGTTCCCGGGCAACCTGCTGGGTCAGCTCGGTGCCGAAGACTTTGGCCGCCGACGCCTCACCCATGCCGAGGGCGCCGCCGCTCATCGAGGCGTTCACTCTTAGATTGAGAAGCTCGTAGGCGGCGACCTGAGCTTCAACTCTGGCCAGCGACTGCTGAACCCAAGGCTGGTCGATGACAAATCCGTCGTCTTGCGGTGTGGCCTTTGCCCATTTCATCGTCCGTCCAAACAGCGGTTCCAACGCGCCAAGGTTACCCAAGGCGGCCCGCTCGAGATTGAGCTGGTTGGTCACGAGCGTCCAGCCTTCATTCTCGCCCAGCACGATCGCGCTGGCCGGCACGCGCACGTCATCGTAAAACGTGTAGTAAGTGGAAACGCCAGGCATCGTGTGCAACGGCTTCCAGGAGAAGCCCGGCGAATCCGTCGGGACCATGAATATCGTGATGCCCTTGTGCTTCTTGGCTTCCGGGTCGGTCCGAGCCGCGAGCCAGATGTAGTCGGCGAACTCAGCGCCGCTGGTGAACATTTTCGAACCGTTGATGACGAAATCATCACCATCGCGCACCGCGGTCGTACGCAGCGATGCCAGATCGCTGCCCGCACCCGGCTCGGAATACCCGATCGCAAACTCGACCGTGCCCTTCAAGATTGCGGGCAGGAACCTGTTCTTTTGCTCGTCGGTGCCGAATTGGATCAATGTCGGACCAACCGTGTTGAGCGTGATCATCGGGAGCGGAGCATCCACTCGCCTGGCCTCCTCGGCGAAGATGTACTGCTCCAGCGCGGTGAGGCCGCCGCCGCCGTACTCGACTGGCCACGCCACGCCGAGCAGGCCCGCCTCTCCGAGCGCGCGTCGGCACTCCGCGACCGGCACGCCACCTTCCATTCGCGCCGATACCGCCTGCCGCCGGTCGCGGGTCATGACGCATTCCAGTCGCTTGCGATAATCCTCGCGTAGCGCGTCCTGTTCAGGCGTGTATTCGAAATCCATTATTTGCCCACTCCTAATCGCACAGGCATCCGTTTGACGCCGGGCGTCATCGCGGCGCGCAGTCGGGTCACGTCGCCGCAAAGCTCAATGGTCGGGTAGGTACCGATGAGAACCTCGAACATGACGCGGGCTTCCAATCGCGCGAGCTGTGCACCGAGGCAGGCGTGCTCGCCGCATCCGAACGCGATGTGCGGGTTAGGATTTCGGGCGATATCGAATTCCTCAGCGCTAGGGCCGAAGATATCCTCGTCGCGGTTTGCCGAACCGTAGAGCATGACGACCGTGTCACCTTTTTTGATCAGCTGGCCCCGCACCTCGACGTCAGTGGTTGCCTCGCGGGCCATGTGAGTGACGGGACTGGTAAAGCGGAGCATCTCCTCGATCGCCGACGGTAGCAGCTGAGGGTGCTCCCGGAGTTTGGCGAACTGGTCGGGATGGTCGATCAGCGCCAGAGTTCCCGAGGGCAATGAGATTGCGGGTGGTTTCGTTGCCGGCGACCAGCAGCAGGAATGAGAAGTTCAGCAGGTCTGCATCGGAGAGACGTTCGCCCTCGACCTCGGCGGCAGCCAGGATCGACAGCAGGTCGTCGGTGACGGGGCCCTCGCCGTCCCGGCGGATTGCGATCAGCTTCGTGAAGTACTCGTAGAGTTGGCCGAGAGCCACCATCGAGTCGAGTTCGATGTCGGGATCCGCTGAACCGACCGCGGCGTCTGACCACGTTCGGAACTGCTCCCAATCTTCGGTGGGCGCACCGAGCATCTCGGCGATCAGCCGGGTCGGCAAGGGAGAGGCAATCTCTTCGGCGAATTCAAGCGGCGTCGAGGGGTCGATGTCGTCGAGGATGCCCTTTACGATCGCGCGCACCTTGGGTTCCAGCAAAGTTACCCGCCGGCGCGTGAAACCGGCGTTGATCAGCTTGCGGAGCTGGCGGTGCCGCGGGGGATCGGTGAAAATCAGGTTTCCTTCCTGGACCGGCTCGGGTATTGCCGGGTCAGGAATGCTGATGCCTTTGGTCGAGGTGAACAGCCCGGGGTTGCTCGATACGAAACGAACGTCCTCGTACCTCGTCAGTGCCCAGAAGTTTGTGACGTCGTTCCACACCACAGGCGATGTGGCGCGTAGCTCCCGGTAGGTGGGGTAGGGGTCACCAGCGTAGAAATCCGGCGAATGCAGGGGGACTTCCGTATGCATCGCACGCCTTCCTCGGCAAGTGGGCAGAATCAGTACTTCCGTTTGCCGGAATCGTACATTTACACTTCAGATGTCTGCTTGACTGTGTCTACAGTACCGAACTGTGCCATGTCAATCAGCCTTTTTATCGGCACAACCCGACTCTGGTTGAAGGTACCTGAACCGTCGGAGCGTTGACGAGACGGGTACGCGAGGTATACATACTGTCTTGATATGTACGGTGAGATTGCGAACCGGCAGTGAGGAAGCGAATGACGGAGATACATCCCCTTGTCGACACCTACGGGCATTACATCGACGGCAAGTGGGTAGATCCCGACAGCGGGCGCTACGACGACGTCGACCCGGCGTCGGAGAAAGTGATTGCTACTGCACCCGACGCCAGCACGGCTCAGGTCGGCAGTGCGATCGCTGCGGCGCGGCGGGCCTTCGACTCCGGCGTGTGGTCCGGAGCGGCCCCTTCGGAGCGGGCGCGCTGTCTAGAGCAGCTGGGTGCCGCCCTGCTTGAGCATGCCGACGACTTCTACGCGCTCGCGCAAGTGGAATGGGGCTGCTCAGCAAACGAGCGGATGTTCCACGTCGAAGGCCCGGCCGTGATGACTTCGCACGCCGCCGAGCTGGCGGTCGAGCCCGTCGAGCAGGCCATCGATGTGTGGGCGGCGGCCGGCACGACGTTGCTGCGCTATGAGCCCCTCGGTGTTGTCTCTGTGCTTACGCCGTGGAACTTCCCGCACACCCTCAACGCAATGAAGCTCGGCAGTGCATTAGCCGCGGGGAACACCATCGTGCTAAAGCCCTCGCCGTTGACACCGCTAGCGGGCCTGGCGCTGGCACGCATGGTCGACGAACACACCGATATCCCGCCCGGGGTGGTCAATGTAATCACACCGACGAGCGTGGAGGCCAGCAAGTTGCTGACCACCGACCCTCGCGTCGACATGGTGAGTTTTACTGGCAGTTCCGCGGTTGGTCGCGAGGTCATGGCTGGAGCGGCGACCGGCATGAAGCGGATCCTGCTGGAGTGCGGCGGCAAATCCGCGTGCATCTTTCTTGACGACGTGGAGATTACTGATGAGTTGCTCGAGCGGGTGGTTTTCGAAGGTTGCACGATGCACGCCGGGCAAGCATGCATTCTGAATAGCCGTCTGGTCCTGCCGGACTCGTTGCATGACGACGTGGTCGACCGCCTAGCCGAAATCGTGCGCAAAGTACTGGTGGGCAACACCGTCGATCCGGCCGTGCAAATGGGACCGCTGATCAGCAGACCGCATCTCGAGCGGGTGGAAGGTATGGTCGAGCGGGCTGTGCATGACGGTGCCACACTGGTGGTCGGCGGCCGCCGACCACCAGGCCAGTCCACGGGTTTCTTCTTCGAGCCCACTATCCTGACGAACGTCACCGCTGACTCCCGGATCGCCCAAGACGAAATCTTCGGCCCGGTGCTCACCGTCCTTCGCTACGCCGATGACGACGATGCGGTCGCCATCGCCAACGACTCGCCTTACGGTCTGGGTGGCGTGATCTGGGGCAGCGACGTCGATCGCGCTGTCGAGATCGCCCGGCGCGTACGCACAGGCCAGGTGTCGATCAACGGGTGCATCCCCGGCGATGCGCCTTTCGGTGGGTTCAAGCAGAGTGGGATAGGTCGTGAAGGCGGAGTCATCGGTCTGCGCAGTTACATGGAGCCGAAGGCGATCGGCGTCCCAGCATGACGACTTCACTCTCCGGTTTGCGGGTGATTGAGTTCGGCAGCGAGATCGCCGCACCATACTGCACCAAGCTGCTCGTCGACCTGGGCGCCGAGGTACACAAGATTGAACCACCGTCGGGTGATCCGCTGCGTCGGTGGGGCCCCGCTCCGGGTGGAAAGCCCAACCCGAACAGCAGCGGACTGTTCGAGTACCTCAACGCGGGAAAGCGTGGTGTCACACTCGATCTGAGGCGCCAGAACGATGTCGTCAAGGCGAATGAGTTGATTGCGCGGGCCGACATCCTGGTAGAGGATCTTGCACCCGGCGTAACCGAAGGGTCGAAACTCGCACTGGACCAAGAAAGCCTGAGCCGCCTCAATCCGCGGCTGGTCATCGTCCGGATTTCGGACTTCGGCCGCAACGGGCCGCTGCGCGACCGGCAGACGACTCCGTTGACGATGCAAGCGGCCTCGGGTTGGGTGAACAGGCGCGAACCGGACCGTCCTCCGGTTCAGGCGGGTGCGCGCATTCCCGAGTACATCACCGGTGCCTACGCCGCACTTGGCGGCCTCACTGCGTTGCGGATCAAGGCGGCTGTACCGGATGGCCCAGTCGAGGTTGATGTTTCAGCGTTCGAGTCCCTGTTGTCAACGCTGCCTTACCCGATGATGATGGCCGAACGCATGAAGGCCACAGGTCGGCCCGCCAACGCCAAAGCGGCGCCGATGCTTGGCATTGTGCGCGCGGCCGACGGCTGGATCGGTATCAATTGTTTGACCGGCCAGCACTGGCTCGATGTTTGCGCGATGGTCGGGCTGCCGGAATTTGGTGAACACCAACTCGCCATCATGCTGGGGGGTCCTGAGCGCGACGAATTCTTTGCGAAGGCTCAACCATGGCTCGACCAACTGAACGTCGACGACATCGTAGAGCTCAGTCAGGCGATGCGAATTCCGGCCGCACCTATCACCGACGGTGGCTCAATCCTTAACTGCCCCCAGTATGCCGAGCGAGGATTTTTCCTCGAATCCGGCAAAGGTGAGACAAGATTCACGCGCCCGGGAGCACCGTTCCGGCTCTCCAAAACACCGGCGCTCGAACCGGGCCCGGCGCCGCCGCGTGGGGCTGCGTCGCCAGTGGGCGATCAGCAAGCCGAGCGCGTGAGGGCTGCGGTGGGCGTGACTGACCCAACTGTGCCGTTCGCCGGGTTGAAGATTCTCGACCTGAGCACCTTTTGGGCGGGCGCCTACCTCACCTGCTACTTCGGCGCGTACGGTGCGGACGTCGTCAAGGTCGAGTCGATTCAGCGGCCTGACGGCCACCGCTACTCGGGAGCGTTGCTCCGCGAAGGTGACGACTGGTACGAGCGTGGCGCGCTGTGGCAGGGGACGAACCTCAACAAGCGGGACCTGACGCTCGATCTCAACTCTGACAAGGGCCGTGAACTCGCCCTGCGACTGGCCTCCGAAGCCGACGTCGTGGTGGAGAACTTCTCGCCGCGCGTGGTGGAGCAGTTCGGACTCGATTACGACTCCCTGGTAAAGGTCAATCCCAGCATCATCATGGTGCGCATGCCCGGCTTCGGCTTGGCCGGACCATGGCGCGACTACGTTGGCTGGGCGCTGAACATCGAGCAGCTCTCGGGGATGTCCGCTGTAACCGGATATCCCGATGGACCGCCGTGCAACCTCCAGGGGCCCGCCGACCCGATCGCGGGAGTGCATGCCAGCGTCGCGTTGCTCGCCGCGCTGGGGCACCGCGAACGCACCGGTGAAGGACAGCTCATCGAGGTCGCCCAGATCGAGGTCGGCGCCGCGGTCACCGCCGAGCCGGTGATCGAGTGCTCGGTGACCGGTCTCACTCGTGGCCGTGAGGGCAACCGACACCGCGAGTACACCCAAGGCGTTTATCCGACCAGCGCCAGCGACGACTGGGTCGCGCTGTCGGTGCGCGACGATTCCGACTGGGCGGCAGCCACAGAAGCGATGGAAAAACCTGATCTACAGCATGATTCGCGCTTTTCCTCAGTCGAGGCGCGACTGGCCCATCATGACGAGTTCGATCGCGTCGTGACGGGCTGGACGCGTACCCACACTGCAGAGGAGGTCGCCGAGATGCTCTCAGCGCGTGGCGTCCCCGCCGAGCGGCTGCTGACCCCCGATCGCATGTACGACGTGCCGCAGCTCGATGTCCGCGAGTTCTACCAGGAGATGGTGCATCCACTTACCGGCCGCCATCGTTACCCGGGATGGCCATTTCGGATAAGCCCCGGTCCTACGCACCACCACCGTATGGCGTCTCCGACGCTCGGTCAGCACAACGCCGAGGTGCTCAAGAAGATCGGGCTCACGGACGCCGAGCTCACCGAACTGACCGAACACCAGGTCATCGGACAGCGCCTCTTGAATGCCTAGACTTCTGCTATCCCGGTCGCAGTGTCCGGCACGGTTCCAAACTAAAACCGATCTGACACAGCGGGATGCCGTTATTCGACCATCATCGCGATCGTGTCGACCACACACGCCGGCCGGCTTGCGCCCTCTACCTCGACGGTAACCCGAACCGTGGCGCGTCCTCCCTTGTCTGAACGCTCCACCTTGAGGAGTTCCGCGCCAGCGCGGATACGGGAATCCACCGGCACCGGCGCAGGGAACCGCAATTTGTCCGACCCGTAGTTGACCTGCATGGACAGTCCGGTCACCTTGTAGATCTGCTGGACGAGGATTGGCACCAAAGACAAGGTCAGGTAGCCATGCGCAATAGTCTTGCCGTACGGCCCGTTGGCTGCCTTCTCGGGATCGACATGGATCCATTGGCGATCACCCGTTGCCTCGGCGAACAAGTCGATCTCCTTCTGGGTGACTGTCCGCCAATCGCTGTAGCCGAGATGCTCGCCGACGTGAGCCTCGAACCCGGCTATGCCGTCGTAACTGACGGGCAAGGTAGGCGCCTGGGTCATGCCGGCACGTGAACGTTCAGCAAGCCCATGGCGTTGCCACCCATGATCTTCGCCTTTGTCCTCCTCCGAGACGCCATCGAGCCGGTCGACGAAGCTCAGTGGGTCACCGATGCCCTCGGGGTGCGGGAAGTCCGAGCCGAACATCACGTGGTCGCTCCCCATGATGTCGATGATCCCCTTCAGGTCATCCTCCAGGAACGGGTGGATGTAGATGTTGCGTTTGAACACCTCGACAGGATGCTCGTCGAACTCCTTGGGCATGATCCTGTACGCCGTGTTGAGTTGGCTCGAGAAGGTTCTTCACCCATCCGCTGCCGTTCTCGACGCAGATGATCTTCAGGTCGGGGAAGCGGGACAGGGCGCCGTGGCAGACCATCGCCGCCAAGGTGTCCTCGATGGCGCGGTGACCCATCACGACCTCGCGCAGCGCGCTGGGCTTGAAGGACAGGTACTCGTCGCCGCCCTCCCACTCCATGAGGTGCTTCTGGTACCCGCTGTCCGAGGCGTGCATGGTGACGGGAATGCCGGCGTTGACCACCTCCTGCCAGAACGGATCGAACTCGGGCAGGCCCATCGACCGCGAGCCACCGAACTGGACTTGGCACCGGCGCCGGGCGGATCAGGAAGGTCTTCATGTTGCGCTCGAGGCACCAGTGGAATTCCTTGATCGCCTTGTCCACCAACGGCAGGCAGATCACCGGGTGTGGCGAAGATGCGGCCTTCGTAGTCGAACGTCCAGTGCTCGTGCATCCATTCGTTGAGTGCGTGGATGACGGCGTGGGTGAGGATCACGTCGTCGGTGGTGCGCTCTTCGATGAGGCTGGCCAGCGTCGGATACATCACGCAGCGATCCATGCCCAACTCGTCCATCAGCTCGAGGCGGGGCGCCGGCGCCTGGTAGGCGGGGATGACATCCATTGCCTCGCCGATGAACTCGCGAAAATTTAGGCCTTCGGGGTTGTTGCCGAGGAAGTAGTCCTCGGCGCTGCCCGGTCGTGCCACCCGCGCGAAGGTCGGGTTCGGGATCATGTGGCTGATGTGATCCTTGACGACGAGCTTGGGTCGGCCGTTGACCTCGACGTAGCCCACCTTGCCCTGGTGTTCCTTCGGCAGGAATTTCGTCAGCGCCTCTTCGGTCTCGTACATGTGGTTGTCGATGTCGAAAACCGGGTAGGGAAGTGATCGGGGAGACATAACGGGTGGTCCTCCTGGCAGCGAATATGACCGTTTACGCTGAGTGAGAATGACGTTATCACTATCGTTTACCGACATCCAGTTGGGGTCAGGGCTGGCGAGCGAATTCGCTCCAGGTCGCGGCCACGGCCGCCGATGGTCGTCACGGTGGCCAGCAGTGACAAGCGTGTTGTCGATGACCGACTCAGCGTATTCGCGGGGATAGCCGCTGACCGCGTCGCGAGGCAGCACGAACTGATAGCCACGGTTGACCGCGTCCATGACGAAGTTCTGGGATCGCGATGTTCACCGAAACCCCGACGCCGACGATCGTCTTGATGCCGAGGTTTCGCAGCACCGCGTCGAGGTCGGTGCCCTGCATGGGACCGACGCCGTGGGTCCGGGTGAGAACCAGGTCGCTGGGCACGGGACCGAGTTCGGGCAACACCGAGGCGCCGGGAGTGCCGGGCGTCAGGTCGACGGCGAAGGACTTGCCAGCCGCGAACAGTCGAGCGTTGGTGTTCGACCCACGACCGTCCGCGCGACGTCTGGATGAGGCAGTGGATGACCGTGACATCGGCGGCGCGAGCAGCGTCAAGCAGTTTTCCGATGTTGGGGATCGCCTCGCGGCGCGCCTCTTCGGCTATGGCAGGTAGGCCCGTCTGGGCGCCGATGACACCTCCCTGGCATTCTTGCGTGACGAGGGCGGTCGTGCTTGGATCGAGCGAGTTCGTCGCAGACGGGGCTGCGGCATGAGAACACACGTTATCGTGAACGGAAATGCGATGTTCTAGAGGCTGCCCGGGAGGTCATAGTGCAGGCGTGGGATCTTGAGATCCGGGAATCGGTTCGGCAGACGCTCGCCGACTACACCGCGGCCACCGATAGTTTCGATCTAGCTGCTCTGGCGGCGTGTTTCAGTGCCGAGGGTGTTCTGGAGTACACCGGGGGGGAACCGCTGATCGGGCCCGCCGCGATCGAAGCGGGACTCGGTGCGCAGCTGGGCGGCTCGCGGGACCTGTCGCGCCCGATACCTACTCACGTGCGCCATCACGTGTCAAGCGTTCGATTCGCTCGTGTCGCCCGTGACCGTGTCGACGTGAGTAGTTACTTTGCGGTGCACACCGACGTCGGCCTCGATCACTGGGGCAGATACCGCGATGTGCTGGTTCCTCGCGACGGTCGTTGGCTGTTCACGTCCCGCAAGATCAGCGTCGATGCTTTCTCCGCAGTGAGCCTGATGGCCAGCTCAGATATCAATTAGCTCTTCTGGCAAAGCGAGTCGGCATCAAGGCGTCCCATCGGTCGGCTGGGTAGTAGCCGGGGTGACGCCCGGGACTGGCGCGCCTTGACCGGCGGGCGGTCCCGGGGCCGCCGGTGGCGGTGGTCCCGGGAGCGGTCCCGTATTTGGCGGCGGCGCCCCAGCCTGCCACGCTGACCCGTTTGGCCCACGCAGCGGTTCCCCGACCGGGCCGGGCATCGAGTCGAACGCCCCGGGTGCCCCGGGTGGCGCATCGTGCCTGAATTGCAGATACTCCGGATCCGTGGGCCCGGGCACGTTCTCTGCGCCCATCCGTTCCCAGTGGGTGCCTCGCAGGATGCTCTTGCGGAGCGAAGAGTTCGTCAGGTCGATAATGAAATATCCGTTGACGAAGTCACCTCGCAGGTAGCGGTCGATGAAGCCCTGAGTGAACGGGAAGGTCGGAGCGTAGGCAATAGTGGCGTCGAGTTCGGGTCCGACGTCGGCGAGTGCACCGATGATCGGATCGAGATTTTGCAGGTTCTTGACCAAGTCATTTCCCGCGTCGTTGACCAGCCTGGTGGCGGTGTCGCTGAACGTCCCGAGTTTATTGAGTGCGGTGGTGATGCGCGGTCGTTCCTTGATGAGCACGTCCAGTGCCGGCGGGATCTTGTTCAGCGCCTGGGTGATCACGTCGCGCTGGCCGGCCACCGTGGTGGAAAGACGGTTCAGCGCTTGGATCGACTCGACGAGATTATCGCGCTGATCATCGAGCGTGCCGATGAACTTGTCCAGGCGGCTCAGCAGATCGCGAACCTCGGCTGGGTGCTCGGACAGGGATGCACCGAAGTTGTGGATGATGTCGCCGATCTGCCCCAGCCCGCCGGCGTTGAGCACCACCGACAGCGATGACAGCGTCGCCTCAGTCGACGGATATGTCGACGACCGGTTCAGCGGGATTGTCGCACCGGGCTGCAACCGTCCGTTCGGTGGTTGGCCCAGCGGCGTATTCAGGGCCAGGTGCATGGATCCCAGCAGGCTGGTCTGACCGACGCTTGCCACGGCATTGGCGGGAATCACCACACCCGGGTTCACCGAGACGTCGACCAGCGCATACCACGTGCCTTTCGGCACACTCAGCTTCTTGATGCTGCCGACGATGACATCGTCGACCATCACCGGCGAATTCGCTTCCAACGTAGCGACGTTGGCGACCTCGACGTGGTACACGCTGGCCCCCGGCCCTCGTCCTACCGCTCCCGGCAGCGGCAGCGAATTCAGGCCGTTGAACCCACACCCCGTCGTGGCGAGCATGACGATGCAGCCTATGGCGAATACCCTGCGAACCGCCCGGGTGGCGACTCGCACAAACGGTCGTGCGCCCATGGTTGGTTTCCTTTCGCTGCGGGTGGCGCCGAGTCGACTGCCCTGTAAGCGCTGATCAGGTACGGATGAACTCCTTGGCGAATGACTTCGCGCGGTCGATCGCCTCGGTGCGGTCATCCCCGGCGGGTGCGATGGTCAGCCAGGTCACTCCGGCCGCCGTGAGTCGCTCGACGAGGGCGTGGCGTTCATCGAGAGATCTGTCGTCATCCAAGAGGTTTCCCGCGGAGAAGCAGATGTCGAGTGGTTCCGTTCGACCGATCTGATCGCCGTAGGCCCTGGCCCATCCGATGGCTGCTTCGAGGTCTTCGAGCGTGGATATCTCCGCGGTGCGAGACCCGGCGGCGTAACCGAACGTGTTGAAGGGCGCCCAGCCCTGGAATCGCGACACGGCACGGCGGATGGCTGGCTTGCTGTTGCCGCCCATCCAGATCGGAGGCGCGCCGGCCGGTACAGGGCGCAGCCGTACTCCCCGGGCGGAGAATGTTGTTCCTTGGTACGCGATGTCCTCGCCGGTGAGGACCTTCGTCAGTACGTCGAGTGCCTCGTCAAGTAGCGCTCCGCGATTCTCGAAATCAATCCCGAGTGCGCGGAATTCCGGTTTCAGGTATCCCGCAGCGGTACCGAGGACCAGCCGCCCACCCGACAGCACGTGGAGGCTCTGGATCGACTTGGCGCCCAGGAAGGGGTTGCGGTAGGCAGCGATGTAGACATGGGTTAGTAGCTTGATGTCCGTTGTCGACGCGGCGGCAAACGACAGCGCGACAAAGGGATCGAGTGCATGATGGCCACCGGTGTCTAGCCATTTGGCGTCCGGCGCGGGGTGGTCAGTGACATGAATGGCGGCGAACCCGCAAGCCTCGGCTTCCCGAGCGATGTCGCCAATGGCGGCGGCGGTGACGAATTCGGCTTGGGCATCGACGCGTTGGGTGGGCAGCTCAAGCGAGTAGAAGACGGTCACGATCGTCCTTTCATAGGGTTATCAGATTGGCGAGCCGCTGGGCGTGCAGGTCCGGGCTGCCGAACATCAGCTGTGAGGCCTTAGCTCGGCGCACATATAGGTGCGCGTCGTGCTCCCACGTGAATCCGATGCCGCCATGGACACGCATGTTGTCCAAAGCTGCCTGCAGAAGAGCCTCTGAACAGGCCATCTTGGTGACCGAGGCCGCTATCGGCAGGTCCGCGCTGTCAGCGGCGTCCGCGACCTGGGCGGCGTGCATAGCTGCCGATCGCGCCCCTTCAACTGCGACCAGCATGTCTGCGCATCGATGCTTGACAGCCTGGAAACTGCCGATCGCGCGGCCGAACTGAATCCGGTTCTTCGCATAGTCGACCGCCATATCCAGGCACCGTTGGGCGGCGCCAACCTGCTCCGCGCCGAGCGCGACGAGAGCCAGATCCGATGTCCGCGCGAGCCCGGCCGCAGCGGCGCCGTCGGTTCCGATCAGCCTCGCGGGTACGTTGTCGAACAGCAGGCTGGCGATCCTTGCGGGTGCGATCCAGGCCTGCAAGTCGTTCGCGGTGCAACCCTGGTGCGGTGGATGCCACAGCGAACAACGAGATACCAGCGTCGGTGCGCGCGGCCAGCAGGACCATGTCCGCGGTGTGGCCGTCGAGCACCATCGGGGCGCTGCCGCTGACGAGAAAACCCTCCGGTGCGCTGCGCGCGGCAAGGGTGACCGATTCCGGATTCCACGGTCCCAGCTCGCCGTTGAGGATCAGCGTCGCGGTGGTCGAACCGTCGACGAACCCAGGAAGTAACTCCTGCCATGGCGCCGTGGTCGCCGCTGGTAAGCAGCGCAGAAACCCCCAATGCGACGGTGGCGAAGAAGGGTGAGCACAAAAGCGTCGCACCCATCTCTTCGAGGACGACGGCCAGCTCAGCCATCCCGGCACCGGCACCCCCGAATTCCTCGGGCACCGCGATCCCAGGCAGTCCCATTTCGCCAGCGAGCTGTCGCCACACCTGCGCGTCATAGCCGGACGGGGATTGCATCGCTTGCCGCACCGCGGAGCTGGGCGAGCGTGCCCGCAAGAAGTTGCGAACGGCATCGCGCAGGTCGTCTTGGTCAGCTGAGGCCATCGCGCACCGCCAAAACAGCCGGCGACGCGTGGACCGCAGGGATCTGCTTGACCGGCATCCCGATCCGCGGGTTCACGCGGAAGCCTGAACCCGACAAATGGCAAGAGTCATGCGTGCAGTCATGGTTCCTAACAGACGACGCCAGGGGCGATCAGCGCTCGGCGACTCGCCCAGGTGGTTGCACCCCGAGATGGGTATTCCCGAATCAGGATAGTATGTTTTCTTGAAATCAGAGAATATCATTCTCGCCGGAAGGAGCTGCGCGGTGACGGCGAAACTTGACTACGGGATCTTTGATTGCGACACCCACTGCTACGAGACCCGGGATGCGTTTACCCGATACCTGCCGAAGGAATTTCGCGATCGGGCGATCACGCCGGTCCGCGGCGCCGACGGTAAGGAGGTCATCCTCGCGGGGCACCGGTCGCGACCTTCAACAGCGAAGCGGGACTGGGCTTCGACCTCGCATACCGGCCGGGCTCGCTCAAGGAGATGCTCAAGCAGATGGGGTCGGGCAATCCCGACGAGACCTACGAACCTCAGCCGATGCAACCGGAGTTCCTCGAACGGGAGCCGCCGTCTGAAGGTCATGGCGCGAGCAGAACGTCGAACGCGCCGTCATCTTCCCGGCCGGAATGGCTCTTGCCGCCGAGCATTACGTCGACGACACCGAGGCGCTGTACGCCAACCTGCGCTCCTTCAACCGATGGTTCGACGAAACATGGGGCTTCAACTACCAGGACAGGATCTACGCAACGGCGCTGCTGTCGCTGCGCGATCTGGAGTCTGCCATCGCCGAGACCGAAGCGATCATCGAGCAGGGGGCGCGCCTGGTGCTGCTGCCCACCGGGCCCGCCTATGGGCGGTCGCCGGGGGATCCGTACTTCGACCCGATCTACGCGCGACTGCAGGAAGCCGGCTGCACGCTGGTGTTCCACATCCAGCCCTACTGGTACTTCAACGCCATCTCTCCGGACTGGGGGCACAACCCCGATCCCGCCGCCTGGCACATGTCGGCCTGGCAGTGGATGAACGTCTACGGTCAGCGTCCCATCGAGGACACCTTGTCCGCGCTGATCTTCGACAACCTGTTCGGCCGCTTCCCGGGCCTGAAGGTCCTGGTCGCCGAGCACGGCGCCGAATGGGTGCCGCAGTTCGTCATCCATATGGACAAGAGCCGCGGGATGGGCCGCAACGGCCCGTGGATCGGCGGAAAGCTGACCGAGCGGCCGTCGACAGGTCTTCCGAAGGCACGTGGGTGTTGTTCCGTATCCCGAGGACGACATCCCAACGATCGTGGACCGAGCTAGGTTATGACGAATGCCTGCTGATGGGGTCGGACTACCCACACGCCGAGGGGCTCGCCGAACCGGCCGACTTCGTCAAGCTGCTCGACCCGCTCGACGACGCCGCGAAGAAGCGGATCATGCGCGACAACGCAGATCAGCTACTTCGCCGGGGCTAGCAGCCGATGGGTCCGATGACGACGTCGACCTCGACCTCGACCTGCTGCGGGACTCGGCGCGGGATTTCCTTGCGGAGCCGCGGTGACAAGGATTCCGTCAAGGATCTCGCGGCGATGGACTGGACCGGCCTGCTCGTCGATGAGCGACCTGGGCGGCGCCGGATGGCGCCCCGTAGAGGCGTGCGTCATCGCGGAAGAGCTCGGCCGGGCACGCGACCGGTCGGCGTGGTTCGGCACGCGCCATGGCGGCCGCGGCGTTCGTCCGATGCGCCCGACCCGGTTCGGGACTGCTGGTTGGCCGGCAATGCTCGACGGCACAATTGTCGGCTGGGTTTACGGCAGCCGATGACATCGTGCGGATTGTCGGGTGGTGACACTGCACGTGCATTCGTCACGGCAGGCCGTAACGGAATGCACCTGATCGAGCTTGTCTGACACCGACAACCGCTGGCCCGATCGTGACGCATTCGACATCGCACGTCCGCTATGGTGCATCGACGTGTCCGGCGCAACGGGCGTGTCTGATCGGATCTCCGAACCGAGCCCAGCGGCTCATGGCGATCGGAAGGCTTCTTGGTCAGTGCCGACGCGATCGGCGCACTTTCGATCACGCTTGCAGCGCCTTACCGCATATCTCAAGGAGCGCATTGCTTTCGGAGCGCCAATCGCGAGTTTCCAAGCGGTGCAACATCGTTTGGTCGACCTGCTGGTCTTGGAAGTCAAAGCCCGGGCAGTCGTGGCGAAGGCGGCACGCGCGCTGGCGTCGGCTGATATCGGCGACGATGCAGCCAGCAGACCGCTGTTACGCCTCCGCCGCTGCCCACGCGTTCGTCGCTGCGAAGACCGACCGCCGCGGTCGACGAATGCATGCAGTTGTCCGGCGGTATCGGATTCACCTGGGAGTATCCGCTGCATTACGAACTGCGGCGGGCTGTTCAACAACGCCGATCTGCTCGGCACGGCACGCTCAAGCCGCGCACTGCTTGCCGAGGTATCGGGATGGTGAGCGCTGTGCGCACGCGGCCCAGCGAGACTGCAGCTAACCGCGTTTCGGAACCGCGTGCGGGCTTTCATCGCCGAGCACGCACCGCCGATCGAGGCGCGCGAGGGACACCGCGCCCCGGAGGACGCCGCGCAGGAAATCACTGTTGCGCACTTGGTTCGCCGCCCTGTTCGACGCGGGCTTCGCCGGCGCCGACTGGCCGGTCGAGCATGGCGGCCGCGCCGACCACCATCCGCTGCACGACCGCATCGTCAGCGAGGAGATCCTGCGCGCCCGCGCGCCCCGCCCCGTCGATCAGGTCAACCTGGCCGCACATGTGCTGCTGCACTTCGGCTCCGAAGAACAGAAATCAGGCTGCTGCCGCCGATGCGGAGCAGCGAGCACGTGTGGTGCCAATTGCTCAGCGAGCCGGATGCGGGCAGCGACATCGCAGCGATCCGGTAGCCGCGGCGTTCGACAGGATGACGGCAGCTGGGTCATCGACGGGCAGAAGACGTGGATCACCGACGGCCACTGGGCGGACATGGGTCTGGCCTTGATTCGCACCGACCCGTCGTCGTCGCGCCACCATGGCCTGTCGGTATTCGCGGTGCCGCTGTCGACTCCAGGCGTCGAGGTTCGTCCGATCCGCACGATCAACGATGCGATCGAGGTCAACGAGGTCTTCCTGACCGGATGTGCGAACTGCCCGCAGACAGCCTGATCGGCGAGATCGGCCAGGGTTGGTCGATCATCATGGCGGGCTTGGACTTCGAACGGTTCGGCATCGGCGGCAACGTCATCCTGCTGGAGCTGCTGATCGACGATCTCGTCACGCTGGCGCGCGGACCCAGCCTGGACGGCGCCGCGCCATCGAGCATGGATGACATCCGCCAGGCGGTGGCGGAGCTGGCGGTCGAAGTCGAGGTGGCGAAGTCCTTCATCGACGACCACGTCGAACGGCTGATCTCAGCGGCGACGAGAATCCGGGTGACGGGTCGATCGCGAAGCTGAGCTTCGCCGAGACCTATCACCAAGTGTCCGCCTACGGCGCCGAACTGGCGCCGCGGTCGTGCAGCCGACGACGTCCGATTCGGCTGTGCAGCAAGCGAAGCAGCGGCTGCGCGAATGCTGGCTGTGGTCTCGCGCATACACGGTGTCGGGTGGCAGCTCGGAGATGATGCGCAACATCCTGGCCAAGCGCAGACTGATCGTTGCCGAGCAAATGACCGACGCACGATGACCGAGACGTACTGGGGGCTCGTCGACACAGCAGCTCGCGAGCATCCGGACGCGTGGTGCTCGCCGACGACTTCGGCCGCAGCCTCACCCGCGAAGAGCTGCGCGACGCGCGGCACGCGCCGCGGCGGCCTTGGCCGAGCGGGGTGTTCGGCGCCGGCACGGTGGTGACGTGGCAACTGCCGACCACGCTGGAGACGATGGTGGTCATGGTGGCGCTGACGCGTCTGGGTGCGGTCCAGAATCCCGATCCTGCCGATCTGGCGGGAAAGCGAAGTGCGCTTCGTGACAAGCCAACTCGACACCGAGGTCATCATCGTGCCCGGGGTGTGGCGTGGATTCGACCACGCGGCGCTGGCGCGATCGTTGGCCGAGGAGCGTCGCGATGACAGTCGATCGTCGTCGACCACGAACCGCTCCGACGGCAGGCAGCCTTCGCCTGCCCGTCGGCGACTGCGCTCGCTGCCCGCGCCGCCCGACCTCTGGCGACGCAGTCTCGGTGGGTCTACTACTCGTCGGGCACGACCGCGGCGCCGAAGGGCATCCGGCATAGCGACCGGTCGGTGATCGCCGGATCGGCAGGTGTCGTCGGAATGGTGGGCGCGTCGAGCAGCGACGTCAACCCGATTCCGTTCCCCGTCTCGCACGTCGGTGGCGCGGCGATGCTTGCAGCCAGCCTGCTGACCGGGATGCGGTTGGTGCTCTTCGACGCGTTCGACCCCGCCACCACGCCGTTCGCGATCGCCGCGCACCGGCCGACGTTGCTCGGCACGGCCACGCCGTTCTTCGTCGCCTTCATGGCGGCACAACAGGCAGCACGGGGCCGAGCCGCTGTTCCCGATCTGCGCGCCTGTCGTCGCCGGCGGCGCGCCGATCACGGCAGAGCTCGGGCGCCAAGTCCGCGAGATGTTTTCGGTTGCCGGCATCGCCAATGCCTGGGGGCTGACCGAGTTTCCCGTCGCGACGTCCCCCGCACCTGACGGCGACCCCGACGTCCTCGACCACACTGTCGGACGGCCGGTGCCCGGCGTCTCGGTGCGGGTGGTCGACGACGATGAGCGCGAGGTGCCGCCGGGCGGCGAGGGCGAGCTGAGACTCAAAGGCCCGCAGTGCTTCCTCGGTTATGTCGACGAGACGCTGGACGCCGACGCGTTCGACGCGGACGGGTGGTTCCGCACCGGCGACCGGGGACGTATCGATGACGATCGGCAACGTGGTTGTGACCGGCCGCATCAAGGACGCGATCATCCGCAACGCCGAGAACATCTCGGCGCTGGAGATCGAGGGCGTGTTGGCCACCCACCCCGCGGTCGCCGATGTCGCGGTCATTGGGGTGCCGGATCCGCGCACCGGGGAACGCGTGTGCGCCGTCGTGGTGGCCGAAGCCGGCGCCCAGCTTGCACTGTCATCGCTGGCCGAACACTGCCAGGCACAAGACTGGCCCGGCACAAGTCCCCTGAGCGGCTCGAGCTGGTGGATGCGTTGCCGCGCAACCTGACCGGTAAGGTCCTCAAGGCCGAATTGCGCGCACGATTCACCTAACCACTCGCGGCGGTCAATAGGTCCGCATGCGTGGAAAAGCCAGTGGTGTAAGTCGTTTACGGTCCGGCAAGTGTGGCCAACTCCCGCTTGACTACTTTGCCCACGTCATTGCGGGGCAGGCGATCTACGAACACGATGCGCGCCGGGACTCGGTAGGGAGTCAACCGTTCGCGGCACCAAGCGACGAGATCGGTTTCGGTCACGCCCTCGTCGGCGCGGACCACGAAGGCCCAAGGCACCTCGCCCAAGCGTTCATCGGGCATCCCGACCACGGCAGCCTCCCGAATCCCGTCCGCCGCGAGCAACACGTCTTCTACGGCGCCGGGAAAAACCTTCAGGCCGCCGCGGTTGATCATGTCGGACACGCGGCCGTCAAGCCACAGAAACCCATCCTCGTCGAACCAGCCGAGATCACCCGTGTGAAACCAGCCCTCGTCGGTCAGACGGTCGAGGAATGCGGGGTCGATCTCGCGAGCCGCCGTGGTCGGGGTGCGGACCATCACCTCGTCCTCTCTTACCGCCACGTCGATGCCCGGCAAAGGTCTGCCCGACCGAGCCGAGCTTGGCCTCGCCGTACTCGCGCGCGTCGGCGGCCGACCACCCTACGACCTCGCCGCCCAACTCGGTCTGGCCATACGAATTCAGCACGAGCACACCGAATTTGTCCCGAAACCGGACGAGCCTGCACCGGTGACAGCGGCGCGGTGATGGACCGCACGATACGCAGCGGATCCAGGCTCGTAACCGTCTCGTCGTGCAGGACCATCGTTAGCGCGGCCGGCGGCAGCACGGTAGAGCGCAGCTGGTGCCTGGCGACGAGCGCCGCGAAGTCGGCCGGCGCGAACCGGTCCATCAGCACCACACCGGAGCCGGCGCGAAACGCGAACAGCACCTGGTAGATCCCAGCCCACAGCGACAACGACAGCGGCACCAGGTTCGGCATCGGAGTCCGCTTAAGATTCGACGTCTTGGCGCCACGCAGCTTTTCAAGCAGCCGGTCAATGAGATCGAGCACGGTGGCGTGGCGAAGGGGTACCGGCTTCGGTGGCCCAGTCGTGCCGGAGGTGAACTGCAACAGCGCCACGTCGTCGCCAAAGTGACGGTGATCCCCAGAGAGCTTCGACCGACGAGCCGACCACTGCATTCCGGCTCCAGTGACGACGTGCAAGCCGTCAAACGCCCCGAACCGATGCGCGAGATCAGGCGTAGTGATCACCGCGACGGGGTCCAGAATCTCGAACTGGGTGACAAGTTCTGCGTCGGCGGCGCGCGGGTTGAGTGGGGTGTACACGCCACCGGCACGCCAGGTGCCGAACAGCGCCGCCACGGTGGTGGCGTCGTTGGGGAGCATCGCGGCAACCACCTGTCCCGTCTCCACCCCGAGACCGGCGAGGGTTGCGCCCAGCGAGTCGGCGGCGTCGGCCAGCTCGGTACTGGATACGGTGGTGTCGAGCGTGTGCACGGCGACATCGGGAAGCCCGCCGAGAAGGTCGGCCAGGGTCATGAATACGGTTCCGCTTCTGGTTGCAAGGGCAGCCAATTGGGAGAACGCTTCTCGGCGAACGCTGCCGGTCCCTCGTTCTGGTCGGGGTGTCCCCACACGGACGTCAGGTGCGCGGCACCTTCGCGGCAGGCGTCGGTCAAACCGTGCTCCAGCGCTCCCCAGAGCGCCCGCTTGGTGGCGCGCATCGCTGCGGGGGAGTTGCGGGCGATCTTTTCGGCCAGTTCCTGAGCAACGTCGCGAAGCGCTTCCGGCGGGTCGACGACTTGGCTGATCATGCCGAGTTCGTAGGCCCGCTGCGCGGTGAGACGTTCGTGACTGCCGACGAGCGCCATCCGTAGCACGGCCTCGGCAGGCATCTTTCGCATCAACGCGATGGTTTCCAGTGCACTGACCTGCCCAATCGAGACGTGTGGATCGACGAACGTCGCGTCGGAGGCGGCGATCACCACATCGGCGTCGGCGACCCAGTGCAGTCCCCCGCCGGCGCACACGCCGTTGACGGCGGTGATCACCGGCTTGCCGACCTTCATGTGCCAACCCGTCAGCCGCATGTCCAGGGTGCGCATGGTCTCCTCGAACTGCTGCACCGCCTCGCCGTCCAGGTCATCGACGTCGGCGCCGACCTGAAATGCGCGACCGTTTCCGGTGTGCACGATCACCCGCACGTCCGGATCGTTGTCGAGTTCGGTCCAGGCCCTTGGGAATTCCGCACGCATGACGGCGTCGTAGGCGTTCAGCCGATCCGGGCGGTTGTTGATGATCCACCCGACCGGGCCCCGGCGTTCCACGATCAGCCGCCGATAGGGGACCTGCTGGGTGGGGTTCATGGGACCTCCGTGGTCGGCCAGGTGTCGAGTGGTTGCCAACGGGGCGTCCGCTTCTCGCGCCACGCTCGAGCACCTTCGGCGTGGTCGGGGTGATCGCGAAGCCGCCAGATTTCTTCGCGGGCATCGTCGCGTGCCTGAGTGAGACCGACCTCCAGCGCGTGCCAGAGCGCCTGCTTCGTCGCTCGCATTGCGGTAGGGGAGTTGGAGGCGACGGCCGCGGCCAATCTCGCGGCCGCCGCCTCGCAGCCCGTCGCCGGCGACGACCTCGGACACGATGCCCAACTCGTAGGCCCGATCGGCCGAGATCCGTTCACCTTTACCGCTCAACGCCATTCGGGTGATCGCCTCCATCGGGGATTTGCGCAGCAGGGTTATGGCTTCGTAGGCCACGGCCTGGCCGACCGAGACGTGTGGGTCGACGAACGTCGCCGCTTCGGCGGCTATCACGATGTCGGCGTCGGCAACCAGATGTAGTCCGCCGCCGGCACACACCCCGTTGACCGCCGCGATGACCGGCTTCCACACCCCGCAGTGCCATGCCGAGATCTTGAGCTCGGCATCACGGGTGCGTCGGGAGTGGCGTCGCATCGCATCCTTATCCCGGGCCACCTGCACGACGTCCATCCCTGTGCAGAACGCCTTGCCGTTGGCGGTGTTGACGATGACGCGCACGTCGGGGTCGTCGTCCAGTTCGGCCCAGGCGGTCTCGAGTTCGTCGAGCATCTGGGCGTCGAATGCATTCCCGGCATCGGGGCGGTTCAGGATGAGCCAGCCGATGCCGTCGGCTTTCTCGACGACCAGGCGTTCGTAGGAGTCGGGTCCTCATGATCGAGGAATGTCCTTCCAGGGCTTGCCCTTCCATGGGTCCGGCTCCTTCGGCAACCCGAGCACCCGCTCGCCGAGGATGTTCTTGTTGATGTCGGTGGTGCCCGCCCTCCGTGCCGTTGGCGAGGCTGCGCATCATGCCCTTGGACTTCGCGCGGAAGCGCGTCCGGGTCTTCGCCGGTCGCCGGCCAGGCCACCGCAGA
This sequence comes from uncultured Actinomycetota bacterium, assembly GCA_963850135.1. Taxonomy (GTDB): domain Bacteria; phylum Actinomycetota; class Actinomycetes; order Mycobacteriales; family Mycobacteriaceae; genus Mycobacterium. The sequence continues at coordinate 639,322 of CAWKKH010000018.1, read as the reverse complement.
CGGTGCCCAGCAGGTCGACCATCAGGTCCTGGATCTGCTGGTTCAGCGTCGCCTGATGTACTTTGCCGATCGACGACGCCGCGCCGGGCGACTGTCCCACTGAAAGTGCAGCGCGTACACGGGCATTGGTCCAGCCACGGATCTGCTCCTGGGCCCACAGACGCATCACCTTGTTGCGGACGACGGGGTCGTCCCAACGTCCCGTCTCCTGGCGAGGGTGATCGAGCCGCTCCGCGCTGGAGCCACCGAGCCGGCCCATGCCGCCCGAGCCCGAGCCCGAGACCATCTGCCGCTCGCTGGACAGTGTCGAGGCGCTGACCCGCCATCCGTCGTTGATCTCCCCGACGCGATACGCGTCTGGTACGCGGGCGCCGTCCAGAAACACTTCGTTGAACTCGGCTTCGCCGGTGATCTGACGCAGCGGCCGAACGTCGACTCCGGGCTGATGCATGTCCAGGAGGAAGTAAGTCATGCCCTGGTGTTTGGGCTCGATCGGGATCAGTGCGCGCGAGCAGCATTGCGAAATCCGCCTCGTCGGCCCACGTGGTCCAGACCTTCTGGCCGGAGATCACCACCCAGTGTTCGCCGTCCGGCACCGCCCGGGTGGCCAGCGAGGCGAGGTCCGAACCCGCCCCGGCTCACTGAACAGCTGGCACCACTTCTCCTCGTTGCGCACGATGGGCGGAAGGAAGCGCCGGCGCTGTTCTTCGGTGCCGTGGCTGAACAGACGCCGCTGCGGCGTTGTTCAGGCCCAGTGGATTAAGCCGGGACAGACGCAGCGGGGCGAGGACGGCCTCGATCGCGCGCGCGACGTCATTGCTGATGCCCGAGCCCGCCGTGTTCGGGCAGCCAGGTCGGCGCCACCAGCCCCGACCTGGGCGAAATTCGGGTACCAACTGCTGGTATTCGCGCTGGGGTGCGGACGGCACGCAACGCCGCAGGCCCGTCGGCGGCTGCAGCCCGCCACGGCGCGGGAACTTTGGGTTGCGACCCACTGTTCGACGGCGGCGACCGCGTCGGCTGTGCTGGTCGTCCGCCGGTGATCGGTAGCTGCAGTCATCGTCCCTGGAAACGTGCGTCGCGCTTTTCTTTAAAGGCCGCCAAACCCTCGCGGAAGTCCTCACTGCGGCTTGACAGCTCCAACGCCATGGCCTCGTTCTGCAGGTGGCGGTCGAGGTCGAGTCCGTTGCCGCTCTGCAGCAGCCACTTGGTGAGTCCGAGGGCGACGGTCGGCGCTTCGCCGAGTTTCGTCACGAGAAGCTCTGCAGCCGAATCCAGTTGGTCCTCGTCGTACGCGCTGTGGATGATGCCCCAGTCGGCCGCGCTGGCGCCGGAAATCTCTTCACCGAGCATCAGTAGCTGTCGGGTCCGCACCATCCCGATCAGCCTGGGCAGCAACCAGGCCGCGCCACTGTCGGGCGTGAATCCTCGTGCCATGAACGGCTCCCAGAACCGCGCATCGGTTGCGGCCACGCAGAAGTCGGAGGCCATGCGCGATGTGAAACCCGAGTCCGGCCGCCCAGCCGCGGACCACCGCGACGATGGGTACCTGGGTCTCCAGCATCAGCGGGATGAGCCGGTTGGCCTTGTTCGGCAGTCGGCGCTGAGTGCTTCCGACGCGCGGTTTGCGTTCGGACTTAGCGTTATTGGCGATCAGGTCGGCAGCCGGCACAGAAGTCGGGGCCGTCGGCGTCGATGCGGATGACGCGCACCGACTCGTCGATGCCCGCGGAGGCGAGGTGGCCGATCATCGCGTCCAGCATGACGTCGTTGACGGCGTTGCGGCGTGTCCGCGCGGTCGAGGGTCAGCCGCAGCACCGGGCCCTGCTGTTCGGCCCGAAGGCCAGGCGACATTCGTCGTAGGTCATGGTGCTCAGCGTTCGGCGAACTGTGCCGACACGGCGATGAGCAGATCGGTCAGGTTGGTCGCCCCGCCGGGCGGGTCGGGAAGACGGACCGGGCCGTGCTTCCGGCTCGGCAGCAGGATGGTGGCGTGTCCCGGCGCGGTCACCTCGCCGCGGTGGTTCGTTGCGGCGAGTTCGAGGTCGACGGCGGGTCGGTCACCGTCCGCGAGATATTTGCGCACCACGGTGCCCGGTGATGGTGTGCAGGTCGCCGACGTAGTTGAACAGCCGGAACTCGCAGTCGAGCTTCCACAGCCAGGCGTCGTCGCCCATCCAGTCGGTGCACAGGTGGATCAGCCACGTTTCGCGCATCCGGCCGTAGTCGAACGTGGTGGGATTGCCCGCGTTTCGCGCGGCGTCGGGCTCCCAGTGCACCCGTTGCTGAACGTCGGGTACGCCATGTTCGTTGGGCGTGTAGAAACGCGGGATCCGCTGCCGGTTGCGCCATGCCAACCGCAGCGGCCGCACGCCGTACATGCCGGTACCCATGCCGACGTGCCAGCAGACCATGTCGGTGACCGTCAGCGGACCCTTGGTCAACGGGCCGACCTCGTCGCCCTCGTTGACGTCCTCCCACCATCGAGGTTCGGCGCCGCGCGGCGCTTCGCGCGCGTATCGCTCGTCGATCTCGGCGATCTCGTCCTCGGTCCACGTCTTGAGTTCGACGTCGTCGTACTTCTTGCGTCCACGGGCCTTATTGCGCTCGGTGCGGATCATGTTGCGGTACTGGCCGCCCAGGATCGCGCCCTCGTCGTCGCGGAACACCTGAGCTGACCACTCGTGGATCGGCTCGGTCCGGCGAATTCGCTGCTCTTGTCGAGCGCGGCGACCAAGGCATTGCGCCGGAACACCCGATGGTTCGCTCGCAACGGCGCCCACCACTCGCGGGCTGACGAGGCGTAGAACGCGTGCACGCCTCGCAGCGGATCGCCCTTGGTCAGCGCGCGGTCCTCGTCGGACAGCGTGGTGACCTCGTCCTCACCGATGAGGGTGTCTCCGCCGACGAGGGACGGCGGGGCGATCGAATTCGCCCCACGCCGATTTGGTGGCGTACTCCGGATCCGACCACAGCGGGTTGGCGTCGCCGTAACTTTCGGCGACGTGCCGGAACGTGTCTTCGTTCGGGCGGAAGTAGTGGGGAGGTTGGGTATGCGGCACGGCGATACCGATGGTGGCGCGCAACTGGGCCAGTCCCTCATCGGTGATCTGGCCCGTCCCCGCCATTTACACCCCTCCTCGTGGTGGCGCGCCGATAAGGTGGAAATTAAGATACCCGAAAAGCGGAAACGCCGTTAACGCAGGGGTGAGCGCGATGGTCAGAAGAACAGCCGGGAATCGTTATCGACTTCGGTGCGCGAGGATGGCGTCTGCCGCATCACCATCGACCGAGCATCGACGTCGGAAATTCGTTGTCGCCCTTGGCGCGTGACGCGCTCACCGAGGCGTTCTTGCAAGCCAACGGCAACCCGGCGGTCCGCGCGGTGCTACTGGCGCAACGGGGGAGCGGCACTTCTGCGCAGGCGCAGGCCTCTCGCCAGCAGCCCGCGGAGGCCGATTCGCAACCGCCGGCGGAAAAGCGGCCAGGGGACATCGCCCGAAGATGCTGCAGCAGGGCTGGCAGCGCTTGATCGCCTCGGTCCTGGACTGCGACAAGCCGGTGGTCGCCGCGGTCAAAGGCACCGCGGCGGGCGCCGGATCCAGCCTGGTGCTGGCCTGCGATCTGGTCGTCATGTCCACGGAGGCAAAGCTTGTCGAGGCGTTCGTGCACCGCGGGATCCTGCCGGATTCGGGTGCCGATCCACCTGCTCACGCGAATCGTGGGGCTGCGCAAAGCGACCGAACTGCTGATGCTCGGCGAACCTGTCGATGCGCGCGACCTGCGAACGGCTCGGGCTGGTCAATCGGGTCGTCGCGCCGGATGACGTCGACGTCGGTCGCCGAGGACTTTGCGGTGCGGCTGGCCCCCGGGCCGACCGTGATGCTGGCCCTGACCAAGCGACTGCTCGTCGGTGTCCTCGGAATCGAGCCGTGACCGGGCGTTCGAGCAGGAGGCGTGGGCGCAGGAAGCGGTGTCGCGCACCGCCGATCTGCAGGAGGGCCTGCAGTCGTTCGCCGAGCGCCGTAAGCCCCGATTCCAAGGCTCCTGAGGTCAGCCCCGGTCGGGTCCGCCGCGGATGGTGAACGCGGCGCTGTCGTCGATCTCGGTCGATCGACGCGGCCACCGATTCGGCTGTGAGTGAGGTGTCCTCGATCGCCCTTGGTGACGCCGATGAACACCCGCGAGACCTTGCCGGCACCCACCGAGTAGATGTGCGCGGTGCGGTCACAGCTGCGATGAGCCAGGTAGACAACGACAGGAGTGACCAGTTCGGGATCCATCGCCTTGCCCGCTTCGCCCATGATTGTCCTCGGTCATCCGGGTGCGCGCTATCGGCGCGATGGCGTTGATCGCGATCCCGTTGCGGGCGCCCTCGATCGCGAGAACGTGCATCATGCCGACCAATCCCATTTTCGCAGCGCCGTAGTTGGCCTGCCCGAAATTGCCGAAACAGCCCGGTGCCCGAAGTTGTTTGGACGATTCGACCGTAATTCTGCTCACGCATGACCGGCCACACTGCTCGGGTCACGTGGAAGGCTCCGGAGAGGTGGACCGTGATGACGGCCTCGACCTGCTCGGCGGTCATGTTCTTGAATGCGGCGTCACGCAGAATGCCGGCGTTGTTCACCAAGATGTCGACTCGGCCATAGGCGTCCATGGCCGCTGCCACGATAGCGGCGCCGCCTTCCTCGGTAGCCACCGACTCGCCGTTCGCAATCGCGATACCGCCTGCCGCGGTGATCTCGTCGACTACTGCCTGGGCTGCCGAGGTCGACGCGCCGCTGCCGTCAACCCCGCTGCCCAAGTCATTGACCACGACGCTGGCGCCCCTGCGTGCGAGTTCCAGTGCGTGACATCGTCCGAGGCCGCCGCCCGCACCGGTGACGATGGCTACCTGATTGTCGAAAGTCATGGACTGCATAAGTGAGAGGTTACATTTGCATAGAAGAGAACCAGCATTTGCGTCGAAGGGGACACCATGAGCGGCCCGACTGAGCTGCTGCGACATGCGCAGCTTCGAACCGAGGCGTTGCGGCCCCGCTACCGCGCGGCCGGGCACTGGTCCTCGCAGCCGGCCGACCTCGTCCGGGACGCCGCCATGCGGCATCCGGCCCGGCTCGCGCTGCAGGATCGGGTCGTCGAGCTGACCTACGCTGAGCTCGACGAACGCATCGACCGGGGCGCCGACGTGCTGGCCGCGGCCGGGGTCGCGCGCGTCGGCCCCGCTCGTCGTGGTGGTCGGCAACGATGTGGACTCGGTGGCGGCTGTGCATGCCGCATTGCGGATCGATGCGGTGGTGTTGGTCATACCGCGCAGTGCCGGGCCCGCCCAGGTCGCCGACATCATCGCGCGCACGAATGCGGTCATGGGTGTCGCCCCGAACTGGGCTGGCATCGCCGAACCCGAATTGTCGGGAAGGTGTGTATGGATCGAACTGGGTGATAGCGCCCCCAACGGCGGCTCCCGGCGCCACCGGCCGAAGCGCCCCGCCGACGCGCCTGCACTCGTGCTCTACACCTCGGGCACCACCTCGAAGCCGAAGGGCGTCATCCATTCGCTGAGCACGTTGATCAAGGCGTCGGCGAACTACGTCGCCGCCGCCGGATTGGGTACCGACGACCGGATCTTCCTCATCAGCCCGGTAGCTTCCGTCACCGGTGTGCTGCAGGCCGCCTTCATCCCCCCGATGCTGGCCATACCGGTCGTGCTGGAGGATCGCTGGGATCCGCGCGCTACCTGCGATTTGCTGCTGTCGTCGGGTGCGACTTGGTACGGCGGCCCGGATCGGCTGTTGGGCAGAGTGCTCGACGAGGCTGTGGCGCGGGACGCGGCAGTTCCGCTGCGCGCCGTCTATTTGGGTGGGACCATGCTGGACCGGCGGCTTGTCGAGCGGACCGAGGACGACTTCGGCATCGTCGTGATGCGCGCCTACGGCTCGTCGGAGGTCCCGATAAGCACCTCAGGCCTGCGGACCGAAGGCCGGGCGGTACGCCACGCCGATGACGGCGTGGCGTTGGCCGACGTCGAGATCCGGGTGGGCTCGGTAGGGGACGTCACGGAGTGCTGCATTGCCGGCCCCCACGCGTTCCTCGGATATACCGACGCCGATGACGACGCGGAGGCTTTCGACGGCGACTGGTTTCGCACCGGCGACGTGGCCGAACTCGTCGAGGGCAGGGTCCGCATCGTCGGGCGCCTGAAGGACATCGTGATTCGCAACGGGCTGAAGATCCCGGTCGCCGAGGTCGAGGACGCGGTCGGGCACATCGCCGGAGTGCGCGAATGCGCGGCTTATTCGGTCGCCGACGCCACCACCGGGGAACGGCTCGCCGTGGCGATGCTGCTCGATGCCGGCGTAGGGCTCTCTGTTGCAGATGTGGCCGACGCGCTGGTGGCCGCGGGCCTACCCAAGTACAAGCTGCCCGAGGAACTGGTGTTCTGGGGCGAGTCATTGCCCGTCAACGCCAACGGGAAGGTGGCACGCAACACGCTGCACGCACGGTCGCAGGGTTTTCCGCGCGCCCTCGCCGACCGTCTGGTGCCCGCTGGTTGAACGGCGTTGCGGCCGTGCTGGTTCGGTCAGCTCACCGCGGGCTCGAAGACCGGGACGGTGAATCCGTCCTCGTCTTCTCGGAAGGCGATGATGAGGTCCATTTCGGGCTGCAGGTCCTCGACCGGACAGTTCTGCAGCACCGTCATCAGTCGGGGCCCCTCATCGAGGTCAACCATCGCCAACACGTAAGGCGTGCGCGCGTCGAATGGGGCGGCGTTCTGGTGAACGATGGTCCACGTGTAGAGCGAGGCGCGCCCACTGGCGGGCGTGAGCTCGACATCCTCGCTCCAGCAATGCGGGCAGAAGGGCCTGACGTAGAGGGACTTTCGCGCACAGGACCGGCAGGTGTTGACCGTCAGTGTGCGGTCCTGGATGGCCGCCCACCAGGCTTCGCTGTCGCTATCGGTGGTAGGCCTGTCCGGGGCTGAGGGGTAAGGGGGTACCGCCATCACTGCCTCCCGAGGATCATTGTCGCGCTATGGGAGAAGAACCCACCCATTGCGTGTACGCACGCCAGGCGTGCGTCGTCGACCTGTCGGGGTCCGCACTCCCCGCGTAACTGCCTGACCGCCTCGACTATCAGGAACATCCCACGCATGCCGGGATGGCACGACGCCAGACCGCCGCCATCGGTGTTGGTCGGTAGCGCACCATCCGGGCGAAGCGCTCCCGAACCGATGAATGCCCCGCCCTCGCCTTTTTCACAGAAGCCGAGATCCTCGACCGTGAGCAGGACCGTGGAGGTGAACGAGTCGTACAGCTGGCACACGTCGATATCGGAGGGACTCACCCCCGCTTGGGCAAAGGCTCGAGGTCCCGACACTGCAGCGGCCGACGTGGTGAAGTCGCGCCACTCACTCATGCTGACGTGGGATGTCGCGTCGGCTGCGCCCAGGATCCAGACGGGTTCTTTTGCGCAGTCGCGTGCGACGCTTTCGCTGGCCAGCACGACCGCTCCGCCGCCGTCGGTGCGCAGGCAAACGTGCTTGGCGGTGAATGGGTCGGCGAGCATCGGCGCGGCCGCGACGTCGGCCACTGTGATGCGCTCTTGTTCGAACGCGTTCTCGTTCATGGCGGCCCACTCGTGGGCCGCAACGGCAACCTCTGCCAGTTGCGCTGTGGTGGTTCCGTACTCGATCATGTGTCGTCTTGCCGCCATCGCGAATTTGGCGATGAGCGTGGCGCCGTATGGCGTTTCGTATTGCAGTGCTCCGCCAGTGCTCATTGCCGCTGCCGATGCGCGGACACGACGCTTGACGTCGGAGCGCGCGGTGGATCCATAGGTGAGTAACGCGACGTCGATCTCGCCGGCTGCGATGGCCGCTGCTGCGTGGCGTGCCATTACTTCCCAGGACGATCCGCCGACGTTCGTCGCATCGACCCAACGAGGCCGCAGGCCCAGATACTCGCTCACCTCTAGGGGCGGCAGCAGCGTTCCATGCGCGCCGAACCCGTCGATGTCATCCTTCGCTAGACCGGCGTCGGCGATCGCACGGCGCGACGACTGCGCCATCAGCCCCATGGCGGTCTTGTCAGGTACCCGGCCACACTCGGAGAGGCCTGCGCCCACGATGGCGACGCGATTCTGTGGCATATCTAATGGTTATCACATGCATAACCCGGCCGATAACGTCGTTTACGCAAATCTAGAGACGGTGTTCTCAATGAGCTACCGTGGGCTTGTGCAGCGATCGTTGAGGGAGGCGTTGCGCGGGGATCACCTGGTGTTATGTCTCGCCCTGCTTAACTCCCGTACGCCCGATGTTCCCGCCATCGCCGCGGCGTGCGGATACGACGCCGTCTACGTCGATCTAGAGCACACGTCAACCTCCCTGGAGACCGCCGCGATGTTGTGCGCCAGCGCTGCGGGTGCCGGCATCGCGGGAATGGTCCGCGTCCCCTCCCAAGACCCCAGCACCATCGCACGAGCGCTCGATAATGGTGCTACGGGAATAATTGTGCCCCATATAAACTCGAAGGCAGAAGCCGAAGCGGCCGTCGACGCGGCCCGATTTCCGCCGATCGGCCATCGTTCCATTTCGGGCCCCAATGTTGTCAGCGGATACGATCCCCGGCCCGCTTCCGAATTGACCAGCGTTCTGGAACAAAGCACCGTCGTGGCCGTCATGATCGAGACGCCGGCCGCAGTCGAGGCCAGCGAGGCGATCGCTTCGGTCGAGGGCATCGACATGATTCTGCTCGGTCCGAGCGATCTGACTGCCGAAATGGGCATCCACGGACAGTATGAGAATGAACATTTCCATCGTGCAGTAGAATCGGTCGCGGCGGCTTGTCGTAGTCACGGCGTGGCGCTGGGAATGGCCGGCATCAAGTCCGTTGACCTGCTGAATCGCTTCGTGAGCCTGGGCCTGCGATTCATCTCGGCGGGTACGGACATCGGGATGATGACCGAAGCGGCCACGAACCGCGCGCAAGCACTCCGGGGTCTCGAGGGCCTCCGCCCTGAAGACTAGTAGCACCGACGCATAGAACTGATGGCCGAGTACCGCGCCACGACAACAGGAGGACCGGATGCCTACCGCGATCTACACCCAACAAGTGACCGACCCGATGGCCTGGACCGGCGCCGACTTCTCCAGCAAGGAAGACTTCGCCTTCGACTTGTCGGCGCGCAATGTTGCTGCGCTGGAATCGATTCTATTGGCGACCGCGAAGAAAGACCGCGACGAGATCACACCCGCCGACGCACGTCACCCCGATCTGGATGATGACCTGGGCCGGCTGTACCAGGATCTCCTGTTCGGAAAAGGCCTGGCGTGCGTGCGTGGCTTTCCCGTCGAGCAGCACTCGATCGACGACCTCGAGCGCATCTATTGGGCCTTCTGTACCCACCTCGGTTATCTGGTGTCGAACAACTCGTTTGGGCATCGCATGGTGCGCGTGCAGGAAGAGATCCTGCCAGGCGGCGTGCAGCCCGCACGCGGCACCAAGTCGAGCGCCGAGTTGGCGATGCACAATGACGCCGCCGACCTCCTTTCGCTGTTGTGCGTGTACCCGGCGGCCGAGGGCGGCGAAAGCCAGTTCGCAAGCGGCCCTGCGGCACACAACCGTGATCCTTGCGGAGCGACCCGACCTGCTCAGCGCGCTGTACCAGGGTTTTCCACACCACCGTCGAAGCGAGCAACCCGACGACCAGCCCGACGTGACGCCGTACGACGTGCCGGTCTTCTCCCAGATCGACGGCAGGATCTGCATCAACTTCACCTACAGCAGCATCCTGCCCGCAATGCACACGCTTGGGCGGGAATTCACTGCCGAGGAGAACGAGGCCATTGAGTTGCTCCGGCGAGTGCTCATCGAGCAGCAGGTCGAGTTCCGGCTGGAATCGGGCGAAGCCGCCGTGGCCAATAACTTCGCGATGTGCCATTCCCGGTCGAATTTCGTCAGCACCAACGACCCGAAGAAGGCGCGCTGCTTCCTGCGCGCCTGGATGGAGGTACCTCGCGAGGATCGCCGCCTGCCGATCGGCCGTGAGTACTATTTCATGGAGAACAAAGATCTACGGCTGGGCTATGACCTCGTCGAGGGCCGTGACGGCAAGATCGCCCGCAATGACTACGCCAACGTGGACACCGCGCTGGCCGATATGTTCAAGGCCGCCCAGGCCAAACCCAAAGTCGGCGGGCGGTGAGCGACGCCGGTCTCCCGCGACTGGTTTACGAGCGGTGGACTGACCCAGCCGCCGGTCACATACTTGAGGCCGCCGACATTGACTTGCTCCGGCTTGACCTGGCTGCCCCGGCCGAACATGGCTGGGCTGCAATGGAATCCGCACACGGTTATCAGGTCGCGACGCGCACTGACGTTGCTTCGGTGGCTAACGGTTCGCAGTGGTTGGCCGGGCCCTCGTTGGTGGAGCGCTGCAAGCATCTGTTGGCCGTGTGTTCGGCCGGCGCCGGATACGACGTGATCGACGTCGAGGCATGTACCCGAGCCGGGATCGCGGTGTGCAATAACTCTGGCCCCGGCGCGGAAGCGGTAGCCGAACATGCCCTCGGATTCATGCTTGACCTGGCCAAGAAAATCACCGTCGCCGATCGGGTGCTGCGCGGCGGCGATCTGGGCGACCGTCTGGCGCTGCGCGGGACGCAGCTGCTAGGCAAGACGCTCGGCGTGATTGGTCTCGGCGCGATTGGAAGTCGCTTGGTGGAATTATGTGCGCCGTTCGGAATGGAAATACTCGTCTTCGACCCGTACGTGGACGAGGCGACCGCCCGAGCCCATGGCGTACAACGCGTCAGCCTCGCCGAACTCGTCGAACAGGCCGACTTCGTCCAGGTAACTTGCCCGCTGACGGCGGAGACCGAAGGCCTGATCGGCAAGGACCAGTTCGCCGCGATGAAGCCCACCTCGTTTTTCATCACCACCGCGCGCGGACCCGTCCACGACGAGGCGGCGCTGCTCGATGCGCTTGTCAACGGCCGTATCGCCGCCGCGGGTTTGGACGTCTTCCACGAAGAGCCGCCGCGGCATGACAACCCTTTGCTGCAACTGGATAACGTCGTCGCCACCCCGCACACCGCCGGCATCACGGTCGAGGCCGTGCGCGACATCGCGGTCGCCACCGCCACGCAGTGGAAGGCCATTTTCGGTGGCCGAATGCCGCCACGACTGCTTAACCCCGACGTGTGGCCCCGCTACTGCGAACGGTTTCACGACGCATTCGGTTTTCGCCCCACGGCGCAATCCAAGCAAGCCACTGCAGCTGATTGAATGCCCATCTTGAGTTGAGTTTTGGAGGTAAGGGATACACGTGACAGCGAAACAAATGCCCATCGCCGAAGCCCCCGTCGACGGGCTCACTAGGTGACGGATTACGCGACCATCCAGGTCGACGTTCAAGGTCACACCGCGTGTGTGACCTTGAACCGACCGGAAGTGCTCAACGCGATCAACGACGAGATGATCGCGGAACTCGCTGACGCTTACGCGGCAATTGAACGCTCCCAGGACATCTGGACGACGATCATCACCGGGGCCGGTCGCGCGCTGTGTGTAGGCGCAGACGTCAACAAGGCTGCCGACCACGACATGGAGAACGCGGCGGGAATCGACAACCAGGGCGAGCCGCTGCTGAGTTCCATGCGCCAGTGGGATGCCCCGCAGGAGGCGACACCGCCGTGGCTGCAAATGACCAAACCCATCATCTGCGCGGTGAACGGCATCGCTTGCGGGGCTGGAATAGATCTGGTCACGACAGCTGACATCACGATCGCGTCGGATCGCGCATCGTTGATGGACCCACACGTGAGCATCGGGGTTGCATCGGGCCGTGAAGCGGTCCGGCTTGCCAGAATTCTGCCGCTACCAGTCGCCATGCGCTTGGTCCTGATGGGGAAGCACGAGCGACTGGCGGCCCAACGTGCGTACGACTTGGGTGTCTTCACCGAGGTAGTGCCGCACGATTCGTTGATGGCTCGTGCCTGGGAGATCGCTGAGGTGGTGAATTCGAATGCGCCGCTGGCGGTGCGGGGTTCGCGAATGGCCGTGCGCAAAGGGCTGACGCTGCCCATCTACGAGGCCGAGCTGTTGGCCGAGAATTACCGCATGAAGGTGGCTCTGACGAAAGACGCTGTGGAGGGACCGCGCGCCTTCCTCGAGAAGCGCACGCCGGAGTGGAAAGCACTGTAGCGCTTGCTGGGACCACCCCTTAGCCCGCGTTTCCAAAGTCTGAGTCCGGGTTGACGTCGTCAGCCGAGCGGGCCCCTACGGGAGACCGAAGAAGGTCTTCGCGTTAGTGGACAGCACCTTTCGCTTGGTCTCCTCGTCCAGGCCCTCCGTCGCCTTATTGGCGACCTCGAGGCTCCGTGGCCAGTTTGTGTCGTTGTGCGGGTAGTCGGTCTCGAACATGAGCTGGTCCGGCCCGACCAGATCGAGGATGCGAAACGCGACGGGATCGCCGAAGGTGGAGAACCATACTCGGCCAGGTACCTGGCTGCTGGGCGGTTCGGTCAGCAGGGGATGGATCCCGCCCCACGCCCGCCGGTCCTCCCAGACCTCGTCGACACGCTGCAGGTAGTAGGGGATCCAACCCGCTTGGGCCTCGGCGAACGCGAGCTTGAGGTCGGGAAACTGCCTGAGCTTGCCTGAGAACAGCCAATCCACCATGGCGATAGTGCAGTTGACCGCCATCAGCGCGCTCGTGACGACATGCGGAGAGTCGGGGGAGGACTTCGTGAGCGAAGAACTCGAGCCGATGTGCAGCATGATCCCCACCTGGTTCCGCTCGCATGCGGCGAAGAACGGGTCCCAATAGTCGGTGTGGATGGACGGCAGATCGAGGCGAGCAGGCAGCTCGGAGAAGCAGATGGCGTGCATGCCGCGGGCGGCGACCCTTTCGACCTCCTTCGCGGCGAGCTCGACGTCCCAGAGCGGGATGATCCCAAGCGGGATCAACCGACCGTTCGAGCTGCCTCCCCATTCGTCGATCTGAAAGTCGTTGTAGGCCTCGACACAGAGCTTGGCGAGCTGCTTGTCTTTTGCGTGCAGGAAGCGTTGGCCGCAAAAACGGACGAGCGTGTTGGGAAAGCAGGCCGAGGCCTCGATGCCGGCAATGTCCATGTCAGCGAGCCGGTCTGCCGGACGGTAGCAACCCGGTCGCATCTCGTCGTAGGTGATCGGGTCGGTAGTCAGCTCGTCGAGGTCATAGCCCGCCGCCGCGCTGATAAGCGGGATCGGGATTATCGCATCTTCGTAGTGCCAGATGTCCGCGTCGCGGCCCTCGTCGTCCTCGACGAACGCAACATCGGTCGTGATTGTCGGATCCATGCGCCCGCGGGTGCGAACGATCCGCGGCCCGATGTCGCGATAGCGCTGGGGAAGTCGGCTGGTCCACAGATCGGCCGGCTCAACCAGATGGTCGTCGGGTGACACGATCAGGATGTCTGCGGTCAACGCTGCACTCCTTCGCGGCGAACTGCGGCTCGATTGAATAGAATTCTTATTTCCCAATAGCGAGAATGGTCGTTTCCGAGGCTACCGCATGAGCTCCTCGCCGCGCGCCCGGGTGCCGCCATACTGCTGGCCATCCCGACCCGAAGCCCCTGACGAAAGGCGCGGTTGACGGACCGCGGGCGTTCCCGGGAGAACCGCATGTCGGATTGGCAGGCTCGATGGCCGCCGGCGGGCGCTCCGCACGGTGAAAATTTGTGATTACAAAATCGGTCAGTAAACGTACACGCGCATGTAGATGCCGTTTCTCGACCCAGATCGCGTATCCTGAACAACATCATGGTGGCAAAGAACAGTGGTGATACGGGTTTCGAGGGCAGTGTTGAACTGGTCGACGCCGACGTCGACATGCCCAGCACGTGGCAGCAGCGCACCATCGACCGCAGGCTCAGCACCGCGAGAGCGCGTGCTCTCGCACGCAGCTCAAGGTTTCTGGCCACGGCATTGGAACTGGTCGAGGAATCTGGACGTGCAGATTTCACCATCCAGACGCTCATCGATCGATCCAACCTGAGCTTGCGCGCGTTCTACCAGCACTTCGCCGGCAAGGAAGAATTGCTGCTCGCGTTGTACGAGAACGTCACCAGCCAGTTCACCGAGGGGATTCGGCAGGAAGTCGCGGCGGCCGACGGGCCGCTGGAGCAACTTGAGGCATTTTGCCGGGGGTTCCTGTCGCGCGCGGAATCTTCACAGGCGATCGGCGGTCGGGTCATGACCATCTACAACCTGAGCCTGGAGATCGAGCGTCCGGCTGACTTCGCGAAGATCTGGGAGCCGCATCAAAAGCTACTCACGAAGATTCTCACCGCTTGCTCGCGCGCGGGTCTGGTACGCAAAGACCTGACGCCCGCTCAATTGACCACGCTGTTGAACTCGACCTTGACCGCACTGGCACAGATCGGCGTGTTTCATCTGGGTGTCAAGGGCAGCAAGCTGTCCCAGGAGCAGTTGTGGGCGTGGTGTCGACAGGCCGTCAGCCCGCCTGTTGATGCCAAGCCCAGGGCGACCCGGGCCAAGGCCACTAGTGCCACGCGCACGGTGAAGAAGCTAACGGGGTAGACCGAGACCGCGCTGGGCGATGATCGTGCGCTGCACCTCGCTGGTGCCCGCGTAGATCGTCGTGCCGAGTGAGAACCGCATCAGGTGCTCGAACCGACCTTTCTGCGGTGCCGTCGGTTCGAGGTAGCTGCGCAGCGCGTCAGGACCGACGAGTTCGTTAACGTCCTGGGCGGCCCTCTCCAGCGACTCGGTGCTGAACAGCTTGGACATCGGGCCCTCGGCGACTGGAATCTGGCCCTGCTCGGTCATCCAGACGCACCGCCGCTGGAGCAGGCGCGACACCTCTGCCTCGATCGCCATCCTGGCGAGTCGGCGGCGGACGTCGCTATCGGCGATGCGCAAAGAGCCCCGCGTGTCGGTGCAGGCATGCGCCCACTGCTCGGCATGGTCCAATAGCCGTTCCAGATGGGGTCCCCATCCCGACGCATGCTCATAGTGCAGCGAGATGCCGAGGACGTCCCAACCCCCGTCCACCTCGCCGATGCGGCACTCATCACCGATCCGGACGTCGCTGTAGAAGGTGATGTTGGTGCGCTCGCCGGACAACGTCCACACCGCTTGCACCTCAACGCCGTCGGCGTCTAGCGGCACGAGGAACATTGTGAGGCCCTTGTGCTTGGGCATCTCGGGGTTGGTGCGGGCCAGCAGGAAGACATAGTCGGCGATATGACCGTTCGTTGTGAACATCTTCGATCCGTTGATGATCCAGCCATCGCCGGAACGCACCGCTTTCGTTTTTGCCGCTGCGACGTCGGAGCCACACTCGGGCTCAGTGAAGCCCAGGGCGATGGTGATATCGCCGTTCATCGCGCCGGGCACGATGCGCTCCCGCATCTCCTGTGTGCCAGCGTGGCTGATCACTGAGGCGACCATGCGCGACGTCTCCGAAAGGTACACGGGAGCATCGAAACGCATCATCTCCTCTTTGAGGAGCTGGACCTCGATGGCGCTACCCTGCGGCGCGAATAGTCCCTTGTCGACAAGCCCGTGGGCGAACCCGTCGTCATGCGCGACACCGCCGCGGTAGAGGCGCTCCTCGAAATCGGGTGTCAGGACGTCCAGGAGATGGGCGCGCACCTCTTCGCGGAAGGCGATGGCCTCCTTCTCAAGCTGAAAGTGCATGGCCGTCACCGATCCTCGCTATTGACGCTTATTCTCCGAGAGCAGAGTTGCCGGCACGGGCAGTGCGGTAACTGATACTCTCATTTTCTGAGAGTGTACATATTCACAAGATGGGTTGATGACATGGACCTGACCCTGTCCGGCGAACAGGATCAGTTGGTCGACGCTTTCGCGGCGCTGTATGCGCGGCTCGCGTCACCCGAGAGGGTGCGTGGATCCGAGCCCATCGGGTTCGATCCGGAGCTGTGGTCCGCGATGTTAGACAGCGGGATTGTGCATATGGCCGTCGACGAGGTGCACGGCGGCTGGGGCGCAACCGAACTCGACCTCGCGCTAATTGCCGAGCAACATGGCCGCGCGATCGCTGCGGCACCGCTCATCGAGACGCAGGTTGCTGCCCGACTGCTTGCCGAGTGCGGTGAATCGGGCGCGTCCCTGTTGGCTGCGGCGCTCTCCGGTAGACAATTGGTAACTTTCGCGCCGAGACCAGCCGGTGGGCAGCGCATTGAGCTCGTTCCCGCCGGTGCTGTCGCCGACATCGCTATCGCGCTGATGGACGATTCCTTGGTGGCCGTCCCCATCGACAAAGGACTACGCCAAGTCGAAAACCTGGCTTCGATGCCGCTTGCCGACGTTCCTGTCGATGACCGCGCGGTTGCCTTGGCGCACGGACCGGCCGCATACGCGATCCACTCCGCGGCAGTGGATCGCTGGCTGGCACTTACCAGTCTTGCGCTCGTGGGCATCGCGGCACGAGCGGTCGAGATAGGTGCCGAATACGCCAAACAACGGCACGCATTCGGAACTCCCATTGGAACATTCCAAGCGGTATCACATCCGTTGGCGGACAGCGCGACTGCGGTTGACGGCGCCCGCCTGCTCGGCTTGAGGGCAGCTTGTGCGTTCGCCGAGGAACCGGACCGCGTGGGTGAACTCGCGGCGATGGCGTTCGTGTTCGCCTACGAGACAGCACGCGACGCGACCCACCACAGCCTGCACATCCACGGCGGCTATGGCTTCGGGATGGAGCAGGACATCCAGCTCTACTACCGGCGGGCGCGTGGCTGGGCGATGGTGTATGGCGAGCCTTCGGTGGTCCTCGACCGCGTCGCGGAAATGCGGTACGGCGCGGTCTAAGCAGACGTCAGCGGGGGTTGAGGACGGCGAAGCTCAGGGTCGCGCGAGCGGCCAGTCGGTCGCGGCCAACGTCGGTGACGTCAACGTCCACCACGATTAGTCGTTTACCTGCCCGTATAAGAGTGGCGGTGGCCCGCGCGGGTCCGGTGGTGATCGGCGCTACGAAATGGATGGACATATCCGCGGTGCCCGCACCCCCGCCCGGTTCGACGAATTTGATGGCCAGGCGTCCCCCGGCGATGTCAATGAGGGTGGCGACCAGACCGCCCTGCAAGGCGCCGCGGTTGTTCTGCAAATCCGGCCGGTTTTCGAGGTCGACGATTACGGTGGAATCCGTGTCGACGACGTCGTAGAACGGCAGATCGGCGAACAGGTGGCCTGGAACGGTTACGTCCATCGGACGCGGGTCGGGCAGTACGGGAATGGCGCCGTCGTTCACTCGGAATGCCGATCGTCGCGCACTCGACCCTGGCTACTGCGCATCCGAGCGGACCTTGTCCTTGACCGATGCGACGACGGGCGGCGCGCTACGCCAATGGGGGACACCGTGCTCCTCTCCAGCCTGTGGCAGCTTATCTTCGCGTACCTCGGCCCAGTGTGAGTGGTTGAGCTGATGCAGTGAGAAGCACGCCTGCAGCGAATTGTAGAAGCCCATGTTGTCGACGGTCTGATTGACTGATTCCTTGATCAGCAGGGCCGCCATCGTCGGGACAGCTGCGATACGCCTGGCCATTTCGAGCGTGCGATCGGCCAGCTCGTCACGCTTGAAGACTTTGCTGACCATCCCCAGCTGATGGGCTTCGTGGACGTCGATCGAGTCGCCGGTGAGCATGAGCTCTTTGGTACGGCGCGGCCCGAATTCCCATGGATGGCCGAAGTATTCCATTCCGCACATGCCAAGCCGGGTGCCGACGACGTCGGCGAAGCGCACTTCCTCACTGCCCACGATCAGGTCACACGCCCACATCAGCATTAGGCCGGCCGAGAAGACGTCACCGTGGACCTGGGCGATGGTGATCTTCCGCAGATTGCGCCAGCGCATGGTGTTCTGGAAGAAGTAATGCCACTCCTGCAACATGCGTTTCTCAGCGCCGTCGCGGCTTCCCCCGTTGATCGAGGCCGTTGGGTGTTGACCCGGTCCTGGCCTGTACTCCGCAATGGCCTGTTTGGAGCCGATGTCGTGGCCGGACGAGAACATCTTGCCCTCACCGGCCAGGATGACCACCCGCACCGAGTCGTCGGCTTCGGCCTTTGCGAATGCCTCGTCGAGCTCGACAAGCATGCCGCGGTTCTGGGCATTGCGCTGATCCGGGCGGTTCAGCGATATCCGGACGATCGTGCCGTCATCGTGGGTTTCCCATTTCAGGAACGTGTAGTCGCTCACGGATTTCCCTTCGGTGCCGTCCCCGACGGCAATGGCGTTGTTATTTATTGAGAAGGTATATTCTCGCATGGCACTCGGTGAGGAGGCGGCGCGTGGTGGCTGATGGTGCAAAACCGAAGGTGATCCTTTGGGGACCAGGCCAAGTGGGGGTGGGTGCGCTGCGGGCCGTCATCGCGCACCCCGGCCTCGATCTCGTCGGCGTAGTGGTGCACAACCCCGATAAGCACGGGCGCGACGCCGGCGACCTGTGCGGCATGCCGGAAACGGGTGTGATTGCCACTCCCGACATCGACGCCGCCCTGTCCCTGGCCGCCGACGTGGTGGCCTACTTCGCGTCCGGCGACTACCGATACCGAGAAGCGGCCGAGGACATCGCGCGCTGCCTGCGCGCGGGCAAGAACGTCGTGTGCACGTCCTTGGTACCGCTGTGCTATCCCCCCGCGGCCGACACGGAAACGGTGGAGTTGCTCGAAAAAGCCTGTGCCGACGGGGGAACGAGCCTGTTCAACAGTGGTGTGGATCCCGGTTGGGCCAATGACGTCATCGCTTTGACTATGACAGGATTCAGTAGCCAGGTCGACACCATCACGATGCAGGAGATCCTCGACTACGGACCCATCAACCAGCCCGACATCATGTTCGACTTCATGGGGTTCGGTCACCCGCCGGATCATGCAGCTCCGCTGTTCGACACAACTCGTCTGGCCTCTCTGTGGGCGCCGATCGTCCACCTGGTTGCCGACGGCGTCGGGCTGCCGCTGGATGAGGTTCAGACGACTATTGAAAAATGGCTGGCCACGGAACGTTACGAGGTGGCATCGGGCCCGGTGGAACCCGGCACGATGGGGGGAATGCGGTTCAGGCTCGCCGGGATCTTGGACGGGGAGGAGCGGATCATCCTCGAGCACATCACCCGAATGGGCGAAGGTTCCGCACCCGACTGGCCCAAGCACCCGTCCCCACTGGGCGGCTATCGCGTGATCCTTGAGGGCATGCCGACCTATACCGTCGATATCGAGATGCATGGCAGGGGAAGCAATATGCGTGGCTTGACTTACGCGACGGTCATGCGTGAACTCAACGCCATTCCGGCAGTGATAGCGGCCTCGCCGGGCTTATTGTCGACGCTGGATCTACCCCTGGTCACCGGCCCGGTGCGGGGCGCTCGTTGGCGCGGGGTCATGCCCCCGGCGGCGCGGCGATGACGGAGGAATCGGCCGATCTGTGGTCGGTGATGAGCTCGGCTTCGGCCGTGCGGCGTTACCGACCCGATCCAGTCGCCGACAAGGTGATTGAGAAGTGCCTGGAATCCGCTACCTGGGCGCCGTCCGGAGGGAACCAGCAGCCGTGGCGTTTTGTCGTCCTGCGATCTCCCGGAGCGCGCGCGGCGATCTCAGCCGGCGCGCAACGGACATGGGAGGTGATGGCCGACTTCTACAAGTTCGAGACGCCAGCCGAGGATGCGACGGATCGGAAGTCTCGCGTCCTACGCGCGATGTGGGAGCACATGCACGTGGGCGGCAACGCTCCGGTATGTGTCTTGTTCTGTGTCCAGCCGCAGCGCGGAGCGAGCGACCTCCAGCAGGGCGGATCAATCTTTCCTGCGGTGCAGAACTTCCTCCTGGCGGCTCGCGCTCAGGGGCTCGGTGCCGCTATCACTCTGTGGCATGACTCCTGCGGGGACGAGCTGCGGGCTTTGGTCGGTATTCCCGACGATTGGCGGATCGCAACATTGATCACGGCCGGTTGGCCCAAAGGAGGACATCATCCCGTGCACCGCAAGCCGATCGAGGAGGTCGTCGCGGTCGACGCTTGGACCCGACGGTGGGAACGCTGCTCTTGAGGTCGACCGTCATTCGAAGGCAATCACGCCGCGAATGTTCTTGCCTGCGCGCAGATCCTTCATCGCCTCGTTGATGTCGTCGAGCTTGTACGTCTGTGTGACGAGTTCGTCGAGCTTCAGCATGCCGGCCTCATACATCGACAACAGCATCGGCATCGCGTCGCGGGGATTCATCTCGCCGTAGAGCACGCCCTTGAACGTCTTACACGAGCTGACCATGTCGCCCAGGATCAGCGGCACCATCATGTCGGTCATCTTCGCCATCCCGGTCAGCACACAGGTACCGCCCTTGCGTAGCAGCATCATGCCGATCATGATGAGGTCGGGCGGCACGACGCCCGGCGTCAGCATCACCCGGTCGGCCATCACGCCCCACGTGAGTTCCTTGACGAGCTCCAAGGCGGCGCCGGCATCGGTGGCGGTATGGGTGGCGCCGAACGTCGGGGCGATATCCCGCTTGAATTGGACCGGGTCGACAGCGATCACATGTTTGGCGCCGGCGATTTTCGCGCCCTGTACCGCATTCATGCCGATCCCGCCGACGCCGATCACGACGACGGTGTCACCGGGTCGGTGTGCCGGCAGCAATCGATTCCCGATCCGAACCCTGTTGTCACACCGCAGGATACGAGTGACGCCGCCTCCAGTGAGATCCAGTCGTTGATCTTGACCAACGAGCGTTCGGAGGCGACGACATATTCGGAGAACGTGCCGACCTGCATCATTGCCATCAGATCCTCGTCGCCGAGGTGGCGCCGCCGGGTTCCGTCGGTGGTCATGTCCTTGCTGTAGATGTCGGCACCGACGTCGCACAGGTAGGTGTGCCCGGTGGAGCACCACCGACAGTTGCCGCAGGACGGGAAGAACGAGATCGCCACGTGGTCACCGGGTTTGAGGGTCTTGACCTCCGGCCCGACCTCCTCGACGACGCCAGAGCCTTCGTGCCCGCCCAAGCATGGGGAACCATTCGGGCACCGGGACGCCGGCGGCCCGCATCATCTCCTCCATGTCCTTGCTCGGCACGCTGTCCCCGGTGTAGAAGTGCTCATCGGAGTGACAGATGCCGGCGTAGGCCATCTTGACCAGCACCTCGCCGGCCCGGGGCGGGTCGAGTTCGACATCGGTGACTTCCCAGTCCACGCCGACGCCGCGCAACACTGCAGCCTTGGATTTCATCGAGGTCTCCTTCGTTGGAGTGGTGGGCGGCTTACTGAGCCGGCCAGCCGACAGTCTTGGTCTCGGTGAAGATCTCGAGTCCCTCGATGCCGCACTGCCGTCCGATGCCGGACTGCTTGTAGCCGCCGAATGGTGCGTCGGCGCCGTACCAGAGGCCACCGTTGATCCCGAGCGTGCCGGTGCGGATTCGGCTGGCGACGTTCTTGGCGCGCTCGAGATCGGCGGCGAACACCACACCGGACAGGCCGTAGATGGAGTCGTTGGCGATGCGCACCGCCTCGTCGTCGCCGTCAAATCCGATGACAGACAGCACCGGGCCGAAGATTTCCTCCTGCGCGATGGTCATTTGTTGTCGACACCGGCGAAGACGGTTGGCTCGACGAAGTAACCCTTAGGTAGGTGCTTCGGGCACGCCGCCGCCGGTGACGAGCGCGCACCCTCCTGCTTGCCCTTCTCGATGTAACCGAGAACCCGCTCGTGCTGCCTCTTGGAGACCACCGGGCCCTGGAGGACCGACGGATCGGTGGGATCGCCGTACTTGTTCTTTTCCATCGCGACCTTGACGATCTCCACGGCCTCGTCGTAGCGCGAGTTCGGGACCAACAGCCGGGTCGGCATCGCGCATCCCTGACCGGCGTGCATGCAGATAAATGCGCTACCGCCCGACGGATCTGCTGATGTCACCCTCTTCGTCGAGGACCAGATAGACCGACTTGCCGCCGAGCTCGAGGAATGTGGGCTTCACCGTTTCTGCGGCGGCCTGCCATGATGCGTCTACCGGTGGCCGTCGATCCCGTGAACGCGACCATGTCGACCAGGGAAGACGTCGAGAGGACCTCGCCGACAATGTGATCCGACGATGTGACGATATTGACGACGCCGGGGGGAATGTCGGTCTGCTCGGCGATAATCCGCCCGATCCGGGTCGCGTTCCACGGTGTGTCGGGCGCAGGCTTGAGCACACAGGTGTTGCCCATCGCCAGGATGGGGCCGATCTTGTTCAGGTGATCTCGAAAGGGAAGTTCCACGGCACGATCGACGCCGACGACCCCGATGGGCTCCTTCCACACCTCGCGCGTGGCGGGCGTGCCCATCCCGAAGGCGTCCTTATCGGGAAGTGAACGCTTCCAAGCGAACTTGGCAATCATGTCGGCCGGCCAGGCGAGGGCCTCGTTCAGCGGCACATCGAGCTGCGGGCCGTAGGTGCTCAGCACCGGGCAGCCGACTTCGGCGACGAGCTCGCTGCGGATGTCCTCGCGCTCTGCCTCCAATGCCGCCTGCAGTTGTCGCAGCCCGGCCGCCCGTCGTTCGCCGTTTCGGGACCAGTCGGTGTGGTCGAATGCGTGCCGGGCCGCGGCCACGGCGCGCTCCATGTCGGCGCGCGTGCCGTCGGCCGTTCCGCCGATGCACCTCTTCGGTGGCGGGGTTGATGTTGTCGAACTTGACGTCCGGTCTCGGAGTCGACGAGCTTGCCGTCGATGAGCATGCGGGATTCGTGTGTCGCCGTCGTCGGTGTCACTGTTCGATTTCCTTCACCACTGTCGGAGTTTCTTGACCGCGTCTGTCGGCCGGGCGGCCATGGTCAAGTAGGGGATGAAACTGCTTTTGCCGCAGCTGGAGTACGGAGTGCACCACCTCGACGAGATGGTCGGCATCAATCAGACCGCCCTGCATCTAGGCCGTGATCCATCCAGAATCTGATCGCCGTGTCCAGCGCCTCGGGGTCCCAAGTCTTGTTGAACTCGGTCTGCGAGTCGCCGGGACCACCGAAGCAGTCGCCGACGGCCAGCCGGGTGAAGCCGATGCTCGGGATGCTCGATTCGCCACGACTCGACGAGTTTGTCCAGTGCGGCCTTGCTGACGGCGTAGGCACCGAGCAGCGGCCACGGTGCGGAGTACGACGCGCTCAGCGACGACAGATACACCGCCGATCCGCCGGCTGCGGCCAGGTGTGGCGCCGCCGCGGCGGTAAAGAGCGAGGCGCCAGTCACGTTGGTGGCGAACAACTGTGCCCACTGATCGGCGCTCACCTCCGCGAGCGGGGCGAGGACGCCCATTCCGGTTGTGTAGACGATGGCGTCCAGCCCGCCGAAGGCGTCGACGATCTCGGACACGGCCCGCTGGCAGGACGCAGCGTCGGTCACGTCGCAGACGACGGCGGCCGCCTCGTTGCCCGCCTCCTTTGCGGCGTTCACCAGACGGTCTTGCCGGCGTGCGACAAACGCGACCTGCGCGCCCTTCTCGGCGAGGCCGATTCCGATGCAGCGCCCGAGTCCGGAGGAGCCTCCGACGACAGCGACGCGAAGCGCGGGTGCGTCAGACATTGAGCTTCGCGCTGATCGGATCCGAGCGATGCCCCCACGGTGCGTTCGAAGCGGCCGTGGTCGAAGCTGCGGATGGTCACGTCGTGGTCGCCTGCCTCGGCCCGCAGCGCGCCCACGGTGCACTGCTCTCGCGTGCGGTGCTTGAACGGGTCGAAGTTGTACCAGCGGCAGGCGTTTTCGTAAGTGATCTTGTTGATCTCGTCGTCGGGAACGCCTGTCGGTCACCTCGGCGAGCTCTTCGGGGGCCGCGGGCCACGACGAGTCGGAGTGCGGGTAATCGCATTCCCAGGCGATGTTGTCGATGCCGATGTCGTGCCGCAACTTGATACCGACCGGGTCGGAGATGAAGCAGGTAAGGAACCGCTCGCGGAACACCTCACTGGGCAGTTTGTTGCCGAAGTCCTGGCCGGTCCACAGGTGATGCATTTCGTAGGTGCGGTCGATCCGGTCGGTGAAGTACGGGATCCAGCCGGTGCCGCCCTCGGACAGCGCGAAGCGCACGTCGGGGAACTCCTTGATGACGCGCGACCACAGCAGGTCGGCAGCAGCCGAGCAGATGTTCATCGGCTGCAAGGTGATCATCACGTCGATGGGTGCGTTGTCGGCCGTCATGGTGATCTTGCCGCTGGAGCCGAGGTGGACTGAGACCACCGTTCCGCAGTCCGACGCGGCGCGCCACATCGGGTCCCAATACTCGTCGTGAAAGCTTGGGAATCCGAGAGTGGCGGGATTCTCCGTGAATGTCAAAGAATGACAACCCTTTTCGGCATTGCGGCGGATCTCCTTGGCGCACAGCTCGGCGTCCCACAGGATCGGCAGGGCCATCGGAATGAAACGGCCGGGGTAGCTTCCGCACCAGTCATCGATGTGCCAGTCGTTGTAGGCCTGGGTGACCGCCAGCGCCAGGTCCTTGTCGTGTGGGTGGCGAACAGGCGACCCGCGAAGCCGGGGAAGGAGGGAAAGCACATCGAACCGAGTACGCCGCCGGCGTTCATGTCCTTGACCCGCTCGTGGATGTCGTAGCACCCCGGGCGCATCTCGTCGAAGGCGGTGGGCTCGATCCCGTACTCCTCGCGCGGGCGCCCCGCGACGGCATTGAGCCCGATGTTCGGCACGATCGCTCCGTTGAAGGTCCACGCTTCCGAACCGTCGTCCTGCCGGATGACCCTTGGGGCTTCGTCGGCGAACCTGCTCGGCATCTTTCCCTCGAACAGGTGTCGGCGGTTCGACGAGGTGGTCGTCGACGCTGACCAGGATCATGTTTTCGGGCTGCATGGGCCTCCTTGCACACACGGTGAGAATGAACATTATCATATTTGTATAGGCGCAATATTCGATATTCGATGCTTTCATTTCGGCCGGCGCGATGGATGCGCTGGGACCGTAACCCACTACCGTTGGTCCGAGTAATCAGCCCCATGCCATCACTGAAAGTCCCCTTGGCTCAACGACTATCCAGCCATCAACACGCTGCTCATTACCTTCCGGTCCGGGAGCGATCGCCTGGTGCCATGCAGCGAGCCGCGCCATCAAACGTAGACGAGCTGGTCGCCCTCGGGCTCGAGGCCAGCCGCGACCATGAGCTTTGAACCTGGCCGGAAGCGGACGAGGTCGAGGATCAACTCCGCCACCTGTTCGTCGCAGTAGTAGCCGCGCAGCTCGGCCCAGTCTTCCGCTGCGAAGGTCTCGGGAGCCTTGAGGAACGCAAGCGTGAGATTGAGCACGATTTGCTGGTGCGGGGGCAGACTGCTTTGGGATGGGTCTTCGAGATGTTCGACCATCGACTCGTCGAACCCGCGATCGATCGCAGCGTTGAGGCGCAAATTGCGGCATATCGTGCAGCGCGACAGCCGTCCACTCAGGATCCGCAGCAGTTCCCGGGTGGTCAGGTCGACAGCTCCGGGATAAGCCACCTTTTGGAAACGAGCTTGTGCGGCGCCGAGCTCGGGTGCAGCTTCGGCAAGCGTGATGCTCGTTCGGGCAACGTTGCTCATATCACCACCTCGTTGCGCCCAACACCAGGCGGGCGCGCTGGGTCGTCTCGAACAGGCCACACGCGTAGGTGAGCACGAGGAACCCGCCTTCTCCTACTTCGGCGATTAAGGCACGGGCCTGCTCGTCGTCCACCTCCTGCGCGTCGATGAGGATCTGCTCCGCGTAGCCGAGGCAGGCCCGGGCCCTGCTGTCGAAGCATGGCTCCGTCGGCCAGCGCGTCAGCGAGTCGAGAAGAGTCTCGTCGAGGTCGGCTGCCACGGCTTGAGTGGTGCGATGTGCCAACGCTGCCGAGCATCCGAGGATCTGGGCGATTCGTAACCTGCACAGCTCCAAGATGACCGGGGATACGAGGTCTTGAGCCCACAAAGCCTCTTCGATGTCGCGCAACGCCGCTGCATATTCCGCGCGAGCGCCGACGACATGGTCGAAGCGAACATCGCCCGACCCTACGGCTACGGCATCAACTTGTGAAAGATTCATCTCAGAACCGTTTTTCGTGGATCGGTGGCGAAGCTCAGCAGTAGGCGATCGAGGACCCTGGCTGCGCGCTCGCGGGCCTTGGCGGGTTTGGCGGCGTGGGCGACCAGCAGCGAGGCCTCCTCGAGGGCGGCGACAAGCATGTGGGTGAGTTCTGCGACCGGTTGATCATCGATGACGCCGTCCGCAATCGCTTCGCGGACCACTTCGTCGATGAGGGCGATGCTGTTGCCCTCCTGGATCGCGCGCAGTGTCTGCCAACCCAGTACTACCGGACCGTCGACGAGCATCACGCGTTGCACTTCGGGCTCGAGTGCGGCCTCGAGAAATCCGTGCAGACCGCGCGTGAGCCGTTCCCACGGGTCGGCGCCTCTGGGTGGCGCGGCGATTGACCGAAGTGTGAGGTCCTGCTCCACCTCTTCGAACACGGCACGGAACAACTCGGCCTTGTCGTTGAAGTGGTGATAAAAGGCGCCGCGCGTGCCCACTCCGGACCTGCTGACCAGATCGCCGATGCTGGTGTTGAAGAAACCCTTGCTCGACGAACAGCTGCCCGACCTGCGTCGACCAGATCGCGTCGGGTCTGGTCGCCACGTGCCCGACGTTCGTCGTCGGTCCCGCCCCGCTTCGCCATGCCGATGATGGTAGCAACATTCATCTTGTATGTTGCAATACCGGTCGGACGGCGGAAACTGTGCCTCGGGCTGGCCGGCCATGCGGAAAGCCACGTTGCTCAAAGACTATCCAGTCCGAGCCGACACAGGCATCAGCTACTGACGTACCAGGCCCCGCAAGGGCATGAGTCCGAGTTCGTTGTGGCTCATGAACCCCGGCGCCGCCTCGCAGACGGCAGGAATCGCGTTGACGGGTTCCATCGCGGTCCAGGTGTAGCCGGGGTTCCCGTGGTCGCCCTGTGCGTCGGCGATCCCGCGGAGGATCAGCTCGGTGCCCGGATCGCCCTCAATCACCACGCGGTAGTGGTAGTAGCCGTCCCAGTCGGGTTTGCGGCTCAATGGCGTCGTGTTCGATGAACGAGTACATCTCGTGCAGAGTCATGAACGGTTTGTTGTCCGTCCAGGCGGTCACCTTGTGATGTTGGGCGGCGACGGTGCCTTTCTTGATCACGCCTTTGAGGCCTGGCATGTCCATGTCCTCGGTTCCCTCGTAGGGGATGTCGCGCGTGGCCAGCCCTAGCTCGACCTCCGTCGTGACCTTGTCGACAGTGTTGCCAATTCCCTCCACCACCATCGTCAGGGATTGCGCGAACAACGGCCATGCCGTCCCGAACAGATTGCCAGCGTGGAAATCTTCGGGAGACTTGCCAAACCCCATCTCGTCGAGGTACTTCAAGGTGTCCTTATTGAAGTTGACGACCTCGTAGACGTGGATGTGGTCGATCCGGTCGACGATTCGGGCTGCCGTCAGCACGAGCAGGTCTGCTGCATAACCGGGATGGATGCCACCGGCGTGGAAAGACGTACCGCCCTCCTGGCACGCTGCCTCGATCTTGTCTATGTCGGCGGCGTTGGTTTCGGTTCGATACCACCACGCTCCACCTGAGGCGACGACGTTCTTACCTCCCCGCAGCAGGCGGCAGACCTCATCGACGTCCGACCACAGCGGCGCGTAGAAGACACAGTCGGCGTCAAGTGCTTCGAGTGCGGCCTTGTCGGTGGTCGCGAGCACACCGACCGGCGCAACGCCAACGAGCTCGCCGGCATCTTTGCCGACTTTCTCTGGCCGATTGCAGAGAACTCCGACAACTTCGTAGGCAGGGTTATGAGCGATATGGCGCATCGCTAGTGTTCCGACATTGCCGATGCCCCATTGGATAACGCGATATTTCTTCTCGGTCGACAACGTCGGCGCCACTGCTACTCCTTTGTATGCATCCACAGCAATATGACGAGAAATGGATTCTCCGCCGGCGGTGCACAACGCTGCATGTCACTCGATGCGCACCATTGAGAGCGACGTTATCAGAAATGTATAAGCTATATATCCGCTAGTTGCAGACGACCGTTTCCGGCCGGACGGGATCGCGGAGCTGCCGCGAAAAGCCCGCCAGAACAGATATTTTCGTTGTTCGCCGCGAACCTGCGCAACGACGTCTCGGGAATTCTAGCTGCGCACTCGCGCGGGTTAACCGACTTGGCGGCGTGTGCGACGAGCAATCGCGGCATGTCCGGGCACCCCGGTCGTGGCAACCTTCATCATGTACGTTGCTGGTATGGCAGACGACGAGGTTCGCGCATTCGGTTCGGTGGCACCGCTGAAAGTCGGTTTGCTCAATGACTATCCGACCAGAGCCAAGACCGATAACGACACGATCGATGCCATCCGATTGGTGTTCGATGAGGCTGTGGCCGCTGGCGTGCTCGACCGTCCAGTCGAATTGGTGCAACGCAACGTAGTCGGTCTGCCCAACGGCACCTATCAGGCTGTGGAGAACGCTTACGACGAACTGGTCGCCGAGGGATGCCTGGTGATCTTCGGTCCCTACGTGTCCGACAACGCCGTGCCGCTGCGCGAACACGCCGATCGCGTAGCCAAGGTCCCGAACATCATTCTTTCGGGATCGGAGGGAGCGCTGGGGGAGTGGTGCTTCGCGTTGAACAATGGCTCGATGCCCGAGGAGCCGCGGATGCTGGCGGCGGTCCTGTGCGGTGACGGGCACCGCCGCATCGCGATCGCCTATGAGGCCTCGTTGATCGGCAAGGAATACCTGCACTACGCGGAACGGGCATACGCGGAGGCCGGGTTGGTAGTGGTGGCCACCGTCGCAATTCCACAGGTCGAGGCCGACAAGGTCACCGCAGCACTGCAGCTGCGCGAAACCAATCCGGACGCCATCGTCCACGTGGGATTCGGCCACGGGCTGTGGGGCTTCAACGACGGTCTGGCAGCCGCGGATTGGGATCCGCCGCGCTACACGACGACGGCGTTCGAGATGGCTCACATTGACGACGTCTGGTTCCGGCATCTGGCCGGCTGGATCGGTCTGGACAGCTTCGACGAACGCAACGAGGTGGGGCAGTCCTTCCTCGGACCGGTTCGAAGCCCGCTACGGCCGGCGCCGCGACTACTTCATGCCGGGCCTTTGCCACGACGTCGCCACGGTGATCGTGCGAGGTCTGGCTGGCGCGCGGCCGCTGACAGGTGCGGGCGTCAAGGAGGCCATCGAGGACATCAAACTGGTGCCCAGCGCGAGTGGCGCCCCCGGCACGTGCCTGCGGTTCGGCCGCTACATCCGGCAGGGCTGGATGGGGGTCGACTACCTGGTAGCGCGGCGGGTGCTGCCCGACGCCAGTGCACACGTTTTTCACGCGGCGCCCAGCGAGCACATCTCACGCGCCGTGTCGGTGAACTCTCAGATAGCTTAATCGCGCCGAACACCGGAGCGGTCACGATCCCGGGCGGCTGGGCCAGCACGTCGGGGATGGCCCGGACCGCGCCCATGGCGATCATCAAGTGCCCTGGCATGGCGTGCTGTCCGGTGGGCAGCTCCCCGTCCCAGCCCACATCGAGCTGCAGTTCGAAACTGGGAACACCCTTGATGACGGCGCGGATCAGCGGCGCCTTCTGTCCGGGGGCCAGCGGGGTCAGACCCCACTGCGGCAGATCGCGGGTGAGCACCCATTCCTCGTGTATCGCCAGCAACGGGCGGCCTGACCAGTGTCCGACCCAGGAGAACCTCTGCCCGACAACGGTTCCCGCGTCGATTTTGCCAGCCAGGACCTTGATGTCGTGGGGCAGTGTGGTGGCGTCGACCGACACATCGATGTGCGTCAGGGTGACGCCCAGTACGTCGGCTGTGGCATTGAGCGCTTGGCGGTAGGCCATGTCCAGCTTCTTGATGATCGGAGAGTCGGCGCTGACGTCCGCAGGGGGCCGCCCCATGCCCATGAGATCGACAAGCATCGGCCGGCTGTCGACCGCCGACACGTCGGTGGCCTCGTACAGGTCGATGCGGTCGATGGACTTGCTGAGTCCGGTGACCGTCGCGACGAGCCGTTCGAACATGAAGCCCGGGTTCTCACCCGCGGCGTGGAATCGGGACTGGCCCGCCCGGCACGCCTCGACGAACGCGGCCTCGGTCTGTGCACCGTAGGTCGGTAGGTGGTTGTAGGAGGTCGTGGTGATCACGCTCGTGCCTGCGGCGAGCAGCCGGCAGATGTCCTCGGCGTTGGTCTCGACCGCGTGGGCCTTGCTGGCCGCATGAATGACGACGTCGGGCCGCAGTGCGAGAACGGCGTCCTTGTCCGTCGTGGCCGTCACACCTGTGGTGGGCGGGAGTCCGCACAGCGCTCCCGCGTCCAATCCCGCTTTCTGCGGGTCATACACCAGCACGCCGACCAGTTGATAATCAGGATTCTCAATGAGCTCCTGTAATGCGGCGCGGCCGACGGCGCCGGTGGCCCACTGAACGACTCGAACTGCCAATCGAATGCTCCTGGTTGCGCTTTCGCGGGGGAGGGCTGTGCGTGACCCGACCAACGTACATCATGTACGTTCTCAACCACCAGGGTGTATGTTGAGGCACGTCCACAAATGTCTCAGGAGGTGTGACATGGCAGAGCCGACGGCGACCGAGGACCTCGATCAGCGCATCCGCGACTCGCAGGACAAGTTCAACGTCGGCCAGGGTGCGGACGGGGACGCATCTCCGTACCCGCTGCTCCGCGAGTTGAGGGCGCAAAGTCCGGTGCATGAGGGGTGGCCCGAGCTCGGGATGATGGGCAACTCGGGCGACGGCCCACCTACGTTCACGGCCTACACGTTCGACACCGTAAAGGCCATCTTCACCGACAACGTCACCTTACAGCACCCGATGCTACGAAGACGTAGTCCGTCCGCTGCAGGGGCCCACGATCCTCGAGATGCAGGACCCGGAGCATGCGATTTACCGCAAGCTGCACGAGTTCGCCTTCGCGCGTTCGTCGATGAAGCGGTGGGATGCGGAGCTCGTCGGCCCACTGGTGGACCGCACGATCGCGAAGTTCAAGGACAACAAGCGTGCCGACCTCGTCGACACGGTGTTCATGCCCATTCCGGTCCGGGTGATCGCAGCGCTGCTGGGGCTTCCCGAGTCCGACGTCGACGAGTTCCACCGGCTGGCGATCGACCTGCTCGGGTTCCGCGGCGACATGGACTGCGCGATGCGGGCATCCGCGCAGATGAAGGAATCCTTCATCGGCATCCTGGCCGACCGCCGCAAGTCACCGCAGGACGACATGGTGTCGATCCTCGCCAGCGCCGAGGTCAACGGCGTGAAGATGTCCGACGAGCAGATCTACGGATTCATGCGCAACCTGCTACCGGCCGGTGCGGAGACGACGTCGCGGTCGACGGCGAGTCTCGCCATGGCACTGCTCACCCATCCGGACCAACTCGATGCGGTGCGTGCGGACCGCAGCCTGCTTCCTCAGGCGATCGAGGAGGGAATTCGTTGGGAGACACCGCTGCTGAACTTCATGCGGGAAGTCACGGTCGACACCGAGTTGGGTGGCGTCGCGATCCCCAAGGGTGCAACGATGATGCTGAGCTTGGGCAGCGCCAACCACGACGAGACTCGATGGGAGGACCCGGAGAGCTTCAACATCTTCCGGGAGCGCAAGCCGCACATCGGATTCGCCCACGGTGCGCATGTGTGCCTGGGCATGCATCTCGCGCGCCTGGAGAGCACCAAGATCTTCAACGCGCTATTTGACGAATTACCGGGCCTGCGGCTGGATCCCGCCGCTCCCGCGCCGTACGTGACGGGCGTGATGTTCCGCTCACCGCCGCGCCTCGACGTGGTATGGGATTAGGAGGAGACGACGTTGACACGCGTCATCCAGTGGGCGACCGGGGTCACCGGAACGATGGCCCTGCGTCACGTGATTGGCCGGCCTGACCTCGAGCTCGTTGGCGTGCGGGTGTACGACCCGGCCAAGGCAGGTGCCGATGCCGGGTCGCTCTGTGGGCTGCCCGACACCGGCATCATTGCGACCGATGAACGCGATGCGCTGATTCAAGCCGACGCCGATGTGGTGCTCTACATGGGCAAGGTGGAGACCGACACACCCGGCTGCTTCGCCGACGTCTGCGATCTGCTTGCGTCTGGCAAGGACGTAGTGGCTACGGGGAGCCGGTTCATCCATCCGCGCTCTCTGGACAATCCGCTCGGCGACTGCGTCGAAGATGCCTGCTACAAGGGCAACTCGTCGTTTCTCGGTTTGGGCTTGTTTCCTGGGTTCGTCGGTGAGTCCATCGCGCCAGTCCTGTCTCGGCTCACCGCAGGGACCACTCGAATCGACGTCCGAGAAGTGCTCAATTACTCGACGTACGCCAGCCACGACCTGATCTTCAACGCGATGGGGTTCGGGCACGCCCCCGAGGACACCACGCCGCTCCTGACCAACACCGACTACGCCGCGAGCGCGTGGATCGGCACCGCGACCGTGCTCGCCGCAGCGCTGGGCCTGCGGATTCAATCGGTCGAGGGCTATCGCGATGTGGCCACCACGCCACGTGCGTTGTCGGTCGCGGCAGGGGAGATCCCGGCAGGCACGGTGGGAGCCATGCGCTTTGGCGTAGTGGCTGACTGTGGCGACACGACGCTGGCAGTCGAGCACTTGACCAGGATGGCCGACGACCTCGCGCCCGACTGGCCGACGGAAATCGGCTACGAGGTGACGTTCCAGGGGGAGCCGAACATGAGGTTTCACTTGGTGATCGGCTCGCACGACGAGGATCACGCCGAACAAGGGTGCCTGGCCACCGCCATGCACGCGATCAACGCGATCCCCGTCGTGGTGAATGCCGCGCCCGGGTTGTACGACCTCGCGTCGATCTCGCCGTTTGTCGCGCACTGGACGAACCGGGCGACCTCGTCTTCGAGCTAGGAGTTGCAACGCGCTGCCGTCAGACGTGGTAGTCGTACCACTTAAGGTATCCGCCGCCGTCGACCCGAAGTTGTACTCCAGTCACGTACCGCGCCTCGTCCGACGCAAGCCACAGCACGGCGTTACTGATGTCTTCGGGCTCTACATAAGGGATGTTCATTGCCTGTTGCACAGCGAATACGGGCTCCGCGTCTTCGCGAGTGGGGTGCTCCATGTCGGGCCGAAACACGCGGTACATCGATTCGCTCTGCAGCATCGCGGTGTTGACATTGGTTGGATGGACGACGTTGGCACGGATGCCGCGCGGGGCGAGCTCGGTAGCCAGGTCATGAACGTAGGCAGACAATGCGCGCTTGGAATGGACGTACGCGGTTCCTCCCGGGTCGCGTCCTGGATTGTCCTTCTTCGCGAAATCCATCATGGCGGAAGTCGATCCGACCGCGATGATCGAAGCACCCTCCCGCAGGTGTGGTAGCGACTCCTGGATGGCGTTGATCGAACCGACGAGATTGGTGTTGATCACGTCTGACCAGGCCTGTAACTCGGGCTTGCCCTCGGCGCCCATGACGCCGGCTTGGGCGACCACAATGTCGAGCTTTCCGAACGCGGCAATCCCCTCTGCGATCGCGGCCCTGAGCTCGCTGGCTTCACGCACATCCCCCTGCGCGGTCACCGCTGTGCGGCCGGCCTTCTCGACCAGCCTCGCGGTCTCGTCTAGGTCTTCGGGTCGCGACAGCGGATACGCGATCGTGCTGAGATCGTGACAGAGGTCCACCGCAATGATGTCGGCGCCTTCCTCGGCGAGGCGGACCGCATGAGCGCGTCCTTGCCCTCGTGCCGCCCCGGTGACGAATGCCACCTTTCCCTCTACTCTTCCCATGATCATCCTTTGTTATCTGGGTTTTCGCTCATGCAGGTTGAATTTGCGGGGCGTGAATAGCTCAACTTTCGGCAACGGTTGAAGTCCGGTCTCCGAAGCCCGTGAAGCTGGGGATCAATGGCAGGTCGGCCATCGTCGCGAAGCCCGGCGGCGCCGCGCATACGGCAGGTACCGCATTGAGCACTTGTAAAGCAACCGCGACCAGCCCGGCCCGGACGTGCTCTGCGACGGAGGCCGGCCGGGTGTAGCTCGCCAGACAGAAGAAGTGTGCGCGCATGGACGGATCGCCTTCGAGCGTCAGCGTCCACCCCTCGTCGGGTTTCGGCCAATGGTCGGGGTATTCGCCCCCGACAGTCCACAGCGTCTCGAACTCGATCAGCGGCTCACCGTCGCGTTTGCCCACCCAGTTCCAGCGTTGTCCCGCCGTGGTTCCCGCCTGAACCAGATGATCGAAGATCTTGTGGTCACTCTTAGCGGGGACCGCGTCGATACTCACCGTGACTTCATCGATGTTGGCGTGCAAGGTGTCGGCGATGAACCAGGTCTGCTCGGTGAACAGTGACGAGTTGAACGCCAGGAAGTCGTTGGCCGTCGGCGTCAGCTCGGCCACGGGTCGGCCGAACCACATGCCGTCAAACGTGATGTCCGTGCTCTCCCACAACGACCAATCCGCGCGCTCCTGCAACGTGAATCGCTCGATGGTGCGGCTCATGCCGGACAGCGCCAGCGGCAATACCCCGGAGAGGTTGCCCGGATTCAGGCCGCTGCCGTGGATCGTGCTATTACCCTTGTCGCATGCTGCCAACAGCCTTCGCCGGTCGTCGTCGGCAATCCGTCGGGGGTGAAATAGGAACGACACGGTCGCGACGTTCTTGCCACTTTCCAACAGCCTGCACACATCGTCGAGGCTGGTGAACGAGGGAGCATAGAGCACGCAGTCGGCATCCAGTGCGAGGATTTCCTCGACATTGGTGGTGGCGGTTACCCCGATCGGCTCCCGGTCAACCAACGTGCCGACGTCGACGCCGTTCTTGGCGTCCGAATACACACGCGCGCCGACTAACTCGAGATCAGGGCGATGATCCAAGATTGTGGTGACCATTTCGGTCCCCACGCCCCCGGTGGCCCACTGGATCACTCGAAGCGGGCGGATGCTGGTGGCCAAAGCTTCTCGGTTCCCTTCACGAGTCATTCAGATGCCCTACTCTAGCGAAAATGAGAATAAATGATCTCTAATTCGAGAACATATAGTCTCCGCCGCTCTTGACTTCCCCACTTCGCGCTTTCTACGGTTACTCAGTAATTCCAGGACTTGCTTTCGAATCTTCGAGATCGAGTCGCAGCAGCTGTTCGAGTTCTGTTGAAGGATGTGACGGCTTGCGCGCGGTGGTGCTGCGAGACGGCAAGCTCGAGGTACGCAGTACGGTCGACCCTAAGCCCGGTCCAGGTGAGCTCCTGCTGAAGACGCTGAGCACTGCTATCTGTGCGTCCGACGTGCACTTCATGGATCACCCCGAACTCGGCGTCAACGACCCGACCGGGCGGTCACTGTACGACGCGGAACGCGACATCGTGATGGGCCACGAGTTCGTGGGCGAAGTCGTGGCCCATGGTCCCGGTTGCACCGAAGAACTGCCGATCGGAACCCGCGTCACTTCAATGCCGATGCGGTTAGTGGACGGCGGCGCCGGCGGCCTGCGCATCATTGGGCAGCACCCCGACGCGCAGGGCAGCTTCGGCGAACTGGTCGTCGTTGCGGAGTCGCTGGCAAAGCCCGTGCACGGCGATGTCCCCGATGACGCAGTTGCACTGGTGGATGCGTTCGCTGTCGGCGAGTTCTATGTGCGCGCGTCCCGGCTGGAGCCTGGCGAGATCCCCGTCGTGATCGGTGCTGGTGCCGTCGGCTTGTCGGCGGTCGCGGCGTTGGCCAGCCGAGGGGCCGAGCCGATCATCGTGTCCGATTACAAGGCAGAGCGCCGCCGCATCGCGCAGTCGAGCTTCGGTGCGCATGTTCTCGTTGATCCCGCCGAGCGCGACGTCTTTGACGTGTTCCGCGAAGTGCGGGCCGAGCGCGGTATGCCCGGTCCTGCGGTGGTTTTCGAGTGTGTGGGGGCGTCGGGGCTTATGCAAAAGATCGTGAATGATTCCGAGTTCTACACCCGCATCTTCTGTGCCGGCGGATGGTACAGCGGCGATAGTCTTAGTATCACCGATGCGTCGCGTCAGGGAGTCGCAATTCAGTTCGGCGGCGGCCCGCATCCGCAGGACTGGTACGGCGTCCTGGAGGCCGTGGCCTCGGGTCGGCTCGACCCCTTACCGAGCGTCGGCTCAGTCATCGGGCTCGATGAGGTTCCCGAGGCGCTGGATTTGACCCGAAGGTCTGAGGGGCCGCCACGGATCGTGGTGCATCCGAACGGGAACGGACAATGACCGAACCGTCTGACCGCGGCGAGATCCTCGACGTGATCCTGCGGTACGCGACCGCGATCGACCGACGCGAATGGTCATCGTTCAGTTCGGTCTTCACCGATGACGCTGAGCTCGATTACGGCCAGGTCGGTCAATGGGTCGGGGCTGACGCGATCATGGATTTTATGCGCCGCGCCCACGCCGGCGCCCAATACACGGTGCACCGCTTAACCAACCAGCTGATCGACGTCGATGGTGAGACCGCCGAGGTGCGGACCTATGTCGACGCGTTGATTCTGGTCGAAGACGGTTCCGGGGCGAACGCTATCGGTTTCTACGACGACCGACTGCGACGCACCTCGGACGGTTGGCGGATCACGTCGCGGACCTATACCCCGGTACGGCTCGTCGCGGTGAAGGGGTAGCGGTGTTCACCCTTCGATTCGAAATGCGAGCGCCCTCGTGGGGTGCCCCACCGTCGGACCTCTATGCCGCAGCACTCGAGATGTGCGCATGGGCAGAGGATCGGGGATGTCTCGCCTGCGTGCTATGCGAGCACCACTGTGCCGAAGACGGTTATCTACCCGCGCCGCTGGTACTCGCCTCGGCGATAGCCGCGCGCACGCAGCGGCTGATGTTGAGCCTGGTGATCATTCTGCCGTTTTACGATCCCGTCCGACTCGCCGAGGACATGGCAGTCCTGGACCTCGTGAGCGAAGGCCGGGCCACCTATGTGTTCGGGATCGGCTACCGCGCGGAGGAATTTGATCACTTCGGAATATCGCTCGGCGATCGTGGACGGCTGGCTGACGAAAAGCTTGGCGTTCTCCGCCGCCTGCTCGCCGGTGAAGTGGTTGTGGGGGAGGGTAGGCGGACGCATGTCACTCCCAATCCGCATACGCCGGGAGGCCCGGTGCTGATGTGGGGAGGCGCTAGCCTGGCCGCCGCCCGGAGGGCGGCCAAGTATGGGCTCGGCCTGCTGGCCAATGGGGTGGTCCCAGGGATGCAAGAGACCTATGAGGCTGCCTGTCGTCAACACGGACACGAGCCCGGGCCGACGCTGCTGCCACCGCGGGATACCGCCACAGTGTGCTTCGTCGCCGACGACGTGGACCGCGCCTGGAGCGAGATCGGTAAGTATCTTCTTCA
Source organism: uncultured Actinomycetota bacterium (assembly GCA_963850135.1). Classification (GTDB taxonomy): domain Bacteria; phylum Actinomycetota; class Actinomycetes; order Mycobacteriales; family Mycobacteriaceae; genus Mycobacterium. Next base: position 601,951 of record CAWKKH010000018.1, on the reverse strand, counting down.
CGATGCGATGTCGTATTCGGAGTGGAATCCCGATAACGCGGTCTCCGCAAACATCTCGCACGCCAAGACGGTGGACGAGCTCCGCGAAACGTCGCCGTCACACGTGATCTTGTCTGCCGAAGTGGCAGCGGCCCGTGCGGCCGCGGGCGAAGTGCTGAACTTGTCACCGCTGTGCGGCGGTCTACCGCCTGAGATCGCTTGGCGGTACTTCCGTCGCGCTGTTGATGTTTGCGGTTCGAAGGCCTGAGGAATTGCCATCACCCGCTGGGTGAGAAGGTCCGCGCTCGGAGATGTCGCTCAGACGAAGTCGGAGCCCCCGTCGACGTTGACCGTCGCACCGGTGACATAACCGTTGCATCGCGAGGCGAGATACGTCGTCATCGATGCGATCTCCTCAGGCAGGCCGGCGCGGCCGACGTCGCACGGATGACCGAAGGTTTTCTCCACCCAACGCATAACGTCGTGGGGGTTCGATGAATCCAGGCCCTCAGCGGCGAGAGTGTCTTTGAGCGTCTCGGTGAAGCTCGCGGTGACGATGGTGCCTGGACACACGCAGTTGACCAGAATCCCTTCCGGACCAAGACTCTTGGAGAGGTTCTTCGTCACGCTCGACAGCGCCGCCTTCGCCGCTGTATACGCGATAAGCCGTGGACTCTGGCGTTGGATCGAGTGCGCGGACAGGGTGACGATGCGGGCCCATTCCGCCGCCCGGAGCAACGGTAGCGCAGCTCGAATTGAACGCACCGCCGACATTGTGCCGACGTCGAATGCCCTGTGCCAGTCTGCATCATCGAGATCCTCGAAGAGACCGGCATCGGGACCGACCGTGTGAATGAGAACGTTCAGCGCACCCCAGGCCTCGGAGACGGCCTCGAACGCCGACGTGATCGACTCTGCACTGGCCATATCGACACTGATCGCCAGCACATCTGGCGCACCCAGCGCGCGGAGTTTCACGGCCGCCGCATCAAGCGCGCGTTGATTCCGGGCCATGACCGCCACCGAAGCACCTTCGGTAGCGAGGCTTTCGGCGATAGCCAGTCCCATGCCCTTGCTGCCACCGGTGACGACGGCGGTGGCTCCGCCCAGACCGAGGTCCATGTCGTGCTGCCCTCTCCTTTTTGTACTAGTTCGGCAAACGCCCAGGTTTCTTGCCCGTACGGGGCGCAAGGTGCACGATTTCGCTGACCACTGTTGGATTGGCCCGGGCGACGGCAATGAACGACAGTAGCGCGTTGGCAACGTCGTTGACCGCGGACATCGCGGCCGGGATCTGACCTTCTTGCGCCCACGACCGGTACAGCTCGCCCAGCAGGTCCCGGTCGGCTCCGCGGAGGATCTCAGTGTCTTCAGTGGGGCCGATGCTCGCCCGGATCACGGGAAGTTCGGGGTGTTCGGCGCGCCAGGAGCGCAGAATCTCGTCGAGCGCGGCTTTGCTGGCATGGTAGGCGGCGACGCCGGCGCGGGGGCGGCCGACGTCGTGACTTGATGCGAAGAGAGCCACGGCGTTGTCTGTCAGATGCGGCAGGGCGGAGCGCAGCACATGCGATGCGCCGACGGCGTTCACGGCGTAGGCGTGCAGCCAAGTGGTGACGTCGGTGTCCTCAATCAGAGCGAACGGGACCACCGCGCTGGTAAACACGATGGCGTCGAGTCCGCCTAACATCTCTGCGACGGTACTGACAACTTCTTCGATCGCCCGAGGGCTCGCAACATCAAGTTCATGCGCTGAGCCGTCGAGCTTTTCGGCCAATTCGGTCAGCAGGTCGACTCGTCGCGCGGCGAGCGCAACCCGCGCGCCTCGTGCGTGCGCCGCGTGGGCCAACGCCTGTCCAATGCCAGAGGACGCGCCGATGACCAGCATCCGGATCCCTGCGATGTTGGAGTGTCGGTCGCTCATACCCTGCTACCTCTGCCTGCGTCGGTGGCTTGTGTTTGGGACACGCTGATGACTGCCCGGATCGTGCGGCTGCAACGAGATCGGCGAAAGTCTGGCGGTGCGCTTCAACTACGGACCACACCCGTTCCGGCCGAGGACGCGGAAATCGATTGCGAACAGGAAAGAGCGGACTGGGCCCCGAGTTATCACCGGTCTCCTCTCCGGGCTCGTCCGTGCACCCAAAATGAGCAACATAGTATGAATTCTCTCATATGAGAATTATAGTTCTCATGCGGCCGAGCCCGACGATATCGGAGGCCGCGCCCCGACCACGAGGAGAGAGTGTGCTTGATTTTGGCGATAAGGTCGCGCTGATCACGGGCGGCGGTGCAGGCATCGGGCGGGAAACCGCCCTGACCTTCGGCCGCCTCGGTGCCAGCGTGGTGATCCTTGAGGTCGACCCCAAACACGCCGACAGCGTGCGGGCCGAGCTCGACGGGCTCGGCACAGATGCGCTCGTTGTCGAGGGAGACGCAAGCGACGCTGCGACCGTCGTTAAACTCGCCGAGGCCATCCGCGAGCGTTACGGGAAGCTCGACGTTCTAGTCAACAACGTCGGGCACTTCGTCACCCGGCCCACGCCGTTCGAGCAGCTCACCGATGACCAGCTCGACGACATCTACCGGATGAACCTCAAGCACGTCTTCCTGGTTACGCGAAAGATGTTGCCGCTCTTGAGGCAGGCGAATGGATCCGCGAGTATCGTCACCGTCTCGTCGATCGAGGGCTTCCGCGGCATACCGGGTTTCGTACCGTACGGCGCCTTCAAGGCGGCCGTCACCGGCTTCACCAAGAGCCTGGCGCTCGAACTAGGGCCCGAGGGAATCAGGGTCAATGCCGTTGCGCCCGAAACCACCGATTCCGCACAGGTCCCGCTCGAACGGATGATCCATGAGTCGCAGCGGCACAACATTCCACGGTGGATTCCGCTGGGACGCTTCGGTCGCCCCGCCGACAGCGCCGGGTGTGTCGTTTTCCTGGCGAGCGAGCTCGCGGGATGGGTGACCGGTACCGTTATCCATGCCGATGGGGGTGCGCTGGCCGCAGCGGGCTGGTACCGCGACGACCGTGAGACCTGGACCAACATGCCGGTCATCGCGGGCAGCAGCGGGCGGCCCGCCGCACGAAGCGAGGTGTCCCAGTGAGCATCCTCGTTGTCGGCGGAGCCGGAGTCATCGGCGGTGACGCCGCTCTTCATTTCCGCTCTGACGGCCAGGAGGTCACGATCGCCGGGCGCAAGCAACCGCAGGCAGGTCCGATGACCGCATTCCCCTTCATTGCACTGGACTACATCGCCAACGATGTTCCCGCCTCGGTGCTCGGTTGCTTCGACACAATCGTGTTCGCGGCCGGAAACGATGTGCGGCATCGGCCGAGAGGCAGTGGCGACGAACACTGGCAACACGCGAACTCCGAAGGCGTCCCGAGATTCGCAGCCGCCGCCAAATCTGCGGGCGTGACCACATTTATCAATGTGGGCAGTTATTACCCACAGGCAGCCCCGCACCTGATCAAGGCCGATCCCTACATTCGGTCACGACGCGACGCCGACGATGGTGTACGGGCGCTCAATGACGGCACCTTTCGTGCCATCAGTGTCAACGCGCCCGTGGTGGTCGGGCCGCTGCCCGGCGTGCCGTCACCACAGCTGCGCGCCTGCGTCGGATACGCAGAAGGCCGACTGGATCTGCCGGTCTTCGCCCCGCCTGGGGGCACCAACTACATCAGCACAACGTCGCTGACACAGTCCATCGACGGCGCGATCAAACGCGGTGTTGGCGGCACCCAGTACTTGGTCGGCGACGAGAACTGGACCTACCAGCAATATTTCGGCGCATTCTTCGAGGCGCTCGGCAAGCCGGTGCCCCCGGTGGTCGACCAGGAGCACCCGCTGTTGCCGGACTCGGCGATCTATGGCGGCCGCGGTTCGCGGATCTCCTACGAGCCGCCGTCGGCCGAGACCACGCTCCTCGGATACCGTCGCGACGACGTTCGCCGAATCATCAACGAAGCTGTGGCGCAATACCGAACCTGAGGTCGAAAACTATCGTATCGACAGACGTAAACGGCTATTCTCGCCAGGACATGACGACAAATCATGTTTGGGAAGGACGCTTGGATTGACTGACACAGCTGAAGTCGAGGCGTACTACGACCCGTTCGATTTCGACATCGACGACAACCCTTATCCGGTGTGGAAGCGGCTCCGCGACACCGCTCCGCTCTATCGCAACGAGAAGTACGGGTTCTATGCCTTGAGCCGTTACGACGACGTCGCGCGCGAGCTCATCAACTGGAACACCTACCGGTCGGGTAAAGGCACCATCATCGAGGTCATCCTCAATGGGGTTGAGGTACCACCGGGGGTGATTCTATTTGAGGATCCGCCTATTCATGATCTGCATCGCCGGCTGCTGTCGGGAGTGTTCACGCCGCGGCGAATGGCGGCGATCGAGCCGCTAGCTCGTAGTTCTGTCGCAGTGCGCTCGAGCCGCTGGCAGGGCGCGACACCTTCGACTTCATCGCTGATCTCGGCGCATGGATGCCGATGCGAACTATCGGCTATCTGCTCGGGATTCCGGAAGACAAACAAGCGTCGATCCGCCGGAACACGGACAAGTTTCTCGAGCTCAAGGACGGCGCGCCCCAGCAGGTAGCCGAGGACATGATGATGCGGCAGTCGCGCCTCCTCGAAGAGTTCATCGACTGGCGCTATGACCACCCGTCCGATGATCTGATGACAGAGTTGGTCAACGCTGAGGTGGAGGAGCCAGACGGCACGCGCCGCCGACTCACCCGCGGTGAGGTTCTGACCTATACCGGCACCGTCGTAGGAGCTGGCAACGAGACGACCACTAGATTGATCGGCTTCATGGGCCAGCTGTTGTCCGACCATCCGGATCAACGGCGAGCACTCGCAGCGGACTTCGGACTGATTCCCGACGCGGTGGAGGAGGTCTTGCGCTATGAGGCGCCCTCACCCGTTCAGGCCCGCTACGTGGCACACGATGTCGAGTGCTACGGCCAGACTGTTCCCCAGGGGTCGGCGATGTTGCTCATCAACGGATCGGCCAATCGCGACGAGCGACATTTCCCCGACCCTGACAGGTTCGATATCCACCGCAAAGGCGGCCATCTCAGCTTCGGACACGGCATCCACTTCTGCCTCGGTGCAGCGTTGGCCCGGGTACAGGCCCGGGTCGCATTCGAGGAGGTACTGACACGTTGGCCGGACTGGGAAGTGGACTACGAAAGGGCCGCAAAGGCGCATACGACAAGCGTTCGGGGATGGGCAACGCTACCGGTTCGGATATAGCATGACGAATTCCGTTGAAAACGAGAGTAATACGCCGATCACTGCAACCACAGCGGAAGAACCGACGGGCACCTCACACCCGATCGGGCTTGCATGGCTGGCCTTCGCAGTCGCGTACGGGCTGTTTGCCGTCGCCACCATCGCGACCATGCAGATCGGTTTGCACGGTGATCCGCGCACCACCAACCCCGACCCCGGACCATCGCCCTACCCACCGTTCCTCGGTTTTGACAATTGGCCGATCGTCATCGCCTTCACTTCGATACCACTGGCGATCGGGCTGGTAGGCAGCCTGCTCTGGCTGTCCAAACGCCAAGCCGGCGTGCACTGGACGGTCGTCATCGCACTAGCCGGATTGATTACGGGCGCACTGGATCCGCTGGCGAACTGGGCGACGTTCGCGGTGTTCGACCCGCGGATGCTGCACTTCCCGCTGTCGTGGCCATATGTCAACATCTCGCCGAATCTCGAACCGGCGCTGTCCTTCCTCGGCGGCTATGCGGCCTACTACCTACTGACCGGCATCGGGCTGCTCCAGGCGCACGACCGATTCATTCACCCCTTATCCGATGTGGCTCATGGTTGGATCGACATCGTCTCAGCGCGGTCTTCGTTGGGGCTTTCGTGGTGGCGATACCGCTGAATGCGGTAGTGCAGTTCCTGTGGTTGAAATTCGGCATCTTCGTCTACACCGAGGCGGTCGGGCCGGTACTGCGGGTCGGGCACACCTATCTGCCGGTCATCATGGTGATCTACGACTGCTTCATCTTTGCGATGGTGGCTGTCCTGTGTGTCCGTGACGACGATGGTGAACTGGTCCTGGTGAACCGGATCGTGCGGCGATTGCCGTCGCGGCCGGGCAGGCCGAAGGCGACGGTCAACCGCCAGATTCTCGTGGCCGTCGCAGTGGGGGTGGTCTCGTTCGCACTACCGCTCGCGGTGCTGGCAGGGTTGCGTGCGGCGGGATTGTCGCAGCCGGCATATGACAAGTTTCCGTATCCCACGGTGAAGGTGTACGACCCGTACGGCCACCTCGAGGAAGCGGGCAAGCCGGGACCGTTTTACAAGTGAGCGGAGACACGCACGGGCGGAGCGCATGGCGCCGTCGTGAGAACGCGGCGGCCAACTGCTGATGGATCAAAATCGCGCGGTGGTGATCACCGGAGCCTCGAGGGGACTCGGGTTCGCGTCGGCAATCGAACTCTACCGGCGTGGCTGGACCGTGGTGGGTGCTATGCGTTCGCCAGACGTCGGACTCAGAGCTATTCGAGCTGTGACCGGGGCAACGGCCGACGACCCACGTCTACTCGGCGTGGCGTTGGATCTCGTCGATCCCGAATCGGTTTCGGCCGCCGCGGCGGAGATTCTCGAAGTCGTCGGGCCACCGTATGGGCTCGTCCACAACGCCGGGGTTGCTGCGGCGGGGTTTGGAGAGGAGACGCCCGCTACTGCGTGGAACCGGTTGTTCGGGACGAACCTCTTCGGCCCGGCTGCCTTGACCAATGCGTTGCTGCCGGGCATGCGATCGGCGGGGGAGGGTCGCATCGTGGTGGTGTCGAGCACAGGTGCGATCCGCGGGATGCCTTTGGCTTCGGTGTATTCCGCGTCCAAGGCCGCGGCCGAACGGTGGGCGGAAGCGCTGGCGGCCGAAGTCGCCCCGTACGGATTGGGCGTGACCATCCTGCTGGCGGGCACGTTTGATACCGACATCACCGGTGATGGAACTCCGGTCTACCGCGACGACGCCGGACCGTACGCTGCACAGCACCCGCGCATCGAGAAGCGGGGTCGCCTCGCCATGCGGTTCGCCAACCCGCCCGAGCGATTTGCGCGGGCCCTGGCGAAGGCCCTGGAGCGTGACCGCGGTCCGATGGTCCACCGCGGCGTAGGCTTCGACGCCAAGGCATTCAAGCTCTTCGGTCGAATCCTACCCTCGGCCTCTCTGCATCACTTGGTTCGAATTGGGCTGGGGCAGCCTCGATTCGGTGCTCTGCGAACGGAAACTGACGACGTCGGGTGAACAACGTGAGGAGATTGACGTGGGTATCACGAGTTCCGGCCGATACCGGGTGGTCCACGTCGGTACGGGCCTGACCGGCAAGGAAGCGCTTCGCGGCGTCATCGACGATCCCGCGCTCGAACTCATCGGACTAAAGGTCATCAGCCCGGAGAAGGTCGGAGTTGACGCGGGCAGGCTGTGTGGCCGATCCGAGGTCGGAGTGCGCGCGATCGACGACGTTGACGCCGGTCATTGCGATGGCGCCCGACTGCGTCTCATATTGTGCGACCGCGGTTCGGCGCGAAGACGAGGCGGTCGCCGACATCGCCGGCTATCTCGAAGCAGGCATCAACGTCGTGACGATTTCGACAATTCCCATGGTCTATCCGCCCGCCGCTCCGCAGCGGTGGCGTGACACCCTCGAAGCTGCAGCGGCGAAGGGAAAGTCAACCTTCTACGCCACAGGAAGCGAGCCGGGCTTCATCAGCCTCAACATTCCAACCGCCCTACTCGCCGGTGCAGGCACCGTGGACTCCTATCGCATGGACGAGTACGCCGTGGATCTGGACAAGTCCTATCCGATCTGGGATGTACTGCACGAGTCGATGGGGTTCGGCAAACCCGACGGTCACGTACCCGCGCGAATCGCCTCGGGCAAGGTCAATCACGACTGGGAGACCGTGGTGCGGTACCTCGCCGACATCCTGGGACTGAAGTTGGACGACGTCACGTTGGAGTGGGAGACCCTGCTCGCGCCCGCCGATCTGCCGACCGCTATCGGCGTCATCCCAGCAGGAACCATCTGCGGGCATCGTTGGCAACTCGCCGGAATGATCGATGATCGGCCGGTTGTCGCCGTTCAATACTTTGCGACTGTCAGCTCGACCCCGTGGCCGGATCGCTGGCCGAAGCCTTCCCGCGAAGGCCAGGGCGGCATGGTGTTTCGCGTGGAGGGAAGTCCGAGCATGAGCCTGGAACTGCACTTCGAGCAGTCGGCCGCCCGATCGCGTCAACCCGGGTATCACGGTGACGGCGATGGCCGCGGTCAATGCGATCCCAAGTCGTCGTGGATGCACCGCCAGGCGTGATCGGCAACCCATTGGCGGGACCGTCGATCGTGAGCCGGCTTTCCCGCACCACGCGCCGGTGACGTGGTTCGCCTTACTGCACGGACTGTTCTCAGGACTACATTTCTAGACAGTGAACATTGGGCCGCGTGGGGCGCCCCTGACCTCGTTGCCACCATCGATCGCAAAACTTTGACCGGTGACCCAGCTCGATTCCGGGCCCGCGAGATACCGCACACCCGGAGCAATGTCTCCTGAGACGCCGAGGCGACCCAAGGGCACGCGCCCGAGGAATTCGCGGGTCAGTTCCTCGTGGGCGAAGTAGCCTGCTGTCGTCGCCGCCTTTGTCAGCCCAGGACGTACCGCATTGACACGAATCCCTCGCGGGCCGAGTTCGGATGAGGCGACGCGGACGACCATTTCAAGCGCAGCCTTGCCTGCCGAGTAGTGGCCTAGGCCGTCCATCGGGATTTTGGCCGACGTCGAGGAAATAAATACGACCGAGCCTCCATCCTTCATCAGGGGAACGGAGTAACGCATCGCGAGGAAGTTTGAGCGAAGGTTTCCCATGACCCAGTCGCTGAACGTCGTAAGGTCTTGCTCGACAAGGGGCCCCGTGCCGCCAGTAGACACGGTTCCGATCACGATATTCAGCCGCTCCTTCACGTCGTACGCCGCCTGCGCCGCTTTCTCAACGGTGGGTTCATCCTCAGGATCGCCTTTTTGCAAGACGATTTCGGTACTCGGAGCATGTTCCAGGATGCGGTCCCGGGTCGCGTCGAGGCGTCGCTGCGATCTTCCCAAGAGATACAACGTGGCTCCGTCAGCGGCCAAAAGCTTCGCCGACGCTTCAGCGATTCCAGCCGTTGCTCCCAAGATGAAAGCCGTCTGACCGTCCAGGACTCCCATTTAGTTTCCTCCAGCGTGCGATTCCGAACCAGCAATCTCGCTCACCGGGGCTCAACAGAGCTCCACTTCGCGATACAGCCAGCTGCCAGGCAGACGAGCAGGATCTACGGTGCCAGACGCTACCAGTTCGCGAATAACACTGTTCTCAATTTACGTAAAGCAATATTCTCACTCCGCGGGGCGCGGATATTTCGACGACCTGGTCAGGGCGGGCCGCTATTCGCGTTAACGCCCGGTGGACTGCATCACGCCATCAAGCGATCTGACGGCGTACTTGGCTTAATGGCCGATGAAGTTCCGACTGCTGTCTTCATCCGCGGAGACATGCATTTGGATCGCCAAACCCCGATACCCACAGTGGGACCCAGGCCACCCCACCCTGTGCTCTTGGCGCTAGCTGATGGCTTCCGTCGCTGTCAGAAGAAAGTCACAAACGGTGATCGCTTGTGTGGGCAGTAGGACTCGCGCTGGTCGTAGACTTCCTTCGTGCCAGTACACCAGCCGGCTTGGGTCGCACGAACGACCCAGACGCGGGCCGACATCGTCTCGTCGGCTCTCGCATTGTTCCGCCGCGACGGATTCGACGCGACGAAGATCGACCAGATCGTCGATGCCGCCGGTGTGGCCCGAAGGACGTTCTTCCGCTACTTCCCCACGAAGGAAGCGGTCTTGTTCTCGGAGTTCACGGTGCGGCAGGCGTTGGTGGTAGAGAGACTCACGGCCCGGCCGCACGACGAGCCGCCGCTGGAGAGCCTGGTGTGGGTGCTCCGCTCCATGTGTGACGAACCGATCGACACGGAGCGCACCGAGGCGGTGCGACAGATAGTGGCGGCGTCGAGTTGGCTTCTCGAACGGCAGCAGCGGATCTTTGTGGACGAGTTCGCTCGGGACCTGACCGGCGTGCTCTCTGAGCGTGGTGGGGGGCCCGCGTCGACGGTGGCGCTGCACGCCGTCGTGATGTCGGCCGTGGGCTGCATCGAGGTGGCGACCATGGCTCACTTGCGGAACCCCGAATTGTCGGTCCGCGCGCTGTTCGACGAGGCATTAGACGCCTGCCGTGCCAGTTGGAGCGCGTTACCTTGATCGACTGGTAGGCCGCTTGGCACTGTGGATACTGCGCAACGGATCGGCGGTCTGAGATCGCTATTCAATCGCTGCAAAGAATCCTACCGCTAAGAGTGGCACGTGTGCCATGCTTGGTGGTCATGCGAGCTTGCGCAGGAGGTGACATGAATGCTTCGCCTGCGCGGCATCATCTTCGGATCGACGTATCCGACGAAGTAGGGATTGCACGCGCTGAAGTCGCGGCCACACTGGTCGTCCCTACCCACGTTGATCCAACCGGGATATTGGCAGCCGCCTTCCCCGGCGGGGGGTATTCACGCGGTTATTGGGATATCCAATGGCCAGGCGGCTACAGCCAAGCGGAGCACCACGCTAGCCAAGGGTGGCTATTTGCAGCAGTTGATCACCTGGGCATCGGTGGCAGCTCACCGTGCGAACCCTCGACATTGACGATCGAGCTGATGGCGCGCGCGAGCGCTGCCGCAACAAAGCGGCTCGTAGCGTTGTTAAGGTCGGGCAATGCCATCGATTCTCTTAGGCCCGTGGAGATCCCGTTGACAATTGGCATTGGGCAGTCGATGGGCGGATGCGTCTCGACGCTCGCGCAAGCGCTAGCTAGCCCGTTTGACGCCCTCGCCGTTTTAGGCTACAGCCCGTGTAATTTCGAACTTCCCAGTCCCGCAGGCGAAATGAGCGTCGTAGCCGCCGCCGCAGCAGGGGTAGACCCCGCTGCAGCGATCGAGTGGATCTTCCACTATGACGACGAGGATCCCGCGATCCGCCATGAAGATGTGCGGGGCGGATTCCCATTCCGGACAGAAAGCGTACCGCCTTGGGGCGCAGCGATTCCGCCAGTGGCGCTGTCTCTCCTGAACGCCAGTCTGATTGGTAAGGAGGCGGCGGAGGTAACCGTTCCCGTATTGATAGGAGTAGGCGACCGCGACGTCTGTCCGGACCCGTGGGTCGAGCCTGCCTCTTACCGCGCATCGCGAAGCGTCACTCTGTGCGTCGTCGAGCGGATGGCGCACATGCACAATTTCGCGTTGACGCGAAGGGAGTTATGGAAGGCTGTCCACCGTTGGGGCGAGTCCCTGCTGTTTTGAACAGTGACAAAGAACGTCATCGTCACCAGTAATTCTGTTATCCGTCAATGAGTTTCATGCGCTCCAGCGACGCGGCCCGGGTCGGTCCCGGCCGCGAATCGCCCGTGCGAGAGGGCTCAGGAGGTGGGCAGATCCAGGTGGTACAGCCGTGCGGCGTTGCCGCCCATCAGTTTCCGCCGCACTGGATCGGAAAAGTCGGCCAACGCCTCGGCGGCAAGGTCGAGGCCATTGGGGTAGGTGCAGGTGGGATGCGGGTAGTCGGTCTCGAACAATATGTTATCGGCACCGAGCACATCGATGGCCTGGCCCAGCCCGGTAGTTTCGAACCAGAAGCAGGCATGGATCTGGCGTTTGAAATATCCCGAGGGCGGAAGGCTCAGGTAGTCCAGAGTTCCCGGGGGGAGTTCGCTGGCTTGGTGATCTAGGGCCTGCATGAAGAAAGGAAACCAGCCGACGCCGCTCTCCACGGACACGATCTGCAGGGTCGGGTAACGTTCGAGCACACCGCTAAAGATCATGTTGGCCAGGCAGGCGCCGTTGTTGAGGTAAAGCATGGCCGAGCCGACAGCGAGCTTCTGGTTCATTCCTAGCGAGGGCCATCCGACGGTCCCGAACCACGCGATGTCCGACTCGGCCGCACCGATGTGGAAGTTGACGGGCATGTCGAGGCTGCTGCACACCTCCCATAGCGGGTTCCAGTAGGGTTCGCCGAGATCGGGCAGGCCATGTTGGTGCGGCGCCGTGGTCGTGTTGATCCCGCGCAGGCCCAGCCCGTGCACGCGCTGGACCTCGGCAACGGCTTTCGTCGATATCCCACCACGGCAGCGCGCCCATCGGCACCAAGCGGCCACCCGAATTTTCCTGCATCTCGACCATGGCGTCGTTGAACAGCGTGACGGTGAGCAGTCGGAGTTCTGGGTCGGGCAGCTTGGCGAACGTCTGGCCGCCGAGGCCAAAGGTGTTCGGGTAGATGATCTGTGCCCAGATACCGAGCTCGTCCATGGTGATGAGACGGTCTTTGGCTGAATAGGCGCCCGGGTGGACGTCCTCAAGCTCGAAGGCGAAGAACTCAATTCCCCCTACCTTGCTACCGTCTGCCTTGACGACCGCGGCGCCACCGGCTTTCCCGACGGTCACACCATCGACTACCCAGGTGGGGGTGCCGTCCGGAGCAGGCTTGACCTGCGGGACGCGATCGCGAAACGCGGCCGGTGCCCGAGAAGTCCACAAGTCGTGAGGTTCGGTGAGATGGGTGTCGGCATCAACGATGCATACGTCTTTGAACAGTGTGGGCACAGCCATGTGCGAATCTCCGATCTAAACTTTTGCCAAGTATGGCATGAGTGCCACTCCTGGTGATAAACAGTAATCCCAACGTTTGAAGGGCAGCAAGTGGCAACTGGATCGGAACGGCAGCGAGGTGGTGTTCTCGCCGGCCTTGAGGTGCTCGACCTCACCGATGGCGTAGCAGGCGCCGTCACCACGATGCTCCTCGCCGACCAGGGCGCGACCGTCCTTAAGGTCGAGCCGCCGGGCGGCGACCCGACACGCGCGATGTCGGGCGCCATGGTGTGGCACCGCTCGAAACGCAGCGCCGTCTTCGACCTCGAGGACTCCGTTGATCGTGACGCCGTCCGCGCTCTCGCCACTGGCGCGGACGTCGTCGTCGCAAGTTTCGCTCCCGGCGAGGGCGAGCGTCTGGGCCTTGACGGCGAAGCGTTGTGCAGCATCAACCCCAGACTCGTCCATTGCTCCATCACCGCCTACGGACGCGACAACCGGCACGCCTGCCGGCCAGACGATCCGGCGTTGGTAGCAGCCCGGACGGGGCTGGTGTGGGAGTCGCGGGGCTGGCCGGGCGGCGGCGTTACTCGGATGTCCGGCGGTGCCATCAGCCTTCCGGACCTCGAGGTTCCTGAGGGCTGTTTTGACGGCGCCGACCGAGCCGGCCCAGTGTTCCCCTACACACAAATACCCGCGCTGGGCGCGGCGTACCTTGCCAACACTGCGATTTCGGCAGCGCTCTTCGCGCGCGGCGCAACCGGGCGGGGCCAGCGGGTGGAAACCTCGCAGCTGCAGGGAGTGCTTGCCGCAACGTGGGGAGCGTGGCAGCGGGCGGAGCAACCCGATGCGCCGGGTTATGACACCTGGATCTTCGACTCCCGCGGTATGCGCGGGATGTTTGAGTGCGCAGATGGTCGGTGGGTGTCTTATTGGGTGCCCGCGCCGGGCTTCGTTCTCGGCGCATCAGCAGGCGACACCCTTGCCGTCAACGATGAGACCCGCCCGATAAGTGAGGACTCTTCCAGGATACTGCCGGATCCAACTGAGCTCGTCGTGCTTCACCACTACTTCCCGGAAATGGCAAAGGCGTTCAAGCGATTCCGCGCCGACGAGTGGGTCCGGGTTGCCGCAGAGGTCGGCGTAGCGTTGCAACCGGTGCGCAGCCCGGAGGAGGCACTCGCGGACCCTGCGTTGCTGGCCTGCGGTTCCGTCATCACCGTCCCGATCGATGGTCTGGGCGACGTGCGCCAGGTCGGAGTGGGTTACAGGCTCGCCGATCGACCGGCACCGCCACCAGTCGCGCCGCCGGAGCTCGACCGAGATGGCGCCGACGTCCGGGCCGAAGCCGCCCGCAGAGCGTCGGTGCTGCCGCCTCCCACGCCGCCGCCGGCCAAAGGAGCACCTCCGCTCGACGGCATCACTGTCCTGGACCTCGGCCTCGCCGTAGCCGGCCCGTGGGGCGCCCAGTTGTTGTCGGACCTCGGAGCCGACGTGATCAAGGTCAACCGCCTGTACGACCAGTTTTGGCATAGCACCCACATGGCGATGGCCTGCAACCGCGGGAAACGCAGCCTCGCCGTCGACCTGAAGCATCCCGACGGGCTCGCGGCTTTCCACCGCCTCGTCGCCAAAGCGGATGTCGTCCACCACAATATGCGACCCGATGCCGCGCGACGGCTTGGTGTCGATTACGAGTCGCTCCGGCAACACAACCCGGCGCTCATCTACTGCCAGACAACCGGCTTCGACCCAAGCCGCAGCCACCTCCCCGGCAACGACCAGACCGGCTCGGCTCTCGCGGGCCCGGCTTACGAAGACGGGGGTTGCGCAGCGGGCGGGCGGCCGATCTGGAGCCTGACGTCGCTCGGCGACATTGGCAATGGCTTCCTGTCGGCCATCGCCGTCATCCAGGCCCTCCTTGACCGCCAGCACACAGGCGCCGGACAGTTCGTCGAAACGTCCATCCTCGACGCCCAACTGCTGAACGCTTCCTACGCCTGGCTCATGGGCGACGGCACGCCAGCCCAGCGGCCCCGACTCGACGCCGAGCAGCTTGGCACCAGCTCTTTCCGGCGCATCTACGAGACGAAGCAGGGCTGGCTCTGCATCTCGGCGGAGACCGAAAACGCCTGGTGCCGTTGCCTCTCTGTGCTCGGCTGCGATGCACTGGCCGCTGACCCCGCGTTGTCCACCGCGGGCGGACGATTGAAACAGGAGTCACGACTCGCCACTGCGATCGCCTCAGCGTTGCGCACCGCGACCGCCGCCGAGTGGTCGGCGCAGCTTGACGTCGCCGGGGTCCCGAATGAGGTTTGCTCCGACACCTTCGCCCTCGATCTGTTCGACGATCCCGACTTACGAAGGAGCAGGTTTGTCACCGGCTACCCCCAGCCGGTGGTAGGCCACCTTGAACAGCTGGGCGTACTCTTCGATTTCTCCGAGACGCCCACCCGCATCGCCGGGGCCCCTCCGGTAGTCGGCGACAGCACCCGCCAGGTACTTGAGGGCGTCGGCTACACCAACGCGGAACTCGACGAGCTGGCGCACGCACAGGTGATCCTCGATACCTCGTCATGAGCGCAGCGGACTAGGGGCCGGATCTAGATGAATTGGCGTCGATCAACGTTGTGACTGCGGAGTTGGCCTGGTAATTAACGCATCTCAGGGTCGCTGTCGCCGATCGTGGGTCGCGCACGGCTGAGTTTCGCAATCCACAGTGGTTGCAAGTACTGTTCTCCGAAAAGAGAATATATGTTCTCACGCGGCGAGCTATGAGCATCGGGCCCGTTCGCATCGACAAGAAAGAGGTTCGATGAACAATCGTCTTGAAGGCAAAGTTGCATTCATCACGGGCGCGGCGCGAGGCCAAGGGCGAGCACATGCGATTCGGATGGCTCAAGAGGGCGCCGACATCATCGGCATCGATATCTGCGAGCAGATCAAGTCGAACAAATATCCCTTGGCGAGTTCTGAGGATCTGGACCACACAGCCAAGCTGGTGAGGGATCTGGGCCGACGTATGGTCTCGACTAAAGCCGACGTGCGCATGCGAGAACAGCTCCAACAGGCCGTTGAAGCCGGTATTTCTGAGTTCGGCCGCCTCGATATCGTCGTCGCCAACGCGGGCATCCTGCCGATGGCTATGGGCGACGAACAAGCCTCTGATTTCGTCGACGCAACAGACGTGGACTTGATCGGGGTCATGAACACCGTGGCCGTGTCCATCGCGCATCTGGCCGACGGAGGCTCCATCGTCATCACAGGCTCCACGGCCGGGATGATGTCCAACACAACCACCAACCCGGTGATGGGCCCGGGGGGCGCCGGCTATGGCTGGGCGAAGAACACCCTGATGAGCTACGTCGATCAGATGGCAGTACATCTGGCGCCCCGATTCATCCGGGTGAACGCAATACACCCCACGAATTGCAACACCCACCTGCTTCACAACGATGGTCTCTACTCCGTGTTTCGCCCGGATCTGGAAAGTGGCAACGTCACCCGCGAAGATGTCGAGCCCGCGTTCACCTATTTTCAGGCGATGCCAATCCCATACATCGAACCCGAGGATGTCGCCAATCTGGCGCTGTTCCTGGCGAGTGACGAAGCGCGTTACATCACCGGCCAGCAGATACGCGTCGACGCTGGCGCACTGCTTAAGTTCCCGAACGGACCCGCTTAGGGGCTGCCAGGGCGGCAGCTTCCTAGTCTGTGAGAAATTAACGGTGGAAATTTTGAGTCCCCTATCAGACCTCGCCGAGGTAACGTGAACCCGGGCTCGGTCATCACGGATCCAACGGCGCATGCAGGGACCGAACGCGGTCGACGTCGCATAATCAACGTCGCGGGCTGATCCCATGTGCCGGTGCGGGTACTGCAGTGATCAAAACGCTTCGGACCAACGGAGGCCAGGCATGGTATCTCAACCTCAGACCACAAACGCAGTCACTCAAGACGATGTCGAAGCGTACGACCGCGACGGTGTCGTCGTGCTGCGCAACGTCATTGCTGCGGGGTGGATAGTGCGGATGCAGGCCGCCGTTGACCGAGTGATCGCCTCGCCGACTGCGATCGGCGGGACCTACGGCGCATTCTCCCATGACCTGTTTCTTTGGCGCCACGACGATGACTTCCGTTCGTTTGCCTTGGATTCGGTCCTCCCGAGTATCGCGCGGGCACTGATGAGGACCGACCGGCTCAATCTCTTCTTCGACCAGTTGTTGGTCAAGGAGCCCGGGCTCACCGCCGAGATCAAGTGGCATCAGGACCTCCAGACATTTCCCGTGAGTGGCACCCAGGCTATTTCGATCTGGGTGCCGTTCGACCCGGCGTCGAGCGCGAACGGGGTCGTGAGCTATGCGCGTGGATCCCATCTGTGGGGCACGATGTTTCGCGATCGCAACTACCGGGAGGGCTCTGGTCCGGAGGTGCCCCCCCTGGAGGAGTTGGACGTTGTGAGTTGGGAACTGCAGCCTGGCGACGTCGTGGTGCACCATCCGCTGACGTTGCACGGGTCTCCCGGTAACGCCACTGCGGCGAACCGCCGCCGAGCGCTGAGCGTGCGGTACGTCGGAGATGACGTACGCTTCCAACCTAAGGAGCCGAATTTCATGAGCAACAATGGAATTCCGCTGCCCGATCTTGTCGAAGGCGGGCACCTCGATCACGAGATGTTCCCCGCGTTGACGGTGTGAGGCGGCCGGCGTCGTGGGGTACGACTACTCTCTGGATGTGGAATCGCTCGCCCGAAGCAACAGTGAAGGTCTGCGGCGACGATGCCGTCGTACAGTGGTGGAAGTGTCTGGCGATTTAACGAGATTCGGAACGAACCACGCGTTTCAGCTACCGCCCCGACGCACCTCTCATCATGTCTATCTCGAGGAGGTCGGGCGCATTCGGTACGCCGAAGAGCTTGGCTACCAGAATGTTTAGCTTCCTGAACAGCACTTCTTTGGCTGTTGCATATGTCCCTCCGCGGAGAGCTCGAGGGCCAAGCCGGCCGGCGAGATGAACGCCAAAGAGGCGCGCACCCTGAACCCCTTGGGAACGCGGCCTGTCCGGCGTGGACGGCGCGCCCGGTTGCCCGCTTCGTCGCTCTGCGCACGCCGCTCGATCTGCCGTGCGCACTCCGGAGAAAGCCATTCGAAGTTGGCCGCAATCGCCTCGCACGCCGCCCGATGCCGCGCCGCAGTCCGACTGACGTCGTAATTCGTGAACTTGTGCCTCAGCATGTTCACCACATACCGGTCGACCGGCACCCAACCGCTGCCGATGGTCTCCCGTTCCAGCTTTTGCCGATCCCACGGCGGAAAGAATACCTTCAATCGACGCCCGTCGATCTCGCTCATCTCAGTTCATCGGCGGGCGGGAGCCGCGTTGATTCGCGGTCTGGAGGCTCATCAGTCTCTGGCGGAGGTAGTCCCTCATCGACCGAGTGCTTGCTGTCGGGCGGCTGGAACAGCAGAGGGTCCCCGTCATGCCATCGGCCGCTCCAATAAATCCCGTTGTCCAGTTCGGCGTGCCCGCAGAGCCAGTCGATCGCGTCGCGATCATCTTGGTCGAGCGGGGCAAAGGCGTGCTCGGTGTCGACGACTCTGACGAGTACGCGGCAGACCGCGGCCGCCCAGCCGCGGATGTCGCCGTCGTCGGTGAGGGCCTTGAGACGCGCGTGTAGCTCATCGCCCTTCTTGTCCCAAATTTCCATAGGTTGCTCCTGTCGCTATTTCCCGGTGTCCTCATTTCGCCGCGCGCAAAACAAGGCCTATGTGTAAATAACAAGTGTGCTTGTTAAGTGCGGCGCGTGTCAAGCGCGCTTGCAACACCGCAAGGCAAGTAGGCGATATGGTTGCCGTGTGGACGCGCCCATCCCGGACAAGCGGACTGTCCTGGCTTACGTCAAGAAGCTCACTGAGCAGCGCAAAAAGGCGCGCGAGAACTACAGCGCCATCGATGAACAGTTCCAGACGGCAATCCGGCAGGCATTCCACCTGGGCCTGACAGCCCGGGAACTCGCCGACGCGGCAGGTGTCAGCGCGCAGCGCGTGATACAGATTTCAGGGCGACGCAGGTCGTAAGCCGTAAAGAACAGGACACTGCGTAAACCTGGCGGGCTCGCTCAATGAAGTGACTGTTACGCAAGTACGGACGTCCGCTAGACGCGCACGGCAGGAGCTGGCGTTTCAGCACGGATCAACGCTGACATCCAGAACCGTCGGGTATCAGCATAGTGTCGGATCGTACAAAGCAATACGCCTACTTATGCAGGTGTTGTACGCTGCAAGCGTGCCATCTGCGACATCTGTACCAGCTGCGACATCTGTCTACGTGGTACAACAAAGAGGGGAGTGTCGGGAAATGAAGACCCTGCCAGCAACT
Source organism: uncultured Actinomycetota bacterium (assembly GCA_963850135.1). Taxonomy (GTDB): domain Bacteria; phylum Actinomycetota; class Actinomycetes; order Mycobacteriales; family Mycobacteriaceae; genus Mycobacterium. Next base: position 582,894 of record CAWKKH010000018.1, on the reverse strand, counting down.
AGCGTCGATGAATCGCAACTTGCGGAGCTCGACAAGGCGCGCTCCGCCCTTCCGCCCGATTCGCAGCTCGGAGAAGCCCTCGACTACCTATTGGCCACTGTCCGCTGCGGTCACACCGTCACCGTTGTAAGCGACGAGACCCCTTTAACCCCCAACCAGGCGGCTAAATTTCTCGGCATGAGCAGGACCCACTTGTACAAACTTCTGGACGCGGGCACCATCCGATCCGTCAATGTCGGTCGGGACCGGCGTATCTCCTTCGGCGCGCTGCGTGAATACCAAGCTGCGATGGATCGAGACAAGGCCGATCTCGCGCTGCGCTTCGCCCACCGCGACGCAAATCGCAATGCATTGCTGGAACACCTGGCTGCCAATTCCAAGTAGCGGAACACATTCGCAATTACGTATGTACGAAAACTCTGGTTTGACGTTGTTCATAATGGTTTGGTGCCACCGATCCCGCGTCCGACGCTTCGTTGCCTCCGCAACGATCTGAACGACGGATGGGCTGACTCGACGCACCAAGGAATCGTCGGCCCCGGCCCAGCCGGGCCGACGGGACCCCCAGCCCTGCACACGCTGAACCACCCTTTGATCCAGCACTTTGTCGAAGTGTTCAGCAAGTCCGACCAGGAAATCCGCCGCGAGACCATCAGCCGGACATCGGACCCCAAGTTGTACAAGGCAAAGTCGGGGAGGTGGAGGGGTGCTGTGTACATCGACCCTGCCGACGGCCAACCGTGGCTTGTCGGCGCTGGATTGCGCCGTGCGGGCGAAGCAACCGACTTCTACAACTGGTTCTGCGACAACATCGACGTCCACGGGCCCGAGTGGTACATGCCCACCGAGGAGGATCACGCTCGCCTCCGCGCCGAAATCCTTGATGCGCACCTCAACGACTGGGAATCCACCGTCCACAACGGGATGTTGGATGCTCTTGCACAGGCCGCGGCCGATACCCCCGCCAAATGGAACCTGCCGTCATTCGACGGCACCGAGACCATCGCCGTCTTCACAGTCAAGGTACTGACGATCGCCGACGATGAAGACGAGCCGGACGGCTATGGCGACATCACGATCGAAGTCGAGACCACCGACTATCGCCACGGTGAGCTCATCGCTCATGCCGAGATCGTCGCAATGTGTGCGATCGACCCTCGAGAATCCAGCTGGTCACCTGGCCATGCGACGAACCGGATCTACTCGATGTGCGACACCGCCAAGCAAATCGCCGACGTCGTCGCCGCTGCCACCAGCGACACGAATCTCCATCCCCGCGCAGTTCAGCCCAGCGAGTGCGCCCACTACGCGCATAAGGGGCGGCTGACGGAACAGTACGTCGAAGGCCAACCGGCGCGGGCGCTGTGCGGCAAATACTTTGTTCCGCGGCAGGACCCCGATGGGCGCCCGAAGTGCCCGGACTGCGAAGGCATGTACAGAAGCATGGACAGCGGAGACCGCTGAAAGGTGCGACTCTCTCGGATTGGCTGCGATCAAAACCTATCGACGGTAGACGACCAACAAGTCTGGGCGTAATTTCCGGCGGTATGAACGACAAACCTGCCAGCCCAGGTCAAATCTCAGCGAAGACCGGGCCGACTGGGGGTATCCAGCTGCATCTCGAATCGTTTCGCTCGGTACGTATCGAAATGATGTTCTGCCAGAGCGGTCCCGAAGCGGACACCGAAACCGGCTCGGGCTGTAACGGAATGGCCGATGCAAGCGCATTCATCTACCGACTCGACGGCAAGGACCACCTGATAACCGCGCGCCACAACGTCACCGGTCGACACTGGCAAACCGATGAATTCCTTGCCGACAACTTCACAGTCAACCCGACTCACCTAAGAGTCCTGTTGTTCGCCCATTCGCCCGAACGCTGGAAGGTTTCAGTCTCAGAGCACGATCCGCGGTTCGCCAGCCTCCAAGTGCTGCTCAAGCCCCATATCATCCCGCTAATCGGCGAAAACTGGAAGCCGATCTGGATGCAACACCCCGAACTCGGCGGCGATATGGACGTAGCAGTCGTACCGTTCAGCGCACCACCTGACTCTATGGTCCAGAGCTGGGAAAAGTCGCCCCGCCGACCTGAACCGGAAGCAACCCCGTGGCCCCAGCTTTCAGCCGGTCAGGACGTCTTCATTATTGGGTACCCCTATGGGCTGAGCATCGGCCCGTTGCTCCCGCTGTGGATCCGCGGAACGGTCGCCTCCGATCCCGCATTCGGTTACCAAGCCAGTGGAAAGTCGTACCCGCTCTGGCTCATCGACGCACGAACCCGCCCCGGTAATTCCGGCGCCCCGGTATTGAGGCACCGCCTGCCCGCGACGCCAGTGATAAGAAACGACAACCTGCCTGCCATCACGAGGGGGTCGGACTCTGATCTCGTCGGCGTGTATTCGGGTCGCACCAGCGACGAGTCTGACCTTGGATTCGTCTGGCACATCGACGAAGTCGACGAGATTTGCCGACGGGGTGTCTATGGAACAATCCCCTGATGATCGCGCCAAAGTAGAATTCCCGTCGGACAACAAAACTATTCCTGCCTTCCAGTGGCTTTTACTGAGCGCCAAGCCGCCTGCCGCAGATGGCCCGCCGCCCAGGTTAGCGGGGTTATTGGTGCAACCGTTCGGCGCGATCACCGCAAAGAGCAGGCTGCCGCGAGCACAGTACGTTTGAAAACCAAAGATCCTCTTGGGTTTTACGACGTAGTGCGTTCCGTCGGGGTATTCGATTTCGAGGCAAACCCCAACGATGGCAAGCGAATCCGGCCCCGGCTAGCTGCCGTTTCCTTGGCCGATTGACGTCGGTGTGCCGCCGCCGGGGCAATACCCCGCGCCGTAGTCAGGGTAATGGGGGTCAGGGTCGGCGGCCGCCACCGGCACGACGAGCAGCTATGTCGCTGCCAGCAGGCAGCCTAAGGCGGCACCCAGCGGCAGGCGCTTCAGCGGATCGAGCAGTTTAGCCGCCGCCAAGCGAAGGAATCCGGCTGCCACCTGAGCCGGGATGAGAACGTAACCCTTCAGGTGAGTGCGCCAAGTCTACGGACATCGTGGAGTCGGGTGTCCTATCTGGCGGGCTCAATCCCGCCTCTCTGTGCGCCCCTCCCCGAGTGGGCGCCCCCGGCGGAAATTTACCTCTGTCTGCCGACACCACCGAGCACCGCGCTCCCGACTCAAGTTGATTTCATAAGTACGCAGCCGGGCGCGAAAGTGGGTCAACGCATTGAAACTCACTCTCGGCGGCCACAACCAACGCAGTAGCGAATTTCGGAAGTCAATCGTCTCGGCGGCGGTCCAGGCGCCCATCGGAACGGCATGTCGAATAGGTCAGCGGCTCATCGGGCAGCAGCGGGGTCGGCCGCTACGTCAGTATTCGGACAGGTTTGCCGACCTCGCTCCCAATCGCGAATCCAGGTTCTGCGGTTACCCATGGCCCCGCTCCCTGCCTTTCCCAGACTTTGCCCATGATGTCCGTCCACCGGACCGTCGCTGTGATCTTGGTGTTCCTGGTGATCGTTGGGGCCGGTTCCTCATTCGGCCCACCTTTGATGGCGACGTAATACGGGTGCGTTGAGCCGAGGTTCTCCGGGTTGAACGTGAACAGCGAAGAGTTACCGGGGGTCGCAATAATCGGGAATGGCCCCGTGGTGGGCTGCAGGTCTCCAAGATCGTGACCCTCGACGGATAATCTGACGAAGGTCTCATCAGCTATCGCCCTAATGCCGTGGTTCATCACCTTGACCTGAATCTCCCGCGGATTATTTCGCAACTCCGCCGTTACGAACACCAAATTTGCTTGAGCGTCATTTTCCGCGTCACGTTCTTTCCTGCGAAGTTGACGGTCGGTCGTGGCAACCCAGACGGCGGCTCCCCCGGCCATGAACGCCCCGAGAGCGACCAATGAGTTAACGATGAGCCCGATGAGCCCAGCGTCGGTTTGAATGCCGGGTGGTGCCGGCATTGCCACGGTCTGCTGCATTCCTGTATGAGGCTGCTGCGTGTGTAAGGATTCGATGTTTCCTAATACACCGAGCGCGATGCCGCCGACGATCAAGGCCGGTCCGCGCCATTTCGCCCACGGGCCCGGAGTAAATGCAGCGCCTTGCTTGGTGTCGATTATGGCATCGACGGTGATCAGGATTCCGAAGAACTCGAAGACGCCGGCAGCGATATAGAGGCATGTCAACTCCCGAGCGGTGAGGTAGCCGGCCGCCGTTACGATCGATATGCCGGTAAATAGCAAAAACCCGAAGCTCACAAACATACTGACGACTTCAGTCCATGCCAGCGCGTCAGCTTCCTTCGCTATCTGACTCAGCGGCTTTCGAGGTTGCTGATCCTCTTGCGGCTGCCTCGGTGTCCGCTTTAACGCCGCGAACGCGACGGGAACCGCCGATACAGCAGCTGCGATCGCAGCGAAACCATTTTCATCCACAACGTCGAAACTAGTCCAGAATGACGAAGTTGAACCGCGACAGCCACCGCGAATTCGGTCAGCGTTTCAACTTCCCCACCCCAAGGCATAACCTGAGCGTCGATGACATCACCCAACCTAATATGGAACACGGTCTTTGGACTCAAGTCCCACCGTCAGCTTCCCACCGCGCTATTCAACTTGGCAGCCGAATGTGCACGTCGCGCCATCGAAGAACCCAACCAGGGCCCCGTGACGGGATTAGACAAGCTGATCCGGCTCATGTCGATAGGCCAGGCCGCCGAGCTCGTCGTCAAGTCGACGCTGGCAGGGATAGACCCGACACTGCTCGCCGATAAGGCCAACACAGTGACCCTGTACGCCCTCGCCGGCAACACGAGAAAGCTCCAAGGCAAGGTCACGACTCTTGGGCCCGTAGAGGCTGTCCGTCGGCTGAACGAGTGCCGACCCCTCACATCGCCCCACGTCGCCGAGCCGAAGTCGTTGTTCGATGTCCGCAACGACGCGATCCACATGGGACTGGCACCTAACGACGCGGACTTGGAGGAGGCGCTCACCGAGTTGGTCACCCTGGTGGACAACGTCTTCAAGGTGCGGGAGGCGCTTAGGCAAGGCCACGACCTGCGGGCCTTCTGGTCCCCGAAGCACATTCAGATCGTTCAGGCGCGCCAACGGGCACGTTACGAGCGATTGTTGAAGAACTTCCAAGGACTCATCAAGCAAGCCCAGGCCAACTACGCGCGATTGACCGCTGGCCTCACACCCGATGCCCGCAACCGCCTCATTGCCGAACTGGTCGCTCGAACACCAGACGTTGATTACGAGCAGACATTGCGACCGCACAAGTGCCCCGCCTGCCAAAACTCACTATGGGTGGTCTACGACGTCCAGCGAGACATCGAAGTCGACGATTCGGACGCACCCCACAGTTTCGGACTTTTCGCGAAGGTGCGGGGCGACGTCCGCTCCGCCAGCTGCCCTGTGTGCGACCTGTCACTCGATCAAGCCGCCATCGTGCTAACCGACATTCCATTCACAATCGACCTCGGCGAGGACGAGGCCACCACTGAGGAGCACGAAGGCTGGCACGACGCCCGCCACACGGAGGATGGAGACAGGTGGGCAGGCTTTTCACCCACCCCGGAAGACTTTGACGATGAACACAACGGTCGTCGGTAGTCTCGGAACTATTTCAAGCATGCGCGGCCAACGACAGTGAACGCGTTCAGTGAAGTCACACTGCAAATACCGGCCGCACTGTTCGGCGGCGATCCGCGTGGACTGCTTGAATCGCGTCGACCGAACGGCACCACCATGTTGTCGGAATGCACCGTTCGGCGGTTGGATAGCGTCCAGCGGCAACGCGTTTGTAGTTAAGGGCGAATACGGACTGACTGGTCCGACCCATGACCGTCTCGAAATCGCGATTGCGGGGCAGGGGTGGTCAGGGGCGGGGGTCGCAAAATGTTTGATGCTTACGAGTCGCGCACGAGATCGATCGGAGGCTCATTCCGTGTCGCATGGTGTCCAAAAAATTGAACACTGCCCACCTCTCCCGACGGAGGGTGGTCAGGGGGCGGAGGCCGCAAAGTCTGTGGCTTGCGACGGGCTCCTCGGCAGGTGCCGCAACATCTCTCCGTGCGGTGCCGCGCCAAAGTAAAGCGCGGTGGCGTGCATGGTCGTGAAACGCCTGCAAGGCGGCGTGTTTGGGTGATGTGATTACACCGAACGCTGTTGGAAACCGCCAACTGTGGGCAAAACGAGCTGATTGCCCTTGAATGATTCAAGATCGCGTGAAATGGGGGCTTGCACACGCCGCCAGCAATGACCGGGTACTGGCAAATAAAGCTCTAAACTGCGGTTTATGGCTGTAACCCCGGAGCGCCGCAACGTCATCGAGATGCCGGCGCATGTGCGTGACCAGATGATGCGTGATTTGCGGCGGCATGGCCTAACGTCCGCCCAGATAGCGCGCCGCGTCGGGCTAACTGCGAGAGGCGTCCGTGCCGCACTCCACCGCCTCGATGCCGGCGGTGGCAGCCGGCCTGGAAGGGTTCGCGGGCAGTGAGTGAGGATCTTGACCCGGCCGCGTTCGATGACGTGCCCGAATCCGAATCGGTGGTGGTCGGGGCGGCTGCGATGCCGCAGTGGGGGGCCGGGAAGCGGCGGGCACGCCCGGATGATCGGCGCGGGGTTTACATTCCGTGGCGCGCGCGGCTCAAAGAAAAGTGGGCGGCGGCGAGCGCGCCGTGCGGAATCTGCGACGGCAAATACGGGCCGATCGACTACGTCAGCCCGCACGGTGCGCCGAACACGTTCGAGTTGGACCACGTTGTTCCGGTGAGCATAGATCCGAGTTTGGCGTACGAAGAGCGCAACGCCAGGCCGGCCCACGCGTCGTGCAACCGGCGGCGGCAGGCCGGCGGGGCGGGCGCTGGAGGCGGTGCCTGGTGGTAGCTAGCCCGGCTGAACACTCGGGAGCATGAATGCGGGCGTACTGCTCGCCGGAATATCAAGCCATTAGGCTCACACCGATCGCGCCGCCGTCTTTCGTCGGCCTCCCCGGGTAGGGCAAACCCGAGAAAACAGGGAGTTCACGGGGAGTTCATGAATTTTCGTTCTGCCCGTAAAAACCCCATCTGACCTGTAGTGGAGCTGGTGCGCGATACTGGGATTGAACCAGTGACCTCTTCCGTGTCAGGGAAGCGCTCTCCCGCTGAGCTAATCGCGCGGGGGGTTCGAAAATCTTGAGGTGGAGACGGGAATCGAACCCGTGTGCACGGCTTTGCAGGCCGTTGCCTCACCACTCGGCCACTCCACCGCTGGGATTGATGCCTCAAGCACCTTCGAGCGGATGACGGGATTCGAACCCGCGACCCTCACCTTGGCAAGGTGATGCGCTACCAACTGCGCCACATCCGCGCGCAACGGGCGAGATCGTCGCCCGGTGCGAAGCACGACAATAGTCGACGCGAGCGGGCCCACACAAATTTCTTGGCACGTTCGTGTCCACGCCACCGCGCGCCTCGGTTTGCGCGCCATACGTCGCGTCCGGGGTGCCCGCCAATCGTGTAGTCTTCCTCCTCGTTCGCCTCTCGGCGCGGTCCCGTGGCTCAGTGGGAGAGCGTCCGCTTCACACGCGGAAGGTCGCTGGTTCGATCCCAGCCGGGACCACCACAGTCGATGCAGCTAAATCGATACGTCTAGGCCTGCTAGACAAATCTAGAGCCGGAGCCCGACTGCTGTGAGCCCGCCAATCACGCCGAACACCGCGACCGTGATGGCGACAAGCGCAAGCACCCGCGGCCGAAAAGAGCCCACGAGCATCGCGAACGACGGCACGCTCACCGGTGGCAGCGTCATGAGCAGCGCCCCGGCCGGGCCGACACCCATGCCGAGCGTGAGCATCGCCTGAATGATCGGCACTTCGCCGGCGGTCGGGATCACGAACAACATGCCCGCCACCGCGAACGCGACGATCCAGCCGATGCTGCTGGTCACGTTGTGCCCGATGTGCGGAAATAGCCATGCACGTGTCGCGCCGAGCAGCAACACCAGCACGACGTACTCGGGCAAGAGCCGCACCGCCATGCGCGCGAGAATGCGCAGCCAACGGATGAACATGTTGCCCGCCTCGACCTGCTGTTGCGCCCGCAGCGCAAGCTGGTCGTCGGCGGCGCGCGTCTCCTGAGGCGTCACGAGCCGGTTCACCGCCCAGCCAAGGCCGAACACCATCAGGACGCCCAGCACGAGCCGCACTGCGCTCCATTGCCATCCGAGCACGAAACCCATGAAGACAAGCGTTGCGGGATTGAGGACGGAATTGCCGAGCCAGAACGCAATAGCGCCGCCTGCGGACGCGTTGCGCGCGCGCAGGCCCACCACGACGGGCGCCGCACAGCGGGTGCACATCATGGTCGGCGCCCCCAGCAAGCCGCCGGCCGCGACGCTGCCGAAGCCGTGCCGGCCCAGTACGCGCGCAACCCAGTGCGCCGGCACCAGGGCCTGGACTCGCAGAGCCGAGCAGCAGGCCCAGCACCATTGCCTGCCAGATCGCCTTGCCGTAAGCCCACGCGTAGTCCAGTGCGGCGGCAACCGAGGGTGCGGGCGGACTCGCCTTGCCGGCCGTCAGGATCGATTTGCCGATCGAATGAGTCGCTTCGGCCGTGAAGGCGCGGTGGTAATAGGGAAACCACTTCACGTAGATGAGACCGGCGATAGCCAACAGAATGAAAATGGGCCAGCCGTAAGAAGATTGCGATCGCGTGGGCTGTGAACTCACGCCGGCGTCACTCCTTGTCTGTGGTGTCAACCCGCGTGAGCAGCGCGAATCCGCCGACCATCAATGCCAGCGCGAAGCCGCCGATGTCCGAGCTGGTTGACCGGTGCAGAGCCAGATCGATAAGGGTCAAGCCCAACAGGCAGCCCAGCAGCAGCATCAGCGTCATCCCGGCTCGCTGGACAGGCAATGCGAAAATCAGGACAACCCCGACGATTGCCAACGTCAGCGGCAGGAAGTCGTTCATTTCTTCATTTTGGACCATTGACACGATTGGCACTCGAGAAGGAGCAGATCGCGCACCGACGCCGCCGTGGCGGGCCACAATGAGTGGGAATCGAGAGAACCAGACAAGACGCATCAAGGACGGTGGACGATGGTAGGCAACGCAGAGGGCATCGGTACGTTGAAGCTGGAGTGCCCGCAAAACCATCCGGTTGGCCGGATCCTCAAAGACGTCCCGCATCAGATGACCCAGTTCGACCCCGGAGTCGCCGTAGGACCGCGCCGCTTCTGGCCTGGGGAGGACGAGAACCAGCAATTCAAAACGCTCTGCAGGCATTGCGACAAGCCGGTAGGGGAGGACACAGCAACGCTGCGAACCAAATTCATCGATTTGGCGAACAGCATGTCCGAGACCGTCGACATCGTCACGCTGCCATACGTTTAGGTGACGCGAAAGGAACCCCGTGACCCAGACCCCGACAACGCACAGCACGCCGCGACCGCCTGAGGGGGATTGGCTGGGCACCCCGTACCTGTCATTCGAACGCCAGGGCCCGATCGCGCTGTGCACCATCGATCGTCCGAGGGCGCGCAACGCCATGACGCCGGCGATGTACTTCGGAATCCGTTGTGCCGTGGGCCGTCTCAACGAAGATCCGGATCTGGCCGGGTTGCTGATCACCGGCACGGGTGACGTTTTCGCGCCCGGTGGTGACATGACGGGCGGAGGAGGCGCCGACGACTGGATGACCTTCGGCGCCGCGCTGGGCATGGATGTCACGCCGTTTGAGGCGGTGCGGACGTCGGCTAAGCCCGTGGTTTCCGCCGTCAACGGGCTGTGTCAGGGCGGCGGCATGCAGATCGCTCTGTGTAGCGACCTGTCCGTGGTCAGCGAGCGGGCCACCTTCCGCGTGCCCGAGTTGTTCCGCGGCTATGCCGACACGTACTACAGCCAGATGCTGACCCGGCTGATCGGGCCGGTGCGCACCCGGGACCTGATGTTCACCGGCCGGGTGCTTACCGCGCAGGAAGCCCTCGATTGGGGCCTGGTCAACAGGGTGGTGTCCCACGAAGACCTGCTCGCCACGGCCCGAGAGCTGCTCGCGCAAAGCTGCCGGACCGCGCCACGAGCCCGCAACGTCATCAAGTCCAGCATCGACAACTATCTCGGCTTGTACGACCGCATCGGCATGACCAGCAGCCTCAGCGACACCGAGGCCAGAGAAGGTGTGCGTGCATTTAAGGAGCGACGCTCGCCCGATTGGGTACACCCCGAGCTCCGCAGAGAGGGACGGCTCTGACCCCGCTTAGTCCAGGTCGATCCATTCGCCGTAGGGGGCGATCCGCACCAGCCGCTTGATCCCCGCGTCGTCGAATGCCGCGACGAATTGGTCGGCGCCCTCGCTGAAATGGGCCCAGCCGTCGACGTGGGCCGGTATCACCACCTTGGCGCCCAGCACTTCGGCGGCCGCGGCTGCGCGCGCCGAGGTTAACGTCAGCGGGCGTCCCCGCTCCTTGGTCGGCACGCTGGCAGCGCCCGCGAAGAGCACCGCGACGTCGATGTCGCCGATGCGATCGGCCACCTCGGTGACTGCGCTCAGCGAGGCGTTGTCCCCGCTCAAGTAGATGTTGGGTAGCCCGGGGCCGTACAACACGAAGCCCGCCACCTCGCAGTTCACGTTGCCGTTCATGTCGCGTCGTCCGTCGGCGGGGCCGTGGACGGCCGGGACGGCTTGCACGGCAAGGCGTGCGGGCCCACCCGGCAGGTAATAGGACTGCCACGGCTGCAACCCGACTGCCGGAGGCCCCAATCGGCCGGCAGCGCCCGGATTGGTGACGATTAGCGGAGCAGCGTGGGCAAACTTGAGGCCGCCGTCGTCCAAGTTGTCGGGATGCTCATCGTGGCTAATCAGAACCACATCGACCGTGCCTAGCGCCTCGGCGCTCACCGCGGGACCGACGGTCTTGGTGAGGTAGTCGTGCTCTCCAGGTGGATCGAAGGTCGGGTCCATCACGATCCGGCGGCCGGCGATGTCGATGACGGTCGTCGGGCCACCCAGCACGCTGATCGCGCGATTGCGGCGCTCCGCCCCTACTTGTTCGCTCATGTTGCTACTCAAACCTTCCGCGCCCGGTTTTGCCAATATGGTTCCCGCAGAGCGGTTTTAAGGATCTTGCCGCTCGCGTTGCGAGGCAGCTCCGGCGTGAACTCCACGGTGCGGGGGCATTTGTAGCTGGCCAGGTGCCGACGGCAGAACGCGATCACGTCGTTGGCGTCGACGTGGGCGCCGGTCACCACGATCGCCTTCACGGATTCGCCCCAGTAATCGTCGGGCACACCGATCACCGCGGCGTCGGCGATGTCCGGATGCTCGAGCAGCACGCTTTCCACCTCGGGTCCGTAGACGTTTTCACCGCCGGTGATGATCATGTCCTTAATCCGGTCCTCGATGTAGACATACCCGTCGGAGTCGAGCCGCCCGATGTCACCGGTGCGCACCCAGTCGTCGCCGGTGATCGTATCGGCAGTGGCGTCGGGCCGATTCAGGTACCCGGTCATGTTCTGGTTGCTTCGCACCCATATTTCGCCCGCTTCCCCGGCAGGTAATCGATCACCCGATTCGGGGTCAACGATCCGGATTTCACAGCCCAGCACCGCTTTTCCGGCCGACAGCTGCAAATCGGGCCGAGCGGCGTCGCGGTGATCGGCGTTGCTGAGCGCGGTGACCGCGCCGCACAATTCCGTCTGTCCGTACACCTGAACGAAATTCGTCTCCGGCCAGGTTGCGAGTGCACGATGCAGCAAGGGCAGCGGCATGGGTGCGGCTCCATACACAATGTGGCGCAATCTGGAAATCGCGGCGCACGCCTCCTCGCCGGCGTCGAGGAACCGGGCGATCACCGGCGGCACGAAGAACGCGTGGGTCGCACCGGCGCGCACTGCTCCGATCAGTGCCGCCGCGTCTGGTTCGCGGGTCATGAACGTCGTCGCCCCCGCCCTGATGCCAAACAGCGCATACCCAATGCCGCCGACGTGAAACAGCGGCATCGCCACCAGGTTCGCGTCTCCCTGCACGAAGGGAAACGCCGGAGCGAGATTTGCCGAGTGATTGACCAGCGCGCGCTGGCTCAGCAGGACCCCCTTCGGGCGCCCTGTGGTGCCCGAGCTGTAGATCACCAACGCGGTCTCGCTGTCGGCGACGTCGGAGTCGGTCTCAGCCGGTGACGCCGCGGCGAGCAAAGACTCGTACTCGTCACCGTCACCGCCGAGCACGACGATGCGGTCCACACCGGCGGCGCGCGCCACGGTCTCCTCGACCGCGTCATACAGTTCGGCGCCGACGAACAGCAATTGGGCGCCGCTGTCGTCGAGGACATGGAGGAGTTCGTCGCCGATCACGCGCCAATTCACGATGGTGGTCACCACGCCGATTGACGCGGCAGCGAACAGGATTTCCAGGCAGGCCGGGTGATTCTTCTCCAGGAACGCCACGCACTGGCCACGCTGCACACCGGCGGCTCGAAGCGCTCCGGCCGTGCGGCGAATCCGCGACGCCCATTCAGCCCAGGACCATTGCATGTCGCCGTACTGAATCGCGATGCCGTCGGGCTTGTGCTGTGCGTGCCGGTCGACGAAGCCGGCGAGCGTCTCCGAGGTGGTGGTCGTGGCGTCGACTGGTGGCATGGCCCCTCCGGTGAATCCCTTGGTTCGGTTCTCCGCGCTCGTTTGGTTCTACTCTGTGATACGCGGTCGCCTCGCCGTAGGCTACGGCGGCCCGTATTTCTGGAAGGACCGAAACATGGTGAACGCCGATCGTGCCCGCTCGCGCACCTTCATCGTGACTGGCGCGGCATCGGGCATCGGCCTGGCTACCGCGCAGCGCCTGCTGGCCGAAGGCGGCAGCGTCGTCGGCGCCGATCTGGAATCCCCACCTGATCTTGGTCCCGACTTCCACTTCGTTACGGCCGACGTGACAGACGAAGCCGCCGTTGCCGCGGTGCTGGCCGCCGTGCCCGACCGCCTCGACGGAGTGTTCCACGCGGCCGGAGTCGCCGGCGGCGGCCCAGTCCATCTGCTCGACCGGGCCGAATGGGACAGGGTGATCGGGATCAATCTGACCGGAACGTTTCTGGTGGCCAAGGCGGCGCTAGCCAGGATGATCGAGCAAGAACGGGTCGACGGCGAACGCGGCTCGCTCGTGACCGTCGCCAGCATCGAGGGCCTTGAAGGCACGGCGGGTGGCAGCTCGTACAACGCCGCCAAGGGCGGAGTGGTTCTGCTCACGAAGAACATTGCGCTCGACTACGGGCCGAGCGGCATCCGGGCGAACGCGGTTTGCCCCGGTTTCATCGAAACGCCAATGGCCAGTGACGTCTTCGGCTTGCCGGGAATGGAGGGTCCGCTGGCCTCCATCACCGAGGCGCATGCACTGCAACGGCTCGGCCAGCCAAACGAGGTCGCGGCCATGGCGGCCTTCCTGTTGTCGCCGGACGCCTCCTTCGTCAGCGGCCAGGCCATCGCCGTCGACGGCGGCTACACCGCGGGCCGCGATCACGGGGTCGTCCAGCTGTTCGGCTTTCCCGCCTGACGCGCCTACGATTCGTCCATGGGCGGTTCAGTTTCTCCTGACGACGCAATGGCAGCGATCCGAAGCACCGGGGGAGCGCAGCCGGGCTGTCGGGCGTTGCATGCGAAAGGCACCCTGTACCACGGGAGATTTACCGCGACCAGCGAGGCGGCCGGGCTGTCCCGCGCCAAACACCTCGATGGTTCGCCGGTGCCGGCGCTCTTCCGCTTCTCCAACGGATCGGGTGACCCCGCGCAGCGTGACGCCCTGCCGGGGGTCCGCGGATTGGCGGTGAAACTCAGCCTGCCCGACGGGTCCACCACTGACATATCGACGCAGACGGCTCGGCTGTTCGTCTCGAGCACACCGGACGGGTTCGTCGACCTGCTCAAGGCGATGCGCCCCGGCCCGACCAAGCCGCTGCGGATGGCCAAATACGTTGCAACCCACCCCCGATTGCTCGGCGCGCTCCCCGTACTGCGCGACGCCAACCGGATTCCGGCAAGCTACGCCACGCTCGAATATCACGGTCTGCACGCCTTCCGCTGGGTGGCCGCCGACGGCAGCACCCGATTCGTCCGTTACCACCTGCACCCCGTAGCGGGTGAGGAATTCCTGTCGGGCTTGTCCGCCAAAGCCAAGGAGCCCGACTTTCTCCTGCGCGAGCTGAACCACCGACTCGCGGGCGGCCCGGTGCTGTTCTACCTGCGCGTCCAGATCGCCGGACCGAACGATTCGACGGTCGATCCGTCGGCGCCCTGGCATAGCACCGAGACGGTCAACGTCGGCACGCTGGAGATCACCGGCCTGGACACCGAGCGCGAGCACGGCGACGACATCGTCGTGTTCGATCCGATGCGCGTCACCGATGGCATCGAACCCTCCGACGACCCCGTGCTCCGATTCCGCACCCTCGCCTACTCGGCGTCGGTCAAGCTACGTACCGGCGTCGACCGAGGGTCCGAGGCGCCGCCAACCTGAGGCGAAGAGGCTCAGCTGCACGATTATTGGCACGACGCCACGACGAACTAGGGTTCCGCTAGTGGCGATACTCCACTTGTTGTTGATCGGATCGGCCGGGTTCGGTGCCGGGGTAATCAATGCGCTCGTCGGATCCGGCACCCTGATCACGTTCCCGACGCTCGTCGCACTCGGCTACCCGCCAGTCACCGCCACCATGTCGAACGCGGTCGGCCTGGTCGCGGGCAATGTATCGGGCACCTGGGGCTATCGCGCCGAACTGAGCGGTCAGTGGGATCGGTTGCGCTGGCAGATCCCGGCATCGCTGGTCGGCGCCGTGCTGGGTGCGTACCTGCTCCTGCATCTGCCCGAGAAGGTGTTCACCCGGATCGTGCCGGTGCTGTTGGTGCTGGCACTCGCCCTAGTGGTGGCCGGCCCGTGGATCCAGTCGTGGGCGCGCCGGCGGGCCGAGGAGGCCGGGCGGTCGCCCGAACACATCACACCGGCGCGGATGGCGGTGCTGGTGGTCGGCACGTTCGCCGTCGGCGTCTACGGCGGCTATTTCACCGCTGCGCAGGGCATCCTGCTGGTTGGCGTGATGGGGGTATTGCTACCCGAGTCGGTGCAGCGGATGAACGCGGCGAAGAACCTCTTGACTCTGGTGGTGAATATCGTTGCGGCGGTTAGCTATACGCTGGTGGCTTTCGATCGGATCAGTTGGCCGGTCGCCGGGGTGATCGCGGTGGGCTCGCTGTTCGGGGGATGGATCGGGGCGCGCTATGGGCGTCGGCTTTCTCCGAATGCGTTGCGCGCCACAATCGTTGTCGTCGGCCTGATTGGGCTGTATCGCCTGCTCGCCCTGTAGCTCCAGCGTGCTTCAGCTCAGCGTGGTGGCGGCGGCCTCATCGATGACGTCCAGCACCTCGCCGCGTTTGTTCCAGGCCCGCAGCTGCCGCATCGCCCCATTTCCGCGCGCCGCGATGCGGTCGAGTTCGTGCACGACACAGTCGTATTCACCGAGTGCATCCAACGCCGGGCGCACCGTGCGCACCATTGCACCCAACTGCTCACGCGCCGGCACGGCCCCGCGGCCATGAGTCAAATCGAGCGTTTGCCCGGGCAAACCGTCGTGGGCAGCCTTCCAGTACGCCGCCCGCAGCGCTGCTGGCGGCAGCTGCGCAACGTCATCATCCTTGT
The DNA here is from genome assembly GCA_963850135.1 of uncultured Actinomycetota bacterium. Classification (GTDB taxonomy): domain Bacteria; phylum Actinomycetota; class Actinomycetes; order Mycobacteriales; family Mycobacteriaceae; genus Mycobacterium. Next base: position 567,228 of record CAWKKH010000018.1, on the reverse strand, counting down.
CGCGCGCATCCAGCGCCGTGATGACTGCGGCCCGGATCAGGGTGGCGATGAGCACCGTTTCGGCGACGGTCGCGGGTACGTCAGCAACTCGGACCTCGACAGTCGGGAAGTTCTCGGATGGGCGCACATCCCAGTAGATCATCTTCTGATCCAGAATCACTCCGGTGTCGACCAGCATGCGCACAGTACGGTCATACTCCTCAGCCGAGACAAAGTACGGTGGCGCACCCGAAACCGGCCATCGTCTCCACAGGACGCTGCGCCAACTGGCGTGGCCGCTGTCGGCGTTGCGATACACCGCGGAGTTGGCCGACAATGCGAGCAGAGACGGCAGCCACGGCCGCAGCCAGTTACTCGCGTAGATGGCGGCCGCCCGGTTGGGCACCTCCACATGCACGTGACACCCACAGATCCCTTGCTCGTGCGCGATCATCCCGAATTGAGCCCCGATACGCCGGTACCGCTGCGTGTCGGTGATCGGGAACTCGTGAGGCGTCACTGGCGGGAGGGCCACCGCCAGCAGCCGAACGCCGCTGGCCTCGGCAGCCTCCGTCGCTGTGCGTCTCAACTGGGCCAGTTCCTCGCCGAGTTCGGCGCTGGTCGCGGCCACGCTAGAACTGGTTTCGACCTGGCAACTGCTCAGTTCCAGCTGCAGGCTCACCCCGTGCCGCTCGGCCTCCGTGGCCACCGCGTCGTTATGCGGCGCCGGCTCACCGGTCTGGGGGTCAACGAGAAGGAACTCTTCTTCTACGCCGACAGAGGGAAAGTCGCTCGCGGGCAACCGGCGGCTAGGCGGCGGTCGCGAGCGCGGCGTCTGCCGATGAGTAAATCGGCAGCACGCCAATCAGACCGCAGGCTCGGACGATGCGGGCGACGATCGGCTGGCGGCTGACCAGACGCAGTTCGACCCCGCGGCGTTGGCACCGCTCGGCTTCCTCAGCGAGGACGGCGAACGCGCAGCATGCCATGAAATCAACCTCTGTGACGTCGACGATGAACGGACCGGGCGCGGTGGCGAGGTGGGCCGCTTCGCTCACCAGCCGGCGCCAGGTTTCCTCGTTGGAGGCGTCGATTTCGCCGCCGGTGTGGATGAGGACCGCCGCACCGTTGCGATCGGTGGTTGCCCTCAGCTTGTTGTGCTCGTCGGCAAGGTCGACGACCAGTCGCGTGCTCAACATCAGGTGGGGGCTGGACAACGGTGAGATGGATTCAGTAGTGGTAATGCTCATCAGGGACTCCCTAATCGACTGGCGCAGATGCGCCAGGATGGATGCCCGTCCTGTTGTCTAAAGACAGACTTTCTCGCTTCCAAAAAAGGCTGCGGAATCTCAATATCATAACAAGACAGGGCGGTCTGTCTACCCGACGTAGCTTAAGAGTATCGTAAGTCCGTCATGGTAAGCCTCGACGTCGTGCCGCCCACTCCGTCGGCCCGCGAACGGATCCTCAGCGCCGCGTACGAGCTGTTTGGCCGACGCGGAATTCGCGCGGTAGGCACCGACGAGGTGATCGCTCGCGCCGGCGTGGCCAAGGCCACGCTTTACCGGCATTTCGCGACAAAAGACGAACTCGTGTTGGCCGTCCTAGAGCGCCGGGAGCAACTCTGGACGCATGGTTTGATCGAGGCGCAGTCCGAACTACTCGGCAACACGCCCGAGGAACAGCTGCTGGCGATCTTTGACGTCATGCACGAGTGGTTCCAAAGCCGCGACGGCTTCGAGGGCTGCTCGTTCATCAACGTGCTGCTCGAGTTGGGAGCGGATCATCCCGCCGGGCGTGCCAGCGTCGCCCACATCGACAACGTCCGCGACATCGTGCGCCAACGCGCTTTGGCAGCGGGGCTGACCGACGTCGAGGACTTCGCCTCGTCCTGGCACATCCTGATGAAGGGCGCCATCATCCTCGCGGCCGTCGGTGACCTGGAGGCCGCACACCGCGCCCAGAAAATGGCCCGCACGCTCATCGAACAGCACCGGCCGATAGCCGAATAGCCGACCTTGACGGGATTTCAAGCGGCGTCGGCCGCGGTGCTCTCCTGTTTGCGTTGGTGCTCGGCCTCGAGTTCGGCGATTGCGCGAGATGTGCGTTCCCGCAGCAAGATTGCCGCCGTTGCACCGACAATGACGGCGATGACCAGCGCGATCCAGGAAAAGCGTTCCATCCAGCGTTCGGCGGCCATTCCGGCGAAGTAGACAAGCGCGGTCGTACCGCCCGCCCAACAAATGGCGCCGGACACATTGGCCGCCAAGAAGCGTGGGTAATGCATCTTCAGGGCGCCGGCTAGCGGCCCGGCGAAAATCCGCAGCAGGGCAATGAAGCGGCCGAAGAACACCGCCCGAACTCCCCATCGGCTGAACAGTCGCTCGGCCAGCGCCACATGCCCGGGACCGAAGTGCTTCGGAAACCGGCGGCCCAATCGGTCGAAGAGCGGCAGGCCGAACCGGCGGCCGATGGCGTAGCCGATCGAGTCGCCGACCACCGCGCCGATCACCGCGGCGGCGCCCACCCCGACCGGGTTGACGGCCAGGTCGTGGTGCGAGGACATCAGCGCCGCACTGACCAACACGATCTCACCGGGTAAGGGAATGCCCAGGCTTTCGACCCCGACCACACCGCCGACCAACAAATAGACCGCGAGCGGTGGGATCGACTGCAGCAGCGCCTCGACATTCATGACTTAAAGGATGCCTGACAGAAATTGGATTCGGGCCAAGTCGGCCGCAAACGATGTGTAGCCTGGCCTCCACGGCCGGCCGACTGGTTGGTCTGAGCACAGCCAAGGGAATTCGACGTGGAATTCAACATCGCTGAAGTGTTCGCGGCGGTGGCGGCAGCCAACCCCGATCGGGACTGCATCGTGTTCGGCGACAAGCGATTCACCTTCGCGCAAACTGACGAACGCGCGCGCCGATTTGCCCGCGCGCTGCATGGCTGGGGACTCGGCGCCCATCGTGAACGTTCGGAACTGGCCCCCCACGAATCGGGTCAAAGCCATCTCGGGTTGTACATGGCCAACTGCAACGAGTTCGTCGAGGCGATGCTCGGCGCGTATCAGGCCCGGGTGGCCCCGTTCAACGTCAACTACCGTTACGTCGCCGACGAGCTGGTCTATCTGTTGGAAAACGCCGACGCGGACGCGGTCATGTATCACGCGCGATTCGCACCGACTCTGGCCCAAGCCTTAGCGGAGTCGCAGTTGCCGCCGATTCCGCTGATCCACGTCGACGATGGGTCCGGAAACGATCCTCTGCCGGGCGCGGTCCGCTACGAGGATCTGCTGGCGTCGGTTTCCGACGAGCCACTGGACATCGCGGTGTCGCCCGACGATCTCTACATGCTCTACACCGGTGGAACCACCGGGATGCCCAAGGCGGTGCTGTGGCGCCAGCACGACATCTACGTCAACGCCATGGGGGGCAGGGCCCTCGGCACCGGCGAGATGGTGACCAGCCTGGAGGAAATCGTCGAGCGGTCGCGGTCCGGGGGGCCGGCCTCCATGACCGTCGCACCGCTGATGCACGGCGCGGCGCAGTGGGCGGTTTTCCTCAGCATGTGCTGCGGTCGCCCATTCGTGATGCCGGCCACTACTACTCACCTGGATCCGGCCGAAGCGTTGACCCTGGCCACTCGCGAACGTGTGATGACATTGTCGATGGTCGGGGACGCCTTCGGCCGGCCGTTGGTCAACGAACTCGATTCCGGCGATTACGATCTCGCCGGGCTGCTGATCCTGATCACCGGCGGGGCCGCGCTCAGTGCTCCGCTCAAGCAGCGATTCGTCGAGTTGTTGCCACAGCTGACGATCCTGGACGCCGGCGGTTCGTCAGAGTCCGGGTCGCAGATGATCCAGGCTTCCAACAGTTCGCAGAGCCCGTCCGGCAGATTCGCACCGAACCCGGGTGCGGTGGTGGTCAGCGCGGACATGACGCGAATCCTGTCGCCGGGCGACGAGGAGATCGGTTGGCTGGCGCAGCAGGGCCTGATTCCGCTGGGATACCTCGGAGATCCGGCGAAGACGGCGCGGACGTTCCCCATCATCGAAGGGATCAGGCATTCCGTTCCGGGGGATCGGGCGCGCTGGGATGCCGACGGCGAGATCGAACTGCTGGGAAGGGATTCGGTGACCATCAACTCCGGCGGCGAGAAGATTTTCGCCGAGGAGGTCGAGGCTGCCATTGCCGAGCACCCCGCGGTTTACGACGTCGTGGTAACGGGCCGGCCCAGCACGCGCTGGGGGAACGAAGTCGTCGCGGTCGTTCAGTTGACTGAGGGCCACGACGCCTTGCGGGAGGAGTTGGCGGACAGCATCATCACTGAGGCTGCCCGCCACATTGCGCGGTATAAGTTGCCGAAAGCGGTCATCTTCTGCAGCCGGGTGCAACGTTCACCATCCGGCAAGGCCGACTATCGCTGGGCGAAAGATCAAGTGATACAGAGCGTATCGATTGACTGACGACATCGGCGACTTCCGTGCCCTTGACCCGTTCTTCCGGATCATCGAGCGAGGGTTTACCTCGACCCGCTCCGCGTGTTCGCCGCACTGGAAAGCCACCCGTTCGAACCTGACGCCCCGTCAGCGTCGTAGATGCTGGCCATCCAGATGTGGACCAGGGTGTCGATGACCCGCTCTTGGGGGATCGCGGACTCCTCGACGGTAAACGTCGCAGCCATCACCCGCTCGTTCAGCATGTTCAGCGCGATCGACAAATCCGCGGCCGGAACGGTGGCCGGAGCGTAACCCCGCTCGCGCTCCGTTTGAATAGCGGCCGTCGTGTGGGTGATCCAGCTTTGCATCAGTGTCGACCACAGCTGCCGAACCTCGGGGTTGGTGGCTTTGGCCGCCGCGCCGGCCACCGCCACCGCACGGTGCGATCCCGACACTTCGAAGAAGGCCTCGATACGGTCGCGCCAGGCCGCCGCGCGGTTGCTGGGTAGCTTGCTGCCGAGCGCCTTGAGCGCCGCATGCGCCCTGCCGTTCATCTGATCGAGCAACGAGAGTAGGACCGCGTTCTTGGACCGGAAGTAGAAGTAAAAAGTGGGACGGGAGATACCGGCTCCCTTTGCCAGGTCGTCCACGGAGAAGTCCGCGAGGGGGCGCTCCTGCAGGAGACGCTCCGCGGTGGCCAGGATCGCCTGTTCACGATCGTCGCCCATGGTGTGCGCCGAACGCCGGCCTCTCGAGGCTTGCGCGTAGCCAGTTTGCGTCGGTAGCTCAGACACGGCACTTACCTTAGGCAAACGTCGACGGAGCCGACAGAACCGTTGGTTAAGTCGACTCATCGTTGATTCGCTCGACGGTTCGCGGAAAGCCTTTCTTCACACACCGGACACGTTGATGCCTCCACGGACGGTCCTAAGGCGTTTCGGGTGACGCGGGTCGCGCCCGATCCAACGAACACTGAGGCGGCGCCCGGTGTCGCGGCCGCCTCCATCTGGATGGGAATGGTGCTGGCCGTCTCGCCCTGGAGGTGCCAAGGTGATTGCGTTGTCAAAGGCGGGGATACTGACTGCAAACCGGCTGAAAGGTCTCGTCCATGGAATCCGTTTCGCTGACCAGTCTGGCATCCGAAAAGCTCGCCGAGGCCAAAAAATTGAACAGCGGCCGGGCCGCGCAAACCATCCACGGCGGTCACACGCACGAACTGCGGCAGACCGTGCTTGCGCTGCTGGCCGGCCACGACCTGTCCGAACACGACAGCCAAGGCGAGGCGACACTGCAGGTGCTGCAGGGTCACGTGCGCGTCACCACCGAAGACGACGCCTGGGAAGGCAAGACCGGCGACTACGTCGCCCTTCCGCGGGAACGGCACGCCCTGAACGCGATCGAGGACTCTGTGGTCATGCTGACCATTCTGAAGAACATCGTCGCCGATCAGTAGCGGATGTTATCGACTTCCTGGTCGCGGAGTTTCGGCCTACGGATGCCGATCGTCAACGCGCCGATGGGCGGAGTCGCGGGTGGCCGGCTGGCCGCCGCCGTCACCGCGGCCGGCGGCCTGGGCATGGTCGGCATGGGCAGTGTCGCGACAAGGGAGTTGCTCGCAGCCCAGCTAGCGCAGGTGCACGGAACGTTCGGGATCGGCTTGGTGGACTGGGTGATGCGCACCGAGGCGGGCCTGTTCGAGGACGCGCTAGCCGCGAGGCCCACACTGCTGTCGGTCAGCTTCGGCACCGAATGGTCCTGGGTCGGCGCGGCGCATGACGCCGGAATCAGCACCGTCACACAGGTATACGACAGTCTGGGCGCTCGGCAGGCGGCCGACGCCGGCGTCGATATCGTGGTCGCGCGCGGGTCGGAGGGCGGCGGGCACGGGGACGCGAAGCTCGGCATTCTGCCGCTGCTGGACGCGGTCTTGGACGCCGTGTCTGTGCCAGTTCTGGCCGGCGGCGGAATCGCGTCGCCGCGGAGCCTCGCCGCCGTCTTGGCGGCCGGGGCCAGCGGAGCATGGGTCGGCACCCGCCTGGCGGCGTGTCCGGAGGCCCTGACCGGCGACGGCAGCCGCCGCGCCCTGATCGCGGCCGCGGCCACCGACACCGCTCTCACCCGGATTTTTGACATCGCCAAGGGACTGCCCTGGCCGGCGGATTATCCGTCCCGCGTATTGGCAAACGACTTCGTGGCGCGCTGGACCGGCAGAGAGGACGAACTTGCTGCCGATCGGCAGGCCCACGACGAGCTGGCCGGCTCGATCGCCGCCGACGACCGCCGAATTGCCCCGGTGACCGCGGGTCAGGCCGTCGGGATGATCAGCGACGACGCGTCGGTGGGCGAGGTAATCGAGCAGATGTGTGCGGGTGCGGAGAAATTACTTGCCGGCTGGGGGGCCTAAGCGGGGCTCAGACCGCGCGCAGGTAGCGGTTGGCGATGAAGCGCTGCGCCACCGACACCACTGGCCCACCCGCCTTGGTCCACCACATCGCCGGCCGGGAGAACGCCGACACCTCGGCGAACACCGCGGAGGTGGCCGGGTCCCGGCGCACGACGAAGCGTTCTTCGCCGGACTCCGGATGGCCCGGCAGAGTGCCGTAGGCGAACCCCCGCACATCGGGCTCGTCGACGACGTACACGACGCGGCACGGTGCGGGCAGAAAGCCCATTCGCACCAAAACCACCGCGGAGACGACGGCGACCTCGGAGCTGGCTCGCACCCGCAACCCGGCCCCGCGCTGCATGCCCCAGTGCATGACGGCGTCGGCGGCTTGGTCGAAACGCTGTTGGCCCGTGCCGATCTGAGTCTCCACGCGGAGATGGCCATAGCCCGCAGGCAGCTCGCCGCCCGCCGTCGCGCCCACCTCCGGGTAGGTGAGCGGAAGTTCTTCGAGCGCTGCTAGGTCCACTCGCTCAGCTTGCCACGCTCAACGTGCGCGTATGCGTTTCCGGCGTACGGTCGTAAAAGTGACCGCACAAAAATCTGTTGCCCAAGCATCCGGAACGTTCACCCTCGGCGGCGACCTGACCGTCAACAGACTCGGGTTCGGCGCCATGCGCCTGACCGGCAAAGGTGTGTGGGGCCCGCCGGCCGACAAAGAAGAATGTGTCCGGGTTTTGCGCCGCGCCGTCGAACTCGGTGTGAACTTCATCGACACCGCAGACTCTTACGGCCCGTATATCTCCGAGAAGCTGATCCGCAAGGCGCTACACCCCTACGACGGGCTGGTGATCGCGACCAAGGCGGGCCTGCTGCGGACCGGCCCGGACGTCTGGATCCCGCTGGGCAATCCCAGCTATCTGCGTCAGGAACTCGAAATGAGCCTGCGTCGTCTCGGTGTGGACACCATCGACCTGTTTCAGCTGCACCGCATCGACCCCAATTTCCCGCTGGCCGACCAGGTGGGTGAGCTGGTCAAGTTCAAGGAGGAAGGCAAGATCCGCCACATCGGTTTGTCGGAGATCGACGTCGATCAACTGAAGGCGGCCCAGCAGATCACCGAGATCGTGTCGGTGCAGAACATGTACAACCTGTCGGCCCGTGGCTCCGAGCCGCTGCTGGATTTCGCGACCAGCCAGGGCGTGGGCTTTATTCCGTGGTTCCCGTTGGCGTCTGGACCGCTGGCCGCCGCCGACGGCCCGCTGCAACGTATCGCCGCCAACCATGGCGCGTCGGCGTCGCAACTGGCGCTGGCGTGGCTGCTGAAGCGGTCCCCGGTGATGCTGCCGATCCCGGGCACATCGAAGGTTGCACACCTGGAGGAGAACGTCGCCGCGGCCGAGATCACGATCACCGACGAGGAGTTCGAGACTTTGGCGGCTGCGGGGGCTGAGTAATCCTCGCGAGACGGCAGCTACCGACGCATTTCGCGAGTAAACCCGTCGGTAGTTGCGGTTTCGCGGCTCGAATACGGTGTCCTGGTGACAACCGAACCGGCCAAACACCCCGGCGGCGGATTCAACCCGCCCGAACCCACGACAAAGGGCGGCCCCGACTACGGCCGGTTCATCGACGCGGTACGCAAACTGCAGGACCACGCCCGTGCCGTCGACGCGCCTGACGAGGTGATCACCGAGGCCGCCGACACGCTGGAGAAACTGTCCGCGCTGCTCAGCCCGTTCGACGCCGACGAATGGGCGTCGCCGTCGGGGCGCCGGATGGACCTGCCGGTGCGCGGCAACATCCTGACCGTCCCCATCTCCTCCCGAAAGACCGACGACGGCAGGATCGAAGGGACGGCGCGCTTCGCCCGCTTTCACCTGGGACGCAACGGCGCCGTGCACGGCGGGTCCCTGGGGATGCTGTTCGACACCATTTTGGGGTTGACGGGATCGGTGCTAACCGGAAACCCCCGCCAACGCACCGCTTACCTCAAGATCAACTACCGCAATATCGTGCCAATCGAAAAGGATCTGCAGTTCGACGCGGGCGTCGACCGGGTCGACGGCCGCAAAGTCTTCGTATCGGGCCGGTTGACCGACGGTGACACCCTGCTGAGCGACGCCGACGCGCTGTTCGTGCGGCTCAAGCCTGGCCAGCCGTGAGCATGCTCGCCCACGCACGCGCCGGAGCCCACCCAGATATAACCCACGCACACCTGCGCCGACGCGTCGTGTGCGTGGGTTATGTGTCGCGGTCGGGGCGGCGCCCAAGATAACCCCGATAGCATGGCAACGGTTCATTGCAGGATTCATTCCAGACATCCCAACCCTTGGAGACCGACCCGATGAGTGCCCCCGCACACCCCGCCCCAGCAGCCCCGATCCGGGTTCCTGCCGGGACTACGGCGGCGGCGGCGGTGGGGGAGGCGGGACTACCGAGGCGGGGCGCGCCCGACGCGATCGTTGTGGTGCGCGACGCCGACGGCAAGCTGCGCGACTTGAGTTGGACGCCCGACGCCGACGCCGAGGTCATCCCGGTGGCCGCCGACACCGACGACGGTCGCAGCGTCATCCGGCACTCGGCCGCCCACGTGTTGGCCCAGGCCGTGCAGGACCTGTTCCCGGACGCCAAGCTAGGGATCGGGCCGCCCATCACCGACGGCTTCTACTACGACTTCGACGTGGCCGAACCGTTCACGCCCGAAGACCTGGAAAAGCTGGAAAAGCGGATGCGCCAGATCGTCAAGGACGGACAGCTGTTCGACCGGCGGGTCTACGAGTCCAAGGACCAGGCGCGCAAAGAGCTGGCCAACGAGCCCTACAAGCTTGAACTGGTCGACGACAAATCCGGGGCCTCAGACAACATGGACGAAATCATGGAGGTGGGCGGCGACGAGCTCACCGCCTACGACAACCTCAATCCGCGCACGCGGGAACGGGTCTGGGGTGACCTGTGCCGCGGACCGCACATCCCGACCACCAAGCACATCCCGGCATTCAAGCTCACCCGCAGTTCGGCGGCCTACTGGCGCGGTGACCAGCAAAACGCCAGCCTGCAACGCATCTACGGCACCGCATGGGAGACACAGGAAGCGCTCGACAAGCACCTGGAGCTCATCGAGGAGGCGCAACGCCGCGACCACCGCAAGCTGGGCGTGGAGCTGGATCTATTCAGTTTTCCCGACGAAATCGGTTCGGGTCTACCGGTTTTCCACCCCAAGGGCGGCATCATCCGTCGCGAGCTGGAGGAGTACTCGCGGCGTCGGCACGAGGAGGCCGGCTACGAGTTCGTCAACACCCCGCACATCACCAAGGAGCAGCTCTACATCACCTCGGGCCACCTCGAGTGGTACGCCGAGGGCATGTTCCCGCCGATGCACATCGATGCGGAGTTCAACGAGGACGGCTCGGTGCGCAAACCCGGCCAGGACTACTACCTGAAACCGATGAACTGCCCGATGCATCATCTGATTTATCGGGCGCGCGGACGGTCCTACCGTGAACTTCCGTTGCGGCTCTTCGAGTTCGGCAGCGTATACCGCTACGAGAAGTCCGGCGTCATCCACGGCCTGACCCGGGTGCGCGGCATGACGCAGGACGACGCGCACATCTACTGCACGCTCGAGCAGATGCGCGACGAATTGACCTCGGTGCTGCGCTTCGTGCTCGACCTGCTGGCCGACTACGGGCTCAACGACTACTACCTCGAGTTGTCGACCAAGGACCCGAAGAAGTTCGTGGGCTCCGACGAAGTGTGGGAGGAGGCCACCGAGATCCTGCGCGAGGTCGGCGAGGCGTCCGGGCTACCGCTGGTGCCCGACCCCGGTGGCGCGGCGTTCTACGGGCCGAAGATCTCTGTGCAGGTCAAGGACGCGCTCGGTCGCAGCTGGCAGATGTCCACGCTGCAGGTCGACTTCAACATGCCCGAGCGGTTCGAGCTGGAATACACCGCCGGCGACGGTTCGCGGCAACGCCCGGTGCTGATCCACCGTGCGCTGTTCGGGTCCATCGAGCGGTTCTTCGGCATCCTCACCGAGCACTACGCGGGCGCGTTCCCGGCGTGGCTGGCGCCAGTCCAGGTGGTCGGCATCCCGGTCGCCGACGAGCACGTCGCCTATCTAGAAGACGTTGCCGCGCAATTAAAGTCGCATGGCGTTCGGGTCGAGGTGGACACCAGCGACGACCGGATGGCCAAGAAGATCGTGCTGCACACCAATCAGAAGGTGCCGTTCATGCTGCTGGCCGGCGATCGCGATGTGGATGCCGGCGCGGTGAGCTTCCGCTTTGGTGACCGCAGCCAGATCAACGGTGTGGCCCGCGACGACGCGGTGGCGGCCATCGTGAAGTGGATCGCCGACCATGAGAATGCCGCTCCCACAGCCGAACTGGTGAAGGTGGCCGGCGGTGAGTGAAGACCAACCGGCCGATCGCGCCGACGACAGTATTGTCGATCAGGGCGCCGGCGAGCGCGACCACTTGCAGCGGTTGTGGACTCCGTACCGGATGACCTACCTGGCCGACGCGCCGATGAAGCACGACAAGGCCGACCGCGCAGAACCGTTCACCGACATCCCGCACCTGTCCGACGAGGACGGCCTTGTGGTCGCCCGCGGTGAACTCGTCTACGCCGTGCTCAACCTCTACCCGTACAACCCCGGACACCTGATGGTGGTGCCCTACCGCCGGGTTTCCGAACTCGAGGATCTGACGGATTCCGAGAGCGCGGAGTTGATGGCGTTCACGCAGAAGTCGATTCGCGTCATCAAGCAGGTGTCACGCCCGCACGGCTTCAACGTCGGCCTCAACCTGGGGGCATCGGCGGGCGGGTCGCTGGCCGAGCACCTGCACGTGCACGTGGTGCCGCGCTGGGGCGGTGACGCGAACTTCATCACCATCATCGGCGGCTCGAAGGTGATCCCGCAGCTGCTGCGGGACACTCGTGAGTTGCTGGCCACCGAATGGGCGAAGCAGCCGTGAGCTCGTGAGTAAGGCTCCCTTCCTGACCCGGGCGGCGTTCGCGCGGCTCAGCGCTCCGCTGGCCCGGGGCGCGCTGCGGATCGGCTTGACCCCCGACGGCGTCACCATCCTGGGCACCATCGGAGCCGTGGCGGGGGCGCTGACGCTGTTCCCCATGGGAAGGCTGTTCGCTGGCGGGTGCGTGATCTGGTTTTTTTCCCTGTTCGACATGCTCGACGGGGCGATGGCCCGGGAGCGCGGCGGCGGCACCCGCTTCGGCGCGGTGTTGGACGCGACGTGTGACCGGATCAGCGACGGCGCGGTGTTCTGCGGGCTGGTGTGGTGGATAGCGTTTGGAATGCGTGATCGACCGCTGGTGGTGGCGACGTTGATCTGCCTGGTCACCTCGCAGGTCATCTCCTACATCAAGGCCCGGGGCGAGGCCAGTGGCCTGCGCGGCGACGGTGGCCTTATCGAAAGACCAGAACGGCTGATCATCGTGCTGGTCGGTGCCGGCGTATCCGACTTTCCGTTCGTCGCCTGGCCGCCCGCATTGCCTGTGGCGATGTGGGTGCTCGCAGCGGCCAGCCTGGTCACCTGCGGCCAGCGGCTGTACACGGTATGGACCTCGCCGGGGGCGACCGATCGCATCGCCGCCGTGCCCCGATCGGAAGACCAGGGAAAGATCGAACCGTGATCTCCAGTCCGCCGGGCCTGAAAGCTCTCGGAGCCCCGCGCCGCCTGGTGACCCGTGCCGCGACCGACTGGGCGTATGCAACCGGCTGGCTGGCCGTGCGGGCCCTGCCAGAGGTTGCGGCTCGCTCCGCGTTCGGCACCGGAGCGTGGTACGCGGCCCGCAATGGCGGGCCGGAGCAGCTGCGCAAAAACTTGGCCCGCGTCCTGGCCGTGCCACCGGCCGACGTGCCGGACTCATTGATGCGTGCCTCGCTGGGGTCCTACGGCCGTTACTGGCGCGAGGCGTTCCGGCTGCCGGCGATGAACCACAGCGCGCTGGCTCGCCAGCTCGACGAGGCGTTTACGGGGCTCGAGAATTTGGACCGGGCCATCGCCGGTGGCCGCGGAGTTGTGCTCGCGTTGCCGCACAGCGGCAATTGGGACATGGCCGGGATGTGGCTGGTGCAGACGCACGGCACCTTCAGCACCGTTGCAGAGCGCCTTCAGCCTGAGTCGCTCTACAAGCGTTTCATCGACTACCGGGAGAGCCTCGGCTTCGAAGTGCTGCCGTTGTCCGGCGGCGACCGCCCACCGTTCGATGTGCTGTGCGAACGGCTGCGCGCCAACAAGTTGGTGTGCCTGATGGCCGAGCGTGACCTCACGCGCACCGGCGTGGACGTCGATTTCTTCGGCGAGGCCACCCGGATGCCGGCGGGACCGGCCAAGCTGGCGATCGAGACCGGAGCGGCCCTGTTGCCGGTGCATTGCTGGTTCGAAGAGCAGACCCACGGCGAAGGCTGGGGATTCTCCATCCACCCGGCGCTGGACTGCAGCAGCGGTGACGTCAACGTCATCACCCAGGCGCTGGCCGACCAGTTCGCGACGAACATCGCCGCTCATCCCGCCGACTGGCACATGCTGCAGCCGCAGTGGCTGGCCGATCTGTCCGAAGCCCGCCGGGCACGACTGCAGGGACTCCTGATGCGGATCGGGATGGTGTGTCCGTACTCGATCGACGTGTCGGGCGGAGTGCAGTCGCACGTCTTGCAACTGGCCGCGGTGATGCAGGCCCGGGGGCATTACGTCAGCGTCCTGGCGCCGTCCTCGCCCGATGTTGTGCTGCCCGACTATGTCGTTTCCGCGGGCAGGGCGATCCCGATTCCCTACAACGGTTCGGTTGCGCGGCTGCAGTTCAGTCCCGCGGTGCACGGCAGGGTCAGAAGGTGGCTCGCGCAGGGTGACTTCGATGTGCTGCACCTGCACGAACCGAACGCGCCCAGCCTGTCCATGTGGGCCCTGCGGGTGGCCGAGGGCCCGATCGTGGCGACCTTTCACACCTCGACCACCAAGTCGCTGACGCTGTCGGTGATCCGGGGATTCCTGCGGCCGATGCACGAGAAGATCGTCGGGCGGATCGCGGTGTCCGACGTGGCCCGGCGCTGGCAGATGGAGGCGCTGGGTTCCGACGCGGTGGAGATCCCCAATGGGGTGGACGTCGGTTCGCTGTCTTCGGCGCCGCCGCTAGACGGGTACCCGCGGCCCGGCAAGACGGTGCTGTTCCTGGGACGCTACGACGAGCCGCGCAAGGGTATGGAGGTGCTGCTCGAGGCGCTGCCGAAAGTGGTGGAGCGCTTCGCGGATGCGCAGCTGCTGGTCGTCGGCCACGGTGACGAGGACCAACTGCTCAGCCAGGCAGGCGAATTGGCGAAACACATCCGCCTGCTCGGCCAGGTGGACGACGCCGAGAAGGCCTCGGCGATGCGCAGCGCCGACGTCTACTGCGCGCCCAATATCGGCGGCGAGAGCTTCGGGATCGTGTTGGTGGAGGCGATGGCAGCCGGCACTCCGGTGGTGGCCAGCGATCTGGACGCCTTTCGCCGCGTGCTGCGCGACGGTGAGGTTGGGCGGCTGGTACCGGTCGGTGACGGCGACGCGCTGGCCGACGCGCTGATCGCGATGCTGGAGGACGACGCGCTGCGGAAGCGCTACGCGGCCGCCGGTTCCACAGAGGTCCGCCGCTACGACTGGTCGGTGGTGGCCAGCGAGATCATGCGGGTCTACGAGACGGTCGCCGGAGCGGGCGCCAAGGTCCAGGTGGCCAGCTGATGACGTGGCAGGCCCTGGCCGTCTTACTGGTGATCGGTGTGCTGGCCGCGCTGGTGGCCGCCGTCGGCAGCTGGGCGATTCGGACGGCTCACCGGCTGGACCGGCTGAACGTCCGCTACGACTTGTCCTGGCAGGCGCTGGATGGCGCGCTGGCACGGCGCGCGGTGGTGGCGCGTGCGGTTGCCATCGACGCATACGGCGGTGCCGCAAGACGCAGCCCACTGGGTAAGCGGCTGGCTGCGCTGGCCGACGCCGCCGAGACCGCACCCCGGCACGCGCGCGAGAACGCGGAAAACGAGCTCTCGGCCGCCCTGGCGATCGTCGATCCGGCGTCGCTCCCGGCGGGCCTGATCGCCGAGATGGCCGACGCGGAAGCCCGGGTGCTGCTTGGCCCGGCGATTCCACAACGATGCCGTCCGAGACACCCGAGCGCTGGGTGAACGAACCATGGTCCGCGCCTTTCGGCTCGGTGGAACCGCCGTGCTGCCAAGCTATTTCGAGATCGCCGAACGGCCGCATGCGCTGGCACACGGAGATCACGGCGTGCTCAACCACCGCACGTCCGCGCGGGTGGTGCTGCTCGACGAGACGGGCGCGGTGCTGTTGCTGTGCGGATCGGATCCCGCGGCCGTGACGTTCCCCGAGGGTGCCGCGCCGCGGTGGTGGTTCACCGTCGGCGGCGAGGTGCACCCGGGCGAGCGGCTGGCCGAGGCGGCCGCCCGGGAGTTGGCCGAAGAAACCGGTCTGCGGGTCGCGCCGGCTGACCTGGTCGGGCCCATCTGGCGGCGCGACGAGGTCTTCGAGTTCAACGGGGCGCTGCTGGACAGTGAGGAGTTCTACCTGTTGCACCGCACGCGCCGGTTCGAACCTTCCACCGCGGGGCGCACCGAGTTGGAACGGCGCTACATCCACGGGGCGCGCTGGTGTGACGCGAACGACATCACGGAGTTGGTGGCGGCCGGTGAGCAGGTGTATCCGCAGCAGCTTGGCGAGCTGCTGCCGCTAGCCGGCGCACTGGCCGACGCTTCGGGTACCGACAGCGGCGACGCATCCACTCGTGGCGTCCGGGCGCCGCTGTCGATTCGTTGAGCAGACCAAAACCCGATTGTCACACCCCACTAGACTGGTCTGGCATCGAAGGAGAGCAGGTAGTGGATAAGCAGTCGAGCCAGGCCAACCGGACCGGAACGGCCCGGGTGAAGCGCGGCATGGCCGAGATGCTCAAGGGCGGCGTCATCATGGACGTCGTCACCCCGGAGCAGGCCCGCATTGCGGAAGGCGCCGGCGCCGTCGCGGTGATGGCGCTGGAGCGCGTGCCCGCCGATATCCGCGCCCAGGGCGGGGTATCTCGGATGAGCGACCCGGACATGATCGAGGGCATCATCGCCGCGGTCACCATCCCGGTGATGGCCAAGGCGCGCATCGGGCATTTCGTCGAGGCACAGATCCTGCAGAGCCTGGGCGTGGACTACGTCGACGAGTCCGAGGTCCTGACACCCGCCGACTACACCCATCACATCGACAAGTGGAAATTCACCGTGCCATTCGTGTGCGGGGCGACCAACCTCGGCGAGGCGCTGCGGCGTATCAACGAGGGGGCCGCCATGATCCGGTCCAAGGGCGAAGCCGGCACCGGCGACGTCTCCAACGCGACCACACACATGCGGGCCATCGGCGGCGAGATCCGCCGCCTGACGTCATTGTCTGAAGACGAATTATTCGTCGCGGCAAAGGAATTGCAGGCGCCCTACGATCTCGTCGTCGAGGTGGCCCGGGCGGCCAAGCTGCCGGTCACGCTGTTCACCGCGGGCGGAATCGCCACGCCGGCCGATGCGGCCATGATGATGCAGCTCGGGGCCGAGGGCGTCTTCGTCGGCTCGGGCATCTTCAAATCCGGCGATCCCGCGCAGCGCGCGGCCGCGATCGTCAAGGCCACCACATTCTTCGACGACCCCGATGTGCTGGCCAAGGTGTCGCGTGGGCTGGGCGAGGCGATGGTGGGCATCAACGTAGAGCAGCTGGCCGAGCCGCATCGCTTGGCCCAGCGCGGCTGGTAGCACGTGTCGATCGAGCAGATCCTCGATCTCGAGCAACTCGAGGTCAACATCTACCGCGGCAGTGTCTTCAGCCCGGAATCGGGCTTCATGCAGCGTACGTTTGGTGGCCACGTGGCGGGCCAGTCGCTGGTCTCAGCTGTGCGCACGGTCGAGCCGAATTTCCTGGTGCACTCGCTGCACGGGTACTTCATCCGGCCCGGAGACGCCCAGACGCGCACGGTCTTCCTCGTCGAGCGGCTGCGCGACGGCGGCTCGTTCTGCACCCGGCGGGTCAACGCCATTCAGCACGGGAAGACCATCTTCAGCATGTCGGCGTCCTTCCAGACCGACCAGGAGGGCATCACCCACCAGGACGCCATGCCGGCCGCGCCGCCGCCCGACGAGTGCCCAGACCTGGACACGTTCAAGGTGTTCGAGGACGCGGGATTCCGTCAGTTCGCCGAGTGGGACATCCGCATCGTGCCGCGCGAACAGCTGCGGCTGTTGCCGGGCAAGGCCGCCCAGCAGCAAGTGTGGTTTCGCCACCGCGATCCGCTGCCCGACGACCCGGTGCTGCACATCTGCGCGCTGGCCTACATGAGCGACCTCACGTTGTTGGGATCGGCCCAGGCCACCCACATGGACGAACGCGAGCATCTGCAGGTGGCGTCGCTGGACCACGCGATGTGGTTCATGCGGACGTTCCGGGCCGACGAATGGTTGCTCTACGACCAGTCCTCGCCGTCGGCGTCGGGAGGCCGGGCGCTGTGCCAGGGCAAGATCTTCAACCAGTACGGCGAGATGGTCGCGGCGGTCATGCAGGAGGGCCTGACCCGCTTCTCGCACGGTCACCAACCTGCTGCCCAGTGAGCGTGCCACGCATCGGGGTCTTGGCACTGCAGGGCGATACCCGGGAACACCTCGCTGCGCTGCGCGAAGCCGGAGCCGACGCCCAGCCGGTGCGGCGCCGCGGTGAGATCGAGGCCGTGGACGGTCTGGTCATCCCCGGCGGTGAGTCCACCACGATGAGTCACCTGTTGCTCGACCTGGACCTGCTGGAACCGCTGCGGGCGCTGCTGGCAGACGGGCTTCCGGCGTACGGCGCGTGTGCCGGCATGATCTTGCTGGCCAGTGAGATCCTCGACGCGGGCGTCAGCGGGCGCGCGGCGCTGCCGCTGCGTGGCATCGATATGACAGTGCGACGCAACGCTTTCGGCCGGCAGGTCGATTCGTTTGAAGGCGATGTGGAGTTCGCCGGCCTCGAGGCGCCGGTGCGCGCGGTGTTCATCCGCGCGCCGTGGGTCGAGCGCGCCGGTGATGGCGTGCAGGTGCTGGCCCGGGCAGCGGGTCACATCATCGCGGTGCGGCAGGGCGGAGTGCTGGCCACCGCGTTTCATCCGGAGATGACCGGCGACCGCCGCGTCCACAGATTGTTCGTCGACATTGTCAGGGGCCGCGTTTAGACCGCGAGACTGGCGACGCATTTCGCGGCCGTCCGTAGTTGCAGTCTGGCGGCGAAAAGGCGGCACGTAGACTCGTCTGGCCAAGAAACTATGAGATGGGAAGACGATGAGCGGCCATTCCAAGTGGGCCACGACGAAGCACCAGAAGGCCGTCAAAGACGCGCGCCGTGGCAAGGAGTTCGCCCGGCTCATCAAGAACATCGAGGTCGCCGCGCGCACCGGCGGTGGTGACCCCGGGGGCAACCCGACGCTGTATGACGCCATCCAGAAGGCGAAGAAGACCTCGGTGCCCAACGAGAACATCGAGCGCGCCCGAAAGCGCGGCGCCGGTGAGGAAGCCGGCGGCGCCGACTGGCAGACGATCATGTACGAGGGCTACGCACCCAACGGGGTGGCGGTGCTGATCG
This sequence comes from uncultured Actinomycetota bacterium, assembly GCA_963850135.1. Lineage (GTDB taxonomy): Bacteria > Actinomycetota > Actinomycetes > Mycobacteriales > Mycobacteriaceae > Mycobacterium. The sequence continues at coordinate 548,774 of CAWKKH010000018.1, read as the reverse complement.
AGTGCCTGACCGACAACCGCAACCGCGCCGCGAGTGAGGTGCGCATCGCGATGACGCGCAACGGCGGCGCCATGGCGGACCCCGGCTCGGTGGCCTACCTGTTCTCCCGCAAGGGTGTGGTCACCCTGGAAAAAAACGGTCTGACCGAAGACGACGTGCTGACGGCGGTGCTCGACGCCGGCGCCGAAGACGTCAGCGATCTCGGTGAGAGCTTCGAGGTCGTCGCCGAGCCGACCGACCTGGTCGCTGTGCGCACCGCGCTGCAGGACGCAGGCATCGACTACGACTCGGCAGAGGCCAGCTTCCAGCCCTCGGTCAGCGTGCCGGTCGACGTCGACGGCGCACGCAAGGTTATGAAGTTGGTCGACGCTCTGGAAGAGAGCGACGACGTGCAGAACGTGTACACCAACGTCGACCTGTCCGACGAGGTGCTGGCCGCGCTCGACGAGGACTGAGCCGGGTCCAGTCCCCTCTTAGTCATAGCCGTGCCGCATGTCGTCGACGATGCGCGGATTGTCCAGTGTCGAGGGCTCCAGCGTGCGGGGCCCGACGTCCCCGGAGAACACGGTCGACGCCTGCAGCACTTGCGAGTTCAGGAAGCGCAGCGGCGGCGCATTCGGCGGCATGCTGGGTATCGGTGCGGTGTCGCCGCGGCCTGCCAGCGCGAAACCCCAGTCACCGAAGGTGGGCACGTGCGCGTGATAGGGCGTGACGGCGTACCCGGCGGCCCGGATCGTCGAGATCGTGCGCCAAAACGCCGTCGGGGTGGAAAACGGGCTGCCCGACTGCACGACCATGAGCCCGCCGGGCGCCAGCGCGTGCGCGACAAGGGTGTAGAACTCGGTGGAGTACAACCGCCCCAGCACCGGTGTGTCCGGATCGGGCAGATCGACGATGACCGCGTCGAACCCGCCGGACGGACGCCGCTCCGGAGCGCGCAGCCAGGTCATCGCGTCGTCGATGACCACCTGGACGCGCGGGTTATCCAGCGCGCCGCCGTTGGCGTCGTGCAGGGTGGTGCGCGCCAATTCGATGACCGCGGGATCGAGCTCGACCTGCACGATCTTCTCGATACCGGGTTGGCGCAGCAGTTCGCGCGCGGCCAGGCCGTCGCCGCCGCCGAGCACCAGCACCGATCGTGCGCCCTTGCCGAGGGCCGGGTAGACCAGGCTTTCGGTGTAGCGGTATTCGTCGCGGGTGGAGAACTGCAGACCGCCGTCGAGGTAGAGGCGGGTGTCGTTGTCGCGGCGGGTGATCACGATCTCCTGATACGCCGTGTGCCGGTAGGCGACGATCGGGTCGGCGTACAGCCGCTGTCGGCTGGTGGTCTCGATGTCATGCGCACGCACCAGCAGGGTGGCCAGCAGCGCGAGCGCCGCGGCCAGCGCGCACAACGCCATCGCCAGCTGCCGGGTGGAAACGACGCGACGCAGCAAGAAGACCGACACCGTGGCCGCGGCCACCAGGTTCACGATGCCGGTGGCCGCTGCCCCCCGGATCATGCCCAGTTGCGGCAGCAGGATGAACGGCCAGACCAGCCCGCCGACCAACGCGCCCAGATAGTCGGCCGCGTTGAGGTTGGCCAGCGTGCGGCCGGCATCCGTCGCACCCGCCACCCGGCCCCGTTGTAGCAGCGTCATCAACAGCGGCACTTCGGCACCGACCAGGCCGCCGATCAGGGCGGTGCTCGCGGCTAGCACCCACGTCGAACCATCGACAAATGCGAACACCACATACAGCGCCGTCGCGGACAGACCGCCGATGATGCCCAGCAGCGCCTCGACGGCGATGAAGGTGATCGCCGCGCGCCCCAACAGCGGGCGGACCAGCAGGGCGCCAAGGCCTAGCGCTGCGATGTAACCCGCAACGATCAATGACGTGGCGACGATGCTGCCGCCATTCAGGCTCGCCGACAGGGTGAGCAGCGCCAGTTCGTAGACGATGCCGCACGCCGCGCACGCCGCGACGGCGGCCAGCAGCAGCGCGCGCCAGCGCCCGGAAAACTCGGTCGGCCGGATCGACTCGTAAGTGGTGGTCATGACACCGCGGCGGCCGTCACCCCTCCGACGGCCAGCAGCATGACGGCCGTCGCGAACGCCGCGGGATGCAGCTCCGGCTCGTCGACGTGCTCATGGAAGTCGCCCGGTATCACGACGTGCAGCGTCAACAGTGCTACCCCTTGCAGGATCACACCCATCAAGCCGTAAACCGCCACGCCGACGAGTCCTTGGCCCAGCTGCTTGTAGCTGTTGACGATGGCGCTGATGATGACGATGGCGAGCGACGCGTACATCGCGCAGGCAAGAACCACCGCGTTGGGACGGCGATCAACAAACACCAATTCGCGCAACTTACCCGGCGTCAACACGTCCACCATGACGAAGCCGGCGATCAGGACCGCCATGCCTACCAGGAAATACAAGATCGTCTGGGCGACGCCTCCCACGATTGGATTGAGGTCGATGTTTCCGATCTCGAGGGCTAGGTACGTGGCGGGGTACATGGCGATCTCCTTTGCGTGCCTGGGTCTATTTTGTTCCGCCGGGGCCGCCGGGGCTACCGCCCGCGCCGCCCGCCGGGGATCCGGGGCTGAACCCGGGGCCGAGGAAGATAAACGAGCCGTGGCTGTATCCCGCGTTCAGGCTTTCGACGCGGATGCTGCACGAACGGTTGCCGTCGGGGCCGACGGTCACGATGTTGTTGCTGTAGCGCAGGTATTGGGTCTTGTCGTTGTCGGCGCGTGCCTCGGGTTGCTGATAGTCGGCGAGATCGTCGGCGACGTCCTCGGGCGATCCGGTGCACGCATAGCGCGTCCCATTGGCGTCGCGCGAATATTCTTTGTAGTGGCTCGCTATGTAGGAACCAATGTCTTTCTGCAGCAACATCATTCCGAAAATCAGCGACGCGACCGCGGCGACGGCAAGTCCGCCGGCGATCCAGAACAATCGCTTTCGGCTCATGGATGCCACTCGCTGGCCGTGTGGACTACAACCCCGCCGGATGCCGCCGGCTGCACTGCGGGGTACAGGTGCCACGTCTGCCAGCGCCAGCCGGTCCCGTCGGGTTCGGCGGCGAGTGCGGTCAGCGCGGCGTCGTCGCCGGGAAACGTGCCGCCCAGCCACCCGGCTTCTCGTGCGCAGCGCTCGCGAAGTTCACCCGCCAGCGCGCGGAACGCCGCCTCGTCGTGTGTCTCGAAGCGCGACTCGAGGCGGTATCCGGGTTCGTCGGCGCGTTCGGGCAACGCGCATCCGTGCTGACGGGAGTTGCACGACACCTCCTCGGAGAACCTGCGGGTGGCGTGCTCAACCGAGACCACATGCGATGCGCCGAGCACTCCGAGCAGGAGCGCGCCGCCGTCCGGATGATTCAGCAGATGTGTGGCCAGCGGCTGTGGTGCGGGCGCGTTGAGGGCGAGCGCCAGTCGCGTGCCGGACACGTCCGTAGGCGCGACGGCGAGGTAATGAAGCGGCACCGACGTGGGTCTTACGGGGTGGACGACGCCGGAGGCGCGGGGTAGACGGTGATCTCGCCGGTCAGCACGGTCTTGCCCGTCGATATTTCCCAGGGCATCTCGGGAGCCCACCGTTCGAAGGACAGCAGCGCGGTCTCGCCGGTATTGGCGTAGTCGACGAAGTCCATATCGCCGCCTGCCGGCAGGCCGGTGGTGCCCTCGGTGGTGTACCCGGCGTGACCGCGTTCGGCCTCCCGGAACATCACCCCGTCCACCTCGTGCTGGGCGGCGGGCTGCAACGGCCCGAGGTCCTTGCGGGCAACCCACATGGCCAGCTTCAGGCGCCCGTCGTCGTCTTCGACGCTGAACCAGAGCGGCTGGTCGCCACCTTCGAGCAGATGCTCCCACCACACAAAGGGACCCTGCCGGTAAGTGACCGACCCGCGCACCACGTAGTCGACGCCGCCGTAGCTGACGATGGCGCCGGGGCCGAGTTGGCGGGGCCCGAACTGGGGCATCGCGTTGAACGAGAGGGGATCCTGGCGCCCGCGTGGCTTGGCCGGTTGCTTGGGACGCCGCAAAGCCACCACGAGAACTACGAGCGACGCGCCGAACAGCACCGCGGCGAGCACCAGCAGCAGTGTTCCCACGCGACCCCTTCCCGCCGGCGCTGCCCTTCGGGCAACCTCGAGCAAATAAGTGGGCGTTACGTTAACAGTTTTCGCTGTGACCAGTGCCCGCGTGTCTACCCGGCCGTGTCGGGGCCGCCGGTTAGTCTATCGAACAGCTGTTCGGTAGATGGGAATTGGGAGCCTGCGATGCGCGTGATGGGAGTCGATCCCGGATTGACCCGGTGCGGGCTGTCGGTCGTCGAAAGCGGGCGCGGCCGGACGGTCACCGCGCTGGACGTCGACGTGGTGCGTACGCCAGCGGATTTGCCGCTGCCGCGGCGGCTGCTGGCCATCAGCGAGGCCGTGGAGCACTGGCTGGACACCCATGTTCCCGACGTCATGGCCATCGAGCGGGTGTTCTCCCAGCACAACGTGTCGACCGTGATGGGCACCGCGCAAGTCGGTGGCGTCATCGCGGTGGCCGCGGCCAGACGCAACATCGTCGTGCATTTCCACACCCCTACCGAGGTGAAGGCCGCGGTCACCGGCAATGGCGCGGCGGACAAGGCGCAGGTCACCTCGATGGTCACCAGAATCCTTGCGCTGCAGTCCAAACCGACACCGGCCGACGCGGCGGACGCGCTGGCGTTGGCGATCTGCCACTGTTGGAGGGCGCCGATGATCGCGCGGATGGCTCAGGCCGAAGCGCTGGCCGCACAGAGCCGTGCCACCTACGCGGCGAAGGTCGCCGCCTCGCAAGCCCCGAAAGTGAAGGCCGCCCGATGATCTCCTCGGTCCGCGGTGAGGTGCTGGAGGTGGCGCTCGACCACGTCGTGATCGAGGCCGCCGGCATCGGTTACCGGGTCAACGCGACGCCGTCGACGTTGGCGACGTTGCACCGGGGTAGCGAAGTCCGGCTGGTCACCGCGATGATCGTGCGTGAGGATTCGCAGACGTTGTACGGGTTTGTCGACGGTGATGCCCGCGATCTGTTTATGACGCTGTTGTCCGTCTCGGGTGTTGGCCCCCGCCTGGCGATGGCGACACTGGCCGTCTACGACTCCTCGGCGCTGCGCCAGGTGCTTGCCGACAGCGACGTCAGCGCACTGACCCGGGTGCCCGGGATCGGCAAACGGGGAGCCGAACGCATGGTGCTGGAATTGCACGACAAAGTCGGGCCCGTCGGCGCGACCGGGGAAGCGCCCGCCGTTAATGGTCTCAACGGCCACGCGGTGCGAAGTCCGGTGGTGGAGGCATTGGTGGGGCTTGGCTTCGCCGCCAAGCAAGCGGAAGAGACCACCGACAAGGTGCTGGCCGCAGACCACGAGGCGACGACATCGAGCGCGCTGCGGGCAGCGCTGTCATTGCTGGGTAAGGGCCGATGACTGAAGACGAAGAATGTTCGGATCACGAGGAGCGCGAGGTCTCGGCGGCCCTCACAGTCGGCGAGGGCGATGTCGACGTCAGTTTGCGGCCCCGCTCGTTGGACGAGTTCATCGGCCAGCCACGGGTGCGCGAACAGCTGCAGCTGGTCATCGAGGGCGCCAAGAACCGCGGCGGCACACCGGATCACATTCTGCTGTCCGGGCCGCCGGGGCTGGGCAAGACGTCGCTGGCGATGATCATCGCCGCCGAGCTGGGCTCCGCGTTGCGGGTGACGTCCGGGCCGGCGCTGGAGCGCGCCGGCGATCTGGCCGCGATGCTGTCCAACCTGGTCGAGCACGACGTGTTGTTCATCGACGAGATCCACCGCATTGCCCGGCCCGCCGAGGAGATGCTCTATTTGGCGATGGAGGACTTCCGGGTCGACGTGGTTGTCGGCAAAGGGCCTGGCGCGACATCGATTCCGCTGGAGGTCGCGCCGTTCACCCTGGTCGGCGCGACCACCCGGTCCGGCGCGCTGACGGGCCCGCTGCGCGACCGGTTCGGCTTCACCGCGCACATGGATTTCTACGAGCCCGCCGAGCTGGAGCGGGTGCTGACGCGATCTGCCGGAATTTTGGGCATCGAGCTGGGCGTCGAGGCGGGCGTCGAGATCGCCCGGCGTTCGCGGGGCACACCGCGGATCGCCAACCGGCTGCTGCGTCGGGTCCGTGACTTCGCCGAGGTGCGCGCCGACGGCGTAATCACCCGCGACGTCGCCAAGTCGGCGCTCGCGGTTTACGACGTGGACGAACTCGGCCTGGACCGGCTGGACCGGGCGGTGCTAACGGCGCTCACCCGCAGCTTCGGCGGGGGCCCGGTCGGGGTCTCGACGCTGGCAGTGGCGGTAGGGGAGGAGGCCGCCACGGTCGAGGAGGTGTGCGAGCCGTTCCTGGTCCGCGCCGGTATGGTCGCCCGTACCCCACGCGGCCGGGTGGCCACCGCTCAGGCCTGGACGCACCTGGGCATGACTCCGCCGGCCGGGGCCGTCGGGATGGGGCAACAGGGGCTCTTCGAATAGGAGAACGAGATGATCACCGCCGGGTTGGTATTCGCCGCGCTGGCCGCGCTACTGCACGTCTACATCTTCACGATGGAATCGCTGACTTGGACCTCGCCGCGCACCCGAAAGACCTTCGGCACCACCGCCGAGGAAGCCGAGACCACCAAGCTGCTGGCGCTCAACCAGGGCTTCTACAACCTGTTCCTGGCGGTCGTCAGCGGCATCGGCATTGCCGCAGTTGCTATGGGCCACTGTGCGGTTGGTGCCGCACTGATTTTCGCGGGCGTCGGATCAATGGCCGCCGCCGCGGTGGTGCTGCTGCTGTCGTCACCGGATAAGGCGCGGGCCGCGCTGACCCAGGGCACCTTTCCGCTGATTGCCCTCGTGCTGCTCGTACTCGGTCTCACCCTGTAACAGCGGCCACATCGTTTTCGAAAGGGTGGGTGCCGGCGGCTCTTAACCTACGGGGAGCCGCGGCTGCCGCTGTTGCCGCCGCTGCCCCCAGTGGACCGGGTTCGGCAATCACAAAAGACATCGGCCAACCTCGCGGGCGTGCGTCCTGACTGAAATCTAAGCCGCCGCGCGCGATCACTACTCAGCAATCGACTACTTATTTGATATCTCTGGATTACTGCTTCGAGTGCCGAGCGGGTTATAGAGGCGCACGGTCGGGTACTCGGGTGTATTCCGGCGAAGCCGGCGTCTACCGAGGAGATGTCATGAAAGACGCGGAAATGGATCGCCGCAGTCGGCGCGGTATGCCGCGCTCGCGCGGTGCGGTCAGCGGATTGCTCCTGGTCATCCTGGGGGTGTGGGGAGCGTTGATACCGTTCGTCGGCCCCCATTTCAATTTTGCGTATACGCCCGACAAGGACTGGGTGTGGAGCATTGCCCGGGGCTGGCTCGAGGTGCTGCCGGGAGTTGCCGCCGTCGTGGGCGGTCTGTTGCTTATCGTCGCCGGTAGTCGCTTCAGCGCGATGCTGGGCGCCTGGCTCGCGGCCCTGGCCGGCGCCTGGTTCGTGGTCGGCTGCCAGCTCGCCCCGCTGTTGGGGATCGGGTCCGCTGGCGACCCGATTGCTGCCACGGAGCGCAAGCAAGTTGCGCTGCAGATTTCTTACTTCTCCGGCGTCGGTGTGCTGATCGTCTTCGTGGCCGGTGCCGCGTTGGCGCGCATTTCGGTGCGCCTGGCACGCGATGTGCCACCCGCGCAAACCTTGCAACCCCCGCAGCCCGGGGCACCGGTGCCGGCCGGCCGGCCGTATTACTCGGGGCTCGAGGAGCCGCCCCGCGACGCGTCATCGGAGGCGCTCACCACGCCGGCGCCGAGAGCCGAGGAGCCGAGGTCCCGCGGCTGGCGCCGGCGTCACAACGTCACAGAAGTCCAAGCAGCCGCAGGTCGCTGACGTACTTGGCGATGATCGGCGGCGTGATGTGCGGAATGTCTTTGTCGGGCCCGATTTTCGCGTCCTGGACCGCCGCGCGGAACCGATCCGTCGGAGCCATCGACCCATTGAGGGGCTTGCCCGGCTTCTGGTAGTTGTGCAACAACGGCAACAGCGAGCTGTTCCGCCGCTTTTCGGGCAGCCCACGCAACGAGGTCTCGAATCGTTGAAGCCAGTCGCCGTAGTCAGCGATCCGCTGAATAGGAGATCCATCTGCACTCGAGCCAATCGACGAACTCGTCCATCCCGATGCCGTCGTCATACGGGTTCATCACGTGGTAGGTGGCGAACCCGCCGTCGCTCTGGGCGCCCAGGGTTGACACCGCTTCGGCAATGAACTCGACCGGCAGGCCGTCATAGTGGGCGCGTTGCCGGTTGCCCTCAGCGTCGAGCTCGTAGAACGAACCGGGCGCGATGCCCGTAGCCGCCAGGCTCAGCATCATCCGGGTGAACATGTCCGGCACGTTGAGCTGACCCGCGTAGGTGGTGTCGGCCAAGATCATGTCGCAACGGAAGACCGCGACCGGCAGGCCGCATAGGTCGTGGGCCTCGCGCAGCAGCACCTCGCCGGCCCACTTGCTGTTGCCGTAGCCGTTTGCGTAGCCGTCGTTGACCTTGCGGGTCGCGCTGATCTCCCGGACGTCGGCGTCTTCAGTAAACTTCGCCGGCGCAATCTGGTCACCCACGCCGATCGTCGACACGTAGGTGTAGGGCTTCAGCGTGCTGGTCAGCGCGATGCGGATCAGCTCGGCGGTGCCCAGAGCGTTCGGTCCGAACAACTCGCTGTACGGCAGCACGTGGTTGACCAGGGCGGCCGGGTCGACGATCAGGTCGACCGTGTCGGCCAACCGTTGCCAGGTCTGCTGGTCCAGGCCCAGGTTGGCCTCGCCCTTGTCGCCGGCGATGACCTCCAGATGGTCGGCGGCCAGCGCCTGGTAGTGCGACAGCAGCTTCGGGTCGCCGCCGTCGAAGATCTGGTCCAAGCGCGCACGCGCCTCGGCGTCCGTCTTGGCCCGCACCAAGGCAATAACCTTGCCATCGACCAGGTCCATCCGCTCCAGCCATTCCAGAGCGAGGTAGCGGCCTAAAAAGCCCGTGCAGCCGGTCAATAACACCGTGCGCACCTCGGCGTTGGCCCGCGGCAGCGTTGGCGCGGTGGCCAGTGTGTGGGCGTCGATGAACTTGTCTAGCGTCAGGTCACTCGCGTGCACCTCCACGGCGTCACGGCCGTGCACCGAGGAGAACGAGGGCCGCTCGCTGCCTTGCCGCTCGCCCTCGATGTAGTCGGCGATGGCCCGCAGGTCATTCGCCGGGCTGACGATGACGCCCACCGGCACGTCGATGTCGAAGATCTCGCGCAGTAAGTTTCCGAATGTCAAGGCGGACAATGAATCTCCGCCCAGGTCGGTGAAGTGTGCATCGGGCGACAGGTCGGAACTCGCGGCGCCCAGCATGGCGGCCGCGGCCCGGCTCACGGTTTGCAGTACGGGCGCGTCGCCGCCGCTTTGACGAAGTACGTGGAGTTCATTTGCCTGACCTGCGGTCAGGTCGGTGTAGAGCTGTTCCAGCCGCTCACCGTAGTGCTGCTTGAGCTTCGGCCATGCCAGCTTGCGGATACCGGTCAGCAGACCGTTCTCCAGGGTGAACGGTGTGGTTTCGATGATGAAGTCACGCGGCACCTCGTAGGACTGCAGGCCGGACTCTTTGGCGACGGTCTGCAGCGAGTCGGCGATCAGCGGCTTGAGGGCCTGAATGTCGTGCCGCTCCAACGCTTCTTCGGTGGGCACCACCACGGCCAAGAGGTAGGGGTGCGCGCTGTTGCCGTAGACGTAGATCTGCCGGACCAGCGGGCTGTTGCCGAATTCCGCCTCCAGCTTCGCGACGGTGACGAACTCACCCTGCGCCAGCTTCAGCACGTTATTGCGGCGGTCGACGTAGACCAGCCGGTCGGGAGCGATCTCGGCGACAACGTCGCCGGTCCGGTAGTAGCCGTCGGCGTCGAACACGTCGGCGGTGACTTCGGGGCGCTTGTAGTAGCCGGGGAACAGGTTCTCGGTCTTGAGTAGCAATTCGCCGCGCGGATGCGGCCGGTCTGTGGCGAAGTAGCCCAGATCCGGAACGTCGGCCAATTTGTAGTCGACAACCGGCGGACGCTGCACTTCGCCGTCGAGCAAGACCATGCCGGCCTCGGTGGACCCGTAACCGTCCACCAGATGCATCTCCAGCAGTGATTCGATCCAAGTCTTTAGTTCCGGGGACGTCGGCGCGGAGCCCGTCATCGCGAAGATGTATCGCCCGCCCAGCGAGTATTGGCGTTGCTCGTCCATGACCTCGGATTCGACGGCCGCGCGGGCCTGGGCGTCAGCGGGGTCCGATAGGCGGCGCTCCACCTGGCGCTGGTATTCGCCGTAGAGGGTCTCCCAGATTCGCGGCACGAAGTTCAGTTCGGTGGGGCGGACCAATTCGAGGTCCTCCAGCAGGGTCGAGAGGTCGCTCTTGGCGGCGAAGTACGCGGTTCCACCATTACCGAGCGTGCCGTAGAGGGTCCCGCGTCCCATGACGTGGCTCATCGGCATGAAGTTGAGCGTGATCGAGGCTGCACTCTCCCCGAACCAGTTTTTGGCCGACCTGGACCACATCTTGCCGACGTTTCTTTGCGGGTAGATGGCACCCTTGGGTGCGCCGGTGCTGCCCGAGGTGTAGATCAACAGGGCCAGAGGATCGTCGGCGTCGCTTTGGTCGCCGACGGTAAGAGGTCCGGACGACACAGTGTTCCCGCGCTCGATCACCTCGGCTAAGGTCTCCACGAGGACCGCGGTGTCAGCCAACCGCGCGCGTGCGGCTTCCACGGCGTCACGCTCGTCGTCGACCTCGGGGTGGTAGTCGAACACGATCAGTTTCGCGGGTGCGTGACCGGTCAGGATCAACTCGACGGCGTCGGGCAGTTGATTCGCGCTCGCAGCGATTACAGTGGGTTCGGTTTCCGTCACGATCGGGAGCAGCTGGGTGGTCGCCGCGCTCGTCTGCAGCGGAACCGCCACCGCGCCAATCTGATTCAGCGCCACATCGATCGTGGTGAAGTCGACGCTGGTGAAACCCAGCACGGCAACCCGGTCGCCGGCCTGCACGGATGTCGTTGGTCAGCGCGCGTCCGAACGCGCCGGCACGATCGCCGAGTTCACGGTAGGTGATCGTCTCGAAGCGGGGGAGCACCTCGAGCACGGTGCGTCCGGTCTTCGGGTCCTTGACGAACTCGACGGCCCGCTGGCCCAGTGCCGGGCGGTCCGCGTAACCCTCCAACACGGTCTGGATGATCTGCGGCAGTCGCAACCCCGGCCGGCTGACGGCCTCGGCAACGGCTGGGTCCGGCCTGGCTGCGGCGAACTGCGGGTCATTGGCGTCTAGGTTCTCGATGCGGCGTTCAAGCGCCTCTTCATGAGTAGTAGTCGACATAACAATTCCCCTTTTAACGATTGCGAGCAGACACAGAATCGTGTGCGCACGACGCGAATCGTCCGATTCTGCGTCTGCTCGGGCCTATCTGTTTGAGCTATTCGCGCGACGTTGCGCTTATCCCTAGAACATTAGTTTTGCTAACGGTATTTCTCAATGACAGTCTCCGGGCCAGATGTGTGAGATCCCACACCCAGCTCGCCAGGGCGGCGTGCGCGGTCTTTAGAGGTCGGCCAGGATCCCGGAAAGGATGGCGAGGCCTTCGGTCAGCAGCTCGTCGCTGATGGTCAGCGGGGGCAGCAGTCGGATGATGTTGCCGAACATTCCGCAGGTCAACACGATGACGCCGGCTGCGTGTGCCGCGGTGGCCAACTTGCCGGTGAGCTCGGGGTCAGGGTCGGTGGTGCCGGACTTGACCAGCTCGACGGCGATCATGGCGCCGCGGCCGCGGACGTCGCCGAGGCGGTCGTCGTCGGCTTGCAGCCGCAACAGCCGGTCGATCGCCAGGCGCTCGATCTGTTGGGCCCGCTCGATCAGGCCGTCGCTTTCGATGGTGGCGATGCTGGCCAGCGCCGCCGCGCAGGCGACCGGGTTGCCGCCGAACGTGCCGCCCAAGCCACTGACGTGCGGGGCGTCCATGATCTCGGCCCGCCCGGTCACCGCGGACAGCGGCAGCCCGCCGGCGATACCTTTGGCGGTGCAGATCAGGTCGGGCTGCAAACCGTTGGGGCCCTCGTGCTCGCAGGCGAACATCGCGCCGGTGCGGGCAAAGCCACTTTGCACCTCGTCGGCGATGAAGACCACGTTGTTCTTGCGGCACCAGTCCAGCAGGGTGGGCAGGAACCCCTCGGCCGGCACGATGAAACCGCCTTCGCCCTGGATGGGTTCGATGATGACCGCGGCCAGGTTGTCGGCGCCGACCTCCTTCTCGAAGACGGTGATGGCCCGCGCGGCGGCCAGTTCGCCGTTGGTGGCCAGTTCCTTGTTGAGCAGGCCGTCCCGGTACGGGTAGGACATCGGAGCGCGGTAGATCTCCGGGGCGAACGGGCCGAAGCCGCTCTTGTAGGGCATGGACTTAGCGGTCAGTGCCATCGTCATGTTGGTGCGACCGTGGTAGGCGTGGTCGAACGCCACCACGGCGGATTTATGGGTGTAGGACCGGGCGACCTTGATGGCGTTCTCGACTGCCTCGGCGCCGGAGTTGAACAGCACCGAGCGCTTCTCGCCCGAACCCGGGGTGATCCGGTTGAGCTCTTCGGCGACGGCGATGTACTCCTCGTACGGATTCACCATGAAACAGGTGTGGGTGAAGTCGGCGACCTGCGCGCGCACCGCGTCCACGACGCGTGGTGCCGAGTTGCCGATCGTTGTGACGGCAATGCCTGACCCCAGGTCGATGAGCCGGTTGCCATCGACGTCCTCGACGATGCCGCCGCCCGCGCGTGCCACGTACACGGGCATGGTGACGCCCACGCCCCGGGATACCGCCGCGACCCGGCGTTTCTCCAGTTCCAGGGAGGCCGGACCCGGAATTTCGGTGATCAGCTGGCGAGTCTGCTCGAGGCCGGCCACCGCATTCTCCTCACCGCGGCGCGCCTGCCACGTCGCGACTAAAGCCTACTTTCGCCGGAGCCGGTAGGCGACCGGCACGGGGCCGGTCGGTTGCGACCTGCACAGATGGCACACTGGACCGTTGCGAGGTGTCCGAGCTCCGGGTCGGACTGGCACAGACCTCAAATACCGGCCAATACCGATAGGGAAGACAGGCGCGTTGATGGGTAATTATGTCTTGTTCGTGCCGTTCCTGCTCATCATGGGCGGGCTCATGTGGCGCGCGTCGCGCCGTCAGCGGGCGGCGATGCAAACCACCATCGACCTGCACGAGTCGCTGCAGCCGGGCGACCGGGTGCACACCACGTCGGGCCTGCAGGCCACCGTCGTCGGGTTCACTGACGACACCGTCGACCTCGAGATCTCGCCCGGCGTGGTGACCACCTGGATGAAGCTGGCGATCCGCGACAAGATCCTGCCCGAAGACCTGGACGAGGACCTGGACGACTCCGCGCAGCCTGAAGACCACAGCCGGATAACCGAACGCGACACGTAGGCTCTCTGCGGAACTGTTTGCGGCTAAGAAACCGATCTCGAGGAGATACAAGGAACGTGGCATCGTCTTCGGCGCCGGTGCACCCTGCCCGCTATCTGTCGGTTTTCCTGTTGATGCTGGTCGGCGTTTACCTGCTGGTGTTCCTGACCGGGGATAAGCGGGGTGCTCCCAAACTCGGAATCGACCTTCAGGGTGGCACCCGCGTCACACTGACCGCCCGCACGCCCGATGGCTCACGGCCGAGCCGGGATGCCTTGTCCCAGGCGCAGCAGATCATCAGCGCTCGGGTGAACGGGCTTGGCGTCTCCGGTTCGGAGGTCGTCGTCGACGGCGACAACCTGATCATCACGGTGCCCGGGAACGACGGCAGTGAGGCCCGCAACCTGGGCCAAACCGCCCGGCTCTTCATCCGGCCAGTGCTCAACTCGATGCCGGCGCAGGGTGCTGAACCCAAGCCGCCGGCCCACCAGCCCGCCGGTACGCCCCCGGGCGGGCAGCTGGCACCGCCGCCTGGCCAGCAGGCGCCGCCGCCCGGACAGCCCGCGCAACCTGCGCCCCCGGCGCCGCCGGGCAAGCCGGGTGCGCAGCCGCGGCCCTACCCGCAGGACCCACCCCCGCCCGCGCCGCCGGCTCCCCCCGCGCCCAGCCCGGCGCCTCCCGCGACCGGCGAGCCCGCGGGTGACGCGCCGGCGGCCGACGAGCCGGCGCCGGCTGATCCACGCAAAGACCTCGCCGAGCGCATCGCGCAGGAAAAGAAGTGGCGGCAGAACACCAGCCAGTACATCCAGATGGTCGCCTTGCAGTTCGAGGCCAGCCGGTGCGACAAAAAGGACATCCTGGCCGGCAACGACGACCCGACGCTGCCCCTGGTGGCCTGTTCGACCGACCATAAGGCCGCCTACCTGCTGGGGCCGTCGATCATCAGTGGCGACCAGATCCAGGACGCCTCGTCGGGCATGAACACGCACGGCATCGGCTACGTCGTGGACGTGCAATTCAAGTCCGCGGCGTCGAATACCTGGGCCGACTTCACCGCCGCCCACATCGGCACCCAGACCGCCTTCACCCTGGACTCGCAGGTGGTCAGCGCCCCGATGATCCAAGAGGCCATACCCGGGGGCCGGACCCAGATCACCGGCGGCGACCCGCCGTTCACCGCGTCGAGTGCACGCCAGCTGGCCAACGTCCTCAAATATGGGTCGTTGCCATTGTCCTTTGAATCGTCGGAGGCCCAAACTGTTTCGGCGACATTGGGATTGACATCGCTGCGAGCGGGTCTGTTCGCGGGCGCGATCGGGCTGGTCCTGGTGTTGCTGTACTCGTTGGTGTATTACCGGGTACTGGGATTGCTGACGGCTTTGTCGCTTACCGCTTCCGGCGCAATGATTTTCGCGATCCTGGTATTGCTCGGCCGATATATCAACTACACCCTGGACCTGGCGGGTATCGCGGGTCTGATCATCGGTATCGGCACTACCGCTGACTCGTTCGTGGTGTTCTTCGAACGCATCAAAGACGAGATCCGGGAAGGCCGGTCATTCCGGTCGGCCGTACCGCGCGGCTGGGTACGGGCCCGCAAGACCATTGTGTCGGGCAACGCGGTGACCTTCCTGGCCGCCGCGGTGCTGTATTTCCTGGCGATCGGCCAGGTGAAGGGGTTCGCCTTCACGCTGGGCCTCACGACGATCCTCGACCTCGTGGTTGTGTTCTTGGTGACCTGGCCCCTGGTCTACCTGGCCTCTAAGTCGCCGACGCTGGCCAAGCCCGCGTACAACGGGCTGGGGGCTGTTCAGCAGGTCGCCCGCGAACGCCGGGCTTCGCAGGCGCAGACGGGACGGGGGTAGCGCTGATGGCTGCAAAGGCTGCAAAGTCTTCAGGGGCTTCCGAGGTGTCCGACAACGAGACCGGCGCCGAGGCCGCAAGGCCGGCATCCGGTACGCCACGGCACAGCTTCCTTTCGCGCCTCTACACCGGCACCGGTGCGTTCGAGGTAATCGGGCGGCGCCGGCTGTGGTACGGCATCAGCGGCGCTATCGTGGCGATCGCGATCGTCAGCATCCTCGTGCGGGGCTTCACTTTCGGGATCGATTTCAAGGGCGGCACCACGATGTCGTTTCCTGCCGTGAGCGGGACGGGCACGGTCCAGACTTCACAGGTGCAGGACGTCTTCAAAAAGACGCTCGGCCATGACCCCGCAACGGTGGTCACGGTTGGCAGCGGCGCCTCGGCGACGGTGCAGATCAGTTCGGAAACGCTGTCCAACGACCAGACGACGCAGCTGCGCAACGCGTTGTTCGACGCGTTCCAGCCCAAGGGCAGCGACGGCAAGCCCAGCAAGGCGGCGATCAGCGACTCCGCTGTGTCGGAGACCTGGGGCGATCAGATCACCAAGAAGGCGCTCATCGCGCTGGCCATCTTCCTGGTGCTGGTCGGCCTCTACATCACCGTGCGGTACGAGCGCTACATGGCGATCTCCGCGCTGACCACTATGGTTTTCGACCTGACCGTCACCGCCGGTGTGTATTCGCTCGTGGGCTTCGAAGTCAGCCCGGCCACCGTCATCGGTCTGCTCACGATCCTCGGGTTCTCCCTCTACGACACCGTCATCGTGTTCGACAAGGTCGAAGAGAACACCCACGGCTTCCAGCACACCGCTCGGCGTACCTTCGCCGAACAGGCCAATCTGGCCATCAACCAGACCTTCATGCGCTCGATCAACACCAGCCTGATCTCGGTGCTGCCGATCCTGTCGCTGATGGTCGTCGCGGTGTGGCTGCTGGGCGTAGGCACGCTGAAAGACCTGGCGCTGGTTCAGCTGGTCGGCATCGTGGTCGGCACCTACTCGTCGATCTTCTTCGCGACTCCGCTGCTGGTCACGCTGCGCGAACGCACCGAGTTGGTGCGCGCCCACAGTCGCCGGGTCGAGCAGGCGCCGCAGTCCGGGCTCGGGTTCCTCCGACGCGGCCTCTGAGGCAGTTCCGGACGAACCGTCGGATGACCCTTCCGATGACCCCTCGGACGAAAGTGCCGCCGAACCCACCCAGGAAAGCCCGAAAGCTGTCGCGGGGGCCGACAAACCCGTGCCGAACAAACCGGCCCCGGGTGCGCGGCCGGCGCGGCCTACCGGTACCCGGCGTCCCTCCGGCAAGCGGAACGTGGGCCGGCGGTAAGCCGAGATGGCCACTTGGTGCCGGCGCACGGTGGGTTCGTGGGCCAGGTGGGCTGGCTTGACGTCCGTAGGTTGGGCAGCGACGCTGGCCGCGCGCCACCCTGACCGGGTGTTCGGGTAGCGCCGCCTCCCAGATCGACTACGTGGTCGACGGCACGCTGGTCACCTACAACACCAATACCGTCGTCGGCGCTGCATCGGCGGGAGCGCAGGCATTTGCCCGCATGCTCACCGGATTCGGCTATCACGGCCCCGACGGACAGGTCGTCGCCGACCACGACTTCGGGACCGTCTCGGAAGTGGGCGGTGCACCACTGGTGCTCGACTATCAGATTGCCGATAACGCCGTCTATTCCGACGGCAAACCGGTGACCTGTGACGACATGGTGCTCACGTGGGCAGCCCAATCCGGCCGCTATCCCGGCTTCGACGCCGCCACCCAGGCCGGCTACGTCGACATCGCGAAGATCGAATGCCTACCGGGACAGAAGAAGGCGCGGGTGTCGTTCGCCCCGGACCGCGCCGTCGTCGACTACACCCAGTTGTTCGCCGCGACCTCGTTGATGCCGTCGCATGTCATCGCCGACCAGCTGAATCTCGACGTGACGGCCGCGCTGCTGAGCAACAACGCGCCGCTGGTGGAACAGATCGCGCGGCTGTGGAACACCACCTGGGACCTCAAGCCCGGCCTCAAACCCGAGGACGTCGCTAAACGCTTCCCGTCGTCGGGACCGTACAAGATCGACTCCGTCTTGGACGGCGGCGCCGTGGTGCTGGTGGCCAACGACCGCTGGTGGGGTCCCAAGGCGATCACCAAGCGGGTAACCGTGTGGCCGCAGGGCCCGGACATCCAGGACAGGGTTAACAGCCGCAGCGTCGACGTGGTCGATGTCGCCGCCGGATCGTCGGGCGCGCTGACCACGCCGGATAACTACGAACGCACCGACTCGCCGTCGGCCGGGATCGAGCAGCTGATCTTCGCGCCGCAGGGTGTGTTGTCGCAGGCTCGCGCCCGCCGCGCGTTCGCGTTGTGCACGCCGCGTGATTCGATCGCGCATGACGCCGGGGTAGCGATCGCCAATTCGCGCCTCTCGCCTGCTACCGAGGACGGCGTCGCACTGGCCGACGGCGCCGCCGAGGCCGGCCAGTTCGGCAAGGCGGATCCCGCCGCGGCCCGCGATGGGTTGGGCGGCGCGCCGCTGTCGGTGCGGATCGGCTACCAGGGACCCAATGCGCGCCTGGCGGTCACCGTCGGGGCGATCACCACGTCGTGCTCGGCGGCGGGCATCACCGTCACAAACGTCACCCTGGACTCCTCGGGCCCGCAGGCGCTCCGAGACGGAAAGATCGACGCGCTATTGGCCGGCACCGGTGGAGCGACCGGCAGCGGGTCGAGTGGATCGTCGGCGATCGATGCCTACGATCTGCATACCGGCAACGGAAACAACCTGCCCGGCTACACAAACGGCCAGGTCGACGGCATAATCGCCACACTGGCGGTATCCGCTGATCCCGCTGAGCGGGTCCGGCTGCTGGCCCAGGGCGCCCCGATCCTGTGGACCGACATGCCGACGTTGCCGCTGTACCGGCAGCAGCGCACGCTGTTGATGTCGAAGAAGATGTACGCCGTGAGCAGCAATCCGACCCGTTGGGGCGCGGGCTGGAACATGGATCGATGGGCGCTGAGGCAGTAATGACCGGACCGTTAGCCGGCGTCATCGCGTCGCTGACCCGGGAGGTGGCCGACTTTCCCAAGCCGGGAATCCAGTTCAAAGACCTCACCCCGCTGTTCGCCGACGGTGCCGCGATGGCGTCGGTCACCGACGCGCTCGCCGACATCGCGTCCGGCGCCGACCTGGTGGCCGGCGTCGACTCTCGTGGGTTCCTGGTGGCCGCGGCGGTGGCCGCCCGGCTGGGCATTGGCGTGCTGGCGGTTCGCAAGGGCGGCAAGCTGCCGCCGCCGGTGTACGCCGAGCGCTACGACCTGGAGTACGGCAGCGCCACCCTGGAAATCCCCGCCGCGGGTATCGAGCTGGCGGGCCGCAGCGTTGTGATCATGGACGACGTGTTGGCCACCGGCGGCACGCTCTCGGCGGCGAGCCGGCTGCTTGAGCGCGCGGGCGCCCACGTCGCCGGATCCGCGGTGGTGCTCGAGCTGACAGCGCTGGGTGGTCGCGAGGCGATCGCACCGTTGCAGTTACACAGCTTGAGTCGCGTCTAACCGGGCTATTCTCGAGATCGGAGGTGACCAACGTGGCGGACGAACAGGGCACGGCGCAAGCCGTTGACGAGCCTGCTTTCCAGCCTGCCGACGTCCAGCCGCCGTCCACCTGCCGAGTCGCTGCCGAGGTCCAGCCGGTCGAGACCCTGAAGACGACGCAGCAGCGCGTCGCGTCGGGTCCGGGCCCGGTTGGCCCGTCGGATGACCGCCCAGCGCAGCGCCCTCAATCCCGTGCTCGAGCCGCTGGTGGCGGTGCACCGGGAGATCTATCCCAAAGCGAACCTGTCGATGCTCAGCCGCGCCTTCGAGGTCGCCGACGAACGGCACGCCACTCAGTTTCGGCATTCCGGTGATCCCTACATCACCCACCCGCTGGCGGTCGCCAACATTCTGGCCGAATTGGGCATGGACACCACCACTTTGGTGGCCGCGCTGCTGCACGACACCGTCGAGGACACCGGTTACACGCTTGAGGCGCTGTCCGAGGAGTTCGGCGACGAGGTCGGCCATCTCGTCGACGGCGTGACCAAGCTGGACAAGGTGGTGCTGGGCAACGCCGCCGAAGGCGAGACCATCCGCAAGATGATCACCGCGATGGCCCGCGATCCGCGGGTGCTGGTGATCAAGGTGGCCGACCGGCTGCACAACATGCGCACCATGCGCTTCCTGCCGCCGGAGAAGCAGGCGCGCAAGGCCCGCGAGACGCTGGAAGTCATTGCGCCGCTGGCGCACCGGCTGGGTATGGCCAGCGTCAAGTGGGAGTTGGAAGACCTGTCGTTCGCGATTCTGCACCCCAAGAAGTACGAGGAGATCGTTCGGCTGGTGGCCGGCCGCGCGCCGTCCCGGGATACCCACCTGGCCAAGGTCCGTGCCGAGATCACCGCCGCGCTCAACGCGTCGAAGGTCAAAGCGACGGTCGAGGGTCGGCCCAAGCACTACTGGTCGATCTATCAGAAGATGATCGTCAAGGGACGCGACTTCGACGACATCCACGACCTGGTCGGCATTCGCATCCTGTGTGACGAGATCCGCGACTGCTACGCCGCTGTCGGCGTGGTGCATTCGCTGTGGCAGCCGATGGCGGGGCGGTTCAAGGATTACATCGCCCAGCCCAGATACGGCGTCTACCAGTCACTGCACACCACGGTCGTGGGGCCGGAGGGCAAGCCGCTGGAGGTGCAGATCCGCACCCGCGACATGCACCGCACCGCCGAATACGGCATCGCCGCGCATTGGCGCTACAAGGAAGCCAAGGGCCGCAACGGCGTTCCGCACCAGAACGCCGCCGCCGAGATCGACGACATGGCCTGGATGCGCCAGCTGCTCGACTGGCAACGGGAGGCCGCCGACCCGGGCGAGTTCCTGGAATCATTGCGCTACGACCTTGCGGTGCAAGAGCTTTTCGTGTTCACCCCGAAGGGCGACGTCGTCACCCTGCCGGCCGGATCGACGCCGGTGGACTTCGCCTACGCGGTGCACACCGAAGTCGGGCACCGCTGCATCGGCGCCAGGGTCAACGGCCGGCTGGTTGCGCTGGAACGCAAACTGGAAAACGGCGAAGTCGTCGAGGTTTTCACCTCCAAGGCGGCCAACGCCGGGCCGTCGCGGGACTGGCAGCAGTTCGTGGTGTCGCCGCGCGCCAAGGCGAAGATCCGGCAGTGGTTCGCCAAGGAGCGCCGCGAGGAGGCGCTGGAGGCCGGCAAGGAGTCGATGGCCCGCGAAGTTCGCCGGGGCGGACTTCCGTTGCAGCGCTTGATGAACGGCGACTCCATGGCCGCGGTGGCCCGCGAACTGCACTACACCGACGTGTCCGCGATGTACACCGCGGTCGGCGAGGGCCATGTGTCGGCCCGGCACGTCGTGCAGCGGCTGCTGGCCGAGCTCGGCGGTATCGACCAGGCCGAGGAGGACCTCGCCGAGCGGTCCACGCCGACGACCATGCTGCGGCGCCCGCGCAGCACCGACGACGTCGGCGTCGCCGTACCCGGTGCCGCCGGGCGTGCTGACCAAGCTGGCCAAGTGCTGCACTCCGGTGCCCGGCGACCAGATCATGGGGTTCGTCACCCGCGGCGGCGGAGTCAGCGTGCACCGCACCGACTGCACCAACGCCACATCGCTTGAACAGCAGTCCGAGCGCATCATCGAGGTGCTCTGGGCGCCTTCGCCGTCGTCGGTGTTCTTGGTCGCCATTCAGGTCGAGGCGCTCGACCGGCACCGGTTGCTGTCGGATGTGACGCGCGTGCTGGCCGACGAGAAGGTCAACATCCTGTCGGCGTCGGTCACCACGTCTTCGGGTGACCGAGTAGCGATCAGCCGGTTCACCTTCGAGATGGGTGACCCCAAGCATCTCGGGCATCTGCTCAACGTCGTGCGCAACGTCGAAGGCGTCTACGACGTCTACCGGGTGACGTCCGCGGCCTGAGCTTTGGGCCGAGCCTGCGCGTTTCGGCGTGCGGCTTAGTCCAGTAGCAGCGACTTGATGGTGACTTCGGTGGCAGGCGCTCCGTCTTCGCCGCCGCCGGAAACGCCGCCCTTGGCGATCTTGTCCAGGGTGGCCAGCCCGTCGGCCTGAATCGTGCCGAAGACCGTGTACTGCGGCGGCAGCTGCGAGTCCTTGTAGACCAGGAAGAACTGGCTGCCGTTGGTGCCCGGCCCGGCGTTGGCCATCGCCAGGGTGCCGCGCGGATATACAACGGGCTCTTGCAGTTTGGGGTCATTCGGCGGGTACTGATCGGTGGGGTACTCGTTGACGAATTGGTAGCCCGGACCACCGGTCCCGTCGCCCTTTGGATCGCCACATTGCACGACGCCCAGTCCCGCGGAGGTGGTCAGCCGGTGGCACTTGGTGTCTTTGAAGTAATTCTGGCCGGCCAGGCTGGCGAAACTGTTGACGGTGCAGGGCGATTCGTTGTTGGCCAGCAGCAGGCCGATGTTGCCCTGGCTGGTCACCATGCTGGCGCTCACCGAGGCCGGGGTGGTTGGAATCTTGCCGGTACGCGGCGGATTGACGGGCTTGCTGGCTTTATCGGCCGAGGGTGTGTACTGGCAGTTGGTGCCCAGATTGGCCGACGGTTTGAACGCAGGCATCGGCGCGGCCGGCGGCGTCGATTCGGCGGTCGTGGCTGCGTGATTGGCTCAGAGCTGGCGCCAGAACTACTGGTCGTCGTTGCCGCGGTGTTGGCTCTTCTGGTCGTTTTTGCCGTCAATCATGGCGATCACCACCCCGGCGATCACGGCCATCGCCACTACCGCGCCACCAGCGATCACCAGGATCCGGCGCCTGTTTGGCTTGTTGATTGCGGCGCTCGACCTGTCGTTCGAGTTTGCGCTTGGCTGTCGCACGTCGCTGTTCGTTGGTCGGCACGGCCGGTATTCCTCCCTGATCGTTCCCGCGGTGAGCCGCTGCGGCACAGTTGCCAGCCCAGGCTAGCTAATGTGCCGATCGGCAGCGCGGCCCGCATCCTGTCGCTCGGGGCCCGGGATGGGAAACTGGAACCGTGTTGATCACCGGATTTCCCGCCGGCTTGTTGCAGTGCAACTGCTACGTGCTGGCCGAACGGCCCGGCGCGGACGCTGTCATCGTGGACCCGGGCCAGCGGGTGATGGGCCAGCTGCGGCGCATCCTCGACGAGAATCGGCTGACCCCGGCCGCGGTGCTGCTGACCCACGGGCACATCGACCACATGTGGTCGGCCCAGAAGGTGTCCGACACCTACGGCTGCCCCACCTACATTCATCCCGAGGACCGGTTCATGCTGAAAGACCCGATCTACGGGCTCGGCCCTCGGCTGGCCCAGATGGCGGCGGGTGCGTTCTTCCGCGAGCCCAAACAGGTCGTTGAGCTGGACCGCGACGGCGACAAGCTGGATCTCGGCAGCGTGACCGTCAACGTCGACCACACGCCCGGGCACACCCGCGGATCGGTGGTTTTCCGGGTTGATTGCGCGACTGACGGACGATAAAGACCTGGTTTTCACCGGCGACACCCTGTTCCAGCGCTCGGTGGGCCGCACCGACCTGTTCGGCGGCAGCGGGCGCGATCTGCTGACCTCGATCGTCAACAAGCTATTGGTGCTCGACGACAGCACCGTGGTGCTGCCCGGCCACGGCGCCTCCACCACCATCGGCGCCGAACGGCGGCTCAATCCGTTCATCGAAGGTCTGAGCCGGTGACGGACGCGTTCACCGCGCTTTCCGGACCCAAGGGGGTACCGGACTACGTTCCGCCGGATTCGGCGCAGTTCGTCGCCGTGCGCGACGGCTTGCTGGGTGCCGCCCGGCGGGCCGGTTACGGCGACGTCGAGTTGCCCATATTCGAGGACACCGCGCTGTTCGCCCGCGGCGTCGGTGAATCCACCGACGTGGTGTCCAAGGAGATGTACACGTTCGCCGATCGTGGCGACCGCTCGGTGACGCTGCGGCCCGAGGGCACCGCCGGGGTGGTGCGCGCGGTGATCGAGCACGGCCTGGACCGCGGCGCGCTGCCGGTGAAGCTGTGTTACGCGGGCCCGTTCTTCCGCTACGAGCGTCCGCAGGCCGGCCGCTACCGCCAGCTGCAGCAGGTCGGCGTGGAGGCGATCGGAGTCGACGACCCAGCCTTGGACGCCGAGGTGATCGCGGTTGCCGACGCTGGGTTCCGCTCGCTGGGCCTGAGCGGGTTCCGGCTGGAGCTCACCTCGCTGGGGGACGAGAGCTGCCGCCCGCAGTATCGGGAACTGTTGCAGGAGTTCCTCCTTAAGCTCGATCTGGACGAAGAAACGCAGCGACGCGTGCGGTTGAATCCGCTGCGGGTGCTCGACGATAAGCGACCCGCGGTGCGGGCGATGACGGCCGACGCGCCGGTACTGCTGGACCACCTGTCCGACGAAGCCAAGCAGCACTTCGACACCGTGCTGGCCCACCTGGATGCCCTGGGCGTGCCCTACGTCATCAACCCGCGCATGGTGCGCGGGCTGGACTACTACACCAAGACCACGTTCGAGTTCGTGCACGACGGTCTGGGCGCGCAGTCGGGTATCGGCGGCGGCGGCCGGTACGACGGTCTGATGCGCCAGCTCGGCGGACAAGACCTGTCCGGCATCGGATTTGGCCTTGGCGTGGACCGGACCCTGCTGGCGTTGCGCGCCGAGGGCAAAACCGTGGGGGAGACCTCGCGCGTCGACGTGTTCGGGGTGCCATTGAGCGAGCAGGCCAAGCTGCGGCTCGCGGTACTGGCCGGTGAGCTGCGTGCCGCCGGCGTGCGCGTCGACCTCGCCTACGGTGACCGCGGCCTCAAAGGCTCGATGCGCGCGGCCGACCGGTCCGGTGCTTCGATCGCGCTGGTGGCGGGCGACCGTGACATCGAGGCCGGCACGATCGGGGTGAAGGATCTCGGGACGGGCGAGCAGGTGTCGGTGCCGATCGATTCTGTTGTTGCCGAAGTCCTTTCACGACTGGGTGAATAGCTCAGGCCGTGTCAGGCTCACAGCAGTTCTGTAATTGGCGCCCATCCTGCTGATAACAACGGCACGCAGTATCGAGCCATGACAACACCCGTTCGGTGCCGACGTCGCCGTCTGGCGCTGGTGGTCTTCGCCGGGGCGGCGGCCATCGCGATGCTCGGACTTTTCGATGCCGCCTCGCTCGGTGCCGGCCAAAGCACGGTCGCATCGGGGTCAATCCGTCTGGTGGACCAGACCACTGACGCGCCGCCGGCGCCGGGGCTGCCGCTGCCGCCGGGGGTGGGTTTGCCGCCGGGGTCGGTGGTGCTGCCAGGGGGCATGCCGGTGCCGCCGATGCCGCCGGGGACGGTGTTGCCGCCGGGTTCGGTGGTGCTGCCAGGGGGGCCGGATTTGCCGCCGCTGCCGTCGCCCGTGGACTTGTCGCAGCTGGGTTCGCCGGACGTGCAGCAGGTTTGGGCGAGGATGTTGCAGCTCATGGCGTCGCCGCCGCCGAACGTGCCCAACGAAGTCTGCCGCTACAACACGGTCAGAGTCCCCTGCTAGATCACGGCCAAGTCAGTCGGGATCGCCTAGCCAATAACCGTGGTGGGCCGCTAAACGTGGAGGAAGTCTTCGAAGACTTCCCCGATCGCCGACAGGGAACGGTGGTGATGCTGCTTGACCAGCACGTGTCCACCCAGAACAAACAATGCAAGCGGCAATTCCACCACTCCCACCACCAGCAGCGCCGCTAGGCCCGAAACGTATACGACGTCGTGGGTGTCGGGCGCGTGGAGCTTGCCTACGACCGGCAAATGGATTGCACGTTGCTCCATCTTCCGCAATTTATGCCGGACGGAATCCGCCCTGGGGTGCCTGGGCGCCGGGACGGCCGCGGGCGGCTCCGTGCTGGCAGTCGATTTGGATCTGACAGAAGTCTTGGGTTTGGCCGAGGTACCCACTTTGTTTCCGTCAAGCGTGGTCATATCATTACCTCCCTTGTCGCGCGCAGATGGCAGTGTCCGTGACGACTTCCGCCCATTCACTCGCGACCACATGCACATGTTCCCGCAAAGGCACCGGAGTCGCCAGCGCAGCGCATTCAAAATCACGATGCCGCGCAAACCCGGTTGCGCCGCGCACGGCTGGGCGCCCAGGTCGCCGCGGAAGCCCGGGGGATTCGGTTGTTTGCCGTGTCAGTCGGTCGTGGCATAATCGAATGTATGTTCGAATACACGATGGCCATGGCTACCACGCCGGAGTCGACGGCGCTGCTGGACCGGGCGCGCGAGGCGCATCGGGCGGAGGCGCAAGCGGCCGCGGGGCGGTTGGTGGCCATCGGCGAGCTATGGGTGGTGCGTCTGCGCGATTCCGGCGAGCACGAGGACTGGGCGATCGACACGCGAGCGGCGGTCGGCGCCCAGGTGGCCGCGGCTCTGAATTGCAGCGTCGCTATGGGGTCGAGCTACCTTGGCTACGCGATAGCGATGCGGGACCGGCTACCCGAGGTGGGCAAGGCGTTCGCAGCCGGCGACATCGACTATCGCTCCTTTCAAACCATCGTGTTCCGCACCGATCTGATCGCCGATCCCGAGGCGTTGGCGAACGTTGATGCCGCGGTCGCAGTGCTGTTGTCGCGGCGGCCGACGATTACCCGGGGTCGGTTGGTCGCGGCGGTGGACCGAGTAGTGGCGAAGATCGATCGCGATGCGGTGCGCCGGGCTGCCGAAGCCGTCGAGGATCGCCATGTCGACGTCATCGCCAACGAGTCCGGCATGGCCTGGCTTGATGGCAAGGTGTTCAACACAGCGGGCCGGGCATTTGATCGTCGGCTCGATGAGCTGGCTGCCACCGTCTGCGACGCGGACCCGCGGACCCGCGAGCAGCGCCGCGCCGATGCCCTAGGGGCGCTGGCGACCGGGGCGGACCGGTTGGTGTGTGGCTGCAAATCCTCTGGCTGCGGCGCCGCGGTACCGGCGCCGCGTAGCAATGTGGTGATCCATGTGATTGCCGAGCAGGCCAGCGTCGAGGGCTCGGGCACCACGCCGGGCGTGCTCGCTGGAAACGAGGAACTCATCCCGGCCGCGGTGATCGCCGAGTTGGCCAAGTCCGCCCGGCTGGTGCCGCTGAGTCCGCCCACCGACACCGCAGAAAAGGGATATACGCCCTCGGCCAAACTCGCCGACTTTGTGCGCTGCCGGGATTTGACTTGCCGCGCACCGGGCTGCGACCGGCCGGCGGTGGACTGCGATGTGGACCATACCGTCGCCTACGTCGACGGAGGCTACACGCATCCGTCGAACCTGAAATGTCTTTGCCGTCAACATCATTTGCTGAAGACATTTTGGAGTTGGCGTGACCAACAGCTACCCGACGGCACCGTGATCTGGCAGCTGCCTGACGGGCAGACCTACGTCACCACACCGGGTAGTGCGCTGTTGTTTCCGGGCCTGTGCGTGCCCACCGGCGAGCTGCCCGCTCCAGATCCTGCCCTCGCCGATCGTTGCTCCGACAAGACCGCGATGATGCCGCTACGCACCCGTACTCGGAGCGAAAACCGTGCAAGTCGGATCAGCGCCGAACGTAGCCATAACCGGCAAGCACGGCTAGCCGCCCAAGCCGCCGCGGAAGCCAATCGAACTCCGCCGTCCGATGCCGACGAGCCGCCGCCCTTCTAGTGACTGTATTCAGCAAGCCCATTTTCCAAGCCGGACAGTGCCTGCGGCAACGGATCCCGGTGCAGCACACCCAGGCGTTGGGTGGCACGCGTTAGCGCGACATAGAGCTCGGCCGCGCCGCGTGGGCCGGTGGCGAGGATCCGTTGCGGGTCCACCACCAGGACCGAGTCGAATTCCAGGCCCTTAGTCTCGGCCGGCGGCACCGTGCCCGGCACGCCCGGTGGACCGATCACGATGCTGGTTCCTTCGCGACCGGCTTCATCATGCACGAATTCCTTGATGGCAGCAGGTAGTTCGTCGTCAGACACCTGTCTGGACCATGGCTGGACGCCGCACGAGCGGACCGACTCCGGTGGCTGGACCCCGGGCGCGAACTCGGCGAGCAGCCTGGCGGCGACGGCCATGATCTCCGCCGGGGTGCGGTAATTCACCGACAGCGACCGGTAGACCCAACGGCCGGGCACGTACGGCTCCAGCATCGCGCCCCACGACGTCGCGCCGGCCGCCGATCGGCGTTGGGCCAGATCACCGACGATCGTGAAGGATTTGCCCGGGCAGCGCCGCATCAGCACCCGCCAATCCATTTCGGAGAGTTCCTGGGCTTCGTCGACCACGACGTGCCGGTAGGTCCAATCCCGATCCGCGGCAGCGCGTTCGGCGAGTTCACGGGTGTCTCGCTCAAGGAAGCGGTCGGCCAGGTCCTCGGCGTAGATCATGTGCTGGGCGCGCAGCTGCTCCTCGTCCTCCATCGAGTCCTCGCTCGCGATTTCGAGGAGGCTGAGCACGCCGGCGGCGTATTCGGCCTCGTAATTGCGCTCCCGCTCGGCGGTTTGATCCGCTTGCTTGTCACCGCCCAGCAGGTCGACCAGCTCGTCGAGCAGCGGCACGTCCGACACCGTCCAGGCCTCGCCGTCGGTGCGGCACAGCGCCTGGTGGGCGCCCGCCGCGTGCAGCCGCTCGGGGGACGCGAAGAGCGGGGCCAACAGCGTTTCGGGTGTCAAAATCGGCCAGAGCCGATCGAGCGCGGCGACGAACTGCTCGTTCTCGGCGAGCTCCTCGAGCAGGTCCGTCCGCAGTTTCTCCCAGGCCGGCTTATCGTCCCGGGTCAGCCAGCCCTTGCCGATGCGGGCAATCGCCCGTTCGGTGAGCACCCACGTGACGATGTCGGTGAAGACCGCGCGGGCGTGGTTGTGCGGCAGCCCGCTGGCGCGCGCTTCCTCCCTGGCCCACTCCGCCGTCTCCGCGTCGATCCGCATCGTGACGTCCGCCAGTTCGATCATTAGGGGCTGCTCCGGGATTCGCTGGCGATCGGCGATCGCGGCCGCGAGCACGTCCAGGATCTTCAGCGAGCCCTTCAACTGTGCGGCGAGCGGTTCATCTTCGGCGGTGACGTGCATGCCGGGCACCAGGTCGCCGACGGTGATGAACACGACGCTCGACTCGCCCAGCGACGGAAGCACCCGGTCGACATGTTTGAGGAAAGCGGTGTTGGGCCCGACCACGAGCACGCCGTGGCGTTCGAATCGCTCCCGCTGGGTGTAGAGCAGGTACGCGACGCGGTGTAGCGCCACCACGGTCTTGCCGGTGCCCGGGCCACCTTCGATCACCAGCACCCCGGGGTGATCGTGCCGGATGATCTCGTCCTGCTCGGCCTGGATCGTCGCCACGATGTCGCGCATCCCCTCACCGCGCGGCGCATTAACCGCCGCGAGCAGGGCTAAATCCTCCGAGCCGCCCGGCTCGGCGCCATTGGGGCGGCCGAACGTCTCGTCGGCGAAATCGACCAGGCGCCGGCCGCGGGTGTGGAATTGGCGCCGCCGGTGCATGTTCTCCGGGCTGGCGGCGGTGGCGACGTAAAACGCCCGTGCAGCCGGTGCCCGCCAGTCCAGCAGCAGCGGCTCGTACTCGTTCTCCGCATCGAACAGCCCTAAGCGGCCGATGTAGAACCGCTCGCCCGAAAGCGCATCCAATCGGCCGAAACACAGCCCTTCGTCCGCCACGTTGAGCCGCTTGACCTCTTTGGCCACGGCCCGCACCTCGGAGTCCCGATCAGCCAGCGTCTCGGCGTCGCCCGCCAGCGCGGCGCGGAACTTGTCTTTGGCTCGGGCGCGCTCGGCGTCGAGGCGCGTGTAGAGCTCGGTCACATAGCCCTGCTCGGACCGCAGTTCGTCTTCGTACCGTCGAGTTGACACGCCCGCCTCACTTGTCTGCAACAGGTAGCAACTCTGCCAGAAAGTCCGGCTTCCCGTTGACATCGCCTCGAACAATTGTTCGAATAGTGCAATGCGATGGAGTACCCAGGCCGTCGCGGTCAACGGCGAGCCCGTCGATGACGGCGCGCTACCGGGACTGCAGCGGATCGGCTTCGTCCGAAGCGTGCGGGCGCCGCAGTTCGAGGGCATCACCTTTCACGAGGTGCTGTGCAAGTCCGCGCTGAACAAGGTGCCGAACGCGGCCGCGCTGCCGTTTCGCTACACCGTCAACGGCTACCGTGGCTGCTCGCATGGCTGCCGCTACTGTTTCGCGCGCCCCACGCACGAATACCTGGACTTCGACCCTGGCGACGACTTCGACACCCAGGTGGTGGTGAAGACCAACGTCGCCGAAGTCTTGCGCCGGGAACTGCGCCGGCCGTCCTGGACCCGCGAGACCGTCGCGCTCGGCACCAACACCGATCCCTACCAGCGCGCCGAGGGCCGGTACGCCCTGATGCCGGGCATCATCGGTGCGCTCGCGGAATCGGGAACACCGCTGTCGATCCTGACCAAGGGCACGCTGCTGCGGCGCGACCTGCCGCTGATCAGTCAAGCGGCCCAACAGGTTCCGGTGTCGATTGCGGTGTCGCTAGCTGTCGGCGATGCGGAGCTGCACCGGGACGTCGAACCAGGCACGCCGACGCCGCAGGCCCGCCTCGGCCTCATCAGGGCAATCCGCGACGCCGGCCTGGACTGTCATGTGATGGTTGCGCCGGTGCTGCCGCACCTCACCGATTCCGTCGAGCACCTGGACGTCTTGCTCGGTCAGATCGCTGCCGCCGGCGCCACCGGCGCAACGGTTTTCGGACTGCACCTGCGCGGCTCGACCCGCGGCTGGTTCATGGCGTGGCTGGCCCGTTCTCATCCGGAGCTCGTCGGCCGCTACCGCGAGTTGTACCGGCGCGGAGCGTATCTGCCGCCGAGCTACCGGGACATGCTGCGGGAGCGGGCCGCGCCATTAATAGCGAAGTACCGGCTGTCGGGTCAGCACCGCCCGTCCCCGCGGGCGCCCGAAGCTGTGGTGGCAACGGAACCCGTTCAGCAGGTGCTATTTTGAGCTAACTGGCCCTGTCGCCGCGCGGCTTGGTGAGGGTGAACTGGTCCACTTCGGTGACCGCACCGAACAGCCCGTTCAGCGCGTAGTGCGTCGCTTTGATCGAGGTGTTGCCGCCGGGTTGCCCCGGGTCGACGTCGAAAGCCGCGAAACCGTAAGCGTTGTCGCGGTCGCGAAACGCCGACCACGGCGCATCCTCCAAGACGTAGATCGGAGGTTTGCGTCCGATCGCGGGATCAAAAGCGCCGACACCGGTCAAAACGCGGCACCGGGGCTCGGGGAAGAACAGCGCGTTGCT
Organism: uncultured Actinomycetota bacterium; assembly: GCA_963850135.1. GTDB lineage: Bacteria > Actinomycetota > Actinomycetes > Mycobacteriales > Mycobacteriaceae > Mycobacterium. The sequence continues at coordinate 518,190 of CAWKKH010000018.1, read as the reverse complement.
CGGCGAGGACGTGCCTCCGCCGCCGATGACGAGGTGCACAGCGCCCTTTGTCGCGTCGATGAGGTCACTGCGGGTATCGACGGGTATCGGAGTTCGGGTGTCGGTGTTTTGGGATCCGTGCAGTGGATGTGACCGTTCGTAGTGGTGTTCGTGGCCGCACAACACGAGATCGACGTTGTACTGGTCGAACAACGGCAGCCACTCCTCGCGTATCCCGAGGTCGGCGCCATTGGTGCGGTCGGTGGTGGAGATCGCGGTCTGGTGCATGCAGATGACTAGCCAGTCAACGTTCGGATCGTGGCGCGCGTCGGCGAGTTCGCCCGCAAGCCAACGCTTTTGCTCTCCGCCCGAGTAGCCGTGCACATAGAAGTTGCCGCCGTCCTGAAACGCCACGTCGTCATTGTTCAGACTGATCACCCGCACCGAGCCGGCGGTGAACGAGTACCACAGCCCGCGCAGCTCCTGGCTGGCGCCGGAGTCGGGCACCGTGAAATACGTCTGATAGGCGCCGTAGCCGACCGGCCCGTTGCCCAATTCGTTCTCGTGGTTACCCGCGGCGGGCATCCAGGGCCGGTACCGCGCCGAGCGGGTGTTGTTGTCGAACCAGTCCGACCAGGTGCGGATCCGGTCGTGCGCGAGGTTGGCGTAGCAGAGGTCGCCGTTGACCAGGTTGAACAGCGGGCCGATCCGTTCGATCGCCGGGGTGATATCGCCGGCCGCTGGTGACCCGATATTGTCAGTGCCGAGCTTTCCGTCGGGCAGGGTGTGCAGCATCGGGGTGGACTGATCGCCGAAACTGGTGAAGTGCAGTGGTTTTCGCCCGAACGGCGCGGTTCGTACGGTACCTAGCGTGGGATCGGCGCCGTCGTGCACCGCTGCGTACACATAGTCGGTATCCGGGCTGAGGTTGCTCAGCCGAGCATGGTTGACGCGAACCTCGATGTTCGACTCCGCGTCCCGGTAGGTTCGGGTTTCGGCGGCCACGGTTTGGCCGAAGCCGGACGTCGGCCTGCCCAGCATGACCCGCGGATTGCTGACGGCGTCGGTGGTGTGCCATGACACCACCACCTCGGTGCTGGCGTTCTTACCGAATTGCAGGTGCACACCGGCCACCGGCGGTGCGCCGCTGCGGTTTGGCTGGTACCAGAAGTCGGGGCCGCGAGGGTGCGACCACACCAGCACCGCCGCGCCGCCAATGCCCGCGCCCAGCGCCGAGGCTGCGCCTGTGGTCAGCACCTTGCGGCGGCTGATGGCCGGCTCTTCCGGCGCGTCAGTCATTCCTGACTTCATACCGGAACGGATTAACGATCCGGTAGCGTTTTTACTATGAGCAACCTGCGGAAGGTGGCCACCTCGATCGGGGTGGCGACATTGACTGCGGCTTTCGGAGTCGGCGGAGCGCTGGCCACCGCAACCGCGGACCCGGCCGGCCATCAGGTGACCTACACCGTGACGAGCCCCAATACGGTGACCGCGACCGTTCAGTACATGAATGCCGATCCGCCCAGCCAGGCGGCCTACAACGCGGACTCGTCGAAATTCATGAACAATGTGCAGGCCCCGATCAGCGGCGGACAACCGGTCGTCTATTCGACGACGCTGGCAAATCCCAACCAGTGGGCGATCGTCACCGCCAGCGGGATCCTGCACTGGCCGGATTCGGGCAATGGCCCTGCCGCATTTCACTGCGAGATCGCCGTGGATGGTCAGGTCGTCGTGAAACAAGACGCGACGTCCGCCGTCTCGTGTGCGACGCGGCCCTGGTAATCAGCCGGGGTAGGTACTCAGCCGGCGAACACGTAAACCCATGCCGTGGCGCCCGACCTGAGCGGCACGGAAATGCGGCGGTAGTCGGCGACTTCGTACTCATCGGCGGCGGCCAGGTCGGCTTCGCTGATCGTGAAGACCATCCCGTCGACATGGGCATCCACGCGATCGGTTGGCCGCAGGATCGGGTGCCGGTCGCTGCCGCTGGTGGCGACCACGTGCGGGTCAGTGATGGTCACGTAGTCCAGGTCGAAGCCGACGATCGCGTCGTGCCGGCCCGTGAGTTCCCGGCCGAACGTCGCACGCTGGACCTCCGGCTGCCGCAGCGTGCCGTAAGAGAACAGCAGCTCGGTCAACGGCTAGCCGAGCGCTCCTGCGCTGAAGGTGTCGCATTTGTTCGGGTCGCCGGTCTGGTAGCCGATGGTGAACCACTTCTGCCGTTCCGCAGACGAACCGTGCGTCCACGACTCGGGGTTGACCCGTCCGGTCGAGGCCTTCTGAATGCGATCATCGCCCACCGACGCCGCCGCGGACAGCGCATCGCGGATGTCGTTGTCGCTCAACGGCTGCAGGTACGGCACGCCCGTGCTGTCCTGCTTGACGCTTGACGCGTAGTGCGCCCAGACGCCCGCATAGCAGTCCGCCTGCAGTTCGGTCCGCACACCGTTGCCGTTTGCGCCCTGCGCGCCCTGCTGGGCGCGGCCCAGGTTTCCCTGAAGTTGTTGCACATGGTGGCCGTACTCATGAGCGACCACGTACTCCTGCGCGAATGGTCCGCCGCTGGAACCGAACCGGTCGACCAGCTCCTTGAAAAATTCGGTGTCGAAGTAGGCCGTCTGGTCCACCGGGCAGTAGAACGGTCCGACCTCAGTCGAAGCGGGTCCGCAGCCGGTGTTCACCGAGCCGGTGAAAAGCCGCAGATGCGGGCGGGTGTAATTGGGCATTAGCTGATGCCAGACCGCGTCTACGGAGTTGCCGGTGGCCACCACGCGGCACTGCACGTATTTGTTGGCGTCGGCCCCGCTTTTGCACTGGCTCAAGTCGAAGCCGGGCGCCGCGTCGTCGCTGTAGCTCGACTGCTGCTGATTGATGATGGGGCCGGGATCGACCCCGAGGAACATCGCGACTACCACAATCAGCAGTCCGCCGATGCCGCCGCCCAGGGCAATCCGGCCCCCACCGCCGCCGGACGACGAAGCGCTGCTGGTGTCGATTTGCATACCCTCGTTAAAGGTCACGGAACAAGCTTTGCACACCGTCGGGGGGTGTGGGGAGACAACCTAACCGGGGCCGTCGCCGGCCGCCGCCAGCAGCGGCACCACCACGTCGCTGATCGGCGTCGCCAGGCCGTGGGCGCGTGCCTTGCGGATGATCACCCCGTTGCGGATGTCCCACTCCATCGGCCGGCGATTTTCGCGGTCGGTCAGGATCGAGGTGCCCATGTCCTCCGGGGCGTGCCGGAAGAGGCCGGCCATCTCGTCGACCACGCCGTCGGGCAGCCGCGCGCCCTCGGCCCGCGCGACAGCCAGGCATTCGGCGACATAGCGCCGCGCCAACTCGAAGACGTCGTCGCGACGGAACATTCCGGACCGGCGCCCAGCCAGCGCCATGAACCCGGCCAGCGCATTGGTCAGTAGCTTGCGCCAGGACGCCGTGAGTAGATCGGGGTCACAGTCCGCCCGGCAACCGGCGCCGCGCAGCAGCGCGGCTACCGCCTCCGCGGCGGGCCCGGTGGGCAGCACCAGCGCGGCTTCTGTGCGCAGCCGCACCCAGCCCTGGGGTTGGGTTTCGGCCGAGTACCACACGATCCCCGGGATCACCTGCGACGACGGGCAGTGCGGCTGCACCTGTTCGACCTGCTCGACGCCGTTTTGCAGCACCGTGACGATGGTGCGTTCGTCGCAAAGGCGGGCCAGCCAGCGGGCCGCGTCGTCGTTCTGGGTGGCTTTGACCGCCAGCACCAGAACATCGACTGGGCCGGCCAAGCCAGCGGGATCCGTGTGCACCGGACCGGGCACCACGATCGGCTCCCCGCCGTCGGGTCGCAGCTCGATGCTGTCGCGCGCGGTGCGCCCGCAGACCGTCACCGAATGTCCAGGCCTTGTACAGCAGCGCGGCGACCGTCGTTCCGACGGCGCCGGGCCCCACTAGTGCGATGTTTGCGATGTCGGTGGTGATAGCACCGAAATTACCGCCATCTAGAGTGAGCACTAATTCAAACCTAAAAGGGAGTGTGTTTGTGCTGCGCAGCCACGCCGCTGGTTCGCTGAGGGGTAGCGACGCCGGGAAGCAGGTGACGCTGGCCGGCTGGGTGGCTCGCCGCCGCGACCACGGGGGCGTCATTTTCATCGATCTGCGCGACGCCTCGGGGGTGGCACAGGTCGTGTTCCGCGACGCCTCGGAGCAGTGCTGGCACAGGCGCACCGGCTGCGCGCCGAGTTCTGCGTCGCGGTGCAGGGCGTCGTCGAGATCCGTCCCGAAGGCAACGCCAACGCCGAGATCGCGACCGGCGACATCGAGGTCAACGCCACATCGCTGACCGTGCTCGGCGAGAGCGCGGCACTGCCGTTCCAGCTCGACGAGCCCGCGGGCGAGGAAATGCGGTTGAAGTACCGTTACCTCGATCTGCGCCGCGACGGCCCGGCCGCGGCAATTCGGTTGCGCTCCAAGGTGAACGCGGCGGCTCGGTCGGTGCTGGCAGCCCAGGACTTCGTCGAGATCGAGACGCCGACCATCACCCGCTCCACGCCGGAAGGCGCGCGCGACTTCCTGGTGCCGGCCCGGCTCCGGCCGGGGTCGTTCTACGCCCTGCCGCAGAGCCCGCAGCTGTTCAAGCAGTTACTGATGGTGGCCGGGATGGAGCGTTACTACCAGATCGCCCGCTGCTATCGCGACGAAGATTTCCGCGCCGACCGGCAGCCCGAATTCACCCAGCTCGACATGGAGATGAGCTTCGTCGACGCCGAAGACATCATCGCCGTCTCCGAGCAGATCCTGACCGCGCTGTGGGCGCTGATCGGCTACCAGGTTCCGACGCCGATACCGCGGATCACCTACGCGGACGCCATGCGGCGGTTCGGCTCCGACAAGCCCGACATGCGATTCGGGCTGGAGCTCGTCGAGTGCACAGAGTTCTTCAAAGACACCACATTCCGCGTCTTCCAGGCGCCCTACGTGGGGGCGGTGGTGATGCCCGGCGGGGCGTCGCAGCCACGCCGCACGCTGGACGGCTGGCAGGAATGGGCCAAACAACGCGGCCACCGCGGCCTGGCCTACGTGCTGGTCGCCGACGACGGCACGCTGGGCGGACCGGTGGCCAAGAACCTGACCGATGCCGAACGCGACGGCCTCGCCGCGCACGTCGGTGCCAAGCCCGGGGACTGCATCTTCTTCTCCGCCGGCCCAGCCAAGCCGTCGCGGGCGCTGCTGGGCGCGGCCCGCGGCGAAATCGCCAGCCGACTCGACCTCATCGACCCCGCTGCCTGGGCGTTCGTCTGGGTGGTCGACCCGCCGCTGTTCGAGCCCGCCGACGACGCCACCGCCGCCGGTGACGTTGCGGTCGGCTCCGGGGCGTGGACCGCGGTGCATCATGCGTTCACTTCGCCCAAGCCCGAGTATGCAGATGCCGTGGACAGCGATCCCGGTGGCGTGCTGGCCGACGCGTACGACATCGTCTGCAACGGCAACGAAATCGGCGGTGGCTCGATTCGTATCCACCGCCGCGACATCCAGGAGCGGGTGTTCGCGGTGATGGGTATCGCCAAGGACGAAGCGGAAGAGAAGTTCGGATTCCTGTTGGAGGCGTTCACTTTTGGCGCCCCACCACACGGCGGGATCGCATTCGGCTGGGACCGGATCAACGCGCTGCTGTCCGGAGTGGACTCGATCCGCGAGGTGATCGCGTTCCCGAAGACCGGCGGCGGCGTCGACCCGCTCACCGACGCGCCGGCGCCCATCACCGCCCAGCAGCGCAAGGAGTCCGGAATAGACGCCAAACCCAAGGAGGTTCACCAAGCATGACCGAACAGACTCCTGACGTAGCAGCCCTGCAGACTTTCAACCAGAATCTCATCGACGAATTCCGGACCAACGGCGGCAAGGGCACTGGCCCATTTGAAAATGCCGACTTGTTGCTGCTCACCACGACGGGCGCCAAGTCGGGCCAGCAGCGGGTATCGCCGCTGGCCTACTTCCGCATCGACGGCAAGCTGTTCATCATCGGCTCCTATGCCGGCGCGCCGATCAATCCGGCCTGGGTACACAATCTGCGGGCCAAACCACAAGCGCATATCGAGGTCGGTACGGAGTCATTCGATGCCACCGCGCGTGAACTGCCGCCCGCGGAGCGCGACGAACTGTGGCCGAAAATCACCGCGCGCGGCGCCCGGCTTCGCGGAGTATCAGGCCAAGACCAGCCGGGTGATTCCGGTGTTCGAGTTGCAGCCCGCCTAGTTCGCCTGGGGATGCCGCGCGTGCTGAGTGGGGCGGGCGCTGCCTTGCTGGCAGGCATCCAGCGGCTCAAGGGCATGTGGTTCCCGGTCCTGCAGACCACGGTCGCCTCGGGCCTGGCCTGGTATATCGCCAACGACGTTCTCGCCCACCCGCAGCCGTTCTTTGCGCCGATCGCCGCGGCGGTGTGCTTGTCGATCAGCAACGTGTTACGCGCGCAGCGCGCCGTCCAGATGATGATCGGCGTGACCCTGGGGATCGGGATCGGCAGCGCGATGGTGGGGCTGCTCGGCACCGGGGCCGTCGCCATCGCTCTCACCGTGCTGATCGCGCTGAGTGCCGCGGTCCTGATCGGGCAGGGCTACGTCGGCCAAGGAATGATGTTCGTCAACCAGACGGTCGTGTCCTCGATCCTGGTGGTGGCGTTGTATCGCAGCGGTATCGGCTACGAACGCATCGCCGACGCCCTGATCGGCGGATGCCTGGCCATCATTTTCGCGGCCCTGCTGTTCCCCGCCGACCCGTTAAGGCTGCTGCGCAGGGCGCGCGTCGGCGTGCTCGAGGTGCTGGACGGTGTGCTGTCTCGGACGGCGGATTTCGCCGCCGGACGCAGGGAACCCGCGCCCGACTGGCCCTTGCCGGCCGTGGATCGGGTGCACGAACAGGTCGGTGCGCTGATCCAGGCACGCGCTACGGCCCGCCAGGTGGTACGGATTTCACCGCGGCGATGGGGCCTGCGCGGCGCTGTCCGGGCCGCCGATCATCAGGCCCTGCACCTGGCGTTGCTCGCCGTCTCGGTGCTCCAACTGGCTCGTGTTGTCGCGCCGGCCCTGGACGGATGCAATTGGCTGCCCCCGACCGTGCCGGCGGTACTCGCCGAGCTCGTGGCTGCTACCGGCCTCGCCGAAACAGAACCCATCGCGGCAGTCCAGCACGTCGCCGCCGCGCGGATGCTGGCCAAGGAACTGCATTCGGTTGCCCGCGACCGGCGCGAGGTGGTGCTCGCCGACGCCGTCCAGGTCTGCATCGATGACCTACAACGGGTCATCGACCTTCGGCTCCGTTGATGCCAAGTACTCCTGCACCAGCTTCTTGGGCGCTTGCGTCAGCCACGCTTCGGTAATTAACTCTTCGAGGTCGGCGGCGTCGATCTCGGCCAGCTTGACCATCACCGCGGGATAGCCGTCGAAATGCGGTGTGGTGAAGTACACCTCCGGCTCGTCGGCAACCAATGCGAACTTCACGCCCTCATCGGCCACCCGGACTCCGAGAATGTCCCCGTCGGGTGGCTCCAAACCTTCGGCGGCCAGCGCCGCACGGTCCGCCGGGCGCAGCGGGCGCTCCCACGCCATCAACTTCTTCCCCACCCGCCAGTCATGGGGTGCCTGCTCCGCGGACAGCGGCAGCCTATCGACGATGCGGGCGACGTCGATCCAGGTGGCCACACCTCGATTGTGCTCCGGACCCGCGCTGCGGGCGACTGTGTGATGAGATCAGCGTCAGGAGGTGTCGTTTGTCAGAGAGTCTTTCCGAGCTCGGCTCGGCCGCCGTTTCGGGTCACCCATCGGACCGAGTATCGGTACTCCGACATCGTGACCAGCTCCTACGGCCGCGGTTTTCTCACCCCCCGGGACTCGCTGCGGCAGCGTTGCCTCGCGCATCGGCTGGATATCGATCCGGCCCCCTCGGACAGCTCTACCAGCGTCGACGCCTACGGCAACATCAGCTCGTATTTCCACCTGACCGAGCCGCACCGCGCCCTGACGATCACCAGCGACTCGATCGTCGACGTGTATCCGGCGCCCCCGGAGCGGTACACGAGTGGGCCGGCGCGCGAACCGTGGGAGGCGGCCCGGCCCGCCGGGCTCAGGGGAGCGCTGGCGGTCGACTTCACCTTGGACTTGAATCCACCGGAGATCACCGACGAAGTGCGCGAGTACGCGGCACCCAGCTTCGTGCCCGAGCGCCCGCTGATCGAGGTGCTGCGGGATCTGACGACACGGATCTACGCCGACTTCACCTACCGGTCGGGGTCGACAACGATTTCCACCGGGGTCAACGAGGTTCTGGCGGCCCGGGAAGGGGTATGCCAAGACTTTGCCAGGCTTGCGATCGCTTGCTTGCGCGCCAACGGTCTGGCCGCCAGTTATGTGTCCGGCTATCTGGCCACCGACCCGCCCCCCGGAAAGGATCGGATGATCGGCATCGACGCCACCCACGCCTGGGCCGCGGTATGGACTCCGCAGCAGCCCGGCCAGTTCGAGTGGCTGGGACTTGATCCCACCAATGACCAGATGGTCGATCAGCGCTACATCATCGTCGGGCGCGGCCGCGACTACGCGGATGTGCCGCCGCTGCGCGGCATCATCTACACCAACTCGGAGAAGAGCGTCATCAAGGTCGCCGTCGACGTGGCGCCGTTCGAAGGCGATGTGTTGGATGCGTGACTTTCACTGTCCCAACTGCGGTCAGCGCCTGACGTTTGAGAACTCGGAGTGCCTGTCCTGCGGCAGCGCGCTCGGCTTTTCTCTTGAGCAACTGGCGCTGCTGGTGATCGCCAAAGGCAACGAAGGCGACCATGCCGGCGCCGTCGCCGCCGCAGACTATCAGCTGTGCTCCAATCTCCATGTCGCTGAATGCAATTGGTTGGTGCCCGTCGGCCGGCCCGGCGCACTGTGCGCATCGTGCGCGCTGACTCTGGAGCGGCCCAACGATGGCGACACGGTCGGCTTGGCCGAATTCGCCCGGGCCGAGGCGGCCAAGCGGCGGCTGGTCGCCGAGTTACACGAACTCAAGCTGCCGATCGTCGGACGCGACCAGGACCCTGACTACGGACTGGCCTTCCGCCTGCTGTCCAGCGGGCACGAGAAAGTGATCACCGGGCACGAAAACGGCGTCATCACACTGGATCTGGCCGAGGGCGACGACGTCCACCGCGAGCAGCTTCGGGTCGAGATGGACGAGCCGTACCGAACCCTGCTCGGGCACTTCCGCCACGAGGTCGGGCACTACTACTTCTACCGTTTGATCACCCCGTCAAGCGAGCACCTGGCGCGGTTCAACGAGTTGTTCGGCGACCCGGACGCCGACTATCAGGAGGCGCTGGACCGGCACTACAGCCAGGGCGCCCCCAGGGGTTGGAAGAAACAATTCGTGTCGTCGTATGCGACCATGCACCCCGCCGAGGACTGGGCCGAGACGTTCGCCCACTACCTGCATATCCGCGACACCCTGGATACCTCGGCCTGGTGTGGTCTGGCACCGGCTACGGCGACCTTCGACCGTCCGGCCCTGGGGCCCAGCGCTTTTCCCAACATCATCGAGTTGTGGCTGCCATTGTCGTGGTCGCTGAACATGGTGAACCGGTCGATGGGACACGACGACCTGTATCCCTTCGTGCTGCCGGCCGCGGTCCTGGAGAAGATGCAATTCATCCACACCGTCATCGGCGAGGTGACCTCGGAATCTAGCGGGCCCGCGGCCGTCGGCGCATAGCGCGGCCTACGGCACCACCCGGCGTTCGTCGGGGCCCCACAGCGGCTGCATGTCGCCGGGCAACGCCAACTGCGTTTCGGTGATGACCTCGGCCAGATCGCGCAGCTCGTCATGGATGGCAGTGAGCAGTTCGTCGAGCTCGGCGCGGCGCCCGTTGGCTTTGAACGCTTCCAGTTCGGCGGGAATCGACCGGCGCAGGCGGGTGCTGATCTCGTCCACCATCCGCTCCGGACGTGACGATCCCGACGAGCTCGGCAGGCTCTTGAGGTGGGTGCGCAGCCGCTCCAGCTGGTACAGCAACGACCGTGGGTTTTGCGTGTCGTAGAGCATCAGCTCGGTCACCGCGGCAACACTGACGTTGCCCACCGTGCGGCGCCGGTAGATGACCGCCGACTCGCACGCCACCAATGTCGACTCGATGACGGTCTGCTCGGCGGCGATGCTGCGGACGGTGGTCAGCGTGGCCCGCAGCAACGCGGTCAGCCACATGCTGCGCTCGATCCGCTTGCCGATGTCCATCATCGTCCAACCGACGTCCTGCACCATCGACTCGGCGGCCACCCCGGACAGCGTGAGCATGCCGGCCAACGACTGCGAATGCGCAGCCGCGAGCAGGCTGTCGGCCACCGCGAGCGAATCCGGCGGGTCTGGGCTTTGGGCAACCGCGCGTTCCACGCCGGCCAGCACCATCCAGGTGTCGTTGGATAACTGGTCGCGCACCGCCCTGGCGGCCAGCCCCAGCCCTTCCACTGATTGAACAAGGGATCCCGGTTGATTTGGGTCCACAGTCAGCGACCAGAGCGTCGACGGGACGACGGCGATCATCTCGGCGCTGTCGATATCCGCTTCGCTGACGGTCCCGGTGATCTGCCCCAGCGCGGCCATCAGCACCGGCACACACTCGCTTTCCGCGGTGTCCTGGTGATGCCGGTAGACGTGGAAACGGTCGCGGGCGACCATCAGCAACCGGGCCATGGCCTCTGCGCGCTCCCCGTAGCGTCCCATCCAGAACAGGTCGGACAGCACGCGCGGCGAGCTGACTCCCCAGGTGCCGGCGCCGGTCTTCGCCGGTTGCCTAATGGGTGGCTCAAGTAGCGGCTCCACCGCGGGCAGCGTCACCGCCTCGGCCCGTGCGCGCTCTGTTGGACGAACCCAGATATCTTTTGCCGCAACAGTTTTCAATGTATATGCGGCCGGCCCAGGCGCCAGCACGTGGCCGATGCCGCCGATCATCGGTGCGTAGCCGCCGCGTTGGGCGACCGTGAATAGTCGCATGCCGACGCCGGCCGACGACAACACGCCGGTGTGGTCGGTGGGCGCCGACGAGAACTGCGGCAGTTCCTGGCCGACCCACTGCCACGGCATGGTTTCGATCTGCGCGGCGAGATCGGCCAGTTGTGCAATCGAAAGTGTCGGTCCGACAAGGGTTTCCTTGCCGACGGTGGACTTGATCAACAGTGACGAGAGATTCGCCAGCAGGTGTGAACGTTCGCTGGCGATGCCTCCCCAGTAGACCGGCGCGGTATCCAGCAGGGGGGCTTCGCCGAGTAACCGCTCGGCTATCTCGGGCAGGAAACGCAGCAGCCCCGGACTTTCCAGGATGCCGCTGCCCAGCGTATTGACCACCGTGACGGTCCCACGGCGTTGCGCCTCAACCAAACCGACCACACCGAGCCTGGAGTCGGCGCGCAGGTCCAGCGGGTCCACGTACTCCGCGTCGACGCGGCGTAGGACGACGTCAACGCGCTTCAACGTGCCCAGCGACCGCATCCACAGCTTGCCGTCGCGCACAACCAAATCCGCGCTTTCCACCAACGGGAAACCCAGCAGCGAGGCCAGATACGCCTGATCGAAAGCGGTCTCCGAGTAAATGCCCGGAGTGAGCACCACCACCATCGGGTCCTGGGCGATGTCGGGCGCCGCGTCGATCAGCGCCAGCCGCAGCGCCTGCGCGAACGGCGTTGTCGGTCGCGGCGCGATCCTCTCGTAGAGGTCGGGAATCGAGTGCGCGATGACGCGCCGGTCGGCCAGCGCGTAGCCGGCGCCCGAGGGTGCCTGGGTCCAGTCGGCGTTTACCGCAAAGCTGCCGTCCGGTCGCCGGCTGACGTCGCAGGCGTGCATGAAAAGTTGGTGGTGCCCGGGCACTTCGATTCCGGTGGCGGGACGCAGGTAGCCGGGATGGGCGAAGACCAGTTCCGGCGGAAGGATGCCTTCGGTGAGCAAGCTGCGCGGCCCGTACAGATCCGCGAGTACGGCATCGAGCATGCGGGACCGCTGTACCAGGCCGGCCTCCAGCACTTCCCAATCGGGCGCCGAAACCACGATCGGCAGAGTGTCCAGGTTCCAGGGTCGCGGTTCCAGACCCTGGAGCTTGGATGGGCCGGCGGGCCCCTCGCGGTCGGCAGCGACTTCGGTGTACGTGATGCCGTCGTTGTCGATCAGGCTGTTGACCACCGAGCGAAGCCGATTCAGCCCGGCTCTGCCGCGCTCGGCGACCGCGTCGGCCAGCTCGGCCCAGGCCGGGCGCACGTTCCCCGCGGGGTCGAAGAATTCGTCGTAGCCGATCCCCGGGCCCCTTGAGCCGCCGGGGCGCAGGTCGAACAGCGTTTCCTGGCTGCGTGCGGCCTGGTACCCGGCCAGCAGGCGATCGGCGTCGTACCGCTCGGTGCCGGTGGAGGGAGGGCCGGCCAAGCCAGGCGGTCCAGCCGATTCATTCATGCCGAGTGTCATATAGGGGGAGGCCATCAATGCTGCACGGTACGCACGCGTCGCAGGTCGAGGATGCCCGGCGCGCCGATGTCGGTCAGGATCCTGGCTTGCTTCTCGCGCAGGTCGGATAGATCGACCTCGCCTGCGGTGAAACCAGTTGCCTCGAAGCGGCGGGCGCGGCGTGACTCGGCGGTCACGGCGTTAACGGGCGGCTCGTCGTAGGCCATGCCACCCGGATGCGCGACGTGGTACGTGCACCCGCCGCGGGAGGTTCCGCTGGTGAGGTCGATCAGCTCGAACTGGAGCGGGACGTCGGTGGTGATGGTCGGGTGCAGCGCGCTGGGCGGCTGCCATGCCTTGTACCGAACGCCACCGACGTGGATGTCGGCATTGTCGGTAGCCAGCAACGGCACCGGGTAGCCGTTGCACGTCACCAGATAGCGCTGTCGGTCAGCGCCGATGAGGCGGATCTGGATGCGCTCGACCGAGGAGTCGACGTAGCGGGCGGTGCCGGTTGCGGTGGATTCCTCGCCGAGCGTGTTCCACGGCTCGATCGCCCCACGCAGCTCGATCTCCACGCCGTCGAACACCGCGGTGCCGATCCGCGGAAAGCGGAATTCGGTGAACGGATCGAGCCAGCTGGTCTCGAAGGCGATGCCATGTGCGCGCAGATCGGCCGCCACGTCGGCGATGTCCTGGATCACGAAGTGTGGCAACAGGTATCGCCCGTGCAGGTTCTCGCCGTGTCGAATCAGTGGGGCTCGCAGGGGTTCATCCCAGAACCACGCCACCAGGGAGCGCACCAGCAGCGACTGCACCATCGCCATCCGTAGATGCGGCGGCATTTCGAAGCCGCGCAGCTCCAACAGACCGAGCCTGCCGCGCGGGCCGTCGGGGCTGTAGAGCTTGTCGATGCAGAACTCGGCGCGGTGGGTGTTGCCGGTGATATCGGTCAGCAGGTGCCGCAGCGCGCGGTCGGTCACCCAGGGCGGCGGGGCGCCACGCTTGGACGACCCCTTCTTGGAAGACGAACTCAGGCGCGCGATCTCGGCAAACGCGATCTCGAGTTCGTAGAGCGCCTCGGGGCGGCCCTCGTCAACCCGCGGCGCCTGCGACGTGGTGCCGACAAATCTGCCGGCGAACAGGTAGGACAGCGACGGGTGTCGCTGCCAGTAGGTCAGCAACGAGACCAACAGGTCCGGTCGGCGCAGCAGTGGTGAGTCCGCCGGTTTGGCGCCGCCGAGCGTGATGTGGTTGCCGCCACCGGTGCCGCCGTGGGTGCCGTCGATGTCGAACGACTCCGTCGAAAGGCGGGCCAACCGGGCCTGTGCGTAAAGGGTTTCGAGCAGTTGCGTTTGCTCGGCGAAACTGGCGGTGGGTGCGACGTTGACCTCGATGACGCCGGGGTCCGGCGTGATCGTCGTGGACTGCAGCCGTGGGTCCGGCGGGGGGCCGTACCCCTCGATCACCACCTGGCACTGGGCCTTGGCCGCCGCGCTTTCGAGTCGTCCGATGAGATCGACGAAGTGCTCAAGGGCCTCGGTGGGCGGCAAGAAGATGTACAGCAGGCCGTCCCGAACCTCGGCGACCATTGCGGTCGTCGGCGCTGTCTCGTCGTCGTCGAGCACCGCGTCCTCGGCCTCGGGCTGCTCCGGTAAGGGGTCTTCCACCGTGGTGGGATCGACGTCGTGCGACGGTCGCGGCGGCTCCCAGCTGATCGAATCCAGCGGCAGCCGTAGGCCTGCGGGCGAATCCCCCTCGAGCAGCGCGATGTGACCGCGGCGCAGTCGCCAGTCCGCGCTGGCCCAGCCAAGATCATCGTCGCGGCGGTGCAGCGGCAGCACGTATGCCGCCGGGGACGTGGTGGATTCGTTTAGCCGCGCGAACAGCGCGGCGCGGCCCGCGGCGGTGTCTTTGCCGGTTTGGGGAGCGAGGTCGTCGCCGGACGCCACGGGGTCGCCCTCGGGCAGCCGGACGGTGGCCGCCAGCCGGGACAGCGGGTCCTCGTACGCCGGCCGCACCTGAGACAGTGGCAGCCCCAGTCCCTCGGTGACCTCGGCGAGCACCCGGTAGGCCGCGTCGTCCTCCGCGGGGACGGCGGGGGAGTCACCCCAAGGGTCGGCCAGTAGCGCGTCGTCTGTCCACAGCGGTAGCCCGTCGGTGCGCCAGTACAGCCCAATCTGCCAGCGTGGCAACGGTTCTCCCGGGTACCACCTGCCCTGCCCGCGGTGGACAAGCCCTTGCGGGGCCCATACCGCCTTCAGCCGAGCAGCCAGATCGGATGCCCGCTGGCGTTTATGGGGGCCGTCAGCGGCCGTCGTCCACTCCGGGTCAACTTGGTTGTCCACCGACACGAACGTCGGCTCGCCGCCGACGGTCAGCCGGACGTCGGCGGCCGCCAGCTGTTCGTCGACGCGCTCGCCGACGGCGCAGATCGTCTGCCATGCTTTGTCGGTATAGGGCAGCGTGACGCGTGGGTCTTCGTGGACCCGGGTGACCGTGTTGGAAAACTCGAGGGTGGTGTTGCAGACCGCGGTGCCGCCGGTGATGGGCGCGGCGGACGCGGGGTTCGGCGTGGCCGCCAGCGGGATGTGGCCCTCGCTGGCGAACAGCCCCGATGTCGGGTCCAGCCCGATCCAGCCGGCCCCGGGGATGTAGACCTCGGTCCACGCGTGCAGGTCGGTGAAGTCAGCGGTCGGGCCCGACGGCCCGTCCAGCGCCTCGATGTCGGATGCCAGCTGTACCAGGTAGCCGGACACGAACCGGGCGGCCAGGCCCAACTGGCGCAGGATCGACACCAGCAGCCACGCCGAGTCGCGGCACGAGCCGATGCCGCTGCGCAGCGTGAAATCCGGTGTCTGGACGCCGGGTTCCATCCGCAGGCTGTAGCCGACGTCGGCGTTGACGGCGTGGTTGATCGCGACCAGGAAGTCAATGGTGCGGGTGCCGGCCGGGACCGAGAAGTTGCGTACCCATGCCTGCACGAGGTCGCCGGGGCCCGACCCCTCGCCGGCTTCGTCGACGGGCCGCAGGTACGGCTTCAGGTCGTCAGCCACGTCCTTCGGGTAGGTGAGGCCCGGCGCGCCCGGCCACGTTTCGGCCCAGTCTTCGATGAAAAAGTCGAACGGGTTGATCACCTTCAGGTCGGCGATGAGCCCGACGGTGATGGTCAGTTGGCGCATCGGGCTCGGAAATACCAGCCGGGCAAGAAAATTGCCAAGCGCATCCTGTTGCCAGTTGATGAAGTGGTCGGCCGGGTCGATGCGCAACGAGTACGCCTCGATGGGTGTACGGGAGTGCGGGGCCGGTCGCAGCCGCACGATGTGCGGGTAAACCTGTACCAGGCGGTCAAAGGTGTAGCTGGTGCGATGCTCCAGCGCAACTTTGATGCTCATAACCGCTGATCTCATCACAAGGGCCAGCGCGCCGCAGCGCACCGCGTCTGCGACGCGTTACGGCCGTGTCAATAAAAGGTGGGTTATGCGGGCTGTTTATGCGGGCTGAGGTCCTGGTTGGTATCCCGGCTGAACCGGGCCAACGACCTGGCCGCCGGAAAGCTTGCGATAGGTGTAGACCTGGATCAACAGGGCGATCGGGAGGGCGGCGATCAGGCCCACCCCGCACAGCACTTCGCCAATCAGCACCACCACGTACTGCACCAGCCACGACAGCAGGCTGCCGCCGATGTTCGACCGGGTGGCCGCGATGCTGGCTTTCACCGAATCGACGGGCGAAAGCGATCGGTCGACGACATACGGGATCGCGAACTGGGCGAGGAAGCCGAAGATGATGCCGGGAATGACGCACGCGATCGTTCCAATCGCGACGCCGACCCCGACCAGCAGCGCGGTGAGGAACACCGCACCGAGATTGCGTGGCTTGAAGAACGTTCCGATGGTCACTGGTTTTCCATCGGCGATGTCCAGGCACCCGGACAGCAGTCCGGCGTGCATGAAGATCCCCGCGATGAACAGCAGCACGTAACCGATCACCATTACGGCGATCGACGCGGCGCCGAGCTGCACGTTCACGGTTTCGGTGGTGAGGCCGTTGCTATCGGTGTACGTGGAGGGTGTGGTGTCGCCGAGCACGAAGGGCACCCAGCCGGCGACAACGCCGAGGATGCTCAGCAGCACGACGTAGCCCAGGACCGGGACGACGAGCGCTACGGCGTTCTGGGTGAACTTGTTCCAGGCCCAGGTGACCGCTTCGCCGATGTTGAACTGCGGCGCGCTCGGGCCACCCGGCGGGCCGCCGTAGCCGGGTTGCGGGGGGTACCCGGGCTGTGGCGGGTAGGGCGGATAGCCGGGCTGCGGTGGGTAGCCCGGCTGTGGCGGGTAGCCGGGCGGAGGTGGGGGAGGGCCGCCCTGCGGGTAATAGCCCGGTGGCGGAGGTCCAGGAGGGCCAGGAGGGTTATAGCCGCCCGGCGGTGGGCCGTACCCGGGCGGCGGTGGCGGCGCGCCGTAGTTGGGCGCTGGCGGGTAGCCGGGAGGGTTCTGGTTGCCCCATTGGGGGTCCGCCGGGTTGCCTGGGTATTCGGGGGGCTGGCTCATGCCGTCCTCGCTGTAGGGCTTGCTTCGGGGCGGTGCACGGAAACCACGGAAAACGTAGCAAACCGGAACTTAGCAAAGATGGGGCGCGGGAGCGAGGATTGCGTTCGGCTCAGTCCTAATCCGGCGACATGGTATGCCTAAAGCCGTGCCCGACGGCCTGTTTGACCTGCCCGGTGCGCCACAGACGACGAACGCTGATTTGGGCGTGTCGGCCGGTGCGCCGCTGGCGGTGCGGATGCGTCCGGCGTCGGTGGACGAGGTGGTCGGCCAGGGCCACTTGCTGGCGCACGGATCGCCGTTGCGCCGCCTGGTCGAGGGCTCGGGCGTGGCCTCGACCATCCTGTACGGGCCGCCGGGGAGCGGTAAGACCACGCTGGCGGCGCTGATTTCCCAGGCCACCGGCCGCCGTTTCCAGGCGCTGTCGGCGTTGTCGGCCGGCGTCAAAGACGTTCGGGCGGTGATCGATGACGCAAGGCGGGCGCTCATCGGTGGCGAACAGACGGTCCTGTTCATCGACGAAGTGCACCGATTCTCCAAGACCCAGCAGGACGCGCTGCTGTCCGCGGTGGAGAACCGGGTGGTCCTGCTGGTGGCCGCCACCACCGAGAACCCGTCGTTTTCGGTGGTCGCGCCGCTGCTGTCGCGATCACTGATCCTGCAGTTACGCCCGTTGACGGCCGACGACATTCGTACCCTGGTGCAGCGCGCGATCGACGATCCCCGCGGCCTGGCTGGCCGGGTCGCGGTGCAGCCCGAGGCGGTCGACCTGGTGGTGCAATTGGCGGCCGGCGACGCCCGCCGCGCGCTGACGGCGCTGGAGGTCGCAGCTGAGAGTGTGCAGGAGCCCGGCGGTGAGCTGACGGTCGCGGCCGTCGAGCAGTCCCTGGACCGGGCCGCCGTGCGCTACGACCGCGATGGCGACCAGCACTACGACGTGATCAGCGCCTTCATCAAGTCGGTGCGTGGTTCCGACGTCGACGCCGCGCTGCATTATCTGGCCCGCATGCTTGTCGCCGGGGAGGATCCGAGGTTCGTCGCGCGGCGGCTGATGATCCTGGCCAGCGAAGACATCGGCATGGCCGACCCGACCGCGCTGCAGGTGGCGGTTGCCGCCGCGCAGACGGTGGCGTTGATCGGCATGCCCGAGGCCCAGCTCACACTGGCGCACGCCACCGTCCACCTGGCCACCGCGCCGAAGTCGAACGCGGTTACCACCGCGCTGGGTGCGGCCATGGCCGACATCAAGGCAGGCAAGGCCGGTCTGGTACCGCCCCAACTACGCGACGGGCACTACTCGGGCGCGGCGGCGCTGGGCAACGCGCAGGGTTACAAATACGCCCACGACGACCCCGACGGCGTTGTCGCCCAACAATATCCACCGGACGAGCTGGTGGGCGTGGACTACTACCGGCCCACCGACCACGGCGCGGAACGTCAAATCGCGCAACGGTTGGATCGCCTACGCGCGATCATCCGCAACCAACGCGGGCGGTAGATCGCCAGGGCCTCAGCAGGGGTACGGCCCGCAGGCGGGTGGCGGTCCTTGAACGGCAATCTGCGTGCCGTTGGCCCCAGCCTCAAAGTGGTAGGTATGGCAGGTCGCCATGTTCCACAGGGCACCGTTCGGTATGGGTTGCCCCGGGCACCAGAAGTCTTGCGGCGCAGGACCCGGAAGACCTAAACCGCCGGCTGCCAGCACAGCCGCCGCCAGCCCAACGATTGCTCGTTTCATTGAAGTCCTTTCACACGTTGGGGAAAGCGCTCAGCATTTCTCGGGATGCGGATACCTCCCCGCGCCACTGGGCGTGGCACCGGGGAGGTATGCGCAACAGGGCTGCGGCAGGATTTAGGTGTGCGTCGCCGGGGCGGGAAGCGCACCCGGTGCCGGACTTGCGCTCGGTGCCGGGCTTACGCCGGTGCACCAGGCGCCGGAGCCGACGGCACGTTTGACGTCCACATCAGAATGTCTTGCAGTCCGTCGTTGTACACGACGCCATTCGGCGGCGCGCCGGTCACGTCGAAGTACAGGGTGCCCGTCGATTCGCTGCCCTGCGGAATTGGCGCTGGGTTAAGACCATTCGGCACCTCAACCTTGTCGATCAGCTTGTAGGTCTGACCGTTGGGCCCACGGGCGCTGAAGTCCCGCACCATGGGAGTGACGATTCCGCTGTCCGACCTGGCGGTGATGTCTGCCTGGTAGAGCGTTCCTTTGGGGGTGAAGCCGGGAATCGTCAGGCTGCTGGCCTGCAGGTTGCTCACCGTGTAAGAGGTGACCATCGGGCCGTCGTTTAGCGATTCACTGGCACCGAATCCCTGAATGTTCGGTCCCGCCGCCGAAGCGGTTGCCGCTGCGAATACGCTCACCGCGGCTATTCCCGCGGCGCCAATGGCCGTCTTTGCAGTGGTCTTCATACCGAATTTCACAATGGCTCCTCTATCTTTTCCGTGTCGAATGGAGCGGTGGCCCAAATTGGGGTGGGGCCAAACCGCGCTTAATCGGCATAGCCAACCGACGGCAGGCTCAAACGTGACTAGATCGCGAAAATGCTATGCGCGGCCTGTGTTCGAACAACTTCTTTAACATTGGCATCACGTGCCACGACTTCGGAAAGCCGCTCACATAAGCGGGGGTATCGGGTTCATCCACCTCAGTGAATCGTCGGTTTGTCCCTTGTACTGCGGGCAATAGGCGGACACGGAAACGCCGACGAAGAAGCTCGATTGCTTCAGTGAGAGACCGGTGTCCTTGCGCAGCTTCATCGCCAGAACGCTCGATTTTGCGTTTTCATCGAATTCGGCGCACATCGTATGGCCCATCGCAATCTCGGAGTCGCGGTCCCCAATGGCGATGCCGTCCTTCGCAAGAGCCGCGACGAACGCGTCATCGATGGGCTCTGCCGATGCCGGCGCGGCGGTGAGCGGCGCGGCGGCGCACAGCAGCAACGCGCATGCCGTCAACCAGGTCCGAGGACCGACGTTCATAGATGAACGTTAGCTGAATTCCTGACTTTCCTCTTTGCAACTAGTCGGCAACCGGAACGCGCGGTTCAGACCTGTTCGGGCACCCTCAAGTGCGCGATCGCCAGCTCGAATTCGGCCACGTCGATGATCTCGGCGCCCAAATCGCGGACCCGCCTGCTGCGCAGCTCGGTCGCCTGGTCTCGGTTTCGGGCCATCGCGGCCATGCTGTCGAACGTCGAGCACGACACCGCCCGGCGGTACGCGGGGTGATCGATCATCAGGCTGGCGCTGCAGAACCCTTCGAGATTCTCCATCTCTGGAAACACCGCCGTCCGGTAGAACTCCAGCGATCGGCTGAGCTGATCCGGCACCACCTTGAGCCAGGTGGCCCGCACGCAGGCCCCTTCGCGTGAGTTGTGGTCGCGGTGCATAAGCGGAATGTCCCACTCTTCGACTCGCGCGCTGCCGTCGAACATCAACGCGGTGCGATCACGGATGGGTGCGACCCGTCCGGCGCTGGCGCGCATCGCCTGGATGGTTTCCCAAGCGCTGGTGGCGATGCAGCCGCCCGATTGGCGGTCCACGAGCAGCGACAGTCCGATGCAGCCGTCAATTTCTTGCAGTGCGGGCATGACGATATCGCGGACGTGCGCAATTCCGATGTCGACCGATAAGGGTTGCGCCTGAATGGTGGTAGAGCGTGCGTACACGGTCGCCCCCTGCTGTGTCGGGCAGCGCCCCGGTGGCGCCACCGGTCAATCTCCAACCTTCTCCAACCTTCCTCCGACGCGCAGGCCGTGGCAATGGGCAATTTCGCGGAACGGACCATGTTGTCTGGGGGAGAATGCCTGCGTGGACAACCGCCTCGCCTATATGGATCAGGTGCCACTACTCGGTCTGCGGGCGCTTGGCTATGGAACGCTCATTCAGGCCACCTGGATTTACGACCGCGCCATAGACGTTGATGCGTTACGCCGGTTTCATCGCAATCTTGGGTATGGGTTGCTTGGGCGCAGGATCGAGACTTCGCCATTGCCTTTCGCGCGTGATCGGTGGGTGCTGGATACCGGCCCGAAGGACCCGGACGGCATCGACCTCGCCGCGGCTGCGAGGCCGCGCGCCGCCGTCAGCGAATGGGCCGACGAGCGGGCAAACGTCGCGATTGATCCCGAGTTCGGACCGAGTTGGCACCTCGGTGTCGTCGCGCTCGACGATGGGGGCTCCGCGGTAAGCCTGGTGGCATCCCACGGTGTCAGCGACGGTGGCGGACTGTGTCTGGCCATCGCCGACGCTGCCGAGGGCAGGAGGCGCGACCTGGGCTATCCACCGCCCGGCGCACGCACACTCATCCGCGCCACTCTGCAGGACGCCCGGGGCACCGTCGCGGAGGTGCCCGCCATCGGGCGGGCGTTGGCTGCCATCGTTCGACTGGCGCGCCAGCATCGGCACGACCTTGCCGCGTCGACCGTGGGGGCGCCGAGTTTCCCACCGCGCGGCGACGATCAGCCCTTTGTGCTGCCCGCCCTGACGGCACACGTCGATGTGGCGGAATGGGATGCCCGCGCCGAAAGCCTTGGTGGAACGAGTAACTCCCTCTTCGCCGGGTTCGCATCCAGACTCGCGGTGCGGATGGGGCGGGTTGCTGATGACGGCACGATCACGCTCTCGTTTCCGATAAGCGTGCGCACCGAGGACGACTCGCGTGCGAATGCGTTGGTGAGGTCCCGCGTCACAATCGATCCGACCCACGCGGTGCGCGACCTGGGGGAGATACGCGGCAAGATCAAGCAGGCGCTCAGCGATATGGCGGCCAACCTCGACGAGTTCTCGGCGCCGCTGCCCGTTGCCGCGATTACGCCCAATTGGCTGGCGAGACGGACGACGAGATTGACGCACGCTACCGCCGACCGACCGGTCACGTGTTCGAACCTCGGCACCCTTGACCCCGCGGTGAACCGCCCGGACGGCACAGAGGCCGCCTCCCTCTCGATCCGAATGATTGAGCCAGGTATCACCACGAGTCGCGTCGACGTCACGGTTGGACAGCCGTACCTGCTTTTCGGTCGTGTCCAAGACAAAATCTTCATCACCATGTCGGCATATCCGGTGGGTGCGGAAAATTCCAAAGACGAACTGCAGGAATTGGTTTCACGTACCTTTGCCGAATTCGGGCTGACCGCAAAAATGGATTGATGTCCAGCGGATCGCGGAGGTCAGTCCGCGTCCGTACGCTGGACCGGGTGCATACCGACGTTCTGCAAGTGGACACCTCCACTCGCCGCATCGTGGACATCACCGATGCGGTGCGCAGATTCTGCTTTGCCTACGGCAGCGGCTTGTGCAACGTGTTCGTTCCGCACGCGACGGCCGGGATCGCGATCATCGAGACCGGCGCGGGCTCCGACGACGACCTGGTCGACACGCTGGAACGGTTGTTGCCGCGCGATGAGCGCTACCGGCATGCGCACGGCTCGGCGGGCCACGGCGCCGACCACGTGTTGCCGGGGATCGTCTCGCCGTCAGTGACGGTGCCGGTCGCCAATGGCGATCCCCAGCTCGGCACCTGGCAAAGCATCGTGCTGGTCGACCTGAACCGGGACAATCCACTGCGGACGGTGCGGCTCAGCTTTCTGGAGGGTTAGCCGCCGCGTGATGTATGACACCGGGCCAGTACTCTTTGCGGTCGAAACGCTTCCTTGAGGCGGTCTTCTTATAGTGCGGCGAATAGGCTGGGACCGTCCTCGGGGGCAAATCACGCATCAGCCAAGGCGACCAAGGCGAACAGGAAGAAGCGGAGCGAGTGCAGACACACGAGATCAGGAAGCGGTTTCTTGATCATTTCGTGAAGGCCGGCCACACCGAGGTGCCCAGCGCATCGGTGATCCTCGACGACCCCAACCTGCTTTTCGTCAACGCGGGCATGGTTCAGTTCGTGCCGTTCTTCCTGGGGCAACGCACGCCGCCATACTCGACGGCCACCAGCATCCAGAAGTGCATCCGGACCCCCGATATCGACGAGGTCGGCATCACCACCCGGCACAACACCTTCTTCCAGATGGCCGGCAACTTCTCGTTCGGCGACTATTTCAAACGCCGCGCCATCGAACTGGCCTGGGCACTGCTGACCGACACCGTCGCCGACGGGGGATACGGGCTGGATCCGGAAAAATTGTGGGCCACTGTGTATCTCGACGACGACGAGGCCGCGCAGCTGTGGCAGGAGATCGCGGACTTGCCGATCGAGCGGATCCAGCGCCGCGGTATGGCCGATAACTACTGGTCGATGGGCATCCCCGGGCCGTGCGGCCCGTCGTCGGAGATCTACTACGACCGCGGGCCCGAGTTCGGGATCGAGGGCGGCCCCGAGGCCAACGAGGACCGGTACATCGAGATCTGGAACCTCGTCTTCATGCAGAACGAGCGCGGCGACGGCACCTCCAAGGACGACTTCGAAATACTCGGGCCGCTGCCGCGGAAGAACATCGACACCGGTATGGGTGTGGAGCGGGTCGCGTTCATCCTGCAGGGTGTCGCCAACGTCTACGAGACGGACCTGCTGCGGCCGGTGATCGACGAGGTAGCCAAGGTCGCCGCGCGCCCCTACGACGCCGGCAATCACAGCGACGATGTGAGGTATCGCATCATCGCCGACCACAGCCGCACCGCGGCGATCCTGATCGGTGACGGGGTCAGCCCTGGCAACGACGGCCGCGGTTACGTGCTGCGCCGGCTGCTGCGCCGGGTGATCCGCTCGGCCAAGCTACTCGGCATCGACACCCCCATCGTCGGCGAGCTGATGTCCACGGTGCGCGACGCGATGGGCCCGTCGTATCCCGAGCTGATCAGCGACTTCGACCGGATCAAGCGGATCGCGGTTGCCGAAGAGACCGCCTTCAACCGCACCCTGGTCTCGGGATCGCGGCTCTTCGACGACGTGGCCGGTGCGACAAAAGCGTCCGGTGCCGCGGTGGTATCCGGCACGGACGCCTTCACCCTGCACGACACCTATGGCTTCCCGATCGATCTGACGCTCGAGATGGCTTCCGAGGCGGGCTTGACGGTCGACGAGGCCGGCTTCCGCGAGCTGATGGCAGAACAGCGTAAGCGGGCCAAGGCCGACGCCGCATCGCGCAAACATGCGCACGCCGACCTGACCGCCTACCGCGAGCTGGTCGATGCCGGGCCGACCGAGTTCACCGGATTCGACGAGCTGACTTCTGAGGCGCGGATTCTGGGCATCTTCGTCGATGGCAAGCGGGTTCCGGTGGTGGCGCACGCCTCCGCCGGGGAAGCGCTCGGCGCTGATCGAGTGGAACTCGTTCTGGACCGCACGCCGCTTTATGCCGAGTCGGGCGGCCAGCTCGCCGACATTGGCACCGTCAGCGGAACCGGTGCGGGCGGCAGCGCCAGGGCCGCCGTCACCGACGTTCAGAAAATCGCCAAAACTCTTTGGGTGCATCGGGTTAACGTGGAGTCCGGGGAGTTCGTCGAGGGCGACACCGTGGTCGCGTCGGCGGATCCGGGATGGCGCCGGGGTGCCACGCAGGGGCACTCGGGTACTCACATGGTGCACGCGGCGCTGCGACAGGTACTGGGGCCCAACGCTGTTCAGGCCGGATCGCTGAATCGTCCGGGCTACTTACGCTTCGACTTCAATTGGCAAGGCCCGCTGAGCGAAGATCAGCGAACCGAGATTGAAGAAGTGACCAACGAGGCTGTGCAAGCCGACTTCGAGGTGCACACGTTCATCGAGCAGTTCGACAAGGCCAAAGCGATGGGTGCGATGGCGCTGTTCGGCGAGGCCTATCCCGATGAAGTGCGGGTCGTCGAGATCGGCGGCCCGTTCTCGCTGGAGCTTTGCGGCGGAACGCATGTGCACAACTCGGCTCAGATAGGTCCGGTCACACTCCTGGGTGAATCGTCGATCGGCTCGGGGGTGCGCCGGGTGGAGGCCTACGTCGGGCTGGACTCGTTCCGGCACCTGGCCAAGGAGCGTGCTCTGATGGCCGGGCTGGCGTCGTCGCTGAAGGTGCCGTCCGAAGAGGTGCCCGCCCGGGTGGCCAATCTGGTGGAACGGCTCAAGGCCGCGGAGAAAGAGCTCGAACGCGCTCGGCAGGCCGGCGCGCGAGCGGCTGCGGCCGATGCGGCGGCCGCCGCGGAGCGGATCGGTAATGTCCACGTAGTGGCGCAACGGATGTCGGGCGGCGTGACCGCGGGCGACCTACGCTCGCTCGTCGGCGAGATCCGAGGGAAGCTGGGCAGCGACCCCGCAGTGGTCGCGCTCATCGGGGAGGGTGACGGCTCGGCCGTTCCGTACGCGGTTGCCACCAATTCAGCCGCCCAAGATCTCGGGATCAGCGCAAACGACCTGATCAAACCGCTTGCGGCGGCCGTCGACGGCCGAGGTGGCGGTAAGGCCGACCTGGCGCAGGGCTCGGGTAAGGATCCGACCGGCATTGACGCCGCGCTCGCAGCGGTACGTTCCGCGATAGCGCGGGTCGGCTGAGTGGCCTCAGCTCAGCACCGGCTACCCGACCGGCCCGGCGATCCCAATCACGGCCCTCAGCGAGGGCCGCGGCAGGGGCGAAGCCTCGGCGTCGACGTGGGCAGCGTGCGGATCGGCGTGGCCTGCAGCGATCCCGACGGCATCCTGGCCACCCCGGTCGAGACGGTGCGCCGCGAGCGTTCCGGCAAGCACCTGCGCCGGCTGGTCGAACTCGCCACCGAACTGGCGGTGGTCGAGATCGTCGTCGGATTACCACGGACCCTGGCCGATCGCACCGGGCCGGCCGCCCAGGACGCGATCGAATTCGCGGACGCGCTGGCCGCCCGCGTTGCTCCCGTTCCGGTGCGGCTCGCGGACGAGCGGCTGACCACCGTCAGCGCGCAGCGATCATTGCGCGCGGCGGGCGTGCGGACTAGGGACCAGCGGTCCGTGATCGACCAGGCGGCGGCCGTCGCGATCCTGCAGAGCTGGCTCGATCAACGTCGCGCTGTGGCCGAATCCGCTTTGGGGGCGCGGGAGAACGCCGATGGTTGACAGCTCACGGCGCGAACGGGCTGAGCCCCAGGAGGTCCCCCGGCATAAGCATCGGTTGAGTCGCGCCGAGCAGAAGGCGCGTCGACGCGCACAACAGAGCCGTAAGCGGCGGCGCCGCGTTGGCGGAGCCGCCATCGCGCTGCTGGTCGTCGTCGTGGTTGCCGCCTTCGTCGGCTTCAAGATGTGGCATCCGTCGCCGGATCCCGACGCCCCCGCCGACTACGCCGGCGCGGGTAAGCGCGACGTCGTGATTCAGGTCGAAGCCGGTGACTCGACCACCGCGGTCGGGGAGACGCTGCATAAGCGGGGTGTGGTCGCCAGCGTTCGCTCGTTCGTTAACGCGTCGCACGGCAACTCCGCGATCTCGTCCATCCAGCCGGGCTTCTACCGAATGCGCACCGAGATCCCCGCGGCTTCGGCCGTCGGGTGGCTGACCGATCCGCACAACCGGGTGGGCAAGCTGGTCATTCCGGAAGGCCGGCAACTCGACGACACCACGGATTTGAAGACCCAAGCGGTGACGCCCGGAATTCTGACTCTGATATCGAGCGCCAGCTGCGTGGATCTGGACGGTAACAAGCGTTGCGTCGCGGTGGCCGACCTGCGTGCGGCGGCGGAGAAGAGCGCGCCCGCCGGGCTGTCGGTACCGGCCTGGGCGATTCAGCCGGTGACCGAACTGGGCATCGACCACCGCCGGATCGAGGGCCTCATCGCGCCCGGCAGCTTCGACGTCGATCCGGCAGCCTCGGCCGAGAGCATCCTGGCGAAACTGATCAGCACCAGCGCGGCGCAGTACGTGCAGTCCGGGTTGGAGGACACCGCCCGGTCCACGAACCTGTCGCCCTACGACATCCTGGTGGTGGCGTCGCTGGTGCAGCAGGAAGCCAGCCCGCAGGATTTCCCGAAGGTGGCCCGAGTCATCTACAACCGGCTGCACAACCACCAACTGCTCGAGTTCGACTCGACCGTGAACTATCCGCTGGACCGGCGCGAGGTGGCCACCGCCGACGCCGCCCGTGCCGACCGCACGCCATGGAACACGTATGTGGCGCAAGGGCTACCGGCCACCGCGATCTGTTCGCCCGGCGTCGATGCGCTGCATGCCGCTGAGCATCCCGAGCCGGGCGACTGGCTGTACTTCGTCACCATCGACAAACAGGGGACGACGCTGTTCACCAAGGACTACAAGCAGCATCTGGCGAATATCGAGCTGGCTAAGCGAAACGGTGTCCTCGACAGCGTCCGCTAGCCCGTCCGCAGCCAGGAGGGCGGCCGTTCTGGGCTCGCCGATCGCGCATTCCCGCTCCCCGCAACTGCATTTGGCCGCCTACCGCGCGCTGGGCCTGCTCGACTGGACCTACGAGCGCATCGAGTGCGGCGCCCAGGAACTGCCGGGCTTGGTCGGCGGATTCGGGCCCGAGTGGGTCGGCGTGTCAGTGACCATGCCCGGCAAATTCGCCGCTTTGCAATTCGCCGACGAGCACACCGAACGCGCGGGCCTGGTTGGATCGGCCAACACTCTGGTGCGCACGCCGCGCGGCTGGCGGGCCGACAACACCGACGTCGACGGGGTGCGCGGGGCGCTGGCGTCAATGGGGGAAGCATCCGGGTGGGCTTCCAAATCCGGACTGGTTTGCGGGTCGGGCGGCACCGCGCCGGCAGCCGTACTCGGGCTGGCCGAACTCGGTGTCGCGGAGATCACGGTGGTGGCGCGCAATCCGGACAAGGCGGCGCGGCTGGTGGACCTTGGCACGCGGATTGGCGTGCCGACCCAGTTCTGCGCCTTCGATGGCCCCGGACTGGCCGACCAGGTGGCCGGTGCCGGCGTACTGATCAGCACCGTCCCGGCTGCCGTGGCAGCTCGGTATGCGGACACCTTCGCCACGATCCCGGTGCTGCTGGACGCGGTCTACGACCCGTGGCCCACCCCGTTAGCCGCCGCGGTGGCGGCCGCGGGCGGCCGGGTCATCAGCGGCCTGCAGATGCTGCTGCACCAGGCGTTCGCGCAAGTGGAGCAATTCACCGGCCTGCCCGCACCGCGAGAAGCGATGACTTGCGCGCTGGACGCATTGGATTAGCGTGCCGTTTATGCGGCTTGGGGTGAGCGTCGGCGTGGTGCTTGCCTGGCTGGTGGCGTTGAGCTGCTACGACATTCGCGCGCGCCGGCTGCCCAACGCCCTGACATTGCCCGGCGCGGGAGCGATTCTGTTGGCTGCCGGCGTCGCCGGGCGCGGCCAGGCCGCGCTTGCCGGAGCGGCGGCGTTGGCCGCGGTGTACCTGATGGTGCATCTGGCCTCGCCGGCGGCGATGGGCGCCGGCGACGTGAAGCTGGCGGTCGGTCTGGGCGGGCTGGCCGGGTGCTTTGGTGCCGGGGTGTGGTTTCTCGCCGCGTTGGTCGCGCCGCTGCTCACCGCGCTGCTGGGGCTGGGAGTGCGGGCCGGCACCGGGGCGTCGACCGTGCCGCACGGTCCGTCGATGTGTGTGGCCACCGCCGTGGCGGTGGGGCTGGTTCTCGTATGACCAACCCCATCGAGGTCGACGGCAGCGCGGAAAAGTGCGAGAGATCCGCGCGCCAGCGTCGATCTCGATGCAGTGCTCGCAATTAGGCGCGCCCCGACATGGGAGAATAGTCGGGTGTTGCGCTGGATCACCGCCGGAGAATCCCATGGCCGCGCCTTAGTGGCCGTGGTCGAAGGCATGGTCGCCGGCGTCGCCGTCACTTCCGCCGAAATCGCCGACGAGCTGGCCCGCCGCCGGCTCGGCTACGGCCGGGGCGCCCGGATGGCGTTCGAACGCGACGCGGTGACCGTCCTGTCCGGGGTGCGCCACGGCATTACCCTCGGCGGACCCATCGCCATCGAAATCGGCAACACCGAATGGCCGAAGTGGGAAACCGTAATGGCCACGGACCCGGTCGACCCGTCGGAGCTGGCCGAGTCGGCACGCAATGCTCCGCTCACCCGTCCGCGGCCCGGCCACGCCGACTATGCGGGCATGCTCAAGTACGGCTTCGACGACGCCCGGCCGGTATTGGAGCGGGCCAGCGCCCGCGAGACCGCCGCGCGCGTCGCGGCGGGCACCATCGCGCGGTTGTTCCTGCGGCAGGCGCTGGGCGTCGAGGTGCTGTCACACGTCATCGCGATCGGCCCGTCGGCGCCGTACGAAGGCCCGCCGCCGCGACCCGAAGACCTGCCCGCGATCGACGCCAGCCCGGTGCGCGCCTTCGACAAGGCCGCCGAGCAAGCCATGATCACCGAGATCGAGGCGGCCAAGAAGGATGGCGACACACTTGGGGGCGTGGTCGAGGTCGTGGTGCCGGGCCTGCCGATCGGGCTGGGATCGTTCACCAGCGGCGACAACCGGCTCGACAGCCAACTGGCCGCTGCCGTCATGGGAATTCAGGCGATCAAAGGGGTGGAGATCGGTGACGGTTTCCAGACCGCGCGCCGGCGCGGCAGTGCGGCCCACGACGAGATGTACCCCGGGTCGGACGGCGTCGTCCGATCGACCAATCGGGCGGGTGGCCTCGAAGGCGGCATGACCAACGGCCAGCCGCTGCGGGTGCGCGCCGCGATGAAGCCGATTTCCACCGTGCCGCGGGCGCTGGCCACGGTCGACATGAGCACGGGCGCCGAAGCCGTCGCCATCCACCAGCGCTCGGACGTGTGCGCGGTGCCCGCCGCCGGAGTCGTGGTCGAGACCATGGTGGCGCTGGTGCTGGCCCGCGCGGCTCTGCAGAAGTTCGGTGGCGATTCGCTGGCCGAAACCCGCCGCAACATCCAGGCGTACCAGCGTGCGGTAGCCGAGCGGGAAGCGCCGGCCGCCCGGGCTCAGGTCAGCCAGGGATAGGCCCGCTCATGACACCCAAGGCGATACTCGTTGGCCTGCCGGGCTCCGGCAAGTCAACCATCGGCAGGCGGCTGGCCAAGGCGCTCGGGGTCAGCGTGCTCGACACCGACGTGGCAATCGAGGAGCTGACCGGCCGAACCATCCCGGACATCTTCGCCACCGACGGGGAGCAGGAGTTCCGTCGCATCGAAGAGGGCGTGGTGCGCACGGCACTGGCCGAACATGACGGCGTCGTGTCGCTCGGTGGTGGCGCTGTCACCAGCCCGGGGGTGTGCGAGGCACTGGCCGGTCACACCGTCGTCTATCTCGAGATCAGCGCCGGTGAAGGCGTGCGACGCACCGGCGGCAACAGCGTGCGGCCCCTGCTGGCAGGACCCGACCGGGCCACCAAATACCGTGAGCTGATGGCAAAACGGGCTCCGCTGTACCGGCGCGTCGCGACCCTTCGGGTCGACACCAACCGGCGCAATCCCGGAGCGGTGGTCCGCTATATCGTGTCCCGGCTGCAGGGTGCCCAGCCGGCGGACACGCCTCCCCTCGAGGTCACCAAATGACCGATATCACTTCACCGGTCACCGTGACCGTGGCCGTCGATCCGCCGTACCCGGTGGTGATCGGCACCGGATTGCTCAACGAGATCGACGAACTCCTTTCCGGCAGGCATCGAGTCGCGATCCTGCACCAACCGGTATTGACCCAGACGGCGGAGGCGATCCGAAGCCACCTGGCCGAAAAGGGTGTCGACGCGCATCGCATCGAAATTCCCGACGCCGAGGCCGGCAAGGACCTGGCCGTCGTCGCATTCATCTGGGAAGTGTTGGGCCGCATCGGGGTCGGGCGCAAAGACGCGCTGGTGAGCCTCGGCGGCGGCGCGGCCACCGATGTCGCGGGCTTCGCGGCGGCCACCTGGCTGCGCGGCGTCTCGATCGTGCACGTGCCCACCACATTGCTCGGAATGGTCGACGCCGCCGTCGGCGGCAAGACCGGCATCAACACCGAGGCGGGCAAGAATCTGGTCGGCGCGTTTCACCAGCCGCTCGCGGTGCTCGTCGACCTGACCACGCTGGAAACATTGCCACGCAACGAAATCGTCTGCGGGATGGCCGAAGTGGTCAAGGCGGGTTTCATCGCGGACCCGGTCATCCTGGACCTCATCGAGGCCGACCCGCAGGCCGCCCTGGACCCGAAAGGCGATGTGCTGGCCGAGCTGGTCCGGCGCGCGATCGCGGTCAAGGCGGAGGTCGTCGCTGCCGACGAGAAGGAATCGGAGCTGCGCGAAATCCTGAACTATGGCCACACTTTGGCGCACGCGATCGAACGCCGGGAACGTTATCAGTGGCGGCACGGCGCCGCGGTTTCGGTTGGCCTGGTGTTCGCGGCCGAGCTGGCCAGGCTTACCGGGCGGCTCGACGATGCCACCGCCGAACGGCACGGCGCCATTCTGGCGTCGCTCGGGCTGCCGGTCAGCTACGACGCCGACGCGCTGCCACAATTGTTGGAATACATGGCCGGGGACAAGAAATCCCGGTCCGGTGTGCTGCGGTTCGTGGTGCTGGACGGCTTGGCCAAGCCAGGCCGGCTGGTGGGACCGGACCCCGGGCTGCTGGTGACCGCCTATGCAGGAGTAGCCGCCCCATGAATGCCGTCAATGTCATAAACGGCCCGAACCTGGGCCGGTTGGGCCGGCGTGAGCCGGATGTCTACGGGGATACCACCCACGATCAGTTGGCTGCGCTGATCGAGCGCGAGGCAGCCGATTTGGGCCTCAAAGCTGTTGTTCGGCAGAGCGATAGCGAAGCCCAGCTGCTGGACTGGATCCATCTCGCGGCCGACGCGGGCGAGCCGGTGATCCTCAACGCCGGTGGCCTCACCCACACGTCGGTGGCGCTGCGCGATGCCTGCGCCGAACTACGCGCGCCCCTGATCGAGGTGCACATCTCCAATGTTCATGCCCGCGAGGAGTTCCGGCGTCATTCCTACCTCAGCCCGATTGCGACCGGAGTCATCGTGGGGCTGGGGATCCAGGGCTACCTGCTTGCGCTGCGCTACCTGGCCGACACCAGGAATTAGCCAGGGACTAGCGGCTAGTCCTTCTTGGACTCCGGGTCCGACCAAGTTGCCGAAGAACCCGGCCACGCGGGCTTCGGTTCGGTGTGCGTCGGGATGACCTCCGTTTTGGCCGCTTCGTCGGTCGTGGGGATCGTCTCGGTGTGCGCCTCATGCTCGCGCGGGATAGTCGGGATCACCTCGGTGGCTGCCTCAGGGGTCTCGCGTTCTTTGGTGGCCACGGCGGTAGCCGCAGGCGCCCGCGCTCCCTCGTGGTCCGGGGCCACCTCGCCGGTCGGGGCGTCATCGCGCACGGCCGAGAACACATCGGTATCGGCCCGCTCGCCCGCAGCGACACCTCCGACGGGAGCCGGGGGGTTACGGTCCACCCGCCAGCGGCCGATAGCCACACCGATAATCGCGGGCAGGAAAACGGCGAGCGCGGTGAAGGCCGCGAATGTCGTCAGCTCGCTGATCAGGCCGCCCGTGTACAGCCCGTTGTAAAACAGGGCGATCAGCCAGGAGACCGCGCCGCTGAGGACCCCCGCGACCAGTCCGGCCAGCAGCCAGGTCATCGCCAGATCCTGGCGGCGGTCCGGGTCGGGGTTGGCGACGGCGTCCGCGCGGCCGTCCAAAAAGCCCCACACGCCGACGCCGATGACGAAAAAGAACAGCAGCACCAGGCTGGCCAGACCGGCCTGCGTTTGCCACGCATTGATTATCACGCCCTGAATCAAACGGACGACGACCATTACGGCGGCGAATACCAGCCCACGCAGCATCCAAGACCTCATGGGCAATCAGAGTAGCGAGTAGCGTCAAGGGTCGTGACATATTCTTCGCGACGAGACAATTTAAGACAGCAAATCAGGGCCAGTGAGTTGGATGCGATGCTGGTCACAGACCTGGTCAACGTGCGGTACCTGTCCGGATTCACCGGCTCAAACGGCGCGTTGCTGGTATTCGCCGACGATCGCGGCGCCGTGCTGGCCACCGACGGGCGTTACCGCACCCAGGCCGCCGAGCAGGCACCCGAGCTGGAGATCGCCATCGAGCGGGCCCTCGGGCGTCATCTGGCTGCGCGGGCAGCCGGCGGCGGAGTAGGAAAACTGGGCTTCGAGAGCAATGTTGTGACCGTCGACGGCTTTGACGCGCTCAAGAGCGAGCTGAGGGAGCGAGATGGCAGCACCGAACTGGTGCGGGCCGCCGGCACCGTCGAGGCGCTGCGCGAGGTCAAGGACGACGGAGAGCTCGCGCTGCTGCGGCTGGCCTGCGACGCGGCCGACACCGCGCTGGCCGACCTCATCGAGCGCGGCGGCCTGCGGCCCGGCCGCACCGAACGCACGGTGGCCCGCGAGCTGGAGGCCTTGATGCTCGACCACGGGGCCGATGCGATCTCGTTCGAGACCATCGTGGCCGCCGGGCCGAATTCGGCTATTCCGCATCACCGGCCCACCGATGCGGTGCTGGCACAGGGCGATTTCGTCAAGATCGACTTCGGCGCTCTGGTGGCCGGCTATCACTCCGACATGACCCGCACATTCGTGCTGGGCAAGGCCGCCGACTGGCAACTGGAGATTTATGGGCTGGTCGCCAATGCGCAGCGGGCCGGCCGGGAGGCGTTGCACCCAGGAGCGGGGCTGCGTGACGTGGACGGCGCGGCGCGCCAGATCATCGCCGAGGCGGGCTACGCCGAACAGTTCGGCCACGGGTTGGGGCACGGCGTGGGCCTGCAAATTCACGAAGCGCCCGGCATTGGGGCCACATCCACCGGGACGCTCCTTGAGGGCTCGGTGGTGACGGTGGAGCCCGGCGTGTATTTGCCCGGCCGCGGTGGTGTGCGGATCGAGGACACGTTGGTTGTCGGCTCTGAGCCAGAGTCGGCGGAATTGCTTACCCGGTTCCCCAAGGAACTGGCCATTCTCAGCTCGTGAGCCCGCGCTCCGATAGCTCATGCCGCCGGCGGCAACGGCCAGAACAGCCCCTGGTCCACGACACCTGTGCTCTCGGCATCCCCTGTGGCGGCGCGCGGCTGGGAACACGACGAGGTTTACGTCGCGGTTCTCGACTACTCGGGCCCGGGTAACCTTTACCGGGTAACCCAAGATCGGGTGCAATCCTGTTCCCTGGAAAACGGGCAAATCCTGTAGGAGATTCACGACCGTGGCAAGCACTGCCGACTTCAAGAACGGGCTCGTCCTGGTAATCGACGGACAGCTCTGGACGATAACCGAGTTCCAGCACGTCAAACCCGGTAAGGGTCCGGCTTTTGTGCGCACCAAGCTCAAGAACGTGCTCTCGGGCAAGGTCGTCGACAAGACGTACAACGCGGGTGTCAAGGTGGAGACCGCCACGGTCGACCGGCGCGACGCCACCTACCTGTACCGCGACGGTTCGGACTTCGTGTTCATGGACTCCGAGGACTACGAGCAGCATGCGCTGCCGGAGTCCCTCGTCGGTGACGCGGCGAATTACCTGTTAGAGGGCCTGCCGGTCCAGGTCGCGTTCAGCGAGGGCGCGCCCCTGTACCTCGAGCTGCCGGTGACGGTTGAGCTGATCGTGTCGCACACCGATCCCGGCCTGCAGGGCGACCGGTCCAGCGCGGGCACCAAGCCGGCCACCATGGAGACCGGTGCGCAGATCAACGTGCCGCTGTTCATCAACACCGGGGACAAGCTGAAGGTGGATTCCCGCGACGGCAATTACCTGGGCCGCGTAAACGCGTGAGCAAGCCCGTAAAGGGACGCCACCAGGCCCGCAAGCGTGCCGTTGACCTGTTGTTCGAAGCCGAGGCCCGCGGTCTGAGCCCGGTGGAGATCGTCGAGGTGCGCACCGCGCTGACGGAAGCGAAGCAGGATGTGGCGGCGCTGAACCCGTACACCGAGACGGTGGCTCGCGGCGTCGGCGAGCACACCGCGCACATCGACGACCTGATCAGCTCGCACCTGCAAGGCTGGACGCTGGACCGGCTGCCCGCCGTCGATCGCGCCATCCTGCGGGTCGCCGTGTGGGAGTTGCTGCACGCCGAGGAAGTGCCGGAGCCGGTAGCCGTCGACGAGGCCGTGCAGCTGGCCAAGGAGCTGTCCACCGACGAATCGCCCAGCTTCATCAACGGCGTGCTCGGCCAGGTGATGCTGGTGGCGCCGCAGATCAGGGCGGCCGCTCAAGCGGTCCGCCCCGCCGCCGCTGAGAGCCCGGGGCAGCAGTCCTGAGCCGGCTGGCGCTCCGCGTCGTCATCGCATCCGTCCTGGCTGCGACGGTGGTGCTCGGCGCCGTCAGTTGTGCCGCCTACGGATGGACCGTCGCCGCGTCGGCGCTCGCGATTTACGCGCTGGGCGTTGGCGCCTGGCTGTATCACTGCGTCGAACGGCTGATCCTGGCCCGTCGGATCAGAACGGTTCGCGCGGCGGCCAAGCCGCTGCAGCCGCTGCTGCCGGTGATGGCTGCCCTGATGGCGCTGACGCAGGCCGTCGTGCGTGCGCTCAGCGACGTCACTGAGCTGCCGGCGCGGCGTTGGGAGCTCCCGGCGTTCCGGCGGCTGGACGGCAACCAGGGAAAATCGGAGCAATAGGCGCGTCCTGATTCCGGTCATCGTCAAGATTTCGGCCATTGAGAACTCCGCGCCATGAGTACAGAGTGACGATATGAATTCAGACCGCACCCGGCCCCGGCGCCTTCGGGTCTCCGCGCTAGCCGCGGTCGCCAACCCGTCGTACACGCGTATAGACACCTGGAACCTGCTCGACGACGCGTGCCGTCACCTCGCCGAGGTCGACCTGGCCGGCCTGGACAAAGCCCACGAGGTGGCCCGGGTGAAGCGGCTGATGGACCGGCTCGGCGCCTATGAGCGGTACTGGCTGTATCCGGGCGCGGAGAGTCTGGCGACGTTCCGTGCGCACCTGGAGGGCCTTTCCACGGTGCGACTCACCGAAGAGGTGTCGCTGGCTGTGCGCCTGCTGAGCGAATACGGCGACCGCGCCGGGCTTTTCGATACGTCCTCGCCGTTGGCCGACCAGGAGCTGGTGGCCCAGGCCAAACGGCAGCAGTTCTATACCGTGCTGCTCGCGGATGACTCGCCGCACACGGCGCCCGATTGCCTGGCAGCGAGCTTGCGGGAGCTGCGCGACCCGTCAGACGACGTGCAATTCGAAATCCTCGTCGTGGCCAGTGTGGAAGACGCCATTACCGCGGTTGCGCTGAACGGCGAGATCCAGGCCGCGATCATCCGCCACGACATCCCGTTGCGGTCCCGCGACCGGGTGCCGCTGATGAACTCGTTGCTGGGGCCCAGTGCGGGTGAGGACGAGCTGCAAATTCACGATCGCGCCAACGACTGGATCGAATGCGCCGAGTGGATTCGCGAGCTGCGGCCACACATCGATGTCTATCTCCTCACCGATGAGTCGATCGCGGCAGGCAACGACGACGAGCCGGACGTCTACGACCGGACATTCTACCGGCTCAACGACGTCACCGACCTCTACAGCACGGTGCTTGCCGGCCTCCGGAGCCGTTTCGCCACACCGTTTTTCGACGCCCTGCGCGCCTACGCTGCGGCACCCGTCGGCCAATTCCACGCCCTGCCGATCGCGCGCGGCGCCAGCATCTTCAACTCCAAGTCGCTGCAGGACATGGGGGAGTTCTACGGCCGCAACATCTTCATGGCCGAGACGTCGACCACCTCTGGCGGCCTGGACTCGTTGCTGGACCCGCACGGCAACATCAAGAAGGCGATGGACAAGGCCGCGCGCACCTGGAACTCCAACCACACTTACTTCGTCACCAACGGCACGTCGACCGCCAACAAAATCGTCATGCAGTCCCTGACCCGCCCGGGCGACATCGTGCTGATCGACCGCAACTGTCACAAGTCGCACCACTACGGTCTAGTGCTGGCCGGCGCGTACCCGCTATACCTGGACGCTTATCCCTTGCCGCAGTTCGCAATCTACGGGTCGGTGCCACTGCAGACGATCAAGAAGGCGCTGCTGGACCTCGAGGCGACCGGGCAGCTGCACCGGGTGCGCATGCTGCTGCTCACCAACTGCATCTTCGACGGCGTCGTCTACAACCCCCGGCGCGTCATGGAGGAAGTGCTCGCGATCAAGCCGGACATCTGCTTTCTGTGGGACGAGGCGTGGTACGCCTTCGCCACCGCCGTGCCTTGGGCCCGGCAACGGACCGCGATGGTGTCGGCGGAGCATCTCGAGCAGACGTTGGCGTCGCCGGAATACGCTGAGGAATACCGGCATTGGGCCGCGTCGATGGAAGGGATCCCCCGGTCGGAGTGGGCTGATCGCCGGCTGATGCCCGACCCCAGCCGGGCGCGGGTCCGGGTGTACGCCACGCACTCGACGCACAAGTCACTGTCGGCATTTCGGCAGGCGTCGATGATCCACATCCGCGACCAGGACTTCAACTCACTTGCGCGAGATCAGTTCGGTGAGGCGTTTCTAACCCACACGTCGACATCGCCGAACCAACAGCTTCTCGCCTCGCTTGACCTGGCGCGACGCCAGGTCGACATCGAGGGTTTCCAGCTGGTCCGCCAGGTCTACGACATGGCGCTGGTCTTTCGTCACCGCGTCCGCAAAGACCGGCTGATCAGCAAGTGGTTCCGCATCCTGGACGAGTCCGACCTGGTGCCCGAGGAGTTCCGCGCGTCCGCGGTCGACTCCTACCGTCAGATCAGGCAGGGCGCGTTGGCGGAGTGGAACGAGGCCTGGCGGTCCGATCAGTTCGTGCTGGACCCGACGCGGGTCACCCTCTTCCTTGGCAACACCGGAATGAACGGGTACGACTTTCGCGAGAAGATCCTGATGGACCGATTCGGCATCCAGATCAACAAGACGTCGATCAACAGCGTGCTGTTGATCTTCACGATTGGCGTCACGTGGTCGAGCGTGCATCATCTGCTCGATGTACTGCGCAGGGTTGCCAGCGATTTCGACGGCGAGAAGCAGGGGGCCAGCGCGGCCGACTGGGCACTGCACGAGCGCCGGGTCGAGGAGATCACCCAGGATCTCCCGCACCTCCCCGACTTCAGCGAGTTCGACATCGCCTTCCGCCCCGTCGACGCCTGCTCGGTCGGCGACATGCGGGCGGCCTTCTACGCGGGGTACGAAGAGTCCGACCGCGAGTACGTGCAGATCGGCGCGGCCGGGCGCCGGCTCGCCGAGGGCAGGAACCTGGTGTCCACCACCTTCGTCGTTCCCTACCCGCCCGGCTTCCCGGTGCTGGTTCCGGGTCAGGTGGTTTCCAAGGAAATCCTATATTTCCTCGCCCAGCTCGACGTCAAGGAAATCCACGGCTACAACCCGGAACTGGGGTTGTCGGTGTTCACCGCGGAGGCGCTGAACCGGATGGAGGCCCAACGGAGTGCGGCGACCGCCGCGGTGGGTTCCACGACGCCCGTGTTCGAGCTGCCGTCGGACGCATCTGGCTTGAATGGTTCCGCGAACGGCGAGAGCGCCAAGCGGGCGGTAACCGAAGACGCGTGACGGTCGTCCGAGACTCGA
Organism: uncultured Actinomycetota bacterium; assembly: GCA_963850135.1. Classification (GTDB taxonomy): domain Bacteria; phylum Actinomycetota; class Actinomycetes; order Mycobacteriales; family Mycobacteriaceae; genus Mycobacterium. The sequence goes on along the minus strand of CAWKKH010000018.1, from coordinate 479,803 downwards.
GTGTGCGGTCACGGCGTTAAGTGTGTTTGCAGGGCATGAAGTTTGGCGATTTCTCGCCCTGGACGCACGCTGGGGGGGTTACCGCAGGGCCTTGGCGTAGAGCAAGCTGTCCTGCGGCTCCGGCCCGATCGTGGGATACACGGCGTGCCGGGCCAAGCGGCCCTCGAGGGCGAAACCGGCTCGTTGCAGCACCCGAATGGACCGCTCGTTGTCGACATGCGTTGTGCCCCAGACGCGATAGACGTCCTGCTCGGCTTGCAGCGTCGTCAGCAGCACGTCCACCACCTCGGGCATATAGCCCTTGCCCCACCATCGCCGGCCCATGCAGTAACCGATCTCAACGGAATGCCGCACCGGGCGACGGCAGCTGGCCATCCCGATGACGTCGCCGCTGTTTCGCAGCGTGATTGCCCAAGTCCGGTCGTCATCGTTGATGTTGAGCTTTTCGGTGATCACCCGCCGCGTGGCCGCCACGTCGGGATGCGGCGTCCACAGCAGGTACTTGGTGACCTCGGGATCACGGGCGACGCGTTGGAATATCGCGCCGGCGTCCTCGACCGTGGGCGGTCGCAACACGAGCCGCGTCCCGTCAATGCGCCCGGGTGGATAATCGACCATTCTCGTCAAAAGCCGAGTGCGCGATAGGTGTTGCGGACGAACTTAGGTTGCGCGGTGCGTAGTTTCGCCAGCGACGTGTTGCCCGCGACGGCGGTCGCCGCGTCCACACTCAGATCGGGACAGTTCTGAATCAGGTACAGCAGGATCAAGTCGTCAGCGGATGGGTCGGCCTGCCACCACGTCCCGTATGCCCCGGGCCAACTGAACGTTCCGAGACCGCCCGGTCCGAAGATCGGCGCGGACTTCGCCGGATCGGTCACCACCGACAGGTTCAGTCCGAATCCACGGCCGACCCAGTGCGGCGCCCCCAGGAAGTCATGTCGCTTCTGTTCGGTGGTGAGTCGATCGGTGCGCATCAGGCGCACCGACTCTTCGGATAGCACCCGCACGCCGTCGATCGTCCCGCCGGCCAGCAGCATCCGCACGAACCGCAGGTAGTCGTCGGCGGTCGACCACAACCCGCCGCCGGCGTTGCAGAACTCGGGCGGCGTGACGTGCGGGGGCCCCATCACGTCGTGCCGCAGCTGATGGTGCTCGTCGAGCCGGTACATGGTCGCGGCGCGGCCCCGGGTTTCCGCCGATACGAAGAACCCGGTGTCGGGCATCCCCGCCGGCCCCAGGACCCGCTCGTCGAGGACCTGATGGAACGGCTTGTCCTCGATGCGGGACGCGATGATGCCCAGCAGATCGATGGAGTGGCTATAGGTGACTCGATCGCCGGGCTGGTGCACCAGAGGCAGCGCGGCCAACTCGGTCAGCCACGCGTCCGAGCCGTGGTTGAAAGGCAGCCGCAGGTAGGCCCGCGAGATGGGCCCGGAAACCGAGAATCCGTAGGCCAGGCCGCTGGTGTGGGTCAGCAGATCCTCGAGCAGGATGGGACGACGCGCCGGGTGCGTCCGGTCCAGCGGACCGTGGGGGTCATCGAGCACCTCGACGTCGACCAGCTCCGGCGCCCAGTGCGCGATCGGGTCCTTGAGCGTGAGCTTGCCCTCGTCAACCAGGCTCATCACCGCCGCCACCGTCACCGGTTTGGTCATCGACGCGATGCGAAACAGCGTGTCGCGCTGCATCGGCAGGCCCGCGTCGACGTCCCGATAGCCGATCTCGCTGACCTGCAACATTTCGCCGCGCTGCCAGACCATCGTGACCGCGCCGGCCAGCAGGCCGGCATCGCATACCTCGCGGATGGAGGCCTGGTTGCCTTCGAGATTCATCTGGTCAGGTTATTGGACCGTTTCAGGCGCGCTGCGCCCGGACGTACCAGAACGCCGCGTCGGACTACGAGAGAAACGCGTTCAGGATGGCGTCGAGCAGGGCCTCGATGATAAACGCGGTGATGCCGTAGACCGGATATGTAATCGGAAATAGGAGGATGGCCGACGCATCATCACCGGCTCTGCTTAACTGGCTCCACGCAAGGCTGGGGAAGGAGCCAAACGAGCCATCGAAATTGGCTATCGCGGTCGCTAAATCGCTCTCGGTCGCCTGGAAGAATTGGGAGAGGCTGGGGAACGTAGGTGTCAACTTCGCGGCGCTCACGGATTCGGCGCTGGGATACGAGGCCGCTGCGGCGTTGATCTTGTTTGTGAATTGCTGATGGAAGGTTGACGCGCTCTGCGCCATCGCCTGAAAGGCGTGGGCGTGGGTCGACACTAGGTTGGCGATGGCTGCCGATACCTCGTCGGCGGCGGGTATCACCGACGTCGTCCGGGCAGCCGCCACCAGATGGGCGGCGCTGACGTCAAACCCGATAGTCGCCAAATCTGACGCCGCCGCCGTCATCATCTCTGGGTCCGCGACCACGTAGGCCATATTCACCACTCCTTATCGGACCGGTTGGCATCAACGACGGTAATGGAACGGTGATGGATAAGCGTGAGTAGTCCGCTACCCCAAATTAGATTGGGTTGTATTAATTAACCCGCAAGCTAATTTGGGTGATTGATTAATGCGTTAGCCAATTCGTTGACAGGACGGCCCAGGAAGTTGACGCGGGGCCAGCGAAGATGTAGTTCGCACCTGTCATTCCCGCCGCCCTGGCTCGCAACGCGTTACTCAGGTTGGGGCGAGGCCGGCTGAACAAACGAACGAAGATGACGTCGGGTCTGGTGATCCGGCGACCCGGCCTCGCCATCGGTGTGCCTGCCCCGCGTGTAGTCGCCCTGCCACTCCACTTGCTCTCCCGCGGCGACGCGCTCCAACTGCTCGATTTGTTTTGCGGCATCGCGTGAGCGAAGAAAAAACTCATGCTTGCGCTGCAGATCTTCGTCGGACTCGATGCGCCTGATTTCGGGGGCAAACTCTTCAAGCTCGCCTCGGCGCTGCGGGACGATCATGCAGATCGGTTCGTCGATCTCGAATCGCACCGGCATCTGTTTACGGGTGAGTTTCCAGCTCATGCTGAAACTCGAACTTGCCCAGTCGGTTTCGACTATACCCTCTAACGCGGAGACGGCGTCCTTCGGATAGTTCGCCGGTCCGCGGACCAACAGGTTGTAGCCCGGCGGAGTGCGAAACAGCAGCGGCAGATGCCAGGTCAAGATGCCGTTTCCGAAATGGCTGAGGGGCAGGAACTGGCTGGTGTCGCGTTTGTCGGCCACTATCATCACGTCCGGACCGTCTTGCGCACCGGTCCACGTGGCGGTAAACCCGCAGCGATTGCGCAACTCCCAGCCGCTCTGGTTGGCGATGAGCATCGGCAAACATCGGCTGGGCCAACCTATGCGGCTCTCTGACATTTCGGCTATCCATGTCCGGTGAACCGCTGCCGGAGTGATCTCCGGCGCGTTATCGCGGGTGGCGTACCCGATCAGCGGACGGGACACCCCGTTGGAGTTGTCACCCATACGATCCTCGATTTGCTCGGGACACCCGTGAACCATTTGACACAGACGTTGACCTCTCGCGGTAAAACGGCGGGCCGTCGGTAATCCAACACGAGAAATCTGCTCACCGCTCGTCCGGGGCGGTGGTGGCGCCTTTGCGCGGCCGTTGCGATGCCACCCCGACGCAGCAAAAGGCTGATCACCGAGCGGACTGCCATGGCGATTACGTCAGCGAACTCCCGTTGCCATTTACAATCTGCCGGTACTCGAATCGCCGACCAGGCCCACTGTGGCGCTGTAAGCGGCGGCGGGCGCGGCCACGCCGGCACACCCTCAGCGGCGGCTTAATTCTTTCGAGGAACCAGAGCCTGTCATTTTCGCGCGGGTGGCCGGCAGTGCTACGCTGCCCGGCAGTCGACATCCTTTAACGATCCGTCCAGAGAGGCGGAGAAGGAGGTCTAGAAGACTATGCCTCGCATGGGCCTGCCGGTGATGACGCAATGGGCCGGGAACTCGGGAATCCCGAGAATTGATGTCCGCGGCCGACGTCGGCCGCACCATTTCCCGCATCGCGCATCAGATCATCGAAAAGACCGCGCTGGACGGTCCCGACGCGCCGCAGGTGGTGCTGCTGGGCATCCCGACCCGCGGCGTCATCCTGGCCAGCCGCCTGGCCGCCAACATCGCCGAATACAGCGGCGTCGACGTCGCCATGCGGCGCGCTGGACATCACGCTCTACCGCGACGACCTGATGATCAAACCGCCGCGGCCGCTGGAGGCCACCTCGATCCCGGTCGGCGGCATCGACGACGCGCTGGTGATCCTCGTCGACGACGTGCTGTACTCCGGGCGCTCGGTGCGCTCGGCGCTGGACGCGCTGCGCGACGTCGGCCGGCCGCGGGCCGTGCAACTGGCCGTGCTGGTCGACCGCGGCCACCGCGAACTGCCGGTGCGCGCCGACTACGTCGGCAAGAACGTGCCGACGTCGCGCAGCGAGAGCGTGCACGTGCAGCTGCAGGAGAGCGACGGCCGCGACGGCGTGGTGATCTCCCGATGAGCCCGAGACACCTGCTGGCGGCCGGCGACCTCACCCGTGACGAAGCCACCGCGATCCTCGACGACGCCGACCGGTTCGCCGAGGCGCTGGTGGGCCGGGAGATCAAGAAGCTGCCGACGCTGCGCGGGCGCACCGTCATCACGATGTTCTACGAGAACTCGACCCGCACCCGGGTGTCGTTCGAGGTGGCGGGCAAGTGGATGAGCGCCGACGTGATCAACGTCAGTGCGTCCGGATCGTCGGTGGGCAAAGGCGAGTCGCTGCGGGACACCGCGCTGACGCTGCGCGCCGCCGGCGCGGACGCGCTGATCATCCGGCACCCGGCGTCCGGCGCGGCGCAGCTGCTCGCCGACTGGACGGCTCATCAGCGATGACGGCCCGTCGGTGATCAATGCCGGCGACGGCACCCACGAGCACCCGACGCAGGCGCTGCTGGACGCGCTGACCATCCGGCAGCGGCTCGGCGGCATCGAAGGCCGGCGCGTCGTGATCGTCGGCGACATCCTGCACAGCCGGGTCGCCCGCTCCAACGTGATGCTGCTGGACACCCTGGGCGCCGAGGTGGTGCTGGTGGCGCCGCCGACGCTGCTGCCGGTCGGGCGTCGACGGCTGGCCGGTCACGGTGTCCAACGACTTCGATGCCGAGTTGCCCGCCGCCGACGCGGTGCTGATGCTGCGGGTGCAGGCCGAGCGGATGAACGGCGGCTTCTTCCCGTCGGTGCGCGAGTACTCGCTCGCTGCTACGGGCTTTCCGAGCGGCGCCAGGCGCTGCTGCCCGACCACGCCGTGGTGCTGCACCCGGGCCCGATGCTGCGCGGCATGGAGATCGCGTCGTCGGTGGCCGACTCGTCGCAATCGGCTGTGCTGCAACAGGTTTCCAACGGTGTCCATGTCCGGATGGCGGTGCTGTTCCATGTGCTGGTCGGCACGGGATCGGCGGCCAATGTGGGTAGGGAGGGCGCCGCATGAGCGTGCTGCTGCGCGGGGTCCGGCTGTACGGCGAAGGGGAGCCCGTCGACGTGCTGGTCGATGACGGCCAGATCGCGGATATCGGCGCGGGCCTGGACATCCCCGATTTGGCGGACGTCATCGATGCCACCGGCCAGGTGCTGCTGCCCGGGCTGGTCGACCTGCACACCCACCTGCGCGAGCCGGGCCGCGAATACGCCGAAGACATCGAAACCGGTTCGGCGGCAGCGGCTTTAGGCGGCTACACCGCGGTTTTCGCGATGGCCAACACCACCCCGGTCGCCGACAGCCCGGTGGTCACCGACCACGTCTGGCATCGCGGTCAGCAGGTCGGCCTGGTCGACGTGCACCCGGTCGGCGCGGTCACCGTCGGGCTGGCCGGAACCGAGCTCACCGAGATGGGCATGATGGCCGCCGGCGCCGCCCAGGTGCGGATGTTCTCCGACGACGGCATCTGCGTGCACGACCCGCTGGTGATGCGCCGCGCCCTGGAATACGCCACCGGGCTCGGGGTGCTGATCGCCCAGCATGCCGAGGAGCCCAGGCTCACCGTCGGCGCCGTCGCGCACGAGGGGCCGACGGCGGCCAGGCTCGGCCTCGGCGGGCTGGCCCAGGGCCGCCGAGGAATCGATCGTCGCCCGCGACGCGCTGCTGGCCCGCGACGCCGGTGCCCGCGTGCACATCTGCCACGCCTCCACCGCCGGCACCGTTGAAATTGTGAAATGGGCTAAGGGGCAAGGCATTTCGATCACCGCCGAAGTCACCCCGCATCATCTGCTGCTCGACGACAGCAGGCTGGCCAGCTACGACGGGGTGAATCGGGTCAACCCGCCGCTGCGCGAGGCCGCCGATGCGATCGCGCTGCGTCAGGCGTTGGCCGACGGGGTCATCGACTGTGTGGCCACCGACCATGCCCCGCACGCCGAGCACGAGAAGTGCGTCGAGTTCTCCGCGGCGCGCCCCGGCATGCTGGGCCTGCAGACGGCGCTGTCGGTGGTGGTCCAGACGATGGTGGAGCCGGGCCTGCTGAGCTGGCGCGATGTCGCCCGGGTGATGAGTGAGAATCCGGCGCGCATCGTGGGGTTGCCCGATCATGGGCCGGCCGCTGGAGGTCGGGGAGCCGGCGAATCTGACGGTGGTGGATCCCGATGCGACCTGGACGGTGGCCGGGCCCGAACTGGCCAGCCGGTCGGCCAACACGCCGTACGAGTCGATGACGTTGCCCGCCACGGTGACCGCGACCCTGCTGCGCGGGAAGCTGACGGCGCGGAATGGGAAGAGTCCGGCATGAACTCGGGCACGCTGGTGGGGTCGCTGATCTTCGCGGCCGTGCTGGTGGTGGTGATCGCGGTCGCGATCCAGCTGATGATGCTGCGGCTGGCGACGTCGGGCGCGCCGGCAGACCGAGCTGATCGGCAACCTGCCCGAGGTGCCCGACCAGGTGGGCGGCGCGACCGCCACCATCCGCGGCGTCTACGTCGGCTCCACGTTCGCGCCGAAATGGAACGACCGGATCACCGCCGGCGATCTCGGCTACCGCAGCAAGGCGGCGCTGACCCGCTACCCCGAAGGAATAATGCTGGAACGCATCCGTGCCAACCCGATTTGGATTCCGCAGGAATCGATTACGGCCGTCCGCGCCGAGCGCGGCATCGCCGGCAAGGTCGCCGCCCGCAATGGGGTACTGGCGATCCGGTGGCGGCTGCCGTCGGGCGTCGAGATCGACACCGGATTTCGGGCGGGCAACCGCGGTGAGTACGGGGATTGGCTTCAGAGACGCGGCCGGAGCCAGCGGAGCAGAAGAGGCAGGCGTGCATGAGTAAGGCCGCTGTTGGTGCTCGAAGACGGCCGCGTCTTCACCGGGACGCCGTTCGGCGAAATCGGCCAAACGCTGGGCGAAGCCGTGTTCAGCACCGGCATGTCCGGCTACCAGGAGACGCTGACCGACCCGAGCTATCACCGGCAGATCGTGGTGGCCACCGCGCCCCAGATCGGCAACACCGGCTGGAACGACGAGGACGGCGAAAGCCGCGGCGACAAGATCTGGGTCGCCGGCTACGCGGTGCGCGACCCGTCGCCGCGTCGCCTCCAACTGGCGCGCCACCGGCACGCTGGAGGACGAGCTGGTCCGCCAGCACATCGTCGGGATCGCCGGCATCGACACCCGGGCGGTGGTGCGGCATCTGCGCAGCCGCGGCTCGATGAAGGCCGGGGTGTTCTCGGGTGCCGCGCTGGCCGATCCCGCCCAGCTGGTGGAACGGGTTCGGGGCCAGCAGTCGATGCTGGGTGCCGATCTCGCCGGCGAGGTCAGCACCCCGGGCAGCTATGTGGTGGAACCCGAAGGCCCGCACCGGTTTACCGTGGCCGCGCTGGACCTGGGGATCAAGACCAACACCCCGCGCAACTTCGCCCGGCGCGGAATCCGCAGCCACGTGCTGCCGGCGTCGGCGACCTTCGACCAGATCGCCGAAATCAAACCGCACGGCGTGTTCCTGTCCAACGGCCCCGGCGACCCAGCCACCGCCGATCACATCGTCGCGCTCACCCAAGAGGTGCTGGGCGCCGGAATCCCGCTATTCGGAATCTGTTTCGGCAATCAGATCCTGGGCCGGGCGCTGGGCCTGTCGACCTACAAGATGGTCTTCGGCCACCGCGGGATCAACATCCCGGTCATCGACCACGTCACCGGCCGCGTCGCGGTGACCGCGCAGAACCACGGCTTCGCGCTGGAAGGGGAGGCGGGGCAGTCCTTCGACACTCCGTTCGGCCCCGCCGTCGTCAGCCACACCTGCGCCAACGACGGGGTGGTGGAAGGCGTCAGACTCGGCGACGGGCGGGCATTTTCGGTGCAGTACCACCCGGAGGCCGCTGCGGGTCCGCACGACGCGGAATACCTGTTCGACCAATTCGTCGACCGAAACGCCTGATGGCGTACTGCCTCTCGCGCTAACGGAAGGGGACGCTAGTGCCGCGTCGCACCGACTTGCGCCACGTGCTGGTGATCGGCTCGGGGCCCATCGTGATCGGGCAGGCCTGCGAGTTCGACTACTCTGGGACTCAGGCGTGCCGGGTGCTGCGCGCCGAGGGACTGCAGGTCAGCCTGGTCAACTCCAACCCGGCCACGATCATGACCGACCCGGAGTACGCCGACTTCACCTACGTCGAGCCCATCACGGCGGCCTTCGTCGAACGGGTGCTCGCCCAGCAGGCCGAGCGCGGCAACAAGATCGACGCACTGCTGGCCACCCTGGGCGGCCAGACCGCGCTCAACACCGCCGTCGCGCTGTACGAGAACGGGGCGCTGGAACGCTACGGCGTGGAGCTCATCGGCGCGGACTTCGACGCGATCCAGCGCGGCGAGGACCGGCAGATGTTCAAAGACATCGTCGCCAAGGTCGGCGGCGAATCGGCGTTGAGCCGAGTGTGTTTCACCATGGACGAGGTCCGCGAGACGGTCGAAGAGCTTGGCTTGCCGGTGGTGGTGCGGCCCAGTTTCACCATGGGTGGGCTGGGTTCGGGCATGGCCCACTCCGCTGAAGAGGTCGACCGGATGGCAGGCGCCGGTCTGGCGGCCTCACCGAGCGCAAACGTGTTGATCGAGGAATCAATTTACGGCTGGAAGGAATTCGAGCTCGAGCTGATGCGCGACGGCCGCGACAACGTCGTGGTGGTGTGCTCGATCGAGAACGTCGACCCGATGGGCGTGCACACCGGGGACTCGGTCACCGTCGCGCCGGCCATGACGCTGACCGACCGGGAATACCAGCGGATGCGAGATCTGGGCATTGCGATCCTGCGCGAGGTCGGCGTGGACACCGGCGGCTGCAACATCCAGTTTGCGATCAATCCAGACGACGGCCGGCTGATCGTCATCGAGATGAACCCGCGGGTCTCCCGGTCAAGCGCACTGGCGTCCAAGGCCACCGGCTTTCCGATAGCGAAGATCGCCGCCAAGCTGGCCATCGGCTACACCCTCGACGAGATCGTCAACGACATCACCAAGGAAACGCCCGCCTGCTTCGAACCCACCCTGGACTACGTCGTGGTCAAGGCGCCGCGCTTCGCCTTCGAGAAGTTTCCCGGTGCCGACCCGACCCTGACCACCACAATGAAATCCGTGGGTGAGGCGATGTCGCTGGGCCGCAACTTCGTCGAGGCGCTCGGCAAGGTGATGCGGTCACTGGAGACCACCCGCGCGGGCTTTTGGACCAAGCCCGATTCGGAGGGCGACGTCGAGGATGTGCTGACCCGGCTGCTGACCCCGACAGAAGGTCGGCTCTACGACATCGAACTTGCCTTGCGCCAAGGCGCTTCGGTGGAGCGGGTGGCCAAGGCCAGCGGGGTGGACCCGTGGTTCGTCGCGCAGATCGGCGAGCTGGTCACGCTGCGCGCCGAGCTGGTCGAGGCGCCGGTGCTCGACGCCGACCTGCTGCGGCGCAGCAAGCACAACGGCCTGTCGGACCGCCAGATCGCTGCACTGCGACCGGAGTTGGCGGGAGAGAACGGCGTCCGGTCGTTGCGCGCACGACTGGACATCCACCCGGTGTACAAGACGGTGGACACCTGCGCGGCCGAGTTCGAGGCCAAGACGCCGTACCACTACAGCAGCTACGAGATCGACCCCGCGGCCGAGACCGAGGTGGCGCCGCAGACAGAGAAGCCCAAGGTGTTGATCCTGGGCTCTGGACCCAACCGGATCGGCCAGGGCATCGAGTTCGATTACAGCTGCGTGCATGCGGCAACCACCCTGTCGGAGGCGGGTTTTGAGACCGTGATGGTCAACTGCAACCCGGAGACGGTATCCACCGACTACGACACCGCCGACCGGCTGTACTTCGAGCCGCTGACGTTCGAGGACGTCCTTGAGGTGTACCGCGCCGAAGCGCAATCGGGCACCGGTGGCCCGGGGGTCGTCGGGGTCATCGTCCAGCTCGGCGGCCAGACTCCGCTGGGCCTGGCTCAACGGCTCGCCGACGCGGGAGTTCCGATCGTCGGCACTCCGCCCGAGGCCATCGATCTGGCCGAGGACCGGGGCGCTTTCGGCGACGTGCTGCACGCCGCCGGCTTACCGGCTCCGCGCTTCGGCATGGCAACGACTTTCGCGCAGGCGCGCCGGATCGCCGAGGACATCGGCTATCCGGTGCTGGTACGGCCGTCGTACGTGTTAGGCGGTCGCGGCATGGAGATCGTCTACGACGACGAAACCCTGGAGGGCTATATCGCCCGCGCCACGGAGCTGTCCCCGGAGCATCCGGTGCTCGTCGACCGCTTCCTGGAAGACGCGGTCGAAATCGACGTCGACGCTCTGTGCGACGGCGCTGAGGTCTACATCGGCGGCGTGATGGAGCACATCGAGGAGGCCGGGATCCACTCCGGTGACTCAGCCTGCGCGCTGCCACCGGTAACGCTGGGGCGCAGCGACATCGAGAAGGTACGCCACGCGACGGAGGCCATCGCGCACGGCATCGGCGTGGTGGGGCTGCTCAATGTGCAGTATGCCCTCAAAGACGACGTGCTGTACGTCCTGGAGGCGAACCCACGAGCGAGCCGTACCGTTCCTTTCGTATCCAAGGCGACGGCGATCCCGCTTGCCAAGGCATGCGCACGAATCATGCTGGGCGCCACCATTTCCGACCTCCGCAAGGAAGGAATGCTGGTGGCTTCCGGCGACGGCGCCCATGTGCCCCATGACGCACCGATCGCGGTCAAGGAGGCGGTGTTGCCGTTCCACCGGTTCCGCGGCGCCGACGGAACCGCCATCGACTCCCTGCTCGGCCCGGAGATGAAATCCACCGGCGAGGTGATGGGCATCGACCGCGACTTCGGCAGCGCCTTCGCCAAGAGCCAGACCGCCGCCTACGGATCGTTGCCCGCCGGGGGCACCGTTTTCGTGTCGGTCGCGAACCGCGACAAGCGGTCACTGGTGTTTCCCGTCAAGCGTCTGGCCGACCTGGGCTTCCGCGTCCTGGCCACCGAGGGTACCGCGGAGATGCTGCGCCGCAATGGAATTCCATGCGACGAGGTCCGCAAGCATTTCGAGCCGGCGCAACCCGGTCGTCCCGAGATGTCTGCCGTCGATGCCATCAAGGCGGGCGGTGTCAACATGGTGATCAACACGCCTTACGGCAACTCAGGCCCACGCATCGACGGCTACGAAATCCGTGCGGCTGCCGTGTCGGCCAACATCCCCTGTGTGACGACAGTGCAGGGCGCATCCGCGGCCGTGCAGGGCATCGAAGCCGGAATCCGCGGCGACATCGGCGTGCGGTCGCTGCAAGAGCTGCACAGCTGCATCGGTCCCGCCGGCGTGGCTGACAGAGGCGCCGAATGAGCGGGTTCGGCGCCCGGTTGGTCGAGGCTAAGGCGAGCCGCGGCCCGCTGTGCCTGGGCATCGACCCGCATCCCGAGCTGCTACGGGCATGGGACCTACCGGCCACCGCCGACGGGCTGGCGGCGTTCTGCGATGCGTGCGTTGAGGCGTTCGCCGGTTTTGCCGTTGTCAAACCGCAGGTGGCGTTCTTCGAGGCATACGGGTCCGCCGGATACGCCGTACTGGAACGCACGATCGCCGCGCTGCGCTCCGCAGGAGTGCTGGTGCTGGCCGACGCCAAGCGGGGCGACATCGGGACGACGATGGCCGCCTACGCCGCCGCCTGGGCGGCCGATTCACCGCTGGCCGCCGACGCTGTGACGGCTTCGCCCTATCTGGGATTCGGCTCGCTGCGTCCCCTGCTGGAAGCCGCCGCTGCGCACGACCGCGGCGTATTCGTGCTGGCTGCCACTTCCAACCCGGAAGGCGGGACGGTCCAGCGCGCCACCTTCGACGGTCGTACGGTGGCCCAGTTGGTCATCGACCAGGCGGCTCTGGTCAACCGAGAGGCGAATCGGTCCGCGGAATCCGGAGGAGCCCGGCTCCGTCGGCGTCGTCCTCGGAGCGACGGTCTTCCAACCCCCGGACGTGAGCGGCCTCGGCGGACCAGTGCTGGTGCCCGGGGTCGGAGTGCAGGGCGGGAGGCCGGAGGCGCTCGGTGGCCTGGGCGGGGCACTGCCGGGTCAGCTGCTGCCCGCGGTGGCGCGCGAGGTGCTGCGCGCCGGGCCGGGCGTGGCAGAGCTGCGGGCGGCGGCCCAACGGATGCTCGACGCCGTTGCCTACCTGTCCACGCCGTAGCCCGGACCGCGCGAAACGCCCCGGGCGACACGCGCGACATGCGAGATAAATCCGTGACCCCCTTCATCGGGGCTGCCGGCTGTCCACCGCAGAGGTCCGCAACGGCCGGTCGCCGTCGGCGTCGGCGACCGTCACTGGGCAGGAAACTGCAGCTAGATGGGTATTTTTGCGACCGCACGGCGATCAGGCCAGCACGGTCGCTGCGCTGCGTCCGGGCGCCGTCGGCGGTGGCTGCCGACCGTTGACCGGGTCCATTCGGCGGGCCCACGCTGGGCATTTATCCCCCTAACCAGGGGGTCGGGTTAGATTTCGTCAGGAAGCGTGAGTACGGTCGTCTGCGCTGGCTGAAGTACCCGGCAGAGACAAAGAAATAGATCGATTGCCATCGAGGATTGATCAGATATGGAGGAATCGTGGCCCTTCCGCAGTTGACCGACGAGCAGCGCGCGGCCGCGTTGCAGAAGGCGGCTGCTGCGCGTCGAGCGCGCGCAGAGCTCAAGGACCGCCTGAAGCGCGGCGGCACGAACCTGACTCAGGTGCTCAAGGACGCCGAGAGCGATGAAGTCCTGGGCAAGATGAAGGTGTCTGCGCTGCTGGAGGCGTTGCCGAAGGTTGGCAAGGTCAAGGCGCAGGAAATCATGACCGAGTTGGAGATCGCGCCGACCCGCCGTCTGCGCGGACTCGGCGACCGGCAGCGCAAGGCGTTGCTGGAAAAGTTCGGCTCCGACTAACTCGCCGACGATGCAGGCCGGTTGGCCTGTCGGCATACCGACCCCGGAGCTCCGGTGAGCTCTAGCGGGGGACCGGACAGGGGACGCGTTGTCGTCCTGTCCGGTCCCTCCGCGGTCGGGAAGTCATCAGTGGTCCGGTGTCTGCGTGAGCGGATTCCGAACCTGCATTTCAGCGTTTCGGCGACCACGCGTGAGCCGCGCCCTGGCGAGGTCGACGGCGTCGACTACCACTTCGTCAGCGCCGCCCGCTTCCGCCAATTAGTCGACGAGGGCGCCCTGCTGGAGTGGGCCGAGATCCATGGTGGGCTGCACCGATCGGGCACGTTGGCCGAGCCGGTGCGGGCCGCCACAGCATCCGGACTTCCGGTGCTCATCGAGGTCGATCTGGCCGGCGCCAGAGCGGTCAAGCGGGCGATGCCCGAGGCCACCACGGTGTTTTTGGCGCCGCCCAGCTGGGCCGATCTGGAGGCCCGACTCGTCGGCCGCGGCACTGAGACGCCCGCGGTGATCAGGCGGCGTTTGGACACCGCACGCGTCGAACTGGCAGCTCAAGACGACTTCGACGAGGTCGTGGTGAATAGGCAATTGGAATCCGCGTGTGCTGAATTGGTATCCTTGCTGGTGGGCTCTGCGCCGAACTCGGCATGACACACTGGGCAGAACCGGACCACAACTAGAATTTCTAGTCACTTTCAACCGCTTTATGCAGCCAGGAGATCTTCTTAAGTGAGCAATCCCCAGTCCGACACGTCGCTGGCCGCCGTACCCGCCATCGATCAGTTCGACCCGTCGGCAGGTGGGCCGCGCGCCTACGACACCCCGCTGGGCATCACCAACCCGCCCATCGACGAGTTGCTGGATCGCGTCTCGAGCAAGTACGCCCTGGTCATCTACGCGGCCAAGCGTGCCCGGCAGATCAACGACTACTACAACCAGCTCGGTGAGGGCATCCTCGAATACGTGGGCCCGCTGGTCGAGCCCGGGCTTGCAGGAAAAGCCGCTGTCCATCGCGATGCGCGAGATCCACGCCGACCTGCTCGAGCACACCGAGGGCGAGTAACAGGACCGGCTCGCTGTGGACCAAAAACGGGTCATCGTCGGCGTCTCCGGGGGTATCGCCGCCTACAAGGCGTGCACCGTGGTTCGTCAGCTCACCGAGGCCGGTCATCAGGTCCATGTCATTCCCACCGAAGCCGCTTTGCGTTTCGTCGGGGCCGCTACCTTCGAGGCGCTCTCCGGGCACCCGGTGCACACCAGCGTTTTCGACGACGTTCCAGCGGTGCCGCATGTTCACCTCGGCCAGCAGGCTGACCTGGTCGTCGTCGCGCCAGCCACCGCCGACCTGCTGGCCCGGGCCGTACACGGCCGCGCCGACGATCTGCTGACCGCGACCCTGCTGACCGCGCGATGTCCAGTGTTGTTCGCGCCCGCGATGCACACCGAGATGTGGTTACACCCGGCCACCGTCGACAACGTGGCCACGCTGCGCCGCCGCGGCGTGATTGTGCTGGAACCCGCGTCCGGGCGGCTCACCGGCTCCGACAGCGGGGCGGGCCGACTGCCCGAGGCCGAAGAGATCACCACCCTGGCCGAGCTGCTCCTGGAGCGCCACGACGCGCTGCCCTACGACCTCGCCGGCCGCAAGCTGCTGGTGACGGCGGGCGGCACGCGTGAGCCGGTCGACCCGGTGCGCTTTATCGGCAACCGCAGCTCCGGCAAGCAGGGCTACGCGGTCGCCCGGGTTGCCGCCCAGCGCGGAGCCGAGGTCACGCTCATCGCCGGACACACCGCGGGGCTCACCGACCCCGCCGGTGTCGACGTGGTTCGCATCAGCACCGCGGAGCAACTCGGGGACGCGGTCTCCAAGCACGCCGCCGCGGCCGACGTGCTGGTGATGGCCGCGGCCGTCGCCGATTTCCGGCCCGCGCAGGTCGCGGCCGCGAAGATCAAGAAAAAAGGCACCGAAGGGCCGTCGCCCATCGAACTGCTGCGCAACGACGACGTGCTGGCCGGCACCGTGCGCGCGCGTGCCCACGGGGAGCTGCCCAACATGCGGGCAATCGTCGGCTTTGCCGCCGAGACGGGCGACGCCAACGGCGACGTGCTGTTTCACGCGCGCGCGAAGTTACGCAGCAAGGGCTGCGACCTGCTGGTGGTCAACGCTGTGGGCGACGGTAAGGCATTCGAGGTGGACAACAACGACGGCTGGCTGCTGGCCTCCGATGGCACCGAGTCGGCACTCCAGAACGGTTCCAAGACGCTGATGGCCAGTCGCATCATGGATGCGATCGTCACGTTTTTACACAGCGACGACGGATAGCGGTTAGGTTGCATTTGCCCGGGGGAGCCGGTTCGCAGACGCGCGTTAAAATAATTTGCCTAACTAACATTTAGTCAAGATGACTGGAAGGATCACAGAGTGAGCGAGAAGGGTCGGCTGTTTACCAGTGAGTCGGTGACCGAGGGACATCCCGACAAAATCTGTGACGCGATCAGCGACTCAGTGCTCGACGCGCTGCTGGCCGGGGATCCGCGCTCACGTGTCGCCGTCGAGACGCTGGTCACCACCGGGCAGGTGCACGTGGTCGGTGAGGTGACGACGACGGCCAAGGAGGCCTTCGCCGACATCACCAACACCGTTCGCGAGCGCATCCTCGACATCGGCTACGACCACTCGGACAAGGGCTTCGACGGGGAGACATGCGGCGTCAACATCGGCATCGGCCGTCAGTCGCCCGATATCGCGCAGGGCGTCGACACCGCGCACGAGACGCGCGTTGAGGGCGCCGCGGACCCGCTGGACTCGCAGGGGGCCGGCGACCAGGGCCTGATGTTCGGCTACGCGATCAGCGACACCCCGGAGCTGATGCCGCTGCCTATCGCGCTGGCCCACCGGCTGGCGCGGCGGCTGACCGAGGTCCGTAAGAACGGCACGCTGCCTTACCTGCGTCCGGACGGCAAGACGCAGGTCACCATCGCCTACGAGGACGACGTTCCCGTGCGCCTGGACACCGTGGTGGTCTCCACCCAGCACGCCGACGGCATCGACCTGGAGAAGACGCTGGATCCCGACATCCGCAAACACGTGCTCGATTCTGTGTTGGCGGAACTGGCGCACGAGACGCTGGACTCCTCGTCGACGCGGGTGTTGGTCAACCCGACCGGCAAGTTCGTCGTCGGCGGCCCGATGGGTGACGCCGGTCTGACCGGCCGCAAGATTATCGTCGACACCTACGGCGGCTGGGCCCGCCACGGCGGCGGCGCCTTCTCCGGCAAGGATCCGTCCAAGGTAGACCGGTCGGCGGCGTATGCGATGCGCTGGGTCGCCAAGAACATCGTCGCTGCCGGACTGGCGGAGCGGGTCGAGGTGCAGGTCGCGTACGCGATCGGCAAGGCGGCCCCGGTCGGGCTGTTCATCGAGACGTTCGGCACCGCGACGGTCGACCCAGTCAAGATCGAGAAGATCGTGCCCGAGGTGTTCGACCTGCGACCTGGTGCGATCGTTCGCGACCTGGACCTGCTGCGTCCGATCTACGCGCCGACCGCGGCGTACGGCCACTTCGGCCGCACCGACATCGACCTGCCGTGGGAGCGCCTGGACAAGGTCGACGACCTCAAGCGCGCCATCTAGCCCTACCGCTCCCTTTACCGCGAGCAGACGCAAAAGCCCCCGCACGCTCGGCGTGTCGGGGGCTTTTGCGTCTGCTCGCGGAAGAGGTGACCTAAGGGTGCAGCGCTTTGTTCAGCGCGGCCAGTCCTCGGTTGGTTGCCTCGGCGGCGGCGGGTATCACCAGGGCGAAGCTGACGTAGCCATGCACCATGGTCGGCTCGAGGATCAACTCCACCGGAACGCCCGCGGCTTTGAGCAGCTCGGCGTATTGCGCGCCGTCGTCACGCAGCGGGTCATATTCCGCGGTGCCGATGAAGGCGGGTGGCAGGCCGGACAAGTCGGCGGCATTCGCCGGGGAAAGGGTGGGGGGCAGCGCCTTTGGGTCGCTGATGTCGACGCCCGGCACGTACCAGGCCACGAACGCATCGATGACTTCGCGGTTCAGCATTGGCGCGTCGGCGTTCTCGGTGTATGACGGCAACGACAGGTCGGCCGTGATCGACGGATACCAGAGCAACTGGAACGCCAGCGGCGGTCCGCCGTTGTCGCGAGCGAGCTGCGCCATCACGGCTGCGATGTTGCCACCCGCGGAATCCCCGGCGACGGCGATCCGGTTCGGGTCACCGCCCAGCTCGGCGGCGTGCTCGCCGACCCAGCGCAACGCGGCCCAGCTGTCGTCGATCCCGGCCGGATACGGATGCTCCGGCGCAAGCCGGTAGTCGACGGACACCACGATGGCCTCCGCGCCGACGGCATGTGCGCGCGCAACAGGATCGTGAGTTTCCAGGTCGCCGATCGCCCAGCCCCCGCCGTGGTAAAAGACGACCACAGGCAGGCCGTGGTCGGCGGCCCCCATGTCTTGAGGGGGCCAGTAGATTCGGACCGGGATGTCGGTGAGGTCGCCATACCCGGCGAGACGGTTCTCGATCCGCAGGTCGGGAAGCATCTCCGGGGGCGCTTTGAGCATGCTGATCTGCGCGCGGGCGACTTCGACGCCGTCGGCAGCGGTGAAGGTCATCGGAAAGGCGTCGAGCAGCCCCTTGAGCATCGGATCGATCTCGGGTTTTGCGGTGGTGCGCTCCGTCATGAGAGTGAATCTACGGGTGCAGCGCCGCCCGCAGCGCCGCCAGCCCACGATCCAGCGCGGAAGTGGCGGCAGGCACCACACCGGCGTAGGCGATAAAGCCGTGCACCATCGTCTCGGCGTTATCCACCACGACGGGGACACCGGCGGCGGCCAGCAGCTCGCCGTACCGGATGCCGTCATCGCGCAGCGGATCGTATCCGGCGACGCCGATGTAGGCGGGTGCCAGATCTGCCAGGTTCTCCGCCCGCCCGGGCGCCATTCCCGGCGGCGGGTCGGACATGTCGATTCCGCCTGCGTACCAACGGGAGAACGCGGCGACGGCCTTGACGTCCAGGATCGGCGCGGAAGCATTTTCGGTGAACGACGGCAACGTCGAGTCCCACAGCGTGGCGGGGTACCACAACAACTGGAAGACCAGTGCCGGCCCACTGTTATCCGCCATATCGCGGGCTTGCTGCGCCATTACCGCGGAGATGTTGCCGCCCGCCGAATCCCCGGCGACGGCTATCCGCGTGGTGTCGGCGCCTATTTCGGCGCCATGGTTTGCGACCCACAGTGTTGCGGCCCAAGCATCTTCGATAGCGGCGGGGTAGGGGTGTTCCGGTGCCAGCCGGTAGTCGACGGACACCACGATCGCGCCGGCGCCCACGGCGTGCTGGCGGCACGAGCCGTCGTAGGTGTCCAGGTCGCCGACGACGAAGCCGCCGCCGTGGAAAAACACCACCACGGGCTCCAAGACGGGCTCCAAGACGGCCTTGGCCGTGGCATCGCCAGGATCAGTTGGCGGCCAGTAGATCCGGATCGCAACGGGGCCCGCGGGCCCCGGGATATTCCGGTCCTCGACCCGCAACTCGGGGTGTGGCCGCCGGCGGGGCAGGTCGGCGAACCGTTGCCGCGCCGCGTCGATCCCGTCGTCCATTGATAGCCGGAACGGAACCGCATCCAGTACCTTCAGCAGGATGTCGTCGATAGCGGGTCTTTGGTCGGCTTTTTTGTCCAAGCTGGGCATGGAGGTACCGTACGCACCCCGGCTGGTGGCCGCGGGCTGGGTGGTGGCCGGCTGGGCAGGCCTGGCCTACGGCGTCTACCTCACTGTGATCGCGTTGCGCACGCCGCCGGGCACCGAGCTCACCGGGCATTGGACTCTGCAGCCGGCGCTCAAGGCGTCGATGGCGTTGCTGCTGACCGCGGCCGCGGTGGTGCACCCGATCGTCCGCGAGCGGCGGTGGCTGATGCCGGCGCTGCTGCTGTCGGCCGTCGGCGACTTTGTGTTGGCGATCCCATGGTGGACGGAGTCATTCGTCTTCGGACTCGGCGCATTCCTGTTGGCACACCTGTGTTTCATCGCCGCGCTACTCCCGCTGGCGGGGAAGCGATTGCCGTCGCGATCGCGCGTCGCCGCCGTTGTGCTGATGTGCCTGGCGTCGACGGCGCTGCTGGCATCGTTCTGGTCGGGCCTGAGCCGTGACAAGCTGACGATTCCGGTGACCGCCTACATCGTTGTGCTTACGGCGATGGTGTGTGCGGCGCTGATCGCGCGGCTCCCGACGATCTGGGCTGCGGTGGGGGCGGTGTGTTTCGCGGTGTCGGACGCGATGATCGCCGTCGGCCGGTTCATCCTGGACAACGATGCGTTGTCCGTGCCGATCTGGTGGTTCTATGCCGGCGCCCAGATCCTGATCACGGCTGGGTTCTTCTTCGGCCGAGAGGATGCCGGTGATGCCCCGACCGAGGTTCTCACCGGCATCCCGGAATCCGCCGAGAACTAGTTGTCGGTGCTCGCCGGTACGGTGTGACCCGTTAATTTGCAACATATCTCGTGACCCGAGGGCCAAGTGACCCGAACTGTTAACACCCGCACGCCTGCCGAGGTGGAGCCGATCGCGCGGGTGCTGCCGATGCTGTCGGTGCCGCATCTGGATCGCGATTTCGACTACCTGGTGTCACCCGAGCAGTCCGACGACGCCCAGCCCGGGGTGCGGGTGCGGGTGCGTTTCCACGGTCGCCTGGTCGACGGGTTCATCTTGGAGCGCCGCAACGACACCGATCACGCCGGCAAGCTGGGCTGGCTCGATCGCGTCGTATCGGCAGAGCCGGTGCTCACCGCGGAAATCCGCCGCTTGGTCGAAGCGGTGGCGGCACGCTACGCGGGGACCCGGCCGGATGTGTTGCGGCTGGCGGTGCCCGCCAGGCACGCCAGGGTGGAGAAGGAACCCGCGGCGGTCCTGGCACTGCCGGTGGTCACGCCCGTGGACCCGTCGGGCTGGGAGTCTTACGGCCGCGGGGGGCAGTTCTTGGCGGCCCTGGCCGAATCGCGGGCCGCCCGCGCCGTCTGGCAGTCGCTGCCGGGCGAGTCGTGGGCGGACCGGTTCGCCGAGGCCGCCGCGCAAACCGTCCGCACCGGAAGGGCGGTGCTCGCGATCGTCCCTGACCAGCGGGATCTGGACACGTTGTGCGAGGCCGCAACGACCCGGATCGATGAGCACAGCGTGGTGGCGCTCTCGGCGGGCTTGGGGCCGGCGGCACGCTACCGGCGCTGGCTTGCGGCGTTGCGGGGCAGTGCACGACTGGTCATCGGCACCCGCAGCGCAGTGTTCGCGCCGATGAGCGACCTCGGGCTGGTCATGGTCTGGTCCGACGGCGACGACAGCCTCTCCGAACCGCGGGCACCGTATCCGCATGCCCGCGAGGTTGCGATGCTGCGGGCGCATCAGGCCCGGTGTGCGGCCCTGATCGGTGGCTACTCCCGGACCGCGGAAGCACACGCGTTGGTGCGCAGTGGGTGGGCACACGATGTGGTCGCGGCGCGGACGGTGGTTCGAGCCCGCGCGCCGCGGGTGGTTGCCCTTGACGACAGCGGGTTCGCCGAGGAACGCGACCCGGCGGCCCGCACGGCGCGACTTCCGTCCATTGCGCTGCGCGCCGCCCGCTCGGCGCTGGAGTCCGGGGCGCCGGTGCTGGTGCAGGTGCCGCGGCGTGGGTATGTGCCGTCGCTGGCCTGCGCGCGGTGCCGCACGATCGCCCGTTGTCGGCATTGCAACGGTCCGCTGTCGCTGCAGGACAGGGGGACTGGCATGACATGCCGCTGGTGCAGCCGCGTCGACCCGACGCTGCGGTGCGGGCGGTGCGGATCGGATGCGGTGCGTGCGGTGGTCGTCGGCGCCGGGCGCACGGCCGAAGAGCTGGGCCGCGCGTTCCCCGGCACGCCGGTGATCACGTCGGCGGGCGAGGCCATCGTGGCGGAGGTGGGGGACAAACCGGCCTTGGTGGTCGCCACCCCGGGTGCCGAACCGCGCGCGGCGGGCGGGTATGGGGCGGCGTTGCTGTTGGATACCTGGGCGCTCCTGGGCCGGCAGGACCTGCGCGCGGCCGAGGACGCGCTGTGGCGCTGGATGACGGCGGCCGCGCTGGTGCGGGCGCGCGGTGACGGCGGCATGGTGACGGTGGTCGCCGATGCCTCCATTCCGACGGTGCAGTCACTGATTCGGTGGGACCCGGTGGGTCACGCGGAGGCCGAACTGGCGTCGCGCACCGAAGTCGGCCTGCCGCCCTGTGTGCACATGGCGGCGATCGATGGGGCGACCGAGGCGGTTCATGCGCTGCTTAGCGAGGCGCAGCTGCCTGAGCAAGCGGATCTGCTCGGTCCGGTGGATCTGCCGGCGGGTGCTCGCCGGCCGGCCGGGACCCCGGCCGATGTGCCGGTGATCAGGATGCTGGTGCGGGTCCGGCGCGAGCAGGGTCTGGCGCTGGCGGCGGCGTTACGCCGTGGGGTGGCAGTGATAAGCGCGCGGCAAACCCATCAGCCGGTGCGGGTGCAGATCGACCCGCTGCAAATCGGCTAGAAAGCCCCTAGCCGTGTTGTCCGTTGGTGCCATGCAGGATTCCGCCACTGCCGCCGGCAACATCTGGGCCGTAGAGCGGGCGCCCCAAGATGGTGTCGAACGGTTAGTTGATGGCGTCGGCGGCGGTCGCCTGGGCGTTGCTGGCCTCGGCGCTGGCGTATTGCGCGCTGCCGCCGGAGAGCAGCTGCACGAATTGGTTGTGGAAGTTCGAAGCTTGGGCGGCCAGCGCCTGGTACGCCGCGGCGTGCCCAGAGAACAACTGGGCGACGGCCGCCGACACTTCGTCATCGCCGGCAGCCAACACACTCGCGGTGGGGACCTGCGCCGCCGCGTTAGCCGCTCCGATGTTGGAACCGAGATTCAACAGGTCACCGGCTGCGCCGGACACAGACTCCGGCACTGCATTAAGGAAAGACACGCGGACCCCCAACCGCTCGACAGATCTGACGCAACGCCCCGAAGCGCTGAGCCCAATCGTAGGCGGTCTGCGGGTCATGCGCCCGATTTCGCCCCGAGACAAAACCACCATTGAAGAAGATGCCTCTGGCTATAGTATATATGAGAAATAATTGCGGATCGCTATATTTGAGGGCTGCTACACTTCCGGTTCTTTGGCGTATAAGCGAAGAAGGGTGGCACGATGCCAGGGAAAACGTGACGGCGGCTGACGAGTCGCTGGATGTGATCACCGAGGCGCTGCTGACGGCGTCCCGAGTGGTGATGACCATCTCGGCCCGGGCCACATCGCAGGTCGACGAGAGCCTTACCATCGCGCAGTTCCGGACCCTGTTGATCCTGTCGAATCAGGGGCCGGTCAACCTGGCAACCCTGGCCGGCCTGCTGGGTGTGCAACCGTCGGCGACCGGCCGGATGGTCGACCGCCTCGTCGCCGCCGACCTGATCGACCGCCTGCCGCACCCGACCTCGCGGCGTGAATTACTCGCCACGTTGACCGACCGGGGACGAGACGTCGTCCAGCAGGTCACCGAGCGCCGACGCGCCGAGATCGCCCGGGTCGTGGAGAACATGCCGGCGGGGGAGCGGCACGGGCTGGTACAGGCCCTGACGGCGTTCACCGCCGCCGGCGGAGAGCCGGATGCAACGCTCGACTTCGATCTGTAGGCGGCTCATCGTTTTTCGGCGGCGAGCCCCAGGTACCTAGACTGGGCCGGTGCGTCTCGTCTTTGCCGGCACCCCAGAACCCGCGCTGCCCGCGTTGCGCCTCCTCGTCGACTCACCCCGGCACGAAGTCGTCGCGGTGCTCACCCGGCCCGACGCCGCCGCCGGGCGCCGGGGCAAGCCGGAACCGTCACCGGTGGCCCGCGAGGCGTTGGACCGTGGTATTCCGGTGTTGCGGCCGTCGCGGCCGAACTCGGCGGAGTTCGTGGCCGAACTGTCGGAGTTGGCGCCCGAATGCTGCCCGGTAGTGGCCTACGGCGCGTTGCTGGGGGACGGGCTGCTCGCCGTTCCGCCGCACGGCTGGATCAACCTGCACTTCTCGCTGCTGCCCGCCTGGCGCGGTGCGGCGCCGGTGCAGGCGGCCATCGCGGCGGGAGACGCGATCACCGGAGCGACAACGTTCGAGATCGAACCGAGCCTCGACTCCGGACCCGTATACGGCGTGGTCACCGAGACGATCCGGCCGAGCGATACCGCCGGCGATCTATTGGCGCGACTCGCAGTTTCGGGTGCGGCACTGTTGTCGACCACGCTGGACGGCGTCGCCGACGGGACGCTCACGCCACGACCACAGCCGGCCGACGGGATCAGCGTGGCGCCGAAGATCAGCGTCGAGCAGGCCCGGGTGCGCTGGGACGTCCCGGCGCAGGTGGTGGACCGCCGGATCCGCGCCGTCACGCCAAACCCGGGCGCCTGGACACTGATCGGTGACCTTCGGGTCAAACTGGGGCCGGTGCAGCTCGACAGTGTCGCCCCAGAACCGTTGCCGCCCGGGGCCATTCACGTCGACCGCGCGGGCGTCTGGATCGGTACCGCATCGGAGCCGGTCCGGTTAGGCCAAATTCAGCCGCCCGGAAAGAAACTGATGAACGCCGCCGACTGGGCCCGCGGGGCCCGGCTTGATTCCGCGGTGCGGGCATCGTGAACTCTGGCAGGCCCGAGAGCCGGGGGCCGAAAAGGCGGACTCCACGGACTCCCCGACGACCCCTGGACCCGGCGCGCGCGGCCGCGTTCGAGGTGCTTCGGGCGGTCAGCGAGCGCGACGCCTACGCGAACCTGGCCTTGCCGCCGCTGCTGCGGCAGCGCGGTATCAGCGGCCGCGATGCGGCGTTCGCGACCGAGCTGACCTATGGCACGTGCCGTAGCAGGGGCTTGCTCGACGCGGTGATCGGCTCGGCGGCCGGCCGGCCGCCGGACGAGATCAACCCCGTGCTGCTCGACCTGCTTCGGCTCGGCACCTACCAATTGCTGCGCACCCGGGTCGACGCGTACGCCGCGGTGTCTACCACCGTCGACCAGGCAGGCGTCGAATTCGACTCGGCACGAGCCGGTTTCGTCAACGGCGTATTACGCACCATTTCCGGGCGCGACGAGAAGTCCTGGGTCGACGAGTTGGCGCCCGACGTGACCGTCGATCCGATCGGGCATGCCGCGTTCGCGCACGCCCACCCCCGCTGGATAGCCCAGGCCTTTGCCGACGCGCTGGGCGCATCGGCCGGTGAGCTGGACGCGCTACTGGCGTGCGACGACGAGCGGCCCCAGGTGCACCTGGCGGCCCGTCCCGGAGTGCTGACCGCCGACGAGCTGGCCGACACGGTGGGTGGGACCGTCGGCCGTTTCTCGCCCTATGCCGTATACCTGCCCGGCGGCGACCCCGGACAGCTCGCGCCGGTGCGCGACGGTCAAGCGCTGGTGCAGGACGAGGGCAGCCAGTTGGTGGCCCGCGCGCTGACGCTGGCCCCGGTCGAGGGGGACAGTGGCCGATGGCTGGACCTGTGCGCCGGACCCGGTGGCAAGACCGCGCTGCTGGCTGGACTCGCCGTCGCTGCCGGGGCCCGGGTCACGGCGGTCGAGCCGTCGGATCCGCGCGCGGACCTGGTGGTGCAGAACACCCGTGGGCTTCCGGTGGAGGTGTTGCGGGTCGACGGACGCACCTCCGGTCTTGACCCGGGCTTCGACCGGGTATTGGTCGACGTGCCCTGCACCGGGCTGGGCGCATTGCGCCGCCGGCCGGAAGCCCGCTGGCGGCGCACCCAAACTGACGTGCCGGCGCTGGCCAAGCTGCAACGAGAATTGCTGGCCGCGGCGATTGCGCTGACCCGGCCCGGCGGCGTGGTGCTCTACGCCACCTGCTCACCGCATCTGACCGAGACCGTCGGCGTGGTCGGCGACGCGCTGCGCCGTCATCCGGTCAGTGCGCTGGATGCCCGGTCGCTGTTCGAGCCCGTCCAGGCGGGCCTCGGGGACGGCCCCTACGCGCAGCTCTGGCCGCACCGGCACGGCACCGACGCGATGTTCGCGGCGGCCCTGCGCCGCCTGAAGTGAGGTTGGCGGCAGCGCTCAGTAGTCTGTCGCTCATGCCTCGCCGCATCACGGAAGCCCTGATAGCGCCGTCGATCCTGGCCGCCGATTTTGCCCGGCTCGCCGACGAAGCGGCCGCCGTGAACGGAGCCGACTGGCTGCACGTCGACGTCATGGACGGGCACTTTGTGCCGAATCTGACCATCGGCCTGCCCGTGGTGGAAAGCCTGCTGGCCGCCACCCGCATTCCGATGGATTGCCATTTGATGATCGACAATCCGGACCGGTGGGCACCGCCGTACGCCGAGGCGGGCGCCTACAACGTCACCTTCCACGCCGAGGCGACCGACAATCCGGTCGCGGTGGCCCGCGACATTCGCGCAGCCGGCGCCAAAGCCGGGATCAGCGTGAAGCCCGGGACCCCGCTCGAGCCCTACCTGGAAATCCTGCCGCACTTTGACACCTTGCTCATCATGTCCGTGGAACCGGGTTTTGGCGGCCAGGGTTTCATCCCCGAAGTTCTGAGCAAAGTCCGTACAGTGCGAAAGATGGTCGATGGGGGGGAACTGACGATTTTGGTCGAGATCGATGGCGGGATCAACGCGGACACAATCGAGCAGGCGGCCGCGGCCGGCGTCGACTGCTTTGTCGCCGGTTCGGCGGTCTACGGCGCCGACGATCCGGAGGCTGCGGTCGAGGCACTACGCCGACAGGCCGGTTCCGCGTCGCCGCATCTGCGCGCATGAACGAGCCGCAGACCGTCGAGAGCCTGGACGCGGCCATGCAGTTGGCCATCGAACAGGCGTACCGGGTCAAGGGCACCACCTATCCGAATCCACCGGTCGGGGCAGTCATCGTGGACCCCAACGGTCTGGTGGTCGGCGTCGGCGCGACGGAGCCGGCCGGTGGCGACCACGCCGAGGTGGTGGCGTTGCGTCGGGCCGGCCGGTTGGCGGCAGGGGCCATCGCCGTGGTCACTCTCGAGCCGTGCAACCACTACGGCAAGACGCCGCCGTGCGTGAACGCCCTGCTCGAAGCCAGGATCGGGACGGTGATCTACGCCGTCGCCGACCCGAACGCCATCGCCGGTGGGGGATCGGTGCGGCTCTCGGGGGCGGGGGTCAATGTGCGTTCCGGCGTGCTGGGCGCTCAGGTCGCGGCCGGGCCGCTGCGCGAGTGGCTGCACAAGGAGCGCACCGGGCTGCCACATGTCACCTGGAAATACGCCGCCAGCATCGATGGCCGCAGCGCCGCCGCCGACGGGTCCAGCCAGTGGATTACCAGTCCGGCCGCACGTCTGGACGTGCACCGTCGCCGCGCCACGGCCGACGCGATCGTGGTCGGCACCGGCACCGTGCTGGCCGACAACCCGGCGCTGACCGCCCGGCTGCCCGACGACTCGCTGGCCCCGGGGCAGCCGCTGCGCGTCGTGGTCGGCATGCGCGAAATACCGCCAGAGGCAAAGGTTCTCAACGACGATTCGCGCACCATGCTGATCCGTTCGCACGATCCCATGGAGGTGCTCAAGACGCTGGCTGACCGCACCGACGTCTTGCTGGAAGGCGGTCCCACCTTGGCCGGGGCGTTCCTGCGGGCCGGGGTTATCAACCGCATCCTGGCCTACGTCGCGCCGATCCTGCTGGGTGGCCCGATCACCGCGGTCGGCGACGTCGGGGTGCCCACTCTGGCGCGGGCGTTGCGCTGGCAGTTCGACGGTATCGAGCGGGCCGGAACCGATTTGGTACTCAGCCTGGTGGCAGGTTAGCTGCCGGCGCCTCGCTCACCGGAACTGCTGCGTGTCGTCCAGTGCTTTGCGGCTCGTCGGCGCCGTCGGCGTGCTCCTTGCGGCCGCCGATCAGCAGGCCCAATAGCGCGCCCACCACGCAGACGATCCACGTTGCCGTGAAGATCTCGCCGTACATCGCCGCGAAGGACGGCAGCAGGTTATGCGCTTGTTCGAGCGCTCGATCCGTCCCGGTCACGTCGCTCGGTATTGCTGCATTCTTCTCGTTGAGGATCTGGTAGAAGCGGTACAAGCCCCAGGCGCCCAGCCCGGCCACACCGATGAGCATGCCGGTCATCCGGGACACCACCACAGCAGCCGAGGCGATGCCATGCTCCGCTGCGGGCACGACGCGCAGGGCGGCCGACGTCAGCGGACCGATCACCAACCCGAGTCCCAGCCCCACTGTCAGCAGGTCGGTTTGCATCGCGGGCAGGGTGAACAACCCGAAGATGTTGTGGCCATAGTGTGGCAAATCCACGGGCCAGTGCGAGATCAGGACGTACCCACCGGCGGCGATGAGCAGACCGGTGAAGGCGACCGCGCGGTCGCCGACCCTGGTGGCTATCACGCCGCCCAGTAGCGCCCCAATGGGCAGTGCCACCAGAAAGAACATCAGCATCCCGGCTGCCTCGGTCTGGCCCTTGCCCAGGACGCCCTGGCCGAACAACTCCACGTTGACCAGCGTCACCATCAACGCCGCGCCGGCGGCGAACGAGGCGCCCAGCGCGGCGAGGAACGGCCGGAACCGCACCCCCGCCGGGTCGATCAGCCGGGTCCGCGCGAAACGCTCCCAGACCAGGAACGCCACCCCGGCGACGACCGCCCCGATCACCAAAGGCATTCCGTAGCTGGGCAGTATCTGTTGGCCGTTCGGACTGGGGTTGTACAACCCGAAGACCGCCAGACCCAGGCTGATGGCCAGCAGCACACCGCCGATTAGGTCGATCTTCTCCGGCGACTCACTGCGATCGTGCGACGGCAGGCTGATCTGGATCAGCGCCATGGCAATCAAGGTCAGCGGGATGTTGATCCAGAAGACGTCTCGCCAGTCGCGGAATAGCCAGACGATGAAGATCCCGTACAGCGGGCCCAGCACGCTGCCCAGTTCCTGCGCGGCACCGATACCGCCCAGCACCCCAGCGCGGTTGCGCTGCGACCACAGGTCGGCGCCCAGCGCCAGGGTGACAGGCAGCAACGCACCGCTGGCAATGCCCTGAATGGTGCGGCCCGCGATCAGCACGGGCAGGCTCTGCACGTGGAAGTTCACCACCGGAAAGCCCAGGATCAACAGATCCTGGATGGGGTGGCCGAGGATTTCCAAGGTCGAGTTGGCCAGATTCAAATTGCCGATCTGCACCGATAGCGCGGTGACCGTCGAGCCGATGATGAAGAAGAACAGGCTGACCTGAAGGAGTCGCTTGCGCCCGAATCGGTCGGAAGCCCTGCCCAGCAACGGCATCGCCGCGATGTAGCCCAGCAGGTACATCGTGACGATCGGGGTGATTCGCTGCAGTTGGTTAAGCGGGATGCCGACGTCGTGCATGATGTCGCGCAGGATGGTGACCACGACATACGCGTCCAGGGCCCCCAGCAATACCGCCAGACTGCCTGCGCCGATCGCGACTCGGCGTCCCGCCAGCTTCATCCTCAGCTCGCCGCGGGCTTGTTGACCTGCACCGGCTGGCCCCAGTTCGACAAGGCCATCTGGATCGTGTTGCCCTGACTGTATTGCAGGCTGACCTGCGCCAGCTGGTGATCGCCGGTCTCCACAATCCACACGGTAGACGGCACCGGGTTCGTCGCCTTGAAGTTGGGCGCGATCTTATTCACGGCGTCCGCGGAGACGTTGCCGCTGATGCGGACAGTGGTCTGGCCGCTGATCTGTTCGCGAGCCTCGGCCTTGGCGTCGGTGAAGTTCGCCAGCACGTTCGCCACGCCGGTGTCGGTGTTCAGAATCGCCGACGGGTCGTAGATCTGCGAGGCCGGCCCGACGTCCATCATCGTCTTGTCACCCGGGGTCAGCGCGTTGGTGTACAGGTCGCCGCCGACCACCACGAAATCGGCACTGATGTCCTGCCCGAGGTAACTGAGCTGTGCGTTTCCCTGTGCGGCGGTGTTGGGGGTGGTGGTGAGGTCGCCGGTCAGCGTTTTCACGGGCAGCCCGGGAATTTTGCCGGTGACGGTCAACACCAGGTGCGCGCTCTTGACGTTCTTGGTGGAATCCGCGGACTGCTTTACCAACGTCGTGGCATCGGGCAGTGGCCCGCCGCTCGTCGACGATCTGAACGAGCACCCGGCGATCAGGGTGGCTGCGAAGGTGAAAGAAGCCAGCACGGCCAGTAGACGATGGCGGGTCTGCATACCCTGCATCGTAGAGGGTGCCGGTGTCGGGACTTGGGAACGCGGGCGCCTGGAAGCCCGAGTCGGGTGACGGATCGTGGCTGTTTGCACTGGTCAATTAGCCTGGTGGCATGTTCACCGGAATTGTTGAGGAACTCGGAGCAGTGACCGGCCGGGACGCTCTCGCCGACGCGGCTCGCCTGACCATCCGCGGACCAATCGTCACCGCTGACGCCGGTCACGGCGATTCGATTGCCGTCAACGGCGTGTGCCTGACCGTCGCCGAACTGCTGGCCGACGGCCAATTCACCGCCGACGTGATGGCCGAGACGCTGGATCGCTCCAACCTCGGCGAACTTAGGGTCGGCAGTTCGGTGAACCTCGAACGCGCGGCGGCGATCAACAGCCGGCTGGGCGGTCACATCGTGCAGGGCCACGTGGACGGCACCGGTCAGGTGGTTTCGCGTGCGCCGTCCGAGAACTGGGAAGTGGTGCGGATCGAGGTGCCCGCCGCGGTGGCGCGCTACATCGTGGAGAAGGGGTCGATCACCGTCGACGGGATTTCCCTGACGGTGTCGGCGCTGGGCGCAGAGCCGCGCGACTGGTTCGAGGTCTCGCTGATTCCGACGACGCGGGAGCTGACCACGCTGGGCAGCGCTCCGGTGGGGACGCAGGTGAATCTCGAGGTGGACGTGATCGCGAAGTATGTTGAACGGTTACTCACTCGGGATACTACGTCGGCCAGCGGTTTTGCCGACACGGTTGAAGATAACGAATAAGCACCGAGACGTTCGGCTGGCGGGAGATCGGGTTCAACCTGCCTGCCGCCGAGACCCGCCAGCTGGCAGCGCAGCTGGTCGCTGCGGCCGACTGCAATGACGGGATCACCAGGGTCGGGTGGACGCGATGACCACCACTCGTGATCGAGGCCGCCTTCGAACTGGACGGGCCGGCTGCGATTCTGGCGGCCGTTCTTCGTTTATGGATGTGCCAACTGGGCACTAGCGCAGAGTGGGTACGAAATTCTCTGACTCGTCAGCTAGTTGCCCAGAAAGTCGGGTAGCGGACTACTCGTGCGCGCCTTCGCCACCTCATTCACCATTGCGTGACATCAGCGTTACTCATGGAGGTGGCAGGCGTGTCGTATGTGATTGCGGACCCGGAGTTTGTGGCAGCGGCGGCAGCCGATTTAGCGGAACTGGGCTCGACGATCTCCGCTGCCAATGTCGCGGCACTGGCCCCGACGTCGAATTTGCTGGCCGCCGGAGCGGATGAAGTCTCGGCAAGCATCGCCGCATTGTTCAGCGCCCACGCCCAGGCCCACCAAGCGCTCAGCGCTCAGGCGGCGGTCTTCCACCAGCGATTTACTCAGCTCATGAACGCTGCTGCTGCCCAATATTCGCTGGCTGAAGCCGCCAATGTGAACCCGTTGCAGACCGTTGAGGACGATCTGTTGGGGGTGATCAACGCGCCGACCAATCTCCTGCTGGGGCGTCCGTTGATCGGCAACGGGACCAACGGGGCTGCTGGGTCGGGGCAGGCCGGCGGGGGCGGCGGGTTGTTATGGGGTAATGGGGGCACCGGCGGCTGGGGGCGACCGGGCAGGCCGGCGGCCCGGGTGGTGCGGCCGGACTGTGGGGCAACGGCGGTACCGGCGGTGCTGGGGGATTTGGCGCCAACGGCGGTGCGGGCGGTACTGGCGGTTTGTTGTCGGGCAACGGCGGAATCGGCGGGGCTGGCGGTACCGGGGCCGCCGGTGGTGCCGGCGGTACTGCGCTGCTGTTCGGCGATGGCGGAGCCGGCGGTATTGGCGGTATTGGCAGGACTGGTGCGACCGGTGCGGACGGTGCGGCCGGCTTCCCAAGCGGGGTGGGGGGCCACGGCAGCAATGGGGGCGACGGCGGTCATGGCGGGGCGGGTGGGGCCGGCGGTCACGCCGGGCTGGTGTTTGGTAATGGTGGGGCTGGCGGCCAAGGCGGTGCTGGCGGCGCGGGTGGTGCGGGTGGTGCGGGTGGTGCGGGTGGGTCCGCCGGGAGCGCCGTTAACCAGGTGATCCAGGACGGCGGCGACGGCGGTAGCGGCGGCAATGGCGGCAATGGCGGTGTCAGGGGCCAAGGTGGGGCCGGCGGCGGCGGATCCTTGTTCGGGCATGCAGGAGCCGGTGGAGCCGACGGAGCCGACGCTAACGGTGGGGCTGGCGGTAAGGGCGGTGTTGGCGGTGACGGCGAAAGCATTGGAGTCCTCACCGACATCAACGGCAGCGACGGTGGCCACGGCGGCGCCGGCGGTAACGGCGGCAACGCCAGCGGCAGCGGGGGGACCAACGGCGATGGCGGCGCCGCCGGCAACGGCGGTAACGGCGGTAACGGAGCCAGCAACGCGACCAACACCACTAGCGACATCACCGGCGGCGGCGGTGGCGGTGGTGGAGCGGGTGGCCATGGCGGCAATGCCGGCACCGGCGGGATCGGAGGTACTGGCGGTACCGGCGGTAACGGCGGCAACGGCGGCAACGGCGGAGCGGCGACCAGCACCTCTGGCGCCACCGAGATAGTGGGATATGGCGGGGGCGGTGGCGGCGGCGGGGCTGGTGCCAGCGCCTATGGCGGTACCGGGGGCGGCGCCGGTGGCGGCGGGGGTGGCGGCGGCGGCCCCGGCGAGACGGATTTGGCGACCAATTTCGCTAGTGGCGGTGGCGGAGGCGGTGGCGGTGCGGGCGCCATCGGCGCCCTCGCCGCCACCGGACCCGGCGATGGTGGTTACAGCGGCCAGGTCTCCAGCAGTGCCCTCCCGACCGTCAACGGCGCGCAAGGTGGGATAGGCGGTGGCGGCATCGGCGGTGGCGGCGGCGCCGGCCCCGACTTCGATACCACCCACGGCTCAGTCATGGGCGTCGCCGGTGACAACGGTGCCGATGGTGGGGCTGGCGGCGTCAGCAACTCCCAGGCGCTAAACGACGGAGGCTCGGGCGGCAGCAGCCCCGGTGCCGGGGGCGTCGGCGGAGTCGGGGGCTCCGGTACCGCGATTCACGGCGACAACGGCAAGTCCGCCTAATTGGCGGCGCTTCCCCGCGAACGAGGACTGCGCGGTGAGTGTGGTCGTGCGGCACTTCGCGGACCGCGGTGTTGGATGCACAAGGGACGAGGCGCGCCACATCGTGCGAGAAAGAACTTTCAACCGCGATACTTATCGGTCCGTTAGTACGGTTTTAGATGGCCGCGGTGTGGTGCCGCACGAAGTTGCGTCGCGACTTGATGATCTTGTCCGCTGGACAGTCGCACGCGCCCCAACTGCTCGATGTTCGGTGCGTCGGGCTCGGGCAGGTCCGCTACCGGCACCCAAGCTTCGAAGGTCTCTTCCGGCCGTAGACGAGCCGTGAGCGGGCGGTCGGAGTTGAGGTTGTACTCCCGGGGGTTGGTTTCGTACCAGATGCCCGTGATCTCGATGTCATGGTCTTTCGAGAGATTGACCACTTTCATGAAGTAACACTCCGGACCCAAGCTCAGGTACGCCCGATGCGCCAAGGCGCTCACCTCTTGGCGGTCGTGTTGCCGCTTGCGTGCCTGATCGACGCACCATCGGACTGCGGCGATCTCGGCGCTGAGGGAGAGGCTCATTTGGTCAACCGTTTTCCTTGGGGTCAACTATCAAACGTGGCCCCGGGCGATCCGGTTCAATTCGGCCCGCCACCCAAACGGATTGGGCTGTTGGGATTTGGAGTGTGGCCCTGTGATTTTTGAACTTCCACCCCAGTTCGTACAGGTGCTCTCCGGCGGCGGTACCCAATACGATTACTCATGTTCGTAACTGCGGTGGTGCGATATTCTTTGCTGGCGTGGGGGGTCGTTGACGCGAGTGGAGGACAGCAATGTCGAGTTTGATGGCAGCCCCGGAACTGATTACGACAGCTGCAACGGATTTGCGGAGTATCGGTTCGACAATTAGCGCGGCAAACGCGGCCGCGGCCACCCCGACGACGGCGATGCTGGCCGCAGCCGAGGATGAGGTGTCGGCGGCCATTGCGGCGGTGTTTTCCGCCCACGGTCAGGGCTATCAGGCAGCCAGTGCGCAGGCGGCGGCGTTTCATGACCAGTTTGTCCAGGCGTTGACCACGGGTGCGGGATCTTATGTCAGCGCGGAGGCCGCCAATGTTGCGGCGTTTACGGCCAATCCGGCGCAGACGATCCAGCAGGATCTGCTCGGCGTGATCAATGCGCCCACCGAGGCGCTGCTCGGGCGCCAGCTGATCGGCAACGGCACCAACGGGCAGACCGTCAATGGCGTGGGGCAGCCCGGCGGGCCCGGCGGGCTGTTGTTCGGCAACGGCGGCAGCGGCGGTGCGAGCACCGCGCCGGGAGTGGCCGGCGGCGCCGGCGGGTCCGCGGGGCTGATCGGCGACGGCGGCAGGGGCGGGGCCGGTGGCAACGGTGCCGGCGTCGGCCAGGGCGGAGCCGGCGGCGCAGGCGGCGCCGGCGGGATGCTGTGGGGCAACGGCGGCGGTGGCGGCGGTGGCGGCAACGGCGGCGGCGGCTTACCCGGCGGCACCGGCGGCGCGGGTGGGAACGCGTTGCTGTTCGGCCATGGGGGCGATGGCGGCGGTGGCGGCGGCGGCCAGGTCGCCGGCGGCATGGGCGGCGCCGGCGGCAACGGCGGGTTACTGCACGGCAACGGCGGCGCCGGCGGCGGCGGCGGGGGGGGTGGCGGCGGCGTCAACATTGGTGGTGGTGGCGGCGGCGGCGGCAACGGCGCCAGCGGAGCCTTCGGCGCCAATGCTTCCGGCGGAGAGGGCGGCGCCGGCGGTGGCGTCGGAAACGGTGCCTCCGGCGGCAACAGCATGGGCGCCGCTGCGAGCACCGGCGGCGCCACTCGAGGCGCCGGCGGCACCGCCGGCCTCCTCGCCGCAGGCAACGGCGGCACCGGCGCCCAAGCCAGCCTCTTCAACCCGGCCGGCGGCCTCGGCGGTGCCGGTGGAACCGAAGGCGGCGGCGGATCCGCCGGCGGTGCCGGCGGTGCTGGCGGGAGGGGCAGCTTCTTGTTGGGCACCGGCGGCGGCGGCGGTGGCGGTGGCGGCGCCGGCAGCGGTGGCGGTGGCGCCGGTGGTGCGGATGTCATTGGCCCCATTGCGTCCCTGTTACTGCAGGTGCAACGACTGCTGTAGTCGCGTAGAACCTCAATCCCCACGTCGTCGAGGCTTGCCGTGGAGTATTGCTAGCGCGCAGGCGAACAGGGGCGCGGGGCCGGCTCTGGTGCGACCGCGGACGGAGGAGGCGCCCGCCGGCTCCACCGTTCTCGGGCATCGGGAACACAGGCACGGACAGCTCGGGGGGCGGCAACACGGGCAATGACCAGTCGGGATTCAACCTGTTCGGGCTCTTCAAGCTGTTTTAGCGACGGGCTCGCTGACCACTGAACCGCCGGCTGGATTAGTTGCTCGGTGGGCGGATCGTCTAGCCGAAAAGCCACGGCAATAACCGTGGCCCCATCGTGGTTCATACTGGATGCAACATCAGGCGAGCGAGGAATCAAACGATGACGAGGTTGGACTCCGTCGAACGGGCGGTTGCCGACATAGCGGCGGGCAAGGCCGTCGTCGTCATCGACGATGAGGAACGCGAGAACGAAGGCGACCTGATTTTCGCCGCCGAGAAGGCGACGCCGGAGATGGTGGCCTTCATGGTCCGCTACACCTCGGGATACCTGTGCGTGCCGCTGGACGGCGAGATCTGCGACCGGTTGGGCCTGCTCCCGATGTACGCGGTGAACCAGGACAAACACGGGACCGCCTACACCGTCACCGTGGATGCAAAACGCGGCGTGGGAACCGGCATATCGGCTTCAGACCGGGCCACCACCATGCGCTTGCTGGCCGATCCCACCAGCATCGCCGAGGAGTTCACCCGTCCCGGTCACGTGGTTCCGTTGCGCGCCAAGGACGGCGGCGTGCTGCGGCGCCCCGGCCACACCGAGGCCGCGGTCGATCTGGCCCGGCTGGCGGGGCTGCAACCCGCGGGCGCGATCTGCGAGATCGTCAGCCAGAAGGACGAGGGCGCGATGGCCCAGACCGATGAATTGCGGGTGTTCGCCGACGAGCACGGTCTCGCGCTGATCACCATCGCCGACATCATCGAATGGCGGCGCAAGCACGAGAAGCACATCAAGCGGATCGCCGAGGCGCGGATCCCGACCCGGCACGGAGAATTTCGCGCCATCGGCTACGCCAGCATCTACGAGGACGTCGAACATGTGGCGCTGGTGCGCGGCGACATCGCCGGGCCGACGGGCGACGGGGACGACGTGCTGGTCCGGGTCCACTCCGAGTGCTTGACGGGGGATGTTTTCGGCTCTCGACGCTGCGACTGCGGGCCGCAGCTGGATGCGGCGATGGCGATGGTCGCGCGCGAGCAGCGCGGCATCGTGCTCTACATGCGCGGGCACGAGGGCCGCGGCATCGGCCTGATGCACAAACTGCAGGCCTACCAGCTGCAGGATGCCGGCGAGGACACGGTGGACGCCAACCTCAAGCTCGGATTACCGGCTGATGCAAGGGATTACGGTATCGGCGCGCAGATTCTCGCCGACCTCGGGGTGCGGTCGATGCGGTTGTTGACCAACAATCCGGCAAAGCGGGTGGGGCTGGACGGGTACGGCTTGCACATCATCGAGCGGGTGGCGCTTCCGGTACGCGCCAACGCCGAGAACATCCGCTACTTGATGACCAAACGCGACAGGATGGGCCACGACCTGGCCGGCTTGGACGACTTCCACGAATCGGTGCATCTGCCGGGCGAATTCGGTGGCGCCCTGTGAGTGGTGCCCTGTGAGTGGTGGCGCCGGCGAGCCGGTGGTGCCGGCGCTTGACGCGTCCGGCCTGCGGCTTGCCATCGTCGCAAGCACCTGGCACAGCCAGATCTGCGATTCGCTGCTGGCCGGCGCCTGCAAGGTAGCCGCCAACTGGGGCGTCGACAATCCAACGGTGGTCCGCGTGCTTGGCGCGATCGAGATTCCGGTGGTGGCCCAGGAGCTCGCCCGCACCCACGACGCCGTCGTCGCCCTGGGTGTGGTGATCCGCGGCCAGACGCCACATTTCGAATACGTCTGCGATGCGGTCACGCAGGGGCTCACCCGGGTCTCCCTGGACACCGCGACGCCGGTGGCCAACGGCGTGCTGACCA
The DNA here is from genome assembly GCA_963850135.1 of uncultured Actinomycetota bacterium. Lineage (GTDB taxonomy): Bacteria > Actinomycetota > Actinomycetes > Mycobacteriales > Mycobacteriaceae > Mycobacterium. The sequence goes on along the minus strand of CAWKKH010000018.1, from coordinate 443,117 downwards.
CCAACACCGAGGAGCAGGCGCTCGATCGCGCCGGGCTGCCGGATTCGGCCGAAGACAAGGGCGCCCAGGCGACCGGGGCGGCACTCAACACCGCGTTGACCCTGCTTGACCTGCGAACTCGGTCGTGACAGCGCCAGCAGGCCGCGTGATCGAACTGCGGCCCCACCGGGCACGGATATTTGCCTACATTGCCGCGTTTGTGATCGCCGCGACGCTCATCGTGGTAGGCCTGCTGCTCAAGATGAAGTCCACCGGGGTGTTCTTCCAGACCGCCGACCAGGTGGCCATGGCTGTTTTAGGTCTGGTTCTTGCTGGTTTGATCCTGCTGTTCACCCGCCCACGACTCCAGGTGGGTCCGACCGGGCTTTCGGTGCGGAATCTGTTGGGCGACAAGCTTATCCCGTGGGCCGATATCGTCGGTGTGTCATTTCCCGCCGGTCGCCGCTGGGCGCGTATCGATTTGCCTGACGACGAGTACGTCCCGGTGTTGGCTATCCAGGCCGTCGACAAGAGACCGCGCAGTGGACGCCATGGACACGGTGCGCCGGGAGCTGAGATCGCACCGGCCAGACCTGCAGACGCGCTGAGCAGAGTTAACAGGCTTGATCGGTAGCATGTGCCACCGAGGCCGATGACCAGCCGGCATCAGGTTCAGCTGGCAAACGTGTTGGAGGGTGCGGATGTCCCACATCATCGTTGCGATCGATCGCGCGTCCGGCATGAAAGCGGTATAGCGATGGCCTTCATGCCCTATGCCGGGTTCAGCGACCTCGGGCGTAAACGCGCCCGCAACGACGACCGGTGGGGCGCGGACACGGCGCTGGGGCTTTACGTAGTCGCCGACGGGGTGGGCAGCACCAGCCACGGCGATCTGGCGGCCGCGCTGGTCGTCGAGATGCTGCCCGGTTATGTCGCGCGCTACCTCGGCGGCATGGACCTGCGTGACCCCCAGGTGACCGAACGGCTGGGCCGCGCGATGGAGGAGATGTGCAACGAGTTGTTCGCCCGCAGTCGCACCGAGCCTCTCCTCGCCAGTGCCGACACCACCGTCGTTGCGGCGATGCTGGGCGATTCACGCGCGGTGATCGCTCATCTCGGTGACAGCCGGGCCTACCTGTATCGCGACCACCAGGTAGACCGGCTTACCAGCGATCACACCGTCGTGCAGGCGGTGATTGACGCCGGTGAAATTACCGCCGAACAGGCCGCGCACCACCCGAGTCGCTCGGTGGTAACCCGCCACGTGCTGATGACCCCGCCGGCGCGGCCGGATGTCCGTGCGCTGGAGCTACGCCCAGGTGACCGAATTCTGTTGTGCAGTGATGGTTTACACGGCTTGATCGATGACGCGACGTTGGCCGCTATCCTCGCCGACCACCCGGACCCGGCCGCCGCCTGCCAGGCGCTGATCGACGCCGCCAACCACGCTGGGGGGCCCGACAACATCACTGCGGTAGTGGTCAACGCCGACCAACTGCCGCACCGGCTTCCGCAGTCGACCGGCCCCGCGGCTCCACCAAACCCGCCGGGACCGCCGCCGCGCGATTCGAGGCGCCGTGGACCGATATTGCTTGCGCTCGCCATGGTCGCCGTGCTGTTGGCGGCCGCCGTCATCGCCGGCTACCTGCTGTGGCCGCGCCAATCCGCACCTCAAGTCCCAGCGGCGGTAACCACAACAACTTCCGTTTCCGCGCAAGCAACGAAACCCGTAACGGGTCCAGGACCAACCGCGTCGCCCTACGCCGGCATCGATCATCCCGAAGGAGTGGCGGTAGATAAGAACGGCAACGTCTTTGTCGTCTCCGACGAAGGTGTCAACTCGCGGGTGTGGAAGTTGGCCGTGGGGTCGGCCAACCCGAGTGCGCTGCCGTTCGACGATCTCAAGGGTGCCTACGGCGTCGCCGTGGACGGAGCGGGGAGCGTCTACGTCGCCGACAGCTACGGCGGCGGGCGGGTGCAGGAGCTGCCGATTGGTTTCGGCAGGCCGATCGAGCTGCCCTTCGATAAGGCGTACGGCTTTGGACTCGCACACCCCTGTGGTCTCGCGGTGGATTCCGCCGGACACGTCTACGTCGCCGACACAGCGAACGGTCGGGTGGTGCAGCTGGCGGTAAACACCGGCGGCCAGGCCGCGCTGCCCTTCACCGGCCTCGAACACCCCTCTGACGTCGAGGTGGACGGGGCGGGGAACGTCTACGTTGCCGACACCGATAAGAACCGGGTGTTAAAGCTGGCGCCCGGATCGATAACTCAGGTTGAGTTGCCCTTCGCCGGGCTGGATCGCCCCTACGGTATCGCGGTGGACGCCGCCGGGAATGCCTACGCGACTGACACTCGTAACCGTCGGGTGCTGAAATTGGCGCCCGGTTCGGATACCCAGACAGTGCTGCCCTTCACCGACTTGGGTAGCCCAACCGGTGTGGCGGTGGACACCGCCGGCAACGTCTACGTCGCCGACTACGACAACAACCATCTGGTGAAGCTGCCTGCCGGGTAACGCATCCCGACGCCAACGGTGATTACGGCGACGCCATGCCCAGCGGCGAAATGCACTGTTGCGGTTCAGCTTCACACAACGGCGTCACTCCGCGGAATCGGTACCTGTGCGCGGCGACCCATCGATAGACCACTTCCTGCACCCGACCAACGCCGGGCAAACGGTAAACCAGCAGCGGCACTCCGCTACCCAACGCTGTCGATAGGGCCGCGTTCATGGCCTCCGCGCCGGCGAACACCGCCCCAGACGAATCCACCCACCACACGGACTCGGGCAAGCGTTCCGCCGCTACTCCGACGCGCTCCGGCACGCCAGGCTTCTGCATCGGCTCGGTGCGCAGCCGGCCCGTTCTGTTGAATCGAAGCAAGCCGTTACGCACGCGTGTGCACATTCCGCACTTTCCGTCGAAGATCAGCACCCCGTCCATACCTCGATTGTGCGCCTCAAGGGTGCAAAACACGACGTGCCGACGGGCGACAAAGCGCCGCCGTGCGGCTACTAGCCTGGATACGTGCCAGATCCCGCGAGTTACCGCCCCGCGCCCGGGTCCATCCCGGTCGAGCCGGGTGTCTACCGGTTCCGGGATGCACACGGGCGAGTCATCTACGTCGGCAAGGCCAAGAGCCTGCGTAGCAGGCTGACGTCATACTTCGCCGATATCGCGAGTCTGCACCCCCGGACCCGGCAGATGGTGACGACTGCGGCCAACGTCGAGTGGACAGTGGTCAACACCGAGGTCGAGGCGCTGCAGCTGGAATACAACTGGATCAAGGAATTCGATCCGCGCTTCAACGTCCGCTACCGCGACGACAAGTCGTATCCGGTGCTGGCGGTAACTCTCAACGAGGAATTTCCCCGGCTGATGGTTTACCGCGGCCCGCGGCGCAAGGGTGTGCGTTATTTCGGGCCGTACTCGCACGCATGGGCAATCCGGGAGACGCTGGATCTGCTCACCCGGGTATTCCCGGCTCGCACCTGTTCGGCCGGAGTATTCAAGCGGCACAAGCAGATCGACCGTCCGTGCTTGCTGGGATACATCGAGAAATGCTCGGCGCCGTGCGTCGGCAGAGTCAGCGCCGAGCAGCATCGCCAAATCGTGCAAGACTTCTGTGACTTCCTCTCCGGCAAGACCGACCGCTTTGCCCGCGAACTGGAACAGCAGATGAACGCCGCGGCCGAGCAACTCGACTTCGAGCGGGCCGCCCGGCTTCGCGACGATCTCGTCCGCGGTGAAGCGGGCCATGGAGAAGCAGGCCGTCGTGTTCGGCGACGGGACCGACGCCGACGTGGTTGCCTTCGCCGCCGACGATCTCGAAGCGGCGGTTCAGGTGTTCCATGTCCGTGGTGGGAGGGTTCGCGGACAGCGCGGCTGGATTGTCGAAAAGGCTGCAGACCCAGGGGATTCCGGCGAAGGGCAATTGGTCGAGCAGTTCCTGACGCAGTTCTACGGCGACCAGGCGGAGTTGGGGGGCGCGGCCGACGAAGCCACGAACCCCGTTCCCCGCGAAGTGCTGGTGCCGTGTCTGCCCTCCAACGCCGACGAGCTGGTCAGCTGGCTGTCCGGTCTGCGCGGCTCGCGGGTCGTCTTACGGGTGCCGCGCCGAGGCGACAAGCGTGCGCTGGCCGAAACCGTTCAGCGCAACGCGAAAGACGCTCTGCAGCAACATAAAATGAAGCGGGCTGGCGACTTCAACGCCAGATCCGCGGCGCTGCAGAACATTCAGGATGCGCTCGGCTTGGCCGCCGCACCGCTGCGGATCGAATGCGTCGACATCAGCCACGTGCAGGGCACTGACGTGGTCGGCTCGCTGGTGGTATTCGAGGACGGCCTGCCGCGCAAGTCGGACTACCGGCACTTCGGCATCCGGGAGGCGGCCGGCGAGGGACGTTCCGACGACGTGGCCTCCATCGCCGAGGTAACCCGCCGCCGGTTCCTGCGCCACCTGAGTGACCAAAACGATTCGAATGTGCTTTCCCCGGAGGGAAAGTCGCGCCGCTTCGCCTACCCGCCCAACCTGTATGTCGTCGACGGCGGTGCGCCACAGGTCAATGCGGCCAGCGCCGTGCTCGACGAGCTCGGCATCAGCGATGTCGCGGTGATCGGCTTGGCCAAGCGGCTGGAAGAGGTATGGGTTCCGTCCGAGCCGGACCCCATCATCATGCCGCGCAACAGCGAGGGCCTGTATTTGCTGCAAAGGGTCCGCGACGAGGCACACAGGTTCGCCATCACCTACCATCGCAGCAAGCGATCTAAGCGAATGACGGCCTCGGCGCTGGACTCGGTGCCGGGGTTGGGCGAACATCGCCGCAAAGCGCTGGTCACCCACTTCGGATCGATAGCCCGCCTCAAGGAGGCCACCGTCGAACAGATCACCGCCATTCCGGGCATTGGTGTCGCCACAGCCGCGGCCGTCCTCGATGCGCTGCGACCAGAGCAGCCCGACCAGCAACCGGGAGCTTCGGAATGACTGGCGACAGCCATCCAGGCGACGGCGCCCCCGGCATCGACGTCGTCCTGGTGACGGGATTGTCCGGGGCTGGGCGCGGCACCGCGGCCAAGGTGCTCGAGGACCTCGGCTGGTATGTGGCCGACAACCTGCCACCCCAACTGATCACCCGGATGGTGGATTTCGGGCTCGCGGCCGGATCGCGGATCACGCGACTGGCGGTGGTGATGGACGCGCGGTCGCGCGGCTTCACCGGCGACCTCGACGAGGTTCGCAACGAGTTGGCCACTCGCAACATCACCCCCCGCGTGGTGTTCATGGAAGCGTCCGACGACATGTTGGTGCGGCGCTACGAGCAGAATCGCCGCAGCCATCCGCTGCAGGGCGAGCAGACCCTGGCCGAGGGCATCGCCGCGGAGCGCGCGATGCTGGCGTCGGTGCGCGCCACCGCCGACCTGATCATCGACACCTCGACACTGTCGGTGCGCGGGTTGCGGGAAAGCATCGAGGGTGCGTTCGGCAACGTCGCCAGTGCGACTACCAGCGTCACCGTCGAATCGTTCGGTTTCAAGTACGGTCTGCCGATGGACGCCGACATGGTGATGGACGTGCGATTCCTGCCCAACCCGCATTGGGTGGATGAGCTGCGCGCGCTCACCGGCCAAAATCCGGCCGTGCGTGATTACGTGCTGGGGCAGCCCGGCGCGGTGGAGTTCCTCGAGACTTACCATCGACTGCTATCTCTGGTTATCGACGGCTACCGCAGGGAAGGCAAGCGTTACATGACGGTCGCGATCGGCTGCACGGGTGGGAAGCATCGCAGTGTCGCCATCGCGGAGGCGTTGACGGGTCTGCTGACGACCCAGAAGGCGGAAGCCCAACTGTCGGTGCGGGTGTTGCACCGGGATCTGGGTCGCGAATGAGCGCCCCAACAAGCGACGGCATCGTCGCGATGGGCGGCGGTCACGGCCTGTATGCGACGCTGTCCGCGGCCCGCCGGCTGACTCCCCACGTCACCGCCATCGTGACCGTCGCCGATGACGGCGGCTCGTCGGGTCGGCTCCGCAGCGAACTGGACGTGGTGCCGCCGGGCGACCTGCGAATGGCGCTGGCGGCGTTGGCATCCGACAGTCCCTACGGGCAACTGTGGGCGACCATCCTGCAGCACCGGTTCGGCGGGGACGGCGCGCTGGCCGGACATCCGATCGGCAACCTGATGCTGGCCGGCCTCAACGAGATGCTGGCCGATCCGGTTGCCGCCCTCGACGAGGTGGGTCGCATCCTCGGTGTCAAAGGCAGGGTGCTGCCGATGTGCCCGATCGCGCTGCAGATCGAAGCCGACGTCTCCGGCTTGGAGGCCGACCCTCGGATGTTTCGGTTGATCCGCGGTCAGGTGGCCGTCGCGACCACGCCGGGCAAGGTGCGGCGGGTGCGACTGCACCCCGCGAACCCGCCGGCCACCCGCCAGGCCGTCGACGCCATCATGGCCGCCGACCTAGTGGTGCTGGGACCCGGGTCGTGGTTCACCAGCGTGATCCCGCACGTCCTGGTGCCGGGTCTGGCCGCGGCGCTGCGGGCTACCACCGCCCGCCGTGCCCTGGTGCTCAACCTGGTTGCTGAACCGGGGGAGACGGCCGGCTTCTCAGTGGAGCGTCACCTGCACGTTCTGGCCCAGCATGCGCCCGGGTTCACCGTCAACGACATCATCATCGATGCCGAGCGGGTGCCGGCCGAGCCGGAGCGGGAGCAACTGCGCCGGGCCGCGACATTGCTACAGGCGGAGGTCCACTTCGTCGATGTGGCCAGACCTGGTACACCTTTACATGACCCGGGCAAGCTCGCGGCGGCTCTCGACGGTGTTCGCGCGGGTCACACTGGCCCCGGGGCACCTCCGGAAACGGCAACGGCAGAGATTCGGGTCGATGGTGAGAGCCCAACGACCAGCGTGAACGGACCGGCTGGTAGCCGACCAAGGGGTGACGACGCGTGGCGATGACGACCGAAGTCAAGGACGAACTGAGCCGCTTGGTGGTGAAGTCGGTCAGCGCGCGCCGCGCCGAAGTCACCTCGCTGTTGAGGTTCGCCGGTGGGTTGCACATCGTGGCTGGCCGGGTGGTCGTCGAGGCAGAGGTCGACCTGGGCAACATCGCGCGGCGGCTGCGCAAGGACATCTTCGATCTTTACGGATACAACGCGGTTGTGCATGTGTTGTCGGCCAGCGGGATTCGCAAGAGCACTCGGTACGTGCTGCGGGTTGCCAACGACGGTGAGGCGCTTGCACGTCAGACCGGGCTTCTCGACATGCGGGGCCGTCCCGTTCGCGGTCTGCCGGCCCAAGTCGTCGGCGGCAGCGTCGGCGACGCCGAAGCCGCATGGCGGGGAGCATTTTTGGCACACGGGTCACTGACGGAGCCGGGCCGTTCGTCGGCCCTGGAGGTCAGCTGTCCCGGGCCGGAGGCGGCGCTGGCCCTGGTGGGTGCGGCACGTCGGCTCGGGGTCAGTGCGAAGGCCCGCGAGGTGCGCGGAGCGGACCGTGTGGTGGTGCGCGACGGCGACGCGATCGGCGCATTGCTGACGAGGATGGGCGCCCAGGACACCCGGCTGATCTGGGAGGAGCGCCGGATGCGCCGGGAGGTGCGGGCGACGGCCAACCGGCTGGCCAATTTCGACGACGCCAATCTGCGCCGTTCGGCACGGGCCGCGGTCGCGGCGGCGGCCCGGGTGGAGCGGGCGCTGGAGATCCTCGGCGACACCGTGCCCGATCATCTGTCCTCGGCGGGCAGGCTACGCGTCGAGCACCGGCAGGCTTCCCTCGAAGAGCTCGGCCGACTCGCCGACCCTCCGATGACCAAAGATGCTGTCGCCGGCCGCATTCGGCGCTTGTTATCGATGGCCGACCGCAAGGCGAAGATCGAAGGCATTCCCGACACCGAGTCCGCCGTCACGCCGGACCTATTGGAAGATGCCTGACTGCGGGCTACCGTCATCACATGAAACGGCTTTCGAGCGTTGATGCGGCATTCTGGTCTGCAGAAACTGCGGGCTGGCACATGCAGGTGGGTGCGCTGGCGATCTGCGATCCCACCGATGCTCCCGACTACAGCTTCGAACGAGTCCGTGAACTGATCGTCGAGCGGCTACCCGAATTGCCGCAGTTGCGGTGGCGTGTCACCGGTGCCCCGCTCGGGCTGGACCGGCCGTGGTTTGTCGAGGACGAAGAGCTCGACATCGACTTCCACATCCGCCACATCGGTGTTCCGGCTCCGGGCGGCCGTCGCGAGCTCGACAATCTGGTGGGCCGGTTGATGTCCTACAAACTGGACCGGTCCCGGCCGCTGTGGGAACTGTGGGTGATCGAGGGCGTCGAGGGTGGTCGCATCGCGACGCTGACCAAGATGCATCACGCCATCGTCGACGGGGTCTCCGGCGCCGGCCTGGGCGAGATTCTCATGGATGTCACGCCGGAACCGCGGCCGCCGCAGAAGGAGACGGTCGGATCGCTGGTCGGCTTCCGGCTCCCGGGGCGCGAACGGCGCGCGATCGGTGCGCTGTTCAACGTCACGGTCATGACGCCGTTTCGCGTCGCCCGGCTGGTGGAGCAGACCATCCGTCAACAGATCGCCGGCCTGGGTGTGCAGCAGCAAGCCGCCGGGGTACTTCGATGCGCCGAAGACGCGCTTCAACGCGCCGGTGTCGCCGCACCGGCGGATTACCGCCGCCCGCGTCGAACTGGCCCGCGTCAAGGCCGTCAAGGACGCCTACGGCGTCAAGCTCAACGACGTCGTGCTCGCGCTCGTTGCCAGCGCGGCCCGCGAGTATTTGCAGAAGCGCGACGAGTTGCCGGCCAAGCCGCTCATCGCCCAGATCCCGGTCTCAACCCGTACCGGCGACACTCAGAGTGACGTCGGAAACCAGATCAGCTCGATGACGGCGTCCCTTGCCACCGACGTGGAGGACCCCGTCGAGCGGCTGGTAGCAATCCATGAGAGCACCCAAAGCGCCAAGGAAATGGCGAAGGCGCTGTCGGCGCATCAGATCATGGGGCTCACCGAGACCACGCCGCCTGGCCTGCTGCAGTTGGCCGCCCGTGCGTACACCGCCAGCGGGCTGTCGCAGAACTTCTCCCCGATCAATCTGGTCGTGTCCAATGTCCCCGGGCCACCCGTCCCGCTGTACATGGCGGGCGCCAAAGTGGAATCGCTGGTGCCGCTGGGCCCGCCGATCATGGACGTCGGACTCAACATCACCTGCTTTTCCTACGAGAACTATCTGGACTTCGGCTTCGTCACCACACCCGAGATGGCCAACGACATCGACGACATGGCCGATGCCATCGAGCCGGCGCTGACCAAACTCGAGGTCGCCGCGGACCTACGGCGAGCGCCTAAGTAGGCCGGCGAGCAGACGCAAAAGCCCCCAAAATAGCGGTTTTTTGGGGGCTTTTACGTCTGCTCGCGGCCGAGATACGTGGTGGCGTACACCCAGGACAGGAACCGGGCCACCGCCTCCGAGGATTGGTGAGCCCGCGGGGAACTGAAAATGTCGAAAGCATGTTGGGCGTGCGGCAATTCGGCGTAGGCGACGGGGGATTTCGACACCGCGCGTAGCTCCTCGACGAACTCCTGGGCTTCGCCGACGGGTATCAGGGAATCGTCGGTGCCGTGCAGGACGAAGAACGGGGGCGCGTCGGCGCGCAACCGCCGGATCGGGGAAGCATCGACGTAGACGTCGCGGTGGGTGGCGAATTTCAGTTTCACCACGAGCTTTTCGAGCAGCTTCACGAATTCGGGACGGCCTTCTCCCTTGGTGGAAAACCAGTCGTAGCGCCCGTATATCGGGACCGCGGCGGCCACCGATGTGTCGGCGTCTTCGAAGCCCGGCTGGAATTTGGGGTCGTTGGGGGTCAGCGCCGCCAACGCGCACAGATGGCCGCCGGCCGACCCGCCGGTGATCGCGACGAAATCGGGGTCGCCGCCGTAGGCCGCGATGTTCTCCTTGACCCAGGCCAGCGCTTGCTTGACGTCGACGATGTGGTCCGGCCAGGTGTGTCTGGGGGAAACCCGGTAGCCCACCGACACGCACACCCAGCCGCGGGCGGCCATTTCGCTCATCAGGGGATAGGCCTGCGGGCGGCGCATACCGATCACCCAGGCGCCCCCGGGCACCTGCACCAGCACCGGTGCCTTGCCGTCGCGAGGTAGGTCGCGGCGACGCCAGATGTCGGCCAGGTTGGCCCTGCCGTGCGGGCCGTAGGAGACGATGTTGGTCTTCTCCACGTAGCGCCTGCGGGCCACGGTGTTGCGCAGTGGCAGGTTGCGCCGTCCGCGGCGGGTGGGCTGCGTCTTCGGCAGGGCGGCCAGCGCGTCGGCGTAGTCGGGTCCCAGCTGTTCGGACAGCCCCGCTTCCAGCACCGGTCCCGGAGTGGTGACACCGCGATAGCGGATCACCCCCAGAATCGCCCAGGAAGCCGCCGTCAAGGCCAGCGCCGCCTTTCCCCGCCGCCCGGCGAAGTCGCCGCGGCGGCCGCGGCGCAGCACGTCCAACAGGGAAGCGGAGAAATACAGGCCGGGCACCTCCGATGCCGGCCAGCCGAACCAGAACACCAGCACCGTGGTGTATCCCTTGCGGGCCAGCGGCCGGAATCCGTTGGCGGCGTTCAGGAACTCGACTGCCGCACGTGCGAGCGGCCTCGGGCGAAAGGCTTTTCGGCGCATCAGCCGCTGACCCGCGATTGCAGTTCGCCGCGCAGCACTTTGCCGGTGCTGCCACGCGGAAGCTCGTCGAGGACGACGATTTCGCGCGGCACTTTGTAGTTGGCCAGGCTGTCCCGGACGTGTTGCTTGAGCGTCTCGGGGGAGGCGGCCTTCTCAGGTCCCAGGACGACGAATGCCGCCAGTCGCTGGCCGTATTGCTCGTCGTCCACACCGATCACGGCGGCCTCCGCCACCTCCGGATGTGCCGCCAATGTCTTCTCCACTTCGATCGGGTACACGTTCTCGCCGCCGGAGACAATCATCTCGTCGTCGCGGCCGACCACGAACAGCCGTCCGGCTTCATCGAGGTAGCCGACGTCGCCCGACGACATGAACCCGGCGTGGAAAGCCTTTCCTTTGCCGGGGGAGCCCTCCGTGTAGCCCTCGAACTGAGTGTCGTTGCGAACGTAGATGCTGCCGACCTCGCCGGTGGGCACCTCGTTGAATTCCGGGTCCAGGATCCGGATTTCGGTTCCGATGGCCGGCCGGCCCGCGGTTTCGGGGGCCGCCCGCAGGTCTTGCGGCGTCGCGGTGGCGATCATGCCTGCCTCGGTGGCGTTGTAGTTGTTGTAGATCACGTCGCCGAATTGGTCCATGAACGCGATGACGACGTCGGGTCGCATTCGCGAGCCGGATGCCGCGGCAAAGCGTAACGACCCTCCGCTGTAACGGTTTCGGACCTCGGCTGGCAGATCCATGATGCGGTCGAACATCACCGGCACCACGGCAAGGCCCGTCGCCCGGTGCCTGTCGATGAGGTCCAGCGTCGCCTCGGGGTCGAATTTGCGCCGGGTGACCACCGTGCAGGCCATCGATGCCGCGAACACCAATTGCGAGAAACCCCAGGCGTGGAACATCGGCGCCACGATCACTATCGGCTCCTCGGCCCGCCACGGGGTGCGGTCCAGGATCGCTTTGAGGGTGCCAACGCCTGCACCGCCACCAGACTGGTTGGCGCCCTTGGGCGCTCCGGTGGTGCCGGAGGTGAGCAGGATCATCCTGCTCTTTCGGCCGCTGCGCTCGGGCCGCTGTCCCTGGTGGTCGGCGATGAGTTTCTCTAGCGTCACGGCATGTTGTGCGTTGGTCCACGCCACGATGCGGGTGGCATCCCGACGATCGGCCAGTGCGCGGTCCACTGTCTCGGTGAACTCGTCGTCGTAAATGACGGTGTCGACGCCTTCGCGGTCGACCACGTCGGCCAGCGCCGGGCCGGCGAACGACGTGTTGAGCAAGACGATGTCGGCGCCAATCCGGCTGCTTCCCACGAGAGCCTCGACGAACCCGCGATGGTTGCGGCACATGATGCCGAGGACTTTCGGCTGGCCTTCCGGTAGCGCTTGCAAAGCCGCCGCAAGGGCGTCGATCCGCTCGTCGAGTTGCCGCCAGGTAAGCGTGCCCCGTTCGTCGACCAGGCCAGGACGATCGGGGCAGCGCTGGGCGGCGCTGGCGAAACCCGACGTGATGCCCATGCCTTCCCGACGCATGGCGGCGGCGATTTTCAGGTACCGGTCGGGCCGCATCGGCGCGATCAGTCCGGCGCGGCGCATCGTGTCGATCAGGCCGAGGGTCTGGCTGAGACGAGATGCCATGTTTCAGCCCAGAATCGGGAATCGACGGTTGGCGGCCAGCTCTCTGAGAGCCTCTTGCATCACCGACCGCACATGTTTGTCGACCTCATCGACGTCGGGGTCTTCGCCGAATTGCGCGGCGATGTCGATCGGTTCCAGCACGTCCATGACAATCTTGGCGGGCAGCGGCAAATTGGGCGGGATTACGGTGCTGAGCCCGAAGGGAAAGCCGAATGACACCGGCAGGATTGCGCTACGTAGCAATCGCTTGATGCCCAGCCTTTCGGCCAGCCAGGTGCCGCGGGTCAGGTAGAGCTGCGTCTCCTGTCCGCCGATGGACACCGCGGGCACGATGGGGACGCCGGCTTCAATTGCCGTGCGCACGTAGCCCTTGCGGCCGTTGAAGTCGATGACGTTCTCCGACAGCGTCGGCCGGTACGCGTCGTAGTCGCCGCCGGGAAAGACGACCACCACGCCGCCCGAGCGCAGCGCGATGGCCGCGTTCTTCGGGTTGGCCCGGATGTAGCCGGCCCGGCGGAAGAACGAGCCCGTCGCGCCCATGAAGAGGATGTCGTGGCTCAGCGTGTACACCGGCCGGTCGAAGCCGAACTTGTCGTAGAAGTCGACGCTGAAGATCGGGACGTCCATCGGGAGCATCCCGCCGGAGTGGTTGGCGACCACCAGCGCTCCGCCGGGCGGGAAGGAATCCAGGCCGCGCACCTCGGACCGGAAGTAGGTCTTCAGGATTGGCCGCAGCACACCCATCAGGCGTTCCGTCAGGCCAGGGTCCCATTTGCTGATACCGGGATCGTCAGCGTCGGTGTCGCTCGCTTGGCTCATTCTGAGGCCCCCCTTGATGGCTTCCCCGAGGCTTGATGCCGGGTGTTGCCCTTCGATGGTATCGACCGGGTAATCTCCGATTTTGGGGCCGCCGCGCACAGCGGAAAGCGACAGCGCGTCGGTTCGCCGAAAGCTCGACCACAGGCGGCGATTGCGCACGTGAGCAGTACCCGGACTGCCGGCTGAATTGGCAGGTGAGGCGCCGTCTGGTGGTAACCGGCCGAGCGTAACGTCACGCGAAAGATCGAGCCGGATTCGCAGCGGCGTTGCGCTCGCGCGAAAGGGACGGCGGCTGAGTCGGGCGGCGTGGCGATACAGTGATTCGCCAACCGATTTCACCTTCGACAGCAATGAGGCCGCCGATGGGATTCATGTCACCGGACCTTCCGGACGTCGACCCCGACACCTGGCTCACTTTGCCGCGCGCCACGCGACTGCAAGTGGTGACGCGGCACTGGGTGGAGCACGGCTTCGGCACGCCAGTCGGGGCGTATGTCCTCTACCTGATCAAGATCGTCCTGTACGTCGCGGCCCCGGCCGCGATCATCTCGGCGACCCCCGGCCTGGGCGGACTCGACCGGATCGGTGACTGGTGGACGCAGCCGATCGTCTACCAGAAGGTCATCATCTTCACGCTGCTGTTCGAGGTCCTGGGCTTCGGGTGCGGATCCGGCCCGCTGACCGGGCGGTTCATGCCGCCGATCGGCGGGTTCCTTTATTGGTTGCGGCCCAACACCATTCGGCTGCCGGCGTGGCCGGACAAGGTTCCGTTCACCAAGGGTGACACCCGCAGCATCGTCGACGTCGCGCTATATGCCGTCGTATTACTCGGGGGCGTCTGGGCGTTGGTGTCACCCGGCCATGGCGGGCCGGTCACCGCCGCCGGTGATGTCGGTTTGATCGACCCCGTGCTGGTGGCCCCGACGATCGTCGCCCTGGCGTTGTTGGGCCTGCGCGACAAGACCATCTTCCTGGCGGCCCGCGGCGAGCATTACTGGCTGAAGCTGATCGTGTTCTTCTTCCCGTTCGCCGATCAGGTCTCGGCGTTCAAGATCATCATGCTCGCCCTGTGGTGGGGGGCTGCAACGTCCAAGCTCAACCACCATTTCCCGTACGTGGTGGCAGTGATGACGAGCAATAATGCGCTGCTGCGCAGCAAGTTGTTCAACCCGATCAAGCGGCTGCTCTACCTCGACCCGGTCAACGACCTGCGGCCGTCCTGGTTGCCGAAGATGATGGCCCATGTCGGTGGCACCACGGCGGAATTCCTGGTCCCCGCGATTCTGGTGTTCGTCGCCGGCGGGCAACCGTGGCGGTGGTTCCTCATCGGGTTCATGGTGCTCTTCCACCTCAACATCCTCTCCAACCTTCCGATGGGAGTTCCGTTGGAGTGGAACGTCTTTTTCATTTTCTCGCTGTTCTATTTGTTTGGGCATTACGGCGCGATACGGGCCGTCGACCTTCGCTCGCCGTTGCTGCTGGCCATCCTGCTCGTCGCGCTTGCCATGGTTCCGCTGGGAAATCTTTTCCCGGAGAAGGTTTCGTTCCTGCCCGCAATGCGCTACTACGCCGGCAATTGGGCCACCAGTATCTGGTGCTTCCGGGCCGGCGCCGAAGACAAGATGGAAGCCAACATCGTCAAAAGCTCGGCGCTCGTTGTCAATCAGCTGGCCAAGATGTACGACGCGGCGACTGCCGAGATCATGAGCGACAAGACGTCGGCCTTCCGTGCGATGCACACCCATGGCCGGGCGCTCAACGGCCTGTTGCCCCGCGCTTTGGGGGGCGCCGCCAACGAAGCCGAGTACAGCGTGCGCGAGGGCGAAATCGTCGCCGGGCCGCTCGTCGGGTGGAACTTCGGCGAAGGCCACCTGCACAACGAGCAGCTTCTGGAAGCCGTCCAGCGGCGCTGCAACTTCGAAGACGGCGACGTCCGCATCATCGTCCTCGAAGGCCAACCGATCCACACCCAACGACAGTGGTACCGCATCGTCGACGCCAAGACGGGTCTGATCGAGGCGGGCTACGTGGACGTCTCCGACATGCTCAGCCGTCAGCCGTGGCCCGAGCCCGAGGACGAGTTCCCTGTTCACGTCACAAGCGGATAGCGCTAAATGCACCGCGCGTCCGCGCGATATCAATATGCCTGTTAATCCTGAATAATTACCGGGTCGCCAATATTAACCGCGTTGTAGTACCACTCGGCATCTTGGGGACTCAAGCTGACGCAGCCGTGGCTGACATTGTCATAACCGAGAGAATTGACAGCCCATGGAGCTGAATGCACATAAAGGCCATGATTGGTGATACGGACGGCGTAATCCACGGGGATTCGGTAGCCGGCCGGATCGTCGACGGGGATGCCGACGCTGCTTGAGTCCATAATCAGCGAGCGTTCCTTGGATAAGACCGTGTAAGAGCCGACGGGCGATGGGAACTCCGGCCTACCCATCGAAGCCGGCATCACCCCTTCTTCTCCCCAGTGGGGCCGATGGTGCGGGGCGGGCAGCGCACGCGGTGGTCCAGCCTGGACTCCGTCGATGGTCACGGTGAACGTGTGCGCCGAGATGCTGGCAACACCGACGACGGCCGGACCCGTTTCCAGCTCGGTGGACAAACCTCCCACCGAAAGCGCCATCGTGGTGTGCGCCGGCCAGAATCGGTCCGGAACCCACTGCACCACGTTGTTGTCGAGCCATTCGAACTTGCCGGTCATCGCGGGCGTCGATTTGACCTCGATGGCACGTTCGGCCGCGTGTCGGTTGGTGATCGGCGCGCTGAACGTGACCACGACGGGCTGCGCCACACCCACCACCTGGCCCCGCGTCGGCTGAACCGACGCGATGGCCAACCCAGATGACTGATTCGCCGCCGCCGCGCCTGCGCCGACCGGCGCCGCAACCACACTTGCAGCGATCCCAACCACGGAAAGAACGCGCCGAATTACCGTCCGCATGGCTCCAATTCCTTCTATCTGGCAAATTTCTAACTGCGATGCTAGGGGCGCGGCGTCAATTCAAGTGCAGGCTCGCGTCGCAAATGCGATCAAGGCTTTGTCACATTTGGATACTGCGAGCGTGATCATTTAACCTACGCCGAAACGCCTTTATCCAGGAAATAACTCGACATGCAATATTGACGATCAATCGTCGCTCCGCGGAGCGCGGGTCAGGGCTTAATCCCGACCCGGAAGAGACCTGCCTCAGTGCGGTGAAGGACCGGGCAAGGACGGCTGACCGGACACCGGCGCGCCGGCCGGTGCCGGACCGGTCGGTGCACCCTTTCCGGTTCCGGACATGTCAATGATGGGGGCGACAACCGGCACGGCCTCCGCCCCAAAAGCAACCAGCGGAGCACCGATCGGCACCACCGGAACCGGCGGCACAAGCGGAACGGGCGGCACAACCGGAATGGGTGGCACAATCGGCGGGCCCAGCGGCGGCACCAGCGGTGGAACCGGCGGCACCAGCGGTGGAACCGGCGGCACCAGCGGAACCGGCGGCACAAGTGGCGGTGGACCGAGCGCAATTAGCGGAGCGCCCTCTGGTACCGCCCCCAGCGGTCCAGGCACAACCGCGGGGACACCGGCCATGTCAGTCAGTGGAGCCGCGGTGGTGCAGACCGGAATTGATCCGCCGGCAGCGGCCGTGCCGGCCGCGGCCAGCGTCCCACCGGCGGCTGGCGGCGCCCCGACTTCGCCCGACTGCCCGTATATGCACGCGCCGCCGCCCGTGATCAGCGGGGCAGCTGCCGCGTCCGGGCACAACGCGAAAGCGGCTCCGCACAACCCAGCGCTGGCAACAATTTTGATGTTGAACCGATCAAAGATCGCCATCAACGTCAACTCCTTCATTCGCGCTCAGATCTCCGCATACCAACAGGTGCAGCAGAACCACGTAGCCGCCGCGTCTCGACGACCGACTCAAATGGTGGCAGAGCCGGTATTGAACACGCGTCACGCCGCACCGCATCGTTTCCAAATGGTTATGTTCCGCAAGCTGGGCCTCCCGGCGGGGCCGCGAACAGCATCTGGGCTTGCAGGGGCTATCGATTTCGGAACAGCCGCAGAAGCTGTGATCTACGCAACGTTGTCCGTTTTTCTCTTCGGTCCTGCCGATTCTTGAAATATGGTTCGAGTCAGGAAGGGCATCGGCGGATGGTTGTCATAGACGCCCGTCGGTGCCCTTCAACCAATTCTGCCCACCGCGTTTGTCCGCGGAGTGTGGCTTTCCCGGGTCCGAACGGCGCAAAGGCGGGCCGTGTTAGTAGGGACTCTCACCGACGCCGCGACCGCTGCTTATTACTGATCTAGGCTGAAAGCGGTCCACCAGGGGACAGCCAGGCGAAGACAGGGAGACGCAAGTGACGGTCCGAGTAGGCATCAACGGCTTTGGTCGAATCGGCCGCAACTTTTTCAGGGCCCTGGATGCGCAAAAGGCCCTGGGCGAGAACGCCGACATCGAGATCATCGCGGTCAACGACCTGACGGACAACGCCACGCTGGCGCACCTGCTGAAGTTCGACTCGATCCTGGGACGACTGCCCTACGACGTCACCCTCGAGGGCGAGGACACCATCGTGGTTGGGCACACCAAGATCAAGGCGCTCGAGGTCAAGGCGGGTCCTGGCGAACTGCCCTGGGGTGACCTGGGCGTCGACATCGTGGTCGAGTCGACCGGAATCTTCACCAACGCGGCCAAGGCCAAGGGCCACCTGGACGCGGGCGCCAAGAAGGTGATCATCTCCGCTCCCGCCACCGACGAGGACATCACCATCGTGCTCGGCGTCAACGATGACAAGTACGACGGCAGCCAGAACATCATCTCCAACGCGTCCTGCACGACGAACTGCCTCGGGCCGATCGCCAAGGTCCTCAACGACGAGTACGGCATCGTCAAGGGCCTCATGACCACCATCCACGCCTACACGCAAGACCAAAATCTGCAGGACGGCCCGCACAAGGACCTGCGCCGGGCCCGGGCCGCCGCGTTGAACATCGTGCCGACCTCCACCGGCGCGGCCAAGGCGATCGGACTGGTGTTACCAGAACTCAAAGGCAAGCTGGACGGGTACGCGCTGCGGGTGCCGATCCCGACCGGTTCGGTCACCGACCTCACCGTCGACTTGGCCAAGGTGGCCACCGCGCAGGAGATCAATGCCGCGATGAAGGCCGCCGCCGAGGGTCCGATGAAGGGGATCCTGAAGTACTACGATGCACCGATCGTCTCCAGCGACATCGTCACCGATCCGCACAGCTCGATCTTCGACTCCGGCCTGACTAAGGCGATCGACAACCAGGCCAAGGTGGTGTCGTGGTACGACAACGAGTGGGGCTACTCCAACCGACTCGTTGATCTGGTCGCGCTGGTCGGCAAGTCGCTCTAGCCGTGAGCGTCCCAAACCTCGAGGACCTTCTGGCGGAGGGTGTTTCGGGCCGGGGCGTGCTGGTGCGCTCCGACCTCAATGTGCCGCTGAGTGATGACGGCACAATCTCCGACCCCGGCCGGATCACGGCGTCGGTACCGACGCTGAAGGCGCTTCTCGACGCGGGCGCCAAGGTTGTGGTTACCGCCCACCTGGGCAGGCCGAAGGGCGGCCCCGACCCGAAGTTTTCGCTGGCACCCGTCGCCGCGGCGCTGGGGGAGCAATTGGGCCGGCACGTGCAATTGGCGGGTGATGTCGTCGGCACCGACGCGTTGGCGCGCGCCGAGGGCCTGACCGATGGCGATATCCTGCTGTTGGAGAACATTCGTTTCGACCCGCGCGAGACCAGCAAGGACGATGGCGAACGACTGGCGTTGGCTAAGCAGCTCGCCGAATTGGTTGCACCCGGAGGCGCTTTCGTCTCCGACGGGTTCGGGGTGGTGCACCGCAAGCAGGCTTCGGTCTATGACGTCGCGACCTTGCTGCCGCACTACGCCGGCACGCTGGTCGCCACGGAGATAGCGGTGCTGGAACAGTTGACCAGCTCCACCAAACGGCCCTACGCGGTGGTGCTCGGCGGCTCCAAAGTGTCCGACAAGCTCGGCGTCATCGAGTCGCTGGCGACCAAAGCCGACAGCATCGTGATCGGTGGCGGCATGTGCTTTACTTTTCTTGCGGCGCAGGGATATTCGGTGGGCAAATCGCTGCTGGAAGAAGACATGATCGAGACCTGCCGCAACCTGCTGGACACCTACGCCGATGTATTGCGACTGCCCGGCGACATCGTCGTGACCGAGAAGTTCAGCGCCGATTCGGCACCTCAGTTCGTGGCCGCCAACGAGATTCCGGACGATCTAATCGGTCTGGACATCGGGCCGGGTTCCGTGAAACGGTTCGCGGCGGTGCTGTCCAACGCCGAGACCGTCTTCTGGAACGGCCCAATGGGCGTGTTCGAGTTCCCGGCGTTTGCCGCGGGCACCAAGGGCGTGGCCGATGCGATCGTCGCCGCGACCGGCAAGGGCGCGTTCAGCGTGGTGGGTGGCGGCGATTCCGCGGCCGCGGTTCGTGCCCTGGGCATCCCGGAGGACGCGTTTTCGCACATATCTACTGGTGGCGGTGCATCACTGGAATACCTTGAGGGCAAATCGCTACCCGGCATCGAGGTACTGGGGCGCGTTCAGCCGACCACGGGACCAACAGCATGAGACACGGGAGCCGCAAGCCACTGATCGCTGGCAACTGGAAGATGAACCTCAATCACTTCGAGGCGATCGCGCTGGCGCAGAAGATCGCGTTTGCGTTGCCGGACAAGTACTACGACAAGGTTGATGTGACGGTCATCCCGCCGTTCACCAACCTGCGCAGCGTGCAAACCCTGGTCGACGGTGACAAGCTGCGCCTGACCTACGGGGCGCAGGACCTGTCGCAGCACGATACGGGCGCCTACACCGGGGACATCAGCGGTGCCTTCCTGGCGAAGCTGGGCTGCTCTTTCGTCATCGTCGGGCATTCCGAGCGACGCACCTATCACCACGAGAGCGACGCGCTGGTGGCAGCCAAGGCCGCCGCCGCGCTCAAGCACGAGCTGACCCCGATCGTGTGCATCGGCGAGCATCTGGAGGTCCGGGAAGCTGGCGCGCAGGTGGACCACTGCGAAACCCAGTTGCGCGGTTCGCTGGCCGGGCTGTCCGCCGACCAGATCGCCAAGGTCGTCATTGCCTACGAACCGATCTGGGCGATCGGTACCGGGCGAGTGGCCAGCTCTTCGGACGCCCAGGAGGTGTGCGCGGCCATCCGCAAGGAACTGGGCTCGCTGGCTTCGCCGAAGATCGCCGAAACCGTCCGGGTGCTTTACGGCGGCTCGGTGAACGCGAAAAACATCGGCGACATCGTCGCGCAGAGCGACATCGATGGTGGGCTCGTTGGGGGCGCCTCGCTGGACGGAGAGCAATTCGCGACGCTGGCGGCCATCGCCGCCGGTGGGCCTCTTCCGTAAGAAGATCTGGTGCGGGGCTTGTTCGCGGCGTTTTGTCGCAGCATTGCCGCTGCACTGCGCCCGTCCAGTGCGCCATGGGCAGTAGGCCCCGCCCTGTGGGCCATCGGTACCGCGGCGCTGATCGCCGGGGCCGGAGCCTTGTTCGGTGAGCTGCAGTTCGTCGGGCTGGCCTACCTCGGGGCCGCGTGCGCCGTCGTATTCCTCGCCCGGGGCTTCTACCGCGCCCGGTGGTGGGCATGGGTGGCCCAGGCGATTGGCGGGGCGGTCGGTATCAGCGTGGGCGCAGAGTTGTGGCCCGGCTCGGGCGTCGGGCAGGTCGTCACCGCTGCGGTTGCCGGTGCCATTTCGGGTATGGCGGGCGGGATGGCGCCCAGCGCACCGGCGTTCGGGTTGATGTTGTCCGTGGGCGTTGCCTTCGGCCAATTCGGTGGTTCGTCGCTGCCGTGGTGGCAGCAGGCCGTCTGCTACCTCGTTGGCACGTCGGTCGCCGCGGTTTCGGTGCTGGCCCCGTGGGCTTTCCATCGGGATAAGCCGGAACGCCGGGCGCAGGCGGCGGTGTACTTCGCGGCCGCGGACCTGTGCGCGGCGGTCGGCACCGAGGAAGCCGGTGCGGCCCGCACCCGGCTGGCCGCCGCATCCGCCGCCGCACGCGCTGCGCGCGATCGCCGCGGGGCAGACTTGGTGGCGTTTGCGGCGGCGACCCTCTACGCCCAGGGCAGACCGGTACCTGAGGTCGCGGTCGCGGCGATCCGCGAGGCGGGAGAACAGATTTGGCACGCTGTGCCCGTCTCGGTTCGCTTCTTGGAAACGGATGCCGGCGGGGATCCGGGTCTGGTTGAGCTCGCCGATGCGCTGAGTCCGCGGCCAGCGCGGCCGGGCACGGTGCGACCCGAGCCGCAGGGGTTCTCGGCGTTGCTGCGCGCGGCTACCTCGCGCACGGGTCTCGCCAACGGGGCGCGCATCGCAGGGTGCATGGCGGTGGCCACCGCCCTCACGGCCGCGATGCGGCAACCGGCCCATGCGTTCTGGTTGCCGCTGACCACTGCGGTCATCGTGCGGCCCGAATACGGCTCGGTTTTTGTGCGCACGGTGAATCGGATATTCGGCACTCTGGTGGGCGCGCTGGTGGCGACCGCCGTGCTGGCCGCGCTTCCACCCGGCCTGCCGCTGGTCGCGGCCACCGCGCTGGCGCTGGGCTTCGTCGTGCTTTCGATGCCGAAGCTGTACGGCCTTGCCGTGATCGGGATCACGACGTCGGCCCTGTTGTCACAATCGATCGGCCAGGCAGATCCGGTGTTACCCAGGCTCCGGCTGCTCGACACCGTGATCGGCGCCGCGGTGGCGATCATTTTCGGTTACCTGTTGTGGCCGGAAGCGCGGCGGTTTCCCGCGTACGCCCAGCTGGCGAACGCGCTGACGGCGTCGCATTCCTACCTGCGCGAGGCGGTCAAGCCGGCCGCACAGCGCCGGCACTGGCAATCCGTCCGCGCCGATGCGTACCAGCTGGCACATCAAGTGCACAACACTGCCGAAGCGGCCGCGTTGGAACCACCGCCCGTGAGTGGGCTGGCGCTGCGCGTGATTCCTGCCGCCATCGAGTTGGAAGACACGGTGGACGCGATTACGGCCGTCGGCTCGGCGGTTGACGCAGGCGGGGAGCCGGCAGCACTGATCGACGACGTCCGGCGCCGGTTGGAAAATTTAGATGAGACGGCAGTTGAGCTGCGCTGACTGTTTCGCGCTGGATCAGCGCTTGTACTTGATCAGCAGTTCTACGCCGACGATGGACACCAGCCAGATACCGACGAGGAACAACGTCAACCGGTCCAGGTTTTTCTCCACCACGGTCGACCCCGAGAGGCTGGACTGAACCCCGCCGCCGAACAGCGTCGACAGGCCGCCGCCCTTGGCGCGGTGCAGCAGCACCAGCAACACCACCAGCACGCTGGTGACCACCAAAGTGATCTGCAGGGCCAACTCCATGAGGGCAGCTTACCGAATGTGATCACACGGGCTCGCGGCCCCCGCCACCAGATTGAGCGCGCGCTCGACACGCGAGCCAGGCCGTCCGCGCCGATACTAGAACCCATGGTCGAGGTTTCCGATATCGCGCTGGAGCCGATCGGGGCCGTCCAGCGGACCCAGGTCGGCCGCAAAGCGACCGAGCCGATGCGCGCCGACATCAGGCTGCTGGGCGCCATCCTTGGTGACACGGTCCGCGAACAGAACGGCGACGAGGTGTTCGACCTGGTCGAACGTGCGCGGGTGGAGTCTTTCCGGGTGCGCCACTCCGAGATCGATCGCGTCGAGATGTCGCGGATGTTTGACGGCATCGACATTCACCTGGCGATCCCGGTCATCCGGGCCTTCAGCCATTTCGCGCTGCTGGCCAACGTCGCAGAAGACATCCACCGGGAACGCCGCCGCGGCATTCACGTCGCCGCGGGCGAGCCGCCGCAGGACAGCAGCCTGGCCGCGACCTACACGAAACTCGACCAGGCAGAGCTGGATTCGGCCACGGTGGCCGATGCGTTGCAGGGGGCGTTGGTTTCTCCGGTGATCACCGCGCATCCCACCGAGACACGGCGGCGCACCGTCTTCGTCACCCAGCACCGGATCACCGAGCTGATGCGACTGCACGCCGACGGTCAGACCGAGACCAGCGACGGCCGCAGCATCGAGCTCGAGTTGCGCCGTCAGGTGCTGACGCTGTGGCAGACCGCGCTCATTCGGCTGTCCCGGCTGAAGATCACCGACGAGATCGAGGTGGGCCTGCGCTATTACCCGGCCGCGCTGTTCAAGGTGATTCCGCAGGTCAACGCCGATGTCCGGGGGGCGTTACGGGCTCGCTGGCCCGATGCCGATCTGCTTTCCATGCCGATGTTGCGACCCGGCTCCTGGATCGGTGGTGACCGCGACGGGAACCCGAACGTTACGGCCGACGTGGTTCGCCTGGCCACCGGCAGCGCCGCGTTCACCGCGCTTGGCGCATTATCTCGCAGAACTCGCGGAGCTCGAGCAGGAGCTGTCGATGTCGGCGCGACTGGTCGCCTTTACCCCCGAGTTGGGCGCGCTGGCCGACGGCTGCCAGGAGGCGCCCCGCGCCGACGAGCCGTACCGGCGGGCGCTACGCGTGATCCGCGGCCGGCTCACCTCGACCGCCGCCGAGATCCTGGACCAGCAACCGCAGGATGGACTCGACCTTGGTTTGCCGCCGTATTCCACGCCGGACGAACTGCGGGCCGATCTCGACACCATCGACGTTTCGCTGCGCACGCACGGCAGTGCGCTGCTGGCCGACGATCGGCTGGCGTTGTTGCGAGAAGGCGTGAGCGTCTTCGGGTTTCATCTATCCAGCTTGGACATGCGGCAGAACTCCGACGTGCACGAAGAGGTGATCAGCGAGCTGCTGGCCTGGGCTGGGGTGCACCCGGACTACAGCTCGTTGCCCGAAGACGACCGGGTCGAGCTGCTGACCGGCGAACTCAGCACCCGCCGACCGCTGCTCGCCGACCGCGGCGAACCTGTCCGACCTGGCGCACCGCGAGCTCGGCGTCGTCGAGGCCGCGGCCCGCGCCGTCAAGGTCTACGGTCCCGCGGCGGTGCCCAACTACGTCATCTCGATGTGCCAGTCGGTGTCGGATGTCCTGGAGGCCGCGATCCTGCTCAAAGAGGTCGGCCTGCTGGACGTGTCCGGGCCGGAACCCTATTGCCCCGTGGGCATCTCGCCGCTCTTCGAGACCATCGACGACCTGCACAACGGGGCCGCGATTCTGCGCGCGATGCTGGAGCTTCCGCTTTACCGGGCGCTCGTGGCCGCCCGCGGCGAATCCCAGGAAGTGATGCTGGGCTACTCCGACTCCAACAAGGACGGTGGGTATCTGACCGCCAACTGGGCGGTGTACCGGGCCGAGCTGGCCCTGGTCGAAGTCGCCCGCGAGACAGGGAATCCGGTTGCGGCTCTTCCACGGTCGCGGCGGCGTGGTCGGTCGCGGCGGCGGCCCCAGCTACCAGGCCATCCTGGCGCAACCGCCGGGAGCGGTGAACGGCTCGCTGCGGCTCACCGAGCAGGGTGAAGTCATTGCCGCCAAATACGCCGAACCGCAGCTGGCGCGGCGCAATCTGGAGAGCCTGCTGGCAGCCACCCTGGAGTCGACGCTGCTGGATGTCGAGGGCCTGGGCGACTCCGCGGAGCCGGCCTATGCGGTGCTCGACGAAATAGCCGCGCTGGCGCGGCGTGCGTACAGCGAATTGGTACACGAGACACCGGGTTTCGTCGAATACTTCAAGGCTTCCACCCCGGTCAGCGAGATCGGGTCGCTCAACATCGGCAGCCGGCCGACGTCACGCAAACCCACCACCTCGATCACGGATCTGCGCGCCATCCCGTGGGTGCTGGCGTGGAGCCAGTCGCGGGTCATGCTGCCCGGCTGGTACGGCACCGGCTCGGCGTTCGAGCAGTGGATCACGGCGGGTCCGGAAAGCGAAACCGAGCGGGTCGCAATACTGCACGACCTGTATGAGCGGTGGCCGTTCTTCCGCAGCGTGCTGTCGAACATGGCGCAGGTGCTGGCCAAGAGCGACCTGGGCCTGGCGGCCCGCTACGCCGAGCTGGTGGCCGACGAATCGTTGCGGCTGCGGGTGTTCGGCAAGATCGCCGACGAACATCGAGCGAACCATCGCGATGCACAAACTCATCACCGGCCAAGACGACCTGCTGGCCGACAACCCGGCGCTGGCGCGTTCGGTGTTCAACCGCTTCCCGTATCTGGAGCCGCTGAACCACCTTCAGGTGGAGTTGCTGCGCCGCTACCGTTCGGGCGACGACAACGAATTCGTGCAGCGCGGCATCCTGCTGACGATGAATGGGCTGGCCAGCGCGCTGAGAAACAGCGGCTAGCTAGCGGCTGGCGTAATCGACCGGCAGGGTCCTGCCGCCCGCGCCACGCCGCCGATCTGGGCGGCGACGGGTTGCGGATGCGACGTCCAGCGCGGCGTCATGTCGTACTTGCGCAACAGGTGCGTGCGTTGCCGCGGTCATGGCCGCCAGCGAGAACGGTTGGGCCGGGCACGAGTGCCGTCCGTGCCCGAAGGCCGTCACCAGCATTGGCGACGGGAGGGCGTCCTGGTCCGTCAGACGGTGCCGGGTCCATCGGTCCGGATCCCACCGTTGCAGGCCCGGCGCCACGGACGTGTTCAGCAGCGGCAGCAACGTGGCGATGGTCCAGCCCGGCGGCACCTGGTAGGTGACCGCACCGGTGTCGAATTCCACCGCGGACAGCACGGTGCGCGTCATGATCGAGCGCTGCGCCATGCGCGTCGACTCCAGGGCGCAGCGCTGGGCCAGGTCAGCGGAGTCCGCGCCACCGCACCGAACCCGCGCGAGCTGCGCGGGGTGCTCGACGAGGTCGACCAACGCCCAGCCCAGCGCGGCCGCCAGGTTCGACATGGACGCGATGTGGATCAGCGCGACGTCGAGCGCGATCCCGCGTAGCCGAACATCTTTCGGCTTCCGAAGACCACGCGTCCACGATCCGGCCGAACAGGGCGTGGTCGCCGGTCTCGCCGTCGTCGAGTCGGGCCACCGCGCCGGCGATGGTGTCGGCGACCTCGTCCAGCGCGGCCCGCTCGGCCCGTTTGTCCGTCGCCGCCACCGCCGCCATCCTGTCGGGGTGAACGAACGCTTCCGAGCCATCCAGGGTGTCAAGGCGCGCACCAGACGCTCGAAGGCCGCACCTTCGGCCGATCCGGGCCCGCGCCCACGAGGCCAGCCCCATCCGGTGGCCAAGCCGCCGCATCAGATCGAAGACGTCCGCCGAACCGGCCGGCCCCAGCTCGGCGGCGGTGTGCTCGAGCGCCCGGTCCAGGTTGGTCAGATAGCTAGCCACGTCGTCGCGCCGAAAGAGCGCGTTGGGCAGGATGCGACGGCCCGCGAAGATTTCGTCGGGAAGCTTGCGCCGCAACATCAGATAGTCGGCGACCGCCTTGCTGGCCGTCTCCTCGGTCAGCGCGTAGAACGACTCGACACCCGTGGGCGAGAACGTGAACAGGTAGTGGTCCCGCCCGCTTTCCACGGCGAATGTGTCGCCATGTCGCGCGCGGGCCGCGGCGATCGCGGCGACGGCGTCGTCGACGGGGACGTCCCAGGGCAGACCGGTTCCAAGCGCATGCGGCGGATTCGGAACCGGAGTTGGGCACGAACTACCGCACCACCCGGTTCCGCAGCTTGTCCACCACCCCGCGCACTGCATGTTCGGTGACCGATAGCGGGGACATCACCGTCTCGCCCACGCTGACCATGTAGTCGAGCCGGTCGACGATGGCCTCTACCGGTTGGACGAGAACGATGAGCCGTTTCGCGAGATCGTCCAGGCTGGACAGCGTGCCCTCCAGATGATCCAAACCGTTGCCCAGGCGTTCCACCGTGGCGTTCAGAGCCGAAAGCGAACTGCTCAGCTCTTTCATCGTTTCGCCTAGGCCGTCGAGGACGTCTTCGACCTGCCCCACCGTTTTGTCGGCGTTCAACGCCGCCTGGGTGAGGGTCTTGATCCGGCTTCGCTCGGGGCCGCCGCGCACCGTTTTCTCTGCCATGACCGCCATTATGCGGGCTAGCCGGACAGGCCAGGAAGCTTGGCCGCGGCCTCCTCGTCGAGCAACCACAGCGTGGTTTGCAGTCCAACTGCTCCGGCAGCCGGTATCGACACCGGTTGGGCGCCGCCGATTGCGCTGGCCACCGCGTCGGCCTTCGCTGCCCCGGACACCATCAGCCAGACCTCACGGGACCGCTGGATGGCAGGCAGTGTCAACGTAATTCGTTGCGGGGGCGGTTTAGGCGAGTCTTCGACGGCTACCACCATTCGGGTGGTCTCGAGTACGGCCGCGGTGTCCGGGAACAGCGAGTTGATGTGGCCCTCGGGGCCCATTCCCAGCAGGTGGACATCGAAATTCGGCACCAGCTCGCCCGGTGCGGCATTGCCGGCCAGCACCTGCTCGTAGGCCAGCGCCGCGGCCGCCAGGTCGCTGCCGAATTCACCGTCGCTGGCCGGCATCGCATGCACCTGGCTGGACGGGATGTCGATGTGGTCGAGCAACGCCTCACGCGCCTGCTTGTCGTTGCGCTCGTCGTCGTCCTCGGGAACGTAGCGCTCGTCACCCCAAAAGAGGTCCACCTTGGACCAGTCGACCTGGTGCTTCTGCCGGGCGAGATACTGCAGCAGCCCGATACCGTTGCCGCCTCCGGTCAGCACGATCAGTGCCCGACCCCGGGCTGCCACGGCGTTCCGGATGGTTTCCACCAGCCGCTTCCCGGCGGCACCCACCAGGGCGTCGCT
Source organism: uncultured Actinomycetota bacterium (assembly GCA_963850135.1). GTDB lineage: Bacteria > Actinomycetota > Actinomycetes > Mycobacteriales > Mycobacteriaceae > Mycobacterium. The sequence continues at coordinate 415,261 of CAWKKH010000018.1, read as the reverse complement.
GTCCGGGAAGGTTTCGACGACAGTTGTCATATGTATTGCACCTTGTCGATTCCTTGGAGCGCCTCGAAGTAGATCTCGTCAGCATCCAGCCGACGCAGATCCTCCGCGAGGCACTCGCGAGTTTCCCTGCGCGCCAACGGAACCAGCGCGTCCAATTTGCCGGTCCGGCTCAGGGTAGCCGTCGCACCCTCCTGCGGCCGACTCAGGGTGATGGTCTCGGATTTGCGTTCCAGCTCGACCTTGAGGTCGCCGACCGCCCGGCGTACCGGACCGTCGATCCGGCTGGCCAGCCAGCCGGCCAGGACGTCGAGCGCGGGTTCGGTCTTCAGGCCGGAAACCAGCGCCGATTCGATTGGCTCGTGCGGCTTCTGGTCGACCGCCGAGGTTAACAGGGCCCGCCAGTAGGTGATTCGGCTCCAGGCCAGATCGGTGTCGCCGGCGGTGTATCCGGCCAGCCGGCTCTTGATCGCCGCCAGTGGGTCGGTGCAATTGGTCGCGTCCGTGATCCGCCGGATTGCCAACTGGCCCAGTGGATCGTGGGCGGGCACCGAGGGTGCGTCGTCGGGCCACCACACCACTACCGGGATGTCTGGCAACAGGAAAGGGGTGACCACGCTGTTCGCGTGGCCGGCAAGCGGCCCGGAAAGCCGCAGCACCACGATCTCGCCCGCGCCGGCATCACCACCGACCCGGATCTCGGCATCCAGCCGCGCCTCGGCGGCGTCGGCGTCGGCGGTTGCCACCACGAGGCCACGGCTCGGGTGCTCGTGGCTGGCGGCGTTGGCGGCCTCGATCGATTCCTCGAGCAGGGCGTCGTTGTCTGACTTGATGATGAACGTGCCGACTCGGCCCATCGTGACGACGCCGGCCTGTTCGCGTAACTCGTCAAGCTTCTTGTTGACCGCGTTGGTGCTGGTGTCGTCCAAACTGACAATCATGGCCGTCGCCATTCCCGGCCGGTCTGGCGCAGCATTTCAAACGCCGACTCAGGTCCCCAGGTGCCGGATTCATATGGATCGGGCTTGCCGACTTCCGCCCAGTGGTAGAGAACGGGATCGAGTATTTGCCAGGCCAATTCGACCTCCGCGTTGACCGGGAACAGGGATGGCTCGCCGAGCAGGACGTCCAGGATCAGCCGCTCATAGGCCTCCGGCGAATCCTCGACGAACGCCGAGCCGTAGGAGAAGTCCATGTTCACATCGCGGACTTCCATCGCGTTACCCGGCACCTTGGACCCGAATCGTAAGGTGATCCCTTCGTCCGGCTGCACACGAATGACCAGCGCATTGGCGCCGAGCTCGTCGGTCATGGTGGCGTCGAACGGCAGATGCGGCGCGCGTTTGAAGACCAAAGCGATCTCGGTTACCCTGCGGCCCAACCGCTTTCCGGTTCGCAGGTAAAACGGCACACCGGCCCAGCGGCGCGTGTCGACCTCGAGGGTGATCGCAGCGAAGGTCTCGGTGACGGAGTCTTTGGAGAAGCCCTCCTCGTCGAGCAGGCCGACCACTTCCTCGCCGCCCTGCCAGCCGGCCGTGTACTGGCCGTGGCTGGTGTTCTGATCGAGCGGTTCCGCGAGTTTGGTGGCCGACAGCACTTTGATCTTCTCGGCCTGCAACGCCGACGGTTTGAAGCTGACCGGCTCCTCCATCGCGGTCAGCGCCAGCAGCTGGAGCAGGTGGTTCTGGATGACGTCGCGGGCGGCGCCGATGCCGTCGTAATAGCCGCCCCGTCCGCCGAGCCCGATGTCTTCGGCCATGGTGATCTGCACGTGGTCGACGTAGTGCGCATTCCAGATCGGATCCCAGAACTGATTGGCGAATCGCAGCGCCAAGATGTTCTGCACCGTCTCCTTGCCCAGGTAGTGGTCGATCCGGAACACCGACTCCTCCGGGAAGACGGAGTTGACCACCTGGTTGAGCTCGCATGCACTCTTCAAGTCGTGGCCGAAGGGTTTCTCGATGACGACCCGGCTCCAGCTGTCGTCGTTTGGGTTGGCCAGCCCCGACTTGTGCAGCTGTTCGCATACCACCGGAAACGACTTGGGCGGGATCGCCAGGTAGAACACATGATTGCCGTTGGTGCCGCGTTCGGCGTCGAGCTTGTCCAAGGTCTCGCCCAGCCGGGCGAACCCGGCTTCGTCGTCGAAGGTGCCCTGTACGAAGCGCAGTCCCTCGGCCAGCCGGTCCCATATCGCCTGGCGAAAAGGAGTGCGGCTGTGTTGTTTGACGTCGTCGAGTATCACCTGGGCGAAAGCGTCGTGATCCCAGTCGCGTCGCGCAAATCCCACCAGCGAGAAGTTCGGTGGCAGCAAGCCGCGGTTGGCCAGGTCGTAAACCGCTGGCACCACCTTTTTGTGGGCCAGGTCGCCGGTGACGCCGAAAAGCACGATGGCGCACGGGCCGGCGATCCGCGGCAGACGCTTGTCCTTCTTGTCGCGCAGTGGATTACGCCACTGCCCGGCGGTGCCGGAGCCCACGTCGGGGCCGGCAGAGCTCATTTGTCGGAGGTGGCCAGTTGCTTCTGTGTCTCGCTGAGCAGCGAATTCCAGGAGTCCTCGAACTTCTCGCACGCCTTCTTTCTCGAGCACCAGGAACACGTCGGTCAGGTCGATGCCGGCCGCCGAGAGCTTGTCGAACACCGCCTGAGAGGTCTCCGCGGTGCCGCTGATCACGTCACCGCTGATGACGCCGTGATCGGCGACGGCGTCGATCGTCTTCTCCGGCATGGTGTTCACCGTGTACGGGGCGACCAGTTCGGTGACGTAGAGGGTGTCGGAGTAGGCGGGATCCTTGACGCCGGTCGAAGCCCACAGCGGGCGTTGCACCCGGGCCCCGTTGGCCTTGAGTGCCTGGTAGCGAGCCCCGTTGTCGAAGACCTCCTGGTAGGCGGCGTAGGCCAGCCGGGCGTTGGCCACGCCGGCCTGACCGCGCAGCTGGAGCGCCACGTCGGGGCCGATCTTCTCGAGTCGCTTGTCGATTTCGGTGTCCACCCGGGAGACGAAAAACGATGCCACCGAGTGGATCTTGGACAGGTCGTGTCCGGCCTTGCCGGCCTTCTCCAGCCCGGTCAGGTAGGCGTCCATCACCTCTTTGTGCCGCTCGACCGAGAAGATGAGTGTGACGTTAACCGAAATGCCCTCGGCCAGAACGGCAGTGATGGCCGGCAGGCCGGCCTTGGTGGCCGGGATCTTGATGAGCAGATTCGGGCGATCGACGATCTTCCACAGCTCGATGGCCTGCGCGATGGTCTTGTCGGTTTCGTGCGCGAGGCGCGGGTCGACCTCGATCGACACCCGGCCGTCGATTCCATCGGAGTGTTCCCACTGGGGAACGAACACGTCGCACGCGGTGCGGACGTCGTCGGTGGTGATGGTGCGGATGGTGGCGTCCACGTCGGCGCCCCGCTCGGCGAGTTCGGCGATCTGGGCGTCGTAGGCGTTGCCGTGCGCGAATGCGGCCTGGAAGATCGACGGGTTAGTGGTCACGCCGACGACACTCTTGGTGTCGATCAGTTCCTGCAGGTTGCCGGATTTCAACCGGTCCCGCGAGAGGTCGTCCAGCCAAACGGATACCCCCGCATCGCTGAGCGCCGCCAGGTTGGGGTTCTGACTGGTCATCTAAATCACCTTTCTCAGTTGTCTATAACTTCTTCCGCGGCCGCAGCCACGGCTTCTGCGGTGAAGCCGAATTCACGGAACAAAGTCTTGGCGTCGGCGGATTCGCCGTAGTGCTCGATCGACACGATCTTTCCGGTGTCGCCGACCAGCTTGTGCCAGCATTGCGCGATCCCCGCTTCGACGGCCACGCGGGCCGACACAGTCGGGGGCAGCACGCTGTCGCGGTATTCGCTGGGCTGCGACTCGAACCATTCCACACACGGCATCGAAACCACCCGCGCGATAATGTCCTTGTCCGCCAACAACTTCGCGGCGTCCACCGCAAGCTGGACCTCGGAGCCGGTGCCGATCAAGACCACATCGGGCTCCTCGCCGGCCTCGCTGGCGTCGCTCAGGATGTAGCCGCCACGAGCGACGCCCTCGAGGTTGGTGCCCTCCAGCACCGGGACACCCTGGCGGGTGAGGATCAGCCCCACCGGACCGCTGGTCGCGCCGCGGGCCAGGACGGTATGCCAGGCGTGGGCCGTCTCGTTCGCGTCGGCCGGCCGCACGACGGAAAGGTGCGGGATGGCACGCAGCGCGGACAGGTGCTCGATCGGCTGGTGCGTCGGGCCGTCCTCACCGAGCCCGATCGAGTCGTGGGTCCAGACGTAGATGGGGTCGATATCCATCAACGACGCCAGTCGCACCGCCCCGCGCATGTAATCGGAGAACTGCAGGAACGTGCCGCCGTAGGCCCGGGTTGGGCCGTGCAGCACGATGCCCGACAGGATGGCGCCCATCGCGTGCTCACGAATGCCGAAGTGCAGCGTGCGACCGTACCAGTCCGCGGTGTAGTCGTCAGTCGAGATCGACGGCGGGCCAAACGATTTGACGCCATCCATGGTGGTGTTGTTGCTGCCCGCCAGGTCGGCCGAGCCGCCCCACAACTCGGGCAGTATCGGTGCCAACGCCGAGAGCACCTTGCCGGACGCGGCGCGGGTGGCCAGCGCCTTGGAGCCCGGCTCCCAGCGCGGGAGGACGGCGTCCCAGCCCTCGGGCAGCTCCTGTGCGAGCAGCCGGTCCAGCAGCTTCTTGCGTTCGGGCTCGCGCTCGGCCCACGCCTCGAATTCCGGCTGCCAGGCTTCGTGCGCTTCCTTGCCGCGGGCCACCAGCCCGCGGGTGTGGGTGATGACCTCCGGGCGTACCTCGAACGTCTTGTCGGGATCGAATCCCAGAATGCGCTTGGTGGCGGCCACCTCTTCGTCGCCGAGGGCCGAGCCATGCACCTTGCCGGTGTTCATCTTGGTGGGCGCCGGGAAGCCGATGATGGTGCGTAGCGAGATGAACGACGGCTTGTCGGTGACGGCCTTCGCCTTCGCGATGGCTTCCTCGATGCCGACGACGTTCTCGCCGCCTTCGACTTCCTGAACGTGCCAGCCGTAGGCGCGGTAGCGGGCGGCGGTGTCCTCGCACAGCGCGATGTCGGTGTCGTCCTCGATGGAAATCTGGTTGTGGTCGTAGAACACGATGAGGTTGCCGAGCTGCTGGACAGCCGCCAGCGACGACGCCTCGGACGTAACGCCCTCTTCGATGTCGCCGTCGGAGGCGATCACGTAGATGAAGTGGTCGAAGGGGCTGGTTCCCGCCGCGGCGTCCGGGTCGAACAGGCCGCGCTCGTAGCGCGACGCCATCGCCATGCCGACGGCTGATGCCAGGCCCTGGCCGAGCGGGCCGGTGGTGATTTCGACGCCCTTGGTGTGCCGGAATTCGGGGTGGCCGGGAGTCTTGGAACCCCAGGTGCGCAGTGACTCGATGTCGGACAGCTCGAGGCCGAAGCCGCCGAGGTAGAGCTGCAGATAGAGCGTCAGGCTGCTGTGGCCGCAGGACAGCACGAACCGATCGCGGCCCAGCCAGTGCGGGTCGCTCGGGTCATGAGTCATCGCGCGCTGAAAGAGGGTGTACGCCAGTGGGGCCAGGCTCATCGCCGTCCCGGGGTGCCCGTTGCCGACCTTTTGTACCGCGTCGGCGGCGAGCACCCGAACCGTGTCGACAGCGACCGAGTCGATCTCGGCCCAGTCGTCCGGGTGATGCGGGCTGGTAAGCGTGGAGATCTCTTCGAGTGTGGTCACAGACGCAGTCCTTGCCTCGTCAACTGATCGATCTTCAGCCTAGTGCCGGAACACCGGCGTTTGCAGCGTGGGATTTGGGGAACCCTTAACGGCCGACCTGAAAATACGCGCCGGCGGCGCTAACTCCGGAACGGGAGCCGTCATCCCGGGAAAATTCAGGTGAACAGACCCTGCGGGCCGGTTGGGGTCGACACCCGGTCTACCATCTTGTGTAGTAGATGCTGCGCCCTGCTGCGACCCCGAGGAGTTATTGCGTGAGCGTTCGCGGGCGCGTCGCGCCGAGCCGGGTAACCGGCACGGTCCTGGCCTACCTGGCGTTGACCAAGCCGCGAGTCATCGAGCTGCTGTTGGTCACCGCTATACCTGCGATGCTGCTGGCCCACCGCGGCGAGGTGAATCCGCTGCTGATCCTGAATACGTTGATCGGCGGAATGATGGCCGCCGGCGGGGCCAACACGCTCAACTGCGTGGCCGACGCCGACATCGACAAGCTGATGAAGCGGACCGCGCGCCGGCCCCTGGCGCGGGCCGCGGTGCCGGTGCGCAACGCGTTGGTGTTTGGGCTGGTGCTCAGCGTGGGCTCGTTCTTCTGGCTGTGGTGGACGACGAACCTGTTGTCCGGACTGCTGGCCGTCGCCACCATCGCGTTCTACGTGTTCATCTACACGCTGTTGCTCAAACGCCGCACGTCGCAAAACGTGGTGTGGGGCGGCGCGGCGGGCTGCATGCCGGTGATGATCGGCTGGTCAGCGGTCACCGGCACCGTTGGCTGGCCGGCGCTGGCAATGTTCGCCATCATCTTCTTCTGGACGCCGCCGCACACCTGGGCCCTGGCGATGCGTTACAAGGACGACTACAAAGCGGCGGGCGTCCCGATGCTGCCGGCCGTTGCGACCGAACGACAGGTCACCAAGCAGATCCTGATCTACACCTGGCTGACGGTGCTCGCGACGCTGGTACTGGCGCTGGCGGCGGGCTGGCTGTACGCGGCTGTGGCGGTGCTGGCAGGGGTGTGGTTCCTCGCGATGGCCCATCAGCTGTACTCCGGAGTCCGCGCCGGCGAGACGGTCAAGCCCCTGCGCCTGTTCCTGCAGTCGAACAACTACCTGGCGGTGGTGTTCTGCGCGCTCGCGGTCGATTCGGTGATCTCGCTGCCCACCCTGTTCTGACACCGACTAAACCACACCCGCAACCTGCCGGGGTTTCGGCAATGCGAATCCTGCTTCAGAACCAGGGCGATTGAAAGCCCGGCCGGCACTCGCCGCGCACCTGGCCCGGTTCGGGGTAGTCGTCGTATTCCAAACATTATCAACCATTTTCGAGTCCCACTTCGGATGAACTCAAGGAAATCCGGCATCCAACGACAACCGGCGAGCCGCTCGCCCGGTTTGCGACCGACCCCCGTCTGATATCGGATCACTGTTGAATACCAGCTCATTTCAGCTGGTCTATCCGCATCGGGAGGAGTCTCTGGCATGACGTTGTCCGTCGTTCCCAAAGGCCTCGATACCTCCTGTTCGCGGCTACGTACGACTGGCTGACGATGACCGCTCCTGTCTGGATGGCTTCGCCACCAGAGGTACATTCGGCGTTGCTCAGTAGTGGTCCGGGTCCGGGACCTTTGTTGGTGGCCGCTGGTGCGTGGAACGCGTTGAGCGCCGAATACGTTTCGGCGGCAGACGAACTGGTGGCCGAGTTGGGCTCGGTACAGGCAGGGGTGTGGGAAGGCCCCAGCGCGGAGTCCTATATCGCCGCCCACGTGCCGTATCTAGCGTGGTTGGCTAAAGCGGGCATCGGCAGCGCGCAAGCCGCTGCCCAGCATGAGGTGGCTGCTGCGGCCTACACCGCCGCCATGGCGGCCATGCCGACGCTGGCCGAACTGGCCGCCAACCACGCTATTCAAGCGGTCTTGGCCGCTACCAACTTCTTCGGCATCAACACCATCCCGATCGCGCTCAATGAGGCTGACTACGTGCGGATGTGGATCCAGGCCGCAACGACCATGACGGCGTATCAAGCCACGTCCGAGGCGGCGGTGGCTTCGATATCGCAGACATCGCAGACGCTGCAGACCGGCCCGGTGCCGCAGATCCTGAAGTCGGGGGTGGAAGAAGTTGAGCAGGTCTTGCAGCAGATCGCGCTCATACCGCAGCACATTGTGAAGGCTTTCCTGCAGATCCTGGGATTGGATTGGGACCCGGCGGCATACACGATCAACGGGCTCCCGTACGCCGACTATCAGGACCCACTGACGCTGGCCTATTGGGTGAGCCGGGGCCTCTCGTTTGTTCAGAATGCTCACGGTATTCGCGCGTTTCTCCAGGAGCTGGCGACCAATCCGGCGGCCGCTCTACAGTCCCTCCCGGCCGTGAGCCCGGCCAACATCGGCGTTGCCCTCACTGCACATCCGGTTTTAACCATCGCGATTATCGCCGGGCCGCTGAGCGCGAACAGCGCAGCCGTCAGCGTGACAGCGGTAGCCGGTGCGGCCCAGCCCGCCCCCGTCGAACCACCCGCCGCACCCGCTGTGGTGCCGGCCCCCGCCTCGGCGGTGTCGCACGCGCCGCCGGCCAGCACGTTGGTGCCCACCCCGGCCGGGTCTGTTGCCGGTCCCGGTTCGGCTCCGGCGTCCACGGCGGGCACGGCGGCCAGTGCGTCGGCGCCACCGCCCCCGGCTCCCAGCCCCGCCGCCCAGGGTTTCTTCCCCTTCGTGGTGGGTGGCGGTCCCGGTGTGGGATTCGGCCCGGGACACAACGCAACTCCGAGGGCCGGCATCGGAATGAAGGCGCCGGAGGCGGGCATCGCGGCAGTCGCAGCCGCGGCGTCCACGGCGGAGCGGCGACGGGCACGGCGACACAAGCAGACGGAGGTGCAGCGCCACTACGCCGACGAGTACGCGGATTTTGACCCCGCCAGCGACCCCGGTGCCGCAGCCGAGGCGTCGGATGGCGGGGCGGGGCCGCTGGGGTTTGCCGGAACGATCTCGAAGCGCGCCGCGCAAGCGGCGGGATTGGCCGTGCTGGGCGGGAACGGGTTCGGCGGTGGGCCCTCGACGCCCATGGTGCCGGGCACGTGGGAGCCCGACGCCGAGCCCGCCGGCGAAGTGGACTAAGGCAGCAATACGATCGAGCCGGTGGTCTTGCGGCCCTGCAAGTCCTCGTGGGCGCGGGCAGCTTCGGCCAGCGGGTACCGATGGCCGACGTCGATGGTGATGTCTCCGCCCCCGACCGCGTCGAACAGCTCGGCCGCTCGCCAGCTGAATTCCTGGCCGGTGCGGATGAAGTGGGCCAGCGAGGGCCGGGTCAAATACACCGAGCCGGCGGTGTTGAGGCGTTGCGGATCGACGGGCGGAACGGGTCCGCTGGCGGCGCCGAACAGTGCCAGCGTCCCGCGGACGGCCAGGCTGGCCAGGCTGGCGTCGAAAGTCGTGATTCCGACGCCGTCGTAGACCGCCGCCACTCCGGCGCCGCCCGTGAGCCCACGAATCTGCTGGCCGAATCCGGCGGAATCCTCGGGGTAGGAGAGCACTTCGTCGGCGCCGGCTTTCCTGGACAGCCGCTCCTTCTCCGGTGTCGACACGGTGGTGATCACCCGGACGCCGAGGTGATGAGCCCACTGCGTCAAGATCAGGCCGACCCCGCCGGCGCCGGCGTGCACCAGCACGGCGTCGCCGCTTTGCACCGGGTACACCGACTTCAGCAGGTAGTGCGCGGTCAGGCCCTTCAGCAATACCGAAGCCGCCACGTCAGAGCTCACCCCGTCTGGCACCTTGGCGGTCAAAGCGGCCGGTGCAGTGGCGAATTCGGCGTAACCCCCGGTTGCCGTGGCGGTGACCACACGATCGCCGACGCTGATTCCACCGGACTCAGCTCCCTCCCCGAGGGCGGCGACGGTTCCGCACACCTCGGAACCGACGATGAACGGCAACTCGCGCGGATACTGCCCCGAGCGGAAATAGGTGTCGATGAAGTTGACCCCGATGGCCTCGGCCTCGATCAGCAGCGCGCCGGGTCCGGGCGTGGGTTGCGGCACGTCGACGTAGCGCAGAACTTCGGGGCCGCCGGTTTCGGTGATTTCGATTGCGTGCATGTGGATATCATGCCGGTGCATGAAGCTCGCGCGGCCCGACGTCTTTCATGCCCGCATCGTCTTTGCGGGTTATCCGCAGCAAGTCGCAGGTGACGGCGACGATGCCGCCCTGGTGGCCGCGTTGCGGCGGCGTGGTCTGAACGCTCGTTGGCTGTCGTGGGACGACCCCGACACCAGCGACGCCGATCTGGTCATTCTGCGGGCCACCCACGATTACCCGAGTCGCCTCAACGAGTTCCTGTCCTGGACCACCGGCGTGCAGAACCTGCTGAACCCGCCGGCGGTGGTGTCCTGGAATGTCGACCGGCGTTACTTGGCGGACCTGGCGGCCCGCGGGGTGCCGACGGTTCCCAGCCAGGTCTATGCGGCGGGCGATCGGGTGGTGTTGCCGCGCTCCGGCGCCGTGTTCGTCAGCCCGGCCGTCGGCACCGGCACTCGGTGTTTCCGCGACCGGTCCGCCGCCGCCGCGCGCATCGCGGATTTGCAGGCAGCGGGGCGGCGCGTGTTGGTGCAACCTGCTGGTGCGGATCCACAGACCGTGCTGGTCTTTCTCGGGGCAACGCCGTCGCACGCGTTCACCTTGCAAGACGGGGTGTTGCATCAAGCGGAGCCCGACTTCGAAAACTGGGATGTCGGTGCCGCCGCGCTGGCCGCCGCGGGTGACCCCGGTGCGTTGCTCTACGCGCGGGTTCACCTGATCGGTAGCCGGGTGCTGGAACTGCAGTTGGTGGACCCGTCGCTGGGATGGCGGCGGTTGGACGCCGACACCCGCGATCTTGCCCAGCGCCAGTTCGCGGTTTGCGTGGAATCAGCCTTGGAGCGGCTGGGGCTCGGCCCGTTCTCGCATCGAGGCCCATAGCGCCGACGTGGCCGCCGTGCACGCCGCGGCACCCGCCACGTGGACGGCCACCAGGGCGGCGGGCACGCCGGTGAAGTACTGCGTGGTGCCGACGGCGGCCTGGGCGCACACCAGCGTGAGGAGCACGCCCAGCCGCACCCGAACGGGCCAGGGGGCTCCGACCGCCAGCAGCCCGCAGCCCAGCCCGACGATCAGCGCGAGGTATGCCACCAGCAGCGACGAATGCACGTGCACCAGGGTGGTGATCTCGATTTGGAGGCGCGGCACCGTCCGGCTGGGGCTCCGGTCGCCCGCGTGTGGACCGGCCGCGGTCACCAGCGTGCCCGTCACCAGAATGGCGGCCAGGTTCAGCGCGGTCAGCACCGTCAGCGCGCGCAGTGGCCGGGCGACCCGCTCCCGCACGACGCCGGTATCGGGCTCGCCGACCTTGACGTAGAGCAGCACCGACAGCCACACCATCGTCATCGATGTCAGCAGGTGGACGGCCACCGTCCACCACAGCAGCCCGGTGCGCACGGTGATGCCGCCGATCACCGCCTGCACCACGGTCGACAGCGGCATCAGCCACGCATAGAACAGCACCTCGGCGCGCCGGTGCGCACGGGTGACGGCCAGCACGGCCAGCGCCGCGGCGATCACCACCGCGAACGTGATCATCCGGTTGCCGAATTCAACCGCCTGATGGATGCGCGGCACCTCGGAGACGGCCACCGGGGTGAAGCTGCCTGGAAAACACTGCGGCCAAGTGGGGCAACCCAGGCCGGACGCGGTGACGCGGACGATCGCGCCGGTGACGGCGATGCCGCCCTGGGTCAGGATCACGATCGCGGCGATCACCCGCTGGACGCGCAGGCTGACGGGCATCGCCCGATCGTAGGGAGGGCGCCGAGAGTTAAACCACGCAGGCCTACGTCGGCGAGTCGTGTGTGTGTGTGTGTGGTTTATGTGTCGCGAGCCGCCAAGTCGGCGCAAGTCAGGTGAAACGGAACCAGCGCCGCGCGGCGAGCGCGGCCAGCCCACCCCAGACGGCCAGGACGAGAACGCCGAGCCAGTCCACCGACAGGGTCATCGCCTGCGACAGCGCCTCGGTCAGCGCGCCCGACGGGGTGAGCCGGGACAACCATTTGACCGATGCCGGGATCATGCCGGTTTCGAGGGTCAGCGCACCGACCCCGGCGAAGACGAACCACATCAGATTGGCGATCGCGAGAACGATCTCCGCCCGCAGCGTTCCGCCGAGCAGTAGGCCGAGCGCCGCGAAGGCCGCGGTGCCCAGCGCGATGACCAGCGCGCCCAGTGCGAGGGCCGCCGGGGCGGGTCGCCAGCCCAGCGCAAAGCCGATGGCGCCCAGGATGATTGCCTGCAGAAAGACGACGGCGACGACGGCCAGTGACTTGCCGGCGATGATTCCCCACACCGGCAGCGGGGTCGCGCCGAGCCGTTTGAGCGCGCCGTAGCGGCGATCGAACGCGACTGCGATCGCCTGGCCGGTGAACGCGGTCGATATCACCGCCAGCGCCATGATCACCGGGACGAACGTGGCGGCGCGGTTGTGGCCGAACGAGCCGAACGGCAACAGCGTCAACCCAACCAGCAGCGTGATCGGGATGAACATGGTCAACAGCAGCTGTTCACCGTTGCGCAACAACAGCTTTAGCTCCAGGCCGAACTGTGCGGCGAGCATCCGCGACACCGCGCTTGGCCGCGGGTCGGGGGTAAAGGTTTCCGCGGGGAACACCGGCTCGTTGGTCTGGGTCACGGCCGGACCTGCCGCCCGGTCAGGTCCAGGAACACGTCTTCGAGGCTGCGTTGCTCGACCCGCATGTCGGTGGCCAGTACGTTGATCTGGGCGCACCACGCCGTCACCGTCGCCAGCACCTGCGGGCCGACGGGCCCCTCCACCAGATAGTCACCCGGTGCCATCTCGCTGGCGGTGTATTCCTCGGGCAACGCGGTGGTCAGCAGCGAAAGGTCAAGCCGCGGCGGCGCGGTGAAGCGCAGCTGGTCTTTGGCGCCGGCGCGCATCAGTTCTGTCGGCGTGCCCTCGGCCACCGTCACGCCGTGGTCGATGATGACCAGCCGATCGGCGATTTCTTCCGCCTCCTTGAGTTGGTGCGTGGTCAGCACCACGGTTACGCCGTCGCGGCGCAGCGCGTCGATCAGTTCCCACACCAGCAGCCGCGCGTGCGCGTCCATACCGGCGGTGGGTTCGTCGAGGAACACCAGTTCGGGACGGCCGACGAGCGCACACGCCAACGCGAGCCGCTGCTGCTGGCCGCCGGAGAGCCGCCGATATGTGGTGCGGGCGGCTTCGGTGAGCCCCAGCGTGTCCAGCAGCCATTGCGGGTCCAGGGGGTTGGCCGCGTAGGCGGCGACCAGGTTGAGCATTTCGCCGGCGCGGGCCGCCGGGTAGCCGCCCCCGCCCTGCAGCATCACCCCGATGCGTGCCCGCAACCGCGCGTTGTCGGTGACCGGGTCCAGCCCGAGCACCTCGATGGTGCCGGCGTCCTGGCGGACGAAGCCCTCGCACATCTCGACCGTCGTCGTCTTGCCTGCGCCGTTAGGGCCCAGCAGGGCAAGGACCTCCGCGGCATGCACATCCAGGTCGAGGTTCGAGACGGCCAGCACCGAACCGTACTGCTTGCGGACCCCACGCAGCCGGACAACCGTTTCGGGGGCGCTCACGTGGAATCAGCGTAGGCGTCCGGCGCTGCCGTCGGCCGCGGGGTCTCGGTGACCGGCACCAGGTCGACGACGGGTTCGCGGGTGCCGGTCGGCCCCACCTGGCTGGGGCGCCACGGCAACCGCCGGTACGTCAGGACGATGATCAGCGCCACGATGAGGGAGCTGGCCAGGGTGGCATCGACGATCTGGAACAGGGCGAAGCGGTCGCCGTTGGCCGTCGGGCCGAAGATGCCGACCACCAGGGTGACGACGATGACCGCCTCCCGGAAGCCGGTGCGGGTGGCCCAGGCGGCCAGCGGAATGATGGCCCACAGCAGATACCACGGCTGCACGACGGGAAACAGCAGCACCGTGATGCCCAGCGCGACGCCGAGGCCGCCGATCGGGTGCAGCCGGCCGCGGAAAACGGCCAGCAGCAGCCAAGTCACCATCATCATGATGATCAGCACACCGATTGCACGGGTCAGCGCCAGCACCGCCGTGGTGTGATCGCCCAGGCCCAGCAGGATCCCGACCTGTCCGGTGCCCAGAGCCAGCAGCGTCGGCGGGGACATCCAGCTGCGCACCACGTTGGCGGTGCCCAGCGTGTAGATCCAGCCGAAACCGAGCTCGCTGGCCCAACCCACCAGGCCCATCACCGCCAAAGACAACGCCGTCATGCCGCCGCCGGCCAGCAGCAGCGTTCGCAGGGTCCCTCCGCAGCGGTAAGCCAACGCCGCCGTGACGAATCCCAGCGCCAGCAGCGACGGCAGCTTCACCTGCGACGACAGCACGATCAGGATGGAGCCGGCCAGCAGCATGCCCAGCGGTCCCAGTCCGAGCGTGGTCTCCATGAGCTGGGCTTCAGTCGCGGCGAATCGATACCGCGGAGCGCGAATTCGGCGCCGGCCAGCATCAGCCCGAGCATCAGCGCCTCGTTATGGATGCCGGCAACCAAATGCATGATCAGCAGCGGATTGGCCGCGCCCAGCCACAGCGCGCTGACCTCGGCGACGCCGCAGCGCCGAGCCAGCCGCGGAGTGGCCCACACAATCAGCATCACCCCGATCAGCACCACCAATCGGTGGCAGAGCACCGCGGCGACGATGTTCTGCCCGGTCAGCTCGGAGATGCCGCGCCCTATCCACAAGAACAACGGGCCGTACGGTGCCGGCGTCTCCCGCCACAGGCTGGGGACCGACAGCGTGAACACATGGCCAAGGCCCAGACCCGACGCGGGACCCACCCGGTAGGGGTCGAGTCCGTTCTGGGATATCTGGCTCTGGGCCAGGTAGGAGTAGACGTCCTTGCTGTACATCGGGGGTGCGATCAGCAGGGGCAGGATCCACAACATCAGGGTGCGATCCAGGTCGCCGCGTGACATCCGCCGCTTGCCCAGAGCGAATCGGCCCAGCATCAACCAGGCCAGCGCCATCATCACCGCGCCGGTGGTGGTCATCGTCAACGACACCGTCTGGATGCGCGACGGCAGGTTGAGCAGCCGGACCCCGAAGGTGGGGTCCTGGACGACGGGCCTGGCCCCGGCGCCCAGCGCGCCGATCGCCATCATGACGGTGCCGGTGGCGCCGAACAGGCGGGTGCGCTGCAGTGCGCCGAGTTCGGCAGCGTCGAGTGGTGTGCCCACCGCCTGCTCGTCGCCGTGTAGGGCGGCGATCGAGTCGCTCAGCGTATGGTGGCGGGCTGCCATCACAGCAGCGTAGCCGCATGTCAGGAACGGCCGCGTGGATCATGGTGGTGTGACCAGCGCAACCTGTCAGTCAGGGCACCCTTCCTAGACCGATCGCCGGAATTGCGTCACACTGGTGTTGTGAAAATCCGATCCGATTTGGCTCCCGACTTGGCTATGCCGCCAGCCGTCGTGCCGGATGGCCACACCCGCCGCGCCATCGTGCGCTTGCTGCTGGAGTCCGGATCGATCACCGCCGGTGAGATCGGCGACCAGCTCGGCCTGTCGGCCGCCGGTGTGCGGCGTCACCTGGACGCGCTGATCGACGCGGGCGACGCCGAGTCGGCGGCTGCGGCCGCCTGGCAGCAGGTTGGTCGCGGGCGGCCCGCGAAGCGTTACCGGCTGACTTCGGCCGGCCGGGCCAAGCTCGACCATTCCTACGACGACTTGGCGGCGGCCGCGATGCGGCAACTGCGGGAGATCGGGGGAGAGGACGCGATTCGCACGTTCGCCCGGCGCCGCATCGACTCCATCCTGGCCGGTGTTCAGGCGGCCGGCAGCGGCGACGAAGCGGACATCGAGGCGGCGGCCGAGCGGATCGCCGGCGCGTTGTCCAAGGCCGGCTACGTCACCACGACCACACAGGTGGGTGGCCCCGAACGGCCCTCCATCCACGGCGTGCAGATCTGCCAGCATCACTGCCCGGTGTCCCATGTCGCCGAGGAGTTTCCGGAGTTGTGTGAAACCGAGCGCGAGGCCATGGCCGAGGTGCTCGGGACCCACGTGCAGCGGTTGGCGACCATCGTCAACGGCGACTGTGCCTGCACCACCCATGTTCCCCTAACGCCGGCGCCCAGCCCGCGCCACGAGACCACGAGTACTGAAGGAGCGTCCCTATGACTCTCACGCCTGAGAAGTCCGGCACCGTCACCGAGTCGTTGACCCAGGAGGAGGCGATTGCCTCCCTGGGTACGTACGGCTATGGCTGGTCGGACTCCGACGTCGCGGGCGCCTCGGCCACGCGGGGTCTTTCTGAGGCGGTTGTCCGCGACATCTCGGCTAAGAAGAGTGAGCCGGAGTGGATGCTCAACATCCGGCTCAAGGCGCTGCGCACGTTCGAGAAGAAGCCGATGCCGAACTGGGGTGCCGGCTTGGAGGGTATCCACTTCGACAACATCAAGTATTTTGTGCGGTCCAGCGAGAAGCAGGCCGCGACCTGGGACGATCTGCCCGCGGATATCAAGAACACCTACGACAAGCTGGGCATCCCGGAAGCCGAGAAGCAGCGGCTGGTGTCCGGTGTAGCGGCTCAGTACGAGTCAGAAGTGGTTTACCACTCGATTCGTGAGGATCTGGAGAAGCTCGGCGTCATCTTCCTGGACACCGACACGGCGCTGCGTGAGCACCCGGACATCTTCCAGCAGTACTTCGGCACGGTGATTCCGGCGGGGGACAACAAGTTCTCCGCGCTGAACACCGCGGTGTGGAGTGGTGGATCGTTCATCTACATCCCGCCGGGCGTGCACGTCGACATCCCGCTGCAGGCCTACTTCCGGATCAACACCGAGAACATGGGCCAGTTCGAGCGGACGCTGATCATCGCCGACGAAGGTTCCTATGTGCACTACGTAGAAGGGTGTACCGCGCCGATCTACAAGTCGGACTCGCTGCACTCGGCGGTGGTGGAGATCATCGTCAAACCGAATGCGCGGGTTCGTTACACCACGATCCAGAACTGGTCGAACAACGTCTACAACCTGGTCACCAAGCGCGCCCGCGCCGAGGCCGGCGCCACCATGGAGTGGATCGACGGCAACATCGGGTCGAAGGTCACCATGAAGTACCCGGCGGTCTGGATGACCGGCGAGCACGCCAAGGGCGAGGTGCTGTCGGTGGCGTTCGCCGGCGAAGACCAGCACCAGGACACCGGTGCCAAGATGTTGCACCTGGCGCCGAACACGTCGAGCAACATCGTGTCCAAGTCGGTGGCCCGGGGCGGCGGCCGCACGTCCTACCGCGGCCTGGTGCAAGTGAACAAGGGTGCACACGGATCGCGTTCCAGCGTCAAATGCGATGCGCTGCTGGTGGATACGATCAGCCGCAGCGACACCTACCCGTACGTCGACATCCGCGAGGACGACGTGACGATGGGCCACGAGGCAACCGTGTCGAAGGTCAGCGAGAGCCAGCTGTTCTACCTGATGAGCCGTGGGCTCACCGAGGATGAGGCAATGGCGATGGTGGTGCGCGGCTTCGTCGAGCCGATCGCCAAGGAACTGCCCATGGAGTACGCGCTGGAACTCAACCGGCTGATCGAGTTGCAGATGGAGGGCTCGGTCGGATGACGATCGCCCCCTACAACGCCGCTGTCAATAAGGGGGAGTTGTTCGCTTCCTTTGACGTCGACGCTTTCGAGGTCCCGCACGGCCGCGACGAGATCTGGCGGTTCACCCCGCTGCGGCGGTTGCGCGGCCTGCATGACGGCTCGGCGCGCGCCACCGGAAACGCCGAGATCACCGTCAGCGAACAGCCCGGTGTCCGGGTGGAGACCGTGCGCCGCGGCGACGAGCGGCTGGGTCAGGGTGGCATTCCCACCGACCGGGTTGCAGCCCAGGCATTTTCGTCGTTCAACTCCGCGACGCTGGTCACGGTCGGGCGAGACATCCAGACCGCTGAGCCGGTCAACATCGACGTCACCGGGCCGGGCGAAGGCGCGGTCGCCTACGGGCACCTGCAGATCAGGGTCGAGGAACTCGGTGAGGCGGTCGTGGTCATCGACCACCGGGGCAGCGGAACATATGCCGACAACGTCGAATTCGTCGTCGGCGACGCCGCTCGGCTGACCGTCGTATGGATCGCCGATTGGGCCGACGACACGGTTCACGTCAGCGCGCACCACGCGCGGCTGGGCAAGGACGCGGTACTGCGGCACGTCGCCGTCACGCTGGGCGGCGAGATCGTGCGGATGGCGGCCAACGTGCGGTTCTCCGGCCCTGGGGGCGACGCCGAGCTGCTGGGGCTGTACTTCGCCGACGACGGCCAGCACCTCGAATCGCGGTTGCTGGTCGACCACGCTCAACCCAATTGCAGGTCGAACGTGTTGTACAAGGGTGCGCTGCAGGGAGATCCGGACTCCGCACTGCCCGATGCGCACACGGTTTGGGTGGGCGACGTGCTGATCCGCGCCGAGGCCACCGGCACCGATACCTTCGAAGTGAACCGCAATCTGGTGCTCACCGACGGTGCGCGGGCCGACTCGGTGCCCAACCTGGAGATCGAGACCGGGGAGATCGTCGGCGCCGGACACGCCAGCGCCACCGGACGCTTCGACGACGAGCAACTGTTTTACCTGCGTTCCCGCGGCATCCCCGAGGAGCAGGCCCGCCGCTTAGTGGTACGCGGCTTCTTCGCCGACATCATCTCCAAGATCGCGGTGTCCGACATACGGGACCGCCTGACCGCGGCAATCGAACACGAACTGGAAATCACGGAATCGAGAACAACAGCCTCATGACCACTTTGGAAATCAAGGACCTGCACGTCAGCGTGGAGACCCCCAACGGCACGGACGGGGAGCGCGAGATCCCGATCCTGCACGGCGTCGACCTGACCGTGAAATCCGGTGAGACGCATGCGTTGATGGGCCCCAATGGCTCCGGCAAGTCGACGCTGTCCTACGCCATCGCGGGTCACCCTAAGTACCGGGTGACGTCGGGTTCGATCACGCTGGACGGCGCGGACGTGCTGGCGATGAGCGTCGACGAGCGCGCGCGGGCCGGCGTGTTTTTGGCGATGCAGTATCCGGTCGAGGTGCCCGGCGTCTCGGTGTCGAACTTCCTGCGTTCGGCGGCCACGGCCATCCGCGGCGAGGCGCCCAAGCTGCGGCTATGGGTCAAAGAGTTCAAGGCCGCGATGGCCGCACTCGAGGTCGACCCCGCCTTCGCGGAGCGCAACGTCAACGAGGGCTTCTCCGGCGGCGAAAAGAAGCGCCACGAGATCCTGCAGTTGGAGTTGCTCAAGCCCAAGATCGCGATCCTGGACGAGACGGACTCCGGGTTGGACGTTGACGCGCTACGAGTGGTCAGCGAGGGCGTGAACCGTTACGCCGCATCGGAGCACGGCGGTGTCCTGTTGATCACGCACTACACCCGCATCCTGCGCTACATCCGTCCCGAATTCGTGCACGTGTTCGTGGGCGGCCGCATCGCCGAATCCGGCGGCCCGGAGCTGGCCGACGAACTCGAGCAGAACGGCTACGAGCGCTTCACGCAAGCGGCGACCGCAGGGGCCTGACCATGACGATCGAGTTGGGTCGCCCAGCGGTGCTGGACACGGCGGCGATCCGCGCTGATTTCCCGATTCTCAAGCGTGTCATGCGCGGCGGGAAGCAGTTGGCCTACCTGGATTCCGGGGCGACGTCACAACGCCCGGTGCAGGTCCTCGACGCCGAGCGCGAGTTCCTGCTCACCTCCAACGGCGGGGTGCATCGCGGTGCGCACCAGTTGATGGAAGAGGCCACCGACGCCTACGAGCAGGGCCGCGCCGACATCGCCGCGTTCGTCGGTGCCGACGCGGACGAGCTGGTCTTCACCAAGAACGCCACAGAGTCGCTGAATCTGACGTCATATGTGCTGGGCGACAATCGGTTCGACCGGGCAGTGGGGCCCGGCGACATCATCGTCACCACCGAGCTCGAGCACCACGCCAACCTGGTTCCGTGGCAGGAGCTGGCCCGACGCACCGGCGCCACGTTGCGCTGGTATGGCATTACCGACGATGGGCGCATCGACCTGGACTCGCTGCAGCTCGACGAGCGCGTCAAAGTCGTTGCTTTCAGCCATCATTCCAATGTCACCGGCGCGCTGGCGCCGGTGGGTGAGCTGGTCGCGCGGGCCAAAGCAGTGGGGGCGCTGACCGTCCTGGATGCCTGCCAATCGGTGCCGCACCAGCCCGTCGACTTCCACGCACTCGACGTCGACTTCGCAGCGTTTTCCGGGCACAAGATGTTGGGCCCGACCGGTATCGGTGTGCTGTACGGCCGTCGGGAGCTGTTGTCGGCGGCGCCGCCGTTTCTTACCGGCGGTTCGATGATCGAGAACGTGACCATGGAAGCCTCCACGTACGCGCCGGCGCCGCAGCGCTTCGAGGCCGGCACCCCGATGACATCCCAGGTGATCGGGCTGGCGGCGGCGGCGCGCTATCTCGGCGCCATCGGCATGGACGCGGTCGAAGCCCACGAGCGGGAACTGGTTGCCGCGACGCTGCAAGGTCTGGACGGCATCGACGGCGTGCGCATCATTGGGCCGACGTCGATGGAAAACCGTGGTTCGCCAGTGGCTTTCGTGGTCGACGGCGTGCACGCACACGACGTCGGTCAGGTCCTCGACGACGACGGCGTCGCGGTGCGTGTTGGGCATCACTGTGCGATGCCCTTGCACCGCAGGTTCGGCGTGGCGGCCACCGCGCGGGCGTCGTTCGCGGTGTACAACACCCCCGACGAGGTCGACCGTCTGGTGGCCGGCGTGCGGCATGCGCTGGATTTCTTTGGGAGAGAATGACGTTGCGTCTAGAGCAGATGTACCAGGACGTGATCCTGGACCACTACAAGCACCCGCAGCACCGCGGGTTGCGCGAGCCATTCGGTGCGCAGGTGTACCACAAGAACCCGGTCTGCGGTGATGACGTCACCCTGCGCGTCGCGTTGTCCGACGACGGCGAGACGGTCGCCGACGTTTCTTATGACGGGCAGGGCTGCTCGATCAGCCAGGCGTCCACCTCGGTGCTGACCCAGCAGGTCATCGGCCAAAGCGTTGGCGACGCGCTGAAGACAATCGCCGCGTTCACCGAACTGGTCTCATCCCGGGGAACCGTTGAGGGTGACGAGGATGTCCTAGGTGACGGCGTGGCGTTCGCCGGCGTGGCCAAATACCCGGCGCGGGTGAAATGCGCGCTGCTGGGATGGATGGCGTTCAAGGACGCGTTGGCCCAAGCCAGCGTCGAAAAGCACACAAATGGAAGCGACGGATCATGAGCGAAACCACCGCGCCCGACGACGAGAGGATCTTCGATCTCGAGGAGGCGATGCGTGACGTCGTCGACCCGGAACTGGGGATCAACGTCGTCGACCTGGGATTGGTCTACGGCCTGAGCATCGAGCAGAACGAGGACGGAACCGTCGCCCTGATCGACATGACGCTGACGTCGGCGGCCTGCCCGCTGACCGACGTCATCGAGGACCAGTCACGCAGCGCGCTGATCGGCACCGGCCTGGTTAACGACCTGCGGATCAACTGGGTCTGGAACCCGCCGTGGGGCCCGGACAAGATCACCGACGACGGACGCGAACAACTGCGCGCCCTCGGCTTCACCGTCTGACCGGTCGCGCCTCAGCGCCCAGCGTGAACTCAGCGCGAAAAATCGGTTGAAATCTCGCGCTGAGTTCACGTTCGGCGAACTAGCCGCCGTGACCGTGGTGCGGTCCGCCTTCGCCCGGGCATCTGCCGTCGGCGGCCTGTCGTACCGTGATCGACGAAGCCTGCAGCGCCCCGCCGTTGCCCTGGCTGCCCTGCGCGTTGATGCACTTACCGGACGCGATGGCCTGAGAGTTGGCGGTGTCTTCCTTCATGTATTTGGTTCTGTCGCTGACGGTCACCGACGTCGGGGACGTGCTGCCGGTGCCGTTCACCGTGATGGTGTTGCCCGCGACGGAAGCCACTGTGCCGTAGACGCCCGAACCTGCCGGCGGCTGGGTGGGCTGAGCGCACTTGCCGTCGACCGCCAGACTGAGCCGCACCAATCGCGCGGCAACGGTACCGCCGGTCTGCGAGTTGTCCTTCATGGGCCGAACGCTGACGCAGCTGCCCGCGGTGACGTCGGTCAGGGCCGCCGGAGTGACCTCGTTGATCGTGGTCGACGGCGTGTAGTCCACGGTGGCGGTGCCACTCTTCTGAGTCACCTGGATGGTGCTGCCCGACACTGAGGCGATAAGGCCGGCGACTCGCTGGCCAATGCCCGGGGTGGGCGCTTGCGAAGGCGCCTGGGCTTGCGCCGATGCAGAGCTGCTCGGGCCCGGCGACTGCGCCGGGGTGGCGGTGTTCGAGCTGCCGCACGCCGCGAGGGACAGTGTTGCGGCGCCCGCGGCAGCGATGATCGCGAATCGCGTCACGCGAGGCGCGAATGGGTTGGCGGATTTCAAGGTTTCTCCCTGGACGTGGTTTTCTTGGCAGGGGTGAGCACCCCCTGAATTCAGCATCGGGGAGGGCGCTGAGAAGGCCGTAAGTGAAACCTGTGCGCAGCGTGTTAGAAAGCGGCGAATTCGAGACAGCAAGTGGTCCGCAACCGCACCGACGGGACTAGCCGTTCGCGCCGTTTTGGCCGAACAGCAGGCCGCGCTGGCCGCCGATGCCGGGCACAATGCCGGTACCCCCCTTGCCGCCGTTGCCGATCAGCAATGCGTTGCCGCCGTTGCCGCCGTCCCCAGTCGCATTCCCGCCGTCACCGCCGTCGCCGCCGTTGCCGAACAGGCTCGCCTGGCCACCTATTCCGCCGTTGCTGGTGGATCCGCCGCCGCCGCCGCTGCCGCCGTTGCCGAACAAGAAGCCTGCTGCACCCCCACCCCCGCCGTTTCCGAAGGACAATGAATCCCCGCCCTGGCCGCCGGTGCCTAGCAGAAATGCCCGACCCCCGGCGCCGCCGCCGGCGAATCCGGCACCGCCGGCGCCACCGTTGCCGAACAGATCCCGCCGTCTCCGCCAGCGCCGCCCCTGTCACCGGGGGCGCCGGGGCCGCCGGTACCGCCGTTGCCGCCCAAGATCCCGCCCGACTCGCCGGCCTGGCCGGGCGACGTGCCGTTGCGGCCGTCGCCAATCAGGGGTCGTTGGAACAGCGCCCGGCTGGGCGCGTTGATCAGGTCGAGCAGTTCCTGGAGGGGGTTGGCGTTGGCGGCCTCTGCAGCGGCGTACGCCTGCGCACCGCCGGACAGTGCTTGCACGAATTGCTCGTGAAACGCCGCGGCCTCGGCGCTCACCGCCTGAAAGCTGAGGCCATGCTTCGCGAAAACCGCTGCGACGGCGGCTGACACCTCATCGGCGCCCGCGGCGGCTAACGAAGTCGTCCGAGTCGCAGCGGCCGAGTTGGCCGCATTAATCGTCGAGCCGATGCCGGCCAGATTCCCGGCAGCTCCCGACACAATATCCGTACTGACAGCAACGAATGACATGGCGCACCTCGACCGTGTAGAAGGTTAGCTGTGGGGGAATCGTAACGTGTATTGACAGTTTGCTGCAGCGTTAAACAACGGCTTAAGTGCGGCTTGGCGGTGACCGCCGGAACAACACATCAACGCGGCGCGTTGTGTCGTTCGTGACTACACGAGACCTCACTGCTGCGCAGTTCAACGAAACTATCGAGGGCAACGACATCGTGCTCGTCGATTTTTGGGCTTCCTGGTGCGGACCGTGCCGCCAGTTCGCGCCGACGTTCCAGGCGTCGTCGGAGAAGCACCCCGACGTCGTGCACGCCAAAGTCGACACCGAAGCCGAGCAAGAGCTGGCCGCCGCCGCCCAGATCCGGTCCATCCCCACGCTGATGGCCTTCAAGAAGGGCCAGCTGCTGTTCAACCAGCCCGGCGCGCTGCCGCCGTCGGCCCTCGAAGACCTGTTGCAGCAAGTCATCGCTTTCGACGTCGAAGCTGCCCAGACCGAGCAGACTGAGCAAAGCTAACGCCGCGCAGGCTACCGTTCACGGGTGAGTTTGGTACTCGTCGATCACCCGCGGCCCGGGGTTGCCCTGATAACCCTCAACCGGCCGGAGCGGATGAACTCCATGGCGTTCGACGTCATGGTCCCGCTCAAAGAGGCGCTGGAGAAAGTGACCCACGACAATTCCGTGCGCGTGGTCGTGCTGACCGGGGCCGGTCGGGGGTTCTCCTCGGGAGCCGATCACAAGTCGGCGGGCAGCGTGCCGCATGTCGACGGGTTGACCCGCCCGACGTTTGCGCTGCGCTCGATGGAAGTGCTCGACGACGTCATCCTGGCGTTGCGGCGGCTGCATCAACCGGTGATTGCCGCCGTTAACGGCGCCGCGATCGGCGGCGGGCTGTGCTTGGCGCTGGCGGCCGACATCCGGGTGGCCTCGACCAGCGCCTATTTTCGCGCGGCCGGTATCAACAACGGGCTGACCGCCAGCGAACTCGGGCTGAGCTATCTGCTGCCCCGGGCCATCGGATCGTCGCGCGCGTTCGAGATCATGCTGACCGGTCGCGACGTCAGCGCCGAGGAAGCCGAGCGGATCGGGCTGGTGTCATGCCAGGTGCCGGACGAGCAGCTGCTGGACACCTGCTACGCGCTCGCGGCACGGATCGGCGCGTTCTCGCGACCGGGAACCGAGTTGACCAAGCGCACGCTGTGGAGTGGACTGGACGCCGGTAGCCTGGAAGGGCACATGCAAGCCGAAGGCTTGGGACAGCTTTACATCCGTCTGCTCACCGCCAACTTCGAAGAAGCGGTTGCCGCGCGCGCACAGCAGCGCCCGCCGGCGTTCACAGACGACAAATAGCGAGACAACTTAGGAGAGCGATCGTGATCACGGCCACGGACCTTGAGGTCCGCGCTGGTGCGCGCATCTTGCTCTCACCCGACGGCCCGGACCTGCGGATTCAGCCCGGCGATCGCATCGGGCTGGTTGGGCGCAACGGCGCGGGCAAGACCACGACTTTGCGCATCCTGGCCGGCGAGACTGAGCCGTACGCCGGGGCGGTCACCCGCACCGGTGAAGTCGGTTACCTTCCGCAGGATCCCAAAGAGGGCGACCTCGAGGTGCTGGCCCGCGACCGGGTGCTGTCGGCGCGCGGATTGGACGTGCTGCTCACCGATCTGGAAAAGCAGCAGGCTTTGATGGCCGAGGTTGCCGACGACGACGCGCGAGACCGCGCGATCCGTCGCTACGGCCAGCTCGAGGAGCGATTCGTCGCGTTGGGCGGCTACAGCGCCGAAAGCGAAGCGGGCCGGATCTGCGCAAGTCTCGGTCTGGCGGATCGGGTCCTGACACAACAATTGAGCACGCTGTCCGGCGGGCAGCGGCGCCGGGTGGAGCTGGCGCGGATCTTGTTCGCCGCTTCCGATAGTGGTTCAGGGTCTTCGACCACCCTGCTGCTCGACGAGCCGACCAACCACCTCGACGCGGATTCGCTTGGCTGGCTGCGGGATTTCCTGCGGTCACACACCGGCGGGCTGGTGGTCATCAGCCACAACGTCGACCTGATCGCTGACGTCGTCAACCGGGTGTGGTTCCTGGACGCCGTCCGTGGCGAGGTCGACGTCTACAACATGGGCTGGCAAAAGTACCTGGACGCGAGGGCCACCGACGAGCAGCGTCGTCGTCGGGAGCGCACCAACGCCGAACGCAAGGCCTCGGCGCTGCGCACCCAGGCGGCCAAGCTCGGCGCCAAAGCCACCAAAGCCACTGCGGCGCAGAACATGTTGCGCCGCGCCGATCGGATGATGGCCGAGCTCGACGACGAACGGGCCGCCGACAAGGTGGCCCGGATCAAGTTCCCGGTCCCGGCCGCATGCGGACGCACGCCTCTGATTGTCAAGGGGCTGAGCAAGTCGTACGGGTCGCTCGAAGTTTTCACCGGTGTGGATTTGGCGATCGATCGCGGCTCGCGGGTCGTGGTTCTCGGACTCAACGGCGCGGGCAAGACCACGATGCTGCGGCTGCTGGCCGGCGTCGAGACGCCCGACACCGGAGGCATTGAACCCGGATACGGTTTGCGGATCGGCTATTTCGCGCAGGAGCACGACACCCTCGACAACGGCGCCACCGTGTGGGAGAACATCCGTTACCTGGCGCCCGACTCCGGTGAGCAGGAGCTGCGCGGCCTGCTCGGGGCATTCATGTTCAGCGGCCCGCAGCTCGACCAACCGGCCGGCACCCTATCCGGCGGGGAGAAGACCCGGCTGGCGTTGGCGGGGCTGGTCGCATCCACGGCGAACGTGCTGCTTCTCGACGAGCCGACCAACAACCTCGATCCGGCGTCGCGCGAACAGGTACTTGACGCGCTGCGCAGCTATCAGGGCGCCGTGGTGCTGGTAACACACGACCCCGGGGCGGCCGAGGCGCTCGACCCGCAGCGCGTCGTGCTGCTGCCCGACGCCACCGAGGACTATTGGTCCGACGAGTACCGGGACCTCATCGAGCTGGCCTGACTTGACCGCGAGCAGACGCAGAAGCCCCCGACACGCCGAGCGTGCGGCGGGCTTCTGCGTCTGCTCGCGCAATCAAGCGCGGCGCACCGACTTCTCCACCAAGTCGAGGACCTCAGCCAGTCGCTGCGGATCTTCACCGGATGCCAGCCTGGCCACCAATCCGTCGAGAACCAATTCCAGGTAGCACCGCAACACGTCGCCGGGAACGTCGTCGCGCACCCGGTGCGCCTCCTTCTGGCGCCGCAACCGCTCGTCGGTCGCGGCCGCCAATTCTGCGGAACGCTCCGCCCAGCCACGGCTGAATTCGGGGTCGTTGCGAAGCTTGCGCGCGATCTCCAGCCGGGTGGCCAGCCAGTCGAACTGTTCGGGCGCGGCGAGCATGTCGCGCATCACCTGGATGAGACCCTCGCGGGTCGCGACGTCGGCCATCCGCTCGGCATCCTGGTGCGCAAGCGCGAAGAACAGGGCGTCCTTGTCGCGGAAGTGGTGGAAGATCGCGCCGCGCGACATCCCGATCGCCTGTTCCAGCCGCCGCACCGTGGCCTTGTCGTAGCCGTATTCGGCAAAGCACCGGCGCGCACCGTCGAGGATCTGGCGTCGGCGAGCCGCCAGATGGTCCTCGCTGACTTTAGGCACGGGTGCGGGTCAGCCGGCCTTCAGCATGTTGCGCAGCACGTACTGCAGGATCCCGCCGTTGCGGTAGTAATCGGCTTCTCCGGGGGTGTCGATGCGCACCACCGCGTCGAACTCGATTTTGCCTGCCTTCACATGCACCGTCTTCGGCGTCTTGCCGGCATTGAGCGCATCGATACCGGTGATGTCGAAAACCTCGGTGCCGTCCAGCCCCAAATCCTTGGCCGACTTGCCATCCGGGAACTGCAACGGGATGACGCCCATACCGATCAGGTTCGAGCGGTGAATGCGTTCGAACGACTCGGCGATCACCGCGCGAACGCCGAGCAGGCTCGTTCCCTTGGCCGCCCAGTCACGCGAGGAGCCGGACCCGTACTCCTTACCGCCCAGCACTACCAGCGGAATACCTTGTTCCGCATAGTTTTGCGCCGCGTCGTAGATGAATGCCTGCGGCGCGCCATCCTGAGTGAAGTCACGCGTGTAGCCGCCGGAAACGTCGTCCAGCAACATGTTACGCAGCCGGATGTTGGCGAACGTGCCACGAATCATCACCTCGTGGTTGCCCCGCCGTGAACCAAAAGAGTTGTAGTCCTTGCGGTCCACGCCGTGGGCGTCGAGGTACTGCGCCGCCGGGGTACCCGGCTTGATGCTGCTGGCGGGGGAGATGTGGTCGGTGGTCACCGAATCGCCCAACAGCGCCAGTACCCGGGCACCGGTGATGTTGGCGACCGGCTCGGGTTCGGCCGGCATGCCGTCGAAGTACGGTGGCTTGCGCACATACGTCGAATTCGAGTCCCACTCAAAGGTATTCCCGCTCGGAGTGGGCAGGTTGCGCCACTTCTCGTCGCCCTTGAAGACGTCGGCGTAGTTCCTGGTGTACATCTCCTGGTTGATCGCCGAAGCGATGGTGTCGGAGACATCCTTCTGCGACGGCCAGATGTCCTTCAAGAAGACGTCTTTGCCTTGCTTGTCTGTGCCCAACGGCTGCGACTCGAAGTCGAAGTCCATCGAGCCGGCCAGCGCGTAGGCGACCACCAGCGGCGGCGACGCCAGGTAGTTCATTTTCACATCGGGGCTGATGCGGCCCTCGAAGTTCCGGTTTCCGGACAGCACGGCCGACACCGAGAGGTCGTTATCGTTGATGGCCTTGGAAATCTCCTCGGGCAGCGGGCCGGAGTTGCCGATGCATGTGGTGCATCCGTACCCGACCAGGTAGAAGCCCAGCTTCTCCAGATACGGCCACAGGCCGGCCTTGTCGTAGTAGTCGCTGACGACTTGGGAGCCCGGGGCCATGGTGGTCTTCACCCACGGCTTCGAGGTCAATCCCTTTTCGACGGCGTTGCGGGCCAGCAGGGCCGCACCCAGCATCACCTCGGGGTTGGACGTATTCGTGCACGACGTGATCGCGGCGATCACCACCGCGCCGTGGTCCAGCACGAACTGGCCGCGCTCGTCGGATTTCACCTGCACCGGGTTGCTCACCCGGCCCGTCGCATGCGCGGCGGCCGACTGCACCGGAGGGCGGTCGTCGGCGTGGCCATTGGCTACCTGACCGGGGTCGCTGGCCGGGAAAGTCTCGTCGAGCTCCTCGTCCAGCTTCGAGTACTCCTTCTTCTCCGGGTCATCGCCGACATAGCTGGGGATGGTCTTGCGGAACGCGGACTTGGCGTCCGACAATGCGATTCGGTCCTGAGGACGCTTCGGTCCGGCGATCGACGGCACCACAGTGGACAGGTCGAGCTCGAGATACTCGGAGAACTCCGGCTCGTGCTTGGGGTCGTGCCACAGGCCCTGCTCTTTGGCGTAGGCCTCGACCAGCGCCAGCTGCTCCGGCTTGCGGCCGGTGAACTTCAAGTACTCGATGGTCTCTTGGTCGATCGGGAAAATCGCTGCAGTCGAACCGAATTCGGGACTCATGTTGCCCAGCGTGGCGCGGTTGGCCAACGGAACCCGGGCCACACCGTCGCCGTAGAACTCGACGAACTTGCCGACAACGCCGTGCTTGCGCAGCATCTCGGTGACGGTCAGCACGACGTCTGTCGCCGTGACAGCAGGCTTGATCTCGCCGGTCAGTTTGAAGCCGACGACCCGCGGGATCAGCATCGACACCGGCTGGCCGAGCATGGCGGCCTCGGCCTCGATGCCGCCGACGCCCCAACCGAGCACGCCCAGGCCGTTGACCATTGTGGTGTGCGAGTCCGTGCCCACACAGGTGTCGGGGTAGGCCAGCCCGCCGCGCTCCATCACCACGTGGGCCAGGTATTCGATGTTGACCTGATGCACGATCCCGGTGCCCGGCGGCACCACCTTGAAGTCGTCGAACGCGCCCTGGCCCCAACGCAGGAACTGGTAGCGCTCGCCGTTGCGCTGGTATTCGATCTCGACATTGCGCTCGAACGCGTCGGCGGTGCCGAACAGGTCGGCGATCACCGAGTGGTCGATCACCAGGTCGGCCGGCGCCAGCGGGTTGACCCTGTCGGGATCTCCGCCCAGGTCGCCGACGGCCTCCCGCATGGTGGCCAGGTCGACGATGCACGGCACGCCGGTGAAGTCCTGCATCACGACGCGAGCGGGCGTGTACTGGATCTCAATGCTGGGCTCTGCCTTCGGATCCCAGTTCGCGATCGCCTCGATGTGGCTTTTGGTGATGTTTGCGCCGTCCTCGTTGCGCAGCAGGTTCTCGGCGAGGACTTTGAGGCTGTAGGGGAGTTTCTCGGTATTCGGGACGGCATCGAGCCGATAGATTTGGTAACTCTTGTCGCCGACCTTGAGGGTGTCGCTTGCTCCGAACGAGTTCACCGAATCTTTGCTGGTCACATCAACTCCCGAGGATTAAATTCTGCCGCCGACGGGCCGTGTCGACGGTGCCTGACCACTTTAACAGTACGCTTGTCCTGCTAGAAGCGGCACCCCTAAT
Organism: uncultured Actinomycetota bacterium; assembly: GCA_963850135.1. GTDB lineage: Bacteria > Actinomycetota > Actinomycetes > Mycobacteriales > Mycobacteriaceae > Mycobacterium. The sequence continues at coordinate 385,478 of CAWKKH010000018.1, read as the reverse complement.
TTGTAGTTCTTATCGGGTGCGGCCGCGAGTCCGGCGAGCCGCGTTGTCTTGTACGGTGCCTGTATGACCGGGCACCTGCTGCCGCAATTCATCCCGCAAGACATCGACATGACGGCGGTCAAAGCTCAGGTCGCCGCCACCGGAGTAAGTGCGCCGCCGACCGCCATGCCGGGGCTGCTGGACGTGGTCAACCACGCCCGCGCCGAGGGCATCAACCTCAAGATCGTGCTGCTCGACCACAACCCGCCGATCGACACGAACTTGCGTGATATCTCCACCGTTGTCGGCGCCGACTACCCGGATGCCACCGTCCTGACGCTGAGCCCCAGCTTCGTCGGCACCTACAGCACGGACTTCCCGCGCGTCACGCTCGAGGCGGGCGAGGACATCGCCAAGACCGGCAACCCGGTGCTGTCGGCGCAGCACTTTTTGAACGAGCTCGGCGCTCCCGAGTTTCCCTGGACCGGGTTGACCCTTGTTCTGCTGATTGGTGTGCTTGCGGCCGCCGTCGGCGCCCGATTCCTGCAGCGACACGGAAAGCGACCAGCAACGTCGGTTTCGTCGGCCGAAGCGCCGGTCGATGCGTCCACCGAGGACGCCTAACCAAGCATTTCGTGCCCATCCGGGCCTTTTCGATCCGAACCCGGTAACTGCCGTCGGCAAACACGACAGATAACCGTTCGGTCACAGTAAACGCACGTCCAGGAGCCATTTTGTGACGGGCGTTTCCCAAGCGTCTCGTGTGACGTACGGTGCGAATGATGCTTGTGTTGTCTTTGGCGCTTGCCAAGAGATGGGTGGCCAGCGCCGCCCGTCAGCGCCGAGCCGGAGGAGACCAGAGTCGAATGACGCGTACCCGCCGTGGCTCGTTCGTGCGACCGATCGTGAGGCTGGCTCGACCCGTGCTGCCGTCGGTCTTGAGCTTGGCGCTGCTGATCTCTGTGCCGGTGTCGGCGCAAGCCGACCCGGCGGCCGACAGCATGGCTTCGCTGATCGCCAACGTCGCCAGGGCCAACCAGCGGTTGGAAGATATGAGTGCGGCCATTGAGACAGAGCAGCAGAGCGTCGACAAGGCGATGGTCGATGTGGAGACTGCGCGGGACAACGCCGACGCGGCCGAGCACGACCTGGAGGCAAGCCAGCAGGGGATCAAGGACGCCAATGCGGCAATAGCCGGGGCTCAGCAGCGGTTCAACACCTTCGCGGCGGCCACCTACATGAACGGCCCCTCGAGCAGCTACCTGACCGCGACGAGCCCCGAAGACATCATCGACACCGAGACGGCGGCCCGGACGCTGACGGCAAGCTCCGATGCTGTGATGGCCAACTTGCAGCGGGCCCGCACCGAGCAGGTGAACAAGGAGTCGGCGGCGCGGCTGGCCAAGCAGAAGGCGGACAAGGCCGCCGCCGAGGCAAAGGGCAGCGAGGACGCCGCGGTGGCGGCGCTCACCGATTCCAAGCGCAAGTTCGATGAACAGCGCGAACAGGTCATTCGACTGGGCGCCGAGCGCGACCAGGCCCAGTCCAAACTCGAGGTGGCGCAGGCCGCGGCCGGCCGGCAATGGTCGGCGAGCGCTGCGGCGGGTGCAGGAACCCCCGTCGCCGCCCCGCCGTCGGGCGACCGGTGGGATCCGGCAGCGCCGGCTGCGGCTGCGGCACCCGCCGGGCCCCGCAAGTGGGATGGCGCGTGGGATCCCACGCTGCCGCAGGTACCGAGCGCCAACATTCAGGGCGACCCGATGGTGGTTTTGAACCAGGTGCTGGGCATCTCGGCGACGTCGACGCAGGTGACCGCCAGCATGGGGAAGGGCTTCCTGCAGGAGCTCGGCATCCTCAAGCCCGACGACACCGGGATCACTAACGCCGGTGGTGGGGGTCGGATTCCGCGGGTCTACGGTCGGCAGGCCTCCGAGTATGTGATCCGCCGCGGCATGTCGCAGGTCGGTGTTCCTTACTCCTGGGGTGGCGGCACCGCCGCGGGCCCGGGCAAGGGAATCGACTCCGGGTCCGGCATCACCGGCTTCGACTGCTCGGGTCTGGTCTTGTACTCGTTTGCCGGGGTGGGCATCAAGCTGCCGCACTACTCGGGCTCGCAGTACAACCTGGGCCGTAAGATCCCGGCCTCGCAAATGCGTCGCGGTGACGTCATCTTCTACGGTCCGGGCGGCAGCCAGCACGTGACGATCTATCTGGGCCAGGGTCAGATGCTCGAGGCGCCCGACATCGGATTGAAGGTTCGCGTCGCGCCCGTGCGCACCGCCGGCATGACGCCCTATGTGGTCCGGTATATCGAGTACTGATGTCGACACAACACCTGCGAGAAGCGATGCGCGACAGGCTATTTCGCCTGACAAGCATAGCCTGGATCACCGCGATGGTGACCGGGCTGCTGCTCGCGGCGGTCAGTCCGGCTGGCTTTGCCAGGGCCGACCCGGGCGCGTGGGACCCCACCCTGCCGGCGCAGATCAGCGCCGGTGCCCCCGGGGACCCGCTGGCCATGGCCAATGCCTCGCTGCAGGCCACTGCGCAGGCCACCCAGACCACGCTAGATTTGGGGAAGCAATTCCTTGGAGGTCTGGGGATCAACTTGGGCGGCACCAGCAGCGCCCCCGCTGCGGGCGCACCCGGAAGCGTGATTCCGCGGGCCAACGGCCGGCAGGCGATCGAGTACGTGATCAAGCGAATGGGCGCCCAGATGGGTGTGCCGTATTCGTGGGGTGGCGGCACGTTGCAGGGTCCCGGTAAGGGCATCGACGACGGCGCCAACATCACCGGCTTCGACTGCTCGGGCCTGATGCGGTACGGCTTCGCCGGCGTCGGCGTGCTGCTCCCGCGGTTCTCCGGCGACCAGTACAACTCCGGACGCCACATTCCGCCGAATGAGGCCCGGCGCGGCGACCTGATCTTTTACGGCCCAGGCGGCGGTCAGCACGTCACGATGTACCTGGGTAACGGTCAGATGCTGGAGGCATCTGGGAGTGCCGCCAAAGTCACGGTGAGCCCGGTGCGTAGGTCCGGCATGACGCCGTTCTTGACTAGGATCATCGAGTACTGAGCCAGCGACGTCGACGGAAACCCGCAGGCCTGGAATAGTTGGACGCAGGCACGTTGCTGCCCCACGACGATATTGAGCTTTGGAAGGTAGTGGTTGATGACTTCAGCAGGCGGGCCGCCCCCGGGCGCCAGCGGTTACTCGGGTGCGCACTCCGCGCCCGAAACCCATCAGGCGCCGTCGGGTGGCGCCGACGGACTGGCCGCCGAGGTACACACCCTGGAGCGGGCCATCTTCGAGGTCAAGCGGATCATCGTCGGCCAAGACCAGCTCGTCGAGCGGATGCTGGTGGGCCTGCTGTCCAAGGGACACGTGCTGCTGGAAGGCGTCCCCGGCGTCGCCAAGACGCTGGCCGTGGAGACCTTCGCGAAGGTGGTGGGCGGGACGTTCTCGCGCATCCAGTTCACCCCCGACCTGGTGCCCACCGACATCATCGGTACCCGTATCTACCGGCAAGGCAAGGAAGAGTTCGACACCGAACTCGGCCCGGTGGTAGCCAATTTCCTGCTGGCCGACGAGATCAACCGCGCACCGGCCAAGGTGCAGTCCGCGCTGCTCGAGGTCATGGCCGAGCGTCAGGTGTCGATCGGTGGCAAGCGATTCCCGCTGCCCAACCCGTTCCTGGTGATGGCGACGCAGAACCCGATCGAACACGAGGGCGTCTACCAGCTGCCGGAGGCGCAGCGGGACCGGTTCCTGTTCAAGGTCAACGTCGGCTACCCGTCGCCGGAAGAAGAGCGCGAGATCATCTACCGGATGGGTGTCACCCCACCCCAGCCCAAGCAGATCCTGAACCCGGACGACCTGCTGCGGCTGCAGGGCCTCGCCGCCAACAGCTTCGTGCACCACGCGCTGGTCGACTATGTGGTTCGCGTCGTCTTCGCCACCCGCGCGCCCGAGCAGCTCGGTATGAACGACGTCAAGAGCTGGATCGCGTTCGGTGCGTCCCCGCGCGCGTCGCTGGGCATCATCGCCGCCGCGCGTTCGCTGGCGCTGGTCCGGGGCCGCGATTACGTGATCCCGCAGGACGTGATCGAAGTGATTCCCGACGTGCTGCGGCACCGATTGGTCCTCACCTACGACGCCTTGGCCGACGAGATCTCATCCGAGGTCGTCATCAATCGTGTCCTGCAAACTGTCGCCCTGCCGCAGGTCAATGCCATTCCTCAGCAAGGCCATTCGGTCGCACCGGCAATGCCGGCCGCGGCGGCGGCTAGCGGTCGGTGACCGACAAAGACTCCGCTGCGGCGCAATCCGCGGCTACCGCTCCGCCGTCGATGCTGCGGGGTGAGATCGATGACCCGAAGCTCGCGGCGGCGCTGCGCACGCTCGAGCTGACCGTAAAGCGCAAGCTCGACGGTGTGCTGCACGGCGATCACCTCGGCCTGATCCCGGGGCCGGGCTCGGAGCCGGGGGAGTCGCGCCTCTACCAGCCCGGCGACGACGTGCGCCGGATGGACTGGGCGGTCACCGCGCGCACCACTCACCCGCACGTCCGGCAGATGATCGCCGACCGCGAACTGGAAACCTGGCTGGTCATCGACGCGTCGGCGAGCCTGGACTTCGGCACAGCCAACTGTGAGAAGCGGGACCTGGCGGTCGCCGCCGCTGCGGCCATCACCTATCTCAACAGTGGTGGCGGAAACCGGCTCGGAGCGTTGATTGCTAACGGCGAGACAATAACTCGGGTGCCGGCACGGTCCGGACGTCAGCACCAGCAGACGCTGTTGCGCACCATCGCGACCATGCCCAAGGCGCATGTCGGGGTACGCGGCGACCTGGCGGTTGCCATCGACGCGCTGCGCCGGCCGGAACGCCGTCGCGGAATGGCGGTGATCATCAGCGATTTCCTCGGACCCGATCAACTGGATGCGTCCGCTGCGGGCGATCGCGGCCCGCCACGAGGTGCTGGCCATCGAAGTGCTCGATCCGCGCGACGTCGACCTGCCTGACATCGGCGACGTCGTCTTGCAGGACGCCGAATCCGGGGTCACCCGCGAGTTCACCATCGATGCTCAGCTGCGCGACGACTTCGCCAGGGCCGCCGAGGCTCACCGCGCCGATGTGGCTCGCACGATTCGCGGTTGTGGGGCACCGCTTTTGACGCTTCGCACCGATCGTGACTGGATCGGCGACATCGTCCGGTTCATCGCTTCTCGCCGGCGCGGTGCGCAAGACGGGCAGCGGTGACGCTTCCCTTGTTGGGGCCGATGTCGCTGTCGGGTTTCGAGCACGCGTGGTTTTTCTTGTTCTTTGTCGTCGTCCTGGCGCTCGCTGCGCTGTATGTACTGATGCAGTTGGCGCGCCAGCGCCGCGTGCTGCGATTCGCCAACACGGAGCTGCTGGAGAGCGTGGCGCCCAAGCGGCCCTCGCGGTGGCGGCACGTGCCGGCGATCCTGCTGGTGTCGTCGCTGGTGCTGTTCACCGTCGCGATGGCCGGGCCGACCAATGACGTCCGGATACCGCGCAACCGCGCGGTGGTGATGCTGGTCATCGACGTGTCGCAGTCGATGCGTGCCACCGACGTCGAACCGAACCGGATGGTGGCCGCGCAGCAGGCCGCCAAGCAGTTCGCCGAGGAGCTGACCCCCGGGATCAACCTCGGGCTGATCGCGTTCGGGGGCACCGCGACGGTGCTGGTGTCGCCGACCACCAACCGTGACGCGACCAAGGCCGCCCTGGACAAGTTGCAGTTCGCCGACCGCACCGCCACCGGGGAGGCCATCGACACCGCCCTGCAGGCCATCGCCACGGTCGGCGCGGTGATCGGCGGCGGCGACAAGCCACCGCCGGCGCGCATCGTGTTGTTCTCCGACGGCAAGGAGACGATGCCGACCAACCCGGACAACCCCAAGGGCGCCTTTACCGCCGCGCGTACCGCCAAGGACCAGGGTGTGCCGATCTCGACGATCAGTTTCGGAACTCCCTACGGCTTTGTTGAGATCAACGACCAGCGCCAGCCCGTGCCCGTCGACGACGAGACGCTCAAGAAGGTCGCCGAACTCTCGGGCGGAAACGCCTACAACGCCTCGAGCCTGGCGGAGCTGAAGGCCGTCTACGCGTCGCTGCAGCAGCAGATCGGCTACGAGACGATCAAGGGCGACGCGAGCGTGGGCTGGCTGCGGCTGGGTGCGCTGGTGCTGGCGCTGGCCGGCTTCGCGGCGCTGCTGATCAACCGCCGGCTGCCCACCTAACCCCCTTCTTGCCCGCGAGCGTAACGCCACCGCGAATCTGGGCGTCATTTTTCGCGCTAGCGTTACGCTCGGCGTGCCCGTGCCTCGCGTACACGGCGAATGATGTCAGCGGGGCGGTCTTCAGCGATGACGCGAACCACGATCCACCCTCTGCTCTCCAGCATTTCCAGTCGGCGATGTCCTTGACATATTGGGCGCGGCTGGACCGGTGTTGGTCGCCGTCGTACTCGACCGCAACCTTGATGTCCTCCCAGCCCATGTCCAAATATGCCTCCACCCAACCCCATTCGTTGCGGACGGCGATCTGTGTCTGCGGTCGGGGGAACCCGGCGCGTAGTAACAGCAATCCCGCTCTGCGCCCGGGGAGTGCCGTCCCGCCGTCTTACATACACGCTGTCTTTACTCGCGAACCACGAGGCCACTCTCTGCCGTAGCCAGGTTTCCTTCTGGCCGACCGGCGATGACTCTGGCAGGTTTGCCGCCATTTGCCTGCGAGTAGGCAGCTCCTCGCCGTGCGCCCCCTCGTCGAGCGCGAAGCCCGGTTCTTCGGCGGACTTCTCGCGGGCGACCCCGTCGATCAGCAGTCCGTCCAGGCCCTTGGCCAAGATGTCGGCTATCGAGTAGCCGCCCTGCTTTCCACCCGAGCGCCCGCACCGGCATGAGACGCGTACAGCGGCATGATCTAGGCGAGGGGGTCGACGCCCCAGGTCGCCAGCAGCAGTAACCGGATCCCGCCGACGGTTTTACGCACGGCCTCGGGCTGACGGTCGAGCCAGCGTTTCAGCTCGACGAACAGCCGTTCAGGATCTAGAGGTGGGAATCTTGGATAGCAACCCAAGACGTTCGCACGGCGTTGTCACCGCTGATCTCCTCGGGATAGCCGCGCCCGATCATCAGCGCCGTCGCGGGATGAGCCCGTAGAGCAGCGAGTTCTGCAGCTTACGGGCTAGCGCCAGCACGACGACGAGCTCGGTCAATAGCAGTCGCACTGTCAGCAACCAGTCGACGTAGCCGTACGCCTCGTTGAACGACTGTCCGGCGACCGCGACATAGGTTCCGCGTCCGCCCTGGGCCGTCGTGACGAATGCCGCCTTGAACCAGTCGAAGATGCCGGCAGTTGTGGTAGGCCGCGATGCCGGTGACGATCGCGTCGATCACCTCGGCTTGCCGGTGCGGTCCAACACCCTGCGCTGGCTGGCCAGCAGGAAGATCGTGGTGAACAGCTGCGCCGCGATCGAGAACGACAAGATGTTGTAGACCGTGTCGAATTGCGAGTGGGTCAGTTCTGTCGGAGTCCTCATTGAACCTTTAACTTCCCACACCTGCACTCCCGGGACGGGCGGCGATTGGTGTCGATGATCGCGGCCGGCCTGGCCGAATCGATCCACCTGGCGCCGTGAAACGCCGACGCGGAGAAGCCGGCGAGGACGCCGCGGCGCTGTGAACGCAGCCAAGCGGCCTTGGCTCGCAAGCCGCGGTGAGCTCGGTGCCTTCAGGCACGTACACGTCTTGATGCAACGCAATGTACCGGCTTCGCAGCTCATGCTCAGTGAGCGCGCCCGCAGCGAGGGACTCGCTGCCGACGAACGGGTCTGCCATGGCCGCAGTGTGCCGACGCTCTCCGACAAGATCCGCGAGCGTAACGCCAACGCGAAATCAAGCACGGTTTTTCGCGGTGGCGTTACGCTCGCGGCGAGGGGAGCGCTCGGCGTGAGCCGATTTCGGCCGCGCCACGGTGAGGCGATAGGTTGGCGGAGTGACAGAAGTAGCCACTCGCAATACGCAGGAGGGCGGCAGGCCCGCGTTCGTATCCCGCTCAGTCCTGGTCACCGGCGGAAACCGGGGGATCGGTCTGGCGATCGCACAGCGGCTGGCCGCCGACGGCCACAAGGTGGCCGTCACGCACCGCGGATCCGGGGCGCCCGAGGGGCTGTTCGGCGTCGAGTGCGACGTCACCGACAACGACGCCGTCGATCGCGCCTTCAAAGAGGTCGAGGAGCACCAGGGTCCGGTCGAGGTGCTGGTGTCCAACGCCGGCGTGGCCGCGGACGCGTTCCTCATGCGGATGACCGAGGAGAAGTTCGAGAAGGTCATCGACGCCAACCTCACCGGGGCGTTCCGGGTGGCTCAGCGGGCATCGCGCAGCATGACCAAGAAGCGGTTCGGCCGGATGATCTTCATCGGTTCGGTCTCGGGCAGCTGGGGCATCGGCAACCAGGCCAATTACGCGGCCTCCAAGGCCGGTGTGATCGGCATGGCCCGCTCGATCGCCCGGGAGCTGACCAAGGCCGGCGTCACCGCGAATGTGGTGGCCCCGGGCTACATCGACACCGATATGACCCGCGCGCTGGATGAGCGGATCCAAGCCGGGGCACTGGAATTCATCCCGGCGAAGCGGGTTGGCACCGCCGCCGAGGTCGCCGGGGTGGTCAGCTTCCTGGCGTCCGAGGATGCGAGTTACATCTCCGGTGCGGTGATCCCGGTCGACGGCGGCATGGGCATGGGGCACTGAGGTAAAGGACAGATATGGCAGGACTGCTCGAAGGTAAACGGATCCTGGTCTCCGGGATCATCACCGACGCGTCGATCGCGTTTCCACATCGCCCGGGTCGCCCAGGAGCAGGGCGCCGAACTGGTGTTGACCGGATTCGACCGGCTGCGGCTGATCCAGCGCATCGCGGACCGGCTGCCGGCCAAGGCCCCGCTGATCGAACTCGACGTGCAGGACGAGGAGCACCTGGCGACGCTGGCCGACCGGGTGACCGAGGTGATCGGCGAGGGCAACAAGCTCGACGGCGTGGTGCACTCGATCGGCTTCATGCCGCAAAGCGGGATGGGCGTCAACCCGTTCTTCGACGCGCCCTACGAAGACGTCGCCAAGGGCATCCACATCTCGGCGTACTCGTATGCGTCGCTGGCCAAAGCGCTGCTGCCGATCATGAACTCCGGCGGTGGCATCGTCGGCATGGACTTCGACCCGACCCGGGCGATGCCGGCCTACAACTGGATGACGGTCGCCAAGAGCGCGCTGGAGTCGGTCAACCGGTTTGTGGCGCGCGAGGCGGGCAAGGTCGGTGTGCGCTCGAATCTCGTTGCGGCCGGACCGATCCGGACCCTGGCGATGAGTGCGATCGTCGGTGGTGCGCTCGGCGACGAGGCGGGCGCCCAGATCCAGCTGCTCGAGGAGGGCTGGGACCAGCGCGCTCCGCTCGGCTGGAACATGAAGGACCCCACGCCGGTGGCCAAGACGGTGTGCGCGCTGCTGTCCGAATGGCTGCCGGCGACCACCGGGACCATCGTCTACGCCGACGGCGGCGCCAGCACGCAGTTGCTTTAGCGCGCCATGGAATTCGACGCTGTCCTGCTGCTGTCCTTCGGTGGACCGGAAGGGCCCGAGCAGGTGCGGCCCTTCCTGGAGAACGTCACCCGCGGTAGGAATGTGCCGCCCGAACGCCTCGACGACGTCGCCGAGCACTACCTGCATTTCGGTGGCGTGTCGCCGATCAACGGCATCAACCGCGCCCTGATCACCGAGCTGCAAGCCGAGCTGGACCTGCCGGTGTATTTCGGCAACCGCAACTGGGAACCGTACGTCGAAGACGCCGTTGCGGCCATGCGCGACAACGGTATTCGGCGGGCGGCGGTGTTCACCACCTCGGCGTGGAGCGGCTATTCCAGCTGCACGCAGTATGTCGAAGACATTGCCCGGGCACGCGAGGCGGCCGGGCCGGACGCGCCCGAGCTGGTCAAGCTACGGACCTACTTCGACCATCCGCTCTTTGTCGAGATGTTCGCCGGCAACATCGCCGCGGCCGCCGACACCTTGCCCACCGGGCTGCGGGGCGACGCGCGGCTGGTGTTCACCGCGCATTCGGTCCCGGTGGCCGCCGATCAGCGCTGCGGTCCGCAGCTCTACAGTCGCCAAGTCGCTTACGCCGCAAGGCTGGTCGCGGCGGCCGCCGGGTACGCCGATTACGACCTGGCCTGGCAGTCGCGATCGGGGCCGCCGCAGGTTCCGTGGCTGGAGCCTGACGTCGGCGACCATCTCGCGGCCCTGAGTGCCACCGGCACGAAAGCCGTAATCGTCTGTCCCGTCGGATTTGTCGCCGACCACATCGAGGTGGTGTGGGATCTCGACGAAGAGCTGCGAGCCCAAGCCGACGCGGCCGGCATCGCGCTAGCCCGGGCCGCCACGCCCAACGCCGACCGGCGCTTCGCCCGGCTGGCCGCAGACCTGATCGACGAACTCCGCGACGGCCGGGTGCCGGCCCGGGTGACTGGCCGCGACCCGGTGCCCGGCTGCCTGGCCAGCATCAGCGGCGAGCCGTGCCGGCCGCCGCATTGCGCTGCGCGTTAGTCGTTCCAGGCCGAGTGCAGGATCGCATCGACCGCGGCCATCCGTGCGGAACGCACCACGGTGTTGAGCGGGCGCAGCGCATCGCTGGCGATCCGGGCCTCCGACGCTGACTGCACGCCGAGCGGTTCCAGCCCCGCCGCGATGGGGGCCGCGAAGCGGTCCGCGGAGGAATCGGGCAATCGACTCAGCCCGGCGCTGACCGCGATGATCGCGTCGACGTGCGCGGCGTTCTCCAATACCCGCAACGCCCGAGACGGCGCATGATCGGGAATCCGGTGTTGCCGACCGGATTCCAGCAGCTGCTCGACGAGCCCGCGCGGATCCTCGATATCCGACGTCGCGGCGTCCAGCCCGATCGCGCCCAGCGCGTCGGCGGCCGACCGCACCGCCGAGCGCAGTTCGTACTCGGCGTCGCCCAGCTCGTGGTGCTCGAACGCCGGCGGTCCGGGCAACGAGTAGACGATCCAGGACAGCGCACACAATTCGGGCAGCTCCTGCGCGCAGTCCTCGTCCCTCGTCGAGATCGCTGTAGGACAACTCGGGGACCAGTCCGACGGCGGTGTGCCGATCCTCGGGGTTGGAGATGATCACCGCTTCGCCGGCGGCCAGCGCGTCGCGCTCGAACTGGCTGCCCGGGGCCAGCCCGCGGACGTCGCCCGGCACCGGAAACACCACGTTGATCGTCCCGCGCAGGGGCAGGCCGCGCCCCGACGACGACGTCCGGCCGACCGCGGCCCGCAGCGTCTGCAACAGCGAGACCGTCCCGGCCTCGTTCATGTCGGGCCACGGCAGCCCGGTGTGACCGGCGGCGACGGCGTCGTACGCGGTCACCGATTGGATTGGTGCCCAAAGCGATAACGCGTCCAAGACGTCGTCGGGCGCGGCCTTGCCGGCGAGCCAGGCGTTGGCCCACAGGGACAGCGAAACACTGGGACACCACATGATGTCGAAGTGTAGTTGTTCGCCGCCGCGAAGGCGGATCACGCGTATTCTGTCGGCATGCCGATCGCGCTGAGCTGGCTAATCTTCGCACTGGCCCTTGCCGTGGCGGAGGCGCTGACCGGCGATATGTTCTTGCTGATGCTGGGTGGCGGGGCGGTGGCGGCGTCGGCCACCGCATGGCTCACGGATTGGCCGATCCTGGCCGACGGCGCGGTGTTCCTGATCGTCTCGGTGCTGCTGGTGGTGGTGGTTCGGCCCGCAGTGCGCCGGCACATGACCCCCAAAGCGGTGCGGACGGGCATCCAGGCGCTCGAGGGGAAGAAGGCCGTGGTGCTGAATCGGGTAGGCGGCGACCAGGGCCGGATCAAGCTCGATGGCCAGGTGTGGACGGCGCGATCCATGGACGAGGGCGAGGTCTACGAGCCCGGCGACTCGGTGACCGTCCTGCGCATCGACGGCGCCACAGCGGTGGTCTTCGGGAACGTGTAGCTGCGAGAAAGGAACCCCTGTGGGTCCGAATACGGTGGTTGTTCTGCTGTTTTTGGCCGTGCTGGTGGCCTTCACCGTCATCGTGGTGGCCAAGTCGGTCGCGCTGATACCGCAGGCCGAGGCGGCGGTGATCGAACGGCTGGGTCGATACAGCCGCACGGTCAGCGGCCAGCTGACGTTGTTGGTGCCGTTCATCGACCGCGTCCGCGCGCGGGTTGACCTGCGTGAGCGGGTGGTGTCGTTCCCGCCGCAGCCGGTCATCACCGAGGACAACCTGACCCTCAACATCGACACCGTGGTCTATTTCCAGGTCACCGTTCCGCAGGCGGCCGTCTACGAGATCAGCAACTACATCGTCGGCGTCGAGCAGCTCACCACGACGACGCTGCGCAACGTGGTCGGCGGCATGACGCTGGAGCAGACCCTGACGTCCCGCGACAAGATCAACGCCCAGTTGCGCGGTGTGCTCGACGAGGCGACCGGCCGCTGGGGCCTGCGGGTGGCGCGGGTGGAGCTGCGCAGCATCGACCCGCCGCCGTCGATTCAGGCCTCGATGGAAAAGCAGATGAAGGCCGACCGGGAGAAGCGGGCGGTGATCCTGACCGCCGAAGGCAACCGGCAAGCCGCGATCACCCAGGCCGAAGGCGCGAAGCAGGCACAGATCCTGGACGCCGAGGGCGCCAAGCAGGCCGCGATCCTGGCCGCCGAGGCCGACCGGCAGTCCCGGATACTGCGCGCCCAGGGTGAGCGTGCCGCGGCCTACCTGCGGGCGCAGGGGCAGGCCAAGGCCATCGAGAAGACGTTCGCCGCGATCAAGGCCGGCCGGCCCACGCCGGAGATGCTGGCCTACCAGTACCTGCAGACGCTGCCGGAGATGGCGCGCGGCGACGCCAACAAGGTGTGGGTGGTGCCCAGCGACTTCAGCTCGGCGTTGCAGGGTTTCACCAAACTGCTGGGCACCCCGGGCGAGGACGGCGTGTTCCGGTTCCAGCCGTCCCCGGTCGAGGATCCGCCCAAGCACGCCGCCGGCGAGATCGACCCCGACGTCGCGGACTGGTTCGACACCGAGACCGACCCGGCGATCGCCCAGGCGGTGGCCAAGGCCGAGGCGATAGCCCGCCAGCCGGTGGACGGGCCGCCGGGCGCACCGCCCGAGTTGACTCGCTAGGGTTTGGCCATGAGTGTTCTGGGTTCACCGAAGACCTATGCCGCGCTTGGCATATTCCATGCCGGCGACGCCGTCGGATGCGCACTCAAGTGCGCCCCGATCGTAAAAATCCTGGACGACCTCGGTATTCCGGAGAACATCCGTCCCGTTTTCCCGGTGGTCAAGGCCGCCGCGGCGGTCGGTCTGCTGTCGGTCACCCGGTTTCCCGGCGCTGGCCGGCTCACGACGGCGATGCTGACGCTGTATTTCATCCTGGCCGTCGGCGCGCACGTCCGCGTCCGGGACAAATCGACCAACATCATTCCGGCCGCGACGTTCCTGGCGCTCGTCACGGCGATGACGGTGAAGGGGCCCGACCGGTCTTAGTGGGGTCAGTCAGCGCTATTTCTCGATCGCCCCGCCCGCGTCTACCCAGTCCTTGAAGCCGCCGAGGTTGTAGACCTCGCCGTAGCCCAGTCCCTTGAGCGCCTGCCCGGCCAGGGCCGCCCGTCCACCCGCCGCGCAGTACAGAATCACCGCCTTGCCGGTGTCGAAACGCGCGTCGTGCTGCGGCGCCTTCGGGTCCGCCGCGAATTCGAGCAGTCCACGCGGGATGTGCACGGCACCGGCGGCCTTGCCGCTCTGCTGGACCTCGGCCGCCTCCCGCACGTCGACAAGCACGGCGTTGCCCTTGGCGATTAACTCCTGCGCCTGAGCCGGCGTGATCCGCGGCACGACGGCGTTTGCCGCCGCCACTAATTCGTTGACACTCTCAGCCATGCGCCCATGTTACATGTAACATGAGTGCGTGGCTAATACGCGACAGCGGGTGCGCGAACATCGCGAGCGGTTGCGCGCGCAGGGGCTTCGACCCGTCCAGATCTGGGTGCCCGACGTCCGGGCGCCTGAATTTGTCGCGGAAGCTCACCGCCAGTCGGCTGCCATCGCCGCCAGCGAGCATGAGGTCGACGACCAGGCGTACGTCGATGCGATCTCCGTCGACTGGGCCAGTGACGACGGGAAGGTCGACAGGGAGTCCGCGGAGTGAGGCGGGGCGATATTTACATCGCTGCCGCACGAGGCGCCTACTCCGGTAAGCCCAGACCCGTCGTCGTTGTGCAGGATGATCGGTTCGATGCCACGGCGTCGGTCACGGTCTGCCCGCTGACAACCAATCCCGTCGAGGCGCCGCTGACCCGAATCGTGGTGCTGCCGACAGCGGTCACCGGAATTGAGCAACCAAGCCAGATCATGGTCGACAAAATCACCACGATGCCGCGGGAAAATGTACGTGACCATCTCGGTCGTCTAGCCGAGGCTGATCTCATTCGGCTGAATCGCGCGCTGCTGGTATTCCTCGGGCTTGCCGACTGACCGACCCGCGGGCACGCCTATCGGGTGCTGACGCATCTCGAAGACGAGCAACGCCAGGCCCAGCGCGCCGGTACACACCGACGCCACGAACAGGGCCGGACTGGGGTGACCGGCGAGCGCGTCGCCGAGGATCACGACGGCGGCGGTGCCGGGCAGCAGACCGGCCACCGTGGCCAACGTGTAGGGCGCCAGCCGCACGGCCGACGCGCCGGCGGCGTAGTTGATCACCGAAAAAGGCACGGCGGGAATCAACCGCAGCGACAAGATGGCCACCCAACCGCGTTCCCGCAAGCGCTCGTCGACCGTGTCGATCGCGCGGTGCCGGACCAAGCGGTTGAGCTGCCATCCCGCCGCGCGCACCAGCAGCACCGCCAGCACCGCGCTCGCGGTGCTGGCGATCACCGCGATCGCGATGCCCAACGCCGGACCGAACAGCAGCCCGGCGGCCAGCGTGAACGCGGTGCGGGGAAACGGCAACACCGTCACGACGATGTGTGCGGCCAGAAACGCCAGCGGGAACCACGGGCCCACCGATTGCACCCAGTCGCGCAGTTGCACCGGCGAGGGCAGCGGCACCCACGTCGCCGCCGCAATCAGGACTGTGATTGCGACCACTGTCGCAAGGACCCGCGGGCGGGCAAGCTGACGGGTGGCGGCGCCCACATGCCCGCGAAGGCAAGATCGCGCAGGTTAGCGCGGATTTTGCTGGTCGCGGGATCCGTCACAGTGCCAAGGCTACGGGGCGCACATGAAGAACTTGTGTCCCGCGGCGGGCGTTTCATAGTCGCGAGGTCGATCAATTAGCCTGATTAGTCAAGTGGCGTATGCCACGCAACCCGAAGCAACGAGCCAATTGCTGCGAAAACAGGAGCAGTCGGTGTCCATTGACGCACCCGAGCTTGCCGAACTGGAACAGGTTCGCGGGCGTTGGCGCACTGCTGTCGCCGGCGTGCTGTCCAAGAGCACCCGCAAAGACCCCGCCGACTTGGGGGAGCACCCCGAGCAGCTGCTGGATTCCTCGACCTACGACGGGTTCGTCGTTCGGCCCCTCTACACCGCGTTCGACGAGCTGCCGGAACCGCCGCTGCCGGGCCAGTGGCCCTACCTGCGCGGCGGCGACGCCTTGCGCGACGTCAAGTCGGGCTGGAAGGTGGCCGAGGCGTTTCCGCGCGACCTTTCCGGCGCGACGGCGGTCGGCGACGAAAACTCCGCGCTGCTAGCCGCGCTTGGCGAAGGGGTCAGCGCGCTGCTGCTCCGGGTGGGGTCACCCGGTGTGGCGCCCGAGCAGCTCGAGGCGCTGCTCGAGGGTGTGTATCTGAGCATGGCGCCGGTGATCCTGGACGCGGGCGCCGACTACGCTGCCGCCTGCGACGCCGTGCTGGCGCTGGTGGCCGAGGTGGAACCCGACCAGCGGGCAACGCTGTCGGTAGACCTCGGCGCCGACCCGCTGACCGCCGCACTCAGCGGCCGCCCCGCCCCGGCCATCGACGAGGTCGTCGCCGTCGCCACGCGAGTGGCCGGCGATCAGCGGCGTGCGGGCGATCACCGTCGACGGTCCCGCTTTCCACAATCTGGGCGCCAACGCGACCTGGGAGCTGGCCGCCGCCGTGGCGGCCGCGGTGGCCTACCTCCGAGTGCTCACCGAATCCGGGCTGTCGATCGGCGGGGCGTTACGGCAGATCAGTTTCCGGCTGGCCGCCGATGACGACCAATTCATGACGCTCGCCAAGATGCGTGCGCTGCGCCAACTGTGGGCGCGGGTCGCCGAAGTCGCCGGCGAACCGGAAGACGGCGGAGCCGTGGTGCACGCGGAGACGTCGCTGCCGATGATGACCCAGCGCGACCCATGGGTGAACATGCTGCGCAGCACCCTGGCCGCCTTCGGCGCGGGCGTCGGCGGCGCCGACACCGTGCTGGTGTTCCCGTTCGACGTGGCCATCCCGGGAGGCTTTCCGGGCACGGCGCGAAGCTTCGCGCGCCGCATCGCCCGAAACACCCAGCTGCTGCTGCTGGAAGAGTCCCACGTCGGCCGGGTGTTGGATCCCGCCGGTGGGTCGTGGTTCGTCGAGGACCTCACCAAAGAGCTGGCGCAGCAGGCCTGGCAACACTTCCAGGCCATCGAGGCGCGCGGCGGATTCGTCGAAGCCCGCGGCTACATTGCCGACCAGATCGGCGAAATAGCCGCCCGGCGCGCCGACGACATCGCGCATCGGCGCACCGCGGTCACCGGCGTCAACGAGTATCCGAACCTCGCCGAACCCGCTCTGCCGCAAACTGATTCGTTGACGTCCGAGGCGGCCGCCGGGAATCTGCAGCGCTACGCCGCCGGGTTCGAAGCGCTGCGCGATCGCTCCGATGTCTTTCTGGCCCGCACCGGTTCCCGTCCGCAGGCGCTGTTGCTTCCGCTGGGCCCGCTGGCCGAGCACAACATCCGGACCACGTTCGCCTCGAACCTGCTGGCGTCGGGCGGAATCGAGGCGATCAACCCCGGAACGGTCGATGCCGACGGCGTGGCGGCAGCAGTTTCTGCCGCGGGTGCGCCGAGCGTCGCGGTACTCTGCGGCACCGACACCCGCTACGGCACCGAGGCGGCCGGCGTCGTCGAGGCGGCGCGCCGCGCGGGGGTGTCGCGCATCTACCTGGCCGGCCCGGAAAAGGCGGTAGCGGAGACGGCTCCGGAGCACCGGCCGGACGACTTCTTGACGATGAAAATCAATGCGGTCCAAACCTTGTCGGACCTGCTCACCCGGTTGGGGGCATAGCCATGACGACCACTACAGGTCTAGGCAGTTTCGCCGATATCCCCCTGCACGGCGAGCGCGCCGTCCAGCCCCCCACCGAAGCCGATGTGGAATCCCATGTCGCCGCGGCGGCGTCGGCGCATTGGTACACGCCCGAGCAGCTGGACTGGGAGACACCGGAAGGCATCGACGTCAAACCGGTCTACATCGGCGCCGACCGTGCCGCCGTCGAGGCCGACGGCTACCCGCTGAACAGTTTCCCCGGCGAGCCGCCGTTCGTCCGCGGGCCGTACCCGACCATGTACGTCAACCAGCCGTGGACAATCCGCCAATACGCCGGGTTCTCCACCGCCGCGGATTCCAACGCGTTTTACCGCCGCAACCTGGCCGCCGGCCAGAAGGGCCTGTCGGTGGCCTTCGACCTGGCCACCCACCGCGGCTACGACTCCGACCACCCCCGGGTCCAGGGTGACGTCGGGATGGCCGGCGTGGCAATCGATTCCATCCTGGACATGCGGCAGCTGTTCGACGGCATCGACTTGTCCACGGTGTCGGTGTCGATGACGATGAACGGCGCGGTGCTGCCGATCCTGGCGCTGTACGTGGTGGCCGCCGAGGAGCAGGGTGTACCGCCGGAGAAACTGGCCGGCACCATCCAGAACGACATCCTCAAAGAGTTCATGGTGCGCAACACCTACATCTATCCGCCGAAGCCGTCGATGCGCATCATCTCCGACATCTTCGGCTACACCAGCGTGAAGATGCCGAAGTTCAACTCCATCTCGATCTCCGGCTATCACATCCAAGAAGCCGGTGCCACAGCGGATTTGGAGCTGGCCTACACGCTGGCCGACGGCTTCGACTACATCAAGGCGGGCCTGGACGCCGACCTGGACATCGACAAGTTCGCGCCCCGGCTGTCCTTCTTCTGGGGCATCGGGATGAACTTCTTCATGGAGGTCGCGAAGCTGCGGGCGGGCCGGCTGCTGTGGAGTGAGCTGGTCGCCCAGTTCGACCCGAAGAGCGCCAAATCGCTGTCGCTGCGCACGCATTCGCAGACCTCCGGCTGGTCGCTGACCGCCCAGGACGCCTTCAACAACGTCGCTCGCACCTGCATCGAGGCGATGGCCGCGACCCAGGGCCACACCCAGTCGCTGCACACCAACGCGCTGGACGAGGCGCTGGCGCTGCCCACCGACTTCTCCGCCCGGATCGCCCGCAACACCCAGCTGCTGCTGCAGCAGGAGTCGGGCACCACGCGGCCGATCGACCCCTGGGGTGGCTCGTATTACGTGGAGTGGCTGACCCATCAGCTCGCGCAGCGGGCGCGGGCCCACATCGCCGAGGTCGCCGAGCACGGCGGCATGGCGCAGGCCATCAGCGAGGGCATCCCCAAGTTGCGCATCGAGGAGGCGGCGGCGCGCACCCAGGCCCGCATCGACTCCGGTCAGCAGC
Organism: uncultured Actinomycetota bacterium; assembly: GCA_963850135.1. Taxonomy (GTDB): domain Bacteria; phylum Actinomycetota; class Actinomycetes; order Mycobacteriales; family Mycobacteriaceae; genus Mycobacterium. The sequence continues at coordinate 366,727 of CAWKKH010000018.1, read as the reverse complement.
CGGTGATCGGGGTCAACAAGTACCAGGTCGAAGAGGACCAAGAGGTCGAGGTACTCAAGGTCGAGAACACCCGGGTGCGCGCCGAGCAGCTGGCCAAACTCGAGGAGCTGCGGGCCATGCGGGACCAGTCGGCGGTCGACGCCGCGCTGGCCGAGCTGTCCCGTGCGGCGGCCGCCCACGGGCGGGCCGGTGAGGACGGGCTGGGCAATAATCTGATGGCGCTGGCGATCGACGCGGCCCGGGTCAAGGCCACCGTCGGCGAGATCTCCGACGCGCTGGAAAAGGTGTACGGGCGCCACCAGGCGGAGATCCGCACCATCGCCGGCGTCTACCGCGAAGCAGCTGGAAAGGCCCCCAACATCGCATCCGCCATGGAGCTAGTCGAGAAATTCGCCGAGGCCGACGGCCGCCGGCCCAGGATCCTGGTGGCCAAGATGGGCCAGGACGGCCACGACCGCGGTCAGAAAGTCATCGCGACCGCCTTCGCCGACATCGGCTTCGACGTCGACGTCGGCTCGCTGTTTTCCACGCCCGAGGAGGTGGCCCGCCAGGCCGCCGACAACGACGTGCACGTGGTCGGGGTGTCGTCGCTGGCCGCCGGCCACCTGACCCTGGTGCCGGCGCTGCGCGACGCGATGGCCGAGGTGGGGCGGCCCGACATCATGATCGTCGTCGGTGGCGTCATCCCGCCCGGTGACTTCGATGAGCTCTACGCGGCCGGGGCCGCCGCCATCTTCCCGCCCGGGACGGTGATCGCCGACGCCGCGATCGGCCTGCTGAACAAGCTCGCCGAGCGCCTGGGTTACACGCTCCTTTGACCGCGAGAGTGCAGTTACCGACGGTGTTACTCGGGAAATGCGTTGCCAGTTGCACTCTCGCGGTGGCCAAATGAATTTGGCCGACAGCAGTCCGTGCCGGCGACCGCGCCGCGCTGCCGCGGGCCATCACGCTGCTGGAGTCCACCCGCGCCGACCATCGCGAACAGGCGCAGCAACTGCTGCTGGAGTTGCTGCCGGACTCCGGAAACGCCCATCGGGTAGGCATCACCGGCGTCCCGGGGGTGGGAAAGTCCACCAGCATCGAAGCGCTGGGCATGTCACCTGATCGACAAAGGCCACAAAGTGGCGGTGCTGGCGGTCGACCCGTCGTCGACCCGCACCGGCGGATCGATTCTCGGGGACAAGACCCGGATGGGCCGCCTCGCCGCGCACCCGGACGCCTACATCCGGCCGTCGCCGACGTCGGGCACGTTGGGCGGCGTAGCAAAGGCCACCAGGGAATCGGTCGTGCTGCTGGAGGCCGCCGGTTTCGACGTGATCCTGATCGAAACCGTCGGCGTCGGCCAGTCCGAGGTCGCGGTGGCCAACATGGTCGACACCTTCGTGCTGCTGACCCTGGCCCGCACCGGCGACCAGTTGCAGGGCATCAAAAAGGGCGTGCTCGAGCTGGCCGACATCGTGGTGGTGAACAAGGCCGACGGCAACCACCTGACCGAGGCGAAGAAAGCCGCGCGGGAGCTCTCGTCGGCGATCAGGCTGATCTATCCGCGCGAAACACTCTGGCGCCCACCGGTTCTCACCATGAGCGCGATCGAGGGTACGGGTCTGACGGAGTTGTGGGACACCGTCGAGCGCCATCGCCAGGTGCTCACCGACGCCGGAGAATTCGAGGCACGCCGCCGGGCCCAGCAGGTCGACTGGACCTGGCAGATGGTCCGCGACGCGGTTCTGGACCGGGTGCTGACCAATCCCGCGGTGCGCAAGATCCGCGCCGACGTGGAGCGCCAGGTCAAGGCGGGGGAGTTGACCCCGCGCTGGCGGCGCAGCAAATACTCTCAGCGGCGGCAGACTAACCTGCAGAGTACGGGTCGCTCGAGCTTATTCGGGCGATCGGTCATGTCCTTGATCCAGATGATCGTCGCAAGAAGGTCAACGATCTGCTGTTGGAGAGCCGCGTCTGGCTAACGGATGGGTAAATAAATTTTCGTTTTTGCCCGTACTGTGTGAAATCGAAGTAAATTCCAAATGTGACGGCAGAATCCCGGGTCGATCTCCACGCGATCCCTTCCCACGATGGCCCGGACGCAGGTCATGGCGTGTTCGGTGCTGGCGGACCCCAACTTTTCCTGCGTCGTTCGCGGGTTCTCGAGCATGTTTCCCAGCCGCCGACTCGGCGGTGGGGCGCTGGCCGTCTACCTCGATGGTCAACCCGTCGTCGACATCTGGACCGGCTGGTCGGACCGAGACGGCGTGACGCCGTGGACGTCAGACACCGCGCCGATGGTCTTTTCGGCAACCAAGGGAATGGCCTCCACCGTCATCCACCGGCTCGTCGACCGGGGTCTGATCGACTACGAGGCTCCCGTCGCCGAGTACTGGCCCGAGTTCGCGGCCAACGGCAAGTCGGAGCTCACGGTGCGTGAGGTGATGAGGCACCGCGCCGGCTTGTCGGGTTTGCGTGGCGCCACCCAGGAAGACTTGCTGGATCACCTGGTGATGGAGGAACGGCTGGCGGCAGCGGCCCCGGGACGGCTGCTGGGAAAGCCGGCTTATCACGCGCTGACGTTCGGCTGGCTGATGTCCGGGCTGGCCAGGGCCGTGACCGGGAAAGGCATGCGCCAGCTGATCCGCGAGGAGCTCGCCGAGCCATTGGGCACCGACGGCATGCATCTGGGCCGGCCACCCGCCGGGGCACCGACGCGCGTCGCGCAGATCATCCTCCCGCAGAACATGCCCGGCATTCCGGCGGTCAACTACGTGTTGGCGCAAGGCGGCCGCGGAGCTGTCCGGCGCATACCGCTCCATGAACTTCGAAGGCGTCATGGCTGCCGTACGCGGCGACATCGCGCTGCTGGACGCCGAGATGCCCGCCGCCAACGGGGTGGCGACGGCCCGCGCGCTGGCGCGGATGTACGGGGCGATCGCCAACGGCGGCGAGATCGACGGCACCCGGTTCTTGTCGCCGGAGATCGTCTCCGGGCTGACGGGGCGGCCCAGCCTGAAGCGGGACCGAAACATCTTGGTGCCCTTGTCATTCCATCTCGGCTACCACGCTGTGCCCTTCCAACGCGTGATGCCGGGCTTCGGGCACGTCGGGCTGGGCGGCTCGTTCGGCTGGGCCGATCCCGCGAGCGGTTTGGCCTTCGCGTACGTGCACAACCGGCTGCTGTCGCCCTTCCTGCTCCTCGATCACTCGGGGGTGGCCACATTGGGCAATCTCGTCCGGCTGGGTGTGGCGCGAGCCCGCAAACGCGGTTTTGCGCCGGTGACCGAGTTCGGGGCGCCCTTCGGCGACGGCCGGCGCGGGCTCACCGGCTGACCGCTTTCGCGGGAGGCGACTAGCTCGCTGGTCCGTCCGGCTGCGCCGAGGGTCCAGGTGTTGTCTGTCGTACTCGGACGTGTCCGACCTGTGCCTGTTTTACGGGATTTTGGGAACGCCGACGAACGATTGAGTTAGTCACGCCCGCGGAGATCACGCAGCTAAAAAATCTGGCGGCGATACGTCCGCCCAAGGTGGCAATCACTGACCGGAGCCCTAAGCCAACTACCTACCGCCGTCGCCACCTCACCGGAAGTGCTCAACCAGGCAGCTACAAGGGTCGTTGTAGCGGTCGCAGAATCGCTGCAACACATCGGATCCGTCACTTCAACGGTCCCGCCCTCGCCGAATTCTTCTATATCGACCGCTACGATTTCCCGTCAGCACGCGAGTACCCGCCGTCAGGCACCGGCCGGCTTGGTCATCGCTCAAACCACGTTCAACCCACCGCCACGATTACACGCAGTATGACCTATGATCTCGCGCTATGAAGACGCGAAACCCTCTCGCCCTCGGTCTGGTGATATTGGGGGCGGTGGCGATAGCCCTCGGCGCATTTCTGCCATTCCAGGAATCAACCCACTACGCGCGGATTGAGCAGAATCATCTAATCCAAGGCTTCAACGGCTGGGTTCTGCTCGCTTTAGCGCTGGGAATCCTCGTGACCGGCTCACGAGCTGGTCAGGGACTTAGGCGATGGTCGCGGCCGCCAGTCGCCTTGTCTTTTATCGCGGCAATAGCCGTGTTCAGTATCGCCCGCGATAAGAACCTGCAGACGCTAATTCCCTTTGGCCTCAATGGTGCGGTCGACACAAGTCAGTCGAGTGTCGCTTCCGCGCTAGGTGTTGCCCTCTACGTCGCAGGTGCTGGCGCGGCGATGGCGCTCATCGGGTCACTCATCATCTATCAGGCTATTGAGCAATCCGCCGGCATCGACTAGCACGAAGAAGTTGCTGCCGCGCCCGCTGAGGCGAATCCCGGCGTCACAACAGCAACGACAAGGATTCGGTGCGGCAAGTGCCAACACACGCAGCAGGTACCCGTCAGCGCCCTCAGCGCCAACACCTTTCAATGCCGAAACTGCCAAGCGAACCTAAAACCCGTGAGCGACTAGCCTCACATGCTGACCTAGCACTTGTCGGCTGCTAGAGCGCCGCGTCCAAGCCGGCCAGCTCGGCCTGGGCAGCCATTTCGGCCGGGCCCGGCAAGCGCCGTCTTGACACGCGCCGGGCGGTGATCTCGATCGTCGCACCCGCCGGGCCCCATTTCGGAGAACGAGCTTTCCAGTCTTCGCCGTCATTTTTGACGGCCCAATTCAAAACGAAATTCCGGTTTTCGCTAATCGCTTGCGTTGGCGACGAATCAGCACCCCACCCGCGCTCGGAATTCGGCGGGTGGTCGGCGAAAGTTCCTATTCTGCAAACTAGTTTGTAATATTCGGCCAAATGCGTCTCGTTTCAGTTACCATCTCGTGCCATGCAATCCCCGCAAACGGACCTCCTCAAGGGAGACGCGCGAGAAGCTGGGTTACGCCGGCGTGCCAATGGGTTTCTTTCCACTTGGACACGGCCACCACTGCCGTTCGGCCCACCGCTGGACGGCGATGCCACGCCCACAGCGGACCAGCCCACGCCAAGGCGAACCTGGATCGGGTCCCAGCTCCGTGGAATTGTCAACCGCAGTAACCGAGCGCAGGCGCTTGCAGTCGTCTGCTGTCTAGGGTTCGGATTGACCATGATCGTCAACGTTGAGCCTCCATGCGACGGAGCGTGGTTTTGGTACAGCTACTTCCTTGATAGTGGGAAGCGCCTCTACGCCGATTTGCATATGCCGCTGCAACCGCTGTTTGTACTCGAAACGAACGCATTCATGGCCCTGCTAGGCAAAGGGTGGCTGCTATCGAAAATCCCTGGGGTGCTGCACCTGGTGGCATATTGCCTGGCTCTTCTCCTACTTGTTCGTCAGACCAGGCTCTCCGACGTGGACAAGGCGATCCTGTTCACCTGCTCCTTCTTCGTCTCCACCGCCTCTGGAGCGATCGTTTTCAACGACTACCACTTGCTCGCCGACTGCTTCGAGCTGTATTCGCTCCTGGCGCTCCTGTCGCTCAGCACGTCGTCCAGCGTTACACGCACCCTCGGACTCGCCGCGATCCTTGGCGGGCTTGCAGGGCTGGCCGTGACGACTCGGCCCAACGATGGCGCTGCGCTGTTCGTCGGCGTCTTTCTCGCCATCGCGTGCTTGGCGCCTTCCAAAAAGCTGCTGTCGCTTCTGCTTTTCTCTCTTACCACCGGATTCACAGCCCTGCTCATTGTCAGCTTTACCGGGGACTCCCTATACGATTATGCGACTAATACGTTTTTCAAGGCGGCCCCGATCAAGGGCAGCCTCGGCACCCTATTGACACAACCATTGAGGCTGCCCTTGAGCACCGCCGTATGGCTGTTTAGCGTTAAAGGCTTTTGGATGCTTTTGGGTGTGGTGGGAGCGTTCTTCTGTGCATTACTCATACTTCCGCTCAGGCGAAAGGTTGGATGGTGGCAGGTCGGATTAGTGCTCGCCGGGACGGATCTGATCATTTATTTGGCCCAGATTGTTGGTATATTTTGGGACAACCTGTTGGTAGTCTCTCTCACCGGATTCGTAGTCCTACTGGCATATATATTTGGCATTTGGGTAGCGGCAAGATTCATTTTCTCGTTGCTCAATCCCAAGCGCGCGAAGAGTTGGGACAAACGGCAGATCCTGCTATTGATTCCTCTCGGACTGTTGGCCTCGACGTCGATGTCCTCGGGCGGAACGTTCTACCTCGCTTTTGAGCCGATAAGTGTCCTTATCGTAATTTTGGCAATCAGCTTTCCGGTCCACTTGAACAAGCTCTGGCCTCGCGTTAAGGCGCGCTGGCCTTATTTGGAGGCGCACTGGGGTCGTTTAGAGGCACGCTGGCGTCACTCGACCACGCGCTGGCCTGCCTTGGACACGCATTGGCCTCGCGACATCTTGGTTGGGTTAGCCGTTCTGGCAACGCTCTGCGCGGCCACTACGCGAGCCGAAGCACCATACCGTTGGCATACATACCGCGAGAAGCCAATATTTACGGATCGCAACTGGTACCAGCATCCCAGCTACGGCCCAATGTACATAAGCAATGAATTGCTGGGGATGATCCGGCAGGTCTGCCCGCTGATACGAAATAGCGGTGCCGACAACGAACTTTTATCGCTTCCGTTCCCGGGCGGCAACTACTTCTGTGACACCCCGCCCTGGCATGGCTATGTGCAGACGTTCTTCGATATTACGAGCATCGAAACCATTCAGCGCCTATTGGATGAGTTGCAGCAGTCGCCACCAAAATGGATCTTTTACCAGAGGCAGCTCATGACGCTTCAATTGCATGAGACTGTCTACAACCAGGGGAGGCCGCTGCGACAGCGGTATCTTGACCAACTCATCGAGCAGAAGATTGCCGCGGGAGTGTGGCAAGTTGCCTACACTAGCGGGCGCAAAATGGTCGAGCAGTGGGGCGATCTATGGGACAACGAATGGATACTGGTTAAAACGCGATAGATAATCGGTTCCCAGCCGTAGCGCCGCCGCGCGATCACTGACACCGTCGTCAAGGAGCCCGCTACAGCACGAGTTCGGAGTCTCTCTGCAGGCGCTGCTCGCCGGCGGCGGATTTCGGGTGGTCAGCACGCAGGCCGACCCGACGGCGAGTGTCGGGGGTCTGCGCATGGGCAAATTGGGAGCCCCCGCGGTTCCGATGTGAGTGAGCTGATCAATAACGGCCAAGCACACCGCGGGCGGTGATCTCGATCTGACGATCAAGGGGCGCGCTCGCCAAATCCCACGTCTGGCACCGGCGCTCCCAATCCTGGCCGTCCGAGTGGTATCGGTCTGGGTCGCCGGGATCGACCTCACCACGGCTGATCACCGCGTCAGGGCGCACTACCGCGGCGATCCTCGCGGCGAGCTCGGCCATCTCCACCAGTTCGCCGCCGCTGTCGATCGTGGCGGGGCCCACGCCGCCCTCGGCGATGCCTACGGCGAGGAGCTCTTCGGCGAGCACGTAGCGGCGAAATACCGGACGGCGCGCCATGATCCGGATCGCCCCTGCGTCAGCGTCCCGAATCATCGAGCCCAACGCGTAGCCCTGCGGTTTCTGCACATGCGCACCAGAGATGCTCCACGCCCGTAGGACGACGGAAATCGCCCCGCTCTCGGCGGCGGCATCCGCTAGGCGGCGCTCGGCTTCACCCTTGAGGTAGCCGTACGGGTTGTCCTCGATCGGTCCGTCGAGGGCGTCGTGCGGGTGGACCGCCGCTCCGCTGGAGACCGTGAGCGCAAGACGTACCCCGGGTAACTGCGTCGCGTACAGCAGTCGCTCGGTCAGGGCGCGATTGGCAGCGACGTAGGCGCCGAGCGGCATGTCGGCAACCCGGTCCCGGGTCAGAAACGCGCAGTCCAGCACGACGCTCGGCGCGAAGGCGGCCACCTCTCGGTCGTCCCACACGCGGCACCCGATCTCGCAATCATCGACTCGAATGATCCGGGCCCGGCTGGCCAGAGCCAGCGTGGGCAGGCCCAGCGGAGCGAGCAGGTCGAGGGCGGTCCTCCCGAGCCAGCCCGACGCGCCGGTGACCAGCACCCGGTCCTCGCCGAGCGCCCGCGCCGCGAGTGCGCGCGCACCCGCACTTACCAATTCAGTCACGTTGTGGCCCCGGCACTCATCAGCCGTTGACGAGCGCACGGTCGGCCAGCGCGCCCATTACCGGCGCTAACACCCGAGAGTATTCGACGGTCATATGCGAAGCGTCGATGTACACCAGGGTGTTGCCGACGATAACCGGGCAGCGGTCGGCGGTGCAAAACAGCCCAGTGAGGTCGGCGTATCGTCCGCCGCCGGCTATGGTGGCGGCGGTTTCAGCCGCGATGCCGGGATCGTTGACCGCCCTCGACCGTGGCGGCGAGCAGGCCGTCACGTCATCGAGGTGGTCGGACAGGCAGTCCGGCACCTGCAACTGCGGAACGGGGATCGGTCCGAGCACCAGCACCTGCGCACCACTACCGCGCAGCCGCTGCACCAGGCGGGTCAGGCTGTCGATCCACGCCGGGTCGTACGCCGTGAACCTTTGGGCGCCGTAGAAGCGCCGGATGCTCAGCACGACCAGCCGCGGGTGTTCGGTTTGCAACCGGGCGATGATCTGATCCCGCCACTGCTCGCACTCGGTGTATTCCCGGCGAACGACGGGGTCGAAGATGGGCAGGTCCAGCACTGGGCAGCCGGCCTTGTCCAGGTTCTCCAGCCGCCAGCGCCGCTGGGCGGCAACCTGCTGGAACGCCGGGCTCCACATCGCGGCATGCGAGTCGCCGACCAGGGCCACCGTTGTCGTCGATGCGGTATCGCCCGTCGCGCAGTCAGGCTGGTCGACTTCCAACACGTTGCGCATGCAGCCGCCGTAGCGGGCCAGCATAGGTTTTTCGGCTGCCGTGCGGGCTAGCGGGGGGTCGAGGTTCGACGGTACGGCCCTCAGGTCGGCGGATGCGGTGACCGCGGCCTGCACCTGCGCAAATGCGTGCTGCACCGCAGCGTCGTACGGGTCGACGTTTCGGCCCGTCGGGGGAGGCGCTGCAGTGATCATCAGTGCCCGAGCCGGCGGCCCGTGACCGACCGGGACGGGTACCAAAACCAGCAGCGCCACGCACACCAGGACCGCAACCGCAGTGACGGCACCCCCAAGCGCAAGACTGCGGGCGGCCGACCGGCGCACGGGCGCGGCGAATCGCAAGGGATTCTCGATGAGGCGCATTGTGAGCACGGCCAGCCCGCCGGAGATGAGGGCCCCGGCCAAGCTGCCCAACGGCCCCAGCGGCTTGGCCAGCAACGCCGCCGGCCAGTGCCACAGGTACCACGCGTACGACACCCGGCCGACGGCTTGCATCGGCGACAATGCCAGGACGCGCCCGACCCCCCGAGCAGGTGCGGCGCAGCCTGCGCCGATCACCAGCGCCGTGCTGAGCACGGGTAACAGCGCGGCTGTACCCGGATAGGGTGTGGTCCCGTCCAACTGGGTGCAGGCCAGCAGGATCACCCCCAGACCTGCCCATCCTGCGAGCGCGGCAGGCAGTGGCGAAAGTCGACGCCACTGGTCTGCCGTGAGGGCCACCACGCCGCCTGCGGCCAACTCCCAGGCCCGGGTAGGCAGCGAAAAGAACGCCACAGCAGGCAACACGTGAGTGGCCACCAGCGACAGCGCAAACGACACGGCGGCGACCAAGATAAGGACCAACAGGTACGGCCCCGCCGAAGACGTGGCATCGGCGCCGGTGCGCCGACGCACACGCCGGATCAGCCAAGCCGTGCCGATGATCATGGGTGGCCACACCAAATAGAACTGCTCCTCGACGCCTAGAGACCAGTAGTGCTGGAACGGCGACGGCGAAGCGGCGGAGGCGGTGAAGTAGTCGATGCCCTGTAAAGCGAACCGGTAGTTGCTGACATACAGCGCGCTGGCGATGCCGTCACCGATGATTCTCCGGGCCTGCAATGGGGGAGACAGGACAGCCCAGACGATCACGATAACCACACCCACGGTGGCCGACGCCGGCAGTAGTCGACGGGCTCGGGCCCCGTAGAACCGGCGCAATCCGACGGTGCCGGCGGTGCTCACCTCGCGCCACAGCAGCCCGGTGATCAGGAAGCCCGAAATGACAAAGAAGACATCGACACCGATGAACCCGCCACCGACCCCAGGCGCGTCGAAATGGAAGAGGACAACGGCCAACACCGCGACGGCACGCAATCCCTCGATGTCCGGGCGAAATCGGGTGTGTGCGGGGCGCGACCCAGCATCGGAAGAGTTATCGTTCGTTGCCAATTGGTCCGTCAATTGGAGTCAGTCCCTCCCTGATCCCATGGGTGGGCATTGCCTGAACGGCGATCATTGGGTTACGGGGTCTTGATGCCGATGAAGGTCCCTCGAAGATTGGCACGATAGGAGCCGCCGAGCAAGGATTCTGCAATACTTGGCTCCAGGTGATCATACTCTTCCATCACAAGATTAAATCCTACATCGCGAATCGCTTGAAGTAGGAACTCACGTTGAACCCAGAAAGATCGACGATTATCCCAAGAAGACCATTTTGCAGACTCTCTCTTGTTGAATGATCGGTCGTTTGAAAATTCCGTAAACCATCTTCCGGCCAGGCCCTCATTTTCACTGGGCGATGAAAGATGGTAAACAGAGGGCGGGGGTTTTCCCGACAATCTGGCCGATACGCTTCGTGCCAGTAATCCGAATTTCGTTTCTCTCGGATTAATAAGGGAGAAGTGCGTCTGTAGGATCAATAGCTTCTTAGTTACGGTTGAAAGCGTTTCCAGGTATTGTTTTGGGCGATCAAGGTGATAAAGCAGGCCAGAGCAGAAGACGGCATCAAATTCGCCGTACTTGGCGATGTTCAATGCATTATCCTGAACAAACTCCAAACGCGGCAGATCAACCTTCGATTTGACATAATTGCACGCCGCGATATTCAACTCACGCACCTCAATCCCAAGGACCTGGAACCCCATGCGTGCGAACTCGACAGAGAACCCGCCTTCCAAACAACCCACATCGGCCAAGCGGACCTGACTTTTATCCCCGGGGAAGACAGTTTCTAGGATTCCGCGCGCCGATACGAACGTTGGATGGTCCACCATTGAACGCGTTGACTCGGGTATCGTGAAAGTTCCGTCGTCGAGGCGAATGTTGTGCCCGGTGAATTCGAACGCATTTTTAAATTTTTTAGCTACCATGCCACGCTTAGATTCTTCATGTGCTATTACCCTTCCAGAGGAGGAGTCCCCCGAGCGTTGTCCGGTACCTTGAGTCTGTTCGCGCATTGACAGGCTAAGGCAACTCGTCGTCCTTGGCGCGTGAACTACGAAATCACTTCTGCTGCTGGTATTTTCCCTCGATCGTTCGCACAGGCCGGTTCGGGGTCCGGCCGCTGCCGGTGCTAGCCGGCTGCGGCGCCTGCCGCACGATGTGCACCGACATCCAGATCGGCCCAACCGGCCAGAGCTGTTGCCGCTTCGCCCTCGTGTGAGCAATCGGCGCCGTCGCCGACCCGGCTGTTGTTGAATGAGACGCATGCTGCTCTCGGACACCGGCCGTCGTGCTGGCCGCCTCATTCGGCGCGTGTACTACATGGGCCCAGGTCAGTGCAACATATGCGGGAGCCGGGTCCGCTTCAGGAGCATCAGTCGCATGCTCGGCGGCACGCTGGCCAAGCACGGCTGCCCCTACTCCCTCGACGACTTCGAGACGCTGAACCACCGCCGGTACCTTTGTCCGGTGTGTGGCTCCGCCGACCGCGACCGGCTCTACAAGCTCTATGTCGATCGCTTTCTGCAGCCCGACGGCGTCCGGCGGGTGCTCGAATTCGCGCCGTCGGCACCACTGTCGGCATACCTGCGCAGCCGCGCCGACTTCCAGTACCGCACCGCGGATCTGATGATGGCGGGCGTCGACGACGTCGTCGACATCACCGACATGCCGACGTATGCCGACGGATCGTTCGACTTCTTCATCTGCTCCCACATCCTCGAGCACGTCTCGGACGACGGCCGCGCCCTCGAAGAGCTGCACCGGATACTCGCACCGGGCGGCCGCGGCATCGTCATGACTCCGGTGGCGCCTGAGGGCAGCTTCGACGAGGATCCCGCGGTGACCGACGAAAGCGAACGGTGGCGCCGCTTCGCCCAGGGGGACCACGTGCGGCTCTACGATCACTCCACTCTCTGCTCGCGAATCCGCCAGAGCCGGTTCGAGGTTTCCGCCCTGGGCTCGCGCACTTTCGGCGATGAGACGTTTACCCGGCACGCCATCGCGCTCGGTTCGGTGCTTTACATCGTGCACAAGCCGGAGGCGGACGCCGTCTGACGGTCAGCTCCTGTGACGCCCGGAACGCCCTGGGCCAACGCTACATCGAATCCTTCGACAAACCGGCTCAGTACCTAACGCCCGTTGCCATTCGGCTGTACCGGACTCATGGCCTTTTCCGGCTGGGCGACGCGCGTGCGCCGCAAGGTCTTGAGCAGCCACGTGTGCGCTGCCCAGCGGTGCTCCAGTGCCAGCATCGCAGACCGAGGGTGCCGCGCGATGGTGTCCAGGAGCGCGGCGCGACCCTCTGGGCCGGGGACCTTCGCCATCTCGCGGAGGATCCAGTCGACCATGCCGGCGACGATCTGCTCGCGCCGGGGGTCGCCGGGGAACAGGTCGAGCATCGCGTCGAACATCGCTGCGTGCCCGGGACCTTGCGTCCGCCAGAACAGTGGAGGGTCCGCGACTCGGTTATGCCACATACCCTGAGAGTGGCGGCGGTAGACGGCCATTGTCTCGGGCAGCATGGCGATGTCGCCATGGACTGCGTGCCGGACGTTGAGGTACCAGTCCAGGGGCATGACGTCGGCCGGGATGTCGTCGTAGCGCGCGAGGCGACGGTACACGACCGAGTTTGTCTGCATGAAGTTCCTCAAGAGGAGGTTCTCTACGCTCAAGTCGCGGCGCAATTTTACCGGCGGGAACTTCGAGTCTTTAGCGTGGCCGTCGGTCCAGATCATCCGCACGGGATGGAAGCACACCGCGGTCGCTGGATGCCGGTCGAGGAAGGTCACCTGCTTGGTCAGCTTCATCGGATCGGTCCAGTAGTCGTCGCCCTCGCACAACGCGAGGTACTTGCCTCGAGAGGCCGACAGGGCGTCGGTCAGGTTCGCGTGGGTACCGACGTTCTTGGACCTGAGGATCGGCCGGAACAGGTGCGGGTGGCGATCGGCGTACTCCTGGATGATCGCCGGGGTGGCGTCGGTCGAGGCATCGTCGGCGACGATGATCTCCACGGGAAAGTCGGTTTGCTGGGCGACAAAGCCGTCGAGGGCCTCTCGGATGTAGGCCTGGTGGTTGTAGGTGATGGACACCACGCTCACCTTGGGCGGGTTCGCGGCTGCCTGGTCGGTCACTGCGAGCTCCCTTCCTGGACTGCGGCAATGACGCGTGCGACGTTGTCGGGGGCCATGTCGTCGTGGACTGGCAGTGAGACGATCCGCGAGCAGATGTCCTCCGTGACGGGCAGGTAGGCCGACCCTAGCTGAGGGTTTGCCTCGAAGTACGGGTGTAAGTGTAGCGGCGGGTTGTAGTAGTCGCGGGCCTGGATCACGTGTTTACGCAGGCTGGTAAGCACCGCGGCCCTGTGGTCGGCGGACGTGCAGCACGTGCTCGCGAAGCACAGCGAAGCGGCGTCGGCGTTCGGCTGGAACTGCAGACCCATCTGGGCGAGCTCGGTGCGATAGCACTCGAAGACGTTGCGGCGGCTGGTGAGGCGGCGATCGAGCCCGACGAGCTGGCGCAGGCCGATGGCCGCGTTGATCTCTTGCAGCTTGCCGTTTATCCCGAGCTGCGTGGACTCTCGCGACTTGGCGAAGCCGAAGTTCTGGAAGTCATGGGCTCGCTCGACGAGCCGTGGGTCGCGAGAGACCAGCGCGCCGCCCTCACCGATCGCGAACGGCTTGGTCGCATGCATGGAGAAGATCTCGCAGGCGCCGCGTCCGCCGACGCGTTCGCCATCGGCGTACATCGAGCCGAAGGCCGCCGCCGAGTCGACCACGATCGGCAGCTCCCACTCGGCGGCCAGATCCTCCCAGGTACCAATCTGGGGGTTGCCGACGCCGAACGTGTTGGGCAGCAAGATGCCGGCGACCCGGTCGCGGGAGCGCTCGAGCACTGCACGGGCCGCGGGGGCGCTGGGTTGCCAGGTGTCGGGGTCGATGTCGATGAACCACGGCCGGTACCCGGTCCACAGAGCAGCCTGGGCCACCGCGATGAAGGTGAACGACGGCATCAGCAGGTAGCTATCCCGCGTTCCGGGACCGAGAGTGGTGTGGAGTGCCGCGATGAGCGCCAGGGTGCCGTTCGCGAGGGTGGCCACATGCAGGTCAGGCCCGAGGTACTCGCCCAGGGCGCGGGCGAACTGCCGCTCCTTCGGACCGAAGTTCGTGTACCAGTTGGCGTGGACGATCTCGCCGAAGTCCTCGGCGAGCTCGGCGGGCCCGGGAAAGCTCGGGCGGATGAAGGGGATCTCAGCGGGCATCGAGCCACCCGCCTCGGACGCTGACCACCGGTGCAGGCACACCGCCCGCGCCGACGGCGAAGCCGGATGCGAGCGTCACGCCGTTCGAGATGCTCGCCCCGGCGCCGACGAAGTCGCCGAGGCGCACCCGGCCTGAGAGGTGCGCGCCCAGGCCAATAGTCAACAACGACACAAGGTGCACGTTACGGCTGAGCGCCGACCCGACGCTCACCTGGCAGTGCCTGCCGACCACCACGTCGACTCAGTCAATGCGAGTCCCCCCTTCCTTAACGGCGGGCAACGACCCGTCCGACGTCGTCGGATGTCATGTCGTCGTGGATCGGCAGCGACACGATTCGCGAGCGGATGTCCTCCGTGACTGGCAGATCGGCGAACCCTACCACCTCAAAGTTCGTCGAGTAAGCGCTTTGGAAGCCGAGTGCCGAGGCCTTGGCATTGGGCTGGAATCACATACCTGTACCGGTGAACTTGATGTGATAGTGGTCGAAAACCTCTCGGCGGCTTGCCAGGCGGCGTTCAAGCCCGGCGATTTGGTGCGGGCCGATGGCGACGTTGATCTCTGGCAGCGTCCCGTTCATCCCGAACGCGTAGACCCCCGGCGATGACGAGCGCCAGGGTGCCGTTGGCGAAGTGCGAAGACGTGCAAATCAGGTCCTATTTGCTCGCCTAGAGCGCGGGCGCATTCCCGCTCTTTGGGCCCGAAATTCGAGTACGGTACGAGGTTGATAATTTGATGGCTCTTCCGGCTGTCGAGGCGACGAGAATGGGACCGATCCAAATGCCGGACATGCTCATGTTGGGTGCTTCTGAGGCGCGCTACGACGGCACGCCCGGGCGAGTTGTTTGCGTGGGGGCGACTTCGTCAACAACCAGACGTAAGTCTGGTGAACTGAATCTTAGGAGACGATCCACGGCAGCCGATGCCAAGATTTTGCAGGAGCGCGGTTGCGAATTGTTGCGCAGGCGCAGAGCCGGATTTGGTTTTTGCAAACGACGGCCCCTATGGGGACACCACGTCGAGAATCCGCGTTGCCTATAGTATGCCGGACGCCCTGGACGAGGCGCGCTTACATGCAGCTTTCAACGATGTCATTGCGCGCCATGCAATTTTGCGCATTGCCTATGGTGTGGACACCACGGGCGAGCAATGTCAACTATTTCCCGATCACGTTCAGATCAGTTGGCGGACCGAAGATTTGACCAATCTTACCGAGGACGACCGGCAGCGACGGATCGAGGCGCTAGCGCGAGCGGAGTTCGAGAAGCCATTCGATCTCACCAACGAGTTGCCGCTGCGGGTAACCCTGATACGCACCGGTACAGACGAACCCGTGCTGCTGCTCGTCGTACGTCACATCTGCTGGGATGATGACTCCTGGGCCATCTTCTTGAGCGAGCTGAGTGCTGCTTATCGCGGCCAGCAAGTGAGCGGCGATGCGCCACAGATTTATCGCGCTCAAGGTGTTTGAGACTGCAACCACCCCACCTGCCTTCGACATTGCGTTCATCGGCAGCGGGATCGCATGCTCCATGACTCTGCTGGAACTGGCCCAGACCCTGCTGAGTCCCGGACCGACGCCGCCCAAGCTGCGCATCGCGGTGGTGGAGCGCGACGAGCAGTTCTGGTGCGGAATCCCGTACGGCCAGCGCTCCAGTGTCCGCTCGCTCGCCATTCAGAAGCTCGACGAATTCGTCAACGAGCCCGAACGGTCCGCGTACATCGCCTGGTTGGAACGCAACAAGTCCCGCTGGTTGGCATCGTTCGAGGAGCAGGGGGGCGAGGCTGCGGCGTGCTGGATCCGCGACAACCGCGAAGCTTTGGACGCCAACAGGTGGGGCGGACTCTACCTGCCGCGGTATGTCTTTGGGATTTTCATCGCGGAGCAGGTGGATGCCGCGATCGCGGAGCTCAGCGAGCGGGATCTGGCCGAAATCGTGACCATCCACGCCGAGGCCATCAGCGCCCGTTCCGCACACGGCCGGCACCTAATCGGCCTCAGCCCGTCCGGGGAGGGGCCGACCGATATCGAAGCGGGCAAAGTGGTTGTGGCAATCGGCAGCCCCCCTGCCAAATCGATCCTTGGGTGCGATTCCGACCCCGCGTTCACCTATATCAACGATTTCTACTTCCCCCGCGAGGAGACCAACCTGGAGCGGCTGCGCGAGTCGCTCGACCGCATCGAGCCGCGCGAGAAGCGCAACGTGCTGGTGGTGGGCTCCAACGCCACCGCGCTCGAAGCGCTTTACCTAATGCGCCACGACGCCCGCATCCGTGAGCGAGTCCATTCCATCACCGTTATCTCGCGCTCCGGTGTGCTTCCCTACAAGATCTGCGACGAGCCGCCGGAGTTCGAATTCCCGCGGCTCAACGCGCTTCTGTCTGAGGAGACGGTAGCCGCGGCGGATCTCATGTCTGCGATCCGGGCGGATCTCGGAACCGCCGAAGAACGCTCGCTAAACCTGGCCGATTTGTACGACGCCATTGGCGTCCTGTTGGGGCAGGCGCTGGGCAAGATGGATCTCGCGCAGCAGGAGGAGTTCCACTGCGTACACGGCATGAACTTCACCAAGTTGGTGCGACGCGCGGGGCGTGATTGCCGCCAGGCATCGGAGGAATTAGCCGCGGACGGCACGCTGTGCATGCTGGCCGGCGAAGTGTTACGCGTGGACGCTTGCGCATCCGGCCAGCCTTTCGCCAGCATGACCTACCGTGCCGCGGGAGCGGAGCGTGTGCACCCCGTCCCCTTTGCGGCGGTGGTCAATTGCGGCGGTTTCGAAGAGCTGGACGCGTGTTCCTCGCCGTTCCTCGTCAGCGTGCTGCAGAACCGGCTTTGCCGCCCCAACCCCACCAACCGCGGCGTCATTGTGAACGACGATTTCGAGGCGAGCCCGAATTTTTGCGTCATCGGGCCGCTGATCGGCGGCAACTTCAATCCGAAAATCCGCTTCTGGCATGTGGAGAGCGCGCCCCGCATCCGCTCGCTGGCGAAATCGCTGGCCGCCAGCCTCCGCACGTCGCTCCCGTCCACCTCGCAGGCTGTAACTGGTCAGGTTGGTTCGGCGATCCAGGAGTTTTCGGTGGTGAGTCTGGTGAGCGCGTCGATGGTGTCCGATCCCGGGTTTGCCAGTGGTGGCGAGAAAGAAGCTTAAGGCGGGTTTCGCGTCGCTACCCAGCCGGCGCGTTGGGCCGTACCACCATGGCGGGCGAGCCGTAAGCCACTACGCCGTCCGGAATGTCTTTCAGCACC
Source organism: uncultured Actinomycetota bacterium (assembly GCA_963850135.1). Classification (GTDB taxonomy): domain Bacteria; phylum Actinomycetota; class Actinomycetes; order Mycobacteriales; family Mycobacteriaceae; genus Mycobacterium. Next base: position 349,031 of record CAWKKH010000018.1, on the reverse strand, counting down.
AGCGAACCAGCGCCGATCAGCGCGTTGGCCCCGATGTTGACGTCCTCGAGCACCACGGCGCCTGCGCCCACCCAGGTCGCGTGGCCGACCGTCACGCGTCCCGAAATGCGCACGCCGGGCGCGATGTGTGCCCCCTCAGCGATGCGGCAATCGTGGTCGACGCTACAGCCCGTGTTCATAATTACATTTGCGCCCACCTTGGCCCCCGCATTGACGATGGCGCCCGGCATAACAATTGCGCCAGGGCCTAGCTCCACGTCTGGCGCTATCACCGCCGAAGGATGCACGAGGTTCGGCATCTCGAAGCCGAGCGAGCGCACGAGCGAGGCGGATTTCAACCGCCCCACGCAATTGCCGAACGCCACCACAGCCTGCGCCAGCCCCTGATTTTTCAGTTCCGGTAGCAGATCGAAGCCGCCCAGCACCGTTCCGCTGCGGAATGTGCTTCCGTAGCGCACGGGATCGTCGTCTAGAAAACCGGCGACCTCAAACCCGCGCGCGATCGCGATATCGAATGCGACTGTTGCGATGCCTCCGGCTCCCAAAAAGATCAGCTTCCGCGTCAGATCGCACCTTTCCCGGATGAAAAGCCGGCGCCTGATTGCTCGAAGCCGTGGTAGACAATGGTTTTGGTTATATCACACTCCCGAACCGCGGCCCGGCGCTGAAAAGTCAGCCCCATAGCGTCGCCATCAGCGCAATGGTAGGTTCCGGGCGGCCACGGAAAAGGAGCTGACCATCCGCAACGTTTTCGCGCGGCCCGCCGCCGTGGATGTCGCGGTTGCGGCTGGGCTCGTGGCAGCCACCGTCATCCTGCGCGGTCAGGCGATCACCGAGTGGAGATACCTCAACCCTGACGAGACAGGGCTGTTGCTCGAGGCGCGCGCCGCGCTGCACTCTCCCGTCCCGTTCAGCACCTGGATTACCGGGACTCTAGGCCCGTACTGGCCACTCTTCCTCGCCGGGCTCGCCACGCTCGGCGCGCCGCTGACGCCGGCCTTCGCCCACCTGCTGACGGCAGTTCTGCTGGCGCTTACCGCCGCCGCTCTGTTTGTCGCCGCGTCCCGGGCGATCGGTCGGGGACCTGCACTGGTGGCCACGATGGTGTGGTGGCTACCAATCGCGACGACTGTCGGGGTGGGCGTTCCGGAAGCTTACAACTCGCTGAGCACGGAGTACCTACCGGTACTGCTCGTTGTGGCGTCGGCGCTGGTGCCCCGCGAACAGTTGGCGGCGCGGCCCTGGCTGTTCGCCGTCCTTGGGCTGTTGGCCGGCCTCGCGTTCGGCGCGAAGTACCAGATCGCTCCGCTGGCTGGCGCGTTCGCCGTGGCGCAGGTGATCGTGCTGCGCTCAAGCGCGAGGCGCATCGTCGTGTCGGTGCTGTGGTGGCTGGCGGGCGCGCTGCTACCGGTGGCCTCGATCGTGTTGGTCACGGTGGTCTCACCGTCGACCAACTGGGTGCTCGTCGAGCAGAACTTCTCCTTCCTGGGGACCTACGCGGCGGGCCCCTCCCCGTTGCAGCGGTTCGCAGTCACCCTCGGGTCGCTCAACCCGGCAGGCGGCTACATTGTCGTGGCGCTAGCCGGCCTGATCTGGCTGGGCCGGCACAGCGACAAATGGTCCAATGTGGCCCGCGTCGTCCTGATCACGGGCGGGTTGACGGCCATGCTGATCGGCGGCATGGGTTTTCCCCCGTACCTCATCCTGTTGTTCGGGGCCGGCGCCCTCGCCGCCACCATGCCGGTCAAGCCCGACGCTAGCCTGCTCCCGCAGCGGTTATCACCGAGAATGCTAGCCGGGGCGCTGGCAATGGTGGCGGCACTCGTGCTCGCGACCGGTTACCTCGCCAACTGTTGGCGACCAACGTCACCCCGGATGGCTCTGGCCGCGTTCTCCTCCGAGTCGGTCCACCGCAACCCCACAATGGCCGGCGCGTGCCCGCCCGGGTCGAGAGCCATGGTCTGGGGCTGGGCGGCCGAACTCTACATCGAACAGGACTGGCAGGCCACCATGCCCTACACGAACTTGTACGGGTTTGCCGTCAGCCCAGCTCTCAAGGACACGGCTGAGCCGTTGGTTCGTGCCGGGATCGAGCGGGCCAAGTGCATCGTTGACTCGACCAACGTGAAGCGGATTAAATGTCCCGGCGAGCGCATCGACGCACCGGTGGCTTCGTGCCTTCCGGAGAGGTTGGTGCTGTCGCGGTTCTACCCGGAACTCTTTGCGGTGATCGGGCGGCAGTTCCACGCTGTCCCCATCACCGTCCCCGGCTGTGAGGGCTGCACGCTTTACGTGCGCGACGACTCGTCCTGAGTGTCGACGGCGCGACGCCGGAAGGAAAAGTGCCGGTGGCCGAAGTAGCTGAGCAGCGTGGTGGACGCGACGATGATCACCTGCGCCAGGATGCGGTTCAGGCCAAGTTCAACCAATACGGGCAGGGCGATGAGGTTGATGGCACCCGCGGTTAGGTAGACGCTCCAAAAGCGCGGGAGGTCACGCCAGACGTTGCCCCGCACGTGGAATACGAACCGCCGATGCATCACGAAGGCGAACAGCACGCTCAGCACATGCGTGATGCCGAGGGTCACCAGTGATCCGGCGACCTTGCCGAACCGATGGTCGACCAATTGGCCCACGCTCTCCGAGCAGGCGATGAAGATCGTGAACCCGAAGATCGTGTTGATAACCCCGATCACCAGGAATGCCACGCGCTGGTCGTGAATGAGCCGCATGAGCGGCCCCGGAGGCGCCGCTTCGGGTGGCAGCTCGAATTCACTCATTGGAGGCCTTCGAATGCGGCGATCTGTTGTTGGGTCACCATAAGCGGGTCGGCGCCGGCGTGGACGCGACGCGCCCACTCCATCGTCCACGCCACGGCATCACGGAAACCGAGCCGATTGCGCCAGCCCAATTCCTGCTGCGCCTTGGAGGTGTCCAGGGCCAGCAGGTTCGCCTCGTGTGGGTGGTCGCCACCGTCGAGTTTCCAATGCGCGCCGCCGCCCCAGAGTTCGGCGGCCAGCGTGGCCACTTGGCCGACTTCGACGAAGCTGTCTCGGCCCGGCCCGAAGTTCCACTGGCCCAGTCCCGAGCCGGCCAGCAGTGCGTCGGCGAGGGTGAGGTAGCCGTTGAGGCAATCGAGTACGTGCTGCCATGGCCGCACCGCGTGGGGGAACCGCAAAAGCGGCGCCTGGCCATTCGCATAGGCGGCCACGAGGTCGGGCAACAACCGGTCACGGCTGACATCGCCGCCGCCGATGACGTTGCCGCCCCGGGCAATTGCGGTTGGAGAGCCGGGAAAGCTGCGAACCCAGGACTGGGTGAGCAGATCAGCCATCGCCTTCGATGAGCTGTAGGGATCGTCGCCACCGAGGGGGTCGGTTTCGACGTAACCGGCCACCTGGTCGATGTTTCGGTAGACCTTGTCGGTGGTGATGACGACGTGCGCACGCACCGACGGGGTTGCCGCGACGGCTTCCAGCACATTGAGCGTGCCGACGGCGTTGGTTTCGTAGGTATAGCGCGGGTTGCGATACGACTCCCGGACCAACGACTGGGCGGCCATGTGCACCACGACGTCGGGAGCCGCTGCCGATACCGCAGCCGCTGTGCCCTCTGCGTCGCGGATGTCGACCCTGGAGTCGGAGACAAGCAGGTCGGCGAGCCCCGCCCGGTCGAATAGGCTGCCCTCGTCCGGGGCGAGGGCCAGACCGGACACCTCGTGCCCGCGGCTGAGCAGGAGCAGCGTAAGCCAGGGTCCTTTGAACCCGGTATGCCCGGTGACCAGGTAGTGCACGGCTACCGCGCGGCCTCGGCCATGTATTCGCGGATTGAGTCCACCACAAAGTCGAGCATTGGCCTGGTCAGGCCTGGATAGGTGCCCACCCAGAAGTTCCGGTTCATCACGATGTCGGTGTTGGTCAGGTCCCCCACGACCCTGAAGTCGACGTTGCGGTAGGCCGGCTGCTTGACGAGGTTGCCGGCGAACAGCTGTCGGAAACCGATCTTGCGCTCGTTGAGGAACTGCATGAACTTGGTGCGATCCACGGGGTGTTCGGGGTCGAGAGTGATCGGGAAACCAAACCAGGACGGGTCCGACTTGGGTGTGGCAGCCGGCAGGATGAGCCCCTCGACGCCGGACAGCCGCGAGGTCAGGTAGTCGAAGTTTTCCTTGCGCGCCTTGACAAATCCGTCCAGCTTGGTCAGCTGCGACAGGCCCAGCGCGGCCTGCATGTCGGTGGCCTTCAGGTTGTATCCGATGTGGCTGTAGATGTACTTGTGGTCGTAGCCCTTGGGCAAGTCGCCGAGTTGCCACTCGAACCGCTTCTCGCAGGTGTTGTCCTTTCCCGGTGCGCAGTAACAGTCTCGGCCCCAGTCGCGGAACGACTCGACCTGCTTGCGGACGAGCGGTGACTTGACGAAAACGGCGCCGCCCTCGCCGGTCGTGATGTGGTGCGCCGGGTAGAAGCTCACGGTCGCGGTGTCGCCGAAGCTACCGGTGCGCTTGCCATCGTAGGTCGAGCCGAGCGCGTCGCACGAGTCCTCGACCAGCCATAGGCCGTGCTTGTCACACAGCTCCTGCACCGTGTCCAGGTCGAAGGGATTGCCGAGCGTGTGCGCCATCATGATCGCCCGCGTCTTAGGCCCGACGGCCTCGCGCAGCCGCTCCGGGATGGCGTCGTAGGTGCCCAGTTCGATGTCGACGACGACGGGGCGCAGACGGTTCTGGATGATGGGGTTGACGGTGGTGGGAAATCCCGAAGCCACGGTCAGCACCTCGTCACCGGGCTCCAGCGGCCGCTTCCCGAACCTCTTCTTATTGCCTGCCAGCTTTGGGCTGGTCAGCGCACTCAGCGCACAGAGGTTGGCGCTGGAGCCGCTGTTGACGAAAACGGAGTCGCGGGCTCCCACATAACGGGCCAGAGCGCGCTCGAAGAGCGGATGAAACCGGCCCGCCGTTAACCAGCCGTCCAGGGATGCGTCGACAAGTGCGGCGAAGTCCTCTGGGTCGAGCACCTTGCCCGACACCGGGATCGGTGTGGTGCCGGGGACGAAGCCCGATGTCACAAGCTTGCGCTTCGCGTACCGGCGAACCGCCGCGAGGATATCCTCGCGATCCTTCTCGAGCCCGCCCTCCCCGATGTCGGTATCGAGTCCTGAAATGAGATCTCCTCAGCCGTGTTTGATTTCTATAGTATGCGGCGCCCTCCAAAACCCACCGGGCGCGGCGCGGCATTGCTAGTCTGTCACCTGCGCAACGCTACGTCAGCGAATTTGCCTGTGGACGATTGCCGTGAGATTGGACGATTTGTCATGAAAGCCGTGCTGCTCGCGGGTGGCCTCGGCACGCGAATGCGTGAGGAAACCGAGTTCCGCCCGAAGCCGATGGTCGAGGTGGGCGGTCGACCGGTATTGTGGCACATCATGAAAGTCCTTGACCACCATGGCATTTCCGAGTTCGTTGTGTGCACAGGTTATAAGAGTGAGTACATCAAGAGCTACTTCTCGAACTACGGGGTGTCCAATCTGGACTTCACCATCACGCTCGGTGACCAGTCGAGCATCCATTATCACGGCTCGCACGACGAATTTAACTGGCGGGTAACCGTCGCCGACACCGGGCTGGACACGATGACGGGCGGCCGGATCAAACGCATCCGCAAATACGTAGGCGACGAGACGTTTCTCTGCACGTACGGCGACGGTATCGCCAACGTCGACATCGACGAGCTCCTCAAGTTTCACCGCGCGCACGGCAAGCTCGCCACCGTGACGGCGACCCAGCCGATGAGCCGGTTCGGGGTCATCGACCTCGAACAGGACGGGGCAGTGGCCAAGTTCCGGGAGAAGCCGAAGACCGACGACTGGATCAACATCGGCTACTTTATTTTCGAGCCGGGAGTATTCGACTATCTAGAAGGCGACGAGACGGTGCTGGAGGACAAGCCGCTGCTCCGGCTGGCTGAAGACCGCCAGATTGCTGCGTTCCCGCACCACGGCTTCTGGCAGCCAATGGATACCTTCCGGGAATCGCAGTTGCTGAACAACCTTTGGAACGGTGGGAACCCGCCTTGGAAAGTATGGGAGTAGGTGTGGCAGTAAAGAAAAAGATCGCTTGCATCATCCCTGCCTACAACGAGAGCGAATGCGTCGACGAGCTCGCTCGCCGGCTGGGCGCCGTGTTCGACTCCGAGCCGGCCTACGACTTCGAGGCGATCATCGTCGAAAACGGCTCCGACGATGACACGATGGACAAGCTGCTCGCCATCCATAAGGCGGACCCGCGGTTCGAGATCTTGCAGCTGGCCCGCAACTTCCGGATGGACGGCGGGCTGACCGCGGGGCTCAATGTGGTTGACGCCGATGCCGCCGTGCTGATGACCGCCGACCTGCAGGACGCGCCGGAGTTCATCCCGGAGTTGATCCGCAAGTGGGAGGAGGGCTACGAGAACTGCTACGGGGTGGTCACCGAGCGGCGCGGCACCGGCCCAATCCGCACGATGAACTCCAAGCTGTTCTACTTGCTGGCAGGCAAGCTCACTAACGACCGAATCACCAAGAACGCCAGCGACTTCCGCTTGGTCGATCGGAAAGTCTACGAGGCGGTTCGTTCGATGGAGGAGCGCAACCGGTTCGTCCGGGGTCTGTTCTCCTGGGTCGGGTTCAAGTCGGTCGGGGTGCCAATGGCCCGGCCGCCTCGCTTCGCGGGCGAGTCGAAGGCGCATACCTTCGGGGTCATTGACCTCGCATTCAAGGGCATCTTCGCGCACTCCTACGTGCCGCTGCGGCTGATCACCATCACGGGCTTTTTCTTGAGCTTTGTCGCGGCCTTCGCCGTGGTATTGCTGACCGCCCGCTTCTTCTTATTGGGGGTGCCCTTTCCCGGGTACGGCTCGCTCATCTGCGTCATGCTGATCGGCTTCGGGGTGGTTACCCTCCTCCTCGGGGTGGTCGGGGAGTATCTCGCGCTTATCTACGAGGAAGTCAAACAGCGACCCAACTTCGTCATCACTAGAAAGGTCGGTCTATGACCGCACCTGCCAAATACGGCGACCAGCTGGTCGACTGGTTGGTTGCAGCCGGCTACACGCATTGCTTCTTCGTCGCGGGCGGGAACATCATGCACCTGCTCGACTCGGTGCGCACTCGGATGGTGTGCGTGCCGTTCGTGCACGAGGTCGGCGCGGCCATCGCGGTGGAGTACTTCAACGCCTCCCGTGACGAGGGCACAGGCCGCGCGTTGGCAATGGTGACGGCCGGTCCGGGCATCACCAATGCACTGACCGGCATCGCGGGCGCCTGGCAGGAGGGTCGCGAACTATTGGTCGTGGGCGGCCAGGTAAAGAGCAGCGATCTGAGTCGCGGCGCGGTGCGCCAGCGGGGCATCCAGGAAATCGATGGCGTGGAGTTGGTACGCAGTGTCACCAAACGGGCTCTGCTCATCGATCGTCCGGTCGATCGCGACACCATCCTCGAGGTAGTACTCGACGGCCGCACGCCGCGACAGGGGCCGGTATTCCTCGAAGTGTGCCTGGACGCTCAGGCCGCACAACCGCTCCCGGAGCAGGACTCCATAACAATCCCGGAGGCAGCCGCCCTGCCGGACGTGCCGGCGGCCGACGTCGAACAGGTCATCGCTTGGATGCGCGCCTCGGAGCGGCCGGTCATCTTGATCGGCGGGGGAGTGAGTCGCGGAGCCGTGCGCGCCCTCGGCGAGCGGACGGCGGCCGCCGGGATCCCGATCATGACCACCTGGAACGGGACTGACCGGGTTCCGACCGAACACCCGTTGTACTCTGGGCGCCCGAACACCTGGGGGCAACGCGCTCCCAACATCCTTATCCAGCAGGCTGACCTGGTTGTCGCCCTCGGAACCCGGCTGGGGCTGCAGCAGACCGGATTCGCGTGGGAACAATTCGTGCCCGTCGGCCGGGTTGTCCAGGTCGACATCGACGCCGCCGAGCTCGCTAAGGGACATCCACGGGTCGACCTGCCGCTGCGCGGAGACGCCGACCGGTTCCTGGCTGCCCTGTACGCCGTCGACCTTGGTGATCCCGGGCAGTGGAACGCGTGGCGCGAGTTCATCGCGTCGGTGCGCGCCGAGCTGCCGCTGAACGACCCGCACAACATCACCGCTCCCGGATACGTGAAACCCTACGAGCTCGCGATGCGGCTGTGTGAGATAGCGGCCTCGGACGCGGTCGTCCTTCCGTGTAGCAGCGGCGGCGCCAACAGTGTGTCGATGCAAGCCCTGCAGTTGCGCGCGGAGCAGAAGCTGGTCGGCGACAAGTCGTTGGGGGCCATGGGCTACGGATTGTCCGGCGCCATCGGCGCGGCGCTGGCCAACCCCGGCCGCCAAGTCTTCCTCACCGAAGGCGACGGTGGGTTCGCCCAGAACGTACAGGAACTCGGCACACTCGCGGCCACCGGAGCGAATGTCAAGGTCTTCCTGATGGAAAACAACGGCTACGGATCGATCAGGATGACACAGCGCAATTACTTCAAGGGCGCATGGATTGGCTGTGACGCCCAGACCGGACTCGGCTTGCCGACCTGGGAGGTTCTGGCGAGAGCGTACCGAATCCCGTTTGCCCGGCTCGACGCGCAATCCGGCCTGGATGCCGCGGATGTGCGCTCCCTGCTGGACGCGGACGGCCCTGCGCTCATCGAGGTGCCGATCGACCCCGACCAGAGCTATTTTCCGAAGATCAGCTCGGCGGTACAGCCCGACGGCTCGATGAAGTCGAACCCGCTGCACCGGATGAGTCCCGACCTGCCGATCGAGGTCGAAGAGCGGGTTCTTCTCCACCTCAAGGCGGCGGTCCCGCAAATCTGAGCCGGATCTAGATCAAAAAATCAGTAATGCCCCGAACCGGAACACGATGAAGCACACTAGACGCACGCAATGCGGCTACGTGACCAGGGAGGCACGACACGCATGAACCGTCCAAGCCAGCAAGATCGGGAGATCTTCGAGAATTTGTTTGTGCTGGAGGCCGCAAATAACCACTGGGGCAACCTCGAGCGTGGCAAGAAGATCGTCAGCGACTACGGGCGTGTAGTTCGCTACAACTCCGTCAAGGCCGCGATCAAGTTTCAGTTCCGCGACGTCGACAACTTCATCCATGACGACTTCAAGGGCAACAAGGACATCCGATACATCAGCAAGACCGAGGCCACGAGGCTGTCGAAAGCGAGCTTCAAAACGCTCGCCGAGGAAGTGCGGCGCGTCGGCTGCATTCCAATGGCCACGCCGTTTGACGAGTCGTCCGTGGATCTCTGCGTTGAGCTCGACTTCCCCATTATCAAAGTGGCGAGTTCCGACGTGAGCGATTGGCCACTGCTTGAGAAGATCGCTTCGACGCGTCGCCCTACGATCGTCTCGTCGGGCGGAGCGAACGAAAAGGCCCTCGATGACGTCGTCACGTTCTTCGAGCATCGCGCTATTCCATTGGCGATCAATCACTGCGTGAGCCTGTACCCGTCCGAGGACTATCAACTCGAGCTGAATCAGATCGATTACCTGCGTTCCCGGTACGACGAGCACGTGATCGGCCTCTCGACCCACGAGTATCACGACTGGCAGTCAAGCATGCTGATCTCGTACGCGAAGGGGGCACGGACCTGGGAGCGGCACATCGACATCGAGTACGACGATGTGCCGGTGTCGGCCTACTGCTCGCTTCCCGAGCAATGCGACGTGTGGTTCCGGGCTTTCCGCAAGGCCGAGGAGATGTGCGGTGGTTCGGCCGACCGGCGCCGCGTGCTGCCTCCCGAGGAAATCCGCTATCTCGACGCCCTGGTGCGCGGGGTGTACGGCAGGCGTGATCTTGAACCCGGCTACGAGTTCAACAGCGCCACGTTCAGCGATGATTTCTACATGGCCGTGCCGCTGCGCAAGGGCCAACTCTCCTGCCGGGAGATCCTCAACGGTCAGAAGCTTACGGAGCCAATCAAAGCCGACGAACCGCTGACGATCGAACACGTCGACGGGCCGTATGCTGAGTCGGAGTATCTGCGTCGGTTCATCCTCGACCGGGGATTCTGAGAGTGCCGTTGCGTATGCCGAGTCGGGCTTCGTCCGCGTTCCCCGACGCCGGTCCTCCCACCATCGTGGTCGAGCTTCAGGCGTTCGCTGCACGCCTGTTCCGAGCCTCCTCGACGCTGCGTACCAAGACCATCAATGCCGGTCAGACCGCCGATTACATCGATTGGTATCAGCGTGTCTTCGGCCACCAGCCAACGGTCTTCGGACGGCGCGAAAAGCTGTGGGAACGGCTTGTACAGCGGCTGGATCCAAACCGTCCTGTGGTGGCGCTGGAGTTCGGCGTTGCCTGGGGCTGCGCGACCAACTGGTGGCTGTGCCGATTGGACGGGCGCGACGTGGTCTGGCACGGGTTCGACCGATTCACGGGGCTGCCGCGCGCCTGGCGCGAACACGGAGAGGGAGCGTTCGACGCCGGTGGTAAGCCGCCAGCGATCGACGACGAGCGGGTGCGCTGGCACATCGGCGACGTCCAGGACACCCTCGGCACGGTCGACTTGGTCGCCGCCCGCGATGCACAGTGGCTGTTGCTCTTCGACCTGGACATCTACGAACCGACGGCCTTCGCCTGGGAACTCCTCAGTCCTCACCTGCGACCCGGGGACCTCATGTACTTCGACGAAGCGATGGACGTCGACGAACGACGCGTCCTGAACGAGATGATCCTGCCGTCGATCGGTTGCGAGGCCGTCGGCACCACGGCGCGCGGGCTGGGTTTGGCCGTAACCCGCGCGGTTCGCTGAACACAAAGGGGCTTCGGAAAGGCATGTCTGCGCTCTGCCCGATTTGCGGGGCTCCGGGGACCCTTCATGCGTATGGCCGGATCGCGCCGTTTATTCTTCAGCTGCAGGGTGACCCGAAGGACGTAACGCGCGATACCACCCTTTGCCGTTGTGGTACCTGCGATTTGGTCTACTTCTCCCATCGCTTTGATGACGAGACTCTGGCCGCCATGTATTCGGGGTACCGAAACGAGCGATACCTGTCGATCCGGCGACGCTGGGAGCCTTGGTACTCGCGGGATGCGAACTCCGCGACAGAGCCCGGCTCGGAGGCCGTCGATGAGCGTATCGGGTTCGTGACCGACATCGTCGGGTCCTATATCGACATCGACACTCTGCGGAATATCGTCGACTACGGGGGAGACGAAGGTCAGTTCTTTCCCGCGGGCTACTCAGGCCCCAAGTACGTGATCGAAGTCTCGGGAAAGGACTTGGTCGACGGCGTGCAGGCCGCCTCGTCACTCGCGGGGCTTCCCGACAGACCGCATTTGGTGATCGCGGCTCACCTTCTCGAGCACCTCGTGGATCCCGCGGCGCTGGTCAAGGAGATCCGAGCCGCTGTCGCCGACGACGGATTGTTCTACGCCGAGGTACCACTGGACCGGCCCAAGGTGCGCCCATGGCACGCACGCGCGCCCTACCGTCGTTTCCTTGACTGGGTCTCGGCTACCCGTGGCAGCTGGATTGCCGCGGATTTCGCCGCCGGCGTCGCGCGCAACTTCGGCCGTACGGTGCCAAGGTTGGGGGCTGTCAAACAGAGCGAGCACATTAACTACTACTCGCCACAATCTCTGCATGCGCTGCTTGCCGATGGGGGATTCCGGGTGGTCAGCACACAGGCTGACCCGACGGCGAGTGTCGGGGGTCTGCGCATGGGCAAATTGGGAGCCCTTGCGGTCCCAGTGTGATCAGTTGCTCGAAATCTTCAGCCGGCAGTCGCGAGGCGTTCATTTCGGACGGTTTCTGATTTGTCTGTTACCGCCCGGAGCGCCCCGTTGGTAGTTAGCATTCGTTGCCATGGATCTCGCGCGGTGGGTCCGCACCGCCTACGTCCCGAAGTGGGACGCGCCAAAAGCTGGGCTACGACGGCGGGTCAGTGGTCTCCAACCCATTCGGCCAGATCTCGACCAGATAGACGGCCCGCAAATGCAGCACAGCACAACGGAGTCGGTGCGTCCACGGCTGCGTCTTGGCCGGATTATCAACCGAAGTAACCGCTTCCAAACCATTGCCTTTGTCTTCTGCGTTTTGTTCGGATTGGCCTTGACCGCCAACATTGAGCCTGCAGGCGACGGAGTTTGGTTTTGGTATAGCTTCTTCCTGCACAGCGGGATGCACCTCTACGCCGATATGCATCTGGCGCTGCAACCGTTGTATGTGCTCGAAACCAGTGCGTTCATGGGCGTGCTGGGCAAGGGATGGCTGGTCTCAAAGATTCCGGCGGTACTACATCTGGTCGCGTATTGCGTGGCCCTTCTGCTGCTTGTCCGGCAGTCCAACCTTTCCGACGCGCGCAAGGCGATCCTGCTCGCCTGCTCCTTCTTCGTCTCCATCGGCTTTGGCGCGATCGTATTCGGCGACTATCACGTGCTCGCCGATTGCTTTGTGGTCTACTCGGCGGTAGTCCTTCTGTCGATCAGAACGTCGTCCAGCGGTGGTCGCACCCTGGGACTGGCGGCAATCCTTGGCCTGCTCTCCGCTCTGGCCCTGACCACCCGGCTCAACGATGGAGCTGCGCTGTTCGCTGCTGTCTTCCTCGCTATCGTGTGCCTGGCTCCTATGAAGAAACTGCTGTCGCTGCTGCTGTTCTGTGTGACCACCGGCTTGACAGTCCTGCTCGTCGTGTACCTGACCGGGGACTCCCTGCACGACTATGCCATGTATTCGATTTTCAAGGCTGCAGGGATCAAGGGCGGTGGCGGCACTGTATTGGCGCAACCGTTGCAGCTTGTCTGGAATACCGTCACATGGCTGGGCCATAGTGGGGCCATTTCGAGGTGTATCCATGGCGTCGTAACGGCGCTCCTACTGGTGTTGGTGGTCCGCCCACTCAGCCGGAGACGTGGATGGTGGCAGCTTGGATTGGCTGTCGGCGGGGTCGCTGTGGTCGCGTTTTCGGCCCATCGCATGGGTCTTTTCACGGACAACATGTTGTTGGCAGGCCTGGCTGCCCTCCTCGTCGTGCTGGCGTACGGGCTTGGCATTTGGGTGGCAGGAAGATTCATTTTCTGGCTGTTCGACTCGAAACGCGCGAATGGGTGGGACAGGCGAGAGATTCTGCTCTTAATACCGCTCGGGCAGATGGCTTCGGGCTCGATGTCTTCGGGCGGAACGCATTACAGCATTTATGAGGCCGTGGGCCTCTTCATCGTGCTTCTGGCAATCTGTTCTCCCATTCGCCTGAAGGCGCAATGGCCGCAGTTGAAGGCGCAGTGGCCTCGCGACGTCCTGGCAGCGTTGGCCATTCTGCTGATATTCGGCACGGCCACCAAGCGGTACGATGAACCATTCCGCTGGCAAACCTACAGCGAGAAGCCAATGTTCGCGGATCGCGCCTGGTACCGGCATCCCGACTACGGTCCAATGATCATCGATAGAGATCTGCTACAGATGGTTCAGTCGGTGTGCCAGAAGGTACGAGATGGCGGTTCGGACAACGAGTTGTTGTCGCTACCGTTCCCCGGCGGCAACTACTTCTGTTCCATACCGCCCTGGCATGGCTATGTGCAGACGTTCTTCGATACGACGAGCAAGCAAACCATTCAGGGCTTGATGGACGAGTTGTATCGTTCGCCGCCAAAATGGATCCTCTATCAGAGGCAGCTTAAGACCCTCCGATTGCATGAGATGGTCTACAACCAGGGCAACACGTTGCAGCAGCGGTATCTCGACCAACTCATCGAGGACAAGATCGGGAAAGGGCTATGGCGAGTTGCTTACACCAGCCACCTCGGCACCACCCAACAGGAGGGCCAGGTGTGGGACAACGAATGGATATTAATTCAAACGCGATAGCGCCGGATCGTCTGTTTCATGACATTCCCTAATATGCCGCGCTTCAGCTCAACGTCCATCATTACCGGACTGCCGGGTTGCCGGGGGCGAATAGTTTTCTAGATACGACTTAACTTGCGGCAGTGGAGGTCTGCGATCCCGCTTGAGTGCCGCGGGTCCGATGGATGTCCACAGGGTTGCAGCCGCCCCCTTTGACGGGCGAATGCCGAAGTCCCGGTAAAGGAATGAGCGGTACGGCAGAGCTGGCCCGAAAAGGGCGTTATCACAGTGGTTTTCACCGTGTTCGACGTGATAGACGGCGCCTGGGAACGGCAGCACGTCGAGGACGCGCCCGTGTTTTCTCCACCACTCAAAGGCCCACCCGTGTTCCAGCACGTGTTCGAGTCGCTCACCGAAGGCCTCGGCGATCTCCCGCTGCGTCGCGGAGACGGTCAGGTCCGCAGGAACCTCATACGCCTCGAATGGCACGATGAAAGAAGTCCCGCAGATGTTGTAGAACTTTCTCCGAAGCTTGTACGCGTTTCTGGCGCGCGAGTACATCCAACCTCGGTCGATCGCCCACCCGGGACGGCCAGGGCGAGCATGAACAAACGCCGCAAGGTTTCGGTGGACGAAGTCGTCGGCATCAGCGAACATCACATACTCCGGCGCGAACTTACGCGCGGCGGCCAGCCCAATCGCGTTCTTCGTGCCTTTGTCCCAGATACCTGCCGCGGGGCCGGTGTGTGGCCCTTTGCGGTCCGAAGGAGGTGGAAAGTCGACTTCGGCGAAGACAGTGCGCTCCGGCAGCGGGAATCCCGGTCGGCGATTACCGACAAGGATCACCACGTATCGATCGGATGACTGTCGGGTGAGCGACGCCAAAGTGTCTTGCAGTTGTGCTTCGACGCGGCCGTAGTCTGCGGAGTTCTGTGGGTGACGCAGGGTGGTGATGAACGCGAGCATCGAGTGTGTTCCCCTCCCAAAGCGCAGGCAGACGGCCTCATCGACTGCCGAAAGCATAGTTGATAGACGTCTGGACGAAGCCGTTTTGGGTAGGCGGCCGGCACGATCCAAGGTGACCTGATGGACTTGATTGGGTCCCGTACTTTCCGAATGGCGCCGATCTATCTACACACATAAAGACGGATCTCGCCCGCGGTGAATGCAGGCTCAGCCACAGGCAGCGTGGCGCTCAAATGACTGGTGGTAACAAGCGATCTGACGTCGGGTCAGTTTTTCCGGGCCCCCGACATCGGGTTATGGTGGGCCCGTCCCAGAAACGCTACCGGTACGTCCCCGTAAAGCCGGGTGGAGCTGAAAGAAATCCATGGTCAATGCACCGAACCAACCGACGGCGGGACCGATTAGGCAGCGACTGGACCCAGCACTTCAGCATCTGCGCCTTGCCTATGGGAGCGCACTCAAGGCCACGGGTCCGGTGCGTCGATCCCGACAGATCGAACGCTATTTGACTGCGGTACCAGCCGACAAGCGGCGGCTCTCCATCGGGTCGGGCCCCGACCTGATCGACGGCTGGCTGTGCACCGACATGTCACCGCTCAAGCGCGAGACCGTTGTTCTCGACGTGACCAAACGCTGGCCCATGCCATCGGCGTCATTTCGCTACATCGCTTGTGAACACATGATCGAACACGTTCCCTACGAAGCGGGGCTGCACGTGATGGGCGAGGCCCGTCGAGTGCTCCAGCCCGATGGGGTACTGCGGATCTCGACGCCTAATCTGCAAGTGATCCGGTTGTTGCCCGACTCGGACGATCCGGACGTCAAAGAATATATTCGCTGGTTCAACCGCAAGTTCGGGTCGCCCGCGCAACGTGCGGAAGAAACCAGTCCAGTTCACACGATCAACCTCGTGATGCATGAATTCGGTCACATCAATCTCTACGACGAAGACACGTTGCGCCGAGCGTTGACCGGTGCCGGGTTCCGTCAGGTCACACGTTGTGAGCCCGGGGAGTCTAGCCACGCTGAACTGGCCGGAATAGACCGGCATGCGGATGCGGTCCCGGCTGCGGTCCGCCGAGTTGAGCCGCTGGTTCTCGAAGCGACTGCCTGAGGGCGGTGTTTGGCCAAACGCCAGGGTGCCCAGGCGAGGGCAGGCTAAAATCAACTCCCGCTCGGGGTCGCAGGAGTGCAAACGTGGCGGCTGATGGTTGGGGGGAGGTGCCGGGTGTCTTTCGTGAATGTGGGCCCCGAGGTAATGGCCGCTGCGGCCACGGATTTGGCGAACATCGGTTCAACTGTCCGCGAGGCCAACGCTGCGGCGGCGGCGCTGACCACCGGACTGGTGCCTGCCGCGGAGGACGAGGTGTCGACGGCAGTCGCGGGGCTGTTCGGCAAGTATGCCAACGAGTTTCAGGGTGTCGGGGCGCAGGCGGCGGTGTTTCACGACCAGCTGGTGCAGACCCTGAACGCAGCCGCGGGAGCGTATACCGCTGCTGAGGCGGCTGGCACGTCTCTGCTGCAGACGGCCCAGCAAGACCTGGTGAACGCGGTGAATACGCCCGCGGAGCTACTGCTGGGACACCCGCTGATCGGTAGCGGCACCGGAACATCCACCAGCGCCAGCGGGGCCCTGCGGGCGATCGCGGCCAATCCGGCGGCGGTCGGGACGACGTTAGTCATGGGCGGCAGTGGCGATCCGTTTCCGACCACCAGCTTTGAGAACGCCGTCAATAACCTTTTCATCCAAATCACTCCCGGATTGGAAGGCTCGATACCGACCAAGCTGTATACCCCTGAACAGTTCTACCCGTTGGGCGCTCCCACCGAACTCACTCTCTCCGCGTCGGTGTCCCAGGGCGTACAGATCCTGGACAACGCCCTCCAGCCGTACATAGCCGCCGGGACTCCGGTCGGCGTTTTCGGATACTCCCAAAGCGCCGTCATCGCATCGCTCGAGATGCGGAGTCTCCAAGCGGCAGGCGTGCCAAGTTCTGCCGTGCACTTCTTGCTGATCGGCGACCTGATGAATCCGAACGGCGGGATATTCGAACGCTTTACCGGTCTGAACTTCGCGGCTCTGGGGGTGGACTTCGCGGGCGCGACGCCCTCCAACGCGTACCCGACCACGATTTACACGGCGGAATACGATGGGTTTGCCGACTTTCCGCGCTACCCACTCAATCTCCTGTCGGACTTCAACGCGTTCGAGAGCCAGACGCACTTCTCGTATCCGACTCTCACACCGACCCAGGTCAGTTCCGCTATCCCGTTGGCGACGTCGGGAGGCATGACCTCCTATTACATAATTCCCACCAACGATCTGCCGCTGGTCGACCCGATCCGTGGCACCATCCCGATCTTCGGGAACGCGATCGCTGACCTGCTCCAACCAGACCTGACGTATCTGGTGAACCTTGGCTACGGCAATCCGCTGTATGGCTGGTCAACTGGGCCGGCCAATGTGCCCACCCCGGCCGGATTATTGCCACCACTCAGTGCCTTCCAACAACTTCCCGGGCTCCTGACAAGCGGAACCGAACTCGGCATCCATAACTTCATCGGCGATCTGACCGGTACGGGACCGCACCCGCTGTCGCTGCCGTCGTTCAGCTCACTCAGCTCGCTGCTGGATCCCTCATCGGGGACGGTGAGTACGACGAGCGCTTTGGCCAACCCGATGACGGCCTTCTCGGCTGTCGCAACGAACCCTGCGGCAGTAATCCCCAACGTCCTCAACACAATCGCCGACTCTCTCAACACGCTGGCGACTGGGGCTTCGAAGGTCTACGGCGTTATCAACCCGAGCTTGGATATTCTCAATGCTGCCCTGCTCAGTGTCCCGGCCTACGACATCAACCTGTTCTCCGACGGCATTCTGCAGGCGATCAACGGCCAGCCTGTTGCGGGGCTCATCAATGCGGTCGGCATGCCAATCGCGGTTGACCTGGCGCTGTACCCGCTGCTGTATCAGTGGGAGACCGGGGTCCTGGGGAATGCGGGCTTTGTGACGATCGGGATTTAGCCGTCGCAGAAGTATTGGTACAGTTCGCTGTCTCTCAGGGGCGCCGCGAAAAGACGAGCAAGCGTTGAGCTTCCCAGTCTTCGGCCTGCACCAGGTCGAAGCCTCGTTCGCGAAAAAGCGACTGGAACTCCTCTTCACGATAGTTATTCATCCAACCGTGCCGCAGGCGGCGAACTGCCTCCAGGACGGCGAGCGGTGAATAGCGGCTGGCTTTTACCGGGGCATAAGCCAGCACGCACACTTCGACATATCCCGTCAACCAATCGAGTACCGAAGGAAGATCACGCATGTATTCGAGCACGCCGATCGTGACGGCAACGTCATAGACGTCTGCGCCAAGGTCCGGAAGGGGTCTGTCGTTAAGGTCGCAGATGATCGTTCCCGGCCCACGATCGACCATGTCAGAGGGCGTGTAGGTACACGATGGGTCGAGGTAGCGCTCGAGGAGTCGGTTGGCGGCCCCGAACTCGATGACACGCGTGTTCTTCGGAATGAAAGCGGCGATTTTTTCGGTCCGAGGTTCCCAGTCGGCGTGGAAACTGCGCGGGTCCGTCCAGCGCTTCCGATCAGTCTTTTTCAGAGCGGTGGTGATTACCCTCAACATGGGGCGGGATCCCGGCTTACTGACATGTCATCACCCCGTTGATCTGGTGCACCGATCGGTGGCCGTTCACGATACCTGTCATTTGCGTTCCAGAAGGCTGGCATCCCGGTCGTGGTGCCACGCCGGTCCGTAGTGGGGGCGTGGTTGGGTGGCCTCATGCGACACCGACGTCCAATTGCTGACCGAGAGCAGAGTATTCAGCCTGGAGCCGTTGCCGAAGGCCTGCGACGGCGGCATGCGTCTTGACCCTGATATTCGCTGAGTCGGCGAGCGCTTCCGCAACGCGGTCGACTAGCACGAAACCGCTCACTTCGTCCGTCCGGATGAGCGATCGTTCATCATCGATGGAGAGCGCGAAGTCTCTGCATTTCGGTTGATACTCAAGCGAAATGACAGGTGTGTCGGACAGGGACGCCAAGATCCCCGCGTGTAGCCGGCTGACTACGGCCACAGAACAGCGAGCCAGCTCTCGCGCTGCGCCAGTGGCGTCGACAGGAAGTAGTATGTCTGCGGCAATACCGCTGAGCGCGCTTTCCGTCCATTGTCTGTCTTCCGGATTCATCAATATCCCCACGAACCGGTACCCCTGCGATGACAGTTGCTTTATGGCCACCGACATCTCTTCAGCCAACCTCGCTGGATCATGTCCCCAAAGATCATCGCCGAAACCAAGATTCACCCCTATTAGGCCTTCTTCTGGACTCACGTCGGGCCTCGGGAGCAGAAGTGCCGGGTCGCCGGATACCTCCACACTCAGCCCGATGTCGGACAGGAGTTCCGCACTTCGTGGTCCCCGCACGGATACCGTACGGAACTCTGAAAGTATTGGAGCCCATCGTTGTAGCTCACCTTGGCCCGAACCGCTATTGCGTCCGACGAACACCGGGTCTTCAACGCCAACACCAATCGCGCAGCTCTCGCCATTCCTTGTTAGCGCCAAGCCCCGGTTGATCAACGGCCTCCACGGGGCCCTCCCAACGATCGTGCCGCCTCCCACCACTTGAGAGCTGTGCCGCAGCGAGCGATTCAAACCTGTTACCGCCGAACGGAAATTCTCCCAGTTAGAATTCGGCAGATCGATGAAGGTAACCCCAGGAAGCTGCGACCGGACTGCGTCATAGATTGCATCATCCCCAAGGTTGCCCTTGCGGTGCCAGCCAACATAGGCGACCAGGGGGTCCCTACGCCCATCGCGTTGCGGCCACACGCTACTTTCCCTTCAGACGTTCGAGCCCGACGGCGGAAACTTCCCTTAACCCCCGCCAACTCAGCGAATCGGCGGCGAACTTGCGCCACATGGCCTTGAGGCGTTGCCAGGGCGTCGCATACCGCTTTTCAAGTGCCAGCACCGCTAACCGGGGGTGCTGCACGACGGTCTCCAGGAGAGCGGCGCGTCCCTCTGGGCCCGGGACCTTGGCGATATTGCGGAGGACATCGTCGGCCTGTTCGGCGATGATTTTCTCGCGCACGGGGTCGTCGGGGAATAGGTCGAGCATCGCGTTGAACGTTGTTGCATGCCCGAGACCTTGCGTCACCCAGAACTTTGCTGGGTCGATGATCTTGTCGTACCACATACCCTCCGTGTGGCGGCGGTAGACCGACATCGTCTCCTGCAGCATCGCGACGTCGCCGTGGACTGCGTGCCGCACGTGCAGATACCAGTCCAGCGGCATGACGTCGGCCGGGATATCGTCGTAGCGCGCGAGGCGGCGGTACATCACTGAGTTGGTCTGTATGAAGTTCCGCCTTAGCAGCCAGTCCACGCTCAGGTGGCGGCGCCAGTCGGCCGGCGGGAACTCCGAGTCGCCTATCCGGCCGTCTTCCCAGACGACTCGTACGGGATGGAAGCACACGGCCGTCTCCGGACACCGATCGAGGAGCGCTACCTGTTTGGTCAGCTTCAGCGGATCGGTCCAGTAATCATCCCCTTCGCACAATGCGACGTAATCGCCGCGAGCCTCTGACAGGGCGTGGATGAGGTTCGCGTGGAGGCCGAGATTCTCGGACCTGAAGATCGGCCGGAACAAATGTGGGTGGCGTTCGGCGTATTCCCGGATTATTTCTGGCGTGCTATCGGTCGAGGCGTCGTCGGCGACGATAATTTCAACGGGAAAGTCGGTCCGCTGGGCGACGAATGCGTCGAAAGTTTCGCGGACGTAGGCCTCCTGATTGTAAGTGGTCGACACAACGCTCACCTTGGGCGAGTCCGCTGCGGACTTTTCGGTCACATTGGACTCCCTTGTTGTGCGGCGGCTACAACGCGCTGCCCACTCCGTTTAGCCATGAATCTCAGCACCCACTCCGAATTCGTCGAGCGTGCGCAATATCAGCTCGCGCAGTGCTTCTTGGGTATTTGCCAGGCCGGGCTGGTATGCGGTGATGGAGAAGACGACCTTCCCGTGCACTCGCCCCGAAGCCACGAACAGCTGGCCACCGACACGTTCGAGGGTTCGTTTGGTCACACCGGGCTCGACCAGGCGCCCGCACATATAGTCGGCGTCGGTGCCATCCGGGCGGTTAGACGCCGGCGCCATATCACCGACATTGGAGCAGCCGACCGGATAGCCGGCCGCACCGAGTTGTATTCCCGCCGCCCTGCGCGCCAACCATTTCGGAGTGATCGACGCCAGCGGCAGCGGCGCCACTACCCTGTCGGTGGTCTCCGTCACGTCCGCAACCGCTTGCTTGAACTTGACCCGGACCTCCCCGAGGTCCGATGACAGGCGTGTCGGATCGACAGCAACGCTGGGAAACACCAATGCGTTGCCGCGAGTGTCGTTTTCGGTGCGTACGCTGAGCGGAAGGGACAGGGTGACGGTTCCGTCGTCACAAACTCGCCCCATCCGCACCCCGAGTCGGGATGCGAACCCGGCAAGCAGCGTGTTGCCATTTCCGCCAAGGCTTCTCGCGCACGCATCCCATTCCGTCAGGTCGGCGAAAACGTTCACGGAAGGTACCACCACGGTCTGTTCGTCGCGCGCAGCCCGTGGGCGCGATGGTGCGGATGCCAATGATGCGGCGACGCCATCGCGACGCATTCGGGCGAAGCTCGCCGTCGCTACCGCAGCTCGCGTCAGCTCCGGCAGCGACGCGATGGTTTCCCGGGCATCCTGAAGCAGAGCCTGCCTGCGGGTCCGCGAACCGGGACGCGGATAGCCCAGGTAGGGAGCCTGCCCGTTGGCGGCATCGGCCATGGCCTGGATGATTCCAAGCCCGTCGATGACCGTGTGCGACGCCGCGAGGCTAACCACCGTCCCGCCGTCCTCGAGCGGCAGCGCCGCAAGGTGCCAGCTGGGTCCGTATTCGGGGTCGAGCGGCAGGCGCGCGCGCTCGTTGGTCCAGGCAATTAGGTCGCTGCGCGGACGGGGGGTTGCGACGATCTCGACGTCCTTGCACCCCGGGCAGTAGACCCACCGATCCCTCGCGAAAGGCAGGGGAGACCGTTCGATCCGTCGTCCCAACAACCCATACCCGAGATAGCGGTGGAAACGACGCAACCCGTCAATGTTTATGGCGCGGTTGTATATCCAGTTGAACTGAATCGTCGCCCCATAGCCAAGCGCCCGCGCACCGAGATACGACGCCTGATCCATGTGTGCAAGTCGATTGTCCACTGCTGCCACGGTAGTTCATTCGCGACGCGGTGCGCAGTGGTTCGTGCTGGGACGAGACGAGTGTTGCGGCACGTTTGCCGCAGTGGCTTCCGTCCGGCTTCTGAGCTCACGGTGGATTGGTACCGTCGCATTTTGCCGGTCCCACCGAAAAATTCTCCCGACGAAGGTAATCTGTTGTCCGTGGTTCAGTCATCACTTCCTATAGTGCTGCGCGAACGCGCTAGCCTTCAGCCGAACGATGCCGCATTCACATATATTGATTATGAGCAGGATTGGGACGGCGTTCCAATAACCCTAACGTGGTCGCAACTGCATAGGCGTGCGGTGAACCTTGGCGCACAGCTCAGACTCGCCGGGGAACCCGGTGACCGTGCATTAATACTCGCGCCTCAGGGACTTGACTACATCGTCGCCTTTCTCGGCGCCCTGCAGGCCGGACTTGTGGCGGTACCGCTGTCGGTTCCGGTCGGCGGCGCCCACGACGAGCGCACTACTTCGGTGCTGGCCGACACGTCGCCCAGTGTCATCCTCACTACCTCCACCGTCGTCGACACTGTTGCCGAATATGCGCAGCCGCAGGGGAGCGGATCCGCGCCGGCAATCGTCGAACTCGATACGCTGGACCTCGATGCTCGGCCCAGATCGGGCCGTCCCGGCATCAAAGGCGCGGGCGATGACAGCTCGGATTTCGTATATCTGCAGTACACCTCCGGGTCCACCCGGGCGCCTGCCGGTGTCAGGGTCTCGAACAAGAATGTCTTCGCCAATTTCGAGCAGGCGATGACCGACCTGTTTGCGCTCGAGGGCGGGGTTGGCCCGCCGGACTTCACCGCGGTGAGCTGGTTGCCGCTTTACCACGATATGGGTCTGCTGCTGGGAATCATTATGCCTATTCTCGCGGGCATACCCACTGTGGTCGCAAGTCCGATCGGCTTTCTGCAGCGACCGGCTCGCTGGCTGCACCTGATGGCGACCAACGGTCAGCCGATCTCGGCGGGACCGAACTTCGCGTTCGAGGTGGCGGCACGCAAGGTATCGGACGACGACATGGCCGGGTTTGACCTTGGGCGTGTGCACACCATCCTCAACGGTAGCGAACGAGTGCAGCCCGTGACCCTCAAGCGATTCGCCGACCGGTTCGCCCCCTTCAACCTTGCCGCCAGTGCGATACGTCCCGCATATGGCATGGCTGAAGCGACGGTATACATCGCGGCGCGGGATGTGGGTGAGCCACCCGAAATTGGTTACTTCGAATCCGAGCAACTGCCCGCGCGGCCAAGCGATCCGATGCGCAATCGGATCCGGCACACCGCTCGTCAGTTATGGTGCCGCGGAGTCCGTGCTGACTACGCGTTGTCGATCCCGATACGGGTCGCGAGTGCCCGGAGGGAACGGTCGGCGAGATTTGGGTGCACGGCGACAATGTCGCTGACTCCTATTGGAACAAACCTGAAGAGACTGAGTGGACGTTCGGCGGAAAGATCGTCGATCCGTCGGAAGGGACACCCGAAGGTCCCTGGTTGCGAACCGGGGATTCGGGCTTCTTCTCCGAGCGCGAGCTATTCATCATCGGCCGTATCAAGGATCTTCTGATTGTCTATGGGCGCAACCACTCTCCCGACGACATCGAGGCGACGATCCAGGAGGTCACTGCGGGGCGTTGCGCGGCGATAGCGGTCCCGGACAACGGTGTTGAAAGGCTGGTCGCGATAATCGAGCTCAAGAAACGAGACGGCTCCGACGAAGAAGTCACGGAAAGATTGAGCCTCGTCAAACGTGAAGTCACTTCTGCGATTTCGAAGTCGCACGGGCTGAGCGTCGCGGATCTGGTCCTGGTACCACAAGGTTCGATCCCCATCACCACAAGCGGCAAAATCAGACGGGCGCAGTGCGTCGAGCTTTATCAGCAACACGAGTTCGCCCGGTTAGACGCCTAAGTCGCCGCGACCGCATCGAACGGCGGAAACTACCTCTTTCGATGCCGCCGAATGCAATAATTCCGCTGTCCGAAGAACGCGTCCTTTTACCAAGTAGGTGACCGTGCAGGCCGACAGCGTCAGCGCTACCAAGGAGGCGCGCGGTCAACGCCCGGTACCGAGGGACTTCCGCCCGGATATCGAGGGCTTGCGTGGCTTCACGTTGTTGGCCATTCTCGGCTTTCACACCAGCATGCCCGGTGTCAGTGGTGGGTTCGTCGGCCCGGACATCTTCTTCTTCATCTCGGGTTTCGTCATCACCGGAGCGCTTTGGCGCGAAGTGAGTACCACCGGCACCCTCGCGCTGCGCAAATTCTTTGGCGGGCGGGCCCGCCGCCTGTTGCCGGTAGCCGCCACGGTAGGCGTCGTAACGATGATCGCCTCGGCGTTCCTGTTGCCCCAGCTGCAGGCCCAAGGCGCCATCAAGGACGGCATCGCTTGCGCGTTGTACGTCCCGAACTACTGGTTCATTTCCCAACAGGTCGACTATTTCGCCGGCGGCGTGCCCTCTCCGTTCCAGCACTACTGGACTTTGGGCGTGGAGGAACAGTTCTATCTGCTGTGGCCGCCCATGATCATCGGTACGGCGTGGCTCCTCCGGCGGATGCGTCAGCGCGCCAAAACAGATGCGCCCCTGTCGAAGACCCCGTATCTGGTGCTCGTCGTGGTGATCGGTGTCACCTCGTTCGCGCTGTCCCTGGCGATCACCTACGTGATGCCCCTGGTGGCGTATTTCTCGCTGCCCACCCGTGCTTGGCAGTTGGCCGGCGGCGCACTAGTGGCCCTGACAGCCGACCTCTGGCGCCGGCTTCCGGCGCGGGCCGCGGTGCTCACGGGGTGGATCGGGATGGCCGTGATACTGCTGGCCTGCACCTCTTTCACTCCGGACACGCCCTATCCGGGTAACGCCGCGCTGGTCCCAATCTTGGGCACCGCGCTCGTGATCGGCGCCGGCTGTGCAACACCGTCGCAGGGTTGCGGGCGCATACTGGCGTGGTCGCCGATGCGGTGGATCGGGCGGTTGTCCTACTCGTGGTACCTGTGGCACTGGCCGGTGCTGGTGTTGGCCCCGGTGATCGTGGGCCACCCGCTGGGGCTGTTCGGCAGGTTGGTGGCGGCGGTCCTCGTCTCCGGCGCCCTGGGGATGATCACGCTGCGTTTCCTGGAGAACCCGCTGCGATACGCGGCCCCGCTGCGCCGGTCTCCGGGGGCCAGTCTGGCGGTTGGCGGCGTCGCCTCGGCGGTGGCGGCCGCGTTGGGTGCGGTGCTGCTGATGTGGGTTTCATCGATGCCCGTGCCTGTCGCGGTGGGGCGCGGCGCGCAGGCTGCTGCGTTCACCATCATTCCGGGGCCCGTCCCGACGGGCGACAACGTCGCGGCCTACGACGCGGCGGTGCAGTTCGTGTTCGCGCAGTACCAGGCGGCGGTCGCATCATCTGCCGAGCTGAAAGCCGTGCCGTCGAACCTGAACCCGTCCCTTGCCGATGCGGCGGCCGAGATTCCGGCCATGATGTTCGACGGCTGCCTGCGGCTGCCGTTCCAAGCCGGAGTGCCCGAGTGCGCGACGGGCGACACCGCCTCGAAGACGACGGTGGCCGTGGTCGGCGACTCGCATTCCTCCATGTGGATTCCGGCGTTCCAGCAGGTCGGCAAGCAACGGCCTTGGCGAATCGAAACCATGGCCAAGGCAGCCTGCCCCATGATGGACTTGCCCGTCGCCAACCGCTACGTCACTTCGATCGTTGAATACCTTGAACATTGCGAGCAATGGCGCGCTCAGGTCATGGACCGGTTACGCGCTGAGCACCCGAAGGTGGTGGTGGTGAGCGTGTTTCGGGGGTACCTTGCCACCCACAGCAACGGTTTTCTGTCAGGTTTCTCGTCTTATGACCCGGCCTGGATCAACAGCCTGACCCGCCTCGTGCAGCAGCTGCGCGGCACCGGTGCCAAGGTGCTGGTACTCGGGCCGCTCCCGGCGCTGAACACATCGGTGCCGGGCTGCCTGTCCGAGCACCTCGACGACGCGACGGCTTGCTCGCCGCCCATGTCGTTCGCTTTCAACCGACCGGGCATCGCGGCTGAATCCGCCGCCGTCAAAGCTGGCGGGGGACAGTACGTCGAACTCAGAGACCTGTTATGCACTGCGAACCGGTGTCCGGTCATCGTCGGCAACACACTGGTTTACGTCGACGCGGGTCACCTGACGATCGAATACTCCCGGCTGCTGGCTCCGGCAATGGCGGCGCTTGTCGATCGCGCGCTCGTCCAGGGTTGACGGACGTTAGAGGCCGAACAGTGGGAGCGAGTGGCCAAGGTCATGATCATCCTCCAGCTGACCCTCTGCCGAATCCGTAGCGCTGTCAGTGGTTTTGCCGTTGCCGTTGGCCGGCTCATGCGACAAGCCCGTGACGCCGAAAACGGGAAGTGCGTGTTCGTAGTGGTCTTCATATTGGTTGGTTGACTGCTCGTCACCGACATCGACACCGTCATCGCCCTCGGGGTGGTCGTCATCGTTGCTGCGGTTCGCGCTCTTTGGGCGGACTTTGCTCTTTTCGTTGATGATGGCTGGCATCTTAGCCAGCCGATAGGAGAGTACGTCGGAGCCGAAGAGCGGCAGCGAGCCGCCGAGGTAGCGGTCAGCCGGGTTCTTGCCGTTGCCGTTGCGCGTTGGTCGATGGCGCAACCGGCCTCGATTTCCGGAGGTCGTCCGTCAGCCGATGTGCAACCCCACTGAGGTCGAACAGGGGCAGCGAGTGGGAAGTCAGGTACTCGACTGATGCTTCGCGGCTTGCCCTCGCCTTGTGCCCGCTTTTGCCGGCGCCGGTCGCCGCTGGGGGCGTCTGGCTCCTGCGGCTGGGAACGATTTTCAGGCGGGTCAGCTCGCCGGACAAGCGCACCCGTTGCCGCTGCTTGGCGGCGTTAGCCGCGCTCATCTCGGACATGCTCTTGCCGAGCTGTGAGGGCCACCAGTTCTTTTGGCCGATCATCGAGGCCAAAGCCGGCACCGTAATGGTGCGCACGATGAACGTGTCGATCAGAATGCCGAATCCGATGATGAACCCGGCTTCGGCCATCGTGTAGATGCTGGCGGTCATCAGGCCGAACATCGAAGCGGCAAAAATGAGCCCAGCCGACGTGATCACGCCCCCGGTCGAACCCACGGTGCGAATGACACCCACGCGCACACCGTGCGGTGACTCGTCGCGGATACGGGAGATGAGCAGCATGTTGTAGTCGGCGCCGACGGCGACCAGCAAGATGAACGAGAGTCCGGGAAGGCTCCAGTGCAGCTCTTTGCCGAGCAGTCCTTGAAACAAGATAACGCCGACGCCCAGCGCTGACATGTACGAAAGCAGCACCGAAGCGATGAGATATATCGGCGCAATAAGGGCACGCAATAGCACGACCAGAATCAGAAACACAATGATGATGGTTGCGAAGATAATGAAATTGATGTCGTTGTCGTAATAGTCACGCGTATCTTTGAGCCCGCTCGGAACTCCCGCCACCGCTATCTTGGCGTCCGACAGTTCGGTGTTCGGTAGCGCCGATCTTGCGGCATGAACGATGCTATCGATCTGATCCATGGCTTCGGTGGTGAACGGATCGATCGCGCTCTGGACGAGGTAACGCGCCGCGTGCCCGTCCGGCGAGATGAAAATCTGGGAGCCCTTCTTGAATTCGTCCTTTGTCATGATCTGCGGCGGAACATTGAAGCCGGCCATCGCCGGGGCCTCGGCGTCGTGCTTCATTCCCAGCAGGAATGACGAAGCCTCGCCGAGTCCGGCGCCTATTTTCTTGGTCTGATCGACCAGCAATGTCACGCCGGCGGCGATGGCCTTGCTGCCGTCGGCAAGGGCGCCGGACCCTTGTTGCAGCGCGTCCATATCGGACTGAAGTCCCTTGATGGTCGTGAGGACGGTGACGGCCTGGTTCAGTGACTCCTGAACCTTGGTCAGTGTCTGCCCGACCGTTTGCGCCCCTCCGGTCGCCTGCATGTTGCGAGCCAGACCCTTCATCGAGTTCAGGGTTCCGTCGTTGTCGGCTTGAACCAGCGACGCCAACCCGGCCCGCGAACTCACGCAACCGGGATCGGCGTTGCAGTCCGGGCTGTTATTCAGCGCCCGCACCATCGGGGAGGCCCACCCGGCGATGTTTTGCGCATCGACGGTGGACGCAT
Organism: uncultured Actinomycetota bacterium; assembly: GCA_963850135.1. Taxonomy (GTDB): domain Bacteria; phylum Actinomycetota; class Actinomycetes; order Mycobacteriales; family Mycobacteriaceae; genus Mycobacterium. Next base: position 320,848 of record CAWKKH010000018.1, on the reverse strand, counting down.
TCAGATTGTCGCCGAGTGTCTTCATCCGCCCAGTCAGCTGGCCCGCTTGTTCGAGGGTGCCGATCAAGGCGTCGCCACCCATCAGTTGCTCCATCATCGTCAGGGCCGAGACGACCCCGCTGAGGCTGGAAACTGCCCCCGTGACTTGATCTCGGATCTGCGCCAGGGCGTCAGCCAATTGGTTGGAACCGTTGACCAGCTTGTCCAGATCGCCTCCGTGGTTCTGGATCTGGCTAGCGGCTTCGTCGAGCTTGCTGCCGACTTCACCGGCTTGGAAGGACACCTTGGTCTGTTCCAGCGGTTCGCCAGTGGGCCGGGTCAGGCCGCGCACCATGGTGATATTGGGCAGTTGGCTTACCCTGCCGGCTATCTGCTCGAGGTCGGCCAGGGCGTTGGGCGTCCGCAAGTCGTGCGAGGACTGGATGAACAGCACCAACGGAGTCATCGAGTTCTTCGGGAAATGCCGATCCATCGCGTCGTATCCCTTGGAGCTGTCGGCGTCGTCCGGCAACGACTTGAGGTCGTCGTAGTTGAACCGCACCATGGTCGAGCAAGCTGCCAAAGCGAACAGCACGATCAGGCTTGCAACCAGGTGGATCCGTGGCCGCCGCACAATGCGTGTTCCGGTGCGTCGCCAAAAGGTCGTCGTCAGGTCGCGGCGTGGCTTGATCCAGCCACGTCGCCCGGTGAGCACGAGGATGGCGGGCAGCAGGGTGATAGCAGCCAGGAAGGACACGATAACCGAGACGGAAATTGCCGGACCGACTTCTGAGAACACTTGCAACTCGGTAAAGACCATCGCTACGAACGTGATCGAGACGGTGGCCGCCGATGCGGCAATTACTTTGCCGATCGACATCAACGCGGCCTTTACCGCTGCATCGGAATTCTCGCCGTGCTTCACATAGTCGTGGTAACGGCTGATCAAAAAGACCGCGTAATCCGTTCCGGCCCCGATCATGACCGCACTCATCAACACAATGGTCTGCATATTCACCGGCAAGCCCAGCTCGGCCAGCCCGGATAAGACGCCCTGCGAGGTCCCTATGCATGCAGCGATCAGGAGCAACGGCACCACCATGGTGACCACATTGCGGTAGATGACAAACAGAATGAGCAGCACAGCGAAAATAGTGCCGATCGTTATAGTGTCCATGTCTTCGAAGCCGACGTCGGTGAGGTCGGAGACAGTGGCCACCGGACCGCTGGGGTAGGCGGTCAGTGTCGTTCCCGCGGTGACCTGTCTAGCGATCGCACCGATCCGTTTGAACGTCGCAAGTGTCGCTGGCGCCGTGGGCTCGCCGGGAATGGTGACCGGCAAGTTGAACGCCTTGCCGTCCTTGCTCGCTAATACCTCACGCATGGGCGGTGTACTGATGAAGTCCTGCACCCCTAGTTTGTCCTGGGTGTCTTCGTGCAGTTTCTCGACGAGCTTGCGGTAGGTGTCCTCGTCGGCGGGTGTAATGCCCTTCTCATCGGTCAAGATGATCAGAGCGAGGGCGCTCCCTCCCCCTCCTCCTCCTGCTGCTGCTGCTGGAGCTCCTCCTCCTCCTCCTCCTCCTCCTCCTCCTCCTCCTCCTGCCGGAGCTCCTCCTCCCGGGCTGTCGAATGCCTTGGCCATCGCCTGGGCGGTGATCATCGTCGGGGCGTCGTCCGGGAAGGGCTTTTGCGCATGCTTTGTGGTTTGTGCCGGCAGGGGCGGAAATAGCAGTGCCAGCACACCGGCAAGGAGGACCCAAGACGCGATGACGACCAACGGCCGCCGCACGACGAAATTGCCGATGCGGTCGAAGAATCCCCCAGGTGCGGCAGCCTCACCTGCGCCAATCTCCCTTGACACCCAACCCACCCTACAATCAAGCCCTGAGTCGCGTGCCGTTACGATCGTGCGACTGTTAACTGTGACCGGGTTGTGACCTTTTATCTGCGCCGCCGATTGACCCCGGGTGGTCGTCGATGAATCTGCTGTTCAGTGCCGGAATTCGGGAGTGACCAGCCGGTCGCGGAAACCTCATCCAGGTAGTGACCGGGGCCGTGACGGCCCATCTGAGTGTTAGCTGTGGTTGTGCTCTCGAAGCCGCGCGATCAATGCGGACTGTTCACCCCTGTTGAGTCAGCGGCTCATGGGAGACTCTCCCCGTGGCCTTCGCATTCCGTAGATTCCGCATGCAATCCAACCCCTTAGTCGCGAAACTCACCACGAGATATCTGTTGCCCCTTGGCACCCGCCAGGTCGGCGATGACGTGGTGTTCTTCAACTTCGGCTACGAAGAAGATCCGCCGATGGCCCTGCCGTTGGAGGCTTACGACGAGCCCAACCGGTACTGCATTCAGCTCTACCATGTCACCGCCTCCCAAGTGGATCTCACCGGAAAAAAGGTGCTGGAGGTGAGTTGCGGAGCCGGAGGGGGAGCCTCCTACATCACCCGCACTCTGGGACCCGCCTCGTACACCGGACTTGATTTGAACCCGGCGAGCATCGAAAAGTGCCAAAAGAGCCACGATGTGCCTGGCCTGGATTTCGTGCAGGGCGACGCCCAGAACTTGCCTTTTCCCGATCAATCATTCGATGCGGTGATCAATGTCGAAGCTTCGCACCAGTATCCCGACATTGGCCGTTTTCTCGAAGAAGTGGTACGTGTGCTGCGCCCCGGAGGACATTTCCTGTACACCGATAACCGCCGGCCACAAGCCGCCGAATGGTGGGACGAAGTCCTGGCCATGGCCCCGCTGCGACAGGTTTCGCAACGGAGCATCGTGGACGAGGCCAAACGCGGGCTCGAGGCAAACACGCAGCGCTCGCACGAGCTGCTCAGTCGTCGTGTGTCGCCGATATTGGCCCGCGCGGTTCGTTACGCCACGGGCCTGATGGACCGGGACCTTCGCCGCGACGGAGGGATTGCTTACCGGCTCTACTGCTTCGTCAGGGATTGATCAGGCGGCTCTGCCCAGGTCAAGGGGAGCGCAACGGCCAACTGCCGCGCGTGGGCGAGCTCGGTAACGCGCGCGTCAGCAAGGGTTTTCAGGCGTGACCGCCGCTCTGGTCCTAGCAGCACGACGACCAAGTACGTCTTCAGCCAGATGAGGAACCACCACATCCTGGCAGTGTTGCGTACCACTGGCGGTGCCGCGGGATCGACGATGAGCCAGGCGAGGACGCGTAGGTGGTCGAGCCAGTTGCGGCGGGTGGTCATATTATGTGACGTCGTGTTACCCGCCGTGTGGGTGCGGACCGAAAGTTTGCGTGGCACAAAACAGACCGCGGATCGCAGCATCAAACGGAGCCAGAAATCCAGATCGACGAGTTGATAGATGTCGTTGCGAAGGCCTCCCGCATCCAGTGCCAGCTGGCGCCGAAACATGACGCAGGTTGGTTCCCCGATCCAATTGGCGCCCCCGGCCTGAAGCATCATCTGTGCCACTAAATTCGGCCCACGGTTGTAGCCTCTGCGGAGCCGCGGAAACCAGATGTGCGCTGGGCCGAGGCGCCGATTCAGCGGGACGTTCTTGTCGTTTATCACCCGCCGAGGCGCGAAAGCCATTCCGACAGTGGGGTCATCGAAACACGCGGCGAGCGTTCGCAGAGCCCCTGGGAGCAGCCAGTCGTCGCCGTGCACGAACTGGACGCAACGGCCACGCGCCTGTTGTAGGCATTCGTTGTGGTTTCCGCAGAGGCCGAGTCGAGTTTCGTTGCTGATCAGCCGATCTCCGGGTCTGAGCAACGCCGCGGCAATCGCGGCGCAACCGTCTGGCGAATCGTCGTCAACTACCAGAATTTCGAAGTCGACGCCATCCTGCTCCAAGATGCTGCGTAGGCAACGCTCGATGGTCGCACTGTTGTTGTACATCGGAACGCACACCGAAACTGCTGGGATCACCGCCTTTTCGTCGGCGTCGTCGGCACTCACCGATACCACGCCCGCACAGCTACCCTTCCCGTCTGTCAGCGAACCGATGCGGACACAGCGGTCGAAACTGGCCTGAATTCGGCTTTATCGCGCTGTTCGCGCCGGGCTTAGAGCCTACCCACGCCCTGCACCACAAATACGACCCCCGCCAGGGCGAGCGTAGCCTGCACGATCTGCGGCCGGTGGCCATGTATCCAGGTGTTCAGACGGAGCATGGCCGCTTCGGTGCGCTGGGGTGCCGCCCAGTAGCTGAGTAGCGGAATCTCGACAAACAGCAGCATCATCAGAGTGAACACAACGAAGGCGCTGAACTGGGTCCCAAGTTCGTTCTTCGAGGCCATGATCACAGTGAGCGCTACTGGTCCCTCGATGGGGGGAACTGTCGATCCCAGGCCCACAATAAAGGCTGGCCAATGTCCCCCGGATTCCACCATGCGCACAGTCAACTGCCCCATTCGGGCGGCGAAGGACGACTTGGACGGCTGCGGCGCCAGACCTGGCACACCGCCGCTCCCGACTGCTATCGGAGCCTCGGCTCGTGCACGCTGACGGGCCACCAGGACCGCAAGGCCAACCAGCGCAAGCATGCCGAAGGCAATTTGAAGGCGACCACCTGAGAAGCCGACCGCAGACCTCACCTCGTTCATCGAGGCCACCATGTTCTGGATGGCTACGAGAGCGACATCGTGAAAAAGTACGAGGACGACTATGCCCACACTGATACCGGCAAGCATGCCGCCCAGCCAGAAAGCGAGCAGACTACGGACGGCTTGCCGCCGTGACATCAGGATGGCGGCGAGCCCCAGCCGCGTGGGGTCCATGAACACCCCGACACCCACCATCAGCACGTAAGGCCACACCTTTTGGACGCTACTATGCGGCGGCGTATTTCGTAGCGGAAATGCGGGATGAGTGATTTAACACTTCCGTAAATCATTCCGCCGGCTGGCACAGTTCGACGCGGGTTTAGTAAACGGCTGCCCGGCTGACCACCCACCTGACTAGAAAGGCCTACCGACCACCTGAGACGCCGACGCGCGCGGTCTGTTCCAGCAGATCGGCTGCGCTGGCGGCCGCATCCGCGGGTCTGGTCATCCGGGGTGCGATCTCCCGGGCCCGCGTCGCATATTCTTTCGAAAGGATGGAGCGAAGGTCCCTGACCAGCGATTTTCGGGTCACCCTGGTGAGGCGGCGCGCCGACCCGACCTTCAGGCTTTTCATCTGGGCTCCCCAGATGGGTTGATCGGCCACGTCCCAGAGGACCAATGTGGGCAATCCGGCCCGCAACCCGGCGGCGATGGTGCCCGCGCCACCGTGATGGACGGCTGCGCGGCACGTCGGCAGGATCGTTGTGTAGTTGACCTGACCGACAAGCTTCACAGAAGTGCCGTGCCGTGCGGAGTCGGAACCGTCGGCAGAATAAATCAACGCACGTTCGCCCAGCTCAGCGCACGCCGCGGCGATCATGGACACTGTTTCGGCCGGAGATTGCACGGGCGTGCTGCCAAACCCGAAGTAGATCGGCGGCTTTCCAGAGGCGATCCACGACGCGACGTCATCGTCAGTGTCGGCCCCCAGTTCCAGCGTCAACGCGCCAACAAAGGGTCGGGAGCGCCCTGAACGACCCAGCCCGTTCCATTCCTCCGCGAGTCCTGGGAAGCACGCCACGTCGTAAGCCTGGATCTCCAGCGAGCCACCTTGGATCATCCGTTCGCGCGCCGATACCGTGGCCTTTGGTAAGCCCAGCTCACGGCGTTGCGTGCGCTCCTCCGCCTTGGTTATCTGCGCATAGAGCTTCCAGGCCGCCGTCAGCGTGGCGCGAACCACCGGCGCCGGCGCCGGAAAAAACGGAAGCCCGATCTGACCGTTGGGTTGCACCGGGAAGTGATGCAGCCCCGCCACCGGAACGTCGAAGTACTCAGCGACATTGGCAACCACGCCGTGGTACGTCTGGCCAGTCATGAGCAGGTCGGCACCGTAGGCCAGGGCGACAAGCGTGCGGCTCATCTCCGCCCAGCCCTCGACGTACAGCTCCTTGAGGGCGCGCACCACGTTGACCGGGTTCTGGATCTTGAGGGCGTTGTGCATGAAGTCGGCGACGGCGACTATCTGTTGGTCGGTGTCCGGCCCGTAAGCGACGGCGGAGAGCCCCGCCGCCTCGACGAACCCAATCATGTTGGGCGGGACCGCCATCCGCACGTCGTGCCCCCGGCGCAGCAACTCAATGCCGACCGATGCGCAAGGTTCGATGTCGCCGCGAGTTCCGTGTGTTGCCAGGACGAATTTCATCGGCGAACTTCAGCCTTTCAATCCGATGCCGCGGAGCACTGGCTCCGCGGCACCGGCCACTCCCTGGCGGGGGAATGAAGAGCTCCGATTTTTACCTGGATACCCGAACTGGTGCCTCCGCGTAGGTGCCCGCGGCGACCCGGCCGAACACAGAGGCCATCGTCTCTGCGTAGCGGGTGATGGACTCCCGGGCAACCGGATTGTTCGGGAAGAAAATCATCAGCGAAATCTCATCAAAAAGGCGGAACACCGTCATGTACATATAGGCCGGGCTCCTGCCATCGTTGTAGGCAGTGGCATTTACCCCGGTCAATGCGGTAGCAACGACGGCGGAAAGGGGAGGAAGACCCGCGTCCATGTAGTTCATCATGGTGAACTGCGGTGAAGCCCTCCGCAGCCAAGGTGCCAACTCCAATACTCGGTCAAATGGCACATTCGCGAGATCCAAATTCTCGTCGAAGGACGCCTGAGTGGCACGCGCAGTTTCTTCGAACGAGTTCGGGTCGACCGGAACGGTGAATGGAACCTGGCCGGTGAACCAGCCCACCGTCATGTATTCTTCCGGGCTACTGCGCTTATCGATCGGCGTCATTCCGTGGTAGATTTCCGCGCCGGTCAACTCGTATTGAGCCAGCGCCGCGCAGGCAAACAGACCGCCGCTGAACCGAGCACCCGCCCGCTGGCAGATGGCTTCGAATTTCGCCGTGTCTTCCTGGCCCAACAGCTTTTCCACGTGGATATCGCCGCCACACGGAATCGACTGGTCGCCGAGTGGCAGTGGAAAATCGGGCAGGGATCCGCCGTTGCTTTCGGCGAATTCGATCCACCTGCGCACCTCTGGGGATTCCAGGGTCATGGCCTCCGCGCGGGTCACCTCGCGGCCGCAGAAGTCTTCGTGGCTGCCGGTAGGCCCGAGGGTAACCGGCGCCTTGCCCTCCAGGAGAGCGTTGTAGTTCATGATGCACTCCACGTACATCCCGGCGATCAGCATCGGGTCGCAGTGCAGGTGGTCGACAACCGCCCACAGCGAGAAGTATTCGTCATGCTGGACAACGCCGAATCGGAAGCAGTCCCATTGCAGCGGATCGGGTGTCGACAGAATCAGATCGCGCCATTCGGGCTGCGTCAACACGCCGTGCTCTTTCGGGACAAAACGGATATCCCGGGGGTTCTTGATGGTGTGACGAATGACATTCTTTTCGTCTTTGTAGTCAAACCAACTGTGATATGTCCCGTGCCGCTGAAGGTGCGCGTTGATGACGTAGGTAAGGGTGCGGATATCGCAACGGCCGGGTACGTCCCAGGAGCCCATGACGGCACGCGAATAATCGAGCCCGCGCTCCTTGAACTCGACATATCCACGAAGGTGGCCGACCTGCATGGAGCTGGGCGGCACTGGGCTTATCGGGGCTTGGCGGGCTTTCGCAAGTGAGGCGGGTGCCGGCTCCCAACTAATGACTGAACCCTGTCCCGGGTCCCAGTCGTGAATTGTTCCAACTTCAAGGCCGACCTGCGCGGAACCTCCAGCTATTAACACGTTTCCCTCCTCATATTCCGTCGCGTGTGCTGCAGTCGACTTTGACGTCAGGAACTACCTCACGCAGGTGTAGCTGCGTCCTCTTCTTCCGGTGCCAACTTTGCGTACAGGTGGTCTGCCAGACCCCGCACGGTGGTGATGTCGCTCGAGGTGATGCGTATTCCCGTTTCTGCCTCGATGTGGGTGCGCAATTCGAGATTGCCCAGTGAATCGAGGCCATACTCAGAAAGTGTATGGTCCGGATCGATGCTTCGTCGCAAAATGAGACCAATTTGTTCAGAAAGTACCCGGCGCAGCCTCGTGGGCCACTCTTCCAGGGGGAGTTCTTCAAGCTCAGCCCGCAATTTGCCTGTTCCGGGACGTTTTTGTCCCACTGACTTGAACATCTCCACGAACTTGCTGCGTTCCGCGAAGGAAGCGGCCCACGGCGTTCCGATCAGCGGGGTGTACCCCGAGTAAGCGCGGTTGTGGCGGAGCAACTCCTCGAAGGCGTATGCGCCCTCCTCCGGAGTGATCTCGGCGCCGCTGCCTTCCGCGAAGCCTGCGCCGCGGCCGATCTGACCCCAAGCCCCCCACGCGATTGCGGTGGCCGGCAGGCCCTGATCGCGCCGCCAGTGTGTGAAGGCGTCCAGCCAACTATTGGCCGCCGAATAAGCGCCCTGACCCGGCGAGCCCAGCAGAGCCGCGGCTGAGGAGAACAAGCAGAACCAATCCAGCTCCGCGGTTGCGGTAGCCAGGTGCAGGTTCCAGGCCCCGTACACCTTCGGCGCCCAGTCGCGTTCGATCAAGGTGTCCGTGATGTTGAGCAGGGTCGCGTCCTCGACCACGGCGGCCGCGTGCAGAACGCCGCGCAACGGAAGCCCGGTCGCGGTCGCCGTTGCCACCAACCGCTCCGCTGTGTGCGGGTCGGCGATGTCACCAAGCTCCACCACCACGTCGGACCCGATGGCTCCGATGAGTTCGATTGTTTCCAAAGCTTTTTGGGTCGGTTCGGAGCGGGAGCAGAGCACGATCCGGCCAGCGCCGCCGCCGCCATTCGCAGAAGCCATCTTCTCGGCCAGGAAAAGCCCGAGACCACCGAGACCGCCGGTGATGATGTAGGAGCCGTCGCGTCGGAAGACCGGTGCTTGCTCGGGTGGCAACACCACGCTGCTGCGCCCAGCCTGCGGGATGTCGAGGATGAGCTTGCCGGTGTGCTCGGCTGCGCTCATCACCCGAATCGCGGTGGCCGCGTCGGCAAGTGGGTAATGCGTGCTTTGGGGCATCGGCAGCACGCCGTCGGCGGTCAACCGATACACCGTGGTCAGCAGCTCGCTGACCTGCTTGGGGTGGCTGACCGACATCACTCCCAGGTCCACGCCCCAGAAAGCGAGGTTGCGACGGAACGGGAAGAGGCCCAGCTTGGTGTCGCCGTAGATGTCGCGCTTGCCGATCTCCACGAAGCGCCCGCCCAGCGCCAGCAGCTTGAGCCCGGCCAGTTGCGCGGCACCGGTGACCGAGTTGAGCACGATGTCGACGCCATAGCCGCCGGTATCGCGGCTGATCTTCTCGGCGAATTCGACGCTGCGGGAGTCGTAGACGTGCTCGATGCCCATGCCGCGCAACACGTCGCGACGCTTCTCGCTGCCGGCGGTGGCGAAGATCTCGGCGCCGGCCGCGCGGGCGATGGCGATGGCGGCCTGGCCGACGCCACCCGTTCCCGAGTGGATCAGCACCTTGTCACCGGCCTTGATGCGGGCCAGGTCGTTCAGGCCGTACCAGGCGGTGGCGTGCGCCGTGGTCACCGCAGCGGCCTGGGCGTCGGTCAGGCCCGCCGGCAACGTGGTGGCCAGCTGCGCGTCACAGGTGACGAATGTGGCCCAGCAACCGCTGGGGGACATCCCGCCGACGTGATCGCCGACCTGGTGGTTGGTGACGTCGGGTCCGACAGCGGTCACGACACCGGCGAAATCGGTACCCAGCTGCGGAAGAATACCGTCGAGGCTCTGGTATTTGCCGAACGAGAGCAGGACGTCGGCAAAGTTGATGCTCGATGCGGTCACCGCGACTTCGATCTGCCCGGGACCCGGGGCGACCCGGTCGAACGCGACGAACTCCATAGATTGCAGATCACCAGGCGTGCGGATCTGCATGCGCACCCCGTCGCGTTGATGGTCCGCGATGGTGGTGCGGCGTTCTTCGGGCCGCAGCGGGGCGGGGTACAGCCGGGCCGTGTACCACTCGTCGTTGCGCCAGGCGGTCTCGTCTTCGTCCGGCCCGGCAAGCAGCAGCTGCCGCACCAACTGCTCGACGCCGGTCTGTTGATCAACGTCGATGTGGGTGGTGTGCAGGTGCGGGTGCTCGGCGCCGATCACCCGGAGCAGGCCGCGGATTCCGCCTTGCTCGAGATTTGGGTGGTCGTCGGACAGCACACTTTGAGCATTCCTGGTGACCACACACAGCCGTGGCGTATTGCCAATGATTTCCGGCAGTGCGCGGGTGATTCGCACCACATGACGGACGAAGTCGGCGCCACGAACCGGCGATTGATCGGCGGTGCTGTCACTCGGATCGGTCAGCACGACCACGCCGGTGAAGGTGCCCCCGGCGATCTGCTCTTGCAGTCGCTCGGCAACGGCCGAGTGGTTCGCGTGCATAGGCCAGGACAGGGTCGTCGTGCACTCGGTGTCGTGGACCTTGAACGCGTCGGTCAATGCCATTAATGGCGATGCCATCAGGCCGGCGTCGGAGGTGCTTACCAGCAGCCACGTTCCGGGTTCTTCGGTGGCGACCTCGGGCAGCTCCCGCTGCTGCCATTCGACGGTCAGCAACCGTTCGCCCATCAACCGGGCGCGGTCGCTGCTGGGCGAGAAGCCCGTGCCCATCTGCAGTCCGCGCACCGTCAGCAGGACTGTTCCGTGCTCGTCGAGCACGTCAAGGTCGGCGTCGACGCTGGTGCCCTCGGCCGCGGTAACCCGCGCGTAGCAGTAGCGGGCCGCATGCGTGGTGTGGGCCGGGTCGTAGACCCGCAGCTCGCGAACGCCGAGCGGCAACAGCAGGCCGCCGTAGCCGGCGTTCGCAACACTGGGGTGCGCCGCGACGGTCTGGAAGCACGCATCGAGCAGCGCCGGGTGCACGCAATAGCTGGTCTGCTGTCTGCGGATCACGCTGGGGAGCCCGATCTCGGCCAGCACTGTGCTGCCGGTTTCCTGGGCGGTGTGGGCGGCGGCAAGGCCCGCGAAAGCGGGGCCGTACTTGATGCCGCGCTCCTTCAGCGCATCTCGCAGCTCGGAGCCCGCTACCGCGCTCGGGTGTGCCTCCAGCAGGGCCGCGATGTCGTACCCGGGGGGCTGAGGTTCGTCGTCAGCAGCGCACAAGACTGCGGCGGCGCGCCGAGCTTGCTCCCCATCCCGATTCGTCTCCACCGTGAACGCGAGGGCGCCTGACGTCTCTGCGGTCGCGACGAGGCTGACCTCGGTCTCGTCATCGAGAAGCAGCATTTGCTCGAAGCGCACGTCGCGGACCGTGGACGCGTCGCCGAAGACGGTTCGCGCGGCGGTCAGCGCCATCTCGCAGTAGGCAGCGCCCGGCAGGGCGGCCGCGCCGTGTACCTGGTGATCACCCAGCCACGGCAGCGCGTCGGTGCCGATATCGGCCTGCCAAACGTGCCGCTCCGGCTCCTCGGGCAGGCGCACATGAGGCCCCATCAGCGGATGCACGGCAATGTTGGTGCCGGTCGAGATCGAACCCTGACCGTCGCGGGTCAAGAACAACGTCTTGTGCGTCCAGGTGGGCAACGGCGCGTCCACCAGGTGCCCGCTGGGGTAGAGCATGGAGAAGTCGACGCCGGCACCGGTGGCGTACAAATCGCCGAGTAAAGGGCGCAGCCCGTGCGGCAGCGGCTGCTCGCGCCGCATCGCGGCTAGGGCGGCTGCTGACATGTCGAGGCTTCGCGCGGTCTGGTCGATGGCGTGGGTCAGCAGCGGGTGCGGTGCCAATTCCGCGAACACCCTGTAGCCGTCTTCCAGCGCCGCCTGCACCGCCGCGGCGAACCGCACCGTGTGCCGCAGATTGTCCACCCAGTAGCCGGCGTCGCAGTACAGCTCTTCGCGCGGGTCGAACAGGGTCGCGGAGTAGTACGGAACCTCCGGCGTCAGCGGGGTGATTTCTTCGAGGGCGTCGTACAGCTCGTCCAGGATCGGGTCGACCTGCGGCGAGTGCGATGCGACGTCGACGGCCACCTCGCTGGCCATCACCTCGCGCTCTTCCCACGTCGCAACCATCTCGCGAACGGTCTCAGTTGCGCCACCGATCACGGTGGACTGCGGGGAGGCCACCACCGCGACCACGGCGTCGTTGACGCCGCGGGCCATCAATTCCGAAAGCACCTGCTGGGCAGGCAATTCCACCGAGGCCATCGCGCCCGCGCCGGCGATGCGGGTCATCAGTTTCGAGCGGCGGCAGATGACTCGCACCCCGTCTTCGAGTGAGAGCGCCCCGGCGACCACGGCCGCTGCGGACTCACCGAGCGAGTGTCCGATAACCGCGCCGGGAAGCACGCCGTATGACTTCATCGTCGCGGCCAATGCCACCTGCATGGCGAACAGGGTGGGCTGCACTCGGTCGATGCCCGTCACCTTCTCCGGTGCGGTCAACGACTCGGTCACCGAGAACCCGGACTCGGCCGAAATCAGCGGTTCGATGACGGCAATGGTTGCGGCGAACGTCGGCTCGTTGGCGAGCAGGTCGGCGCCCATGGCGGCCCACTGCGAACCTTGGCCGGAGAAGACCCACACGGGGCCTTTATCGTCGCCGCCCGCCGCTTCCTGGTAGGGATGCTCATCGCCGGCGACCTCTCGCAGCGCCTCGACCAGCTCCGGGATGCTGCCGGCCAGTACCGCTGTCCGCACCGGGCGGTGCGCGCGCCGGCGAGCGAGGGTGTAGGCCAGACTCGGCGCCACCAGTTTCGAGCCCTGCGCCTCGACCCAGTCGGCGAGTCGTCTAGCGGTGTCGCGCAGCCCGTCGGCCGAGCTCGCTGACAGCGCGTAAAGCAGCGCGCCGTCGAGCCCGGGAGTGACGTCCCTGCCATTGCGCGAAGCGGGCTTGGGGGCCTGTTCGACAATGGCGTGCACGTTGGTTCCGGACATGCCGTACGACGACACCGCCGCGCGTCGTGGTTGGCCATCGTTGGTTGGCCACTTCGTAAGGTCCTGCGCCACAAAGAGGCCCGTTTGAATCTTGGCCATTTCTTCTGGCATTTCAGTGAAGTGCAAGTTCTTCGGAACCACACCGCGCTCTACGGCCAGGATCGCCTTCAACATCCCGAGCGCACCGGCGGTGGCCTGGGTGTGCCCGAAATTGGTCTTCACAGAGCCGAGCACGACGGGGTGGTCTTTGCCGTATACCCCTGCAAGGCTTGCGTATTCGAGAGGGTCGCCGACGGGGGTGCCGGTGCCGTGCGCCTCGACCATGCCGACGGTATCGGGGTCCACGTCCGCCACATTCAGCGCCGCGCGGTACACGGCGCTCTGCGCGTCCGCGGACGGCGTGACGATGTTCACCGTACGACCGTCTTGGTTGGCGGCGGTGCCACGCACGACCGCCAGGATCCGATCGCCGTCGCGCTGCGCGTCGGGCAACCGTTTGAGCAACAGGACTACGCAACCTTCGCCGGACACGAAGCCGTCGGCCATGATGTCGAACGCATGGCAGGCTCCGGTGCGCGACAGCATGCCCGCCGCCGAACCGGATGCGGCTCTCCGCGGGTCCAACTGCACGTAGACGCCGCCGGCCAGGGCGAGGTCAGTTTCGCCGTCGTTCAGGCTGCGGCAGGCCTGGTGGATGGCAAACAAGCTGGAAGAGCAGGCGGTGTCCACGGTGACCGCTGGACCATGCACTCCGAGTGCGTAGGCCACCCGCCCGGACACCATGGACGAATTGGTACCGGTGTTTCCGTACGGTCCCTCGAGAGCGTGGGCGTCGGCGAGCACGAACTCGTAGTCGCAATGCGTCGAGCCGATGAACACGCCGGTGGATTCGGCGATCGTGTCCCGCGAGAGCCCGCCGTGCTCCATGGCTTCCCAGGACGTTTCCAGCAGCAGCCGCTGCTGCGGATCCATGGCTGTGGCTTCTGCCTCACCGATCCCGAAGAAATCGGCATCGAAGTCGGCGACGTTGTCCAGGAAAGCGCCCCACTTGCACGACGACATGCCGGGCACACCCGGCTCGGGGTCGTAGTACTCCTCGGTGCTCCACCGGTCGGCGGGAACCTCGGTGACTAGGTCGTCCCCACGGAGCAGCGCTTCCCAAAACAGGTCAGGGGAGGTGATCCCCCCTGGCAGTCGGCACGCCATCCCTATGACAGCGACCGGGGTAACGCCTGCCCTACCCACCTAGACCCTCACCTCTCTGACGCTTATCCTCAAAGTCCTATCACTGCGACAAGGTCGTAGCAGGGCTTCGAGAAACATCGTTGAAGTTTAGTGCGAGTCGCGAACTTCGCTGCGCACTTAGAACCCACCGACCCCCGCAATCGAAGCGAAATTCAGAACTTGTGGCCGATCAGGAGCGTAGTCGCTTGGCCCCAGACGCGCGGAAAAATCGCCGGGACGCACAAAAATTTAACAACGCTCGGGTGGCCAACAACTGAATACCCGGAGTCATGGCCTGATCTAACAACAACATCGGATCGCCGTGGCACCGTCGCGATGGCGTGAAAGGCGGTGGTGTAGGGGCATTCGACCAGGCCAGCTGCGGTTTTTGGGAGTCGTGCTACGCCGTGTGGTGGCGGCGGGCCGGCACGAGGGGCAGATGCAGCCCGACCACGAGTGCTGAAGGGACGTAACGGCGAGTTGTCGGTAATGGCGCCCGCAATGTTACAGAAATCACATAACTAAAGGGCTGGTCGTCGGAAGTCCGGGCAACTGCTATTAAACGCGTGCCGAACTATGCGGCGCCGGTTATGTTCCGGTGCTGTCCCGGTGATCTAAACGAGATACATGATAGGCGGCATGGCGAATCGCCGCGGCGGAACGCCCGAAGTTTTGGCTCGGGTTATCCAGCAAGGTATCTGGCAATGCGTTTAGCAGGGTTCAGCGGGAGGACCGCGCGGTTAGAAATTGACGCGGGGGGCAGATTTCGGGTGGAGGTAGTCGGTGCCGTGCGCGCTGTGACTGCGTCGCCGCGCGCCGGTTCGCACGATGCTGCGGCCCTCGGCGGCATGCACATAGACGGTTTTCATCGCGGCCAAGTACCGCGTCACGGAGTCGTGAGCGACCGGGTTCTTCGGGAGAAAGATCGTTACCGAGGTCTCGTCCGGAAGCCGATTGACCCACAGACACACGCGCGCCGGGATGCCGCCGTCCTCGTATACGCCGGCGTTCAGCCGATCCAGTTCCATCGTCACGAACGCGGATAGCGGCGCGACGCCCGCGTCAAGGAACGACAACACGGGAAAGCCCGATTGAGTCTGCGGTTTCTCCAGCCATGGCGCCAGCTCCAACACCCGCTCGAACGGCACATTCGCCAGCTCGGTGCCGGCGTCATAGGACGCTTGCGCGGCGCTGACTGTTTCAGCGAACGACGGCAGAATCGGGATGGTGAGCGGAACGTGGCCGACGAACCAACCGGTGGTCATGAATTCAGCGGGAGTCGTGCGGGTGTCGATCGGGGTGATCCCGTAATACGTTTCGGTGCCGGTCAATTCGTGCTCGGTCAGCGCACCACAGGCGAACACCCCGCCGGAAAAACGCGCACCCGCGCGAACGCAAGCGGCTTCGAACTGTGCGGTTTGGGTGGCGTTCAGCAGCTGCATCGTGCGCAGTTCGCCACCGCAAGGCGCCTCACCGGTCGGTGTCGTCGTGTCGCCAAGCGGCAAGGCGAAGGGGGGAAGCGCTCCCGCATTGTTCTCGAAGAACGCGATCCAGGCCGCAACCTGCGGCGACTCCAACGTCAACGAGGACGTGTACTCGCGTTCCCGCACGCAATGATCGTCGTAGCTTCCCGGGTCGGGCAGCGCGATGGGAGCGCCACCGGCCATCAGCGCGTCGTACATGGCCTGGATCTCGCCGAACACCCCATAGATGAACATCGCGTCGACGTGCAGGTGGTCAACGCTGACGCAGACGGTGAAGTGGTCATCACGCTGAATGATCGCGAACCTGAAGCAATCCCACTCCAACGGGCTCGGCGTATCCAGGATGTAATCTTGCCATTCCTTCGTCGTCATCTCGCCGACACCAACCGGAACCAGTTCGATATCGAGCGGATCCTGCATAGTGTGCCGGATGACATCGCCGCGATCGTCGAATTCAAACCGGCTCCGGTAGGTGTCGTGCCGGCGCAGGTAGGAGTTGACGACATAGGTCATCGTGCGAGCGTCGCACTGGCCGGGGATATCCCAGGCTGCAACGCACAGCCGTGACATGTTGAGGCCGCGGGCCATGTGGTCGCGGTAGTTGCGGATGTGTCGGGCCTGGATGTAGCTGGGCGGGACGGCGCTTACCGGCGCTTGCTGGGCTTTCTCCAGCGAGGCTGACGAGAAGCGCCACTGCACGACTGAGCCTGGGGCCGGCGCCCAATTGTCGACGGTTGCCAGCGTCACTTTGCCCACTGCGACCATTTCGCTCCTTCGCGAGACACCCAGGCGGTCCTGAAATGCCTTTTCAGAACTCGTTCAATCCTTTGGTGACGCCTCAGCGCGTCGCCGCAGCTCCCTCGACGGGTGCCAGCTTCTGGCACAAGTGATCCGCCAGGCCCCGGACGGTGGTGATGTCGGTGGAGCCGCAGCGTATCCCGGTTTCCGTCTCTATCCGCGTACGAAGCTCGAGATTACCTAATGAATCGAGTCCGTACTCGGAAAGTGGCCGATCTGGATCGACAGTTCGACGCAGAATCAAATTGACCTGTTCGGAAATTAGGCGGCGCAGCCGGGTCGGCCACTCCTCGAAGGGGAGCTCCATGAGTTCGGCACGGAATTTGCTGTTGTCCGGCCGGTTTTTGCCGGTGGAACGGAATACCTCGGCGAATTGGCTTCGTTGGGCCAACGCCGTCAGCCACGGTGAACCGACGATCGGGGCGTAGCCGCTGTAGGCGCGGTTGTGCCGCAACATTGCCTCGAACGCGTACGCACCCTCGTCGGGGGTGATCATCGCGGTGTCGCCGCCGTCGGCGAGGCCCGCGCCGCGGCCGATTTCGTCCCAGGCTCCCCAGGCGATCGTGGTGGCCGGCAGGCCCTGCGCCCGTCGCCAGTGGGTGAAGCCGTCCAGCCAGCTGTTGGCGGCGGCATAGGCGCCCTGACCGGGAGAACCGAGCAGGGCGGCCGCCGAGGAGAACGAGCAGAACCAGTCGACCGGCTGGGTTTCGGTGGCCCGGTGCAGATTCCACGCACCGTGGACTTTCGGTGCCCAGTCGCGTTCGATCAACTCTTCGGTGATGTTGGTCAAGACGGCGTCCTCGACCACCGCGGCCGCGTGCAGGACACCGCGCACCGGAAGGCCGCCGGCCGTTGCCACCGCCACCAAGCGCTGTGCCGTGTCCGGGTGAGCGATGTCGCCGCATTCGACCACGATGTCGGATCCGGTAGCACGGACGAGTTCGATTGTCTCCAGAGCCCTTTGATTGGGCGCAGAGCGAGAGGTGAGCACGATCCGGCCGGCGCCGGACGCGGCCATCTTCTCGGCCAGAAACAAACCGAGGCCGCCAAGGCCGCCGGTGATGATGTAGGAGCCGTCGGGGCGGAACACCTCGACCTGCTCGGGCGGCAGCACCACGCTGCTTCGCCCCGTGTGCGGGATGTCGAGGATGAGCTTGCCGGTATGCTCGGCGGCGCTCATCAGCCGAATCGCGTTGGCCGCCTGGGCAAGTGGGTAAATCGTGCTTTCCGGCATCGGCAACACACCCGCGGCGGTCAGCCGGTAGACGGTGCTCAGCAATCCGCGGATCTCGGCAGGGTGGGTCATCGACATCAACCCCAGGTCGACGGCGTGCAAGGTGAGGTTGCGCCGGAACGGGAAGAGGCCCAGCTTGGTGTCCCCGTAGATGTCGCGCTTGCCGATCTCGACGAAGCGGCCGCCGAAGGACAACAGGGTGATGCCGGCGCTTTGGGCCGCGCCGCTCAGCGAATTGAGCACGATGTCGACGCCGTACCCGTCGGTGTCGTCGCGGATCCGGTCGGCAAATTCGACGCTGCGGGAGTCGTAGACATGATCGATGCCCATGCCGCGCAACAGCTCCCGACGCTGCACGCTACCGGCGGTGGCGTAGATATCTGCGAACTCGACGCCGCTGGCGCGGGCGATCGCCACCGCGGCCTGGCCGACACCGCCGGTTGCGGAGTGGATCAGCACCTTGTCGCCGGCCTTGATGCGGGCCAGATCATTGAGGCCGTACCAGGCGGTGGCGTGCGCGGTGGTCACCGCCGCGGCCTGGGCTTCGGTCAGGCCCGCCGGCAGCGTGGTGGCCACGCGGGCGTCGCAGGTGACAAAGGAGCCCCAGCACCCGTCGGAGGACATGCCGCCGACGCGGTCACCGATCTGGTGGTCGGTGACGTCGGGTCCGACGGCCGTCACCACGCCGGCGAAATCGGTGCCCAGCCGCGGCAGCAGCCCGTCGAAAGACGGGTAGCGGCCGAAGGCGACCAAGACGTCGGCGAAGTTGATGCTGGACTCGCTGACAGCCACCTCGATCTGCCCGGGGCCGGGCGCAACCCGTTCGGCCGCTGCGATTTCCATGGTTTGCAGGTCACCGGGTGTGCGGATCTGCAGGCGCACAGCGTCGTGCGCGTGGTCCACCACGGTGGTGTCCCGCTCTTCGGGTCGAAGCGGCGCCGGACACAAGCGGGCGGTGTACCACTGGTTGGCCCGCCAGGCGGTCTCGTCCTCCTCGGAGCCGGCCAGCAGCTGGCGCGCCACCTGCTCGGCGTCGGTCCGCTCGTCGACGTCGATGTGGGTGGTGCGCAGGTAAGGGTGTTCGGCGCCGATCACCCGCAGCAGTCCCGCGCAGCCCGGCCTGTTCCAGGTTGGTGCAGTCCTCGGACAGAACCGTCTGCGCGCCCCGGGTCAGCGCGTAGAGACGGGGCGCCTCGCCCGAGACGTCCGGCAGTTCGCGCGCGATGCGGACCACGCGCTGGACGTATTCACTGTCGAGGCTGGCGCGCCGGGTGTCGGGGCCCTCCTGGTCCGGCGGTGTGCCCGGCGGCGCGAGCATCACCACGCCGGTAAATCCGCCCTCGAGCTGACCACGCAACCGCTCGGCATTGGCCGCATGATCGGCATGCCGAGACCAGTGCATGGTTGTGCATTCCGCGCCGTGCAGCTTCAGCGCGTGGGTCAAATCCGTCACCAGCAGATCCGGGGCATCCAGAATGGCATCGGAAAAGCCGATCAGCAGCCAGGTTCCCGCCGCGGGGCTCTTTTCGGGGTCGTGCTCGGGCAGCTCACGCTGTTGCCATTCGATGTTCAGCAGCCGCTCGCCGAGCTGGCGGTCGCGGTCGGCGCGCTCGGAGGACCCGGTGCCCATCAGCAGGCCGCGTACAACCAGCAGCACCGCGCCGTGCTCGTCCATGACGTCGATGTCGGCCTCGACGTTAGCGCCGCCCGCGGTCACCCGGGTGTAGCAGTAATGGGCATTGCGGGTGGAGCCGTAGGCGCGCAAACGCTGCACACCCAACGGCAACAGCAGGCCACCGTTTCCCGCCATCTGGACCGCGGGATGGACCGCAACGGATTGGAAGCAGGCGTCCAGCAGCGCCGGATGAATGCCGTAGCTGGCTTGCTGCGTCCGGATCGAACTCGGCAGGCCGACCTCGGCCAGCACCGTGCTGATCGTGCCTTCCGCGACGTGCGCGGCGGCCAGACCAGTGAAGGCCGGGCCGAACTGAATTCCGCGCTGGTCGAACCAGTCTCGCAACTCGTCGCCTTCGCGGCGGGACGGATGCGCTGAAAGCAGGGCGGCGATGTCGTGCTCCGGTGGCTTGCTTTCGTCGCTTACGGCGTGCAGCACCGCCGAGGCCCGTCGCACCTTCTCGCCTTGCCGGTCCGTCTCCACAACGAATGGGGCTATGCCGGGAGCCGATACCGATGCAACAGCGCCGACGGTGGTGTCGGCGTCCAGCAGCAACAATTCCTCGAAGCGGATATCGCGCACTTCGGAGGCCTCGCCGAGGACCGCCCGGGCCGCTGACAAGGCCATCTCGCAGTAGGCGGCACCGGGAAGCGCTGCCACGCTGTGGATCTGGTGGTCGCCCAGCCACGGCAGTGTCGCGGTGCCGACCTCGGCCTGCCAGGCGTGCCGCTCCGGCTCCTCCATGAGGCGCACGTGCGAGCCCAATAGCGGGTGCACCGCAACGGTATTGGCGGCGTGCGAGTTGCGCCCGGTGCTGTCCGGCTCGAGCAGCATCCGGCGTTTGGTCCATGCGGGTAGCGGAGCGTCCACCAGGCGGCCGGTGGGGTAGAGCGCCGAGAAGTCCACCGCGGCGCCCGCGTTGTGCAAATCGGCCACGAGCTCGCGCAACCCGTGCGCCAACGGTTGCTCGCGCCGCATGGCGGGCACTGCGGCGACGGGGATGTCGAGGACCGAAGCGGTCTGCTCGACGGCGCGAGTCAGCAGCGGGTGCGGTGACAGCTCGCCGAATACCCGGAAACCGTCTTCAAGCGCCGCCTGGACCGCCGCGGAGAACCGCACCGTGTGCCGCAGGTTGTCCACCCAGTACCGGGCGTCGCACACGGGGCGTTCGCGCGGGTTGAACGCTGTCGCGGAGTAGTAGGGGATCTCGGGCACCATCGGCGTGAGATCGGCCAGCGTCCGGGACAGTTCGTCCAGGATCGGATCCACCTGCGAGGTGTGCGAGGCTACGTCCACGGCCACCTCGCGGGCCATGATCTCGCGCGCTTCCCACGCCTGGACAAGGTCGCGCACCGTCTCGGTCGCGCCGCCGATCACGGTGGACTGCGGCGAGACCACCACGGCGACCACGACATCCTTGATGTTGCGACTGGTCAGTTCCTCGCGGACCCGCTGGGCGGGCAGTTCGACGGAAGCCATTGCGCCGGAACCGGCAATGGTCGACATCAGCTGCGAACGGCGGCACACCACGCGCACCCCGTCGTCCAGGGACAGCGCTCCGGCGACGACGGACGCCGCGACCTCGCCGAGCGAATGGCCGACGACAGCGCCGGGGCGAACGCCGGAGGACTTCATGGTGGTCGCCAACGCGACCTGCATGGCGAACAGCGTCGGCTGTATCCGGTCGATACCGGTCACCACGTCGGGAGCCGTCATCGCTTCGGTCACCGAAAACCCGGATTCCCGCGCGATGAGCGGCGCTATCTCGGCGATGGTCGCGGCGAACACCGGTTCGTTTGCGAGCAGATCCGCGCCCATCGAGGCCCATTGCGAGCCTTGGCCGGAGAACACCCACACCGGCCCGCGGTCGTCTTGGCCCACCGCGGATTGATACGGGGCGTCGCCATCGGCGACCGCGCGCAGAGCCTCGACCAGCTCGGCGTTGTCGGCGGCGAGCACGCCGGTGCGCACCGGCCGGTGGCCACGTCGACATGCCAAGGTGTACGCCAGGTCCGCCGCCGCCACCGGATCGGAGTCGGCGCGGCCGTCGATCCAGTCGGCCAATGTGCGCGACGTCTTGCGCAGCGCGTCGGCGGAGGTGGCCGACAGCGCAAACAACAGCGGGCGGGCCGACTCAACGGGGACGGCCCCGTTGCGCCGCGCAGCGGTCTGCGGGGCTTGCTCGAGAACGGCGTGCACGTTGGTGCCCGACATCCCGTACGAGGACACCGCCGCCCGCCGGGGCGTCGAAGCGTCCTGGTCTGGCCATGGCGTAACTTGTTGCGGCACAAAGAGTCCGGTCTTGATCTGGGCGAGTTCGTCGGGCAGCCGGGTGTGGTGCAGCATCGGTGGCACGACGCCATGCTGCAGCGACAGGATCGCCTTGATCATTCCCACCGCTCCGGCGGCGGCCTCGGTGTGGCCGAGATTGCTCTTGGCCGACCCGAGCGCGCAGGGCCGGTCGATGCCGTAAACCTTTGCCAGACCGGCGAATTCGATCGGGTCGCCAACCGGGGTGCCGGTGCCGTGCGCTTCGATCATGCCGACGGAGGCGGGGTCCACACCGGCGACATCCAGGGTCGCCCGATACGACGCCACCTGCGCATCCAGCGAAGGCGTGGAAATGGTCTCGGTGCGACCGTCCTGATTTGTTGCCGTGCCCCGCAGCACTGCAAGAACGCGGTCGCCGTCGCGCTGGGCGTCGGGCAGCCTCTTGAGCATCAGGACCGCACAGCCCTCGGAACGGACGAAGCCGTCGGCGCTGGCGTCGAACGTGTGGCAGCGGCCGGTGGGGGAGAGCATGCCCTGTGCCGAAGCTGACACGTATACCCGCGGTTCCAGGATGATCATGGCGCCACCCACCAGGGCGAGGTCGCTCTCACCTTCGTCCAGGCTGCGGCAAGCCAGATGCGCCGCAAGCAGACTCGACGAACAGCCCGTGTCCATGGTCATGGAGGGGCCGCGCAGTCCCATGGCGTACGACACCCGCCCGGAGGCCATGCTGGGCGCGGTCCCGGTGAATCCGTACGCGCCGTCGAGCGCACCCGCGTCGCTGGTGACAAACGCGTAGTCGTCGTGGCAGACGCCGAAGAAAACCCCCGTCAGCGAGCCGGCCAGCGATTTGGGGGCCACGCCGGCATGCTCGACGGCTTCCCACGAAGTTTCCAGCAGGAGCCGGTGCTGTGGATCGATCGCGATGGCTTCGCGCTCGTTGATGGCGAAGAATTCGGGATCGAAGTCCCCGACGCCGTCGATAAACCCACCCCACCGCGAGTTTGACCGACCCGGCACCCCCGGTTCGGGGTCGTAGTACTCGTCGGCATCCCAGCGGTCGGCGGGGATCTCGGTAATCAGATCTTCGCCCTGCAGCAGGGCTTGCCAGAGGCGGTCGGGGGAGTCGATACCGTTGGGCAACCGGCAGGCCATGCCGATGACGGCAACCGGCGTCATCTTGTCCACGATTCCCACCTATTCGTGCAGGTACTTAACGCGGCGACACCGCGAAACGCACCCAAGCAACCTGAGCGAAACCGATCTCTTAAAACCGACACTCAACAGCTGCGTAGCTTAGCTCGGATCGCCTGTCCGCATGGGCAAAACGTTGAGGACGTACTCCAGATCACTGGTCCCCCTTTTGTTGCGCGAGCAGTCCCCCGCAAGCGGGAGGTGCCCCCAGCAAAAGCCCCCAAAACGGAGCGTTTGTGGGGGCTTTTGCGTCTGCTCACCCGCGGGGCTAGCGTCGAAAAATGCGAACCAGGGTCGCCGAAATGCTCGGTGTCGAGTTCCCCATCTGCGCTTTCAGCCACTGCCGCGACGTCGTGGCCGCCGTGTCGAATGCCGGCGGGTTCGGCGTCCTGGGCGCGGTGGGACACAGTCCCGAACGCCTGCGCAACGAGCTGACCTGGATCGACGAGGAGACGGGCGGAAAGCCCTACGGACTCGACCTGCTGTTGCCGCCCAAATACGTCGGCGCCGAGGAAGGCGGGATCAGCGCCAAGCAGGCCCGGTCGCTGCTGCCCGCCGAACACCTGGCATTCGTCGACGACTTGCTCGCCCGCTACGGCATCGCGGCGTCCACCGAACCGCCGCGCGATGCGCCCGCGGGCGGGCTCAACCTGTCACCCAAAGGCTATGAGCCACTAGTGGAAGTTGCCTTCGCGCACAACATTCGGCTGATCGCCAGCGCGCTCGGGTCCCCGCCGGTGGACCTCGTAGAGCGAGCCCACGACCACGAGGTGCTGGTGGCCGCACTGGCCGGAAAAACCGAACACGCGCGCCGGCACGCGGCCGCGGGTGTCGATCTGGTCGTCGCGCAGGGCACCGAGGCCGGCGGTCACACCGGGGAGGTGTCGACCATGGTCTTGGTGCCCGAAGTCGTCGACGCGGTGGCGCCGGTCCCGGTGCTGGCCGCCGGGGGCATCGCCCGCGGTCGCCAGATCGCCGCGGCCCTGGCGCTGGGTGCTGAGGGCGTGTGGTGCGGGTCGGTGTGGCTCACGACCGAAGAGGCCGAGACATCGCCCGCGGTCAGGGATAAATTCCTGGCGGCCAGCTCGTCGGACACGGTGCGGTCCAGGTCGCTGACCGGCAAGCCGGCGCGGATGCTGCGCACCGCCTGGACCGACGAGTGGGACGGCCCCGACAGTCCGGGCCCGCTCGGCATGCCGCTGCAGACCGCGCTGGTCAGCGAATCGCAGGTGCGCATCGGCAACGCCGCCGGCCAACCGGGCGCGAAAGCCCGCGAGCTGGCCACCTACTTCGTTGGCCAGGTCGTCGGTTCACTTGATCGGGTCCGGCCGACTCGGGCGGTGGTTCTCGACATGGTCGAGGAGTTCATCGACACCATCGGGCGCCTGGAGGGGTTAGTCGAGAAGTGAGCCGCGCGGCGTAGCGAAAATATAAAGATTGGGTGACACGGCGCAGATCGGTTTGACCCCGGGCGCATCTGTCGTGCATCATCGTCCGGGTAGGCACCTCGTTAGGTGAGGCGTCCACGCGAATACAGGCCACTGACCCCGAACGTCGAAAGACGCCCCGGGTCAGGACAGCTCCTCCCGGCTTAAGGGTTGAGCCAAAGTGGCTTCCGGATTACCGGATCACGTCGCGTGGTGTCGAAGCTCTGACGAGAGGGGTGCGGACTTCCGGCGTATTGCCGGTTTTCTGTTCTCCTTTGTTGCGTGCAGATCGTGCGGGCAGTCCGCGCGCATCGTGACCGTTGAGGAGGTGAGGGACGCATGAGTTCCAGTGATAGTCCGGGTCGAGAACCGGGTCATGTTTTGTCCCAATCCGTTCTCCGGCGCGACGATCTTCATTAGGTCGCCATAACGCTAATTGGCTTACCGCCAAGCGTTTTCGGATCGGAATCGGCACGGGACGAGACACCCAAGTCCATTTGGAAGTGCTCGTTTGAATTCCGTCAGGAGTCGATCATGACCGCAGCCCTGCACGACGAAGTAGGAGCCGTAACGGCCGCCCCCAAGTTGCGCGTGGTGCGCGACACGGAGCGCGCCGAGGCGCCTACCGCGTCCACCAATGTGGTTCGCCGCCTCGGCAACCAGATTTTCGTTCCCGGTGGCGACCCACTGCTGGACGGCACCGCCCGGTTGCTGAGCATTCCGGTGCGGCACGTGTACGCGGCGCTGTGGCGCGTCGGGGTCCTCGACGTCCAGCGCTAGAATCCTCCTAACGGCGTCGATCCGGCTATCACCGGGAAGCCTTCGGAAGAACAGCCAGTCGGCTCAGTAGAACCGGACGGGTGGGCCCGTCACAGCCTCCAAGAGCGGTCGCGCGTCAGCGTGGCAAGCGGGGTGGTACCGCGGCGCTCGCGCAGATAGCGCGTCGTCGTCCCCGGCCGCACAGGAGACGACGCACATAGTGACCGACACAGCCGATCCGCAGGCCGATGCGAAAGCTTATCCGAAGCTGGCCGCCGGGGCCCCCGACTTCCCGGCGCTCGAGCTCGAGGTTCTCAATTACTGGGCCGACGACGACACCTTCCGCGCCAGCATCGCCGGACGCGACGGCGCGCCGGAATACGTGTTCTACGACGGGCCGCCGTTCGCCAACGGCCTCCCGCACTATGGCCATCTGCTCACCGGCTATGTGAAGGACATCGTCCCGCGCTACCGCACCATGCGCGGCTACAAGGTGGAGCGCCGATTCGGCTGGGACACCCACGGATTGCCGGCCGAACTGGAAGTCGAGCGTCAGCTCGGCATCACCGACAAATCCCAGATCGACGACATGGGGATCGCCGCCTTCAACGATGCCTGTCGCGAGTCGGTGTTGCGCTATACCGACGAGTGGCAGGCGTATGTCACCCGTCAGGCGCGCTGGGTCGACTTCGAAGATGATTACAAGACGCTGGATCCCACCTACATGGAGTCGGTGATCTGGGCGTTCAAGCAACTGTGGGACAAGGGCCTGGCGTACGAGGGCTACCGGGTGCTGCCGTATTGCTGGCGCGACGAAACCCCGCTGTCCAACCACGAACTGCGGATGGACGACGACGTCTACCGAAGCCGCCAGGACCCGGCGGTCACGGTCGGCTTCCAGGTGCTCGGCGGCGCGTTGGACGGTGCCCACCTGCTGGTGTGGACGACGACGCCGTGGACATTGCCGTCGAACCTTGCGGTGGCGGTCAATCCGGATGTGGAGTATGTCCAGGTCAGCTCGGGCGATCAGCGTTTCGTGCTGGCCGAGGCGCGGGTTGCCGCCTACGCGCGCGAATTCGGTGAAGAGCCCGAGGTAGTCGGCGTCCTACCGCGGCGCCGATCTGCTGGGCACGCGCTACTTGCCGCCGTTCCCGTATTTCTACGATTCGGCCGAAAACGCCTTCCAGGTGCTGCCTGCCGAATTCGTGACCACCGACGACGGCACCGGCATCGTCCACATGGCGCCGGCCTACGGCGAGGACGACATGGCCACCACCGACCCGTTCGGCATCGTGCCGGTGACCCCGGTCGACGCCAAGGGCCGCTTCGACGCGACCGTCCCGGATTACAAGGGGCAGCACGTCTTCGACGCCAACGCGCAAATCATCCGCGACCTGAAGAACAAGAGCGGTCCGGCCGCGGCCAACGGCGCGGTGTTGGTGCGCCACGAAACCTACGAGCACCCGTACCCGCACTGCTGGCGCTGCCGTAACCCGCTGATCTATCGGGCGATGTCGTCGTGGTTCATCACGGTCACCGAATTCCGGGACCGGATGGTCGAACTCAACCAGCAGATCACCTGGTATCCCGAACACGTCAAGGATGGCCAGTTCGGGAAGTGGCTGCAGGGTGCCCGCGACTGGTCGATCTCGCGAAACCGCTACTGGGGCACTCCGATACCGGTGTGGAAGTCCGATAACCCGGCCTACCCACGCACCGACGCCTACGGCAGTCTCGACGAGCTCGAGCGTGACTTCGGTGTGCGTCCAACAAATTTGCACCGGCCGTACATCGATGAACTGACGCGGCCCAACCCCGATGACCCAACCGGGCACAGCACGATGCGGCGCATCCCCGATGTTCTCGACGTCTGGTTCGACTCGGGCTCAATGCCGTATGCGCAGGTGCACTACCCGTTCGAGAATGCGGATTGGTTCGACAGCCACTACCCGGGCGACTTCATCGTCGAGTACATCGGCCAGACCCGCGGCTGGTTCTACACGCTGCACGTGCTGGCGACCGCGCTGTTCGACCGGCCGGCATTCAAAACCTGTGTGGCGCACGGCATCGTGCTGGGTTCGGACGGCCAGAAGATGAGCAAGTCGCTGCGCAACTACCCCGACGTCAATGAAGTGTTCGACCGCGACGGCTCCGATGCCATGCGCTGGTTCCTGATGGCGTCGCCGATCCTGCGTGGCGGCAATCTGATCGTCACCGAGCAGGGCATTCGCGAAGGCGTGCGTCAGGTTCTGCTGCCGATGTGGAACGCCTACAGCTTCCTGGTGTTGTACGCGCCGAAAGTCGGCACCTGGCGCACCAATTCGGCGCACGTGCTGGACCGCTACATCCTGGCCAAGCTGGCAGTGCTGCGTGACGACCTCACCCAGTCGATGGAGGTCTGCGACATCTCCGGAGCGTGTGAACAGCTGCGGCAGTTCACCGATGCGCTGACGAACTGGTATGTGCGACGGTCGCGTTCGCGGTTCTGGGAGGAGGATGCCGATGCCATCGACACCCTACACACCGTGCTGGAGGTCACCGCCAGGCTGGCCGCGCCGCTGCTGCCGTTGATCACCGAGCTGATCTGGCGCGGCCTGACGGGCGAGCGTTCGGTGCACCTGACCGACTGGCCGCAGGCCGAGGAGTTGCCGGCCGACGCCGAGCTGGTCGCCGCAATGGACCAGGTCCGGGAGGTGTGTTCGGCAGCGTCGTCGCTGCGCAAAGCCAAGAAACTGCGGGTCCGCCTGCCGCTGTCGAAACTGACGGTGGCGGTGGAGAATCCGCAGCTCTTGGAACCATTCGTCGATCTGATCGCGGACGAGCTCAATGTCAAGAGTGTCGAACTGACCGACGCGATCGACACCTACGGTCGGTTTGAGCTGACCGTCAATGCCCGGGTGGCCGGGCCGCGGCTGGGCAAGGATGTGCAGGCGGCGATCAAGGCAGTCAAGGCCGGGTCGGGGGTGGTCAATCCCGATGGCACCCTCACCGCGGGTCCCGCGCTGCTGCAGCCAGAGGAATACAGCTCACGGCTGGTGGCCGCCGACCCGGAGTTCACCGCGGCGCTGCCCGCCGGAGCGGGCCTGGTGGTGCTGGACGGCACGGTGACTCCCGAGCTGGAGGCCGAGGGGTGGGCCAAGGACCGCATCCGCGAGCTGCAGGAATTGCGGAAGTCAAGCGGATTGGACGTTTCTGATCGCATCAGTGTGGTGATGTCGGTGCCCGCCGAGCGAGCGGACTGGGCCTCGACGCATCGCGATCTGATCGCCGGCGAGATCCTGGCCACCAGCTTCGAATTCGGCGAGCCGGGCCCGGACGCCGCCGACATCGGCGACGGCGTACGAGTGTCCATCTCCAAAACCTAAGCCGCGAAACTGTATTCCACTACACGTTTCGCGAGTAAACGCGTCGGTACTTGCAGTCTCGCGGAGTGTCAGAGGGCAGTGGCACCCTGCGGCAGTGAGCACAACACCTTTTGTCGGCACGGACGCCATCCGCGCCGGCTCATTGACCGAACGTGAGTTGCAACGATCCTGCACGCGGATCTATCGCGATGTGTACCAGCGCCGTGGTAGCAATCTGACTGCGCGGGATCGAGCGATTGCCGCTTGGCTGTGGTCGGGGAAAGAAGCGGTCGTCGCGGGAACGTCCGCCGCGGCGCTATTGGGTTCTGAATGGATCGATCCGCACACGCCGGCCGAACTGGTAAGCGATCGCACACGTCCGCCGCCGTTGATCGTCACCCGCAACGACACCTTGCTGGCGGGCGAGACAACATCTGTCGACGGGGTGCCCGTGACGTCGCCGGCCCGCACCGCCTTCGATTTGGGCCGGCGCCCAGGGTTTCAGACGGCGGTCATTCGGATCGATGCCTTGGCCCGTGCTGCAGGTGTTGCAGCTCCGGATGTCTACCCGCTCATCGATACTCACCGCGGCGCCCGCGGCATGAAGCAACTGCGGCGCGTGCTGCCTTTGGTTGACGCAGGGGCGGAATCACCACAGGAGACCCGAACGAGGCTCGTGCTGATTCGCGGCGGCCTGCCCAGGCCACAGACGCAGATCGTGGTGAGCAATATGTGGGGCGCGGTTGTGGCCCGCATCGACATGGGTTGGGAGGAATGGCTCGTCGGCGTCGAATACGACGGCGAGCAGCACTGGACCGACCCGCAGATCCGCGCCAATGACATCGACCGCACCGCCGAACTTGAACGAAGGGGATGGCGGCTAATCCGAGTGAGTGCCGACCTGCTACGGAATCGGCCAGACGTCATCGTGGACCGCGCTCGGAGTGCTCTCCTGGCCGCGGGCTGCCCCCTCTGACCGCGAGACTGTAACTGGCTACACGTTTCTCGAGTGGAACGGTCGGTAGTTACAGTCTCGCGGTGGAGAAGATAGCCAGGGTGACGTAGTCCATGGTGAAGCGGCCGCCCATCGAATCGATCCCGGATCCGACCGCTTCCCGCACAGTTGCGAGCTGGTCAGGCGCGAGCAAGGTCAGCGTGCCGGTGGTGAGCAGATGGTCGAGCCATTCATCGCGCGTGTACTCCCGCTGCCACTTGTACCGCGACTGCTCGGGTTCGGCGAAGCCCCCGCCAGTTCTAACGCCGTCCACAGCCCTCTTGAGATTCGCCTCTTGGAGCTGGAGGCCAGGGTTCTGCAGCGGCGCGTCGGGCGCCACGCGCTTCAAGACCTCGTCGAAAGCGGTGCCGACTTCACTCGGTGGGTCGAAGACATGCCAGTACAGCGCGAGCAACCCGTTGGGCCGCAGCACCTGTGCCGCCTTACGGGCACCCAGCACCGGGTCCACCCAGTGCCAGGCCTGTCCGGCGACGACGGCGTCAAAAGTCCGGCCGTGAGGGTCCCAATCTTCGAACTTGCCGATCTCGACGTCGATTCCGCTCTGCCTGGCGAACGCGGCCATCCGCTCATCCACGTCGACGCCAAGTACCTTGACACCCGCTGCCCTGTATTGCCGAGCGCCGATGCCGGTGCCGCAGCCCACGTCCAGGAATTCCACGCCGGGGCTCTCGGCGATGACCCGCTGGATCAGGGCGTCGGGGTAGCGGGGCCTAGCCCGGTCGTATCGTGCGGCGTCCACACCGAAGGACTCCGCCACCTCCCGAAGCTGGTGCGGCTGCAGGTCGGACACGGAGGATTCAGACACAACGCGAGTCTACGGACGCAACGTAGCCGCGAGACTGTAAATACCTACACGTTTCCTGAGTGCCAGCGTCGGTACTTACAGTCTCGCGGTCAATGGGGATCAGGGCTTGAGCGCGCGCCAGCGCAGCCTGCCGCCGCGGACTTCGACGTCGACGTCGCCAAATCCGACCGCAAGCAAGCGATCCGGCAGTGTCTCCGGTGGGACCGTGTTGCAGATGTCCCGGATGTGCAGCAGCCGGAACCGTAGCGACGCCACGCTGTCGCTGCCGGCGAAGACGCCGCCGGGCCGAAGCACCCGGAAAGCCTCGGCGAACAGCGCGTCCTGTAGTTCCACGGTCGGCACGTGGTGCAGCATCGTGAACGACACCACCGAGCTGAACTCATCAGCCGGTAATCCGGTGTTGGTGGCGTCGCCGTTGATGATGCGCGCCCGGTCGCCGTACAGGTGCTGCAGCCGCTGGGCCATCGGGGTATCGAGCTCCACCGACGTGAGCGCAGGCGTCCTGTCGACCAGCACCTTCAGGATGGCGCCGTAGCCGGGCCCGATCTCCAGGGTGTTATCGCCCAGGTCCACGTCGCGAAGCGCCCACGGCAGCAGCTCGTCTTCCACCTGTTTCGCCCAGCGGTCTGAGCTGCAGCACAGCTTGTGTGCAAGGTTCATCGCCATGGATTTAGTAGAACACTCGTTGTCCAGCGATTAAAACCTCGAAGGCGGTGCTGCCGGCGCGAGCGCAACCAGCTACGCCAAGCGAGTGACAGCGTCGGCAGCTGCACTCTCGCGGGGAAGGGGACGACCAATAGCATTGCCAGCGTGGAGTCCCGCTGGGTGCTGCACCTGGACATGGATGCGTTCTTCGCCTCCGTCGAACAACTCACCCGACCGACCCTGAGGGGTCGGCCGGTGCTGGTTGGCGGGTTGGGCGGCCGGGGCGTGGTGGCCGGCGCGAGCTATGAGGCGCGGGTATTCGGCGCCCGCAGCGCCATGCCGATGCACCAGGCGAGACGGCAAATCGGCGTGTCCGCGGTGGTGCTGCCGCCGCGCGGCATGGTCTACGGGGTGGCCAGCCGGCGGGTGTTCGACACCGTCCGCAGCGTGCTGCCCATCCTCGAGCAGCTGTCCTTCGACGAAGCCTTCGGGGAGCCGGTTCAGCTGGCCGGGGCGTCGGCGCACGACGTCGAAACCTTCTGCGAAGACCTGCGCCGACGGGTGCGCGACGAGACCGGCCTGACCGCCTCGGTCGGTGCGGGTTCGGGCAAGCAGATCGCCAAGATCGCCTCCGGCCTGGCCAAACCCGACGGCGTACGAGTCGTGAGCCGCGCCGAAGAACACCTGCTGCTCGGCGGGCTGCCGGTGCGCAAGCTGTGGGGGATCGGCCCGGTCGCCGAGGAGAAGCTGAATCGCCTGGGCATCGAGACGGTAGGACAGCTGGCCGCCCTGAAAGACGCAGAGGCGGCCAACATCCTGGGCGCGACGATCGGGCCGGCGCTGCACCGGCTGGCCCGCGGTATCGACGACCGCCCGGTGGCCGAACGCGCCGAAGCCAAGCAGATCAGCGCCGAATCCACCTTCGCGGTCGATCTGACCACACTGGACCAGTTACACAAGGCGATCGACCCGATCGCCGAGCACGCACACCAACGGCTCCTCAGAGACGGCCGCGGCGCGCGCACCGTCACCGTCAAGCTGAAGAAGTCCGACATGAGCACGCTGACCCGCTCGGCGACACTGCCCTACGCGACCACCGAACCCGGCGCGCTGACGGCGGTGGCCCGGCGGCTGCTGCTCGATCCACTGCAGATCGGGCCCATTCGCTTAGTCGGCGTTGGGTTTTCGGGATTGAGCGACGTGCGTCAGGAGTCGCTGTTCCCGGAGCTGGAGGCCCAGGATGCACTCGAGACCGACCACTCGCTGGAAACCTCGCTCGCCACGCTGCCGCCACCGCAAGACCCGGCATGGCGGGTCGGAGACGACGTAAAGCACCCGGAGCTTGGCCACGGCTGGGTGCAGGGCGCGGGCCACGGCGTGGTCACCGTGAGGTTCGAGACCCGCGGCTCGGGCCCGGGGCTCGCAAAGACATTCGTCGCTGACGAAGCCGACCTCGCCCACGCCAACCCGACCGACAGCCTGGACTGGCCGGATTATGTCGCCGCGTTAACAGCCCAGGACGACACGTCAACCCCAGCGGTTGATGACGTCCGCGACGGGTAGCCCCGCGGCCAGCGCCGCCATCAGCAGCACCCGGGCCTGCGGCGGACGCAGCCGCGGCACCATTACCGCGCCGGCCTCCACCAGATCGTGCCCGGGACCATAACCCGCGCTGACCCGCCCACCGGGGACCCGCGTGGACACCGCGATCGCCACCCCATTGCGGCAGTGCCGGCGCACCCCGTCGACCACCGCGTCGCCGACGTTGCCCGAGCCGAGCGCTTCCAGCACAAGGGCGCGCGCCCCGGCGGCCACGCACGCGTCCAGGGCCACCGCGTCACTGCCCAGATATGCGGCCACGATGTCGACCCGCGGCGCGTCGGCGGCGCTGAGCGAGCCCACGTAAGGCCGAACCTTCGGCCCGGTCAGCGTCACACCGCCCGCCACAATGCCGAGTAACTCGCCGGCGAAGCCGCTCATATCCTGGGTGGCCACTTTGTGTAATCCCAACGGCTGCAACACCCGGCCCGCAAAGCACAGCAGCACACCGAGCCCGCGGGCGGCCGGGTTGGCCGCCACCGCCAGCGCGTCACGCAGATTGGCCGGGCCGTCGGCGTCGGGGGCATCGGCGCTGCGCATCGCGCCGGTCAGCACCACCGGGACGTCGCCGGCATAGGTGAGCTCGAGCCAGAGCAGGCTCTCCTCCATGGTGTCGGTGCCGTGCGCGACGACCACTCCCGCCGTGCCCGTCTCGGTGGCGGTCCGGATCGCGGCGCTCATCCGATCCCAATCCGCGGGTGTCAGCTGCGAGCTGTCGACCGCCATCAGGTCCACGACATCGACGTCTTGATCGAGGTGTAAGCCGGCCGTCAGCTCCGCGCCGCCGAGCGTGGGACGAGCGACCCCGTCGGCGCCGGTGCTGGTCGAGATCGTCCCTCCGGTGGTGATGACGGTGAGGCGGCCCATGTCCGATCATCCCGCACGTCGCGACTAAGGGATGATGGGGGAGTGCCTGACGAATCGACCGGATCCGCTGAGCCGGTGACTTCAGCCGGGGAAGCTGCGAGCGCTGAGGAAACGGCACCGCCCGCGCCGAAGCGGCTACGCCTGCTGCTGTCGGTCGCGGGGGTCGTGCTGGCACTCGACGTCGTCACCAAGATTCTGGCCGTCAAACTGCTGCCCCCCGGCCAGCCGGTGTCGATCATCGGGGACACGGTGACCTGGACGCTGGTCCGCAACTCCGGGGCTGCGTTCTCCATGGCGACCGGCTACACCTGGATGTTGACGCTGGTCGCGACGGGCGTGGTGGGCGGCATCTTCTGGATGGGACGGCGGCTGGTGTCGCCCTGGTGGGCGGTCGGCCTCGGAATGATCCTGGGCGGGGCGACGGGCAACCTGGTCGACCGGTTCTTCCGGGCACCCGGACCGCTGCAGGGACATGTCGTGGACTTTTTGTCGATCGGCTGGTGGCCGGTGTTCAATGTCGCCGATCCGTCGGTGGTGGGCGGGGCCATCCTGCTGGTCGTGCTGTCGATTTTCGGTTTCGATTTCGACGCGGTGGGCCGGCGGAAAGACCGCGAGTGACGAACCGCTCGATGTCCGTCCCGGAAGGGTTGGCGGGCATGCGTGTTGACGCCGGGCTGGCCCGACTGCTGGGCCTGTCTCGCAGCGCCGCGGCCACCCTGGCCGAAGATGGCGGCGTCGAATTGGACGGCGTGCAGGCGGGAAAGTCCGACCGGCTGACACCGGGCGCCTGGTTGGAGGTACGCCTGCCCGAGGCGCCGGCGCCGCTGGAGAACACCCCGGTCGACATCGAAGGCATGCGGATTCTCTACTCCGACGACGACATTGTGGCCGTCGACAAACCGGCGTGGGTCGCCGCGCACGCGTCGGTGGGCTGGACCGGGCCGACGGTGCTCGGCGGCCTTGCCGCAGCGGGTTACCGGATCACCACGTCGGGCGTGCACGAGCGGCAGGGCATCGTGCACCGCCTCGATGTCGGCACCTCGGGTGTGATGGTGGTGGCGATCTCCGAGCGCGCCTACACCGCGCTCAAGCGGGCGTTCAAGGAACGCACCGTCGACAAGCGTTATCACGCTCTGGTGCAGGGACATCCGGACCCGTCCAGCGGGACGATCGACGCCCCGATCGGCCGCCACCACGGCGGCGAATGGAAGTTCGCCGTCACCAAAGACGGCCGACACAGCGTCACCCACTACGACACAGTGGAAGCGTTCGTCGCCGCGAGCCTGCTCGACGTGCACCTGGAAACCGGTCGCACCCATCAGATCCGGGTGCATTTCTCCGCGTTGCATCACCCGTGCTGCGGTGACCTGGTCTACGGGGCCGACCCGAAACTCGCGAAAAAGCTTGGCCTGCAGCGCCAATGGCTGCATGCGCGGTCGCTGGCTTTCGCCCATCCGGCTGACGGCCGGCGGATCGAGATCGTCAGCCCATACCCGCAGGATTTGCATGACGCGCTGGACGTGCTGCGCGGCGACGACGCATAATCCGTGCACGGAAAGCCCAAGCGTGGTTTATATCTCGCGTCGTTGGGGCACAGGTCAGCCCGGTTTGCGCGCCTCGACGAGCACCCGCACCGCGTGCGCGACAAACGGCCCGTCGGCCTCGATGCGTTCGTGCAGTTCGCGCAGCTTGTCCCGGTAGCGATCCACAGTGAAGTCCGGCACCGTCCAAATCACCTTGCGCAGGAAGTAGATAGCGGCGCCGATGTCGAAAAACTCGGCGCGTTGCCGCTCCATCCGAATATCGACGATCCGCAACCCGGCGGCTTGCGCGCCAGCGCTCTGCGCGTCCGGATGCAACTCGGCCCATTTCTGTGGTTGCGGCCCGATGAAGTGTTCGACCAGCTCGGACATGGTCGCCGGTCCGATTTGCTGCGCGAGGTAGGTGCCGCCGGCGCGCAGCACGCGGGCGATCTCGTTCCACCGAACGTCGATGGGGTGACGGCTGCTGACCAGGTCGAACGCCTCGTCCGCGAACGGCAACCGTGGCTCGTCGCCGGTCCGGACCACCACCACGCCGCGCGGATGCAAGAGTTTGGTGGCCAGCGCCGCGTTCGGCGGCCACGATTCTGTCGCGGCCATGGTGGGCGGGAATTTCTCGACGCCCGAGAGCACCTCGCCGCCACCGGTATCGAGATCGCACGCTGAAGAGACATCCGCCAATCGGCCGCTCAGCAACCGCTGGTAGCCCCAGGACGGTCGTTCCTCCGTCGCGCGGCCGTCCAGCCAGGAGAAATCCCAACCGTCGACGGATACCGAATCGGCTTCGGCCACCAGATCTTCAAATGAGCGACTCACGTCAGCCATTGTGGGCCACATGTCACCGAGATCGACGGCAGCGTGGCTGGTACTCGCACTTTTGCACGTTAACGTTGATTTCGGCGGGTATCAGCGCGGCAGCACCGTGGCGTCGTCGTCCTCCCAGAGCAGCAGTTGGCGAACCGCCGTGCGTGAGCCGTAGGGCCTAAGCATCGTGCTGGCCGGCCGCGGACGCACCCGCTGCGGCCACCAGAACCAACGGCCGAGAAGCGTTGCGACGGAAGGCGTCATGAACGAGCGCACGATCAGCGTGTCGAACATCAACCCAAGGCCAATGGTGGTCCCGATCTGGCCGAGAACCAGGAAGCCGCTGAACACGAACGCGCACATGGTGACGGCGAAGACGATGCCGGCGGATGTCACCACCGAGCCGGTGCCGGCCATCGCGCGGATGACGCCGGTCCTCAATCCGGCATGGATTTCTTCCTTGAACCGGGAGATCAGTAGCAGGTTGTAGTCCGATCCCACGGCCAAGAGCAGGATCACCGCCAGGGCCAGCACCACCCAGTACAGCTGGATGCCGAACATGTACTGCCACACCAGCACGGACAGCCCGAACGACGCCCCCAGCGATAGGGCGACCGTGCCCACGATCACCAACGCGGCAACCAGGCTTCGCGTGATGATCATCATGATCAGCAAAATGAGGCTCAACGCGGCCAGGGCGACGATCAACAGGTCGTACTTGGCGCCCTCCTGGATGTCCTTGTAGGTCGCGGCGGTGCCGCTCAGATAGATCTGGGCGTCGGCCATGGGTGTGCCCTTGAGGGCTTCGTGCGCGGCGTTCGCGATCGGTTCGATGTGATTGATGCCCTGGGTGGTCGACGGATCACCCTCGTGCGTGATGATCATCCGGACGGCCTTGCCATCGGGCGACATGAACAGCTTCAGCCCGCGCACGAAATCGGGGTTCTTGAACACCTCGGGCGGCAGGTAGAACGAGTCGTCGTTCTTGGCCGCGTCAAAGGCCCGCCCGAGTGCCGTCGCGTTGTCGAGCGCCGCCGCCTGTTGGGCGTTGATGCCGGATTGCGTGGCGTAACTCGACAAGGTCAAGTCGTGGTTGACCTCCTGGCTCGCGATCTGCGGCGGTATCAGCGCCACCAGCTTCGGCTGGAGCGCGTCGAGCTTGTCCAGGGTGGCCGTGAGGTCCTCAAATCTTTCACTGAGCCGGTCGATACCGTCAAGTGCGTCGAAGACCGACCTGAACGCAAAACAGGCGGGGACGTCGAAACAATGCTTCTCCCAATAGAAGTAGTTACGAAGCGGCCTGAAGAAGTCGTCGAAATTCGCGATCTTGTCGCGCAGGTCTTGGATTGTGTTGAGCGTGTCGTGGAAGCTTTTGGTCTCGCTGTCAGTAGAGGTGGCTAGCTGCTGCTGTAGCACGTACTGCTGCTTGAGAATGTTGATCGTTTTCGCGAGTTCGCCTGCCTGTTTTTGCAGGTCGTCGGCGCGGTCCTTTTGGTATTGCAGGTTTTGCTGCTGGCCGGCGCTGCCCGAGCTGATCTGGAACGCGAGCGAGCTGTGATCGATCGGGGTGCCCAGGGGTCGGGTGATGGTCTGTACCTGGGCGATGCCGGGTACGTGAAACACGCCCTTGGCCACGCGGTCCAGGATGAGCATGTCCGCTGGGTCGCGCATGTCGTGGTCCGACTTGATCATTAGCAGCTCGGGCTCCAGTCGGGCGCGGGAGAAGTGCCGCTCGGCCGCCGTGTAACCGACATTGGCCGGCGCGTTGTCCGGCATGTAGGGGCGGACGTCATAGCTCGTCTTGTACCCGGGCAGCGCGAGCAGGCCGATCAGGGCCAGCGCGCACGCCGACACCAGAACGGGGCCGGGCCAGCGGACGATGGCCGTGCCGATCCGCCGCCAGCTGCGGGTTCTCATCGCGCGTTTGGGTTCGAAGACCCCCACCAATGCGCCCAGGGTGAGTATCGCGGGACCCAGGGTGAGCGCGGCGAAAAGCGCGATCAGGATGCCTATCGCGGCCGGGATGCCCAGACTTTGGAAGTAGGGCAGCCGGGTAAAGCCCAGACAGGCAACCGCGCCTGCCACGGTCAGGCCCGAACCCAGCACGATGTGGGCCGTCCCATGAAACATGGTGTAGAAAGCGGTTTCTCGGTCTTCGCCGGCCCCGCGCGCTTCCTGGTAGCGGCCGACCACGAATATCGCGTAGTCCGTCCCGGCGGCGATGACCAGCAATGTGAGGATGTTGGTGGCGTACGTCGAGAGGCCGATCACCCCGATGTTGCCGAGGAAGGCGACGACTCCTCGGGCGGCGGACATTTCGATGAGCACCGTGACGAGCACCAGCAGCATGGTGAAGAAGGACCGGTAGACGAACAGCAACATCAACGCGATGGCGCCGACGGTTATCAGGGTGACCTTCGCGGTCCCCTTGCTGCCGACGTCGAACTGATCCGAGATCAGCGGCGCCGGACCGGTCACGTAGGTCTTGACGCCCGGGGGCGCTGGGGTCTGGCTGACGATGTCGCGCAGCGCGCCCACCGCCTCGTTGGCCAACGCCGAGCCCTGATTACCCGCAAGGTTCACCTGAACGTAGGCGGCCTTGCCGTCGCTGCTTTGCGATCCCGCCGCGGTGAGGGTGTCGCTCCAGTAGTCCTGAACGTGCTGGACGTGCTTCTTGTCCTGGTCGAACTTGCGGATCAGCGAGTCGTAGTACTTGTGGGCGTCGGCGCCCAACGGTTGATCGCCTTCCAGCACGATCATGGCCTGGCTGTCGGTGTCGAACTCGTGGAACGTCTGGCCGATTTCCTTGATGGCCTTCAGCGCCGGGGCATCCGGCGAATTCAGCGCCACGTTGTGGACTTTGCCGACTTCCTCCAGCTGTGGCACCGCAATGTTCGTGATGGCGGCCAGTGCGATCCAGAACAGCAAGATCGGCACCGAAAGCCGGCGAATGGTGTGCGGTATCGAGGGCCGCTTTTCCTCGGTTACCTGGTCGCTCATCCGGATTTGTCCAGGCAGAAGGTGTAGGCGTCGACTTTGTTCACGGTGCGTTCGTCCTTGACTTCGCCGTTCACGGTGATGCGGCACCCGATGGTGTCGCCATTGCCCTGCGCCACAACGTTGCCGACGATCGCGGGCTCGGTTGATGTGATCGTGAACGACCAGGGCAGGGGAGCGTCCTTGACCTGCTGCGGCTGGGCGTTGACGTCCAGGTAGTTGATGGTCGCGATCGCGCCCGGCGCGCCGAAGACCTCGAGGACGACGTGCTTGGGGTTGAACGGGACGATCTCGTTGGAGATGCCGCTGTTCGCCCCGGGCCCGCTGCTCGAGCCGAAGATGCCGTGCAGGCGGTAGATGCCGAATCCGGCGCCGGCGAGGACGATCACGGCCACCAGCACCATCCAGCGGCGCCGCATGATCGACCCGAGGGAAATCCGCCTCACCCGTTGGCCTTTCGAACGGCGGGCGACGCGAGCGTTCCCCGATGGCGCACGTTGTAACAGTACGGTACCGGACCGGACTCTACAAGAGACGCGGCCGTACACTTTCTGGCGGTCACAGCCGTCACGAGGGTCACGGGATCCGGAGGCATGTTGGATATGCCCGTCTCCGAGCGACAAATTCGGTGGCTCATATGACGGCTCTAACCGGGCCTGTTACCCGGCGCACCGAGTGAGGCCGGGCAGGATGAAGTCATCCACGAGCCGCCGCACCGTCTCATCGTTCGGCGGCTTTCCGGGGATGATCGTCCTGAATATCAAGTAGTTGGGCATCACGTCCCACAGTTCGTCCGGAAGGGCGGCTTCTGCGATCTCCCCGCGGTCGACCGCCTGCTGCAGTATGTGTTGCATCAGGGCTCGACGCTGATCGAGGAACTGATGCTGGAGGGCATCACTGAGCGCCGGGTTGTGCGACACCTCGACGAGCACGGCGCGAATGGTGCCGGCGTGCTGATAACCCTGTTCGCGGCAGGCTTCGCCAAGCTGCAGCAAATCGCCCCGCAAGGTGCCGGTTTCCGGCGCGACAGCGACCTGGCGGACGCCTTCGATGAACGCGGCCAGCACCAATTCGGCTTTCGAGGCCCAGCGTCGGTAGACCGTCGCCTTGCTGGCGCGGGCCTCGCTGGCCACGGCGTCCACCGTGAGCCGCTCGTACCCGTGTTCCTGCAGTAGCCGCAAGGTCACCGTGAGTAATTCGGTCTCGCGCGGCGACCACGGCCCTGACGTCGGCGACCCCGCGGGCCGAGGGGCGGCTGTCTGCGTCATAACTCCAACTTATAGAGCCGACACGTTGCGCGACACGCCGGGGACGCGTCGGTGCTCGGTCTTAGACTGGCGTCCCTATGAGTCAGTCCTTCGTGCACCTGCACAACCACACCGAGTATTCGATGCTGGACGGTGCCGCGAAGATTTCGCCGATGTTCGCCGAGGCGCACCGGCTCGAAATGCCCGCGATCGGGATGACCGACCACGGAAACATGTTCGGCGCCAGCGAGTTCTACAACGCCGCCACGGCTGCCGGGATCAAGCCGATCATCGGCGTCGAGGCGTATATCGCTCCCGCTTCTCGGTTTGATACCCGCCGGATCCTGTGGGGTGACCCGGGCCAGAAGTCCGACGACGTCTCGGGCAGCGGTTCCTATACGCACATGACGATGGTGGCCGAGAACGCCGCCGGCCTGCGCAACCTGTTCAAACTGTCGTCGCTGGCGTCCTTCGAGGGCCAGCTGGGTAAGTGGTCGCGGATGGACGCCGAGATCATCGCCGAAAACGCCGCCGGCATCATCGCCACCACCGGGTGCCCGTCCGGTGAGGTGCAGACCCGGCTGCGGCTCGGCCAGCAGCGCGAGGCGCTGGAGTCGGCGGCGAAGTGGCGGGAGATCTTCGGCGCCGAAAACTATTTCCTGGAGTTGATGGACCACGGTCTGTCCATCGAGCAGCGGGTGCGCGAGGGCCTCATCGAGATCGGCCGCACGCTCAACATTCCGCCGCTGGCCACCAACGACTGCCACTACGTCACCCGCGACGCCGCCCACAACCATGAGGCGTTGTTGTGTGTGCAGACCGGCAAGACGCTCTCGGATCCGAACCGGTTCAAGTTCGACGGCGACGGCTACTACCTGAAGTCGTCCGCCGAGATGCGCAAGATCTGGGACGACGAGGTGCCCGGCGCGTGCGACTCCACGTTGCTGATCGCCGAGCGGGTGCAGTCCTACGCCGACGTGTGGGCGCCGCGCGACCGGATGCCGGTCTTCCCGGTGCCCGAGGGACACGACCAGGCGTCCTGGCTGCGCCACGAGGTGGACGCCGGGCTGGGCCGCCGGTTCCCCGACGGTGCGCCCGACGGTTACGCCGCCCGCGCGGCCTTCGAGATCGACGTCATCTGCTCCAAGGGTTTCCCGTCGTACTTCTTGATCGTCGCCGACCTGATCAATTACGCGCGGTCGGTGGGGATCAGGGTCGGTCCCGGCCGGGGCTCGGCCGCCGGATCGTTGGTGGCCTACGTGCTTCGTATCACCGACATCGACCCGATCCAGCACGGCCTGCTGTTCGAGCGGTTCCTCAACCCCGAACGCGCCTCGATGCCCGACATCGATATCGACTTCGACGACCGTCGCCGCGGTGAGATGGTGCGCTACGCCGCCGACAAGTGGGGCCACGACCGGGTGGCCCAGGTCATCACCTTCGGCACCATTAAAACCAAAGCGGCCCTGAAGGATTCGGCGCGTATCCACTACGGTCAGCCCGGTTTCGCGATCGCGGACCGGATCACCAAGGCGCTGCCGCCGCCGATCATGGCCAAGGACATCCCGCTGTCCGGCATCACCGACCCGGCCCACGAGCGGTACAAGGAAGCCGCCGAGGTCCGCAGCCTGATCGAAACCGATCCCGACGTGCGCACCATCTACCAGACCGCGCGCGGCCTGGAGGGCCTGATCCGAAACGCCGGCGTGCATGCCTGCGCGGTGATCATGAGCAGTGAGCCGCTCACCGAGGCCATCCCGCTGTGGAAGCGACCGCAGGACGGCGCGATCATCACCGGCTGGGATTACCCGTCGTGCGAGGCCATCGGGCTGCTGAAGATGGACTTCCTGGGCCTGCGCAACCTGACGATCATCGGCGACGCGCTCGAGAACATCAAGTCCAACAGGGGAATTGACCTCGATCTGGAAGCCGTGCCGCTGGACGACAAGGCGACCTACGACCTGCTGGGCCGCGGCGACACCCTGGGCGTGTTCCAGCTCGACGGCGGGCCGATGCGCGACCTGCTGCGCCGCCTGCAGCCGACCGGTTTCGAGGACGTCGTCGCCGTCATCGCGCTCTACCGGCCGGGCCCGATGGGCATGAACGCCCACAACGACTACGCCGACCGCAAAAACAACCGGCAGGCCATCAAGCCGATCCACCCCGAACTCGAGGAACCGCTGCGCGAGATCCTCGCCGAGACCTACGGTCTCATCGTCTACCAAGAGCAGATCATGCGTATCGCGCAGAAGGTCGCCAGCTACTCGCTGGCCCGAGCCGACATTCTGCGCAAGGCCATGGGCAAGAAGAAGCGCGAGGTGCTGGAGAAGGAGTTCGAGGGCTTCTCCGAGGGCATGCAGGCCAACGGGTTCTCGGAGCGTGCGATCAAGGCGCTGTGGGACACCATCCTGCCGTTCGCCGACTACGCGTTCAACAAGTCGCACGCCGCCGGCTACGGCATGGTCTCCTACTGGACCGCCTACCTCAAGGCCAACTACCCCGCCGAGTACATGGCCGGCCTGTTGACCTCGGTCGGCGACGATAAGGACAAGGCGGCCGTCTACCTGTCCGACTGTCGCAAGCTGGGCATCACGGTGCTGCCGCCGGACGTCAACGAGTCCGGGCTGAACTTCCTGTCGGTGGGTTCCGATATCCGCTACGGCCTGGGCGCGGTGCGCAATGTCGGCGCGAATGTGGTGGGCTCTTTAATTGGCACGCGCGGCAATAAAGGCAAATTCACCGACTTTTCGGACTATCTGAACAAAATCGACATCGGGCCCTGCAACAAGAAGGTCACCGAGTCGCTGATCAAGGCCGGCGCGTTCGACTCGCTGGGCCATCCGCGCAAAGGCCTGTTCCTGGTGCACACCGACGCCGTCGACTCGGTTCTGGGCACCAAAAAGGCCGAGGCGATCGGCCAGTTCGACCTGTTCGGGGGTGGAGAAGACGGGGCCGGGGGCGGAGACTCCGTATTCACCATCAAGGTCCCCGAGGATGAGTGGGAAGACAAACACAAGCTGGCCTTGGAGCGCGAGATGCTGGGCCTGTACGTGTCCGGGCATCCGCTGAACCGGATCGCGCACCTGCTGGCCGCGCAGGTGGACACCCTCATCCCGGCGATCCTCAACGGCGATGTCCCCAACGACTCCCAGGTGCGGGTGGGCGGCATTCTGGCTTCGGTGAACCGGCGGGTCAACAAAAACGGGATGCCTTGGGCATCAGCACAATTGGAGGATCTCGCCGGCGGCATCGAGGTGATGTTCTTCCCGCATGCGTACACCGCCTACGGCGCCGAGATCGTCGACGACGCGGTGGTGCTGGTCAACGCCAAGGTCGCGATCCGTGACGACCGGATTTCGCTGATCGCCAACGACCTCGTGGTGCCCGACTTCTCCAATGCCCAAATGGATCGCCCGCTGGCGGTCAGCCTGCCGACGCGGCAATGCACCTTCGACAAGGTGAGCGCGCTCAAGCAGGTGCTGGCGCGCCACCCCGGTACGTCGCAGGTGC
Source organism: uncultured Actinomycetota bacterium (assembly GCA_963850135.1). GTDB lineage: Bacteria > Actinomycetota > Actinomycetes > Mycobacteriales > Mycobacteriaceae > Mycobacterium. The sequence continues at coordinate 277,548 of CAWKKH010000018.1, read as the reverse complement.
ATCTGCGGCTCATCAGTGGGGACCGGATCACCACGCTCGAGCTGGACCAGTCGCTGCGGGTGACGCCGTCGCCGGCGCTGATGGGCGATCTCAAGGAGTTGCTGGGTCCGGGATGCCTGGGCGCCTAGCGCGACTCGCCAATTATATGGATTGAGCCTCTACCGTTTGCGTGGCGACTGCAAACCCCTATTCTTGCAGCATCTAGTTGGGGTACTCGAGATCAAGGGGCCCAATTGACGGCGGATGCCACTTGCACGGCATGCGGGATCGAGCTTCGCGAGGGTGCGCGATTCTGCGACGGCTGCGGGGCGCCCATAACTCAGCAGCAATCGGCGGAATACAAGCAAGTGACGGTGCTGTTCGCCGACGTGGTGCAATCGATGGGCCTGGCCCGCGCGGTCGGCGCGGAACGGCTGCGCGAGATCATGGCGGACCTGTTCGACGGCTGCGCCGCGGTGGTCAACCGTTATGGCGGCACGGTGGACAAGTTCACCGGTGACGGCATCATGGCGGTTTTCGGCGCGCCGATCGCTCTGGAGGATCACGCCGTTCGCGCATGCTTGACGGCCCTAGACATCCAGGAATCGACGCGCGACGCTCGCCGCGACGGTGAAAAGCAGAGATGGTGTCCACATCGAGCTGCGGGTCGGGCTGAACTCGGGCGAGGTGATCGCCGGCGATGTCGGCTCCAGCCCGTGGAGTTACACCGCCGTCGGTCATCAGGTCGGCCTGGCGCAGCGGATGGAATCGCTTGCGGCACCCGGGGGGGTGATGCTCAGCGAATCGACCGCGCGCCTGGTCGCGGGCATCGCGGTGCTGGGCGAACCGGAGGGCGGCCAGGTCAAGGGTGCCGACCAGTTAGTGCCGGCCCGGCCGTTGCTCTCGATGCGAACCGGGCGCCCGCGCCCGGACCTGCACCGGCGGGTATCGACGTTGGTCGGGCGGAAATGGGAGCTCGCCGCATTGACCGCGATGCTGGATCAGGCGATAGCAGGCCGCGGCCGCGTGGTGAGCGTGGTCGGTCCCGGCGGCATCGGCAAGAGTCGCACCGTCGACGAGGTCGTGGCGATGACGGCCACCCTCGGACACCGGGTGATTTCGACCTACTGCGAGTCGCATACCAGTGAAGTGCCGTTCCTGGTGATTTCCCGGTTACTGCGGGCCGCGTTCGGTGTGGAGGGCATGACTGACCATGAGGCCCGGAAGGTGCTGCGCGAGCGGGTCCCCGACGCGGATCCCGCCGACCAGGTGGTTCTCGAAGACACACTGGGATTCCGCGACCCCGACGACGAGCTACCCGATATCGCCCCCGACGCCCGACGGCGCCGGTTGACGGCCACGGTGAACACAGTGGGCCTGGCCGTCAAAGTCCCCCGCATCTTCGTCATCGAAGACGCGCACTGGATCGATAAGACCAGCGAATCGTTGCTGGCCGATTTCCTGACCGTCGTTCCACACACCCCTTCGTTGGTGTTGCTCACCTATCGTCCCGAGTACACCGGCGCATTGAGCCGGCTGGCCGGAGCGCAGACAATTTCGCTTGCGCCACTTGACTTTGCCGAGACCACGGCGTTGGCCTCCCAACTTTTGGGCGCCGATACCTCAGTCGCGGCCCTCACCGCACAGATTGCCCAACGTTCTGGCGGCAACCCGCTTTTCGTCGAGGAGATGGTGCGCGATCTGACCGATCGTGGAGTGCTCGCGGGCACCCGCGGTGCGCACGTGAAAACGGGTCAATCAACCGGCGTGACCGTGCCGGCCACCCTGCAGGCGGCCATCGCCGCGCGTATCGACCGGCTGGATGGCGCGGCCAAAGCGACGTTGAATGCGGCGGCGGTGATCGGGTTCCGTTTCCGCGCAGAAGTGTTGGCGGCGTTGGCGGATACCTCGAAGCTGGCCGACCTGGTACGCGCCGAGCTGATCGAGCAGGTCACGTTTACCGGGCTGGTGGAGTATGCCTTCCGCCAGCCGCTGATTCAGGCGGTGGCCTACCAATCGCAGCTCATCGCGGGTCGCACCGCGCTGCATAAGCGCCTGGCGGCCGCACTCGCCGAGCGCGACCCGGCATCGGCGGACGAGCGCGCCGCGCTGATCGCCCAGCACCTGGAGGCCGCCGGCGAGTTGGCTGCCGCGTTCGGCTGGCACATGCGCGCCGCAACGTGGCTGACCCACCGCGACATCCGCGCGGCGCGGAAAAGCTGGCAACACGCACGCGACGTTGCCGACGCGCTGCCCACCGACGCCGCCGGGAGGGCTCCGATGCGGATCACACCGCGTGCGCTGCTGTGCCTCACCGCCTTCCGCGTCGGCGCCAGCGCAACCGACGGGGGCTTCGAGGAGCTGCAGGCGCTGGCGGTCGCGGCCGATGACAAGGCGTCGCTGGCCATCGGAATGACCGGGCAGATGTCGGCGCTGGTCGCCCACGGGCATTACGAACAAGCCGCCGCGATGGTGGACGAATTAATGACTCTCGCGGATTCGCTTGGCGATTCGATCCTGTCCGTCGGTTTGTTGCTGGCGGCCCTTTCGGCAAAGTTCGGAACCGGTGAGCTGACCGAGCTCGTGCGGTTGGCCGATCGGGTCATCGCGGACCCCCGAGAGGATATGGCACAGGGCGCCATCATCTTTGGTTCGCCGCTGACATTCGCCACGATGCAGCGGGCAGGCGCCCGGATGTGTGGCGGCGCCCCGGGCTGGCGGGACGACGTCGATTCCGCGGTCGCAATGAGCAGCGAGGTCGAACCGGGTTTGCGGGCGGCTCTGTTGCTGTATATCTACGGGATTGGGGTGGCCAACGGGCTCTTGATTCCCGACGACACGATGCTGAGCGTGTCGGAGTCCAACCTGCGCGCCGCCGAAGAGCGCGCGGACGAGTTTGCCCTGGCCTCGGCCCGCTTTCTGCGTGGCCTCGTGCTGGCGCACCTCGACGAGCCGCAGCGCGCCGAAGGGCTTGAGGTGCTTGCCCTGTCGCTCAAGACCGCGTTGCAGAACCGGATCAACCAGGCGGCCGTGCGCCAGCTCAACGTCGAACGCGCCAGGGAGCAGGCGCGAACCGGTGATCTGGACGGTGCGATAACACTGTTGCGTGACACAGCGGCGCAGCAAACCACGATGGGGTTCCGCGGCGCCGCCAGCACCGCGTTGGTCGAGACGCTGCTGCAACGCCGCGAGCCGGCCGATGTGGACGAGGCGGCCGCCGTGGTTGAGGAGCTGGCCGCTGTCCCCACCGAGCCCGCCTTTGTATTGTTCGACGTTGCGCTGCTGCGGCTTCGGGCGTTGCTTGCCCGGGCGCGCGGCGACGAGGCGTCTTACCGCGACTTCGCCGAGCGTTATCGCGCGATGGCAACGTCGTTCGGGTTCGAAGGGCATATGGCGCTGGCTCAAGCGATGTGAAGCCCGCTGGAAACGTGGCTAGAGTGATAGCCATGCCGCTTAAAGGTGAATACGAACCTAGCCCCTGGGATTGGTCCCGCGAACAGGCCGACGAATACGCCAAATCCGGTACCGGTGACATGAAGGGGATGCCGATCATCCTGCTGACCACCGTCGGCGCCAAGACCGGGAAACTCCGCAAAACGCCGTTGATGCGGGTCGAGCACGACGGCGAGTACGCCGTCGTCGCCTCGCTGGGCGGGGCCCCGAAGAACCCGGTCTGGTATTACAACATCGCGAAGAACCCGCGGGTCGAGCTGCAGGACGGCACCATCACCCGCGACTACGACTCTCGCGAGGTGTTCGGCGACGAGAAGGCCGTCTGGTGGGAGCGTGCCGTCGCCGCCTACCCGGACTACGCCGACTACCAGACGAAGACCGACCGCCAGATTCCGGTGTTCGTGCTGACGCCTGTGAGCTGAGCCGATTACCCAGGTGACGGGTAATGCGTGGCACCATTGACCGGTGTCCGCCGAACTGAGCCAGAGTAGGTCGCCGCTGCCTGCATTGACCGCGGCCGACATTGACGGCGCGGCAAGGCGGATCGCCTCGGTAGTCACGCCCACACCGTTGCAGCACAGCGACCGGTTGTCGGCGATCACCGGCGCGCAGGTCTACCTCAAGCGCGAAGACCTGCAGGTCGTGCGCTCCTATAAGCTGCGCGGCGCCTATAACCTGCTGGTCCAGCTGTCCGACCAGGAGTTGGCGGCCGGTGTGGTGTGCGCGTCGGCGGGCAACCACGCACAGGGTTTCGCATATGCGTGCCGGACGCTGGGTGTGCACGGCCGCGTCTACGTGCCGGCTAAGACGCCCATCCAGAAGCGGGACCGGATCCGGTATCACGGCGGGGACTTCATCGACCTGATCGTGGGCGGGAAGACCTACGACTTGGCCGCCGAGGCCGCGCACGCCGACGTCGAGCGCACCGGCGCCACGCTGGTGCCGGCGTACGACGACGCGCGAACCATGGCCGGCCAGGGCACCATCGCCGTTGAGGTGCTGGGCCAGCTCGACAGCGAGCCCGACGTCGTGGTGGTCCCGGTCGGCGGCGGCGGCTGCATCGCCGGCATCACCACCTACCTGGCCGAGCGGACGACGAACACCGCGGTGCTCGGTGTCGAGCCGGCCGGTGCGGCCGCGATGATGGCCGCGCTGGCCGCCGGCGAGCCGGTGACGCTCGACCACGTCGACCAGTTCGTCGACGGCGCCGCGGTGCGCCGGGCCGGCACGCTGACCTATGCAGCGCTGGCCGCCGCCGGTGACATGGTTTCGATCACCACCGTCGACGAAGGTGCGGTGTGCACCGCGATGCTCGACCTGTATCAGAACGAGGGCATCATCGCCGAGCCGGCTGGCGCGCTCTCGGTGGCGGGCCTGTTGGAAGCCGACGTCGAGCCGGGATCGACTGTCGTGTGCCTCATCTCGGGCGGCAACAACGACGTGTCGCGCTACGGCGAGGTGCTGGAGCGTTCGCTGGTTCACCTCGGTCTCAAGCACTATTTCCTGGTGGACTTCCCGCAGGAGCCCGGTGCGTTGCGCCGGTTCCTCGACGAGGTGCTCGGTCCCAACGACGACATCACCTTGTTCGAGTACGTCAAGCGCAACAACCGGGAGACGGGGGAGGCGCTGGTGGGTGTTCAGCTGGGATCGTCGGCGGATCTGGACGGTCTGCTGGCCCGGATGCGCGGCACGGAGATGCACGTCGAAACGCTGCAACCCGGGACGCCGGCGTACCGGTACCTGTTGCTCTAACGGCCGCGAGACTGTCACTGGCGACGGTGCCACTCGCGAAACGTGTATTGGAATACAGTTTCGCGGTTAGAGGTATGACGGCAGCGGGATCGCGGGGTCGAGGTCGGCCGCGGGCACCGGCGTCCCGCGTTGGAGGTTGAGCGGCACGGTGCCGGCCCAGTAGGGCAACCCAAGATCTTCGGGATCGTCGACCAGGCTGGCGTCGCGCACCTTGGCCGAGACCTCGACCAGGTCGAGGGCCAGCACCCCGGTCATGGCGAGCTCGCGCGCGTTGGGCGTCCGGCAGTCGGCGGAACGCCCGGGCGCGATGTGGTCGAGCAGGGTGTGCATTGCCTGGAGTTTCTCGGCCGGGTCTTCGACCAAGCGCGCGTCGCCCACCACGACCACCGACCGGTAGCCCAGCGAGTGATGCAGTGCGGAGCGGGCGAGCACCAGCGCGTCGACGAGGGTCACGGTGACGCACACGGACAGGCCGGCGTCGGCCTTGGCGGCCAGCATGGGGCCGCTGCCCGTGGAGCCGTGCAGGTACAGCGTTTCGCCCCGGCGCGCATGGGTCGTCGGCAAAACCACCGGCCTACCTGCGTTGATGTAGCCGAGGTGGCAGATCAGCGCCTCGTCCAGGATGCGATGAACGGTCTCGCGGTCGTAGCGGGCTCGTTCCCGATAGCGAGTGGGCGTCGTCCGGCCAGTGGGCTCGTATGCGGTGTCCATGACATTGCCTTCGGTATTGTTCTAGTACATAATTAAGATCGTGCCAGTACAACATATGATAGCCGGAACGGGCGCGGAGTCCATAGCCGCCAGCGTCGAGGAGGCCATCTCCTTTGGGGCCCTGGCGCCCGGCGATGCGCTGCCGCCGATCCGGGAATTGGCGGGCCACCTCGGGGTGAACGCCAATACTGTCGCCGCGGCCTACCGCGTGTTGCGCGATCGTGGGACGGTCGAGACCGCGGGGCGGCACGGGACTCGGGTACGCAACCGTCCGGCGAGCACGCCGCGCTCCCAGCTCGGGCTTGACGTGCCCGCGGGTGTGCGGGATCTGTCCACCGGCAACCCGGACCCGGCTCTGCTGCCCATCGCGACTGCTGTTGTCCCGCAGGGTAGGCCGCTGCTTTACGGGGGGCCCGCAATGTCACCCGGGCTGGTCGAACACGCACAGGCGGCGCTGACGGCAGAGGGCATCCCGGCCGATCATCTCGCGCTGACGAGCGGGGCCCTGGATGGGATTGAGCGGGCGTTGACCGCCCATCTGCGGCCGGGCGACCGGGTGGCCGTCGAGGATCCGGGTTGGGCTAATTTGCTTGATCTCATTGCCGCGCTGGGCCTTTCGGGCGAGCCCGTGGCGGTCGACGACGAGGGCCCGCTGGTTGCCGACATGGCCAGAGCACTGCAGGGCGGTGTGCGGGCGGTCGTCGTCACCACGCGTGCGCAAAACCCCACGGGCGCTGCGCTATCCGAGGATCGCGCCGGCGCGCTACGTGCGCTGCTGGCGGCCGGGGCCGATGACGTATTGCTTGTTGAGGACGACCACTGCGCGGGCATCTCCGGTGTACCGCTGCACGCGCTGGCCGGGTCGACCAACCACTGGGCCTTCGTGCGGTCAGCGTCCAAGGCTTACGGGCCCGACCTTCGCGTCGCCGTGCTTGCGGGCGACCAGCGCACCGTCGAGCGGGTGCACGGACGGCTGCGGCTCGGCCCGGGCTGGGTAAGCCACCTGCTGCAGGACCTGGCCGTCAATTTGTGGTCGGACGACGCGGCGACGCGCCTGATCTCGCGGGCCGAGGTGGACTACGCCAGCAACCGCGCAGGCTTGCTCACGGCCTTGGCTGCGCGCGGCGTCACGGCCCATGGCCGGTCCGGCCTCAACGTTTGGGTCCCGGTGCCCGACGAAACGATCGCGATCACCCGACTGCTCAACGCGGGCTGGGCCGCGGCGCCGGGAACACGGTTCCGGCTAGGCACCGGCCCGGGCATTCGCCTCACCATCGCCGACCTGACCGCAAGCGAGATTTATCCGCTCGCCGATGCAGTCGCACAGGCGGTGCTCGCTACCGGCCGGGCCAGTGTGTAGATGACGAGCTCGCCGCCCAGGTCATGCGAAGGTTCGGCTGCACCTGCTCGCCACCTAACCGCAGCGCAGGATCGCGAACGAATGCCCTTCCAGCACAGTGCTATCGACGCCGACGCGAGGCGCATCCCAGGCCAGCACCAGCTCGCCGGTAAAGGGGACCGTCACCGGCGAAACACCCAGGTTGCAGGCGATCGCCAACCGGCCGCGTCGCAAGACGATCCACCGCCGGTCCTCGTCGTAGTCGACGACTAGGTGCTCCAGCCAAGGGTCGTCCAGGTCAGGTTCGGTGCGCCGCAACGCGATCAGGTCGCGATAGACCCCATAAAGCCGGGCGTGCGAGCCGACGCCCACCTCGGACCAATCCAGCTTGGACCGCTCAAATGTCTGCGGGTCCTGCGGGTCGGGAATGTCGTCGGCATCCCAGCCGTGCCCGGCGAACTCGGCTTTGCGGCCCTCGGCGGTGGCGCGGGCCAGCTCCGGTTCGGGATGCGAGCTGAAGAACTGGAACGGCGTCGACGCGCCCCATTCCTCGCCCATGAAAAGCATTGCGGTGTATGGCGAGCCAGAGCACCAAGGCGGCCTTGATCGCCAACTGGCCAAAGGAAAGATTCTGCGACGGCCGGTCCCCGAGGGCGCGATTGCCGACCTGGTCGTGGGTGCAGGTGTACGCGAGCAGCCGGGTGGCCGGGATCGCCAGGGTGTCCAGCGGCCGCCCGTGCCGACGCCGCCGGAACGACGAATAAGTGCCGGCGTGGAAGAAGCCGTGCCGCAGCGTCTGCGCCAGCGTCGCCAACGAGCCGAAATCGGCGTAATAGCCTTGGCGTTCGCCGGACACCGCCGTGTGAATGGCGTGGTGGATATCGTCGTCCCATTGCGCGGCAAGACCGTAACCGTGCTGATCGCGCGGGGTGATCAGCCGCTGGTCGTTGAGGTCGCTTTCGGCGATCAGCGACAGCGGCCGGCCCAACTCGCTGGCCAGCCAGTCGGTCTCGGTCGCCAGTCTCCTCGAGGATATTGATGGCGGTGGTATCGACCAGCGCGTGCACGGCGTCCAGTCGCAGGCCGTCGGCGTGGAAGTCGCGCATCCAGCGCAACGCGCATCCGATGATGTAGCGCCGCACCTCGTCGGAGTCGGCGTCGGCGATGTTGACGCCCTCACCCCAGGGGTTGGACGCCGACGAGAGGTACGGCCCGAACCGCGGCAGGTAGTTGCCCGACGGGCCGAAGTGGTTGAATACCGCGTCGATCAACACCCCCAAACCACGGGCGTGGCAGGCGTCGACGAGCCGGACCAGGCCGTCGGGGCCGCCGTAGGGTTCGTGCACGCTGTACCAGAGCACGCCGTCGTAGCCCCAGCCGTAGTTGCCGGAAAAGGAGTTCACCGGCATCAGCTCGACGAAATCGACCCCGAGATCGAGCAGGTAGTCCAGCTTGTCGATGGCGGAGTCGAACGTGCCCGCAGGGGTGAAGGTGCCGACGTGCAGCTCGTAGATCACCGCACCTTCGATCGGGCGGCCGGCCCAGCCGCTGTCCGTCCAGTTGGCCGACGACGCCTCCCACAGCTGCGAGCGCGCGTGCACCCCGTCGGGCTGGCGGGCCGACCGCGGGTCGGGCAGCACGGTGGGGTCGTCGTCGAGCAGGTACCCGTAGCGGGCGTCCGCACTCGTGTCGACAACCGCGCTCCACCACCCGTCATCCGAACGCGTCATGGCGTGCACCGTGCCGTCGACGTCGAGCCGCACCAGCGCGGGTTTCGGCGCCCACACCCGGAATTCAGTCATGGTTGCGCACCAGCAGGACGACGGGAAGGTCGGCGAACAGCTCGGCGGCCGACGTTGGTCCGCCCGCCGTCGCGCCCGTCAAAGCGTCGGTCCAGGAGCCGTCCGGCAGCGGCAGCACGGTGTCGCCCCAGCCCGCTTCCTGCAGCCGGACCGTCCAGCGGGTTACCGCGACCACGATGTCGTCACCGCGGCGGAAGGCCACCACATGCTCGCTGGCCTGGCCGCTGGGCAACACCGGAACGTAGTCACCGTGCAGAAAGGTGTCCGGATAGGAACGGCGCAACCGCAGCGCCGTGGTGACGACGCGAAGTTTCGGGTGCTGCAATTCTTTCAGCGCGCTGCGCCGGGCGGCGTAGTCCACTTCGCGGCGGTTGTCCGGATCGACGAGGCTGTCGTCCCACAGCTCGGTGCCCTGGTAGATGTCGGGGATGCCGGGCACGGTCAGCGCCAGCAGCTTCTGGCCCAGCGCGTCACTGGCGGCGTGCGGGTTGAGTTCGGCGACGAGCTCGGTCAGTTGAGAAGCCACCGGGCCGTCGAACACGGTGTCCAGCCATCCATGCACGGCCTCCTCGAATGCGGTGTCCGGCTCAGTCCATGAGGTGTGCAGGCCCGCTTCCCGGATGGCCTTTTCCGTGTACCCGTGCAGCCGCTCGCGCAGCGAAGAGGTGACCTCACCCCCGGCGGGCCACACCCCGAAGATGTTCTGCCACAGGAACTGTCCGGTCGCGGGATCGGGGGAGGGCGCCTCGATCTCCCAGCGGGCGACGAACTCCGTCCAGAGCAACGGCACCTGCGAGAGCACGCCGATGCGGGCCCGCACGTCTTCGGCCCGCTTGGTGTCGTGGGTGGACAGCGTGGTCATCGCCCGCGGCCACAACTGTGCGCTGGCTGGCGGCGCGGTGATGAAACTCCGCCGCGCCCACACCGAAACGCAACGGATCGCCACCCACCTCGTTGAGCGACACCAGCCGGGCATCGCGGTAGAACATGCAGTCCTCGGTCGCCTTGGCGGTCACCGCGCCGCACAACTGCTGCAGGCGCGCCGCGGGCTCGCCGCCGTGAGCCAGCGCCGCGGCGATCACCTGCAGTGCGGTCCCTAATTCAGGTGTGGCCGCGTATGTTTCGGCGAAAGCGGTCGGCAGAGACAGCGGCTAGGCCGGGGTAATCGGTGCGGTACACGTCGATGTGGGTGAGCAGCGCGGCCACCGCCTCGGGCAGCAGCGCATCGTCGGAGCCCGCCGCCGCGACAATCGAACGCCGCAGCCTGCTCAGCTCACTGGCCAGGGTGCCGGTCGCCGCTTGGATCTTGAGGTCCGCCAACGCCGACGGCACCGCCGCGTAGTCCACACCCGACGACTCCACCAGCGAAGTCAGCGCCGCCGCGCCGGACGGATCGACGAAGATTCCGCCCACGTCCCGCAACACGTCGTAACCGGTGGTGCCGTCCACCGGCAGGGAAAGATCCAGCGCCTCGTCGACGGCCAGGATCTTCTCGATCCCGATCCAGGCCTCAGCGCCCACCAATTCGCGCAGCCACGCCAAATATCCGCAGGGATCGGCCAATCCGTCGGGGTGGTCGATGCGCACGCCGTCGACGAGTCCCTCACTAAACCAGCGGGCCACCTCCGAGTGGCTGGCCTCGAACACCGCGCGATCTTCCTGACGCAGCCCGGCCAGCGAGGTGATCGAGAAAAACCGCCGGTAACCGACCAGCCCGCTCTTCCACCCCACCAGCCGATAGTTCTGCCGGTCATGCACCTCCGGGCCGGTGCCGTCCGACGTGTCGGGCGCGATCGGGAAAGCCAGGCCGCCCAGCCGCAGCAAGCCGTCCGAGACCTCCAGGTCAGCGACGTCCTCGTCGGATCCCAGCACCGGCAGCACGATTCGGCCGTCGCCCGATCTTTTCCAAGTCCCAGTCGATGTCGAAGATATGAGGCGTACTCCGAAGATCGCCCGTGCTGCAACACATCCCACCACCACGGGTTCTGCTCGGGCTTGTCGATCCCGACGTGGTTGGGCACGATGTCGACGATCAGGCCAATGCCGCGGTCACGGGCGGCCGCCGACAACCGGGCCAACCCGGCAGCACCCCCGAGTTCCGGCGACACCGTCGTCGGATCGGTGACGTCATACCCGTGTGTCGACCCCTCGACCGCGGTCATGATCGGCGACAGATACAGATGCGACACCCCGAGCTCGTCGAAGTAGTCCAACAGGTTCTCAGCGTCGGCGAAGGTGAATCCGAAGCCGCTGGATGGCCCACGCAGCTGCAAGCGGTAGGTCGACAGGACCGGAAAACCCATATGTCACTGAGTCTTGCGCAGGATCAACAGCGAACGCGCCGGCACTTCGACTGTCGTCCCCGCCGCTATGACCAATTCCGCCGAGCCGACGGGATCATTGGTGTCGATTTCCCCGGTCCACTCCTGCGCGTAATCGTCGTGTGGTGTCACGAATTCGACGCACTCGTCATGGGCGTTGAAGCACAACAGGAATGAGTCGTCGACCACCCGCTCGCCACGGGCGTTGGGCGCGCTGATGGCCTCTCCGTTGAGGAACACCGCCACAAATCGGTGGTGAAAGCTCTTGCCCCAGTCGTCGTGGGTCATTTCCACGCCACTTGGTGTCAGCCAGGCAATGTCGTGGGGTTCGTCGCCGCTTCGGATGGGCTCGCCTTCGAAGAACCGGCGCCGCCGAAAAACCGGATGCTTCTTGCGCAACGCGGTCACCTTGCGGGCGAACGTCAGCAGGTCGGCGTTCTTATCGACCAAAGACCAGTCCATCCAGGCCAATTCGGAGTCCTGGCAGTAGACGTTGTTGTTGCCGTTCTGGGTGCGGCCGATCTCGTCGCCGTGCGCGATCATCGGTGTGCCCTGGCTGACCATCAGGGTGGCCCAGAAGTTGCGCATCTGGCGGTACCGCAACTCCTGGATTTCGGGGTCGTCGGTGGGGCCTTCGACGCCACAGTTCCAGGACCGGTTGTGGCTTTCGCCGTCGCGGTTGTCCTCGCCGTTGGCCAGGTTGTGCTTCTCGTTGTAGGACACCAGGTCGTTGAGCGTGAAGCCGTCGTGGGCGATGACGAAGTTGATGCTGGCGCTGGGGCGCCGACTGCTCGCTTCATAGAGGTCCGACGACCCGGTCAGCCGGGAGGCGAACTCGCCCAGGGTTGCGGGCTCTCCCCGCCAGTAGTCACGCACAGTGTCCCGGTACTTCCCGTTCCACTCGGTCCACAAACCCGGGAAGTTGCCGACCTGGTAGCCGCCCTCGCCGATGTCCCAGGGCTCGGCGATCAGTTTCACCTGGCTCACCACAGGGTCCTGTTGCACCAGATCGAAGAACGCACTCAATCGGTCGACATCGTAAAACTCCCGGGCCAGCGTGGAGGCGAGGTCGAACCGGAACCCGTCGACGTGCATTTCGATCACCCAGTAGCGCAGCGAATCCATGATCAGCTGAAGGACGTGCGGGTGGCGGGCGTTGAGGCTGTTGCCGGTGCCGGTGAAGTCTTTGTAGATCCGGAGGTCCTCGTCGACCAGTCGGTAGTAGGCCTTGTTGTCGATGCCGCGGAAATTGATCGTCGGGCCCAGTTGGTTGCCTTCGGCGGTGTGGTTGTAGACCACGTCGAGGATCACCTCGATGCCGGCTTCGTGCAGGGCGCGCACCATCATCTTGAATTCGGGCACCGCGCTGCCGGCTTGCCGGGTCGATGCGTATTGATATTGCGGGGCGAAGAACCCGAACGTGTTGTAGCCCCAGTAGTTTCGCAGGCCGAGGTCCAGCAGCCGCTCGTCGTGCATGAATTGGTGCACCGGCATCAGTTCGAGGGCGGTGACGTTGAGCGACTTGAGGTGTTCGATGATCGCCGGGTGGGCTATCCCGGCGTACGTGCCGCGCAGCGCCTCGGGTACGCCGGGGTGCGACTGCGTCATGCCCTTGACGTGCGCCTCGTAGATCACCGTCTCGTGGTAAGGCGTCAGCGGCGCCCGGTCGGATCCCCAGTCGAAGAAGGGGTTGATCACGACGCTGGTCATGGTGTGGCCGAGCGAGTCGACCATCGGGGGAGTGCCCGTGTCGGTCCCGTCGCCGTCCTTACCGACGACTTCCTGGTCATAGGAGTACAGCGCCTGTCCGAAGGTGAAATCGCCGTCGAACGCCTTCCCGTACGGGTCGAGCAGTAGCTTGCTCGGGTCGCACCGGTGCCCGGCCGCCGGATCGAACGGGCCGTGCACACGGAACCCGTAGCGCTGGCCTGGGGTGATGCCCGGCAGATAGGCGTGCCACACGTACCCGTCGACCTCGTCGAGGCGGATGCGCGATTCGTCGCCCTTATCGTCGATCAGGCACAGCTCGACCTTGTGCGCGATCTCGGAGAACAGCGAAAAGTTGGTCCCCGCGCCGTCATACGACGCCCCAAGCGGATAGGCGTTGCCGGGCCAGACGGTCGGCTGCGTGGGCGCGGACCCGTCGGCCTTGGGCTTAGCGCCGGAAGTCGCGGCTGGCGGTTTCGACGGCATGTTCAGACCTTATCCGCGCCGGATGGTCGCAGCGCGCCGTGCCAGGTCACCACCAGCCGGTGTTTGCCGCGATCTGGCGGCCGAGTTCGTCGACCATGGTCCGCATGTAGGTGGGGGATAGGTGATGCGCGCCGTGGTAGATCAGCACGTTTCCTTCGACGGGACGGCAGACGTCGGCGCGGCAGATCGAATCGGACATATCGAGTGGCTTCAGCAGCGGAAACCGTGTGACGAAGTCGACAGTGGGATTGTGGTCGACGAGGACGTCGGAGCGCTTGATGGAGCACGATTGAACGTTGCCGCCATTGGCCAGGCAGTCCGCGGGATCGAACGGTTTGCCGTTTTTGACCAGCCACGGGGTGTCTCGCATCGCCAGCGTGGGAATGTTGTTGTCGGACAACGTTTGCCAGATCCCGATGTAGGTTGCCGGCATGACGTCACCGGGTCTGATGTTCCACGGCCGGGTCGAGGTGGTGAACACGTAGCCGGGGCGGTCGCTGACCAGCTTGGCCATCGTGCGTTGCACCCATTCGCGGCACTGCGGGTAGGGGGCGTTGTTGCCCATGATGAGCGGGACCTGCTCGGTGGACAGCGGGCAGCCCATTTTGAGGTAGGTCACCACCTTGAAGTTGTGCTGGTGCCCGAGCTGGTCGAGCGCGGGTAGCCAGTGTTCCGCGTGCGACCCGCCGGCCAGGGCGATGGTGCGGATGGCGTCGCGGTCGCCGTAGGTGCAGTTGACCACCGCCGGGTTGACGAAGTCGCTGATGCAGCCGTCCCTGGTGGTGGCGGGCACGTCATCCCTGACCTCCAGGACGGTGGGCCGCATCCGCAGCGTGGGCACCCGGACATGCTCGGTCAGCGCGCGCGCACCCGGGTAGTCCTCGGGGTTGAGTGTGAGTAGCTCATTGCCGGTGGCGCGTTCGACGTTGACGTGCTGACGCCAGGTGAACGACGTCGCGGTCAGGGTGACGCCCAGCAGCACCACCACCGATCCCAGCACCATCGTGGGCCTGCGCAGCCGGACCCGCCAGGGGATGGGCGCCGCGACGCCGGCCGGCACTCGGTAGCGCAGGGGATCCTCGACGAAGCGGGTGGTCAGGTAGGCCAGCAACCCGGATACCAGCAACAGTCCTGCGCCCTCGATGAAGTTGACATGCGGGTCGCCGGTGTAGGAGAGCCAGAAGATCAGCAGCGGCCAGTGCCACAGGTACAGCGAGTAGGCCATCGCACCCAGCGCCACCAACGGCCCGGTCGCCAGCAGCCGGTTGGGCGCCGGCAGCCGGCCACCGGCACCGCCCGGCAGGTTGGCCCCGGCCAGGATCAGCAGCATGGCGGCGCCGACGGGGACCAGCGCCCACGGGCCGGGGAATTCGTGTGCGCCGTCGATCAGTGCTCCGCAGGACAGCACCACCGCCAGCGCGGCTGTGGCCAGGACGGCGCGCAGCCACATCGGCCAGCGGATGTAGCGCACGAGCGCGCCGACGAGCGCGCCCAGCAGCAGCTCCCAGGCCCGCGCGAAGCTGTTGTAGTACGCGCAGGCCTGGTCGTCCTGGTGGGCAAAGATCGCGTAGACGAACGACGCCACCGTCAGCGCGCTGAGCAGGACCACGAACACGGCCCGCAGGTGCTTTCGGGGCTGCCGGCCCCAAGACAGGCTCTGCGACAGGTAACCGCACCCGGTGACCAGCAGCAGGAACGCGATGAAGAACTGGCCCTGCACCGACATCGACCAGATGTGCTGCAACGGGCTGACGGCCTCGCCTGCCCGTAGGTAGTTGGACGCCGTGCTGGCCAGCTCCCAGTTCTGGTAGTAGCCCAGGCTGGCCAGGCTCTGGTCGGCGAAGGTCTCCCAGCGGGTCTGCGGCTGCGCCAGGATGGTCAGCAGCGCGCACCCGGCCAGGACGACGACGAGCGCCGGAACCAGCCGGCGGATCAGCCGCACCACTTCGGACACCGGCGACAGCGTCTCAGCCGGGTTCAGGGCCGTGCGAAGCAGCTTGCCGCCGAAGAAGAACCCGGACAGCGCCAGGAAGACGTCGACACCGCCGGACACCCGGCCGAACCAGATGTGGAAAACGGCGACCAACGCGATCGCGATACCCCGCAAGCCGTCGAGGTCGTACCTATGAAAGCCCGTCGAACTGCCCCGTTCGGCCAGCGGCGCGGGGGCCGTGGCGTGCGGACGAGGCGGTGACGGGCTGATCATATTGACAGTCAATCTACCGAATCCGCCACCTGCCCACTGAGCATCAGTGCTCGTAACGGGGCAGGTGGCGGGTGGTCGAGAGGCCGCGAAGGGTTACCGGAAAGTGCTGATCACCGGCCCCTGGGCCGGTGCCTGCTGCGCGGGCGCCGGCTGTCCCGGCAACTGCAGCGTCGGCAACGTCGGGAGCTGGATCGGCGGTTGTCCCGGAATCTGGATCACCGGACCCTGCGGTGCGGGCGCCGGTGCAGCCGGTGCCGGTGCCTGCAAAGGCGCCTGCAACGGTGCCTGCCCGGCTGTCTGCTGCAACGGCGCCGTCTGCACCGGTGCCGGCTGACCCGGCAACTGCTGGGCCGGAGCCAACGGCGCGGGCTGGCCCGGCAACTGCTGCGCCGGTGCCTGCTGCAACGGTGTCTGCGGGGTCCCGAGCACCCGGACCACATACGGCGTCATGCCGCTGCTGCGGACCGGCGAAACCTGGACGACGTCGCCGACCTCGAGCATCTGGTTGTTGCCGAGGTACATCGCGACGCTCTCGGTGCCGTTAGGCCCGTAGAAGAGCATGTCGCCCTTCTGCGCCTGCGCCGGCGGGATCTTCTGGCCGACCTGGTAGATCGCGCCGCTAGAACGCGGCAGCTTGATGCCCGCGCCTGCGTAGGCGTACTGCATCAGGCCCGAGGCGTCGAACCCGACGGTGTTGGCTCCCGAACCAGTTCCGCGCGAGGGCCCGTTGACACCGCCGCCGGCCCACGAGAACGGGATGCCGCGGGCTGCCAGGCCGCGCGCCACGACCGTGTCGGTCACCTGTTGATAGTCCATCGGTTTGGTGGTGGGGTCGGCGCTCGCAAGAGCCGACATGGCAGCCATCGGGGCCGCCAGCACGGCCAGACCGAGGATAAAGCCGTAGATGCGTTTCATTGGATACCAACCTCCTAGTCTTTTTCTGGGTCCCTCTCGGACGTTTGCTGCTTCACGCAACAGCCGCCACGTCGGGGCCGAACTGCGTGATGGCTTGATTCACACCAGTCACTACAAACACTTCTACAACAGAAATGATCAGCATGAAATAGCAGGTGAGGGCCACGAGGCATTCTTTGTACGACCGTGACCCGATGGTGACTGGCGGGCCCAATCTTGTATGCGCAGTTGTTATTTCGGGCTTGCGCCCAAGCACGGCCGGTTATGGCGGTCCGGTTTCAGTTCAGTGTCGGTTCGGTGCCGTTTCGGCCCAACCCGTTTAGCCCCAGTAGGGCCGGCAGATGGTCGTCAGCACCGAGCCGACCACAGCGGCGACCACGATCAGAAGCAGGGCGAGGGCCGGCCAGAAGGACATGTACCAGCCCTTCAACATCGAAACGAACGGGCCCAGGACGGCCGCGGTGATCGCCGCACCGATACCGCCCCACACCAGCGGGCGAATGTAGAAGTCGATTCCGAACGGCACCGCCCCGCACTCATCGCCCTCGCATACCTGCGACATGAAGCCAAAAAGTATGGACGGCCACTTCGTCATCGTCGCCAGCAGCAGCAGCGCCCCCAGCAGCGCAAGCGTGCAGATCACGTCCCAGGCGGCGATCCGCAGCCGAAGAACTTTCGGCGCCTGCGGGTCCGGGTCCGACGAGTCGGGGGCGTCTTCCGGGAAGTCTTCGGCCTCTTGGGACACATTCGGGGAGGGCGTCCAATCACCCGCGGAGGGGCCATCGGTCTGATGCGGTGAAGCCACGCCACTAGATGCTGCCCGATGGCGGGGGTTTGCGCGAACCAGCCTGCTTTACGCTCGACCTCTATGCCTGCGGCGACACCCGGGTTGACGCCCGAGCAAATCAGCGCGATCGACGCCGCGCATCTGTGGCACCCCTACAGCACCATCGGCGGCGAGGCCGTGCCGCCCCTGGTGGCCGTCGCGGCCCGTGGAGCCTGGCTGACGCTGGTCAGGGATGGTACGCGGATCGAGGCGCTGGACGCGATGAGCTCCTGGTGGACCGCGATCCACGGGCATGGCCACCCCGTCCTGGACGCGGCGCTGGCCGCCCAGCTGAGCGTGATGAACCACGTCATGTTCGGCGGCCTCACCCACGAGCCCGCCGCCCGGCTCGCGCAGCTGCTGGTGGAAATCACCCCGGCCGGTTTGGAGACGGTGTTCTTCAGCGACTCCGGGTCGGTGTCGGTGGAGGTCGCGGTCAAGATGGCGCTGCAGTACTGGCGCAGCCGCGGCCAGCCGGACAAGCACCGGCTGATGACCTGGCGGGGCGGCTACCACGGCGACACCTTCACCCCGATGAGCATCTGCGACCCCGACGGCGGCATGCACTCACTGTGGACCGACATCCTCGCCGCCCAGGTCTTCGCCCCGCAGGTGCCGCTGGACTACGACCCCGGCTACACCGCCGCGTTCGAGGCGCAGCTGGCGCAGCACGCCGCGGAACTCGCCGCGGTGGTCGTCGAACCCGTCGTACAGGGCGCGGGCGGAATGCGGTTCCACGACCCGCGCTATCTGCGCGACCTGCGCGACATCTGCCGCCGCCACCAGGTGCTGCTGATCTTCGACGAGATCGCCACCGGCTTCGGCCGCACCGGCGAGCTGTTCGCCGCCGACCACGCCGGGGTGAGCCCGGACATCATGTGCGTCGGCAAGGCGCTCACCGGCGGCTACCTCAGCCTGGCCGCCACGCTGTGCACCGCCGACATCGCGCACACCATCAGCACGGGGGAGGCGGGCGCGCTGATGCATGGGCCCACCTTCATGGCCAACCCGCTGGCGTGTGCGGTGTCGGTAGCCAGCGTCGAAGTCCTGCTCGGTCAGGACTGGCAGTCGCGGGTCGCCGAGATATCCGCGGGGCTGAGGGCCGGGCTCGAACCCGCTCGGGCGTTAGCGGGCGTGACCGATGTCCGGGTGTGCGGCGCGATCGGCGTCATCGAATGCGGCGGGCCCGTCGACCTGGCCGTCGCCACCCCCGTGGCGCTGGACCGCGGTGTCTGGCTGCGCCCGTTCCGCAACCTCATCTACGCGATGCCGCCCTACATCTGCCAGCCCGACCAGATCGCCCAGATCACCTCGGCGATGGTCGACGTCGCGCGGTCTCGCTGAAGGATTCCCGGCTTTCTACCCCAGTGCCGGGGCTGACGGCTCGGCGTCAAGGCGGGCGAATTGACCCGCTGGTACTGCTCGACACAAGTCGACCGCCGGACCTTGCCGCTGGTGGTGATGGGGATCGAACCTTGTGGCACCAGAACCAGATCCGCGACGGAGAGGCCGTGCGCGTTGGAGATCGCCGCGGTGAGCTGACGCTTGACGAGAGCGAACTTCTCCAGCGCGTCCTCGTCGGGCTCGCCGCCCGTCTTGACTTCGATGATGGCGACGAGCTCTTCCATGCCGTCACGCGGAACGGCAATCGCCACGCAGCGGCCTCGGCTGATGCCCGAGATCGTCGCCTCGATGTCTTCGGGAGCGTGGTTGCGCCCGTACACGATCAACAGATCCTTGATGCGGCCGACGATGAACAGCTCACCGTCGGACAGGAAGCCCAGATCTCCGGTCCGCAGCCAGGGCCCTTCGGGTGTCCCGGGCGACGGCTCGAGCCAGCACGCCCCCGAAGGTGCGCTCGGTCTCTGCCGGATTCTGCCAATAGCCCATGCAGACGTTGTCGCCGTGCACCCAGATCTCGCCGGTGGTTCCCAGCGCGCACTCGATCCGCGTGTCGGGATCGACGATCCGCACGGTGGGTGCGTCTATCGCGGAATAACTGACCAGCGCCGTGCCGGTTCCGCTGGCGCAGCGGTGTGCCTGGCCTTCGGCCAGCTTGTCGGTCTCGAAGTCGACGATTCCGGGCGGTTGGCCCTCGTTGGTGGTCGCCACGTACAGAGTCGACTCGGCGAGCCCATAGGTGGGGCGGATCACCGACTCGCGAAGGTTGAACCGCTTGAACCGCTCGCTGAATCGTTTGATCGTCTCGGGAAGTACCCGTTCAGCGCCGCTGATGATGGTCGACACGTTGCTGAGGTCGTAGCCGGCCATGTCGTCGTCTGTCGTTTTGCGGGTGGCGAGTTCGAAGGCGAAGTTGGGTGCTCCGGTGGATGCGCTGGGATAGGAGGCCACCATTTGCATCCAGCGGGCCGGGCGCTGCAGGAAAGCCACCGGGCTGGTCAGCACCGCGCTACATCCCGAAAGCACCGGCGTGCATACGCCCATGATCAATCCGAGGTCGTGGTAGAACGGCAGCCACAACACGATCGTGTGGTCTGGTGGTTCAATTCCTTCGTTGCGCTGAAAAAAGCCGCGCATCGTCATCTGGTAATTCGACATTAGGTTTTCGTAGGAGACCATTACGCCGGCCGGGTTGCGAGTCGATCCGGACGTGTATTGCAAATACGCGGCGCTCGGATAGTCATCCTCGTCGGCGCGGAATCGCACTTTGGCGTCCAGATCCAGCAAATCGACCTCGATGAGCGGCGGCGCGGATGCTCCCGGCGGCGTCACGGCCCGGACGGCCTCGCCTATTACCGCGGATGTGCAGAGAACGGCGGCGGGCTGCGCGTCGCGCAGCACCGACTCAACGCGCTCATCGCCGGCACCGTGCGGGACGGTAAGTGGAACGGCGATGAGGCCGGCCTGTAGCGCGCCCAGAAACGCAACGATGTAATCGAGTCCCTGGGGCGCCAGTATCACCGCGCGGTCACCGGGTGATGCACAAAGCCTTAGCTCGCGTGCGACGTTTAGCGCTCGCCGATGACACCTGCAGCCACGTCAGGCTCTCGGCGACGCCGCCCGAGTCCGCCTCGTAGTCGATAAACGTGAATGCGGTGTCATCGGGATGCAGGCTGGCGCGCTCCCGCAACAGTGCGGGGAGGGACGTCTCGGACATTCGTAGGAGAATACGGTGGCCGTCGCCGCCGTGCCTGCAAAACCGCGCGTCCCACTCGTCACACTCGGCGGGCCCACCATTCCGGGCCCGCTCACATAGCTAGTTCTCACGAGATTCTTTGGTCCCGGCTTGCTCAGTCAAAGCGTGCACAAAGTCGCTGGCCGCAGCATTGGTCTCATGACGAACGAGCCTCATTACGCGAACCTGATCGAACGCTATCTGTGCACCTGCGGGGTGCGGTTCTTCCGGCACGAGCACGATGGCGAATATTCCTTTGTCGTAGACGCCCATCCACGACGGCTCAACGTGCACCTCAAAATGTCTCCGTCGTTTGGCGACGTGTTGACCGTGCGGGTCACTCCCGCGTGTTTGTTCTCCGTCGACCAGCGGCCTTGGCTGACGCAATTCGCCGACGCGTGGAACAGGCAGGGCCGCGACGTCTCCGCGATCGTGCACTGCACCTCTAATCCACAACGCATCGCTGTTTTGGCCCGCAGATCCCAGTGGATCCGGGAGGGCATCTCTTTCGAGGATTTCGCGACCTTCGCTGATCGCACCATCGCAGCCGCAATCGATCTCTTCGAAAGGTTGACCCCGGTTGTCGAGTTGCCCTCCAGGGCGCAGCCGTTGCTGCGGGACGCCAGCTGAGATTTCGGCACAGGTCGGATCGCTAGCTCAGGGGATTCTCAGGACATTCTTCGACGCCGCACGGGGTCACGCAAAGGGTCCACACGGCCGCGGGGGTCAACATAAAGGTCATGACGGGTGAGACGCTCTGCGAGAACTTAAGTGAACGCTATATGCGGGCTTGCGGGCTGCGGTCCCTTCGAGGCGAGCACGAGGGCGAGTACTTCGCTGTGGTCGATGCCCAACCCCGGCGACTACACATCCACCTCGAGATGTCGCCTTCGTTCGGCGACATGTTGACCATTGACGCCAGGCCAGCGTGCCTCTTCCCCTTGTCTGAGCAGTCCTGGATAACGCGCTTCGCCGACGCGTGGAACCGGCAGAATCGCGAAGTCACTGCGATCGTGCACCGCTCCACTTCCGATGGACAGCGCATCGGTGTGTCGGCCCGCAGATCCCAGTGGATCCGGGAGGGAAACTCTTTCGAGGATTTCGCATCGTTTGTTGATCGCACCATCGCAGCTGCGAGCGATCTCTTCGCCGGGTTGACCCCGGTTGTCGCATTGCCCTCCGGAGCGCATCCGTTGCCGCTGCGGAAAGCCAGCTGAGATTCCGGAGCGCAGCCCGGAGCGTCTGACCTCGCCCGTAATCGCGCCTGCGTGTGAGTGCTAGATCTTGTTGGCTGGCGTGCTGCTCTGACCGCTCTCGCGCAGGTCAGCCTGGTGAAAGCGGCGCGAAATGCAGCCGAATCTGACGTGTCGGCAACTTCGGCTTTCGTATATTTCCAAACGCCCGTTGTAACTGTGTCAGTAGGGTTAGAGTCCCTAGAGGCCGCGACGGGTTGGTGTCATTCCCTTCGCCGTGCGCCTGGTCGATGGCGACCGCATAGGAGGGTGGACATGTCGGATGTGACGGCGGTACCGGGGGCGATTTCGGCGGCGGCGACGGATGTCGCGGCCATTGGTTCCACGGTCGACGCGGCCCACGTGACGGCGGCAGCTACGACTGTCTCGGTAGTACCCGCGGCCGCCGATGAGGTGTCGTCCGGCATCGCGAACCTGTTCTCCGGTTTCGCCAAGGAATATCAGGCGCTGGCCGGGCAGGCCTCAGCGTTTCAGCAGCAGTTTGTGCAGCACTTACATGCGACTGCAGCCTCATATAGCTCCGCTGAGAGCGTCAACGCCTTGTCGTTGATTTTGTCAGCCGAAGCGTCTCTTAAGGGACTCACCGCCTTCCCGAACCAGATTGCCACTGAGATAAACGGAATGTTTGCATTTGCTTCGTCTGTATTCCAGCTTTCTATTGGCATAGTATATGAATTGCTGGTTTTCGGGTACACGACCCTAGCTATATTGATCGGCTTGGAAGAAATAGCGTTGAAGTACGCTGGCATCACGATCCCGATCCCATAATTAAGTTTCAGTTATTCCAACGCGCTCGTCAAAGTGTCCTAAATCAGGTTCCTGTCGGCGCCAAATCTTGTGGCGCCCACCCCGTGTTGCAAACACATCCGGAATAGCGCTTGCGCCTGCGACGCTGCTAAACAGGCGGACGCCGACCTTTAGACGGACAGAGTCGGGCGTTCGACCGTGGCCGCGTCGTCGTGGTACTCCCCCTTGAACAGCAAGGCGCGCACTACTGCTCGCGGGGGCTCAGACCGCAGCATAAAACTGGCCGGACGTGGACGAACCGTCTGGGGCCACCAGAACCAACGTCCGAGCAACGCGGCGATAGAAGGTGTCATGAACGAGCGTACGACCAAGGTGTCGAACAACAGGCCCAGGCCGATAGTGGTACCGAGTTGGCCGATAATCAGCAAGTCGCTGAATATCATCGAGGCCATGGTGAAGGCGAAAACCAGGCCCGCGTTTGTCACGACCTTCCCGGTGCCGCCCATAGCACGGATGATGCCCGTGTTCATGTCCGGCGGCTATTTCCTCTTTCATCCGGGATACCAGCAGCAAGTTGTAGTCAGATCCCACCGCCAAAAGGACGATCACCGACATCGGAAGCACCATCCAGTGCAATTTGATGCCGAGAATGTACTGCCAAACCAGCACCGACAGCCCAAACGATGCGCCCAACGAAAGCAGCACCGTGCCCACGATAACCAGGGCGGCCACAAAACTTCGCGTGAGGGCAAGCATGATGACGAAAATAAGACAGAGCGCACCGACGAGCGCGATCCACAGGTCGTATTTCGCGCCGTCGGCGAAGTCTTTGTAGGTCGACGCGGCGCCGGCGAGAGAAATCTTCGCGCTCTCCAGCGGAGTGGTCTTGATCCCTTCTTCGGCAGCCGTCCTGATCCGATCGATCCGCGCTATGCCCTCAGGTGTCGCGGGGTCACCCGCATGCGAAATGATGAATCGAGCCGCTTTCCCGTCCGGAGACATGAAGGAATTTACCGCTCGCTGAAAGTTCGGGTTCTGGAAGATATCGGGGGGCAGATAGAAGGAGTCGTCGTTTTTAGCGGCATCGAACGCCTGGCCCATCGCGGTGGCGTTTTGGCTCGCTCCCTCCAATCCGCTGAGGAGCCCAGACGTAGTGCTGTGGTTCGTCAGCAGCATGACGCGCGAGGCCTCCGCGATCGCGATCAGCCGCGGGGTCAGCGGGAGTAGCTGCGCCGCAAGCTCGTCTGCCTTCACCGCATCTTTAATGACAATGTGCAATATGTCGCGAAGCGCATTGACGCCATCCAATAGATCAAATACCGACCTGATCGACGAGCATAAGGGGATATCGGCGCAATGCTTTTCCCAGTAGAAGTAACTTCGAATTGGCCTGAAGAAATCGTCGAAATCCGATAGGTGGCCTTCTAGGTCATCCACGATGGCTTGTATCTGTACTCCAGTCTCGACCGTACGGTGAGCAACGGCGGTGAGATCCTCTTGTACTGCGTACAGGCGCTTCAATATCGTGATTTGCCTGGCGAGCGAGTCTGCCTCCTTAAGCATGTCATTCATGCGGGCTTTCATGAACTCCATGTTTTGTAGCATAGCCGCGTTTTGTACGCTGATTAGGAATGGTATCGAAGTGTGTTGAATTGGTGTTCCCTCGGGCCGAGTCACGCCTTGCACCCGCGAAATACCTGGAACCCTAAAAATCGCTTTGGCCAGTTTATGAAGGACAAGGAAATCCGCCGGATTGCGCATATCGTGATCAGATTGGATCGTCAGAATATCGGGCAACATCCGCGATTGTGAGAAATGGCGATCGGCGGCCGCATACCCCAAGTTAGCCGGGAGATCTTTAGGCAGATAGGATCGGTCGTCGTAGCTCGTTTTGTAGCCCGGAAGCGTCACCAAGCCGATCAGTGCGACCGCTAGTGTCGCGGCGAGAATGGGCGCCGGCCAGCGAACAATCGCGGTGCCGACCCCTCGCCACCGACGTTGCGCGAGCTTGCGTTTCGGGTCGCATAGTGCGAAGCGACTTCCGAGGGCCAGAACTGCCGGAACCAGCGTGAGCGCTACCGCTACCGCAGTGAGCATGCCTACGGCGCACGGCACACCTATGGTCTGGAAAATGGGCATCCGGGTGAAGCTCAGGCAGAGCATTGCTCCGGCGATTGTCAAGCCGGAACCCAAGACGACGGGAGCGACCCCGCGGTAAGTGGTGTAGTAGGCCGCTTCGCGGTCTTCGCCAGCCTGTCGGGCCTCTTGATACCGCCCGAAGAAGAATATTCCGTAATCGGTTCCGGCCGCCATCGAGAGCGCCACCAGCAGGTTGATGGCAAACGTCGACAGTGCAACCATGTTGTTTTCGGCGAGAAACGCGATGATCCCACGAGCCGAACCTACTTCGACCCCCACTCCGATTACTACCAGAATCACCGTGGCGACAGAACGGTAAACGAGCAGCAGCACCACGAAGATGATTACTCCGGCAATCAGGGTCATCTTCAGGAGGGAGTCGTTGCCAGCGCGCACCATGTCCGGGATGAGAGCTGCCGGGCCGGTGAGATAGACCCCCACCCCGGGAGGTGGCGGCGCCTGTTTGATGATCTGCCGAACCGCCGTCACCGATTCCTGCGCCAAGGCGGTACCTTGGTTGCCGGCCAGATTCACCTGCACATAGGTGGCCTTGCTGTCGGGGCTTTGCACGCCCTCCGCTGTGAGTCGGTCCCCCCACAAATCCTGCACGTGTTCGACATGTCGCCGATCGTCTCTCAGCCTGCGAACCAATTCGCGGTAGTACGTGCGAGCGTCGTCCCCGAGCGGTTGCTGCCCCTCCAGCACGACCATCGCGAAACTGTCCGAATCGGACTCCTTGAAGGCTTTGCCCATTGTGGTCATGGCGCGCACGGATGGTGCGTCTTGCGGAGCCAATGGGACGGAATGTTGTTCGCCGACCCGCTCCAACGGAGGAACCGCAAACGTCACAACGAGGGTCAAAGCTGCCCACGCCAGAATGATGAGAAGTGAAAGCCTGCGGATCGTCCGCGCAATGAACGGTGGCCTATCGCGTTCGGTGCTCATGTGACCTTCAACGGGCAGGCGGTAAATGCGGCCGCGCCGTGCACCTCGACGTGGCGCTCGCTGCTTTTGCTATCGCCCTGTGCCACGATGCTCCCCACGGTCGCCGGTCTTGTCCTGAGCTGGAAATGCGCCACGGACTGCCGCTATCTCAGCAACAAGGCACGCACCAACGGACGGGGACCTGTGGAGCGAAGTAGGGAACTCGCGGGGCGGGGTCGCACTTGTTGCGGCCACCAGAACCAGCGCCCCAGCAGCGCGGCAATGGACGGCGTCATGAACGCCCGCACGACCAGCGTGTCGAATAGCAAACCCAGACCTATTGTCGTGCCGACCTGACCGATGGTGCGGAGGTCGCTGACCAGCATGGACCCCATAGTCAATGCGAACACCAGTCCCGCGTTCGTCACGACTTTGCCGGTGCCCCCCATGGCGCGAATGATGCCGGTATTTATGCCGGCGCCTATTTCCTCTTTGATCCGTGCAACCAACAGCAAATTATAGTCAGACCCCACCGCTAAAAGGACGATTACCGACATCACAAGCACCGACCAGTGTATTTGTATGCCGAGTAAATCTTGCCAGGCGAGCACGGAGAGCCCAAAGGACGCGCCAAGCGAGAGCAATACCGTGCCTACGATAACCAGGGCGGCAACGAAACTTCTGGTCATGATCAGCATGACCATGAAGACCAGGCAGAGCGCCGAGACGCCCGCAATCATGAGGTCGTATCTGGAAGCCCGCACCATGTCCCGCACAGTCGCTGCGGTGCCGCCGAGGTAGATCTTCGAGTCTTCCAGCGGCGTTCCCTTGAGTGCCTCCGCGGCCGCGCTTTTTATTGCGTCGACCTGTGAAAAGCCCTCGGGTGACGCGGGATCGCCCTTTTGTAAAATGAGCATACGGACGGCCTTACCGTCCGGGGACAAGAATAAGTCCATAATTTTCTGGAAGTTTTTGCTCTTCAGAACTTCCGGCGATAGGTAGAAAGAATCGTCGTTTTGGGCGGTGTCGAACGCATTTCCCATGGCGGTTGCATTACCGCTATTATCGCCCATGTTTCCCATGACCCCCGACATGGTGCTATGCATCGTAAGCAGCATGGTTCGCGATTCCTGCATGATCGCGATCGTCGCCGGTATCTGGGCGAGCACCTGCGGCAGGAGCACATCGATCTGGTCGAGGTCTGCTACCAGCAGAATCAGCTTATCGCTAATCGCGTCAACACCGTCGAGCCCATCGAATATGCTTCTGATCGACAAGCAAACTGGTATGTCGTAGCAATGTTTTTCCCAGTACAAGTAACTACGCAGAGGCCTGAACAAGTCCTCGAAATCTGAAATGTTATCTCGCAGCTTGTTCGTGAGGGCCTGCATTTCACGCGTGTTGATGACAACGTCATGCGTCGTAGCGACTAGTTGCTTTGTCAGCTCATACATTTGCTGCGTGATGTTGATTGCGTCCGTTATCATGTCGGCCTGCTTGAGCAGGTCGTTCATGCGCGCCTTCTGAAAAGTAAGGAATTGCTGCTGGCCAGCGGCTTGCATACTCAGCAAATACGGTATTGTCGTATGTTTGATAGGGGTTCCCTCGGGCCGCGTTGCTGCCTGCACCGTCGAAATGCCCGGCACAGCGAGGACGGCCTTGGCCAGTTTCTCCAACACGAGAAAATCGGCCGAATTACGCAGATCGTGATTGGTCTCGACCAGCAGGACGTCGGGTGCCATCATTGCCGATGGAGGAAAGTGTCGTGCTGCAGCCTCATATCCCAAATTTCCGGGTATGTCTTTCGGGATAAACTTCTGGTCGTTATAGCTTGGTTTGTAGCCAGGCAGGGTCAACAGCCCGACAAGCGTGACCGCCAATGTCGCGACGAAAATAGGGGCCGGCCACCTAACGATTGCCGTACCTACTCGTCGCCATACGCCATCGCTGATTCTCCGCTTGGGCTCGAACTGGCCGAAACGGCTCGCGACGGTGATAACTGCTGGAATCAGCGTAATTGCGACCACGACGGCGACCAATACGCCCACCGCGCATGGGACGGCCAGCACGTAGAAAGAAGGCAGCCGCGTAAAGATGAGGCAGAAAAGTGCTCCGGCGATCGTCAAACCTGATGCCACGACGACTTTAGCGACCCCGCGGTACATCGAGTAGTAGGCCGTTTCCCTGTCCTCGCCGGCCTGACGCGCCTCCTGGTACCGCCCCACGAAAAATATCCCATAGTCGGTTCCGGCTGCGATCACGAGGGATACCAGCAGATTCACAGCGAAGGTGCTGAGACCGATCATCCCGTAATGGCCAACAAACGCCACAACTCCCCGGGCCACTAGCAATTCAATCGCGACTACGAGCAACAACAGAATTACGGTGACGACAGAACGGTAGACGAGAAGCAACATAAGGAAGATCACCGCGACGATTACCTCGGTGATTGTGGCAACCGTCCTGTCACCGCTGTGGCTCATATCCGCGGCGATCGCCGCAGGCCCGGTGACAAACGCCTTGACTCCCTGCGGCGCCTGCGTCCGTGCGACGATGCGTTGAACGGCTCCTATCGATTCGTTGCCCGCGGTGAGAACTACCTGAACATATGCGGCCTTACCATCGGTACTTTGGGCCGCGTGTCTGGTTAGTTCATCACCCCAGAAGTCGTGAATGTGGACCACGTGCAGCGGATCGTCTTTTAGTTGAGAAATCAAACGGTCGTAATATCTTGTGGGCGTCGTCGCCAAGGGGTTGCTGACCCTCTAACACGATCATCACCACGTTGGTGGCACCCGATTGACCAGATTTTTCAGACAACGCCTTGAAGTCTTCACCAGACCGCTGCGCCGCTGTGATGGACGGCGCATCAGTGAGATTCGCGGAGACCGAATGCTCGTTCTCGACCTGCTCGAGTGGAGGAACGAAGAAATTCAATACGGCGATGATCGCCAACCACCCCAAGATTATGGCGATCGAAAATCGACGAATCGTCCTCGCGACCGATAGGCGACTGTTGTGCAGCTGATCGTTGCTCATGAGCCCTTCAACATGCAGGACGTAAAGGCACTTACTTCGTGAGCACTATTCTCGGCTTTCACCACGCCGTCCAGCGCGATGCGGCAGCCGATACTGTCACTGTCGCCCTGCGCGGCGACACTGCCGATGCCCGTTGCCGCGGTGACCGCGAACTCCACTGACCATGGCAGGCTCGCCCCTTCAACATGTTGGGGGGCACCATTGTCGTCGTAGTAGCTGATCAAGGCCACGGTCCCTGGCGGTCCGAAGACCTCGTACCTCAGGTGCTGGGGGTTATAAGGTTTGTTGTCGACTCTGGTGTCTGCGTACGGGAGAGCTTTCTCAGAGCCGAAGAGGCCGTGCAGTCGCTGTACGGTCGATCCCCCAACGGCGATCACCAGCACTATGACTATCGGGATCCACAGCCGCCTTAGCACCCCGAAAAACACAGGTCCCGGACTTCGGCGATTCTGTCCAGATCCACCTGGTGCTTGCGGTACAGAGAAAGGTCGGTGATTACCTCGGAGAAGAATGCGTCGACGACCGCGCGATTGACCAGCGTTTCTGCCGCTCTCGAGGGGGACGTCGGACCGCGCTGGTTCAACATCTCGCACATTTCCCTGGACCACCGCACCACCCTAGCCGACACACGTGCAACAACGGTCCAAACCATAATGGAGACCAACATGGACCGTCAGGTGTTTGACGAAGTCTCCGCCAGACCTTCCCGATGCGGACTCAGTAACAGCGTCAGCAATGGGCGCGAGTAATGGGCGCGCCGCGCAGATTTGTAACACAAGGGAACGCATTGTCAGTCGATCGTGCCTGTCAGGCCGAACTCGACCAGCGTGCGCGCGGCCAGCTCACGCAAAGCGGGCTTGGTGTTCTCGGCGCCCGGCTGGTAGGCGACGACGGTGATGTAGATCTTGCCGATCGCCGGCGTGCGGCACGACACCACCTGCATATAGCCGCCCGTTCGTTCAAGCTGGTTTCGTGATTGGTGCTGCCTCGTCCCTCGAGCCCAGGCGTGCTCGCACTGGGTGCCATCGGCGCGGCTAACTAGCATGCCGGCGTCTCCCAGATTGGAATAGATCACCGGCAGATCGGGATCGTTGAGCTGCGCCTCGACTCCCTGCCTCCACATTCGCTTCGGGGTAAAGGGGGACAGCGGAGCCAGTTGCGAAGATTCATCCGGCGTACTCTCTAGAGTCTTCAGCGCCTGCTTGATGGCGGCTCGTGCCTCACCCAGATCCGTCACTAACACGGTGGGGTTGATGCTGACACGGGCAAAGGACACTGCGAGCGCACGCGTGTCGCCGTCGGTGCGGTTGCTCATAACGACTTGGAGTGTGACAACGCCGTCAGTGTCACGTCGACGCCCGAGGCTCTCCGCGAGTTTCGCGGCCAACCCGGCGGCCAGCGTGGTCGCCGTGCCACCAAGCGCTTTCGCGCGCGCATCCCAATGATCGAGGTCTACGAGGATCGCGATTCCGGGCAGGATGACATACTCGTCGCTATCGTCTCCGCCGAGGGTGACGGGCCGTGATGGCGGAGACGATTGGGCAGGATTGTGCCGGTTACGGCGGGTTACTTTTGCGAATGCGACGAGCGCCCGGGCAACTTCGGGTGTCTCGCGGGCTGTTTGGCGGGCATCCTGAGTCACCGCCCGTAGTGGAGTGCGCGACCGTGGCGGTGGGTAGCCGAGATCGCGTGTGTTGCCCAAGACCGCATCGCCCACCACGACGAGACCTCCGACGCCATCAACTATGTAGTGGGAGATCACGAGCGTGACCGCAGTCGAGCCGTCGGTTAGGGGAAGGACGCTGAGATGCCAGCCGGGCCCCCGTTCAGGATCGACACGCATTTGTGAGCGCTCGTCAGCCCAGTCGCTGAGTTCGGCGCGTGGCCGGGCGGACTTAGCGATATCGATGTCGGCCGGTCCTCGGTCGAGGACCCAGCGATGGCGGCCGAACGGTAGCGGCGAACGCTCGATAAGCCGTCCGGACAACCCGTGACCAAGATTGTGGTGAAACCGTCTCAGCCCATCGAAGTCGATAGCGTGCTCATAGACCCAGACGACTTGCATAACTTCATGCTGAGCGATGGCGCGATGCCCGTCATAAAAGCCTTGGTCCACCAATGCCAGCAGATTGTCCGGGGCCGTGGCGCGGTCGAACCGATTCATCGCATTAGATTAGCCTCGGTTCATCCACTGAATACAAAGACTTAACGAGTCTGCGGGGATAGCCCGGCTACTGGGTTATGCTGCCGGACGGCCGAGCGAGTTTGCGGCCGCCGCTTTCATTTCGCAGAACGCGCATAGGAAGTGAAGGGCCAGGACCACGCGATGAAATTTGTGCTGGCGTTCTACGGAACTCGCGGCGATGTCGAGCCCGGCGTGGCTCTCGGGCGTGAGTTGCGGCGCCGCGGGCACGACGTGTGCATGGCCGTCTCGCCGGACCTGGTCGCCTTCGCCGAGGCGGCCGGGCTTGCGGCGGTCGGCTACGGGCCGGATGTTCAGGCGTGGCTGGAAGTCGACGCGCAACTTCTGGACGTATTTCTTCCGCAACTTCTGGAGGGTTCGGGATGTGCTCGCGTTTTTGCGCGAATCTCGGGAACCTGGCACGCGGTGCTGGGGGGAGATGAGCACGATGCTGACCTCGCTGACCGACGGGGCGGACCTGCTGTTGACCGGCCTGAGTTACGAGGAGCTTGCCGCCAACGTCGCGGAGTATCGCGACATTCCGTTGGCCACGCTGCTGTGGTTCCCGATCCGGGTTAACGGCCACCTCGTGCCAAATCTGCCGGCGCCGTTGATCCGCTCGGCGATGAGGATGTACGAGTGGATGGTTTGGCGCGGGGTGAAGAAGGCCGAGGGTTCGCAGCGTCTTGAATTGGGCCTCCCCAAGGTCACCGGCCCCGTGCCGCGGCGGATCGTCGAACAAGGATCGCTGGAAATCCAGGCCTACGATGAGGTGTGCTTTCCCGGGCTAGCGGCCGAATGGGCGAAATCAGATGGGCGGACGCCCTTGAAAAGGCCATTCGTCGGCACGCTGACGATGGAGTCACCCACGGATGCCGATGAGGAGGTCACCTCGTGGATGGCCGCCGGAAAACCGCCGATTTTCTTCGGGTTTGGCAGCATCCCGGTCGAGTCTGCAGCCGACACGATCGGCATGATCGGCAGGGCCTGCGCGCAGTTAGGCGAGCGGGCGCTAGTTTGCGCGGCTGCGTCTGATTTCAGCGAACGTGCCTCATTTCGAGCATGTCAAGGTGGTCGGCGCGATGAATTACGCGGCGATCTTTCCGGCCTGTCGCGCGGTTGTCCACCATGGTGGTGCAGGCACCACGGCCGCGAGCCTGCGGGCCGGCGTCCCCACGTTGATTCTCTGGATGGCCGACGTTCAGGTGATATGGGGAGCTGCGATTAAGCGGCTGAAGGTAGGCACCGCCCGGCGCTTTTCGGCCGCTACCGAGAAATCATTAGTCGCGGACCTACGGACGATCCTGGCCCCGCAATACATCACCCGGGCCCGCGAGATCGCCACCCGCATGACTGAATCCACCAAAAGCGTTGCGGCCGCCGCGGATCTTGTGGAAGATTTCGCTCGCCTCAAGCGCGTTGGCTAATTAGCGCGGCGTTAAAGGCTGCCACGCCAGCGTTTTCGCGACGGCATTATCGCCGGCGTCAGTTGGTGAAATGCGTTTGATTGACGTGCGCGGCCACTCGCAGGGCGTTGGCCGCGACCGTCAGACTGGGATTCAAACCGGTGCTGGACGGAAAGAACGAGGCGTCCACGACGTAGAGGTTGTCCACTTCGTGCGCCCGGTTTTGGGCGTCCAGCACGCTGGTTTTTGGATCGGTACCAAAGCGGCACGTGCCGCAGACGTGGCCCAGAGTTGTGTTGTTTCCACCAGTCCGCAGTGTGAGTTTACGAAAGGGCTTGAACCCATCTTTTACCTGCCGCAAAAACACCCGGCGACGTTCGACTTCGCTGGGGTGCAAACGATATTGAAGTCGCAGCCGTTGGCGGCCGTCGACGGTGGGCCGATCCCATGGCAAGACTCGGTTGTCCAGGTAAGGCAGGTCTTCCATGATGGCGGCCAGCACCAGTCCACCGTTGAAGAAGCGATCGTAGATCGGCCGCACCGCCGGTCTCATCAGGCGCAGTGCCTTCGGCTGCCAGCCGGGATGGTTGGTCAGCATGTCCATGGATGCCAAGTTGGCCATCGCGCCGGCTGACTGGACGGTGCCGTATTTCTGCCCCTCCCAGAAATAGAAGTCGTTGAGTCCGATCTCTTTATTTTCGGCGGTGATCTTGCAGCCGCGATGCGGCCAGATCTCGATCCAATCCATCAGATGGCGCATCAAGTTGCGGCCCACCCAGTCTGAGCCGTTGGCCAGTCCATTTGGCCAGTCGCCGGAGCGGGAGTTGAGCAACAGCAGCGGGGTGGCCAACGCGCCCGCGGCCACCACCACCACCTTGGCCTTAAGGGCCAGCATGTCGGAGCGATGCTCGCAGATCACCTGCGTGACGTGGGTGCGGTCGGCGTCTAGACGCAGCACCCGGCATTCGGCCAGCAGGTGGGCGCCGTGCTCGGTGATCGCGGGCAGCACGCCATTGCGGCGCGGCGTCGTTTTTGCACGACAGCGGACACAGATGGGCCTGGCAGGTCGGGCACCCGTCGGTGTAATCACACGCCATCGGCAGGTGATAGGGGTGCAGTCCGCGCCCGGACAGGTAGTTGACCAGCGGCTGGTTGTCGGCCGAAAACGGGGGCGCGGCAGGCAGATTGACGTCGGCGGCTTCTGGCCGCAGGGGATCGCGCGCGCCGCGCACTCCCAGCAGTTTTTCGGCCTCGGCGTACCAGGGACTCATCTGGTCATAGGTGATCGGCCAGGCCTCGGGCACGGTGGAATCGCCGGGGTCGCGGAAGTTTTGCCGGGGGGTGAAATCTTGGACGAAGAATCGTTCGCAGACCATGCCGTAGAGGGCCGAGGAGCCGCCGGTGCCGCTGCCGATGTACGGCACGAACCGCTTCGGGAAGCGTCCGCTGATGTCTTCGATCTCGTCGGTGGAGCGTCCGGCGCGGGCCAAGGCGTCGTAATAGGCCGTCCGCGGAACGGTAGGCCTGTGGCTCGGCCAGTTCGGGCATGGCCGCGCGAATCGTGCCCGGTGTCCCGGGCAGTGTCGAGCGGCCCTTTTCGACGAACAGCACCCGCCGGCCCGAGCGGGCCAGCGAGTAGCCCAGCATCCCGCCACCCATGCCGGTGCCCACGACGATCACGTCCCACACAACGCGTTCGGCCTCGCGCGCACTCAACTCGCCGACAGCCAAATTCAACTCCTTAGCGGATGATGGCCCAACGACTGGCCCAGTCCGGGCGAATCGAGATCGTAGCATCGCATACCACGAACGAACGGGTGCAAAGTCACCCGCCTTGTTTGAGCAGTCGTACGTCGTTGGCCCTGTTCGGGCCAGTGTTTCAACACAGGCCGAGAATGGTGGTGAATTCATCGTCGCGATAGTCACGCTGGAAGCGCTGCGCGGTTTCCATCGCGCGGAAAGCGAGGCTAAGCCTAGATCTTCGTCGGACTCGAGGGTCATCAGGTTAGCTGCGAGTGTGTTCGCGTCTCCGCGGGGGCTGAGCAGTCCGTTGACTCCTAGATCGATGCTTTCCGGTGTGCCGCCGGTTTGTCCCGGAGACCGGCACGCGAAATCTCATCGCATCCACGATTGGCCCGCAGCTCTCCGCGCCGTACGCCACACGCCACATTCGATCAGATCGCTGGGAAGGTCGCCGGCGAGTACTGCTCAATGCACGCCGCAGACTGGTTGAGTCTCTGCACTCCAATCACCATCTTGGTATGCGTCGGTCAGCTTAGGCCCAAGTGCCGCTGCGCCGGTGAACGATCGCGAGGACCTCGTAGATCAGCTTCTGCATGGGCGGCGGTAGGAGTCGATTAAGCTTGTGGAAGCGGTGGGAATCCTCAAACGCCGTCCGGAAACTGTATTCGCTCGCCCGATACGCATCGAAAGCGCGGTCCAGCGCAGCCTCGTCCCAGGGCTCGTCCCGCGTGGCCGCGCGCAGCGCTTCGTGGACTACGGAAATCCAGTCTGTGCCGAAGGGTTCTGTCACCGGTCCGCAGTCTCGCT
This sequence comes from uncultured Actinomycetota bacterium, assembly GCA_963850135.1. Lineage (GTDB taxonomy): Bacteria > Actinomycetota > Actinomycetes > Mycobacteriales > Mycobacteriaceae > Mycobacterium. The sequence goes on along the minus strand of CAWKKH010000018.1, from coordinate 242,675 downwards.
GGCGCCGCTGATCATGTTTGAGAAACCCCTCGACTGCGCCCTCATCGCGGGGGTTGAGATCGATGTCGAGGCCCGCGGAAATCCGCGTTATTTCTTGGCGCCAGTCATCGAGGAGGTTAGAGTAGCTAACGAACACGCGCGGCGTGCCGCGCGTGTGTTTCTCGGCCAACAGGTTGTATTTCAGCCACAAGGCACTCGAGAGCTCCGGCGAGGCTCCGGTACGCGCCGCAAGCGAAGCGATGACCTCCTGCGGGTGGCGCACCGCAATCACAGTTGCGATGTCGAGTCCGGCCTGACGAGTCGCCTCGAACCACACGCCGGACAGCGCCGTTATCCTCGGGTCCTTGATGACCACGAGCGGTGCGGCCGGCAGTGTGTTTAGAAACGTCCCGATCGCGTCGATGCAGGCGGCGCTCTCCTTGGCGTCGAACGCACTTTCCTCCTGCAGGCGCAGTGTCGGGTCGAGCAAGCTGCTGTGGTGGCGGTGCAGAATTGTTTCGTTGAGAACGTTGGCTGCGCGCGGCTCCCAATAGCCAAGTGGATTGCCCGAGTTGGCGCCCGCCAAGCCAGCCGGGAGCGTACCACCACACAACGAGAGAACCCGTGTGAGTGCCGACGTGCCAGACCGGCTCATGCCCATCACGAACAGAGCGACCGGGCGGGCCACAGTTCCGGTCTGCGCGGCGGAAGCGGTCAATGAGCCGCTCCGCGCTTGATGCCCCATGCACGGCTGGAGCGCGGCGTTTCATAAGACGGGCGGAGGCCGGTTGGCCCGATACCGTCGGTACATCTGTTAGGGCGTCGGTAGATCGGTTCGAAACGCGTTTCGCGGTTGCGAGCGAGCGCCGTGGGGTTCACCGTGGCATTGAAGCATAAATTCATGGTGGGTGTAATCGCTCCGAGTTGGTCAATCTGAGCTCTGGCCCGACGGAAGAAGAAGATCCTGCGGCGCGCTTCGCGGCCTTGCATCGGCTCTTGCTAATCCGGCAGAATAATCTGTGGCCCGGCGATATCGCCGGGCCCGACCAGTGTTTCAACACAGGCCGAGAACGGTGGTGAATTCGTTGTCGTGACGGTCACGTTGGAAGCGCTGCGCCGTTTCCATCGCGCGGAAAGCGAGGCTACGTCGTAGATCTTCGTCGGACTCGAGCGTCATCAGGTTGGCTGCGAGTGTGTTCGCGTCTCCGCGGGGGCTGAGCAGTCCGTTGACTCCTGGATCGATGATTTCCGGTGTGCCGCCTGCGTTTGTCCCGCATACCGGCAGGCCGGCTCTCATCGCCTCCACGGTGACGCGGCCGAACGCCTCGCATTGGCTGCACATGAGTCCGACGTGGGCGGCGGACCAGTAGCGTCCGACGTCGCGGGTCGGTCCGTCGATAGTGACTAGGTCCTCGACGCCCAGGCGTCGAGCAAGCGTGCGAAGTGGTTTCTGATTGCCAGCACCGACCAATGTCAACTCGATGTCTACGCTGGCTTGGCGGGCAATCGCTACAGCTTCGACGGCAAGGTGTTGTCCCTTGGCTTGAGAGAAGTAACCGACCAACACGGCCCGCATGGGCTCGCCCGGGTGGCGCTCGGTCGGCGTGCCGAGTGCGGTGTCGACAACCGGGTAGACCACGGACGTCGTCATCTCTGGATCCACGGCGAGGAGAGCCTTCTCAACTGCGTGTGAATTGCAGATCACCGCCGCCGACAGCTGGCCGATCAGTCGGATAGTCCTGCGGTGGCCGAATAGGAACTGAAGCCGATGGTCGGCTCTTCCGAACTCGCGGACCAGCCAATAGTGCGGGATGCCGAGCAGTTTGGCAGCGATCGCGTGCGCGGGAATGACCATCGTGTTGGTGACCACCATCGTCGGACGTTGTCGCGCAAGGAGCAACACCGCTGGCAAGATGCCTGAAAAGAGAAGCACGCCAGCGGGAATCGCGCCGATGAGTGCCTCAATGCGTGGCATGCGTGACCGTTGGAGAAATGCCCACCCCGGTATAAAGGTAATCCTGGTCCGCACATCGTGCCGAGCGCACTCCGCCACCAGGCTTCCCTTCCATGGGCAGACAGCGACCACGTCTAGGTCGGGCCGCTTTTCTCGAATCGCCAAGACCACGTCGCGAAAGTCGAGCGCGCCTCCTCCGCCGAAACTGCCTACGTTTGAGATCACCATCACTCGGGGGACCGTGCTCGCTTTGCGTGGAGCTGTGATCGCGCGAAGCCGGGTTCCCACGCGGCGCAAGGTGTGAGCGGCAACCATTGCCAGAGTGTATGTCGGCGGTTTCCGTTGTTACACGCGGTGATGGAAGTAAATCGTCCCTGGTCGGTCAGACCGGTCATCTCTCTCGGCACCGGTCGAATAGTGGGCAGGTAATTCCGCCAGGGTCAACTGTTAGCATCCCGTCCGTGTCTGAAAGCGGCGGACCGGTGCGGATCGGCATCCTAGGGGCCGCCAACATCGCGCCGACGGCGTTGATTAAACCGGCTCGGGAAGGCGCCGCGGTCGTGGTGGCCGCGGTGGCCGCGCGCGATGTATCTAATGCTCAGGCCTTCGCCGCCAAACACGGGATCACACGTGTGCACGACAGCTACGAGGCGCTGATCGCCGATCCGGACTTGGATGCTATCTATAACCCGCTGCCCATCGCCTTGCATGGCAGGTGGACTCGGGCTGCGCTTACCGCGGGCAAGCACGTGCTGTGCGAAAAGCCGCTGACCGCCACTGCCGACGAGGCACGCGAGGTCGCCGAGATGGCCGCCAAATCAGGCCGAGTGGTGATGGAGGCATTTCATTACCGCTATCACCCGTGTGCTTCGCGCGTTGACGAGATCATCGCCTCGGGGGAGCTGGGCAAGCTGCAGCGGGTAGAGGGGGAATGGTGCTTCTGGATGCCGAAGTCCTCCGGCAACCGCTACAACTACGCCCTCGGGGGTGGCGCGCTCATGGACCTGGGATGCTATGCGGTTGACATGGTGCGCAGGTTCGGCGGTTCGACCCCGGAAGTCGTTTCGGCGCAGGCGAAACTGCGCGGCCCGCAGGTGGACCGCGTCATGACGGCCGAATTGCGGTTCGCCGGCGGCCACACCGGCCGGATCCACTGCTCGATGTGGTCGACCGATCTACCGCACCTCACCGTAAAGGTGGTCGGCGACCGCGGCGAGCTGCGGCTCCATCCGTTGATACCGTTCCAGCGGTTCTCGGTCCGGTCGACCACCGGAAAGCGTGTGGAGAAATTCACGACAGCGCGCTCCACCTATGCGTACCAGCTTGACGCTTTCGCTGCCGCAGTGCTGCGCGGGGAACCCGTGAAGACGACACCGGACGAAGCGATCGAGAACATGACCGTCATCGACGCGATGTATCGCGCTGCTGGCCTTGCGCTCCGTGAGCCCGCTTGAACCAACGACCGGTTCGTCCAGTTAGTTCTCAGGACTACGGGCAGTTGTACCGTATCGACACGCGAGCAGAAGCAATCAATCGACTCCTGTCGCAGCAGTCACACAAGCGCGGTGTCCGTAACGTCCTCAGTTGATGCGCGTTCCGGCGCAATGAAACTCCGGTTGGATCAAGGTTTCGGAATCGGACCTCAAACGCAATTAGACGCGCGTAGCGTACGCCTAAAGTCACTCGCGGCCGCTAGTCGTCCCCAACGATGTGGAACACAATGTCTTCTTATTTCGTCGCAGCACCTGGAGCTCTGACCGCCGCGTCAGCCGATTTGGCCGGGATCGGGCGAACGATCGGTGCCGCATATACGGCGGCGGCGCCTTCGACGACGTCGGTGGTGGCTGCGGCCCAGGATGAAGTGTCGGCGGCGGTCGCGAAGTTGTTCTCCTCCTATGCGCAGGAGCATCAGATGCTGAGTGCGCAGGCGGCGGCGTTTCATGCAGAATTCGTGCAGGCGTTGGAGGGCGCGGAGGGCGCCTATGCGACCGCGGAGGCGGCCAATACTTCACCGCTGCAGGCCGCGCTGGCGGCGGTTAATGGACCCGTCGAGGCTCTAACAGGGCGTCCGCTAATCGGCAACGGTGCCAACGCCACGACGCCAGGCGGCAACGGCGGCGATGGAGGGTTTTTGTCGGGCAGCGGCGGCAATGGCGCGGCCGGGACGCCGGGGACTGGTCAAAATGGCGGTAACGGCGGGTCGGCAGGCTTGTTCGGCGCCGGCGGCAATGGCGGGGCCGGCGCGTCTGGTGCGGCCGGTGGGGCCGGGGGCCGGGGTGGGGCCGGCGGTGCGAATGGATGGCTGGGTGGTGGGTCCGCCGGGCTCGGCGGGGCCGGCGGCGCCGGCGGCGCCGGCGGGGTCGGTCAGGCAGCTGGTGCGGGAGGTGCCGGCGGGGCCGGCGGGATTAACAAACAGCTGTTGCTGGGATCAGGCGGCGCCGGTGGCAACGGTGGGGCGGCCGCGAGCGGCGGCAGTGGCTCTACGGGTGGCAATGGCGGCGGGGCCGGCGGGTCTGGTGCGGGCGGTGCGGCCGGGGGTCACGGTGGCGCCGGCGGCGCCTCCATCGGACTGTTCAGCGCCGGCGGGCACGGCGGCCAGGGCGGTACCGGCGGTACCGGCGGCACTGGCGGCAACGGCGGTGCCGGCGTCGTCGGCGTGAACAATGGCAACGGCGGGGACGGCGGCAACGGCGGGCTTACCGGCCCCGGCGGAGCCGGCGGCGCTGGCGGCGTCGGCGGTATCTTCGGCAGCGCGGGCTCCAACGGCAACGCCGGAACCACCAGTTCGTCTGTAGGCAATGGCGGCAACGGCGGAAACGCCGCCGGCAATGGTAACGGCGGCAAAGGCGGCAACGGCGGCAACAGCAGCGTCGCCGGTACTCCGGCAGGCAATGGCGGTCACGGCGGCGACGGCGCTGGCACCGGTAACGGCGGCGCCGGAGGCAACGGCGGCACCGCCGGTTCCAACGGCGCGGTGGCAGGCGCTGGCGGCGACGGCGGCAACGCTCCCGGCAGCGGTAACGGCGGTAACGGCGGTAACGGCGGTAACGTCGGCACCGCCGCTTCGCAGGCAGGCGTTGGCGGTAACGGCGGCAACTCCGCCGGCAATGGTAACGGCGGTAACGGCGGTAACGGCGGTACCGCGGGTTCCGGTTCGCAGGCAGGCGCTGGCGGCGAAGGCGGCAATGCCGCTGGTAGCGGTAGGGGCGGTAACGGCGGCAACGGCGGTCTCGCGGTGACTGTCACTTCGGCGGCCTCTGCGGGCGGCGACGGTGGGCAAGGCGGGAACGGATTCTCTGGTGGTGCCGGTGGTGCCGGTGGCGCGGTCACCATGAGCGGAACGGGAGGAGCGACGGCCGGCGGGGGCGGCGCCGGTGGCACCGCGAGCAGCGGCGTCGGCGGGACGGGCGGGGCCGGCGGTAGCGTGCTTGTCAATAGCGCTTCCTCTTCGGCTGCCGCTGTCGCCGGGAGCGGCGGAGCGGGTGGCTCCGGGGCCACCGGGGGTTCGGGTGGGGCCGGCGGCGGGGTCGTCAGCAACGGAACGGGAGCTGCCATCGTAGGCGCGGGCGGTGCCGGTGGCAACGCCAGCAGCGGCGCCGGTGGGGCCGGTGGGGCCGGTGGTGGCGCGCAGATCCAGAATGGTGCCTCTTCGGTTACCATTACCGGCGGCCATGGTGGGCAGGGCGGGAACGGCAACTCCGGTGGGGCCGGTGGGGCCGGTGGGTTGGTCGTCAGCAACGGAACGGGAATCACCGCCGGCGGCGATGGCGGCAATGGCGGCACTGGTAGCGTCGGCGTAGGTGGGGTCGGTGGGGCTGGCGGTGGTGCGGCGGTCCAGAGCAGTGCTTCTTCGGCTGCCATTACCGGCGGCGATGGTGGGCAGGGTGGGAATGGTACTTCCGGTGGGGCCGGTGGGGCCGGTGGTTTGGTCGTCAGCAACGGAACGGGAATCACCGCCGGCGGCGATGGCGGCAATGGCGGCACTGGTAGCGTCGGTATCGGTGGGGCCGGTGGGGCCGCTGGTGGCGCGCAGATCCAGAACAGTGCCTCTTCGGCTGCCGTTACCGGCGGCGGCGGTGGCGATGGCGGGAACGGGACTTCCGGTGGGGCCGGCGGTGCCGGTGGCTTGGTCGTCACCAACGGAACAGGAACTGTCGTAATGGGGGCGGGCGGTGCCGGTGGCGACGCGAGCAGCGGCGTCGGTGGGGCCGGTGGGGCCGGTGGTGGCGCGCAGATCCAGAGCAGTGCCTCTTTGGTTACCATTACCGGCGGCCATGGTGGGCAGGGCGGGAACGGCAACTCCGGTGGGGCCGGTGGGGCCGGTGGGTTGGTCGTCAGCAACGGAACGGGAATCACCGCCGGCGGCGATGGCGGCAACGGTGGCACTGGCAACGGCGGCGCCGGTGGGGCCGGTGGGGCCGCTGGTGGCGCGCAGATCCAGAACGGTGCCTCTTCGGCTGCCGTTACCGGCGGCGATGGTGGGCAGGGCGGGAACGGTACTTCCGGTGGGGCCGGTGGGGCCGGTGGGTTGGTCGTCAGCAACGGAACGGGAAACACCGCCGGCGGCGTTGGCGGCGAAGGTGGCACTGGCAGCGGCGGCGTCGGTGGGGCCGGTGGGGCCGGTGGTGGCGCGCAGATCCAGAGCACTTCCTCTGCGGCTACCATTACCGGCGGCGACGGTGGCAACGGCGGAAACGGGACCTCCGGTGGGGCCGGTGGGTCCGGTGGTGGGGTCCTTACCAACGGAACGGGAACCGTCAAACTGGGCGCGGGCGGCAATGGTGGCACCGGCAGCGTGGGCGTCGGTGGGGCCGGTGGGGCCGGCGGTACCGCGCAGATCCAGAACACTTCCTCTGCGGCCGCCGTTACCGGCGGCGATGGTGGGCAGGGCGGGAACGGCAACTCCGGTGGGGCCGGTGGGGCCGGTGGGGGGATCGTAACCAACGGAACGGGAATAACCGATGGCGGCAACGGCGGCAATGGTGGTACCGGCAGCGCGGGCGTCGGTGGGGCCGGCGGGGCCGGTGGTGGCGTGACTGTCCAGGGCAGTTTCTCTGCGGCTACCGTCACCGGCGGCGATGGTGGCGATGGCGGGAACGGCGCCTCCGGTGGGATGGGTGGAGCCGGTGGTGCCGCGCAGGTCTCTGACAGCGTTTCTTCGGCTGCCGCGGTTGGGGGCAATGGTGGTAAAGGCGGCGACAGCTCGGCCCCATCGGCCGTGGGCGGCGCGGGTGGGGACGGCGGAAGTGCACTCTCCGCTCGCCTGCCGACCGGCGGCATCGGTGGTTCTGGGGGCTCCGGTGGGCCTGGCGGGGCCAACGGAGCCAACGGCGCACCCGGCGGTACTGGACCGTAACGAGTCGCCTGGCGCTCACTACCGTCCTGGTGATCACGTCGACACACCACGTAACCGATGTGGGTCGCGTACCTTTCCACGACGTCAAGGCCTTTCGCGTTCGCGCATCTGCGGGTGTGTCGAGCGGATGAGACCTGGCCGACTAAAAGGCTTTCGTCGCTAACCTACGTTTCGACACAACCGCTGCGAAACCGAAAGAGCCGGATTCCGTTAAACATGAGTGTAACGACGGGTATCGTCTGTCTTCGTGATCGAGCTAGATGGCGTAGCCAAGACGTTCGACGGGGCGATCCATGCATTGCAGGACGTGAGTTTTTCCGTTCCGACGGGGTCTGTTTGCGCGCTGCTCGGTCATAACGGCGCCGGCAAGTCGACCACGATCAAGATCCTGTCAACGTTGCTGCGGCCCACCTCTGGCCAAGCAGTTGTGGCTGGGTACGACGTCGTCCGAGACCCGGCACAGGTACGGGCAAGCATCGGGAGCATCGGGCAGCTAGCTGCGCTCGATTTCGAGCTCACCGGCCGGGAGAACCTGGTGTTGTTCGGCCGGCTGCGGGGAATGCGGCGCAAAGATGCGCGGCTGCGCGCCGACGCTTTAGTCGATCAGTTCGACATGTCGCATGCCGCCGACCGGCCGGTGCGAACCTATTCGGGTGGCATGGTGCGCCGCATCGATATCGCCGCCGGACTGATGGTCCCGCCGAAAGTGCTTTTCCTCGACGAGCCGACAACCGGGTTGGACCCGCGTAGTCGCCGCGATGTGTGGGCCCTGGTGTCATCGTTATCAGCCCAGGGCGTCACCATCCTGCTGACGACGCAGTATCTCGAAGAAGCCGACGTGCTCAGCGATTCGATCGTCGTTCTGAACAAAGGTCGTGTTGTCGCCAACGGGACCGCCGAAGACCTCAAGCGCCGCGTGGGACCGGGCTACTGCACGGTGAGTCCTGTCGATCCGGCCGACCTGCCCAAGATCTTCGCCGCGGTCGCCGATCTCGACGGCGCCGAGGCCGATCACGAGGCGAACACCGTGTCGGTGCTCGCGCCCGATGGGGTCGCGACGCTCGGTGAGGTGTTTCGCCGGGTGGACCGGCTCGGCGTTGAGCTAGTCGACATAGCGCTGCGCAAGCCGTCCTTGGACGAAGCGTTTCTGCACCTCACGGAGGTCGTCACCAAGTGAGCGCGCTTGCTGCTCTGACCGAGCGCACGGTGCACGACGCACTGAACAACGATCTGCCGTTCGCGGTTGTGTCGCCCGCGCTTAACTTCCTCGTCTTCAACTTCATGCTGGGCAATGTGATCGACACCGGTGGAATGAGCTACCCCCAGTACCTCCTACCGGTTGTCGTCATCCAGGTGATCTTTCTCGGCGCGCTGACGACCATGGACCGTGCCGCCCGTGACGAGCGGAGCGACTTCGCGGATCGGCTCCGCACGCTTCCCATATCCGCGGTAACACCGCTGATGGCTCGCATGTCGTATTGCCTCTTCCGCAACGCCCTTGGCCTGCTGGCCGCGATCGCTGTCGGGTACGTGTTCGGCTTCCGAATGTCCGGCGGGTTCATCTATGCGGCGGCTTTCGTTGTTGTTGTCCTCATATTGACGCTGGCGCTATCGCTCGCCGCCGATGCAGCCGGGGTTCTCTCCGTAGCCTCGCAAAGCAGGATCGCGAGCAGCGGAGTGGTGGATCAGTTGCTCCTGGTTCCGCAAATGCTGCTGGTCATGCTGTCCACCGGGATGGCGCCGGTCGACTCGTTTCCCGACTGGCTGCATCCGTTCGTCCGGTACCAGCCTGTTTCGCAGGTGACGCAAACCCTGCGTGGGTTCGCCACCGGCCATGTCGTGGTGAGCAATCTGGCGACCAGTTTGGCGTGGTGTCTTGGGCTGCTGGTGGTGTTCGGCGCAATCGCGGTGCGGGTACAGAGGCGGCCGCAATGAGCGTGATGCACCGCCGCGGAGCTCACTGGCCGCCGAAAGCCTACTGTTCGCCGGCCACCTACTCACCCGCTGGCGGCGCCAGCCGATGGTGCTGATCCAGGCTCTGCGTGTTCCCGACCTTTCTGCTGATTGCCTATAAACTGCTGGTAGGCAAGTCGATAATCAGGATCACCGGTACCGACAGTCTCTACGGCCTGGTGCCGATGTGTGCCGTGGCCGGTGCGATGTTCGGGGCGCTTGCAACCAGCCGCACCATTTGGATCGACCGCGACTCCGGTCTGATCGGCAGACTGTGGGTGTTTCCCGTGCATCGGACTAGTGCGCTGGCCGGCAGGCTGCTTGCTGAGGCCGCGCGCACGCTGGTGAGTTCTGCGCTGATCACAGCGGTCGGTGTCGGGCTCGGGCTTCGCTTCAAAGGCAGTTGGCTCGCTGTGATCCCGTTCGTGCTGGTGCCGGTGCTGGTGGTTGTCGTCTTCTCGATGGCAGCGATAGCGATCGCGGTGCGGGCCAGGAACGGCTCCGCGCTCATGTGGCTAGGGGTGCCGTGCACCGGCGCGGCGTTTGCCAGCTCTGGTGTTGTTCCCACTCACACGCTGCCATGGGCTGTGCGGCTCGAGATCCACCTGCAACCGTTGTGGCCGATGATTGAGTCGATGCGGGCACTCGCCCAAGGTCTTCCCGCGCTGTGGCCGCTTCTGCTGACCGTTTTGTGGGCTATTGGTCTGGCCGCGGTGCTCGCGCCACTAGCCGTCCGCGGTTACCGTACCGCCGCCGAATCCACGCACTGACACCGCAGGCTACGGATGGAAGGTCAGGATTCGGGATGAAATTTGTGCTGGCGTGCTACGGAGCGCGCGGCGATGTCGAGCCTTCCGTCGCTGTTGGTTGCGAGTTGCAGCGCCGGGGGCACGAGGTGCGCATTGCACTGCCGCCCAACCTGGTCGGCTTCGCCGAGGCGGCTGGGCTTACGGCGATCGGTTTGGGAGCGGACTCGCGGATCATTGCGGCAGTGCAGCAGGACTACTGGACCCATTTCTTCCGCCTGCCCTGGAACAGGAAAGAACTGCGGAGGTTAGGGCGCGAAATTTCGGAGATCGTCACAGAATGCTGGACGGAGGAAGCTTTCACCACGCTGAAGTCGCTGGCAGACGGGGCCGACCTGATCATGTCCGGATACGGTTTCGAGCAATTTCCGTTCAACGTCGCAGAGTATTACGACATTCCGTTCGCCATGCTGTATTGGTTCCCGATTCGACCCAATGGGAAAGTCGTGCCATTGCTGCCGGCACCCTTGGGACGTGCCGCAATGAGAGGGTACGAGCGACTGACGTGGGGCGGTCCCGCGAAGGCAGCCGAGGACGCACAACGCCGTGAACTGGGTCTACCCGATGCAGCGCGCCCCTGGCCGCGCCGGATCGACGAGCGCGGATCCCTTGAAATCCAGGGCTACGACAAGTTATTCATTCCGGGGCTGGAAGCCGAGTGGGCGAAATGGGATGGCAAACGCCCCTTCGTCGGCACGCTAACACTGGGGTTCCCGCAGGATGCCGATGAGGAGGTCTTGTCCTGGATTGCAGCGGGAACACCGCCGATTTGCTTCGCCTTCGGCAGCCTCGCAGTCGAATCTTCCACCGACATGCTGGCCATGATTGCTGCGGCTTGCACGCGGGCGGGCGAGCGGGCGCTGGTTTGTGCCGGCGTGAGCGACTTCAGCGATATCCATCAGTTCGAGCACGTCAAAGTAGTGGGTGCGGTGAATTACGAGGCGATCTTTCCGGTGTGCCGCGCGGTTGTGCATCACGGTGGTGCGGCAACCACGGCCACGTGCCTGCGCTCCGGAGTACCGCAGGTGGTTCTCTGGACGTTCTATGACCAGCCGTTGGAGGGGGCCGCGCTCAAACGCTTGGGGGTGGGCGCCTATCGGCGTCTTTCGGCCACCACCGAGGAGTCACTGGTCAAGGACCTAGGCCGGATTCTTGCCCCTGAATACCTCACCCGAGCCCGCGAGCTCGCCCCGCGGATGACCAAACCCGCCGAAAGCCTCGCGGCTGCCGCTGATCTCGTAGAGAATTTCGCCCGCTTGCAGCGTGTTGGCTGATCCAAACATCGGCAATCGGATCGATTGCAGAGAAGGCAGGTGACACGACCTCCCGTAGCTCATTCGGCCAATGTACCAATCTGTTAGACAGGTGTGTGTTAAACCTCCACTCGAAGAATCCACCCTCGTACCAGGTAGGTGACCTTGAAACAGGCCGACAGCGTTAGCCGGGCCGGACGGGTGGAGGATCGGCGCTCGGCGCCGACGGGATTTCGCCCCGACATTGAGGGTTTACGCGCAGTCGCAGTGTTGGCAGTGGTTCTCTTTCACGCCGGGGTGCCGGGGGTCGGTGGCGGCTTTGTCGGTGTGGACGTGTTCTTCGTCATTTCGGGTTTCCTAATCACGGGGCTGCTCTGGCGCGAGGCGAACAGCACCGGCACTGTCCGGTTGGGCCACTTCTACGGGGCCCGGGCCCGCCGACTGCTGCCTGCATCGGCGACGGTCGGCGTCATCACCGCGATCGGCGCATTTTTCCTGCTTCCACCATTGCAGATTGGCAGCGTCCTTCGTGACGGCATCGCCAGTGCTTTGTATGTCAGCAACTACTGGTTCATTGTCGGAAGCGTCAACTACTTCGGCGGCCACATGCCGCCATCGCCGTTCCAGCACTACTGGTCGTTGGGTGTCGAGGAGCAGTTCTACCTGGTGTGGCCGGCGTTGATCATCGGTACGGCCTGGGTGATCCGACGAGTAGGTCGGCGCACCAGGACGCATGCCACCGTCTCGAAACGTCCGTATCTTGTAGTCCTTGCGCTGGTCGGAGCTGCGTCATTCGCGCTGTCGCTGGTGGACACTGTTTCGTTGGCTTCGGTGGCGTTCTATTCGCTGCCGACCCGGGCCTGGCAATTGGCCACCGGCGGCCTGGTGGCACTGACCGCCGAACAGTGGCGCCGGCTACCGCCGCGAGCTGCCGCGCTGACCGGATGGGCCGGGCTGGCGCTAATCCTGCTGGCCTGCACCTGGTTGAGCCCGAGCACACCGTATCCCGGTACCGCCGCGCTGTTGCCTGTGCTGGGTGCGGTGCTGGTGATCGGCGCCGGCTGTTCTGCAGCATCGCAGGGCTGCGGCCGTGTCCTGGCGGTGCCGCCGATGCAGGCGATCGGCCGGGTTTCGTACTCGTGGTATCTGTGGCACTGGCCGGTGCTGGTGCTCGCCCCGGCGTTGTTTGGCCACCCACTCGGGCTGGCCGCCAGGCTGGCCGCGGCCTTGCTTTCGGGCGGGCTGGCGGTGCTTAGCATGCGTTTCATCGAGAACCCGCTCCGATTCGCCGCTCCGATTCGCCGGTCTGCACTGGCGAGTCTCGCGCTCGGCGGCGCCGCGACCGCGGTGGCGGTTGCTGTCGGCCTGGCGCTGCTGGCATGCATTCCCGTCCCCGTCGGCCACGGCCCGGCAGCTGCGGCGCTGACAATCACCGCAGCGTCGCCTCCCGCGGGCTCCACCATCGACGCCTACGACGCGGCGGTGCAGCAGGCGTTCGCCCAGGTGCAGGGTGCGGTCGCGGCATCGGTCGAGCTCAAAGCGGTGCCGTCGAACCTGGACCCGCCGCTTGCCGATGCGGCGGCTGAAGACCTGTCGTTCAACGGCTGCCTGCGCAATATTCCAGAAAGCGGGCAACCTGAGTGCGCGACCGGCGATACCGCCTCGACGACGACAGTCGCCCTGGTCGGCGACTCGAACGCCGCGATGTGGAAGCCGGCGTTCGAGCAGATCGCCGCGCGGCGACACTGGCGGCTGGAGATGCTGGCCAAGGGGGCCTGTCCATTGATGAGCTTGCCCAGCATCAACCCTATGCATCGCCAGTTCGAACAATATTCACACTGCGAGCAATGGCGCGGACAAATCATCGACCGGTTGCAGGCCGAGCACCCGCGGCTTGTCGTGCTCAGCATGTACCGGGGTTACGATGCCGGCGGGGAGGACCGCCCGCTCGGTTTCACGTCGTACGACCCGGCCTGGCTCGACAGCCTAACCCGACTCGTGCACCAGTTGCGCGGTATCGGTGCGCAGGTACTAGTGCTCGGGCCGATCCCCGATCCGCGCAAAGTGGTGCCGATCTGCCTGTCTGGCCACCTCGACGATCCGACGGCCTGCTCTTCGCCACGGTCTACGGTGGTGAACCAACTCGGCATCGCAGCTGAGATCACCGCCACCAAAAGCGCCGGAGGACAATATGCCGACGTCACCAACCTGTTCTGTACCGTTGACCGCTGCCCGGTCATAGTCGGCAACACCTTGGTCTACCTCGACTGGGGTCATCTGACGTTCGAATACTCCCGGGTGCTGGCACCGGTAATTGGGGCGCTGGCTGACCGCGCTCTCGCCTACAGTTGACCCGCTGCGCAGCGTTGGTTGCGTTTGTTGCCTGCGCCCAGCGCGAGCAGACGAGCGTGCCACGCCGCGCCGGCGGCACCCTGCACACCGACCAACAGCAACGACGCTAAACCGCTTGCCAACCGGCAGCGGCTGACATAGGAGAAACCCATGGCTGAAAGCGCCGGCCCAGTGCGGATCGGCATCCTGGGCGCTTCACGCTTCGCACCGATGATCCTCATCAAACCGGCCCAGGGAAATGACGAGGTCGTGGTGGCGGCGGTGGCGTCACGCGATGTGTCGCGTGCACGAGCCTTTGCCGCCAAACACGGCATCGCGCGGGCGCACGATAACTACGAGGCGCTGATCGCCGATCCAGATCTGGACGCTGTCTACATCGTGTTGCCGAACAGCTTGCACGGCAGGTGGACCCGGGCCGCGCTGGCCGCGGGTAAGCACGTGCTCTGTGAAAAGCCGTTCATGGCCAATGCCGCCGAGGCACGCGAAATCGCCGAACTGGCCGGCGCATCAGACCGGGTCGTGATGGAGGGCTTCCAATACCGCTACCACCCGTTGACTTTGCGCGCTGAGCAGATCATTGCCTCGGGCGAGTTGGGCAACCTGCAGCGGGTAGATATCTCCGTGTGCGTCCTGCTGCCGAAGTCCTCCAACACCAATGTCTACGACTACTCCCTTGCCGGTGGCGCGACAATGGATGCCGGAAGCTATGTGGTGCACATGCTGCGCACGTTCGGCGGGTCGACCCCGGAAGTCGTTTCAGCGCAGGCGAAAGTGCGTGGTCCCGAGCTGGACCGGGCCATGACAGCCGAATTGCGCTTCGCCGACGGGCATACGGGCCGGATCCGCTGCGCGCTGTGGTCGTCGAACCTGTTTCGGGCCAGCGCAAAGGTGGTGGGTGACCGCGGCGAGCTACGTTGGCTCAGCCCCGCGGCACCTCACCTTTTCCACCGGCTCTCCGTCCGGTCGGCCGACAGCAAACGGGTAGAGCGTTTCCCGAGGCGAAGCTCGTTTGAGTATCAGCTTGAGGCTTTCGCCGCGGCGGTCCTGCGCGGGGAACCGGTGAAGACGACGCCCCAGGACGCAATCGAGAACCACACTGTCATCGATGCGATCTATCGCGTTGCTGGCCTTTCGCTGCGCGAGCCCGCCTGAGTACTCATCCGTGCGCGCGATTAGGTTGCGAAATGAGCTTCGTTAATGTGTGTCCCCACCCGTAAGGCGTTGGCCGCGACCGTCAGACTGGGGTTCAAACCGGCGCTGGAGGGGAAGAACGAGGTGTCCACCACGTACAGGTTCTCCACCTCGTGCGCCCGGTTCTGGGCGTCCAGCACGCTGGTCTTCGGATCGGTGCCGAATCGGCACGTTCCACAGACATGGCCGAGGTTCGAGTTGTCTTCGCCGCTGCCCAGGGACAAATTGCGAAACGGCTGCAATACCTCTTTGAGTTGGCGCAAAAACGCCGCGCGGCGGTCGATCTCACTTGGGTGCAAGCGATACTGCATCCGCAGCCGCTGACGACCGTCCGAACTCGGCCGGTCGAAGGGCAGGACACGGTTGTCTAGGTAGGGCAGGTCTTCGGTCATCGCGGCCAGCACCAGTCCGCCGGTGAAGACCCGCTGGTAGATTTGGCGCACCACCGGGCTCATCAGGCGCAGCGCCTTGCCCCGCCAGTCGGGACGGTTGGTCACCCACTGCATGGGCGGTATCGCGCCGAATGATTGCACGGTGCCGTATTTCTGCCCGTCGGAGAAATAGAAGTCGTTGAGCCCGATCTCCTTGTTCGCGGCCGTGATGTTGGAATCGCGTTGCGGCCAGATCTCGATCGGGTCCAGCAGATGACGCATCAAGTTGCGCCCCACCCAGTCTGAACCGTTGGCCAATCCGCGCGGCCAATCGCCGGACCGGGAATTGAGCAACAGCACCGGGGTGGCCAACGCACCGGCGGCGAGCACCACCACCTTGCCCTTCAGCGCCAGCATGTCGGAGCGACGCTGACAGATCACGCGTGTGACCTGGGTGCTGTCGGCCTCGAGGCGCACCACTCGACACTGGGCTAGCAGGTGGGCGCCGTGTTCGGCGACGGCGGGCAGGACGCCGCTGCGGGCCGCATCGTTTTTGCACGATTGGTTGCAGAGGTAGGTCTGACACGTCGCACAGTCGTCGGCGTAATCACAGGCCATCGGCAGGTGGTAGGGGTGTAGTCCACGACCTGCCAGATAGTTGACCAACGCCTGGTTTTCTGGCGAAAACGGCGGCGCGGCGGGTAGGCCGACCTCGGCGGCTTCCGGTCGCAGGGGATCGGGTTGGCCACGAACCCGCAGCAGCGTTTCGGCCTCGGTGTACCAAGGCGCCATCTGGTCATAGCTGATCGGCCAGGCCTCAGGCACGGTCGATTCGCCCGGATCGCGGAAATTCTGGCGGGGAGTGAAATCACCGGCGAAGAATCGTTCGCAGACCATGCCATACAGGGCTGAGGATCCGCCCGTGCCGCTACCGATGAACGGCACGAACCGCTTCGGGGAGCGCCCGCTGATGTCTTCGACCTCGTCGGTGGTGCGTCCGCCTCGGGCCAACGCGTCGTAGTACTCCTCTGTGGAACGGGCCGAAAGCGGCTCGGCCAGTTCGGGTATGGCGGCGCGAATGGTTCCGGGCGTTCCGGGCAGTGTCGAGTGGCCCTTTTCGACGAACAGCACCCGCCTGCCGGAGCGGGCCAGTCGGTAGCCCAGCATTCCGCCGCCCATACCGGTGCCCACGACAATCACGTCCCACTCGACGCGTTCGGCCTCGCGCGCGGTCAATTCGCTGTCAGCCAAAACCGAACTCCTCAGCGGTCTCGAATCACGATTGCCACCTCGTTGGTGCTCGACGCGGCGGACCCGGCAACCGTACCGCCTGAGCCCTCTTGGCCTATCCAGGTGATCCGGGTCTGCTGTTAGCATGCGCGAATGGCTGAAAGCGGTGCTCCATTGCGGATCGGCATCTTGGGCGCTTCAAGCTTCGCCCCGACGACGCTCATCAATCCGGCCAGGGGAAACGATGAGGTTGTGGTGGCCGCGGTGGGAGCCCGCGATATGGACAGCGCGCAGGCCTTTGCCGACAAATACGGCATCGCCCGGGCACACGGCAGCTACGAGTCACTGGTCGCCGATCCAGACTTGGACGCTGTCTATGTCCTGCTGCCAACCAGCTTCCACGGCAAGTGGACGAGGGCTGCGCTTGCCGCGGGCAAGCACGTGCTGTGCGAAAAGCCGTTCGCCGCCAACGCCGCCGAGGCCCGCGAGATCGCCGAACTGGCCGCCACGTCAGACCGGATTGTCATGGAGGCAATCCAATTCCGCTACCACCCATTGACTTTGCGGGTTGAGGAGATCATCGCCTCGGGCGAGCTGGGCAAACTGGAGCGGGTGGAGCTCACCTTGTGCGTATTGCTACCGAAGTTCTCCGGCAACTGCTATAACTACGCCTTCGCCGGTGGCGCGATGATGGATGCCGGAAGCTATGTCGTCAACATGCTCCGCACCTTCGGCGGCTCGACCCCGGAAGTTCTGTCGGCACGGGCGACGCTGCGCGGTCCTGAGGTGGACCGGGCCATGACGGCCGAGTTGAGCTTCGCGGGCGGGGCCACGGGCCGCATCCGGTGTGCGCTGTGGTCGTCGGACCTGTTTCGGGCGAGCGCCAAGGTGGTTGGTGATCAGGGCCAGCTGCGCTGGCTCAGTCCGGCGGCACCTCACGTTTTCCCTCGGCTCTCCGTTCCGCTCGGCGGCGGGAAAGCGTGTCGAGCGGTTCCCGCGGCGCGCCACCTATGAGTATCAGCTTGATGCTTTTGCCGCGGCGGTGCTGCGCGGGGAACCGGTGAGGACAACGCCGCAGGACGCGGTCGAGAACCACACCGTCATCGACGCGATCTATCGCGCTGCCGGCCTTTCGCTACGCCAGCCGGCCTGACCGCTCATCTGTTCGCCTAGTGGCGGTTCGGCCGTGCGATCTCGGGCGGCAGGGCGCTATCGGTGAGCCAGCCGTCAACGGTGCGCGCGAAGAGGTCCGGATGGCGCGTGTGCCATTCATGGGGCATGCCGGTTGCGACCCTGTCGACTCCGTTGGGCATTTGCTGCGCGAGCGCTGCAGCCCAACGGCGTACGACCGGCATCTCCTTGCCGCCGGTTAGGAACAATGTGGGCGAATCCGATTTGTCGAGTTCCTCGGGAAGCGTGAACCCCGCGGACGCCATGATGACGTCGGCGAGCTGTCCGCTGGTAATCAGACGTACGTCCTCGCGATAATCATCGATATGGGCCGAGGGAACCATCGCATGCCAGGCATTCCGGTAGCGGCGCACCATCCAGCGGTACGCCGAGTTCCGGGCGGGCAGCGCCAGCAGGCGCCGCGTCAACGGTACAAACGGCACCCTGTTGATGATGGTCCCGCACAGCACCGCCCGATCAACGAGTTTTGGCTCGGTCGCCAGCAACTGCACCCCCACTTGGGCTCCGAGCGATAAGCCCACCACGTGCGCCCGGCCGGTATCTACCCGGGAGCGGATGAGTTCTGCCACCGCGGCGGCGGCCCGGCCCATCTCGAATGGTCCCTGCTCGAAGCTCTTGCCGTAGTGGGGCAGATCGGGGACCAGGCAGCGGTATTGCTGCATTCGTTCGACCACCGGCTCCCAGGACCAACCGCTGGTATACGCGCCGTGAAGAAAGACGATGGCAGGCGCCCCCACCGGGCCGGATTCGCGCACGAACAGGCCCATAAGGGGACCTTATCAGGATTGCTCCGCTGAATTTCAGGTCTATAGGGCACGTGTTGGATTAGACTCCGGGCGGGTTAGCCTGGGGCGGGAGGCCCAGTTTCATTACACAGAACGTGCACGGGGGATTGAAGGGCAGGGTTCCACGATGATTGAAGGCGTGTTCGGACGTAGCGACGCCGAGATCGACCTCCTGGTGCGTGGGAAGCTGGCGGGGATCGCAGTTGTGGGCTTCGGCTACATCGGCACGGTGATCGGCGCCGTGCTGGCTGATCGCGGCTGGCCGGTAACAGGGATCGACGTGAGACAGAACGTTGTCGACGAGATCAACCTGGGTAAGACCACGGTGCCTGAGCCGGGGCTCAACGAGCTCGTGTCGCGCAGCGTACAAGTCGGCCGGCTTAGCGCCACGCCCGATTTCGGCGCCATCGCCGACAACGACTTCATCATTGTGACCGTCGGCACGCCGCTTGGTCCGGACTACGAGCCCATCGTCGATCACATCAAGGCGGCGGCGCGGGCACGTGGGGGAGCACCTGCACCGCGGCCACATCGTCATCCTCAAGAGCACGGTGCCGCCCGACACCACCGAGAATCTCGTCCGGCCGATCCTCGAAGAGGCCTCGGGACTGCGCGCCGGGGTCGACTTCGGATTGGCGTTTTGCCCGGAACGGCTGGCCGAAGGCCAAGCCATCCGCGAGCTGACGTCAATCCCTGTCGTCGTCGGAGCCGTCGATGAGCTCACCGCTCGTGCCTGCACCACACTGTGGCGACACGCGCTGGGGGTGGAGTCGGTTGTCGTTGACGGGCCGCGGACCGCCGAGATGGTCAAGCTTGCGGACAACCTCTGGGTCGACCTCAACATCGCGCTGGCCAACGAGCTGGCCAAGGTGTGCGACCGGCTCGGAATCGACGCCCTGCAAGTGATCGAGGCGGCGAACACCATGCCGAAGGGCGGGAGCCCGGCGAACATCTTGCGGCCGAGCATGGGCGTCGGTGGCTACTGCTTGACGAAAGATCCGTGGTTCGTCAACCACCTGGGCAAGTCCGTCGGGTTGGATCTGGAAATTCCGCGGACGTCGAGGACCGTCAACGACACCATGCCCGCCTATACCTACGGGCTGCTAAAGCAGCTCCTCGCCGATCAGGGCAAGCCGGTCGAGACCAGCCGGATTGCCGTGCTGGGCATCGCATTCAAGAACAACACCGGCGACTGCCGCCTCACCCCCACCAAGTACGTCGTCGCCCTGCTTGAGGAGTCCGGCTGCGAACTTTCGATCCATGACCCGTGGGTGCCGGCCGAGGAGGCCGTCGAGGTGACGAAGACTCCCCTGACCGCAGACATCGAGTCCGCGGTCGAGGGTGCCGACGCCCTGGTGGTGCTCGCCGGGCACCGACAGTTCCACCAGATTCCTTTGGTCCGGCTCGCGGAGCTGGCGGCGGCCAAATGTGTGTTCCTCGACGGACGGAACAGT
Organism: uncultured Actinomycetota bacterium; assembly: GCA_963850135.1. Taxonomy (GTDB): domain Bacteria; phylum Actinomycetota; class Actinomycetes; order Mycobacteriales; family Mycobacteriaceae; genus Mycobacterium. The sequence continues at coordinate 222,800 of CAWKKH010000018.1, read as the reverse complement.
TTCGACCCGGCGGCCGTACGCGCCGCCGGCTTCGTCTACAAGGGGATCGGCCGGTAATCGTTCGCTGAGGTGAGCGTAAACCGCCCCGTGAAAATGAGAGAGTAAATATGTCCAATGTCGTCGTGACAGGCGGCTACGGCTTTATCGGATCGCACTTGGTCTCCGCATTGCTAGACCGCGGGGACTCGGTGACGGTTTTCGATTTTGCCAAGAACACCCGCGACAGCAGTATCGACTTCGATCGGCATCCCAATTTCCGATTCGTGCAAGGCGACGTCACCGACTTGTCTGCAGTCGAAAAAGCCCTGACTCCCGGTGTCGACACTGTCTTCCACCTGGCCGCGGTCGTCGGCGTCACAAACTATATGAACGACCCGCTGCGGGTTCTCGACGTCAATGTGACCGGCACTCGCAACGTCCTCGAATTGAGCCATCGGCACGGGACGCGGGTGGTGTTCTCCAGTACGTCTGAGGTGTTCGGGAAGAACCCCAAGCCGCCGTTCGCCGAGGATGACGATCGCGTCCTCGGGTCGACAAAGACCGCTCGCTGGAGCTACAGCACCAGCAAGGGCATGGCCGAGCATCTGGTCTTCGCGATGCACAGCGCCTACGGGCTGCCCGTGACGGTGGTTCGCTATTTCAATGTGTACGGCCCGCGGCAGAATCCGATTTTCGTGGTATCGCAGACCATTCATCGGATTCTCAATGGCCGCCAGCCGTTGCTGTACGACTCGGGTAACCAGACCCGGTGCTTCACCTACGTCGACGACGCGATCGCCGGCACCTTGCTCGCGGCGGAGAGCGACGCGGCGATCGGTGAGGCCTTCAACATTGGGAGCATGACCGAAACGACCGTTGGTGAGGCTGTCGATCTGGCGATCAAGATCGCGAATGTCGACGGGGTTGCGGGCGCCGAAGCTGTTGATACTGCGGCACGGTACGGCGGTCGTTACGAGGACATTCCCCGTCGTATCCCGGACTCGACCAAGGCGCAGCGGGAGCTGGGGTGGCGCCTGCAGGTCGATGTCGAGGAAGGCATTCGCCGCACCATCGATTGGGCGCGGGCCAACCCGTGGTACCTCGAAAGAAGCCTCGGGATAGCCCGCTAGGCGAGCGCGCGGTCGGCCAGCGTCCCCATTGCCGGTGCCAACTGTCGGCAGTATTCGAGCGCCAAGTGGTTCCAGTCAAAGTAGACCAGGGTGTTGCCGACGATGACGGGGCAGCGGTTTGCGGTGCAGAACAGCTCGGTGAGGTCGGCGTATTGTCCGCCGCTAGCGATGGTCGCGGCGGATTCGGCTGCTATGCCTGTTGGTTGACCGCGGTCGACCGTGGCGGTGAGCAGGCGCTCACGTCATCGAGGTGGGTAGACAGACAATCCGGCACCGATGTCTTCGGGTCGGGGATCGGTCCGAGCACCAGGACCCGTGCGCCAGTGTCGCGCAACTGGTGCACCAGGCGGGTGAGGCTGTCGATCCACACCGGGTCGTATGGCGTGTAACCAGCCTGCCAACTGCCGGCACTGCTCTCCCGTGACATGCTCACCACGACCAGCCGCGGGTGCTCGGCGCGTAACCGGGCGAGGATCTGAGCGCGCCACTGCTCACAGTGCACAAAGTGTTCCATCAGGCCATTGAGGTGTTTGGCGACGGGCACGTCGATCAGTGCGCAGGCCGCCTTGGCTAGCATCTCTAGCCGCCAGTGCCGCTGCGTAGCGATCAATGCGAACGCGGGATTCCACATCGCGGCATGCGAATCGCCGACCAGGGCCACCGTCGTGCTCGATGCGGTGTCGCCCGTCGCGCATTCGGGCTGCCCGGCTTCTTTTTGTGTGCGCATGCAGCCGTTGGACGACAAGCCCATTTGGTCGGCGGACACCGCGGTGAGCGGCGGGTCCAGGTTCGATGGAACGGCTTTGAGCTCGGCGGCCGCCGCGACCGCAGCCTGTACCTGTGAGAAGGCCTGCCGCACCGCGGCGTCATAGGCGTCCAGGGCTGAGCCGGTGGGGGCTGGTGCTGCCGTGACGGTCAGCGGCATGCCGGGAGCGCCGCGGCCGATAACGTTAGGAGTAGGAACCCATCCCGTCATCGCCAAGCCCACGCAGGCCGCGACCGCGGTGGCAGCACCGCCGACCGCGAGGCTGGCGAGAGGAGAGCGACGCAGGGCAGGGGCGTATCGCAGCGGGTTTTCGACGTAACGCAGGGTGAGCATCGCCAGCATGCCGGAGAGCAGAACTGCTGCCAATCTGCCGACCAGCCCGAGCGGGTGGCCCAGCAATGGCACCGCTAGTACCAGAAACGGCCAGTGCCACAGGTACCAGGAGTAGGACAGTCGGCCCATCGCACGCATCGGCGACAATGACAGGATCCGGCCGCATCCTTGTGTCGGTGTGGTGATGCCGGCGCCGAGTACCAGCACCGTGCCCAGCATGGGCAACAGCGCGGCGGTACCCGGATAGGGTGTGGCCGGAGTGAATTGGTTGCAGGCCAGCAGGATCAGGGCCAGCCCTGCCCATCCGGTGATTTTGGCAGGTAGTGCGGGTAGTCGACGCCACTGGTCGGCCGTCAGAGCCACCAGGCCACCGGCGGCCAAATCCCAGGCCCGGGTGGGCAGCGAAAAGTATGCCGCAGGAGGCACCAAGTAGGTCGTGACCAGTGATAGCGCGAATGACACGGCCGCGACAGTCCAAGGACCACAAGGTACGGGCGCTTGGACGGAGTTGTTGGGATGGGGAGGCGCTGGTGCGCCGTCGACGCGCATGGCGGACGAGCCACGCTGTGCCGATGATCATGACCGGCCATATCAGGTAGAACTGCTCCTCGACGCCCAGAGTCCAGTAGTGCTGGAACGGCGACGGCGGCTGATGGCCGCCGAAGTAGTCAACGTTTTGTGCTATGAACCAGTAGTTGCCGACATATAACGCGCAAGCGATGCCATCACCGATCGCGGTCGGGCCTGCAGCGGGGACAGCAGGACAACCGAGGCGATCATGGTGACGACGCCTACCAGCGCCGATACCGGCAGCAGCCGGCGGGCGCGCGCCCCGTAGAAGGGGCGTAACCGCACGGTGCCGGTGGTGCTGACCTCGCGCCAGAGCGCCCCGGTGATCACGAAGCCCGAGATGATGAAAAAGATGTCCGGGCCGACGAACCCACCATCGACACCCGGCACCTCAGCGTGAAAGAGGAGAATCGCCAACAACGTGAAGGCACGCAAACCCTCGATGTCTGGGCGGAATGCCTTCCGTGCCGAGCGCTGACGCCTGCGTCTCTTCGCTAGGACTGACGCTGTCGGCCTCGAGCAAGGTCACCTACTTAATGGGGAAGCGTTCTTTGAATCGAGGCATTATCACACACCCGTTCAACACTTCTCGGCCAAATCCACTACTACCTTCCTACCGGCCAGCTGGCGTTGTAGCGGCTGACGGATAGTCCACATCTCACACGACGCGCTAGCGTTGTCGGCCGCGTGGCCAAAATTTCCGGCTTTCAGTTCGACAGCGCGGGTACCGGGTTATGCTGCTGGGCGGCTGAGCCGGGAACGCGGGCTGCCGCTTCCATTCCCCAGAACGCGCACGGGAAGTGAAAGGCGAAGGTCTCGCCGATGAAATTTGTGCTGGCAAACTGGGGAACGCGTGGCGAAGTCGAGCCCTACGTAACTGTCGGCCGCGAGCTGGTTCGCCGCGGGCATGACGTGCACATGGCCGTCGCGCCTGAGATGGTGAGCTTCACCGAGGCGGCCGGGCCAAGGCGGTGGCCTACGGACCGGATTTGAAGGCCATCCTGGACCCGCATCGCGATTTCTGGGCGGGTTTGTTCGCCAATCCCTGGAAGATCCAGGAGCTGAGCAGGTTGGCGGGCGAATATTCGGCGCCTCTTAGCCAGTGCCGGGCGGAGGTCAGTGCGACGCTGGCGTCGCTGGCGGACGGGGCCGACCTGTTGCTCACCGGCATGAATTACGAGGACGACGCGGTTAATGTCGCGGAGCATTGCGACATTCCCGTTCGCCACCCTGCATATCTTCCCGCTGCGAGCCAACGGCCAGCTCCTACCATTCCTGCCCGCGCCGTTGTCCCGCTCCGCGATAAAGGTGCTCGACTGGCTGGCTTGGCGCGGACCGAAGAAGGTCGAGGATGCGCAGCGCCGTGAATTCGGTCTGCCGGAGGCTACACGCCCCTGGCCGCAACGGATCACCGAACGCGGATCGCTGGAAATCCAGGCCTACGACGAGGTGTGCTACCCCGGGCTGGCAGCCGAATGGGCGAAATGGAACGGGCAGCGGCCCCCCAAAAGGCCGTTCGTCGGCGCGTTGACGATGGAGTTGCCGACTGATACCGATGACGAGGTCGCGTCGTGGATCGCCGCGGGAACACCGCCGATTTGTTTCAGCTTTGGCAGCGTAGGGGTCGAATCTGCCGCCGACACGCTTGCCATGATCAGCTCGGCCTGCGCGACGTTAGGCGAGCGGGCGTTGATTTGTGCCGCCGGAACCGACTTCAGCAACGTCGCTGATTTCGACCACGTCAAGGTGGTGGGCGTGATGAATTATGCGGCCAACCTTCCCGGCTGCCGCGCGTTCGCGCACCATGGTGGCGCGGGCACCACGAACGCGGGCCTGCGCGCCGGACTCCCTACATTGATCCTGTGGACGTTGCCCGATCAGGGGGCTTGGGGAGCTCGGGTCAAACGACTGAAAGTCGGCACTGGACGGCGCTTTTCGGCCACCACCGAGAAATCGCTGGTCGCGGACCTTCGCACCGTCCTCGCCCCGCAATGCCTCACCCGCGCCCGCGAGCTCGCCACCCGGATGACCAAACCCGCCGAAAGCGTTGCGACCGCCGCCGATCTTGTGGAAAATTTCGCCCGTCAAGCGTGTTGGCTGATAGGCGACCGCGGGCCAAACGAATCACTAAATCCAGAGCCGCAATCAAGAGCATTCAACTGTGGGCGAGCGTGCGGTCGGCCAGCGCCGCGATTGCCGGTGCCAACAGCCGGGAGTATTCGAACGTCAGATGACTCTGGTCGAGGTAGACCAGGGTATTGCCGACGATGACCGGGCAGCGGTCAGTGGTGCAGAAAAGTTCGGATGATATCGGCATATTGGCCGCCGCCGGCTGTGGTGGCGGTGGATTCGGCCGCGATACCGGTTTCGATTCACCGCCGTCGATCTGGGCGGCGAGCAGGCCGCTCGCGTCATCGAGGTGGCCGGACAGGCAGATCGGCACATATGACTGCGGGTCTGGGAGAGGCCCGAGCACCAGCACTTGGGCACCAGTGCCGCGCAGTTCCTGGATCAGGCGGAAGAAGCTGTTGTTCCACGCTGAGTCGTAGGACGTGAAACCTGACGGCAAACCGTAGCGGGCACCGTATCGGCGCAACACGCTGAGCACGATTAGCCGCGGGTGCTCGGCGCCCAGCCGGGAGATGATCTGACCGCGCCATCGCGTGCACTCGGTGTATTCCCGGTGCAGGGTGGGGCTGGTGATGTGCAGGTCCAGCAACGGGCAACCGGCTTTTGACAGCATCTCGAGCCGCCAGCGCCGCTGGGTGGCGATCTGCTGGAAGCCTGGGTTCCACATCGCGGCCGTGGAGTCGCCGACTAGGGCCACCGTCGTCGTCGAGGCGGTATCGCCCGCCGCACACTCAGGCTGGCCATCTTGGAAGAAATTGCGCATACAGCCGTCGCGGAACAAGACCCTATGTTCGTTTACGGCGTCGGCCAGTGGGGGCTCGAGGTTCGACGGTACGGCTCTGAGGTCGGCCGACGCTGCCACCGCCGCTTGCACTTGCGCGAATGCCTGCTGTACCTCTGCGTCGTAGGCAGCGATACTTGAGCCCGCCGGGGGAGCCGTCGCGGTGATTCTGAGCGACGTCACCGGTGCTCCGTGCCCGATCGGTGTGGGCACGCACACCAGCAGCGCCACACCCATACAGACCGCTAGCGCTGAGGCCACGCCGCCAAGTGCGAGACTGGCCCGCGCGGAGCGGCGCACAGGATCGGCGAACCGCAGCGGATTTTCGATGAATCGGAGCGTGAGTACGGCCAGTGCGCTCGAGACTAGGGCCGCTGTCAACCTGGCGGCGAGCCCCAACGGGTGGCCCAGCAATGCCGGTGCTAGCACCAGTACCGGCCAGTGCCACAGATACCACGAGTAGGAGATTCGGCCGATCGCGCGCATTGGCGACGATCCCAACACGCGGCTGCATCCCCGCGACGGTGTAGCGCAGCCGGCGCCGATCACCAACATCGCGCCGAGTGTGGGCAACAGCGCGGCGGTACCCGGATACATCGTGGCCGAACTGAACAGGGTGCTGGCTACCACGATCGCCCCTAGTCCGGCCCATCCGGTGAGCGTGGCAGGTCGTGCCGGAAGGCGGCGCCACTGGCCGGCCGTGAGGGCTACGAGCCCACCGGCGGCCAACTGCCAGGCCCGAGTGGGCAGCGAAAAGAACGCCACGGGAGGCGCCACGTAGGTTACCGCGAACGATAGTGCGAAAGACACGGACGCGACCAACCCAAGTACTACTAGATAGGGGGTGGGTGCCGGTCTTATTGCGCCGCCGCATACGTCGGATGAGCCACGCCGTCCCGATGATTAGGGCCGGCCATATCAGGTAGAACTGTTCCTCTACCCCGAGTGACCAGTAGTGCTGGAAAGGCGATGGCGGCAGCATGCCGCCGAAGTAGTCGACGCCTTGCTGAATGAACCAGTAATTGCTGACGTACAGCGCGCTGGCGATGCCGTCGACGATGACGGTTCGGGTCTCTAGCGGGGGCAACAGGGCAGCCGAGCCAATCATGGTAATAACGCCCACGATGGCCGAGGCCGGCAGCAACCGGCGCGCCCGGGCTCCGTAGAATTTGCGCAGTCCGACGGTGCCGCTGCTGCTCACTTCGCGCCACAGTAGCCCGGTGATCAAAAAGCCCGAGATGACGAAAAACACGTCCACCCCGACGAAGCCCCCACCCACTCCTGGCACGTCGGCGTGGAATAGAACAACCGCCACTACCGCGACCGCGCGCAAGCCCTCGATGTCCGGGCGAAACCGCGACTCTGCCGAGCGCCGATCCGGCACCTCTTCGGTATCGCTAACGCTGTCGGACTGGCGCAAGGTCACCTACCTGATAATTGGAATGGCCGTTAAAGGCTACTCATCCTGTGCTACTTCAGCAGGGCTGTCATCTGTGTGCGATCGCTTGGTTCGACTGGTGGTTCGGGTTGCTCGCCGATCCAGTCCAGCAGGGCGCGCAGACCGCCTTCGAGCGCCCACTTGGGACGCCAGCCAAGCTCGTTTATTGCCGGCTCGATGTCGCACCTCGCGGCGCGTACGTCACCGTCGCGGAATTTCGCCACGACGATCGGCTCGGGGGCATCGCAGATGGCGGCGAGCTTTTGAGCCAGCTCGTGGATTGTCGTTGGGGTACCCGACCCGATGTCGAGGCAACGTGGTTCGGCCGCAGGTTTCTCCACCGCGGCGAACAGCGCCTCGACGACATCTTCGATATAGACGAAATCGCGCACGATTTGCCCGTCTTCGTATACTTCCAACGGGCGCAGCTGGCGCGCCAATCGTGCGAAAAGAGCGACTATTCCTGTGTAGGAGTTTGTCAGCGACTGGCCCGGCCCATAGACATTCTGCAGCCGCAACACAGTGAGATTGGTGTCGTGCGCGGCCGTCCAGGCGGCCAAGATGTGCTCTTGAGCGAGTTTGGTCGCGGCGTAAATGTTGGTTGGCCGGGGCTCCGTTCGGCTAGCACAGCTCGGCAACGGCACCGCAGGATCGTCCGTGGGTCCCTGCGGATCCCAGATACCGGCCAGGAGCTGAGCATGGCTGCGAGGCTGCGGGTAGAAGATCTGAGAGCCGCACTGCCAAGCGCCCTCACCGTAGACGGCCCTCGACGACGCCACGACGAGCTGGTCGGGCACGTGTGCTGAGCGGCTCAGGGCATCCAGAAGTTGAGTCGTTCCCACCACGTTCACCGAACCATGGCGCGTCGCCTCCGACAGCGACTGCGCCGTTCCCGTCTCGGCCGCCAAATGGACGATCTGGGATGGACGGAACAATCGAAGCACCGCATCGCAGTCAGGGGCATGGGTGACATCGCCGGTGAACAACCGCACCGATGGCGGCAGGTCGATCGCTGTGGTTTCGCCGTGAACTTGTGGGTGCAAGACATCCATCACGGCGACGTCATAGCCGGCTTGGACGAGACGGCGTGTAAGCGCGGACCCAATGAATCCTGCCCCGCCGGTGATGAGCACAGATGTTGACAACAGCCGACGCCTCCGGTTCCTCTGTGGAGAAAATAGGGTGACCGTCACGCGTTGCCATGGGTGCGGTCCGGGTGATCATAGCGGGATCACCGCATCATGATCGGCCGTATCGGCGGCAAGGACCGCTGTGCTGCCGGACCGGCGTCCGCTGCCGCGATCCGGAGCGACCGTTTCACGGCGGGCGGCTGCTTACCGGAACGATTGTTGGCGCGCGGTGGCGCGCTCTATCTCCTGCTGCGGCGCCATCAGTCCGCAGCCAACAAACCGCAGACAGGTCAACCGTGGGCGAGCGTGCGGTCGGCCAACACCCCCATTGCCGGTGCGAGCGCCCGCGCGTATTCGCTCGTCACGTGATCATCGAAATAAACCATCGTGTTGCCCACGATGACCGGGCAGCGGTCCGCGGTGCAGAACAGCTCGGTGAGTTCGTCGTAGTGTCCGCCACCGGATTTGGTGGCAGCGGTTTCCGTTGCGATGCCGGATTGGTTCACCGCCGTCGACCGTGGCGACGAGCAGGCCGCCGCGTCGTCGAGGTGGCCCGACAGGCAGATCGGCACCGATTTGTAAGGATTCGGGACCGGCCCCAGCACCATCACTTGCGCACCGATAGCGCGCAGCTGCTGCACCAGACGGGTCAGGCCGTCGGACCATGCTTCGTTGTATGGCTTGGGCAGGTAGTCCAAGCCCCCGTACCCGCGGGACATGCTCACCACGACGAGCCGGGGGTGCTCGGCGCGCAGCCGGGCCATGGTCTCACCGCGCCACTGCTGGCAGCGTTGAACGGTTTCCACCAGGCGACCGATGAAGCTGGTGATTGGCAAGCTCATCGGTGGACAGCGCCCTTGGTGAGGGCTTCGAGCCGCCAGTGCCGCTGCTCGGCGACCTGTTGGAACGCCGGTGCCCACATCGCGGCATGCGAGTCACCCAGCAGGGTCACCGTCGTCGTCGAGGTGGTGTCGCCCATCACGCACTCCGGCTGTCCGGCGGCCAAAAGATTACGCTGGCAGCCGTCGAAGAACTCAGCTTTATATTCGGCCGCCGCGCGAGCAAGTGGCGGCTCGAGGTTGGACGGTACGGCTTTGAGGTCGGCGGCCGCTGCGACCGCAGCCTGCACCTGTGCGAATGCGCTCTGCACCGCTGCGTCGTAGGCGGCGATGCTGGAGCCCGGAGGGGGAGGCGACGCTGTGATGGTCAGCGGTGCAGCCGCCGGGCCGCGACCGACCGGGTCAGGCACCCAGTCCATCAACGCCACGCTTACGCAGACCGCGACCGCGGTGGCGACACCGCCCAGCGCAAGACTGGTCAGGGCGGACCGGCGTATCGGCGCGGCGAATCGCAACGGATCCTCGATGAAGCGCACGGTGAGTACCGCTAGTCCACCGGAGATGAGGACCGTTGCCAGCCTGCCGCCCAGCCCGAGCGGGTGGCCCAGCAGTGGCGCCGCTAGCAGCAATACCGGCCAGTGCCACAGATACCACGAGTACGAGATCCGGCCGATCGCGCCCATCGGCGCCACTGCCAGCACGCGGCCGCATCCCTGAGTAGGTGTGGCACAGCCGGCGCCGATCACCAACACCGCACCCAGCACCGGCAACAGCGCGGCAGTACCCGGATACAGCGTGGTTGAGCTCAACTGGGTGCAAGCCAGCAGGATCACTCCCAGCCCTGCCCATCCCACGATCGCGGCGGCTCGCGGTGGGAGTCGGCGCCACTGGCCGGCCGTCAGGGTCACCAGGCCACCGGCGGCCAACTGCCACGCCCGGGTGGGTAGCGAAAAGAACGCCACTGATGGCGCCACGAAGGTGGCGGCCAGCGACAGAGCGAACGAGAAGGCCGCGACCAGACCAAGAACCACCAGATAGGGGGTTTGTTTAGAGGGGGTTTCGGCCCTGGCGCGCCGGCGCACGAGCCGGATCAGCCATGTCGTGCCGATGATCAACGCCGGCCACACCAGATAGAACTGCTCCTCGACGCCCAGCGACCAGTAGTGCTGGAACGGCGACGGCGGCCGCACCGGGGAGAAGTAACTCGAGTTTTCTTGAGCGAAGTGAAAGTTGCTGACATACAGAGCGCTATAGATACCGTCTTCAAGGACGTCGCGGGCCTGCAGCGGGGGCAATAGGACAGCGGAGCCGATTGCGGTGACCACGCCGACGAGGGCCGAGGCTGGTAGCAGCCTGCGGGCTCGGGCTCCGTAGAAGCGACTCAACTTCACGGTGCCGGCGGAGCTCACCTCGCGCCAGAGCAGTCCGGTGATCAAAAAGCCTGAGATGACGAAGAACACGTCCACGCCGACGAAGCCGCCACCCACACCGGGCAGGCCAGCATGAAAGAGGACAACGGCCAGCACGGCGACGGCGCGCAGGCCTTCGATGTCCGCACGGAATCCCGGCCGTACCGATTCCTGACCTCGCGGACCTTCGATGGTGCTAACGCTGTCGATCGGGTTAACGCTGTCGGCGCGGCGCAAGGTCACCAACCTTGAAAGAAGAGGATGTGTTCTCCGAGTCCGGGGAAGTATCACACACCTGTTGAACTCATTGGGTATGTTGGCGAATCATTAGTTTGTCCTCTTTGAGCTGGGAACCCGGAGATCGCCTATGACTTTCCTGCCACGCAGAGCTCCGCGCGGGTTGTGGAGCGCGTCAAATCGGCGTTTCCACGTCGGCGGCCTCGGACGCCACCCCGGCCCAGTAGGGCCGCGTCTAGCTGAGAACATGAAGGTGAACCTGTGGGCGTAGTCGATAGTCCGACAGTAAACGCTCCCGCAGTGGATCGGACGAATCTTCATAAAGTATGGAAAGCAATTCTCGTTGGCATCGCAGTTCTTCTGGCTACGGCATGCTATTTCCAGCCGGGACTTCTCGTCGCTTTTGGCGTCCTTCTACTGTTACTCTTATGCGCGCGCCTTGTGTATAGGGATCGCGGCCGCTATATTCCTAACTTATATGCTCGCGATATCAGAGTATATGACGATGCATATCGCTCGTTTATCGGCCGCACGCTCGAGGATATTCGGCGGTGCAAGATTCGAGGCCATACGCTTTTATGGGAAGCATCGCGACTCGCGAGACCAAGCCGCCAAGATTCCGATGAACTACTGCTTGATCTAGGCGTGTGGCTGGGCTGGTCGACGCGGCTGATGTCCGATGCTTCTGGCCGCCGGGTGTACGGCTTCGATACCTTTGAGGGCCTTGTTGAAGACTGGCAAGTCGACGATCAAGTCCTCTTCAAACGTGGAACCTTTTCGCTATCAGACCCGCTTGCGCAACGTTCGATGCGGGACACCGGTGTGAACCTGCAGGACGGGCTGCCCGCCGCGCTCGGTCGCGAGGTGCAGTTCATCAAGGGAAGCACCTACGAGACGCTGGACCCGTTCCTGGCCGAGCGACCAGGCGCACCAATCAGGCTTTTCCACATGGATTTGGATACCTATGAGAGTTGCCTGCACGGGCTGGAAACGTGCAAGGATCGCTTTGTCGAGGGATCAATCCTTGTCTTTGACGAATACCTTGTCACTAATGGCGAAATGCTGGCGTTCTTTGAGTTCCAGAGGCAGTACGAGCTGGAATGGCGATACCGGGCATGGGGCCTCGAGGGCATGGAGATGAATATGGAGATGGTCGTTACGCGTTGGAAGCGCGTGACGCTACTCCTTGCTCTGGATCGCCGCGTTTTGGGTGGCGGGCGACGGTAGCTATGTCTGGAAGTTCTTCCAGGGGCGGTTTTGGCGGTTTTGGTTGGGCGCACCGATAGGCGACATTCTCTTCATGCTTGGCGCTGCGGGACAACGGAAGTCAGTCAGCCTGGAGATCACCGGCCTAGGCAAACTTGGCCCAACCCGTCCGCGTGAGCAAGCCAACGGATGAACGGCAGTCCGCTAGGCGGCCCGCGATGAAATTTGTGCTGGCCAGCTGGGGAAGTCGCGGCGATGTCGAGCCCAACCTCGCCGTCGGCCGCGAGCTGGTGCGCCGAGGGCACGACGTCTGCATGGCCGTCCCGCCCGACCTGGTCGGCTTCACGGAGTCGGCTGGGGTTGCGGCGGTCGGCTTCGGACCCGAAGCGAAGTCCATCCTGGACGCTCACCGCGAGTTCTGGACGTGCTTTCTTCAGCCGCCCCTGGCGGATCCAGGAACTGATCAAGTCGCGAGTCGAAATCGCGGGTCCCCTAGTCCAGGGTTGGCAGGACATGAGCACGACGCTGATGTCGCTGGCGGACGGGGCCGACCTGATATTCACCGGAATCAATTTCGAGGACGCCGCCGCGAACGTCGCGGAGCATTACGACATTCCGTTGGCCACGCTCGCATTACTTCCCGCTGCGGCCCAACGGCCAGACCCTGCGATTCCTGCCGGCGCCGTTGGCCCGCTCGGCAGTGACGGCGTTCTGGTGGGTGTCTTGGCGTGGGACGAAGAAGGCCGAGGACGCCCAGCGCCGTGAACTTGGCCTACCGAAGGCGACAGGCTCCGCGCCGCGACGCATTACCGAACGCGGTTCGCTGGAAATCCAGGCCTACGACGAGGCGTGCTTTCCTGGGCTGGCGGCCGAATGGGCGAAATGGAACGCGCGCAATCCTCCGCAAAGGCCATTTGTCGGCACGCTTAACGCTGGAATTGCGGACGGACGCCGATGAGGAGGTCGCGGGCTGGATCGCTGCGGGAACACCGCCGATCTACTTCGGGTTTGGCAGCATTCCGGTCGAATCTCCGGCCGACACGATCGCGATGATCAGCGCGGCCTGCGCGGAATTGGGCGAGCGCGCCCTGATCGGCGCCGCCGGAAGTGACTTCAGTAGCGTCCCCCATCCCGCCCACGTCAAGGTAGTGGGCGCGGTGAATTATGCGACCGTCTTTCCCGCCTGTCGGGCGCTCGTCCACCACGGTGGCTCGAGTACCACGCCGATCGCCATGCGCGCGGGGGTTCCGCAACTGATCCTCTTCTGGGACATGGTTCACGCGGTATACGGAGCCGCGGTCAAGCGACTCGAGGTGGGCACCGCCCGGCGCTTTTCGACCGCCACCGAGAAGACGTTGCTCGCGGATTTACGCATCATCCTGGCTCCGCAGTACGCCGGTCGCGCCCGTGAGATCGCCACCCGGATGACCGAACCCGCCAAAAGCGCCGTGGCCGCCGCCGACCTCTTGGAAAATTTCGCCCGCTGATAATCGCGGTCCACACAGCCCTGGGCATTTCGAGTAATTTATGCCCGGACCACGGAACCCAACATCAACGCAACGTCCGCTCTGGGAGCAGACCTGATGGTGGCTGCTACTGGTTCGACGATGACGGGTAGGGGACGGACCCCTGTCACATACCCGGCCTGGCACCGGTGACAGCAGCGACGGTAAAACGAACCTAACCACCGCAGCCCGTAATGTACGCTCGGCGCGACCCTCCTCTAGAGGGGCGTAAGCGTATGGAGGATTGGAGATGACATGGTAGTGGGAGTCAATAAGGATAAGCTGGAATTCACGGATCATAACATCCGCCTCGACGACGGAACTTTCACGAAGCCCGAGTCGACACGTTCGATAGTGGACAATCCGTGGTTCAAATCGGCGCGCGGAATTCTAGAAACAGTGTTCCCTGGGGATAAAAGTCAAATTCGCGTGGCGGATGTGGGCTGTTTGGAAGGCGGGTACTCGGTAGAGTTTGCACGCATGGGATTCCAAGTTCTTGGGATCGACGTGCGTGAGTTGAATATAGCGGCCTGCAATTACGTCAAATCGAAGACTGACCTGCCGAATTTAGAGTTCGTCCAAGATAATGCCTTCAATATCGCCAAGTACGGCGAATTTGATGCTGTCTTCTGCTGTGGCCTGCTTTACCACCTTGACCGCCCAAAGGAATTCCTGGAGACACTTTCAGGCGTGACGAAGAAGCTCCTTATTCTGCAGACACACTTCTCTCTAATTAATCGCGGCCATGGGCCCATCTACCAAAACCTGGCCGATATGAAATTTCGAGTTCCCGTAGTAGCGCGATTTGTACTGCCAGGTTTACGATGGGCATTGGCTAGGTTGCTTAGAAAGCCTAAGCCCGAAAGCTTCTATCTTTCGTTGCCCAGAAATTTATGGCTTTCGCCAGCCAGTGAGAACGAGGGCCTTCCAGGACGATGGTTTCCGGAGTTTTCAAGCGACCGCGGCGGATCTTGGTGGCTTCCGTCACTCCGCGAGAGAGAGACTCTCAAATGGTCTTCATGGGACAATGAGCGATCCTTTTGGATTCAACGCGAGCACCTACTTCAGACGATTCGCGATGTTGGATACGACCTTGTGATGGAAGAGTATGACAACTTGGAGCCAAACATCGCTGAGTGCCTGCTAGAAGGTTCGTATCAATCGACTCTTCGAGGGACATTCATCGGCATCAAGACGGGTTAGTCTTCCCGACTCTCACGAGGTGGGCAGAATATGGAGCGACAAACTCTCAGGGCCCGGGGTCCGGGGCTCCAGTGGTGACGCATGACTGCGACGCTCGGCCTCCCAAGGAGCCTGACCGACGAGCTGATCTCGGAGCAATCCTTCGCGCTACTGACCGGAATGGTTCTGGATCAGGAAGTATCGTTTAGCACTTGTTACACCCACCAGGAGGGCGAGGAGCTCCATGAAGTTTGTGCTGGCGTGCTGGGGAAGTCGTGGCGACGTCGAGCCCGTCGCCGTAGTGGGCCGTGAACTACAGCGCCGCGGGCACGACGTGTGCATGGCCGTCGCGCCCGACCAGATTCCCTTCGTCGAGAAGCTTGGGCTTACGGCGATCGCCTACGGAGTCGATTGGTCGGAGAGCATGAAACCGGTGCGCAGCTTCTTGAGCTTGTTTTACCGCCACCCCTGGAGGATCCCGACTCTCATCCGGTTCTGGCGCGACAGATGGGACGTCTTCACCCAGTGTTGGAACGATATGAGCAGGACGCTGATGTCGGCGGTGGACGGCGCCGACCTGCTATTAACCGGCCAGAGCTGGGAGGAGCAGGCAAGCAGCGTCGCCGAGTACTACAACATTCCGTTGGCCACGCTGCACTACAACCCGATACGGGCTAACCTCTCCTGGCAGGTGCGGGCCTACGAGTGGGGTTATTGGCGCCTGAGCAAGAGGGTCGAGGACGCGCGGCGTCGTGAACTTGGCCTACCGAAGACCACAAGCCCCGCGCCCCGCCGGATCGTCGAACGCGGGTCGCTGGAACTGCAGGCCTACGACGCGGCGCTCTTTCCGTGGTTACCAACTGATTGGGCGGAATTCAAAAAGGAACGGCCCAATGTCGGCACACTGACCCTGGAGTGGCAGACGGATGCCGATGAGGAAATCGCGGCGTGGATTGCCGCCGGACCGCCGCCGATCTCTTTCGGATTCGGCAGCATACCGGTGGACTCCCCGACCGACATCATGGCCATGATCGGCGCGGCGACAGCGCAGTTGGGTGTGCGGGCGCTGGTTGTGTCCGCCGGGAGTGACTACAGCAACGGCCCGCATTTTGAGCACGTCAAGGTGGTGGACACCATGAATTACGCGGCGATCTTTCCCACCGTTCGTGCGATAGTGCATCGCGGAGGCTCGGGCACCACATCCGCCGCGCTCCGCTCGGGCGTACCCGCGTTGATTCTCTGGAAATTGCCCGATCAGTTTTTCTGGGGAAATCAAATCAAACGGTTGAAGGTGGGAACCGCCCGACGCCTATCGACCGCCACCGTGGAATCGCTCGTCAACGACCTGCAAACGATCCTCGCCCCGGAGTACGCTGCCCGGGCCCGCGAAGTCGCCGCCAAAATGACCGATGCATCCAAAGGCACTGTGGCTGCCGGCGACCTGGTCGAAAATTTCGCCCGCACCAAGAGCGTTGGCTGACAGGCGGAGCGGATCGCACTGCTGACCGTGACCGCCGACGAAGCGCCCCACAGCGAAACCCATCGCCGCAGGTCACAGGCAAGTCTTAACGGCCGAAAAACTACGCGGTGTACCAATTGCCGATTCCGGTGACAGGCGTCACACGCAGCAAGTATGGTCTTTAACTTGTTACACCCATGTCGATTAGATGGTCTGGAGACGTGTTGAGCATCAATCCGTTCAATGATGACAGTGGCAGCTTTATCGTCTTGGTCAAAGACGAGCAGCAGCTCGACATGATAGGCGGTCGGAAATGACCGATCTCCAGAAGCAGGCTCTGACGGCCGGATTGAATCAGAGTTTCGCGATCGTCGGCTACGCGCTTCGCGTTCCAGGTGCTGCCGATGCCGACGAGTTCTGGGATGTGCTGCAGCAAGGCCGCGACACGATCACGGACGTGCCCGCAGACCGGTGGGATGCCGACCAGTTCTACGGCGACGATGCCGATGCGCCCGGGAAGATTGTGACCCGCCGGTCAGGCTTCATTGAGGACATCGCCGGGTTCGACGCCGCGTTTTTCGGACTGTCAAAACGCGAAACCATGTTGATCGACCCACAGCATCGGCTGCTGCTGGAGACCGCGTGGCAGGCGGTGGAACATTCCGGGACCGCACCCTCGGCTTTGGCGGAAACCAAGACCGGTGTGTTCATGGGTCTGGGCACCCACGACTACCTGGGCTTGATATCGGAAGACCTGAGCTACGAGGAGATCCAGGCGTACGTCGCAATCGGCACGTCGTCTGCCGCCGGAGCAGGCCGGATCAGTTATGCGATGGGGCTGCAGGGCCCGGCAATCTCGGTCGATACGGCGTGCAGTTCGTCGTTGGTGGCAATCCACCTGGCCTGCCAGGCGCTGCGCTTCGGGGAATGTGACGTCGCGCTTGCCGGCGGCGTGAACGCGCTGATCAGCGCGAAGAGCGTGATCGCCTTCTCGCAGGCGCACATGCTCGCGCCCGACGGAAAGTGCAAGACCTTCGACGCGTCCGCGGACGGCTACGTGCGCGGCGAGGGCGTCGGCGTCATTGTCGTCAAACGCCTCGAGGATGCGATTCGCGACGGTGACCGGATTCGGGCCGTGGTCCGGGGCAGCGCGGTCAACCAGGATGGCGCATCGGGTGGGTTGACGGTGCCGAACGGCGTCGCCCAGCAACGTGTCATCACCGAGGCGCTGGAGTGCGCCGGTGTCGCGGCCGGTGACGTCGGATACCTGGAGGCGCACGGAACCGGGACATCGCTGGGCGACCCGATCGAGGTCCAGGCCGCCGGTGCGGCACTCGGCGCGGGACGCGACGCCAGCCACCCGCTGCTGATCGGCTCGGTGAAGACCAACATCGGGCACCTGGAAGCGGCCGCCGGCATCGCGGGCGTCATCAAGGTCATCCTGGCGCTCGAGCACGAGGCGCTTGCCGAAGCACCTGCACTTCGATAAGCCGTCGCCGCACATCCCCTGGGACCGGCTCGCGGTCAAGGTTGTCGACGAGACCACCCCGTGGACTCGCGGCGAGCGGCCCCGCATCGCCGGGGTCAGCTCGTTCGGGTTCTCCGGGACCAACTCGCACGTCATCCTCGAGGAAGCACCCGCAGAGGTCGGCCAAGTTGCCGCGGCACCGGTGGCGCCGTCCGACGACAGGCGCTTCAGCCTGCTGCCGCTCTCGGCGCGCAGCCCGGCTGCCTTGGTGGAGCTGGCGCAGGGCTACGGCAACTGGCTGTCCGCGCACCCAGAAGCCTCGCTGGCCGACGTGTGCCTGACCGCCGGGGTCGCGCGGTCGCACTTCGAGCACCGGGCCGCCTTGGTGGTGAATTCCATCGAGTCCGCGCGCGAGGCGCTGCGTGCGCTGGCCGAGGATCGCCCGGCACCGGGTTTGGTGCGGGGGGATTGCGCCGACAAGCCGAGGACCGCGTGGCTGTTCCCGGGGCAAGGCAGCCAGTCTGCCGGCATGGCCCGGGAGTTGTACGAGACCGAGCCGGTGTTCGCCGAGACGATGGACCGGTGCGCGGCGGCGGTCGCCGACGTGCTCGACAGGCCGTTGCTGGACGTCATTTTTGATCCGGACGGTGACGACACCATCCGGCAAACCAGCTACGCCCAGCCAGCCCTGTTCGCGGTGGAGATGGGCCTGGCCCGGCTCTGGCAGTCGTGGGGCTTCGAACCGGATGTGGTGATCGGCCACAGCGTCGGCCAGTACACGGCGGCCTGCGTCGCCGGTGTGTTCAGCATCGAGGACGGCGCCCTGTTGCTGGCCGAGCGCGGCCGCCTGTTCGGCAGCCTGCCCGCCGGCGGCCGGATGGCCGCGATCTTCGCCGCCGCCGAGCGGGTGGAGAGCCTGACCGACGAGTTCCCGAGCCTGTCGGTGGCCGCCTACAACGGCGCCAACACCGTGCTGTCCGGACCTGCCCAGGATCTCGAGCAGGCCGTGGACAAGCTGGAAGACGACGGTGTGCGCTGCGACTGGCTGGACACCAGCCACGCCTTCCATTCGGCGCTGCTGGACCCGGTCCTCGACGAATTCGAGGCATACGCGAACCGGTTCAAGTTCGCCGCGCCGCAACGGACGTTGGTGTGCAACCGCACCGGCGCGGCCCTCGGCAGAAGCGCGAAACTCGACGGCGATTACTGGCGTCGCCACGCGCGCCAGCCGGTCGAGTTCGCCAAGAGCGTGCACACCCTGTCCGATCTGCACTGCACGATGCTGCTGGAGGTCGGCCCGCAACCGGTGCTCACCGCCGCGGCCATGCGGGCATGGCCCGACCCGGCGACCGCGCCACGGGCGGTCGCGTCGTTGCGCCGAAACATCGCCGACCACCGCCAGATCACCGAAGCCCTTGCCAACGCGTACGTCGCCGGGCATCGTCCCGACTTTGCCGCACTCCAGCAGGAATCGACGCGCAAGCTCGACCTGCCCACCTATCCGTTCCAGCATCGCCAGTTCTGGTACCGCGAGACGACGACGCGAGTGCGGCCCACCCAGAGCGATGCGATGCGTACCGAGTCCGTCCGGCTTCTGGAGGACGGCCGGATCGAGGAACTCGCTGCGCTGCTCGACGGTGCGAGCGGCAATCAGCAGACCGTTGATGTGCTGAAACAACTTGCAGCACAACACAACCAGCAGCGCGCGACCCAGTCCATCACGGACACCCGTTACGAGATTCGCTGGGAGAAAGCCGCCGCCCTCGGCTGCTAAAGCGGGCGAGGAATCTGCCTGGCTCCTCATCAGCGATGACGCGGCGGCAGCGCAGCCACTGGTCGATGCGCTGACCGCACGTGGGCACCGACACCAGATTCTCGGGCTACCGGTGTCCGACGCGGACGAGAAGCGACTCGAAGCCGCGTTGAGCGCTGCGGCCGCAGACGAACCGACGCTGCGCATCCTGCATCTCGCGGCCGTCGACTCCGAGACCGCGCCCTCGATGCGGTCGCTGTTGCGGATGCAACATCACGTTCTGGGCGGAACTCGGCGACTCTTCCGCGCCGCGGCCGACGCTGAACTGCGCACACCCATCTGGCTGATCACCCGCGGAGCGCAACGGGCCACCAATGCGGACATCGTGTCACCGGCGCAATCCAGCCTGTGGGGTTTCGGTCGCGCCGCCGCGCTCGAATATCCACGGCTCTGGGGCGGACTGGCAGATTTGTCGCACGATGGCGCAGATCAGTGGTCGCTGTTGATCGACCATGTGGTGACAGCGCCGCGTGCCGAAGACCAAGTCGCGCTGCGCGATCGAACGGTCCATGTTCCCCGGCTGGTTCGACGGGTTGGGCAGCCGACGGCAACGCCGCTGGCATTGCGTGCTGACGCAACGTATCTGGTGACTGGTGGGCTGGGTGCGATCGGGTTGGAGGTCGCCGGCTACCTGGCCGCCCACGGCGCCCGTCAGCTGGTGTTGACCAGTCGACGGTCACCCAGCGACGCCGCGCAAAAGCGCATCGACGAACTACGCGAACAGCACGGCTGCGAAACCCGTGTCATCGCGGCCGACGTCGCCGATCCGCACGCCGTCGCTCGCCTGTTCGCCACCGTGCAGGCCGAACTTCCGCCGGTGGCCGGCATTGTGCACGCCGCGGGCGAGATCAGTAACACCCCGCTGCAGACCCTGGACGACGCCGAGGTGGACCGCGTGTTCGCCGGGAAGGTCTGGGGGGCTTGGAATTTGAGCGAAGCCGCCGCGGACCTGAAGCTGGACTTCTTCCTCAGCACCTCCTCGATTTCCTCGGTATGGGGCAGCTTCGGTCAGACCGCTTACGGCGCGGCCAACGCCTTCCTCGACGGGTTGGCCTGGCGGCAGCGTGAGCAGGGTGTTCCCGGGATCAGCGTCAACTTCGGTCCCTGGGCGGCCGGCATGGCCGACGAGGAGGCCCGTGCGCACCTGGACAAGCGCGGGGTCCGGACTTTGTCACCCGCCGACGCACTGGCGGGGATGGCCGAGCTCATGGCTTCTTCTGCGGCACAGGGGACATCACACGGGACGGTGGCCCGAATCGACTGGGCCAGTTTCCTGCCGCTCTACCAGATCGCGGGCAAACGGGCATTCCTGGCGCAGTTGCAGCGCGAGGTGCCCGAGTCTGCGGCGCCGGCGGCGGCAGCAGCGTCTGGCAACACCCGGCTCGTCGAACAGCTCACCACCGCTCCGGCGCAACAGCGCAAGAAGCTTGTCGTGGATTACCTGCGCGATGTCGTCGCGGAGGTAACCCGGATCGACGCGGCCGAGATCCGCGACGAGTCCGGATTCTTCGACGTCGGCATGGATTCGCTGATGGCCGTCGAACTGCGGCGCCGTCTGGAGCAGTCCGTCGGCAAGGAGCTGCCGTCGACCCTGGCGATGGACTATCCCCGCCTGGTCGACGTGGCGGACTTCCTGCTCCGCGACGTCCTCAGCATCGGCACGCCGGCATCCACGAAACCTGAGGTCAAGCTGGCCCCGGCAGCGCCGATCCGCACGGATGAGCCGATCGCGATCGTCGTCGGTGGCCTGCCGCTTCCCGGGCGCGCCCGATCCCGAAGGTTTCTGGGACGTGCTGTCCGGCGGTGTCGACGCGATCAGCGAGATCCCCGGCGACCGCTTCGATGTCGACGAGTACTACGACCCGGATCCCGAGGCGCCGGGCAAGATCTACACCCGCTACGGCGGATTCCTCGACAAAATCGACGGATTCGATCCGGAGTTCTTCGGCATCTCCCCGCGCGAGGCCGTGTGGATGGACCCCCAGCAGCGGTTGATGCTGGAAATCGCGTGGGAGGGCCTGGAACGCGCCGGGTATTCGCCTGCAGCGTTGCGCGGCAGCCGAAGCGGCGTCTTTGTCGGGGTGGCCGCCAACGAGTATTCGCAGCTGCTGGGCGCCAACTCGGTCGACACCATCGAAGCCCACTTCATCACCGGCAACGCGCTCAACGTCATCGCGGGCCGGGTCGCGTTCGTGCTCGGATTCGAAGGGCCGGCGATGGCGGTGGACACCGCGTGCAGCTCGTCGCTGGTGGCCGTCCATCAGGCCTGCCAGGCACTGCACTCCGGCGACTGCGACATGGCGCTCGCCGGTGGGGTGAACGTCCTGGTGAGCCCGGCATCCATCATTGCCACCTCGCGCGCCAGAATGCTGTCCGCCGACGGCCGCTGCAAGACGTTCGACGCCTCCGCGAACGGCTACGCCCGCAGCGAAGGCTGCGGGATTCTGGTGCTCAAGAGGCTCAGCGATGCGGAGCGCGATGGCGACACGATTCGTGCGGTCATCCGGGGCAGCGCCGTCAACCAGGACGGCGCCTCCAGTGGGTTGACGGTGCCCAACGGGGGTGCACAGCAACGGCTTATCACGTCGGCGCTGACTCGTGCCGGTCTCGTCGGCGGCGATGTCGACTACCTCGAGGCGCACGGCACGGGCACCTCGCTGGGCGACCCGATCGAGGTCCAGGCCGCCGCGGCCGCCTACGGCGTCGGCCGGGATGCGGACCGGCCGCTGCTGATCGGATCTGCGAAGACCAACTTGGGGCACCTGGAGTCGGCGGCGGGCATCGCCGGTCTGATCAAGGTCGTGTTGTCCTTGGAGCACGAAGTTCTGCCGCAGAACCTGCACTTTGACAACCCGTCGCCGCACATCCCGTGGGCTTCGTTGCCGGTGCGGGTCGTGGACAAGGCGATTCCGTGGCACGCCAACGGCCGGCCGCGCCGCGCCGGAACAAGTTCCTTCGGGTTCTCCGGCACCAACGCACATGTGCTGATCGAGGAGGCGCCACAGCGGGCCGAGGTTGCGGCAGGGGAGCCGGCTGCCGGAGGAGATCTCGTCGGGGTGCTGCCGCTGTCGGCGCGCTCACCGGAGGCGCTGGTGGAGTTGGCGCAACGATACGGGGCCTTCTTGGAGGAGCACCCCGAGGCCGACATCACCGATGTCTGCCGTACGGCCGGGGCCGGGCGTTCGCACTTCGAACACCGGGCCGCGCTCCTCGTCGATTCGGTTCAGGGCGCCCGCGAACTCCTGGGCGAATTGGCCGAGAACCGGCTGGGACCGGGCGCGATGCGTGGCGAGTGCGGTGACCCGCCGAAGACGGCGTGGTTGTTCACCGGGCAGGGCAGCCAGTACCCGGGGATGGCGCGCGAGTTGTTCGACACCGAGCCGGTGTTCGCCGACACCGTCAAGCAGTGCGCGGAAGCCATCGATGGGTTGCTGCCGCGTCCGCTGCTGGAGGTGATGTTCGAGACCGACAGCGAAGCCAGCGCTCAGACCGGGAAAACACTGCAGCACACCTCTTTTGCTCAGCCGGCACTGTTCGCCGTCGAGATGGGCCTGGCCCGGTTGTGGCAGTCGTGGGGCATCGAGCCCGACGTGGTGCTCGGGCACAGCGTGGGCCAGTACGCGGCGGCGTGTGTGGCCGGAGTGTTCAGCCTCGAAGACGGGGCGCGCCTGATGGCCGAACGTGGCCGGCTGTTCGGCAATCTGCCCGAGGGCGGCCGGATGGTGGCCGTGTTCGCCGACGCCCAGCAAGTGGAGGGCGCCGCCGAGGCATTCCCGCAGATTTCGGTGGCTGCCTACAACGGTCGCAACACGGTCCTGTCGGGCCCGGCCGGCGATCTGGAACAGATCGTCGCCAAGCTCACCGGTGAGGAAATCCGCTGCACCTGGCTGGACACCAGTCATGCTTTCCACTCCGAGCTGCTTGGAGCCGGCGCTCGACGAATTCGAGTCGTACGCAAAAGGCTTCGAGTTCGCCGTTCCGTCCCTGCCCCTGGTTTGCAACCGCACCGGCGCCGTGCTCACGGCGGACACCCCGCTGGATGCCCAATACTGGCGGCGGCACTCCCGCCAGCCGGTGCAGTTCGCCGAAAGCGTTCGCACCGTGGCGGCGCTGGGTTGCTCGGTGCTGATGGAGATCGGTCCGCAACCGGTTCTGACCGGTGCCGCGGCGCAGGTCTGGCCCGACTCCTCGGCGGCGCCGCGTGCGATCGCTTCCCTGCGCAAGGGCACCGATGACCGGCGTCAGATCGCTGAAGCGCTCGCCGCGGTCTACGTCGCCGGGCATCGCCCCGATTTCGCTGCGCTGCACCACCTGACAGGCCGCAGACTCGAACTGCCGACCTATCCGTTCCAGCGCCGTCGCTTCTGGCCGAAGACGTCCGACATCCGCGTCGACGGCGCCTCGGTATCCGGAATCCTGGGTAACGCCAAGGATCTCGCCTCCGGCGACTCCATCTACACCAGCCGCTGGTCGGTCAATTCGCAGCCGTGGCTGGCGCATCACGTCATCTACGGCCGGGTTGTCGTTCCGGGCGCGACGTACGCGGCGATGGCCCTCGCCGCGGTCGGCACACCCGCGCATGTGCGCAATGTCTTCTTCTACGAACCGATCATCCTGGGCGACAAGAATTCCCGGGAGGTGCAGCTGAGCGTGCATCCGGTCGAGGACGGTGGCGGCTGGACCTTCCAGGTGCACAGCCGCCCGTACGGTGAGCACGAGGCCGAGTGGTCGTTGAACGCCGATGGCCGCATCGTCGCCGGTGTCGATGACGAGCCGGCGCCGGAGCCGACAGACTCCATCGATGCCGTCTGCGAGCGGTTGAGCCGCATGCGCCCGCAGCAGCTGTTCGACACCTTCGCCGACATGGAACTGGACTGGGGTCCGACCTGGTCCACCTCCCTCAAGTCGCTGTGGTCCGGTGACGGTGAGGCGGTTGGCGACGTCGCCATCGGCGACGAACTCGCCGAACAGCTCGGCAAAGAGCCGATCCACCCGGTGCTGCTCGACCTGTGCACCGGCGTCGCCTTCCCGGCCTTCCCGGCGCTTCTCGGGGTGACCGAAGACGGCGAGCCCATGACCGATCTGTTCCTGCCGCTGCGGTACGGGCGAGTGGTACTGCGGGAGAAGATGCCGAAGCGGTTCTACTGCCACGCGCGGTGGCAGAGTGGCGGTCCCGACAGCGAAACACAGGTCTTCGACCTCGATTTCGTGGATCGCGACGGCAACCTGCTGGGCGAAATTCGCGAGTTCACGGTTAAACGCGCGCCCCGCGAGGCGTTGTTGCGCGGGCTCGGCGGCGACGCCACCCGGAACCTGTACACCCTCGGCTGGGAGGAAGTGCCGCCGCCGGCGTCTGACAACACTGACGAGAGCGGCGACGGCACCTGGCTGATTGCCGGATTCGACGAGCTGGCGGCCCAGCGGTCGGGCGCTATCGCGGTGGACCGCAACACGGATGCGGAGCGCTGGAAGCAGCTGTTCGCCCAGGCTCAGGAGCGCGGTGCCCCGGTGTCCGGCGTCGTCTGGCGCAGCACCGAGCGACCCGGTGCCGAAGAGTCGAGCGCAGAACTCGCCGCGCGGCTGGAGGCCGAGATCGGCGAACTGCTCACCGTCGTACAGACGCTGCAGGCGCAGCAAGACCTGAAACTGGCTGGCGGACTGTGGATCATCACCGAACGGGCCGTGGCGACCGAACCTGGCGAGCCGGTCGACCCGGTGCAGTCGGCGCTGTGGGGATTCGGACGCACCGTCATCGCCGAGCAGCCGGCCCTGCGTTGCAGGGTGGTTGACAGCGACGGATTCGATGACGCCGTGCCGTTGTTGGCCGGCCTGCTCGGCACCCCCAGCCAAGACCTCGTCGAGACCCGAACTCGCGCTGCGACAAGGAAAGCACCTGGTGCCGCGGCTACTGCCGTGGGCGCGCAGCGGCCATCTCCCGGTGCCTCGCGCGACCGACTACATCCTGGACGTCACCGAACGCGGTGCGATCGACAACCTTCATCTGGTCGAGACGCACGTGTCGCCGCCGAGCGAGGGCCAGGTGCAGATCCGGGTGGAGGCCGCGGGCCTCAACTTCCGCGATGTGCTCAACGTGCTCGGCCTCTATCCGGGCGATCCGGGGCGGATCGGCGGCGGTGACCTCTCCGGCATCGTCACCGAGTTGGGCGCCGGCGTCACCGGATTCGAGGTTGGCCAGCGCGTCTTCGGCTTCATGCCGGGGTCGTTCGTCACCCGGGTCAATGCGCCTGCCGAGTTCCTGACGCCGGTGCCGAACGGGATCAGCGCGGTAGAGGCGGCGACCATACCCGCCGGGGCATTGACCACCCGGCTCGCGTTCGACTGGGCGAAGGTGGGACCCGGTGATCGTGTGCTCATCCACGCCGCCAGTGGCGGCGTTGGTCTGGCCGCGATCCAGTTGGCCCAGCAGGCCGGCGCGACCGTCTTCGCCACCGCCAGCACCTACAAGCGCGCGACGCTGCGCGAGATGGGCGTGGAACACGTCTACGACTCGCGCAGCACGGATTTCGCGGATCAGATCCTGGCCGACACCGACGGCGCCGGTGTCGACGTGGTGCTCAACAGCCTGACCAACGAGGGGTTCATCGAAGCGACCGTGCGGGCGACCGCACAGGGCGGCCGGTTCGCCGAAATCGCCAAGCGCGACATCTGGACTCCGGAGCAGATGGCGGCGGCCCGACCCGATATCGCCTACGAGATCATCGCGCTGGACGTGAGCATCGCGCAAGAACCCGCAGCGGGTGGGCAAGTTGTTGGCCGAGCTGGCGGACAACATGGCCAGGGCGAGAACTGGCGCCCCTCGCATTCGAGGTCTACCCGCTGACGGAGGCGAAGACCGCGTTCCGCCGCATGCAGAAGGCCCGGCATATCGGCAAGATCGTGCTGCAGATGCCGAGACCGCTGGCAGCCGCGCGGCGATCGGAGCTATCTCATCACCGGTGGCGTCGGTGCGCTCGGCCTGTACACGGCGGCCCATCTCGCCCAGCTCGGGGCCGGTGACATCGTCTTGACGAGCCGGCGCGCGCCCGATGCGGACGCGCAACGGGAAATCGACGACATCATGGAGCGCTACCGGTGCCGCATCCACACCTTCGCGGCCGACGTCGGTGACGAGGCGCAGGTTACCCAGGTGCTGGAGCGGATCCGGACAGAGCTGCCACCGCTAGCCGGGGTGGCGCACCTGGCTGGCGTGCTCGACGATGCGCTGATATCGAAGCAGAGCATCGACGGTTTCCGGACGACGTTGGCGCCAAAAGCGTTCGGTGCCTGGCATCTACATCGGCAGACGAAGAACGACGATCTTGAGTTCTTCATGGTGTACTCCTCGGCCTCGAGCGTGCTCGGTTCACCCGGCCAGGCCAACTACGCCACTGCCAACGCCATGCTCGACGGGCTCGTCGCGGACCGTCAGGCCCAGGGCCTGCCAGCGGCCGGCATCAACTGGGGCCCGTGGGCGAAGGGCGGCATGGCCACATCGCACGCCGCGCGCGCCAATCTCAGTGCGCAAGGCCTGATTCCGCTGGATCCCGGAGCCGCCCTTGGCGCGCTCGACGAGATCATCGCGCACGGAACCGGGCAGGCGACCGTCATCAAGGCCAACTGGCAGCGTGCCGCAAAGGGGCTGCTCGGTGGCTCTCGCCCGTCGATTCTGGACCACGTGTTGCCGAGTGCGGTCGCGGCGACACGCGGCGACAGCGAGCTGCTCCGGCAACTGCACGACGTGCCCGAGTCGCAGCGCGGCAGCTTCCTCACCGAATACCTGCGGCACGAGGTGCAGAATTTCCTGCGGCTCGCGCAACCGCCGGCCGCGACCAGCCGGTTCCTGGAGCTGGGCACCGATTCACTGATGGCGGTCGAATTCAGCAACCGGTTGTTGCCTCAGTTCGGTGGCGAATTCACGATCAGCACCACCGCGGTATTCGACTATCCGACCATCGGTGCGCTCGCCGAGTACCTCGCTGGTCAGATGCCCGAGTCGGTCGACGCGGAATCGGGTGCGTCCGAGTCCGGATAAGGCGCGAGGGGAACAGGTCGGCGCCGCAGCCTCGGAGGTAGCGGCGCCGACCACCCCTAAGCAGCTTCTGTATTCAACCGAGATCGCAGGATTCGGTACTCCAGTAGGCCCGCCCGCATCTGCTCGTAGATCGCGGACCCAGGTAGCGAAAGAAAGTTAGCCACTCGAGCATTTCCGTCGCCATAAACCTCGGCCCAGTTAGTGGCCGCGTGATCGCGCGAGGCCAATACATTTGCGGTGATATCGCGGTCGTTTTCGGTGACAAATCCCATCGACTTCAAGCGCATTCTCACCTGGTCCCAGTCCTCAGGACTCAGAAAGTCGGTGTGTAAAAACCACGCGCCGGGGCGGCAAATCCGCCGAACCTGCTTCAGGAATTTGGGTAGATTGCCATATGAGTGTGATGACTCCACATTAAGGACGGCGTCGCACGATCCATCGGACAGCGGAATATTCAACGCATCGCCAGCCTCGAATTTGATCGAACCTCCAGGGTGCGTCTTAGTGTGCGTCCTACTGCAGAAGGCGATCGCTTCTGCGGACATATCGATGCCAGTTACTTGAGCTTTGAATTTCTCCGCGACGAGTGCGCTGTTGCCTCCGCGGCCACATCCGATTTCGGCAACTACCCGGTCATTCAGGTCAACTGAGCCGATGACCTCGAACACCAGTCGGACCGAGTTGGCGTTGAAGGTGCCAGGGCGAATCTCGAATGCGGATTCATCATTAGTGCCCAATGAAAGGTATCCGTAATTAAGGAAAAACGATGAATCAGCCACCCCGACGTCCTCTAAACGGCGGCTCAGTAAATCGTAGAAGCTGTGCCATCCATCGGCGGTCGTGGACAGTAGGTCGTCGGCCAGATGCGCCGACATTGGTTCGCTATGCTGATCCATTTATTTTCGCCTCAACCTTTGCAGCCATGTCTAATTATGCTGTCCCTTACACTAGTCTCGATGTGCCGCCTCCTGAAGCCCGGAAGGAAGATCGTCGCTCGCGCCGACGGGGGTTGTCCCAGCTGATCGCTATCAACCCACGATGCAGTCGGTGGGTGACCCCGTCGGACACGACCGTGTTCGGGCTCGCGGCGCTCAGGTGACGGCGGTCACACTCATTTTGGTGACAGCGGTCACACCCAAGAAGTAAGGTTTAGAACTTGTTCTACTTGTGTCCACTAGATTTAGATCGCTCGGAGGGGAACGGTGAGCATCAATCCGTTTGACGACGCCGATGGCAGGTTTTTCGTCTTGGTCAACGACGAGGAGCAGCACAGCCTGTGGCCCGCGTTCGCAGAGGTTCCCGCCGGGTGGCGGGTGGTGCACGGCGAAGCGGACCGCGCAGCGTGTCTGGACTACATCGAACAGAACTGGACCGATATACGGCCGAAGAGTCTGCGCGACAGGTTGGCAGCGGGCTAGAGGTTTTGATAGGCAACCACATGGAATTTGATGACCGGGCACTTCCGCTGACGCGGGGGCAGCTGGACATTTGGCTTGCGCAGGAAACGGGTCACTCCGTCACCGACTGGCAGCTGGGCGTGCTTGTGCGCTTCGACGGCACAGTCGACCGTGATGTGCTTGAGCGGGCGATCCGGCACGTGGCGCAGGAGGCCGAGCCGGCCAGGGCCGCCATCTTCGAGGAGGACGGCCAGGTTTTGCAACGGCCGATCGATTACTCGGATGCCGAGATGGCCTTCCATGATCTGAGCGAGTCACGTCATCCCGTGCAAGAGGCCCGTGCGATAGCGGCATCAATCCAACGCACGCCGATGTCGTCGGCTGGTCCGCTCTTCAAATTTGCGTTGTTTCAAACGTGGTCCGATGAATTTTACCTGTTCGGCTGCTTCCACCACATCGTCATAGACGGAACCGGAATTACGCTTCTCGCCCACCGCATTGCGACTGTCTACGCCGCAATTGTTTCGAACGAAGCCATCCCTCCCACCTTCTTCGGCTCGCTGCAGGACTTGGTTCGCCACGAGTCGGAATACGAAGCGTCTGCGGACTACCTGGAAGATGAGGCCTATTGGTCGAGGAACCTTCCACCCGAAAGCGGTCCGCACAATCAGTTATCCCCGGCGGCGGGCGACGGTGATCCGGCTGAGCCTTCCGCGCCGGTCCGATTGGACCCGGTGGTCCTTCGCCGAGTTCAAGAGCTGTCCGGCGAATGGAATGTGCCGCAATCGTCGATCCTCACTGCGGCGTCCGCACTATTGGTGCGTGGGTGGTACGCGCAGGGCTCAGAGGTAGTTCTCGACTTCCCGGTCAGCAGGCGAGTGCGTCCGGAGTCGAAGACGCTTCCCGGGATGGTTTCCGGGGTGGTGCCGCTGGTATTGACGGTTTCGCCGGAATCGACCATTGCCGGTTTTTGTGAGCATGTCGACACGCGAATACGCGAAGCGCTGCAACATCAGCGGTTCCCGGTGCACGCCCTACAACGCAAAGCCAATCTCCTCGGCCTAGATCAGCCGGCCGACAGGGTGAGCGTCAATTTCATGCCGTCGAAAATGTCGCATCGATTTCGCGGGAGTAGCTGCATCGGCGTCGTTCACCAATCCCGGCCAGGTGGGCAGCTTCGGGCTGATCTTCTCTGGCGCCGGCGACCAGCTTGTCCTCAGCACGGCGGGCGCCGGCGGCCCATTTTCGAATTCCGACGTCTCCGATCTGGCGAAGCGGCTGGGCCGGGTTTTGGCGGCGATGACGGCTGATCCGGGGCGGCTGGTCTCGTCGATGGACGTGCTCGATGAGGCTGATCACGCTCTGTTGACGGGCTGGGGTAATCAGGCGGGGATGGCCACGCAGGCGGCCGCGCAGGTGTCGATCCCGGAGATGTTCGCCGCGCAGGCGGCGCGCGTACCCGGACGCGGCGGCGGTGACCTTCGAGGGTGTGTCGCTGACGTATCGAGAGCTCGATGAGGCCTCGAACCGGTTGGCGCACTTGTTGGCCGCTCGAGGTGTGGGTCCGGGGCAGCGGGTGGCGTTGTTGATGTCACGCTCGGCTGAGGCGATCGTGGCGATTCTGGCGGTGCTGAAATCCGGGGCGGCCTACGTGCCGATGGACCCGACGGTGCCGGCGGCCCGGATCGAATTCATGCTCGACGATGCCGCGCCGATCGCCGCAATTACCACCACCGGGCTGGTCGATCGGCTGGACGGACGCGATCTGCTTGTCATCGATATTGAAGATCTTGAAGATCTTGGAGAACTCTCCATCGACGCGCCGCTTCCGGCGCCGGCCCCGGACAACATCGCTTACCTGATCTACACCTCGGGCACTACCGGTGTCCCGAAGGGCGTGGCCATTCCCCACTACAGCGTGATCCGGTTGCTGGAATCCCTGGACGCCGAGTTGTCGCCGGGACAAGCGTGGTCGCAGTGGCATTCCCTGGCGTTCGACGTGTCGGTGTGCGAGATCTGGGGTGCGCTGCTATCCGGTGGGCGCCTCGTGGTGGTGCCCGAATCGGTGGCGCGTTCGCCCGAAGATTTCCATGCGTTATTGGTCCGCGAACAGGTCGGCGTCCTGAGCCAGACCCCGTCGGGGTTTTATGCATTGCAAACCGCGGACGCGCTCGCACCCGAGCTCGGACAGCAGCTCACGCTTCGAGGCCGTGCTGTTCGCCGGTGAAGCGCTGGAACCGCATCGGCTCCGGACGTGGCTGGACAACCATCCAAGCTCACCGCGGCTGCTCAACCTGTATGGCACCACCGAAACGACGGTGCACGCATCGTTCCGCGAGATCGTCGCCGCCGACGTGGACAGCCATTGTCAGCCCCATTGGCGTGCCGTTGGCCCATCTCGGGTTCTTTGTGCTCGACGGATGGTTGCGGCCGGTGCCGGCGGGTGTGGTGGGGGAGTTGTACGTGGCCGGCGACGGCGCGGGGTACGGATACTGGCAGCGGCCGGGTTTGTCGGCGACGCGGTTTGTGGCCTGCCCGTTCGGCGGGCCTGGGGACGCCCCAACACGGATGTATCGCACCGGGGATCTGGCGTGGTGGGGCGCCGACGGGCAGCTGCGCTATGTGGGGCGCGCCGACCAGCAGGTGAAGATCCGCGGCTATCGCATCGAGCTGGGTGAGGTGCAGGCGGCACTGGCCGGACTCGACGGGGTCAACCAGGCGGTGGTGATCGCCCGCGAGGACCGGCCCGGGGATAAGCGCTTGGTGGGTTATGTAACCGGCACCCCGGACATGGCTGGGGTGCAATCCGCGCTCGCCGAGCGGCTGCCGGCGTACATGGTGCCGACCGCCGTCGTCGTGATCGACGCGTTGCCATTGACGGTCAACGGCAAACTCGACACCCGGGCCCTGCCGGCACCGGAGTATCAAGATGGCGATGAATACCGCGCCCCCGCGGACGCGGTGGAGGAGATCCTGACCGATATCTACGCCCAGGTGCTCGGCCTGGAGCGGGTCGGGGTGGACGAGTCGTTTTTCGAGCTGGGCGGCGACAGCATTTTGTCGATGCAGGTGGTGGCGCGGGCTCGTGCCGTCGGGGTGTTGTGTCGGCCGCGCGATATTTTCAGTGAGCAGACCGTGGCGCGGCTCGCTCGGGTGGCCCGGGTCATCGATGGTGACACCGATCTGACCGACGAAGGTGTCGGGCCAGTGATCGCGACGCCGATCATGCGTTGGCTGCAGAGCCTGCACAGCGCGGGCGCTCCGGCGGATCAGTTCAACCAGACGGTGGTGGCGCAGGCTCCGGCGGGGGCGACCGAGGCCGATGTTGTCGAGGTGTTGCAGGCCTTGCTGGACCGCCATGCGATGCTGCGGCTTCGGGTCGAGCACTCGGATGTTCAGGGCATCGGGGCTTGGGAGCTGACCGTGCCCGAGGCCGGATCCGTGGATGCCCGCGACTGCCTGCAGACGGTGCAGGAATTGTCCGAGGATGCGTTGGTGGAAGCGCGGACGCGATTGAACCCGGCGGCCGGGGTGATGCTGAGCGCGTTGTGGGTTGCCTCTACCAGCCGGTTAGTCGCGATCGTTCACCATTTGGCCGTCGACGGGGTGTCGTGGCGGATCTTGCTGGAAGACCTCAATATCGCCTGGGCTCAGCATCGGGGCGGGCAGCAGGTGCTGCTACCGCCGCCCGGAACCTCGTTTGCCCGGTGGGCGTCGCTGCTGGTTGAGCACGCGCGCAAGGCAGATGTCGTGGAGTTGGCACCCGCCTGGCGGCAGGTGAGCGCGGTGCCGGTGGCGTTGCCGGCGGTGCGGCCCGAGATCGATACCGCTGCGAGCGCCGGGAAGTTGGCGGCGCAGTTGGATGTCGAGACGACCCGGATGCTGCTCGGCGAAGTGCCGGCGGCGTTTCACGCCGGGATACACGAGATTCTGTTGATCGCTTTCGCCTTGGCGTCCGCTGAATTTCTAGGTACTGGTGGCGCGCCGATCGCGATTGATGTGGAGGGCCACGGGCGCGACGAAGAATTGGCCGCCTCGGACGAGCATGTTGACCTGTCGCGCACGGTGGGCTGGTTCACCACCAAGTATCCGGTGGCGTTGCACGTCGGGAGCCTGTCCTGGGCCCAGGTATTGGCCGGCGACGCGGCCCTGGGAGCGGTGATCAAGGACGCCAAAGAACAGCTTCGGGCGCTGCCGGACGGGTTGACCTACGGCGCGTTGCGCTACTTGAACAGTGACATCGACCTGGAGGGGGCTGACCCGCCGCTCGGGTTCAACTATCTGGGCCGTGGCGCGGGGGCGGCCGAGGCGTCCGATGACGTATGGCGGATCTGCGAGGACGGCTTGGCGCTCATCGATCCCGGCGCGAGGCTAGCCATGCCGTTGGCACACACGGTTGAGCTCAACGCCGGCACGGTGGAGACCGACAGCGGGCCGTCCCTGCGCGCCAACTGGACGTGGGCGCCCTCGGCCCTGAATCACGCGCAGGTCACTCGGCTGAGCCAGTTGTGGTTTGACGCGCTGACCGGCATCTGCGCGAATGTCAACGGCGGCGGGGGCGGGTTGACGCCCTCCGATGTCGCTGCCGGCCTCAGCCAGCAGCAGATCGACGAGCTGCAACGGCAATATGCGGATCTCTGACGTTTTGCCGTTGACCCCCTTGCAGCGGGGGTTGTTGTTCCACGCCAGCACGGCGCAGGGCAGCGACGATGTCTACGCGGTGCAACTCGATATCACGTTGAGCGGTCCGCTTGATCAGCAACGCCTGCGCGATGCGGTCCACGCGGTGGTCATCCGGCATCCACACCTGGCGGCCCGATTTTCCGGGAAGTTCGACCAGCC
The DNA here is from genome assembly GCA_963850135.1 of uncultured Actinomycetota bacterium. Lineage (GTDB taxonomy): Bacteria > Actinomycetota > Actinomycetes > Mycobacteriales > Mycobacteriaceae > Mycobacterium. Next base: position 189,154 of record CAWKKH010000018.1, on the reverse strand, counting down.
GGTGCAGATCATCCCGGCCGATCCCGTGGCGCCCTGGCAGTATCTCGACCTGAGCGCCGGCGACGCCGACCACCTCGATGAGCAGATCGAGCGGGTGTGTGCAGCTGAACGCGCCTCGGTGTGCGATCTGGCTGACGAGCCGGTCTTTCGGGCGGCTTTGCTCCGCACCGCAGCGGATCAGCACCGGTTTGTGCTGACCAATCACCACATCGTGCTTGACGGATGGTCGCTGCCGATCCTGCTGGGGGAAATATTTGCCAACTATCTCGGGCAGCGGCTACCACCGGCCGCGCCGTATCGCAGGTATGTGACCTGGCTGACCGGTCGTGACGGTGATGCCGCCCGCGCAGCCTGGGGCGAGGCGTTGGCCGGTTTCGACACCCCCACACTGCTCGGTCCGCCGGATCGGTTAGGGCACGGGCCGCGAGGCGTCGCATCATTTCGGGTGCCGGCGAACACCACAGCGGCCCTGAGCGAGCTGGCGCGCTCATGTCACACCACCATCAGCACCGTGCTGCACGGCGCCTGGTCGCAGCTGCTGACGCGGCTGACCGGTCGGCAGGATGTCTCCTTCGGCACGACGGTCTCGGGCAGGCCCGACGAGATTGTCGGCGCGGACTCGATGGTGGGTCTGTTCATCAACACGGTGCCGGTGCGGGCGAACATCACAGCTGCGACCACTACCACCGACCTGCTCGATCAGCTGCAAGGCGCGTACAGCCGCACACTTGAGCACCAGCACTTGGCGCTGAACGAGATCCACCGCCTCACCGGCCTGGACCACCTGTTCGACACCTTGTTCGTCTACGAGAACTATCCGCTCGACGCCACCGCGTTTTCGGGCGTCGACGGCTTGTCCGTCACCGAGTTCACTCACCGCGAATACAACCACTACCCGCTTGCGATCCAAGCCCTGCCGGGCGACGAACTCGGCCTCCGCGTCGAATTCGACACCGAAGTGTTCGACATCGGCGACATCGAAACACTGGTTAAGCGGTTCGAGCGGGTGCTGGCGGCGATGACCGCTGACCCGTCGCGGCGGTTGTCGTCGATGGATGTGCTGGATGAGGACGAGCGGGTTCGGTTGCAGGAGTGGGGCAATCGAGCCGGGTTGGCCGAGCCGGTGGGTGCGCCAGTGTCGATCCCGGAGGTGTTCGCCGCGCAGGTGACGCGCACGCCGGATGCGGTGGCGGTGACGTTCGAAGGCGTATCGGCGACGTACCGCGAGCTCGATGAGGCGTCGAACCGGTTGGCGCACTTGTTGGTTGCCCGGGGCGTGGGCGCGGGGCAGCGGGTGGCGTTGCTGTTGCCGCGGTCGGCGGATGCGATCGTTGCGATGTTGGCGGTGGTCAAAACTGGTGCCGCGTATGTGCCGATTGATCCGGCGGTGCCCGCGGCCCGGGTTGATTTCGTGCTTGGTGACGCCGCGCCGGTTGCTGCGATCACGATCGCTGATTTGGCTGATCGACTCGATGGGTGTGACCTGGCGGTTATTGATATCGGCGATCCCGCCGTGGATAACCAACCCAGCACCGGTTTGCCGGCGCCGGCATCGGACGACATCGCGTACATCATCTACACCTCGGGCACGACCGGGACGCCTAAAGGGGTTGCGATCCCGCACCGCAACGCGACTCGCCTGCTGCAGACCCTGGACGCTGATATGGAGTTGGCGGGGCAGGTGTGGTCGCAGTGCCATTCTTTGGCTTTCGACTTCTCGGTGTGGGAAATCTGGGGAGCGCTGCTATACGGCGGACGCCTGGTGGTGGTGCCCGACGCGGTGGTGCGCTCGCCCGAGGATTTGCACGCGATGTTGGTGGCCGAGCAGGTCACGATGTTGAGCCAGACTCCATCGGCGTTCTATGCATTGCAGGCCGCCGATGCGTTGCAGCCCGAGCTGGGACGCCAGTTGAAGCTCGAGGCGGTGGTGTTCGGCGGCGAGGCGCTGGAGCCGCCGCGCCTGCGGGGCTGGCTGGACAGCCATCCCGGGTCGCCGCGGCTGATCAATATGTATGGCATCACCGAGACGACGGTGCATGCGTCGTTCCGGGAGATCGTCGCCGCTGATGTGGACAACGCGTTCAGCCCGATCGGGGTGCCGTTGGCCCATCTGGGGTTCTTCGTGCTCGACCGCGGGTTGCAGCCGGTGCCGGCCGGGGTGGTCGGGGAGTTGTATGTGGCGGGCGCCGGGCTGGCCGCCGGCTACGTCGGCCGGGCCGGGCTGAGCGCGACCCGTTTTGTGGCCGGCCCCTACGGGGAGCCCGGCCAGCGGATGTATCGCACCGGGGATCTCGCGTGGTGGGGCGCTGACGGCCAGTTGCGGTATGTGGGGCGCGCCGACGAGCAGGTCAAGATCCGCGGATACCGCATCGAACTCGGCGAGATCCAGGCAGTACTCAGTGGGCTCGACGGCGTCGAGCAGGCCGTGGTGATCGCCCGTGAGGACCGTCCCGGAGACAAGCGCTTGGTGGGGTATGTGACCGGGACGGCGGAACCGGCTCGGATACGCGCGGCGTTGGCCGAGCGGTTGCCGGCTTACATGGTGCCCGCGGCGATCATGGTGCTGGCGGCGCTACCGCTGACAGTCAACGGGAAACTCGACACCCGCGCCCTGCCCGCACCGGAGTATCAGGATGGCGACCACTACCGCGCCCCGGCCAATGCGGTGGAGGAGATCCTGGCCGGCATCTACGCCCAGGTCCTGGGTGTTGAGCCGCCCCGGCTGGTAGGCGTGGACGACTCGTTCTTCGACTTGGGTGGGGATTCGCTGTCGGCGATGCGCCTGGTCGCGGCGGTCAACGCCGGTCTGGATGCCGGCATTTCGGTGCGGGACGTGTTCGAGGCGCCCACTGTTGCGCAGTTGGCGCCCCGTATCAGTGCGGATCACGGCCGGCTCGAGCCGTTGGTGGCCTTGGAAGAAGGACAGCGGCCAGACGTTATCCCGTTGTCGTATTCCCAGAACCGGTTGTGGTTCCTGCATCAGTTGCAGGGCCCCTCGCCGACTTACAACATCCCGGTGGATTTCCGGCTCCGCGGTCAGCTGAATGCCGAGGCGCTGGGTGCGGCGCTGGCCGATGTGGTGGCCCGACACGAGAGCCTGCGCACGCTGTTTGCGGCGCCCGAGGGCATACCCCAGCAGGTCGTGGTCCCCGCCGAGCGGGCCGACTTCGGTTGGGCCGTCGTCGATGCCACTGACTGGTCGGAAGTCCAGCTGGCTGATGCCATCGGCGCCGTGGCGCGTCACCCGTTTGACCTGGCGGCCGAGATCCCCATGCAGGCAAGACTTTTCCGCGTCAGCGACGACGAACACGTGCTGGTGACCGTCGCGCACCATATCGCCGCCGACGGCTTGTCTGTCGGCCCACTGGTGCACGATCTGGGTGTGGCCTATCCGAGCCGCTGTGCGGGGCACGCCCCGGATTGGGTCGATCTGCCGGTCCAGTACGTCGATTACACGCTGTGGCAGCGCGCGCAGTTTGGTGATCTGGACGACGGGGACAGCCTGATCGCCGCGCAGCTGGCGTACTGGCGGGACGCGTTGGCCGGGATGCCCGAGGGTGTGCAGTTGCCCACCGATCGGCCGTATCCACCCGTGGCTGATCAGCGCGGTGCCAATCTCAGCCTCGCCTGGCCCGCCGAGCTGCAACAAGGGATCGCTCTAGTGGCCCGCGCGCACAATGCGACCAGTTTCATGGTGGTTCAGGCCGCCCTGGCGGTGCTGCTGGCGAAGCTGAGCGCGAGTTCTGATGTGGCGGTGGGGTTCCCGATCGGGGGCCGCCGTGACCCGGCCCTTGACGAGCTGGTGGGCTTTTTCGTCAACACGTTGGTGCTGCGCGTCGACGTGACCGGCGATCCCACCGTCGCCGAACTGCTGGCCCAGGTGCGAACGCGCAGCCTGGCCGCTTACGAGCACCAAGATGTGCCCTTCGAAGTGGTCGTCGACCGGCTCAACCCCACACGGTCGTTGGCCCATCACCCGCTAGTCCAGGTGATGTTGGCCTGGCGGAGCCTGCATCTGAAGATCGGCGACGCCGCTGCCACCTCATCCTTGGGCGACCTGCAGGTCACTCCGATGCCGCTCGAAACCGGCACCGCCCGGATGGACCTATCGCTTTCTCTGTCCGAATGGTGGGGTGAGGCCGGTGCGGCCGCGGGAATCGCCGGGGTAGTGGAATACCGCACCGACGTGTTCGACGCGGCCAGCATCGAAAACCTGATGGAGCGATTGCGGCGGGTGCTGGCGGCGATGACCGCTGACCCGGCCCGGCGGCTGTCGTCGGTGGACGTGCTCGACGAGGCCGAGCACGCCCGGCTAGATGAGATGGGCAACCGCGCGGTATTGACCCGGGCCGCGCCGGATGCGGTGTCGGTTCCGGAGTTGTTCGCCGCGCAAGTGGCCCGCGCTCCGCAGGCGGTGGCGGTGTCCTTCGGCGATCTGTCGATGACCTACCGAGAACTCGACGATGCCGCTAACCGGTTGGCGCACGTGCTCTCTGACCGTGGTGTCGGCCCAGGTGCGCGGGTGGCGTTGCTGATGGAGCGCTCAGCCCAGGCCGTCGTGGCCATGTTGGCGGCACTGAAAACCGGGGCGGCGTACCTGGCGATTGACCCGGCGCTGCCGGCGGCCCGGATACAGTTCATATTCGACGACGCCGCGCCCGTCGCCGTCATCACCACGTCGGGCCTGCGTTCACGACTCGGCGGGCGCGATCTCGCTGTCATCGATATCGACAGTTCGGCTGTCGAGTCGCAGCCCAGCACCGCAGTATCGGCGGCGGCCCCGGACGACATCGCCTACCTGATCTACACCTCGGGCACCACCGGCACTCCCAAAGGGGTGGCGGTCACCCACCGCAACCTGGCCCATTTGCCAGCGTCAACGCCCACCCACTTACCGGTCGCGCAGGTGTGGACCCAATGCCACTCGTACGCTTTCGACTTCTCGGTGTGGGAGATCTGGGCCGCCCTGCTGGGCGGGGGGCGGCTGGTGGTGGTGCCCGACTGTGTCGTCGTCTCACCGGATGATTTCCACGACCTGCTGATCCGTGAGCGGGTCAACGTGCTCACCCAGACCCCATCGGCGGTGACCGCACTGAACCCGGAAGGGTTGGAGACGGTGGCGGTGCTGCTCGGCGGCGAGGCGTGCTCGGCCGAGGTGGTGGATCAGTGGGCGCCCGGACGCGTGGTGATCAACGCCTACGGGCCTACCGAGGCCACGGTTTACGCGTCCATGAGTGCCCCGCTTGAGGCGGGTTCCGGTGCGGCACCTATCGGTGCGCCGCCGTCGACCGCGGCGCTGTTCGTCCTCGACGAGTGGTTGCGGCCGGTGCCGACCGGCGTGATCGGTGAGCTGTATGTGGCCGGCCGCGGTGTGGCCGTCGGATACATCGGCCGGACCGGCCTGACGGCGTCGCGGTTTGTTGCCTGTCCATTCGGTGGCCCGGGGGCGCGCATGTACCGCACCGGAGACCTGGTGCAGTGGCGCGCCGACGGGCAGCTGCAATATCTCGGCCGCGCCGATGAACAGGTCAAGATCCGCGGGTACCGCATCGAACTTGGTGAGGTCCAGGCGGCGCTGGCCGGGCTGGATGGCGTGGACCAGGCGGCGGTGATCGCCCGCGAGGACCGTCCCGGTGACAAGCGCCTGGTCGGGTATGTCACCGGGACCGCCGAGCCGGCCGAGATACGCGCGGCGTTGGGCGACCGGTTGCCGGCGTACATGGTGCCGGCGGCCGTGGTGGCGATCGCTGCGCTGCCGTTGACGGTCAACGGCAAACTCGACGCTCGTGCCCTGCCGGCTCCGGAGTATCAGGACACCGGGCAGTACCGCGCCCCGGCGTCGCTTACCGAGGAGATGCTGGCCGGCATCTACGCCCGGGTGCTGGGTGTGGAGCGGGTGGGCGCGGATGACTCGTTCTTCGACCTGGGTGGCGATTCGCTGTCCGCCATGCGTCTGATCTCCGCGGTCAACACCGCACTGGATACCGGACTTTCGGTGCGCGTCGTGTTCGAGGCGCCCACGGTCGCTCAGCTGGCTCTGCAAATCGGTGAAGGCGAGGGCCGGCGGGTGCCGTTGGTGGCCGTGGAACAAGGCGGCCGGCCCGACGTTATCCCGTTGTCGTTTGCCCAGAGCCGGTTGTGGTTCATCGACCAGTTCCAGGGCCCCTCACCGACCTACAACCTGGCAGTGGCTTTGCGGTTGTCCGGGCGCCTCGATGTCGACGCATTGGGCGCGGCCCTGGCCGACGTGGTCGAGCGCCAGGAGAGCCTGCGCACGTTGTTCCCGGCGGTTGAGGGGGTTCCGAGGCAGGTGGTGGTGCCGGCCGAACGGGCCGACTTCGGTTGGGCCTTCGTTGATGGCACCGGATGGTCGGACACCCAGCTGAGTGAGGCCATCGACGCCGAGGTCAGCCACCAATTCGACTTGTCGGCCGAGATCCCAATGCGGGCAAGGCTTTTCCGACTTGCCGACGATGAGCACGTGCTGGTGACTGTGGCGCACCACATCGCTTCGGACGGCTGGTCAGTAACGCCGCTGGTGGCCGACCTGGGGGTCGCCTACGCCAGCCGATGTGCGGGACGGGCACCGGACTGGGCTGACCTGGCGGTGCAGTACATCGACTACACGCTATGGCAGCGCGCGCAGCTCGGGGACCTGGCCGACAGCGGCAGCAGCATCGCCGCTCAGCTCGGCTACTGGGAGGATGCCCTGGCCGGCATGCCCGAGCACCTGCAGTTGCCCACCGACCGGCCCTACCCGGCCGTCGCGGATCAACGCGGCGCCACCGTGGCGGTGCAGTGGTCGGCCGAGCTGCAGCAACGGGTTGCCCAGGTGGCCCGCGAGCACAACGCGACCAACTTCATGCTGATGCAGACCGCCATGGCGGTGCTGCTGGCCAAGCTCAGCGCCAGCAGCGATGTGGCGGTGGGTTTCCCGATCGCCGGACGCCGCGACGCCGCGCTGGACGAGCTGGTCGGCTTTTTCGTCAACACCTTGGTATTGCGGGTAGACCTGGCCGGCGATCCCACCTTTGCCGAGCTGCTGGCCCAGGTGCGCCGACGCAGCCTCGCCGCCTACGAGCACCAAGACGTGCCTTTCGAGGTGCTGGTGGAAAGACTCAAGCCGACCCGAAGCCTCACTCATCACCCCCTGGTGCAGGTGTTGCTGGGCTGGCAGAACTTCGACTGGCAGGACAGTGACGTCGGCGGGTTGACCCTGGGCGATCTGCAGGTCACGCCGCTGCCGGTGGACACCCACAGCGCCCGCACGGATCTGACGTTCACCCTGGCCGAGCGCTGGACCGAGGCCGGCGAGTCCGCCGGAATCGCTGGCCTGGTGGAATTCCGCACCGACGTATTCGACGCGGACACCGTCGGCACCATGATCGAGCGGTTCGAGCGGGTGGTATTGGCGATCACCGCCGATCCGGCCCAGCGGCTCTCGTCGATGGATGTGCTGGTCGAGGCTGAGCACGCCCGCCTGGATCAGTGGGGCAATCGGGCGGTGCTGACCCAGCCGGCGAGTGCGTCGGGGTCGATCACCGCCGCGTTCGCCGCGCAGGTGGCGCGGGTGCCTGACGCAGTGGCGATCAGCTGCGGGGAGCGCTCGTGGACCTATCGCGAACTCGATGCGGCCTCCGATCGGTTGGCGCACGTGCTGGCCGGGCACGGTGTCGGCCCCGGACAGCGAGTGGCGTTGCTGCTGTCCCGGACGGCCGAGGCGATCGTCGCCATTTTGGGTGTGTTGAAGACCGGGGCGGCGTACGTGCCGGTCGACCCGCTGGTGCCGGCGGCGCGGACCCAGTTCGTGGTTGCCGATTCCGCGCCGGCCGCCGCGATCACCACCGCCGAGTGGCGCCCGCGGCTGGACGGCGACGACCTCTTGGTCATCGATCTCGGGGATATCGACCTCTTTTCAGACACTTTTGCCAACGGTCAGCCCACCGCACTACTGGGGCCCGCCCCGGACGATATCGCGTACATCATCTACACCTCGGGCACCACCGGAACGCCCAAGGGGGTGCCGGTCGCCCACCGAAACGTGACCAGGCTGCTGGACTCACTGGATGCCGATCTGGACTTCTCGGGGCAGGTGTGGACGCAGTGCCACTCGCTGGCCTTCGACTACTCGGTGTGGGAGATCTGGGGTCCGCTGCTCTACGGCGGGCGGGTGGTGGTGGTGCCCGACTTGGTGGCGCGTTCGCCCGAAGACTTCTACGCCTTGCTGGTGACCGAACAGGTCAACGTGCTGAGCCAGACTCCCTCGGCCTTTTATGCGCTGCAGGCCGCCGAAGCTTTACAGACCGAGCTCGGACGCCAGCTGAAGCTGGAGACCGTGGTGTTCGGCGGCGAAGCGCTGGAACCGCAGCGGCTCCGGCCGTGGCTGGACAACCACCCGGAATCTCCACGCCTGATCAATATGTATGGCATCACCGAGACGACGGTGCATGCCTCGTTCCGGGAGATCCTGCACGGCGACGTCGAGAAAACGTCCAGCCCCATCGGGGTGCCGTTGGCCCATCTCGGCTTCTTCGTGCTGGATGGGAGCCTGCGGCGGGTGCCGGCGGGTGTGGTCGGCGAGTTGTACGTGGCCGGCGCCGGCCTGGCGTATGGGTATGTGGGCCGCTCGGGTTTGACCGGGACGCGGTTTGTGGCCTGCCCGTTCGGGGCGCCCGGAGCGCGCATGTACCGCACCGGGGACCTGGTGAGTTGGGGCGCGGACGGCGAGCTGCGGTATCTGGGGCGGGCCGACGAACAGGTGAAGATCCGCGGTTACCGCATCGAGCTCGGCGATGTTCGCACGGCGCTGGCCGCGCTTGACGGCGTGCAACAGGCGGTGGTGATCGCCCGCGAGGACCGCCCGGGCGACAAGCGCCTGGTGGGCTACGTCACGGGATCAGCCGACCCGGTCAAGGCACGCGTGGCGCTGGCCGAGCGGCTGCCGGCCTACATGGTTCCGGCCGCGGTGGTGGTGGTGGACACACTGCCGCTGACGCCCAACGGCAAACTCGACACCCGGGCCCTGCCGCCACCCGAATATCAGGAGGCCGATCTCTACCGCGCTCCCGGCGATGCGGTTGAGGAGATCCTCGCCGGCATCTTCGCCCAAGTGTTGGGACTGGATCGGGTCGGGGTTGACGAGTCGTTCTTCGAGTTGGGCGGGGACAGCATTTTGTCGATGCAGGTGGTGGCACGGTCTCGCGCCGCCGGCCTGGTGTGTCGGCCGCGCGACATTTTCGTCGAGCAGACCGTGGCCCGGTTGGCCCGGGTGGCCAGCCTGCTCGATGGTGATGTGGGCGAGGTCGATGAGGGTGTCGGGCCGCTGGCGGCCACCCCGATCATGCGCTGGCTGCAGGGCGTGCAGGGCCCGGTCCAGGAGTTCAACCAGGCCGTGCTGATGCAGGCCCCCGCAGGGGTGACCGAGGCCGACGTCGTGGTGGTGTTGCAGGCGCTGCTGGATCGGCACGCCATGCTGCGGCTGCGGGTCGCCGATGACGGTATCGGTGGCTGGTCGTTGACGGTGCCCGAGCCGGGGTTGGTTGACGCCCGCGACTGCCTGCAGGCCGTGGATGCGTTGTCGGACGAGGCGGTAATGCAGGCGCGGGCGCGGTTGAACCCGGCCGCGGGGACGATGCTGAGCGCGCTGTGGACGGCCGAGGCCGGAAAGTTGCTGGTGATCATTCATCACCTGGCTGTCGACGGGGTGTCGTGGCGAATCATGTTGGAGGACCTAAACATCGCCTGGGCTCAGCATCGGGCTGGGCAGCAGGTGGCGTTGCCGGCGCCGGGCACATCGTTTGCCCGGTGGGCTGCGCTGCTGGTCGACCACGCGCACCACCCCGACGTGGTGGAGCAGGCCGACGCTTGGCGCCAGATCACAGCCACCCCAACGGGATTGCCAGAGGTTCAACCCGACGTGGATACCTATGCGACCGCCGGGAACCTGTCGGAGTTGCTGGACACCGACACCACCCGGATGCTCCTCGGCGAGGTGCCGACGGCGTTTCATGCCGGGGTACACGAGATTCTGTTGATCGCCTTTGCGTTGGCGTGGGCCGAATTTACCCAGGTTCTGGGCTCTTCAGACGCGCCGATCGGTATCGACGTCGAGGGTCACGGGCGCCACGAGGAACTGGCCGCCGACCTAGACCTCTCCCGCACGGTGGGGTGGTTCACCACCAAATATCCGGTCGCATTATCGGTGGGCGGACTGGACTGGGCACAGGTGGTGGCCGGCGACGCGGCGCTGGGCACCATGGTCAACGACGCGAAAGAGCAGCTTCGGGCCCTGCCTGACCCGCTGAGCTACGGTCTCCTGCGCTACCTGAACGGCGATGTCGATTTGGCCGGGTCCGATCCCCGAATCGGGTTCAACTATCTGGGGCGGCTAGGTGGGGCCGCCGCGGCTTCCGATGACGTATGGCGGATCAGCCGGGATGGTTCGGAGATTACCGCCGTCGCCGCGGCCATGCCGATGCCGCTCATGCATACCGTCGGTCTCAACGCGGGCGCCGTGGACACCGACGCAGGCCCGCAACTGCTCGCCGGTTGGACGTGGGCGACCTCAACAGTCGATCAGGCACAGATCGGCCGGCTGAGCGCGTTGTGGTTCGAGGCCCTGGCCGGCATCTGCGCGCACGTCCGCGGCGGTGGCGGCGGTTTGACGCCCTCCGATATCGCACCCGCCCGCCTGAGTCAGCCGGAGATTGACGAGCTCTCCCGGCGTTACCGGGTCGCCGACATCCTGCCGTTGACTCCCTTGCAGCAGGGGCTGCTCTTTCACGCCAGCGCCCCCCGGGTGAACCACGACCATGTGTATGCGGTTCAGCTGGACATCACGTTAAGCGGCGGCCTCGATCAGCAACGTCTGCGCGACGCAGTGCACACCGTCGTGACCCGGCATCCGAACCTGGCGGCCCGGTTCTGCCGACAGTTCGACGAGCTGGTGCAGATCATCCCGACTGACCCGGTGACGCCCTGGCGGTACGTCGACCTCATCGACGAGCGGGATCGCGATGAACAGGTCCAGCGGGTGTGTGCGGCCGAACGCGCCGCGGTGTGCGACCTTGCCGACGAGCCCGCGTTTCGGGCGGCTTTGATACGCACCGCAACAGACCAGCACCGGTTCGTGCTGACCAACCACCACATCCTGTTCGATGGCTGGTCACTGCCGATCCTGTTGGGCGAAATGTTTGCCAGCTACTACGGCCAGCGGCTGCCCGCCGCCGCGCCCTATCGCCGGTTTGTCACCTGGCTGGCCGGTCGGGATCGTGATGGGGCCCGTGCGGTCTGGCGTGAGGTGTTGGCCGGCTTTGACACCCCCACCTTGATCGGTCCGCAGGAGCGCTTCGGGCTCGGGCGCAGAGACGTTGAATCGTTCCGGGTGCCCGAGGGCATCACGCGGGCCGTCAACGAGCTGGCGCGTGCGAGTCACAGCACCGTCAACGTCGTGCTGCAGGGCGCCTGGGCGGTGTTGCTGGCTTCATTGACCGGTGAGCATGATGTGGCTTTTGGCACCGTGGTTTCCGGACGGCCGGCCGAGCTGGCCGGCGCGGAATCGATGGTGGGCCTGTTGATCAACACGGTGCCGGTGCGAGCCCGCATCACAGCGGCAACCACAACCGCCGACCTGCTGGATCAGCTGCAGCGCGCCCATAACGACACATTCGAGCACGAACACCTGGCGCTCAACGAGATTCACCGCGTCACCGGTCAGGAAAGACTGTTCGACACCGTTTTCGTGTACGAGAACTACCCGACCGACACCGCCGCGTTGTCGGGCGACCATGAGTTGACCATCACCGATTTCAGCGGCCGCGACTACTACCACTACCCGCTTGCCGTGCAAGCCGGGCCCGGCAACGAACTGGACCTCCGCGTCCAATATCGTTCCGACGTTTTCGACGCGGCCGACATCCAAGCGCTGGTCGAACGATTCACCCGGGTGTTGGAGGCGATGACGGCCGATCCGACACGGCCGCTGTCGTCAATCGAGGGCTGGAGCGACCGCCCGGTGCTGACTCAGGCTGTGCCCCCAGCGGCGATCGAATACGGCGACGGCAATGGCAATGGTCAGCACGCCCCGGCCGCCGGGGTCGAGCAATTGCTGAGCAGCATCTACGCCCAGGTGTTGGGCCTAGACCGCGTCGGGGTCGACGAGTCGTTCTTCGACCTGGGCGGGGATTCGTTGTCGGCGCTGCGGTTGATTGCCGCGATCAATCGAGCCCTCGATATCGACCTAGCGGTGCCGACCCTGTTCGACGCGCCGTCTGTCAAAAGCCTGAGCCGACAGTTAGGCAGGCATGCCAGCGCGGTGGACGAAGTTCGCGCACCGAGCCCGGCCATCGATCTTTAAGATCACCGCCCGGTCGTGGGCTACCAGATAGCTGGTACCAGGCGATGGCGAACCTTCTGCGAGTACTCGCGATATCCGGCCAAATCCTGTTGCAGCAGCTTCTCCTCGTCGCGGATGCGGGATGCCAGCACGATCAGACCAGGAACGACGAAGACGAGCCCCCAGTACGAACCGAGGGCAAGGGGGATGCCGACCATCATGATCACGTTGCCGGTGTACATCGGGTGCCGCACCAGCCCATACAGACCCGTGGACACCACGGTCTGGCCCGCCTCCACCTGGACGGTCGCGGCCGCATAGCTGTTTTGAACGATCACCAGTGCCACCACACCGAGTCCGACAGCTACCAGAACATCACCAACCAAGCAGACTGCCGTGGGTGCCTGTGACCAGCCGAAGCGATGGTCGAGGACGCTGACCACGACCATCGCTGCCAGTGAGAGGTACAACCCGGCAATGACGACCTTCTGCGCCGTTCGGGCCTCCGCCGTCGGCCCCCCACGCATCCGCCGCTGAAGTGCATCTGGGTTCGCACGCAGCAAGTAGATGCTGGGCGCCGAGGCCACAACGGCAACCACGACCAGGAAGACCCATGCTTGCCAGTAATTGAACGTGCCGGCCGGGATGAACAGCATCGAGCCGAATACGGCAAGCTCGATCAAAGTGAATACCACCAGTTTAGGAACGGTTTTCACGGGTCCTCCTTCGTCCGCCCTGCACCGCACGTCAAAAGCGCAGTCGCAACACCGGCGCCCGACTGAAACTACCGTCGCCTGCCCCCAGGGACGCGTGTGGGGGATGCCGTCTATGAATATTCCGAAACGTAGGTATACAAGTGTGCAACACGCTAGATTTTTACTCGCTAGTAATCGTGACCGTGGTCGGGGGGCGCCTACCACCCCGCGACGGTCTTCGGAGGTCAGCAATGTCGTATGTGAACGTCGTGCCGGACGCCTTGGCGTCGGCGGCGGCGGAAGTGTCGGCAATCGGCTCGTCGCTCAACGCAGCTCATGCCGCGGCGGCCCTCCCGACCACGGCGATGGCAGCAGCCGGTCTTGATGAGGTGTCGGCCGCGGTCTCGTCGGCGTTTTCGCATTTCGGCACAGAATTTCAAACGCTCAGCGCCCAGGCGACGGCGCTTCAGGCCCAGTTCGTGCGGGCCCTGACTCACGCAGAGGCCGCGTATATCGCCGCCGAGACGAGTGCTACGGCTGGTGTTTCGGCCGCGGCGGCGAGTGTTACGTCTCCTACTTCGAGTCTCTCGGCTGCTGCTTCGACCATTCCGTCCACTCTTTCGAGCATTCCGTCTGCTCTTTCGACTGAACTTTCGACGCTATCGAATGACAGTTTTTTCCAACCGGTTTCGAATGCGGTGGCGGAGGCATCCGGGTCGTCCCCGCCGCCCAGGTCGGACGTATTGGCGACCCTGATGTACGAGTTCAATCAGACCAGCGAGCAGATGGTTGGGGAACCGCTGTTCTACAACGGCGCTGATGGGTCGCAGGCCAGCCCGAATGGTCAAAACGGTGGCTTGTTGATCGGCAACGGCGGCAACGGCTGGAACTCCACCGTTGCCGGCGTCAATGGCGGAAACGGCGGGGAGGCCGGGATCTGGGGCACCGGCGGCAACGGCGGGACCGGTGGGTCCGGTGCGACCGGTGGCAACGGTGGGGCTGCCGTTTGGGTCGGCAATGGCGGGGCCGGCGGGGCCGGCTGGAACTCCTTCACCTCCGGCGTGAATGGCGGCAACGGCGGCAACGGCGGGCCCGGCGGGTTCTTCTCGGGCGTCGGCGGTGTGGGTGGGGCCGGCGGGTCGTCGATGGACGCTACTGGAGGTACCGGCGGGGCCGGTGGCAGCACAGGCTTTCTCGGGGGCGCCGAATTGGGCGTGGGCGTTCCGACCGGCGGTACCGGCGGGGCCGGCGGCGAGAGCGCCACCGGCCAGGGCGGCACCGGTGGGGCTGGCGGGTCTAGCTTCCAGCTCGGCGGCACCGGCGGGGCCGGCGGCAACGGAGCCACCGGTGGTGACGGCGGCACGGGCGGCATTGGGTTCAACTCAGGATGGGGATCTGTCACCGGCGGGGCCGGCGGCGCGGGCGGCACCGGCACGGTCGGTGCCGGAGGGAACGGCGGCCACGGCGGCGCCGCGATCCTCGGGCCCAACGACTTTACCGTTGACAATTTTGACGGTCTGGTGAAATACCCGAGCGACTGGGGTATGGCCACCGGCGGCGTGGGCGGTGCCGGCGGCATCGGCGCCACCACCGGTAACGGCGGGACCGGCGGTACCGCGTACAACCTCTTATCGACCGGATTGGCAATCGGCGGCACTGGCGGCACCGGCAGCACCGGCGGCAACGGCGGCAACGTCTTCGCGATTACGCCGGGCAATGCCACCGTCGGGACCGGCGGGGCCGGTACCACCCTCGACGGTTCCCCTGGCATGGTCGTATCGCTGTAGCGATGACCTCGGCGTGTGGTCGGGGCAGCACGACTCGTAGGCTGAACGCTGATGAAAGCACCGATAGAGACATCACCGCTGGCGTGGCTGGACGCGGTCGCGGCCGAGCGTCGTCAGGCCGGTCTGCATCGTTCCCTGCGACCGCGCCCCGCGGTCGCCGTTGAACTGGATCTGGCCTCCAACGACTACCTCGGGCTGTCGCAGCATCCCGACGTCATCGACGGCGGCATTCAGGCGTTGCGTGTCTGGGGTGCCGGTGCGACCGGTTCACGGCTGGTCACCGGGGATACCGAGCTGCACCAGGAATTCGAGGTCGAGCTGGCCGAATTCGTTGGCGCTGCATCCGGTTTGGTGTTCTCCTCGGGATACACCGCCAACCTTGGAGCCGTCGTCGGGCTGTCCGGTCCGGGTTCGCTGCTGGTTTCCGATGCTCACTCGCACGCGTCCCTGGTGGACGCGTGCCGGCTGTCGCGCGCACGGGTGGTGGTCACGCCGCACCGCGACGTCGGCGCCGTCGACGCGGCCCTGGGCTCCCGCGGCGAGGAGCGCGCCGTCGTCGTCACCGACACGGTGTTCAGCGCCGACGGCGCGTTGGCACCCCTTCGCGAATTGCACGACGTGTGCCGCCGCCACCGCGCGCTGCTCATCGTGGACGAGGCGCACGGGCTCGGGGTGCGCGGCGGCGGCCGCGGCCTGCTGCACGAGCTCGGGTTGGCGGGTGCGCCCGATGTGGTGATGACGACGACGTTATCCAAGGCGCTCGGCAGCCAGGGTGGCATGGTGTTGGGACCGGCGCCGGTGCGCGCCCATCTGATTGACGCCGCCCGGTCATTCATCTTCGACACCGGCCTGGCGCCGGCGGCTGTGGGCGCCGCGTTGGCGGCCCTGCGGGTACTGAAGGCCGAGCCGTGGCGGCCGGACGCGGTGCTGCGCCACGCGGCCGAACTGGCCCGGGTGTGCGACGTCTCCGAGGTGCCGCAGTCTGCGGTGGTGTCGGTGATCCTCGGCGATCCGGAGGTGGCGCTGGCCGCCGCGACCGCCTGCCTGGACGCCGGCGTCAAGGTCGGATGCTTCCGGCCGCCGACGGTGGCCGCCGGGACGTCGCGGCTGCGGCTGACCGCCCGCGCGTCCCTGGACGCCGACGAGCTGGCGCTGGCTAGGCAGGTCCTTCGCGACGTTCTCTCCGGCGTGCGCCGTTGACCGTCCTGGTCATCACCGGGACCGGCACCGGCGTCGGCAAGACCATCGCCACCGCGGCCCTCGCGTCGCACGCCCGGCAGGCCGGCATCGACGTCGCGGTGTGTAAGCCCGTCCAGACCGGCACCGACTCCGGCGACGACGACCTGGCCGAAGTAGGCCGGCTGTCCGGGGTGACCGAACTCGCCGGGCTCGCGCGCTACCCGCAGCCGATGGCCCCGGCCGCGGCCGCCGAGCAGGCGGGGATGGCGTTACCCACTCGCGAGCAGATGCTGGGGCTGATCCGCGACCTCGACCGCCCTGGACGACTGACCCTGGTCGAAGGCGCCGGCGGCCTGCTGGTCGAGCTCGCCCACCCTGGAGTGACGCTGCGCGATCTGGCCGCCGACCTGGGCGCCGCCGCACTGGTGGTGGTCAGCGTGGAGCTGGGTACCCTAAACCACACCGCGCTCACCCTGGAAGCGCTTGCCACACGAGGGATTCCATGCGCCGGCCTGGTGCTCGGCAGCTGGCGGCGCCCCGATGTGGTGCAGACGTCGAATCGGTCCGCACTGGACCGGCTGGCTCCGGTGCGGGCCGCGCTGCCGGCCGGTGCCGGCGTCGCTGGACGCCGCGGAGTTCGCGTCGCTGAGCGCCGCGGCGTTTGACCCGGACTGGGTAACCGCAGTGGTTGGCTGATGGTGCACTCGATCGAGCTGGTCTTCGACCCCGACACCGAATCGGCGATCCGCCGCATCTGGGACGAGCTGGCCGAGGCCGGCATCCCCAGCCAGGCGCCGGCAAGCCGCCCGCACGTGACGCTGGCGGTCGCCGAGCGCATCGCCGCCGACGTCGAGGCGCTGCTGCGCCCGGTCAGCGGGCGACTACCGCTGGCCGCGACGATCGGCGCGCCGGTTTTGTTCGACCGGGCCAACGTGGTGTTCGCGCGGCTGGTGGTGCCGACCGGCGAGCTGCTGGCCTTGCACGCCGAGGTGCACCGGGTATGCGGCCCACACCTGCAGCCCACGCCGATGGCCAATAGCGTGCCAGGTCAATGGACCGCACACGTCACCTTGGGCCGCCGGGTCGCTGCTGCCCAACTCGGACGGGCGCTGAGCATTGGGGGGCGCCCGTCGCAGATTGAGGGCCGCTTCGCGGGCCTGCGCCGCTGGGACGGCAACGAGCGCACCGAATACCTAATCGACTGACCGGCTACCCTAACGTGAGCTCAGACGCATATAGAGATTGAAGGAGTACGGGGTGACTCAGGCGGTAACTCGGGAAAGCACGGACATCTTGGCTCAGGCCCGCGAGCAGGTATTGGAGCGCGGGGAGGGACTGACCAAGGATCAGGTGCTGCGGGTGCTGCAGCTGCCCGACGACCAGCTCGAGGACCTGCTGGCGCTGGCGCACGAGGTGCGGATGCGCTGGTGTGGCCCCGAGGTCGAGGTGGAGGGCATCATCAGCCTGAAAACCGGTGGCTGCCCCGAGGATTGCCATTTCTGTTCGCAGTCTGGGCTTTTCGCGTCGCCGGTGCGCAGTGCCTGGCTGGATGTGCCCAGCCTGGTCGAAGCGGCCAAACAGACCGCCAAGTCGGGTGCCACCGAATTCTGCATCGTGGCCGCGGTACGCGGACCCGACGAGCGATTGATGTCCCAGGTCGCGGCAGGGATCGAGGCGATCCGCAACGAGGTCGACATCAACATCGCCTGCTCGCTGGGGATGCTGACCCCCGAGCAGGTGGAGCAGCTCTCGGCGATGGGCGTGCACCGCTACAACCACAACCTCGAGACGGCCCGTTCCTTCTTCACCAACGTCGTCACCACCCACACCTGGGAGGAGCGCTGGCAGACGCTGTCGATGGTCCGCGACGCCGGCATGGAGGTGTGCTGCGGCGGCATCCTCGGCATGGGGGAGACCCTCGAGCAGCGCGCCGAATTCGCCGCCGACCTGGCCGAGCTCGACCCCGACGAGGTGCCGCTGAACTTCCTCAACCCGCGGCCCGGCACGCCGTTCGGCGACCTGGAGGTGCTGCCGGCCAGCGAGGCGCTCAAGGCGGTGGCCGCCTTCCGGCTGGCCCTGCCGCGCGCCATGCTGCGCTTCGCCGGCGGCCGCGAGATCACCCTCGGCGACCTCGGCGCCAAACAGGGCATCCTTGGCGGCATCAACGCTGTGATCGTCGGCAACTACCTGACCACCCTCGGCCGCGCCGCCGAAGCCGATCTGGAACTGCTCGAGGATCTGCAGATGCCGATCAAGGCGCTCAACGCGAGCTTGTGACCTACAACGTCTACACCGGGGAATTGGGCGGCACGGCGGTGCCGGCCGCTGCCCGGCTGGGCCTCGAGCCGCCGCGGTTCTGCGCGGAATGCGGACGCCGGATGATCGTCCAGGTCCGCCCCGACGGCTGGCGGGCGAAATGCTCGCGGCACGGAGCGTTGGACTCGGCCGACCTGGAGGCGCAGCGGTGACGCGCGCGTTCGCCAGGGTGGTTCTGGGCCTGACGCTGACCGGTGTCATCATCGGCGCGCTGTGGGGATGGATCGCCCCGCCGATCCATGCCGTGGTGGCACTCACCAAGTCGGGCGAGCGGGTGCACGACTACCTCGGCAGCGACTCCCAGCATTTCTTCGACGCACCGTGCCTGCTGTTGGGCCTGCTGACGTTGGTGGCGATCGTGGCGCCGGTACTGCTGTGGCAGTGGCGCGACTCCCGTGGGCCCGGGGCGGTCGTCGGGCTGGTGATCGGTTTGCTGACCGCTACCGCGGCGGCCGGGGCGGTGGGGGCGGTGTTGGTTCGGCTGCGCTATGGCGCGTTGAACTTTGACACGGTTGCGCTGTCGGGTGGCGAGCACAAGTTGGCCTACGTCGTCGAGGCGCCGCCGGTGTTCTTCTCGCACGTGTTGCTGCCGCTGGCGGCCACGTTTATCTGGCCGGTCGGGATCGCCGCGCTGGTGTATGCCGTGATGGCCGCCGGCAGCGCGCGCGACGATCTGGGCGGGCGTCCAGTGGCCTCTGAGCGGGCTGGCGTGCTATCCGCGGAGCCGGAAGCGTCCGTCCCGTAGCTCTCATCACAGCGGGCGGCGGGAAACCTTCCGGCCGGTGAGGACCTTGGCGGCGATCACGGCCAGCCGGGCCATGCCGGCGTAGGTCGCGGGGTTGAACATGGTCGGCCACACGGTGCGCACGAGGTGGTCGGAAAGCGGCCGGCCGGCGAACCGGTCGGTGAGCCAGCGCAGCGCCATCGGGGCGGACAGCGGGTGCAGCAGCATGTGTTCGTTGAACGCGTCGCGGTGGTAGCTGACGTCGGCGCCGCCCGCCGAATAGGCGTCGGCCAGCACGTCGATGTCCTTGACGTCGATGAGGTAGTCGTGCACGGCCTGCACGATCAACACCGGCGGCGCCGGTACCGCGGCGCCCAGCTTGATGTTCTCGAAGACATGCGACACCTCCGGCGTCGAGAGGATGTCCTCGAGCGGCTCGTCGAGGTAGTCGCCCATGTTCTTGCCGGCCATCCGGATCACTGCGGCCACCGTGGTCATCGTCTTCAACGAGTCCAGCAGGGCGCGTCCCTCTTCATTGGTGTGTTCTTTGATCACCTTGTCCAGGCCGGGGTAGGCGTGCACGAGCGCGGCCACCACCATCGCGGGCAGACCGGACAGCACCCCGCCGTTGAGCCGGCGGAAGGTGTTGCCCAGGTCGCCGACGGGCGAACCCAGCACCGCACCCACGATGTCCAGCTCGGGTGCGTACTCGTCACACATTTCGGCGGCCCAGGCGCTGGCCAGCCCACCGCCGGAGTACCCCCACAACGCGACGGGTGCTGACGGGGACAAGTCAATGCGTTCCGAACCCAGCGCGGCCCGGATTCCGTCCAGCACCCGATAGCCGGGTTCGAACGGCGCGCCCCAGGTGCCCTGCAGGCCTTCGTGATCGGGTATCGACACCGCCCAGCCTTCGGCGAGGGCGGCGACGATCAAGAAGAGCTCCAACTGGGCCAGTGAGCCGAGGGCCTTCGCCCGTCGGCGCAGCGCGTAGGACGGAAAACAACGCGAGGACACGGCGTCGATGGCGCACTGGTAGGACAGCAGCGGGCAGCTCTGCCCGGGCGCGACGTCCGCAGGGACGATGACCGTCGTGACCGTCGCCTCGGCGTTGCCGTGCATGTCCGTCGTCCGGTACAGCAGCTGGGTGGCCGTGATCGGCTGGGGAATCAGGCCCAGAAACGCCACCTCGACGTCGCGCGAGCGCAGTACCGTCCCGGGCGCGGCGTGCTGGAACCCGGCGGGTGGCTGGTAGAACGGGTCATCGGTGGGCAGCAGGGGCCGCACTTTGTGCTGTACGTCCTCGTGCGCAGGCCGGCCGATCCACTCGGCGCCACTGGTCTTCGCCAAATTGCCGAGTTCAACCATGAGGGTCCCCTCCTAGGCCGGCGGGCAGCTGCCGCGTCGTTGCGGCTAGTCCACCGGTGTTGACACTCCAATTTACCCACAATGAGAGCCGGTCCATCCTGGATTGCCGGTGCGCCCTGTCACAAGTGGCGCCTCCGGTGACCTGGAGCACTTATACGACGGGGCCCGGAGGTCGCAGTGCGGCGAATTCGTCGGTGACCCGCAGTCGGGAGTCGGTGAAGTGATAGAGCGCCGCCGGGCGCCCGCCGCTGCGTCCGGACTGCGCGATGGTGCCGGTCTGGGTGATGACGCCGCGACGGACCAGCACGCGTTGCAGATTGGTCGCGTCGACCTGATAGCCCAGCGCCGCGCCATAGATGTCGCGCAGCGTTGAGAGGGCGAATTCCTTTGGTGCCAGCGCGAATCCAATGTTCGTGTAGGACATCTTCGCGGCCAGTCGTGCCTGCGCGTGGGTCACCATGGGACCGTGATCGAATGCCATCCGGGGCAGCGAGTTCACCGGATGCCAGCGAGTGTCCGGCGGCAGTTCCGGGGTCGCGGGGGAGGGCACCAGGCCAAGGAAGGTTGAGGCGATCACCCGCATACCTGGGAGGCGGTTGGGTTCGGAGAACACCGCGAGCTGTTCGAGGTGCGCCAGCTCTTGCAGGTCGACTTTTTCGGCCAGTTGGCGCCGAACCGAGGTGATCATGTCCTCGTCGTTGCGCAGCCGTCCGCCGGGCAGTGACCATGCGCCTTTTTGCGGATCCTGCGCACGTTCCCATAACAGCACGTTCAGCTGCGGTTTTTCTGTTCGGTGGGCCTTTTTAACCTGCACGGTGTCTTCCAAGACGTGCCGAACCTGGAACACGACCGCGAGCACTTCATGCGCGGTGCTAGTATTAGGCATGTTTTCGATTATAAGTCGAAAACCTCTGGGCCGAAAGGAACCGCCGTGACGGTGCTAAATCGCATGGACACGACCGCGGACAATATGGTTGCTCGAATCACGAATTCACCCACCGGCTATGCCGGTGTGGACGGTGACCAGCAGTGGGCCGACGAGGTGCGCCGGCTGGCCCGGCAGCGCGGCGCCACCCTGCTGGCACACAACTACCAGCTGCCCGCCATCCAGGACGTGGCCGACCACGTGGGGGACTCGCTGGCGCTGTCGCGGATCGCCGCCGAGGCGCCCGAAGACACCATCGTCTTCTGCGGTGTGCACTTCATGGCCGAGACCGCCAAGATCCTCAGCCCGAACAAGACCGTGCTCATTCCGGACCAGCGAGCCGGCTGCTCGCTGGCCGACTCGATCACCGCCGACGAATTGCGGGCGTGGAAGGAAGAACATCCCGGCGCGGTTGTTGTGTCTTATGTGAACACCACGGCGGCGGTCAAGGCGCTCACCGACGTCTGTTGCACGTCCTCCAACGCGGTCGAGGTGGTCGAGTCCATCGATCCGGACCGCGAGGTGCTGTTCTGCCCGGACCAATTCCTGGGAGCGCATGTCCGTCGCATGACCGGACGCAAGAACGTGCACGTGTGGGCCGGCGAATGCCACGTCCACGCCGGGATCAACGGCGAGGAACTGACCGACCAGGCCAATGCGCATCCCGACGCCGAGCTGTTTGTGCATCCGGAATGCGGCTGCGCCACTTCGGCTTTGTACCTGGCCGGCGAGGGCGCCTTTCCGTCCGATCGGGTTAAGATCTTGTCCACCGGCGGCATGCTCGACGCGGCCCGTGAAACGCGCGCCCGCGAGGTGCTGGTCGCCACCGAGGTCGGCATGTTGTATCAGCTGCGCAAGGCGGCGCCGGAGGTCGACTTCCGCGCGGTCAACGACCGTGCGTCGTGCAAGTACATGAAGATGATCACGCCCGCGGCCCTGTTGCGCTGCCTGGTCGAGGGCGCCGACGAGGTGCACGTGGATGCCGACGTTGCGGCGGCTGGGCGGCGCAGTGTGCAGCGAATGATCGAAATCGGGCAGCCGGGCGGCGGCGAATGATGGGCTTTCCCTCTTGGACTCAGACCGCCGACGTCGTCGTGATCGGCACCGGCGTCGCCGGACTGGCCGCCGCGCTGGCCGCGCACCGGGCCGGGCGCAACGTTGTCGTCCTCAACAAAGCAGACCAGACGTTTGGCGCGACCGCGACGCATTACGCGCAGGGCGGCATCGCGGTGGTCCTGCCGGACAACGACGATTCGGTTGACGCCCACGTTGCCGACACGCTGGCGGCCGGCGCGGGCCTGTGCGATCCCGACGCGGTGTACTCGATCGTGGCCGACGGCTACCGTGCCGTCAGCGAATTGGTCGGCGCTGGAGCCCGATTCGACGAATCGTTCCCAGGCCAGTGGGCGCTGACCCGCGAAGGCGGGCACTCGCGTCGGCGCATCGTGCACGCCGGCGGCGACGCCACCGGCGCCGAGGTGCAGCGCGCCCTTGACCATGCCGCCGGGATGTTGGACATCCGCAGCGGCCACGTCGCTTTGCGGGTGCTGCATGACGGCTCGGCCGTCACCGGGGTGTCGGTGCTCGGCCCGGACGGGTACGGAATCGTCAGCGCCCCTTCGGTGATCGTCGCCTCCGGCGGACTCGGCCACCTCTACAGCGCGACGACCAATCCGAGCGGCTCCACCGGTGACGGGATCGCGCTGGCGCTGTGGGCAGGCGTCGCCGTCACCGACCTCGAGTTCATTCAATTCCACCCGACCATGCTGTATGACGGCCGCACGGGTGGGCGGCGGCCGCTGGTCACCGAGGCGATCCGCGGCGAGGGCGCGATATTGGTTGACCGCAGCGGCGATTCGGTGACCGCCGGCGTTCATCCGATGGGCGACCTGGCGCCGCGCGACGTCGTCGCCGGGGCCGTCGACGCGCGGTTGAAGGCGACCGGAGACGCGTGCGTCTATCTGGATGCTCGCGGCATAGACGGTTTCGAGGCCCGGTTCCCGACCGTCACCGCCGCGTGCCGGGCGGCCGGCATCGACCCCGTACGGCAACCGATCCCGGTGGTTCCGGGAGCGCACTACAGCTGCGGCGGCATCGCCACCGACGTGTACGGCCAGACCGAACTGCCCGGGCTCTACGCGGCGGGCGAGGTGGCCCGCACCGGGATGCACGGCGCTAATCGGTTGGCGTCCAACAGCTTGCTCGAAGGGTTGGTGGTCGGCGGTCGCGCCGGCAAGGCCGCGGCCGCTCATGCCCTCGAGGCCGGCTGGTCGCGCGCGAGCGCGCCCGAGCCGATCGTCCACACCGCGCCCAAGCGCCGCGACCTGCAGCGTGCGATGAGCTGCGACGCCTCGGTGGTGCGCGACGCCGCCGGGCTGCGGCGGCTGACCCAGGCGCTGGCAGCCGCACGGGTTCGCGACGTGACGGACCGTCGCGGCTTCGAGGACGTGGCGTTGGCGCTGACCGCCCGGGCAATGACAGCCGCGGCCCTGGCCCGCACCGAAAGCCGCGGATGCCACCACCGTGCCGACTACCCCGTCGCGCTGCCGGAAGAGGCGCGCAGCATCGTGGTTCGGCTCAACGACGACCACCAGGCGGTGCGTGCGGAGGCGCTGGCGGCGGTGTGCTGATGATGACGCTCTCCGACAGCGAGCTGTCGGCCGCACGCGACGTGGTTCGGCGCGGTCTCGAAGAGGATCTGCGCTACGGCCCCGACATCACCACGTCGGCGACGGTGCCCGCGGGCGCGGTGGCGACGGCGTCGATGGTGCCCCGCGAACCCGGCGTGATCGCCGGAGTCGACATCGCGCTATTGGTGCTCGACGAGGTGCTGGGCGCCGGCGGCTATGAGGTGCTCGACCGCGTCGACGACGGCGCCCGGTTGCAGGCGGGGGAGTCGCTGCTGACGTTGCGAGCCGAAACCCGCGGCTTGCTGACCGCGGAGCGGACCATGCTGAACCTGATCTGCCACCTGTCGGGCATCGCGACCGTGACGGCCGCGTGGGTGGACGCCGTCGAAGGCACGCACGCCAAGGTGCGCGACACCCGCAAGACGCTGCCCGGCCTGCGCGCGCTGCAGAAGTACGCGGTGCGCGTCGGCGGGGGCGTCAACCACCGGCTAGGGCTGGGCGATGCCGCGTTGATCAAGGACAACCACGTCGCAGCCGCGGGATCGGTGGTCGACGCATTGCGGGCAGTGCGCGACGCGGCCCCCGGGCTGCCATGCGAGGTCGAGGTTGACTCGCTCGAGCAGCTGGACGAGGTGCTGGTCGAAAAGCCCGAGCTGGTCCTGCTGGACAACTTCCCGGTGTGGCAGACGCAGATGGCCGTGCAGCGCCGCGATTCCCGCGCCCCGGCCGTGCTGCTCGAGTCCTCCGGCGGGCTGAGCCTCGAGACCGCGGCGACCTATGCCGCGACCGGCGTCGACTTCCTGGCCGTCGGGGCGCTGACCCACTCGGTGCGGGTGCTCGACATCGGGTTGGACATGTAGCTCAGGCTTCTTCCGGCGGCGTTCGCAGTCCAGGCCGCAGCTGCCAGCCGCGCCACTGCGCCAGCAGGCGCAGCGCCCCACCGACGCAGGTAGCGACCACCGTGCCGATGGGTGCGTGCCCGAAGTGGTTGAAGACCACCACCACCGCGCTGGCAGCGACGGCGCAGGTGGCGTAGAGCGTGTTTACGGCGAAGATCTGCGGGATCTGCCGGACGGTCAGATCCCGCAATGCTCCACCGCCGACCGCGGTGATGGTGCCGAGCAGCACGGCCGGCAGCCAGCCCAGACCGACGTCGAGAGTTTTCTGTGCACCCGCCGCCGCCCAGCAACCCAGGGCCAGGGCATCGACCACGGGAAATGTTGCGCCCCATACCCGGCCGTGCACCGGTGTCAGGAAGGCGACGACCGCCCCGGCGAGCGCGGTCGTGACATACAGATAGTCG
This sequence comes from uncultured Actinomycetota bacterium, assembly GCA_963850135.1. Classification (GTDB taxonomy): domain Bacteria; phylum Actinomycetota; class Actinomycetes; order Mycobacteriales; family Mycobacteriaceae; genus Mycobacterium. The sequence continues at coordinate 163,893 of CAWKKH010000018.1, read as the reverse complement.
GTCAGCGCGACCGGAGGGCCGTGCTGCAGCAGGGTGTCGCGGATGACGCCGCCGCCCAGCCCCGACAAAATGGCCAGCGCGACAAAGCCGATCGGATCCATCCGCTGCTCGCGAGCCACGATTCCGCCGAGCAGGGCATTACCGAAGACCCCGGTCAGGTCGATCACCCGGAGGAACTCGTCAACCGTGCCGCTCACCCGACAACGTTTATCACTAGTTGCCCGGTTAATGTCGCAGGCGATGACTACTTACGAGACCCTCACGTTCGAGCAGGCCGGACCCGTCACCCGAATCGTGCTCAACCGGCCGGATGCGGCCAACGGCATCAACGACACGTTGGCCCGCGAATTGGCGGACGCGGCGGTGCGCTGCGATGTGCCCGAGACCAAGGTCGTGCTCCTCACCGGCGCCGGACGGTTCTTTTGCGCGGGGGGCGACTTGAAGGCGATGGCGGCGTCGCCGCGGGGCGCCGGCCCGTTCGTGAAGGGCATCGCCGACGACCTGCACCGCGCGATCTCGACGCTGGCGCGGATGGACGCCGTGCTGATCACCGCGGTCAACGGCGTGGCCGCCGGAGCAGGATTCAGCCTGGCGATCCTCGGGGATCTGGTGCTGGTCGCCGAGTCCGCGTCATTCACCATGGCCTACACCAAGGCGGGCCTTAGCCCCGACGGCAGCTCGTCGTACTACCTGCCGCGACTCGTCGGCGTTCGCCGCACCCAGGAACTGATGCTCACGAACCGTCGGCTGTCGGCACCGGAGGCATTGGACTGGGGATTGGTCACCGAAGTCGTGCCTGGCGACGAGCTGTCCACCCGCGCTGACGCGCTGGCCGCTGAGATGGCTTCCGCGGCGGGGGCTTCCAACGCGGCCGTGAAGAGGCTTCTGCTGGTGAGCTTCGGCAATGGCCTGGAGGAGCAGATGGAGATCGAGGGCCGCACCATCGCGGCGTGCGCCAATGGTCCCGACGGCCGCGAGGGTATCGAAGCGTTCCTGAACAAGCGCGCGCCGAAGTTCGCCTGACGGGTCCCCCGTCGCGCCCCTCGCGTGTGCATCCAGGGCGGGAAAATGGCCCAGATCCAGGCCTACACGCACACTGAATGCCGTCAGTGCACACTCAACCGCGCAGCAACGTGCGCGCCGCCGGCTTGGCGGCGTTGAGCGCGGCCGCATCGCCCGCGATCCGGGACAGGATCAGCGCCCCCTCGATCAGCGAGATCACCGCGATCGCAACGGCTTCGGCCTCGTTGTTGGACCACCCTTCCGAGCTGAGTCGATCCTGGATGGCCGCGCACCAACCCTGGAAGGCGCGCGCCGACGCGGCGCGCACCAACGGACTGGCGTTCACCGATTCGGTGGCGATCGGCTCGATCGGGCAGCCGTCGCGCTGATCGCCGGCCAGCCCGGCCGCCAGCAGGTCGATCCACCGGTCGACGATGTCGGCTACCGGCCGCCCGCCACTGAGGAATCTGCGGAGGAGCTGCTCGATGCCCGCTCCGGCGGAGTCGACGACCGCGGCGGCCAACTCTTGCTTGCCCTGCGGGAAGTGGTGATACAGCGAACCGGCCTTGACGCCGGCGGCGCCCAGGATCTGGTTGAGTCCCGTCGCCGCATAGCCCTGACGCCGGAACAGGGTGGCGGCTTTGTCGATCAGCGCTGCGCGGCTGCGGTCCGGTCTCGGCATGGCCTTGACAATACTTGAATGATCGCTCAAGAATGCTGAGATGAGGCAGCTGATGTTCGAAGAGGCCGGGCGATACGGCTGGCAAGAGGTGCCTGAACCGGAGATCACCGCGCCGGAACAGGCACTCGTCAGGCCGTTAGTGGTGGCGTGTTGCGATCTGGATGTCGCCGTCGCTCACGGCTACGCGCCGCTGCCGCCCGGGTACGCCGTCGGTCATGAAGGGTTATTCCAGGTCGCGGCGGTGGGGGATGGCGTGCGTGGCGTTCGGCCGGGCCAACGCGTGGTGGTGCCTTTCCAGATCAGTTGCGGCGACTGCCGCGAATGCCGGCGCGGCGCGACGGGCTCATGCGGATCGGTGCCGCTGATGGCGATGTACGGCCTGGGCCCGCTGGCCGGCCTCAACGGCGGCGGGTTCATGTCGGATTTGGTGCTCGTGCCGTACGCAGACGCGATGCTGATCGGCGTCCCCGATGGGGTGGACCCCATCTCGATCGCGTCCCTGTCGGACAACATTCCCGATGGCTGGCGGGCCATCGGACCGTTCAGCGAGGAGTTGGCCCAGCTCGAGCCAGCCGATCGCCGCGTCCTCGTGGTGGGCCGGCTCTCGATCGGGCTGTACGCGGCGGCCTTTGCCGCCGCGTTGGGAGCCCACGTCGACTACGTCGACACCGACGCGCGGCGCCTGGCGGCCGCCGAACAGCTGGGTGTGACGGTGCACGATCGGGCGAAGCTGGACAAGTCATGGGACCCGTACCCGGTGACTGTGCACACGTCGGGCAACCCGTCGTCGCTGGCCGCCACGCTGCGGGCAACCTGGCCCGACGGGGTGTGTACCGACACCGGGATCTACTACCAACCCTCGGTCGAGATGCCGTTGCTGCCCATGTACACCCGCGGCGTGCGGTTCGTGACCGGCCGGGTCAATGCCCGGGCCGCGATTCCGCGGGTCCTGGAACTGCTGGCCGGATGCGACCTATCGCCGGCCGTCGACCGCGTCGTCGACTGGGAAGACGCCCCGTCGGTGTGGCCGACGATGACCGGGAAAACGGTCTTCACCAGGGCCTGAGGCCCGGCCCGGCTGTCGCGGTGAGGCGGCCGACCGGATGCGCGCTCGTATTATTGAGCGATATCGCCGACGAACACCCCCATGCGGCCCACCTGGAGCCGAGCCATCAACGGCAGGCCTTCGGGGTCAGCGCCCGCCGGCAGAATCCGCGTGTTGACGAGGTGCACCTCGCGGCTGCCGAAGCGCACGTCGGCCTCGCCGGCGGCCAACACATTCTTGACCCAGTTCGTCTTGCCGTGGGCTAGCGCAATGGCCAGCACGTTTCCCCTGCGGTACGCGGTCACGATGGTCTCGTAGGGCTTGCCGGAGGTGCGGCCGGTATGCGTGATAGTCGCGGTACCGGGCAGGTAGCGGGCGATCGGTTTGACGGCCCGGTTGAGGTATTTGACTTGAAGATTCTCGAACCAGACCGGGAAAACCATCGGGACGCCCGGCGCATTGTTGGGGTGGTTCTTCCTAGACATGAGCCGCACTGTACCGGTCGAATAATTAGTTGAGCTGCTCTGGGACAATGGGTGCTGTGACCACCTCGCTGCCCTTGCTGGCCCGCATCGATTTGCGGGGCACGGAGCTGACGGCTGCCCGGCTTCGGGCCGCCCTGCCGCGCGGTGGCGCCGACGTGGAATCGATGCTGGCCACCGTGCGGCCCATCGTTCAGGCCGTCGCGGAGCGTGGGGCCGAGGCGGCCCTGGAGTACGGCGCGTCGTTCGACGGCGTGCGGCCCCCGACCGTCCGGGTGCCCGACGCCGCGCTGGACGCCGCGCTGGCCGGGCTGGACCCCGACGTCCGCGCCGCGCTGCAGGCGATGATCGAGCGGACCCGCGCCGTGCACGCTGACCAGCGCCGCACCGACGTGACCACCACGCTCGGCCCGGGCGCGACCGTCACCGAGCGGTGGGTTCCCGTCGAGCGAGTAGGGCTGTACGTGCCCGGCGGCAACGCTGTGTATCCGTCCAGCGTGGTGATGAACGTGGTGCCCGCGCAGGCGGCCGGCGTCGCGTCGCTGGTGGTGGCCAGCCCGCCGCAGGCGGATTTTGATGGACAGCCGCATCCGACGATCCTGGCCGCGGCCAGGCTGCTCGGTGTCGACGAGGTGTGGGCTGTGGGCGGGGCGCAGGCGGTGGCCCTGCTGGCCTATGGCGGCACCGACATCGACGGTCAGGAGCTGGCGCCCGTCGACATGATCACCGGGCCCGGCAACATTTACGTCACCGCCGCCAAGCGGCTGTGCCGCTCCCAGGTGGGCATCGACGCCGAAGCCGGCCCCACCGAGATCGCCATCCTGGCCGATCACACCGCCGGCCCGGCGCACGTGGCCGCGGACCTGATCAGCCAGGCCGAGCACGACGAGATGGCCGCCAGCGTGCTGGTGACCCCGAGCCTGGACCTGGCCGACGCCGTCGACAGCGAAGTTGCGGCCCAGCTGCAGACCACGGTGCACGCCGCCCGCGTGACGACCGCGCTGTGCGGAGCCCAATCGGCGATCATCCTGGTTGACGACCTGGATGCCGGGATCAAGGTCGTCAACGCCTACGCTGCCGAACACCTGGAGATCCAAACCGCCGACGCCGCCCGGGTGGCCGGTCAAATCCGTTCGGCCGGAGCGATTTTCGTGGGTCCGTACTCGCCGGTCAGCCTCGGCGACTACTGCGCCGGGTCCAACCACGTGCTGCCCACCGCGGGCAGTGCCCGGCACTCCAGCGGCCTGTCGGTGCAGACGTTCCTGCGCGGCATCCACGTCGTCGACTACACCGAGGCCGCGCTCAAAGACGTCGCCGGACACGTGATCACGCTTGCCAAGGCCGAAGACCTGCCCGCACACGGCGAGGCAGTGCGGCGGAGGTTCGAACGATGAACAAGCCCACGCTGGACGACCTGCCGCTGCGCGACGACCTGCGCGGCAAATCCCCTTACGGCGCACCGCAGTTGGCCGTTCCGGTGCGGCTGAACACCAACGAGAACCCACACCCGCCCACGCCGGCTCTGGTCGACGACGTCGTACGGTCGGTTCGGGGAGCCGCCGTCGACCTGCACCGGTACCCCGACCGTGACGCGGTGGCGCTGCGCACGGACCTCGCCGCCTATCTAGGCGCGCAGACCGGGGCGCGGGTCGGTGTCGAAAACGTCTGGGCCGCCAATGGTTCCAACGAGATTCTGCAACAGCTCCTGCAGGCGTTCGGCGGCCCAGGCCGCAGCGCGATCGGCTTCGTGCCGTCGTACTCGATGCACCCGATCATCTCCGACGGCACCCGCACCGAGTGGCTCGAGGCGGCCCGCGCCGACGATTTCGGCCTGGACCTGGACGCCGCCGTCGCCGCCGTCGCCGAGCGCCGACCCGATGTGGTGTTCATCGCCAGCCCCAACAACCCATCCGGGCAGAGCGTTTCGCTCGCGGATCTACGCAGGCTGCTGGACGTGGTGCCGGGGATATTGATCGTCGACGAGGCCTACGGCGAGTTTTCCTCGCAGCCCAGCGCGGTGACGTTGGTCGAGGAATACCCGACCCGCCTCGTTGTTACCAGAACCATGAGCAAGGCGTTTGCGTTCGCGGGCGGCAGGCTCGGATACCTGGTCGCCACGCCGGCGCTGGTTGACGCGTTGCTGCTGGTCCGGCTGCCGTATCACCTGTCGTCGGTCACGCAGGCCGCCGCCCGGGCCGCGCTGCGGCACGCCGACGACACCTTGGGCTCCGTTGCCACGCTGATCGCCGAACGCGAACGGGTATCAACGGCGCTGAGCGGCATGGGGTTTCGGGTAATCCCCAGCGACGCGAACTTCGTACTGTTCGGACACTTCGCCGACGCGCCCGCCGCGTGGCAACGTTACCTAGACGCCGGCGTCCTGATCCGCGACGTCGGGATTCCCGGCTACCTGCGCGCCACCACCGGCCTGGCTGACGAGAACGAGGCGTTCCTCAAAGCGAGCGTGCAGATCGCTGCCACCGAACTTGCCCCCGTCACCCCCGTAGGAGCCTCGTGACCGCCATCCTGTCTCGTCGCGCGCGCATCGAGCGCACCACCAAGGAATCCGACATCCTCATCGAGCTGGATCTCGATGGCACCGGGCAGGTGCACGTCGACACCGGCGTCCCGTTCTACGACCACATGCTGACGGCGCTCGGCAGTCATGCCAGCTTCGACCTGAACGTGCGCACCAAGGGCGACGTCGAAATCGAGGGGCACCACACCATTGAGGACACCGCCATCGCGCTGGGCCAGGCGCTCCGCGAGGCCCTCGGCGACAAGAAGGGCATCCGCCGCTTCGGCGATGCCTTCATCCCGATGGACGAGACGCTCGCGCACGCCGTGGTCGATGTGTCCGGCCGGCCGTATTGCGTGTGCACCGGCGAGCCGGATCATCTGCGGCACACAACCATTGCCGGAAGTTCGGTGCCCTACCACACCGTCATCAACCAGCATGTGTTCGAATCGCTGGCGGCCAACGCCCGCATCGCTCTGCACGTGCGCGTGCTGTACGGGCGCGACCCACACCACATCACCGAGGCGCAGTACAAGGCGGTGGCCCGCGCGTTGCGTCAGGCCGTCGAGCCCGACCCCCGGGTATCGGGAGTGCCGTCCACTAAAGGCGTTTTGTGACAGCGAAATCGGTGGTGGTGCTCGATTACGGCTCGGGCAACTTACGTTCGGCGCAGCGTGCGCTGCAGCGGGTCGGGGCGTCGGTCGAAGTGACCGCCGACGCCGAGGCCGCGCTGGCCGCCGACGGCCTGGTGGTGCCGGGCGTCGGCGCATTCGAGGCGTGCATGACCGGGCTGCGGAAAATCGCGGGGGAGCGGATCATCGCCGACCGCGTCGCCGCCGGGCGCCCGGTGCTGGGGGTTTGCGTCGGCATGCAGATTCTGTTCGCGCGCGGTGTCGAGTTCGGCGTGGAGACCACAGGGTGCGGGCAGTGGCCCGGCGCCGTCACCCGGTTGGACGCCCCGGTGGTGCCGCACATGGGCTGGAACGTGGTGGATCCCGCGCCGGGCAGCACGCTGTTCAAGGGACTGGACGCCGGCACGCGTTTCTATTTCGTGCACTCCTATGCCGCGCAGCGATGGGAGGGCTCGCCGGGGGCGTTGCTGACGCGGGCCACCCACAATGTGCCGTTTCTGGCCGCGGTGGAGGATGGGCCGCTGGCCGCAACGCAATTCCACCCGGAGAAGAGCGGCGACGCAGGCGCGGCGGTACTGAGCAATTGGGTCGAGGCACTATGACCACCCCAACCACCCCGCGAAACTGCATTCCACTACACAAACGCCGAGAAGAGGCGTCGGTAGTGACAGTCTCGCGGCGGCCGCAGGAGGAGAACGCGTGCTGATCTTGTTACCCGCCGTCGACGTCGTCGACGGCCGTGCCGTGCGCCTGGTGCAGGGCAAGGCCGGTAGCGAAACCGAATACGGCTCGGCACTGGACGCCGCGCTGACCTGGCAGCGCGACGGGGCCGACTGGATCCACCTGGTTGACCTGGACGCGGCGTTCGGCCGCGGCTCCAACCGCGAATTGCTGGCCGAGGTCGTCGGCAAGCTCGACGTGCAGGTGGAGTTGTCCGGCGGGATCCGCGACGACGACTCCCTCACAGCGGCGCTGGCCACCGGCTGCGCCCGCGTCAACCTGGGTACGGCGGCTCTGGAGAACCCGGAGTGGTGTGCGCGGGCGATGGCCGAACATGGTGACAAGGTCGCGGTCGGCCTGGACGTGCAGATTGTTGACGGCGAGCACCGCTTGCGGGGCCGCGGCTGGGAAACCGACGGCGGCGACCTGTGGGGTGTGCTGGAACGCCTTGACAGCGAAGGGTGTTCGCGGTTCGTCGTCACCGATGTCACCAAGGACGGGACGCTGGGCGGCCCCAACCTCGAGCTGCTGGCGCAAGTCACCGACCGCACTGATGCACCGGTCATCGCGTCCGGCGGGGTGTCCAGCCTGGATGACCTGCGCGCCATCGCCACGCTCACTGGCCGCGGGGTCGAGGGTGCCATCGTGGGCAAGGCGCTCTACGCCGGACGGTTCACGCTGCCGCAGGCGCTGGACGCGGTCAGGGAATAGCCGCAATGGATCTGGACGCGCTAGTTGAGACTGCATCGGGAATCCTGGACGCGGCGGTGCCGTCCTTCCTGGCGGGCCACCGTGCCGATTCGGCCGTCCTCAAACTGGGCAACGACTTCGCCACCGAAGTCGATCTTGCGATCGAGCGCCAGGTCGTCGCCGCGCTGGAAGAGGCGACCGGAATCGGGGTGCACGGCGAAGAATTCGGCGGCGCGGCCGTCGACTCGCCATGGGTGTGGGTGCTGGACCCGATCGACGGCACGTTCAACTATGCCGCGGGCTCGCCGATGGCCGCGATTCTGCTGGGCCTGCTGCACGACGGCGATCCGGTGGCCGGTCTGACCTGGTTGCCGTTCACCGACCAGCGCTACACCGCCGTCGCGGGCGGGCCGTTGCTGAGGAACGGTATCCCGCAGCCGATGCTGCCGCACACCGAGCTGTCCGAGGCCCTCATCGGCGTCGGCACCTTCAACGCGGACTCGCGCGGCCGATTCCCCGGACGCTATCGGATCGACGTTCTGGAGAAGCTCAGCCGGGTCTCGTCGCGGCTACGGATGCACGGCTCCACCGGCATGGACCTCGCCTTTGTCGCCGACGGAATCATCGGCGGGGCAGTCAGTTTCGGTGGCCACGTGTGGGATCATGCGGCCGGCGTCGCGCTGGTACGGGCGGCGGGCGGCGTCGTCACCGACACCGCGGGCGAACCGTGGACTCCCGAGTCGCGTTCCGTGCTCGCCGGACCACCCGGCGCGTATCTCGAAATCCTGCGGATCCTGCACAGCACCGGAAAACCGGAGGATTACTGACATGTATGCCGGTAACGCTCTTGCTGTACGGGTGATCCCGTGCCTGGACGTCGACGACGGCCGGGTGGTCAAGGGTGTCAATTTCGCGAACCTGCGTGACGCGGGTGATCCCGTGGAGCTCGCCGCCGCCTACGACGCCGAGGGCGCCGACGAGCTGACCTTTCTCGACGTGACCGCGTCTTCGTCGGGCAGGGCCACCATGCTGGATGTGGTGCGCCGCACCGCAGAGCAGGTGTTCATTCCGCTGACGGTCGGCGGCGGGGTACGCACCGTGGCCGATGTCGACATCCTGCTGCGCGCGGGGGCCGACAAGGTTTCGGTGAACACCGCCGCCATCGCCCGCCCGGACCTATTGGCCGAGATGGCAACACAATTCGGTTCCCAGTGCATTGTGTTGTCCGTCGACGCCCGCACGGTGCCTGACGGGTCGGCGCCGACGCCGTCGGGCTGGGAGGTCACCACGCACGGCGGCCGTCGCGGCACCGGGATCGACGCCGTCGAGTGGGCCGCCCGCGGCGCCGAACTGGGCGTGGGGGAGATCCTGCTGAACTCGATGGACGCCGACGGTACCAAAGCGGGGTTCGACCTGGCGATGCTGCGCGCGGTGCGCGCCGCGGTCACGGTGCCGGTGATCGCCAGCGGCGGCGCCGGCGCGGTCGAACACTTCGCGCCCGCGGTTGCCGCCGGCGCCGATGCGGTATTGGCGGCCAGCGTCTTCCACTTCGGCGAGCTCACCATCGGGCAGGTCAAGGCCGCGATGGCCGCGGAGAAAATCACGGTCAGGATCACCGGGCGATGAGCACCCTGGATCCCAATATCGCCGCCCGGCTCAAGCGCAACGCCGAAGGGTTGTTCACCGCCATCGTGCAGGAGCGCAGTACCGGTGCTGTGCTGATGGTCGCCTGGATGGACGACGACGCCCTGGCGCGCACCCTGGAAACGCGTGAGGCGACGTATTATTCGCGATCCCGCAGCGAACAGTGGATCAAAGGCGCGACGTCAGGGCACACCCAGTATGTCCATTCGGTCCGGCTCGATTGCGATGGCGATGCCGTGCTGTTGACGGTTGACCAGGTTGGCGCCGCCTGCCACACCGGCGACCACAGTTGCTTCGATGCGGATTTGCTCCTGCAGCCGGAGAACTAGCCGAACGCTGGCTGGTCAAAGGTCCAATCCGTTGGCCGCGGCGATCGCGGCACGAGTCCATTCCCGATGGGAGATCGCCGGCTGAATGTGGTCGCGGCGAATGGCTTCGACGTCGATGGACGTTCCCGCCGTGATCCCCCCGGCACCCGGAAGGAGTAGGCCGGTTCGTCGGTGGCGATGGCTAGGAGGGCGTCGGCATCGGTAAAGCTGTTGGCGTGCATGACGTTTGTTGCCCATACAGATGGTTTGATGCCACCGAATGTGTTGACGTAGAGCACCCAGAGCCGGGTGCCGCGCAGGTTGTACAGCTTGGTGACCGCTCTGTTCACCGCGTCGCGCTCCAGGGGCCCGAGCACGCCGGATTGATCGGTGACCTGGCTGGATAGCGTGATCGCCGGCGCCGCCGCACCGCTGGGGGAAGCCACCGAAGCCGACTGGGACTTGGCTGCCGGGTGCTTGGATTTGGTGCCGAACATGTGGACGCCGACGAATATCGCCACGCCGGCCAAGGCGACGGCGACGACCGCCCCGATTGCCGTAGCCGTTCGCCGCCCGCCGCTGCGGGCCTTCGGCGGAGGCGCGGCGATCACTTCGGTTGGCGCCGCGATGACTTCCGTGCGACCCGCGACCTCTGCCGGCGCGGTATCCAGCTGGCTACCCAGCGCCGCCGCGAAGTCCGCGCAGGTCGCGTAGCGGTCGGCCGGGCTTTTGGCCAGGGCTTTGGCGAAGGCGCCGTCGAGGCCTGCCAATTCGGGTCGGCGCTCGCTGATGTGCGGCGGTGGAGCGGACAGGTGCTGGGTGATGACGACCGCCGGATTGGAATGCTGAAAGGGAGCGGAGCCGGTCAGCAGGTTGAACGCCGTGCAGGCGAGCGCGTACTGGTCGGCTCGCCCGTCGAGATCGGCACCCTGCAGCTGCTCGGGCGCGCAGTACGCGGTGGTACCCACTAGCATGTTGGTCGCCGTCAGGCCGCTGATATCGCCCAACTCGCGGGCGATGCCGAAATCGGCGAGCAGGACCCGTCGCCGCGGGCTGGTATCTCCCAGCAGAATGTTGGCGGGTTTGACGTCACGGTGCAACAGTCCGCGTGAGTGGGCGTAGTCGAGCGCGTCGGCCACGGCCGAAACGATCGCGACGACATCGGCTTTGGGCATCCCCGTCGGGTACTGATCGCGCAGCAGTTTGGCGGCGTCGGTGCCCTCGACGTAGTCCATCGAGATCCACAGTTGCCCTTCGTATTCGCCGCGGTCGTGGATGCCGACGGTGTGCTCGTTGTACAGGCCGGCGGCGAGGTCGGCCTCTCGGTTGAAGCGCTGGCGGAACTCGTCGTTCCCGGTCAGCTCGCGGGGCAGAACCTTGAGGGCATCGCGGCGCGGGAGCCGCGGATGCTGCGCCAGATACACCTGACCCATCCCACCGGCCCCCAACCGTCTGACGATGGTGTATCCGGCAAACACGTGTCCTTCTTGCAGGCCATCGCTTTGCGGCATGTCGAGCATGCTACTGAGGCGGCCTCGCCGTCACCGCGAGCAGACACAGAATCGCCCCAAATCCGACGATTCAGGGCGATTCTGTGTCTGTTCGCGCCACACGAGGGTGCGTCAGGCGGAGTGCGCCCGCAGCGTCGCCAACGCTTTGTCGGCGTGCGTGTCCATGCTGACTTCGCTGGAGATCACGTCGAGCACCCGATGGTCGGTGTCGATGACAAAGGTCGTGCGTTTGACCGGCATCAATTTGCCGAGCAGCCCGCGCTTGACGCCGAATTGCGTCGCGACGGTGCCTGCGGTGTCCGACAGCAACGGGTAGTCGAAGCTACGCGTATCGGCGAACTTGGCCTGCTTTTCGACGGGGTCGGTGCTGATGCCGACCCGGTTGGCCCCGACCGCGGCAAACTCCGAAGCCAGGTCGCGGAAGTGGCAGGCCTCCTTCGTGCAGCCGGGCGTCATCGCGGCCGGATAGAAGAACAGGACGACGGGCCCGCTTGCGAGCAGCTCGCTGAGCTTGCGTGGGGTTCCGGTCTGATCGGGCAGTTCGAAGTCGGCCACGGTGTCACCAGGTTTCATGGCCGTCAGGCTACGCCCAATTGCCCGACTCCTCAGCAGGCCACCATGGCCTGCGTCGTCGTCAGGCGGCCCGATTGCCCGACTCCTCAGCAGGCCACCATGGCCTGCGTCGTCGTCAGGCGGCCCAAGCCGTCGCCGAGCGTATCCCCACCGCGAAAATGCGTGCGGAGATTCGCGGTGCCGTTACGCTCGCGGGCCGCGCTGGTCGGGCCCGATCCGCCTATCTGCGAGGATGGTTCGGTGCACGCCGACCTCGCCGCAACCACGTCACGGGCGGACTTCCACGCGCTGGCCTCCCAATACCGAGTGGTGCCGGTGACTCGCAAGGTCTTGGCCGACAGCGAGACACCGCTGTCGGCCTATCGCAAAATGGCCGCGAATCGCCCGGGAACGTTCCTGCTCGAGTCCGCCGAGAACGGCCGCTCGTGGTCGCGGTGGTCATTCATCGGCGCGGGCGCGCCGTCCGCCTTGACCGTGCGCGACGGTGAGGCGGTGTGGCTGGGTGGGGCGCCCAAGGACGCGCCCACCGGAGGCGACCCGCTGGATGCACTGCGCGCCACCCTGGAGCTGCTGGCCACCGGGACCGCACCGGGGCTTCCGCCGCTGTCCGCCGGCATGGTCGGCTTCTTTTCCTACGACCTGGTACGACGCCTGGAGCGGCTGCCCGAATTGGTCGTCGACGACCTGAAGCTGCCCGACATGTTGCTGTTGCTGGCCACCGACATCGCGGCGGTCGACCACCACGAGGGCACCATCACGCTGATCGCCAACGCGGTGAACTGGAACGGCACCAACGAACGCGTCGACGGCGCCTACGACGACGCGGTCGCGCGGCTGGACGTGATGACCGCGGCACTGAGCCAGCCGCTGCCGTCGACGGTTGCGACGTTCAGCAGGCCCGAGCCGCGGCCGCGCGCGCAGCGCACCGTCGAGGAATACGGCGTGATCGTCGACCACCTCGTCGAGCAGATCATGGCCGGGGAAGCCTTCCAGGTGGTGCCGTCGCAGCGCTTCGAGATGGATACCGATGTCGACCCGTTCGAGGTGTACCGCATCCTGCGGGTCACCAATCCCAGCCCGTACATGTATCTGATACATGTGCCGAATGCCCAAGGGGAAACCGACTTTTCGATCGTCGGATCCAGTCCGGAAGCGCTCGTCACCGTCAACGACGGCTGGGCGCGGACGCATCCGATCGCCGGCACCCGGTGGCGTGGTGAGAACGAGGAAGAGGATCAGCTGCTGGAAAAGGAGCTGCTGGCCGACGAAAAAGAGCGAGCCGAGCACCTGATGCTGGTCGACCTAGGCCGCAACGACCTCGGCCGGGTCTGTACGCCCGGCACCGTGCGCGTCGAGGACTACAGCCACATCGAGCGCTACAGCCACGTGATGCACCTGGTGTCCACGGTGATCGGCATGCTGGCCGAGGGCCGCACCGCCCTGGACGCGGTGACGGCCTGCTTCCCGGCCGGCACGTTGTCGGGCGCCCCGAAAGTGCGGGCCATGGAGCTGATCGAAGAGGTGGAGAAGACGCGCCGCGGCCTCTACGGCGGCGTGGTCGGCTACCTGGACTTCGCCGGCAACGCCGACTTCGCGATCGCCATCCGCACCGCGCTGATGCGCGACGGCACCGCCTACGTGCAGGCCGGCGGCGGGGTGGTGGCCGACTCCAACGGGCCCTACGAACACAAAGAAGCCAGCAACAAGGCCCGGGCCGTGCTGAATGCCATCGCGGCGGCGGAGACGCTGGGCCCCCCGGACGCCCGGTGACGACGCGGATCGCCCAGCTGCTGCTGGTGGTCGGCGCCGGAGCGCTGTGGGGGGCGTCGCGGCTGCCTTGGGTGGTGATCCGGTCGTTCGACGGGCTGGGTCCGCCCACCGAGGTGATGCTGTCCGGCGCGACGTGGTCGACGGCACTGCTGCCGCTGGCGCTGCTCATGCTGGCCACGGCGGTGGCCGCGCTGGCGGTGCGCGGCTGGCCGCTGCGGGCGCTGGCGGGGCTGCTGGCAGCGGCCAGTCTCGCCGTCGGCTATCTCGGTGTCAGCCTGTGGACGCTGCCGGACGTGGCGCTGCGCGGAACCGAGCTGGCGCACGTTTCGCTTGTGTCGCTGGTGGGGACGGAGCGGCGCTATTGGGGAGCGGGTGTCGCGGTAGGCGCCGCGGTGTGCACGTTGGCGGCCGCCGTCCTGCTGCTGCGCTCGGCTTCCAGGTCCGGCACGTCTAGCTCAGACCGGGCGGCGGCGACGAAATACGTGGCGCCCGGCGCCCGGCGTTCGATCGCCCGCGGCGACGACGCGGACCAGGCGACGCCGGCGACCACGGAGACGCCGGATATGTCTGAACGGATGATTTGGGACGCCCTTGACGAGGGCCGAGACCCGACGGATCGGCCCCGCGAGTCTGACACTGAGGGTCGGTGAAGCACCGTGAGCATACGGTCGCTACCCTTCATGGACGTCAGCGGAACCGGCTGCAAGCGGCTCGTTGACGGTGGCGGTGCAGAGTGACAGTGCGAGAGGAACGACAGGCATGAGCCCGGCAAACGTGCTCGACTCCATTCTTGAGGGAGTCAGGGCCGACGTTGCCACGCGCGAGGCCCGCGTCAGCCTTTCCGAAATCAAAGCGGCCGCCGCGGCGGCGCCCCCGTCACTGGACGTGATGGCCGCACTGCGCGAGCCCGGAATCGGCGTCATCGCCGAGGTCAAGCGCGCCAGCCCGTCGGCGGGTTCCTTGGCCACCATTGCCGACCCAGCGAAGCTGGCCCGCGCCTACGAAGACGGCGGCGCGCGGATAATCAGCGTGCTGACCGAGGAGCGACGTTTTTGCGGCTCGCTCGACGACCTTGACGCGGTGCGCGCCGCTGTTTCGGTGCCGATATTGCGCAAAGACTTTGTGGTGCAGCCATATCAGATTCACGAGGCGCGCGCGCACGGCGCCGACATGTTGTTGCTTATCGTTGCAGCGCTAGATCAGTCGGCGTTGGCGTCGATGCTGGACCGCACCGAGTCGCTCGGCATGACGGCGCTCGTCGAGGTACACACCGAACAGGAAGCCGACCGGGCATTGAAGGCCGGCGCCACGGTCATTGGCGTCAACGCCCGCGATCTGACGACGCTCAAGGTGGACCGGGATTGCTTCGCGCGCATCGCTCCCGGGCTGCCCAGCAACGTGATCCGGATCGCCGAATCCGGCGTGCGCGGCACCGCCGACCTGTTGGCGTACGCCGGCGCGGGCGCCGATGCGGTCCTAGTGGGTGAAGGCCTGGTCAAGAGCGGCGACCCACGCTCGGCGGTTGCCGACCTGGTGACCGCGGGCACCCATCCGTCGTGCCCGAAACCGGCTCGCTAGTCGGTGAAGACCGCCGAAACGTTGAACCAGATGACTCTTCCACGCGTTGAGCATTGGTGATGGCAGAACTCTCTTCTCCGCAACCCGCACGGCATCTTCCGCTTTCCAGTGCGGCCATCGCCGAACCCACGCGTCACGACCCCGACTCGGGCGGTCATTTCGGCGTGTACGGGGGGCGCTATGTCGCGGAGGCGCTGATGGCGGTCATCGAGGAGGTCACCGCCGCCTACGAGAAGGAACGCGTCAATCAGGACTTCCTGGATACCCTGGATGACTTGCAGGAGCATTATTCTGGCCGGCCGTCGCCGCTGTACGAGGCTGCCCGGCTCAGCGAGCACGCGGGGTCGGCGCGGATCTTCCTGAAGCGAGAAGACCTGAACCACACCGGTTCTCACAAGATCAACAATGTGCTCGGTCAGGCCCTGCTCGCCAAGCGAATGGGCAAAAAGCGGGTGATCGCCGAGACGGGCGCCGGTCAGCACGGGGTGGCGACCGCGACCGCGTGCGCGTTGCTCGGCCTGGATTGTGTGATCTACATGGGTGCCGTGGACACCGCGCGCCAAGCGCTCAACGTCGCACGGATGCGACTGCTGGGCGCCGAGGTCGTTTCGGTGGAAAGCGGCTCGAAAACGCTCAAGGACGCCATCAACGAGGCGTTCCGGGATTGGGTTACCAACGCCGACAACACGTACTACTGCTTCGGTACCGCGGCGGGACCGCACCCATTCCCGACCATGGTGCGTGACTTTCAACGAATCATCGGCCTGGAGACGCGCGTACAGATCCAGACGCAGGCGGGCCGGTTACCCGACGCGGTGGTGGCGTGTGTCGGCGGAGGATCCAACGCCATCGGCATCTTCCACGCGTTCCTCGATGACCCCGGCGTGCGACTGGTTGGGTACGAGGCGGCGGGCGACGGTGTCGAAACCGGCAGGCATGCAGCGACATTCGCCGGTGGTTCGCCCGGCGCGTTCCAGGGATCGTTCTCCTACCTGCTCCAGGATGAGGATGGCCAGACCATCGAATCCCATTCGATCTCAGCGGGTCTGGACTATCCGGGGGTTGGACCCGAGCATGCGTGGCTCAAGGAAACCGGACGGGCCGACTACCAGCCCATCACCGACGCCGAGGCCATGGCGGCGTTCGGTCTGCTCTGCCGCACCGAAGGCATCATCCCGGCCATCGAGTCCGCGCATGCCGTCGCCGGCGCCCTCAAGCTGGGCAACGAGCTCGGAAGGGGCGCGGTGATCGTGGTGAATCTGTCGGGCCGCGGCGACAAGGACGTCGAGACGGCGGCGAAGTGGTTCGGCCTGCTCGGCCCCGGGCAACCGGACAAGCCATGAGCAGGCTCGGACCGATATTTGAAGCCTGCCGCAAGGACGACCGCGCGGCGCTGATCGGCTATCTGCCCACCGGCTATCCCGACGTGCCGGCGTCGGTAGCGGGGATGGTTGCGCTCGTCGAATCCGGTTGCGACATCGTCGAAGTCGGTGTCCCGTATTCAGACCCGGGGATGGACGGCCCGACCATCGCCAAGGCCACCGAGGTCGCGCTGCGCGGGGGAGTGCGAGTCCGCGACACGCTGGCCGCGGTCGAGGCGATCACCGCGGCCGGTGGCAGCGCCGTGGTGATGACGTACTGGAATCCGGTGCTGCGCTACGGGGTAGACGCGTTCGCGCGGGATCTGGCATCGGCCGGCGGCTACGGGCTGATAACTCCCGACCTCATCCCCGATGAAGCTCAGCAGTGGCTGGTGGCATCCGAGGAACACCGGTTGGACCGGATATTCCTGGTGGCGCCGTCATCGACGCCCGAAAGGTTGGCGACCACCGTCGACGCGTCGCGTGGATTCGTCTACGCGGCGTCGACGATGGGTGTCACCGGGGCGCGCGATGCGGTGTCCAATGCCGCCCCCGAACTGGTCGGCCGGGTGAAGGCGCTGTCGGACATACCCGTCGGCGTCGGTCTGGGCGTGCGGTCGCGGGAGCAGGCCGCGCAGATCGGCGGCTACGCCGACGGCGTCATCGTCGGCTCGGCGTTGGTCTCGGCGCTCGGTGACGGCTTGCCGGCCTTGCGCGCGCTGACCGAAGAACTTGCGACTGGGGTGCGCCAAGGGGTGTCCGCGTCATGATCATGGTGCCCACTTATTTTCCCAGCCCTCCACAGGGTGTCTGGTACCTCGGGCCCCTGCCGTATATCGGATCCATCCCGATTCGCGCCTACGCGCTGTGCATCATCGTCGGCATTCTGGCCGCACTGTTCATCGGCGACCGGCGCTGGGCCGCGCGGGGCGGCGAGCGCGGCGTCATCTACGACATCGCTCTGTGGGCGGTGCCTTTCGGTTTGGTCGGCGGCAGGCTTTATCACCTGGCCACCGACTGGCAGACGTACTGGGGTCCGGGTGGCGCGGGTTTCGCCGCGGCGGCGCGGATCTGGGATGGCGGTCTGGGCATCTGGGGCGCGGTAGCCCTGGGTGGCGTCGGGGCGTGGATAGGCTGCCGTCGCGCCGGAATTCCGTTGCCGGCCTTCGGCGACGCGCTCGCTCCGGGACTGGTGCTGGCGCAGGCCATCGGCCGCGTCGGAAATTATTTCAACCAAGAGCTTTACGGCCGGGAAACCACGTCGCCGTGGGGACTGGAGATTTTCTACCGGCGGGATCCGTCGGGTTACATCGATCCGCATTCGCTCGACGGTATCTCCACCGGGCAAGTAGCGGCTGTCGTGCAACCGACGTTCCTGTACGAATTGATCTGGAACGTCCTGGTATTCGTCATGCTGCTCTACATTGACCGACGGTTCAAGCTGGGCCACGGGCGACTGTTTGCGCTCTACGTTGCGGGCTACTGCGTCGGGCGCTTCTGCGTTGAGCTGCTGCGCGACGACACCGCCACGCATATCGCCGGAATCCGGATCAACTCGTTCACATCGACTTTCGTGTTCATCGGGGCCGTCGTCTACTTCATGGTGGCGCCCAAGGGCCGTGAGGACCCCGAGAGCCTGCGTGGCAAGCATTACGTTGACGAAGAAGAGCCCGAGCCGCAGCCGGAAGCAGAAGCTGCCGAAGAGCCGGTAGCCGCCGAACCGCTCGAAGTCGGGGACGTCGAAGAGCCGGAAGCCGCCGAAGAGCCGGAGGCCGACGAGCCGGCAGCCGAGGCCGAGGCGGACGTTGCCGAAGATCCCGAGCACCCCGAAGATCCCGAGAGCCCCGACGCGGAGGTTTCGCCGGAGGAAGAGGACCGGACAACGCGTCGCCGCTGGGGTCGGCGCAGGAGCCTTAAGCCGCAGTAGCTGGCATGCTGAAAATGTGACCGATCCGACACGGCACGGCCCGCATCGGCATCGCGCTTACGCCGCGGCCGGTTCGAGTGTGTTGCTGGCCGGGGCACTTGGCTACGTCGGGCTGGTTGATCCGCACGACACCAACTCGGCCTATCCCTTCTGCCCGTTCAAGTTGTTCACGGGCTGGAACTGCCCCTTCTGTGGTGGTCTCCGCATGACCCATGACCTGCTGCACGGCAACTTGGCGGCCAGCATCAACGACAACATCTTCCTGCTGATCGGCATCCCGATGCTGCTCGGCTGGGTCTTGATCCGTCGCCGCTACGGCAAATCGGCGCTGCCGATACCGGCATTGCTGACGATCGTCGCCGCGGCGGCCGCCTGGACGGTTCTGCGTAATCTTCCCGGCTTTCCGTTGATCCCGTCGGTGTCGGGTGGGTAGCCGGCCGCGCATTTCCGGATGGCCAAGCGCGCCGCCGCCCTCGAGTCACCCCGATGACCGACAGCGCGACTATGCTGAGTCGTCGTGACGAGACGCGGGAAGATCGTCTGCACCCTTGGCCCTGCAACCCAGTCCGACGAGATGATTCTGGCTCTGGTCGAGGCTGGAATGGATGTCGCCCGAATGAACTTCAGTCACGGCGACTATGCGGACCACAAAGCCTCGTACGAGCGCGTGCGGGCCGCCTCTGACACCACCGGCCGCGCGGTCGGCGTGCTCGCCGATCTGCAGGGCCCGAAAATCAGGCTGGGCCGCTTCGCGACCGGGCCGACCTACTGGGCCGACGGCGAAACGGTGCGGATCACCGTGGCCGACTGCGAAGGCAGCCACGACCGGGTGTCGACCACCTACAAGAGGTTGGCCCAGGACGCGACGGTCGGTGACCGGGTTCTGGTCGACGACGGCAACGTGGGACTGGTCGTCACAGGCATCGACGGCGACGACGTGATCTGCACCGTCACCGAAGGCGGGCCAGTCAGCAATAACAAGGGCATGTCGCTGCCCGGGATGAACGTGTCGGCCCCGGCCTTGTCGGAAAAGGACATCGAGGATCTGCTGTTCGCGCTGAGCCTGGGCGTTGACCTGGTCGCGCTTTCGTTCGTGCGCTCACCCGCGGATGTCGAGCTGGTCCACGAAATAATGGATCGGGTCGGCCGGCGGGTACCGGTGATCGCCAAGCTGGAGAAGCCGGAAGCCGTCGACAACCTCGAAGCCATCGTGCTGGCGTTCGACGCGATCATGGTGGCCCGCGGCGACCTGGGCGTCGAGCTACCGCTGGAAGAGGTTCCGCTGGTGCAAAAGCGGGCCATCCAGATGGCCAGGGAGAACGCGAAACCCGTCATCGTGGCGACCCAGATGCTCGAGTCGATGATCGAGAGTTCCCGGCCGACCCGTGCCGAGGCCTCCGACGTCGCCAACGCCGTGCTCGACGGAGCCGACGCGCTGATGTTGTCCGGGGAAACCTCGGTAGGCAAGTATCCGCTGGCGGCCGTGCGGACGATGTCGCGAATCGTGTGCGCGGTCGAGGAGAACTCCACCGCCGCCCCGCCGCTGACCCATACGCCGCGCACCAAGCGGGGCGTGATCTCCTACGCCGCCCGCGACATCGGCGAGCGCCTCGAGGCCAAGGCCCTGGTCGCGTTCACCCAGTCCGGTGACACCGTGAAGCGGCTGGCGCGCCTGCACACGCCGCTGCCGCTGCTGGCGTTCACAACCGGCCCCGAGGTGCGTAGCCAGCTCGCCATGACCTGGGGCACCGAAACGTTCATCGTCCCGATGATGACCTCCACCGACAACATGATCCGCCAGGTCGACAAGTCGCTGCTCGAACTCGGCCGCTACAAGCGCGGTGACCTAGTGGTCATTGTCGCCGGCGCACCACCTGGCACAGTAGGTTCGACCAACCTGATCCACGTGCACCGGATCGGGGAGGACGACGTCTAGCCGAAGCCGAACGAAGGAGAGCGACCCCATGCCGGCAGGCAATGAGCCGAATACCCACGATTTCGACCAACTGCTGGCGGTACTGGACCTCAATCGCATCTCCGACGATCGGTTCGTCGGAACCCATCCCAGCAAAAACCCGATGCGAACGTTCGGCGGGCAGCTGATGGCGCAGTCGTTCGTCGCGAGCAGCCGCAGCCTTGATCGCGACGACCTGCCGCCCAGCGCACTTTCGGTGCATTTCATCAACGGCGGCGATATCACCAAAGACATCGAATTCCAGGTCGTGCGGCTGCGTGACGAGCGGCGCTTCGCCAACCGGCGCGTCGACGCCGTGCAGGACGGGGTGTTGTTGTCCTCGGCGTTGATTTCATACATGGCCGCCGGCGCCGGCCTCGAGCACGGCATCGAGGCGCCCGTGGTGGCCAAACCAGAATCCGTGCCATCGATCCAAGAGCTGTTGCGCGGCTACGAGGAGACCGTCCCGCACTTCGTCAACGCACTGCAACCGATCGAGTGGCGCTACACCAACGACCCGGCGTGGGTGATGCGGAAAAAGGGTGACAAGCTCCCGTACAACCGTGTCTGGCTCAAAGCCCTGGGCGCGATTCCTGACGACCCAGTGCTGCACACCGCGATGATGGTGTATTCCTCGGACACCACCGTGCTGGATCCGATTATCACCACCCACGGCCTGTCCTGGGGTTTCGACCGGATCTTCGCCGCATCGACCAACCATTCCGTGTGGTTCCATCGACAGGTCAAATTCGACGACTGGGTGTTGTATTCGACGTCGTCTCCGGTGGCCGCGGCCTCGCGGGGGTTGGGTACCGGGCACTTCTTCGATCCCTCCGGCCAGATCGTTGCGACGGTCGTGCAAGAGGGCGTGCTGATGTATTTTCCAAACAACTGATCGGCCACAACTGCTACGTCGCCGAACGTCGACTTCTCGTGCTCAAACTCGGCTTTTCGACCCGAGAAGTCGACGTTCGGCAGCTTCGGGTAACGATCGTGCAAACTTTGCGCGTACCGGCCCACGAAAACCGGCACGGCACCTTTACTCGATACACCCAATCGACTCTGGTGGTTCGAGAAAAGGACTCCCATGACCAGCACTTTTCGGAACGTTCTCGTCGCGGCCGCGCGCGATGTCGGCTTTATCGCCCTGTTAGGCGTGGCCGTCGCCGTGTCGGTGTTCCCGTTGGCCGCCGCGTCCGACAACGCGGAGGCGCCGACGCCGACCGCCAACCACATCGTCGGCGTGTACGGGGATCCCGTCGCCGCCAGGCCCTACTGGCACCAGCAGCGCACTTCCGACTGTGGGGAACTGGCGGTGGCCGATGTCGTCGGCGAGCTCACCGGATCTGAACCGACCGAGGTGGATGTCACCTCTTTGGCGGTGAGCACTCCCAGCACGGCAGGCCCCGGAACGGTCTGGGGACACGACGGCAACACCAACATCAGGAACCTGCCAGTCCTGCTCGCGCACTACGGCATCCACGCCAACAACGTCAAGACCACTACCGGCGCGTTGGAACAGGCGCTGGGCGCCGGGCAGAAGGTGATCGTTTTGGTCAATGCCGAAACCATCTGGAACCGGCCCGGGCAACGCAAGTCCGCGAACCACTTCGTGGTGGTCACCGGCATTGACGCCGGATCCGGTGTGGTGCATCTCAATGACAGCGGCGTCGCGAACGGCAACGACGAGCAGGTTCCCCTCGCGGTTTTCGAACAGGCGTGGGCCACTTACCATAATTCGGCCGTGCTGACGGCCTAGATGCGCAGTTCGGGACAGCCAAAATCGTTGTGCAACTGGTGAGTAGCCACTACCACCGTCCTGTCGGAGCGCATCAGCCCTGAGCCGGGAACCAAAAGATCACGCAAGACCGACTCGGCGTCCGTCGCGTCGAGATGCTCGGTGGGTTCGTCGAGCAGCACGATGCGGGCGGGAGAGAGCACCGCCCGAGCCAGCAGCAGCCTCCGACGCTGGCCCGCCGAGACCGCTTGCGCGCCACCGATCAATACCGTGGCCAGCCCGTCGGGCAGACCGGCGAGCCATTCGCCGAGCCCCACCGCGGCGAGAGCTGCCGTCAGTTCGTGGTCAGGACAGTCTCCGCGGGCCACCAGGAGGTTGTCGCGAACGGTGGTGGCGAAGATGTGCGCATCCTCGGCGAAAAAGCTGACAGTGCTGTGCAATTCACTATCGTAGAATTCGCTCAGGTCGGTGCCGTCCAGCAGCACCTGCCCATCCAACGGCGGCAACAGTCCGGCCAGCGTCATCAGCAGCGACGTCTTGCCGGAACCGCTGGCGCCGGTGACGGCCAGCCGGGCGCCCGGTGGCAGGTCAACTGCGACCCCGGTTGCTCGTGTCGAGGCCGGGTGACCGAAGCAAACGTCGGCCGATAACCGGCCGGCACCCGCTGGTCGTCGGGTAGCAGTCGTGGCTTCCGCCGCGTCCGGCGGAGCCAGGTCGAGCAGCCGGCGCGCGGCGATCCGCGACCGAGTCAACTGGACAGCGGCGGCCGGCAGGGCGGTCGTTGCCTCGAACGCCGACAGCGGCAACAACATCAGAATTGCCAGAGTGGTGGGGGCGACGGCGGGCGCCAGGGCGATGCCGGCGACAACCGCGCCCAGCACGCTGACGCCGATGGCCGCGGTGGGCATTGCCTCCCCGATCGCGGCCGGCCTGGCGGCGGCGTCGAGGGCGGCGCCCCAAGCATGTTGGCGGCGTTGCGATTCGCCGATCACCTCGGGCAGCGCGCCGGCGACGCGAAGCTCGGGTGCGTGTTCCAGCGCGATCATGGCCGATGTGTCGCGCTCCGAACGATGTTGGCGGGCAAGCATTTCCTGCGCCACGGCGGCCCTGCCGGCCAACGCGGGCGCCACAACGCCGGCGACGAGAAGACACAGGGCCAGCACGGCGGCGGCCGGCGGCGAGATCACGGCGATCACCGCCGTCGCCGCTACCGCCAGCACCACCGCGACGCCAATCGGGACCACCGCACGGATCAGCACATCGGCCAGTGCGTCGACGTCGGCGCCCACCCGAGTCACCAACTCGCCGCTGTTCAACCGGACGGCGGCGGCGGCCGGTCCGCGGGCCAGGCGGTGATAAACCTGCGCGCGGGCGGTGCCTGCCGCGCGCAGCGCCGTGTCGTGGGTGGCCAGTCGCTCGCAATAACGCAGCACGCCACGCGAAATGGCGAACATTCGCACCGAGACGACGGCGATGGACAGGTCCAGCACCGGCGGCATCTGCCAGGCCCGGGTGATCAGCCACGCCGAAACCCCGGCCAGGGCCAGCGCGCTGCCCAGCGAGAGCACCCCCAGTGTGACGGCCGCCAGGATCCGGGACAGCCGGGGGCGCAGTAGGCTTGCAGCGCCTACCAGCGGATCAGACGTGTGCATCAAGCGCCTCAGCGTCCGAAGTCACCTCGACGACGTGGTCGCCGATCGCGAGTACTTCTTCTCGATGGCCG
The DNA here is from genome assembly GCA_963850135.1 of uncultured Actinomycetota bacterium. Lineage (GTDB taxonomy): Bacteria > Actinomycetota > Actinomycetes > Mycobacteriales > Mycobacteriaceae > Mycobacterium. The sequence goes on along the minus strand of CAWKKH010000018.1, from coordinate 140,035 downwards.
ACCACGACCACGGTTGCGCCGGCGCGCGCACGCTCGACGATGGCGCGCAGCGCCCGATCCTCGGTCCGACAGTCCAAATGCGCGGTGGGCTCGTCGAGCAGCAGCACGGGCGCGGCCGACCCGAGCGCCCGAGCCAGGCCCAGCCGTTGCCGCTGGCCCAATGACAGCCCGACGCCGCCACGCCCCAGCATGGTGCTCAGGCCATCCGGTAGATCGGCGAGCACGGCATCGAATCCGGACGCGGTACAAGCGCTCTCAAGATCCTCGATGCCTCCCAGCAGGGCGAGATTGTGCTGGACCGTGCCCGGTACCAGCACGGGGCGCTGCGGCAGCCAGGACAGCTGCCGCCACCAGGCGCTCAGGTCGAGGTCGGCGACGTCGACTCCGGCCACGGTGGCCCGGCCCGATGTGGGTGTGGTGATGCCGGCGATCACCTGCAACGTGGTGCTCTTGCCGGCGCCGTTTCGTCCGGTCAGCACAGTGACCGCACCGGGTTCGATGACCGCGGTCAGGTCGCGCGGCGAGCGGCCGTCGCGGCCCGCCACGCTCAGATTCTCGAGGTGAATGTCGGCTCCGCGCGCGCATGTTTTTGCTGTCCGCACCACAGCGGTGGCGGGTGTGCCGATGAGCGCGAACGCCTTGTCCGCTGCGGTTCTACCATCCTGGGCGGCATGAAATTCCGCGCCGATGCGACGCAGCGGCCAGAAGACATCCGGTGCCAGCAGCAGCGCGGTCAACCCGGCCGTCAGGCTCATCTCGCCGGACACCAAGCGAAGGCCGATGCCGACCGCGACCAGTGCCACGCCCAACGTCGCCAGCAATTCCAGCACCAGTGCCGACAGGAAGGCGACGCGCAGCGTAGCCAGCGCCGAGCGTCGATGGGCGGCACTGAGTTCGGTGATGCGCTGCTCGGGGCCCCGGGCGCGCCCCAGTGCCCGCAGTGTGGGGATACCGGCGATCAGATCGAGCAACCGCGCCTGCAAGGTCGTCATGGCGGCCAGCGCGCCCGCGGATCGTTCGGCGGTCGCCAGCCCGATCAGCACCATGAACAGCGGAATCAGTGGCAGCGTTATCGCAACGAGGACCGCCGATTTCAGGTCGTAGAGTGCGATGACGGCAACAGTGGCCGGGGTCAGGATCGCAGCCAGTACCAGTGTCGGCAGGTAGGCAGTGAAATACGGGCGCAAGCCGTCCAGGCCAGAGGTGACCACCACCGCGGCGTCGTCGCGTTGCGCGGCCAGTTCATTGGGCTGTCGTCCGGTCACCGCCTCGAGCACCTGGGTGTTGAGATCAGCGATGACGGCGGTCGCTCCCCGTTGACCCAGGCGCGCCTGCAGCCAATGCGTCAGCGTGCGGACGACCCACAGTGCCAACAGGATTGACAGCGAACCCAGGAAGCGGTGCAGATTGCGGGCGGACGGTTCGGTGATGACGTGCGCGACGACGCTTGCGAGCACCAGCGCCGAGCCGATCGCACACCCGGAGATCAGCACGCCGCACCCCACGGCGGCGGTCAGGTAGCGGCGTAGCGGGGGCGATGACCGCCAAAGTCGCGGGTCCAGGGGAGCCCGGGAGCCGCGGGCTTCTGCGGGGCTCAGGACGTGCGCCTAGCCAAACCGATCGACGGTGGGATCTGCTCAGCTGAGATCCGTTGCCGAAAAACCCAATACGTCCATCCTTGGTACACCACCGTCAGCGGGGCGAAGATCGCCGTCACCCACGTCATGATTTTGAGGGTGTAAGGCGTCGACGAGGCGTTGTAAATCGTCACGTTCCATTCGTTGTTCAAGGTCGAGGGCACCAGGTTGGGATACAGCGAGCCGAAAAGCAGAATCACGACGGCCGCGACAACCAACGCGGTACACGCGAAGGCCAGGCCGTCCGATATCCGGCGCCAGACCGATAACACGGCCACCAGCTGCGCCACCACCGCTACACCCAGCACCGCCCAGGTCCAGTCCTTGCCGTGGGCGAGTTGCGTCCAAAGCCCAAAGGCAGCAACCAGAACCGTCACCGGCATTGACAGTCGCACCGCGAATCGGCGTGCATCACTGTGGATGGCGCCGGCGGTTTTCAATGCGACGAATACCGCGCCGTAGAACAAGAACAACCCGGCGGTGGCCAGGCCGCCCAGCAGAGTGTATGCGTTGAGCACGTCGCCGATCGACGGGTGGATGTGGCCGTTGGATTCCACCGGGAGTCCGCGGACCAGGATGGCGAACGCGACGCCCCACAGCACCGCGGGCAACCAGGACCCGGCGGCGATGCCGAAATCGGCCCAGGCCCGCCACTTTGCGTCGTCGACCTTGCCGCGCCATTCGATGGCAACGACGCGCACGATCATGCCGAACAGGATCGCCAGCAGCGGCAGGTACAGCGTGGAGAACACTGCGGCATACCAGTTGGGATAGGCGGCGAACATCGCCGCGCCGGCCGTGATCAGCCACACCTCGTTGCCATCCCAGACCGGGCCGATGGTGTTGAGAGCCGCCCGCCGGTGGGATTCCCGGTCCCCGGTGCCTACCCGGGCGAAGGGCTCCATCAGCATGCCCACACCGAAGTCGAAACCCTCCAGAATGAAGAAACCGAGGAACAACACCGCGACGACACCGAACCACAACTCCTGGAGGCTCATCGGTCAGCTCCTTCCGCAGGGGATCAATAAGCGAACGACAGCGGCGCCACGTCGGCGTCGTCGGGGCTCGGCGGGGCGGCCGGCTCCGCGTCGTGTTCCAGCGGTCCTTCGACGACGTAGCGCTTGAGCAACCCAAACCAGATGACCGCGAGAACTGCGTAGAGCAGGGTGAACGTGACCAGCGAGACGATCACGACGCCGGCTGCGTGGTCCGAGACGCCCTCGGCGACGGTGAGTCGAACCTGCTGATCGCCGGTGGGGTTCGGCACGACGATCCAGGGCTGGCGGCCCATCTCGGTAAACACCCACCCGGCGCTGTTGGCCAGGAACGGGGTGGGGATGGTCAGCAGTGCGAACCAGTAGAGCCAGCGCTGACCGGGGGTGCGGCCGCCGCGGGTAAGCCATAGCCCCGCCAAGGCGAACAGCACCGGGATCGCCATGAAGCCGATCATCGCGCGAAACGACCAATACGTGACGAATAGGTTGGGCCGGTAGTCATTTGGCCCGAACCTGAATTGGCTGTCCCGCTGGAGATCGCGCACACCCTGCAACGTCACACCGTCGAATCGGCTTTGGGCGAGGAAGGGCAGCACATAAGGGACCTGGATGACCCTGGTCAAGCTGTCGCAGTTGTTCTGCGTGCCAACGGTCAAGATGGAGAAGTCCGGATCTGTTTCGGTGTCGCACAGCGATTCCGCCGACGCCATTTTCATCGGCTGCTGCTGGAACATCAGTTTGCCCTGATGATCGCCGGTGAAAAACAGTCCCACGGTGGCGATCAGCGCAACCCAACACCCCAGGATGGCCGCCGGGCGGTACAGCGCTGCAGCACCCGAATCGGGAGCCTTCTGTGACCGGATCATCCACCACACGCTGACGGCGGCGACGAACGTGCCCGCGGTCAGCAACGAACCCGCGACCGTGTGGGTAAACGCCGCGCGCGCAGTGTTATTGCCGAGCAGGGCGGCGATGCTGGTCAGTTCGGCACGGTGGGTGTCGAGGTTGTAATGGACGCCGACCGGGTGCTGCATGAACGAGTTCGCGACGATGATGAAAAACGCGGAGATGTTGACCGCGATCGCGACGATCCAGATGCAGGCCAGGTGCACCACCCGGGGCAGCCTGCTCCAGCCGAAAATCCACAACCCGAGGAACGTGGATTCGAAGAAAAACGCGGCCAGGCCCTCCATGGCCAGTGGTGCACCGAAGACGTCGCCGACGAACCGCGAGTACTCGCTCCAGTTCATCCCGAACTGAAACTCCTGCACGATTCCGGTCGCCACGCCGATGGCGAAGTTGATCAGGAACAATTTCCCGAAGAACTTGGTGAGGCGATACCAGGTGGTGTTTCCGGTGACGACCCAGACCGTCTGCATGATGGCGACCAAGGGTGCCAGACCGATGGTGAGCGGCACGAAGATGAAGTGGTAGACGGTAGTGATACCGAACTGCCACCGCGAAATGTCGACGACATTCATAGGTCATCTCCCGAAGCGGCGGGGCTTGATCAACCTGCTACGACACAGTGTAGTAGCCGGGTGAAAGGCAGCGCTAGTGACTTTATGCCCTAACCGCCCTGTTGTGTCGCTTTGCGCATGCCGAAGGACGAGATGACTTCGAAGACCCCGATGATGACGAGCCAGACGCCGACGACCTCAGCCAGCAGCGCAAGAGTGGACAACGGCGACCCGAGCATGATCAGGCCGGCGAGCAGGCTCGTCACCCCGACGAAAATCGACCATCCTCTGCCCGGCAGGTGCGGGTCGCTGATGGCGGAGATCGTGGTGGCCACGCCACGGAAGATGAACCCGACGCCGATCCAGATCGCCAGCAAGTAGACGGCGGTCGCGTCGTCGCCCCAGTTGAAATGACGAAACGCAAGCATGGCCAGGACTAGTGAAGCCGCCCCGCTGACGAACAACAGCACCCGGCCGCCCGCCGAGACGTGCAGCGCAAAGGCGAAAATTACCTGCGCGACGCCGGTAATCAGCAGATAGGCACCGAACGCGACGGCGACAAAAAGGAGGGTTTTGCCCGGCCATGTCAGCACCACGACGCCGACGATCAGCGACAGGGTTCCCGATACCGCGGCGGATTTCCATAGATGCGGCAACAAACTTGGAATGCGCGCGCTTTCAGGAGTGGTCATTGCCGCAGTCTGACACAGCAGACTGTTCCGGCGGTCGATCAGACGCGGGCCGGACGCGATTCCAGGTGCGATTCCGGTGCCGCCAGTTCACTGGGCTCGTCGGCTATCGGCTTGCGGCCGACCAGATACCAGGTGCGCATAATGCCCTTGCCCTTGACAGCGATACGGCCACGCTCCTGCAGCACGAAGTCGTCCTTGAGGCGGTGGTAAACCGCGTCGGGCACCTGGATGCGTCCGACCGAGTCGGTGGATTCCATCCGAGAGGCGACGTTGACCGCGTCGCCCCACACATCGTAGAAGAACCGGCGCGAACCCACCACACCGGCCACCACCGGGCCGGTGGCCAGGCCGATCCGCAGCGTCACCGGGTGCCCGTGCGGGTCCTTGAGTCCGGCAGCAGCGGCCGACATTTCCAGGGCGAACTCCGCGAGCGCTTCGACGTGATCGGGCCGGGCCCGTGGAACGCCGCTGACCACCATGTAGGAGTCGCCGCTGACCTTGATCTTCTCCAGCCCGTGTTTGTCCACCAGCGCGTCGAAGGTGCCGTAGAGGCGGTCCAGGAACAGCACCAGGTCGCAGGGCGTGGTCCCGGCGGCGCGCTCGGTGAACCCGACGATGTCGGCGAACAGCACCGAGGCCGCTTCGTATCTGTCGGCGATGACGTTGCGGTCCGGTCCTTTTAGCCGCTCGGCGATGCTGGCCGGCAGCATATTCGCGAGTAGTGCCTCGGAGCGGTCGTATTCGACTTCCATGACGGCCTCGGCGCGGGCCGTGTCACGCAGCGCGAACCACACCGTGACGACCACCATCGCGCAGGCGGAGATGGTGGTGATGACGAAGCTCATCGATTCCGCCCATGGCGCTTCGAGTCCAGTTGAGCGGGGGACGAGGAACTGCAAGGTGATGACCAGTGTGGCGCCAATGGTGGCCAGCAGCGCCGCCAGGCCGATGCGTTCGACGCCGAACTGCAGCACCACCAGGCTGGCGATGGTCACTAGAAAGTACTGCCCACCCGAGCCAGTGCCCAAGTCCCAGCAGATGACGAAGATTGCCACGTAAGCGGTGGCGATGAAGGTCAGCGGCGCAATCAATTCTCCGAATCGGTGCAGCCACGGGATGGTGGCGAAGATCGCCGCGGCGGTGAGGTTGACTGCCATCGTCGGCGTGGCCCCAGGACCGGCCCACAGGCCCAGAAACACGAAGCTCAGGCACACCACCACGCCCATGACCGCATTGATGTTGAGCACCCGGACGCGGCGTGAGTGGCTGTCGGCGTAATGGTCGTTGCGGGCACGACTTCTGGCCCGTACCGCTGCTACGCAGTCCGGACGCGTGGATGAATCATCGTCTCCACTCGGTGGGGCACCGCATTTCTTAGCCACCACAATCTAAAGCGTACCTGTGAGCTGTGTATTCCCGCAGCGTCGCGGAGCGGGTGCAGCACTCGGCGCGAGGCTGGCGTTAATAGGGCCACCTCGGCCGCCAAGATAGGCGCTGCCCGCGTTGCGGTGGCCGGATTGGGACCGGGCGCAGCTACCGCCCAGGCCGGACGACTTCGCTGGTGCCCGGACGAGCCGATGGCATTGATTCCCGATCAGCAGCGTGACGCGCCTCGCAGCCGTCCAGAAGCGGCTCGGTCACGAATCAATTCTGTAGACGACGGGATCCGACCAGCAGCGGGGGAAATACAGCCATGAGTGCAGCCAACGACGTCACCCTTCCTGCGGGTGTAGCCCGGATCAATGCCTGGGAGCCGGAGGGGGACCAGGCGCACTACCGGTTCATCGTCGGCGCGACTCGGACCGTCACCGACCACCCAATCCACGTTTCGGTCCATGCTTTTCAGTGGTCTGACGGCACCCTCGACGATGGCGACATCCTCTCGCCACCGGGCATCGCGATCCATAACGCGGACGCCTGTGTGCCGCTGACGAGCGATCAGGCCCGCGAGCTGGCCGCGGCACTACTCGAGGCTGCTGCAGAGTTTGACAGTTGGGTTGGCGAGGGACATCGCTGACGGGGAGCCCATTACCCACTACCGGAGTGTTATGTAGCCGGACGCAGCCGCGTTGCCGCACCTCCTGCCGACGACTGCGGGCGTGACTGGCGGCGCTACCGCAGCCTTCCAAGACGAGCTGGCCAACTCAATAACGCCTGGCTAACTTCAACTTGGAAGTTTTTTGCCGTTTTCGGCTGGTCTAGTTGTGCTAGCAGCTCCGCTATTCGTGGTGGTATTTCGCTACTATTCGTATCTCGTTTCCGCGCAAGCCCCGCCGTATGCGCCTTCGCCAACCCGCGCTTCCGGCGGCGCTGGGCCTCCCCGGGGGTGGATGTTAGCAATCATGAATGAGTAGTCGATTACTTATGCCGATACCACGATTCGGACGTCACAATGAGACTCACATGCGAGAAAAGGTGGTCCGATGTCTGCCGCACCCCAGCCCGCGCCGGTGGAAACCTGCGACGTGTGCATCGTTGGAGCCGGCATTGCGGGGCTCAATGCTCTGTTCGCCGCGAGCCGATACTTGTCGCGCGACCAAAAGGTGATCCTGGTCGACCGTCGCAAGCGCGTAGGCGGCATGTGGGTTGACGTGTATTCCTATGTGCGCCTGCATCAACCGCACCCAATGTTCACCGCGGGCAATATCGAGTGGACCCTAGGCAAGGATCGCGCGTACTTAGCGACCAAGGGCGAGGTGCTCGACCATTTCCAGCACTGCGTCGACGTGATCAAGGAGTGCGTGCGCGTCGACGAGTACTTCGGCTGGGAATTCGAGTCGGAGGAAGAAGCGAACGGAATCGTGCGGGCTACGTGTAAGGCTGCCGACGGCCGAATGCTCGTCGTCGAGACCAAGCGATTAATCAAAGCCTACGGGCTGGGAGTCACGCCGAACGAACCGCTCGAACTCTCCAGCAAACGCGTGCATTCGGTGTCGCCCGACTACTGCGACGTCCGAGCGGGCGATATCAGGGAAAGCGACGCACCGGTGTGGATCATCGGCGGCGGGAAAACCGCGATGGACACCGCATACGCGATGATCACTGCGTACCCCGGTCGCCAGATAAACCTCGTCGCCGGTCGAGGAACATTCTTTTCCAGCCGCGACAACCTGCTACCGAGCGGCGCCCGGCGCTGGTGGAAGGGCACACCGACGGCCACCGTCGGCGCGCAGATTAGTCGCCGCTACGACGGCACGAACGAATCAGAAGTCCAAAGTTGGTACCGCGCCAACCACGGCACGTTCTTGACCCCCCAGGCGGACAACTTTGTGTTGGGAGTGCTGTCTGATGCCGAGAACCAGACGATCTCCGCCGGCCTAAACGACGTCGTCATGGACTATCTTGAGGACGCAGTCGATCGCAACGGCACGACAGAGTTGGTGTTCCGGAGCGGATCGACGAAGGCGATTGAATCGGGCAGCTGGGTCGTAAACTGCACCGGATACGTCGGAATGACCGGAGAACGCCCGTACGAGCCGTACGTTTCGCCCAGTGGCGCAGTCGTTTCCGTCAACATGCGTTCGGCCACACTGCACTTACCCTCATACGCCGGATACTTCCTGGGGCATCTGCTGTTCTTGGATAAGCTCACCGAGATCCCGCTCTACGAAGTCGACTGGCAGCAACTAAGGAGCAAATCGCCGCTGGCATTCCCGTACGTTCTCTTCGCGCTCATCCAGCACAACCTCAGCCTGATATACGACAACGTGCCTAGTCGCGTATTCAACGAGAACGGCCTCGATTTCGACAAGTGGTTCCCGCTACCGCGCCGATTACCGGGTATGGCGCGGTTCGTGCTTACGCATCGCCGGGAACGCGAACGCCAGCGCCGTGTTCTTGACACGGTCCGGGAGCGACTCGGTATCCGCTGCGGTCCGTTGGGACCCTCCGCGTGAATCCGTGCGGCGTGCCCGTCCCAGACCTGACGTGCGGGAATGCCCAGCAGCCGGGGCGGCTTGAAGTCTGTTTCGGTAATGGCACTTTCTCCTATTCGCTGCGTGCGGCAATCCGTTTCAACTGCACCGTTTAGGGGTACCTTCGAGGTGGGAGATGATTGCGATGCTGTTGTGGCAGCTATACCTATGCGGTGCACTCATTGCCGCGGCCAGTGCCTCGGTGGCCGCTGACCTGTTTCCTGAGCCCGGTGCACCAGCCGCGACTCGCGCCGGAGGCATCGTTTTGGCAGGTGCGTTGTGGCCGGTGCTGTTGGTTGGCCTGCTGCAGTTCGTTGGCATTGGTGTGTTTGCGCAGATGATTCGTAGCAATGCGTCGCGGCACGTGATGATGAGTGACCAAGAAGCAATACGCACTTCCTGACCGACGCAACAAGATGCGGGACGGGTCGTGAAGCCCTGCCGAACCTGTCGATTTTCGGTAAGTGGCGCGCAAAGAGCCGCGAGGCCAGCAGGGGTATTCGCTTGTTTAGGCGGCCCGAGCCGCAAAACCTTCACTCTTGAACGGAGCTGGCTACCTTTGGCCACGTTGAAACCAACGTTGGCCGGTCCGCGCCGCTGCTGCCGGAACCTGCGGTGCCATTGTTCGCAATCAGTCCTGGCGTTGCCGCCGTTACGAACAACGAAACACAAATTATAATTTGCCCGTTTCTAATAATAACAACGCAATGGGGGCAAGGGGAGCTAGAGCAGGGAGAATGACAGGTAGAAGAGGTGCCAAAATTATAAGACCAGCTACTACAGCAACTGCAATAATTGCTATTTCAAGTATCGTGAATATAGTGGGCAATTGGGGCTCGATGGCTGTGATCAAAGAATTGACAATCTGGTCTAGGGAGGCGGTGATAGCGCTGACATCCAAGCCTGCGATCGTGGTCGCGGGCTGCAACGACGAAGCGGCGGCGGCTTCCGTGCTGGCATACGAGCGCGCGCTGGCAGTCAAGTGCTGCACAAACTGCTTATGAAACGCCGCCGCCTGACCGGCCAGGCCCTGATAGTCCTGAGCGTGCAGGGAGAACAGATGCGCGATGCTCGCCGACACCTCATCAGCAGCCGCTGGCATCACCGCGACGGTCGGGGCCGCGGCGGCCATGTGCGCCGCGTTCACCGTCGAAGCAATAGCGGCCAAATCCGTGGCCGCCGTCTCCATCAGCTCCGGTGCCGCGATCACTGACGACACGTCTGTCCTCCCGCCCGGTCGCCGTCAACTCATCCGCGCCAAGGCTAGCAAACGAACAGGTACCCGTATTGAAAATCCGGCCGACCGCGCTCGCCGGTATGGCTGCCCCGGGAACCACAGCTCCACGCTGTCCAGCCGTCGCGACTCGCACGGGAGTCATCGTTTTCGCAGGTGCGTTATGGCCGGTGCTGCTGGTTGGCCTGCTGCAGTTTGCTGGCATTGCTGTGTTTGCGCAGATGATCCGCCAAAAACCGTTGCAGCCCTCGCTGATAGCTGACGAGAAACCAATACGCGTCTCGTCGCCGACGTGAGAGGGACCGGCACGGTCGTAAACGCTGGTTATTTGCTAGCGATACTTAGGTACGCGCCTGGGTTGGGAGGTGCGCTATGTGCGAAAACTACTTTCAGTCAGGCCCTGGAGCATTGCTGTGATTGGGCTGTTCGATTAGGCCCCGAGTAGCGAGGCAATGCTATTGAAGAAATAGTCCAGCACGGCCTCGACGAGGTAAACCTCGATGCCGTAGATCGGATACGTGATCGGGAATAGAAGGGCGAGCAGCGCATCATCACCGGCTCTCTCCAACTGGCCCCACGCGAGGTTGGGGAAGGAGCCAAATGAGCCGTCGAAATTGCCTATCGCGGTACCGAAATCACTCTGGATCGCCTGGAAGAATTGGGAGAGGCTCGGGAATGTAGGCGTCAGCTCGGCGGCGATTCCGGACTCGGCGCTGGAATACGAGGCGGCGGCGGCATTGATGTTGTGTGTGAATAGTTGATGGAAGGTCGACGCGCTCTGCGCGATCGCCTGAAAGGCGCGGGCATGGGTCGACATGAGGTTGGCGATGGCTGCCGATACCTCGTCGGCGGCGGCGGGTATCACCGACGTCGTCCGGGCAGCCGCCACGAGACGGGCGGCGCTGAGGTTAGATCCGATGGTCGCCAAATCTGAAGCCGCCGCCGTCATCGCCTGCGGGTCCGCGAGCACATAGGCCATATCTACCACTCCTTATTTGAACGGATTTCCTGCCGTCAATCGTCATCAAAGGTGATGATGATCTGCGCGAGTATTCCACTACCCCATCTACAGCGGCTATTCGCGTCAAGTAGGTTGTTTCTTACTTGTCCGTCAATAAACTGAGCCGATACCAATAACCAACGCTAGGGATTGGGGGCCGCAACTCTGGGGTATGCGATTTCGAAGCCACACGCTCACGGAACTGGGAGAACACCAATGGCGGTGTCGGAGTCTTACCACGAGGTTGACGAAAGCCCCTGCGCGGTGTGTGGACGGGATGTGCACATCGAATACCGAAGGTATTGTTCCAAGGGCGTGTGGGGCAGGTGGATTGCCCAAGGGGCTTTTTGCGTGGCGGGCTGTGTGGTTCGCGACGCCGAGGCACGCATTCGTCATCACATTGCGCGTTAAGGCGTGAAACCATGTCGGAACGGCTAAAGGGAGGCAAACCATCGTGCCGGGCGTCTTGGCGTGTCCAGTTCCGTACAGCAAGGGGGCCGTCTGTCTGATCGGCGGGCCAACTGACTTGCCCGCCTCGCCGTGCTGGCCGGTGCCAGCGGTCCTCTACAAGAAACATGCTCTGAACTAGTATTTCTGGTGCCCTCGGTGAGATTCGAACTCTATTTCAGCCACATCAGGGCATCGAATAGCCCTCTAGCTGCGAAAAGACATTACGGTAGTTCACGGGACTTATCTGTAACTGTGGGCACCGTGTGGGCACGGCGTGGGCACGAAGCCAAGCGATCCGCCCAAGCGAGCGGTTTCCCTCAAGCAAAACACAAGACAGAAGCGAAATGATCTCGCCATGACAACCAGCACAACCGATCCGCAATTCGAATCGATTATCGCCGCGCGTGATGAGCCGCTGCGCTGCCAGACCGACCAAACCGCCGGATGCGAGAACCCGCCGATGTGGCTCGCGATCCGGCACCAGCCCTGCGGTCACAAGCCGCTGTGCGACCACCACCTCACGCAATGGCTCTTAATAATCGGGGAGAGGGCCCAGGAGGGTTACGCGCCGACGTGTTCGGTGTGCGGCCAGTGGTTCACCGATCTAGACGATTTCGCACGTTTCGTACGGATCTGACATAACCAGGCACGCTTGCCCGCGGTGCGGGCTCGAATCCCGCTGTTCGCGCGCCGGCTGGGCGGATCGCCACCCGGCCGCCGCGGTGACGGCCGGGCTGTCCTGTCTTGGTGTGGATGTCGATGATGCTGAGCATGCACACGCTCGCCGCGCTCATGCTGCTCGCGTTGGGCGGCGCGGTGTGGGCGATGCGCGCGGCAGCCGCGGCCAGTCGCCGCCGCGAAGCGTTGGCACTGCGCGCCGACTGGGAGCACCGGGCGCTGCTGGTTCGCCACGTCATTACCCAAACCGGTCAAAAGCCCGCAGGGACGGAAGAGTGTCCATCAGGTTGGTCGCCCCCGCGGCGCCGACCACCGGTTCAGTCACTCAACCCATCCGAAGGAACTGACCGTGAAGCGACTGAGACCGCTCGTCTGTTTCGCGCTCGTTGGCGGCATCTTCGCGGTTTAGCGGTCCAAGAGTGCTCCGTATGGGCCGCGCCTGCAATCTTTTATCTGTTCTACCCCCCGTGGCCTCCGACGCCGCTAGAGGCCGTGGCGATTTGGCCGCTGATCGCTTCGGCATAGGCGCCGCCACTGCCACCGCCACCGCCACCGTGGGGGGCGGTGCCACCGCCACCGCCACTGGCAAAGCTAACGCTAGCGCTGCCGCCGCCGACGCTGACGCCGAAGGCTGAACCCGAGTTGCCGGACGTTGCCGGGCCGCCGCCGCTGCCGCCGGGGAGGCTGGCGACTCCGTTAGCGCCGGTGGTGGAGGCGGTGCCGCCGCTGCCGCCGCTGCCACCGACGGCTCCGGCACCGCCACCGCCGCCACCACCGGCGCTAATGGCGAAGCTACCGCCGCTGGCACTAGTGGTTGTCGCCCCCAAAGAGCCCGTCCCAATACCCGAGCCGCCAGCGTAGGTGCCGCTCGCGGTGCCGGTGCCGCCATCACCACCGAAATAGGCGGTCCCGCTGGGGTCACCGACGCTGACGGCGCCGCCACCACCCCCGCCTCCGCCGGCGCCGCCCCCGTTGCCCCCCGTGCCGCCGGAGCCGCCGCCAGCGGTATAGACGTTGGGACCATCGGTGTAGGTGGCGTTACCGCCGGTACCGCCGGTGCCCCCGGTACCGGCGATCGCGCCAAGCCCGCCCGCGGCACCGCCGGCGCCACCGCCCCCACCCCCACCGGCGGATGCCCCGACGGTGCCGGTGGCACCCAAGGTCACGGCGACGCTGGCGCCATTACCGCCGGTGCCCCCGGAGCCCCCGTTGCCAAAGGCCCCGACGCTGCCGGCATGGCCGTTCATCGCCAAGGCGTGCCCACCGGCCCCGCCGACCCCGCCGACCCCGCCGTTGCCACCATTCGTGCCCTGTCCGTAGACGTTGGCGATGCCGAGGCCACCTGTGCCTCCGGTCCCGCCGAGCCCTCCCGCACCGCCGGCACCGCCGTTGCCGAACACCAGGCCGCCGTTACCGCCTGCGCCGCCAGCCGCGCCAGTGCCGCCGAGGCCGCCGGCAGTGTGGTGGCCAAGGGCCACCGAACCCGTGGTTCCGGTAATACCTATCCCACCGGTACCACCTTTGCCGCCGTCACCGAACAAAAACGCCGAGCCGCCAGCACCCCCGGCCTGGCCCATGCCCCCTGAGCCGCCATCTCCGCCGTTGCCGAACAGCCAGCCCCCATTACCACCGGCCTGTCCAGTACCGGGCGCCCCATTAGCGCCATTGCCGAACAGCGGGCGCCCCGTCAGATCCAGCCACGGCGATAATGGATGCGCCACAAGCGCCTGCAGACCCCCCAACGGCGAGACGCTAGCGGCCTCCGCCGCCGCATACGCGCCCGCAGCCCCGGTCAACGCCTGCACAAACTCGGTATGAAACGCCGCCGCCTGCGCGCTCAACGCCTGAAACTGCTGGGCGTGGCCTGAAAACAGCGACGCAATCGCCGCCGACACCTCATCACCAGCAGCGGCCATCACCGCCGTGGTTGGGATCGCGGCCGCCGCATGGGCCGCGATCAGCGACGAACCGATGCCCGCCACCTCCGACGCGGCCGCCGACACAAACTCCGGCGCAGCGATCACAAACGACATCTGAGGCTCCCGCGAGTCGCGCTACCCGGTGCAGCGATTCCAGCAAACGTAAAGCTGATCCGCAGGATTTGCCATGAGTAATCGACTACTCGTTTTTCGACAGCTTGCTCACCTGGCTCACCGGTGCAACGGCGAACAGCACCGTCAAGGTGTCTTCCGTCACTGGAACAGCCGCTTGGCATCGCGCCGCGCCCGCAACTCATCAACCAAATCACCAGCGCCGGCATCAGCCTGCGCGCCGACCAACGCGGCCATCACGGCGCGAAGTTCACGAGAAAACGCGGCGAGTCCCATCGTCCCACTCGCCGATAGCTGCTTGGCGAGCGTCAACGCCTCCTGACCGAGCATCGTGTCCACCTTGCCGGCGCCCTCGAGTTCCAACCGTGTCGCCTTGACCAGCGGATGCTCAACAGAATCATCTGCCGGAACAGCGGCAAGACGTGCCGCAGCGCGCGCCTTCCGACTCTTCGTTGCAATTTTTTTGGGGAGGGATTCGGTCGTCGACAGGGCAGTCGCGGCGACTTTGCGTGTTTCGCGATGGCATCCCACCCCCCCGGTTGTGTTGTGTGGCAACACCTTTCACGCGCACGCGATACCCGAGAGGTGTTGGTGTGCAATGGTTCCCGCGTGCGGCGAGAAGCGAAAGGGGTCTCGCCGCACGCGGGGCGGTGGGTCTTGGCGGCTCACCACAAGGCGCCAAGTCCCGCTCCCACCGCATCGATGTCTGTCGTGGACAGGGACCGCTGCTCGCTCTGCAATGCTCGGACTGCGCGGAATGCGGCGGCCTCGGGCTCGGTGAAGTCCATGTGGCCGCGATCGGGATCGGCCACCAGCTTGGCGAAAGCCGCGCGGTATTCGTCGCTGCCCGTCTCGACAGCCCAGCGGGCCGTCCACGACTTTGACGTTGCGTCGCCGGTGTGGAGCAGGTTTTCGACGACTTCGGCGCCCGCGCCATCAATCTGGCCGTTGCGAGTGGAAGCGTCCAAGACCCGCATCGCACGGTCACGCATGCTGCCGCCACCGCGTGGCTGGCACGCAAGGAAGGCCATTTGAAGCCGAGCGGATACCGCTCCTACGAGAACGCATGGCGTGTCCACGTCGAGCCCCGCTGGCGCACGGCCAAAGTCGCTGACATCCGCTCCACAAGCGTCCAGGCGTGGATTGCCGAGCTGTCCAAGACACTCAGCGCGTCGAGGACCGTCACTGTCTACTCGGTGCTGGCCGGGATCCTCGACGACGCCGTGCGCGATCGGATGCTGGCCGCCAACCCTGCTCGAGGTGTCAGTCTGCCGCGGAGATCTCGGCGCCCGAACGTGTATCTGAGTCCCGATCAGCTCCAGAGTCTGGCTACGGAGTCGGGGCGCTACGG
This sequence comes from uncultured Actinomycetota bacterium, assembly GCA_963850135.1. GTDB lineage: Bacteria > Actinomycetota > Actinomycetes > Mycobacteriales > Mycobacteriaceae > Mycobacterium. Next base: position 124,573 of record CAWKKH010000018.1, on the reverse strand, counting down.
ATCGCTGGTCCTGGTGCTCGGGACGGTGGGCCTGCGCTGGGGTGAGGCCGCGGCGCTGCGAGTCTCGGATATCGACTTTCTGCGCCGCCGTGTCGTGCTGCACGAAAACGCGGTGGCAGTCGGCGGCCGCACTCACGTCGGCACCCTCAAGACCGGACACAGCCGCACCGTGGCGCTGCCCGGCTTCGTGGTTGACGAACTCGCAGTCACCTGCGTGGGTAAGGAGCGCGACGAGCTGATCTGGCCGGCGCAGGACGGCGGCTATCTGGCTCCCCCGACGCACAAGTCATGGATGGCCGGCGCGGTGGCGCGCTGCCAGAACGCCGCCGATGAGGCGCGAGCCAAGGAGAGTCGCGACGGCGGGAAGCCGACCACACCCGTGTTCCCGCGGATCACCGCCCACGCCCTGCGACACACGGCGGCGTCGTTGGCGATCTCTGCGGGCGCGAACGTGAAGGTGGTTCAGCGGATGCTGGGGCACGCTTCGGCGGCCATGACTCTCGACGTTTATGCCGATTTATTCGATGACGACTTCACTCAAGTTGCAGACAAGTTATCTGAAACTGTGGGCAAAGTGTGGGCACGGGGAGGTGATGCGGCGATCCAGCAAACATAAAAACACCCGTTTACCTGCGCTAATACCCACACAGCTTCAGTGCCCCCGGTGAGATTCGAACTCACACTGGACGGGTTTTGAAATCGTCCAATCTATAAAATCCCAGGTCATGACAATTGTGGACCGTGATTGACGGTAGTGGACGCTGATCGCCTATGAGGCTATATCACCAGTTCAGGGGCTATTTTAGCTGTTGGTCATTGATGACGGGGAATGATGGGGGATTGGTGCCGTGCGGACTGCGTGCGGACTGGCAGCCAAGGTCGGTTGCTTCCCCGTGTCAGGTGTACCCGTACTGTACGGGTACGGAATCGCTTGTGGGCCAGTCGATTTGAGTTTTTGGGGTGTTGCGCGCCAGGCGGTGCCGCGCGTACCCTCGCGAGCGGGAGGGCCAACGACGGGGGCTGCAAGGAGGCACACCGCAATGACCACCACCACCATCCCTCTGCCCCCAGGCGCTAAATACGCCGACGACTGGCAGGTCCAGAGGGATCAGAGCGTCACCCGCGCGTTCGAGGGAACCATGCGCGGCGACCGCGTGGTAATCGAGATCCGTGGGTTCCAGGCCCACTCGGGCGACGTGCTTGAGCGCGTGGCCGTTGTGGACACCGAGCGCGCAGGGGGCACCGAAATGGATGCCGCCGAATTGCGCGAGCTTGCCGCCGACGCCCTAGCCGCAGCCGACGAACTGGAAGGGCTGGGGGGAAAATGAGCGACACCTATGTACTCCCAGACGGCCGACTGACCGTGGACGGATTGGCGCTTCTTTACGACGCGGACGCGGCGTCGATAACAAAGGTATTCGGCCCCGGGCCATTCATCATGGGAGCGCCCCCATCGGACGGGCGCGCCGTACCGGCCCAGTGGAACGCCACGGCCAGCGCTCAGATAGCGGAGGCCAAGAAGGCGACCGGAAAGGCCGACTGGTCATCGATACTCGATTTCCTCGCGGGATGATGGGAGGACGTACCCGCTAGCCGAAACAGCGATAAACGGCCCTCAGATCAATTATGGGGGCCGCTTCGTTTGTCTCAGGAGAGCGTCCGCAGTTCACGGGACGGAGGTCCAATGATTTTGGAGCGCCTGAATGCTCAGAGCGGGTAAAGAGTGAAATGGCCGACATGATTGGGCCGAACAACGCTGAAGTCTTTGCGATCGACGGTCGCGATCTCCGTGATACCCAATCGCTCCGCCGTAGCCACAACTGACGCGTCGACAGTTCCGAGGGGCTGGTCTTTGTACTTTTTGACGAGTTCAGAAATGCGAGGCCAGTCTTCTTCAGCCACAGGCTCAACCTTGAACGTGCCCCCCGAGAGGTCCGCGAGGAATGCCAACTCCGGTTCGACGCCCGGCCGCCCCTTGCCCGGGCGACGCGCGCCGAGGAAATGAATTACCTCGGGAATGACGAGGGCTGGCACGACCAGTGGGCCGGGATGATCCCTAATTAGCGCCAGCGACGACGCGTGGTACTTGTCGCGCCTGTCGATGTACGCCCACAACGGGCCAGCATCGACAATGATTTGAGCTATTGCTCGACCTCAGCGGCAAGAAGCTCCTCCATGCGCTCAGAGATGTCGCTGCGTCCGCTGTCGAATACGCCCGCAGCATGCAGGTGACGCTTAGCCGGATTTGCCTTCGGCGACGCAGATTCGGAGCTGCCCGCCTGATACTGGCTGCGATGACGTATGCCCGAGGTCGCCCGGGTGCGCCCTGGCAGCGGCGGCCAGTCTGCACCGACGGCAGCGTCCGCCACCTCGGCATCGCGCGCGTTGTTGATGACTGACGCGATGCCCTTCTCGGCCGCGTCGCGGGTTTTGTAGCCCTGACTGCTCGCGACGATCTCTCCGTTGGCCGCCTTGAGGTGCCAACGGATCTCGCCGTTTTTGTCTTTGAACAGTTCGAACTTGCCCGCCATCAGAAGTCTCCTTAGTCGAAGGCGTTACCACCCAGGATAGTCGCAGGTGTCGCGCTTTGCGGTGCCAGGGGCCGAAGCCTGGCGAGTAATTTTCGGCCCGACCCCTGGCGTTCCCGGTAACCAGAGAACCCTAACGAAAACCACCTACCGGGAAGTTTGGGTGGGCCGGGGAATGAGGTGAGAAGAAGTCTCATCCCCCGGCCCGAGGCTGCAATTGCGGGCGGAAAGATCTGGCGAAAGAACCACCAACACTGCGGCCAAGTTGCCGATCACGCGGCTTACTGACTCGCCACCGGCTCTCCCACCTCGGCTAAGTCCAAGGTCGGAGCAGTTTTCTTACAGGCGGATCGCCTTCAGCCGCAAAAGCAGCAGCTGCGCCAACGCCTTGTTGGCCCCATCATCCGCACCCGAATCGGGGTCGGCATCAGGTTCCATCACAGGACATTGGCCGCCAAGCCAAGAAGCTGCGTCGTGGATCGCCTGCACCAGTGCCGCATCGCCACCGGCAGCCTTTGACACTAGGACACGGGCCTCAGGGTTGGCCGGGACGTTGACGAACGCGCCACCGACCAACTCATTAACCTGCCGGCCGTTGGCATCCTTGCGGCGCAGGAACTCCACCGACACACTCACCAGATGGCCGCCATTGACCAACTGCCTGATGTGCTGGGCCGCAGGCGTTGACGCATAGGTGCCCTTAACCCGAAGGTTGCCCTCGGAGTCAAAGAACGGCTCTCCGCTGCCCACAATGTCCGACACGTCATCGGAGTGGTTGACATTGATCGGGATCACGGCAGGGAGGGGCTGCACCCAAGATGACAAGGCCAACTTCTCGCCGTCACGATCCAGAGCGCCGTTGCTCAGGATCATGTCGAACTCGCCCGAGTCACTCGGGCTGGGGGCGACGGCCGCGCTTGCGCGTTTGGCTGACAACATCAATCACCGCCTCAACCGGCTGCACGCCGGAATCCTCGGGGGTAACCCACTGGCTGCGGATCCACTTGTCGGCAACACTTTCCGGCACCTCGGCAATCGAGTCAGGGAAAAAGCGTGCGCCTTCGTGGGACACGAGGTAGGGCGGGATAACCCGAACCTGCTTTAAGGGTTCGGGCTCCGCTACTAACTCTGACTCCTCGGAGGTTCCGATAAACGCGAGGTCATCGAAATACTCGGGAGGCGGCGCACCCGGAGGGCGACCGCGGCCGAAGCTTCCGGCCAGTCCGTACTGCTCGCTATCCACTCAGTCCTACCCAGCCCGACACGGTTCCGCCCGTGATGGCGGTTGCGACCCGAAGGCGCACGTACCGCATCAGTGCATTGGTTGCCGTCACGCTGTAGGTGGTGGATGCCGCCGACGTGGTGACCGCGCTCCCAAGGGTGACGAAATCAGTCCCGTCCAAAGATCCCTCTAGGACAACCGAACCGGCAGAGACACCGGCCGAAGTCGTCACCGTGGCAACGGCATTAGCCCGGACGCATAAACCGTCTAGCGCGGTTCCGGCCCCAGTAGCACTAACAGCGCTGAGGCTCTTAATCGGCGGAAGGCCCGAAGTGTAGGCCTCAATCGTGTTGCTGTTCGCAGCGTTATAAGCCATGCGTACTCCTAAGAAGTGGGGAGGTTGGAGATGGCAAGGACGGACTGCGGACGCTCGGTAGCCAGAGTTAGGCGTTCCTCGAAGACATATCGGGCGATGTTGTCAACGAAGTCGGTTCCACTAAATCCCTGGTGCATCACGATGCCTTCACGGATCAGCGCGTTGCCGAACTTGGTCGTATCCAGCAGCAAGCCTTGACCATCGGTGCAGGCGATTGTGGTCAAAACTGGGATTCCCCAGATCGAACGCACTGCGTCGTGCAGCGGATCGCCCACGATGTATTGGCCCGTCGTGGCTTTGGTGCGGCGGATGGCACTCCACGTTGTAGGCGAGCAGATAAACAGGTTCGGTTCGCTCAGCGAAGACCCGACACGCATGGTGTTGACGCTGGCTTCGATGCTGTCCAGGGCGGTCCAGCCACCAGGGTCGCTACTGACGTTGTGCGTCAAAATCCCTGACGTGTTGAAGAATCCGAGGATCTGCCCAGACGAACCCGTGCCGTAAAGCAGCTGCTGATTCTCGGCGTCCATGATCTGCTTCATGCATTCCGTCTGCACGTAGGAGAGCCACTGGGGACCGTCGGCGAGGGACTCGTAGCTGATCCCCGTATGGATGGCGATCTTCACCGCAGTAGCGATAGAAGACGTTGCATCCGGCACATACTCGGGCTTCGCGGCACCCTCAGCGACAACCCCGGCGAACGGGGCCGACTCGTTGGTGCCAGTGTCCCCGGCGAAGTTGTGAATCAAAAATTCGTAGCTAGGGCTGCCGATAGGGATGGCCGGCAACCTCTCCAAAATCCTCCACTCGTGCTGATGGGCGATGATGCCGGGAGCCAACTCAGCCGGCAGCAAGCTGTCGACCGTGGAGAAGGCCTTTTTAGAGACTTCCGCGCGGATGCTGAACGGCTGCCGGTTCTGGAAAGCCTTGTACATCTGCTTCAGGCTGGAATCGGAGAACGCCAACGGGCTTAGCTGACCACCCGTCGCCTTCGTGGTGACCGGAGCGGCAGACTCTGCGCCAAGATCACCACCAAATGACTTCAGCGCGACGATGCGCGGGTCAGTCTCTGCGGCCTTTTGAATCTCCTCCTGGCGGTCCAGGTCGGCCTTAGCGTCCTTCACAGCGCCAATACGGCGGCCTAGGTCTTTGAGGTCCAGGGCAGGATCGGCGTCTTTGCCCTCAAGGGCCCCGTCGATAGCCGTGCCTAGCAAGGCTTCGAGTTCAGCGGCTTCAGCGTCCAGTGACGCGCGTTTCACCGCTATATCTGTTTTCAATTGTTTCTTTCGGTTAGTACTTGCAATTACCAACCTGCGCGGGGCGCTCAGCGGGGCCGATTTCTCGGAGGCGGCTTCACGGGGCGCGCTCGGTTCTACTCCGCCCACCTACAGCAGCGGGGCCAACTGAATGGGTGCGCTGCCAAGGCGGGGCGGAGGTTGGACTAATGCGGGGACGGCCGTCGCCGTGGGCGCAAGAGCCCGAAATCTTTGTTAGTTGATCGCTACGTGCATTCGGAAACACGCCGACGCCCGATGGAGCGCGGCATAGCTTTCGGCGGTACCGAACACTGCCCAATTACAGGCGTGGAATGCCATTCTGCGGGCCAATCTAGAGCTGGCCGTGTCTTTGCCTGGGGCGACATCCAGCAGGGCGGAGGCGGCGTCGAGAAGGTCGTTCCTGTTCACCACGTCGGGATGATCCAGGGCCCGGAACAACAGCATCGCGAAGCGGTGGCCGACAGCGCTGGTCACAGGACCACAGGCGCGGTTGTCGGGGGCACACCGGCAAGATGGTCAAAGCGTCGTTGCAGGTCAGCCAATATCTCCTCGTCGCGAGCGACCGCGGTAGTTCGGTTGTTCATCCGATCTACGTACCTATCCTTCTCGACCGTGCGCATCAGCGTTTCCAGTCGGGCCATCTCAGATTCCCCACTGCGCTTGCAACCGTCACTGCACCAACGCGTCGGGCGCCCACCTTTAGCCCCCTTGACCAGCGTCGACCCGCATTTCGGGCACTCGCTTGGCGTATACTTCAACTGTAAATTCTCCTATGCTGCAACGTATTTCGATTCGCCTGCACTGCAACGCATTTGAGCGGCGAGCGTTTGAGGGTTACGATCCGACGTTTGCACCCCCATTTGCGCAGGTCAGAGGGCCTTTTTGGGGTTTTGAAACCGATTGCGGCACTGTCCATTACGTGGTTCGACTTAGACGGCTGCGGGACGGTCGCAACGCAAGGAGATCTCTAGCCCTTTCGACCGACCCCCACCCCCTCGTAACGAGATCCCTTGCCGCACAGTACCGTCAGGGTCGTGCGTTCATATCGACGGGTTAACGGGATTCGATGCTGCGCAAACCTTCGGAGAACGCATCTAAAGGTGGCGTAAGGCCCGTGTGAGGAATGCTGGAATCCCCGCTCCTAATACGCAGCTGGGCCGCCGAAGAACAGGTCATATAGGGATTCACCGACAGCAATAAAATCACCCACACCCGACAGCGCCTCTGCTCCTATGGCTAGCTTCTCCGCGTAGGGTGCAAGCTTTTCAGCCTGACCAATCGCAGCCTCCCCCAAAGGGCTACCGGCCGCTGCATTCCCGATTGCCCTCAGGTTGTTGAGATTCTGCTGGGTGTCGTGACTCGCATCGTGGAGTCCCTGATTGATCGCCCCACCGATCAAGTCGGGAAGATTCTTGTTGATGTAGCTGGGAACAGTCTTGGTGATGAAGTCGGGAACAGTCTTGGTGGCGAAGTTTTCTACGTTGCCCACGAACTGGTCCCAGGGTGACTTGGGCGCACTGGTCGTCACGACTTTGTGTGTACTGGTCGTCACGACTACTGGGGTGCCCCCCTGACCGGGCTGCCCCGGTTGACCGCCCCCGCCGTCGGCATTGCCCCCGCTGCTGCCACTGCCGCCATCGGAACCCCCGCCTCCTGCGCCATCCGCTGGGGTGAGGTGTGACACGTTTTGCGCTTCTGCGTTTTGGTAGGCCGTCGCGGCGCCAGCCAATGCTTGGACGAAACGATCGTGAAGCGCCGCAGCCTGCGCCGAGACGCTTTGGTAGTCCTTCGCGTAGCTGGAAAACAGTGACGCGACCGCTGTTGAGACCTCATCCTGGGCTGCGGCGACGATTCCCGTCGTTGCGGCCGCTGCGCTCCTGTGAGCCGAGTCGATCGTTGAGCCGACGCTTATCAGATCTGTTGCCGCCGCCGTCACGGATTCCGGCGCTGCGATAACGAAGGACATCTATGTTTCCTTCCCTGAAGTGACTGCATGCGGTTAGCCCGCAGTGGGCGTGTCAGGGGACTTTTTAGCACAGCATCCGGCACCGGGCACGCTTACTAGCAAACAGAGCGGGCCTACCAGAATTGACCACTCTGTCAATTAAATGCGGCGGTGGGAGTCAGGTCCTGTATCCAAGGCAGTTCAGCGATCAGTCGCCGCTCTGCGTGGCTTCTAGGGGCATTTTAGGTGCCATTAGGAAGCGTTGAATGGTCGGACGGTCAGCCGCATACGCGTACAACTCGTGTAAATCGGCAGCGTCTAATTGGAGATACGCTCGGCCGGCGCGAATGATGACACTGCCATCTGCCTGTTTCGTTGCTTTGATATCTGGCCGGTATGGCCTGGATAGCAGGAGGTTTCTAGATTCCACTCAGTGCCGCTATCTCATCACCGAATAAGGTCGGATCCGCGACCAGCAATGTCTTAAAAATGCTCACCGCGATTTCCTTCGCGGCCGGGAACCGAATGGGCATGATGAAAGGCTCGGCGTCAACGGGGTACACCTTCAGCCCGATAGCCGGACCGCGTTTCTTGTCGGTGTCGACCAGGATGTCGAACGAATCCGCAATGACAGCGGCATAGTCGGCACTGTGAACAGTCTTGGTTTTCATGTGTTGGTGGCTTTCACTTCGTAGCGCATTGCAAATAGTCATTCCATCTATTGTGGAATGTCGGAGAATTAATCTACCTGCGGAAATAGATCACGGTGAATTGGAAATTCGGAAGCCGCGCTTTACCCATTCCAGTTCGGCGAGTTGTACCCGGTCGCCATCGCCCTCGCGGCGCCCGTACAACTTGGGCTCGGCCGGCAGCCCGGTGTAGTCAGCGACCTCGCCAACACCGAATTGCAGAGAGTAGCGATTGTCGGTGGGGAAGCAGTCGGGCGGATCCCAGCACCACAGGCAGATGCGGTTGCCCGTTCCCCAGTAGGCCAGTCGCGGCTTGGGTGTCATCCACGCCTTGAGCCTCTCGTGTTCGAACTCCATGAGCGGATGACCTGCCGCGCCATCCACACCTTTGGCACAGCACGTCCGTTGCGGGCGCTGCCGTTGAGCCAGACGCTCACTCTCAACGAGGTCAGGGAACACGGCCGGAAGCAACTCGCGCCGGACATGGAACCGTGCCGTTGCGCCGTCCTGGGAAAGCGACACACGGCCATCGCTCGAAGGCTTCAGTTTCTTCCCAGGTTGTTGCCGCGTACCGCCGCCTTTGCAACGCACCTCACCGGGCATCCTCCACACGCCCAAATCGGCGTACATCACATAAGCCGGCCACCCCTGGATCACCCGGTACTCAAGCTGATACTGGCGATTCGCAACGTCACTCGGCAACTCGGTCGCCTTTCTTCTCCATGCAATCTTTTGGCCGGGGAACAGTTCAGAACGTGACTCGACCGCCCCACTGTGGGGCGATCTCCCCACCCCTCCCGGCTTGCGGTTTCGTAGGTGGTCACCTCTCTAGAAGAATCATTAGAGAGGGCTCGCATTGCCGCAGGTCAGGGCATTGCCGGTGGGTACTAAACACCCCGGTAGGGGGTACTAGACACCCCCGTTAGCGATTTATCGGGGGGTTTTACTACCCACAACTAGCTTCAGATGCGGCTCGGCGGGCGCCTGTCTGACCGCCTTACGCTCATGCACCGGACACGGCTTAAACGGGTCGCCGTTCGGCCCTACGATGTCGTGAGCAGGGACCACAAGGCACTCCGAACACGACCCCTCCGCTAGCCAGCCATGCTTGACAGCCACCGCGATTGCGTTCCTAAGGGTCGCGCGGTCGCGGCGCTTGAACTCGCCGCCATCCTTAGGCGGTGTTCCCAGAATCCACGCCAATTGGCCGCGACCGAAGTTGGCGTGTCCGTTCGCCTCGTGCCGCCCATACGCTAGGGCTGTTACGCGCGCCCACAACGGCACGTCAGGATTAGCAGAACGGTTCTCCCAGGCGCTCTGGTAATGCCGTGTCCACGGGCTTACGCGGGCGTAGGAACTCACTTTTCCCGCCGGGGGTTGATGTACAGCGCGACAATGAAGTCACGCCCATTAACCTCGCCTGCCCACCCGCGTGCATAGCGTTTCAACACCACGTCAAACTTCCCAATATCGGGGGCGACGATGGTCGCGGTCGGACCATTCACGCCGTACCGCCGTCCTCGAATGCAGAAGCGATCCACTGCTCCACATCAGCACGGCGATACATGACACGCCTGTTGCCAATCTTCCCGCTCTTGGGGCCACCCTTCCCCGTCGCGCGGTACCATCTGAGAGTCGCAATCGGCAGGCGGGTCATGTCAGCGACCTCCTCCATAGTCAAAAGCTCCAAAGCCATTCCTTCCAATAGGCGTGGTTCATCCAGAGCAATGGGCTGGCATTGCTTGGACGAAACCGTCGTTGTCCGCTGTTGGACGTTCCAAGAAAAGTCCACCACGAAAAAGCGATTCATGTGCGTAACCAAATGCCGCGGAAAAGTTAAAGATCGTGCGGCCGTGTCGCTGACCAGCAGGAAACGCGCAGGATTTTTTGGTGCAACAGCGCGGAAGGTTTGATGTTCTCGTCGTTCTCGTCGCTGGTAGCGGGCCCGGTTTGACGTGTGTTTCGGGTGACAAGCTGCTCTAGTTAGCAGGTTCGCAGGTTCGGTCGCAGGTTCGTAACATCTCGGCGGGCGACTTCAGGTAGTAGCCGTTGCCGTCAAACTTGGGTTCTAACCCACCACGTCGCGAGTGGCCTTGTCCATCGCTGCGGCCAAGTTGGCGAAGTCATCCGGCAACATGTGGGAGTAGACGTTCATCGTTGTAGTGGCGTTCCGATGTCCCAGAAGCTTTTGCACAGTCACGACGGATGCGCCTTCGCTGAGTGCCAGCGACCCGGCTGTGTGCCGCAACGTGTGCGGCGTGACACCATCTAGGCCCAGCTTCGCTACCGCCTTGTCTAACCGCACGCGGAACCATCCAACGGTCATAGCGCCGCCGTCCGGGCCGGGAAACAAGAACTCATCGGAGTCGCGGCCCTCGGCAGCCTGGCGCAATTCCTCCACGCACACTGCCGTCAGAATCGGCACCGGGCGGCGCTGGTGAGTCTTGGTGTCACCCTGAACACGGCCACGCCCCCGCACCCCGGTAATGCCTTTGGACACGTTTACGCAGTGCTTGGCTAAATCAACGTCGGACACCCGCAGGGCGGCGGCTTCCCCGAACCTGATGCCCGAGTACGACAAAAACCTGACCATCGCTGCCAGCGGGGCCAACGCTGGTCTGGTGTCGCTGCGCTCACGAACCGCCGCATTAGCAGTCTCATCGGCAAGCCGGCGCACCTGTTCGTGCGTCAGCGCCAAATCTTTACTCTGCGGCTTGCTCGGCAAAACGATGCCGGAAGTCGGATCGGCAACGACGTACTTAGAGCGGATCGCGTAGCCGAGCACCTGACGCACGACATTGTGGGTCTGGATCACCCGCGCGGGGCTCAAGCCTGCATCTGGGTCGCTCTTGCGTATGTGCTTGCGTGCGGCCGGGTCGGAGGACAGCCACGTGAACCACTGCTGTAGCCGTTCGTGGTCGATCTCCCTAAGCGGGAAGTCGCGCCATTTTGGCAGGATCACCACGTCGAGCAAGCCCCGGTAATCCCCGAGTGTCTTCGGCGCGAGGTTGGCGGCTTCCTTTGTCTTTATCCACGCTTCGGCCACAGTGCCGAATGTCACCGCCGACCGCTGCGGGTCCGCGTAGGTGCCGCTGTTGATCGCCGTCGTGGTGGTGTCTATGTGCTTCTGTGCGTCGGCGCGCCTGTCGAATGCTTTGGTTCGTTCCGCGCCATCGTGGTCAACCCACCGCGCGAGCCACCGCTTTCCCTGGCCGTGGCGCAGGGTGCAAACCATCGTGCCGGGCGTCTTGGCGTGTTTAGTGTCCGTACACCAGAGCGGGCCGTCCGTGTGATCGGCGGGCCAACTGACCAGCTCGCCTCGCCGTGCTGGCCGGTGCCAGCGGTCCTCTACTCCTGCGCGCGCGCTCCGCTTTGGTGTCGTCATATCCGCATTCTAGAAGGTTCCTGCGGACTGTGTGCGGACTGGCGCGCCGTGCGGACTGATGGCCTAATTCAAAAACGTGCTCTGAGCTGGTACTTGTGGTGCCCCCGGTGAGATTCGAACTCACACTGGACGGGTTTTGAATCCGTTTCCTCTGCCAGTTGGGATACGGGGGCTTGTAGGGGTCCGTGTCCGGCTACCTACCTTAAAGACGGCTCCCACCATAGAGGATCGGTGTGGGTGTGCGTTGTCACCGCCCCCGGCGTCATTGGTGACTGCCGCTCACGAGACAATGGGCTCATGACAGGCCCCACGACCGCCCCCGACACCGCTGTGCCGCACCGGGTCCTGATTGCGGAAGACGAAGCGCTCATCCGGATGGACTTGGCCGAGATGCTCCGAGAGGAGGGTTACGAGATCGTCGGCGAAGCCTCCGACGGCCAAGAAGCCGTGGAACTCGCCGAGCAGCACAAGCCTGACCTGGTGATCATGGATGTGAAGATGCCTCGGCGTGATGGCATCGACGCCGCCGCCGAGATCGCCGCCAAGCGCATAGCCCCGATCGTGGTGCTGACCGCCTTCAGCCAGCGTGACCTGGTGGAACGCGCGCGCGATGCCGGCGCGATGGCCTACCTGGTGAAGCCTTTCACCATCAGCGACTTGATCCCGGCCATCGAACTGGCCGTCAGCCGCTTCAGCGAGATCAGCGCGTTGGAGCACGAAGTCGCGACGTTGTCGGACCGGCTGGAGACCCGCAAGCTCGTCGAACGTGCCAAAGGCATCCTGCAGGCCAAACAGGGCATGACCGAGCCCGAGGCGTTCAAGTGGATTCAGCGTGCCGCCATGGACCGCCGGACCACCATGAAACGCGTCGCAGAAGTGGTCCTGGAAACTCTGGACACCCCCGAGGACGCGGCCAAGGAGTAGACCGTGCGTTCACGGCTTTCGGTGTGAACACAGGACGATGACACGCCGGGGACGGCCGCCGTGGCTGCACACTCGAGGGCAGGAGCCGGCTACCGCGCCACGATCACCGATGAGCCGTGGCCGAACAGCCCCTGGTTGGCGGTGACGCCCACGGTGGCGTTCTCGACCTGACGACCGGTGGCCTGCCCGCGCAGCTGCCACGTCAGCTCGCAGACCTGGGCGATAGCCTGGGCGGGGATCGCCTCGCCAAAGCACGCCAGCCCGCCCGACGGGTTGACCGGCACCTTGCCGCCGATGGTGGTCGCGCCGCTGCGCAGCAGCGCCTCGGCTCCGCCCTTCTCGCACAAACCCAGGTGCTCGTACCAGTCGAGCTCCAAAGCGGTCGATAGGTCGTAGACCTCGGCCAGGCTCACGTCCTGGGGTCCGATGCCCGCTTCGGCGTAGGCCGCATCCAGGATCTGGTCCTTGAACACCCGGTCCGGCGCGGCTACCACCGCGGTGGAATCCGTTGCGATATCGGGTAATTCGGGTAAATGCTGCGGGTAGCGTGGAGTGACGGTGCTGACCGCGCGCACCGACGGCACCCCGGCGAGTGAGCCCAGGTGCTTTTTCGCGAACTCGGCGCTTGCCACGATCAGCGCGGCCGCGCCGTCGGAGGTGGCGCAGATGTCCAACTGGCGCAGCGGATCGGAGACCACCGGACTGGCCAGCACGTCCTCGACCGCGGACTCCTTGCGGTAGCGCGCATTCGGGTTCTGCAGGCCATGCCGCGAGTTCTTGACCTTGACTTGCGCGAAGTCCTCGCCCGTCGCGCCGTAAAGGTCCATCCGGCGCCGCGCGAGCAGCGCGAAGTAGACCGGGTTCATCGCTCCGATCAGATGGAACCGCTGCCAGTCGGGGTCGTTCTTGCGCTCCCCGCCGACCGGGGCGAACGCCCCCTTGGGCGTGGTGTCGGCGCCGATCACCAGCGCGACGTCGCAGAAGCCGGCCAGGATCTGCGCGCGGGCGCTCTGCAGCGCCTGCGAGCCGCTGGCGCACGCCGCGTAGCTCGAGCTGACCGGGACGCCGTTCCAGCCGAGCTTCTGCGCGAACGTCGACCCCGCGATGAAGCCGGGGTAGCCGTTGCGGATGGTGTCAGCCCCGGCGACCAGCTGGATCTGCCGCCAGTCCAGGCCGGCCTCGTTGAGCGCCGCGCGGGCTGCCACGACGCCGTACTCGGTGAAGTCGCGGCCCCATTTGCCCCACGGGTGCATGCCGGCGCCGAGGATGTACAGGGGTTCGGGCGCACTCATGACGCGATCCTCCACGCGTAGACCAGGCGCTGCACGCCGTCGTCGTCCGTATACAGCGGCATGGTGGTCAACTCCATCTGCATGCCGACCTTCAAGTCGGCGGCCAGCGTGCCCTCGACGACCTTGCCCAGCACGATGATTCCCTCGTCAGCCAGCTCCACGGCGGCGATGGCGAACGGCTCGAAGGGATCCGGTGCGGGGTAGGGCGCCGGCGGTGGATACCGGTTTTCCGTATAGCTCCACAACGTGCCCCGGTTCGACAACGCGACGGGTTCCAGTGTGTCGCTGCCACATGCCGGATTGGGGCAGTTGTTCTCGCGGGGCGGGAACACGTAGGTGGCGCACTGAGGGCATTTACTGCCGATCAGATGCGACTTTCCGGCGTCATCGGTGGCGAACCACCCGTCGATCGCGGCTTCTTGGCTGGTGACCTCTGGCACCAGGCCAGACTACCCAGCCCTGAGGCAGAACTGAAACGTGTTGCAGTTTTGCCGAGCGCGGACGCGTCGGAGGTGGTGCCTAGAGTAGAGCCGTGCCCGCCGCAAGTCAGGAACAAGCCAAGCCGACGCTGATGCTGCTGGACGGCAATTCGCTGGCGTTCCGGGCCTTCTATGCCCTGCCCGCGGAGAACTTCAAGACCCGTGGTGGGCTCACCACCAACGCCGTCTACGGCTTCACCGCCATGCTGATCAACCTGCTCCGCGACGAGGCGCCGACGCACATCGCCGCGGCGTTCGACGTCTCGCGACAGACGTTTCGCTCCGAGCGCTACCCGGAGTACAAAGCCAACCGCTCCTCGACGCCCGACGAATTCCACGGCCAGATCGACATCACCAAGGAAGTGCTCGGCGCGTTGGGCATCACGGTGCTCGCCGAAGCCGGCTTCGAAGCAGACGACATCATTGCGACGCTCGCCACCCAGGCCGAAAACGACGGCTACCGGGTCCTGGTGGTCACCGGTGACCGCGACTCGCTGCAGCTGGTCAGCGACGACGTCACGGTGCTCTACCCGATCAAAGGCGTCAGCGAGCTCACCCGCTTCACCCCGGATGCCGTCGTCGAAAAGTACGGCTTGACCCCGGTGCAGTACCCCGACTTCGCCGCGCTGCGTGGCGATCCCAGCGACAACCTGCCCGGGATTCCGGGCGTTGGGGAGAAGACCGCGTCGAAGTGGATCATCGAGTATGGCTCGCTGCGGGAGCTGGTCGACAAGGTCGACACGGTGCGCGGCAAGGTCGGCGACTCGCTGCGGGAGAACCTGGCCAGCGTGATCCGCAACCGGGACCTCACCGAGTTGGTTCGCGACGTGCCGCTGGCACAAACGCCGGACACGCTGCGGCTGCAACCGTGGGACCGCGACCAGATTCACCGGATCTTCGACGACCTCGAGTTCCGGGTACTGCGCGACCGCTTGTTCGATACCCTGGTGGCCGTCGAGCCTGAGGTCGATGAGGGTTTCGACGTGCGCGGCGGGGCGCTGGAACCCGGCACCGTCGGGCAATGGCTTGCCGAACACGCTCGTGACGGGCGGCGATCCGGGCTGGCCGTGGTTGGCACCCACCTGCCCTACGACGGCGACGCCACCGCGTTGGCGATCGCCACGGCCGACGGCGACGGCGGTTACATTGATGCCGAGACGCTGACACCGGCCGACGACAAGGCGCTGGCGGAGTGGTTCGCCGACCCGGCGAAACCCAAAGCGCTGCACGAAGCCAAGCTGGCCATCCACGACCTCGCTGGCCGGGGCTGGACCCTCAACGGCGTCACCTCCGACACGGCGTTGGCGGCCTATCTGGTGCGGCCGGGGCAGCGCAGCTTCACCCTGGATGACCTTTCGCTGCGTTACCTGCGCCGCGAGCTGCGCGCGGATACGCCTGAACAGCAACAGCTTTCGCTTCTCGATGACATGGACGGGGTGGACGAGCAAGCGGTCCAGACGGCGATCCTGCGGGCCCGGGCTGTGGCGGATCTGGCCGATGCCCTGGACATCGAGCTGGAACGCATCGACTCCACGGCATTACTCGGTGACATGGAGTTGCCGGTGCAACATGTACTGGCCGACTTGGAAGCCGCGGGCATCGCCGTGGACTTGTCGCAGCTGAGTGAGCTGCAGAGCCAGTTCGCCGATCAGATCCGCGACGCCGCCGAGGCCGCCTACGCGGTGATCGGCAAGCAGATCAACCTCGGCTCACCCAAGCAACTACAGGTCGTGCTGTTCGAAGAACTGGACATGCCGAAGACCAAGCGGACCAAGACCGGCTACACCACAGACGCCGATGCCCTGCAGTCGCTTTTCGACAAGACCGGCCATCCGTTTCTGCAGCATCTGCTGGCCCACCGCGACGTCACCCGGCTGAAGGTCACCGTCGACGGGCTGCTGCAGGCGGTTGCCGCGGACGGCCGGATTCACACCACGTTCAACCAGACCATCGCCGCGACCGGCAGGTTGTCCTCGACCGAACCGAATCTGCAGAACATCCCGATCCGCACCGACGCCGGCCGACAGATCCGGGACGCGTTCGTCGTCGGCGCGGGCCCCGATTGCTCCTATACCGAGCTGATGACCGCGGACTACAGCCAGATCGAAATGCGGATCATGGCCCACCTGTCCCGCGATGAAGGCCTGATCGAGGCGTTCAACACGGGGGAGGACCTGCACACGTTCGTTGGGTCGCGCGCATTCGGCGTGCCGATCGAGGAGGTCACCGCCGAGCTGCGGCGCCGGGTCAAAGCCATGTCCTACGGGCTGGCCTACGGGCTGAGCGCGTACGGGCTGGCCGCCCAGCTCAAGATCTCCACCGAGGAGGCGAAGGTGCAGATGGACGCATACTTCGCCCGGTTCGGCGGGGTCCGCGACTACCTGCTGGACGTGGTCGAGCAGGCCCGCAAAGACGGCTACACCTCGACGGTGTTGGGCCGCCGGCGCTACCTTCCGGAGCTGGATAGCAGTAATCGCCAGGTACGCGAGGCCGCCGAGCGGGCGGCGCTCAACGCGCCGATCCAGGGCAGCGCGGCCGACATCATCAAGGTGGCGATGATCGAGGTCGACACGGCGATCAAAGCGACCGGGCTGGCCTCGCGGATGCTGCTGCAGGTGCACGACGAGTTGCTGTTCGAAGTCGCTTCCGGCGAGCGGGACCAGCTCGAAGCGCTGGTCCGCGACAAGATGGGCGGCGCCTATCCGCTTGACGTACCGCTGGAGGTGTCGGTGGGCTACGGCCGCAGCTGGGACGCAGCAGCGCACTGACGGGGCGACCACGGCCGCCTCACCACTCGCCTCCTTGGCTGTTCCTCTAACGTAACTCGCAGTTGTGCCGTGATCTGGCATACGAGTTCCAGAAATCGCTGATCCCACACATCGGTTCCGCAACGATGTCGATAACCTGCGCCGGGCGTGGTGCCCTTGTCTAACTTAGGGTTCCGCCACGTCTCCGACATAATCCAAATTGCGGCGCCGCACGTGCCGCCTGCGCTAGTGGAGTTCCAGATTGCGACGTCGCAGGCGCCAGTTAAGAACGGGCTTTTCGACAGTCGTGTACAAAACCCATGCAGTGAAGATGACAAAGACGGTTGCTAAGGCCCACTTCACCACATAGCTCGCGTTCGGCATTGCGTTCTGGACGCTGCCGAGAATCGGACTGTGCACAAGATAGAACGCATACGTCAGCGCGCCCATCCAAAATAGTACGAACGCCGTCCTACGCTGCGGCACCTCCCGCAGGCGCGCTTTCCGATTCGACAGTTCACAACCGTAGAGTACCGGTGTCAGAAACAGGGCGGTTACCCCAGGCAATACGATGGCGAAGAATGGCCACCAAAAAAGACTGTTGAGCATCAATGTTTGGTAGCTGATGTATGAATACGCCAGGTAGACCCCGGCGAGAAGCAACGGCCAGGCGGCTCCTGCGCAACGTGCGAAGCTCGCTAGACGTGGGATCCACCAGTTTGCAAGGAAGCCAAGGAGAAATTCGTCAATATGGCTGAGCAGACTTAGGTAGCTGTATACCGGCCAGCTATCCTTCCCGCCAAAGTGTATCCACATAAAGAAACGAATTGCGATGCCGACGCCGAGAATGAGCAAAGTCGCAACGGGCAGCAATACCTTTGGGGTTGGAGCGACAAGTCGCGACATTGCGAGCGCGATAGCATATACGGCCGGAACCAATAGATAAAACTGCCATTCGGTGGACAGGCTCCAGAATGGGCCCATGCAGCCCTCGTTCAATCCATTGAATCCGAAGAGCGCGATCCTCGCGTCACGCTGCGGCGCCGCAGGTAAATGTGTAGGCGCCCAAACCGCTACCAGCAATGCCACAACAATCATCAACGGGTAGATCCGCAGAAATCGGTTGCGAAGGTAGAGGACCACGCCAGACCGCGTCAGGTCGTATTTGGCGGCGTAGAAGCCTTTACCCATCAAGTAGCCAGACATCGTGAAGAACATCACCATCCCCAGCAAACCCGGCGACTCGAGGATCCAGGCCCATCGACTTCCGTCAAACGCGAAGTCGTGCTTGAACGCCAAAGCGGTATGCCAGATGTAGACGAGGCCGCACCCCAAGCCTCGAATTAGCAGCAGCCAGTCTGGGTCGCGGCGCGACTCGCCAGGTGTGACATCGGTGTGCAGGGGCGCCGGGGGGCGAAGTTCGGCTGGATAGAAGCGGCTGACTCCAAACGCATAGACGCAGTAGAGGCCGATCGGAACTACGGCGACGAACCACCAACTTTGTTGTGTCGGCCCAGTGCTCAGCACCGCGAGGCCCCATGGAGCGCCCACAATGCAAAGGAACGCGACCTGCCGGTTCGTATCTGGCCTGGTTCTGGCTTTTCGCGGCGTGTCGAAGCTCAGGGGGGCCAAAGCCTCCGTCGGACCCGCTACAGTCGCCGCGACGCCCTCGCCGGGCTTCTTTGCTCTCCAACCTTGCACCGGTCCCCCAACCCTCGAACACGACCCGACGTCCTTCCCCGCGACGCCATTGGATCCTGCAGCCCCACTTGCTAACCCTGTTGTCCCTCGTTAGACGCCGGGCGGTTGCAAGCTCCGAAAAGTACTTTAGAGTATTTCGGGACAGGTCCGTATGGCTTGCAACAGCCGTTGCTCGGGTGGCGGACCGTTGTGAAGTCGTGGACAACCGGTGCCGCTCGGCGGGCCGAGTTTGTCCAGCGTGCGCCCAGTCGAGTAGCCTCAACGGGTAAATCCCTTTTTGTCCCTACGACCCAACCTGTCCGGAGCAACCCAACAATATGTCGAGTCCCGCCGTCACCTCGCCGCAAGTAGCCGTCAACGATATCGGCTCCGCCGAGGACTTTCTCGCCGCAATAGATAAGACGATCAAATACTTCAACGATGGCGACATCGTCGAAGGCACCATCGTCAAAGTTGACCGGGACGAGGTGCTCCTCGACATCGGCTACAAGACCGAAGGGGTCATCCCCGCTCGCGAGCTCTCCATCAAGCACGACGTCGACCCCAACGAGGTCGTTTCCGTCGGTGACGAGGTCGAAGCCCTGGTCCTCACCAAAGAGGACAAAGAAGGCCGGCTCATCCTCTCCAAGAAGCGCGCGCAGTACGAGCGTGCCTGGGGCACCATCGAGGCGCTCAAGGAGAAGGACGAGGCCGTCAAGGGCACCGTCATCGAGGTGGTCAAGGGTGGCCTGATCCTCGACATCGGATTGCGCGGCTTCCTGCCCGCCTCGCTGGTCGAGATGCGTCGTGTCCGCGATCTGCAGCCGTACATCGGCAAGGAGATCGAGGCCAAAATCATCGAGCTGGACAAGAACCGCAACAACGTGGTGCTGTCGCGACGGGCGTGGCTGGAGCAGACGCAGTCCGAGGTGCGCAGCGAGTTCCTCAACCAGCTGCAGAAGGGCACCATCCGCAAGGGTGTGGTCTCTTCCATCGTCAACTTCGGCGCCTTCGTCGATCTGGGCGGGGTAGACGGCCTGGTGCACGTCTCCGAGCTGTCCTGGAAGCACATCGACCATCCGTCCGAGGTCGTCACGGTGGGCGACGAGGTCACCGTCGAGGTGCTCGACGTCGACATGGACCGCGAGCGGGTTTCGTTGTCGCTCAAGGCAACGCAGGAAGACCCGTGGCGGCACTTCGCCCGCACCCACGCCATCGGCCAGATCGTGCCGGGTAAGGTCACCAAGCTGGTTCCGTTCGGCGCGTTCGTCCGTGTCGAGGAGGGCATCGAGGGCTTGGTGCACATCTCCGAGCTGGCTGAGCGGCACGTCGAGGTCCCCGACCAGGTGGTTACCGTCGGCGACGACGCGATGGTCAAGGTCATCGACATCGACCTGGAGCGTCGCCGGATTTCGTTGTCGCTCAAGCAGGCCAACGAGGACTACACCGAGGAGTTCGACCCGGCGAAGTACGGCATGGCTGACAGCTACGACGAGCAGGGCAACTACATCTTCCCCGAGGGCTTCGACGCCGAGACCAACGAATGGCTCGAGGGATTCGACAGCCAGCGCAACGAGTGGGAAGCGCGCTACGCCGAGGCCGAGCGCCGGCACAAGATGCACACCACGCAGATGGAGAAGTTCGCCGCAGCCGAGGCCGAGGGGCACAGCAGCGGCGACCACCAGTCGCAGAGCAACGGCGCGTCCACCGAGAGCAACGCGGGTGGATCGCTGGCCAGCGATGCCCAACTGGCTGCCCTTCGGGAAAAGCTCGCCGGCAACGCGTAATCCAGCGCTCAGGTAATGCTGCGCATCGGGTTGACCGGTGGCATCGGTGCCGGGAAGTCGGCGCTGTCGAGCACCTTCGCGGAATGCGGTGGTGTCATCGTCGACGGCGACGTCATCTCGCGTGAGGTGGTGCAGCCCGGCACCGAGGGGCTGGCATCGCTGGTCGAGGCATTCGGCGACGACATCTTGCTGCCCGACGGATCGCTGGATCGCCCGGCCCTGGCCGCCAAGGCGTTCACGGATGACGCCGCGCGCCAGAAGCTGAACAGCATCGTTCATCCTTTGGTGGGTAACCGCCGTGCGGAGATTTTGGCATCAGTCCCGGAGGATTCCGTTGTGGTGGAGGATATTCCGCTGCTGGTGGAAGGCGGGATGGCGCCGATGTTCCCGCTGGTCGTGGTGGTTTACGCCGACGTCGGCGTGCGCCTGCGGCGGCTGATCGACCAACGCGGTATGCCCGAAGAAGACGCCCGCGCCAGGATCGCCGCGCAGGCGACCGACGACCAGCGTCGTGCCGTCGCCGACATCTGGCTGGAGAACTCCGGCAGCCCCGAGGATCTGACCGAGCGGGCGCGCGATGTGTGGAACCACCGGATACTGCCCTTCGCGCACAATCTGAGCAAGCGTCAGACCGCTCGCACACCGGCGCGGCTGGTGACGGCCGACCCGACCTGGCCCGACCAGGCGCAGCGCATCGTCAACCGGCTGAAAACCACCTGCGGCCACCGGGCGTTGCGGGTCGACCACATCGGATCCACGGCCGTCCCGGGGTTGGACGCCAAGGACGTCATCGACATCCAGGTGACCGTCGAGTCGTTGGCGGTGGCCGAGGAACTCGCCGAATTGCTGCTGCCCGCCGGCTACCCCCGCCTAGACCACATCACCCAGGACGCCGCCAAAGCCGATGCCCGTAGCACGGACAACCGCTACGACCACAGTGACGATCCGGCGCTGTGGCACAAGCGGATTCACGCCTCGGCGGATCCGGGCCGGCCGACCAATGTGCACATCCGGGTGGATGGTTGGCCCAACCAGCAGTTCGCCCTGCTCTTCGTCGACTGGTTGACCGCCAACTCCGATGTGTGCGCCGGCTACCTGGAGGTCAAGCGCACCGCCGACGCCAGCGGACGCGGAGATGTGATCCGCTACGTCACGGCCAAGGAACCCTGGTTTCTCGACGCCTACCGGCGGGCCTGGGAGTGGGCCGACGCGAGCGGATGGCGGCCGAATCAACCCTAAGCCCGGTTCCCGCGCCGGTCGGGCTACAATTGGCCATTACCTCCGACAAGTGTCAGCGGATATTGCCTCTTTTACGGACCGCTGTGGTGACAAACCGTTAGGCCATGTAGCGCAACGGCTTCCACCCCGATAGACCGCATTGACACGAAATTGAGGACCACCCGCTTTTAAGGAGCACGCTATGACAACAGCGACCAAACGCCACCCGCTGATCTTCATCCACGGCCTGTGGATTCACGCGACCGCCTGGCAGCCCTGGCTAGAGATGTTCGAGAGCCACGGCTACGCCGTGTCGGCACCAGGGTGGCCCGGTGACGGCCCGACCGTGGCCGCCACCCGGGAGAACCCCGAGGCGCTCAACAACGTTGGCATCGCCGAAATGGTCGACCACTATGCCGAACTCATCGGCTCCCCGGAGATCAAGCCCATCGCGATCGGTCATTCGTTTGGCGGCCTGATCGCCCAGGAACTCCTGGCCAAGAACGCCGTCGCCGCTGCCGTGGCCATCGACCCCGCTCCGATCAAGGGCGTCAAGGCGCTGCCCTATGCGCAGTTGAAGTCGGCATTTCCAGTACTGAGCAATCCGGCGAACCTGCACCGCAACGTGTCGCTGACGCCAAAGCAGTTTCACTACTCGTTCGGCAACACGCTCAGTGAAGAGGAATCCGACGCGCTGCACGCCGAATGGACCATCCCCGGCCCCGGCCGCCCCCTGTTCCAGGATGCGGGCGCGAATCTCTTTTCGCACTCGCCGGCCAAGGTCAACACTCACTTGGTTGCGCGGGGGCCGCTGCTGCTGACGTCGGGAACCGAAGACCACGTCGTCCCGCTGACGGTCACCGAGGAAGTGTTCGCGATGTACTCAAAGAGTCGGTCGGACACCGAATTACATACCTTCGAGGGGAAGGGCCATTCTCTCACGATCGACAACGGATGGAAAGACGTCGCCGATGTCACGCTGAACTGGCTTGCCGCCAAGGGGTTTTAACCCAGCGCCACCCACCGACGCGAGATATCAACCACGCCTGTGGGTTTCGGTGTGTCGTGTGCGTGGCTTATGCGTCGCCGCGCGTCACCCCGGGCGAAGCGCGGCTAAGTCGGTCATTATGTTTCCTTCTGCCATGTGAGTTCCATGCCGTGCCCAGCCAGCCAGCGGGTGAGGTCGTAGTCGTTGCGGGCCAGGCCGTCGATGGTGTCCACGGCTCGGCGCACCGCCCGCTCGGCGACTTCCGGTGTCACCAGGCCGAGGCGGGCGGCATCGAGCAGCTCGTCGACATCGGCCAGCTCCGCCCCGGTCCCGGTGTGGACGACGATGTCGAGGTAATGGTCTTCGGCTTTCCAGACCTGCGAGCCGGGCGTGTATTCGCCCACATCCAGGTAGTAGTCCTGGTCGCGTTCATGGCCGGGGTTGAAGTGAAAGATCGTGGCGCGCAGGCCCACTGACGGCAGCAGCCACGACTGCAGGTAATGGAACTGCGTCCGGCCCGGAGTGGGCCTGGCCAGGTAGAGCCCCCACGGGTGCACCGTGTACTCGTCGACGGCCCGCACAATGCCCTTGGGATCGGTGTTGGTGCGAGCGACCAGATCGAACGTCTCGTGCTTGGGCGGATGAATGGCGTCAGCCTTCCCCGAATCCGTCCGCGAGACATAAGCCGCGCACAGCCATCTCGGCGTGTCGTGTGCATGGTTTATATCTCGCGGAGGGGGTGCGAAGCACAGTCACCGGCGCAGCCGCAGCTTCCACCGCACAAAGCCCAGGTAGAACAGGGAAAGCGCGGCCAGCATGCCCATATCGAGAAGCCAGATCTTGGACGTGTGTTCCCAGAATCGGTCGCGGGGGACTTCGGCGCCGGGCACCAGCGTGCGCAGGTCGATCGTTGACGCCGCCGCGGCGTAGCCCCAACGGGCGGGCATGAGAACGGACAACTGGTCGAGGCCGATGCGGCCGGTGACCGGGACCATTCCGCCGCACAGCACCAACTGCGCCATCACCGACACCACGAACAGCGGCATGATCTGTTCACTCGATCGGACCAGCGACGAGATGACCAAGCCGAGCACCGCTGAGGCCACGCAGGTCCCGGCCACAGCCAGAAACAGTTCGGCGGTGGCGGCGACGGTGCCGTGCCCGAACACGGTGCCGCCACGGGCCGGCGCGCTCTTACCCACCACCACGATCGCGGTGATGATGGCCGACTGCACGAAGGCGAACCCGCAGTACACGCCAGTCTTGGCAAGCAGGTACGCCCAGGTGGACAAGCCGACGGCCTGCTCGCGCTGGAAGATGGGACGTTCGCCGACCAGGTCGCGGATGGTTAGCGCGGTGCCCATGAACGCCGCCGCGGGCAGCAGCAGGTTGAGGATCTGGACGGATTCGTCGGGGACACCGGAGTGCGGTATCGGGAGGTGGAAACCGTTGCTGCCGGGCACGGTCAGGGACAGCGCACCCAGGATGAACGGCAACACCGCCAGGAAGATGAAGTAGGCGCGGTCGGCGACGACGAGGCGGACCTGTCGGCGGGAAATCGTCGAGATCTGGCGGCGCAGGCTTGTGTGCACCGGTTTACCCAGATCGCCCTTCTCGACGTCCTTGTCCGGCAACAGTTTCTGGGGCCGTTTCTCAGCCTCAGCCTGGGCGAGGAAGCGGCGGTTGGCTTCTTCGGGATCGGCGCCCACCTTGGTGAAGATCTTGGCCCAGTTGGTGGTTCCCATTGCCTCACCGATTTGGTCCGGTGGGCCGTAGTAGGCCGTCTTGCCGCCCGGCGCGACCAGCATTATCTGGTCGCAGATCTCGAGGTAGGACAGCATGTGCGTCACCACGATCACCACGCGGCCGGCGTCGGCCAGCTGGCGCAGCATCATCATCACCTGGTGGTCCAGGGCGGGGTCCAGGCCCGACGTCGGCTCGTCGAGGATCAGCAGCGACGGCCCGGTGAGCAGTTCCAGTGCCACTGAGGCGCGTTTGCGCTGGCCGCCGGACAGCTTGTCCACCCTGGTGTCGGCGTGCTTGGTCAGGTCGAGCTCCTCGAGCACCTGAGCGACGCGCTGGGCCCGGTCGGATTTGCTGGTATCGGGTGGCAGCCGTAGCTCGGCGGCGTAGCCCAGCGCCTGGTTCACCGTTAGCTGACGGTGCACGACGTCGTCTTGCGGAACCATGCCGATCCTGCTGCGCAACGACGCGTAATCGGCGTGAATGTTGTGGCCCTCGAAGGTAACCGAGCCGGAACTGGGGCGGGTGTAGCCGGCGATCAGACGGGCCAGCGTGCTCTTTCCGGCGCCCGATCCGCCGATGATGGCGGTCAACGTGCCGGGCCTCGCGGTCATCGAGATGTTGTCCAGCAATTGTTTGCCGTTGTCGACGACGTAGCGGACCCCGCGCACCTCCAGACCGCCGGTGCGCACCGCGGCCTCGCTGCGGGGGAGCAGCGTGCTGTTACTGAAAACCAGGTCGACGTTGCCGATGGTGACCACGTCGCCTTCGGACAAGATCGCGGACCCGACCCTGGTGCCGTTGACGAACGTGCCGTTGACGCTGCGGTCCCGGATCTCGGTGCCCAGCGGGGTCAAAGCCAGCGTCGCGTGCTCGCGGGAGGCCAGGACGTCGTCGACGACGATGTCGTTGTCGCTGGCGCGACCAATCGTCACAGTCCCGGGTGTGTTCGCGGGTCTCGATGTCGCAGACGGGCGGTGCGACAAGAACTTCACCATTCTCGTCGCGAGGTTCGAGTCGTCGCCGGTTTTGGTGTCGACCACGGTGAACTCGGCCGCCGGCGTCGAATCCGGCCGCACAACGTCACCGGTGTGGGTGCCGGCGCGCGGCGTCGGGTGCGCCGGGGGCGCCGACCCGGCGTGGACCACCGTGAGCTCATCGGGCGGCATCGCACGTGCCGGTACCCGTGGGGGCGGTGGCCCGGGCGGTATCTGCGGTGGGCCGCGCCGAGGCACCGGCTGGCGTGGCGGCGGTGGGGCCGGCCCAGGATTTACCGACCAGGAAAGAGTCGGCGGCCCGGAGCCAGGCGTCGACCTGGGCTGGTGCGGCCTGTTGCTGTGCCCCTGCTGCGGGCCGATCGCGAAGGTCAGCCGTGGACCCTGGGGATTGCCCACGTTGATGCTCTGGCCGTCGTGGATATCGATGACGGGCATCCGGTAACCGTTGACGTAGGTCCCGTTCAACGAGCCGTTGTCGATGGCCAGCCAGCGGCCCTGATCGAAGCGCACAATCAGGTGCGCCCGCGAGATCCGCGGGTCCGCGATGCGCAAGTCGGCATGCTGATCACGTCCGACGACAACCTCATGACCTGCTGCGAACGAACGTTGGGACCCGTCGTGCCTAATTGTCAGCACGGGGGGTGCGGGGCGGGTCACTACTCAAGTATCGGTGAGCCGCCTGAGTGGTCTCCATGGGACTCGCCTGTGACTTCCCCTTTATTTCGATTTGGCCACGCATAGCAGTTTCATAGCCTGCTGCGACGATTCGCCCACCTGCGTCCGGCATCATTCGAACGTGGAGGGATAAACAGGCGTCCGATTGCGGCGATACCCGCAGGTAATGCCGAGAAAGAGGGGGCACTTTAGATGGACGAGCGCAAGAGCACCACGAGGCGCCTCGATGGTCGCCGACGGCTGCTCAGCAACCCGCGGCTGCCTCGTGGGGCCGCGCGCCCGGGCTATCAATCTCTTCCGGCAGCAACCGCGCAGCTGTTGCGCCGAGTTCCACCGATCAGCTCGACGCCGAACGCGGACTCCGCCGGGTTTGAGCCCGTGGAGTACCGGAGCGAGCCCACCGGGCCACGCCCTTCGATCGCGAGCGGCGCGCCATTCGCCGGCTACACCAT
This sequence comes from uncultured Actinomycetota bacterium, assembly GCA_963850135.1. Lineage (GTDB taxonomy): Bacteria > Actinomycetota > Actinomycetes > Mycobacteriales > Mycobacteriaceae > Mycobacterium. The sequence goes on along the minus strand of CAWKKH010000018.1, from coordinate 98,168 downwards.
CCTGCGTCCGCTGGGCGCTGGCGGAATGGCCGAGGTCTATCTGGCCCTGCACCCGAGGCTGCCACGTCGCGATGTGATCAAAGTCCTCGCCGAGGCAATCACCGCGGATCCCGAGTTTCGCGAGAGGTTCAACCGGGAGGCGGATCTCGCCGCCACGCTCTGGCACCCGCACATCGTCGGTGTGCACGACCGCGGCGAATTCAACGGTCAGCTTTGGATTTCCATGGACTACGTCGACGGCACCGATGCCTCCCGACTGGTGAAAGAGCGCTACCAGGACGGCATGCCGATCCACGAGGTGTGCGCAATCATCCAGGCGGTCGCCGGCGCGCTTGACTACGCCCACGACCGTGGGTTGCTGCACCGCGACGTCAAACCCGCCAACATCCTGCTCACCCACCCCGAAGAGGGCGAGCGCCGAATCCTGTTGGCGGACTTCGGGGTAGCTCGCCACCTCGGCGACATCAGCGGTATCACCGAGACCAATGTCGCCGTCGGCACCGTTGCCTATGCCGCGCCGGAACAGTTGACGGGCGCCAACATCGACGGTCGGGCGGACCAATACGCGTTGGCCGCGACGGCTTTTCATCTGCTTACCGGCGCGCCGCCGTTCCAGCATTCCAACCCGATCGCGGTCATCAGCCAGCACCTGCATGACGATCCGCCTCGGCTCAGCGATTATCGTCCGGAGCTTGAACACCTCGACGAGGTGTTCTTCAAAGCGCTCGCCAAAAACCCTGAGGGCAGGTTCGCGCGGTGCCGCGCGTTTTCGGCTGCCGTCAGCGAGGAGTCCGGCGTCGAATCCGACTTTGGCTCGTTGGTTTTTCGAGGTCTGCAACTCGGTGCGGCCCCGACCCCGAACGCGGCCCCGCCGGCGCGACGCCGCGGGATCCGCGGCGTTCTCGCGCTGATGACGCACAGGTTCTCGTCGAGGACGCGGTGGACGGTGGCTTTGGTTCTGGCGGTGCTGATCGCCATCGCGGTGACCTGGTCGGCCCTGTACACATTCCAGACCGACGGCTCGTCGCCCCCCACGCTCGCCGCGCACCCGTCCGTGCCCGCCGTCAGCGCCACGCCGACCAACAAAGGGCCAGTACTCAACGGCACCTACCAATTGACCTACGACCGCAGCAAGAAAACCACCAACGGCATCCCGATCCGCCACGATGGAACCAGCGCAAACTGGTGGGCCTTCAAATCGGTCTGCACCACCAACGGCTGCGCCGCCACCGGGACCCAGCTCGACGACGCGACCCACCAGACGGTCAGCACCACCAACGGTGGCCAGGCGGACACCATGCGTTTCGTCGCCGGCTACTGGCAGGGCGCCCCGGTGCAGGAGCCGGTGGGCTGCCGCCTGCCGAACGGGCAGGTCACGGCCACCCAGCAGGAGACGGTCGCATATTCGCTGGCTCCACAGGCCGACGGCACGCTGCGCGGCACCGAGACCGAGACCGTGCTCAGCAACGAGTGCGGCGCGCAAGGCGCCGTGATCCGGGTGCCCGTGGTGGCCAACCGGGTCAGTGACGTGCCCGCCGGCGTGAACATGGCCGATCCCACCCAGGTGATCAACACATCGACCACGCCGGCCCACCCGGCACCGGCCGTCCTCGGCGGTGTGTGCACCGACGTCGACAAGCTCGGCTACGACCCGACCAACAACGAGCAGGTCGTGTGCGAGGGCAACGCCTGGGACAAGGCCCCGATCACGACGGGAGTGCACGCCACCGGCAGCTCGTGTGACCTGCCTGACGTCCCGGTGTTCGCGATGTCCACCTCCAGCGACGGCTACCTCCTGCAATGCGACCCGGCCAGCCGGTTGTGGACCCGGCACTGACCGACCAGCGCCGAGGCACTTGTCGGTGGGTGGTTCTACTCTGGGGGCATGGCATTCGCCACCGAGCATCCGGTCCTCGCGCATTCGGAGTACCGCGCGGTTGATGAGATCGTGCGCGCCGGCGCGCGCTTTGAGGTGGTCAGTCCGCACCAGCCGGCCGGCGACCAGCCGGCCGCCATCGACGAGCTGGAGCGGCGGGTCCTGGCGGGGGAGCGCGACGTAGTGCTGCTCGGGGCCACCGGCACCGGGAAGTCGGCCACTACCGCATGGCTCATCGAGAGGCTGCAGCGGCCCGCGCTGGTGATGGCGCCCAACAAGACGCTCGCCGCCCAGCTGGCCAACGAGCTGCGGGAGATGTTGCCGCACAACGCAGTCGAATACTTCGTTTCGTATTACGACTACTACCAGCCAGAGGCGTACATCGCGCAAACCGACACCTACATCGAAAAAGACAGTTCGATCAACGACGACGTGGAGCGGCTGCGGCACTCCGCGACGTCGTCGCTGCTATCGCGGCGTGACGTGGTGGTGGTGGCGTCTGTGTCGTGCATCTACGGCCTGGGCACACCGCAGTCTTACCTGGACCGGTCGGTAGAGCTGCAGGTCGGTGCCGAGGTGCCGCGGGACGGCCTGCTGCGGCTCCTCGTCGACGTGCAGTACACCCGCAACGACCTGTCGTTCACCCGCGGCTCCTTCCGGGTGCGCGGCGACACGGTTGAGATCATTCCGTCCTACGAAGAATTGGCGATTCGCATCGAGTTCTTCGGCGACGAAATCGAGGCGCTTTACTACCTGCACCCGCTGACCGGCGACGTTGTGCGCCAGGTTGATTCGCTGCGGATCTTCCCCGCCACCCACTATGTGGCCGGGCCCGAGCGGATGGCCCAGGCGATTTCCACCATTGAAGCGGAACTCGCCGACCGGCTGGCCGAATTCGAGCGCGAAGGCAAGCTGCTGGAGGCCCAGCGGCTGCGGATGCGCACCAATTACGACGTCGAAATGATGCGGCAGGTCGGGTTTTGTTCGGGCATTGAGAACTACTCGCGGCACATTGACGGCCGAGGAGCGGGCTCGCCCCCGGCGACGTTGCTGGACTACTTCCCCGAGGATTTCCTGCTCGTCATCGACGAGTCGCACGTCACCGTGCCACAGATCGGCGGGATGTATGAGGGCGATATGTCGCGCAAACGCAACCTCGTCGAGTTCGGATTCCGGTTGCCGTCCGCGTGCGACAATCGCCCGCTGACGTGGGAGGAGTTCGCCGACCGGATCGGTCAGACGGTGTATCTGTCGGCCACCCCGGGCCCCTACGAACTGAGCCAGGCGGCCGGCGAGTTCGTCGAACAGGTGATCCGGCCCACCGGGTTGATCGACCCCAAGGTCGTGGTCAAGCCAACCAAGGGTCAGATCGACGACCTGATCGGCGAGATCCGCAAACGCGCGGCAGCCGACGAGCGGGTGCTGGTGACGACCCTGACCAAGAAGATGGCCGAGGACCTCACCGACTATCTGCTGGAGATGGGCATCCGGGTGCGTTACCTGCACTCCGAGGTAGACACGTTGCGCCGGGTGGAACTGCTGCGTCAACTGCGGCTCGGCGACTACGACGTGCTGGTCGGCATCAACCTGCTGCGAGAAGGCTTGGACCTGCCCGAGGTGTCGCTGGTCTCGATCCTGGACGCCGACAAAGAAGGCTTCCTGAGGTCGTCGCGCAGTCTGATCCAGACAATCGGGCGCGCCGCCCGCAACGTCTCTGGCGAAGTGCACATGTACGCGGACAAGATGACCGACTCGATGCGGGAGGCCATCGACGAGACAGATCGGCGCCGGGCGAAGCAGGTCGCCTACAACGAGGCCCATGGCATCGACCCGCAGCCCCTACGCAAGAAGATCGCTGACATCCTCGACCAGGTCTATCGGGAGGCTGACGACACCGAAGCGGTGGAGATCGGCGGGTCGGGGCGTAACTCGTCACGCGGGCGGCGCGCGCAGGGCGAGCCCGGCCGGGCGGTCAGCGCTGGGGTGTTCGAGGGTCGCGACACCGCCGGCATGCCGCGCGCCGAATTGGCCGACCTCATCAAAGACCTGACCGCGCAGATGATGTCCGCCGCCCGTGACTTGCAGTTCGAGCTGGCGGCGCGGTTCCGCGACGAGATCCACGATCTCAAGAAAGAACTGCGGGGGATGGACGCCGCCGGCTTGAAGTGACCGCACGTACGGTGGTTTTGTGACCGACGTGGCGAGCGACACAGGCACGTGGCGCGACCTGCTGGATCATTATCTGGGTACGTCGGCGGTGCTCGCCGGCGGCGTGGCGCTTTACGCCACCAACGAACTCCTGACCATCAGCCTGCTCCCGAACACGGTCGCCGAAATTGGCGGCAGTCGGCTCTACGCGTGGGTGGCCACCATGTACCTCATCGGGTCGGTGGTGGCCGCGGCCATGGTCAACCCCATCCTGATTCGCGTCGGGCCACGGTCGTCGTACCTGATGGGGTTGGCGGTGTTCGGCGTCGCCAGTCTGGTCTGCGGAACGGCTCCGAGCATGGAGGTCCTGATCGTGGGACGCACGCTGCAGGGGGTGGCCGGCGGCCTGCTGGCCGGTCTTGGCTACGCGGTCATCAACTCCGCTCTACCGCGCTCGCTGTGGACGAAGGGTACGGCGCTGGTGTCGGCCATGTGGGGCGTCGCCACGCTCGTCGGGCCCGCGACCGGCGGCCTTTTCGCGCAGTTCGGCTTGTGGCGGTGGGCCTTTGTCACGATGGCGATTCTGACCGCTGTGATGGCGCTGCTGGTGCCGGTGGCGCTGCCCGGCCGCCGCGTGCGGCCGACGCCGACGGCGACATCAACGACCAAGGTGCCGCTGTGGTCGCTGATCCTGCTTGCCGGTGCGGCGCTGGCCGTCAGCGTCGCGGAGATTCCGCACAACCTGATGGCCACCGGCGTGTTGCTCGCCGCCAGTGTCGTGCTGGTCGGAGTGTTCGTGATCGTTGACTGGCGGACGCAGGCAGCGGTGTTGCCGCCCAGCGTATTTGGTCGCGGACCATTGAAGTGGATCTACCTGACCATGGCTCTGCTGATGGCCGTCGCGATGGTGGATACCTACGTGCCGCTGTTCGGCCAGCGACTGGCCCACCTGAGCGCGGTGGCGGCCGGGTTTCTGGCCGCGGCGCTGGCGCTTGGCTGGACGGTCAGCGAGATCGTCAGCGCGTCTCTGGAAAACACCCGGACCATCGGGCGGGTGATCGTCGCCGCTCCGGTGGTGTCGGCGGCGGGCCTGGCGGTGGGTGCGCTTACCCAGCGCGGCGACGCGTCGGCCGGGATCGTCGCCCTGTGGGCGGCGGCATTGTTGCTCGCCGGGATCGGGATCGGGATGGCCTGGCCGCATCTGTCGGTGCGCGCGATGGATTCCGTCAACGACCCGGCCGAGGGGGGCGCCGCGGCCGCCGCGATCAACACCGTGCAGGTGGTCTCGGCGGCGTTCGGTGCCGGTCTGGCCGGTGTTGTGGTCAACACGGCCACGGGTGGCGACGTGATGGCCGCCAGCTTGTTGTTCACGGTGTTTGCCGTGTTAAGTGCCGGCGGGGCGGCAGCGGCTTATGCCGCGACCCGTGGTTCTGACCGCGCAGGCGTCAGAGCGTTAACCTAACGACCTGCGAGTAGTGGAACTGCCACCGCTCGACGATGCGGAAGCCTAGGTAGGCGGGGAATCGGTACGCCGGCGCCCGCCCGAAAGCGGATCCCGGGGGCAACGATCGTCCGGTCTGATGATCGGGCAACGATTTGTCGCGGTCGGTAATGGTCCACAACGTCGGGCATTTGCTGATCTTGGCCGTCACCAGCCACACCGCGACATGCCCGTCCCACAGCGAGCCGACCTTCGGTCCGTACGTACCGCGCCCGACGTCGACCAGCGATCGGAACGCCGACGGCCGGGAGGCGAGCAGGGCGCGGATAGGGCCCGGTTTCCAGACCACGGTGTTGTCCACCATCACACAGTCCCCGGGCGTGGAATGAGCGCTGACCACGTCAGCCACCTGGCTGTAGTCCCAGCCCTCCTTGGCGTACGGCCAGCGCTGCGTGAACAGGTACCCCGGCAACGCGGCAACCGCGAGCAGCAGCACGACCGCGGCGATGGGCCGCGGCGTTCTGGCGATGGCGACGATGCAGACGGCCAGGATGACGGCCATCGCGGGCGAAGTGAGGATCAGGTAGCGCGGGTAGTAAACGGGCTCATTCACGGCCGAGTAGGTGACCAGCAGCGCGGTGGGAATGAACAGCCACGCCGTGCACATGATCAACAGGGCGCGCGTCTCGGATTCCGGGGCCCGCAGGCCGGTCAGCCGAACCGCGATCGCGCCGACGATCAGGACGCCCGCAAGAATGGCGAATAAGACGCTGTGGTCGAAATACTGCCGCTGGATGATGTCGAAGGCGTAATGCCAGCTGATCGGGTCGATCCAATCGACCTGCCGCACCTGGCCATGGGTGAATGCGATGAACGGCGTCATCATCCCGACCGCGGCGATGACGCTGAGCATCCACCGGCGAACTGGAGATTTGCGTAAGTGCTTCATGGTGAGAAACGGCAGCATCGCGGCATGCACTGGGACCAGCAGCAGCAAATTGAGGCTCAGCAATACCGACACCATCAACGCCGGTATGTAGCACAGCCAAAGTCGTGCTCTGTTGCGCCGGACGGCAGTGACAAATAACACGGTGAGCCAAATGGCCGCGGCCACCGCGAGGGCGTACGAACGGGCCTCCATGCCTGCCCACGTGGTGCGCGGCAGGATGGCGAAGACAACACCCGCGCACACCGCCGTGGCGCGCCCGGTGAACAGTCTGGTGAACACCGTGACCCCGGCGGCGGCGACCCCAATTGCCACGCAGCTGGGCACCCGCGACCAGAACTCGGTCGGCGGGAAGAGTGCGAACCAGCCGTGCATCAGGAGGTAGTACAGCCCGTGCACGGCGTCGATATGGGTCACCAGCTGCCAGAGTTCAGGCACCGTGCGGTTCGCTGAAGCCGAAATCGTCGCACCTTCGTCGAACCATAGCGACGGTTTGCCTGCCCATGCGCAGCTGATCACGGAGGCCAGCACGGCGATTACCCACGGGTCGAGTCGCCGGCCGCGGGGGGGCGCTTGGGCAGGTTCGACGAGGACTTCCGCCGATAGCTGCTCGAGTGTTGATAACGACATGATGCGTTTCACCTTAAGGTGCACCCGGTCAACGCGCTCACCAGCCAATTCGGCACCGGGGCGGTGAGCATGATTTCACTGGCCCGTCACTGGCCGGAAAATTGCTGGTCGCGCCGCGCTGTGCTATGTCGGAAAGTTTCTTAACGGCGTCCGGCAAACGCGATACTGTCTTGTGGCGGATCAACCTACAGTTGGAGGGTAAATGAGCGCTTATCGGACCGTGGTGGTCGGGACCGACGGCTCGGCTTCGTCTCTGCGCGCGGTTGCCAGGGCAGCCAATATCGCCGGAGCTGAAGCCAAGTTGATTATCGCTTCGGCGTATTTACCCCAGCATGAGGACACCCGGGCCGCCGACGCTCTGCAGAGAAGAAAGCTACAAGGTTTCGGGGACCGCCCCGATTTACGCGATTCTGCAGGACGCCAAGGACAAGGCGCACGCCGCCGGCGCGAAGAACGTCGAAGAGCGGCCGATCATCGGCGCTCCGGTCGACGCGCTGGTCAGCCTCGCTGAGGAAGTCGAGGCCGATTTGCTCGTGGTCGGCAATGTCGGTCTGAGCACCATCGCCGGCCGGTTGTTGGGCTCGGTGCCGGCCAATGTGTCGCGGCGGGCCAAGGTCGACGTGCTGATCGTGCACACGAGCGGCTAGCTAGCAGCTGGACGGCCTTACCAACCGCGTTCGCGCCACTCGGCAACGTGCGGGCGTTCGGTGCCCAACACGGTGTCGTCACCGTGGCCCGGGTAGATGACGGTGGAGTCGGGGTACACGTCGAACACCCTGGTCGTGACGTCGTCGAGCAGCTGCTCGAAGTCGCCGGGCTGCCAGGTCTTGCCGACGCCGCCCGGAAACAGGCAATCGCCGGTGAACAACTGCGTGACCCCGCCGGTCGCGGGCCCGCCAAGCGCCAGCGCGATCGAACCCGGCGTGTGCCCGCGCAGGTGGATCACGTCGAACGTCAGCTCGCCGATCCGAACGGTGTCGCCGTTGGCCAGCAAACGGTCCGGCTTGACCGGCAGCGGTTCGGCGTCGATCTCGTGCGCGGCGGTCGGCGCGCCGATGGCGTCGGCCACCGCTTCCAGCGCCTGCCAGTGGTCGGGGTGCTGATGGCTGGTGACGATCAGCGACACCTTTGGTGCGTAGCGTCGGGACAGGTCGATGAGGAATTCGGCGTCGTTGGCGGCGTCGATCAGCAGCGTTTCCCCGGTCGCGGAACATGTGACCAGGTAGGCGTTGTTGTCCATAGGGCCGACTGACGCCTTCAGGATGGTGGCGCCGGGCAGGGTGCGGCGGGCCGCCGCACCCGGGTCGACGTGGCCGGTGTAGTTCTCGTCAAGCTCAATCGGGGCAGTCATAATGGCCAACCCTAGCGCTGCCCGCACTTGATCAGTTGGTTGTCGGTAGGTGCACATAGCATGGGATGCGCCGTGCGCAATTCCCGCGATAGGCAAGCAGAGTTCTACTGAGAGGGGCAGCGTTGGCTGACCGCCTGATCGTCAAAGGCGCCCGCGAGCACAACCTGCGCGGCGTCGACCTCGACCTGCCGCGCGACGCGCTGATCGTCTTCACCGGGCTGTCGGGATCGGGCAAGTCCTCGCTGGCCTTCGACACGATCTTCGCGGAGGGCCAACGGCGCTACGTGGAGTCGTTGTCGGCCTACGCACGCCAGTTCCTCGGGCAGATGGACAAGCCGGACGTCGACTTCATCGAGGGCCTTTCGCCGGCGGTGTCCATCGATCAGAAATCGACCAACCGCAACCCGCGGTCGACGGTCGGAACCATCACCGAGGTGTACGACTACCTTCGTCTGCTGTACGCCCGTGCAGGCACGCCGCATTGCCCGATCTGTGGCGAGCGGATCGCCCGACAGACGCCCCAGCAAATCGTCGACCAGGTGCTGGCAATGACCGAGAACACCCGGTTTCTGGTACTGGCCCCGGTGGTGCGCACCCGCAAGGGTGAGTTCGCCGACCTCTTCGACAAGCTCAACGCCCAGGGCTACAGCCGGGTCCGGGTCGACGGCGTCGTGCATCCGTTGACCGATCCGCCAAAGTTGAAGAAGCAGGAGAAGCACGACATCGAGGTGGTGGTGGACCGCCTCACCGTCAAGGCCAGCGCCAAGCAGCGGCTCACCGACTCGGTGGAAACCGCGCTGGGCCTGGCCGACGGCATCGTGGTGCTCGAATTCCCCGACGAGCGCGCCCACGACCAGGACCGGCCTCCGCGAGCAGCGCTTCTCCGAGAAGCTGGCCTGCCCCAATGGGCATCCGCTGGCCGTCGACGACCTGGAGCCGCGGTCCTTTTCGTTCAACTCGCCGTACGGTGCTTGCCCGGAGTGCACCGGCCTGGGCATCCGCAAGGAGGTCGACCCAGAACTGGTGGTGCCCGACCCGGAACGCACGCTTGCCGAGGGCGCGGTAGCGCCATGGTCGATGGGCCACACCGCGGAGTACTTCATCCGGATGATGGCCGGGCTCGGCGAAGCGCTGGACTTCGATGTCGACACGCCGTGGCGCAAGCTGCCGGCTCAAGGCCCGCAAGGCGATTCTCGAGGGTTCCGACCACCAGGTGCACGTGCGCTACCGCAACCGGTACGGCCGAACGCGCTCCTATCACGCCGATTTCGAAGGGGTGCTGGCGTTCCTGGAACGCAAGATGGCCCAAACCGAGTCCGAGCAGATGAAGGAACGCTACGAAGGATTCATGCGTGACGTGCCGTGTCCGGTCTGCGAGGGCACCCGTCTCAAGCCGGAGATTCTGGCGGTCACCCTGGCGGCCGGGGAGCGCGGCGCGAAATCCATCGCCGAGGTCTGCGAGCTGTCGATCTCCGACTGTGCGGACTTTCTGAACGCCCTCACCCTCGGTCATCGTGAGCAGGCGATCGCCGGGCAGGTGCTCAAGGAAATCCAGTCGCGGCTCGGCTTTTTGCTCGATGTCGGGCTGGAGTACTTGTCGCTGTCGCGCGCGGCGGCCACGCTGTCCGGTGGTGAGGCCCAACGCATCCGGCTGGCCACGCAGATCGGGTCCGGCTTGGTCGGAGTGCTCTACGTCCTCGACGAGCCGTCTATCGGGCTGCACCAGCGTGACAACCGTCGGCTCATCGAAACCCTCACCCGGTTAAGAGATTTGGGTAACACGCTCATCGTCGTCGAGCACGATGAGGACACCATCGAGCACGCCGATTGGGTTGTCGACATCGGACCGGGGGCCGGCGAGCACGGCGGCCAAATCGTGCACAGCGGAACGTATGCGGACCTGTTGCGCAACAAGGACTCGGTCACCGGTGCCTACTTGTCGGGCCGGGAGAGAATAGCGGTGCCCGCGCTGCGGCGGCCCGTCGACCGGCGGCGTCAGCTCACTGTCGTCGGCGCCCGCGAACACAACCTGCGCGGGATCGACGTGGCTTTTCCGCTCGGTGTGCTGACTTCGGTGACCGGCGTGTCCGGTTCGGGCAAGTCGACACTGGTCAACGACATCCTGGCCGCGGTGTTGGCCAACCGGCTCAACGGCGCCCGGCAGGTCCCGGGCCGGCACACCCGGGTAACCGGGCTGGACCATCTGGACAAACTGGTGCGGGTCGACCAGTCGCCGATCGGCCGCACACCGCGATCCAACCCGGCCACCTATACCGGGGTGTTCGACAAGATCCGCACGCTTTTCGCCGCCACTACGGAGGCCAAAGTTCGTGGCTATCAACCCGGTCGGTTCTCGTTCAACGTCAAAGGCGGCCGCTGCGAGGCGTGCACCGGTGACGGCACCATCAAGATCGAGATGAACTTCTTGCCGGACGTTTACGTACCGTGCGAGGTGTGTCACGGGGCCCGCTACAACCGGGAAACCCTTGAGGTGCACTACAAAGGCAAAACCATCTCCGAAGTGCTGGACATGTCGATCGAGGAAGCGGCGGACTTCTTCGAGCCGATCAGCGGCATCCACCGCTATCTGCGCACCCTGGTCGATGTGGGCCTGGGCTATGTCCGGCTGGGCCAGCCGGCGCCGACGCTGTCCGGCGGTGAGGCGCAGCGGGTCAAGCTGGCCGCCGAATTGCAGAAGCGTTCCACGGGCCGCACCATCTACATCCTCGACGAGCCCACTACCGGTTTGCATTTCGACGACATCCGCAAGCTGCTGACCGTCATCAACGGGTTGGTCGAAAAAGGCAATACGGTGATCGTGATCGAGCACAACCTGGACGTGATCAAGACGTCGGACTGGATCGTCGACATGGGGCCCGAAGGCGGAGCTGGGGGCGGAACCATCGTCGCCGAAGGCACTCCGGAACAAGTTGCCGCTGTGCCGGAAAGTTACACCGGGAAGTTCCTCGGCGAGGTCATCGCCGCCGCCGCACCGCCGCAGCGGCCGAAGCGGCGCCGGAAAGTCAGTGCCTGACGTTCGGTGTGTCGGCCCGTATTCGCCGCGACATATAACCCACGCACACGACACGCCTCGGGAAACGCACGCGTGGTTTGTATCTCGCCGGGAGGGCTGGCGGGCCTCGCGGGGGAGGACCGGCACGGCCGCCTCAGGCGAAGTCAGCTCTCGTCGGAGTGCATCGCCTCGCGGATCTGAGCCAGCCGCTCGGCCGCCGCACGCTGGCGCTCCTCGTACTGCTCCTCCACGGCCTTGCCTTCCGGCGTCTCGGCGTCGAGCTCGGCGCCACCCAGTGCGGTGGTGTACCGGGATTCGATCTTCTCGCGCACCGACTCGAAGGTGGGCACCCCCGCGCTGTCGTACCCGGGGTCGGGGGGTGCCGAGTCGGGAATCAGCGGTTCGTCGGGCATGCCGCCAGGTTACTGCGGCCGCGGGCTATCGCGTAGCGGCGTTCGGATGCTGCGCCTGGACCACCGTCGGCCCCGCGGTCGCCGGAGCGGGCGACGTGTCGGGGAACGGAATCCGCGGAATTCCCGGGGTGCCGAGCTGGCCGGCCAGCCACGGCAGCGCAGACGCGAACACGTGCTCCGCGAACGGCCAGTCGTGCTTGCCCGGCTGGGGTACGACCGCGCAGTCGATGCCGTTGGCACGCCCAAGCGCGCACAGCGAATAGGCGGCCGCGGTCTGGTTGCTCGGGTTGTTGGCGGCGTCGCGACCGGCCAGCCGCATCGTGCCGGTGTCGGCAGTTCCGATGTCATGGCGTGTTGCTGACGCGCCGTCCGACGAGATCGCGAACCAACCGGCCACCCCGCTGTACGGGCCGTGCCGGGTCATCACCGTGGTCGGATCGAATGCGGCCCACGCGTCGGCGCTTCCGCCGAACAGCCTGGCGACGGTTTGCGCCTTGTTTCCCGCATTCGGGAAAAAATCGCCGGACACATCGACGAATGCGCTGAACATGTCGGGGTGCATGACGGTCAGGTCCACCGCGCAGGTCCCGCCCATGGACCAGCCCGCCACGCCCCAGCCAGACCGGTCGGGGCTGACGCCGAAGTGCGAGATCATGTACGGCACGACGTCTTTGGTCAGATGGTCGGCCGCGTTGCCGCGAGTGCCGTTGACGCATTCAGTGTCGTTGTTGAATGCTCCGCCGGAGTCGACGAACACCAACACCGGAGCCTTGCCCTGGTGCTTGGCGGCAAACGCGTCGAGTGTTCGGACCGCGTTACCCGCCCGCGTCCAGTCCGCGGGTGTATTGAACTGCCCGCCGATCATCATGACGGCCGGCAGCCGTGGCGGCGGATTGCTGGCAAACCATTCGGGCGGCAGGTACACGAGCTCGCCGCGATGCTTGAAGTGCGATGCGTCCGACGGGATCGACACCGGCACAACGCTGCCGTGCGGCGGCCGGGCTCCACTGGCCACCATCGCCGCGACGGTGGCTTGGTCGGTCTGGTCGGGCAGGGGGCCCGAGGTGAGCTGGTTCCACGCGGTCTGCACCGTCGGGAAGTAGCCAACCCACAGGTTGAGTACCAGCGCCCCACTGAGCAGGCACGCGGGCACCGCCAGCAGCATCGCGCCGCGGCGCCAGTTGCGCACGCCCCGCCAGCCTAGGATCACCACGGACGCGGCCATGCCCGTCAAGGCGATCCAGAGCCACAGCGTCGGCGGCGCGGATTCATCGGTCAGGCCGCGATCCACGATGTACCAGTGGGTGCCGTAGGCGACGCCTCCGCCCACGAGCGCGGCCAGCGGCAGACGCACGAGCCACCAGCGTCGCGAGCGTCGGCCGAGCGCCGCCGCCAGCACGATCGCGGTGACGACCTGGACCGTCAGGGGTACCCAGCCGTGCATGAGAGAGGTGTGACTAGAAGCCAAAACCTGCGCCGCGGCATCGAGCGGCGCGGGAGTCACGCGATCCATTGTGATCCATTGTTAACCATCTCGGAACATATTGAATCGAATGTTAGCTGTGGGGCGCGTGGGACACGCCGACGGGCCGTTAGTGGGGTTTGGCGAGGGGGAACGGCAGCGTCTCGCGGATGCTGCGGCCCGTGATCAACATGACGAGGCGGTCTATGCCCATCCCGAGGCCGCCGGTGGGCGGCATCGCGTACTCCATCGCCTGCAGGAAATCCTCGTCGAGTTCCATCGCTTCGGGATCGCCGCCGGCGGCCAGCAGAGACTGCTCCTGCAGCCGGCGCCGTTGTTCGACCGGATCGGTGAGCTCGCTGTAGGCGGTGCCCAGCTCGACACCCCACGCCACCAGGTCCCACCGTTCGGCGACGCCCGGTTGGCTGCGGTGCGGGCGGGTCAGCGGCGATACCGAGGTCGGGAAGTCGATGTAGAACGTCGGGTGTTCGGTCCGGTCCTCGACCAGCTGCTCGTAGAGCTCCAGCACCACAGCGCCGGCATCCCAATGCGCCCGATAAGGAATGTGCGCGGCGTCGGACAGCCTGCGCAGCCTGGACAGGGAGGTGTCGGGGTCGATCGGTTCGCTAAGCGCTTCGGACACCGCACCGTAAACCGTCTTCACCGGCCAGACGCCCGAGATGTCGACAGGCTCGAGCCGGTGGGCGTCGTTTGATTCGTCGCCGCCACGCGGCCGCAGCACGGTTTGTGCGCCGTTAGCGGCCTCGGCCGCATTCTGGATGAGCTCCCGGCAGCCGTCGATCCACACCTTGTAGTCGGCGTGCGCCTGGTAGGCCTCCAGCAGGGTGAACTCGGGATTGTGGCTGAAGTCCACGCCCTCGTTACGGAACGCCCGGCCCAGCTCGAACACCCGCTCCACGCCGCCGACGCACAACCGCTTCAGGTACAGCTCGGGCGCGATACGCAAGAACAGGTTCATGTCGTAGGTGTTGATGTGGGTGACGAACGGCCGGGCGCTGGCGCCGCCGTGAATCTGCTGCAGGATCGGCGTCTCAACTTCGATAAATCCCTTGGCGAACAACGTTTCCCGGACGGAGCGCAACACGCTGCTGCGGGCGGTGATCAGGTTGCGGGACTCGGGGTTGACCGCTAGGTCGACATAGCGAGTGCGCACTCGTGCTTCGGGATCGGTCAACCCTTTCCACTTGTTCGGCAACGGCCGCAGGCACTTACCGATCATCCGCCAGTCGCGCACTATCAGCGAGCGGGTTCCGTTCTTGCTGAAGCCCATGTGTCCGGTCACCTCGACCAGATCACCGAGGTCGATGGCCGCGGTGAAATCCGCCGTGCGGCCATGCTCGAGGCGCGAATTATCAAGCAGCACTTGAATTTCACTCGTCCAGTCGCGCAACTGGGCGAACAACACGCCGCCGTAGTCGCGTATCCGCAGGATGCGTCCGGACACCGAGACGGTGTCCTGGTCGCTCGCGTCCAGCGCCTGGGCGACGGTGTGACTGGGCGGGGTGCCCACCGGGTAGGCGTCAACACCGGTGCGCTGCAGCGTCTTCAGCTTGGTCAGCCGCACCCGCACCTGTTCGGGCAGGCGGGCATTGAGCTCTTCTTTGTTCGTCGCCTCCGCCCGTTGCTGCAACTGGCTGACATCTGGAGTGCTCCCGTCGGGATGCAGCAATCCGGATTCAACCAGCCTGGGTGGAACGGCGGGGTGGTGGCCGGTCTGCACCTTCTCGCGCCGCTTGAACGGCAACACCAGGAAACCTTCGGCCATGGCCGAGGCGACCCCCACCCGCGGAATCAGCCGGGCGTCCTCGTAGCAGGCGTACCGGGGCACCCATTCGGGCTGGTATTTCATGTTCGAGCGGTACAGCGTTTCGAGCTGCCACCATCGGGAGAAGAACAACAGCAAACCCCGCCACAACCGCGCAACCGGACCGGCGCCGAGTTGGGCACCCTGTTCGAACGCCGAGCGGAACATCGCAAAGTTCAGTGAAATGCGAATAATGCCAAGGGTTTCAGCGTTGAGGGCGAGCTCGCTGACCATGAGCTCGATGGTGCCGTTGGGGGACTGCGGGGAACGGCGCATCAAGTCCAACGAGACACCGGTTGTGCCCCACGGGACCAGCGACAGCATCGCCACCACTTGGTCGTCGCGGTCCAGCGCCTCGACTAGTAGACAGTCGGCATCGGCCGGATCGCCGAGCCTGCCCAGGGCCATCGAAAACCCACGCTCGGACTCGGTGTCGCGCCATTTGTCGGCGCGCCCGATGGTCTCGGCCATCTCGTCCTCGGAGATGTCGCGATGCCGGCGGATCCGCACCGTCAGCCCGGCCCTGCGCGCCCGGGTCACCGCCTGGCGCACCCCGCGCATGTCCGGGCCGGACAGCTTGTAATCGCCGGCAAGCAGGATTGCCTCGTCGCCCAGCTCGATGGCGTTGAGTCCGGCCTCTCGATACGCTTGGGCTCCTTGTGAACTGGCGCCCATGACACCGGGCGCCCAGCCGTAGGTCTGGCATAGGGCCAGCCACGCGTCGATGGCCTGGGGCCACGCCCTGGGATCGCCCACCGGGTCGCCGCTGGCCAGGCACACGCCGACCTCGACTCGATAGGTGACGGCGGCGCGGCCGCTCTGCGCGAACACCACCGACTTGTCCCGACGGGTGGCGAAGTAGCCCAGGGAGTCGTTCTTGCCGTACAGCTCGAGCAGCCCGCGGATGGCGGACTCGTCCTCCCCGGTCAGGGCGTTGTCGGCGCGCTGGGACTGGAACAGCACGATCGCCGCGATGATCAGCGCGAGCGCGCCGAACAATCCGAAGGTCGCGTTGAGCAGAACGTGCGGCCGGCCCGTGAACTCGTCGGGATCGACGATGGAGAACCCGACCACCCGGTTGACCACGTACCAAAAGCGAGAATCCGGCGCCAGTGTCCCGGGGAACATTTCGACCAGGGCCCAGGAGATCAGGATTCCGATCACGTCTGCGGTGACCAGCACCGCCGCCGCCTTGAACAGGGCGCCTCTGCGGACCTTGGCCCAGAACTCGCGGTAGCTCAAGACCAGCCCCACGACCGCGACGACGTGGAAAGCGAGGCCCGAGGTATTCGCCGACCTCCTCGGCAGCGGTGTTGCCGCCCTGCGACGAGCTCGGCGACGTTCAACACCGCGGCCAGGACCATGTTGGCGAGCAGCACCACCCAGGCGATGCGTTTGCGCGCGGTCAGCGCCGCGGCCAGCAATGCCAGCACGAACGACCACGCGATGCTGGTGTCGGGGAAGTTGAACAGGTAGCTGTTGATGAACTCCCGCGGAACCTTGATGAGCCACCGGATCAGCGGGGACACGCTGGCCAGAAGTGACAGGGTGGCGATGATGCCCACGGTCCAGCCGGCCGCCGCCGGTACCCAGCGATACCGGGAGTTCGACCGGTTCAGCGAACGAGGCATTGCGACTGTCACAGACCGCGAGGATATTCCCTCAAACCGTGAAATGCCTGGCGAAGCGCCAAGAGCTGCCAACACTAGTTTGTGAAGTGCGGCGGCGGACCCGGCCTCGGTCCGCCGCGGTGCCGAGTTGACGCCTAATGGCTGGTAGACTTGCCGCGACGACCATCCCGGCGAAAGCCAGGGACAGTAAGTGGAGTCCCACTCCCACCGTTTGCCACGAGATGCCTTCCAAGGCAGTTCAAAGGTAATACGGTCCGGTCACAGGCATCTTGCGATGCCTGTTCTGCGCATGGCGCGGGCGGCTCAGGCCGTGATCGGTCGGCATTGGGCCCTGCTTATGCAGGGCTTTTTTGCTGATGGCGTGGTGTTTCCCTTGGCTGACCCCGGACGGGCTCCGGCTGGTCGTGGTCTGGATGGCCTTTCACGAAGACTCCAGACCGACCCAAGAAGCCAACAAGGGAGGCCCCATCAGCACTGAGACCCGCGTCAACGAGCGCATCCGCGTACCTGAAGTCCGATTGATCGGCCCAGGGGGGGAGCAGGTAGGCATTGTGCGTATCGAAGACGCACTCCGCGTCGCCGCGGACGCCGATCTCGACCTTGTCGAAGTTGCCCCGGACGCCAAACCGCCGGTCTGCAAGATCATGGACTACGGCAAGTTCAAGTACGAGACGGCGCAGAAGGAGCGCGAGTCCCGCAAGAACCAGCAGCAGACCGTCGTCAAAGAACAGAAGCTGCGACCCAAGATCGACGATCACGACTACGAGACCAAAAAGGGTCACGTGATCCGCTTCCTGGAGGCCGGATCGAAGGTCAAGGTCACCATCATGTTCCGCGGACGCGAGCAGTCGCGGCCCGAACTGGGCTACCGACTGCTGCAGCGGCTGGGCGCCGACGTCGCCGACTACGGCTTCGTCGAGACCTCCGCCAAGCAGGACGGCCGCAACATGACGATGGTGCTGGCACCGCACCGCGGCGCCAAGACCCGCGCCAAGGCGTTGCATCCGGAAGACCAGAGGGACGAGCCGGCACCAGACACCGACACGGCCGACGACACCACCGCGTCACCCAACTGACCTGACGACAAGAAACAGCGAGAACCGCAGAAGTAGATAGTGAGGAATCATGCCCAAGGCCAAGACCCACAGTGGCGCTTCGAAGCGGTTCCGGCGCACCGGAACCGGGAAGATCGTCCGCCAGAAAGCCGGTCGCCGGCACCTGCTTGAGCACAAGGCGTCCAAGCGCACCCGGCGGCTGGACGGCCGCACGACGGTCGCCGCCAACGACACCAAGCGTGTCAAAGCGCTGCTGAACGGCTGAACGCCGAACCCGGCCCCCGACCAATTACGTCTGAACGAGAGTAGGAATATTTCATGGCACGCGTGAAGCGGGCAGTCAACGCCCACAAGAAGCGGCGCACCGTCCTGAAGGCCTCCAAGGGCTATCGCGGCCAGCGGTCGCGGCTCTACCGCAAGGCCAAAGAGCAGCAGCTGCATTCGCTGGGCTATGCCTACCGGGACCGCCGTGCGCGCAAGGGCGAGTTCCGCAAGCTGTGGATCTCGCGGATCAACGCGGCCGCCCGCGCCAACGGCATCACCTACAACCGGCTGATCCAGGGCCTGAAGGCCGCCGGTGTCGAGGTGGACCGCAAGAACCTCTCCGAGATCGCGATCAGCGATCCGGCGGCGTTCACCGCGCTCGTCGAGGTTGCCAAGGCCGCACTGCCCGAAGACGTCAACGCGCCCAACGGAGAGGCTGCCTGACTTCCAGCCCGTCGGTGCTGACCGAACGCTCGGCCACGGTGGCCGCGGCGGTCAAGTTGCACCGTCACGTGGGACGCCTGCGCGCGCACCGGTTCCTCGCCGAAGGCCCCAACCTGGTCGAGGCCGCGTCGGCGCGCGGGTTGGTCCGGGACGTCTTCGTCACCGAGGCCGCGGCGGCCCGGCACCGAGCCTGCTGGGCGCGCAGAAGGCGCCCGGTCCACCTGGTGACCGAGCGGGCCGCAAAAGCCTTGTCCGACACCGTTACTCCCGCGGGCCTGGTCGCGGTGTGCGACATCCCCGGGACCCGGCTGGCCGACGTGCTGGCCGGCTCGCCCCGGCTGGTCGCGGTCGCCGTCGAGATCGGCGAGCCCGGCAATGCGGGCACGCTGATCCGCATCGCCGACGCGATGGGCGCCGCGGCGGTGATCCTCGCGGGACACAGTGTGGACCCCTACAACGGCAAGTGCCTGCGCGCCTCGGCGGGCAGCATCTTCTCGGTTCCGGTCGTCGTCGAGGCCGACGCCGACGCCGCCGTCGCCGCGTTGCGCGAAGCCGGACTGCAGGTCCTGGCCAGCACGCTGGACGGTGAGAGGCCTCTCGACGAGGTCGCGCAGCTGCTCGGCAGGCCGACGGCGTGGCTATTTGGTCCCGAAGCCCACGGCCTGTCGGACGAGATCGCCGGCCAGGCGGACTGCAGGGTGCGGATTCCGATGTCCGGCGGCGCCGAGAGCCTGAACGTGGCCGCCGCGGCGGCGATCTGTCTCTACCAGAGCTCGCGGGCGCTGGGCTGATCTAGCCCGCCCCGGAGGCGTCGCGAGCGGAATGCCACGGCGAAAAACTCAGCCTAAAATCGCCGCAGCGTTACGGTCGCGACAGTCGAGGACGCCAGCCAAAGCCTTTCCACGCCTTTCCACGCGGGCGTAAATTGCTATTGCAAAAGGGCGGGTCGGTGTTACGATTCTGTGCCTCATACCTGCGCGTTAATCGGTGTCATCGACTGTTAACCAGGAGAGGGTGCTATGTCATTTCTGGGCGTTACGCCGGATGTATTGATTTCGGCAAGCGGAAATCTCGAGAACATCGGCATTTCGCTGCGCGCAGCTCATGCGGCGGCCGCGGCCCAGACGACGGCGATCGTCGCGCCTGCTGCCGATGAGGTCTCCGAGGCGATCACCTCACTTTTTGGTACGGCCGCTCAGGAATATCAAGCCCTCGGCGCACAGGCGGCGACTTTTCACGAGAGTTTCGTGAAGACATTGGGCGCCGCGGCCGGTCAATATGTCACTGCCGAGGCCGCCAACGTCCAGCAAACGGTGGCCGCTGCCGTCCCAACTGCCGAGACCATCAACACTCCGTTCGGTGCCATTTCGTTGACATACGGCGGCAATGTGCCCCCCAGTGGGATGGACGGGCCCTTTTCGGCATTCGCGAATGCATCTACACCCCTTGGTGCTGCGCACATTCGGCTGAACGGGAACGTTCTGAACGGTGGGACGACCTATCAAGCCACCGGCGGATCGCTGAGCTGGCCCGGGCTCGTCTCGTTCGCCAGCGCTGGGGCGGGCCCCTACATCACCGGCGGGTTCGCGCTTTCAAATAGCGCACACACTTTCTCCACCGATCTGGCCCATGGAAATTACCTCGGAGCGGCCGGCGCGCTTCTTACCTCTCCCGCTAATTTCGCGGATGCCGTTCTGTTCGGCCACCAAACGGTCACCATTCCGGTGGATACCTCGTCGCTGGGAGGCCCAACCGTCGACCTGAGCATTCCCTTTGGCGGGGCTTTCGCCTCCCCCCAGCCAATAACGGCCACGTGGCCGACATTCCAATACACGTCCGGTGACACCACCTATACCGTCGACGGCGCACACATTGCATTTGGTGGCACGCAGGTGACTGGCTTTTTCCCCTTCCTCCTGAGCACTATCGGCCTGTAGCTACTGGCGGCGCGGCCGCATTTTGCACTGCGCGGCATTGATATTGGTGGCCTTGCTCTTTTGGGGCCTGGTACGGAATTGCTGAACTCAAACGGATTCTGGTTTTGGTCGCCCACCTCAACGGGTGAGGGAGCGGTCCCGCCGTGCGGGCCGTCTTGGCCGCCCCGGTGGCTGTCATATCGCTGGGAAACGGCGTGAACGTCGCCGCCCGGGCTATGGAACGCACCACAGAAGGGGGATTCACGTCGGCTGGCAGCCGCCCTGGACCGGCTACCTAAAACGAACCGTCCACGCGGGGTTGTGTCGTTAAACATGCAGGTAAACGCGTTTTTGCAGGCAAAACTCGCGGAATCCCGTCAGGTTTTGCGATATATCGCTTGAAGACTGTGAGGGATTTGACAGCTTCCGATGACGCGGCCGAAACAAATTAGCAGGGATAATGGAAATCGATGAGTGGGGGCACAATTTCTTCCCGGCTGGCCCGGGTTCGATTCACCGTCGGGTACGTGGCGGTGCTACTCGTCGTGAGCTTCGCCATCCTGCTGCTCGGCCCGCACGCACGCGAGGTCATCATTCAGCGCGCCAGCACGAACCTGCACAACCTGGCGCACGGCCACATCGGCACGCTGTTAGGTAGTGCGTTCGTTGTCGATGCCGGTCCGATCTATTTCTGGCTGCCCTTCCTGACCTGCCTGCTGGTACTCGCCGAACTGCAATTGCGCACCGTCCGGCTGATGGTGGCGTTTCTGGTGGGACATATCGGCGCGACACTGGTGGTTGCCGCGGCTCTGGCCGCGGCGATCGAATTCGGCTGGCTGCCGGTCTCCATCGCGCGAGCCAGTGACGTCGGGATGAGCTACGGCGCACTCGCGGTGCTTGGAGCGCTGACGGCGACGCTTCCCCCACGCTGGCGACCGGCCTGGATCGGTTGGTGGATAGCCGCCGCCATTACCGCGGCCATCATTGGCGCCGATTTCACCGATGCCGGGCACACCGTGGCGTTGATCCTGGGCCTCGCGGTGTCCGCGAAGTTGAGCCGGCCGGTGCACTGGACGCGGCCGCGCCTTTTCATGCTCGTGAACTCCACGGGCTTCGGCTTCCTGGTGCTGGCTCACCACTGGTGGGGCATGGCCGAGACGCTGGTGTTTGGTCTGCTGGGCGCGGGTGTGGCCTACGCGATCGCCCGGTTCAGTTCTGCGCGCCATTCGGCCGTACCCCCGCCGCCGGAAGGCGAAGACAGCCTGACCGGCCGGCTGCCAGTCGCAACCGGCTAGAGCACCCACTCGGCGAACACGCGGACGCGAGCCACCCGTGCGCGCCCAGCGCAACACGCCTGATCGCCTATGATCGGCACTTGCGTCACGCTCGTGATGCAAATTCAGCCAGCCCGAACAGCCCCGTCAGCAAGGAGAGTGTCGCCGCGTGGGCGCTCAACCCGTCGACCTGTCGCCGCAAGCATTAGCCGAGGCGGTCAGCGCCGCTCGGCAGGCCATCGCGCTCGCGGACGATCTCGAAGCGCTGGCGCGCGTCAAGACCGAGCACCTCGGGGACCGCTCGCCGCTAGCGCTGGCGCGACAGGCGCTGGGCGGCGTGCCCAAGGCCGAGCGCGCCGACGTCGGAAAGCACGTCAATTCCGCGCGGGGCGAGGTCCAAGCGCAGCTACGACGAGCGATTGGCGGCACTGCGCGCGGAGCGCGACGCGGCCGTCCTGGTTGCCGAAGGCATCGACGTCACCCTGCCGTCGACCCGGCAGCCGACCGGGGCCCGGCACCCGATCACGATATTGGCCGACCACATCGCCGACACCTTCGTCGCGATGGGATGGGAACTCGCCGAGGGGCCCGAGGTCGAGTCGGAGCAATTCAACTTCGACGCGCTCAACTTCCCGCCCGATCATCCCGCGCGCAGCGAACAGGACACGTTCTATATCGCGCCGGAGGGTTCCCGCCAGCTGCTGCGCACACACACCTCGCCGGTGCAGGTGCGGACGTTGCTCGAACGCGAGCTGCCGGTCTACATCATCTCGATCGGCCGAACGTTTCGCACCGACGAACTCGATGCCACCCACACACCGGTCTTCCATCAGGTCGAAGGCCTGGCGGTAGATCGCGGGCTGTCCATGGCGCATCTGCGCGGAACACTGGACGCCCTGGCGCGCGCCGAATTCGGACCGCTGGCGCGCACCCGGATCCGACCGCACTTCTTCCCGTTCACCGAACCCTCCGCCGAGGTCGATGTCTGGTTCGCCAACAAGAAGGGCGGCGCCGACTGGGTGGAGTGGGGCGGCTGCGGAATGGTGCACCCAAACGTATTGCGGGCCGCCGGAATTGACCCCGACATCTACTCTGGCTTCGCGTTCGGGATGGGCCTGGAACGCACCCTGCAGTTCCGCAACGGAATTCCGGACATGCGCGACATGGTCGAAGGCGACGTCCGTTTCTCGTTGCCGTTCGGGGTGGGTTCCTGATGCGCGTTCCGTACAGCTGGCTGCGCGAAGTCGTTTCGGCGGGCGCCCCCGGGTGGGACGTCACCCCCGGCGAACTCGAGTTGACGCTGGTGCGCATCGGTCACGAGGTCGAGGAAGTGGTGACTCTTGGCCCGGTCGACGGCCCGCTGAGCGTGGGCCGAGTGGCGGCCATCGAGGAGCTCACCGAATTCAAGAAGCCGATCCGAGCTTGTCTGGTCGATGTCGGGGAGCAGCAGCCCCGCGAGATCGTCTGCGGGGCAACCAACTTCGCCGTCGGCGATCTGGTGGTGGCGGCGCTGCCGGGCGCCACGTTGCCCGGCGACTTTGTTATCGCGACCCGTAAAACTTATGGCCGCACCTCCGACGGAATGATCTGCTCGGCGGCCGAACTCGGTTTGGGCTCCGACCATTCCGGCATCCTGGTGCTGCCGCCCGGAACCGCCGAACCGGGGGACGACGGCGCCGCGGTGCTCGGGTTGGACGACGTCGTCTTTGACCTGGCCATCACCCCCGACCGCGGTTACTGCATGTCGGTGCGCGGCTTGGCGCGCGAGATCGCGTGCGCTTATGACTTGAACTACGTAGACCCCGCCAGCGACCAAGTCGTCAAACCCCTGCCGGCCGACGGCGAGGCATGGCCGCTGACAGTGCAACCCGAGACCGAGGTGCGTCGCTTCGCGCTGCGGCCGGTCACCGGGATCGACCCCGCCGCCGTGTCGCCGTGGTGGCTGCAACGCCGGCTGCAACTGTGCGGCATCCGCGCGACTTCTCCCGCCGTGGATGTCACCAACTACGTGATGCTGGAACTCGGCCAGCCCATGCACGCCCACGACAGCAACCGGATCAGCGGCGCCCTCGGCGTGCGGTTCGCCCGGCCCGGCGAGACGGTGATCACCCTCGACGACATCGAACGCAAACTCGATCCGGCCGACGTCCTGATCGTCGATGACGTCGCGACCGCGGCAATTGGTGGTGTGATGGGCGCGGCAAGCACCGAAGTGCGCGCCGACTCGACCGACGTGCTGCTGGAGGCCGCCGTCTGGGACCCGGCCGGGATATCGCGCACCCAGCGGCGACTGCACCTGCCGAGCGAGGCTGCGCGCCGGTACGAGCGCACCGTAGACCCGGCTATTTCGGTGGCCGCCCTGGACCGGTGTGCCGCGCTGCTCGCCGACATCACCGGGGGAGCGATATTGCCGACGCTGACTGATTGGCGAGGAGACCCGCCACGCGAGAACTGGTCGCCGCCGCCGATCCGGATCGCCGCCGACCTGCCGGACCGCTTCGCCGGGGTGGCGTATGCCGAAGGCACGACGGCCAGGCGGTTGACCCAGATCGGTGCGTTGGTGGCCGGGCCCGGTGACACGTTGACCGTGACCCCACCTAGTTGGCGACCCGACCTCCTGCAGCCCGCCGACCTCGTCGAGGAGGTGCTGCGGCTGGAAGGCCTCGAGGTCATTCCCTCGGTGCTGCCGTCCGCGCCCGCGGGCCGCGGACTCACCGCAGTGCAGAAGCGCCGCCGCGCGATCGGCAAATCGCTCGCTCAGTCGGGGTACGTGGAGATTCTGCCGACACCGTTCCTGCCGGCCGGGGTGTTCGACTTGTGGGGCCTGCCGCCCGGTGACCCCCGGCGTACGACGACGCAGGTGCTCAACCCGCTGGAAGCCGACCGTCCGCAGCTGGCCACCACGCTGCTACCGGCTCTGCTGGAAGCGTTGGTGCGCAACGCATCCCGAGGCCTTGTGGATGTCGCGCTGTTCGCGGTTGCGCAGGTAGTCCAGCCCACCGAGCAGACCCGCGCGGTCGGCTTGATCCCCGTCGACCGCCGGCCGACGGAGGGGGAGATCGCCGTGCTTGACGCCTCCTTGCCCCGGCAACCGCAGCAGGTGGCCGCGGTGTTGGCGGGGCTGAGGGAACCCCGCGGCCCGTGGGGGCCGGGCCGACGGGCCGAGGCGTCCGACGCCTTCGAGGCCGTCCGAATCATCGCGCGCGCCAGCGGATTCGATGTGACCCTGCGCGCCGCACAACACCTACCGTGGCACCCGGGCCGGTGTGCCGAGGTGTTCGTCGGTGAAACCTCCGTCGGCCACGCCGGGCAGTTGCATCCCGCCGTGGTCGAGCGTTCGGACCTGCCCAAAGGCACCTGCGCGCTGGAATTGAACCTGGACGCGATTCCCGTCGTGGACGTGCTTCCGGCGCCCAAGGTGTCGCCATTTCCAGCCGTGTTCCAAGACGTCAGCCTGGTGGTGCCCGCACAGGTGCCGGCCCAGGCGGTGGCCGATGCCGTCCGAGAGGGCGCCGGCGAGCTGCTGGAGGACATTGCATTGTTCGACGTCTTCACCGGCCCGCAAATCGGTGAAGATCGCAAATCGCTGACGTTCGCGCTGCGGTTCCGCGCCCCGGATCGCACGTTGACCGAGGCCGACGCCAGCGCGGCGCGGGACGCGGCGGTGCGGCACGCCGCCGAGCGCGTCGGCGCGGAATTGCGCGCCTGACCGGCACGTTTCAATTACCGCAATTTCGTTGGGCTGAATTCTCACCAGAGTCTCACCAACCCTGATATCGGCCGGCTCCATCCCGGCGCAGGTTTCGCGTAACTTTGCCAACCTCGTCAGCGCCGTCACTGACACATCGGTGTCTTCGGCGATCAGCCTGGGGGTCGGCCCCAACTTCAACTTTTTCGCAGACCTCGACATCCACGTGGGGTGCCTTGGCTATTGACGCGCTAGGGGGGCCAGTCACGGGCTGAATGCGTTGGGTTCCAGTGTATCGGCGTTCGCCAACGCGGTACAAACCCGCAACGTGTCGGGGGCCGCCGCCGCAATCCTGGACGCTCCGGCCGTGTTCGCGAACGGTTTCCTCAATGGCCAAGTGACGATCCGTGGAGAAGGCGGAGATGCTCAGGTCCTCAAATACTTTTGGCGGTCGCGGGTCGATCTCGAGGCCGCGCGTAGCCATCCCGCTCTCAGCGCTACGGGCTCCGAGAAGATCAGAATGCTTATATTCGTGCAGTTTCACAACATTTGATCTCAAGGAGCGGACTCTTGCGCAGGCCCCGCAGCCTGGATGAATGAACGAGAACGAGAGCTGTATCTGAGACTGCCGTACCAAATACCCTGAGTTGCAAGTATTTACACACACGTGTAGTAAGGCCCTGGTCGTCTGCACGGCCTGTGGGCCGCCACGTTGAATCCTGTGAAATCGCTGGTTTTCCCACGGGCGCGAAGAGTTTTTCATACATTGGTTTGAGGCCGACGATGAACGGGCATCCCCGGCCAGTACAGCTCAAGCCGTTGAATTTTTGGCCTTGGTGATCTTCGGTCACCAAACCGTTGCACTTCCTCGGGCACGTCCTATGCCTCGGTGATTATCGGGAATCATCGAGTCGCAAGCCGCTAATGCGTCCTTCCTTGGTGATTGGTGGGAATCACCAAATCACAAAGTCCTGCGCGCCTTGGTGGTCATCAGGCCTCATCGGGTCAACACGTTCATTCATCGTGGGGGGAATCGAGCATGTCTTTTCTTATCGCCGTACCGGATCTGGTAGAAGAGGCGGCCCAAGGTCTCATCGGCATTCGCTCGTCGCTGGACGAGGTTGCCGCGGCGGCCCTAGCGCCCACAACGGGGATCCCCCCAGCGGCCGAGGACGAGGTATCAACATCCATTACCGCCCTATTCCGCTCCTATGGCGAGGAGTTCCAAGCCCTCAACGCTAATGCGGCGACGTTTCACACCGAGTTCGTTAACCTGTTGAGTAACGGTGCGACTGCATATATAGAGGCCGAAGCTGCCAACGGCGCAGCGTTATTCCACAACGGTGGTTCACTCACGGCGGTCCTGGGCGCCGAGATCCAAGGAGTGGGTGCCCAATTCGGCGCGGCGCTATCGGGGAATGTAAGTGGTGGGCTGTCCGGCAGCTTTGGTGGTTCCCTGGGGACGGCTATCGGTGCCGGGATCAGTGGGCTCGCCCTCGAGAGCAGTGGTGCCCTCTTATCCAATGTTGGTGCAGGGCTGGTTCAGACCGGTAACGCCATCGTTTCAGTGGGGCTGGCGCTTGAAAACAGTGGTGCCATTATGTCGGCAGCCGGCGCTTCGCTCGCCGCTCAAGCTAATGCTGCCCTTTCGTTGCTATTGAATGGCGGGTTGGCTGTTCAGTTTGGTGGGGCGTTGTCGCTCGGTCTGACCGGCGGGTTGTCGGCTTTGGCACACACCGGTGCGTTGTTGGCGGGCGAATTCGGTGCGGGTCTGTCTGCTCTGGTGCAGACGGGTGAATCCCTGACGGGTGGTTTGGGTGTGGCGTTGTCGCACCTGGGTGGTTCGTTGAACGCGGAACTGGCGCTGGCGTTGTCGGGCGGGTTGTCTGGTTTGGGTCCGATCGGTGCGTTGATTCAGGGCGGGCTGTCGGGTGGGTTGTCGGGTCTGGTGCATACGGGGGAGTTCTTGGCGGGCCAGTTCGGTGCGGGCCTGTCCGCTCTGGTGCAGACGGGTGAATCCCTGACGGGTGGTTTGGGTGTGGCGTTGTCGCACCTGGGTGGTTCGTTGAACGCGGAACTGGCGCTGGCGTTGTCGGGCGGACTCAGCGGTTTGGGTCCGATCGGTGCCCTGATTCAGGGCGGCCTGTCGGGTGGGTTGTCGGGTCTGGTGCATACCGGGGCGTTGTTGGCGGGCCAGTTCGGTGCGGGCCTGTCCGGCCTGGTGCAGACCGGTGAATCCCTCAGTGGTGGTTTGGGTGTGGCGTTGTCGCACCTGGGTGGTTCGTTGAACGCCGAGCTGGCGCTGGCATTGTCGGGCGGACTCAGCGGTTTGGGTCCGATCGGCGCGTTGATTCAGGGCGGCCTGTCGGGCGGGTTGTCGGGTCTGGTGCATACCGGGGCGTTGTTGGCGGGCCAGTTCGGTGCGGGCCTGTCCGGCCTGGTGCAGACCGGTGAATCCCTCAGTGGTGGTTTGGGTGTGGCGTTGTCGCACCTGGGTGGTTCGTTGAACGCCGAGCTGGCGCTGGCATTGTCGGGCGGACTCAGCGGTTTGGGTCCGATCGGCGCTCTGATCGAGGGCGGCCTCAGTGGCGGCCTTTCGGGTCTGGTGCACACCGGTGCGTTGTTGGCGGGCCAGTTCGGTGCGGGCCTGTCCGGCCTGGTGCAGACGGGTGAATCCCTGACGGGTGGTTTGGGTGTGGCGTTGTCGCACCTGGGTGGTTCGTTGAACGCCGAGCTGGCGCTCGCATTGTCGGGCGGACTCAGCGGTCTGGGTCCGATCGGCGCTCTGATCGAGGGCGGCCTCAGTGGCGGCCTTTCGGGTCTGGTGCACACCGGTGCGTTGTTGGCGGGCCAGTTCGGTGCGGGCCTGTCCGGCCTGGTGCAGACCGGTGAATCCCTCAGTGGTGGTTTGGGTGTGGCGTTGTCGCACCTGGGTGGTTCATTGAACGCCGAGCTGGCGCTGGCGTTGTCGGGCGGGTTGTCTGGTTTGGGTCCGATCGGTGCGCTGATTCAGGGCGGCCTGTCGGGTGGGTTGTCGGGTCTGGTGCATACCGGGGAGTTGTTGGCGGGCCAGTTCGGTGCCGGCCTGTCCGGCCTGGTGCAGACGGGTGAATCCCTCAGTGGTGGTTTGGGTGTGGCGTTGTCGCACCTGGGTGGTTCGTTGAACGCCGAGCTGGCGCTCGCATTGTCGGGCGGACTCAGCGGTCTGGGTCCGATCGGTGCGCTGATTCAGGGCGGCCTGTCGGGCGGGTTGTCGGGTCTGGTGCATACCGGGGAGTTGTTGGCGGGCCAGTTCGGTGCGGGCCTGTCCGCTCTGGTGCAGACGGGTGAATCCCTGACGGGTGGTTTGGGTGTGGCGTTGTCGCACCTGGGTGGTTCGTTGAACGCCGAGCTGGCGCTGGCGTTGTCGGGCGGGTTGTCTGGTTTGGGTCCGATCGGTGCGCTGATTCAGGGCGGCCTGTCGGGTGGGTTGTCGGGTCTGGTGCATACCGGGGAGTTGTTGGCGGGCCAGTTCGGTGCCGGCCTGTCCGGCCTGGTGCAGACGGGTGAATCCCTCAGTGGTGGTTTGGGTGTGGCGTTGTCGCACCTGGGTGGTTCGTTGAACGCCGAGCTGGCGCTGGCATTGTCGGGCGGACTCAGCGGTTTGGGTCCGATCGGCGCGTTGATTCAGGGCGGCCTGTCGGGCGGGTTGTCGGGTCTGGTGCATACCGGGGCGTTGTTGGCGGGCCAGTTCGGTGCGGGCCTGTCCGGCCTGGTGCAGACCGGTGAATCCCTCAGTGGTGGTTTGGGTGTGGCGTTGTCGCACCTGGGTGGTTCGTTGAACGCCGAGCTGGCGCTGGCGTTGTCGGGCGGGTTGTCTGGTTTGGGTCCGATCGGCGCGTTGATTCAGGGCGGCCTGTCGGGTGGGTTGTCGGGTCTGGTGCATACCGGTGCGTTGTTGGCGGGCCAGTTCGGTGCGGGCCTGTCCGGCCTGGTGCAGACGGGTGAATCCCTGACGGGTGGTTTGGGTGTGGCGTTGTCGCACCTGGGTGGTTCGTTGAACGCCGAGCTGGCGCTGGCGTTGTCGGGCGGACTCAGCGGTTTGGGTCCGATCGGCGCGTTGATTCAGGGCGGCCTGTCGGGCGGGTTGTCGGGTCTGGTGCATACCGGGGCGTTGTTGGCGGGCCAGTTCGGTGCGGGCCTGTCCGGCCTGGTGCAGACGGGTGAATCCCTGACGGGTGGTTTGGGTGTGGCGTTGTCGCACCTGGGTGGTTCGTTGAACGCCGAGCTGGCGCTGGCGTTGTCGGGCGGGTTGTCTGGTTTGGGTCCGATCGGTGCGTTGATTCAGGGCGGCCTGTCGGGTGGGTTGTCGGGTCTGGTGCATACCGGGGAGTTCTTGGCGGGCCAGTTCGGTGCCGGCCTGTCCGGCCTGGTGCAGACCGGTGAATCCCTCAGTGGTGGTTTGGGTGTGGCGTTGTCGCACCTGGGTGGTTCGTTGAACGCCGAGCTGGCGCTCGCATTGTCGGGCGGACTCAGCGGTCTGGGTCCGATCGGCGCGTTGATTCAGGGCGGCCTGTCGGGTGGGTTGTCGGGTCTGGTGCATACCGGGGAGTTGTTGGCGGGCCAGTTCGGTGCGGGTCTGTCTGCTCTGGTGCAGACCGGTGAATCCCTGACGGGTGGTTTGGGTGTGGCGTTGTCGCACCTGGGTGGTTCGTTGAACGCGGAACTGGCGCTGGCGTTGTCGGGCGGGTTGTCTGGTTTGGGTCCGATCGGTGCGTTGATTCAGGGCGGGCTGTCGGGTGGGTTGTCGGGTCTGGTGCATACGGGGGAGTTGTTGGCGGGCCAGTTCGGTGCGGGTCTGTCTGCTCTGGTGCAGACGGGTGAATCCCTGACGGGTGGTTTGGGTGTGGCGTTGTCGCACCTGGGTGGTTCGTTGAACGCGGAACTGGCGCTGGCGTTGTCGGGCGGACTCAGCGGTTTGGGTCCGATCGGTGCCCTGATTCAGGGCGGCCTGTCGGGCGGGTTGTCGGGTCTGGTGCATACCGGGGAGTTCTTGGCGGGCCAGTTCGGTGCCGGCCTGTCCGGCCTGGTGCAGACCGGTGAATCCCTCACCGGCGGCCTCGGTCTGGCGTTGTCGCACCTGGGTGCCAACCTGATGCTCGACATCACTGGCAGCCTGTCGGTGAACATTGGTGGGAGTCTGCTGCAGGCTACGGAAGCCCTTACCGCCGGTCTCGCTGGTGGCCTGTCGAATCTTGTCCATATCGGCGCTGGCCTGACGGGGAATCTGGGCGGTGCGCTGTCTGGCCTGACGCAGACCGGGGACACCATCGCGAGGATTTGGGTGGATACCGCGGAAGGGGTGGCTGATGCGCTCGGTGGTGCCTTGTCGGCGAGCCTTGGTGTTGGGCTTCCGGGGTTGCTGGGGACCGGTGAGACGCTGACGGCGGGTATCGATGGTGCTGCAGCTGGGCTGGTTCGGACCGGCGAGGGCATCGTCACGTCGTTGGACACCGCCTTCGAGGATCTCGAAATCTCGATCCGGGCGAGCTTTGGGTTCGCCGCGTAGCAACTGGCTGGCCTCAACAGGGGATCTGGCTGCTTAGCATTGATTTGCAAACCGCTGCATAATCATGCAAAATTGACGGAATGGCCGACGTACTGAAGGTCGCGGTTGCCGGCGCCACCGGTTACGCGGGTGGCGAGATCCTGCGGCTGTTGCTCGGGCATCCCGCCTACGCCGACGGCCGGCTCGCGATCGGTTCGGTGACCGCCGCCGCCAGCGCCGGCAGCATGCTTGGTGAGCACCACCCGCACCTGATTCCTTTAGCCCAGCAAGTGGTCGAGCCCACTGACCTATCCGTGCTCGATGGCCATGACGTGGTTTTCCTCGCCCTGCCGCACGGGCATTCCGCCGCGCTGGCCGAACAACTCAGCCCGCAGACTCTGATCATCGACTGTGGTGCGGACTTCCGGCTCACCGACGCGGCCGCGTGGGAGCGGTTCTACGGATCCACCCATGCCGGCAGTTGGCCGTATGGGCTGCCGGAGCTACCCGGCGCCCGCGAACGGCTGCGCGGGGCCCGCCGCATCGCGGTTCCGGGCTGCTATCCGACCGCGGCACTGCTGGCGTTGCTGCCCGCGGTGGCCGAAGACCTCGTCGAACCCGCCGTCACGGTGGTCGCTGTCAGCGGCACGTCGGGAGCGGGTCGCGCCGCCAAGACCGATCTGCTCGGCTCGGAGGTCATCGGGTCGGCGCGGGCCTACAACATCGCCGGCGCCCACCGGCACACCCCCGAGATCGCCCAGGGATTACGGGCCGTCACCGACCGCGATGTCACGGTGTCGTTCACGCCGGTGCTCATCCCGACCTCTCGGGGGATCCTGGCCACCTGCACCGCGCGCACCCGGTCGCCGCTGTCGCAGCTGCGGGCGGCGTACGAAAAAGCTTATGATGCGGAACCTTTCATCTACCTGATGCCCGAGGGGCAATTGCCGCGGACCGGCTCGGTCATCGGCAGCAACGCAGCGCAGATCGCGGTCGCGGTGGACGAGGCCGCCGAGACTTTCGTGGCGATCGCGGCGATCGACAACCTGGTCAAGGGCACCGGCGGCGCCGCGGTGCAGTCGATGAACCTGGCGTTGGGCTGGCCCGAGACTGAAGGCCTTTCGGTGGTCGGGGTGGCGCCATGAGCGAGCAGGTCCAGGAGGACCGGCTGGTGCGCGCGCAGGGTGTCACCGCGGCCGCCGGCTTTCGGGCGGCCGGTATCCGCGCCGGGCTCAAGAAGTCGGGGGGACGCGATCTCGCCCTGGTTTTCAACGAAGGGCCCGACTACGCGGCTGCGGGAGTCTTCACCCGCAATCAGGTCAAGGCGGCGCCGGTGTTGTGGACGCGGCAGGTGCTCACCACGGGTCAGCTGCGGGCGGTGATCCTGAATTCGGGCGGGGCCAACGCCTGCACTGGATCGGCAGGATTCCAGGACAGCCACGCCACCGCGGAGGCGGTCGCCGCCGCGCTGTCGGACTGGGGAACCGAGACCGGCGCCATCGAGGTCGCGGTCTGCTCCACCGGGCTGATCGGCGACCGGCTGCCGATGGACAAGGTGCTGGCCGGCGTCCGCGAAATCGTGCAGGAGATGGCGGGCGGCCTCAACGGCGGCGACGACGCGGCGCACGCCATCATGACCACCGACACGGTGCCCAAACAGGTTGCGCTGCATCACCGGGAGAACTGGACGGTGGGCGGGATGGCCAAGGGCGCGGGCATGATCGCGCCGTCGTTGGCCACCATGTTGTGTGTGCTCACCACCGACGTGCTCGCCGAGCCGGCAGCACTGGACCAGGCGTTGCGCCGCGCCGCGGCCCGCACGTTCGACCGACTCGACATCGATGGCTGCTGCTCCACCAACGACACGGTGCTGCTGCTGGCCTCGGGTGCCAGTGGCGTCGCGGCGTCTCAAGCCGACCTCGACGATGCCGTCCTGCGGGTCTGTGACGACCTGTGCGCGCAGCTACAAGCCGACGCCGAGGGTGTCACCAAACGCGTCACCGTGACGGTGATCGGGGCCGCCTCCGAGGAGCAAGCGCTGTCGGCGGCCCGGTCGATCGCCCGCGACAGCCTGGTCAAGACCGCGGTGTTCGGGTCGGACCCCAACTGGGGACGGGTGCTCGCGGCCGTCGGCCTGGCCCCGGGGGTTACCCTCGACCCGGATCGAATCAATGTGTCGTTCAACGGGTCTGCCGTGTGCATCGGCGGGGTCGGCGCCCCGGGTGCGCGCGATGTGGATCTGTCGGCGAGCGACATCGACATCACTGTCGATCTCAGCGTCGGCGACGGCCAAGCCGCCATCCGGACCACCGACCTGTCGCACGCCTACGTCGAAGAGAACTCGGCCTACAGCACATGAACACGAGCACCGACGCATTGCCCACCCAGGTCAAGGCGCAAGTCCTGGCCGAAGCCCTGCCGTGGCTCAAGCAGCTGCACGGCAAAATCGTCGTGGTCAAATACGGCGGCAACGCCATGACCGACGACGCGCTACGGGAGGCGTTCGCCGCCGATATGGCGTTTCTGCGCAACTGCGGAATCCAGCCCGTCGTCGTGCACGGCGGCGGACCGCAGATCACCGCCATGTTGCACCGCCTCGGCATCGGCAAGGGTGACTTCAAGGGCGGATTCCGGGTCACCACACCGGAAGTGCTCGACGTGGCGCGGATGGTGCTGTTCGGGCAGGTGGGCCGCGAGCTGGTCAACCTGATCAACGCGCACGGACCATATGCCGTCGGAATCACCGGCGAGGATGCGCAACTGTTCACCGCCGTGCGGCGCAGCGTCAACGTGGATGGCGTGGCGACCGACATCGGCCTGGTTGGCGACGTCGACCGGGTGAACACCGCGGCGGTGCTGGATCTGATTGCCGCGGGCCGTATTCCGGTGGTATCGACGCTCGCCCCTGACGTCGACGGTGTGGTGCACAACATCAATGCCGACACCGCGGCGGCGGCGCTGGCCGAAGCTCTGGGAGCCGAAAAGCTATTGATGCTGACCGATGTCGAAGGCCTGTTCACGAGATGGCCGGACCGGGATTCGTTGGTCAGCGAAATCGACACCGCCACACTGGCGCAACTACTGCCAACGCTGGAGACGGGCATGATCCCCAAGATCGAAGCGTGCCTGCGGGCCGTCACCGGCGGAGTGCCCAGCGCACACGTCATCGACGGCCGGGTCGAACACTGCGTGCTGGTGGAACTTTTCACCAACGCGGGCACCGGCACAAAGGTGGTGGCCGCGTGACCCAAACCGAGACCAATACGGACGCGCTGCAGCGGCGGTGGGAAGCCGTGATGATGAACAACTACGGCACCCCGCCGGTCGCCCTGGCCAGCGGTGACGGTGCGGTCGTCACCGACGTGGACGGCAAGAGCTACCTGGACCTGCTCGGTGGCATCGCGGTCAACGTGCTGGGCCACCGTCACCCGGCCGTCATCGACGCCGTCACCCACCAGCTGGCGACGCTGGGCCACACCTCCAACCTGTACGCCACCGAACCCGGGATCGCGCTGGCCGAAGAGCTCGTTGCGCTACTCGGCGCCGACGCCAAGGCCCGAGTTCTTGTTCTGCAACTCTGGCACCGAGGCCAACGAGGCGGCCTTCAAGCTGTCCCGGCTCACCGGTCGGACGAAACTGGTTGCCGCGCAAGAGGGCTTCCACGGGCGGACGATGGGCTCGCTGGCGTTGACGGGTCAGCCGGCCAAGCAGGCACCGTTTGAGCCGTTGCCGGGACACGTCACGCACGTGCCCTACGGCGACGCCGAGTGCGCTGGCGGCCGCGGTGGACGACGGCACCGCCGCGGTATTCCTGGAACCGATCATGGGGGAGAGCGGAGTCATCGTCCCGCCCGAGGGTTACCTCGCCGCGGCACGGGATATCACCGCCCGGCACGGCACACTGCTGGTGCTCGACGAAGTACAGACCGGAATGGGCCGCACCGGAACCTTTTACGCCCACCAGCACGACGGCATCACCCCGGACGTGGTGACGCTGGCCAAGGGGCTCGGCGGCGGACTGCCGATCGGGGCGTGTCTGGCCATTGGCCCGGCCGCGGACCTGTTGACCCCCGGGTTGCACGGCAGCACGTTCGGCGGCAACCCGGTGTGCACCGCCGCGGCGCTGGCCGTGGTGCGGGCGCTGGCCGCCGAGGACCTGGTCGGGCGGGCGGCGATGCTGGGCAAGTCGTTGCGGCACGGCGTCGAGTCGCTCGGCCACCCGTTGATCGACCACATGCGCGGCCGCGGATTGTTATGCGGGATTGTGCTGACCGCGCCGCGCGCCAAGGAAGCCGAGGCAGCAGCGCGCGATGCCGGATTCCTGGTCAATGCCCCTGCTCCCGATGTCATCCGGTTGGCGCCGCCGCTGGTCATCACCGAAGCTCAAATCGACAGCTTCGTCGCGGCGCTGCCCGGGATCCTGGATGCCGCCGGGAGGACAGATGCTTAGACACTTCCTGCGTGACGACGATCTGTCGCCCGATGAGCAGTCCGAAGTTCTCGAGCTCGCAGCCGAACTGAAGAAGGACCCGTTTAGCCGCCGTCCCCTCGAAGGGCCGCGCGGGGTCGCGGTGATCTTCGACAAGAACTCGACCCGCACCCGGTTCTCGTTCGAGGTGGGTATCGCGCAACTCGGCGGGCACGCCGTCGTCGTCGACAGTCACAGCACCCAGCTGGGTCGCGAAGAGACTCTGCAGGACACCGCAAAAGTGTTGTCCCGCTATGTCGATGCCATTGTCTGGCGAACCTTTGCCCAAAACCGGCTGATCGCCATGGCCTCCACCGCGAGCGTGCCGGTCGTCAACGCCTTGTCCGACGATTTCCATCCCTGCCAGGTACTGGCCGACCTGCAAACGATTGCCGAGCGGAAGGGATCGCTGAAAGGCTTGAAGCTGGCCTACTTCGGCGATGGTGCCAACAACATGGCGCACTCCCTGATGCTCGGCAGCGTCACCGCGGGCATCCACGTCACCGTCGCCGCACCCGATGGGTTCGCGCCCAGTCCCGCGGTGCTGGCCGCCACCCAGCAACGCGCCGAGGCCACCGGCGCCTCGGTGAGCGTGACCACGGACGCCGACGCGGCGGCCGCCGGCGCCGATGTGCTGGTCACCGACACCTGGACGTCCATGGGGCAGGAGAACGACGGGCTGGATCGCGTCAAGCCGTTCCGGCCGTTCCAGGTCAATGCGCGACTGCTGGCCCGGGCCGATGCGGAAGCCGTTGTGCTGCATTGCCTCCCGGCCCATCGCGGGGACGAGATCACCGACGAGGTGATGGACGGACCGGCCAGCGTGGTGTGGGACGAGGCCGAAAACCGGCTGCACGCGCAGAAGGCGCTGCTGGTGTGGCTACTGGAGCGGTCTCGGTGACGCGCTCCAAACATCCGGCAGAAACGACGCGCGTCGGCCGTCAGGCCCGCATCGTGACGATCCTGTCGTCGGCCCCCGTGCGCAGCCAAAGCGAGCTGGCGACGCTGTTGGCAGACGAAGGAATCGAGGTCACCCAGGCGACGCTGTCGCGGGACCTGGAGGAGCTGGGCGCGGTCAAACTGCGTGGGGCTGACGGCGGCGTCGGCGTCTACGTCGTCCCCGAGGACGGCAGCCCGGTGCGCGGAGTGTCGGGTGGCACAGACCGGATGTCGCGCCTGCTCAGTGACCTGCTCGTGTCGACCGATGCCAGCGGCAACCTGGCGGTGCTGCGCACGCCGCCCGGTGCCGCGCACTACCTGGCCAGCGCCATCGACCGCGCCGCACTGCCCCAGGTCGTCGGCACCGTCGCCGGTGATGACACCATCTTTGTCGTTGCCCGCGAGCCGATGACAGGTGCCGAACTCGCCGGCATGTTCGAGAACATCCAGTAAGGAGATTGGTCAATGTCAGAACGCGTCATCCTGGCGTATTCCGGCGGTCTGGACACTTCGGTGGCCATCAGCTGGATCGGCAAGGAGACCGGCCGCGAGGTCGTGGCGGTGGCGATTGACCTCGGCCAGGGCGGCGAGGACATGGAGGTCATCCGCCAGCGGGCGCTGGACTGCGGCGCCGTGGAGGCCGTGGTCGTCGATGCCCGCGACGAGTTCGCCGAGGGCTACTGCCTGCCCACCATCATGAACAACGCGCTCTATATGGACCGTTATCCGCTGGTGTCGGCGATCAGCCGTCCCCTGATCGTCAAGCATCTGGTCGCGGCGGCCCGTCGAGCACGGCGGCGGAATCGTCGCGCACGGATGCACCGGCAAGGGCAACGACCAGGTCCGGTTCGAAGTTGGATTCGCTTCGTTGGCACCGGATCTCGAGGTGCTGGCGCCCGTGCGCGACTACGCGTGGACGCGGGAGAAGGCCATCGCATTCGCCGAGGAGAACGCGATCCCGATCAACGTCACCAAACGCTCACCGTTCTCCATCGACCAAAACGTGTGGGGTCGCGCGGTGGAGACCGGCTTCCTGGAACACCTATGGAATGCGCCCACCAAAGATGTCTACGACTACACCGAGGACCCGACCGTCAACTGGAATACCCCCGACGAGGTGATCGTCGGGTTCGAGCAGGGCGTGCCCGTGTCAATCGATGGCAAACCGGTTTCCATGCTGCAGGCGATCGAAGAACTCAACCGCCGCGCCGGGGCTCAGGGCGTCGGGCGCCTCGACGTCGTCGAGGACCGGTTGGTGGGCATCAAGAGCCGCGAGATTTACGAGGCGCCAGGGGCGATGGTGCTCATCACGGCGCACACCGAACTCGAGCACGTCACGCTCGAGCGCGAACTGGGCCGGTTCAAACGCCAGACCGACCAGCGCTGGGCCGAGCTGGTCTACGACGGACTGTGGTACTCGCCGTTGAAGGCGGCTTTGGAGACCTTTGTCGCCAAGACCCAGGAGCACGTTTCCGGTGAGGTGCGAATGGTGTTGCACGGCGGCCACATTGCGGTGAACGGCCGGCGCAGCGCTCAGTCGCTCTACGACTTCAACCTGGCCACCTACGACGAGGGCGACAGCTTCGACCAGTCGATGTCGAAGGGCTTCGTCTACGTGCACGGGTTGTCGTCCAAGCTCGCGGCCCGCCGGGACCTACAGTGACGCTCCTACGCCGAGCAGACACAAAAGCCCCCGACACGCCGGGCGCAAAGGGGCTTTTGCGTCTGCTCGCGGGGAAAAGGTGAGCACCAACCAGGGTTCGCTGTGGGGCGGTCGCTTCGCCGACGGCCCGGCGGAGGCGCTGGCCGCACTGAGCAAGTCCACCCACTTCGACTGGGTGCTGGCGCCCTACGACGTCACCGCGTCGCGGGCCCACACCATCGTGCTGTTCCGGGCCGGGCTGCTCACCGAAGAGCAGCGCGATGGGTTGCTCGCCGGCCTGGACAGCCTCGCCGAGGACGTCGCCGACGGCAGCTTCGGCCCGCTGGTCAGTGACGAGGATGTGCACGCTGCGCTGGAGCGCGGGCTGATCGACCGGGTGGGACCGGACTTAGGTGGCCGGTTGCGGGCCGGGCGCTCGCGCAACGACCAGGTGGCCACGCTGTTCCGGATGTGGCTGCGTGACGCGGTACGGCGGGTCGCCACCGGTGCGCTCGATGTCGTCGCTGCGCTCGCCGCCCAGGCCGGCGCCCACCCGACGGCCATCATGCCCGGCAAGACCCACCTGCAGTCCGCCCAGCCGATCCTGCTGGCGCACCATCTGCTGGCGCACGCGCATCCCTTGCTGCGCGATGTGGACAGGATCGTCGACTTCGACGACCGCACCGCGGTCTCCCCATACGGCTCGGGCGCCCTGGCCGGTTCGTCGCTGGGCCTGGATCCCGACGCGATCGCCGCGGATCTGGGTTTCGCGCGCGCCACCGACAATTCCATCGATGCGACGGCCGCCCGGGACTTTGCCGCCGAGGCCGCGTTCATCTTCGCCATGATCGCCGTCGACCTGTCCCGGCTCGCCGAGGACATCATCATCTGGAGCACCACCGAATTCGGCTACGTCACGCTGCACGATTCGTGGTCTACCGGCAGCTCCATCATGCCGCAGAAGAAGAATCCCGACATTGCGGAACTGGCCCGCGGTAAGTCCGGCCGGTTGATCGGAAACCTG
Organism: uncultured Actinomycetota bacterium; assembly: GCA_963850135.1. GTDB lineage: Bacteria > Actinomycetota > Actinomycetes > Mycobacteriales > Mycobacteriaceae > Mycobacterium. Next base: position 59,191 of record CAWKKH010000018.1, on the reverse strand, counting down.
GCCGGGCTGCTGGCGACGCTCAAAGCCCAGCCCCTGGCGTACAACCGCGACCTGCAGGAAGACAAGGAGCCGGTGTTCGACTCGGTGGCCCAGCTGGAGTTGCTGCTGCCGGCGATGGCAGGGCTGGTGGCCAGCCTGACGTTCAACGTCGAGCGGATGGCGGCCCTGGCCCCGGCCGGCTATTCGCTGGCCACCGATATCGCTGAATGGCTGGTGCGTCAGGGAGTGCCATTCCGGTCGGCGCACGAGGCCGCCGGCGCGGCGGTGCGGGTCGCCGAGGGTCGCGGCGTCGGACTAGAGGAGCTGACCGACGACGAGTTGGCCGCCATCAGCCCTGAGCTGACGCCGCAGGTCCGCGACGTGTTGACGATCGAGGGGTCGGTTTCATCACGCGATGCGCGGGGCGGCACCGCGCCGACTCGGGTCGCCGACCAGCTGAATGCGGTCCTGGCCAGCGGTGACGCGCTGAGGGGCCGACTGTGCAGGGAGTAGACCGGGCTTAGACCGGTCGAGAGCCATCTTTGCCCGGCAGTTGCGGCGCGGACTAAACTCGCTCATGAGTTGGGTCGGCTGAGCCGTTCGATCTAGATCCTCGTCGCCAAAGGGTGGGAAAAATGAGCGTCATCGCAGGTGTATCGGGTGCGTTGCCGCAGAACCGCTACTCCCAACGAGAGCTCACCGATTTCTTCCTCGCCATTCCGGAATTCGCGGAGTACGAAGACATCGTTCGGCAGCTGCATTCCAGCGCCAAAGTCAACAGTCGGCACCTGGTCCTGCCGATCGAGGCGTATCCGGGCCTGACCGACTTCAGCGCGGCCAACCGCATATTCACCGAAAAGGCCGTTGACCTGGGTTGTGAGGCGCTGATGGGCGCCCTAGACGAGGCCGGATTGCGACCACAAGACGTCGACGCGCTGATCACCACCACGGTTACCGGGCTTGCCGTCCCGTCGGTGGACGCCCGGATCGCGGGGCGCGTGGGGCTGCGCGACGATGTGCGTCGGGTGCCGTTGTTCGGACTGGGCTGCGTGGCCGGGGCGGCCGGGGTGGGGCGACTGAACGACTACCTGCGCGGCGCGCCGGACGCCGTCGCGGCCCTCATCTCCGTCGAACTCTGTTCCTTGACCTACCCGGGTTACAAGCCGTCGCTGGCCGGTCTGGTCGGCAGTGCCCTGTTTGCTGACGGAGCGGCGGCGGTGGTGGCCGTCGGCGACCGTCGCGCCGAGCAGCTCAATCCGGGCGGCCCGGACATCCTTGATTCCCGCAGTCACCTCTACCCCGACTCGCTGCGCACGATGGGCTATGACGTCGGCGCCGCGGGATTCGAGCTGGTGCTGTCGAAGGATGTGGCGGCGGTGGTCGAGCAGTACATCTTCGACGATGTCACCACATTTCTGTCGGCGCATGGCCTGAGCACCACCGACATCGGCGCTTTTGTCAGCCACCCGGGCGGTCCCAAGGTGATCGAGGCGATCGTCGCCAGCCTTGATCTGCCACCGGAGGCCCTCGAGCTCACCTGGCGTTCGCTCGGCGAGATCGGCAATCTTTCGTCGGCCTCGGTGCTGCACGTGTTGCGTGACACCCTGGCCAAGCCGCCGCCGTCGGGAAGCCCGGGCCTGATGCTCGCGATGGGTCCGGGATTCTGTTCCGAGCTTGTGTTGCTGCGCTGGCACTGATGCGTGCCGCCCGTTCGCTTGAATAACTCGGAAGGCCGGGTTGGATGAATAGCAGTCACGTAGAGCTCGTCGACGCCCTCCGCAAATCTCTGAAGGAAAACGAACGGCTCAAGCGGGAGAACCGCCAGTATCTGACCGCACTGGCTGAGGGGCCCGATGAGCCGGTCGCGGTGGTGGGGATGGGTTGCCGGTATCCCGGGGGGATCGACACCCCGGACGGCTTGTGGGACATGGTGGCTGCGGGCCGCGACGTGGTGTCCGAATTTCCGACCAACCGCGGCTGGGATACCACCGATTTGTTTGACCCGGATCCCGACGCGGCGGGCAAGTCCTACACCCGGTCGGGCGGGTTTCTGGTCGACGTGACCGATTTCGATGCGGCGTTCTTCGGGATCGCGCCCAGCGAGGCGCTCGCGATGGATCCCCAGCAACGCCTGTTGCTGGAGGTCTCGTGGGAGGCGCTGGAACGGGCGGGGATCGACCCATTGGGATTGCGGGGTTCGGCGACAGGTGTATTCGCCGGGGTGTTCCACGGTTCGTACGGCGGTCAGGGGCGCGTGCCCGGCGATCTGGAGAGGTATGGCCTGCGTGGTTCGACGCTGAGCGTGGCGTCCGGCCGGGTGGCCTACGTGCTCGGGTTGGAAGGCCCGGCGGTGTCGCTGGATACCGCGTGTTCGTCGTCATTGGTGGCGATGCATCTGGCGGCGCAGTCGTTGCGGTCGGGGGAGTCGGATTTAGCGTTGGCCGGTGGCGTGACGGTAATGGCCACACCGGCCATGTTCGTCGACTTCAGCCGGCAGCGGGCGTTATCGGCCGACGGCCGCTGCAAATCCTACGCGGGCGCCGCTGACGGAACCGGGTTCTCCGAGGGTGCCGCGGTGCTGGTGTTGGAGCGGTTGGCCGATGCGCGGCGGCGGGGGCATCCCGTGCTCGCGGTGCTGCGCGGATCTGCGGTCAATCAGGACGGCGCCTCTAACGGACTGGCGACGCCCAACGGTCCTTCGCAGCAACGGGTGATTCGGGCGGCGCTGGCCAGCGCGCGTTTGACGGCGGCCGACGTCGATCTGATGGAGGGCCACGGCACCGGGACCTCGCTGGGGGATCCGATTGAGGCGCAGGCGATCTTGGCTACATACGGGCAGGGACGGCCCGCGGATCAACCGTTGTGGTTGGGATCGATCAAATCAAACATGGGTCACACATCGGCCGCGGCCGGCGCGGCCGGGGTGATCAAGATGGTGCAGGCGATTCGGCACGGCATGATGCCGAAGACCTTGCATGTTGATGTGCCCACGCCGCAAGTGGATTGGTCGGCGGGCGCCGTGTCGTTGTTGACCGAAGCGCGGCCGTGGCCGGCAGGGCAGCGCCCCCGGCGGGCGGGGGTATCGGCATTCGGCATCAGCGGGACCAATGCGCACGTGATCGTCGAGGAGCCGCCGCCGTTAGAAACCGTTGTCGCAGAACGAGACAACCCGGACACCGCGACGGCATGGGTGTTGTCGGCCCGTTCGGACGAAGCGTTGCGGAACCAGGCGGCGCGCCTGTTGACGCGGGTGTCCGCCGATCCCGGCCTGAGCCCGGTGGATGTGGGTTGGTCGTTGGTATCGACCCGCTCGACGTTTGAGCATCGGGCCGTCGTGGTGGGCGCGGACCGTGCGGCCTTGACGGCCGGGTTGGCCGGGTTGGCTGCCGGTGACCCGGGGGCGAATGTCGTGCTGGGCCGGGCACGGTCGATGGACAGGACCGTGTTCGTGTTTCCGGGGCAAGGCTCGCAGTGGGTCGGCATGGGAGCCGAGTTGCTCGACACCTCAATGGTATTCGCCGACCACCTGCACCGCTGCGACAAGGCGCTGGGCCAACATGTCGACTGGTCGTTAATCGACGTGATCCGCGGGGCGGCGGGTGCGCCCGGCCTGGAGCGGGTGGATGTGGTGCAGCCGGTGCTGTGGGCCGTGATGGTGTCACTGGCCGAGTTGTGGCGCTCGGTGGGCGTTGTCCCGGACGCGGTGATCGGACACTCGCAAGGCGAGATCGCCGCCGCATGTGTGGCGGGCGCGCTGTCGTTGGAAGACGCCGCCCGGGTGGTCGCACTGCGAAGCCGGCTGCTGGTGCAGCTGTCGGGCGCCGGTGGCATGGTCTCGCTGGCATGTGGACTGTCGCAAGCCTTGGAGCTGGTGGCGCCTTGGGAAGATCGGTTGAACATCGCTGCGGTAAACGGTGTTTCAGCCGTCGCGGTCTCCGGCGACATCGCGGCTCTGGACGAGCTGATGGCGCGTTGTGAGGCCGAAAGCATTCGCGCCCGCAAAATCGACGTCGACTACGCGTCACACTCGGTGCAGGTCGATGCGATCCGGGAATCTCTTGCCGAGGCGCTGGCCGGCATTGAGCCCCGGCCGTCGTCGGTCGCATTTTTCTCCACGGTCACCGGCCAACTGGCCGACACCACCGGCTTGGACGCCGACTACTGGTACCGAAGCATCAGGCAAACCGTCGAATTCGAACGGGCAATACGGAGCGCACGGGACGCCGGATACCGGGCCTTCATCGAATCCAGTCCGCATCCGGTGTTGATCGCCGGCATCGAACAAACCCTGGCCGATCATCACGCCACCCTGGCACCGGCCCTCCCGGATGACGCGGTCGTCATTCCGTCAGTGGGCCGCGACGACGGCGGCCTCGACAGGTTTTTGCTGTCCGCAGGCCAGGCGCATGTCGCCGGTGTGCGGGTCGATTGGCGGGCGGCGTTCGCCGGCTCTGGTGGACACCGAGTGGAGTTGCCGACGTATGCCTTTGAGCGCCGCCGCTTCTGGCTGCCGATCGAGCCGACCGGGTCGGCAAATGTGGGCAGTTTGGGGCTGGAACGTGCCGAGCATGGGCTGTTAGGCGCCGTCGTGGACCGGCCCGATTCCGGCGGAGTGGTGTTGACGGGCCGGCTATCGGTGGTCGCCCAGCCCTGGTTGGCCGATCACGCGGTGGGCGGGGTGGTGTTGTTCCCGGGGGCAGCCTTTGTGGAGCTGGCCGTCCGCGCCGGCGATGAGGTCGATTGCGGCGTGGTCGAGGAGTTGACATTGTCAGCCCCGCTCGTCCTGCCGGCGGCCGACGCAGTGCGGGTGCAGGTGGTTGTCGGTGCCGCGGACGAATCCGGGCGCCGTGCGGTATCGGTGTATTCCGATGGTGCTGCTGGCGATTCGGGGTGGGTGTTGCACGCCGAAGGGTCGTTGGGCGTCGGGTCTGTCGGTCCGGCCGTTGACTTGTCGGTGTGGCCACCGGCCGGTGCGACGGCGGTGGATGTGACCGGCGCATATCAGCAGCTGGCGGGCCGGGGCTATGAGTATGGTCCAGCGTTTCGGGGTCTACAGGCGATGTGGCGCCGGGGGGATGAGGTCTTCGCCGAAGTTGCCGTCCCCACCGACGCGGGCGTTGCTGGTGTGGACGTCGGCGGATTCGGGATACACCCGGTGCTGTTGGACTCGGCGTTGCATGCTTTGGGGCTAACCGGTGAGCAGGCCCAGACGGTGTTGCCGTTTTCCTGGCAGGGGGTGTCGCTGCACGCCGCGGGCGCTTCGCGGGCCCGCGTCCGGATCGCGCCGGCCGGCGCGGGTGCGGTGTCGGTGGACATGGCCGACCCTGTCGGGCTTGCCGGTGTTGTCGGCGCAGTCCTTGACCATGCGCCCGGCGTCGGTACAAAGACTCTCCGCGCCGGCAGTCGCTGCCGCGGACGGTGGATTGCTGGAGGTGACGTGGTCACCGGTGGCGCCCCCACGACGGCAGCTTCGGTGACCGTCAGGACGAGAATCTGGTGGTGTGGCAGCCGGGTTCCGCGCGCACGGACGTGGTGGATTCGGTGTACGCGGCTACCCATGAAGCGTTGGCAATGTTGCAGTCGTGGCTGGCCGGTGACGGAGCCGCGGTGTTGGTAGTGCTCACGCGTGGGGCCGTCGCCTTGGCCGGCGAGGATTCCTCGGATCTCGCTGGGGCGGCCGTTTGGGGGTTGGTGCGCTCGGCCCAGGCGGAGCATCCGGACCGGATCGTGTTGGTGGACTCCGACGACTCGGTAGACCTGGGCGCGGTAATCGCCTGTGCAGAGCCGCAACTGGTGGTCCGCGAGGGTGTGGTGTACGGGGCCCGGTTGGCGCCACCCGGCCCGCAGTCGGTTTTGCGTCTGCCCGCGGGGGCCTGGCGGCTGGCCGCTGGTGGCCAGGGGACGTTCGAAGACCTCGTCGTCGAGCAGCCCCCACAAGAGGAGTTGACGAACGGGCAAGTTCGCGTGGCGGTGGCCGCTGTCGGGGTGAATTTCCGGGATGTATTGGTGGCCTTGGGGATGTATCCCGGGGGTGGGGAGTTAGGGGTCGACGGTGCCGGGGTCGTCGTCGAAGTGGGCCCCGGCGTCTCCGGTGTCGCCGTCGGCGACCCGGTGATGGGCTTGTTGGGAGTGCTGGGTTCCGAGGCGGTCGTGGACGCACGCTTGGTGGCCGCGGTGCCGCCCGGATGGTCGTTGGCCGCCGCCGCCGGCGCCCCGGCGGTCTTCCTGACGGCGATATACGGGTTGTCTGTATTGGCTGGACTGCGGGCCGGCGAGCGGGTGCTGGTGCACGCCGCAACCGGCGGCGTGGGGATGGCTTCGGTGCAGCTGGCCCGGCATCTGGGGGCCGAGGTATTCGCCACCGCGAGCCGAGGCAAGTGGGATACCCTGCGCGCGATGGGCTTTGACGACGACCATATCGGCGATTCGCGGACGTTGGAGTTCGAGGGCCGGTTCTTGGCGGCCAGCGGCGGGGCCGGGATGGACGTGGTGCTCAACTCGCTGGCCGGCGAGTTCACCGATGCGTCGTTGCGGTTGTTGGTTCGCGGTGGCCGCTTCATCGAAATGGGCAAGACCGATCCTCGCGAACCGGCGGACATCGCCGCACAATACCCAGGCGTGCAGTACCGGGCGTTCGATCTGATCGAGGCCGGCCAGGACCGGATCGCCGAAATGCTGAGCGAATTGACGGGTTTGGTGGCGGCCGGGGTGCTGGCGGCGTTGCCCGTCAAAACGTTTGATGTGCGGCGAGTTTCGTCGGCATATCGATTCGTCAGTCAGGCCCGCCACACCGGAAAGGTGGTCCTGACCCTGCCCGACGGGCCCGCCGCCGGGTTCGCCGGCGGCAGCGTCCTCGTCACCGGTGGGACGGGGATGGCGGGTTCGGCGGTGGCTCATCACCTGGTGACCCGTTACCGGGCGGCGCACGTGCTGCTGGCCAGCCGCAGCGGCCTACAGGCCGAAGGGGTGGCCGAGCTCGTCGCGCAGTTGCAGGACGCGGGCGCGCAGGTGTCGGTGGTGGCCTGCGATGTGGCCGACCGTGAGGCGGTGGCGGGATTGCTGGCCCACGTGCCGGCGCGCTACCCGTTGCGGGCGGTGATCCATGCCGCGGGCGTCCTCGATGACGGGTTGATCTCCTCACTCACCCCGGATCGGATGGATGCGGTGTTGGGCGCCAAGGTCGATGGTGCCTGGAACTTGCATGAGTTGACCCAGGGCATGGAATTGTCGGCGTTCGTGGTGTTTTCGTCGATGGCCGGGATCGTCGGCACCCCGGGTCAGGGTAATTATGCGGCGGCCAACAGCTTCCTGGACGGGCTCATCGCGCATCGGCGGCACTATGGATTGCCCGGCCTGTCGATGGCGTGGGGGCTGTGGGAACAGGCTAGCGCGATGACGCAACACCTCGGGGACCGCGACAAGGCCCGGATGAGCCGGGTCGGGCTGGCACCGCTGTCAACCCGGCAGGCTCTCGAGCTATTCGATGCCGCCATCGTCGCCGACCGGGAGGTGGTGGTGGCCTCGCGCCTGGACCAGGACGCCCTCAGCGCCAACAGCGCGGCACTGCCACCGCTGCTAAGCCGGCTGGCCAGCCGCCCCGCCCGGCGCGTCGTCGAGCGAGACCGACACCGTCGCACCGGTAACCGGATTGACCGCGCGCCTGCAGGGGCTCTCCAATGAGCAGCGCCACCGCGCGCTGGTCGACCTGGTGTGCGCCAACGCCGCGACAGTGTTGGGCCGCCCCACCGCCGCGGACATCGACGCTGGGCGCGCTTTCCAAGAGCTGGGCTTTGATTCGCTGACCGCGGTGGAGCTGCGCAACCGCCTGAAAACCACTACTGGACTTACCCTTTCGCCAACCCTGATCTTCGACTACCCGACGCCGGCCGTCCTCGCCGAGCACCTCGGACACCCGACTGGCGGGCAGCACCGGCCAACCCGACTTGCTGGCGCGTTTCAATGAGATATCCCGCGAACTCCAAACGCTGCTCGACCGACCCGATTGGAATCCCGAAGACAAAACCCAACTGAGCATGCACCTGCGAACCCTGCTGGGCACGCTGGACACCGACCCCGACGCCGATCTGCCCTACGACCCCCGCGACGAGGACATCCATAACGCCACCGAAAGCGAACTCTTCGCCATCCTTGACGAAGAACTCGGCTCCTAACACCACCACGAGGACCTGCCTGTGCCGAGCGACCCGAAGCAACTCGATTACCTGAAGCGCCTGACGGCTGATCTACGCCAGGCGCGGCGGCGTCTTTCGGAGTTGGAAGGCAAGTCGTCCGAGCCGGTGGCGGTGGTGGGGATGGCGTGCCGGTACCCGGGTGGGGTGGATTCGCCGGAAGCTTTGTGGGAGATGGTGGTCGAGGGCCGTGATGCGGTTGGAGACTTTCCGGCGGATCGCGGCTGGGACCTCGCGGGATTGTTCGACCCAGACCCCGACGCTCTCGGCAAAATGTACGTGCGGAAGGGTTCTTTCCTCTCCGACGCCGGCGATTTCGATGCGGGATTCTTCGGTATCGGACCCAGCGAGGCGTTGGCGATGGATCCGCAGCAGCGGCTGCTGCTGGAGGTCTCGTGGGAAGCCCTGGAACGGAGCGGGATTGACGCGGCGACATTGCGCGGCACGGCGACGGGCGTATTCGCCGGCGTCATCCACGCCGGCTACGGCGGCGAGGTGGAAGGCGAGCTGGAGGGCTACGGGCTCACCGGCTCGACATTGAGCGTGGCCTCAGGCCGGGTGTCCTACGTGCTGGGTTTGGAAGGCCCGGCGGTATCGGTGGATACGGCGTGCTCCTCGTCGTTGGTGGCACTGCATCTGGCGGCGCAGTCGCTACGGTCGGGGGAGTGCGATCTCGCCCTGGTGGGCGGCGTGACGGTGATGTCGACCCCCGGCGCGTTTATGGAGTTCAGCCGCCAGCGGGCGCTGGCCGCCGACGGCCGCTGCAAGGTGTATGCCGGTGCCGCCGATGGGACCGCATGGTCGGAAGGCGCGGGCGTGATCGTGGTCGAGCGGCTGGCCGATGCGCGGCGCTTGGGGCATCCGGTGCTGGCGCTGTTGCGGGCGTCGGCGGTGAATCAAGATGGTGCGTCCAACGGACTGACCGCCCCGAATGGGCCGTCGCAACAGCGGTTGATCCGGGCGGCACTGGCCAACGGCGGCCTGACCGCGGCCGACGTGGACGTGGTCGAAGGGCACGGGACGGGAACCACGCTGGGCGACCCGATCGAAGCGCAGGCACTGTTGGCGACGTACGGACAGGACCGGCCGGCGGATCGGCCGCTGTGGTTGGGCTCGATCAAATCCAATATCGGTCATACCTCAGCCGCGGCGGGGGTGGCCGGGGTGATCAAGATGGTGCAGGCGATGCGGCATGGGCTGCTGCCGAAGACGCTGAACGTGGATGAGCCGACGCCGCATGTGGATTGGTCCGAGGGCGCGGTTTCGTTGTTGACCGAGCCGCAGCCCTGGCCGGTCGTGGACCGGCCGCGGCGGGCGGGGGTGTCGTCGTTCGGCATCAGCGGTACGAATGCGCATGTCATTATCGAGCAATCCCCGGAGCCGGAAAACCCAGAAAGGCCAGAAAGCCCCGAAAGCCCTGTCGGTCAACACATGACACCGAGACGGCGACGGCCTGGGTGATCTCCGCCCGCTCGCAGCAGGCGCTGACCAATCAAGCCACCCGGTTGCTGGCGCACGTAACCGGCAATCCTGATCAGAGCCCGGTGGATGTGGGCTGGTCATTGGTCTCCACGCGGTCGGTTTTCGAGCATCGCGCGGTGGTGGTCGGCGCCGACCGGGAAGCTGCTGACGGCCGGTCTGGCCGGGCTGGCGGCCGGTGAACCCGGCGCGAACGTGGCTGTCGGCCGGGCGAAGTCGGCGACCAAGACGGTGTTCGTCTTTCCGGGCCAGGGCTCGCAGGCTCTGGGGATGGGCGCGCAGCTCTATGAGCGATTCCCGGTGTTCGCGAAGGCCCTGGAAGAGGCGATGCACGCGCTGGATTGTCATCTGCGGGTGCCGCTGCGGCAGGTGATCTGGGGTGATGACGCAAAACTGTTGGAAAGCACCGAGTTCGCCCAGCCGGCCCTGTTCGCGATCGAGGTGGCGCTGGCGGCCTTGTGGCAGCACTGGGGTGTGCTGCCGGACGTGGTGATGGGTCATTCGGTGGGTGAGATCGCCGCGGCACACGTGGCGGGCGTGCTGACACTCGATGATGCCGCGCGGCTGGTGGCGGTGCGGGGCCGGCTGATGGCGGCGTTGCCGTCCGGCGGCGCGATGGTTGCCGTGGCCGCCCGCGAAGACGAAGTGACGCCGCTGCTTACACCGGGTGTCAGCGTGGCGGCGATCAACGGTCCAAACGCGGTGGTGATTTCCGGTGACGCGGCGGCGGTCAGCGCCCTGGCGGACCAGTTCGCCGGTCAGGGTCGGCGGGTGAATCGACTGGCGGTCTCGCACGCGTTCCACTCCGTGTTGATGGAACCCATGACCGAGGAATTCGCCGGGCTGCTGGTCGGGGTGGCGGCCGAGCAGCCGCAGATCAGCCTGGTGTCCAACGTGACTGGGCAGTTGGCCGGTCCCGGCTATGGCTCGGCGCAGTACTGGGTTGATCATGTGCGTCAGCCGGTACGTTTCGCCGACGGGGTGCGGTCGGCCGAGGCGCTGGGGGCCGGGGTCTATCTGGAAGTCGGCCCTGCCGCCGGTTTGAACGCAGCCGTGCAGCAGTCGCTGGTAACCGAGCAGGCGGGCTCTGTGGTCACGCTGGCCAAGGGCCAACCCGAAATCGACTCGCTACTAAGCGCTGCCGGGCAGCTGTTCAGCACGGGTGTGGGGGTGGATTGGCAGGCGGTGTTTGCGGGATTGGGTGCCCGCCGGGTGGAGCTGCCGACCTATGGTTTTGTGCGGCGCCGCTTCTGGTTGGGGTCGGTTGGCTCCGGTTCGGGTGCCGGGGTGCGCGCCGCGGGTCTGGTTGGTGGCGATCATCCGTTGCTTGGCGCGGTGGTGGAGCGACCCGACGTGGGTGGGGTGGTGCTGACCGGCTGGTTGTCGTTGGGCACTCAGGAATGGCTGGCCGACCACGCCGTCGGCGAAGCGGTGCTGTTTCCCGGGGCGGGATTTACGGAGTTGGTGCTGCGTGCCGGGGATGAGGTCGGGTGCGGGGTGGTGGATGAGCTGACCCTATTGGCCCCGTTAATTTTGCCGCCCACCGGTGGGGTGCGTCTGCAGGTTGTGGTGGGCGCAGCCGAGGAGGCGGGCACTCGGGCGGTGTCGGTGTATTCCCTTGCCAGGGAGTCTGATTCGGTATGGTTGCTGCATGCACAGGGGGCGGTGAGGGAAGGCTCGGTGGTGCCGACGGCCGATTTGTCGGTGTGGCCGCCGGTGGGAGCTGCACCGGTGGATGTTGCTGACGTATACGACCAATTCGCCGGGCGGGGTTATCGCTATGGCCCGGCATTTCGGGGCTTGCGCGGCATCTGGCAACGGGGAGCCGAGACCTTCGCCGAGGTCGCTCTTCCCGACGATGCCGGTGTGGCGGTGGACGGCTTCGGGATTCATCCGGTGGTGTTGGACGCGGCATTGCACGCGATGGGCGTGGTCGGTGAGCATGACTCGATGGTGTTGCCGTTTTCGTGGCAGGGCGTGAGTCTGCATGCCGCGGGCGCGTCGCGGGTTCGGGTCCGGATAGCGCCGGCAGACGGCGGTGCGGTTTCGGTCGAACTCGCCGATGTGGCGGGATTGCCGGTCTTGTCGGTGCAGTCGTTGGTGATGCGTCCGGTTTCACTCGAGCAGTTATCGGCGGCCGCGGCTCCCTCTCGTCGTGCCGGCGAGGGGCTATTGGAAGTGGCTTGGTCTCCGGTCTCGTCGGAGGCCGACGATGCCACGGCCATGTCGGTGAGGGCGTGGGAGGGCGCCGACATTGAAAGCTACGCGGCCGATGGCGCCGGCGCCGATGCGCTGTTGTGGGAGTTGAGATCTGACGATTTGGATGTGGTGGAGTCGGTGCACGCCGCCACCCACGCGATGCTGGCGGTGTTGCAGGCCTGGCTGGCCCGCGAACGCAGCGCGCTGCTGGTGGTGCTGACCAACGGTGCGGTGGGGTTGGCGGGTGAGGATGTTACGGATCTGGCCGGCGCGGCGGTGTGGGGGCTGGTGCGGTCGGCGCAGGCCGAACACCCGGGGCGAGTCCTCCTGGTGGATTCTGACGGCTCCGTCGACATCGGATCGGTAATCGGCGCTAAAGAGCCGCAATTGGTGGTGCGTTCCGGTGTCGTGCACGCCGCCCGGCTGGCGCCGGCGAACTCCCCGGCGGTATTGCGGTTGCCTGAGCCGCCCCTGGTGTGGCGGTTGGCGGCCGGCAGCGGGGGAACGCTCGAGGATTTGGTGGTCCAGGCAAGCGAACCCGCGGAACTGGCCGCCGGCCAGGTGCGGGTGGCGGTCGCTGCCGTCGGGGTTAATTTCCGGGATGTGCTGGTGGCGTTGGGAATGTATCCGGGCGCGGCGCAGGTCGGGGCCGAGGGTTCCGGGGTGGTTGTCGAGGTCGGTCCGGACGTGACCGGGCTGGTCGTCGGCGACGCGGTGATGGGCGTGCTGGGGGTGGCGGGTTCGGAAGCGGTGGTCGATCAGCGGTTTCTCGTGCGGATGGCGCACGGTTGGTCGTTCGCGGAGGCCGCCGGTGTGCCGGTGGTGTTTTTGACGGCGTATTACGGGTTGTCGGTTTTGGCGCAGGTGCGGGCCGGCGAATCGGTGCTGGTGCATGCCGCTGCCGGTGGGGTGGGTATGGCTGCGGTGCAGCTGGCTCGGCATTGGGGGTTGGAGGTTTTCGCGACTGCGAGTCGTGGCAAGTGGGATGCGTTGCGCGCTATGGGGTTTGACGATGACCACATTGCGGATTCCCGGACGCTGGATTTCGAGGAGAAGTTCCTGTCCGCCACGGGCGGTCGTGGGGTCGATGTGGTTCTCAACTCGTTGGCCGGCGAGTTCCTGGATGCTTCGTTGCGGTTATTGGTGCCCGGCGGTCGCTTCCTCGAGATGGGCAAGACTGACCTTCGGGACGCGGAATCGGTCGCCGAGTCCCACCAAGGCGTCAGATATCGGGCGTTTGATCTGATGGAGGCCGGCCCGCAACACATTCAGCAGATGTTGACCGAGTTGATCGGGCTGTTCGAATCCGAGGTGTTGCACCACCTTCCACTGAGGACCTGGGACGTGCGGCGTGCTCCGGAGGCTTACCGGTTTATCAGCCAGGCTCGTCACATCGGCAAGGTGGTACTGACTCTGCCCGACGGACCCGACGGTGGTTTTGCCGCGGGCACGGTCTTGATCACCGGCGGCACCGGGATGGCCGGCGGATCGTTGGCCCGCCACGTGGTGCATCGTTATGGGGCCCGTCATCTGGTTTTGGCCAGTCGGCACGGCAACGAGGCCGCGGGCGTCGACGAATTGGCCGCCGAGCTGACGCAATCGGGCGCGCAGGTGCACGTGGTGGCCTGTGACGTCAGCGATCGCGCGGCGGTGGCGGCGTTGTTGGCCGAGGTGCCAACCCAGTACCCGCTGATCGCCGTGATTCATGCCGCAGGCGTGCTCGATGACGCGGTGATTGCGTCGCTGAACGATGAGCGCATCGATACGGTTCTGCGGGCCAAGGTGGATGCGGCGTGGAATCTGCACGAGCTGACCCGGGATCTGGATCTGACAGCGTTTGTGATGTTTTCGTCGATGGCCGGGATTGTGGGCGCTCCGGGACAGGGCAATTATGCGGCGGCCAACAGTTTTCTCGATGCGCTGGCCACGCATCGGTTCTCCCACGGACTACCCGGCCTGTCGGTGGCCTGGGGACTGTGGGAACAGGCCTCGGCGATGACTCAACATCTCGGGGAACGCGACAAAGCCAGAATGAGCCGAATGGGCCTGGCCCCGTTGTCGGGTCGGCAGGCACACGAATTGTTCGATGCCGCCGTTCTCGGCGAGCGTCCGGTCGTGGTGGCCACCCGCCTGGATCGGGCCGCGCTGGCCGCCAACAGCGCAGCCCTACCGCCGCTGCTGAGTCAGTTGAGCACCGGCCGCACCCGGCGGGTTGTCGATAACACCGACAGCATGGCGTCGCTGACCGGCCTGCGGTCGCGGCTCGAGGGGCTAACCCCCGAACAGCGACACCGCGAACTCGTCGATGTGGTCTGTACCAACGCCGCGGCCGTGCTCGGTCACCTCAACGTCGCGGACATCAATGCCGACACCGGGTTTCAGGATCTCGGTTTCGATTCACTGAGCGCGGTCGAACTGCGGAACCGGCTCAAAGCCGCTACCGGACTGACGATGTCACCCACAGTGATCTTCGACCACCCGACGCCCGCCGCGTTGGCCGAGCACTTCGATACTGAACTTGCGGCCGCCGCCACAACCGCCACCAGCACCAGCGCCAGCACAAAGACCGCCAGCACCGCCGATCAACCCACGTCAATGGCCCGGTTCAACGACATCACTCGCGAACTGCAGACCCTGCTCGGACAACCCCACTGGAAGCCGGACGAAAGAACAGAACTGAGCACCCGCCTCGAATCCCTGCTGGCAGCTGCCAGCGCCGCACCCTCGAGCACTGATCTATTCCAACTAGAGCACCCCGACGACCTGTACAACGACGACCTCAGCACCGCCACCGAAAGCCAGCTCTTCGCCATCCTCGACGAAGACGCTGGCCCGTAACGCACGCACCAGTCGTCACGCTAGCGTGTTCGCAGGCGTATTAATTCGTCAAGGCTGGAGGATGGTGTGCAAGCCGCAGACGTGGCAATTATCGGGCTCGCGTGCAGGTTCCCCGGCGCTGCCGACCCGGCTGGCTTTTGGCGCGTCATCCGTGACGGGCTCGAAACCACCCGGGTGCCGGGCGAAGACGCCGAAGCGGAGCCCCGAGTGAGTCGGCAGCGAGAAGGGTTGTTGGACAACGTCGCCGAATTCGACGCTGATTTCTTCAACGTGTCGCCGCACGAGGCGCGCGCAATGGACCCCCGGCAGCGACTTGCGCTCGAGCTGACATGGGAACTACTTGAAGACGCTTTTGTGGTTCCGGAAACCCTACGCGGGAAACAGGTTGCCGTTTACCTCGGGGCGATGACCGATGACTACGCCACGCTGACGCTGCGCGACGCCACCGACAACATCGATCACTACTCTTTCACCGGCATTAGCCGGGCAATGATCGCCAACAAGATCTCGTACGCCTTCGGTCTCAACGGCTCCAGCATGATCGTCGATTCCGGCCAGTCATCCTCGTTGGCCGCGGTGCACCTGGCATGTGAAAGCCTGCGCTCGGGCGAATCGACGCTCGCGATTGCCGGCGGCGTCCACCTCAATTTGGCAGCGGAAACCGCCTCGTTGGAAAGAGAATTCGGCGCGCTATCCACGTCGGGTCATATCTATGCATTTGATGCGCGCGCGGACGGTTACGTGCGCAGCGAGGGCGGCGGCCTCGTTCTGCTTAAGCCGTTGCAGGCCGCCCTGGACGACGGGGACCGCATCCGGGCGGTTATTCGCGGCAGCGCGATCGGCAACGCCGGACACAGCACCGCCGGACAGACGGTACCCTCGGTTACGGGGCAAGCCAACGTCATTCGGCGCGCCCTCTCGCGGGCCGGGCTAGACGGCAGCCACATCAACTACGTCGAGGCCCACGGGACCGGCACCCAAATCGGCGACCCGGTGGAGGCCCGCGCGTTGGGCGAGGTATTCACCGGGCGTCGACACCGCCCGCTGAGCGTGGGTTCGGTGAAGACCAACATCGGCCACGCCGGCGGCGCTGCGGGAATCGCCGGTCTGCTGAAAACGGTGCTGGCCCTGGAAAACGCGACGATTCCACCAAGCCTCAACTTTGCCCGCGCGAGCGCCGATATAGATCTGGACGGCCTCGGGTTGCGCGTCAATACCACCCTGACAGCGTGGCGGGACGAGCCCCGGCGGGCGGGGGTGTCATCGTTCGGAATGGGCGGAACGAATGCCCACGTGATCGTCGAGCAGGCCCCGGCGCAGTTGGACAGTGTTGCGGCCGAACACGGTGGCGCCCCGCTGGCCTGGGTGGTGTCGGGTCGTAGCGAGCAGGCGTTGACGAATCAGGCGGCGCGACTGCTGGCGCACGTCAGTGCCGAACCCGGACTGAGCGCGCAGGACGTGGGGTGGTCGTTGGCCACGACGCGCTCGACGTTCGAGCATCGCGCGGTGCTGACGGGTGCGGATCGCGAGGTTCTGCTGGCGGAGTTGGCGGGTTTAGCTGCGGGGCAGCCGGGCGCGGGTGCCGTGCTGGGCCGCGCGGCGTCGGCGGGCAAGACGGTGTTCGTGTTTCCCGGTCAGGGCGCTCAGTGGCCCGGCATGGGCGCTGCGCTGTATGGCCGATATCCAATTTTCGCGCAGGCCTTCGACGAGGCCGCCGACCTGTTGGAGGGCGAATCGCGGCTGCCGCTGCGCGACGTGTTGTGGGGCGATGACACCGGGCAGGTCGGTAACACAGAATTTGCCCAACCGGCAATTTTCGCCGTCGAGGTGGCGTTGGCGGCGTTGCTGCAGGACTGGGGCGTGGTGCCGGACGTGGTGCTCGGCCACTCGGTGGGGGAGATCTCGGCGGCCTATGTGGCCGGGGTGCTTTCGCTACGCGATGCGGCACGCATTGTCGCGGGGCGGGGCCGCTTGATGGCCGGCTTGCCCGCCGGTGGGGCGATGGTCGCGGTGGCGGCCGGTGAAAGCGAAGTCGCCCCGCTGCTCACCGAAGGCGTCGAGATTGCCGCGATCAACGGCCCGAATGCGGTGGTGCTTTCCGGTGTTGCCGACCGGGTGAGCGCGGTAGCAGATCAATTGGCACAGCTCGGCAGACGGGTGCACCGGCTGGCTGTCTCGCACGCGTTTCATTCGGTGTTGATGGAACCCATGCTGGACCAGTTTGCCCGGTTGGTTGCCGAGATTAAGCCCGGGCAGCCGCGAATTGAGTTGGTGTCCAACATTTCGGGTCAGTTGGCCGGACCAGAATATGGGACGGCTCGGTATTGGGCTGAGCATGTGCGGCAGCCCGTGCGTTTTGCCGACGGGGTGCAGGCCGCCGAGTCGTTGGGGGCGGGGGTGTTCGTCGAAGTTGGTCCCGGCGGTGGCCTGGCCACAGCCGTGGAGCAGTCGCTGACAACCCAGCGGCCAGCGTCGGTTGTCACGATGACCAAAGACCAACCCGAGGCGGACGCGCTCCTGGTCGCGGCCGGACAGTTGTTCGCCAGCGGCATCGGGGTGAAGTGGGACGCCGTCTTGGCGGGCTCGCGCGGGCGACGGGTTTCGTTGCCCACGTACGGGTTTGTCCGCCGACGATTCTGGGTGGGTGCGACGGATAAGCCGGCGTTGGTTGCGAGCCAGCCAGCCGACTGGGCCGACCGGATGAAGCAGCTGGCACCCGACGAGCAGCACCGCCGGCTGGTCGAATTGGTACGCGGCCACGTGGCAATTGTGTTGGGACATGCAAGTGGCCGCGACGTCGATGCCGGGCGGGCCTTCGAGGACCTCGGATTCGACTCGCTCGCCGGCGTCGAACTGCGCAACCGCCTCAAAGCCGATACTGGGCTGGCGTTATCGCGCACCCTGATTTTTGACTATCCCACTCCGGCAGCGCTGGCCGATCATCTCCTCCAACAACTGCTTTACGACGGCAGTGCCGAATCCGACGATGAGAAGATTTGGTCTTTGCTGAAAAAGATTCCCCTTCACGAGCTTCGGCGGACCGGGTTGCTCGACCAGCTTCTATTGCTTGCTGGTGATTCCGAAAAGGCCCTTCCTGATCCGATAATCAGTGACGACGTCATCGACTCTTTGAGCCCTGAGGCGTTGATCGCGATGGCACTTAACCCGGTTAACCCAGAAAATGGCGTTTAATAGCGAAATATCAGCTGGCAGAACCCATTACGGCGACCCAATCCGACACGTGTCCAATAAGGGGGACTTTGCCAGACCGTGTCAAACAACTTAAACTGCAGATAATTGGGGAGTGTTGACCTAACGAGGGTGGGTTATGGGCGTCATCGCGGGAGTGTTCGGTGCGTTGCCGCCGCACCGGTATAGCCAGAGCGAGATTACCGACCAGCTTGTCCAGTTACCGGCATTGCGGGAGCACGAGGGAATCGTTCGGCGCCTGCACGCCGCCGCGAAGGTCGACAGCCGCCATTTCGTCCTGCCGCTGGAAAAGTACACATCGCTTTCCGACTTCACCGAGACGAACGAGATCTTTGTCGAAAAGGCGGTTGACCTCGGCTGCGAGGCGTTGCTGGGTGCGCTTGAAGAGGCCGGCCTGCAACTCGAAGACATCGACATGATCGCCACCACGACCGTCACCGGGATTGCGGTGCCGTCGCTGGATGCCCGGATCGCCGGACGGCTCGGCCTGCGCCCGGACATTCGCCGGGTGCCGCTATTCGGCCTGGGCTGCGCGGCCGGGGCGGCGGGCGTGGCCCGCCTGAACGACTACTTGCGTGGTGCGCCGGACGGCGTTGCCGCGCTGGTGTCGATCGAGCTTTGCTCGCTCACCTTCCCAGCGGTCAGGCCAACCGTGTCGGGCCTGGTCGGCACCGCGATGTTCGGGGACGGCGCCGCCGCGGTCGTGGCGGTCGGGGACCGCCGTGCCCAGCAAGTGGGTGCCAGCGGACCGGACATCGTCGATTCGCGCAGCCGGCTGTATCCGGATTCGCTGCACATCATGGGCTGGGATGTCGGGTCCGACGGCATGCAGCTGCGGCTTTCCCCCGACCTCACGAAGCTGGTCGAGCAGTACCTAGCCGGCGACGTCAACGGCTTCCTGGGCACTCACGGGCTGAGCAGTGACGACATCGGCGCCTGGATCACCCATCCTGGCGGCCCCAAGGTCATCGACGCGATCAGCGCCACCCTCGGGTTGCCCCCGGAGGCGCAGGAGCTGACCTGGCGGTCGCTGGGCGAGATCGCCAACCTCTCGTCGGCGTCCGTGCTGCACATCTTGCGGGACACCATCGCGAAACCACCACCCAGCGGAAGCCCGGGCCTGATGCTCGCCATGGGGCCTGGATTCTGCGCGGAACTTGTCTTACTGCGCTGGCACTGAGTCGCCTTCATTCGAGCATCTCCGACAGCTCCATCCAGCGGCTCTCCGTCGCGGTGACCTCGCTTTCCAGCGCGCGCAACTCTGCCGTCAGCTTCGTGATGCCGACGTGGTCGGACTGGTCGTATTCGGCGAGTTCGCGGTGTTTGGCCGCGATCCGTTCAGCCAGCCGTGCGAGCTGGCGATCCGTCGAGGTCAACTCCTTCTCCGCGGTGCGGCGTTGCGCCCCGGACATCGCGGGCGGCGCGCCCGGCGCCGGTTCGGCGGCCGCCCCGCCATCCCGGGCGAGTGTCGGACGATCGGCCAGCCGCAGGTATTCGTCAATGCCGCCGGGCAGATGCCGCAACCGGCCGTCGAGGATGGCGTACTGCTGGTCGGTGACGCGCTCGAGCAGGTACCGGTCGTGCGAGACGACGATCAAGGTGCCTGGCCAGGAATCGAGCAGGTCCTCGGTGGCGGTCAGCATGTCGGTGTCGACGTCGTTGGTCGGCTCGTCGAGAAGCAGCACGTTCGGCTCGGACAACAATGTGAGCATCAGCTGCAGCCGGCGCCGTTGGCCGCCGGAGAGTTCGCCGACTCGCGCGGACAGCTCGTCGAAACCGAGCCGTTCCAGTAGCTGGGCCGGAGTGACCTCGCGGCCCTCGACCTCGTACCCGCCGGGTAGCCTGCCGAGCACGTCGGCGATCCGATCGCCCGCCAGGGCGGCCAGCTGATCGCCCTGCTGATCGAGTACGGCGAGCTTGACCGTCTTGCCGCGCTTGACCCGCCCCGTGTCCGGCGCAACCGTGCCGGCGATCAACCCCAGCAGGGTCGACTTCCCGGCCCCGTTGGCCCCTACGATGCCGGTGCGTTCACCGGGGCCGATCCGCCATTCGATGTCACGCAGCACCGGGCGGCCATCAAAAGGCGGGTATGAGACCGACACGTCGAGCAGGTCGACGACGATCTTGCCCAGCCGGGCGGTGGCCAGCTTGGCCAGTTCCACGGGGTTGCGCAACGGGGGCACGTCGGCGATCAACTGGTTGGCGGCATCGATGCGGAACTTCGGCTTGGACGTCCGCGCCGGCGGCCCCCGGCGAAGCCAGGCCAGCTCCTTGCGCATCAGGTTCTGCCGCTTGGCCTCCGAAGTGGCGGCCAGCCGGTCCCGCTCGACGCGCTGCAGCACGTACGCGGCGTAGCCGCCTTCGAACGGCTCGACGATCCCGTCGTGCACCTCCCAGGTGGTGTTGGCGACCTCGTCGAGAAACCAGCGGTCGTGCGTCACCACCAGCAGCCCACCGGTATTGCGCGGCCAGCGTTGTTGCAGGTGCGCGGCGAGCCAGGTGATGCCCTGGATGTCGAGGTGGTTGGTGGGTTCGTCCAGCGCGATCACGTCCCAGTCGCCGACCAGCAGTTTGGCCAGCTGCACCCGTCGTCGCTGGCCGCCGCTGAGGGTGCCGACCGTGGCATCCCACGCGATGTCGGACACCAGTCCGCCCACCACGTCGCGGACGCGCGCGTCACCTGCCCACTGGTGTTCGGCTTGGTCGCCGACGAGCGTCCAGCCGACGGTGTGGACCGAGTCGAGGGTGTCGGCCTGGCTCAACGCGCTGACCCGCAGCCCGCTGCGCTGGGTCACCCGACCGGAGTCCGGCGGGAGCTGGCCGGTCAGCAACCCGAGCAGGCTGGACTTGCCGTCCCCGTTGCGGCCCACGATGCCGATCCGCGCCCCGTCATTGACCCCGAGCGTGACCGACTCGAATACCAGTTGATTCGGATATTCGAGGTGTATTGACTCGGCTCCGAGCAGGTGCGCCACCGGGCCGAGGCTACCGCCGCCGGCTGCGCGAGACTGCAGCTGGCGACGTCGCCTCGGGAAACGAGTCGGTAATTGCAGTTTCGCGGTCGAGACGAGGGTTCCGTCTCAGGCCCGTGTGCCATGATGGCCAAGCTGTCAAAGAGGCAGGGAGCAGCGGTGGATCTCAATTTTTCGATGGTCACACGACCGGTCGAGCGTCTGGTGGCCACAGCGCAAAACGGCCTGGAAGTCCTGCGGCTGGGGGGCCTGGAGACCGGAAGCGTTCCGTCCCCGTCGCAGATCGTCGAGAGCGTACCGATGTACAAGCTCCGGCGGTATTTCCCGCCGAAAGGCCGGCCCGTGGGGCCGCCCGTGCTGATGGTGCATCCGATGATGATGTCGGCGGACATGTGGGACGTCACCCGGGATGAGGGCGCGGTAGGGATCCTGCACGCCAATGGGCTCGATCCGTGGGTGATCGACTTCGGTTCGCCCGACAAAATCGAAGGCGGCATGCGCCGCAACCTGGCCGACCACATTGTCGGCGCTCAGTGCAGCGGTCGACACCATCAAGGACGCCACCGGCAGCGATGTGCACCTGGTCGGGTATTCGCAGGGCGGGATGTTCTGCTACCAGGCCGCGGCGTATCGGCGTTCCAAAGACATCGCCAGCATCGTGACGTTCGGTGCCCCGGTGGACACCCTGGCCGCACTGCCGATGGGTATCCCGGCCAATCTGGGTGTCGCCGCGGCCAATTTCATGGCGGACCACGTCTTCAGCTGGATGGATATCCCAAGCTGGTTGGCGCGCGCCGGTTTCCAGATGCTGGACCCACTGAAAACCGCCAAGGCGCGAGTCGATTTCGTGCGTCAACTGCACGACCGCGAAGCGCTGCTACCGCGCGAACAGCAGCGCCGCTTCCTCGAGTCCGAAGGATGGATCGCGTGGTCGGGCCCGGCGGTCTCCGAGCTGCTCAAGCAATTCATCGCCCACAACCGGATGATGACCGGCGGCTTCGCCGTCAACGGGCAGATGGTCACGCTCACCGACATCACCTGCCCGGTACTGGCGTTCATCGGCGAAGTCGACGACATCGGCCAGCCGGCGTCGGTGCGCGGCATCCGGCGGGCCGCGCCCAACGCCGAGGTCTACGAACACCGCATCCGGACCGGACATTTCGGTCTCGTCGTCGGATCCAAGGCCGCCGAGCAGGGCTGGCCGACGGTGGCCGAATGGGTGCAATGGCTCAACAACGGGGGCGACAAGCCGGACAGCGTCGACGTGATGGCCGATCAACCGGCCGAATACACCGAAAGCGGTGTGGCGTTCAGCTCCCGGCTCGTCCATGGTGTCGGGGAAGCTTCCGAAGCCGCGATTGCGCTGGCCCGCGGCGCGGCCGACGCCGTCGTCGGCGCGAACAAATCGATGCGCACACTGGCCGTGGAAACCGTCCGGACGCTGCCGCGGTTGGCCCGGCTGGGACAGCTCAACGACCACACCCGAATCTCGCTGGGCCGCATCATCGAAGAACAGGCACACAACGCACCGCAGGGCGAGTTTCTCCTGTTCGACGGCCGCGTGCACACGTACGAGGCCGTCAACCGCCGCATCGATAACGTCGTTCGCGGCCTGATCGAGGTCGGGGTGCGGCAGGGCGACCGGGTGGGCGTGCTGATGGAGACGCGGCCCAGCGCGCTGGTCGCCATTGCCGCCTTGTCCCGGCTGGGAGCGGTCGCGGTGGTGATGCGGCCGGACGCCGACCTGGCCGCGTCGGTCCGGCTCGGCAGAGTGAACGAGATCATGACCGACCCCACCAACCTCGAAGCCGCGCGCCGAGCACCCCGGGCACGTCCTGGTGCTGGGCGGGGGCGAATCGCGTGCCCTGGATCTGCCGGAGGACGCCTCCGAGCGGGCCCAGGTCATCGACATGGAGCAGATCGACCCGGATGCCGTCGAGCTGCCCGCGTGGTACCGGCCGAACCCGGGATTGGCCCGCGACCTGGCCTTCATCGCGTTCAACGCCGCCGGCGGCGAGCTGGTGGCCAAGCAGATCACCAACTATCGGTGGGCGGTGTCGGCATTCGGAACGGCTTCGACGGCCGCGCTCGACCGCTCGGACACGGTGTACTGCCTGACCCCGCTGCACCACGAGTCCGCGCTACTGGTCAGCCTGGGCGGCGCGGTGGTCGGAGGCACCCGGATCGCGCTGTCGCGCGGTCTGCACCCGGACCGGTTCGTCCACGAGATCCGGCAGTACGGCGTCACCGTCGTCTCGTACACCTGGGCGATGCTGCGCGAAGTCGTCGACGATCCGGCGTTCGTGCTGCAGGGCAACCATCCGGTGCGGCTGTTCATCGGCTCGGGTATGCCGACCGGATTGTGGGACAGGGTCTGCGACGCATTCACGCCCGCGCACGTCGTCGAGTTCTTCGCCACCACCGACGGACAGGCCGTGCTGGCCAACGTATCCGGCGTCAAGGTCGGCAGCGAGGGTCGTCCGCTGCCCGGAGCCGGGCGTGTCGAGCTGGGCGCCTACGACGCCGAAAACGACCTGATCCTGGAGAACGAACGCGGCTTCGTCCAGCTCGCCGACGTGAACCAGGTCGGGGTGCTGCTCGCGCAGTCCAGAGGGCCGATCGATCCGACCGCGTCGGTCAAGCGCGGCGTCTTCTCCGCCGGCGACACGTGGATATCGACCGAGTACCTGTTCCGCCGCGACGACGACGGCGACTACTGGTTGATGGGTAGGCGGGGCTCGATGATTCTGACCGCGCGCGGGATGTGTTTATCCCGAGGCGGTTACGGATGCGTTCGGCTTCATCGACGGTGTCGACCTGGTGGCGACTTACGACGTGCCGGTCGGCGATCGGGAGGTTGCGGTGTCGGCGGTGACGTTGCTGCCGGGAGCCTCGATCACGGCCGCGGACTTGACCGAGGCCGTCGCCAGAATGCCCGTGGGACTGGGGCCCGATATCGTGCATGTGGTGCCGGAGATGGCGCTGAGCGCGAGCTACCGTCCCACCGTCAGCGCTCTGCGCGCGGCGGGCATTCCCAAGCCGGGCCGGCAGCGTCAGGCCTGGTATTTTGACCCGCACGACAGCGAGTTTCGCAAGCTGACGCGCGGGAGCGCGGTCCGCATTGAGCGGCGAGCAGAGGCGAAGCGATGCTTGACGATTCGCTGCTGAGCATCCTGGTGTGCCCAGCAGGACCGGGGTCCGCTGGTGCTGGTGGCCCCGGATAACCTGCTCTACAACCCGCGGTTGCGGCGGGCCTATCGGATCGAGGACGGCATCCCGGTGCTCCTGATCGACGAGGCCCGCGACGTCGACGACGACGAGCACGCCCGGCTCATCGCGCGAGGCCGTCCGGCAGCTCCCCAGTGAGGTAGCGCTGCAGGTTCGGCGCGACCGTCTGCCGCGATCTGCTCGGCCGGCAGCGACGCGAATGGCTCGACCTTGACGATGTAGCGCGCCATCACCACGCCCATCAACTGCGACACAAAAAACTGCGCGCGGATCGTGCCCGTCCCCGGGGGATTGTCCACGCGCGAAGCCACTTCCGCGGTGAGCACCTCCTCGACGAATGAGCGTGCCAGGCTCACGTCCGCGCCGGCGATCAGCGATCGTATCGTCGCGATCAAACCCGTGCCCAGCTCGGAATCCCACAGTGCCAGCAACACGGAAGGAAGCTTGAATCCGAGCTCTTCGACCGGAATTTCGCGAATCGGCGCCAGCACCGTCATCGGGTCTACCGGGATATGGATCGCCGCCGCGAAGAGTTGCTCCTTGGTACCGAAATAATGATGAACCAGCGCGGCATCCACCCCCGCGCCGGCGGCCACGGCTCGTATCGACGTTCGATCAATGCCGTTTTGTGCGAACAGTTCTCGGGCGCTGGCCAGGATCCGCTCGCGGGTGTCGGAGGTGCCGGCCGGTCTTCCCGGGCCGCCTGTTGGTGGCGCGCGCTAGGGCGTCCGGCGGCGCAGGGTCGCCGCGGCCAGGCACAGCGCCGCGACCGCGAAACCCACTACGACAATGATGTCGCGGAGGGCTACGTCGGTCAGCTCGGCGTGAGTGTTCACCTGCTGCAGGGCCTCCAGCGCGTAGCTGGCCGGCATCGCGTTGCTGAACCATTGCAGCCAATGTGCCATCGCCGGCCGCGGGACGATGATCCCGGCCAGCAGCAGTTGCGGCACCAACACCAGCGGAATGAACTGGACGGCTTGAAACTCGGTGCGGGCGAACGCGCTACACAACAAGCCCAGACCGACACCCAGCACGGCGCTGGCGATGGCGATCACGAACACCCACCCCGGGTTCCCGGCAGTATCGAAGCCGAGCAACCAGAACGACACGGCGCACGCCAAGGTGGCTTGCGCCGCGGCGGCGACCGAGAACGCGCTGCCGTACGCCATCAGCAAATCGAACCGGCGCAGCGGGGTGGTCAGGATTCGCTCCAGCGTCCCTGATGCGCGCTCACGCTGCATCGTGATGGAGGTGATGACGAACATCACGAAAAGCGGAAAGATTCCCAGCAGGATCAGGCAGGCGTTGTTGAACGGTGTGGGGATGCCGGGCCGGTGCGGCGCATTTTCGAACATGAAGTACATCAGCGTTATGACCAGGACCGGCACGAGCAGGATCATCGCGACGCTCCGATGATCGGCGGCCAACTGACGCAGGATCCGCGCCGTGGTGGCCGTAAACCCCTCGAGCCCTAGCCGGCCTTGCGGTCGACGGCGCGTTTGATCATGGACAGAAACGCTTCCTCCAGTGACGTGCATCCGGTGTCCTCTCTCAGCCTGTTCGGAGTGATATCGGCGATCAACCGGCCGTCACGCATCAACAACAGGTCGCGGCAGTGGTCGGCCTCGTCCATCACGTGGCTGGAGATCAGCAACGTGGTGCCGGCGCGGGCCAGCTCGGTGAACTCCGCCCAGAGGTCCACGCGCAGAACGGGATCCAGGCCCACCGTGGGTTCGTCGAGCACGAGCACGGCGGGTTGGCAGACCAGGGCGCATGCCAGCGACGCCCTGGTGCGCTGCCCGCCGGAAAGGTTGCCGCAGTGTGCGGTTCGGTGATCCGTCAGGCCCACGCGTTCGATGGCGTCATCGGCGGTCCGGGCGTCGTAGCCGTACAGCGAGGCGAAGTACCGCACGTTGTCGACGATGCGCAGGTCGTCGTAGATGGCGGGGTGTTGCGGCAGGTATCCCACCTGATGGCGCAGTGGAGCGGAACCCGCGGGGTGACCGAGCACCGTCACGGTGCCCGACGTCACGACCTGGGTGCCGACGATGCACCGCATCAGCGTGCTCTTACCGCATCCGGACGGCCCGAGCAGGCCCGTGATCGTGCCTTGCGCAATATCGACCGAGAAATCGTGCAAGGCCGGGCGCTTGCCGCGGATTACCCGCAGATGGTTGATGCTCACGGCCGGCGTTAATTCATCGTGCGATGAACTCATCATGTGATGAATTGTGCTCTTCGCGCCGCGAGACTGCAAGTACCGGCCAGTTCACTCGGAATGCGTCGGTAGTTACAGTCTCGCGGTGGGCGTAGAACAGCTGGCGATTGACCCGGTGGCTGCCGCACATCGACTTCTGGGCGCCACCCTCACTGCACGCGGAGTCAGCGCCACGGTCGTTGAGGTCGAGGCGTACGGGGGGGTTCCTGATGGCCCCTGGCCGGATGCCGCGTCCCATTCATACCGCGGTCCGGGTGGTCGCAACCTCATCATGTACGGGCCCGCAGGGCGGCTCTATACCTATCTCAGCCACGGGATCCATGTCTGCGCCAACGTCACCTGCGGGCCGGACGGTGTGGCCGCCGCTGTTCTGCTGCGGGCCGCGGCCATCGAACTCGGGACAGACGTCGCCCAGTTGCGACGCGGCGCCGCGGTCCGCACCGTCGCGCTGGCCCGGGGACCCGGAAATCTGTGCTCCGCCCTGGGAATCACCATGGCCGACAATGGAGTTGACCTATTCGATCAGAGTGGTCCGGTGACGCTGGCACTCAACGAGGTGGCGGGCGCGGTGTCGGGTCCACGCGTTGGGGTCAGCCAAGCGGCCGATCGGCCGTGGCGGTTGTGGCTCGCCGGGCGACCTGAGGTCTCGGCCTATCGCCGCAGCCCCCGGGCGCCCGCGCCGGGCGCCAGCGACTAACCAGTAGCCCAGCGCCGAACGTCGAGTTGTCGGGCTCGGATGGCTCAAAATTGCCCAACAAGTCGACGCTGGCGACGCCCCGCATGACGATCCTGGAAGGATCTTCAGCATGATCCTCGACGAGCTGGGCTGGCGCGGGTTGATTGCGCAGTCCACCGACCTCGACGCGCTGGCCGCCGAAGCGCAGCGCGGGCCGATGACGGTGTACGCCGGCTTCGATCCCACCGCGCCGAGCCTGCACGCCGGGCACCTGGTGCCGCTGCTGGCGTTGCGGCGCTTTCAGCAAGCCGGCCACCGTCCCATCGTGCTCGCGGGCGGCGCCACCGGCATGATCGGCGACCCGCGCGATATCGGGGAGCGCAGCCTCCACGAGGCGGACACCGTCGCCGAATGGACGGAACGGATCCGCGGGCAGCTCGAACGCTTCGTCGATTTCGACGGTTCGGCCACCGGAGCGATCGTCGAGAACAACCTTGAGTGGACCGGCGCGATGTCGGCGGTCGAGTTCCTGCGCGACATCGGCAAGCACTTCTCGGTCAACGTGATGCTGGACCGCGACACCATCCGGCGGCGTCTCGAGGGCGAAGGCATCTCCTACACCGAGTTCAGCTACATGCTGCTGCAGGCCAACGACTACGTCGAATTGCACCGGCGGCACGGCTGCGCGCTGCAGATCGGCGGCTCGGACCAGTGGGGCAACATCATCGCCGGGGTGCGCCTGGTGCGCCAAAAGCTCGGTGCCACAGTGCATGCCCTGACGGTTCCGTTAGTGACGGCCGCCGATGGCACCAAATTCGGCAAATCCACCGGCGGCGGAAGCCTATGGCTGGACCCGCAACTGACCAGTCCGTATGCCTGGTACCAATACTTCGTCAATACCGCCGACGCCGACGTGATCCGGTACCTGCGGTGGTTCACCTTCCTGTCCGCCGACGAACTGGCCGAGCTGGAACTCTCGACCGCCGAGCGGCCGCAACAACGGGCCGCCCAACGTCGGCTGGCCAGGGAGCTGACCGTGCTGCTGCACGGCGAGGCGGCGACGGATGCGGTCGAGCATGCGAGCCGGGCGCTATTCGGTCAGGGCGACTTGGATCGCCTCGATGAGGCGACGCTGGCGGCGGCATTGCGCGAGGCGTCGGTCGCCGAGCTCAAGCCCGGCAGTCCCGACGGGATTGTCGATCTATTGGTAGCGACCGGCTTGTCCGCCAGCAAGGGCGCGGCGCGACGCACGATCGGCGAAGGTGGGGTGTCGGTCAACAACATTCGCGTCGACAGCGACGAATGGGCGCCGCAGGCATCGGATTTCCTGCACGGCCGCTGGCTGGTGCTGCGCCGCGGTAAGCGCAATATCGCCGGGATCGAAAAGGTCTAGAAAAGGTCCAGCCCGCGAAACGCGCTAGTGCGTAAACCTTTATCCCACCGTGTTGTAGATGTGATTTTCGTTCGTCACTGTTGTCACAGTGTTTTGCGCGGACAGTTGCCGAAACCAGTTGATGAGAAATGAGATATGACGGCGCAGCTAATCGGTTACAGGTGGCCTTTGCGACTGGCCGGACAGGCAACGCTGTTGCGGTTTCTCGGAGCGACCGGGGGCTTGGCCGCCGCGGCCGGGACGCTGGCCGCACCCATTCACGCCGACATGATGGGCAATGCATTCCTGTCGGCCCTCACGAATGCCGGCATCTCCTACAGCCAACCGGCCAGCACGACGGCGCTGGGTCAGTCGGTGTGTCCGATGCTCGTCCAGCCGGGTGGCTCGTTCGACGCGGTGACGTCCAGAATGGCTGACGGAACCGGCATGTCGTACCAAGTGGCGGGCGCGTTCACCCTCGTGGCGATCGCGACGTATTGCCCTGCGGTGATGGCCGCGCTGCTGCCGCACCGACTTGCGGCCTAATCGCGAATCGCCTTATTGCTGGCCTGATTTAATCGACGCTTAATCCGAGGCAAACACGGATTTTGGCTTCTGGCGCATGCCGTATCCTCTGCAGAAACCCCCAAGCAGCAACCGAGGTGAACGGCACGCGTGGTCGACGACAGGCAAAAGCACGACGGTGAGCGACGAACCCGCCCGGCATCCGGCGGCCCACCGCGGCGCGGGCCCCGCCCCGAACGCTGGTCGGGCCAGGACCGTGGTCGTCAAGCTCAGTCGCAGACCGCCGCCGATCGCCCGCAGCAGGACGGGCCGGCGATACCTGCCGACGTGGAGGCCAAGCAGCTGGCACCCGATGTCCGGCGCGAACTGAGCACGTTGGACAAAGCCACCGCCGATGCGGTGGCCCGCCATCTGGTTGCCGCCGGTGACCTGATCGACGAGGACCCCGAGGCCGCGCTAAGTCACGCCCGTGCGGCCCGGGCCCGAGCCAGCAGGATCGCCGTCATTCGGGAGGCGGTGGGAATCGCCGCCTACCACTGCGGCGATTGGGCGCAAGCGCTAGCGGAATTGCGCGCGGCCCGCCGAATGGGCAGTAAGTCGTCCTTGCTCGCGCTCATTGCCGATTGCGAACGCGGCCTCGGCCGCCCGGAGCGGGCGATCGAACTGGCCCGCGGACCCGAGGCGGCGCAGCTCACGGGCGACGACGCCGACGAGCTGCGCATCGTCGCAGCCGGCGCGAGGGCCGATCTGGGGCAGATCGAGCAGGCGCTGACGGTGTTGTCCACGCCGCAGCTGGAATCGGGCCGCACCGGCTCTACCGCCGCGCGGCTGTACTACGCCTACGCCGACACGCTCTTGGCGCTCGAACGCCAAGACGAGG
The DNA here is from genome assembly GCA_963850135.1 of uncultured Actinomycetota bacterium. Lineage (GTDB taxonomy): Bacteria > Actinomycetota > Actinomycetes > Mycobacteriales > Mycobacteriaceae > Mycobacterium. Next base: position 29,426 of record CAWKKH010000018.1, on the reverse strand, counting down.
CGCTGGAATGGTTCCTTCGCTCCGCGGCCGCCGACACCGAAGGCGTCACCGACGCCGAGGACCGCGTCAGCGAGCTAGGTTGAAAACCGTTGCGCAGGAATATGATTGCCTGCTGATCGATCTGGACGGGACGGTGTTCCGCGGCAGCCGGCCCACCGACGGCGCGGTTGAGTCGTTGGATCGGGTGGACAGCCGAAAGTTGTATGTCACCAACAACGCATCCCGCAGCGCCGACGAGGTCGCGACCCACCTGCGCGAGCTCGGCTTCACCGCCACCAGCACCGATGTCGTGACAAGTGCGCAGAGCGCCGCGCACCTGCTCGCCGAGCAACTGCCGACCGATGCGCGGGTGCTCATCGTCGGCACCGAATCGCTGGCGAACGAGATCGCCGCGGTCGGACTGCGTCCGGTGCGAAAGTTTGACGACGAGCCCGTCGCCGTCGTGCAGGGACTGTCGTTGACCATCGGCTGGCCGGATCTGGCCGAGGCCGCACTCGCGATCCGGGCCGGTGCGTTGTGGGTCGCGGCCAATGTCGACCCCACCCTGCCCACCGAACGGGGGCTGTTGCCCGGCAACGGATCTTTGGTTGCCGCGCTCCGGGCCGCCACTGGCGCCGAACCGCAGGTAGCAGGCAAGCCGGCGCCGACCCTGCTCAACGACGCGGTGGCGCGGGGCGATTTTCGCAACCCGCTCGTCATAGGCGACCGCCTCGACACCGATATCGAGGGTGCCAACGCCGCGGGGTTGCCCAGCCTGATGGTGCTCACCGGGGTCAGCACGGCCCTTGACGCGATCTATGCGGTGCCGGCTCAGCGGCCCGGCTACATCGCCCGTGACCTGCGCGCGCTGCACCAGGGCGCCGAGCTGCTCGCGGTCGGGCCGCAGGCGGGCTGGCAAGTCGCCGTCGGTGCCGACGCGGTAACCGTCAGCACCGGCAATCCCGACCAGCGGGGCGACCACGAAGACGACGAGTTGTCGGTCGTGCGCGCCGTCGCCAGCGCTGTATGGGGTGCCGGCTTCAACGGACAGCAACCGCGCATCGAGGCCGGCGACGAGCGAGCCCGCGGCGCCCTGAACCGCTGGTCTCTGATGCGCGGCGACTAGCTTTTCACCACATCGACTAGCGTGGGGACGCAATGACTATCGATCCTGAACAGATACGCGCAGAAATCGATGCACTGGTTGCACAGCTGCCGCGACCCGGCGACCCAAACACCGATAACCCGGAGGACGGCCCGTCCCTCGTCGAGCTCGAAGAGATAGCGCGGCGGCTGTCCGAGGCACATGACGTGCTGTTGGCCGCTCTGGAGTCGGCGGAGAAGGGCTGAGTGCGCGGTGGCACGACGTGCCCGCGTTGACGCCGAGTTGGTGCGGCGCGGTCTTGCGCGATCTCGCCAGCAGGCCGCGGAGTTGATCGGGGCCGGCAAGGTGCGCATCGACGGCATGCCGGCGGTCAAACCCGCTACCGCCGTCGCCGTCACCGCGGCGCTGACCGTAGCCGACGACGCAGGGCGGACGTGGGTGTCGCGCGGCGCACACAAACTGATCGGGGCGCTGGACGCCTTCGGAATTCCGGTGGCGGACCGCCGCTGCCTGGATGCCGGCGCGTCGACGGGCGGTTTCACCGAGGTGCTCCTGGACCGCGGGGCGACCGAGGTGGTTGCCGCCGATGTGGGGTACGGCCAGCTGGCCTGGTCGCTGCGCAGCGATCCGCGGGTGCTGGTCGTGGAGCGGACCAATGCCCGCGACCTGTCACCCGAGGCGATCGGGGGCCGGGCCGATCTCGTGGTGGCGGACCTGTCATTTATCTCGCTGGCCACGGTGTTGCCCGCGCTGGCTGGCTGTGCCGGGCCTGGCGCGGATATCGTTCCCATGGTGAAGCCGCAGTTTGAGGTAGGGAAGGGCCAGGTGGGCCCCGGCGGGGTGGTGCACGACCCCGGCCTGCGCGCCGACTCGGTGCTGGCCGTCGCGCGCCGGGCCGCGGAGCTGGGCTGGCGCACCGTCGATGTGACGGCGAGCCCGCTGCCGGGCCCGTCGGGCAATGTCGAATACTTCCTGTGGCTGCGGGCACAGACCGACCGGGCGCTGTCCGCGGACGGGCTGGTGTCGGCGGTCCAGCGAGCCATAACGGAGGGCCCACAGTGACCGCGCGCACGATCCTGCTGGTGGTGCACACGGGGCGCGAAGACGCCGCCGAGACCGCACGGCGTGTACAGAAGGTGTTGGGCGACAACGGAATCTCGCTGCGCGTACTGTCCGCCGAGGCGGTCGACCGGGGATCGCTGCACCTCGGCCCCGATGACATGCGGGTGATGGGCGTCGAGATCGACGTGGTCGATGCCGACCCGCACGCCGCCGACGGCTGCGAACTCGTGCTTGCGCTCGGCGGCGACGGCACCTTCTTGCGGGCGGCAGAGCTGGCACGCAACGCCACCATTCCGGTGCTGGGCGTCAACCTGGGCCGGATCGGCTTTTTAGCCGAGGCCGAGGCGGACGCCATCGATTCGGTGCTGGAGCACGTTGTCGCGCAAGACTATTGGGTGGAAGAGCGCCTGACGCTCGATATCGTGGTGCGCGCAGGCGGCGACATCATCGATCAGGGCTGGGCGCTCAACGAGGCGAGCCTGGAAAAAGGCCCGCGACTGGGTGTGCTGGGGGTGGTCGTCGAAATCGACGGGCGCCCGGTGTCGACGTTCGGCTGCGACGGCGTCCTGGTGTCTACGCCGACCGGGTCAACGGCCTACGCCTTCTCCGCGGGAGGCCCCGTGCTGTGGCCTGACCTCAAGGCGATCCTGGTGGTGCCCAACAACGCCCACGCACTGTTCGGCCGGCCCATGGTTACCAGTCCCGACGCCACGATCGCGATTGAGATAGAGGCAGGCGGCAACGACGCCCTGGTGTTCTGCGACGGCCGTCGCGAGATGGTGATACCGGCCGGGGGGCGCCTCGAGGTGACCCGCTGCGGCACGCCGGTGAAATGGGCGATCCTGGACAGCGCGCCGTTCACCGACCGGCTGGTGCGCAAGTTCCGGCTACCGGTCACCGGTTGGCGTGGACAGTAGCGGCGCTCCTGTGTTGCTGACTAAGTGGTGACCGCATGCTGACAGAAATCCGCATCGAGTCGCTGGGAGCGATCAGCGCCGCGGTCGGGGAGTTCGGCCGCGGTCTGACGGTCCTGACCGGCGAGACCGGCACCGGCAAGACGATGGTGGTGACCGGGCTGCACCTGCTCGGCGGTGGCCGCGCCGACGCTAACCGGGTACGGTCGGGGGCTGACCGCGCGGTTGTCGAAGGCCGTTTCACGACAACCGATCTCGACGAGGCCGCGGCCACGCAACTGGACGAGCTTCTGGATGCTTCGGGCGCCGAGCGCGACGAGGATGGCAGCGTGATCGCGCTGCGTTCGGTGAGCAGCGACGGACCGTCACGCGCTTACCTCGGTGGCCGCAGCGTGCCCGCCAAATCGTTGGGCGACTTCACCTCTGAGTTGCTCACCCTGCACGGACAAAACGATCAGCTGCGGCTGATGCGGCCCGAGGAACAACGCGGCGCGCTGGACCGATTCGCGAAGTCCGGCCCCGCGCTCGAGCGCTACCGCAAGCTCCGTGACGCCTGGTCGTCGGCGTGCCAGGACCTGCTCGACCGCCGCAACCGCATGCGGGAACTCACCCTCGAGGCCGACCGCCTGAAGTTCGGGCTCGACGAGATCGACGCCGTTGACCCGCAACCGGGTGAGGACGCCGCCCTGGTCGCCGAGATCGTGCGGCTCTCCGAATTGGACACGCTGCGCGAAGCCGCGGCGGCTGCCCGCGTCACGCTGTCGGGTGACGTCGACGATCTGTCCGGCGGCAGTGCCGCCGACGGCTTGGGGCGGGCAAGGGCCGCACTGGAATCGACCGATGACGCCAAGCTGCACGCGTTGGCCGAGCAGATCAGCGAGGCGCTGACGGCGGTCGTCGATGTGGGCCATGAACTCGGCAACTACCTGGAAGAGCTGCCGGTCGATGCCAGCGCACTGGAATCCAAGCTGGCCCGGCAGGGGCAGCTGCGGACGCTGACCCGCAAGTATGCCGCCGATATCGACGGGGTGCGCCGGTGGGCGGCCGAATCGCGCGACCGCCTCGCCCAGCTCGACGTCTCCGAGGAAGGGCTGGCGGCGCTGGAACGCCATGCTGAAGAACTCGCCGGCGAATTGGCCGTGGCGGCAACGGACCTCAGCCAGGTTCGGAGCAAGGCCGCGAAGCGGCTGGCCAAGGAGGTAACCGCCGAGCTGTCCGGGCTGGCGATGGCGGACGCCCAGTTCGCGATCAATGTGAACATCGATACTGGATCTGGCTCGGACGGCGCAGCCACGCTCAAGCTGCCCTCGGGCGAGGTCGCTCGGGTCGGCGCGGACGGTGTCGACGACGTCGAGTTCGGCTTCGCAGCACACCGGGGGATGACGGAGCTGCCACTGGCCAAGAGCGCGTCCGGCGGCGAACTGTCCCGGGTGATGCTGGCGCTGGAAGTGGTGTTGGCCGCGTCGGCGGCGGGCACCACCATGGTCTTCGACGAGGTCGACGCCGGCGTCGGTGGCCGGGCCGCTGTGCAGATCGGCCGGCGGCTGGCGCGGTTGGCACGCACCCACCAGGTCATCGTTGTGACGCACCTGCCGCAGGTTGCGGCCTACGCCGATGTGCACCTGGTGGTGCACGGTGCCGGACCGAAGGGGACCAGCGTGGTGCGGCGGGTGGCCGACGACGAGCGAGTGGCCGAACTGGCCAGGATGCTGGCGGGTCTCGGCGATTCGGACAGTGCTCGCGCGCACGCCCGCGAACTTCTCGACGGCGCCCAGAACGACGAGATCTAATCCGTCGAACGTCGACTTGTTGTGGGCGCAGCGGCTGATTTCGCGCAACAAGTCGACGTTCGAGCCGAGATAGTTTTGTGACAGAAGTGACGCAATAGAACTTCTGGGGCAGATGTTACGGCGCGCCTCCACGCTCTTGCCGCGCTTCACCGACAGAATCCCCCCATGAAGATGTCAGGACTTCTAACCCGTAATGCGTCTCGGCCAGGTCTCATCGGCACCGCCCGCGTCGACCGGAACATCGACCGGTTGCTGCGCAGGGTCTGCCCCGGCGACATCGTCGTGCTCGACGTCCTGGATCTGGACCGCATCACCGCGGACGCGCTGGTGGAGGCGGACATCGCGGCCGTAATCAACGCGTCGCCGTCGGTATCGGGCCGCTACCCCAACCTCGGGCCCGAGGTGTTGGTGAACAACGGCGTCACCCTGATCGACGAGACCGGACCCGACATCTTCAAGAAGATCAAGGACGGCTCAAAGATTCGCCTGTACGAAGGCGGGGTGTATGCCGGGGACCGTCGGCTGGTCCACGGTACCGAGCGCACCGACCACGACATCGCCGACCTGATGCGTGAGGCCAAGAGTGGACTGGCCGCTCATCTGGAGGCATTCGCCGGCAACACGATTGAGTTCATCAAAAGCGAGAGCCCGTTGTTGATCGACGGTATCGGCATCCCCGATATCGACATCGACCTGCGCGGCCGGCATGTAGTGATCGTCGCCGACGAGCCCAGTGCCGCCGACGATCTCCGCTGCCTCAAGCCGTTCATCAAGGAGTACCAGCCGGTGCTCATCGGTGTCGGCAGTGGCGCGGATGTGTTGCGCAAAGCCGGGTACCGCCCCCAGCTCATCGTCGGCGACCCGGAGCAGATCAGTACTGACGCCCTCAAATGCGGTGCCCATGTGGTGTTGCCGGCCGACGCCGACGGCCATGCGCCCGGCCTCGAGCGAATCCAGGACCTCGGCGTCGGCGCCATGACGTTTCCGGCAGCGGGCTCAGCGACCGATCTCGCCCTGCTGCTGGCCGACCATCACGGTGCCGCGCTACTGGTAACGGCCGGCCACACCGCCAACATCGAGACGTTCTTCGACCGCACCCGCACCCAAAGCAACCCGTCGACCTTCCTCACCCGGCTGCGGGTGGGGGAGAAGGTGGTGGACGCCAAAGCGGTTGCCACCCTGTACCGCAACCACATCTCGGCCGGTGCCATCGCTCTGCTGGCGCTGACGATGCTGATCGCCATCATCGTCGCGCTGTGGGTGTCGCGTACCGACGGGGTGGTCCTGCACTGGATCGTCCAATACTGGAATCAATTCTCGGTGTGGATTCAGCACCTGATCACCTAGCCATTCGGGGTTCTAAGGACGTGCACTCATGATCTCGTTACGTCAACACGCGTTCTCACTGGCCGCCGTCTTCGTGGCGCTGGCGATGGGAGTCGTGCTGGGCTCGGGCTTCCTGTCGGACACGCTGCTGTCCAGCCTGCGTGACGAGAAGCGCGACCTGTACACGCAGATCACCGGGCTCAACGACCAGAAGAACGCACTGAACGAAAAGCTGAGTGCGGCAAATAATTTCGATACCCAACTGGTCGGCCGGATGGTGCACGACACACTGGCCGGCAAGAGCGTGGTTGTGTTCCGTACCCCGGATGCCAAAGACGACGATGTCGCGGCCGTGTCGAAAATCATCGGGCACGCCGGCGGCGCGGTCACCGGAACGCTGTCTTTGACGCAGGAGTTCGTCGACGCCAACTCCGGTGAGAAACTGCGCACCGTGGTGAGCTCGTCCATCCTGCCGGCCGGCCAGCAGTTGAGCACCAAGCTGGTCGACCAGGGTTCGCAAGCCGGCGACCTTCTGGGCATCGCCTTGCTGATCAATCCCAACCCCGCTGTGCCGCCCGTGGACGACTTGCAGCGTGACACCGTGCTGGCGGCGTTGCGCGACACCGGGTTCATCACCTACCAGGCAGGCGATCACATCGGGGCGGCGAATGCCGCCATCGTCGTCACCGGCGGTTCGCTACCCCAAGACGCCGGGAACCAGGGCGTAAGCGCGGCCCGGTTCTCCGCCGCGCTCGCGCCGCACGGCGCAGGCACCCTGCTCGCCGGGCGCGACGGTTCGGCGACGGGAGGCGCGGCAGTCGCGGTGGCCCGCGCCGATGCCGGCATGGCCTCGGCGATCAGCACCGTCGACGACGTGGATACCGCGCCAGGACGGATCACCGCGATCCTTGGCCTGCATGACTTGATCAACGGCGGCCACGTCGGGCAGTACGGCACCGGACATGGCGCGACGTCGATCACAGTCCCGCAATAGGCCGCGTTCCCCACGCTCGGGCGTGTTCGGCGCGCCAAAGCGAACTGGGTGTTAGGGTTGATTTCCGTGGGTCGGCAGGCCCAGTTTGTTCCGACGAGAAACGTCAACGCCCTGCCCGGTCTTCACGGAGGACGCCAGTGCGCAAGCACACGCAAACGGTCACCAAGCACCTCTTCGTCAGCGGCGGCGTCGCCTCCTCACTCGGTAAGGGACTTACCGCCAGCAGCCTCGGACAGCTACTGACCGCACGTGGTCTGCACGTGACGATGCAGAAGCTCGACCCGTACCTCAACGTCGACCCGGGCACCATGAACCCGTTCCAGCACGGCGAGGTCTTTGTCACCGACGACGGCGCCGAGACCGACCTCGACGTCGGACACTACGAGCGATTCCTTGACCGCGACCTGTCCGGCTCGGCGAATGTTACTACCGGACAGGTGTATTCGACGGTTATCGCCAAGGAACGACGGGGCGAATACCTCGGCGACACCGTCCAGGTTATCCCGCACATCACCGACGAGATCAAACGGCGCATCCGCTCGATGGCCCAACCGGACGCCGACGGAAACCGCCCCGACGTCGTCATCACCGAAATCGGCGGCACCGTTGGCGACATCGAATCGCAGCCGTTCCTGGAGGCGGCGCGGCAGGTCCGCCACGACATCGGCCGGGAGAACGTCTTCTTCCTGCACGTGTCGCTGGTGCCTTACCTGGCCCCGTCGGGCGAGCTCAAGACAAAACCCACCCAGCACTCGGTGGCGGCGCTGCGCAGCATCGGTATCACTCCGGACGCGCTGATCCTGCGCTGCGACCGCGAGGTTCCCGAAGCGCTCAAGGACAAGATCGCGTTGATGTGCGACGTCGACATCGATGGCGTCATTTCGACCCCGGACGCGCCGTCTATCTACGACATCCCCAAGGTGTTGCATCGCGAGGAACTCGACGCGTATGTCGTGCGGCGGCTCCACCTGCCGTTCCGTGACGTCGACTGGACCGAATGGGACGACCTGCTGCGCCGTGTGCACGAGCCGCACGAGACCGTTCGAATTGCACTGGTAGGCAAATATATTGAGCTCTCTGACGCCTACTTGTCCGTTGCCGAGGCGCTGCGCGCGGGCGGGTTCAAGCACCACGCCAAGGTCGAGATCCTCTGGGTGGCGTCCGACGACTGCGAAACGGCCGGCGGTGCGACCGCGGCTCTGGGCGACGTGCACGGCGTGCTCATCCCCGGCGGGTTCGGTATCCGCGGAATCGAGGGCAAGATCGGCGCCATCCGGCATGCGCGAGCACGCGGGCTGCCGGTGCTGGGGCTGTGCCTCGGCCTTCAGTGCATCGTGATCGAGGCGGCCCGCTCGGTGGGCCTCACCGAGGCGAACTCCGCCGAATTCGAGCCGGACACACCCGATCCGGTCATTTCCACGATGGCCGATCAACAAGACATCGTGGCCGGCCAAGCGGATCTGGGCGGCACGATGCGGCTCGGGGCTTATCCCGCGGTCCTGGAGCCAGGCTCGATCGTGGCCGAAGCGTACGGGACGACGCAGGTGTCCGAGCGGCACCGGCACCGCTACGAGGTCAACAACGACTACCGCGACCGGATCGCCGAAAGTGGTCTGCGGATTTCCGGGACTTCGCCGGACGGCCATTTGGTGGAATTCGTCGAATACCCACCCGAGGTGCACCCGTTCATCGTCGGCACCCAGGCACACCCCGAGCTGAAGAGCCGGCCCACCCGGCCGCATCCGCTGTTCGTCAACTTCGTCGGGGCGGCCATCGACTATAAGGGCGGCGAGCTGTTGCCGGTGGAGATGCCCGAGCACTCGTCCAACGGCAGCCAGCATCGGGAGAGCGCGCAGCGGCCGTTACCTGAGCCCGCGGCCCGTGGCTGAACACCAATTCGAGACGGCGTCAACCGAAACGCTGCACACTGGAAACATTTTCGCGCTTCGCTCCGACAAGGTGCGGATGCCCGGCGGTCGCACCGCGACACGTGAAGTCATCGAGCACTACGGCGCGGTCGCCATCGTGGCGATGCGTGATGACAACACCATCCCGTTGGTCTACCAGTACCGCCACTCCTACGGCCGACGGTTATGGGAGCTACCGGCCGGGCTGCTGGACGTCGCGGGTGAGCCCCCGCACCTCAGCGCCGCCCGCGAGCTCAAGGAGGAGGTCGGCCTCCGGGCGAGCACTTGGCAGGTGCTTCTCGATCTCGATACCGCCCCGGGTTACAGCGACGAGTCGGTGCGGGTCTATCTAGCCACTGGACTCAGCGAAGTGGGCCGGCCCGAGGCGCACGACGAAGAAGCCGATATGACGATGCGCTGGTATTCCATCGAGGATGCGGCACACCGGGTGTTCAGCGGCGAGATCGTCAATTCCATTGCCATTGCCGGTATTTTGGCCGCCCAGGCGGTGACCACGAGGATTCGCCGAGCCGCGTCCGCTAGACAGTCCGTGGACGGATCAAGCCGAAGGCATTTGCGGCGCGAAAGGCCGCCCGATGACGGCAGCCCTGGAGACACAACTTCAGGGCTACCTGGATCATCTGACCATCGAGCGCGGCGTTGCCGCCAACACGCTGAGTTCCTATCGTCGCGACTTGCGCCGCTACTCCAAACATCTGTCGGACCGTGGGATTCACGACCTGGCGAAGGTTGTCGAAGACGATGTCAGCGAGTTCCTGGTGGCGCTGCGGCGGGGCGATCCCGATTCGGGGGCGGTGGCGCTGTCGGCGGTGTCGGCGGCGCGGGCGCTGATCGCGGTGCGTGGCCTGCATCGGTTCGCCGTGGCCGAAGGCCTGACCGACCTGGATGTGGCACGAGCCGTCCGACCACCGACGCCGAGCCGCCGGCTGCCCAAGAGCCTGACGATCGACGACGTGTTGGCCCTGCTGGACGGCGCGGGCGGCGACAGCCCGGCCGACGGCCCGTTGACATTGCGCAACCGCGCGCTGCTTGAGCTGCTGTACTCGACCGGATCGCGGATCTCCGAAGCGGTGGGCCTCGACGTCGACGACATCGACACCCAGGCGAGGTCGGTGCTGTTGTCCGGCAAGGGCGGTAAGCAACGGCTGGTGCCGGTGGGACGGCCCGCGGTGCAGGCGCTGGAGGCGTACCTGGTGCGCGGTCGCCCCGAGTTGGCCCGCCGCGGCCGCGGCACGCCGGCCATCTTTCTCAACGTGCGCGGCGGCCGGTTGTCGCGGCAAAGCGCATGGCAGGTGCTGCAGGACGCCGCCGAGCGTGCCGGGATCAAGTCGGGTGTGTCGCCGCACATGCTGCGGCATTCTTTTGCCACGCACCTGCTCGAGGGCGGCGCCGATGTCCGTGTCGTGCAGGAGCTCCTGGGTCATGCGTCGGTGACGACGACGCAGATCTACACGCTGGTCACCGTGCACGCGTTGCGCGAAGTGTGGGCCGGAGCCCACCCCCGCGCGCAATAGCCCCCGGCCCGCCGCGAGACTGCCGACGGCGCCACTCGGGGCAAACGCGTAGCCAGTGACAGTCTCGCGGCGCTGGGCCCGCAAAATTGAGGCCCACCGGAGGACCAATGATACTGGTGAGGCGGGTGTGACTCGCGGCGGGATGATCCCTGCGATTAGCCCGTATTGGCTGGTTATCTTGCCTGCGGGTCGGCCGGTTCAGCCGCGCGAACCCGTTAGACTTTGCCCCGATGTTCATCTCTCGAACACACCGGGCATGACCGGCCAAGCCGACGGCGGCGTCGAGGTCGGCCTCACTGGGCGTCCCCCGCGGGCGATCCCCGAGCCAAAGCCGCGCACTTCGCACGGCCCGGCCAAAGTCATCGCTATGTGCAACCAGAAGGGCGGCGTCGGGAAAACCACCTCGACGATCAACCTGGGCGCCGCGCTCGCCGAATACGGCAGGCGAGTGCTGCTGGTGGACATGGATCCGCAGGGCGCGCTGTCCGCGGGCCTCGGCGTACCGCATTACGAGCTGGACAAGACCGTGCACAACCTGCTGGTGGAGCCGCGGGCGTCCATCGACGAGGTGCTCATGCCCACCCGCGTCAAGAACTTGGACCTGGTGCCCAGCAACATCGACCTCTCGGCCGCCGAGATTCAGCTCGTCAACGAGGTCGGCAGGGAACAGAGCCTGGCTCGGGCGCTGCACCCGGTGCTGGACCGCTACGACTATGTGCTGATCGACTGCCAGCCATCGCTGGGACTGCTCACGGTAAACGGGCTGACCTGCTCCGACGGGGTGGTGATCCCCACCGAATGCGAGTACTTCTCGCTGCGCGGCCTGGCGCTGCTCACCGACACCGTCGAGAAGGTGCGCGATCGACTCAATCCCAAGCTGGAGATCAGCGGCATCCTGCTCACGCGCTACGACCCGCGCACCGTCAACGCACGTGAGGTGATGGCCCGCGTCGTGGAGCGGTTCGGCGACCTAGTGTTCGACACCGTGATCACCCGAACGGTCCGCTTCCCGGAGACCAGTGTTGCGGGCGAGCCCATCACCACCTGGGCGCCCAAATCGGGAGGCGCGATGGCCTACCGCGCGCTGGCCCGCGAATTCATCGACCGATTCGGCGCGTGACCGCGCAACCTGACGGCGAGGCGGCACAGCAGAACGGCTCCTCGGCTGGTTTTCGAGTCCGGCTAACCAACTTCGAGGGACCGTTCGATCTGCTGCTGCAGCTGATTTTCGCCCACCGGCTCGACGTCACCGAAGTGGCCCTGCACCAAGTCACCGACGACTTCATCGCCTACACCCGCGAGATCGGCCCGCAGCTGGAACTCGAGGAGACGACAGCGTTCCTGGTGATCGCCGCGACCCTCCTCGATCTGAAGGCCGCCCGGCTGTTACCGGCCGGGCGGGTGGACGACGAAGAGGATCTGGCGCTGCTCGAGGTGCGTGACCTGCTCTTTGCCCGGCTGCTGCAATACCGTGCGTTCAAGCACGTCGCGGAAATGTTCGCCGAACTGGAGGCCACCGCGCTGCGCAGCTACCCGCGCGCGGTGTCGCTGGAGGATCCGTTCACCGAACTGCTTCCCGAGGTGATGCTGGGCGTCGACGCCGAACGGTTCGCCCAGATCGCCGCGATCGCGTTCAGCCCCCGGCCGGTGCCGGTGGTATCGCTGGGGCACTCTGCATGAACTGAAGGTTTCGGTTCCCGAGCAGGCCAAAAAATTGCTGGCGCTCCTGGAAGCGCGGGGCAGCGGCCAATGGGCTTCATTTTCTGAACTGGTCGCCGACTGCACGGCGCCCATCGAGGTCGTCGGCCGCTTCCTGGCGCTGCTCGAACTTTATCGAGCGCGGACGGTAACATTCGACCAGTCAGAGCCGCTTGGCGTGCTCCAGATTTCATGGACCGGGGAACGTCCCACCAGCGAAGCCTTAGTAGAAGTGCGGGACGAATGATCCGCGCCGGCGACGATGCAGAGCGAAGCGATGAAGAGGAGCGGCGCTCGTGCGCGCCGGCGACGATGCTGAGCGAAGCGAAGAGGAGGAGCGGCGCTGATGACTGAAGAGGTATCCGACGTCGATCTCGAAGAGTCCGACGTCGATCTCGACGTCGGGATCCCGGATATCGCCGAAGCGGCGCCGCTGGATCCCGAGGAGCTGGGTTCCGTGCTCGAGGCACTGCTATTGGTGGTGGACACCCCGGTGACCGTCGACGCACTGGCCGTGGCCACCGAACAACCCGTGTACCGGGTGGCCGCCAAGCTGCAGGTGATGGCCGACGAGTTGCGCGAACGGGACAGCGGCATCGACTTACGCGAATCCGGCGAGGGCTGGCGGCTGTACACGCGCGCCCGGTTCGCCCCCTATGTGGAGAAGCTGCTGCTGGACGGCGCGCGATCAAAGCTCACCAGGGCCGCGCTGGAGACGCTGGCCGTGGTGGCCTACCGTCAGCCCGTGACACGGGCGCGGGTGAGCGCGGTCCGCGGCGTCAATGTCGATGCGGTCATGCGGACCCTGCTGGCGCGCGGCTTGATCACCGAAGTTGGTGCCGACTCCGACACCGGCGCGGTGACGTTCGCGACCACCGAAATGTTCCTGGAGCGACTGGGATTGACGTCGCTGGTTGATCTTCCTGATATCGCGCCGCTTCTTCCCGACGTCGACTCGATTGACGAATTGACCGAATCTTTAGACAGTGAGCCACGGTTCCTCAAACTCGGGGGCACGCCGGCACCCGAGCAGGCCCTGACCTTCGACGTGGACAGGGATTGATGACCGACACCCAAGATTCCAACGCGGCCGAGGGAGTCCGCCTGCAGAAAGTGTTGTCCCAGGCCGGGGTTGCTTCTCGCAGGGCCGCCGAGAAGTTGATAATCCAAGGGCGTGTTGAGGTCGATGGGCAGCTGGTCACCGAGTTGGGTACCCGGGTCAACCCGGAGGCCTCGATAATCCGGGTCGACGGGGCCCGAATCATCGTCGACGACTCGCTGGTGTACCTCGCGCTGAACAAGCCGCGCGGTATGCACTCGACCATGTCAGACGAGCACGGGCGGCCCTGCATCGGCGACCTCATCGAACGCCGGGTTCGCGGTAACAAGAACCTATTTCACGTCGGGCGGCTCGACGCTGACACCGAGGGGCTCATCTTGCTGACCAACGACGGCGAGTTGGCACACCGGCTGATGCATCCCTCCCACGAGGTGCCGAAGACCTATCTGGCCACGGTGACGGGCAAGGTTCCGCACGGCGTGGGTAAACAGCTGAAGGCGGGCGTCGAGCTGGAGGACGGTATCGCGCGCGTCGACGAATTCGCTCTGGTGGATGCAATTCCGGGAAAAACACTGGTGCGGCTGACATTGCACGAGGGACGCAACCGCATTGTGCGCCGGATGCTGGCGGCCATCGGCTTTCCGGTGGAGGCGCTCGTGCGCACCGACATCGGCTCCGTGTCGCTGGGGGAGCAGCGGCCAGGCCACGTCCGGGCGTTGAGCCGCGGCGAGATCGGACAACTCTACAAAGCGGTGGGATTGATGCGAGCGGAACGAACGGAGTGAGTGACGGGAGTGAAGCGAGCCATCGAACTCTGAACGACGTCGTGGTTGCCATCGACGGACCGGCCGGAACCGGAAAGTCCTCGGTGGCAAGGGGATTAGCGCGAGCGCTGACGGCACGCTACCTGGATACCGGGGCCATGTACCGGATCGTGACGCTGGCGGCGCTGCGCGCCGGAGTCGATCTGACGGACGCCGATGCCGTCGAGTCGATAGCGACAGGGGCGCAGCTGGCAGTCAGTTACGATCCCGACGATATCAGCAGTCACCTTGGTGAAGAAGATGTTTCGAGCGAAATCCGCGGCGACGAGGTGACCCGTGCTGTGTCGGCTGTGTCCTCGATTCCTGGCGTGCGTAGCCGGCTCGTCGGCCTGCAACGACAGCTGGCCGAGGTTCCAGGCAACGTCGTCGTCGAAGGCCGTGACATCGGAACGGTGGTATTGCCGGATGCGCCGGTGAAGATCTTCTTGACCGCGTCGGCGGAAACCCGCGCCCGGCGTCGCAACGACCAGAACGTCGCCTCGGGGATGGGAGACGACTATGAGGGTGTGCTGGCCGACGTGCGACGCCGCGATCATCTGGATTCCACCCGGGCGGTGTCGCCGCTGCGAGCGGCTTCGGACGCGGTGGTCGTCGACACCGGCAACATGACGGAAGCGGAAGTGATCGCCCACCTGATGGACTTGGTCAAGCAGAAAAGCGGGGCAGTGCGGTGACTCAGGACGGCACCTGGACCGACGAAAGCGATTGGGATGTGGTCGCTTCCGAGCTTGCCGACCCAGACGACCCCGGTCCGGCACCGGTGGTGGCGATCGTGGGCCGGCCTAATGTCGGCAAATCGACTCTGGTCAATCGGATCCTGGGCCGGCGCGAAGCGGTGGTGCAGGACGTTCCCGGCGTCACGCGGGACAGGGTCTTTTACGACGCGCTGTGGACCGGACGGCGGTTCGTAGTGCAGGACACCGGGGGATGGGAGCCGGACGCCAAGGGGCTTCAGCAGTTGGTGGCCGAGCAGGCGGCGATAGCCATGCGTACTGCCGACGCAGTGGTCCTGGTGGTCGATGCCACCGTCGGTGCTACCTCCGCCGACGAGGCCGCGGCCCGGATCTTGTTGCGCTCAGGCAAGCCAGTCTTCCTGGCCGCGAACAAGGTTGACAACGAGAGGCTGGAAGCCGAGGCGGCAACCCTGTGGTCGCTGGGACTCGGTGAGCCGCATGGGATCAGCGCAATGCACGGTCGGGGCGTGGCCGACCTGCTCGACGTCGTGCTGGCCGCGGTGCCCGAAGTTTCTGAGGCGGCACCGGTGGTAGGCGGTCCGCGGCGGGTGGCGCTGGTCGGCAAGCCCAACGTCGGTAAGAGTTCGTTGCTCAACAGGCTGGCGGGTGATCAGCGTTCGGTGGTCCATGACGTCGCCGGAACCACGGTGGACCCGGTGGATTCGCTCATCGACCTGGGCGGCAAGGTGTGGCGGTTCATCGACACCGCGGGGTTGCGCCGCAAGGTCGGTCAGGCCAGCGGTCACGAGTTCTACGCTTCGGTGCGGACCCACTCGGCCATCGATTCCGCCGAGGTGGTGGTCGTGCTGATCGACGCGTCGCAGCCGCTGACGGAACAGGATCGGCGGGTGCTGTCGATGGTGATCGAGGCCGGGCGGGCACTGGTGCTTGCGTTCAACAAGTGGGATCTGGTCGACGAGGACCGGCTCGATCTGCTGGAGCGCGAGATCGATCGCGAACTGGCGCAGTTGCAGTGGGCGCAGCGGGTCAACATTTCCGCCAAGACGGGCCGGGCGGTGCAGAAGTTGGTGCCGGTAATGGAGGCTGCGCTGGCGTCGTGGGACGCCAGGATCGGGACTGGCCCGCTGAACACCTGGATCAAGGAGGTAGTGGCGGCCACGCCGCCCCCGGTGCGTGGCGGCAAGCAGCCGCGCATCCTGTTCGCCACCCAGGCCACCGCGCGGCCGCCGACGTTCGTGCTGTTCACCACCGGTTTCCTGGAGGCCGGCTACCGGCGCTTCCTGGAACGGCGGCTGCGCGAGACGTTTGGGTTCGAGGGCAGCCCGATCCGGATCAACGTGCGGGAACGCGAAAAGCGCGGGCCGAAGCGCCGCTGAGAGCGTCGGGGGCCGCATCGAGTATGCACGTACGGCCTTCAGTGTGCGTCCGGGGTTTTGGCAGTGCTGTCAGGGTGCGAATCCGTCGATTCTGCCGCCCTCATTACACACCGACGGAAACGTCCGACAGGTTGGTAAGAACGCGGTCTAAGCTCTGCGGATGGCCTACCTGAGCGTTGAGCCGCACACGTTGGCTTCCGCTGCAGCGGACGTAGTGGAAATCGGTTCGGCGATCAACGCGATCAATTCCGCCGTGGTGCGCCAGACCACCGGGGTGGCGGCGGCGGCATTCGATGAGGTGTCCACGGCCACCGCGACGCTGTTCAACACGTACGCGCAGGATTTTCAAGCCATTCTCAAGCAGGGAGCTGCGTTTCATGATGGGTTCGCCCAGGCATTGTCGGCCGCAGCGAGTGCCTACGCCGAGGGAGAAGCCGCGAGCGCCTCGGCCTTGGGCGCGCTGAAAGCGCCGGCCGGACCGACTGTCGCGGAGAACGTTTCGCTGGTCCTGGGCGGGAGCGGCAACCCGATACCGCCGCTGAGCTATGTGGACGCCATCGTCTCGAAATACATCACGCCCAACTTTCCAGCTTTCACGGTGGCTAACGCGCAAGCCCTGTTCACGCCGGAGGCGTTTTATCCGCTGACCGGAATCAAGGATCTGCTACCGAGCGTGTCGGTGTCGCAGGGTCTTTCGATCCTGGATCACGCGATCCACCAGCAACTTGACGCGGGAAACAGCGTTGCCGTTGGCGGCTTCTCGCAGAGCTCTATCATCGCCTCACTGGAGATGAAGCAGCTCGACCCCACCGGCACGCCGAGCGCACTGCCCGTAGTTTTCAACCTGCTCGGCGACCCGATGAATCCCAACGGCGGTCTCCTCGCGCGATTTCCGGGCTTGACGATGCCGAGCCTGGGCTTCACGTTTTACGGCGCGACCCCGGGCAATGACTTCACGACGAACATCTACACGATCGAATACGACGGGTTCGCCGACTTTCCGCAATATCCGATCAATTTTCTCGCCGACCTCAACGCCATCGCGGGCATCTATTACGTGCACGGTACGTATGCGGACCTCACCCCCACGCAGATTGGGTCGGCCATTCCCCTGACCAACACGGTTGGCCCCACGTTGACCAGCTATCACATGATTCCCAACCCGCATCTGCCGCTACTCGAGCCGCTGCGTGCCATCCCGGTCGTGGGCAATCCCGTCGCAGACCTGCTCGAACCGGACATGAGGGTGCTCGTCAACTTGGGCTACGGCAGCCCCGATCAGGGCTGGTCGACGGGGCCGCCGAATGTGGCGACTCCTTTCGGGCTGTTCCCGTCCGTCAATCCGGGTACCGTGCTCGCGGATCTGGCGGCCGGCACCCAGCAGGGAATCGGCGCCTTCGTGGGCGACGTCGGTGCCGCGGGCTCGGGCTTTTCGCCGTCCAGCCTGACGCACGCGCTGTTGTCGACACCTCCGCCACCGCTCAGCGCGCCGTCTCCGCCGTCGATCGACGGCGTCATCGACGCCCTGAAGATTGCGAACACCAATGCCGCCGGCGCCTTATCGAGCGGTCTCGCGACCTCTTACTCGGTGCTGCTGCCGACGGCCGACTTTGCGAACGCCGCCCTCATCTCTGTCCCGTCCTACGACGTCAACCTCTTTCTGAGCGGAATATCGCAAGCGGTCAACGGTGACCCGTTGGGGCTGCTAAACGCAGTCGGGGATCCGATCGCCGCAGACGTCGCTCTGTTCACGATCGCGGGTGGTTTCGAAGGCATCGTGCTTGTTTCCGCGGCCGAATCGATCATTGGCGATTTCGCCGGGCTCTAGGGCGCGTCGTGAGGCTTGGGCGGGGTGTCGCCGCGTCTGCGGTAGGCTTTCGACCGCTGCTGGTGGAGCCACCGGCGAGCGGGCTGTGGCGCAGCTTGGTAGCGCACTTGACTGGGGGTCAAGTGGTCGCAGGTTCAAATCCTGTCAGCCCGACAGTGTGATGTCCCGAGACACCGTTGACAGGTGTCTCGGGACATCCTTGCATTTTTAGGGTTTTTTGTGGGTGGTCCGGGTCGTACGCCGCGTGGTTGGAAGTCGCGGGTGGGGTCGAGGGTGAGTTCGCGGATCAGTGTTCCGGTGTCCCGGTGCAGGACCCGGATGTGTAGTTCGTCGACGAGTACGGTGACTTTGCTCGTTGCATCAGTAGCCCGGCCGGGTCCGATCTGGTTTAGCCGGCTGTCGTGGCGGATGGTGATGGTTCCTGCCTTGCCAGACGCGGGTCGTGGCGGCTTGCCTCCGTTGGTTGTGTTAATCGGCTTGGAAGCCTTTGCCAGGAACGAGCGTGAGGCGTTTCTGTGGTCGTGGGGTAATGAATCCGCGGCAGGGTTTCTGCCCGTCGCCGGGATCTAGTCGCCGCGAGTCGGAGATGCGGCCGCACCGTGAAGCCCTCGCCGACTCGACCGGTCGCACTAAGCAACCGGCGGCTGCCGGCGTCGACACCCCGGAGAAAGTTGCGCGGGTCGATCTTGCCGCCCGTCTCGGTGGTGAACACCAGACCCTCGTCGAACCAGACGTTCGCGGCCGCCATCCTTTCCTCCATCTGGGCGATGCGGTGCTTACGCAACATCGCGACGGTGGTCGCGTGCAGCGGCACCTCGCGAAGGCTGTGGGTCGTCTTAGGCTCCCTGATCACGAGCCGGCACTGCCCTACGGCAGAATCCCCGCGACGCGACATTGAGCCTGAACCGCTTCAGCGTGGGCGTCATGTTGCGCGTAGACGGCGCGACACCAGTCGCGCGCGGCCCCACCACATGCGTGCTCGAGTGCGCCGCCCATCGAACTCGCGATCGTGACGTTCACGCAGCCATCAACCGATCGGTCGTAGGTCGACGAGTGGCCCGTCATTACCCATGCCGTCGAGCCGACAGCAATAACTCCAACGACAACGCTGACTGCTATGAGCATGGCACGGCGTTCGCCAGGCGTGAGCGGGTCGGTCGGTGGGGTTTTGCCTCTGTTGACCGTCGGCGGCTCCTTCGTGCGGCGAACTCGTCCGATCTACTTTAAGGGGACTCCCTGGGCTCGTCATAATTTTCCTTTCGCTAAACAGTGCGATGAGCAGGTCAATCTGCTTGCGGCTGAGGTGCTCGCGTATTCGGGCAGCGACCACCGTTGGATCGCGTAGCTCGATACGTGGCGGACGCCGGCCCCTCGGCCGGATACTGGCAGCGCTCACTAGGAAGGGACTCCTGATCAATCACTCACGCCAGGGCGTCGGCTGTGTCGGCATCAGCTACCGGTCCGCGTATCTCGCGCTCGCGGACTACCGCGTGTTCGACGCCAGCGGGCTGGGATGGCTCCAGATCGGCGCCGCCCTTCATGTCCCGTCGGCCGAGATTCACCGTTTCACCGCAGGTGCATCATAGGGAACCCGAAAATGGCTGAGAGCGCCCTGACGGTTACCTGAAAATATAGGTGATTTCTGCTAGCTATTATAGGCGAACGCTGCCAACGAATAGCCGTAAAGAGAACGTTAGGATTGTGTCTCCGCGCGTTAAGAATTAGTAATGCTTGTTAAGGGCGCATAATAAGATGTGTTGGCCGTCACAACACGGTTGCGTCTCGTTCCGCCAGTCGCTATAAAGAAAAAGAAAGCGGCGCGACGACGCAACCCCCCTACGCGACCGGGTGAGCTGACCTAGCTGAGTTACCTTACTTGCGTGGTGGACACCTGCATGCATACGTTTCGGTGAATTTTGGATTTCGGATAGGGAATCACGATTAAAAAAGATGTACGGCTGGCCACGTGGGAAACGTCCGGAGTGTCTTGCAAGCGATTTTTCGGTGACGGCCCTCTTGCGCTAGTGATCGGAGTCCCTTGCTAGGGGACGCGATGCCAGCGGCTAGTGCGCTGCACGCAATAATTGTGCTAGGCGTGGTCTTGGGCGGCTCAGTATTTGTCGGAATCCTCTTCCGTCGTTTTAAACAGCCCGCGGTCGTCGGAATAATCTTTTTCGGCCTGCTGATCGGTACAGTTCTCGCCGTCAGTCCTCAGCACATCAAGTCTGTTTTCCTTTCGCCGACCTCGACTACTCTCATCGACGCCGTGGGCGAAACGGCCCTGTTGTTGCTGATGTTCATGGTCGGAATTGAGTTGCGTGCCTACAGCAAATCAGGCGCGAAGTCACCGCTGTGGCAACTGGTGCCCTGCGTGTTCATTCCCATGGTCGTCAGTGGAGCAACGGCTTGGCTCTTCGCACAACGACTGGCTGGCCCAGACGGCAAATCGCCATACGCGTGGTTGTTCGTCGGCGTGGTGCTCGGTGTCACCGCGGTTCCAGTTCTCGTGCTCCTCAGCAAGGATCTGAGGGTTCCGGCGCCCATCCCGGGGGTCGCGCTGCGAATTGCCATTACAGCTGATGCGACGGCATGGGCACTGGTGACCGCGTTGGTCGTGCTGAACAAAGACTTGACCGCGGTGTCGGTGCCTGAACTGTGCGTCGGCGTCGCGTTGCTGGTGGCGGTGATGTTCCCGCTGCCCCAGATCGTCCGGCGGGTTTTCCGGGGCTCCGATCAGAGTGGTCCAGTGGTGTTAGCGATGTTCACGTACGCGCTTGCCGGTGGGGCAGCGACACAGGTGTTAGGCATCCACCCAGCCATCGGTGCCGTGATTGCCGGTCTGTTCTTCCCCGCCACGCTGGTCAACGAGGCGTCGGAGCGGGCCTTGGCCACGGTTGCTGACATCATTATTCCTGCATTCTTCGTTTCGGCAGTGCTGTCCGTGCCGCTGCAGACTTTGGCGGATCTGTGTCAATGGAGCGGCCTGCTGTTCCTGCTGTGCCTGATCGTCGCCGCTTTCGTTGCAAAGTTTTCGGTCGGTCTCCTGGCCGGCAGGATGCAACGCTGGCCGCTTAGCTCCTCAGCTGAACTCGGCGTGTTGCTGAACTGCCGCGGCGTGAGCGAACTCGCCATGGCGTCGGTGGGTCTCCAATGCCACTTGATCGGACACTATGCGTTTGCAACTATTTTTGCGCTTGCCCTCCTGACCACCGCGATGATTGCTACGCTATTTCGCGCGCTCAACGCCGTTGCGCGTGCTCGTAAATCACGCGTGGATATCCGGGAAGTCTCACTTACCTGAACAATTTCACGGTGAGTTGCGACACGCGCGTGACAACGTCTTCGCCCTTCCATTCGGCTTTGAGCGGGGTGCCGTGCCCGACTTATCAGGGGCGATCCAGATCGGCGCCGCCCTACTTTGTCAACGTCGGCCGAGATCCACCGCTTCAACACAGCTACATCATGGAAGCCGAAAATGGCTGAGAGCCACCTGAGGATTACCTGGAAATACCGTCAAGAACGTCAGGATTTGGTCTCCATGCGTTAAGAATAAGTAATGGTTGTTAAGGATACTTTATAAGATGCGTTGGCAGTCACAGCACGGTTGCGCTGCATTCCGCCGCTCGGCTATAAAAGAAAATGCGGCGCGAAGACGCACGCACCTGCGTGACCGGTGATCTTGAACCTGAGGTCCCTTAGTTGCTTGATGGGCGCCTCCACGCATGCGTTTCCGTGAATTTGGATTTCGGATAGGGCATCACGATTAAAAAGACGTACAGCTGGCCACGTGGGAAACGTCCAGAATGTCTTGCAAGCGATTTTTTGCCGACAGCCCTCTTCCGCTAGTAATCTCAATCGGCTGTTAAGCAAGGAGAATCAATGCCGCTCGGTAATGTCCTTCAAGCACTCATAATTCTGGCCGCAGTTTTGGTCGGTTCAGTGCTTGTCGGAAACCTGTTCCGTCGCCTTAAACAGCCTGCGATCGTCGGAGTAATCGTTTTCGGCCTTCTGGTGGGTGCGATTCTTTCCCTCAGTCCTCATGCCATCAAGTCTGTGTTTCTTTCGGCGACTTCGAAATCTCTCATTGAAGCCGTGGGCCAAGCGGGCCTCTTGCTACTCATGTTCTTGGTCGGAATGGAGCTGCGTACCTACGGCAAATCGAGCGAGCGGTCATCACTGTGGCAACTGGTGCCCTGCGTGTTGATTCCTATCGTCGTCTGTACCGCTGCAACCTGGCCCTTCGCGTACCGACTCGTTGGCCCAGACCGGAATCCGCTACACGTGTGGTTGTTCGTCGGAGTGGCGCTGGGTGTCACCGCGGTTCCTGTTCTCCCGCTCCTCATCAAAGATCTTGGGGTCCCAGCACCCATCTCGGCGGTCGCGCTGCGAATTGCCGTCTCGACTGATGCGACTGCATGGGCACTGGTGACCGGGTTGATCGTGCTGAGCAACGACTTGAGCTCTGTCTCGGTGACTGATCTATGCGTCGGCGTTGCGTTGCTGATCGCAGTGATCTTCCTGCTGCCGCGGATCATCCAGCGGTTGTTCCAGGACTCCCAGCAGAGTGCTCCCTTTGTGGTGGCGATGCTGGCATACGTGCTTGTCGGTGGGGTAGCAACGCAGGTGTTAGGCGTCCACCCAGCCATCGGCGCCGTGATTGCCGGTCTGTTCTTCCCCGCCGGGCTGGCCAACGAGGCATCACAGCGGGCCCTGGCCGCGGTGGCCGACATACTCATTCCTGCGTTCTTCGTCTGGAGCGCGCTTTCTGTGCCACTGCAAACGCTGGCGGATCTATGCAGCTGGAGTGGTCTACTGTGCCTGCTAACCCTGACCATCGCCGCTTTCGGTTCAAAGATCGCGGTCGGTCTGCTGGCCGGCAAGATGCAGCGCTGGCCACTGACCACCTCAGCTGAACTCGGCGTCTTGCTCAACTGCCGCGGTGTCACCGAACTCGCCATCGCGTCAGTGGGTCTCCAATCCCGCTTGATCGGTCCCTACGCGTTCGCGATGTTATGTTCGCTTGCGATCCTGACCACTGCGGCGACGGCTCCGCTGTACCGCGCGATTAATACACGCGCGCGTATTGGTAAGCCACCCGTGCATGTCCGGCAAGTCTCACGTGCCTGAAGTACAGGCGGGACTCGAAACCGCGACCAACGGATTCGACACGCATAGCCCCGAGACGTTCCGGTGGTGGTTGCGCAAGAGACTCGGCATCGTCGCGCTGGTGGGGGTCGTTGCCTGCGCAATGGTCACGTCGGCCGTTCTGTACCGCGAAGACGTTGCATCCCAACGTCTTCCAACTCATAGGACGCCCGCCAGCGGCGGCACAACTGTGACGCTGAATGTGGTAACCGTTTCAAACAACTACGACGAGCTGGTCGGCGACCTCATCGTCAAGCCCGGACCCGCGTTGGTGGATTCGGCGACCGACGGTCTCAACCAAGACCTCACTGTGGCAGTCACATCCACGACGAGACCGATCAGGCGCACCTGGTCCAAGGGTACGTTGCCCGGGGTTTTCCCCGTTCCGCTCACCCTGGCGCGTAACGCCGAACGCTGGCCGTTCGATAGCTACTACACCGGGCCGATCACGGTTGAACTGTATGCCGGCGCGGGGCAATTGGCAGAACGCGCCAACGTGACATTCGTCGATCGGCTGACCGGTTGGAAACTCCAGGTGAATCGTGCGAATAACGCCAATCCGACGTCACCGTATGTAGTCGAATTGCAGCGATCAGCCAGCACGATGCTATTCGCCATCGTCATCCTTCTTATCTTCGTCGCGATTGCGGGAATCGGTTTGTATGTTGCGATTCAGACGCATCGCGACCCAAGCAAGTTTCAGGCGCCTCTAACAACCTGGTACGCGGCGATGCTTTTCGCTGTGATACCGCTGCGAAACTCACTTCCCGGCTCGCCCGTGTTCGGAAGCTGGATCGACCTCACGATCGTTTTGTGGGTACTGGCCGCGTTGGTGATCTCGATGGTGCTTTATATCGCGGCCTGGGCGCGAGCGACATCGAAAACGACCTGAGCCGCACAGCGCCCGGCCACCGAAGCACAATGGACAACTTCGGTGAGCTGCTTGGCGAGCTCGCGGGCCTGATGTTGGTTCGCCGGAACCGAATCCGGCGGCCGGTGCCAGAGGCCAGCCGCTACACCAACTGCTTTTTGGCTTGGGTACCGGCGACGTGCAACACATGATGGGTTATCACGGCCACCGTCGAGTTGAGTGCAAAGCCAGAGGTGCTAAGGAATACCTCCCGACGGCTGCCGAATCAGCCTTTCCATGGTGATTCGCCGGCCTCCCAGCTGCGCTGAACGGCGGGGTAAAGGCTGTCCTGGTCGGTGGCGACGGAGTTCTTGACATGGCGAGTCCACTCGTCGGCCAATACTTCGGGCTGCCCCTTCTCGATCGCGTCGAGCGTTTGCGCCGCGACCTGTTGCGCCGAGATTTTGGGATCGTCGACGGCGGCAGCCATGTCGGTGTCGATGAACCCGGCGTGTACCCCGACGACGAGGGTGCCTTGGGCGCGTAGCTCCACTCGCAGCGCGTTGGTCAACGCCCACTGGGCGGATTTAGATGCGCAGTAGGAGGCGTTGAACGGTGGCGCGTACCAACTCACCACAGACAGCATATTGACCAGACTGCCGCCGCCGGCGGCGCCCAGAACCGGCGCAAACGCCCGCGCCATCGCCAGGGTGCCGAAGTAGTTGGTCTCCATCTCGGTGCGGGCGGCCGACATGTCCGGCGCGGACAGAAACGGCCTCAGCAGCATGGCGCCCGCATTGTTGATCAGCAGCGACACGTCGGTGCAGTCACGGGCGGCGTCGGCGATGTCGTCGAGATTTGTGATGTCCAATTGCACCGGCCCGACGCGTGCGTCGGTGACGTCGATGGTGCCCGGATCGCGCGCAGCTGCGTAAACCTTCGCCGCGCCCCGGTCGAGCAGTGCCTGCACGAACGCCTTACCTAACCCGCGGTTGGCTCCGGTAACCAGTGCAGTGGTGCCCTCTATGTGTCGGGCCAGAGGTTGACTCATGGTTGTGCTCCTTTTCCGTATGTACTTCACTCAACGCGGGCCGCTGCGGTAGTCCATCCGATTCACTGAGACCTTTGTGGGCGCATTCGATACTCTGCGGGTATCAGCGTCGCGGAGGGAGGCCCGTGGATCTCGATCTGCGCAAGGTCCGCTACTTCGTCGTGCTGACCGAGGAGCTTAACTACCGTCGGGCAGCCGAGCGATTGCATGTCGCGCAGCCGGTGCTGACGCGCCAGATCGGTTCGCTGGAGAGTGATCTCACTGCCCAGCTGTTCGAGCGAGACCGGGCGGGCATCCGATTGACCGATGCAGGCCGACAGCTTCTAAGCGACGCCCAGGGGCTGCTGGCCGATGCCCAGGCGACGCGCCGCCGGGTGGCCCGCCACTGAAGGACGATGAGGACATTCACGATCGGGTTCATGTCCCGGCTGACCGTGACGGAGCCGGCGCGCGCGTTCGCGGCGTCGCACCCGGACGGAGCGCGGGAACCTGCAATGGGGCGCCCTTCGCCAATGGCGTGGGACTTGCTGACCGATCCACCGATGTCATCGACAGAGTCGCGTAGCGGACCACTCTGTAATCAGCATCAACGATCACCCAGACCGCTGCGGTGTTGCCGCGTCGGTTCTGGCCGGTGTAGCGGCGCAGCCACTCGTCGAGGGACGAATCGCCCGACGTGAACTCGTCGCGCCGGTGTCTATCCGGGTCGAGTAGGTTCGGCCGGTAGAACTGCACTTCAGTCGAGCCAGGTGATCTTCGCTGGCCGCTTCAAGGTGGCCGCCGGTCGCTCGTTAACGCGCGCCGGATGGTTCAGTGCTTCGGTGAACGCGGCCGCCGAGTCGGGGGACAGGCGAATGGTCTGCCGCTCGGCGAGCAAATTGTCGGCGGCCTGGCTCGCGGCCTGCAGTACGAAGGCCGTCACGCTCAGGTGCGCCTCGGCGGCAGCCTCCCTCCAGCCGCCGCTTGGAGGCTGCGTCGACGCGCAGCTGCAGGCGGTCATCTTTCATTGAAGCCACGTACTTCCAATGGCAGTACACAAACTTCTGGTCAAGCGAGGCCCGGGGATCGGAGCTACCATCACCCGAATCACTGACGAGCTGCCGTCCCAAGCTGACGTTGACCGTGTGGAGCGTCTGCTAGCCGCAATTCGCTCGCCCGTCGACCCGGACCGATAGCCCGCGTGGCGAACACCAGGCACACCCGACGCTCGGGCCACCGAGCACCGGACCGCAAGTCGCAGCGCAACGGGAATAGAAAGCCCACAGGAACCTCACATTAAACCGGTGCAGGTGGGGTTATGATCCGGCGGTACTAGGTTGCCATCCACCGGGGGGCATCGGCGACGATCAGGCGCCAGCCAGGTTGTCATGACCTGTTTGGAGGTTTGAGATGTCGTTTGTGGTGGCGGCACCGGAGGGGCTGGGCTCGGCAGCAACGGATTTGGCCAATCTCGGTTCGACGATCCAAACTGCTAACGCGGCCGCGGCGGCCCAGACCACGGAGATTCTGGCCGCGGCTGAGGATGAGGTGTCGGCGGCAATTGCGGCGGTGTTCTCCGTTCACGGTCAGGGTTTTCAGGCGCTTGGCGGCCAGGCGGCGGCGTTTCATACCCAGTTCGTGCAGACGTTGACCGCCGCGGGGGGTGCCTATGTGGTCACCGAGGCCGTTAATGCCACGCCGATGCAGAGTGTCGAGCAAGACATTTTGGCGGTGATCAATGCGCCCACCAACTTCTTGTTCGGGACCCCGTTGATCGGCGACGGTACCAATGGTGCGGCGGGGACCGGGCAGGCGGGCGGGCCGGGTGGGCTGTTGTTCGGCAATGGCGGTATGGGCGGGTCCGGGGCGCCTGGCCAGCCGGGCGGTAAAGGCGGTAACGCTTGGTTGTTCGGCAACGGCGGGAAGGGCGGAGCCGGGGGGGCTGGCACCACCGGCGCTACGGGCGGCATCGGCGGCACCGGTGGGGTCGGTGGGGTGGGCGGCAACGGCGGGCTGATCTTGGGCAACGGCGGTGCGGGCGGCCAAGGCGGCATCGGCGGACTTGGCGGGCCCGGCATGCAGGGCAGCACCGACGTGAGCGGCAACGGCACCCAAGGCACCGACGGCGGCCACGGCGGCGTCGGCGGCGCCGCCGGGGCCGGTGGCCAGGGTTCGCTCTTTGGCGGTCATGCCGGCGCCAATGGCACCGGCGGTCAGGGCGGCAACGGAGGTATCGGCGGCCAGGGTGGTGCCGGAGCGGCCGGCACCGACAGCACGACTGCGGCAACGGCGGGTCAGGGCGGTACGGGCGGTCAGGGCGGTCAAGGTGGCCAGGGCGGTAGCGGCGGTAGCGGGATCGGCGGGACCGGTGACGGGCAGGCCGGCTCCGGCGGTGCCGGCGGTCAGGGCGGTCGCGGCGGCGACGGGGGCGACAACACCGGCACCACCGGCGGTGCCGGCGGTAACGCCGGCCAGGGCGGCACCGGCGGCCACGGTGGGGCGGCGGGTGCCCAGGCCGACGGCGGCGCCGCCGGCGCCGGCGGTCTGGGCGGCAACGGCGGGGGCGGCGGCCAAGGCGGCAGCGGCGCCACCAACACTCCCAGCGGCGCGGGCGGCGTTGCAGGCCAAGGCGGCAAAGGCGGCAACGGCGGGGCCGCCGGCAACGGCGGCGACGCCACCGGCACCGACGCCACCGGCAACGGCGGGGTCGGCGGAACCGGCGGCAACGGCGGGGGCGGCGGCACCAACTTGAGCGTCGTGGGCGCCTCCGAAACCTTCACCGGCGGCGGCGGCGGAGGAGCCGGCGCCGGCGGTGTCGGCGGCGACGCCGGCACCGGTGGTAGCGGCGGCGGCACCGGTGGTAGTGGCGGTGTCGGCGGCCAAGGCGGCGGTGGCGGCACCGCCGCCGGGATGAGCGGCGCTGCTACTTATCAGGGCCGTGGTGGTGGCGGCGGTAACGGTGGTAGCGGTGCGGCCGCCTCCGGCGGCGCCGGTGGTAGCGGCGGCGCCGGCGGTGGTGGTGGTGGCGGCGGATTCGCCGTTGGCGACTTCACCGGCAGTATCGGCACTATCGCCGGTGGCGGCGGTGCTGGTGGTGCCGGCGGCTCCGCCTCGGCCACCGGCGGTAACGGCGGCGGTGGTGGAACCGCCACCAGCCAAGGCGGCACGGGCGACGGTGGCGGCGGTGGGACAGGAAGCACCAACAGCACCGGTGGCGGTGGTGGCGGCGGCGGCGTATCGCCCGCGAATTATACCTCCGCCGGTAGCGACGGTTCCAACGGTGACGACCCGACCAACCCTGGAAAAGGCGGTGACGGCGGAGGCGGTGTCCCTAATATTTTCGGCAACTCCGGAGGCGACGGCGGCCAATTCAGCGGTGGCATCGCAGTGGGCGGCGCAGGCGGGCACGGCTACAACAACCAGGGCGACGGCAGCGCCGGCCAGAACAGCTAACCCCCGCGACGGCGGGGATGGTCCTCAAACCGGTTCGTTCGTAACGCTCACGGCTGCGGCACAAGCTGGAACGGCGCGAATGTGCTCTTTGACGGCATCGTTGGCGCCTTGTCTCTCGTCACAGTGACGATATGGCGAGCTGACCAGCCAAAGCGTGCGCAAAGTGCCCGCTGAGCACTGATTCCCAGCTCCCAGTTGGACGCTGCCGCACTGCCGCGCGTGCCCGTGACGGGACGCTCGCCCGCCTTGACTTCGGCAGGATACTTGACGTTTACGTAAAATACGTGAATCATCCTTGAGGTATGGGATACTTTGACAGAATGGGCCGCCGGTTTGCTGGCCGCGCCCCCAACCCCCGCGCCGCGTGGGCCTCGAAGGCGGCGTGTCTTTCCGTCGATCCCGAAGAGTTCTTCGTAGAAGGAGCGGCCCAGCGCAAGGCCGCTACTAGATGCCGGCCCTGTCCCGTCGTCGCCGAGTGCCTGGCCGACGCACTCGACAACCGAATAGACTTCGGTGTCTGGGGAGGCATGACCGTGCGCCAACGCCGTGTGCTTTTGAAACAACATCCCGAGGTCGATTCCTGGTCCGAATTCCTTGCCGCCCAACGCCAACGCCGCAAGACTGGCTAATCGGCGTAAATAGCAGATTACGGCCGCCCGGCCCGCAGTTCCGCGGCGCACGCGACATGCCGATGCCCATCGGTCAAACTTATTTCTATTGCCTATCTCAAGCCCCCTGGTTCACCGCCAAGATCTTCAACCCGATTGCGATGGCGACCGGGATGAGCAACGTCGAGACGCTGACGCTGACTCTGACGAAACGCAGCACCAAAGAAGCCCAGAAGGTGCGAGGTTT
>CAWKKH010000017.1:0-19142 GCA_963850135.1 uncultured Actinomycetota bacterium | reverse complement strand
TATCCGTTGGAGAGCTTCCAGGGCGTACCATCGGTGCGCCATCGGCCACCGACAAGCCGAATGTCGTTGCGGTCAGTAGGGTGTCGACGAGTTGGGGGCATCCGCCTGTATCCCTTGCCGCGGCGGAAGGATTGTTGGCGTTGAGCATGCCGGGGGCGTTCCAGCGCACCACCATCCGCCCGTCGGTCACCGAGTGCCGATGCGGTTGGTGGCGCGCGCGACGGAGATCATCGCCTCGCCCGGTTGGGTGAGGCAGGATCAGGAAACCGCGGGCTGGCGTCGGCCGCGCCAGAGTGTCAGCCGGCGGCCCACTCCTTGGCCCGCTCGAGCTCGCCGCGGGACCATCCACGCGAAGGCGTGCAGCGCGTGGGTGACCCATTCCTTGTCGGACACGATCGCAATTCGCTTGAACGCCGAATGATGCCCGATCAGGGCCCCGAGGCCCAGCTTGAGGTCCTCGATCAGGCCGCCGGGCCCGAAGCCCTCGTAGTCTGGAGCCACGACCTCGACGATTCTGATCTCGCCGGTTTTCAGGAGTTCCTCCATGGCCGGCTTGAACTCGCGCAGGTCGTCACCCGCGGAGGCGGCCCGACACGCGGATGCCGGTCACTCCCTCCGGCATGTCTGGCAGTACCTCGATCATCGATTCTCCTTCGTCGAATGTGTCCGATTCGCGTAGATTTTTTTGTGGCGATCCAGTGCGAATCCAAGGCGGCCGCACCGACAGTTTCGGTGTCGTGGTTGGTGGGCTGACGTGCAATACCAAGTGCGGCAAGCTGACCCAGCGTGCACATATCAAGCGCTTTGAATTCCCTGGACTACCAGGGTAATTCGTCGCCAAACTGTTCGACGTTCGTGTCCCAACCAACGGCGGCCGTCGCGACCCGAAAGTGCTCGAGCTTGGCACCACAGCTGATGATCGCTTCCCGGCCTGACCTGTCGGTCGATGTCACTGTTCGGTGCGGGTCAACGAACAGATCGACGCTCGTGCTGCTGGCAACCCGCCGCCAAGGCTGGCTGTTGTGCAGGGAGGGGGCACGACAGGCTAACTCGACCGCCGTCGTGACCACCTTGGTGTCCGTCATCATTTGGGTCATCGTTTTCTGCTGCCTCCTGGATGGCTACGACCCTCAGGCGTGCGAATCTGGCGCCAGAGTCCTTGGTCCCCGGAGTCAGGCCGTTGGGCCCTGGTGGGCCCGTTTAGCCCCGTTCGCATGGGCTCCTTCGCCAAATATTCGGGGACAGTTACGGTCCTGCTCCTTGACCGAATTGCGACGGTTCAATGATCGCGACGTCGGCCAGGCTTGGCGCGGTGGCAGCTTAGCGGCGAACGGCCCTGCTGACCGGGACGTAGGACTCTAGTCATCAACGCCGTTGTCTCCGTAGCGTCGATGGCAAATCGAAAGCCCGGCGAGGGGTTGTGATGTCATGCATGCGAGGTTGGACACCCAGGTTCTCCAGAAGGCGGTGCAACTGGCGTGCCGGGCTCCATCAGTGCACAACAGCCAGCCATGGGGGTGGGTAGCCGAGGGCGAAGTTCTGCGCTTGTTCGTCGATCGTCACCGGACGGTGCCGGGAACGGACCGTTCTGGTCGAGAAGCGATCATCAGTTGCGGCGCCGTGCTCGATCACCTTCGTGTCGCCATGCTTGCTGCGGGTTGGGACGCGGTAATCGAACGGTTCCCCAACCCGAATGACCCGGATCACCTGGCATCGATCGAATTCCGCTCTGTAGATCACGTCACCGACGCCCAGCGTGACCGCGCCGACGCGATTCTGCAACGCAGAACCGATCGGCTTCCGTTGGGACGGCCCACATACTGGCGTCTCTTCGAACCTGTGCTGCGCAACACGATCGACGACAGCCTGGCGACGCTTGATGTGCTCTCCGATGACGTGCGACCACGGCTGGTTGAGGCCTCACAGTTCACCGAAGCACTTCGCCGCGACGATTCGTCATATCACGCCGAACTCGAGTGGTGGACATCCCCGTTCGTAGTGACCGAGGGTGTGCCGCCGAGCGCGCTGGTGTCTGACAAAGAACACCGCCGCGTCGATGTGGGACGCAACTTTCCGGTCAGGAGCCACGAGGATCGGCGTCCCGAGGTCAAGGTGGATTGGTCGAAAATCCTTGTGCTGTCTACGCCGCAAGACGCCAGAGCGGATGTGTTGAGGTGCGGCGAAGTGTTGTCGTCGGTGTTGCTGGAATGCACCATGGCCGGCATGGCGACCTGCACGTTGACCCATCTGATCGAGGTGGATGAAAGCCGCGATATCGTGCGCGGCCTGATCGAGCAGCGCGGCCAGCCACAGGTGCTGATCCGCGCCGGGATAGCGCCGCCGCTGGAAGTTCTTCCGGCGCCTACACCACGGCGTCCGTTGAGCGATGTCTTGCAGATCCGCTAGAAGTCCACGAGATGCACGATGCAGAGCGGTCCACCCGGGATCAGTTGAGGCTCCTATTTTTCCACAGCATCGTTCACCAGTCGCACGGATGGCCCGGCTAAGCGGTTGAACTACCTTCGTCCCTGCGAGTCAGGACTTTCGGCAGGCGCAATTGCCCCGCTTTCTTCAGTAGCCTCATCACTATGACGCATCAAACTCGAAACGATGATGGTGTCACCATCCTGCCGGTGCACGAATGCTGGGATCTGCTGGCAGGTGTGACGCTGGGACGGTTAGTCACGAATGTTGACGGCCGACCCGAGATCTTCCCGGTCAACTACGTCGTCCAGCGCCGTACGATCCTGTTGCGCACCGCGGAGGGCACCAAGTTGGTCAGCGCCGCGATCAACGATCGGGTGGTGTTCGAGGCCGATGACCATAACGTAGCCGAGGGCTGGAGTGTGGTCGTCAAGGGCACTGCACGCTCGCTCCGTACCAATGAGGAGATCGAGGACGCCGACCGTGCCCAAATATTGTCGTGGACGGCGCCGTGAGAAGACGCACTATATGCGGGTGATTCCTGAGATGGTCACGGGCCGCCGGTTCCAATTCGGCTCGCCGCCGACGGGAACAGGAGGTTGATCATGCCGGATACGTTGGTGGACGCCGACGTACTCAAGGCCGCGGTGCAGTTGGCGTGCCGGGCACCGTCGTTACACAACAGCCAGCCCTGGCAGTGGGTCGCCGACGGCGCCAGACTGCACCTATCCGTCGATGACAGCCGGATTCTCTACTCCACCGACAAAGTCGGGGCGGGAGGCTCTTATCAGCTGCGGCGCTGTCCTCGACCATCTACGCGTCGCGATGGCGGCAGCCGGGTGGACAGCCAACGTCGACAGATTTCCCAACCCAAATAACCTCGATCATCTCGCGTCATTTGATTTCATCCCAATGAGCCTGGTCACCGAGGGCGATCGCCGCCGCTCCGACGCGATCCTGCACCGCCGCACCGATCGGCTTCCCTTCGCCGCAGCCGAGGAACTGGGAGTCTTTGGAACCTGTGCTGCGCAACGCCGTCAACGCCGGGACAGTTCACCTCGACGTGATAGCCGAGGAGCTGCGCCCGGAGCTGGCGAGGGCGTCACGACTTACCGAATCGCTGCGATTTTACGATTCCTCGTATCATACCGAATTAGACTGGTGGACTGATCATTTCGAGAATTCTGATGGAATTCCGACGCAGTTCACTGCTGTCGGCGGCCGAAAGTGATCAGGTCGACGTCGGACGCCCATTCCCGGCTAGCCCACACGACCAGCGACGTGCCGACTTCGGCCACGACCAGTCCACAGTACTCGTTCTGTCGACCGACGAGGACACCCGTGATGACGCCTTGCGCTGCTGGCGAAGCGTTGTCGGCGGTGCTGTTGGAGTGCACGTTGGCCGGGATGGCGACATGCACACTGACCCATCTCACGGAGCTATGGTCCAGCCGCAACCTCATCGCCACCTTGACCGGACGGGCAGCTATGCAGCAAGTTCTGATCCGCGTCGGCGAAGCACCTGTCCTTGGCGAGGTACCCCCCATGACGCCACGGCGGCCACTTCGCGATGTTCTGACGATTCACGACGCTTGAGCTCCGCCCCGATCATCGCTCGACACGGCGTTCGCTTCGTCGCGTCGACGCGGTCGCGGGCGACCGGTTCCCGAGCCTGCCGCGTTGCTGCCTAGGCGAGCCGCTCAGAGGGTGGACGCCACCAGGCTGGTCAGGTCGACGAGGCGGTTCGAGTAACCCCACTCGTTGTCGTACCAGCCGACGATCTTCACAAGATCACCAGTGACTTTGGTGAGCCCGGCATCAAAGATGCACGACGACGGGTCGGTCACGATGTCGGAGGAGACGATGGGGTCCGCAGTGTAGGTGAGGAAGCCCTTCAGCTCACCGTCAGCGGCGGCCGCGAATGCGGCGTTGACTGCTTCGGCGGTCGCCGGCTTGCGGACGGTGACGGTGAGATCGGTGGCTGAGCCGGTCGGCACCGGCACCCGAAGCGC
This sequence comes from uncultured Actinomycetota bacterium, assembly GCA_963850135.1. GTDB lineage: Bacteria > Actinomycetota > Actinomycetes > Mycobacteriales > Mycobacteriaceae > Mycobacterium. Next base: position 14,706 of record CAWKKH010000017.1, on the reverse strand, counting down.
GTACCCGTCGAGCCGTCCCTCGAGCTGGGGCAACACCACGCTGATCGCGCGGGCAGCCCCGGTGGACGTGGGCACCACGTTGATCGCCGCGGCGCGGGCGCGGCGAAGGTCGCGGTGCGGACCGTCCTGCAGGTTCTGGTCCGGCGTGTACGCGTGGATCGTGGTCATGAGCCCGCGCTCGATTCCGAACGCGTCGTCGAGCACCATCGCCATCGGCGCCAGACAATTCGTAGTACACGAGGCGTTGGAGACGACGGCCTGCGTTCCGTCATAGTCGCGATGGTTCACACCCATCACAACGGTGACGTCTGCACCCTTCGACGTCGCGGACACCACCACCTTCTTCGCCCCGCCGTGGAGGTGACCGCGGGCCTGCTCGGCGGCGGTGAACCGACCGGTCGACTCGATGACGACATCCACGCCGAGATCCCCCCACGGCAGCGCCGCCGGCCCGTCAGCGATGGACCACGCCTTGATCCGCTGCTCTCCCACCACAAGGTCCTCGCCGTCGACCGACACGTCGTGCGGTAAGCGTCCGAGGACGGAGTCGTATTTAAGCAGGTGCGCCAGGGTCTTGTTGTCCGTGAGGTCGTTCACCGCGACGATCTCGATGTCGGTGGTGCCTGCCGCACGCTGCACGTCCACCGCGCGGAAGAAGTTTCGGCCGACACGCCCGAAGCCGTTCACGCCCACCCGGATAGCCATCATGATCTCCTCGTAGTTCTGTGGTCTGCGGCGCAGCATCGGTTGCACGCCACCTCGATTCTGACCACGCTTGGGGCCGAGCAGCAGAGGAGAAGGTCCTCGGATTCCCGGGCGTTTCGGATCGGCATCTCGGGCTAAGTGCTGCTCGGGCTGTTTGAGTGGGCGATCAGCGATCGTGCGGCATGAGATCCTGTCTTTCGAAAGCGCACTGGACGCCGGTGCCGAATACGCAGATCGACGTTGCAACCACGACCCGGCAGTTGAGTCCGCGACGACATGGACCAACTCCCGGCGCGATGGCCACAGCTGATTGACTGTGTTCCGGGTGGCTCACCGGTGTAGCAACCCAGAATCGATCGAGTGCCCGAAACATGCTGCACTATTGGGCAATTCGGCAATGTGATCTGCGCGACCTGCAGGCCCGGCTCGCTTCCCCAACCGCATCGGGATTAACCGAAACCGATGTGATTCCCAGCCGGACTAGATGCCTGAGTAATCACCAGCTGGAATTCCCCGGTCGCGAAGCCCGGGGCAACGGGTCACCTCCCAGGGGTGGTGGCACCGCGCTGCAATCCCCATCGCGTTAGGCTGAATCGTGCCCGCGGACGATCCGGTGACCGTGCTCAGCGAAGACGAGTGCTGGAGCTTTCTGTCCAGCGTGTCGTTAGGCCGATTAGTCACGATCAGGGGCGGGCGGCCCGAAATCTTCCCGGTCAACTTCGTCACCCGTCGGCGGACGGTGCTCTTCCGAACTGCCCAGGGCACCAAGCTGTACAACGCTGTGATGAGCGACCACGTGGTTTTCGAGGCCGACGACCACACTGCCGCCGAGGGGTGGAGCGTGATCATCCAGGGCAGGGCGCATCTGCTGTTGGCTACCGCCGAAATCCTGGACGCCGAGGAGGCGCCTTTGCTGCCGTGGCCCGCGACGGTGAAGCCTCACTATGTACGGGTGATCGCGTTGGAGATCACCGGCCGCCGGTTCAAGTTCGGTCCCGAGCCGGCTCGCGGGAATCCAAACCCCATCGCTTGATGACCGCTGCGCCGCCTACGGCGTTTGGGCTCGGTTGCGGTGTCCTCGGTCTCGGTGGTCACGGCTGGGGCCAGTCAAGTCGAAGGGTGATGCCTGCCAGATCGGCGCGCTTCCGTGTTGGTCACTTCGCTAGCTTCCACCACCAACTCGTCGGGCCGGAGGCCGTTAGTCACCGATCTATCCACCGGATGTCATCACGTGGCGGAGTTAAGGGACGGTGTGGCCAGGGCATTTGGCCATCCCAGCGGTTCACAAGGGCCGACCTCACGCAATCGCTCCCCATTTGAGGTCCAAATGCTCTGGTGGCCCGCGCCGTCGCGACCCATCCTGTGAAAAGGAGAGTGACGAATGCCTAAGCATTGGTTGGTGATGGAGGGTGACTGGCCCCCCCGCGCCGATTTCGCACCCGACTGGCCGGGGCAGGGCGGCATCTGCCTGCCACTGTGCTCACGACGGACGAATTGATGGCGACCACGCGTCATAACACGCACATCGATCTGGAACGCCTGACCGGCATCCATGAACGTCGCGTCTCGATCGGAGACGATGACTCCTACAGTCTTGCGACCTCGGCGGCGCTGGATTGCCTGGACAAGGCGCAACAGCAGGCCGCGTCGCTCGATGTGGTGATCAGTTGCAGTATCACGAAGTTTCGCGGCGGCCTGACGCAGTGGGTAGAGCCGACGATGAGCAGTGCCGTTGCCCGATGCGATCGGGGCTGACAAAGCAATGACCTTCGACCTTTCCAACGCCTGTGCCGGAATGCTGACCGGTGTCACGGTGCTCAACAATTGGATCCGGCAGGGAACCGTCGAGCGCGGGTTGGTGGTCAGCGGCGAGTACATCTCGCAGCTCGGCCAGAATGCGGCCCGGCACGTCCGCAACATCATGAGCAAAGAACTCGCCTGCCTGACACTGGGCGACGCGGGAGCGGCACTTCTGCTCGAACGTGCCACCCCCGGGTCTGGCGGCATCAGCCTTGCCGGATTCACCACGGTCGCCGACTACAGCCGGCTGTGCCTCGCCTACCCGAAGGGCCATGATCCCGGTGCCCGGATGTTTACCGATTCTCGCGGGATCCAGCGGGCAGCCATCGCCAACACCCCGCTCTTACTGCACGAAGTCCTCGAAGCAGCCGGCATCGCGATGCACGACATCGATCACGTGATCACACATCAGACCTCGGCCCGCGCGATACGCAAGGGGATGGCCGCGATGTCCGCCTCATTCGGTGACAGTCCACAGCACGACGCCGTGATCACCGTCGATCGGTACGGAAACACGGCGTCGACGACCCACACGGTGGCCCTCGTGGAAGAACTCGAAGCCGGGCGGATCCGGCCGGGCGAAACTATCGCCTTGATTGCTCTGGCATCAGGTCTGGAGATCGGCGTCGTTCTCCTCACCGTGGACGAGGATTTGGTGGGCCGCTATGGGCACAATGATTGATCGCCTCGACGTCACCCGAGGTGGTTGGCGCACCCGTCATAGCGCACTGCATCTGGCGGTCGCGGCGGCTAAGACCTGTTTGCAACGAGCGGGCCGAGAGCCCGACGACGTGGACCTCCTGATCAATGCCGGTATCTACCGCGACAAGAACCTGGCAGAGCCCGCACTCGCTGCGCTCATCCAGGAGGACATCGGGGCCAATCCCGAGGACCCACACGGCGACGCTCACGGCACGTTCTCCTTCGACATTTCGAACGGAACCTGCGGAATCCTCACCGCCTTGCAGATCGTCGACGGATTCCTGCGGTCACACACCATCGACTGCGCCCTGGTCGTCGCGAGTGACGCCAACCCGGGCCGCGGGATGAGTGAGCACTTTCCGTTCTCCCCCGTCGGGGCGGCACTGTTGTGCGATTGGAGCGACGACGACTTCGGACTCGGCCGTGTGCACTGGGTGAACATCCCCGACGACGGTGAAAACTTCCGCGCCACCGTCGGACTTGAAGACGCTCGCAATGTGCTTCGATTCAGCGAGTCGGCCGCGATGGACGAGCAATTCGCCGCCGCCGGCGCCCAGGTGGCCCGCAGCTGCCTCCAGGAGGCCTCGCTCGGCCTTTCCGACGTCGACATCATCGTCGCCGCGCCGGCCCGGCACGGGTACCGCGCGGCACTGGCCGCCCAACTCGCGGTACCGGTAGAACGGATCACCGTCGCCGACGACGAGAGCATGCATACCGCCTCGCTGGTGGCGGCACTCCGTGGCGCGGCCGAAGAACTCCCGCCCGGCGCCCGCGTTTTGCTCATTGCCGCCGGCGCGGGAGTCACCGCGGGTGCCGCTCTCTACCACGCGGCGCCACTCGCGGCCCTAGGACCATCGGGTTAGTGACCCATACCTAATGACTGGACACCGTTGAACCAATTCGTCCGGCTTAGTAAGGAAAATAAGGAGAATCTCGTGTCCAAACTCAATACACACCCGGGGGTCGTCGTCGGCGTCGACGGCTCGCCTGGCTCTAAGTTCGCCGTCCAATGGGCCGCCCGCGACGCCGAGTTACGCAATGTTCCGCTGACTTTGGTGCATGTTGTTCCGGCGACAGCGGGGACATGGCTGGAATCGTCATTGGTCCCGAAGTGGATGCGCGGGCAGCGCGAGCGAGGGCGACAACTGATTGACGAAGCGCTCAAGATCGCGGCCGAAAGCTGTGAGCGGGGATAGCACAGATCGACTGCGAAATGCCTTCTGGTATTACCGTTCCCGCTCTAGTCGACATGTCCAAAGATGCCGACTTGGTTGTGGTGGGTTGCCTCGGTACCGGCACGTTGCGGGGCCGTCATCTGGGCTCGGTGAGTTCCGGGCTGGTCTATCACGCGCATTGTCCAGTCGCAGTCATCCATGATGGCGTCCAGGTGAATGCCGATGCCATGCAGGCCCCGGTGCTGTTAGGGATTGACGGGTCGCCGGAGTCGGAGTTGGCGACCGCGATCGCATTCGATGAAGCCTCACGCCGGAAGGTAGGGCTGGTCGCCTTGCACGCGTGGGCCGAGGTTGGAGTGTTCGATTACCATCGTCAGTTTCCCGGGTCCCGGCTGGCCGGCACTGAGGGCGGTGGAGGACGAGATACTTGCCGAGCGCCTGGCGGGCTGGAGCGAACGCTACCCCGATGTGCCTGTTCAGCGGGCCGTCGTGCGCGATGAGCCGGCCCGTCACTCGTGGACACATCCGAGTAGGCCCAGCTCGTGGTGGTCGGTGGCCATGGCCGCGGCGGATTCGCCGGAATGCTGTTGGGCTCTGTCAGCGCGGCAGTGGTGCTATTGGCCCGCGCTGCCGGTCATTGTTGCCCGCGAATCGGCGGCCTAAGTGTGTTGACCTGAGAGGCTAGCCGCGTCGACGATACTCGTAGCCCGTCCGAACCCATCGTCGCATGCCCCCCTCGTCGGAGTCCTCATCACGAAGGCCAATGGCCCCGACACACCACGAGGCCCGGCATCACGGTCGCTGAGGTCAGCGCCGACGAACTGCCCCCGGACGCGGGACTTCGGTCCCTACCGCCTGCGATCCCTCAACTGGTCGGATTCAGGTGTGGCTCACTACGGCCCCGAGAGAACGGAAACGATGGAAATGAAGACACCGACGCGGTCGGGAACCACAATCGTGACCCTGACGATGAATCCGGCGCTCGACATCACAACGCACACCGACCGGGTCATTCCGACCGACAAAATGCGATGCGGGCTGCCCCGTTACGATCCCGGCGGCGGCGGAATCAACGTCGCGCGAATCGCCCATGTGCTCGGCGCTTCGGTATCGGCGATCTTTCCGGCGGGCGGCCATGCAGGCGATAAGGTGACCGATCTTGTCGCTGACTCGGGGGTGCCGGTCCAGCGGATCGCCGTGGCTCACTCCACCAGGGAAAGCTTCACGGTAGACGAGAACGCGACCGGGCAGCAGTACCGGTTCGTGCTCCCAGGTCCGGCGCTCACCGATGCCGAGCAGACCGAGTGCCTCGACAAACTCGGCGCCGCGGCAGCATCTGCGGACTTCGTCGTGGCGAGCGGCAGTCTGCCGCCCGGTGTGCCGCCCGACTTCTATCAGCGGGTCGCCCACATCTGCGGCGAGCGCGGTGCGCGGCTCATTCTCGACACCTCCGGGGCTGGGTTGCGACACATCACTTCCGGCGTGTTTCTGCTTAAACCGAGCGTGCGAGAACTCCGTGAATGTGTCGGACGAGCACTCATCACCGAGTCCGAGCAGCTCGCCGCAGCCCACGAACTCGTCGACCGGGGCTGCGCTCAGTGCGTCGTCGTGTCACTCGGTTCTAAGGGCGCTCTGCTTGCCACACCGACTGGCAGCCAACGTTATTCGCCGGTAGCGGTGCCCTCCGGCAGCGGCGTGGGCGCCGGCGACGCCATGACCGCCGGCATCACCGTGGGCCTTACCCGCGGCTGGCAACTCGACAAGGCGGTGCGGCTGGGCATCGCAGCCGGTGCGGCCATGCTGCTGACTCCCGGCACCGCCCCCTGCACCCGTGAAGATGCCGAGCGGTTTTTCGAGATGGTCGCCAACCCCAGAGACATCGACGCCGCCGAGTCGCAACGACGGGGAACAGCCGCCCGCAACCGAAGACATATGTTTCCCCGCCCAAGCAAGTACATCGCCATGACACTGCCGATCACCGTCGACCCGCGCTTCCACGACGCCGTGATCTTCAACCTCGACGCTGTGCTGACCGACATCGATGGTGTTCCGGTGTTCGAGTCGACGATCGACCTAGTGCGAAAGCTACTGGACGTTGGGGTCGCCACGGCGGTCTACATGTTGCGCCCGGGCGGTCAACAGCTCTTGAAATCCGCAGGGATTGATGACCTTTTCGGTGTCTGCGTCGACGGCTGCAGGCCCTGCCGCCGTCCCTCTCGAAGCCACCCGCCGACTCGGTGTGCGCCCGGAGCGGTCTGTCGTCGTCGACGACGCCGGTGCCGGGGTCGCGGCGGCCCACGATGGCGGTTTCGCACTCGTCATCGGCGTCGACCGCGCCGGGCATGCCGACGAACTACTTGAGGTGCGGCGCCGACGTCGTGGTTGCGGACCTGGACGACGTCGCCGTCCGCACGGGTGATAGGCGGATGTCGGAACTCCCCGATGCGGTGGAGTCATACGGTCAGATAGTCGGTGTTCTGGGCGCCCGAGAACCGGTGTTGTTTGTCGACTATGACGGAACCTTGTCCCCCATCGTTACCGATCCCAGCGCCGCCACCCTGGTCGACGGAGCGGCCAAGGCGCTGGAAAGCTTGGCGTCGCAATGCCCCGTCGCCATACTGAGCGGCCGCGACCTCGCCGATATCCGCACCCGGGTACCGATACCGGGTCTCTGGTACGCGGGCAGCCACGGCTTTGAGCTAACGGAACCGGACGGCACCTATCACCGAAACGAAGCGGCCGCCGCCGCGGTCGCGTCTGCTCGAGCGTGCGGCGGCCGAGTTAGATGTGCGCCTGGCGGAGGTTCCAGGAGTACGGGTGGAACACAAGCACTTCGCCGTCGCGGTCCATTTCCGCGAGGTCGCACCGGAGCACGTCGGCGAGATCGTCTCTGCCACGCACAAGCTCGGACAGCGAGACGGCCTCAGGGTGACTAACGGTCGTAAGGTAGTCGAGCTGCGTCCTGACATCGACTGGGACAAGGGGACCACGCTGGCCTGGATTCGTGATCGCATCGACGCTACGGGTTCCCTGCTGCCCATCTACATCGGCGACGACCTCACCGACGAAGACGCTTTCGACGCAGTCAAATTCGACGGCATCGGGATTGTTGTGCGGCACGACGAGGATGGCGACCGCACGACGGCTGCCCGTTTCAGTCTGCAGAGTCCCTATCAGGTGAGGGATTTCATCCAGCGTGGGTCGAATTGGCTGGAATACAAACACCAGACATCGGCCAAGGCTTGGGATTTCAAGTTCGAGGGATATGATCCGCAGAGCGAGAAGCTTCGTGAGTCGTTGTGTACGTTGGGAAATGGCTACTTCGCCACCAGGGGCGCCGCGCCCGAGTCGAAGGCCGACCAGGTGCACTATCCGGGCACCTATGCCGCCGGGGTATTCAACCGTCTTGTCGACGAAGTTTCGGGTACCGCAATCGACAACGAGAGTTTGGTGAACCTGCCCAACTGGCTTGCCCTGACCTTCCGGATCGACGGCGGCAGCTGGTTCGACATCGATGCGGTCAGGGTGCTGTCTTACCGGCAGACCCTCGACCTTCGCGGCGCGGTACTGACGAGGGAGGTGCGTTTCTGTGACGACGCCGGACGCACCAGTTCGCTCGCACAGCAACGATTCGTCGCGATGCACATGCCCCACGTCGGTGCCCTGCAGACGACGATCGTCGCAGAGGATTGGTCAGGGACGATCGAGATTCGCTCGACGCTGGACGGGAACGTCACGAACTCGCTGGTCGAGCGCTACCGGGACTTGGCCAACAATCATCTTGGGTTGGTGGAAAAGCGGGAGATCTCTGACCACTCTGTGCTGCTGACAGTTCAGACGACTCAATCGCGCGTTCCCATTGCCATGGCGGCGCGAACCATCGTGTGGCGGGACGGGACTCCCGTCCCCGCTACCTACCGCCTCGTCGACGAGGCAGCCGAAATCGGTCACGATATCGCCGTCAGAGTGTCAGTCGGTGACGCGCTGACGGTGGAGAAGATCGTGACCCTCTTCACCGGCCGCGATGTCGCGACGTCCGAACCTGCTGTCGATGCCGAGCGCTGGCTGAGTCGACTTGGCCGGTTCGCCGAGTTGCGCGACGCGCACGTGAACGACTGGGCACATCTGTGGGAGCGCCTGTCCATTGAATTCGAAGACTTCACAGACGAATTGCGCATCCTGCGACTGCATCTCCTGCACCTGCTGCAGACGGTTTCCCCTAACAGTTCCGACCTCGACGTCGGGGTGCCTGCTCGCGGACTGCACGGTGAGGCATATCGCGGGCACATCTTCTGGGACGAGCTGTTCATCTTCCCGGTACTCAACTTCCGGCTGCCCATGGTCACCCGGTCGCTGCTCGGATACCGCTACCGGCGCCTGCCCGAGGCACGTCACGCCGCCACGGCGGCGGGCTACTCCGGTGCGATGTTCCCGTGGCAGTCCGGCAGCGATGGACGAGAGGAAAGCCAACGCCTGCACCTCAATCCGCGCAGCGGCCGCTGGAACCCCGACTCGAGCGCTCGTGCGCACCATATCGGCATCGCCGTCGCCTATAGTGCATGGAAGTTTCATCAGGTCACCGGGGATCTCGCCTACCTGATCGACTACGGCGCGGAGATGCTGGCCGAGATCGCACGCTTCTGGGTAAGTAGGGCCACCTACGACGAAGAACGGGATCGCTACAGCATCCGGGGCGTCATCGGGCCCGATGAATTCCACTCAGGCTACCCCGCCGCGCCTTACGACGGCATCGACAACAACGCGTACACCAACGTGATGGCGGTCTGGGTGATCATGCGGGCCCTCGACGCGCTGAGTCTGCTGCCGCTGCCGAACCGACTCGACCTACTGGAGACCCTCGGACTGCATAATGAGGAACTGGCGCACTGGGATGAGGTCAGCCGACGCATGTTCGTCCCGTTCCACGAGGGCGTCATCAGCCAGTTCGAGGGATATGGCGAATTGGACGAATTGGATTGGGACCGTTACCGGCGGCAGTACGGCAACATCCAACGCCTGGACCGCATCCTGGAGGCCGAGAGCGACGACATCAACCGCTACAAGGCCTCCAAGCAGGCCGACGCGCTGATGCTGCTCTACCTGCTGTCGTCGGATGAATTGCGTGAGTTACTCGACCGGCTCGGCTACCGGTTCACGCCCGATCAGATCCCCTTGACCGTCGACTACTACCTAGCGCGCACCTCGCACGGGTCGACGCTCAGTGGCGTGGTGCATACCTGGGTGCTCGCCCGGGCCAACCGTGATCGCGCATTGGAGTTCTTCCAACAAGCGCTGAAGTCCGACGTTTCCGACATCCAGGGCGGCACCACGTCCGAAGGCATTCACCTGGCGGCCATGGCCGGCAGCGTCGACCTCATGCAGCGATGCTTCACCGGGCTGGAGACCCGGTCCAACCGCCTCATCATCTCCCCGCACTGGCCGGAAAAACTTGGCGTGCTGGCATTCCCGTTCCACTACCGCGGTCTGCACCTGCACCTGCGGGTGAGCGGAAGGGGGGCGATCATCAGTGTGGATCCACGCGATGCTGCCGGAGTCGAAGTGGAATGCCGTGGTCGAGTCGTTCAACTGATGCCCGGCACCACCGTCCGATTTCCCGGCTGACCGTTGCCGTCCACTGTTGATTCGCGTCAGATGAAGTGCGGGCCGGTCAATGTCGGCGGTACGATCGCAAATCGCGCGACGGCGAGCGCCTCAGAGAGCACATATGTGGTCATCATGCCCGGCCGTGGTGGCGGCCCAGCAGCCGGCTGACCCGCAATGCACGGGTGTTATCGGCTGCTTCGTTCTCCAAGACACCGCCACCGCCGGTGCGTGGCCCGGGGCGCTGACAGGACACGTGGTCGCTCGAGTCGGCAAAGGTATCCGTTCACCGCATGCACCGACGGCGTCGGAAGGCATGGATCTCCGGACTCGTTCCCGCCGAGCTGCAGTCGAGCGCGCAAGGCATATGTCAGGGCGCCACCGACTTCGCGGTTTTGCCGGCAGGTCTATGGGCAGGTCTGCCGTGGGGGGCAAGAGGCCAACTGCCGCTACTGATCTCAGGAATCGGCGAACGCGGCGAGTACGTCAGCGCACTACGACAAGCCAACAGCACCGACTACGACCCCTGGTAACCGTAGCGGCTCGGGCACATTCGACGGCGATTCACAGCTGGTCAAGGTCTTTCGGCCCTAACCGCGGCGCGGCCCCAGGCGTTGAGTGAAAGTTGCGAGCAATAGCCGTCGGCACTCCGCGTGACAGATAACCCGTCACATACCGGCGCACTACCGACCTCGTGGTACGCGTGACGCTCGGCCGCCGATTGGCGACAGAGAGTAACGAACGCCGGGAAGACCCCAATGACTATTAGTGCCGACCGCACATCCACAGCCACCACAGCAACGAATGTGGCGTCGATGTTTCTCGACCGCGTCCAGAAGTCGGCGGACAAAGAGGCCTTCCGCTACCTCGTTGCAGGCGAATGGGTCTCGGCGACCTGGCAGCAGACCGCGGACCGCGTCGAGACACTGGCGGCCGGCCTGCTGGCGCTGGGCATCGAACCCGAGCAGCGAGTCGGTATCGCGTCGAGCACGCGATACGAGTGGATCCTGGCCGATCTGGCGATCATGTGCGCCGGGGCCGCCACCACCACGGTGTATCCCACCACCAACGCCGGCGGCATCGGCTACATCCTGGCCGACTCGCAATGCCGCGTCGTGTTCGCCGAGGACACCGGGCAGCTGGCGAAGCTGACCGAACACCGCTCCGAGCTGCCCAGCCTCACCAAGGTGGTGCTGTTCGACGGCCCCGGCGACGGCGACTGGGTGATCACCCTGGCGGGCCTGGCCGAGTCGGGGCGGAAGTATCTGCTCGAGCATCCGTCGGGTGTACGGACCCGAACGGACGCGATCACCCCGCAGCAGTTGGCGACGTTGATCTACACCTCGGGAACCACCGGACCGCCCAAGGGGGTGCGGTTGCCGCATTCCGCCTGGGTGTATGAGGGGACGGCGGCCGTCGGGACGAACCTGGTGTGCGAGGACGATCTGCAGTTGTTGTGGTTGCCGATGGCCCATGCGTTCGGCAAGGTCCTGATCACCGCGCAGCTGGCGTGCGGGTTCGTCACCGCGATCGACGGGCGCGTCGACAAGATCGTCGACAACATGGCGGTGGTCAGACCCACGGTCATGGGCGCCGTGCCCCGCATCTTCGAAAAGGCTCACGCCCGCATCGTCAACACCCAGCAAGCCCAGGGGGGCCTGCGGGCCCGGCTGTTCGCGGCGGCATTCACCGTGGGGCTGGAGGTGGACCGGCGTCGGCGCGCCGGCCGCGCCGTCCCACTGCCGATGTCGCTGCGGTACGGGCTGATCGACCGCCTGGTGTTCAGCAAGGTGCGTGAGGTGTTCGGCGGGCGCATCCGGTTTTTCATCTCCGGCGCGGCACCGTTGAACCGTGACATCGCCGAGTGGTTCCACGCCGCGGGCCTGCTGATCCTGGAAGGCTACGGCCTGACCGAGACCGCGGCCGGGGCGTGCGTCAATCGGCCCGATCAGTACAAGTTGGGCACCGTGGGCCCGCCCATGGACGGCACGTCGATACGCATCAACGACGAAGACGGGGAAATCCAGATCCGCGGCGCCAGTGTGATGGACGGCTACCACAACCTGCCCGACAAAACGGCGAAGACGTTCACCCGCGACGGGTGGCTGCGCACCGGCGACCTGGGCACAATCGATGCCGACGGGTTCCTCACCGTCACCGGCCGGATCAAGGAGATGTTCAAGACCTCCGGCGGCAAATACATCGCCCCGCCGGCGATCGAGGCGAAGTTCATGGCGATATGTCCCTATGCGAGCCAGTTCCTGGTGTTCGGGGAGGCCCGCAATTTCTGTGTGGCGTTGATCGCCCTGGATGCCGACCTGATGTCGGGGTGGGCAGCCGAGAACGGACTCGACGGCGCGACCTACGCGGAGCTGGTCAACGCACCGGCGGTGGGGGAGATGATCGATGAGTACATGGTCAAGCTCAACGGCGGACTCAACCGATGGGAAACCATCAAAAAGTGGGTGCTGCTCGACCACGATCTGTCCATCGAACGCGGTGAACTGACACCGTCACTGAAGGTGAAACGCTCCGTAGTGGCCGAACAGAACAAGCAAGTCATCGATGCCTTGTACACCTGATCGAGCCCTGGACCCGCGACGCGGGGTATACCGCCGTCGCGGAACTGTATGGGCGGCTCGCCACACCCGCCGGGCGATTCACCGCTACTCAAGGTCTTTCGACCCTTACCGGGGCGCCGCCGTAGGCGTTGAGTGAGAGTGGCGAGCAATAGCCATCGGCCCTCGGCGGGGCGTACCTCGTGGCCATCGGTGGTGTGCCCCATCTAATGCCAGGGCAGAAGAGAAACGCCATGAAATACGCCGCACCCAGTCAGCCGGGCAGCATCGTCGAAGTCGCGCCACGGTATGAGAAGTTCATCGACGCCGAGGTATTGGCGATCGCCAACGACACCCGCTACAAGGACCGGGCGCCGGGGTGTGGACACGTGACGGCGCCCTCGCCTAAAAAATGGGCCGCGGCATCAAGCCGGCCGGGTGCGGACCAACCGCTACCACCAGTACCCCGCGGGGGCTGCGTTCGGCGGTTACAAGATGTCCGGCATCGACCGCGAGACCCATCTCATGATGCTCGACCACTACAACCAGATGAAAAATCTGCTGGTCGGCTACAGCACCAAACCACTCGGCCTGTTCTGAAACCCGCTGTCCCTCAAGCAGTCCCCCGTTGCCCACGACTACCGATCGGAGCGCGCGATGAAGGCCGCCGTCGTCACTGACTTCCACGCCCCCCTGCAGATCCGTGACCTGCCCATCCCCGAGCCCGGGCCGGGTCAGGTCCTGGTCCGGATGGAGACCAGCGGGCTGTGCCACACCGACATCCACGCCGCGCGCGGCGACTGGCCGGTCCAGCCGACCCTGCCCTTCACCCCGGGCCACGAGGGCGTCGGCATCGTCGACAAACTCGGCGCCGGCGTCACGACCCGCAGCGTCGGTGATCGGGTCGCCATCGCGTGGCTGGGCTACGCCTGCGGGGCATGCCGTTACTGCATCGGCGGCTGGGAGACACTGTGCGAGAGACAGGAAAATTCCGGCTACTCCGTGGATGGCACCTTCGCCGAATACGCCCTCGCACCAGCCGCTTTCGCCACACCTGTGCCCGGGGCGGTGTCCTCCCGCGACGCTGCACCGTTGACGTGCGCCGGCGTCACCACCTACAAGGCAATCAAGGTCGCCCGGGTCACCCCGGCGGAGACGGTCGCGATCTTCGGCATCGGAGGCCTTGGGCACCTGGCGCTTCAATATGCCCGCATCGCAGGCGCGTTCGCCATCGGTGTGGACATCGAAGAACACAAACTGCAGATGGCAACCGACCTGGGCGCCGACCATGTTGTCAACGCCATGACCGTCGACCCGGTCGAGGCGATCCAGGCCTTGGGAGGCGCGGATGTCGCCGTCGCGCTGGCCGCGTCGCCGGCGTCCTTCAATCAGGCCTACCGCTCGCTGCGCCGTGGCGGGCGACTGGTTTGTGTCGCGTTGCCCGCTGACAACGGCGCGTTGAGCCTGCCGATCTTCGACACCGTCATCAACGGCAAAACCGTCGTCGGCTCCATCGTCGGCACCCGCAACGATCTCGCCGATGTGTTCAACCTGCATGCCGCCGGACGGACCACGGTCATCGCGACCGACCGAAAACTCGACGAGGTGAACGAGTCGATCACCGAAGTCCTCGCCGGCACGGTGCCGGCCCGGATCGTCTTCCAGTTCTGACCCACCCGCGATCGGAGAAAGTTGACAAGATGAGCGCACTTACGGTGGGCGCGGTGGCTGAGACGGCGCCCGGGGAGCGACGGGTCGCGTTGAGTCCAGACGGCGCGGCCCGGCTGCAGACCGCTGGGCAGCAGGTGATCGTCGAGGCGGGCGCGGGCGCCGCGGCGTGGTTCCCCGATACCGACTACGCCGACGCTGGCGCCCGCCTGGTGACCAGACGCGAACTGTACGCGCAGGCCGACATCGTCGTCTGCATACACCCACCCGCTGAGGCGGACGTCAGCCAGCTGCGCCCGGGTCAGGTCCTCATCGGGCTGTTGGCGCCCCTCATCGATCCACACCTGGCCCGCAGTCTGGCCGACGCGAAGGTGACCGCGATCAGCCTGGACGGTCTACCCCGGACCCTTAGCGCGGCCCAGTCGATGGGCTCAGTTCGCAGGCCAACGTCGCCGGCTACAAAGCCGCCCTGCTCGCGGCCGACACCTACGGCGGCT
>CAWKKH010000016.1:0-615455 GCA_963850135.1 uncultured Actinomycetota bacterium | reverse complement strand
AGGTACCTCGCGGCCGAAGCAAAGTGTGTGATGAGTGACAGCCCGACTGTTGCTAAGCCCTCGGACGACTCAGTACCACCTCGGTAAAGTATTGGCCAAGCTCGGGATTCGGTCACACGGAGAACTGAGCCATGCCCTCGAGCCCCCGACGGAGTTGTCGTTTGACGAAGCGAAATACCGTGCGCATCCTTATGGTTCTCCTCATCGTTGTCGCATGCTGGTATTGGTGGTACAACTCGCCCCAGCAGAAGCTCAATCGATGCATCAAAGCGGAGTCGAACGCGTACTACGCAACGAGTGAGGGGCAGGACCTGCACCGCAAGGGCTCGGACCCCCCGCGCGAACTCTTCATCATCGAATGCAATCAAATGGGATTCAAGTGATCCCGATAGTTGCGCGGCAATGCCGTCGCACGGGTCTGACGAGTTGCCCGAGAAGTAAACCGCAGGCTACATCTCCAGCAATTTCCTGATCAGGGCCGTGACCGCTTCGGGCCGCTCCATCGACCAGAAGTGGCCAGCATCGACGTACTCGACAGCCACGCTGGCCGCATTGGGAATGTATTCACGTGAGTTTTCGTAGAATTCGCGCGGCTGAGTCTTGCTGTCGTAGCCCTCGATGATCATCACCGGGCATTTCCATGCCGGCAGGAGATCTTGCGGCGTCGCAACCATTCCTGTCTGAACGACTGCGAATTGAAGTAGCGCGGCACCGCCCGGTTCACTGCCCTCATAATCATCACCGGGCATTTCCATGCCGGCAGGAGTTCTCTGCGGCGCCGCAGCCATTCCTGTCTGAACGACTGCGAATTGAAGTAACGCGGCACCGCCCGGTTCACGTCGGGATAGGAGAACTCCTGAATCGTCCGGCGCATCTCGGCGTCGGGCACGCGGTACTTACAGATCCAGGTGTAGACCCAGGTGACGAAGTGAGCAGGGTCGTCCATCAACCCGGAGTGGGGGGCGTCGGCAAACAGAGCGCCCTGCGGGGCCAGGTCGGGATGGAAGTGGTACAGGTGTTGCTCGCCCCGTCCGTACCGCAACACCCGGTCCGGGTGTTTGGCGACGATGAAGTCGGCTTGGACGGTGCCCCGGTCGTGGGTCACGACGTTGAACTTGTCGATACCGGCGAGATCGATGGCGCCCAGCAGTTGCGCAGCGGCAGCTTCGTGACGGTAATCGCCGACGGCGGTGCCGGATTGGCCGTATCCCTTTAAGTCGAACGCGATACAGCGGTGCGTTGCGGACAACGCGGCCATCTGGTGATGCCACTGAAACCACGAGTCGGGAATTCCGTGCAGGAACACGATGGGCTCACCCTGCCCGGCCTCGACGTAGTGAAACCGGATGGTCTCCTCGTCACCGGGCGCATCGACGAAGTGGTGTGTGAATGTCACCCCGTCCAGCACTTCCTGATCGCCTTCGGAGTCGAATGGGCGCGCAGGCACCTGGCCCAATTCGGCGACCCGGGCGGCGATCTTGTCTTCGGGAGGCAGGAATCCCTCCAGCACCTTCTTCGCCCGTGCCGGAATCTCGGAGTATTCGATCACTTCACTCGCTGTCGTCATCTCTCCGTGCCTCTCTGTCGCCGGATTGGTGTGCTTCAGGCGCCGATAAGAATCGCCATCGGGTCGGGCAAGCCCGCTTGCAGCGACCACGCGCGGCCGATGAGTTCCTCGACGCTGGTACCACTGCGGCGGGCCGCGAGCATCGCTTCGGGATCGAAGGCTGGACCGACCGAGTCGTTCGCGTATTCCGGACCGAGCATGTAGTTGGTGGCATCGGCGGGGGTGGCGAAGTTGTCGATCTGCATCTCGACGAAATTGGCGTCGGGATCCTGGTAGTAGATCGATGTCGTTACCCCGTGGGCGATGCAAACCGCTGGGGTTATCTCCTGGTCGCGCAGTAGCACGTAGCGATCGAGGAGGTCATCGATGTTCGCAAAGGTGTAGGCCACGTGATGAACGCTGGCGGTGGTCGGATGTTTACGCTGCAACTTGTTCGGAGGGCTCAGTAGCGCCACCCGATGGTGCTCGTCGTCGTAAGTGATGAAGCACAGGGCTTGGTCCTGGTAGACGACGTGGCCGTCAAGCACGGCGCAGTACCAGTCGCGCATCTGGTCCGGCTGACTGGTTTGAAAGACGACGTGGGCGAATTTGGGACTCGCGGACATGGCTTCTCCTCACATCTGCCGCCGCCGCGCATCCTCGGTGCGCGGCAGTGGCGTAGGACACAAGCTAACAGCGATATGTGATAACAGCAAGGTCCTCTCAGTCTGCGCTTGCGAGTGGGGCCGTGATCGGGCTCTGATTAGCTATTTAGCCCGGGAGGTACCCGCTTGGACCGGCGTTTAGACCAGCGACAAACCGATATATAGTTGCTATCGTTCGAGCGGTAGTGCGGAGCTTGCGATCAGGAAGTAGGACAGCTGTTGACCTCGTCCAACGCCGATATCCGGCCTATCTCGTCCCGCTCGGTCGTCACCCAGGTTACCGAGGAGCTGCGGCGGGCGATCCTGTCCGGTGTGCTGGCCCCTGGGCAGGAGTTCTCGCTGCGGGAGATCGCGACGATGCTGGACGTGAGCTTCATCCCCGTTCGCGAGGCACTACGAAGTCTTGAAGGAGAAGGACTCGTCCTCATCCGGCCTGGACGAAGCGCAGTCGTTGCTCCACTCGATCTTGACGACTTGCACGCCATCTACCGACTGCGCCGCATCCTCGAGCCCGAGCTCGCCCGCCGGTCCTGCTTATTGTTGACGGTTGATCAGCTCGATCGCCTCGAAGCGCAGGCGCGTGAGTTTGGCGATGAAAGCCTAGGCATGGACGGCATTTACAGCAGCCATCTTCAGTTTCACCTCGCGCTGTTGGAGCCGGCGGCCAGCAGTTGGGATACCAGAGTGCTCACCACGCTGTGGCGGGCCGGGGAACGGTATGTGCGTATCGGGTTCGGCCTGCTCGACTACGACCCGCATGAGCATGAACGACGGGAACAAGCCCACGAGGATCTGATCGCGGCCTTTCGCAAGCGGGATCCCGATCTCGCGGCGCAAGCCATCTACGACCATCTCGCCCGCAACGAAGAGGCTGCGCGGATGGCGCTGGATGCCTACCGCACCGACGCGACGAACGGGCCGGAGGACCGAAAGGCCCTCGCTAAGAACGAGAGTCGTGCCGTGCGGCCTACCAGCTCGCGGCCTTCGGCACGGTGAAACCGATCCCCGGCACCGACGGGCGCAGACGCACGCCGGTGCTGGTGGTGGGTGGCGGCCCCGTCGGCCTGGGCACTGCGATCGAACTCGCTCAACACGGCGTCGCCTGCATCGTGGTCGAGCCACGCGCTGACGTGTCCTGGCTCAGGCCGCGCGCAAAGACGACGTCGACGCGGACGATGGAGCATTTCCGCCGCTGGGGGATCGCGGACACCGTCCGGCGGCGTGCGCCGATACCGCAGTCCTGGTCTGATGAAGTCGTCTTCTGCACAACCCTTTTAGGGCGCGAAGTAACGCGCTTCGACCGCTGCCTCGGGCTGGATCTTGTCGACGACGACTTGGTGGCAGAAGGCGGCCAGCAGGCCCCGCAGCCGTTGATCGAGTCCATCATGCGCGACAGGGTATCCGAACTCCCCGAGGCGGAATTGCTGGTCGGCCACCGGTTCGTCGAACTGACCCAGGATGACGATGGGGTCGTCGCCACCGTCGTCGACGACTTCGGCAACCCCATCACGATTCATTCCGAGTTTCTCGTCGGATGCGACGGGTCCCGCAGCGCGGTGCGCGAGGCTATCGGAGCCGAATATGAAGGCAGCGCCGACGAGCGCCCGAATTTCAATGTCGTCTTTCGTGCCGAGTCGCTGGCAGCCCGGATGCGTTTGGGCGACGCCGTGCACTACTGGGTGCTAAACCCCGGCCAACCGGGCCTGGTAGGCCGGTTGAATCTGGTCGACGAGTGGTGGTGCGTCATCATGGGCGTCGGCGCGGAAGAAGGCGCCGTCGATCCGGCGCGATTGGTACACAACCTGATTGGCGATGGGACCGAACCCGTCGCGGTCGAGGTACTCGCCACCGATCCGTGGCGGGCGCGGATGCAGGTATCCAACACGTTCCGATCCGGTCGAGTCTTCCTGGCGGGCGACGCGGCGCACCAGAACCCTCCGTGGGGAGGCCACGGATTCAACACGGGCATCGGTGATGCCGTCAACATCGGTTGGAAACTCGGCGCGGTGCTCAACGGGTGGGGTGCGAATGCGCTTTTGGACAGTTATGAGCGCGAGCGGAGGCCGGTCGCAATGGAGACGATATCGGTGGCCACCAGGAACATGTCCACCCTCGGCCCCGAGCTCGCCGACCCGCGCCTCATGGGCAGCGATGACGAATTCGCAACCGCGCTACCAATAGTGGCCTCTGCTACCCAGCGCACCAAGGGCGTGGAGTTTCACAGCCTGGACCTCGTCCTCGGAACCTCCTATGCCGATTCACCAATAGTGTTCGGTGACAACGTCGTGGCAGAGTCTGGCAGCGCGACTCACGAACCTGGCGTCTACGTTCCGAACGCCGCGCCAGGTAGCAGGCTGCCGCATCGGTGGCTTGCCGGTCATCGCTCGCTCTACGACGCGTTGGGCGGTGAGTACAGTCTGGTCGGTCAGGTAAACCTCCCAGCTGGTCGGCAGCTCGTCGAAACCGCTGCAAGCCTGCGAATTCCGCTGACAGCCGTTGAACTGGACTGCCATTTGACCGAACAGCTATTCGGGGCCCCGCTCACGTTGGTCCGGCCCGATCAACACGTCGCGTGGCGCGGCACAACAACATCCGACCCGGAGGCGCTCATGCGAACGGTCTCCGGCCGTGTCTGAAACACGAAAGTAGGTCAAGCGATGCAGTCAGCCGGGTGTCCTTGCTGCGCGTACCAGCAGCCCATGTCAGGTCCAAGCCTGTTCAGCCGGCGCAACGGTGCACTGGGAATGGGCAACGGGCGCGAGTAAACGGAAGGCTGCGGTCGACTCCGGATCGACCCGCACGCTGCTTCTCGACGGCGGCACAATTGTCGATCCCCGTGACGGCAGCATCGCCGCCAACGTCAGTGTCCGGATACGAGATGGCCGCATTGTCGAGGTATCCCCGCGCGACGCTGCCGCGCGAGGACCCGGCGACGGAACGCATCGATGCGGCGGGAAGATTCATCGTGCCGGGCTACAACGACATGCATTCGCACGCGTTGAATCTCGCTGATCCCTCGGCGAGCCTGGCCCTGATGCTCGCCGAAGGTGTCACGGGCTTTCGGCAGATGTCGGGTTCGCCGGCGCTGTTGAAGAGGCGACGCGACAACACGTTGCCGATCGGGCCGGCGGCGCCGGCTCTGCTTGAGACGCCCGGAACCGTTCTCACCCCGCTCAATTCCGGATCGAGTAAGGCTGTTGCCGCCGAGATCCGGCGCCAGCACGACCAAGGTGCCGACTTCGTGAAGATGGTCATGGCGGGTCCCGACGTCTTCATGGCGGCGGTCGAAGAAGCTGTTGCCGTCGGGATTCCGATCCTTGGTCACCTGCAAGAGGGCGTCGACATCGTGGCGGCATCGCAAGCCGGGTTCCGGTCCGTCGAGCATCTCGGGCCGGGCTCGCCGCTATGGACGGCGTGTTCCACTATCGACGACGAGTTGCGCTCGGAGGGCTACGCGAGACCGGTGATCAAGGGGCCGCCCATCAAGATTCCCCTGCTCGAACGCATCGTCACCTGGCGGATGCAGAGTCTGTTGGTCAACCCCGCCGCGTTCTCCGATCCCATCGACGTCGCCCGCATTCAGCGTGCGTTGGACACCTACAGCGCGGACAAGGCCGCCGCCGTGGCGGCGGAACTCGCCAGACACGGCACCTGGCAGGTGCCGACGCTGGTTCGGCTGCGCAGCATGCAGTACGCCGGGGCGCCGGAATATGAAAGCGACGAATCGTTGGCGTATCTGCCGGCCAAGAACATCAAGAGATGGCGCACGGTGACCGCGAAGTTCCTGGCACTTCCCGCCGAGGCGCAAAAGACTTACCGAGACCTCTATCCGCGCCAGCTGAGTCTGGCAAAACTCTTCGCCGACAGTGGGGTTCGGATGATGACGGGGACGGATGGCGGGTCCATGATGGCGCCCGGCTTGACCCTGCGCCAGGAGTTCGGCGAACTGGCGAAGGCGGGCTTCTCACCGCTGAAGATCCTCCAGATGAGCACCATCAATCCCGCGCAATATCTAGGGCGAGAGGACACCATGGGTACGGTCGAGCCCGGGCGCAACGCCGACCTGGTGGTGCTGGACGCCAACCCCCTCGACGACGTCGAAAACCTGCACCGGATCAACGCCGTGGTCAGAGCGGGCACTCACTACTCCGCCGCGCAGCTGGCTGCGCTCAAGGCCCGGGTAAAGGCCAGTGCCTGACGCTACTCAGACGCTATGGAACATGTCGTTGAACTGGTGCGTGACGGTCACTTCGTTAGGGCGCTGCGCGTCGGCGCGGACCTTGGCGCGCTCGACGAGCACCTCGGGTGCGTCGGTGGCGAGCAAGGGCATGACCTCGTCGAGATAATCCTTGAGCGGCATTGCCCGCGGGTCCGTGCGGTTTCTCGGCATCAAATTGCTCTCGACGTAGGGCGGTGAAAGGTCCACCACCGCGACCGAGGAGTCGCGCAGTTGGTAGCGCAACGACAAGGTGTACGAGCGCATCGCGGCCTTGCTGAGTGAGTAGAGCGCCGTGGTCGCCAGTGGCGCATAACCCAGCATCGAGGTGACGTTGATGATGGTCGCGACCGGTTGCCGGCGCAGGTGGGTGATCAGTGCCGAGTTCAGCCGCAGGGGCCCAAGCAAGTTCGTCGCAATGGTGGAGGTGACCTGCTCTTCGTCGAGAGGCTGGCCGACATCATCGGCGAACTGAATGCCGGCGTTGTTGACGACCACATTCAGCGTCGGATACTGCGCGATCAGCTCAGGGACGACCTTGCGAATGCTCTCCGGCTCGGAGACATCGAGAACCACCGCGTGCATACCCGGATTGGCGTCCACCACCTCGTCCAGGGCCGACGCCCGGCGCCCGGCGATGATGACCTCGTTTCCGCGACGATGGAAATGCTCGGCCAGGCCCCGCCCGATACCGCTGCTGCCGCCGGTGATCAGGATCGTGTTTCCGTCGAGCTTCATCTATTTCCTTTCGGTGGATCCGCTGAACGCGTCTCGCTGTGCGCTCACGAACTCTGCGAATGTCGTTGGGGCGCGGCCGAGCAACCACGTCAACACGTTGGGGTTCCCGACGAAGTCATGGTGGCTGTAGTACGTGGAGATGGCACGCATGACGTTGCTTTGATGCCGGTACTTCTCGGAGTCGAGGTCCTTGCCGAACCAAGCTTCCATGTAGTCGTCGACATTGACTTGGCGTACTTCGATTGGGCGTCCCAGCACACCGGCGATGATGTCGCCTAGATCGTGGGCGTTGTAGCGGCCGGGGCTCACCAGTTCGTAGGTCGCCCCGTCATGCCTTGCGCTGTCGGTGAGCACCGCGCAAGCGACCTCGGTGACGTCCCCAAGATCTACCAGGGATTGGTAACGGTCCAGCGCCCAGTTCATCTCGAAGATTCCCTCGGTGAAGACACGCCGAAGTTTGAGGGGCAGCATGTAATTCGTCGGCTGCAGAATCGTGAATCCCAGCCCGGATGACACCAGATGTTCTTCGATATCTCGTTTGATCTCGTGCTGCACCAGATCGGTCACGATGGCGTGCAGCACCGAACTCATGACGAAGTGTCGCACTCCTGCTGCCCGGGCGGCATCCACCAGCGAAATTCCCATCTGGCGCTCGTTGGGGTGTGCGGTGGGACCCACGTGGTAAATCTTGTCCACTCCGCGCACGGCATCCGATGCCACCGCCGGGTCACAGATATCGCCGACGACGACCTCCGTAACCCCCAGCCGCCGCAGCTGGTCCGCGGAGGCCTGCGTCGAAACACACGCTCGCACTGGTAATTCCGCGGCAATCAGCTGAGGAATCAACCGCTTGCCTTGGTTGCCGTTAGCGGCGGTCACGAGGATCACTTTGAGCTCCTGAAGTGTGGTTGCGCGATGCTTCTCAATTCACCAGATCCAGCGCGGCGCCCACGATGCTGTCGGTATCGATACCGTGGTAGCGGTACACCGCTGCCAGCGATCCGACCTGCCCGAAGCGGCTGACGCCCAAGGATTTTGAGTGAACTTGGTTGATGGTCGCCAAGAATGCCAAAGCGTGCGGATGACCGTCGAGCACGGTGACCATCGGGGCGGCGCGGTTGGCTGGGAAAACTTGATCGAGGATCCAGGAAGGCGCGTCGCCCAGACCCTGTCGCGCTTGGCATGCCTTAAATAACAACCCGGGGCTGGTCACGCAAATCACTTCCGCAGGAATCCCGATTTGCGCCAGGCGATCTGCCGCCTCGAGCGCCTCGGTAACCAACGCACCGACCGCGACGACGGCGACGGCCGGTTCCGCACAGGATCGCAAGGTATAGGCGCCGGCCACAACATGGCGGCGGCGCCGCTCACGCGCGGCGGTATCTGTCGGAACCGCAGCGAGCTCTTGCTGGACAGGTCGGGTGGACAGCCGAAGATAAGACGATCCTCCGTCGGGCCGGCCGAGTCGCGAGATGCAGCTGAGCAGTGTCCATTCAACCTCGATGGCGAA
Source organism: uncultured Actinomycetota bacterium (assembly GCA_963850135.1). Classification (GTDB taxonomy): domain Bacteria; phylum Actinomycetota; class Actinomycetes; order Mycobacteriales; family Mycobacteriaceae; genus Mycobacterium. Next base: position 606,780 of record CAWKKH010000016.1, on the reverse strand, counting down.
AGCCGGCTCATAGCTTGTGCATCCGGGCTGCTCCAGGCCTATCGAGGGAGTCTTGATCGACTGATGTGCGCCGCCCTCGGCTGCCAGGGTCACTCCGGACGGGGTGCCCACCAGGATCGATTGACCACCGGCGTAAATCCCGTAAGACCACGGTTCGAGGGCTCTCTCGACGAACGGGTCGTAGAGCACGCCAATCGGATACAGCGGCTGACCCCACCGGCTCCACGTTGCACCGAGTTCGCCGATCAGCCCCACCAGATTGGTTTCGGCGATTCCCAACTCCATGTGCTGGCCGGTTGGTTTCTCGCGCCAATGCATGATGGTCTCGCTGTCGTCATCGAACCAGTTGCGCCGTTCGTCGGGCGACCAGACCCCGACCTTGTTGAGCCAGCCAGCGAGATTGGTGGTGGAGCTGACATCTGGGCTGACGGTTACGACGCGCTTGGCCACCTCCGGTGCTTCGCGCGTGAGATCCAGCAGTGCCCGGCCCAGCGCCGCCTGTGTAGTCGACACGGCCGCTGGCGTGCGGCCCAGATCGATAGGCACCGCGGGGGCGGGCGCGCTGACGTGCTGGGCCCGGACCAGGCGCTCGGCCGTGCTCTGGCATAACCTGCCGGGCGCGGTCGCGATGTCGAATCGAGACCAGGGCTGGTCGGGATCCTTGGCCAGGGCGACCGAGAAATCGGCGAACTGTTCGTTCGTCAGCAGAGAGGAGTGGTTCTGCGGATGTCCTTGTGTGGGAAGCCCGTAACCCTTGATGGTGTAGGCGATGATGATCGTCGGGCGGGTGTCGTCAATCTGGGTGTACGCCGAGCGCAGACTGTCCAGGTCGTGGCCACCGAGATTGCTGATCGCCCGAACCAGTGTCTGGTCATCCAGTTCGGCGATCAGTTGACCGACGGCATCGGCGTCGGGGCCGTCCCCGGGCAGGCGGGTCCGCACGCCTTCGGCATTGCATCGAAGCAGGCGCTGATACTCGGGGTTGGGCATATCCAGGATCCGGCGCCGCAGCGCGTCTCCGCCCGGGCGGGTGAACAGCTCCTCGAGAAGTCTTCCGAACCGCACCGTGATCACCTGCCAACCGGCGGCCGAGAACATCGTCTCGAGTCGCCCCGCGGCGATATTGGGAACCACTCGGTCGAGCGATTGACGGTTCATGTCGACGATCCAGACGATTTCGCCGAGCTCCTGCACCGACGGGTCCAGGATCGCTTCCCACACCGCGCCTTCGTCGAGCTCGGCGTCCCCCACGAGGGAGTACTGCCGGCCGGTGCCGGTGCTACCGAACGTGGTGTCCACGTAGCGCCTGGCGATGGCCCCCCAGATCGGCGCGGTGGCACCAATACCCACCGATCCGGTCGAGTAGTCGACCGGATCGGGATCCTTCGACCGGCTCGGGTAGCTTTGCAAGCCCCCGAACTCGCGCAGCGTGGTCAGGTACTTCTCGTCGAGCGTGCCCAGCAGGTAGTTGATCGCATGCAGTACAGGCGATGCGTGGGGTTTCACCGACACGCGATCGCCTGCTTGAAGTTGTTCAAACCACAGCGACGTCATGATCGAGACCATTGAAGCGCAGGAGGCCTGGTGGCCACCGACCTTTAGCCCAGTGGGGTTGGGCCGCACGCGGTTTGCGTGATGAATGATGGCGGTGGAGAGCCACAGCACCTGCTGGGCGACCTCTTCGAGCGCATCGTGATGTCCCACAGGCGTTGGCGGGGATTCGGCGGGCTGGCGATTCATCACGTGGTGTCGTCTCGCGCCGCGGTTGTGACGATGCTGCCGATTCCCTCGATGGAGCTCACCAGGGTGTCGCCGTCGACCAGGTAGCGCGGGGGAGTGCGAGCCACTCCCACTCCCGACGGCGTGCCGGTGAAGATGAGATCGCCGGGACGCAGTGTAACCACAGTGGACAGATACGACACCAAAGCCGCGACATTGAAAATCAGCTTGCTGGTGTGCGACTGCTGCACCATTTCGCCATTGAGAGAGCAGCTAATCGCCAAGTTGTCGGGATCGTTGAATTCGTCGGGTGTGACGAGCACGGGGCCGATCGGACCGTATCCGTACTTAGATTTTGCGAGCCCGAACTGTGGGTTCGCCGGATCGGCGAACTGCAGGGCCCGATCGCTGATGTCTTGGCCCACTGTCAACCCGGCGACGTAGCCCCACGCTTCCTCCTTAGTGATGCGGCGCGCCGTACGCCCGATGACCACCACCAGCTCGACCTCCCAATCGACGGTGTCGGCGTCGAGCGGCAGCCGCTGCTCGGGGGAGACAATGCACGACGCGAATTTCGGAAACACCAACGGCGCCTTGGGAAGCGCAAAGGCTGCCTCCTGCGCATGATCGGCGTAATTCACGCCGATACCGAACGCCTGTGAAGGCGCGGGTGCCGGCGCGCCCAGCCGCCCCTTGACCGGGGTTAGCCCCTTGGGGTCGAAATCCGATGTGTACCAGGCAACGAGGTCGGACCAGCCTGCGTACGTTGCCTGCACGTCGCCGCTGAAGCGGCCACCGCTGGCCTGGGCGATATCGAAATACTGGGCACCTATCGCGATGCAGGCGCGCCCATCGATGTTGGCGAACCTCATTGCCGGGCGACTTCCACGAACTGGACTGTCGACAGCACTGCAATTCCTCCCATGTGGTCGGGCTGGCACGTCAGCAGTCTCGCCAGGGGCTCAGGATGTATCGTACTAGATACGATATATTCATTGCCGGGCGAAGTCGATCCCGGGCTTCCGGGTCGGTCTAAACGCTGGCGCGGCTCGCCGGAGCCTGCACTCGCCGGGCGACTCAGTCCCTCGTACCCAGTGCCGCCAGCCACTCCAAGCAGGCGACTTCGTTCTCGACCAGGTGCTCGGTGATGGCCCGCTTCAGTTCCAGGCCGGAGCGCGACCGGGCGGCGTCGATGATGGCTCGGTGCGCGACTTCGCGGCGTTTCCGCTCGTCGTCGTCGAGTTCGTAGCTTTCGAACAACACGCGGGTGTAGCGATCGCTGGCATGCCAGAGTTGATCCAAAATGCGGAGGTCCCACGGCGTCAACGCCGGTCGAAGGAGCGCCAGATGGAACTCGCGGTGCACTTCCCACAACGTATCGGTAGCGCGATCGCCCCGGACGTGCTCAGCGAGTAGACGTTCGGCCTCTTGCAGGTCGTCGTCCGTCAACAGCGGGCATGCCCGGGCTGCCACGCTGGGCTCGATGTCCTGACGGAGTCGATAGATGGCGCGCAGTTCGTCGCGATCCAGTGGGTTGACCATCGCGCTGCGGCCCGGCCTCAATTCGATGAGGCCTTGCGCTTCCAGCCGGCGCAGCGATTCGCGGACGGGTATGTGACTGACGCCCAGTTGAGCGCTCAGATCCGCGATTGAGAAACTCGATCCTGCCGCTAGCGTGCCGTTGAGGACACCCCGCCGGATTTCGGCGGTCACTCGGTCCACCGCGGACTGGGGTCCGGCGACCGAACGTAGCCGGCTTCTGGGGGCCAGCACCGCCGCCGGGCTCTGTTCAGGGCTCATAAAGAATATAGTCTAGCGGGATTTAACCCCTAGGGCATCGTGTGGGACGCTGTCGGGCTGTCGCCGGGCCACGGAATCCCAGCCCAGTTGAAAGCGTCGACGTGTAGTGCGTCGACCACGGCCGGGCGATCGTCTCCTGGCAGCTCCTGGCTGATGGTGACACCCGCCTTGCTCATCGTCCACGCCACGAACCGATACGGAGCACGCAGGCCGGCCAGCTCCGCATCATCGACGGTGATGCGCGCCCCGGGCGCCAGCGGGCGAAGTTCGTCGCGCTCGTACACGACCTCTATTGCCGCGACCTTCCACCCGCCGCCTGCCTTTATTACGCGGTACAGGAGCCGGCAATATGCGTTCAACACGCAGGCCTCACCATCGACGCTCGGATAAGTTTCGACGACCGCGGGCAGGATCACCACGCCGCGGTCGGAGTGGATCCGGACCGTCGGCGGCCCCAGACGATGACGCGACGACACGCCGCGTTCGGTCATCGCCTTGGACTGCGCAACGAAATCGCTGCCCGAACCCTGAAACCAGCTGATCGTGACGGTGGACTCGTCGTGAAAGCAATCTGCCATTTCAGTCCACCAGCAACGGTCACGTGCTTCGCGTTCCCTGAGCACCACTTGAGTCGCTGCGAATTCGTTGCACATCATCCTGGCAGTATCGTCCCGCACCACCCCCGCTGAGCTCTAGACCCGTCTCGACCGCAGCGGTAAATTCTGAGGATGTCGATTAATCGACGCAAGGTCTTGGGTGGAGCGGGCCTCGCCGGCGCCGCCGCCGCGACCGGCGTAGGCGTTGACCGTGTTATCTCCGATGGCACTCCCAGCTTTCGCACTGGTAAGGACGAGCCAATGACGACGGATGATGCGGCGCGCTTTGGTAATCCCCGCCTACCCTCCGAGACGATCACGTCGCAATCGCACCTGTTCCATCTCGGCGCTCAGCCCTCCACTACGTATGACGGGGGGTCTTTCCAGCAGGCGAGCGAGGACACTTTTCCGATACTCAAAGGTCAAGAGGCCAGCGTCGTGCTGCTCACATTGCAACCCGGAGGTATCCGCGAGCCGCACTGGCATCCCAGCGCGTGGGAGATCAACCTGGTCACCAGTGGAGTCGCGACTTGGGTCGTCATCGACGGGAACGGCAACCACGAGAATTTCGACCAACATGTCGGCGACCTTGTGTTCGCACCCCAGGGTTCCTTTCACTATTTTGAGAACCGCGGCCCGGACGACATGAAAATAGTGATCATCCAGAACACCAGTGCGCCCGAAGCCAAAGACAACATCGGCATAGGTGAGTCCCTCAGCAGGCTTCCACCCCGGGTGTTGTCCGCCGTCTTCGGCGTTCCCGCAGACACATTCGACAAATTCAAGAAGATCGACAACGCGATCGTCATCCTGCGATCGCCGTAGTTCAGTTACCGAGGTCGATCTTCTCGAGCGGGTTGGAACGCTCGAGCATGCCGTAGGTCTGTTCGCCGTCCCACCGGTAGCGCACGCCGGCCTGCTGCAGCGCCGGGAAGTTCGCGTTCTCTTGTTTCATCGCTTGCACCGAAAAGGTCTTGTCGTTGTGGTGGATGTCGTGGGTGGAGTACACCGTCTCGCCCTCGATGTGCACTGTGCCGTCGGCAGTTTCGAGAACTACCGATACGTCCTCGCCGAGTGCCTGTAGCCGGGTCAGCCATGGCGCCTGCACTGCGCGCGCGGGGATCAGCTCTCCGTCGCCGGTGAAGACGTAGCCCTCATTGAACGTCGGCTGGCCGTCGGGGCGCGGCGGATAGGCGATGTAGCCGAATGCCTTTCCGCTGGGGAACAGCGCGGACTGCCAGGCGTGGCCCCAGAAACCGGCAAGCTTTCGCACACCCTGCCGCCGTATCCGCAGGCCACTTCCTTTGAAGTCCTGAGTGTCAGCGGCGATGGTCACCGTGCCGGTTGCCCGAAAGAGTTGTTCGTACCGAGGGCCGCCCATCAGAGCACCCTCGACGGAGTTCTTGATCGTGTCGCGCGCGTCCCGCTGAAGCGCGCCCTGAATCCACGGTGGTACCGCCATTTTCGCCTCGACGTGGAATGCGACATCGACGAGTGGCCCGTCGGTCCTGCCGGCGGCGAGGTCCGCCGACGACGTCTGCGCGGCCTTGCCTTCGTAACTCATGGTCCAGGTTTCGAACGGCTCGACACAGCGGAAGACCAAGCCGGCGCCACCCAATACAGGCGACTCGCCGTCGAGCGACTCAGGGGGCACCGATGGGCCGTTGGCACGAAGCCGATACACCCGGCCGTCAGGGAAGGCGATGTTGATCTGCGCTTCGTGGTTGTCCCAATTCGCGGCCACGGCCTCAACCCCGATGCGCGGCAGGCCGAGTTGTCCGCGGTGGTCCACGGTCCAGAAGCTCACGGAGTCACGCATTTCCGGGTTCTCGGGGCGCTGGGCGAACATGTATTCGCGGGACGGGTCGATCCCGCCGGTGAGATCAATCGACATTTTCGTCCTGTCGGTTAGCGAGCGGAGTGATTGGTCCAGCGGTTGGCGTGCTCGACATAGCGGGCGAATCGGGGTCGCACCGCGTCGAAGTGGATGCCGAACTCGACGGGGTCGGCGCGTGAGCTGGGTTCACGCTCTGCCGCGGCCAGGGTCCACCAGCTCTGCATTCTTTGTTCAAACTCGTCGGTTACCGGCTCGGCGAGCCAGCCGTACAAGCCGGTGACCTCGCCGATGGGGTCGGCCTGCATCGCGCGGAAGTCGATGTCATAGAAGCGTTTTTCTGCTCCGCGTGCGCGGAATTCGAGCGCCCGGTCCATGCCCAGTGTCCAGTGCTCGACGTTGAGCCGGCCGATGTAGGGGCGATCGATGTGGTCGGTGAAGGAGCCGACGATGTCGGCGTATAGGTCGGCGACCGAGAGGATGACATCGGTGGGATCGCGGTGGGTCATCACGTAACGGGCGTCCGGGAAGGCGGCGTCGACCGCGTCGAGCCAGAGCACATGCGACGGGCATTTGAGCCGCCACTCTTTAGTGGGTTCACCCCATTGCAGCAGCTTCATCACTTTGCGCTGATAGGCGAGCGTGGGTTCGAGGTCTGCCTTTTCGACGAGCCAGGTGGAATAGGTCGGTATCTGAGCGAACGACTGGAAGATGTGCGATTTGAAGTCCAGGGCCATCAGCTCGTGACATTCCATCGGGCCGTGGGTGTCGGCGGGCACGTGATAGCGGGTGCCCAACATCTCGCCTTTGTCGGGCGGGATGCGGGGGTCGACGCCCTGCACGGTGGACGGTGGTGGGCAGGGTTGCGACGATTCCCACCGTCGCAGATATCGGACGGCGGGATCTTGCGCCAGCAGCATCGATAGCGCCGTCGATCCGGTGCGGGGCAGCCCGAGGCCGATCACCGGCGCGAGGATCGACTCGTCGCCGATCTCGGGGTGGCGTCGGTACCAGTCTTCGACTTGCAGGCGCTGTCCCAGGTACCCGGTGATGCGGTCGTAGATGAACGCCTCGCCGCGGGCGTTGAGCCGGGCTTCGTCGCGCAGTGACGTCAACAGGACCGCCAGACCATCTTCGAATGAGTCGTCGCCGAACTCATCCAGGCCGGTTCGTTCGACGGCCGCGTCCTTGATCGTGTTAACGGTGGCCATGGTCAGTTCCCGCTACTCGCACAAGCATCCAACATGGTTGGCCTTTCTGGCCTCGGAAGCCGCTGAACTGGCAGAACGCCCCTCGGTCGCCGTGATTCGGCGGGCGCGCGCATGGCACGTACCCGTGGTCGGTAGAGCTTAAATCTCCGGCTCGAACGGAAGACGAGGAGGTGCACGGCGTTCCACTCGCATGTTAGCCACGGTGCACCCCGGGTGCGGCCCGCACATTCACCATGTTCAATATGCTGAATCTATTGACACGCGGCGCCGAGTCGCCACAGACTACTGAGACCATGCTGATTCAGCATGGTGAATTGAGGTAGGAAGGGTTCGCCAGATGGCCGAGCGGGGGTGTCTTTTTGCGGTCGATGGAGTCGGGCACTGCGAGCGAACCCGTGGAGCGTCGGCGTGACCGTGGCGGTGCCGGCATGGAAGCCGGCTGCGGCCGTGGGTGGCCTTTTCGCGATGGGCCTCGATGTCCTGGTCCTGCTACCAAGACGACCGTTCGCCTGGCGTGAGTTCGTGCGCCAGGCCTGGTTTGTGGCGCGGGTGTCGCTGCTGCCGACGGTGATGCTGGCCATCCCGTATTCGGTGCTGGTCGTGTTCACGTTCAACATCCTGCTGCTGGAGTTTGGAGCGGCAGATTTCAGCGGGACGACCGCGGCGTTCGCCACGGTGACCCAGATCGGTCCGATTGTGACGGTCTTGGTGGTCGCCGGCGCGGGCGCGACCGCGATGTGCGCCGACCTCGGGGCACGGACGATCCGGGAAGAAGTCGACGCCATGCGGGTGATGGGCATCAACCCGATTCAGGCGCTCGTCGTGCCGCGAGTGCTGGCCGCGACGTTGGTCGCAATACTTGCTCTCGGCGGTCGTGATCGTGGTCGGGTTGGTCGGCGGCTTCTTCTTTTCGGTGTTCGTGCAGCACGTGACACCGGGGGCGTACGGAGCGGGGATGACCGTACTCACGCACGCGGCTGACGTGGTCGTGGCGGTGATCAAAGCCGCGTTGTTCGGGCTGGCGGCCGGGTTGATCGCTTGCTACAAGGGGCTTTCGGTCGAGGGCGGCCCGGCCGGTGTCGGCAACGCGGTCAACGAAACCGTGGTCTACACCTTCGTGGCGCTGTTCGCGATCAATATCGTTGCCACCGCGGTCGGCGTGAAGGTGGTCGTGTGACTGTCGTCGGCGGCGCGGCTGCCGCGCTCGTCGGCTGCGCTGAAACGATGGGGTACCGGCTGGACCAGGGTCGGCCTCCAAACCCTGTTCTACGCCAAGACGCTGCGCTACATCGGTGATGTGTTCCGCTCGTACAGATCCGAGTTGGTTCGCCTGATTGCGCAAATGGGGCTGGGTACCGGCGCGCTTGCGGTGATCGGCGGGACGGTGGCAATTGTCGGGTTCTTGACCATGACGACCGGGGCGCTGGTGTCGGTGGCCGGCTACAACCAGTTGTCCGATATCGGCGTCGAGGCACTGACCGGGTTCGCATCGGCGTACTTCAACGTCCGGCTGGCCGCCCCGTTGACGGCGGGGGTAGCGCTGGCCGCCACGATCGGCGCCGGGGCGACCGCGCAATTGGGTGCGATGCGTATCAACGAGGAAATCGACGCCTTGGAAGTGATGGGTATCCGCACGATCGCCTACCTCGCATCGACCAGGGTGGTCGCCGGGGTCCTTGTCGTGGTGCCGCTGTACTGCGTTGCGGCGATCTCCGCGTTCCTTGTCGGCGAAGCTTTCCACGACCGTCGTTTACGGTCAGTCGCCCGGCGTGTACGACCACTACTTCAACACGTTCTTGTATCCCATTGATCTGGTCTGGTCATTCGTGTTGGCCGTCGCGATGGCCCTCGTCATCATGCTCGTCCATACCTATTACGGGTTCACCGCGTCCGGTGGGCCGGCCGGTGTGGGCGAGGCCGTGGGTCGCGCGGTGCGCACGTCGTTGGTGTCTTCGTCGGCGTTGATTGTGTTTCTGTCCCTTGCCATCTATGGCCAGACCGGCAATTTCCACCTATCCGGCTAGCCCGATGGACTTGAGCACAGAGCGCCACCGAATCCACCCGGCGTGGTGGACCGCGGTTCTGGTTGTTGTCGTGGGCGGAGCGATGTGGCTCTGTTCGGCCATATTCGCGGGCACCTTGACGACGTATGTGCCCGTCACAGTCACCTCCGAGCGCGCCGGGCTGGTGATGGAGCCAGGCGCCAAGGTCAAGATGCGCGGTGTGCAGGTAGGTCGCGTCTCCGGTGTCGACGGCGGCCGCAACCTGGCCCGCCTGCACCTGGAGTTGTTTCCCGACCAGATCGGTTACATCCCCGCCAACGCGCAGGCGCAGATCCGTGCCAGCACCGCCTTTGGCGCCAAGTACGTCGATCTGACCTACCCCGAAGATCCGAGCCCTCAGCACATTTCCGCCGGCGCGGTGCTGGTATCCCGGAACGTCAGCACCGAGGTCAACACGGTCTTTCAGAGCCTTGTCGACGTTCTGCATCAGGTCGACCCGCCCAAATTGAATGCGGTGTTGACGGCTTTCGCTGACGCGGTACGCGGTCGGGGGCAACGGATCGGGGAGGCCACCACCGCCGCCAACGATGTGCTGGCGGCACTGAACCCGCGGATGGGAACCGTGCAGCACGACTGGCGGTCGCTGCAGGGTGCCGGCGACGCCTATAGCGTTGCCGCGCATAGCCTTCTGAGCACCTTCGACGCGGCCAGCGTGAGCAGCGCGACGGTCACCGCGCACTCCGCCGACCTGGATGCGTTGCTGCTGTCCACGATTGGTCTCTCGCAATCCGGGATCGACCTGCTCGTCCCGAGCCGGGCCAATCTGGTCAAGGCGATCAACGTACTCGAGCCGACGACCGATCTGCTGTCGAAATACAACCCCGAATTCACGTGCCTGTTGCTGGGTGCGAAATGGTCGCTGGACAACGGCGCCTACGACGCCGCCGGCGGCGATGGCCGAACCATCGTCATCGACGACGCCTTTATGTTCGGCGCCGACCTGTATCGGTATCCCGACAACCTGCCGATCGTGGCCGCCAAGGGCGGTCCTGGCGGCAAACCCGGCTGCGGTTCGCTGCCCGATGTCTCCAAGAACTTTCCGCTACGCCAATTGGTCACCAACACCGGCTGGGGCACCGGAGAGGACATCCGGACCAACCCCGGCATCGGACACCCCTGGTGGGTGAACTTCTTCCCGGAAACGCGTGGGGTGCCCCAACCCCCGAGCTTCCATGGAGTCGGGCCGCCGGCGATCGGACCGATTCCCTATCCGGGCGCGCCCCCCTACGGGGCGCCGCTGTACGGCGCGGACGGCACACCGCTCTACCCGCCCCCGCCCGGGGCGCCGCCGCCCGCGCCACCCCCAGCCCCGGCGGGGCCCTCACCATGACCGTCAACAACCATCCAGAGACGCAGCGCCGATGAGGGACAACACCATCGGCGCGTTGTGGCGCCTAACCATCTTCGTCGTGGTCTGCAGCATCGTGATGTTCGGTCTCTTTGCTGTATTCGGCCAGCTGCGGTTTCAGCCGGAACAGGCCTACAACGCCGAGTTCACCAACATCAGCGGGCTGAAAGCGGGCAACTTCGTACGCATCGCCGGTGTGGAAGTCGGCCAGGTCAAACACATCTCGATACGGCGCGACAACATCGTGGTCGTGCGGTTCTCCATCGATGACGCGGTGGTGCTGACCGGGGGCAGCAAGGCGCTCATCCGCTACGACAATGTCATCGGCGATCGCTACATGGAGCTCCAAGACGGGCCCGGGTCCACGGCGCGCCTGACTGCGGGCCAGACCATCCCGGTGGACAGAACCGCGCCGGCGCTGGACCTTGACGCTTTGATCGGCGGCTTCCGGCCGCTGTTTCGGGCGCTGGACCCCGTGCAGGTCAACGCTTTAACCGGGCAGCTCATTGCGGCGTTTCAGGGTCAGGGCGCGGCGGTCAGCTCCTTTCTGGCGCAAACAGCCGCGGTGACCGACACCCTCGCCGACCGCGAGGCGGTGATCGGGCAGGTGATCGTCAACCTCAACAAGGTGTTGGGCACACTCGGCAAGCAAAGCGGCCAGGTGGATAAGACGGTCGCCTCGTTGGCCGAACTCACGCGGCGCCTGGCCGCGCACAAAAGCGACATCACCAACGCCGTCGCGTACGGCGATGCCGCGGCCCGCACCGTGGCCGACCTTCTGCAACAGGCCCGGCCGCCGTTTGCGAACACCGTCGCCCAATCCGATCGCACCAACAGCATCGTGTTGGCCGACCACGACTACGTCGACGACCTGCTCAACACGCTGCCCGAGGCGTATCAGGCGCTGTCCCGGCAAGGGATGTACGGCGACTTCTTCACCTTCTATCTGTGCGATGCGGTGCTGAAAGTCAACGGCAAGGGTGGCCAACCGGTGTATGTGAAGCTCGCCGGCCAGAGCACTGGGCGGTGTGCGCCCAAATGAAGCCGTTCGCCGAACGCAACCTCACCGTCATCGGCGTGATCGGGATGGTTGCCACCGCCGGGATTGTGCTGGCCGCACTGGAATACCAGAAGCTGCCGATCTTCACCGCGTACAAAGCACGAGTATTCCGCCTACTTCGCCGAATCCAGCGGGCTGGATTCCGGTGCGCGGGTGCAGGTGTCGGGTTTCCAGGTCGGCGCGGTGACCGCAGTTGAACTCGACGGCGCCCGCGTGCTGGTCAAGTTCGACGTCGGCAAGGACGTGCACCTCGGTGATCGCACGGAGGCCGCAATCAAGGCAAGAAGCCTGCTCGGCGTGAAGGTACTGGAGATCACGCCGCGCGGCGACGGTGAACTCCGGGACCCCATTCCGGTGGACCGCACCACTCCGGCCTACCAGTTGCCCGACGCTTTGGGCGATCTGGCCGACACCATCCACGGACTCAACACCGATCAGGTGAACCAGTCACTGTCCACGCTCGCGGAGACATTCCAGGACACCCCACCGGATTTCAAGGTGGCTGTCGAAGGGGTGGCCCGGTTCTCGCAAATACTCAACGACCGCGATGCCGAGTTGCGCAATCTGCTTGCCAACGCCAACAAGGTCACCGGCGTGCTGGCCAAGCGCAGCGATCAGATTGTCGACCTGGTCGTCAACACCAACGCGTTTCTGGCGCAACTGCAAACCCAGAGCGCGGCGTTGGATGACATCTCCGGCGCCATCTCCGCGTTGTCCAAACAGCTGACCGGATTCGTCGCCGACAATCGTGCGCAGCTGCGACCGGCGCTGGACAAGCTCAACGGGGTGCTGACGATCGTCGACAACCGTAAAGAGCGCATCCAGAAGTCGATCAAACTGCTCAACTCCTACGCGATCTCACTGGGTGAGTCGGTGTCGTCGGGCCCGTTCTTCCAGGCCTATGTTCCCAACCTGCTGCCGGGCCAATTCGTGCAACCGTTCGTCGATGCGGCGTTTTCCGATCTGGGTCTGGACCCGAATGTGCTGTTGCCGTCGCAGCGCACCGATCCGCAGACCGGCCAGCCGGGTACCCCCCCATTGCCGGTGCCGTATCCGCGCACCGGGCAGGGTGGGCCACCGAACCTCAATCTGCCGGACGCGATCACCGGAGTGCCGGGTGATCCGCGCTACCCGTACCGCCCGCCGTTGCCGGCGCCGCCGCCGGGCGGCCCACCCCCGGGCCCGCCGCTGCCCGGGCCGCCGGCCACACCCACACCGATAGCACCGAGCGACGTGCCCGAGGGGCAGGGCCGGTGACCGCGCGCAGGGCCAGGTCTGTGCTGGCGATCGCGCTGGTGCTCGTGCTGCTGGGCGGCGGCGCCGCGCTGGCGCGGTCCCAATCGAGGATCAACAAGATCTCCGTCGTCGCCTACTTCGACAACAGCAACGCGATCTACGCCGGCGACGATGTCGTCATCCTCGGCGTGAAGGTGGGGCGGATCGACACGATCGAGCCCCAGCCGCAGCGGGCCAAAGTCACCTTCTCCGTCAACGCCAAATACCGGGTGCCCGCGAACGTCAACGCGGTCATCGTGTCCCCGAAGTTGATCACGTCGCGCGCCGTGCAGCTGACCCCTGCCTATACCGGCGGCCCGACCCTGGCCAACGGAGCGGTGATCCCGCAGAGTCGCACCGCGGTGCCGGTGGAGTTCGACGACTTCCGCAAGCAGCTGGAGAAACTCACCGAAAGCCTGCAGCCGACCCAACCCGGTGAAGTCAGCCCGCTGGGCGCCACCATCAACGCCGCCGCCGACAACCTGCGCGGACAGGGCGCCAAGATCCGTGACACGGTCATCAAGTTGTCTCAGGCGGTATCGGCGCTCGGCGATCACAGCACCGACATCTTTGCCTCCGTCAAGAACCTCTCGACTCTGGTTGCGGCCCTTCGTGACAGCGCCGATCTGATGGCGCAGCTCAACACCAATCTCGCCGCGGTGACGTCGCTGTTGGCCAACGATCCCGACGAGGTTGCGCACGCGGTGGAGGACTTCAATGCCGCCGTCAAGGACGTGACCGGATTCGTCGCCGACAACCGCGAGGCTCTGGGCACCACGTCGGACAAATTGACGTCGTTCTCAAAGGCGCTCGTTGACAGTCTCGACGACATCAAACAGACCCTGCATGTGATGCCCAACGCGTTGCAGAACTTCACCAACATCTATGAGCCGGCCCACGGCTCGATCACCGGGATGCTCGGGCTGAACAACTTCGCCAATCCGATCACCTTCCTGTGCGGTGCAATTCAGGCCGCCTCACGGCTCAACAGCCAGCAAGCGGCAAAGCTTTGCGTGCAGTATTTGGCGCCGATCATCAAGAACCGCCAGTACAACTCCCTTCCGATAGGGGTCAATCCGTTCGTCAACGCTGCGGCCCGGCCCAACGAGGTCACCTACAGTGAGGACTGGATGCGACCGGACTACCGCCCGGCGCCCCCGCCGAGTGCGCCGCCGCCCGATTCGCTCCCGGCGCCGCCGCCGACTCCGTCGCCCGCGGCCGAAGCGCCGGTCGCGACAAATCCGGCCGCGGGTCTGTCTGGCATGATGATGCCCCCCGGCGGTGGCCAATGATGCGAAACACACTGCGCCGCAGCGGTGCCGGCCTGGTACTTGCGGTAGCGCTGGCCGGCCTCACCGGATGTGAATGGCGTGGCGTGAACTCGTTACCGCTGCCGGGCACCGAAGGCAACGGGCCGGGGTCCTACCAGGTGCAGGCAGAGCTACCGGACGTCACCAACATCGAACCCAACTCGCGAGTGCGGGTCGGGGATGTGACAGTCGGCGCGGTCACCAAAATCCAGCGTCAGGGCTGGCACGCGCTGGTCACCATGCGGCTCAACGGCGATGTCGATCTGCCCGCCAATGCCAGCGCCAAGATCGGGCAGACCAGCATCCTGGGAACGCTGCACGTCGAGTTGGCCCCGCCCACCGATCAGCCGCCGCACGGGCGTCTGCAGAACGGGTCGTTGATTCCACTGTCGCGGGCGGGCGCCTACCCGACCACGGAGCAGACTTTGTCGGTCGCGTCGATGGTGCTCAACGGCGGTGGGCTGGGCCAGATTCAGGACATCACCAAGGCGTTCAGCACGGCGTTCGCCGGGCGAGAAAACGACCTTCGCAACCTGATCAAGCGGCTCGACGAATTCATCGGCCACCTCAACGAACAAAAAGAAGACCTGCTCGCGGCCACCCAGAGCATCAACGACCTCGCCGGTCAATTCGCCCAACAGACCCCGGTGCTGGATACCGCATTGCGCACCATCCCCGATGCGCTGGCCGTGCTCACGGAGCAACGAGACAATCTCGTCACCGCGTTCGACAGACTCGGCAAGTTCAGCGCGCTTGCCGCCGACTCGGCCAACCAAACCAAGGACGCTCTGGTTCAGGAGCTCAAAGACATTGGACCCGTGTTTGATTCCCTCGCCAACGCCGGGCCGGCCCTGACCCGCTCGCTGAGCTTGCTGTCCACCTACCCCTTCCCGAAGGAGAACATCACCAAATTCGTCCGCGGCGACGCGGTGAACATCACCATGGTCATCGACCTGACGTTGAGCCGCCTCGACACGGCGTTCTTCACCGGGACCAGATGGGAAGGCAACCTGACCGAGCTGGAGCTGCAGTGGGGCCGCACCATCGGTCAATTGCCCAGCCCCGTCACATCCGGGAACCCACTGGCAATCCCGTACCACACACGATCAGGGACGATGACGTGCGGCTGGACCGGCGGATCAAAGCCCAGTTGGCGGTATTCATCGGTGATCGCGGTGACGGCCGGCGCCGTGATGATCTTCCACTACATCGACGCGCCGGTATTGCTGTTCGGCGTCGGCCGATACACCGTCACCCTCGAGCTGCACCAGGCCGCCGGACTGTATCCGAAGGCCAATGTCACCTACCGCGGCACACAGGTCGGTGAGGTCGAAAGCGTGGACCTGACCCGGACCGGGGCGCGGGCGGTGCTGTCCCTGAAATCGGACTTCAGCATTCCCTCGGACCTGCGCGCCGAGATCCACAGCCAATCGGCGATCGGCGAGCAATTCGTCGAGCTGTTGCCACGCGCCGACGGTGCGGCGCCGCTGAAGGATGGCGACGTGATCGCCGTCGGCGACACCTCGGCCCCACCCGACTTCGACTCGCTGCTCAACGCCACGAACCGCGGTCTGACGGCCATCCCCCGGGGCAATTTGAAGACCGCCATCGACGAAAGCTACACCGCTGTTGGTGGTTTGGGCCCCGACCTGTCGCGGCTGGTGAAGGGATCCACCCAAATTGCGGTGGACGCCGACACCAACCTCGACTCGCTGATCACGCTGATCGACGGATCGGCGCCGGTGCTGGACTCACAAGCGACGACACCGGACGCCATCCAGGCGTGGGCGGCGCACCTGGCCACCATCACCGGCCAGCTGCGATCCCACGATGCTGCGGTCGCCGGGATTCTGCACAACGGTGCCGCCGCCGCCGACGAGGGCCGCCAACTGTTCCAGCGGCTACAGCCCACTCTGCCGCTGCTGCTGGCCAACCTGGCCAGCATCGGCCAAGTCGCCCTCACCTACCAGCCCGCCCTTGAGCAATTGCTGGTGCTGCTTCCGCAGGCCGTCGCCGTCGAGCAGGGCACCCAGATGGGCAACCTGAACACCAAACAGAGTTACCGGGGCCTGTACCTCGACTTCCACCTCAACTTGAATCTGCCCCCGACGTGCGCCACCGGGTTTCTGCCTCCCCAGCAGCGGCGGTCGCCCTCCTTTGAGGACTACCCCGACCGCCCGCCCGGCGACCTGTATTGCCGGGTGCCGCAGGACTCGCCGTTCAACATTCGGGGTGCCCGCAACTACCCGTGTCTGACCGTTCCGGGCAAGCGCGCCCCGACGGTGAAGATGTGCGAGAGCGATGAGCAGTATGTGCCGCTCAACGACGGCTACAACTGGAAAGGCGACCCCAACGCCACCTTGTCGGGTCAAGACGTCCCGCAGCTTCCGCCGGGGGCAGCGCCGGCGCCCGGCGCGCCAGCGGCCGCGACGGACCCCCCGCCGATCGCCGCGGCCGAGTATGACCCGTTGACCGGCAACTACATCGGCCCCGACGGGCGCATGTACAACCAGTCCAATTTGTCCCAAACCGCGCCGAAGCACCAGACGTGGCAGTCGATGTTGGTGCCGCCGACGGGCAACTAGCGCCGCCGCGAGAATGCGACTGGCGACAGCGCTACTCGCGAAACGTGTAGCGGAATACAGTTTCGCGGCGAAGAACTAGTGCTGGGCCGCCGTTTGATGGACCATGCATTGATGGGCGAAGGCTAGCTGGGTGTAATGCATTGCGGCGCCGGCCCGGTGGTGATCGATGCAGTGCCCGACGCCCGGCATGAATTCGGAGCGGACGGTCAGCGCCGGGTTGAACTTGGACAGAAACAGTTCCCGAGCGTCGGGCGACGTGTCCCATAGGGCGTCAAATTCGCCGAGAGTGTGGTGAACGGGGACCGCGATCGCTGCGCCCACATCATCGAGGCGTTGCGCCGCCCATTGGGGAGCGGCCTTCAGCTCGACCATGGGTGCGGGGGCGAACGAGGACCGCGCGGCCGCGACGGCATCGTCGGTGACGCTCGATGGTGGCCCGTACCAGAGTGGTTCGCGTTCCTCGACCGGAAGGTCGACCACCCCGGTGAGCGGAATAGCGGCGAGTTGTTCAGCCGCACCCCCGGCAGGGATACGCGCACCCATGCCGCTGACGGCGACTCCTATGAGCCACTTAGGCTGTCGAGCAGCGACTTCCAGCGCAACGATTCCGCCGATGGATTGCCCTACGAGAACTGCCGAGAGACCGCGGCGGTCGTCGAGCATCGTCGCGATTGCCGCCTCGATTAGCTCGGCTTGCCGGGCGAAGGTGTTCTCGGCCTCGGGCAGCAGGTCACTTCCCGCGTAGCCGGGCCGGTCGATGCGCAACACCGAAAAGCCGTTACGGATTGCGATGTCAACGAACGACCCGGCCGCACCACCTGCAATACAGAAGTATTCGCCGGTGTATGTGCCACCGTGCAGGGCGATCAGCACCGGGTTGGTCGCGCTGGACTTGGCAGGGCTGTGTAGAAATCCAGAGACGGTTCGCCCCTCGACCACCACGCTGAGTTGCTGCATGATCATCCTCGCTGCGTCGAAGTTGTTTCTTGCTCGCGGTCAACGATGCGGTGATAGGCGGCGCGCACCTGCGGAACGATCGCCTGACACGCCGCGAGATCGCGGTGGCCTTCGTCAAGAAGTTTGAGGAGGTTGCCGCCACGGCGATCGGCGGGTACGTGCTCGCCGCGCGCGGCGACGAGCGCATGGTAATGGCGGTGATTCTCCAAGAAGACGAACTGATAGGTCGCCGCTGCCCCAGTCACCGCAGCTACCGCGCCAACCAGAGCGCGCAGCCGGCGACCCAGCCCGTCCACCTCGGCGTCATGAAGTCCGGTGATCAATTCAGCGTGACGCCTTGTCCGCAAGACGAACCAGCCCGGGACCTCCATGCCGGGCCCGATCTCGGCTGCCCACAAGTCATCTCGGAATATCACCGACTCGTGGTCGTTGGACTCCATTCCGCAAATGAGGCAGGACTCCGTCGAAGTGCTCATAGGGCGTCTCCCGCCTCTGCTTTTTTCACTTAGATGAACCTGTCACCTAGATGAACGGGGTGATCTGGTCATCGCGGCCAAGAAGGGCCTTACCGTAGATTTCGTAGTTCGGCATCGGCAGCGTCACCGGATTTCGCGCGGCGACCGCCGAATCACGCCAGATTCGTTGCAGCGGATTGGTTTCGGCAAATGAACCGGCGCCGTATGCGGAGATGAGAATATTGATGGCCTTGGTGACATTGTCCAGCGCCCACGCGGCGTCGGCGCGGGCCCTGGCGCGGGCGCGCGTATCGGGATACTCGCCGCGGCGGGCGGCAGAGTCGATGTCATCGGCAGCGCGGTAAGCGTGCAGGTGCGCGGTGTCGATCAGCATGGCCGCCTCGGCGAGTTGAAGTTGGAACCCCACCGAGTCAGATTGGGCGGCGTAATAGGTGTAGGAAATCGGCTTTGCGCAGGCTTGCTCTGTGACGAGCTGCAGGGCTTTGCGGCCGAGTCCTAATTGCGGGCCGGCGAGCGCGAGCGCCTGGACCGGCACTAGCGCCGAACGATACAGCGGTGAGTCGGTGTGTTCGGTTCCGTAGATGCCGTGGATTGCCATGGGCAACGACAGGATGCGATGTCTCGGGACGAAGACGTCGTCGGCGGTCAAACTATTTGAGCCGGCCGATCTCATTCCCGCCGCGAACCAGGTTTCTTCGAACTGGAGGTCGTGGCGCGGGATCAGGGCCAGTCCTTGGTCGACGATTTCGCCGTCAATATCTGTGATCGGGATGCCCAGGACCGCCCACTGGGCATGCCAGGAGCCGGTGTTGTAGTGCCAACGGCCGGTAACTCGGACACCTCCGTCGACCTGCAGTGCTTCCGCGGTCGCAGCGAGCACGCCGGACAACTTCGCCGTCGGGGTGCCGGCCCAGACGTCGTCTTGGGCCTGTTCGGGGAACAAGCCTGTAAGCCACGCGGATGCGTTGCAGGAGGCGACTACCCAGGCCGTGCCGCCGTCCGCCTCGGCGACAGCCGACGACACCTCGAGCATGGTGCGAACCGAGGTTTCGTAGCCGCCGTACCGACGCGGCTGCGCGATCTTGAAGGCGCCGGCATCGGTGACTGCGGTGATGGACTCCTCCATCACACGACCCGCGGCTTCGCCGTCTGCGGCGTTCTTTTCCAGCAGCGGTGCAATTGCGCGTACCCGTTCGAGGATTTGTGCCTGCGACGGTATTGCCGCGTCGTATCGGCTCGGGCTTCTCGGAATATCAACGACGGTGGTCACGGTGTAAACCCTCCGATCCGGTGGATGGCGGTCCCGGTCTGGACGCGGGTATCACGGGCCGCCTCGCCTGATGTTGCATTCCCGACGCCGTGGCGTAGGACAGATGGTAGAGACTATATGTGATAACAGCAAGAGCGGGTTCAGGCGAAGTTAACTCGGCAGACTGTGAGCGGTCGGTCGGGGCTTGAACTGCAGTTATCCCACGGAATGACCGTCGCACGCGCCCATCTGAAGGGTGCCGCGGGTGTTGGCGGCCACGGATAGTTAATATCAGTACTGCTGAGCGGCCGAGCTCGTCGGTTGGTGTCGTATGGGTGCTCGAGAGGGCGGTGGAAGGTGGCTGAGCTACGGCCGGTTTCATCGCGCTCGGTGGCCGCTCAGGTGACCGACGAGTTGCGGCGGGCGATCCTGTCCGGGACGTTGGCGCCTGGACGGCGGTTCTCGCTGCGCGAGATCGCCGGGATGCTGAACGTGAGCTTCATCCCGGTTCGAGAGGCGCTGCGCAGCCTGGAAAGCGAAGGCCTGGTCGTCATCCGACCGGGGCGCAGCACGATGGTTGCGCCGCTTGATCTCGACGATCTGCATGCCATCTACCGGTTGCGTCGGGAAGTAGAGCCTGAACTGGCGCGCCGTTCCTGCTTGCTGCTGACGGTGGATCAACTCGACCGTCTGGAGCGGGGGGTGGCTGAGTTCGGCGACGAAAGCCTGGGTATGGACGCCATATACGACAGCCATGTCCAGTTCCATCTCACGCTGCTGTCACCGGCGGCCACTGATTGGGACATCCGCGTACTCACCATGCTGTGGCGTGCCGCGGAACGATATGTGCGCATCGGCTTCGGCCTGCTCGACGTCGACCCGCACGAGCACGAACGCCGCGAGCAAGCCCACGCGCATCTCGTTGCCGCATTTCGCAAGCGCGATCCTGACGTGGCATCCCAGGCGATCTATGACCACCTCGCCCGAAACGAACAGACCGCCCGCACTGCGCTGGATGCTTATCGCGACGACGCGGACCGAAGCGACTCGCCGCACGGCGGCGCGGCTGGAATGCGGTGAGACCGGCTATTGGCTGATGTGCGCCGAGCGTGCGTCGCTCAGCGCCGATAAATCGGCCGTCCATGTGTTGTGCTCTTTGATGATTTGCAACGCCTGCGGATTGTGATCGGCGATAGCATCGACCAGATCCGCATGCAGCCGATATCCGCTTTCGAAGTAATCGGGCAATGGCTGCTCATCGGGTGGCTGCGCGGCCAACAGGTGAGAGTCGATGATTTCCAACAGATTTAGGTATAAGGATCGCAGAATCGCGCTGGGGCTGATTTCCGCGATCCGGGCGTGCAGGTCCCAGCTCGTCCGCATGAACGTTGTGCTGTCGGCGGCGGCAGCGGCGACCTTCATCTGATCCAGTTTCGCGCGTAGCGCGGCAACGTCATGGGCCGACGCGTGCTCGATAACGTCTTCGATCAACAGGGGATCCAGTGCGTCGCGTAGCCGCACCGCCTCGGCCACCGACGCTGCGTCGTCGCTCAGTGACAGCATCGAGTTACCGAGGCGCACCATCGGCGATTGACGGCTCGCGAACAAACCGCCGCCCGGGCCGGATCGCACCGTGATGAGTCCGCGCGCCTGAACCATCCGCAGTGCCTCGTTGAATGTGCCGACCGAAACGCCGCAGGAGGCACGAAGGTCGTCCTTGGTGCCCAATCGCTGCCCGGGCACCAAGGATGCGGCCAGCGTGGCCAACTGGTCGGCGGCTTGTTCGGGCCGCGTGGGGTACCGACGGGCGAGGCGAGGCTCCCAGTCAGTTCTACGTAAGGCTGGGGGATCGGTTGTCATCACCTTCATCATCCGTCATCAGTCGCGCCGGCACCATGGCATGTCCGCAATTAATCATTATTAATTAAGTTGAATCTATTGACAGGGGTGGGCACCGCCTGCAGACTCGGATCCATCGCCAGTCGGCCTTGGGTCGACTCGAATGAAGCGCGAACCGGTTGGGGCCCCGCACAACCGGTTCCGGCGATGCTGGATTTCGCCGAAGGAGCAGACATGGCAGTCGACGCCGGCGGCGCTGACGAGGACCTGGGCGGGTCCCCTGTCGACGAAACGCTTTCCGCGGCAGACGACATCGAGGATGTCGCTGAACCGGATGAAAGCACCGACAGTATGGAATCGCCACGCTCTGGTGCCCGACTGGCAGTCGCGGTCAGTGTGGTGGCGCTCATCGCTCTTGGCGGGGTGGCAGGCTGGCTGGGATATGGCGCGTACCAGTCCCACCGGTCCCAAGAGCAGAGCAGACTGTTCCTCGCGGTGGCCCGACAGGGCGCGCTGAATCTCACGACGATCGATTACACCCGTGCCGAGGCGGACGTCCAGCGCATTCTGGATTCGTCGACCGGCACCTTTTACGACGACTTCGACAAGCGCTCAAGACCGTTCATCGAGGTGGTCAAACAGGCGCAGGCGAAGTCGGACGGCACCATCACCGACGCGGGCATCGAGTCCGAGCGCGGTGACGAGGCGCGGGTCTTGGTCGCGGTGAACGTCAACACCACCACCGCGGCGGCGCCGTCGGCGGCACCCCGCGCGTGGCGGATGCGTATCTCCGTCCAGAAGGTCGGCGCGGTCGCCAAGGTTTCCAACGTTGAGTTCGTTCCATGACGACGCCTGGAAAGGGCGCTGCCGTTAAGGAACGGTCAGGCAGCGAAACCGATGCGATTGTCGAGTTGGACGCAGTCGAGGCCGAGGAATCACCGGCCGACCCGCATCTCGCCGACGAGCAGGCAACACCGCTAGAAAAGGGTGGCGAGCGGCGCCGCTTCCGTCTCCTGGCCTACGCTCTGCTGCCCGCGCTAGTGCTGCTACTCGCGATGGGTACCGGCTATCTGAAGTGGCTCGACGGGTCGACTCACGCCGCGCAGCTGGCAGCTGTCGATGCCAGGCAGGCGGCGATCGACAGCACGATCGCGATGTTGTCGTATCGGCCCGACACCGTAGACCGCGACCTCGGCGCGGCCGAGGGGCGTCTGACCGGAGCGTTCAAGGACTCCTACATGAAGCTGGTGCACGACGTCGTGATCCCCGGCTCCAAACAGCAGCAGATCGCCGCGGTAGCAACGGTTCCGGCCGCAGCAACCGTGTCGGCGTCGCACAACCACGCCGTGGTTTTAGTCTTCGCCGATCAAACCATCACCATCGGCCACGACACGCCAAGCAACACGGCGTCACGGGTGCGGGTCGCCCTCGACAATGTCGGGGGCCGATGGCTGATCGCTGGGTTTGATCCGATCTAGCAGGCGGAGGAGACCGACATGCATTATCGGCCATTGGCTTTCGCTGTTCTGGTTGCCGTCGCTGGCGGCGCCTCGTTGGGCACCCCCACCGCACAGGCAGACAACCAGCGACTGAACGGCAGCGTGGTCGCCAATGTCTATACCGTTCAGCACCAACAAGGTTGCACCAACGACGTCAGAATCAATCCGCAGCTGCAACTGGCCGCCCAATGGCACACGCTTGACGTCCTGAACAACCGCAACCTCGACAGTGATGTCGGGTCCGACGGGTCCCGTCCCCAAGACCGGGCCAACGCGGCGGGCTACCGCGGGATCGTGGCGGAAACGGTGGCAATCAATCCAGCGAACGCGATCAGCGGCGTCGAACTGATGAACCAATGGCTCTACAACCCATCCTCTTTCGCGGTCATGTCCAATTGTGCCAACACACAAATGGGGGTGTGGTCGGAAAACAGTCTGGATCGCACAGTTGTGGTGGCAGTGTACGGGCAGCCGCAAAAACCCGTCGACAACGCATCGCTCGGAACACCACTCGGGCTTCCGCCTGCGGGGACGCGCCAAGAGAATGTCCCACTGGATCCCAGCCCCGACTATGACGCCAGCGACGAACTCGAATTCGGACTCAATTGGTTCCCGTGGATCCTGCGAGGCACTTATCCGCCGCCGGCCAATCCGCCGCAGTAGTCGGAAAGCAAGTCGGGAAATGGCACGTCGTGTGTCGGTCGTCGCGTTGCTATTCGCTGCGGTTGCCGTCGGGCTAGCGCCGCCGGCGTTAACATCGCGGGCGCATGCCGCCCCGGCGCCGGAGGTGGAGTATCTCTACAACGTCGCTATTCGGCGGCATTACGACTTTCCGGACAATGACGCAGTCGGCTACGGTCATCGAATCTGCGACAAGGTCGCTCAGGGCGAAAGCTACGCTCGAGTGATGAGTGACGTGAGAAGTGACGTGACACCTAGCGACGAGTTCGCCGCTAATTACCTGGTCTCGTACGCGGTCAATCTACTTTGTCCCGATCAGATCTGGCAGCTGCGGAACTCGGCAGCACACTACATACCGTCAGCAGGCTAGCCGCGGCTCAGGACCTACGTGCGCCTCAATGCGTTCGTCTGACTTTGAGCGCCGTCTTGATCATTGGAATCTGCATCGGGAGCCGCAGGATCGGAACCAGCCGCATCCACCATGGCTTGTTCCACCAAAGCCGGACGCCGTTCAAATTGGCCGGGAAAACCCCGATAAACGTTGCGACGGCGGCCGTTGCGCCGAGCCGACGTGTGCGCGGCGCCAAAAGCAGTGCACCTGTTGCTAACTCGACTATCCCAGAACCGTACGTGTAGAACCGTTGACTGCCTGGCAGCTCGACCGGAACCATCCAGTCGAATTTCGCCGGGATGACGAGATGCGCTGTCCCCGAACCGAGCAGCATCGCACTGAGGACATAGGCGGAAACCTCGCTGGGGGCGCGCTCGCCGTCGAGCGTTGGGCGAGATATCAATTCACGGCCCCGCGGGTGACTTGCGGCCCAGGTGCGGCGCGATGCCGCGACAGCAGGCGCGCTGCTTGACCCGGTGCACCGAGTTGCAGCATTGCGGCCAGCGCCGTTTCGAGGATCACTTCCTGCTGCACCCGGCTGCCGCCGATTGAGGCGAGTCCGTCGAGCGATTCGAGGAGGTAGTCGAGCGCGGCGCGCGGCTCGCCCTCCGTCAATGCGATGAGTCCTTCGCCGATCAGGCGCAGCGTCGTTGCCTGTGCGTCGGTGGCGCCCGGAACATCGATCGCGCGGATCGCGGCCGGATCGTTCGCGGCGGCCAACACCAGCAGTGCGTGGAACGCGATAAACGGTGTCTGCGGCTGGTAGGCCAGTGAGCCCACCTCCGCGAGTAGCGGCATCGGATCGGGCGGGGTGACCCAGTCCGGATGCAGGCGCGCCCGCCAGGCGACCGATCCGGCGTCGACGAGACAACGCACGCCCTTGGACTGGGGCGGGGCGAGAGACGCGGCGTAGCGGCGCGCTGCGGCGGCGGCGTCGCCCATCGCGAGTTCGTGCAGCGCGGCGTGCCATTGAAAGTGTGGGAGGTAACGCTGCGTGCTGCCGTCACCCGGGATCCAGTCCGTCAGCCATTTCAGCCCGGCTCCATGCGCGTCGGTCTCGTAGTGCACGTGCGTCAGCGCGTGCGCGGCGTTGCCGTTGCCCGGATCGAGTTCGAGTGCGGCATCAGCCAAGTCGGCCGCGTCGTACCAGAGGCCCTGCTCGGTTCGGCCGTAGGCGCGCAGGCCCAGATACCACGGCGCCTCGCCGTGCACGCCGGTGAACCGCTCGACGTACTGCCACGCGTCCGGCAGCGCCTCGCCGGCTCCCGCGAACGCGATCGACGGCGCCAGCACAAGCAATGCGACGGCGTCGTCGGGTACGCGCTCGAGATGGTCGATGAGTGCGTCGGTGCCCGCGGCGTTTCCCTTCTCGCACCACGTCGCGATGGCCTCGACGTGGCTGCGGTCCTCATCGCTGCCATGTGCCAGCGCGGCGCGCGCCCGGGCGAGATGGCCGGTGACCGCGTCGGGCCCGCCGGCGCGGTCGGGCCGCTCCGTGGCGATCATCGCGAGCGCGACGTGTGCACGCGCGTGGTGCGGGTCTTGCGCGACGGCGGCGGCGAAGGAGATCGAGGCGCCGTCTTGGACGGCGAGCAGCCGACGTACACCTTCGGCATACGAGGCAGGCGCACCAGTCAATTCCGGCGCGGACGTGATGAGACGGGCGGTCCGCGCCGGACGGTGGCGGGTTTCGTCGGCGAGCAACTCCGCGATCGCGGCCGCTTGGGCGCGGATTTCGGGAATCGCGGTGGTCTCCCAGACCTCGCCCTGGCGGATCGAACCGAGACACAGGATGTTTGGGACCGTGGCCCCGGTGCCGTCGATGAGGTAGCCGTCCGCGTCGAGTCGCACGCCGACGCCACTCGGGTGTAGCGACGCGACATCGGCGGCCAACAGGTTCGCCCACAGCGCGCAGCGGTGCAGGGACCGCCGATCCCATGCCGTGCCCGTCGCGACGACCACCGCGTCGCCGCGCCGGCGCACTGATCCATCGCTGGTTGTCACCACCAGTTCAACGCCGTTACCGCGCAGCGACACGTCGGCGACCTCGCCCGCTTCGAGGTTCAGTTGGCCACTGCCGATCGCGGCGTGAATGGCATCCGCGACCGAGGGCGGCATGCGGTGGCGAAGAATCTCCCACTGCCGCAAGTCCTCGCGCAGGAACCGGCGCTGGTCCTCCCACCCCAACGACTGCCACAGCCTGGCTGTACGGGGCCGCACCGCGTCGATCACTTGTCGCCAATCGGAACCACTTTCGCGCGCATACGCGAGATCGGCGTTCAGTGCCGCACGCACTTGCTCAAGGGAGACCTCGGGAGCGAGCGCATCGAGGTTGGGCAATTCCGTCGGCGCGCCCGTCGCGCGGAATCGGCGCGGAAGGACGCCGTGCCGCGACAGCAGGGTGACCGTGGCGCCACGCGCAATGAGATGCAGCGCGACATCGACACCGGTCAGTCCCGAACCGATCACCAACACACTCGCGGGCCGCCGGGCACCAAGAGCTGCGAGCGCGCCGGGCGCCCATGGATCCGTCACAACCTGGCCGTCGGTACCCAACGCCAGCACCGGAGCGAAGGCGCGTTCCAATGAGTCGGGCATGCCGCCTTCGGGGCGCCCAGCCGCCAGCACAACGGCGTCGGCCGACAACGAACGCCCATCGCTGAGCGCTACCCGCGCGGGCGTGCCCGGCGCCACCCCGACAACCTCGGCAGTCTCGATCCGTACATCGGCGGCCGCGAGTTGTTCTTGCAGGTAGCGGCCGTACGCAAGACGCGGCGCGAAGCTCTGCATCGGCGTGACAGCTCGCTCCTCAAGCCAACGGCAGAAGTGATCGGGATCGTCTGGCCACGCCGACATGCGCTGCGCGGGAACGTTCAACAAGAAAGTCGGGTCGTCGGTGCCGTACGCCGCACCAGTGCCGGGACGTCCCGACGCGTCGATCAGCGTGATCTGTGCGTCTGGTTTACGCCGGCGCAGATGCACCGCAGCCAGCACACCCGCCGCACCGCCACCCACGATCGCGACCCGCATCATGACGGAAGGCTATATCTTGCGGGTGGGTTGAGGCATGCAATAGTTTCGCTGGGCCCCGGGAGCGGAGTAGGCGTTTATGGACGGCAAGGATCCGGATATCGAATCGACTAACACCTCTGCCGATTCCCAGCCACGGTTACTGCCGGGACACACAGCCACGTGCTACGGCTGCGGCAGCGAGAACGCGTCGGGATTTCACCTGGAGGTGTGGCGCACGGATGACGAGATCTACACGGATTTTGCGTTCGATGAGCGCCACACCGGAGGTCCCGGCTTGGCACACGGCGGCGCTATTGCTGCCGCCTGTGATGAGCTATTGGGTTTCACCGTCTGGCTGATCGGCGCCCCCGCGGTAACGCGCGCGCTCACCGTCGACTACCTCGCTCCCGTTCCGCTTCATACAACTCACCGCCTCACGGCGAAAGTCGACGGGGAGAAGGGCCGGGCGATCCACGTCTCCGCGCGGGGCGTGAGCAGCAACGGGAAGCTGTCATTCACAGCGAGCGGGATATATGTGCGGGTACCGTTCGAGCACTTCGAGGGCTTCGGAACCATGCCAACACCTCCGGATGAGCTCCAGCAGAAACTGGCCCAAGAAAGTGGCCGACAGCCCTGATCCTGCTCCGCCAGCGGGACGCGGACACAGTGCGTGCGCACGTGTTCCGCGTTGGTCATCCGTCCTGTAGCTCGGGCGTGGCCAAGCATGTTGGCGAAGGCCCCAGCCACTGCTCGTTGGGGGCTCGGGCGAGCTGACGCGGGTCGTGCTCCCCAGTCTCGCCGTCTGACGCGGCGACGGACCAAGGCCCGTCATTGACAGCGGCG
Organism: uncultured Actinomycetota bacterium; assembly: GCA_963850135.1. GTDB lineage: Bacteria > Actinomycetota > Actinomycetes > Mycobacteriales > Mycobacteriaceae > Mycobacterium. Next base: position 579,032 of record CAWKKH010000016.1, on the reverse strand, counting down.
CAGCCAGTGGATAGCTTGCTTGTTAAGTAGCTAAACAATACTGTTGGCCGGCGTACGGGCTCGGGATACAGAGGCGAAAGGTAGTGCCGGGAGTGACTGACTCCATCGAAACCCTCCAAGGACTCTTCGACGTCGACGACCCGTCCGGAAAGTCCCGCGAGGAACTCGAGCCGCTCTGGATCGATGCGATCAACCAACGGTTTCAGCAGTGCCGCGGACGGATCCGCATTCTCGACCAACTTGCCGAGAAGGCAGGAATCGCCGAGGTCACGGGCCTCGAAGAGGTCGTGCCGCTGCTTTTCGCGCACACCGCTTACAAGAGCTATCCCGAGTCGTTCATCGACCGCGGGCAGTGGGACCGAATGAACCTCTGGCTCAATACGTTGTCAAAGGTGCCGGTGGAGGGTGTCGATCCGACCGGAATTGCAGACTCCGACGACTGGATCAAACGGCTTCACGAGGCCGGTCACTACGTCTTCGCCACCAGCGGCACCAGCGGCAAGAACTCGTTTCTCAACCAGACCGCCAACGACATCGCGTTCTCGAACAAAGTGACGGTTCCCAAGAGCGTCGCGCAAGATCGGTCACGGCCTGTCTTCGTGCTCGGGCCCCGCAAGGCCCCGAATCGCGCATCAGCGACCTTTAGCCACATGGTCGACGTGGTCGGTCGGCCCGACGCGGTGTACTTCCTCACCGACGCGGAACTACGCGTCTCCGACCTGTCCGCCATGGCGCGCATGCGGCGACGTATCGGCGACGGAACCGCGACGCCATCGGAGATCGCGGAATTCGAGGCCGGGCTGAAACTGCGACGCGATTTCGCCGATCAAATGCTCGATGGTCTCATCGACAAGATCCTCGCTCACCGCGACGAGCCGATGCTGCTGGTCGGACTCACGCCCCAGCTGTTCCGGGTGGTCGAGGCGGCGCGCGTGCGCGGCGTACCGGAGGGCAGCTTCCACCCCGATACCCACGTGCTCAGCGGCGGCGGCGCCAAGGGCTTCGATCTTCCCGCCGACCATGTCGAGCAGATCATGCAGTTCATGGGGCTGACGTTGGACAACTTCACCCAGGGCTACGGCATGCAGGAAGCGAGCAGCGGTGGCCGGATGAACGAATGGGGACGCTACGAATTCCCGGGGTGGATCATCCCGCTGCTGCTCGACGATAGCGGCGAGAAGTTGCTCGAGTCCCGGACTGGCAAGGTCACTGGCCGCATGGCGCTTTTCGATGTCTCCATCGATGGCCGCTGGGGCGGGATCATCAGCGGCGACCGCGTCGTCATGGACTACGACCCGAGTCCGACGGGCCGCACCGTCCCCGCCGTGACGGAAATCGCCAGGTACTCCGAGTTGGCGGGCGGCGACGACAAGCTGACGTGTGCCGGCACCATCGATTCGTTCGTTCGCGGCGCCGTCGGTGAATAGCGTTATACAACAGGGAATTTGACATGGTGTACAACGTCGTACAGTGGGCCACGGGCAACGTAGGCGTGCAATCGCTGCGCGCCCTGGTCGCGGACCCGCGATTCGCGGTGGTGGGCGGTTACGTCTATGACCCGGCAAAGGCCGGCAAGGATCTCGGTGATCTTGCCGGAGCGGACCCGTTGGGCGTCGCGGCTACCAACGATGCCGATGACATCCGGGCCATCGATGCCGACTGCGTCGTCTACAACGCGCTCGGCGACAGCGGTGACGCCGCCCAGTGCCTGGAGGACATCTGCGGGCTGCTCGAGTCGGGTAAGAACGTGGTTTCGACGGCGATCAGCACGCACATCCATCCGGAGGCAATCAATCCCGATGAGCGCGAACGGCTCGAGAAAGCCTGCTCCACTGGGCAGACGACCTTCTACAGCACCGGTGTAAATCCCGGCTTCGCGTTCGATGCCTTGCCCATCGCGCTGACATCGGTGGCGCGCCGAATCGATCGATTGCATGTGCTCGAACTCGTCGACATGTCCGACTACACCTCCGAGTCGATCGTGTCCGAATTGATCGGCATGGGGCTAAGCCCCGACACCCTGGCGCCGATGGAGTATCTGACCGATTTGCGCTGGAGTCCATATTTTCCGTGCGTGCAGCTGCTCACCGACGCGCTGGGCGTTACCTACGACGAGTTTGTCATTCACCACACGAAGGCGGTGACCGACGTACCGATCGACCTTCCGTGGGGGCGCATCGACGCCGGCACCGTGGCTGTGCGCCGGATCGTCATCGAAGCGGTCAGTGCCGGTTCGACGACTGTCGAATACGAGTTGATCTGGCGAGTATCCAACGATGCTGCGCCCCAATGGCCCTCCGGCAAGGCCCATTACGCGGTAACCATCACCGGTGATCCGACGCTGACGTGCCGTCTGGACATCGAAAGCGACACCGGTCGAGGCACCTCGATCGCCACGGCGATGGCTGCGGTCAACGCGATCCCCGCAGTGTGCGCCGCTTCGCCCGGCATCAAGACGCGCCTGGAACTCGGCTACTTCGGCGGCGGCTACTTTCCCGTTACCGCCCACGCATCCGTTTAATTAGGAGATTCGCATGGTCCTGGATTCCGCCGTCGGCGCCGTCACCGCGGTCCCGCACGTCATCAAGGGCCGCGTGGATGTCAACGCGACAAAGGACTTCGGTGCGTTCCGGTGTCCCGAGATCAACCTGGACGACCTGGTGTGGCTGCGTCACCAGCCCGGCCCGGCGTTCGATACGCCAATCCGGGACATCATCGATTTCCTCGTCGAGGTCGGCGGGGCGTTGGACTTCGACAAGAACGAATTCATGCAGGAGGCGCTGGAGCATTCGCTGGCATACAACACCCTCGAGCGCCGGATCCTGGAGAACACCTATCGCACGGTGCCGTTTTTCTTCGAACGCAAGAACCTGGAATTCCAGGTCGAGCAGGAGACCGGGTGGAAAGCGATCGACGGCTGGCAAGAGGTCCCGCGGCCCTTTGGCAACCCAGGGCGTGTCCGCGCGTTCCCACCTCGGCTGGCGCACGTGATCGCCGGCAACACACCAGCTGTCGCCGTCACCACGATCGTGCGCGGCGCCCTCACCAAGGGCGTGCATCTGATCAAGGTGCCGACCAACGACCTGTTCACGGCGGCCGCGATCTTGAGGACCATGGCAGACGTCGATCCCGACCACCCCACCGTCAAGTCATTCTCGGCCGTCTACTGGAAGGGCGGGGACACTGCGACCGAGAGCGCGATCATGCGTCCGCAGTTCTTCGACAAGATGGTGGTCTGGGGAGGGGACTCCGCGGTCCGCAACGCGTTGCGCTATGCCGGGCCGGGATTCGAGATCGTGTCGTTCGATCCCAAGGTGTCCATTTCGATGGTGGGTCGGGAGGCGTACGCCGACGAAGTCTCCATCGATGACGCAGCCGAGCGCGCTGCCATCGACGTCTCCCTGTTCAACCAAGATGCCTGCGCGGCAAGTCGTTACGTATATACCGAAGGAGACATCGACCAGATCGACCGGTTCTGCGAGCGGTTATTGGAGAAGCTCCGTTGCGAACGGGGGCTGTCCTCGGCGGTCGCCGCCCCGCTGCCCAACGAGATCCGAGACGAAGTCGAGGTTCTCAAGACGCTTGAACCGATCTACCGCGTGTGGGGAGATTACTCGGGCGCCGGGCTTGTCGTGCGATCCGACGACCCGGTCGACTTTTACCCGATCTCCAAAACTGTCAACGTCGTTGCCGTTCCGTCGTTGGAGGAGGCGGTGCGCCACGCGAATGTCGCGACGCAGACGGTTGGAATCTATCCCCCCCAGCGCGCCGTCGGCCTGCGCGATGCGTTGGCGTCCATGGGTGTTCAGCGCATCGTGGCACTCGGTGAGGTCGCCCAGGCCGTGGAAGGACTCCCACACGACGGCTTCTACCCGATCCGGCGTGTCATGCGGTGGGTTCTCGATGACGCGCACGCCTGACTGACTACGTTTCACCGGCCAAGCCACCATCTGACTAAAGCGATTGGAGCATAATGAAGTTCGGGATCTTCTACGAGATGTTCGTCCCGCCGAGCGAGGCTGACGCCGAGGCGCGGATCATCCGGGAGACCGTCGATCAGATCGTTCACGCCGACAAACACGGCTTCGACCATGTCTGGTTGACCGAGCACCACTTCCTCAAGGGCTTCTCGCACATGTCCGCCCCAGAGGTGCTCTTCGGTGCGGCCGCGTATCAGACCGAACACATCCGGTTCGGGTTCGGTTTGGCGCTGACCCCTCCGTCCTATAACCACCCGGTCCGGATCGCCGAGCGGGTGGCGATGCTGGATTGTCTGTCCAACGGGCGGGTCGACGTGGGATCGGGTCGCTCGACGACACCGGCCGAACTCTATGGCTTTGGCATCGATCCGGAACAGTCCCGGGCACAATGGCAGGAAGGGGTCGACGCCGTTGCACGCCTCCTCGCCGAGGAGGAGGTCGAGCTCGACGGCGAATTCGTGAAGATGCCGGCCCGCACGGTGGTTCCACGTCCGGTGCAGAAGCCGCACCCGCCGCTGTGGGTCGGCGGCGTCGGCCCCGGTAACGCCGAGCGTGCCGCCAAGAAGGGCCTCGGGATGCTCTTCTTCGCGCACAAGACTGACTACGACGGATTGACCGAGGCCACTGAGGCGTACCACGCCAATATCGATAAGGCCGAGCCGATTTGCGGCCACGTCAACAAACAGACGGCTGGCTTCGTCAACGGTTTGTGTAGCTACGACCGCGACGAAGTCCGCAAACTGGCGGCGCACAATACCGTTCAGCACACCCTGCACGGCTTCGACTGGATGTCCAAGGGTTGGCCGGGTGACCAGCCGTCGCCGAGTTACGCGCATCTCGGTAGCGGTGACATCGCCATGCTGCGTGAGGCGGCGAAGGCCGACCCCGCCGCGATCGAGGAATTCATGATCAACGAGGGCTTCGTGATGGCAGGCAACCCCGACGATTGCGCAAAGGTGCTCGACGGGTTCAAGGCCAGCGGCGTGGACCAGGTGATCATCCACATGCAAATGGGCGGGATGCCACACGACCGCATCATGGAATCCATTGAGCTGATCGGCAAAGAGTTGATTCCGAGTTACCGATGAGCAGCGGGGTCGCGGTCGTCACGGGTGGTGCCAGTGGAATCGGTCTGGCGTTCGCCCGTGCGTACGCCGAGCGAGGCGCGCATGTTGTGATCGGTGACATTGACGAAGCGGGTATGGCGCACGCGCGCGCTGGTCTGTCGGAGTCAGGCGCCGCGGTCGAGTGTGTGCGGGTGGATCTCCAGGATGCAGCGTCGGTGGCCCACCTCGGCGAGGTTGCGTCCGGGCTCGGATCGCTTGTCGCGGTGTGCCTGAACGCGGGCGTAACCGCCACCGGTTCCACGGTGTGGGAAACAGCTGACGCCACGTACGACTTTGTCGTCGGGGTGAACCTGCTCGGCCTGTTTCACAGCATCAAGGCGTTCGTTCCGAAGCTCGTAGCGCAGGGCAGCGCGGCCGACCTGGTGATCACCGCATCCATGGCAGGCATGGTCACGTCGCCCTACAGTGCGGTGTACGCCGCCAGCAAGGCGGGGGCTATCGCCCTAGCCAAGTCACTACGTGCCGAACTCGCGATCGCGGCGCCCTCGGTCCGCGTCGCCCTATTGAACCCGGGCATGGTCAAGACCAACCTCATGCGAACGTCGGCGGCACGCATGCCCAGCGCGGCTTCAATGCCCGATGAACAGGTGCTGGCGATGCACGACGCGCTCAATCAAGCCGGCGTCGAACCAGACGTGGCCGTCTCATGGGCGCTGCGCGCATTGGGCAGGGACCAATTCTGGGCGCTGCCCGTCTCCGGTGATCCGTTCGCCGAGATGTTGGATGCCGAACTCGCCGAACTTCGCGGGGTGAGTGCGGGGTGACCCGTCACCGACGGGCTCGGCGTGGCCGCGCCTTCGATGCTGCTTTCGATGACGCCTGTCGCTGACCGGCTTGGAGGTGCTCACCGATCAGCGCAGCCAGGGCGGATTGCTCCGGTGCCGTAGGCGGTGGGTCGCTCGTGACCATCTGCGCCACCATCATGCCAACCGGGCTGGACCACAGCAGGTTGGCGATCCCGACGGCATGCGGGGTGGAATCACCCACCGCGTCGGCGATGCGTGCGATGCCGGCGACCACGCCTGCGAGCTCGTCGGCACCCAGCGTTCCCTGCATGGCGCGGGTAGCAATGAGAATCTCCAGCGCGGTCATGCAGGTGGGGCTGAAGAACACCTCCCACGCAGCCGCGGTGAGGGATTCCGCCCGTTGCTGAGGATCACTGACCTCCGCGGCTGTATCGGCGATCTGGTTCAGGGATGCGGTCAACGTGGTGTTGGCGTGCTCGATGACTGCGGTCAGGAGTCCGCCGCGGTCACCGAAGTAGTACTGGATCACACCCCAGCTGACGCCGGCGCGGTCGATGATGTGGCGCGTGCTCGCCGCCGCAAAGCCCTCTTCTCGGATGCAGCGGATGGTCTCTTCGATCACCAGCGCCCGGGTGCGCTCGCCACGTTCCTGAGCGCGCGTATTTCGACGCCGCACCGGGCTGGATCCAGGTTTGGCTGTTGCCATGGTTACTACATCACCACACCGGGTGCTGGCGCTACCACCATGATCGCCGCGGTGCGCGGGCCACCAGCCGTCGCGCCGCATCCCTCGACACGAGCTTCCGCCCTAACATGAGGAGCGCAGTCGCGTGAGCAGGTCGGTCGCGGGCGGCGCCGGCCGCGGGCACGGCGTGCCCTCGCGCCGAGCAAGGGAAGGGGACGTTGTGGCGACTCCAGAATCTGGCCCGGGTCGGCGCTCCGCCAAGCCCAACGAAGCAATAACCGCGGCGATCACCATCTCTCTCCTCAGGGTTATCAACAAGATCCAGCAAGGCCGACGGATCCCGCGGGACTACGGCGACGGAGTGTCGATGACGCTGCTCGAGGCCGAAATGTGCGCGCTGATCGCCCGAAACGACGGCGTCACCGGCAGCGAACTGTCCGAAGAACTCGCCGTGACGCGCTCTGCAACGTCGCAGATCATTTCCAAGCTTAAGGCCAAAGGCCTTGTGACCGAGCGGGCTTCGCAAAGCGACGCAAAGCGAAAACAGCTCTCGTTGACGCCTCAAGGGTACGAGGCCGCCACGGTCGCCGATGACTTTAAATCCGCGATGGCCGATGCGTTGTTCGGCGGTGAAAGCGCGAAAGAACTGGACGCGTACCTGCGTTTTGTGACCAAGCTCGAAACCTTTCACGCAAAGGTGGTCAGGCGGTGGGAGGATGACGTCTCCGGCCAAAATCCATAGCTTCCGCAATACTATTGCATACGCTATATAACGTGTTAGGTTGGCTCCAGCTGCGGCGCAGGCCATGTGACCAACATGCTTTGGCGGCAGCGTAATCCGCTGGAGGACGCATTATGGTCACCACCGACACGACCAGCCCGGTTTCGCCCGGCCCCCGGGCGCCGGAGAATTGGCACTGGTTGTCACTCAATCCGGGCAAGCGCCGCACCGAGATCATCTACGTGGTGTGGTTTCTCGTATCGGTGCCCCTGCAGGGCTTCGTCACCGCCCACCTCAGCTACGACACACCCAATGACTTCGCTCTGGTGGCACAAGCTTTGGTGATGGGACTGGGCACGCTCATCTGGCCACTCGTGTTGCGCACCGCCGATGACAAAGGCCGCCCGCTAAGCGATCTGTACGGATTCCGGATGGGCATCTACCTCATCGTGTGGGCGGTACTCGGCGGCTTCATTGGAACCGATCCCTGGTACGAGGTGCTGCACGGCCACTTCGCCTTCAACACGGCACTAAATCCCAACGGTGTGCCGTTGTTCATGTTGCCGATGACGATCAGCGTGTTCGGCTGCTACAGCGTCATCCTCGGCACGCTGTACCGAGTCATCACGCAGCTGCTCGACAGGACCCATTCAATCTTGGCGCGCGACACCTGGCTGCGACACGGCGTGCTGTGCGCAATACTGGCCGTGCCCATGCCGTTGGGAGAAACGTTCGCCTACACAGGCTCCAACTACTGCTTCGACAACGGCGTCGGAATGTGGGGACTCAACGTCTTGATCTACGGTTCGTGGCACTTCTCGGCGCTGTTGTTCTACACGAGGTTCGACGCACTGCCCGGGCAACGAACGCCGCTCAAGACGGTCGCAGTATCGGCTTTCGCCACTCTGGGCATCCTGATGGTGCTTACGGCCACCATCTCGAACTTCATTGCCCCGCACTTTGTGAACGTCCAGCATGGCCTTCGGCAGATCAACGACTGGAGCACTCACAATTGTCTTGGACCTAAGCCGTAATGCGTTCTTGTTGATGATGATGACCGTTCAGGTGAATGGCTTAGTCGTCAGATCCGCCACCCGAGTCATCGGCTCCTCCACCCGAATCATCAGGTTCGTCAGCCGAGCCCGAGTCCGGTGCACTCTCATCCGGTGCCGGTGCGCTCTCATCCGGTGCTGGCGCGTCTGGTGCTGGGGCGCCGGCATCTGGTGCTGGTGCGCCCGCGTCGGGGGCTGGTGCGTCGGGCGCTGGGGCGCCCGCGTCTGGTGCCGGTGCGCCTGGTTCAGGCCCCGAGCCAGGCGCACCCGCTTCTGGTCCATGCTCACCAGGGCCAGGATCGCCAGGTCCGGGGCCAGCCGGTCCAGATCCTGGCTCGCCAGGTCCGGGCCCAGGCCCGCCCGGCCCAGCTCCATGCCCGCCGGGCCCAGGTCCGCCCGGCCCAGGTTCGCCGGGTCCGGGTCCGGGTCCGCCGGGTCCAGGCCCTCCGTGTCCAGGACCCCCAGGCCCAGGTCCGCCCGGTCCGGGACCGCCGTGTCCGGGTTCTCCTGGCCCGGGGCCCCCGTGTCCGGGTCCGCCGTGTCCGGGTTCTCCTGGCCCGGGTCCGCCCGGTCCGCCCCCGCCAGGTCCGCCCGGGCCAGGTCCTCCCGGTCCAGGACCTCCGTGGCCGGGCGCGCCCACTCCGGGCCCGGGTCCAACGGGGACCGGCCGTGGTGAATTGCGGGTAGGCAAAGGAGTTGGGACGTTGTCGTGGCAACGATTCCAATCCCAATTGAGTCCCCAGCCCGGGTCCCAGGGATCGCCGGGGCACCAATTCGGGTTCGGCCCGGGATCCGCTTGAGCCACGGTCGCCGTGCCTAAACTGGCCAACCCTAGACCGATGGCCACGACTGCCGTTGCGGCAGTGCAGCTCACGAACTTGTTCATGAGCTTATGGCTACTAGGACAATTTATGCGCCCGACCGGAAGACCCTAGCGGCCAGCTAAGAAACGTGACCGGCAATTACATCCGTCTAGTCGAGCGGCACGTTGACGCAGTGCGCGCGCACGTGTTCGGCGTCCGTCATCCACCCCTTGGATCCGGCATAGCTGAGCATTTCCGCAAAAGCCGTCACCCATTGCTCGTCCTGGTCGCCGGCCAGGCGCCGCAGGGTCGCAACACGAAGGTCTATGTTGCCCTCGTCGTGCACCCGCCCCAGTCCGTGTTGTTCGAGCGCTGACTGGAGCGCGCTTTCATCGAGCCCGGCGATTTCGACGTGGAGGCGCTTCAGATCGTTCAGCCTCGTGCAGCGACACAATTTGGTCGCTCGCTATCCGAACGAACATGCCTTGTTCCTCAACCCTTGCCGCGAGACTGTATCCGGCGACGCGTTTCCCGAGTGACGCTGTCGATAGATACAGTCTCGCGGAAGAAAGTAGTCAGGCGAAGACGAGTGCTGGCACGTCGGGCTTGTGGACGATCTTGTTGGGGACCTTGAACAGGTCGATCATGTTGCCGCCCATCACCTTCCGCTGGCCCTCTTCGTCGAGGCCCTGCAGGTCTTCGACCAGAGTGATCGGGTCGGACATGCCTTCGGGGTGTGGCCAGTCGGATCCGAAGATGATCCGGTCGACACCGCACAGGCCGGCCATCTCGGCGAAGTCGTCCTCCCAGAACGGGGCGACGTACACACCGCGCTTGAACGCCACGACCGGGTCCTCGAGGAATCCCTGGGGCATCTTCGAGTAGACGTCCTTGAACTGTTTCAACAAAGTGGGCACCCACGATGCGCCGTTCTCGACCGACAGGATCCGCAGATCGGGATTGCGGGTCAGCGCGCCGTGGCAGACCATCGCCGCCATGGTGTCCTCGATCGGCCGTTTGCCCATCGCGACCATCCGGAACGACGTCGGCGAGAACGGCTTGAATTCGCTGGCGGGCTCCCAGTCGTTGAGGTACTCGGAGTATCCGCTGTCCGAGGCGTGCATCGACACCGGAATACCGGCCTTCACGCATGCGTCCCAGAACGGGTCGAACTCTTCAACGCCCATGGAGCGGGTCCCGCGGTAACCGGGCACCGGCGCGGGCCGGACCAGGACGGTCTTGGCGCCGCGCTCCAGGCACCACTCGAGTTCTTCGATTGCGCGATCGACACTGGCCAGGTTGATGACTGGCGTGGAGAAGATGCGGTCCTCGTAATTGAACTGCCAGGTTTCGTACATCCACTGGTTCAGTGCGTGGATGATGTCGAGGATGAGGTCAGGATCGTCCTTCAGTCGCTCCTCGACCAGGCTGGCGAGCGTCGGGAACATCAGCGTGTAGTCCAAGCCGAGCGAGTCGAGGACCTCGAGGCGCGCCGCCGGGTCACGGAATGCCGGGATGGCCTTCATCGGCTTGCCCATCACCTCGCGGAAGCTCTTGCCGCCGCTGCCGTGCCGGAAGTAGTCCTCCTGGGCGCCCGGCCGTGCGACCACTTCGAACGTCGGGTTGGGAATGTAGTCGCTGACCACGTTGCGAACCATGATCTTGGTGCGGCCGCGCACGTCGATGTAATCGATGACGCCCTTGCGGTGCTCCGGCAGGAACTGTGTCAGCGCTTCCTTGGGCTCGTAGAAGTGGTTGTCGGCGTCGAACACCGGGTAGGGAAGATGGCGCGATGGCATGGGTTGTCTCCTGAGAAGTCTGGTCTTGCACGCGGTAATTACGTTACCACCTTCGAATGTAACGACACAATGCGCGCCCAGAGGCCCTAGTTCGCGGGACGAGTGCGCAGTTCAGCGGGCTAGATCGCGGGTTGGCGCGGACGTCGTCGCCGGCCCTCGCGAGAATGAGGTTACCGCCTATTCGGAGACGGGCGTCTCCGGCTTCATCTCGTATGACGCCTGCAGGTTGGCGGGACGCTTGCCCAGCCCATCTTTCGTTTTCCGGTCCCAGGGCGCCGCGATGAGCTTCTTGGTCTCCTCAAGCATCGATTTGGGTTCCAGGTTGCGGTAGGTGTCGACCTCGCCCGCGGCGACCGCCGTCAACGTGGCGTACACCGGCTCGGGGTCGAATTGCGCTCTGGGGAAAGCGAGTTTCGAGTAGTCGAAGAGTCGGTCCGACTCGTCGTCCTCCCAGCTCTCCCAGGTCTGGAACATCCGGTCATTGAATCCGGTCAGGAACGGTCCGGGGTTGACGGTCGCCACCTCGATATTGAATTCCTGGAGCTCGTTGGCCATGGTCTCCGCGATGGCTTCGACGGCGTGCTTGGAGGCGGCATAGATCCCGGTGAAAGGGTTGACGTTGAGTCCCTCCCGCGACGACACCCACACAATGCGTCCCTCACCCCGCTTGACCATCTGCTTGGCGATCTGCTGGGTCAACAGCAGTGGGCCGACGACGTTCACCTCGAATTGCCAGCGGATGTTGTCCGCCGGAATGTCGAGCGTTGAACCTCCCTCGCCGACGCCGGCGTTGTTGACCAGGATTTCGACCTCCCACGCCAATGCCTTCTTGCGGTCGCCGGCGTCGGTCACGTCCAGCTTCTCGACCTGAAGCTTGACGCCTCGCTCGGCCGCCTGGCGCTTCAACGTTTGTACCTGGGCCCAAATCTCAACTGAGGCAATCACATCGAACCCTTTTTGGGCGAGACGCATAGCCGCTTCGTAGCCGAATCCGGTACCCGCTCCGGTTATGAGAACCTTTTTCACAGCGTTGTCCCTTTCCCGTAGCTCCTCGTTTGCGGCGTGCGTCAACGCTACGATTCGACCGCGGTCGCGCACAATCGCTAGGGCGCCAGCGTTACGCGAATTTCTCGCTAACGGCCTGGCAGGAACGCCGTTGGCGCTCTCCTGCCGCGACGGGTGGGAGCGGCCCCGGCTGACCGTGTTTGCCGAGCGGGCCACCACGGGTACCCAAGTGTCAGCACAACCTGGGTGGACGGTCATTGAAAAATCGGGCCGATCCAGCCCAAGCAGTGGGCTCGGTTGCATGAGAGGCCCACCCCCGAGCAGGCTGTCAACTACGCCGCGCTCAGCCTGTAGACGTTTAGTACAAGGCCGATAACGGACGAGAGCGAGGTGGAACCGCCTTGATAAGCAAGAGGGGTGGCTGCTGCCTGTCGCTGAACCGGCAGAGCTGATCGGGGTGACCAGCGGCGATCGGGTCCCGACATCGGCATCCGGGGGTCAGCCGGTCGGGGACTCAGTCCCGGACCTCGTCCCCGTGGGCACGCCCATCGACCTCGACAACTGCGCTCGCGAACCGATTAACATCCCCGGCAGCATCCAGCCGCGCGGCGTGCTCGCGGTAGTGCGCGAGCCCGTCTTCGAGGTGCGGCAGGTCAGCGCCAACGTCGCCGAGCTGCTCGGTCGCCCCGTTGACGCCGTCCTGGGCCGGCACCTGTCGGCGCTGATCGGTGCCGAACAGGCGGCCCGGGTTGAGCAGGCGGCGACGACCTTCGGCGATCTCCGCCAACGCAACCCGCTCGAGTGCGTGATTGACGTCGCCGGCCAGCCACGCGCGTTCGACGCCATCCTGCACCGTGCTCCGGGAGATGTGCTGCTGGTCGAACTAGAGATGGCCTACGGCGAGCGGCCGTTCTCTTTCCCGAATACTTACCAGGCGGTGCGCGGCTCGGTGGAGGAGCTGAACCGGGCTGCCACGCTGACCGAGCTATACGACACCGCCGCCCGCGCGGTCCGCGATCTCACTGGCTTCGACCGCGTGATGGTGTACCGCTACGACGAGGACTACAACGGGGAGGTCGTCGCCGAGTCCAAGCGCGAGGACCTCAACTCGTTCCTCGGTCTGCACTATCCGTCCACCGACATCCCGGCGCAGGCGCGGGCCCTTTACGAGAAGAGCTGGCTACGGCTCATCTCGGACGTCGACTACACGCCCGCACCGCTCGTGCCAACCGCTGATCCGTCGAGCGGCGCGCCGTTGGACCTCACGCACGCCACACTGCGCAGCGTGTCGCCCATCCACGTCGAGTACCTGCAGAACATGGGCGTGCACGCGTCGATGTCGATCTCGTTGCTGCGGCACGGGCGGCTGTGGGGGCTCATCGCCTGCCATCACTACGCCGGTCCGCATCTGCCGCCGTTCGGCAACCGGGTGGCGGCCGAGTTCCTCGGCTCGACGTTGTCACTGCGGCTCGTCGACCGATTCGAGGACGAGCAACTGCGCCGCCGGCTAGCCGCGCAGGCGGTACTGGCCAAGCTCGCCGGCGCCACGCTGAACGACAGCGAACCGCTCGCGGCGGCGCTGCTCGGTGCGCCCGACCTGCTCGACCTCGTTGCTGCCGACGGCGTCGTCGTCGACATCCAGGGCGACCATGAGGTACGCGGGGCGGTTCCTCCGCCGGAAGTCGTCTCCGCCGTCGCCGCGTGGGCGCGTCGCGAGGGCGACGAGATCACGGGAAGTGACTGGCTGTCCCGGGAGCTACCTGAGCTCGACCTCGATCCGCAGTTGGCCGCGGGCGCGCTCGCGCTCAACCTGCCCGACGGGCAGTACGCCGTCTGGTTCCGGCGCGAGGTGCTGCGCTCGGTCGACTGGGGCGGCGACCCGCACAACAAAGCGATCGCGGTCAGCGAGGGTGACGAGGTTCGGCTAAGCCCGCGCAAGTCGTTCGAGCGGTGGCGCGAGATCGCCCACCAACGCAGCGAACCGTGGACACCGGGCGAAACCGAGTCCGCGGAGGCGTTGCGTCGCTACCTCGTCGAGTCGCTGTACCGCCGCACGCGGGGCGCGCTGCGCGTGGCCGAAACGCTGCAGCGCAGCCTGCTCCCCGAGTCGATCCCGACGCTCGAGAACTGGCAGCTCTCGGCGCACTACGAGCCGGCCGCGGGCGACAACGTCGGCGGCGACTGGTATGACGCGTTCGAGCTGCGCGATGGCCGGTTGATTGTGCTGCTCGGCGACGTCGCCGGGCACGGCATCACCGCGGCCGGCACGATGGCGCAGTTGCGCAACGCATTACGCGCGCAGTTGTTCGCCGGCGCCGCACCGGCGGAGGCGCTGAATCAGCTCAACGACTTCTGCGTGCACATGCTGCCCAGCGCGTTCGCCACCGTTATCGCGGCGCGGGTGGATCTCGGCTCGGGGCTGGTAGAGGCGGCGTCCGCCGGCCACTTGATCCCGTATCTGACGAACTCATCGCTGACGGCTGTTCCGGCGCCGATACGACTCTCGCCGCCGATCGGCGTCCGTGGCGGTACCTACGAACCGAGCACATTCACCGTCGAGCCCGGACACGGGTTGGTCATGTACTCCGACGGCCTGATTGAACGTCGCAGGGAGCCGATCGACGACGGTCTCGACAGGTTGGCCGAGACCCTCGGCCTTGCGGGCGAGGTTTCGGCGTCCTGGATCTGGGCGGCGATGGTGCCGGGCACCGTCGACGACGACGTCACCATTGTTACCCTGCGCCGCCCCTGAGCCTGCGAATCACCCGGCGGCGTTGGGCATCAGCGCTGGGCAGTTGCCCGCCTCGTCTGTCGCAAGTTCGAAGTGCCACAGCTCGTTGGCATAAATTCGGCACAGGCCGAAGCGGGACCCGTGGGCGATCAGCCACTGGTCGGCCCCCGCACCTCCGACGTCTACCGCCTCGCCGGCGACGTGCTTGGACATCGCCGGGGTCTGTACATACTGCCGTGCCGCACCGAAGCTGCCGTAGGTTCGCACAGCGTCGTCCAGCAGGCGCTGCTGAAACTCCGGCGAACGCCAGCCCGAGGTGATGGTCATGGTGATGCCGTCCGCAGCAGCCGCGGTGGCGGCAGCCTGGATGGCGCTCAACAACGCGGGGTCGAGGCGCCCGATCGCCGAGTGTTGTACGTCGAACGGCGTCAACGTGCCGCCGTTTGGTAGAGAACCATCGCCTGGGTCGGTGGGAGGTGCAAGTGGAACACTGTGAACGGCAGGCTTGGCCGGCGGCCCTGTGTTCTCGGACGGCACGGGCAAGCCGAATGCGATGGCAATGGCGGCGGCCATTACAACCAATCGCATGCTCCGCCTCCTGGCTGTACGTCATCCTGGGTCGGTGACCAACACTAGTCATCATCGGAGGTAGATGCGGAGGCCAGATCCGTTACCTCGATCGATATTCCGGCCTCCGGTTAGGCGTCGGGCGGGGTCAGACGTGCGCGGGCATGCTGTCCCAACCGCGAACGGCCGACGACGATGAGAAAACGGCGTTCGCGACGTCGACTTCCCAATCCGGGAAGCGGTTCAACACTTCGTCGAGTGCGATGCGCCCCTCGATGCGGGCCAGCGCGTTGCCCAGGCAGTAGTGCGCCCCGACGCCGAACGTCAGATGCTGGCGCGGTGGGCGGGCGACGTTGAACTCCTCCGCATCGGGGCCGAACCGCTCGTGGTCGCGATTGGCCGCCCCGATCAACGTCAACATCGCGCTGCCCTCAGGAACGGTCTGGCCGTAGTACTCCACATCGCGCGTCACATACCGCGCCGCCTGCAGGGCCGGCGGTTCATACCTGAGGATCTCTTCGATGGCTGCGGGCAGTAGGGCTCGATCGGCAGCCAGTCGGCGGCGTTGATCGGGGTACTCGGACAACAACTTTCCTGACCAGCCGATCAGGCGAGTGGTCGTCTCTGCTCCAGCGACGGCAACGACATTCATGAACACCAAGAGTTCTTCGCGGTGGAGGCGCCGCAGCGTGCCGGTTTCGTCTTCGAATTCGGCTTCGAGGAGCTCTGTGGTCAGGTCGTCGGCGGGGTGATCCATACGCCAGTCGAGAAATTCGGCGAACATCTGACCGACTGTCATGACGCCGCCCCGATTATCCAACTGGCCACCACGTTCGATCGGGAATTGTCGTTCGCCGTTCTCTTGCACACGTTGCTGAAAATGTTCGGGGATGCCGAAGAGCATCCCGACTACGCGCAGCGGCATGACTGAGCCGAGATCCTTAACGAAGTCGAACCGATCCCCGCCCACCAGGGGGTCGAGGCAGCGCGCGGTGAACTCGCGGACCTGGGGCTCGAGAGCATTGATCTTGCGTGGGGTGAACGCTCGAGAGAGCAGATTGCGATGGATATCGTGGATCGGGGGATCTTCGAAAATGACGGTCCCGAGAGGAATCTCCATGCCGGACTTCAGAATTTCCAGTACCACGCCCTTGGCGGAGCTGAAGGTCTGGTAATCGACTAGCGCGCGACTGACGTCGTCGAACCGGCTCAGCGCATAGAAATCATGGGGCGCGTTGTAGTACAGCGGTGCGTTGTCCCGCAACCGCTTGAACATCGGATACGGGTCGGCGTTGAGGTCGGTGTCCCATGGGTCGTAGTAGATCTGGTTGGCTGTCTCAGCTGTCATGTTGATCCTCGTTCGTTTCGGGGAGCGATGAACTCAGCGCGAAGCTGAGGGCTGTCTCATTCGTGTCCGGGCAGTTTGATTACCGACACGTACATTTCGAGAATCGGCCGGTAGAGGTCAACGTCGTCGAGTTGGCTGCCTAGCATGACGGAGTCAGTGGTGGCGACGAGCACTTGGGCGAACGTCATTGGCGGGATCCGCAGGGCTGCGCCGAGCCGGTCGATGCCCTCGACGATGAACTTCCCGAGGGCCTCGACAACCTCTGATCTCTTGGCGGCCACTCGTTCCCGCGCGTCGGGGTTGCGAAGCAGATAGAGGGTGAACTCGTGGCCCAGCGCGGCGTGCTCCGCGCCGCGGTCGATGCTCAGTTGGCGCCAGCGCTGGGCAATGTCGTCGAGTTCGCGCGCTCCCAGCTCGGTCGCCGCCGACAGCACTTCGGCGAAATTATCGAAGTACCGGCGCCAATACCGGTCGCTCACCGCCAAGAAGAGATCTTCTTTCGCGGCGAAGTGCTTGTAAATCGCGCCTTTCGTGTAGCCCGCTGTGTGTGCGATGTCGTCGAGAGTTGCGGACGTGAATCCTTTCTCGGCGAACACCTCCTCGGCGGCATCTAAGAGAAGCGCACGCGTGTGCTCGAGGCGTCGCTCCCGCGTCCAACGCTCAACCATGCCAGCGATTGTGCCAGGGAATCTGAGAAACCGCTTCATCTTTGAGATACTGACTGGTATGTTAACGGCGACGCGGCGGCCGAAAGACTGTGAGTAACGACTGACTGCCCCGCCGACCAAAGACGACAACGACGAGCCCGGATGTTGAGCTCTTCGCCGATGCATATCCGTTTGTCGAGCAGTTGCGTGAGCGCTGTACTAGCGAGACGCAGAAGGAGCCAGTGTCATGAGCGCACCGTCAAAGAAGACCGCGCCCCCTCTTACCGAGGCGCTTCCAGAAGAGGCATCTCTCGGCGCCCACGTTCAGTCTCCCGTCAAGCCCGTTCGGATCTGGGCCATCATTGGCGGCGCCATCTTGGCTTTCCAGTTATACGTGTGGATCAGTTGGATCACCGGCCCCAATTTCGAGCGTGTGCCAACCGGGCCGAGTGATCCGCCGATGTACATGAAGGCGATCCTCATGACCTGGACGGGCGTGATTGTCGTCGGCCTGCCGGCCAGCCTTTATTACTTCATCATCAGGCCTTGGCGCCGGGAGCGGCGAATCACGCTTGACGGCATGCTTCTGGTGGCCTGCGGCCTGCTGTTCTTCCAGGATCCGCTGTTGAACTACATCAGCACGTGGAGCACCTACAACACCTGGATGTTCAACCGCGGCTCATGGGTGCAGAACATTCCGGGTTGGATGTCGTTCGGGGAACCGGGCCGCATGATGGCTGAACCCGTCTTGATGAACGCCCCGGGCTACTCGTTCGGAGTACTGCTCTGCACGATGCTTGGCTGCTGGGTCATGCGGCGCGCGAAGTCGCGATGGCCGAACATCAGCAATATCGGACTGATCGGCGTCTTGGTCGTCTGGACGTTCTTCTTCGACTTCTTCATCGAGGGCCTGTTCCTTATGCCGATGGGGCTTTTCACCTACCCCGGTGCAATAAGATCTCTGTCGATCAATGCCGACACCTATTACCAGTGGCCACTTTACGAAGGGATCATGTGGGGAGGGGTTCAGGCTGGTCTGTGCGCTCTGCGCTACTTCACCGACGATCGTGGCCGCACATTCGTTGAACGGGGACTCGACCGTGTCCAGGGCGGCTTCGCCAAGCAGCAACTCACACGCTTCCTGGCTATCTTCGCGGCGTGCAGCATGTTTTTCTTCGTGTGCTACAACATTCCCGCGCAGTGGTTCGCCATGCACCAAGATCCGTGGCCTCAGGACCTTCTAAAGCGCTCCTACTTTTTGATGGGTATCTGCGGGGACGGGACCGACCGGCCCTGCCCCGATCCTGCTCTACCGATTCCTGACAAACACTCCGGCTACATCAATCAGAATGGTCAGCTGGTGCTTCCGCCGGGCGCGAAGCTTCCTGCGACCGTTCCACTCGAGCGAGGCAAGTGAGTTTTGTCGATCGGCCGTATGCGCGTGCGCTGTAAGACAATTTACAAGGAGGCGGCGGCATGACCGAACTGTCGGACACGAAGAGTGCCCCCATTGTCACCGAGTCGCTGGATGGCGCGGCCCTACTCGGCGACGACGCTCAGTCCAAAGTCAAACCCGTCACGATCTGGGCGGCTTTCGGCGGGGCACTCCTCGCGTTGGAGCTATACGTATGGATCAGTTGGATCGCCGGGCCCTATTTCCAGCACGTGCCGTCGGGCCCCACCGATCCGCCGATTTACATGAAAGTGCCGCTCATCGCTAACGCGGTCGGGGCTTGGATCGGCCTGCCGATGGCTGTGTGGTGGTTCATCATTCGGCCGTGGCGCCGCGAGCGGCGCTTCACCCTCGACGGCATGCTAATGGTGTCAATGGGCCTGATGTTCTTTCAGGATCCTCTGCTCAACTACTTGAACACCTGGTGTACCTACAACACCTGGATGCCCAACCGCGGCTCCTGGTCGTCGAATATTCCCGGATGGGTCTCGCCGGAGGTGCCGGGCCATCAGGTGGTCGAACCACTGCTGACGAACGTGCCAGGCTACTCATTTGGAAATCTACTGATGGTCATCGTCGGCTGCTGGGTGATGCGCAAGGCCAAGTCGCGCTGGCCCAATCTCAGCAATGTGCGGTTGATCAGCGTGACCTTCGCATTCAACATCCTTCTCGACTTCGTCATGGAGGGTTTGATCTTCTTGCCCATCGGGTTCTACGTCTACCCCGGGGCAATCCGGGCGGTGTCGATCAACGCTGGCACCTATTATCAATGGCCCGTCTACGAAGGGCTGATGTGGGGCGGTGTGCTGACCGCGCTTTGTTGTCTGCGCTACTTCACCGATGACCGCGGACGGACCGTTGCCGAGCGCGGATTGGACCGTGTCCGAGGTGGTTTCGCCAAGGGGCAATTGGTCCGGTTCCTGGCGATCTTCGCCGCCGTAAGCGCATGCTTCTTCTTCTTCTACAACCTCCCCGCGCAATGGCTCGCAATGCATGCCGACCCTTGGCCCGCCGACGTTCAACAGCGTTCCTACCTCAACGGAGGCATCTGCGGCGACGGAACCGATCAACCATGCCCCAATCCTGTTCTGCCGATGCCGACAAAACGCTCCGGCTACGTCAACACCGACGGCAAGCTCGTACTTCCCGATAGCAAGGAGCTTCCACCAGTCGTTCCTTTCCGGGGCGGGAACTGACGTGCTGGCCAACAGTCACCCAGTCCAATCTACTTCCAGCGCACCGTTTTACCGAGCGGTCGGTGATGAGGTCGAGGTCTTTGGCGCGGCGGCGCGCCGGGGTCTGCCGGTGTTGTTGAAGGGCCCCACGGGATGCGGAAAGACACGCTTCGTGGAGGCGATGGCCCACGGGCTAGGCCGAGATCTGATTACCGTTGCGGGCCATGAGGATATGACGTCGGCTGATCTGGTGGGCCGGTTCCTGCTGAAAGGCGGAGAAACGGTCTGGGTGGACGGACCCTTGACGCGGGCGGTGCGTGAAGGCGCCATTTTCTATCTCGACGAGGTGGTGGAGGCCCGCCAAGACACCACCGTGGTCATCCATCCGCTCGCCGATCACCGTCGCGAGCTCCCGGTCGATCGGCTCGGCACAACAGTGCCCGCCGCCCCCGGGTTCCAGCTGGTGATTTCCTACAATCCGGGCTACCAGAGCGTGCTGAAAAACCTTAAAGAGTCGACCCGTCAGCGTTTCATCGCTATCGAGCTCGGTTTCCCACCCGCTCAGACCGAGATCGACGTGGTTGCCCACGAAGCCGGGATCGATTCGGAGACTGCGCGTTCCTTGGTAGTGCTCGGTAACGCTATCCGAAACCTGGATAACTCGCCGCTGCGCGAAGTGTCCTCGACCCGGATGTTGATCCTGGCCGGCGGCCTTGTCGCCGAAGGACTTGGGCTGCGGAGTGCCGTCGAATCGGCCATTGTTCAAGTCCTCTCGGACGATAAGGATGTCGTCCGGGCGCTCAGCGAACTTGTCGATGCCATCCTGCCTCGGGCGTGATCGACTCCTGCCCGGAGAGCCTTGACCGGTTTCAATTGCTCGCCACCTACATCGCCGGGCGGTCTGTTGCTATCGCGGAGGCACCAGCTGGCCAGCCCGCTCACACGAATGGGCAGGTCATATTTGTCTCGGCGGGCGGTTCGGATGCAGAACAGCGCCGAGAGATCGTGGTCCAGAGCGCTCTGCTCGGTGCCGGGAGCCTGGATCAGAAGCGGGTGAAGGCCCTGCGGGCACGACCCTCGGTGGCGCGCCGCTACCTGGCGCTGGAAGGTCGCCGAGTGCTTGCCGGACTTGCCGTGCAGCTTCCACTCGCGGCTGTGCTTCGCCCCGTCGAGGAACCGAGCACCGCAACCGCGGACGAGTCAATCGAAGTAGCCAGAGGCCGTGCCGGGGTCTCTGACCCACCGGAATGGTTCGGAGTCATCAGACCCTCTCGCCTCCTCTCGGCTTCTGCCGGAGCGGGCGGACCGGTCACCAACAAAGAGCTGCGTCTGGAATTCAACCCCTTGGACATGCCAGACGTGCCCGAGGCGGACGAAGTGGACGGCGACGATGAGCAGTCCGGGGAGAGTAAGC
The DNA here is from genome assembly GCA_963850135.1 of uncultured Actinomycetota bacterium. GTDB lineage: Bacteria > Actinomycetota > Actinomycetes > Mycobacteriales > Mycobacteriaceae > Mycobacterium. The sequence continues at coordinate 557,779 of CAWKKH010000016.1, read as the reverse complement.
TCCTCAAACTGTTTGAGACCCCGCTGTTTAACTCGCAGGCCATGTCGGACTATTTCCGGAAACTCTTGGGCGGCGGCCGCTCGCCAGCGGATGGCGCTGCCGGCGCGGAGATACCGGTTCGCTCCGTTCGGCAAGTGCGCGAGATCGGTACAAATGCACGGCCTCTGCCGACGCGAATCCATTTCACCGACGACGGCAAGCCCGGCGCTGCCCTCGGCGTGGGCGGTGTGCTCTACCCCGAGTGGGACGTGCACAACAATCGGTACCGAGCCGAGTGGTGCCGAGTCATTGACTTTCCGCTCAGGGTCGCCGCCGACGTCTCCGACGCCAGCGTTCCGCACGACGACGTGCTCCGCCGACGCCTGTCTCGGATCGGCCTGGGCCCCAAGGTTTTGCGCGGACGTCCGGATGGCGACGAACTCGACATCGAAGCGCTCATCGATTTATTCGTCGATCTGCGCTCCGGCTACTCGCCACCCGAACATGTGTACCTGGACCGCCGCAAGCTTGCCCGCAACCTCGGCGTCCTCATCTTGCTCGATGCCTCCGGATCCGCCACCGATATGGATCCGGATGGCCGCGCAGTGCACGACCACCAGCGTCGGGCGGCCGCCACATTGGCCGTCACGCTCGAGGAGCTTGGCGACCGCGTCGCCGTCTACGCATTTAGGTCCCAGGGCCGACACGCGGTCCACCTGCCGGCGATCAAAGTGTTCGGACAGCGTTTCGGCGCCGTCGGGCGAGCCAGGCTCAACCAGCTTCAACCGTCCAGCTATACGCGCCTCGGTGCTGGCATCCGTGGTGCGGGCGAAATTCTCAAGACCGAGGCCGGTACACCAAATCGGCTGCTGGTCCTCCTTTCCGACGGATTTCCCTACGACGATGGCTACGAAGGCCGTTACGCGGAAGCCGACACCTGCAAGGCCCTCGAAGAGCTCCGCTTGGACGGTGTTGCCTGCCTATGCCTTTCTATCGGCGCGGCCCCGGCCACTGGCGCGCTTGAACGCGTCTTCGGCTCCGCGAGCTATGCCAGCGCCGGGACCCTGGCCGAGCTGAGCCCGCGGATGGATGAGTTGTTTTTGTCCGCTCTGCGGGAACTCAGCGCGCCGAAACCGGTGCGCGGATAAGACGTGAAGGTCATGCCAGTTAGTTGGGCATCAGCCATCGACGAAGGAACACAAGATGCCGATCAGCCTCACTGACGAGTCGTACTACGAGCTTCTCGTCTTCATGAACGTGGTCGCGGTCGCCGGGGCGGAGACCACATCCCGGGTGATTGTATGGGCAGGCTAGCTACTGTCCGAGCACACCGACCAACGCCGCCAGTTGGTCGCCGATCGCTCCTTGCTGCCACGAGCGATCGAGGAGATCCTACGGTTCGAGCCGCCGGCGCTGCAGGTTGGCCGTACGTCACCCGCGACGTTGAGTTCGACGACCAGATCGTGCCGCAAGGTAGTGCGATCCTTGCGTTGGTTGGTGCGGCCAATCGAGACGAACACCGATTCGCCTCAGACGAAATCATGGGCCAGCATGCCCGTCCGAATCTGAGCTCGCTAGATGGAGTCCCAGAACTGGGTGAGCACTGCGGCGCTGCGAACCGGATCCTCGATCATCCACCAGTGACCCAGACCCTCGAGCACTTCGGTGTGTGCTCCGGCCCGCTTCGCGGCGCGTCGGCGCATCTCCGGCGATCCGACGTACCCGTCCTCGGTGGCTAAAATGGACAACCCCGGCCGGCTCGCGGCGGCTTCGAGATCGCGGCCGGCGTTGGCGGTAGCCGGCTGTGCCGCAGAACGATAGAGGCCGAGAATCGCGCGACCCATGTCGGCGTTCTGCGCGGCGACCAAGGCCGTCGCGATGTCATGGCGGATACCCAAAGCGGCCAACTGATCGGACCGCTCTTGGACCGTGCCGCTCATCATGGTGGTGACCAGTTCTTCACCAGCGCCAGGTGTCTGCCAGACCTGGGCCATGTCGTGCCACACATATTCGGCGTCGAAGACGCCGACCACGTCACTGGCCCAACTCCTGACAAGTTCCGGACGATGCATCACGACGTTAACGACGTGACCGCCACCCCAGTCGTGGCCGACGAGATCGATCGGGCCGCCGATCCCATCCAGTTGGCGTTCTAGCCAGTCGCGATAGCCCTCCATGGTGGTGACGAAGCCCTCCGGTAGCGGCGTGCCGAATCCCGGCGGTGACAGTGTCACTACGTCATCGCGGCCCAGCTCGTCGATGAGCGGACCCCAAATCGCTTCGGTCTCCGGATTGCCATGTACGAGAACCACTGTCATAGCCCCATCCTTCACTCGTTCATTTCGGCGAGCGCATGAATCTGCTCGAGGTAGTGGGCCAGCGAGTGATGGATGAACCGGGCAGACAGAATCGTGGTGCCGCCGGCCGCCAAGGTTTTTAGGGTTTCCCGCGTCGCCTCCGGCTCACCGACCGGGTCGAGCGGCTTCTCGGCGGGCATCACCACCTCGAAACCAGCTGGCACTTCGAACGATTGCAGCCATTGGGCGGCGGTGTCGATCGTGACGTAGTACGGGCACCAGCCGTCGGCGAGCGTGACCGCCCGCCGCAACGAGCGTTTGGTGCGGCCACCGATCCAGATCGGCATGTGCGGCTGTACCGCGCAGGGATCAACGATCAGATCACTAAACGAGTAGAATTCGCCGTCGTACGCCGGTTCATTACTTGTCAGCGCAGCCCGCAGCGCCCTAAGAGCGTCGTCGCCACGCGCGCCGCGATCTTCGAACGGCGCGCCGAGGAGGTCGAACTCCTCCTTCAGTGAGCCAACGCCGACGCCGAGGATCACTCGGCCATTGCTGACGTGATCCAATGTGCCGTAGCGCTTTACGATCTCGAGCGGATGGTGATATCCCAGCACCAAGGTCATGGTGGCGAAGCGGATTTGCTTCGTGCGGGCCGACGCATAGCCGAAGGTGGCAAGCGGGTCCCAGTAGCGGGCGCCGCGCCGCCCGGTCTCCGTCGCCGGTAGGCCGATGTGCTCACTGCACGTCATGTGGTGGTAGCCAAGGCGATCCGCGGTCTCGGCGACGAGCCCGATGTCCTCTACTGTGGCGTCCTTTTCCCACTCCAGCGCAGACCCGGCGACGTTCGTGACGACAGGTGTTGCGATGCCGAGTTTCACTGCAAGGGCTCTTCTCCCGCGAGGATCGTGCGGTGCATCAGCCGGCCGCTGTCGAATGCGTAGGGCAACACCCGGTGCATAGTGCCGGTGTTGCTCCAAATCAGCAGATCGCCCACCTGCCATTCATGCCGATAGACGTATTGAGGCTGGGTAGCCCAGTCACGAAGCCGCGCCAGTAGCGCGCGGCTCTCCTGTACCGGCAGCCCGATGACGTAATCGGCTGTCGCACCGGCAAGTAGGGACTTGCGTCCCGACTGGTGGGTCCATACCAGCGGGCACGTTTTGGTAGGCGACTTCTGCCAGAACGTGAGCTCTTCGTAGCTCATCTCGGGGCGCACATAGTACTGCGAACGCTCCGCGCTGTGCACCACGCGCAAGTCGGCGATGGCTTCCTTGTCGGACTGGGGCAAGTCGTCGTACGCAGCGTAGGTGTTGCAGAACTCGGTCTGCCCACCGGTTTCCGAGAGATTGATGGCCCTCAGCAAGGCCGCAAGATTAGGGTAGGGCTGCAGCGAGCCGTCGAAATGCCAGAACATTGAGCCTTTCAAATAGTCGGCTCGCTGGTTCACGTCCTTGTCGAGTGAGATCTTGTAGATGCCGCCTTCGCCCTCGTTCTGCACGATATTGCCAAGGGTTTTGGCAATGGCGACCTGCTGTTGGTCGGTCATCTCCAGGCCGCGGAAGAAGACCACTCCGCGTCGATCCAAGGTGGCGCGAATGGTCTCGGCTTCCCGGCCGCTGAGCAGAGTGTCGAGGTCGGTCCTGAGCTCGCTGCCGATCCTCGGGGTGAGGTCGATGATCTCCACTTGCGCTGACGTAAGTCCCATGTCGTCAACTCACTCTCGTGAGAATGGTTCTGGATGAATGCTTCACGCGCGGTTGCTTCCACAGCTCGACCGCCAGTGAGACGGTGATCAGCGAGTAGAGCAGGTTGCGTAGGTTTGCGACGTCCTCCGGTAGCGGTTCGGCGTAGTCGAACTTGTCGATGTAGGCGACCGCTTCCTCGGACTGGGGATACACTGCGTCGTAGAACGCCTGGATCTCGTCCATGGAAGTGTTCACGCGCTTCAAATAGCGCGCATGCCCATCCTCGATGGCCCAGTCCGGGACCAGGTGCTCGAGTGACGAAAATTCAGGCGGCAGAGAAGCGTTCATCGTTGCGCCTTCGACTTCTCGCCGGCCTCGACGTAGTCGCCAACAACCTTGTGCAGATGGCGGAGCAGGATCTCCTCATCGTTCATCGTGAAATGAGTGAGGGCGCCGCTGTTCAGCATCGCCTGCAATCCTTCAGACGGGCTGGCGTCTTCCAGGATGATGTCGTTGAGGAACGTCACCGTCAGCTCTTGCCCCAGCCGCTCCTTGTGGGTCTTGGGGGGCTGGTAATACATCTCGGTTTCGAAGATGTGCGAGTGCGGCCCGGTGGGCCAATGGGTGTGCACGGTAAAGCCGGACGCACCGAAGATGATCACGAAGTTCGGGAAGAATTGGTAGGAGTCGAAGCCGTGCTTCTCGGACCCGATTGGGTTGATTCCCGGCGGCATGGGACCGCGATCGACCTTGGTCCAGGGTCCGGCCGCGCTGGCCTCCATCACACATTCAATGGGTTTGGAGTACGGCGTCTTTTGCGAGGGCTCGCCGGCGAATGAGAACATCCGGTGCGGGCCCTTGAGCTGCAGGAACAAGGCGTCGGTGAAGGGATTGGGCTTGTTCAGCGCCTCCTTGGCCTCCGCCGTGAGAGTGCCGAAGGACGACGCGTGCAGATACGGCCCGTGGTAGCTCTCGGCGAAGCCATCGACGAAAATCTTCCAGTTGCACTGCAACTCGGCCTTGAATCGGTAGACCTGATGCGGCCCTTCGAAGGGATAGCCCTCGAGTCCCTTCCCCAGGTCGCCGAGGAAGTCGCGAACCGACTCGGTGTTGTCGGGGTTGAGATTGATGAAGATGAAGCCTTCCCAGACCTCGCACTGAATCGCTGGCACCCGGCAGCTGTCGGCATCGAAGTCGAGCAACAGATCTTCGCGGGTGGCCGAGTGCAGTGAGCCGTCCAGGTTGTAGCGCCAGCCGTGGAATCGGCAATACAGCAGCGGCGCGCGGCCCTGCACTTCCTCGAACGGGTCGTCGCTCCAGAGCATTTTGTTACCGCGATGCGGGCAGATGTTGTGGAAGGCACGGATCACGTCGTCCTTGCCGCGCACGATGATGATCGAGGTGTTCAGGAATTGCATTTCGCGGGTGAAGTAGCTGCCCGATCGCGGCACTTTCTCGACGCGTCCCATGTACAGCCAGGTCTTCTTGAAGACGTGCTCGCGTTCCTTGTCGTAGAACTCCTCTGAAACGCAGTCCTCAAGAGAGACGGGGCCGCGGCCGAGTTCTGGGTAGGCATCGGCCCAATGCCCGCCCGCCGGCTTCGTGACCAGGGCTTCTGTACTCACAAGAGTGCTCCTCAATCGGATCGATTGGACCCGGACTCCACCCGGCCCGAACGTAACATTCAGCGGCACCTTCAAAAAGGGTCCGAATCGCAACACGCTGTTCCATTTCTGGAACAATGCTGGAGATGGAGCAAAACCTGCCGTTCGACGTGGATGCGCTGCTGGTATTCGGCAAGGTGGTGGAGTGCCGCAGTCTCTCTAAAGCGGCCACGTTGCTCGACATGCCGAAATCCACCGTCAGCCGCAAGCTCAGCAAGCTGGAATCCGACCTCGGGATCAAGCTGCTCCGGATGAACACCCATCAGCTCACGGTCACCGACCTCGGCGAGAAGATCTACGACCACGGGGTGAAGATCCTGACCGAGGCGAACGGCGTTCGTGCATTGGTGGAGGGCAGCAAGCAGGAGCCGCGGGGCGAGCTGCGGGTTGCCATGCCGGTCTTCGTCGGCATTGACTACGCGTCGCGAGTCGGTGCTGTGTTTCTCAAGCGCTACCCCAACTCGCGGCTGGACATTCGGCTGGTCGACGACACGGTCCACCCCGTCAGGGACGGCTTCGATGTGGTTTTCGGAACCGGGCCGCTACAGGATTCGACGCTTATCGCGCGCAAGGTCTTCAGCCTCGAGTTGTTTCTTTGCGCGTCGCCGGAGTTCGTCAGCCAACTGGCGGAGCCCATCACGGCTCCCACGCAATTGAACGCCTTGCCGTTCATCGATTGCGGCGTTAGCGGCGGCGCGCGCAAGCTCTTAGTGACCAGACAGACGCGACAACACGAGCTGTCGCCTCCGGTGCGCGCCCGGGTCAACAGCTTTCAGGTGTGCAAGCAATACATCCTGCAAGGGCTTGGCATCGGCGCGATGCCAAACCAAATCATCTGCACCGACGAGTTACTCGATGGCACCATCGTCCCCGTGTTGCCGGATTGGGGCGTCGAGCGGCTGGATGTGCACATGATTTATCCGTTCCGCCTCTCGTTCTCGACGCTCATCAGCGCGTTCTACGACACGGCCTGCGAGATCATCGTCGAGAACTCCGCGCGAAGCTGAACGCTATTACCGCAACATACAACCCCCGCACGAGACGCGCTGCTGGAAGCCGCCGTAGCTTGTATCTCGGCGAGAGTGGACGTCCAGATATTTAGATATGGAGTTTCTTCATGACACACACTTCGAGTGAGACCGGCACCGACGCACTGCGCGCGGGCATCGTCGGACTCGGCGCGATCGGCGGCGGCGTGGCGGTCAGCATGGCCCGCCGCGGACGCATCCCGGCGGTCTACGACGTGCGGCCCGAGGCCGCCGACGGACTCCACGGCGTCCCCGCCGTCAAGAGCAGCCCCGCCGACGTTGCGCGCGACAGCGACGTGGTGCTGATCGCGGTGGTCAGTGCCGCTCAGGCCCGTGACGTGCTGGTCGGGCCCGACGGGATACTCGCGGCAGCGAAGCCGGGCCTGGTCGTCGTCCTTCTCTCGACGGTGTCGCTGACGGCCGTGTCAGAACTCGCCGACCTGTGCGGTAACGCCGGAGTCACCCTGTTGGACTGCGGCGTGACCCGTGGCGACGAGGCGGCCAAACACGGAATCGTGGCAATGATCGGCGGACCCGATGACGCCGTCGCGACAGCCATGCCCGTCCTTGAAGACTTCGCCCGGGCGGTAATCCACTGTGGGCCACTCGGTGCGGGAATGACCGCCAAGATTGCCCGCAACCTGATCACTTATGGCGTATGGGCCGTGGTCGACGAAGCCGCCAACCTCGCACAGGCCAACAACGTGCCGTTGGCGACGCTGCTGGACGTCCTGCGTGTCGCCGACGCTGACGGTGGGCCACAAACCCTGCGACTGCTGGAAGTTCGGGCGGCCGAGATCACGATCCCGAGCGACTACGCGCAGCAGGTCGAGGCGCTCGCGGCCAAAGATCTTGACGCTGCGGTCGACCTGGGTGAAGCCCTGCACGTGCCAACACCGTTGGCCGCAACTACCAAGCCGCTCATGAAACAGGTCTATACCGGGCACCGCTAAAGCCCGTCGAGCCCGAACGCCGCACGCAGCGCGTCGCACTGCGTGGCGAAGAACTCCCGCGAAACGGGCGCTTCTGGCGCAACGGAGTAGAAGCCGTGAAACGCGCCCGGCACCACATTCACTTCGCAGCGCACGCCGGCGCGACGCAGTCGTTTGCCGTACTCGACGTCCTCGTCATGAAACAAGTCCAATGTGCCGGCGCCGATCCAGGCCGCGGGCAACCCGCTGAGATCGGCCTGGCGCGCAGGCACTGCCAGCGCCGGGTCGGCATCACCGAGATACGCCGACCACCCGAACTCGTTGCTCGCCTTATCCCAGAGGCGGAAGTTCTCCGCGTTGGGGTGTGCGCGCTGCGTCGATCGGTCATCGAGCATCGGATACACCAACAGCTGAAAACATACCCGGTCATCGCCTCGGTCCCGGAGCCGTATCGCCAATGCCGCGGCGAGGCCGGCGCCTGCGCTCGAGCCGCCCACCGCGATGCGGGTCTTGTCGACCCCGGGCAGCTCGAAGAGCGCGCTCAACGCCTCGTCGCAGTCGTCGAGCGCGGCGGGATAGGGATGCTCCGGCGCGAGCCGGTAACCGACCGCGCCGACGGTGATACCGAGTTCCGTCGCGTATCGCCCGTACAACGGTTCGTCCTGATGGGCGCTACCCGTGACGTACCCTCCGCCGTGCAGCCAGAGCAGCGCCGGAGCGGGTGACGCAGTGACGCCGGCGCCCCGCACCACGCGCATGACAGCGCCAGACGTGAGCGGAATCGTCTCGATGCCCTCCGAGGATGTCTTGGTGATCTGCACGTCTCTTATTTTGCGCAGTCCGGGCAACATCGCCGCGTCGATAATGTGTTGAGGCAGTTCACGTGCCAGCGGTTCGAGATCGGGATGAAAGTCTTCCGATGTCGTCACGCGCCGTACCTGGTCCATCAGCGAAGCCAGGGTTCGCGCCAGGCGGGGTGCCCGGCCACCAGTTTGTCGGCGCCAGGCGGACCCCAGGTGCCGGGCTGGTACGACTCGACCGGCGGCGGCGTGTCCAACAGCGGCTGGACTATGCGCCAGGTCTCGTCCACGGTGTCTTCCCGGGTGAATTGGGTGGAGTCGCCCTTCATTGCATCGGAGAGCAGTCGCTCGTAGGGTTCGGGCGCTTCGCCGAGTTCGTCGGCGAAGATCAATGACAGGTCGACGGTGCGGGTGTGGTTGGCGCCCGGTGTTTTTGCCTGAATCACCAGGTCTGTCCCAGGTTTGGGGTCAATGCGCAAAATGAGCTCGTTGGCGTCGGGTGCGTGCGCGGTGATCGGAAGTCGGGGTGGCTTTTTGAAGATGACCCGAATCTCGGTGGCCCGCACCGGCAGTGATTTTCCGGCCCTGATGAAAAAAGGCACCCCGGCCCAGCGCCAGTTGTCGATCTCAAGGCGCAGCGCGGCGAACGTTTCGGTTTGCGAGCCTTCTTGGACGCCCTTGATCGCTTGATAGCCGGCGTATTGGCCGCGCACGTAGTGCTGGGGTTTGGCGGCGGGGATCGCCTGGAACACCTCGACGCGTTTGTCGCGCAGTCCGTCGGCGTCGGCCACGCTGGGCGGCTCGGCGGCGAACAGCCCGATGAGCTGCAGGAGATGATTTTGCACCACGTCGCGCAGCGCCCCGACCGCGTCGTAAAAGCTGCCACGGTCCTCCACCCCGAAGTTTTCCGCCATCGTGATCTGCACACTGGCGATCCGGTCGCGATTCCACAATGGCTCAAAAATCGTGTTGGCGAACCGCAGGAACATGATGTCCATCGCGGGTTCTTTGCCCAGGAAGTGGTCGATGCGGAGGATCTGCCACTCCTGCAGGTGCGTGCGCAGCTCGTCGTTCAAGGCGCGGGCCGAGTTCAGGTCGTGCCCGAAGGGCTTCTCGATTACCACCCGAGCACCCGAGGTCAGGTTGGCGCCGGCCAGACCGTCGACGACCAGGCCGAACAGCGAAGGCGGGATCTCCAGGTAGAACACCGGGGTGTGCTTGCCCCGGATCGCGTCGCCAATGCGCTCATAGGTTTTCGCGTCGTCGTAGTTGCCCGCCACCAGTGACAGCCGCTTGGCGAAGCGGGTAAAGACAGCGTCCTCGAGGGTCTCGCCGCTGGATTCGATGGCCGCGCGCGCATGCGCCTGCAACTCCTCATTTGACCAGGCGCGGCGGGCAACACCGACGATCGGGCAGTTCAGCAGCCCGCGACGTTCTAGCCGGTACAGCGACCGGAACGTCATCTTTCTAGCCAGATCCCCAGTGATGCCGAAGATCACGAGCACATCAGCCGGGGTGGTCGCCGGGTCGGTCATGGCACGCCTTTCTCGAAGTGGATGCCGAACCTGAAGGATTCTCGGGAGATTGGCGCGACGCCGCGTCGTCAAGATCCCCTCATTGAAGACTGAGGCGTGCACAAAGAATATGCCCGAAAGAGGAAACTTAACCAGAGCGGGATCCTGTGAACAACGATCCCGCCCGAACAGTCAGGGTCCGGGCGCGACGGCGATCGACTTCGCATCCAGGTAGCTGTCGAGGCCCTCGGGTCCGAGTTCGCGACCGTAGCCGCTGCCTTTGACGCCGCCGAACGGCGCGAACGGATCCATGGTGTAGCCCTGGTTGATGCCCAGGGTGCCGGTGCGGATGCGCGCGGCGATGTCCAGGGCCCGGTCCGTATCAGCGGTCCACACCGACCCGGCCAGGCCATAGTCGGAGTCGTTGGCGATGGCGATCGCGTCGTCCTCGTCGTGGTAGGGGATGACGGTGATCACCGGTCCGAAGATTTCTTCTCGTGCAATGCGCATGGTGTTATCGGCGGCGGCAAAGAGCGTGGGCTGGACGTACCAGCCGCGGTCGAGTCCATCGGGCAAGTCGGTGCCGCCGATGACGCGTAGCGCCCCTTCGTTCTGGCCGGTCTGGATGTAGTCGCGGACGCGCGCCTGTTGGCGCCGGGAGACCAGCGGGCCGACTTGTGTTTCGGGATCGCTCGGATCGCCCACCCGTAGGGCGCTCATTTCGGCGGCGAGCGCGTCGACGTACTCGTCGTGGCGCCGCTCGGGCACCAGGACACGACTCAGCGCATTGCAGATCTGGCCGCTGTTGGACAGGCTGGCCGACCGAACCCCGACGGCTACCTTCTCGGGCGCGGCGTCGTCGAGGACGAGGGCGGCGGACTTCCCGCCGAGTTCGAGACTGACCTTGGTGAGATTGGGCGCGCACGTAGCGGCGACCGCCCGGCCCGCTGCGGTCGAGCCGGTGAACGACACCTTGTCCACGCCGGGGTGGCTTACCAGCAGTTCGCCGACGGTGCCGTCGCCGGGTAGCACGCCGACCACACCTGGCGGCAGGTCGATCTCCTCGAGCATTTCGGCCAAAAGCAATGCATCCAGCGGGGATTCGGCGGCGGGCTTGAGCACTATTGTGCAGCCGGCGAGCAGCGCGGGCACCAGTTTGGTGACGATGAGGAACTGCGGCATGTTCCACGGCACGATCGCAGCGACGACGCCAACCGGCTCCTTTTGGACGAGCACATTCGCCCCGAAGAAACCGGTGCGGGTCTCCTGCCACTGGTGTCGCTGCGCCAGGTCGCAAAATGCGCGCATCATCATCGCAGGCAAGCCGACCTGGGCGCGCTGGGCGAAGGTGATGGGTGCGCCGATCTCGGCGCTGATGGTTTCGGCCATCTCGGCGCGCCGTTTGTCATAGATGTCGGCGAGGCGTTGGATCGCCGCGACGCGTTCCAGCGGTTCCGTCCGGCCCCAGGGTCCGGAGTCAAAAGCCGCGCGTGCGGCGTGCACTGCTGACTCGACGTCGGCCGGCCCGGCGGCAGTGACTTCGGCGATAGCTTCCTCGGTGTGGGGTGAGATGACTTCGAAGACTTTTCCGTGTGCCTGCACTCCGAGTCCCATTTCCGCAATATCAACTACTTGTGATTGAGACTCTGACCATATACCGTCGGCTCGACGGAGTCATACGGATCTCGCAAAAGGCAGTGAAAGCGGTGGCTGCTTAGGTATTCCCCGCCATTCCCCAAGCCCAGGGGTCCGCGCGAGATCGGAACGGACAGGAGCGATCGTGCCTCGATTCCCCAAGCCGCCGGAGGGCAGCTGGACGCAGCACTACCCCGAACTGGGTACCGAACCGGTGTCCTATGAGGATTCCATCAGCCCGGAAATCTTCGAGCTGGAGCGCGAAGCGATTTTCAAACGCGCCTGGCTCAATGTGGGTCGGGTTGAACAGCTTCCGCGCAAAGGCAGCTACTTCACCAAAGAGCTCGCGGCCGTCAACTCCTCGATCATCCTGGTGCGCACCACATCCGGGGAGATCAACGCGTTCCACAACGTCTGCCGCCACCGCGGCAACAAGCTGGTGTGGAACGACATGCCGCAGGAGGAGACCAGCGGTGTGTGCCGCCAATTCACCTGCAAGTACCACGCCTGGCGTTACGACCTGGACGGCAAGCTGACTTTCGTGCAGCAGGAGGAGGAGTTCTTCGACCTCGACAAGAGCCAATATGGGCTGGTGCCGGTGCACTGCGAAGTCTGGGAAGGCTTTATTTTCGTCAACTTCGCCAAAGAGCCTGCGCAGTCCCTACGCGAGTTCCTCGGGCCAATGATCACGGACCTGGAGGGTTACCCGTTCGAAAAGCTGACCTCACGCTTTTATTACCGGTCGGAGGTGAAGGCGAACTGGAAGCTCTACATGGACGCTTTCCAGGAGTTCTATCACGCGCCGATCCTGCATGCGAGCCAGTCGCCGGCGGCCTATTCGAAGGCGGCCGCGGAGGCCGGCTTTGAGGCTCCGCACTACCGTCTGGACGGCCCGCACCGGCTGGTGAGTACCTCGGGTATCCGCGCGTGGGAGATGGCGGATGAAATGCGGAAGCCAATCGAGGACATCTGCCAGAGCGGCCTGTTCGGGCCTTGGGAAAAGCCCGATTTGGGAGAGATGCCCGTTGGGCTGAATCCCGCGAAATGTGATCCGTGGGGCCTGGATTCATTCCAACTGTTCCCGAACTTCGTCATCCTCTTCTGGGGCCAGGGTTGGTACCTGACTTATCATTATTGGCCGACGTCCTATAACACCCACATCTTCGAGGGCACGCTCTACTTCCCGCCGCCGCGCACCCCGCGCGACCGCGTCGCCCAGGAACTCGCGGCGGTGTCCTTCAAGGAGTATGGGCTGCAGGACGCCAACACCCTGGAGGCAACCCAGACGATGATCGAATCGCGGGTACTCGACCGGTTCGTGCTCTGCGACCAGGAGATCCTGATACGTCACCTACACAAGGAGACCGCATCCTGGATCGACGAATACCGCCGCACCTCTGGCGCGGCTGAGGCATCTAAGGCGGGAGTGTGAACACGGTGTCCGCCTTGCTGCCAACCGAATTCGCTGACCTGGAGCAGTTCGCCGAGTGGTGCCTGCCGAGCGAGCCGCAGCGCTACGCCAAGAGGCTGGCGAGTTCGATGACCGAAATGAAAGCCTTTTACGATGCGATCTACGGCGCGCGCCGAGGAGGCCCTGGTCTACTGCGACAAGTTCCCTCTCGATGACCTGCCGGAAGATGTCGAGAACCTCATGCACCTGCTGTATTCGATGATCATGGTGTCGTTTCCGGTGGAGTGCTGGAAGCAGCCACGGGTGCCCGACTCCGGTGCCTCCACCTTGGACTGCGTGTCCGAGCCCGTTCCGTGACCCCTACGACGATCCTGCGCGCGGCGCGTTGGGCCGACGTCGACACCGGCCAGGTCCACTCGCCCGCAGTCGTTGTTGTCGACGGTGAGCGCATCACCGCAGTCAATCCCGAAGGGCCACTGCCCGATCCGGCGACCGTCATCGACCTCGGCGACGTCACCCTGCTGCCGGGCCTGATGGACATGGAACTCAACCTGCTCATCGGCGGCCCCGGCGGGCCCGAGGGCCTACCGTCGCCGATGCATGGGGTTCAAGACGATCCCGCGTATCGCACACTGCGCGGGGCGGTGAACGCGCGAACCACGCTGGACGCGGGCTTCACCACGGTGCGCAACCTCGGGCTCATGGTGAAGACCGGCGGCTACCTACTCGACGTCGCGCTGCAGCGCGCCATCGATCAGGGCTGGCACGTCGGCCCGCGCATATACCCCGCGGGACACGCCGTCACCCCCTACGGCGGGCATTTGGATCCGACCGTGTTCCAGCGGCTCGCGCCAGGGATCATGCCGCTGTCCGTCGCCGAGGGCATCGCCAACGGTGTGCCCGACGTGATCGCCTGCGTCCGATACCAGATTCGCCACGGCGCCAAGCTGATCAAGGTGTCGGCTTCGGGCGGCGTCATGTCACACAGCACGGGCCCGGGCGCACAGCAGTACTCCGACGCGGAGTTCGCCGCGATCGCCGACGAAGCCCACCGCGCCGGCGTGCGGGTCGCCGCGCATGCCGTCGGCGACGCCGCGATCCGAGCCTGCATTCGCGCCGGGATCGACTGCATCGAGCACGGTTTCCTGGCCACCGACGACACCATCCAGATGATGGTCGATCACGGCACCTTCCTCGTCTCCACCACGTATTTGACCGAGGCGCTGGCGATCGACCGCATCGCGCCGGAACTGCGGAAGAAGGCGGAGGACGTCTTCCCGCGTGCCAAGGCAATGCTGCCCAAGGCGATTGCCGCCGGAGTGCGCATCGCCTCGGCAGTGACGCACCGGCGATCCCGCACGGCCAGAACGCCAAAGAACTCGTCGCGCTGGTCGACCGTGGCATGACCCCCATGCAGGCGATCCGGGCCGCGACGGTGGTGGCCGCCGAGCTGATCGAGGCCGACGACGAACTGGGCCGCCTGGCCCCCGGCTACCTCGCGGACATCATCGCCGTGCCCGGCGATCCCTCTCGGGACATCCGCGCCACGCTCGACGTCTCCTTCGTCATGAAGGGCGGACAGATTTACAAGGCAGCGGCCGCTGATGGTTGACGATGATCCCGCCGTGGAACTCACGGACAACATTCTGTGGCTGCTCAAGCAAGCCTTCTACTTTTCACTGACCACCGTTAACGAAGCGGTCAGCAGTCACGGCGTCAGCACTGCCCAGATCGGGGTGTTGCGCCAACTGGCCAACGAACCCGGCCTGTCCGGCGCCGAACTCGCCCGACGGCTGCTGATCAGCCCGCAAGGGGTTCAGCTCGCTCTCACCGCCCTCGAACGCCGCGGTCTGGTGGAACGAAAACAGGACCCCCAGCACGGCCGCATTCTGCGGGCCTACCTTACCGGCGAAGGCCGCGATGTCGCGGGGACGGTGGTCAACGAAGCGATCGCCGCGCACGAGAAGGATGTTCGGCGTGCTCAGCACCGAAGAGCAGCGGACTCTGCGCGAATTGCTGGGCCGCGTGGTGGAAAAGGGCACCGGCCATGAGCTGTTCGATGACCATGTCGATGGCAGTGATGCACCCGCGATCCCGCACGGCCAGAACGCCAAAGAAATCGTCGCGCTGGTCGACCGTGGCATGACCCCGATGCAGGCGATCCGGGCCGCGACGGTGGTGGCCGCCGAGCTCATCGAGGCCGACGACGAGCTGGGCCGCCTGGCCCCTGGCTACCTCGCGGACATCATCGCCGTGCCCGGCGATCCCTCTCAGGACATCCGCACCACGCTCGACGTCTCCTTCGTCATGAAGGGCGGACAGATTTACAAGGCAGCGGCCGCTGATGGTTGACGATGATCCCGCCGTGGAACTCACGGACAACATTCTGTGGCTGCTCAAGCAAGCCTTCTACTTTTCACTGACCACCGTCAACGAAGCGGTCAGCAGTCACGGCGTCAGCACTGCCCAGATCGGGGTGCTGCGCCAACTGGCCAACGAACCCGGCCTGTCCGGCGCCGAACTCGCCCGACGGCTGCTGATCAGCCCGCAAGGGGTTCAGCTCGCTCTCACCGCGCTCGAACGCCGCGGTCTGGTGGAACGAAAACAGGACCCCCAGCACGGCCGCATTCTGCGGGCCTACCTCACCGGCGAAGGCCGCGATGTCGCGGGGACGGTGGTCAACGAAGCGATCGCCGCGCACGAAAGGGTGTTCGGCGTGCTCAGTACCCAAGAGCAGCGGACTCTGCGCGAATTGCTGGGTCGCGTGGTGGAAAAGGGCACCGGCCATGAGCTGTTCGATGACCATGTCGAAGGCTGACACCCGCGCCGCCCACCGGGCCACATCTCTAGTACTTGAGATTAATCACAAGTAGTTGATATTCTGATGGAAATGCCAGAACCCGCCGCGACCGACGCTCACTCAACCGGCGCCGTCACGGCTGCCGTGCCGGAGGGCCCAGACGGTTTTGTGTCGCTGCGTGTCAAGCGCGTGGTCCGCGAAACCCGCGACGCCATCTCGATCGTTCTTGACGTCCCAGAATCGAGCGTGCGGCACTTCGGCTACCAGGCCGGGCAATTCCTAACGCTGCTGGTCTGCGTCAACGGTCAAGAGCATCGGCGGTGCTACTCGATGTCATCCGCACCGGCGGCCGGAGAAGACCTGCGCATCACCGTCAAACGTGACCGCGACGGCGTGGTGTCGAACTGGCTGAATGACACGGCCACGCCGGGCGGCGAGATTCATGCCTTGCCGCCCGAGGGGCGCTTCGTCTTGAGGGACACCGACCGCGAACTGGTTGCGTTCGCCGGCGGCAGCGGCATCACGCCGGTGTTCTCTTTGCTGCGTTCGGCATTGGAGTCGACGACCCGCGGAACCCGGCTGTTCTATGCCAACCGCGGGCGCGACTCGGTGATCTTTGACGAGCCGTTGACGTCGTTGCGGGACGAACATGTGGGCAGGTTCGTTTTGCAGCATCATCTCGACGATGAAGAGCGGCTTCGTGACACCCGCGCAGATCGAGGCCTTCATCGCGCCCACCAGTGACGCCGAGTACTACATCTGCGGTCCGGGCCCGTTCATGGACATCGTGCAGACCGCGCTGCGAACCGCAGGGGTGCCGGCCGATCGCGTGCACGTGGAGCACTTCGAGGTCGCCGCACTGCCTGTCGGCCCGGTGACTGGCGAAGCGATCACCGAGGAGGTGACCATCGAACTGGAGAACCGTAAGACCACCGTGCCCTATTCGCAGGGCGACACCTTGTTGCAGACCGCCCGGATGGCCGGCCTGCGGGCACCATCGTCATGCGAAATCGGTTCGTGTGGAACGTGTATGGCCCGCCTGACGGAGGGTAGCGCTCGGATGGTCAACAACGACGCGCTCGAGGATGACGAGGTGGACGACGGTTGGGTGCTGACGTGTCAAGCCCTGCCGACCAGCCGCACCGTGCGGGTGGTCTACGAGTGAGCGCCAGGAGGCCAAACGCAATGGAGCGTAGTCGATGAGCAAGGTAGCGGTCGTCACCGGCGGCGCCTCGGGCATGGGAGAGGCAACCTGCCACGAACTGGGCCGGCGCGGGCTCAAAGTCGCGGTCCTCGATCTCAATGAGCAAGCGGCGCAACGTGTCACCGACGACCTTCGCGCCGGGGGCGTCACCGCCATCGGGGTGGGCTGCGACGTCACCGATCGACCCGGCGTCGAGAACGCGTTCGCCAAGGTCCGCAGCGAGCTGGGGCCGATCACAGTTCTGGTGACCAGCGCCGGGCTGTTTGACTTTTCGCCGTTCACCGAGATCAGCGCCGAATCCTGGGCGCGCGATCATCGACGTCAACCTGACGGGCACGTTTCATTGCTGCCAGGTCGTGCTGCCCGATATGCTGGACGCGAAATGGGGCCGGATCGTGATGATCTCGTCGTCGAGCGCCCAGCGGGGGTCGCCGTTCGCCGCCCATTACGCCGCGTCCAAGGGTGGGGTGATGACCTTGACCAAGTCGCTGGCCCGCGAATACGCCGCACACGGGATCACGGTCAACAACATCCCACCGTCGGGCATCGAGACCCCGATGCAGCACCAAGGGCAAGCCGCCGGCTATCTGGGCTCCAACGAAGAGATCGCCAGCAACATCCCGGTGGGCCATCTGGGCACGGGTGCGGACATCGCTGCGGCGGTCGGGTTCCTCTGCTCGGACGAAGCCGGGTTCATCACCGGCCAGACATTGGGCGTCAACGGCGGAGCGGTGATGTGAAAGGAAGCTCGCATGACACGATCAGGTAGGCCGGCGGAGGGCTCATGGACCGAGCACTATCCCGAACTGGGCACCGGCCCCGTCTCATTCAGGGATTCGACCTCTCGGGAGTTCTACGAACTCGAACGCGAAGCGGTCTTCAAACGCGCGTGGCTCAATGTTGCCCGGGTGGAGGAACTGCCCCGCGTCGGTAGCTATCTGACGAAGGAGATCGAGGTCGTCGGCGCCTCGGTGATCCTGGTCAAAGGCCGAGACGAACAGATCCGGGCTTTCTATAATGTCTGCCGGCACCGAGGAAACAAGTTGGTGTGGAACGACTTTCCGGCGGAGGAGACCCGCGGCACCTGCCGTCAGTTCACCTGCAAGTACCACGGCTGGCGCTACGGCCTCGACGGCGCCCTGAAATACGTGCAACAGGAATCGGAGTTCTTCGACCTCGACGCGGCCGAGTACGGGTTGCGGGCCGTGCAGTGCGATGTGTGGAATGGCTTTGTCTTCATCAACTTCGACGACGAGCCGCACCAAAGCCTGCGCGAGTTCCTGGGCCCGATGATCACCGCCCTGGACGATTACCCGTTCGGCAAGCTGACCGAACGCTACGAGTGGGTCGCCCACAACAACAGCAACTGGAAGATCTTCGCCGACGCCTTCCAGGAGTACTACCACGTACCCTCGTTGCACTCACAGCAGGTGCCGTCCGAAGTGCGCCAACCCAACGCCGGATTCACCTGCGGGCACTTCCAAATCGACGGACCGCATCGGTTGGTGTCGACGGCGGGAACGCGGCGCTGGTTACTGGCTCCGGAGTACATGTACCCCATCGAGCGGGCCACCAAGAGCGGGCTGGTGGGACCGTGGCGCACCCCTGACATCGGCGAACTACCGCCCGGCCTGAATCCGGGCGGTATCGAGCCATGGGGAATCAGCAATTTCCAGATCTTCCCGAACATCGAAATCCTGATCTACGGCGGCTGGTACCTGCTCTACCGGTACTGGCCCACCTCGCACAACACCCACCGGTTCGAGGCCTACACCTTCTTCCACCCGGCCGGCAGTGTGCGCGAGCGCATCGAACACGAGGTCGCCTCGGTGGTGCTCAAAGAGTTCGCGTTGCAGGATGCCGGCATGCTCGGCGGCACCCAGGCCGCACTGGAATATGGCGTTGTCGACCACTTTCCGCTCAACGACCAGGAGATCCTGGTGCGGCACCTGCACAAGGTAGCCGTCGACTGGGTCGAGGCATACCAGCGCGAAACCGCTCCGGCGGGAGTGTGACGGGGATATGACAAAGCCGGAATCCCTATTGCCCAGCGCGTTCGCCGAACTGGAGGGGTACGCTCAAATCTGGTGTTTGGCAACTGAAACCGAACGCTGGAATGCCCGAGTCAGCTCCGCGATGCCCGAACTGCGGGAGTTCTACGATGCGTTCTTTCCCCGCCTGGAAGAGGCCATCGACTACTGCGACAAGTTCAACCTCGACAGTCTGCCCGACGACGCCCTGAACCTGTTGCACATGATCTATTCGCTGATCATGGTCGCGATGGCGGTGGAGATCATGCACCAACCCGCCCCGGTCGATGCAGCCGATGCAGTCATGATCCGTACCGGCGAACCGGTGCCCTGATCTCGGTGCCCAACCCAGCTCGAACTATTCGAACGATCCTTGTTTAACTAGAAAGGCCAGACCATGAGTCTGCTCACCATCACCAAGCTCACCGACTCCGTCGGCGCCGAGGTCGCCGGCCTCGACCCAGCCTCGCTGGCCTCCAACGACCCGGTCGGCGAGGCCGTCTTGGATGCGTTGGAAGACAACGGAGTTCTGGTCTTCCCGGGGCCTGCGTCTGGACCCGCAGGCCCAAGTCGCCTTCTGCCGCCGGCTCGGCGAGATCGACCACTCCTCCGACGGTCACCACCCCGTCGCCGGGATTTACCCGGTCACCCTGGACAAGTCCAAGAATTCCTCGGCCGCATACCTGAAGGGGACGTTCGATTGGCACATCGACGGCTGCACGCCCCTCGAGGACGGATATCCGCAGATGGCCACCGTTCTATCGGCGCTACAGGTCGCGAAGAGCGGCGGCGAAACCGAATTCGCCAGCGCGTATGCCGCCCACGAGGCCCTGACCGACGAGGAGAAACACCGCTTCGGCTCGTTGCGTGTCGTGCACTCGCTGGAAGCATCCCAGCGGCGCGCGCATCCGGACGCCAGTCCAGAGGTGGTGGAGCGCTGGCGATCCCGGCGTACCCACGAGCATCCGCTGGTGTGGACGCATCGCAGCGGCCGCAAGTCACTGGTATTGGGCGCCTCCGCCGACTATGTGGTCGGCATGGATGTCGATGAAGGCCGCGCGTTGCTGGCCGAGCTGCTCGAGCGCGCCACCGTGCGCGACAAGGTCTACAGGCACCGCTGGTCTGTCGGCGACACCGTCATCTGGGACAACCGCGGGGTCCTGCACCGAGCCGCCCCTTACGATCCCGACTCGGCGCGGGAAATGCTGCGCACCACGGTGCTCGGCGACGAACCGATCCAATAATGAGCGACCGACACCCGCTGCGGCTGACGCCGCTGCCGGCCCAGGACTGGGACGACGCCGCCCGCGCATCGTTGGCCTCCCTGATCCCACCCGATCGGGCCAACCCCAGCGGCGCCGGCAATGTGTTGGCCACCATGGTGCGCCACCCGGACCTGACCGCGGCCTATCTACCGTTCAACACCTACCTGCTGATGAACTCCAAACTTTCGGCCCGGATACGGGAAGTCGCGCTGCTGCGGGCGGTGCTCCGCGGCAACTCCGATTACCTGTGGTCGCACCACCTCCCCATCGCCGCGCGGGCAGGCCTGAGCCCCGAGGACATCAGCGGCATCGAATCCGGCAACTGCCCCGATCCCCACGATCAGGTGGTGGTCCAGGCCGTCGACGACCTCACCTCCCACTACACCGTCTCGGAAGCGACCTGGGCGGAACTGGGCCGGGTCTTCACCGACGAACAGCGGATGGATCTGGTCTTCACGATCGGCGGCTACCTGTTGTTGGCGATGGCGGTCAACACCTTCGGTGTCCAGCCGGAACACCCCTGAGGGCCGCCGTTTAGAGCTCCGGGCATAGCGACGCGAGGAATTGCTGGGTCCGCGTTCGTGACTCCGTGCGAGAGTCGGCATCTGCTCCCAGCGGGACGATGCGAATGGCGAGGTCGGTGACCCCGGCGTCGCGATAGCGAAGCAGTCGGGCCAGCACCGCTTGCTCGTCGCCGGCGGCCATGGTGTCGCCGACGTCGGCCGCGTCGCCGTGTTCCAGCAGGCGCACGTAGTTCGGCGAGAAGTGGGCGTGCCCGAGCACTTCGCTCGCGTACGCCCGCGCGTCGTCGACGTCGCCGTTCGAGCACAGCGTGACGGGAACGCCGGCGACGATGCGCGGCGCTGGCCGTCCGGCATCCGTTGCGGCTTGCGCCGATCCGGGGTGCGATGTGGTCGTGGATCGCGCGCTCGTCGGCCATCCAGAGGATTGTTCCGCTCGCCTGCTCGCCGGCGATGCGCAACATGGTCGGCCCGAGTGCTGCCAACAGGACGGGCATCGGCATGGGCTCGGCGACGTCGAACGGGCTGTGCACGCGGTAGCTGTCGTTCTCGATGTCGACGGGCCCCGGCCCGCGGAACGCGGCATTGAGCACCTGGAGATAGTTGCGCACCAAGCGAACCGGACGCTCGTACGACAGCCCCAACTGACCGTCCACGATCCAATCGTGCGACGGGCCGAGCCCCAAGGCGAACCGGCCGCCGCATGCCAATTGAGTGGTCAACGCCTGCTGCGCCATCGCGATGGGATGGCGCGTTTGAATCGGCACCACGGCGGTGCCGATTTCGATGCGGTCGGTCACCTGGCCGAGCAGGGCGATCGCCGTCATGGCGTCGAGGTAGCCGGGAACCTGCGGAATCCAAAACGAGGTAAAGCCAGCGTGTTCGGCGGCCTCGGCCGTCGGCGAGCAATCCGGCCAGGCGGTCAGCGCGCGATCGCTCCTTGTCGGACCCGATCATCAGGCCTATTCGCACGAACGCCTCCTGTTACGGCACATAGCGGTCCCACTCGTAGGGCACGACGGGGTGAAACGGCGCGGCGAAGAGCGGATCGATGTCCGTTGCTTTCCAACGCTTCTCGAGGACGGGCCGCAGCCGCTCCGCGGTGGCGACCGGGTCGTCGTCGAGGAAGCAGTAGGTGAGTTGCTGCCCCGCTGGGGCGCTCGCCAGTTCCGGACCGACGTCGAGTGCGGCCATCGACCAGATGCCGGCGACGCCCTCGACCTCGAGCAGCTCTGTCGCCGGTGCTTCGCGTGCCTTTCCAGCAGCAGGTACACGCCGCGGGCCGGCCACCACGGCAGCACGTCGGCAGCCGGCTTTGATCCGCGCGGCGGCGAGCTCTGCTCTGCACCCCGTAGACGCCACGCTCGACGTGCGGCAACAGCGGGAGTTTGCGCCCGGCACCGCCCAGCGCCGTCGGACAGGGCGAGAAATCCGTCCATGCCGGCGACGTCGGCTGAAGAAATAGGTCATCACGTGATCCACCGCGGTCGAAACGCTCGTGCCGCACCGCCCTGGCCGCGCGGCACGCCGGCGTCGACACCAGCCGCAACGAGGCCCGGACCGCACTGAGGCGGTGCTGCTCGGGCCGGTGATCGAGGGTGTGCCACTGCAGGTACTCGGCGTCGGTGCCGTCGGGGTGCCGTGTCGCCATGGACACGAACGTCGTGGTGATGTCGCCGTTACCGTTGCAAGGATGTCGGGGATCTCGTCGGATGGCGTGCCTGGCAACAGCATCAGCGTTGAACCTCTCGTGTGGTCGAGTCGATGGTGGCGAGTTCGAGTTCGGGGTGGCGGGCCTGGATCATCCGCCGGAACCCGTCGCGCCAGCCGACCTTGGTGCGTCCGAGCACCTGGTGCATGTAGGTGACGTCCGGCCAGAGTGGGGTGTGCGCTTCGGGCGTGTAGTCGAACGACGGCTCGATGCCGACCAGCTGGCCCATGTACGCGCAGTAGTCCTCGACGCTCACCGTCTCGCTACCCGCCCAGTTCACGACGATGGGCGGCGAGGCGGCAACTTCCATGGCGCGGATGCCGAGCTCGACGTAGTCGTCCTCGTAGATCGGGTTGTAGTTGTTCGGCGCGTCGGGATGCAGCCGAATCGGCTTGCCCGCCAACATCATGTCGAATCGGTCGGCCGGCGCGCCGCCCTGCGGGCCGTACGTGGAGCAGATCCGGATGATGGTGAGTGGGATTCCGAACCGCTCGGAGATCCAGCCGCACACCGACTCCGCGGCGATCTTGGAGAAGCTGTAGTTCGCCCGCAGTGGTACGCCGGGACCGTCCGCCTCGGTCAGCGGGCGCCGGCCGGGATATCCGTAGACCGATCCGGTCGAGCACAGCACGAAACCCTTTGCCGTACGGCAGTGATAGAGCAGCTCGCCGGAGTTGTGCGCATTGGTCTTGAGGCAGCGCTGCCAGTCGTCGGTGCCGGGGTCCACCGCGGCATGGAAGACGTAGCTGAAGTCGCTGGGGACAGCGGAGAAGTCGCCCGCTGGACATGTCCAGCGGCAGCGGCGTTATCCCGGCGGCGACGAGGTTGTCGGCGTCCTGGGGATCGCGCAGGCGCGCGGCGCCCCAGACCTCGTTGCGCCCGGCCAGCGCCCTGGCGATCGGAAAGGCGATTTTGCCCGTGACTCCGGTGACGAGGATCTTCTCTCCGTCGAGCAAATCGCCCTCCTGCGGTGGTCTTCGTACCATCTCCGGTCGCGGGATAGTTGTCAACCACGATATTCGCCACGATAATATGAAGTACTTGATATCTTGAGACGAAGGTGTCGACCGGAAAGGAGCGCCGTGCAGCTGACCTTTGATGCGAACGTGGAGGCGTTCCGATCGGAGTTCGTCGCCTTCCTCGACGAACACCTGCCCGCCTGAGGCGGAAGCGGCCGAGCGGTCCCGATCCACGTCGCACATACCGGAATGGGCCCGACGTTGGCAGCGGTTGCAGTTCGACCATGGCTGGCTGTTGCCGGGCAATCCACCGGAATTCGGCGGCCGCAACGCCACGCTCCTGCAGCAGTTCGTGCACCGCGAGGAACTATCCCGCCGGCGGATCTACCAGACCTTCAACCCGCAGGGCGTGGGGATCATCGCGGCATCGCTACTGACGTTCGGCACTCCCGAGCAGAAACAGCAATGGGCGGTGCCGATCTTGCGCGGCGACATGACCGCAGTCGCTCGGGATGAGCGAACCGGGCGCGGGCTCCGATCTGGCCGGCCTGCGAACCACGGCCGTCCGGGACGGCGACGACTTCGTGGTCAACGGGCAGAAGGTGTGGACCTCGGGCGCCCACGACTCGGATGTCGTGCTCACCTTCGTGCGCACCGATCCCGAAGCGCCGAAACACAAGGGCATCAGCGTCCTGCTCATCCCCACCGCCACCCCCGGCGTCGAGTGCCGGCCGTTCGCCTATGTGTACGACCGCGACCATCTCGACTTCAACGAGGTGTTCTTCACCGACGCTCGGGTTCCCGCCGCAGAACCTGGTCGGAGACCTCGACGGCGGTTGGCGGGTGGCCAACGGATCGCTGGGCCACGAACGCACCATGCTCTGGATGAGTTTCGCCGACCGGCTGCGCGACCTGGTCCAAGACATCCGTCCCGTAACCGCGCTCGATCGGGACCACTACGCCACCCTGGTGATGGACGACCAGGCCCTGCGCCTGCTCGGTTCGGCGGCGCTGGCCCGCGCATCGCGCGGCGAGGAAGACGTCGCCGCGTTGTCGGTCCTGAAGGTGCTGGGGTCCGAGGCCGGGCAGACCGCGACCGAACACGCGCTGGCCGCCGCCGGCGCGGATGGGCTCGATCGATCCGGCGGCCACCTCCGCTACAACGCGCTACGGGATGGACCATTCGCCGCGAAGTTGGTTCGCCCGCTACGCGGGAAGCTTCGCGGGCACCATCTCGGGCGGCACATCGGAAATCCAGCGCAACATCATCGCCCAGCGAGTGTTGGGGCTGCCCCGGGGCTGAGGCGGAATCGACCACCGGGGTCGGCAGTCAGATCGGCCGTGCTTACGAAATACGTTTGGTGGAAACTTCGAGTCACGACGGCGCCGGCCGCCACGTCGTCGCTTAAGTCTCGAACCGCCAGAGCACGCCGGCGAGCAGCTGGCGCAACGTCGCGTTGACGGCCTCCATCTCGTCGTGCGGGCGCCGCACGTAGCCGGCGTAGAACCCCACCCCAGCGAGCAGCATCAGCAGTGTCTCGGTTAATTCTTGGCCGTCTATAGCGGCGCTGACCTCGCCGCGCTCGATCGCGTCGTTGACAGCCCACTGCAGAAAGGTCCGGCAGATTGTCACCGCGTCATTGTCGGGGTTGCTCAGTTCCGGATGCCGCCGCGATTCCACCACATTGGTAACCATGAACGCGGCCGTAGCAGGGTTCTCGATGCCGGCGTGCATAGCGACAGCGATGAACGTCGACAACCGCCCCAAAAGGCTTGTGTCGCTGACCGCTTGGGCAATGCCCGAGTCCACGACCATTTCGTTGGTGTGATTGACCACCGCCCGGAACAGTGCCCGCTTGCTGGGAAAGTAATGATTGACCGCCGGCCGGGTCAGGTCGGCGCGCGCTGCGATATCCTGCAACGTCGCCCCTGCGTAGCCTCGCTCAGTGAAAATCTGACGAGCGGCGCGCACGATGCTTTGACGCGTCTCGTCCGCATTCCCGGCAGGGGGACGTCCGGGCCGTCGGCTCACCGATGAGGTCACCGCCAAAGTGTGCCACCTCATTGGCGGGGATTCGTGCGTTCGGTCCACACACCGAACCAGCTTCCGACCGTTGGTTCGCGAGTCCGCGACGATCAGTCCAGCCGGCCTTCGACGAACACGCTTTCCGGCACCGCGCTGTCGAGTCCGGGCGGGACAGGCCGATTGCTGGCGGCCATCGGGTCGACTGCGCTCGTCGCGGCGGCAACGACCCAGCCGTGGGCTTGCAGCCAGTGCTCCGGCCGCGACGTCGTCGCTTTAAGCCTCGGACCGCCACAGCGCGCCGGCAAGCAGCTGGCGCAACATCGCGTTGACGGCTTCCATCTCGTCGGCCGGGCGACGCACATAGCCGGCGTAGAACCCCACCCCAAGGAGCAGCACCAGCAGGGTCTCGGCCAATGCCGCGACGTCAGTATCGGCGGCGATCTCACCGCGCTTGACCGCGTCCTCGACGGCCCAGTGCAGAAAGCTCCGGCTGATTTGCACCGCGTCATTGTCGGGCGTGCATAGTTCCGGATACCGCCGCGTCTCCATGACATTGGCGGCCAGAAACGCTGCCGTGGCCGTGTTCTCGATCCCGGCACGCATCGCGGCACCGACAAACGCCGACAGCCGGCCGATGAGGCTGGTCTCGCCGAGCGCTCGTTCAATACCCGATGTCACGACCAATTCGTTGGTGTGATCCACCACCGCCCGGAAAAGAACCCGCTTGCTGGGAAAGTAATGATTGATCGCTGGCCGGGTCAGGTCAGCGTGGGTGGCGATCTCCTGGAATGTCGCCCCGCCGTAGCCCCGATCAGTGAACACCTGACGAGCGGCAGCCACAATCCGCTTACGCGTCTCGTCCGCGTTCGCCGCCGGGGGGCGCCCCGGCCGCCGGCTCACCAATGAGGGCATCGTCAAAGTGTGACACTCCGATGCAGAAGATTGACGCTTTCGGTCCACCCAACGGACCAGCCGGCCTTGGCGCCACAGCATCCAGCTTCGGGTTTGGGAAGCCAACGCGACCGAGTTCAGCCGACGTCGGTCCTGTCGGTCAACGAGCTTATGGCAGCCAGCAATTCGTTTAGTCGGGGCGCGTCGACATGATTCACATAGGGTGCGCGCCAGTCGTTGATCCTGGCTGCGAGCGTGCTAGGCACTGGCAATCTCGCCCGGATGATCGTCTTGAGCAGGGTCCCGATAGCCGCGTAGCAATCGCCTCCACCGATGGCGGTGTGTACATCGGTGCGGTCTCGCTCCGAGATGTGGAGACTGGCGAGCTCGGCCAGGTCCCAGGCCAGCTGAGTTTCGGCGATGTCGTCCACCCACTCATTTTCGCCCATCGGGGCAGATCCTGCTGCCCGCGGCGAGCGGGTTCAGCCAGTTACCCCTTTGAGGCGCCCCCACGCGACGAACGCGGCAAGCCCTGCGAAGACCAAGTTGATTGGCCACTGCTTGTATTCGCGTCGGCGGCCATGGAAGACCATCGCGCCTACCTGTACCGCAACGAGCCCGAGCGCGGCGATTGGCGTGAGGATCGGGGCAGTGCCGGTGAGCCAGGGCAGGATCAGGCCAAGTGCCCCGGCCACCTCGATCGCGCCGATGGCCTTGATCGCGGGTGCCGATAGCGAGTCGGCGACCGCTGCGGTGTTGGCGTTTTCGGCGAGTTGTGTGGGCGACTTGAGGATCTTCATGCCGCCTATCGCGAGGTAGGCGGCGGCGAGTAGACCGGCGACGATCCAGAGTGCGATGTTCACGGTGGTTCCTAACTCAGGATGGTTGGTGGTTGTCTCTGCTTCACCAAGCTAGTGCATATAGGTTGACGCGTCAACCAACTTGGGTTAGGCTCGGCCGGGTTAGGGGGATGATGGTCACCGAACCGAATTGGCTGGACTCTCGCGAGGACCGCGCCTGGCGGACCTTCGTGCACATGCACCACCGGCTTCGCCTCCGTCTGCACCAGCACCTGCTGGACGAATTTGGGCTCACCGACACCGATTATGAGATCCTCGTCGTGCTCTCCGAACATCCGGCCGGCCGGATGCCCGCCCAGGAACTCGGCGCCCAGTTGCAGTGGGAGAAAAGCCGGCTCTCCCACCAGACCCGTCGCATGCAGGAACGGGGATTGATCGCTCGTGAAACCAATCCCTGTGATGCGCGCAGCAGCATGATCTGCCTTTTGCCGGCCGGGCGCGCCGCCATCGAGGAAGCCGCGCCTTGCCATGTGGACAATGTGCGCCGCCACTTCATCGACCTGCTCACTCCGGACGAACTCGACGTCCTGAGCGCCGTGCAGGAACGAGTTCTCGATCACCTGGCCGAGGACGCGATGCCCGAAGGATGAGGTGCTGAAGAACTTGCCGCCGTGTGGAAATGATCGGGCCGAGCGAAACGCTGGGCTGCCAATGGTTGTGCTGGCAGGGTGCTGGTTTGTGCGGGTGTGGCTGAGCGGCTAGGCAGCGGCCTGCAAAGCCGTATACACGGGTTCGAATCCCGTCACTCGCTCGTCAGTGTGTTGGCGGTGTCGGCGACGCTCGCCGCCAGACCAGGCTGCTGTGCGTCGTCACGCCAGCGTCGTCGGCCCTCGTCGCCGACAGTGTTAACAGGTCGCCATCGACGGCTGCATGCCGGAATTGTGCTTGCGTCAACAGTTCCGGCATCATCGAGATGGTGACGTCGTGGTGCAGCGTTGCCGTCTCCTCGTTGACCGAGAATCGTCCGCCGTACGCGACGTAGCCACCCATGTCCGGCTTGGCGAGTTGGGCCGACATGTGGCCGTCAGCGGTGTAGAGAATGAGGCCGCGCGGTGCCGTGCCGAGTGGCTGCCGGTCCTCGCCCGTGGCCACGTCGCGCGCGACGAACGACACCAGTTCCCACGCGCCAAGGACGGCATCCCCCAATGTCGCCTTCATACCAGTTCCATCCTCAATAGTTGGGTGCCGAACTGCGCGGCGTGGGCCGTTGACCCCGCTGAATTCCCTACCGTAGCGTCGATATCCGTGGTGAGAGCGGTCGGCCTCAGGATTGACCGTGGCATACCCAGTGATCTGACCCGAGTCCCGACGACGGTCGCCGCACTCGAGCGGCGCGGCTACGACGGGTGCTGGACGGGCGAGATCAACCACGATCCTTTCCTTCCCGTGCTGATGGCCGCGGAACACACGTCGACCCTCGAAGTAGGAACCAGCATCGCTGTCGCATTCGCGCGTACTCCGATGACCGTCGCCCACCTCGGCTGGGACCTGCAGTCCTACTCGGAGGGCCGTTTCAACCTCGGCCTGGGAACACAGGTCCGGCCCCACATCGAAAAGCGCTTTAGCATGCCGTGGAGCCACCCCGTCCCGCGCATGCGCGAATTCGTCAATGCGCTGCAGGCGATTTGGGCCGCGTGGCACGACGGCACCCGATTGCGATTCGAGGGTGACTTCTACACCCACACGCTGATGACTCCGATGTTTACTCCAGAACCGATGGCGCACGGCGTTCCGAATGTGTTCATCGCGGCCGTCGGCGAGGCGATGACGGAGCTGAGCGGCGAGGTCGCCGACGGACTGCTGGCCCATGCGTTCACCACCAAGCGGTATGCGGAGGAGGTGACCACGCCCGCGCTGTTGCGGGGATTGCGGCGGGCGGGCCGCCAGCGCAACGGTTTTCAGGTGTCCTGTCCCGTCTTCGTCGTCACGGGAGAGACCGAGGAGCAGATGGTGGCGTCGGCCGCGCACACCCGCAAACAGGTCGGGTTCTACGGCTCGACGCCCGCCTACCGCAACGTGCTCGACCTGCACGGCTGGGGCGATCTGCACGTCGAACTGCACCGACTGTCCAGGGAAGGAGAGTGGGACGCCATGGGCGAACTCATCGATGACGAGGTGTTGCGGGCGTTCGCCGTGGTCGCTCCGCTGCCGGAGCTGGCCGGCGCGCTATCGCAGCGCTGTGATGGCTTCATCGACCGGGTGATGCCCGCCTTCCCCGCCGGCCTGTCCGAGGATGCAATCGACGGGGTGCTCGATGAGTTACGCAGCGGGAGCGGCTAGGGCTTGCCGGTGCGCTCGCGGTGTTTGCATCCCGGCCAGCAGCAGGGGCGGCGCTGACCTTCTTCCAGCTCCTCTTGGGTTCGGCGAATGCGGCGCTCTCGGGTCGGCGCTTGCTTGGCATCCTCGACCCAGCAGATGAACTCGTTGCGCGCCAAGGGGGTGATGTCCTGCCAGGCGGCGAGTGCGGTGGAATTGGCGACAAGCGCTTTGCGCAGGTCCGCGGGAAGTTCGTGCACGACTCCACCCGGCAATCCGCCGGGCACTCGCTTGCTGGTCACAGATCCAGGGTAAGTCGGGTCGGCGCAGGCGTCCGCAATGGTCACTCGCAAGAATCTCGCAAGGATCTCGTCCTACGGTGTGCTTAGCTGGAATGACCGGTGGTCGTCCGGCCACCGAGTGAGGGAGTTACCCATGTTGATGTCAGGACGTACTCTGCGCGGCGCGGTGGCCAGTGCGATCGCCGGCGGCGCAATGCTGATCGGGGGAGCTTCGATCGCCTCCGCCGAGCCCGCGCCTCCCGTACCGCCGCCCAACTGCACGGCCGGTGACCTGGCGGTGGCGTCGGGCACCGTCGGAACGGCGATGGGCGCCTATTTGTTCAGCCACCCGGACGTGAACGACTTCTTCACCGGCCTAAAGGGTCAGCCGAACTCGGAAATCCATGACCGGGTAAAGACGTACATGGACGCACATCCGCAGGTCGAGTCGGAGATCAACGGCATCCGCCAGCCACTCACGGACCTGCGAAGCCGCTGCGACCTCGCCCCGTCTCCGCTCGGCTCCTAGGAAGAGGCACCCGATATGACTAACTGGACACGGTCGTGGACCGTCTCGGCAGCCGGCGTCCTGGCGCTCGTCACCATCCCCGGCGCAATTCTCACCGTCCGGCCCACTGGAGTCGCCAACGCCGACGTCTGCGTCAACGCCGGGCGACGGGTGTCGGTGAGCGGCTGCGCCAACGTCGCCGACGCCGTCGCACCCTACGTTCCGCCGCCGGCCTACTACGCCCCGATGCCCGACGACCCAACCCCCAACGTCAACGGCTGCGTCGCGTACAACGGCAGATGGGTCAACGCGTCTGGGTGCAACTGAACCAGCAGACGCACCTGCCGGGCGCGGCTACACTCCAATTGCCACGCCTGTGGCGAGGTTTATTTCAACGAGGAGATGACCACGGTGAGCAATCGCATTAGCTCTTGGGCCGCCGGCTTCGCAACGGTGGCAGCGCTTGCGGCAGCGCCCGCGGCGATCGCGACGATCCAAACGCCGGCAGTCAGCCACGCCGAGGTTTGCGCCGATGCCGGTGGCCGCCATGTCGACGTTGGTGGGTGCTCGCATATTGCCGGCGACGCCGCCGCTGCTGGCGTTGCTGGAGCCGCGATCGCGGGAGACGACGAGGCGGCTGCTCAGGCCGCCGCCGGTCGTCCGCCGTGCATCGGACCCAATGGGGTGCCGTACTACACGCCCGGCGACGCCCCCTGTAACTAGCGCGGCCTCGGATGACCCCTCCGTCACGCGTCGGTGGGCCCTACCGGGTCGTGCAATGGGGTACCGGCACAGTCGGGACCGAGACGCTCTCGACGATCATCGATCACCGACCCGACCTGCAGGTAGTCGGCGTCAAAGTCTATTCCGATGACAAGGATGGCGTCGACGCCGGGGTGCTGGCCGGCCGCGACCCCATCGGTGTCACCGCCACCACGAACGTCGACCACGTGCTCGCGCTGGGCGCCGACTGCGTGATCTACACGCCGCGCACCGCGTCCCTCGATGACGTCTGCGCGATCCTGGCCAGCGGCGCAAACGTCGTTACCACCGCGTTCCTGTTCCACCCCGATCGCGCCGCGCCGAGGGATCGGGAGCGGTTGTTGGCCGCCTGCACGCAGGGAAACAGCACCGTGCACGGCAGCGGGCTGAATCCGGGCAACCTGTCCGGTGTGCTGCCGCTCGCTCTGTCGGGGATGAGTCGGACCATCGAGAAGGTCACACTGCAGGAACGGGCCGACTGGACGGTCTACGAAAGCACGTCAATCACGTTCGACAACATGCGATTCGGGCAACCGCTCGACCAGATCAGTACCAGCGCCGGCGGCTTCCTGGCTTTCAACAGCTCGATCTTTATCGAAGAGGTCTGGTTGCTGGCCGACGCACTGGGCGCCGACATCGACGAAGTCACGGCGTCAGTGGAACCCGTTGCCGCCCAACAGGACCACCAGATCTTCGATCACGTTCTCAAGGCCGGCACCACCGCCGGGCAGCGGTGGAACTGGGTGGGCCGCCGCGATGGCGAGGCACTGATCGAGATCGAGACATTGTGGACGGTCGGCAACGAATACCCCTCGCACTGGCCCAAACCCAGGGATGGCTGGACGCTGACGATCGAGGGTGACCCCTCGATGCAAACGCACTTCATCTCGCTTGCCAGTTTCAGCCGGCCGGTCAGCATGCAAGAGCACGTCCGCGCGGCCAGTGTGGCGACCGGCATGCAGGTGCTCAACGCCGTGCCCGCCGTCTGCGACGCCGAAGCCGGCTTCGCCACGATGGCCACACTTCCGTTGATACGCAGCTACACCGGATTCGGACGCCATGCCGGACAGCCCGACGAGACGGGCGCTTAAATACCGAGTTCGGAATAGATCTGTTGGCGATAACCCGGTGCGCCCCATAGGTCGAGCAGGGGCCAGTCGTGAAATTCCCCGGCGCGCAGCACGAAGCTGATCGGGGCGCCTTGCGTGGCGGCTTCTTGCACCAGGACAAGGGTGTCGGGTGCGAGGATCTCCAGCGAGCCGCTGTAGACAGTCGTTGGCGGAAGGCCGGCGAGTGACCCGTACAGCGGGCTCACCAACGGGTCTTTTGCCGGGAGGCCGCCCGCCCACATCTGCCCGAGCTGCCCGCTCGGGGCCCCGAGCAAAGGATCCCGGACCAGCGAGATGTTCGGGTTGCTCAGCGTCACGTCGAGGAAGGGCGAAAACAGAACCATTGACGAGGGAACGGCCTCGTGGAGGCTCACCATGTCCTCCACCGCCGCCAGTGCGATGGTGCCGCCGGCGGAGTCTCCGAGGACACTGACGTTAGCGGCGCCGTGCAGGGCGATCTGCGTTGAGATGAAGCTCGCCATCTCGGGTACGACGGTGCCGGCGGTACCGCCTTGCTGGATCAACGGATAGATCGGCACTTCGATGGTTGCGCCGGTCTGGTACGCCATCAGCGTGTAATCGAGCCAGTGAAAGATTGAGGTTTGCAGAACGAAAGCGCCCCCATGGATGCCGATCACGTACTTACCGGACGGATCAGCGGGCGTGATCTGGACGACCTTCATCCCGTCATACGTTGACTGCTGGACGGTTTCGCCCAACAGCGCAGTCAAAATTTTCGGCGGTGTGGTGCCGAGAAAGAAGTTTCCAATCGGATTGCCGGTACTCAGCGACACAGATGAACCAATGAGGTTGATCCCGAAGAAGCCGGTGACATTCTGTTCCAGGTAGAGCGCCCCGACCTCGAAGCGCGTTATCAATGACGGGGTGCCGGCATAGGTCGGATTCTGCGTCGCCGGGATCGGCGGACCGGGCGGCGACCCGAAAATATTGGTGGCGACGTTGTTGGCCAGGTTGGCGATAGCCCGGGCGGCCTGGCCCGGCAGCCCAGGCAGACTCTCCAGCATGTGCGCCCAGGATCCCAACTGTGCGACCGCCGCCGACGAACCAGCGTGATACTCGGCCATCACGCCGACCGCGTGCGCCCACATCTGCTCGTATGCGGCCTCGGCCGCCGCGATCGCAGGAGCGTTCTGCCCGAACAGGTTCGAGGTCACCAGCGACACGAACTGGGCGCGGTTAGCCGTGACGATTGCGGGTCGCACCATCGTCGCTTGCGCGGCCTCGAACGCCTGCGCCGCCACCTGAGCCTGACTGGCTGACTCTTCGGCATGAGCCGCTGCGGCGCTCAGCCAGTTCGCGTACGGGGCGGTGGCGTCGGCCATCGAAACCGAGGCCGGGCCTTGCCAGGCCTCGACCGCCAGGTCGGAGGTCACCGATCCGAATGCGTTTGCGGCCGAGCTCAGCTCGGCGGCAATATGCTCCCAGGCTGTCGCCGCCGTCAACATCGACTCCGACCCCGGGCCGCCGAACATCAGCGCCGAATTGATCTCGGGAGGCAATACCAAAAAGTTCATCACCACTCCGTTCTCGATAGAGCTCGTCGGGCTTACGCCTTGAACCGCCCGGCAAAGCCACGCAGCGGGATGTCAGCGCTGGTGAGCAGGCCCGGCGGCGCCTCGACGACCGTTGCGATCGCGTTGAGGGCGGGCATCCCGGTGATCGTCATGCCGATCGACGCAACCGCCTCCGGCGAGTAGATGTCGACCCCCGGCTTGGGCAGGATCTTGTGCGTGCTCGAGATGCACGGATCTCCCTGGATTTTGGTGATGTAGCAGTGTTGGACCTTCCAGCGCGGCTCGGTGTGCCGCGTCATCTGCCACTCGAGGTGCACCTCGACTTTCGGAACTCCGTCGACGATGCCCTGGTATTTGAGGTAGTTGGCGCCCAGCGAGCCTTTAGGCAGCTGGTACCAGCCCAAGTCGATGTCTTCGGTGCAAGCGCCCAGCTCATACGAAAAGGTGACGTCGTCGAGTTCGAGGCCGAAGCAGTCCGCCATCAGATACACCCCGTCGGCGAATACCCGGGTGCCGACCTCAAGCATCCCCGGAATTCGGGGATCGTCGACGGGCAGACCGTATCCGCACATCTGCCAGGAGCCCACCGAGTGGTGGCAGGACACATCGACCGACTCAATCACCGTGATGTTCTCGATCTCGGAGACGTTGCAGGAGTTGATCACTCCCAGGATTTGGCAAAGCCCGGGGTTCATGCCGGTGCCGTAGAACGTCGACCCCCCTTTCAGGCACGCCTGCCGCAGAACCTCGGTGGTGGCTTTCCCGGATGAATGCGGATGGTTCTCGTTACGGTGATGACCCGTGATCCAATCCGCCGTCGTGACGATGTTGATACCCGCCTCAAGGACTTTCACGTACAGATCCTCGTCGGGGAACACGCCGTGGAACGTCAGGACGTCGGGCTTCGCCGCGATGATCTCGTCGACCGACCCGGTTGCGAGCACGCCGATCGGGGGCAGTCCGACGATCTCGCCTGCATCGCGGCCTATCTTGTCCGTTGTGTAGCAATGCAATCCGATGAGTTCCAGGTCGGGTTGGGTCGCGATCCGCCTGATCATCTCGCTGCCGACGTTGCCGGTCGCTACCTGGAACACGCGGATAGGAGCGTTCATTGGCTGCCGCCCTTCGTCATTAGGACGCGGGCGCGGCAGCGGCCGAACGCAGTTCGGCGGCGCTGCCGCCTCGACCGTCGGGATAGAACTGTTTGGCCCACTCGCGGATTGCGGTGAAGCCCTTGAACTCTTTCGGCGACAATGCTGGCGGGTCCGAATAACGCTGGTGCGACCAGATATAGATGTCCTGGCTGAACTGCCGGATGACTTCTTGGCCGAACTCCTGTGCCTTGATTCGGGCCCTTTCCTGACGCGCAGGGTCGGAACTGCCTGAAGTGCGGCCGATGTAGACGGTGAACCGGACGTCGGAGGTGTGCTCGTCGATGGGGGTGATAGCGGAGATGGTGCGGTTGTCGACCATGCCGGAGCTCTTGGTCACGGCGATTCCGAGTCCACCGTTGATCGCCTCGACGCCACTCTTGATGTCGTCGATCGACTGGTTTTCGTCGCCTTCGAAGGTGATGGTGAAGTCGACGTAGGACACCGGTTCATCGAAGTCGTGCCTGGTGAACACCGGCACGATCGGCGTCTTGTGCACGAACTTGAAATGTTCGACGTCGACGCCGTTTTCGAGGACGTATTGCGGATGCAGTTCAAGCTTCTGTTCGTAGAGGCTGGCGCGAGGCCAGTAGTCGGCCAGGCTGCTGCCGTCCTCGAAGCTGGCGAATACGTCGGGGACTTCGAAGAAGGGTTCGCGACCCGCAGCATCGTGCCAGATGTAGATCGACTCGTTGCGCTCCACCACCGGGTACGTGCGCATTCTGCGCCCTTTGTTGGGCCGTTTCTCATACGGGATGCAGACGTTGCGGCCTTCGTGGTCCCACTGCCAGCCGTGGAACGCGCACTCGATGACGTCGCCCTCGACATGACCGCCGAAACCCAGGTGGGCGCCCAGGTGCTCGCAGTAGGCGTCCATCACGGTGATCCGACCCGACTGTGCCCGCCAGGCGACCATTTCCTGGCCGAAGTAGTGCATCTTGTGCACGTCGCCGGCCGTGATCTCGTCGGACCACGCGACCTGGAACCAGCCGGTCGGCTTCATCGAAAGCGGTGGTTTCGCCATCTGAGCAACTCCTTCTTCGAAGAGAAGCATAGTGGCCTCGTCCACAAAATCAACGAGGGTTCTGCGAAACAGCGGAACGGAGGTTGGGCCGGCCGTATCATCTGCAAGATGACCGATACGGCCATGCAGTCGCAGCGCACGAATCGGCGCGGCAATGCCACCCGCGAGAACATGCTCGAAGCCGCGCTGAAGGCGTTGGCCACCGGCGACCCCGCGGCAGTGTCGGCCAATCGGATCGCCAAGCTCATCGGTGCCACCTGGGGTGCGGTGAAGTACCAATTCGGCGACGCCGACGGACTGTGGGCCGCGGTTTTGCACCGCACCGCGGAGCGACGGGCCGACGTGTTCGTATCCGCCGACACCAGGGCGCCGCTGCAGAAGCGCGTCCAGAAGATCATCGACACTCTCTACGACGGCCTCACGGCGACCGATTCGCGCGCGATCGAAAACCTGCGCGCCGCGCTGCCGCGTGACCCCGCTGAACTCGAACGTCTTTATCCGCGCACGGCAGCCGAGCTGCAGTCCTGGGGGCAGGGCTGGCTGGCAACCTGCCAGGCCGCGTTCGCCGACCTGAACGTGGACCCCGAGCGAGTCCGTGAAGTCGCCACCCTGATTCCGGGGGCGATGCGTGGCATCACCTCGGAACGTCAACTCGGCAGCTACTCCGACCTGGACCTCGCGCGGCAAGGACTGACCAACGCGATCGTCGCTTACCTCGGGCCGAGCCGTAGCTAGACGGCAGATTTCTCCAAGATGTGCACGCCGCAGGCCGAGCCGAGTCCGATGACGTGGGCAAGGCCGACCTTCGCGTTCTCGATCTGGCGGTCGCCCGCCTCGCCGCGCAGGTGGTGGCAGATCTCCCAGATGTTGGCGATGCCCGTCGCCGCGATGGGATGGCCCTTGGATTCCAGGCCGCCCGACACGTTCACCGGTGTCGAACCGTCCCGCCAGGTGGCACCCGGAGTTGAAAAAGTCTGCGGCGCCGCCAACTTCGCACAGCATCAGGTTGTCGTAGTGCACCAGCTCGGCGGTCGCAAAGCAGTCGTGCAGCTCAACGAGGTCGAGGTCGCCCGGGGCGATGCCGGCTTGGGCGTAGGCGATCTCGGCGGCTTTGCGGGTGAGCGTGTTGACGTTCGGCAGCACCTGGCAGCCCTCTTCGTAAGGGTCGGTGGTCAACACCGACGCCGACACCTTCACCGCCCGCCGGCGCTGCTCCAGCGACAGCGACTTCAGCGTCTCGCCGTTGCACACCACCGCGGCCGCGGCGCCGTCGCAGTTCGCCGAGCACATCGGGCGCGTGTTCGGGTACGCGATCATCACGTCGTTCATGATCTGCTCGAGGGTGAACCGCTTCTGGTAGGACGCGAGCGGGTTGAGAGTTGAATGGGCGTGGTTCTTTTCGCTGATCTTGGCGAAAAGCTCGAAGCTGGTGCCGCCGTACTTGTGGCCGTACTCCGTGCCGATCTGGGCGAATACGCCGGGCATGGTCTCGGTGCCGATGCGGCCGTCGACCGGCGCGACCGCGCCGTAACGGCCCTTCGGCGTCCAGGTGTCGGCGTCCTTCGTCGACGAGCCGCCGGCGAGCAGGCCCGCGCCGGCGAGCTTCTCGACACCGACGGCCAGGCCGTAGTCGACCTCTCCGGCCTTCACCGCCATGATGGCGGTCCGCAGCGCGGTGGCGCCGGTCGCGCACGCGTTGGCGACGTTGTAAACCGGGATGCCGGTCTGGCCGATCTGCTTCTGCAGCTGTTGGCCGATACCGGCACTCGCGTTCATCAGGTTGCCCGGCCGCGATGACGCCGATGTCCTTCATCGTGACGCCCGCGTCGGCGAGCGCGCCCATGGCGGCCTCGGCGGCAAGGTCGACGGTGTCGAGGTCGGCGTGCTTGCCGAACTTGGTCATCCGGATCCCGAGGATCCAGACCTCGTCACTGGCGCTCATCGGTGCTCCTTCTTAAGGGTGGAAACGTTCTGGGTCACGAGACGGGCTCGAAACCGAATCCGATCGCCTCGGTGCCGTCGGCGTCGGCGCCGAGCGAGTAGGTGGCAAGCCGCACCTTCATGCCGTCGTGGACGTGCTCGGGATCGGGCGTCGACGTTGATGAGGTTGGCGCGGACCTGAGTTCCGGCGCAATCGACCACCGCCGCTACGAACGGGGTCGGGATTCCCGGTGCCGCGAAGGCGACGATGGTGAACGCGCGCACCGTGCCGTCGGTCGCGATCGGGACAGCGCTGAAGTCGGTGCCGAAGCAGCCGGCGCAGGCATTGCGGCGGTCGAAGAACCGGGCGCCGCAGTTAGCGCACTCCTGCGCGACCAGGTGTGGCTCGTCTCCGTCCAACACCAGATAGTCGACCAGCGGTATCTGCCCAGCCATGTGTACCTCCGTCGTCGGTGGCTTCGTCGGTGTAATTGACGTTAGCGCCCCGCGCATCCCGGTCGTCCGCAAGGTGGAGTATGAGCAGGCACGCAACTGGGAGGTGTGGGATGGCGGCATTGCGCGTCGTGCAGTGGACCACGGGTATCGTCGGCGCATCCGCGCTTCGTGCGATTCTCGACGACGACCGACTTGAGCTTGTCGGAGTCTTCGCCCACGGACCCTCGAAGGTCGGCCAGGATGCGGGGACACTGGCGGGTCGTCCCCCGGTCGGGGTACTCGCCACCGACGACGTCGACGCACTCATCGCACTGCAGCCCGACTGCCTGGTGTACATGCCGCATTGGCCCGAAGTCGATGTCCTCCAACGCATCCTGCGCGCCGGCATCAACGTCGTGACGACGGCGCGGCTGGTAACTGGCGAGCATTACCCGGCGGATGCGGGCGCGCGGCTACAGGCCGCCGCGCTAGCGGGCGGGGTGTCTCTGGTGGGGACCGGGATGAACCCGATGTACGTGCCCACCCTCGCGCTTGCATCGACGGCAATGTGCCGCGAGGTCACGTCTATTCGCGTCACCGAGTCGCTCGACTGCGTGGGTTACGCAAGCGCGCCGATGTGGGAAGGCTACGGTTTCGGCGGTCCGCCCGACACCAGCCGACTACGCGCGATCCTGTGGGAGGCCGAGCCCGACTACCGCGAAGCTCTCGATGGATTGGCGCGCGGGATCGGTTGTGAGATTGACGATTACGACCTGGTCGTGGACTGCGCCGTCGCCGTAGAGGATCGTGATCTTGGCTTCATGCGCATCAACGCAGGGACGGTGTGCGGCGTCGACGCCACCTGGACCGGCACGACTAATGGCTCGCCGATCGCCGAGATGCGTACGATCTGGACTCTCGGAGGATTGTTCGGAGCACGACAAGAACCCGAGTGGAAAATCCTGCACGGCTACCGGATCGATGTGCACGGCGAGCCGAACGTCACGCTCAAACTGTCGTTCCGTCCCGACGACTTCGCCAACTTCGACATCGGCACCACAACCGCGATGCCGGCGATCAACGCGATCACCGCGGTCGTCGCGGCCGCGAGCGGAGTGCGCTCGGTTGCCGAGCTTCCGGTCGTCAGCGCTCGAGGCATAGTGCCGAAGTCGACGTGAGTGACAATCATTTTCATTACGCTTGACGAGATGAATCTGGCCGGGCGACCCCAATGACGACTGGGCGGGTAGGGCGCTTCGGCTCCATTGGGTCGATGGAAGTGCTCGTCCTGGGCCTGGTCGTGTTCGCGATCTTGGGTGCGTGGCTGCGCGGGGCCGTGGCGAGCCATGATGCGCTGGCCACCGCGGGCACCGTCTTCTGCGGTGTCTTCGTCCAGGCGGTGCCCTTTCTAGGATTGGGTGTGCTGGTCAGCGGGCTTATTGCGGTATTTGTCTCGCCCGAGCGGCTGGTGCGATGGCTGCCCCGCCGCGCTGAGTCGGCGGTCTTGGCGGCCGGACTGGCCGGCGTTGCGCTGCCCGGCTGCGAGTGCGGCTCGGTGCCGGTGGCGCGCCGGTTGTTCGGAGACGGCGGGGCGGCGGGGGCGGCGGCGCTGACGTTCATGCTGGCCGCTCCGGCCATCAACCCGGTCGTGGTGGTCGCGACCGCCGTCGCGTTTCCCGGTCAGCCGAAGATGGTCCTGGCCAGGGTGGGGGCGTCATTTGTGACCGCGGTGCTGATGGGCTGGGCGTGGTCACGTTGGGGCCGCACCGAATGGATCACCCGCCGGCTTCCGCCGCACCCTCCCGAATCCGGATCGAAGTGGCTGGTTTTCTGCGAAGTGGCCCGCCAGGATTTTCTGCAGGCGGCGGCTTACCTGGTCGTCGGCGCCGCCGCCGCGGCCGCTTTGCACGTGTTGGTGCCGCCGCGGATCTTCGAGGATGTGGGCGCGCATCTGATCCTCGGTGTCGTGGTGATGGCGGCACTGGCGGTGACGCTCGCGGTGTGTTCGGAGGCCGACGCATTTGTGGCCTCGAGTTTGACCATGGTCCCGCTGGTGCCGAGGCTGGTGTTCCTGGTTGTCGGGCCGGCGGTTGACGTCAAGCTGCTGGCGATGCAGTCCGGCATGTTCGGGCGCGCCTTCGCCGCCCGGTTCGCGCCCGCCACCTTGCTGGTTGCCACCGCGGTCGCAACTGTGGTCGGCGTGCTGGTACTGGGTAGCTCGGCATGAGCCGCGAGACGGAGAACACCATCCTGCTACTGGTGGGGTTGAGCATCGGGCTGGTCACCGTCACCGGCGCGTTTACCCGCTACGTCAAGCCAGAACTATTGCCCTGGCTGACGATTACCGCCTTACTGCTGGTAGGTCTTGCGCTGGTCGCGATCGTCGGGGACATTCGTCATGGCGGCCCGGGGCACGATCACCCCGATCGCCCCGATCACCAAGAAGACGGACATTCGCACCGATCCGGTGTCTTGTGGTTGCTCGTCGTGCCCGTCGTGGTGCTGATCTTTGTGTCGCCCCCGGCGTTGCGGCCGCAAGCGGCTTCGGTGCGGACAACTTCCAATGACGCGTCGCCCCGGGGCTTTCCGCCGCTGCCGGCCGGGCGTGCACCCGAGGTCTCGCTGCCGGATGTGTTGATGCGGGCGGCCCAGGACACCTCGGGATCCCTGACGAACCGGCTGGTCACGATCACCGGCTTCGTCCTGAACGAGCCCGGCGGGGTGGACCTTGCCCGCATCGTCATCATCTGTTGCGCCGCCGATGCCCAACTCGCCCGCATCCATCTGCGCGGGGCCACCGGCGGCGCAGCGTGGAAGTTCGCCGACAACACCTGGCTGAAGGTGGAAGGCCAGGTTGAGACCGCTGCGGCCGCGGGGGCGCCCCGGCCGAAAAGGGCGCCGATCCCGACGCTTCGTGTGGTCGCGGTCACCCGTGTCGACGCCCCGGCCAACCCGTACGGATGACCGGCTCATAACCTGAGCTGTGGCCGAGTTGACCGCCGTGCGAGCCGCAGAACTCGCGACCATGGACATCTTCGCGGGATGCCCCATCGAAGACTTGCTGCCATTGGCGGACTGCGTTCAGCCCCTGCGCGCGGCCGCCGGGCAGGTGCTGATGCAGCAGGGCGAACGCGCCGTCTCGTTCCTGCTGATCTCGTCGGGCAGCGCCGAGTTCAAGCACGTCGACGCGGACGGCGGGGTGCTCGTCGGACGGGCGGCGCCCGGCACGATCGTCGGGGAGATCGCCCTCCTGCGTGACGTCCCGCGCATCGCGACGGTCATCACGGCCGAACCACTGACCGGTTGGATCGGCGACAACGACGCGTTCACCCGGATGGCGCACATCCCCGGGGTCATGCCGCGGCTGCTGCGCACGGTGCGCCAGCGTCTCGCCGCACTGATCACGCCGATCCCGATACGGGTTCGCGACCGAACCCTGCTG
Organism: uncultured Actinomycetota bacterium; assembly: GCA_963850135.1. Taxonomy (GTDB): domain Bacteria; phylum Actinomycetota; class Actinomycetes; order Mycobacteriales; family Mycobacteriaceae; genus Mycobacterium. The sequence continues at coordinate 516,141 of CAWKKH010000016.1, read as the reverse complement.
ATGCTGCGCCCGGTCTTGCCCGGCGACGACCAGCGGGCCGTGCACGGCCACATCCAGTTTTCCAACGAGACGTTGTACCGGCGGTTCATGACGGCGCGCGCGCCCACCCCGGCGTTGATGCATTATCTGTCCGAGGTGGACTATGTCGACCACTTCGTCTGGGTGGTGACCGACGGGGCCGACCCGGTGGCCGACGCGCGCTTTGTTCGCGACGAGACCGATCCGACCGTTGCCGAAGTCGCGTTCACCGTTGCCGATGCCTATCAGGGCCGGGGGATCGGGAGCTTCCTGATCGGTGCGCTGTCCATCGCCGCCGAGGTCGATGAAGTTCAAAGATTCTCCGCACGAATGCTTTCCGATAATGCGCCGATGCGCGCGATCATGGACCACTACGGCGCGGTGTGGCAGCGCGAAGACGTCGGCGTGATCACCACCGTCATCGATGTACCCAGCCGGCATGACACCCATCTCAAGTTCGATGTGGCTGAGGAGATCAGACGCGTCGCCCGCCAGGTGATCGAGGCGGTCGGCTGACCCGAGCGGTCAGAACGCTGACTGGTGCGGGGTGAATCGCGAAGTGACGTTGCCGGTCAGCGACTCGTCGTAGGGGTCGATCGCGACCGGTTGCGCCCCCTCGGTGAGATCGAGGCCGTCGAGTTCTATCCAGACGACATTCGGGCTCGTGGTGAGCTCGAAGTAGTAGATCTTCTGGGTCAGATCCGAAACCGTTCGGTATTCGGTGTCGTACACGCCGAATTCCCCGTATGGCGCGCCGAACGGCACCGAGACGTTGCGCATGATCGCCATCACTCCGGCCACCGCCCGACGTATGGTTTCCGGCTTGGGTAACAGCGCCAAGTAGTACGCCGCACGCTGGAAGCGGTCGACGGCGTTGACGTTACCCGGTAGCGGCATTTCCTTGGATGGATGCGAAAAATCCTGCTGTGACAGCAGTTCCAGCTGTTCCGCGTAGCTCGGGTCGTTGGTCATCAGGGCGTACTCGCGGCCATGGTGCACGACTTGGCGGCCGTGGTCATACTCGACGATCGCCGAGTCGCCGTTGGCGTCCTCGATCGCGAGGTGGATGGTGGCGTCGTGGCCGTGGGCGCCGACCATGACGAGTTGAAAATCGTCCATCAACTTGAGCGCCTCGCCGACGGTGGCGGCTTGGTCGAGCAGATACTGCGCCCACAGCCCGGCGTGCAGGCCCGGCTTCGACGGGTCACGTGGGCCCAGGTCGGTCGACTTCAGGTACAGCCCGTGCACGCCCAGGCCGCGCTCGTTGATGCCGTCGATGGCGCCGATGCCGTAGACCGTGGTGACCAAACTCCCGTACGTGCTGGTCCACCGCAGTGGGTTCTCTTCGACGACCGTCTCGCCGGCCGCCACGCCGCCATCCCGCTGGCGTCCCCGCGGGAAAGCGACGATCAGCGGCTCGGTGGACTCCGGCCAGTCCATGCTGCGCCCGGTCAATACCGCCAGGTCGTTGGTGTTCCAGAGAACGCGTGTACACACAGGCGTCAAGGTACCTCACGGACCGGCTACCGTGATATGAACATTCATGCGGCCGTTCTGGATTGGCACGGCGATGCTGCTGCTGTTAGCCGCGTGCGGATCGCCGCAATCCCGGCCTCCGGCGTCGCCGTCCGGGCCGGCGTCGCCGGCACCTATCGCTGCCGTCAACCCCGCGAACTTCAAGAAGGTGGTCCGCGAGCTGCCGCCCGGCTACGAAGTGAACACCGGCATCCCCAGCGCGGCCTCTCCGCAGCTGACCTGGACTCTGGCTGACGGCGCGACGGCCACGCCGCCTCAATGTGCGGCGCTCGCCGACCCCGGTCCGCGAGGTGGCCGCGACGGATCCGCACAGGAGGTGTCCGGATCGGGTAGCGGCGGCATCGTCAACGTGGTGCTGATGGCCTTCTCGGCGCTGCCGGGATCGGTGCGCCTGGATCGCGAGGTCGTGGCGGCATGCGGCCAGTGGACCATGACGGCCGCGCACACCACGGTCAGCGCGCGCCTCGTCGACCCCCCACACATCGACGGCAGCGACACGCTCGGCATGCTTGTTGACATCAAGACGTCCGTCGAGTCCGGAACCGAAATCGATTCGCGGGCATATACATTCACCGCGTATCTGGGCGACTATTACGCATTCACCACAGTCACCACCGACCCCGGTTCGGTCCTTGCGACGCTGACTCCCCAATTCGCCGCTGATCTGCTTGTCAAAACGGTATCCACGTTGCGCGGTTAAACCCTCGGCTTTGGGTAGATTGACCACGGTGTTCAAGCTGGGACTGGCGGCCGTGTCCGTGTGCGTGCTCGCCGGCTGCTCATCGGGTGCCAATCCTTCGGCGACAAACGCCGACATCAGCAAGGTCACCTCCGTGAAGTCAAGCTTTGGACCCGAGTTCAAGGTCGCGGACGTCGCGGAACGGGCCATCGATCCCAAATTCTTCTCCTCCCGCAAACTGCCCGCCGGGCTGACTTTCGATCCGCCGAACTGTGCGAAAGTCGCCGCCGGGCCGGACATGCCGGCGGGGCTGCAGGGCAACATGGCCGCGGTCTCCGCCGAGGGCGGTGGCAACCGGTTCGTCGTCATCGCCATCGAGACGTCCCAGGCTCTGCCATTGGATCCGCCGGGCAAAGACTGCACCAAGGTGACCTTCGCCGGACCCCAGATGCGGGGCGGCAACGAGGTGGTTGACGCGCCGAAGATCGACGGGACACAGACGCTGGGCATCCGCGAGGTGCGGCAGTTGCTGGTGGGGGGTTCGGCGCGGGCGGGCGAGCTATACGACTACTCCGCTCAGTTCGGTGACTACCAGGTGATCGTCACCGCCAATCCTCTGGTGAACCCGGATCAGCCGGTTGCCCCGGTGGACACCCAACGGGCCCGCGACCTGCTGGTGAAGGCCGTGAGCGCGATCCGGAGCTGACCAGGATATCTAACGCACGTCGCGCGGCCGGAACTGAATGCTGACCCGCGCACCCGCGGTAGACGATGTCTTGGGGACGGCGTGCTCCCAGGTGCGTTGGCATGATCCGCCCATCACCAGCAGATCGCCGTGTGCGAGCGGCAGTCGCAGCGACGGGCCGCCGCCGCGTCGCCGCATGGCGAACGTGCGAGTGGCGCCGAGGCTGACGATCGCCACCATGGTGTCTTCGGAATGGCTGCGACCGATGGTGTCGCCGTGCCAGGCGACGCTGTCGGAGCCGTCGCGGTAGCAACACAATCCGGCCGTCGTGAAGGGTTCGCCCAGTTCGCCGGCGTAGATGTCATTGAGCCGCCGCCGCAGCCACGTCAGCGCCGGATGCGGCGGGTCTTCGACGGCCAGATCGAAAAAGCTCACCAGCCGGGGCACGTCGACCACCCGGTCGTACATTCGCCGGCGTTCGGCTCGCCACGGCACCGTCCTCAGCAGCTCGTCGAGCAGGTCTTGACCAGCAGGGGGGCAGGCTGGGACGTCATCCGCGAGCCAGCCGGAGCGGATGTCGATGAAAGCGCCGTCCCCGAGTTGTCTGCGTTCGTTGTGCTCGAACAGTGAGCCCTGTAGCGCGATCCCCACGCGGACAGTTTATCGCACATCCGTTCGATAAAAGTGGGCGCGACGCGACATATGGGGACCATTGAGATCGGCGCGGGCTACCGTTTTACGCGTGGGTGTCGTTGAGCTGGGGACCAATTCCGAGGTCGGGGCGCTACGGGTGGCCATCCTGCACCGCCCCGGCGCGGAGCTGCGCCGGCTCAATCCGCGCAACAACGACCAGCTGCTCTTCGACGGGCTGCCCTGGGTGGCGCGGGCGCAGGAGGAGCATGACCAGTTCGCCGGACTGCTGCGTTCCCGCGGTGTGGAAGTGCTGCTGCTGTCCGACCTGCTGACCGAGGCGCTCGAGCACAGCGGCGCCGCCCGGATGCAGGGGGTTGCCGCCGCGGTCGACGCGCGCCGGCTTGGAACGCCTTTGGCGCAAGACCTTTCGGCCTACTTGCGGGGACTGGACCCGGTCCGGCTGGCGCACGTGCTGATGGCCGGAATGACGTTCAACGAGCTGCCGGCGGACACCAGGACCGACGTGTCGCTGGTGCTTCGGATGCACCACGGCGCGGATTTCGTCATCGAGCCATTGCCCAATCTGGTGTTCACCCGCGACTCGTCGATATGGATCGGGCCGCGGGTGGTGATCCCGACGCTGGCGCTGCGAGCCCGGGTTCGGGAGGCCTCGTTGACCGACATCATCTATGCCCACCACCCGCGGTTCACCGGCGTACGGCGTGCCTACGAATCGCGCACCGCTCCCGTCGAGGGTGGCGACGTGCTGTTGCTCGCCCCCGGGGTGATCGCGGTAGGGGTCGGTGAGCGGACCACCCCGGCCGGCGCGGAGGCATTGGCGCGCAGTCTCTTTGACGACGACCTCGCGCACACGGTGCTGGCCGTGCCGATCGCCCAGACGCGCGCGCAAATGCACCTGGACACGGTGTGCACGATGGTCGACATCGACACGGTGGTGATGTACGCGAACATCGTCGACACGCTCTCGGCCTTCACGATTCAGCGCACCTCCGACGGCGTGACCATCAGCGATGAAACGCCGTTTCTGGAAGCCGCGGCCAAGGCGATCGGGATCGACAAGCTGCGGGTCATCGATACCGGCTTGGATCCCGTCATCGCCGAGCGCGAGCAATGGGATGACGGCAACAACACGCTGGCGTTGGCGCCCGGTCTCGTCGTCGCCTACGAGCGCAACGCGCAGACCAACGCGCGGCTGCAGGAAGCCGGCATCGAAGTGCTCACTATCGCGGGATCTGAATTGGGCACCGGCCGCGGCGGGCCGCGCTGCATGTCGTGTCCCGTCGCCCGCGACCTGCTCTGAACCCGCCGCGAAACTGTAACTGGCAACGCATTTCCCGAGTGACGCCGTCGGTAGTAGCAGCTCTCGCGGCGTTCAAAAAATCAACGCCAGCTGGGCAGCCAGATCTCCATGTTCCACGTCTGCTGTGTGATGGGCAGACCGGTGAGCACCGGGAACAGCCAGGCGAAGTTCGTCACCACTAACGCGACGTAACACGACACCGCGATCCGCCCCAGCGTGCGCCGTTCGGAGTGTTGGCCGCGCCGGTATTTAGCCGCCGGCCGCTGCGGGTAGAGGATATCGCCGCAGATCAATGCGATGCCCATCACCAAGAACGGCGCCATCGTCGCCGCGTAGAAGAAGTACATCTGGCGGTCGATGTCGGCGAACCAGGGTAGCCACCCGGCGCAATAGCCGGTCAACACAACGGCGTAGCGCCAATCCCGGCGCACCACCGTTCGCCAGGTCAGGTAAACCAAGACCGGCACGGCCAGCCACCACATGGCGGGCGTGCCAACCAGCATCTCCGCCTTGACGCAGGACTCGGCGCCGCAACCGGCAACGTTCTGCTGGTCAATGGCGTAGAGCACCGGGCGTAACGACATCGGCCAGCTCCATGGCTTGGATTCCCATGGGTGGTGGTTGCCGGCGGCATTCGTCAGGCCGGCATGGAATTCGAAGGCTTTGGCCGTGTAGTACCAGAGCGAGCGAATGGCGTCGGGCAGCGGCAGAATGCTGTGCGGACCGATCGTCTGGCCGACCTCGTGCCGGTCGATGGCGGTCTCGGACGCGAACCACGGCGCGTAGCTGGCGAGATAAACCGCGAACGGGATGAGCGCCAGCGCGTATCCGGTGGGGATCAGGTCCCGTTTCAAGACCCCGAGCCCGGGTCTTTGCACCTGGTATTGGCGACGCGCCACGAAATCGAACGCTAACGACATCGCGCCGAAGAACGCCACGAAGTACAGGCCGGACCACTTTGTTCCGCAGGCCAATCCGAGCAGGATTCCCGCCGAGAAGCGCCACCAGCGCACTCCCAGCCGGGGGCCCCAGATGGTCTCGGCGCTGCGGCCCTCCACCAGTGCGACGTGCATCCGCTGGCGAACCTGATCGCGGTCGACGATGAGTGCACCGAACGCTGCGACGACGAAGAACGTGAGGAATCCGTCCAGCAGCGCCGTCGCGCGCGGCGACGAAGCTGACGCCGTCGCAGATCAGCAGCAAGCCCGCGATGGCGCCGACCAAGGTCGAGCGGCTGATCCGCCGGACGATCCGCACCACCAGCGCCACCATGACCACGCCTAGCAGCGCGCCGGTGAATCGCCAGCCCACTCCGTTGTAACCCAAGATCGCCTCGCCCATGGCGATCAGCTGCTTGCCGACTGGGGGATGGACGACCAGGCCGAACCCGGGGTTGTCCTCGACCCCGTGGTTGTTCAGCACCTGCCAGGCCTGAGGCGCGTAGTGCTTCTCGTCGAAGATGGGCGTGCCGGCGTCGGTCGGCGATCCCAGGTTCAAGAATCGGGTCACCGTTGCCAACAGCGTGATCACTGCCGTTGTGATCCACCCGCGCACGCGGTCCGTCGGCCCGAAATCTGCGACCGGAACCAGCGGACCAGGGCTGACGACGGGTACGACGCGCTCCCGCACGGCATCCTCCACCTCCATGGAGGTTTCGCGAGGCGCAGCGGTCATCACGTCGATCGTAGGCTGTCCGTCATGACGGATGGTCGCCTGTTGCTCGGTGCGACCCCGTTGGGCCAGCCCTCGGACGCCTCGCGGCGGCTCGTCGACGCGTTCGGCAGTGCCGATGTGGTGGCGGCGGAGGACACCCGGCGGGTGCGGATTCTGGCCAAAGCGCTCGACGTCCGCATCACCGGCCGGGTGGTCAGCCTCTTCGATCAGGTCGAGGCCGCGCGGGTACCCGCGCTGGTGGGCGAGCTCGAAGCCGGTGCGACGGTGTTGGTGGTCAGCGACGCCGGCATGCCGCTGATCAGCGACCCTGGTTACCGGCTGGTGGTGGCGTGCGTCGAGGCGGGGGTTCCGGTGACGTGTTTACCGGGGCCGTCGGCGGTGACCACCGCGCTGGCCGTGTCCGGATTGCCGTCGGAGAAGTTCTGCTTCGAGGGTTTCGCGCCACGCAAGGCGGCGGCGCGCAAAACGTGGTTCGGCTCGCTGGCCGACGAGCGTCGCACCTGCGTGTTCTTCGAGTCGCCGCGCCGGTTGGCGGGGTGTCTGGACGATGCAGTCGAGATGCTCGGCGGCGCGCGTCGGGCAGTGGTCTGCCGGGAGCTGACCAAGGTGCACGAGGACGTGGTGCGCGGGTCGCTCGACGAGCTGGCGGCCTGGGCGGCCGGCGGGGTGCTCGGCGAGATCACTGTGGTGTTGGCCGGCGCAATCCCACGCGCTGATCTGCCGTCCCTGGTCGGTCAGGTGGAGACACTTGTCGCGGGGGGTGTCCGCGTCAAGGAAGCCTGCGGTGAGGTGGCCGAGGCGCATTCAGGCGTGCGCTCCCGCCAGCTTTACGACGCGGTACTGAAAGCACGCCGCGCGGTCGGTGAATCAGACGCGGTTTAGTGGTACGCCGCTGACATCAGGTCAGGGTAGGCAGGCGCCGTGCCACGCGCATAACGGTGGGTGTGGCACGGCCAAGTTCGGCAGCGGGGGCGGCCCTGGCAGCGCCGGCAGCGCCACCCCTGGTGGCAGTGATGTCGGTAGCGGGGGCACCTTCGCCAGCATGGCCTGTAGGGCCTCCAGGGGAGGTGGACCCGGCGGTAGGGGAGGTAGACCCGCCGGTAGAGCCGGTAGAGCCGGCAGTCCCCCCGGTAGTGCTGGCAGTGCCGGGAGTGCCGGGGGGACTGCCGCAGGTAGTGCCGGGAGTGCCACGTTCGGTAGTGCTATGTTCGGGATCGCCGGGGCTGCGGGAAGACCCGCGGGTAGTGCCGGCAAACCCACCTTCGGCACGGCCGCCGCCGCTGCAGTCAGCGAATTGGCACTGACGTTGGCCACTGCGGGCAGCGCGGCGACACTGGCCGTCGTGAGATTCTTCGGCAGGATGCCCGCCTCCTGCAGATAAACGACGGCTATGGCTGCAGTTGTGACAGTGCTAACGATGCTGGTTCCAACGCCTACGACGCCTTGGGCGACCGCAACCGCCCCCTGGGCCCCTTGGACCGCGGCGGGTACGGCGGCGATGGTCTCCGCGGTGCCGAGGGCGTTCGTGATTCGGGGGTCGTCGGTGATGTCGGAAATATTGGGTACGGTCCCGCCATCCGGCAGGGTGTAGTTACTAGACCCGGAATCCGGTGCGCCGCCACTAGACCCGGAAGCCGGTGCGCTGGCACTGTGCCCGCCCACTCCGGGCATCGTGCTTGCCGCTGACGGCTGGCCCGGGTCGGAGGCGATGCTGGGTGCTATCACGTTGGCAGCTGAGGGAGTCGGTTCCGGACCGGGTGCCGCCGCAGCCGGCTGCGCTGGTGCCGCCGGCGGCGGTACCGCCCCCGGCGGAGCCTCCGGGGCTGGGATCAGGACGGCTGCCAGGCGCTGACACCCGCCGCCGCATCCTGCGCTCGCCGCCGGAGTTGAGATCGTACTGATCGGCATTACTCCCAGCGCCCCGCCCAGCACGGCGGCTGCCGCGGCGCCCACCACGACGATTCTCATGAACGATCCCTCCAGCAGTCGACGTGCGATCGTCACGCGTCCGCGTCCTCAGGCCCGAGCTTAAGCTTGTGCGGCCGGCGACGTGCCGGTTTCGCGAAATTCCCCAGCTTGCGGCGGTGAGTTGTTTACTAAACAACACCTGCCGCGAGCGTTGTGGACGGCATTCCGACGATGGGAGCTGCCTTGTGCAGGCATTCTTCCCATTCGGCGTCGGGATTGGAGTCTGCGGTGATTCCGCCGCCAACCCCCAGCACGGCGCCACCTCGGGTGTCGAACTCGACGGTACGGATCGCAACGTTCAGCTCGCACCCAGCGAGCGGGGACGCCAAGCCGATCGTGCCGCAATATATCCCGCGACGGTTCTGCTCCCACTGCGAAATCAGATGACGGGCGCGCAGCTTGGGGGTCCCGGTGACCGAGGCCGGAGGGAAAGCGGCGTCCAGTAGCGCTGCCGTCGGCAGCTCGGCTTGAACCCGCGCCGAAACCGTGGAGACCAGGTGCCACACCCCCGGAGCCCGCCGGACGACCAATAGCTCCGGCACGGTGACGGTGCCGGTGATCGCAACCCGGCCAAGGTCGTTGCGGACCAGGTCCACAATCATGATGTTCTCGGCCACCTCTTTGGCCGAAGCCCGCAGTGCTGACGGCCAGGCATCCAGCGGCAGGGTGCCCTTGATCGGGCTGGACATCACAAGGTCGCCGTCGCGTCGCAGGAAAAGTTCCGGGGACAACGACGCCACCGCACCCCACGGGCCCGCGACGTAGGCCGCCCGGGCCGGCGAGGTGCGTGCGACGCCGTCGATGAAGAAGTCCAGCGGTGACCCGGTGACTGTTCCGCTGAATTGTGTGCACACGCAGGCCTGGTAGACCTCGCCGGCGCGGATCGCCTCCAGGCAGGCCAGCACTCCGCCGCGGTGTCCCTCCCGATCCGCTGTGCCCCAGTCGATCCGGCAGTCGTGTGCCGGTGCGGGCGGCGCGGCCAGCGCCGCGGTCAGCCAATCGGGCATCGGCGCACCGGACAAGCTTTCGTACCACCACTGCCCGTCGCGGTCGCGGCGCAGCACGCAGTCAGTCCAAGCGCCGGCGGCTTCGGGGAGCCGGTTCGGCCGCCCGTCGGCGCTGGCGTCCGGGTAGGACAGGTAGCCGATCCAGCCCCCGCCCACCGCTGCGGAGCCGGCGGTCTGGGGCCGACCCTGCGGAACGGCGAATGTGTCGTCGAGGTCTACCGGCCGCACCGCAAGGCTCGGTGCGATCACCGCCAGCGAACCGAACCATTCGCCGGTCAGCGCGGCCGGCGGTGGCAGGTCGAGCCGGCTGGTAGCGTGACCCACTGCGCGCAGCACACGGGGTGCTCCGCCCAGATCGCCCAGCCGGTCGATTCGCATCGCCCTAGCTTGACAGAAGCGCGGATTTTCGCACCCTGCGTTGCCGCTTGCCGCCCTTGAGCCACATGTAGGAGCCAGGTTTGGCGGCCTCGCGCCGGATGTACCCGAGTGTGCCCTTGCAGATCGCCTCTTTGATCGATGCGGCAGTTCGTCCGCCCATGGCTGCGTTCACCGGGGTGTCGTCGGTGTGGGAGAGCTGGAAGGTGCCGTGGCGGCGGCCCAGGCTGATGCACTGACCGACGAATGCCTGATTGAGCACCGCCGGCGTGCTCTGCGCGAAGCGGCTGAGCACGGTGTTGGCCGCCTGCGCGCCCAACGGCTCGGCGGCCTGGCAGCTCATCCGCAACGGCTGGCCCGACGGCGCCACCGCGTCACCGGCAGCGACAATTCGGGCGTCGTCGATGCTGGTCAGCGTCTCGTCGGTGAGTAGCCGGCCGAGGGTGTCGGTGCTGAGCCCGCTGCGGGTGGCCAGATCCGGCACGCCAAACCCCGCCGTCCACACCGTCGCGGCGCTGGGCAGCACCGCGCCGTCGGTCAATACCACTGCGTCCCAGCGGACCTCCTGGGCCGCAACGGATTCCAGCACGTTGACCCCGAGCTTGCGCAGTCGCCCGGCCACCGAACGGCGGCCCCGGCCACTCAGTGACGGCCCGAGGATGCCGCCGCAGACCAGGGTCACCGGGCGTCCTTGCTCGGCCAGCTCGGACGCCGTCTCGATGCCGGTCAGACCGGCGCCGACGACGGTGATGGGCGCGTTCTCGGATAGGTCCGCCAGTGCGTAGCGCAGCCGCTGCGCGCTTTCCAGATCGGCGACGGAGTGCGTGAATTCGACCGCACCGGGCACCTTGGACAGCACTGCGGGTACTGCGCCGGTGCTACCCACCGCGTAGATCAAGTAGTCGTACGCCAGCTCGTCACCCGAGGCCAGCGCGACCTGCCGGGCGTTGGTGTCGATGTGCTCGGCGTTATCGACCACCAGCTGGATGCCATCCCCGAGCAGTGTGGCGTAGTCGACGGTCGCGGCATGCGTGTCAGCGACCAACTGGTGCAGGCGGATTCGCTCGACGAAAACCGCACGCGGGTTTACCAAGGTGATCTCGACATCTGGGCGCTGCCGCAGACGATTGGCGGCCAGGGTTCCGGCGTATCCGCCGCCGATGACGACCACGCGGGCTTTTTGGTTGGATAGCTTCGCTAGCTCGGTCATTGCTTTCTCCTGTTTCTCGCGGGACTTATGCCTTTGAGACACCGCGGGCGGACCAGGCGTGACAATCGCAGCGGCAATTGTGAGCTGTCTCACGTGTGTCGTCTGCGTAGAGCCCGTAGGCGACCCAGCCGTCCTGCTTGGGCGGCGACCGGCGGGGGCGCGGAAGCGGTTTTTTGACCGATCGAGACTGATAGTCAGAATGTATGAGGTAAATTAGCGGTTTAGTATGAAAAATACCTATGAAGGGACATGATTGGTATGGTCACTTCCGGCGACGCCGCGATAGGCTCGGCTCGCGTCCGCGGTGGCCTGTTAGGAGCACGCAACATGGGATCTGGGCGCACGGCTTTCAACACCCTCGATCCAGTGGTTGGCGCCGAAAGGGGTTCGCTGAAGCTGCGCCAACCGGAATCCGCGCTTTCCTGCCGACCATGGACCACGATCAAGCCTTGGTCGATTGACGTGCTGTTACAGCTTTCTTCTTGCTCAGACCACAAGTCGTGCAACTCTTTACATTACAGATTGGCAGCCGAAAAGTGACCAGCGTTTCATCCTCGAACCCGACCCGCATCCGGGGTCTACATGTCCACCTGAGCGATCGCCATTTTGGTATCTCTGTGCAACTTGTGCGGGCAGCGCGACAACTTGATCATGTTGCTGGGCAGATTCCCACCACGCCGGCGGTGGTCGGCTAGCGATGAGCACGGAGCAGAACGAGTCGACAGGCTTATCCTCGTCGTCGCGGCTTGAGGTTAATGATATTCCGATCGGTCTACTCGACATCGAACTAAGCACGCCGCCGACAGAACTCGTCGGCGACACGACCATGTTCCTGCTGCGTCCTGAGAAGGGACCGCCCGCGGCGGTGTTGAAGGTGGCCCGCGGCCTGAGAGCCGCCGAACTTCGCACGCAGCGGCGCGTGCTCGCCGAGCTAACCATCCACCAGGGACTCGACGAGGAATGGCGCGCATTGCTACCGCGGATCCTGGCTTTCGACGAGCGCACCAACGCGACCGTGTCTGTGGAGTCCTATCGGCCGGGAGTCGATCTGGCGGAGGTGCTGGCACGCCACCCGAGCAGTGCCGAGGAGCTGACCGCCGCGGCCCTGCGCGCCATCGCACCGCTGCACCGGCGGACTGCCGCGTTGGTAGTCGTCGATAACGTCTGCCTAGTGCGGGGATGGGTCCTCGAACCACTGGCGGGTCTCACGGACATGTGCCGGCGGCTAAATCCCAACCGGGTTGGGCAGGTGGATCGGCTTGGAGCGATGCTGCGGCAGGCCGTCGTTCGTCGGCGCCTGCCGGTGAGCTGGACGCACGGCGACTACACCCCAGGGAACGTTCGGATGGCCGACATGCAGGGTCCGGTCACCGGCATCGTGGACTGGGGCGGTGCGCGGCCGGGCCAGCCGGCGCTTATCGACGAGTACCTGATGATCCTGACGGTGAGCTGCCAGGTGGAGCAAGCTGACCTGGGCACAGTCGTCAGTCAGCGGATACGGGCGGGTGGCCTCTTAGACCGTGAACGCAACTCGCTGCGTGCCGCTCGCGACCAAGCGCAGGCGGACATCGGCGATGGTGAGTGCATTGACGAACGCGTTGCCATTGTGCTGACTTGGCTGCACCATGTCGCGGACTTGTGGCGTAAGCGCGCCACCCATCCGAACCATCACATTTGGTGGGCCACCAACGTCGTTCCCGTGCTTGACGCTGTCGCGGCGTGGCGCGGATGGCCTAGGCCCGAGTAGCAGACGCTGCGGTCACCGTTGGGCCGCAAGATGCCGATCGATAGCTCTCATTCGAGGAACATCGGGTATCAAATCAAACCGTCAGCCGTCTGACATTTACGGCAAACTGGAGGCGACGGACAGGTAACCAGAATAACCATCTGCAACATAAAACCCTGCCCAAAATCCGGCTCACGGCACGTTGTGCTGTCACTGTTTTGCCGATTTCCTGTTTTGATCTCGTTTCCATTGCTATTGTCCCGTCATGGCGGATGCGCAGGTACGTGATACTGGCCCACACGATTACCCTCTCAGCGGCGCTGGCTTGGACGGCAGTCGACGGGTTGAGCGCCGGCGTAGTGGGAGTGCCGGCGATTCGCCGACGGACATTCTGATGCGGTTGCCCGCTGTCGTGGTGTTGGAGCGGATTCCGGTTCCCTCGCTGGCTATGGCGCGTGACGGCATTCTCCTGTTTGCGAATTCTTCGTTTGCTGACATGGTGGGTTATCCGCAGGACACGTTGGTGGGGTTGGCGTTCCCGGAGGTCTTCCATACCGCGCCAGCCGTGGTAACCGCTCTTTCTGGCGTCGATGCGCTGGCGAATCTGGTGGTGGAGTTGCGGCATAGTGAGGGTTGGACGGTGCGGGCCCGGATGAGCAAGTCGGCGCTGGTGCGGTCCGATGACCCGGTCGTGTTGGTGACGTTTGAGAATTTGACGGAGCGGCTGTGGGTCGACGAGCGCTAGGCAGGGATTCGGTTATTCGCTTGACGTGATCGTTGCCGTCTGCGCAACCCACGGAATGAAGGCCAACCCTGGTGCTGCTAGAGGTCGGTGTGCGTCGAGGCGGCGGTCGTCTCGATATCAGGCGAGGGTGCCTCAGTGGAGACTTTTTTCACGGCGAGTGTGTGGTGTCGTTTGATGAATTGGGTGAAGTAGTCGATTCGGTCGGGATTGGTGAAGCTGGGTAGCGCCAGTACCCACGCTTTTTGCAGGTCATCGAGGTGGCGCCCAGGTTGGTCGAGGTCGCTGATTCGCCGGATTCCCACCCACAGCGCCACCAGCATTTTGGCGATGTCTTCGGGATCGTGGTGGTTGACGATGTCGTCCTCGGTGGCTGCTTTTTGGATGAGGGTGGTGACGGTGTCGATCCATGAGCGCCAAGGTGTGGTCGTGAGGGCAGCGTTGTCCAGGGTGTCGACCAGTCGGATGCCGGCTCGGGCCACCTCGTTTTGGGAGTCTTGAACGGCGAGCAGGTAGACCAGGTCGATCACTGTTTCTAGTCCCGACATTTTGCGGGCGACCAGCTCGGTGACCGCTGCGCGGTTCATCTCGGTGAGGTCGTCGATGATCGCCGCGGCCAGCGCTTGCTTGGACGCGAAGTGAAAATACATCGCGCCCTTGGTGAGTTCGGCCTCGGTGAGGATGTCATCGAGGCTGACCATGCTGTAAGGGCGCTGGGCGAACTGGCGTGATGCGGCGGCGATGAGTCGCTCGCGTGTGCTACCGACTGGTCGTTCGGTGGTCTCGGTCATCGCCCTCCCGCCTCGTCGCGGCTGCCGCGTACCGGGATTACGTCGCGCGAAGGAGGCACTTCCGCCGCCGGGTCAACCTCCCGACGGCAGACCCCCCTGGGCGTACAGCCAGTGCTGACTCGCCTGAGGCTCCAGCGGGTACTCCGCGTTAACCTGATAGCTCGCGACTGTACTAGAACACGGCCAGTTAGTTAACAGGACGCGCGCGGGGACATCCGGTATCTATGTTGCTGATGTAGGTGCATAGTCGATATCTTCACAACGTGGCGCTGCCGCAAACGCGGCGCCGTTTTCCTTTTGCCTGGTTCATCAGGAGGAACATATGTCGTTCGTGCCTAACCAGTCAGAGACACCGCCGCCGGCGCCAGACACATCCAACGGGCGGTTGCTCGCCGGCGCCTCGAATGCCGCCCAGAGCCGCGACGCCGGCGGCACGAATAGCAGTCGGCGGATTGACCGGCGGCGTAATGAGAGTGCCGGCGATTCACCAACGGACATCTTGATGCGGTTGCCTGGCGTGGTGGTGTTGGAGCGGATTCCGGTTCCCTTGTTGGCAATGGCGCGTGACGGGATCATCTTGTTTGCGAATACGACTTTTGCGGAAATGGTGGGTTACCGGCAGGACACGTTGGGGGGGTTAGTGTTTCCTGAGGTCTTTGATACCGCGCCGGCGGTGGTAGCCGCGCTTTCAGGCGTCGATGCGCTGGCGAATCTGGTGGTGGAGTTGCGGCATGCTGAGGGTTGGACGGTGCGGGCCAAGATGAGCAAGTCGGCGCTGATGCGGTCCGATGATCCGGTTGTGTTGGTGACGTTTGAGAATTTGACCGAGCGGCTTTGGATCGACGAGCGAGCCTGCGGTTGTTGAGGTGGGTCAGGAGCTGGGGTGGCCTGGTGGCTGGCGTAGGGATTCGCGGGCGAGAAACTCACGAAAGTAGGCCAGTGATGTGTCGGCGACGATTGCTGGGAGGAGAAGTTCGAGGGATCTGGTTAGTCGCTTGATGTGATCGTTGCCGTCTGCTGTCTTGGCCAGCAGTTGGGCACCGAGCATTGCGTTGAGGATCGATTCGCTGACCACGTGGGGATCGATGTCTTCGCGGAGGTCGCCTTCGGTGCTTGCGCGTCCGGCCTGGGTCGTCATCGCGTCCAGTCGACTGCTCCAGACCTGGGCGGCCGTGCTGTTGAATTCGGCCAGTCCGCGGGTGAGCTGTTCGGCTGTGCGGGCCGCTTTGTCCGAGACAAGGAGGTCTGTGACGACGAAGACGCCGTGGATCATGTTCTCGAGTGCAGGCGAGGACGATTCGCACACGTTGCGGAATGCGTCGAGGGTTAGATTGCTGCCTTGTCCGATGATGGCGGTCGCCAGCGCGTCTTTGGAGTCGAAGTGGTGGTACAGGGCGCCCTTCGTCATTCCCACGCGTTCGATGATCTCGCCCAGCCCTGCGGCCGCATACCCGACCTCGCTGAACAGATCTATCGCGGCATTGAGGATCTTTTGGTGGGTGGCTTCAGACCGGGCTTGCTGCACCATCGTTCTTGGACCTCCGGAGTGCGGTTGACGTGTGTTTGCGCTGTGGCCAATCGGCGTTACTTGTGTGCTGTCCGTGGCTGAAGGCTAACAGTGGTGGGCCTCGGGTCGGTGGCGCCGAGGCGGCGGCAGTGGTGTGGGGTCACGGTGAGAGTGCCCCAGTGGAAACCTTTTTCACTGCGAGTGCGTGGCGTCGCTTGATGAACTGGGTGAAGTAGTCGATTCGGTCGGGATTGGTGAAGCTGGGTAGTGCCAGTATCCATGCTTTTTGGAGGTTATCGAGGTGGTCCTCGGGTTGGTCGAGGTCGCTGATCCGGCGGATGCCCACCCACAGCGCCACCAGCATTTTGGCGATGTCTTCGGGATCGTGGTGTTCGTCGTCATCGTCACCCTCGTTGACTGCTTTTTGGATGAGGGTGGTGACGGTGTCGACCCACGATTGCCACAGCGTGGTGGCTAGTTCGGTGTTATCCAGGGTGTCGAGCAGTCGGACGCCGGCTCGGGCCACCTCGTTTTGGGTGTCTTGAACGGCAAGCATATAAACCAGATCGATCACTGTTTCTAGTCCCGACATCTTGCGGGCGACCAACTCGGTGACTGCTGCACGGCTCATCTCGGTGAGGTCATCGATGATCGCCAAGGCCAGCGCTTGCTTGGACGCGAAGTGAAAATACATCGCGCCCTTGGTGAGTTCGGCCTCTGCGAGGATGTCATCAAGGCTGACCGTGCTGTACGGGTGGTGGGCGAATTGGCGTGATGCAGCGGAGATGAGTCGTTGGCGTGTGGTGTCGGCTCGTCGTTCGCTGGTCTCGGTCATCGCCCCGCCTGTCTCGTCGCGGTCGCCACGCCACGGCAATTCCGCTGCCGAGTCAACCTCCCCGATGAGGGACCCGCCGGGCGTACACACCGTACTGACACGTCCGGGGGCGACGCTTCCGTTGACGTCTTCTTTTCTGGGGCCGCGGTCTGCTCTTCGCTAAACAGCCTGCGGATACTCATGCTTGCCATATTAGTACACCGCGAGTGTAGAAATAACAACGTAGTCATACTACAAGCATGCTTGCAGATATCAAGCTGGTTTGTCAGTACTGTATCGGCGCCATCACGGATCTTTTGGCGGGTGGCTTCAGCCTCCGCTTAGGGCCGCGACGCTTGCGTGGAGGTCGAGTGAAAGCGCCTCGGTGGAAACTTTTTTCACTGCGAGTGCGTGGCGTCGTTTGATGAACTGGGTGAAGTAGTCGATTCGGTCGGGATTGGTGAAGCTGGGTAGTACCAGTATCCATGCTTTTTTCAGGTTATCGAGGTGGTCCTCGGGTTGGTCGAGGTCGCTGATCCGGCGGATACCCACCCACAGCGCCACCAGCATTTTGGCGATGTCTTCGGGATCGTGGTGGTCGATGACGTCGCCTTCGGTGGCTGCTTTTTGGATGAGGGTGGTGACGGTGTCGACCGACGATTGCCACGGTGTGGTCGTGAGGGCAGCGTTGTCCAGGGTGTCGACCAGTCGGACGCCGGCTCGGGCCACCTCGTTTTGGGTGTCTTGAACGGCGAGGAGATAAACCAGATCGATCAGTGTTTCTAGTCCCGACATCTTGCGGGCGACCAACTCGGTGACCGCTGCGCGGTTCATCTCGGTGAGGTCGTCGATGATCGCCGAGGCTAGTGCTTGCTTGGACGCAAAGTGAAAATACATCGCGCCCTTGGTGAGTTCGGCCTCGGTGAGGATGTCGTCAAGGCTGACCATGCTGTACGGGCGCTGGGCGAACTGGCGTGATGCGGCGGCGATGAGTCGTTGGCGTGTGCTACCGACTGGTCGTTCGCTGGCCTCTGTCATCGCCCTCTCCGCCTCGTCGCGTACCGGGATTACGTCACTCGTAGGCAATTCCGGCGCCGAGTCCGTCCTCTCCATCATAGACCCATCTTGGATGCACCCAGTGCTGACACGCTTGGGGGCGCCGCGGTGACGTCAACGTCTTCGGACGGTCCGCGGTCTGCTCTCGACCCGCGAGTCTCGCCTCCATTCATGTCATTTATGTTACTCGTGAAACTGATAGTGCGGTTACAACCTCCAAATTGGCCGTTCAGTATGTATGCTCCCGATTCAGCTGCATTATCGGTATATACACAAGGTCACACCCTGGCGCACGGTAACCGTAGCCCGCCCCGGGTCGGGCCGCTTCCATTAGGAGGAGCACATGTCGATAGCGACGACACAGCCGGAAATGGTGCTTCCTGGGGGCGTACATGATTACCCCCTTGGTGGCCCTGGTACGGACGGCAGTCGGTGGGTTGAGCGGCGGCGTAGTGGGAGTCCCGGCGATTCACCGATGGACATTCTGATGCGGTTGCCCGCGGTGGTGGTGCTGGAGCGGATCCCGGTTCCTTCGCTGGCTATGGCACGGGACGGCATCATCTTGTTTGCGAATACGGCTTTTGCGGAGATGGTGGGCTGCGGGCAGGATCGGTTGACGGGGGCGGCGTTCCCTGAGTTTTTCCGTACCGTGCCGGCGGCGTTGTGCGCGCTTTCTGGCGTCGATGCGCTGGCGAATCTGGTTGTGGAGCTACGGCATTGGGAGGGTTGGACGGTGCGGGCCAGGATGAGCAAGTCGGCGCTGATGCGTTCCGATGATCAAGTTGTGTTGGTGACGTTCGAGAATTTGACCGAACGGCTGTGGATGGACGAGCGATAGTGTCCTCTGGGGCGGACCCGGTGACTTAACATCTCCGACCCGGCAGACGCCGCGGAGATGCCACCCGAACTGTTTGGCCGGGTCAAGGCGAATTGAAGGACTCGTTGCGGTCGCACCCCCCACCTCCGACGTTTGACGTGGACTACAAGGTGACGCGCTGGGGGGCGGCGGCTCTCTTTCCGTCGAAGTCTTCTGCCGGTCCGCGGTACGTTCTCAACGTGACATCGCGAGTGTATAGATGCTTTGCAGCAATCAATCCAAGACTAGAAGTTTTGTAAATACTTCCTATCGCGCCAATCGGTATGTAAGCTTTACCACGAGTGCATCATCGGTATGGTCACACTCGGGGCTGCCGCCGGTAGCCGCGGCCCGCCTCCGCGCCGGCCTGGTAGGAGCAACATGGACCTTAGGCAGACGGCAGTTAATGCGCTGAGCTACCAACTGGATCGCGCCCCAAAGCTAAGGCCACCAGAGCGTCGGCAAAGAGGATCGGAACCCGGGTCCGCGAACGTCCGCGCCGTACCGGGGCCCGCCGCGGGCCGTGGTTGGACCAAACGATCGTCGGGGCTGGTCGACGCCGAACCAACCCCATCGAGGTTTCCGGCCGACCGAGGGCAGCGACCAGGACGGGAGCGACCGGGACGTGGTCGGGTCGCATCGTGTGACAACTTTCTACCCGCTCAGGCTGCGAGTCGCGCGCCACTCCAGGTACGGATTGACGGCGGAAGCACGACCAGTGTTCCACTCAAACTCAACCGAATTGGGAGCTGGCGTGTTGGTGCTCAAGCCAGCACAACCCACGGGGACAGCGCGACAACTTCGTCGCGTTGCGCGGGCCCCGGGTACCGAATCGGGGTGGTTGCTAAATGAGCAAGCAGGGCAGGTCGACAGCGCCATCCTCATCGGCGCGGCTGATCGAGGTCAATGATTTCCCGATCGGTTCTATCGATATCGAACTCAGCACGCCGCCGACAGAACTCGTCGGCCGCACCGCCGTAGTAATGCCGCGGTCCGAGCAGGGACCGCCCGCGGTTTTGAAGGTGGCTCGCGGTCTGCTGGCAGCCGCGGAACTGCGCACGCAGCGGCGTGTGCTCGCCGAACTTGCCATCCACCCTGGGCTCGAGGAGGAATGGCGCGAACTGCTGCCGCGGATCCTGGCCTTCGACGAGCGCACCAATGCGACCCTGTCCGTGGAGTCCTATCGCCCGGGAATGGACCTGGCGGAGGTGCTGGCGCGCAGCCCGAACCGTGTTGAGGAGTTGACTGCTGCGGCCCTGAGCGCCATCGCGCCGCTGCACCGGCGGACTGCCACGTTCGTCGTTGTCGATAACGTCTGCCTGTTACGGCGATGGGTCATCGAACCACTGGCGGGCCTGACGGACATGTGCCGGCGGATAGAGCCAGGCCTCGTTTCCCAGGTGGACCGGCTCGGAACGATGCTACGGCAGGCCCTCGTTGGCTGGCGTATGCCGGTGAGCTGGACGCACGGCGACTACACACCCGGCAACGTTCGGATGGCCGGCGTGCAGGGCCCAGTCACCGGCATCGTGGACTGGGGCGGTGCGCGGCCGGGCCAGCCCGCACTGATCGATGAGTACCTGATGATCCTGACGGTGAGCTGCCTGGTGGAGCGAGCTGATCTGGGCGCAGTCGTCGCTGAGCGGCTACGGGCGGGCGGCCTCTCGGACCGCGAGCGCAATGCGCTGCGTGCCGCCCGCGACCAGGCGGACGCGGACTTTGGCCACCGTGAGCGCATCGACGAGCGTATTGCCATTCTGTTGACCTGGCTGCACCATGCCGCCGACTTGTGCCGCAACTGCGCCACCCATCCAAACCACCAGACCTGGTGGGCCACCAATGTGGCTCCGGTGCTTGACGCCGTTGCTGCGTGGGACGGTTTCGACGTGTCAAGCGCGCGGGCTCGCGCGGCCGCGACACCGCAAGCGGTGCACCGATGACCGCGTCACCGCCCAAAGAGGAGGACGTCGCGCAGGCCCAGGGGTATCAGGCCGATGGCTGAGCTGCAAAATGCACAACGAACGCACACAGAACCGGATCGGCCCGGTGGCCGGGCCGCTGTGGGTGCCGATGCAGCTGCGGTTCACCGGCGAACGTCGATCATGTTCGACGGGCGGGCCTCAGGGATGTTTCGGGAGGTCGTGGAGGATGATCCGAGCGTCGCTGGCCGGCTTGCCTGGCTCGGCGCTCGGCTTACCATCCGGCCAGCCCTGGCCATTGGCAGCCACCTGGCGAACGTGCCGTGGCCATGGGGCCTCGTCGACTTCGCCGCCAGGGCTGTGACGCCGGCGCCGGGTAGCGTTCGCGCCACGATCCGGTTGCCGCATTGCACCGCGCGATTGGTCCGCGCTGCCGGTGTGCTGCCTACCGACGGCAGCCGGCGCGTGGTGTTGTACATGCATGGTGGCGGCTTCCTCACCTGCGGCGCCAACACGCATGACCGGCTCGTCACCACGTTGTCGCAGTACGCCGATACTCCGGTGCTGGTGATGAACTACCGGATGATGCCCAAGCATTCGATCGGTGAGGCGATCGACGATTGCTATGACGGCTACCGGTGGCTTCGTGGCCGGGGTTATGGGCCTGACCAGATCGTGGTGGCCGGCGACTCCGCTGGGGGCTACCTTTCACTCGCGCTGGCCGAACGGCTGCTCGACGAAGGCGAGGAGCTCGCGGCCATGGTCTGCATGTCACCGCTGATGCAGATCACCAAGGTCCCCAGGCAGACGCACCCCAACATCGGCAGCGATGCGATGTTCCCGGTCAAGGCATTTGACGCATTCGTCGACCTGATCGCCAAGGCGGGCCAACGTCACATCATGGATGGGCGCCCCGAGGAGATCTACGAGCCGCTCGACCACATCGAGCCCGGTCTGCCTCCCACGTTGATCCATGTATCGGGTTCCGAGGTCCTGCTGGATGACGCCCGGTTGGCCGCGCGGCGGCTGGCCGCGGCCGGCGTACCGGTCCAGCTGCGGGTGTGGCCTGGCCAGATGCACGTGTTCCAGATCGCCGCGCCGATGGTGCCGGAGGCCGACCGGTCGTTGCGCCAGATTGGCAACTACATTCGCGAGGGGACCGAGCGAAAAGCCACGCCACCGATCGTCCAGGGCTACCACCGCGGATCTTGTCGCGGCGCCAACTCCGATTCCGGCTCAAACCGGTTGCCGCCGTCCACAATTCACCTTCGAACTGGAGATTGCTGATAATGCGCACCCTCGTCACCGGCGCTGCCGGATTCATCGGTTCCACCCTTGTCGACCGCCTGCTGGAGGAAGGACACCAGGTGACAGGAGTCGACAATCTCAGCGCTGGCTGCCCCGCCGCCAACCTCGAGTCCGCCCACCGGCACAACGGCCCCGGTCGCTTCAACTTGGTCGCGGTCGACGTCCGGCACCCCGAGCTGTCCGGCATCGTGGCGGGGTCCAACCCCGATGTGGTGTTCCATTTGGCCGCCCAGGTCGACGTGCGCCGCTCCGTTAATGATCCGCTATTTGACGCCAGCAACAACGTGCTGGGCACAATCAACGTGTTGGAAGCGAGCCGGCGGGCGCGAGTACCGCGGATCGTCTACGCGTCCTCGGGTGGCGCTCGCTACGGTACGCCGGTCACGTTGCCGGCGACCGAGGACACTGCCGTGGACCCGCTTTCCCCGTACGCGGCGGCCAAGGTCGCCGGAGAGTCGTATATGCGCGCCTACGCCGGCATGTACGGGCTAGCACCCATCTGTCTGGCGCTGGCCAACGTCTATGGGCCACGCCAAGACCCGCACGGCAAAGCCGGCGTGGTCGCGCTGTTCAGCAGTGCGATGATCTCCGGCCGTCCTACCACCATCTACGGCGACGGCAGCGCTACCCGCGACTACGTTTACGTCGATGACGTCGTGACTGCCTTCCTGTGCGCCGCGGATGCGCCGATCGCGACGACCGGTACCTTCAACATCGGTACCGGCGTACAGACGACAACCACCGAGCTGCACGAGCTGATCGCTGAGGTAGTCGGCGTCTCGCGCCAGCCCGATCACGCCGGGGCGCGCACCGGTGAGGTTCAAGCGAGCGCATTGGACCCGACCCGCGCGGGCCGGGTGCTGGGCTGGAAACCCGACACCGACCTCACCGAAGGCATCAAGCGCACCGTCGACTGGCTGCGCGGCATTCTCGATCCCCAACCGATCTGGTCCTGAGAGCACCAAATGTTATCCCGGACCATGTTATCCCGGACCTAGGAGGCTGCGCTGTGAATTCGGGCAGTCCGCGGGTGAGCGTTCAGCTGTCCGGGCCGCTTTGTCCGAGACAAGGAGGTCTGTGACGACGAAGACGCCGTGGATCATGTTCTCGAGTGCAGGCGAGGACGATTCGCACACGTGGCGGAACGCGTCGCGGGTTAGGCGGTGTCCTGTTCGATCACCGGCGGTCGTCAGCGCTTCTTGGGAGTCGAAGTGGTGGTAGAGGGCGCCATTGGTCATTCCCACACGCTCGATGATCTCGCCCAGCGTTGCGGACGCGTACCCGACCTCGCTGAACAGATCTATCGCGGCATCGAGGATCTTTTGGCGGGTGGCTTCAGATCGGGCTTGGGGCGCCATCTTCCCTAGACCTCCGGAGTGCGGTAGACGTTTGTTGCGCTGTGGCCAATCGGTGCTACCTATGTCGCTGTCGGTGGCTGAGGGCCAACAGTGGTGGGCTAAGCGCTGGCGTGCGCCGAGGCGCCGGCGGTAGTGTGGAGGTCAGATCGGTGCGGGCCAGGATGAGCAAGTCGGCGTTGATGCGTTGCGATGATCCGGTTGTGTTGGTGACGTTTGAGAATTTGACCGAGCGGCTCTGGATGGACGAGTGATAGTGTCCCCCGGGATTGATCCCGTTTGGCGGACACAGGGTCAGGCGGCCTCTGTCGTCTGAGTGGTTTTGTTCTTCGGCTGGGCTGAGCATGTCGAGAGCGGAAAACGCCTGTGCCGGTTGTAGATTCGTTGGATCGAGTCGCCGATGGCGAGCTTAGCCGCGGTGCGGTGGGCCTCAGATTTCGGTCGTAGAACTCGACTTTTGTTGTCGCGCAGAATGATACGGCGGTAGCGCTTTCCCGACAACACGCCAATGCGCCCGGCTGAACGGGTCAGATTGCGCGCGCGGGCGAACCGCACCAGCTGCGCGCTGGTGTACTGCCCAGGCAGCCGCGGTCAGCGTGCACGATAACCGTCTCGGCCAGCTCGCCGCGCATGGCGACCGCCATGGCCAGCGCGGACTCGACGAGATCGGCGCGCATGTGCTCATCGATGGCCCAGCCGATCACCCGCTCGGAGCAGCCATCCCGGCCGCACATAAATACAGCCCGCACTGCCCTGATATCAGACGTCCATACCCGGAACAGGACTCCGTGTCGGATCGGCGTCCGACCAGGTCCTTGGTAGCGGCGCGTAGGGGTCGGCCACCGTGCTGACCGGAGCGAAGGTGCGCGGGCCGATCTCGGCCGGGTGTTGACGGCGTAGCCAGCTCTCCACCGTCTTGCGGGACGCCCGATCACCGGGTCGTGCGTGGTCGTCTTGCCGGGCGCGGGCCGCGGGTTAACCCGCCTGGGGGCGGCCGCGAAGCCCCGTCGGAGCCTTCGAGTGGTCCGCAGTCTGCTCTCCGCCTGGCATCCCGGGTGTATGCATGCCTTGCATCCCTTGAAGACTGCAAGTTTAGTGAACCCTGTCAATAATGCCAATTAGTATGTATTCTGCTTATTAAGGGGCATCATAGGTATATACGTACGGTCGCACCCGGGTGCCGCGGTAACCGCGGGCCTGCCTCTGCTTCCGTTAGGAGGAGCACATGTCGTTCGTCACCGCACTACCGGCGATGCTGGCGTCCGCGGCGGGAGACCTGCACAGCATCGGCTCTGCAGTGGCCGCGGGGAATACGGCGGCGGCAGCCCCGACGACCGGGGTGGTTCCCGCGGCTGCCGACGAAGTGTCGGCGCTCACCGCGGCGCACTTCGCCGCACACGCCGCCCTATACCAGGAGGTGAGCGCCCAAGCCACCGCGATTCATGAACTATTCGTCAGCACCCTGGGGGCCAGCGCCGGTTCGTACGCGGCCGCCGAGGCCGCCAACGCCGCCCAGTGCCTCTGAGATCGCAGAGTTTTCAACATGATTGATTTCGGGGCGTTACCGCCGGAGGTCAACTCCGGACGGATGTACGCCGGTCCGGGTGCCGGGTCGATGCTGGCCGCCGCGGCTGGCTGGAACGGGTTGGCCGCCGAATTGAATTCGGCGGCGTCCTCTTACGGGTCGGTGATCTCGGCGCTCACCAGTGGGCCGTGGGTCGGGCCGTCGTCAACGGCTATGGCGGCCGCGGCCGCACCCTACATGGCGTGGATGACCGCGACCGCCGGGCAGGCTGAGCTGGCGGCCACCCAGGCCCTAGCGGCGGCGGGTGCTTATGCGACGGCGTTCGCGGCGACGGTGTCGCCGGCGGAGATCGCGGCGAACCGCGCTCAACAGGCGTTGCTGACCGCGACCAATTTATTCGGTCAGAACACGCCGGCGATCGCGGCGACCGAGGCCCAATACGGCGAAATGTGGGCCCAGGACGCCGCGGCGATGTTCGGCTATGCCGCGAGTTCGGCGGCAACCACCGCGAAGGTGACGCCGTTCACCGCGGCGCCGCAAACCACCAGCACGGCCGGGTTGGCCACGCAGGCGACCGCGGCTGCCCAGACCACCGGCGCGTCGACCAGTGCGGGCGTGCAGTCAGCGCTGTCACAGCTCATGTCCACGGTTCAAACCGCGCTACAGAATCTCGTGTCGCCCTTATCCTCCTTGTTGGGCGGGAGTTCGTCTTTGGGCACGCTCACGGGCTCGACAGGAGTAGCAGGGATGGGGGGTTTGGCCGCATCTGGGTTCTCGGTCGGAGGCTTCGAGGAAAGTCTGCTTCTCGACTTGGCCACAGGGCCAGAGTGGTTGCTCATCGGAATGGGGAATACCGTGTTTGGCAACGCGTTTAACCCGCTCGGGCAACTTATGACTACCCCTATCAATATTGCCTTGCAAAACGCCAACGAGGCAGCCAGGCAAGCCGCCGCAGCCGCCGCAGCCGGCGCCGGGGGCGCAGCCGGGGGCGTGGTCGCTTCGGCTGCGGCGGGGTCAGGGTCCGCTGGGGGCTTCGGCGGTTTTCCGGGCTTGGGCGGTTTGGCGGGCCTCGGTCAAGCGGCGTCGGTCGGTGGGTTGTCGGTGCCGCCGAACTGGGGCTGGGCCGCTACAGCTCCGGCGTCGCTGCTGGGTGGTGCGCCGATGGTGATGCCGTTGGCGGCGTCGGACGCCGATTTAGGCGCCGGATTTGGTTTCCCATTCATGCCCGGCGGGCTAGGGCGGGCCGCAGCGGAGGGCGCCGGAGTCGGCGCGGGCGCTGCCGCTATGAAATACCTCCCACGCCTTAGGGTGGCGGGCCGCTCGCCGGCCGCTGGATACTCGCCTGAGTCGGCAGCCCCGGCAGTCCCGGCAACCGCGAAATACCCTTTGCCCGCCACATTTCCGACGAACGGTCACGCGCCCCCCGGATACCAGCCGGCGATCGTATACGTACCGACCAATGGGCATGCGGCGGTTAAGCCGTGAGAAGGGGACTACTTCTTTAGGTCGCAACGAAACGTCATTTTCAGATAAGTCCCAGTGAGGCCAGCCTCGGACCGCCGAGGTGGGCGGCTGGGTGGGTGGGATCGTTGCGGTTGGGTGGTGGTTGCTAAGCGGTCCGAGCCTTGCCCTCCGACGATCGCCGGGCCGCGCAGCTGGTCGCTAGTCAGGTGGTCATGTTGGGGCCACGCTACGTAGATGACTGCGGTGGTGACGGTAACGATGTTCTTGACGGACCTGACCGTGTTCAAGTGCCACTTCGGGCGGTTGACCGGCAAGGCCTACACCAAAGGCGAACGCGTGCTTCGGTTCAAGGCGATCGCTCGGGCGAGAAATTTCTCAAGGCCGCGGGTCCCCGACTTGGTGTCATCGGTGACTCGCCGGGCGCGATCACCGAGGCCGGGCAGTAAGTGAAAGAAGTCGTTGGCTTCCCAGTACAGGCCCAGGGTAGGCAAGCCGACAGAGCAACGGCCACCACGATAGTGCGACGCGGATGAGAGGTTCATCTCCGGGTCGTATGGGTCCTCCACCGCCTGATGTAGACCTTCCAGTGCCGCCAACCATTGGTGTACCTCCATCGTGCTAATTGGTAACGGTGAAGGGATCATGGCGGTTCTCGGCGACCGGCCCCAGATCGGCGCTGGCAGGGCCTGGCGCGCTGTGCGGGTGCAGAATGTCGTTGTCGACCTCGGGGTCGCGGCGTTTGTGAACATCGGAGTTGTTGTTGGCTATTGATAGGTTATTTCGTGGCTGGCGGATGCCCACAGCCTTGGGTTTGGCCGCGCTTGTGTTGGCCTTCGCGTGGCTGGCGATCGGCGTGCACGTCCACGGGTGGGCAACGGCGTTCGACGCTCCGACCGCGTCTTGGATCGGAAACAGCGTCCATCGATCTCACGGCCTTGACGAAGCGTCATTGATAACCGCGCGGCTCGGCAACCCCTTCACGGTTGCAGTGGCCGGACTAATCGGCGGAGCACTGCTCGCCTGGCGTGCTCGTTCATTGAGGCCGGGAGTCGTAGTGATTGGCACGGTCGCCGGGGCTGAGCTCGCCAGGACCGCGATCGGGCCGGTCATTTACCGCCCAGTGACCGAAGCGGAAATCCAAGCAGTATCGCAATTGAGTGCCGAAGATCATCCATTTCCGTCCGGGCACGTGGCCGGGATCGGCGCGCTACTCGGAATCATCGCCGTGTGCATCGCGATCGGACGGAGCCGAATCGTGCAGGTCCTGGCGACGGTTTTGGCGGTTGCTGGCGTGGTGATCGTTGCCTTCAGCCGGTTGTATCTTGGCGTCCATTGGCTCAGCGACGTCATCGGGGGCGCGCTCCTGGCCGGGGTGGCTGTGATCCTCGGTACCGTCGCCTTGACGACTCGCTGCGATCAATCCGTCCGTGCCAGGAGTGCTCCCGGCGCCGCTTAGCTAGCTAAACCCCAAATTGGTCATGGGTGGTCCGGGTGACGAACCGGCTGGCACCAATCGGTGTTGGCAAGAGCGCCACCGTCTTCCGGTGGCCGGAACGAGGACCTGCTTTGCCAGATCACCCTGCACCCCTTGAATTCACAGCTCGCCGCGTAAATGGACGCGAAACCCGCAGTCCAGAAAACGCCGGGCAGCCCAGCCTCAGTGTGGGAGTGACTGGCGCGTCCCAGCAGAAGAGCAGCGAGCAGTAGCCGATTTCACGGAGCGGCGCTTGCCCGGTGATATACGATTCCAGCATGCCGGCCGACCCGCACCCCTGGTCCCGCGCCTGGGCAGACCTGAGGGCAGACCTAGAACGCTACGTAACCAACGACCGGCCGACCGTGTTGAACCTCTATATTTCCCCCGGCGCCCTTGCGTCGGTGCATTATCGAGTCGCGCACTGGGCGCGGAATGGCCGAAGCCCGCTGCATTTCGCAGCCCGGCTGGCAATGCTGGTCCTGCAGCCGTGGGTGCAGTCGTGGTCGGGCGTCGAGATCGCTCCACAGGCGATTATCGGCCCAGGTCTGTATCTCGCCCACTTCGGCCCGATCATCGTCGGCGATACGGTGGTCGGCAGCCACGTCAACTTGTCGCCGGGAGTGATCATCGGTGCCGCGGGCCGCGGCGAGCGTCGCGGTTTCCCCGTCCTCGGTGACCGAGTGTACGTTGCGCCCGGCGCCAAACTAATCGGACCGATCACGGTTGGCAACGACGTCGCCGTTGGGGCGAACGCGGTGGTGACCAAGGATGTCGCCGACCGCGCCGTGGTGGGCGGGGTACCGGCGCGAGTGATTAGCGACCGCGGCAGCTTCGACTTCGTCTAATACCGCGGCATCGAGACCGACCTGGCCCGGTTGGAGTCGCTGGCTCGGGCAGGGGCGGCTACGTCGACCGCGACTGCCCCGGTGGGCCCGGAACACCAACGGCCCGAACCATAAGAGGCTTCATTGCTACAGCAACCACTTATGCCCAAAATCTTGCAGGATCAACAAAAAGCCCGAATATCTTTATGCATCGATTTCTTGAGGATCTGGGCAAGACAAGCTTTTGCCGCAAATTCTGCCTAAGTCAGGACCCCGTAAGCCGCCTGCCTGCTCGCACCAAGCCACTACGCGCGCCTGGCACATATCGCCCACCCAGCTGGTGCCCGATGCGTACCCACCCACCCCTGTCTCCCGCCTTCGCTGCTGGGGCAGCTGGCCCTTGCGAACCTCGGCGCGCAATAACTTCGGACATGGATGGGGTATGGAATTTAGTGCTGAGCCTAACTGTGGCTGGTCCTACACTGGGTAAATGAATTCAGAACAGGGTGGCGAGCTGGATGTTGGGCAGGCCGTGGATCCGCTGACCGGCAGGCCCCCTCCACAGCAACCGGCACAGCAAGCGGCACAGCGACCGGCTGCGCCCCGCGCCCGGTTTCCCTGGAAAGCAGTGATCGCCGCCGCTCTGGCGGCGGCAGCGCTGGTGGTGACCGTAATCACCCTCCTACGGCCAGCCCCGGCGGCTATACCCGCGTCGGCGCCCACCACCACGACACCGGCAGACACCACCGCGTTTGACCGGGCTCTGTGCACAGCAATGGCGCCATTGATGACTGATGTCAATCACATCTCGTGGATCTACTTAGGGCTGGGAGAGCCAGGTACGCCGGCGCGCGATAGCGCTCTCCCGAAATTCGTCAGTGACGTGCAGGATTGGATCGGACGAGTGCAGCCGATCCTCGATCAGCATCCGGATGCGCGCCCGTTTTTTCGCCGTTCGCTGCAGCGGTTCATAGACGACCGAGACTTGCTGGTCTCAGACCTTAAACCCGGCCCGTGGCCACCCAAGGCGTATGCGATGTGGTCGGACAGCGAGGGCGCGTTTAGCGGCCCATTGCACATCTGCGACCAGCTTGGCGTGAAATGGTTGAGGTGAAATGGTAACGAAAGGCGCGCCGGATGGGCGGGCCGAGAAGTGGCCGCGCATCGAGAACGCGCCGTGGCGGCCGACCCGCGAAGGGCCGTGCGTGATCGCCTGTGAGCGCGGCGATGTGGCCCCGATGACCGTCGTCAGCTGGCTCTTGGGGTGCCAATTACCGCGGGGCCGCTGAACTATGCGGCACTACCCATAAGACCGTCAAGCGTGTGGTGGAAAAGGCCGAAGGCGGCGGCTCAACACCGCGGGTGCCGCGGCCCACGTAATTTCGACGTGGTCGCCGGGCTGGCGGCCGCCAGAGTCGACAAATCTGGTCGCCGGATCTCGGCGAAGCGGTTGTTAGCGATCGCCCGTCCGGCCGGGTACGGTCACAGCGCAGGCGCCGCCGCCGGCTGCGGGTCATCGCTTTCTTCAGCCGGGCGCATCGAGTGTTGCGGTGCCGCGTCCACCTCTGTTGGATCCACCCGGACTACGAGCTGTTCGTCGTCGCGCAGCACCCGAGCCGGCACCACCAGCGGTGGCGTCGCCGGGGCCGGCAGACTCGCCCGCACCGCGGCCAACTGGCGGCCGGTGAGCGGATTCAGCCCGGCCCACACATCTTTACCCAGCCGCTCGGGGCTGTGATATCGCACCCAAGCCGACACCCAGGCCCAGCCGGCCGCGGCGGTGAGTCGGATCGTCACCACGGTGGCATCGGTATCAGGCAGCCACAACTGGTCCAGCGTCTCCGAAGTGATGTCCCACGGTGACACCCAGAAACTGGTCGCGTACCCGCCGATATGCTTGAGATGACGCAATCCCGGCCGAGTCGAAGCCTGTTGCAGACCCCCCACTACGGCGGTGTCCAGTTCGGCAAACTCATCGGCGGTCAAAGGCCGGGCCGCGCAGCGCCGTCCGTCCAGATCGCCGGCGAGCCGCTCGACGGCCGCCGTCAAGGTCGAGGCCACCGAATCGCGGGCCGCCACCGCCGCGACATTCTGCTGCGGATCCATCCGTAACACCAGCCATGTACCGCCCTCGATACCCGCGGGGCGATCGTCGGCCGTTGGCGGCGCGGACGGATCGGCGGCCTCGGGGATCTGTCGCTTTCGCACCGAGACGATATCGATGGCGTCAACGACCACATCGAACTGGTGCAGCGCCGTACCGACAACCGCCACCGGCAAGGTGGCCGGCGCCACCGTCTCGCGCTGATGGCGCCCGGACGCCCCGTCGGCCTTTTCGTCCACGGCGATCACCGCGACCAGCTGGCCCTGGTACTCGCGCACCCCGATCACGTCGCGGCCGAAGCGGCGCTGGTGATCGATCGCGGGCGTGCATCCCCGGCTCAGTGTCACCACCCAGTCGGTGGACCCATCCCGCACCCACCTGGCTAAAGCTGAGCCGAGGGTGATCCTACGGTAGGCAAGTACCGCGGCGATCGTCACGACCGCCGCGACCGCGACACCCACCCACCACGCGACCGTCTGCGGTACGCCGGGGAAGTGACTGGCCACTACCAACACCGCAACGTCGATGAGAAACGCCGAGGTGATCCGCGGCCACGACAGGGTCAGCCCAAGCCGGGGTTCCGCCTTCATGGGCGGCTCGGCGATCGCCGTATCAACACCGCTCCCCCAAACACTCTGTCGGTCATCAGCAGCACGGGCCCATCCTCTCCGTCGCCGTCCACCCCAGAACCTCGGGTAGATGCATTTCCCGATCTGCACAATAGTGGAACCGATGTGATGCGGCGACGTTACCGACGCTTGAGGCGTTCGCGACGGGCCGTTGGTCTCGAGACTCAGCGGCCAGCCATGACACGGTTCGAATACCACGCCGGGACAGTCCGGTGGCCGCGATTTGACGCTGTGGCAACGGGACCATCCTCTTGGTTAACTGGAATACTACGAGTCCACTCCGTGCTTCCGATCATACACAAAGTATGTGGAATAGCCTAAAACTGAACTATCCGTCTGTATCGGCGCGTCGCGCCGGTGCGCGGCGCTCGGCAAATATCCGAGCGACCCGATATCCATGGTCAACCGGTGCTTCCCAGCTCGGGCCGGGGCTTCGACTGCAACCCGGCGAGCGGCGCTCCAAGCAGCACCAATCGCCCAGCGCCCTCACGGAATCGATGCAACAGTGTGACCCTCCGTTTTTTTGACGAGTTCGCGATGCCAAACCTCGAGCGAGAGCAAGGTCCAGATCCGTGGCTGCTCGTTGCGATCGCCGGACGAATGGTCATCGAGCAGTTTGCGTACCGCTGCCCGGTCAAATATCGTGCCGACAAACGAGGAGGGGCACGTGAGCAGTTCGACCGCCATATCGCGCAACCCACCACGAAACCACCGGTCGAGGGGAACCTTGAAACCCATCTTCGGGCGATCGACGACAGCGGCAGGCAGATGCTGGCGGGCAACTTCCTTGACCACCCACTTCGTCGTTCGCCCGCGCACCTTCACATTGCTGGGCAACGCGAACGCGAGTTCCACCAGGCGGTGATCGAGGAAGGGCGGACGTAATTCCAGCGACGCGGCCATTGACATCCGGTCGCCACGCTCGAGAAGGTTGTCGGCGAGCCACGTGTGTACGTCTGCATAGAGCATCCGGCGCAGGGCGTCGCCGCCGCCGCGGAGATAGGGATCTAGGACGCTGCGCGCTGCTGGTCGGCCGATCAGATCGGCACGTTCCGACACAGTGAATGGCGCAAACCAGCCGCGCATGCGCTCGGCATGGCTGGGTTCGGAAACGGCGCGCATCGCGATGCCCAAGCGGGACTTGCTTGCAGGCAACGACTTCTCCACGTGGCGCAGCACACTCCCGGGGACCACACCTGCCCAGCGTGTTGCATTGGCGAAGAGGTATTTGGGGTAGCCGCCGAACAATTCGTCGCTGCCTTCGCCGGAAAGCACAACCTTCACCTCTTGGCGGGCGAGTTGGGCAAGGCGAAAGACCGCGACGTCGGCGGGCTCGGACAGGGGAGCGTCTCTGTGCCAACTCAACTTGGACCAGTTCTGCTGGAAGTCGTCGGCGGTGACCAGCACCTCGTGATGAGTACTCCCCACGATTCCGGCGACCTTGCGTGCCCACGACGTCTCGTCGAGGCGATCGTCACCAAAACCGGCCGAGAAGGTGTGCAGACCCTCACCTTGCCGCTGCCGTGCAACAAGCGCGGTTATCAAACTGCTGTCCACGCCGCCGGAAAGATAGGCACCGACCGGGACATCGGCAACCAGGGCTTCGCGCACCGAAGCGGTGAGTGCTTCATCCACGAGTCTGACGGCTTCCTGCGGAGACACTCTGCGGCCGTCCGGCTGCGCGGATAGTGTCCAGTAGGCGGTCGAATGCACGGTGCCGTCGGGCTTGACCAACAGGTGATGGCCTGGCGGAACCTTGCGTACCCCCTCGATGAGAGTGTACGGAGCGGGCACTGACCGGTGGGCCAGGTAGTCGTGCAGGCTGTCCTCGTCGACACGTGGCGCGCCGATGACCGGAAGCAGTGCCTTGATTTCCGAGGCGAACGCGAACACGTCGTTGTTCAGGTAGTAGTAGAGCGGCAAAATGCCGAGCCGGTCGCGGAAGAGGTGCGTCTCGCCGGTCGCTGAATCGTGTATGGCGTAGGCGAACTGACCGTGCAACCGCTTGACCCCATCCGGTCCATACTTCTCGTACTGTGCGAGAAGCACCTCGGTGTCGCCGCTGGTCCGAAACGGGTACGACAGCCCTGCGCGCAGCTCACGGTAATTCAGAATCTCCCCGTTGAAGACGAGGTGAGTGCGCCCGCCAGCGTCAGCCATAGGCTGCTGCGATCCCGCGATATCGATTATCGACAGGCGGGTATGAGCGAATCCGACATCACCTTGCGACCAGATACCGGTGTCGTCTGGCCCGCGATGAAACAGCCGCGCGGCCATATTGGCCAGCAGCTCGCGGCTCACCGGTTCGCTGTCGAACCTGCGGACTCCGGCTATCCCGCACATATGACCTCCGCCAGCATAGTTCCCGCGGTCACTTCCAACTCAAAGCTAAAGGGTTCAGCCATCGTCTACGCCGACGCACCGGCTCGCAGCGACATTATCCGCAGAATACTCTAAGCCTATCATTGACCCTCTTCTCATCCAAAAAGTACGCAGATGTGGGTGTGCACAGATTATCGGTTTCGGGAGTTTCGCCGTCTCGGTCGGCAAGGAGAGAACAGTCCTGGGGTCTCACAGGCGTCACTCGCGTTGCCGAACAAGCAATCGTGCCGTCAGACACTGGACGGCCCGTTCTGCAGCCGCCAGTCTGGGTCGCGTCGAGAGCGGTTCGCGCAACTGCCACATATATATGGCCAGGTGGGATTAGCGTGCATCCGGCCCGTCGGTAACGGAAGGCCTTCGGAGACGATCTGGATGTGGTGAAAGACGTGGGTGATCCGGCGCCGGCCTCGCATCAGATGGGTGGTAGGTACCGGTCTGCCTGCTGCTGATCGCCGCCGTGATCAGCGGGCTCCCGGTCTACGTCCGACCACAGGTCGATCCACTGCGGCACGCCGACGCGATCCTCGTCCTCGGCGGAGATGGCGATGATGGGCACGACGACCACGAGCAGAAAAAAACCGCCGCATACCGGCCCGAACATGTTCAGCCAGGGCAGTGCGAACCCAGACGCGGCGCGCGCCAAACCGGCCAGACAGGTCATTTCGCTCAAAACATACTGTTGGCCGGAGAATCCGAATGCTTATGTACTCGTCGGTCTGCTTCTGGTACCTTTCGTAGCAGCTATGTCGAGTATTCGTTGGAAATCCAGACACAGCGAATGTTTGTGACCCGAACAGATTGTCTTTGGACGGAAGAAGGTGTTTCGGATGGGGACACGCACCGCGACGTGTACACGGGGCCTGCGCCGCGAGGGCTCCCACTTAGTCCTCTGCGTCGCAACGCAGGACCGCATCGTTCTAGGCGCGGAGGAGTTGCAGCCATGGGCCTGACCGCTACATTGTGCGAGCGTATCGCCGCGACGCGCTTCGAGGACCTGCCGCCCGAAACGGTTGCCGCGGCGCGGCGGCTGGTGCTGGACGGGCTCGCGGTCGGCGTTGCCGGCGTGGCGGAGGAAGACGCCGTGCCGATTTTGGCGCGATGCATGCGCGCGCTGGGCGGCGCGCCGGTGGCAACGGTGATCGGCTGCGACTTCCGCATTGATCCGGTGCGCGCCGCGGCGTTAAACGGCGCGGCGATGCATGTGCTCGATTTCGAGCCGATGTGGAGCCCTGCGAACCATGCGCTTTCCACCACCTTGCCGGTGGCACTGGCGTTGGCGGAAGTGCGCGGCGCGTCCGGCCGCGACGTGCTGACGGCGCTGGTGAAGGGCATCGAACTGCAAGGCTGGCTGCGTCAGGCCTCCGGCCAACACTCGTTCGACGTGTTGCCGTTCCATCCGCCGGGGCTGGTCGGGCCGATGGGCGCGGCGGCCGCCGCGTCGCATCTGCTGGGGCTCGATCCCGCGCGCATGGCCTGCGCGTTCGGCATCGCCGCTTCGCGCTCGGGCACCGTGTGGAGCAATTGCGGCACGATGACGAAGTCGACGCATTGCGGGCAGGCGGCGGCGATGGGGTTGGAAGCGGCGCTGCTGGCCGAAGCCGGCTTCACCGGCGACGCGGCCACGTTCGAATCACCCCAGGGTTACGCGGCCACATTCAATGGCGACAAGTTCAACCCGGACGAACTGCTGCGTTATGGCACCGCGCCGTGGCGCGTGGTGCAGCCCGGTTATGCGATCAAGATGTTCCCCAGCCAGTTCGGCACGCATTTCGCCATCACCGCCGGTCTGGATCTGCATGCGCGTATTCCCTCGGCCGGCGCGATCCGCGCCGTGCAACTGGTGTCGCCGTGCTTGCCCTATGTCGATCGGCCGCGGCCGGAGACCGGCCTTTCGGGCAAGTTCAGCCTGCAGTACACGCTCGCTGCGGCGCTGCTGGACGGCAAGGTCGCCATCCGCACCTTCACCGAAGAGCGTTTGAACGCGCCGGATATGCAAGCACTGTTGGGCAAGATCACGCTACGGCAGGACCCGGCGATTCCCCCGAAGTTCGAGGCCATGCATGTTCGGGTCAGCGTAGAACTGACGGACGGGAGCGTGCTGGAAGCGCGCTGCGACGGACCGCGCGGCGTGTGGGGTCAGGCACCGATCTCGGAGACGGAGCACCTCATCAAAGCGCGCGACTGCCTGGCAGCCGCGCTCGAACCGGAGGCAGTGGAACGCTGCGTCGCGCTGGCGACACGGATCGATGA
Source organism: uncultured Actinomycetota bacterium (assembly GCA_963850135.1). Classification (GTDB taxonomy): domain Bacteria; phylum Actinomycetota; class Actinomycetes; order Mycobacteriales; family Mycobacteriaceae; genus Mycobacterium. Next base: position 480,306 of record CAWKKH010000016.1, on the reverse strand, counting down.
ACAGCCACCGGCGCAGGTGCGCGAACTGATGGCGTTGATCGGCGCTGGGTCTCCCGGGTCGTGGGAGCGCGGATCAACATCAACGTACCCATCGACTGGACAGCCTTCGGTACGGATCGCCCGGCTTAGCCATGCGAAGGCCGAAGGCCACACTGCCCCGCTGGTATGCCTCTCCGTAAATGGCGATGAGGCAGTTGGATGACCTCAGATACCGAAGTTATGACAATCCGCGATCTGATTGACCGGATGGCTGGCACCCAGCCCGATGACGCGTTTTTGATCGCCCCTGAAACGGGGCGCGTGTTGACCTTCAAGGGCCTGCAGGAGCAGGCCCATCGCCTGCATTCGCGGTTTCGGCAGATGGGTTTGGAGCACGGGGACAAGATTGCGTTCGTGATGGACAACGGGCTGTTCACCGCGCAGTTGTTTTTGGGGACGATGTACGGGGGCTTTGTCTCGGTGCCACTGAACGTGCGTGCCGGCGTTTCTCAGTTGTCCTACACCTTGGATCACTGTGACGCGAAGGTCGTATTTGTGGGGAGCCAATACGACGCACTGATCAAGGAAGTGATGACCCATGTCCGGAGGCCGGTTGAGGTCATCTCTGCCGACCTCGACGGTTGCCTGGAAGTGGGTGACGCCCCATCCACAGCGGACACCTTGCCCTCTGTCGGGGCCGAAGATGCGGCTCTGCTGATGTACAGTTCCGGGACCACGGGGCAGCCGAAGGGAGCGGTCCATACTCACAGGTCGGTTCTTGCTCATGGAAGGAATTCCGCTTGGGCGCACCAACTTACGGCTGCTGATCGGTCCCTTCTTGTTCTTCCGCTGTACCACATAAACGCCGAGTGTGTGACCTTGCTTCCGGCGCTGACGAGTGGCGGCTCGGTGGTGATCCCGCATGGTTTTGCTGTCAGCGAGTTTTGGGACTGGCTAGACGACTACCGCTGCACCTGGTCGGCGTTGGTCCCCACGATCATTTCGCAATTGTTGGATTGGCAGGATCCCAAGGCGCAAGACCGGGCGGCCGCCTTCGAGCGCATCCGCTTCCTGCGTTCTTCCTCGGCACCGCTCTCGCCGTCGTTGCAGCAGGAATTCGTTGAAAAATTCAAGTTGCCACTCCTGCAGGCGATGGGGTCAACGGAAGGTGGCAACGTCTTTTCGAATCCCGTGCCTCCCGGCACGAACAAGATTGGATCGCCGGGTTTGCTGTGGGGATTTGAGGGCAAGATTGTCGATCCCGAAGGCGCCGAATTGCCAGATGGGCAGCCGGGCGAGGTACTGCTGCGCGGCGACGGTTTGATGCAGGGTTATTACAAAGGCCCGGCCGAAACGGCGGCGGCAGTGGACCCCGAAGGCTGGCTGCACACCGGCGATCTCGCCTATCGGGACGGGGAGGGTTACTTCTTCGTCGTCGGCCGCTCGAAGGAATTGGTTATCAAGGGCGGGATGAACATTGCTCCCAAACAGATTGATGAAATTCTGGAGACGCATCCGGCGGTGTTGGAAGCCGCCGCGGTAGGGGTGCCCGACCGCTATCTCGGCGAGGACCTCGTCGCGTTTGCCATTCTGCGGAACGGGATGCGCTGCGATGAAGGGGAACTGCTCAGTTTTTGTCAGGGCCATCTGGGCTTGTTTAAGACGCCGACTCGCATTCATTTTGTTCAGGATTTGCCAAAAGGCCCCTCGGGGAAAGTGCAGCGGCTTCGCCTGGTGGAAGAGGCGGAAAGACTTGCGGTCGCAAGGTCTGCTTCATTGACGGGTACCTCCAAAACATGCGCGACAGACGGTGAGCAAAACGGGCTGTCAGTGACGGAGGAGCCAATTGAGCAAATCATCGCCAGAATCTGGTCAGACATTCTCGAGCAGCCGCAAATCGACGCGCAGGATAACTTCTTTGCGCTGGGCGGGCAGTCGTTGCTGGCGATTCAATGTCTGTCCCACCTGCGTGAAGAGCTACCGGTCATACTTTCGCTTTCAGATTTCTTTGAGAATGCCACACTCGCGCAACAGGCGGCGCTGGTGCGGAACCGGTTGTTGAGTTCTCCGGCGCAACAGACCGCTGGCAGCGCTCAATTCGGCGTTGATTCGCAATCTATTCCGCTGCGGGACCGGACCCTTCCATGCCCCTTGAGTCCTTCTCAGGAGGGCATTTGGTTCCTGGAGCAATTGAACCCCGGAGTGCCGGTCTATAACGAGCCCGAAGCCGTGCGGTTAATAGGAGAACTTGATGTAGAGGCGCTGGAGCAGGCGCTCAACGCCATCATCGCGCGGCATGAGATTCTGCGCACCACAATTCAGGCCAGAGACGGACGACCTGAGGCCATCGTTCACGAGAGCTGGCCGGTGACGCTCAAAAAGATCGACCTGCGCCACCTGCCAGCCGGCCAGCGCGAAGCAGAATTGGCACGATTGCTCATCGATGAGCCGCGGCAGTTATACCGTCTCGACGCCGAACCCGGAATACGTGCATCGGTAATCCACCTTGCTGCCGAAGAGCACGTTTTTATCCTGACGATGCACCACATTGTCTGTGACGGCCTGTCTGTGGGCATCCTGTGGCGCGAGCTGGGAACGTTGTACGAAGCCTTCTTGTTCGGGCAGCCATCGGCTCTGCCTCCTTTGCCGCTGCAGTACGGAGACTACGCAACCTGGCAGCGACAACCAATCCAGCAAGCGCGTTTTGAGCAGGACCTTTCCTTCTGGACGGAATACCTGCGGGGGGCACCGCCGGTGCTCGAATTGCCAGCAGATCGGCCCCGGCCATCCGTCATCTCCCATGGTGGTAACAGGCTGGAGTTCCGCTTCGACTCGACGCTGGCCGAAGACCTGCGGCAGCTGTGCCGGCAGGAACGGACCAGCCTGTTCACGATCTTCGCCGCTGCACTGAACGCGCTGCTGTATCGCTATACGGGCCTGGACGACATCCTGATAGGAATTCCGATTGGGGACCGTGACCGGCCTGAGCTTCAACCGCTGATCGGCTTCATGATTGACACCCACGTTCTGCGTACCGACCTCAGCGGCAACCCGACCTTCCGGGAGTTGGTGGCCCGTGTTCAGCAAGGGGTGGTGGGTGCCTACTCGCATCGGGCGGTCCCGTTCGATCAGGTTGTGGCAGCCCTTCAGCCACAGCGCGACCCGAGCTATTCGCCGGTTTTTCAGGTGATGTTGAACTGGCGCGATCGCGACACCCGACCACAGTTCATTGGGCTGCCAGGGCTCACCGCCGAGCCGCTACTAACCCAAACTGCGACTTCCAAATTCGACCTGACCCTGATCTTGACCGACGATGGGGACGGGGACGGCATCTATTTGGAAATGGAATACAGCACCGATCTGTTTGACGAGGCCCGCATCGAGCGCATGGTCGGACATCTCCGCACGCTATTGGAAGGTGTAGCTGCAAATCCAGAACATCCATTCGCGACTTTGCCGCTGCTGACCAGTGCCGAGCGCGATCAACTGCTGTCGAGCGGAACAAGCTCGAGGCCGATGAAATGCATTCATGAACTGTTTGAGACACAGGTCGAGCGGACACCCGACGCCGTTGCTGTTGTGTTTGAAGAGTGCAACCTAACCTACCGCGAGCTCAACCGGCGTGCGGATGGGCTCGCGCAACAGCTTCGCGCACTGGGCGTAGGACCGGACGTCCTGGTAGCGCTCTTTCTCGAACGCTCACTCGACATGGTCGTCGGGATGCTGGGCGTGTTGAAGGCCGGTGGCGCTTATGTTCCGCTCGATCCGCGTCATCCGCGCAAGAGGCTGGCCTATGTGCTGGAGGATTCGCAGCCGCTCGTCCTGCTGACGCACGAGCGGTTGCAGTCCGAACTGCCGTCGCATCGCTCACATGTGGTTGTGATCGAAGCCGATGTGCCCCAAGCCGCCAGTCCGCTCGATCAAGCGTCGGCTGCCGGCAGCGCGCGAAGTCCACGGGATCTCGCTTACGTGATCTACACCTCGGGCTCGACCGGCAAGCCAAAGGGGGTTGAGATCGAGCATGGCTCGGTGGTCAACATGCTTGCATCGATGCAGCGGCGACCGGGTCTTGATGCCGAGGATGCGATGCTCGCCATCACCACGCTGGCGTTCGACATTGCGGTGCTGGAGATATTCCTGCCGCTGACGTGCGGGGCGCGCGTCGTCATCGCCGCCGGCGAAACCATCGGAGACGCCGAGGCGCTGATCGGTCTCATAGAGCGGTCCGGCGTGAGCGTCATGCAGGCAACGCCGACTACCTTGCGGATGCTCCTGGATGCGGGCTGGGTCGGTGCTCCTCGCTTGAAGATCCTTTGCGGCGGCGAAGCCTGGACGCCGGAACTGGCGAGCGAGTTGCTTCCCCGTTGCGGCTCGCTCTGGAACATGTACGGGCCGACCGAGACGACAGTGTGGTCGGCTGTCGCCAAGGTGGAGACCGGCCGGCCGATCGTGGTCGGCCCGCCGATTGCCAACACACGGTTGTATGTGTTGGATGGCGCGGACCAATTGGTCCCGGTGGGAGTGCCCGGCGAGCTTCATATCGGCGGCGACGGACTGGCGCGGGGGTATCTGCATCGGCCGCAGCTCACGCGTGAACGCTTCGTGAGCGATCCGTTCGCGGCCGAGCTGGATGCGGGAATGTATCGCACCGGCGACCTGGTGCGACGTCTGGCCGACGGCACGCTCGAATTTCTCGGCCGTCGGGATGATCAGGTGAAGATTCGCGGCCACCGCGTCGAGCTTGGCGAAATCGAGGCCGCCCTGAAACGTCATCCGGGCATAGCGCGATGCGTTGTCGTTGCGCAAGCTGACGGCCACGGCGACCATCGCCTCGTCGCTTACCTCATCCCCGCCGCCGGTTCCGTGATTGCCGCGGGCGAGTTGCGCCTTCGGCTGGGCGAGACGCTGCCGACCTATATGATTCCCGCGGCCTTCGTTTCGGTCGCTTCATTTCCTCTGACGCCCAGCGGCAAGCTCGACCGTAAAGCGTTGCCGCCACCGGACGCGGCGGTACGAGAAACCGACGCCGCGTCGCTTGAACCCCGCACTCCGACCGAAAAGGTTCTGGCGCGGATTTGGTGCGAGATGCTCAACCTCAAGCAGGTCGGGGTGCGCGACAATTTCTTTGATCTGGGCGGGAACTCGCGGCTGGTAGTCCTTGCCATTGGCGAAATCAACAAGACACTGAATGCGCGCCTGAGTGTTCCGGCATTTTTCCAGAATCCAACAATCGAAGGGCTGACCCGGGTCCTTGGGCAGAAGGATCATGTCCGACCTGAAGTGCACGTGGTGCGGTTGCAGCCAGGGCATAGCGGTCTGCCGCTTTATTTCGTCGGCGCCGGACCCGCCGAATATCGGCTCGCGGAATTGATCGGTGAGGATCGCGCCATATTTGCCACCGATGTGCCAATGCCGGTGGAGTGGCGTGCCGCGATTGCCGCCGGTGACCAGGCCGCGGTGCCTACCATCGAAGAACTGGGCGTACTCCACGGCGATGCGCTGCATGCGCATGCTGGCTCGTCGCCCTGCGTGGTTGTGGGATACTCGCTGTTTGGCAAAGTAGCATTCGAAGCAGCGAGAGCATTGCAGCGTGCCGGGGGCAATGTCGCGCTCGTCCTTCTCCTGGATGCGCGTTCGTTCCTCTTGGGTAGCAACCTCGCAAGGGGATGGCAGAGTTTTCGGTGGATCTGGCGCGGCGCCGCAACCCAGACTGCCAATGAGCCGGGTGGCATAGATAAATTCAGCGCACGGCTCCGCAATTCCTGGCATTTGCTTCGGTTGCTGCTCCTATGGACGCGTCAGAGCATGAAGAGCCGCCTCCTCCCGCATTCGACCGAACTTTCTGGCTTTTTCGATGACCAGGGCATGCCCATCGACCTAGATGAGATGGCTCGGTTGGCTCGCATGGCCGTGAGGTCATGGCACCCGCGCCCGATCGATGCATTGGGCGTGCTATTTCGCGCGAACTTTCGGGACGACGAGATATTGCCGGGCCATGATTTTACCAATGGATGGAGCGACCTATTCGCAGCGGGCCTGGAGATCGTCCAAGTCCCGGGAGACCATATCTCGATGGTGAATGGCGACATCGCGACAACGGTACGGCAGATCAAGGAAGCACTTGACCGATATGAGGCCGTCCAGGACTTGGAAATGGCGGGGCCCAGAGTTTGCGACGAGGAGGTGTTGGAGCATGTACGCCCAAGCCCGACGGAGGTTTCTTAGCAGGTGGTGGAGCATCGTGTTCCCGGCCCGATGGAGGTTCCGTCGCCTCGTACCCGCAGTTGTCGCCGGTGTCGCACTCGTTCTGGCCGCGGCCGTTGTGATGGCTAATCATTGGAGCAAAGAGAAGCCGATATCGATGCAGGGCAACGTGGCGTCTGCGATCACCACGGACTTGACCGCCGTGGCCCGCACGAGGGTGTTTTACGGTCACCAGTCCGTGGGGACGAACGTGCTGAGCGCGGTCCCCGGTGTGTACGCGGCCCACGGTTTCTCGGCACCCCCGATCGAGCAGGGGGGCACCCAGCCCGGCCCCAACGGCGGGTTCATTGCCCACCAACTCATCGGCGAAAACGGAAAGCCGCTGCTCAAACTCGAGGACTTCGACCGCACGATGCGCGGCGGGATGGGCCGGCAGGTCGACGTCGCGCTGATGAACATCGACGTCAGGCCCGGCATGGATGTCGATGCCCTTTTCGCGCGCTACCGCAACACCATGGGCGCGCTGGAGCGGGACTTCCCCAACGTCACCTTCATCCACGTGACGGTGCCCCTGTTCACCGACGCGCAGGAGTGGGCCAAGGCAACCGACGTCACGGTGGAGCGGCTGAACGCACTGATCCGCGGCGAGTACGGCGGCCATCACCTGTTCGACCTGGCCGCGATCGAGTCCACGAAACCCGATGGCACCAGGGTCTCCGGTAGCTACGACAACGACGGGTACTTCGCGCTATATGACGGGTACGCGCACGGCGACGGCTTCGGGATCCACCTCAATGCGGGTGCTTCCATGATGGCGGCGACAGCTTTTCTCGACGCTATCGCGCAGGCATCGCGGAAGTAGACACCGCTGGCCATGTTTCGGCCCACATGCCTCGCGACTAAGTCGGTATCACCGATAACCGGGAATAAATGCTTGAAAAACAATTTTGATCAATGATACCAGGAAGCAGTTTGCAGATAAAACGGCCGGAGGCCAGGGTCAAACATGGTTTATGTAGTTGCTCACAAAGATTTTATACCACCGCAGGGGGTAGACGAAAACTACAGGATCATTTATGTCGGTGACGGACATGCCATCGCCCATGAAAGAGGGCTGCTGACCGATGAGGCCGATGAACCAGGGCTTAGCATTTCGGAAAAGAACGCAAATTACTGTGAATTGACTGCATTGTATTATATATGGAAGAATGCAGATAAATCAGCCGCAACTGGACAGACTGCGGGCAAATTCATAGAGAATGGCTCAGCAAAAGCTTATCCAACGGATGCATATATCGGGTTAAATCATTACCGAAGATATTTTGTGGAGGATGGCTCAGTCATTTCAGGAGAGTATATTGGCGGGATCATTGATGAACATGCGGTTATCCTGCCTAGGCCTCTGACTTTTTCCATTGCGATAAAAAAATACTACGTCAAAACCACCGGTTACAAGAAGGACCTGTATAACTTAAGGCTGATCATCGCGCTATATTATCCGGATTACTTGGATGCGTTTGACCAGTTTCTCAATGGCAACACGATGTCATACGCGAATATGTTCGTCATGTCGTGTTCGAACGCTGAGAAATATGCCCGATGGCTGTTTGACATTTTGGATAAAATGGAAACGGTCACGGATATGAGTGGATATACCAGGCATGAGCAGCGGATCTACGGTTATCTGGGGGAACTGCTGCTCAATGTATGGGTAGCACATAATGGCCTGAACATTCATTTCTGTGAGACAATTCTCACGGAAATGAAAAACGCGAAGAAAATGGAGATAATTCATCGATTAAAGAATGCCGTAAAGAGAGTGGTCTATTTCCCGGACGGCATTCCCCGCAGAAGATTAAGAATGGATATTTGAGCGATGAAGATGGCGGTGTGGGCGTCGATACGGTCGAGGAACAGCCGGGTCATGAACCTGTGGTGGTCATTGAATCGTCCGGTCAGCGCCTCCAGCATCGCCCGCCCGGAGACCCCGGTCACCTCGAGTGCGTCGTCGAGGAGGTAGTAAAACGGTTTCCAGTAGTCGCTGGTCGACTCGATTACCATGGAGCGCAGCGCCCCTGAGTAGCTTGCCTGGATTTTGTGCTGAACGTGGTGTGACACTGCGCTATGATCTGCGAAATTGCCTGTCCTGCAAGGAATAACCTGTCCCGCAAGGAATAATGAGCTGCCGGGTGGCTTGGTCCCGAGCAACCAGCGTGCCGTCCGGCTGGGCCGGCGGGGCTCGCAGCCACCGCTGCGCATACAGCAGAATCCAGCGGTAGTCCGGTGAAATATTGTGGGTGACTGCGTTTTCCACCAGGTCATGTTTCCCATGGGTGAATCGCCGACGAGCGGATCACGGTCCCCTAACCCAGCAGACGCGTCCACCGTCGAGGCGAGGCTGAGATACTTGAAGTCCATGGATCGGCATCGTAGTGATCCGAATAGTATGTATAATGGCCCTCTATGCGGATTGTCGGTTTTGTACGGTTAGGCCGTTTCGATCGCCATGGTTAGGAGAGAGCGGTGCTGGGGACTGATATCGCTGCTGTTTTTTCAGCGGGGCGCGGACGCTGGAGTGGCTCAGATGACCGCTCAGGGCGGAGAGTTACTCCCAGCGACGGCATGACTTCGTCCGGTCCCGACGTCCCCGCCGTCCTCTTGATCACGCCTCACATCGAGCCGCCGGTCGTGGAGCTCGAAAAGCTCCTGGCCAACGGGCGCTCGGTCGCGGTTCATTGCACGAATCCGGTGGTCGTCCAGGCGGACCGGCGAGCGCTCCTCGATCGGCTTCGCTACTACTGGATCGACCCCGTGATGGCAATGATTCGCCTGGCCCCCACCCTCCGCCGGTACGAGCTCGTCATCAGCTACTACCATCGAAACGGATACTGGCTCGGGCTCCTGCGGAGGCTCCTCGGAAGCGGACGGGCGGCCCGGTGGGTCTGGATTGGCTTCGCTCCGAATCCTCGCCGGCGCGGCCTGGCGGGATGGATCAAGGAGGCCTTGACCGACCGCGCCCTGCTCGGTCACGACCTCGTCGTCTGCAACGCCCTCCCCGTGGTCGAGATGATCCGGAGCCGCTACCCGAGGATCGCCGGCCGACTCGCCTACGTCCGCTGGGGCGGCTGGGGCGAGAGCGCCGACGACGGCAAGACGCCCGCCGGCGCGATGGACGGCGGCTACGTGTTCTGCGGGGGGCGGACCAATCGCGATTTCGACACGGTGCTGACCGCGGTGGCGCGCCTGGGGTGCCCGACGGTCATCGTGACCGGCGAGGACGTGCAGTTCTCGGCGAACGTTCCGGGACACGTCTCCGTCCATCGAGACATCTCGTATGAGCACTTCGAACGCCTCGTGGAGGAATCGCGGATCGTGGTGGTGTCGCTGAAGCGTCCCGACGTGTCCAGCGGCCAAGTCGAGCTGGGCCGGGCCATGCGCTTCGGAAAGCCCCTCGTGGTGACGGCGACTGCGGGCCTCGACGACTACGTCACCGACGGGAAGGACGCCATGCTGGTCGCCCCGGGGGACGCCGAGGATCTGGGTGCGAAGCTGGCGTCGCTACTCGAGGACACTGAGCGGAGGAAGGAGCTCGGGCAGGCGGCCCGGCTCACCTATGAGCGGAGTTTCAATTCACGCGTCTTCGCGCACGAGCTGTTCGAAGTCGTGACCGCGCGATCGAGCCGGACCCACACATCGACGAGAACGGCTCATCAGGGGGAGGAAAGAGGGTGTTGAACGCACACCGTCCGAAATCACCCTGTGTGGCATTGGAACAGCTGCCGCAGCAGCTCGCGGCCCTCGCCCGATAACTGGGTCTCCAGTTGGGCGTGGTCGAGACTGGCGGCCTCGGCGCTGTCGAGCCAGTCCAGGTGAGGGATGTGGAGCAGCGTGTCAGACCAAGCCCAACAGGACCGGGTGTCCTCGTCACTTCAGAGGAGCGAAAGCTATCAGCCGGAGAGTTGGGGGAGTTCACGATTGGTGGACTCGCAACGTGGGTCGCGGTTGGTTCGACTAGCATCCGGCTCAATGACATCCGGTGCACCCGCCATGGAGTTGTTAGTCGGCCATCGGCCGATCCCGTTGCCGCCGCCCGCATCGCCGGTCAACTACCGTCGTGTCCCGCGCGCGGTCCACGCGACCGTCAACCCGTTGGCAGCCGCGCTGCAGCCGGATGCGCAGGCGGGTGCGGTGATAGTGCACGAGTACGAGTCATACCCGCAGCCACGCTGACCGCGCAGAGAGTTGACAGGTGACCAGGTCCATCAGGCGGCGAACTTTCCTTGGCGCGGCAGCGCTGGCTCCGGCCACGATCCTGGCTCGACCGGTCGTGGCGGTCGACGACGCACTGATAGCGAAAGACAGTACCGGACCTTCGTTCCCGTTGATAAATTGCATGGCTTATGGTGGGATTAACTACGGCGATCCTACTTTCGTGGCGAATGTTGCCAAGCATGACCTCGCTATACTCGGACTATATGTCGGCTGGGGTAACTCAGCAGCTGTGGTCAATAACATCAAAGCAATAAACCCGAACATTCTCTTAGGTAACTATACGGCACTAAATGAGTTAAATGTAGCCGGCGCGGATGCCGACCTCATTGCCAAAGTTACTTCAGAGAGGGGGCCAAATGGTGTTGGAGACTGGTGGGCTTATGACCACACAGGCGCTCATGTTAGTAGTTACCCAGGTAACGATACAGTGAATTACACCGAACTTACCACACCTGACGCAAACGGGTACCACTGGCCGGAATGGCTAGCCCACCGCGACAGTAGTGCTCGTGGTGCTATTGGTGACGGCGCAGCTTGGGACATGTGGTTCTGCGATAACAATTTCTACCGACCGCGGGTAACCGCTGACTGGAACCGCGATGGGGTTGATGAAGCCCCAGGTGCTACCAGTGCTAGCACCTCTGACGCATGGTCTCGTAACGGGGAGCTTGCCTACTACAATACAGCTAAGTCATTGCGACCGAACATGTATATCGTAGCTAACAGTGATAGTGATTTATCGGGCGTTGCTTATCCTCCTAATTATGGGCCATTCCCAGAGTTCAAGAATGTCCTGCATGGTGCAATGCTGGAGGCTCTTATTGGTGAAACCTGGTCAGCAGAATCTCGGGTTGGTTTCTCTTGGATGATGCGTTGGTATCACGGGGTATTCAACAATCTATTGCCCCCTAAGATCGTCATCTTTAACCTTCACCACAATGTCTCGTCCGATTATCAAACTCTGCGATACGCGCTGTCGGCTTGTTTGATGGACAATGGTTACTTTCAGGCGAACAACTCAACTGGGTACACCACCCAGTTTATGTGGTACGACGAATACGACTGTGCCGGCACGAAGTCGTCTAAGTGGCTTGGTAAAGCCATTGATCCTCCGCAGACCGTGCCTTGGTCGAACGGCGTCTATATGCGCCGCTTCACCGGCGGGCTTGCGCTGTGCAACCCCAAAGGCAACGGCAGCCAAATCGTCACCCCACCATCGGGATACACCCGCTTCAGCGGCACCCAGGCGCCAACGATCAACAACGGCGCCGCGGTTACCGGCACAGTCACACTGGCCGATCGTGACGGGTTGTTGCTGGTGAAAACCTGATCAGATGCCTAAACCACCAGACCAACTCCCCGGCGACGGCTCCGGCGTCGTTGACTAGCGCGCGTGTGACCTCGCGTGACCTGGTGTTTGGGGGTTTTCGAGCAGGTTGAGGCCGCGGTCGGCGCTGAAAGGCGGTGACTCTGCAGGCTTCGGCGATCCAAGATACAAGTAACTACTTGGGTGAGAGTGCTGTTCGATACGCTTGCACCGTCTGCCGGGCGACCGCCTCGGGATTGAACCGGCACAGCGCAAGTTCATGCCCGCGCGCGCCCATCCGCAGGCACAGATCCTGGTCGTTGAGCAACGTCAGCATCCGCTCGGCCAACGCGGTTTCATCCTCGGACTCCACCACGAACCCGCTCTCGCCGTCGTTTACCATCTCCGGCACGCCACCGACCCGTGTGGCAACGACCGGCTTTCCCGCGGCCATGGCCTGAGCGATGATCGTCGGCGTGTTTTCCTGCCGGGAAAACGTCACGACCGCACGAGCGGTGGCGATCTCATGCCGCATCCGGTCGTCGTCGAGGAAACCAACGATATCGACGCTGTCGCCCAACGCGAGACTCGTCACCCGGTCTTGAACGGTCTGTGCGTAGTCGGGATGGTGCGGACGACCGGCCACTATCAGCCGAGCGTCGGGCACGACCTGCCGTACCTGCGCGAACGCATTTAGCAGGCCCAGCACGTTCTTGAGTGGTGACAGCGCTCCGGCATACAGCAGCCGCGGTTCCGACGGGCCCGACGGCGCGAGGTCGTAAAACTCCGACCCGGTTGGATTGGCAATGCTCACCCGAGTGCCTTTTATCAGCCGGCCGAGTTCCTGCGTGTCGTACTTCGAAATCGAGATGACCACTTTGGCGCGGCGCAGCACCCGCCGGAACAGAGCCTCGGTCAGCTTGACTCGTAGCTTGTCAGGCTTGTCACGGAGCTTCCTTCGAGCAGACAGCCTCATCTCGACGTGTGGCAGACCGTGCACGGTAACTACAGAGTTCGGGCTGCATTTCACTGCAATGTGGCCCGCGAGAGCCTGGCCATGCACGATATCGGGCTTCAACGCTGCGACCAACTTGCGCGCCTTGCGGACGTTCAGGAACGCCCCGGTGATCACGCGCAACCGGTCCTGGCCACGCATGTAATAGGCCTCAACCTTCGGGCCGTCGCGCCGGTAGTCGGTCGACGCCTCTCCGCTATGGAAATTCAGCACCGTGACACTGTCGATGTCGTCCTGCGCCGCCAGGGCCGGGACAAGCACACTGGTCGCCGACGCGATGCCGCCACGGACCATCCCCGGCTCCAGCGGATACGGTGCGATCATCAAGACCTTGAGGCCCATGCCGATTCCTCGCTTCCATGTTGTGTGTTGGTGTGTGCATTCGCGTGATCGAGAAGCGCCATCGGGATCGCCAACTCACACCGAGCGGCGAGCACGGTCCGCAAGCCTCGCCAGCACTCGCACGACGACGTCACGGATAGACCCATACCAGGTCGGGGAGATCAGCCTCAGCGCGCCGATGTAGACAACCGAGAACAGCACGCATTCTGCGACGATTGACGCGAGGCCCAACAGCCCCGGGTGTCGGTCGGACCTGACGAGGAAGCGCTCCAGCGGCATCACAACACCCAACGCGATTAACGCCGAGACCGTCGACGGCATCACGCAAGCGATCGTGTCGCGGACCGAGACGCCGACCACCGAGCGGGCGAGCACGAGGCTGACGAAGCCGGCGACCAGGTAGGTGACGGAGAGTGCGACGGCGACCCCGACGAGACCGAAAGGTAGCAGCAGCACGATCAGCGGCAGGCCGAGTCCCACGAAGATCGCCGTCAGCCAATTCAGCAGTCTTGACCGGCCGGCACCCTTGACCGCCTCCCCGGCTACTGAATTGAGCGCCGCACCGAGCCCGATTCCCGCCATCGCAGAGGCGGCGGCGCCGGCGGCGCGCCATTCCTCGCCGAGCAGCAGCACCACCACTGGCTGACCCACCGCGACCAACAGGGCTCCGACCGGAAGGGCGGCCAACCAGATCCAGCCGAGCGCCCGCAGGAAGGCTTGACGGAACCGGGGGCCGTCGCCGGAGATCCGCGAGAAGGCGGGGAACAGCACGTACGCAAAGACTCCTATGGCCGCTTGCGAGGGCAGTGACGCAATCCGGTAGCCGTACCGGAACTGGCCCAAGCCAGTGGTTCCCAACGCGCGGCCGACGAGCACCTGCTCGACCACCACACGCGTACTTTCTGCGATCCCACCGATGAGCAGCGGCAACGAGAACCCCGCCATCTCGCGCCAGATGCGGAACGAAAAACGCCCCCGAAACGGGCGCCATTTCGCCATCCACCAGCTCAGCAGCACCCATGTGATGGTCGACGCGTACGAGCCGATGACCATCGCCCACGCGCCGTACCCGAATACAGCGAGCACGATCGAGACCGAGGCGAACGTCAGTGCGACCGGAGGGCCGATGATGACCGGCCGTTTGAACTGGAATGTGCGCTGCATCAGCGCTTCCGGGACGCTGACAAACGAATGCAGGAGGATTATCCCCGAGTTCGCCGCCGCGATCAGACTCACCCGCGAATCGTGGAACAGCGTGCCGATCAGCGGCGAAGCCACCAGGTTCCCGAGCGCGAGCAGCAGCCCCGTCACAAAGGTCGCGATCAGCACCGTGTTGGCGGCATCCTCGACGTCGCGCTCGCGCTGGATGAGCGCGAGGCGGAGGCCGCCCATGGCGAACACCGCCGTAAGCCCCGTCAGCACCATTCCGGCGGTGAAGACGCCGACCTCGTGCGGTCCGAGCAGTCGGCCCAGCACGACTGTCTGACCAACGGTGACGATCTGGACGATGACCAAACCGATCGCGGCCATCCCCGCGCCTCGCTTGAGCCTAGTCGTCAGATCGGCGGTGGTCTCGGTCCACGGTTCGGTCTCATCCGGATCCCGCGGGCCCGCCCGCTCGGGCACGGTCTTGGCCGGCTCGCCGGCGCCGGCTTGCATCCGCGACATCCGCTACCAGCCAATACCGCAGTAATTTCGGTTGCCCCGGAGTTGGCCGGCGCCTGGCAACCGCACCAGATCGATGACGAGCTTGTCCGACCCGGCCCGTTCGACCGCATCGACCACCTCGGGCTCCTTCGAGGCAGCTATCAGCACGTCACCATGCTCCAGTACCGCATCGATATCCTCGATCAGCACTTCGCCGATATGAGGCAACACCTCATCGATGTAGGCGCGGTTCGCGCCGACGAGTCGTGACAACGTCACGTTTGCATCGTGGACCTTGACGTCGAATCCCTTCCCGACGAGGCGTTCGACGAGTTCGACCATCGGGCTCTCACGCAGATCATCTGTGCCTGCCTTGAAGGACAACCCGAAGACGCCCACTTTGCGCCGCCCGTCGGCGATAACAAGGTCGACCGCGCGACGCAGATGAACCTCATTGGACGTGAGCACATTTGACAGCAAGGGGATATCGAGGTCATTCCGCCGGGCGGTATGGGTGAGGGCGCGCACGTCCTTGGGAAGGCACGAGCCGCCGAAGGCGAATCCCGGCCGAAGATAGGCAGGGCTGATGTTCAACTTGGTGTCGGCGAGGAAGATGTCCATGACGGCGTGCGAGTCCAGCTGCAACGACGAGCAGATCGCACCAATCTCGTTGGCGAAGCTTACTTTAAGTGCATGGAAGCTGTTGTCGACGTACTTGGTCATCTCCGCGACCTTGACCGGGACCCGGAAGCGGGGGCCAGGAAGGCCCTCGTAGAGCCCCATCACCGCTTCGCCGCTGCGTGGGTCTGTCTCCCCGACAACGGTTTTCGGCGGATTGAGGAAATCGCGGATGCTTGATCCCTCGCGCAGGAACTCGGGATTCACGCATACCCCGAAGTCACGCCCCGCGCGCTTGCCCGAAGCCCTCTGCAGCAGCGGGATCAGCAGGTCCTCGCACGTCCCCGGGAGCATGGTGCTGCGATAGACCACAACGTGCCATTGGTCTTTATCGGCCAGAGCCGCACCGATTTCCCTGGTCACCTGTTCGAGGTATCTGGTCGATAACCCGCCGCCCGGGGCCGAAGGTGTGCCGACGCAGATCAGCGAGATGTCCGTGCCCAAAACAGTTGTGTAGGCGTCGGTCGTGACCGTGAGCATTCCGGCGGTGACGACTTCAGCGGTAAGCTCACCAATCTTTTCCTCGACGACCGGGGACCTGCCCTGCCGGAGGGACTCCACCTTGTCCGGATTCACGTCCACGCCCACGACCCGGTGTCCACGCGAGGCGAGGCAAGCCGCCGAGACGCAACCGACATATCCGAGTCCGTAAACGCCGACCCTATGCATCTGCGAGTCGCTCATGATTCTCCCATCAGGCTCACCGCCGGAGCGGCGGCTATGGTGGCGACGGTGCCGTCGCCACTGCTGTCGATTGCAAATCCCCGCCGAGCCCCCCGCTCGGACCAGCTGGCGACCAGCATCGCGCCGTCCCGGACGAGCTTCGGTTCGGCGATTACCCCGGCGTCAGAGGTGCAGAGCACGGACAGAATCGCCACCGGGAGTGTGGTCCGGCACCGCACCCCGACCAGCCACGCCGGCGTCCTGGCTTCCAACCGATCCGACCACCAGCCCAGCTGAGAGCTGGCGTCCGCTCGCACCTGCTCGGCCTCGACGGGCCAGGTTGCGGCATAGCACAACTGCAGGACCGGGAGACCATCGCGAACGACCAGGTGGCCGTTACTAATTGGCGTCACATCCAGTTCGGGATGCAGCGGCCACGACACCTCGACGTCGTGCACCGACCGGCCATCGAGCAGGTCGACGACCGCCACGGTTGCGTCCCCGCGTGGAGCGATCAGCCAGCGCCGGTGCACCACCGGATCTTCGAGACGGGTGTAGCCGTCGTGCTCCGCGTCGACGACGCCATCGTCGAGATCGACCGAACGAACAGTGGTCACGGCGTGCTGGCGCCAGTAGAACGTCCCGCCGATTGCTGACTGGTCGACGCCGTCGACGCAGACCGTAGGATGCGCGCGAGTGCCCCGATGCACTGCCCGCCATTCCGGTTTGCCGTAGAAACTGGCGGTGCCCGGGTCGACGATCAGCTCGCGCCCCTGCGCGCTGAGCGTCACAGCCAGCGCGTCAGCGTGTCCGTGCGCCGCAATCGACAGGTAGCCAAGCGGACCGACATCCATAGTCAACCGGCGCGGCCCGTTGCGCAGCAGCACAAGACCGCCGTGCGGCGCGTAGACCCCTGCGGTCGCCTCGCAGCGGCCGACACCCGTGCCGATCTCACCAATGTGCGTACCAAGTGCCGCAGCGATCCATGCGGCCGTCAAGGTAGTCTCGCCGTACCTGGCCGCGGTGCCGTTTCCGGTGATGGCTGCAATCACGCCAAGATGTTGGCGGACTGTACGTTTCGGCTCGGCACCGAGCCTGAGCGCGAAGCTGTCGTCGTCGTCCCCGTAGCGAGGCGCCGGGTCATCGGAACCGACGAGACCGACCAGGTATTCGCTGCTTCGGTCAAGCGCGGCGATCAATTGCGGCGGCACCTGGTCTCCGCGTAACCGCAACATCACGACCGGCAACGCGAGCAGCTCCGCGGCGAACATCTGGTAGGCGATCGACTGCTCGGCACCGGCGCCGTCGGCCAGGATCTGTCGAATCGCTTCCGCTGCAAGACTGTCGATCGCGTCCGCACGCAACGAGGCCGGCACCGCGAGCTCGGGCAGCAACGAATGCACGATGATCAGCCCGGCGAGTTCACCGATCAGATGATTGTTCGCCGAACTGAATCGAGAGCGGCCATACCAGCAGTAGCGGGCGCTTGCGTCGAGCATGCGGACCACCGCGCGATACCGCCGCGTGGTCATTGCGGGTGAGTGCCGCAATCCTTGCAATGCAACGGCCACCGAGATCGCCCGGATCCCGACTTCAAACGCGCCCCGCCACGCGATTCCGCTGCCGATCGGATTTTGATCGAGCCAGGAATCGAGGTCATCGAACGCGGCTTCGGCGAATCGCTGATCGCCGGTGAACAGCCATGCCTGCGCTAGCACGGGCAGATGCTGTAAGCGGTTCAGCTCCCAGATCCACTTCGGGTCGCCGGATGCCATCCGGTGGTTGATCCTGCTCCCGGCAACGGCGGGCCAGCGATAGTCGGTGACTGGGTCGTAGTTCCAGTCGACGGGTGAACCGACGTTGACGCTCGGGCATCCGAAGTAGGCGCGCTCGCCGGCGAGGAATTTTTCGGCCTCGACCAGCAGCGCCTTCACCTCCGTCGGGCGCTCGGCGGAAATCCGGTCCGCTCGTTCCTGGTCGAGCAGAACCGACCGCCCGGTGCCATCGCGGAACGCCTGCGCCAGCGCGTCCCAGTCCGGAGTTGAACCCGCAAGCATCCTGGCGTCGGTTTGCTCGCTGAGCCCGTTCCGGCCGGCCAGGCCGGCGACGAGACGTCCGGCGCGCCAGGCCATCTCGCGGGGCGACATGGCCGCCGCGCGACCGGCATACCACGCAACCTTCGACGCCGCCTTGTTTCTCGACTGTTCGCGCGCGAAGCACCGGTCATAGAACTGAACGAGCGCGCGACGCGACACCTCCCAGGACAGTTCCTTTTCGACCCGGTTGCGTCCCCACTCACCCATCTGGCGACGACGCTCGGGGTCTCGCAGCAGGGCGTCGATTGCCGTCGCGAAGGCAAGTTCGTCGTTGCCCGGGACATAGACTGCTGCCTCGCCGGCTGACACGCGTGCTTCGAGTAGGTCGAACGATACGACCGGTCGGCCCATCGCCATGTATTCGACCACTTTGTTCATTGTCGAGACGTCGTTGAGCGGGTTCAGCGGGTCAGGCGACAGGCATACGTCCGCGGTCGAAAGGCAGAGCTGGACCAACTCGTCGGGCACTCGACCGGGGAACTCGACCATGTCGGTGAGGCCGAGCTGCTCGCTGAGCGCGACCATCTCTTCGTACGCGTCGCCGGTGCCCATGAAGATGCAATGGATGTCGCGGCGCCCGATGTCGTTTCGTAATAGCTGCAGTGCCCGCAGCGCGTAGTCGACACCGTCCTGCGGCCCCATCACGCCGAGGTAGGCAAGTAGATAGGGTTTGCCGCGGCGCAGGCTCTCATCCGGCTCCCGCTGGACGAAGCGGCTGAGATCCGGTGCGCTGCGAACGACTGTGACCCTGTCGGCGGCCATCTTGCCGCGCTCGATCGCTACCCGCCGATAGCTCTCGTTCGTCGAGATGACTGCGTCGGCGGCGGCGAAGGTGAGTCGTTCGACGAATTTGGTCAGTCGATAGAGGACCGGCCCACCGCGGGGGAAGCGCGAGACGAACAGTTCCGGCACGAGATCGTGGTGATCGAAGACGAAGCGGGTGCCAAAGGGGCGAAGCGCCAACGCGATCAGGAACAGCAGATCCGGAGGGTTGCACGCGTGCACGATGTCGACACGGCCCGCGCGGCGGACTTTGATCGCCAGGCGCAGCGTGTGCCACAGCGCGAGTGTGTACTCCCGCAGATAGCCGAGCGGCCCCCCAACCGCCGCACGTAAGGGATAGCGCAGTATGCGCACGCCTTCGATCACGGCTTCACGCTCGCGGTCCTGTTTGGCGCCGGTCGGGCAGATAACCGTGACCTGGTAACCCGCGCCGACCAGAGCCAGGCTTTCCTGCCAGACCCGGCGGTCAAACGGCACCGACAGGTTCTCGACAAGGATCAGGATATGGCGCCGCATCGCCTCAGACCCGTTCGCTCAGTATGGGCTGACCGTTGACCACGTCTTCGATCGCTTGTTGCGCCGCGGCGATGGAGCGATCCAGGTCGAACTCGGCCTCGACGCGAGCGCGGGCGGCGCGGCCCATCCGACGGGCTGTCAGCGGGTCTTGCAATAATTTCAGGAGCCCAGCCGCGAGCTGCGGCGGATCCTTCGGTGGCACAAGGTAACCGGTCTCACCATCCTTGATCACCTCGGGGATACCGCCGACGGCGGAGCAGACGGCCGGCCGGGCGCAGGCCATGGCCTCGAGCACGGAGATCGGGAAGCACTCCGAGGTTGAAGTCAACGCAAACACGTCGATCGCCGGCAGTAGCCGAGCGACGTCGTCGCGCGAGCCGGCGAAGTGGACGTTCGGTGTGATTCCTAATTCCGTGCACAGCCCCTCCAGTTGGGGTCGAGTCGGGCCTTCGCCGATGATGAGGAACCTCGCGTTGGTCAACTCATCGACCACGGTGCGCGCGGCCCGCAGCAAGCTCACGTGATCCTTCTCCGGTCGGAGCACAGCAACGATGCCGACCACCGGGTCGCCCTCGGCGAACCCGAATTCGGCGAGGACACCCCGGTCGGTACTAGTACGGAACTTGGCCAGATCGACGCCGTTGTAGATGATGCGGATCTTGTCATCAGGGTGGCCGAGTTCGTCCACAAGATACGGCCGCTGTGCCTCGGTGACACCGAAATAGGCGCTCGTCCAACGGGTCAACGCACGGTCGACTGTGCGGCGCACCGTTCCGCGCTGCACGAGACCGCTGGCGTTGTGTACCCAGTTGATCGTGTGCTTGACGCCGGCAATGCGGGCGGCAATCCGGCCCAGGGCTTCGGCGTTGTAACCCTGCACCACTACGACGTCGGGCCGCGTGCGGCGCATCATCATGACCAGTTCGATCAGTGCGCGCAATGCCTGCCGCTTGCGCAGGCGCAGTGCCCTCGCCTCGATCTCGGCGACACGCAGCGTTGAGAAGAGTTCCCCCTCCTCGCCGATACAGATCACCGATGGGGTGAATCGTGCGGGATCCATTCGCGGCAGCATCGTCGTCAAATGCCGCTCGGCGCCACCGACTGGCAAAGCTGGAACGACGAACAGCACCCGAATCGGACGCACCCTCATCTGGACACCTCGCGATAGAGTGCGTCGATTCGGCGCGAGACGGCGCGGACATCGAAGTGCGCCTCGACTCGTGCGTGGGCGGCGGCACCGTAACGGGCGCGCAGATCACGGTCGTCAATGACGAGACGCGACGCGTCAGCGATCGCGTCAATGTCGTCAGGCGGGACGATGACACCGCACCCGTCGCCGATCATCTCGTGCAGCCCGCCGACATCGCTGGCGATGACGCACAAACCCCGCGCCATCGCCTCCAGGACCGCCATCGGCTGGCCCTCGCTGCGCGACGGCAACACAAGGACATGGGCGCGATCGAGCAGTTTGTCGACATCGCTCTCCGACAGCCACTCGCGCAGTTCGACGGTGTCTTCGAGGCGAAGCTCCCGGATACGGCGCCGCGCCCGCTCCACCTCGCCGTCACCGGCGATCGTCAACGTGGCGACCTTCCGGCAACCCTCACTGGAGTCCTGATCGAGGGCCAGCTGGGCCCACGCTTCGAGCAGCCGAAATGTGCCCTTGCGGTCGCCGATACGGCCCAGGAACACCATGTGCACGGGCTCACCCCGCGCGGGCTGGGTGACTCGGCGGCCCGGTCGAACCGCGTTGGGGATCACCGTGATCCGCGCGGTTGGCGCAATCACCCGCAGCCGGGTGGCCCATGCGTCGCCGAGCGCCACGACCGCGCTCGCCCGGCAGAAAGTGGCGCGGATTATCGCCTGGATCGTCCGCGGCGAATTGTCGTAGTACTCCGAGAAACCGGACGCATGAATGTGCAGAACGACGGGCACACCGGCGAGCTGGCTGATCCACAAGAGGATCCCCTTCCGCACGAAACTCGCGTCGGCGCTGGCATGCAGGTGAACCAGGCTGGGGCGGAACCGGATCAGCTCGAAGACGAACAGCACCGCGCCACGAGCGAATGCCCCGATCTTTGCCCACGCGGAGCCGTCCCGATGGGTCGCGACGTGGCGGATGTTCCAGTCGGTCCAAAGCCGCGTCTGCTGAATGGTCCGAACGTACGTTGCGACGCCGCCACGAGTATTCGTGCAGGTTGACACCCAGAGCGCCCGCGGCTCACCCATGTCGCACCATTACAGGCTCGACGATCTCGCCGCCCGCGGCCGTCTGCGACCGCTGGTAGCGGTCGGACCAGCCGACCGTGATTCCGGCCAGCAAGAAGACAGGGAGCATTGGAAAGTTGACCAATCGGAGGTCGATGGTGAGCCCGGCGCAGATGAGGGCGGCGGTCGCCATGATCGCAGTGACCGCCAGCGGCTTGCCACACAGATCGTGGTCCGGCAGAGTCCGGTAAGCAGTCCATAGCCGGCGGATGACCAGCGCCAGCAGGAAGATCCAGAGCGCGAGACCGATCACGCCCACATCGGCCAGGATTCCCAGTTCGGTCTCATGCGCGGCGGCTCCGTATCCGCGGGTCCACGGTACGTCCGGTGCCCACTGCTGGTGGTGGTAGGTGTTGACGACCTGGAACCGGCCGATGCCCCAGCCGGCGACCGGTTTCTGCTGGAACGCCCAGAGCGCCGTCTGATCGGCGTTGAGCCGATCGTTCACTTCGCTCATCGAGCCCACGCCACCGGACTTCCGGTCGGAGCTGGTGAACGTGGACCAGTTGACCGCGACCACCGAAGCCACCAGGCAGATCGCTACGATGAACCCCTTGCGGTATCCCCTCGCGATAAGCGCACCGATGATGAGCACGACCACGCCGCTGATCCAAGCGTCGCGGGTATGGGTCAAGAAGATGCCGTAGCCGCAGGCGATGGCGACCACGAATGCGAACCACCTTCGCCAGGTTGGCTGGTTGCGCCGGGAGAGGAGCAGCATCGCGATCGCCAAGCCGACGGCGAGTAGCCATCCATTGACGACCGGTTGCTTGAAGATTCCCGCGGCCCGGCCGGGCCAGTTCTTTGGATCATCGACAATGTAGCGGGGCCAGACCAATTCGGTTGGGCCTGTGAATTGCATAATGCTCATCACCGCCGAGAAGGCCGCCAACGTCAGGATCACCCACAGCAATGCCCGCACTACCGCTGCGCGGTCGAACGCTTGGCGCCCCACCCGGTACAGCAGTAATGGGAGCAGCATCTGAACGACAATCAATCGCCAGATCCCAGAGCCAACCTGTTGGGTATCGGCCATTACGTGACCCGGCGTAAGACCCGGCTTATACTCGTTCATGGTGTATTCGTGCGGACTGATCATCGAGTAGATATTCCAGGCCATATACAGCACCATCGCCCACTCGATCGCGTCCATGCCGCGCGGCCTATCGGGGTTTCGATCCATCCAAACCACCCATGCTCCGACCGCCCCCGCGAACACGACCCAGAACATGTCGATGGGTAGCACGTGCGGCGTCGCGGGATACATGCCCATCGTGATGATCAGAATGATGGCTGCGAAGGGCGCGCTTCTCAGGACCAGCACCCCAAGCACGAGAGCGACCGCGCCGAGTATAAGCAGCTGGCCGAACTTCGCACCCGGCAAACGCACCGCCGCAAGAACCATGACACACGCGGCGAGGCCCGCCGCGACCGCCAACCATGCGCCCAATTCGCTGCTACCAGTCGCGGGGTCGGTTTTCCTGGTCAATACAAAGAACGGTGTCGACCCAGGCTGGGCCGTTGCCGACAACCATCCGCCGAATCGGGCGCCACGGGTCCGCGGGCGTGTTCTCCCGGGCGATACCATCATCGGTCTCGGTCCAGGAGGGAGTCTGTGACGACACTTTCTTCGGGTGACGAACTCTGCAGGTTCACGGCTGTGATAACGGGCTCGGTTTCGCTTTCGACAGCCGCGCCGCGGTGGGTGCGTCGCCAGAACGTTTGCTCGTCGTTCGACCCTTCGATCAGCACGACACCCAGCAGAGCCGCGTGTGCCTTCGCGAGGGCCTCGGCGGCGGCAATGACGTCGCCGGCCCGGGACTTCCCTTTGGCGGCGACGAGGACCGTACGCTCGGCGGCGGCGCAGAGCACTTGCGCCTCGAATTGTGCCTCGGTGGAATCGGCGATCGACGGCGCCGCCACCACGATCGTATCTGCGATCGGCCGAAGCTTGTCGAGGAGCGCGCCGATTCGCTCACGGGTAACCCTCGAGGACCGATCGGCAACGACGCTACCGCCGCGCAAGACCCTCATCGATGCAACCGCACCGTATTGCAGCACCTTTTCGAAGCGGTCGATCCGACTGCTGTCGCCGAGAGCATCGATGAAACCCCAGGTTCCTTGTTGGCACGACGCGTCGTCGGCGTAGACGAGAACGGTCCGATGCCCTTTTTTCGCCCAGGACTCGGCCAGCGCCCATGCGACATCCCGCGCTCCACGGGCTCCACGGGTATCGGTGACCGCCACGACCTTCGGCATACCGAGATCTCCGGAACTCACAATGTTGGCGAGTGTCCGCAATCGGTGCTCGCGCAACCGATTCCGCGCGACCGATCCAGATTCGGGCACCTCGACCAGCGGTTCGACGTCGGTCCTCTCCCGTATGTCAGCCGAACTCCACAACCGCGTCGACAACACGCTGAGACCCAGCGCGGCAAGTAGGCCGAGCATCAATCCACCCGCAGTCGGGAGGACCAGGCTGCCCACACCCGGTTGCGCGTTCGTGGTGACGCCGGCCCGCAGTTGGAGATCTCGGAGCTCGTTGGTGAAGTCGTGTTGCGTGTTGAAAATTTGCTCTTGCAGAGGGGGGGCCAGCATCGGATTGAGCGGATCTTTGGACATAGGCTGAGTGCGGTCCAATTGTGCTGTCAGGTCCGCGAGTGTTTGTTTCTTCTCCGCTTCGTGGATCGCGTTAATGTCCTGACGGAAGGCACTGGCCATGTCCTGCGCCGCAGTCTCTGCGGTTTTCGGGTCGTTTGCGGTGGCTTCGATGGTCAGGATCGGGCTTGCGGCAACTGGTTTCGCCCCAAAGGTGATCCCATTGGGAATGTGGTTGGCGGCCCGCAACCGGGCGATCGTTTCTGGGGTGTTGAATAGCACGACGTAGGCTTGGAGCACCACAGCCTCTTGCTCGGGCGCTTGTCCTGGCGAGGATATGATAAGTTCCGACTTCCCGACATACGTCGGATGCGCAGTGAGCAAGGACGCACCCGCTAGGGTTGCGGTGAGCGCCGCGATCGCCACAACAACCCACCATCGCTGCTTGATCTGCTCGATCCGGCGCTTCAACAGAAGATTCATGTCCCCACTTGCGCTGACCCGGCGCATCGATTCACCCACGCTCAGTACGCTCCCGATCCACCGCAAATTACCGTGACAGTCCTGGCCGCAATGGCCAGATCGCTTAGCATCGACCAGTTCTCGACGTAAGACAGATCCAGCCTCGCCGAGTCCTCCCAGGACAGGTCGGATCGGCCGCTGACCTGCCACAGTCCGGTAATGCCGGGACGCACCAGCAGCCGGCGACGTACCCGGTTGTCGTAGGTTTCGACTTCGCGCCGCAGTGGGGGGCGGGGTCCGACCACGCTCATGTCCCCACGCAGTACGTTGATGAACTGCGGGAGTTCGTCGATGCTATACCGGCGCAAAAGCCTGCCCACCCGAGTGACTCTGGGGTCCTCGTGGACCTTGAACAGCACACCGCCGACGCTGTCGTTGAGGTGGCCCACCTCCGCCAGTCGCCGGTCGGCGTCGACAACCATGCTGCGGAACTTGATCATCCGAAACGGCGCACCGTCCAGGCCGATGCGTTCGGAGCAATAGAAGAAGGGGCCCCGGCTGTTTACCTTTACCGCAACTGCAGCAGCGATCATGACCGGCGATGCGGCCAGTAGCGCCAGCAGTGAAAAGCAAACGTCGAACGCCCGCTTCTGAAACCGCTTGGCCCCCTGATACTGCGGCTTGCCAACGTGGATCAGCGGTAGGTCGGCCACCGGGCGCATGGTCAGCCGCGGGCCGGCCACATCGACTATTCCCGGCGACACGACCAGGTCGACGCCGAGCTTCTCCAACTGCCACGACAGGTCGCGGATGCCTTCTGGCCCCAGCTCCGCCGCCGACGTCAATGCAACGGTGTCGGCCTGCGACGCTAAGATCGCGTGTCGGATGTCGTCTTCGTAGGGGAACACGGTCAGCGGCCCGACGCCGGGGACGACGATGTTTTCACGGTGGGGAACACCGGGAGTGCACACACCGACTACGTTGTAGCCCTCTTCCGCATGCCGCGTCAGCGACTGCGCGAGGGCCTTGACCGATCGGGGCTCGCCGACTGCGAGCACGGAGGTCGCGAAGCGGCCGCGGCGACGCTGCGCTGCGACGTACCTGCGGGCCAGGTTGCGATTGACGGACAACGCGAGAAGGCCGAGCGGAAACGCGATCGCCAGATAACCGCGTGCGATCTCGAGCTTGAACAGAGTCGAGATAACGGCGATGACTCCGAACACCCACAACGTGGCCGTCCACACCCGGCGGAACTCCTCGGGGCCGGCTCCGACTACTTGCCGCGCACGGGTGTGGTAAATCGCAAGCGCCAAGGCCCACGCGACCACGATGAGCACCGAGATCGTCAAGTAGGCAACCGACTCACCACATCCCGCCCACAGGCTGCCGCGTGTCACGTTGCCGAAACGCAGCATGTGTGCAATCGCCACGACACCGCTCACAACGATGAGATCAGTGACCACGAGCCAATTGCCGTAACGTTGCTGCCACTGTGCACGGAGGGACTTTGGCAGCGTCGCGAGTGCATCGAAGTCGGCTGACCGCGGCGGGGTGATTGCGGCCACCTCAGCAGTGCGCGGTCCCGCGGTGCGCCGCTCCGAACCCGGCAGGGTCGAGGTAAGGGAATCGCCAGCGGAGATGTCCTCATGCTCGACTAGCCCGTGCCTAACGATCGGGGAATCGGGCCGCTGTAGCAGTTGCGGAGTTTGTGGTTCCTGGTAGAGGAATGTCATCGCCTACGCTCCACTCCAACAACCCACACCAGATTCGTGCCGGCGATTCTGTCGATCACCCCGGCTGGCTGGCGACATGTGCTCCTCCTCATGGAAGCAAGCCGACCCCCATAGGCCGATCGCGGTTACCGCGGCGCCCAGGTACGATCGCGTTTGTATACCGATGATGCATCTGAATCCTAGAATACATACCTATTGTCCATATTGTAAAGAATCTACCAAACTCGTGGTCTTTAACGACTCTTGAAGGATGCATACACCCGGGACAGCCCTCGGGGAACAGACTGCGGCCCGACCGAGGCCTGCCTCAGGCCGGCGCGCCACGCGCGCCCGCAAGCAGCCGCCCAGCGCGCGGCCAACCGCACCCAGCTGCTGGGTGGTGGCCTGGCTGGTGGGTGCGTAGGTTTTCGCCGAGATGTGGGTCGCCGTAACGGCGAGGCCGGGCAGCGAAGGAATCGGCGCCCGCCGAGATGTCAACTAACGGCGGCTTGGAACGGCCAGGGCAAGACGGTCCTGTAATCCGGGTTGCTGTGGCTCGTTCATAGGACATCAACCTGTCCCGCTCTCCGGATCGCCGCGTCGGCTTCCAACGAACTACCGGCAACCAGAGGTCTAGATTTCGGCGTTGGCACTTTGAAATGCTTAATTATTGGCCGCTCGACGAACCAATAGACGAAGACACCCGCCCCCACCGAAACTAGCGCCGTCACGATCATGCTCGCGACTATGCCGGCCGGATTGTGCAGCGCATCCACGTGGCGCCAGGCCTGGAAGGCCGCCAACGCAGTACCCATATGTACGAGGTAGATGGAGTAGGAGGCGTCGCCTAATAGCAGCGGCAGGGGCGCCAACCACGGGCCGGTCTCGCGTTCCAGAAAAACACACCCGCCCACCGCGAGCGCCGCGGGAATCCCCAAGATCAGCACTCGGTCGCCAGAGGGGGCGGTCACCGCCGCAGCGATGAAGAGGCCGAAGCCGGCGATCACCGCCGCCGCCGCAATGGGGGCCGGCGCGCGGCGCTGCGCCGTCACCGCGGCGCCGAGACAGACGCCCATGGCGAACTCGAGGATCATCGGGTCCGTGTAGAAGTCGAACTGGCTGGTCCCCGCGTGGGGAATGAAGCCTAGGACGACGAGCCCCACGAGGGCCCCCAGGACCGCGGGCAGGCGGAAACGCATGGGTGCGAACAGGATCAGCGCGAAGATTACATAGAAAATCATCTCGTAATTGAGCGTCCAGCCCGGGATCAGCAGCGGCTGGAACTCTCCCTTCACGGGATGACGCCATGGGATAAACAGGTAGGACGTCACCACATGGCCGACCTCGAAGCGGGAATTCACCAGCGCCGGTTTCGCCAGCAGTATTGCCAACATCACCGTTGTCACGATCCAGTAGAGCGGCACGATCCGCTTCAGTCTGTTGCTGAAGAACAACCACGAACCGCGCTCACGCCCGGCGGTGACGCCCCACATGACAAAGCCGCTAATGACGAAGAATATGTCCACCCCGCCCATGAGGACTCCGATGTGGAGGTCGTGAGGCAGCCAGTGGTGCAAGACGTGGTACAACGCGACCGAGATCGCCGCAACAGCGCGGAGATACTGAATACTCGGGAAAAATTTAATCGTCCCGCCAGGCACATGGCCGTTTCGGCTGCGAACTGTCGTGGTCATGCTGGCTCGCTGATGCGGTCGCTGGTTTCGACGTCGCATGTTTCGACCGAGTGAGATTGCGGGCGGCGTCGGGGCACCGTATGAATGGTCTCGGGAAACGCCAGCCCCGCCAACCCGTCTTGTGGAGGACCTACTATCTCGGCAAACGAGGGTCGAGGTAAGGGAATCGCCAGCGGAGATGTCCTCATGCTCGACTAGCCCCGTGCCTACCGATTGGGGAATCGGGCCGCTGTAGCAGTTGCGGAGTTTGTGGTTCCTGGTGGAGGAATGTCATCGCCTACGCTCCACTCCAACAACCCACACCAGATTCGTGCCGGCGATTCTGTCGATCACCCCGGCTGGCTGGCGACATGTGCTCCTCCTCATGGAAGCAAGCCGACCCCATAGGCCGATCGCGGTTACCGCGGCGCCCAGGTACGATCGCATTTGTATACCGATGATGCATCTGAATCCTAGAATACATACCTATTGTCCATATTGTAAAGATCTGCAAGACTCGTGGTCTTTAGCGACTCTTGAAGGATGCATACACCCGGGACAGCCCCCGGGGAACGGACTGCGGCCCGACCGAGACCTGCCTCAGGCCGGCCGCGCCACGCGCCCCCGCTAGCAACCGCGACCACCATCACGAACCCGACACCAAGCCCCCCGCTGCCGCGGCCAGCGGGAGCGGGTTTCGCTTATCAGGCTGGACGACTGTTCCTCGATTAGATGAGGCTTCAATGCCATCCGACCCGACTACGTCTTGGCCGCCGTCCGCCCAAGGTCCCGTGTCGCTCCCAATGGACGCAGGTCCACCGGAAGCCAGGCCGCGATTACGATAGCGCCTGAGTGTGCGTTCTGTCGGTCCCGCGGTCTGTTCTTTCTAGGGACATCTCAAGTAGGCAGATGCCGTATCCGCTGCAGGCAAAGACTAGAAGTCCTATAGATAGGTTGTATTGTGTCAACTAGTACGTGAGCGTTTACTGTAAGTGCATCATCGGTATGGTAACACTCAGGGCGGTGCCGCCAGCCGTGGCCCGCCTCCGCGCCGACCCGGTGGGAGCAACATGGACCTTAAGCCTAGGAAACGTGATTGCGGCAGTGCGCCCGAAGTTGGAACGGTCGCGCGGTTTCAAGGCGTGTTCGAAACTTGGCGCACCTCATGGCGACGCCTGCTGCCATATGTCAGTATGGGCAACCTGACCGTCGGCCAGATTGCTCGTTTCCTTGGTGCTGCAGTTCTGACCGCCTGCGCGATGCTGATGCTGAATGCGTGCTCGCCCCCCCGGACCACTGGGTCGGCCGTCAGCATTACTTCCACCGCGTCTGCTGATCCATGTCCCGACATCGAGGTGGTATTCGGTCGAGCCCACGGCACGCCATCCGGGATTGGCATGGGTTCCGCATTCGTCGACTCGCTTCAGGAACTTGCGAGCGGGCGATCCGTGGGGGTCTACCCGGTCAATTACAATGCGATGGCTGATGACTTCGAAAGTAACGTGCTCGCCGGTGCCGATGATGTGCGTGCTCACGTCAAAAGCATGGTTGCGAACTGCCCAAACACCCGAACGGTGCTGAGTGGAGCTTCTGAGGGCGCGACCGTGATCGCTTTGGCCACCGATTCGATGCCGCCCCAGGTGGCTGATCATGTGGCGGCGGTCGCCCTCTTCGGCACTCCCCATCAGGAGAGCCCATGGGCGCGGTCGTTGTGGAACGGCCCGCTCCCCACCGTCGGTCCGCTTTATGCCCCTAAGACCATCGACTTGTGTAATGACGGCGACCCAGTCTGTTCGGACGGCAACAACGAGGAGGCGCACGGCCAGTATGGCGAGAACGGGATGACGAATCAGGCGGCGGCGTTCGCCGCGAGTCGGCTGTAGCGGAATGGGAGAAGGGAACAGCGCGGCTTTCCGCCGACCTCGGCCCAACCCGGTTTGCTCACCTGGGGCTTTCCGATTTTTGCTCGTCGCCTGATTTTCGTTAGGTAGATAGTTCGAAGCGACCGGCCAGGTCAGCGACCACCCGCGCTAAAAAACGCGCGATTGTTCAGACAGCGTCAGCGCAGCTCAGAAATCAACTGCTCGCCCTGTTTTCGGTATCGGGCGACATTAGCGAGTTTGACATCTTCGTATCCGCGCACGATATCTGGTAGTTCGGCGACCCGGACCGCGAGCGAGTGATTATCCGGAGTCATGACGACGGCGACCGCGTCCATCCACGCTCGGTACTCCACGATCAACTGCCGCTCCAAACGACGAATGTGGGTGTGGCCGAACGGATCCAAAAAGCTGCCACGGACAAACCGCAGGGTGGCAAGCGCCCGGAAGAACGGCCGCACCCATGGCCCCAAGGTGAGCTTCCGATTCATACCCATCGCCCGCAGGAACGGTGGATGGAGCTTGTAGGACACCCGCGCGTTCGACCCGAACGCCTCACGCACCCGAGCGTCGACCTCTTGGTCCAGGCAGAGTCGAGGCACCTCGTACTCATCCTTGTATGCCATGAGCTTGTGCAGATTTCGAGCGACACTCCTGGTCAGGTCGTCAACACCCGGCACCTTCGTTGCTTCTGCGGCACGAATCCGCTCGACGAACTCTGCGTAGTGTTGTGCGTATCGGCGACTCTGATAGGCGATCAGATCGGAGACCCGCACCGCGACATCCTTGCCGAGCGGCGATTCGGGCGCTGCCCGAACTATCGCTGCAATGCGACGGGCATCGCGCGGCATGGTCTTGGGCCGACGTTCTTTTCGCAATTGTGCGACGGCGGCGTTTAAATCAGCTGGTGCAGCGACGGCTTGGCGACCACGGCGGAATGCTTGCAAATTCTCTGGCACCTTAATGCCGCCGCCGCGAATGGCTTCCTCGATGTGCTCGGCGCGCAGGGGCATTCTGCCGGTCTGGAACGCCGCACCCACCAACAGCATGTTCGCGAACTGATCCTGCCCGAACAAGGTGGTGGCCAGCTTACGGGCATCAAGGATGACGGCCTGCTCGGCGCGAGTGGCCTCCAGTATCGGCGCCATCGCCTGACTGAATGCCGGGAACGTGGTGTCCGGATCGACGACCATTTGGCCGGTTGGCACCGCCGACGAAGAGACGACCGCAACCGTGCGGTGCGGATCGGCAGCAAGCAGGTAGTGAGCCTCCGCCGCGACCAACAAATCGCAACCTAGGTACAGGTCGCATTCGCCCTCGCCGGCGCGGTTCGCCACCGCTGTCGATTGATCGAAGATCTTTATGTCGGAAACCACCGGTCCGCCTTTTTGGGCTAGGCCGGTCTGGTCCAAAGTACGAACGTAGCGACCTGCAATCGTCGCGGCCGCGGCCAGTGTCTGGGCGACCGTGACGACACCGGATCCGCCGATGCCTGTGATTCGGATGGTGTGCGGATCGACGGCCAGCTGAGGCGGTTCGGGAAGATCAGTGGTCTCGAGTCTCCTCAATGTCACTTGTGCGGGGCTCGAGCGGTTCGGCACTATCGTCATGAAGGCCGGGCAATCTCCTTTCAGGCAGGAGAAGTCGAAATTGCACGATGATTGGTCGATTCGCGTCTTGCGGCCGAACTCGGTATCGATCGGCTGAACCGACAGGCAATTCGACTTCGCGCCGCAGTCCCCGCAGCCCTCGCACACCCGCTCGTTGATCATGACGCGCTGAACGGGTTGAACTACCTTGCCGCGCTTGCGCTTACGACGCAGCTCGGTAGCGCACTCCTGGTCGTGGATGATGACCGTGACACCAGGTGTGGCTGCCATCGTGCGCTGCGCCTCGTCCAGACGATCTCGATGCCAGCAGCGCACACCACGCGGAAGATCTCTGCGACGGTAGCGTTT
Source organism: uncultured Actinomycetota bacterium (assembly GCA_963850135.1). Classification (GTDB taxonomy): domain Bacteria; phylum Actinomycetota; class Actinomycetes; order Mycobacteriales; family Mycobacteriaceae; genus Mycobacterium. The sequence goes on along the minus strand of CAWKKH010000016.1, from coordinate 448,254 downwards.
CGGGTCGTCAGTGGTGACGATGATCCGCGTAACCCCCTCCGCCAGCAATGCCCGCGCAAGATCAGGCACGGTGAGCGCCCCTTCGGGGCGCTGACCGCCCGTCATCGCGACCGCGGAGTTGTAGAGGATTTTGTAGGTGATGTGAGAGCCGGCTGCGACGGCGGCGCGAATCGCGAGGCTGCCGGAGTGATGAAAAGTGCCATCCCCAAGGTTCTGGATCAAATGAGACTGGTGCACAAAGGGACTCATTCCGATCCACTGCGCGCCCTCGCCGCCCATCTGCGTCAACCCGGTGATGCTGCCCACCAGTTCCTCCGCCATGAGCGTAACGAGACCGTGGCACCCGATGCCGGCGCCGACCAACGAGCCAGCGGGCACCTTCGTCGACGAATTGTGCGGACACCCCGAACAGAAATAAGGGCTGCGAGTTATCAAGGGAAGCGCCAGCGACGATTTCGGTGATTTGCGCCGGTCGAGCCACTCGCGGACCGAGGGAAACTCACTGTGGCCTAGCAGGATTCCTGCAAGCACGGGGGCGATCGTGTCGGCGGTGAGTTCGCCGTTGCTTGGGAACACCGGGCCGTCCTCGATATTCCGCTTGCCGACGATCAACGGACCGCCCTCGTTGTGACCATAAAGCTGGTCGCGGACAGCGGTTTCAATGAAGGGCCGTTTGTCCTCAACCACGATGATCTTCTGCAGGCCTGAGGCGAAGCCTTTCAGCGTGCGCGGCTCGATGGGGTCGATCATCCCCAGCTGAAGCAGGCGAATTCCGTTTTGCGCCAGCTCTATATCGTCGAGACCCATCCGCCTCAAAGCTTCACAGACGTGGAGGAACGTGGGTCCGGCGGCGATAATCCCGATACGGTCGAGAGCACCGTGGGTGGTGACGATGTCAAGTTTGTTTCGCGCGGCGTAGTCGATTGCAGCCTGACGACGTTCGCCGTCGCGACTCCGTTCCAGAACTCCAAGCATCGGTTGCATCATCTTTGCCGTGACTGCGTGGTCCACTGCGCGTACAGGTCCCACTGGGATTACGCGGCCGGGGGTGACATCAACTGTCATAGAGCCGTTGGCAACGTCGGTCGATATCTTGAGCGCCACCCATAGGCCGCTGGCTCGTGACATGGCCGAGGCATGTAGGCCGAGGTCCAGGATCTGTTGAGGGTCTGCGGGGTACAGCGTGGGAATGCCCAGATCCGCGAGCAACCGCTCCGATGCGCCGGGCACCGTCGATGACTTCGCTGACGCGTCGTCACCAACGAAGACGAGGGCTCCGCCGGTGGCGGGCACGCCCATCAGAACGTTGTGCCGGAACGCATCCGACGCCCGATCCAACCCTGGCGATTTGCCGTACCAGAACCCGATGACGCCGTCGACCGTGCATTCCGGCGACGCCGACGCGAGCTGGCTCCCCTGAACGGCCGTCGCTGCAAGCTCTTCGTTGACGCCCGGCTGGAAGATGATGCCGTACTCGTCCAGCAGGGCGTGGTGGCGGTCGAGCTCCATGTCGTATCCGCCCAGGGGCGAACCTTCGTAGCCGGATATGAACCCGGCGGTGTTGCGGCCTGCCCGCCGCTCGGCACGCATGATCTCCACCGGTAGGCGTGCCAGAGCTTCTAAGCCCGTTAGCCGGACGAAGTCTGCCTGCGTCGGCGGCTTCACATCCGCCTTGGTCGGCGTCGACAACATGCCCCCTAACGGAACGGATCTGGCTCTGGTCAACGATCAATCAGTGTTCGGTGCGCCGGCTTCGTCGAAACCGGCGACAGTTCGAAGCGCTGGCGAAGAAACGCGGCAAGGCGCAGCGGGATTGCAATCACACTCAACAGTGTGAACGGCACATATTCGACGAAGGAGAGCCAATGCTGTGTCAGCTGGTGGGGCGCGTCCAGCAAAAAGTCCCGCCCGAAGGCGATCAATATGTAAGTCGTGGACAGGAAGATCAGTGGCCGCCACAGACGTCCCAGGTTGCGCGTTCCGATTCCGAAGGACAGCAGCACCAGCAGGTATGTGCAGAACAGTCCGGCCAGGAAGAACAACAAGATGCCGCCCCGCAGCGGAATCTGGCCGATGACGATGCCCAGCCAGATAACCAATCCGATATGGACCTGAAGCGCGGCGGCGAAGGCCAGGCCCAAGGCTCGCGCCCGGCGCGCCAGACCGGCAAAGACTGGGCCGAACAGGATGGCCAGCGCGCCCCCGGTATAGGAAAGCCAGAAAAAAAGGAACGACCAGCGCGCCGTGTAGCGGACCGCCTGCCCGATGCCCTCTCGACCGGTGCCGTAACCCGCCAGAACGGCTCCGGCGACCGCGAGCCCACCGCCCAACGCGCCGATCACCCACACCCATGCCGGATCGTGTCTACGGGTCATCGCGCGCCCGCCCCGGCGTTGTCGCCGCAGACCACGAGAAGGACGGCCATTGCGTGGCAATCGGTGTGCGAAAGCGACAAAGACGAGCTGAGCCAGCCTTGGTGTTGCGCCCGCTCGGCGAGCCCCCCGCTCAGACGAAGCAGCGGCAGCGGACCGTCCCGCGTCACCTCGATCTCGCGCCAGGGAAATGGCATGTCGGGTTCTGCGAACACCTTGATCACTGCCTCTTTGGCCGCGAACCTGGCCGCCAGTCTGTGCACCTGGTTGCGGCCTCGGCAGTCGTTGATTTCGCTCGCCGTGAAAACCTTGCGAAGGTACCGGTCTCCGAACGCCGCCAGCGAGTCCTCGACATCCTCGATGGCCACGACATCACATCCGGCGCGGACGCGGTGCCCGTCAACCTCGTCTGGCAAGGTGATCATGCATACTCCGTAATCGTTGCGGTATCACAGGAATCCACGGATGCGACCAGCAGGAGACGCAAGCAGTTGTCGGGGGCCGGCTCCGGCAGGCCGACTGCTACCGCACGTTCCATCACGCAGATAACTTGACCAGGCCTTCGACTACCTGCTCGATATTGCGTACCGAAGCGAAGGTGGACTTCTTGAGCACTTCATCGGGGAACTCGATGTCGAATGCATCCTCGAGTGCAAGCATCACGTCGACCGACGCATGCGACGTCAGGCCGAGGTCGTAGAGGTCGGCCTGATCGTCCACCTCGCGTGGATCGACCGCCATACGGCCATGGGCAGCTAAAACATCACGAATTCGATCCTGCATTGCGCTTTCCCTCTCATCTCTGTTGTAGCTCAACTTAATTAGCCGGTATCCCCAGGCTAAGACTCCGTGGGCGGAACGTACTTTCCGGTCTCCCTGAGCCGCTTGCGAGCGGCGCGGCGGTATTCGTAGAAGTCCGACATAAATGCTGGGCTGCCGTACAACCAGTCCAGGGGTTCTCGGCTGTTGTCCACGTACCCAATGGAGTAGGAGCCGCGCTGGTAGCCCATCAGCCTCAGCAGCCCCTCGGGGAGGGTGCGGGCGATCTCGGGCGGGCAGGCGAGATATTGGTTTTCCTCCTGGCGCAGCCACCCGATCGAGTAGCCCACATTCATCCCGATCCGGCTGGTCTTGGTGGTGTTGGCGCCCCCGCCGTGGTACACCGAGCCCGTATACATGAGGACCGAACCCTTGGTCATGACCGCCGGGGTGGTCAGGGCGGGGTCCACCTCGTCGGGATCGTCCTCCCACCGGTGGCTGCCCACCACAATCCGCGTCGCACCCATCTCCTCAGTGAAGTCGGTCACGGCCCACATGGTGCCGACTTCGGCTTCGAAGCCCGTCGGGAACCGGTAGCGATCGAACGACCAGTCATCCCGATGAATCATCTGCGCCGGCTCACCGGGTCCGATTGTGACCAGCTGGGTCAAGTCGATCTGGAAGGTGCTGGCGTGGTCGCCCAACACGAGGTCGAGCGTGTCGATGATCGTCGGGTGGGTCATGAGCGAGCGAGAGGTCGGCGAACGGGCGATCAGGGCACCGGTCCGGCGGGTGGTTTCGCCCAGGAAGTCAGTATTGCCTCCGCTGGTGGCAGCGAGGTACGGCTCCAGCTCGGCCCGTATCTGATCCATCGTTCGGGGAAGTGCGAGGTCGGGAATGACCACACACCCGTCTTCTTTGAGCACCTTCGCGATGTCTGCCGGCGAGGAACCCGAACCGACTGTCCGTACCGCTGCCGGCGCGGAAACCGAACTAACTGTATGTAGTTCTGCAGTCATGGTGCATACTGTACAGGATCCAGGACCGATACGAGGGGAATCCGCTGTCCATCGGCCGGTTGACACAAGGCTCTCATGACCGAGCAGTGGAGGTGCGACAACAGATGCCCCCGTTTCGATTCGGCGTGCTCGCCGCGGTCGCGCCAACCATGTCGGCTTGGCGCGAACGGGCCCGTATGGCCGAGGGCCTCGGTTACTCGACCCTGTACGTTTCTGACCACCTTGACGCCCAGTTCGGGCCTCTCGTAGCCACGACCGTGGCCGCCGAAGCGACCTCCACCCTCCACGTGGGGTTCGTCGTGTTGAACAACGACCTCCGCAACCCTGTGGTCTTGGCCAAGGAGATCGCCACGCTCGGATTGGCGGCCGAAGGGCGGGTCGAGGTGGGTCTTGGCGCGGGCTGGCTCCGGAGCGATTACGAACAAACGGGGATCGAGTACGACGAACCGGCTGTCCGCGTGGACCGGCTGGCCGAGAGCCTCGCTGTCATGAAGAGACTGTGGAGTGAGGGGGAGGCGACATTCGCAGGGAGGTATCACACGGTGCGCGGCGCCCGCTGTGATCCTCGCCCCGCGTCGCTCCCTCGCGTCATCGTCGGGGGCGGAAGTAGGCGGATACTCACGGTTGCTGCCGAACAAGCGGACACCGTGGGCGTGAACACCAGCCTGGCTTCGGGCGAGAAAGGCGGCGACCTGGCGAGCCAAGCCACCTTCGAACATTACGATCGCTGCTTGGCATGGGTGCGCGACGGGGCCGGCGCCCGCTTCAGTTCGCTCGAACTGCAGATTGCTGTCGTTGCCGCCAACGTCGTCGGCAGCCGCCGCGCTGCCGCGCGCACCGCAACCATGCTCGGCCTTCCGGGTGAGGACGCGCTTGAGCTTCCGATCGTCCTGCTCGGCACCGAGGACGAATTGTGTGAGCGGCTTCAGGAGCGCCGCGAGAGATGGGGCTTCACCAACATCGTGGTGCCGGGCGAGGCGATGGAATCCTTCGCACCGGTGGTCGCCCGGCTCGCGGGCACCTAGCTCAAGAGTCTGCGCCGAATCATCGCCAGCGGTGTTTACTTCCGCGATGCCTGCGCGATCACCTCGAGAAAAGCTGTCGCCGCGATCTTGGCACCAACCGCGTTGAGGGAGGTCATGTCGGAGGCGTACCCGTCGTACAGTGCGAAATACCCCTGATTGTCGTAGTGCCCGGAGACCCTCGTGCCGTCGGGCTTCGTGGACTCGATCGCGGCCAGATCGAAGAGGTGACGGCCGGCGTACTCGCCGCGGATCAGCGCGTTGAGCCGCTCCCGCAAGACGTTCGCTCGTTGGCCGAACACGTCGTGCCGGCCGGTAAGTGTCTTCACCCATGTCTTCAACTCCGTGAAGAGGCCTGGCTCTGTGATCAGGGGCACCGTCACGTGGATGAAGGTGACGTTGGGGAAGTCTCGCTCCAATGCGGCCATGGTGTCGCGATACCTCGCGAAGAGGGCGTCGACATCCGTGTCGCTGAAGACGTCACCCCAGCAGAGGTTCATCAAAGCGACGTCGACCTGCCGGCCCATCCCACCGCGCATGTCGCGGTCGAAGTCCCTGAGTGCCGTCTTCCCGGCGTCTATAACGACTTCATCGATGGATTTGTAGGCGATGAACCCGCCGTCGGGGCCGGGCTCGGCACGCCCCTGTTCTATCGGGGGGGCCGAGACACCGTGATCCGCGTAGACGGCCGGGACGGCGTCCAGCACGTTCATCCCCACGGACTGGTAACCGAAGAACGTCCGTGTACGGGCCACGGCGGTCAAGTTCGCCGTCGTGATCGCGGACGCCACGTTGCGCTGGGTCGATATCGACTTCTCGTTGCTCCAACGGTCACCCACCACTACGGTCACGGCCAGGACGAGCGCGACCACGGCGACAACTGTGGCTTTGGGGTGACGGAATCTCCATCGGGTTGGGGCCACCATGCTCCGCTACCTCCTCGTCGCAAACCCCTGAGACTCATATACAATTCATATAATACCATAGGTTCTGTTTGGCAGTCCCTGGACGACGATGAGTTTGCGCAGCATTGGTTTGGCAACCTTGCCGTTGGCGTTCCGGGGGCATGGCGACAACGATCACGCCCGAGCGGCGCACCTGGCTCGGCCTCGGACAGGAACGGCGTGACCTTAACGTCGAGTTTCGCGGGGGCATGCGCCCGCGCGCCGAGCGGTTCGCGTTGCCCCGCGCCGGTGTGCAGCGTTGGGTGGATCGCCCCGGGTCGATCCGGTTGGACCGCGAGCCGGTCCAAGCGGTGGTCGCCGAACAACCTGGTGCAGATCTATCCTGCGCAGCATCGGGCTGTCTTGCGATCCCGCGATCACCCAGCGCCCACACGTCGAGCAGGCGTGAACCGGACGGGCATGGAGTGGATGCCGTTGATCAGCGCTGACGGCATGCGCTCGACCGGCCCCGCCAACTCCATGTTCTTCATCCGGCTCAGCACCTCCGATACGAGGGCGGCCGCCTCCACCCGGGCCAGGTTCGCGCCGAGGCAGAAATGGGTGCCGCCGCCGCCAAATGCCAAGTGCAGGTTGGGCTTACGAGTCACATCGAAGCGGTCGGGATCGACGAAGTGGGCCTCGTCCCGATTGGCCGACGGGTAGAACATCGCCACCCGGTCGCCCTCGTGCACGGGCACCCCGCGTAGTTCGGTGTCCTTCGTGGCCGTGCGGAGGAACGCGATGACCGGGCTGACGTAGCGGAGCATTTCTTCAACCGCAGTCGGCAGCAGCGACGGATCCGCCTCCAGCTTTGCCCGCTCCTCCGGATGTTCCATCAGCACGCACGTGCCTCCGGAGACCAGGTTACGGGTCGTGTCGCCGCCCGCATTGATCAGTAGCAGGAACAGGAAGTTGAACTCGCTTTCGGTGAGGCGCTGTCCGTCGATCTCGGCATGCAGCAGCGATGTCGCGATGTCATCGCGAGGGTCCGCACGTTTGCGGGCCACAAGTTCCGTTGAGTACCCAAACATCTCGGCGGCCGCCTTCATGGCGCGCTTGTCGCCTATCAGACCGGTGTTCATGATCTCGGTCAGCTCGTAAAGCCGGCAGCCGTCTTCCAGCGGAATGCCGAGCAGTTCGGCGATGACGTATGAGGGCAGCACCCCGGCGACGTCGGCGACGAAGTCGCACTCGCCCCGCTCGATGACGCTGTCGACCACGTCGCGCGCCATGTCCGTGATGCGGTCGTTGAGCTCCGCTACCTGGCGCGGCCTGAAGCCCTTGCTGACCAGAGCGCGCAGCGCGGTGTGCCGCGGCGGGTCCATCGTCAACATCAGCACGCCCCGCTGGTCGGCGATGTCGCCGGGACCGGGCACGTCGAAGTACACCCCCGTCGCCTCCGACGACCACGTGGCGCTGTCGCGGGACACGGCAAAGACCTCGTCGTAGCCGGTGAGCGCGAGGAACCCGGGTCCGTCCTTGTACGGGTGCCATGCCGCTGGTGCGCACTCGCGGAGCTTCCGGAATGCATCGAAGGGCATCCCCGACACGTATGTGTCCGGATCGGCGAGGTCGACACCGCCGATGCTGATCGCGTCTTCGGTCACGCCCCACCTCCTCTCTGGTGATGATCGTGCTCAGGACTAGAAGTTGTAGACATCAGCATGGCGATCCGCGCCCACTCCGTGACGCCGTCAACGGTTCCCAATCGCATGTCTGGTTGTAACACGTAGATACTCCACGCATTCAATTCTTGCTTGCATCTATCCGAAAAGTATGTAATATCGCCGATATCTGCATCAGCGGTTTGCGTGGTTGGCTGTTTGATCGCCCACGACAAAGAAGACGCGAAGGTGCTGGGCGGTGTCAAACGACGTGCTGGCGCTCCCTCGCCGGCGCCTGGTATCGGCCGGGGGTTGATTAAATCAGCAAAATAATATCAAGAGCACGACTATCCGCTGGCGGCCGAAGCCGCCTGTGGAGCCAGCCCAACATGCCGTTGACAACGACAGAGGTGCCGACATTTTTCGGACCGTCTGATTCGCCATTGTTCGGCGTGGTTCATCTGCCGGTCGATAACCAGATCAGGGGTGGGGTACTGATCTGTGGTTCGCTCGGAAAGGAGGGGACGGACAGTGTCCGACTGCAACGAGTCCTCGCCGGCAGCCTGGCGAGCCGCGGTTTCGGCGTGCTGCGTTTTGACTATCTGGGCTTGGGTGATTCCGCATACGCTCAGGTCCGTGATGACGCGGTGGCCAACTGGGTGGCAAGCGTGGGCCACGCGCTCGACTACCTGACGCTGATCGGCGCGGAGTCGGCGACCGCTATCGGCATACGTGCCGGGTGCCTGATCCTCAACGAGCACCTGGCCCAATCCCACACGGTCAACCGGGTGGTCTACCTCGATCCCTATGGAACGGGCAGGCGTTACCTTCGGGAACACACCACGCTGTTCCGGTTGTCGGTGGGCGAGGACGCTGCTACGCCCGGCGAAGTGTCAATCATTGGCGGGCGGTTGAGCGACCACGCCGCCACAGAATTCGCCGCGCTGCGGATGGGTGCCAATCCAGTCAGCGCCCATGGCGTCGACAACGTACTTCTGGTGGGACGACCAGCCGAGACCGACAAGCGCATCACCGCCCTGGCGTCGGCCGAGGGAGTTGATTCGATCATTACCGGCGGTCTGCCGGAATGCGCCGCGCCGACGCCGATGCCGTTACCGATCCCTTTCACTGCGGTCGATTCGATCATCGACTGGATCGACGGAAACGTTCCGACTCGCACCCATCGCGCCGTACCCCAATACCTGACAACGGTAACGATGCCGGCCGAAGGATCCGACGGGGTCGACGTTTTCGAGAGCATCGAACGAATCGAGCCGAACGGCCTATTCGCCATCCGCACACTGCCCCGACGCCGTAGTCCCGCGCCCGCAAAGACCGTGTTGTTCTTCGTGATGGCCAACGACTTGCACGTGGGACCCGCCCGGGAGTGGGTCGAATTGTCACGTCGCATTGCAGCGGCCGGGTCACAGGCGGTGCGCTGGGACCCGGCAGGACAGGGCTTGTCGGGCCAGATCAGCCGGGACCGTTGGCGCAGGGTGTATTCCAAGGCTCACATCACCGACTCGATAGCGGTGGCCAGACATGCGTGCCAAGACGCCGGCGAACTCGAGCTTGTCGGTATCTGCTCTGGCGCGTGGAACGCTGCTCAGGCCGCCCGCAATATCGGTGCGCGGTCGGCGATCCTGGTCAACGTGCAGGTGTGGAATTGGCGCGTCACCCCCACCTTGCTGCAGCAGTGGGGCTTTCGGAAGAAAACGCTAAACACCAACGCGGTTAGTGACACGGCCGGCGGCCCCTCCGAATCCAGGACAACAAAGCGCCTCAAAGCACTTCTCAACCCGGCTCGCGAGGCGACGAAGAGCTTTATGCACAACCACCTCCCGCGAGACGTCCTGCGGGTGTTGAGCTGGGTCGGACTCGTGTACCTGCCGGATGCTGTTCTGACAACGCTTAACCACGGTGGAACCGACGTGACGCTGATTGCTGCGCCCGAGGATGCGGAGAACTTTACTGCTAGAGGCGGTCGGGCAGCCCTTGACCGGCTGCAATGGACGTCGCAGCCGCCCCGCCTGATCGCCACACCCACCGGCGATCATCCCGCCAATCACCCGGCGGTATTGGCGGCGATCCGCAACGCGGTGTTGCCGGTAGCTGCCGTTTCCCCATCGGAGCACATCCCCGTATCGGGCATCACGTCGATTGAGAGTCGCCGAATCCGCCTAGTGCCCCGCGCCCGAAATGCGTGAGGCATATTAGTTTCGCGCACCACATCAGTCGGCGCCGCCGTAGCACTGCTGGGCCAACAATCCGCAGCGCGTCAAACTTGGGCGAGTGCGCGGTCGGCCAGCGCCCCGATGACCGGTGCCAGTAGCCGGGAGTATTCGAGTGTCAAATGTATCCCGTCGAGGTACACAAGGGTGTTGCCAACGATGACCCTGCAGCGATCCTTGGTGCAGAACAGCTCGGTGAGGTCGGCGTATTGTCCGCCGCCGGTTTCGGTGGCGGCGATCTCAGCTGCGATGCCGGGTTGGTTGACCGCACTCGCCCGTGTCGGCGAGCACGCCGCGACGTCATCGAGGTGGCCGGACAGGCAGATCGGCACCACCATGTGCAGAGCCGGGATCGGCCCGAGCACCAGCACCCGCGCACCGAAGCCGCGCAGCTGCTGCACGAGGCGGGACAGGCTGTCGATCCACGCCGGGTCGTAGGAAGTGGCGTAGCCCCGCCACATGCTGACTACGACCAGCTTCGGGTGCTCGGTGCGCAGCCGGGCGAGGATTTGACCGCGCCACTCCTCGCAGTATTGGGCGCGGTTAATCAGGCGACTAATCAGGCGAACGTAGGGGGTGGTGATGGGCGCGCTCATCAATGGGCAGGCCGCCCTGGACAGCAACTCGAGTCGCCAGTGCCGTTGTGCGGCGATCTCCTGGAACGCCGGATTCCACATCGCGGCATTCGAATCGCCGACCAGGGCCACCGTCGTCGGCGAGGCGGTATATCCCGTCGCGCACTCAGGCTGTCCGCCCTCGTCAGACATGCGAAAGCAGCCGTTGAACGACAGGGCGCGACTTTCGGCTGCCGCGTCGTCGAGCGGCGGGTTCAGGTTCGACGGGACGGCATTCAGCTCGGCCGATGCCGCGACCGCGGCTTGGATCTGAGCGAATGCGTGCCGCACTTCCGTGTTGTAGGCGTCCATGTCGGAGCCCGTAGGAGGAGGCACCGCCGTGATGGTCACGGGCGCAGCCGCCGCGCCGCGGCCGCGGCCGACCGACGTAGGCACCGAGTCCAGCAGCACGACGCCCACACAGACCGCGATCGCGGTGGCCATACCGCCGAGCGCGAGACTGCCCAGGGGCGAGCGGCGCAAGCGAGCGGCGAATCGCAACGGGTTTTCGATAAACGTGAGGCTGAGCACCGCTAGCCCACCGGAGGCCAGGACCGCGATCAGCCTGCCGACAATCCCGAGTGGGTGGCCCAGCAATGCCGGTGCGAGCACCAGCACCGGCCAGTGCCACAGATACCACGAGTAGGACACCCGGCCTACCGCACGCATCGGCGCCCATGCCAGGACACGGCCGGCTCCCTGCGACGGTGCGGTGCAACCGGCGCCGATCAACAGCACGGTGCCCAGCACGGGCAGCAGGGCCGCGACGCCCGGATAGGGCGTGGTCGCGCTTAATTGGTTACAGGTCACCACGAGTATGACCAGCCCGACCCATCCGATGAACACGGCGGCTCGTGGCGGTAGTCGGCGCCACTGGCCTGCCGTGAGGGCTACCAGGCCGCCGAGGGACAAATCCCAGGCCCGGGTGGGCAGCGAAAACCACGCCGCAGAAGGCACCACGTAGGTGACGGCCAGCGACAGCGCGAACGAAACTGCCGTGACTAGGGTAAGGACCACCACATATGGGCGTTGCGAGGAGGTGGCCTCAGCCCTGGTGCGGCGACGCGCCCGTCGGATGAGCCAGGCCGTGCCGATGATCAGGGGCGGCCACAGCAAATAGAACTGCTCTTCGATGCTCAGAGTCCAGTAGTGCTGGAACGGCGACGGCGACGCCGAGGCGGCGAAGTAGTCGACTTGTTGCGCAATGAACCAGTAGTTGGCGACGTACAGCGCGCTAGCGATCCCGTCAGCGATGACGTTTACGGTCTGCAACGGAGGTAGCAGGACCACTGAGGCGATCATTGTGATGACGCCTACGAAGGCCGACATTGGCAGAAGTCGGCGGGCACGCCCCCCGTAGAAGCGGCGCAGCCCGACAGTGCCGGTAGTATTCAGTTCGCGCCAGAGCGCCGCGGTGATGACGAAGCCCGAGATAGTGAAGAACACGTCAGGGCCGACAAACCCACCGCCCACGCCAGGCATTTCAGCGTGGAAGCCGAGAATGGCCAACATGCTGAAGCCGCGCAAGCCTTCGATGTCGAGGCGGTATCCAGCCTGTGCCGAGCGCCGATTCTGGAGCACTTCGGTGGGGCCAATGCTGTCGGCCTTGTGCACGGTTACCTACCTGTCTATACGCGAGACTCTGGCTGTTGCAGCTGCAAGCTCTTCGTTGACGCCCGGCTGGAGGATGATGCCGTACCCGTCCAGTACACCCGTCTTCGTCGCGCAGCTTCGCAACGTCTGTCGACGAGAATTCCGAACCGACTGCGCGTACAGCTATTAGCTATGGGGAGTACTGTACGGGATGATATAAAGATAGTTCAATGACTATCGGTCGGTTTGGTACCGGCTTTTATGACTGAGCAGTGGAGGTGTCACGACAGATGCTCCCGTTCCGATTCGGCGTGCAGGCCGCGGTCGCGCCAACCAATCGGCGTGGCGGGACCACGCCCGTAGGGCCGACGGTCTCGGTTACTCGACCCTGTACGTATCTCACCATCTTGACGCCCAGTTCGAGCCTCTCATAGCGATGACCGTGGCTCCCGAAGCGTCCGTGACGATCCGCGGCGTGCTCGGTGCGGTGCTCGACCATGCTGATCGACACCCGGATCGGCCCGCCGTCAAGGACCTGGATTGCGCGCTGACCCGGGGTGAGTTGCGCGCCGCAGCTGGGAGAGTGGCCGCTGGCTTGCTCCAGAAAGGCGTCGAGCCCGGGGATCGGGTTGCCCTGCTGATCGGCAATTCTGTGGACTTCGTGGTGGCCGCACTGGGCTGTCTGTGGGCGGGGGTCACGTTCGTTCCGCTGGCGATCACCGATCCAGATCTCCGCCGTGCGCAGATCGTGGCCGACTGCCGGCCCGCACTGGTGATCACCGCGGGCTCGGACCAAACGGCGCCGTCGGGGCTTCCCGTCGGCACCGCATGGACCTCCCTTTCTGCGTTGGACGTCGCAGACGGCCCCACGCCACCACCCGTACCGGGCCCCATTTCCTACATCATTTACACCTCGGGGACGACCGGTATCCCTAAGGGGGTGCAGATTCCCCCCGAGGCCTTTTTCACGGCAGCCCAAGCATGCGCCGACGCCGTGGGACTCACCGCGGATGACCGGTGCCTCTGCGTTTCGCCCGTGCACTTTGACGGGTCCTTCTCCGCCATCTTTCCTCCGCTCGTGCGCGGCCTTCCTCTCGTCATCCCCGACCGGGAAGCCCTCCTGTTCCCACGCAGGTTCTTCTCGATTGTCGCCAGCGAGGGGATCACGGCGACCAGCTTCTCTCCCAGCTACCTCCGGTTGCTCCGGGCCAGCGGCCGCCTGGAGCGGTTGGCTGACACCTCGCTACGCGTGATGGCGTTGGGCGGTGAAGCGCCGTCCACCGCCGATATCAAGGCGGCGTGGGCCGCCAGTCCGGGACTGCGGGTAGTGAACCGGTACGGCCCGACCGAGACGACCATCGCCGTCGCGCATCTGGAACTGACGCCAGAGTTGGTCGACGCGGGGATGGTACCGATCGGTCGACCACATGCCGGGAGCTCGTTCCACCTCGTTGATGAGCACGGCGGGCTGGTGGATCGGCCTGGCGTGGTCGGCGAGCTGTACGTCGGCGGACGGCAGCTCATGGCTGGATATCTGAACGACCCGGAGCAGAGCGCAGCTGTGCTGCGGACGGACGTCGTCGACGGAACCACTCTCTACCGCACCGGCGACCTCGTCTTCCGCGACGACCGGGGCAACTACGTATACATGGGGCGCTCGGACCGCGTCATCAAGCGCCATGGTGTGAGGATGTCCCTGGTCGAGGTGACCGAGGCGCTCGGTGGTATCGACGAGGTCGCATCCGCGGCGTGCACGCCGTTCGACCTGGAGGGCGATCTGGGGGTCGTCGCATTCGTAGTGCCGCATGGCGAGCTCACCGCTCTCGCCGTCCGTCAGGCCGCCAGCGACCGGCTCCCGGAAACGATGCTGCCCGATCAAATCGTCTTAGTTGCTGACTTGCCCTTGACGTCTTCCAGCAAGGTCGACGAGCGACGGCTGCTGAAGGAGGCCGGCTTGTCTGCGCCGAACGTCTGGTCCCCGCACGATGCCCGTTGGTGATTAATCTGCCATGAGATCGATTTCGCTTCTTAGTGATGGCCAGCACGCGACTCCTCAACCTGGCGTTGCCGCGGTCACCTGAGGACGGGTTAGCTGGTTGCGGCTCGGCCTTTGACAAGCTGTTCATCACGGCGGGCATGCGTGCGGTAGGAATCGCCGGTGAGGGGTGCCTAGGCTAGGATCGCTGGGTGCAAACGAGGGCAGCCAGCGCGACGTCAGGGGGACATTACGCGCAGCTGGTCCGCCGCCAGCGTGCCGAATTGCAAGATGCGTACCTGAAGGGGGTGCGTCGGCTGCGATGGGACGCGGGGCGCCTCGCCGCAGAACGCGAACGGCGCCTTCGGGAGTTGCTGATGCATGCCGCCGAGCACTCGCCGTTCTGGCGGGAACGACTGGCTGGCCGCGACCTGGCGAGTTTCACCGAGGCCGACCTTCCTTCTCTGCCGGTCCTGACCAGAACCGAGATGATGGAGGAGTTCGACCGCGTTGTCACGGTCCCCGGTTTGACACTTGCCCGGATCCGACAACACCTCGATCAGTCGGACGCCGACCGCGGGTACCTGGACGACGAGTACCAGGCAATCGTCACTTCTGGATACATAGGAACCCAAGCAGTCCACGTCTATGGTTGGGACGCGTTCGTCACATTCGTGATGCAGGGCTCGCGCTGGACCGGGCGACGCGGCGAAGACCCGGACGCGGTGCTGGCGCAGGCCTTCGCTACCAGCACTCGGCATGAGTCGGGGATATTTCACGCCTTCAGCACCTTCGAAAGCGGAGGGCCGGCATCGCACTGCTTCGGCGGCACGCAACCCCTGGACGAGATTGTCGACGGCCTGAACAACGCGCGTCCTAGGGTGCAGGCTCTCCAAGCGTGGCCGAGCCTCATGCGGGAGCTGGCTTTAGAGGCGACACAAGGACGACTCTCCATCAAGCCGACCTGGGTCAGCGTCGCGGGCGAGGTCTGCACCCCGCCCGTGCGGGAGGCCGTTCGGTCCGCGTGGGGGATCGAGACTTCGGAATTCTGGGGCTGCTCAGAGGGGACCTATGCCTTCCCATGCGGCGTTGGAGACGGCATGCACGTCGCCGACGATCTGGTCATTCTCGAGCCGGCGGATGCCGATGGCAACGTCGTCCCCTATGGGCAACCTGCGGAACGGCTGCTGTTGACCAACCTGTTCAACCTGGCGCAGCCGCTGATCCGCTATGACCTCGTAGACGCGGTGACGATGTCCGACGAGCCGTGTCCGTGTGGGTGTGCTCATCGCCGCATCACAGCGGTGAGCGGTCGGATCGACGGAGCCTTCGAGTACGAAAACGGCGCGCTGGTGCCGCGGAAGGCCTTCGAGCAGACTGTCCTTGCCACGCCCGGTGTTGCCAACTTCTTTGTGGGCAAGACGCAAGGTGGTGTTGATCTGTCCGTGGTGACCGACGGTTCATCCGACCTGCAGCTTCTGCGGATGGAACTGATCGACGTGCTCCGCCGGCACGGCGGGCCGGAGTCGGACGTCGTTGTGCAAGAGGTCGGTTCTATAGAACGACTGTGGTCGGGAAAGTCCAAGCAGTTCGACGCCAGGTGATTTAGCGGCCGGCCGTGGCCTTGTCCAGGGCTTGGTCGATGTCGTCGATGATGTCGTCGATGTGCTCGATCCCGATGGACAGCCGAATCGTCTCTGGCCGAATACCGGCCTTCACCAGCTCCTCGTCGGACAGTTGGCGGTGGGTGGTGGAGGCCGGATGGATGGCCAGGGTCTTGGCGTCCCCCAGATTGAGCAGCCGCTTGACGAGCTGGAGCGCATCGAAAAACGCCAGTCCCGCGTCGTAGCCCCCCTCGGCCCCAAAGGTGACGATGGACGGCACACGCCCGTGGAGGTAGCGCTCGACCAGGTGGTGGTAGGGATGGTCGGGGAAGCCGGCGAAACTCACCCAGGCCACCCGGGGGTCGGCTGCCAGGTAGTCGGCCACGGCCCGGGCGTTGGCCTCGTGGCGCTCGAGCCGCACGGCCATCGTCTCGAGACCCTGGAGGAGCAAGAAGGCGTTAAAGGGGCTCATGGTGGCGCCGCTGTTGCGCAGCTGGGTAGAACGGGCCCGTACGGTAAAGGGCCGTTCGGGGAAGTCGCGGGCGAAGACGACGCCGTGGAATGCGGGCTCGGGCTGGTTGAACATGGGGAAGCGATCGGGATGGTCGGCCCACGGGAACCGGCCGCCGTCTACAATCGCCCCACCGAGGGTGGTGCCGTGGCCGCCCACGAACTTGGTCAGCGAGTGGACGACCACATCGGCCCCGTGCTCGAAGGGCTTGAGCATGAGCGGCGTGGCCACGGTGTTGTCCACGATTAGGGGCACGCCGGCCGCATGGGCCACTGCGGCCACACTCTCAAGGTCCACGATGTTGCCGGCCGGGTTCCCGATGGTCTCGCAGAAGACGGCGCGGGTGTTCTCGTCGATGAGGGGGGCGATCGACTCGGCTCGGTCGTCGACCGCGAAGCGGGCCTCGATGCCCAGCGTGGGCAGCACGTGGGCGAAATAGGTGAAGGTGGCCCCATAGAGCTGAGGGGCCACCACGAAGTTTGAGCCGGCGCTGGCCACCGTCAGGATGGCGTAGCTGACGGCGGCCATGCCTGAAGCCACCACCAGGGCCGCCGTTCCCCCTTCGAGGGCGCAGATGCGCCGCTCGAGGACGTCGAGGGTCGGGTTGTTGAGCCGGTTGTAGTGGAAGCCGGGCGTCTCCATGTCGAGCACGGCACCGGCGTGAGCGGCGTCGATGAAGTCGTGGGCCACCGTCTGGTAGATGGGCACGGCCACGGCCCGCGTCCCATCGGCTGTGTAGCCACCGTGGATGGCGATGGTCTCGTCATGCATGGCCTGAGGCGCTCCTCTTCGGGATAGTGCCCAACAGGTTGCCATACAGACAGCAGGCCCGCGGCCCGCCAGGGCCAGGGGGCGCGGGCGCCGACCTCTTCGAAGGGGAACGCGGCCACCAGGGCCGGGTCCCGCTCGCCGCCCACCACCCGCTCGTGCAGCCGCCGGAGCCCATCCCAGTCCGAGGCGGCCACGCAGTTCCGGGGGAGGCGGGGCAGTTGGTCGCACTCGTGGCCGGCGTAGCGCCGCACGTCGCGGGCGTACTCGCGCACGAGGCTCGAGGGATCATACTCGGGATGGCTCTGGACCAGCACCACCTCCGACCGGCCCACAGTCTTCGTGACCACGCTCCACCCTACCTCCGCCGACTGCAGGGCCACCGCGTAGCCGGCAGCGGCCACCGCCTCTACGGGCACGGTGTTGAGCCGCGAATGGGGCAGGACGACCGGACCGTCGAAGCCGGCGGCCAAAGGGTGTGTCGGGTCGGCCTCCTGGGCGAAGACGCCCGTGCACTTGACCGGCAGGGTGGTCCGTTCGACGCCGTCGAAGACGGCAAGGGCTGCGTGGGCCGACAGGCAGGACAACACCATCGACGGCACGTTCTCGCTCCCCCACCGCAGCAGCCCGCACAGATCGGACCAGTAAGGCTCGTCCTGGATGCGGGACTCGATCGGGTTGGAGCCGGTCACCACCAGCAGATCGGGGGGGTCCGACGTGATGTCCGCGAGGGGACGGTACTCGGCGGCGATACGGGCCCGGATCCGCTCGCCCCGGGGCACCCCCGCCATGGTGTAGCGGGTCAGGACGACCGTCTCACACCCAGACCCTGCGTTCAGAAGGCCCACGAACTGTCTCTCGGTGGCGGCGAAGGCAGCATCGGGCATGTTGTTGACCAGGGCACACGTCCACCGCGCGGGCCCCTCGGTCCCGTCCGCCGCGGCCGCTGGGTCGAGGGCCCCGGCCAGTCGAACCGCCACTGTTAATGCCTCACGTCTGTGTAGGTGACCGTGACCTCCTGGTGGAGGAGTCGGTAGGCCGCCTGCAACTGCTCCTCGTCGTCGGTCGAGCCGACCACGGCCACGATGTGGTTGCCGGAGCCGTCCCGCCAGTCGAGAGCGGCCCCCGGACCCTGGTGGACGCTCACCGTGTCCACCTCGGCACGGTCGCTGAAGTCGTTGATGCCTTCGATGGCCGTCACCGTGGCCGAGACCGTTGGTGGCTGGAGGAAGAAGCGGTAGCCGATGCGCTCCGTGGCCACGGGCCCGTCGACGGATACCTGCTCGCCCAGAGCCACTCGCAGAGTGAGGTCAAGCAGGCTGACGCCGGCTGCCCGCTCCAGCATCTCGGGTACACCGCCGCCCACCCGTCCGTTGACCTCGATGATGCGGGGCCCGTTGGGTGTGAACTTGACCTCGGTGTGCAGGCAGCCGGTTCGCACCCCGAGGGCTTCGATGGCTTGGGTGGCCAGGTCGAGGACGGCCGAGCGGCTCACGGCGTCGAGGGCGGCGGGGATGAAGAACCCAGTCTCACGGAAGTTTTCGGCCGGCGGGAAGCGCCCGGTCAGCGCCAGGTGGCTGATGGCACCGTCGGCGACTACGCTCTCGACCGAAACGTAGCCGGCGTACGGGTCGCCGTCCCGGGCCGGATCGTCAGGCAGGTAACCCTCGAGGACCATTTCGGGGCGGCCCGGGCCGAGGGCGACGAGGAGGTTCTCGAGCTCGGCACGGTCGCGGGCCAGGAAGGTGTAGCGGCTGCCCTGGGCCGAGCGGGGCTTGAGGACGGCGGGCCACCCCACCTCGGCCTCGACTCCCAAAAGCTCGCGCGCGGACTGGTCCGGGCGGACTAGGTGACAGGGAGGCGTATCGAGACCGGCCGCGGCGAGGGCCCGGCGTTGGCGGGCCTTGTCGGTGAGGGCGGCGGCAGTCGCCTGGCTGTGGAAGGGGAGGACTAAATCCTCTGCCACACAGGCAAATTCGACCATTCCGGCGTCGAGATAAGTGGTGATTCCGTCGGGCTCCCAGTCGGCCAGCGTCTTGATCGTCTGCTCGGTGCTCATGCCGCCGAGGTCGACAACGGCGCCGAACCGGTTGAGGAGACCTGCCATCTCGCCCATCCCCGGCACGGACGTGTCGATCATCCACAGCAGGTCGCACAGGCCGGCGGCCGCTTCGGCCAGCTGCATCACCGGAATGCAACGCGGCCCGTAGCCCACCGCCACCAATGGCCGAATCCGTGCGGTCGTGTAATCCGTCACGTGCTCAGCCGATCACGGCCTCGACGCAGGCCTGGGCGTCGTAGACGGCCCGGAGGCGGCTGCGGGGCGAGGGCAGGTAGTGGGTGAAGTAGCGCACTCCCTCGGTGAGCACGCCCAGCACGGAGAGGTTGGACTGGAGCCGGCCCTCGGTGTCGTAGGGATGGAATTCTTCATTGATGGCCACGCTGCCGACGGCCGTGTCACCGTAGGTGAGCTGGGTGAGCCTTCCGTTGGCGTAAAGACGGCTGAGCAGGGGCGAGCCCGACCGGGCCAACGAGGGCATGTCGAGGTAGCCCCGCACCACCCCGTCAACCGTCACGGAGGTCGGCTCGTCGAGGGCCGTGGAGCTCAGGCGGATGCCGTCCGGGCAGGAGGACAACTCCGGGTCAGGTCCGAGCGGAATTCGCACCACTCCGGCGTCGAGCAGCGCCAGCAACTGCTGGGAGCGCATGGGTGGCACGCCAGCCTCCAGGCGGTTGATGCGGCCGCGGACGTTGGACTGAAACTCGACGTAAGAGTCAAGGGATAGACCACCGAACTCGATGACGGAACGCAGCTGGTCCCGGAGGATTCGCAGCACCTCCTGGGCCGCCTTGACCGGGCTCCCCCCGGGTCGCAGGGCCTCGGTGAGGTCGTCCTCGATCATGCCGTAGGCCTGACCTTGGTAGTCGGGGGCCGATGTGTACTGACGGTCGGAGCCCGCGAAGAGGTGGGCGGCCGGATCGAAGTGTCCGTAGTGCGGCTCGAGACCGTCGACGACCTTCTCGTAGTGCCCGTCGACCCAGCCTTGCCGGAGGGCAGCGCGGACCTCGGTCGACTCGGCGTCGCCCCCGGCCAGCGACGCGGCCTGGATGTAGTAGCGCGCTTGCATCTCCGCGAAGATGAGGGGAAGAAGCTCGGCGCGGAAGTCCACGTGGCGCCGCACCTGCGACCCGCCCGGATTGGTCAGCGCCGCGAACTCCTCGGGGGTGCATACCACGGGCTCGTACTGGCCGTAGGGGTCGACTCCGGTGGCCGACTTAGCGCAGTACGGCGCGCCCGAGCGGGAGTAGAGGGTGATGGTCGGCTCCCGCCCCGAAGGCACGTAGCGCATGCGGCCCGCCCGGTCGCACCGGTCCTCGAAGGTCCCGCCTCGTCCGATGGTGAGGGCGGCGAGGACGTCGAAGCCGACCAGACCCATGCCGGCGACGGCCACAGAGGATCCGGCCGGAGCGCTTTGGTCGAGGCACTCGATGGGGTAGGGCTGCAGGTAGCGCACGCCGCCGTCGGCCCCGCGCTCCTGGTTCCACGTGTGCCCGGAGGTCAGCACCACGTGGTCGACGGTGAGGGTCGTGCCGTTGTCGAGCAGCACCGCCTCGCGGCCCTGGAGAGCCTGCGAAATGTCGACGGCAGCTGCGTAGTGCCGGACGATCTCGAGGTTGGGCGGGGCGTAGGCGACCAGCGTGTCATAGAACCAGGCCAGGTACTCGCCCATCAACCGCCGTGGCAGGTAGTCGGTGGGCAGGATGGGGTCGCCCGCGGCGCCAATGCGGCATTCGTAACCCACCCAGCGGTAGCCGCGGACCACCGCCCACGCGTGCAGGCCCACGGCGTAGGGGGGGAGGGCGTCCCCGTCGGGGGCGACGTAGAGGGAAAGCTGACCGCAGGCGTTGTTGAGGACCAAGAAGTCGGGCTGTTCGGCGGAGTAAACCCCGCCTCCCAGCTGAGCGGGCTCGATTAGGTGCAGTCGCACCGGCGTCCCCACCTGTCGAGCCCGGCTCACGGTGCGTTCCATGACGCACAGACCCCACGGGCCGAGCCCAACGATGGCCATCTCGATCATCGGACGCGCCCCACGCTGTAGCGACCCTCCCGCTGTTGCGGGCACACGTTGTCAGGCAACTGATGGCTCCTTCCGCGTTCCCGGCGACCACCGCAGACCCAACGCCCTGCAGGTCTCCAGCGGCCAACACCAGCGTGTATACCGATGATGCAGCTGGACCGCAGCTTACATACTAATAGGCTATAATAGAAGCCTATAGCCGACATTTGGTTTAACTGACTGATGAAAGCATCAGCATTCCTCGAAGACTGGGGTAGCGAACAGACCGCGCGGCATTCCCGCCTCGCCCGCTCATGCCGCCGCGCAGCCGACCTCCGGATCGCAACATGCGGCATCCTCGCCCCGGCAACGAGTGGTTCCTGCCCTTCGCTGGAATATTAGAAGTCTTTCCATTGCTATAAATCGTTCAGAAAGTATGTATAGTGACCTTAGGCCGAATTATCGGTTTGTACCTCGCTCGGCCCGCGATCGCTGCGACCGGACGTCACAGCAGCCCCAACGGGCGCTATGCGGGTGCGTCGATGTCCGTGAGGAGGAGCGTGTGTCGCTCATGTCCACACAGCCGGAAGCGCTGACCGTGGCGGCCGGCACCTTGCGGGGGATCGGCTCGGCGACGAGCGCCCAGAACACGCCCGCGGCGGCCCCCAAAGACGGGGTGGTTTCCGCGGCTGCCGATGAGGTGTCGGCGCTGGCCGCTCGCGCCGGATCGTATGCGGCCACCAAGGCCGCCAACGCGATCACGGTCGGCTGAGTTTTCGGCTTTCACGATGCTCGATTTCGCGGCGTTGCCACCGGAGATCAACTCCGGCCTTATGTATTCCGGCCCGGGGTCGGGCCCGATGCTCACCACTGCGGCGGCTTGGGACAATTTGGCTGCCGAGTTGTACTTGACCGCATCGTCCTACGGTTTGGTGATTTCGGACCTGGCCAGTGGGTGGTTGGGTCCTTCGTCGGTCGCGATGGCGGCCGCCGCGGCGCCCTATGTGGTGTGGATAACCTCCACTGCGGCGCAAGCCGCGGAAACCGGCGCGCAGGCCAAGGCGGCAGCGGCCGCCTACGAGGCGGCGTTCGTGACGACTGTGCCTCCGCCGGAGATTGCGGCGAATCGGGCATTGCTGATGGCGTTGGTCGCGACGAACTTCTTCGGCCAGAACACGCCGGCGATTATGGCCACCGAGGCGGACTACATCGAGATGTGGGCCCAAGACGCCGCGGCGATGTATGCGTATCAGGCCGCGTCGCAGGCCGCGTCGGTGCTGAGCCCGTTTACTGTGCCGGCGCCGACCACCGGCCCGGCCGGGTTAGCTGCGCAGTCGGAGGCGGTCGCCCAAGCTTTCACCACTTCTGCGGGTACCTCTGCGCAGGCCGTGGCGCCGTTTACCACAGCAATGCCCAGCCCGCTGAGTTTCGCGATGTCCACACCGCTGACAACTGTTGCGACGCCTGATGCGCTGACAGAACTCGCCTCGATCGCTTCTTCGATGTCGTCCTCGTCGTCGGCATCGCCGGCGTCATTGTTGACGACCGCGACATCGGCGTCGACGGCACTCACCTCGGGCGTCGGTCTGGCCTCAGGGACCGGATCGGCTACGTCGATCTCGGCTCTCGGCATGTCGGCGATCAGTTCGGCGGGGTCGCTCGTGGGATCCCTTGGCCCGAGATCTACCGTCCTCGCCAACCAAATCCGGATGCTGGGATCGACTCTGGGCAACGGTTTCGGCTCGGGTATGGGCAGCGCTCAGGTGACCGCGGGTATGGGGCGCACCGCCTCGCTCGGCACTCTCTCGGTGCCGCAGAGCTGGGCCGCGGCCGCTCCGGAATTCAGCCACGTTGGCTCGACGTTGTCGGGTGCCAGCGCCAACGCGACGCCGGCCGCGGCGGTCGGGCCGGACAGCATGCTCAACGGCATGCCGCCGATGCGACCCACTGCGACGCGCGCTATGGACGCTCCCACCACTTTTACGCCCAGGTTCGGCTTCCGTCCCACCGTGGTGCAAACCCCGGTATACGCCGGATAACGGGAACGAGATGCGGGTTATGCGCGTAAGGCGTGCGGCTGATGTCTCGTTCGGAGTTCGTTCCGCTCACTCGATTCCGGTGGCGAGTTGGTAGAGGGCGAACACAGCTGCCGGTTGGCGGCAGCACTGTGCCGCGGAAACTAGTCGCGCGCCGATTGCAGTGGACGCCCATTGCTTTTCGGATTGCCCGAGCAAGGTCAACAGCGTGGCGCCGCCGCAGGCCCAACGGCCTGCAGGTCTCCGGCCGTCAACGCCAGTGACACACCCGTTAATTTCCAGCCCGGGGCGGAGACCCGAGCGTCCAACGCTATGATCCTGAGACGCCAGTCAACCATCTATCGCCCGATGAACGGACACGAAGGCTACCTGCGACATCCTCAGCAATAAGGGGCGGCGTCATCGACAAACCTAGGCGTGTCTTTTATCCGCTGGAAGACGAGTTCCCGCCGGCGCCATCGTCGAGCGTGGTGGCATGCGCTCCGATCTGGGCCCGTATGCGTTGACACCGCGAAGCACCGAGGAGACGACCATAAGTTGCTGCACCGCTCAAGTTCTCGACGCGGCAGACCCCACAGACAATGCGGTACTGGAACAGCTGCGCGCCGATCCCGTCATCGAATTCATCGATCATCGCGATGAACAACTGAAGGAATTGCGGGGTCTTCGGCCGCCACCCGATCCGGAGATGCTTGCCGAACCCTGTCGATGGGCGTACTACCCCTGGCGGAGGGTCGTCGTGGCGGTGCTGGGCCCCCGGGCGTTTCGAGCGGTGCGGTTGGATCGCAACAGGAATCAGATCACCTCTGAGGAACAGGCGCGGCTCGGGTCGCTGCGGATCGGCGTTGTCGGTCTGAGTGCGGGACATGTCATCGCGCACACATTGGCCGCACAGGGCATGTGCGCCGAGCTTCGAGTGGCGGATTTCGATCGCATGGCGCTGTCCAATCTCAACCGGGTGCCAGCGACCGTGCTGGACGTGGGGCTGAACAAGGCCGAGGCGGCGGCTCGCAGGATCGCGGAACTCGATCCTTACCTCGTCGTCCGGGTCTTAGACGTCGGGCTGACAGTTGACAACGTTGACGAGTTTCTCGACGGACTGGACGTCGTTGTTGAGGAGTGCGATTCGTTGGACATGAAGGCCAGCGTGCGGGAGGGTGCCCGAGCCCGCCAGATACCGGTGCTGATGGCGACGAGCGACCGGGGGCTGCTGGACGTGGAACGCTTTGATCTAGAGCCCCAGCGTCCGATTTTGCATGGTCTCGTCAGCGACTTGGATTTCACGCGGCTCCACAGCATGAGCAGTCGGGAAAAGGTTCCGTATATGCAGCGTTTCCTGGAGGCAGACCAGTGGTCACCCCGAGGTTTGGCATCAGCGGTCGAAATCGACATCACGCTGTCGACCTGGCCGCAGGTGTCCGGTGACGTTGTATTGGGTGCGACTGCAATTGCCGAGGCCGTGCGCAGAATCGGATTGGGTGAGGACTTGCCGTCGGGTCGGACCCGCATCGACGTCGGCTCGGCGCTCGATCGGCTCGGCGAACCGCAGATGGCCAGGGATCGCCCCCCGCCGCCGCCCGAGTATTCAGACCCGGTGCTGCCGGGCGTGTCGGGCGTCATCACCGCAGCCGCGCTTCGGGCGCCGTCCGGCGGCAACGCGCAGCCTTGGCATGTGGAGGCCGGGCCGGATGCCATCACCATTCGGCTTGCGCCCGAGCACACGTCGGCGATGGACGTCGGGTTCCGCGGCAGCGCGGTCGCGCTTGGAGCGGCCCTGTTCAACGCCAAAGTAGCCGCTGCCAGCCAACAGGTACCTGGGGCAGTGACCCTATTGGAGGACGTTGACGGAGCACCATTGCACGCGACGATGCATCTGCGCGGCGGGGATGAGCCCGAACTGGCCGGGCTCTACCAACCGATGCTGGCGCGTGAAACCAATCGCCGCGTCGGTCCGCCCGGCCCGATCGCCGCCGATACCGTCGAACGGCTGCACAGCCTGGCCGCGCGGGAAGGGGCTAGGCTACATCTCGTCACGGGCCGCGACGACATCGACCGGGCTGCAACGATTCTTGCCGCTGCTGACCGCATCCGGTACCTCACGCCACGACTACATGCGGAGATGTTTTCTGAGCTGCGCTGGCCCGGTGATCAGTGTCCCGACACCGGCATCGACGTCCGCAGCTTCGAGCTCGGCTCCGGCGATCTCGCTGTGCTGGACATCTTGCGACGCCCGGACGTGATGGCCTACCTCGCCCGGTGGAACGCGGGTACCGCCTTGGGCGCGGACACCCGCGGCCGCGTGTTGGCGAGCTCAGCCGTCGGCGTCATTTCGGTGCCAGGCGACACCTTGACCGACTACGCGCACGGCGGATCCGCCGTTGAGGCGATATGGATTGCGGCGCAGCAATCCGGGTTGGCTGTTCAGCCCATCTCGCCGGTCTTCCTCTACGCCCGCAACATCGACGAGCTAACCGAATTGTCGACGCCCTTCGCCGCGGAGCTACACGATTTGCAGACAGAATTCCGGCAGCTCGTTCGCCTACCGGCCGGCGCGTCGGCTGCCCTGGTGCTGCGATTCGGTGTGGCCGGCCCGGCTTCGGTGCGGAGTCGACGCAGTCTCGATCGCGTTCGTATGCCGTAGTGTCGATATCGGCTACCGTATGGGGCTATGGCTGGCTCACTGGACGACTTGGTCACGGCGGCAGCTGCCGATTTGATGGGTGCCACCGCGGCTAACGCTGGCGAGATCAGTCAGCGGGTGCTCCGCGATCTGGTCACCCACTTCGGGGTGGACACCGGTGTTCTGCGCCGCAACGACCACACCATCCGCGCCTCAGTGCTCGTCGCTGAATGGCCGCCACGCGAGTACATCCCCGACCCCGACCCGATCGGTGTGGTCTATTTCGCTGAAGCGGACTCGATCTTCGCGCAGCTCGAACACCTCAAAGAGCCCAGCATTGTGCGTCCGGAGGCTACAAACGCCGACTATCAAAGCAATATCGAGGAGGCAACGGGCGTTCCCGCCATCTCACTCGCAGGCGTGCCGCTGCTCTCCGGGGACGTGACCACCGGTTCCCTGGGCTTCGTCAAGTTCGGTGACCGGGATTGGCTACCGGCGGAGCTGAACGCGCTACAGGCGATCGGCACATTATTCGCTCAGCTGCAGGCCCGCATCGTCGCCGAAGAGCGAGTCCGCTACCTGGCAGAACATGATGACCTTACTGGCCTGCTGAACCGCAGGGCACTGATCGCCCACCTCGACGAACGCCTGGCCGAGGGCCAGCCGGGCGAAGTCGCGGTGTTGTTCCTCGATCTGGACCGTTTCAAAGTCGTCAACGAGCACCTCGGTCAGGACGCGGGTGACCAGTTCATCAACGGTTTCGCCGAGTTGCTGAGCGAGGCCGCAGACGGTTCCTCGGTCACCGCCCGGCTCGGTGGTGATGAGTTTATAGTCGTGCCTTCTGGACCAATGGACATCGAAAGCGGTTTGGTACTTGCCAATTCGCTCCAGGAGCGAGTTGACAAGCAGGTCGTGATCGACGGCGAGAGGCTCAGCCGTTCCGTCAGCGTCGGCGTCGCTACCGGCGTTCCGGGACAGCACAGCACTTCGGAGCTTCTGCGTCGCGCCGATCAGGCCGCTCGGTCGGCCAAGAGCGCAGGCGGGGCCAACGTCGCACCTTTCAGCGCGGCCATGTCCGAACGGGACACGATCCGCAACGACATCGAACTGGAGCTCGCAGGAAACAGCAACAGCGATGACAGCGCGCTGGTACTCCATTACCTGCCGGAGTTTGACATGCGGACCGGCGAGATCCGCGGGACCGAGGCGCTCGTCCGTTGGCAACACCCAACTCGCGGGCTGTTGATGCCGGACTCGTTCATCGGGCTGGTCGAATCGATCAATCTGGCGGGGAAGCTTGGCCGCCTGGTGATGCGCTCTGCCTGTGCAGAGTTCGGACAATGGCGTGCGCGCGGTGCGGGACGCGATGCCGTGCTGCGGATCAACATATCGCCGATGCAACTCGTCGCGAACGACATTGTCGACACGGTCGCCACCACCCTCGACGAGTTCAGCATCGATCCTGGCGCGGTATGTCTGGAGATCACTGAAAGGGTCGTGGTCCAGGAGATCGACACCACGCGCCGGACACTTGCCCGACTGAAAAAAATTGGTGTGGAGATCGCTATCGACGACTTCGGTACTGGCTATAGTGCGCTGACATATCTGAAGACTCTTCCGGTCGACATACTCAAGATCGACAGATCGTTTGTACGCGATCTGGGGACCGACACGCGCGATCTGGCTATCGTGCAGGCCATCGTTGCCTTGGCGCACGCCCTCGGACTAGAGGTTGTCGCGGAGGGTGTCGAGACTGCCACTGCGGCAAGGGCGCTGCTTGATTTGGGATGCCACCGGGCGCAGGGCTTTCTGCTGTCTCGCCCGGTGGACGGCGCTGCGATGGAGTCGTTGTTCGCTACGCCCGTGATACCAATGGACTTCTCGACGATGAGCGACTTCGCCACGTGACAATTCGGCTATTCGGACAAAACCACAGGATCGGCGAGGTCCCTCGGAGGATCTGCACTCGCCCTGGGACGCAGCAGCGCGGTTGATTGTCACGCTCCACCGAAAAGAAGGTCTTCTGTCTCGAATCGGTTGTTAACTTCTTGAGTCAGGTGCCTTGTTTCTTTGATTATTTTGACGACCTGTTCTGGCTCTGCATGATTGACGAAATCGCGCCGATCCCACCACATCATTTTTGTTTGGTAGCGTTCGTCGGGGTAGGGCGCAGCGGGAATGCTCGCCGTCACCACGCTTCCGGACGAGCGCCACCGGTTCAGGACGTGTGCGGCGGCCGTGGCCATGCAAAATTGAACGTCAAGGACAGCGGTAAAATGGGAAGCGCTGCGGGCCAGAGCGGTAGCAACGACGCGATTGCGATCCGGATCGTCGATCACCCATGCCGCCTTCAGCTCCAGCACGCCGAACGGAACCCGGTCGTTGATCATATCGCGGACCGCTTGCTGACCCGGCTGGCCTTCCCATTCGGCGACCGCATGCGAGTCGTCGGCACACCGCAGCGGGCCGATGGCTCGCGTGCCCGCCACCATTTTTCCGCTGCGATCGAGCACGGCAAAAAACATGAGAGTGTCGTCTCCGGTGCGGAGTGCGTCGACGTCGAGAGCAACCTCGACACCGTATTTCCGGTAGCTGCGAGCGGCGCCGAGTGTATACTCAGACCATAAGTCCGGATCAAGGGACGGCTGCGAAATCACCAGCGTGCAGTCGATGTCCGGATCGCGCCAGCTGAAGCCTCGCTCTAGGCGAAATTCCTCGACGCTCGGGGTGTTCAGCGAAATCAGGGTCATTGGCATCCCTTCGTGCCACGGGGCGCCAACTTCCAGTTGGTTAATCCAGCGCCTTGAGTACATGTAGGTGGGTATTTGAACCTTCTACAAACCATGCCCCTCCTAAGCGGCCCGTTTTACGAGCCATGCCCCTGCTGGACACTAAAAAAGTGGGTTGGAACCCTTCTCGTGCCGAAATCCAGACCAAGGAATGCAAAAAACAGCGGAGCCTCTCGATGAGTCATTGTATTACAAATCGGACCGCGGTCACATACCTGGAAGGCGAGTCCATAGTCGAAGTCGACCGCTTCGTCAATGTGGCTAACTCGTGACGCTTCGCACATTCAGCTGCCGTCGGCCAACGTCGCGCTCCACAAAGCGCCACCGGAGGACCTCGCAATTGCCCGTCGCCGTCCCAGCTAATCGGTGGCTGGCGATGAATGCCCCCGGCAGTGCAACGTTCCGGCTTCTTTGCCGGGCAAGGCCCACCGACCAGGCGGTTCGCGACATGTGTAGCAGCAACTTGTCGTAGCTGTCAGAGCAAACCTTCTGAAAGGCATGTCGTTAGCTCGGACAACATGGCCTGTGGCGACAACCGCCGAGATGGGATCGTCCGCGTCGAGTAGGAGGAGGGTTTCATGGCTCCGCCGGGGCACTCGAACGCAACGCTTCATTTGTGCAAGTTTGATCTTTGCACGCTTTAATTCCGGAGTTTGATCGCGACCATTCACGTAGTTTCTTCGAGTCTCCTTAAAAAGACCCACGGAATGTTTAGTCCGCCGGAGGCGACGTCGCTTGCATGTGGCGTGGACAGAAATTGAATGAGGCTATTCCGTTGCGGGGCAACGGCCTGACCGGTTCACATTCAGGGCCAGCACGCCTCGTTGACGTGCGGACCAAACCTGCCCGCACTCCGCGATGAGTAAATCATTGGCGTGCAACTTGATTCGCAGGAATGGCATCGTGCGACCGGGCTGTGCGGGCGCTGGTGATCAACGACAGCACAGGAACGGGTTTCGTTCCAATTACTCGACTTCGGGATCCGGCGCCTGGTAGCGGGGAAACACGCCGGCAGGCGGCGGAAGCGCCGTGCCGGGAGCCAACCGAGCGCCGATGGCACTGAATGCCCGCTGGTCGGGCGGTTGCCCGAGCATGTCCAGCATTTTGGCGGCCGACTCCGGCATGACGGGCTGTACCAGCAGCGCCGCGATCCGGACTGCCTCACACGTGGTGTAGAGGACGGTGCGGAACCTCGCCTGGTCTGCGTCGGATTCGCTCTTGCGCAAAATCCACGGCTGCTGGGCCGAGAAGTACTTGTTCGCATCTCCGAGCATCAGCCAGATCGCCTCCAGCGCCAGGTGCATTGCTTGTCCGTCGAAACTGGCGCGCACCCGCTCCAGCAAGCTGCCGGCTGTCGTCAGCAGCTCGCTGTCGGCGCCGGTGAACTCACCCGGTTCGGGCACCACCCCGCCGAGGTTCTTGGCTACCATCGACAACGACCGTTGCGCCAGGTTGCCGAACTCGTTGGCCAGATCGGCGTTGATCCGGTTGGTGATTGCCTCTTCGCTGTAGCTGCCGTCCTGTCCGAATGGGACCTCGCGCAGGAGGAAATAGCGGACCTGGTCCAAGCCGAAGGTGTCGACCAGCGCCGCCGGATCGACGGTGTTGCCAAGTGACTTGCTCATCTTCTCGCCGCGATTGTGCAAGAAGCCGTGTGCGAAGACCTTTCGGGGAAGCTCGATTCCGGCCGACATCAAAAACGCCGGCCAATAGACGGCGTGAAACCTGATGATGTCCTTGCCGATCATGTGCAAATCGGCGGGCCAATAGCGCTGGAACAGATCCGAGCCGGTGTCCGGGAAGCCGGCCCCAGTGAGGTAGTTGGTCAGCGCGTCGACCCAGACGTACATGACGTGGTCGGGGTGATCGGGTACCTGCACTCCCCAGTCGAACGTCGTGCGCGAGATGGAGAAGTCCTCCAGTCCGCCGGAGACGAAGCTGACCACCTCATTGCGCCGCACGTCAGGTCCGATGAACTCCGGGTGAGTGTCGTAGTGGGCCAGCAATTTCTCGGTATATGCCGACAGCCGAAAGAAGTACGTCTGCTCCTTTTCGCGCCAGGTCACCGGTGTTCCGGTTTCCACCGCGATACGGGTGCCGTCTTCGTCGAGTTCAGTCTCGGAATCGCTGAAGAATCGCTCGTCGCGAACCGAATACCAGCCGGAGTAGGTGCCCAGATAGATGTCGCCCGCCGCCTCCATCCGGCGCCAGATCTCCTTCGACGCCGCGTGGTGGTCGGCATCGGTGGTGCGGATGAACCGGTCGAAGGAAATGTCCAGCTTCTCCTGCATGCGCTGGAAGACATCGGAATTGCGCCGCGCCAATTCGGCCGTCGGTACGCCGGCGGCCGCCGCCGCCTCGGCGACCTTCTGGCCGTGCTCGTCGGTTCCGGTCAGGAACCGGACGTCGAATCCGTCGAGTCGCTTGAAGCGGGCGATCGCGTCGGTGGCGATGTATTCATAAGCGTGACCCACATGGGGCGCACCGTTCGGATACGCGATCGCGGTCGTGACGTAATAGGGCTTCATTGAGACTCCACCCTATTGTGGGCGCGTGAGCTCCAACCGACCCGGTCGACGCGAAGCGCCGCCCCCACCGGAGCCGCTGGCGCCCCTGATCGACGCCCACACCCACCTCGATGCCTGCGGTGCGAGCAACGCCGCCGACGTCACCGCCATCGCCGATCGCGCCGAGGCGGTCGGTGTGCTTGCAATGGTCACCATCGCCGACGATCTGGACTCTGCGCGCTGGGCGACCAGAGCGGCCGAGTGGGATCCGCGGGTATACGCCGCGGTGGCGCTGCATCCGACCCGCGCGGACGCGCTGACCGATGAGGCCCGCGCCGAGATCGAGGAATTGGCGGCTCACCCGCGGGTGGTGGCCGTCGGTGAGACCGGAATCGATCTGTATTGGCCGGGCCGCCTCGACGGCTGTGCCGAGCTTGACGTGCAGCGGGAAGCGTTCGCCTGGCATATCGACCTGGCCAAGAGGTGCGGCAAACCGCTAATGATCCACAACCGGGAAGCCGACGCCGAGGTGCTCGACGTGTTACGGGCCGAGGGCGCCCCCGGCAACGTGATCTTTCACTGCTTCTCGTCAGACGCCACAATGGCCCGCCAATGCGTCGACGCCGGGTGGTTGCTGAGCCTGTCGGGATCAGCGAGTTTTCGTAACGCTCACGCCCTGCGGGAAGCCGTGCCGTTGATACCCACAGAGCAGCTTCTGGTAGAAACCGATGCACCTTTTTTGACCCCGCATCCTTTTCGGGGCGCAGCGAACGAGCCCTACTGCCTCCCTTACACCGTTCGTGCCGTCGCTGAACTGGTAGGCCGTCCTGCTGAGGAGATCGCACAGAGCACCACGAGCAACGCTCGTCGGGTCTACGGGCTGGTCTGAAAAGGCCCGCATAAGCAGCGTGATTTCCCTGACAGACGTCGCGGGCGGGTTGCCCAACATTGGACGGTTCGTTACCGTCTTGTGATCAAACGATTGGGCCTGATGGTCCCTTATTGCCTATGTGAGTCGAAAAGGTCGCTGAAGTGGTTGCTGAGGTTCGAGGTCTGGGTCCTTTTCGGGGTCCACAGAATGTCCTGACGAAACTTCATCAAAACCCGTCACCGACATTGCGACTGGTCATCGGCGGTCTGCTGGTCGTGCTCACGTTGGCCGGCGGCATGGCGGTTTCCGCCAGCAAGACGGTGACACTGACTGTCGATGGAACCTCGATGCGGGTGACGACCATGAAGTCGCGCGTGATCGACATCGTCCGGGAGAACGGGTTCGGCGTCGACGAGCGCGACGATGTGTACCCCGCCGCCGATGTGCGCGTTCACAATGCCGACAACATCGTGCTGCGGCGCGGCCGGCCGTTGGAGATCTCGCTGGACGGCCATGACGTCAAGCAGGTTTGGACGACGGCGAGCACCGTCGACGAGGCGCTGGCCCAGCTCGCGATGACCGACACCGCCCCGGCCGCGGCGTCTCGCGCCAGCCGGGTTCCGCTGGCGGGCATGGCCCTTCCGGTCGTCAGCGCCAAGACCGTCCAGATCAACGACGGCGGCACGATCCGTACGGTGCACCTGGCGGCGCCCAATGTCGCCGGGTTGCTCAACGTAGCCGGCGCGCCGCTGCTCGATAGCGACCAGGCGGAGCCCAATGCGACGGCGCCGATTGTCGACGGCATGCAAATCCAGGTGACCCGCAACCGCATCCAGCGGGTCACCGAGCGGATCCCGCTGCCGCCGAACTCGCGGCGCATCGAAGATCCAGAGATGAACATGAGCCGCCAGGTCGTCGAAGACCCGGGCAACCCGGGCACGCAGGACGTGACGTTCGCGGTGGCCATGGTCAACGGTGTCGAGACCGGCCGGCTGCCGGTCGCCAACACCGTGATCGCACCGGCCCGTGACGCTGTGCTGCGGGTGGGCGCCAAGCCCGGCACCGAGGTGCCCCCGGTAAGCAACGGATCCATCTGGGACGCCATCTCGAGCTGCGAGGCCGGCGGGAACTGGGCCATCAACACCGGTAACGGCTTCTACGGCGGTGTGCAATTTGACCAGGGCACCTGGGAGGCCAGCGGCGGCCTGCGGTTTGCCCCGCGTGCCGACCTGGCTACCCGGGAAGAGCAGATCGCCGTCGCTTCGGTGACGCAGGCGCGCCAGGGTTGGGGAGCATGGCCGGTGTGCAGCGGAAGAGCCGGTGCGCGCTGACCATCCGGCTGCTCGGACGCACCGAAATCAGGCGGCTAGCCACAGAACTCGACTTTCGGCCACGGAAATCACTCGGCCAAAACTTCGTCCACGACGCCAACACGGTGCGCCGCATCGTCTCGATCTCTGGGATCAGCCGAGTCTGACGTGGTCATGGAAGTCGGTCCCGGCCTGGGTTCGCTCACGTTGGCTTTGCTCGACCGTGGCGCGACCGTGATCGCCGTCGAGATCGACCCAGTGCTGGCGGACCGGCTGCCGCAGACCGTTGCCGAACACTCCAACAGCGAGATCCAGCGACTGACCGTGCTGAACCGCGACGTGTTGTCGGTCCGCCGTGACGAGCTGGATGTGGCGCCCACTGCCCTAGTGGCGAATCTTCCGTACAACATCGCGGTGCCGGCGCTGATACATCTGCTGGCCGAGTTCCCGTCCATTCAGACCCTCACGGTGATGGTCCAGGCCGAAGTCGCCGAACGGCTCGCCGCCGAGCCGGGCGGCAAAGAATATGGCGTGCCCAGCGTCAAGATGCGCTTCTACGGACGGGTTCGCCGCTGCGGCACGGTGTCGCCGAACGTCTTCTGGCCCATTCCGCGCGTCTATTCGGGGCTGGTGCGCATCGATCGGTACGCGACCGCGCCGTGGCCCACCGACGAAGTCTTCCGTCAGCAGGTGTTCCAACTGGTGGACATCGCATTCGCGCAGCGGCGCAAGACATCTCGCAATGCGTTTCTGGAATGGGCGGGTTCGGGCAACGAGTCGGCGAATCGATTGCTCGCCGCCAGCATCGACCCTTCCCGACGCGGCGAGACGCTGTCCGTTGAGGACTTCGTGCGGCTGCTGCAACGTTCCGCCGACCCCGGCCTCAGCCAGCTCACCGCGAATTGACCGTTCAGAGATAGTCTGCAGCGGTGTCCGCGTCTGACGGCAGCACCGCTGCGCAGTGGGTGCCCACCGGGTCGGTCACCGTTCGGGTGCCCGGAAAGGTGAACCTGCATCTGGCGGTCGGTGATCGCCGCGACGACGGCTATCACGAGCTGACGACGGTGTTTCATGCCGTCTCGCTGCTGGACGAGGTGACAGTGCGCAACGCCGATGTGCTGTCCCTCGAACTCGTCGGCGAGGGCGCCGACAAGCTGCCCGCGGACGAAAACAATCTCGCCTGGCAGGCGGCCGAGCTGATGGCCGAACACGTCGGCCGCGCGCCCGATGTTTCGATCATGATCGACAAGACGATCCCGGTGGCCGGTGGGATGGCCGGTGGCAGCGCGGACGCCGCGGCGGTGCTGGTCGCGATGAACTCGCTGTGGGAGCTCAACGTGCCCCGCCGTGATCTGCGCGTGCTCGCCGCGCAGCTGGGCAGCGACGTGCCGTTCGCGCTGCACGGCGGAACCGCCTTGGGCACCGGCCGCGGCGAGGAGCTGGCCACCGTACTGTCCCGGAACACGTTCCACTGGGTACTGGCGTTCGCCGACAACGGGCTGTCCACTCCGGCGGTGTTCAGCGAGCTGGACCGGCTGCGCGAGGACGGGGATCCGCCCCGGCTCGCTGAAGCCGGGCCGGTGCTGGCCGCACTTGCGGCGGGCGATCCCGAGCAGCTGGCGCCGCTGCTGGGCAACGAACTGCAGGCGGCCGCGGTGAGCCTGGAACCAACGCTGCGGCGTGCGCTGGGGGCCGGGGTGGACGCGGGTGCACTGGCGGGCATTGTGTCGGGTTCTGGCCCGACGTGCGCGTTTCTGTGCGCCTCGGCGTCCTCGGCCGTCGATGTCGGCATTCAGCTGGCGGGGGCCGGGGTCTGCCGCACCGTGCGGGTCGCCAGCGGACCGGTGCCCGGCGCTCGTGTCGTGCCGACCCCCACTGAAGTGTGAAATCAAACTCACGCCTCGCAAGAGTTTGGCAGTTACTTAAGGGGAGCTTAAGATATCTCGCGGTGACGAATAGCGTTAAGCAAGAGCGCATGGCTTCGTCGTCCGCCGGTCGCCCCGGTGGACGGCTCGGCCATGCCGCTGCTGATCCTGCAACCGAACGCGAGGTTGCTGGCTCATCACTGTTTCGAGACATAACTTTTCCCCAATTGTGCTCACGCGCCTGCTACACAGCGGCGCCCAGCAGGTGGAATATGAATTCCGGTGCCTTGGGGCAACTGCCGGAACCGAGGAGGCTTTCGTGAGCAGGTTTACCGAGACGATGTTCCGCAATGCCCGTGAGGGCTCCAAGGGCATGGTGACGGGTGAGCCGCACGCCCCCGTTCGCCACACCTGGGGTGAGGTGCATGAGCGGGCGCGTCGGGTGGCCGGCGGGCTGCAAGCCGCCGGAGTGGGCCACGGCGACGCGGTCGGCGTGCTGGCCGGCGCGCCGGTAGAGATCGCCCCGACCGCTCAGGGTCTGTGGATGCGCGGCGCCAGCCTGACCATGCTGCACCAGCCCACCCCCCGCACCGACCTGGTGGTGTGGGCCGAGGACACCATGACGGTCATCGACATGATCGAGGCGAAGGCGGTCATCGTCTCCGAGCCGTTCCTGGTGGCGATCCCGGTGCTGGAGGAGAAGGGCGTCAAAGTCCTCACCGTTGCCGACCTGCTGGCGGCGGATCCGATAGACCCCATCGAGGTCGGCGAGGACGACCTGGCGCTGATGCAGTTGACGAGCGGCTCGACGGGATCGCCCAAGGCCGTTCAGATCACCCACAGCAACATCTACTCCAACGCCGAGGCGATGTTCATCGGCGCCCAGTATGACGTCGAGAAAGACGTCATGGTCAGCTGGCTGCCCTGCTTCCACGACATGGGCATGGTCGGCTTCCTCACCATCCCGATGTACTTCGGAGCCGAGCTGGTCAAGGTCACCCCGATGGACTTCCTGCGCGACACGCTGCTGTGGGCCAAGCTGATCGACAAGTACAAGGGCACCATGACCGCGGCGCCCAACTTCGCCTACGCGCTGCTCGCCAAGCGCCTGCGCCGCAACGCCAAGCCCGGCGACTTCGACCTGTCGACCCTGCGTTTCGCGCTGTCGGGCGCCGAGCCCGTCGAACCCGCCGACGTCGAGGACCTGCTGGACGCGGGGAAGCCGTTCGGGCTGAGCCCGTCGGCGATCCTGCCCGCCTACGGGATGGCCGAGACAACCCTGGCCGTGTCCTTCTCCGAATGCAATGCCGGCTTGGTGGTCGACGAGGTCGATGCGGATCTGCTGGCCGCGCTGCGCCACGCGGTTCCCTCCACGAGAGGCAACACCCGTCGGCTCGCGTCGTTGGGACCGCTGCTCAAGGACCTCGAGATCCGCGTTGTGGGTGAAGACGGCACGGTCTTGCCGTACCGCGGTGTGGGCGTCATCGAGCTGCGTGGCGAGTCGCTGACCCCTGGCTACCTGACGATGGGCGGGTTCATGCCAGCTCAGGATGAGCAGGGTTGGTACGACACCGGCGACCTCGGGTACCAGATGGAGAACGGCCACGTCGTGGTGTGCGGTCGCGTCAAGGACGTGATCATCATGGCCGGGCGCAACATCTATCCGACCGACATCGAGCGGGCGGCAGGCCGGGTCGAGGGCGTGCGTCCAGGTTGCGCGGTCGCCGTCCGACTCGACGCGGGACATGCGCGGGAGACTTTCGCCGTCGCGGTCGAGTCGAACGCTTTCGAAGACCCGACCGAAGTGCGCCGCATCGAACATCAGGTGGCGCACGAGGTGCTCAAAGAGGTTGACGTGCGTCCACGCAACGTCGTGGTTCTCGGTCCGGGCACCATCCCGAAGACCCCGTCGGGCAAGCTGCGCCGGGCCAACTCGGTGCCCCTAGTTACTTAGAAGCTCACCTAACAACGCCGAGCAGCCGCAAAAGCGCCTCGACACGCCGTGTATGAGGTGCTTTTGCGACTGCTCGCGGGCTAATTCAGGCCAGCTGCTTTTCCGCGTAGAGGCGAGCCCATTCCTTGCGCGGGCGGATGGAGACGTCGACGTCGGTGCCCTTGGCGCGTAGCGCCCCGACGGTGGCCTGCTCCTTCGGGGTCCGCGCGAACGGGTCCCAGCTGAAGAACCGGCAGGAGTTCTGCCAGGTGATCTTGTTGATGTCGCTGTCGTCGGCGCCGGCGGCGTTGAGCTCGGCCAGTACCTGCTCGGGGGCGTCGGGCCAGAAACAGTCGGAGTGCGGGTAGTCGCACTCCCACGCGATGATGTCGATGCCGATCTCGTGGCGCAGCTTCAGCGACGTCTTGTCGGTGACGTAACAGGCCAGCGAGTGCTCGCGGAACACGTCGCTGGGCAGCTTGTCGCCGAAGTCGCGGCGCAGCCACTTCTGGTTGGTGTAGTGCCGGTCGCTGCGGTCCAGATAGAACGGGATCCAGCCGATGCCGCCCTCGGAGAAGGCGAACTTCAGGTCCGGGTAGTTGCGCATCGCCGGGCCCCACAGCAGATCCTGTGCGCACATCGCCGAGATCTGGGTGGCCAGGATGATCATGTTGTCGATCGGCGCGTTGGGCGCCATGCTGATCGCCCCGAAACCGGTGCCGATGTGCAGACACATCACCACGTTCTCTTCGGACAACGTCCGGAACACCGGACCCCAGTAATCCTCGTCGTGGTAGCTCGGCAGGCCCTCGAGGTGCGGCAGTTCCGGCATGGTGACGGCGCGGCAGCCCTTGGCCGCGACTCGGCGGATCTCGGCGCACATGGCCTCGGGGTTCCACGTCGGCAGAACGGCGATCGGGATGAAACGGTCGGGATAGGACCCCGCCCATTCGTCGATGTGCCAGTCGTTGTAGGCCGACACCATCACCAGCGTGACGTC
Organism: uncultured Actinomycetota bacterium; assembly: GCA_963850135.1. Taxonomy (GTDB): domain Bacteria; phylum Actinomycetota; class Actinomycetes; order Mycobacteriales; family Mycobacteriaceae; genus Mycobacterium. The sequence continues at coordinate 410,249 of CAWKKH010000016.1, read as the reverse complement.
TTCGCGGGTCATGTTGAGGTGGCGGGCCGAGAAGCCGGTGAACGTCGGGAAGCACATCGAGGCGAGGATGCCGTTGCGGTTCATGTCGCGGACGCGCTCGTGGATGTCGTAGACGCCGGGACGCATCTCCGCGAAGCCGGCGGGGTCACGGCCCCACTCCTCGGCCGGCCACGACACCACCGCGTTCAGCCCGCTCACACCCTGCGGCCTGCCCTGGTACATCCATTGATCGACGCCCTTGTCGTCGGTGACGACGATCGGCGCTTCGTCCTTGTACTTGGCCGGGACGTGGCGCAGAAACATGTCCGGTGGCTCCACGACGTGGTCGTCGATGCTCACCAGGATCAAGTCGTCGGTATTCACCACTCCACTTGTACCCTGGACTGCTGTGACCGTCTCCGCATCTTCGGACAGAGTTTTGTCCAGATCGGCCAAGCCGGAAAATGTGGGCCGCGTCGAGCTGCGCCGTGGCGGACGCGCCAGGGCCGGCAGTTACCTCTACGAGGGGAATCAGCTGGTCACCGGTTGGCACTCGCACGATCTGCACCAGATCCAGTACGCGATCGGCGGGGTGGTCGAGGTCGAGACAACGGTCGCGCATTACCTGCTGCCGCCGCAGCAGGCCGCGTGGATCCCGGTCGGCCTGGAACACCAGGCCACGATGAACCCCAACGTCAGCACTGTGGCGGTGATGTTCGACCCCGAGCTGCTCCCGCAGGTCGACAACCGTGCGCGGATCGTGGCCGTCTCGCCGCTGATTCGCCAGATGATGATCCATGCATTGCGGTGGCCGATCGGGCGGGTCGAAAGCGATCCGGTCTCCGATGGCTTCTTCCAAACCCTCGGCCATCTGGTATTCGAAGCGCTTGAACACGAGGCACCGCTGAGCCTGCCTACCTCGGACCATCCGATCGTCGCCGCCGCCATGAGTTACACCAAGGCGCACCTGTCGTCGGTGACCGTCGCCGATGTCAGCCGCGCGGTCGCGATCTCCGAGCGAACGTTGCGGCGGCAGTTCGACGTTGCCATCGGCATGTCTTGGCGGACGTACCTGACGCATGCCCGCATGCTTCGGGCCATGGCACTGCTTGCCGCGCCCGGACAGTCGGTGCAGTCGACTGCCGCCGCGGTCGGCTTCGATAGCCTGAGCGCGTTCACCCGGTCGTTCACCCAGTTCAGCGGCCAGACACCGTCGACTTATCGTCAACAAGCCGCCAACAGCCTGACCGGCTGAGCGGAACGATTACCAGGCGTGGACGCGATTCTGGGCCGACTCTAGCCCCAGTTCGATGAGCAGCTCGGTGGCGTCGGCGGCCTGCTCGCAGATCGTCGGAACTTCGGGGCGCTCGGTCGGGCTGAAGGTCTCCAGCACGAACGCCGCCGGGTCCTTGCGTCCGGGCGGGCGGCCGATGCCGATGCGTACGCGCTGAAAGTCCTTGGTACCCAGCGCGCTCGCTATCGAGCGCAGCCCGTTGTGCCCGCCTTCGCCGCCGCCGAGCTTGAGCCGGATGCGACCGAAGTCGATGTCGAGCTCGTCGTGGATGACGATGATGTCGGCCGGGGGCACCGAGTAGAACTTCGCCAGCGGGCCGACCTGGCGACCGGACTCGTTCATGAAGCAGCGCGGCTTGGCCAACACCACCGCATGCCCCGCCAACCGCCCGGTGACGATTTCGGCACCGGAACGCTTGTGCGCCTTGAATTTCGAGCCCAGCCTGGCGGCAAGCACGTCGGCAACCATGAACCCGACGTTGTGCCGGGTACGGGCGTAGTTCTCTCCCGGGTTGCCCAGGCCGACCACCAAAAGCGGTTCGGCCACGTCGCGAGCCTCCTACTCGGACTCGTCCGCGCCGGACTCGTCCCCGCCGGCGTCGCTCGCCCGCTTCTTCGGAGGCCGCGGCGCCGCTGTCGCCCGAACCCTCCTCCTCGAGGTCCGCGGCGGTCGGCGCGTTCACCACGTTGACCACCAGCAGATCCGGGTCGGAAATCAGGTTGACACCGGCAGGCAGCGGGACCTGTGCGGCGGTGAACTGGGTCCCCGGCGCGGCGCCCTCGACGGATACCGTCAGCTGCTCGGGAATCGACAGCGCTTCGGCCTCGATCTCGATGGCGTTGGTCTCCTGGGTGACCAGGGTGTCCGGTCCGGCGTCGCCCTCGATGACGACGGTGACCTCAACGACGACCTTCTCGCCGCGGCGCACGACCAACAGGTCGGCGTGCTGAATGCTGCGGCGGATCGGGTGGATGTCGAGTGCTTTGGTCAGTGCCAGCTGTTCGGTTCCGGCAATGTCGAGGGCCAGCACCGCGTTGGTTCCCGCGTGCCGGAGCACGGCCGCGAAGTCGCGTCCGGGCAGTTCCAGGTGCTGTGGGTCCGCGCCGTGACCGTAGAGGACGGCGGGAATCTTGCCCTCGCGGCGGGCTCGCCGGGACGCGCCTTTGCCGGTCTCGGTTCGCACCGTGACCTTGAGTGCGTTGCCGCCCGCTGATTTCGCCATGTTGTCGCTCCTGTGTGCTCGACGCCTAGGTTCTGGGGGCACGGCCAGGATCGCGACAATTCTGTCGGTCTCCGTCGATAACGGTGCTGGCTAGCTCGCCAATCACCCTCGCCGTGACGCTCGGTCAGGGTATCGCATGTGGACCTCGGAGCGGAAATTTGGGCGCAGCCGTCACATCTGCCACTTGCGTCCCTGGCGGCTCCGATGATGCACGTGCCCACCTGCGAGCGACACCTCCGGTCCGGCGCGCGGGAAGCAGCCCAGTTGTCGCGGAGAGCCGGGCAAACGGCCCGCCGGCTTTTCCAGAGGCCAATGTGGCAGATGTGGCTGGCGGAGGCCGCGTCAGAGCGGATATTTAGTGGCAGTGAGCTGCTCGGATAGCTCCCACAGCGCGGCTGCGGTGGCTGCGTTTTGCGCCGCCCCGGTGCGCCCGACTGACTGGGTGCGGCCGACAAATTTGTACCGGGGGCCGACGTAGGTGTTGCCCGGCAAATCCTGCGACGCCGCGTACAGCGTTTGCCGGGCGCCGAAGTTGGCGTCGGTGGCCACCACCGCGGTTGCGGCCGACATCACCTGATCGCCGAGCTTGTTTCCCGACTGCCCTTGCAGGTTGGTGTGCGAATAGCCGGGATGGGCCGCCAGCGCGCGCAGTGGCGAACCGGATGCCTCGAGGCGTCGCTGCAGCTCGTTGGTGAACAGCAGGTTGGCGAGCTTCGATTGGCCGTAGGCCGGCCAGGACGAGTATCGCCGGGTCTCCCAGTTCAGGTCGTCGAGGTTGATGCGGCCGATCCGGTGCATCTCCGAGGACACCGTCACGACCCGGTCGGTGATCTTGGGCAGCAGCAGGTTGGTCAGCGCGAAATGACCGAGATGGTTGGTGCCGATCTGGCTCTCGAAGCCGTCCACGGTGAGCGCGTACGGAGTGGCCATGATGCCGGCGTTGTTGATCAGGACGTCGACCTTGTCGACACCGTCGGCGAACTGGCGCACCGATGACAGATCCTGCAGGTCGAGTTGGCGTACTTCGACATCACCGGTCATCTCCTTGGCGGCGGCCTCGCCCTTGGCCGTGTTGCGGACAGCCAGGATGACCTTGGCGCCCTTGCCGGCCAACTCGCGCGCGGTCACCGCGCCCAGCCCGCTGTTGGCGCCGGTGACGATGACGGTGCGCCCGGCGAACGAGGGGAGATCTGCGGCAGTCCAGTCAGTCATGCTCCTCAGTGTCTCTTATCGCTCGATGTCGAATGCCAGGGGCAGTGCGGTAGGCCCGGTTATTCCGGCCATGCGTTTCCACGGGGTCGGGCCGATTTGACGGGGATTCGGCATACGTTGGGTGATCATCCGAAGCGCCTCGGTTAGTTCGAGCCGCGCGAGGTGCGCGCCGAGGCAGTAGTGCACGCCACCGCCGAAGGTGAGCATGGACGGCGCGCCCTCCCGGGTGATGTCCAGGCGGTCGGGGTGCTCGTAGACGTCGGGGTCGCGGTTAGCCGCGGCGGTGTTGACCAGCACGATGGTGCCGGCGGGAATCCGGACCCCGGCAAGTTCGACGTCGTCGGCGGCCTGGCGAATGGTGCCGAAAACGATTGGGTAGTAACGCATCAGCTCATGGACGGCACCGTCGGCCAACTCGGGGTGCCGGGCGAGTAAGGCCCACTGGTCGGGGTGCGCGGACAGCGCCTGCACGGCGGCGGCGAGCTGGTTGCGGGTGGTGTCGGTACCGGCGGCGAGCAAAGTCGCGGACAGCATCCGCAATTCGTCGTGGGTGAGACGGTCTCCGGGAAAAGTCGGGTCCTCGCTGCGAATCAAGTCCGAGATCAAGTCATCGGTCAGCGAGACGCGCCGCCGGGCGATCAGGTCATCGAGGTAGGCGTCGAGTTCATCCCACGCCGCCAGGATTGCCGGGCCGTCGTTCACGACGTTCCACTCGAGCACCTTCTTGGTGTCGTCGGTCCAGTCGCTGAACAGCTGCCAGTCATCGGCCGGCGCGCCCAACAGCGCGCAGATGACCGGGGTGGGGTAGCGGCGCGCGATATCGGGGACGACGTCGCAGTGCCCGGCCGAGGCGACGGATTCCACCAGGCCAGCGATGACCTCGAGGATCACACTGCGCAGCCGTTCGGCGGCGCGGGGCGCGAACGCTTTCGATACCAGCCTGCGCAGGCGATGTTGCGCGGCACCGTCTAGCCCGAGGATGTTGCTGGTCACCCTGTCCCACAGGGGGCCCGATGTGATGCCCTGCAGCGTGAGCCCGAGGCCGTTGGCGGTGACGAATCGGTTGTCTCGCAACACGGTGTGGGCCAGTTCGTGGCTCAACACCTCGGGGCCGTGCGGACCCATCGCGATTGGAGCCTGCGCCCGGGCGACGGCTATCACGCGGTGAGCCTCGTCGGGGTCGGTCAGGTGGTCGTAGGCGAAGGTGGGCATTCCGGCGTCAAAGACATTCGGGATTGTTGCGAGGCTTGCTTTAGTGGTCATGACGTCGACTATCTGGCAGCCCGCTCCCAAGACCATCGGCCAGAGCGCGTAGATCTACGCGCTCGGTGGCGTACATACGCGGGCCATCGGCGGCGATCTGCGCGCTGTGGCCGATGTTTTGCGCGACGACGGCCGCGATGCTGGCTAGCATGAGCCAACACGCGGAATTGTCGACGCTGACCTGGAACGAATTGGGCGTGAGCGAGTTGCTGCCGACCGGAACGGTGACGTTGCTGCTGGCCGACGTCGAGGGCTCGACGCGGCTGTGGGAAAGCCAGCCCGAGCAGATGACCGCTGCGCTGGCCTTGCTGAACCACACCGTGAACGAGGTGATCGCAGCCCACGATGGGGTGCGCCCGCTCGAGCAGGGCGAGGGCGACAGTTTTGTGGCCGCGTTCGCGCGCGCGTCCGACGCGGTGGCATGTGCGCTGGCGTTGCAGCGGGCACCGATGGCGCCCATCAAGCTGCGTATCGGGTTGCATACCGGCGAGATCCAGCTGCGTGATGACGCCAACTATGCGGGCCCGACGATCAACCGGACCGCGCGGTTGCGTGATCTGGCACATGGCGGACAGACAGTGCTGTCGGGGGTGACGGAGTCACTCGTCCTCGACCGCCTACCGGCCGACGCCTGGCTGACGGACCTGGGCGTCTATCCGCTGCGCGATCTGCCCCGCCCGGAACGGGTAGTGCAGCTCAATCACGCGGAATTGTGCAACGATTTCCCGCCGCTACGTACAGCCAATGATGTTGCCAAATCTAATCTTCCCGTCCAATTGACGAGTTTCGTTGGACGAGGTGCGCAGATCAACGACGTTCAGCAGGTTTTGCGAAGCAACAGGTTGGTGACCTTGACCGGCGCAGGCGGGGTGGGCAAGACACGCTTGGCGGTGCAGGTGGCCGCCCAGGTGGCGGGCGAGTTCGGTGACGGACTCTGGTATGTCGACCTCGCGCCGATCAACGATCCCGACGTCGTTCCTTTGGTTCTCGCGCGCACATTAGGTCTCCCCGATCAGCCGGGGCGCCCGACGATGGACACCGTGTCGAGGTTCGTCAGGGACCGAAAAATGCTCCTGATACTCGACAACTGCGAGCACCTTCTGGATGCCAGCGGAGCTCTGGTGCTCGCCCTGCTCGATTCCGGCGCCGGTGTCTCAGTTCTGGCCACCAGCCGTGAGCCGATCGGCATTGCGGGCGAGGTGACCTGGCGGGTGCCGTCGCTGTCACTGGACGGAGAAGCCATCGAGTTGTTCGTCGACCGCGCCCGCCGGGTACGGCAGGATTTTCGCGTCACCGCGGAGAATTCGGCCGCCGTCGCCGAGATCTGCCGTCGCCTGGATGGCATGCCGCTGGCGATCGAACTGGCCGCCGCGCGGATACGGACACTGTCGCTGACCCAGATCGTCGACGGCCTGCACAACAGCTTCCGCGTACTGACCGGCGGCGCGCGCACCGCGGTTCGTCGCCAGCAGACGCTGCGCGCCTCGGTCGACTGGTCGCACGCGATGCTCACCGACCCCGAGCGAATCCTGTTTCGCCGCATAGCCGTGTTCATGGGTGGATTCGATCTCGACGCCGCCCACGCGGTGGGCACGAGCACCGATGCCGAGCAGTTTCAGCTCATCGATCTTCTCGGGCTGCTGGTCGACAAGTCGCTGATCGTCGCTGAGGAGGTGCACGGCGCGATGCGATACCGCCTGCTGGAAACCGTGCGCCAGTACGGCCTGGAAAAGCTGGGCGAGTCAGGCGAGGCCGACATCGTGCGCACCCGACACCGCGACTACTACACCGCCACCGCGATGGCACTCGAAGCACAAGCGAAGGGCGATGGCACCCCGCTTATCCAGTGGGCCGAAGTCGAGATCGACAACCTGCGAGCGGCCTATACCTGGAGCGGGGAGACCGCAGAGGCCGGTCCGGCGTTGCAGCTCGTGTCGGCGTTGCGGCAGTTCTGGTTGGCACGTGGGCGGTTCCGCGAGGGGGTGGCGGCCTTCGATGCCGCTTTCACCGACGAGCTACTTGACGGAAGCACCATCGCGCCCGCGATCTCGGTCCGGGCGGTCGCTGATGCGGCGATTCTGGCGGTCTGGGGTTCCGTCCCCGCCAGCCTGCAACGGGCGGAAAGGGCCCTGGCCGTCGCGCGCGAGATCGGCGATCAGCGACTGATCGCGCGCAGTCTGATGGGCTGCGGCATGCTCAACTTCTACGAGGCCGGGCCGTACTTCGCCGAGGCGATCGATGTGGCTCGTGCGTCGGGTGACCTGTCTGTGCAATATCAGCTGCGCGCGTATCAAACCTTCGCCGGCACCGTCGCCGGTAATCCAGTCGAATCGCAGGCGGCCGGCGAGGAGGGGAGAGACCTGGCCGACAGACTGGGTGACAAGTTCATGTCCAGATACTGCCGGGTGTTCCTCAGCGCCGCGCTGACGGAGCAGGGCAAGCTGGCGGAGGCCCTTGACGTCTCACGTTCGCTCGTTGATGAAGCCCGGACGGCCGAGGACCGCTCGATGCAGGCGTTCGGTCTCATGACCTTCGGGCAAATGCTCGCGTTCCAGGGCGATGCCGCTGGAGCGCACGCTGCAGCGGAAGCCTCGCTCAAAGTCGCCGGCGACGTCGGCGGGTTCCATGAGGACACGGCCTACGTGGCCCTGGCCACCGCTGCCCTGGCAAGTGGTGACGCCGCGGCCGCCAGGCGCGCCTGTGAATCGGCGATGCAGCAGACGTATCCGCTGAAGGAACTATTCACCAGAAGCCTTGTCCCACTGGCCGAAGCGGCATTGGGCTGTGGCGATCTCGTCGCCGCCCGCCGTTGGGCCGACGACACCGTCGCTGTGGCTCCAGGGTCTCACCAGATCAGGGCCCTGATTGCGCGCGCCCGAGTCGCCATCGCGCAAGGTGAGCCGGACCAGGCCGAACGAGACGCCCACGATGCCCTTGTCGTCGCCGCTCGCACCAAGGCGTATCTGCGGGTGGCCGACGTCCTGGAATGCCTTGGCCGCTTGGCGGCCGACGCCGGCAACCACGCTCATGCGGCGCGCATCTTGGGCGCGGCGGATGGAATCCGGCAGCGCACCGGAGAGGCCCGCTTCCCGATGTATCAAGCGGACTACGACGCCGCGCGGGGGGCGGTCCGGGAAGCATTGGGGCAGGGTGATTTCGACGTCGCGTCGGGTGAAGGGGTTGCTCTATCCACTGAGGACGCTATCGGTTATGCGCAGCGGGGTCGCGGCGAGCGTAAACGACCAACCAGTGGCTGGGGATCTTTGACGCCGATGGAAAACGATGTGGTGCGGCTGGTCCGGGAAGGACTGGGCAACAAGGAGATCGGCGCGCGGCTATTCATCTCACCGCGCACGGTGCAGACCCATCTCACCCACGTCTACGCCAAGCTCGGCCTGACCTCGCGCATCCAGCTCGCCCAAGAAGCCGCCCGCAGCAGCTGAGCAAAAACTACCGCGAGACTGTAACTACCTGCAGTGCTACTCGAGAAATGCGCAGCCAGTTGCACTTTCGCGGTGATTACTTAGCCGCAACCACGAATCCACGGATGATCGCCTCGATGTCCGACGACTGCGCTACGGCCTGGCCGGCCAGGCTGCTGATGGTCAGCTGAACCAGATAACGCTGCTTGGCGGGCGGTGATCCGGTGGCAATGACGATCCGGTTCCAGCTGTGCAGGCGGGTGCCGTCGAGGTCGTAGCTGCCCTGGATCATCGCCGACGGAAACCCGTTGAAATCCGCCGTCGAGCCATCCAGTTGGGTGAAATTCTCGAATAATTGGGCATCGTCATTGCCGTGCTTGATCACTTGGGCGGAGTCGAAATCCCCACGCAGCTTGAACACAACGAGCCTTGCGGTCGGATACTTGCCGCCCTTGGAGATAATCAACGTCTCCGGCGCGATATTCGGATTGCTGAACGGCGACCAGCCCGGTGGCGTCGGCATCGACACCGTCAGATCGGTCAGGGAGCCCGGCGCCACCTGCTTTCCGGTGACGCCGATGTCCTCCAGATACTGCGACAGCGGCACCGGCTTTGCGGTTGCTGTGGTAGTGGTGCTGGTGGTTGTCGAGCTCTTCGCCAATATCGACTGGTAGTCAGGAGATTTCGGTGCGCAGGCAATCGCGGACGTCGTCAGTGCCACGACGGCGAGCAGTCCAATTTCCCGTGCTGTCACAGAATCTCGCGGATCCCGTCGAGCGGTCGGGCCAGCCGGGTTCCATTAGGCGTGACGACAAACGGCCGTTCGATCAGGATCGGGTGTTCGGCCATGGCGTCGAGCAGTTGGTCATCGGTAGCGTCGGCGAGGTCGAGTTCGGTGTAGAGCGGTTCACGCTTACGCACTGCGGCGCGCACATCGATGCCCGCGTCGCCGATCAGCTTTACCAGCTCATCCCGCGTCGGCGGGGTCTTCAAGTATTGGACGATGGTGGGCTCAATACCATTTTGCCGCAACAAGTCCAGTGTTTTGCGCGATGTGGTGCACTTGGGGTTGTGGTAGATGACCGCTTTGTCCGGCTTAGCCGCCATCTAGGCGTCCCCGTCGAATAGTCCTGTGACTGAGCCGTTTTCGAAGACGGCGCGAATGGTGCTGGCCAGCAGCGGCGCGATGGACAATACCGTGAGCTGGGCGAACCGCTTCTCTTCGCCGATCGGGAGGGTATTGGTGACAATCACCTCCCGGGCGCCGGATGACGCCAGTCGTTCGGCCGCCGGCTCAGACAACACACCGTGGGTCGCCGCGACGATGACGTCGGTGGCGCCGTCTTCAAGCAGCAGTTTCACCGCGCCGGCAATGGTGCCGCCGGTGTCGATCATGTCGTCGATGAGGACACAGGTCCGGCCCGCGACTTCGCCCACGACCCGGTTGGAGACGACCTGGTTGGGCACCCGCGGGTCGCGCGTCTTGTGAATGAAGGCCAGTGGAACGCCGTCCAATGCGTCGGCCCACTTCTCGGCAATACGTACCCGGCCCGAGTCGGGGGAGACCACCACCATGTTGCCGTCGGGATAGTTGTCCTTGATATAGCCGGTCAGCAGGTTCTGCCCGCGCATGTGGTCAACGGGACCGTCGAAGAAACCCTGGATCTGATCGGTGTGCAGGTCGACGGTCACGATCCGGTCAGCTCCCGCCGTCTTGAGCAGGTCGGCGACCAGTCGCGCCGAAATCGGTTCGCGGCCGCGGTGCTTTTTGTCCTGCCGGGCGTAGGGGTAGAAGGGCATGACGGCGGTGATCCGCTTGGCGCTGCCCCGCTTGAGCGCGTCGATCATGATCAGCGATTCCATCAGCCAGCGATTGACCGGCGCCGGGCACGATTGCAGGACGAACGCGTCGCACCCGCGCACGGATTCGTCGAAGCGCACGAAGATCTCGCCGTTGGCGAACTCCCGCGCCGTCTGCGCGGTGACATGTACGTCGAGTTCCTTGGCCACCTGTTCGGCCAACTCCGGATGGGCCCGGCCCGAGAAGAGCATTAAGTTTTTGCGGTTATCGGTCCAGTCGTGGCTCAACGTGCCGCCCTCGCCGTATCGGGGGATTGGATGACTCATCGTAAGGCCTGGTTGCGAGACAGCGAATTCATGATGACTATTCGAGCCCAGAAGTCTTAGGGGTCTTTTCGTTGGCCTGTTTGGCCTTCTCGGCAGCCTCGGCGGCTGCGCTGCCCGGCCGCTTACGTGCGACCCAGCCTTCGATATTTCGTTGTGGGCCCGCGGACACCGCCAGCGCCCCCGGCGGGACGTCATCGCGCACTACAGTGCCCGCACCCGTGTACGCCCCATCGCCGATGGTAACCGGAGCCACGAACATGGTGTCTGACCCGGTGCGCACGTGGGAGCCGACAGTGGTGCGCGACTTGGACGTGCCGTCGTAGTTGACGAACACGCTGGAGGCACCGATATTGCTGTGCTCGCCGATATCGGCATCGCCGACGTAGGTCAGGTGCGGAACCTTGCTGCCGGTACCGATGGTGGCGTTTTTGGTCTCGACGAACGCGCCGAGCTTGCCGTCGGCACCCAGCGTGGTGCCGGGCCGCAAGTATGTGAACGGGCCGACGGTGGCGCCGCCACCGATCGCCGACGACGTGCCGTGGCTGCGGACCACCGAAGCGTTGTCACCGACCGTCACGTCGGTCAACGTGGTGTCCGGGCCGACGACGCAGTGCCTACCGATCTGGGTTCGGCCGAGCAGCTGGGTGCCGGGGTGGATCACGGTGTCGCGGCCGATCGTCACGTCGACGTCGATCCAGGTGGTGGCCGGATCGATGATGGTGACGCCGGACATCTGGTGGGCGGCCACGATCCGGCGGTTGAGTTCGGCGCCCAGCTGAGCCAGCTGGACGCGATTGTTGACGCCGGCCACCAGCGCGCTGTCGTCCACCTGCTGCGCGTGCACCGTCTGGCCATCGCGGCGCAGGATGGCGACGACGTCGGTGAGGTAGAGCTCCTGTTGGGCGTTGTTGGAACTCAACCGGCTCAGCGCCGACCGCAGCGCGGTGATGTCGAAGGCGTACACGCCGGCGTTGACTTCGCGGATCTCGCGCTGCGAGGGCGTCGCGTCGGTGTGCTCCACGATCGCCGTCACCTCGTTGTCCGTCATCACTTCGTTGTCCCCTGTGCGCAGGATGCGGCCGTATCCGGAGGGATCGGCCAGCATCGTGGTCAGCACCGTCACCGCCGCTCCCTGGCCGTGCCCTGCCGCGCTGTGGGTGGCGATCAGTTCGGCCAGCGTGTCCGCGTCCAGCAGTGGAGTGTCGCCCGAGGTGACGACGACGATGCCGGCGTAGTCGTCGGGCAGCGCGGACAGGCCGCAAAGCACGGCGTGGCCGGTGCCACGTGGTCGGTCCTGCAGCGCGACGTCGATGCTTCGTCCTAAGGCGTTGGCCAGGTCGGCGACCAGCGGTGCGATGCGCTCGTGGTCATGGCCGAGCACCACGACCAGATGTTGCGGCGCCACCTTGGTGATCGCGTGCAGCGAATGGGACAACATGCTGCGACCGGCGATGGTGTGCAGCACCTTCGGGGTGTCTGACCGCATCCGGCTGCCGGGCCCGGCCGCCAGGACCAGGACTGCGGTGTCACCACGAAACGTCATGCCGTCAAGGGTGTCATTTCACCTGCACCGGACGCAAAAAAGTGAAAACTGCCAAGCTCCGTCGCCAGGACTCGAACCTGAACTATCTGAACCAAAATCAGAAGTGCTGCCGATTACACCACGACGGATTGCCTACCCTCGGCCCGCTGACGGGCCGCGCCAACAAACTCTAGATGTTACGCGGGCCGGTCGTCGTGCCCGGGCGCCCGGCGAAAGAAGCCCCTCCGTTCGCCGAGCGTGAACTGAGGGCGACAATTCCGGCCGATTTTCCGCCGTGGTTTCACGTTCGGTGTAACCGTCGGTCCCGGACCGCCGGAAACCAGCGTATCGACCTCACCGATACCCTGATTGACGTGGCCGCGCCGGATAAAGAGCCCGATAAGGAAGTGCGGGCACCGCGCGCCCGGATGACGGGCAGCGAGCGCCGGCAACAACTCATCGGCATCGCGCGTTCGCTGTTCGCCGAACGCGGTTATGAAGGTGCCTCCATCGAGGAGATCGCCCAGCGCGCGAACGTGTCCAAGCCGGTCGTCTACGAGCATTTCGGCGGCAAAGAGGGCCTGTACGCCGTGGTGGTCGACAGGGAGATGTCGGCGCTGCTGGATGGCATCACCTCGTCGTTGACCATGAACCGGTCCCGGGTGCGGGTCGAGCGGGTCGCGCTGGCGTTGCTCACCTACGTCGAGGAGCGCACCGACGGCTTCCGGATCATGATTCGCGACTCGCCGGCGTCGATCAGCTCGGGCACGTACTCCAGCCTGCTCAACGACGCCGTCAGCCAGGTCAGCTCGATCCTGGCCGGCGACTTCGCCCGCCGCGGCCTGGATCCGGACCTGGCACCGCTGTACGCCCAGGCCCTGGTGGGCTCGGTGTCGATGACCGCGCAGTGGTGGCTCGACACCCGCGAGCCCAAGAAAGAAGTGGTCGCCGCGCATCTGGTCAACCTGATGTGGAACGGCCTGACCCACCTGGAAGCCGACCCTCGGTTGCAGGACGAGTAGGCCGCGCCTAAGCGAATTCTGGGATCGGTAGCGGCGGAGACGGTGTCCACTTCACAGATGACTCGAATCGCTTGGACGGCAGCGACCCTGATGACGTTCGGCGGCTTGCTGTTCGGCGGTATAAGCCTGTCGCCCGCTGCCCAAGCCGATCCGATCTGCCCGCCCGGGAAAGGCTGCATGACGTGGTGCCCGGGCGACCCAAATCCAGCGGGCAGACCGGTGCCGTGGGACACCGGCGTCTGCCACGACTTTTCTGGGACAACCGGGGCGTCTACGACATCGGCACCCACATCATGTATCCGTGGAACACCATGCCCTGGCACTAGGGCTATCCCATTGGGGCTACCCGCAGTCGCGGGATAGCAAGTCGGCGACCGTTTCGCGCCGCACCAGTTCGCGGGTCCGGCCGTCCTTTACCGCCACCACCGGCGGCCGGCCGACCATGTTGTAGTTCGACGCCATGCTGTGGTGATACGAGCCGGTGCAGGCCACCGCGAGTAGGTCACCGGGACGGAGGTCGGCAGGAAGCTCGATGTCACGAGCGATCTCGTCGCCCGCCTCACAGTGCCGGCCGGCTACGGTGACCCGCTGCTTGTCTGCGAGCGAGTGCCGGCTGGCCAGCGCCACCGTGTATTGCGCGCCGTACAACGACACCCGCGGGTTGTCGCTCATTCCGCCGTCCACCGCAACGAAGGTGCGCCCGCCCGGTTGCGTCTTGACCGAGCACACCCGGTACAGCGTGACACCGGCCCGGCCGCTGATGCCCCGCCCGGGTTCGACCACGATGGTCGGCCGGGGGAAATGTTCGGCGGCGCAGGCCTCGTCGAGTGCGTCCTCGATGACGGCGGCCAGCTCGTCGAGGTTGAGTTCCCGATCACCGGGGATGTAGGGGATCGCGTGGCCACCGCCGATGTTGAGTTCGGTCAGAATGACTCCGTGCCGGGCGCGGATGTCGGCCATCGCGGCGATCATCCGGTGAATCGCTTCGCCGTACAGCGCCGGGTCGGTCACCTGCGAACCGATGTGGCAGTGCAACCCGACCAGGTCGAGGATGGGATGCGCCAGCACCCGCTCTACCGCGTCGGCGGCGTGACCCTCGGCGAGGGTGAAGCCGAACTTCTGGTCGCTGATACCGGTGGTGATCGCGCGGTGTCCGTGGATGTCGATGTCCGGGGTCACCCGGATGAGCACCGGCTGGCGCCGGCGGGCCAGCCCCGCGACGTAGGCGATCTCGATGTTTGAGTCCACCACGATGCGCCCAACCCCAACTCGGACCGCGTCGCGTATTTCGTCCGACGATTTCGCGTTGCCGTGCACGACGATGCGCGACGGTTCCACCCCGCCGGCCAGGGCCACGGCGAGCTCACCGGCTGAACAGACGTCGACGCCCAGGCCTTCTTCGTGCGCCCAGCGCGCCACCGCGGTGGTCAGCAGCGATTTTCCGGCGTAAACGATCTCGATGTCTCGCAATGTGCGGCGGTATCGGCGCGCGCGGCCACGGAAGTCGGCTTCGTCGATGACGTAGGTCGGGGTGTGGAACTCGTCGGCGATGTCGATAAGAGGCACGCCGCCAACGCAAAGCCGGCCGCTCTCGTCGGAATTCGTGGTGGCGGGCCAGATCGCGGGATCGAACCGTCGGGGCGCCGCGCGACCGAGAGACGGCAGGATGTCGAGCAATGTCATGATCCCAACGTGCGCCCGGGCGGCGCCGGGTGCTGCGTTCCTTACGATCCCTTAACGGCCCCCGGCTCAATATTGACGAAGTTCGGCGCTCCTCGATGGCCGCTTAGAATGGCGGCATCATGACCGCACCGGGGCCGGCTCGCCCAGAAACCCCAATCGCGGGGCTCGTTGAATTGGCGCTGACGGCGCCGACCCTCCAGCAGCTCATCGAGTCCAGCTCTGGTGTACCCGCCGAATTGAGCCTGGTCGGCCCGGCCAGTGCGCGGCTGTTCGTGGCCAGTGCGCTGGCACAGCAGGGTTCCTTGCTGGTGGTCACCGCCACCGGGCGCGAAGCCGACGACCTCGCCGCTGAACTGCAGGGCGTTTTCGGCAGCGCGGTGGCCGTCTTCCCGTCCTGGGAAACCCTGCCGCACGAGCGGCTCTCTCCCGGCGTCGACACCGTCGGCACCCGCTTGATGGTGTTGCGCCGGCTGGCCTATCCCGACGACACCCGGCTGGGCCCACCGCTGCGGGTGGTGGTGACCGCGGCGCGCTCGTTGCTGCAGCCAATGGCACCACGGCTGGGCCATCAGGAACCGGTCACCTTGCGCGTCGGTCAAGAGATCGGCTTCGAGGAAGTGATTGGCCGGCTGGTCGACTTGGCGTACACCCGGGTGGACATGGTCGGCAGGCGCGGCGAGTTCGCCGTCCGCGGCGGGATTCTCGACATCTTCGCCCCGACGGCCGAGCACCCGGTGCGTGTCGAGTTCTGGGGTGACGAGGTCACCGAAATGCGGATGTTCGCGGTCGCCGATCAGCGCTCCATCCCGGAAATCGAGGTCGAGACGCTGATCGCGGTGGCCTGCCGCGAACTGCTGCTGACCGACGACGTGCGCGCACGGGCCGCCGAACTGGTCGCGCAAGCGGCCGCGCAGCGGCCGACAGGGGAAGCCGCCATCAGCGGCAGTGTCACCGAGATGCTGGCGAAGCTGGCCGAGGGCATCCCTGTCGACGGGATGGAGGCGTTGCTGCCGGTGCTGCGGCCCTCGACAAATGGGGCGCACAGCCTGCTGGTCGAACAGCTGGCCGAGGGCACGCCGGTGTTGGTGTGCGACCCGGAAAAGGTGCGTACCCGGGCCGCCGACCTGATCAAGACCGGCCGTGAATTCCTGGAGGCGTCCTGGTCGGTGGCCGCGCTGGGCAGTGATGCGCCCGTCGACGTGGCGGAGCTGGGCGGATCGGGATTCGCCGAACTGGACGACGTCCGGGCCGCGGCGGCCCGGTCCGGCCATCCGTGGTGGACGTTGAGCCAGCTCAGCGACGAAGCGGCGACCGAGCTGGACATCCGGGCCGCGCCGTCGGCGCGCGGTCATCAGCACGATATCGACGAGCATCTTCGCGATGTTGCGCGCCCACGTCTCGACCGGCGGGTACGCCGTGATGGTCGCGCCTGGCACCGGCACCGCGCATCGCGTGGTGGAGCGGCTGGCCGAGTCCGACACCCCGGCCGCCATGCTGGACGCGGGCGCCGCTCCCCAAAGCGGTGTCGTCGGGGTGCTCAAGGGTCCGCTGCACGGCGGCGTTGTGATACCCGGCGCCAACCTGGTCGTCATCACCGAAGCGGATCTGACCGGCAGCCGGGCCACGGCCGTCGACGGCAAGCGGCTGGCGGCAAAGCGCCGCAACACCGTCGACCCGCTGGCGCTGACGGCCGGCGACCTGGTGGTACACGATCAGCACGGCATCGGGCGGTTCGTGGAGATGGTCGAACGCACCGTCGGCGGCGCACGGCGCGAGTACCTGGTGCTGGAGTACTCGTCCAGCAAGCGGGGACAGCAGGCCGACAAGCTGTACGTCCCGATGGATTCCCTGGATCAGCTGTCGCGCTATGTCGGCGGGCAGGCCCCGGCGCTGAGCAAGCTGGGCGGCAGCGACTGGACCAACACCAAGACCAAGGCGCGCCGCGCGGTGCGCGAGATCGCCGGCGAGCTGGTCTCGCTGTACGCCAAGCGGCAGGCCAGCGCCGGATACGCGTTCGGGCCGGACACACCCTGGCAGGCCGAGATGGAGGACGCGTTCGGCTTTACCGAGACCGTCGACCAGCTCACCGCGATCACCGAGGTCAAGGCCGATATGGAGAAGCCGATACCGATGGACCGGGTGATCTGCGGCGACGTCGGCTACGGCAAGACGGAGATCGCGGTGCGCGCGGCGTTCAAAGCGGTTCAGGACGGCAAACAGGTCGCCGTGCTGGTGCCCACCACGCTGCTGGCCGACCAGCATCTGCAGACGTTCCGCGACCGGATGGCCGGATTCCCGGTGACCGTCAAGGGGCTGTCCCGGTTCACCGACCCCGCCGAGTCGCGCGCCGTGATCGACGGCATGGCCGACGGGTCGGTGGACATCGTGATCGGCACGCATCGGCTGCTGCAGACGGGCGTGCGCTGGAAGGATCTGGGCCTCGTCGTGGTCGACGAGGAGCAGCGGTTCGGCGTCGAGCACAAGGAGCACATCAAGTCGCTGCGCACCCACGTCGACGTGCTGACCATGAGCGCCACCCCGATCCCGCGCACCCTGGAGATGAGCCTGGCCGGGATTCGGGAGATGTCGACGATCCTGACGCCGCCCGAGGAGCGCTACCCGGTCCTGACATACGTCGGCCCGCACGAGGACAAGCAGATCGGCGCCGCGCTGCGCCGGGAGCTGCTGCGCGACGGGCAGGCCTTCTACGTGCACAACCGGGTCAGCTCGATCGACGCGGCCGCCGCGCGGGTGCGCGGTCTGGTGCCCGAGGCGCGGGTCGTCGTCGCGCACGGGCAGATGCCCGAGGACCTGCTGGAACGGACCGTCGAGGGGTTCTGGAACCGCGAATACGACATCCTGGTGTGCACCACGATCGTGGAGACCGGCCTGGACATCTCGAATGCGAACACGCTCATCGTCGAGCGCGCCGACACGTTCGGGCTGTCTCAGCTGCATCAGCTGCGCGGCCGGGTCGGTCGTAGCCGGGAACGCGGCTATGCGTACTTCCTGTATCCGCCGGAGGCGCCGCTGACCGAGACGGCCTACGACCGGCTGGCGACCATCGCGCAGAACAACGAGCTGGGCGCGGGCATGGCGGTCGCCATGAAGGACCTCGAGATCCGCGGCGCCGGAAATGTTCTGGGCATCGAGCAGTCCGGACACGTCGCGGGCGTCGGCTTCGATCTGTACGTGCGGCTGGTGGGAGAGGCCGTCGAAGCGTATCGGGCCGCCGCCGACGGTAAGACCGTCACCACCGCCGAAGAGCCCAAGGATGTGCGCATCGATTTGCCGGTGGATGCGAACCTGCCGCCGGACTACATCGCGAGCGACCGGCTCCGACTGGAGGGCTACCGGCGGCTGGCCGCGGCGGCCGACGACAGCGATATCGAGGCCGTGGTGGAGGAGCTCAACGACCGCTACGGGGCGCTGCCCGAACCGGCCCAGCGCTGGTCGCGGTCGCGCGGCTCCGGCTGGTATGCCGCGCGGCGGGCATCACCGAGGTATCGGCCCCTTCGTCGGCGACAGTGCGACTGTCGCCGATCGACCTGCCGGATTCCGCCCAGGTGCGACTCAAGCGGATGTACCCGAGCGCGCAGTACCGCGCTACCACGGCCACGGTGCAGGTCCCCATTCCGCGGGAAGGCGGTATCGGCGCACCGCGCATCCGTGATCTGGAATTGGTCCAGATGGTGGCCAACCTGGTAACGGCGCTCCAAGGGAAACCCCAGCAAGAAATTGGTATAACGAGTCCACCTGCAGCGACGCTCGGGTAATCAGCTACGCGTGAGGAGGGACGAGCGCGATGATCGTTGTCTTGTTCGACCCGCGCCGCCCGTCGTTGGTTCCGATCGAGGCCATCGAGCACCTCACCGGCGAGGTGCAATACACCGAGGAAATGCCGGTCGCGGTGCCATGGTCGCTGCCCGCGGCGCGTCCCGTGCACTCCGGAGACGACGCCCCGGTTTTGTTGTCGTCGGACCGCGACCACCCCGCTGTCACCGCGCGGTTGGCCGCCGGAGCCCGGTTGATTTCGGCGCCGGACACTCCGCGCGGCGAACGGCTTGTGGACGCGGTCGCGATGATGGACCAACTGCGCAGCTGCCGGGCCATGGGAAAGCGCGCAAACTCACGACTCGTTGCGAAAGTTCCTGCTGGAAGAGACCTACGAGGTACTGGACGCGGTGCACAGCGGAAATGCCGATCAGCTGCGCGAAGAACTCGGCGACGTGTTGCTGCAGGTGCTCTTCCATTCACGCATCGCCGAGGACGCGCCAGAACTCCCGTTCAACATTGACGACGTCGCCACCACGCTGATGCGAAAGCTCGGTAACCGGGTACCTGGCGTGCTTGCCGGTCAACAGATTTCGCTTGAGGATCAGTTGTCGCAGTGGGAGGAACGCAAGGCGGCGGAGAAATCGCGGAACTCGGTGATGGACGACGTCCATACCGGTCAGCCCGCGTTAGCACTGGCGCAGAAGGTGATTGAACGGGCCGGCAAAGCCGGGGTGCCGCCCGAGTTGATCCCGGCCGAGATCAGCACGGTTACCGTCTCGCCTGACATCGATGCGGAAAGCTCACTGCGCACCGCGGTTTTAAAGTTCGTTGGACACCGTCCGTGGCGTGGAGAGGGCGATCGCGGCCACGCGCCGGGGGGACGGCGTTCCAGAGGAGTTCGACGTGGCTCCGCTGAGCGAGGTCACCGAGCAGGAGTGGCGCACCCACTGGTCAGCGGAGCAGTCCGCTGACTCCCTCGGGGACGCGGTGGCCTTTGACGCCGCGGCCGAGGCCGCCGAGTCCGACTCTCCCGGCGATCTCGACGGCGGCTCCAGCGACGAGGCCCGCCGACCCCTTTATGTAATATTCGCCCGCGTCCGACCTCGCAACCGCGCGCCCCGCGATCTGCCTCAACATGACCGTCCGCAACCAGGCTCACATCGTTCACGAGACGCTCGAAACGTCGTCGATTAGTGACCAAATCCGGCGCGGCTGTGTCCGCTGGGGTCCCGGGGCTACCCGGGAAGGCCCGAATCCCATGGGACGATGAATGGGCTGAATGTTGGGTAAAGGAATTGCAGGGGATCGTGTTGTCACCGAGACGTTGGTTGCGGGCATTCGCCGTGATCGCGGCGACCGCGCTGCTTCTGGCGTCCAGTTGTACCTGGCAGCTCGGCATGTATATCCCGGACGGCGTGCCGCCGCCCGCCGGAGACCCGGTGCCGCCGGTGGACACGCACGCCATCGGTCGCCCCGCGGATCAGCTGCGCGGCTGGGCGGAGCAACGTTCCGGTGCGTTGGAGATTCCCGTCGTCGCGCTGGAAGCGTATGCCTACGCGGCCCGGGTAGCCGAGGTTGAGAACCCGAAGTGTCACATCGCGTGGACGACGTTGGCCGGCATCGGGCAGGTGGAGAGCCACCACGGCACATACCGGGGCGCGGTGTTGGCGCCGAACGGAGATGTGACTCCGCCCATTAGGGGTGTTCGTCTCGACGGCAGTGGCGGCACGGTGCGCATCGTCGACAGCGCGGAAGACGTGACCGACGACGACGGGGTGGCGCGCGCGCTGGGACCGATGCAGTTCATTCCCGAGACCTGGCGGTTATATGGGGTGGACGCCAATAATGACGGCGTCATCAGTCCGGACAATATAGACGACGCCGCACTCTCGGCGGCAGGTTACTTGTGTTGGCGTGGAAAAGATCTCGCCACACCCCGCGGGTGGATGACGGCGCTTCGGGCCTACAACAACTCCGGCGTTTACGCACGGGCCGTGCGGGACTGGGCAACCGCCTACGCGGCGGGCCACCCGCTGTAGCAGGATGGATCGCTGACTCAGGCCTTACGCTAGGTCTGTCTGGGGGCCTGCCCGGCGCCCGCCATCAGCTACTAGATGACTTCAAGCAAGGAGAACCCAGTGCCGATTATCGAGCAGGTTGGGGCCCGCGAGATCCTCGATTCCCGAGGCAATCCAACCGTCGAGGTCGAGATAGCTCTGATCGATGGAACATTTGCGCGGGCGGCGGTGCCGTCCGGCGCGTCGACTGGGGAGCACGAGGCTGTCGAGTTACGAGACGGTGGCGCGCGCTACGGCGGCAAGGGCGTGCAGAAGGCAGTGCAAGCTGTGCTCGACGAGATCGGTCCCGCGGTGATTGGACTCAACGCCGACGACCAACGGTTGGTCGACCAGGCCCTGGTAGACCTCGACGGCACTCCCGATAAGTCCCGGCTGGGTGGCAACGCCATCCTGGGCGTCTCGCTGGCCGTCGCCAAAGCGGCTGCCGACTCGGCGGAGCTGCCGCTGTTCCGCTACATCGGTGGCCCGAACGCGCACATCCTGCCGGTGCCGATGATGAACATCGTCAACGGCGGCGCACACGCCGACACTGGCGTCGATATCCAGGAGTTCATGGTGGCGCCCATTGGTGCGCCCAGCTTCGTCGAGGCGCTGCGTTGGGGTGCCGAGGTGTACCACGCGCTCAAATCTGTTTTGAAGAAAGAGGGCCTGAGCACCGGGCTCGGCGACGAGGGCGGCTTCGCACCCGACGTCGCCGGCACCACCGCAGCACTTGACCTGATCACCCGGGCCATCGAACTGGCGGGTTTCAAGCCCGGTGCCGACGTGGCATTGGCCCTCGACGCGGCCGCCACCGAGTTCTACACCGACGGCACCGGCTACGCCTTCGAGGGCGCAACCCGCACCGCCGAGCAGATGACCGAGTTCTACGCGGGGCTGCTCGGTTCCTACCCGCTGGTATCCATCGAAGATCCGCTTTCCGAAGATGATTGGGATGGGTGGGCGACCCTGACCGCGGCGATCGGGGACCGGGTGCAAATCGTCGGCGACGATATTTTCGTCACCAACCCCGAACGTCTCGAGGAAGGCATCGAAAAAGGCGTGGCGAACGCGTTGCTGGTCAAGGTGAACCAGATCGGCACGCTGACCGAGACGCTCGACGCCGTCGCGCTCGCTCACCACAGCGGATACCGCACGATGATGAGCCACCGCAGCGGCGAGACGGAAGACACGATGATCGCCGATCTGGCGGTGGCGGTCGGCAGTGGACAGATCAAGACAGGCGCGCCCGCCCGCAGCGAGCGCGTCGCCAAATACAATCAGCTGCTGCGCATCGAGGAGGCGCTCGGCGACGCCGCCCGCTACGCCGGCGATCTGGCGTTTCCGCGCTACGCGCCGGATCCAAAATAGCGACGAACAGGAAACGCGGCTGAGTCCGAATGCCCGAAGCCAAGCGGCCAGACCCCAAGCGCCGATCCCCGGCGTCACGCCCGGGTTCGGTCCGTGGCCGTCGTGCCGGTAGGACTTCTGGTGCTGCGGGGACCGCTCGGCCCAGCAAGGCCTCCGGACCCTCGCAGACCGCGCCGCAGGCCACCCGAAACACTGCTCGAGCGCTGCAAGAGCACGTCGTCGAACCCATCAAGCGACAGATCGCCGAGTCCGCCGAGCAGCGGTCCGATCAGCGCCTGGGCTTCACCGCGCGGCGGGCGGCGATCCTGGCCGCGCTCGCCTGTGTGCTGACCCTGACCATCGCCGGGCCGGTGCGCACGTACTTCGCCCAGCGCACCGAGATGGATCAATTGGCCGCAAGCGAGGCAGCGCTGCGCCGTCAGATCACCGATCTCGAGCAGAAGAAGGGCAAGCTCGCGGACCCGGCCTATATTGCGGCCCAGGCGCGCGAACGCCTCGGCTTCGTCATGCCCGGAGACATCCCGTTCCAGGTGCAGCTCCCATCGTCGGCGGCGGTGTCTCCGCAGCCCGGTGCCGACACGGCTAAGCCGGCCAACAACGATCCGTGGTACACCTCGCTATGGCACACCATCGCCGATTCGCCGCACCTGCCGCCGGCCAACCCGGCTGCATCGCCCGCACCTCCCACGCCTCCGGCAGCTCCGGGGCCGCCCGGCGCGATCCCGTCGGACTCGCCGAATCCCACCTCTCCCGGTGGTTGATCATGCCGATCTGGAAGCGGTGGCGCGCCAACTCGGTCGAGAGCCTCGCGGCCTGCTCGAGATCGCCTACCGCTGCCCCAATGGCGAGCCCGGAGTTGTGAAGACTGCGCCGAAACTTCCTGATGGAACACCGTTTCCGACCCTGTATTACCTGACCCATCCGGTGCTCACCGCGGCCGCAAGCAGACTGGAGACGACGGGGGTCATGCGCGAGATGACGGAGCGGCTGCGGCAGGACGCCGAATTGGCCGACGCGTATCGGCGCGCTCACGAGTCCTATCTGGCCGAGCGCAATGCGATCGAATCGCTGGGGACCACATTCTCGGCTGGAGGCATGCCGGACCGGGTCAAGTGTCTGCATGTGCTGATCGCGCATTCGCTGGCCAAGGGACCCGGATTGAACCCGCTCGGTGACGAGGCGGTTGCGCTGCTGGCCGCGGATCCGGCAATGGCTCCGTTGCTGGGGGAGGGGCGCTGGTGACCATAGTGAGCCGGCTCGCCGGTATCGACTGCGGTACCAACTCCATTCGGCTGTTGATCGCCGATTTAGTAGACGGGCGGCTGCGCGATGTGCATCGCGAGACGCGGATCGTGCGGCTCGGTCAGGGCGTCGACGCGACGGGTCAGTTTGCGCCAGACGCCCTTGCCCGGACCCGGGCCGCGCTGGCCGACTACGCGGCTCTGCTGAGGTTCCACGGCGCCGAGCGGGTGCGGATGGTCGCCACGTCGGCCGCCCGCGACGTCAGCAACCGGGATGCCTTCTTCGCGATGACGGGCGACGTGCTGGGCGCTGTGCTGCCCGGCTCGATCGCCGAGGTCATTACCGGAGCCGAGGAAGCCGAACTTTCTTTTCGCGGTGCTGTAGGGGAATTAGCACAGTGCGGGTGCGCCTTTCGTCGTTGTCGACTTGGGTGGCGGATCCACTGAGATCGTGCTCGGCGGGAATCAGGTAATTGCGAGCTACTCGGCGGACATCGGCTGCGTCCGGCTCACCGAACGTTGCTTGCATTCGGACCCGCCGACCGCGGAGGAGATCGAGGCGGCTCGTCAGGTGGTGCGCGAACGGCTGGCCGTCGCGCTGGGTGTGGTGCCCGTCGAAGGGGCGCGCACCTGGATCGGGCTAGCCGGAACCATGACCACGTTGTCCGCGCTGGCCCACAACATGACGGGATATGATGCTGCGGCCATCCATCTTTCGCGGGTCGCCGGTGACGATCTGCTGGCGGTCTGCGCGCGGCTGATCGAGATGACGCGAGCTCAGCGTGCCGCGTTGCCGCCGATGCACGAAGGCCGTGTCGACGTGATCGGCGGCGGCGCGATCGTGGTCCAGGAATTGGCGCGCGAGTTGCGCGCGCGGGCCGGCATCGATGAGTTGATCGTCAGCGAACACGACATCCTGGACGGCATCGTGCTGTCGATCGTCTCTTGAGCCGAAATATCTATGCGGCCGAGCAAGTTCCAGCCGTCGAGTATCGTCACCCGCTTGAGCCGCCTCCGGTGTTTCCGTGCAGGTGTTTTCTGGCCCAAGTGGCGTAGTCCATGGCAACTGGCTTCGCCGGCTGCGGGCTGGCCTTGGTCGGCCGCAACATTGCTCTCAACTTCGTCACATTCTGCCTCCATCGGTTCTGGCGGAACCGAGCGCGCCCCTCTGCCGACGTCTGATGTCCGGCAACGGACTTATTTCGCATTGATTCGATCGACAACAGGGTCACGAGCGCTTCGCAGTTGGTGGCGATGGGTGGGACACTGCGGCCGCCGATTTCGGCTGCGCGCGAGTCGCGCGGGCGATCCGGGCCTGCGCGTCGTAGACCACGATCTGTGGGGTGGCGCCCGGGATCCGACTGATAAGGCGGCCGAGCTTGTCCGCGGTCCGATCATGAAGCAATCGCCCCACCAGCGGCGCATACGTCCGTCGTGCCAACAGCACCGTCACCCTGGTGTCCGCATGACCGCCAAGCGCTTGCCGGACCAGCTCTTGCGCTGCCGGACTCAGCCGGCGGTCCGGGCACACAACCATTTGCAGCCTGGTGCCATGCTCGAAGCGATCCCAGTAATCCTGCAGCCACGCCGCCCGATGCTGGGTCCAACACGAAATGCACTGCAGTCAGGTCGTCAGCATGGAGGCATTCTCCGTATCGCACCGCTTGGATATCCGCGAGGTCGGCCGAGTCCACGAAGACGATCACTCGATGTTTGACGCGCTTGGTGAACGCGCGACGCTCGGTGCATGCCATCTCTAGAACGGAGGTCACGGCGCGGTACTGAGGATTGGGCCGAATCAGCATAAATACCAAAGCGGGGAAGGCAATAATTAGCAACCAAGCGCCGTCGGCCGACTTGGTCGCCGTGAAGATCCCCACTGCGAGGGTGCACACGAGTGCGGCGGACAGGCTGATCACCCGCTTGAATGGCCAACCGGGCTCGCGTTGTGCGAAACGGTATTTGGTCATGCCGTAGCCAGCCAGAGCGAATGCGGATCGGTCACAATTCATTCTTAACTGACCGGAAAACGCGGTGATAGGTCCCTTAACGGGATCTTGACACCTGGCGGCCGGATCTTGATGGTCGCGGAGATCGGCCAACTTCATGGCATTTCGGTTCACGCCTCGAAGCGGTAGCCCATGCCCGATTCAGTCAACAGGTGTTTGGGATGCGACGGGTCATCCTCTAGTTTGCGGCGCAGCTGCGCGAGATACACACGCAGATAATGGGTCTCGGTGGCATAGGCCGGTCCCCACACCTCTTTGAGGAGTTCCTCGCGGCCAATCAGCTTGCCCCGATTACGGACGAGCACCTCGAGCATGCCCCATTCGGTCGGGGTGAGATGCACCTCAACACCGTCTTTGGTGACCTTCTTGGCGGCCAGATCAACTGTGAACGCATCGGTTTCGACAACAGGTTCGTCGGTTTCGGACGCCGCGGCATTGCGGCGAACCGCCGCGCGTAACCGGGCCAGAAACTCGTCCATACCAAACGGTTTCGTGACATAGTCGTCGGCACCCGCGTCCAAGGCCTCGACTTTGTCGGAGGAATCGGTACGCGCGGACAACACAATCACCGGTGCGGTCAGCCAGCCGCGCAGCCCGCCAAGCACCTCGATCCCGGAGATGTCGGGCAGCCCGAGATCGAGGATCACCACGTCGGGCCGGTGTTCGGCGGCGGCCCGTAGCGCGCCGGCACCGGTGGAGGCGGTGACGACTTCGTATCCGCGCACGGACAGATTGATTCGCAACGCGCGCAGGATTTGCGGCTCGTCGTCGATCACCAACACTCTTGTCATTGGCGCCGCTCCGGCGCAGCCAGATCCAACGCGACAGTGAGTCCGCCCCCGGGCGTATCGCTGGCCTGAATCGTGCCACCCATCGCCTCGACGAAGCCGCGTGCCACCGACATCCCCAGACCGACGCCGATGGTGTTGTCGTGGTCGCCCAGTCGCTGGAAAGCGTCGAAAAGCTGCTCTTCGGTGCCGTGCGGAATCCCCGGTCCTTCGTCGACGACATTGATCAGAACTCGGTCAGCCACCCGACCCGCATTGACCCGGATGATGGAGTTGGGTGCATATCGCAGGGCGTTGTCGATCAGGTTGGCGAAGACCCGTTCGAGCAGTCCGGCATCGGCCAGCACGACGGCGTCACCGACGTCGACCTTCACGCGGTCGATCGCGGACCGGTAAAAGCCGGTGGCGCCCTTGCCGATGCTGACCAGCGCGCGCTGCACGCTTTCCTCGAGATACACCCGGCTCAGATCCGGGTGTACCACGCCGGCGGCCAGCCGCGACGAGTCCAGCAGGTTTCCGACCAGCGCGGTCAGCTGGTCGACGGACTCCTCGATGGTGGCCAGCAATTCGGCGGTGTCCTCGGCGGAGAAGGCGATGTCCTCAGCGCGCAGGCTCGACACCGCGACTTTCGCCGCCGCCAGCGGTGTGCGCAGGTCGTGACTGACGGCCGAGAGCAGGGAGCGCCGCAGCTCGTCGGCCCGCATGATCGCTTCGGATCGGCCCGCTTCTTCGGCGAGCTCGCGCTGTTTGACCAGCCCAGCGGCTTGTCTGGCAACCGCGCTGAGCACCCGGCGGTCACGCGCGGAGAGCTTTCTGCCGGCCATCAGCATCCAGAACTCTTCGTCACCGACCTCGATCGCGGTATCAGCGGATTCAACCGTCACACATGGATCATTGCCCACGCAGGCGATCAAGTAGCTCTTGTGCCTGCCATTGGCACGATCTTCCTCGCTGGGCTCCCGCAACATGCTGACCGCGCGCTGTGAATAGGTTTCCCGCACGCGCTCCAGCAGCGTCTCAAGGTCCGCGCCGCGCAGCACCGATCCCGCGAATAGCGTCAGCAGCTCGGCCTCCTGAGAGGCCAGCCGGGCTTCTCGGGCGCGTTTGGCCGCGCCGTCGACAAGCACCGCGACCGCGACTGCGATCAGCAGCAGCACCAGCTCGGTGATGGCGCTGTTGGGCTCGGCGATGGTGAAGCTGTGGCGCGGGGCTATCAGGTAGTAGTTCAGCAGCAGCCCGGACAGCACCGCCGAAAGGGCCGCGGGGGCAACGCCTCCGAGTAGGCCGACCACCAGCACGCCGACGAAGAACAATGCGCTTTCCCCGCCGGTGTCGAGATAGCGATCCAGCAATGTCACCGTGACGGCGCAAATGGCCGAAGGGACGATGAAAGCCGCGAGCCAGGACGTGACACGCCGGTCACGCGGCGCGAGCGACGCGATCCGGAAGCCGCGTCTGGATTCCTCGTGGGTGACGATGTGCACATCGATCTTGCCGGACCGTTGCACGATCGTCGGGCCGATACCCTCCTCGAAGACGCGCGCCCACCGCGAGCGCCGGGAGGTGCCGATCACCAGCTGCGTGGCATTGATCTCACGGGCGAAATCGAGTAGCGCGGTTGGCACGTCGTCGCCGACCACGGTATGCACCGAGGCGTCGAGGCTGCCCGCCAGCTCACGAATCTTGCTCGTCCTGGACTCCGACAGGCCGGCCAGCCCGTCACCGCGGATGACGTGCACCACCATGAGTTCGGCGCTGGACTTCGATGCGATGCGGGATGCGCGGCGCATCAAGGTCTCCGATTCGGGACCACCTGTCACTGCCACGACCACGCGCTCGCGCGCTTCCCACATGTCGGTGATCTTGTTCTCTGCGCGGTATTTAGCCAGTGCGGTATCCACCTGGTCGGCCAGCCACAGCAGTGCCAATTCCCGTAGAGCGGTGAGATTGCCGCGGCGAAAGTAATTCGACAGCGCAGCGTCGATTTTTGCCGAGGCATAGACGTTACCGTGGGATAACCTGCGTTGCAGGGCTTCCGGGGTGATGTCGATGAGTTCGACCTGCGCGGCCGCGCGGACAATCGAGTCCGGAATCGTCTCCTTCTGCTCGATACCGGTGATCTGGGCGACGACGTCGTTCAGGCTCTCCAGGTGCTGGATATTGACGGTTGAGATGACCGCAATACCGGCATCGAGCAGCTCTTCGACATCCTGCCAACGTTTTTCGTTCTTGCTTCCGGGCGTATTGGTGTGGGCGAGCTCGTCCACCAACGCCACTTGCGGACGCCGCGCCAACACGGCCGGCACGTCCAGTTCGGGAAAGCTGCCACCACGGTATTCGATATAGCGGGGCGGGATAATCTCGATGCCCTCGAGCATCTCAGCTGTTTTCCGTCGTCCGTGTGTCTCCACCACAGCGGCCACCAGCTCGGTGCCGCGTTCCAAGCGGCGGTGTGCTTCGCCGAGCATCGCAAAGGTCTTACCGACACCCGGCGCCGCACCAAGATAGATGCGTAATTCCCCGCGCTTGGGATGCTGGTCCTGGGCGGTCACGTGAACCATCATCCCCCTGTGGGGCTAGTTCGTTACCGGGTACCGGTGGTCGAGTTGTAAGTTGAGTTGGAGGACATTCACGGATGGCTCGCCGAAGATTCCCAGGGCGCGGCCGCTGCGGTATTGCGCTAGGACCGCACTGATCTGATCCGGGCTGACGTGCCGGGCTTTGGCCACGCGGGCGACCTGGAGGTCGGCGTAGGCCGGTGAGATATCGGGGTCCAGGCCGCTGCCGCTGGCCGTGACGGCGTCCGCCGGAACCTGAGGTTCGTCCGGGGCGGCCCCGCGGATAGGCACGATCTGGCCGTTCGAATAGTCGTCGCCGAACTTTGCGCACTCGACCCGAACGCCCTCGTAGAAGTTCAGGAAGGGCTGTTTCGTCGTGGCGCACGGCTCGTTGACACTGACAACCCGAGTTGGGTGCACAACGTAGCCACGTGAATCGCGCGGACCCATGACTGCGAGCACAGCCCCGACCCCGCCACCCGTGCAGAACGGACGCGATCCATCGACACCTTCCAGCGCCGCGACTGCGGAACTGCGTGAACACACCGTGGTTAGCAGGCTCGCCTTGAATCCAGCGTCAGCGGGACTGGAACCACCGGCCAGTTTGACCGGATCGGCCGGGGCGTCGACGATGCTCTCGGGTCCAAGGCTGCTGCCACCGCTCGCCGTGGGGTCGTAGCCGTTACTCCCCGCCGCCGATGGCCGGCTCTGGAAGTACTGCGGTAGCGGGTTGCCGGAGGAGTCGTTGAACGACTGACCGATCAGCTTGCTGCCAATCTGTTTGCCCGCGGCGGTGAGGATCGAGCCCTCGGCCTGGTCATGGAGCCCGGGGATTAGGGCCACCAGCCAAACAAACAGCGGGTAGCCGAAACCGCAGATGACGGTGAATACCAGCAGCGCGCGTAGGGCGGCCCAGTACTGGCGGATCGTGTTGGAGAATTTCATCTCAGGCCATCCCGGGAAGAAGTTGAACGAGCAAGTCGAGCAGTTTGATGCCGATGAAGGGTGCGACGATGCCACCCAGGCCGTAGATGTAGAGGTTGCGGCTGAGCAGTTTTGACGCGCGGCTGGGTGTATACCGAACTCCACGCAGCGCCAGCGGAATCAGGGCGACGATGATGATGGCGTTGAAAATGACCGCGGACAGGATCGCCGATTGCGGACTGTGCAATCGCATGACGTTGATCAGGTCCAGGCCCGGGAAGATGGCCACGAACATCGCCGGGATGATCGCAAAATATTTAGCGATGTCGTTGGCAATGGAGAACGTGGTCAACGCGCCACGGGTGATCAACAGCTGCTTGCCGATCTCCACGATCTCGATGAGCTTGGTGGGGTCAGAGTCGAGGTCGACCATGTTGCCGGCTTCTTTGGCCGCCGACGTGCCGGTGTTCATCGCAACTCCGACGTCGGCCTGGGCCAGCGCCGGCGCGTCGTTGGTGCCGTCACCGGTCATCGCCACCAAACGTCCGCCCTCCTGCTCACGCTTGATCAGCGCCAGCTTGTCCTCGGGGGTGGCCTCGGCCAGGAAGTCGTCAACTCCGGCCTCATCGGCGATCGCCTTGGCTGTCAACGGATTATCGCCGGTGATCATGACGGTCCGGATGCCCATCAGGCGCATCTCGTCGAACCGGGCACGCATGCCCTGCTTCACGACGTCTTTGAGGTGGATGACGCCGAGAACTTCTGCTTTCTGGGAGTCTTCGGCGCCGACGACCTGCCCGACCACCAGCGGGGTCCCGCCGGCGGCCGAGATGCCGTCGACGATCTGCCCGAGTTCGGCTTGGAACATCGCCGCCGTGAGCGCGGACCCAGTCGGCTACCGAGCTGGCCGCGCCTTTGCGCAGCTGCCGTCCGTCAACGTCAACGCCGGACATCCGGGTCGTCGCGCTGAATTCCACCCAAGAGGCGTCGGCCAGTTCACCCGGAGTCCGCGCGCGCAGCCCGTAGGCCTCTTTGGCGTAGACGACGATGGAACGACCCTCGGGAGTCTCGTCGGCGAGGCTGGACAGCTGTGCGGCATCAGCCAGATTACCGTGGGTCACCCCGGTCACGGGGATGAATTCCGACGCTTGTCGATTCCCCAGCGTGATCGTTCCGGTCTTGTCCAGCAATAGAGTGTTGACGTCGCCGGCCGCCTCGACTGCGCGGCCGGACATGGCCAGCACGTTGCGTTGGACCAGTCGGTCCATGCCGGCGATGCCGATCGCCGACAGCAGCGCACCGATTGTGGTGGGAATCAGGCACACCAGCAGCGCCACCAGGACGATGCCGCTGATGCCGTTGCCGTTGAGGGCGGCGGTATCTGGCACACCGGGGTTGTTGACCTTGGAGTAGATCGCGAGCGGTTGCAGGGTCGCTACCGCGAACACGAAGATGATGGTCAGTGCGGCGAGCAGGATGTTGAGCGCGATCTCGTTGGGCGTCTTCTGCCGATTCGCGCCCTCGACCAGCGCGATCATCCGGTCCACGAAGCTCTCGCCGGGCTTCTGGGTGATCTTGACCACGATGCGGTCCGACAGCACGGTTGTACCACCGGTGACCGCTGAGCGGTCGCCACCGGACTCCCGAATAACCGGTGCCGACTCGCCGGTGATCGCCGATTCATCAACAGAGGCAATGCCTTCCACGACGTCGCCGTCACCCGGGATGACCTCGCCGGCGGTGACCACCACGAAGTCGCCCTGAAGTAGTAACGGCGCCGCCACCTCTTCGGACGCGCCTGCCTGACCCGGTGACCAGTTCTTCAGCCGGTTCGCGACGGTGTCGGCCTTCGACCTGCGCAGGGCGTCGGCCTGGGCCTTACCGCGGCCTTCGGCGACCGCCTCGGCCAGGTTGGCGAAAATGACTGTCAGCCAAAGCCAGAACACGGTGAGCCAGCTGAACCAGCTGTCGTCGCCAATCGCGAGCACCGTCGACCAGACGGCGCCGATTTCGACGATGAACATCACCGGGTTGCGCCACAGGGTCCGCGGATCGAGCTTTTGCAGCGCGCCCGGCACGGCCTTCAGCAGCAGCTTCGGGTCAAGCAACCCGCCCTGGAGTCGTTCGGGAGAGGTGTGCCCGGAGTGCGACTGGGTGACCGAATCGGTGGTTGTCGTTGTCGTTGTCGTTGTCACGGTGTCAGTGGATCCCTTCGGCGAGCGGCCCGAGCGCCAGCGCGGGCAGAAAGGTGAGGGCAACCAGGATGACTGTCACACCGACCACCAGGCCTACGAACTGAGGCTTGTGCGTGGGCAGGGTGCCACTCGACTCAGGCGTCATGCCCTGACGCGCGAGCGAACCGGCCAGTGCGAGAACCAGAATCATCGGCAGGAATCGGCCGAACGCCATGGCCAAGCCCAAAGCGGTGTTCCACCACACGGTGTTGGCAGAGAGGCCGGCGAAGGCGGAACCGTTGTTATTGGCCGCCGAAGTGAACGCATAGAGCACCTCGGACAGGCCGTGCGGGCCGCTATTTGCCATTGCGGCGCGCTCGCCCGGCAGCGCCATTGCGATGGCGGTGCCGAGGAGCGCGATGAGCGGGGTGATCAGGAAATAACCGGCGGCCAGCTTCATTTCGCGTGGCGTGATCTTCTTCCCGAGGTATTCGGGCGTCCGGCCGACCATCAACCCGGCGACGAACACTGTGATCACCGCCAAGATCAGGATGCCGTAGAGACCTGAGCCGGTACCGCCGGGGGCAACTTCACCGAGTTGCATGTTGAACAGTTGCATCATGCCGCCGAGGCTGGTGTAGGAGTCGTGCACCGAGTCGATTGCGCCGGTGGACGTCAACGTGGTCGCGTCGGCGAAGACCGCGGAGTCGGCGACCCCAAAACGCTGCTCGGTGCCTTCAGTAGCGGCGCCGATCGCGGTAGGAACGGTGCCGTGGTGCTGCAACTGGAAGAACATCATGAAAGTGACGCTCAAGCCGGCCATGATGCCGACGATCGCGGCGATCGCGTAGCCCTGCTTCTTGCTGTTCACCATGCGGCCGAAGGTGCGGGGCAGCGAGAAGCTGATGACCAGCAGCAGGAAGATCTCGATCCAGTTGGTCCACGAGGTCGGGTTCTCGAACGGGTGCGATGAGTTGGCGTTGTAGAAGCCGCCGCCGTTGGTACCGAATTCCTTGATCGCCTCCTGGCTGGCGACCGGACCGCCGGGGATGGTCTGCGGGCTACCGGCCAGCGTGTTGACCACTTGGTCGTTGAGGTGGAAGTTCTGGACTGCGCCGCCCGCGATCAGCGCGATGGCGGCGACGATGGAGATCGGCAGCAGGATGCGCAGCGTGCCACGGGTCAGGTCCACCCAGAAGTTGCCGAGTTCACCGGTGCGACTGCGGGCAAATCCGCGGACAAGCGCGATGGCGACGGCCATGCCAACCGCGGCGGACACAAAGTTCTGGACCGCGAAACCTGCCATCTGCACCAGATGGCCATCGGTCGATTCGCCGGAATAGTTTTGCCAGTTGGTGTTTGTCACGAAGCTGACGGCGGTGTTCCAGGCCAGCGCCGCCGTCATCGGCGTCTGCGGGTCGTGCAGATGCAGCGGCAGTTTGCCCTGCACTAGTTGCAAGACAAACAGGAGCACGACGCTCACCGCCGAAAATGCCAGCAGGCTGCGGGCATACGCCACCCAGGTCTGTTCGGCTTCCGGGTTGGCGCCGATCGAGTCGGTAAATGAATCGTTCAGCGCGTGAGTGCTTTTGGGAGCTGTAGACCCGATACATGTAGTCACCGAACGGCACATGTACGGCTACCAATGCGACGACGAGGAGAGCGAGGAACGCCACACCCGCTGCTGTGTCACTCATTAGAAGCGCTCCGGATACATCAGGGCCGCAACAAGCAACAGCGCGACCAGAACGGAAAGGACCAGACCAACAGTGTTAGCGACGCTCACGATCCCAACTTCAGCGTTAAGCCGAGCGCTGCGAAGACCGCCAGCGTCAGCAGGAGATACACCACCACGGACATGAGACCGAGGCTATGCGCGCCGGCGACCCGGGCGATATCGCCTTAACGGTTTCTTTACGCTGCGACCGGCTACATTTGCGGCTTTGCTGCGTTTCCCGTGGATTCTCTTACGCGGTGTCCGGGATCCGGCTTTCGATCATCGGAATCTGCACCCGAAATACTGTGCGGCCGTTGCCGGATTCGGCGGTAACCGAGCCGTGATGGGCCTTGACGATCGAACTGACGATGGCCAGGCCAAGTCCGTTGCCTGATCCGTTGGTCCGGGACTTATCTGCCCGAACGAACCGCTCGAACAGCCGGGGAAGGACATCCGCATCGATATCGGGGCCGTCGTCATGAACGGTCAGTTCGGCGTACGGGCCGTCAGGGCCGTTGCGGTGCTGGGTGATCCCGGTGGTCACTGTTACGCCGGTCGGTGTGTGCACTCGCGCGTTGTTGAGCAGATTGCTGACGAGTTGGTGCAGCCGGGCATGATCCCCGCGGACCCAGACCGGCTCGTCGGGCAGATCCTTGACCCAATGATGGTCGGGCGCGGCCACCGCGGCGTCGTTCACCGCGTTGACGACGAGATCGGCGAGGTCGACGTCATCGTTTTGCAGATCTTCGCCTTCGCCCAGCCGGGAGAGCAGCAGCAACTCGTCGACCAGCGATGTCATTCGGCGTGCTTCCGACTCGATGCGGGCCAGCGCGTACTCCGTTGTCGGCGGCAGCGCCGCGCTGTCTTGGCGGGTGAGTTCGGCATAGCCCTGAATGGCGGCGAGCGGGGTTCGTAGCTCGTGGCTGGCGTCGGTGAGGAATTGCCGCATCCGCAGGTCGGACTCGGCGCGATGCGCCAGCGCGCTATCGACGTTGTCCAGCAACCGGTTCAGCGTGTGTCCGACGATTCCGACTTCGTTGTCCGGATTGGTGTCCTGCGGGCGCACTCGCGCGCCGATCCGGTGATCGTCGCCGGTGAGTGGCATCGCAGCAACCTCCGCGGCGGTTGCTGCCACGCGGCGCAGCGGGCGCAGTGTGTACCCGACCACCCAAATTGTGAGCCCCGCCGTAACCGCCAGCGCGGCCGCGACAAGGGCTGCCGTGGTGATGTTTTTGCGGGCGATGATTCGGTCGGCGAGGTTGAGCGAAACCCCGACGATCAGGGTATCGGATCCTACGAAAATGCAGTCAACCCGGTAGGAGCCAAGGCTACCCAGTCTTACGGTTTTTGGCGGGGCATCCGGCCAAGATTGGGCCTCGATTGCGCGGACCACGTCGGCCGGCGCGGGTCGTGCTTCGTCTTCGGAGAAGACTGCCGAGCCGATCACGGCCCCGTCGCGCAGCACGGCGATGACGTTTCCCGGGGTTTGTCCGGTGAACTCCAATAGTGCCTGTGATACCGGCGGAGTGTCTTGATGTGCCGAACTATGCTCGCCATTACGGTATCTGGCATAAGAGTTGTTGAACGCGTGCAGGGATTTGGCGACCTCGGCGTCGTTCATCGTCGTGACATAGCCGCGCAAGCTCAGCACAGAGACGACGCCAACGGTCACCAATACCACTGTGACGACTGCCAATACGCCAAAGAGCAACTGGCGACGCAGCGAACTGGGGAACCACCGCGGAGTGTCTCCCGATGCCGTATTCGACCCGCGGGTCATTCCGGTGGCCGCAGCATATATCCGATGCCGCGGACGGTCTGGATCATCGGCTTTCTGCCGGAGTCGATCTTCTTCCTCAGGTAGGAGATGTAGAGGTCGACGATGCTGGTGCGTCCGGCGAAGTCGTAATTCCAGACCCGGTCCAGAATTTCGGTGCGGCTCAGCGCCCGGCGGGGATTGCGCATCAGGAAGCGAAGTAGTTCGAACTCGGTCGAGGAAAGCGATATCGGCGTGCCGTCGCGGCTGACCTCGCGGCTGGCGGCGTCGACTCGTAGATCGCCGACACTGAGCGTCTCCGCAGCCGGCGGCGTCAGTTGAGTGGCGCGGCGCAGCAACCCGCGCAGTCGAGCGACCAGCTCTTCGAGGCTGAACGGCTTGGTCATGTAGTCGTCGGCGCCCGCGGTCAGCCCGGTGACTCGGTCCATCACCGAATCACGGGCGGTGAGGAACAGGGTGGGCGTGTAATTGTCGGATTCGCGAACCCGTTCCAAAATCCGCAACCCGTCCACGTCGGGCAGCATGATGTCGAGGACGAGCACGTCAGGGCCGCCCTTGTCGAACTTGGCTATGGCGTCGCGCCCGTTGTGGGCGATGTCGACGTCCCAGCCTTCGTAATGCAACGCCATCTTGA
Source organism: uncultured Actinomycetota bacterium (assembly GCA_963850135.1). Classification (GTDB taxonomy): domain Bacteria; phylum Actinomycetota; class Actinomycetes; order Mycobacteriales; family Mycobacteriaceae; genus Mycobacterium. Next base: position 374,476 of record CAWKKH010000016.1, on the reverse strand, counting down.
CCAAGTTCGTCAGCGCCGGCTCGTCGTCGACCAGCAAAACCCGGATTGGTGATCCATCGGGTCGATTGATCCGGGGCAGCTGCCCGAGGATTGCCTGCCGCGGCCCCTGGCTACCCGTGTATCCCGACATTGCCGTCATGCTCCTGGATTCTTACAGCTCAAATGATGTTGTCACAGAGTTCATAGAATTCTCAAATCTAAGCCCGTCCCGGGACTCAAATTGCCAGGGGCACAAATATGTGTTTTATATGTGTCGCATGTGCCAGCTTGAGATTAACCCGATTACGAAAAATACTGGAAGCCATCGTTGTTAGCATTGGAGAGCTTATTGGGCGCGCGGCAGAATTCTCCAAATCATCAGGGCACTAATGGATCTCACCGCGACGCGACGTGGCCCTGCGGCCCCGGCCTTCGCGGATAAACCCCTTCCCTGACTGCCTTAAGGCGATGCCCTCCCGCCTCTCGTTACCGGTAAGTTACGAAAAGCTACGAATTTCAGGAGATTTCGATCAATTTGGTAATTGGGCTTGCAAATGCACCGCTCCTGGTGGGGCTAAACCCTGGCGCCGAATTGCGTGGCATCGGCGCCCGGATGATCGGCGCCGCGCCGGCGACGACGTACTCGGGTGCAGACGCGGTGCCGGCATGTCCTGCGGCGGATTTCGGCGCACCCGAAGACCCGCCCGAGCCCCGTGGTGGATACCCCTTCGCCGTCGCCGTTTATCGGGCCCGTCGCCAGCTTCCGCTCGGCCATGGGGCCCCCGACATGGTGGCAGACGCGAGCCGATTGTGACGCAGCTCAGCAAATTCAAACAACGAGAGGGATAGGCGATGGACTTTGGAGCATTGCCGCCGGAAATCAACTCCGCCCGGATGTACCTGGGTCCGGGGACTGGGACGCTGCTGGCTGCCTCGGCGGGCTGGGAGTCGCTGGGCGCCGAACTGCAGAGCACCGCGGCCGGTTGCCAGTCCGCTGTCTCCGCTCTGACCGACGAATCCTGGACGGGCCCGACGTCGATGGCCATGCAGGCCGCGGTCAATCCGTACCTGGTGTGGCTTAGGGCTACCGCCGCGCAGTGCGAGGAAGCGGCCACCCAGGCAACCGCCGCCGCCGCTGCGTACGAGTCGGCCTATGCGATGACGGTGCCGCCACCGTTGGTCGCGACCAACAGGGTCCAACTGGCGACGTTGATCGCGACCAACATATTTGGGCAGAACACGCCGGCGATCATGGTCACCGAGGCGGAGTACAGCGAAATGTGGGCCCAAGACGCGACCGCGATGTACAACTATGCCGCCAGTTCGGCTGCTGCATCAGCCGTTTCGGCATTCTCGTCGCCGCCTGAAACGACCAATCCGAACGGGTTGGCCGCGCAGGTCGGCGCGGCTGTCCAGGCCCTCGGTACCAAAGCCCGGACGTCGTCGACACAGCTGATGTCCGCGGTGACCCAGGCTCTGCAGAATTTGGCGACGCCTGGATCGGCATCCGGGTCGGGGCTGTCGTCCGCGGCGGTCGGCAACGTCTCCGGCCTTGCCGCGTCGGGCGTTTCCTCTCCTGCCAGCGCGCTGTCGAGTCTGACCGGTGCATCGGGCAAGACCGCTAAATCCGCCGGCGCCGCCGGTGCCCTCTCGAGTCTGACGGGGATACTTTCCAGCCTTGGCGATAACGGCGCTCTTAACGGGCTTTTCGATGTAGGCGGCCTTGCCGGAGATGTCTCCGGCCTGGGCAGCGACTTCGGTGGCCTCGGTCTCGACTTCGGCGGTACCGGTCTGGACATCTTCGGCGCGCAACTCGATGTCGCGGGAATGGATTCGATATCCGGAGCCGCCGGGAGCGCCTCCGGACTGGGAGCTCTGGGCGGTATCCCCGGGTTGGGCTCGCTTGGCGGTTTGGGAGGTGTGGACGGGGGAGCCGCGGCCGGGCTGGGTCAAGCGGCGTCGTTGGGCACCTTGTCGGTGCCACCGAGTTGGGCCGACGCGGTTTCGATGACGACGCCGATACCCATGATGGACGCTAACGCCGTGCCGGGCGGGTGGGGCGCGGCCCCTTCGCTAGCGAGCGGGCCCACCGTCTCCAAGATGCCGCTGGGCGGCATGGTTGGGCGCGAGTCCGATGGTTCGGTTCAGCGGGTCGGATTCCGCTCCTCGCTGATACCGCGTTCGCCCGTCGCCGGGTAACGCTGCGCACGGGTCCATCGGTTCACAAACAGCAGAGCACAAACAGCGGGGCCGCACACCGTTCGGTGTGCGGCCCCGTCGTTGTGGAGCGTTGTGCGATCAGGCCCAGCTGGACCCGACGGCGCTGTCGGTGCTCGCCATGTTGCTACCGGCGGACTGCACCTTCTGGCCGTGCGAGTTGGCCTGCTCGTAGATCACCTGGAAGTTGCGACCCAGCTGAGTGATGAACTCCTGGCAAGCGACCGAACCGGCGCCGCCCCAGAAGTCACCAGCAGCCAGCACGTCGCGAACGATGGCCTGGTGCTCCTGCTCGAGCGATGCGGCCTGAGCGCGAATCGTGGCACCGTGGGTGTCCACGTCGCCGAACGAGTAATTGATAGTCATTGTCATGCCCTCCTAAATTTGTAAGTTTGTTGGTTTCGGGAATTAGCTGCTGAGGATCTGCTGCGAAGCCTGCTCTTGCTGCTCGTAGTTGCCAGCGTCGCGCAGCATGCCGTCGCGCACACCGTGGAGCATGTTCACGATGTTGCGGAACGCCTGGTTCATCTGACCCATGGTGTCGTAAGACGTCGCCTGGGCGGTGCCACTCCAACCAGCACCCGAAATGTTCTGCGACGACGCCCACATGCGACGAGCCTCGTCCTCGACCGTCTGAGCGTGAGTCTCAAACCGGCCAGCCATCGCACGCATCGCGTGCGGGTCAGTCATAAAACGTGTTGCCATATTTCCTTCTCCTTGTTTCGTAACTTTGCGTCTGTGGAAGTTTTTGCAGTTGCAGTCGATGCGGTGGTTAGCCGCATGACGGATAGCGTACGGCCTGGGGGTTAACTGCCGGCCTCAAACGCGTGACAAGTCCCCCTCGTTTTTCCGGATCAGACCCCGACCGGTTTCGGCATAACGATCGGCTTGAACCCGTACCGCGGACCGGCGAGGGCACCAGCCTTGCCGGCACCTGCCATCCCCGGCATCCCGGGCACGATGCCCCCGGTTCCGGTTGCGGCTGTCTCCTCGACGCCTGCGGTCCAACCCGAGCCGGCGAGCGGCGACGTGTTCGCGGCGAGTTCTGCTTCCGTCGCCGCCGTCGTGCCCGACCAGCTTTCCGGGACCGACAGTTTGCCCACCGTGCTTGCCGAGCCCATGCTGCCCGACGCTCCCGAGCCGAGCATGCCGCCGCCCGATCCGACGGAACCCACCAGGGTCCCGGCCGGAAGCATGCCGCCGCCGACTGGAACGACCTGGCTGGCTGCGGCCGCCGGGGCCGCCGCCTCGGCGGCCGCGATCGTGTGTCGCGTACGACGCCACGGTCGGGATGGTGTTACCGACGAACCATGCCGCGGTCACACCGATCTGCTGGACGAAGTTGGCGTTGAACAGGGTGCCGTACGAAGCCGTCCACCGAGTTGATCAGGTTCTGCACGCTCTGCGGTAAGGATTGGAAAAGCTGCAGACCAAAGGGCTGGACTGTAGCGGCGGCCGTCGCGGCCGCCGCGGTCCCCGGGTTTGCGGTAGACGACGCAGGCGTCAGCGGCTGCAGGGCCGTGGCGGCCGCCGAGGCGGCCGAGTAGGTGTACATCGTGACCGCGTCCTGGACCCACATCTCGGCGTACAGGGCCTCGTTGGCGGCGATCGCCGGCGTGTTGATGCCCAAGAAGTTCGTCGCGACCAGCGCGGCTAGCGTCGCCCTGTTTGCCGCGATTGCCGGCGGCGGCACGATTGCGGTGAATGCCGCTTCGTAGGCGGCCGCCGACGCGTAGGCCTGGGCGCCCGCGGCCTCGAGTGCGGCCGCGGTTTGGCCGAGCCAGGCCACGTGCGGTGCGGTTGCTGCTGCGGCAGCCACCGAACCCGGACCCGTCCAGTTCTCCGTGGTCAGTGTTCGAGACGATCGACTCCCACGAGGTGGCCGCGGTGCTCAGCTCGGCGGCCAGGTTGTTGTACGCGGTTCCGGCGGCCATCAGCGGGCCCGAGCCCGCACCGCTGTACAGGAGGCCCGAGTTGATTTCCGGGGGGAATGCGGCGAATTCAATACATGTGTATCCGTTCCTTTGTCCGAGTTCAGCTTGTCGTTTGGTGTCGGTGCGGGTCGGTGCCCGCTGCCTAGACGGCGGTCGGCTTCGGCATGACGATGGGCTTGACGCCGTAGCGCGGTGCACCCAGGGCGGAACCCCGCCCAGCACCCGCACCCGGCATGCCGGGCATGGCTGCAATCGGCGCGCCGGCGCTCGGTGCCGCGCCGGTCCAGCCAGTCGTGATGGGCGTAGCGGCACTCGTGGCTGCCACCGGTGTGACGTTCCCCGCCCAGCTCGGTGGCGTTGACATCGAGCTGACCATGGTCGCCTGGCCGATGCCCGGCCATCGGCATAGCGCCCATGCCTGCCGCCCATGCCCATGCCGCCCACGCCCATCGGCGAGATCTGGCCCACATCTGCGGCGCCGGCCACGGCCGCGCTGTCACCGGCGTGCCGGCCAGGTTGGCCAGGTCGTCTGACGGGATCAGGCCGCCGCCCGCCATACCGAGGCAGTCCGACATGGCCGAGGCCCAGTTGCCACTCTCGAAGCTGATCAAGTTGGCCGCGTTGCTGGACGTGCCGAACGGGTTGCCACCGAGGCTGTTGCCGGGGCCACCGAGGAAGATGGCGATGTTGTTGAACGCGTTCTCGATGCCGGAGAACGGATCCTGGGCGGCGAGAGCGTTGGACGCCTCGGAAGCCGTGTAGCTGCTCGAGTTGATCCCCAGGGTGGAGACGATCTGCTGCTGAACCGCTTGGGCCTCGGCCGCGATCTGACTGGTACCAGCTGCCGTACGACGAGTAGACGGCCGATTGCAGGGTGGACACCGAATCCGCTGCGGCCGGTGCGACGGCCGTCGTCGGCGCGGCCGCACCGGCGGTCTGCGTAGTCAGTGAGGTGGCGAGCCCCTCGAGCTGCGACGCCGCGGCGATCAACTCTTCAGGAATTGTTTTCAGAACTGACATCTGCTGCTCCTACTGTGTGGACCTGTCGAAACCCTGCGTTGGGCCGACCCTGTGCATTGGCATACGGGGCACTGTGTGTTGGCGTAAGGCTAATTTCCCCCCTCACCACATTCCCGACGGAAAGGGTTAGGGTGACTTCCGTTTACGGCTTCTTAACGTCGACGCGGGCAGTTTTAACAAGGTCCCACGGGCCGACATAACCGTGTCATCTTGGATACGACGGCAATCCGGCCATAAGACGTACGGCGCGCGGATACTACGCGACGGGCGGCTGTGGTGCACGCTTGGATTGACGGCGAAATCACGGTGGGGTGAAGTGTCGGAATCCGGCCTGCGCGCGCTACATTCGCCGCCGGGCCCCCATAGCCCAATTGGCAGAGGCAGCGGACTTAAAATCCGCACAGTGTCGGTTCGAGTCCGACTGGGGGCACACCCGATTTCGGCTAGCTGATCCCGCTATATGAGTTTGATATGAGCCAGGGCGTCCCCAGTGCCCGGGTCGCGGGTCTCACCAGTCGCCACTGTCTTCCCGGTGCCGGCGCGATCTTCGTGCCGGTGGCAGCAACGAGGTGACGTACGGCAAGACCACGGTCCAAGGGTTGTTCGGTACCGGGGGCACCGGCGGCAGCCCCGGCTCGGCTGGCGGGACGACCGGCAAGGACGGAAACCCCTAGCCGATTCGGCGCAAAACCCGGCACTCCTACACTGACCAACCGTGGGCATGCTGAGTGGTTTTGCGCCGTGGCTCGTTTACTGGGTGCTCGTCGGTAACGTTCCTTTCACCATCGCAGCGCTGGCGGCCTTGGTGATCGCCATCGTCGCGGTTGTGCTTGGGCGGGCCACCGGCAAGCCGGGGCGCACGCTCGAATTCGGCGCGGTCGCGACCTTCGCGGTGCTGACGGTTCTGACATTCGCGCTCACCCCGTCGGCACTGGGGCTGTGGGCACTGCCGCTCAGCAACGCCGGCATCTTCTTGGTGGCGCTCAGCAGCGTGCTCACCGGAAAGCCGTTCGTGCATGAGTTCGCCGCAGCCGAACAACCTGCCGATGTGGTCAAGACCGAGCTGTTTGGCGGGGTGGTGCGGCTGCTGACCTGGGTCTGGGTCGCCGCGTTGGGGGTTATGACGGTGTCGTCGGCGATCCCTCCGCTGGTGCACGCCCCCGCCGGTACAGAGGCTTCGATTCTCGACACCCGGACCCCGCTGTCCTTCCTCTTCTATTGGGTCATTCCGTTCTCGCTGCTCGGGCTGGCGGCGCTGGCGTCGCGATTCCTGCCCGACCGGATGCTTGCCGGGATCGACGACGTCGCCCGCGAGACATCCTTCGTCGCGTACGACGAGGCCACCATCGATGAGCTGTATTACCTCGCGCAGGAACACGCCAATCGCGAGGTCGGCCCAGGTAAAGAGGCATACAGCGTCAAGGTCGGCGGCATCGGTACTCCGTTGACAGGCGACGAAGCGCGAAAGTCGTGGCCCTCGACCTACAAAGTGCGCGACCGCCGAGCGTGATCCGCTGACCTGGGCTGGACCGCCGCGCAGTGCAGTTCCGATACGTTGGGTGCGGCGGGGCGAACCGGACGAGCCGCACGCGCTCCGCACCTCTTTTGCGGCCAAGCCAAGGAGCATCGCGATGACCGCTGTCAGTCCAGATGCCATTCGCGCGGAGACGATCACAATCACCGGCCACGGCGGCGACGAAATCGAGGCCTACCTCGCGACGCCGCTCGCAGACGGGTCGCGCGGCGGAATAGTTTGGATCCACCACATGCCCGGCTACGACCGGGAGACCAAAGAATTCGCCCGGCGCCTCGCCGTCGACGGTTACCACGTAGTGGCCCCGAACCTTTATTCGCGCGACGCGCCCGGCGCCTCACCCGACGACGCCGCGGCGGCGGCGCGGGCGAAGGGCGGGGTGCCGGATGATCGCCTGGTCGGCGATGTCGCAGGCGCCGTGGAGTACTTGCGCACATTGCCGGGCGCCAACGGGAAGTTCGGCGTCATCGGGCACTGCTCGGGCGGGCGGCACGCCTACCTGGCGGCGTGTTCGCTGCCGTTCGACGCCGCGGTGGACTGCTACGGCGGGCACGTCGTCGCGGATTCCCGGGAGGGACTGCCCAAGGCCATGCAACCGATCCTGCACCTGGCGCCCAACCTGAGCTGCCCGCTGCTGGGCCTGTTCGGGGCCGACGACCAATTCCCGACGCCCGCCGCGGTGGCCACGTTGGATGCCGAGCTGACCAAGCTGGGCAAGCCGCACGAATTCCATTCCTACGACGGCGCGGGCCACGCCTTCTTTTCCGTCGACCGGCCGGCGTACCGGCCGGAGGCGGCGGTGGACGGCTGGCGGCACATCGGCGAGTTCTTCACTTCCCATCTGAAAGGCTAGGTCCGGCAGCCATGTGCACATATCTCACCGAGCACGTCGAGATCGACGGCAGCGGCAAGGGCCCGACGGGATGGTTCGGCGCCGACCGCGCGACGGTGTACGTCGATCACGCGGTGCATGCGCCGTACACCCACACGGTCAACATCGACGTGATCAACCCGGAGCTCGGCCCGTCGGCGCGGGTGGCTCTCGAACTCACCGAGGAGAGCGCCCTGGCGCTGGCCGAGGCAATCCATAAAGCGATCGGCCACGCACCGGCCGGCCTGGCCTCCAAGAACCAATAGGCACCCATGACCACAGAGCGTGACTATCCCGAAATGGCCGCCACCCGCGGGCGCATCGAGCCCGCGCCCCGTCGGGTCCGCGGCTATCTCGGCCACGAGCTGGTCTTCGACACCATCGCGGCCCGTTACGTGTGGGAAATCCCCTACTACCCAGCGTATTACGTGCCGCTGGCGGATGTCCGCACCGAATTCCTGCGCGACGAGAACCATCCGCAGAAGGTGCAGCTCGGCCCGTCGCGGCTGCACTCCCTGGTCGGCGCCGGCCAGACCCACCAGTCGGCTGCGCGGGTGTTCGACGTCAGACGGCGACAGCCCCGTCGCCGGCACCGTGCGATTCGAATGGGAACCTCTGCGCTGGTTCGAGGAAGACGAGCCGATCTACGGCCACCCGCGCAATCCCTATTCGCGGGTCGACGCGCTGCGCTCGCATCGGCACGTTCGGGTCGAGCTGGACGGCGTCCCGCTCGCCGACACCCAAACCCCGGTGCTCCTCTTCGAAACCGGTTTACCCACCAGGTATTACATCGATCCGACCGATATTCGACTTCGAACATCTGGAACCAAGCGAGACGCAGACGCTATGTCCGTACAAAGGGGTGACGTCGGGGTATTGGTCGGTGCGCATCGGCGAAACCGTGCATCCCGACCTTGCATGGACGTACCACTACCCGTTGCCCGCCGTCGGCCCGATCGCAGGCCTGGTGGCGTTCTACAACGAGAAGCTCGACATCATTGTCGACGGTGTGGCCCTGGCTCGCCCGCGCACTCAGTTCAGCTAGCCGCGTGTGATGGTGATCTGTACGGCAAGCTAATGTGGTGGTGGCGCCATTGCGGTATCGGATACGGGATGTGCTGATATCGCCCGTATTACGCTCACGTGAGAAGCAAAAAGGTACGCTCGGCAGCAAATTTGGGCATCGGTCACTGGTATCCCAGCATTTCCACAAATAGTTTCCAGGGTTTGTCCAGCTAAATCGGAGGAAGTCGTCAGCTAATTCTCAATTTAGTGATGGTTCCTGCGGCCAGAGTCGTTTGCACGGCGATTGCTGACTGGGCGCAAAGATGCAGCTAGATGGGTTTGAAACTTCACGGCACGCGCCGTGTGGCCGGCTAGTGAAATCAATATTTAAACCCTCGGAAATGCTGCCGAAACATTGCTATTCGACGCTTCGTCACGTCACGGCTTGATATGCACTGCAGCTGATTCCAATAAGCCCGCCGGCTCGAATTGGGGTGTGTCTGAACCATGTTGCCTTATCCCGATTGGCTGAATCCCGGAGACAACGCCTGGCAGTTAGTGGCGGCCACTCTGGTCGGTCTTATGAGCATCCCCGGCATAGCCGTTCTCTATGCCGGAATCGTTCAGAAGAAGTGGGCCGTCAACACCATGTTGATGGCCTTCACTGGCTTTTCACTGGTCCTGGTCGTGTGGGTGTTGTGGGGCTTCAAGATGGGCTTCGGCGAGCCGCTGAAGCTGGGCCCGGGCATCTTGCGGGCGGCGGTCGGGATTCCTCATACGATCCTGAGCAGCAACAACCAACAGATAGCCTGGATCCCATCGTTGGACGGCACTATGCCGTCCTTCCGCTTCCCGGAAACCACGCTGGCGTACTTCCAGTTCGTGTTCGCCGGCATCACCCCGCTGCTGTTTCTCGGCAGCGTTATCGGCCGGATCAGCTTCAAGGTGTGGCTGATCTTCGTACCGCTGTGGTCGACGTTCGCCTACTCGGTCAACGCGTTCCTGTTGTGGGGCGGCGGCTGGTGGGCGGCGGCCGGCGCCTTGGACTACAGCGGCGGCTACGTGATTCACCTCGCCGCCGGGACAAGCGGATTCGTCGCCGCCGCGGTGATCGGTCCACGGCTGAAGCGTGACCGGGAGCACGCCGTGCCGAACAACCTTCCCCTGGCCGCGGTCGGCGCCGGCGTCCTGTGGCTGGGCTGGAACGGGTTCAACGGTGGTGACCCGTATTTCGCGGGTGCCGACGCGTCGCTGGCGGTGCTGAACACGAACCTCACCACCGCCGTCGCGTTGCTCACCTGGGTGATCTGGGACCTCTTCCTGAGCAAGCAACGCAAGCCCACATTCCTAGGCGCCATCAACGGCATGATCACCGGGCTTGTCGCCATCACTCCGGCGGCCGGCTTTGTCAACAGCTTCGGCGCGATCATCATCGGTGTCGTTGCCTCGACGTTGGTCTGGTTCTCCTGGAATTACCTCGGTAAAACCAAGCCATTCAAGAAGGTCGACGACACCCTGGGTGTGTTCCACACGCATGGTGTGGCGGGTTTGGCGGGTGGGCTGCTGGTGGGCGTACTCGCCGATCCGAAGATCGTCGAGTACCTGGGCGGCACGACCGGGACGGATGTGACCACCGCGGGTTGGCTGTACGGCCATCATCCCAAACAGATACTGATCCAGGCTGGTGCCGCGGCCACGGTCATCGTCTGGGATGGCCTCGTCACGTTCGTCATCCTGAAAGTCCTTGGCCTGTTTATGAAGTTGCGGTTGCCCGACGAGGTCTTGGAATCCGGCGACCTGGGCGTGCACGACGAAGAGGCTTACCCGGACGAATCGCTCATTACGACGAGCGGGCGAGCCGATCGGCCAAAGCCGCCGCGTGCCGCGAAACCGGACTCCGAACCTGCTGAGCCAGTGGATGATTAATCGCCATGAAGCTGATCACCGCTATCATCAAGCCATCCACAATCGATGACGTCAAGCACGCCGTCGAGGTTGCCGGTGTGCTGGGTATGACTTTCACCGAAGTCCAGGGGTACGGCAGGCAGCGAGGGCATACCGAGGTCTACCGCGGGGCCGAATACGCCGTCGATTTCGTTCCGAAGGCCCGAATTGACGTGGTCGTCGACGACGAGTTTGTGCAGCGAGTCGTCGACGCCATCGTCGGAGCCGCCCGCACGGGGAAGATCGGCGACGGCAAGGTCTGGGTCTCCCCGGTCGAAAGTGTGGTCCGTATCAGAACAGGGGAGCGCAATCACGACGCGTTGTGAGACGGCCCGTGTGACATTTACCTCTTTCGCTTATAATTCTGACAATTCCCTATTAGGGAAGGCGCGCATCCGGCCGATTTGATCGGTTGCCACAGCGCGAAAAATGCTGCTGAAACGCCCTGTACCCGTTCGCCATAGAGTATCCGGCAGGCCGCCGGTAAATTCCAGCCTGTGCATAGCCTGAGGCGATGGCGTGATCTAGGCAACAGCGCCGAATTTGGAAACTTTTATGCCGAAATTCGGCCGGTAGAATTTGTGCAAAGCGGGTACAACAGCGCCTTTGGACGGGATTCGCTCGATTCTGACCGACCCTAGGTGTCCGCGCGGGGATCCGACGAACAGCAAGTCCGACGAACACCAATTGGGGGGCCAACGTGAACTTTCTAAACAGCCGACAGGACGATCGAGTCCGAGAGGTTGCTTCGGGCACCGTCTCGGTTGAGATTGCCGTGAACAACGGTCCGATCAGCAGTATCGCCGCCAGCCATGACGGCACGCGTTTGATGGTGACCAACTATGGCCGAGACAGTGTCTCGGTTATTGACACCAACACCTATCGGGTTTTGGAGACCGTGACCGGCGTCAACGAGCCGTTCGCGATCGCGGTGGGCAGCGAGGACGCCAACCGTGCGTACGTCAGCATCGTGTCAGCGGCGTACGACGCGATCGGGGTCATCGACATGTCAACCAACACGGTTATTGCGACTCACCCGCTGGCCCTCAGTGTGAGCGACCTCGTGGTGAGCCCCGACGGAAAGCACGTTTACGCCAGCCGGAATGGCGCTCGCGGGGCTGACGTCGCGGTTCTCGACACCACGACGGACCGCGTCGAGGTGATCGACGTCGCGCACCTTTCAGACCTGTTTAATGCGCCGGGTACCACCACCGAATCTGTGCGAGTCAGTTCCGATGGCAGTCGCATCTACGTCGGCACCAACGGGGCGGCCGGCGGCCAGGTCGTCGTGATCGGCACAGCCGAGGCGTCCGACCAGGAAACGGGCCATGCAGGCTCCCGCTGGCACCGGAAGAACTCGAAGAAGTCCAGCGGATCAGACGGTGGCCTCTCGGGCTTGCGCGTCATCGACACCGTCTATATCGGTTTGCCCATCCGTGACATCGCCCTCAGTCCCGACGGCACCGCCGCCTACGTGGCCAGCTATGCCGCCGAATTAGGCGCGGTCGTCGACGTCATCGACACTCGCACCAACACGATCACCAATACGCGCAAGATCGGCGAGATGGGTGGCATCCTCACTGGCCTGACGCTGAGCGGCGACGGTGAGCGCGCGTACCTGGTCACAAACGACAGCGTCACGGTGCTGTCCACGCTTACCTTTGACGTCATCGGCACACTCGGCGTCGGAATGCAGCCGTCCTGCGTGGTCGAAAGTACGGACGGAAATTGCCTGTACATCGCCGACTACTCCGGCACGGTCACCGTTGCACCGATTGCCGCGGCCACTCTTTCGGGCCCACTGGCCATCGAGAGCGCGGTGTACCACAGCGACGCGTCGTCGCACTGGGGTCTACCCGAGCTGCTGCTGCGGTACGAGCCCGCACTCGCCTAGCCGCGCGACCGGGTATCCGGTTTGGGTCCGGATAAACTCCGGACTAGTAAAGCCTTCTCGGGGGAACCCGTTCCTAACGGTTCCGTGCGGCGATAGCATTCGCCCCACCGGACACGAAGGCGATGTTGCGCCGAGACGCTAAGGCGGTACAACGATGTACAGCACGATGCAGGATTTCCCGTTGACGATCGCCGCAATAATGCGGCACGGCTGCGGTGTGCACGGCGCGCGGACGGTCAGCACCGCGACAAGCACCGGCTACCGGCACAGCAGCTACCACGACGTGGGCCAGCGGGCCGCCCAACTGGCGAACGCGTTACGCGGCATCGGCATCACCGGAGACCAGCGCGTCGCGACGTTCATGTGGAACAACGCCGAACACTTAACAACTTATTTGGCGGTGCCGTCGATGGGCGCGGTCCTGCACACCCTCAATATCCGGCTCTTCTCCGAGCAGGTCGCCTACATTGCCAACGACGCCGAAGATCAGGTCGTCCTGGTTGACATGTCGTTGGCCGAATTGCTGGGGCCGATGCTGCCAGCCATGGACACCGTGCACACGGTGATCGCCGTCGGCGAGGGAGACTTGGCGCCGCTGCAAGATTCGGGCAAGACCGTACTGCGCTACGCCGAGACGATCGACGGCCAGCCGACGGAGTTCGACTGGCCGAATATCGACGAGAACTCGGCGGCCGCAATGTGTTACACCAGCGGGACCACCGGCAACCCCAAAGGCGTGGTCTACAGCCACCGTTCGAGCTACTTGCACACCATGGCGGCGTGTACAGCCAACGGCTATGGACTCGGGTCCAGCGACAGCGTGCTGCCGATCGTGCCGATGTTCCATGCCAACGGGTGGGGGTTCCCGTATGCCGCGTTGATGGCAGGTGCCGACTTGGTGCTGCCCGATTGCCGCCTAGACCCACGCTCGCTGATCGACATGGTCGAAACGCTGCGTCCCACGGTTGCCGGCGCGGTGCCGACTATCTGGAACGGCATCCTGCACTGCATGGAGAAAGAACCAGGCCACGACATCTCGTCGCTGCGACGGGTGGTCTGCGCCGGCTCGGCCGTTCCGGTGTCGCTGATGCGCGCCTTCGAAGACAATCACAATGTACAGATTCGCCAGCTGTGGGGCATGACGGAAACGTCGCCACTTGGCACCATGGCGTGGCCGCCACCGGGAACCCCGGAGGAACAGCATTGGGCATTCCGCGGGACCCAGGGGCAGCCGGTGTGCGGTGTGGAGTTGCGGATCGTCGACGACGATGGCCAAGTGCTGCCCACCGACGGCAACGCCGTAGGTGAGGTGGAGGTTCGCGGTCCGTGGATCGCCGGCTCGTATTACCGGGGGCGCGATGAGTCCGAGTTCGAATCGGGTTGGTTGCGCAGCGGCGATGTCGGCCGCATCGACGAGCGGGGCTTCCTCACCCTGACCGACCGAGCTAAAGATGTCATCAAGTCCGGTGGTGAATGGATCTCCTCGGTCGAGTTGGAGAATTGCCTGTTCGCACATCCGGGCGTGCTCGAGGCGGCGGTCGTCGGAGTTCCCGACGACCGCTGGCAGGAACGGCCGCTAGCCGTCGTCGTTCTCAACGAAGGTGCGTCGGTCAGCGCCAGCGAGCTGCGAGTATTTTTGGCGGACAAGGTTGTTCGATGGTGGCTCCCCGAACGGTGGGCCTTTGTCGACGAGGTTCCGCGCACCAGCGTCGGGAAGTACGACAAGAAGACCATCCGCGCTCGCTACGCCGACGATGCCTACCAGGTGATCGAGGCGCGCGACTGAACCCGACTGCCTGCGCGTCAGGCATCGAAGGTCATCATCCCGGTACCGCTGGGGCTGTACCCGATGTACACCGGTTGCTGCGCGAACGGTTCGAACCCGGTTTCCATCCTGCCGCCTGACGTGATGGCTGGGCTGTTCGTCCCTGTCGTGGTGTACGAATACAGCAGCGTCTGACCGTCGCTGGTGTAGACCGAAATGACTGTTCCAGACGGCACGTTTCCGGAGACCTGGCCGGTCCCGAGTACCGATGACGGGATGGTTCCATACAGACCTCCGGAATCGACCATCACCGGAACGTTTTGCAGAGAACCGTGATTGATCTGTACGTCCACGGTGGTGATCGGCGCTCCGGTAACCGACGCTCCACCGGGTAACGGGTTGGGACCGAATTCCAGTACGCCCTGGGGTTCGTTGATGAGCACACCATTGTTGAGCAGGCCCGGCAGCGCCGTGACCACCGTGCTGGTACCCGGGAACCCGTTGTTGGGCCCAATGCCCAACACGCCTTCGACGCCGTAGCCGGCGAAATAGGACTGTGCCGCCGATCCGCTGACAACGTTGACTCCCGTTGGCGCGGTGACGATTCCATTTCCGAAACCCACCGTGGCCTGATAGGTCGTGTAGTTGTACGTGAGTCCACCGGCGTAACCCGCCGAACCGGATCCGATGGCGGCGCCGAGGGTTTGCCCTTGCAGGGCTTGACTTTCGATAACAAGGCCGGTGGATCCCGTGTCGACCTCCACGGGAATCATCGGTCCGCCGTCTATCGAGATGTAAACAACCGGATTCGTCGTGTTGGTCATGGTCAGTGGTACGGATGCGTTCAACAGGGCGCTGACACCCGTGCCGCCGGTAGCGCCGGGGGTGCCGGTGCTACCGGTATTGCCGCCGAAGGTGGTGCCGGTACCGCCGATTCCGCCGGCACCGTTGGTGCCGAAGGTGCCGTCTGGGCCGCCGCTGGCGCCGTTGCCACCGTTGCCACCGTCGCCACCGTTGGCGCCCGTTCCGCCGGCGCCCGCGAAACCCCCGGCGCCCGCGACACCGCCGCCGCCCACGGCCCCAGCCTTGCCGCCGTCGCCGCCGGTGCCGCCTTCGCCGCCGTAACCCCCGACGCCGGTCGTCTGGGCGGCGCCGCCGTTACCGGCGTTCGCGCCGTCGCCCCCCTGGCCCGCGTTGCCACCCGTTCCGCCGTTGGCCCCGACTCCGCCGGTACCACCTGTGCCGCCGTTGCCGCCGGTGCCGCCGGCGCCGCCATCCCCGCCGTTGTCGCCCTGGACGTTGAAGGTGCCAACACCACTACCGCCGCCGCCGGCCGTGCCACCTTGGCCACCGTTGCCACCTTGGCCGCCGTTGCAGCTGTTGGCACCTTGTCCGCCGGTGCCACCCGCGCCGGCCGCGCCGCCCGTCCCGCCGGTGCCCCCGGTGCCAATGGGAAACGCTTCGTTCGCGGGTGCGGAATCGGAGCCGTTGCCCGGCGCTCCGCCCGCACCGGCCGTGCCGCCGTTGCCGCCGCCGCCGCCGTCCCCACCAACGGTGCTGATGCCGGTGCCGCCGTTGCCGCCGGTGCCACCGCCGCCGCCGTTACCGCCCGGACCGCCGTCGCCGTTGGATCCGAACAAGCCGTGATTTGTCGTGGGCTGGTTAGCCGCGCCGCCTTGACCACCTTGGCCGCCGCTGCCGCCGTTGCCGCCGACAAGGCCCGGGTTATCGCCAGGCGCGCCATCGGTGCCGGTGCCGCCCGCGCCGCCGGCGCCGCCGGCGCCACCATTGCCGCCGCTGCCATAGAAGACGTTGTTGTCCGCGGCGACTTGTTTGCTGACGGTTTGACCGGGGCTTCCGCCCGCGCCGCCGCTGCCGCCGTTGCCGCCGTCACCGCCGTTGGCGCCCGCGCCCCCGCTAGCGCCTAGGCCGCCTGCGCCGCCATTGCCGCCGGTGCCGCCACTGCCGCCGGCGACGCCGCCGACGCCGGGAAGGCCGCCGCTCCCACCCGCGCCGGCATCGCCGCCGTCGCCGCCGTTCCCTCCGGCGCCGCTACCGGTGGCCGCCCCACCGTTGCCGCCTGCGCCACCGTTGCCGCCGGTGCCGCCTGCACCGCCGTTGCCCGAGCTGCCACCAACCCCGCCGTTGGCTCCGGCGCCGCCGACACCCGCGTTGCCACCGGCGCCCGCGGTACCAAGAGCACCGGCGCCGTCGCCGGCCTGGCCGCCCGTGCCGCCGTCGCCGCCCTGACCGCCGGAGCCGCCCGTTTGGCCGGTGTTACCCGTGCTGCCCGCGGCGCCGACCCCGCCCACGCCGCCCTGGCCACCAGCACCGCCTTGGCCACCGTCTCCGTTGGTGCCGCCGATTCCGGCTGCACCGCCGATCCCGGCGGCGCCACCGTTGCCGCCGTTGCCGCCGCTACTTCCCGCCCCGCCGGCGCCGCCCACGCCGCCGAGGCCGCCCTGCCCACCGGCGCCCGCGGCACCGGAAGTGCCCACAGTGGAGCCGGCCCCGCCAGTACCGGCGTCGCCGCCGGTGCCCCCAACCCCGCCGGTGCCACCCGTACCGCCGGCCACCTCGGGATTGGCGCTGTTGTCGGTGCCCGCGCCGCCCTGGCCGCCGGTGCCGCCGCCGCCGCCGTTGCCCCCTTGCCCGCCCGCACCTTGCTGACCGCCGCCGCCTGACCCGGCCTGCCCGCCGGTCCCACCGGCGCCACCGGTACCGCCGGCTGCGCCCTGGCTGCCGGTGCCGCCGCCGACCGCACCTGTGCTGCCGCCGCCGCCTTGGCCGCCGGCTCCGCCGTTGCCGCCAGCGCCACCGTCCCCGGCGCTATCGGAGGCGGGGGTGCCGCCGAATCCACCGCTGCCGCCGGTGCCGCCTTCGCCGCCGGTGCCACCGCTGCCGGCGCTGCCAGAGGCGGCGGTGCCGCCGAGGCCGCTGCCGCCAATGCCAGCGGTCCCGCCGCTACCCCCGATGCCGCCCGTGCCGCCTTGACCGCCGACCAACCCGGGACTGGCGCTGTTGTCGGTGCCCGCGCCGCCCTGGCCGCCGGTGCCCCCGCCGCCGCCGTTGCCCCCTTGCCCGCCGGCACCTTGCTGACCGCCGCCGCCTGATCCGGCCTGCCCGCCTGCCCCACCCGTGCCGCCGGTGCCGCCGGTCGCGCCCCGGATACCGGTCCCGCCGCCGCTAGCGCCTTGGCTGCCCGCCCCGGCGTTGCCGCCGGTGCCGCCGACCCCGCCTGTGCCGCCGTTGCCGGCCGTGCCGGATGCGCCGGTACCGCCGAGACCGCTGCCGCCAAGGCCGGCGTCCCCGCCGGTGCCGCCGGTGCCTCCGGTGCCACCTTGACCGCCGACCGCCCCGAGGTTGGCGCTGTTGTCGGTGCCCGCCGAACCTTGGCCGCCGGTGCCACCCACGCCGCCGTTGCCACCTAGCCCGCCCGCACCTTGCTGTCCGCCGCCGCCGGAGCCGGCCTGGCCGCCCACTCCGCCCGTGCCGCCGTCACCCCCCGCGGCGCCCTCGGTGCCGGTGTTGCCGAGACCGCCCTGGCCGCCGGTGCCGCCCGTCCCACCGGTGCCGCCGCTGCCCGCGGAACCCGAGGCGGCCTGGCCGCCCAAGCCGCTGCCGCCGGCGCCGGCGTTCCCGCCGGTGCCACCCGTGCCACCGGTGTATCCGGTGCCTCCGGCCGCCCCGGCTTTGGCGCTGTTATCGACACCCGCAGCGCCGGTGCCACCCTGGCCGCCGACCCCGCCGTTTCCGCCCTGGCCACCGGCGCCCTGGGCCCCCACGTGGCCGTTGAATGCCGATCCTTGGCCGCCGGCCCCACCCATGCCGCCGCCGCCGCCGTTGCCGCCGGTGCCGCCGGTCGCACCGGTCGCAGCAGCCATGCCGGGGCCGCCGTTTCCGCCGGCACCGCCCGCGCCTCCGGAACCGCCGTTACCGAACAACATTCCGCCGCTACCGCCGGCGCCGCCGTTGCCGCCGCTACCGCCCACCGAGCCCAGGGTGCCCGTGCTGCCGCCGCCGCCGGCTCCGCCGCTGCCGCCGTTGCCGAACAGCCCCGCGCTGCCGCCAGCGCCCCCGGCCTTTCCGGGTGCCCCGGACCCGCCGTTGCCGCCGTTGCCGAACAAAAGTCCGCCGGGGCCGCCGTTTTGTCCGCTCATCGCCGCCCCGTTGGTGCCGTTACCGATCAGCGGGCGACCCAGCAAGAATTCGGTTGGCGCGTTCACCGCGCTCAGCGCTTCGTTCTGCACGGTCTGCATCAGGGGGGCGTTGGCTGCCTCGGCGGCCGCATAGGAAACCCCGGCTCCGGTCAACGCCTGAAGGAACTGCTGGTGGAAGGTCGCCGCCTCGGCGCTCAGTGACTGATAGGCCCGGGCATGGCCGGAAAACAGCGAGGCGATCGCCACTGACACTTCGTCACCGGCCGCGGGCAACACCGCGGTGGCTGGAGCCGCTGCCGCGGCGGCCTCACTGAGCCCGGAGGCAATACCGGCCAGATCCGAAGCCGCCGACGCCATTATCTCCGGTGCTGCGATGACAAACGGCATCCGCACCTCCCGCTCAGTCGCGGCAGCCCACACCGCCGTGCCGTTAAACGCTAGGGGTAGCGATTAAGACCAGTGCATCCTAAGGCCACGCAGTCCGCGTACGTGGGGTTTTGGACGGCGTCTTCCCGACGGGTTGGGCGCCTACTCCGATGGTGTAGAACGTTTTCATGAGCCTGCGGGTCTTTCGGGTCATTCAGTGGGCCACCGGGTCGGTTGGCGTGGCGGCCATCAAAGGTGTGTTGGAACATCCTGAACTCGAACTTGTTGGCTGCTGGGTGCATTCCGAGGCCAAAAGCGGAAAAGACGTCGGAGAGATCGTCGGTACCTCCCCGCTTGGGGTATTGGCGACCAACAGCATCGACGAAGTGCTCGCCCTCGATGCGGACGCGGTGATCTACGCACCGTTGATGCCCAACGTCGAGGAAGTGGCCGCCCTGCTGCGCTCGGGTAAGAACGTCGTCACCCCGGTCGGCTGGTTCTATCCGGGCGAGAAGGAGGCCGGGCCGCTGGAAGCCGCGGCGTGGGCCGGCAATGTGACGCTGCACGGCGCGGGCATCGGACCCGGCGCGGCGACGGAGCTGTTCCCTCTGCTGCTGTCGGTGATGTCCACGGGGGTGACTTTTGTTCGCGCGGAGGAGTTTTCCGACCTCCGAACGTACGCCGCGCCAGACGTCCTGCGCCACGTGATGGGTTTTGGCGGCACACCGGACAGCGCGTTGACCGGGCCAATGCAGAAGCTGCTCGACGGTGGCTTCCGCCAGTCGGTCCGGCTGTGTGTCGACCGGTTGGGCTTCGCTGCCGGCCCGGAAATCCGCTCGACGCAAGAGATTGCGGTCGCTACCGCGCCGATCGACTCGCCCATCGGTGCGATCGAACCCGGGCAGGTAGCCGGGCGGCGCTTCCACTGGGAGGCGCTGGTCGGTGACACCGTGGTGGTGCGGGTGACGGTGAATTGGTTGATGGGTGAGGAAAACCTCGATCCGCCTTGGTCGTTCGGGCCGGCGGGGGAGCGCTATGAGGTTGAGGTGCGCGGAAACCCGGACACGTTCGTGACGATCAAGGGATGGCAGCCCGAGACGGTCGAAGCGGGGCTGCAAAGCAACCCGGGGATCGTTGCCACCGCGGCACACTGCGTGAACGCGATCCCCGCGACATGTGCCGCACCGCCAGGCATTCAAAGCTTCTTTGACCTGCCGCTCATCACCGGCCGGGCCGCCCCGAGCTTGCGCGCGGATAGCTGAAGGCCTATGTCGCAGCCCCTTGTCGTCGAACAATCGCTGGTCATCGCCGTCCCTGTGGAGGACGCCTTCCACCGAACGCTGCCGATGCCGCTTCCAGACCTGTTCAGGCGCTGGCACGGGCCGATTCCGCCGATCAAGGAAGTGCGCGACCAGACCGGAGCGTGGGACGCCGCGGGCCAGACCCGAACCGTGTTCCTGGCCGGTGGCGGCAGCATGCGTGAGGAGCTGACCAGCGTCGACCCACCGCGATCGTTCGGCTACCTGCTGACGAAGGTCAGGGGCCCCATGACGGTTCTGGTTGACCACGTCGCGGGCGAATGGATATTCACACCGGCCGACGGCGCCAGCGAGGTCACCTGGCGCTGGACCATCCACCGCAAGTCGGTCCTGACGGCGTGGGCATTGCCGGTGTTCGCCAGGATCTGGAAGGGCTACGCGCGGCTGGCGTTGAGCGACCTGGCCGACGCGCTGACGGGCTGACTGGCTGACTTCGCTACGGTCGACGTCATGTGTCGACTCTTTGGCTTGCACGCTGGGACCAAGGTCGTTCCCGCGACCTTTTGGCTGCTCGATGCGCCGGACAGCCTGGCCGAGCAAAGTAGGAGGAACCCGGACGGTACGGGCTTGGGTCTCTTCGACGAGCACGGCCAGCCCCAGCTGCACAAGGAGCCGATAGCGGCATGGCAGGATGCGGACTTCGCCACCGAAGCCCACCACCTGACCGGCACGACCTTCATTGCGCATGTCCGCTATGCCACGACCGGGGCGCTCGACGTCCACAACACCCACCCGTTTTTGCAGGACGGCCGGATTTTTGCGCACAATGGCGTGGTCGAAGGGCTCGATGTCGTCGACGCACGGCTGCGCGAAATCGGCACGGCTGATTTGGTTTTGGGGCAGACCGATTCCGAGCGGGTATTCGCCTTGATCACCGGCTCGATCCGTGCTTCTCAAGGCGACGTCACTGCGGGTCTGATCGACGCCATGAGATGGCTCGCGGCGAACGCACCGATCTACGCGGCCAACATCTTGCTCTGCACGGCCACCGACATGTGGGCGCTGCGTTACCCCGAGTCCAATGAGCTCTACGTGTTGGACCGGCCCACGCCGCCGACCGGCCGACTCCCGCTCCGGATTTGATCTGCGCACCAAGCGAATCCACGCGACGTCAGAGCAACTGGAGTCTCACCCGTCGGTCGTGTTCGCCACCGAACGGATGGACGACGACCCGGGCTGGTCGCTGCTCGACTCGGGGGAGTTGGTCCACGTCGACGCCGGGTTGCAGATCACCCGCAGTGTGGTGCTGCCCGACCCGCCCAAGCATCTGATTCGTCAGCAGGACCTGAGCACACATGCTCAGCAGGCGCAGCGTACATCGGCGTGAACACCTAAACGTGTCCAGCCGACGAGCGCTGGTACTGGCCGGCGGGGGAATAGCCGGAATCGCCTGGGAAACAGGAATTCTGCGGGGGATCGCCGAGGTTTCACCGGTAGCGGCGCGGCTGCTGATGGATTCCGACGTGCTGGTCGGCACCTCGGCCGGTTCGGCCGTTGCGGCGCAGATCGGTACCGGCTGCGCGCTCGAGGCACTCTTCGATCGGCAAGTCGCCGAGACGTCGGCCGAGATCGATTCCGGCGTCGACATTGACACCATCATCGGACTCTTCCTGGACGTCTTACAAGAACCGTACGAAGAGTCGGCGGATAAAACGCGCCAGCAGATGCGCCGCATCGGCGCGGTCGCCGCTGGCACCGATACCGTCTCAGAAGCCCTCCGCCACCAGGTAATTGCGCAACGTCTGCCGTCGCACAACTGGCCCGAGCGGGAGTTGCGCATTACCGCGATCGACATCGCTACCGGCGAACTGGTGGTCTTCGATCGGGAATCAGGCGTCGGGCTCGTCGACGCGGTGGCGGCGAGCTGCGCGGTGCCAGGGGCGTGGCCGCCGGTGACGATTGGCGGCCGGCGCTACATGGACGGCGGGGTTGCCAGCTCGGTCAATCTGGACGTCGCCCGTGACTGCGCCGTGGCCGTGCTCCTGGTGCCGGCCGGTGCCGATGCACCGGCGCCGTTCGGTGCTGGGCTGGCTGCCGAGATCGCGGCCTTCCCCGGCTCGACATTCACTGTGTTCGCCGACGACGACTCGTTGGCGGCTTTCGGGCCCAATGCGCTGGATCCGGATTGCCGGGTCGCTTCAGCGCTGGCCGGACGCGAGCAAGGTCGGCGTGACGCGGCCGCCGTCGCACGGTTCCTGGGTATTTAGCTTTTGGGCGCCCCAACGGACTGCCGACGGCCGGGGCGACAGTTTCGTGTACCCGTGATCTCAATTGCGCGGGAGTTCGGCGCGGGGGCCGGACGCTACCCGCATTCGTCGTTGGCGGCGGCCTGCGCTGCGGTGATCACCGCCGCCTGCCGGGCCAGGCTGAGTTCCGCCCAGCGGGCATTCCAGCTGCCCGCTGTGCCGGAAGGCGACGCCTGAAGCATCGCCAAATACGGCTCGAACAACGACTCACCGGTCCTGGGCTGGGCTTCCATCCATACCTTTGCGGCGTGACAGGCCTGGAAATACTCCTCCTCGGTCGAATTCGCGGGGACATCGACCCTGGTCGTCACTCCAGCAGGGGAGCGTCCGATGGCGCCCGGCGGCGCCGAAGTCGTGCTGCTGCGGGCTGACGACGATGGTGCCGACGAGGACGTGGGCTTGACGGTGCCGGCGTCATGCGAACAGCCCGCGGTCGCGGACAAGCCGACCAATCCGGTCGTGAGAAGGACCGTGGCCCATCGCCGGGGCTGCCGAGGGTAACACCGCACGGTTTCAATCTATGCAACACTTGCGGCGTGATGGAGCGCTTCGGATTTTGTGAGTGTTGTCGGCCCTAGTAACGCCGCCGCTTGTCCAATCCGTCCACTCTGGAGCTCCTCGTGTCTGTATCTGCTGTCACGCATCCGGTTGCCCGTCCGCTGAGCATGCCGCCCACATCCTCGGGACCCACCCGGCTGCGGGTACCCGACCTGCTGCACGCCACCGACCAAGCCGCCGACGACGTGCTCAGCGGGCGTTGCGACCATCTGCTGCCCGGCGACGGTGTGCCGGAATCGGAGCGGTGGTTCACCCGCATCCACGGCGACGATGAACTGGACGTCTGGCTGATCAGCTGGGTTCCCGGTCACGCGACCGAATTGCACGACCACGGCGGCTCGCTCGGTGCGCTGACCGTGCTGTCCGGGTCGCTCAATGAATTCCGTTGGGATGGAAAGAAATTGCGTCGTCGTCGGCTCGATGCCGGGGATCAGGCCGGGTTCCCGCTGGGTTGGGTGCACGACGTGGTGTGGGCGCCGCGGGCGGCACCTACCCGCCTGGCCGCGCCCGTTCAGCCGACCCTGAGCGTTCATGCCTACTCGCCACCGCTGACGGCGATGTCCTACTACGAAGTCACCGAGCGCAACAGATTGCGCCGCCAGCGCACCGAATTGACCGACCAACCGGAAGGGTCGAAATGAGCCGCATCAACCACGTTTTGAATACCGCCCGGCGACGCTATCGCCGCCTTAGCGCCACCGAGGTGCCCGACGCGCTGCGACGCGGAGCGGTGCTCGTCGACATCCGGCCTCAGGCCCAGCGATTCCGCGAGGGGGGAGTGCCGGGCGCGCTGGTGATCGAACGCAACGTCCTGGAATGGCGCTGCGATCCGACGAGCGACGCCAGGTTGCCCGAGGCCGTCGGCGACGACGTCGAGTGGGTCATCGTGTGCTCGGAGGGTTACACCTCCAGCCTGGCTGCCGCTGCCCTGCTGGACATTGGCCTGCCCCGTGCCACGGACGTCATCGGCGGCTACCACGCGCTGGCGGAGGAAGGTGTGCTGGCCGAGCTGGCCGACGAGTCGGTCAAACCGCGGCTGGGCGCGCTGGTCGAGGCGGGCTCCGGCGGGCAGCGTTGGATTTAGGGCTGGATACCGGGCCGGAGCTAGCCGCTCGAGCCGCCGGCAGATGCATCGGCGTGCAGCAACGGCCGAAGCCGTTCAGTCTTGTCCGGCGTCCAGCCCGGCGGAGACAGCACCGCTGCCCAGCCGTTCGCGACGTCGGCGACGTAGTGGTGGCCATGCCCGTCCGGCACGTTGACGGCCACCGCCATGTCAGCCGAGACCTGCAGGAACGTCACCACCGGAATCCAGCGCGTCTGCGGCAGAACGTCGTAGCCCCGCCGCTCTTCCAGCCAGTCCGGTTTGCTGAACAGCAGGTCGGGAGTCCACCAGGCGATCGGGTCGGAGGCGTGCTGTAAATACACCACCCGGGGTGGTCCCACATCGGGTCTGGGCGGTTCAGATCGCCTGGGCGAGCGACGAACCGGACGTTTTTGCCGTGGTCGTAGATCGGCAGCCACTGTGGTGAACGGGCGTCGCGGCCGGCGGTCAGATCGGTCCAGATGGTGTTGTTGAATGTCGGCCCGCTGAACAATGCGCCGTCGGTGCGCGCCAAGACGTTGTTCAGGCTCATGAAGGGCGCCTCGCCGCCGAACGATCCCAGACTTTCGCCGAACACGACGAGCTTCGGGCGTTGGGCTTCGGGCATATGGCGGACGAGCTTGTCGACCGCCTCGAATAATGCCTGGCCCGCGTGCCGGGCGTTTTCCTTGTCCACCAGGAAGGACAGCCAGCTGGGCAGAAACGAGTACTGCATGCTCACGATCGCGGTGTTGCCGTTGTACATGTATTCCAGCGAGTCGGCTTCGGCCTGGTTGATCCAGCCGGTGCCGGTGGTCGTGCCGACCGCGACGACGGCGCGTTGCAATCCGCCGGTGCGCTGAAGTTCACGGGCCGCCAATTCCGCGGTCGCCGTGATGCCGTCCGCGGAGTTCAATCCCGCGTAAGCCCGGATCGGCTCGACGGCCGGAGCTCCGTTGAATGCGGTGAGTTGATCGACCCTCGGGCCGGCCTGCACAAAGATTCTTCCTTGATGCCCCAGCGACTCCCACGACACGAACGACCCCGGGCCCCCCGAGCGCAGCGGAGTTGTCGGTCGCGAGCTGTCGGGTGTCATCTCGTCGTTGACCGATTCGAAGGTGTTGTTCATGGTGCGCATCGCGAACTTGAGCACAACCCCGTTGAGCACGGTGACAGTCAGCACCGCGAGCAGGACCACCACGATGGTCGCGGAGAGGCGAAATGGCACGATCCGGTCGACCTGACCGACCAGAAAGCGCACGAGTTTGCGGATGAGCTGCCCGATTTCGACCAGCGTGAACAACACCACCACCGAAAGGACTGCCGCGAAAGGGTAGTCATACCACTGCGAGGTGTTCGACCCCCATCAGGTCGCGCACCTGGTCCTGCCAGACGTGGAACCAGATCGCCATCAGCACCATGCCGACAACGCCGACCGGGATCAGCACCCGCCACGCCCAGCGCGGGGGTGGCGGGCTGGAATCCTTCATGCGCATGTATTGGACAAGCCAGACGGCGAAGACGCCCAGCCCATAGCCGCTGGCGCCGGAGCACCCGCTGACCAGGCCTTGGAACAGCGCGCCGCGCGGCAGCAGCGACGGGGTCATCGAGAAAAATATGAAGATCAGGCCGACCGCCGTGCCGGTGAACGTGTAATGGCGTGCCCACCAGGGATTCTCGGCCCTTTTTGATGCCCAGCGTGAGCGACGCGCGGGGCTGGGCTCAGGGCCGGCGGCAACCGATCCAGCCGCGCTGGTTGATTCGTCGCCGGCGGCGGTCGTCGCAGAACCTGGGTCGCTCATTGAGACGTCCTACCGGTGGGTGAAGTTGGGAGCGCGTTTCTCCACGAACGCCGCCATTCCTTCGGACTGGTCCTCGGTCGCGAAGGCCGAGTGAAACAGCCGCCGCTCGTAGAGAAGTCCTTCGGCCAGAGTGGATTCGAAGGCCCGGTTGACGGCTTCCTTGGCCATCCGGGCCGCCGACAGCGACATCTGCGAGATGGTGGTCGCGACGGCTTTGGCCTCGGTCAGCAAGTCGTCGGCCGGCACCACCCGCGAAACCAGGCCGCTTCGTTCGGCCTCGGCGGCATCGATCGTGCGACCGGTCAGGATGAGGTCCATGGCCTTGGCCTTGCCGATGGCCCGGGTCAGCCGCTGCGAGCCGCCCATGCCCGGCAGCACACCGAGTTTGATCTCCGGCTGGCCGAACTTCGCTGTGTCGGCGGCGATCAGCAGGTCACACATCATCGCGAGCTCGCAGCCGCCGCCAAGCGCGTGGCCGGCCACGGCGGCGATCGTCGGGGTGCGCACGGCGGCCAGCCTGCCCCAGGTGGCGAAGAAGTCCGAACCGAACGCGTCGGCGAACGTCAGGTCGGCCATCTCCTTGATGTCCGCGCCGGCGGCGAACGCCTTGGCCGAACCGGTGATGATGATCGCACCGATGCCGGGATCGTGGTCCAGTTCGGTTGCCGCGCTGGTTACTTCGTTCATCACCTGGCTGTTGAGCGCATTGAGCGCCTTCGGCCGGTTCAGCGTGATGATCCCGACTCGCTCCTCGCGCTCGACCAGGATGGTCTCGTAGTTGTTTGTCACCGAACCTGCCTTTCTAGAAACTCAAATCGTCGTCGACCGGCGCGAAATACGCGTCAACATCGGCTGCGCTGACTGCGGAGAGCGTCGCCGGAGACCACTTCGGATTGCGATCTTTGTCGACTAGTTGCGCGCGGATGCCCTCCACCAGATCGTGCGATCGCAGGGACGCTGACGACACCCGATAGTCCTGCTTCAGAACATCTTCCAGCGTTTTCAGTTTTCCGGCGCGACGCACCGCCTGCAGCGTCACCGATAGCGCGATGGGGGAGCGGCTGGCGATCAGGTTTGCGGCGTCTCTGTGCAGGTCCCGAGTCGTTGCGCGCGCAGCGCGGCGATGATGTCCTCGACCGTGTCACCGGCATAACACTTGTCAATCCAAACACGTTGTGCGGCAAGTTCGCTGGGTGGTGGCTCGACGGCATGGGCGGCGACGGCAGCTGGGACGCCGTCGTCGATGATCGCTTGGGTGAATGCGTCGAGTTGGTCGTGCGGAATGTAGTGGTCGGCGAATCCCATCGCGATGGCGTCGGAGCCGGAAAACGGCGCTCCGGTCAGCGCGGCGTGCAGGCCAAGCCCGCCGGGCGCCCGAGACAGCAGAAACGCCCCGCCGACATCGGGGATGAAGCCAATGCCGACCTCGGGCATGGCCATCTTCGACGTTTCGGTCACCACCCTGACGTTCGCGTGCGCACCAACGCCGACGCCGCCGCCCATCACGATGCCGTCCATCAACGACACGTAGGGCTTGGCGAAGCGGCCGATGTGGCCATTGAGCAGATACTCGTCGCGCCAGAAGCGTCGTGCCTCAACGCCTCCATCGCGGGCGCTGTGATAGATCGCGACGACGTCGCCGCCTGCGCACAATCCGCGCTCCCCGGCGCCGGACAGCACCACCGCGCGCACCGCATCGTCGGCTTCCCAGCGGGTAAGTACGGCGCTCAGCGTGTCAACCATCCGCTGGTTCAGCGAGTTGATCGCCTTGGGGCGGTTCAGCGTGATGCGGCCGACGCCACCGTCGACGCGGGTCAGGACCTCTTCGGATTCCCCGGTCACGCCGCTCGCCACGTTCTGGCCTCCTTCGAGAGACATTCAGAGATATTCGCGAGAATATTGGAGAGATAACTGCCGGAAGACCGCGCAAGATTCCTGAGAATCCTGCCTGACTAGCCCATGAGCCCAAAGAAGCTGCCCAGGGGGCTGCCGAGCCTCGACCAGCAATCTAGATCGTCGCCGGGGCAGCGCTGCTCGCGGGTAAGGGTTTATGTTTATCCCCGACGACAACATCCGCCGGGAACCCGGACGGGCCGTTGATCGTTGAGTCTGTGTCCGAGCAGCTTTTTTGTGTTCGTGCAGCTCAAGCCATAGCCATCAGAGAGGATCCGACGGTGCGGGAGACTAGCAACCCGGTTTTTCGTTCCCTGCCTAAAGGGCGGGGCGGATACGCGCAATTCGGTACTGGCGCGGCGCAGGTGCAGCAGGGGTATTACCAAGCCGACCCCTACGCTGCTCCCTATCAGGAGACCAAGGCTTCACGCCCCCTGACGATCGACGACGTTGTCACCAAGACCGGCATCACGCTGGCCGTGCTGATGGCATCGGCAGTCGTTTCCTTCTTCCTGTCGGTAGAACGCCCACAGCTGGCGGGTCCGCTGACAATGATCGGCGCGCTTGGCGGCTTCGTGCTGGTGATGATCGCCACGTTCGGCCGCAAGCAGGACAGCCCCGCCATCGTGCTGAGCTACGCGGTACTCGAGGGCCTGGCCCTAGGCGCCATTTCCCTATTGCTGACGTTCCAGGTGTCCCTCGCGGGCAAGCCGATGAACGCCGGGACGATGATCGGGGAGGCCGTCCTCGGCACCTTCGGCGTGTTCTTCGGCATGCTCGTCGTCTACAAAACCGGTGCCATCCGGGTGACGCCCAAGTTCACCCGCATGGTGGTTGCCGCATTGTTCGGCGCCGTGTTCCTCATGCTCGGCAACTTCTTGCTGGCCATGTTCGGTGTCGGCGGCGGTCAGGGGCTGGGCCTGCGCAGCGGCGGACCCATTGCGATCATCTTCTCGCTGGTCATGATCTGCATCGCGGCGTTCAGCTTCCTGATCGACTTCGACGCCGCGGACCAGATGATCCGCGCCGGTGCACCGGAAAAGGCAGCCTGGGGCATCGCCCTCGGCCTGACCGTGACCCTGGTGTGGCTGTACCTGGAGATCCTGCGTCTGCTCAGCTACTTCCAGAACGACTAATTTTCGCGAACAGACGCAAAAGCCCCCGACACGCCGAGCGTGCGGGGGCTTTTGCGTCTGTTCGCGCTCGAGATGAGCCGGCCTCAGCTCAGCCGCTCGATCACCATCGCCATGCCCTGGCCGCCGCCGACGCACATGGTTTCCAGGCCGAACGTCTTGTCGTAGGTCTTGAGGTTGTTCAGCAGCGTCGTGGCGATGCGTGCGCCGGTCATGCCGAATGGGTGGCCCAGCGCGATCGCTCCGCCCGACACGTTCAGCTTGTCCTCGTCGATGCCCAGTTCGCGGGCTGAACCCAATACCTGGACCGCGAAGGCCTCGTTGATCTCGAACAGATCAATGTCGCCAACCGACATGTGCGCGCGCCGCAGCGCCTGCTTGGACGCCTCGATCGGGCCCAGGCCCATGATCTCCGGGGACAGGCCGCTGACCCCGGTGGAGACAATGCGGGCCAGCGGGGTCAGGCCCAGCTCCTTGGCTTTGGTGTCGCTGGTGATTACCAGGGCCGCGGCTCCGTCGTTGAGTGGGCAGGCATTGCCCGCCGTCACGGTGCCGTTGGGCCGAAACACGGGCTTGAGCTGGCTGATCTTCTCGTAGCTGGTACCCGCTCGTGGGCCGTCGTCGGTGCTGACCGTGCTGCCGTCCGGCAGCGTGACCGGACAGATCTCGCGCTCGAAAAACCCGCTCTTGATCGCTTCCTCGGCCCGGTTCTGGCTGCGCACGCCCCAGTGGTCCTGATCTTCGCGACTGATGCCGGTCATGAGGGCGACGTTTTCCGCGGTCTGACCCATCGCGATGTAGATATCGGGGACGTTCCCGTCAGCGCGAGGGTCGTGCCATTCGTCAGCGCCCGCGGTCCCGGCGACAGAGCGTTCCTGAGCTTCACCGAACAGCGGGTTCTTGGTGTCTGGCCACGAGTCGGCGCTGCCCTTGGCGAACCGGGACACGGTCTCCACGCCCGCGGAGATGAACGCGTCGCCTTCGCCGGCCTTGATTGCGTGGAAGGCCATCCGCGTGGTCTGCAGCGACGACGAGCAGTACCGATTGACCGTGGTGCCGGGCAGGAAGTCATACCCGAGTTCGACGGCGATGGCACGCGCCATGTTGAATCCGGACTCGCCGGCGGGCTGGCCGCAACCCAGGAGGAGGTCGTCGATCTGGTGCGGGTTCAGCGCGGGCACCTTGTCGAGTGCGGCGCGCACCATCTGTACGGCCAGATCATCGGGCCGCATGCTGACTAGCGACCCCTTCATGGCGCGGCCAATCGGCGAGCGGGCGGTTGAGACGATAACTGCTTCCGGCATGATTTTTACCTTTCCAAACGCTTCAAAACCAGGTGCGTGCGCGCCGCGAACGGATGCAGGCTCAACCGGGCGGGCTAGGCACGAATCTAGTCGCTACCCACCGGTTGGTACGACTTGGTATCAGGACGAGGCGGGCGAAGCGGGCGCCGGACGGCGCAACAGCATTGACACGACACCGAGCCGGGTGGGGCCACCGGCGAGTTCGGTCGGGCTGGACTGAGCCGGCAGATCAACGACGGGGCGGTCGATCTTCTCGCCCAGCGCGTCGCAAAGCGTGACCAGCAGTGCGTCGGCCGCCAGCGCGTACGCGGCCGCCGAGGGATGGTAGCCGTCGGCGGAGAACATCACCTCGGGTGTGGCCCGGAATTGGGGCGCCATCAGATGCGCCAACGGGACGGGCATACCGCCCGCCGACTTCACGGCCGCGGCCTGGGCGCGGGCGAGCTGCAAACCCCGGGCGTGTGCCAGCGAGCGAAGTGGCTGCGGGATGGCCCTGATGACGCCCAGATCCGGGCAGGTACCGACGACCACCACCGCGCCCCGCGAGCGCAATTTGCGGACCGTCATGGACAGCCGCTGCGCCGATTGACTGATCCCGTTGAGTGCGGTGACGTCGTTGGCGCCGATCATCATCACGACCGCATCCGGCGGCGGCCCGGCCACGAACATCGCATCGACTTGGCCGCTGACGCCTTTCGACGTCGCGCCGACGATGGCCTTGGTGCTCAACCGGATGCGCTTGCCCGTCTGCTCGGCGAGCCCGCGCGCGATTCGCACGCCCGGCACTTCTTCGGCGCTCGTGCAGCCGTACCCGGTGGCCGTGGAATCCCCGAAGACCATTAGATGCAGGTCAGCGGACATGCCGCGCTGCCACCGTTGAACCGGGGCGCCGCCTTGCGAGTACACGCCGTCGGCGCGGGGCGGGATGTCCCAGGACTTGGGAATGACGGTGCGTGCGTGGGTCGCCTGGCCGACCAGCAAGTTGCGTGCGCCCAGATAGGCCGTGCCTGTCGAGGCGAGGGCACCTGCTGTAGCCAGGGCGATCGCCGAACGGCGTGGCACCCGAATGGTCACGCGACCATTTTAGATCGGCTTTGCGATTTGCGTGGGTAGCTGAGAAATTACGCCATTACGTTGTGGATCAATTGTGGTATCAAATCAGCTTCTTCAAACGCTCTACTCAGAAAGTGCTGACAAGCTAAGTTCCAGTGGTTGGCTAAGCGCTTCGCAATCGGACTGAACCGCAAGCTTGGCTGTCACGTCACATGCTGTATCGCACTACAAAGGCGTAGGAAGTGTTGAGCATGACCGCACCGAGCAAGGTATCGGGTTCGCCCCGCAATGCCATTCGTCCACATCAGGGATTCAAGCCGGCACGGCTGGCGGCACGCCGTTTCGCCAGCAGCGACGGCGCCCCTGTCGAGGTTCTGGAGTCCGGGCCGAGCGTCGCCGCGCGAGTAGCGACACTGGCGTCACGCCTGACGATCCGGCCGGTGTTGGCCGTTGGCAGCCACGTACCCAATCTGCCGTGGCCGTGGGGCCTCATCGATTTGGCGTCGCGGGTGCTGCTTCCGGTGTCGGCGACTGTTCGAGAGACCGTCAACTTGCCAAACGCTTCAGCACAGTTGGTGCGGGCGCCTGGAGTACTGCCCGCGGACGGCAGCCGGCGGATGGTTCTGTACTTTCACGGCGGCGCGTTCCTGACCTGTGGAGCAAACTCGCACGGCCGACTTGTCGAAGCGCTCTCAAAGTTTGCCGACTCACCCGTGTTGGTGGTCAATTATCGCCTGCTGCCCAAGCATTCGATCGGGATGGCTCTCGACGACTGCAATGACGCCTACCAATGGCTGCGCGAGCGCGGATACGACGGCGACCAGATTGTGCTGGCCGGCGACTCCGCGGGCGGATACCTCGCGTTGGCCCTGGCGCAACGCCTGCATGAGCTGGCGCGAGACGAAGGGGATGTGCCGGCGGCGCTGGTGGCGATCTCACCCCTGCTGCAGCTAGCAAAGGAGTACAAGCAGGCGCATCCGAACATCAAGACCGACGCGATGTTCCCCGCGCGGGCGTTCGATGCGCTGATAGAGCTGGTTGCCAGCGCAGCCAAGAAAAACACCGTCGACGGCAAGCCCGAAGAGATCTACGAGCCGTTGGAGCACATCAAGCCCGGCCTGCCACGGACCCTGATCCATGTCTCGGGATCCGAAGTGCTGCTGCACGACGCGGAGCTGGCTGCCAGCAGGCTGGCGGCGGTCGGTGTACCGGCAGAAGTGCGCGTGTGGCCCGGTCAGGTTCACGATTTCCAACTGGCGGCGCCGCTGCTGCCAGAGGCGGTGCGTTCGCTGCGCCAGATCGGGGAGTACATCCGCGAGGCCACCGGCTAAGGCCAATCCAGCGGAGCGGGTGTGCGCTGCACGAAATGGCCTGACACGATATGCGCATGCGTATTGCGCAGCACATCAGTGACCTCATCGGCGGAACCCCGTTAGTCCAGCTGAACTCCGTCGTCCCTGACGGTGCCGGCACTGTCGTGGCAAAAGTCGAATACCTCAACCCCGGTGGCAGCTCCAAAGACCGGATCGCGGCGAAGATGATCGACGCCGCCGAGGCCAGTGGGCTGCTGAAGCCGGGCGGCACCATCGTCGAACCCACGTCAGGTAATACCGGTGTCGGGCTCGCCCTGGTCGCCCAACATCGCGGTTACAAGTGCGTCTTCGTCTGCCCGGACAAGGTCAGCGAAGATAAGCGCAACGTGCTGCTGGCGTACGGCGCCGAGGTCGTCGTGTGCCCGACGGCGGTGTCGCCCGAGGATCCGGACAGCTATTACAGCGTCTCCGACCGCCTGGTCAGAGAGATCGACGGTGCCTGGAAGCCAGACCAGTACACGAACCCGCAAGGTCCGGCCAGCCACTACGAGACCACCGGCCCGGAGATTTGGGCGGACACCGACGGCAAGATCACCCATTTCGTCGCCGGGATCGGCACCGGCGGAACGATCACCGGCGCGGGTCGCTACCTCAAAGAGGTGTCCGCCGATCGGGCAGGCGGACCGGTACGCGTTATCGGCGCCGACCCCGAAGGTTCGGTGTATTCCGGCGGCACCGGACGCCCCTACCTTGTCGAGGGCGTCGGCGAGGATTTCTGGCCCGCGGCGTATGACCCTGCTGTGCCCGACCAGATCATCGCGGTGTCCGACTCCGACTCGTTCGACATGACCAGGCGGCTGGCCCGCGAGGAAGCGATGCTGGTCGGCGGGTCGTGCGGGATGGCTGTGGTGGCGGCGCTGAGGGTGGCCGAGCAAGCCGGGCCCGACGCGTTGGTCGTCGTGTTGCTGCCCGACGGTGGCCGCGGCTACATGTCGAAAATCTTCAACGACGCGTGGATGTCGTCATACGGGTTCCTGCGCAGCCGTCTCGACGGGTCGACCGAGCAGCCCACGGTCGGCGATGTGCTGCGTCGGAAATCCGGGGCCCTGCCCGACCTGGTGCACACCCATCCGGCCGAGACGGTGCGCGACGCCATCGGCATTTTGCGTGAGTACGGGGTGTCCCAGATGCCGGTCGTCGGCGCCGAACCGCCCGTGATGGCCGGCGAGGTCGCGGGCAGCGTCTCCGAGCGCGAACTGCTGTCGGCGGTCTTCGAGGGTCGCGCCAAATTGGCCGACGCAGTCTCGCAACATATGAGTGCGCCGCTGCCCATCGTCGGGGCCGGCGAGCTGGTGAGCGTGGCCGGCAAGGCGCTGCGTGACTCGGATGCGCTGATGGTCGTGGAGCAGGGCAAACCCGTCGGGGTCATCACCCGGTATGACCTGTTGGGCTTTCTGTCGGATGCTCCGCGTCGACGGTAGTAGTCAGGTACGGTGAGGCGGCTCCGGTCAAGCCCTCGAAAGGTCGGAAAGGTTGGAAAGGTTGCCATGACAGATCAACCGCCATTCGGAGAGCCTTACCGGCCGCCCCCTCCGCGACCTGAAGGCTATTCGTACCCCCCGCCACCGCCTCCCCCTTCTGCCGCGGGCTACCCCCCGCCGCCGCCGTCTGCCGGTGGGTACGCGCCGCCACCCCCCGGGCCCGTGATCCGCGCTCTGCCGACGGACTCCTACACGCCGTGGTTCACCCGCGTACAGGCGTTCCTCATCGACGCGGTGCCGATCATCATCCTGCAGGTCTTCAACCAGCTGATCATGACGGTCAGTCGAGAGTCGGTGATAGGCGGCGCTGCTCGGGCTGGTGTTCTCACTGCTGATACTCGCCTACTGGGTTTGGAATTTCGGCTACCGCCAGGGCACCACCGGATCCAGCATCGGTAAATCGGTACTGAAATTCAAAGTGGTCAGCGAGGCCACCGGACAACCGCTGGGCTTCGGAATGTCCGCTTGTCCGTCAGATTGCGCACTTCGTCGACGCGGTCATTTGCTACATCGGTTACTTGTTCCCGCTCTGGGATGCCAAACGGCAGACTATTGCGGACAAGATCTTGTCGACGGTCTGCTTGCCGCTCTAGGAACGCCCGCCGCGGCGCCGTTCACTAGGCTGATCGTCGATGAGCGAAAAGCGTAAGGGACTGCACGGAATCAACGGATTGGCGACCAAAGCCATCCACGCCGGGTACCGCCCCGACCCCGGAACCGGGGCGGTCAACACCCCGATCTATGCCAGCAGCACGTTCGCCCAGGACGGCGTCGGCGGTCTGCGTGGCGGATTCGACTACGCCCGCACCGGCAATCCGACCAGGGCCGCGTTGGAGGCCGCGCTGGCCGCCGTCGAGGACGGCGCCTTCGCGAGGGCGTTCAGTTCCGGAATGGCCGCCACCGACTGTGCCCTGCGGGCGATGCTGCGTCCGGGCGACCACCTGGTCATCCCCGACGACGCCTATGGCGGCACCTTCCGCTTGATCGACAAGGTCTTTACCCAGTGGAACGTCGACTACACGCCGGTGGCGCTGTCGGATCTGGATGCGCTTCGCGCCGCGATCACGCCGCGCACCCGGCTGGTGTGGGTGGAAACGCCCACCAATCCATTGTTGTCGATCGCCGATATCGCCGGCATCGCCCAGCTGACCAACGCGAGCTCGTCGAAGCTGTTGGTGGACAACACCTTCGCCTCGCCCGCACTTCAGCAACCGCTGACGCTGGGCGCCGACGTTGTGTTGCACTCGACCACCAAATATATCGGCGGCCACTCGGATGTGGTGGGCGGCGTGTTGGTCACCAACGACGAGGAACTGGACGGCGCCTTCGGTTTCCTGCAAAACGGGGCAGGCGCGGTGCCGGGTCCGTTCGACGCGTACCTGACGATGCGGGGACTGAAGACCCTGGTGCTGCGGATGCAACGGCACAGCGAAAACGCTTCTGCCATCGCAGAATTCCTCGCGGAACATCAAGCGGTTAGCTCCGTGCTGTATCCGGGTCTGTCCACCCACCCCGGCCATCAGGTCGCCGCGCGGCAGATGAGCGGCTTCGGCGGCATGGTCTCGGTCCGGATGCGCGGCGGCCGGCAAGCCGCCGAGAAGCTATGCGCCGGCACGGAAGTCTTCATCCTGGCCGAATCGCTGGGCGGCGTGGAGTCGCTGATCGAGTTCCCGAGCGCGATGACGCACGCGTCGACCGCCGGATCGCAATTGGAAGTCCCAGACGATCTGGTGCGGCTTTCGGTCGGTATCGAGGATGTCGCCGACCTGCTCAGTGATCTCGAGCAGGCCCTGAACTAGCGCCAGCAGACGCAAAATCGCCCAAAATCAGGCGATTTTGGGCGATTTTGCGTCTGCTCGCGGTGAGGCGGAGCGGACTAGGCGTGATACGGCTCCGCGCTCACCAACGTGACCTTGACGGTGTTGCCGCTGGGCACCGTGTAGCTGCGAGTCTCGCCGACCTTGGCGTCGATCAGGGCGCCGCCCAGCGGTGAGAGGGGCGAATACACTTCCAGCTTGCCTTCGTTGACGCCCTCCTGGCGGGTGGCGATCAGGAATGTCTCGGTGTCGGTCTTGTCGCCGTCGTAATAGACCTTCACCACTGAGCCGGGCAGCGCCACGCCGGATTGCTTGGGCGCCTCGCCGACCTTTGCGTTGTTGAGCAGGTCCTGCAGCTGGCGGATGCGGGCTTCCTGCTGCCCTTGCTCGTCGCGGGCGGCGTGGTACCCGCCGTTTTCGCGCAGGTCGCCCTCCTCGCGGCGGTCATTGATCTCCGCGGCGATTACAGGACGGTTCGCGATCAACTGGTCGAGCTCGGCCTTGAGTCGGTCATGTGATTCCTGGGTCAACCAGGTCACCTGAGTATCCGTCATCTCGTCGCGCTCCTAATGTCGTCGTTCCGCGCATCCGCGGAAGCTGCCATCCGCCGCAATGCGGGGGTGTGGCTGTCGCCCGGGTGCTGCCGCTCCGCTTTGCTCACGGCCTTGAATGCAGCAATACACGGTCCCAGCCGGAACCGTGCATTAATCCATATTACCACTGCGGAAACATCCGGTGACGGCGCGCGCTATTCGCTTAGCAACCCGGCAAGCCAACCGGACACGCCGACCGGTCAGGCCGGGCGCAGGTAACCGGGCACCTCGGTGCCACAGCCGTAGATGTCCGCCATCGCGGGCGGTTTACTGGACTTCACCGTGGTCGTCACCTGCACGGTGGTCTGATCGGACGGCGAAACCAGCACCTCCCGTCTGCCGGTTTCGCTGCCATCTTTGGACCGAACCCGCACGATGCAGTCCACCGGCCGGGACGGGTCAGATCGCGTCACGCTGATCGTTACCGACGCCGTCTCGCCGTCAATCACTTGGTAGCCCGCCAGTGAGCCGGTGACGTCGCTGGTCCCGAGCCGCTGGTAGCCGACGATGGCCACGGCGCCGCCGGCGGCGACGACCAACACCGCCAGGGCGATCTTCCTGAAACGATTGGTGACCAGGCCCGCCAGGGGCACCCCCCCCGACCGACGGGACGGCCGGCGACGCCCGTAGCGGGCCTCGGGACGGGGAATGGGTACTGGGTTCATTCCTGGGTACCCGTCTGATTGGTCTGATTGGTCTAACCCCGGCCGACAGGGTGTCGGGGGCGGAGACTGGAATTATAGGGTCGCATTCAACAGTTGCTTTTGGTTGTCTTCTACGGGCTAAAGGCAGGGCTACTGGCAAGGGCTGCCGGCCGGACGGGGAAGGGGGCACGTGAGCGAGTTGCGGCTGATGGCGGTGCACGCTCACCCCGACGACGAGTCCAGCAAAGGTGCGGCTACCCTTGCCCGGTACGCCGATGAGGGTCATCGCATCCTGGTGGTGACACTGACCGGCGGTGAACGCGGCGACATTCTCAACCCGGCGATGGACCTACCCGACGTGCGCGAGCACATCGCCGAGGTTCGCCGTGACGAGATGCGGAAGGCGGCCGAGATCCTCGGTGTCGAGCAGACCTGGCTCGGGTTCATCGATTCCGGCCTGCCGACGGGCGACCCACCGCCCCCGCTGCCCGAGGACTGCTTCGCGCTGGTGCCGCTGGAGGTATCCGTCGAAGCGCTGGTGCGCGTCGTCCGCGAATTCCGGCCGCACGTGATGACCACCTACGACGAGAACGGCGGCTATCCGCATCCCGATCACATTCGCTGTCATCAGGTTTCGGTCGGCGCCTACGAGGCGGCCGCTGATTACGCCCGGTACCCCGATGCCGGAGACCCGTGGGTGGTGTCCAAGCTCTACTACAACCACGGCTTCCTACGGGCACGCATGCAGCTGCTGCACGACGAAGCCATCAAACACGGTCAAGATCCCCCGTTCAAGAACTGGCTCGAGCACTGGGATGCCAAGCATGACCCGTTCGCCGGCCGGGTGACAACGCGCGTTGAGTGCTCGGCCTATTTCAGCCAGCGCGACGATGCCCTGCGGGCGCACGCCTCTCAAATCGACCCTAATCACGACTTCTTCGCCGCGCCGATCTCGTGGCAGCAGCGGCTATGGCCGACCGAGGAATTCGAGTTGGCTCGCTCGCGTATCCCCGCACGGCTACCCGAGACCGATCTGTTCGCCGGAATCGGGACCGGCGGGTGAACGACCTTTTGCTCATCGTGATTGCCGACGGGGCGCCGCACAACACCGGCCCCGATTTCGGTAAGGCCAGCCCTTTGGGACTGCTGGTTGTCGTGTTGCTGTTGATCGCCACGTTGTTCCTGCTGCGGTCGATGAACCGGCAACTGAAAAAGGTGCCCGACACCTTCGATCCCCAGCACCCTGAGCCCGATCAGGCCGCCGACGAGGGCACAGATGCGGTCGGCCAATCCGTCGACGAAGTCACAAAGGAGGGGCATGGGTCGCCACGAGCGCCAGGATCCGACGATGAACGCGCCTGATTCCTCAGCGACGAACACGCTCGGGCTGGCTATCAGCCCGTATCTGCGCCAGCATGCCGACAACCCGGTGCATTGGCAGGAGTGGTCGCCGCAGGCGCTGGCCGACGCGGCCGCGCGCGACGTGCCGATCGTGCTGTCTATCGGCTATGCCGCATGTCACTGGTGCCACGTCATGGCCCACGAATCGTTCGAGGACGACGAGGTGGCCGCGGTGATGAACGAGGGATTCGTCTGCATCAAAGTCGACCGCGAGGAGCGGCCCGACATCGATGCCGTCTACATGAACGCCACTATCGCGCTTGCAGGACAGGGCGGTTGGCCGATGACGTGTTTCCTGACGCCCGACGGCCGCCCTTTCTTATGCGGTACGTATTACACGAAGGTTGATCTCTTAGAACTTCTTTTAGCGATAACCAGGACGTGGCGGGAACGTCGCAGCGATCTCGAACAGGCTTCCGACCATGTCGCCAACGAGCTGCGCTCGATGGCGGCGGGAGGGCCCGGTGGGGGTCCGGTCGCTGTCGCCGACGTTGTGCGATCAAGCGGTCCTGGCGGTGCTCGCCGAGCAGGACAGGATTCTCGGCGGCTTCGGTGCGGCGCCTAAATTCCCGCCGTCGGCGCTTCTCGAGGCGCTGCTGCGCGACTATGAGCGCACCGGGTCCGCCGCAGCGCTGCTGGCTGTATCGCGCACCGGCAGTCGCGATGGCCCGCGGTGGTATCTATGACCAGCTCGCCGGTGGTTTCGCCAGGTATAGCGTCGACGCCAGCTGGGTGGTACCGCATTTCGAGAAGATGCTGTACGACAATGCTCTGTTGCTGCGTGCCTACGCGCACTTGGCGCGGCGCACCGGGGATCCGTTGGCCCAGCGGGTGGCCGCGCAGACCGCGCGATTCTTGCTGGATGAGCTGGCCGATGACGGCATGTTCATTTCGTCACTGGATGCTGACGCCGACGGCCGCGAAGGTTCGACCTATGTGTGGACTCCCGGGCAGCTCATCGAGGTCCTCGGCGCCGACGACGGTGCCTGGGCGGCAGAGGTTTTCGTAGTCACCCCGGCCGGCACTTTCGAAGAGGGCGCGTCGGTGCTGCAGCTGCCGGCTGATCCGGAGGATCTGCAACGCCTGGATCGGGTCCGGACCGCGCTGCTGGAGGCCCGCCTGACCCGGACCCAACCCAGCCGCGATTGCAAGGTCGTCACGGCCTGGAACGGGCTGGCGATCACCGCGCTGGCCGAGGCCAGTGTGGCGCTGGGCGACCCGACGCTGGCCGACGCCGCACGCCGCTGTGCAAAGGCGCTGCTGTTCGACCACGTCGTCAACGGCCGCCTGCGTCGAGCCAGCCTCGGCGGGGTGGTCAGCGACAGCCCCGCGATCCTGGAAGACCATGCGGCGGTGGCCACCGGATTGCTTTCGCTGTACCAGCTGACCGCCGACGATTCCTGGCTGACCAGGGCGACTGACCTGCTGGACACCGCATTGCAGCACTTCGCCGATCCGGACAACCCCGGCCGCTGGTTCGACACCGCCGACGACGCCGAGCAGTTGATAATCCGGCCGGCCGACCCACTGGACGGCGCGACGCCGTCCGGGGCGTCATTGATCACCGAAGCGTTGCTGACCGCCGCGCACCTGGTCGACGGCGAGCAGGCTGAGCGGTATTTGCAGGCCGCGGGCGTCGCGTTGAATAGACATTCCTTCTTACTGGCACAGGCACCACGCTGGGCCGGACATTGGCTGGCCGTCGCGGAAGCCGCCGTCCGCGGACCATTGCAGATCGCGGTGGCCTGCGACCCCTCGCGGTCGGAGCTGCTGGACGACGCACGGCGGCTGGCGCCGGGCGGGGCGATCGTCGTGGGTGGCGCGGCGGACTCCTCGACGCTGCTGATCGCCCGGGGCCGGATCGACGATGCCGACGCCGCCTATGTGTGCCGCGGCAGGGTCTGCGACCTGCCCGTGACCGGGGCGTCGGAACTGGCGGCGGCGTTGGCTGTACCCGGGCAGTAGTGCCGGTATGCGGCCTAAAAAACCACGAACCACATCGCGATGTAGTGGCAGATCGCCGCGACCGCGGTGCAGGCGTGGAAGAACTCGTGATACCCGAACGTCGCCGGCCAAGGGTCGGGCCAGCGCAACGCGTAAAGAATGGCGCCGATGCTGTACAACGCCCCCCCGACGAACAGCAGGACCATCGCGGCTACCCCGGCGTTGTGCAGGATCGTCGTGGTGTACCAGACCGCAACCCACCCGAGCAGCAAATACAGCGGCACGCCGACCCAACGCGGCGCCGACGGCCAGCACATCTTCAGCAGGACCCCGGCGATAGCGCCGCCCCACACGATCGACAACACCACTCGTCCGTCGTGACGGGGTAGCGCAAGCAGCGCGAACGGCGTGTAGCTGCCCGCGATGAACACGAAGATCATCGAATGGTCGGCCCGCTTCATCCACTTCCGGGCGCTGGCGGACTTCCAATGGACGCGGTGGTAGGTGGCACTGACGGAGAACATCACCAGGGTGGCCGCGGTGTAGGTCAGCGTCGCCAACCCGGCCTTTGTGGAACCCACCGCCCACGAGACGGCGACCAGTGCAGCGCCGGCGAAAACGGCGGTGCCGGCCGAATAGACATGAATCCAGCCTCGGAAACGCGGTTTCGAAAGGGGGCGTGCCAGGACGCGGGTAACGCCTTCGACGATCTGGTGGGCAGCGTTGGCAGACGTGTCGTCGCGATTCGGGCGCCGTGGCGTCGACCTGGCTGGGCATTTTCTCCTTGCCTCGCTTTGCGATTGCCGTTTGGTCTGGTCCCACACCACACTAACCCGGTTCTTCGTGGCGAGACCCGGGACATGCTTGTGATATCGCCGTGAGGTTCCTCGAAAGACGGCCCGGGATTTATCGCCGGTCCCAGTAGTCTGAATGATCGTGGAGATCATCCCGTCCCGGCTCAAAGAGCCCTTGTACCGCGTTTACGAACTGCGGCTGCGCCAGGGACTGGTCGCCTACAAATCCGACCTGCCGCGTCACATCGCCGTCCTGTGCGACGGAAATCGCCGGTGGGCCCGCGACGCGGGGTACGACGACGTCAGCTACGGCTACCGAATGGGTGCGCTCAAGATCGCCGAGATGCTGCGGTGGTGCCAGGAAGCGGGCATCGAGATGACCACCGTCTACCTGCTGTCCACCGAAAACCTGCAACGCGATCCCGACGAGCTCACGGCACTCATCGAAATCATCACCGAAGTCGTCGAGGAGATCTGTGCGCCAGCGAACAGCTGGAGCGTGCGCACCGTGGGTGACCTCTCGTTGTTGGGTGAGGAACCGGCCCGCCGGCTGCGCGAGGCGGTGGATTCCACGCCGGGCACCGCAACGTTCCACGTCAACGTCGCGGTGGGCTACGGCGGCCGCCGCGAGATCGTCGACGCCGTGCGCTCATTGCTGAACAAACAGCTCGCCAACGGCGTCGTCGCCGACAAGCTGGTCTGAAGCGGTGACCGTGGAGGCCATCTCGGAAAATCTCTACACGTCGGGGCAACCCGATCCGGATCTGGTGATTCGCACGTCGGGTGAGCAGCGGCTGTCCGGGTTTCTGCTGTGGCAGAGCGCCTACTCGGAGATGTGGTTCGCTGAAGCCCACTGGCCCGCGTTCCGCCGGGTCGATTTTCTGCGCGCGCTGCGCGACTACAGCCAGCGGCACCGCAGGTATGGCAAATAACGCGCGTTCCGCCGTTACAGCTTGCGCAGGCGTAGCCGGTTGACGGAGTGGTCGGCGTCCTTGCGCAGCACCAAGGTGGCGCGGGGACGCGTCGGCAGAATGTTCTCCACCAGGTTGGGCCGGTTGATCGACCGCCAGATTTCCTGCGCGGCCGCGACAGCCATGGGGTCGTCGAGGGCCGAGTAGTGGTGGAAGTGCGATTTGGGGTCGGCGAACGACGTGCTGCGCATCGCCAGAAATCGCGACACGTACCACTGCTCGATGTCTTCGATCCGGGCGTCCACATAGAGGGAGAAATCGAACAGGTCCGACACCATCAAATTCGGGCCGGTCTGCAACACGTTGAGGCCCTCGAGGATCAGAATGTCGGGATGGCGGACCACGTGCTTGGCGTCGGGGATGATGTCATAGCGCAGGTGTGAATACACCGGGGCGCACGCGTGGTCGGACCCGGATTTCACCGAGGTCACGAACCGCAGCAGGGCCCGGCGGTTGTAACTCTCCGGAAACCCTTTGCGGTGCATGAGGTTTCGGCGTTCCAGCTCGGCGTTGGGGTAGAGAAACCCGTCGGTGGTCACCAGGTCCACCCGCGGGTGATGATCCCAGCGCGCCAGCAGCGCCTGCAGAACACGGGCGGTTGTTGACTTGCCCACCGCCACACTGCCCGCCACGCCGATGACGAACGGCACCGGCCGGTCCGGGTTTTGCTGGGGCTCGCCGAGGAATTCCGCTGTGGCCGCAAACAGC
Source organism: uncultured Actinomycetota bacterium (assembly GCA_963850135.1). Classification (GTDB taxonomy): domain Bacteria; phylum Actinomycetota; class Actinomycetes; order Mycobacteriales; family Mycobacteriaceae; genus Mycobacterium. The sequence continues at coordinate 331,672 of CAWKKH010000016.1, read as the reverse complement.
CGCTGGCGGGCAGCGACCTGCAGGTGGATCAGCCGGGACAGCGGCAGGTAAACCTCTTCGACCTCGAGCAGGTCGATTTGCTCACCGAGACCGCGCAGGCCGGTGAGCTCCTCCTCGGTGAGGGCCAGCGGCGTCGACATGCGGAGCGCGCGCCACTGCTTTCGGTCGAACTCCACGTAGGGGCTCGGCTCGCTAAGCCGCGGCATAGTGCCAGTGTGGCAGGGACGAACGAGTGCCCGACGGTTGGGCTGGTTAAAAGCACGGCCCGATACACTGGCCATCGTGACTGCTGCACCTAGCTGCCCATACTGCTGCCCTTCGCAACGCATCCGTTATGTCGGCCCCGCTGGCCGAAGTCGACCCCGACATCGCCGAACTGCTCGGCAAAGAACTTGGCCGGCAACGGGACACCCTGGAGATGATCGCGTCGGAGAACTTCGTGCCGCGCTCCGTGCTGCAGGCGCAAGGCAGCGTGCTGACCAACAAGTACGCCGAAGGGCTGCCCGGCAGGCGTTACTACGGCGGTTGTGAGTACGTCGACGTGGTGGAAAACATCGCCCGCGACCGCGCCAAAGCGCTGTTCGGCGCCGACTTCGCCAACGTCCAGCCGCACTCGGGCGCCCAGGCCAACGCCGCGGTGCTGCACGCGCTGATGTCACCGGGAGAGCGACTGTTGGGCCTCGACCTCGCCAACGGCGGTCACCTGACGCACGGCATGAAGCTGAACTTCTCCGGCAAGCTCTACGAGAACGGTTTCTACGGCGTCGACGCGACGACGCATCGGATCGACATGGACGCGGTGCGCGCCCAGGCGCTCGAATTCCGTCCCAAGGTGATCGTCGCCGGCTGGTCGGCCTATCCGCGGACCCTCGACTTCGCCGCGTTCCGGTCGATCGCCGATGAGGTCGACGCCAAGCTGTGGGTTGACATGGCCCATTTCGCCGGCCTGGTCGCGGCCGGGCTGCACCCGTCGCCCGTGCCGGACGCCGATGTGGTGTCCACCACCATCCACAAGACGATGGGCGGCGGTCGCTCCGGGATGATCGTGGGCAAGCAGGAGTACGCCAAGTCCATCAACTCGGCGGTTTTCCCCGGCCAGCAAGGCGGCCCGCTCATGCACATCATCGCGGGCAAGGCGGTCGCGCTGAAGATCGCCGCCACACCGGAATTCGCCGAGCGGCAGGAACGCACGCTGTCCGGCGCCCGGATCCTTGCCGAGCGGCTGTTGGCCGCCGACGTCGCCAAGGCCGGCGTCTCGGTGGTCAGCGGCGGCACCGACGTCCACTTGGTTCTGGTCGACCTGCGCAACTCCCCACTTGACGGCCAGGCCGCCGAGGACCTGCTGCACGAGGTCGGCATCACCGTCAACCGCAACGCCGTCCCCAACGACCCCCGGCCGCCGATGGTGACCTCCGGCCTGCGGATCGGCACCCCGGCGCTGGCCACCCGCGGCTTCGGCGACACCGAGTTCACCGAGGTTGCCGACGTCATCGCCACGGCGCTGGCCACGGGCGGCTCCGGAGTCGACGTTTTGGCGCTGCGACAGCGGGTAGCCCGGCTGGCCAGGGACTTCCCGCTCTATGACGGCCTCGAGGATTGGTCGCTGGTGGGTCGCTGACCAGCGGCAATCGGTTCAAGACGGCTCAAGACACATGGGTGCGCCGATTTTTTGAAACCTGTTACGCGGGTTACAGTTACCGCATGGCACAGAAACCTGTAGCTGACGCTTTTATTCTCGAACTCGAGCCGGTGGTCGAGGCAAATCTGAACCGGCACCTTGCGACCGAGGACATCTGGTTCGCCCACGACTACGTTCCCTTCGACCGGGGTGAGAACTTCGCCTTCCTCGGCGGCCACGATTGGGACGCATCCCAGGCGACTTTGCCCAAGACCATCACGGACGCTTGCGAGATCCTGCTTCTGCTCAAGGACAACCTCGCCGGGCACCACCGCGAGCTTGTCGAGCACTTCATTCTCCAGGACTACTGGGGTCGCTGGATTGGCCGATGGACCGCAGAGGAGCACCTGCACGCCATCGCGTTGCGCGAATACCTGGTCGTCACCCGCGAGGTCGACCCGACCGCCAATGAGCAAGTTCGCGTTCGGCACGTGGTGAAGGGGTACCGCGCCGACACCTACTCGCAGGTCGAGACGCTGGTATATATGGCCTTCACCGAGCGCACCCACGCCATCTTCTGCGCGAACCTGGCGGCGCAGATCGAAGAACCCATCTTGGCCGGACTCGTCGACCGGATCGCCAGGGACGAAGTGCGTCACGAGCAGTTCTTCGCCAACATCGTCGCGCACTGCCTCGAGTTCACCCGTGATGAGACGATCGCGGCGATTGCCGCCCGCGCCAAAGACCTTGAGGTCGTCGGGGCCGACATCGACGACTACCAGGACAAGGTGCGCAACGTTGCCGACGGCGGCATTTTCGGGCCGACACAGCTGCGCCAGGCGATCTCGGACCGCATCGTCGGATGGGGTGTCGCCGACGAGCACCAGCTGAAGCAATTCGTCATCAGCTAGAGCGCCTGCACACCCGCTACGCTCGGCGCGCCTGCACGGCGGCCGAGCGGCTACGAGAGTAGCGTCGAGATCGATGGCCAGCGATATGTTCTGCTGCCAGGGCGGCACCTCCCGTCATTACAACGGAAGGACCGGCCCCGGTCCTGGTGCTGCGGCTCCCGCCCTGCTACCCGTGCGGGTCCGCGCGGGTAACTCAGTACGGCTCGCCAATCCAACGCAACCCGACCACGATGCGACCCCTGCCATGGGGTGGCTGAATGGGCGGGCCACTAGCTCGAGGAGCGCTTAGTGACCGATATCCGGACCTACGTGATCGACACCTCCGTGCTGCTCTCTGACCCGTGGGCATGCAACCGGTTTGCCGAGCACGAGGTAGTGGTTCCGTTGGTGGTGATCAGCGAGCTGGAGGCCAAGCGCCACCATCACGAACTGGGATGGTTTGCCCGTCAAGCGCTGCGACTGTTCGATGACCTTCGGCTGGTGCATGGTCGGCTGGATCAGCCGATTCCGGTTGGGACACAGGGCGGTACGCTGCACGTCGAGCTCAACCACACGGACCCCGCGGTGCTGCCCGCCGGCTTCCGCACGGACAGCAACGATTCCCGGATCTTGAGTTGTGCCGCCAATCTCGCCGCCGAAGGCAAGCGAGTTACCTTGGTCAGCAAGGATATTCCTCTTCGGGTCAAGGCCGGCGCGGTTGGCTTGCCCGCCGACGAGTATCACGCTCAGGATGTGGTTGCCTCCGGGTGGTCGGGGATGGACGAGCTCGAGACCGCCACCGAGGATATCGACGCGTTGTTCGCCGACGGTGAGATCGACCTGGCCGAAGCTCGGAACATGCCCTGTCACACCGGTATTCGGTTGTTAGGCGGCAGCTCGCACGCGCTGGGCCGGGTAACTCCGGATAAACGCGTCCAGCTGGTTCGTGGCGACCGCGAGGTGTTCGGCCTTCGCGGCCGGTCCGCCGAGCAGCGCGTGGCGCTGGACCTGCTGCTCGATGAGTCGGTGGGCATCGTGTCGCTGGGTGGCAAAGCCGGTACCGGCAAGTCGGCACTGGCCTTGTGCGCGGGTCTAGAGGCGGTGCTGGAGCGCAGGACTCAACGCAAGGTGGTGGTTTTCCGTCCGCTGTACGCGGTCGGCGGCCAGGAGCTGGGCTACCTGCCCGGTAGCGAGGCCGAAAAGATGGGTCCGTGGGCCCAAGCGGTCTTCGACACTCTTGAGGGCTTGGCCAGCCCGGCGGTGCTGGAGGAGGTGCTCTCCCGGGGCATGCTCGAAGTGCTGCCGCTCACCCATATCCGGGGGCGCTCGCTACACGACTCGTTCGTCATCGTCGACGAGGCGCAATCGCTGGAGCGCAACGTGTTACTGACAGTACTGTCGCGGTTGGGCACCGGATCGCGAGTGGTGCTGACGCACGATATCGCCCAGCGGGACAACCTGCGGGTAGGCCGCCACGACGGAGTTGCGGCCGTCATCGAGAAGCTCAAAGGTCATCCGCTGTTCGCGCACATCACCCTGCTGCGAAGCGAGCGGTCGCCGATCGCCGCGCTGGTCACCGAGATGCTCGAGGAGATCACCGGGCCTTAGGAAAGCCGTAGCAACATCTTCTGCTGGCGCGAATCTGCATTCCACTACAGCCGCAAAACGCGTCGCCAGTCGCAGTCTCGCGGTGGGTAGGCTCTCACTGTGCGGAAAAGACCGGACAGCCAGGCCTGGCGCTACTGGCGGACCGTCCTGGGTGTCGTTGCGGCCGGAGCGGTTCTGCTGATCGGCGGCCTGACCGGGCACGTGACGCGGGCCGACAATGTGAGCTGTTCGGTGGCCAAATGCGTCGCGCTGACCTTCGACGACGGGCCCAGCCCGTTTGACGAACGGTTGCTGCAGATCCTGAAAGACAACGACGCCAAGGCCACCTTCTTCCTGATCGGCAACAAGGTGGCGGCCAACCCGGCGGGCGCCAAGCGGATCGCCGACGCGGGCATGGAGATTGGCAGCCACACCTGGGAGCATCCCAACATGTCGACGCTCCCCATGGACGACATTGCGCCTCAGTTCGCCAAGGCCAACGACGCGATCACCGCCGCCACCGGCCGGACGCCGACGCTGTACCGTCCCGCCGGCGGGCTGTCCACCGACGCTGTGCGTCAGACCGCGGCCACGTTCGGGCTTGCTGAAATCCTTTGGGATGTTATCCCTTTCGATTGGGCGAACGACTCGAACACCGCGGCCACGCGCCAATTGCTGATGAGCCAGATGAAACCAGGCTCGGTCGTGTTGTTCCACGACACCTACTCGAGCACGGTCGACGTGGTGTACCAATTCATCCCGGTGCTCAAGTCCAACGGCTACCGGATGGTGACGGTCAGCGAACTGCTTGGTGCGCGCGCGCCCGGCAGCAGCTACGGCAGCCGGGAAAACGGTCCGCCCGTCAACGAACTGCACGACATTCCGGCTAGCGAGATCCCGACATTGCCGAACACTCCCTCACCCAAGCCGATGCCCAACTTCCCGATCACCGACATCCCGGGCCAGAACTCCGGCGGGCCGAACAACGGTGCGTAACTATTTCGCCGAGCATCGAGTTGCTGCGACGTCTGCCCGCACAGGCTCCCAACAAGTCGACGCTGGGCCGAAGTGATCGTGCAGCGAAAATCAGCCCGCAGGTTGTCGATTCAATACGGAATCGACCTCGCGTTGTCCTACGTCATCGCCGTCATCGACGCGGCCGCGATCCTCATTCCGCTGAGGGGCCAGATGTCCGCCGCGGCGAACGTCGACTTCTTTGAAAAGAACGTGCCGATGCTGTTCGTGCTCCCCGTGCTGGGGATCGTCTGCGTCGTGGTGGCCGGCATCCGGAGCCTCACCCCCACGTTGCGCTGGTACGTCGCCGGCGAAGAGCCGAACACCGCTCAACGGGAGGCCGCAATGCGGCTTGCCGGCCGCCAAACGATAATCCTCGTTGACGGTCTGGGCCGCGTCCGGCGCAATCCTGATCCTCTTCAATCGCCACGACGGCACCGCGCTACTCCTGCCGATGGTGCTCGGTGTGCTGCTGGGCGGCCCCGCCGCCGCGGGCACGGGGATGCTGCTTGCGCAACGCACCCTGCGCCCCATCATGGGTGCCGCCACGTTGGGTCGCGAGCCCCGATTGGCGGTTCCGGGTGTGTTCGCCAGACTGGTGATGCTGTGGTTCCTGTGCAGTGCGCTGCCCATCGCGGTGATTGCGACCCTCGTCGTTCTTCGCTCGTACGGCTGGCTGATTCAGAAGTCCGCGTCGTTGGACGTGCCCGTTCTGGTGGTCTCGCTGGCGGCGCTGCTGCTCGGGCTGCCGACGATGATCCTGACGTCGCGATCCATTTCCGATCCGATCGGCGAGGTTGTCGACGCCATGGCAGAGGTGGAACACGGCCGCATCGAAACCTACGTCGGGGTATACGAGCGCTCCCAAATCGGCCGTCTGCAAACCGGATTCAATCGAATGGTCGCGGGACTCGCCGAACGTGACCGGTTGCGTGACCTGTTCGGCCGCTACGTGGGAACCGACGTCGCCCATCGCGCCATCGAAGAAGGCGCATCGCTGTCCGGAGACGTGGTCGAGGCGGCGGTGCTTTTCATCGACCTGGTCGGTTCGACCCGGCTCGCGGAGAGCCGCCCGCCACAAGAGGTTGCCGAGGTCCTGAATGACTTTTTCCGGATCGTGGTCGACGCCGTCGACGAACACCAGGGGCTGATCAACAAGTTCGCGGGAGACGCGGCTTTGGCCGTGTTCGGGGCTCCGTTGCGGACCGAGGGGCCGGCGTCGGCCGCGTTGGCGACAGCGCGCAGTTTGGGCACCCAACTGCGCCGGCTACCGGTGGTCGACTTCGGCATCGGCGTTTCGGCGGGCCGTGTGTTTGCCGGCAACATCGGTGCCGAAAACCGTTACGAATACACGGTTATCGGTGACGCCGTCAACGAGGCCGCGCGGCTGGCCGACCTCGCGAAAACCTCGGACCGGCGGATCCTGTGCTCGGCGGCCGCAATCGAGCGAGCCGACGAGACCGAGCGGGCGCACTGGGCCGAAAGCTATTCGACTGTGCTGCGCGGGCGCTCCGAAACCACCCACGTCTCGGCGCCCGCGGGTCCCGGCTAGCGGATCCGCATCACGACTTCGTGACCCTTAGCGCCGCGATGACTTGGTTGATGACGCCAGCCGAGGCCGCATCGCCGATCGGTGATCCCCCGATGAAGACGGTGACCGGTTTGGTGTCCACCGCGATGATGACGACGGAGTCGCCCTTCACGCCCTTCGACGCGTCGGCAATCGCGACGTCGGCATCGACCCGGGCGGCTTTGATCCCGTCGACCGTGGTCGACGAAGTCTTCAGCGGGCCCAGCGTGGGCGCCGCGTTCGCGTAGCCGGGGCCGCTGGCCACGCACTGCATCAGCTTCGATGCTTGCGCGGAGACGTCCATGCTGGTGACGAAGTTCGTTACGGCGACCTCGGCCGACATCGCCCACTGACTGGACCCGGGTACCGGTTGGCTGACGCCGAGAGCGCCGATCAGGTTGGGGTTCTGGTCGTCGGAGAACACCGCCCAGCCGGGTGCCGCGGTGGACAGGAACGACAGCTTGCCCGCGCCGATCGTGTCGCCCGGGGGCTTCTCGCCGCCGGACACATTTGGTGTGCATTCGGTCGCGTTCTGCTCCGAATTGCTCAGCTGTGACGTCGGAGCGCTCGACGTCGCCGGCGTGGGGTGGCTGGCCTTGGGCGAGTTGGTGTCCTTGGTGAGGCCGACGACCACGAGGGCCACCACCGCGATTACGCCCAATATCGCGATCCCGGCCAGGATGAACCACGGCGTTTTCGAGCGCGGCCCGTTCGGCGGCGGTCCCGGCGGGTAGGGCACACCCTGCCAGTTGGGGGGGAACTGCTGGCCGGGTGGCGGGTATTGCTGAGGCGGGAACTGCTGGGGTGGGTAGCCGCCCGGGGGGTATGGATACGGGCTACCCGGTTGATACGGGTACTCGCCGCCCTGCGGCTGGCCGCCCCGATACGGGTCCTGGCCATACGGATTCGATCCGGAGGGATCCTGACCCCAAGGACCACCGGGGGGAGACGTCATTGCCGAACCACCCTCACTCTCGTCCTCACTCTCGTCGATGACTTCCGCGAAGGTATCCGCGCAACCGCGTCACTGCAATTATGCGCCAGTTGTCTGGCTTGGGCTTTGACTGGCTCGGGCTTTGACTGGCTTAGGCCTTTACATCAGCCTTGACATTAGCCATGGCCAGCACATCCAGGCGGCGGTCGAGCTCTTCGATGGACAGCTTGTCGCCGATCAGGCCGCGGTCGATCACCGTCTGACGAATGGTCTTGCGTTCCTTGAGCGCTTGCTTGGCCACCGCGGCGGCCTCCTCGTAGCCGATGGCCGAGTTCAACGGTGTGACGATCGACGGCGAGGACTCGGCCAGCTCGCGCAGGTGCTCGACGTGGGCGGTAAGCCCGGTGATGCAACGCTCGGCGAACAGCTCCGACACATTGGTCAGCAGTTTGAACGACTCGAGAAGATTGCGGGCCATCATCGGGATATAGACGTTGAGTTCAAAAGCGCCGCTTGCGCCGCCCCAGGCGACAGCCGCGTCGTTGCCGATAACCTGAGCGGCGACCTGCGTGACCGCCTCCGGCAGAACCGGATTCACCTTGCCCGGCATGATCGAGCTACCCGGCTGCAGGTCCGGCAGCTGGATCTCCCCGAGACCGGTCAGCGGGCCGGAACCCATCCAGCGGACATCGTTGGCGATCTTGGTCAGTGACACCGCGATGGTGCGCAGCGCACCCGATGCCTCAACAAGCCCGTCGCGCGCGGCCTGCGCCTCGAAAGAATTTGCTGCCGTGCGCAACTCGGTGAGGCCGGTCTGTGCGACCAGCGTCTCGACCACCTTGGTGCCGAAGCCGTCGGGAGCGTTGAGGCCGGTGCCCACCGCGGTGCCGCCGATCGCCAGTTCACCGAGCCGGGGCAGCGTCGCGCGCACCCGCTCGATCCCGGCCTCGATCTGGCGTGCGTATCCGCTGAACTCCTGGCCGAGCGTCACCGGAACGGCATCCATCAGATGCGTGCGGCCCGATTTAACCACCGTGCGCCATTCGCCGGCTTTGGCCGCCAGCGCGCCGTGCAGCACCTCGAGCGCCGGGATGAGATGGCGCACCGCGGCCTCGGTGGCCGCGATGTGGGTGGCGGTCGGAAAGGTGTCGTTGGACGACTGCGACATGTTGACGTCGTCATTGGGGTGCACCGTGACACCATTGGTGGCCGCGATGCTGGCGATCACCTCGTTGGTGTTCATGTTGGAGCTGGTGCCCGACCCGGTTTGGAAGACGTCGATGGGGAATTGGTCGTCGTGGCGGCCGTCGGCGATTTCAGCCGCCGCGGCGACGATCGCGTCAGCTTTCTCCGGCGCCAATAACCCGAGGTCCTTGTTCACTTGGGCGCAGGCGGCCTTAAGCAGGCCCAGCGCACGGATCTGGGTGCGCTCCAGACCCCGGCCCGAGATCGGGAAGTTCTCCACAGCGCGCTGTGTTTGGGCCCGCCACAACGCTTTGGCCGGTACCCGGACCTCGCCCATGGTGTCGTGCTCGATGCGGTATTCGGGGCTGTCAGCCATAAGTCGGTTCCTCTACGTCGGGGTTCGTTGGGCTTTAGCTGAGCGGCTTTACGGCAGGGGATAAGCCGCGGTGCTGTCACCGGTGAAGTCGATGGCGGAGTATTCGTTGAGCTTCGAGAGCCGGTGGTAGGCGTCGATCATCCGGACGGTGCCGGACTTCGACCGCATCACGATTGACTGGGTGGTGCAGCCGCCGGGGTAGTAGTGCACCCCCTTGAGTAGATCGCCGTCGGTGACCCCGGTGGCGCAGAAGAAGACGTTGTCGCCGGACACCAGATCTTCGGTGGTCAAGATCTGGTCCAGGTCGTAGCCGGCGTCGAGCGCCTTTCGGCGTTCGGCCTCGTCGTGGGGAGCAAGTTGCGCCTGGATGGCCCCGCCCATGCACCGGATCGCCGCGGCGGCGATGATGCCCTCCGGGGTGCCGCCGATCCCGGCCAGCATGTCGGTGCCCGAATGCGGGCGGCACGCCGAGATCGCGCCGGCCACGTCACCGTCGGTGATCAGGCGGATGCGGGCTCCGGTCTTCCGGGCGTCTTGGATCAGCTGGGCGTGCCGGGGCCGGTCCAGGATGCATACCGTCATGTCCCGCACCGATAAGCCCTTGACCTTGGCGACCGCCGCGATGTTGTCGGCGATCGGCGCCGTGATGTCCAGCACGTGTGCGGCCTCGGGACCGACGGCGATCTTGTTCATGTAGAACACCGCCGACGGGTCGAACATCGCACCGCGATCGGCCACGGCGAGCACCGAGATGGCGTTGGGCATGCCCTTGCTCATCAGCGTGGTGCCGTCGACGGGGTCGACGGCGAAGTCGCAGTCCGGGCCGTCGCCGTTACCGACGTCCTCGCCGTTGTAGAGCATCGGCGCCTCGTCTTTCTCGCCCTCGCCGATCACCACCACGCCGCGCATCGACACCGAGTTCACCAGTTCGCGTATCGCGTCGACCGCCGCGCCGTCGCCGCCCTCTTTGTCGCCGCGGCCCACCCAGCGACCGGCGGCCATGGCACCGGCCTCGGTGACCCGGACCAGTTCCAGGGCCAGGTTTCGGTCCGGGGCCTCACCGCGCGGCCGTACCTGCGATGAACCGGATCCCGATGAGGGAGCGCCCGCAACTGTCATGCCGCAAATTGTCCCAGAAGCGGATCGGTCTGTCGGACCTGGGCCGCGAGCGGGTCGCCGCCATCGGGTCTGGCTGGTGGCGCCGGGCCGCGATCCTCCTGGGATACTTAAAGCGTGACCGAAGAACCGCAGCCCGACGGTCCGGATGCCTCGGATGCCCAAGCAGCCGGCGAGCCGGCTCCGGCGGCACGCCCGGCCAAGCCGCGGGTGCTGCAGGACGGCCGCGACATGTTCTGGTCGCTCGCGCCACTGGTGCTCGGGTGCATCCTGCTGGCCGGCATGGTCGGGATGTGTTCGTTTGCGCCGCACGGGACCAACCAGGGGCAGATCCCGACGTACGACGTGGCGACGGCCTTACGTGCAGACGCTGCGACGCTGGGTTTCCCGATTCGACTGCCGCAATTGCCCGCGGGCTGGCAGCCGAACTCCGGCGGCCGGGGCGGTATCGAGAATGGTCGGACCGACCCGTCGACCGGCCACCGACTGAACGCGGCCACCTCGATTGTCGGATACATCAGCCCGACCGGAATGTATCTGAGCCTGACGCAGAGCAACGCCGACGAGGACAAATTGGTGGCCTCGATCCACCCCGCTGTGGTTCCGACCGGAGCTATCGACGTCGCAGGCACCAACTGGGTCGCCTATCAAGGCGCCGGCCAAAGCGGGGCGGACGCCGAGCCGATCTGGACCACCAGACTTGCCGGCGCGACCGGTGCCGCCCAGATCGCGATCACCGGTGCCGGCAGCGCCGACCAGTTCCGTACGCTGGCCTCGGCGACACAATCCCAGCCGCCGCTCCCGACGCACTGAAAAATGGGGCAGAAAAGGCCAAGATGACCGCACCCGAAGCAGATCTCTCCGGATGGGCGGTGGCCCCGTTCGCCGGTGGCGGCTATACCCATGACGTCTATCGCAAGGGCGCCGGCCCCGGAGTGGTGCTGATTCCCGAGTTGCCCGGCATCCATCCGGGCGTGCTCGGCCTGGGTAATCATCTGGTGGACAACGGCTTCACCGTCGCCATGCCGTCGCTGTTCGGTGAGCCGGGCCGACCGGCCACCACTGGATACGTCGCAGCAAGCGTCGCAAAGGCTTGTGTTACCAAGGAATTCGCGGCATTTGCCCTCAACAAAGCGCGGCCGGTGTCGCTGTTTCTGCGCGCGCTGGCCCGTGACCTCAACGCCTCGACGCCGGGCAAGGGAGTCGGGGTGATCGGCCAATGCTTCACCGGCGGATTCGCATTGGCCGCCGCGGTCGACGAGAGCGTGCTCGCGCCAGTGCTCAGTCAGCCGTCGGTCCCGCTCCCACTGGGCAGGGCGCGACGACGCGATCCGGGGCTGAGCGAGTCCGAACTGTCCACCATCGCCGATCGCTGCGCTAATGAAGGCTTGTGCGCCATGGGATTGCGATTCAGCGAAGACTGGACGGCTCCAGGTGATCGGTTCGCAGTACTTAAAGACCGGTTGGGCGACGCGTTCGAAGTGATCGAGATCGACTCGCGCCCAGGCAATGAACACGGCTTCAGCAAAGGGGCGCACTCGGTGCTGACCCTCGAGGTCCGTGAGGTCGACGGCCAGCCCGCTTACGAGGCGCGCAAACGGGTAGTCGAGTTCCTAACCCGCACGCTGACTCTAGGACCGGCTCAACCGGCGTAGCGTTACGCGCCTTCTTGCGCGGGTCTTTATCTGGCGAAGTCGCTGTAGGTGCAGGCAGGTCGTATGCGGCCGCTGAGGCGGCTAACGCCTCGCGGCTGCGGGCAGCGGCGCAGTCTCTTGCGGCCAATCCGTTCTCGCCCGTGCTGGATCTGACGGGGCGCCCGCTATTCGGTAACGGCGCTAATGGGGCCGCGGGTAACGGGCAGGCCGGTGGCTGGCTGTTCGGTAATGGCGGTAACGGCTTTGGCTCCATAGGCGTGGCTTTTCATCTGCCCGAACAGCTCTACGTAGTACGGCAGGCATTGGGCCAACCCTTGCTCGGTGGTGAATAGGGGCTGATAACCGAGGTCCCGGGACGCCTTGGCGACCGAGAAGAAGTTGTCCAGATACAGCCGTTCGACCGCCAACGGCTCGAAAAGCGGCGCGGGCAGACCGAACCGGAAATGCAAGCGCTGCCATCCCGTCATCGCCGCGCGGACCGTGGGACCGTGAACCCGCAGACGCGGCCACGGTTGCCCGCAGGCCTGCACCACCGGCCGGGCGAACTCGAACATGTTGATCGGCTCGCCGTCGTTGATGAAGTATGCCTGACCGGGCGCGGTACCACCGGGAACCAGATGCTCGGCGGCCAGGATGAAACCGTGAATCAGGTTGTGCACGTAAGAGTTGTCCAGCCGGGCCGACTTACGGCCGACCAGCACCTTGACGTGGCCGGCGATGCACACTTTCGAACAGCTTGCGGAACATGGTCTGATCGCCGGTGCCCCAGATGCCGCTGGGCCGGATCGCGCACGTCAGCATGCCGTGAACACCGTTCTGCGACAACACGAATCGCTCGGCGGCCACCTTGGTTTCGGTGTACAGGTCGTTGAACCGGGTGGTGTAGGGCAGCGTCTCGTCGCCGTCGACGATGTTCTGGCCGCCCACCACCACGCTGTTGGATGACGTGTAGACGAACCGCCACACCCCGGCCGCCTGCCCGGCGCGCACCAGGTTCTCGGTGCCGCCGACGTTGACCGAGAAGCTGCGCTGCCGGTATTCGTCGGTTACCGAGGCGCCGCCCATCAAATCGATGACGGCCGCGGTATGGAACACCGTGTCGATGCCGTCCACCGCCGCGGCGCAGACGGCCGGATCGCAGATGTCGCCCTGCAGCACGTCCAGCCGCGAATGCTGCGCTAACGGCGACGGGGCGCGGTCGAAGGAACGCACGTGATATCCGCGGTCGAGCAGGGTGGTCACCAGGTTGGCGCCGACGAATCCTGAGCCGCCGGTGACCAGAATGCGGCCGAGTTTGGTCGTCAGTGCGTCATTGCCCATGCCGGCAAGCATAACTGAAACGTGTTCCAGTTCCGAAAATGCTCCGGCCGGCCACGAGTCGTTAGGAATCCTCAGCCTGCCCGCCCGCGAGCGCGTCGGCTACTCGCTGGCGAGCGCCGGCTAAGTGCTCCTCGCAACGTTTAGCCAGTTCCTCGCCCCTTTCCCACAGCTTGAGCGACGCGTCGAGGTCCAGTCCGCCCTGCTCGAGAAGTCGCACCACTTCGATCAACTCGTCACGGCACGCTTCATAGCCAAGTTGACTAATGGGTGTAGTGGACTTGTCTTGCTCAGACGCCATCTGTCGCTCCCTCACTTACCGCCGTTACGGCGCCGTCAGCTACGCGGACCCGCAGCCTAGTGCCCGCTGGAGCGTCGTGGACCGACCGCAGCACCTGCGCTCCTGCCTGCACAACGGCGTACCCGCGGGCCAGCGTGGCGGCTGGGCCCAACGTGCCCAGGCGCGCGGCCAGATGACCGACGCGCTCGCTCTGGGCGCCGACCAGCCGGGTGATGTCACGGCGAACCGCTGAACGCGCGCGGCGGATCTCGTCGCCGCGCGCCGCGAGCGCCGCCAGCGGATCGGCCAACACCGGGCGGCTGCGCAACTGGGCCAGTGCGCGCTGTTCGCGAGAAACCCAATTGCGCAGTGCCTGCGCGCTGCGCCGGCGCAAGTCTCCGACCAACCGCTGTTCGCCGGCAGCATCCGGGACAACCTTTTTGGCCGCGTCGGTGGGAGTCGCGGCACGCAGATCGGCGACCAGGTCGCACAACGGATTGTCGGGTTCGTGACCGACCGCGCTGATCACCGGCGTAAGACAGGCCGCGATCGCGCGACACAGCGTCTCGTCGGAAAACGGCAAGAGGTCCTCGACGCTGCCGCCCCCACGGGCGATGACGATCACGTCGACGTCGGGGTCGCGATCGAGTTCACCTAACGCCGCGACTATCTGTGCGACGGCATTGGTCCCCTGAACGGCGGTGTTACGCACCGCGAAACGTACCGCCGGCCATCGCGTGGCCGCCACTGTCGTCACGTCACGTTCGGCGGCACTGGCCCGGCCGGTGATCAACCCAACCATGTTGGGCAGGAACGGGATCGGCCGCTTCAGCCTGGGGTCAAACAGGCCCTCGGCTTCCAGCAGCCGGCGAAGCCGGTCGATACGTGCCAACAGCTCACCGATTCCCACGGCACGAATCTCGCTGAGCCGCAGCGAAAATGTGCCGCGCACGGTGTAAAACGAGGGCTTGCCGCAAACGACAACCTGGGTGCCCTCGGCCAACTTCACCGGCGCGTTCAGTACCAGGTCCCGCGAACACGTCACGGTCAGCGACATGTCGGCCGCCGGGTCACGAAGCACCATGAACACCGTCTTGGTGTCGGGCCGCATGTTGATCTGGGCCAACTGACCCTCTACCCAGACGGCGCCGAGCCTGTCGATCCAGCCGGCAACCCGGATCGCCACGGCGCGAACCGGGAACGGGTTCTCCGCCGAGTTCGACTCCGAATTCGCCGCTCGGGTCACTTCGCGGTCGCGCGGGTGATCCTGTTGGCAAGCAGGGTCTGGAACGGGGCCCGGGCCCGGGTGGCCTGCTCGTAGGCCAGCAGGGCCTCGAGGTCGTCGACACCCAGCGACTGCAGCCTGGCTCGCAGCTGAGCCAGGGTCAGCGCCGGATAGCCGATTTCGGCCGCCACGGCCGGCTCCGGAGCTGCCTTGCTCGGTGCCGAATTCTTCGATTGGCCGGCTTTCTTGGATTTGGCCGGGGGACTCGGGTCCGCCGGCTCGGCTCCTTCCGCGAGCGAGTACAGGGCGAATCGTCCTTCGGCGCGGCGGTCGCCGTCGGCGCCGTCAGCCAACGCATAGCCAGCCCCGTCGATAGCGCCGGGCAGATCTTCGTCGAATGTGGCCCACTCCGGGTTCTCGTCCTTCGGCGGAAAAATGGACTCTAAAGTGCTGTCGCCCTTGATGGCCAGCTCTGCCAGGTTCTGTTGAAAGCGCATCACGAGGTGGGCCGCCTGACTGGCTAACGTCATCGGATACATCAGGATGGTGTGCGGCAGCTTCAACGTTTCCTCGACGGCGAACGCCGTCGCGCCGACCAGCAGCCGAAATCCGTATGGTGCGTTAGGCATGATTCCAAGACTGCCTCAAGCGACGGCTAACGCCAAGCTGGCCAGCAAGGTGTGGCCGAGCCGAATGGTGTTATGTGCTCTCCAGGCCGGCAGAAAGTAGGCTGAACATCATGCCGCCGACAATCGACATGGGTTTTCCCGGTGCTGTAGGCCCGGGGAAGTCGGTAGCCGGCGACCCAACGCGCAAACGAGTGTTGCTGGCGGAGCCGCGCGGCTACTGCGCGGGCGTGGATCGGGCCGTGGAGACGGTCGAACGCGCGCTGGAAAAGCATGGCGCGCCCGTGTACGTGCGGCACGAGATCGTGCACAACCGGCACGTGGTCGACACCCTGGTCAAGGCGGGCGCGGTGTTCGTCGAGGAAACCGACCAGGTGCCCGAGGGGGCCATGGTGGTGTTCTCGGCGCACGGGGTCGCACCGACGGTGTACGCCGAAGCCGCCGAACGCAACTTGCGCACCATCGACGCCACGTGCCCACTGGTGACCAAGGTGCACAACGAGGCCAGGCGATTCGCCCGCGACGACTACGACATCCTGCTGATCGGTCACGAAGGCCATGAAGAGGTCATCGGAACCGCCGGGGAGGCGCCCGAGCACGTGCAACTGGTCGACGGACTCGCCTCGGTGGACAACGTGACCATCCGCGACGAAAACAAGGTGGTCTGGCTCTCCCAGACCACGCTGTCGGTGGACGAGACCATGGAGATCGTCCAGCGATTGCGGCAGCGTTTTCCGAAGCTGCAGGACCCGCCCAGCGACGACATCTGCTACGCGACCCAGAACCGTCAGGTCGCGGTCAAGGCGATGGCGCCCGAATGCGAGCTGGTCATCGTCGTCGGCTCGCGCAATTCGTCGAACTCGGTGCGGCTGGTCGAGGTGGCGTTGGGCGGCGGCGCCAACGCCGCGCACCTGGTGGACTGGGCGGACGACATCGACGCCGCGTGGTTGGACGGCGTCACCACGGTAGGTGTTACCTCGGGCGCATCCGTTCCCGAAATTCTGGTGCAGGGCGTGTTGGAGCGGCTGGCCGACTATGGTTATGGCGTCGTCCAGCCGGTGACGACGGCTCAGGAGACGCTGGTGTTCGCGTTGCCTCGAGAAATAAGGAAAGCGACTTAGCTTTCCTCTTAGTTCTCGTACTCCCAAGATTCGGCCGGGGGTCGGCCGGGAGCCCGTGTTCGACTGCCGCGTTCCCCGCGAGGCTCGTCTCGTGGGTCTGACGCGCGGTAGCGGACTCGCGAGATCGGGTGGTGCGTCGGATTGGCGCCGTTCGACCCGTTCGGAGCGGCGCGACGGCGCGACGGCTCGTAGGGGTTGATGTGCTCGGGCGCCGCCGGCTCGTACCTGTCCGGTGTTTCAAAGCGGCTGCCGCGGGTCGGTCGTTCGTATAGGCTCGGTCGCTCGTGGGGGCTGCGCCGCGCGCGCTCTGGCCGCATTTCCCGCAGTGGCTGGGAGCGGAAGTCCGGATCGGCGTCGGGCCTGGGGCGGCGTGGCCGACGGGGCGGCTCGGCCGGGTCGAAGTCCCGCGGAGGTGGTGGGCGTCGTCGCCGCGGACGGTCGGCCCGAGGTTCGTATTGATCGTCCAGCGCTGGCGGAGCGTGCCGGGAGCCGGCTCGGGCGGGACGCGCGCCCGAACGACTGTTGCGCGCCGCGCGCGCGGGTTTCGGGGGAGCCGCACCCTCGGTCAGATCGTCGTCGCGGTGCAAACCGATGCCCAGCACCGAGTTCACTTTCGCCGCGATGCCGCCGAAGAAGGACTTCGATGTACCGGTGGTCGCCGCAGCCGGGTCGTCCGCTGCCGCGGTTGCCCGTTGCGACCCACCGAAGAACCACCTGACCAGGCCAATCAGCAGCACGCCGCCAGCGGTGCCCAGCATCAGCGGGAAGCGTTCGATCAGCGGATAGCCACAGTTGATCAGGAGGTCCTTGACATTGCCGACCTTGCCGCCGTGGAACAACCAGTAGGCGCCCGGAACTGCGCAGAAAAGTATCAGCGGCGGCTGGATGACCGCGGTGAACACGCCCGACTGCCGCACCGCTAGCACCGCCACGACGCAGCCGGCAATATAGAGGCCCGCGAAGACGTGCGTCAGCTCCTTGTGACCGGCGTCGATCCCATAACCAATGGCGGTCCCGGTCACCGCGATGAGCAGGGCCGTCCACCAGGGCACGCCCGGGATATTGGGGTGGATCGAGCGATGGGTTGGGTCTAGCGCCGACCTTCCCCGCGTTGTTGACACATGTAGACCGTACCGGGAATGAGCCAAAAGGCTTGTAAATACCTTGTGGCGTCGCCGCTCTTGCCGCGCAATTCACATAAGGACTGCCATCAGGTGCACGTGCGGCGGCCGGCATCGGCGCCGAGCCCTACACTTGACTCCTCGTGAGCCTGAGCCTGGGAATCGTCGGTCTGCCCAATGTCGGCAAGTCGACACTGTTCAACGCGCTGACCCAAAACAATGTGTTGGCGGCGAACTATCCGTTCGCGACGATCGAACCCAACGAGGGCGTCGTCGCACTGCCCGATCCCCGCCTTGCCAAGCTCGCTGAGCTTTTCGCGTCGGAGCGCATCGTCGCGGCGCCGGTGACGTTCGTCGACATCGCCGGCCTGGTCAAGGGCGCATCCGAGGGTGCCGGGCTGGGCAACAAGTTCCTGTCCCACATCCGCGAATGTGACGCCATCTGCCAGGTGGTCCGGGTGTTCTCTGACGACGACGTGACGCACGTCACCGGTCAGGTCGATCCCAAGTCCGATATCGAGGTCGTCGAAACCGAGTTGATCCTGGCCGACATGCAGACCCTGGAGCGTGCGCTGCCGAGGTTGGAGAAGGAAGCCCGCACCAACAAGGAGCGCAAACCGGTTTACGACGCCGCGCTGAGCGCTCAGCAGGTGCTGGACGGCGGGACGACGTTGTTCGGCGCCGGCATCGACGGCCCCGACAGCGCCCTTTTGCGCGAGCTGAACCTGTTGACCACTAAGCCGTTCCTCTATGCGTTCAACGCCGACGAGGCGGTGCTGACCGACGCCGCCCGGATCGCCGAGCTGCGCCAGCTCGTCGCGCCCGCGGACGCGGTGTTCCTAGACGCCGCCATCGAATCCGAACTGGCCGAACTCGATGATGAATCGGCCGCCGAGCTGCTCGAATCGATCGGCCAGACCGAACCCGGGCTGGATGCGCTGGCGCGGGCGGGCTTCCACACCCTCAAACTGCAGACCTACCTGACGGCCGGCCCGAAGGAGGCGCGGGCGTGGACCATTCATCAGGGCGACACCGCACCGAAGGCCGCCGGCGTGATCCACACCGACTTCGAGAAGGGCTTCATCAAAGCCGAGATCGTGTCCTACGACGACCTGATCGCCGCCGGGTCCATGACGGCGGCCAAAGCGGCGGGCAAGGTCCGGATCGAAGGCAAGGACTACGTGATGGCCGACGGCGACGTGGTCGAGTTCCGACACGGAGCAACCACTAAGCCGGCGAAGTAGGCAGTCCTCATTGGGGCGGCCTCCGGCCGAAAGAGAGGCAGCCACCATGATCACCACCCCCGGCGACAACGCGACTACCTGGCGTGACTTGGCCGATCAGCTGACACCCGAGCAGATCGCGGAGATTGAGTATTGCAGATTTTCAGAACTCCACTGCCTTGTGCAGTCGCGAAAGTTGCTGGTTCAATCCCACTATCGCGTACCAGAGTTTGTGCAGCTCAGAAGCGGTGGCTCTGTAGTTACCTCTCAGATAACTCTCCAGCTGACTACCAGGAGTAACGTTCCCGAATCATGAATAAGCCTGACAGGCACGGTCGACTCATGTGGGCGCCTCTCGCCGCGCTGGTCGTCGCGGTCGCCGCGACCGCGCTCTCCCCGCGCCTGCTCGGAGCCATCGCGCTCAGCGGATGCACCACTGCCTCCTCCGTCCCGGGCGTCGCCGTCAGCGGCAAGGACCACCCGACGGTGGCCGTTATCGGCGACTCGATCGAGTCCGGGGCGGGAGTGCGGCCCGCCAAGGCCTGGCCTGCGCTCGTGGCCGTCGACCGGCGGTGGAAGCTCGAGAACTACAGCGTGCCCGGCGCCGGGTTCGTCGCCCACGGCGGCGACGGGCAGGACTTCGGCGCGCAGGTGGACCAGGCGATCGCCCTCCCTGCCGACATGGTCCTGATCGGCGCGTCCGACAACGACCTCGGCCGGGACATCTGCACGGTCTCTGCTGCCATGACCGCCGCCGTCGAACGGCTGCGCACCGCGCTGCCGCACGCGCGCATCCTGGGCTTCAACGCGCTCACGGGCGAGGCGAGCGACGACGACCTCGCTCCGCTGAACGAGGCGCTGCGCGACGCCGTCACGGCCGTCGGCGGGCACTGGCTCGACCTCGGCCAGCCCTACCGCGGCCGGGCCGGGCTCGTCCAGAACGACGGCGAGCATCCCACGCCCGCTGGCCAGCAGGCGATCGCGGCGGCCGTGCTCGAACGGCTCGACGACCGAGCCTGAGCGGACCCCTGCGTCGCCGGCGTGGCGCTCGCGCTCGCGGGCTGCGCCGCCGCCGACACATCGTCCTCGGCTGCGGCCAGCACCCCCGTATTCTGGCGGGTCGCCGCGGCCGCGTTGGCCGCGTTAAGCGTCGAACCGGTATTCCGCAAATCTATTGCTGCGGTCGTGATCAGTTCCGGGGCTGCGATCACACTCGACATTGCTGTCCTCCAAGCGCGTCGACGACCCCCAGATCGGCAAAGAATATCGCAGCACGATAGCTACGAAGAATGAGTAATCCACTACCTGTCTTCCTCGACGCTCACCAAGGCATGCTGCGGCAGGACAGCGCAGCCCCCTTACTGCGCCACGCGAACCTTCAAACGTCCGCGATCTCCGTTCAGGTGTCGGACACCAACCGCGTGGAGGCGATCGACCGGCTCAACCCGGGAATCTGACGGGCGTGCGATCTAGAATCCGACCCCTGAGGCGAGGAGGTGCGCGATGCCCTTGATTCTGCTGCTGGTCGCCGCGGCGGTCCTATTCAAGCTGGCCCCGTACCTGGCCGTGGTGGCGCTGGCCGGCGCGGCGGGCTGGGCGATCGGTAAATGGCTGGCGCACCGCGACGACGCGGCGGCGGCCCGTCGGCGTCGCGAAGCCGACATTTGCGCCCGGGCCGACCGGCAACACCGCGCCATGCTGGCCGGCGACGAGCTGCTCGGCGTGTACGGCGACTACCACCCATCTTCTGAACTGCGATGATGCTGAACCACCCATAACCACCCATAACCACCCAAACTTGCTAAATGCCCAGGAAATAGTTCCGGTTCAACGTCTAGACAGCTGGGGAGTAGCCGGCTGGCAGCCGTGGTCGTTCGCGTGTTCACGAGCGTCTTGGTTGTCGTACCGGGTGTCTAGCCTGCCTTTAGCAGGATGCTGCACGCCAGGGCGGCACCGACTCTGCCCATAGGGAGGGTTCCATGAAGTTCATTTCGACCCGCATCATCACCGCCGACGTCAATCGACTCGTCGAGTTCTATGAGGTCGTCACCCAAATCCCCGCGGTATGGGGGAACGAGCTGTTCGCTGAGATTCCGACGCCGATTGGCACGCTGGCCGTCGGCAGCGACAAGACTGTACCGCTGTTCGGAGACGCGTCCGCCGAGCCGGCGGCCAACCGGAGCGCGATCCTGGAGTTCATCGTCGAGGACGTGGACGCCGAGTACGAGCGGCTCCGCGAACATGTGGACGAGTTCGTGACGGAGCCGACAACCATGCCTTGGGGTAACCGCGCGCTGCTACTCCGCGACCCAGATGGAAATCTCGTCAATCTGTTCACTCCTGTTACCGACGATGCCCGCGCCAAATTCGGAGTTTGACTATCGGGAGGGATTCGGACGTCGCGACCTAGGTCATACGCGGGCGTCCGGGTAGGGCACGGCCGAGACGGCTACGTCGTGCCAGTTAAAGGTGCTCCATCAGGCGAGACATTTCCCCCGCCTCGAAATAGCTGGCCTCATGCGGCGGGTGACTCGATCGTGGCTCAGGCAGGCGGATGTGAATGTGCCCGATTGCCGTAATGAATCCTGCTCCGGGCCAGCGACGATGAGTCACATCGGACGGTAGTGAGTGCAACTTGGGCAGTAAGTGCAACATGGCGGATGCCTTCGGGATGGTGCGTGGCTCCTGCCGGAGTCCTTAGCTTATTCAACACATGTTAGACAAGCATCGCCGACGCGGCAATCCCGAGCCACGACCTGGGTCGTTCACCAACGTTTTGCTAACCATTGTGACCTGCGTCTCAATAAGTTTTCCCTGTTGCCGTTCACCGGCAAAGGAGCCGCTGTTGTCCGCAACCGATCTTTCCGCGAAGGACGCGCCAGTGCCGTCTGGCGAGCAGTTCCTCGCCGCCCAGGCCAGCCCGGAATTCGCTGAGCTGAGACAACGCACAAATGGAAGTTCGCGCGCTGACCGGCGTCGGCGCCGAGGAGGAAGTCGTGCGGTGACGGCCGTTTCTAGTGGAACGCCGCTGGCTGAACCGACGGCTTGGCGGGCGGCGATGGAGCCGTGCCGGGGATACTGGGGGGAGCCAGGGAGCCGTACTGGGAGCAGTAGGCCTGGATGGCAGCTCCGGTGAAGTACGCAGCGTCAACTGCCGGCCAGTTGGTGGCGTTGACGACCTTGGCGACCAGATCGGCGTTGCTGGTGTTCGGGTTACTGCTGAGGGTGCCGCACACGACGGTCTTCGCGACCTGGATCGCTTTATCGGGCGCGCCGTAATTCATGCCGGAGGTGCTCAGATTAGTGATGAACGCGTCGTCAGTGGAGTCCGCATTGGCCGGCGCGGCCAGCCCGACGGCCAGAACTATCAGCGCTACGGCTTTTACCGCCATGACCCCTCCTAGTCGAATTCGGTGACGTCCGGTGACCAGCCCCAAGGGGTGTCGACGGAGTTCTACTGCATTTTAGCCAGTGCCCGCGGCCGGGGACGGGGTTCAAGTCACACCCGCCACACGCGCCTCTGCAGGAAGTATCGATACTCTTCCCGCAGGCGGCAGTGCGTCCGGCGCTACCGCGGCGTGAGGCGGAAGATAGGAATCTCCCGGCCGATGTGAGCCGTCGTGGCGCGGTAATCGCCGTATCCGGCGAAGATGCGCTCGGCCAGTTCGAATAGCCGCGCGTATTCGCTGGCGTCGGTGACCCGGGAGGCCGAAAAACTCTCGCCACCGAACTCGCATTCGGGATGGGCTTTCAGGTTGTGATACCAGCTCGGATGCTTACGCCCCCCGTAGTTCGAGGCGAGCAGGATGACGTCGGGTCCGTCGTGGAAGTAGGTCAACTGCACTTCCCGCGGTTCGCCCGACTTCGCCCCGGTCGAGATGAGCGGCGCTGTGATGATCGCTCCCATATTCACCCGGCCGCCGGTGAGCCGGAACAAATACGGATCGGTGTGACGTGCGACATGACGTGCGATGAACTGACCTGCACGGGATCGCCCGAAATCGACGTTTGCCCTGTACAAGGCGCCGCGTTTCTGCTGGGGATCCACATAGCGCAGCGGCACGAACGGAACCGTACTCCGTCCGGGTTGGCACTTCGACGCGTGAGCAACGACACACCACGACACGCCCACGCTGCTGTTCGGAGACGGATCTAGGTGAAGCCGCCGACGCACCCAGTCCGGGTCGCCGGCGACGCGCAAATCATCCCGTTGCTGCCGACATCGTGCTCTGTGATCAAATCGTTATCTGGCTAGCTCAGCAGCATAATCGCAGAACCTCGGAGAGTTATCCACATTTGCTGGGTGTGCCAAAATCCCTTGTCCGACCGCCTCGCATATGTGACCCGTGCTATTGTCGAATTAATGCGTGACACACGCCACAAAGCTTAAGTCTGTGTGGATACAACGTTTACTTTTGGTAAAGTTCCTCCGCATGATTGCTTTGGCTGCGTTGTTGTCGCTCGTCAATCAGGTCTCCGGGACGCCTTATATTCCAGGTGGAGATTCTCCTGCAGGGACCGATTGCTCAGGGCTAGTTTCGTGGGTTGCGAATGCGGCAAGTGACAGGCCGGTATTTGGAAGTAGATTTAATACCGGGAACGAAGAAGCCGCTTTATTGGCGCGCGGATTTCAATATGGAACGGCGCCTAATGCGTTGGTGATCGGCTGGAACGGTGGTCACACGGCAGCGACCTTGCCGGATGGAACCCCGGTGTCCAGCGGTGAACGGGGCGGGGTCCACATCGGTGGCGCGGGCGCCTACCAGGCCGGTTTCACCCACCACATGTTCCTGCCGATGCCGTCGGATGGGGCTCCGCCTCCTCCTGACGCATCTCCCGTCCTGGTCGATGCGACGGCTCCTGCTCCGCCTCCGCCGGACGCACCGCCGCCTCCTGGACTAGCTCCTCCGCCTCCGGGAATACCCGCCCCCATTGGAGATCCAGCGCCACCGGCGAATACGTAACGGTTCCACGCAAAATAAATAATTTGCGGCTTGGATCAGCTTTAAATCGCTCGGCAATTACATGCACACGCACGCGCCCACAAACGGTTTGTGGGGCAGATCACATTCATGCGGGTTGTGGCTGTTCAAGCCGATTGGCGCCATGGTTGCCTCGGTTTTTTCGGAACGCAAATTCGAGTCATGCTGAGCTGATCAGAGGCGGCAGGTTACCGGTTTCCCCTACGATTGCTGCAGGTATTGGGGATAAAAGGAGATGGCCGTGACAACTTCGACTACCGGTTCGTCTAGTCATCTGGGCAGGGTCGTCGCCGCCAACCGCGATGCGGTTGCGGCCGACCCGGTCAACGGCCAGGTCGTCTTCCGTGCTTCGGCGACCGCGCACGACGCGGTCGCCAGCACGGTCGCGCTCGGGGCCTACCGGGTCGAGGTCGACGAGCCGCCGGCCCTCGGTGGGGAAGGCAAGGCGCCAAATCCGGTCGAGTACTACTTGGCCTCGCTGCTCTCCTGCCAGGTCGTCACGTGGCGCATCTGGGCGGAAAAACTTGGCATCCTGATCGACGAGATAACCGCGCATGCCGAGGGTGATCTCGATGTGCGGGGCTTCTTCGGGTTCGATCCCGAGTCCGGGGAGTCGGTGCGCCCGGGCTTCAGCGCGGTGCGGCTGGTGGTCAACGTGACCGGGCCCGAGACACCGGAACGCTACCGCGAACTGCAGGAAGCGGTTGACGCGCACTGTCCGATACTGGATTTGACCCGAAACGCCACCCCGGTGACGACGAGCGTGGCCATCACCTAGGACGGCCTAACTCACGTCGATAGCGATTTCCGCACCCAGCTGGTAGCCCGGCGCAAGCGGAAGCGCGTCACCGCTCCAGAACGTGCCCGGGTCGAACCAATTCCAATCCTTATCCGTGACAATCAATCCCATCTCTTCATAGGTGATCGCCACGGTCTCCGCGCAATACGCCTCTGCGGGGGCCATCTTGCGCGCTTGCGCCTTGCGTCGCTGCGTCGACTCGTGAACCTTTCTGTCCAGGAAAGGGATTCCGCGTGTCCAATCGCTGAGATTGGGCAGTCGGCCGCGCATCCACCGCCCGGTGAGTCGCATGGTGGTGGGGAAGGCGGTGCCGTCCATCCGCGCGATCACCCGCAGCACCTCGTTCTCCTGTTTGCGGGTGGCGTACGGCGTCAGCTGGCGCAGCCAGCAGCGCTGGTGGTAACGCTCGTTCCACTGCAGGACGGCTTGCCGAAGATCGTTGAGCTGCACGCCGCGGTGGGTGGTTCCAGTCCACATGTCGACAAGCTTGTCGCCAAGTTCGGCATGCCAGATCAATGGCGGCAAGTCGTCGATGGCCACCGTCATGCCGACGTGGTTCACCGGACTGTTCGTCAACGTCTGGATCGCGCGGTCGGGTCGTGAACCGCCGCGGAACAGCCACAGGTCGCCGGTCCGGGTTTCGTTCAGCGCTTGGTCCAGGGTCAGCATCTCAAAGCCCACTCAGCAGCCGTTGCGATCATGGACGAGAAAATACCTGGCTGCCGATATTTGCGCGCAGCGGCGGCCGCGGGGAAGCCGGCGTAGCCGGTCATGTGATAGACCACCTCTTCGATCTCCTCGACGCTCAGGCCGTTTCGCAACGCGATTTGAAAGTGGATCTTCAGTTCGTCGCTGGCCCGCAGGGCGATCAGGGCGCCGAGCGTTACCAGGCTGCGAGAGCGACGATCCAGGCCGGGCCGGGTCCATAACGCGCCGAAGACGTGATCGACGCTCAGTTCACCGAGTTCGTCGGCGAAGCCGCCGCCCCGCAGAGTCGTGACATCGTCCGGGATCAGTCCGGGCATCATGTCCTTGAACACGTTGAGGCCCTCGGTGTGCGGATCAGCCATCGATGTGCGCCTTTCTTAACGGGTTTCGAGCGGAGGTTCGCGCGAGATCTGATAGTCGATATAGCCGTCCCAGTCCTCCACGCGACGGCGCAACTCCTCGCCGACCTGTGGGTGAGTGGGCACGAAGAACCGGTTGCGCAGGATCGCGTCAGCCACCATCTCGCCGACGGCCGCGGGGTCGAGCAGCTCGAACTGTTCGCCCGGAATTCGCAGCGGCGCCCCGCCGCCGAATCTCGGCACGGCAGCGGCGATGTTCGTCAGCACCGGCCCTGGGCACAGCAGGGTAACGCCGATGTTCTTGGGCCGCAAATAGATTGCCAGACCTTCGCTGATCTGAACGATCGCGGCCTTGGTGGCCGCGTACGGCAAGCGGTCGTAGGAATAGGTGAAAAGCCCGGCGAACGAGGCGGTATTGACCAGATGCCCACTGCCCTGATCGAGCAGCAGCGGCAGAAAGACGGCGTTGCTGCGCACCAGCGACATCAGATTGATGTCCAGGATGCGTTCCCACTCGGTTACCGGAATGTCTTGAGGCAAACCGTTGGTCAGCACGCCGACATTGTTGACCACGATATCCACCCGGCCGAACCGCTGCAGCGCCGCACTCCGAATACCTTCGAACGCATCGGCATCCGAGACGTCGGCCTGCTGCGACGCTACGGCGACTCCGCGGGCGCTCAGTTCGCCGGCCAAATCCGCCAGCCCGTCGTTGTCGACGTCGACCGCTACTATCTGCGCGCCCCGGTCAGCGAGTGCGCCGGCGATGGCGCGGCCGATGCCGCTAGCCGCTCCGGTGATGACGGCGACCTTGTCGCGTAGCGTTTCCATGGCGGGAATAGCCTGTCAATTATGCGCAGCATTTGGAAGTGGATCGGCCTGGCCGGTATCGCCGGAGTTGTCGCCGGCGGTGCGGTGGTAGCGCGTGATCAACGGAAGCGGCGCGCCTACACCGCCGACGAGGTCCGGGACCGGCTGCATCAGAGGTTGGCCGAGGACGGTTTTCAGTCCAGATCCGCGTCCGGAACCGCTTCGACCGCGAACAAGCGATAGCTGCCCGTAAAGCCTGTCGATGCGCAGCGCGTCACCCACCTGAAACATCCTTCCAAGGCTGGAAGCGCTTCCGGTTGTCGGGCTTACCGGCAGTGTCTAGGGTTGAGGGCGTTCGCCCCGGGTAGCGCAGCCAAGTGAGCCGATTAGGTGACTTTTGGGAGGTTCTTTCTTGGCCGACGACGGCGGTGGTGCGTCAGACTTGCTGGTAATCTTCGGAATTACCGGCGATCTTGCCCGCAAGATGACATTCCGCGCACTGTACCGCTTGGAGAGTCGCAACCTACTGGACTGCCCGATCCTTGGGGTGGCCAGTGACGACCTGACCATCGAAAAATTGGTCGAGCGGGCGCGGCAGGCCATCGCGGACGCCGGCGAAAAAATCGACGACACGGTGTTCGACCGGCTGGCCGGCCGGTTGTCCTATCTGCACGGCGACGTCACCGATGACAAGCTTTACCGTTCGTTGGCCGACCGGATTGGTTCTGGCCACAGTCCGTTCTTCTACCTGGAAATGCCGCCCGCGTTATTCGCGCCGATCGTCGAGAACCTTGCGAAAGTCGGGCTGCTGGAACGGGCGCGCGTCGCGCTGGAAAAGCCGTTCGGCCACGATTTCGACTCGGCCTGCGAACTCAACGCGCGGCTGCGCGCAGTGCTCGAAGAAGACCAGATCCTGCGCGTCGACCACTTCTTAGGCAAGCAGCCCGTCGTCGAGCTGGAGTATCTGCGGTTCGCAAACCTGGCGTTAGCAAAAGTGTGGGACCGCGACAGCGTGTCCCAGATCCAGATCACCATGGCCGAGAACTTCGGCGTGGACGACCGCGGCAAGTTCTATGACGCCGTGGGAACCTTGCGTGACGTCGTGCAGAACCATTTGCTGCAGGTGCTGGCCGTGGTGGCGATGGAACCTCCGGTCGGCCCGAGTGCCGACGACCTCGACGACAAGAGAGTCCGAGGTGTTCCGCGCCATGCCCGCACTCGATCCGGATCGGTGCGTGCGTGGTCAATACCTCGGCTATACCGATATCGCAGGCGTGGCAAAGGATTCCGATGACCGAGACCTATGTCGCGTTGCGGACCGAGATCGACAATTGGCGCTGGGCCGGCGTTCCGATCTTCCTTCGGGCCGGCAAGGCCCTCGCCGAGCGGGTGACCGAAGTCCGGTTGTTTCTGCGCCGCACTCCCAGTTTGGCCTTTCTGGGCAACCGCCGATTGGCGGAACCGAACCAGATCGTCTTGCGCATCGACCCCGATCCCGGGATGCGCGTGCAGTTGTCCGCCCTGCTCGGTGACTCGTGGCATGACATTCATCTGGACTCCTCGTTCGCTGCTGACCTCGGCGAACCGGAAGTGCCCTATGAGCGACTGCTCCATGCCGGCTTGACCGGCGATCGGCAGCTTTTCGCCCGAATCGATGGCATCGAACAGACGTGGCGGATCGTCCAGCCGCTGCTGGACAAACCCTGCGAGATCCACCAATACGACTACGGGTCTTGGGGACCGGAGGCCGCGCAGTCGCTGCTGCGCGGGCATTTCGGTTGGCAAGAGCCGTGGTTGCCGCCCCCTAACCCGCATGAACAAAACTAAGGAGACGACAGAGATGCAGCTAGGAATGATCGGCCTGGGCCGGATGGGCGGGAACATCGTCCGACGCGTGACCGCGGCCGGACACGAATGTGTCGTGTACGACCACGACACGACCGTCGTCAAAGCGATGGGCAGTGAGGACAACACGACGGGTGTGTATTCGGTCGCCGAACTGGCCGAGAAGCTTTCCACGCCAAGGATCGTCTGGGTGATGGTTCCGGCGGGCACGATCACCCAGACGGTGATCGAGGGGCTGGCCGACACGCTGGAGGCCGGCGACATCGTGATCGACGGCGGCAACTCGTACTATCGCGATGACCTCAGGCATTCGAAGCTCCTGGGTGAGAAGGGAATCCACCTACTGGACTGCGGCACCAGCGGCGGCGTGTGGGGCCGCGAGCGCGGCTACTGCCTGATGATCGGTGGCGACAAGAAGTCCTTTGAGCACGCCGAGCCGCTCTTCGCCACCATCGCACCGGGAGTGGGCACGGCGGAGCGCACCCCGGGCCGGTCCGGCGAGATCGAGCAGCCTGAGAAGGGCTACCTGTACTGCGGCCCGTCCGGGGCCGGCCACTTCGTGAAGATGGTGCACAACGGAATCGAATACGGGATGATGGCCTCGCTCGCCGAGGGACTGAACATCCTGCGCAACGCCGACATCGGCAAACGTGTGCAGGAGGGCGATGCCGAGACCGCACCGCTGTCGAACCCGGAGTGTTACCAGTACGACTTCGACCTTGCGGACATCGCCGAGGTGTGGCGCCGGGGAAGTGTCGTCAGTTCCTGGCTGCTGGATCTGACCGCGATCGGGCTGCACCAATCTCCCGATTTACACGAGTTCTCCGGGCGGGTTTCCGACTCCGGGGAGGGCCGATGGACGGCCATCGCGGCGATCGACGAGGGAGTGCCCGCGCCGGTGTTGACGACAGCGCTGCAGTCCCGTTTCGCGTCGCGCAGTCTCGATGACTTCGCCAACAAGGCGCTGTCGGCGATGCGTAAGCAGTTCGGCGGGCACGCGGAGAAACCGGCTGACTGAGCGACTTCTAACGTTTGACGTCAGCGTTTAACGAACGCCACCACCGCATCGCTGAAGGCGTCGTTGTCGTCGCCGGCGGCGGTGTGCCCCGCGTTGGAGAGTTCGACGAACTCCGCGCGGGGCACCGTGGCCAGGAAATGCTTGACGCCTTCGGGGCTGACCACGTCGGACAGCTTTCCGCGAATCAACAGGACCGGAATCGTCAGGCTCTTCGCGGCCTGCTCGAAACTCTCGGTGCGCAGCTCGGGGTCGTCCCCTGGCTTGGTCATGAAGGCCGGATCCCAATGCCAATGCCAGCGCCCGTCGCGCAGCCGAAGGTTCTTCTTCAGCCCCTCCGGACTGCGCGGCTTGGCCCGATGCGGTAGGTAGGCGGCGACGGCATCGGCGGCGTCATCCAGCGTTTCAAAACCGTCCAGGCCGCTGAGCATGAAATCGCGGATGCGGGCGCTACCGTTCTTCTCGAACCGCGGCACCACGTCGACTAGCACCAATCGGGTCACCTTTACCGGGCCAGCGCGGTTAGCAGCAAGGATCCCGGTCAGCCCGCCCATGCTGGCGCCGATGAGCACCACAGGTCTGCCGATGGAATCGAGGACGCGCATCACGTCGGCGGTCAGGGTCTCGATCGCATAGTTGGCGTCCGGCGAGCGGGCACTGTCGCCGTGACCCCGGGAATCCAGCGCCACCACGCGGTACCCCTTGTCGGCGAGGATCTGACCGGTGTTTTTCCAGGAGAACCGGTTCTGTCCGCCGCCATGCAGCATCAGGATCGCCGGCCGGGTGGGTGCGGCCGAGTCGTGGTTCCATTCGTCGGCGACCAGGGTGATGCCGCCGACGCCGGAATACTCAACCGTCTGGGGGCTGCTGCTCACGGTGCTCATCGACCTGACGTTACCCAGGTGGTTTGAGTACTTTCGCACGCGTGCCCGGTGCACCGGGTCAGGCCCTATTTCGCCGTGCTAGGACTGAAGGCTGCCCGAGACGATGGCGGCGAGGTCATCACGATCCGAAACATCGAGTTTGATGCAGGCGCGGTAGATGTGACCTTCGACTGTTCGCACCGAAACCTGTAATTTCGAGGCGATTTCGCGATTCGACAGGCCCGTGGCGACCATCGCGGCGATCTCGCGCGCTCTCGGACTCAACGGCAGTGGGCGCGACGCAGATCGGATCGCCGGTGTGATCGCCCCACCGCAAAGTGCCGCCAGTCGCTGGGCACGCGCCGCGGATTCGGCGCGTTGGCGGTGCCGGCCCGCGTGGTCGTGGAGTCGCACCGCTTGGGCGGCGGCGTCCGTGGCCGACAGGATGAGCCCGGCCTTTTCGAAGTCGGCGCTGACCGCATCGAGCTCATCGGGGTCAGCTCCGGCGACCGCGGTGGCGTGCCGGAGATAAAGCGCGGCCACCGTGCCGTCGAGGCGCGCGACGACCGCTGCCAGCGGTTTGGCGGCGGTGCGGTCCCCAAAGCGCGCCGCATGGTGGAGCGCCTCGGCTTCCAAGGCGTGCTGACCGGCGCGGCGGGCGGCTATCGCGGCGCGGCGGGCGGCCTCGGCGGCGGTGCGCTCGCCGCCGAGGGCCGCCGTCAGCCACGCTTCGGCGATCATCCGTTGCGGCACGTGCAGCTCCATATGACGTCCGATGTGCTCGGTGGCGTCATCCAGCACCCGTTCGGCCTCGCCGGTTTGGCCTAGCGCCGCGTGAGCCCGGGCCAGCAGCAGGCGCGCCGGAAGCCGCCACGGCAGCGAGGTTTCGGCGTTCAGGGCGGCCAATGCCTGCTCGATGGAGGAGATGGCCTCAGGAAATCTTCCGCGGTAGGTGGCGACTAAGCCGGCCGCGATCTTGGCGATTGCCCAGCCGAGAAACTGGCCCTCCGAAGAGAATTGGGTGTATTCCAGCACGCGCAAGTCAGCCTGGTCGAGCTGTCCGGTGTGGGTCAGGCCCAGCACATCGCAGTAACGGACCATGACGCGGATCATGCCGTCGGTGGGCCTTTGCTCCGCGCGGCAGCGTGCGGCAATGTGCTCGTACTCCGTGCCCCGCCCGGCGACGGGCAGCGCCAGACCGGCCGCAAAAGCAGCGAATTCCACGGCCTGTTTTGGGGATTCGGCGTTGCTCAGCACCGCTTCGGCGGCGGCCAGCCCGGCGTCGAAGCGATTCTCGTGCACCGCCATGGCCGCACCGACTGCGTCGACGAGCAGCTGCAGGGCCGGATGGGTGACCCGCTGGTTCAGGAGGGCCAGAATGTCGTGAGCCTGCTGGACATGCCCCATCGACCAGAACAGACTGGATAGGCGCGGAAGGGCCCACCGCACCAGTTCCAGCTCATCAAGATTGTCGGGTTCGAAGCTGGCCAAGATCGCGTCGGCCTCCCCGGGGCGGCCTTGCCACAGCAGAGCCCGGGATAACAGCTCGGCGGCTCGCAGCCCGTCGCCCTGTTCGAAGGCGTTGCGGGCCAGACGTTCTCCCAGCGGGAGGTTGGCCAGGAAGATGGCGTCTTTGGCTGCTGCGACGACCAGGTCCGTGTCGGCGGGCCGGTCGCTGTCGATGGATAGCTGCGCCAGCCGTATTCGCTCGGCAGCGGAGCTGGTACCGTTTTCGCGCAGCACCGCCACAATGCGTCCGCGCAGCTTGCGGGCTGATGCGGTGCCGATGCGCCGGCGTATCGCGTCGCCGTAGAGGGGGTGGCTGATGCGGGCGTTGACCTGGTCGCCGTCGCGCACGACACGGACCAGGCCCTGCATTTCGGCAGCATCGACGGCTTCTGCGCCCGCCAATTCGGCCAGGGTGTTGATGTCGAGCGGTTCGCACAGCGCCAGCAGCTCCACCGCTTTGACCGCTTCGCGGCCGGCACGCTTGAAGCGGCTCTCTAACAACTCGGCCAACCCAGCCGACACCGCGGTTGGTCCGCGTAGCTGCCAAACGCCGTTTACCGCGGCGAGTGTGCCGGCCTCGATGGCACCTTCGACCAGGTGCCGGAGGAACAGCGGATTGCCACCGGAGGCCGTCCACATGACCTCGGCCGACAATTCCTCCAGGGTGCCCCCTAGCACCGATTCGACCACGGCAACGCTCTGCTGCTTAGTGAAGGGCTGTAGCTCGAGTCGACGGAGGTAGCCGTCCTTCCAGAGCGAGGTTACGGCGTCGAGCAGGGGTTCCCCACTGCGCACGGTGGCCACGATGCGCCCCGCCCCTTCGACGGCGATCTGGTGCAGGAGCGTGGCCGAGAGCTGGTCGAGCAGGTGTGCGTCGTCGGTTGCGACGACCGCATCCGGGCTACTGAGAATCGCCTGCCGGGCCGAGACCAACAGCGCGACCGGTTCGCGCGCAGTTGTTGACCCGACCCATGGTGCGAATGCGCCCAGCGGGATGCCTTGAGAGGTCTCGGTG
Organism: uncultured Actinomycetota bacterium; assembly: GCA_963850135.1. Lineage (GTDB taxonomy): Bacteria > Actinomycetota > Actinomycetes > Mycobacteriales > Mycobacteriaceae > Mycobacterium. The sequence goes on along the minus strand of CAWKKH010000016.1, from coordinate 298,909 downwards.
CATGCGGCCCAGCGCACCGGGGCTACCAGTGATTCGGTGACTGCTCGGGCCAGGGTGGTCTTGCCGACCCCAGCCGCACCAATCACCAGCACGCCGCGACAATCGGGCGCGGTGAGCGCCGCGCGGATGGTCTCCTGCTCGACTGGACGCTCCAGTAACTGCCAACTGCCGTGCATCCGTGGATTTTAGGGCGGGACGATCCGGTCTGTTGCCAGAACGCTGCTGTCCCGCAGCGGATCTGTGAGATCGAGGTGTCTTTCACGTTAATTGCCCATATCGCGCGAAGCCGATGTGTTCGAGATCACATATCGTGCCCTTCGCCGCCGGCGGCGGCCGACTGGCCGCGACCAAGCCGCGCAGGCACCGCAGTGCGCCGGTATTTTCAACGAAAAGTATTGCTACCCAACGTGACTTGTCGGCGCACCGTCCCCATCGACGGAATTCGGGGAAAATTTTCCCCACCGTTAAATTGTTGCCGCCCTACCCATATTCGGCGCAGTAACGACTCCCCAGCGAATGGGGTAGTGCGCTACGCATGCGCACCGACAGTCCCGGCCCTCAGGATTTTGCTGTTGGGACAACCGTGCCAGTCCCACCGGAGCGAATGGAGTGCCCAATGCCATCTACATCGGATAGTTCCGACTCAGCGAGACACGCCAGCACAAGTGTTGAGCCGCGGCATTATTGCCCCGGGAAAGTTCCGGGGGCGGGAGCATTTACCGTCGGGGACGTTTCACCGCCGCCTGTCACCAGGGGCGGGCACCCGCCTTCCCTCGGCACCGCGACCGCGACAGATATCGCGCCGTCGTCGGATAGTGAGCGCGACGTTAGGGACGCTAGGCAAGACGGTGCCGCTCCGAGCGGGAACGGTTGGATCGCCTCGCTGGCTCGGCTGGTCAAACCTTCGGGTGATGGGCGCCGAGAGTGCCGGCCGCATCCCCGTCGTCTGCATTCCGAATACCTCGCCGGTGCCCGCATGGCCCGCGAGATGAGGCGGCTCTGAGAACGGACTGCCGGGGTGACCGGTCGTCGTATCAGTCTACTAATACCGTCATGCGCGCTCCGCCGTCATGTCCATCTCGATCCAGCCCTGGCACGGGCCGCTCAAGATGTCGGTGTGCATGACGCCGGCAAGTGTTCCGTTCGCTTGGGGCGTGTAGCGCACGTTAGATTTGGCCGGACTCCACTGGATCGTGGTGTCGGGCATCATGCAGTCCCATTGAAATTCGCTGATTTGCGTCCAGGACGACCCGTCCCAGGTGAACTGCACCGGTTGCGGGACCGTCGGATTGGTCGGCGGAGGCCCGCTGACGATCGTGGCGACGCATTTTCCGCTCGTACAGCTTGATCGGAATCCGTAAGTCTCGGTGTGCTGGCTCTCAGGATCACCTACCGCCATGCTGGTCCCGGCCTTTGGGCCAACCATGAACGTGATCGCGTACTCGCCGTTCCAGGACGGAGTGTCGGCGACCGCAGTTGAGGGAAGCGGCAGCGCGACGGTGAGCGGCACGGCGCACAAACCGGCGAGTCTGCTCAGACGGACTGGGGCCATCGGTTTCTCCTCTCGGCCGCGGGCAAGGCGATGCGCGGCATGCGGAAGATCGTCATCGCTGACTTGGAGCGCCGCACCGACGGCAGCCAGTACCCCAGATTCGCACACGTTAACTTAGTTGGTGCGGGCGCCGGTGCCTGCCGAACAGCAGGGAGCATGGCGGATGACTGAACCACGCTGGATCGACGTTCCCGGGGCCGCCGGAAATCTGAAGGCCATGACGTGGGGACCGCCCGACGCCCCGATCGCACTGTGCCTACATGGCTTCCCCGACACCGCCTACGGGTGGCGAAAAATCGCCCCTCGGCTGGTCGAATCAGGCTGGCGCGTCGTCGCGCCGTTCATGCGCGGGTACGCGCCGTCGTCGATTCCGACCGACGGCAGCCAACACATCGGTGCGGTCATGGACGACGCCCTGCGAGTGCGTGCGGCCGCGGGCGGCACCGAGCACGACGTGGTGATCGGCCACGACTGGGGTGCGCTTGCCGCCACCGGTCTGGCGGCGATGCCTGACAGTCCGTTCGCGAAGGCGGTGATCATGTCGGTGCCGCCGCCGGCAGCATTTCGCAAACAGGGCGGTCTGGCCGACCGCGGCCGACTGATCCGTCGACTACCGGGCCAGTTGGTGCGCAGTTGGTACATCATGTACTTCCAATTGCCCTGGCTTCCCGAGCGTTCCGCTTCCTGGATAGTGCCACGGCTGTGGCACCGGTGGTCGCCCGAGATACCCTGCTGAGCAAGACCTGCGGCACGTCGACGCCGCGATCGGTACGCCGCAGAGTTGGCGCGCGGCGCTGGGGACGTACCGGGCGACGATCCGTAACACCCGGCCGCCGGCGCGGTATGCCGAACTGAACCGGCTGCCGAACGAGCCGCCCATTCTGCCGAGCCTGTACCTCCACGGACGCGACGACGGCTGCATGACGCCGGCTTTCGCGCATTGGGTGGAAAAGGTGCTGCCCCCGGGAAGCCAGCTGGCCATCGTCGAAGACGCCGGACATTTCCTGCAGCTCGAACAGCCGGATAAGGTCGCTGATCTGGTGCTTGCGTTCATCGGCTCGGCCGGCTGAGACCGTGGCAAGGTCGTTTTGAAGCACCGGATGGCGGCCGTCGATGCGCAGTTCTACTGGATGTCGGCCAAAGTCCCCAACGACGAATTCCTGCTGTACGCGTTCGACCGTGAACCGGCAGATCTTGGGGGTGCAATTGAACAGGTCTGTCGCCGGGCGCGCGCGTGCCCGGCTCTGACCATGCGGGTCGAGGATTGCAGTGCCCTGGCTTATCCGCAGTGGGCGCCCGCGACCGTCGGCCCCGAGCACGTGGTGCGTCACGACCTGGTCGATAACAGCTGGGCGGAGTGCCTGGATGCGGTAGTAGGTCTTGGGGACGACCAGCTGGACATTCGCCGAATGACCTGGCGGCTGCACGTGTTCACCCCCGTGCTTGGCATCCCGGGCGTCACCGGGCCGGGCGTGGTTGCCGTCATGCAGATAGCGCACGCACTGGCCGACGGCGCCCGCGCTACGGCGATGGCGGCCTGGGTGTTTGGCAGGGATGTCCCGGTCCCGGTGCCCGAGGTCAAGCCGCCACCGGTGGGCTTCCTGCCGTGGCGAAGTATCGACGCCGCCCGCACCTACCGCCGGCTGGTTCGCGATATTCGGGCGGGGCTGCTGGGGCCCGGGGTCGGGTTGCGGCAGCCGCTGTCGACCAATGTCGATGCGGGGGGTACTCGTTCGACGCGCATGTTGGTGCGGCACCGCTCGCAGCTGCGCGGTCCCACCGTAACGATCGCGGTGCTGGCCGCGGTGTCCGACGCATTGTCCAAGGTGTTGTCAGGTCCGCTGGGCGATGCAAGAGATTCGCATTCGCTGGCCGCCGAGGTGCCAATGGTTAAATCCGGTGCACGCCTGGGGTATAACCACTTTGGCAACATCACTGTGGGGCTCTATCCCGAGCTCGGCTTCGATGCGCGGGTCGAGCGGATCGGGACCGATCTGGCCAACGGCCGCCGCCGCTTCGACCATCCTGCTTCAATCTCCGCCGACCGGGCCTTTGCTTGCGTGCCCGCGTCGCTGCTGCGTTGGGGTGTGTCAAAGTACGACCCCGATGTCCGCCCGGGCCAGGTTGCCGGCAATACCGTAGTTACCAGCATTTACAGTGGGGTTGCTGATCTGAGCTTCGGGAACGCTGCGGTGGTGCTGGCGGCCGTTCACGCGACACTGTCGCCGTTGATGAGTCTGACTCATGGGATACACGGCATCGCCGAGACGGTCACGATTAGCATCCACGCCACCGACTCGGCCGTCCCTGATCTCGATAACTACGTGCAGCTTCTGGACGCAGCGCTTTAAGGCGCCCGCATCTTCGTCGAGCTACTGCGCGTCACCGGATCTGGCGGCCTGCTCGCGGGTCAGCCCGCTGGCGAGGATCAGCTCCTCGTGCAGTTCGAACCAGACAGTATGGTACGAGTCGACGAGCGGCTTGGTCAGCCAGGCGACCTCGCCGGCTTTGACTTTATCCAGCGCCGCAACCAGTTTCGCCCGGTATGCGTCCAGCCGTGGCAGCTGCGCCGAGGCGGCCGCGATAATCGGCAGCACGCGCTCGTGCACATCGTCCATGCGGGCCAATTCCGCGGTGTCGCGGTTGAGCTGCCAGTCGGTGACCAGCCCCTTGAAATCAGCGTTCACGGAGTGGAATTGGTCGTAGGCTGCGGCCAGCGCGGCGGAGTCAATTCCCGCGCGCTCCTCAGTGAGCAATTCGTCCAGCCTGGCGCGGCCACCGGGGCTAATGCGCAACGTCGTGCTATCGATCAGTAGGCCTGAGTCGACCAGCTGCTCGACGGTGTTCGTAACCTCCTCGGCTAATGTCGCGGCAAGGTCGTCGATACTTACCCGGCCTTTGAAGCGAACCGCCTGCAGCACAGTCAATTCGCTCACCGGTCCGCCAGTCCGAGCGCGGTCAGCATGACGATCAGCGGGGTCGCCGAAACCACGTCCGTCCACCCGGCGTCCATCGCGGCGCGCACCGCGGCATCGGACGCGTCATCCAGCTGCGGGTGCGCACCGGTGGTGTGCGCGCGCAGCGGGCTGATCGGCCTTGCGACGTCGGCCAGTTCGCGCAACTCCGGGGTATCGCCCTCCGACCACGCGGTCAGGGCGAGCTTGCCTTCGCGCACTTCGCCTTCGTAGCCGTCGACGGTGATCTGCTTGCCGCCCAGCAATGCGGCGACTCCCGGGCCGCAGCCCACCACGGCCACCCGGCCGAGCTCGCGGCTGACCACGGCGGCGTGGCTGGTGGCGCCCCCCACCTCGGTGACGATGCCTTGCGCGGCCAGCATGCCCGAGACGTCTTCGGACCTGGTGTGGTCGCGTACCAGGATGATCTGTTCGCCTCGGTCGGCCGCGTCCAGAGCCTCGTCTACATCGGTGTATGCCCTGCCCGACGCCACCCCGGGACAGGCCGGCATCCCTTTAGCCAAAAGTTTTGCGGCCAAACGTGTTTCTGGCTGCAGCGCAGGCAGTAGCAGAGTCTCAACCTGTGCCCGGGTAACCCGGCGCAGCGTCTCGGCGTCGTCGATGAGTCCCTCGTGTCGCAGCTGCAGCGCCAGTCGCGCCGCCGCCTGCGCCGACCGCTCCGCCGCGCGCGTCTGCAGCAGCCACAACTTGCCGTCCTCGACGGTGAACTCGATCTCTTGGACGTCAGAACCCAGTCGCTCCAGTTTGCGCGCGGCGTCCATGAGCTCGTCGTAGACGGCCGGTTGCTCGTCGCGCAGCGTCGTGATCGGTTCGACGTCGACCACCCCGGAGACCACCTCGTCGCCCTGGCCGCCTCGCAACCATTCGCCAAACGGCTCGTTGGTGCCGGTTATCGGGTTGCGGGAAAACAAGGCCCCAGAACCGGAGTCGGCGCCGTGGTTGCCGAACACCATAGCCTGCACGACCACCGCGGTGCTGCCCTGATCGTCGGGGCTTTGACTGAGGCCCCAGTGGGCGCGGTAGGCGACTGCGCGAGGCGAGTTCCACGACGCGAACACGGCCTCGATAGCCGCCCGCAGCTGGGCGTACGGGTCGGCGGGTACAGCGGCTGGTTCACTTCCCACGATGCGTTGATAGATGCGGTCGAACCGCCGCCGGGTGTCGTGGGCGAACTCGGCGTTGGTGGCCGTGGCCAGCGCCTGTTCCACTACGTCGTTCATGCCCAAGTCCAGGATCGTGTCCATCATCCCGGGCATGGAATGGGTGGCTCCCGAGCGGACGCTGACCAGCAGCGGATGCGGGCCCCGGCCGAACGTGCACGACGTATCCGCTTCCAGCCAGCTGATCCCGCCAAGGACGTCGTCCCAGATCGCGGCGATGGTCGGCCCGGGTTCGGAGAGGTACCGGACGCCGACCTCGGTGGTAATGCAGAACGCGGTCGGCACCGGCAGTTTGTGCCGGCGCATGGCGTCGATGCCGTGGCCTTTGTTGCCGAGGATCTTCCGCGGAAGATTCGCGTCGCCGTCCAGCAACACCACGTTGCCTCCGGTGGAGGCACCCCTGCCTCGGGCGATACGAGCCGTGGTGCACCCCCTACCGGTTCAGCTAGTTTCGGGCAACGCGCGAACGCCCGCTATGTTCCCACACAGGTCATCGGACACAGCGGGTCGCCGCTTCTGTTGTCCGATGCACCCCATGATCTAGGTTTGCAGGTATGACTCCCTATGACCCTTCCGATGTTGGGGTACTGATCCTGCGGCTGGTGTTGGGTGTGACAATGGCCGCCCACGGCTACAACAAGTTCTTCGGCGGCGGCCGGATACCGGGCACCGCGCGGTGGTTCGAGAGCATCGGCATGAAGCCCGGTAAGTTTCACGCCACCGTAGCCGCCACGACGGAGATGTCTGCCGGGCTCGGGCTGGCGGCCGGGCTTGCTCACGCCGATCCCGGCGGCGGGCTTTGTGTCGCTGATGCTGGTCGCGGCCTGGACCGTGCACCGGCACAACGGCTTCTTCATCGTCAAGGAGGGCTGGGAATACAACCTGGTGCTGGCGGTCAGCGCGGTCGCGGTGGCGACGTTGGGTGCCGGCCGGCTCAGCCTGGACTGGGTAATCTTCGGGCACAACTGGATGGCCGGTTGGCCGGGCCTCTTGCTCTCGGCAGGGCTCGGCCTCGCCGGGGCATTCGGCCAGTTGCTGATCTTCTTCCGGCCGCCGGCCAAGCAGGCCGGCTGAGGTTCCTCGCAGTTGGTGCGGGTTTGCCCGCTAGGTCGAGGTGTGTGGCCTCTTAGAGGAGAGCCGTGTGGTGAATTAGAGCGGAGACTGCCAGTGCGACTCCGGCGACGAGGAACAATATTCGCACCGATAACGGACCGTAGCGCGTGAGGGTCCGCACCACCCGTCGTTGTACGCGCCGGGCTCGGATGGTTCGTCTCGAGGCAAGAGCAAGGACCAGCATCGACGGCAGCAGCGCGATCGCGCAGTAGCCGATCACGATCACCGGCCAGATCTGCGGTCGTGGGTGCATAGCGGCGAGCAGGGCCAGCCCGGTCAGGTAGGGGACCGAAGTCGGCGCCTGCCCCGTACCCACTGCCATGCCAACAAATCCCAGTAGCCACGGACGTCGCCGCATCGCCACCATCGCCCACCCCGGCGCGGGCGTTTGGGTGACCAAGGGGAAGAAGGCCACGCAGATCAGCATCAGCCCCAGTAGCAGTTCGCCTCGGTATCTGATTCGTCGGTGTGACGCGGAAGTGCGTCAGCTCGGTCAGGATGCTGCAGCCCGAGGACCGTGCACAGGCCAAAGGTGGTGGTTACCGCAAACACACCTGCAATGAAGCTCGACCCACCCGGAACCGGTGATCGGCGGTTCAAGCGGCTGTATTAGCGACCGCTGAAACTACGCCCACGTTGAGAACATTGAGGGCGTCGAGCAACGCCAAACCTGCCAGTGCCAGCACAAGAGCCCCCATGAAACGCACCGCGCCTATTCTGATCGTTGGTGCCATCGGGACCGCGCGCCACGCGGGCCCTTTGTTGGGCCCTGGTTGCCCACCGTCGGTACCGTGCGAGAGATGACTGACCCACTCGCCGGAATTCAGCAAGCACAACTCATTGCGCGCATTTCACAGCGGGCGCTACGCGGCGTGCAACTTGGTGAATGGGACCTTGCTGGTCATCCGGTGGATGACGGCACCAGTCTTGCCCTTGATGATCAGGGCTTCATGCCCAATCTTGGCCCGCGCCTTGTAAGCTCGACAGCCCGATTTCCCGCGATGAACGCCAGCGAGAACATCGTCGCTGCCGGGCAGGTATTTTCTACCGCGTTCGCTCAGGATCGAACGTTCAGAACCGCATCGATAGCCACTTTGTGCCGCTCGGCAGTGGAGGCATCGGCCAAGACGATTTGGCTTCTTAGCGGCACCAGCCGTGAGGTTCGGCGGGCCAGGTGTCTTGGTTCTATCGAGCGTGAAGGCGAGTATCAATCGCTCGATTTCGACGTCGAGGAGGCAACTTTTGCGATTCGGACCGACGAAGCGAGACATGCTGAATACCAATGGTTTCAGCAGCGTCGTCAGCAGTTCGACGAGCGTCGGGAAGCGATCGCGTCGTCGCCTAAGTCGACGCGAGAAAGACCTCCAAGCGTCGCCGGCTGTGTGAACCACGCAGCGGAATGGATCGACGCGAATCCCCCGGCGGACCCGGTCGGAGAACTCAGTTCACTGGGCATGACTCTCCTAACGAAGAGCTTTTACCCTGTGGGATCTAGCTTCATCGAGGGACTTCGTTGGGTACGCGAACACATGCAGAGCGAAACGGATTTATTGCGACTAATACTTACGGGATTCGCCACTGCCGTCATCATGACTGAGTGCGCTGTCGCTTTGTATGCGGCGCAATCGATTAACGCAGCCGGTGCACGCACTCGGGCACAAAACTATCCAGCCGGAATCGCTTCGACAGTCGCGGTGTGGTCAGCCCGGTATCCGCGATTCTGATAAATCGGTCGCCGTCGGTTGGCGCCCTGTCAGGGGTCGCGGGATCTCCCAGGCAGTGGTCCTGGCCTGGCTGCAGCGTTCCGCCACCGGAGTTGGCTATTGCCGCCGCCTCCGCTTCACCGCTGGTCGGGCCCCAGCCGCCGAAATATCTCGTGTGTGCGGGGGCCAAAGCGAGCGCCATGCACCCACCCGGCCCGCTGGCCAGCAGGCGACAGTCGCTGATTGTCGCGCGGCACGCCTTCATCGCAGCCTGCTCGGCGGCGGTTTGGCTGGCCGATCCAGTGTTAGCGATCGAGATATGCCCAGTGGAATCCGACATCACCATCGCAATCCAGTTGCCGTCGGCGTGCGCCATCGGCATCGCTGTGCAGGCGACGCCGATCGTGATCGTCAGGGCTGCGAGTTTCTTCATGGGTCTCCCGATTTTATTACGCGCGACTCCCGCACGCCACCGGACCGTAGTGATTTAACCGGTCTTCAAACCGATCGTTCAGTGGACGAGTAGGGCAAGCTGCTGCCGGTGTTTTCGTCGACGACGACCCGCCCGCCGAGGTAGGGGAACGCGCGCTGGGCACATGATGTCCGGTTGCAGATTTTGCAGCCCGCCCCGATCGGGACGGCGGTGGTCGGGTCGTCGAGGACGACCCCGGTGGAGTACACGAGCTTGTCGGCGTGGGCGAGGTCGCAGCCCAAGCCGACGGCGAAGCTCTTGTGCTGGCCCAGATAGCCGCGCCTTTCGGGGGTGATGGTCTTCGCGACCCAGAAGTACGAACGGCCGTCAGGCATCTGCGCTACCTGCACCGCGATCCGCCCGGGCTGGGCGAACGCGTCGTGTACCACCCACAGCGGACAGCTGCCGCCCACGCGGCTGAAATGAAATGCAGTCGCCGACTGACGTTTTGAGATGTTTCCGGCCTTGTCGGTGCGGACGAAGATGAACGGGACCCCGCGCTGTTGTGGGCGTTGCAGCGTCGAAAGCCGTGGCAAATGGTCTCGAAGCCCACCCCGAAGCTGCTGCCCAGCAGGTCGATGTCATAGTGCAGTTCCTCTGCGGCCTGGTGGAACTCGCCGATAAGGCAACAGGAACGCGCCGGCGAAGTAGTTGGCCAGACCGACCCGGGCTACACCGCGAGATTCGGCACTGAGTTGGTGGTCGGTGGCCACGATGGCCGCGATGAGGTCTGACTGGCTGAGCAGAGCGAGCTGGGTGGCGATCTGAAAAGCCCGCTGGCCGGGCATCAGCCAGCGCGCCACCCGCAGCACCTTGGTATCCGCGTCGTAACTGCGTTTGGTTGTTTCGGCCAGGGTGCCATCGATCACCACGGTGATGCCGAACCGATCCCGCATCAGCTCGGACAGTTGGATGTCCAACCCGCCGGGGTGCAAACCGCTTTCGGCGAACATCTGCTCGGCAGCGACGTCGAGGTCACCGATGTAGTTGTTGCGGTCGTAAAAGAAATCGCGGACCTCCTCGAACGGCATCGGGCGTTCCGGGGGTTGCGAGGTGTCGGCCGTCGCACGCGATCGATAGCCCTCTAGTTCCTCAGTGGCATCGCGCAAACGGCGATGGACCGTCACCAAACCGCGGCCGATCTCCGGCATCCGGGCAACGAACTCCTCGATCTGGGCGCGCGTTACCCCCTCTTCGGCGCCGGTTTCGGTGAACAAGTCGCTGAGGTCGGCGACCAGGCGTGCGTCGGTGTCGGAGGAGAAGTACTGCGCCGGCAGGTCGAAACGCTCGGTGAGCGCGATCAGCACCGGCACGGTGATGGGCCGTTGGTCGTTTTCCAGCTGATTGACATAGCTGGTGGACAGGTCCAGGGCATGGGCCAACGCCGCTTGCGTGAGCCCGCGCTCGTTTCGCAACCGCCGCAACCGCGCACCTGAGAACATCTTCGCCACCGCTGACACACTACGCGCCGTCATGTTCGCAAAGTTTGCAATATGCGTCGGGTCAGGACACAAAAATACGCATATACAGGGCCTTTCCCTATCGGCCCTCTTTGCATAGTGTGCGGATTATGTTGACGCACACGGTCCGGACGCGGCGTAGCGCCGACGATTTCCCACGCGGCGAGCAGCTGGCCGCCAAGATCGCAGAAGTCGCCACCGATCCCGTTGCCGTCGAGCCCGCGACCGCGGAGATGGTGCTCAACCGGATCATCGACAATGCCGCCGTCAGCGCCGCTGCTGTGCTGCGCCGACCGGTCACGGTGGCCCGTCAGCAGGCGTTGGCCCATCGCACGCGCCAGGGCGCGAGGGTCTTCGGCGTCGACGGCACCTATTCGGCGGAATGGGCGGCCTGGGCCAACGGCGTCGCTGTGCGCGAGCTCGATTTCCACGACACGTTTCTGGCCGCCGAGTATTCCCATCCCGGTGACAACATCCCTCCGCTCGTCGCGGTCGCCCAGCAGCTCGGCGTGCGTGGCGCCGACCTGATCCGTGGTCTGGCGACCGCGTACGAGATCCAGATCGATCTGGTCAGGGGAATCTCCCTGCACGAGTTCAAGATCGACCATGTTGCTCATCTCGGCCCGTCGGTGGCGGCCGGTATCGGGACCATGCTGCGACTGGACGCCGAGACGATCTATCAGGCGGTCGGGCAGGCGCTGCACCTGACCACCGCCACTCGCCAATCCCGTAAAGGGCTGATTTCCAGCTGGAAGGCGTATGCGCCCGCGTTCGCCGGAAAGATCGCGATCGAGGCGGTCGACCGGGCGATGCGCGGTGAGGGTTCGCCGGCGCCGATCTGGGAGGGCGAGGACGGTGTGATCGCCTGGCTGCTCGGCGGGCCAGAGCGCGAATACCAGTGCCGCTGCCCGCGCCCGGCGAGCCCAAGCGCGCCATCCTGGACAGCTACACCAAGGAGCACTCCGCGGAGTACCAGAGCCAGGCGCCGATCGACCTGGCCCGGCGGCTGCGTGAGCGGATCGGCGACCTCGATCAGATCGCGACGATCGTGCTGCACACCAGCCACCACACCCACTTCGTGATCGGAACCGGCTCCGGCGACCCACAGAAGTTCGACCCGGACGCGTCGCGGGAGACCCTCGACCACTCGCTGCCGTACATCTTCGCCGTCGCTCTGCAAGACGGCAGCTGGCACCACGAACGGTCCTACGCTCCCGAGCGGGCGCACCGGCCCGACACCGTCGAACTGTGGCACAAGATCTGCACCGTCGAGGACCCGGAGTGGACCCGCCGCTATCACTCGGCCGATCCGGCGGAGAAGGCGTTCGGGGCGCGTGCGGAGGTGACGCTCAAGAGCGGGAGGTGATCTCCGACGAACTGGCGGTGGCCGATGCCCACCCGCTTGGCGCCCGGCCGTTCGCGCGCCGGCAATACGTGCAGAAGTTCACCGAGCTCGCCGAGATGTCGTGGAATCCGCTGAACAGCAAAGGTTCCTGTCTACTGTGGACTCCCTTGCCGATCTCAAGGGCGGCGCGCTGAGTGCACTCAATATGTTGGTCAACCCGCGAGTGCTGGATAAGGCGCCAGGGATTCCATCGGGGATCTTCCGATGAGCGGCCTGATCGGGGCGTCATCCAGCGCCGCAGCCAAGCGCGCCGCACTGCGCGCCGGCCTGGATTCCGGCCGGCTGCAGCGACTTCCGGGAGCCTTTTCACCGCTGGTAGCCAAGGCGTCGCCGAGGTCGGCTTCGAGGGAGTTTACGTATCCGGTGCCGCGCTGTCGGCCGACCTCGGGCTGCCCGACATCGGGTTGACGACATTGACCGAGGTCGCGACCCGCGGCGCCCAGATCGCCGGGGCCACCGACCTGCCCACGTTGATCGACGCCGACACCGGATTCGGTGAGCCGCTGAACGCCGCGCGCACCGTAACGATGCTGGAGGATGCCGGACTGGCCGGATGCCACTTGGAGGATCAGGTCAACCCGAAGCGGTGCGGCCACCTCGACGGTAAGGGCGTCGTTTCGACCGCGGACATGGTAAAGCGCTTGCGCGCAGCGGTATCCGCGCGGCGCGACCCCAACTTCATCATCTGCGCTCGCACCGACGCGGCCGGTGTCGAGAGCGTTTCCGCCGCGATCGACCGTGCCCGCGCCTACGCCGATGCCGGCGCCGACATGATCTTCACCGAGGCGCTCGCCGAGGTCGGCCGACTTCGAGCGGTTCCGCGCCGCGGTCGACATCCCGCTGCTGGCCAACATGACCGAGTTCGGCAAGTCGGCTCTGCTGACCGCCCGCCAACTGGGCGACATCGGCTACAACGCCGTCATCTATCCGGTCACGACGCTGCGGCTGGCGATGTTCGCGATCGAGGCGGGGCTACGCGAAATCGATTCGGCAGGAACTCAATCCGGATTGCTGGAGCGAATGCAGCATCGCAGCGGACTCTATCGGTTGCTGCGCTATGCCGACTACAACGAATTCGACACCGAGACCTACAACTTCACCATGGAGGAGACGGACCATGACCGCACCGACCGCTGAAAGTCGGAAGCCGAATCAAAAAGGGTCTGGCCGGCGTGGTGGTCGACACCACCGCCATCTCAAAGGTGGTACCCGAGACCAATTCGCTGACCTACCGCGGATACCCGGTGCAGGATCTTGCCGCGCACTGCAGCTTCGAGGAAGTCGCCTTCCTGCTGTGGCGCGGTGAGCTACCCACCGACCAGGAGCTGGCGCTGTTCACCCAGCGGGAGCGCGCCAACCGTCGACTGGACCGGTCGATGCTGTCGCTGTTGGCCAAGCTGCCCGACAACTGCCATCCGATGGATGTGGTGCGCACCGCGATCAGCTTTCTGGGCGCTGAGGATTCCGAAGAGGACAACCCCCAAGAGCAGGCCAACCGGGCCAAGTCGCTGCGCATGCTCGCGGTGTTGCCGACCATCGTCGCGGTGGATATGCGACGCCGCCGCGGGCTGGCTCCGATCGCACCGAACAGCGGGCTGGGGTACAGCGAGAACTTCCTGCGGATGTGCTTCGGCGAGGTGCCCGAACCGGCCATTGTGAAGGCGTTCGAGCAGTCGATGATTCTTTATGCCGAACACGGTTTCAACGCATCCACGTTCGCGGCGCGGGTGGTGACCTCGACCCAGTCGGATATCTACAGTGCGGTGACCGGGGCGATCGGTGCGCTCAAGGGACAGCTGCATGGCGGCGCCAACGAGGCCGTCATGCACGACATGATCGAGATCGGCGATCCGATGAACGCGCGGGATTGGTTGGACGGCAAGCTCGCTCGCAAAGAGAAAATCATGGGATTCGGGCACCGGGTCTACAAAAGGCGACTCCCGGGTTCCGACGATGAAGCAGGCGTTGAACAGCGTCGCCGCCGTTCGCGATGGCCAGCGCTGGCTGGACATGTACAACATTCTGGAAGCCGAGATGTTCGAGGCCACCGGTATCAAGCCCAATCTCGATTTCCCGACCGGCCCCGCGTATTACCTGATGGGATTCGATATCGCCTGCTTCACACCGATCTTCGTGATGAGCAGGATCACCGGGTGGACCGCCCACATCATGGAGCAGGCGGCATCCAACTCATTGATCCGGCCGTTGAGTGCCTACTCGGGTCCCGAGCAACGGGCGCTGCCCGTCGATAAGCCTGACGGCACTAACACGCCGGCACCGAATTCGTGGCCGAGCCTAGGCGCGCCGGCCCGCGACGGGTCCTAGGGTATGCACCATGGGATTTCTGAAGCCCGAACTGCCACAGATCGACATCGCCGAGTGGAGCAAAGGCACCCGCAGCGAAAAGATCCGCCCGATGGCCAAACACTGGGCCGAGGTGGGCTTTGGCACGCCGGTGGTGATGCACCTGTTCTACGTGGTGAAAATCCTGCTGTACATCCTGGGCGGGTGGCTGCTCGCCGTGTTGACGACCAGAGGCATCGACGCGCTCGCGTATGCCACGGCCTGGTACGCGGAGCCGATCGTGTTTCAGAAGGTCGTGCTCTACACCCTGTTGTTCGAGGTGATCGGTTTGGGCTGCGGCTTCGGACCATTGAACAACCGGTTCTTCCCGCCTATCGGTTCGGTCCTGTACTGGATGCGGCCTGACACCATCCGGTTGCCACCGTGGCCGAATCGCGTCCCGATGACCAAGGGCACCGGCCGCACCCTGTTGGATGTCGCACTGTACGCGGCGCTATTGGTGATGACGTTCGGGACGCTGTTTGCGGACGGTACCGGCCCGGTGCCGGCGCTGGGCACCCACGTCGGATTGCTGCCCGCACTGGCGGGTCGTGCTGATCCTGGTACTGCTGGGGGTCTTGGGGCTGCGGGACAAGGTGATCTTTCTCGCCGCCCGCGGCGAGGTCTACGCGACGCTGACGGTGACTTTCCTGTTCGGCGGCGTGGACATGATCGTCGCCGCCAAGTTGGTGTTCCTGGTCATCTGGATGGGCGCGGCAACATCGAAGCTCAACAAGCACTTCCCGTTCGTGATGTCGACGATGATGTCCAACAGCCCGGTGTTCCGGCCGCGCTTCATCAAACGGTTGTTCTTCGAGAAGTTCCCGGACGACCTGCGGCCCGGACGTTTTGTCGCGGCTCTTCGCCCACGTGAGCACCTTCGTCGAGATGTGTGTGCCGATTGCGTTGTTCTTCTCGCATGGCGGCTGGCCGACCGCGGTGGCCGCGACGATCATGGTGATCTTCCACCTCGGGATCCTGACCGCCATTCCGATGGGGGTGCCGCTGGAGTGGAACGTATTCATGATCTTCGGCGTGCTGGCGCTGTTCGTCGGACATGCGCACCAGGGTCTGAGTGACCTGAAAAACCCTGTGCCGGTGGCGATTTTCATCGCCTTCATCGCCGGAATCGTGATCGCTGGCAACCTGTTCCCGCGCAAGATCTCGTTTCTGCCCGGCATGCGCTATTACGCCGGTAACTGGGACACCACGCTCTGGTGCATCAAGCCTTCGGCGGACAAGAAGATCAACCACAACATCGTCTCGATCGCCAGCATGCCGCAGGCCCAGCTGGCGCGGTATTTCGGCGAGGAGCAGGCGCAGACCGCGATGTATCTCGGATACGCGTTCCGTGCCATGAACACGCACGGCCGGGCGCTGTTCACCCTGGCGCACCGGGCGATGGCCGGCCAGAACGAGGACGACTACGTCCTTACCGACGGAGAGCGGATCTGCAGCACCGCCATCGGGTGGAATTTCGGCGACGGCCACATGCACAACGAGCAATTGATCGCCGCCATGCAGCAGCGCTGCCGGTTCGAGCCGGGCGAGGTGCGCGTGGTGTTACTCGACGCGCAGCCATTCCACAAACAGACGCAGGCCTACCGGCTGGTGGATGCGGCCACCGGCGAGTTCGAGCATGGGTTGGTCAAGGTTGCCGACATGGTGACCCGGCAGCCCTGGGCCGACGACGTGCCCGTCGAGGTGCTGTAGGACGACGCGCCAGCGTGACTGTCGCCGCAGTCACCAATCCCGCCATTTGGCACGTCTAGCGTGGCTACACTCACCGTGCAATCGAATCGCCGAGCGTAACGCCACTGTGAGATTTCGATCCGAATCTCGCAGTGGCGTTACGCTGACGGAGCTTTAGGCTCCCGCCCTGACCTCCCGCGCTGCCGCGACCATGTTCTTCAACGACGCGGCCACCTCGTCGGCGTTGCGGGTCTTCAGACCACAGTCGGGGTTGACCCAGAGTCGGTCAGCGGGAACGGCTTTCAGCGCGGCCCGCAGCGACTTGGCCATCTCGTCGGTGGTCGGCACCCGCGGTGAGTGGATGTCGTAGACACCCGGGCCCACGCTGTTGGAGAAGCCGACCGAGTTGAGGTCGTCCAGCACCTCCATGTGCGAGCGCGCCGCCTCGATGGAGGTCACGTCGGCATCCAGGTCGGCGATGGCTCCGATGACCTCACCGAACTCCGAGTAGCACAGGTGGGTGTGGATCTGGGTCGAGTCGGCGACGCCGGAGGTAGCCAACCGGAACGATCCGACGGCCCAGCTCAGGTAGTCGTCCTGGTCAGCGCGACGCAACGGCAGCAGCTCGCGCAACGCCGGCTCGTCGACCTGGATCACCGCGATACCGGCGGACTGCAGATCCACCGTCTCGTCCCGAATAGCCAGCGCCACCTGATTGGCGGTGTCGGCCAGCGGCTGGTCGTCGCGGACGAATGACCACGCCAGGATGGTGACCGGACCGGTCAACATGCCCTTCACCGGCTTGTCGGTCAAAGACTGCGCGTAGGTAGCCCATTCGACCGTCATCGGATGCGGGCGGGACACGTCGCCGTAGAGCACCGGCGGACGTACGCAACGGCTGCCGTAGGACTGCACCCAGCCGTTCTGGGTGGCGAAGAAGCCCTCCAGCTGCTCGGCGAAGTACTGCACCATGTCGTTGCGCTCCGGCTCGCCGTGCACCAGCACGTCGATCCCGAGGTCCTCCTGCAGTTTGATGACGTCGGCGACCTCCTGCTTCATCCTGTTTGTTGTATTCCGCCTCGTCGATCTCGCCGGCCCTCAGTGCCGCGCGCGCCTTGCGGATCGCCGTGGTCTGCGGATAGGAGCCGATGGTCGTGGTCGGTAGCGGCGGCAGATGCAGCCGCGCGTCCTGGCTGACGCGGCGTTCGGCCGCTTCACCGCGATGAACGCCGTCCGCAACGATCGATTCGATACGGGCCCGAACCTGGCCGTTGTGCAGGCGTGGGTCGCTCTTGCGGGAGGCCACGGCGGCATTGGACGCCGCGATCTCGTCGGCGACCTTCTCGCGTCCCTCGTGGAGAGCGCGAGCGAGCGTAACGACCTCGGCGACCTTCTCCAATCCGAACGCCAGCCAGCTGCGCAGGGCGCCGTCCAGGTCGGTCTCCGGCTCGAGCGAGTACGGCACGTGCAGGGTGGAACACGATGTGGACACCGCGACCGTGGCCGCCGAACCCGACAGCGTGGCCAGCTTGCTCAACGCGGACTCCAGGTCGGTGCGCCAGATATTGCGTCCGTCAACCACTCCCGCCACCAGGACCTTGTCGCTCAGCTCCGGTACGGCCGCAACGGCCGTGTCAGCGCCGTACACCAGGTCGACGCCGATCGCCTCGACCGGCGTACGGGCCAGGCCCGCCAGGGAAGCACCGGGGTCACCGAAATAGGTCGCGACGTAGATAGCGGGCCGGTTGCTCACCGCGCCCAGCGCGTTGTACACCGCCTCGGCCAGCGCGGGAGCGTCGGCGGAGATGTCGGTGACCAGCGCGGGCTCGTCCAGCTGTACCCACTGTGCGCCGTTGTCGGCTAGCAGTGACAGCAGCTCGGAGTAGATCGGCACCAGCTCCTGGAGCCGCTCGATCGGTGCGCCACCGCCATTGACGGCCTTGCTCAGCAGCAGGAAGGTCACCGGCCCGATGACAACCGGACGCGCGGGAATGCCTTGTTCGAGAGCTTCTTTCAGCTCAAAGAGCACCTTCCCCGGGTTCAGCGCGAATTTGGTTGCGGGTTCGATCTCAGGAACGATGTAGTGGTAGTTGGTGTCGAACCACTTGGTCATTTCCAGCGGCGCGACGTCCTTGTTGCCGCGCGCCGCCGCGAAATAGCGGTCCAGATCGTCGGACACCTTGGCGGCCCGGGCCGGCAGCGCGCCGAGCATGACGGCGGTGTCCAGCATCTCGTCGTAGTAGGAAAACGTGTTCACCGGAACCGAGTCGAGGCCGGCGGCGGCCAGGCCCGCCCACATGTCACGGCCCAGCTTCGCCGCGACGGATTCCAGCTCCGATCGGCTGGTGCGTCCGGCCCAGTAACCCTCCGTCGCGCGTTTGAGTTCGCGCTTGGGGCCAATGCGTGGGGAGCCAGTAACCGTAGCGGTAAATGGTTGTGAGGTCACAAATTCGTCCTTTGAATCGGCGTAGTGGTCACCGCCGCCGGACGTGCAGCCGATCCGAGCTGCGGTTCGCACTTACTGCATAACCGCAACGGCTACAGCCAAACGCCCATTCCTCGAGGCGATGACCGCCGGGCGCGGGCGCGCCCGGCGCAGCTGGCAGGTCTTCGGACTCGCAGGCGCGCACCGGGTGGTGCTCCTAGTGGCCGTCGCTTCCCAGTCTTCGGGCGAACCCAGGTGACCAGTGCTGTTGACGGCGTTCGTTCCTGCATACCGCTGCGGGACAGTCCCGGATTCTCACCGGGTTCCCTCTTGCGAAGCATCACTAGCCTGCTTCGCTCCCCGCTGGCGCCAGGTATCGCGGCGTCAGCGGACCAGTTGCGTGGTCAACGCTACTCGGGGGCCTACTTCGGCGGCGTGTCCGGGCACAGGTCGGCAATGGCGAAGCCCACTTCGGCGGTGGCCTGATCGGGCGTGAGTGGCGCTCGGCTGTCGGAACGCGAGCGGGTGACCAGATCGTCGGTGATGGGAGCGCGTGCCTCCCCCGAATAAAGCCTCCAGCAGATGACGTTGCCCAAACCCACCAGGTCGAAATTGTGCGGGTCATCGTGACTGCCGATACCGATGCCGTTGATGTCGTTGAGGAAGTCGTCGGCGCCCTGCGCTCGGGCGGGGATTGCCGTGGCGACCGCTCCACACAGGACTGCCCCGGCTACCAGCACCGTGCGTAGACGGCTGATCGGCTCGATCACCGTAGGTACCTCCCCCCTCAAATAGAACTAGTCGTTCCTGTTTTAACCATATACCGTTTGCCAGGGCAGCGTTAGAGCGACTACTCGTTTTCGTTTAAGCTGGTGCCGTGCCCAAGTTGACTGAGGAAACCCGCGCCCGCCGGAGACAGCACATTTTGACCAGCGCGTGGTCGTGCTTCTCGAGCAACGGTTTCCACGCCACCTCGATGGACGATGTGATTGCCGCTTCCGGGATGTCCTCGAGCGCGGTCTACCGGTACTTCCGCAGCAAGGAAGAACTGATAGATGCCACCACCGACCTGGGTCTGGCGAAAGTGCAACAGATCTTTGTGGGCCTGTTGGCCTATGAAACCTGTCCGACGCCCGCTCAAACGCTGGCATTGCTGGTCGGCGAGCTGGATAGCAGGGTGGCGAACGCTGAATATGATATGAGTCGCATCGCGCTGCAAACCTGGGCGGAAGCCCTGCGCGAAACTGCGTTGCACGATCGCGCGCGCGGGCTCTACCTGAAAACACTCGGTCACATCGCTGAACTTGCCGGCCGCTGGCGTGACAACGGCTACCTGCCTGCCTATGCGGATACGAACGCCGTTGCCGCTAGCCTATTTTCGGTGATGCACGGTTTGATTGTCATGCACCACCTGGTCAGGGACGTATCGGCCGGCGAGCTCCGCGAAGGAATCTATCTACTCGGCAACGCCGTCTCGCGGGCTTGAGATCGCCGTGCCAATGGGCACGTCGCCATTGTTGAAGTCGATGGTCCGCCGGATGGTCGAGTCGTCGTGCAGAGCGGCGGCGACGACGAGCGCGACGTCAGCCCGCGAAACCGAGTCCTTTTGGGGGCCCTGGTCGCCGCGGACCTCGATTCGCCCGGTGGCCGGCTCGAGGGTGAGCCGGCCCGGCCCGAGCACGGTCCAGTCCAGCTCGCTGGCCCGCAGGTGGGCGTCCGCGGCCGCCTTGGCCTGGGCGTACGCGAAGAAGGGGTCGTCTTTCGGTACGCCGTGATCCGGGCCGGCGCCGTGGTAGGACACCATGACGAACCGCGTGACACCGGCACGTGCGGCGGCGTCGATGACCCGGATCGCGGCGTCCCGGTCGACGGCGTAGGTGCGGGCCGGGTCGCCGCCGCCGGCCCCGGCGGAGAACACCACCGCGTCGTGCCCGGCAAGCAGGCCCCCCAGCGCATCCGTGTCGAGCTTTTCGACATCGGCCACCAGCGGTTCGGCACCGCTGGCGGCGACGTCGTCGGCGTGCTCGGGGTTACGGAATACCGAACTCACCTCGTCGCCGCGTTCGGTCAGAACGCGGGACAGCTCCAGCGCGACCTTGCCGTGGCCGCCGATAACGATGATGCGTGCCATGCGTCCCGACGGTACGCGGGTGTAAGTGGGTGGGTTAGAGCTGGACCTTCCCCATGATCATGTCGATGATGGGCTTACCCGGCGCATAAGAGCCGGTCATCGACGCCATCGTGTGGCCGGTGTCCACGAGCAGGGTGATCCCGCTGACGCCGCTGGCCGCGTCACTGTTGAGGTACGCCATGACATCGCCCATCTGCTCCGGGGTGTGGACCTTGGAGCCGGTCTCGTCCCGGTAGTCCTGCGCGAAGCTGAGCCACAGGTCCGCGTTGGCCTGGGCCAGGGGGGTGTCGGTCGGGCCCGGGGCAGATCGCGTTGATGCGAATCCCTTTCTTCAGCAGCGGATAGCCCTGCATGGCCACGTACGTGTTGATGATCTTCTTGCTGGTGCCGTAGTGGATGTATGCCCTCGGCCTCGTGCGCCTCGGACCAGGCCATAGCCGCCGCATAGTCCGGCGTGGCCAGGAACTCCGTGATCATGTCCAGGTCGTTCTCCCAGCCCATGCCGGCGACTGAGGAGATGAAGCAGATCGCCGAGCCGTTCGGGAGCTGGTTCTTTTCCAGCAACCGGTCGATGAGGTGGCGGTGGCCGATGAAGTTGATCTTCAACAGGTCGGTGGTCCCGTCGGCGACTCCGGCGGCCGAGAACACGGCGTGGATGGGCCCCTCGACCTGCTTGAGGGCGGCGTCGATCGAGGCGGGGTCGCGCAGGTCGACCTTTATCGCCTGGGCGACTTTGAAGTCCACCGGCGCATAGTCCAGCACGATGACTTCGGCGCCGAGTTCGCCGACCGCCTTGGCCGCCGCCGCGCCCATGCCGGTGGCGCCTCCAACAACGAGCGCGCGCTTACCGTCGTAGCGCAACCGATCGACAATAGACATGGAAATCCCCTTCTCAATCAACGACAACCCGGTTCTACTAGCCCTACTGTATGAAGAACAGTTATTTGGTTCAATACCGGGTCCCGGATGACGCCGCGTTACTGGTCGCGAACCGCCACACCGCGCAGGACGGTGTCTCTGGCGTGGGCCAACGCGGCACGCTTGCCGACGGAGCGCAGAATGTTCTCCGGTATCCACTGCAGGCCGATGACGCATCGTGCCAACATCGCGGTCGACGGGGTGTCGATATGTATCTCGGTGGACCGGATGCCCTCGGAGAGCAGTGATTTCATCTGCCGCAGTCGCGTCGTGTACGACCATCCTGGGTCGGCCGTCGGCGGAGATTGCCGCATCCAGGCGAGTTGAATCCGGAATTCGTCGGAAAATTGATCCAACGCGTTGACGTTGACCCAGCTCAGCGCGTCCAATTTCTCGATCGGCGTCGCGTCCGAACGCAGGACGTTGACCCATCCCGCTTCGACCTTCCGCCCGAAAGACTCCATGATCGAGGCGAGGAGTTCGTCCTTGGATCCGATCACCCGATAGACGGTTCCGGTGCCAAGCCCCGCCGCCGACGCGATGTCTCTGATGGTGGTGACTTCATATCCTTTGCGGCCGAACTCCGTTCGTGCGACCGCACGGACGTGCGCCGCTTTGTCACCGGGTTCGGCATCGCGATCGTCGGCCCACGTCTCGATCACGTCGTTTGCGGCCGTGAAGGCGTTGGACCGATCCAATGCCGAATCGGTCGGGGGTTGGGATGCCAGTCCCTGCAAGATGATCCGGCATAGCAGCTCGGCCACCTGGTCGGCGGAGGAATTGTGGCGCATGACGTTGAGCCCGACTTGGAACATCGTCTGGCAGATACGGTCGGCCAGCGTCGGAAGATCGATGTCGGGTTTGATGTAGCCGCTCCACCTGCCGGCGCGCAGGGTCTGCAGCATCGCCTCCTGAATCGCCGGGGGCTGCTGGCTGGTCAGCTTCATCAGTTCGGGATCCGAGCTCGGTCCTTCGTAGAACGACATCTGCAGCGCGGCCCCGTGGCGCACGGCGCAGTTGGCGATCGCCGATCCCAGCTCGATGATCTTCTCGGCAGGCGGCCGTGGGTCGGGCTCGTCCAGTCTGGCCAGGGCGGCTTGACCGATTCGATTCGAGATCGTCCTGGTAGCGGCGGATCAGCTCGACGAGGATCGCTTCTTTGGACTCGAAATGGTGATAGAGGCTGCCGGGGAGAATGCCGGCAGCGTCGGCGATCTCCTGCAGGGATGTTCGCAATCCCGAGGAGGCGATCAACGATGCCGCGGTCTGCAGGATCTCGTCGCGGCGCGTCCCGGAATCGTCCGCGCTGCCGGCGTGATCCGGCCGCTGGGCCGCGGTCCGCCCGCCCTTGGCCAATGCACCGGCTTTAGCCATGGCTAGCGGTGCGCAGATCCAGAGGGCTGCGGCTTGGCGAACGTACGCATCGCCCTCCCGCCGAAACTTCCGCGAACCAAATCTTTGTTAAAGGCTATCAGACCGGATTGCCGGAAACCCGTTCGAAATGCGCTGCGAACAGCGCCGACAACGGACAGCGCCATTCTAAAGCCCGGGCCCTTCCCAGCGGTCGACCGTGACCACGTCGCCGACGGGTCGCCGCACGGCGGGCCGGAATTTATAACCAGGCCGGAGCCGGCCCACCGGCAGCAGGCAGCCCTGGACATAGGTCTCCGGGATTCCCAGCAGCTGCCGCACCTCTTCCTCGCGGTGCAGGTGCAGCGTGGTCACGCAGGTGCCGTAGCCGCGGGTGTGCAAGGCCAGCTGAAAGTTCCACACCGCCGGGAAGATTGACCCGTACAGCGTCGCCTGCTGAAACGACTCGTCGCCGTCGATGTGCGGGAGGTACGGCTGATAGCACGGGATTACCAGCAACGGAACCTTCGCCATGTTCTCGACCAACCACTCCGTCGACGACATCAGCCGGCGCTCCGGGGTGCCGGCGGGCATCAGGTCGGCAATCAATTGGCCGCCGACGCGCAGCAGATAGGACTCGCGGTACAGCCCGGCGACCTCCTTGCGGAGCTCCGGGTCGGCGATCACCAGCCAGCGCCAGGACTGTGAGTTCGAGCCGTTCGCGGCCTGCAACGCGATGCGCAGGCAGTCCCGGATTTCCCCGAGGTCGACGGGCGCGTCCAGGTCGAGCGACTTACGCGCCGAGCGGGTGGCGGTGAGCAGGTATTCGATATCCATCGAGTCCGGGACGGTCACTGTGAGACCTCTCTTCACAAGGCGCGCACCGATTTCAGTGAGGTACTTGTCGGGGCCCCCGAGGAGCCCGCTCCAGCTCAACAGGCGCTTGAGGTAGAGATGCGCGTCATGCTCCCAGGTGTAGCCGATGCCGCCGAAGACCTGGATCGCCGTGTCGCCCACGGTGGCCAGCCGCCCGGAGAACGCCTTCGCCCGCACGGCGGCAAGGTGGCGCTCGTCGGCTTGGGCGACATCAGCGTCGGAGGCCCACAATGCGTGGATCACCCCGCTGCGGCCCAGCTCGACGGTCTCGAACATGTCCACGCACAGGTGCTGTACCGCCTGAAACGATCCGATGACCTGACCGAATTGCTTTCTGACCTTTGCGTATTCGATTGCCATGGTCATGACGGCCCGTGCGGCGCCGAGCGCGTCGGCGGCGGTCGCGATGAGTACGTCGTCGATCACCGCCTCGATAGCCTCTGGTGATGGGGCGGCTAGCCGGAGTGCGGGCGCATCGTCGAGGGTGACGCGAAACTGCTTGCGAGTCTGGTCGATACCGCGCTCGGGTAGCACCGACACCCCGGAGGAGTCGGTGTTCACCGCGAAAAGCCCCATGCCTGCCGCGTCGTGCGCGAGCACCAGCAGGATGTCGGCCGCGGCGGCGTCGGGAACTGCGGCGATCTCGCCCCGCAGCACGATGTCGTCACCTTGCCCGGCCACGGCGATGGGGGGTCGACCGAGGCGGTGCCGAAATCCAGGAAGCCGACAGTAGCGATCGTGGTCCCGTCGGCGATTCCGGCCAATATCCTTCCGGCAGAAACGTTTGCACTATCACCGCCGAGCCGGGTCAGGGCGCGCGTCGCGGCCACCGCGCTCGACAACCACGGCCCGGGATGCAGTCCGGCGCCGAGCTCTTCGGCGACAATTCCGGCCTCGACCATCGTCATGCCGGACCCACCGCATTCCTCGGGCACCAGGAGACCGGTTGTCCCGAGGTCGGCGAGACCGCGCCAGACCGCATCGTCGACGCCAGTCGGATCGTCGAGCAACTCGCGCACGTGGCCCGAAACCGGCGCCTTCTCGGCAAGGAAGCGGCGGGTGGTGTCGCGCAGCGCGATCTGCTCGTCGGTGAGTTCGAGGTTCATTTTCGGGGCAGCCCCAGGACACGTTGCGCGGTGATGTTCTTGTTGATCTGGGTCGTTCCGCCCGCGATGGTCAGCGAGCGCGACGTCAGGCGGTAGTCGTCCCACCGGTTTTTTTCACCGCGTGCGCCGAGCACATCGAAAGCTAGGGCCGCGAGGTCTTGCCCGATCTCACCCCATACGGTCTTGGCGAGGCTGGCCGACGCAAACGCATCTCCGCCGTGCAATGTCGCCGAGATCGACCGCTGGCAGAGCACTTCGAGATACTTGATGCGGAGCCGCGATTTCGCCAAGGCGCCGCAGCGTCACTGGGTCGTCAAGCGCGCCGACGTCGGCTGCGGCGAAATCCTCCACCAGCTCTTCGAGCCGCACCTGCATCTCCGCGTACAACCGGGCGGCGCCGGCGCGCTCGTGACTCAGCGTGGTGGTGGCCACCTGCCAGCCCGCATTCAGCGGTCCGAGCAAGGCGTCGGCCGGCACCCGCACGTCGTGAAAGAACACCTCGGCGAAGTCGGTGTCGCCGTTGAGTGTCACCAACGGGCGGGCCTCGATGCCGGGCAACGCCATGTCGACGATCAGACAGGAGATCCCCTGGTGCTTGGGGGCATCGGGATCGGTGCGCACGTATAGCTGACACCACTGCGCCTTATGTCCCAACGAAGTCCAGATCTTCTGGCCGTTGACGACGAAGTCGTCCCCGTCCCGCACCGCGCGGGTGCGCAGCGAGGCGAGATCGGACCCCGCTTCCGGCTCCGACATTCCCTGGCACCAAATGTCGTCGGCGCGCATCATCCGGGGGAGCAGCGTGAGCTTCTGGGCCTCGGTGCCGTACTGCATGATGGCCGGGGCGATGTTGTTCAGCCCAATGATGTTGAGTGGCATCGGAACACGCGCGCGCGTGGTTTCCTCGGTGTAGACCAGCTGCTCGAGAACCGTTGCCCCGCGGCCCCCGTACTCGGGAGGCCAGGAGACCGCCGCCCACCCGGCGTCGGCCATGGCCCTGTTCCAACTGCGCAGCATTTCGAACGCCGCGTCGTCGCGGTCGGCGGGCCGGCGAGCGGCCACCAGCTCATCGGTCAGGTTCGCGGACAGCCACTCACGCAGCTCGGTGCGGAAATGTTCCACTTCCGCGGGATAGGAGAAGTCCACTGTCCCTTTACTCTGGTCCTTGGGTCGGGGTCCGTTGCTTGGTCGGACTTTACGGTTGAGCAGATTTTTGGTCAACAACGCCGGTCGCGATCGAGGCGGCCCGAAATCACTGCCCGTGGTGTTGCGGTTCGGGGAAGGCGACATCAAGGTTGTCCGGCATCGCGTTAACGCCACGTCGCTCACACACTTCCAGCACCTCATCGACGATCGATGCGGGCACGAAGAATTTGTCCGTCGACGACATCTCCTCCAGGTGTGCCTCGATGTCCTCCGCCGTCGGCTCGCTGTCGCCGTCGGCCAGCCACCCTTCGCTCAAGCCGACGAATACTCGCGCGTAGCGTCCGGCGGAGGCCGAATAGTTGCGGTGGGTGAATGTGCAGGCGCGGCTCGCCAGGAAGGTCACCAGCGGCACGACGAGTTCGGGTCGAATGGCCCGCATGAACCCGGATTCGGTGAGGAATTTCTCGTCGCCCACGGTTTCCGTGACCATCCGCGAGAAACCGGTGGGCATAACGGAATTAGCCAAGATGCCATGCGCTTCACCTTCGATTGCGACGACGTTCGTCAGCCCCACCAGGCCCGCTTTGGCCGCGGCGTAGTGGGCCTCCATCGGCTGACCGAAGATCCCGGCGGAACTCGAGATGAAGACGAACCTGCCACCCCCGTCGTTCTTCATCGCGCGATACGCGGGCTGAGACACGAAAAAGGCGCCGTCCAGATGCACTCGCAGCATTCGCGTCCACTCGTCTGCCGAGAGATCTTCGAACGGCACACTGCCGAAGATTCCCGCGTTACTGACGACCACGTCGAGCCGCCCGAAAGCGTCCACGGCGGCGTCGATGATCGCTTGGCCGCCCGCGGGGCTGTCGACCGAATCGTAGGAGGCGATTGCCCTGCCTCCTGCCCTCTCGATCTCGTCGACCACGTCGTCGGCCACCCCGGAGTCGGCGGCCTCACCTGGAATGCCGCGCATTCCGCAGCCGACGTCGTTGACCAACACCGCGGCGCCGCGGCGCGCCAGGTCCAGGGCGTAGAGCCGGCCGAGTCCGCGGCCGGCACCGGTGACCACGGCCACCTGGCCGGTGAAGTCGATCATAAGCTGCTCCTGACGGAGTACGGCCGACGCTGAATTGATTGACTGCGCTAAAACCGGACCCTACGGTGGAACAGATATTTGGTCAACAAGGCCCGGGGGCGGAGGTGGGTTGTGGCGAGCGACGCCCTCGGTGACCAGTTGCAGGGCCTCGGCATGATCGCTTCGGCGCTTGCGGGCCGACCCGTGGCGGTTGGCGGACTGCAAGAGGGTGAACCCCCGTGGACGGACGGCCAGACGATCTACGTGGACGTATCCGCGCGGGTGGGTGTGAAACTCAAGGCCCTCGAAGCCATAGCGGTGCAGGCGTCGATGATCGCGGCCGGCAGCCTGGAACCCGATGTCGTCCGTCCCCTGATCCGTCATCCGCGGATGGCCAGGCGTTATCTTGCGGTCGAGGGCCACCGCGCTCTGGTCGCCAACGCCGACCTCCTACCGAAATCCTTGGTGTCGCTGGGCGACCGCGACATCGCGAAAAGCACCGACTCGGCGGCCGATTCGTTGCGTATCGCCGCCGGACCCACGGTCCTCGACGACCCGGCACCCGGATTCGGCGTGATCCGTGCGGCGAAGGTCGTGGCCGCATGTTCCCGGTCGGCCGAACAACTGGATCAGACCAGCCCCCAACATGTCCCGCGGGTTGCGCGACAAAAGGCGCTCGACGAACTCGACGACGGCGAGGACGACGACTCCGACGATCCGGACCTGTTCACCAGTCCGGTTGGTGGGGGCGGCTTCATCGGCAAGTGGCTGAAGAAGATGCTGTCCTCCGCGCGCAAAACCGGTAGCGGCGGCGGTCCGCCCGGTGCCGACAATCCGACGCATCGGATGAACTCCGGGAGGCGCGGTCCCCATGCCGTGTCGTCGCTGGCGTCAACGTCGGGCGAGGATACGGACGACCGCGCAGCCCACAGCGATGGAGCGACTTATCCGGAGTGGGATGTCACGCGCAAGAGCTACCGCTCGGCGTGGTGCACCGTGCGCGAGGTCGAGCCGAAAATCAAAGCCGCTGCGACCCAGGCTATCGACGACGCCATCGGGGTGCGGCGCCCGTTGTCACGACTTGGATTGGGTCTACACCGCCGCCACCGTCAGGCGCAGGGCGACGACATCGATATCGACGCGGCGGTCGAGGCCCGCGTCGAGGTGCGGGCCGGATCGGTGCCCGACGAGGCGGTGTACCTCGACAGCCTGCGGCGCCGGCGCGATCTGTCGGTGCTGCTCCTCCTCGATGTGTCGGCGTCGGCTGCCGAGCCTGGAACGCTGGGGCGCACGGTGCACGAACAACAGCGGGCGGCGGTTGCCAATCTGACCGTTGCGCTACACGATTTGGGTGACCGAGTCGCGCTGTACGCCTACTACTCGCAGGGGCGCGGGGCGGTGAGCATGGTGCCCGTCAAACGGTTTGACGATCATCTCGACGCCCGAATCATGAGGCGGCTCAACAGCCTACAACCGGGTGGGTATTCGCGCCTCGGTGCGGCCGTGCGGCACGGCACGGCGGTCTTGGAAGCACGCGGCGGCACGTCGCGGCGGCTGTTGGTGGTGCTCTCCGACGGACTCGCGTACGACCACGGATACGAACGGGCCTATGGGGCCGCGGACGCGCGTCGCGCGTTGACTGAGGCCCGCCGACGCGGCACGGGCTGCGTTTGCCTGACCATTGGTGCGGGCACTGACGTGCAATCGCTGCGCAGGGTATTCGGCAACACCGCACACGCGACGATCGCGCGCCCGGATCAACTGTCCGCCGTCATCGGACCGCTGTTCCGGTCCGCGCTGCGCTCCGCGGAGGTCCGGCGGAGGATTTCACGACAGTCATGAGAATTGAAACAAACATCTGTTCCGGATAGGCTGCAGTCACCGCAGTGCTGCGGCCGGCAGAAGGGAAGCAATGGCCGACGAGTTCAGGCTGGCTTACCCGAACGGCGCGACCCCGGAGGCAGAGCGAGTACGGCCGTACTACCAACTCGTCGGCACCGAAGAAGCCGTCTTCAAGGCGGCCTACCGGCAGGGTCTGGCGCTTGTCCTCAAGGGGCCGACGGGTTGCGGCAAGACGCGCTTCGTCGAGGCGATGGCTCACGATCTGGGCCGGCCGCTGATCACCGTCGCTTGCCATGACGACCTCACGACGGCAGATCTTGTCGGCCGGTTTCTGCTGCGGGGCGACGAGACAGTGTGGACGGACGGTCCGCTGACCCGGGCGGTGCGCGAGGGTGCGATCTGCTACCTCGACGAAGTGGTGGAGGCCCGCCAAGACACCACCGTCGTGCTGCATCCACTCGCGGACTATCGGCGGCAGCTGCCCATCGAGCGCCTCGGCATCACGCTGGATGCGGCGCCCGGATTCGGACTTGTGGTGTCGTACAACCCCGGCTATCAAAGTGTGCTCAAGGACCTCAAGGATTCGACACGTCAGCGGATGGTTGCCATCGAATTCGGATTTCCCCCAGCCGATGTCGAAGAGGGCATCGTTGCCCACGAAGCCGGCGTGGACGGTGCCACCGCGACCGAACTGGTGCGCTTCGGCCAGGCCATCCGCCGCCTGGAGACCGGCGGGCTCCGTGAGGTCGCGTCGACCCGCGTGCTGATCGCGGCGGGCAGGCTCATCGCGGAGGGGCTGAGCATGCGCGAGGCGGCCCGGGCCGCGATCGCCGGACCGCTGACGGACGACGCGGCGGTGGGCAGGGCTCTGAACGAGATGGCTGAGCTTTACCTGGGCGGGTCCGAGGGGTTAGACGGAGCTTGATGATTGACGTTGCATACCGCCCTCGCTAGGGTCTGAACAAATATTAGGTTTGCCATGGATCTGCGCCAGCGGGTGCGAGCGAGAATTGTCAGCCGGGAGGTCGAATGTCCTACGAAAGCACCGCAGAGCCGATCAAGGTCGGCTATCTGATGGACTTCAAGCTCCCGCCGGGGTTCCCCGACAATCTATTCGCCTCGTTCACCCAGACTTTCGACCTGATCTTCGAAGAGGCGGTCGCGCAGGGCCTGATGGACCGTCCCGTACAGATGATCTATCGCGAAGTAGAGGGTCTGCCCAAGGGCTCGGTCAAGGCCGTGATCGACGCGTATGGAGAATTAGTCGACGAGGGCTGCCTGGTGGTCTTCGGTCCGAACATCACCGATAACTGCGTGCCGTTGCGGGAAGCGATCGAAGAACGATTCAAGGTTCCGGCTATCAGCGTGACCGGTACCGACGACTGGTTAGGGGAGTGGACGTTCGCATTCCCGCAGGGATCCATGACCGATGAGCCGATCTTTCTGGCCGATCTCATCGCCAAACGAGGACTCACCGAAATCGGTGTGCTGGTCGAACAGAGCCTGATCGGTGAGAGCTACCTGAAGAACCTCCGAAGTGCCTGTCGGCGCAAGGGCATTCGGATAGTGGCTGAAGTTGCGATCGCTCAGACGGCTCAGGACATCAACGCGGCGGTGCAGACCCTTCACGAGGCAAAGGCCGAGGCCATCGTCCATCTGGGATTCGGATTCGGAATCGTCTTCATCAACCCGGCGCTCGAGTCCCTCGGCTGGGATCCGCCCCGCTTCACCACCACCGCATGGCAGAACGCATGGGTCAACCCGATCATGTGGAACGCCTTCATGGGCTGGATCGGTGTCGATCAGTACGACGAAGCCAATCAGATCGGGCAGGACTTCCTCGACACCTACGCGAAGAAGTACAACGGCAGTCGGCCCGAGTTTTGCGTGACCGTCGTCAACCGCGACGTCGCCGCCACACTTGTGCGGGCGTTCACGGACGCCCATCCACTAAGTCCGCGCGGCGTCAAAGATGCGTTGGAGCGGGTCAAGATGCTGCCCGCCGCATCGGGCGCGCCCGGCACCCGGGTTTCTTTCGGCAAATGGACCCGCCGGGCCTGGATGGGCGCCGGCTATTTGGTGGCGCGGACCCTCGATGCCGACGGCATCAACTCTCGCCTGGTGGATCGGTTCGGAGAGGAAGGCTGACGCATGTCTACAGAACAAGCGACACCACTGCCGGCACAGCACAAGGCGGCCGGGGTCGGCGATAAGCGCGGCTGGGGCGGGTGGGTTGCCGGCGCAGCCCTGGCCGCGTTCGTGCTGTTCTTCATCGCGAACTGCCGCACCGCGCTCGACCCGCGCGTAGCCAACCCGAACGTGCAGGGCCGTCCGCGCCCGGTGAGATTCCTCTTTGGGTTGGACTACATCACTTTCCTGCACATTTCGACCACGATCATGCTGCTCGTCCTGCTCGCCGTATTCATCAGGGGCTGGCGCCGCAATCCGGGCAGCCCGGTGATGCTGATGTTCCTCTGCACCACGCTGATCGTGTGGCAGGACCCGATCATGAACTGGTCGCCGTTCGCCGTGTACAACCCCGACCTCATTCATTGGCCGGAGTCGTGGCCGCTGGTGTCATTGTCGCCGACGGTCGAACCGTTCGTCGTGTTCGGTTACGTTACTTTCTATTTCGGTCCGTACTTCCCGGCGATCTGGATCCTGCGCAAGCTGCAGGCCAAGTACGGACCAGAGGCTTTCGTGTCGCGACGCCCGCTCGTCAGCCTGGGCCTGCTGACGTTGGTGATCGGCTTCATCTTCGACGCGTGGCTGGAGATCCAGCTCGTGCACGCCGGCATGTACATCTACTCCCAGGTGATTCCGTGGGGCTCGATATTCACCGGCACGACATTCCAATTCCCGCTCATCTGGGAGTCGTTGTCGGTGACGTTCGTGATGATCCCGGCGGCAATCCTGTGCTACCGCGACGACACCGGCAAATCGGTGGCCGAGAAGCTCACCGCGAAAGCCAAGATCTTCC
Source organism: uncultured Actinomycetota bacterium (assembly GCA_963850135.1). Classification (GTDB taxonomy): domain Bacteria; phylum Actinomycetota; class Actinomycetes; order Mycobacteriales; family Mycobacteriaceae; genus Mycobacterium. The sequence goes on along the minus strand of CAWKKH010000016.1, from coordinate 267,185 downwards.
CGAGCCGTCCGGTATTGGGCACGTTCCTGGTGATGTTCGCCATCATGAACGTGTCCTATTTCGCCTACGGCGCATGGTTCGCCGCCATCAAGGTCAGCGGAGCGGCAACCTCCGTTGCCTGCCCGTGGCCCTACCCGGAAGCCAAAGTCTATGACCCCCAGGGGTATTACGAGAAGGCGGGCGCACAAGGCCCATACTCGGTTGGCATCTGGTCGACGTGGGCGAGCGGGGAGCCAAATGGACGTCCGCACGTCGACCCGCCGCCACCGGGTCAGGGCCCCTGTGCGAGCAAGAATGGCTGAGCCGCGCACGGTCGTCATCACCGGTGCGTCCCGCGGGCTGGGGTTCGCCTCCGCCGTGCGCCTCTATCGCGACGGGTGGCGCGTGGTCGCGGCCATGCGGACACCCGACGTCGGGATGCCACTGTTACGGCAGGCCAGCGGGGCATCCGAGGACGACGACCGGCTGATCGGCGTGCAACTCGACCTGCTGGACGCCGCATCGATCTCGTCGGCCGCCAAGGCGATCGAAGAGGCCGTCGGGGCGCCTTACGCGCTTGTGCACAACGCCGGAATTTCCGCGGCCGGGATGGTCGAGGAGGCCGATATGGCTTTGTGGCAGAACATGTTCGCCACCAGCGTCATGGGCCCCGTCGCGCTCACCAAGGCTCTGTTGCCGTCGATGCGGGCGGCGGGCGAGGGGCGCGTCGTCCTGGTGGCCAGCTCGGCCGGGGTGCGGGGCCAGCCGGCCACCGCGCCGTACTCGGCGGCCAAGGGCGCCCTGGAGCGGTGGGGTGAGTCGCTGGCACTGGAGATCGCACCGTTCGGACTGGGTGTCACGATTCTGGTGGCCGGCACCTACGACACCGACATCATCACCGACGCCGGCACCACCGACGATCGCAATTTCGGCGGCCCCTACGCCCGACTGCACAACACCATGAACACCCGAGGGCGGTTCGCGATGCGGTTAGCCAGGCCGCCCGAGCGGTTCACGGACGGCGTGCTCAAAGCGCTCGCTGACCAGAAGGCGTTCCGCCGCCGCGGTGTAGGGCCGGACGCCGTCATGCTGTTGGCCGCCAACCGGGCCCTTCCGGCGTCGGGTATGCACCACATCTCGCGACTCGTGCTGGGGATACCCAAACAGGGGTCGATGCGGGACGGGGCGTATCCGTTGACAGTCGCCCAGAAGGCGATGGTTTTTGCTGCCCGCGTGATTCCGCAGCCGATGCTGCAACGCTTGATGGCTCTCGCGGCGCGGCGTGCGCCACAAAGGAATGCGGCACAATAGGGGGAGTAACGACAAATGGATCAGCTTTTCGATGACCTGGAGGACTTCGGTTCCTTCGACGACGCGATATCCGGTGATGTGCGTGACCCGTACACCGAACTGGCGCGGCTGCGGCGCGAGGAACCGGTGCAGCGGCTCGAGACATCGGGAGCGCTTCCGCACGAGGAATCGCTGCCGATGTTCATCGTGTATCGCCACGAGGACATCCAGCAGATGCTGCGCGACAACGAGACTTTCTCGTCGGCCGCGGTCATCGCGGCGTTCGGTCCGGTGCTGGGTGAGCGTGTGATGCTCGGCATGGACGAGCCGGTTCACGGCCGACTGCGATCATTGGTGTCAAAAGCGTTCTCGCAGAAGTCATTGGCGCGGTGGCAAGACGAGTTAGTCGGTCGGGTGGCAAACAGCCTGATCGACAACTTCGCGCCCAATGGCAAAGCGGATCTGGTGAAGGAATTCACCTTCGACTATCCGAGCCAGATCATCGCAGGGTTGTTGGGCCTGCCGGAGAAGGATTACCCACAGTTCCAGCGGTGGTCGATTTCGCTGCTGAGCTGGCTGATGAACCCGGAACGGGGGCTTGCGGCCGCGGCGGCGCTGTGCGACTACTTCGCCCCGATCCTCGAGGCCCGTCGCGCCGAGCCGAAGGACGACCTCATCAGCGCCCTTGGCGCGGCCGAGATCGACGGGGAAAAGCTCGCGGACGAAGAGATCTTCTCATTCCTTCGGCTGCTGCTGCCCGCCGGCGTAGAGACGACCTATCGCTCGTTGGGCAGCCTGCTTCTCGCACTGTTGAAGGATCCGGAGCAGTTGGAGGCCGTCCGCGCGGATCGGTCGCTGCTGCCGCAGGCCATCGAAGAGGGCGTGCGGTGGGAATCGCCGCTGCTGACCATCACCCGGGTGGCGACTTGCGACACCGAGCTTGGTGGGGTGGCGATCCCGGCCGGGGCCACGGTGATGCCGATGTTGGGTTCGGCAAACCGACAGGAAGATCGCTATCCCGATCCGGATACCTTCGACATTCACCGGCAAGCCAAGGCGAATCTGGGCTGGGGTCACGGCGTGCACGTGTGCCTTGGGATGCACCTTGCCCGTCTGGAAATGCGCACCGCCATCAACCTTCTGTTGGACCGCTTACCGAATCTCCGTCTCGACCCCGATGGGGATGACCCGCACATTCGCGGGCAGGTGTTCCGCTCGCCGACTTCCCTGCCCGTGCTGTTCGATCCCCAGTAGCTCAGACGCGCGTTGGCGTGGCGGCGAGTTGCTCGAGCTGGAAGGCGGGCTCGATCGGGCAGCCGGCGACGCTGAGCATCATGGTGGCCATCACGTAATGACCGACGAGCGTGGCGAATTCGAGGATCTGGTCCTGGTCGAGTTCGTGGCGCAGTTGCTCATAGGTGACCGGCGAGAGGTTCCTGGTGGCGATCAGCTCGTCGACGGCCGTCATGAGCGCGCGGTTCCGCGGTGACCAGCTGTTGTCGGTTTCGTTGGTGAGTGTCTCGATTTCGGACCGCGGCACGCCTAGCGCCATGGCCATGCGGGTGTGGTGGGCGTACTCGTATTGGCAGCCGGCCCGCCACGCGACGCGGATTACGATGCGCTCGCTGTCGGCGCCCGGGATGCGCCCGTGTTGCAGCAATTGCGTGAAGAACAGCGTGTGTAACGGCATCACCTTGCCGAGCCGGGCTGTGACGAGAAAGCAGGTGTAGTCGTAGGTTTCACCGGCGAGGATGCGGATGAGGGTGAGGAATCCGCGTTGCCACAGTCGCAGGTCGCGCCGGTGTAGCGGCGGGATGCGGCGAGGGTAGTCCAATTCGATCCATTTCCCGTCGGGCATTGTGATGGGCGCCTGCGGTTCGGCGCGCTCGGGGTCCGACGGGCGGATGATGCTTTTGAGGGTGGTTTTGCGGGACATGTCAGGCTCCTACTGATAGGCCGGTGAGGGCAAGGACAAAACGACGGGGTGCAAGACGTGCGGCGTTGATGGGCACGGCGTTGAGCGCTCCGGAGATGACGCTGGGTGGCGGGCAGCGCCGGTCGAGTGTGCGCAGGGTGAAGTTGGCCACCTGCTTGGGGCTTTGCCACTGCCCGACGCCGGGTCGGGTGGTGCCGAGCTTGTCGAAGAACGGGGTGCGCATTGGCCCTGGCGAAACGGCGAGAACTTTCAGTTTGCTGCGACGGGTTTCGTAGGCAAGGGATTCGGTGAAGCTCAGGACGAACGCCTTGCTCGCGCCATAGGCCGCCATCGCCGGGGTGGGCTGGTATGCGCTGGTGCTGGCGATGTTCACCAGCGCCCCGCGGCCGCTTCGCAGCAGCTGGGGTAGCAGCGCCCTGGTGAGTTCGACGACGGTGACGACGTCGAGCTGGACCTCGGTGGTCAGCGCGGCGGGATCTTGGGTGGCGAAGTCACCGTGAGTGCCCACCCCGGCGTTGTTGATCAGGGTGTCGACGGCCAAGCCGTCGGCGGCGATGCGCGCGGCAAGCTCGGTGCCCGCCCCTGGTTTCGACAGATCCTGCTCGTAGAGCGCGACTTTGACCCGTTCGGGCCGTTGCAACGTATCAGCGAACTCCTTGAGCTCGTTCTTGCGCCGGGCGACCAGGATGAGGTGGGCGCCGCGTTCGGCGAACGCCTGGGCGAGCGCCGCACCCAAGCCGGAGCTGGCTCCGGTGATCAGCGCTGTGGTCCCGTGATGGTCCATCAGTTCACCGCCGTCCCGCGGGCTCGATGTTGACGGCGCTGCCCAGCGCCCGGTTAGCGGGCTTCCACCTGCGGGTCGGTGAGATTCCGCGGGGCGTTTCACCGGCCTTCTCGACGAGGTCGAGGTATTCAAAGGGGTTGTGGCCGCAGAAGATATCGATGTCGGGATGATCGGCGTGCAGTGCGCGCAGCCGGTCCTGGTTGGTGCGTCGGTTGTCGCGCTCGGTGGTCACGATCAGCTGGAAGAGCGCGGGGCCGGGTCCGCACTTGCGTTCGGGCAGTTTGATCTCGCGGGCGTCGAAGTAGGCGTCGCCGGCGTCGAGCAGCCAGCCGTCGCCGCTGTTTACGGCGATGCCGCAGTGGCCGTGGGTGTGGCCGAACAGCGGGACCATCAGGATGTCTTCACCCAGGCCCTCAAGTCCGCGCACCGCTTCAAAGCCCAGCCATTGTTCGCCGCCGTGGGTGTAGGTGCGCCACTTGGGGTTGTGGTCGAACAACAGGTTGGGCCGGTAGCGCCGCTTGCCTCTGAAGCTGTCACGGCGGCGGGCCGCGTCCAATTCGGTGGCATGCACATGCACCAGTGCGTCGGGGAAGTCCGACAGTCCGCCGACGTGGTCGAGGTCGAGGTGTGTTTGCACGATGTGGCGCACGTCGCGGGGGTCCAATCCCATCGCCTTGATCTGTTCGATGGCCGCCAGCGACGGGTCGATGGTGGGGCGGGCGAACCCCTTGGCGAATTCCCAGCCCTGCCGGCCCGGCATGTCGAGGTAGTCGCTACTGCCTAGGCCGGTGTCGACCAGGACCAGCCCGGCGTCGGAGGTTTCCAGGAGCAGCACATGACAGACCAGGTGCTGGCCTAGCACTGAAACCCCTTGTATTGATGCGGTGTTCAGATGATGAACGCGCGTAACTGTCATCAGCGAGCTCCTTTCTAAATGAATGTGCGTTCATTCAGTGTCGCGCGATGTCTGGACGTTGTCAATAGTGAATATTCATTCATTCATGTAAGGTGTTGCTCATGCCCAAGGTGACCGATGACCATCGCAGAGCCCAAGAGGAACGCTTCGTCGACGCCGCCCGTCGCTGCTTCACCCGTCTGGGTGTGGAGGGCACCTCGATGGAGGACATCCGCACCGAGGCGGGGGTCTCCGCGGGGTTGATGTATCGGTACTTCGGATCGAAGGACGAGATGATCCGGGCGGCCATAGGCGGAGCGCTCGTTGATGTCGAGGCGCTCATCGTGGCGACGGGCGAGAGCACGCGAGCCACGACCGCGATGGGGTATCTGCGGTTGCTGCTGCAGAATATGCAGCGACTTCGCTACTCCAGCCCAGGCGTCGATCTTTTCAAGCTGGCGATCCAAGGCTGGGCGCATGCCCAGGCGCGACCCAAGGCAGAAGCGGTCATAACCGAAAGCCTCGCGCGCCAACTCGCGTCGTATCGCAAGGCGGCGATGCAGTGGACCACCCCCCGCAAAGCCGATGGCGCCGCCAGGGCGATTGCCGCTGCGGTAATCGGATTCGTGGTGCAAAGCGCATTCAGCGCTACCGACATCGAAGTGACCCAGTACTGCGGCGGGCTCGTCGCGCTGGGTCAGTGAGCCGAACAGTCGACGGCCAAATTGTTGAGGGAAGACGGGATGGACGAACAACCTGGTCCTGGTGTTGATGAGCCGATTGGCGAAGGCGTCGACATGTCCGCTGTGTTCGTCGTTGAGTTGTTCCCCCCGAGCGAGTCAGAGCAACTGCAGCGCGCAATTCGCCACCACCATTGGCACGACTCCCCGAGCCGTGCCTGGGCTGACCGGGACTTATTGGCGCGGAGTCGGTCGGGCATGAGTTTGGATTGGTGGGCACTCGGGGCGTTCACCGGATCCAAACGCCTGACGCGGCATCCCGGTGCGCGACGTAAGGAACTGCCCTCCGAGTTCGACGGGGTTGTGTTCCAAGCCGTACAGATCGGCGACGGTGTCACTGCGGTGGTGGCGACTTTCCACACGGTCGCCGCGGCGGCAGGACGAGTCGATACGCAGCGCCGACGCTCGATGCACCACGCGGCCCGTCGATTTCTCGCCCAGACGTGCCCGGGTTTGTTTGCGGCCGGCAATGAGCCGCAACCCTTGCTGGAGCTGACCTCGGACAAGCTCGCCGACGGCGAACCGTCAGCAGAACTTCCCGCGATGGAACTCCAAAGAATGCCTGTAACAGAGGGCAGCTACCTTGAGGAGGCGCGTACCTGGCTGCTGCGGGCTAAACGTCAGGCGATCATCGACCAAGCGCGTTCCCGCGGGCAAAAGTTTGCGATCACCGACGAATGGTCGATCATCAGCTACGTCGGCGAAGCCATCGGGGACTACGTTTTGCGGGTATCGATCTCGGAACTCTTGTGCGCCTACCATTCCCAGTACGCGCAGATTCGCGACCGTGCCCCACGCCGTCGCGGGAGCGTCCGGATGAAGCACATGCGGGAGCAGCGCGCCAACCTGCTGGTGTTGAGCGTAAACGTCCGCACCACCGAAAGGGCCATCACTCAATTCAACGAGCGAAAACGGCCGCCTGCATGCGACCTGCTTTCCTCCCCGCCAATGGACACCGACGAGCATATGGCGTCCGATCAACACCAAATGCTCGTGCAATTGCGGGCCGACGATGAGCAATTCCGCGACCTTCTGTCCGCCGCGGTGTCGCTGACTTCCTCGATCCAGTCGCTGCGCGCATCCCGGGTAGCACGATGGATAGCTGCGGCATCACTGGTGACCTCGCTGCTCCTTGTCATGCTCGGCGACGGGACACAGCATCCCCGGGTGGCGACTTTGGTGCAGTGGTTCCTCAGCCAGTAGTCATTCACCCCGATTCCCCGACCGGGTGATTCCGAGGCAGCGGCGTTGCGCCAGATTCGGGACGTGAGATTGTCCTGTGAAAGCGGTCTCTTCATGGTTGTGGATGTCCGTGCGGCATCTGCACACCATGAGTTCGGCGCCGACGCGCGCATGTTCCTGGTTGCCAATCGGCTGCGTTCCGGTAAGGCTCTCCATAGGGCCGCCCGCCCCGCAATGGACATCCAGTATTCTGGCGCTCTACCGCAGCGCCGCGTCTAAAGAGAGTGACAAGTATGGCTGACACTGTAAAGGTTCGGTTCGAGCCGAAGATGATGATCGACGGCAAGCTCGTCGACGGCCAGGCCGGCACGTTTACCGTCCTCAACCCGGCCACCGAAGAGTCGCTCGGCGAGGTCGCGGACGCGTCCAAAGAAGACATCAACCGGGCCATCGACGCCGCCCGCCGCGCCTTCGACGAGACAGACTGGTCCACCAATCGCGAACTGCGCAAGCGCTGCCTGCTGCAGCTGCACGACGCGATCGAGTCGGAGAAGGAAGAGCTGCGCGAGGAACTCATCCTCGAGGTCGGCGCACCCCGCGCCATCACGTTCGGCCCGCAGCTGGACGCTCCACTGGAAGACGGGTTGAAGTACCCCGCCCGGCTGATCGACGAGTACGCATGGGAGACCGACCTGGGTGACAAGGTGATCAGCCTCACCGGCGCGCTGACCACCCGCAAGGTGTGGCGCGAGCCGGTCGGTGTGGTCGGTGCGATCGTGCCGTGGAACTTCCCGTTCGAGGTGTCCCTGAACAAGCTTGGCCAGGCCCTGGCCACTGGCAACACGATAGTGCTGAAGGCAGCGCCCGACACACCCTTCAACGCGACGCGCCTGGGTCGGCTGATCGCCGAGAACACCGACATCCCGGCCGGGGTCGTCAGCGTCATCACCGCGTCGGATCACCTGGTGGGCGAGGAGCTTACGCTCTCGCCGAAGGTTGATTTGATCTCGTTCACCGGCTCCACGGCGGTCGGCAGGCGCATCATGGAAAAGGGCGCGGCCACCATGAAGCGGCTGTTCCTGGAGCTGGGTGGCAAGTCGGCCAGCATCGTCCTCGAGGACGCCGACTTCGGGTCGGCATGCATGGTCGGCATCGCGCCGTGCATGCACGCCGGCCAGGGTTGCGCCAACCCGACCCGGCTGCTGCTGCCCCGGTCCCGCTACGACGAGGGCGTGGCGATCCTCCAGGGCATCTACGAGAACGTCACGTGTGGCGACCCGCAGGACCCGGGAACGCTTTGCGGCCCGGTGATCTCGAAGAGGCAGTTCGATCGGGTGACGGGCTACATCCAGAAGGGCGTGGACGAGGGTGCCACGGCCCTGGTCGGCGGCCCCGGCGCCGCCACCGGCTTCGACAAGGGTTATTACATCCGGCCGACGCTTTTCGTCGACGTCGACAACTCCATGACGATCGCCCAGGAAGAGATCTTCGGCCCGGTGCTGTCGGTCATCCCGTTCGACGACGAAGAGGACGCCATCCGGATCGCCAACGACAGCCCGTACGGGTTGGCGGGCAATGTGTTCTCTGGTTCCCTCGAGCGTTCGCTGTCGGTGGCCCGTCGGATCAGGGCCGGCTTCATGGGCGTCAACGGCGGTGCGCCGTATGGCGCCGACACACCCTTCGGCGGCTACAAGGACAGCGGGGTTGGCCGGCAGAACGGCGTCGCCGGCTTCGACCAGTACACCGAGGTCAAGTCTGTGGCCTACCCCGGCCGGCTGATCACGCCGGTTGCCGCGAGCGTGCGTGTCTGTCCGCAGACACGCCGCGCGGCGCGGCATTTCGTGCCCGCTCAGCGGGGAGAAGGCTGAGCCGACCCCGCTCCGCAGCCTCCCAACGCGTTGGTTGACAATCGTTGTAACGACCAACTCGAAGAGGAGACAACCATGGCCGAAGCAGTCATCGTCGAGGCGGTGCGCTCACCGATCGGTAAGCGCAACGGCGGCCTGTCCGGGGTGCACCCGGCCGACCTTTCCGCACAGGTGCTCAACGGATTGGTCGACAAGGCCGGCATCGACCCCGGAATCGTCGACGACGTCATCTGGGGCTGCGTCATGCAGGCCGGCGAACAGGCCCTCGACATCGGCCGCACCGCGCTGCTGACGGCGGGCTGGCCGGAGACCGTGCCGGGCGTGACCGTCGACCGGCAGTGCGGGTCCAGCCAGCAGTCCATCCACTTCGCCGCGGCCGGCGTGGTGGCCGGGCACTATGACGTCGTCGTCGCCGGCGGTGTGGAATCGATGTCGCGGACCCCGATGGGTGCGTCCCTGGCCAACGGCGGGCGGCCGTATCCGGAGTCGTTCATTGCCCGCTACGACGGCCAGATCCCCAACCAGGGCATCGGCGCCGAGATGATCGCCGAGCAGTGGGGGCTGGACCGCACCGCGCTTGACGAATTTTCCCTCGCCTCGCACGAGAAGGCCGGGGCTGCACAGGATTCCGGTGCTTTTGACGACCAGATCGTGGGCATCAAGGATCAAGACGGAAACATCCTGCTCAAAGACGAAGGCATCCGCCGAGGCACCCCGATGGAGAAGATGGCGTCGCTGAAGCCGGCGTTCAAGGAAGACGGCGTGATCCACGCCGGCAACTCGTCGCAGATCTCCGACGGCTCGGCCGCATTGCTGTTCATGTCGGCCGAGAAGGCGAAGTCGCTTGGGCTGAAGCCGCTTGCGCGGGTGCACACCGCGACACTGGCCGGAGCCAACCCGGTGATCATGCTGACCGCGCCGATCCCGGCGACCCAGAAGGTACTGCAGCGGTCCGGGTTGAGCATCGACGAGATCGGCGCTTACGAAGTCAACGAGGCGTTCGCGCCGGTCCCGCTGGCGTGGCTCAAAGATATCGGCGCCGACGAGAAGAAGCTCAATGTCAACGGCGGGGCCATCGCGCTCGGGCACCCGCTGGGCGGGTCGGGAGCACGGTTAATGACCACGCTGCTTTACCACATGCGGGACAAGGGAATTCGCTACGGTCTGCAGACGATGTGCGAGGGCGGTGGCCAGGCCAACGCGACCATCGTCGAGTTGTTGTGACGGACGTTCCGGGGGACCAGCCGGCAGCGCTGGCCGAACGGGCCGGCGACGTCATGGTGATCACCATCAATCGGCCGGACGCACGCAACGCGATCAACGCGGCCGTCAGTATCGGTGTCGGGGACGCGCTGGATGAGGCGCAAAACGATCCCGACGTGCGCGCGGTGGTGCTCACCGGCGCCGGCGACAAGTCGTTCTGTGCCGGCGCCGACCTCAAGGCCATTGCCCGCCGGGAGAGCATCTATCACCCCGACCACGGCGAGTGGGGTTTCGCGGGCTACGTCCAGCATTTCATCGACAAGCCCACCATCGCCGCGGTAAACGGCACCGCGCTGGGCGGGGGCACCGAACTGGCCCTGGCCAGCGATCTGGTGGTGGCCGACGAGCGCGCCGTGTTCGGCTTACCCGAGGTCAAACGGGGATTGGTCGCCGCTGCCGGCGGAGTGTTCCGGATCATGGATCACCTGCCCCGCAAAGTGGCGGTGGAACTGCTGATGACCGGGGAACCGCTCACCGCACGCGACGCCTTGGCGTGGGGCCTCATCAACCAGATCGTCACGCAGGGCTCGGTGCTCGACGCGGCCCTCGCGCTGGCCGCCCGGGTCACCGTCAACGCTCCGCTGTCGGTGCAGGCCAGCAAGCGGATCGCCTACGGGGTAGACGACGGCGTCATCATCGGCGATGAACCTGGCTGGGAGCGCACCGTGCGCGAGATGCGAACCCTGATCAGATCCGAGGACGCCACGGAGGGACCTCGGGCGTTCGCCGAGAAGCGAGAGCCGGTCTGGAGGGCGCGCTGACCGCGCCGCCATCGGACTAGCTCGCGAGGATGTTGACCGCGTAGCGGAACGCGGAGGGCAGCAGCTCGCCGGCCGGCACGACGACGCGGCGCATCGGCCGTGGCGTGGTGGCCAACACCAGACCGCGGGTGAGCAACCGGTAATTGCGGGTAACCCGGTGCCACGATGCCTCATACGACGCCGGCCCGTCGCCGACGATCGCGTCGACCGCCGCATGGGCTTGTTTGACGGCAAGGCTGACGCCTTCGCCGGTCAGCGCGTCCTCGTATCCGGCCGCGTCACCCACCAACAGCACCCGTCCCTCGACGCGGCGGGAGACGACCTGCCGCAACGGGCCACAACCGCGCGCCTGCCCCCGGTCGGCGCCCTGCAACTGCTGGGCCAGCCTCGGGAACCACGAGAGGTCGGGCTTCCCGCGTGACAGGATCGCGACGCCGACCAGATCCGGTTCCACCGGAGTTACGTACGCCTCGCCCAGGCGTGACCAATAGACCTCGACGAACTCCGACCACGTCGGCACCTGGTAGTGCCAACGCACGCCGTATCGCCGCGGATTTCCGGCCGCTGCCTTGATTCCGACCGCGCGCCGGACCGCCGAATGCAGTCCGTCGGCGCCCACCAACCATCTCGCCCGTACGCCGGCGGCCGTCACACCGTGAGCATCCTGCTCGACGCTGGTCACCTTCGTCCGGATCCATTCGGTGTCTTGCTCTTTGGCGCGTGACGCCAGCGCTGCGTGCAACGTGGTGCGTCGCACACCCCGGCCCGGCCCGCCGCGAAACAACGCCTCGGCCCGACTGCTTTTGTTCGGGTTATGTTCGTTGACGTAGGCGATCCCACGAAACGGCATGCCGGCCGGGTCGACCCCGAGCGATGTCAGTTCGGCCAGGCCGCCCGGCATCAGGCCTTCGCCGCACGCCTTGTCGATGGGGTCGGGTCGAGGCTCGGCCACGATCACCGACAGGCCGTGCCGGCGCGCGTGCAACGCGGTGGCGAGGCCGCCGGGACCGCCGCCGACGACGAGCAGGTCGGTGTCGTAGTTGCTCATGCGTAACCCAGAGCCGAGTTCTCCACCTGCAGACGCACTCTCAGCAACATGGCATTGGCTATCGTGAAAATGATCGCGGTCAGCCACGCCGTGTGCACCAGGGGTAGCGCGAACCCTTCGGCCACCACCGCAACGTAGTTCGGGTGGTGCAGCCACCGGTAGGGCCCCTGGCTAACCAGGGGCGCCTCCGGCAACACGATCACCCGGGTGTTCCACCGGTGGCCCAGCGTCGTGATGCACCACCACCGCAGCACCTGGCTCAGCGCCGCCACGGCCAGCATCGGCCAGCCCAGCCAGGGGATGAACGGCCGGTGCAGTGCCCACGGCTCGACGATGCAGCCGAGCAGCAGGGCGGTGTGGATGACGACCATCACGATGTAATGCGGTCGGCCAAACTCCTTGCCGCCCTGGGCAAAGGACCACTCGCGCGTTCCGCTTGGACAGCACCAGCTCCACCAGGCGTTCGACCCCGATCGCCAGGATCAGTAGGTAATACATGTCTCTACTATCTCTCGGTGTCGGCTGATCTACCAGGCCAGCAGTACGAGTTCGCAGCAGAACGCCGGGCCCATCGCGATCATCAGCCCAAACGAGCCAGCCGGCGGCGGGTCGGCCATGTTGGCCCGAAGCACATCCAGGACGGACACCGAAGACATATTGCCGTTGTCGCGCAATGAATTTCGGGTGTGGTCCAGTGCGTTGCCGGGCAGGTCCAGAACATTCTCGACCGCTTCGATCACCTTGGGACCGCCGGGGTGGCAGACCCAGGTCGTCACGTCCTCCGGGGTCAGTCCATGGTCGGCGAGGAACTCGCGGACGTCGTCGCCCAGGTACTTCTCGACGACGGTCGCGACATCGACCGACAAGACGATCTTGAAGCCGTCGCTGCCGATCCTCCAGCCCATGACTTCTTCGGTTTCGGGGTAGATGCGGCTCTTGGTCGCCAGCACCCTGGGCCCGCTGCGCCCGCCGGCCCCGTTGCGTCCGCTGCGTCCGCTATGTGCGCGACGTGCGCTCTGTTCGCGAGAATCTGCAGCGGCGCGGTTGGCGCCTTTGGCGATGACGACTGCGGCCCCGTCACCGAAGAGGCTGGCGGCAACCAGATTTGCCACCGAATTGTCGTTGCGTTGAATGGTCAGCGAGCACAGCTCGACCGCCAGCAACGCCCCCACGTGGTCGGGGAATGCCAGCAGGTAGTCGTGCATGCGCGCCGTCCCGGCCGCGCCGGCGACACAGCCCAGGCCGAACAACGGGACACGTTTGACGTCCGGGCGCAGCCCGATGCGCGCGGCCAGCCGCGCCTCCAGCGTCGGCACCGCCAGCCCGGTCACCGTCGTCGAAAAGACGATGTCGACCTCCGACGGCTTGATCTTCGCCTCGTCAAGCGCGGCGAGAAACGCCTGCTCAGCCAGGTCGAGGGCGACGTCGATGTAGAGATCGTTCGCCTCGGTGAAGCCGCTCAGCTCGCTGTATCGCTGCAGCGGCAGCGCGGTGTTGCGGAAGTCGACCCCGCTTTTGAGAGCGAATCGCCGAAATTCCGGGCCGGCGAAGTCGGTCAGTGCGCTGATGGCTTCGTCCTGGCGTGTACCGGTTTGGCGGAAACTTCACAGCCACGGCTGCGATGGACGGATGTGTAGTCGAAACGGCGGTCGGAGATTTCACTTCGAGGCATCCCGAACGGCCCCCTGGGAAGTTATTCATACCCGGGTCACGACGCCGCCGCCGGTTTGGTTCAACGCGCCGGTAGGTTGGAGTTATGCGGATCCTGGTAACCGGTGCCACCGGCTATGTTGGATCACGCCTCGTCACGGCGTTGTTGGCAGATCGCCACGAAGTGGTGGTCGGCAGTCGAAACTTGGCCAGCCTCAAGCGTTTCGGCTGGTTCGACGATGTGACATCGGTCACTCTCGACGCTTCCGACCCGTGTCTGTGCGGGATGCGTTTGCGGACTCCAAATACGGCGTGGGACGGGTCGACGTGGTGTTCTACCTGGTGCACGCGATTGGTCAACCCGACTTCCGCGACACTGACAACGTTGCCGCCGCCAACGTTGCCGCCGCGGCGAGAGACGCAGGTGTGCGGCGCATCGTCTACTTGGGTGGTTTCGTGCCGGCTGATGAGGCGCTCTCAGAGCATCTGGCCAGCCGGGCCGAGGTAGCCCAAGCCCTGTCGGTCGAGGGCGGCCCGGAACTGGTGTGGCTGGGTGCCGCCGTGATCATCGGCGCGGGGTCGACGTCGTTCGAGATGATGCGCTACGTCGGCGACCGATTCCCGCTCATCCCGATACCGAACTGGGCGAACAACCGGATCGACCCGATCTCCATCCGCGACGTGCTGCAGTACCTCGTTGCCGCGGCAGACTCCGCGCTGGTACCCGCGGGCGCCTACGACATTGCCGGTCCGGACACCACGTCCTATCGGGAACTGCTCAAGACGTATGCGCGCATCTCGGGCAGGTGGCACGCCTCCGTGCCTGTTGGCAGGGTGAGCACCGGGCTGGCCGCGCTGGTCACCGGGTTTGCACTGCCTGTGCCGCTGGGGCTGGCCGGAGACTTGGTCGAGTCGTTGGATCACCCCATGGTGGCGTCGAGCAGCGGCCTGCGAAGCCGGGTGCCCGATCCGCCCGGGGGCCTGCTCGGCGTCGACGACGCCATTTGCCTGGCATTGGCGGACGAGTCGAACGGCTGGCCCCGGCCGGTCGATGCCCTCGACGATCCCCATGATCTCGCCGACACCGATCCCGCGTGGGCGGGCGGCGATGCGCTGCGTATCCGGCGGCTGGCCCGAGCGGTGACTCCGCGGATCGTGCGGCCCGTCCTGAGGCTGGTGAACAGCATCCCCGGCCCTGTTGCCGGAGCGCTCCGCACCGGTCTCGACATTGTCATTGCACTGACTCCGAAAGTTCATGTCGCATGAGCAATATCAGCCCGTACGACGCGAGCATCCGCTCCGAGATGCGCCGTGCCATCACCAATGTCGCTGTGCCACACAATGAGCCGCCGGTAGTCGTGCGGCGCCGGCGCATCGTTGTCGGCATCACGTTGGTGATCGGCGCTGTGGTGCTGGGGCTTTCGCTGCGGCGTGCTCCGGGTGAGTCCATCTTCTATTGGCTGACCCTGGCGTTGGCGGCGGTGTGGATCGCCGGCGCATCGGTTTCGGGGCCGCTGCACCTGGGCGGCATCAATTGGCGCGGCCGCAATCAACGTCCGGTCATCACCGGGACGGCGATCGGCCTACTGGTTGGCGGCGCCTTTGTGCTGGGTGGGCTGATCGCCAGGGAGATCCCAGCCGTGGCGGCCTTGATCACCCGGGTGCTGCTATTCGCCCATCACGGGATCGTTTTGGCTGGTGGTGGTGATCACCCTGGTCAACGGCGTGGCCGAGGAACTGTTCTTCCGCGGCGCGCTGTATACCGCGCTGGGCCGGTTCCATCCGATGGCGATCTCGACCATTTTGTACACCTGCGTGACTATGGCCAGCGGGAACCCGATGCTTGGATTCGCCGCGATCATCCTCGGAGCAGTTTGCGCCTTCGAGCGTCGGGCTACCGGCGGTGTGCTGGCACCGGTGTTGACCCACTTGGTCTGGGGTCTGATCATGGTGCTCGTACTGCCCCCGCTCTTCGGCGTTTGACCAGTTCGCTCGACCTGACGACTTCACGCGCCAGGCCGGACAGCGCGGTCGCATGCAAGGGCCGCAACAAAAACCAGTACAAGCGCCCCACGATGCCGCTTGGCATGAAGATGGTCCGTCTGGGTGCAGGTACTGCCGCCACCGTCTTGTGGTGTGACCGTTCAATTCCAACCACGCCTTGCCCGGTAAGTGCGCGTTTGAGCGCAGGCGCAGCACGGTGCCGGATTCGCGCGCCAGCACGCTCCAACGCCTGTTGCTGCTGACGGTGTCCTGGGCCGCTTTCCAGACGTCGTCGGGTGCCGCACTGGTCGACGCCGTCCGCACGTCGGTGTAGACGGCCTTGCCGGCCCAGTCCGGGTCGCTGGGCAGCAATGCGGCCGGTTCCGAGCGCAACGAGGCCCACGAGGCATCGGGCGGGCCCTGCGTCGCGGGGTCGAGCGCCAACACGACGGCGTCGCGGTAGCCGGTCAGGCCGCCCGGTGGCGGCGCGATGACGGTGTCGATGTCGGCGTTGCGCATCACCGCGTCGCACCCCAGCGATTCGATCAGCGGGCGCGCCAGACCGGGCGGAATCGGGGTCACCGTCCCAATCCACAAGCTGGCAATAGTCGGCGTCAAGAATGGGAGCACGATCAAGCGGCGCCGGCGCAGCCCCGCGACCTCCGCGTAGACCCGCATCATGTCGCCGTACTCCAACACGTCGGGTCCGCCGATATCCCACGTACGCGAGCAAGGCACAGGCTGCCGTCGCCGCGGCCACCAGGTAATACAACGCGTCGCGCACCGCGATGGGCTGAATGCTGTTGTGCACCCACTTCGGTGTGGTCATCACCGGTAACCGGTCGGTGAGGTGCCGGATCATTTCGAACGACGCCGAGCCCGATCCGACTACCACTCCGGCCTGCAGCACCATCGTCTCGATGCCGGAGTCGATGAGGGCGTCGCCGACGGCCTTGCGGGACTCGAGATGCGGTGAAAGCTTGCTACTTTCGGGATGCAGCCCGCTGAGGTACACCACCCGCCGCACCCCGGTGCGGCGAGCGGCCGTCACGACGTTGCGCACAGCGCGGGTCTCCTCGGCGCCGAAGTCTTTCGATGTGCCCATCGAATGGACGAGGTAGTAGACGACGTCGATCCCCTCGAACGCCGCGATCAGCGAATCGAGCTCACCGAGGTCGCCGCGGGCCACCTCGGCGCTCTCGCGCCACGGCACGTCCGCCAACTTGTTCGGGTCGCGGGCCAACGCGCGAACTCGGTGACCTTCGTCGAGCAGTCGCGGCACCAGCCGCGCGCCGATATAGCCGGTCGCACCGGTCACCAGGCAGTGAACCTGTCCAGCCGCCATCGAACCTCCCTTTTTATCCAGTCATTCGGAACCAACGGGAGGAAGGATTGCCTTTGCAGCAGTGGTCCTTAGCCGTCAGTGAAGTTCGCGGTGCGGCGCTGCTGAAATGCGGTGGCACCTTCGATGAAATCGTGTGATCGCAGCAGGACGGACTGACCGCGGAACTCACGTTCCAGGGCGGGATCCAACTCGGTCAACGTGGTCGCGTTGATCGCGTCCTTGGTCTTAGCGTATGCCACAACGGGACCAGCGGCTAATTTCGAAATCACCTTGGCGACCTCGGCTTCGAAGTCATCGGCCGGATAGACCGCGGTGGCCAGGCCCCAGGCCACCGCCTCGGCGGCCGGGATCCGCTCGGCCAGCAGTGCCATTCGCATCGCGCGGATGCGGCCGACCGCGGCGGCGACCAACGCCGACGCGCCGCCGTCGGGCATCAGCCCGACCTGCGTGAAGGCAAGCATGAAAAACGCCTTCTCCGAAGCCAATACGATGTCGCACGCCAGTGCCAGCGATACGCCGACGCCGGCCGCCGGTCCATGGACGACGGCGACGACCGGCCGGGGCAAGGCGGTGATGGCCCGGACGGCGCGATTGGCCGCCGCGATGATCTCCGTCCCCACGCCGCCAGAGACGTCGTCGGCGCTCATGCCCGCTCCGGAGCAGAAGCCGCGGCCCGAACCGCCCAGGCGCACAACCTTGACCTGCGGGTCGGTGGCGGCGCGCTCCATCGCCTCGGCGACTCCGTTCAGCATCTCGGCGGTCACCGAGTTGAGGCTCTCGGGTCGGTCGATCGTCACCGACAGCACGCCCTCGGACAGCGTGACGGCAAGACCCGCGACGGGCGCGAGTGTGTCGATCTCGGACGGCATGGAATCACACTAAGCGACCGGGGTGCGCGGCCGTCCGGGTGCGGCTGCGAAGATGCGAACGGGAACTCGGGGGCATCAAGAGCAGACGAAAGGTCGGTAGGTCATGGCGGGACCGCTGAGCGGATTACGTGTCGTCGAACTGGCCGGTATCGGGCCGGGCCCGCATGCCGCGATGATCCTGGGTGACCTGGGCGCCGATGTGGTGCGCATCGATCGGCCGTCCTCTCAGCGCGGCCGGCGTCGTCAGGGACGCCATGAGCCGCAACCGGCGCATCGTGAGCGCCGATCTGAAGTCCGACGAGGGGCGCGAACTCGTGCTCAAGCTCGTCGCCAAAGCCGACGTGCTGATCGAGGGCTACCGTCCCGGCGTCACCGAGCGGCTCGGCCTTGGTCCCGAGCACTGCGCCAAGGTCAACGACCGGCTGATCTACGCCCGGATGACCGGCTGGGGACAAACCGGCCCGCGCAGCCAGCAAGCCGGTCACGACATCAACTACATCTCGCTGAACGGCATCCTGCACTCCATCGGCCGGGCCAACGAGCGGCCGGTGCCGCCGCTGAACCTGGTCGGCGACTTCGGCGGCGGCTCGATGTTCTTGCTGGTCGGCATCCTTTCGGCGCTGTGGGAGCGGCAGAGCTCCGGCAAGGGGCAGGTCGTCGACGCCGCGATGGTCGACGGTTCCAGCGTGCTGGTCCAGATGATGTGGCAGATGCGCGCCTCCGGCATGTGGTCCGACGAGCGCGGCACCAACATGCTCGACGGCGGCGCGCCCTACTACGACACCTACGAGTGCGCCGACGGCCGCTACGTCGCGGTCGGCGCTATCGAGCCGCAGTTCTACGCGGCCATGCTGGCCGGGCTGGGCCTGGACGCCGCCGACCTGCCGCCGCAGAACGACCTCGCCCGCTGGCCCGAACTGCGGGCCGCGCTGACAGCCGCGTTCGCCGGCCACGACCGCGACCACTGGACCAAGGTGTTCGCCGATTCCGATGCCTGCGTGACGCCGGTGCTGGCGTTCGGTGAGGTGCAGACCGAGCCGCACATCACCGAGCGGAACACCTTCTACGAAGTCAACGGCGGTTTGCAGCCGTTGCCTGCGCCGCGGTTCTCCCGGACCGCGCCGGACCAGCCGCGCCCGGCTGCGCCGGCGGGCGACGTCGAAGCGCTACTCAACGACTGGGTGTAATCGAACGAAAGGGAAAGATTCGCGTGGAGATCAAAGACGCCGTAGCCGTCGTCACCGGAGGCGCGTCGGGTCTGGGCCTGGCCACCACTAAGCGGCTGCTGGACGCCGGGGCGCAGGTGGTGGTGCTAGACCTCAAGGGCGAAGACGCGGTTCGCGAACTGGGCGGTCGCGCACGCTTCGCGCAGACCGATGTCACCGACGAGGCCGCCGTAACGAGCGCGTTGGACACCGCCGAGGCGCTGGGAACGCTGCGTATCGTGATCAATTGCGCCGGCACCGGCAACGCGATCCGGGTGCTGGGCCGCGACGGCGTCTTCCCGCTCGAGGCCTTCCGCAAGGTCGTGGACATCAACCTGGTCGGCACGTTCAATGTGATACGGCTGGCGGCCGAGCGCATTTCAAAGACCGACCCCATCGGCCCTAACGGCGAGGAACGGGGCGTCATCGTCAACACCGCCTCGGTAGCGGCGTTCGACGGTCAGATCGGGCAGGCCGCCTACTCGGCGTCCAAGGGCGGCGTGGTCGGGATGACGCTGCCGATCGCGCGCGACTTGGCCAGCCACCGGATCCGGGTTGTCACGATCGCGCCCGGCCTGTTCGACACCCCGCTGCTGGCCGGCCTGCCGGAACCGGCCAGGCAGTCGCTGGGACAGCAGGTGCCACACCCGTCGCGGCTGGGAAATCCTGACGAATACGGTGCGCTCGCGGTGCACATCGTCGAAAACCCGATGCTCAACGGCGAGGTCATCCGTTTGGACGGCGCCATCCGGATGGCCCCGCGCTGACAAAAAGCCCCCCGCTATAGCGGGGGGCTGTCCGGGAAACGGGGTCGGGAACCGGGGATGTGGCTACCGACGGAACCATCGGGTGATGGCGGAATCGGCCATGAGTAACCGCGCAAGTACGCTCATCGTCGGTCAGCTGGCCGTAGGTAGGTGTTGTAGCCAGTCCTCGAACTGCTCCGAGGTCTCGCCTTCCACCAACACGTCACCGTGGTAGAGGGCCTCGAAATCAGCTTTGATGACGTCGGCACTCGTGTCGTCGATCCACATGACACTGAGCCTAAGAGCCAGCATTAAGGAATCTTTGAGCTTCGTTTCGGAAAATGGTGGCAATTTACTGGCGAGTAGGTTCGCCGGATGCCGACGGGCGGATTTTGGCTCTGAACGGGGCAATTAGGGCGAATTTTCTGTCCAGACTCTTAGTCACGCGCGGGTTTGAGGCCGTGTTGAGGGATTTCTGAACCATTTGGGTACGCACGCCGTATTTGGTGTGGGTGCGGGTTGGCACCCGTTAAGTTATCGCCGATAAGTTACCGCCGGGTACGAGACCCGCCGACATCGGTGCCGGCGGCGAAAGGACTCCCACATGCTGCAGAGGATCGCCCGACTGGCCATCAGGGCGCCGCGACGAATCATCGCGGTCGGAGTCCTGGTCTTCATCGCCGCCGCGATCTTCGGCGTCCCCGTCGCCAAGAGCCTGTCTCCCGGGGGTTTCCAAGATCCAACCTCGGAGTCAGCGCGCGCCATCGGGGTGCTGGGCGACAAGTTCGGCCAAAGCGGTCAGCAGATGATGATCGTGGTGACCGCATCCGGCGGGACCAACAGCGAACAGGCCCGCGCGGTGGCCACCGATCTGGTCGGCCAGTTGCAACGATCGCCGCTGGTATTCGACAACGTGTCCTCCGCCTGGACGGCACCGCCGCAGGCCGCCGCGGACCTGATCAGCGCCGACGGTAAATCGGGGCTGATCGTGGTCAACCTCAAAGGCGGCGAGATCGGCGCCCAGAAAAATGCCCAGACCCTGTCCGACGAGTTCGTCCACGACCGCGACGGGGTGACCGTTCGCGCCGGCGGCTCGGCGATGGAATACGCGCAGATCAACAAGCAGAACCTAGAAGACCTCTTGACGATGGAGATCATCGCGATCCCGCTCACCTTCCTGGTGCTGGTCTGGGTTTTCGGCGGGCTGCTGGCCGCGGCGTTGCCGATGGCGCTGGGGGCGCTGGCCGTCGTCGGCTCGATGACGGTGCTGCGGCTCATCACGTTCACCACCGATGTGTCGATCTTCGCGCTCGACCTGAGTGCCGCGTTGGGCCTGGCACTGGCCGTCGATTACACGCTGCTGATCCTCAGCCGCTACCGCGACGAGTTGGCCGAGGGCAGTGACCGAAATCAGGCGCTGATCCGCACCATGGTCACGTCCGGCCGTACCGTGCTGTTTTCCGCGGTGACCGTGGCGCTGTCGATGGCGGCGACCTCGTTGTTCCCGATGTACTTCCTGAAATCGTTTGCTTACGCCGGCGTCGCCACCGTGGCTTTCGTCGCGATCGCGTCGATCGTGCTGACACCAGCCGCGACTCGTGCTGCTCGGTCCGCGGATCGACGCGTTTAATGTGCGCCGGCTGCTGCGCCGGGTGCTTAGCCGCACCGAACCGGTGCGCAAGCCGGTCGACCAGCTGTTCTGGTACCGGTCGAGCAAGTTCGTGATGCGGCGCTGGCTGCCGGTCGGGCTGGGCGGTATCGCGTTGTTGCTGCTGCTCGGGCTTCCGTTCATGTCGGTGAAGTGGGGTTTCCCGGACGACCGGGTGCTGCCGGTTTCGTCGTCGTCGCATCAGGTCGGTGATCGGTTGCGCACCGGCTTCGCGCACGATTCGGCCACCGCGGTGCCCATCGTCGTCCCCGATGCCCGCGGGCTGAGCCAGGCGGATCTCGACAGGTACGCCGCCGACCTGTCGCGAGTTTCCGACGTGTCGTCGGTGACCGACCCGACCGGGACGTTCGTCGGCGGAAACCACGTGGGACCACCGTCCGCGCCAACCGGGGTGGTCGACGGCAGCGCATTGCTGACCGTGAGCAGTACCGCGCCGCTATTTTCGCCGGCGAACGACACCCAGCTCAACGGGTTGCATGCGGTCCCCGGGCCGGGCGGCCGAGGCGTGGAGTTGGGCGGTGTCGCCCAGGTCAACCGCGACAGCGTCAAAGCCGTGACAGAACGGCTGCCCCGGGTGCTGGGATTGATGGCCGCCATCACCTTCGTGCTGTTGTTCATGCTCACCGGCAGCGTGGTGCTGCCGGCAAAGGCATTGGTGTGCAACGTGCTCTCGTTGACCGCGGCATTTGGCGCGTTGGTGTGGATCTTCCAGGATGGCCATCTTGGCGCGCTGGGGACAACGCCGAGCGGGACCCTGGTCGCCAATATGCCGGTGCTGTTGTTCTGCATCGCCTTTGGGTTGTCGATGGATTACGAAGTGTTCTTGATGTCCAGGATCCGCGAGTACTGGCTGGCTTCCGGAGCCGCCCGACCGGCAAAGCCGAGCGCAAAAGAGGCGCACGCCGCCAACGACGAAAGTGTGGCGCTCGGCGTGGCCCGCACCGGCCGGGTGATCACCGCCGCCGCTTTGGTCATGTCGATGTCGTTCGCCGCGCTGATCGCCGCACATGTGTCGTTCATGCGAATGTTCGGACTAGGCCTCACGCTCGCGGTGGCGGTGGACGCCACCCTGGTGCGGATGGTCCTGGTGCCGGCGTTCATGCACGTGATGGGCCGGTGGAACTGGTGGGCGCCCAAGCCGCTGGCGTGGATCCATGACCGGATCGGCTTCAGCGAGGGACCGCGTCCGTCGAACCGGCGGAGGCGATGCACGACGCGGATCGGCCGGGGCGACACCGTGCACCAGTCCGTGCGGATCACTTCGAGGACCAGGCGGTCCGGGCGCCGGTGACGCACCGTGGTTGACGTCTCGGTCGCGGGACTCCGTCGGCCCCGGGCCCCCGCGGGTCCGGTGATCGGCTACGCGACGAGATCCTGGACGCGGCCACCGACCTGCTGCTGGAGACCGAGCACGCCAGGGCGGTTTCGATCCGCTCGGTGGCACAACGCGTCGGCGTGACACCACCGTCGATCTACCTGCATTTCGCGGACAAAGACGCGCTGCTGGACGCGGTGTGCGCGCGGTACTTCGAAAAACTCGACCAGGAAATGCTGCGGGTAACCGGCGAATCTTCCTCCCCGGCCGAAGTGCTGCGCGCCCAAGGACTGGCCTACATCCGGTTCGCCACCCAAACCCCGGAGTTGTACCGGATCGCCACTATGGGGGAGTGGAAGTCGGGAAACAGCATCGACGTCGCGCTGGAAACCACCGCGTTCAAGCACATGCTCACCACGGTGCAGGCGCTGATGGACGACGGTGTTTACCAGCCCGACGACCCGACAACCGCGGCTTTGGAGATCTGGACCGCCGCCCATGGTGTCGCGGCTATGCTCATTGCAAAACCGCACCTGCCGTTCGGCGACGCCGAGGTGTTCGCCGACAGGGTGTTGTCGTCCGTCTTCTGTGGGCGCGTGGTCACCGGTCTCGCCGGCCCTGACGCACGCCCCGAGGAGTGGGCGGCCTGGGGGATTACGCATCGAACTGCAAAGGACGCGCAAGAATGACAAGGGCTGCTGCCCCCACGATCGACCACCCGTTCTTTGCCCGCGTTTGGTCTCTCCACGTGGCCCACGAAGCCAAGGCGATACCGATACTTCGCCGGGAGAACGTTGCCGGTCTGTCAGGCCGGTGCTGGAAGTCGGCGCCGGTATCGGGACCAACTTTGCTTATTATCCGGCGTCGGTCGAGCGGGTGGTTGCCATCGAGCCCGAACCACGGCTGGCCGCCCGAGCCCGCGTCGCGGCTGCCGGCTGCGCCGGTAGCGGTCGAGGTGATCGGTGCGACGGCCGAGGAATTCGACAGCGTGCAGCAATTCGACGCGGTGGTCTGCTCGTTCGTATTGTGCTCGGTGTGCGACCCGGCCGGGGTCCTGCAGCGTCTGCATTCGCTGCTGCTGCCCGGCGGTGAGCTGCGATATCTCGAGCATGTGGCCAGCGCAGGCGCCCGCGGCCGGTGGCAGCGGTTTCTCGACGCGACGGTATGGCCGAGGTTCTTGGGGAATTGCCACTCGCATCGCGACACCGAGCGCGCCGTCCTCGACGCCGGATTCGAGGTACATGCTTCCCGCCGCGAGTGGTCATTGGCGGCCTGGTCGCCCATGCCGGTGTCTGAGTTGACATTGGCTCGCGCGCGCAGGGTTTTGTAGGCCATCTGCGCCCGCTTGTTGCGCCGAAACCGCACTCAGGGTGTGGGTTTGGCGGGCGAGCACGATCCGTGCGCAGTTTCGGCGCCACCCTCGCAGGTTCGGCGGGTGAAAACTTACTTCAGCAGTGCGGGCAACCGCTGCAGCAATCCCGGCAGCGCCTGGCTCGCGCTCTCGCGGATGCAGATGGTGGCGGTGCCCGACAGCGGTGTCGGCTCCGGGTTGACCTCGATGACTACCGTGCCGCGGGCCACCGCCAGCTCGGGTAGTCCGGCCGCTGGATAGACGATCGAGGAGGTCCCCACCACCACGACGACGTCGGCGGTCTCCGTCGCCTCGACGGCGCGCTGCCACGGCTCCTCGGGCAACGGCTCGCCGAACCATACGATGTCGGGCCGGATCAGCCCGCCACAGTGGTGGACCGGCGGTTTCACCTCCAGCGCCGGTTCTGGCATCTCGGGCAGCGGATCGGTATAGGGCAGACCGCAGCGCGCACAACGGAATTCGAAAAGACTGCCATGCAAGTGGTGCACCGGGGCGCTACCCGCGCGTTCATGCAAGTCGTCGACGTTCTGGGTGACGACGCTGACCTCGGCGTGGTCCTGCCAGGCTGCGATGGCTCGGTGCCCATCGTTGGGTTCGACGGTGGCTACGAGGTAATGGCGCCACAGGTACCAGCCCCACACCCGCTCGGGGTTGTTCAGCCATCCTTGTGTGCTGGACAGCTCGTAAGGGTCGAAGCGGGCCCACAATCCGTTCTTGTCGTCACGGAACGTCGGCACGCCGCTCTCCGCGGATATCCCCGCGCCACTCAGTACCGTCACTCGCATTCCACCAAGATAGTCGGGTGACGCTCGGCGGCACTGGGTGATACTGGACAGGTGAAGTTGCGGGTCGACGTAAAGGCGGGCAGTCCGTTTTTCGACCAACTCAGAATGCAAGTCATCGACGGAGTCCGGGCCGGCGCGCTGCCCCCTGGCACCCGGCTCCCCACGGTGCGTGAGCTGGCCGGGCAGCTCGGTGTGGCCACCAATACCGTGGCCCGCGCCTATCGTGAGCTGGAGTCGGCGGGGATTGTCGAAACACGCGGGCGCTTTGGCACTTTCATCTCTCGCTTCGATCCGACCGACGCCGCGATGGCGGCTGCGGCCCGGGACTATGTCACAGTGGCCCGAGGACTGGGGCTGGGCAAGGCCGACGCGCTGCGTTACGTCGAGGCCGTGCCTGACGATCACGATCGGCGCTAGCGACCGTCGGTCGCTAGCGCATGGGGGGATGTCCTGAGTTCTCAGGCTGCCTTTGGCAGCAGCCATGCCTGGTCGATGCGTTCAGTGTTGTGAATGTCGATGGTGTGCAAGATGTTTCGTGCGGATGGCGGTGGCTCGGGCGGCTGGTCGGCCGCGAGAAAGGGGCGCAGGAGTCGGTCGTGCACCTTGGTGTAGAAAATCGCGAACGCAGTCCGTCGTTGGTGGCGCACAGATTCTTGCCGGGGACTCGGGCGATGACCCCGTTGCGGGTGAGCCAGACCAGGTCGTAGCTCGCGTGGTTCATGGTGTACCCGATGCCGCCGAGCAGTCCGGTCATCAAGGCGCGCAGGGTCTTGTTTTGGTGATGCCGGTGGAGGCGAGAATACTGGTGCACAGGGCTTGGACCGGAGGTTCGCCGAAGCGTAAGGCCGGGCCTTCTTGCCGCCCTTGGTGAGGGTGATGGCGCGATCTGCCAGAGGCCTGCTTGATCGGGGAGTGCCGATAGACGGCGTTGACTTTGACCTCGGTGCCGTAGATGACGACCTTCGTCTTGTATTCACCGGCGCTGTACCGCACCCGACCCACTGAGAAGGGTCGCGCAGGGGTTCTTGGTCGGTGCTTGGTCACGCGCACGAATTGGGTCACGGCATCCGGTCGCGGTGGTTGCTGCTGCCGTGGGCGGAAAAGATATGAGTTTGCATAATTATCTGCGAACCCAAGCCTGTCGGAGCTACTGTGCTGATGCGTTGTTTAAGTACATTAGTATGAAATTTTCGATCTGAGCAGATACTTGGTATGGCGCACTCAGTGCTGACGATTGTCTGCTCGTTGTGCCCACCTGCAAGTGATTGGAGCCCCAGATGTCGTCTTTTTTGATCGCTGCCCCGGAGGCGTTAGCTGCGGCGTCGACGGATTTGAGTGCGATTGAGGAGGCGATCAGGGCGGCTACGGCGGTGGCGGCGCCGTCGACTACGGGGATTGCGCCGGCGGCCGCTGATGAGGTGTCGGCGGCTATTAGCGGGTTGTTTGGCACCTTCGGCCAGGATTTTCACGCGTTGAGGGCGCAGTCGGCGGCGTTTCATGCCCAGTTTGTGCAGTTGTTGTCCTCGGGTGGTGGCGCGTATGCGGCTGCCGAGGCGGCCAACGCCTCGCCGCTGCAGACCTTGGAGCAAGACGTGCTGGGGGTGATCAATGCGCCCACCGAGCAGCTGTTGGGTCGCCCGCTGATTGGCAATGGCGCCAATGGCGCGGCGGGGAGCGGCGCAGCCGGCGGTAACGGCGGATTGTTGATCGGCAATGGCGGGGCCGGCGGGTCGGGTGCTCCGGGCGGAAACGGCGGTAGCGGCGGCGCCGGTGGGTGGCTGTGGGGTAACGGCGGGGCCGGCGGAGCAGGCGGGGACGCCGTGGCCGGCGGGACCGGCGGTAATGGTGGTGCGGGCGGGTTGACGGGTTTGTTCGGCAATGGGGGGGTTGGTGGTGCCGGCGGGGCCGGCGGGACCGGGGGCGGGACCGGCGGTAACGGCGGTCTGGGCGGGCCGGCGAACTTATGGGGCCACGGCGGGGCTGGTGGGGCTGGTGGGGTGGGCGGCGGTGCCGCCACGGCCGCTGCCGCCGGAACCGGCGGTAATGGCGGTGGCGGCGGGGCCAATGGGCTGCTCGGCGGCGGTCTCGGGCCGTTCGGGCCGGCGACCGGTGGGGCCGGTGGGGCCGGTGGGGCCGGCGGGATCGGCAGCGCCACCGTGACTGGCGGCCTAGGCGGAAACGGCGGGGTTGGCGGCGCCGACCGGCAGCTGTTCTCGTTGTTCGGCCAGGGCGGGGCCGGTGGGGCCGGTGGGGCCGGCGGGGCCGGTTTGGCCGGCGCCGACAGCGTGAACCCCGCCGTTACCGGCGGTAACGGCTTTACCGGCGGTAACGGCGGGATCGGCGGGGCCGGTGGCGCCAACAATGCGTTTTTGCTGGGCGCCGCGGGTACCGGCGGGGTCGGCGGGGCCGGCGGGGTTGGCGGGGCCGGTGGTGGCGGTGCGTCCGGTGTTAACTTGGGCTTGGCAGGAGGGGACGGCGGTAGCGGCGGGCTCGGTGGTAACGCCGGGGCCGGTGGGGCCGCTGGCGCCAACAATGCGTTGCTCGGGAGAGGCGGCGTCGCGGGCGCTAACGGTACCGGCGGTACCGGCGGGGCCGGCGGCAGCGGCGGTAACGGCGGCGGCGGCGCCAGCGGCGGCGACGGCGGTAACGGCGGCGGCGGCGGTATCGACGGTAATGGCGGTAATGCGGGCAGCGGCGGTAACGGCGGCGATGGTGTGGCCGGCACGGTGGGCACCCCGGACGGCACCGGCGGTGGGAAGGGCGGTACGGGTGGTACCGGCGGTAACGCGGGGGGCGTGGCCGCGACCAACGGCAGCGGCGGGGCCGGTGGCCATGGCGGTCAGGGTGGTGCGGGTTATGACCCGTCCACCGACCCCAACGCCGCGCCCGGTGCGTCCGGCGGTAACGGCGCGTTGGGCGGTAATGGCGGCGGCGGCGGGGCGGTTGGTACCGGTGGTGTCGGCGGGACCAGCGGTAGCGGCGGTAACGCCGGTAACGGCGGGGCCGGCGGCAGCGGAATCCTCGGTGCGGCTGGCGGCGACGGCGGCGACGGTGGTAACGGCGGCGGCGGCGGCACCGGCGGTGTGGCCGGTGGTGCGGGCGCCACTGCGGGTATCGACGGTAATGGCGGTAATGCGGGCAGCGGCGGTAACGGCGGCGATGGTGTGGCCGGCACGGTGGGCACCCCGGACGGCACCGGCGGTGGGAAGGGCGGTACGGGTGGTACCGGCGGTAACGCGGGGGGCGTGGCCGCGACCAACGGCAGCGGCGGGGCCGGTGGCCATGGCGGTCAGGGTGGTGCGGGTTATGACCCGTCCACCGACCCCAACGCCGCGCCCGGTGCGTCCGGCGGTAACGGCGCGTTGGGCGGTAATGGCGGCGGCGGCGGGGCGGTTGGTACCGGTGGTGTCGGCGGGACCAGCGGTAGCGGCGGTAACGCCGGTAACGGCGGGGCCGGCGGCAGCGGAATCCTCGGTGCGGCTGGCGGCGACGGCGGCGACGGTGGTAACGGCGGCGGCGGCGGCACCGGCGGTGTGGCCGGTGGTGCGGGCGCCACTGCGGGTATCGACGGTAATGGCGGTAATGCGGGCAGCGGCGGTAACGGCGGCGATGGTGTGGCCGGCACGGTGGGCACCCCGGACGGCACCGGCGGTGGGAAGGGCGGTACGGGTGGTACCGGCGGTAACGCGGGGGGCGTGGCCGCGACCAACGGCAGCGGCGGGGCCGGTGGCCATGGCGGTCAGGGTGGTGCGGGTTATGACCCGTCCACCGACCCCAACGCCGCGCCCGGTGCGTCCGGCGGTAACGGCGCGTTGGGCGGTAATGGCGGCGGCGGCGGGGCGGTTGGTACCGGTGGTGTCGGCGGGACCAGCGGTAGCGGCGGTAACGCCGGTAACGGCGGGGCCGGCGGCAGCGGAATCCTCGGTGCGGCCGGCTCAGGCACCGACGGCAGCGTCGGCGGCCTAGGCGGCAACGGTGGCCAAGGCGGCGACGGTGGTAACGGCGGCAGCGCCAGCGGCACCGGAACCAACGGCAATGGCGGCACCGGCGGCACCGGCGGCAACGGCGCCAACGGCGGGACCAACACGACCGACTCGAGCACCGGCAACGAGGTCGTCGGTGGCGGTGGCGGTGGTGGCGGCGCTGGCGGCACCGGCGGCAACGCCGGCACCGGCACCGGCAGCGCGGGCGCCGGCGGCAACGGCGGCAACGCCGGCAGCGGCGGCAGCGGCGGCGAGGCTACCGCCACGGGCGCCGCCCCTGGCGAGGGTGATGGCGGCTCCGGTGGTGGTGGCGGCGCGGGTGCCGACGCCTCTGGCGCCATCGGCGGATCAGGCGGTGCCGGCGGAGGCGGTGGTGGTGGCGGCGGCGCCACGACCGCAGCGGCTACCGGCGGTGGCGGCGGCGCCGGCGGTTCGGCCGGCGCGGTCGGCGGTGTCGCCGGCGACGGCGGTGCCGGCGGCACCGCCACCGGCGGCGGCTTGACCGGATCAGGCGGTGCCGGCGGTAGCGGCGCCGATGGCTCGGGCACCGGTGGCGGTGGTGGTGGCGGCGGCATCGCCCACACCTCGGCCGGCACCGGCGACGGTCACCACGGCGACGATGGTGCCGCCGGCGGGACAGCCGGTACCGGCGCCAATGGTGATGCCCGCGCCAACAGCGGCGGCGACGGCGGCTCCGCCGGCGCCGGGGGCGGCGGCGGCGGCGGCCGTCTAGGCGTCGGCAACGGCAGCGGCGGGCAGGCTGTCTAACACCGACTAACACCGGCGGCGGGGGCGGCCACGACGGCTGCAACGGCAGCACTGGCGGCGGCGGCAGCCCCAGCCCCGTCGGCGTTACCTTCTCGGGATGGTTGGTGGGTGCGGGGGCGGTCTGATGATGAGCGTGAGTTGTTGGGTGCGGAGTCGGTTGCCGGTCATCTTTTGAAGGGCGACGGTGTGTTTGCGTTCCTGGCGGCGCATCGCCGGGAGGTGGTTCCTAAGGTGCTGTTCGCTGATCTGGTCCCCTCGTGGCGGGGACGGACGGGGCCGTTTGACGGTCCCGGCTGGCGGCTGCCGGGGGCGCTGACCGCCCGCACGGCGTGGCGCCCTGGATTCCACGGTGCTCGATGATGCGATGGGCGCTCAGGACACGGTTACCGGGCTCATCGGCGCGATTTGCCGGGCCGGCCTTGAGGTCCCCACCGCGACCGAGGTGATCGAGGCCCACTGCAGGGCTCATGAACGCGGATCCGGGTAAACCCGCGGTCGCCTGAGACAACGCCCCTGCGCGGCAGGGTTACAACGCGCGAGGAGCGC
This sequence comes from uncultured Actinomycetota bacterium, assembly GCA_963850135.1. GTDB lineage: Bacteria > Actinomycetota > Actinomycetes > Mycobacteriales > Mycobacteriaceae > Mycobacterium. The sequence goes on along the minus strand of CAWKKH010000016.1, from coordinate 237,203 downwards.
CAAAGGCAACGCGGTATTCGGGGTTGCCTGCGCCGGGCGCGCTAGGTACGCGCTGCACTACCGGCGTAACGGCAAGTCCCTACCGATCCAACCCCGCGATGAGCTGCGACGATCCGCTGGCCAGAAGGCCCGAAATCCGCAGTGGCTCAACGAGTACAGCCAACACCGGGCCATGGTCGACGTGCAATCGCCCGGCTCGTGCGCCGCAATCGCAAACTGTGATACCGGGGGCCACCAAACAACGCCGACTGGCTGCGTCGCCGCGCAACCTACGCCGCCTGATCACCTGGACCTGCACCGCACCGGCACGAACTGGGCCATCGCCTGACCACACCGGTGTCGAGGTCTCGCCTCTCACGACGTCCACTTGCATCCTTGATCACGGCGAGGTGACCTCTCACTGTCGACCTCAGCGTCTGACTTTCATCAGCGCCAACGAGCGCCTCGAGGCGCCCCGCCCCAAAGGCCACCAATTCAGCCGACTCCTAACCGAACTCCAGCAGGGTCATGCTCGGACGCAGCGTGTCAAAGAGCCGTGTGCGGTAGACGAACGATGTCGCAGCGTTGAATAGCATGCCGCGGCCCCGCGGCAGCGGCATATCGCGGACCGCGCGAATACCCGGCACCGTGTTCGCCAGGTCCGCGGCCCGCGCAGCAGACAGGCTGAACGGCATCGGCGGCACCTTGTAGCGGCGCGAGGTCCGCAGGCCGCCGTAGCGGCTCACTTTAGAGAACCAGGCCGGGGGCAGGTCGAAAAGCATCTGGCCGCCGGGAAATCTTTTGGCGCACTCGGCGATTAGCCCGAGTGCCTGCTCGGACTGCAAGTACATCAGCAATCCCTCGGCAGTGATGAGCACCCCGCCTGAAGGGTCGACGGTATCCATCCAGCTGTAATCCAGTGCCGACTGAGCGCAGACCGAAACCCGCGGCGACGGTGGCAGCAGTCGCGTCCGAACATCAACGATTGGCGGCAGATCAACAGTCAGCCAACGGAATTGGCCGTCCGGGATGGCTGCGTCCAAGCGCCAGAAGCTGGTCTGCAGGCCCTCCGCCAGCGCCACCACGGTGGCCGCGGGGTGCTGCGCGAGAAAGAACTGGGTCTGGATATCAAAGGCCCGCGCGCGCAGTGCGATGCCCTGGTGTGGCGTACCGAACTTGGCGAAATCGAAGTGGATCGAGTCGACCAGGGCGACTGCCATCGGGTCGTCGATGACGCTGTCGGGGCGCCGAGCCTCCTCGGCTCGGGCGGTCAGTGTCAGAAGGGCGGTCTCAGAGACACCGGTGAGGCTGACGCTGCTTTTAGTGGACTGTTCCGTGGAATCTTTTCCGATGCTCATCCGCGCCAACACTACCGACGGTCGCGTTACCGCAGGACTTTGGCCAGAGTGCGCAGGTTGCGGGTGGTGGTCGATGACTTGTACCGCGGCTTGCCCATCGTCTTGCCGATCGTGCTGTCCAGGGTGGCGCCCTTGGGCACCTGCCAATAGACGACACCGTCACCGCGGCTGATCTTCTCGCCCGGGCCGGCGTCGTCGGCCAGTGCGGTCAACTCGTCGAGGACGGTGGCGTCGGTGACGAAGGTGACGTAGGACTGGTACCCGTCGACCTCGCGCTCGAACGGATAGGCCTCGTCGATGGCGCGCACCGTGTCGATGTCGTAGGCGAGCACCCACGCGTCATAGCCGAACCTCTCGCGCAATGCGGCTTCGGCTTTCTTACGGACAGCGGCCACCCCGGAGGCCGACTCCAGCAGCACGTTGCCGCTGGCCAGGACGGTGCGCACCTCGGTGAACCCGGCAGCGGTCAACGCCGATGCCACTTCGGCCATTTTGAGGGTGACGCCACCGACGTTGACTCCGCGCAGGAATGTCGCGAACCGGGTCATGATTCGATTCCACCAGCCCTGCGATGCGCGGCCCGAGGCGGACCGGCAGGCTTGCCATGCGACGTAGGCTTTCGACATGGGACGCCAAGCCTTCGACGACAAGCTGTTGGCCTTGATCAGTGGGAACTCCCTTGGGGTGCTGGCCACGATCAAACGCGACGGGCGGCCCCAGCTGTCGAACGTGAGTTACCATTTCGACCCGCGTGAGGTGGTGCTGCGGGTATCGATCACCGAGCCGCGGGCCAAGACGCGCAACCTGCGCCGCGACGCGAGGGCTTCGATCCTGGTCGATTCCGACGATGGCTGGTCCTATGCCGTCGCCGAGGGGACGGCCGAACTGACGCCGCCGGCGGCCGCGCCTGACGACGACACGGTCGAGGCGCTGATTGCCTTGTATCGCAACATCGCTGGCGAGCATCCGGACTGGGACGACTACCGACAGGCGATGGTCACCGATCGGCGAGTGCTGCTGACGCTGCCGATCTCGCACGTGTACGGCATGCCCCCGGGCATCCGGTAGGCGCGCTAGGCTGCCGTCATGGCTGAATCGAACTCCTCTGAAGAGGCGAAATCTTCTGAGTCCGCGAAGTCACCGGACCTGGAGGACAACAAGAGCAAGTTCCGGGCAGCCCTGGACCGAAAGATGGCGAAGTCCGCGGGCGGGTCCGATCACAAAGACGGCGGCGGCAAGCAGGCTCGGGCACAAGGTCCGCTGGAGAACCGTCGGGAGTTCCGTCGCAGGGGCGGCGGCGGATAATCAGCCTCGGGGCGGTGTGAACAGGCCGACCGAAGGATCGGCCTGGCCTGGCCTGCCGCGCAGGCTTCCTCGGGTGCTGGGGTGTTCGAAGTTCACCTGAGATGGGTCGTTTTGGTATGACCAGTCCGCCACGATTGTGCGTTGGCTGAACTTCCAGCGGCCGTCGTGTTTGGTGTACTCGTCTAGGTAGCGGCCGCCGATGATGACGTCTATGTCGTGTTTGGGGCCGGCGAAGGTGTGAAACACCAGGCAGTAGATCTCACCGCGGGCCATGCCTCCTTCTGCGCCTCCTTTTAAGTCACCCTCGACCACGAAGTTCGTTGTGGTGATGTTGTGTTGGGAGACAAGCACATATGGCTCCGCGGCCTGTAGTTGCGCGATGAACTGTTCGACGCCGCCCGTCGAGAACGAGCCGTGGGCGTCGGTCGCGTCGGGGTGATACAGGCTTCGAAGCGCTTCGTAGTCGGCGCGGTCGACGGCCCGGCAATAGGCGGTGACGAGTTGATGCAGTTCGTCCCGGGCCAGCATCAGCGCCAATCTGGCCTCATCTATGACCACGTCCACCACCACGTCACGATAACTCGGTCGTCAGCGCCGTTGTGGTGGGTCTTGTTTTAACGATCGGCCATCCGTCTTAGGGTGTTCAGTGGAGGAAGCTCAAGGAAGGTCGTTTGACGTTGAAACTTTGGCTGGCTCAAGATCCCGAGGCCGATCAACTGCTGGACGGTAGTCCGTTCGCGTTGCTGGCCGGGATGGTCCTGGATCAGCAGATTCCGCTTGAAGTCGCGTTCGCGGACCCAAGAAGATCGCGGATCGAATGGGCGGGTTCGACGTCGCCGATATCGCCGATTACGATCCTGACAAGTTCGCCGCGCTGTGCTCGGAAAAGCCTGCGATACATCGCTTTCCGGGATCGATGGCCAAACGCATCCAAGCGCTTGCTCAGATCATTGTGGACCGCTACGACGGGGATGCGGCCGCACTGTGGGTGGCTGGGGACCCCGACGGGAACGAGCTGCTGCGCCGCCTGAAGGGCCTGCCCGGGTTCGGCGAGCAGAAGGCGAAGATCTTTCTGGCGTTGCTTGGCAAGCAGTACGGCGTGACGCCGAAGGGCTGGCGGGCTGCGGCCGGGGAGTTCGGCAAGCCCGGCACGCACGTCTCCGTTGCCGATATCGTCGATGCCAAGTCGCTCGGGCAGGTTCGATCTTATAAGCAGCAGCTGAAGGCAGCAGCCAAGGCGTCCAAACAGAAGTAAGGGAAAGGCGACAACGTGAAGACACACATAACGTGTCCCTGTGGCGAGGCCATCACCGGTAAGGACGAGGACGAGCTGGTTGAACTGACCCAGGCGCACCTCGCCAGCGTGCACCCGGGCCTCGACTACGACCGCGACTCAATCTTATTCATGGCCTACTGACCCCCGGGTCAGTTGCGCTTGGGGCTGCGTTAATTGCTTTAAGGCACTACCGTCGTGCCGATTGTCGGCATGAACTGGCACTGCCGTTCCTTGGTGGTGACCTGGCCGAAGATCGTCGACATGATGCTGCCCGAACCCGTGTCGGCAATCGCGGTCAACGTCGTCGGGCCTTCCGCGTTGATATCGGAGCGCGGCTTCATCGTCACGCTCCCGGACTTGCCGGTGGTCAGGTTCACCCAGGTGACGTTCAGTGGCAGCTTCTGCACTTCTGCCGGCCCGGGGGTTCCGACGGCGGTGAACACGTATGCCGTCTGGCCGGCAGCCGGACCGGGAGCCGGAATGGCCGCGGGCCCTGCCACCGACAGCGCGGCCGCCAAGGCGTTGCTGCCGTCCGCCAGGCAGTTCGTGCCGATCGAGGGGTACATGAAGTCCTGCGTGGTCGGGGAATCGGGGCCGAAGCCCGGGGCTGCCGCAGCGGCCGGGCGGCGCGCTCGGCCGCCGGCGCTGCCGCCGGCGGGGTACCGGGAGCCGGTGCCGCAGCGAGCGCGGGGCCTGCCGCGTGGGCTGGATCAATACCCGCCGGCAGGTGCGACTGCAGGCCCGGCTCGATGCCCGCTGCCGGCACGTGCGGCATCGGGCCAGTGGCCGGCGCGGTGGCGGCGTCGGGCGCCGCGACCGGCGCACCCGGTTCATGGACGAACTGGGTCACCGACGCGGCCACGTTCTTGGACTCGGCGGGAGCGGTCGGGTTATGGCTGGTGAATGCTTGCGCGGCGGCCATCAGCAGCTGCGTTGCCTGCTCGGGATTGCCCGCAGCCTGCTGGATTATCGGACTCAGCTGCGACAAGGCCGGTAAGCCCGGTAACTGCTGAGTGGAGTTCGGCTGCGGGATCGGCGGCGCCGCCACCGGGTCGGCGGCCGCGCTCGGGCAAAGCCCGAGCGCGACAGCCGACGCCGTGACGACTACGGCCAAACCTTTGGACGGGTTCCAAGCGTTTGACATGGTGTCCTCTGGTCGTTTGATCGTTTTGATGGGTTAGCCGGCTAAACCGCTGCTCAGGGAATCGCCGAAAGCAGCGACGGCGTCGTGAGCGGCGCGGGCGCAGCAGGGCTGGCTGCTGCACCCGGAATGGCACCCGTGGCCAGCGCCGGCAGGTCACCCGGAAGCGAGAGCTGCGACGGCACATTGAGCGGCAGGCCCGGCAGCGCCGGCATGGTGACCTTCGCCGGTGGTACCGCCGCGGCCGGCGCGGTGGCCCCGGTAGCGGGAGCGGCCGGCGCGGTGACGCCCGGGATGGACATTGGCAATCCCGGGGTGGCCGGAGTCGCCGGAACGGTCGGTGCTGCCGGAGCCTGTCCCGCCAAACCCTGGGATCACCGAGGTGATCCCGGAGAGGGGAGAAGTCGCCGCCGGAGCAGCCGGTGCCGCTGCGGCGGCCGGTGTCAGCCCGGGAAACGTGATGCCGGGAGCGGCCGGCGCGGCCGGCGGCGTGGCGCCGAGCGCGGTAGCGAGGTTTTGCAGAATCTGCGGTGCGTTGGCCGCCGAAGCGATCAACTGCTGCGGAATGTTCTGCAACGGCCCCGTCACATCCGGCGCGGGGTCAGCGTGGGCGATACCGCCCGTCAAGAGGGCGGCGGAGGAACCGACAACAACGGCGGTTGCCCGCAAGTAGGTCCAGATGGTTGGCATGACTCTCCCTGGTTCATTGGCGATTAAGGTCTGGCGCCGAAGTTACGTTGATACTGATGGGACTCAAGTGACACGTGTGGCATTTATTGGATCGTTACGGATATGAGCGACACCGGTGACCCGGCGCTCGACCGCCAGGCCGCCTGCCGCGATCGCTAAAGTCGGGCAGATAGACACCACTTCTGCCGCCCCGCCGGCATCCACCACCCGGCGGTTAGCGGGTGCCGCGCCCCTGTTGTTGATCCTGAGTGTCGCGGCGCGACTCGCCTGGACATACCTGACGCCCACCGGCGCAAACTTTGTTGACCTGCACGTCTATCTCGGCGGCGCGGCGGCGCTCGACCACCCGGGCACCCTGTACAGCTACGTGTACGCCGACCAGACGCCGGACTTCCCGCTGCCGTTCACGTATCCACCGTTTGCGGCGGTCATCTTCTACCCCCTGCACCTGCTGCCGTTCGGGCTGGTTGCTTTCTTGTGGCAGGCCGCCACGATGGCGGCGCTCTACGGCGCGATCCGGGTCAGCCAGCGCCTGTTGGGTGCTCCCGCCGACCAGCGCGCGGCGATGTTGTGGACGGCGGTCAGCATCTGGATCGAACCGCTGCGCAGCACATTCGACTACGGGCAGATCAACGTCTTCCTGATGCTGGGGGTGCTCTGGGCGGTTTACACCACGCGGTGGTGGCTGTCGGGCCTGCTGGTCGGCGTAGCGGCCGGAATCAAGCTGACTCCGGCGGTCTCCGGTCTCTATTTCGCCGGCGCTCGGCGGTGGCGTGAGGTGGCGTTTTCGGCGGTCGTGTTTGTCGCCACGGTGGGCGTGTCGGCACTAGTCGTCGGCGACCAGGCCCGCTATTACTTCACCGACCTACTGGGCGACGCGCGCAGGATTGGGCCCATCGCCACCTCATTCAACCAGTCCTGGCGTGGCGCGATCTCGCGAATCGTGGGCCACGACGCCGGTTTCGGTCCCCTGGTGCTGGCCGCGATCGCGGTCACGGCGGTAGCGGCTGTTCTGGCGTGGCGGGCGCTGGACGGGTCCGATCGGCTCGGCAGGCTGCTTGTGGTCGAGTTGTTCGGGCTGCTGTTCTCGCCGATCTCGTGGACCCACCACTGGGTATGGCTGGTGCCGCTGATGATCTGGGCTATTCACGGACCGCTGCGCGAACGCCTGGGCGCCCGCATTGTGGGCTGGGGCTGGCTGGCGCTCACCGTGGTCGGTGTTCCGTGGTTGCTGAGCTTCGCGCAACCGACCATCTGGCAGATAAGCCGGCCCTGGTATCTGGCCTGGGCCGGCCTGGTCTACGCGCTGGCCGCGCTGGCGACCTTGAGCTGGATCGCCACGACCGGGAGGCGTGCCCGGCCTAGTCCGCGATGATCCCGTCGATATCGCGCGCCATCGCTACGTCCTTGTCAGTGATCCCACCCTCGGAATGCGTAACCAGCACGAAAGTCACTGTTCGCCAACGGATATCGATATCCGGGTGATGGTCTTCAGCTTCCGCGTGTTCGCCCACTCGGCGCACCGCGTCGATGCCGGCGAGGAAGCTCGGGAACTTGACGGACCGGCGCAGGGCGCCGTCGGCGCGTTCCCAGCCGTCGAGGTCGGGCAGTGCGGCGTCCACTTGTTCATCCGTTAACACAGCCATACATCCGAAGGTATACCGTCACTGGCCATGCCGACCCAGATCGTCGTTGCCGGGGCGGTCATCTGCGACTCCGCCGTCCTGGTGGCGCAACGACTGCGGCCGCCGGCGTTGGCGGGCCGCTGGGAACTGCCCGGCGGCAAGGTCGCGCCCGGCGAGACCGAGCGCGACGCGCTGGCACGCGAGCTGGCCGAGGAACTGGGCCTCGAGGCCGCCGACTTCGTGGTGGGCGATCGCCTCGGCCACGACATCGCCCTGAACGCGGCGATGACGCTGCGGGCGTATCGCGTGCGGCTGGTTCGCGGTGAACCGCAGCCACGTGATCACCAGGCGCTGCGCTGGGTGACCGCGGCTGAACTGCACGAGGTGGACTGGGTGCCCGCCGACCGTGGCTGGCTGGAGGAGCTCGCCCGCGCGCTCTGAAGGCCTTGCCGAACCGAGCTCAGTTCGCTATCTAAGGCCCCCGCTGCCACAATCACCGACGTGCTATTTCGAAATGTCGCGATTGTCGCGCACGTAGACCACGGCAAAACGACGCTGGTCGACGCCATGCTGAGGCAGTCCGGCGCCCTGACCCACCGTGGTGACGACGTCGTCGAACGACTGATGGATTCCGGTGACCTGGAGAAGGAAAAGGGCATCACCATCCTGGCGAAGAACACCGCCGTCCACCGCAAGAACCCGGACGGAACGGTGGTCGTCATCAATGTGATCGACACCCCGGGCCACGCCGACTTCGGTGGCGAGGTGGAGCGCGGGCTGTCGATGGTCGACGGCGTCCTGCTGCTCGTGGATGCCTCCGAGGGGCCGCTGCCCCAGACCCGGTTCGTGCTGCGCAAGGCGCTGGCGGCGCACCTGCCCGTCATCTTGGTGGTCAACAAGACCGACCGGCCCGATGCGCGCATCGCCGAGGTCGTCTCCGACAGCCACGACCTGTTGCTCGACGTCGCTTCCGACCTGGATGCAGAGGCGCAGACGGCCGCCGAGCACGCTCTCGGACTGCCGACGCTGTACGCGTCTGGACGCGCGGGCATCGCCAGCACCACCCAACCCGCCAACGGCGAGAACCCCGACGGCGACAACCTCGACCCGCTGTTCGACGTGCTGCTCGAGCACATCCCGCCGCCGCAGGGTGACCCCGAGGCCCCGCTGCAGGCGCTGGTGACCAACCTCGACGCCTCGGCCTTCCTCGGCAGGCTCGCACTCATCCGCATCTACAAGGGCCGGATCCGCAAGGGTCAGCAGGTCGCCTGGATGCGCGAGGTGGACGGCCATCCGGTCATCACGAACGTCAAGATCACCGAACTGCTCGTCACCGAGGGCGTGGAGCGGACGTCCACCGACGAGGCGGTCGCGGGTGACATCGTCGCCGTCGCAGGCATTCCGGAGATCATGATCGGCGACACACTGGCCGACACGGAGCATGCCCACGCGCTGCCGCGCATCACCGTCGACGAGCCGGCCATCTCGGTGACCATCGGGACCAACACCTCGCCGTTGGCCGGCAAGGTGCCCGGACACAAGCTGACCGCCCGCATGGTGAAGTCGCGGCTGGACTCCGAACTGGTCGGCAATGTGTCGATCAAGGTCGTCGACATCGACCGGCCCGACGCATGGGAGGTGCAGGGCCGAGGTGAGCTCGCACTGGCGGTGCTGGTCGAGCAGATGCGCCGGGAGGGTTTCGAGCTCACCGTCGGCAAGCCGCAGGTGGTCACCAGGATTGTCGACGGCAAACTGCACGAACCGTTCGAGGCGATGACGATCGACTGCCCCGACGAATTCGTCGGCGCGATCACCCAGCTGATGGCGGGCCGCAAGGGTCGCATGGAGGAGATGACCAACCACGCCGCGGGCTGGGTCCGGATGGACTTCATCGTGCCCAGCCGTGGCCTGATCGGCTTCCGCACCGACTTCCTGACCCTCACGCGCGGCACCGGCATCGCCAACGCCGTGTTCGACGGCTACCGGCCGTGGGCCGGTGAGATCCGGGCCCGCCACACCGGGTCGCTGGTGTCCGACCGGACCGGCAAGATCACGCCATTCGCCTTGACCCAACTGGCCGATCGTGGGCAGTTCTTCGTCGAACCGGGCGACGACACCTACGAGGGCCAGGTCGTCGGGATCAACCCGCGCGCCGAGGACCTCGACATCAATGCGACCCGCGAGAAGAAGCTCACCAACATGCGTTCGTCGACGGCCGACGTCTTCGAGACGCTCGCCCGTCCGCTGGAATTGGGCCTCGAGCAGGCGATGGAGTTCTGCGCCGACGACGAATGCGTCGAGGTGACGCCGGAGATCGTCCGGGTCCGCAAGGCGGAGCTGGACGCCACCAGCCGTGCGCGCAGCAAGGCGCGGGCCAAGGCCAGGGGTTAGCAGTTTTGGCGCGCCCCGCTCGCGAGCGTAACGCCACTGCGAATTCCGGACCCGATTCTCGCCACCCCGTTACGCTCGGGAGCCGACTACATACCCTGGTGGGCGTGCCGAGACCAGCGCGCCGCATCTTTCTGGCGACCGGCGTGCTGGTCGCACTGGTGGGGCTGGTGTTGGCGGCCTGCTCGGCCAACCCGCCGCCTGCGCCGCAAAGCACCGATACGCCGCACAACTCGCCGCCGCCGCCGCAACGGGTCAGCCAGATCATCATGGGCATCGACTCGATCGGCGCCGGATTCAACCCGCATCTGCTGTCCGATCTGTCGCCGGTGAATGCGGCCATCAGTGCGCTGGTGTTACCCAGCGCTTTTCGGCCGCTGCCCGACGCTGACCACGCCGACGGGTTCGCGCTGGGAGATGGACCCGACGTTGTTGGTGTCCGCCGACGTGACCAACCAGAACCCGTTCACGGTGACCTACAAAATCCGGCCCGAGGCGCAGTGGACCGACAACGCACCCATCGGCGCCGACGACTTCTGGTATCTGTGGCGGCAGATGGTCAGCCAGCCCGGGGTGGTCGATCCGGCCGGATACGACCTGATCACCGGCGTGCAGTCGATCGAGGGCGGCAAACAGGCCGTCGTCACCTTCGCGCAGCCCTATCCGGCGTGGAAGGAGCTGTTCAACAATCTCGCTGCCGGCGCACATCGTCAAGGATGTGCCGGGCGGTTTCGCGGCCGGACTGGCCCGGGCGCTGCCGGTCACCGGCGGCCAGTTCCGGGTGGAGAACATCGACCCGCAGCGCGACGAGATCCTGATCGCCCGCAACGACCGCTACTGGGGGCTGCCCGCCAAACCCTCGCTCATCCTGTTCCGCCGCGCCGGCGCGACGGCCGCGCTGGCCGATTCGGTGCGCAACGGCGACACCCAGGTGGCCCAGGTGCATGGCGGCTCGGCGGCTTTCGCCCAGCTGTCCGCTATCCCCGACGTGCGCACCGCCCGGATCATGACGCCGCGAGTCATGCAGCTCACGCTGCGCGCGAACGAGTCCAAACTGGCCGACACTCAAGTCCGCAAGGCGATTTTGGGGTTGCTCGACGTTGACCTGCTCGCGGCGGTGGGCGCCGGCAGTGACAACACCATCACGCTGGACCAGGCCCAGATCCGGTCGCCCAGCGACCCGGGCTACGAGCCCACCGCGCCACCGGCGATGACCACGCAGGCGGCGCTGGCGTTGCTGGCGTCATCCGGGTACCAGATCGACAGCAACGCCTCGGCGACGCCCAATTCGACCACGCCGCCGCCCAATTCGTCGCCGCCGCCGCCGACTGGGCCGCCGGAAGTCACACGCGGCCGGATCAGCAAGGACGGCCAACAGCTGTCACTGATCATTGGGGTGGCCACAAACGACCCGACCTCGGCGGCGGTCGCCAACACGGCCGCCGATCAGTTGCGCAACGTCGGGATTGCCGCGACCGTGCAGGCGCTGGATCCGGTCTCGCTCTACCGCGACGCGGTGGACCACAACCGGGTGGACGCCATCGTCGGCTGGCACCAGGCCGGTGGGAATCTCGCAACGCTGCTTGCCTCGCGCTACGGCTGCCCAGCGTTGCAGACGACGTTGCAGCCGACGGGGGCATCGACCTCGAACGCGCCGCCCAGTTCTGCCGGCCAACCCGCCAGCCGGCGCGCCGCCGACAGAGGGACCGCCCAGCCACGCCCCCGAGCCCGGCGCGCTGGTGCAAGCGCCGTCGAACCTCACCGGAATCTGCGATCGCAGCATCCAGTCCAATATCGACGCCGCGCTCAACGGCAGCAAGAACATCAACGACGTGATCACCGCGGTCGAACCGCGGTTGTGGAACATGTCGGCGGTGCTGCCGATCCTGCAGGACACCACGATCGTCGCCGCCGGCCCCAGCGTGCAGAACGTCAGCCTGTCGGGTGCGGTGCCCGTCGGCATCATCGGCGACGCCGGGCAGTGGATTAAAACCGGGCCATAAGGCGGGGATTGGGCGCTCCCCGCGACCGCTTACTCGGCGCGCGTCGCCGGTGACCGTGGCGGGATCACCGTGTCGACGATCAGCGCCAGTTCGCGTCGATTCGGCGGTGTCCCGGTGAGCAAGAAATGCTGGCTTGATCAAGGCGGGTCCGATTCGTGCGGTCAGCGGGGTGAGCTTGGCCGGGTCCATGTCGCCGGCGGCGACCGCCGCCCGCAGGATCGACTCGACGATCTCGAGTCGGGGGCCCACCACGGCGTCGGCGAAGATGGCACGCATTTCGGGTTCGTGCAGGAGCTGGTGGATGGTGCACAGGCCGGGAAAGGCGGTCTTGCCGGCCAGGATGTCGCGGTGGGCAGTGAACATGGCCAGCAGGTTCTCTCGGACCGATCGTCCGGAGCGCGGCTCGGGGAGCGGCGGCAGAGCGAAAACCAGAGCGGCGTGCACCAGATCGTGCTTGCTGGCCCAGCGCCGGTACAGCGCGGCCTTGCCGGTATGGGCGCGCGCCGCGATGCCCTCCATGGTCAGCCCGCCGTATCCGACCGCGGCCAGCTCGGCCAACGTGGCCTCGTAGAGCGCATGTTCGAGTACCTCGCCGCGCCGACGGCTCCGGCTGCAATTCGGGGCGGCTTCGGTGGGCGGCGGCATTCGTCGATAGTAGCCGTCAGCGTTCCTATTTGCGGCGATCTGGCGGAACGGCTCAGCAGCCGACGGCCAGGTACGGTGCATAAATGGCTGAGACCCCGCGGCTGCTGTTCGTACACGCGCATCCTGACGACGAGAGCCTCGCCAACGGCGCCACCATCGCGCACTACACCGCCCGCGGGGCGCAGGTCCGCGTCGTCACCTGCACGCTCGGCGAGGAAGGCGAGGTCATCGGCGATCGATGGGCTCGAGCTCGCCGTCGATCGCGCGGACCAACTCGGCGGCTACCGGATCGGCGAGCTCACCGCGGCATTGCGGGCGCTGGGCGTCGACGCGCCCATCTACCTGGGCGGCGCGGGTCGCTGGCGCGACTCGGGCATGGCCGACGCCGAGACGCGGCGTCGGTCGGCGGTTCGTCGACGCCGACGAACGTGAGGCCGTGGGCGCGCTGGTCGCCATCATTCGCGAGCAGCGACCGCACGTCGTCGTGACCTACGACCCCAACGGCGGCTACGGCCACCCCGATCATGTGCGCACCCACACCGTCACGACGGCCGCGGTGGCGGCGGCCGGCACCGCCGACTACCCGGGCGAGCCGTGGACGGTGCCGAAGTTTTACTGGACGGTCTTCGCGACGAGCGCCTTCGACGCCGCCCGCGGCGACGCTGAGACCCGACGATCTGCTGCCCGATTGGGTGCTCCCGCCGCCCGAAGAGCTCACGTTCGGATATTCGGACGAGGACATCGACGCCGTCGTCGAGGCCGCCGAAGAGGCGCGCGCAGCCAAGGCCGCGGCGCTCGCCGCGCATGCCACCCAGGTCGTCGTCGGCCCGACCGCGCCGCGCCTGCGCCCTGTCGAACAACATGGCGCTGCCGATCCTCGGGCAGGAGCACTATGTGCTGGTCGCCGGCTCGGCGGGGGATCGCGATGAACGAGGCTGGGAGACAGATCTGCTCGCGGGACTGGGTCTCGACCGGTAGGCCGGGCGGTAGGCTGCCAATCAGGCAGCCACGGAAGGAATTCGCATGGACCCTGACATGGACCCCAACATGCAGCATTGGCAGGATCGGCTCGACAGCTTGCAGTGGGTTATCGGCTCGATACTCTCCCAAGTCGACAGCGTTCCGACCTGACCGAAACCAGACGCGCGCGTCCGGCGAAGACGCGGCGCGCAGATCCGCTATTCGGTCGTCGTCTGGCGCTGTTCGCCGTCGACGGGGTGCTCTCCGCATTAGCCGGGGCGCTGCTGCTGCCGTTCTATATCGGCTCGATTCCCTTTCCCATCAGCGCATTGATCAGCGGATTGGTGAACGCGGCCCTGGTCTGGGCCGCCGGGCGCTGGACCAGTTCGCCGCGGCTGGCGGCGTTGCCGCTGTGGACGTGGTTGCTCACGGTGGCGGTCATCAGCATCGGCGGTCCCGGTGACGACGTCATTTTGGACGGCCGGGGCGTCCTGGCCTACGGGGCCCTGTTGCTGGTCGTGCTGGGGGTCGCACCGCCGGCGTGGGTGCTGTGGCGGCGCAGCCGGGGCGCGGATCGTTACGGGATCAGGGAAGCGGCGGAAGCGGCGGGAGGAAGCCGCGGACCCAGTTGATCTCGGTTTGGATGAACTGGTTGATCGACGCCGTGGTGGCCGACCAGAAGTTGCTCAGCCCTTGACTGAAGCTGATTGCACCGGTTAACCAGTCGAGCGTGTTGAACAGGGCGCTCTGCACCATGGGCTCGAAGAGGTCATAGATGAAGTTGATCTGGGGCGCCAAGATGCCCACCCACGGCACCCATCCCACCGCGTAAGCGGCGAGGTTGAAGGCGTACTGCACGTACGGCTCGGCGAAGTTGTAGAAATTCTTGATCGAGTCGGCGATCGAATTGAAGGCCGCCGGTGCGGCGTGGGCGTTGGTCAGGCCGCCGGCGTGTAGCAGGGACCCGGCCGCGGTGGCGGCGGTAACCCCGCCGGTGGGCCGGCCGAGCAGCGCGCCGGCCGCGCCGTTGCCCGCGAAAACGCCCTCAACTCGGCTCACGGCATTGGACACGGCGCCGCCCACGGCGGTGGTGGCGCCACCTGGAACCGGCGGGTGCCCCAGCAGCGCCTGGGCAGGCGCGCTCACCGCCTTCGTCAGGGTCTGCGCGGCTGCCGTCTCGGCCGCCGCATAGTTGCTCGCGGTCGCGGCCAACGCCTGGACGAACTGCTGGTGAAATGCGGCCGCTCGCGCGCTGAGCTGCTGATAATTCTGCGCATGCTGGGAAAACAGCGCGGCGATCTGCGTCGAAACTTCATCGGCGGCCGCAGCCAGCACCCCGGTCGTCGGGGCCGCCGCGGCCGCGTGGGCCGCGCTCAGCGTCGACCCGATACCGGCCACGTCCGACGCCGCCGTAGCCAGCGCCCCCGGCTCCGCGAGCATGAAAGACATCGTGCACCTCCCCGTGCTTCACAACAGCGCGCCGAGCCACGCGAAAAGTTGATGGCTGAGAACGGATCGTATCGCTATGACCGTGGGTTAGCCGGGAGATTCGCCAAACGAACGACCGCATTGATGATCGTTGATAGCCAGATCCGGATGCCGGATCCATGAGCTGTTGAATGGATTGAAGGCTAGATTTTGGTAGCCGGCCACGTCAGGATCCCGCTCCGGTCGCCGGTAATCCCGGAGGAGGTCAGCCAGGCGTTTCGCTGCTTAGCTGCCGTGTCGTGTCGACGGCGGGACAGTCGACCGCGGGCCGGCGCGAGTGCGGCGCTAATGTTGCGGTATGGCGCAGCTGCCCAGGGCTTCATATCTGCATGGGTGGATGAAATTCGACCGTGGGGAAGTTACACCAACGTGCCACTGACTTCGGGCCAGGAGCCCAACGTAGAGCCGATTGCTCTGCCCAGCCCCACCGTTCCACCTGCTCTCCCGTCGAAGTCGGGTGCGTCGGCGTTGCGGCGGGTACTGCGGCGGGCCCGCGACGGCGTCGCGCTCAACGTCGACGAGGCTGCCACGGCGCTGACCGCACGTGGCGACGACCTTGCCGATCTTTGCGCGAGCGCGGCACGGGTCCGGGACGCGGGTCTGCTGGCGGCCGGACGACGCGGAGTGGCCGGGGCATTGCCCATCACCTATTCGCCCAAGGTCTTCATCCCGGTCACACACCTGTGCCGCGACACCTGTCACTACTGCACCTTCGTCGCCGTGCCGGGCAAGCTGCGGGCCCAGGGCGCCGGCATGTACATGGAGCCCGACGAGATCCTGGACGTCGCGCGGCGCGGGGCCGAACTCGGTTGCAAGGAAGCACTATTCACTCTCGGCGACCGTCCCGAGGACCGCTGGCCCGAGGCGGCGCGAGTGGCTCGATGAACGGGGCTACGACTCCACGCTGTCCTATGTGCGGGCGATGGCGATCCGGGTGCTGGAGGAGACCGGGCTGCTGCCGCACCTGAACCCCGGCGTGCTGAGCTGGTCGGAGTTGTCGCGGCTCAAGCCGGTGGCGCCGTCGATGGGCATGATGCTGGAGACCACGTCGCGGCGGCTGTTCGAGACGAAAGGGCTGGCACACTACGGCAGCCCGGACAAAGACCCGGCGGTTCGGCTGCGCACCCTGACCGACGCGGGCCGGTTGTCCATTCCGTTCACTACCGGCCTGCTGGTCGGCATCGGCGAGACGCTGCCCGAACGGGCCGATACCTTGCACGCGATTCGTAAGTCGCACAAGGAGTTCGGGCACATCCAGGAAGTGATCGTGCAGAATTTCCGGGCCAAGGAGCACACCGCGATGGCGGCAGTGCCCGATGCCGGAATCGAGGACTACCTGGCGACGGTCGCGGTTGCGCGCCTGGTGCTCGGTCCGGGCATGCGGATCCAGGCGCCGCCAAACCTGGTGTCCCGCGACGAATGCCTGGCGCTGATCGCTGCCGGGGTCGACGACTGGGGCGGCGTTTCGCCGCTGACGCCCGACCACGTCAACCCGGAACGGCCCTGGCCCGCTTTGGATGAGCTGGCCGCCGTCACTGCCGAGGCCGGTTACGAACTGGTGCAGCGGTTGACCGCCCAGCCCAAATACGTGCAGGCGGGCGCCGCGTGGATCGACCCGCGGGTGCGTGGGCATGTGATGGCTCTAGCCGATCCGCAGACCGGCCTGGCCCGCGACGTCAACCCGGTCGGGATGCCATGGCAGGAACCCGACGACGTGGAGTCGTCCGGTCGGGTGGACCTGCAACGCGGCGATCGACACCGAGGGCCGCAACACTGAGGCCCGCAGCGATCTGGACAGTGCCTTCGGCGACTGGGAATCGATCCGCGCACACGTGCACGAGCTGGCCGCCAACGCACCCGCGCGCATTGACACCGATGTTCTCGCCGCGCTGCGTTCGGCTGAGCGCGATCCCGCCGGCTGCACCGACGATGAGTACCTGGCGCTCGCTACCGCCGAGGGTCCCGCGATGGAAGCGGTTGCCGCACTGGCGGATTCGCTGCGCCGCGACGCAGTCGGCGACGATGTGACCTTCGTGGTGAACCGCAACATCAACTTCACCAACATCTGCTACACCGGCTGCCGGTTCTGCGCGTTCGCGCAGCGCAAGGGTGACGCCGATGCGTACTCGCTGTCGGCGGCAGAGGTCGCCGAACGCGCCTGGGAGGCGCATGTCGAAGGTGCCACCGAGGTGTGCATGCAGGGCGGCATCGACCCCGAGCTGCCGGTCACCGGCTACGCCGAGCTGGTGCGTGCCGTCAAGGCCCGGGTGCCGTCGATGCACGTGCATGCGTTTTCCCCGATGGAGATCGCCAGCGGCGTGACCAAGAGCGGGTTGAGCATTCGCGAGTGGCTGATCAGCCTGCGCGAGGCCGGCCTGGGCAGTATCCCCGGCACCGCCGCCGAGATTCTCGACGACGAGGTGCGCTGGGTGCTGACCAAGGGCAAGCTGCCGACGTCGATGTGGATCGAGATCGTGAGCACCGCGCACGAGGTGGGCCTGCGGTCGTCCTCGACGATGATGTACGGACACGTCGACAATCCCCGGCCATTGGGTCGGCGCACCTCAATGTGCTGCGCGGCATCCAGGACCGTACCGGTGGATTCACCGAGTTCGTGCCACTGCCGTTCGTGCACCAGAATTCGCCGCTGTACCTGGCCGGTGCGGCGCGGCCCGGGCCCACGCACCGGGACAACCGGGCGGTGCACGCGCTGGCGCGGATCATGTTGCACGGCCGCATCTCCCACATCCAGACCAGCTGGGTGAAGCTCGGCGTCGAACGCACGCAGGTGATGCTCAACGGCGGCGCCAACGACCTGGGCGGAACCCTGATGGAGGAGACCATCTCGCGGATGGCCGGTTCGGAATACGGGTCGGCCAAGACCGCCGCCGAACTGGCCGCCATCGCCGAGGGGATTGGCCGTCCTGCGCGTCAGCGCACCACCACCTACGCGCCGCTGGCGGCATAGCTTTCGGCCGCGAGGTGCGTGTCTGCTACGACGACACGCCGCCGGGCGGCATTTTGCGCACCTGCGGTGCCGGCGGGCCTTAGCCCAACTGCGCCGGTTGCTCAGTGGCTACTGAGCCTTCGAGCTCGGCTCAGTAGTTGCTGCAGCTGCCGGCTACCGTGTTCAGGTCGTTCACGTACTGCGCCGCCTCCGGCATGGCCTGGATCTGCAGGGCCATCTGCCGCCGCTGCGCCGGACCGGAGCTCAGGAACCGCTGCAGGTAGCTCTGCGCCGATCGGCGATGCGGTGAATTGCGCGGCAGCACCCGGGTCGGTCGCATTGAGCGCCGCAATAACCTGACCGTAGTTGCAGGTGGTATTGACGGCCGCGTCCAGCGGATCTGCGGATGCGACGCCGGCACCGGCAGTCAAGGCCAGTGCCACTCCCGCACCGCCCACTGCGGCGGCCAATTTGGTCAACGACAGCCTCACCATTTGTGGTACACCCTCCAAGCTAACTAATTGCACCGGCGAAATCTCGACGGCGACGACTTTTGCCCCGCGGGTTGCCGTCTGCAGTAAAGGTTACCAGGCCCCGCGGAGTTGTTCCCCTCGTGATGGTTATCGGCACACCCGCCGCAAACGTAACTATGCTGCAGGTCAGAGACTCAGTAAGGCTGGCTAAGTTGGGCCAAAACAGCCCCGGAATCTAGAGCCTGGATGCCAGTTCGGTGCCCTGTCTGATCGCCGCTTGGCGTCCAACTCGGCGGCGACGGCCGCACCGCCGATGATGTGCGGGTTGATGCCGTTGCTCCGTAATTGGGCCTCGCAGATCACGCGCCGGCTCCTGGCCGGCGCACAGCACCACGTTGTCGACCGCCAGCAACCGTGGTCGTTGCCGGTCCGGACCGAAGGTGATGTGCAGGCCGTCGTCGGCGATCCGTTCGTAGTTCACTCCGGAGAGCTGATGTACGCGTCCTGGTAGTCGGTCAACTCATCGGCGCAGGCGCGGGTGCCCAGCCGCAGCGCGACGCCGTGCTTATCGAGCATGGTGGCGAAGCCACGAGTTGACGTGTATGTGGGACGTCTAGTATCAGTAACCGAAACGCTTTGCCTTAAAGGCCCAAAGAGGCTACGAATAGGCGAGCAGCAGCCCAGACTGACCACTACAGACACCACTAACACCCCTACAAAATAGGAAACGTTGAGGAGACGTCCGTGACGTACACGATCGCCGAGCCCTGCGTCGACATCAAGGACAAGGCGTGCATCGAGGAGTGCCCCGTCGACTGCATTTACGAGGGCGCTCGGATGCTGTACATCCACCCCGACGAATGTGTCGACTGCGGGGCCTGCGAACCGGTCTGCCCGGTCGAAGCGATCTACTACGAAGACGACGTGCCAGACCAGTGGGGCCAGTACACGCAGATCAACGCCGACTTCTTCGTTGAGCTTGGGTCACCGGGCGGCGCGGCCAAGGTCGGCCTGACCGAGAACGACCCGCAGGTAGTAAAGGATCTGGCACCACAGGGCGAAGGCGACTGAGCGGGCCAGTGCTGCAGGAGCCCCGGATGGGCCGGCCTTCCGTGGCGGCTTCCTTGCCGGAGTTCCCCTGGGACACCCTGGCCGACGCGAAGGCGCTGGCCGCGGCGCATCAGGACGGAATCGTCGATCTGTCCGTCGGAACCCCAGTCGACCCGGTCGCGCCACTGATCCGGGATGCTCTGGCGGCAGCCAGCTCCGCGTCCGGTTATCCCGCGACGGCGGGCACCGCCCGGTTGCGCGAGTCCGCGGTGGCGGCCCTGAGTCGCCGCTACGGCATCACCGGGTTGACCGAAGCCGCGGTCCTGCCGGTGATCGGTACCAAGGAGCTCATCGCGTGGTTGCCCACTCTGCTTGGCCTGGGCCCGTCCGACGCGGTCGTAGTGCCGGAACTGGCCTATCCAACCTATGACGTCGGCGCCCGGCTGGCTGGGGCGCAAGTGCTGCGGGCGGACTCGCTGACTCAGTTGGGCCCGCAATCGCCGTCGCTGGTCTTTCTCAACTCCCCGAGTAACCCGACCGGACGCGTGTTGGGCGTCGATCACCTGCGCAAGGTGGCCGGCTGGGCACGGGACAGAAATGCGCTGCTGGCTTCCGACGAGTGCTACCTGGGGCTGGGCTGGGAGGCCGAGCCCGTATCGGTGCTGCATCCCGCTGTCTGCGGTGGCGACCACACCGGCTTGCTGGCAATCCACTCGCTGTCGAAGAGCTCGTCGCTTGCCGGGTACCGGGCTGGCTTGGTCGCCGGGGATCCGGGCCTGGTCGCCGAACTGCTGGCGGTGCGCAAACACGCCGGGATGATGGTGCCGACGCCGGTGCAGGCGGCCATGGTGGCCGCCCTGGATGACGACGCTCACGAGAAGCTGCAGCGCGAGCGTTATGCGCGGCGGCGGGCCGCTCTGGCGCCGGCGTTGCGCTCGGCGGGATTCGCTATCGACTATTCGGACGCTGGCCTGTACTTGTGGGCTACTCGCGGCGAGCCATGCCGGGACAGCGTGACCTGGCTGGCCGCACGCGGCATTCTGGTGGCGCCTGGTGACTTCTATGGTCCGAGCGGCGCGCAGCATGTGCGGGTGGCGCTGACCGCGACCGACGAACGCGTCGCCGCGGCGGTCGATCGCCTGACACCCTGATCGCCGAAATGGCATACCCGTCTGCCCCGGCATCGTTCAAGCGGCAGAATGCATGTGGGGGTAGGTATACCCGGTTGTCTCCTGGTGCTTCCTAAGTGCTCAACCTAAGCGCTCAACTTCGGAGTTAGGAGTGTGGTCGTGACAACTACGGCCGGTACGGCTGGCAAGCTGCGCATCCCGCTGTCGATCGGGGATATAACAAAGCGCGTCTTTCTGGGAAAGCCGATCATCACCGACAAGCTGGATGCGGAGACGCTGTCCAACCCTGTTGCGCTTGGCGCACTTTCGCCGGACGCGATCTCTTCGACCGCTTACGGCAGCGAGCAGATCCTGATCGAACTGCTACCCCACGCGGGGCTGGCGGCCTTTGCGTTGCTGCTGCCCATCAACGGCGTCATCCTGCTGATCCTGGTGTTGGTGGCCGCGTCGTATCGGCAAGTCGTCATGACCTACACCCGGGCGGGCGGGTCCTACATCGTCGCTCGGGAGAACTTCGGGCCCCGGGTCGCGCAGATCGCCGCGGCAGCCCTGCTGATCGACTACGTCGTCACGGTGGCGGTGCAGGCGGCGGCGGGCACGGTCGCGGTGGTATCGGCGATCCCCTCATTGGGTCCGTACAGCCTGACGATCACGGTCAGCGTGGTCACCTTCATCTGCTACGCCAATCTGCGCGGGCTAAAGGAAGCGGGCCGGCCTTTCGCGGTGCCGACCTATTTCTTCATCACCATGATCAGCCTGACGATCGTGACCGGTGTCGTTCGCGAAATATTCGGGGATTTACCGGTATACGACCCGGAGAACATCGACGGTGCGGTGCCGCTGCATCAGGGCAATGGGTTGGTAATGGGTGCGACCGTCCTGGTGTTGCTCCGTGCGTTCGCAAACGGCGGTTCGTCGCTGACGGGCGTCGAGGCGATCTCCAATACGGTCACCGTTTTTCGGAAGCCTCAGGGCGTCAACGCGCGGCGGGTGCTCACCGCCATGGCCTGCATTCTCGGATTCTTGCTGGCCGGAGTGGCCTACCTGGCCTACGTCACCCACGCCACCCCGTACGTTGCCGGCTATCCGTCGGTGTTATCCGAGATCGCGCGTGCGGTCTTCGGCCACGGGTTGGTGGGCAACATCTTCTACGTTCTGGTCCAGACCGCGACCGCTGCCATCTTGTATACCGGCGCGAATACCAGTTTCAACGGGTTCCCGGCACTGGCCAGTTTTGTCGCCGAGGACCGCTTCCTGCCGCGGCAGCTGATGAAACGCGGACATCGTCTGGTGTTTTCGAACGGGATCATCGCGCTCACGGCGTTGTCGGTGGCGTTGCTGGTGCTCACCGGCGGCTCGGTCAACGCGCTGGTGCCCTTCTACGCGATCGGCGTGTTCACCGGATTCTCGATGGCCGGCTACGGGATGACGAAACATCATCTGAATGAACGGGAACCCGGCTGGCGGCGCAAGCTGGCGATCAACCTGTCCGCGGCGATCCTGTCGACGATCGTCGTCGGCATCTTTGCGGTGGCCAAGTTCACCGAGGGCGCCTGGCTGGTTGTCGTCGTCTTTCCCATCCTGGTGTTCGGCCTGATCCGCCTGAATCGCGAATATCGAGCCGAGGCGGCGATTCTCGAGATGTTCCGCACCGACCGTCCGGACTTGGTGAAGTACGCGCGGCACCGGGTATTCGTCTTCGTGAATTCGGTTGACCTTGCGGTGATCGAAGCGCTCCGCTACGGCAGGGGTTTGCGGGCCGACGAGTTGCTCGCGGTGCACTTCATGGTCGACGCGGCTTACGCCGCGCAATTGCGGAAGCGCTGGGACCACTTCGAACTCGACACCCGGTTACGAGTGGTGGACTGCCCGGACCGCCGGATCACACGGGCCGCACAGATATTCGTTGCCAAGGCGCGCGACGAACAACGGCATACCAACGTGACGGTGCTGTTGCCACGCCGAACCTATGCGCCGCTGCTCGGACGATTGCTGCACGACCGCACCGCAGACAAGATTGCCCGGGCCGTCAGCCTGATCCCGGATGCCGCGGCGACCATCGTGCCGTATGACGTTCAAACGCGGATCGAAGAGGCGTACCCGGACCGCTTCGAGCAGAAGATCGTTCGTGAACTCGACAAGGTAGAAGCGTGGGTTTCCCGGGGCGAGGACCAGGACATCGAAGCGTATGAACACCCCGACCCGTCGCGGTCGGTGATCACGGTGGCGGGGTTGATCCCGGGGCATCGCGCCACCTTCGAAGGGCGGGTCAATGAAGTCGAGGACACCACCAAAGGCCGACGCACGGTTCGGTCGATCGTCGTGTGCGACAACAGCGGCGAGATCACCGTCAACTTCAACTCCGGCCGCGGTGGGGCCGACATTCAGCCCGGTCAACTGTTGCGGATCACCGGCAAGCCCCGACAGACCGGAAACCGGGCGATGTCGATGAGCGACCCGGCGTACCACGTCGTCGAGGACCCCGCGGCGATAGGCGATCTCGGAAAAGGAAAATCCGGAGAAGCTGGCAAAACCTAGAGCAAAGAGGGCAGCGAGCCCGGGAAGCAACGGTAATGAACAGACTGGCAACGGCATTGGCGTCGGCGTTGGGCTTGGCCTACACCGCGAATGGCTACCGGCCGCTGACCAAGCGCGGGTACGGATCGGTGTTCGCTTTCGTCTACGGGGTTTTCGCGTCCGAGCTTCCGCTGCAGGCGATCGGCGTCCAGCTAACGGCGCAGGCGGCCCTGTCGCGCCGACTGCCCGCGCCGTTGCGCCGATTCAGCTGGGTGGTGTCGGCGTTATCGTGGCTGGGACTGCTGGGCCTGCGCCACATCGGGCGCAAAGCCAACGAGCCGCTGGCAGCGGCGCTGGATGCCGGACTGGGTGCCGACCGGCGCACCGAGTCGGGTGACCTCTGGAAGCGGCCCGCACCCGGGGGCGCCACCGCGAAGAAACCCGGCGCGGCCCGGATGCTGCGGGTCTACCGCGACTACGCGCACGACGGCGACATCAGCTACGGGGAGTACGGCTCGCGGAATCATCTAGACGTCTGGCGCCGCCCCGACCTCGACCGCGGCGGGCGAGCGCCGGTGTTGCTGCAGGTGCCGGGCGGCGCGTGGATGGTGGGAAACAAGCGCGGCCAGGCGCATCCGCTGATGAGTCACTTGGCCGAGCTCGGCTGGGTCTGCGTCGCGATCAACTACCGCCTCAGCCCGCGCTCGACGTGGCCCGATCACATTGTCGACGTCAAGCGGGCGATTGCCTGGACAAAAGAGCACATTGCCGAATACGGCGGCGACCCGAACTGGATCGCGATCACCGGAGGTTCCGCGGGCGGGCACCTGTCTTCGCTCGCGGCGCTGACGCCCAACGATGCGCGCTTCCAGCCGGGTTTCGAGGAGGCTGACACCCGGGTGCAAGCGGCCGTCCCGTTCTACGGGGTCTATGACTTCACCCGCTCGGACAATTCGACGCATCCGCTGATGGTGCCGATGGTGGCCAAGAACGTATTCAAGTTGAGTCGCACGGAGATAGCCGAACCCTTCCGGGTCGCCTCGCCGATCACTCATGTATCCGAAGACGCACCACCGTTTTTCGTGCTGCACGGCACCAACGACTCGTTGGTCCCGGTGGAACAGGCGCGCGCCTTCACCGCGCGCCTGCGCGAGGTCAGTCGTCAGCCTGTCGTCTACGCCGAATTGCCGTACGCGCAGCACGCTTTTGACAGCTTCGGGTCAGCCCGCGCGGCGCATGCCGCGGTGGCCGTCGAGCAGTTCCTCGCCCAGACCTACGCTCCTCGCGGGTAGTTCAGAGACTGGTTAAGCCGACCGCAAGCAGCACGCAACCGACCCCGGTCAGCAGGGTGGCGACTTCGGCACGGCGCCGTGACCGTATCCAGTCGTTCAGGGCGGCCATCGCCGCACGCGCCTTATCGGGCGCCACCAGACCGGCGACGAGTGGAATCTCCACCAGCGCGAACGCCACTGCATTGAACATCAGCAATGCTCCGACTTGTTTCACGGCCGCCGCGCCGGAGGCCAAGATGACAGCCAGCGCGGCCAGATAATCCACCGACGGCAGAGCGATGCCCATGCCGGCCAGTCCCGAGACCCACAGCGAGCTTCCGCCCAGCAGGCCCTGCACCCGCGTCGACAGTTTCGCCGGGCCAATGCTGCGACCGGCGCGCACAGCCAGCGCGGCAGCGGCCAGCAACGCCAGCAAACCAATCAGAATTTGCACCTTGGGCAATGTGAAGTACGCGGACCCCAGCAGCCTGCGCCGAAAGATGAACAACACGACCAAGCCCACGCTGATGCCCATCAGGTAACCGCCGCAAAGGAATACGAGCAATTGCAGCATCGGCCTGGGCCGATTCAGCATGAGTACCGTCATGCCGACCCGGAACGGTTCGAGGCTGACTGCGACGGCCATCACCAGGAGGGTGATCCACATGGCAGCGACTAGTCCCGGGCGCCGGTCACCGACCGGCGCGTTCGCTCAGCAGCGAGAGATGGGACGAGGGCCGCATGCGCGCAAGGTTACGGCCTCAGACGCCTTTAGACCCCTAAGCCCCAGTGGAACACGCGGGAAGTGAGCAACACGATGCCCAGCGATACCGACGCGACGACGATGAGTCCGATCACCGCTACGAGGAGCGGGCGCCACCCGGTGCGGGCGATTTGGCGGATGTCGGTGTTGAGTCCGACACCCGCGAATGTCAGCAGAAACGCCCATTTGGACACGTTGGCGAGGTTGGCGGTTTGCCCCTTCGTCAGCCAGTGAGCCGTCGCGATCGCCGACACCGCCAGGAAGCCCAGCACGAATTTCGGGAATTTGTCCCAGATGAACGCCGCTTTGGCACGTGCGCCGGGCGCGATCTTGTCGGCCTGCCCGCGCGCGGCCCAGTACAGCGCGAAGCCGAGGACGACGAAACCGATCAGCGCATTACGGGTCGACTTTACCAAGACTGCGATTTTCCCGGCGTGATCGGAATACAGGTAGCCGGTGGCCGTGGTTTCGGCGGTGTTGTCCACCGCCAGACCCGCCCACAACCCGAATTCCCGATCTGTGAGGCCGATCGCGTGCCCCAGCGGCGGCAACACGAACAGTGCCACCGCCCCCAACGCCAGGATCGCCGCGATGGCATAGCCAACGTCGGAGTTGCGGGCCCGGATCGCGCCCTTGGCGGCCACGATGGCCGAAACCCCACAGATCGAGGTGCCGATCGCCAGCAGCGAGCCGAGCTTGCCCGATAACCCGAATGCCCGCGCAGCGAGAATGATGATGGTTCCGGCGACCGCCATGTCCACCAAGATCTGGATCAGGCTCAGCCCGCCCAGTTTGGCTACGTCACCGAGCACGAATCGCGCTCCGAGCGCCACGATCCCGATCTTGAGCCAGAACTCGTAGGTCAGCACGCCGGGCCGGAATATCCGGTGCAGGCCGATGGTGTTGGTGATGAGGAGCCCAATCACAATGGCCCACAACACATATTCGATATCGGGCACGTGCCAGTGTTCGCGCTTGGCCAGTGTGTTCCACCAGATCTGGGCGTACTTGCCCAGCAGTCCCACGGCGACCAGCAACAGAATCCCCGGCACGTAGTCGAGCGGGCGCCTGCTGGTGAAGGTCGGTTCGTCGAGGGTTTCTTCGGTGTCGTCGGGCTCAACGCGCGTGGTGCTCATGCGATCACCACGGAATCTTCGGTAGCACGTTGGCCACCGCCAACGCGACGATCACACCGGCGACAATCGTCGCCCACCAATCCACTGATACCGAGCTGATCCGCCCGCCCCAATCACTCACGGACCCACCGTTGCGTAAGGGAGGGCCCACACCAAGTAATTGGATCGCGATGAGTCTAGGTTTACGACCCGCGCGGGCTGCGCTTCTCGAGCAGATCGATGACCTGAGCAGCGAGTTCGTCGATGTCGGCGCCGGTGGTGTCGAGCACCAGGTCCGGGTTCTCGGGTGGCTCGTAGGGCGCGTCGACTCCGGTCAGTCCTTTGAGTTCTCCGCTGCGCGCACGGGCGTAGAGGCCCTTGGGGTCGCGCTTTTCGCATTCGGCCAACGATGTGGCGATGTGCACCTCGATGAAGGCCAGTTTGGCGGCGTTGTTGAGGGCGCGGGCGGTCTCCCGGTCCGATTTGAGCGGCGATACCAGCGATGCCAGCGCGACCACACCCGCGTCGGCCAGTAGCCGAGTCAAATGCCCGACCCGCCTGATGTTCTCGGTGCGGTCGCCGGGGGAGAAACCCAGGTCGTCCGAGAGGCCGTGGCGCAAGTTGTCGCCGTCGAGGAGATACGCCACCCGCCCGGATTCGACGAGAGCGCGCTCCACAGCCACCGCCACGGTCGACTTGCCGGATGCGGGTAGGCCGGTGAACCAGATGGTCGCGCCCGGCTGCCCGGTGGCCTGCCAGCGGTGGGTACGGTCCAGCGCCGACGGATGCCAGCGGATATCGGTGCGCGCATGTGTGCCGGGCTTTATCTCGCGCGCTTCGAGGATGGTTCCGGCGCCGATGGTGTCGTTGGTGGTCTCGTCGATCAGGATGAACGCGCCGGTGTCGCGATTGTCGGCGTACGGGTCGGCGAGGATGATAGAGCTGGTTCGCAGTGTCACGGTGCCGATGTCGTTGAGCGTCAACTCAACTGGCTGGTCCAGCTCGTCGAGCGTCTCTGGATCCAGCCGCGCGTGCAGCTCCTGAACGGTAGCCCGCACCGTCTTGCTGGTTTGTTTGAGGGCCAGGCGGGCGCCGGCCCGCAGCGGTGCGTCGACGAACCAGCAGACGGTCGCATCGAGTTCCCGGGCCAGCACCGGCACAACCGCGTCCTCTGCTCCGCTGACCAGTACGTCGCCGCGGCCCACGTCGATGTCGTCGGCCAGCTCGATCGAAACCGACAGCGGCGCTACACCTGTGGTGCGGGTGTCGTCGAGGGTGTCCAGTGCCGTCACGGTCGAACGGGTGCCGGCGGGCAGCGAGACCACCGGGTCGCCGACACTGAGCGTTCCTGCCGCCAGGCGACCGGTGTAGCGGCGGCGTACGTCGGCGGTCGGCCGCGACACCCACTGCACCGGCAGTCGCAGCCGCGACGCCTGGGCGTGCGGCGCGCCCAGCTCGACCGTTTCCAGATATTCGAGCAACGTCGGGCCGTTGTACCAGGGCGTGCGGTCCGAGCGATGCACGACGTTGTCCCCGTGCTTGGCCGCGACCGGGATGACGGTGATTTCCAAACCACCCAGACGAGCGGCCAACTGCTGCAACTCTTCTTCGACCGCGGCGAATCTGGACTGGTCGAAGTCGACAAGGTCGATCTTGTTCACCGTTGCGACAAAGTGTTTGATGCCCAGTAGCTTTGCGATCCGGGCGTGCCTGCGGGTCTGGCGAAGCACGCCGGCGCGGGCATCTACCAGCAGGATCGCCACGTGCGCATTGGATGCCCCAGTGAACATATTGCGGGTGTAGCGCTCGTGGCCGGGTGTGTCGGCCAGAATGTAGCTGCGGGTTTCGGTGGAAAAGAAGCGATACGCGACGTCGATCGTGATGCCCTGTTCGCGTTCGGCGCGCAGACCGTCGGACAGCGCTGCCAGGTCGGCGACGCCTTCGGAGTCGGTGACCGCTTCCAGGTGGTCCAGCGGCAGACTGTCGGTGTCGTGCAGTATCCGGCCGATCAGGGTGCTCTTGCCGTCGTCGACTGAACCGGCGGTCGCGATGCGCAACAGCTGGCGGGTCACGGGGGTCATCGTTCAGGCCTCTCGTTCTTCTTCGCTGACGCTCATCAGCTCAAGCCCTTTTGTTCTTCTTCGCTGACGCTCATCAGCTCAGGCCCTTTTCGTTCTTCTTCGCTGGCGCTCATCAGAAATAGCCCTCTCGCTTGCGGTCTTCCATCGCGGCGGCCGACGTGCGGTCGTCGGCGCGGGTCTCGCCGCGCTCGGAGACCGTCGCCGCCGAGATCTCGGTAATGACCCGGGTGATGTCGGTGGCGGTGGAACGCACCGCCCCGGTGATGGTCAGGTCGCCGACGGTGCGGTACCGCACCCACTCCAACGCGGAGGTTTCGCCATTTTGCGGGCTGGTGTAATCCGACACCGCCAGCAGAATGCCGTCGCGCTCGAACACCTCGCGTTCGTGCGCGTAGTAAATCGATGGTATTTCAAGCTCTTCCAACTCGATGTAGCGCCAGACGTCGATCTCGGTCCAGTTGCTCAGCGGGAACACCCGCACCTGCTCGCCCTTCTTGATCCGGCCGTTGTACAGCGACCACGGCTCCGGACGCTGAGCCCGCGGATCCCATTGGCCGAACTCGTCACGGAAACTCAGGATCCGCTCCTTGGCGCGAGCGCGCTCCTCGTCGCGGCGGGCACCGCCGAAGGCGGCGTCGAAGCCACCGGCCTCCAGACCGTCGAGCAGCGTGCGGGTCTGGGCCCGGTTGCGCGAAGCCCCGGGGCCGGGGTCGGGCACGCGGCCGTTGTCGATGGATTCCTGCACCGATGCGACGATCAGCTTGTGGCCCTCGCCGCTGACCCTGCGATCGCGGAACTCGATCACCTCGTCGAAGTTGTGGCCGGTGTCGACGTGCATCACCGGAAATGGCAATGGCAGGGGCCGAAAGGCCTTTTCCGCCAGGCGAAGTAGCACGATCGAGTCCTTGCCCGCCGAAAACAGCAGCACGGGGCGCTCTAGCTCGGCGACCACCTCGCGGATGATGTGCACCGCTTCGGCTTCCAGCAGCCGCAGTTCGTCGACACGCCGGGTGTCCGGCAGGGTGGTCATGTTGGTAGCCCCTCCTTCTCCGCGTCCGCCCGGTAGCGGTCCACCCATTCGTCGGAACGCTGGTCGGCCTGCCGCTGCAGCACTGGCTCCGGTGCCAGCCGCGGGTCGAGCCCCAACGCCTCGAGGACCTCGCCTACTACCTGGGTCAGGTTGCGCCATAAAACCGGGTAGGAAATCTCGATCGGTTTGACGTCTTCTTCGACGAACCAGGACTGCCAGCCCGCCTCCTGCGCCCGCAGCATGGTGACGACGTGGGCGATCGCGCCGGCGTGGTACGTGGCGCGCGCGTCGCGGACCGGATCTGGCCTGCCGCGCCACACCCGGGTCTGCACCGCCCGCCAGAACGACACCGCTTGCGAGATCACATCGGGCCGATGGATGTGAATGAGGAGCGGGTCCTCGCCCACAACGTCACGGATCGCGGCCAGTAGACCGGAACCGGACCGATTGGGTAAGCCGGCCGCCCGGTCCAACAGCAGCGGCGTCTGATTCCACATCAGCTTGCCGCCCCATACGCCATTGGGCGTTCTGCCGACCGTGCGGATGTAATCACGCCAGATCTCGGACGTCGCGAGGTCGGGTTTGCCTTCGTCCAACGGATCAAGCAGGCTCAGGATCGACTCGTCCTCGGTGTCCGCGAACCACTCCCGCGGCTGCGGAGACTGGCTGGTGCTAGGCAAGTACTGGAAGAACTCTTGGGGCTCGCCGGCGACGCCGGTCGCGCGCAGCGATTCGACCAGCAGCGTGCTGCCACTGCGCTGGGACGCCAGCACCAGATAGGACGACGGGCTCTCGGTCACCAACGAAGCCTAACTGGACGGAAATCCGCTGCAACACAGAGAATTACCATCACGCTGAAGATAACCATTGTGTGGCGCGGCTTATGTTCGGGCGCAACGCGTGCGAAAAAAGTTGGATGTGTTCATCTCTGCGCCGCTTTGGGCGCGCATAATGACACGTCCTCAATGCCAACAAGAAAGAAGCGCATCGAATGCTCTCATTCCGCTGGCTGGCCAGACTGATCGTCCCCCTGATGGCCGGCGCTGCCCTGGTTACCGGTGCTCCGAGTGCGGCCGCCAGTCCGCTTGATGACGCGTACCTCGCGCAACTGCGCGGTGTCGGCTTCACCTGGCCGCCGGAGCACGACGCCTCGCTCATCGGGATGGGGTGGCTCATCTGCGACGATCTCGGGTGGGGTTGGACGTATGAGCAGATTGCCGGTCAGGTGCACGCCACTCTGGACGCCCGGGGGGTGTCGCTCGGACAGGTTCAATCGATGGTGGGCATAGCACATTCGACCTATTGCCCGAATCAGAGGTGCTGGGCCCCGCACTGCTGAGCCGCTTCTCAAGCCCGTTCTGACACCCTGAGCCCGAGCGAAAAGACGAGCCGCACCTCGGGATCGGCCAGCGAGGTCGACAGCAGCTTCTCGATCCGCCGCACCCGATAGCGGACGGTGTTTGGGTGTACTTGCAGCGACTGCGCGGCGGCGGCGATGTCGCCGAAGCTGTCCAGGTAGGTTCGGAGGGTTTCGGTCAGTACCGGGTCCTGCGCGCGCAAGTCATGTAGCCGCGGATCGACCAGTCGCTGGTCGCTGCCGACCAGGGTGACGATCTCGTCCAGCAAGACTGTGGTGCGCGCTTCGGCCAGCGAGGTCACCTGGGCAAGGACGGGGTGGCGCTCGGCGCTGTCTAGCACCCGGTCGACCTCCGCGCGTGCGGCGGCGACGCCGGCGAGGCCGGCGACAGGCGCGGCGATGGCTGCCCGAAGCTGAACGCCGAGTTCGGTGCCCAGCGAGCTGATCGTGCCGCGAACCCAGGAGGTGACCGACCGGGCCGTGGCGGTCTTGGGTAACAGCGAATAGATGCGTGAGCCGTTCGTTGCGACCTGCGCGTCACGTCGAAATGCGCTGGCGCTCAGCGCGACGACCTCGGCCA
The DNA here is from genome assembly GCA_963850135.1 of uncultured Actinomycetota bacterium. Taxonomy (GTDB): domain Bacteria; phylum Actinomycetota; class Actinomycetes; order Mycobacteriales; family Mycobacteriaceae; genus Mycobacterium. The sequence goes on along the minus strand of CAWKKH010000016.1, from coordinate 206,031 downwards.
GGCGGGCGGGACGGGACCCGGCGTCCCTGGTATCGACTGTGTCCCAACCGATCAGCGCGGCGGTGTCGTCGACGGCCAGGCCGAGTTCGCGGGCGATGGCCGCCACGTCTACGGGTCCCGCCGCGTCGGCCAGCCCCAGGAGTTGTTGCAGCCATCGCGTCTGCGTGGACGGCCTGGAGGCCAGCCGGGACATGATGCGGGCGGCCAGCACCGCCGCGCCCCGCAACATCTCGTCGGCGTCGTCTGCCAGGGGTCGGGAACCTTGCTGCACCCAGATGGAGCCGGCGAACACCCGTGGTTGGCGCGCACCGGCAGCCGGCTGATGGATCCCGATCGCCAGCCGCGGTCGCAGCCCCAGCTCCGGACGCTCGGCGACGCGCACCACCTCGCCGCCGGACCGCAGCGCGTCGAAAATGCCCCATTGACCGATCCACTTCAGATGTTCGGGCGGGCCGGCCCGGCCCAGGATGGACAATCTGCGCAGTTCGTCGGCCTCGTCGTTGGACGCCGAATAGGCAAGGACGTGCGACTCGGCGTTTTCGATGCTGACCATGCCGTGGATGCGGTCGGCCAGCGACTGCGCCAGACCGAACAGATCGGTGCCCGAATCAAGGTCGCCGCGGTCTAGCGTCGGCTGGTGGTGCTCGAACACGTGATTGACCAGTTGATACAACCGCTCCCAGCGGGCGCGCGGTTCCACGGCCACGACGGCTGACCCGGCCGCGCCGGCCCTGGCCACCACCGCGTCCGACGGTTGCTTGACGAAGATCGCCACCGGCGCCTGCCCGCGAGCCTGCTCGTCGACCCACCGCAATGCCTCGTCGTCGGTGACGCCCAGCAGGAAGAAGACGTCAGCCGAGCCGGCTGCCGGTGCCAGCCCGAGCCGCACGTCGTCGGAATCGATCAGCGCTGCCGACCCCACCGCAAGGTCCAGCCCACGCGGGGCGTCCACCAGGCTGACTACAGTCGCGTCGAGCGCCAGCAACAGCTGGCCCAGTCCAACCTCGGCCATATTGTCCGATCTTACTAGCATGGGTGGGGTACCCTGTCGGATCGGCTAATACGTTCAGCCGTCTCCTCGGGGATCCTCAGAGCATGGACGCGATTACTCAGGTACCACTGCCAACCAACGAGCCGGTCCACGACTACGCGCCGCAATCCCCAGAACGAGGCCGGCTGAGCGCCGAGCTGGCCTCTCTGCAGAACAACGCGATCGACCTTCCGCATGTCATCGGCGGTATCCACCGGATGGGCGCCGGTGAATCGATCGACGTCGTTCGGCCGGACCGGCACGCCGAAAAGCTGGGCACTCTGACCAACGCGACACAGACGGACGCCACTGCCGCTATCGCAGCAGCCGAGAACGCGAAGAAGGGTTGGGCGACAATGCCCTTCGATGAGCGGGCCGCGGTGTTCCTGCGGGCCGCTGATCTGCTTGCCGGACCGTGGCGGGAAAAGATCGCGGCCGCGACGATGCTCGGCCAATCCAAGTCCGCGTACCAGGCCGAAATCGATGCGCCTTGCGAGCAGGTCGACTTCTGGCGGTTCAACGTGGCGTTCGCCCGTCAGATCCTGGCGCAGCAGCCGATCAGCGGGCCGGGGGAATGGAACCGCAGTGACTACCGCCCGCTGGACGGTTTCGTCTATGCGATCTCGCCATTCAACTTCACTTCGATCGCAGCCAACCTGCCGACGGCGCCGGCTTTGATGGGCAACACCGTCGTGTGGAAGCCGTCCATCACCCAGACCCTGTCGGCCTATCTGACCATGCAGCTACTCGAGGCCGCCGGTTTGCCGCCTGGGGTGATCAACCTGGTTACCGGCGACGGCCTTGCGCTCTCCGATGTGGCCCTGGTCGATCCGCGACTGGCCGGCATCCACTTCACCGGATCGACGGCCACCTTCCAGCACTTGTGGCAGCAGGTGGGAGCCAATATCGGCCGCTACCATAGCTACCCGCGGCTGGTCGGGGAAACGGGCGGCAAGGACTTCGTGGTCGCGCACGCCTCGGCGCGCCCGGATGTGCTGCGCACGGCGTTGATTCGCGGCGCGTTCGACTACCAGGGGCAGAAATGCTCGGCGGCGTCGCGGGCATTCGTCGCGCGCTCGGTGTGGGAGCGGATGGGCGACGACTTCCTGGGCGCCACGGCCGCATTGCGCTACGGCGATGTCACGGATCTGACCAACTACGGCGGCGCGGTGATCGACCGGCGCGCGTTCGTGAAGAACGTTGACGCCATCGAGCGCGCGAAGGGCGCGTCGGGCGTCACCATCGCTGTGGGGGGCGAATACGACGACAGCGTCGGTTATTTCGTGCGGCCGACCGTCCTGCTGTCCGACGACCCGACCGACGAAGCATTCTCGACCGAGTATTTCGGTCCGGTGCTGTCGGTCCACGTCTACCCCGACGACCAGTACGAACGAATCCTCGACGTCATCGACACCGGGACGCGCTATGCACTGACCGGCGCGGTCATCGCCGACGACCGCGAGGCCGTGCTGACCGCGCAGGGGCGGCTGCGGTTTGCCGCCGGAAACTTCTATGTCAACGACAAGCCGACCGGCGCGGTCGTCGGGCGCCAGCCATTCGGGGGTTCGCGTGGCTCGGGCACCAACGACAAGGCCGGGTCGGTGCTGAATCTATTGCGCTGGACGTCGGCACGCACCATCAAGGAGACGTTCGTACCGGCGACCGAACACACCTACCCGCACATGGGATCAGACTGATGGCCGGGGCGTTCGCGCACACCGTGCGCCCGGCGCTGCTCGCGGCCAGTCGGGCCGACAGGTTGCGCCATAGCATCGAGCGCTCGCCCGTCACCCGCAGGGTGGTGCGCCGTTTCGTACCGGGGGATACCCTCGCCGGTGTACTGGACGTCGCTGTTGGGCTGCGGGATTCGGGCCGCTACGTCAGCATCGACTACCTAGGCGAAAACGTCACCGACGCCGACGACGCCGCCACCACAGTGGGGGCGTACCTACACCTTCTCGATGCGCTGGGCGGGGAGACCGAGCCCGCCCGCGATGGTGCGCGGCCGCTCGAGGTCTCCCTCAAGCTTTCGGCGCTGGGACAGGCGCTGGACCGCGACGGCGAGAAGATCGCTCTGGACAACGCCCGTGCCATCTGCGAGCGCGCCGAGCGGGCGGGTGTCTGGGTCACGGTGGACGCCGAGGACCACACCACTACCGACTCGACGCTGTCGATCTGCGCGGACCTGCGGGTCGACTTTCCCTGGCTGGGAACGGTTCTGCAGGCCTACCTGAAGCGCACGCTCGGCGATTGCGAGCAGCTGGCCTCAGCGCGGATCCGGTTGTGCAAGGGCGCCTACGACGAGCCGGCATCGGTGGCCTACCGCGCCGCAGCTGCCATTACCGACTCGTATCTGGAGTGTTTGCGGGCGCTGATGGCCGGCCCGGGGTATCCGATGGTCGCCTCGCATGACCCCGCGATCATCGGCGCGGTACCGAACATCGCAAGCGAATCAAAGCGTCCGGTCGGCAGTTTTGAATACCAGATGCTCTACGGCATCCGCGACGACGAGCAGCGGCGGCTAGCCGATTCCGGCAACCAGATGCGGGTGTACGTGCCATTCGGGACGCAGTGGTACGGCTATTTCATCCGGCGGTTAGCCGAGCGCCCCGCGAACCTGACTTTCTTCCTGCGGGCGCTGGCCGAACGCGGTCACTGAATATGCCTCAACGGCCAGACGCGTTGATTGTGCACTGACGGTTCAAGATTCGACCACATCACGCCGCTGATGCACACTAGAAGCCGTCTGCGCACACTCGATGTGGTCACTGAGCTCGCCGCGGGCGCGGGCGGTCGCCGGCGAAGCCGCGCACCACGTGGGCGGAAACGAATTCGGCAACGACGTCGGGGTTGTCCATAACCCGAATGGGTGACGCTGTGCTGAACAACGAGAACAGGATCCGCGCGAACCATTCACCGGCGGCCTCGACATCGAGGTCCTTGCGGACCTCACCGGTGAGTTTGGCGGCGGACAGGTGCGGCGCGAAGAATTCGATGCATTCGCGCAGCAGCACGGCGGCGTCTTTGGTCAGCAACAGGCTGACCGCGTCTTCGTCGAAGTACCTTTCGGACGCGATGGCCTGGCGTGCCTGGGTCACGAATACGGCTGCATTGCTGAGCTTTTCCTCAAGGGAGGTGCCGCGGTCCATCGCTTTGGACATCTCGCGGTAGAACTGCTCGGAAGCGTGTTCGGCGCAGGCTTCCAGGATGGCGCCCTTGTCGCTGAAGTATTCGTAGACGGTGCTCCGGGATATGTTCGCTGTCCTGGCGATATCCACGATCGTCGTCTTCTGCGGCCCGTTTCTGCTGAAGCATGCATACGCGGACTCGATGATGAGCTTGTGGGTATCAGTCGACTGCGCTAAATCAGAAGCCTGGCTCATGGTGCCCCGAGTTACGCTTACCCGGCCGGTGCGAGAATCAGGCCGCTGGTGGGCACCCCGGTGCCGGATGTGACCAGTACATGCTCGACGTTGTCGACTTGGTTGTGCGAGGTACCGCGTACCTGACGCACCCCCTCGGTGATGCCGTTCATCCCGTGGATGTACGCCTCGCCGAGCAGTCCGCCGTTGGTGTTGATCGGCAGCTCCCCGCCGAGCGAAAGCCGCTCGACGGTGGCGAAATCCTTCGCTTCGCCGCGCCCGCAGAAACCGAGCTCCTCGAGCTGAGTGAACACGAACGGTGTGAAATGGTCATAGATGAAGGCGGTTTGGATGTCCGCAGGTTTGAGGCCCGAGTCCCGCCACAACCTGTCGGCGACCACGCCCATCTCCGGGAGACCGGTGATGTCGTCGCGGTAGTAGCTGGTCATCATTTCACCATTGGCCGCGGCGCCCTGCGCGGCCGCGGTGATGATGGCCGGCGGCTGGCGGAGGTCGCGAGCGCGTTCGGCGCTGGTCACCACCAGTGCGACACCGCCGTCGCTTTCCTGACAGCAGTCCAGCAGCCTAAGGACGGGTTCGACGATCCAGCGCGAATTCTGGTGGTCCTCCAGCGTGATCGGGCGCTCATAGAACCAGGCGTCCGGGTTGGTGGCCGCGTGTTTGCGGTCGACGACAGCGATGCGGCCGAAGTCCTCGTTGGCTACACCGTAGGTCGACATGTAGCGCTGGGCGTGCATTGCCACCCAGGCCGCGGGAGTGAGCAAGCCGTACGGCGCGTAATGCGCCATGAACAGCGGAGTCTCAGCCATGCTGCGTCCGCTGCCGCCGAACCGGAACCCGGAGCGTTCGTTGAAGGCACGCCAGCACACCACCACGTCGGCAACGCCGGTAGCGACGGCCATGGCCGCATGGACGACGGTTCCGGACGCCGCGCCGCCGCCGTGATGCACGCGGGAAAAGAAGCTCAGGTCACCGATGCCCACATTTCGGGCGATATCGATCTCGTCGCTGGAGTCCATGGTGAAAGTGACCATGCCGTCGACGTCGCTGGGCGACAGGCCCGCATCGTCGAGCGCGGCGCTGACCGCCTCGCACGCCAATTGCAGCTCGCTGCGGCCGGATTCCTTGGAGAATTCGGTCTGGCCGATTCCGGCGATGGCGCAGCTGCCCGGCAGCGAGCCGCTCATGCTTCGTCCTTCCTGTCGAGCAGGCTGAGGATCGCGGTGCCGGAGACGTGATCGCCCAGGCTGTTCGAGCCCTTGAAGGTCACTTCGACGAAGTTCTCGCCGTCTGCGCCTTCGCTCTTGCCGGTCACGGAGCCGGAGAAGCGCAGCGGATCATCCGGAAAGGACGGGACGCCGAGACGGATCGACAAATTCTTGACCATCGCTTCGGGCCCGGCCCAGTCGGTGAGAAAGCGGACGCAATACCCGTTGGTGGTCAGGATGTTCATAAACAGATTGGGTGACCCTTGTTTTTTGGCGTAGACCTGGTCGTGGTGCACCGGCATGAAGTCGCGTGACGCAATCGCTCCGGCGACGATCATCGTTGTGGTGATGGCGATCTCGAGAGGCGTCACCTGGTCTCCGACTTCGATGTCGTTCCACTTCAGAGTCGTGCCGTAGGTGGTGGCGGCGGTCATCGGTTTCCTTCCGAGTCAACGTAGGTGCTGCCGAGGCGGGCCAGCTGCTGAGTTGCGGAGCCGAGGATGAGCTCATTGTGCTTGGCCCATAAGAAGTAGCGATGCAGGGGATAAGTGATGTCGATGCCGATGCCGCCGTGCACCTGTTGGGTGGCTGCGGCAATTCGAGCACCGGCCTCTGCGGCCCAGAACTTCGCGATGCGGGCGGTGCGGGCAGCGGGCCTTCCCTCCGCGATCAGCCAGGCCGCGTGCCAGGTGGTCCACCGGATCGCCTCGACGTCGATGAAAGCGTCGGCCAACCGCTGCTGCACCGCCTGAAAACTACCGATCGGACGCCCGAATTGTTCACGCCCGCTGGTGTAGTCCGCGGCGATCCGCAAAGCCCGATCAGCTACGCCGAGTTGGATGGCGCACAGCCCCACCAGCGCGCGGGTGTAAAGCGAACCGATCAGATCGCTACCGGGATCACCGAGCCTGTCCTCGGCGGAAACGGTTGCCCCGTAAAGGAATACGTCCGCGTGCGGTTCGTGGTTGGTGGTTGGCACCGGCCGCACCTCCACGCCGGCGGCGTCCGTCGCCAGCACGAATAGACCCACATCACCGTCATCGGTAGCGGCGGGAATCAGCACCGTGTCGGCGATTTGTGCGGCGGGAACCAACTCTTTGATCCCATCCAGGCGCCACTTCGTGCCGTCGCGCCGGGCTTCGGTGGCCGGCTGCGTTGGGTCGGAGCGGCCGGGCTCGGCCAGGCCCGCGGTGAGTATGCGGCGTCCGCCGATGACGCCGGGCAGGAAGCGCTGCCGTTGTTCCGGACTTCCGAACCGGGCAATCGGATCGGCACCCAGGACCAGCGTCGCGTAGGCCGGCACCGGGGCAACGCTGCGTCCCAGCTCGGCCAGCAACACCCCGAGTTCCACGAACCCACCGCCGTTGCCGCCCAACGATTCCGGCAATGCCGTGCCGAGCAGGTCGGCTGCCGCGAGTTCCTGCCACAGGGTGGCGTCGTAACGGATGTCGCCCGATTCGAGTTCGGTGAGCCGTTCCGGTGTCACCCGGCGCTCGAAGAGTTCACGGGCGAGTTTGGCGATCGTCTCTTGGTCTTCGGTGAACGTGAAGTCCATCCCGCTACCTAGCTGCCCGGCCGGAACTGGTGCAGCACCAGGTCGTCATCGAAGGTCTGGTAGTAGACCTCGACCGGCATTCCGACCGTGACGTCGGCCGGGTTGATCTCGCAGAGGTTCGAAACCAGCCGTACCCCTTCGGCGAGTTCTACCAGCACGACGATGTAGGGATACTCAAAGAAGGGGAACTTGGGCTCGTGTGGCATCACGTAGCTGTAGACCGTTCCGCGTCCGGATGATTCGATGGTCTCCCAGGCCAGGGAGCGGCACTTGGGACACATCGGCCGGGGCGGATTACGCAGCGCTCCGCATCCACTGCAGCGCTGAATCAGCAGCTTGTGCTCACGGAGCCCGTTCCAGAAGAACTCGGTGTCAGGACTGATCGCCGGCGCCAGTCGGGTCGCCATCAGCTTGCCGGCCTGAATCGCAGCACCCGGAATCGCTGGCGTCCCAGCACTTCGCCATGCTGATCGGTGTAGGTCATCACCCAGGTCAGGAAGTAACCGGTTCCCAGCGCTGTCTTCTTTTGCTCAGAGACGCTCTCGAACACGTTCGTCGAGCTGATGACGTCGCCCAGTCGCGGGTACCGCTCGATCTCGAACTCTGAGTTGGTTGCCACAGTGCTGGTGTAGCCGGCCTCGTCGAGGAATGCCGTCGGGTTGTCTTTGATCTCGACGGGCGCACCGCCGCGTTCGCCGATTCCTTCGAGTTTCGGGGACGGCATCGTCCAGGTTTGCAGCATGACCGGGGGTGACACGATGCCCCCGAATCGCGACGCCGCCGCGAACTCCGGATCGAGGTAGACCGGATTCATGTCGGCGAGGGCGTGTGCCCAGTGCCGGATCATCGGCTGGTTGACCGGATCCGGGGCCAACGAGGGCATCCCCGTACCGCCGGTGGGCTGGCCGACGAGCGCCACCAATTTGGCGTGGAAGTCGGTATCTTGATCGGTCAACTGGTTGATCCTCCTGACTTGTCTTGACCTTGTGCTGGCGCCCGAAGGTCACGGGGCGCGCGCGGCATTCCCAATCCAGCCATGGCGATGATGTCACGCTGAATCTCGTTAGCGCCGCCGCCGAACGTGTTGATTACCGCGGCCCGATACGCAGATTCCAGGGCCCCGCGCAGGGGGGCGTCGGCGCCGCGGCGTACCCCGTTATGGTCGAGCACTTCCAGCAACTGCCGGGCGACCTGCTGGGTGAGCTCGGTACCGAACACCTTCGCGGCCGAGGCTTCGCCCATGTTGAGCACGCCCTTGGCCATCGCGGCGTTGATCCGCGTATTGACCAGTTTGTAGGCGGCGACTTCGGCTTCGACCCGGGCGAGCGACAGCTGCACCCACGGCTGATCGATGACACGCCCGCCGTCGAGTTCAGCGGTGCGGGCCCAGTCCAGGGTCTTCTCGAATAACGGCTCGAGCGCGCCGAGATTGCCCATGGCGGCGCGCTCGAAGTTCAACTGGGTGGTGATCAGCTGCCACCCTTGATTCTCGCCGGCCACAATCGCGCTCGCCGGAACACGCACGTCGTCGTAGAACGTGTAGAAGGTCGAGATGCCCGGCATGGTGTGCAGTGGCTTGCAGGAGAAACCGGGAGACGAAGTGGGCACAATGAAGATGGAAATTCCCTTGTGCTTCTTGACGTTCGGGTCGGTTCGTGCGGCCAGCCAAATGTAATCGGCGTACGCGGCGCCGCTGGTGAACATCTTCTGTCCGTTGATGATGAAATCGTCACCGTCGCGAACCGCGTTGGTGCGCAGTGATGCTAGGTCGCTGCCCGCTCCCGGCTCCGAATAGCCGATCGCGAACTCGACGCTGCCGTCCAGGATCGCGGGCAGAAACTGCTGCTTCTGCTCCTCGGTGCCGTACTGCATGAGGGTGGGCCCCACCGTGTTGAGCGTGACAAAGGGGATGGGAGCGCTGACGCGCTGAGCCTCCTCGGCGAAAATGAACTGCTCGATCGCCGAGAAGCCTCGTCCACCATACTCTTTCGGCCAGCCGACACCAAGGAGGTCGGCCGCGGCCAACGCACGCACGCACTCGCGCAGCTCCGGTCCACCCTCGAGGCGGTCGCCGATCGCGGCGATGCGCTCCGGGGTCATCACCTTTTCCAGCGCGACCCGGATCTCGCCGCGTAACTGGTCCTGCTCGGGTGTGTAGTCGAGGTGCATGCGTCAGGCTCCCAACCGCACCGGCATGCGCTTCACCCCGGGAACCATGGTGGCGCGCATTCGGTCCACCTCACCGACCAGCTCCAGCGTGGGGAAGCGGCGCAGCAGCTCCTCGAACAGTACCGTTGCCTCCAGACGCGCCAATTGTGCACCGACGCAGGAATGTTCACCACATCCGAATGCGATGTGCGGGTTTGGCTGACGGGTTACCTTGAACTCTTCGGAGTCGGGACCGAATATGTCTTCGTCGCGATTCGCCGACTGGTAAAGCATCACTACCACGTCGCCCTTCGCGATGTGCTGGCCGCGGATCTCGACGTCGGACGTTGCGGTGCGCGCCATGTGAACAACCGGGCTGTTCCACCGCAACATCTCTTCGACGGCGCCAGGGATCAAGGCAGCGTCGTCGACCAGCAGCCGGCATTGGTCGGGATGCGCGATCAACGCGAGGGTGCCCAGCGCGATCAGATTACGGGTTGTCTCATTGCCGGCGACCAGCAACAGAAAAGAGAAGTTGAGTAGGTCGTCGTCGTCGAGCCGGTGTCCGTCGATTTCCGCTTCGGCAAGCACCGACAACAGGTCGTCGCGGGGTTCGGCGCGCCTGGCGGCGATCAGTTTCTGAAAATATTCAAAGAGCTGGCCCATCGCCACCAGCGAATCGAGTTCGATCTCAGGATCGGCATTTCCGGTGGCCGCATCCGACCAAACCCGGAATTGCTCCCAGTCGTCGGGCGGTGCGCCGATCAGCTCGGCGATCATCCGGGTGGGTAGCGGAGCGGCAATCTCTTCGGCGAACTCGTGAACCGAACCGGGTTCGATGCCGTCGAGGATCCCGGCGACGATCTCGCGGATCTTCGGTTCGAGCACGGCTACTTGCCGGCGGGTGAACCCCGAATTGATCAGCTTTCGCAGCTGCCGGTGCCGCGGCGGGTCGCTGAAGATGAGGTTGCCCTCCTGCACCGGGCTTGGAATGGCCGGATCCGGAATCGTGATGCCCTTCGCCGACGAGAACAACGCCGGGTTGCTGGACACATAGCGGATGTCTTCGTACTTCAGCAGCGCCCAGAAGTTGGTGACGTCGTTCCAGCACACCGGCGACGTAGCGCGCAGCTGGCGGTACGCGGGATACGGATCACCGGCGTAGAAATCAGGGGAGTGCAGTGGAAATGTAGTGCGCACGGCACGCCTCCCAGCAGGTTAATCCGACACATTGGCTGAATGTGTCCGCGGAATACTGTCTACCCCGGGCCGGGTCTTGCTGTCAATCCACACCTAACTTGGCGAAAGTGGCCGGGAATTCGGGATATAGGTGATTGACGCACGACCAAGACGGGTGAACACTGACTGTAAATCTGACCGACGTTCGGGTGAGGAAGCAGATGGCTGAGATTCAACCTGCAGGACCTCTTGGTGACAGCTACCAGCTCTACATCGACGGGAAATGGGTCGAACCCGAGGACGGTCGCTACGACGACGTCTCCCCGGTCACCGAGCAGACATTCGCCGCCGCACCCAACGCCAGCCTCGCCCAGGTCGGCGACGCGATCGGGGCCGCGCGGCGAGCTTTCGACAGCGGGCCCTGGGGCCAGATGAGCAATGCGGACCGGGCCGGCTGCCTTAACCAACTCGGCGACGCGCTGATGAAGCACGCCGACGAGTTCTTCGCCCTGGCGCAGGTCGAGTGGGGCTGCATCGCGAATGTGCGGTTGATGCAAATCGACGGCGCCGGCTTCATGTCCATGCACGCGGCGAGCCTCGCCGCGCAGCTGGATGATCAGCCCGTCACCGGAATCGGCGCCGGAACGACCCTGCTACGCCACGAACCCGTCGGAGTCGTATCGATCCTGACGCCATGGAACTTCCCGCACACCCTCAACGTCATGAAGCTGAACAACGCGCTGGCCGCCGGCAACACCGTCGTGCTCAAGCCATCACCGCTGACACCGCTCACTGGACTCGCGCTGGCCCGAGTGATCGACGAGCACACCGATATTCCGCCGGGTGTGGTCAACGTTGTCACGCCGTCGGGCATCGAAGCCGCCAAGCTCCTCACCACCGATCCGCGGATCGACATGATCAGCTTCACCGGCAGCACGGCGATCGGCCGGGAAGTCATGTCGGCCGCCAGTGACACGCTCAAGCGCATCTTGCTCGAGTTGGGAGGCAAGTCGGCGAGCATCATCCTCGACGACACCGTGGTGACGGACGAAATGCTGCAGCAGATGCTGTTCGAAAGCTGCTCGCTGCACTCCGGGCAGGCCTGCATCCTGCACAGCAGGCTGTTGTTGCCCGACTCGCTGCACGACGACGTCGTCGACCGCCTCGTCGCGCTGGCCCGCGACGTCAAGGTCGGCAACCCGGCGGATCCGGACGTGCAAATGGGGCCGCTGGTCAGCGCCGCGCAGCGGGACCGCGTCCAGGCGCACGTCGATGGCGCGATCAGCGACGGCGCGAAACTGGCAACGGGCGGCGGGCGTCCGGGCGGCTTGGAGGTCGGCTACTACTTCGAGCCGACCATTCTCACCGAGGTGGAGCCGGATTCGACCATCGCGCAAGAAGAGGTCTTCGGTCCGGTGCTGTCCGTGCTGCGTTATCGCGACGACGACGATGCGGTGGCGATTGCGAACAACTCCAAGTACGGGCTTTCGGGTGCCGTCTGGGGCGCCGACGTAGATCGCGCGGTCGGCGTTGCCCGCCGCATCCGGACCGGCCAGGTAGCGGTCAATGGCGTCGGCCCCGGCGACGCGCCATTCGGTGGCTTCAAGCTCAGCGGGTTCGGTCGCGAAGGCGGTGGACTAGGCGGCCTGCACCAGTACATGGAGCCGCAGGCCATAGGCGTCCCCACGTGATGCCTGCGTGACGGGACCGCTCACCGGGCTGCACGTCGTCGAAATCGCCGATGAGATCTCAGGTCCTTACGCGGCAAAGCTTCTCGTCGATCTCGGCGCCGAGGTCATCAAGATCGAGCCACCCGCCGGGGACCCGCTGCGCCAGTGGGGCCCGTTCCCCGCCGGGGTCGCGGACCGGGAGCGCTCCGGCTTGTTCGAGTACCTCAATGCCGGCAAACGCGGCGCCACCCTCGATTTGAGGCTGCCCGGCGACTTGGCGGCCGCCCGCGAACTCATCGCGCAAGCGCACGTGCTGGTCGAGGGCTTCGCGCCCGGCACGCTGGAGGGCTGGGGGCTGGGCATCGACAGTCTGCAGCAACTCAACCCAAACCTGGTGCTGCTGCGGATATCTCACTTCGGTCAACTCGGACCCGCGCGCGATCGGAAGAGCACGCCGCTGACCATGCAGGCGGCATCGGGCTGGATCAGCGCCAGGGATCCCGAACGGGCCCCGGTGCAGGTCGGCGCCCGGATCGCCGAGTACGTCGCCGGCGCGTACGGCGCGCTGGGCGCGCTGACCGCGCTGCGGATGCCGCCCGGCGGGGAAGTAAGGCAAGTCGACGTCTCGCAGTTCGAAGCGCTGGTCTTGACACTGCCGTATCCGATGTTGATGGCCGAACGCATGCAACGTCTCGGTATGCCCACCAACAAACGGGGCGGCCCTATGCTGGGTGTCGTCCGAGCGGCCGACGGCTGGGTGGGAATCAACTGCCTGACGGGCCAGCACTGGCTGGACGTGTGCGCGATGCTCGGCCTCCCAGAATTCGGTGAGCACCAGGTCTCGATCATGATGGGCGGTCCGGAGCGTGCCGAGTTCTTCCGCAAAGCGGAGCCGCTGCTCGCTGAACAAACCGTCGCGCAGATCGTCGAGCTGAGCCAGGCGATGCGCGTCCCGGCGGCGGCCGTCAACGACGGTGGCAGCACGCTGAACTCCCCGCAGTACGCGGCGCGTGGGTTCTTCGTCGAATCGGGGAGCGCGGGAAACGGCTCGTTCCGGCGCCCCGGGTCGCCGTTTCGGTTCTCGAAAACCCCCGTGGCAGAGCCTCGTCCGGCCCCCAACCTGGGGACGAGGCCGACGCTTTGGGCCACTGGCGGCAAATCACTCTCGACAGAAGCGCCGCTGCCCTTTGCGGGACTGCGGGTACTCGACCTGACCACGTTTTGGGCCGGCGCATATACGACGTGTTACCTCGGTGCGTTTGGCGCCGACATCGTCAAAGTCGAATCCATCCAGCGGCCCGACGGTTTCCGTTACTCGGGAGCATTTCCTTTCGAGGGCGACGACTGGTACGAGCGCAGTGCCATCTGGCAGGCCACTAACCTCAACAAGCGGGACCTCACCCTTGACCTGACTTCGCCGCGTGGCCTCGACATCGCCCGCCGGCTGGCCGCGCAGGCCGATGTTGTCATCGAGAACTTCTCGCCGCGAGTGGTCGAGCACTTCGGTTTGGACTACGAGTCGTTGGTGTCGCTGAAGCCCGACCTGATCGTCGTCCGGATGCCCGGGTTCGGCCTGCGGGGCCCATGGCGCGACTACGTCGGCTGGGCGCTGAACATCGAGCAGATCTCCGGGATGTCGGCGGCGACCGGTTACCGGGACGGGCCGCCGTGCAACCCGCAGGGGCCCGCCGATCCGGTCGTCGGTGTGCACACCGGGGTCGCGCTGCTGGCCGCACTCGAGCACCGGCGTCGCACCGGTGAGGGCCAACTGATCGAGATCGCCCAGATCGAGGTCGCTGCCTGCGTGACCGCCGAGCCGGTAATCGAGTACTCGATGAACGGAGTGGTGCAGTCACGCGAAGGCAACCGCGCGCGCGGCTACCTTCAGGGGGTCTACCCGACGATCGAGGACGACGTATGGGTGGCGCTATCGGTGCCGGAGCAACCGAAGCCCGTGGACCACGATGCGTTCGATACGATGGTCACGGCGTGGACCCGCACGCAGACGGCGCAAGCGATCGTTGAAACCCTTCGGGCACAGAACATCCCGGCGGAGCAGGTCGCTACCGGCGAACAGATGTATGACCCTGATTTCATGGCTGGCCAGCTCGATGCGCGCGGGTTTTACGAGGAATTCGACCACCCGGTCACCGGGCTGCGCCGATTCCCCGGCTGGCCGTTTCGCATCGTCCCGGGGCCGGCGAGGCACCACCGCACGGCCCCGCCGACACTCGGCCAGCACAATGACGAGGTCCTGCTGGGTCTGGGCTTTGCCGAGCGGGAGCTGGCAGTGCTTCGTGAGGAACGGGTCATCGGCGAGCGGGTGCTCAACGCCTGACGAGTCCGGTCACTCGGCGTGGCCTGGTTTACCGCGGCGTTCCCACATGGGAAGCTGCTCGATATGGTCGTCGCGAGTGCCCGCCCCAAGCTGGAGGGGAACATTCCCGTGGGGCCGAACCGTCAGATCGGCTTCGCCGAGTTCGGCGACCCGCTGGGGCGTCCGGTTTTCTGGCTGCATGGCACCCCCAGCTCGCGCCGCCAGATTCCGCCGGAAGCCCGGGTGTATGCCGAACAGAACAACATCCGGCTGATCGGTGTGGACCGGCCCGGCATTGGGACGTCGACACCGCATCAGTACTCGACGGTCTCCGACTTCGCCGACGATCTGCGGATCGTCGCGGACACGCTCGGGATCGACAAAATGGCCGTCGCCGCACTGTCCGGTGGCGCTCCTTACACGCTCGCCTGTGCCGCGCTGCTGCCCGACCGTGTGGTGGCCGCCGGCGTCCTCGGTGGTGTGGCGCCGACGCGAGGGCCCGACGCGATTGTCGGTGGCGCGATGAAGGTCGGTCTGTGGTTCGCGCCGTTGCTGAGGATGGGCGGCCGACCGCTGCGGGTGCTGCTGGGCCTGCTGATCCAGTCTGCCCGGCCGGTCGCCGCCCCCGTGCTGGACATGTATGCCCGGTTCGCGCCGCGAGCCGACCGGGAAGTGCTGGCGAGCCCCGAATTCAAGGCGATGTTCCTCGACGACCTGCTCGGCGGAACCCGCAAGCAGTTGGCCGCGCCGTTCTGCGACGTCATCGTTTTCGCGCGCGACTGGGGTTTCCGCCTCGACGAAGTGAAGGTGCCGGTCCGCTGGTGGCACGGCGACCGCGATCACGTCATTCCGTTCTCGCACGGCGCGCACGTCGTCTCCCGGCTGCCCGACGCGGAGCTGGTCGAGTTGACCAGTGAAAGTCATCTGAGCGGGCTGGGGCGCGGCCAGGAGATTCTGTCGGCTGTTATGAAGATCTGGGACGAGCAGGATTTACGTAGGTGTTGCTAGCCTCGCTGAATCCGTCGGACGTCGCGGCCGCCGACGTGAGTGACGCGGTGCGTATCGACGGCGTCTCGCTGAGCCGCAGCGATCTGGTCGGGGCCGCGACGTCGGTGGCCGAGCGGGTCGCGGGCGCTGGTCGGGTCGCGGTCCTGGCCACACCGACCGCCTCGACGGTGCTGGCGATCACCGGCTGCCTGATTGCCGGCGTGCCCTTCGTCCCGGTGCCCGCCGACGTCGGCGTGGCCGAACGCCGGCACATGCTCACCGATTCGGGGGTCCAGGCCTGGCTGGGGCCGGTACCGCCCCAGGACTCGGCGCCAGAAGGATTGCCACACATCCCAGTGCGACTGCACGCCCGCTCCTGGCACCGTTATCCCGAACCGTCGACCGATGCCACCGCGATGGTGATCTACACGTCGGGCACCACCGGGTTGCCCAAGGGCGTCCTACTGAGTCGCCGGGCGATCGCCGCCGACTTGGACGCGCTGGCCGAAGCGTGGCAGTGGACGGCCGACGACGTTCTGGTGCACGGGCTGCCGCTTTTTCACGTGCACGGGCTGGTGCTCGGTTTGCTCGGGTCGTTGCGGGTCGGAAATCGCTTCGTGCACACCGGAAAACCCACTCCGGCAGGCTACGCCCAGGCGCGCGCCGAAGCGGGCGGAACGCTGTATTTCGGGGTCCCGACGGTGTGGTCGCGGGTGGCGGCCGACGAGGCGGCGGCTCGCGCGTTGCGCCCGGCGCGGCTATTGGTGTCCGGAAGCGCCGCACTGCCGGTGCCGGTATTCGACAGGCTGGCGGAGCTTACCGGTCACCAGCCCATCGAACGCTACGGTGCCTCGGAATCGTTGATCACCATCTCGACCCGGGCGGACGGCGAGCGGCGCGCGGGCTGGGTTGGTCTGCCGGTAGCCGGCGTGCAGACCGCACTGGTTGACGACGACGGTGCACCGGTGCCGCACGACGGCGAAACCGTTGGACGGCTGCATGTTCGCGGTCCGACGCTGTTCGACGGCTACCTGAACCGACCGGACGCCACCGCGGAAGCCATCGACGATGACGGCTGGTATCGCACCGGTGATGTGGCGGTCGTCGACGGCGCGGGCATGCACCGCATCGTCGGGCGCGAGTCCGTCGACCTGATCAAATCCGGGGGATATCGCATCGGCGCCGGCGAAATCGAAACGGTGTTACTGGGGCATCCGGGAGTTGAGGAGGCAGCGGTGGTCGGGCTGCCCGACCAGGATCTGGGCCAGCGCATCGTCGCATTCGTCGTCGGCTCGCAGCGTAACGCCGATGAGCTGATCAACTATGTCGCCCAAGAGCTTTCCGCGCATAAACGCCCGCGCGAGGTGCGTTTCGTTGATGCGCTGCCTCGCAACGCCATGGGCAAGGTGGTCAAGAAGCAGTTGCTGGACGGCTGACGACGGGTTTCGGCTGCCGCGACACGCAGCGAGTTGCCAGGTTTCTTGAGCAGCGCAACCGCGAACCTTCACCTACCGTCGTACACGTGTGCAGACGCGGCCGAACACGGAGCTCCCATGATGGGTGAGCCGAGCGTTGACGCCGGCCCGGGGGCTGCGGCGTTGAGGCGGGTGGCGATTTCGTGTCTCGTCGGCTCGGCGATCGAGTTCTACGACTTTTTGATCTACGGCACTGCGGCGGCCTTGGTGTTTCCCACCGTGTTCTTCCCGCACCTGGGTTCGACGGCGGGCACGATCGCCTCGATGGGAACATTCGCCACGGCGTTTCTGTCCCGGCCGATCGGCGCGGCCGTCTTCGGGTACTACGGGGACCGGCTGGGCCGCAAAAAGACGCTGATCGCCACGCTGCTGATCATGGCCATCTCGACCGTGGGCGTCGGCCTGGTTCCCAGCACGGCTTCCATCGGCGTCGCGGCTCCACTGCTGCTGATCTTGCTGCGGCTATTACAAGGTTTCGCCGTCGGCGGCGAATGGGCGGGATCGGCGTTGTTGAGTGCCGAGTACGCGCCTACCGGGCGACGGGGCCTGTTCGGCATGTTCACCCTGCTCGGTGGGGGAGCCGCGGCGGTATTTTCCAGCTTGACCTTTCTGGGCGTCAACGTCACCATCGGCGAAAACAGCCCCGCATTCATGGAATGGGGTTGGCGGGTCCCGTTCCTGATCAGCGCGGCGCTGATCGGAATCGCCCTGTATGTGCGGGTCAATATCGACGAGACCCCGATCTTCTTGGAAGAAAAAGCCCGCAACCTGATACCTGAAGCGCCCCTCTCGGAGGCGGTACGCCTGCATCGCCGGGAGATCCTGCTGGCCGCGGGCAGCATCCTGGGCGGGATGGCATTCGTCCACATGGGTAACACCTACCTGACCATCTACGCCCACAACCACCTCGGTTACACCCGCACCTTCATCTGGTCCGTCGGTGCACTGTGCGGGCTGGCAAGCATCGCGCTTGTGGTGCTCTCGGCCAGCCTGAGTGATCGAGTGGGTCGTCGCCGGATGATGTTGCTGGGATGGGCGGGGTGTGTGCCGTGGGCGTTCGTGGTGATCCCACTGATGGACACGCACAACCACTTTCTCTATGCGGTGGCCATCGTCGGCATGTTTGCCATCGGCGCTATCGGCTCCGGACCCACCGGAGCGTTCATCCCCGAGCTGTTCGCCACCCGATACCGGTACAGCGGATCGGCGCTGGCGGTGAACCTTGCCGGCGTCCTCGGTGGCGCCCTGCCGCCGCTGGTCGCGGGAACGCTGGTGGCCACTTACGGCGGCTGGTCGATCGGTCTGATGCTGGGCATTTTTGCCTTTGCCAGCCTGGTATGCACCTATCTGCTACCGGAGACCAAAGGGACGGCGCTTCGAGCGCCGAACGTCGAGTTATCGGGCGAAATTCCGCGATTCATGCCCAACAAGTCGACGCTCGACGCAGCCAAGGGCGGGCGATAGCTCAGTTGGCGTGCAAGGCCTCGTTGAGGGCGATGCCCTGACCGTCGCGGGCCACCACCTCGACGGCGCCGGTCACCGAATTGCGCCGGAACAGCAGGTTGTTGGCGCCGGAGAGGTCGCGGGCCTTGACCGACTTGCCGTCGGACGTGCTGACTTTCGTGCCCGCGGTGACGTACAGGCCGGCTTCGACGATGCAGTCGTCGCCGAGCGAGATGCCCACGCCCGCGTTCGCGCCGAGCAGACACCCTTTGCCGATCGAAATGACTTGGGTGCCACCGCCGGACAGCGTGCCCATGATTGATGCGCCGCCGCCGATGTCGGAGCCGTCGCCCACCACCACGCCCGCGGAGATGCGGCCCTCCACCATCGACGCGCCCAGAGTGCCGGCGTTGAAGTTGACGAAGCCCTCGTGCATCACGGTGGTCCCCGGCGCGAGGTGGGCACCTAGCCGCACCCGGTCCGCGTCGGCGATGCGCACGCCGCTGGGCACGACGTAGTCGACCATCCGGGGGAACTTGTCGACCCCGAACACGGTCACCGGCCCGTGCCGGCGCAGCCGGGCCCGGACCGCCTCGAAGCCGTCGACCGCGCACGGCCCTCGGTTGGTCCAGACCACATTGGTCAGTACCCCGAACAAGCCGCTTGCGTTCAGGCCGTGCGGCGCTACCAGCCGGTGTGACAACAGGTGTAGCCGCAGGTAGGCGTCGTACGCGTCTTCGGCAACCTCGTCGAGTGAGCCGATCACGGTGCGGACCGCGATGGTCTCG
Organism: uncultured Actinomycetota bacterium; assembly: GCA_963850135.1. Taxonomy (GTDB): domain Bacteria; phylum Actinomycetota; class Actinomycetes; order Mycobacteriales; family Mycobacteriaceae; genus Mycobacterium. The sequence continues at coordinate 186,848 of CAWKKH010000016.1, read as the reverse complement.
GTGATCCGGTCGTCGTCGCGGCCGATGAGCGCAGCGAGTTCGGCGGGAACATCGGACACCGCCAGACGCGATGTGGAGCTGGTGCCCGTTTCGGTCAGTTCCGGTGCGGGAAACCAGGTGTCGAGGATCGATCCGTCGGAGGCCAGTGTCGCCACGCCGATACCTACCGCGCCTGCAGCTCCAGTCACGTCTCGACACGCTACTTCCTCCGCGTGAGCAGACGTAAACGCCCCCGACACGCCGGTGAAAAGGGAGCTTTTGCGTCTGCTCGGCAGAAGGAACGCAACCACTACCCTGGATGCGTGCTGGACTTGCGTGGCGATCCGATCGAGCTGACTGCGGCGCTCGTGGACATTCCCAGCGAATCGAGGGACGAAGCGCGGATCGCCGACGAGGTGGAGGCCGCGCTGCGCGCCCAGACATCGGGCTTCGAGATCGTGCGCAACGGCAACGCCGTGCTGGCACGCACCTCTGCGGGCCTACCGTCGCGGGTGCTGCTGGCCGGCCATCTGGACACCGTCCCGGCGGCCGAAAACCTGCCGAGCCGGTTGGCCGACGGGGAGCTGCACGGCTGCGGCACCGCGGACATGAAATCCGGTGACGCGGTGTTCCTGCACCTGGCGGCCACGGTGGCCGAACCGGCGCACGACCTGACGCTGGTGTTCTACGACTGCGAGGAAATCGAAGCGGCGGCAAACGGTTTGGGTCGCATCGAGCGTGAGTTGCCGGACTGGTTGACCGCCGACGTGGCCATCCTGGGCGAGCCCACCGCCGGCTACATCGAGGCCGGCTGCCAGGGCACGCTGCGGGTAGTGATCAGCGCGACCGGAACCCGCGCGCATTCGGCACGGTCCTGGTTGGGCGACAACGCGATTCACAAGCTGGGCGCGGTGTTGGACCGGCTGGCCGGCTACCGGGCGCGCGCCGTCGATATCGACGGCTGCGAGTACCGGGAGGGCTTGTCGGCCGTGCGCGTTGACGGCGGGGTGGCCGGCAATGTGATTCCGGACGCGGCCTCGGTGACGGTCAACTTCCGCTTCGCCCCGGACCGCACGGTGGCCGCGGCGCTGCAACACGTGCACGACGTGTTCGACGGGATCGATGTGGCGATCGAGCAGACCGACGCCGCGGCGGGAGCGCTGCCCGGGCTTTCCCAACCCGCAGCCAAGGCCCTGGTCGAGGCCGCCGGGGGACAGGTTAGGGCGAAGTACGGCTGGACGGACGTGTCCCGGTTCGCCGCGCTGGGCATCCCGGCGGTCAACTTCGGGCCCGGTGACCCGAACCTGGCGCATACGCGTGACGAACGCGTGCCGGTCGACAACATCACCGCTGCGGCGGAGATGCTGCGGCGCTATCTGAGCTCGTAGCTCTCTGTAGCACTATTTGCTACAGTTGTTGAATGGTTCGGACGATTGCCCAGCGCGAACTGCGCAACGAAAACGCCAAGGTGATTGAAGCCGTCACTGAGGGGGAGACTTTCGTTGTCACCCGCAATGGTGAACCGGTAGCCGAGCTGCGCCCGATCAAAGCCGGTCGCCGCTCGTTTATCTCTCGAGATGAAGTCGCGGCGATGGCGGCGGCCGCGGTGCGTATCGACCATCGACAATTTCGTACCGATCTGGATCGGTTGATCGACCAAGGTCTCTGAGATGGCCTTTGGGCTCCTCGACACCTCCGTTGTTGTCGACTGGCATGACCCGACGGTGATCGCCGCGCTGCCCGACGAGGTGGCGGTATCCGCGATAACTGTGGCCGAGTTGGTGGCGGGTCCACACCTGGCCACGAGTCCGGTCGAAGCCGCCAAGCGGCAGGCTCGGTTGCAGGAAGTGGAATCGATGCTCGAACCGATTCCATTCGATGCGGCGGCGGCACGCAGCTATGGACTCGTCGTGGCGGGCGTGGTCCGCGAAGGGCGCAAGCCCCGGAGCAGATTCGCCGACTTGTTGATCGCAGCGACTGCACATGCCAATCGCCTCGATCTCTACACCCGCAACGGCGACGACTTCACCGGACTGGAAGGCATCATCCGGGTCGTAGATATTTGAAGCGCGGCGCTACCGGGCCGACTTCGCTGCCTGCGCCGCGGCATCGGCCGCCGCGGCACGCATCCCTATTGCAGCCAGCTCATCGGAGACCGCCGCCAGTGCGGCGGCGTCACCCTCGGCCAGCGCGCGGGCATGACTGACGACGATATTGCCGACGACGCAGTCGATTTCGGCAGCCAGCCGGGTCACCGATTCGACGGCACGGGTATCGCCCAGCCGGACGGCATCATGCCAGGCATGCAACGCCACCGCCGACTGGCCGGCCCGCTCGGCAGCACGGGCCGCTTCCCGGGCCTCCCCGACCGCAGCCGTCGCGTCCCGTGCGGTCGCTTTGGTCCACGCGCGAGCCAGCCTGAGCTCGGGGGCGAACAACGCCGATTTCGTACTGTGCCGGGCTTCGGCTCGCCGCAAGGCTTTTGCTGAGTCAAGTATCTTGCCCTGCTGGGCCAGCGCGGTGGCCAGCAACATCAGCGACAGCGGACCCCACGAGTATCCGGTGCGCTCCAAGGTGGTGGCCGCCGGGCCGAGAAGCGCCGCCGCTTGTCCGAATTCGCCCTGGGCGATCAGCGCATGCGCGAGGAGCACCTCGCCGATCGCCCGGCCCGGTTGCTGCAGCTCGGCGAAATCAGTGAACTGCTGCGCGAGTTCGCGCGCCGCGTCGAGCCGACCCGCCATCAACAGTGCGCTGGTCTGGCCCAGCCCGATCGTGAAGCGCAGCAGCCCGGGATGTTCGGCGCCCAGCGCGCGTTGCGCGAGCGGCTCGACGTCGTCGAAACGGCCCTGGCGCGCCGCGCACAGCGTGGCCGCGCTGGCCGCCCAGGCCACCGCCTGGTCATCGGCAGCCGGTGACGCCAGCACCTCGCGGGCCATGTCGACGGCATGCCCGAGATTGCCCGCGTTCATGGCAAAGGTGGCGCTGAGCGCATCGAGAGTGACGCGTGGGCCGGCGTCGGGGATCCGGCTCCGGATGGTCCGCAGGAACGCGGTCGCACGCTCCGGCTCGCTGAGCATGAAGAACTGATTGGCCGCCCGCAGCAGCGTCCAGGACATCAAATCCGGTTCGGACAACGCGGCGGCGTCGACCGCGGCCAGCAGCTCCTCCGCGTCCCGGCCACGGCCCTGAAACGCGAGTGCATTGGCCAGTGGCAGCCGTGCCGCCAGGTCATCGGAGCGTTGCAGCGCCGAGCGGGCCAGTCGTTCGCCGAGCAGCAGGTCACCCAGTCGCAGCGCCTGTTGCGCCGCGTCGACGACCTCGGCCACCGGCTGTGGGGCGTCGCTGTCCACCGCCAGCGATGCCAGCCGCAGCCGGTCGCTGAGATGGTCGGACGGGTGCGCTGACAACTGCGTGACCACCTCCGTGCGCAGCCGCCGCGTGCCTGCAGCGTCTTGGCCGCCGACGGCGGCGCGCGCCCGTTCGGCGAACAGGGGATGTGCGGTGTGCACGATGGCGTCGTCGGCGCGCGCGCCACGGGCGCGGGTCTCCGCCGCGCCCCAGTCCACTGCCTCCTGCACAGCGCCGTCACCGGCGAGCGCGGTCAGGTCGGCGACTGTCAGCGGCTCCGCGACCGACAGGTAGTCCAGCACCGACCGCGCCGACGGGGGCAGCTCGGCGATGAATTCGTCGACTTGTGACGACGTGGTCCCACCGCCTGGCGCGTCGATGTCGATCCGGATCAGCAGACCGTCCGTCCACAGCGCGGCGATCGCCTCGGGTGCCCCGTCAGCACGGGCCGTGACGATCATCCGGGCCACCCCGGCCAGGGCCAATTGGTACACCAGAGTGGCAGAGAGCAGGTCGAGTTCGTGGGCGTCGTCGACGACGAGCAGCAGATCACCCTCCCGATCGTCACCGCTCAGCGATGCCCGGGCCGCCCGCAATAGCGCGGCCGGCTTCCCGATGTCGGCGATGTCCACCAGGTGGCTGAATGCGCCGAACGGGACGACGCGCTCGGTGGGCGTGCCGGTCACCCACCGGACGACGGTCGCCGGGTGGCGATGGGAGATTTTTTCGGCGGCCAATCGGGCCAGCGTGGATTTGCCGCAGCCGTCGGGCCCGATCACGACAACCCCCGGCAGCGCTCGGCTCTCAAGAGCAACGTCGAGCTGCTCCAGGGCGGCCGCATGCTGCGGAACGTTCCATCGAACCGGCACCGCCGAATCGTAGTGCGCGCGACGGCCACCGCGGCACGATAGCCCCATATGTGGTCGGGTTCTTCGAGCTTGGTCTACCTTTGGCGGGTATGCGCCCCGAACGCGATTCGTCAAGCCAGTGGGCGGTTTGTGTTTACTGCGCGTCCGGGCCGACGCACCCAGAATTGCTTACGCTGGCCGCCGAACTCGGCGAGGCGATCGCGGAGCGAGGTTGGACCCTGGTGTGGGGCGGCGGTCGCGTGTCGGCGATGGGCGCGGTGGCGAGCGCGGCGCGGGCACGCGGCGGCAAGACCGTCGGGGTGATCCCGAAAAAGTTGATGCGCCAGGAGATCGCCGACACCGACGCCGACGAGCTGATCGTCAGCGACGCTATGCACGACCGCAAACAGATCATGGAAGACCGCGCCGACGCGTTCATCGTGCTGCCGGGCGGCGTCGGCACCCTCGACGAATTGTTTGACGCATGGACCGCGGGCTATCTCGGCATGCACGACAAATCCATCGTGACGCTTGACCCCTGGGGGCACTACGCAGGTTTATGGGTGTGGCTGAATCAATTGCTCGACAACGGGTACATCTCTCAGGCAGCCATGGATCGGGTGGTGCTGGTCGATAAGGTGAGTGCTGCGGTGGAGGCGTGCGCCCCCGACTGAGGTCGGTGGGCTGGCTGTCAAGGGGAACGAGGAATCACGTGACCGATCACGAGGGTGCAGCGCGCGCCGCGGTCAGCCTGAGCGACATCGCGTCCAGCGCGCCGCGGATGCTGGCCGATCTGCCGGTGATCGTGCGCGGAACGCTGACCGGGTTATTGGCCACGCCGAACTCCAGCAAGTCGATCGGCACGGTGTTCCAGGACCGGGCCGCTCGCTACGGTGACCGGGTCTTCCTGAGGTTCGAAGACCAGCAACTGACCTATCGCGACGCCAACGCGACCGCCAACCGGTACGCCGCGGTGCTGGCGGCGCGAGGGGTCGGCCACGGCGACGTGGTCGCCATCATGTTGCGCAACTCGCCCAGCGCCGTGTTGGCGATGCTGGCCGCGGTCAAGTGTGGTGCCGTCGCCGGAATGCTCAACTACCACCAGCGCGGCGACGTGCTGGCACACAGCCTGGGGTTGCTGGACGCAAAGGTTTTGATCGCGGAGACCGACCTGGTCAGCGCCGTCAGCGAATGTGGTGGCACGGGTGACAGTGAGACGCTGACGATCGAGGATCTCAAGCGATTCGCCGTCAGCGCTCCCGCCACCAACCCCGCGACGGCGTCGGCCGTGCATGCCAAGGACACCGCGTTCTACATCTTCACCTCGGGGACCACCGGATTCCCGAAGGCCAGCGTGATGACGCACCTACGTTGGCTGAAGGCGCTGGCAGCGTTCGGCGGGCTGGGGTTGCGGCTCAAGAGTTCCGACACTCTGTACTGCTGCCTGCCGCTGTACCACAACAACGCGCTGACGGTCGCGCTGTCATCGGTGATCAACTCCGGTGCCACGCTGGCGTTGGGCAAGTCGTTCTCGGCGTCGAAATTCTGGGACGAGGTGATCGCCAGCCGGGCCACCGCGTTCATCTACATCGGCGAGATCTGCCGGTACCTGCTGAACCAGCCGCCCAAGCCGACGGATCGCGCGCACAAGGTGCGCATGATCGCCGGCAACGGGCTGCGGCCGGAGATCTGGGAAGAGTTCACCAAGCGCTTCGGCATTGCGCGCGTCTGCGAGTTCTATGCCTCCAGCGAAGGCAACACCGCGTTCATCAACTTCTTCAATGTGCCCAGGAGCACCGGGCTCTCTCCGCTGCCGCTGGCCTATGTGGAGTACGACCCGGACACCGGCGCCCCGCTGCGTGACGAGAACGGACGGGTGCGCCGGGTACCTGCCGGTAAGCCGGGCCTGTTGATCAGCCCGGTGAACCGGCTACAGCCGTTCGACGGCTACACCGACCGGGAATCGACCGAAAAAAAATTGGTGCGCAACGCGTTTCGGCGAGGGCGACTGCTGGTTCAATTCGGGCGACGTGATGAGCCCGCAGGGGATGGGTCATGCGGCGTTCGTCGACCGGCTTGGCGACACCTTCCGGTGGAAAGGCGAGAACGTCGCCACCACGCAGGTCGAAGCGGCGTTGGGCGCCGACGGGTCCGTCGAGCAATGCACGGTGTTCGGTGTCGAGATCCCCCACACCGGGGGCCGCGCCGGAATGGCGGCCGTGCAACTGCGCGACGGCGCCGAGTTCGACGGCCATTCCCTGGCCCGTGCGGTCTACGGCGAGCTGCCCGCCTACGCACTGCCGCTCTTTGTGCGGGTGGTCGAGTCGATCGCGCAAACCACCACGTTCAAGAGCCGAAAGGTGGAGCTGCGCGACGAGGGCTACGGCCCCGACGTGAACGACCCGCTCTACGTGCTGGCCGGCCGCGACGAGGGGTACGTGCCGTACTACGACGAATATCCCGAAGAAGTCGCCTCCGGAAAGCGGCCGCAGGGCTGACGGGGTTTGGCCGCCGTCGCGCCGAGTGTGCGGCCAGCTACACGTTCGGCCCCGAGTGTGCGGCCAGCTTCACGTTCGACAGGTCCCGGTCCCCGGGGCCGCGCGCTCCGATGATGAGCGGGCACTATGGACGGGTGCAGTCAACGCTATGTGGCCGTCCGGTCGCAGCCGATCGCCCGCTGATCATGGCGATCGTCAATCGCACCCCCGATTCGTTCTACGACAAGGGCGCGACCTTCAGCGACGAGGCTGCCAGGGCCGCGGTGCACCGCGCCGTCGCCGAGGGTGCCGATGTGATCGACGTGGGCGGCGTCAAGGCGGGCCCGGGCCAGCGCGTCGATGCGGACACCGAGATCGCCCGGCTGGTGCCATTCATCGAATGGCTCCGTGGCGCCTACCCGGACCAGCTGATCAGCGTCGACACCTGGCGTGCCGAGGTGGCCAGGGTGGCCTGTGCGGCGGGCGCCGATTTGATCAACGACACCTGGGGTGGCGTTGACCCCGGCCTGTTCGAGGTGGCATCCGAGTTCGGGGCGGGTCTGGTGTGTTCGCACACCGGCGGCGCGGTCCCGCGTACCCGTCCCTTCCGGGTGAGTTACGGGATGACCACCCGCGGCGTGGTGGACGACGTGATTCGTCAGGTCACCGGCGCCGCCGAGCGGGCGGTCGCGGCCGGAGTAGCGCGCGACAGAGTGCTGATCGACCCAACCCACGACTTCGGCAAGAACACCTTCCACGGGCTGCTGCTGTTGCGTCACGTCGCCGACCTTGTTAAGACCGGGTGGCCCGTGCTCATGGCTTTGAGCAATAAGGACTTTGTCGGGGAGACTCTGGGCGTGGAACTGACCGAACGGCTTGAGGGCACGCTGGCTGCCACCGCGCTTGCGGCTGCCGCCGGCGCCCGGATGTTTCGGGTGCATCAGGTCGCGGCCACCCGGCGAGTACTGGAAATGGTGGCCTCGATCCAGGGCATGCGTCCCCCGACGCGCACGGTGAGGGGGTTGGCATGACGGCATCGGAGCTGGTCGCCGGCGACCTCACCAATCCCTGGGGCGCCCGGCGCGCGGGCCGGCGACGTCTGGCGGTCCAACGGCAGCTGGAACCGTCCCGGCCGCTCCATTGCGGAACTGGAAGCGGCGAAGGCCGGGCGCACGATCTCCGTGGTGCTGCCCGCCCTCGACGAGGAAGAAACCATCGAATCGGTGATCGACAGCATCTCGCCGCTGGTCAGGGATTCTGGGGGGTTGGTTGACGAGCTCATCGTGCTGAATTCCGGCTCAACGGACGACACCGAGATCCGCGCCATCGCGGCCGGTGCCCGTGTCATCAGCCGTGAACAAGCGCTGCCTGAGGTGCCGACGCTTCCCGGTAAGGGCGAGGTGTTGTGGCGCTCACTCGCGGCCACCAGCGGAGACATTGTGGTGTTCATCGACGCGGATCTGATCGACCCGCACCCGATGTTCGTGCCATGGCTGGTCGACCCGCTGCTCACCGGCGACGGGATCCACCTGGTCAAGAGCGTCTACCGACGGCCCCTGATGGTTCACGAGGCCGACGGTGTCAGCGATATCGGCGAGATGGGCGGCGGTGCGGGCTCCACCGGTGGCGGGCGGGTGACCGAGCTGGTGGCCCGGCCGCTGCTCGCGGCGCTGCGGCCGGAGCTGGGCTGCATCTTGCAGCCCCTCGGTGGCGAGTACGCGGCCACCCGGGAATTGCTGACGGCGCTGCCGTTCGCCCCCGGCTACGGAGTCGAGATCGGCATTCTGATCGACACCTTCGACCGGTTGGGCCTGGATGCGATTGCGCAGGTCAACCTCGGTGTGCGAGCCCACCGCAACCGGCCACTGGCCGCGCTGGGCGCTATGAGCCGGCAGGTCATCGCCACCTTGTTGTCGCGGTGTGGGATCTCCGATTCCGGCGTCGAGTTGACCCAGTTTTTCGCGGATGGCCCCGACGGTTGTGGCTACACCCAACACACTTCGCCGGTGTCGCTGCTGGACCGGCCACCGATGAACGGGTTGCGCCCACGCTGATCACCGGGCTGTCGGCGGTATAGGGCAATATCGTTTGCGTGGCGTTGGTGTTGCTCTACCTGGTGGTGTTGGTGCTGGTGGCGATCGTGCTGTTCGCCGCGGCGAGCCTGCTGTTCGGCCGGGGCGAGCAGTTGCCGCCCCTGCCGCGGGGGACGACGGCGACGGTACTGCCCGCATTCGGTGTCACCGGCGCCGACGTAGACGCCGTCAAGTTCACCCAGGTATTGCGCGGATACAAGGTCAGCGAGGTGGACTGGGTGCTCGACCGGCTCGCCCGCGAGCTTGAGGCCTTGCGCGGTCAGCTGGCGGCCGCCCAAACCGAACCGGATGCCGCGGAACCTGCGGGTAGCGAGGATCGTCAGGAAAAGACGTGAGCGATGACGGATTGGTGCGCTGCGGCTGGGCGAATGGCCGGCCAGGGCCGGATTTCGACCTGTACCGCAACTATCACGATCAGGAGTGGGGCCGTCCGTTGCATGGCCGGCTGGCGTTGTTCGAGCGCATGAGCCTCGAGGCCTTTCAGAGCGGCCTGTCGTGGTTGATCATCCTGCGCAAGCGGGAGAATTTTCGGCGTGCCTTCTCCGGGTTCGACATCGAAAAAGTTGCCCGCTTCACCGATGCCGATGTGCAACGGCTGATGGCTGACGAGGGAATCGTCCGCAACCGGGCAAAGATTGAGGCGACGATCGGCAACGCGCGCGTGGCCGCCGAACTGGGATCCGAAGATCTGTCCGAGCTGCTGTGGTCGTTTGCGCCGCCGCCGCGGCCCCGGCCCGCCGATTCATCCGAAATCCCCTCGACCAGCGAAGAATCTAAGGCGATGGCGCGCGAACTGAAACGGCGCGGCTTCCGCTTCGTCGGGCCCACCACCGCATATGCGCTGATGCAGGCGACCGGAATGGTCGATGACCATATTCGCGATTGCTGGGTGTCGTAAACGACGGTGACCCCGATCTTCGAGGGCCCGCGAGCAACCCGATGAGGCCAGACAAGCGGGTCTGGTACATCTACTCAGTCGGATAGGGAACAATAGGGGGGTGATTTGGCAGTTCAATGTCGGGTATGGCTGGGAATCCGCCGGCGGGGCGTGCTCGGCGCCGACCAAGTCCGTGAAAGCGGGCCAGCGTGAATCTGGAGGGAGCACTCGATGGCGGCGATGAAGCCCCGGACCGGAGACGGTCCTCTGGAGGCAACAAAGGAGGGGCGCGGCATCGTTATGCGGGTACCACTTGAGGGCGGCGGCCGACTCGTCGTGGAGTTGACGCCCGACGAGGCCGCCGCGTTGGGTGACGAGCTCAAGGGTGTTACCGGCTGAGTCGGCGAAGAACGGCCGAGCGGAAGTTTGCCGGGGCCTGAATACGGGGTAGCCGGGCTGGACCGGCTAGGCGCACACCTTTCGGTAGATCTCGAGCGTCTGCTCGGCAACTTGGGCCCACGAGAATTCCTCGATGCAGCGCTGGCGGCCCGCACGGCCGTAACGATCCGCCCGTTCCGGGTCGGCGATCAACTCGTTGACAGCCCCGGCCAGTCTCGCCTGGTAACCGACTCGGATCGTCGGCGTCGTAGTGCACCAGCGACCCGGTGATTCCGTCGGCGACCACCTCGGGTATGCCGCCTACGTCGGAGGCGACCACCGCGGTGCCGCACGCCATCGCCTCTAGGTTCACGATGCCCAGCGGCTCGTACACCGACGGGCACACGAAAACATTTGCGGCCGAGAGTATTTCACGTAACTTCCCGCTGGGAAGCATCTCCCGGACCCAGAACACGCCCGTGCGATTGCGGGCCAATCCGGCCACCGCCGAACGCACCTCGTCGGCTATCTCCGGTAGTGTCGGGCGCGCCGGCGCACAGCACCAACTGCACGTCGGGGTGGAATTGGTGCGCGGCGGCCACCAGGTGTTCGACACCCTTCTGCCGGGTGATCCGCCCGACGAACGCAACGGTGGGCCGGTTGGGATCGACCCCCAGCTCGGCCAGCACCGACCCGGTGCGCACCGGCTCGGCCGGATACCAGACATCGGTGTCGATCCCGTTGCGGATGACGTGCACGAGGTTCGGATCCAGGGTGGGGTAGACCCGCAGGATGTCCTCGCGCATCCCGGCGCTGACCGAGATGATGGCGTCCGCGGCCAGTACCGCGGTGTGCTCCACCCACGTCGATACCCGGTAGCCGCCACCGAGTTGCTCGGCCTTCCACGGGCGCAGCGGCTCGAGCGAATGGGCGGTCAGGACATGGGGGATGTCGTAGAGCAGCGCGGCCAGATGCCCGGCCATGCCGGTGTACCAGGTGTGCGAATGCGCGACGGTGGCCGCCGACGCGGCGTTGGCCATCACCAGATCGGCCGACAGGGTGGACATTGCTGCGTTGGCCCCGTGGAACCGCGGGTCGGGCTGATGCGCGAAGGCGCCCGGGCGCGGTGCGCCCATGCAGTGCACGTCGACCGCGCACAGCCGGCGCAGTTGCGCGACCAGTTCGGTGACGTGTACGCCGGCCCCGCCGTATACCTCTGGTGGGTATTCCCGCGTCATCATCGCCACCCGCATACAGGGCACCGTAGTTCGCAAACGATGCGTCCCGCGAGTCGGGGCGGATAATGTGGTGGCGGCCACGGGAAACGTCGGACCGGACCAAATACCTTGACAGAGCCCGTCAGAACGCGGCCCATTGCGGCGGGCCTGCTGGCAGACGGTCGCGGCTGCGGATAGGTTTGTGCCATGAGGGATGCGCCACCACACGTGCTGGGCATTGTCCTGGCCGGTGGTGAGGGCAAGCGGCTTTATCCGCTGACCGCGGACCGGGCCAAACCCGCGGTTCCCTTCGGAGGCGCCTATCGATTGATCGACTTCGTGCTCTCCAATCTGGTCAACGCCCGTTACTTGAGGATCTGCGTTCTCACTCAATACAAGTCGCATTCGCTGGACCGCCACATTTCGCAGAACTGGCGGCTGTCCGGGCTGGCCGGCGAGTACATCACCCCGGTGCCGGCGCAGCAGCGGCTCGGCCCGCGCTGGTACACCGGCTCCGCCGACGCGATCCATCAATCGCTCAACCTGATCTACGACGAAGACCCCGACTACATAGTGGTTTTCGGCGCGGATCACGTCTACCGGATGGACCCCGAGCAGATGGTCCGGTTCCACATCGACAGCGGAGCCGGAGCAACGGTGGCCGGGATCCGGGTTCCGCGCTCCGAGGCGCACGCATTCGGTTGCATCGACTCCGACGACTCCGGTCGCATCCGCAGCTTCGTGGAGAAGCCGCTGGAGCCGCCTGGGACGCACGACGACCCCGATACGACGTTTGCCTCGATGGGCAACTACATCTTCACCACCAAGGTGCTCATCGACGCGATCCGCGCCGACGCCGACAACGACCACTCGGACCATGACATGGGCGGCGACATCATCCCGCAGTTGGTGGCCGACGGGCTGGCCGCGGTGTACGACTTCTCCGACAACGAGGTGCCGGGCGCGACCGAACGCGACAAGGCCTACTGGCGGGACGTCGGGACACTGGACGCGTTCTATGACGCGCACATGGACTTGGTCTCGGTGCATCCGGTCTTTAACCTCTACAACAGGCGCTGGCCAATCCTTGGCGCCTCGGAGCACCTTGCGCCGGCCAAGTTCGTCAACGGCGGCTCCGCGCAGGAGTCGGTGGTGGGCGCCGGCAGCATCATCTCGGCGGCATCGGTGCGCAACTCGGTGCTGTCTTCCAATGTCGTGGTCGACGACGGGGCCATCGTCGAGGGCAGCGTGATCATGCCGGGCGTTCGGGTCGGCCGCGGCGCGGTGGTGCGGCACGCGATTCTGGACAAGAACGTCGTCGTGGGGCCGGGCGAGATGGTCGGAGTCGATCTGGAGAAGGATCGGGAACGCTTCGCGATCAGCGCCGGTGGCGTTGTCGCGGTGGGCAAGGGCATCTGGATCTAGCTCACCCCACTTTCCGCGAGCAGACAGAGAATCGCCCACTTTCGAAATGGGCGATTCTTTGTCTGCTCGGGCGGTCTGGGCGGCTACCAGACGTGGGGGACCAGGCGGTAGCGCACGTTCTGCCGGTATTCGCGGTATCCGCGCAACTCGTGGATGAGTAACTGCTCCTCGTCGAGGATCCGCAACACCAGCGCCAGAACGCCCGAAATCAGGAAGACCAGCCCCCAGTAGGACCCGAGCGCCAGCGGTATGCCCACCATCATCACAAGGTTTCCCACATACATCGGATGGCGCACGAGTGTGTAGAGACCGGTGGACGTCAGTTTCTGGTCCGCCTCGACAGTGACGGTTGCCGCGGCGTATCGGTTCTGGACGATCACCAGCATGGCGATACCGAGGCCGGCCACCACCAGAAGATCACCGAGTACGGACACCGCCGCAGGCACCGTCGACCAGCCGAACCGATGGTCGAGAGCGCTGACTACGACCATCCCGACGAGGCCCAGAAACGCGCCGACGATGATGACCTTCTGAATCGGCCTGCCCTCGGCCGTGGGCCCACCATGCATGCGTCGCTGCAATACCGCCGGGTCGGACCGGCCCAGATAGATCGTGGGCACGATCGTCGTCGCGGTGAACACGGAGACGAAAACCCATGCCTGCCAATAGTCGAAGGTGCCGGCCGGCCAGAACACGGTCACGCCGAGTAGCAAAAGCCCGATCAGGCTCGACATCACCAACTTGAAACCCGTGTTCATTTCTCCCCTAGCAACGCAGATCGCGGCGTCTGAAAGCGACGATTCCCAACGCGGTCAGCGCCGTGTCCATCCCCAATAGCCACAGTAACGGCACGGCGGTGAAGGCGCCCGAGCTGACCCGCGGGATGTGCGCGAACGGTTCGAGATCGAGCAACCACTGGGGGAACCCGGCCAGCGAACCAATCAGATACAAGGCGACGAAGCCGACCAACACGCCCCACGCCACCGGTGTGAATCGTGGCGCGAGACCGAACACCGCCACCGTCACGGCGGACAGCAGCCAGACCGCCGGCAGTTGCGCGGCGGCGGTGCCGACGACGGCGCCCAGCTTGCCGGCGACGTCACCGGCGGCGATGCCGTAGACGAGTCCCGCCGCCGCTCCGGCGATCAGCAGCGCCATCGCCGACCCGATCAACGCCGTCGCCAGATGGCTTGCCAGCCAGCGAGTTCGGGAGACCGCACCGGCCAGCGTCGTCTCGGCTCGTTGCGCGGACTCTTCCTGGTGCAGCCGCAATGTGAGGGAGACGGTGAATGCGGCGGCCATCATGCCCAGCATGGTGAACGCCACCGCGATAAACGCCTCTTCGAGAGCGCTGGTGCCGCCCATCCGTGCAACGATGTCGCGTGCGACGGTGCTGTCGCCCAGCTCGTCACCGATGCCGTTCGCCACACTGCCCATCAGCAGGCCGTACATGCACAGGCCGGCGCTCCACACCAGTAGGGAGCCTCGGTCGAGTCGCCAGGCGAGCCCGAAGGCGTTGCCCAGCGCCGTCGAGGCGGCGCCGGGACCGGCGCGTTCGGCGATGAGTCCGGCGCCGACGTCGCGCCCGGCGAGTAGCCGATACGCCACCGCGGTGAGCACGGCCGTCGTCGTCAGGTGTAGCAGCAGCACCCACCAGTGATCGCCCGCGTAGGGCCTGACTTGCAGCGACCACCCAAGCGGAGAGAGCCACGACAGCGTGCCATCCCCGGCATCGCCGATGGCGCGCAGCGTGAACGCGGCGCCCAACACGGCGAACGCGGCGCCGCGCGCGAACCGTGCGCTCGGGGACAGCTGCGCGGCTATCCCGGCGACCGCGGTGAACACCAGGCCCGAGCCGGCGAGCGCCGCTCCGAAAGCGATTGATCCGCCGGGCGGAACGCTGGTGGTGAGCAGGCCGGCGGTGCCGATCGCTCCGGTGGCGATTGATGCCACGAACGACATCAGCAGCGCCGCGCTGAGGCCGGCATACCGGCCGATTGCGGTTGAGTCCATCAGCTCGGTCCGGCCGGTTTCCTCGTCGCCGCGGGTGTGCCGGATCACGGTGAGGATGACGGCCACGGCGATCAGCAGGTGGAACATCCCGGCTTTCCATATGCCGACCGCCCCAAGGCTGTCGTTGTAGACCTGCCCGTAGAGTGCGCGTTGGGCGGGGCTGGCCATGATGGAGGCCGCGAACGCGGCGCGGGTGGCCTGGGTGGGGTAGACCTTTTCGATGCTTCCGACGTAGACGGTGGCCAGCGGTATCGACAGCAGGAACACCCACAGCGGCAACGAGATTCGGTCGCGGCGCAGGTAAAGCCGCAGCATGCCGAGCGTCCCGGAGAAGTTCGAACCGTGTCGCGGCGCGGGCCCCGCCCCGGGGCGCGACTGATCCAGGGTTGCGGTGCTCATGACGCCGAGACCTCCGCGGTGCTGTAGTGGCGCAGGAACAGCTCCTCGAGCGTCGGCGGCTGGCTGCTCAGGCTGCGCACCCCGGCGTCGCCGAGCACCCTGATGAGTTCCGCCGAGGCTTTCGCTGTCGACCTGGGCGCGCACCGTGTTGCCGTCGACGCTGACGTCCTCCACCCCTCGAATCCGGGTGAGATCGCCCGGATCGCCGGTCATTTCGGCCCTGATCGAGGTGCGGCTGAGATGCCGCATCGAGTCCAGTGAACCGCTCTCGACGGTCTTGCCGGCCCGGATGATGGTAACCCGTTCGCACAGAGCCTCGGTTTCGGCCAGGATGTGGCTGGACAATAGGACCGTGACGCCCCGGTCGCGCGCCTCACCGACACATTGCTGGAACACGTTCTCCATCAACGGATCCAGGCCGCTACTCGGTTCATCCAAAAGCAGCAGCCCGGCCTGCGACGAGAAGGCCGAGATCAGGGAGACCTTTTGGCGGTTGCCCTTGGAATACGTACGTGCCTTCTTGTGTGGGTCGAGATCGAAGCGCTCGAGCAGCTCGGTGCGACGTTTCCCGTCGATGCCGCCGCGCATGCGGGCCAACAGGTCAATGGTCTCGCCCCCCGTTAACGAGGGCCACAACGTGACGTCTCCTGGTACGTAAGCGATTTGGCGGTGCAACTCGACGGCTTCGGTCCATGGGTCGCCGCCCAGCAGCCGCACGCTGCCGCTGTCGGCTTTCACCAGTCCCAACAGGATGCGGATGGTGGTGGACTTGCCGGCGCCGTTCGGTCCGAGGAAGCCGTGCACTTCTCCGGTACGCACGGTCAGGTCAAGTCCGTCCAGCGCCCGCACCGTGCCGAAGTTCTTGGTCAGACCATGAATCTCGATGTCATTCTCCATGCGATCCTCCTTGATCGTTCGCGGCTAGAAAGGCGTCAAACATGGTGCGATCGGCCATCAGGCCCTCGGTGTAGATCTCGAGGGCGGGCAGCACCATGTCGCGGGCGTAGTCACGCAGGACCACCCGCAGATCCGTTGGGTTTTCATGCATTTGCAGATAAAGCAGCAGCCCGCCGCCCGACGTGATGGCCAGGTACTTGGCCCTGGCGTGCGGATCCCGACTGGGTTTGATGGTGCCGGCCTGGACTCCCTCTGCGAAGTAATCTTCGGCGTTTTCAATCATCGTGTGCCACATCGACATCGCCAGCTCGCCGCCGGCCTGCAGGCTGCGCACCAGGTAGGCGGTCAGTGGCGCGTACGACTCGATCTCGGCCAGCTGCCCGAGCCAGCTGGCCGGGTCGTTGGACTGCATCGCTTCGGACTTGCCGCTGCGGATCTCTTCGGCGACGTAGTCGTCACAGGCTTTGCGCAGGCCTTCCTTGGAACCGAAGTGGTGGATGACCAGCGCGGCGCTTACCCCGGCGGCTTCGGCGATGGTGCGTAACCCCACTCCGAAGCCGTGCTGTCCGAACTGCTCGATGGCCGCGTCGCGGATCCGGGCGGTTGCGGTCAAGTCGGCTGAACGCATGTTCAGTACATTAAACCAGTGTTCAGCAACCGTCAAGCGCTAATAAGACGTGAATCACGATCTCGCCATCTGACGTCGCCAAACAATCTGTCCGGGTTCGATTTCCGCTCTTTTTTCGGAGTTGAGTGCCATGATGGCGCGGACCCAATCACTCAACGTGGAGTAGGCGAATGTCATCTGTTCTGGTAGCTCTGGACGTATTCGAGGCGCACACGGCAGGCGCGGCACAGATCGGTTCGGCGGTGACCAGCGGCAATCTGGCCGCGGCGATCCCGACGACTCAGCTGGCTGCGGCGGGCGCCGACGAGGTGTCGGCGGAGATTGCGGCGCTGTTCAGCGCGCACGCCCAGACGTATCAGGCGGCGGCCGCCCAGGCATCGACGTATTACGAGCATTTCGTGGTCAACTTGCACGCGGCGGCGGTGTCGTACGCGGCTACCGAGACGTCCATCGCTTGGGGGCTGGAGAGCACACTACTTGGCGGCGGCGCAGCCGCGGCTCCCCTGGCTGCACTGGATTCATTCGTCGCCGCCGGGTTCCAGACGGTCGTCTATAGCCCGGTCCACGCTATCGGCCAAGCGTGGATCACCAGCGCATTCGGCCAGACGCTGGACCCAATCATCAACGGACCCACGCACGTGCTGTTGGGGCGTGATCTGATCGGCAACGGCGTGGCCGGAACGGCCGGATCGCCCAATGGCGGCGCCGGTGGGTTGCTGTTCGGCGACGGCGGGGCCGGCTATAACCAGACCGCCGGAACGGGGGCTGTGGGCGGCAGGGGCGGGAATGCCGGGTTGATCGGAAACGGCGGCACCGGTGGTGCCGGCGGGGCCGGTGGTGCCGGCGGCGTGGGCGGCGTCGGTGGCGTGTTGATGGGCAATGGGGGCCTCGGCGGGGCGGGCGGAGCTTTCCCAGTAGGTATTGGGGGCGCCGGCGGGGCCGGTGGCCAGGCCTTGTTGTTCGGCGACGGCGGCCACGGCGGGGCTGGCGGCTCCGGCCTCGCCGCGGGAGCGGGCGGGGCCACCGGCTATGGCGGGTTGCTCATTGGTACGGGCGGCCCAACCACCACGACCACCAGCGGACCGACCATCCAGATCGACTTCGTGCGGCACGGCCAGACTGATCCGAACGCGATGAACCTCATCGACACCGCCATACCCGGTGCTCCACTCAATGCGCTGGGCCAGCAAGAGGCGCACAACATCGCCAACGTCCTCGCGCCGCAGCGCCCCTTCGCCGGGATCTTCGACTCGCAATTGACCAGGACGCAGCAGACTGCCGCGCCGTTGGCGGGGATGCTGGGGATGACCCCGCAGTCGCTGGGCGGTCTCAACGAGATCGACGCCGGTCTTTTCCAAGGATTAGGCCAGCTCCCCGCGGGGATCCTCTACATCGTCGGCCCGCTCACATGGACTCTCGGACTCCCGATAGTGCCAATGCTGGCCCCGCTCTCCGCCGACCCCAACGGGGTGGTTTTCTTCCAGAACTTCCACAGTGCGATGCAAACCATGTACAGCACGGCCTTGGCTAACCCGGTCGTTAGCGCGAACGGCTACATCACCGACGTGTCGTTCTCCAGCGCACTGGCGATCGAGACCGGGACGCTGATGACCGTCAACAACCCCGATCCGTTGCTCATGCTGACCCACTCGCTGCCGAACACCGGTGTCGTCGTGCTGCAGGGCAGCCCCCAGACCGGCTGGACGATGGAAAGTTGGGACGGCGTGCCCGTCCCGAAGGCGTCATTGCCGACCCAGCTATTCGTCGACGTCCGTGATTTCATCACGGCGCCGCAATTCGCGGTCGGCGATATCACGGGCGCCCTGTTCACCGGCGATCCGGCGACGATCGTGAATTCGGTTCGGGACGGTGTTAACGGCGTAGTCGATGCGACAGTCCGCTTCCCCTTCGCGGTCACCCAGACCTTGGTCGACGCCGTCACCGGTACCTGAGGCGCGCCGGGGAACTAATCGCGAACGGCGGCCAGCACCCCGTCGCCCAGCGGAACCAGAGCAGGAGTGAGCCGCTCGTCCTCGGCAATGAGCCGGGCGGCCTCGCGGACCGCCGTAACCTCGGCGTCGCGTGCGGCGGGATCGCCGGCCCGCCCGCCGAGTGCTGCCCGGTGCACGACGATGATGCCGCCGGATCGCAGCAGCCGAACGCCTTCGACGACGTAATCCGGCTGATCGATCGGATCGGCGTCAATGAACACCAGGTCATAAGAGTCGTCGGCGAGACGGGTGAGCACCTCCTGGGCGCGGCCACCGATCAGCCTGGTGCGCGACGCGCCGATGCCAGCCTCGGCGAATGCCGCCTTGGCCAGCTGCTGATACTCCGGCTCGATGTCGATGGTGGTCAACACGCCGTCGTCACTCATGCCCGACAACAGCCAGAGTCCGCTGACGCCCACGCCGGTTCCCACCTCGGCGACGGCCTTGCCTCCGCTGAGCTTGGTCAGCAAGCTCAACAGCGCCCCGACGGCCGGCGTCACCGCACCGGCGCCGATGTCGACGGCGCGCTCGCGGGCACTGGCCAGGATCGCGTCTTCAGAAATGGAACCCTCGGCGTGCGCTGCCATTAGTTCTGCTCGAGTGGGGGCAGCCTGCGCAGAGGTTTTGTCGGCGCTGTCCATATCCGCAGCGTAGGTCCAATTCGCGTTGCGGGTGGTCAGGCGCGCTTGGCCGGACGCTTATGACACGCCCGGAAGATCGACCGCGACAATTGTCACCACGGATGCGATATCTCCTGCACAGCGTAGGTAACGATAAGGTTTCTCAGCCAAACCTCAGTTTGCTCCTATGTCGCCCATACGCCAGTGCGCGACCGTATCCCTATGGAACGCGGAGGGGTTTGGTCGGGGAGTGCTTCGGGGAATACACGCTGGCAACATCGTGTTCCCGCCGATGAAGAACCAAGCTTTGGCACGGCAAACCCGGAGGACCCTATTACCACCACCGTTTTAAACCCGACCAGCATGTCGCATCCCCAGTTATGCCCTGACGACGAATGGGTAGAAACTTCGGACGCGTTGCAGGGCACCGCGGTGTTCGACGCGACGGGCGACTTGGCGACCATGCCGTCATGGGACGAGTTGGTGCGTCAGCACGCTGACCGGGTGTATCGGCTGGCGTATCGTCTCGCCGGCAACCCGCAAGACGCCGAGGACCTGACCCAGGAAACCTTCATCCGGGTCTTCCGGTCGGTACAGAACTACCAGCCGGGCACCTTTGAAGGCTGGCTGCACCGCATCACCACGAACCTGTTCCTTGACATGGTGCGTCGGCGTGCCCGCATCCGGATGGAAGCACTGCCCGACGACTACGACCGGGTGCCGGCCGACGAGCCCAACCCGGAGCAGATCTACCACGACTCGCGGCTTGGGCCCGACCTGCAGGCCGCGCTGGACTCGCTGCCGCCTGAGTTTCGTGCGGCGGTTGTTCTCTGCGACATCGAGGGGCTGTCGTACGAGGAGATCGGTGCCACCCTGGGCGTAAAGCTGGGCACCGTCCGCAGCCGCATCCACCGCGGACGTCAGGCGCTGCGCGATTATCTGGCCGCGCACTCCGAGCACGGCGAGCGTATCCCGTACGCCAAGTCGGCTTAGTTCACCAAAAATCCCGAGTTTTTGCCGGTTTTGCCGAGAAAGCGGCGGGGAACTGGGGTTGAATCGCGCTACATTCGAATTATGGGTGGCTGCGAAAGGAGCGGGTGATGGCCGACCGAGGGCAAGTGTTCCGACGCGCGTTCGGCTGGCTCCCCGCCCAGTTCGCCTCCCAGAGCGACGCGCCGGTGGGTGCTCCGCGGCAGTTCGGTTCCACCGAACACCTGTCCACTGAGGCCATCGCGGCGTTCGTCGACGGTGAGCTGCGGATGAACGCGCACCTGCGCGCCGCGCACCACCTTTCGCTGTGCGCTGACTGCGCGATCGAGGTCGACGATCAGAGCCGGGCCCGGGCCGCGCTGCGCGACTCCCACCCGATCCGGATCCCCAGCGCGCTGCTCGGGATGTTGTCGGCGATCCCGCACTGTTCGCCCGACGATCTGACAACACCACCGGCCGAGTCAATATCCGAACGCTTCCCCGACCGCGACCAGCGCGACCCGCGTAAGCGCCGCTAGTTTGGGCCGACCAGCACGTAACCGTGGATACTAGGGTGGACACGGACAACGCCGCGCCGGTCTATCGCCCAATTACCAGGCCTGTCTCCAGAGCAACTCAGACGAGGATTTGAAGAGGATTACGTGACCTCCGACAACGGCAACGACAGCGGCGAAAACAGCCGACCTCGGCTGGCGCCGCGCCCCATTTCGAGGCCACCGGTGGACGCCGCATCGCGGCAGGCGTTCGGTCGCCCTGACGGGCTGCAGGGGTCGTTTGTCGCGGAGCGAGTGCGCCCGCCGAAGTACCGGGACCAGGGTGAATTCAGGCCCCATGATCAACCTGCCGACCCGGTCCTGCAGGAGGCGTTCAGCCGTCCCGACGGAACCGACGACTCGCTGCAACGCCATCCCGTCGATGCCGACGCGCTGGCCGCCGAGAAAAATGGGGCCGGCGCGGACGAGCCGGACGATCCCTGGCGGGATCCCGCCGCGGCCGTCGCTCTGGGATCTCCCGCAGTGGCCCCGTCGACGCCCGAGACCGCACCGGGCTACAGCGGCAAGCTGGGCGTGCGCGATGTGCTGTTCGGCGGCAGAGTCTCCTACCTCGCCCTGGCCGTCTTGCTGCTGATCGCACTGCTCATCGGCACCCTCGGCGGGGTGATCGGTCGCAAGACGGCCGAAGTCGTCGAGGCTTTCACCACCTCGAAGGTGACACTGTCGACCCCCGGCAACACCGAATTGCCGGCTGGCCGGTTCGCCAAGGTGGCGGCCGCGACCGCCGGTGCCGTGGTGACCGTCGAATCAAAGAGTGACCAAGAGGGCATGCAGGGTTCGGGCGTCGTCATCGACGGCCGCGGCTACATCGTCACCAACAATCACGTCATTTCCGAAGCGGCCAACAACCCCAGCCAGTTCAAGACCACCGTGGTTTTCAACGATGGCAAGGAAGTGCCCGCAAACCTGGTTGGCCGTGACCCCAAGACCGACCTGGCCGTGCTCAAGGTCGACAACGTTGACAATCTCAGCGTGGCCCAGTTGGGCGATTCGGACAAGGTGCGCGTCGGTGACGAGATGCTGGCCGCGGGCGCGCCGCTGGGGCTGCGCAGCACGGTGACCCACGGCATCATCAGTGCGCTGCACCGCCCGGTCCCCCTATCGGGGGAGGGCTCTGACACAGACACCGTCATCGACGCCATCCAGACCGACGCCTCGATCAACCACGGCAACTCCGGTGGCCCGCTGATCGACATGAATTCCCAGGTGATCGGTATCAATACCGCAGGGAAGTCGTTGTCGGACAGCGCGAGTGGGCTGGGTTTTGCGATTCCGGTCAACGAGGTGAAGCAGGTCACGCAGACGTTGATCAAAGACGGCAAGATCGTGCACCCGACGCTGGGCATCAGCACCCGGTCGGTGAGCAACGCGATCGCGTCGGGCGCCCAGGTCGCCAACGTGAAGGCGGGAAGCCCGGCGCAGAAGGGCGGGATCCTGGAAAACGACGTGATAGTCAAGGTCGGCAGCCGTAAGGTCGCCGACGCCGACGAGTTCGTCGTCGCCGTGCGGCAATTGGCGATTGGCCAGGACGCCCCGATAGAGGTGGTCCGCGATGGCCGGCACGTCACGCTGACGGTGAAACCAGACGCAGATACCGGCTAGATGTTCGGCAGCCTGAGCTGGGAGCACATGGGGGTCCTCGTCGTGGTCGGACTCGTAGTCCTTGGCCCGGAACGACTTCCGGGCGCCATCCGCTGGACGTCGACCGCGCTGCGGCAGGCGCGTGATTACCTCAGCGGGGTGACCAGCCAGCTGCGCGAGGACATCGGACCCGAGTTCGACGATCTGCGCGGCCCGCTCAGCGAGCTGCAAAAGCTGCGGGGTATGACGCCGCGCGCCGCGCTGACCAAGCACCTGCTGGACGGCGACGACTCGATATTCACCGGGAGCTTCGACAAGCCGGGCCCCCCGGTTTATGGGACGCCGAACGGGACCGGTTCGACTAACCCGACGCCCGCGCCACAACCTGGGGCGGCTGCAGCTGAACGACCCGCCGGAGGCCCGGCCCCCTTCGATACGGACGCGACCTAGATCGAGACGGCAGGCTTAGTGCTTGGTCGGGTCCAGTCCCAGCGACATGCCGGCCAGTCCGCGCCGTCGCGACGACAAGCTGTCGGCGATGCTGAGCAATTCCTTGCCCACCGCGGAGTCCGGTGCGCTGAGCACGATCGGTACGCCCGCGTCGCCGGCGGCCACCAGTGCGGGATCCAGCGGGATCTGGCCCAGCAGCGGCACGTCGGCCCCCATCGCCCGCGACAGCCGCTCGGCGACCTGCCGGCCGCCGCCCTCGCCGAATACGTTCAGCGTTGAGCCGTCCGGCAGCGCGAGTCCCGCCATGTTCTCTACCACGCCGACGATGCGTTGGCGGGTCTGCAGCGCGATGCTGCCGGCCCGTTCGGCGACTTCGGCGGCGGCCAGTTGGGGTGTGGTCACCACCAGGATTTCCGCGTTCGGGATCAGCTGAGCGACCGAGATGGCGATGTCGCCCGTTCCGGGCGGCAGGTCGAGCAGGAGCACGTCCAGGTCGCCCCAGTACACGTCGGCCAGGAACTGCTGCAATGCCCGGTGCAACATCGGCCCGCGCCACACCACGGGCGTATTGCCCTCGGTGAACTGGGCGATCGAGATGACCTTCACCTCGTGGGCGATGGGCGGCAGGATCATCGACTCGACCTGAGTGGGCCGGTCGGTGGTGCCCATCATCCGGGGGATGGAATGGCCGTGGATGTCGGCGTCGAGCACGCCGACCGACACGCCTCGTGCCGCCATCGCGGCGGCGAGATTGACTGTGACGCTGGACTTTCCGACCCCGCCTTTGCCGGATGCCACGGCATAGACCCGGGTCAGTGAGCTGGGCTGGGCGAACGGGATGACGGGTTCGCGGGCGTCGCCACGCAACTGCTTACGCAACTCGGTGCGCTGCTCGTCGTTCATGACGTCCAGTAGGACCTTCACCGCGCCGGTGCCGGGGACATCGGCGACGACTTCGCTGACGCGGTCGGTGATCTCGGTCTTCTTCGGGCAGCTGGCGGTGGTCAGGTTGACCGTGACAAGCACGCTGCCGTCGCGTCCGACCTCGACGTCTTTGACCATTCCGAGTTCGGTGATGGGACGCCGCAGTTCGGGGTCGATCACCTTTGCCAGTGCGGTGCGGATAGCGGAGGTCAGCTCGGCGGTTTCATGACGGGACATTACCGCCGAGTGTAGGCGGCTCGGCGGTTTCGCCGGCTGGCAGGTTGCATCGAGGGCGTCAACGTAAGCGCACCGCGTTTTCCGGCCGGACTTTTCGCTGTGTGTCTACGCTCGGCGACTAATGCAGGTGCGGCTTGGGTGATGGCGAGGGTTGGGGGGGTGCTGGCGCCTGGCCGGCCGGCGGTGCGTCCGGCGGAGGACCACCGGGTAGGACGGCCAGCGGATCTGGGGGTGGTGCATCCGCGGGCGGGGCCGGCGGAAGTCCCATCGGCGGCGGGAATGCGGGTGGTGGAAAAGCCGACGGCGGGCTCAGCCCTGGCGCGGGCGCCCCGGGCGGCTGGCTCTGTGCGTCGATGCAGATCAGGGTGCAGCCGGGCAGCTGCGTCTGCGACTGCGGCGGCGTGGTCGGGGTCATCCAGGGGAACATCGGCGACTGACTGGGCAGCTGAGACTGAGTGAGGTCGATCATCGGTATCTGCGCCAATGGGTCGCTCATCGGCACGCCCATGATGTTCAGCGGTAGGCCGGGGCCCAGTCCCTCAGGATGCTCGTCGTGGGCATCGCCAAGCGGAGGCGGCGCCCCGGTGATCGGCGGCAGGTCGACCGGGACGACGCCAGTGGCGTAGGCCGAGGCCCAGCCCAGCACGTTCTGGGCATACGACATCGAGTTGTTGTAACGCAGGATCGCGGCCAGGACCTGCGACGGGTCGCGCAGGTTGAGGCCGCCGCTGCACAGGTAGCGGGCTGCCGCCAGCGTGGCGTCGAAGAGGTTCTGTGGATCGGCTACGCCGTCGCCGTCGCCGTCGGAGGCGTAACGCGCCCAGGTGCCCGGTAAGAACTGCATCGGCCCCATTGCCCGCGCGTACGTCGGGCGACTGCCGGCGCTGCCAGAGGCGATCACCTCGTTACCGGGCAACGTGCCGTCCAGCATGGGACCGTAAATCGGGCGTACCGCGGTGCCGTGG
Organism: uncultured Actinomycetota bacterium; assembly: GCA_963850135.1. GTDB lineage: Bacteria > Actinomycetota > Actinomycetes > Mycobacteriales > Mycobacteriaceae > Mycobacterium. The sequence goes on along the minus strand of CAWKKH010000016.1, from coordinate 161,957 downwards.
GCGTCGACTGCGCCGCCGCCCGCGTGGCCCGACTCGATGCGTCCGATCCCGGCCAGCACGTTCCAGCTGATCCCGCAGCCAGGCGCGGCGACGGCCATTTTCTGTTCGGCATTGCGGTAGGCGGACAGCGCGATCATCGGAATGCCCAGCGCGCCCGGCGCATTCACGATCATCGCCGACGGCGGCGCCGACAATGCGCCTTGAGCGACGCGGAAGTCGGCCGGCGGACGCTGCATCGGGATGACAACCGGGCCGGACAGATCGGGGACGGAGGGCGAAACCGCGGCGACAGGCGTAATGGCCGTATGAACTGCCGGCGTATCTCCGCGCGTTGTGGGTGCCGCGCCAGGCATGGTGGGTCCCGCGCCGCCGACGGCGCTCGCGAATACCAACGGGACAACCAGGGCTATGCAGAACAACGGGCCGAATGCCGGCGACCGCGTTGCGTGGGGCGTCCGCTTCCGATCCGCCGCGGCGGCCGGGCGTGCACCCCGACGTCCCCCAATGCGCACTCGACTGTCCTCAAAGATAAGGCGGTCAGGAAATAACCTGTTGTTAACGTTCGTGAACTAGATCACCATACATAACCCCTGTGGCGGGAGGGGCGCAATGGTGGAACTGGGCTCACCCGGATTTCGTCGCGGTTGGGTCCGAGCCGTCACCGGCCCCAACGGCATCTCGATCCGGGGTTTCTGGTTGGAGGTCGGCTAGCAGAGCGCGCAGTTCTTCCAGCTCGTCGCGCAGGTATTCCCGGGTCACCACCTCGCCGACAGCCAGCCGCAGCGCGGCCAGCTCCCGGGCCAGATACTCGGTGTCGGCCTTGGTCTCCTCGGCGCGTCGACGATCGGCGTTCAGCGAGACGCGGTCCCGGTTCTCCTGCCGATTCTGGGCCAGCAGAATCAACGGCGCTGCATACGCGGCCTGCGTGGAGAAGGCCAGATTGAGCAGGATGAAGGGGTAAGGGTCGAAGCGTTGCTCGATCGCGACCAGATTAAAGGCGATCCAAATGATCACGATGACGGTCTGGATTAGTAGGTAGCGGCCGGTGCCGAAGAAGCGCGCGAGGGCCTCCGTGCTCTGCCCGACCGTCTCGGGGTCCAGGCGCAGCGAGAGTCCGCGCGATGTCTTGGGGGTGTACAGCCGTCGTGGTTCCGTGGTTTTGCTCACGCGGATGCTCCGGTTCCATCGAGGCGGCGGACGGTGTCTAGCTCCTGCACATCCGCACGCCAGTCGTGCGGCAGCAGGTGATCCAGCAGATCGTCCACGGTTACGGCGCCCAATAGGTGGTTCTCGTCGTCGACAACCGGCCCGCAGACCAGGTTGTACGCCGCGAAGTAGCGGGTCACCGTGGCAAGCGGGGTCTCTGGGGTCAGGGCCAGCAGGTCGGTGTCGGTGATTCCGCCGATCGAGCTGCTGGGCGGTTCACGAAGCAGCCGTTGCAAGTGCACACAGCCCAGGTAGAGCCCGGTGGGCGTCGCTGTCGGTGGTTGGGTCACGAACACCATTGACGACAGTGCGGTGATGAGATCGGGATCCCGGACCCGGGCCAGGGCCTCGGCCACTGTGGTGTCGCCGGTCAGCACGATGGGATCGGAAGTCATCAACCCGCCCGCGGTGTCGGGGGAGTGTTTCAGTAACCGTCGCACCGGTGCCGACTCCCCGGGGTCCATCCGGGTCAGCAACATCTCGGCATCGGTCGGGTTCATCATGCCGAGCACGTCGGCGGCGTCGTCAGGATCCATCTCCTCGAGCACATCGGCCGCGCGTTCGGTGCCCAGCTGTGACAACACATCGGCCTGCTGCGACTCGGGCAACTCTTGCAGAACGTCGGCCAGCCGTTCATCGCCGAGGGCCTTGAACACGTCGTACTGCCGCTTTGGCGGCAGCCCGCGGATGGCGTCCGCTACGTCGACGGCGCGGCGTCCCTCGAACTGATGCAGCAGTTGTGCCACCGCCTGGCCTGGCATCGACAAGGCTGACGGCGTCAAACCCTGCACGTTTTGCCAGTCGACCACGTGCACCGGGCCGCGCCGTCCCAGCCGTCGCTGGCTGCGTACCGCGACAGTGGTCACCAGCCAATCGCGGGTTCGGCTCTGCTCGATTCCCAAGTCGGTGATTGCGACGTCATGGCCGGCCATCTCTGGCAGCTCAGGATCGTTGACCTGAACCGGGGTGTCGAGCACCTGACCGATAGCCAGCACCTCTCCCACCCGCTGCTCGAATTGGCTCAGAGAAACACTGCCCGTGTTGAGCGTGACCGCGTTGGGCTCGATCGAGGAGATCCTGAGGATCGGGATGAAAACGCTGCGCCGGGTGGCCAGATCGACAACCAGCCCCAGAACGCGCGGCTGTTGGCGGACGATGCTGAGGCTGATCACGACATCGCGGACGCGCCCGAACGATTCGCCGAGCGGACCCAGAACCAACATCCGCGCGAGCCGCGCCACGTAAACCCTGTCGACCGATCCCATGGATGAGAGCCTAGGCAGCGACTCCGCAGATGGCAGCGGCCGCGCCGTTTCCATCGTCGCGACTGCGTCGTGTTTGCTTGCAGGTTGCCTGGAGGTCGCCTGGATAGGGTGGAAGGGCTGGGTGAACCTCGAGATGAACCTGGGGATGAAAGAAAAGCCAAGGCGGAGCACAATGAGCAGCGATGACTAGCCCCTTCCAGCCTGGACAGGTTCCCGGCGCGTCGCCGTCAGGTGCGGGCGCGGGTCGACGCGGGGTGCCCGGACTGCCGACTCCGCCCAAGGGCTGGCCGGTCGGCTCTTATCCCACCTACGCCGAGGCGCAGCGGGCCGTCGACTACCTATCTGATCAGCAGTTCCCCGTGCAGCAGGTAACCATCGTCGGCGTCGACCTGATGCAGGTAGAGCGGGTCACCGGCCGGCTGACGTGGACCAAGGTGCTCGGTGGTGGCGTACTGAGCGGCGCCTGGCTTGGCGTGTTCATCGGATTAATACTCGGATTCTTCAGTCCCAGTTCGGCCGGCGCCTGGGGCGCGCTGATCACCGGTCTGGTGGCCGGCGTGTTCTTCGGACTGATCACTTCCGCGGTTCCCTACGCAATGGCGCGTGGTACAAGGGATTTCAGTTCGACCATGCAATTGGTGGCCGGCCGCTACGACGTGCTCTGCGATCCGCAGAACGCGGAGAAGGCGCGGGATCTGCTGGCGCGACTGGCGATCTGACGCTCCGGGCCAGATGCGCGAAAGGGAAGTCGGTAGTCGTCGCGGTCGTGCGCGCCGGATGGGTGCAGCGGTGCTGGCCGCGCTTGTCGCCGCGTCGGTGGTGTCGGGTTGCGGGTCGGGCCATAACGGCCTGGTGATCAGCTTTTACACGCCGGCCAGCGACGGTGCCACCTTCGGCGAGGTCGCCCACCGCTGCACCGAACAGTCCGGCGGCAGGTTTGCCATTGCGCGCGTGAGTCTGGCCAGGTCCCCCGATGAGCAGCGATTGCAACTGGCCCGGCGGCTGACCGGTCACGACCACACCCTGGACGTGATGGCGATGGACGTGGTGTGGACCGCGGAGTTTGCCGAGGCGGGCTGGGCGTTGCCGCTTTCCGAAGATCCGGCGGGGCTGGCTGAGGCGGACGCCACCGACGATACCCTGCCAGGTCCGCTGGCAACCGCCACCTGGAAGCACAGGCTTTATGGTGCTCCCGTCACGACAAATACCCAATTGCTTTGGTATCGAACCGATTTGATGAGCCAACCGCCGCACAATTGGAATGCGATGGTGGTCGACGCGTCGCGGCTGCATGCGCGCGGCGGGCCCGGCTGGATCGCGGTACAGGCCAACGAGGGCGAGGGCCTGGTGGTGTGGTTCAACACCTTGTTGGCGAGTGCCGGCGGCCAAGTCCTTTCCGAGGACGGCCGTCACGTCACCCTGACCGATACTCCCGAACACCGGGCCGCCACGGTGGCCGCGCTGCGGATCATCAAATCGGTGGCCACCGCGCAAGGAGCCGACCCGTCGATCACCCGGACCGACGAGGGCTCGGCACGGTTGGCGGTCGAACAGGGCCGGGCCGCACTAGAGGTCAACTGGCCGTTCGTGCTGGCGTCGATGTTGGAGAACGCGGTGAAAGGGGGCGTGCCCTTTCTGCCACTCAACCGGATTCCCGAACTGGCCGGCAGCATCAACGGCTTCGGGACTTTCGTCCCCGATGACGAGCAGTTCCGCATCGCCTACGAGGCCAGCCGCAAGGTCTTCGGTTTCGCGCCTTACCCGGGTGTGGTGCCCGGCGAGCCGGCCAAAGTGACGATCGGCGGATTAAACCTGGCGGTGGCCAACACCACCGCTCACAAAGCCGAAGCGTTCGAAGCGGTCAGGTGCCTGCGCAACCTGGAGAATCAGAAATACACCTCGATCAACGGGGGTCTGCCCGCGGTACGGACGTCGCTGTACTCGGACCCGCAATTCCAGGCTAGGTACCCGATGCACAGCGAAATTCGTCAACAACTCACCGATGCCGCGATGCGACCCGCGACGCCGGAGTATCAGGCGGTCTCGCTGCGGCTGTCGGCGGCGCTGAGCCCCGTCACGGAGATCGACCTGGACAGCACGCCCGACAAACTCACCGACCAGGTGCAGAAGGCCATTGACGGGAAAGGGCTGCTGCCTTGACCACCCTGCCCAGTGCGCACACCGGCAATCGCAGAGCCGAACAACGCTTGGCATTCATCCTGGTCGCGCCCGCAACGTTTTTGATGCTGGCGGTGACGGCGTATCCGATCGGCTACGCGGTGTGGCTGAGCCTGCAGCGCAATAACCTCGCCACCCCTCGCGACACCGCATTCATCGGCCTCGGCAACTACCAGACGATCCTTTCCGACCGTTACTGGTGGACGGCGCTGGCGGTGACGCTGGCGATCACGGTCGCCTCGGTGTCGATCGAGTTCGTGTTGGGCCTGTCGCTGGCCCTGGTCATGCATCGCACCCTGATCGGCAGAGGACTGGTGCGCACCGCGGTGCTCATCCCGTACGGCATCGTCACGGTGGCCGCGTCGTACAGCTGGTACTACGCCTGGACGCCCGGTACCGGATACCTGGCCAACCTGTTGCCACAAGGCAGCGCGCCGCTGACCGAACAGATCCCGGCGCTGGGCGTCGTGGTGATCGCGGAGGTCTGGAAGACCACCCCGTTCATGTCGCTGCTGCTGCTGGCGGGGTTGGCGCTGGTTCCCGAGGACCTGCTCAAAGCCGCGCAGGTCGACGGCGCCGGCGCGTGGCGGCGGCTGACGAGGATCACCCTGCCGATCATCAAGCCCGCGGTGGTGGTTGCGCTGCTGTTCCGGACTTTGGACGCCTTCCGCATTTTCGACAACATCTATGTGCTGACCCAGGGCGAATACAACACCGACTCGGTGTCGATCCTGGGCTACGACAACCTGTTCAAGGGCTTCAACGTGGGCCTCGGCTCGGCGATCAGCGTGCTGATCTTTCTCTGTGTAGGAATCATCGCGATCATTTTCATCAAGCTCTTCGGCGCTTATCAAGACGGGGCAGCGCCAGGTGGTGCCGTCGATGGCGGTTAACAAGCGCGGCGCACTGGTTGGTGCGCGCCGGGCAACATTTTGGGTCGTCATCGACGCGTTGGTGGTGGTGTACGCGCTGCTTCCGGTGCTGTGGATCCTCAGCCTCTCCCTCAAGCCGACGTCAACGGTCCGGGACGGCCGGTTGATTCCGACGACCGTGACCTTCGACAACTACCGCGGCATCTTTCGCGGCGACTTCTTCACATCGGCGCTGATCAACTCCATCGGAATCGGACTGACCAGCACCGCGATCGCGGTGGTGCTCGGCGCGATGGCGGCCTATGCGATTGCCCGGCTGAATTTCCCCGGCAAGCGACTGCTCGTCGGCGCCACCCTGCTGATCACCATGTTTCCGGCGATCTCGCTCGTCACACCGTTGTTCAACATCGAGCGCGCCATCGGCCTGTTCGACACCTGGCCCGGCCTGATCCTGCCCTACATCACGTTCGCGTTGCCATTGGCCATCTACACGTTGTCGGCGTTCTTCCGGGAGATCCCATGGGATTTGGAGAAGGCCGCCAAGATGGACGGGGCCACACCCGGACAGGCTTTCCGCCGGGTGATCGTCCCGCTGGCCGCCCCGGGATTGGTGACTGCCGCGATCCTGGTGTTCATTTTCGCCTGGAACGACCTGTTGCTCGCGCTGTCGCTGACGGCCACCCAGGCCGCGATCACCGCGCCGGTGGCAATCGCCAACTTCACCGGCAGTTCCCAATTCGAGGAGCCGACCGGGTCGATCGCGGCCGGTGCGATCGTGATTACGATTCCGATCATCGCCTTTGTTCTAATCTTCCAACGACGAATTGTCGCCGGGTTGACCTCTGGCGCTGTGAAGGGATAGCGCAATGGCCGAGATCGTGCTGGAGCACGTCAATAAGAGTTATCCCGACGGTGCGACGGCGGTGAAGGACCTGAACATCACCATCGCCGACGGCGAATTCCTGATCCTGGTCGGGCCATCCGGATGCGGTAAGACCACGACGCTGAACATGATTGCCGGGCTTGAGGATATTTCGTCGGGCGAGCTGCGCATCGGCGGCGAACGGGTGAACGAGAAGCCGCCCAAAGACCGCGACATCGCGATGGTCTTCCAGTCCTATGCGCTGTACCCGCATATGACGGTGCGGCAGAATATCGCGTTCCCGCTGACACTGGCGAAGATGAAGAAGGCAGACATCGCCCAGAAGGTCGCGGAGACGGCCGAAACCCTGGGTCTGATTGAGCTTCTGGACCGCAAGCCCTCCCAGTTGTCCGGTGGGCAGCGACAACGCGTCGCGATGGGTCGGGCGATCGTGCGCCATCCCAAGGCATTCTTGATGGACGAGCCGCTGTCCAACCTGGACGCCAAACTGCGGGTGCAGATGCGCGGCGAGATCGCCCGGCTGCAGAAGAGGCTGGGCACCACAACGGTTTACGTCACCCATGACCAGACGGAGGCCATGACGCTGGGCGACCGCGTGGTGGTGATGCACGGCGGCGTTGCGCAGCAGATCGCCACGCCCGACGAACTTTATGAGCGTCCCGCCAATCTCTTTGTCGCCGGCTTCATCGGTTCGCCGGCGATGAATTTCTTCCCCGCCACGCTCACGCCGAGCGGGCTGACGCTGCCGTTCGGAGAGGTGCTGCTGCCGCCGGAAGTCCAGGCGGCAATCGCGACACACCCGAAGCCGGACAACGTCATCGTCGGGGCGCGCCCCGAGCATCTGGCCGATGCCGCGCTGATCGACGGGTATCAGCGCATCACTGCGCTGGGCTTCACGGCGAAGGTCGATCTGGTCGAATCGCTGGGAGCCGACAAATACGTCTACTTCACCACCGCGAGTTCCGGCGTGCATTCGGCCCAGTTGGACGAGCTCGTCGCCGAGTCCGAATTGTCGGCAAATCAATTTGTGGCGAGGGTCCCCGCTGAGTCCAAGGCGGCCATCGGGCAGCCGATCGAGTTGGCTTGCGAAACAACCAAACTCGCGATTTTTGACGCCGACTCCGGAGTGAACCTCGCCATTCCCGCGACACTCACAGTCGAGTGACACAAGCTTTGGATCAGGTACGCGGACACCTGCGGGGCCATTTCGCTCAGGGTGCAGGGCTTCAAGCCGAGCCCGATTCCGCCAGCGTGACGTTCCTGGGCACTCAGCCCATCGAGGTGCTCCGATTTCGCCGCGGGGAAGACGGACTGGTGCATTACGTGTCGCTGGGGTGCTCGCGGCATCCGATGGCCGATCCGACGCAGGTCTTCGTCGACCAGGAGTGCGGCCCGCGCGCTGAAGTCGTGCTGCGCCTGCGAGATCCGGGGCCGCTCACCGGGTTGGCGCGCAGCGTGGCGATACTGGCAGCGGCACCGGCCGTCGACGGTGTGGTGCTGGTCGCCGACGCACTGATCGACCTCGGCGCGCCGCTGTGGGAACGACCGTCGGGGCGGGCACCGTTCACCGCGGTGTTGTTGGGCCGCAGCGATATCCCCGATTTTGCGCTGGAACCGCCACGCGATCCGGTCAGCTTTCTCGAGGCGACCCCCATCACCGCCACCGAGGCGGCGTGGGTGCGACTCAAAGGCGCCGAGGCGATGCGGCAGGCCTGGCAGAACGACGGCGTCGACGTGCTGGATCCGAATCGCCGCGCAGCCCAACCCCGTTAGTTCGCGAGCAGACACAAAATCCCCCGACACGCCGACGAATTGGGCGCTTTTGCGACTGCTCGGCCGGAGTCGGTCGCGCGCTACAGCCAGTTGTTGTTTCGGAAGTTGCGGTACAGAAACAGGCAGACGACGATCATGACGGAGATCACGATCGGGTAGCTCCAGTGCCACTTCAGCTCTGGCATGAACTCGAAGTTCATGCCATAGATGCCGGCGATCATCGTGGGCACCGCCACGATGCCCGCCCACGCCGATATCTTGCGCATGTCGGAGTTCTGCTGCATGCCGACCCGGGCCAGCGCGGCCTGCACCAGCGAGTTCAGCATGTCGTCGTAGCTGCTGATCTGGTCGGCAGCCGCCGTCTGGTGGTCGCCGACGTCCCGCAAATAGCGGCGCACCTCTTTCGAAATCAGGTCCCGATTCTCGGTCTGCAGTCGCAGGAACGCCTGGGACAGCGGGGTCACACACCGGCGCAGTTCGACGACCTCGCGTTTGAGCAGGTAGATCGGTTCGACATCGAGCGTGCGACCCGGGGAGAACGCCACTTCCTCGATGGCATCGATATCGCATTCCATCAGCCGTGTCACTTCGACGTAGTGATCCACGACGTAGTCGGCGATGGCGTGCATCACCGCGTACGGACCCAGCCGCAGCTGGTCGGGATCGGCGTCCATGCGCTTGCGTACCTCGGACAATCCGCCATGCTCGCCATGGCGGACCGTGACCACGAAATCCTTGCCAACGAAGATCATCACCTCGCCTGTTTCGACGATCTCGCGGGCCAGTACCACCGATTCGTGTGGGACGTAATTGACTGTCTTCAGGACAAGAAACAGTGTGTCGTCATATCTCTCCAGCTTGGGCCGCTGATGGGCAAGCACGGCGTCCTCGACGGCCAGCGGGTGCAGCCCGAAAACGTCAGCGACGTCTTGCATCTCGCCTTCATCGGGCTCGTGCAGGCCGATCCAGACGAATGCCTGGTGGCCCATCGCTTCGATCTCGTGCACCTTGCTCAGCGCGGCGGCATAGCTGTACTTGCCGGACAGTCGGTGGCCGTCGACGTAGATGCCGCAGTCAACCAGCGGTGCAGAATGGTCCGGCTGGTGCACCGGATGATGATCGTGGTGTTCGTGCCGTGGCGGCGCGAGCGTCCTGAGCGGTTCCGGCAGTGCATCAAACCCCTGGAACACCTCAACCTCCCATCCCAGCGCAGGTCTTACCCAGCGGTGCTACATGCTACGCGTCCAGCCAAAACGAGACATGAAACGTCGGGGTCGCCCAGTGGGCAAAGCAGGGTTGCGGTGCGGAGTCCGCAGGAACCCCGGAGAAATAACCCCTGGTGTTGGACCGCCGGGTTTCGGCTGGCCGGGGTGCGCTAGTTTCGACAGGGTTTCATCGCAGACCGAAGTTCCACCAAAGGAGTAAACCGAAGTGAGTGCAAGTCCTCTGAAGGTCGCGGTCACCGGCGCGGCAGGCCAGATCGGCTACAGCCTGTTGTTCCGTCTGGCGAGTGGCTCGCTGCTGGGACCCGACCGCCCAATCGAGCTGCGACTGCTCGAGATCGAGCCCGCGCTCAAGGCGCTCGAGGGCGTCGTGATGGAACTCGATGACTGCGCGTTTCCGCTGCTGGCGGACGTCAAGATCGGGGCGGACCCGAACAAGATCTTCGACGGGGTGAACCTGGCCCTGTTGGTCGGCGCCCGACCGCGCGGCCCGGGCATGGAGCGCGGTGACCTGCTGGAGGCCAACGGCGCCATCTTCACCGCCCAGGGCAAGGCCCTCAACTCCGTCGCCGCCGACGACGTCCGGGTGGGCGTGACCGGCAACCCGGCCAACACCAACGCGCTGATCGCGTCGTCCAACGCCCCCGACATCCCAAAGGATCGGTTCTCCGCGCTGACCCGGCTCGACCACAACCGGGCCATCTCGCAGCTGGCCAAGAAGACCGGCGCCGCGGTCACCGACATCAAGAAGGTCACGATCTGGGGCAACCACTCGGCCACCCAGTACCCCGACATCTTCCACGCTGAGATCAAGGGCAAGAACGCCGCCGAGGTCGTCAACGACCAGTCCTGGATCGAGAACGACTTCATCCCGACGGTCGCCAAGCGCGGCGCGGCGATCATTGATGCGCGCGGCGCCTCGTCGGCCGCCTCGGCCGCGTCTGCAACTACCGACGCGGCCCGCGATTGGCTGCTCGGTAGCCCAGCGGGCAACTGGGTCTCGATGGCAGTCGTTTCCGACGGCTCGTACGGCGTCCCGGAGGGCCTCATCTCGTCATTTCCGGTAACCACCAAGGACGGCAACTGGTCGATCGTCCAGGGCCTGGAGATCGACAAGTTCTCCCGCGCCCGTATCGACAAATCGACCGCCGAGCTTGCCGAGGAGCGCGACGCCGTCACCGAGCTGAAGCTGATCTGACCGAATTAGCCCTACTAATCAGTAGTCAGTAGCCTGGGCCCGTGCCCGAAAAACTTGAAAGCTCGCACGTCGTCATCACCGACGAGGAGATCTTCGAGGCGCACGTAGGCGGCAAGCTATCTGTAGGTATGACAGCGCCGCTGGACACCCAGCGCTCGTTGTCCATCGCCTACACCCCCGGCGTGGCGCAGGTGAGTCGCGCGATCGCCGCCGATCACACCCTGGCCGCCCGCTACACCTGGGCCAACCGGCTAGTTGCGGTCGTCAGCGACGGCAGCGCGGTGCTCGGTTTGGGCGACATCGGACCGGCGGCGTCACTGCCGGTGATGGAGGGCAAGTGCGCCCTGTTCAAAGAGTTCGGCGGCCTCGATGCGATCCCGCTCGTGCTGGATACCAAGGACCCCGACCAGATCGTGGAAACCCTGGTGCGGCTGCGCCCGACATTCGGCGCTGTCAACCTCGAGGACATCTCCGCTCCGCGCTGCTTCGAGATCGAACAACGAGTCGTCGAGGCACTGGATTGCCCGGTGATGCACGACGACCAGCACGGAACGGCGGTCGTGGTGCTGGCGGCGATGTTCGGCGCGACCAAATTGCTCGGTCGGGACATGCCGTCTCTGCGAGTGGTGGTGTCCGGTGCCGGCGCCGCGGGTGTGGCCTGCACGAATCTTCTTCTCAGCATGGGGGTTTCGGATATCACCGTGCTCGACTCCCGGGGCATTCTGCACACCGGGCGCGACGACATGAACCATGTCAAGGCCGACCTGGCGCGGCGTACCAATCCCGACGGTTTGTCGGGCGGCCTGGTGGAGGCGCTCAACGGAGCCGACGTGTTCCTCGGGGTGTCGGGGGGAGTGGTCCCCGAGGAGTTGATCGCCACGATGGCGCCCGACGGGATCGTGTTCGCGCTGTCCAATCCGGACCCGGAGATACATCCCAACGTGGCGGCCAAGTATGCGGCGGTAGTGGCAACCGGCCGCAGTGACTTTCCGAACCAAATCAACAATGTGCTCGCATTCCCAGGGATTTTCCGTGGCGCGCTGGATGCCGGAGCGCGTCAGATCACCGAAAAGATGAGGATCGCGGCGGCCGAGGCAATTTTCTCCGTCGCCAGCGCGGACCTCGCGCTCGACCGTATTGTTCCGAGTCCATTGGACCCTCGCGTCGGGGAAGCGGTAGCCAAAGCGGTGGCTCTCGCGGCCGACACTTCCGTGTGAGAAGGCTGGCCGCGCTGCTGCTGGCGGCGGGGCTCGTTACAACGCTGATGGCGGGCTGCGCGAGCGAAGCCGCCGGGCAACACGCTGCACCCGAAGTAGTGGTCGGGTCCGCGCCTGACGCCGGGTCGACGCTCCTGGCCGCCCTTTACCTCGCCGCGCTGCGCTCGTACGGCTTCGGCGCCCGGACCGGAACCGCCGTCGACCCGATGGCAAAGTTGGACTCGGGCGACTTCACCGTCGTCCCCGCCTTCACCGGGCGGGTGTTGCAGACGTTGGATCCTGGCGCGTCGGCGCTGTCCGATGCACAGGTGTACCGCACGATGGTCTCGGCGCTGCCGGAGGGCGTTGCAGCAGGCGACTACGCCATCTCCGCTGAGGACAAACCCGTGCCGGCGGTGACCAGGGCAACCGCCGATGCCTGGGGCGGTAATGACCTGAGCGCGCTGCCGAAACACTGCGACGGACTGGCCGTCGGGATCGTCGCGGGATTTCTAGCGCCGTCGGTGGTGGGATCCTGCCGGCTACCCACACCCCGCGAATTTCCATCTGAGACCCAGCTTTTCGCCGCACTGCGGGCCGGCCAGCTAACCGCCGCATGGACCACCACTGCCAACCCCGGCATTCCAGGTGACCTGGTTGCGCTGGCCGACGGCAAACCCGCATTAATCCAAGGCGAGAACCTGGTGCCGCTGTATCGCCGCAACGCGTTGAACGATCGGCAATTGCTGGCGATCAATGAGGTGGCCGGGGTGCTCGATACCGCGGCGCTGGCCGATATGCGCCGCCAAGTGGCCGGGGGAGCCGACCCGCAGGCGGTCGCTGGCGGCTGGCTGGCCGAGCACCCGTTGGGGCGTTGAGCCTTCAGCTTTTGCGCGGCATGACGCGGCCTACGGAGAGTCCGACGATCCGCTGATAGCCGGACCCCGTCAACCGAACGAGCATGTCTAATGCCTTGGCGTCGGCGCCGACCAGCACCCGAGCCTTGTTCTTGCGCACGGCTTCCAGAATGATCTCGGCAGCTCGCTTCGGGGTGGTGCGGGCCAGCCGCTTGTCGAACATTTTGGCCATTTTCTCCTGGTCGAGCCCCTCGGCGACCGTGGAGTTGCGCATGATCGCCGTCTTGATCCCGCCAGGATGCACCGTGGTCACACCCACCGGATGGCCAGCCAGCACCATCTCCTGTCGCAGCGCCTCGGTGAAGCCACGGACCGCGAACTTGGCCGAGTTGTAGGCCGCCTGCCCCGGCACCGCCATCAGCCCAAACAGGCTGGATACGTTGATGATGTGACCGTCGCCCGACGCGATCAGGTGCGGCAGGAACGCCTTGGTGCCGTTCACGACGCCCCAGAAGTCGACGTCCATCACCCGTTCGATGTCCTTGAACTGGCTGACCTCGACGTCGCCGCTGAAGGCGATGCCGGCGTTGTTGTAGACCTGGTTCACCTTGCCGAAGTGCTCGGCAACCGCGTCGGCGTAGGCCAGGAACGCCTCGCGTTCGGTCACATCGAGCCGGTCGGCCTTGACTTCCGCACCGATCGCCTTCAGCTGTGCCTCGGTTTGCGCCAGTCCCTCGACGTCGACGTCGCTGATCGCAACCTTGGCACCGGATCGGCCCAGCTCAAGGGCCAGTGCCTGCCCGATACCCGAACCCGCGCCGGTCACCACGGCGACCTTGCCGGCGAACCCCTCCATGAGCACCCTCCTAACGCCTGCGAACGTCGAGTTGTTGGGCCGACATCAGGGGATTCACCCCGACAAGTCGACGTTCGGCCGATTACGCCCCTTATCGAGGTTAGCCGGTACCGGCGGTTCTGGTTACTGGAGGGTGGGCTCAGCCGAAGGCTGTGTCGAGGATTTCCTGCTGCTCGACGGCGTGCACCTTGGACGAACCAGACGACGGGGCCGACATCGCGCGGCGCGATATCCGCTTGATCCCGCTCAGCAGATCAGGCATCAGCTCAGGCAGCGTCAGGCCCATCGACGGCCACGCGCCCTGGTTCGCCGGCTCCTCCTGAACCCAGAAGAACTCCTCGACGTTGTCGTAGCGTTCCAGCGTTTCGCGCAGCCGGCCGCGCGGCAGCGGGGCGAGCTGCTCGAGGCGCACGATCGCGACGTCGTCGCGGTTGTCCTTGGCTTTGCGGGCGACCAGCTCGTAATAGAGCTTGCCGCTGGTGAGCAGGATCCGGGTGACCTTGCTGCGGTCGCCGACGCCGTCTTCATAACTGGGTTCCTCCAACACCGAGCGGAACTTGTTCTCGGTGAAGTCCCTGATGTCGCTGACCGCGGCCTTGTTGCGCAACATCGACTTCGGCGTGAACACAATTAGCGGGCGCATAACCCCGTCGAGGGCATGCCGGCGCAGCAAGTGGAAATAGTTCGACGGGGTCGAGGGCATCGCGATGGTCATCGACCCCTCGGCCCACAGCTGCAGGAAGCGCTCGATCCGGCCGGAGGTGTGGTCGGGGCCCTGCCCCTCGTGCCCGTGCGGCAACAGCAGCACCACCGTCGACAACTGGCCCCACTTGGCCTCGCCGGAGCTGATGAATTCGTCGATGATCGACTGGGCGCCGTTCACGAAGTCGCCGAACTGGGCCTCCCACAGCACCACGGCTTCCGGGTTGCCCACGGTGTAGCCGTACTCGAACCCGACGGCGGCGTACTCCGACAGCGCTGAGTCGTAGACCAGGAACTTGCCGCCGGTCGGGGTGCCGTCCGTGTTGGTCGCCAGCAGCTTCAGAGGCGTGAATTCCTCGCCGGTGTTGCGGTCGATGATGACCGAGTGCCGTTGGGAGAAGGTGCCGCGCCGGGTGTCTTGGCCCGAGAGCCGCACCAACTTTCCTTCGGCCACCAGCGAACCCAACGCCAGCAGCTCACCGAAAGCCCAGTCGATCTTGCCTTCGTAGGCCATCTCCCGGCGCCGCTCCAGCACCGGCTGCACCCGCGGGTGCGCGGTGAACCCCTCCGGGGCGGCCAGGAAAGCGTCGCCGATGCGGGCCAGTAACGCCTTGTCCACAGCCGTGGCCAGCCCCGCCGGGATCATCTGGTCGGCCTCAACCGATTCGCTGGGCTGTACGCCGTGCTTCTCCAGGTCGCGGACCTCGTTGAACACCCGCTCCAGCTGGCCCTGGTAGTCGCGCAGCGCGTCCTCGGCTTCCTTGAGCGAGATGTCGCCGCGGCCGATCAGTGCTTCGGTGTAGCTCTTGCGCGCCCCGCGCTTGGTGTCGACGACGTCGTACATGGCCGGGTTGGTCATCGACGGGTCGTCGCCCTCGTTGTGCCCGCGCCGCCGGTAGCACAGCATGTCGATGACGACGTCCTTCTTGAACTTCTGCCGGAAATCCACGGCCAGCTTCGCCACCCACACGCACGCTTCCGGGTCGTCGCCGTTGACGTGGAAGATCGGCGCGCCGATCATCTTCGCGACGTCGGTGCAGTACTCGCTGGACCGGGAGTATTCCGGCGCGGTGGTGAACCCGATCTGGTTGTTGACGATGATGTGGATGGTGCCGCCGACGCGATAGCCGGGCAGGTTCGCCAGGTTCAGGGTCTCGGCGACCACGCCCTGGCCCGCGAACGCCGCGTCGCCGTGCATCACTATCGGCACGACGGAGAAGGCTTTGTCGTCGCCGTCGTCTTCTGGGCCCCTGTTCAGCAGATCCTGTTTGGCCCGGACCAGACCCTCCACCACAGGGTCCACGGCTTCCAGGTGCGACGGGTTGGCCGTCAGTGAGACCTGAATGTCGTTGTCGCCGAACATCTGTAGGTAAAGTCCGGTGGCGCCGAGGTGGTATTTGACGTCGCCGGAGCCGTGAGCCTCTGAGGGATTCAGGTTGCCTTCGAACTCGCTGAAGATCTGCGAGTACGGCTTGCCGACGATGTTGGCCAACACGTTGAGCCGGCCGCGGTGCGGCATCGCGACAACCACTTCGTCCAGGCCGTACTCGGCGCACTGGTCGATGGCCGCGTCCATCATGGGGATGACGCTTTCGGCGCCTTCGAGCGAGAAACGCTTCTGCCCAACGTATTTGGTCTGTAGGAAGGTTTCAAAGGCTTCGGCGGCGTTCAGCTTGCTGAGGATGTATTTCTGTTCGGCCACAGTCGGTTTGACATGTTTGGTCTCGACCCGCTCTTCGAGCCACTCCTGCTGCTCGGGCTCGAGGATGTGGGTGTACTCGACGCCGATGTGGCGGCAATACGCGTCGCGCAGCAGGCCCAGGACGTCACGCAGCTTTTTGTACTCAGAACCGCCGAAGCCGTTGACCTTGAACACCCGATCCAGATCCCACAGCGTCAGGCCGTGCGTCAGCACTTCGAGGTCGGGGTGACTGCGGAACCGGGTGGTGTCCAAACGCAGTGGGTCGATGTCGGCCATCATGTGGCCGCGGTTGCGGTAGGCCGCGATCAACTCCATGACGCGGGCGTTCTTGTCGACGATCGAGTCCGGGTTGTCGGTGCTCCAGCGCACCGGCAGGTACGGGATGCTCAGTTCGCGGAAGATCTCGTCCCAGAAGTCGTCCGAGAGCAGCATCTCGTGGATGGTGCGCAGGAAGTCACCGGATTCCGCACCCTGGATGATGCGGTGGTCATAGGTGGAGGTCAGCGTGATCAGCTTGCCGATACCCAGTTCGGCGATGCGTTCCTCGCTGGCGCCCTGGAACTCCGCGGGGTATTCCATCGCGCCGACGCCCAGGATCGTGCCCTGCCCGGCCATTAGCCGCGGCACCGAGTGCACCGTGCCGATAGTGCCGGGGTTGGTCAGCGAAATCGTCACGCCGGCAAAGTCTTCGGCGGTCAGCTTGCCGTCGCGGGCGCGGCGCACGATGTCTTCGTAGGCAGAGACGAATTCTGCGAACCGCATGGCCTCGCAGCCCCTGATACCGGCCACGACCAGGGAGCGTTTGCCATCCTTGCCCTGCAGGTCGATTGCCAGGCCTAGATTGGTGTGTGCGGGTGTGACGGAGGTGGGCTTACCGTCGACCTCGGCGTAGTGCCGGTTCATGTTCGGGAACTTCTTGACCCCTTGGACCATCGCGTAGCCCAACAAATGAGTGAACGAGATCTTCCCACCGCGGGTGCGCTTGAGTTGGTTGTTGATGACGGTCCGGTTGTCGATCAGTAGCTTGGCCGGAATGGCCCGCACGCTGGTGGCCGTCGGCACGTCCAGCGACGCCGACATGTTCTTTACGACGGCCGCGGCGGCGCCGCGCAGCACCTGCACCTCGTCACCTTCGGCGGGTGGCGGACCAGCGGGTCTGGCCGGCGCGGGGGCTGCCGCGGCGCCATTACCCTGCGCCGCGCTGGCGGCAGGCTGGACCGGGGCCGGCCGCTCGGCGGGGGGAGGGGTGGCCAGGACCGGGGCCGGTGTGGCCTCGGGAGCCGGCTCGCCGTTGGCTTCGGGGTTGTAGTCGACGAGGAACTCGTGCCAGCTGGGGTCCACCGACGAGGGGTCATCGCGGAACTTGCGGTACATCTCCTCGACCAGCCACTCGTTCTGACCGAATGGTGAACTTACGTTGCTCACGGCCGCTATTCGCCTCAATTCCCTTGTACGTTCAAATGTACGTTCAGAGTCCTCCGAGCGTCATCGCGCGACGCTTGCGGCTTTGCGCACCCCGGACGGTGAGGTGCCGCACACCCGCGGCGGCTGGAGAACGTTTCCGCCCCATAAAGGCTAGCGCTTCGCCCGCGATCCGCCAGGGGCGCACACCGTGGTCAGGAACCCTGAACCGTTGGCGGCTGCGTCGCCGGAGCCACCTGTTTTGAAGTGCCCTGGCTTAGCCGACCTCGTGGACGGCCGGCAACAGGTGCAGGGTGCCCGGCCAGCGCACGGGCGGGGGCCCGAACGCGCTGTGAGCGTTGCGGACGATCTTCTTGGCCACCATACGATTGCCCGCGCCGCCGATCGCCGCGCCGATCCCGACCGGCAGCATCTTGCCGACCATCAGCGCTCCGCGCTTGACCGTGTATCGCTTGACGGCGTGCTTGAGTAGCCGCGTGTTCAACCGCGCCAATGTCGACATCGGCAGCGAGGCCATGCCTTCGGCGAGCCCGCCGCCGTTGGTGCGGGCCGGGCCGATCAGTTCGCCGAGGGCGCGTTTGGAGTCATCTCCCACCAGGACGGCGAGCACCAAAGCGCGGCGTCGTTCCCGGTGGTCAGCGGGAATGCCGTAAACCGATGCAGTTGCCAGCACGAACACCGCGGTGGCCTCGAGGAAGAACACCGTCTCGCCGGCGCCGGCCGACAGCGCCGTCAACGTCCCCACCCCGGGGAACGTCGCCGTCGAACCCACCGCGGCGCCGCTCGCCGTCAAGGCGGTCAGGTACCGCTTCTCCAGCATGGTGACGATCTCGGCGGGGCTGGCGCTGGGATGCGCGCGCCGCAGGCGTGCCACGTAGGCCTCCGCGACCGGGCCCTGTACCCGCGTACTGCGCTCGATGAGCTGCGCCAACGCCCGAGTGGAGGCTTTGGGCCGACCGCCTGCACCGGTCTCGGGCGACCCGGACGTGTTCCAAGACCCGTTTCTTTGGGAGCTCATATCGATTCTCCTGGCTTGTCCTGCCTTGTCGTGGCGTTGCCTGCTTCCAGGCTAGCGCCCGTTAGACGAATAGCAGGCAGAGCATCAAAACCTGGCCAGCCGATCTGCGGAGTGCGCGCTGTGTGCCTGGCGGGGTGAATGCCTGGCAAGGGATACTCCAGCGAGATCCGCAACTGAGACGACCGGGGCTCAATTATGGAGCCTCACAGGGGGCACCCACGGACGTGCGGGCGAAATCGCAGCGGAATTTCCGGAGTTGGAACGAGGTGTGGAACGAGGTGAGGAATTGAGCACGGCGACGCCGTCTGCGCCCGGGGCAACCTGGCGGGCGTGGCTGAGTCGTGCGCAGAACCCCGAAAACCCCTGGAATGCGCTGTGGGCGATGATGATCGGCTTCTTCATGATCATGGTCGACTCGACCATCGTCGCTGTCGCCAATCCGACCATCATGGCCGAGCTGCACATCGGCTACGACGCCGTGGTCTGGGTAACCAGCGCCTACCTGCTGGGATACGCCGTGGTGCTGTTGGTGGCCGGCCGACTCGGCGACCGGTTCGGCGCGAAGAACCTGTACCTGATCGGGCTGGGGGTCTTCACCCTCGCCTCGATGTGGTGCGGCGTCTCGGGCGGCGCCGCCATGCTGATTGCCGCCCGGGTGGTACAGGGGGTTGGCGCCGGGATCCTCACGCCGCAGACCTTGTCGACGATCACCCAGATCTTCCCGGCGCAGCGCCGAGGTGTCGCGATGAGCGTGTGGGGGGCCACTGCGGGTGTGGCCAGCCTGGTGGGACCGCTGGCCGGCGGCGCGCTGGTCGACGGGCTGGGCTGGCAGTGGATCTTCTTCATCAACGTGCCCATCGGCATCGTCGGGCTGGTGCTGGCGTTCAAACTGGTGCCGATTTTGCCCACCCAGGCGCACCCTTTCGACCTGATCGGTGTCGGGTTGTCTGGGGTGGGGATATTTCTGATTGTGTTCGGGCTGCAGCAGGGCCAGTCGGCGCATTGGGAGCCGTGGATCTGGGCAACGATCGTCGCCGGCGCGGGGTTCGTTTCCGTGTTCGTCTACTGGCAGTCGGTCAACACGCGCGAGCCCCTGATCCCGCTCAAGATGTTCGCCGACCGGGATTTCGGTCTGTCCAACGTCGGGGTGGCCGTCGTCTCGTTCGCATTTACGGCAATGATGCTGCCGCTGACGTTCTACGCCCAGGCAGTATGTGGGCTGTCGCCGACGCGCTCGGCCCTGCTGCTCGCGCCGATGGCCATCACTAGTGCGGCGCTCGCACCGTTTGTCGGCGCGCTCGTCGACAAATACCCCCCGCGGCCCGTGCTCGGCTTCGGCTTTTCGATGCTGGCGATCGGGCTGACGTGGCTGTCGTTCGAGATGGCCCCGGACACGCCGATCTGGCGGCTGGTGCTGCCGTTCGCCGTAATGGGCGTCGGGAGCGCGTTCGTGTGGTCGCCGCTGACGGCCACTGCGACCCGCAACCTGCCCCCGCATCTGGCCGGCGCGGGCTCCGCGGTGTACAACTCGATCCGGCAGCTCGGGGCGGTGCTGGGGAGCGCCGGGATGGCCGCGTTCATGACCTGGCGGATCGGTGCCGAGATGCCGCCCTATGCGGCGGCGACGGAAGACGGGACCGGTTTGGAACTGCCGGCTTTCGTGCGCGAGCCGTTCTCGGCCGCGATGTCGCAGTCGGTGTTGCTGCCCGCGTTCATCGCGCTGTTCGGGATAGTCGCCGCGCTTTTCTTGGTCGGATCCACACCTGCGCTGGCCCGCAAACCGCGGGGCGCCGAGCCGGTCGACCATTGGGTCGATGACGAGGTCGACGACGACGACGACGATTACGTCGAATTCGTCCTTCGTCGGGAACCGGATAGCGCCGCCCCGGCGGCTGCCCAGACGCGAGCGGCTTACGAGGAGGACTGCGATACCGATCCGCGACAGGTGCGGGTCCAAAGTCCGCGCCCGGCACCCGCCGACGTCTGGCGCCGCGATCCGGTCAGTTCGTGGCGCAGCTTGCTCGCTGAGTCTTCGGGGACCGATCCAGTTGGCTTTGTGCACAATAGTTCTCGTATCGATGATGGGCATCGTGGGCGTCCCACTACCGAAGCTCTGCCCAGCGCGTTCGAGCGTGCCCCGCAAGTTGATCGGCGCGCGCCGGCGCCAGCAGTTGACCGCCTCAATTCCCTGCGTCGTCAGATCGCCGAACGCGAGGCACCGCCCCGGAACCGCCATTACCGTCCCGACCCGGACGAACCTGCCAGCGGAGGCCGGCATTCGTTGGGAAGGTAGCGCGTTCAGCTAGGCATTTCAACCGGCGTCAGTGCCAAAAACGCGCCTAGTTCGACCAACCCTTCCGGAGTGGCGGGCAGGTAGTCGGTGAGCGTCTCTGACCGCACGATCACCGCCGAGTATTGGGCCCGGCTGATCGCGACGTTGAGCCGGTTTCTGTTGAGTAGGAACGAGATTCCGCGTGGCACCTCATCAGCGGACGAGGCCGTCATCGAGATGAAGACCACCGGCGCCTCCGTGCCCTGGAACTTGTCGACGGTCCCGACCCGGACGCCGCCGAGCCCGGCGGCCGTCAACACTTGACGCAGCAGCGCCACCTGAGCGTTGTACGGCGCCAGCACCAACACGTCGGAGCTCGCCAGCGGCCGGGTGCCGTGTTCATCGGTCCACGACGTACCGAGCACTCGCTGGATTTCGGCGGCGATGGCGTCGGCCTCCTCTGGGCTTTCGGTCGAGTTACCGTGATGACCAACGGCGAGGGCCTGCACGCCTGGCGGATACCCGTCGAGGCGCCGCGCAGCGGTGCGCTCAGTGTGCGAGTGCAGCCTCCCTTCGTAGGACAGCGCGGATACCGCGGCGCAGACCGCCGGATGCATCCGGTACGAGCGGTCCAGGAAGTAGCCGCGCTCGTCGGGAAGCGTGGCGTGACCGTCAACCAGCCACTCCAGCGCCGAGGTGTCGACCGGTTCGGGATGCGTGCCCTGGCTGACCTGGGGCAGCTGCTGCGGATCGCCGAGCAGCATCAGGTTGGCGGCCGCCGGTGCCACGGCGATCGTGTTCGCCAGACAGAACTGGCCTGCCTCGTCGATCACCAGCAGATCCAGGCTGCCCGGTGGCACCCGATTGCCATTGGCGAAATCCCATGCCGTCCCACCGATCACGCAGCCGGCGTTGTCTGCAATGAAGGCCGGGTATTCGCCCCCATCGATCTCCTGCCAGCGCGGGGCGTTGTGGTCGTGGCGTTTCTTCGCGACCCGCTGTGGATCCAGTCCGGCATCGATCACACCGCCCAGCAGGTTCTCCACGGTGGCGTGCGATTGGGCAACTACCCCGATGCGCCAACCGTGGTCGACGACCAAGTTTGTGATCGCCTGCGCTGCGGTATACGTCTTGCCGGTTCCCGGCGGCCCGTGCACCGCCAGGTAAGACGAGTCGAGGTCCAGAACCGCGGCGGTGATGTCGGCGATGGTGTCGGTGCCACGGGGGGGCATAGTCCCGCTGCGGGTGCGGGGTGCGCGGCGCAGCAGAAGGTCGACCACAGCGGTGTCCGGCAGCCGCGGCAAACCAGCGGCGACGGCAGCGGCGGTCGATTCGATCGAATTCCGCAGAGCTACGGTCGGCACGGGTGGGCCGGGAGTGAGCGCGAACGGCAGCTGGTGAAATGCATTGCCGTCACTGCCTACTCGCTCGACGATGACCACCTCGCCGGGCGCGCTCGGATCGTCGGCTTCGAGAACCGTGGCCCGGCCGGCGGCGCGCCGATCCGGATTGTCGGTCATGGACGGTGGAGCAGGGGGCTCGTAGAGCGCATACAGTTCCGTCGTCAGGTCCCCTCGCGCCAACTCGCCGTTCAGCCGGACCCGCCGCTGTAGCTTGCGCGCCCGCGGGGGCGTATGCCAGTCGAGGCTCACCGAGGCGCTGTCGGCAACGAATACGTTTGTGTTGTCGGCCCATTCCTCGACCGGAAAGTTCAGCCGGTCGAAGTGCGCCCACCAGAACGGCTTGTCTTCTCGCCGGTGGTAGCCGCGCGCCGCGGCCAGTAATGCGACGGCGGTCTGTTCGGGTGTGCGGCCGCCGACGCCCGCATCGCCGGCAAATGCGGACAGGGAGACCGCGAGCTGGTCGTCGTCCTCGACGGTGTTGCCCTGGGGAACCGGTTGGGGGCCAACCGGGGTGACCCCGGATTCCCAGGCGCGCACCAGCAGCCAGTTACGCAGTTCCATTGTGGAGCGGCAGTCGTAAAGGTTGTAGTCCTCGATCGCCTTGAGTAACGTCGCAGCCTCATCGACGCGGCCTTCAGCCTGCAGCTCGCAGTACCGCGCATACGAGGTGATCGAATCGGCGGCGGTGGTGACGCCGCCTGCGCGCAGCTGGGTCCCCATGTAGAGCGGCTCCAGCGCCTTGAGGCTGAACGACTCCGCGCCGACGCGAATGCTTTTGCGCACCAAAGGATACAGGTCGACCAATGTCCCGCTCCGCAGCAACTCGTCGACCTCGTCCTCGCCGACCCCGTAGCGTCCGGCCAGGCGCAACAGGGCGGTCTTCTCATACGGCGCGTAGTGGTAGATGTGCATATTGGGGCGACGCCTGCGCCGCTTGGCCACCATCGCCAGGAAGTCAATGAGCGCCCGGCGCTCGTCGATGCGGGTATGCGCCCACAGCGGGCGAAAGCTCCCCCCCGCCTCCAAGACGCCGAATAGGTATTCCAACCCCCACTCGCGACCGTCGGACGTCCACAGCGGATCGCCTTCGAAGTCGAAGAACAGGTCACCTGGATCGGGGTCCGGCAGCAGTGCGAGCGGCTGCGGGTCGACGATCTCGTATTGTGGGGTACCGCTATCGCGTTGCAGAACTTGGAGTTTGGCCTGCGCGGTCAGCTTGCCCAGCGCGCTCGGCGTCAGGTCAGGGACGGGTTCGGTGTGGCCGGCCAGCCCGTCGACTGTCGTAACCCGGGCGTCAACGAGCTTGTCGCGCTGGCCGACTCGCATACCAGCGACCAGCAACAGATCGTCGCGAGCACGCAATTGCTCGGCGCACAGGGGACAGCGGAAGCACGCCCGCACGCCTTCGTCTTCCCAACGCACCGGGATGCCGGCGGTGTAGTGATCGTCAAGCAGGCGCTGCAACTGCACGCGTTGGGAACGGTAGACCGGAATCAGATCGCAGACCCGATATCGCATGACCGTCCCATCGCCCAATCGCAGCTCGGCCTCCGGCGTCACCGGCACGCCCATCTGGGCAAGCGCGTCGGCGTAAGCGGCCAGCTGTAACAGTGCGGTGGTCTTGGCCGACCGGGCCAGCTTGGTGTCGGTGACCCGGTATTCGTCGCCGTCTCGAACCAGGAAGTCGGCGAACCCGACGAACCGGCCGTCGAACATTGCGGCCTGGTAGACCACGGGGGCGCGCTGGGCGATGGCCCGCTCGGTGGCGTCGGCGGCGGCCGCCAGCCCGGCGAGCGTGTATGCGGGACGGCCGATCACTGCGATCTCGTCGCCGAACTCGTTGCGCAGCCGGTCGAGTTCGCGCCCTTCGTGCTCGTCGCCGAGCGCGGCCGTTCGCGCGAGCAGTTCGTCTTCCGCGGTGACGGTGGGTCCCCGGCCGAGCTTGGCGTCGAAGGCACGGAGCAGGCCGTATTCGCACTGGGCGGAGGCCGCGAGATCCGATGCGCTGTAGATGATGCTCTTGCCGGTGACGAACACAGCAGCGACTGTAGGCGAGGGGTCCGACGGGGTCGGTCGTTCAGCGCGTGCGTACGGTCAGTGGCGCCGGCACTTAGCTGTCCGGACAGATCAGAATCTGTCCGAAAACTTTCGACGATAATGACCCTCAACTAATGACGACGGCAAGCATTAAGGCCAGGTCGCCGGTTTTTTGGTAGCGCCAGCCGCCCGCTGCTCAGCGGCCCGTTGGGTTGCCGAGCAATTCGACGCCGGCGCCGTTCCAGTGGAACCGCACGTCGGTGTTCAGGCCGTTGATGCCGCTGGGATACGTCAATGCCACCGTGTCGCCGTTGGTCTGCGACGCGTCGATGCCGTTGAATCCGTACGTGTCCGGAACTCCCTGCGGGATGAACTGACCGAGATGAAACAGCACCGCGCGGGTCGTCGGGTTGCCTCCGTTGGTGTTGGCCTTGATGATGACCGCGGACAGCTGAGCGCAATCGTTGTAGTTGCCGGCCAGGGGCTCGGGATTCCAGGGCTGCTGACTGCGGGGATCGCGGGGGAGGTCCGAGACCACCTTCGCGATGGTGGGCGAAGCGAGGTTGACCGCGCAGGGGTCGACCGGGGCGGCGGCGCCCGAGGTGGGGCTCGGCGTCGCGGGGGCGGTTATCGAAGCGGTTTCAGTGGTCGTTCCGGCTTGCGGTGTCTTGGCGACCGTCGAATCGCCCGAACCGCAGGCGGTCAAGGTACCGGCGACCACGACGACAGCGGCCAGGCCCGTCAGCGGCGGGAGGTGACACGGTAGCGACAACACATCGGGCACCGTACCGTCGCCAGGCTCCCGGGTGTGGAAGGCATGCCGGGCTGTCGAGGAGTGCCGCGCCGCGCCCAGCCTGGCCGGGCTCGCGATCACGCGGGGGCCCAATGGTGGTGACCCGCTGCGCCCAGCTTCGCCGGGCTCGCGATCACGCGGGGGCCCAATGGTGGTGACCCGCTGCGCCCAGCTTCGCCGGGCTCGCGATCACCACTAGACTCATTGCACGATGACCCTCTCCGAAAGCCCACCCGAGGTTGCCTCTACGACGTTCGCCGACCTGCAGATTCACCCCAAAGTCATGCGGGCCATCGCCGACGTCGGTTACGAGTCGCCGACTGCTATCCAGGCGGCGACGATTCCTGCGCTGATGGCGGGCACCGATGTAGTCGGGCTCGCCCAGACCGGCACCGGCAAGACGGCGGCTTTCGCGATCCCGATCCTGTCCAAAATCGACGTCACCAACAAAGCAACTCAGGCGCTGGTGCTGGCGCCTACCCGGGAGCTGGCGCTGCAGGTGGCCGAGGCGTTCAGTCGCTACGGGGCGCACCTGCCGCAGATCAACGTGCTGCCGGTCTACGGCGGGTCGTCATACACGGTGCAACTGGCCGGGCTCAGGCGCGGCGCGCAGGTGGTGGTCGGCACCCCCGGCCGGGTCATCGACCACTTGGAACGCGGGACCCTGGATCTGTCGCACGTGGACTACCTGGTGCTCGACGAGGCCGACGAGATGCTCGCGATGGGTTTCGCCGAAGACGTCGAGCGCATCCTGTCCGAAACACCCGAATACAAACAGGTGGCGCTGTTTTCGGCGACAATGCCGCCCGCCATCCGCAAGATCACCACCAAGTACCTGCACGATCCGTTCGAAGTCGCATCCAAAGCGAAAAACGCCACGGCCGAGAACATCACACAGCGCTACATCCAGGTCGGCGGTCCGCGCAAGATGGACGCACTGACCCGAATTCTCGAGGTCGAGCCGTTCGAGGCGATGATCATCTTCGTGCGCACCAAGCAGGCCACCGAGGAGGTGGCCGAAAAGCTGCGTGCCCGAGGGTTTTCCGCAGCGGCGATCAATGGCGACATTGCCCAGGCGCAGCGCGAGCGGGTCATCGCCGCACTTAAAAAGGGCGGCGCCAAAGGCATCGACATCCTGGTCGCCACCGACGTGGCAGCTAGGGGACTGGACGTGGAGCGCATCTCGCATGTGCTCAATTACGACATCCCGCACGACACCGAGTCGTACGTCCACCGGATCGGACGCACCGGCAGGGCCGGGCGTTCGGGAAACGCGCTGTTGTTCGTCTCGCCGCGGGAGCGCCACATGCTCAAGGCGATCGAAAAGGCGACGCGGCAAACGCTGACTGAGGTCGAACTGCCCAGCGTCGAGGATGTCAACGCCCAGCGGGTGGCGAAATTCGCCGATTCCATCACCGATACGCTCGGCGGTCCGGGAATCGAGCTGTTCCGCAGGCTCGTCGAGGACTACGAACGCGAGCACGACGTGCCGATGGCCGATATCGCCGCGGCGCTGGCCTTGCAGGCCCGCGATGGCGAGGCGTTCCTGCTGTCACCCGAACCTCCGCCGCAGCGACGTGAGCGCAACGAACGCAACGGCGAACCTCGAGAACGCCCAGACAAGCCGAGGCAGACAAGAGATTTCGCCACCTACCGAGTTTCCGTAGGCAAGCGGCACAGGATCGGCCCGGGGGCGATCGTCGGCGCTATTGCCAACGAGGGCGGTCTGCACCGTAGCGATTTCGGCCACATCGCCATCGGACCCGATTTTTCCTTGGTGGAGCTCCCCGTCAAATTGCCGCACGCGACGCTTAAAAAGCTTGAGCAGACCCGCATCTCGGGTGTGTTGATCGAGCTTCGGCCGGAGCGCTCGTCGGGCAAGACCCACCAAAAATCTCATCGTGACGGCGGCAAACCGCGCCGGAAACACGGCGAGTGACGCTGTCGGAGGAGCAAAACGTCCAGGGAGGGCTCGAGCAGACCTCCCATGTGGACCGTGTTGCATCGCTGACCGGCGTTCGTGCGGTCGCCGCCCTGCTGGTCGTCGGCACGCACGCGGCGTACACCACCGGCAAGTACACACACGGCTACTGGGGGTTGGTCGGCGCGCGGATGGAGATCGGCGTGCCGATCTTCTTCGTGCTGTCCGGATTCCTGCTGTTCCGGCCGTGGGTGAAAGCGGCTCAGAGCGGGGGCCCGCCGCCGTCGCTGAGCCGTTATGCGCGCCACCGGGTTCGGCGCATCATGCCCGCCTACATCGTCACTGTCTTGGTCGCCTACGTGCTGTACCACTTCCGCATCGCCGGTCCCAACCCCGGGCACAGCTGGTTTGGCTTGCTCCGCAACCTCACGTTGACTCAGATCTACACCGACGGTTACCTGGGTAAGTATCTGCATCAGGGTTTGACCCAAATGTGGAGCCTGGCGGTCGAGGCGTCCTTCTACGCGGTGCTGCCGCTGCTGGCATACCTGCTGCTGGTGCTGATCAGTCGACGCGCGTGGCGGCCGAAGCTGGTGCTGGGCGTTCTGCTGGGGCTGATGTTGATCAGCCCAGCCTGGTTGACGCTGGTCCACGTCAGCCACTGGTTCCCCGACGGCGCCCGGCTATGGTTACCCACCTACCTGGCGTGGTTCCTCGCCGGCATGTTGTTGGCGGTGCTGCAGGCGATGGGCGTGCGCTGCTACGCCTTCGCGGCCATCCCGCTGGCGATCATCTGTTATTTCATCGACTCCACCCCGATCGGTGGCGCGCCCACCACGTCGCCGGCATCCCTGCCGGAGGCGCTGGTCAAGACCGTCTTCTATGCGGTGATCGCCGGACTGGCGGTGGCACCGCTGGCGCTGGGCGACCAGGGTCTGTATTGGCGGCTGCTGGCCAGTCGCCCGATGGTGTGGCTGGGTGAGATCTCCTACGAGATCTTCCTGATCCACCTGGTGACCATGGAGTTCACCATGGACTATGTGCTTCGCCAGCACGTTTACACCGGTTCGATGCTGAACCTGTTCATCGCGACAATCGTGGTGACGGTTCCGCTGGCGTGGCTGCTGCACCGCGTCACGCGGGTGCGTCAATCGGCGTAGCCATCCACCCGGGCGACGCCGGAATCATCTGGGTAGCTCACAACCTGAACATTTCGCGGGACATCGCAGCTTCCTCCACAAACCGCTCACGTTGTGGATGGTGATATCGCCGACCCGTGGCAGTCGCACTCAGCCAGGCGAACCGCGACCGTCGTTTCGTGGCGGAGCCCCGCGGTGACACTGTGGTGGCGACTTCGCGCATGGCTGCAAACGGATCCTGCCGCGGCTGGGAGGTCGTACTGGCTTGTGGGGCTTGCACATTGGTGAGATCGATCGTGGTCATTGGGTCTCCGTCGCACGTGTCCTCTGTTGACGCCCCGCCAAACCCGATCGCGGGTAGAAATTAACCATTACAGCTGACTATAGTAAAGTCAAGCCCGACCGATAGATGAGGCCGCCGAGCCGTGTAACAGTTACGCCTCGGAGATCGTCAAAGGCGCTTAAAATAACAGGTAACGCCTTGATCGTCGACGTGCCGCCGGCAAACTGCTAGGTCCGTGCGACACGATTGATGACGGTGACTTGACATCTATATAGCCAGCAGCGATGGTTATTGACACCCGGGAAGGCGGCGGATCCAGATCGTGATCGTGCCGACAGGTGCCCGGGTGCCAATCACGCAAGGAGAAAGCGCAATGACCGCACCAGGCGTCCCGATTCTGGTGACCGGGGCCACCGGCCGTCATGGGTCCACCGGTGCGCACGTCGCGCGCCGGTTGCGCGAGGAAGGCAGGCCAGTAAGGATTTTGGCCCGCACGCTCAGCGAGCGCACTGACGCGCTAGTTGCTCTGGGCGCCGAGGTAGTTCTCGGTGACCTGCATGATCGCCGCAGCCTGGTCTCGGCCCTGGCCGACGTGGAGCTCGCATATTTCACCTACCCGGTGGATGCCGGCGTAGTCAGTGCCGCTGCTAACTACGCCGCTGCGGTGCGCGAGGGAGATCGTGCTGTGCGGACGGTGGTGATGTCGATGGCGCCCGCGCACCCGCTCCATCCCAGCGACCTCGGCCGCGCCCAGTGGCTGGCCGAAGAAGTGCTGGCCTGGGCCGGCCTCGACGTGCTCATCTTGCGGGTCGCCGCGACCTTCCACGAGAACATTCTCGCGCTGCACGGCGACTCGATCAGACGCGACGGCGTGCTGCGCAACAGTTTCGGCGAGAATCCCGTCGGATGGATCAGCGGTAGCGACGCCGGGGAATTGGCCCTGGCGGCACTCCTGCATCCGGAGCGTTTCAACGGCCCGGTGTGCTACCCGCCAGGGTCCGAGCGTCTGCACCACCATGACGTCGCCGAAATCTTGACCGAAGAGCTGGGTCGCCCGATCAGCTTCGAGCCGATCTCTCGCGACGAATGGCGGCAGGAACTTATCGAAGTAGCCAAAGCGGACCCTGGCGGCGTGGTGAATCTGGCTATGGCAGGACATATCTCCAATGTCGGAGAAGCCGTCGCGACCCGCGGAACGCCTCCCGTCGAGCGCGGTGCACTCAGCGCGCTGATCGGCCGACCGCCCGTTCCGCTGCGTGACTTTCTACGAACCAACCGCGCCGCACTCGCGTCGACCGGATGATTTCGCAACCGCGTTTTGTAGATCAGCAGACCGCACTTCGAGATGAAAGGCGGTCATTGGCATTCAAGAGAGGTTTTCGTGACACGGTCAGAAACAGTGAGTGATGAGTCAGCACGGACGCGAACTTTCACCTGGGAAGACCCCTTGATCGGTGCACGTGCGGCCACCAAACTGTCCGGCTTGGACTACCTGCGTGCCATGGCGAGCGGCGCGCTACCAGCGCCGCCCCTACTGCATACGTTGAACATGCGATTGGAGTCCGTCGAGGCCGGCGTTGCGGTCTTCGCGATGACGCCGGCCGAGTTTCACTACAACCCAATCGGATCGGTCCACGGCGGCGTGTACAGCACGCTGTTGGACTCCGCGGCAGGGTGCGCGGTGCAAACCCTGCTTCCGGCCGGCACGGGGTACACGAGCCTGGACCTATCGGTGCGATTTCTGCGCCCGATACGAGTCGATACCGGCGATATCACCTGTACCGGAACGGTGCGCAACCTGGGTCGCCGAACCGCGCTGGCTGAGGCGGCACTCACGAGCTCGCAAGGAAAGCTCTTGGCCACGGCTACCAGCAGTTGCCTGATCTTCTCTGACCAATAAAGGCTGCGGAAAACTGCTGCACTGCAACGCCACAACTACCGACGGTCGATTCACGAAAGGTTATTCCAGTGGGCCAACGTTGGGTCGGGCGGACCCTTCTGGAACGAGCGTGGATGCCGTTGGTTGCCGTCGTTGCGATCGGTGTGGGCCTGGCTTGCATGTGGAAGGTCCACCAGTTCTCCGCCCCAGGTCCGGTGACTACGGTCAATGGCCCCCAGGCTCCTGAGGAGTTCACTCCGAAAACCCTCACCTACGAGCTGTTCGGTTCCATCGGCGACGGCGGGATGCTCGACTACGTCGACATCGATCAACACCCACACAAGGTGGACCTCACCGAATTGCCGTGGTCGCACACGGAGGCGACCACACTCACGGTGGTCTCCGGGAGTATTTCGGCGCACGTTCACGGGGGTCAGGTCGGCTGTCGGATGTTGGTAAATGGCGCTGTCCGCGACGAGCAGTCGACAACCCATCCGGATGCTGACGTCACCTGCAGGGTGAAATCCGCGTGAGCCCGCACCGGGCCAGGCGCCCCTTCGTCGCGAGAACGGTTCGCCTGCTGGCGATACCGGTCATCATCTTCTGGGCGTTTCTCGGCATCGTCACCAACGCCTTTATGCCGCAGGTGGAAAGGGTGGCCGAAGAGCTCGCGGGCCCGATGATCCCGACCTACGCTTCGTCGCAGGTCGCGATGTTGCGCATCGGTGACAAATTCCAGGAATCCACATCGACCAGCTTGACCATGGTCGTGTTGGAAGCCAACCACCCACTCGGGGATGTGGACCACCAGTATTACGACGATCTGGTTCGCCGACTCAAGCATGACAGCGCTCACGTGCAGTACGTAATGGACCTCTGGGGTAAGCCGATCACCGCCGCCGGCGCGCAAAGCGTTGATGGCAAGGCCGCTTATGTGTTGTTGCGACTGGCGGGTGACATCGGTCAGATGCAAGCCAATCAGTCCGTCGACGCGGTCCGTGACGTCGTCGCTAAGGACACTCCGCCGACCGGGCTGAAGGTGTATGTCAGCGGCGCGGCGCCGCTCGCCTCGGACACGCTGACGATCGCGAACGCGAGCCTGAACAACATCACGATCGTCACGATCATCCTCATCTTCCTGATGCTGCTCGTCGTGTACCGGTCGCTGTTCACTCTGGTCGTGCCCATGTACAGCGTCCTGTTCGAAATCATCGTCGCAAAAGGAGTCATCACCACCCTCGGCCATCTCGGGTTTATCCCATTGTCTTCATTCGCCGTGAACGTGGTCATGTCGCTGACCCTGGGCGCGGGAACGGATTACGGGATCTTCTTGATCGGCCGATATCACGAAGCCCGACGGGCCGGCGAAAGCCCGGAAGAGGCGTACTACACCGCCTACCGGAGCGTGGCGCCGGTCATCATCGGGTCGGGTCTCACGATCGCGGGCGCGTGCTACTGCTTGAGTTTCGCGCGCCTGAACTACTTCGAGACCATGGGCCCGGCCGTGGCCATCACCATGCTTTTCACCATCGCGGCAGCGCTCACCCTCGGCCCCGCCCTGCTGTCGTTGGGCAGTGCGTTCGGGCTGTTCGATCCCCGGCACACGACGAAGACGCTTCTGTATCGGCGGATCGGCGCGAGTGTGGTGCGGTGGCCGAAACCGATCCTCGCGGCCAGCGCCGCCGTCGTGATGGTGGGCGCGGTCTTCGTGCCGACGTACAAGCAGAACTACGATGATCGCGCCTACCAGCCGGCTGACGGCCCCGCCAAACAGGGCTTCGCCGCAGCGGATCGGCACTTTTCACCGAGCAAACTGTTCTCCGAGATGCTCATGGTCGAAAGCGATCACGACATGCGCAACTCCGCGGATTTCATCTCACTGGACCGAGTGGCGAAGAGCCTCATCCGCCTGCCCGGAGTAGCGATGGTGCAAAGCATCACCAGGCCGTTGGGCCGACCGTTGGAGCACGCCAGCATTCCGTACTTGTTCACCACGCAGGGCAGCGGCAACGGTCAACAGCTCCCGTTCAATCGAGAGCAGAACTCCAATACCGACCAGCAGGCGGATATCCAGGCGCACTCTGTCGGGGTGTTGCGGAAGGAGATCGGCTTTTTCCAAAAGGTGTCCGATGAAATACACCAGACGGTTCTCACCGTTGAGGATCTGCAAAGGGTCACCGATGAGATGAATGAGGAAGTCTCCAATCTCGACGACTTCTTCCGTCCGATCAAGAGCTACTTTTATTGGGACAAGCATTGTTTCGACGTTCCGGTCTGCTGGACGTTCAGATCGGTGTTCGACACGCTCGACCACATCGATAAGTTGGCCGAAGACATCAAGTTCGCCAAAATCTCCCTTGCGGAGGTCGACGAGGCCTTTCCCGAGATCATCGCGCAGCTCAAAGCCACGGCTGACGACACTGAAGCAATACAGGCGAAGCTGGTGAGTAGTTACGGGTCGGCCGATCTGCAGGTGCTGGCGACCGACCAGACCTTCGACGACTTGATCAACGTCGGGAACGACTTCGACAAGTCCCGCAGCGACGACTTCTTCTACATCCCCAGGGAAGGTTTCGACAACGAGGACGTTAAAACCGGTATGACGCTGATGATGTCGCCGGATGGCAAGGCCGCCCGCTTCATCGTCACCCATGAGGGAAACGCTATGGGCCCGGAAGGGGTCGAGCATGTTGAAGGTTTTCCCACGGCGATCAAGACCGCTCTGAAGGAAACATCGCTAGCCGGTGCCAGGATCTACGTCGGTGGCGCGGGGTCCAACAACAAGGACATCAAGCAGTACGCGGCGTCCGATCTGCTGATCGCCGCGATCGCCGCCTTTGTGCTGATCTTCCTGATCATGATGGTCCTTACGCGGAGTCTGATCGCCGCCTTGGTTATTCCCGGCACGGTGGCCTTCTCTTACGCCGGCGCGTTCGGGCTATCCGTGTTGTTTTGGCAACACCTCATCGGGCTACCCCTGCACTGGCTGATACTGCCGCTCTCATTCATCATCCTGGTGGCGGTGGGTTCGGACTACAACCTGCTACTGATCGCCCGGGTCAGAGAAGAGATCGGCGCCGGCTTGCATACCGGGCTCGTCCGCGCGCTCGGCAGCACCGGTGGTGTGGTGACGTCCGCGGGTCTGGTGTTCGCCTTCACCATGCTTGCGATGCTCGCCAGCGATCTCAGGACTATCGGCCAGCTTGGTTCAACCGTGTGCATTGGCCTGCTGCTCGACACTCTGATCGTGCGGTCGTTCGTCGTGCCGTCCATCCTCACCATCCTGGGCCCATGGTTCTGGTGGCCGACACTCGTGCGGACCCGCCCGTCACCGCGACAGCGGACAACGTCAGATACACCCCAGAGGACGGGAGCGCGCTAATGCATTGGGGCTTATGGAACTACCTGACGGCACTGGCCTTCGTACTCGAATTATTCTTCGCCAGTTGCGCCTTCGTCTACACTCGACGTCTGTTCAAACGGACGCCTGTGCCACTGACTACCGAAGTCCGCAGCGTCCCAACGGTGCTACGCAAACTGCGCAAATCCGAGCCGATGACCGCCGACGAGGTAGCACTCGCCGAACAAGTCGTCGACGCCCGAAGATCACTGATGGCCTACTCGCTGCCCGCCGCCTTTTTCACCATGGGCTGCTTCTACGTCTTCGGCAGCCTCGAATACCTACACGGTGCTCCACCCTCCGAACGAACGTTTCTCGGGGTGATCCCGATGATCACCTCCACGAACATCTTTTTGCGACTGCTCAACGCCGTAGGGTTGAAACGCCGTCTACAGCAGCGGATTCCACAAGATCGCGCAATTCCCCACGCGGGCGTCACCGCGGTCGCGCCCGCAGCCTCTATGGCGTTGCAGTCAAGTGCGAATCAGTGAACCTCCAATCGGATGAGCCCATCGCTTCATGGTCCGCTCGGAGGGCGCGAGATTACCTGCACTCCATCGGTTATCGAGACGGCTCCGGCAATCAATTGACGGGCACATTGTCACAACAACTGCGCTGCTTTCACGCTCTTGGCGAACTGACTATGCCCGACCGCTGTCAGCGCGTACGCTGATGTTATGAGTGCAGCCCCCGATGCGGTGACGCTCTTCGGCCCCATGGCCGAGGGCGTCAGGACGGGCTACAAAGAGCTCTGCCCGATGGAACGTGCCTTAGACACCATCGGAACACGGTCGGCGCTGGTGCTTCTTCGCGAGGCGTTTTATGGCACTCGGCGATTCGAGGATTTTGCGCAACGGGCCGGCATCACCGAGCAAATCGCGGCCACGCGTCTCAAGCAACTGGTCGATGCGGGCGTCCTGGCAAAGCAACCCTACAAGACCCCAGGGCAACGCACTCGCTACGAGTATGTGCTCACTGGGCGTGGGCACCAGCTCTTTCCGGTGTTGGCGAGTCTGATCGAGTTCGGACTGCTATTGCAAGGAGACGCCAGACGACTTGACCTCATGCACGGCGACGGCTGCGGTGCCGCCCTGGCCGTGAATGTGCAGTGCGCCGAAGGGCACACCGTTTCGTTTGCGCAGACAGAGGCGCGACTGCGTCCGCGGAAAAAGCGCTAGCCCCGGTCTTAGCGGGACGCGCGGACCGGAGTCACGATCGGAACGACGAATTCCTCTATCATCGCGCGCTCGTCGGCTTGATCTTGTCCGGGGAACATCAGCAGCGAGGTAATCACTCGCACCACCCAGCGAGCCCGGCGTTCCACGGCGGCCGGATTATCGGGACCCAGCGATTGCAGAAACGCGGCGACCAACGCCGCGATCACATCGGACCGTTCGGCCAGCTCGCCACCGATGGGTGGGCGGGTGGTGGCAAACCACGACGCTAGCGCTGGGTTATCGCGAACCATCCGCAATGTGACGGTGATGCTCGCGATCAGCCGTTCGCGTGCGTCCTCGATACCGCCGATCTGCCGTCCGATCTTGCGGCCCAGCCGGCGCGTCTCGCGGTGCACATACGCGGTCCGAAGCGCCTCGCGGTTCTCGAAGTAGCGGTAAAGCGTCGCACGGGAACACCCGGCGGCCGTGGCGATCTCGTTCATCCCAATCGAATCGGAGTCATGCTCGGTGTAGAGGTCCGCGGCGGCGTCGAGGATCCGGTCCGCGGCCGCTTCGCCGCGGTGCGCGGACAGCCAATCGCTACCCGGCATCAGGACGTCACTTTGAACGGCACCGACAACGGGCGCCGGACGTAACTGCCACCTGCCCAAACGATCGCGTGCTCGTCGACCTCGAAGTCCGGGCAACGAGCCAGCAGTTCGGTCAGCGCTACCCGGGACTGCATG
Organism: uncultured Actinomycetota bacterium; assembly: GCA_963850135.1. Classification (GTDB taxonomy): domain Bacteria; phylum Actinomycetota; class Actinomycetes; order Mycobacteriales; family Mycobacteriaceae; genus Mycobacterium. Next base: position 126,576 of record CAWKKH010000016.1, on the reverse strand, counting down.
CGGGCCGCCGCCGCACCCAGGCAATGGTGGGCGCCGTGGCTGAAGGTCATGATGTTGCGTGGGCACCGGGTCACGTCGAGATCGCCCGCGTCCGGACCGTATTGGCGCTCATCGCGATTGGCGGACCCGTATAACAGCAACGCCCGGCGGCCGGCCGGAATGGTGGTGTCTCCGATCGTGACGTCGCGGGTGACCGTTCGCGCAAGCCCTTGCGCCGGCGTGGTCAGCCGCAGCAACTCCTCGATGGCGTCTGGGATGAGTTCCGGGTTGCCGACGAGCAGCTGCCGCTGATCAGGCCGCTGATGCAACAGCGGCATCGAACCGCCCAGCATGCCGGTCACGGTGTCGTTGCCGCCGGTGACCATGGTGAAGGTGAACGCGAGAATCGACAGCGCGCCGGTGAAGTCCCCATCGGCGCCGACCCCGGCGGCCACCAGGTGGGAGATGGTGTCGTCCTCGGGTTCGGTTCGGCGGCGCTCGATCAGGCTGGTGAAGTAGGCCGCCATCGACCCGACCGCGTCGCCGACGGTGCTCAGCGGGTCGGCCCCACCACTCAAGCCGACCTCCTCAGTGTTGGCCGCGACGATGGCTTGGGTCCAGCCGTCGAATTGGGACCAATCCGCCTCGGGCACACCGAGGTAATGCGCGACCACCATCGACGGCAGTGGCTTGAACAGTTCGGTGACGATGTCGCCGCCGCCATCGGCGCGCAGTTTCTCTAGGCGCTCGATGACGAACTCGCGCACCTTCGGCTCCACCGCCTCCACCTGCCGCGGCGTGAAACCGCGCGACACCAGTTTGCGAAACTCCGTGTGCACCGGCGGATCCTGCATCACGAACGGCGGATTGTCTTTCAGCCCGATCATTTCCAGGTCGCCGTAGTTGACGGTCAGCCCCTGCGCCGACGAGAAGGCTTCGTGGTCACGGGCCGCCGACCAGACGTCGGCGTGCCTGGACAACACGTAGTAGTCATCCTCGGGGTGCTTCGGGGGAATGACGTGGTGCACCGGGTCGTAGTCACGCAGCGCGCGGTACATCGGCCAGGGATTCGCCCAGGTTTTGGCGGTGGCCAGCTGAAATCTGTGAGACATTACTGACGACATGTCTTATGTCTAAGACATAGTGCCAATAATGTCAACCAGCTACGTTCAACAGCGGAATGCCTGTGCTACCAGGTCGTCTGCGTAGGCCTCGGTCAGGGGTTCGCGCCCCATCAGCAGGTTCCAGGACGCGAACACCACACACTTCCCGAGTGTGCAGCCAGCTGCACGTTCGGCGCCGAGTGTGCGGGCAGCCGCGCACTCGGCGAAGGCTAGATCGCGGCTCCGGGGTTCAAGATGCCCAGCGGATCCAGCGCCTGCTTGATCCGCCGGTTCAGGGCCATCACTTCGGGCCCGAGATAGCCCGCCAGCCAGGGCCGCTTCAACCTGCCGACGCCATGCTCGCCGGTAATCGTGCCGCCCAGCCCAACCGCCAGATCCATGATTTCGCCGAACGCGAGGTGGGCCCGCTCCGTCATCGCGGCGTCGGCGGGGTCATACACGATCAGGGGATGGGTGTTGCCGTCACCGGCGTGGGCGATCAGCGAGATCATCAGGTCGCGTTCGGCCGCGATGCCCGCGATCCCGGTGACCAGTTGGCCGAGCGCGGGCAACGGCACCCCGACGTCTTCCAGCAGCAGCGACCCTTTGGCTTCGACGGCCGGGATGCAGAACCGGCGCGCGGCGACGAATGCCTCACCCTCGTCGGGGTCGTCTGTGGAAAACACTTCCGTCGCACCGCTTTGGGCGAACACCCCGGCAATCAGCTCGGCGTCCTCGGTCCCGGCCCGCCCACGCTCGTCGGAGCCGGCCACCAGCATCGCGGCCGCCCCGCGGTCCAGGTCCATACGCAAGGTGTCCTCGACGGCATTGATCGCCACCGAATCCATGAACTCCAGCATCGACGGCCGAAGCCGCGCCGATACTCCCAGCACAGCGTCCACCGCAGCCTCCACCGAAGCGAAACTGGCGACGACGACGCTCGACGCATTCTGCGCAGGCAGCAGCCGCAGCGTCACCTCGGTGACGACGCCCAGCGTGCCTTCACTGCCGACAAACAGCTTGGTCAGCGAAAGCCCCGCAACGTCTTTGAGTCGCGGACCACCCAAGCGCACCGCGGTGCCGTCGGCCAGCACCACCTGCATACCCAGCACGTAGTCGGTGGTGACGCCGTATTTCACACAACACAGCCCGCCCGCGTTGGTGGCGATATTGCCGCCGATGCTGCAGATTTCGAACGACGACGGATCCGGTGGATACCACAGGCCATGCTCGGCGGCGGCCTTCTTGACCTCGGCGTTGAACAGCCCGGGCTGGCATACCGCGGTGCGGGTAACCGGGTCAACGGAAATATCGCGCATCTTTTCGGTCGACAGCACGATCCCGCCGTCCAGGGCGGTCGCTCCGCCCGACAGGCCGCTGCCGGCTCCGCGCGGCACCACGGGCACCCGATTGGCGCTGGCCCAGCGCAGGACGGTCTGCACCTGTTCGGTGTGAAGCGGCCGGACCACCGCCAGCGGCTTGCCGGCCGACGGGTCGAAAGCGCGGTCGTGCCGGTAGCCCTCCGTCACAGCGGGGTCGGTGACCACCATCCCGTCCGGCAGCTCGGCGACGAGCCCGGCCAGCACATCGGTGTCCACGGCCTCATGCTACGACTCGAACTCCGGCGCGCGGTCTAGTTCACGCAGTGACGGCAGTCGGCACGCGACGAGGCCTATCAGCACGATCGGTACGGCCAGCGCCAGGAACGTCACCCTCAACCCGGCCGCATCTGCCAGCGGACCGGCTACCAGCAAACCCAGCGGGCCCGCCGCGTAGGTCAGCCCCGCCATCACCCCGACCACCCGGCCGCGCAAGTGATGCGGAGCCCGGGTTTGCATCACGTAGTTGTAGATCGGCGCGATCGGCCCGTACACCAAGCCGGTCACCGCGCACAGCGCCAGGATCACCGGCAGCGGCGGCAGGAACGCTATCCCGGCCGTCGCCGCACCGAAGGTGAGGGTCGCGACCAGCAAGGTGGTGCGCCGCGAGATGTGTTTGGACAACACGGCATACCCGAGTGCACCGGCGACGCCGCCGACCCCGAGCGCCATCAACGTCCACCCCAGCTGTGCCGGTTGGTGCCGGTCGGTGAAGTACTTCGGAAACAACACGCTTTCCATCGGCAGGTACAGGGCGGTGACGATCAGGTCGATCAGCCCGAGCGTGCGCAGTACCCGCAGCTTCCACACGAACCGCATGCCTTCGGCGATGCCGGATACCAGACCTTCGGGTCGCGTCGCGTGGTGCGGTCTGCCCGCGCCCTCCAGCCGCAGTGCCGCTATCGCGAGAAAGGACAACCCGAACAATCCGGCGGTGATCCACATGGTGTCGATGCCGCCGACCGTGGCGATCATCAACCCCCCGATGCCCGGACCCACGATGTATGCCAGGTTCAGAATCGCCTCGTAAGCGCCGTTGGTGCGGTCCAGTGACCAGCCCGCCCGGGCGGCGGCCTCGGGCAGCATCGCCTGGCGCGCGGTCGCCCCGGCCGGGTCGAAGCCGGCCGCCAAGAACGCCAGTACGGCCAGCACGGCGACGTTGATCGCGTCCGCGCCGAACGCCAGCCCGACGATCGGCACGGCGGCCACCCCTGCGCAGGACAGCGAATCGGCGACCAGGGACACCCGGCGGCGGCCGAAAAAGTCGACCGCGGCGCCGGCGACCAGCGTGGACAACACCAGCGGCACCGCCATGGCGGCGGCGACGATCGACGCGTCCTTCGCGCTGTCGTCGTACTGCAACGCCAACCACGGGAAAGCGACGATGGAGATGCCGGTGCCCGCCGTCGCCATCAGCGTGGCGAACAGGATCAGGAACGCCGGGCCGCGGCTGTTGTGCTTCATGCGATATCGCGGCTGAATTTAGCGCCAAAGTGGTGTCAGACGCGACCGGTTTTCTGAGCGGCGGCGCCTGAATGCAGGATGTTCATGTGCTCGCTCATCCGAACAGCGGCCAGACGTTCGGTTCTCCGGTCGGCCCCGGCACCGGCTGGCCGGGCGATCCGGCCACGCCGCAGACCCCAGTGGCCGCCGATGCCGCTCAGGTCCTGGCGCAGGCGCACCAGGCGGGTTCGATACCGGAGCTCGACGCCGCGATCAGCGTGTGCCGCGCCTGCCCCCGGCTGGTCAGCTGGCGCGAGGACGTCGCCGTCGCCAAACGCCGGGCCTTCGCCGACCAGCCGTATTGGGGGCGCCCCGTTCCGGGCTGGGGATCCGAGCGCCCGCGGTTGTTGATCGTCGGGTTGGCCCCCGCGGCGCACGGCGCCAACCGGACCGGTCGGATGTTCACCGGCGACAGGTCGGGAGACCAGTTGTACGCGGCGCTGTACCGGGCCGGCCTGGTCAACCAACCGCATCAGCGTCGACGCCGCGGACGGGTTGCGGGCCAACCAGATTCGGATCTCCGCGCCGGTGCGGTGCGCGCCGCCGGCCAACGCTCCCACGCCGGGTGAGCGGGACACCTGCTGGCCCTGGCTGGAGGCCGAATGGCGGCTGGTCTCCGAGCATGTCCGAGTGATCGTGGCCCTCGGCGGCTTCGCCTGGCAGATCGCGCTGCGGCTGCCGGGTGCGTCCAGGACGCCCAAGCCGAAGTTCGGCCATGGTGCGGTGGCCGAGCTGTCGTCGGACCTGGTTCTACTCGGCTGCTACCACCCGAGCCAGCAGAACATGTTCACCGGCAGGCTGACCCCGGCGATGCTGGACGACGTCTTCACCGAAGCCAAGGAGCTGGCGGGGATCGACTGAGCGGGAACGTTCGGGCGGCAGAAAGCGTTGTCGCCAACGTGCATCTTTCCGTACTTGATCTCGTCCCGGTGCGCACCGACCAGTCCACTGGCGACGCGCTTGCGGCCACCGTGCAGCTGGCGCAGACTGCGGACCGGCTGGGATTCACTCGCTACTGGGTCGCCGAACACCACAACATGCCCTCGGTCGGCGCCACCAGCCCGCCGGTCATCCTCGCCTATCTGGCCGCGCAAACCTCGCAGCTGCGGCTCGGGTCGGGCGGCGTGATGCTGCCTAACCACGCGCCGCTGGCGGTGGCCGAGCAGTTCGCGCTGTTGGAAGCCGCCGCGCCGGGCCGGATCGACTTGGGCATCGGCCGGGCGCCCGGCTCGGACCCGGTCACTTCCTATGCCCTGCGTGGGACCCGCGACGATCGCGACATCGAGAACTTTCCGGAGTATCTCGACGACGTGGCCGCTCTGATGAGCGCTCGTGGCGTGCGGGTGCCGTTGCGCTCCGGTGACTACACCCTCAAAGCGACCCCGGCGGCGGCCACCGAACCCCGGCTGTGGCTGCTCGGCTCGTCGATGTACTCCGCGCGTTTGGCTGCCGCCAAGGGCCTGCCCTACGTGTTCGCCCACCACTTCTCCGGCCAGGGCACCGAGGAGGCGCTCGAGCTCTACCGCTCCCGGTTCAAGCCCAGCGACCTGGCTGCCGAGCCCGTCACATTTTTGACGGTTAATGCGGCGGTGGCCGAAACACGCGAAGAGGCAATGGATTTGATCTTGCCAAACCTGCAGATGATGGCGCGGTTACGAACCGGTCAGCCGCTAGGTCCATTGCAGTTTGTCGAAGATGCCCAGCTCGCCGAGATGACCGGACCGCAGCAACACATCGTGGATAGCGGACTTGAGCGGGCCATCGTGGGCACGCCCGTGGAGGCTGCCGACCAGGTGCGTGCACTTGCCAAACGGTTCGACGTCGACGAGGTGATGGTGCACCCGGTAGCCTCTGCGCGCCGCGGTACCGATCCCGCCACCGCGCCGGCCCGGGGGGCGACGCTGGAGCTACTCGCGAAAGAGCTCTTCTAAAAGGGTCGCTCCCGCGCCTGGTCAGATTCGGGCGCGTGGTTGGGGAGCCAACGCTGCATTTCATCGGCGGGCAACGGGGGACTGTGCACGAAGCCCTGCGTGATGGTGCAGCCGTAACGGCGCAGCGCGCTCAACGTGATCTCGTCCTCGACGCCTTCGGCGACGAGGTCCGCACCAAGGCTGAGCGCCAGCGCCACTGTGGACCGCACGATCGCAACCGATCGCGGGTCGTGGGCCAGTCGTGCGACGAATACCCTGTCCAGCTTGAGTTCGTCGACCGAGACGGCCTGCAGGCGCGCCAGCGACGACCACCCGGTGCCATAGTCGTCCAGCGAGATGCGAACTCCGAGGCGCTGCAGCGCGGCGACGGTAGCACGGGCCTGCAAGGAGTCGACGAGGGTACTTTCGGTGATCTCAATGATCAGAGCGTGGGTGGGCAAGCCGTGGGTTCGCAGCAGCCCCTCGATCGTGCCTACCAGGTCAAGGTCAAGCAGATTCGTCGTCGAGAGGTTAACTGCGACGGTCTCGACGAGGCCTCGCTCGCGCCAGTCGTGGATCTGTCCGAGGGCGATGTTGAGCGTGTGGTAAGCGACTTTGCGCATCAGCCCGGCGCGTTCGGCGGCGGGCAGGAATTTCTCCGGTGGGAGTAACCCACGGCTGGGATGGTGCCAGCGCACGAGTGCCTCGACGCTGTGGACGCTGCCGTCGCTCGCGTTGATCTTGGGCTGGTAATGACATGTCAGCTCGGCGCCGTCGAGCAACGCGATGCGAAGTTCCTCGATGAGGTCCGGGTCGTTATCGCTGTACAGCTCAAACGCCGAGTCGTACATGGCGATCTTGCTTTCGGCGGACATGGCAGGCCCAATCGCCGCCTCGGCGCGTTTGAGCAACTCCTGCGGATGAGCACAGTGGTCGGGGCATAGCGCGATGGCGATGCGGGCGTCGACTTGCAGGGTGATCGGATCCAGCGCGAACGGTTCTCGCAACTCGTCGAGCAGACGCCCTGCTTGGGCGCGGGCGTCAGTGCGGCCGGACCCTTCGGCCAGCAGTATGGCGAATTCGTTATCACCGACGCGCGCAAGCAGATCCTCCCGCCGCACACTCTTTGATAGCCGATTCGCAATGCGGCACAACAGTTCATCACCAAATTGGCGACCGATTGAGTTGCTGAGCTGTTGGAAATCACAGAGGTTCAGCAACAGCAGCGCTCGGCGTGATGACGCGCCGTTTGTCGACCGAGGTCCGGACAACGTGGCGGCCGACGCCGCAGTCAGGGCTGTCGCCAGCGAGCGCCGATTGGGCAGCACGGTCAACTCGTCGGTCATCGCGTTTTGGTGCCTTTCGGCCAGCATGCTGATGTCTCGGAAGGTCACCGAGAATCGTGCAGCGACCGCGATCAAGCTCAGCGCGGCCAGCGTCGTTGCGAGTCGTGAGTCGTGGCCCAGAACCGCGACCGCGAGCGCGACGATGGTGCATGCTACCGGTGCCCCGTAGGAGCCGAGTCCGCGCTTAAACGGGGGCGTCACGGCAGACCAGGGAGCCCAGCTGGCCATCGCCACGAGTATTGACGCGACGGGCCAGGCGGCATCGAGCAAGGTGCCGACGCGATATGAGCGGGCGGCAGTCTCGAAGAGATAGCCGGTGTCGGCGGCGGCAAATAACGTAAACCCTGTAACGAGCAGCACCCAGCGAAGGTCATTGCGCCAGAGAATGATTGGCAGCATACCGGCTGTCAGGGTCAACAGGACCAGATCGCCCCACGGGTAAATCAGGCCAACCAGCACCGTTGCCGGTGCCTGGGCCGCCTCCGCATGGATGGGCCCCGCCGTGAGCGCCGCGGCCACCGCGCCAATCGTCAACCCGCACACCACGGAATCGAGCCGGATCGATACGGGCACACGCTCCAGGCGTGCCCGCATGAGTAGCAGCAGTCCGGCGTAGGCAAACGGATAAAACGCGATGTAAGCCGGGTCGGCCGCCGACGGCGACTGACCGTCCGGCACCCAGGCCGCGTAGATCACGTCACCCATCGCCGAACATGCCATGGCGGTCGCGATGAGGCTCCAAGGCAACCGATGGACCGAGACACGGTAAGCGCGCAAACCGATCAGCGCAGCTGCCGACAGGTTCAACGCCGGATACAAGATATCTGCGAGGAATATGTTGCGGCCGGCATTCGGATCGAAGAAGCTCGACGCAGTGAAAGCGGCGACGCCGATTGCCAATGCTGCCAAGGCAATCCGGATCGCCAGCGGTGGCCACCGAATGCCGTTGGGTACCTCGTTCAGGCCGTCCCGTGTTGCGGTCGCTACTTCGGGGAGCGGCCTGAATCCGTGTTCTGGCGCCACCCTGTCGACGAGCGCGCCCGGTGATACTGCTTCCGATTCGGTGAGCATTGGCAATACAGACGGGAAGGGTAACTCGACCAAGAAGCTGCGGACACACTGGCCGCCGTCGCGTTTGGCGGCGTACATAGCCAGGTCGGCGTGTCGGAGCAGGTCGTCGACCGTGCAACTCGATGCGGCGGTGGCCAGGGTGAATCCGATGCTCGGACGCACGGTTAACGGAACGCCGTCGATCACGATCGCCGCCCGGAATGCGTCGAGAATACGATGCGCCGCAAGCTGTGAGACCTCGATGGAATCTTCGATCATGACCGCGAATTCGTCGCCACCCAGCCGCGCAACTGTGGCCGTTTTGTCAAGCGAAGCGGTTAGCCGCCCGGCCACCCGGATAAGAAGTTCGTCGCCGGCCGGATGGCCCAAGGCGTCGTTGACTGCCTTGAAGTTATCGAGATCGAGGCACAAAACCGCGATCGGTTGGGCACTGCTGTCCCGACGGTCCACGGCTTCTGCCAATCGATGAAGAAAGTGGGCCCGATTGGCCAAGCCGGTGAGGCTGTCAGTAAAGGCTTCCCGCGCCACGTCAGACAACAACCGCTGGTTTTCGACAAGCACGACGAGCTGTCTGATCAGCACGGCGCCCACCAGTATTCCCAACGCGATCGCGATCGGTCCGTGTTGCATCTGACCAACCGCGTGGCCAACTGCGACCGCGGCGGCCAATACCAGCGGCAGGTATGGCAACCACAGCCGGGAGCGGTACGTAATTAACGAAATAGGATCCTGCGACGCCGTTGTCGGGGGCTCGTTGGTGCTGTTCAGCGCAGCGAGCGCCAGCATCCCCAGACCGATCACGCGGCCCAGGTCGGCCAGACCGCCGACGTGGTAGCCACCGATCCCGGTCTGAAACACCGTCGCGATGTCGGCACCGGCGATTGCCGAGACTCCGCCGGCCAGCAGGCTGCGGCTCAGGGGATCGCCTGGACGAACGCGTGACAGCATCAGGATCCCCGTCGTCAGCAGGAGGACGTCGGCGAAGATATGAATTGGCGTCGCGGGCTGGAAGCTACGGTCGCCCCCGAGCTGTTTGTCGAGGACGAATACCCAAGAGACCACTAACAGCGAAGTCCAAACGATGACGCCGTCGAGCAGCAGTCGCCCCCTAGGGCTGTGGCGAGTCAGCTTGGATAACACCACCAAGGACGCCATGGCGCCGACCGGGTACAACGCGAGCACAGTTTCGGCCGAGGCCCGGTCAATGGCGTGGTGGAGTTCCGGACGCGCGTCAACCGCCGCCCACATGACCTCCCCGACCGCCCAGCCCAACAGCCCCGCCACCAGCGCTAGCCACCCGAGTCTGCGGCGCCCGAGGGCGCGGCGAGCCGCATTGCCGGCACATGCCGCCGCGAACACAATGCACGGCACGGTCACGAGTTCGTCCACCCGCCGAGCCGCGTTGTCGCCCCAGACACAGGAGGTTGCGACCAGCAACGCCGCCACGCTGTATACGGCGAAGGCGAGCCAGCCAACACCCGCGGGCAGCTTAAAACGCCGCCACGTACGCCGCATCCCGCGTTTCATAGTCACTCCAGGACCGATTCGCATCGAGTGTTAATGATTCGCGTCAATCCGCACCAGGGCGTCCCGCAGGATCCGCGCGGTGGCCTCTCGGTCCGGGTCCCGGCGCAACAACATGCCCTTGGCCACCGAGAGTTTGTCACCGTCGCGGCGCGGCAGCACATGCAAGTGAATGTGGAACACCGATTGGAAGGCCGCGCGGCCGTCATTGATCCCGATGTTCGTCGCGTCGGCCAATTCCGTTGAGCGGGCCGCCCGGGCGATCCGCTGGCCGATGGCGGCCATCCCGGCCAACGTCTCCGGCGGGGTGTCGGTGAGGTCTACGGTGTGCCGTTTCGGAATCACCAGCGTGTGGCCGCGGGTGAACGGACGGATATCGAGGATCGCCAGGTAATTGGCGTCTTCGTAAATTCTGATGGCCGGGGCATCGCCAGCGGTGATCGCACAGAACACGCAGGGCACGAGGTTACGGTACTAGGCTGCCCTGTCTAAAGGGATACGCTGCGGCGGTGGACGCTCGCGATCTTGCCTTCGCCGGCGCAGCCGCGCAGGCCAGGATGTTGGCCGACGGCGAAGTGACGGCGTCAGAGCTGCTCGAGACCTACCTGGAACGGATTGCGCGCCTGGATAGCGAGCTGCGCTGCTATCGCGTGGTATTGCCCGATAGCGCCCGTAGCGAAGCCGCCGCGGCGCAAGACCGCCTCGACGCCGGCGAGCGATTGGCGTTACTCGGCGTGCCGATCGCGATCAAAGACGACGTCGACGTCGCCGGCGAGGTGACGGCGTGCGGGAGCGGCGGCCACCGGCCCGCGGTGACCTCCGACGCAGAGGCCGTGCGCCGGATGCGCGCCGCGGGCGCGGTCATCATCGGCAAAACCAATGTGCCCGAGCTGATGATGTTTCCCTACACCGAGTCGCTGACGTTCGGAGCAACCCGCAACCCGTGGAACCCCAACCGCACTCCAGGCGGCAGCAGCGGCGGCAGTGCCGCCGCGGTGGCCGCGGGTTTGGCTCCGCTGGCATTGGGCTCCGACGGAGGTGGCTCGATCCGCATCCCGTCCAGCTGGTGCGGGTTGTTTGGCCTGAAACCGCAACGCGACCGGGTTTCACTGGACCCGCACGAGGGCGCGTGGCACGGGCTGAGCGTCAACGGCCCGATCGCGCGATCGGTCATGGACGCTGCGTTGTTCCTCGATGCGACGACGGCGTTGCCCGGTCCCGAAGGCGAGTTCGTGGCGGCGGCGACACGCGCTCCCGGCAAACTGCGAATTGCCCTGAGTACCAAAGTTCCACTGCCGATGCCCGTTCGAGTGGGTAAACAGGAGCTGACGGCGGTCGATCAGGCCGGTGCGTTGCTTCGCGATCTGGGCCACGAAGTCGTCGTGCGAGACCCGGAGTATCCGCCGATGGCGTTCGCCAATTATCTGGCCCGCTATCTGCGCGGCATCTGTGATGACGCGGATGCGCAGGCTCACCCGGAACGTCTCGAGAAGCGCACCCGCAACCTGGCGCGCTTGGGCTCATTCTTCTCTGACCGGCGGATGGATTCCATTCGCGCCGCGGAGCCGGAGCTGAGCGGTCGGATTCAGTCGATCTTCGATGACGTCGACGTCGTCGTCACGCCGGGCAACGCGGAGGGTCCGTCCCGCATCGGTGCCTACCAACACCGCGGCGGGATATCGACGCTGTTGTCGGTAGGACAGCGGGTTCCGTACTTCCCGATCTGGAATCTGACCGGGCAGCCCGCCGCGGCCGTGCCATGGGACTTCGACGGCGACGGCCTACCGGTCTCGGTGCAACTCGTAGGCCGCCCCTACGAAGAAACGACGCTGCTGTCGCTCAGTGCGCAGATCGAACGCGCACGACCATGGGCGCACCGGCGACCGCCGCTGTCATAAGGGCGAAATTGGCCGCCAGGCGTCGAGCTTGGCGCCCGGGGGCATGACATGAGCCGGGCTGGTCGACGGTAGCCGCTGGTACTGGACGCCCTCGGCAGGCTCGGTCAGCCTGCGATACAGATCGGCGGCCTTGGCTCCGTTGAAGTACACGCTGGAGATCGACGGATAGTTCTCAAACAGCTCGGCAAAGTTGTTGACCACCAAACCGTTTGCATCGATCGCAGCGTCCGAGCTGCCGGCGCGGCGGCATTGATGCAGCACATCCCACAGGGCGACACCGTGCAATCTCAGGGACGTCAGACGGCTGTCATAGGATGCCGTCACGTCGAGGCCGAATAGCTCACAGACGATTGGCCAGAACGCATTTCGTGGATTGGCGTAGTACTGGCGCGTGGCCAGCGATTGAGCGCTCGGAAACGAGCCCAAGATCAAGACCCTGGCATTGTCGTCGACGACCGCCGGGAACCCGCGGAGAAGTGGTGCGTTCATCGCCTCACATCATGGCCTGCCCGAGCCGCCTCGGGGATGGCCGTCAGCAGGGCGGGTGACTGGTTTGGCAGTCCGGTCAACATGGCCAGCCGGGTTACCGGGGTCGCCGAGTCGGTGTGGGAGGCCCTGAACGACCCAGGTGAATTGGGAGGCGCCAATTTTCAGGCTTCCTTCGCGGGTGGGCGTCGCCTCAAGGGCATCAAGAATGAAGTCAAACTCTTCCGGGTTCGGCGAGGCGACGGCCCGAGCGGCAAGCGGCAAATCGTTCGCTGATGGTGAACGCTGTTCCGTTGCCTATGTAATCATGTAATCATGTAATCATGAAAGCGCATCAACACGGACACCGGTCCGGCCGCCCCGGCGGCTGGCAGCAAGCTCATCAACCCGACGCCAGCGGAGCACCGGAATGGTTCGCCGGACGTCTCCCCGAAGGCTGGTTCGACGGCGATCCGACCGTCATCGTCGACCGTGAAGAGATCACGGTCGTCGGCAAGTTGGCCGACCCCGAAGGGTCCGGAAAAGAAGAAAGCGAAGCCCGCGTCGAAGGCCGGGTCTCGCGATTCCGCGAAGAAACCCGGTCGGAGCGGATGAACATCGCCGAGGAGGCTCAGGACCGCTACGGGCGCAAGGTCTCCTGGGGCGTAGAGGTCGGTGCCGAGCGAATCCTGTTCACGCACATCGCTGTACCAGTGATGACGCGGCTGAAACAACCGGAACGTCAGGTGCTCGACACCCTGGTCGATTCAGGCGTCGCCCGGTCGCGTGCCGACGCGCTCGCGTGGTCGGTCAAGCTGGTCGGTGAACACACCGAGGACTGGCTGGGCAAGCTACGCACCGCTATGTCGGCCGTCGACGACCTGCGCGCCCAAGGTCCCGATCTTCCTGCCGGTTAGCGGTCCCGCTATTCGCCGTTGACCTTGGCGATGATCTTGTCGGCGACCTGGCTTCCCTGGTCGGTGATTTTGTACCCGCACGCATTGATGTCGACGATCACGTTGTTCGCCACGCTCAGGGCGCGCTGGCACTCCCAGCCGTCAGCGCCTTCCTGGGTTTCCAGCATCGCGATCTTCGGAGGTTCGCCGTTGGCTTGGGCGAAAGTCCAGCGATACGTCTTGCCCTTGTTCGTGACCGCCACCGTCTTGCCGGCGCAGCTCTTCCACTTGTCGTCGGTGCTCTGCATGAAGGCCTTGGCTTTGTCGGTGGACGGGAAGAGCACCACGGCTTGGTTGAGCCAGTGGTCGTTGTTGTCCCCGGGTTCGGCGGACACGAGTGCGCTGACTCCGGTATAGCCGGTGCCGGCGTAGACCGGTTCTTGGCTGGTGTACAGGCCGCTCTGGCAATCCGGCAATGACAGCGTCACCCCTGAGGTGTCCATCGATGTGATGGGCTTGCCGGGCTCCATGCCCGTAGCGCCCATGACGGCGTTGATGTCTGACGGGCTCAGCAGCAGGCTGCCGAGACGGTCGGCCGCTATCAGGTCGGGAGGAGGGGGCGTCGGTTTCGGTCGAGTGACGACCCAGATCCCCACGGCGCCGACGATGAGGACAACCAGAACGGCGACGCCGGCGACGATCGGCCAGGGGCTGCGTTTGCGGGGCGGCGGCTGGTGTAGGGGTTGGTTCCAAGGCGTCGGACCGGAGGGCTGGTGTGGGGGTGGGCCCGGTGGTGCACCGCCCCAATTGCCGCTACTGCCTTGGTAGTAGGGCGGGCTAGGGACGGGCCCGCTGCTGGGGTTCCAGCTCGGGGGGTTGTTGGGGGGAGTTGGGGAAGGGGGCGCCATCGCGGTGGCCGCCAGGGTGGGTGCCGCGGTCTCGGTGGACGCGGACGGGGTGGCTTCTTCGCTGCGGCGCAAGATGCTGTCGGCGTGGTCTTGGTCGGGGTCGCTGAGTGCTTCGCGGGCGGCCAGCGCCAGATCGCCCGCGCTGGCGTAGCGGTCTTCGGGTTTTTTGGCCATGCCGCGCGCGATGACCGCGTCCAGTGACTTGGGGACTCCTGATCGTTGCGTGCTGGCCTGCGGGACGGGCTCCATCAGGTGGGCGGTGACGAGCCCCCCGGCGCTGTCGACCTTATACGGTGGGGATCCGGTCAGGCACTCGTGCAGTACACAGGCCAGTGCATAAATGTCGGCCCGGTAGGTCACGTCGCCGTCGGAAAACCGTTCCGGCGCCATGTATTTCCAGGTTCCCACCGCAGTGCCGAGCTGGGTGAGTTTCTCGTCGGTGGTGGCACTGGCGATACCGAAATCCACCAGATAGGCGAAGTCCGCGCGGGTGACCAGCACATTCGGCGGTTTGATGTCGCGATGCATCACCCCGGCGGCGTGTGCGGCGTCCAGCGCCGAGGCGACCTGGCTGATGATGGCCACCGCCCGCGGCGGGGTCAATGGGCCGAACCGCTTGAGCACGCTGTCGAGGTCGGTGCCCTCGATGAGGCGCATCTCCAGAAACATCTTTCCGTCGATTTCGCCGTACTCATGGATCGGGACCACGTGAGGTTCCTGCAAACGGCCCGCGATGCGGGCTTCACGCTTCATCCGCTCGCGAAACACCGGGTCACTGCTGAACTGGTCGGACATCAGCTTGACCGCGACCGTCCACTCCTTGACGGTGTGTTCGGCTTCGTAGACCTCGCCCATTCCACCCCGGCCCAGCAGCCGTTTCAGGTGATAGGGCCCAAACATCGTCCCCACCCGCGAAGCCTGCGCGTCGCTCATCGCTGATCCTCCAAACCAAGCCTGGCCACGCCGACCATATCAACAACGTCCAGCCAAATCAGGCCGTGACAACCCCCTGGCCTAGCAATCATGCCGGTAACCCGGCCTCCGAGGGAAGGTTAGGCCTGAGTCATCGCGTAATACGAACCCCGCCGGGCCAGGAGCTCGGCGTGCGTGCCTTGTTCGACGATCCGCCCGGACTGCACCACCAGAATCCGGTCTGCTTCGCGAATCGTGGAAAGACGGTGCGCGATAATGAAACTCGTTCGATCCCGGCGAAGCTTGCGCGTTGCCTCCTGGATGAGGGCCTCGGTGCGGGTATCGACCGAGCTGGTCGCCTCATCCAGGATCAGTATCTGCGGGCGGGCAAGAAAGGCGCGGGCGATGGTGATGAGTTGTTTTTCGCCGGCACTGATGTTGGTGCCGTCGCCGGTGACCCGGGTCCGGTAGCCGGCCGGCAGTGTGTGCACAAAACGGTCGACATGGGCCGCCTTGGCGGCCTGTTCGAGTTCGTCGGCGCTGGCGTCTGGCCGTCCATAGGCGATGTTCTCCGCGATCGTCCCGTCGAAAAGCCAGGTGTCTTGCAACACCATGCCGATTCGCGATCGCAGTGTTTGCCTGCTCACCGTTGTGACATCGACTCCGTCGACAAGGATTCGGCCCGAATCGACGTCGTAGAATCGCATGAGCAGGTTCACCAGGGTGGTCTTACCGGCCCCCGTGGGTCCGACGATCGCGACCGTACTGCCCGCCTCGGCCACCATCGAGAGGTCTTCGATCACCCGGGTGCCCGCGCGGTAGGAAAAGTACACCTGCTCGAACTCGACGCGACCATTCAGCTCCGGACGTTGACGGTCGGGTGACGGTAGCCGCCGCTCGGGATCCGGTGACTCCTCGGGTTCGTCGAGTAGGTCGAACACCCGCTCGGCACTGGCCACCCCCGATTGCAGGGTGTTGTACATCCCGGCCAGCTGGCTCAGTGGATTGTTGAACAGCCGAACGTATTGGATGAAAGCCTGGATGTTGCCGAGCGTGATGTGGCCCGTGGCCACCTGAACGCCGCCGACCACGGCGACCACGACGTAGCCGAGGTTGCCGATGAATGTCGTCGCGGGTTGCACCAGGCCGGAGATGAACTGAGCGCCGAAACCCGCCCGGTAGAGGTCGTCATTGAGGCTGCGAAACTGTTCGCGCGCCGCGGCCTGGTGGCCGAACGTCTTGACGACCGTGAACCCGCTGTAGGTCTCCTCGATGTGGGCGTTCAGCCGCCCGGTGCTGGTCCACTGGGCGGTGAAAAGACGTTGCGAACGCCGGGTGATCGCGCGCGTCACCAGCAATAAGAACGGGACTGTCAGCAGTGTGATCAGAGCCAACAGCGGTGAGATCGACAACATCATCGCCAGCGCCGCCAGAACGGCCAGAACGGACGTCACCAGCTGGCTGATCGTCAGCGACAGCGACGACTGGATGTTGTCCACGTCATTGGTGACCCGGCTCAGCAGCTCACCGCGCTGCCGTCCGTCGAAGTAGGAGATCGGCAGCCGGTGCAGCTTGTCCTCGACGTCAGATCGCAGCGCCGCGATGGTCCTCTGCACGGTGACGTTCAGCAGCCTGGCCTGAGCCCAAAGCAACAGCGCGGCAATCAGATACAGCGCCAGGGCCAGCGCTAGAGTTCGGCCCACCGCGTCGAAGTCAACGCCTCGGCCCGGCACCGCATTCATTCCGGACAGCAGATCTGCGAACGCGTTATCGCCGCGGGTCCGGGCTTCGGCGATGGCTTGCGCTTTGCCGATTCCTGCCGGCAGCCGTCGCCCGATCACGCCGTTGAACAGCAGATCGGTTGCGTGGCCGAGGATCCGCGGTACGACTACCCCGATCGCGGTGCCGGTGAGGCCCAGTGTGACGACCGCGATGCTGAGTCGGCGTTGTGGTGCAAGCCGTTTCACCAGACGGGCCGCCGAACCCCAGAAGTCGCGCGACCGCGTTGCGGCGGGGGGCGGCGGCGCACCAGGGCGGACTCGTACGGCGGTCACTGCGCGCCCCCGACTCCGGCGCCTGCCGATTGTGACGCGGCGAACTCCGCGTACGTGGCGCAATCGGTTAGCAGCGATTCGTGGTTTCCTGTGCCGACGATCTTCCCGTTATCGATGACGATCACCTGGTCGGCTCGCGCAGCAGTTGAAATACGTTGGGTGACCAGGATGATGGTGGATGCGGGCGCCGTCTCGCGCAGCGCTTCACGGACGCGGGCGTCGGTGTGCACGTCAAGCGCGGACAACGCGTCGTCGAACAGATAGATGGCCGGACGGCGGATGACGGCCCGGGCGATCGCCAGCCGTTGGCGCTGCCCACCGGAGAAATTGATGCCACCCTGGGAGACGCGCATCTGCAGTCCATGCTCGTGTCCGCGCACGAAATCTTCTGCGGCCGCCACTCGTAACGCCTCCCACATGTCTTCCTCGGTCACCGCCTGGTTTGGGACCGCGCCGTAGCGCAGGTTGTCCGCGACGGTGCCGGAGAAGAGGTAGCCGCGCTGGGGCACCAGCCCGATTGCCGACCAAAGGCGCTCGGTCTGGTAGTCGCGCACGTTGACACCGTCTATTAGGACGGTGCCGCCGGTGGCGTCGTACAGCCGGCAGATCAACGACACCAGCGTCGACTTACCCGAACCGGTGCTGCCCACGATCGCGGTGCTGGCGCCGGGCAGCGCCGTCAACGAGATATCTTGCAGCACCGGTTGTTCGGCGCCGGGATAGCTGAATGTCACACCATCCAAGCGCACCACACCGGTGATGCCAGCTGGCGGGAACTTGGGGTCTGGTGGGCTTTCGATGGCGGCGGACGTGGAGAGCACCTCGGTGATTCGTTCGGCGCATACCGACGCGCGCGGCAGCACGACCAGCGTCATGGTCGCCATCATCACCGCCAACAGAATCTGGGAAAAGTAGGACAGGAAGGCGGTCAGCGAGCCGACTTGCATCTGGCCTTTGTCGATGCGCAAGCCGCCGAACCAGACCAGGGCGACGCTGGAGATGTTGATGGTCAATGTGGTTACCGGCAGCATCAGCGCTTGCCAGCTGCCGGCGGCCTGTGCAGTATCGGACAGCGCCGTGTTGGCTTTGGCGAACCTGTCGCGTTCAAAGTGTTCGCGGGCGAACGCCCGAACCACCCGGACACCCGACAGCTGGTCGCGCAGCACCCGGTTGATGCCGTCTATCAGGCTCTGCATGCCGCGGAACAGTGGCAGCATGTGCGTCATGATCCAGTAGTTGCTCAGTCCCAGGACAGGAATGCTGATGAGCAGCAACCAGGTCAGCGCGGCCTCCTGGTGGACGGCCATGATGATTCCGCCGACGCACATGATGGGCGCGGTCACCAGTACGGTGCCCGTCATCTGAACCAGAAACACGATCTGACGGATGTCATTGGTGCTGCGGGTCAGCAAGGTCGCCGCGCCGAACCGGGCGGTCTCCGGTTCCGAGAAGGTGATGACGTGTTCGAACATCGCGCCGCGCAGATCGCGTCCGAAGCCGGTACCGGTACGGGTGCCGAAGTACATCGCCCCGATCGAACACAGCACCTGCAGCCCGGTGACCCCGAGCATCACCACGCCCAGCCGCACGATGGTGGCGGTGTCACCCTTCGCGACGCCGTCATCGATGATGCTGGCGTTGACCGTCGGAAGGTACAACGACGCCAGGGTGCTGATCAGCTGCAGCGCCATCAGCACCGCGGCCGGCCGGCGGTACGGCCGGATGTACTGGCGCAATAGTGCCGACAGCATTGGGTAACTGTCGCACACCGCCGGGGCAGGAGTTCGCTGTGCCGCGGCTGGTTGGGTCGGCGCGCCGCACCCGCCGGACGTCATAAAATGGCTGTTCAAGTGTGGTGTCGGTGGTTGGCCGGCTGACGTGCCGCTACAGTGCATCGTGTGGACCAGCAACAGGCTTGGGCGAAGCAGGGCAGCAGTGCGGCGTAACTCAAGAGCACTGACTATGTCGGTGTCGGCTCTGATGATCCTGCTCCCTGGGCTTGCCGGATGCTCCGACTCCGGCGGCAACAATTCGGGTGCCACGCCGTCAGGAGCGCCGGGCAGCGGGGAGGGCCACCACGGCCCGATGTTCCCGGTCTGTGGCGGCGTCGGCGATCAGGCGGTGTCGGATTTGACCAAGATGACCGGGCTGATCAACACCGCGCGGAATTCGGTCGGCTGCCAGTGGTTGGCCGGTGGCGGCATCCTCGGCCCGCACTTCTCCTTTTCCTGGTATCGCGGCAGCCCGATTGGGCGCGAACGCAAGACCGAAGAGCTGTCGCGCGCCAGCGTCGAGGACATCAACATCGACGGTCACGGCGGATTCATCGCCGTCGGCAACGAGCCGAACCTGGGCGATTCGTTGTGCGAAGTCGGAATCCAGTTTCAGGACGACTTCATCGAATGGTCGGTCAGCTTCAGCCAAAAGCCATTCCCGCCGCCGTGCGACATAGCGAAAGAACTGGCGCGTCAGTCGATTGCGAACTCGAAATGATGAAAAGACGTGTTCTGGCGGTATTTGTGGTCTTGGTCAGCGCGGTGACCGTGTTGGCCGGATGTTCGGAATCCATCGGAGGTACCGCCGTGAAGGCGGGCTCGGGCGGGACCCCGCGCAACAACAACTCCCAGCAGCAGTATCCGAATCTGCTCAAGGAATGTGAAGTCCTGACCACCGACATCCTGGCCAAGACCGTCGGGGCCGACCCGCTCGATATTCAGAGCACGTTCGTCGGCGCGATCTGCCGGTGGCAGGCGGCCAACCCGGCCGGTTTGATCGACATCACCCGGTTCTGGTTCGAGCAGGGCAGTCTCGGCAATGAGCGCAAGGTCGCCGACTTCCTGAAGTACAAAGTCGAGAGCCGCAACATCGCGGGCGTCGATTCGATTGTGATGCGCGCCGACGACGCGAACGGCGCGTGTGGAGTAGCCAGCGACGCGGCGGGAGTGGTCGGCTGGTGGATCAACCCTCAGGCGCCCGGCATCGATGCCTGCGGTCAGGCCATCAAGCTGATGGAGCTGACGCTGGCCACCAACTCGTAGTTTTTTTAGGCGTCAGTTCTCCCGCGGCACGTGGAAGCCGGTCAGCGCCGCCCGACCCGGCTCCAGGGCCGCCCAGCCGCCGGGAACAGCTAACACGGCGATGGCTGATGTGGGGTACTTATCCGTAATGCGTTCCAGGGCAGCCTCGTCGGTGCCGTCGGCGCCCGCGAGAATCAGCGAAACCTCAGACATCGTCGGTTCGTGTCCCACCACCAGCAGGGTGGTGATGTCGTCCGAAACCTTGTTGATCTCCTCGATCAGCACCCCGGGCGTGGCGCCGTAGAGCCGGTCGGCGTAACGCGTCGGCGCATCGATGCCGCTGTGCAACAGCGTCTCCCGGGCCCGCGTCGCCGTGGAGCACAACACGGCGTCGATGGTGGGCACATTGGCGCGCAGCCAGTCGCCGGCCAGCGCTGCCTCCCTGATTCCGCGGGCCGCCAACGGCCGGTCGTGGTCGGCTATTGTTTCTGGGAACCCGTCCGGGTACGACGACTTGGCGTGCCGTAGCAGCGCCAACCGCAGCAATTTAGCTTCGCTCATCTGAACACCCTAAGACCAATCAGCCGCCCGGACGCCAGCCGAGTTGGAGCAGCAAGCCCAGGTCGTCGCGGACGGCGCGATGGCGGGTAATCCGGCCATCGCGGATCCGGAAGATGTGCACCTGTTTGTGGCGGATTCGCTTGCCGGTGGGTGCGATGCCGTTGAACGTTCCAGAGTGTTGGCCGGTCATGATGGCTGCGGCCATCACCACGCCTTCTTCTGCACAGGCCTCTTGCAGCTCGAAACGCAGATCCGCGAACGCATCACGCAGCCACTGGCTGGTTGCCAGGAATCCGGCTGGGCCGGGAAGTTGGCGTTCGGCGTCGTCTGGGTCGTCCTCGGCCTCCTGGTTCAGGTAGTCCGGCGCGATGATGCGTTCGGCCAGCTCCGCGTCCCCGGTCTCGATCAGCCGGAAGGACTCGAATGCAGTGTTTTTGGGGTTTGGCACGGGCTCAGGCTAGGGGGCGTCGCCCGGCGCGGTATTGAAGGAAACGGACGTGCCCCTGGGAAGCGCGGTCGGGACGGCCCCAGCCAGCGCCACGCATTCGTTGATCATGTGCGCCTGGTCCGCGTAGCCAGCCCCGATCGCCAGTTCGGCCCAGCGAACACGGCCGGGGTTATGGATCATGTCCAGCAGGCGCTGAAACCGGACGATGCGGCCCAGTCGCTTGGGCCCATAGCCGACGGCCGTCGAAAAACGACGGCGTAGTTGCCGTTCGCTCACTCCGACGGCCGCGGCCAACCCGCGGACCGGGCGGTTAGGGCATCGCCGCAACATCGCGACCGCCTGGGTGACCGCGGTGTCGATCGAGGGTTCGGCGTCGGCAAGGTGATCGGTCAGCGCGTCCTGCAATACCGCCACGGACTGTTCAGGAGGTGTTGCGGCAAAGACCTTCTCGGCCAGGAGCTGGGCCCGGACCCCGAAAACCGAGTCGAGGGGCACCCGGCGATCGGTGAAGTCGTCGACCGGCGCGCGGAGTGCGGCCACCGCCGCGCCCGGCCGTAACCGAAGGCCGACGAACATGCATTCCTTGTCCGAACGCAGATCGTAGAAGCCGGTGGCCGGTCCCGCGATCATCACAGCGCCCAGCGAGCTGACGAACAGGTCCACGCAGCCGTCCGGCAGCACCCGCAAGGGTCGCGCCGCCGAGCCTGAGCGCGCCCAGCCGCATTCCACCAGCGGCGCAAGCCGTGGATCTGGGCGGATTTCCCGGTACATCGCAAACATCAAATCAGCTGGACTTTTCCCCGTCCAGGCCTCGTCTAGGTCTCGTTCAGATAGGTCACGGGCATGCCGGTGCGCGTCCCCGGAGTTGTCGGTAGCCCGCCCTAGACTTCGCAGTGCCTTGATAGCCACGCAATTTCGGAAGGGGGTCCAGGAGGATGCGATTCCTGCACACCGCCGACTGGCAGCTTGGCATGACCCGGCACTTCCTTGCCGGCGATGCCCAGCCGCGGTATTCGGCGGCCCGCCGCGACGCGGTGGCCGGTTTGGGCGCACTGGCAATCGAGACGGACGCCGAGTTCGTCGTGGTGTCCGGTGACGTCTTCGAACACAATCAGCTGGCCCCGCAGGTGATCAGCCAGTCCCTGGAGGCGATGCGCGCCATCGGTATTCCGGTCTACCTGTTGCCGGGCAACCACGACCCGCTGGACGCGTCGTCGGTGTACACCAGCGCGCTGTTCAACGCCGAATGCCCCGACAACGTGGTGGTACTTGATCGTGCCGGCGTCCATCAGGTACGGCCGGGGCTGGAGATCGTCGCCGCGCCCTGGCGGTCCAAGGCCCCGACCACCGATTTGGTCGCCCAGGCCCTCGATGCCCTAGACGGGCCTGCACCGGCCCCGACCTCTTCCAAGGTCACCCGGGTACTCGTCGCCCACGGCGGGGTCGACGTTCTTGACCCCGACCGCGATAAACCCTCACTGATCCGCCTCGCCGGGCTGGACGACGCGCTGGCCGGTGGTGCGGTGCACTATGTGGCACTGGGGGATAAACATTCGCTCACCCAGGTCGGCGGCGGCGGCCGGGTGTGGTACTCGGGCTCGCCGGAGGTCACCAACTTCGACGACGTCGAATCGAACCCCGGCCACGTCCTGGTCGTCGACATCGACGAAGCCGACCCGCGGCGCGTCGTCACGGTGACGCCCCGGCGTGTCGGCCAATGGCGGTTCATCACCTTGCGCCACCAGGTGGACAACAGCCGCGACATCGCTGACCTCGACCTGAACCTCGATCTGCTGGAAGGCAAAGACCGCACCGTCGTGCGGCTGGCGTTGGCCGGTTCCCTGACGGTCACCGACCGCGCCCTGCTGGACGCCTGCCTGGACAAATACTCACGGCTTGTTCGCCTCGTTGGGTCTCTGGGAACGGCACACCGACCTCGCGGTGATACCCGCCGATGGAGAGTTCACCGGCCTCGGCATCGGGGGATTCGCCGCCGCCGCAGTCGAAGAGTTGGTCGCAACCGCGCGCGACGGCGGTGCCGAATCCGCCGTCGACGCCCAAGCCGCGCTTGGGCTGTTGCTGCGGTTGACCGATCGGGGAGCGGCGTGAAACTGCACCGGCTGGTCCTGACGAACTACCGCGGCGTCGCGCACCGAGAGATCGACTTCCCCGACCACGGCGTTGTGGTTGTATACGGCGCCAACGAGATCGGCAAGTCCTCGATGATCGAGGCGTTGGACCTGCTCCTGGAATCCAGGGACCGGTCCACAAAGAAGGAAGTCAAGCAGGTCAAACCGACCAACTCCGACGTCGGCTCGGAAGTCACCGCCGAAATCAGTAGCGGTCCTTATCGTTTCATTTACCACAAGCGGTTCCACAAGAAGTGTGAGACAGAGCTGACGGTGCTGGCGCCGTGCCGCGAACAGCTGACCGGCGACGAAGCGCACGAACGCGTCACGGCGATGCTGGCCGAGACGGTGGACAACGACCTGTGGCACGCGCAACGCGTGCTGCAGGCTGCGTCGATCGCCGCAGTCGATCTTTCCGGCTGTGATGCGTTGTCACGTGCGCTCGACGTGGCAGCCGCGCGTTCTGACACCGAGGCTGCGTTATCGGGCGCCGAGCCGTTGCTCATCGAGCGAATCGATACCGAGTATGGGCGTTACTTCACCGGAACCGGACGTGCCACCGGAGAGTGGGCGGCCGCGATCTCCCAGCTGGAAGACGCCGAGGCCGCGGTGCGGGACTGTGCGGCAGCGGTGGCCGAGGTCGACGAGCGGGTGCGCCGCCATGCCGTGCTGACCCAGCAGGTGGCCGAGCTGTCGCAACTGCGGCTCGCCGCGGGCCCGCGCGTTGGCAGTCGCTCGTGCCGCTGCCGACAAGATCGCAGAACTCACCCGCCAAGCGCGCGAGGCCAAGCTGGTCGCGGCCGCAGCAGCGGCGACCAACGCGGCAGCGGCCGCAGCCCACAACGGGCGGTTGCGGCTACTGACCGAAATCGAAACTCGCGCCGCGACTATCGCCGGGGCCGAGGCCGAAGCCCAAGAAGCTGTGAACGCTGGTTCGGCAACGACGGCGGAGGCCGAGGCCGCCGACGCCGCGGTCGAGGAGAGCATCCGGGTCCTGACGATTGCCCAACGGCGCGTCGAATGCGCCCGGCACACCGTCGACCGGCTCGCCGACCGTGACGAGGCGGCAGGGTTGAAGACCCGGCTGGCCAAGATCGACGCCATTGCGCATGACCGTGACCGCCTCTGTACGGAACTGGCCGCGGTGACGATCACCGAGGAACTGCTGCAGCAGATCGAAAGTGCCGCAGCTGCAGTCGACCGCACCGGCGATCAGCTGGAGTTGAACTCCGCTGCGGTGGAGTTCACCGCAGCCGCGGACATCGAACTCGTCGTCGGCCACCGACGGGTGTTTTTGTCGGCGGGTCAAACCTGGTCGATGACGGCCTCCGGCCCCACCGAGGTCGAGGTTGCGGGTGTGCTGACCGCGCGAATAGCCCCTGGGGAAACTGCACTCGACGTTCAAACCAAATACGCTGCGGCACAGAACGAACTGGCGGCCGCGCTGTGCGTGGCTGATGCGGCAGACCTTGCGGCCGCCCGGGACGCGCTGCAGCACCGCCGCGAACTACAGGGCAATCGTGACCAGTTGAACGCCACCTTGGCCGCTCTTAGCGGGGATGAAGACATCGCCCAACTGCGTTCGCGGCTGGCGGAGTTGACTGCCGCTCAACTCGCCGAGCCGGACCTCTTGGCGTTGGACGTGACCGGCGCTCGTGCAGAACTCGATGCGGCAGAAGCGAGTCGGGCGGCCGCAGAAGCCGATTGCGAGACCTGTCGCCGGGTCGCGGCGGCTGCGGGCCTCCGGCTGGCCGAGACATCGACGCGGGCAACGGTTCTACTGAACAACGCGGCGGCCCAACGTGTCGAGCTGGATGCGGCCACCGACCGATTGACGCAGGAACGGTCGGACGTCAGTGACGAGGACCTGGCGGCAGCGGCGGACGCTGGGCTGCGGGCGGCCCAGACCGCGGAGCAGCAGGCCGCCGACCTGGCGGCTGAGCTTGCCGGCGCCGCGCCAGACGCGGTGGCTGCCGAATTGACTGATGCCACCGAGGCGGCCGAGTCGCTGAGCGAAGACTACGAAACGGCTGCCCGAGCGTTGCGCGAGGTGAACATCGAACTCACGGTCATCGGCAGCGAAGGTCGCCAAGGCAAGCTCGACGCCGCCGAGATCGATCGTGAGCACGCCGCCAGCCAGCACGCCCGGATCGGCGGCCGGGCCCGGGCCGCGCGGCTGCTGCGGTCGGTGATGGCACGTCACCGCGACACCACCCGGCTGGGTTATGTCGAGCCTTACCGCACCGAATTGCAGCGGCTGGGCCGCCCGGTGTTCGGGTCCTCGTTCGAAGTCGACATCGACAGCGACCTGCGCATCCGCAGCCGCACCTTGGACGGGACCACGGTGCCTTACGAATCGTTATCGGGCGGGGCCAAAGAGCAACTCGGCATCCTGGCGCGGTTGGCCGGCGCGGCCTTGGTCGCCAAGGAGGACACCGTGCCGGTGGTGATCGACGACGCGCTGGGCTTCACCGATCCGGACCGGCTGGCCAGGATGGGAGAGGTGTTCGACGCCGTGGGCACGCAGGGACAGGTGATCGTGCTGACGTGCAGTCCGGACCGCTATGACCGCGTCAAGGGTGCACACCGCATCGATCTCAACGCTTAGCCCGGGCGTCGGCTGCCGCCCCGCGCGCGAACGTCGAGTTGTTGAGGCGAAGACCAGGTTTTGAGCCCAACAAGTCGACATTGGGCCGTCAAACCGTGAATCCTATTGCCGTCCAATCCACGTCGGCCATCCCGAACGCGCCGTAGTTGGCGAGATCGCTTCGCACAGCGATGTTTCCGGGCGACTGAAACAGTGGCAGGCTGAAGCTTTCCTCCCAGAGCATCGTGTCGACCTCATTGGCAAGCGCGCGCGCCTTGCCCGGATCCAGCTCGGAAAGCGTCTCGTCGATCTTGGCGTCGATCTCGGGGCTTCCGATTTTGCCGAAGTTGCTGTCGCCGTCAGAGGCGTAGATCTGCGGCAGCGCGGACAGCGGGAAAGCGGCACCCACCCAACTGAATTGGGTGATATCGAAGTCGCCGGGTGTCACGTACTGGCTGAAGAAGCCGTTGCCTGACTTGATATCGAGCTGCAGCTTGACACCGATCTGCGCCAGGTTTTGTTGGGCGACCAGGGCGATCTGCTTGCTCGATTGCGCGTCGTAGACGACGTCGCGAACGACAAGTTGTTTGCCGTCCTTTTCCCGCACAGTTCCGTTGAGCTTCCAGCCCTGGGCATCCAAGTCCCTGCGGGATTGGTCGGGATTGTAATCGCCTGGTGCGCTGTTATTTTGGTAGCCCACCTGGCCTTGGACGTAGATGTGGTTGTTCAGCGGCGCCGGGTGACCGGTCAGGCCGTGCTGGACGACGTCGACGATGGCCTGGCGGTCGATGCCTCTGCAGATCGCCAGCCGCAGCCTTTTGTCCTCCATGATGGATCCGGGTGCGCCGTTGAACGTGAAGTGTGCCCACGTGGGGGTGGGAGAGCGCCGGATCACGATTCCGGCCGTGCGTTGGGCGGTGACCATATCGTCTAGCGAGCCCACGCCGGCGGCGTCGATATCTTTGTTTTGCAGAGCGGGGATCGTGGCCGAGGGGTCCAGGACGAGGTAAGTGATGGAGTCCAGCCGCGGTTTGGCGCCCCACCAGCGAGGGTTGCGGGTGAGCACGATGCGCTGCGCGGGCCTGTCGATCTTGGACACGATGAACGGTCCGGCCGACGGTCCGGGGGCTTCGAGCTGACCTTGGTTGAAGACGTCTGGGTTCGCCGTCATCCTGCGGGGCTGTATTCCGCCGGCAAACATCCCTTGCCACTCGGCGTACGGTTCGGCGAACGTGACCACCGCCTGGCGATCGTCAACGCCCTTGGTCACCGACTTCACTCGATCGAACCCGGCATGGCTGGCGATCAGGAACCGTTTATCGCGGCCGCTGCACGCGTCGACCTCCGACTTGAGGTCCTCCCAGGTGAGTGGGGTGCCGTCATTCCAGATTGCTTTGGGATTGATCGTGTAAGTGATCACCTGAGGGTTGGTGCCGGTCAGCTCGGCGCCGGTGAAGTAGTCCGTGTTGACTTTCAGGGTGCCGTCGGCTCGGGTGATAAACGCCCCCGGGAGCAGCGGTGACACAACGGTGCCGGTGTCGGCGGTGTTGCCGTCGATGTTGAGTTCGTTGAAATTGTCCGGAAACGACGCCAAGGGCAGCCGCAGGTTGCCACCGTCGCGCAGGGTCGCCGGGTCCCGTGGATTGATGTCGCTGGTGGTGCCGATCTGCGCGGCCTGCGCTTGCGGGAGATCCTGATACCCGTTCGAACAGCCCGTGGCCCCCAAGACAACCACCAACGCCAGCAATGCAAGCCTGCGAATCGTCGGCGGGTGCGTCACGCCGACGATGCTAACTGCCGGCGACATCGGGTTGCGCCCGCGGAACTGCGGCCAGTAGCTGTCGCGTGTACTCGTGCTGTGGGTTGGTAAACACCTGGTCGCCGTCGCCCTGTTCCACGATCTTTCCCCGGTGCATCACCGCCACCCGGTGCGCCAGGTGCCTGACCACCGAAAGATCGTGCGATACAAACAAATAGGACAAGCCGAATTGCCCCTGCAGGTCCAGCAGCAAGTTGATGATGCCCGCCTGAATAGAAACGTCGAGCGCCGAGACCGGCTCGTCGAGGGCGAGAATCTTCGGCTGCAGCGCCAGCGCCCGCGCGATGCCAATCCGCTGCTTCTGCCCACCGGAGAACTCGGCGGGATAGCGGCTGGCGTCGGCGCGGTCCAACCCGACGATCGCCAGGAGCTCGGCGACCCGTTCCTCGCATCGCGGCCTGTCGAAACCGTTGGCCAGCAACGGCTCAGCGATAATGTCGAATACTGGCAACCGGGGGTCCAATGAGGCCACCGGGTCCTGAAACACCACCTGCACTTCGGTCCGAAGTTTACGACGGGCGGTTGAGTCGAGGGTCGATACGTCGGTACCCAGAATCTCGATGGAACCCGTCTGCGGCTTAGTGAGTTCCAGAATCTGGCTCAGCGTGGTCGATTTGCCCGAACCGGATTCGCCGACGATACCTAGGGTGCGGCCCTGCTCCAAGGTGAAGCTGACGCCGTCGACCGCGCGCACCTCGCCGACCCGCCTGCGCATTATCACGCCCTTGGTCAGCGGGTAAGTCTTGGCGAGGTCACTAACCCGCAGCACCACCGGCGGTTCGCCGGCGTCGCCCTCGGTTGTGGGCGGTTGCGTTGACACATTGAAGATTTCAGCTGCACTTCGCCCGACGACGTCGTCGGTGCGGATACACGCCGCCCAGTGCCCGTCGCCGGTGGCGCCGATATCGATGAGATCGGGTTCCGCCGAACGGCATTCATCGATCACCAGCGGACAGCGCGGGGCGAACGGGCACGCGCCGGGCGATAGCGACGACATCGTCGGTGGCGCGCCGGGGATCGGAATCAGCCGGGTGCCCTGCGGGGCATCCAGCCGCGGAACCGAACCCAGCAATCCGACGGTGTAGGGCATCCGGCGGTCGCGGTATAGATCGTCAACGGTGGCGATCTCGACTCCACGGCCGGCGTACATGACCATTGCCCGGTCGGCGAACTCCGATACCACGCCCAGGTCGTGGGTGATGATCAGCACGCCGGCGCCGGTCACATCGCGCGCGGTTCGCAGAACGTCGAGGATTTGGGCCTGCACGGTGACGTCCAGCGCGGTGGTCGGTTCGTCACAGATCAACAGGTCCGGATCGTTGGCGATCGCCATCGCGATTACCACCCGCTGGCGCTCGCCGCCGGATAGCTCGTGCGGGAAGGCCTTCGCTCGCTGTTGCGGTTGCGAGATACCGACCAGCTCGAGCAGCCCGACGGCACGCCTGCGGGCATCGGCGCGGCTGATGTCGCCGTTGTGCACGCTGATGGCTTCGGCTATCTGGTTGCCGATGGTGTAGACGGGGGTGAGCGCCGACATCGGGTCTTGAAATACGGTGCCGATCGTCTTGCCGCGGATCCGTGACATCGCCTGGTCGGACAGCCCGAGTAATTCTTCGCCGTGCAGGCGCACTGATCCCGACACGTTCGCGTACTCGGGCAGCAATCCGATGACCGCCATTGCGGCGGTGCTTTTGCCCGAACCGGATTCGCCGACGATGGCGACCACTTCGCCCGGATCGATGTGGTACGTCGTGCCGCGCACTGCCGACACGGCGACGTCTCCGGTCTCGAACGTGACGTTGAGATCTGTGACCTCCAGCAGGGCCGTCACTTCGCTCGCCGGTTCTTGCGGCGTGGGGGCCGGCTGCGAGGATCCAGCGCGTCGCGCAGGCCGTCCCCGGTGAGGTTGGCGCACAACACGATCAGCACCAGCGCCCCTGCCGGGAACAGGAAGACCCACGGGAAGGTGGTGGCCGACGGGGTGCCTTCGGCGATCAGTGTACCCAGCGAGACATCGGGTGGCTGAACTCCGAATCCCAGGAAGCTCAAACCGGTTTCGGCGAGGATTGCGGATCCGACGTTCAGGGTCGCGTCGATGATGAGGATTGAGGCGACGTTCGGCAAAATGTGGTGCAGGATGATACGGTGGCTGGCCACCCCCATATAGCCCGCCGCACGGATGAATTCGCGTTCACGCAGGCTCATGGTCAATCCGCGCACCATGCGCGAGCTGACCATCCAGCCGAATGCCGCGAGCAGGACGATGAGCCACAGGATGCTGCCCGACTGTGTGGTGCGGGCGCTGGCGATAGCGATCAGTAGGAAGCTCGGTACCACCAGCAGCAGGTCCACCAGCCACATGAGGGCTCGGTCGCGCGGGCCGCCGAAATAACCGGCGACCGTTCCGACGGTGGCGGCGATGGTGGTCGAGATGAGTGCCACGCAGAATCCGATCAGCATCGACTTCTGCATGCCGCGCAGGGTCCGGGCCAGCAGATCCTGACCAAGCGCATTGGTGCCGAACCAGTGCCTGAGCGATGGTGGCTGCAGCAGCGCGTGATAGTCGAGATGGTTGTAGTCGTAGGGGAGTAGCGGGGGCAGTGCGTAGCAGCCGACGAACCCGACAAGTAACAGAACCAACGCCACAACCGCAGGCCTGTTGCGAATGAACCGGCGCACCAACAGAGTTCGCCGTGAGATGAAGGCGGCGTGCACGCCCGACCCGACCGCTGCGGTCTCCGGGGCAGCAGCTTGTTGCGTCATGACACCCGCACCCTCGGGTCGAGCACCGCATAGAAGATGTCCGACAACAGGCCGGCGAGCAGAATCGCCAACGCGGAAAACAGCGTGATCGCCGCGATGACGTTGGTGTCCTGTGTCGAGATGCCCAACACCACCCATTCGCCCATGCCGTGCCAGCCGAATATCTTCTCGACGAATATCGCGCCAACGACCAGGCCGCTGACCCCATACGCGAACAGTGTGGCGAGCGGAATCAGCGCGGTCCGCAGGCCGTGTTTGAACAGCGCGCGCCGGCGGGTCAGGCCTTTGGCGCGCGCGGTCCGGATGAAATCCTCGCTCAGCACGTCCAGCATGGCGTTCCGCTGGTAGCGGCTGAAGCTCGCGATCGCGCCCAGGGCCAGCGTCAGGGTCGGCAGTACCAGGTGTTGCACGCGGTCGACGAGCCCGTGCCACACTCCGCCGGGCGGAATCGGTGACGTCTCACCCGTGTACAGGAACAGCCGAACACCGGTGAACGTGTTGACCCGCAGCGCGACCAGGATGAGCAGGCCCGCCAGCACGAACGACGGAATGCTGAGGGTAATCAACGACAGCACGGTGATGACCCGGTCGCTCAGCCGGTATTGCCGGATGGCTCCCCAGGCCCCCACGATGACGCCGATTATCGTGCCCAGCACCGAACCGGTCACCACGAGCCGCAGGCTGATCCCGATCCGGTGCCACAGTTCCCGGGAGACGGGGTGGCCGGTGACTGTCTTGCCGAAGTCGCCGTGAGCCACACCGGAAACCCATTTCGCGTACCGGATGGGTATGGGTTTGTCCAGGCCGAGCTGGGCCGCTTTGGCGTCGATCAGTTCCTTGGTCGGCGTCGGGTGTCGTTGGATGTAGCTGTCTAGCGGGTGAAACGTCGCCGACGCCAGGCAGAATGCCAAAAACGACGCCAGCACCAGCAGGACGATGTAGTTGAGGAACCGTCGCGCGAGGAAGCGGATCACACCGAACCGTCCCGCATTCGCATTTGGACAGGTTAGCGAGCCGAGAGCGGGGTGGTCGGACAGAGTGGCACCAAGTCGGCGCCAAACCGTTGCGATCGGCTTGATCCGCATGGGTGAAATCCGGGTGGCCGATTGTTAAGCTCCACCGCGGCGTCGATCTGCGTAGCAAAACCCATACCGCGATGCCGGAGGAGACTCGCGTGACGGTGACCGATAGCTACCTGGCCCAGAATGCTCATTACGCGAGCGCCTTCAAGGGGCCGCTGCCTCTGCCGCCGAGCAAACACGTGGCCGTCCTAGCATGCATGGATGCCCGCCTCGACGTCTATCGCATCCTCGGCCTCAACGAAGGCGAAGCGCACGTCATCCGCAACGCGGGCGGGGTCGTCACAGACGATGCAATCCGCTCGCTGGCCATCAGCCAGCGACTGTTGGGGACCCAGGAGATCATCCTGATCCACCACACCGATTGCGGAATGCTGACCTTTACCGACGACGACTTCAAGAGCGACATCCAGGCCGAGACGGGAGTCAAACCACCATGGGCGGCCGAGGCCTTCCCCGACCTCGAGGCAGACGTGCGCCAGTCACTACGCCGCATCGAGAACAGTCCGTTCGTCACCAAGCACGTATCGCTGCGGGGCTTCGTCTTCGACGTGGCAACCGGCAAACTCAATGAGGTCACCCTGTAGCGAGCCATCAGGCTGTCCACGTCCTGGCGAACGCCCTGTCCTCGGGCAATCGGGGCACGTCGGACCCAGATTGGTGGTCCCTAGATGACGGCGGGCGCGGCGTGCGGGTCCTCCGGGTGGAAGCGAACAGGCATTGCTCGGCCTGAGCCTCGCACGAATCGACGCGATGGCACGCAGTAGTTGACTACTTAACCCAGTAGTTGGACTACTTACATCGGCTGTGCGTTCCCGCGTTGTTAGGCGGCGGCCGGATGGAGTCGAACCCCACCGGGATAAGGGGCCGATCAACTGCTTCGGCCCGCCCAGCGCCTCAACGGGCCGGGTACGCACATGTCGATTTCCATTGACAGGGGCGAGGCGGGCTGGTTCTATGATCAGCAATAGGTATAAAAGTTGGTTAGTTCAACCAGATTTATCGGAATAGGAACCCATGGCCATTGACGTCAAGGCCGGACCTGCGGCCGGCCAGTACGAATTGAGCCATCTGCGCTCGCTGGAGGCAGAAGCGATCCACATCATCCGCGAGGTGGCGGCCGAGTTCGAGCGGCCGGTGCTGTTGTTCTCGGGTGGCAAGGACTCCATCGTGATGCTGCATTTGGCGCTCAAGGCGTTCCGCCCGGGGCGGCTGCCGTTTCCGGTGATGCATGTCGACACCGGGCACAACTTCGATGAAGTGATCGCGGCCCGCGACGAGCTGGTCGCCGAGGCGGGGGTGCGGCTCGTGGTGGCGTCGGTGCAGGAAGACATCGACGCCGGCCGCGTCGTCGAGACCATCCCATCGCGCAATCCGATCCAGACCGTGACGCTGCTGCGCCATATCGGGCTCAACAAGTTCGACGCTGCATTCGGGGGAGCGCGGCGCGACGAGGAGAAGGCGCGCGCCAAGGAGCGGGTGTTCAGCTTCCGCGACGAGTTCGGTCAATGGGACCCGAAGGTCCAGCGACCCGAGCTGTGGAATCTCTACAACGGGCGGCACCACAAAGGCGAGCACATCCGCGTCTTCCCGCTGTCCAACTGGACCGAATTCGACATCTGGTCCTACATCGGCGCCGAGAAGATCAAGTTGCCGTCGATCTACTTCGCGCACCGGCGCAAGGTGTTCAAACGTGACGGGATGTTACTGGCGGTCGACCGGCACTTGCAGCCCCGGCCTGACGAGCCAGTCTTCGAAGAGACCGTGCGTTTCCGCACCGTCGGGGACGTCACCTGCACCGGATGCGTGAAGTCAGATGCCGCGACCGTATCGGAGGTCATCGCCGAGACCGCGGTGTCCCGGCTGACCGAGCGCGGCGCGACCCGGGCCGATGACCGGATCTCGGAAGCCGGAATGGAAGACCGCAAACGACAGGGTTACTTCTGATGGCGACATTATTGCGGCTCGCAACTGCGGGCTCGGTAGACGACGGCAAGTCCACCCTCATCGGCCGCCTGCTCTACGACTCCAAGGCCGTAATGGAAGACCAGTGGGCGTCGGTGGAACGGGCGTCGGAGGAGCGCGGCCACGAGTACACCGACTTGTCGCTGGTCACCGACGGCTTGCGGGCGGAGCGCGAACAGGGCATCACCATCGACGTCGCCTACCGCTACTTCGCCACTCCCAAGCGAAAATTCATCATCGCCGACACCCCGGGCCACATCCAGTACACCCGCAACATGGTCACCGGTGCGTCGACCGCTCAGCTGGTGATCGTGCTCGTCGACGCGCGCCACGGCCTGCTCGAGCAGTCACGCCGGCACGCGTTCCTGGCGTCCCTGCTGGGCATCCAGCACATCGTGCTCGCGGTCAACAAGATGGACCTTATCGACTGGGACAAAGAGAAATTCGAGGCGATCCGCGACGAATTCCACGCCTTTGCCGCGCGTCTTGACGTGCAGGACGTCGCCACCATCCCGATGTCCGCCTTGCACGGCGACAACGTCGTCAGCAAATCCGACCGGGCGCCCTGGTACGAGGGTCCGGCGCTGCTGTCCCACCTCGAAGAGGTCTACATCGCCGGCGACCGCAATCTGGTCGACGTGCGATTCCCGGTGCAGTACGTCATCCGGCCACAGACCCACGAGCACCAAGACCACCGCAGCTACGCCGGGACCGTGGCCAGCGGAGTGATGCGCCCGGGCGACGAAGTGGTCGTGTTGCCGGTCGGCAAGACTACCCGGATCACCTCGATCGAGGGACCGAATGGTCCTGTGGAAGAGGCATTTCCACCGATGGCGGTCTCGGTGAGCCTCGCCGACGAGATTGATATCTCGCGCGGCGACCTGATCGCCCGCACCAACAACCAGCCACGGGTCGCGCAGGAATTCGATGCGACCGTGTGCTGGATGGCCGATGCCGCGGCCCTGGAGCCCGGCCGGGACTATGTCATCAAACACACCACGCGGACGACGCGGGCCAGGGTAACTGCGCTGGACTACCGGCTCGATGTCAACACCCTGCATCGCGACAAGACCGCGACGGCGTTGAAGCTCAACGAACTTGGGCGAATTTCACTGCGAACGCAGGTGCCGCTGCTGCTCGACGAGTACACGCGCAACGCCAGCACCGGCTCGTTCATCCTCATCGACCCTGACACCAACGGCACCGTCGCGGCGGGCATGGTGTTGCGCGACGTTTCGGCGCAAGCGGCGAGCCCGAACACCGTGCGGCACAATTCGTTGGTCACTGCCGAGCACCGGCCACGGGGCCGGACCGTGTGGTTGACCGGTTTGTCGGGTGCAGGCAAGTCGTCGGTGGCGATGTTGGTCGAGCGGAAGCTGCTCGAAAATAACGTTCCCGCTTATGTTCTCGACGGCGACAACCTGCGCCAGGGCCTGAACGCCGACCTGGGCTTCAGCATGGCCGACCGTTCGGAGAACCTGCGTAGGCTGGCGCATGTGGCAACGCTGCTCGCCGACGCCGGTCACATTGTGCTGGTGCCGGTGATCAGCCCGCTGACCGAGCACCGCGAACTGGCCCGGAAAGTGCACGTCGACGCCGGCTTCGACTTCATCGAGGTGTTCTGCGACACGTCGCTTGAGGAATGCGAGAAGCGCGATCCCAAAGGGTTGTACGCTAAAGCGCGCGCGGGTGAGATCACCCATTTCACTGGGATCGACAGCCCCTACCAGCGGCCAAGCAACCCGGATCTGCGAATCACGTCGGACCTCAGCCTCGACGAGCAGGCGGACAACGTCATCGACGTGATCAACTCACGGCCCTGATCCGCGAGCACAGCGCCCCGCTACACCGGATGGCACAATCCTCAGGGTGCGGATGTCAGCCAAGGCAGAGTATGCGGTGCGGGCGATGGTCCAGCTCGCCACGGTTGCTAGCGGCACGTTGGTCAAGACCGACGACTTAGCTCATGCGCAGGGCATACCGCCGCCCTTTCTCGTCGACATCCTGACCAACCTGCGCACCGATCGCCTGGTGCGAAGCCACCGCGGCCGCGAAGGCGGATACGAACTGGCCCGTCCGGGTGATGAGATCAGCATTGCCGACGTGTTGCGCTGCATTGACGGCCCGCTGGCCAGCGTCCGCGACATCGGGCTGGGTGACCTGCCTTATACCGGGCCGACCGCGGCGCTGACCGACCTCTGGCGGGCGTTGCGGGCCAGCATGCGATCTGTGTTAGAGGAAACGACGTTGGCTGACGTCGCGTCCGGCAGGCTGCCCAGTCACGTCGCCCAAATGGCCAATGATTATCGGGGTCAGGAGAGCGTGCGGCACCGCGCGCAGCGGGTGGTCGACTAGATACCGCGAGCAGACGCAAAAGCCCCCTCACGCGCGGCGTGTCGGGGGCTTTTGCGTCTGCTCGCGGTATGGCCGGGTGAGGATCTCCATGGCGTGTCCGGACGGATCCGGGAAATACACTCCGCGCCCGCCGTGGCGGTGGTTGATCTCGCCAGGCCGATTTTTGCCAGGGTCCGCCCAGTGCTGCAGGCCACGCGATGCGATCTTGCCGTAGATGGCGTCGAAGTCCTCCTCGGAAACCAAAAACGCGTAGTGCTGAGGCCGGATCTCCCCGCCCTCAGGAGCGTCCGCGAAATCGAGGTTGACGCCGTGCTCGAGTGCGACAGCCATGAAGCGGCCGGCCGGCTTCGGGCTCGGCAGCCCGAAGAGTTCGGCGAGAAACTGCGCGGACTCCTGCTTGTCGCGGGACGCGACGATGGTGTGATTGAAGCTGATCGCCATGTTATTTCGGCGCGGTGAGCTCTAAAGCGATGTTGTCCGGGTCCCGGAACTCCAAGATGTACGACGGCCCGATGTCTTTGACAGCCTCGTGACCGACGCCGAGTTCGTCGAGATGTGTTGCTGCGGAATCTAATTCAACTTTGCTGCCCAGCCTGAACGCGATGTGGTCCAGGCCGGCGCGATCCTCGTGAAAGCGGTCTGTGGCGACCGGCCGCAGCGCGAGCAGCGTGCCGCCCAGGTCGTAGATGACACCGCCGTACAGGAAGCTCAACTGGTTGCGGGTTGCTTCGTCGGCGTTCTCGGGCACTTCCAGCAATACGGGCCAACCGAACACGCTCTCGTAGAACTGTCGAGATCGCTCGATGTCGGTGACGGTCAGGCGGACGTGCGCGATGGAAGTGCTGGCTAGACCCACCCGGTCCAGTTTGCCACTTTGCTAACCGCGTGTCGTGCGCGTGCCAGAATCGCGTTCGTGCGGATAGCAATGACCATGCCGGTGATGGAGCCAGACCTGCAAGCCACGGTGTTGCGCAACTGGGCGCATGCGATCGATGAGGGTCCGTTCTCGTCGCTGTGCTGGGGTGAGCGCATCGCGTTCGACAACCCGGAAAACCTGACGCTGCTCGGTGCGCTGGCCGCGTGGACCAACCGGGTGCGGCTGGTGACGACCGTGATCGTGCCCCAACTGCACGACCCGGTGATGCTGGCCAAGGCACTGGCCACCGGCGACATGCTCAGTGGCGGGCGCCTGACAGTGGGCGTCGGCGTGGGCGGCAGGCACGAGGACTACCACGCGGTGGGCGTCGACCCGGCGACGCAGACCATGCGCGGCATGGCCGAGCGGGTGGCGGTTATGAAGCGCGTCTGGGCCGGCAAAAAGATCACCGAGTCGGTGCGGCCGGTCGGGCCGTCGCCGGTGCAGCCCGGCGGCCCGCCGTTGCTCGTCGGCAGTATCGGGCCGAAAACCATCCGCAGCGCTGCGACCTGGGCCGACGGCCTTGCGGGCACCACCTTGGACCTCGACGTTGCCAAGCAGAGCGAGCTGTTCGACGTGGCGCGGGCGGCGTGGGCGCAGGCCGGAAAGCCCAAGCCTCACCTGATGACATCGTTCTGGTTCGCATTCGGGTCCCGCGAACAGGCCCGGACCCAGGTGCATCGCCATCTGCGCCGCTATATGAACTGGATACCGGCCGAGTACGTAGACGCGATGGCGCCGACGACCGGCTGGGCCGGCAGCGAAGAGGAGCTAGCGGCGGTGCTGCGCGGGTTCGCGGAAATCGGCACCGACGAGGTTCAGCTGATCCCGACCAGCTCAGACCTCGGCCAACTTCGCCGCGCGGCCGACGTGGTCCGTGCGCTGGGCTAGCCTCTGCGAGCACTCATAACAGATCCACGCCCTGGTCCAACGACTGCGAGCCTGCGACCGGCCTATGCGGCGCAAGCGCACGCGCCGCCGCCAGTGCTGCCGCGCGCTCACCGTTGATCGCGGCATGCGCCGGAGGCTGCCCCTTGCGCAGCGTCGCGATCAGCTCGCGGTAGGGGCCGATGAGGTAGACGGTGTCGCCGGCTCGCAGTACGGCGTCGCGGCGCGGGCGCAATCTGATCGGCCCTTCCGGTCGGATGATCGCGATGACGCGCGTCTGTGTGGACATTTCCACCATCAGCAAGCCATCGAGTTCGCTGTTCTCCGCCACCAGCATTCCGCCGACCATGAAGGAGCGCTGCCCGACCCAGAACGTCCCCAGCACGTGCAGGCCCATCGCCGCCCCGATGAACCAGGGGGCCGCCAGATCCACGGTCGACCGCACATTTTCGAAGCCGAACCGCTGATTCACCGCTTTGCTCAGCTCGCGGCCTTGAACGCGCAGCACGATCGGCACCTTAGTGTCGGATCCCAACATTTCCAGCAGCACGATCCCGGTCTCGATGCTCGGCATGTCCTGGGTCAGCACCGCCACTCCGCGGGCACGTTCGATGCGCGCCGATTCCAGCGTCCCGCGCATCGTCGCGTTTCCGAAAATCACCGGGACGTCCAGTTCGGCCAGTGTCGGTAGGTACCGATTGCTCTCGTCATGCTCGATGACCAGGACTTCGTATCCGGCGGCGGCCAGATCGGTGACGACGCGGATGCCGACTGAACCCAGTCCAACAACAACGATGTGGTCGCGCATGCGGCGGGCCCGTCGGAGTCCGGCACTCTGCAGGAAGCGTTGCGACAGCAGTAGGTCCGCAAGGAACGCGACCACGATGGCGGTGACGATGACGCCGGCGAACATCAAGCCGATAACGAACAGTCGCAGGAAGGTGGATTGTTGGCCGAACGGAGATTCGCCGAAGCCGACGGTGGTGATTGTCTCGGAAGTGAAATACAAGGCGTCGAGGAACGACATCCGCGGGTTCTGGTAGTTCATCCGCACCACGACTGCCGAGCCGAGCGTGAGGAACACCGTGAGGGCCAACGAGGGCAGCAGCATCGGGTTCACTTCGTCACGCATGGCGTTCGTGGCGTCGATCAAGCGTCGCAAGCGAGACTGGCGAGAGCGCGCCGCGGTCGTGGAAGGCACGACGATCCCGCGGCTTTCCAGTTCGTCTTTGACACCGATCATCGAGGTGAAATCGCCGGCATAGACCTTCTGATCCCGTCCCGGACATGCCACCACCTCGCCGGGGGAAGGTGAGTTCTTGCCGTGGACCACCGCCACCGGCGCCAGGTCGTTGTAGAGCTCGCGCAGCGTCCCATTGTATGGCGCTTCGGCCCCCCAGACAACGAATTCGATACCGGCCGTCTCGAACTGGTGCGCGTTGCGGGACAGGACCGCTTCGACGACCGATGGTGCCGCCAGGTCGGCGACGTTCAAGATCGCGCCGGGGCCGTTGACGTCGGCCACCGCTTCGCGCAGCACGCCGTTGGCCAGCCGGGCTACCACGCGGACGTGGGGGCTGAATTGCCGCGCCAATAGTGCGATTTCGAGATTTACCGCATCGTTTGGCCCGGCGCAGACGACGGCGCGGGCGCGATGTACCCCGGCGCCAAGGAGATCGGCGGCATTGTTGATCTTGATTATGCGCGCGCCGGCACCCCGTAGCTCCTCAGCGATCGTCTTCGCCAGCGGGTCGTCACCGCAGACGATGATTTCCCGATGAAAGACCTGGTCCATTTAGGGGAAACCGGTTTCGCGTCGTACGCTTGCTAACAAAGTTGGTCGCGACAGCATTGGTCGCGACCGCCGGATTCTAGCTTTACATTGTGCGGCATATATTCTCCCACCTCTGCTGACCCCTACGTCATTCACGTTGCGTTCATATGATCGGTCACCACGCCGGAAACCGCCACCTGAGGAGCCCGGTGAGGGGAAGTCAACTTCGATGTCCCGCAAGCGGAGTCGGTAATAGACTAAGACAATGGCACTCGCGTCGTTGTGGTAGGCAACAGGTTCGACTCGAGCTCTTCACGCAGACGAAATAGTTGAGGTGTAACAGTAAGTGCTGCGGTCCTTGCGATACTGGTCGGGTGTCTTTCATTGAATGCGTCGCATCCCGCGAGATCTACCGGAACCCTTGGCTGGTGTTGCGGGAAGACGACATCCGCCGGCCGGACGGCAGCCGTGGCATTTACAGCGTGGTGGACCGCAAGACCTACGCGCTGGTGATGCCGTACGACGGGGACCGCTTCCAGTTGGTCGAACAGTTCCGGTATCCGCTGGGCGCGCGGCGCTGGGAGTTCCCGCAAGGCACCGCTCCCGACCTGGCCGACGCGGAGCCTGCTGAGCTGGCCGAACGCGAGCTGCGCGAGGAAACTGGATTACGGGCGACGTCGTTCGAAATGCTCGGCCAGCTCGATACCGCTGCCGGATTGACCAGCCAGCGCGGGTGGGTGTTCTTGGCCACCGGAATCACCGAAGGAGACGCGGAGCGTGAGCACGAGGAGCAGGACATGCGTAGTGCATGGTTTGCCCGCGAAGACGTCGAGCAGATGATCCGCTCGGGAGTGATCGCAGACGCGCAGTCGATTGCCGCCTACGGCCTGTTTCTGCTGCAAAGGCGATGAAATCTGGGCACGGAGTTTGCTATGCGATTCGCGTGGGGCTTCCTCGACGGCATTGCATGGTCGATAATCGTTTACGCGGCAGTCGGGCTTAAGGCGTAGTCATCTGGTGCACCACTGATCGGCGTCAAGGAGGTCGGATGGGGACAGCGGGCACGGCTTGTGGAACATGCGGCACCGAACTGCGCGATGGCGCCCGGTTTTGCGACTCCTGTGGCGGCCGCCTCGATGCGCAGCAGGAGCAGGCTGAGTTCAAGCAGGTAACTGTGCTGTTCGCCGACGTGGTGGACTCAATGGCGATCGCCTCCACTGTGGGAGCGGAGCGGCTGCGCGAGATCATGACCGGCGTTGTCGCCTGCGCGGCAACCATCACGGGGCGCTACGGCGGCACGGTCGACAAGTTCACCGGCGATGGCATCATGGCGCTGTTCGGGGCACCAGTCGCGTTGGAAGACCACGCCATTCGGGCCTGTTTGGCGGCCCTGGACATCCAGGAGCAGATTGCAGAACTTGCCAGTGAAGTTCTCGGCCAAGACGGAATCGAACTGCAGCTGCGAGTCGGACTGAACTCCGGCCGGGTGATCGCTGGGGAAATTGGCTCTGGCCCAATCAGATACACCGCGATCGGCGAGCAGGTCGGGATGGCACGGCGAATGGAATCCAGCGCACCTGCGGGTGGGGTGATGGTTTCAGAGTCCACCGCCCGGCTGGTCGAGCATGTGCTCTCGCTGGGTGAGCCGCAGTTGGTGCGGGCCAAGGGGGTCATCGATCCGGTGCCGGCGCGTCGCCTGCTTGTGACCGCCGCTGAGCGCGGAACGGTCGGGCGGCAGGAGCCGACGCTGGTCGGGAGGGACTGGGAGTTGACAACGGTGAGCGGGATCCTCGATCGCGCGGTCACCGGCCGTGGGGGTGTCGTCGCGGTCACGGGGTCGGCCGGCATCGGCAAAAGCCGCCTCGTGCACGAAACGGCCACCCTTGCCAAGGATCGTGGCGTCGACGTGTTCACCACGCATTGCGAATCCCACGCGCGCCAGATCCCGTTTCATGTGGTGGCCCGGTTGCTACGGGAGATCGTCAAGATCACCGAGCTTGACAACGAAGCGGCGCGGGCCCGGGTGAACAGCCTCCTGGAGGCAAACGGCCTGCTGGCGCAGGCCGTAGCCGAAGATGTGATTCTCTTCCACGATCTGCTCGGCATCCGAGACCCCAACGCCGCGTTGCCCGACATCACTTCCGACGCCCGCCAACGACGCTTGGCCATCCTGGTCAAGGCCGCCACACTGGCGCGCAGCATGCCCGCGCTCTACGTCATCGAGGATGTGCACTGGATCGACGAGGTCAGTGAAGCCATGATCGCCGAGTTCACGTCGGTTATTCCGCAGGCCCGCGCGATGGTGCTGGTCACCTACCGGCCGGAGTACCGCGGCGCATTGGCAAACATTCCGAATGCGCACAAGCTCGCTCTGGCGGCCCTGGATGACGCCGCGGCGTCGGCGTTGACCACCGAGTTGGTCGGGATGGACCCGTCGGTTGCCGCGTTGATTGGGCGGATCGACGACCGGGCCCGGGGCAACCCCTTCTTTGCTCAGGAGATCGTGCGTGATCTAACCGAACGCGGCGTCCTTATCGGTGAGCGCGGGGCTTACCTCTGCCGGACCAACATTGGGCAGGTCAGCGTGCCTGCCACGGTGCAGGCCACGCTCGCGGCGCGCATCGACCGCCTCGATCGCACCGCGAAGTTCGCCGTCACCGCCGCGTCAGTCATCGGCTCGCGGTTCAGCGCAGATCTCCTGGCGGACATCCTGGGTGACTCGGCTGACATCGAGGAGCTCCCCGCCGCCCTTCGCGGATTGGTCGACGCCGAGCTTCTCGATCAGGTGATGTTCACCCCCCGCGCCGAGTACGCGTTCCACCACCCCCTGATCCGCACGGTGGCCTACGAGTCGCAACTCAACACCAGCCGTGCGGTCCTGCATCGGCGTCTGGCCGCCGCGATCGAACAACGTGACCCTGCTCTGGCCGACGAGCACGCCGCGCTGATTGCCGAGCACCTGGGCGCTGCCGGCGATCTACACGAGGCGTTCGGCTGGCACATGCGCGCCGCAGGCTGGTCGAGCTATCGTGACGTCGGAGCGGCCAAGACGAATTGGCAGCGGGCCTGCGAGACCGCGGACCAGCTCGATGCCGACGACCCGCGCCGGTTGGCGATGCGGATCGCGCCCCGCGCCCTGCTGTGTGGGAATGCTTGGCGCACCGGCGGCCGACGTCTCGCCGAGACTGCATTCGACGAATTACGCGAGCTCACCAGCGCCGCCGGCGACAAGCTGTCCCTGGCGATCGGCATGACGGGACTAGTGGTGGCGTTGACCAACAGCGACCGCATCACCGAGGCGGCGCAGCTGTCCACCGAATGCGTCGCATTGATCGAGTCGATCGGCGACCCCACACTGACCGTCGGGCTGGTCCCCGCGAACTTGCATGCCAAGTTTCAGGCCTGCCAGGCGGTCGAAACGCTCCAGTTGACGGAGCGTGTCATCACCCTCGCCGACGGGGATCCCACCATGGGAGACCTGGTCCTAGGATCACCGCTGGCAATTGCGTTGGTGTTCCGTGGCGCCGCCGAAATGTCCTTGGGGTTACCAGCATTCAGAGATCACTTCGACGCAGGTGTCGCGATCGCCCGCGGCGTGGACCCGACGTCCTTTGTCTTGGCCACCATGTTCAAGTACGCCAGCCTGCCGATGGGGGCCTATCTAGCCGATGACACCGCACTACAGGAGACCGCGGACGCACTCGAAATCGCCGAGAAATCAGGCGACCCGTTAACGCTCGCCGCCGCCTTGATGGCTCGGGGCGTCACCCTGTTCAAACGGCGTGGTCCGCAACGTGACGAAGGCTACCGCCTGCTCAGCAAGCTCAAGGAGATGGCGCCGGCCGAGCAGTTCAGCCAGATCGTCGACATCCACACCGCCATACTGAAGTTCGAGACGGCCGACGTCGATGGCGCCATCGAGTTGGCCCGGGCCATCACGCGCAACCTGTACGCCTCGGGCGAGATGTACTGGCGTCAACTGGCGATCAGAACACTAGTCGAAGCGCTTGATAGGCCGCGGTGACCCGGACGACATCATCGAAGCTCAAGCCGAGATCGACAGATTGGCGGCGGTGCCGACCGACCCGGGGTTCGTCATGCACGCACTGCCACTGCTACGCATGCGGGCACTGTTGGCGCAGGCGCACGGTGACGACGACGGCTACCGGCAGTTCGCGGATCGTTATCTGAAGATGGCGACTGACCTCGATCGCCCGGGACATATCGCGTTGGCCGAGGCGATGACATGACCTTGACACGACCTTGACATACAAAGGCAATGACATTAGAAGGCCCCCTGCAGATCACGCCCGGCCGGAAAGACCAGCGGCGGCGCGGATCTGCCGGCGCAGCCGCGGCTCCGTCACTGTCGGGAAATATGTAGTGGCTCAGCGCGGTTCGCGCGATCGCGCCGGCAACGTCGCGGGGGTCCACCGCTGTGGCGAAGGCGTCTTCGCGGGCGCAGCGCTGCAGGACCAACATCAACCCTTCGGTCAACATCGGTAACGCTTGCGCCATCTGTTCGTGCGCGAACCCGGGTTCGAGGTCGAGCAGCCGCCCGGGCGGCTGATCCTCGACGAAAGTCGCGACCACGTCGACCGCGGCTTCCAACCGCGCGATTCCGACCACGCCCGGCCATCGCGTTATCCATCGCCGCGTTGAAGCGCAGGCGTTCGCGCTTTCCCAGCGCATCGATGAGTTCTTCTTTGCTCACGAAGTAGCGGTAGATGGTCGGCCGTGACACCCCGGCCAG
Organism: uncultured Actinomycetota bacterium; assembly: GCA_963850135.1. Taxonomy (GTDB): domain Bacteria; phylum Actinomycetota; class Actinomycetes; order Mycobacteriales; family Mycobacteriaceae; genus Mycobacterium. The sequence goes on along the minus strand of CAWKKH010000016.1, from coordinate 82,574 downwards.
GGTCGCCACGTCCGAGAGCGACATCTTCCGGGCGCCGGTCCGGAACACCAGCCGCGCGGCGGCGTCGAGGATCCGGTCGGCCAGATCGCCGTGATCCGAGCCGGATTTGGCGCGATTCGGCGCTCGACACGACGGCACGCCCTACAGTCTGCCGATTTCGCGCAGCCACGAGATCAGCAGTCGCAGCCCGTCGTCGAAAGACATGGGCCGGTAGCCGAGGCGCCGGGTGGTCAGATTGTCGTCCGTTCTGGGCTTGCGCACGCTCTTGGCCGCGGCCTCCGCGATGGCCATCAAGGTGGGCCCGAATTCGGCCGTCAACGCCTCGGGATCCGAGCGGTAGTCGAGATCCTCGACGCGATGGTCGATTCCGGCGACTTCGCAGGCGCGATTGATGCCGGCGGCGGTGCTGAAGGTGCCCTCGGGCGGCCCGATCAACAAGTAGCGCTCACCGGCAACGCCGCGGTCCAGCGCGGCGATCGAGCCTTTCGCGACGTCCGCTCCCGCCACCCAGGTCACCGGGAAAGCGAGATAGCGCTTGATCTTTCCGCGCATCCCGGCCAGCAGCACCCGGTTGAAGCTGGTGCGGTGCAAGGCGCGTTCGACGACCAGGCCAGGACCGAAGATCGCGCCGGGGTGGCAGGTCAGCACGTCGTCGCCCGCGGCGGCGCGCCGATGTGCTTCCAGAAAAGCGGCGAGCTTGGTGACCGTGTACGGGTCGTTCGGCGGGTTGTCGAGAACGGGCGCCTCTTCGAAGTCGACGCCGGTGCTCAGATCGAGGAAGGTGGCGGTGCTCAGGGCGACCACCCGGCGCATGCCGTGGGCCTTGCCCGCATCCAGGACGTTCGTGGTGCCGACCATGTTGACGGCCTTGAAGTCTTCCAGGTCCTGGCTCGCGCCGCCCAGCAGTGCCGCGCAGTGGATCGCCGCCTCGGCGCCCTTTGCCGCGCGCAGCACGTCGTCGGCGTCGGTGATGTCGCCCTTGACCAGTTCGACGCCGATCCCGGCCAGCGCCGTGGCTTCGTCCGGGTTGCGAACCAGGGCGCGCACATGGTCGCCGCGCTCGATCAACTGCTCGCAGACGTTGCCGCCGGTCTGCCCGGTCGCGCCGGTGACGAAGATCGTGCTGGCCATGGAAAGCCCTCCAAGCTGTTACATATCGAACATATTTGGTCAAGACTGTAAACCTTGAAGTGGGATTGGTCTATATTCATGGTCATGACACTCGATCCCTCAAGCATTCTTCTGACCGATCGGGTCGCGGTCGTCACCGGCGGCGGAGCGGGCATTGGCCGCGGCATCGCGGCGGGGCTGACGGCATTCGGCGCGCGGGTCGCGATCTGGGAACGCGACGCCGACTCGTGTGCGTCTGCCGCCGCGGAGATCGGTGCGCTGGGTCTGACCGTCGACGTCCGCGACAGTGCCGCGGTGGACGCCGCGCTGGCGCAAACCTCCGCCGAACTCGGGACGGTGACGATCCTGGTCAACAACGCCGGCGGAGTTTTCTGGTCAGGGATCCTGGACACCAGCGAGAACGGTTGGGACGCGCTGTACAAGTCGAACCTGCGCCACGTGTACCTGTGCACCCAGCGAGTGGCGCGCGTCCTCGTCGAGCAGAAACTGCCGGGCAGCATCATCAGCGTCACCTCGATCGAAGGTGTCCGCGCCGCACCGGGTTACGCGACCTACGCGGCGGCCAAGGCCGGCGTCATCAACTACACCAAGACCGCGGCGCTCGAGCTTGCGCCGCATGGCATCCGGGTCAACGCGCTGGCCCCCGACATCACCATGACCGAAGGCATCAGGCAAATCGCGCCGCCCGGCATTGAAGAGCGGGTCGGCCTCACGGTCCCGATGGGGCGAGCGGGTCATGTCGACGAGATGGCAGGCGCGGCAGTGTTTCTCGCGTCCGACTTGGCCAGCTACGTCACCGGTCAAACGATCCACGTCGACGGCGGCACCCACGCCGCCAGCGGCTGGTACCACCACCCGGAGACCGGCGCATACGCACTCGGACCTACCAGCGGGTGAGCGCGAATTAATTCGATGCGGAATCGATGGATTTCGCGGCCGCAGAATGTGGCGTATTAGAACTAATCGCCGGCGTCCACGTTGACGTGCGCGGACATTCCGCCGTCGATCGAAATCATTTGCCCGGTGATGTAGCGAGACTGTTCCGAAGCCAGGAAGACAACCAGGTCGGCGACGTCTTTCGGTTGTCCGAGGTACGGCGTCAAGGTGGCGCGGCCGAGGCCGCCGATGATGTCCTCGGTCAGATGCGCGCGTACGGCGTCGGTGATGATCAGCCCGGGCACGATGGTGTTCGCCCGCACGCCCCGCTTTCCCTCGCTGGTCGCCACGTACATCGTCAGGGTGTGCACGCCGGACTTCGACACACCGTAGGCGAGGCGGGTCCGGTCACCCGAAAGTGCCGCTCCCGACGACATATTCACGATCGAACCGCCACCGTTTTTGCGCATTTCGGGAACGGTGTGCTTGCACATCAGTAGCTGACTTCCGAGATTGACCTCCAATGACCGCTGCCACACATCGAGCGACATCTCGGAGACCGTTGTGTCCCGGGACAAAAAGCTGCTGGCGGTTAGAGCGGCATTGTTGTGCAGGATGTCGACCCGGCCGAATTCCGCCACGGTCGCCTGCACCGCGGATTGTGCCGCTTCTTCCTGCGCGAGGTCGCCGCCGAGCGCGATCGCCCGCGCCCCGCTTCGCCGAATCTCGTCAGCGACACCGGCGGCCTTGGCCTCGTCGATATCGACGACTGCGACTGCGGCGCCCTCACGAGCCAATTCGTGTGCCGTAGCGGCACCAATCCCGCCCCCGCCTCCGGTAACTATGGCGACCTTTCCGGCCAGTCTGGACATCGAGTTCCCCCAAAGCGTCAGGTTAGGAATCACTTTTCAGTGGCGCTCGAGAAAGATAGCCTGATTTGATGCCGCGCATTGCACCAATCCCGATGGAAGAGCTCAGCCGCACGCTCCCGCGAAATCGTGGACGCCGGCGTTGCCGCCGGCCTGTACGCGACGCCGGTGCCGCTGCAGATCTTCGCCTATCGCAGCGCCCAGCTCGAGCAGGTCAACATGGCCCGGACCCACATGGGTGCCGGTACCCTGCTCGGCGGCCGGATCCTGGAATTACTGCGCATACGAAGTGCGCAACTCGGTGAATGCGAGCCCTGCAGCCAGTCCCGCAAGCATGATTCGATCACCGATGAGGATGTCGTGTGTCTGCTTGCGCCCGGCCACGGCACGCTCACCCCGCAGGAGCAGATGGCCGTCGAGTTCATCGACCTGCTCTCCGCTGATCACCACGCCATGGACGATGACTTCTACAAGCGGCTGGGTGAGCATTTCACCGCCGCGCAGATCATCGAGCTCGGGTTTGCCTGCGCCGGATCGATGGGACTGCACCGCTTCATCCACACCCTGAACGTCTATGGCGACTCGCCGCCGGTCATCGAATTCGGTCAGGACCAGGTCGACAGCGCGAAAGCGGAGTAACCGGACGTCGAGCTAAAACTGGACGTCCACGTCGTACCGGGCGGCCAACTCCTGGCCGAACGCCTCGACCTCCGGGCCCCCGTCTGTGTCGAGGATGCCCAGTTCGATGATGCCGCCCAAGCGCCCCCGGTACTCGGCGCGGGGGCTGATCTTCATCGTCGGCGGTGGCCGGAATGCCATCACGTCGTGCAGTTCAACCTTGCCGACAACCAGGTACGACCACGGCGGTTCCACCACGCCGAGTTGCGGCATCAACCGCGACACTGCCGGGAACCCACGTGCCCGCGCAATCAGGTCCTCGACCTCGATATCGGCGTACCAGCCGCACTCGCACTGCGGCGCCGGCGGCATATGCTCTGGCTTGGAGCACCCGGCGTAGGACCATTTCGTCGGCCACGTGATGTCCGCGTAGTAGGGGGACCTCAGCACGTCGCCGGCGTTCGCCGTCCAAAAGCGAAAGCCCACGGCAGTTTCCAAGCGGCCGAAACCGGGTTCGGTCAGGCGCCCGTCCAACCACTCATGCAGCATGGGCATCGCAGCCTCGATAGCTACGAAGGCGTGCTCGAAATCAGCACCGAAGTATGGATTCCGGACGTCGACGTACCTAAGCCGGTCGTCATCAACGCCACTCTCCCGCAACACCCCAACATGCTCGCTTCCCAACGCGACCACCAAATCAGCGCCAAGGTGTTGAGCGTCGACCGGCGCAGCCCGATGATCCACCGGCACCGGATAGCCATGCTCACCCAGCACGGTGCACGCCTGCTCATCGGCGTGATCGCCGGCACTGGCGACGGTGCCCGCACTGGACACCCGCACCAGACCACTCAGGCCACGTTCCCGCAGCTGCTCAGCGAACAACGCCGCAGCCATTACCGATCGAGCGCGATTGAAACTGCATATAAATGCGATGTGCAGCCGGGGGCTACCCACAATCCGGACCGCTTCCCGAGCAGCGCGGCGAGGTCATCAAAGTTCTCCGAATCGGGCTTGCGAATGTTGGTGGCTCGGCTCAAAAAGCTTATCGCGGTTGAACTGGTGCCGCGCACCTACCGGCACCGCCCGCCGCACAACAGACCTCCCTCAGTAATTGAACCGCACGAACGCCGCAAACGTGTAAGTGAACGTGGCTTTATGGATTGTCAGCATTGGGATGGGCGTGGCGTTCGCCCTCGCCGGCGCTACGAAGTTGATCTTCTCCAAAAAGCGCCTGGCGCTGCGGGGCGCGAGTTGGGCCAACGACTTCAGCTCGGGCACAGTTCGATTCGTGGGATTAACTGAGATTACCGGCGGTCTGGCAATTCTCGCGCCCGTGGTGCTGGGTATCGCACCCCGGTTCGCGGTAACAGCCGGGATAGTGGGCTTGATTGTGGTGACGGTAGGTGCGGCAGTGATACACGCGAGTCGGCGTGAACCGGGGATGATCGTCTTGAACGCGGCGTTGCTGGTATTAACGGCGGTGGCGATCTGGGACCGACCCGGTTACTAATGCCGACTCCCTCGGCAAGGCATGCGTGACAGGTGACCGATAACTGCCACCCGTCAGGGCAGCGCCTTAATGTGCGAGTGGGGCGCGGGGGTCGCGGCATCGCACGCCGGACACCGTGCGTAGGTCGTCGGTGGGCACGTTCCACTGCCGAAAATGTGATGTTTCTGGAAACAATTCCCCCCACCGTTAGTAATGGACGCGCTCGCGTCCTATTCTCTTAGCTACAACGCAGAAACGGTTCCTGCACGTGAATCGAGGGAAAGACCCATGCCGGAGTCTCATGTCGAAACTCGAACGGTCAAGGGCTGGCGGACAGCCTCCAAGTTCTACCGGCAGTCACCGGGTCGTGGCTGGCTTTTAGCGCTGCTGGCCATTCCGTTGTTCTTGGCATTCCTCGGATGGAACGAATTGGACAAGTCCAAGAAAGACTTGGCTCTGACGGTGCCGAGTGTTAACCCGTCGGCAACTCTGACCGCCCCATCGGTGGGCGCACCTGACGTCAATGCGCCGCACATCTCGTTCGCCCCATTGTCAATCCTCCATAGTGGCAACGGCTTCACTCTCACCGGTGATCTGCCCGATGCGGCGGCCAAGGCCTCTTTACTGGACTCATTGAAGGGCGCGCTGGGCCCGGGTGTGAGCCTGATCGACAACATCAACCTCAAGGCCGGGGTGACCGCGCCGGACTTCTCTGGTTTCGGCGCGTTGTTCAAAGCGGCCGTGGGGATACCGGATTTCAGTTTCAAACTCGACGGCGACACACTAACGCTCGTCGGTACCGCTCCGTCGGACGACGTGAAGGCCGGCGTGGAAGCGGCGGCAAAGACAGCCTTCCCGAATGTGAAGATCGATAATCAGATTCACGTGACGGCACCGGCCCCACCGGCACCCGCAGCTCCGGCGCCAACGGCAGCAACAGCACCAGCGCCAACCGCGGCACCAGCACCGACGGTGGAGCCGACGCCAACGGCGGCCCCCGCCCCGGCTCCCGCCGGCGCATGCGGCAATTTGGCGGCGGATATCGCCGGACTGCTGAAAACGCCGATCAACTTCGAGACGGACGGTTTCACCCTTACCCACGGTTCGCAGCAGGTGTTGAGCCAGGTCGCTGACAAGCTGAAAGCCTGCCCGTCCTCGAATGCGGCGGTCGACGGATACACGGACAACACCGGTAACGACGCAATCAACATTCCGCTGAGTAGTAACCGGGCGAAATCGGTTGCCGATTATTTGATTTCGCAGGGTGTCGCACGAGACCACGTCACGTCCAAGGGATTCGGTTCGGCCGATCCAATCGCCCCCAATAACACGCCGGCAGGGCGCGCCCAGAACCGTCGCGTCGTGATCGCAATCAGCTAAGGAGAATTCGAGATGGACTTCGTCATCCAGTGGTTGTGGTACCTGGCCGCATTCGTGGGAGGTTCTGCGGTCGCCTGGTTGATCACCGTCATATTGATCAGGCGTAAGACCGAAGAAGAGGCACTCGCCGCCCTTCCCGGCGCGAGATAGGAGCACGGTAATGAGCAACGTGACCTGTTGGCTGATGGTCCTGGCGTTCGTCCTCGGCCTGTTGCTGACTTTCGCTTTGATGATCCGGCGGGTCAAGCGGGAGATTCCGATCTATGCCGCACTGGGCGCAGGCGCAGGCGCTCGTGCAGGCGTGAAGGCGCCGCACGTTTCAGCTCCTGATGCGTCCACTGCGAAGCTGCCGCAGGTTTCTGGACCCGATGCCCCCACTGCGGAGATGTCGCTCGCGTCGGCTCCCGGTGCGGGTGCGGCGACCGTAGCCGGAGGTGGCGCCGCGGCCAAGTTCACTGATGTGCCTCCGGGCCCTTACGGTGTGGGGTCGGCCAAGCCGGGTGTTGGTGGGAGTGGCCCTGAGGGCTGGACGATCAAGGGCAACGAGGATTCGATGCTCTATCACACACCGGAGAGTCCGTCTTATAAGCAGACGATCGCCGAAGTTTGGTTCAACGATGAGGACGTCGCCGCGAAGGCGGGCTTCACGCGGTGGGACAAAGGAAGACATCCGCGAAGCTGAGGCCAGATCCCTGTCTAGCAGGCTGAAGAACGAAGACGGGTCCGTGCGATCCGGGTACCATCTCTTTGTCGCCACTCGGGAGGCGGCCGCTGAGGTTTGTGGCTGTTGCGGATAGAGGGGCCGAGATGTCGTTTGTGTTCACATCACCGGAATTCGTCCACGCGGCAGCTTCGGATCTGGCCAGCCTCGGGTCGACGATCAGCGAGGCTAATAGGGCGGCGGCGGCTTCGACGACCGCGGTGGCACCCGCCGCGCTAGATGAGGTGTCGGCGGCCATCGCGGCGCTGTTTTCCCGCCACGGCAACGAATTTCACGTGCTGAGCGCGCAAGCCGAGGCTTTTCATGGGCAGTTCGTGCGGGCTTTGTCCGGCTCTGCGGGGGCTTACGGTGCCACCGAAGCCGCTAACGTTTCCGCGATGGCGACCCCGGCGCGCAGAAGCGACCCGTTTCGTGCGTTGGGCAGATTGACGGTGACGCTCATCAAAGAGACGATTGCCCGGCCCAAGCTCGGCGAGCCGATAAAGGAACTGGGGCAGCAGGGCAGAAGCTTATTCGACGTGATCAACGACCAGGCAAAAGCCGACCGCGCCCGGCTTCAGCAATCGACCGCCAACACGGTAAAGACGGTCGAGCATGTCGTGCAACGCGGTGAAGGGAAAGCCCAAACTGTGCTTCGGGCGGTGGGCAACGACCTCTACCAAATCGAAACCGACATCGAAGGCCGCATTATTCGCACGCTTCGACTGAGATAGCGCCGACGTCCGTTTCGTACCAGGCCGGTTACGCGGTGAGCTTGATTGCCGCAGCTAGCTGCTCGGGTATGCCATTGACGAGCAGTGGAACGAGCCCGGAGAACGGCGTCCCGAAGACCGTTACGTCAGTTGGCGGACCCGGACCGAGGGGAGGAGGCGGATAACTGGGGAGGCTGATTGTCGCCGTAAGGGGGACCGTGTCCAGCAGGCTCCGCTCAGTGTTGGCGATCTCGGTGCTGAGATATGGCGCCGCGCCACCGTTCAACAACCGCACGAACTCGAAGTGAAACTCGGCAGCTTCGGTGCTGACAGCTTGAAATTCCCGGCCATAGGTGCCGAACAGTTGGGAGACAGCGATCGACGCCTCATCGGCTGCGGCGGTTGCGATCCCGGTCGTGGGATCCGCGGCCGCTGTCGTTGCCTGCTCCTGCGTCGAACCGATGCCTGCCAGCCGGTCGCGGCTGTGACCGTCTCCGGTGCCATGACCACAAACGACACGGCCATTTCCTCTCGCCCGACTTCCCGGGCCTGCGATCAGCAAGCAAACTGAGCGTGATCTGCCGCGGATCATCTGGGCCGCGGATTCAGCGTGTCAATTTGGACAAAGAAGACGCCTAGCAATCACACGGGTGGTCGAGGCCGTCGCTGCCATCGGCGTGCGCTGGATCTAGGATCGCGGCGGACTGTCGGCCGCTAGGTGCAAAGATATTGCCCGTTGAGCACACAATTCAACGGTGGCGAGTAGGACCCGGTCAGCACGCCTCGTAGACCACCTGTCGCTGAACCGCCGGGCGCAATGGTGCGATTCCAATTCGCGGGGGTGAGGACATAGTGCGTGCCAGATTGCGCGAGGGTGCTATTCCACGTGTGCGAGACACCTTCTCCCACAGGCAAGTCGAATTCAATCTTCCAATCGGTTAACTGCATCATGCTGGAGTTGGTGACGGTAAAGTGGGCGATGAAACCGGTCTGCCATGCGTGTTCCACCGACAACGTCGCGTTGACCGCAGCCGCACGGGCTACAGGGGCGACGCCGAGTCCGAGGACGGCAAATATCAATGCCGACACGGTTACGTGAAGCGCTGTGCGCCAAAGCTTCTCGTAACCCTCCAGTGCGGTCATAAGGGCCAACACTATAGTCAAACAGGCGATAGTGGGTGTCGCATTGCGGGCAAGCTGCCGTAACTTTGCTGAATCGAAACCGTCATGAAATCTTTGGCTCCCACCACCATTACTCGGCGGGCGTCGGTTGACTTCGCTTAGCGTGCCCGTGCCCCGCCTCGACGCCCGTCAGGTCGGGCCGACGGGGATGGCGCGCGTGCGTGACTGCTCACAGGCCAGGCAGAGCCAGGTGACATGCCCGCTGTGGCAGGCCCCGGCGCATGGCTGATGACCGACGATGGGCCGGTGCCCGTTCGGGCAGTGTGCCGGTGGCAAGATCATCGCGCCGCCCTTGGGTGTTGAGGCAGCTTTCACCTTTCGCGCCGACAGGATGCCTGGTAGTTGGCTGCGTTTGTGCACACACCAAGTCCGACGGCGGCCAGTCTGAATGCTGACTGTTTAACACCAGAGTTACACTAACGGTCGTCTGACGGCGGAGAGAAGCGGGCGCAACCGGCCCTAAATCCGTCGCTGCCTTGCACGGTAGCCCCTCACAGCGCATCGAAGCGAGGTCTACCGCAGAAGTCTGTTCTAACCACAAGGCCGAGCCGGTTGCCGTTCGCGCGGCGCTGCGGCGTGAGTCTATGCCAATCAGTGCCAATCTCGCCCGCCAACCAGCAATCTTGCCGGGGTACGGCTGGCTAACTGACCAGCACAGCAAAGGATGCGTAGAGGATGCGCAGCGGGATCGACTGACCTTGAAAAGGCCCTGACCTGGTAACTAACCGGTGCCCGCGGCAGGATTCGAATCTGCCGCTTGGATTTTCGCAGAAGTGTGCTGTGCCTTTGGGCCAGTGCGGCTTTCACCGCGCAGACGTTCGCTTATTTGACGCCATATGCTCAGGGTGGAATGGGTTGCATTGTTGGATCATGGTTGAGGGTCAGCAAACCTGCTGGTCAGGCGGTTACTCGTCATAAGGCGGTCCATGATTGGACCGAGGTGCTGAATGTGCCGTTTGAGGGTGCGCCGAAGCTGCTGGTGCGGCGAATGAACGGCCGTGTGTGGTCGAAACGTGACCGCGATGCATGGAAAGCGTTGCCGTCGATGCCGCACTGCCCTTTGTGGGGTCCGCCGCGTGGGAGTTCGCTTTCGACACGATGGAATTGGCCGCTCTGTTCCGTGACGGCGACGCAAAGGTTGCGCCGGAGTTGCGTGCCCGCCAGAGGGTATTGGGCTGCACTGCCGATGCCCGCCTCGGGCAGCGGATCCGCTATATCGATGCGCCAGCTGATAACGATGTGCCCGCCACCGTGACATGCATGGACGAATACCGGGATCAGTAGATGACGCACGTGCAACTGACAACGGAGGACAAATGCCTGAGGTGACTGGGCCGACGACCATCACCCACCTCGGCACCCCGGCGGCCCGAAGCGGGTGCAGCCGGGGCATCACCGCAACGCATGGACGTCGGCGGCAAAGAAGGGACCGAGCGCCGCAAGCTCGCCGAAGGCATCTCGGCAAGCTTGGGGTCCGCAGTGGTGTCTATTCGGCTACCGCCATGCGCGCCGAGGGCGTCTCGGGTGCGGGCGTGGACGGTCCGCCGACGAAGCGCTCCACCAGCGCCCCGAAAAGCACGGCGATGGTGGTCCAGATAACCAACTGGTTGAGGATGGAGTACCAGCGGAATTTCCAGAGCACTTCGGGGTCGAAGCCGGGATACACGATTTGGCCCGGAGCAACGGTCTGTCCGTCGATAACCAGCGGCGTGGACAGGATGTTCGTGATCGGTTGCGGGGTCTCCGTTGCCGTGCGGGCGAATCCGAACTGGGAGGTAGCGTTCACGTTGGCCGACAGGTCACCAAGCGAGGGCAGCAGCCCGATCAGCAGTCCGAACGCGACGAGGAACGTGGCCGCGGTCAGCGCCGCCGCTACTCCGGTGCTGAAGCGTCGCATCAGTATCCGGCACAGATAGACGGCCAGGCCAAGCAAGATTAATGAACTCGCCACCACCGTCAGGTAAAGCTGCCCGCGCGTGGCAATGGTGAACGCGTGCCCGATCGCCGGTGGATTCGCTGGGTACTTGGCGAAGGGCAGCATGAACACGCCGAAGAAGCCGAACGCCGCGATCATCCACGCCAGATTCCGAGGCCGGACGAGCACGCGCCCATGCAGAACGATGTAGGCAACCGCGACCAACGCACCCATCGCGACCGAAAACGCAATCACGCCCGTCGCGACGCCAACCGATGACTGGATCGTCCGCGAGAAAATCTCCGGCCCGTCCGGTCCTGCCGGGCGCCCTGCGGCCTGGTTGAGCTTGGCGAGAATGTCGTCACGACCCGATTCGTAATCGATGGCCATGTTGATCACCGGCTCGGCGAAGATCCAGGCAAAAACGAATCCGAGTACGCCGGCAATCAATCCGGCCAGTGCACCTCGAAGAACAATACGGAACTCCATTTGTGGGTCGTCCCTAATGACGATCAGTGGCAGGGGAATCCGAGCAAGTGCCGTGCGTCATGGACCCATTCGTGTACCACCATCGTCTTGCCGAATACCGAGGTCATGCCCTCGTCGACGCCGACAAAGTAGTACGCGGCCAGGGCAATAAAGAGGGTGGTAACGAGGATCAAGATAACCCGGCCCTTTGAAATCGCCTCGGGTGAAACCTGAACTTTCGGCCTCCCGGAGACGGGCAATGAAGCAGTGGACATGATGCCTCCTTCAGGGATAATTGCGTCCCTCACAATGGATGGATGGCGTGACGGTGAAGTATCTGACTCACCCCAACGAAAAATCATCGGAGCTCACAGTGGCGCAACCGTGCCGGAATGTCACCGGCTTCCTTGCACCGTCACAACGTCTATGCACCGTACTGACGAAATCTCACAACCGTCAATGTGGCCTAAATCGGGCAGCCTGCCCATACCTCATAGCCAATCATGACTCCTCAGCCCGGCCCCGGGCTTAGCCCATGCTGCCCGGCGTGCCGACGCACGCTGCAACCATGTCAGCTCGCGGGCATTCGAAGGCCACCGTTCGTTGGTTTGAAACGCAGGTCATATTACGTGCGGTAGGCGTGCTCAGTTATGTCTTTGTAAATATTCCCTCGCCCATGTACTTTAAATCTCGCAGTTGGTCTGCTGGATGATTCCAGCATGGAAGTGGTGCATCGCTTTTCGGTGCACCGCGACAGGGAACCCGGTGAGAACCCGGGACTGACCCGCAGCGGTATTCAGGAACGACCGCCGTCATCGGCACTGGTAGCAGCTAAGCGCTGAGACTGGGAAGCGACGGCCAGTAGGTACACCGATATGTGGTGTGCGCCTGAGAGTCCGAAGACCTGCCAGCTGTGCTGGGCACACCCGTGTCCGGCGGCGCATCGCCTCGCGGAATGGGCGTATGGCCGAGAGCAGTTGGCGGTTTTGTGGACTGTCCATGGACCCGCATTGCTTCCGGGCGACCGTCCGAGGGCGATGAGCATCTCATCGCACGAAGGACGGACGATGCTCGATTTCGCAATGCTTCCGCCAGAAATTAACTCGGCTCGGATGTATTCCGGCGCGGGTTCGGCCCCGATGGTTGCTGCTGCGTCGGCGTGGCAGGGGCTGGCCGCCGAATTGCGGTCCACGGCGCTGTCCTATGGCTCGGTGCTCTCGGCGCTGACCGACGATGAATGGCAAGGTCCGACATCGGCCACGATGGCGGCCGCGGCCGCACCCTATCTAGCGTGGATGAACACCACCGCTGCCCAGGTTGAGCAAGCCGCCACGCAGGCCCAGGCCGCCGCGGCGGCCTACGAAGGCGCCTTTACAGCCACGGTCCCCCCGCCGGAAATCGCGGCCAACCGCGCTCAGCTTGCGTCGTTAGTCGCCACAAACACTCTGGGTCAGAACACTCCGGCGATCGCGGCCACCGAAGCCCAATACGGCCAAATGTGGGCCCAAGACGCCGCCGCCATGTACGGCTACGCGGCATCCTCGGCAGTCGCCACCGATCTGGCGCAGTTCACCCCGCCCCAGCAGATCGCCAGCGCCGCTGCGGTGTCGGCGCAGTCCGCGGTGGTCACCCAGGCCGCCGCGACGGCGGCCGGTACCGGGCAGAGCGGTCTGTCACGGCTGCTGTCGGCGGTGCCGGGGAGTCTGCGGGGACTGGCTACGCCAGCCGCATCGGGGTCAGGGCTGAGCGGCATCCTTGGCGGCCTCAACATTTGGTCACCGACATCGGGCTCGGCCGGCGGAGGGCTGTCTGGACTTCTCAACCTGCTTGACGGAACGGACGGATCCGCGCTCGGCCAGTTCCTCAACGCCAACGTCTTGAACACCATCTTCTCGTCAGGTTTCTACATGCCGGGCAACTTCCTTGGCAGTGCAGCCGATTTCATGGGTATGGGCGGCCAGGCCGACGGAGCCGCCAACGCCGCCGACGGAGCCGCCAACGCCGCAGAAGGAGCGGCCAACGCCGCAGAAGGAGCGGTGGGCAGCCTCGGGGGGGTGGGCAACTCGGTGTCGGCCGGCTTGGGCCAAGGAGCCTTCGTCGGACCGCTATCGGTGCCGCCAAGCTGGACCGGTGCGGCGCCCCAAGGCCCGCTGTCCTCAATGTTGGGCGGCACACCGATGGTGGCACCTCCGCCGACTGTGGCTGCAGGCATGCCCGGGGTGCCGCTGGGCGGCTATATGAGCCAAGCCGTGGGCCGCGGCATGCCGCAATACGGCGTGCGGCCCAGCTTCGTGGCCCGCCCACCCGCGGCCGGATAGCCGAGTCAGTAACACCAGTCCCAGCGAGCTAACGGAGGAGGCTATCGATGACCGCAGAGCTGGATTTCGCTGTGATTCCACCGGAAGTCAACTCCGCGCGGATGTATTGCGGTGTGGGCTCGGGCCCGATGCTGGCCGCGGCGTCGGCCTGGAACGGACTGGCCGCTGAACTGCGGTCCACGTCCCTGTCGTATTCCTCGGTGCTTTCGGAGCTAATCAGCCAACAATGGCATGGTCCGGCGTCGGCGGCGATGGCGGCAGCAGCCACACCGTATGTGGTGTGGCTGAGCACCACGGCGGTGCAGGCCGAGCAGACCGCCGCGCAGGCCGAGGCGGCCGTGGCCGCCTATGAGGCGGCGTTTGCCGCAACGGTGCCCCCGCCCGTGATCGCGGCCAACCGCGCTCAGCTAATGGCCCTGATCGCCACCAACATCCTGGGCCAAAACACCCTGGTGATCGCGGCCACCGAAGCCCACTACGCCGAGATGTGGGCCCAAGACGCCGCCGCCATGTACAGCTACGCGGCATCTTCGGCGCTGGCCAGCCAGCTGACCGCGTTCACCGAACCCCAGCAAACCACCAGCGCCAGCGCACTGAGCGCCCAGTCTGCCGCGGCCGCCCCAGACGGCGTCGCGCAAAGCACTCTCTCACAACTGATCTCATCACTGCCGAGTGCGCTGCAAGGACTCGCGACACCGGCCGCGTCGGGATCAGCGCTGGGGACCCTCCTGGACGATCTGAGCCTCGGCATCCTCTCGCCGTCGTCGGGCCAGTCGACTAGCGGGCTTGCGGCACTGCTCAATTTGCTCTCCGGGACCGATGGTTCGGCCCTCGGCCAGCTTTTGAATGCCAACAGCTTGAACAGTATCTTTGCATCGGGCTTCTTCATGCCGGCTCGCTTCCTGGGCAATGCGACCGATTTCATGGGTTTAGGCGGGAAAGCCGCCGGCCAGGCCAGCGAGGACGTCGCCAACGCAGCGGCCAGCGCGGCCGCCGCCCCGCTCGGCGACTTCGGGGCGATGGGCAACGCCGTGTCCGCCGGGTTGGGCCGATCATCCCTCATTGGCTCGCTCTCGGTACCGGCAGGCTGGACCGCCGTCGCGCCACTGCACAGCTCGCTGTCCGCAGCGTTGGGCGCCACACCGACGGCCAGCCAGCCAGCGGTGGCAGCCGGCCTGCCCGGAGTCCCGCTGCGCGGCGCTTTCGGCGGCCAAGGCGACGGCCGTGCCATACCCCAATACGGCTTTCGCCCCACCTTCGTGGCACGACCACCTGCCGCGGGATAACTTCCTCTCAGATGGGTTATCCAGTCACGCAGGCCGCCTCTCGCTTTAATAAATAGCCGCTGAACTGCACAAACTCTGGTGCGTAATGCTGGGATTCAACCAGTCCAATCACAACGCCTTGTTCGTCTTTGTGAGAGTTCGATAAAGCGTACTAGTCGTACATTCTTTGAACGATCCGGCGAGCCTCGTCCCGAGTGCACACAACACCGCGATCGGCGAAGTAGCGAATGACCACACTCACCGCAGAGTCTTCATTCTGGGGAAGCCTTTGAGGCGCCGCAGCCCGGCTAGGTGCTCGGGGAGTTCTCGGGGTCATGCGGTCGTTGAACTCCGGCGGTACACAAAGCCGATCCCCCGTTCGCCGACCACCGACACCGTTCCAGCTATCCGCAAGCGTCTTGGCATCTGGTTAGCTCGGGCAAGTGGCCGCTCCCTTTCGACAGCCGCCCCGAGTGTCACCGCTGCCTGGCGTCGACTACTCAGAGGAGGTCGAAAAAGAACAACCCCATAGGGCCGTCGGGAGCCCCAAACGCGCCGGCACCACCAAAGCCAGGAAAGAGCAAAAGGGCGCTCCCGCCCTGCCCGCCGCCGCTTTCAAACCCGAGATTGCCGCTATATGGCTTGGGGTAGCCTTCCCCGCCAAACCCACCAAGGCCGAAAACTACGTCGCCGCCGGGACCACCGTAGGCGAGTCGCCCGCCAACTCCACCGCCGCCGCCAAGGCCGAAAACTACGTCGCCGCCAGCCCCACCGTCCGCCAACCCGCCACCCTGGCCGCCGTCGCCGCCGATGCCCAACAGGCCGCCGTCACCGCCTTTACCGCCCGTCCCGAATCCAGCACCGGGCGTCGAAGAAAGGGCATCGAAATTGCCGCCTGTCCCACCGAGGCCGACCAGCAGGGCTGAGCCGCCGGTACCGCCAACCCCGCCTGGGCCGCCGGACATCCCTCCCGCGCCCCCGAAGCCGAACAGAAGGCCGCCGTTGCCGCCGTTGCCGCCGTTGCCGGCTTTTGCACCGCCGAAGCTGCCCAGGCCACCCATCCCGCCGTTGCCGCCGGAGCCGAACAGTCCGGCGGACCCACCGGCACCGCCCGTCGCGCCGGGGTTGGTGCTGTTGCCACCGTTACCACCGGTACCCCACAAGATCCCGCCCGGCTGCCCTGCAGTGCCGACGCCATTCACCGTCGTCCCGTTCGCACCGTTACCGATCAACGGGTACAGCGGATTAGCGTTCGCGGCCTCGGCAGCTTGGTAACGTGCCGCGCCAGCGTTCATGAGTCGCACGAACTGCCCGTGGAAGGCTTCGGCCTGCGCGCTGACCGCCTGATAAGCGGCGGCGTGAGAGCCGAACACGGCAGCGACCGCGGCCGATATCTCGTCTGCGCCGGCCGCCAGGAGAGCGGAAGTGGGTGCCGCAGCCGCGGAGTTGGCGGCGTGGATCGAGGATCCGAGGTTTGCCAGATCAGACGCTGCAGCGGTGATGAAGTCTGGCGTAGTAACGACAAAGGACATCCAGAACCTTCCCAACACATGACTATTGGACGAACAGGCACACTAGCCCAGCAACGACTTCCTGTATATCCCCCGTTGAATAATCATTTGCTCCTTTGGGTGAATGGTCTGGGGCGGTGGCCCGTAAATCTGAGCTAATTGCAGGCCGCAAATATGCGACGTCGCCAATTACTGGCGCCTTCTAGCGCATGAATACGATTGCGCCGAACTATTGGGCATCGGGAGAGTCGGATAGAGTCGGAGCCGCGTCAAATTTGCACGAATCTTGCACGGACTTGCATATCCGCAGTTCAAGCAGTGCCCCCGGCAGGATTCGAACCTGCGGCCTTCTGCTCCGGAGGCAGGTCCGACCCGTTCACAGCGGTCGATCGCCGTTCACTGGAGTACGGCCGTGGTCAGTGAATCATGGCCCTGACCAGCAGGTACTCAGCCACAGAGGTACATGGCAGTCTGTAGCAGTTCACAGGTGTTTGAGAGGTGAGTTTGCGCTGAGTTGTGACACTCTGGTGACACCGAGGTGCAAGTGTTCCTCCTTGGTCGACTAGGGCCTAGCCCACGGCCTGTTTACGGGGATGACCGACCTTGGCCCACCCCGCAACCTGATCGGCCATCACCTCGGCGGATCGCTCCGACTGCGGCAAGGAGTCATACCAAGTACCGCCAAGTACCGCAGAAAGCCCTGACATTGCCGGTAATTTCATGGTGTGCAACAGGTCTTCGCCCTGAGAGACTTAGGCCAAAGCATCGACTGCTGCGCATCTTTGCCGGATCGAGGAGAACAAGCCATGTCTGTTTCCGAGGCGGTCCGCGACCTTGTCGACGAGATCACGGAGTCATCGGCGTTGGTCCCGCACAATGGGTTCCATTTGGAGCCGAGATGCAGAATCTGCCGCCACGACGGTATGCGCCGAAAGGTCAACCAGATGTTGGCAACAGCAGTCCCTTACGCGGGCATAGTGCGCGCCCTTTCGGCGGACAATGCCGGACTCGACAAGTGTGATCGGATCACGATCGATTCGGTCAGAACCCACGCCGCAAAGCACTTTCCGGTGCAGAACGTCGCCCACGCCGCTTATCGCGACATCGTTGAACGCCGCGCTCAGGAGAACCGCATCGATTTCGTCCAAGCGGTGGCCACGGCACTCACGCCGCTCGCCTACTTCGAGGTCGTGATGAACAAGGCGTTCCGCAGCCTGGTGGACGATCGCACCGAGGTCAGCGTGGAGACCGGCTTGCGAGCCGCCGAGAAGCTTCAGTCCGTCCTCGACGGCGGGGAGCGGGGCACCGAAGTCATGGAGCTGAAGGTCCAGCTGGGCTGGATCCAGACAGCGGTCAAGTCGGTAGTGCCGGAGGAGATGTGGGGCGAGATCGTCGAGAAGCTGGAGGAGTTTGAGCGGCACCAGGAGGCGCTCAATGTCGGCACGGACTCCTACGATGACGACGAACCCTTCGACCCGACCGAGTTCATAGACGACGACGACTTTTGACCCGCCGCAGCACGGTCACCGAGGGCGATGGCGACCGCTGCCGGGTGTGGATGGGGCGTTCGCGCCGCTTTCACTAGGGCACTCTTTCGTTCACTCTTTCGTCGGGGCTGACGTTCACGAAAGCGCTACCCTCGACGGGGTTGCGGACGGCACGCCGCCCAAGTCGTCCGCCCTGGGCGGGTGTTTGTTCTGCATGTCAAGAATTAGCCAACGCGTTAATTAATTGAGACGATTCGGCGGCGCACGCCGCTGCTGATGTTTCTACTTTATTTGTGCCCGGACACACCCGTTTCTTGGCTCGTATTCACGTCGTGTTGTGAAAGCCTACTGACATCTCCACGTCGATCCCGTGGTGTGGAGATGGGCCAGGTTGAGCGGATAGTCACGACCACGGCTCGCGGAAATTGAAAACCGGTTTTCCGATCTGGCTCTGGCAGGGTTTTCGCCGCATGAATCGGTTTGTGCCGCGATCGCCTGTCGCGGGTCGGACGGTTTCCGTTAAGGAGAAGTCCATGTCTTTCGTGACCACACAACCGGAGATGCTGAGCACTGCGGCCAGCAATTTGGCACGTACCGGCTCGGCATTCACGGCACGAAACGCCGCAGTGGCCGCCCCGACGACCGGGGTGGTTCCCGCCGCTGCCGACGAAGTATCGGCGGTGACGGCGGCACTGTTCGCAATGCACGCCCAGATGTACCAATCGGTCAGCGCTCAGGCTGCAGCGATTCACGACCAGTTCGTGGCCATGCTGGGCTCCAGCGCGGCGTCGTATGCGGCTACCGAAGCCGCCAACGCATTGACAGCCAGATAAGGACGGTACCGCAATGGATTTCGGTGCACTACCACCGGAAATCAACTCCACCAGAATGTATTCCGGTCCCGGCTCGGGGCCGTTGATGGCCGCGGCGACAGCCTGGGATGAGCTGGCCACCGAACTGGACTCAACCGCGGCCTCCTACACTTCGGTGATTTCGGAGCTCACCAGCGAGGAATGGCTGGGCCCCTCGTCGGCGTCGATGGCGGCGGCGGTCGCACCATATGCGGCCTGGATGAGCACGACCGCCGCCCAGGCTGAACAAGCCGCCGCCCAGGCCAAAGCCGCGGCGAGCGCCTATGAGGCAGCGTTCGCGATGACCGTGCACCCGGCGGTGGTCGCGGCCAACCGCAGCCAGACGCTTGCGCTCATCGCGACCAACATTCTCGGGCAAAACACCGCGGCGATCGCGGCCAGCGAAGCGCAGTACGCAGAAATGTGGGCTCAGGACAGCGCAGCAATGCAAGGCTATGCCAGCCTTTCGGCGACCGTGTCCAGCTTCAGGTCGTTCACGTCACCACCGCAGACCACCAACCCGGCCGGGCTCGCGGCCCAGGCCGCCACGGTTGCCCAAGCCGCTGCGCCCGCCGCCGCAGCCGTTGTCACACCCACCGAAATATTGGGTTCAGTCGGTGATGGCGCACTCATTGGTATTAACCTTGCTTCGTTCGCATCTTTGGCGACTTCGATTGCCATCCTGGGTACGTCGCTAGTGTCGATGTCGGATCGCAGTCGCGGCGAGACCAGTCCGACGGTGGCACTGGGTGCGGTAGAGGAGCCCAATCTGGCCGGGGCTGCGCTCATTTCCCGGCCTGGGAGTGGGGCGGCGGTGTCCGCGTTTACCGGTGGGGCGAGCTCGATCGGTGAGCTCTCGGTGCCGCCGTCGTGGGCCACCCCGACGGCAATACGCCAAGTGGTCGCAGCGTTGCCCAGCACCGCCGTCCCAATAGTCATGCAGAACAACCAAACCGGCCAACCCAACCCCTACATCGGCATGGCGATGGCGGGTTTGGTCGGGGGTTCCATCGGGGGTCTTGGTTTCCGGGGCACTCCCGCGGCGAGCAAAGTGGAGCCGACGCCCGCAGCGAACAAGGCACCCGCGGCGACCGTAGTGGCGGCGAACCATCCGGCACCCGCGGCGGCGGCCTCAGCGCCGCCCGCGGCGACGCCTGTGACACCCAACGCGGCGTTCCCCGTGGCGGTCCCGGTCGCGATCTCCGCGGCGGGCATCCCCGCAGACGTGGCGGCCAACCTCGCGGCGACCCTGGCTTCGATCCCCGGCGCGACCATAATCGTGATACCACCTCAGCCGCAACCCGAATAACCGGAGGAGAAGCGGATGAAAATGTTGGGTACCGCGGCAGTTTTTGCAACGGCGATGTTCGCCGTTGCGGCAATTGCGACCGCGCACGCCACCGATCCAAGTGGAACCTACAACGTCGTGTTCGACCACAAGGACGGATACGCTGACGACACCTATCAGTGGACCCTCACGCCCTGCGGACAGGGCTGCCTCCATGTGACCGGCGACGACGGTTGGCAGGGAGATTTCCACCTCATCCACAGCCAATGGACCCTGATCCAACAGAACGTGCCGAACTCGGTCCGATGCAAAGACGGACAGAGACACGAAGGGGACATGACGCTGACGTTCGACCCAGCCAGCCTCAGAGGTAAGTCGATTGGCTATGACAACATCGGATGTCCGCTGGGGGCCCCAGGTCCGACTAACCCGATATCGTTCATATTGGAAAAGGCATAAGGCGCTGGGCTGGTCAGTGTCACGGCCGATTCTGGTTGGCGCTCGAGCGACATGAATGCCGCAATGTCTTGTCGATTGGACGGCGGACGAAGCGCGGCGGTGGCCTGCGCATCGAGTGCGGGGCGGCTGCGTTTTGAATCTCAGGGAGTTTGGCGTGATCGGGTGCGGCAAGTCCGCGGTTGTTGGCATGCGGGTTGCTCAATGGGCAGCATCGGGGCAGTAGGTGCATGGCTGCTGTTGGCCGCAGTCATCGTCGATAGCAGTGCTCATAGCGGTTGTCCAGCGTGTTTCTGGGGAATCGCATGCTCAGTCAGACCGGGCCAGAACATAATTCGACGCTGTCGCCGTTCATCACCGTTGTTGGGCTTGTTTACGGTGCTCTGCTGGGTTTCACCGTTGTCGTCGCGTGGGAGCAATTCCACTCCGCCGAGGCGAACGCATCCCATGAGGCATCGACGCTCACCACGATGTACCGACAGACCGTCGCCATGCCGCAACCACAGCAGACGCAGCTGCGCGGACTATTGCGCAAGTACGCCGACGCGGTGGAAGGTCCGGAGTGGAACACGCAAGACAGCGGCGGCAGCAGCGACGCAGCCCGAGGCTCGATCACTGAGATGTATCGAGTCGTTGGCAGTGAGCAGTCCAGTATCGCGTCGAGCGCGATCGGCCACGAGTTTCTCGGCCAATTGACGGTGTTGGCATCCGACCGCAACACGCGGTTCCTCGACGCCGAACCACGGATTCCTCCGCTGTTGTGGTGCGCTCTGATCTTCGGCGCCGCTGGTCCTGATAACGCTGACCGGCTTTCTGCGCCTGCACAGCAACCGTGGTCACATGGTCCTGTCCAGCGCGGTCGCCGTCCTCCTCGGCTTGCTGCTCTATCTCGTTTTCGTACTCGACCACCCCTTTGGCGAATTGGGCGTCACCTCGAAGCCGTTTGGCCACGCTGTAAGAGTTTTCGACGTAATCGATAGCGACAGATGATCGACGCGATGACCCGCCACCACTGAGTTGACGACGCGAGACGGCTGGAATGACGTGAGACGACCTACGGATAAGCGAAAGGTGTTGACGGCGTGTCTTACAGCGCGTGGTCGGCGAGGAGATGCGGGCCGTGGTCGACAAGCAAGGAAGACATCAAGGTCGTGGTCGGCATGACCGCGTCGGTGTGAGAGGAGCAGCCGAGATGCGCGTTGTCGTCATTGGAGGCGGACCCGCTGGTGTGTCCGCCGCCCTGACCGCCGCCGAGCTAGGCGCAAAGGTCACGCTTGTCGAGCGGGGGCGGGTCGGCGGCACCGCCTTTAACAGTGGCCCGGCACCGGTGCGCACGCTAGCTCGTGCCGCACGCCTGGTGAGGGACTGGAGTTCGTGGGAATCGTTCGGTCTCCGCGGGCCACGTCCCGTCGTCGACCTCGCGGCTACCCTGGCCAACGCCCAACGAGTGGCCGACTACCTCTACGAGCGCAAGCGTGTGGCCGACCACATCCGCTCGGCCGGGGTCGACCTCGTTGAAGAGACGGGCGACGCCCGGTTCGTCGACGCCAACACGGTCAGCGCGGCCGACGGCCGCACGTGGACTGGGGATCGAGTCATCATCGCCGTCGGCGGCAGGGCTGGGCGACTACCGATCCGCGGGGCCGAACTCGGCCTCACCTACGAGGACCTGCGCAACCTAAGCTCCCTGCCCAACCGGGTTTGCGTCATCGGGGCGGCCGACACGGGCTGCCAGCTGACGTCGATCCTGGCGGACTTCGGCTGCGAAGTTACCCTCGTTGGGCACGCGCCCCGAATCGTGGAGCGAGCCGATATCGATATCTCCGTCGCGCTCGAACACGCTTTCCGGGGGCGCGGCATCGATATCATCACCGGCGCTGAAGTGCACCAACTGGAGTCGCTCCAACCTGGTGTCCGCGTTGCATACCGAGTCGGCGACGAGTCTAGAACGGTCGACGTGGACGCAGCATTCTTCGCCGTCGGCTGGCCGGGCAACGCCGACCTCGTCAATGCCGCCGCCGCTGGCGTAGCAACCGAGCACGGTTACGTGATGGTCGACGCGTTCACCGCCACGAACGTCCCCCACATCTTCGCCGCCGGAGACGTCGATGGGAACAGCATGCTCGTGAGCAGCGCAACGCTCGAAGGCCGTGTCGCCGCCGAGAACGCGGTGCTCGGCCCGCGTCGGCAGGTCGTCCATGAGATCGTCCCCGCTGGCAGTTTCACCGACCCCGAGTACGGCAGCGTCGGGCTCACCGAGGAGCAGGCCCGCTCCCGCCAGGACTGCGCCGTGGCAGTGGCACGCTACGAGGACATGCTTCGGCCCGTCGCCGACGGGCAGCCGGAAGGGTTCTGCAAGCTGATAGTCGAGACCGAGCAACGCCAGATCGTTGGCGCTCACGTGCTCGGCGAATACTCGGCAGAGGTGATCCAGATGGTCGCGGCCTGTATGGCGGCGAAGACGCGCGTCGAGGAGGTCGCCGAGCTTCAATTCGCCTTCCCTACATTCACCGAGGGGGTCAGTCAAGCTGCCCGGATGGTGGTGAACCAGCTCGGCGTCCGCCCGATGGCCCATCTCTGGAGCAGTCTGAAGTCCACCCCGTCAGTCCTGGAATGACCGCGCGGCGCGGTACGACCTCCCTCCGAGGAGCAGCATCAACCGGGCGCAGCTATGAGGGCATTCGCGCCTGCGACGATCGCCTCGAGTTGGGTCTGCGAGAGCGGGGCAAACAGTGCCGCCATCTGCGCGGTGGTCACATCTTCGGCAGCCGCCTTTTGGGCCTCAATCTCGGGGGTGTATTCGACAATGTCCTCATCTGAGAAGCCGTGCCTCTTGAAGTTTTCGAGGTCTCGGTTGAACTGGCAGGCGGTGGCAGGCGACAGCCCGGCGGCCTTCACCGCATCGGTATGAACACCGAAGCGCAATTCTCGCAACAGGATTGCTGCCCGGTAGGCCCGAGCTGCGGCCGTCGACGCTGGCGGGGCTGAGCGGTAGCCGTCGAAAAACGGCCAGGAGCCCGAGGGAACCGACGCGGCGAGCGCACCAACCGCGTCGGTGAACGCATCGAGGGTTGCCGAATCTACCTCGGCGAAGGTGGCATCGGCGTAGTCGTCGGCGGAACCGAGGTGGGCTGTCGCGATCTCTTCTTCACTGGCCAGGCTGCGCCCCTGGGTGATCACCGCGGCGATCATGCCGGGCTTGAAGAAGTAGAAGAGGGCGTCGGCCGTGTCCGGGTCGGCACCGCCGAGCATGGATGCGCGACCAGCGCCGTAGAGGGAGACGACGTCAAGGCCGATGGCTTCACTGCGGGCGATGGCTTGTTTGGAGAAGTAGAAGTGGCCCGCCACGTCCCCGATGGGTCCAGCGATGATCGAGGTTGCGGTGGTTGCCTCCATCGCTTCAACCTAGCCAAGCTCCACCACCCTACTGACAGTGGCCGATCGGCGGGAGACGGACGACATCACAGAGACGACACTTAACGACGGGTAACGATCGGGTTGGGCCGCCTACTGGTCCAGCGTGGCCGATACGCAATGAGAATGAGTTGCACTCAGCCAGGCGGCGATGACCTAGCTAAGGAAGGACAATCGCATGGCAAACAAGGTTGCGACGCAAGTCCCGCACGGGCCGTCGTTTCGGCGCGGTCGAGGCGAATCGCGATGAAGGCTACGGCCATAACGAGTTTTGACCGTGCCGCCGACCCTGAAGTTTTCGACGGTTGGATCTGCGATGCGCGATCTGCGGCAGCGGGGGCACGAGGATTCGTAACGTTCGCCGCATCGATCTCTCGCGACGCACCGCTGGACTGGGCGGTCGCGGTGACCTTCGAGTCCGAGGACTCGCTCCACCAGTGGCTCGACGGGGCGACGTGGAAGCAGTTGGTGCGCGCCGCGGCGGCAAGCGGATTTCTGCGGCGTTCTTCGGATTTGGTGATCATTGACGGCGCGGTGATGCCCACCGGTGTCGCGATTGTCTCCTCCAGCGTGTCCAGCGGTATGGAAGCCGACTTCCAGGCTGCCCATATCAAGCTGACGGCAGCCGCCTCCCAGTTCTCCGGCTATGAGGGCACGGCTGTCTTCCCGCCAGGAACGCCGGGAAAATGGATGTCGCTGGTCCGGTTTCGCACCGAACCCCAACTGTCAGCATGGCTACGGTCGCCGCAGCGCAACGAAGGCTTGCCGCCGGTGCGGTCGAGTCTGACAAGGGATTTCTCGGTACTCGCCCGAACCACCCCGTTCGGTACCACAGTGCGGAACGTGGACGGGAAGGCGGAGATGACGCCGAGCTGGAAGACGGCGATGCTCCTACTGATGGTGC
Organism: uncultured Actinomycetota bacterium; assembly: GCA_963850135.1. Classification (GTDB taxonomy): domain Bacteria; phylum Actinomycetota; class Actinomycetes; order Mycobacteriales; family Mycobacteriaceae; genus Mycobacterium. The sequence goes on along the minus strand of CAWKKH010000016.1, from coordinate 57,739 downwards.
TCTACCCCATGGTGATGCTGCAATCGAGGTTTGTGGCACCGGTAATCCGCATGTCGGGTGCGCAGCCGTGGCTGTCAGTCTGGCTCAGTCAAGTTCTCAGCGTGGCGTTGATGCAATGGTGGTTGATGCCCACGGTGTCGTCATGGTGCCATCGCTGGCTGGACCCGGTCGACGGCGCGAGTCGGCGAATCAGCCTGCGCGGTGCCGCGGTAGCGGTGGGCGTCTACGCGGCGTCGTTGACCGCCTTCGCGACAGTCGAGGCGCTGCAGTACTGGACCTGACATCTCGGACCGGTGCACGTCCTGATCCATGGTTAAGCGCTGCGCGTATGCGCCCGCATCCGCACTAACGTCGCGTATCAAGGCGTCGGCGAGACGCGATCGTTGGGTGTGGAATCACGGAAGCCGTGGGACCTGGTGGGGTGGAACGTCATTTCATGGTGGCGAGGTTGTGCCAGAGGTTGCGAAGGCTGTCGGTGCCGCCGAACAGGGTGGTGAAGTGGGTGGAGTCGATGAGGACGATGTCGCCCGCGCGCTGGGCGGCCGGTGGCATCCAGATCAGCGCGTTGAACTCGGTGTTGCCCGCTGCGGTGAACGGGTGCGGCCGGTTCGGGTCGACGCGTTGGCGGCCGAGGACCCGTAGTTGGTCGCTTTCCGGCGCGGTCAGTTCGTAGTGCGGCAGGTGGGGGTGGAAGTTGAAGGTGGTGACGTTGTCGAGCAGCCGTGGGCTGTCGAGGTCGCGGATGGCGGTCAGTGGTGCGATGTCCTTGGTGCCTTCGACGACGGCGGGTCGCAGACCCCAAATGTTGTGAACGGGCACGTCGAGTGCCTTCATCAGCGAACGGGTGTACGCGGTGAAGCGTTGTTGGCGGGGGACCAGGCGGTCGCCGTGGTGTTCATACTCCATCTGGCGCTGGGCCAGGTCGTCGGTGAAGCCGACGTCGTGATGCGGCGCAAGGAGCAGGCAGGTGCCTTCCCGTTTGAGCCACTCTGTGATGGCCGCGATTTCTTCGGGGGCGGCTTCTTCCTCACACAGCAGATGGTCGAGACCGAACACCATGAGCGTGTCGGTGTCGGCCAGGATGCGTTCGTCGATCGGGAGCTTGTATCCGGCTTGGTCGATGCGCTGGAAGACGGCCACGGGGTGCCCGGTGGCCTCCTGGGCCAGGTCCTGGAACGCCAGGGCGGAGCGGTGGAACAGTTCCAGGGTGCCCGCGATGCCTTGCAGGAAGTTCGCCGCGTCGTATTCCGGCGTCTCGTAGGCGGGCCACAAGACGTTGCGGACCTCGGTGATGGTGGAGAAGCGGTTCTCCATCGTCGAGGAGCCGCGTTGGGCTTCCCAGGGATAGCTCCACGTCCAGTAGATGCTGATGCGTCGCCCGCCGGTGTGCTCGCGGGCGATGTGGTTCTGGTTGTAGGTGCGAGCCTGCATGATGATGATCCTTCTAGTTGCCGAGCGTGGCGAGGTAGCGCAGCGCGTTGATTCCGGGCAGGAAGAAATACGCCCCACCGGTGAGCGTGGTGAAGGCCGGTATCCCCTTGTGCACCTTGCGGATCGGCCGCTTGGGGACGGTGAAGTCCAGGGTGCCGTCCTGGGTGCCGCAGATTGGGTCGTGCTCGTTGCCGAGTTCATGGAAGCTCTTGTCGTTGATCCACACGTTCTGAGCGAACTCGAACTGGCGCACCAGGCTCGCGCAGATGATGAACGCGGCGATGCCCCGGTCCACGCCGTCATCCGGCGCGCCGTCGGGCAGCGCGGGCCCGTAGGTCGCCCCGCGCCGGATCATCCGACGGCGATTCATGTTGTGCGCGGTGTCGCGCGGATTGAGCCGCCGGGCGTGGGCTCCCAGCGGGCACGCGTACCCCAGCGGGTCCATTTCCTTGTAGTTGAAGTCGTTGCACCGCATCGGATCGGCACCCAATTCGGGATCGTCGGTGTCCGGCGCGAGCACCAGTGGCGCGCCGCTGCGCCAGCGGCCCATGAACTTCGCGGCCAGCAGTTCCTGATCGTCAGGGGTGTCGGCGTTCTCGCGCAGGTACTCGCGGAAGGCCCCGACATGTTCCTGCAGCCGCCGATACGCCATGTAGCTGCCATTGCGCGACAACACCTGCGGCTCAGGAAGGTCGGCGACGGGACCGTCCTCGTCGGGGTAGCCCAGGATGAACTCACCCGGTTCCAGTGGGTCCCCGGAGCCGGGAGTCGGCTCCTCACCCGATCCCTTCATCACCGGCTGCGACAGCCGGTCCCGGAAGCCGAAGTGGTCGTGGGCGTAGTTGAACGGCGGCGATGCGTTGAGGTCGAGGAACGACAGACTCCGAACGCCGTCGGTTCTCGCGAGCAGTTTGTCGTGCTCGGCGATGGAGCGCTCGCACTGTTCGTCGGTGCGGGAGAACAAGATCGCGATCGCGTGCAGGTCCTCACCGGCCAGGCCGCCGACCCAGCGTTCGGGAGCGGCCGCGCCGGTATCACCCAGGATGTCTGCGCGGGCTGCCATCCCCTCGCGGAACTCGTCAGGAAACGTGGCCAGCGACTCCTCGGGCACGCCCAGCGCACGAAGGCCATTCCACGTGAACGCCAACGTGACCCAGCGATCCGAGCTATCCACCGTGGCTTGCGCATCGGCCGCCGACTGCACCTTGTCCAGCAACTCGGTCAGCCACGCCCGACCACCTGCAGGGGTGTCGAACGACAGGAACTCGTAGCGGCCGGTGATCGCCGGAGTGCGGGTCAGCAGGATGTGCTGAATATCGTCGAACTCAAGCATCGAAGTATTCGGCGTTACTGCATCTGGTCGAGCATGTCGGAGAACGCCGCCTTGAGCCGCAGCGCCTTCTTGATCTCATCGGCCGTGACGTAGGGGTATTCGCCGTATTCGAGGAAACTCGGGCACTGGTGGTCGCGGACGAACTTGATGAACGCCTCCGGGTTGGTTTTCCAATCCTCGGGGAAGCCTTCGAGTTGGGTGAAGATGGTCGTGATGCCAGTCGCGCCGAACAGCTTGACCGCGTCCTCGGTGTACTTGTCGAAATCGGTGTCGAAGATGCCCATGTACTGGAAGTGCAGACCAGAACCGATATCGAAGAGATTCCACCGCAAGTAGTGCAACTTGAGGGGCGCTAGAGCCTCGGGGCTCGCTGCGATGGTTTCTTCGATGGTCTTTCCATACGCCCGAACCACGTCCTCGCGGCCCTCCTTAACCTTCGCGATGATGGAGAATCCGTAGCACGCCGGAGTGCGCGGATAAATCGGCCCGTAGCGCCCTCGTTCCTCCTCGAAGTAGCCCTCCTTCGGGATGGCCATCGCCGCAGGCTTGCTCCAGTCACCATCGGTTCCCGACATTTACGTTCTCCTGTCCCCTTGCTCCGGTCCACGGAACATTACCGCCGTTCTTGGCCTGTGAACCCTCATCGGACGACGACAAGTCGAGTAGCTGACGACCGTTTTGCTGCTGTTCACCCCGGCGCAGGGTGTTAAATTTCAATCATCACCGGCCTGGCTGAAGCGTTTCATCGCCTGGGCAACCAGGTGATCATCGCTGGCCGCCGCCACGAGCAGCTGCAGAGCGTGACAGCGGCCAACCCCGGAATGCAATCGCTGACCTTGGATCAAAGCGATGCGGCCGACATCGAACGGTTCGCCACCGAGGCGACCCACCGCCACCCGCAACTCAACATTCTGATCAACAACGCGGGTATCCAATCCAGCGAGGACCTCACCGCTGGCCGTGTCGCTGACGCCGAAGCCATGATCATCACGAACCTGCTTGGTCCCATCCGCCTCATTGCGGCATTGCTGCCGTGCCTGCTCGCTCAACCCCGCTCGGCCGTTCTGAACGTCACCTCGGCGTTGGCCTTTCTGCCCAAAGCGCAGGTGCCGACCTATTGCGCTACCAAGGCGGCGCTGCACTCCTACACCGAATCGCTGCGGTTTCAACTGCGCAACACAGCGGTTCAGGTGATCGAGATCATGCCGCCGGGGGTCCAAACTGGGCTGCGCGACGAGCGAGTCAACGAACCCACCGCTATGCCTCTGGAGGAATACATCGCCGAGACGATGGCCCTGCTGACCGAGGAGCCCGAGGCAACCGAGATTGTTGTGGACGCCACGAAACCGTTCCGGTTCGCCGAACGCGACGGTGTGTACGAGCAGCTGTACACCGACTTCAACACCTCACGCTCGCCCTGACAGGCGGCGGATGTGCGCCGAATACCACCCCGACCCCACGTTATTCACACGATGCTGCACCTGCACCTGCGTGCGCACGATCACCGCCTATCAGCGTGTCGGCTAGCTCGCGAAGACTCGAATCCGAAGCCGCGCAACCACGCAGCAGCTAGACAAATCTGCCCACAGACGAGTAACCGACCGGCACGCGGTCAGCCGTCATTTTCTCAAGCGCCTTTTGCCCACGCCCAGGCGGTGAGACGCCAGTCCGAGCCGACCTTACGAAGCGCCACGGTGTACACCGAGCCAGTCTGTGTGACCTGCGTTCCGCGCAGGTCGAACGTCATCGTCGCCGGGGCGACGACATAGGCGTTGTCGCCGTTGACATTCACATGCCGTGGCTCGCCGAGCGAGATGCGGTAGCCCGAAGCCCCGACGTGCTCGCCCTCAGCGAGCACAGCTCTCCACCATTCTTCGGCGGCGGTCGGCCCCTGCCAGACATGGGGCGACATCCCGTCAAGGATTTGCATCGGGTCGGCGCAGATCGCTGCCATTCCCGCCGAGTCACTGTTGTTGAACGCCTCGACGTAGTGCAGGACTGCGCCCATCGGATCATCGGAGGTAGGCACTGCTGGGCAGAATACAGAGAAGCCCCCGCCGAACCGATCCCGGCGGGGGATTTCTCGTTCAGGTCAGGTCACGCCGCCGCCCGCCATCCGGGTTTCCAGGGCGTTGATCTTCTGCGGGGTGTCCGACTGCGCGTTGCACACGTTCATCGGGGGCTGCGGAGGCAACGGACGGGGCGGACGCTGCTTTTTTAACGTGAGGATTGCGCCCCCGTCCGCCTGGCAACGAGACATTCGACGCAATCTCGCCGCAGTCCGCTGATGCAGTAACCAGTGCCCTGCGATCTTGGTTGCTAAACCGAAAAGCCGAGCCAACCAAGTAGAGCTTGCCCTGCGAGGCGCGGCCACAGATCGAGGAGAGGGCACCCCGACCCCTCCAAACGCCTACGAGTCCCTTGAATCTCGTCTGGACCGGCGCTTCAATGGAGATTTATGGAGTGGCATCCAGTCGTCGTTGAGCAGGCCAAGGGGTTCCTCCGCGAAGTTCTCGATATTTCCGTGGACGACGCATACGACCTGCTCCGCCGCTACGCCCGCGCCAACGATGACCAACTGACAACCAGGGTGTCGAGACAACTGATCACCGAACCCAACCGTCGCCCTGCGATCCTGGCGGCTATGAGGCAGATCCAGGCCAGTCGCTCCTGACGGCAACGGTGGCCGGTGGAGCCGTGGGTACCCCGGCGAGCGGATCGGGTAGCGGACTCGCGCAGCGCCGTGTTTGTCACCGAACGACTTGTGGGTCAGCCCAAGACGGCGACGAGATGCCATTCGCCGGGCACGCCTTTGAGTTCGTGAGCGCCGCGGTCATCGAATCCGAGTCCTGACCCGATCACGAGGTCGCGCAGCGTGCTGGACACGAGCACCTCGTTCGGCCCTGCCAGGGCGCTCACCCGCGCGCCGATATGCACGGCGATCCCGCCGATGTCATCGCCCCGGACCTCGCACTCACCGGTGTGCAACCCGGCACGCACCTCGATGCCGAGGGACTGCACCGCATCACGGATCGCCATCGCGCAGCGAATCGCTCGCTGCGGGCCGTCAAACATCGCGAGGAAGCCGTCACCCGAGGTGCTCACTTCGCGGCCCCGAAACCGATTGAGTTGTGCCCGAACGACGGCGTCGTGCGCATCAAGCAAGGCGCGCCAGTCGCGATCACCCATCTCCGCCGCGCGACGTGTCGAGTCCACAATGTCGGTGAACAGCACCGTGGCCAGCATCCGATCATCGGCCACCTCAGCCCGGTGGCCGGTGAGGAATTCGGCAATCTCCTGGAAGGAGTCCAGCCACGGTTCAACCCAGTGGTAGAGGTTGCGTCCGGGCAGTTCGACGTATTTCGCGCCCGATATGTGATCGGCAACGTATTTGCCCATCGCAGGCGGCATGAATGGGTCGTCAGTGTGATGGAGGACGAGGGTTGGCACGCGGAGTGCGGGAAGCAGCGCCCGCACGTCCATTTCGGCCAGCAGCGGCATCATGAGAGCAACGGTCCCTGGGCTGGCAGCCAGACGTTCCGCTCGCGCCCACGTTGCCCGGATCTCCTCGTTCCACGGCATGTCCGGATTGAGTGCGTGTTGGTACTCGCCTGTGCCCCACATGGCGGCCATGACAGCAGTGGCTTCCTCCAGATTGAGTTCACCAGTTCGTTGCGCCACCGGATCCGCATTGACCTCAAGGGCGACCAGCGCGGCTGTGCGGGACGGATGTGTTGCGGCGAACAGTGCCGCTGGCGCGAACGCGCCGGTGCCCGCGAGGAGAACCGCTTCGCGGCTCCCGAGATCGTCGAGCACCGCGGTGATGCTGTCGGCCCACTGCTCCATGGTCGGTAGCGCGCCGGGCGTGACCGGGTCGGATGCTCCGGTGCCTGGTTGGTCGAAGAAGATGAGCCGACCGAGTGATGTCATCGCCTCGACCCAGCCTTGAAGGAACGGTTGCTCCGGAAAAACCTCACAGTTTCCGACCCAGGTCGGGACGAACACAATGTCACGAGGCCCTTCACGCGAGGTGCGGTAGGCAATACGCAAGTCCCCACTGAGTGCGTAGCGCGTCTCCGAGAACATTGCGGAAGTGTAGGCGTCTCAAAACTTCATGCGGAGATGCAAGGCGATATGACGAACATCGTTGACCAGCATGAAACGATACTGACGTGGACCCCAGCGGGGATGGTGGCGGTGGATTGACCGCGACGGGGCTGTTCTGTGGTTCCTGCAGCACCGAACTGCCCCCGAACTCCAAGTTTTGTAACGAGTGCGGTGCACCGGTCACGCAGACCACTCGACCAGCCGAGTACAAGCAGGTGACGGTGCTGTTCGCCGACGTGGTGCATTCGATGTACATCGCGGCGGCAGTGGGACCGGAGCGGCTTCGCGAGATCATGGCCGAGTTGGTCAATCGCTGCGCGGGGGTGGTGCAGCGGTACGGCGGCACGGTGGACAAGTTCACCGGCGACGGAATCATGGCGGTGTTCGGAGCGCCGGTGGCGTTGGAGGACCATGCCGTTCGTGCCTGCCTCGCTGCCTTGGGCGTTCAGGAGGAGGCGACACCGGCTTGCCGCCGACCGTCCGAGAGCAGGATGGTGTGGATCTGCGGCTGCGCGTGGGACTTAACTCCGGTGAGGTGATCGCCGGTGAGATCGGTTCTGGTGCGTTGGGTTACACCGCCGTTGGTGAGCAAGTCGGCATGGCTCAGCGGATGGAGTCGGTGGCACCGACCGGTGGGGTGATGCTCAGCGCGTCCACAGCGCGACTTGTCGAGGGCGCTGCGACTCTCGGCGAGCCAGAGATGCTGCACATCAAGGGTGCCGACGCGCCCGCGGCGGCCCGTCGGCTGTTGGGCATGGGCGAACCGCATCGCGTCGTCGGGCGTGCTGAGTCGAGGCTGATTGGTCGGCGGTGGGAGATGTCCGCTGTCGAGGGCTTGTTGGACCGCGCTGTCGATGGCCACGGCGCGGTGGTCACCGTGGTGGGATCACCGGGTATCGGTAAGAGCCGCCTGGTGCGTGAGGTGGCGGCGATCGCTGCTGGGCGCGAAGTCGAGGTGTTCAGCGCCTACTGTGAATCGCACGCCAGCGATATTCCCTTCCAGGTCGTGGCGCGGTTGCTGCGGGCAGCCATCGGTGTGCGTGGCCTGGACGGCTCGGCCGCTCGTGACCGGGTGCGCTCCCGGCTGCCGGATTCCGATCCCGAGGACGTGCTGCTCTTCGATGACTTGTTGGGCATCGCTGATCCCGAGGTGGCGCTGCCCAAGATCGATCCCGATGCCCGGCGGCGACGGTTGACCGCGCTGATCAACACCGCCTCGTTGGCACGCCGCACCCGAGCGGTCTACGTCATCGAAGACGCGCACTGGATCGATGAAGTCAGCGAGTCGATGCTGACCGGGTTCTTCACGGTGATCCCCCAGACGCGCTCGCTAGTGTTGGTCACCTACCGACCCGAGTACGAGGGGGCGTTGGCTCGGGTGGTCGGTGCGCAGACCATCGCCCTTGCACCGCTGAATAATTCAGAAACCGCAGCCCTGGTCTCAGAGCTGCTCGGCCCAGACCCCTCGGTCAGCGGGGTGGCCACCATGATCACCGAGAAGGCCGCCGGAAACCCGTTTTTCGCTGAGGAGATCGTGCGCGACCTGGCCGAGCGCGGCGTGCTACGGGGCAACCCTAGCGCCTACGAATTGACCGCCGATACCGGCGAGGTCAGCGTGCCCGCAACGCTGCAGGCGACCATCGCCGCACGCATCGATAGGCTTGACCCGGCGGCCAAACGCACCTTGAGCGCAGCGGCAGTCATCGGCTCACGGTTCAGCCGAGACATGCTGGAAACGCTGGGCATTGATCCTGCTTTTGGGGACCTGCTGAGTGGCGAGTTCATCGATCAGATCACATTCACCCGACAACCCGAGTACGTATTTCACCATCCACTGATCCGCACCGTGGCCTACGAAGCACAGCTCAAATCCGATCGCGCCGAATTGCACCGGCGGGTTGCCGCCGCAATCGAATCCCGTGACACGGCAGCGGCGGAGGAGAACGCGGCGCTGATCGCCGAACATCGGGAGGCTGCCGGTGATCTGCACGCCGCTTACGGCTGGCACATGCGGGCCGCAGCGTGGGCGACCAACCGCGACATCGGCGCAGCATGGCTGAGTTTGGAACGCGCCCGCAAGATCGCCGACGCCTTACCCTCCGGTGACCCAAACCGGGTGGCCATGCGCATCGCCCCGCGCACCATGTTGTGCGGGATCGCCGTTCGAGTCCACGAACATGTGGCCGGTGACCGCTTCGATGAATTACGTCAGTTGTGCACTGCTGCCGGGGACAAGGCGTCATTGGCCATCGCCATGGCTGGGCTGGTGGCTGATCACGCCTTGCAGGATCGGATACGCGAGGCGTCGCAACTGGCGTCGGAAGCCTGGACCCTCGCTGAGTCCATTGGTGACCCGACCCTCGCGGTGGGGCTGTCCTTCCCGGTGATCTACGCCAAGGGTGAAAGTGGCGAGTGGGGTGACGTGTTGCGGTGTTCAGAGACGGTTATCGACCTGGCCGACGGTGAACCGTCGAAAGGCAACTTCATTATCGGGTCCCCGCTGGCGCTCGCCTTCACGGCGCGGGGTCTTGCCCGGTATTGCCTGGGTCGTCCCAAATGGCGTGGCGACCTGCGGCACGGCCTGGGCATGGCCCGCAGCGCCGACCCCATGTCTTACGCCACGGTCGTCAGCTGGGTCTACTCCATGGGGATACCCGTTGGTGTGCTGAGGCCCGACGATTCCGCGGTGCGCGAGATCGAGGATGCGCTAGAGAATGCCGAGCGATCCAGTGATGATTTCGCGTTGACGGTCGCCCAGTGGGTGCTGGGTCTGGCGCTGCTGCATCGCCACACGGCGGCGGAGCGTGATCGCGGGCATAAGCTCCTGGCCGAGGCTGGCGAAGTGTTCGTGCGCCAGGGACACAACCTGTCCGATTTACCGCTCGCAAATGTGTACTTAGCGCGTGAGTTCGCTCGGCGTGGCGACCGCGATGAGGCGATACCGCTCATGCGGACCGCCGTCGACCATCTGTTCCGCGAGGGACGGCTGCTGGTGTGGGGGACCCCAGCGACGGGTGTGCTGGTGGAGACACTGCTCGAACGCGGGGCCGACGGTGACGAGGCCGAAGCCGAGGCAGCCATCGACCAGTTAGCGGCTGCGCAAGCCGATGAGGGTCTGGTGATCCGCGACATCTGGCTGCTGCGGCTGCAGGCATTGCTGGCGAAGGCTCACGGCGATAAGGAGGCTTACGCGCACTTGCGGGATCGCTACCGCGATATGGCGAAAAAGCTTGGCTTCGAAGGACATATCGACTGGGCCGAGGCGATGTCATGACGGCGGCTGCTCCTTCGGGTGTTGTGACGTTTCTGTTCACCGACGTCGAGGGCTCGACCCGTCGGTGGGAGGCCGATGCCGATGAGATGCGGATCGCCCTCGCCGCCCACGACGAGGTACTGCGTTCTGCGATCCAGGCACACCGGGGCTTCCTGTTCAAGCACACCGGCGATGGGGTGTGCGCGGCATTCTCGTCACCAAGGGCAGCGGTCGATGCCGCCATAGCCGCGCAACGGGAGCTGCAGCTGTCGGTGCGGATGGGCTTGGCGACCGGCGAAGCGGAGTTGCGGGGTGCGGACTACTTCGGTGCGGTACTGAATCGTGCCGCACGCGTGATGGCGGCGGGTCACGGCGGGCAGATCCTGGTGGCCGATTCGACGGCGGGTCTGCTCGGCGGGGTAGAGCTCCTCGATCTGGGTCAGCAGCGATTGCGTGACTTATCGACCGCTGTCGGGGTTTTCCAGGTCCTCGCCGAGGGACTGCCGTCCGCATTCCCGCCCCTGCGGACCCTGGATGCGACGCCGGGGAACCTGCGCCCGCAGTTGAGCAGCCTCATTGGTCGCGGGCCGGAGCTCGTCGAGGTGGAAGCGGCGCTGCGGGCACATCGCCTGGTGACTTTGACCGGGGTGGGCGGGGTGGGTAAGACCCGACTGGCGCTGGAGTTGGCTGCGCAGGTGGCCGATAAATTCTCTGACGGTGTCTGGGTTTTCGAACTTGCCAGTGTCGGTGATCCGGGTGCGGTGTCGGATGCGGTGGCATCGGTGCTGGGCATCACCCAACAGCCCGGCAAGAGCGTGACCGAGAGCATCGCCGTCGCGCTGGAGGGCAGGGTGCGGCTGTTGGTGTTCGACAATTGCGAGCACGTCCTGGATGCTGCCGCTGATCTGATCGAGGCCATCTTTGCGCACTCGGCGACGGTGAAGATCCTGGCCACCAGCCGCGAAGGGCTGGGAGCCCTCGACGAGCAGGTGTGGCCGGTGCCCTCGCTGGAGGTGGGCGCGGGCATCGAGTCCGCCGCAGTCAACTTGTTCGTCGAACGCGCCCGCAGCGCGGCCCCGCGTTTCTCGCTGGCCAAGGCCGATGAGGCGAGCGCCGTGGTGGAGATCTGCCGGCGTCTGGACGGGATTCCGTTGGCCATCGAGCTGGCGGCCTCACGGATGCCATCGATGACGGCCAGCGAGGTGCGTGATCGTCTCGATCAGCGGTTCCGGTTGCTGGTCGGGTCGCGGCGCGGACTCGAACGCCACCAGACCCTGCGCCACGCGGTGGCCTGGTCCTACGACTTGCTCGATGACGCTGAGAAGACAGTGTTGGAAAGCTGTTCGGTGTTCTCCGGGGGATTTGACCTCAAGAGTGCCTGCGCCGTGGCCGGATCCGACGACCCCGACGACTACGCGGTCCTTGATCTGCTCGATGCGCTAGTGCGCAAGTCTCTGCTGGTGGCTGACCGGTCCTCGGGGCGGATCCGGTTTTCGATGCTGGAGACGATCCGCCAGTTCGCCGAGGAACAACTCGTCGCCCGCGGTGAAGCATCCGAGGTCCGGGCCGCCCACTCGCGGTACTTCGCCGGGCGCGAGGCTGACATCATGGCGCTGTGGGACAGCCCCCGCCAGCTTGACGCCTACGACTGGTTAACCGTCGAACTGGCCAATCTGCGCACCGCGTTTCGCTGGGCCGCCGACCAAGGCGATCTTGATGTCGCCGCCGCCATCGCCACCTATGCGGGGTTGCTCGGCCTGTGGGTCCAAACCCTTGAGCCGATAGCCTGGGCTGAAGAGCTGATCGAGGCGGCCGGTGCGGTCGACCACTCCCGGTTGGCGTTCCTGCATGTGATTGCGTCGCAGTGCTTCAGGACCGGACGAATCGAGGCCGCTGTCGGCTACAGCGACGCCGGGCAGATCGTTCTCGGCAGCAGCCGCGATGCGCTCCCGCACGGCTCCGAAGGCTTGCTTGGAATGTCGTACGTGGTCATCGGGCACCCCGAGCGGTTGGCCGAGTTGTGTCGCGCCCAGTTCACACGCCGCCGCGACACCCACGTGCACATCCGGTCATGGCTGGTTTACGGCCTTTCAGTGGCCGGTTCCGGTGGGGAGGCGATGGATTGCGCGGATGGCCTGATCGAGGCTGCGGGGGCAACTGGCAACCCGGCCGTGCTCGCGTGGGCGCTCGCTGCCTATGGTGTGGCTTTCCGTGACGCGGATCCCGTCGGGGCGCTTAACGCCCTCGGCCGGGGTTTGGTGATCGCTCACGACAGCGGCAACCGCACCCAAGCGTCACTCCTGGCGTTGAATCTGGCACGACTTGAGGCCAAGCACGGCGACACGCTGGCCGCGTTCGATCACCTCACTCTGGCAATCCGCAACTGTTACAACGCGGGCGAGACCACCGCGATCCGCTGGCCGCTGGACGTCCTCACCGTTATTCTCGACCGGCTCGGACGCTACGAACCGGCGGCCACCGTCGCCGGGTTCGCGCTCAGTCCTTTATCTTCGGGGGCGTTCCCCGAAATCACCACCGCGACCACCCACCTCCTCGACGCCCTCGGCGACCAGATCTACGAATCGCTCGCCCGCAAGGGCGAGACGATGACCACCACCGCCATGGTGACCTACGCCTACGACCAAATCGACCAGGCCCGAGCAGAACTCGAACACCCGAGTTGAGTCGCGTGTCCAACACGACAGCAGCCACGCCCACCGCAGCGCACCCACACCCGAATCCCGTGCCGAAGAACGCCACCATCTGTCTCGAAAACGATGGGTTGATGAGAACGCGACGGGTCGTCGGCCATCGATTCGATCACCAGGCGCTACCTCACCTCCGACTGTCTTGAAAACCTGTCTCATAACCTGGTGATATCAAAACCAAGATTACGACGGGATTATGAGACAGGAGTATCAGCGGTTGGCCATCATCGGATATGCAAGGGTCAGCACCACCGACCAAAATCCGCAGCTTCAGCTCGACGCGCTTGAGGAAGCGGGGGCGGCACGCATCTTCACCGACCATGGCGTGAGCGGCTCGGCCGCGTGCCGACCGCATCTCGATGCCTGCCTCGATCATCTCCGCGAGGGTGACGTGCTCACGGTCTGGAAACTGGACCAGCTCGGACGCAACACCCAACACCTCCTCGCCGTCGTCGACGAGCTCGACCTCCCGCGGGATCGGGTTCCGCAGCCTGACCGAAGGTCTGCACACCGACGGCCCGATAGGGAAGGCGATGCTCACCATCATGGCTGCCTTCGCCCAACTGGAGCGCGACACCATGATCGAGCGCACCCGCGCCGGGCTGGCGGCTGCCGCAGCCAACGAGCGCAAGGGTGGCCGACCGCGCAAGGTCGACGACGCCGATGCCGCTAAAGCTCGTCAGCTCCGGGAGAAGGGCATCACGGCCACCGACATCGCGAAGATGCTGGGAGTCTCCCGCGCCACCGTCTATCGCTACCTCGCCGATGGTGTTCCGCTCTCTGCGTGAGCTTTCGACTCCTGCTCAGGCGGAGTGCCACCCGAAGAGCGCCTTGTGGAATGCGGCGCGCTCCGGCAGCGGCGGCTCGGTCTCTCCAGGAAGGGCCTGAACACACCCCAGCAGCGAGCTGGCACCGCTGGCCGACTGGGGCTTGTTGCGCAAGATCAGCTTCGTGAAGGCTTCGATGAGCGCCAGTCCGGCACCCAACAACGTGTGGCCCGTCGTTGCGAGGTCGGCGACCATGACGGGGCTCCCGAACACCTCGGAGGCGTCGGCTCTCCAGACCCCAAGGGCGTCGAAGTGCTCCTGCTTCATGCCGTTGTTCCCTCCTGGCGCGAGTTCCGGCATGGCGTCGAGATTGAGCGCGATGCTTATCGAGTTTCCGTAGGACCGTCCTGGGTGCTGGTCGACGGGAAGGATGCCGTCATGAATGTGATTGCGCAGCACCTTGCACACGCCTGCGTACACATGAAGCCGAGTGACGTCGGCGAGCACCGTCGCGTCGTACTCCTTGACCAGGTGGTCGTTGACGTAGCCACGCCCGTCGAGGGAAAAGCGGAACCTGGACGGATCGCGGGTGGAGTCGATGAGTAGCGGGAAGCGTCGCCCATAAATGTCGAACGCAGCGGCGAGGTACAGCAACTCACGGTCGAACGCCTCGGCGGCAACCTCGATCACGTCGGCACGCCGGTTGCCATCGACCCGATTCGAAAGTGCGGCCAGCATCTCGTCGAGTCCACGAGCGGCGCGGGCCAACCGAGTCCTGATCGACCTGAGCGCGCTCGCGGTCTCTTGGTCCCCTTCGCGCTCAGCGATGTTCGGGAAGACGTCGAAGTACGTCATCGCAGAGACGACACCCCAATCGTAAAAGTTGGCGAGTGTGGCGGTCGACTCTGTCTTTTCCCAGGTGCCGCCTCCCAACAACCGCCCTCGCTGGATTTCGACCTTCGGGTTGTGGGTCATGCGCAGGTAATGACCAATGAGCGGCACGGCATCGTCTGGTGTGACGCTGGTGACCACGTCGTTGTCGGCGACGTCGCTCCTGCCCGCCGTCGGCGCGTTGGTCACGACGACATCGATGCCCAGTTCGGCGGCGGCAGCAGCATAGGCAGCGGCGTGATGGCGCTCGTCGATGGCGATCGGTTCGACTTCGGCAGGCGCGACCTGGGCGTCGAGATGCTGGAAGATGTCGAAGAAATGCGCTCGCGTGCTGGACTGCTCTCGTTCGGTCTCGGTTCTAATCCAGAAGTACCGCGTGTCCAGTTCTTTGGCTGCGTCCCCGATCGACGTGAAGCCGACGTGGCGGACCAGCGGTTCGTCGAGAGCCGACATCCACGCAGCAGGTACCGCTTCGCCCGCTGGCACCAGTAGCTGCACGTCGATCTCGTCACGTCCGAAGAACCTCGGCAGATATCCATCTGGCGGCACCGGGACCGTCGTCGTGTCGATGCCGATCCGCAATGGTCGCGTCGCGGGTCGCAAGGGAAACAGGGGCGGAAGCTTCTCTGTGTCCCTGATCGGCGCTCGAACGTACCGCATGAACCGGCTGTTCGGCTGACCGCTCGGGATCGTGATCGTCATCTCGCGGATGGTGCCACGACAGACCGACATCGCGGGCTCGCGGGTTCCGGGAACAGGGCCATCGGCAGTTGCAAAAGTCCGCTTCGAAGCCACCAACGCCCATGTCTCGACCGGAGGTCCCTGACGGAACACCATGGCCGGGGTAACTTCCACGGGGTACACACCGAGATGAGGGGACCACTCGCGCCGTGGCAAAGACCAATGCCAACCTGATCTGGAAGATCGCCGACCTGTTACGCGGGCCGTATCAGCCCAACCAGTACGGCGACGTGATCTTGCCATTCACGATCCTGCGCCGCCTGGACTGCATCTTGGAGCCCACCAAGGACGAGGTCCTCACCGAGTACAAAAAGATCCAGTCAGCGAAGGTCGATCCGGGCGTGATGCTGAAGGCCAAGTTCAAACTGCCCTTCTACAACACCTCCCGCTGGACCTTCGCCTCGCTGGTGGGCGACCCGGAGGGGGTGGCCGACAACCTCATCGACTACATCGAGCACTTCTCGCCAAACGTTCGCGACGTGTTCGACGGCTTCCGGATGCTCGACCTCATCGGCGACCTGGCCAAGTCGGATCGCCTCTATCTGATCGTCAAAGAGTTCGCCGCCGTCGACCTGCACCCCAACGTGGTGACCAACCACGACATGGGCTACATCTTCGAGGAACTCATCCGCAAGTTCGCCGAGTCCAACAACGCTCAGGCCGGTGATCACTTCACCCCACGCGAGGTCATCGCGCTGATGGTGGACATCCTGTTCCACACCCAAGACGACGTGCTGACCAAACCCGGCACCGTGCGCACCATCTACGATCCCGCCGCCGGGACCGGCGGCATGCTCTCCACCGCCTACGACCATCTCATCGAGATGAACCCGAAGGCCCGCCCAGTCCTCTACGGCCAGGACATCAACCCGCGCTCATATGCGATGTGCAAGTCGGACATGATCATCAAGGGCCAGGACATCGACAACATCCACCCCGGTGACACGTTGACCGACGACGGCTTTCGCACCAAGCACTTCGACTTCCTGCTGTCCAATCCACCGTTCGGGGTGGCGTGGAACACCCAGCAGAAACAGGTCACTGACGAGTACGAGCAGCGTGGGTTCGCCGGACGATTCGGCCCTGGCCTACCTCGCGTCTCGGACGGGTCACTGCTGTTCCTGCTGCACCTGATCTCGAAGATGCAGCCTGTCAAAAACGGCGAGGGTGGGAGCCGCCTCGCCATCGTGCTCAACGGTTCGCCGCTGTTCACAGGGGGAGCGGGGTCCGGGGAATCGAACATCCGACAGTGGATCATTGAGAATGACCTGCTCGACGCAATCATCGCGCTCCCGGTCGACATGTTCTATAACACGGGTATTTCGACCTACATCTGGGTCTTGGATAACAACAAGGCGACCAAGCGCAAGGGCAAGGTCCAGCTCATCAACGGTGTGGAGATGTTCGGCAAGATGCGGAAATCCCTCGGATCGAAGCGTAAGGAACTGCGGCCCAAGGACATCGAGCGGATCTGCCACCTCTACGACAGCTTCCGTAACGAACACGGGACCGACGAGCACCCCGCTCACTCGAAGGTGTTCAAGGGAGAGGAGTTCGGCTACTCCAGCATCACCGTCGAACGTCCCTTGCAACTGAGATTCACCCCGACCGAGGACAGGGTCAAGGTTCTGCTGGCGCAGAAGAGCATTGACAAGCTCAAGCCGGGCGAACAAGCTGCGATCCACAACGCTCTCACCGGGCTGATCGGGTGGGAGTGGAAGGATCGCGACGAGTTCATCACCGAACTCAAAGACGCACTCCGCAAGGCCGGACTGACTAAACCGCCTGCCCCGCTGGTCAAGACGATCTGGTCGACCATCGGCGAGCAAGACGACGAGGCCACCGTCGTCACAGACTCCAAGGGCATTCCGGAACCCGACCCGTCCCTGCGCGACACCGAAAACGTTCCGCTGACCGAGGATGTCAACGAGTACTTCGCCCGCGAGGTCTTACCCCACGTCCCCGACGCCTGGATCGATCACGACAAGACGAGGATCGGGTACGAGATCCCGTTCACCCGCCACTTCTACCGCTACATCCCACCAAGGCCGCTTGAAGAGATCCAGCAAGATCTTCGCGTCCTAGTCACCGAGATACAGGTCATGCTGACCGAGGTCGGCGCATGAATTGGCCCGCCTATCCGAGATACAAGGACACTGACACCGCCTGGTTGGGCGAGATCCCCACTACCTGGGACCTCCGACGTCTGGGGTTCTTCTTCAGCGAGCGAAAGACCACGGTCAGCGACAGAGACTTTCAGCCTCTGTCGGTCACCAAAGACGGGATCGTTCCGCAACTCGACACCGCAGCAAAGACCGACAACGGCGATAATCGCAAACTCGTCAGGGCAGGCGACTTTGTCATCAACAGCAGATCTGACCGGAAAGGCTCAGCTGGACTCTCGCCCCTTGATGGCAGCGTGTCAGTGATCTCAACGGTCTTGGAACCACGGGGTCTGCTCGGTGGATACGTGCACCATCTGCTTCGCAGTCAAGCATTTCAAGAGGAGTACTACCGCTTCGGTTCCGGAATAGTCGCTGACCTCTGGTCTACCCGCTACTCGGCGATGAAGATGATCTCCCTTCCCGCGCCGCCGATGCAAGAGCAGGCTGCAATCGCAGCCTTTGTCGATGCGGAAACCGCCAAGATCGATGCGCTGATCGCCAAGCAGGAACAGCTCATCGCCACCCTGCGCGAGGACCGCACCGCCACCATCACCCACGCCGTCACCAAGGGACTGGACCCAGATGCCGAGACCAAGGAGTCTGGCATTCCGGGGCTCGGACCCATTCCAGCCTCATGGTCGGTCAGGCCGTTTCTGCGGTGTGTTGACGGCCGAGTGGACTATAGAGGGGCAACTCCGAAGAAGGTCGATGACGGCGTGCTGCTCGTCACTGCCCGGAACGTCCGACCGGGTTGGATCGACTATGAAATCTCGGACGAATACGTATCCGCTGAGGATTACGGCGAGGTAATGCGCCGTGGTCTTCCGGAGATCGATGACCTCCTCTTCACAATGGAAGCTCCTCTTGGCAACGCCGCGCTGGTGGATCGAACAGACATTGCACTAGCTCAGAGAATCATCAAGTTTCGTCCTGATGCCCAGACCGTGCTTCCGAGGTATCTCCTGTACTCGGTGATCGGAGAGTGGTTCCAGTCCCAGCTGGTGGCGCGTGCGACGGGTTCCACAGCCCTTGGGCTCAAGGCAAGCAAGTTGCCCGAATTGCGTGTGGCGGTACCGGATATGAACGAGCAGTCGCGCATCGTGGATTTCCTCGACGAGCGATGGGCGAAGATCGATGAATTGGTCGAGAAGGTGGCCGAGGTGATCGAGACGTTGCGGGAGTATCGGTCTGCGTTGATCACTGATGCGGTGACCGGCAAGATCGATGTGCGAGGGGCGGCGTAGGGCATGGCCCAACAGCACCACGAGTCATCCTTCGAGTCGGAGATATGTGACTACCTGGCCAAGCACGGTTGGCTGTACTCACCAACGGACACCGGCTACGACCGGGAGCTGGCGCTGTTCACCGAGGACGTGTTCGGCTGGCTGGCCGATACGCAGCCGGAGCAGTTGGCCAAGCGGGTCAAACCGGAGCTGACTGGTGAGGCGCTGGCCAAGGCGCAGCAGGGTGTGCTCGCGACGCTGGTGAAGGCGTTGGGCGCTGATCCAAAGGCGAACGGCGGCACGCTGTCTGTGCTGCGGCGGGGCTTCAAGGACCTCAATGCCCAGTTCTCGATGTGCCAGTTCCGGCCCAACACGTCGCTGAATGAGACCACCGCCAAGAAGTATGAGGCGGTGCGGCTGCGGGTGATGCGCCAGGTCTACTACTCGATGCAGAACTCGAACAGCATCGATCTGGTGTTCTTTGTCAACGGCATCCCGGTGGCCACAGCGGAGCTGAAGACCGACCTAAGCCAGCAGAACATCACCGATGCGGTGCTGCAGTACAAGCACCACCGGCTGCCCAAGGGGGAACCCCTGCTGGGGTTCGGGTCTCGGGCGCTGGTGCATTTCGCGGTGTCCAACAGCGAGGTGCAGATGACCACCAAGCTAGCGGGCAAGGACACGTTCTTCTTGCCGTTCAACCGGGGGAATAAGCATCACGCCGGGAACCCACCCAATCCGCACGGGTCACCCACCGCATATCTGTGGCACCAGATCCTGCAGCGCGATACCTGGCTTGACATCCTCGGACGCTTCCTGCACCTACAGGTCACCGACAAAGTCGACCCGCTGTCCGACAAGAAGATCCGCACGCAGACGATGTTGTTCCCGCGCTTCCACCAATGGGAGGCGGTGACCAAGCTGGTCGAGGCCGTTCGCGTCGAGGGGCCGGGGCACCGGTACCTGATTCAGCACTCGGCGGGATCCGGTAAGACCAACAGCATCTCCTGGCTGGCCCACCGACTCTCGGTGCTCCACGACGACGCGAACAAGCCGGTGTTCGATTCCGTCCTCGTGATCACCGACCGCAACGTGCTCGACGCCCAGTTACAGGAGGCGATCCGCCAGATCGACCGCACCCCAGGGGTCGTCGCCCACATCGCCGGGCTGGGCGGGGCCAAGTCGCAGGAGCTGGCCGACGCGCTCACCGGCGGGACGAAGATCATCATCGTCACCATCCAGACCTTCCCCTTCGCGCTGGAGCTGATCCACAGCCAGGCGGACCTGAAGGGCAAGAACTTCGCCATCATCGCCGACGAGGCGCATTCTTCTCAGGCCGGAGAAGCCTCCAAGCGGCTCAAAGCGGCCCTGACGGCCACCGAGTTGGACGATCTAGAGGACGGCGGCAGCATCGACGCCGAGGATGTCTTGGCGGCCGAGATGGCCGCCCGAGCCGAGGCGAAGAACCTGTCGTTCTTCGCGTTCACCGCCACCCCGAAGGCCAAGACCCTGGAACTGTTCGGGCACAAGGGCATCGACGGCACACCACACCCGTTCCACCTGTACTCGATGCAGCAGGCCATCGAAGAGGGCTTCATCCTCGATGTGCTGCGCAACTACACCCCGTACAAGACGGCGTTCCGCCTCACCCATAACGGGCAGACCTACCAAACCGAAGACACCGCCGTGTCAGGCACGGTGCAGGTATCTGGCGGCAACAGCACCGACTTGGTGGATAAGAGCGCGGCGATCAAGTCGGTGATGAACTGGGTCAAGCTGCACCCAACCAACATCTCCCAGAAGGTGCAGATCATCATCGAGCACTTCCGCGAGAATGTCGGCTGGCGGCTCGACGTTAAGGCCAAGGCGATGGTCGTCACGTCGTCGCGGAAGGCGGCGGTGCGCTACAAGCTGGCCTTCGACAAGTACGTCGCCGAGAAGGGCTACACCGATGTCGCGGCGTTGGTGGCGTTCTCCGGTGAGGTCACCGATGACGAGTCCGGGTTGGAGAAGGTCACCGAGACCTCGATGAATCCCGGATTGAAGGGACGCGGCCTGCGTGATGCGTTCGCCACCGACGAGTACAACGTGATGTTGGTGGCCAACAAGTTCCAGACCGGCTTCGACCAACCGCTCCTAGTGGCCATGTATGTCGACAAGCGGCTGTCCGGGGTGGCTGCGGTGCAGACCCTGTCCCGACTGAATCGCGTCGCTCCCGGTAAGGATCAGACCTTCGTGTTGGATTTCGCCAACGCCGCCGGGGACATCGTGGAGGCGTTCGAGCCGTACTACCAGGCCACCACGCTGGCTGATGTCACCGACCCGAACATCGTCCACTCGACGATGGCCAAGCTCGACGCTGCCGGGATCTACCAGGAGTCCGAGGTCAACGGATTGGTCGCCGACTACCTCAAGTTGGCCAGGCAGCCCGGTAAAGGCCACGAGGCACTTAACAAGTGGGTCCGACCCGCGCAGGACGTCTTCCGCAACCGAGAACGCATCGCGCTGGACACCAACGACGCGAACGGGTTAGACGAACTGGTGATGTTCCGCAAGGACGTCGGCACCTTCCTGCGCCAGTACGACTTCCTGTCCCAGATCGTCAACTACGAGGACACCTCACTGGAGAAGCTGTCCATCTACCTACGCCACCTCGCGCCGGTGATCACCGCAGAGCAACTCCACCACGAAATCGACCTGTCGACGGTGGACTTCGACTATCTCGCCCAACACGAGCAAGGCACCACCTCCGGCAAGCTCGCCGGTGGCATCCCGCTGGAACCGGCCAAGGAAGCCGGAACCGGCACGGTCAAAGACCCAGAACTCGTGGCGCTCGAAGATGTCATCGCCCAGATCAACGGTCTGTTCTCCGGCGATCACCCCGATTCCAGCGTGCGCAGCGTCGTCACCCACGTGAAGGACCGGCTCGAAGAGAGCGAAACCCTGCAGCAGCAGGCCCAGAACAACACTCTGGCGCAGTTCTCGGCCAGCCCGGATCTGCAGAACGAGTTCGTCGGCGCGGTGATCGGGGCCATGGACTCCCACACCGACCTCTCCACGCAGATCCTGAACAACTCTGAGATCTCGCAGAAGCTGATGGGTGAGCTGGTGCCCATCATCTATAAGGCCCTTCAGGCGACGGCTTAATACTGCATGGACGCGGCCGGACGAGTGAGGGCGACGGTCGCTGAGCGGCGCGCGTAACCCACCGTCTTGTCACCCCTCTGTTCTAAGGTCGATTCCCGATCAGTGTGAGTCGGGGTGGAGGGTCTTCATTGGACGCGGGTTATCTGTCATCTGATACGCAGTGGCAAGGACGGTTCTGGTTGCCGGGCCAGGAGAGCGGGGAACAACGGGGGACCCTTACCTACTCTCCCGATCGTGGAGTCCGGCTAGCGCTGATCGGCGGATTTGACGATGCAGAGTGGTTGCCCGGACCCAGTCCCAACACAATGGTGTTGTCGAGCGGGACCAAGCAGTGGGCAATCATCCACGGGACAGTCGGGTCTACTCAGGTCACGCTGATCGACTGCGTCGTTCAGCGCTCCACCTCCAACCTATTTGGCGGAACCGTGTCGGAGCAGGAGATAAGGGCCGAGAGCCTTGTCTTTGGCGCACTGATCGACAGCGCGGAAAGCCCCGTCTTCTCTGGCTTGAAGATCGAGCTAGAGAATCTCACCGAGTGGCATTACACCCCCGATGTTGTCAACGAGATCGAGCGGCACGAAGACCTCACACGAGGTACACGCTGGCGCATCGCCGTTCAACCTGTGGACTCGATCACGGTCGACGTCGATGACCTGGCTGTGGAGCTGGGGCGTTGGTACCGTCTACCGTCGCACGACCTTCGCCGGGGTCGTCTGGCGTCGTCGACATTCGCGGTATCGCATCTCACCCTCAAATCGGTGCAGCCGCGCTCAGTGGCGGAGTGGACCGATAGCGGTCAGGCATTCCAAGACTTGCTCTCGCTGGCGATGGATGCGCCGTGTGCGGTCCTGCGTCAGACGCTGATCCCCTCCGAGACGCTGTTCTTGGATGAGGAGGCTGGTTCGCGTGGGGAGCTTCCGCTTTACGCCAAGCACATCGTCGTCGGAGACCCGGACGCGCCAGGTGTTCGAGGTGGTGACGCACTTTTCACTCTCGGCGTCGAGGGCGTGTCCTTCGAGACCGTGGTACCCCTGTGGCTGGAGACCCGCGAGAAGTTCCGCATCACGCTCGACATGATCCTGGGGCTCCGATACGTCGACGCGGGGTACATCCAAACCCAACTGATCACCGCTGTTGCCGCCGCCGAAGCTATGCACGAGGCCCTAGACCTCGATCCACCAATCTCGACCAAGGAATTTAGGGACCTCAAGAAGCAGCTGCTCGAAAAGGTCCCCGACGGGCGACGACAGTGGCTCCGCGAGAAGCTAGGACGCAACAGTCACACGCTCCTCCAGCAGCTCCGCGACCTAGCGTCGCTACCCGATGCGAACGTGATGTCACGCCTGCTGCCCAACTCGGAAGCTTGGGCCGAAGCCACAAAGAAGGCTCGAAATCGCGTCGCTCACGGAGGCGATTCTGGCGCGGACGTGCTGCTGCAGTACGCGATTACACAGGTGACACGAGCGGTCGTCATCGTCAACCTCTTGCATCACCTGAACATCCCCGCAGACAGGTTGAAGTACGTGCTCATGGCGAATCGCACACTGAGTGAAGCTGCGGATCTTGCGCACAAAAACTGGCCCGCCGACGCCAAGTCAGAAGAACAAGAAGAACCGACCGAGCCTGCCGAGGTTGCGATTCAGGCCGCCAAGGACGGTGACTCCGACACGAGCAACGAATAACTCATTGCTCGCCTGGTTCCGACCTTGATGCGCTCGCGTGCATCTGGAGCACGATCAATCAGCCCTATTTCCGGGAAACCGTCGCTCCCACACTTCAACAGGCGCGCAAGCGGGCGCTGACGCTCGCGCAACGGACGGTTTTAGGCTGAGCCGCTCCGACGGGTCATGGGCACCGCGAGCGACGATGGAGACCTCGATCAGATCCAGGTCGGTCAGCTCGTAACCGGCGGCGGCTTGACCGCTGGCCAGATCGCACCGTGGCGGATGGGCTGAACCGCGTCACCGTGTCCCCGAGGGGCCTGCCAGCCAGTCTCAGACTGCGGCGACGTTCGGAATTGCCGGACCTCCGAGTTCGGCGACGGTCAGAGGGGGCTTGTGGTCGAACGGCGGCTTGGGCTTTGGCCGACGTCCGCGCCGACTGCGGGGCTTCACCGCGCGGTCTATCACGCTCGACACCTCCGTGTTGTGGAGCGCCATTCCCACGTCCCACAGCCGCTGACGAACCGAATCGACCACGGCGCATGCGCCTGCGGTGAACGGCACCACGGGCATCGGCGGCCTGTCAAGGTCTTCCCACCCTTCGGTGAGGGCCTCCAGGGCGACCGTGGCGTCGACCAGTACGTGCACTAACTCGTCGACCGTCCGCGCACCCGGCCCCTGCGCCGCTACCTCCTCAGCCGGTGCCGGTTCGGTGACGGCCCCGGCGGCCTTGGCGTCGATCATGCCCGGCGAGTCCTCGGTCAGCCCACCGGGCGGTACGGACTTGGGCTCTTCGACCGGCTTAGGCTCCGGGGCCGGTTCGGGCTTCGGGTCGTTGATTGGCTTGGGCTTCGGCTTGACCACCTCGGCATTGACCGGCTCCGACTCCACCACCTCGGCCTCTATCGCCTCAGGCTCTGCGGCTGGCTCCTGCGGCTTGGCCACGGCCTTCTCCAGTGCCTGCCTGACGCGGTCGGTCTGGCCAGGCGAATCCTCGGTGACCCCATCAGACGGTGGTGTCGGCTCCGGCTCGGCGATCACGATCGTGACGGGCTCAGGCTCCGGCGATTTTGGCGGGGTCGGCGCAGACGCCGGATAGCGCTTGCCGTCCAGCCCGATCGTCTCTTTTTGAGCCCGGTTCGGTAGGTCAGGTGTTCCGTTTGGAACACCTGCCTCGATTTCACGGTGAATGGTGGCCACACCTAGCCCCAGGGCCGATGAGATGGCCCTGATCGACAGGCCCGCGTCGCGCAGGGTCAGCACCGCTTCGGAGCGGCCTGCCCGTGGCAGCGGTATTGATCCGAGTTCGGCGGCGCAATACTCGTCGAACGTCTCGTAGTCCAAGGCGTACCAGACGTGGTCGATGTAAAGCGCGGCGAGTTCCTCCAGCCAAGCCTCGGTGTGCACCTTGAACTCGTCGGTGCGACGGCGGGCCTCATCGCGAGTGATGCTCCTGGCCGGGACGTTTCCCGTCGTCATTGGTCTTCTCTTTCACCTGACGGGCGTGCGCCCGGTGGCCAGATGCCGGTCGGCATCCGGAGGCCTGAGGCCCGGTTGTCGGTCATCACAGGTACTTCTTCGAGTCGATCAGCGCCCTCACCTGCTCGGCGAAGGACCAGCGCGAGTCGACCAGCGGCTCCGGCTGACCGGTCGCGCAATCCGCTTAGCTGCTCGGCCAACTGGGTAGGCTGGCGCACGGTTTTTCTCGGCAAGATCTCCTCGGCGATGCGCCTGGTGTTAGAGGCGTCGACCACCTGGTGACCACGGCGCTGCAAGCTCACCGCGGTGGTCATGAGTCGGCTCGTTTGGCCTGCGCGGCTACGCATGGCACGCATCTCGGGCATGTCGGGGATTGTGTTCGCGCTCGGAGGCAGGTGTCGGCAGCGCCACCCCGATGTCCTGCTCGCTGATCGTGTGCAGATGGTGGATAACGATCATGGTGGTGTTCCTTCTGGCGATGATTTTATTGGCACTCACCGGCATGGGCTGGGCATGGCTGACATGCCAGGAGAGCCAGTAGGTGGCTTTCTCGGTCTCGATGAAGTAGGAGCCGGTGTTGCGGTTACGGACGAAGTGCCCGCCGCCGCACGTGTTCGGGTCGTTGCAGGGGGCCAGCGTGCAGATGGTGGGGCGATGGGTCATCGCCAGACCTCCGTTTCAAAGGGCTGTGGGGTTGGGGTGGGGCGGTTTTCGCTACCCATATGGCGGGTCATGCCCTCGGTTCCCGAAATAACGGGTTTTCATCTGATCCCAGATGCTTCTGGGCGGGTTTCCGACGCTCTGGCTGTCGCGCGACCCAGGGGTATAAGGGCTGATAGATAGATAGATATCCCCACACCGATAAGTGCCGCCTGTGGGCGGCATTGAAGTCGTCATCTCTGCGTGGTCGACGCTGTCGTTCTTCGGTAGTTCGACGATAGGTTTCGTTGGTATCGACTTCAGCGGATGGTTGTTGGAGAGGTCTTCACTATAGAGACTTCGCCGTTTCTTCTTCTTGGAGACGTTGAGATTTAGACCTTGTCGTCGAGCTTCTTCCCGCATGATTTTCGCCAGCGTGGGTCCCTGGTGTTCGGGTACGACAAAACCGTCGTGTACGCATAGTGGTGGTTGTCCTGTTTCTTCGATCATGCGTTCCATGACTCGTAGGGCAATCTGTGCCTCTACCCACTGAAACTTGACACCCCAGTCGTCGAAGAACAGAGGGGCGACCTTGTGGTGTTTGGTGCGGATGGCGTCGACCAGTTGATGGGTGTAGGTCTCTCCGTGGTGTTTGGGGCTGAGGTAGCCGCCTTTGTTGCGTGCCAGCTCCAGGAATTCCTCGTCTCCCACCTTTTTGGCGACGGCCAGCAGGCCCGAGGTGGTGCCTTTGGCGTTGATCCCGATGACGCTGGCCCACTTGCAGTGTTTCCTGTCGAAGCCGGGGATCCGGTAGAGATCGCCGGACGGCGACGTCACGCCCGCCTGCTCGTAGAGCATCTCCAGGTGGGTGTTGTCGAAGTCGTACTCGGCTACCGGACAGCGTTCGCCGGTGGCGTTGTCGACGATCTCCAGATCCAGGCGTTCGTGGGCGTGGATGGACTGGAAGCTCGTACCCGAGCAGGAGAGCCGCCCGCACTGGTCCCAGGTCGTGCTGAAGGTCTGGTGGTAGCGGACTGTCGGCATCTTGTGCCCGTCGCGGTACACGACGAGCGTGGCCGACTCCCTGTTGATCGCCATGACGCGCTTGCGCCTGGCGACGATCTCAGGGGTGTCGGTGTAGGGCATCAGCCTCTTGTGTCCGGGTCCGTCGCCGCGCTCACGCAGCTGCAGGACTTCGGAGCACAGAGCGGGGTTCAGGGCGTGGACGTCGATGAGGCCCGAGATCAGGGCAATGGCTTCTCCGGTGGGCAGGTAGGTCGATTCCCGGTGTTCGGCCCAGACGCCCATCTCGTGGGTGATCAGCCCGACTCTGGGGTCGGACAGGATGTCGGCCGCTTTTGTCCGGTAGTAGTGAGTGTCGAACTCGTCGTCGACGCGATAGCGCTTCGGGATGTCGGTGTATCTCTCGGACTTGCGTGGATAGTGCGTCGCGCAGTCGGCGACCTTCTCGTTGTAGACGCCCGAGATCAGGAACGCGGCGACGGCACGACGGATCTTCGGGCCCGGAGGAAACCCGGTGTGGTCCAGGTACACCTCGTCGTCGATGAAGCTGGTGATCTCCATGGTGACGACATCGACGATCTCCTTGGACCAGCCACCCACGATCGCGGTGGCGTGGGCGTACAGGAGCGGCTTTTCGGCACGCTTTTCGGCGCGTTCCCTTTTCGCCTGCTGGAGGTAGTCGAGCTTCATTGGTGACCGCCGTACACCAGGGGGGCCATCTTGGCCTGGGCGCGGCGCTCACGTCTGTTCATGACAGCGTCCGCTTATCGAACGGTTCTGCTGTCTGGGGGTATTGGGCTGCTAACATCGAAAATGTCTTCCTTTAGATGAATTGCCGTTCTTCGACAGGGAAATGGATACGACGAGGCCCCCGTTCACGCGGGGGCTTCGGTCATTTCGGGGTCATGGCACACGCTCTCGAAGAGAATCACCGCACTCAGGCGGGGCTTCGGTCAGATCAGCTGAGTCGATGTAATCGTGTGCAATGTGTGCTGAGCGCACAGGCCGGAGGGGTACGTGCACAGTGGGATTTTCCGG
The DNA here is from genome assembly GCA_963850135.1 of uncultured Actinomycetota bacterium. Classification (GTDB taxonomy): domain Bacteria; phylum Actinomycetota; class Actinomycetes; order Mycobacteriales; family Mycobacteriaceae; genus Mycobacterium. Next base: position 30,133 of record CAWKKH010000016.1, on the reverse strand, counting down.
CCTCTCTGAAGGTCAGTCTTACTCCTCCACCCGGTGCTGCACAAGATGGGGTCAGCGGTATCGGATAAATCAGAGTCCCTGTTAGAGAACATAATTCGCTATAACTTTCTATACCCGTACCGCTGGTACCGGTATCCGGTCACGGCCAGCCGTCCTCGATGTCGTCGAGCAGCTCGGTCAGGCACTCCTCGTGGGAATCGTCCATCCCGCACCGGCCACACGACATCGAGATCGATCTAGACAGTTGGTCGATGCGATCGACGATCGCGTCTTCGGGATTACTCATGCCTGCATCCCTCCGGCTCTCGTGGTGGTGTAGCTGCGGTGGTGTGTCGGTTGGAGTGTCGCCCTGCCCCTGCTTGGGCGGCTCTTCCATTTCTGGGGCCTCGTCACGACGCGATCACCGCGTCCTCACTGTGCTCAGCCATCGCCACCGTCGGTCACGACTGGAGTCCTGGTTCGTTACGGCGCAGGTAGGCCACCACAGCACGGCGCAGCACGTCGATCTCGCTAGCGCCGACGTTGTACTCGCCGATATGGATCTCGAAACCGTCGGGGCCCAGTGCCAGACGTACCGGCAGTGCGTGGACCTCGTCGGTCGGCTCGTGCTGCACCTCGATGACGCCGAACTCATCGATCACCGTGGTGTCGAGACGCTCGCAATCGAACACCGGGAAGGTGCTGCGGCCAGCCAGGTTCTCGATGGCAGCGTGCGTCATCGCCTCGAAGATATTGAAGCCATCGGTCATGTGCTGATCTCTCTCTGGTATGGGAGCTTGTTCGTCACGGGTAGACCACATTGATGTCGGTACCGTGGTCCGTTCTCGTTGGTCACGGGTCGGTTGTCTATCGGTTGGAGTGGTGAGCCCGGCCTAGGGGATTGGTCGCCGGGGCGGGCCGCTTCATGGGGTGGGCTCATGCCTCACCGCCCTGGGTCGGGATTCGAGAACGCAACGACTTGGCCCGACGGCTGGCGACGCTCTTGGCGGCCGGATCCGCGAGGACCACCACCCCCGCCGCTACCGGCTGAACCCAGACCAGGTGCGGACGATCGACGCCATGGTGCGCCGGGGCCCGGCTCGACTTGATGTCAGGCCCGTTCATGCGCGACCGGCAGCGGCGTCGAGTGCGTTGATGAAGTCGACGATTGCCTGCTCGGGGACCAATCTGCGGGCTCCGATCCGCACCGACCGCAGCTGACCGCTGGCGATCAGCTTGAAGACCTGCGTGCGGCTGACACTGAGCCGCAGCTTGGTCGAGTTGATGTCGTGCAGGCGGGCGGCGTCGTCGCTCATTTGGCACCGCCCTGAGTCGGCTGCATCAGGGCGTCGATCTCGGTCAAATCCACCCGCAGGAGCTGGGGACCGAGGCGGTAGCCCGTCACCTTGCCGTCGTAGATCATCTGGCGCAGGGTGCGCGTACCGATCTGATAGTGCTCGGCGGCAGCCTGGACCGAGGCCCAGCGGCGGGCCTTGGCTTCCAGTACGGCGGCAGGAGTGGGCGGGGGCGTGCGCTTACGGCGAGGTTTGGTCATGGGCGGCCTCCGGGAGACGACACGGCGGAATACCAGGTAGGTATCCGTGTGCAGCCTTGCCACGTTGTCCCCCCGAAGGGGGTGCCCTAGGCGTGCGGGTTGCGCCTTCAACGGCCCTCTGGCTCTGGTAGCCGTACCGACCTGCTCGCCCCGCCACCACCTGCGTACATAGGCAGGTGTCCTGCGCTTACACCGTGCGCAGTGACGACAACGATACCTCGCCACCGGAGGCAAGGTGGGGCAATTGCGAGCAAACTATGGGCAAATCGGTCGCAGAATCTACCGACACGCGACAGGACGCATGTCAGAATGAGTGCGGGACCTGCCGACATCATTGACCAACTGGATACGTTGCGGCACAACCTGATTCAGGCGGCGGAGGGGATCGGAGCCCTGGAGCTACGCCGTGACACGATACTCACGATGCTGAAAGGGTCAGCCGATGTCTAGGCGACAACTTCCCCCGCAGATCAAGAAAATCGAGGTGCTTGACCGCAAGACGGCCAAGACCGTGGTGCGCTACCAGCTTACGGTCGATGCTGGATTGAATCCTGAAACGGGTAAGCGCCAGCAGGTGCGGCGGCGCTACGCCACCGAGAAGCAGGCCCGTGACGCTCTGGCCGAGGTCGGCGACACTGCGGCCAAAGGTATGTTCGTGGCGCGCTCAGCGGTGACCGTGGAGACGCTGTGCGTCGACTGGCTCGCCTCTCTGCACAACGCCCGTGCGACGACGGTCAACGCGTACAGGTTCAGCCTCGCACCGCTACGGGAGCACCACGGTGATCTGCCCGTGCAGAAGCTGACGCGGCCCGATCTGGACAAGCTGCTGGTCGCGCTGCGCGATGGTGGCACGGCGACGGCGAAGGGTAAGCGACGGCGGGCCTGGTCGGCGCGGTCGCTGAACAAGGCGGTCGATGCGTGGCGGATGGTTCTCGCCTACGGCGTCGAACGCCGGGAGCTGTCGCATAACGTGGCCGCGACGATGAAGAAGGTCGAGCGTGTCCGGCGTGAGATGGACACCTATACGCCCGACGAGATACGGCGGGTCCTGCGTGTCGCCGACGAGGACCGCAACGGCCACCTCTGGTATCTCGCGCTGAGCGGTCTGCGGCGCGGTGAGGTCGCCGGGTCTGCGGTGGTCTGACATCGACCTCGTGGCCGGAACGATCAGCATTACGCGGGGCCGTGTTCAGGCGGGTGCCGGGAATGTCGTCGAGGGCGAGCCGAAAACGCTGTCATCATGTCGGACGCTGCCGCTGGATGAGGGTCTGGTCGGCGTCCTCAAGCGTGCCTCGGCTCGCTACGCGCAGGAGAGCTCGTCACTCGGCGCGGACGCATGCGGATAGCGGCTATGTCGGCGGTGAATGAGGCGGGGGAGCCGTACTCGCCGGACTCGCTGACGCGTAAGTGGCGCAAGCTGACGGCAGCGGCGGGTGTACGGCCGATTCGGTTGCACGATGCTCGGCATTCGTGTGGTACGGCGCTGCACCTGCGCGGTGTGCCGCTGGCGGTGATCGCGAAGTGGCTGGGTCACGCCGACGCCTCGACGACGGCGCGGATCTACGCGCACATGCCAGGACGATGCGCTGCGCGCTGCCGGACAGAGTTTGGGCGCAGTTGTGACATCGTCGTGACACTGAGCCTCGCTTGAGGAGTGTTCCGCAATGGTCGGAACCGCTTGGACCAGATCAGCCGATGTCCTGCGGATCGCGTGCCCCCGGCAGGATTCGAACCTGCGGCCTTCTGCTCCGGAGGCAGACGCTCTATCCCCTGAGCTACGGGGGCGCACTAACAACATGCTGCGCCATTGGGCCCAGACAGACTAACGCATCGCGACGACCGCTCGGCCACCGCGATGGATTCGGGGCCGCAGCACCCCAGCCAATAGGATGTACGGTCGTGACCCCCGCTGACCTGGCTGAGCTGCTCAAAGTCACCGCTGCCGCGGTGCTGGCCGAGCGCGGGCTGGATGCTGCCGCGTTGCCGCCGGTGGTCACCGTGGAACGGCCGCGCAATCGCCGAGCACGGCGATTACGCCAGCAACCTGGCATTGCAGCTGGGCAAGAAGGTCGGCGCGAACCCGCGTGAGCTGGCCGGATGGCTCGCCGAGGCGCTGGCGCGGGCCGACGGTATCGCCTCGGCAGAAGTCGCCGGACCGGGCTTCATCAACTTGCGTCTCGAAGCGTCGGCGCAGGCGGAGATCGTCAACACCGTCATCGACGCCGGCGCGAGCTTCGGTAACGTCCGACGCCCTGGCTGGCCACAACATCAACCTCGAATTCGTCTCGGCCAACCCGACCGGGCCGATCCATATCGGCGGCACCCGCTGGGCCGCCGTCGGCGATGCGCTGGGCCGGTTGCTGTCGACGCAGGGCGCCGACGTGGTGCGCGAATACTATTTCAACGACCACGGCACCCAGATCGACCGCTTCGCCAGCTCGCTGATCGCTGCGGCCAAAGGCGAACCCGCCCCCGAAGACGGCTACGCGGGCAGCTACATCACCGACATCGCGGCGCAGGTACTGCAGAAGGCGCCCGACGCGCTGAGCCTGCCGGAAACCGAGATGCACGAAACCTTCCGCGAGATCGGCGTCGACTTGATGTTCACCCACATCAAAGAGTCGTTGCACGAGTTCGGCACCGACTTCGACGTCTACACCCACGAAGACTCGATGCACACCAGCGGCCGTGTCGACCAGGCCATCGCCACGCTTCGCGAGAACGGCAACATTTACGACAAAGATGGCGCAAGCTGGTTGCGTACCAGCGCTTTTGGTGACGACAAGGACCGCGTCGTGATCAAGAGCGACGGGAACCCGGCGTATATCGCCGGTGATATCGCCTATTACCTGGACAAGCGGCAACGCGGTTTCGACTTGTGCATCTACATGCTCGGCGCCGACCACCACGGCTACATCGCCCGGCTCAAGGCGGCGGCCGCCGCGTTCGGCGACGACCCGGCCACCGTCGAGGTACTGATCGGGCAGATGGTCAACCTGGTGCGTGACGGCCAACCGGTCCGGATGAGCAAGCGGGCCGGCACCGTGATCACGCTCGACGACCTGGTCGAGGCCATCGGCGTGGATGCCGCGCGCTACAGCCTGATCCGCTCGTCGGTGGACACCGCCATCGATATCGATCTGGCACTGTGGTCCTCGGCGTCCAGTGAAAACCCGGTTTATTACGTGCAATACGCGCATGCCCGGCTGTCGGCGCTGGCCCGCAGTGCCGCCGAACTTGGCCTGATCCCGGACACGGCACACCTGGAGCTGCTCAGCCACGACAAAGAAGGCGCGCTGTTGCGCACCATCGGTCAATTCCCCGGGATGTTGAAAACGGCGGCTTCGCTGCGGGAGCCACACCGGGTGTGCCGGTACCTGGAAGACCTCGCCGGTGACTATCACCGGTTCTACGACGTGTGCCGGGTGCTGCCGATGGGCGACGAGCAGCCTACCGACCTGCACACTGCGCGCCTGGCCTTGTGCCAGGCCACCCGCCAGGTCATCGCCAACGGGCTGGCGATACTCGGAGTCAGTGCCCCGGAGCGAATGTGAACGTTCATCCCGCCGGTCCCCGGCACGCCGACGAGGCCCGGCACACCGGTAGCCCGCCGCGGCCGCAGTCGGCCGACGAGCTGCTGCGGCTGGCGCCGAATGTGTGGCCCCGCAACACGGTCCGCGACGAATCCGGTGCGACCAGCGTCGCTGGAGCCGCACTGACCGACCTCGCGCAGGAGTTTGGGACCCCACTTTTCGTCATCGACGAGGACGACTTCCGCTCGCGCTGCAAAGAGATCGCGTCGGCCTTCGGCGGCGGACGGAACGTGTCCTACGCCGCCAAGGCATTTCTGTGCAGTGAAATCGCCCGGTGGATCGACGAAGAAGGCCTCTCGCTCGATGTGTGCACCGGCGGCGAGCTGGCCGTCGCGCTGCACGCCGACTTCCCGCCGGAGCGGATCACCCTGCACGGCAACAACAAATCGGTCGAGGAGTTGACCGCGGCGGTCAAGGCCGGGGTCGGTCACGTCGTCCTGGACTCGATGATCGAAATCGAGCGCCTCGACGCGATCGCGGCCGACGCGGGCGTTGTCCAGGATGTCTTCGTGCGCCTGACCGTCGGTGTCGAGGCGCACACCCACGAGTTCATCTCCACTGCGCATGAAGACCAGAAGTTCGGGCTGTCGGTGGCAAGTGGAGCGGCGATGGCGGCCGTGCGGCGGGTATTCGCCACCGACCACCTGCGACTGGTCGGACTGCACAGCCACATCGGCTCGCAGATCTTCGATGTCGCCGGTTTCGAGCTCGCCGCGCACCGCGTCATCGGTCTGCTGCGTGTGATCGTCGACCAGTTCGGCGTCGATAAGACCGCACAGATCTCGACCGTCGACCTCGGTGGCGGCCTGGGTATTTCGTATCTGGCACCCGACGACCCGCCGCCCGTGGCAGAGTTGGCGGCCAAGCTGAGCACCATCGTCAGCAACGAGAGCGCGGCATTGGGCCTGCCCACCCCCCGGCTGGTGGTCGAGCCGGGTCGCGCCATTGCCGGCCCGGGCACCATCACGGTCTACGAGGTTGGCACGGTCAAAGATGTCGACGTCAGCACCACCGCCCAGCGCCGCTACGTCAGCGTCGACGGCGGCATGAGCGACAACATCCGCACCGCACTCTATGACGCGCAGTATGACGCGCGGCTGGTATCGCGAGGCAGCGACGCACCAGCGACACTGGCCCGTATTGTCGGAAAGCATTGTGAAAGCGGCGATATCGTCGTCCGCGATACTTGGGTGCCGGACGATTTGCAGCCGGGTGACCTGCTCGGGATCGCCGCCACCGGCGCCTATTGTTATTCGCTGTCGAGCCGTTACAACATGGTCGGGCGACCCGCCGTGGTGGCGGTGCGCGCTGGCCGTACCCGTCTGATCCTGCGCCGGGAGACTGTAGATGATCTGCTGAGTCTGGAAGTGAGGTGACCCGTGTCCGGTGACGAAAAGCCAATCGGCGTAGCAGTGCTCGGGTTGGGCAATGTTGGTAGTGAGGTCGTCCGCATCATCGAGGACAGCGCCGACGATCTGGCGGCCCGTATCGGTGCCCCGCTGGTGCTACGCGGTATCGGGGTCCGCCGCGTCGCCGCTGACCGCGGCGTTTCGGTCGGCCTGCTGACAGACAACATCGAGGATCTCGTGTCGCGCGAGGACGTCGATATCGTCGTCGAGGTGATGGGCCCGGTTGAGCCATCCCGCAAGGCGATTTTGTCTGCACTCGAGCACGGCAAATCTGTTGTTACGGCCAATAAGGCGTTGTTGTCCACGTCCAACGGCGAATTGGCGCGGGCAGCTGAAGCCGCCAGCGTTGACTTGTATTTCGAGGCGGCTGTCGCGGGCGCTATTCCGGTGATCCGCCCGCTGACTCAGTCGCTGGCGGGCGACTCGGTGCTGCGGGTGGCCGGCATCGTCAACGGCACTACGAACTACATCCTTTCCGCGATGGACAGCACCGGAGCCGACTACGACAGTGCGCTGGCCGACGCGAGCGCGCTGGGCTACGCCGAAGCCGATCCGACCGCCGACGTGGAAGGCTATGACGCCGCGGCTAAGGCGGCGATTCTGGCTTCCATCGCGTTTCACACGCGGGTGACCGCCGACGACGTCTACCGCGAGGGCATCAGCAAGATCACCCCGGCCGACTTCGTCTCGGCTCGCAGCCTGGGCTGCACCATCAAGCTGCTCTCGATCTGCGAGCGCATCACCACCGACGACGGTCAGCAACGGGTTTCGGCACGCGTCTATCCGGCGCTCGTGCCGCTCACACATCCGCTGGCGACCGTCAACGGAGCGTTCAACGCCGTCGTGGTCGAGGCTGCTGCCGCCGGGCGGCTGATGTTCTACGGCCAGGGGGCCGGCGGCGCGCCGACAGCATCGGCGGTAGCCGGTGATCTGGTGATGGCCGCCCGCAACCGGGTGCTGGGCAGTCGTGGGCCTCGAGAGTCCCGGTACGCTCAACTACCGGTAGCGCCAATGGGTGTCGTCATGACCCGGTACTACGTCAGCATGAACGTCGCCGACAAGACCGGTGTGTTGTCCTCGGTTGCAGCAGAATTCGCCAAGCGCGAGGTCAGTATCGCCGAGGTCCGCCAGGAGGGTGTCGCCGACGAGGGCGGTCGACGAGTGGGAGCCCGCATCGTGGTGGTCACCCACACCGCCACCGACGCTGCGCTCTCCGAAACTGTTGATGCGCTTGCGGACTTGGATGTGGTGCAGGCCGTCACAAGCGTGCTGCGACTAGAAGGAACCAGTTTATGAGCATTCCGCGTACGGCCATTCACCAAGCCTGGCCGGGCTTGATCGCGGCTTACCGCGACCGGCTACCGGTCGGCGACGACTGGACTCCGGTCACTCTGCTCGAGGGTGGTACGCCGTTGATTGCGGCGCCCCGATTGTCCGAAATGACCGGCTGCACAATCTATCTCAAAGTCGAGGGCCTCAACCCCACCGGATCCTTCAAGGACCGCGGCATGACGATGGCGGTCACCGACGCGCTCGCCCGCGGGCAGCAGGCCGTGTTGTGCGCGTCGACCGGAAACACCTCGGCGTCGGCGGCGGCCTACGCGGCCCGCGCCGGCATCACGTGTGCGGTGCTGATACCGCAGGGCAAGATCGCAATGGGCAAGCTCGCGCAGGCGGTCATGCACGGCGCCAAAATCATTCAGATCGACGGCAACTTCGACGACTGCCTGGAACTGGCCCGCAAGATGACCGCAGACTTCCCGACGATCTCGTTGGTCAACTCGGTCAACCCGGTGCGCATCGAGGGCCAGAAGACGGCGGCGTTTGAGATCGTCGACGTTCTGGGCGCCGCACCAGACGTACACGCCCTCCCCGTCGGCAACGCGGGGAACATCACCGCGTACTGGAAGGGCTACACCGAGTACCACCGCGACGGCGTTATCGACAAACTGCCGCGCATGCTGGGCACCCAGGCCGCCGGCGCGGCACCGCTGGTGCTCGGCCAGCCGGTGAGCCACCCGGAGACCATCGCAACCGCGATCCGCATCGGTGCGCCGGCCTCGTGGGCGCAGGCTGTCGCTGCCCAGCAGGAGTCCAACGGGCGCTTCCTGGCCGCCACCGACGAAGAGATCCTGTCCGCGTACCACCTGGTGGCCCGCTCCGAAGGGGTCTTCGTCGAACCCGCCTCCGCCGCGAGCATCGCGGGTCTCCTCAAAGCGATTGACGACGGCTGGGTGGCTTCAGGTTCGACGGTGGTGTGCACGGTGACCGGCAACGGTCTCAAGGATCCCGACACGGCGCTGAAGGATATGCCAAAGGTGTCCGCGCTGCCGGTCGATCCGGTTCTCATTGCCGAGAAGTTGGGGCTGGCTTAGTGGTGGGTCGGTGTTCGATGCTGCCCGTGGGGTTGGTGGCAAACGTCGTAGTGCCGGCGTCCAGTGCGAACCTCGGCCCGGGATTTGACAGCATCGGGCTGGCGTTGAATCTTTGCGACGAGATCGTTGTCGAGACAACGGATTCCGGGTTGCAAGTGGTGGTCTACGGCGAAGGTGCCGGTCAGCTGCCGCTGGGTCCCGGACACCTGGTGGTGCGCGCCATCGAGCGCGGACTGCAGGCCTTGGGGGTCAGCGCTCCCGGCCTGGTGGTGCACTGCCGCAACGCCATCCCGCATTCTCGCGGTCTGGGTTCCTCCGCGGCGGCCGTGGTGGGCGGCCTGGCCGCGGCTAACGGCCTTGTCGCACAGACGGATTCGACGACCCTGAGTCAAACTGAGCTGATCCAGCTTTCTTCGGAGTTCGAAGGTCACCCCGACAACGCCGCGGCAGCGGTGTTGGGCGGTGCGGTGGTTTCGTGGGTTGACCGCACCGGCGATCGGCCCGCCTACTCGGCGGTATCGCTACGGCTGCACCCAGATATCCACCTGTTCTCGGCGATTCCCGAGGAACGCTCGCTGACCGCGGAGACACGGGTGCTGCTGCCCTCCCAGGTCGGCCACGAGGACGCGACGTTCAACGTGAGCCGCGCAGCATTGCTGGTGGTGGCACTGACTGAACGCCCTGATCTGCTGATGGCCGCCACTGAAGACGTGCTTCATCAACCTCAGCGCGCGCCGGCGATGCCGGCCTCGGCGGAATATTTGCGGCTGCTGCGGCGTCTCAACGTAGCGGCGACGCTTTCGGGGGCGGGTCCGGCACTGCTCTCTCTAGGCACGGACCCGCAATTGCCCCTGGAAGCGTTGGACTACGCGGCCGCAAACCGTTTTGCCATCAGTGAGATGACCGCTGGCGAAGGAGTTCGCTGGAGCCCGGGCGTCACAGTCGGAGGTTGATTCACAGGCTGGCCGGAGGGCTTTGCTTGCTTCCAACAAAAATGCGGGTTATCCTCGGAGCCGTCCAGCAATTGCAGCATCTGCATCTGCATCCATACTGCCTTGCCGCTAGGACAACCATCAATCCTTCTCATTGACGAGGTTCGCCGTTCAGGCCGCCGATGCGCTGACGATCACCGTTACAGAGTCGATGATCAGGGCGCACTCGGCAATTTGGCCGAATGCAACGAACCTTCGTATGACGTGATCAGCGGGGGAAGAAAGGAAATCCGTGACTGATACGGACCTCATCACGGCTGGCGAAAGCACCGACGGCAATCAGCTGTCGATTTCTGTGCCTACAGATGCGCCAGACGTCAAGACCAACGCTCCCGTGGGCTCCTTGTCCACCATGGTGCTGCCCGAGCTGCGCGCCCTGGCTAATCAAGCCGGTGTCAAGGGGACATCCGGGATGCGTAAGAACGAACTAATCGCTGCGATCCAAGAAACCAGGGGACACGGCAACGGCGCGTCTGCCGCAGCCGCCCCGGACCCAACAGAACAGCGGCGCATCCACCGTTCCAGAACCGCAGGCCAGCGCCGAAGTACCGGCCGGCCAAGGGCAACAGAACGATTCACCGAACGAGACGCAGCGCCGGCAACGACGCAGCGGTTCCCGCGAAGCGGGCGCCGGCGCGCGCACTGCCGACGGGCAGGACCGCGATGGCTCGCTGACCAACGGAGCCGACAAGGGCCAACGGGGCGAGCGCAACACCAAGACAGACGACCGCGGACCAGACGCGGGCAGCGACCACGGTGGCGACCAACAAAACTCAGGTGGCCAGCAGCCTCGCGGCAACGGCAACAACAACGGCAACAACAACGGCAACAACAACGGCAACGGTGGCGGTGACGACGACGGAGACGGCCGTCAGGGCCGGCGCGGACGCCGGTTCCGCGACCGCAGGCGCCGTGGCGAACGGTCGGGCGAAGGCGGCGGTGGCGGCGAGCGTGGCGACCGCGGCGACCGCGGCGACCGCGAAACCGAACTGCGTGAGGACGACGTCGTCCAACCGGTAGCCGGCATCCTCGACGTCCTCGACAACTACGCATTCGTGCGCACCTCCGGCTACCTGGCCGGTCCGCACGACGTCTACGTGTCGATGAACATGGTGCGCAAGAACGGCCTGCGCCGCGGTGACGCGGTGACCGGTGCGGTTCGGGTGCCCAAGGACGGCGAACAGCCCAACCAGCGGCAGAAGTTCAATCCGTTGGTCCGTCTGGACACCGTCAATGGTGGTCCGGTCGAAGACGCCAGGAAGCGTCCGGACTTCACCAAGATGACACCGCTGTACCCCAACCAGCGGCTTCGTCTGGAAACCACCCCTGACCAGCTGACCACCCGGGTCATCGACCTCATCATGCCGATCGGCAAGGGCCAGCGCGCACTGATCGTATCGCCGCCCAAAGCGGGTAAGACGATGATCCTGCAGGCGATCGCCAACGCGATCACCAAAAACAACCCCGAATGCCACCTCATGGTCGTGCTCGTCGATGAGCGGCCTGAAGAGGTCACCGATATGGCGCGCTCGGTCAAGGGCGAGGTCATCGCCTCGACGTTCGACCGTCCGCCGTCGGATCACACCGCAGTCGCCGAGTTGGCCATCGAGCGCGCCAAGCGCCTCGTCGAGCAGGGCAAAGACGTCGTGGTGCTGCTCGACTCGATCACCCGGCTGGGCCGCGCGTACAACAACGCGTCGCCGGCGTCGGGCCGTATCTTGTCCGGTGGTGTCGACTCGACCGCGCTGTACCCGCCCAAGCGCTTCCTGGGGGCCGCACGCAATATCGAAGAGGGTGGATCGCTGACCATCATCGCCACAGCGATGGTTGAGACGGGTTCCACAGGCGACACTGTCATCTTCGAGGAGTTCAAGGGCACCGGCAACGCCGAGCTCAAGCTGGACCGCAAGATCTCGGAACGCCGAGTCTTCCCCGCAGTCGACGTGAACCCCTCCGGTACCCGTAAGGACGAGCTACTGCTGTCGACCGACGAGTTCGCCGTGGTGCACAAGCTGCGCCGCGTGCTGTCGGGTCTGGACTCCCACCAGGCCATCGACTTGCTGATGTCGCAACTACGCAAGACGAAAACCAACTACGAATTCCTCGTTCAGGTGTCCAAGACGACACCGGGAAACATGGATAACGACTAACGTCGCCACCTGCACGCCGACTGCCAGATTCTGCTGCGCTCTGGACTGGCGGTTTTAAATACGTGGCACCTACCGCGACACGTAATCCACGCAGACAACGCGCCGTGACGGGTCTGCGTGGGTTATTTATGAGCGAATTTGGCCTCCCAACCGCCGGGAATGCGGGGGCGCAGCTCGGTGTTTGGGCTGGTGGGGGTTGACCTGGCATAATCGACGTTCGGCTGGGCCAGGACCAACCCCAGGTTCGTGAAGTTCACGCCCGACCGCCGGATCCAAAATGGGGCCCGGGCGGCCAACGATCGAAGAGGACATGATGAAAACTGATATTCATCCCGCGTACGCGGAGACCACTGTGGTCTGCGGATGTGGGCACACCTTCGAGACGCGCAGCACCAAAGAAGGCGGTCGCATCACCGTCGAGGTCTGCTCGCAGTGCCACCCGTTCTACACGGGAAAGCAGAAGATCCTCGACAGCGGCGGCCGGGTGGCGCGTTTCGAAAAGCGCTACGGCAAGCGCAAGGGTGCAACTGCTGAGGCGGCTGCGCCGGAGCAGACCGACAACTAGCTGTCATACCGACGCCCGAACTGTGCTTGAACGTGCACAGGCCGGGCGTCGGTTCGCGTTTACGGGTTATTAGGACGGCGAGCGGGACGGGAGGCAGGACATGGCGCAGCCGGTGAAGACGATCGACGTGCTGCTCGCCGAACACGCCGATCTCGAGCGTGCGCTCGCCGATCCCGACTTGCACAGCAATCCCGCCGAGGCGCGCAAAGCCGGACGACGGTTCGCCCGTCTGGCTCCGATCGTGGCGACCCACCGCAAGCTTGTCGCGGCATCCGGCGACCTGGAGACCGCCCGCGAACTGGCCGCCGACGACGAGTCTTTCGTCGAGGAAGTCGCCGAGTTGGAGTCCCGGGTCGCCGAGCTCGACACCCAACTCACCGACATGCTCTCGCCGCGCGACCCACATGACGCCGACGACATCGTGCTCGAAGTCAAATCCGGCGAGGGCGGCGAAGAATCGGCATTGTTCGCCGCTGATCTGGCCAGAATGTACATCCGCTATGCGGAGCGGCATGGCTGGACGGTGACGGTGCTGGGCGAAACCTTTTCGGATCTGGGCGGCTACAAAGATGCGACGCTCACCATTGGCAGCAAGGGCGACTCGGTCGACGGAGTCTGGTCGCGGATGAAGTTCGAGGGCGGGGTGCACCGGGTGCAGCGGGTTCCGGTGACGGAATCTCAAGGCCGCGTGCATACTTCGGCGGCCGGCGTGCTGGTCTATCCGGAACCCGAGGAAGTCGGTGAGGTGCAGATCGATGAGTCGGATCTGCGCATCGACGTCTACCGGTCTTCGGGTAAGGGCGGCCAGGGCGTCAACACAACCGACTCCGCGGTGCGGATCACCCATCTGCCTAGCGGGATCGTCGTCACCTGCCAGAACGAACGGTCTCAGCTGCAGAACAAGACCCGTGCGTTGCAGGTGCTGGCTGCTCGCCTGCAGGTTTTGGCGGAGGAGCAGGCGGTGGCCGACGCGTCAGCGGACCGGGCCAGCCAGATCCGCACGGTGGACCGCAGCGAACGCATTCGCACCTACAACTTCCCGGAGAACCGGATCACCGATCACCGAATCGGTTTCAAGGCACATAATTTGGATCAGGTTCTCGACGGTGACATGGATGCGCTATTCGATGCGCTGGGTGCCGCCGACAGGCAATCGAGACTGCAACAGGCATGACCGCCCTGATGCGCGCAATTGACTCGGCTGCGGAGCTTCTCGCCGACGCCGGGATCGACTCGGCGCGCTGCGACGCCGAGCAGTTGGCTGCGCACCTGACAGGCACCGACCGGGGCCGGCTGACACTGATCGAGTCGCCCGGCGAGGAGTTCTTCGGGCGCTACCGCGAGGTCATTGCGGCGCGCTCGCAGCGGGTGCCGTTGCAGCATCTCATCGGAACAGTGGCATTCGGGCCGGTGCTGCTGCACGTCGGCCCTGGTGTCTTCATCCCGCGACCGGAAACCGAAGCCATTTTGGAGTGGGCCACCGCACAACATCTCGCGGCGCGGCCCGTCATTGTCGATGTTTGCACCGGATCCGGCGCGTTGGCGGTAGCGCTAGCGCGGCACCGGCCCGCCGCCCGGATCGTTGGTATCGACGACTCCCTTGCCGCGCTGGAGTATGCGCGCCGCAACGCCGAGGGCAGCGCAGTCGAACTCGTGCACGCGGATGCAACCGCCCCAGATCTGGTTTCCGAATTAGACGGACAGGTCGATCTGGTCGTGGCGAACCCGCCCTACGTTCCCGATGGAACTGTTCTGGAGCCCGAAGTAACTCAACATGATCCGCATCATGCGTTGTTTGGCGGATTGGATGGCATGACGCTGATAAACGCCGTTGTCGCTCACGCTGGCCGGTGGTTGTGCCCCGGCGGCCTGTTCGCCGTCGAGCATGATGACACGACATCGGCGAAGACCGTCGAATTGGTCGCTGGAACAGGACTTTTCGATGACATCGTAGCCCGAAAGGATCTGGCCGGGCGACCGAGATTTGTGACCGCGCGGAGGAGGGGCGGCGCCATTGACTCAGGTCTTTGATTGTGCGGATCCCACCCGGCGTCCCCAAGGAATGGCTGCGGCGTTAGGGGCGCTCAAAGGCGGGAAACTGGTTGTCATGCCAACGGATACGGTCTACGGCATCGGCGCGGACGCCTTCGACAGCGCCGCGGTGACGGCGCTGTTGGCGGCCAAGGGGCGTGGTCGTGACATGCCGGTGGGCGTGCTGGTCGGCTCTTGGCACACCATCGAGGGTTTGGTTTACACCGTGCCCGCGGGGGCCCGCGAACTGATCCGCGCGTTCTGGCCGGGCGCGCTCAGCCTGGTGGTCGCGCAGGCGCCATCGTTGCAGTGGGACCTCGGTGACGCCCGCGGCACGGTGATGCTCCGGATGCCTTTGCACCCGGTCGCCATCGAGCTGCTGCGCGAAGTGGGGCCGATGGCAGTATCCAGCGCGAACGTTTCCGGTCGCCCGCCTGCGGTCACCGTCGACGAGGCGCGTAACCAGTTGGGCGATCTCGTCGACGTTTACCTCGACGGCGGTCGGTCCGAACAGCAAGCCGCCTCGACGATCGTCGACCTCACCGGAGTCAACCCGCGCGTCCTACGGACGGGTCCTGTCAGCGTTGAGCGGGTCGCAGAAGTCCTCGGGTTGGAGCCGGAAAGTTTGACCGCCTAGTCGCGAGCGCACGCTGGCTGCGAAGTCCCGTCAGGCTTTTCGCACTGCTTGGGCCTCCGGCTCTCAGGTTGGTGCAGTACGGTTTCGAGGTGTCCAGCGATGTAACCAGCCTTGCCGGTGGTTTGCTCGCTTTGTCCGATCGCAGCGCCGGTGTCCCGCTACGCGAGCTCGCGTTAGTCGGGTTGACCGCGGCAATCATCACCTACTTCGCGACCGGGCCGGTACGGGTGCTCGCCACTCGACTGGGGGCGGTCGCCTACCCGCGGGAACGCGATGTGCACGTCTTGCCAACCCCGCGGATGGGCGGGCTGGCGATGTTTCTCGGCATCATCTCCGCCGTGTTTCTGGCATCCCAGCTCCCGGCGCTCACTCGTGGGTTCGTCTACTCCACGGGTCTGCCGGCTGTCTTGGTGGCGGGCGCGGTGATCATGGGCATCGGGCTGATCGACGACCGTTGGGGTCTGGACGCGCTGACGAAATTCGCCGGTCAGATCACCGCCGCCAGCGTGCTGGTCACCATGGGCGTCGCTTGGAGCGTGCTCTACATCCCGTTCGGGGGCGTCGGCACCATCGTGCTGGACCAGGCTTCCTCGATCCTGCTCACCCTCGCGCTGACGGTCTCGATCGTCAACGCGATGAACTTCGTCGACGGACTCGACGGGCTGGCGGCCGGGCTGGGACTCATCATGGCGATGGCGATCTGCATTTTCTCGGTCGGTCTGCTGCGCGACCACGGCGGTGACGTGCTGTTCTATCCGCCCGCCGTCATATCGGTGGTGCTGGCGGGGGCGTGTCTGGGGTTTTTGCCGCACAACTTTCACCGCGCCCGAATCTTCATGGGCGATTCCGGTTCGATGCTGATCGGATTGATGCTCGCCGCCGCCTCGACAACAGCCGCCGGCCCGATCTCGCAGAACGCCTACGGCGCCCGCGACGTGTTTGCTCTGCTGTCACCGTTTCTACTGGTGGTCGCGGTCATGTTTTTTCCGATGCTCGACTTGCTCCTGGCGATCGTGCGGCGAACCCGGGCGGGACGCAGCGCCTTCAGCCCCGACAAGATGCATCTGCACCACCGGCTGCTGCAGATCGGTCATTCGCATCGCCGGGTAGTACTCCTCATCTATCTCTGGGTAGGCATCGTCGCCTTCGGCGCCGCGAGCACAATTTTCTTCGACCCTCGCGACACCGCGGCGGTGATGCTGGGTGCGATCGGGGTCGCGGGAGTCGCGACGGCGATCCCGCTCGTCCGCCGCCGCGACGACCTCTACGACGACCAGTAGTAGCAGGTCCCGACGTTATGGTACGGTGCAGCTAGAACCCCGAAATCAACCTCGCGGGTTGCCGGCCAACCGGCCCATCGGACGCTCATCCGACCGTGCCGGTTCACGACCGACATAGGGAGCTACCCCTTGGGTAAGTCCAGCGCGACCACTGCGATACGCTCGGCGGGCCACCGATCAGTCGGTGCGACTTCCACTCCATCAATCTGGGATTGAGGTGCTTCAGTGACGACACCAGCGCAGGACGCGCCGTTGGTGTTTCCCTCTGTTGCTTTCCGCCCGGCACGGCTCTTCGTCATCAGTCTCGTGCTGACGGCGCTCGCGACGCTGGGCGCCGGATTGTCCGGTCAGATGATGCTCGGGGTGTTCTTCGGCATCGGCCTGCTACTGGGTTTGCTCAACGCTGTCCTGGTGCAACGTTCCGTGAATGTGATCACCGCCAAAGACCAGCCGCTGAAAAGTTCGATGGCCGTCAACTCGGCGATGCGGCTGGCGATCATCACCGTCATCGGGCTGATCCTCGCGTTCGTTTTCCGGCCGAATGGCCTGGGCGTGCTTTTCGGCCTGGCGCTCTTCCAGGTGCTACTGGTGTTTTCGACCGCGATGCCGGTCTGGAAGAAATTGCGCACCGGGGAGCCGGTTACTGCTTCCGCCGCCTCAGACAGCGGCGCACCCAACGGATCAGAAGGGAACGCTGGCGATGACTGAGTCGATCCTGGCTGCCGCCTCGATTGAGGTGGGCGTGCACGACACCCACGACTGGTTCGGGCTGCCCGTCAACGTCGACACGGTGCTGTCGACCGCGATCGCCGCGGTGATCGTGATCGCCCTCGCCTTTTTCTTGCGCGCCAAGGTCACGTCGAGCGGCGTACCCAGCGGAGTCCAATTGTTCTGGGAGGCCATCACCATCCAGATGCGCGATCAGATCGAGAGTGCCATCGGCATGAAGATCGCCCCGTTCGTGCTGCCGCTGGCGGTCACCATCTTCGTGTTCATTCTGATCTGCAACTGGCTGTCGGTCCTTCCGCTGCAGTACTCCACGTCGGCAGGACAACCCACAGAATTACTGAGCTCGCCGGCGGCGGACATCAATTTCGTGCTGGCGCTGGCTCTTTTCGTCTTCTTCAGCTACCACGCCGCGGGGATCTGGCGGCGCGGCATCATCGGGCACCCGATCAAGGTGCTCAAGGGACACGTCGCGATCCTCGCTCCGATCAACCTGGTCGAGGAAATCGCCAAGCCGATCTCGTTGTCCCTCCGACTTTTCGGCAATATCTTCGCCGGCGGCATCTTGGTGTCCCTGATCGCGCTCCTCGGTCCGTGGGTCATGTGGGCGCCCAATGCCATCTGGAAATCGTTCGATCTGTTCGTGGGCGCCATCCAGGCGTTCATTTTCTCGATTCTGACCATCTTGTATTTCAGCCAGGCCATGGAGCTCGATGAACATCATGACTAGGCAACCAGGAACTGGCTTGGCCCATACACGATTACAAAAGCCTGGTAGACCGATACCAGTAATCAAGGAGGATTAGGAATGGCAGGACTGGATCCACAAATCGTTCAGGGTGCCCTCATCGGCGGCGGCCTGATTATGGGCGGTGGCGCGATCGGCGCGGGTATCGGTGACGGTATCGCGGGCAACGCGCTGGTCTCGGGTATCGCACGGCAACCCGAAGCGCAGGGGCGGCTGTTCACGCCGTTCTTCATCACCGTCGGTCTGGTCGAGGCGGCATACTTCATTAATCTCGCGTTCATGGCGTTGTTCGTCTTCGCCACTCCCGCCGGTTAATTCGGGCGTGATGGGTTTTGGGTGCGTGAAGTGAACCCTGTTCTTCTGGCCGCGGAGGAAGAAAAGCACAGCATCTTCCTCATCCCCAACGGCACGTTCTTTGTCGAGCTGGCCATTTTCCTCATCGTTCTCGGTGTCATCGGCGGTTTCGTCGTTCCGCCGATCCTGAAGGTGTTGCGCGAGCGCGACGCGATGGTCAGCAAGACGGCCGGCGACAACAAGAAGTCAGCGGAGCAGTTCGCGGCGGCCCAGGCCGATTACGACGAGGCCATGAAGGAAGCCCGGCAGCAGGCGTCGTCCTATCGCGACAACGCGCGGGCCGAGGGCCGCAAGGTCGTCGAAGACGCCCGCGCCGGCGCCGAGCAGCAGGTAACCGAGACGTTGCTCTTGGCTAGCGAGCAATTGAAGCGAGAGAGGGATGCCGTGGAATTGGATCTGCGGGCCAACGTGGGGAACATGTCGGCAACCTTGGCCAGTCGAATCCTCGGTGTCGACGTAACCACCTCCGCTGCATCGAGGTAACTGCCAATGTCAACATTCTTCGGCCAGTTGGTGGGGTTCGCGCTCATCGTGTTCCTGGTGGTGCGCTATGCAGTACCGCCGGTGCGCGGTTTGATGACGGCCCGGCAGAACACGGTGCGTCAGCAGTTGGAGGACGCGGCGACCGCCTCCGAGCGGTTGACCGAGTCAACGACGGCCCATAGCAAGGCCGTGGAGTCCGCCAAGTCAGAGGCGGAGCGTGTCGTCGAAGATGCCAAGGTAGACGCCGAACGCATATCTGCGCAGTTACAGGCGCAGGCCGAGATCGAGGCGGAACGCATCAAGGGCCAGGGCTCAAGCCAGGCCGAGCTGCTGCGCGCCCAGCTGAGCCGGCAGCTTCGTCAGGAGCTCGGCCTCGAATCCGTCCGTCAAGCAGGAGAATTGGTGCGCAGTTTCGTGGCCGATGCCGCGCAGCAGTCGGCCACCGTCGATCGCTTCCTGGATGAACTCGACGAAATGGCGCCGACGGCGGCCAACGTCGAATACCCCCTGATGGCCAAGATGCGTTCGGCAAGCCGACGGGCGCTGGTCGCCGTCTCGGAACGATTTGACACCATCGCCAAGGACCTCGACGGCAAGGCACTGCAAACTCTCGCCAGCGAGCTGGTCCAGGCAGCCAAGTTGCTTGTCCGCGAAGTCGTCGTTACCCGCTACCTCACCTTGGCGGCCGAAGACTCGGGGCCCCGGGTCCACTTAATCGAGCGGCTGCTGGGGGGCAAAGTCGGTGACCCCGCCCTCGAAATACTGAAGACGGCTGTCTCGCAGCGTTGGTCGGCCAACGCCGACCTGATCGACGCTGTCGAGCACGTCTCGCGGCAGGCGCTGTTGGAAGTCGCCGAGCGTGACCATCAGGTCGACGACGTCGAAGACCAGCTGTTCCGCTTTTCCCGGATTCTCGACGCACAACCACGGCTTGGGACCCTGTTGAGCGACCATACAGCGCCGGCCGACGGCCGGGTTGGGTTGCTGCGCAACGTGCTTAAGAGCAGCAGCGGCGCGGTCAATCCGGTTGCGGCGGCGTTGCTGTCCCAGACGATTGAGTTGTTAAGAGGCCAGTCCGCAGAGGAAGCGGCACTGTTCTTGGCCGAAGTCGCGGTGGCGCGCCGCGGCGAAGTCGTCGCGCAAGCCCGCGCCGCGGCCGATCTCAGCGATGCCCAGCGCACTCGCCTCATCGAAGTACTCAGCCGTATCTACGGTCATCCCGTGACAGTGCAGCTGGAGATCGACCCCGCTGTGCTGGGTGGGCTTTCAATCGCCGTGGGTGACGAGGTGATCGACGGTACGCTCCTGTCCCGTCTGGCCGCGGCCGAAGCTCAGTTGCCCGACTGACCACGAACTAGTCAGCAGAAATAATCAAGAAGGAAGACGAAAAGCTATGGCCGAGTTGACAATCTCCGCTGATGACATTCAGGGCGCTATCGAGGAGTACGTCGAGTCCTTTACCGCCGACACCACCCGTGAGGAGGTCGGCACCGTCATCGACGCCGGCGACGGCATCGCCCACGTCGAAGGATTGCCGTCGGTAATGACCCAGGAGCTGCTCGAGTTCCCGGGCGGAATCCTCGGCGTCGCGCTCAACCTCGACGAGCACAGCGTCGGCGTCGTGATCCTGGGCGATTTCGCGGACATCGCACAAGGGCAGCAGGTCAAGCGCACCGGCGAAGTGCTGTCGGTGCCTGTCGGAGACGCGTTCTTGGGCCGGGTGGTCAACCCGCTCGGTCAACCGATCGACGGACGCGGCGACATCGAGACCGACACGCGTCGCGCGCTGGAACTGCAGGCGCCGTCGGTGGTCGAGCGGCAAAGCGTGAAAGAGCCCCTGCAAACCGGGATCAAGGCCATCGACGCAATGACCCCGATCGGCCGCGGCCAGCGCCAGCTGATCATCGGCGACCGCAAGACCGGCAAGACCGCGGTCTGTGTCGACACCATCCTCAACCAGCGGAAGAACTGGGAGACCGGGGATCCCAAGAAGCAGGTGCGCTGCGTATACGTAGCCATCGGGCAGAAGGGCACCACCATCGCCAGCGTGCGCCGCGTCCTCGAGGAGGGCGGCGCGATGGACTACACCACCATCGTCGCGGCGCCGGCCTCGGACGCCGCGGGCTTCAAATGGCTTGCCCCGTACACCGGTTCGACGATCGCTCAGCACTGGATGTACGACGGAAAGCACGTGCTGATCGTTTTCGACGACCTGACCAAGCAGGCGGAGGCATACCGCGCCATCTCCCTGCTGCTGCGCCGCCCGCCGGGTCGCGAGGCCTACCCGGGCGACGTCTTCTATCTGCACTCGCGGCTGTTGGAGCGTTGCGGAAAGCTCTCGGATGCGCTCGGTGCCGGCTCGCTGACTGGTCTGCCGATCATCGAGACCAAGGCCAATGACATCTCGGCCTACATCCCGACGAACGTCATCTCGATCACCGACGGGCAGTGCTTCCTCGAGACCGACCTGTTCAACCAGGGTGTCCGGCCCGCCATCAACGTCGGTGTCTCGGTATCCCGCGTCGGTGGTGCGGCACAGATCAAGGCGATGAAAGAAGTCGCGGGAAGCCTCCGTTTGGACCTGTCGCAGTACCGGGAACTGGAAGCGTTCGCTGCGTTCGCTTCTGACCTGGACGCCACGTCCAAGGCGCAGTTGGAGCGCGGCGCACGGCTGGTCGAGCTACTCAAGCAACCGCAATCCCGCCCGATGCCCGTCGAGGAGCAGGTGGTTTCGATCTTCCTGGGTACCGGCGGTCACCTGGACTCGGTTCCGGTGGAGGACGTCAGGCGGTTCGAAACCGAGCTGCTCGATCATATTCGGGCCTCCGAAGACCAGATCCTGAGCGGGATCCGGGATAGCCAGAAGCTCACCGACGAGACATCCGACGCTCTCGTGAAGGTGATCGACAACTTCAAGAAGGGCTTCGCCGCAACGGGCGGCGGATCGGTTGTCCCCGAAGAGCACGTCGAGCCGCTCGACGAGGACGAGTTGGGTAAGGAATCGGTGAAGGTGAACAAGCCGGCGCCTGAAGAGAAAAAGAAGTAGCACGCTATGGCTGCCACACTTCGCGAATTACGCGGACGGATTCGCTCCGCCGGCTCGATCAAGAAGATCACCAAGGCCCAAGAGCTGATCGCGACGTCGCGTATCGCCAAGGCTCAGAGCCGGTTGCAGTCGGCCCGCCCATATGCCGACGAAATCACCCAGATGCTCACCACGTTGGCCGGCGAGGCCGCTCTCGACCATCCGTTGCTCGTCGAGCGGGCGGAACCGAAGCGGGCCGCCGTCCTGGTGGTTTCCTCCGACCGCGGTCTCTGTGGCGCCTATAACTCCAGCGTCTTCCGCCGCTCGGAGGAGTTGTTTTCGCTGCTGCGGTCCGAAGGCAAGACGCCGGTGCTCTACACCGTCGGTCGTAAAGCGTTGAATTACTACACGTTCCGGAACTGGACCATCACCGAATCGTGGACGGGATTCTCCGAACAACCCACCTACGAGAAGGCCTCCGAGATCGGTTCGGCCCTGGTCGACACGTTCATGAGCGGCAGCGGTGGCAATGGTGAGGAGCAGTCGGACAGCGGCGACGGTGTTGACGAGCTACACATCGTTTACACCGAGTTCAAGTCGATGCTGTCGCAGTCCACGGAGGCCCGCCGGATGGCCCCGATGGTGGTGGAATACACCGAGGAACCCGACGTTCCGCACACCCTGTACTCGTTCGAGCCGGATGCGACGACCCTCTTCGACGCGCTGCTGCCGCGATATGTGACCACTCGCGTGTATGCGGCGCTGCTCGAATCCGCGGCGTCGGAATTGGCATCGCGGCAACGGGCGATGAAGTCGGCCACCGACAACGCCGACGATCTCATCAAAGCCCTGACGCTGGAGGCAAACCGCGAGCGGCAGGCCCAGATCACCCAGGAGATTAGCGAAATCGTCGGTGGCGCAAATGCGCTGGCCGACGCGCGCTAGGTAGACCCACGAGGAAGCGAAGAAAACGATGACTACTGCTGAAAAGACCGACAAGTCGACAAAGAGCGAGACCAGCGGCCGGGTAGTACGGATCACCGGGCCCGTCGTCGACGTCGAATTCCCACGAGGTTCCGTCCCGGAGCTATTCAACGCGCTGCACGCCGAGATCGCGTTCGAGGAACTCAAAAAGACCCTCACGCTCGAGGTGGCGAACCATCTCGGCGACAACTTGGTGCGCACCATCTCGATGCAGCCCACCGACGGGCTGGTACGCGGCACCGAGGTCGTTGACACCGGTGCCTCGATCTCGGTGCCGGTGGGCGAGGGCGTCAAGGGCTACGTCTTCAACGCTCTCGGTCACTGCCTGGACAAGCCGGGATACGGAGAAGACTTCGAGCACTGGTCGATCCACCGCAAGCCGCCACCCTTCGAGGAGCTGGAGCCTCGCACCGAGATGCTCGAGACCGGCCTGAAGGTGGTGGACCTGCTTACCCCGTATGTGCGTGGCGGCAAGATCGCGCTGTTCGGCGGCGCCGGCGTGGGCAAGACGGTGCTGATCCAGGAGATGATCAACCGCATCGCGCGTAACTTCGGCGGTACTTCGGTATTCGCCGGCGTGGGGGAGCGCACCCGCGAGGGCAACGACCTGTGGGTCGAGCTCCAAGAGGCCAACGTGCTCAAGGACACCGCGCTGGTATTCGGTCAGATGGATGAGCCGCCCGGCACCCGTATGCGAGTCGCACTTTCCGCGCTGACGATGGCGGAGTGGTTCCGTGACGAAGCGGGCCAGGACGTGCTGCTGTTCATCGACAACATCTTCCGATTCACCCAGGCCGGGTCGGAGGTGTCGACGCTGCTCGGGCGGATGCCGTCGGCCGTGGGTTACCAGCCCACACTGGCCGACGAGATGGGCGAGCTGCAGGAGCGCATCACCTCGACGCGGGGCAAGTCGATCACCTCGATGCAGGCCGTGTACGTCCCTGCCGACGACTACACCGACCCGGCGCCGGCGACGACGTTCGCGCACTTGGACGCCACCACCGAGCTGTCGCGGTCGGTGTTCTCCAAAGGTATCTTCCCCGCGGTGGACCCGCTGGCGTCCAGCTCGACCATCCTCGACCCCTCTGTCGTCGGCGACGAGCATTACCGCGTGGCGCAGGAAGTCATCCGAATCCTGCAGCGTTACAAGGACCTTCAGGACATCATCGCGATCCTCGGTATCGACGAGCTGTCCGAGGAGGACAAGCAGCTGGTCAACCGGGCCCGGCGCATCGAGCGGTTCCTCTCGCAGAACATGATGGCTGCCGAACAGTTCACCGGCCAGCCGGGTTCGACGGTTCCGTTGAAGGAGACGATCGAGTCGTTCGACCGCGTGTGCAAGGGTGAGTTCGACCACGTGCCCGAGCAGGCTTTCTTCTTGATCGGCGGACTTGACGACTTGGCTAAGAAAGCCGAGAGCTTTGGCGTCAAGCTCTAGCTTCCGGCGTGACTCGCAAGGTCTGAAAAGGTGATGTGGCATGGCAGAATTGAACGTTGAGATCGTCGCGGTCGACCGAAAGATCTGGTCGGGTGAGGCGACGTTCTTATTCACCCGCACCACCGTTGGCGAGATCGGCATCCTGCCCCACCACATTCCGCTGGTGGCCCAACTGGTCGACGACGCCATGGTGCGCGTCGAGCGGGAAGGCCAGGACGATCTGCGGATCGCGGTCGATGGCGGTTTTATGTCGGTGACCGAAGAACGAGTCACCGTTCTGGCCGAATCGGCCGAGTTCGAGTCGGAGATCGACGAGAGTGCTGCGCGATCGGACGCCGAGTCCGACGATCCCCGCACAGCCGCCAGGGGACGCGCCAGATTGCGCGCCGTCGGCGCGATTGACTAATCGGCGATGAGCGCGCCCATGATCGCCATGGTCGTGCTCGTCACCGTGTTAGGGGTGGCTGTCGTCGCCCTGAGTTATCGGCTGTGGAAACTTCGGCAGGGTGGAACCGCGGCAATCATGCGGGATATTCCGGCCGTCGGAGGGCACGGTTGGCGTCACGGTGTGATCCGTTACCGCGGCGGCGAAGCGGCGTTCTATCGGCTGTCCAGCCTGCGGTTGTGGCCGGATCGTCGGCTAAGCCGACGGGGCCTGGAGATTGTGGCCCGTCGCGCCCCGCGCGGCGACGAGTTCGACATCATGACCGACAAGATCGTCGTGCTGGAACTGCGTGACACCACCCAGGAGCGCAGGTCGGGTTACGAGATCGCGCTCGATCAGGGCGCATTCACCGCGTTCCAGTCGTGGCTGGAGTCCCGCCCTTCGCCGCGGGCGCGGCGGCGCGGCGTCTAGTCTCGGCCGTTCGCGGCACCGAAACGGCTGTGAGGGCGCGATTTTCGCTTGAATTACGCTCTACGCGCAGGCTCGATGTCGCGGCCTGCAGGCCCCTGGCCCCGGTTACCCGCCGGTTACCCGCCTGGTTTCCAAAGCACGTCGCCGTCGGGGTTGGCCGCCCGCGCCAGGATGAACAACAAATCCGAGAGCCGATTCAGATATTTCGCCGGCAACACGCTGACCCCCTCGGGGTGAGCGTCGACCGCTGCCCACGCCGACCGTTCGGCTCGACGTACCACAGTTCGGGCAACCTGCAGTAGCGCGGATAGCGGCGAACCACCAGGCAGGATAAAGGAATTCAGCGCCGGCAGCGGCTCGTTGTAGGTGTCGCACCAGCCCTCGAGGCGATCGATGTAAGGCTGTGTGACCCGCAGCGGGGGGTACTTGGGGTTTTCCACCACAGGAGTCGACAGATCCGCGCCGGCGTCGAACAGATCATTTTGGATCTGGCGCAGCACACCCGCAAATTCCTGATCGGGCTGGCCCAGGGCGATCGCGACGCCGATCGCGGAGTTGGCCTCGTCGCAATCTGCGTACGCCACCAGGCGCGCGTCGTTCTTCGGGACCCGCGAGAAATCGCTCAAGCCCGTGGTTCCGTCGTCACCCGTGCGCGTATAGATGCGGGTCAAGTGCACTGCCATGAGGAAACCGTACTCGGCCGACGACCGCACTGACTGGCAACCCGATACCGCATCACTAGACTGGCGCGGGTGGCTGATCGTTTCGTGGTGACCGGTGGTAACCGGTTGTCCGGCGAAGTCGCCGTCGGCGGCGCGAAAAACAGCGTGCTCAAGCTGATGGCAGCCACGTTATTGGCCGAAGGCACCAGCACGATCACCAACTGCCCCGACATCCTCGACGTGCCATTGATGGCGGAGGTGCTGCGTGGACTGGGCGCCACCGTCGAACTCGACGGCGACGTCGCGCGCATCACCTCGCCCGACGAGCCGAAGTATGACGCCGACTTCGCCGCCGTCCGGCAGTTCCGGGCCTCGGTCTGCGTATTGGGGCCGCTGGTCGGCCGGTGCAAGCGGGCAAAGGTCGCACTTCCCGGCGGTGACGCCATCGGCTCACGTCCGTTGGATATGCACCAGGCCGGCCTGCGGCAACTGGGTGCGACATGCAATATCGAGCACGGGTGCGTGGTGGCTCACGCAGATACGTTGCGCGGCGCGGAGATTCAGTTGGAGTTCCCCTCTGTAGGGGCCACCGAGAACATCCTGATGGCTGCGGTGCTGGCCGAGGGTGTCACCACGATTCACAATGCGGCGCGCGAGCCCGACGTCGTCGACCTGTGCACGATGTTGAACCAGATGGGCGCCCAGGTCGAAGGTGCGGGTTCGCAGACGATAACGATCACCGGGGTGCAACGCATGTACCCGACCGAGCACCGCGTCATCGGCGACCGCATCGTCGCCGCGACGTGGGGCATCGCGGCTGCCATCACCCGTGGGGACATATCAGTGACCGGCGTCGATCCGGCGCATCTTCAGGTGGTGCTGCACAAGCTGCACGACGCAGGTGCCACCGTCACACAGACCGACAGCAGTTTCCGGGTCAGCCAGTACGAGCGGCCAAAGGCCGTCAACGTCGCGACCCTACCTTTTCCCGGATTTCCGACCGACCTGCAGCCGATGGCGATCGCCTTGGCGTCGATCGCCGACGGCACGTCGATGATCACGGAGAACGTGTTCGAGGCACGATTCCGGTTCGTTGAAGAAATGATCCGACTGGGTGCCGATGCCCGCACCGACGGCCACCACGCTGTTATTCGGGGTCTGCCCCAGCTGTCGAGTGCCCCAGTGTGGTGTTCGGACATCCGCGCCGGCGCGGGCCTGGTGTTGGCGGGCCTGGTCGCCGACGGCGACACCGAGGTCCACGACGTGTTCCACATCGATCGCGGCTACCCGTTATTCGTTGAGAACCTGGGCATTTTGGGAGCTGAGATCGACAGGGTATGCTCCTAACAACGCCCGACGGCGCGGCCACCACAACGGTGAACGAAAACCCGGGCTTGACTCTCCTGCCGGATCTGTATTAAGCTGGTAGGGTTGCCCCGAAACGGGCAGAAATGCAAGTAAGAGTGTTGTTTGAGAACTCAATAGTGTGTTTGGTGTTTTTATTTTTGTTGTTTTTTTGACCGCACCTAAACACTCCCCGTGGGCGGGTGTGGTCGCATTTTTTGGATGCCAGTTTTTGGTGTCTTTTTGTTAGATCAGATTTTTCTGATTCGAATTCACCTGTCTCTCGAGATGGGTTGTTTTTGTTTGGAGAGTTTGATTCTGGCTCAGGACGAACGCTGGCGGCGTGCTTAACACATGCAAGTCGAACGGAAAGGTCTCTTCGGAGATACTCGAGTGGCGAACGGGTGAGTAACACGTGGGTAATCTGCCCTGCACTTCGGGATAAGCCTGGGAAACTGGGTCTAATACCGAATATGACCACGAGGCGCATGTCTTGTGGTGGAAAGCTTTTGCGGTGTGGGATGGGCCCGCGGCCTATCAGCTTGTTGGTGGGGTGATGGCCTACCAAGGCGACGACGGGTAGCCGGCCTGAGAGGGTGTCCGGCCACACTGGGACTGAGATACGGCCCAGACTCCTACGGGAGGCAGCAGTGGGGAATATTGCACAATGGGCGCAAGCCTGATGCAGCGACGCCGCGTGGGGGATGACGGCCTTCGGGTTGTAAACCTCTTTCAGCAGGGACGAAGCGCAAGTGACGGTACCTGCAGAAGAAGCACCGGCCAACTACGTGCCAGCAGCCGCGGTAATACGTAGGGTGCGAGCGTTGTCCGGAATTACTGGGCGTAAAGAGCTCGTAGGTGGTTTGTCGCGTTGTTCGTGAAAACCGAGGGCTTAACTCTCGGCGTGCGGGCGATACGGGCAGACTAGAGTACTGCAGGGGAGACTGGAATTCCTGGTGTAGCGGTGGAATGCGCAGATATCAGGAGGAACACCGGTGGCGAAGGCGGGTCTCTGGGCAGTAACTGACGCTGAGGAGCGAAAGCGTGGGGAGCGAACAGGATTAGATACCCTGGTAGTCCACGCCGTAAACGGTGGGTACTAGGTGTGGGTTTCCTTCCTTGGGATCCGTGCCGTAGCTAACGCATTAAGTACCCCGCCTGGGGAGTACGGCCGCAAGGCTAAAACTCAAAGAAATTGACGGGGGCCCGCACAAGCGGCGGAGCATGTGGATTAATTCGATGCAACGCGAAGAACCTTACCTGGGTTTGACATGCACAGGACGCGGCAGAGATGTCGTTCCCTTGTGGCCTGTGTGCAGGTGGTGCATGGCTGTCGTCAGCTCGTGTCGTGAGATGTTGGGTTAAGTCCCGCAACGAGCGCAACCCTTGTCTCATGTTGCCAGCGCGTAATGGCGGGGACTCGTGAGAGACTGCCGGGGTCAACTCGGAGGAAGGTGGGGATGACGTCAAGTCATCATGCCCCTTATGTCCAGGGCTTCACACATGCTACAATGGCCGGTACAAAGGGCTGCGATGCCGTGAGGTGGAGCGAATCCTTTCAAAGCCGGTCTCAGTTCGGATCGGGGTCTGCAACTCGACCCCGTGAAGTCGGAGTCGCTAGTAATCGCAGATCAGCAACGCTGCGGTGAATACGTTCCCGGGCCTTGTACACACCGCCCGTCACGTCATGAAAGTCGGTAACACCCGAAGCCGGTGGCCTAACCCTTGTGGGAGGGAGCCGTCGAAGGTGGGATCGGCGATTGGGACGAAGTCGTAACAAGGTAGCCGTACCGGAAGGTGCGGCTGGATCACCTCCTTTCTAAGGAGCACCACGAGACTGAGCCGGCCCGCAATCGGTGGGGTTCGGTGTTCAGAGCGATTCGTTGGATGGGCCTGTGCCTGTAGTGGGTGTCGGGTTCTGGTGCACAACAAACACTTCGTCGGTGTGCTTGGCCTGCTGTCGGGGGGTGGGCGGCTGCCAGACACACTGTTGGGCTTTGAGACAACAGGCCCGCTGTTGTCCCTGGCCACTGTGTCGGGGTGGGAGGGCGTGTTGTTCGCTCCATCTTGGTGGTGGGGTGTGGTGTTTGATTTGTGGATAGTGGTTGCGAGCATCTAGCGCGCAAGATGTGGCTCGTGCTCTTCGGGGGTGGGGTTGTTGTTGTGTGTTGATGTGCAATTTTGATTCATTTTTCAATTGTTTTGTGTTGTAAGTGTTTAAGGGCGCATGGTGGATGCCTTGGCATCGGGAGCCGATGAAGGACGTG
Source organism: uncultured Actinomycetota bacterium (assembly GCA_963850135.1). Lineage (GTDB taxonomy): Bacteria > Actinomycetota > Actinomycetes > Mycobacteriales > Mycobacteriaceae > Mycobacterium. The sequence continues at coordinate 680 of CAWKKH010000016.1, read as the reverse complement.
GGAGGCTGCGATATGCCTCGGGGAGCTGCCAACCGAGCGTTGATCCGAGGATGTCCGAATGGGGAAACCCGGCACGAGTTATGTCGTGTTACCCGCATCTGAATATATAGGGTGCGGGAGGTAACGCGGGGAAGTGAAACATCTCAGTACCCGTAGGAAGAGAAAACAATTGTGATTCCGTGAGTAGTGGCGAGCGAAAGCGGATGATGGCTAAACCGCATGCATGTGATACCGGGTAGGGGTTGTGTGTGCGGGGTTGTGGGACCCATGTTTCTAGGCTACCCCTGGAGGGCAGTGAGAAAGTGTCGTGGTTAGCGGAAGTGGCCTGGGATGGCCTGCCGTAGACGGTGAGAGCCCGGTACGTGAAAACCCGACGCCTGCCTTGTGTGGTGTTCCCGAGTAGCAGCGGGCCCGTGGAATCTGCTGTGAATCTGCCGGGACCACCCGGTAAGCCTGAATACTTTCTGATGACCGATAGCGGATTAGTACCGTGAGGGAATGGTGAAAAGTACCCCGGGAGGGGAGTGAAATAGTACCTGAAACCGTGTGCCTACAATCCGTCAGAGCCCTCCTTTGTGGGGTGATGGCGTGCCTTTTGAAGAATGAGCCTGCGAGTCAGGGACATGTCGCGAGGTTAACCCGTGTGGGGTAGCCGTAGCGAAAGCGAGTCTGAATAGGGC
>CAWKKH010000015.1:0-23725 GCA_963850135.1 uncultured Actinomycetota bacterium | reverse complement strand
TGGGAACCTCGGCCGGAGACGATCAAGGTGTGGATCAAGCGGTGCAAAGACCCAACGACCTTCTCGGCGGTGACGCCCTCGGCCGTGATGAACTCCGCCGGCCACGCACCCCTCGCACCAGCTCTCGAGAGGACGGCTGACATGTCTAGCATCACGAAATACGCGACCGCCAAGGGGGAGCGCTGGCGGGTGCAGTACCGCACGCCCGGGAACCGGGTGACGCAGCGGCGCGGCTTCACCACCAAACGCGAGGCCGAGGATTTTGCGGCCACCGTGCACGTGTCGAAGCTGCGCGGCGAGTACATCGACCCCGCCGACGCCAAGGTGACAATCGGCGACCTCGGGCCAGGGTGGCTGGCGCGCCGTACCCATCTCAAGCCATCAAGCCGGCGCGTCGAAGAGGTTGCGTGGCGCGTGCACGTCCAGCCGAAGTGGGGCAAGGTCAAGCTGTCCGACATTCGCCACAGCGCGATTCAGTCGTGGGTGTCGAACATGGGGCGCGAGGTCAAGGCCGCTGACGGCACGGTCACCAGGCGCGCCCACGGGCCAGTCACCGTGCGCCGCAGCTACGACGTGCTGGCGAAGATTCTCGACGACGCGGTACGGATCGCCGGCTGCTGACCAACCCGGCGCGCGGGGTGAAGCTACCGCGCAAGGTGAAGGGCGAGCACGACTACCTGACCGACGCCCAGGTGTGGGAGCTGGCCGGCGAGGCCGGGCTGGACAAGGGCGTCATCGTTCTGCTGCTGGCCTACTGCGGCCTGCGGTGGGGGGAGCTGGCCGGGCTGCACGTCGCTGACGTCGACACCCTGCGCCGCCGTATCCATGTGCGGCGCAATGCCGTCAACGTCGGCGGCGTCATCGAAGTCGGGACGCCCAAGACGCACGAGCGCCGGTCGATCCCGTTCCCGCGATTCCTCGTCGAGCCGCTCGCGGCGGCCTGTCGAGGTAAAGGGCGCGAGGGCATCATGTTCCCGGCTGCCGGCGGTGGCTACGCGAAGTCGCCGGGTGCAAAGACGTGGTTCGACGGGGCGGTGACGCGCTGCATCGTGGCTGCCGACACGGCCCGGGAGGCTGAGCGCCAGGCGCACCCTGACTGCGAACCGGTGACGGCGGTGTTCCCGCGCATCACCCCGCATGATCTTCGCCACACCGCCGCGTCGCTGGCGGTGTCGGCGGGTGCGAACGTCAAGGCGGTGCAGAGGATGCTCGGGCACAAGTCGGCGGTGATGACCTTGGACACTTACGCCGACCTGTTCGACCGGGACGCCGAGGCGGTCGCCGACGCCCACGACCAGCGCCTCTCAGGAGCCCGTCTTCGGGGTGGATGCAGCCAAATTGCAGCCAAGGGCGGCAAACAGACTGGTTAGCGCCGCCGCGATAAGCCGTTACCTGCACCAACGTTGACCGCATGCGGGGTGCCCTCGGTGAGATTCGAACTCACACTGGACGGGTTTTGAATCCGTTTCCTCTGCCAGTTGGGATACGAGGGCTTGAAAGGCGGGGCGGTTCCCTACCTTAAGGCAGCCTCCCACCATAGAGGATCGGTGAGATCGACGGTTCTCACCGCCCCCCGACGTGGCTGGTCGCAGCCGTCCACGACACAATGTCCGTCATGACAGGCCCCACGACCGACGCCGACGCCGCTGTGCCGCGCCGGGTCCTGATCGCGGAAGACGAAGCGCTCATCCGACTGGACTTGGCCGAGATGCTGCGAGAGGAGGGTTACGAAATCGTCGGCGAGGCGGGCGACGGCCAGGAAGCCGTCGAGTTGGCCGCGCGCCATAAGCCCGACCTGGTGATCACCCATCGGTGACCATCTCGGTCGATAGTCGAAAAGGCCACGCTGCCTGCCGTATCGCGATCAACCCACATCACACTGATTAACTGCGATGAACCGAAGATGTAGCCAAAACGCAGCCAGTCGAATGCACGTTCGGGCTACGTCGGGGATCTCGACGGCGGCACCACGCCGTCGGCCCGCGGCCACGATGCTGCTCGACGGCGGCACCACACCTTCGGCGACGGCCAAGTGGCTCGGGCATGACCCGGCGATCACGCTGCGGGTGTACGGGCATGTCTATGACGACGCGCTGGCCTCGGCGGGCGATGCGCTGCTGGGCCGCTCGCGCACGATCATCTAATCGCAGTTCCGCTGTGCGCGAACTTGGTCGTCCGCTGGCGGTAGGCCGTCGGGTGCGTTGACTATCGTCAGGTTCATGTCCAAGCAGTCCACCGAGGTGTTCGGCGTGTCGAGAGAGATCCTGAAGGACTCATACGTCGACCGAGGCGACCTCGACTCGAAGATCGCGTCCTACTTGAAGCGCGACAACCACATCGCGATCCGCGGCGCGTCGAAGAGCGGGAAGTCATGGCTGCGCCAGCGAATCCTCCACGACCCCATCAAGATCCAGTGCCGTCTCGAGAAGACCGTCATCGACATCTACCGTGAAGCACTGGGCCAGCTCGGCGTGAAGCTCGAGACCAGCACAAAGAAGTCGAAAACGCTGGAGGGCACCGTCGAGGGCGAGACCGAACTCGGCATCAACCTGATCGGCAAGGTGAAGGCGAAGCTCGGGATCAAGGGCGAGAGGGCGAGCGAGACCACGACAGAATCGCTCCTGTCACAACATCAACGACCTCGACTTCATCTGCGAGCTCATCAAGGAGTCCGGCCGACGGTTGGTGATCGAGGACTTCCACTACCTCGACCAGGCCGAGCGCCAGAAGTTCGCCTTCGATCTGAAGGCGATGTGGGACCTCGGCCTGTACGTAGTGGTGGTCGGCGTCTGGAGCGACAACAACCTGCTGTTCAACTTGAACTCCGACCTGACGGGGCGTGTCCGTGAGGTGTCGGGTCGTTTGGACGGAGCCGGATCTACGCAAGATCCTCGACCGGGGGTGCGAGGCGCTGAACGTCTCCATGTCCCATGAGGTTCGCGAGAAGCTTGTCAGCATCAGCTACGGCAATGCCGGAATCCTGCAGCGCATCACCATCGACACGTTGGACGCCGCCGGGATCGTCGAGCGCAAGTTTGCGAAGCAGAGTGTGACTGACGTGGCCCACGTCGAAGCCGCCGCGATGTTCTACGCCGAAGAGCTCAACACCGTGTACCAGAAATTCGCGCAGGACGTGGCCAACGGCATCCGCAGGCGGAACAATGCCACGGGCATTTACGCACACGCCATGGCGGCAGTGCTCGACGAGCCGGACGACAAACTGATCGGCGGGATTTCGCAGCAGGACATCTACGCCGTCGCGCACGCCCCGCGAGGAGCGCATCCAACGGGGCAACCTCACAACGGCGCTCGGCAACATCGAACGACTCCAAGTCGATTCCGGGGGCGGGGCTTAGTGCTTTCCTATGCCGAGGGCAGGGTTCGGGTTGTCGATCACCAATTGCTTCTCTACCGCCGCTTCGCCACGGTGCGCTGGCCGTGGGAGGACATGATCGCGGAGGCCGACGCGTCGGGTGATGAGCGGCGCTATGCGGCGACGAGCGATGCCGCTGCGGACAACAAGGCCAGCAACTAGGCCACGGATCCCTTGGCCTAGTTGCTGGCCTAGCGGGGGTTCGGCAGAAGCCTCCGTCAGATACCGGAAACCGGTCTCTACCTGGTTATTTCGCTGGTGGGCGCGGACGGTATCGAACCGCCGACCGCTGGTGTGATGGGCAAGCCGAGTAAGGCCGACATCGGGGCGTGTTGGAACCTCGGCGCGACCGTAGTCGCTCAGTTGATGGGATGAGTCAACCGCGCGGAAGGTCGCTGGTTCGATGCCAGCCGGGACTACCAGGTCAGAGCGTTTTCAGCTCCTGATGCACAACGTGTGAACAACATCGGCGCGTTATCCCAGGCAGTGTGTCCCGGACGTCCTGTCCAGGTAGTCACCGCGGTCTCCCCACCGTTGGTGTTTCGCGCGGACGGATGCGAGACAGCGCAAACGAGCACGGAGGACCCTTGACAACACCTTCTCGTGCAAGACCAAAATGGTGCCTCCCTACCCGACGATCCGCCAGGGGTTATGACCATGAGCGAGCAGCCAAACGACCCCAAAAGAGCAGGCACCCCGCCGCCATCCCCATCCAAGGACTCCGACAACGGGACGTTCACCATTCGCAAGTCCCATGTGTGGATCGCGCTACGCATCGCCGCCGCCATCGTGATAATTGCGTTCGGGTGGCACATCCTGTCGTCGTTGTTCTTCAAAGACTCATCAGACCACCACATGAGCAGCACAGACATCAGCGCCATGGTCAAGGAATCGATGCAGCGGCAGCTCAGTACCGATTCCGACCTCTCCCCGTACCACCTTCAAGTCCAAACCGTTGATGTCATCAACAAGAGCGGCAACGAGTACGACGGCATGGCCGTGGTCCGCAGTGCCAAGGGGATCGACCACAACGTCAAGATTGAGGTGACTGCCGACGGGGACCGTGTCCTTTGGCAAGCCCCGCCAGGCTCGTTCGCATTCGCCCCGCTGGAACAACTCGACACCCCCACACCGACGCCCTGACGGTTCGACAACCGCAGAAGGAGGCTCAATGACGATGACCCCTCGCTGCGCGATGGCGCTGGCAGCGGTGACCACGGCGATCATTTTTGCTGTGTTCGTCGCCCCCGTCGCCGCCGCCTACCCAGGCGACCCGATGCCGAATTGCGAGAGCGCAGGCTTGTTCAACTCGGTTCTGTACTGCGACGGCCCGATCCGTCCGGACGGCACTTGGCAGCGCTGCTGGACTTGGCAACCGAGCTCCGGGAATGTACCGGGTTCCTACTCACCGGGTGGCCAGCGATGCGAGGTTACTGATGCGAGCAAGCTCCCGTTTGGACTCCAGCCGGACCATCACATCGGAGGTTGACCTGCTGTAGACCTGGGCCACCGGCGCGCCATAAGCCGCAGATACTGTCATGCCGCCGCCGGGCCACAATTCAGAATGTCCAGCCCTGCGCCTCGATATAATCCATCAAGGTCAGGCATGGCACACCAATAGCGGCGCAGACATCGGGGATGCGGGGTTTGTCGATATTGCCGCTCGCGGTCTCCTCGCTAACCACCGTGCCCTGGTTGGCCATCGCGAGTGCGATCACGAACGGATCGGCGCCGCTTCGCCTGCCGCCCTGCTTCACGAGGTTCTTATGCAGGCGGAGAATCTGGGCTGCGCTCTGCTGTATCGGGAGTTCGAGCGGAACGAACAGGTCGCCTTGCGCGACGGCCCATCGCTTTGCGTCGTCGTCGCGCCTGTCCAGTTCGTTCCGCACCTCATCCACCGACCGGATCTGACCGCCCACGATGGCGTCCTCGATCTGGACCCACAGGGTCTGAAAGACCGTGGGCCGGAACAGGTCACGCCGCCCGTTGAGGATGGCGCTGGTGTCGAAGGAGTAGAGCACGTCGGTCAAACCACGCTCCGCAACTCGGCCGACTCGGCCAGGCGGGGTATTTGGCTCACTTTGGCGTTCAGGTAGATGGTGGCGGTGTTGCTGTCGATCACGCGGCGGCGGTATGCGTCGGTGACGGCGCGCACATAGGCCTTGCCGAGGTCGCGCACCGCGCTGCGGTACCAGTTGCCGCCCGACGCGCGGTTGCGGTCGGCCTCTTCGTCATGCGCGGCGATGAACTCGGCGCGGCGCTGACGGTAGAGGTCAACGGGCACCAGGCCGAGCGTGGACAGTCGTCGCAGGAACGCCTCGGCGCTGACACCGAACTGCGCAGCGACCGGCCGCAGTGTGTCGTAAGTCCACGATGCCGGAATATCAGTGCGAGCGATGACCTCCGGCCTTGTGCGCACCTCGGAGGCGGGCATTAGCACGGCGGCGGCGATGGCGTTGCACCGTGCCTCCAGCGTCCGGTTCGCGGTGCGTGGCCGGTCGTCGGTTACCACGTCGCACAGCCCCTCGGTGTGCAACACCAGGTGCGCGAACTCATGCAGCAGCGAGAACAGACGCGGGCGGGGGTAGTCGCCGCCGTTGAGCACGATCACCGGCAGCGCGTCGAAGTACAGGGACATGGCACGCATTTCGTCCACGGCCACCTTGCCGCCGCGCGTCGCCAGCACCATGACGCCGGACGCCTCGATGGCCGAGACCCACGAATTCAGATGCTCATAGGGACTGGGAGAGTTGGGCGGTATCGGTAGCGGTCCGACGTCGATGAGGGCCGCGCGGATGCGCGCCGCAATCTCGGCGTCGCCGTCGTCCGGCGACACCGGGACGCGCCAGGCAACGGGTATCTCGCGCTCCTCGGTCTCGGCCAGCTCCAGCGCAAATTCGCGCTGCGTGTGCGCGCGCCGGAACTCCTCATGCAGATCGGGAGACCAGCGCCCGGCGTCGGCACCGTCGAGCCGCCGGAAGTCGCGCAGGGTGTCGAACCCCTCCGGCGGTTCGGAGAGGAAGAACACCGCCAACGAGCGCTTGTAAACCTCGGCGGCCTTGCGCAGTTGGGCGATAGTCGGGACCGCTTCGCCTGTCTCCCATGCCGTCACCCGGTCATCGGGCAAGTTGAGCTTTCGGGCGGCCGCGAGCTCGCTCAGCCCACACGATTCGCGCGCCCAGCGGAGCACCGACGTCTCCACGGGTGCCGGTATCGACGGCATGGGTTGATCATGCCCTAGGGCACTCACAACCCGTCACCGAACCGCGGGGAGAGTGGCGGGCCGCCGATAGTCGATATCGATAACAGGTGTTGTCATGCCGCGCACTACTCGGTCAGCAGGATGCCCTTGGGGCTGAACTGACCGGCGGTGTGGCGCGGAGCGTCGACGCCAGCCACCAGTCGTAGCGGCGGTTCATAGCGGCCTCTCAGCCCGGGCCGAGCATTAGCAGGACCGGCCAATCGTTCTCGCTCCACTCCCTGACGTCACAACATGGACAGCGATAAAAAACTGTGCAGCGTGGCCCACCCGTCCACTCAACTGATTCGGCGTCGATCAGCTCGCCATGGTGTCTACTCGCCATCCAAAAAGATTCGGCGAGTCGATCCGGGCAGCGCGCCTTGCGGCGCGCCGTCAAGGCAGTATTGTCCGTCGTACGGGTCATGGCTGGTGACCTTTCTTCTGTTGTTATGTGCTCCCCGCCCGGTTGCAGCCCGGCGGGGACCATTTCAGTTGTGCGGCGCTGCGTACTTAGCGGCCGCCAATCTGCGCCCACCCCTGCGCCTCGTCGGCGGCCTCGAGCAGTGCCGTGGCCAGCTTGCGGGCCTGCTCGATAGTCAGCGGCGCGTCGCTGCATACGCCGTCCACGCGGATCGTCTTCTCGTCAACCCGCCCGTCCGGATATTGGGCACCTTGCGCGATCACGTGAACCTGGTAGCTGGGCACGTACAGGTCGCCGGCGACCTGTACGACGTGCGTCTGGCCGTCGAAATAGCGCACGGTGTCGGGCAACCCGGTGAGAGCGGGAGGCTCCCACGGTCCGACCCACCCCTGCGCCTGAGCCGGAATGTCTGCAGTAACGCTCATATCTGATCCTTTCGGTAATGCCGAATGCCCGTGCGGCCCCGGCGATCATGTGGTGATGTTGGCGGTTTCATGGCAATGGCACCCCCAGGCGCGACTAGCTCGGCGCGGGCCGGACGCTTTGTCGGCGTGACACCGCTGGTGCCGCCACAGCCGGGCTTGGCTTTGATTTCGCCGCCTCGATGCGCTCAATTCGGCGCCGAAGGACAACGCCGCCGCGTCGATGCGCTTCAACACGGCCAACAGGCAATCAGAAACCGACTGGCCGGCGACGACCGCGTGGGTCTCCAGTAACTGCGACAAAGCCGCGGAATACGGCTTGGCAGGGTCGGCGACCACGGCTGCCCATTGGGCGCGCGCCAGGTCATTTTTGGTGATGGCCGGCCGCGTCGGCGCCGGCGGTGTCAGATCCAGCACCAGCCGGCGCGCGGCGTTGCGGTCTTCGATGGTGGGCAGATGGGCGACCCGAACTGCGGCATCGGCGCGGCGCACCAGATCCCCAAGTTCGGCGATCCCTTCGTCCACGGTGACGACGAGATCGCGGAACTGCGGTGCCACCACGCCAAAGACGTTGCCCAGATGGGTTGTTAGCGTCCCGTCCGGATGACGGACGAGCTGGCTGGACCGCGAGGCCGCCGACGCCAGGGCCGGGGCCGCGTGGATGTAACCGACGGTGTTGGTCTGCGCGATCGCGCCTTCGAGCTGCCCCAGTGCGGTGGTGAAATCTACGGCCGACGGCAGCGTGCCGGCGTCGGAGAGCATCCTGGTAGCCAACGCCTGCTCGACGGCGTTCGGCGCGGTCAGTCGCAGCCACTGCTGGGCGTGCATCTGCGTCTCGACGTAGCTGTACGGGGTGAGGTCGCACATGTCGAACGCCCAGGCCGTGACCGGCTCGTAGTTCGCCGGAAAACCAGGTCGCGTGCCACCCTTGGTCTGCGACGGAGGGTAGCTGGGCTCACTGCACCACGGTCCATCCCAGGTCCCCGTGCTGGACGACTCCCCGTAGTTGAACGTCCGGAAACGCACTCCGCCCAGCAAGAACCGGTCGGCGTGCGGGTCAAGGTCACTGTCGCACCAACCGCGACCTTGCTCCAATGCGGTGAGCAGCGGATCGCCTTCGTCACCGGGTCGGTAGTGCTCCTGCGCGTTGGGCAGCTCCTGCAGGTCCACCGCGCTGTCGGTCTCGTCCTGAGCTTCATCTCGAGCATCCGGCCACCAATTCACATGGTGAAACAGCCCGTACGGTGCGGTTTTTACGGCCGGCGGCCAGAATTCGACGGCGTCGTTAGTGACCAGCGTGGTGGTCATGTCACCTCCTGGGACCCGGGCTGTGGGGGTAAGCCGGAAAGACCGCGGCCGACAGGAGTTTTGGTCACCGCGGCCCCTCCGGAGGTCTGAAGTGCCAGGTCAACCAGCTCGTCGGCGCGCGCCTCGGTGTAACCGCATTCTTGGATCAGGAACGTGCGCAGCCGCCAATTGGTCAGGGCCTCTTGGCATTCGGCCACCCGTGCCCCGCTGGTTTCGCCACGGCTCCCCATTACTCCCAGCCTGGCTCTCCACGACGTCATCGAACGCGAGCGCCAGGTATCGGCGGCGATGAAGCTACTTGATGCTTTAGTCACGTCCGTAGTAAAGCATCCTTGGCCGAGGGCCGTCCACTGTCCCTGATCCGAAATCGACTGTCGCACAGACAATCCCACATAAACGTAGGCCTTGTCTGCTAGTCGGTCACATCAACGGTAGCGGCGGCCGCCCAAGTCGCGGCCCGGTAACGGCCGGCAGGTGCCGGCGCTGGCGCAAGATCTCCTCGATCGAGGTCACCGCCGCCGTACGGGGGCCGCGGCCTGGCCGATCGGACAAGCGCGCGCCCAGATCCGGCGCCATGATGGTGCAGCCCTGGGTCGTGCTGTGGGTCAATACGTCATGAGCAACGACCAGCGCGGCCAGCGCATCCGGGCTGGTGCTGGCCGGCCTGCCAAGAAACTGCGGCCGCCTCGAGATCCGGTAGATGGCCTGCGATCCGGCACGTTCCGGTTTCGAGACCCTGCAGCAGCGGCGCGGAGCGGGCCACCGCGTCACCGCCGGCCGCGGCCGGAACCCTTTGGGGGCCAAGCAGTTACCCGTATCGGGTGTGGGGTTTTGGATCGTGCCAGCGCCTCGCGGGCGACTCGGAGGTAGGTCTCCCGGGCCGCGAAGGACTCGATAGCGATCTCGGATGCCCCGACGTCGACGGCCAACGCCACCGCGGCCCTCGCCCATTGGTCGCTGGTCATGGGGGCGCGACTGATCAGCGATGACCGCCACGACGCCGTCGCTGGTCATGACGCGGCCACCAGCCCACAGAGATCGCCGCTGCCGCTGTCGGACGGGTCCACCCCCACTACGGTGAACACGGAATGGCTTGGGTGCACAAGGCAATCGCCATTGGTCCAGCCAGTCCCGCTTACCAATCCACCGGTGGGCGATGACGGGACTCCCTGAAACAGCGAGTACCAGGCGCTGGCGCCCACGGAGGCCGGATGTCGGCGAACTGTTCGGGGGTGCGACCCAGGGCGGAGACCATGGAGACGCCGGGCGGCCGGTCCAATGCGTCCGGAATGCCGGCTTCCGATACCGCGGGAATGTTGATGTAAGTCCAGCGCTCCGGCTCTTCGGCCATCAGTGTGCCGATCAGGTCGTTTTCGTGGAACCGCGAAGAAATGATGACCACACTGCCGCCCGGCATCAGCCTGGTCATCAGTGTGGATCTGAATTCGTTCACCACACGGCGGCGATGAGAGGCGGAATCAGCGTGGAGCTGGTTCTGGATAGGGTCGTCGATAAGCAGTAAATTCGCCCCGAACCCCAAAATTCCCGACAGGATTCCCGCAGCCAGCAAGCCGCCCTGGCGGCGAATGCCATCGGGTCCGGCGCCTACTTTCCACCTGCCCACGGCCTGCTTGTCCGCCGAGAGGGTGAACCCCAGCAGTTCGGCGTTCTCGGCGATCAGCACCCGGGCCGCGTGCGAATGTTCCCAGGCCAGTGAGTCCGCATAGCTGGCCAGAATCACGTTGGTGTCCGGATTTTCCATCAGCGCGAACAGCACACCGATCTGGCTCACCAGCATCGATTTGCCCGAGCGCGGCGGCATCGACAGGCAGATCCGCTGATCCGGGCGGGTAATGGCGCGGTACAGGGCGTCGGAGATCAACGCGATTGTCGGGCTGACCTTGTATTTCGGAATCAGCCGGCACGCCAACTCCGCCGGTGAACGCGGGCGGCGACGTGCCCGAGCCGCAGCCAGCGCAGCGCAGCCCGCCAGTGTGCGCACCGGGTCACTGGGGTTCACGCGGCCCAGTGTGGCAGGGCCGGTGCGCTACTGCTGAGGACGCGCCCGGGGCTTGCGCAGCGCCGCGTCCACCTCGTCGAGCTCGATAGCGCAACGAGCTCGGGCCCATGCGGTGGGCGGAATCGTGCCCGTCCTTGGTCCAGCGCCGGATGGTGCGCAAGCGTCACGCCGAAGTGCTCGGCGACCTGTCGTCGCGCGGTCGATCCAGGGCTCTGTACTCATGGTCAGCGGTTATGCACCAGTACCGTCGCCAATCGCCACTAGGTCACCGATATGTTCAGCTGAATCCCTAACCGCCATATGTGTTGTGCCCCAGAAGAATCCCGAATTTTCTGAAAAAATTTCTCGCGGGCTCGCGCGCGTGGGTTCTGCACCCCCCGGGGTGGGCGAACCGCTCCCGCCGGCGCCGGGCAGCTCGGCGACGCCACCGGATGGATATCGCACCGAATGTCATTCAAAGGTTGCGAATGTCACCGTATGTCACTATTGTTGTCTGTAGCAGCACCGGACCGCGGAGCCGCTACCCACCAAGGAGGACACCATGACCATTACTCGCACGCTCGCCACCGGACTCATCGGACTGGCCGCCAGCGGACTTTTCACAGCCGGCTCGGCCGTCGCCCTCGCGACACTGAACGCCTCGCCCGTAGCGGTGCACTGCCACACCCTCGAAGGCTGCACCGAGGGCGAGCTGCACCACGCGGACCACCGCGCCAGGACCACCTCGCCACGAGGCGCACCGTCTCGAGCACGGGCACGTGCTCTGAGCCAGCACACGGCCCCGACGTCGTGTCGGGGCCCGTGTGTCCTCGTTCCGCTTCTAACCCACACCCACTAACGAGAGGATCCACCGACGACCACTACCCGATTCCAGGTCAACTACCGGCGCACCGAACGCGGCACCATGCAACCCGTCGACGGGTCGGTGATCCACTGCGCGCCGTTCGTGGGACAGGCAATCGATTGGGCCCGCCAGGAGCTGACCGACGATTACGACACCGTGTCCTATGTCATCACCGGCGCAAAGGAGATCTGACCGTGGCAACCAACTATCGGCGCGGCCGCGGATCATACCGGCGCTCGAGCTCGAGCGCCGCGGGTTCGCGTTGGATGGAATTACGGTACGCGGGTACGTGCAAGGTATGTGGCGCCGCGATCGCGGCCGGCGCGCGCGGCTACTGGGATCAGGCTGCAAAGACTGTCACGTGTGCCCGCATAGATTGTGCCGACGCCGATGGCTTGACGCGTAACGAACCACTTACGGGCCCGTGGGACAGGCGGACCGATACCCGCGTGTTGGCGGACCGTCGTATCGGGGACGCGGCGCCGAGTGTGATCACGGTCCGCTTCAATAGCGGTGCGGTGATGACCCGGAACGCGCGCGGCCGCTGTGAGGATGCGCCGTGTTGCGGATGCTGCAGCTAGCGCTGAGCCAGCACACACCCAAAAGGGCCCCGGCACGACGTCGGGGCCTTTGCTTTTGTCCGAAGTCGAAGGTGGCGCTAGAAGCCGAACCGGCCGCCGAACCCGGCGTCGAAGTCGACCGGCATCGCGGACATCCGGCCGCCGCTGCGGTGGCCATTGCCGTATCCGCGGCGGGATCCTGCACCTACGGCGCGACGCCGGCGGCCGCCGCTGTGACCGGCGGTAACGCCCATATCGCCGCTGTGGCCCCACGGCAAAGAGCGCATCGAGTGGCCGTGATGGTGCTTGACCGAGTGATGCCGGCTGACCGTGTGCACGACGCTATGGCCCTTGCGGCCGTGATGGTGTGCCACCGAGTGGTGCAGGGTGTGCTTGACCGTGCGATGCGGGACCCCGTTCACCCCGTGATGGGTCGAGGCCCGATGCGTCACGCTGCGATGATGGGAAACGTGGCCGCCGCGGTGATGACGGGTAACGCCGCTGCGGTGGTGTCGGGTGAGACCGTAGTTCGCCATACCCCGGACAGTACGGCGCTCGGGTGAAGCTCCCTTCCGATCGCGGGCGATCTGGCGATGCCGCGGCGCTCGGCGTTCAACAGCGCCTTCCGCAATCAGGCTTCACCGTTTTCGCACCGATACTGCGACACAGGAATGCTATCCCGGGAGCGGGTATCGGCGATCAGCTCAACGGTGTCTATGTCAGCCAGAGCCCCGCCGGTCCCCATGACCGTTTCCGCTGCTGGTCGTGGAAAGCGCGGCGTTCTGCAACACACTCAGGATGATCACACTCAGACTCATCACGTAACAGCTTCCTGTCCTGCCGCACGTATTCGTCCAGATGTCGCATGTCGAGTCGCGTGGAAACGTCGACGTCTTCTTGAAGGTTCACATCGAGGTCACGCCAGGAATCGCCGCAGTCGATCGCCTCTATCTCGTCCCAATACGCCCAATTCAGCCACAGCTGGTCCCCAATCGGACAAAGGTAGTCCCAGCGCGCGAAGCCCCGGATGGTCATAGCGCCGCGGAGTTGGCCGAACTTGCGGCCTCGCGACTTGGCGGCCCTAAGCCAAGGGCAGTTCAGGGCGCCGAAAAGCGCGCATGATCGATGCTGTGGAGCCACGCCGCCTGAAACCCACACACCGTTTTCGCCTGCGTCGTCGGCGGCGAACTGCCGCCACGCGGTCGTAAGAGCGCAGCCGCACACCGAGCAGCGTCCGCGCAGGGCTAGCGCGCGCATCCTCACGTGGGGCCGTGCGGACCTCGCCGGGGTGGTTCGAAAGCGGGTTCGGCAGCCCCTCGAACGGGGCCGGCATGCGGTCGAGCGCATGCAGGTGCGGCGGCTCCGGGAGTGTCACGGCTTGATGGTAGGAACCAACGGTGCGGCTTCAGCAAACAACGGCGTTTTGTCACCCCGCGCTCGGGCGTGTCGCTGCAGGACAGGCCGATGTAGCGCGGTACGCGCAGCCGTCATGGCGTCCCTGCAGCAAACCAAATTCGAGAAACAGTTACTTATAAGTAATTGTTGCGATACGTGGTCAAGCGGTCGTAGCATGGAAACATGAAGGTAATCGCCTACATCCGCACCTCGACCAAGGACCAGCTGGCGGCCTTCGGCCCCGAACGCCAGCGGGAGGCCATCACCGCCTGGGCGGCCGCCGGTTCCCACCGCATCATCGCCGAGGTGATCGAGGACGTCTCCGGCACGCTGGCGCCGTTCGGTGCCCCGGCTGGAAGAACCTCGTCGACCGGTGCTGTGCCGGTGAGGCCAGCGGTGTCGTGGTCGCCGACCTGAGCCGGCTCACGCGCGATCAGGTTCACCTCGAGCTGACGATCGATGAGATGGCGGCCTGCGCCACCCGGCTATTCTCCACGTCGAGCGAAGAGCAGGCGCTGCTCGACAACCCCGACGACCCGCAACGCAAGCTGATCCGCACCATCATCGCCGCGATCAACGAGTACGACCGCTCGATGATCGTGGCGCGCGTGCAGGCCGGGCGGCGCATCAAAAAGGCCGCCGGCGGCTATGCCGGCGGGCAGCCGCCGTTCGGGTACCGCGGCGGCGACGGATCCAAGGAGCTGGTGTCCGACGAGCGCGAGCAGGCGGTGCTGAGCCGGATGCGCCACCTGCACGACGAGGGCATGACGGCCGGCGCCATCGCCGAGGTGCTCAACGACGCGGAGATGTTCAACCGGAAAGGTGGCCGGTGGATCTCGACGTCGGTCGCCCGGTTGCTTCGGCGGTCACCGGCATGAACACCGTGAAGCCCATCCTGGTGGGGCTCGCTATCGGCGCAACCATCGCGGCGGGTGCCACCGCGGCGCCTGCCCGCGGCTATCCCGGCAATCCGTTCTCGAGCTGCGAAAGCGTCGGCAACTACTTGTACTGCGACCAATCTCCGACGCGGCCGAACGGCACCTGGGCGCGCTGCTACAGCTGGCAGCCAAGCTGGGCGCCGCCCACCGCGATACCGCCTGGCGCAGTCGCGCCGGGCACCTCGTTCTGTCAGAACGTCGGGCCGGGAATCGGCATCCCGGTCGGGCCTCCACATCACATTGGGTGAGGCGACAACACCTACGCTTGTTTGGGATTGTCTGCGCGACAGCCGATTTCGGCATGTCTCCACGGCCGCGGTGATATCTCGGCGCCTACCATGACCGAGGTGCCCAACTACACCGAGATCGGCAAGTTCCAGCAGATCGGTACCGGGCAGTCACAGACCACGTCTGTTGTCGGACAAGAGGTAGGCCAGGTATGACCGGCGTGCAGATCGGCAAGGCGGTGACGACCGACACCGCATGGGCCGACAGGTCCAGCAGCGCCTCTCGGCGCTGGAGAACCCCATCCAGCAGCGGATCGGGTCCTTCGTCCTGACCGACAACAACTTCGGCAGCCTGGTCGCCCACAGCCCGGCCATGACGCCCACCGTGCTCGCCGGCGCCGACGGCTTCGCCACCCTGCTCCAGCAGGCCACCGCGGCGGCGGGGAGTACTGCCACGTCATCGACGACACCCGTGGACAGCGTCACCGGACTCACCATCGGCGGAGTTGTCTCCCTGATCCAGGGTCTGCTGCAGAACGGTGTCCAGCTCGCCGAGAGCGCCGGCGAGACGGGCCTGCAGGACTTCTTCAACCTGCTCGCGGGAGTCCTGGATCTCACCGGTGAGATTGAGTACACCGCGTGGGAGGTCGCGACCGGTCTTGAGGGCTTCCTCACCAACCTGAGCACCAGCGGAGTGCTGGCGCTAGCCGGGCTGGCCCTCGGAGCGTTGCCATCCGGGATCACCCTGGCCGTGGGCGGTCTGACCGGGCTGGCTACCGGGATCGAGACGTGGTTGGCGTCCGGCGGCTCGTTACCGTCCGGGGTCAGCCTCGCGGTGGCGGACATCACGGGACTCGCGTCAGGGATCGAGTCGTGGCTGGCCGGCGGTGGAGCGCTACCGTCAGGTGTCAGCGTGGCCGTGTCCGAAGTTACCGGACTCGCTACCGGGATCGAATCGTGGCTGGCGTCCGGTGGAGCACTTCCCTCCGGGGTCAGTCTCGCGGTGTCTGAAGTTAGCGGACTCGCTACCGGTATCGAGTCTTGGCTCGCAGGCGGCGGGGCGTTGCCTTCGGGGGCCACGCTCGCGGTGTCCGAGGTTACCGGGCTCGCTTCGGGAATCGAAGCGTGGTTGGCGTCCGGCGGCGGACTGCCTTCCGGGGTCACCCTAGCCGGGTCGCAACTAACCGGAACCGTCAGCAACACCATCGTCTCCAGTGTGCTCGGGCTATCGAGCCTAGGGGCGGATGTCGAAAGCTACGTATCGAGCTTGGGATCGGTGTTTCCGAAAACCCTGCCGTGGACCATCGGCACATCCACTAACACGACGCTGTCCAACCTTGCGCCCATGAGCGCGCTTCAACAACTTATCGACGGGATTGTCGGCAACGGCACCGTCAACAACAGCCCGGCCGCAGCGGTGGGGCGTTCAATCAGCACCTGGCCACCGCGCAGAGTGATGTGGCACAGGCTGTTGTGGACGGTGATATTCGCCGAACTCGAATACTGCTGTCGCTCAGGCACTTCAGGTCTTCCCGAACGTCAACGTCACGAGCGTCGTCGAGGGCGGCGAGAACCTGGGCGCTGATGTCTCGTCGGCGTTCTCCGGGTTCTTCAACCTGCTGGGAGGCTCCCCGCTGGTCGGGTCCAGCGTGCAGGCGGTCAATGCCATGGGCTTGACAAGCTGCCGGCGAGTATGTTGCGGCGCTGAATGAACACATCACCGGATCCGGATCCGGATCCAGCGGTGTGGATGTTCTGATCAATTTCGCCTCCTACCCGAATTCTTCAACGTTGCCGTCGATTTTCTCGGATAGCACATCTGATGTCGGCATCAGTGCGGCACTGCAGTAGTGAATGCGCCCGGCGGGTCGGGAACTACATACGTCAATTACGTCACTCCCACGGACACCGACTATCAGGTCGTGTCTATGACTTTGGGATCACTGAATCTACTTGGTGGAGGGTCGACCGAGAACACGCTCATAGGGCGCGCTAATAGCGCAATGACCACAATGGTTTATTTCGCTATGTATGACGGCACAGGCTATCTATTTGCCAGGGTCGCGGGAGTCAACACTGTCCTTAAATCAATCCCATACACACCGGTCGTTGGGGATTACCAATTAGAGTGCGGAAACCCTGAAACATCCACCCTGCTTGAATTCAACGTGTTCTGCAACGGCATTCCGATCCTGAGCTGCATAGATTCTGGCGCGGTCAGTCAGTACGGAGCCAGCAACAGGCTTTCCGGGTTCTGGATGACTTCTGCCGGGGCCGGTGATTACCCAGCCTCCGTGTCCTCCTGGGGTGTGTACGACAACCCGCCAGCAGCCGTGGTCGGGTCGGTGTTCCGGCAGTACACCGCCAGCACCACACCGACCGCCGCGATCGGATCTGGGGCGCAGCTTCTACCCAATAGTTTCTTTGACACCAACCAATGGATTTCGGCTGATTACACTTCGACACCCGGCAACAACAATGAACTTCAAGTGTCTGTTTCCGGAGTTTACAGTGTGACTATCGTGCTGATGGTAGATTACCGCGGGAGCGGCATTCACTCCGTGCCTTTATCACAACGGCAGCATGGTTCAGCGTGGCCCGCTCATTCCCATGAGCGGTCTGGCGGCCGGGAATTCTATGGGGTTCACCTTTACGGTTGCCTGTTCAGCAGACGACACCTTGCAGCCTGGCGTCTACTCGGGGGGCGCAACCAACACGTATTACGGAGAAAGCACCGGAACCTGCTGCTACTGGGAAGTTGGGTTTATGAACAGCGGGACAATATCATGAAGGATAGCCAATGACTTACCGTACTGGGTTATTCCCGATCACCGCTCCCGCGAGCCAGATCCGACAAGCACCCGCCGATGCCCACGGCCGGCACGACGCCGCCGGCCGTGGGGGGAGGTGTTCCGGGGTACCTGCAACGCAACCCGATGCCCAACGCGGCAAGCGCTTGTAACGTTCTGGACGCATCGAAAACACCTGCGCGAGCTATCGGGTGCCGTTACCCTCGGTGTTTTAGAACCGAGCTGCACCGCGGCCCACTCCCGGAGCGTCGCCGAGTTGATCCCGGCAGCACAACCTGGTCTCTCTTCCCCGGCGGCCAAGGCGGGATCTACGATGCGGCCGTGAGCTGGCAGAACATCGTCGTCGCCGCCCTTTTTTGCGCCGTCATCTGCGCGGCGATCGCGCAACACAAGAACCTGGACATGCCCAAGTCCTTCGCGCTCGGGGCCCTGCTCGGTGTTCTCGGCATCATCATCGTGTTGATTCGCAAGCCGGGGTTGCCGAAAGCACCACCGGGTATGCGGGCGGTCCGGTGCCCGCGGTGCAACACGGTCCTGCACATCCCGCGTGACCACACCAGTTATGACTGCTACCAATGTCACGACCGCTTTCACGGTTAAGGCGATCCTCCCCGAAAAGCGCCAGCCGGTAAGCCGCACCATGCGGCCATGGGTTTCACCCGGTACGGGCTGGGTTTCCGTGCCCACGTTCTACCTTCGCCCGGGAGTCGCCGGGCAGGTCGCACTATCGGATGTCGTTAGCCTCGGTGTCCTCGAAACGCTGCTGTACCGCGGCCACTCCCGGAGCGTCGCCGAGTCGATCCCGTGGCAAGCCAAAACCGACGTGGCGATCTCCAGTTGTAAGGGCCAGAGGGGATCCCCCTCGCCGACCACTTGACCGACGAGCTCGCGGCAGGCGTTGAGGACTTGCTGCTCGAGGTCGGCCGGATCGAGCCGGCCCTCGGCGGCATCGCGGGCCACCGACGCGGCGGCCTTGATCACGTCTTCTGTGGTGCTGGTCATTCGACTACCTCGGCTTCGATGATGTTGGTGTTGGATCGCGCCAGCGCGAGCAGGTCTTGTTCCATCCGGTCGACAATCGCGGCGGGTGTCTGGGTCACGTTCACGTCGAGCTGCTCGCGGCTCAGGCCGTACATCCGGGCCAGCTCGGCATCCGCTTTGGTGACAGTGTCGACCAACCGCGCCACCGCCTGGTGGTTGCCGTCGGCCGCCGCCGCGGCCAGCGAGCGCACCGCGAGCGACAGCGTGTAGCGCTTGCGCTCCAATATTCCGGCCCGCACCGCGGTCCCGTCGGGCAGCGGGTTGCGTTGCAAAAACCTGGCGTAAGCCATCTGTGCGGCACCGTGGACTTGAACCCGAGGGCCGAAGCCATCTGCGACCAGGATTTCTGGTCGACCTCGCGCATCACGAAAACCCGCTCTGCCCGCTCACGGGATTTGGCCAGCGTCATCACTTGTGGCACATGGCTAATTCTTATCGACCCGCGGTGCCGCGGAACCCGTTGCCGGACAACACATCTGCGGGTTAGGGGTTGTGTTGGGGCACAACACATTTGGCGGTTAGGGGTTGTGTTGCCGCAGCCGGCCTGCGGGTCGAAACGGTCGGGCTTGCGCGGCAGGCGGCCGGTGGGGTGTTGCCGCCGCCTGCGAATCGAAATGGTCAGGGGTAGGTGTTGCCTCAGATAGGCCGGGGACGAAGTTTGCGCGGCCTGCCTCAGAATCAGCCACCGCCTCCCACTGGCTGTGGCGAGGTTGTCGATGTCCCCGCCGCCTGCCGGTAAGGCCGCCGCCTCCCACCCAAGTTAGCTCTCGCGGCACCCGCCGCTATCGCTGCGCTTCTTAGTCTTTGTTTTTCATTTGTCGTTTCCCCCCATATAGGGGGGGAAGAAACGCCGAAAAGGTAACGGGGTGATCCGGAAATGACACTGTTTCGGCGGCGGCGGCTGCGTCGTAAAACATGCTTTGAGCTGCGTAAACACGGCTATTTCGGGTTTCCGGAAGGGCGGAGTTCAGAAATGACCGGAAACCGGAAATGAAAGCGCACCAAGGAGCACGCTGCGCCGAAAAACATACTCTGAACTGGGCAAATGCCTCATTTTTCATTTTGGAGCGGCTGGCCGGAAATGACCACCGAAACCGCCCCTCACCCCGGTTGCTAGAGCAGGCCCCCGTCCGCAGCGGCGGCCGACTTCCACCGCTCGTAGGCCACCACGAACACGGCCCGCAGAGTCAGCTCGCGGGCTCCCAGCGCCAGGTACATCTTGGTCTCTGGGAGCGATCCCATGTCGGCGTCGTTTTCCACCGCCTCGGTGATCACCGCGACGCAGCGAGCCACCTCGGCCGCGTGTTTGGGTGATCCCACGATCGTCAGCCCGTCGGCGTTGTCACGATTGAGGACGGTGGTGTCGGCCATCGCGTCGGTCAGAGTCACCGTGCACCACTCGCCCCGGTTGCGCGCCCCGGCGTTGACGGCGCGCCGCGCTCGTTCCAGCCGCGCCACGGCGGCGTCGAACCGCTCCCCGGAGATATCCAGCGCTTGTGCCATGTCCGTCTGCTTGAGGCCGCTCACGGGCCGGCCGGGATGGGCGTCGATCACCGCCCACACAGCGTTGTTATCGGCGCGCTGTTGCTCGGTTTCCGCCGCTGCCGGCCCTGCTGCGTCGGTCAGCACGCACGTCGTACGCCGCGTTTCCACGATGCCGCCCATCAGCGTCGCCGATACGGTGCGCGATGCCAGTGTGAAGTTGTAGGAGTCCCCGCACGCCCATTCCTTGTGCCGGGCGCACTTGATGCTGATGTTCGTCGCGTCCCGCGCGCTGACCAGCAGCGAGGACCACACCGCGCCGAGCCAGGCCGTGGACCCCCGGCCTCGCTCGGTCCCCTCGGTGACGTGGTGTATGACCAGCACCGCCGACCCGGTATTCTCGCGCAGCACGTCGGCGGCACGTATCGCCATACCCTGATCGGTGGCGCTGTTCTCCTCGAGTCCCACGGTGGTGCGGGCACGGGTGTCGAATACCACCAGTCCCGCCCTGGTTTCGTCCACCAGCGTGCGCAGCTGCGCCATGTGGTCGGCGTTGCCCATCTGGACGGCGACCGGTGAGACGAAGAACCGGCCTTCCAACGTGGCCGGGTCGACACTGTGGGCCTCACACCATGCCAGCACCCGGACCCACACGCCTTCGGCGCCTTCGGCGGCGATGTAGATGACGGGCCGCGCCTGCGGCACGCGGTGACCGCACCACGGGGTGCCTGTCGCGATCGACAACGCCATCGACAGCGCCACGAACGTCTTGCCGACACCTGGCTTGCCGATCAGCTCTGCCAACTGTCCCTTCGCCAGGAATCCCTCGATCAGCGCGCTGACCGGCTCGAGGGCGGCCAGCCCGCTGATCGTAAGCACCTCGGCGTGCAAGTCCAGCGGTGCCAGCCCGTCGCGGGCCGCTTCGGTGTTCTCGTCGCGGTCGGTGATGTCCCACTCGATCGCACAGATCGGCCGAGTCCCCCAGTGCCAGAGTGTCGGCGGCCGGCAGTACGCGGATGATCTCTTTGGGCACGCCGAGCGCGGATGAGCGCCGCAGCGCTGAACTGCAACGGACGTGACCCGTTCTTGCCTTTGCGCGCGACCTTGTTGCGGGCACGGGCGTCGGCGATCACCGGCACTGCCCACTCGTGCCCTTTGTCGGCGGCGGCCATGATCGTCGTCAGCGCATAAGCGGCGGCCGGCCGCAGTCCGTTGATGGCCGTGCGCAGCTCGTTGAGTGTGGCGACGCGGCGGCGTCGCTGTACGCGGTCATCGGCGCCATGGCCCGGCGTACCCGCCACCTGCCTCGTCGCCCTCGGCGGGCCACGCGCCTCCTCGAGCACGACGAGGTCGACCAGGTCGCCGGGATCGATCCACGGAGTGCTCCCACCTGCTTGTGGCCCTCGTCGGTGAGCATGCAGATCTCGCGCGCGTAGAGGCCAGTGATGATGCCCGCTCGCTCCTCGGTGGTGTCGCCGTTCGCGGCTCCGGCTGCTGCCTCGTCGTTCAGCGTCGAGTGGGGATTGTCGAACGGGTTGTAGTCGGGGTCATCGGACGTCGCATGCCCGTTGGTCTGCGGGTCGCCGGCGGGGTGTCCCTCGGACTGTGCTGCGTTGCTGCCGGTCTGGCCTGTATTGTTGGCCACGTTCCACTCCTTGGGGACGTCGTGGTTGGTAATGCCGCCCTTGCGCTGGGGGCGGCATTACTGTTTTCGGGGGACTTCGCCGCTAGTCGCGCTGCAGCGGATCTGAGCTAGTCACGTTTGGGCGTCCGCAGTGCCGGGGCGACCGTGTTGGCCGCGATGTAGGCGGCCACGTCGTCGGCGGAATACCGGACCCGGCGCCCAAACTTCACATAGGGCATCCCGGTGCCACGGCAGCGTTCGGTCCGCAGCGACACGACAGGTATGCCCGTCATCGCCGAGACCTGCTGCTCGGTCAGCAGCACCGGCACCGTGCTGGTTCTGCACGCGGTATCGGCCACGTCGTCCTCCGGTTCGTTGCGCTCGATTGCGGGGTAATGCGGGAGGTTAGAACACTGGGATGCAGCCGCCGCGTCAGGCAGACAACGACTCACAACGAAAGGGGTTGTGTCAGCCCGTTATTGCTGCCGGCCGGGTGCCAGCCGGGTTGCGGGTCGACACAAACAACCGTGTGCACCCCGATGCAGCGCGGCCCGCACGGGAAGCACTCCGCACTTGCCTGCTCGGCTTCCGCACGTGAATTCCACTTTGTGAACTCGACGGAGGCAGGGCCCGTGTCAGAATGAAAGTTCGCTGGCCCGTATCGCAAGCATGGTGCTGTCCGAATAGACGGCGTAGGCGATGACACCGGGTTCGCCTTGCAATGCGGGGATCATCGTCACCGGGTCGCCGAGATACGGCGCGTCGGGAAGGTAGAGGCTGATGAAGTCGGGCACTTCCACAGCGCGGACCAAGCGACCCTCATCGTCGTCAGCGATGAGTGCGAATCCGACTGTGTCCCACCCGATGACCCGTTTGCGGTGTTCGGGCGGGTTAAAGGTTCCTTTCCCGTACAAAGCGACCGTTCCATGGGTTTCGGGAATACTCGGCGATCTCAGCGGCGCAGCACCCGCTGCGGCCCGAATGGCGTCCAGAAGCTCTCGGGCTTCTTTACTCACGTCCATGTGACTTTCCTTCTGCTGGGTTGGACTCGGCGATGTTGGCGCTCATCAGCCTTGCCCCGGCTGTGCGGTGTTGCGATCGAGGTAATCACGAATGTCCTTGACCCGGTAGAGAATTCGGCGACCATCGCGAACGTAGGGGATGCCGACACCGCGGTAGCGGTTTTGGGCCAGGACGGCGGCGGTGGTCTTGAGATAGGCGGCAAGCTCGGCCGGCAGGACCACCGCGTCGGGGTCGTGAAACGGGATCGCCGGTGTGACGTCGGTAGTGCTCATATCATCAGGATTGCACCTAATTGACCGCGAGTATAAGGTGTATTGCTGTGGTCCGGGACCCAAAAAACTCCACGCACCGACGTAGATCGGGCGAAGTGGCTATGTCTCGATCCAGCCGGGTGCACAACGGCCGGTGCGTATCACCTGTCGCGGCCACGTTCATCACTACGAACTCGCCTGGCGCGACACCGACGACGGGCCGGTGATCACTGATTTGCGGGTGAAGTCTGACGATGGGGCTCCGATCACCTCGGACAGCTTGCGCCGCATCAATACGGTGCGACTGGCACATGCCGCGCAGCTCTACGACACGCCGCAGGCCGCAGAACGGGGCCGCAGACTGCGCAAGACGGTGGACGACGCGACCGCTGATTTGCGCAACGACCCGGCAGCGATGATCGCGGAAACGTGTGCGGAGCTCGCCTCCGTTGATGATCCGGCAGCGGCTGCATTCGCCCGCCAACTTCGAGCGCTCGACCCCGCCCAGGCTGCGGCCTGGGTTGCGACCGCGGGTGAAGGGTTGCAGACGATGCGACTGACCGAGGCGAATCTACGAGACTGGGCCGCGAAAGCCGGGCTGTCCCGCGGCGGCAAGCGCCGCGGCGGGCGCCCGCCGCTGACTCGGGAGTTTCTCGCGCAGGTTGCCGATTGGGCGCGTGAGGCCGCCAGGATGGAGACGCCGTACTACTCCTACATCGCCGAGCAAGTGAACGAACACTACGAC
>CAWKKH010000014.1:0-109465 GCA_963850135.1 uncultured Actinomycetota bacterium | reverse complement strand
GCTCGGCGGCGGGCTCGGCAGTGTGGTCGGTAACGCTTGTCATGGGAGTTGATGTTATCGGCACCCCTGGGCCGACCCTTTTGTAGGCCCTTAATCAACCCTTAAGTAGTCTCCGCTGATGGGCCTTGATCCGGTTGGGACTGCGGAAGTCGACTGGGCCGAAGAACACGATGTGTTGGTGGCTGGGTCCGGTGGCGGGGGTGTCACCGGCGCGTATACCGCTGCGCGCGAAGGCCTCGACGTACTGCTGATCGAGGCCACCGACAAATTCGGCGGCACCACCGCCTACTCCGGCGGAGGTGGGGTGTGGTTCCCCTGCAATCCGGTCCTGGTTCGCGCCGGCACCGATGACACCATTGAGGACGCGCTGACCTACTACCACGCCGTGGTCGGCGACCGTACCCCTCGCGAACTACAGGAGACGTTTGTCCGCGGCGGCGCCCCCCTGATCGAATACCTGGAGCGGGATCCCGACCTCAAGTTTGTGCCACTGCCGTGGCCTGACTACTACGGGAAGGCGCCGAAAGCGCGCCTCGACGGTCAGCGCCACATTGCGGCGAAGCCTCTGAAAGTGGCGGCAGCGCCCGAATTGCGGGACGCGATCCGCGGGCCGCTCGACACCGACCGGCTCGGCGCCGAAACCCCGCCCGACTATTTCGTTGGTGGTCGCGCTCTGATCGCACGTTTCCTCAAGGCGATCGGGCAGTACCCCAGCGCGTCGCTGCGGCGTGGCGCGGCACTCGTCGAGCTCGTGGTGGCCGGCGGTCCCGAAAGCCGCGTCGTCGGCGCCATCGTCGAACGTGGGGGTAAGCGAACCGCCATCCGGACCCGACTGGGCGTGTTACTGGCCGCCGGCGGGTTCGAAAGCAACGACGAACTGCGCCAGCAATATGGCGTGCCCGGGGTCGCCCGGGACACCATGGGCGGTCCGGGCAGTCGTGGCCAGGCGCTACAAGCCGGCATCGCGGCGGGCGCCGACACCGATCTGCTGGACCAGGCGTGGTGGTCGCCCGGCATGACGCACCCCGACGGCCGGTCGGCGTTTGCGTTGTGGTTCACCGGCGGAATCTTCGTCAACCAGGACGGCGACCGGTTCGTCAACGAGTCCATGGCCTACGACCGGGCCGGCCGTGAGATCATCACCCAGCTGAATAAAGGGTCAATCACGTTGCCGTACTGGATGATCTACGACGACAAGGAGGGCGAGGTGCCGCCGGTCAAGGCCGCCAACGTCTCCATTGTGGAGACCGCGAAGTACGTCGCGGCCCGCCTGTGGCACACCGCAGACACCCTTGAAGAACTGGCCGAGAAGGTCGGCGTGCCCGGCGAGCGGCTGGCTGCAACGGTCGCGCGCTTCAACGAGTTTGCCGCCGCCGGAATCGACGGCGATTTCGGCCGCGGCGACGAGGCGTTCGATCGCGCGTTCTCCGGTGGCGCGTCGCCGCTGGTGTCCATCGACCAGCCGCCATTTCACGCGGCCGCCTTCGGTATCTCCGATCTGGGCACCAAAGGTGGCCTGCGCACCGACACCGCGGCACGGGTGCTCGACGCGTTCGGCAATCCGATCCGCGGGCTGTACGCGGCCGGTAACACGATGGCCGCGCCCAGCGGCACGGCCTATCCGGGCGGCGGCAATCCGATCGGGACCAGCATGCTGTTCAGCCACCTGGCGGTGCTGGACATGCTCACCCAGCATCGCGGAGCGGGAGGGCCGTGATGGATCGGGATCGGCTGAGGCCGGCACTGGACCCGGCCGCATTGCGCGCCGAGCTGGTCGGGACCGGGTTGGGTTGGCGGCAAGTCGATGTCGTCGCGCAGACCGGATCTACCAACGCCGACCTATTGGCCCGGGCGGCATCGGGTGCCGACATCGACGGCGCGGTGCTGATCGCCGAGTATCAGACGGCGGGTCGCGGACGTCAGGGGCGCCGGTGGTCGGCTTCCCCGCGTGCCCAGATCACCATGTCGGTCGGTGTGCGGGTCGCCGACATCCCAGCCGCGGCTTGGGGCTGGCTGTCGCTGGTCACCGGCGTGGCGGTAGTTGATGCAGTGGCCCCCTTAATCGAGGGAACGGCCGTCGAATTGGGCCTCAAGTGGCCCAACGATGTGCTGGCCGGTCCAGCGGGTTCGCACGGCAAGTTGGCCGGGATCCTCGCCGAGGTCACCCGCCCCGTCGTGGTGATCGGGCTGGGGCTCAACGTCACCCAGGCCCCCGGCGAGGTCGACGAGCCCGGGGCCACCTCGCTGCTCGACCTCGGCGTGCCGGCGCCCGACCGCGACCAGCTGGTGTGCGCGCTGCTGCGCGAGCTCGGTGGGCGGATCGTCGCCTGGCGGGCCGCACGCGGCGCCGACTGGCAGCTGGCGGCCGACTATCGGGCCCGCAGCCTGACGATCGGCTCACGCGTGCGCGCGCACCTGCCGGGGGGCAAAGAAATCGTGGGGACCGCCACCGGCATCGACGACCAGGCCCGGCTGTGCCTGGAGGTCGACGGCGAAACCGTCGTGGTGTCCGCGGGTGACGTGCTCCATTTGCGCTAGTTTCGCGACATGGGGTATCCGGACAACGCTCTGGCCGCTGGAGAGCACGTCATTCTGCACCGTCATCCGCACTGGAAGGGGCTGATCTGGCCCGCGTTGGTCCTGATCCTGGCGACCGGGCTGGTGACGTTTGGGTCGGGTTACGTCAACTCGACGGGTTGGGGCCAGGATGCCAAGAACGTGGTCTACGGGACCATCTGGGGGATCTGGCTGGTGGTCGTCGGCTGGCTGACACTGTGGCCGTTCCTGAACTGGCTGACCACTCATTTCGTGGTCACCACTCGACGGGTGATGTATCGGTACGGAACGCTGACCCGCAGCGGGATCGACATTCCGCTGGCCCGGATCAACAGTGTTGAGTTCCGGGACCGGGTGTTGGAACGGATGTTTCGCACCGGGACACTGGTGATCGAGTCGGCCTCGCAAGATCCGCTGGAGTTCCACGACATCCCGCGCCTGCGTCAAGTGCAAGCGCTGCTATATCACGAGGTTTTCGACACCCTGGGCTCGGAGGAATCGCCCAGCTGAGGCTTCCCGGCCAAATCTTGGGCAAGCTGTGCGTGGCGGCGGGCCCGACTGCGCCAAGCGGGCAGCAGCGTCACATTGCCGCCCTCGAGAGTGTCCTCGAAAACTTCCGCAATACCCCCCGCGGTGAGCGCGGATTCCAGTGCTTTGTCGGGATCGCGGGCGACCTGCTCGGGAAACACCCAGCGCCGGAACGCCCAGAAGCGGAAGCCCATCTGCAGCAGGTTGCCGATGACGTAGGCCGAGACGAAGTCGGCGATGTTCTCCGCGGTCAGCGAGACCATTGGCTCCCGCAACTGCAGGATGTAGCTGGAGAACCAGAGCGGCGCCATGCTCAGCAGCACGCCCACGCCGCTGAATGCGAAAAACAGCAATGCCTCATGATGGCGTTCGCGCCCGCCGCGGTCGCGGAAACTCCACTCGCGGTTTAATACGTATGACGCAATTACCGCGACAATACCGGCGATGACCTTGGCCGTTACCGGCTTCGGCTCGAGAATCGTCAGCTTTAGGGTGTAGAAAATGGCCGAGTCAATGATGAACGTGGTGCCGCCGACAATGGCGAATTTGATCAGTTCATGGTGGCGCGCCGCATAGGGCTGTACGACCTGAGGTAGGCGCGCGATTGTGGCATCAGCAAAGGACACAACACGTGAGTCTACGGATCGACACGAAATTGGCGCAAAATGTTACATAACGATTGGGCTTCACCGGCGCTCCGACACGCCTTGAGCACGCCACCGCGTGCCGTGACAACATGATGGCCGTGCCTAGTGCCCGCACGCCGCAGGGCGCCCCTCTCGTCGCGATGGTTGGCGGTGGCCAACTCGCCAGGATGACCCAGCAGGCCGCGATCGCGCTCGGGCAGAGCCTGCGCGTGTTGGCCACCTCCGCCGACGAACCCGCCGCGCAGGTCACACCCGATTTAGTGATCGGCTCGCACACCGACCTTGAAGCCCTGCGCCAGGTTGCCGCGGGGGCCGACGCGCTGACATTCGACCACGAGCACGTGCCGACTGAACTGCTGGAGAAGCTGGTCGCCGAGGGCGTCAATGTGGCGCCACCGCCGCAAGCTCTGATGCACGCCCAGGACAAGCTCGTCATGCGGCGGCGCCTGGAGGCGCTCGGCGTCGCGGTGCCCCGATACGCGGGAATCCGGAGCTTCGAAGACCTTGGCGAGCTGGATACCTTCGCCGCCTGGGTGGACGCGCCGCTCGTGGTCAAGGCGGTCCGTGGGGGTTACGACGGCCGGGGCGTGCAGATGGCCCGTGACTTGGCCGACGCCCGCGAGATCGCCAGCGCATACCTGGCCGACGGCGTGCCGGTGCTGATCGAGGAGCGGGTGCGGCTGCGACGTGAATTGTCGTCGATGGTGGCGCGTTCGCCTTTCGGCCAGGGGGCGGCTTGGCCGGTGGTCGAGACGGTGCAACGGGACGGCATCTGTGTACTGGTGATCGCGCCCGCGCCGGCGCTGCCCGACGACGTCGCCGGCGAGGCCCAGGCGCTGGCGTTTCGGTTGGCCGCCGAACTCGGGGTCGTTGGTGTGCTCGCGGTCGAGCTGTTCGAGACCACCGACGGCGCACTGGTGGTGAACGAACTCGCGATGCGACCGCACAACTCCGGACACTGGACCATGGACGGCGCGCGCACGAGCCAGTTCGAACAACATCTGCGCGCGGTGCTGGACTATCCGCTGGGGGATACCGGTGCCGTCGCGCCGGTGACGGTGATGGCGAACGTGCTGGGTGCCGCGCAGCCGCCGGCAATGAGCGGCGACGAGCGGTTGCACCACCTGTTCGCGCGGATGCCCGACGCCAGGGTCCACCTGTACGGCAAGGCCGAGCGGCCCGGTCGCAAGGTGGGCCACATCAACTTTCTCGGCACGGAGGAGGACCGGACAAACCCGGCCAAGCTGCGCGAGCGTGCAGAGTTGGCGGCACACTGGTTGTCACACGGGCAGTGGACGGACGGATGGGATCCGCATGGCTAACAACCCCCGGGTTGGGGTGATCATGGGCAGCGACAGTGACTGGTCGGTGATGCAGGACGCCGCCGAAGCGCTGGCGGAGTTCGACGTTCCCGGCCGAGGTCCGGGTGGTCTCGGCGCATCGCACCCCCGAAGTGATGTTCGACTACGCCCGCGGCGCGGCCGACCGGGGCATCGAGGTGATCATCGCGGGCGCCGGTGGGGCTGCCCACCTGCCCGGCATGGTCGCCGCCGCGACGCCGCTGCCGGTGATCGGTGTGCCGGTGCCATTGGCCCGGCTGGACGGCCTCGACTCGCTGCTGTCGATCGTTCAGATGCCGGCCGGGGTCCCGGTTGCCACCGTGTCAATCGCCGGTGCCCGCAACGCGGGCCTACTGGCCGTCCGCATTCTCGGATCATCCGACCCGCAACTACGGGCACGGATCCTCGCGTTCCAGGACCAGTTGGCGGAGACCGTGCGAGCCAAGGACGTGGCGCTGCAGCGCAAGCATCAGGGTAAAGTTACCGGCGAGTAGCAAGGAGGCCAAAGATGGCTGGATGGGCCGGAAACCCGTCGTTCGATGTGTTCAAGCTCCCCGAGGAGCACGACGAATTGCGGACTGCGATCCGCGCGTTGGCGGAAAAAGAGATCGCGCCGCACGCCGCTGATGTCGACGAGAACTCCCGCTTCCCGCAGGAGGCGCTGGACGCACTGAATGCGTCCGGCTTCAACGCGGTGCACGTGCCCGACGAGTATGGCGGTCAGGGCGCGGATTCGGTGGCTGCATGCATAGTGATCGAGGAGGTCGCCCGCGTCGACGCATCCGCCTCGTTGATCCCGGCCGTCAACAAACTCGGCACCATGGGCCTGATCCTGCGCGGTTCCGACGATTTGAAGAAGCAGGTATTACCGTCGATCGCCGACGGCGCCGCGATGGCCTCGTACGCATTGAGTGAGCGCGAGGCGGGCTCGGACGCCGCGTCGATGCGGACCAGGGCCAAGGCTGACGGCGACGACTGGATTCTCAACGGCGCCAAATGCTGGATTACCAACGGCGGCAAGTCGACTTGGTACACGGTGATGGCGGTGACCGATCCGGACAAGGGCGCCAACGGCATCTCGTCGTTCATGGTGCACAAGGACGACGAAGGGTTCACCGTCGGCCCAAAAGAAAAGAAGCTCGGGATCAAGGGCTCACCCACCACCGAGTTGTACTTCGAGAACTGCCGTGTCCCAGGCGATCGGATCATTGGTGAGCCGGGTACCGGCTTCAAGACCGCCCTGGCGACGCTGGACCACACCCGTCCCACCATAGGCGCGCAGGCCGTGGGCATCGCTCAGGGCGCGGTGGATGCGGCCATCGCATACACCAAGGACCGCAAACAGTTTGGCGAGTCGATCAGCAGCTTCCAGGGCGTGCAGTTCATGCTGGCCGACATGGCGATGAAGGTGGAGGCCGCGCGGTTGATGGTGTACAGCGCCGCCGCCCGCGCCGAACGCGGCGAAACGAACCTGGGCTTCATCTCGGCGGCGTCGAAATGTTTCGCCTCCGACGTGGCGATGGAGGTGACCACCGATGCCGTCCAGCTGTTCGGTGGTGCCGGCTACACCCGGGACTTCCCCGTGGAGCGGATGATGCGCGACGCCAAGATCACCCAGATCTACGAAGGCACCAATCAGATTCAGCGTGTGGTGATGTCGCGGGCCTTGCTGCGTTGAGGTGGATTCATCTTTTTGAGGCGTACCGCGGCCGTGTCTGAGCGGGTGATCGCGCGCCCCGTGATCTGCGCGCCGCGGGCCGCGAGCAGGTGCTCTCCATCGCGGCAGCCTGATCCGGGCGCGGGACGATTTCGGGGGACAAGGAAGATTTCGGTCCGGCGGCGGATGCTGCGCGAAGCCCAAATCACTCATATCTACGAGGGAACGACCAAATTCAGCGACCGATCCAGGCCGAATATGATCAAATGTTGCGACAGCTCACGCGCTCGGCGGCCATTCGGGATGGCAACGCCGACGCGCGGGCCGCGTTGGCCAACGGGCGACGGAGCCGAACGTCGGCGCGTGAGCATAGGGATTAACGCGGCCAGGGGGTGCCAGGTGAAAACCCTCCCTTCCTCCGCGTACCACGCATGACGGGACCGATGCCTGTGCGTAGCCCGGTTACTCCGGCGGCGATGCAATCGTTGTCGTTGCTGTTGGTCGAGGACGACCGAGCCGACGCGATCATCGTGGAAGATCTGATCGCCGACGGGGTCACCGACGTCCGCGTGGTGTGGGCGCAGTCGATGGAACATGCCGAGCGCGAATTGGCGTTCGCCCGGCCCGATTGCGTACTGCTGGATCTGCATCTGCCGGACGCCAACGGCATCGATGCCCTGGACCGCATCGCCAAACGCGACTCCACGGTTCCGATAGTTGTGCTGACCGGACTGAACGACGAGTCCTTCGGGGCTTCCGCGGTGGCCGCCGGCGCGCAGGACTACCTGGTCAAGGGTCGCGTCGAATCCGACATGCTGCGGCGCGCGCTGCTCTACGCGATCGAGCGCAAACGTGTCGAGCTGATTGCGGCAGACTTGTACGCAAGCCAACTTCGGGCCCGCGAGAACGCGTTGCTGGAACGCGGGCTGCTGCCCTCCCCGCTATTGCTGGACAACCCGGGCGTCGAGATTGTTGCCCGGTACCGGCCGAGCCGCGAGGACGCGTTGCTGTGCGGGGATTTCTACGACGTCGTGCAAACGCCCGACCGCGTCATTCACGTCTTGATCGGCGACGTCGCTGGGCACGGGCCGGACGAGGCCGCGCTGGGCGCGGCATTGCGCATCGCGTGGCGGACGCTGACCTTCGCCGAAATTGATGGTGTCGAACGGATGCGGCAGCTCGAGCGGGTGCTGCACGCTGAACGGACCGACAGCGGGATCTTTGCAACTGTGCTCAGCCTGACCATCCACTGCGACCCGCCGGGCGGCTCGGCTGGCACGCCCATCACTGCGATCCGCGCCGGCCACCCAGGCATGTTGTTGCAAGGTGGCGGGCGCGTCGAATGGATCGAGCCTCCCGCCGGCCCGGCGCTGGGCCTCAATTACGACGACTGGCCGCAGCATGAGCTGGAATTGCCGGCGGGCCACGGGCTGCTTTTGCTCACCGACGGACTCTTCGAGGGATATTCGGGAATCGGCAACGAGCGTCTCGGCGAGGACGGTTTGCTTGCCCTGGCCCGTACGCACGCGACCTTGCCCGGTCCGGCATTCGTCGACGCACTGATCGACGGCGCCCAGGAACGTGCTCAGCCGCGCGGGCTCACTGACGACATAGCGGTGCTGCGCGTGGAGCGGACGACCACGTGAACACGGTGCTCGACTCCGCTGCCGTTCAAGCCGCGGCTCACCGTGAGCGGATGGCTGACCCTCGTGCTGTCCGTCATGGGTGTGGTGGTACTCGCGGGAGCGGCGGTCGCCGCAGTGCTGCTGATACACACCGACGACGTGTCGAGCGATCTGAGCGACAACATTCAGCCGGCGCGGCTGGCCGCAACCCAACTACAGGCCGCGTTGCGAGACCAGGAAACCGGCCTGCGTGGTTATGTGATCTCCGCCGATCGGCAGTTCCTCGCCCCTTACACCGACGGTCAACGCGAGGAGCAGGCGGCGGCCCGGGACATTCGGCAGCGAATAGGTCAGCGTGCCGATCTGATAGCCGATCTGGACGCGATCGAGCGCGCCGCAGCCGCCTGGCGGAGCGACTACGCCGAACCGCTCATCGCGGGCGTGACCCCAGACTCGCCCAACGTCGTGGGCAGCGCGGTGGCCGAACGGGGAAAGAGCAGATTCGACCATCTGCGAGAGCTTTTCGGTCGAGAGAACCTGCACCTCACGCAGGCATGGCAGCACGGCACGGCCGAGGTCAAACACACTAATGACTGGCGCAACCGCGTGCTGGGCGCGATGTTGCTGGTCTTTTGCGGCACGGCGGTGCTGCTCGCGATCCTTACCCGGAAAGCGGTCACTCTTCCACTCGCCGCGTTGGCAGCGGCGTGCCGACGGATCACCGACGGCAATTTCACCGCACCGATTGTGCCGCCGCGCCGCCCGAAAGATATTCGCGGCATCGCACTTGACGTAGACAACATGCGGCAACGGATCGTGGACGAGCTCGAGGTATCCCGTGCGGCCCAAGCGCGATTGGACGAGCAGGCGGTCGAACTGCGACGGTCGAACACCGAACTTGAGCAGTTCGCTTACGTAGCGTCGCACGATCTGCAGGAACCGCTGCGAAAGGTCGCCTCGTTCTGCCAATTGCTCGAAAAGCGGTACGGCGACCAGTTGGACGAGCGTGGTGCCGAATACATCGGATACGCGGTCGACGGTGCCAAACGTATGCAGGTGCTCATCAACGACCTACTCAGTTTCTCCCGGGTCGGACGGCTCGGCATTAACCAGACCGAGGTCAATCTGGACGCCACGCTGGACGCGGCATTGGCCAACGTTGCCGTTGCCATCAATGAATCAAACGCGGAGATCGTGCGGCCCAAACAGCCGCTGCCGCGGATGGTTGCAGATCCCACGCTGCTGACGATGTTGTGGCAGAACCTGATCGGCAATGCGATCAAGTTCCGGCACAGCGATCGGACGCCTCGGGTCGTCATCGAGTGTGCACGGGGGACCGGTGATCACGTTGACAAATGGTTGGTGACGGTGTCGGACAACGGAATCGGCATCCCCGAGGAGTTCGTCGACAAGGTCTTCGTCATCTTTCAGCGCCTACATGGCCGTAGCGTGTACACCGGAACGGGCGTCGGTCTCGCGATATGTAAAAAGATCGTCGAGCACTATGGCGGCGCCATCTGGATCGACACGTCATATACCGATGGAACCCGATTCGAGTTCACGTTACCGATCGCCGCGCCTCAGGACGCGGGACAAGAAAGCCTCAATTTAGAAGGAGCAACGCAATGACACCGGCCGGTCGAGCGATCGACATCCTGCTCGTCGAGGACGATCCCGGAGACGAGTTGATCACTCGGGAAGCGTTCGAGCACAACAAGCTCAAAAACAGACTGCATGTCGCACACGACGGCGAAGAGGGCCTGAACTATCTTTACCGTCGCGCCGGCTTCGAGGATGCGCCACGCCCGGATCTAATTCTGCTTGATCTGAATCTGCCGAAATACGATGGCAGGCAGCTGCTGGAGAAGATCAAGAACGACCCCGACCTCTGCCGCATACCGGTCGTCGTCCTGACCACATCCTCGGCCGAGGAGGACGTCCTGCGCAGCTACAAGCTGCACGCCAATGCGTATGTCACCAAGCCGGTCGACCTCGACCAATTCATCAACGCGGTCCGGCAGATCGACGAGTTCTTCATTCAGGTCGTCAAGCTTCCGGGCGTCTGACTGCCGGAGTTGGCGGGCGCAGCCAAAAATACGTCGTTGTGGGCGCCGACGGCCGGCGGGGGATCGTTGGCCACCGCGTCGAAGCTGGCGTAGCGCGCGGGCGTCCGGATCACGGTGATGGCGTCGTCACCGCTGCCGACGTCGAGCGCGAGCTCGTTCTCGGCGAATAGCGGCGTGTCGACGACCTGCTTCCAGGTGTAGGCGAGGCAGGCCATCAGGCCGCCTTCGTGCAGCAGCTCAACCCATTCGGAAGCGGTCTTGGCTGCCAGCGCAGACTCCAATTCGTCGGTCAACTCGGGATAGTTGACCGCCCGCGCGCGCTGGCTGATGAATCGCTCGTCCTCGAGAAGGTCGGGCCGGCCGATGATCTCGCACAGCTTCGCCCAGTGTTTGGGCACATACGCGCTGAGTACGAGGTAGCCGTCGGAGGCCCGGAAGGCGTCCGATGGCTGGGTGGCAAAGCCAACGCCTTTGCGCTTCTTGGTATCAGGTGCCGCGACCGGCTTGGGCTTCGTCTCCGGCGGCTGGCTGGGCTTGTTCAGGTGAATCGTGAGCTGGCTAGCCTGCAGCCCGACCGCGACGTCGTACATCGCGACCCGCACGACATCGGTCACCCCGTGGCGCTCCCGATTCAGCAGCGCGGCCAGTACCGCCTCGGCCAGCACGTGACCGCTGGCGGCGTCGACGAGCTGGAACGGGATGATCTGCGGTTTGCCGGTGGGCGTGGGCATCCCGGTGGTCATGCCCGATTCGGCGGCGACCATCAGGTCGACGCCCGGCCTGCTGCCGTGTGGGCCGTTGCCGCCGTAGGCCGAAAGACGGGCGTAGATCAGCTTGGGGTTGCGGGGCCGCAAATCGTCAGGACCCAGGCCCAGCCGCTCCATCACCCCGGGGCGAAACCCTTCCAGCACAACGTCGGCGGTGTCGGCGAGCCGCAATATCTGCTCCTTGCCCTCTTCGGTCCTCAGATCCACCGCCACCGACTTCTTACCCCGGTTGTGGGGGAGAAATAGCGTAGGCAACGGCGGTCGTCCGGGCAGGACCGCGACGATCTGCCGGGCCGCCTCCCCTCCGGGTGCCTCGACCTTGATGACTTCGGCACCCAGGTCGGCCATCACCTGTCCGGCCAGCGGCCCGGCGATGTTCTGGGTGAAATCGAGTACCCGAAATCCGTCGAGTGGCTTGGCGGGCTTGCTGTTCGGCATGTCTGGCCTTCCTCTAGCCGTTCCTGTGCAACACGGCGGTGCAGTAGTAGTTCCGGCTAAACGGGGCGTTTGCGTCGTCGGACTGGAGCGGCAATCCGGTGTCGGCCAACAACTGGTTCACCGGTGTGTTGGCGACGTGCCAGCCGCGGTCCTCCAGATAGCTTGCCGCGTCGTTACGTTCACCGGGGAAGCCCAAGTTTTGCAGCTCCACGTCGAGACCCTGCTCTTGCCACTTCTTGGTGGCGCCGTTCAAAGCCTGCAGGTTGGGTGAGGAATTCAGAAAGATCTCGGCGACCAACTGACTGCCGTCGGCGCTGAGCGCGGTGATGCTGTCCAGCAGCCGATCCTGGGCGTCCGGTGGCAGGAATCCGAGCAGGCCCTCAGCGGCCCACGCGGCGGGCCGCTCCGAATCGAACCCGGCCGCGCGCAACGCCGACGGCCAGTCGTGTCGCAGGTCGATCGCAACGGCCCGCACATCGGCTGTTGGCTCGGCGCCGAGCCCGGTGATCGTGGCGGTCTTGAATTCGATGACTTCTGGCTGGTCGATCTCGAACACCGTCGTTCCCGGCGCCCAGGGCAGCCGATACCCGCGTGCATCGAGGCCGGCGGCCAAGATCACCACCTGGCGGACACCCGCGGCCTCCCCGTCTTGCTGGGCGGCGGCAAAGAAGGCGTCGATGTAGCGGGTGCGCGCCGCCAGCATGTCAGTCATGCGCTGCATGCCCCATGCGGCGCCGGGGAAGTCGACGTCGGCGGAGTCGAGTTCGCCGCGGGCCCAGCGGGTGAAGAAATCGACGCCGACCGCGCGCACCAGTGGCTCGGCGAAGGGGTCGTCGATCAGCCCGCTCCTGGTGGCCCGGGCCCTGCCCGCGGCCACCATGGTGGCGGTGGCCCCCACGCTGGTCGCCAGGTCCCAGGTGTCGTCGTCGGTCCGTCCCATCCCGTCGTCCCTTCCTCCCGCTGCGTGCTACTTGGTAGATAGATTCCACTTAGGAAGATAGATTCCACTTCGGTAGATAGATTCCCCTCGTTAGACAGATTAACGACACGCGTTCCTCCGGGATTCGGCGCGTGCCGGGCAACATCCTGATAACGACCTGGCGGCGGCGGCGCGCGGGTCCCGGCTTCGCGGCGATGCCGCTCGTACCAT
This sequence comes from uncultured Actinomycetota bacterium, assembly GCA_963850135.1. Lineage (GTDB taxonomy): Bacteria > Actinomycetota > Actinomycetes > Mycobacteriales > Mycobacteriaceae > Mycobacterium. Next base: position 96,691 of record CAWKKH010000014.1, on the reverse strand, counting down.
CGCCCGATGGAGACTCTGACGCAGGCCAAGAACTCGATCGCCGAGCTGGAGCGCCCGATCGCGCTAGCTGGCGATGCCGGATGGCAGCGCAGCGCCCGGTGGGCGCGGCGGCTGGCCTGGGTTGGACTTGTCGTGGTACTTATCGAGGGCGTCATCGGGCTCTGGCAAGGGCTGACGGTCGGGTCTGTCGCACTGACCGGATGGGCGCTTGGCGGCGGGGCCGAGGCGCTGGCCAGCGCGATGGTGGTCTGGCGCTTCAGCGGCACGCGGACCGCGTCGCACACCGCCGAGCGGCGCGCCCAACGCGGTGTCGCGGTGTCGTTCCTGCTGACCGCCCCATACATCGCCGGCGAATCCATCCGGCACCTGACCGACCAGCGGCACGCCGAGACATCGACGATCGGTATCGGGTTGACGGCCATCGGCTTGCTCCTGATGCCGGTTCTCGGTTGGGCCAACCATCGACTGGGTGAGCGCCTCGACTCCGGAGCCACGGAGGGTGAGGGAACCCAGAACTACCTTTGTGCGGCGCAGGCCGCCGCGGTGCTGGTCGGCCTTGCGCTCACGCCGCTTTGGCCCGGCGGATGGTGGTTTGACCCCGCAATCGGCCTTGCCATCGCCGGTATCGCGGTGTGGCAGGGCATCCGCTGCTGGCGCGGGCACAGCTGCGGCTGCTGAACCGTTCCCATCGCCGCGAAACTGTATTCCACTACACGTTTATCGAGTGGCGGCGGCGCCACTTACAGTCTCGCGGGGTGTTTCGAGCCGATAGCGGATCAGCCGGGAACTGTTGGCCACCACCGCCACCGACGACGCATTATGCAGGATCGCGGCCAGCACGGGTGACAGCGCGCCGCCCGCGCCGATGATCAGCCCCGCGGCGTTGACCGCGATCGACATCCCGTAGTTCTCCCGGATGACATCAACCGCCCGCGCGCCGAGGTCGCGCACATCGAGCAGCCGGTGCAAATCGTCGTTGGCCAGCGCCACATCGGCGGTCTCGACGGCGACGTCGGTTCCGGCCAGGCCCATGGCGATTCCGATATTCGCGGCGGCCAGCGCCGGGGCATCGTTGATGCCGTCGCCGACCATGCCGACCACGTAACCATCGTTCTGCAGCTCGCGGACCACCTCGAGCTTGTCCTCCGGCATCACCTCGGCGCGCCACTCGTCGATACCCAGCTCGTCCGCGACCACCCGGGCGATGTCCGGGTGGTCCCCGGTGAGCATGACGATCCTGCGAATCCCGTTGGCCCGCAGCATGGCCAGCACTTCGGCAGCCTCGGGCCGTACTTCGTCGCGCAGGCTGATCAGTCCCACCAGCTTGCCGTCCACCGCGAGCAGCAGCGGCGTCTCAGCCTGACGCCGCAGCTTGTCGACCCACTCCGACGCTTTCTTCGATACCCGCACTTTTTCGGCCCGCAGCAGTCCGGGGCTGCCCAGAAGCAGGGTTCGGCCGTCGGCCCAGGTCCGCATGCCCAGCCCGACCAGCACCTCGCACTCCTCATGCGGTGGGATGCTGATGTGGCGTTCCTCCGTCGAGCGGATCACCGCTTCGGCCAGTGGATGGCGGGAGTGGATTTCCGAGCTGGCGGCATAGGCAAGCACCTGCTCTGGCTGCCAATCCTTATGCATGGCAACGATATTTGTGACAACGGGACGCCCAACGGTCAGCGTGCCGGTCTTGTCGAACACCATCGCATCGACCCGGCCCGCTTGCTCCAGGTGGGATCCGCCTTTGATCAGGATGCCGCGCCGTGCGCCGTTGCCGATCGCGGCGCTGATCGCGGTCGGGGTGGCCAAGCCCACCGCGCACGGGCAGGCGATCAATAGCATGGTCATCGCGCGCCGGACGTCCCCGGTAATCGCCAATGTGATGGCCGAGACGATGAACGAGGTGGGAACGAAGCGGCGCGAGAAATTCTCGCCGATCGTTTGGATTGGCGCCCGGTCGTTTTGCGCCTCTTCGACTCTGGCGATTATCCGGCCGATGGTGGTTTCATTGCCGACGGCGTCGGCGCGCACTACCAGTCGGCCGCGCACCACGACCGAGCCGGCGTGCACGCGCGCCCCCACCGTGACGCTGACCGGCAGATTCTCACCGGTGATCGCGGATTGGTTGACGACCGCCTCCCCGTCGACCACCTCGCCGTCGACCGGGATGGCGACATGGTCGTGCACCACTACCTCGTCGCCGATCTGCAAGGTGTCGATGGGCACCTGGATTTCCGACCCGGCGCTGGCACCCCCGGAGGGGCCTTCGATCAGCCGAATCCATGCCGTGTCCTGGCTGCCGCGCAGCAGCTCCGAGATGGCCCGCCGAGTCCGCCGCAACGTCAGATCCTGAAGGTACTCGCCGATATTCAGCAGCCACAGCACGGTTAACGCCACCACGTTCTCACGCAGGATGAGGCTCGCCACCGTCGCGGCCGAGACCAGCGCATCGGTGCCGGCCCTGCCGGAGCGCAGCGAACTCAGCGCCCCGCGCAGGAATGGGTAGCCGGTGAAGACGGTGACGCCGGTCGCGACCAGCCGGCCGCTTGGGCCGAGCAGTGGCGGCCGCGCGAACACGTACCGGCGCACTCCGAGGAAGGCCAGCGCCGCGCCCCCGATGACCATACGAAGCACCTCGGCGTTCCGGATCTCCGACGAATGTGGCGCGCGCGCGGGGATGAGCTCGCTGGCGACATGTGCGGCGCCACTTATCGCGGCAAGCACCGATGAACGCTCGCAGCGCCTGGGCGAATACCAGACGACGACGGAACCGGTGCGCGGATAGGCATGCGCGGCCCGCACACCGTCCTGCTTGGCGACGGCTTCTTCGACCGCCACGGCACGCCGAGAATTGCAGCGGACCCATTCGACCTGAACCCGCATGCGTCCGGCGGCATCCGAAACCACCACCAGGGCAGGGTCTTCGGACTCGAGCATCGCCGGGACTAGAGCGAGGGCCATGCGACGGCTAGTGGTCGTGCTGGTGGGTGTCGCCGATGGACGGCGGGGGCACCTCTTCGCCGACGCGTTCGCGGGCTTCTGCCATGACGTCGGCGAGCTTCAACCGGGCCGATTCGGCGGCTTCCTCGGCCTTGCGGGTTCCGCGCAGCCCCAACTCCGCAGCCGAAACCGCAGTCTCGTGCAGCGGTGCTTTGGCGGCGGCCTTGCGCAACACCTCGTAGGCCGTCACGCCCGCCAGACCTGTGATTACCGTCCCTGCGGCCTTTGCGAATAGCCCGTACACCGCCATCGCCTGAACCTCCCTGTCGTCACAGCGTCAGCTACTGCTCGCACGACGTTAACATCGAAGTATTGCTATATCAATATGTATCTGGACTGGACGTCCCCCTTGGGGGCTTCCAGAACTAGAGGGCTTTGGTGATTTTTTCGGTCTCGATTCGGCGCGCCAGCGCCCCCGGATCGGGATTGGCCACCTGCACCAGCGACGCCCCCGCTGCCAGCACCGCCAGCAGGCCATCGATCAGGTCGCCGGGCCCGGTCCACGGCGCACTGGAAAGCACCCTGTCCTTCGCCCTCCAACCCCTTGCCGAGGCCGAGTCCGCACAGGCGGCGAGCACCTCGTCGACCGATCGGCCGGCCAGCGCCGGACCCGGTTGACGTTCGGGAACGATCTGGTCGCCGTGCACCCGTACGGCCGTCGCGTAATCGGTGACGCCGAATGGCAGATCGGGCACGGGCCGGCCGAACGGATCGAGCGACAGCGCCGTAACCTCGCCGCCGGGCGCGACGATCGAGTCGGCCTCATCCAGCCGGTCGGCCGTACACAGCGCTATATCGGCCGACTCTCCCGCGAGCACCGCCTCGGCCCCGATCCACCACACCCCGAATAGAACGGCCGCCGTCTGCCAGTGGGCCGGAAGCAAGATCGCGATCCGGCTGGTTGGGCCGGCTACCAGTTCGTCACGTAACAGGTTCGCGGTCTTGGCGGCCCAGTTGGCCAGCGTCGCCGCGGACAATTCAATGCGCTCGCCGGTGGCGTCGTCGTAGTAAGTGATCCGCGGGCCGACTGGATCGCCGCGCAGCATCGGATCCAGGATTGCCCCGCTGAGCGTCGTCGGCGTCGTCAGTTGATGCATTCGGGCTTGTCGGAACCGGCAGTAAGAACCGGTGAGGGGGCCGGAGCCGTTGCGTCAGCAACGGTCCCGGAGTTCGACACCATCGGCGCCGTTTGGCTGTTCGGGCCGCCGCCCAGGCCCGAGCCCGGACCGGTGTAGTCGTTGGCCAGCACCACCCGCACCGACGCCGGCGCCATGGAGGAGTCCGCGACGACCGGTAATCCGCCCAGCTCGGTGGCGATCTGCCGGGCGCCCACGTCATCGGTCTTGGCGGACCGCACCTGGCTGGATTTCACGTGGCCGCCGTTGTTGTTGCCGACCGTACCCATGGTAAATCCCTTGGCGCTCAGCACCTCTGACACCGAGGCCGCGAGCCCGTTGATATCGGTGTCGTTGACCACACTGGCGGTGGTCTTAGCAGGCGTGTACGCCAGCTCTTCAGTCTTGCCCGCCGCCTGGTCGTTCAACAGGCCACCGACCCAGTCCTGAATCTGGTGCGGGTCCACCCGGACGACACTTTGCATGCCGTCGTCGCTCCAGCCGGCCTGGTCTAAGACCGGAACGGTGGCGAAGGCGACCTTGCCGCCCGCCAGCTTTTGCAGCTGCTGGACGAAATCCATGATGTCCCATCCGGATGAGATCACCATCGAGCGCTGGACCGCCTGCTCCAGACGGTGCAGCGTGCTCGGGCTGGACAGTGTCTGTCCGGAGATGATCCGATGTGCCAGCGAGGCCATCACCGCCTGCTGGCGCACCACCCGGTCCAGGTCACCGCGGGGCAGATCGTGGCGCTGGCGCACGAAGCTCAGTGCCTGGGGGCCGTTGAGTTTCTGCTGGCCGGCCGGGAAGTCGGCACCCGACATCGGTTCGAAGACTGCGTCCTTGAGGCAAACCTCGACGCCGCCGAGGGCGTCGGTGATCAATGCGAAACCGAGCAGTCCGATTTCCGCGTAGTGATCGACCGTTACCCCGGTCAGGTCGGCAACCGTCTTGATCAGTGCCTCGCGACCGGCCTCGGTGCCGCGCGCCTCGGCCTCGGAGGCGGAAACACCGGCTTGCACGAGACTGGCCCGCTTCGTCTCCTTGGTCTCGCCGTAGACCCCGTTGATCTTTGTCTTGCCTAGACCGGGGGCCGCGACGTAGGAGTCGCGGGGAATCGAGATTGCGGTGGCTGACCTGCCGTTGTTGGGGATGCGGACCAGGATGATGGTGTCGGTATTAGTCGCCACGTCGTCTCCGGCCCGCAAGGTCGCCAGTTCCTGGTCTGACAGCGGGTTTCCGTGCGCGTCCGTGCGGCTGTCCAGGCCGACCAGCAAAATGTCGATAGCGCCGTCGTCGCCGCCTTTGCCCAGTGATGGCGCCGACATGTGGAAGATGCCGTCTTCGAAACCCCGGACATTGGTCCATGCGATGCCGGTGCCGACAACGACCGCGAGAGTCAGCGCAGCGGCAACCACACGAACCACACGTTGCACAAGCATCCCACTAGATTACTTGCGTTACACGCCGATCGTGGGTAGCGGACCGCGGCGTGGCCCGGCTTGTCCCCGTCTTGTCCCCGTCTTTTCTAGGCATGCCAGACTCGAATCATGTCGAGCAGGATCGTGATCGCGGGCGCGGGCGGGCAACTGGGCAGCTCTCTGGTGGCACGGGTCGCTGGTCAGAGCCGCGAAGTGCTGGCGCTGACCTCGTCGCAGTGGGACATCACCGATCCGGCCGCGGCCGAATCGATCGTCAAAAGCGGCGATGTCGTGATCAATTGCGCTGCTTACACCAACGTCGACGGCGCCGAAAGCGACGAAGCGGCCGCGCACGCAATCAACGTCGTCGGCCCCGAGCTCATCGCGCGGGCTTGCGCGCGCGCGGGCGCCCGGCTGATCCACGTGTCCACGGACTTTGTGTTTTGCGGCGATGGCGGCCACCGCCCGTACGAACCCAGCGATGAGACCGAGCCGCGTGGCGTCTATGCCTGCACCAAGCGCGCCGGCGAAGTGGCCGTGCTGGCCGCACAGCCGGAGGCCGCCGTTGTCCGCACCGCCTGGGTCTACACCGGCGGCACCGGCAGCGACTTCGTCGCGATCATGCGCCGGCTGGCCGCAAAAGACGGCCCCGTCGAGGTGGTTGACGATCAGGTCGGCTCACCGACGTATGTCGCCGACTTGGCCGACGCACTGCTCCAGGTGGCCAACGACGGCGTGCCCGGACCGATTTTGCACGCCGCCAACGACGGAACGGTTTCCCGATTCGAGCAAGCCCGAGCAGTATTCGAAGAGTGCGGTTACGACCCGGCCAGGGTGCTGCCGGTAAGCAGCGCGAAGAATCCCCGGCCGGCGCCGCGGCCGAGCTACTCGGTGCTGGCGAGCGGGGAGTCCGCGGCCGCGGGCATGACGCCGTTAAGGCCATGGCGCCCAGCACTTGTCGCGGCGCTGGAAGCCGCCGGCGCCCGTGCCTCGGCCGATCGACCGATACCCTCGACGCGTGACTGACGCCGTGGCGGTCGTGACGGTGACCTATTCGCCGGGCCCTCATCTGGAGCGCTTCTTGGCGTCGTTGTCGATGGCGACCGAGCTGCCGGTCACCGTTTTGCTTGCCGACAACGGGTCCACCGATGGAACACCGCAGGCCGCGGTTGAGCGGTATCCGAACGTTCGGCTGTTCAACACGGGAGCCAACCTCGGATACGGAACCGCGGTGAATCGCGCGGTCGCTCAGTTAGACGATGACGACTGGATGATCGTGGCCAACCCAGACGTGCAGTGGGGGCCGGGCAGCATCGATGCGCTGTTGGCCGCCGCGGTGCGCTGGCCCCGCGCGGGCGCGCTGGGCCCACTCGTCCGGGACCCCGACGGGTCGGTCTACCCGTCGGCGCGGCACCTACCCAGCCTCGTTCGAGGCAGCATGCATGCGGTGCTCGGGCCGTTCTGGAAGCGCAATCCGTGGACCACGGCCTACCGCCAGGAAAGGTTCGAGCCCACCGAACGGCCGGTGGGTTGGCTGTCGGGATCGTGCCTGCTGGTGCGGCGGTCGGCGTTCAGCGAGATCGGCGGGTTCGACGAGCGCTATTTCATGTACATGGAGGACGTCGACCTCGGCGACCGTCTCGGCAAAGCCGGATGGCTGAGCGTCTACGTTCCGTCGGCGGAAGTTCTGCACGACAAGGGCCATTCCACGGGGCATGATCCGGCGAGCCACCTGGCGGCCCATCACAAGAGCACCTATCTATTCTTGGCCGACCGGCATTCCGGCTGGCGGCTGGCCCCGCTGCGCTGGGCGCTGCGGGGATCGCTGGCGGCGCGTTCCCGATTGATGGTGCGTGGCTCGCTGCGCAGGTCTAGAAGGGAACAGGCGGAGAGACTGAAAATGGCGGAAGGGCGGCACTGAGTTGGCAACATCTGAAGTCGATGCCGTGATCCTGGTCGGCGGCAAGGGCACCCGGCTACGGCCGCTGACGTTGTCGGCGCCCAAGCCGATGCTGCCAACCGCCGGCCTGCCGTTTCTCACCCATCTGCTATCGCGGATCGCCGCGGCGGGCATCGAACACGTGATTTTGGGCACGTCGTATCAGGCTTCGGTGTTCGAAGCCGAATTCGGTGACGGCTCCAAGCTGGGCCTGCAGATCGAATACGTGACCGAGGAAGTTCCTTTGGGGACCGGCGGTGGCATCGCGAACGTGGCGGGCAAGCTGCGGCACGACACCGTGATGGTGTTCAACGGCGACGTGCTCTCCGGCGCGGACCTGGGCGAGCTGCTGGCGTTTCACCAGACCAACCGGGCCGACGTCACACTGCACTTGGTGCGGGTGGGCGACCCGCGCGCGTTCGGCTGCGTGCCGACCGACGAGAAGAACCGTGTCGTCGCGTTTCTGGAGAAGACGCAGGATCCGCCGACCGACCAGATCAACGCCGGCTGCTATGTCTTCCAGCGCGGCATGATCGACCGGATTCCCCGGGGCCGCGAGGTCTCGGTCGAGCGTGAGGTGTTCCCGGCGCTGCTGTCCGACGCCGACATCAAGGTCTGCGGTTACGTCGATGCCACGTATTGGCGAGACATGGGCACACCGGAAGATTTCGTTCGTGGATCTTCCGACCTGGTGCGCGGGATCGCGCCGTCGCCGGCCCTGAAGGGGCACCGCGGCGAGCAGTTGGTGCACGACGGCGCGGCGGTATCTCCGGGCGCGTTGCTGATCGGCGGCACCGTGGTCGGCCGCGGCGTGGAGATCGGCGCGGGCGTCCGACTGGACGGCGCGGTGATCTTCGACGGCGCCAAGATCGAGGCCGGCAGTGTGATCGAACGCTCGATCATCGGCTTTGGTGTCCGCATCGGTCCGCGGGCGCTGATCCGCGACGGCGTGATCGGTGACGGAGCCGACATCGGGGCTCGCTGCGAGTTGCTGCGCGGCGCCCGGGTCTGGCCCGGTGTCTCAATTCCCGACGGCGGGATTCGCTACTCGTCCGACGTCTGAGCTTTTGCGCGCCGAGATCGACAGTAGCGCGGTCACCACTCGAACTTCTGCGCGCTGAAGTCGATTTCGGTGAACGTGTCGGGGTCCCCGGTCAAGATCGCTGCATGGGAGAAGTGTTCATCGGCAGCGATGCGGTCGCCGCCGGCGAGTTAACTGAATATGCGCTACGGCGGTGGTACCGGGCGATATTTCGTGACGTCTATGTGCCGAAGCGCAGCGAACCATCCCTGGACGATCGCATACTGGGCGCCTGGCTATGGGCGCGCCGGCACGCGACAGTGGCTGGTGTCGCCGCGTCGGCGCTGCACGGAGCGCGGTGGATTGACGCGGACACATCCATCGAACTCGTCTCGAAAAGCGCCCGACCGCAACGCGGACTGGTAGTTCGCAACGAGACGGTAGGTGCAGATGAGGTCACCCGGGTGAAGGGCCTGCCGGTGACATCGGTCGCCCGTACCGCATTCGATCTGGGCCGCCACCTGCCGCGCGGTCAGGCGCTCGCCCGACTCGATGCGCTTATGCGCGCCACGCCGTTCTCTTTCGAGGATGTCGCAATGTTGGCAAAACGATACCGGGGTGCGAGAGGCCTGCGACGGCTCTCCGAGGTGCTGCCGCTCGTCGATGGCAGCGCCGCGTCGCCAAAGGAAAGCTGGTTGCGTCTGTTGCTGATCGACGCGGGTCTGCCGAAACCCGCCACGCAGATACCGGTCAATAAAGGCTGGCGACTTATCGGTGTCCTCGACATGGGTTGGGACGATTACATGGTCGCTGCCGAGTACGACGGCGACCAACACCGCACCGACCGCAAGCAGTTCGTCAGGGACATCAATCGCCTGCCGGACATTCAGGATCAGGGCTGGATCGTGATCCGGGTCGTCGCCGAACATCACCCGGCGGACGTCGTTCGCCGGGTTTATGAAGCCCTCACCCGCCGCGGCTACCCCCGAGATCGACGTTAGCGCCCGGTCTGAGTCGGGCGGATTCATACGGTCAGTGCAACATCCGATGATTTGGGAGGTTGCTATGCCGCGTGGTTATCCGGTCGCGAGGTCGGTCAAGCGTGAGTTGTTCGATCGAGTCTGCGGTGGTGTGGCGGTGGCGCGGGCCTCGGTGGAGTTGGGCGTGTCGCGCAGCACGGGGTGGGTGTGGTGGCGTGAAGCTGGCGGGATGGAGTTACTCAAGGGAACTGGTGATCACGGTCTAGCAAACCCGGGGAACGTGTCCTTGCCCGGCGGGCGTGGGCACCGGCTCAGCGCCGGGGAGCGCGTGGAGATTATGCGTGGCCTTGACAACGAGCTGAGCTACGCAGAGATCGGCAAGCGGATCGGGCGTGATCGATCGGTGGTCTATCGCGAGCATCAGCGCAACCGTAATGCTGATGGCGATTATCACGCCCTGATGGCACATGCCCGGGCCGGTGAAAAAGCCTGCCGACCCAAGGCATTCAAGCTGGTCGACAATCCGCTGTGTACGTCGATCGAGAACTGGATGGACGACGGGTGGAGCCCGAAACTCATCGCCGAGATGTTGGCCCGCGATCACCCCGATGACAAGCTGGCCAGGGTGAGCCACGAAACGATCTACAAATGCCTGTACGTGCAGACCCGCGGCAGCCTGCGCGCTGACCTGCACACGTGCTTGTCGACGAAACGGGCAGCACGTAAGCGCCGGGGCTCTGATAATCGTCGCGGGGTATTTAGCAGCGGTGAGCAATTCACCATCGCCCAGCGGCCCGCCGAAGCCGCGGATCGTGCCGTGCCCGGGCACTGGGAGGGCGATCTGATCCTGGGCAGCACCGCATCCGGTTCAGCGATCGGCACCCTGGTCGAACGCAGCACCCGTTTCACCATCTTGTTGCACCTGTCCGGCGATCACACCGCCGACACCGTCGCCGCGGCCATGATCGAGGCGATGCGCGAGCTTCCCGACCACCTGCGGCGCTCCATCACCTGGGACCGCGGCAGCGAGATGGCGAACTGGAAACAGATCCACCTCGACCTCAACACTCCGGTGTATTTCTGCGATCCACACTCACCGTGGCAACGCGGCAGCAACGAAAACACCAACCGGCTCTTACGGTTCTGGTTCGAAAAAGGCACCGACCTCAGCGCCCACACCAAAGCCGACCTCAAACGAGTCCAAGACAAGCTCAACAGCCGGCCCAGACCCACACTCGATCTCGACACACCCGCCCAACGCCTCGCCACACTAATTAGCCAAGCCGCCTAGCCCGTGTTGCACTAACCACTTGACTTTGAGGTCGCTCTTTTCCGCGCTGACGTCGATCTCGACGACTAGCGACTGGTGGCCTGGGCGACCAAGTGGGCCAGCGCGTGATCGGTACCGGGCGGTAGCGCGTCCGCGGGCCACCAGCGCAGGTCGTCGGACTCGTCGCTGATGGCGATCTGCGCGCCGGGGGGAGCGTGGGCCACGAACTGCAGGTCCAGGTGACGCGTCGGCACGCCCAGCGAACAGGTCAGCGGATGAACATGCACGGCAACGAGTTCGGGGTCCATCCGCAGATCGGCGATCCCGGATTCCTCGGTCGCCTCGCGCAGCGCCGCAGCCACCAGGTCGTCATCTTCGTCTTCGCAGTGCCCACCCAATTGCACCCACCTGCCGAGCCGCGGGTGCAAAGTGAGCAGCACCCGGCCGCCGCTGTCATCGAGCACGATTGCCGAAGCGGTGACGTGCCCGGGTACGCACGCTCGACGACAGGCGTCTTCGCGGGCCTGTACGAACGCCAGCACCGCATGCCGTAACGAATCCTGAGCAGAATCGGGTGGTTGCCAATTGGCGAGGATCTCGATTGTCGACTCTCGGACGCTCAACGGGACGCTCGCTTTGTCCTGCGGTCGCGCAGCGCCAGCCATGCGGACCGGCACTGCGCTACGACATCGGGCGCCCAGCCGAGTCGGTCGATCAGGACCCTGCGATCCACGACGTCGAGCGCCTTCTCGACCTCGTTGGCCTTTAACAAAAGATCGACGTCCCGGATGAGCTCGGGGTCCGCACATTCCGGCCGGGGGACCGGCAGCTGCTCGGCCTCGCGGGGTTCCAGCTCCAAGATGCCTCCTCCGTAACTGCGGCCCATGATCTCGGCGAACGCGAACGTCGCGCTGTTGTGGAACACCGCGGCGAATGCGGCGGGGTCAACATCGACCTCCAGATCGGTCCTGAGGCGGACCCGATGCACGGTGTCGGTACTCGTTGCCCCGGCGGCGTTCACCGTCAGCCGTGGGGCCAGGTGGATTTGGCGCAGCATGAACAGGTCGGGCAACCAAAGCGACGGTGTGCTCCACCACGGTTTGCGCAACGAGCACTTATAGCCCAGGTGCACGCCGGCGGCTTCGCCCGTGGCGATGTGTGCGTCCAGGGCCGGGTCGGCCGGGCGGGCGGGAGCGTTGAGCAGCCAGGTCCGATGGCCGGCGGCGATATCGCTTGTCCGGCAGTCCATGTCGTAGACCAGGCCACAAATCTGGGTGCTGCGCGAGACGAGTGGGACGCAGTGCGACCTGAGTCCGAGTTCTTGGACCGCGGCGTCGGTGAAGGTGAAGAAGCTATTGCGGCCCGTCACGATGCCGACGTCCACGTCAGCCACACCGCCGAGCCGGGCCAACGTGTCCGACTGCTTGATGGTGCGCAGCAGCTGGATCTGAGCCGGGTCGAGGAAGTACTTAGTCCATTTCTCCTGCTCATGTAAGAGCGCCGGCGCGGAACAAAGATGCTCGACATCAAGATCCGTGTTGGCGAGGGCGTCGGCGTCGCTGAGCGCGACCGTACGGATGCGCGCCGGGCCGGCACCGACGACGCCGCAGAACAACACGATTTCCTGCATGATCCCGTCGAATACCAGTCGGCCGAATGTCACGAGGGTGATCTCGGCGAAGCGGCTCAGCAGAAAGTCACGCAGCTGCGCGGCGTAGCCGACCTGGAGTAACTCGGCAGGCAGTACGAGGCCTACCCGCCCGCCCGCGCGCACCACGGTCGTGCTCGCGACGACGAACGGGACCCAGGCATTGGTCAGCTTGGTGGGGCGCAGGCCCGTGCGCCGCATCAGTTCCAGGGCCGGCTCGCGCTGCACCGACGCCCAGTTCCCGAAGCGAATGTAGGGCGGGTTTCCGGCGACTCCGTCCCAGCTTCCGGCCTCGGTGCTGGGTAGCCAGGTGAACAGGTTCTCGGCGTCGACCGGCGCGAACTCCCGCGACTTCGCCGCCTCGTGCGCGACAAGTTCTACACCGTGTGCCCGTTCGGTTAGTGTCGCCAGCTCGCGCAAGATGCGGCCGTCGCCGCAAGAGGGTTCCAGAATCCGCGGACCGGCTTCGCGAACCCAGCTGGCGAGGAATCGGGCAATGGGCGCCGGCGTGTAGTAGCCGCCGCGCACCTTGTCGGCCGACGCGGCTGTTTTGCCGGCGAATGTCTTCACTTGCGGATCAGCAAGTCGCCGGGCGGCAACGGGTCGCGCAACGAGGTGGCCCCCCCGGTCCCGGCGGTTTCAGCGGCATACCCGATCGCAACGGCGCCCAACGGCTCCCAATCATGCGGCAGCCCCAGCTCGGTGCGGACCAGATCGGCGGCGAAGATCGTCGAGCCGATCCAGCAGCTGCCCACCCCGCGCACCGCCAGCGCGACCAGCAGGGCTTGCACGGCCGCTCCGACCGCGACGGTGAACATCGTGTGTTCGGCATCGGTGCGCGCAGCGTCGGGGTAGGAGTGTGCACCGTCGGGAACCAGGAACGGGATGACGACATCGGGCGCGTCGTAGAGGATCTGGCCGCGCGCCACTCGGCGCTCGACCGAATCGTCGGGCCGGCCGTCGCCGATCAGGTCGGAGCGCCATTTGTCCTTCATCCGATCCAACAGCCGGATCCGGGTCTCTTGGGTCTGAAGCCAGACGAACCGTACTGGCCGGGTGTGGTGCGGGGCCGGCGCCGTCAGCGCCTCGGCGACCGCGGCCTCGACCAGCTCCGCCCGCACCGGCTCGGCAGTGAACCGCCGCACCGATCTACGTAACAGCTGGGCCTGCTGCTGACCCATTTCAATGGCTTCTGCGGTGCCCAGCCAGAACAGATCTTCTGGGCCCGGCCGCAGCAGTTGCCGGGCCGTCGAACCATCGTCGGTCACAGTGAGCCCACGCACCACCGCGACCGGCATCGCGGTCAGTTTGCCCTTGACGAGATCGGCGGCCGCCGCGACCTCGTCGGCTACCGCGATCTCGGTGACCACCAACTCGTTGCCGTGCCGGTCGAAAGCACCCGAATATCCGTGCAACACAGCCAGACCGGCCGCACCGACAGCGGCGTCGATCTGACCGTTGCGCCACGCCCGGCCCATCGTGTCGGTGATCACCACCGCGACGTCGACGCCCAGCCGGTCACGCAGGCCGGCGCGCAACGCGGCGGCGCTGCCGTCGGGATCGACGGGTAACAGGGCGAGTTCGGTCCGGTCCACGTTGGATCCGTCCACGCCGGCGGCGGCCTGAATCAGCCCGATCCTGTTCTCGGTAATCAGGGTTCGGCCCTTGCGCGCCAGCACCCGCACCGCTTCGTCATCGACCAGCTTGCGCCGCAGCGTATCCCGCTCCTCGGCGTCCTCGGGCGCGGTCACCAGTCGGCCCTCGCATTTGGACACCACCTTGCTGGTGACCACGACGACGTCGCTGTCGCGCAGCCAAGGCGCGGCGGCGGCGACGGCGGCACTCAGATCGTCGCCGGGCCGGAATTCGGGAAGCCCGGTGACGGGCAGGATCTCGACTGCTGCGGCGGCGCCGTGTTCGATCATGCCGTCACGCCCGCGAGCTCCAGCCCAGCGCTGACCATTTCAGCAGTTGTTTTCGGGTCGCTCATCAGCAGCGGCACCGAGCGCACCGCGACTCCGTCGATTTCGGCGTGGTCCCCTTCGTGTACCAACCAGCAGTCCAGTATCCCGGTGTTGCGGCGTGAACCGTAGTGCCGGCCCACCGCCTCGGCGGTGGACTCGACCCCGATCACGGTCAGGCATTCATCGGCCATGCCGCGCAATGGCTTTCCGCCGATGATCGGCGAATAGCCGACAATCGGGGCGGTCGCCGCCCGCAAGGCGCCGCGTATCCCCGGCACGGCGAGGATGGCGCCGACACTGACCACCGGGTTGGACGGCGCCAGCAAGATGATGTCTGCGTCGGCGATTGCCGCTACCACTTCGGTTGCCGCGTTGGCTTTTTCAGCGCCGATAAACGCGAAGCTGTGCGTCGGTATCTGCGCGCGGTAGCGTACCCACCACTCCTGAAAGTGGATCGCGCGGCGGCCGCCGTCAGCGGGATCGGTTATCACCACGTGCGTCTCGCAACGGTCGTCGCTGGCGGGCAGCAGCCGAGCGCCCGGTTCCCAACGGTCACACAGCGCCGTGGTGATCTGCGACAGCGGGTAGCCGGCGTGCAGCATCTGAGTGCGCACCAGATGGGTGGCCAGATCGCGGTCGCCTAGTTGGAACCAGTCAGGCTGCGCCCCGTAGCAAACGAGTTCCTCCTTCGCGTGCCAGGTTTCGTCGCGGTGGCCCCAGCCGCGCTGCGGGTCGACGCCGCCGCCCAGGGTGTACATGCAGGTGTCCAGATCCGGGCAGACACGTAGCCCGTGCATCCAGGCGTCGTCGCCGATGTTGACGATGGCGGTCAGCTCGTGTCCGGGGCCGAAAGTATTTGGGGTATTTGGGGTATCTGGGGCGCTTGGGGCAGCTGCGCTGCGTAGTTCGGTACTCGGCTCCGAAAACTGACCCAGGCCGAGGAGCTGCTGGACCCCCAGGAGGAAGCGGGCGCCGCCGACCCCACCGACCAGAACGGTGACCTTCACATCGCCTGACAGTACTGCCCGTCCGCGATGCGGTGGCGGGCGCAGGCTCCCTGGTCCGGGCCTTACGAATGCCCAGCGCAATGAGTAGTAGTAAGCGTCCGTCCTCGACACGCCGTCGGCCCACAACTACAGAAACGCCGAAATTTGGTTACGAGATGGTATGGAAATGCGGCTTAAGGCTTGACCCGGCACTATTAGCCGTGTCTAATCACACCAGTGTCATTTCCCGGTTGGCCGGCCGGTTCCGGTGTCGCAGACCGAGATTCGATCACCTGTTCGAATAGTCTGTTACATCAAAAATAGCGTCGAAGAAACCATCCATTCTCAATCAAGGTGAGGAGGCGGACGAAGCATGTCATACGAACATCTTTGGGGCGGCTTGGCAAGCACACCGCACACCACTTCAGGCTCGGCGATCGTGCCCTCGGTGGCAGTCGTTCGCCCGCGCCTGAGTCTGGTTCCAGAAGCGCCGGCCGAATTCGAGCCTGCGCCGATGGCATTCGAGACCGAGGCCGAGTCCGAGTTGGCGACGGCTGACCAATGGCAGGACCGCGCCCTGTGCGCGCAAACGGATCCGGAGGCATTCTTCCCGGAGAAGGGCGGCTCCACCCGGGAAGCCAAGAAGATCTGCTTGGGTTGCGAGGTGCGGCACGAGTGCCTGGATTACGCATTGGCCCACGACGAGCGCTTTGGCATCTGGGGCGGACTTTCCGAGCGCGAGCGCCGGCGCCTCAAGCGCGGCATCATCTGACGATCTGACGCGATCCGCAGCGCGGCTCAGTCGTCGTCGATGGTCGGGTCGATGACCGTAGGTTCGACGTCCAGGTAGATGGCCACCTGGGCCACCAGGATTTCGTGCAGCAATTCGCCCAGCTCGACGGTGTCCTTTGCCCGTCGCTCGATGGGCTTGCGGAACAAGACAATTCGTGCCCGCGTGGCGTTGCCGCGGACATCGACGCCCGCCGGGATGAGGCGGGCGAGCGCGATGGGTCCATCGGCGATCACCTCGGGTGGCCACTGCACGCTCTCCGGATCCTTGGCGGCAATGCGGGGGATCTCGTCGACCGCCACGTCGAGGTCGGACACCCGCTCATGCCAGCGCCGCTCGATGGGCTCGTAGGCTTCCAGCACCGCCATGTCGAACCGCTCGGCGCGGCTGCGCCAGCCCGGCACCGTCGGCGGCAGCAGCGGACCGCGCATCTCGCGGCCTCGCCGCGTCGCGCGGTGTGAAGCCGATTGGCTTCCCGATCGGCCCTCAAGCCGACCATTCCGCGGGTAGCTGCGCGAATCGCCCACCTGCCGATGGTAACGGTTGCACATCGTGCCCCGAACGGTTGCGCGTGTCCGGCGCTTCGGCGGCGTTTCCGCACGATAGCCTTTCGCTCGTGAACGTTCCCCGTCGATGCTGCCGGCCAGGGTGTCCGCACTATGCCGTGGCAACGTTGACGTTCGTTTACTCGGACTCGACGGCGGTGGTGGGGCCGCTCGCCACGGCGCGCGAACCGCACTCGTGGGACCTCTGCGTCGGCCATGGCAGCAGCATCACCGCGCCCCGCGGATGGGAACTCGTGCGCCACGCCGGGCCCCTCCTCTCTGAGCCCACCCACCCTGACGAGGATGACTTGGTCGCCTTGGCGGATGCGGTACGCGAGGGCGGTCCCGGCGACGGCGGCCTGCCGCGCGCGAGCGGAGCGGGCGCCCCACTGAACGGCTTCTCCGACGCGCACCTGCACCACGTGGGTGCGCAGGCAACCGCGCCGAGTGGTGGCCTGCTTGCGCCACCCGAGCATCGTTCCGGACGCCGCCGTGGGCATTTGCGGGTGTTGCCCGACCCTTCAGAGTAGGAAGCGTCTAGGAAGGGTCTAGTCGAGACTGAACCCAGACGCCCTCCGGACCAGCACCGACTAACCCTTCACGCTATTGCCGCATGGCCGTTGCGGCCGGCACCCGTCGCGGGCCGATAGGCTAGCTGCGAAGAGTCGATAAACCCGGATCGTCAGGAGCTCCCCGCATGTCTCGGCCCGCCGAGGTTGTCCAGCGCGTCATCAAGGCTTATGACGTGCGCGGCCTGGTGGGCGAAGAGATCGACGAGTCGCTGACCGCCGACATCGGCGCGGCATTCGCCAGACTGATGCGGGCCGAGGGTGCCCGACAAGCGGTGATCGGCTACGACATGCGGGACAGCTCGCCGTCGCTCGCCGCCGCCTTTGCGGCTGGGGTAACCAGCCAGGGCCTCGATGTGGTGCGAATTGGTCTGTCGTCCACCGATCAGCTTTATTTTGCGTCCGGATTGCTGGATTGCCCGGGCGCGATGTTCACCGCCAGCCACAACCCGTCGGCCTACAACGGGATCAAGCTATGCCGGGCGGGCGCCAAGCCGGTCGGCGCGGATACCGGGCTGCGGGTCATCAGCGACGAGCTGATCGGTGACCCGGTCGACGCAACCTATGACGGTCGCCCAGGCACGGTTACCGACCGGGATGTGCTCGGCGAGTATGGCGAGTTCCTGCGTTCGCTGGTGAACAACTCCGGTATGCGTCCATTGCGGGTGGCCGTCGATGCGGGCAACGGGATGGCCGGTCACACGGCGCCGGCCGTTTTCGGCGCGATCGATTCGGTCACCGTGTTGCCGCTGTACTTCGAGCTGGACGGATCCTTCCCAAATCACGAGGCCAATCCGCTGGACCCGGCCAACCTGGTCGACCTCCAGGCTTTTGTGCTCGAGACCGGTGCTGATATCGGGCTGGCCTTCGACGGCGACGCCGACCGGTGTTTTGTGGTCGACGAACGCGGCCGTCCGGTCTCGCCGTCGACGGTGACCAGCCTGGTGGCCGCCCGTGAGCTCAACCGGGAGATCGGCGCCAGCGTCATATACAACGTGATCACCTCCCGGGCAGTGCCAGAACTGGTCACCGAGCGCGGCGGCACGCCGCTGCGCTCGCGAGTCGGACACTCGTACATCAAGGGGTTGATGGCCGACACCGGGGCGATTTTCGGTGGCGAGCATTCGGCGCATTACTACTTCCGCGAATTCTGGGGTGCCGACTCCGGGATGCTGGCAGCACTGCACGTGCTGGCCGCCCTTGGCGAGCAGCATGGGCCCCCAAGGCCACTGTCCGAGCTGACCGCCGACTACCAACGCTACGAATCCTCCGGCGAGATCAACTTCACGGTCGCGGATGCACCGAATTGTGTGGACGCTGTATTGAAGGCGTTCGGCGGCCGGATTAAGTCCACCGATCATCTGGACGGTGTGACGGTCGATTTGGGTGACGGCAGCTGGTTCAATCTGCGGAGCTCCAACACCGAACCGTTGCTGCGGCTGAACGTGGAAGGCCGCAGTACTTCGGATGTCGAGGCCGTGGTCCAGGAGGTCAGGGCAGAGATCGCAGCCCAAACATCGGACGAGATGGCCGGGTCGTGAACGCCACCCGGGCGATCGATCTCGAAGACACCGAGGGCCTGCTTGCCGCCGACCGGGAGGGCTTGCTGCGGGCGGCGTCGTCAGCCGGCGCGCAGGTGCGCGCCGTTGCCGCGGCACAAGACGAGGGCGCGCTGGATTCGCTGCGTGTCGAGGACCGTGCCCGCAGCGTGATCTGGGTTGCCGGCCGGGGTACCGCCGAGACTGCCGGGGCCATGCTGGCCGCGACGTTGGGCGGCGCGGCGTCCCAGCCGGTGATGGTCGCCGCCGAGGCGCCGCCGTGGGTCGGTCCTCTGGATGTGTTGATCGTCGCCGGTGATGACCCTGGCGACCCGGCGCTGGTGGGCGCCGCGGCCTCCGGGGTGCGCCGGGGTGCACGAGTGGTGGTGGTGGCACCGTATGAGGGGCCCCTGCGGGACACGACGGCCGGCCGGGTGGCGGTCTTGGCGCCGCGGCTGTGGGTCCCCGACGGGTTCGGGCTCTGTCGCTACCTGGCCGCGGGACTGGCGGCAATGCAGACCGTGGACCCGAAACTGCACCTCAAACCGCGCACCGAGCTCGCGTCGCTCGCCGATGAGCTGGATGCCGAGGCGCTGCGCAATAGCGCTGGCCGAGAGGTGTTCACCAACCCGGCCAAGACGATGGCCGCACGCATCTCGGGTCGCCGGGTGGCGTTGACCGGCGACTGCGCCGCGACTTTAGCGCTCGCGCGCCACGGGAGTTCGGTGCTGCTACGAACCGCGCGCCAGGTGGCCGCCGCGGCCTGGTTGGCGGATGCGGTGCTGGCGCTGGGCGTCGGGGCCGATGACGGGCCCTCATCTTCGATTGATGCGCTCTTTCACGACGACGAGATCGACGGACCGCTACCCCAGCGGCTGCGGGTGCTGGCGCTGACGTTGACCGAAGAGCGGACGGCGGTCGCAGCCAGGGCGGCTGGATTCGACGACATCTACCTGGTGGCCGCTGAGGATGTGCCGGACGTCCCCGACCCGGCGGGCGATCCGGTCGGGTCCGGCGGTTTGCGCGTGCCGGCCGCTCCACCGCGCGCCGAGCAGCAGTTGGCGGTATTGGCGGTTCGGATGGAGATGGCAGCGGTTTATTTGCGCCTGGTGCGGGGATAGATAACCTGTGGAACTGCTACGCGGAGCCTTAAGGACCTACGCATGGGGGTCGCGCACCGCTATCGCCGAATTCACTGGGCGCCCGGTGCCGGCCGCTCACCCGGAGGCCGAACTGTGGTTCGGCGCGCACCCGGGCGGTCCGGCTTGGCTGGAAACGGAGAACGGCGAAACATCGCTGCCGGTCGCGCTCGCCGCCGATCCGGAGGGGCAGCTGGGTCCCGCTTCCCGCGCCCGGTTCGGTGACGTGCTGCCGTTCTTGGTGAAGGTGCTTGCGGCCGATGAGCCGCTGTCGCTGCAGGCCCATCCAAGTGCCCAACAAGCCGTCGATGGATATCTGCGCGAAGAACGGCTGGGTATCCCGGTGTCCTCCCCGCTGCGCAACTATCGCGATACCAGTCACAAGCCCGAGCTGTTGGTCGCGCTGCATAGATTCGAGGCGCTGGCCGGCTTCCGTCACGCCGCCCGCACCATCGAACTACTGGGCGCGCTTGCGGTCTCCGACCTCGACCCGTTCATCGAATTGCTCGGCGATCAGTCCGACGCCGACGGCCTGCGTGCCCTGTTCACTACCTGGATCACCGCGCCCCAGCCCGACATCGACGTACTGGTTCCGGCCGTGCTGGATGGTGCCATCCAGTACGTCAGCTCTGGCGCAACGGAATTCCAAGCCGAAGTCAAGACCGTGCTGGAGCTCGGCGAGCGCTATCCGGGCGACGCCGGTGTGCTGGCGGCATTATTGCTCAACCGCATAAGCCTCGCCCCGGGCGAGGCGATCTTCCTGCCTGCAGGCAACCTGCATACCTATCTGCGTGGATTCGCAGTGGAGGTAATGGCCAACTCCGACAACGTATTACGCGGGGGTCTCACCCCGAAGCACGTTGACGTGCCCGAGTTGCTGCGGGTGCTTGATTTCACCCCCACTCCCGAATCGCAACTGCGGTCACCGATCCGCCGCGAGGGATTCAGTCTGGCCTACTGCACGCCGACCGACGAGTTCGCGATTGAGGTGCTGACGCTCGACGGCGACTACCTGGGTCACGAGATCGATGCGTCGGCGAGCCACCGAGTTGTTCAGGGCCCACAGATCCTGCTGTGCACCGAGGGTGCGACGACGGTGCACGGCAAGTCCACGACACTTACGCTGAAACGGGGCATGGCGGCCTGGGTCGCCGCTGACGACGGCCCGATCCGGCTGGTCGCGCAAGAGCCCGCTCAGCTGTTCAGGGCGACCGTAGGGTTGTAGCGGCGTTCGGCGCTAGTGACGAATGGGGGGCGGATGCCGGGTCGATGGCGGATAAAGTCGGTCGAACAATCGATCGCCGACACCGACGAACCGGCTACCCGACTGCGCAAGGAACTGACCTGGCGGGACCTGGCGGTCTTCGGGGTCGCGGTGGTGATCGGCGCCGGCATCTTCACGGTCACCGCGTCGACTACCGGCGATGTCACGGGACCGGCGGTGTGGATCTCGTTCGTGATCGCGGCGGCGACCTGCGCGCTAGCCGCGCTGTGCTACGCCGAGTTCGCCTCGACGCTGCCGGTAGCGGGCAGTGCCTACACCTTCTCCTACGCCACCTTCGGTGAATTCCTCGCGTGGATCATCGGCTGGAACCTGCTGCTGGAGTTGGCCGTTGGTGCCGCCGTGGTGGCCAAAGGCTGGTCCAGCTATTTAGGTACCGTGTTCGAATTCGGCGGCGGCACAGTGAATTTCGGATCATTGCTATTCGACTGGGGTGCGTTACTGATCGTCTTGGCGGTCGCGGTGCTGCTCGCGTTGGGTACCAAGTTGTCGTCGAGGTTCTCCGCGGTGATCACCGCCATCAAGGTCTCGGTGGTGATCCTAGTCGTGGTGGTCGGCGCGTTCTACATCAAGGCGGCGAACTACTCCCCCTTCATTCCCAAGCCCGAAGCCGGAGGCGACGAACGCGGGATCGACCAGTCGGTGTTGTCGCTGTTGACCGGCGCGCAAAGCAGCCATTACGGCTGGTACGGCGTTTTGGCGGGAGCATCGATCGTGTTCTTCGCGTTCATTGGTTTCGACATCGTTGCCACCATGGCCGAGGAGACCAAGAACCCCCAGCGCGACGTCCCCAAAGGGATTTTGGCGTCGCTGGGGATCGTGACGGTTCTCTACGTCGCGGTCTCAATTGTGCTGTCCGGCATGGTTTCCTACACGCAGCTCAAGACCGTGCCCGGCGGTGCCCCGGCAAACCTGGCCACGGCATTCACAGCGAACGGGGTGAACTGGGCGAGCAAGGTCATCTCCATTGGGGCGTTGGCCGGGCTAACCACAGTGGTGATGGTGCTGATGCTCGGACAGTGCCGGGTGCTGTTCGCGATGGCGCGCGACGGTCTGTTGCCGCGCCGGCTGGCCACGACGGGTTCGCGCGGGACGCCGGTGCGGATCACCGTGCTGGTCGCGTCGATCGTGGGCGCGACCGCTTCAGTGTTCCCGATAACCAAGCTCGAGGAAATGGTCAACGTCGGAACTTTGTTCGCCTTCGCCCTGGTGTCCGCCGGCGTCATCGTCCTGCGCCGGACGCGGCCGGACCTGGAGCGTGGGTTCCGGGCTCCGTGGGTGCCGCTTCTACCTGTCGCTTCGATATTGGCCTGCGTCTGGCTGATGGTGAACCTCACCGCATTGACCTGGGTCCGCTTCGGCGTCTGGTTGGTGGCAGGAACCGCGATCTACGTCGCTTACGGGCGCGGTCATTCGGTACAAGGCCTTCGTGATGCCGGAGGTGATGCCCGAGGCGACGCCGAAAAGGCGGCATAGCCAAGTTTACAAAACAAGGCTCTGTGTCTAGACATAGGACGCATGGTTACGTATTGTCTAACCTCAACGTGGCATGACTCACATGGAGGTTGGCATATGACCACTTTTCGGGCGGAAACCCGAGTAGGCCCACTGTCCGGAGCGCCGGCCTGGCGGGACAAGAAGCGCCGTCTGTGGCTGATGGGACTGATCGCCCCGACCGCGTTGTTCGTCATGCTGCCCATCGTCTGGGGCATGAACCAACTCGGCTGGCACGCCGCGTCGCAGACACCGTTGTGGATCGGACCGATCCTGCTCTTCATCCTGCTGCCCATCCTCGACCTGCGATTCGGGCCGGACGGCCAGAACCCGCCCGACGAGGTGATGGAACAGCTGGAAAACGACAAGTACTACCGCTACTGCACCTACATCTACATCCCGTTCCAGTACCTCAGCGTGATTCTGGGTGCCTACCTGTTCACCGCCGCAAACCTGAGCTGGCTGGGTTATGACGGCTCGTTGGGCTGGGCGGGCAAGCTGGGCGTGGCACTGTCTGTCGGTGTTCTTGGCGGCGTCGGCATCAACACAGCACACGAGATGGGCCACAAGAAGGACTCATTGGAGCGCTGGCTGTCCAAGATCACTCTGGCCCAGACCTGCTACGGCCACTTCTACATCGAGCACAATCGCGGTCACCATGTTCGTGTCTCGACCCCGGAAGACCCGGCGTCCGCTCGCTTCGGGGAGACGTTCTGGGAATTCCTGCCGCGCAGCGTTTTCGGCAGCCTGCGCTCGGCCGTTCATCTCGAGGCGCAGCGGATCCGCCGGCAGGGTGTCAGCCCTTGGCACCCCAAGACCTACCTTTCCAACGACGTGCTCAATGCCTGGGCACTATCAGTGCTGGTATGGGGTGCGCTGATCGCGGCGTTCGGCCCGGCGCTGATCCCGTTCGTGGTCATCCAGGCCGTTTTTGGCTTCTCCCTGCTGGAGGCGGTCAACTACCTCGAGCACTACGGGCTGCTGCGGCAGAAGAACGCTAACGGCCGCTACGAGCGTTGCGCTCCGGTGCACAGCTGGAACTCCGATCACATCGTCACCAACCTGTTCCTTTACCACCTGCAGCGGCACAGCGATCACCACGCCAATCCCACCCGGCGCTACCAGACGCTGCGCAGCATGGCGGGCTCGCCCAGCCTGCCCAGTGGGTATGCGTCGATGATCGGGTTGACGTATTTCCCGCCTTTGTGGCGCAAGGTGATGGACCACCGAGTGCTAGACGCATTACGACGGCGACATCACCAGGGTCAATCTGCAGCCGCGGTTGCGCGAGAAGCTGTTGGACCGCTATGGAGCCGCGCAATGATTCAAGAAGTGACGGCCGCATATCAGTGCCCGGTCTGCGACTACGTCTACGACGAGGCCAAAGGTGATGCCAGGGAGGGCTTTCCGGCGGGCACGCGGTGGGCCGAGGTGCCCGACGACTGGGCGTGTCCAGACTGCGCGGTGCGCGAGAAGCCGGATTTCCGGCAGATTCGACCGGAATTGGGAGCAGACATATGAGCGACTACAAACTGTTTCAGTGCGTCCAATGCGGCTTTGAGTACGACGAGGCGCTGGGTTGGCCGGAGGACGGCATAGCGCCTGGCACTCGGTGGGACGACATCCCCGAAGACTGGACTTGCCCGGATTGCGGCGCCGCAAAGGCGGACTTCGTCATGGCGGAAGTGGCCCGCGCGTGAGCAGCGCTCACAGCGCTGCAACGGATATTCTCGCGCCTGTGAAGCGGATTCCCTACGCAGAGGCGTCGCGAGTCCTGCTGCGTGACTCGGTCCTGGACGCGATGCGCGATCTGCTGCTGACCCGCGATTGGTCCGCCATCACGCTGTCCGACGTTGCCCGTGCCGCGGGAATCAGCCGACAAACCATCTACAACGAATTCGGCTCACGGCAAGGCCTGGCGCAGGGTTACGCGCTGCGCCTGACCGATCGCCTGGTCGACATCGTGCATGCCGCGCTGGACGCCAACGTCGGCAACATCTACGAATCGTTCCTGCAGGGTTTTCGCTCGTTCTTCGCCGAGATGGCGGCAGACCCGCTGGTGATCTCGCTGCTGACCGGCGTCGCCAAGCCCGATCTACTGCAGATCATCACCACCGACAGCGCACCGATCATCACCCGCGCGTCGGAGCGGCTGACGACGGCGTTCACGCAGACCTGGGTGGCCACCAGCGACGAGGACGCCGGAGTGCTGGCGCGTGCCATCGTCCGGGTGGCGTTGAGCTACGTATCGATGCCACCCGAGGCCGACCATGACGTCCCGATGGATCTGGCGCGGTTGATGACGCCCTTCGCGGAGCGTTACGGCGTTATCAACGTGCCCTGACGAGGCCAGCGCAAGGACCCTGAAGGGCTCTGCATCGCACAGACTAGAGTGGCGAACGAGCGTAACTAGGCCGACTGAGGGCCTGGGACGGCGCCCACACACCCTTTAGCACCCCTAAACACACTGAGCTGGTAGAAGGATGAGAACCCTATGACGACGACCGAAAGTTCGCTGAAAACCGACATTCGTAACGGCGTGGAGTACAAGGTCGCCGATCTGTCGCTGGCGGAATTCGGCCGTAAAGAACTCGACCTCGCCGAGTATGAGATGCCCGGCCTGATGTCGCTGCGCCGCGAGTACGCCGAAGTGCAACCCCTCAAGGGGGCCCGAATCTCGGGCTCGCTGCACATGACCGTGCAGACCGCGGTGCTGATCGAGACCCTGACCTCACTCGGTGCCGAAGTCCGCTGGGCCTCGTGCAACATCTTCTCGACTCAGGACCACGCGGCGGCGGCCGTCGTGGTCGGCCCACACGGCACCCCCGAGAAGCCCCAGGGTGTGCCGGTGTTCGCCTGGAAGGGCGAGTCGCTCGAGGAGTACTGGTGGGCCGCCGAGCAGATGCTTACCTGGCCGGACCCGGACAAGCCGGCCAACATGATCCTCGACGACGGCGGCGACGCCACCATGCTGGTGCTGCGCGGTGCGCAGTACGAGAAGGCCGGCGTGGTCCCGCCCGCCGAGGAAAACGACTCGGCCGAGTGGAAGGTCTTCCTGAACCTGGTGCGCACCCGCTTGGAGACCGACAAGACCAAGTGGACCAAGATCTCCGAATCGGTCAAGGGTGTCACCGAGGAGACCACCACCGGTGTGCTGCGGCTCTACCAGTTCGCGGCGGCCGGCGACCTCGCTTTCCCGGCGATCAATGTCAACGACTCGGTGACCAAGTCCAAGTTCGACAATAAGTACGGCACCCGGCACTCGCTGATCGACGGCATCAACCGCGGCACCGACGCGCTGATCGGCGGCAAGAAGGTTCTGATCTGCGGCTATGGTGACGTCGGCAAGGGCTGCGCGGAGGCGGTGAAGGGTCAGGGGGCACGGGTCGTTGTCACCGAGATCGACCCGATCAACGCTCTGCAGGCGCTGATGGAGGGCTTCGACGTGGTGACGGTCGAAGAGGCCATCGCCGACGCGGACATCGTGGTTACGGCAACCGGTAACAAGGACATCATCTCGCTGGACCACATGAAGGCGATGAAGGATCACGCGATCCTGGGCAACATCGGCCACTTCGATAACGAGATCGACATCGCCGCGCTGGAGCGCTCCGGGGCTACCAAGCTCAACATCAAGCCGCAGGTCGACCTGTGGACCTTCGGCGACTCCGGCAAGTCGATCATCGTGCTGTCCGAGGGCCGGCTGCTGAACCTGGGCAACGCCACCGGGCACCCGTCGTTCGTGATGAGCAACAGCTTCGCCAATCAGACGATTGCCCAGATCGAGCTGTGGACCAAGAACGACGAGTACGACAACGAGGTGTACCGGCTGCCCAAGCACCTGGACGAGAAGGTGGCCCTCATCCACGTCCAGGCGCTGGGCGGCAGCATGACCAAGCTGACCAAGGACCAGGCCGAATACCTCGGTGTCGACGTCGAGGGCCCCTACAAGCCAGACCACTACCGCTACTAAGCCTTCACGGTCGCCGAACGTGCGGCCAGCCGCACGTTCGGCGCTCAATGTGCGGCCAGCCGCACGTTCGGTGGGCAGATAGGCTCGCGCCGTGCTGATCGCGATCGAAGGGGTTGACGGCGCCGGCAAACGAACCCTGTCAGAGGGCCTGCGGAGGGCTTTTGGCGCTGTCGGGAAGTCGGTGGCCATCCTGGCATTTCCGCGGTACGGGCAGTCGGTGACCGCCGACGTCGCCGCGGAGGCCCTACATGGGGAGCATGGTGACCTCGCGTCCTCGGTGTATGCGATGGCGATGCTCTTCGCCCTCGACCGGGCCGCGGCGGTCGAGGAGATCGGGCGCTTGGGTCGCGACCACGACGTGGTGATTCTGGATCGCTACGTCGCATCCAACGCGGCCTACAGCGCCGCGCGTCTGCACGAGGACTCGGCGGGGCAGGCGGTGGCCTGGGTGGACCTGCTCGAATACCAGCGGTTGGGTCTGCCCCGGCCGGAGTGGCAGGTGTTGCTCGCGGTCCCCGCCGAGCTCGCGGGAGAGCGGGCCCGCAGCCGGGCCCAGACAGAGCCGGGTCGGGCCCGCGACAGCTACGAACGCGACGACGAACTGCAGCGGCGCACTGGTGCGGTATACGCCGAACTGGCCGCCGCAGACTGGGGTGGGCCCTGGCTGGTCGTCGACGCGGACGTCGATCCGCACCGGCTGGCGGCCATTTTGGCGGCCAAATAGCAGGTTTTGGCCGGTTTTTTCGGGTATTTGCGCCTATCAGGGACGAAACGCCCGTGTGGTGCCGGAGTTTTATCCCGATCTGGTGACACCATGGACACCATGAGGCAAAGGATTCTGGTCGTTGACGACGACGCTTCGCTGGCCGAGATGCTAACGATCGTGCTGCGTGGGGAGGGCTTCGACACCGCGGTCATCGGCGACGGCACTCAGGCCCTTACTGCGGTGCGTGAGCTGCGCCCCGATTTAGTGCTGCTGGACTTGATGTTGCCCGGCATGAATGGCATCGATGTGTGTCGGGTGTTGCGCTCTGACTCCGGCGTTCCGATTGTGATGCTCACCGCCAAGACCGACACCGTGGACGTGGTGCTGGGCCTCGAGTCGGGGGCCGACGACTACATCATGAAGCCGTTCAAGCCGAAGGAGCTTGTCGCCAGGGTGCGGGCGCGGCTGCGCCGCAACGATGACGAGCCCGCCGAGATGCTTTCCATCGCCGATGTCGAGATCGACGTTCCCGCACACAAGGTCACCCGCAACGACGAGCAGATCTCCCTGACACCGCTGGAGTTCGACCTCCTGGTAGCGCTGGCACGCAAACCGCGGCAGGTGTTTACTCGAGATGTGCTGCTCGAACAGGTATGGGGATATCGTCACCCCGCGGATACGCGCCTGGTGAACGTGCATGTCCAGCGGCTGCGGGCCAAGGTTGAGAAAGACCCGGAGAACCCGACTGTGGTGTTGACCGTTCGAGGAGTTGGGTACAAGGCCGGACCCCCGTGATCCGTCCCGGCGACGATTCTGATGCGGAGGAGCGGCGCTGGTGATTTTTGGCTCGCGGCGACGCAGTCGAAGTCGCTGGGGGCGGTCTGGGCCCATGACACGCGGCATGGGCGCGCTGAGTCGGGCTGTGGGCATTGCCTGGCGCAGGTCGCTTCAATTGCGGGTTGTGGCCCTGACTCTCGGGCTGTCGTTGGCAGTGATATTGGCGCTGGGTTTCGTGCTGACCAGTCAGCTCACCAATCGTGTGCTCGATGTCAAGGTCAAGGCCGCCACCGAGCAGCTTGAGCGGGCGCGCACCACCGTGGGCGGGATCGTCAACGGCGAGGAGACGCGTTCGCTAGACAGCAGCCTTCAGCTGGCCCGTAACACGCTGACGTCAAAGGCTGACCCGACCTCGGGTGCCGGGCTGGCCGGCGCATTCGACGCCGTGCTGATGGTGCCCGGCGACGGTCCGCGCGCCGCGACCTCGGTGGGGCCCGTCGATCAGGTGCCGAATACATTGCGCGGCTTCATCAAGGCCGGGCAGGCGGGCTACCAGTACGCGACGGTCCATACCGAAGGCTTCTCGGGACCCGCCCTGATCATCGGCACGCCGGCGTCGTCACAGGTGGCCAACCTGGAGCTGTATCTGATTTTTCCCCTCAAGAACGAACAAGCCACTGTGACCCTGGTGCGCGGGACGATGGTCACCGGCGGCGCGGTGCTGTTGGTGTTGCTCGCGGGCATCGCCCTGCTGGTTTCGCGGCAGGTGGTGGTACCGGTGCGGTCGGCCTCACGCATTGCCGAGCGATTCGCCGAGGGGCATCTGTCCGAACGAATGCCGGTACGCGGCGAGGACGACATGGCCCGGCTGGCCGTTTCGTTCAACGACATGGCCGAGAGCTTGTCGCGGCAGATTACTCAGCTCGAAGAATTCGGTAACCTGCAGCGTCGCTTCACATCCGACGTCAGCCACGAACTGCGCACGCCGCTGACCACGGTGCGGATGGCCGCCGATTTGATCTACGACCACAGCGACGACCTCGACCCCACGCTGCGGCGCTCGAGCGAACTGATGGTCAGCGAACTGGACCGTTTCGAGACGCTACTCAACGACCTGCTGGAGATCTCGCGGCACGACGCCGGGGTGGCCGAGCTGTCGGTTGAGGCGGTCGATTTGCGCACCACGGTGCAGAAGGCGCTGGGCAACGTCGGCCACCTGGCCGAAGATGCCGGTATCGAGTTGCTGGTGGACATGCCGCCCGAAGACGTAATTGCCGAGGTCGATCCGCGGCGGGTGGAGCGCATCCTGCGCAATCTGATCGCCAACGCCATCGACCACGCAGAGCGCAGACCGGTGCGCATCCGGATGGGCGCCGACGAAGATACGGTCGCAGTCACCGTCCGCGACTACGGTGTCGGGCTGCGGCCCGGCGAGGAGAAGCTGGTGTTCAGCCGGTTCTGGCGTTCGGACCCGTCGCGGGTGCGGCGCTCCGGCGGCACCGGGCTGGGTCTGGCGATCAGCGTCGAAGACGCGCGGCTGCACCAGGGCCGGCTGGAGGCATGGGGTGAGCCTGGCGAGGGCGCGTGCTTCCGGCTGACGCTGCCCCTGATTCGCGGTCACAAGGTCACCACCAGCCCGCTGCCCATGAAACCGGTTCCGCAGCCTGCGCAACAACCGAGCCCGGAGCCGCTTGCGCCCGACCCCAACGAGCGTCCACAACAACGCGAACACGCCGAGTGGAGCGTGTAGGGGTGCGGCGATTCCTGGCGATAGCGCAGCTGATGGCTGTCATGTTGCTCGCCGGCTGTGCGGGGGTGCCCAGCTCCTCGGCCCCACAGGCGATCGGCACCGTCGAGCACCCGGCGCCGTCGAATCTGCCCAAACCGACACCGGGAATGGATCCCGACGTGTTGCTGCGCGAATTCCTGAAGGCCACGGCCGACCCGGCCAACCGGCATCTGGCGGCGCGGCAATTCCTCACCCAGTCGGCCTCGAATTCGTGGGACGACGCGGGTAGCGCACTGCTAATCGACCACGTCGTTTTCGTCGAAACCCGGGCCGCCGAACGTGTTTCGGCGACGATGCGGGCAGATATCCTGGGTTCGCTGTCCGACGTGGGGGTGTTCGAAACCGCCGAGGGCGAGCTGCCGGATCCGGGTTCAATCGCGTTGGTCAAGACGTCCGGCGGCTGGCGAATCGATCGCCTGCCCAACGGCGTCTTCCTGGACTGGCAACAGTTTCAGGCGACCTACAAACGCAACACGTTGTACTTCGCCGATCCGACCGGCAAAACGGTAGTTCCCGACCCGCGCTACGTCGCGGTCTCAGATCATGATCAGTTGCCCACCGAACTCGTCTCCAAGATGCTGGCCGGACCGCGGCCTGAGATGGCCCACACCGTCCGCAATCTTCTCGCTCCGCCGCTCCGCCTGCGCGGGCCAGTGACCCGGGCTGACGGTGGAAAGAACGGGATCGGACGCGGGTACGGCGGGGCCCGCATCGATCTGGAGAAACTGTCCACCACGGACCCGCACAGCCGGCAATTGCTTGCCGCGCAAATCATTTGGACTCTGGCGCGAGCGGATATCAGAGGCCCATACGTGATCAACGCCGACGGCGCACCGCTGGACGACAGGTTTGCCGACGGGTGGACCACATCGGACGTCGCTGCCACCGACCCGGGTGTTGCCGACGGCGCCGGTGCGGGGCTCCATGCCCTGGTAAGCGGCTCGCTGATGTCGCTGGACGGACAGCATGCCGCCAACGTGTCCGGAGCTTTCGGGCGGATGGGGGACCAGACCGCCGCCGCGCTGTCACGGGGTGGGCACCAGGTGGCGTCTGTGGTCACGCTGCGGCGCGGTGCCCCGGACATGGCCGAGTCACTGTGGATCGGTGAGCTTGGCGGCGAGGCCGTCCAGTCGGCGGACGGGCACAGCCTGTCTCGGCCCAGCTGGTCGCTGGACGACGCGGTCTGGGTGGTGGTCGACGCCAACAACGTGCTCCGTGCGATCCAGGAGCCGGCGTCGGGCCAACCCGCCCGCCTTCCGGTCGACTCCGCCGCGGTGGCCAGCCGCTTCCCCGGGCCGATCACGGATCTGCAGCTGTCCCGGGACGGGACACGGGCCGCCATGGTCATCGCCGGCCAGGTGATCCTGGCCGGCGTCGAACAGACCCAGGCCGGGCAGTACGCCCTGACCTACCCCCGGCGGCTGGGTTTCGGGCTGGGCACCTCGGTGGTGTCGCTGTCCTGGAGAACCGGTGACGACATCGCGGTGACCCGGACCGATGCCGCGCATCCGGTGTCGTACGTGAACCTCGATGGCGTGAACTCCGACGCACCGGCCCGCGGCTTGCAGATTCCCCTGACGGCGATCGCAGCCAATCCTTCGACGGTCTATGTGGCGGCTCCGCAAGGGTTGCTGCAGTATTCGGCGTCCGCCGCCGACAGCCAACAGGGCTGGTCAGATGTGTCCGGCTTGATGGTGGGCGGCGCGGTCCCAGTGTTACCGGGTTAGTGCCGGACACGTTTGAAAACCCCTCACGAAGAACTGCGAGAAGAACACTGTCACCTCCCATCGGCAAACTTGCGAGATGCTCGATGTCATCTTGCCGCTGGAATGCGGAGGCTGCGGGGCGCCGTCGACCCGCTGGTGCGATGCGTGCGCCGTGGAGCTGTCCGTGTCTGCCGACAAACCGCACGTGGTGAACCCGCGCGTGGATCCACAGGTTCCGGTGTTCGCGCTCGGTCGCTACGCCGGCTCCCGGCGCCAGGTGATCCTCGCCATGAAGGAGCGCGGCCGGGGCGACCTTGTCGCGCCGCTGGCGCGGGCACTGGCGATCGGTGTGCACCGACTCTTGGTCTGGGGCATGGTCGAGACTCCGCTGACGATCGTGCCCGCGCCGACGCGACGTTCGGCGGCACGCCGGCGCGGGGGTGACCCGGTCACCCGGATGGCCCAGTTGGCCCGGATGTCACTGGCCACGCTCCCAGAATGCCGTGACATCACCGTCGTCCAGGCGCTGCGGATGAAGGCACTGGCCCGCGACTCGATGGGCCTGGGGACCGCGGCCCGCGAGCGCAATATCGCCGGCCGGGTGCTGCTGCGGGGTGCGCGGCCGTGCACCGAGGTTGTGCTGGTCGACGATGTCGTCACCACGGGCGCGACGGCGTGTGAGTCGGTGCGGATCCTGCAAGCCGCCGGGGTCAGGGTCGCCGCGGTGCTGGCGATCGCGGCCGCGTAGACCGGTGAAATCCCCAATGAGCTTGCCGAAGAAGATGTGAAGAAATTGCAACAGGTCGAGTAAATCGCTGGCACGTCAAGGCAAACACGGTCTAACGTCGAGGGCAACCTCAGGGATTTTTCCCGACCTCATTGGTCGCGACTTAAGGGTCGCGGTTACCAGGTCGCGGCGCCACTTACAGGAGGGGGTGAGTATTCGACACCTTGCACCGGCGGGCGCCCTGCGGCGGTGATCTTCATCAAACCGCTCCCACCTCGTCGGCGCGTTTTCTTAGCAAACCGGGCACGCAGATCGCGTGTGACGTGAAAAAAGAAACGAGTTGGCACATATGTCAAGGCTTACCGTGGATTCCGGTCAATTTCTGGACGAAGCTCCAGTGCGAACCGACGAATCGGTCGAACCGACACCGAACGCCGAGGTCGTGTTCAAGGGCCGCAACGTCGAGATCCCCGAGCATTTCCGAACGTATGTCTCAGAGAAACTCGTCCGCTTGGAACGGTTGGACCGGTCGATCTACCTGTTCGATGTCGAACTCAACCATGAACGCAACCGCCGCCAACGTAAGTCCTGTCAGCGCGTGGAGATCACCGCTCGCGGCCGTGGGCCGGTCGTCCGTGGTGAGGCGTGCGCCGACAGCTTCTATGCCGCACTGGAGTCCGCGGTCGTCAAACTCGAGAGCCGGCTGCGCCGCGGCAAGGATCGACGCAAAGTGCATTACGGCGACAAGACGCCGGTCTCGTTGGCCGAGGCCACCGCGGTGGCCCAGCTGCCGGACAAAGCATTCAACCCCGACCCGGCGGACGCGCATCAACACGACGACCAGAGCCTGGACCACGAGCCGGGCAGGGTGGTGCGTACCAAAGACCACCAGGCCACGCCGATGACGGTCGATGACGCGCTCTACGAGATGGAGCTTGTCGGGCACGACTTCTTTTTGTTCTACGACAAGCAGACCGAATTGCCGTCCGTGGTCTACCGTCGCCACGCCTACGACTATGGATTGATTCGGCTGGCCTGATTTCGACGGGCGTGATCCTGCTCGGTTAATCCGACGGCCTGAGGATCGGCGGCCATCACCGTGTCGTCGCCTACGATGGGAGTCGCCTGATAGAAGAAGACTCCTACCTACAAGGGACATAGCTGTGCTGTCGAAGTTGTTGCGCCTTGGTGAAGGTCGCATGGTCAAGCGCCTCAAGCGGGTAGCCGATTATGTCAACACGTTGTCCGACGAGATCGAGAAACTCAGCGACGCCGAGCTCAAGGCCAAGACCGACGAGTTCAGGCGGCGGCTGGCGGACGAGAAAAACCCAGAGACCCTCGACGACCTGCTGCCGGAGGCGTTCGCTGTGGCGCGCGAGGCCGCCTGGCGGGTGCTCGACCAACGCCCGTTCGACGTTCAGGTGATGGGCGCCGCCGCGCTGCACCTGGGCAATGTCGCGGAGATGAAGACCGGCGAGGGCAAGACCCTGACCTGCGTGTTGCCCGCGTATCTCAACGCGCTAGCGGGCAAAGGCGTGCACATCGTCACGGTCAACGACTACCTGGCCAAACGTGACAGTGAGTGGATGGGCCGTGTGCACCGCTTCCTCGGCCTGCAGGTCGGCGTCATCCTGGCCGCGATGACCCCCGACGAACGCCGCGTCGCCTACAACGCCGACATCACCTACGGCACCAACAACGAGTTCGGCTTCGACTACCTGCGCGACAACATGGCGCACTCGCTCGACGACCTTGTTCAGCGCGGGCACACCTTCGCCATCGTCGACGAAGTGGACTCGATTCTGATCGACGAGGCCCGCACCCCGTTGATCATCTCCGGCCCCGCCGATGGCGCGTCCCACTGGTACACCGAGTTCGCCCGGTTGGCCCCGATGATGGAAAAGGACGTCCACTACGAGGTTGACCTGCGCAAACGGACTGTCGGCGTGCACGAAAAGGGCGTGGAATTCGTCGAAGACCAGCTCGGCATCGACAACCTTTACGCGGCCGCCAACTCTCCGCTGGTCAGCTACCTCAACAACGCGATGAAGGCCAAGGAGCTGTTCAACCGCGACAAGGACTACATCGTCCGTGACGGCGAGGTGCTCATCGTCGACGAGTTCACCGGTCGCGTGTTGCTCGGTCGCCGGTACAACGAAGGCATGCACCAGGCCATCGAGGCCAAGGAGCACGTCGAGATCAAGGCCGAGAACCAGACTCTGGCCACCATCACCCTGCAGAACTTCTTCCGGCTCTACGACAAGCTCGCCGGAATGACTGGCACCGCCCAGACCGAGGCGGCTGAGCTGCACGAGATCTACAAGCTGGGCGTGGTTCCGATCCCGACCAACAAGGCCATGATCCGCGAAGACCAGACCGATCTGATCTACAAGACCGAGGAAGCCAAATACATCGCGGTGGTCGACGACGTCGCCGAACGCTACGAGAAGGGTCAGCCGGTTCTGATCGGTACCACCAGCGTGGAGCGGTCCGAGTACTTGTCGCGTCAGTTCACCAAACGGCGCATTCCGCATAACGTGCTCAACGCCAAATACCACGAGCAAGAGGCGGGCATCATCGCCGAGGCGGGTCGTCGGGGCGGCATCACCGTCGCCACGAACATGGCCGGGCGCGGCACCGACATCGTGCTGGGCGGCAACGTCGACTTTCTGACCGACTTGCGGCTGCGTGCCCGGGGACTCGACCCAGTGGAGACTCCCGACGAGTACGAGGAGGCCTGGCACCAGGAACTGCCCGTCGTCAAGGAAGATGCCGTTAAAGAGGCCGCCGAAGTTATCGACGCCGGCGGTCTGTACGTGCTGGGCACCGAACGGCATGAATCACGCCGCATCGACAACCAGCTGCGTGGTCGGTCCGGCCGGCAGGGAGACCCCGGTGAGTCGCGCTTTTACCTGTCGCTGGGCGACGAGCTCATGCGCCGGTTCAACGGTGCCGCGCTGGAGACGTTGCTGACCCGGCTGAACCTGCCCGACGACGTGCCGATTGAAGCCAAGATGGTCACCCGGGCGATCAAGAGCGCACAGACTCAGGTCGAGCAGCAGAACTTCGAGGTCCGCAAGAACGTCCTCAAGTACGACGAGGTGATGAACCAGCAGCGCAAGGTGGTCTACGCCGAGCGTCGCCGCATCCTCGACGGTGAGAATCTGCAGCAGCAGGCCACCGACATGCTGGTAGACGTCATCACCGCCTACGTGAACGGCGCGACCAGCGACGGCTATGCCGAGGATTGGGATCTGGATGCGTTGTGGACGGCGCTCAAGACGCTATACCCAGTCGGCATCGAGCACGAAACCTTGACCCGTCGCGACGACGACTCGGAACGTGACGACCTGACCCGAGAAGAATTGCTGGACGCGCTGCTGAAAGACGGCGAACGTGCTTATGCTGCAAGGGAAGCCGAGCTCGAGGAAATGGCGGGCGAGGGCGCGATGCGGCAGCTCGAGCGCAATGTGTTGCTCAGCGTCATCGACCGCAAATGGCGCGAGCACCTCTACGAAATGGACTACCTCAAGGAGGGCATTGGGCTACGGGCGATGGCGCAGCGCGACCCGTTGGTGGAGTACCAGCGAGAGGGCTACGACATGTTCATGGCCATGCTCGACGGCATGAAAGAGGAGTCCGTCGGCTTCTTGTTCAATGTCGCGGTCGAGGCGGTCCCAGCGCCGCAGGTAGCGCCGGTGGCGGCGCCGGACGGGCTGCAGGAATTCGCAACAGCCGCCGCCGGGCAATCCGATGCAGCCGCGCCGGCTGCCGTTCGCGAAGAGGCCCCGAGCGTGTTGCGCGCCAAGGGTATCGACGACGACGCCCCTGCCTTGACCTATTCCGGCCCATCGGAGGACGGCTCGGCGCAGGTGCAGCGCAATGGTGGTGCCGGCCAGAAGACGCCGGCCGGTGTGGCGGGCGGCGGCAGCCGGCGCGAGCGGCGCGCAGCGGCGCGACAGCAAGGCCGCGGTGCCAAGCCGCCGAAATCAGCGAAGAGGACCTAGCGCGCGCTCGAGGAGCTTTGCGATCCAATCCAGGGTGGCGCGCATGCTTTCGGCCGTCCGTGTGGGCAGCGAGCCGCTGGTGATCATCCGTTTCTGCTTGTCTTCGCACACATCCCAGGTTTCGCGTACCAGCGTGCCGCCGTCGGCCGGGCTGAGTTCGTAACGCCAGATGCGGCCGCCGAACAGGCCGCCCAGTGCGTAGGTCTGCCACGCGATGCGGCGGTCCGACTCGTACTTGCGCAGTCGTCGACCTCGATTAACCGATGTGCAGGGCAACCACTTGCCATCGAGTCCCGTTACCGGCAGCCACCTCTTCCACCCGGCAGGCGATGGCGTGGACTCGGTGACCGCGACTGTAGGACCCGAAGACCTCGGCGGCGGCTTCCGGCCCGTGTTGCGCCACCAGTTGCAGTCCCACCCGGCGCAGCACCGCGGCGCCCTCATGTCCGGCGGCCGAACGGCCCAGCGATGGCACCGAATCGACCAGGCTGGGTGCCAGCAGGGGGCGTAGCTGGGCCAGAGAACGGCGGCGGTCGATGACTTCCAGCACCCGGCGTAGCGCTGCGTCGGCGAACATCGCCGCTTGGCGCATCGGTGCCGACATGACCGGTGTCGCGCTCGGCGCGGCCTCCGATTGCCTGCGGTAAGGCCGGCGCGGCGCGCCCGATGGGCGACGCGGCGACGCCGCGGGGAGCGGTGCGGGGGAGGTCGGGTGCCGCTCAGTGGTGCTCCGCGTCGGTGGTTCGTACTCGACGACGGGAACGACCGCGAAGCCGTCGAGGGGCGATTGGCTCACGATAGGACTATTGGTCAACGGGAACTCTCCAGCTCACTCGCAACGTAGGGCAACTAAAAGGGTGAGCCTGCTGGAGAGTGGCAGACCATGATTCTCCGGGGTGATTCAGTTGACGGCCATCATTGCACAAGTGGCGCTCGCGCGTACCCGCTCCGTGACGGGCTTGGTCCGGGTGATTACCGTGGGCGAGAAAGATCGCCGGACGCGACCAATTGATAAGGAGGACAGGGCCGTAATGGTGACCCGGTTGTCCACAGCGGATGCGTCCTTCTTTCGCCTGGAGAACACTGCCACCCCGATGTACGTCGGGTCGTTGTCGATCCTCCGCCGTCCGCGCGCCGGATTGAGCTACGAGACGCTGCTCGCGACCGTCGAGCAACGGCTGGCCCAGGTACCGCGCTACCGGCAAAAGGTCCGAGAAGTGTGGGTCGGTGCGGCCAGGCCGGTCTGGATTGACGATAACGACTTCGACATCACCTACCACGTCAGGCGGCTGGCGCTGCCATCGCCAGGCAGTGACGAGCAGCTTCACGAGCTGGTCGCGCGACTGGCCGCACGGCCGCTAGATAAGGCCCGACCATTGTGGGAGATGTCGCTCATCGAAGGCCTCTCCAAAAACCGCGTCGCCCTCTACACCAAGTCGCACCAAGCACTGATCAACGGGATGACCTCGCTGGAGATCGGCCATGTCATCGCCGATCGCACGCGAAATCCGCCACCATTCCCCGAAGACATCTGGATACCGGAGGGCCAACCCGGATCCACCCGGCTGCTGTTGGGCGCGCTCGGCGATTGGGTGGTGGGGCCAGGCGCGCAGCTGCAAGCCGTCGGTTCCGCCGTGGCCGGGCTGGCAACCAACTACGGCGAACTGCTGGAAGCCGGCCGTCGCGTTGTCGGGGTCGCCCGCGCGGTAGCGCGTGGCACCGCGCCCAGTAGCCCGCTCAACGCCACCGTTTCGCGCAATCGCCGGTTCACGGTTGCCAGCGGCCGGCTGGAGGACTACCGCGCGGTGCGGGCGCGCTACGACTGCGACGTCAACGATGTGGTGCTGGCCGTGGTGGCCGGCGCGCTCGGAAATTGGCTGATGTCACGCGGTGAACCGGTGTCACCGACAGCGTCGGTTCGGGCGATGGCGCCGCTGTCGGTCTATGCCGATGACTCACTCGATGCAACCGGTCCGGGGCAGGCGATCAGCCAGGTGACACCGTTCCTGGTCGACCTGCCGGTGGGGGAGGCCAACGCCGTGGTGCGGCTGTCGCAGATCGCGCACGCCACCGAAACGAACCCGACGGCAGCCAGCCTGGTCGACGCCAGGACCATCGTTACGCTGTCTGGTTTTGCGCCGCCGACTCTGCACGCCATGGGTATTCGCGTGGCCACCAGCTACCCGCGTTATTCCAAGCGGGCGTTCAATCTGTTGATCACCAATGCTCCCGGAGCTCAGTCGCAGATGTACATCGCTGGCACGAAGCTGCTGGAGACCTATGCCGTGCCGCCACTGCTGCACAATCAGGCACTAGCGATCAGTGTGACGTCCTACAACGGGATGCTGTATTACGGAATTAACGCCGACCGCGACGCGATGAGCGATGTCGACCTGCTGCCGGGACTGCTGGGACAGTCACTTGACGAGCTGCTGGAAGCCTCCCGATAGCTCTCAACAGGTCAAAACCGCTGGATGCATATAGCATCCGATGTCATGAGCACCTCGACTAATAACGGCGACGCGAAGACGAAGAACAAGAAATCGAGTCCGCTAGCCGAACGCAAGGTTCCTAACGATGTCTACGAAGCCGAATTATTCAGGCTGCAAACGGAATTCGTGAAGTTGCAGGAGTGGGTGAGGGATACCGGGGCCCGGGTGGTGGTGATCTTCGAGGGCCGCGACGCCGCAGGCAAGGGCGGCGCGATCAAACGGATCACCGAATACCTGAGTCCGCGGATCGCCCAGATCACCGCGCTGCCGGCCCCGACCGACCGGGAGCGCGGTCAGTGGTATTACCAGCGCTACATCACGCATCTGCCCGCTAAGGGCGAGATCGTGCTCTTCGACCGGTCGTGGTACAACCGTGCCGGCGTCGAAAAAGTCATGGGATTCTGTACCCCGGCAGAGTATGCGTTGTTTTTGCGGCAGACGCCGATCTTCGAGCAGATGCTCATCGACGACGGCATTCTGCTGCGCAAATACTGGTTCTCGGTATCGGACACCGAACAGCTCAAGCGGTTCAAGTCACGGCTGAACGACCCTGTCCGGCAGTGGAAACTGAGCCCGATGGACCTGGAGTCGGTATATCGGTGGGAGGACTATTCGCGCGCCAAAGACGAGGTGATGGTGCACACCGACACCGCGAGCAGCCCGTGGTATGTCGTGGAATCGGATATCAAGAAGAACGCGCGGCTGAACATGATGGCTCACCTGCTGTCCACGATCGAATACCACGAAATAGAAAAGCCGAAGGTCACGCTGCCGGATCGGCCGGTGGTGTCTGGTAACTACCAGCGGCCGCCGCGAGAGCTGTCGACGTACGTCGACGACCATGCGGCGAAGTTCCTTAGCAAACAAATAGCTAGCGTGGCGGTCGCAGCGGGTCGCCACTGTGTGGCGAAGCCGGTCGCAGCGGGTGGTCGCCACCGGTGACACAGGTCTATATCCCGGCCACGCTGGCGATGTTGCAGCAGCTCGTGGCCGACGGCTCGTTGTGGCCGGTGAACGGCACCGCGTTCGCAGTCACGCCGACGTTGCGCGAGGCCTACGCCGAGGGTGACGACGATGAGCTTGCCGAGGTTGCGCTGCGTGAGGCGGCACTGGCCTCGGTACGCCTGCTGGCTATTCAGAAAGCCGAAGGTGCCGACGAGACCTTGCCGTCGCGTCGCGCCGTGCTGGCCGCCGACGTCGACGACGTCAAGTTCCGTCCCGATCTCGACGACGCCGTAGTCAGGCTCGGCGGCCCGGTCGCGATCGACCAGGTGGTCGCCGCGTACGTCGACAACGTGGGTGCTGAACCTGCCGTGAGTAAGGCGATTGACGTCATCGATATTGCCGACCTGGGCGACGAGGACGCTGACCTCATTGTTGGCGACGCACAGGACCATGACCTTGCCTGGTACGCAAACCAAGAGCTGCCGTTCCTGCTGGACCTGCTTGAACCGCGGCAACCCGGACTAATCGACACGCTTTCGCGTGTGGGTACGGTATCGTAGGTTACGGTACCGTAGCCTTCTGGGGGAAGACCGGGCCAACGTAAAGCGGAAGCCAAACGTCGCATCGTGAGCAGGAGCTTCCAATGGGGAAGAAGTACGCATCGATTACCGGCAATATCGTCGATACCAAGCGTCCTACCATCGCAGGGGCCGAGAGGCATCCCGGTTGGCATGCGCTGCGCAAGATCGCTGCGCGCATCACGACGCCGCTGCTGCCCGACGACTATCTGCATCTGGCCAATCCGCTGTGGTCCGCGCGGGAATTGCGCGGCCGCATCCTGCAGGTTCGCCGGGAGACCGAAGATTCCGCAACCCTGGTCATCAAACCGGGCTGGGGGTTCAGCTTCGACTACCAGCCGGGTCAATACATCGGGATCGGGTTGCCGGTAAACGGGCGCTGGCGCTGGCGATCGTATTCGCTGACGTCGAGTCCGGCGGCTGTGGCGTCTGGGGCCGGCTCCGCGCACGGTGACCATCACCGTGAAGGCGATGCCCGAAGGCTTTCTCTCTGCGCACCTGGTGGACGGTGTCGAACCGGGGACCATCGTGCGGTTGGCCGCGCCCCAGGGGAATTTCGTGCTCCCTGACCCCGCGCCCCCGTCGATCCTGTTCCTCACGGCCGGGTCCGGGATAACGCCGGTGATGTCGATGCTGCGGACATTGGTGCGCCGCAACCAAATTGCTGACATCACACATCTGCATTCGGCTCCCACCGAATCCGACGTGATGTTCGGCGCGGAGTTGACAGCGCTGGCGGCCGACCACCCGGGCTATCGGTTGCAGGTGCGGGAAACCCGCGCGCAAGGGCGGCTCGACCTCACCCGGCTCGCCGAAGAGGTGCCGGATTGGCGCGAACGCCAGACGTGGGCCTGCGGGCCGGAGGGCCTGCTCAACCAGGCTGAAAAGGTTTGGTCGTCGGCGGGCATTGGCGACCGCCTGCACTTGGAGCGGTTCGCGGTGGCCAAGGCCGCACCCGCCGGAGAGGGCGGAACGGTCACATTCGCGCGCAGTGGGCGCAGCGTGGACACCGATGCCGCTACGTCGCTGATGGACGCGGGCGAGGGCGCCGGGGTGCAGATGCCCTTCGGCTGTCGGATGGGCATCTGCCAATCGTGCGTGGTCAGCCTGATGGACGGCCATGTCCGTGATCTGCGAACGGGTCAGGAGCACGAGGCCGGAACGCGGGTGCAGACCTGTATTTCTTCGGCATCGGGCGATTGCGTTCTCGACATCTAGAAGCTACTCGCTGGTAACATAACGCATATCGTAACCTACGGGAACGTAGGTTACGATAGCGTAGGTCATAGACACACGACCGCAGGGGAGGTTAAGACCATGGCGATCACAGACGTCGAAGAATTCACGCATCTGACGGACGCCGACATCGAAAACCTGGGTGTCGAGTTGGACGCAATCCGCCAGGACATCGAAGATTCGCTCGGCGAACGCGACGCGCGCTACATTCGCCGCACCATCGCTTCGCAACGGGCTCTCGAGGTGGCCGCTCGGGTGCTGCTGGCCGCTAGCTCGCGGCGCTCGGCCTGGTGGGCCGGCACCGCGGCACTGGGCGTGGCGAAGATCATCGAGAACATGGAGATCGGCCACAACGTCATGCACGGCCAGTGGGACTGGATGAACGACCCCGAGATTCACTCCTCGACGTGGGAGTGGGACATGAGTGGTTCGTCCAAGCACTGGCGGTACACGCACAATTTCGTGCACCACAAGTACACGAACATCCTCGGGATGGACGACGACGTCGGCTACGGCATGCTTCGCGTCACCCGCGACCAGCGCTGGAAGCGCTACAACATCTTGAATCCGGTGTGGAACACGTTGCTCTCGCTGCTCTTTGAATTCGGCGTCGGCTTGCAGCACGTGGAGCTCGGCAAGATCATGAAGCATCGGATGGACCAGGAGGACGGCCGGCAACGGGTCAACGAGTTCTTGGCGAAGGCCGGCCGGCAGATCTTCAAGGACTACGTCGGGTACCCGGCGTTGACCTCGCTGTCGCCCGGAGCGACGTACCGGTCCACGGCGACGGCCAACGCGACGGCCAACGTGATCCGCAACATTTGGGCCAACGCCGTCATCTTCTGTGGGCATTTCCCAGATGGCGCAGAGAAATTCACCAAGACGGACATGATCGGCGAAACCAAGGGCCAGTGGTACCTGCGCCAGATGCTCGGGAGTGCCAACTTCGAAGGCGGCCCCGCGCTACGGTTCATGAGCGGCAACCTGTGCCACCAGATCGAACATCACCTGTACCCCGATCTGCCCAGCAGTCGACTGCACGAAATCTCGGTACGGGTGCGCCAGGTCTGCGAGAAGTACGACTTGCCTTACACCACAGGCTCATTCCTGATGCAGTACGGCAAGACGTGGCGCACCATCGCGAAGCTGTCGGTGCCGAACAAGTACCTGCGGGACAACTCTGACAACGCACCGGAGACACGCAGCGAGCGGATGTTCGCCGAGTTGGAGCCAGATTTCGCGGGCACCGACCCGGCTACCGGGCGCCGGCGTGGGCTGAATACCGCCATCGCCACCGTGCGGGGT
Organism: uncultured Actinomycetota bacterium; assembly: GCA_963850135.1. Lineage (GTDB taxonomy): Bacteria > Actinomycetota > Actinomycetes > Mycobacteriales > Mycobacteriaceae > Mycobacterium. The sequence continues at coordinate 53,755 of CAWKKH010000014.1, read as the reverse complement.
TGGCGACGCAAGCGTGCCATGAAGCACACGAACCAGACGATCGGAAACGCCGACCACTTGGCGGCCTAGGCGGTGCGGGCGGCTGGCCCCCGGGCCGAAAGCCCGAGGATTTGCGCCGCTCCGTCAACGAGAACCTCGAGACGCTCGGTGTTGAGGTTCTCGATCTGGTCAATCTCCGGCTTGGCAACGCCCAGGGGCCCCAGCCTGGCTCGCTCGTAGCGCACCGACGGAGAACGTCGACGGCGCGAAGCTCGCGTTGCCCGACGACGAGCTTGCCGAGCTAGAAAGCATCGGCCATTAATCCGATTGGGATAGGTGGCGGCGTCCGCGCGATCTAGGCCCTAGTCACGATGTGCAGCACGGCCCACAACAGCAACGAGACCAAGACTAAGCCCAGCGTTCCAGTAAGGAGCGTCATCATCGTCCGCAATTGGGTAGCAGTGACGTAGATGTTCCAGTCGTGGGTGCGAGTTTGGGGTTCATGAGATAAAGATGTCATTTGGCTCAACCTTCTCATCTGCTTCTTTCACGCCAGCAACACACGGTCCACTAACCGCCCCGGCATTTCGTTAGACCTACGAACTAACGTCGTCCGGTGTCCGCGTATTCCATCTTGGGGTTACCCGCGAGGCGCTCATCCCCAAACCTGCCCACGTTATGCGGCAGTTTCGCGCGGCCCGAGCTTGCGCTGCAGGAATCCGGCGTCGCGCCGATTACCTGCTCTTGGTTCGTGACGCCGTGGCTGGCGACCGATTCCGCACGGCACCGTCGGCGTCTACGATTTAAGGAGGAGAAGGAAGGTACGAGATGCTTGCAGCGTTCGGATTCGAAGCCCTCGGCGTAGTCGTCGGGGACATGTATTTCGTCGACCCCGACCCTAACGAAGGTCAGGAAACTCCGGAACGGGGAGTCAGGCTGGAACTCCGCCTCGTCGACCGGGCCGCGCCGGAGGGCTCGATTTACGCTGGCGTCCCGATCGCCTTCACCCGCCCGGTGTGGCGGGTAGATCTCTTCGGATCCACAGAGAGTCCACCCGGGACGTTGGACCGGGCGCACCATCACCCCCGTTTCAAAGGTTGGGAACCCGGGCGCCGAAACTTCGTCCCCGAGCTGTCAGCCGACCCGGTGTCCTGGCTGGCGGAGCAATTGGCCGACCCGGCCGCAGTGCTGGCCCGGGCGGGCGTTGGTGCCGACGAGTTCACCAAAGCCGACGAGATCGGTCTTGCCGCGGCGGCCCCGGAGATTGTCGCCGCAGTGAAACGAATGCTTGACGGCGTGCGCGGCGGCGAACTGGCGCCGGCTCCCGCCGAGCCGGTTGCTGCCGCCCGCACCGGCTGGCTCTGATGTAGCTAGGCCGTCCGTCCGACGGACGGACCCGCCGTGAGGACCGAATCCGTCGCGCCTGGGTTGAAGTGAGAGGTTGGGTAGACGCTATCCGTCAGCCATGGGTTGCGGACAGGCATCGACGGCGCGCGCTGCGACGCTTCACCAATAGCCATGCCGTGATCGTCTCACTTCCGAGCATCGGGTTCACCACAATCGTGGACACCAAAACCTTGTTGTGAGTTCAGTCAGGCGTCGCAGAACCCTCGGTCGCGATTAGACCGAGGGTTCTGTGTGTCCAGGTGGTTGGGCAACAAAGCTGCCTAGCCGAGACGCTCGATGATGGTGGCGTTGGCCATGCCGCCGCCCTCACACATCGTCTGCAGGCCGTACCGGCCGCCGCGCTGTTCGAGAGCGTTGACGAGCGTGGTCATAATGCGCGCACCACTGGCGCCCAGCGGGTGGCCGATCGCGATGGCACCCCCGTTGACGTTGGTCTTGGTCAGATCAGCTCCGGTATCGGCCGCCCACGCCAGCACGACGGGCGCGAACGCCTCGTTCACCTCGAAGAGGTCGATGTCGGCCAGCGTCAGGCCGGCGCGCCGCAGCACCTTCTCGGTCGCCGGGATGACTCCGGTCAGCATGTACAGCGGGTCGGAACCCACCACAGCCGTGGTGTGAATCCGGGCCAGCGGGCGCAAGCCCAGCTTCTTGGCGATTTCGCTGGTGGTGATCAAGACCGCGGCACTGCCGTCGGACAGCGGCGAGGAGTTGCCGGGCGTAATCGACCAATTGATCTGCGGGAAGCGCTGTTTCATGGCCTCGCTGTAGAACGCCGGCTGCAACGTAGCCAACGTCTCCACCGTGGTGGCGGGCCTGATGATTTCGTCGGAGGCAAGGCCGGCGATCGGGATCAGCTCGTTGTCAAAAAGCCCGTCCTTGGTGGCGCGAGCGGCTTTGTTGTGGCTCTCGGCAGAGAACTCGTCGAGCTGGGTGCGCGAGAAGCCCCACTTCGCGGCGATCAATTCCGCGCTGATGCCCTGTGGCACCAGGCCGTCGGGGTAGCGCTTCGGCATGTCCTGGCCGAACGGGTTGCTGCCCGGCAGCACCGAGCTGCCCATCGGGACGCGGCTCATCGACTCCACCCCGCCGGCGATGACGAGGTCGTAGGCGCCGGCGAGCACGCCCTGGGCGGCGAAGCTGATGGCCTGCTGGCTGCTGCCGCACTGGCGGTCGACGGTGGTGCCGGGAACCGATTCGGGGAATCCGGCACCCAACAGCGCGTTGCGGGCGATGTTGACGGCCTGGTCGCCGACCTGGGTCACGGCACCCGCAATGACATCGTCGATCTGAGCCGGGTCCACGCCGGTTTGTGCCACCAGCTCGCGCAGGCTGTGCGCCAACAAGTCAGCGGGCAACACGTCGTGCAGCGCGCCGTTGGCCTTCCCCTTGCCGACAGGCGTACGGACGGCGCCGACGATGACGGCGTCGCGGCCTTGATAACCGGTCATGGCTCCTCCTTGAGTCCAAAAGCTAGGTACTTCCAGCTATACCCAGCAAAACATCTGGGTATACTAAAAACAACCCAGACGGGGAGGTGATTTGCGTGACACTTCTGCAAGGGCCGCTCGCCGACCGCGATGCGTGGTCGGCGGTTGGCGAGTGCGCGATCGAAAAGACCATGGCGGCTGTCGGAACCAAATCCGCCATGCTCATCATGCGCGAGGCCTACTACGGCACCACCCGGTTCGACGACTTCGCCCGCCGGGTAGGCATCACCAAGGCCGCCGCCTCGGCGCGACTTGGCCGAACTGGTCGACCTCGGTCTACTGACCCGGCGCCCCTACCGCGAGCCCGGGCAGCGCGGCCGCGAAGAGTACGTGCTCACCGACGCCGGCATCGACTTCATGCCGGTGGTCTGGGCGATGTTCCAGTGGGGACGACGCCACCTGCCGGGCCGCAACCGGCTGCGGCTGACGCACGAGGGCTGCGGCGCCGAGGCCGACGTGGAAATCCGATGCGCCGAGGGGCATCTGGTGCCACCCGACGAACTCGGCATGCGGTTGGTCAAGTCTCCCTGAGTGCCGTCAGCAGTCGGCGGGCCGCGGCGACGCGGCGTGCGGCCGGCCCGGTCAGGGTGTCCAGTACGCATTCGGGATCGGCCGGCGGCCCCATGTGCCCGCAGCCGCGCGGGCAGTCCTTCGCGGCCTCGGCCAAATCGGCGAACGCCTTCAGCACGTCGTCGGGCTGGATGTGGGCCAGCCCGAACGACCGGATTCCCGGGGTGTCGATTACCCAGCCGGAACCTGACGGTGTGGACCCTAGTGCGTCGCCCAGCGGAAACGCGACAGACTGAGTTGAGGTGTGCCGCCCCTTGCCGATGCCGTCGACCACGCCGACGGCCCGATCGGCCTCGGGCACAAGGCGGTTCACCAAGGTCGACTTGCCGACGCCGGAATGCCCGAGTAGCACGGTGATCTTGCCAGGGAGCAGCTCCGCGACCGCGAGCAGTGGATCGTCGACTCCCGCGGCGACCACCGTCAGGTCCAGGTCGACGAACTGCGCGGCGAACGGCTCGGGTGGGGCGAGGTCGGTCTTGGTAAGGCAGAGAATCGGTGTGAGGCCGCCGGCGTAGGCGGCGATCAGTGTCCGGTCGACCAGGCCGGTGCGTGGAGGCGGGTCCGCCAGCGCCACCACGATAAGCAGTTGGTCGGCGTTGGCCACCACCACCCGTTCGGTCGGATCGGTGTCATCGGCGGTGCGCCGCAACACCGTTCGGCGCGGGCCCCGCCGCACGATGCGGGCCAGGGTGTCGTGGCGTCCGGACAGATCGCCGACGATGTCGACATCGTCGCCGACGACGATCGGGGTGCGGCCGAGCTCGCGCGCTCGCATGGCCGTGACCCGACTTTCGGGGCGACCGCCCAGCACGCAGCCCCAGCGCCCGCGGTCCACGCTGACCACCATGGCGGACTCTGCATCGGCGTGTTGCGGACGGGTCTTGGTCCGGGGCCGCGTCCCCTTGCCGGAGCGGACCTTGACGTCAGACTCGTCGTAGTCGCCGAGCCTCAAACGCTGGACTCCTCGCCGGCGAGCATGCGCGCCCAAAGCTGCGGGAATTCCGGCAGCGTCTTGGTGGTGGCGGCGATGTCGTCCACCTCGACGCCGGCCACCCGCAGGCCGACGATCGCGCCGGCCATCGCCATCCGGTGATCGGCGTATGCGCGCCAGGTGCCTGGCTTCAGCGGTGTCGCGGTGATCACCAAACCGTCTGGTGTTTCCTGGCAGTCGCCCCCGAGGCGGTTGATCTCGGTGCGCAGCGCCGCGAGCCGGTCCGTCTCATGGCCGCGCAGGTGTGCGATCCCGGTCAGCCGGGACACCGATCCGGGGGTGGCCAGCGCCGCCAGCGCCGCCACCGACGGCGCGAGCTCACCGACCGCCCGTAGGTCGACGTCGAAGCCATCGTATGACGCCGGCCCGCGCACCTCGAGCGTTGAATCAGTTTGGGTGACAACGGCATTCAGCTTCTTCAAGATGGCAAGGATGTTGTCGGCGGGTTGAACACTGGTCGCCGGCCAGCCGGTGATGCGCACCGTTCCGCCGCTGACCGCGGCCGCCGCCAGGAACGCAACGGCGTTCGTGAGATCGGGTTCGACCTCCCAGTGCCGGGCGGCGACCGCACCGGGCCGCACCTGCCAACGGTTGTCGACCGAGTCATCGACGTCGACCCCGGCCTGCCGCAGCATCACCACCGTCATCGCGATGTGCGGCGCCGACGGCAATGACGAACCGGTGTGTTGCACGGTAAGGCCCTCGGTGAACGACGCCGCGCACAACAACAGGCCGGACACGAACTGCGACGATGCCGACGCGTCGATGGCCACGGTGCCGCCGGCGACCGATCCGCTGCCTTGCACACGGAAAGGCAGACCGGTGCCGTCGATCCGGACGCCGAGACCGCGCAGCGCATCCAGCAGCGGTGCGATGGGCCGGCCCCGGGCTTGTTCGTCCCCGTCGAAATCGACCGCCGAGCCGGCCAGCGCCGCCAGCGGAGGCACGAATCGCAGAACCGTGCCCGCCAGGCCGCAGTCCACCCGGGCGGTGGGGCCCGGAACGATTCGGCCACTGACCGTCAGGTTCGGGCCCGGAACCGTCGATCTGCAAGCCCAGGGTCCTGCAGCGCTCCGATCATCAGGTCGGTATCGCGGCTGCGCAGCGCTCCGCTGCAGGGTCGAAGTGCCCTGACCCTGTGCGGCCGCCAGCGCGGCCAGCACCAGCGCCCGGTTGGTCTGCGACTTCGAGCCGGGGACGGTCACCGTCGCATGCACCGGTGCCGGCGCGAATGGGCGCCGTCCCACGCTTTCAGGGGCTCGGTGCTCACCGCTTCATCCTGCCGTGTCGGCCGGTGTTCTGGGTACAGGGCACCATGGAAGCTTATGTGCGGAAGGTTTGCGGTGACCACGGATCCCGCTCTGCTGGCTGAGAAAATCAAGGCGATCGACGAGGCGACCGGTGCAGCACCGCGTGCGGATGAGCCCAACTACAACCCCAACTACAACGTGGCCCCCACCGCGACGATCGCGACCGTCGTGTCCCGCCACAGCGAGCCCGACGACGAGGCAACTCGCCGGGTGCGGCTGATGCGCTGGGGATTGGTACCGCCCTGGGTCAAGCCAGGTCCCGACGGTGCGCCAGATACCAAGGGCCCGTTGCTGATCAACGCCCGGTCCGACAAGCTGGCCAGCTCGCCGGCTTTCCGCGGTTCGGCGAAGAGCAAGCGCTGCCTGGTGCCCATGGACGGCTGGTACGAATGGCGGGCCAATCCGGGTTCGGCTATTGGCAAGAAGACCGCCAAGACGCCGTTCTTCATGCACCGCGGCGACGGCGACATGCTGTTCATGGCCGGGCTGTGGTCGGTGTGGAAGCCGGCGAAAGAGGCAGACCCGCTGTTGAGCTGCACGATCATCACCACCGACGCCGTCGGTGAGCTAGCCGAGATCCACGACCGGATGCCGTTGATCCTGACAGAAGATGACTGGGATGCCTGGCTGAATCCCGACGCAGCCCTGGATCCCGAGCTGCTGGCGCAGGCGCCGGATGTGCGCGGCATCGAGCTGCGTGAGATCTCCACGCTGGTCAATAGCGTGCGCAACAACGGGCCCGAACTGCTCGAACCGGCGCAGCCGCAGCCCGAACAGATCCCGCTGCTTTAGCGCACAGGGCAACGGCTTCCCCAAGTGGACACCCGCAGTTTGCGATTCGGCAATCTTCGTGACCACCCAGTGAGGTGCCTAGTTGAAGTGCCTCAATCTGTCAAATCGAACCGGGCACAGGACCTTTCGTCATCAGAATATTACCGCGCCGACATCGAGGGCAACGTCAAAGCCAAGAGTTTGACCAGCTGGTGAACAACGGGCAAAGCTCGCGATGCCAGATGGGCCAGTGCGCGCGAAAGCCATAGGATACGTGACGGTTCGTGCGATGGTTTTTGCCGCGCCGCGCCGCGCCGTGCCGATGCTTCGACGAGGATCAGTTGGAAGGGAAAGATATGTCGTTGGTGACCGCAGCACCGGAGTTGATAAGCGTAGCGGCAACGGATTTGGCGGGAATCGGTTCGACGGTCAACGCGGCGCACCTGGCGGCGGCAACCCCTACCACCGCGGTGATTCCGGCCGCCGCCGACGAGGTGTCGTCGAGCATCGCGCACCTGTTTTCCCAGCATGCCCAGGACTATCAGGCGCTGGCTGGGCAGGCCGCGGCGTTCCATGAAAAATTCGTGCAGCAGCTGACTTCCAGTGCGGGCTCCTACTCCCACGCCGAGGCCGCGAACGCCGCGTCGTTGAACCCCCTGGGTTCGATCGCCGCCGCCGCGAGCCAGGCGGCCACCTCGCTTCCAGACATCCTTCAGAACGTACTAACCCTCGCGATCGCAGCCGTCGTGGTACCGGTTCTTGGGGTTCTTCTGCTGCCGATTATATCAATCGCCGCTGTAGCGGTAGGGCTTGCGCTAGGGGTGTATGCATTCGGAGCTGCACTGGCCTTCATCGGATCATATTTCTAGACCGATCGACGGAAACCGCTGCCTAGAAACCACTGCGCAACACGGCGAGATAAGTTATCTCCGCAACGTTGTCTGCCCGCGACAACGGTTTCGCGTTCTTTGTCGGTTAGCGACGGAGTCGGTCACCGCGGCACCGCCTAGCATGCCTTTGTGGCCAGCTCATACGCGTATACGTTCGAGGACATCCAGGACCGCCCGGTCGCGGTGATCGGGGCGGGAACGCTCGGGCGGCGCATCGCGCTGATGTTCGCGACCTGCGGCGGAACGGTGCGAATCTACGCGCGCCGCGCCGAACAGCTCGCCGAGGCGACGCATTACGTGTCGCAGACCCTTCCCACGGTGGTGGCGAACCGAGGTTCTGGTCAAGTCGGCAGCGCGACCGGCGCGGGCTCACTCGGCGAGGCGCTGGACGGCGCCTGGCTGGTCGTCGAATCGGTCCCCGAGAAGCTCGAGATCAAGATCCCGCTGTGGGGCGACATCGACCAAGCGGCGCCGCCGGACACCATATTCGCGACCAACTCTTCGTCCTACCCGTCGCGCCTGATGGCGGAAAATGTGCGGGACAAGCGGCGATTGTGCAACATGCACTTCTACATGCCACCGGAAATCAACGCGGTCGACCTAATGTCCGACGGCGTGACCGACCGCGGCCTACTGGACACCCTGCTTGCCGTGCTGCCCGAGTTCGGAGTCCATCCCTTCGAGGCGCGCCGGGAGTGCACCGGCTTCATCTTCAATCGCATCTGGGCCGCCATCAAGCGTGAGTCGCTGGCCGTTGTCGCCGAGGGCGTGGCCCGACCCGAGGATGTCGACGGGATGTTCAAGGTCAATTGGGGTGTGCCGGCCGGACCGTTCCAGATGATGGACCTGGTCGGGCTCGACGTGGTGCTCGACATTGAAAACCACTACGCCGACGAGTTCCCGCACCTACCGGAGAACGTGCGGGACCTGCTGCGGTCCTACGTCGAGGCGGGCAAGCTCGGCATCAAGACCGGCGAAGGCTTCTACACGTATCCGACGTCGTGAACCGACAACGCACTCGCGTCGAGGCAGAGCTCATATCAAATACAGGTAGTCAACTACGCGTGCCAGGTGGACGTGCGCTGTTGCATCATCGACCGGTGCCCGCACGACCCGAACTCGCGGCCGAGTACCGAAGGAGTAGCGACATGTCCAACCCTCCTGGGATGATTGTGAAAGCACAGGGTGTCGCCGGTGATGGCGTCGAGTTCAGCCTGATCAACGAGACCGATCAAGAAATCGTTGTGACCCTGTTCCTGGTGCCTGTACCGCCCACACCACAACTGGACTGTGAGCCCTGGCCCTCATTTACGGTCCTGCCAGCTTCGATGCCGTACAACTCCAACGACGGCGGCCCAAATTTCGCGCAGTTCTTGTATCCCGCACCCCAAGGTGTGTACAACGCGTTCGTGCAGGTAGACGGGGGGCTGTACGAGGTGGGAGCCGATGTTAGCGTCAGCTCCATGGGGGGCGCCATCGCAAATCCGCTGTTTGCCGGTACCCACGCCGACGGGATGCGCTGAACTCATGGCCATATCGAAGCTTCCGCCCGCCAAGGTCGTGCGGGCCATCGAGACCGCCCGGTATCGCATCGGTCAGCTGCATCGACGGATGCTTCCAGCTCCCGCCGTGATGATGGAAATGCTCACGTACGGTTGGTCTGCCCAGGCGATCGCCGCGGCAGCCGATCTCGGAATTGCGGACGCGCTGGCCAAGGGGCCGCTCACCGCGCAGGAGCTGGCGGCCGCGATCGATGCGGATGCCGACGCCGTCAGTCGACTGTTGCGGGCGTTGATCCCGCAAGGCATCTTCCGTCAGCGACGCGACGGCCGATACGACCTGACCCCGTTGGCGGACACGCTACGCACCGACGCGGAAGTGTCGTTGGCCGCAATGGCCCAGTTTACGGGTTTGCCCGAGCATCTCGAGTGTTGGAGCCACCTCGCGGATGCCATCCGGACCGGCGAGGCGGTTCTGCCCAAGCTACGCGGCAAACCGGGGTTCGAGTTGCTGGCCGACGAACCGGAACTCGCCGAAATCTTCAATCGAGCCATGACGAGCGTGTCCGAACTCGCGGTTGCATCGGTGATCGCCGCATACGACTTCAGCCGCTACGACACAATCGTCGACGTGGGCGGCGGGCATGGTCGGCTGCTGGCCGCAATACTGGGTGCGGCGCCACGGTCGCGCGGCATCCTGTTCGACCTGCCCGAAGTGGTGCCAGGAGCCCCGGCCGTTCTCGCCGAGCACGATGTCGCCGACCGGGTCCGCGTTGTGGAGGGATCGTTCTTTGACGCCGTGCCCTACGGCGGCGACGCCTACGTTCTCAAGAACGTGATTCACGATTGGCCCGACGAGGACCCGGTGAAAATACTTGGCAACGTGCGTACGGCGGCAGGGGTCGGCAAGCACGTATTGCTCGTCGAGTTCGTGATCCCAGGCCACAGTCGCGAGTTCATGGGCAAGTGGATGGACCTGGCAATGTTGGTCGCTGCCGCCGGACGTGAGCGCACCCCGGACGAATACGGCCAGCTGCTTGGGCGCGCCGGCTTTCGCCTGACGCGGGTAGTCGAAACGGCGTCACCCTTCAGCATCGTGGAAGCGGTCGCTGTTTGATTTAGTTGAGATAGGCGAGTGCCTTTTGGGCAGCGTTGGCGCCGCACATGCCGTGCGCGCCGGGGCCCGGCGGGGTGGCCGCCGAGCAAATGTACATGCCCGGAACACCAATAGTGTAGGGCGACAGTGTAATTCGCGGCCCGAACGTCAGCTGCCGAATATCCTTGGCGCCGGTCATGATGTCGCCGCCGGCGTAGTTGAGGTTATAGGCGGCCATCTGCGTCGTCGAGCGAACTGCGCGGCCGACGATCCGCTCCCGGAAGCCCGGGGCGAACCGCTCGATCTGGGCGATGATCGCCTCGGTCGCGTCTCCGGTGTAGCCGTTGGGTACGTGCGCATAGCTCCACACCGGGTGGGTGTTGCCCACCGAGCGTTGCGGGTCGGCGAGGTACTGCTGACCAACCAGCACGAACGGTCGTTCGGGCATGCGTCCGGCATGGATCTCTCGCTCGGTTGCGGCAAGCTCAGAGTAGGTCCCGGCCAGATGCACCGTGCCGGCCCGGTGAGCGTCCGGGTTCGTCCACGGCACGCCACCCTCGACGGCGAAGTCGACTTTGAACGCGCCGGGGCCGCGCCGGAACCTGGTGAAGGCACGGGCAACTCGGCGCGGAAGGCGGTCTCCCAGGATGCCGGCGACCGCACTTGGTGCCAGATCGAACATGGTGACGTCCGCTGGTGGCAGCTGCGAAGCGGCCTGTACCCGGACACCGGTCTCGATCTTGCCGCCCAGATCGCCCAGCAACGCGACCATCGCGTTGGTTATCGACTGCGATCCGCCTTCGGCCACCGCCCAGCCATGCCGATGCCCAGCCGCGATGATGCCTGTCCCGATCGCGGAGGTCATCGGGTAGTGCAGCGGCCGGAAGGCGTGGGCCGCAACACCTCCGAACAACGCCCGCCCCTCGTCGGTGCGGAAGAATCGGGCAACTGAGGACGCCGGGAGCACGGTGGGCGCACCGAATCGGGCCAGCATCAAGGGATGGTGCGGGAACCGTAACAGGGGCCGCATGATGTCATCGCTGAGTACGTCGAACCGGGCGGCCGAGTAGCCGAACGCGAGGCGCCATCGCGATCCGTCGCCCCCCAGGCCGGCCGCCGTCTCGTCCACCGAGCGGTGCAGCACCCCGGCGCTGCCGCCGTCGAGGGGATGGACGCAATCGATTTCCGGCCAGCGCCACGAGAGGCCGTACCTCTGGAGGCCGAAGCTGTTCAAGAACTGGGAGCCGACGGCCATCGGGTGGATAGCCGAGCAGTGGTCGTGCAGTAGGCCGGGGACTATCGCTTCGCTGCTGCGGGCGCCTCCGCCGACTTCATCGGCGGCCTCAAGCACGGTGACCTGCACGCCTTCGGCGGCCAGCGAGATGGCGGCGGCGAGCCCGTTTGGGCCGCCACCCACCACCAGTGCGGTACTCATGCCAGCGCTCCGTGCCCGTGATCTTGGTCCTGAACCTTGGCGGCGCCCCGTTTGGTGCCGCTCAATGACCAGGCTACGTCGGTCGGGATGGGGCCGTTGGGCAACCAGGGCTGCTCGGCGACCGCGTCGGCGACCTTCCAGGTGCCCCGTTCGATCACCCCGAGCGCGGCGTCGATCAGCTGGTAGTGCTGGATACCGCTACCCAAGGCCTCCGACTCCACCCAGGCGATGACGCACTCGTCGGGCTCGAAGTCGGCTTCGCGCTGCACGGCCCGGATCAGCTCTTGGTTGTGCAGGTGACCGTCGCCGAAGTTGAATCCGATCAGCGAGTTGCACACGAACTCACCTTCCCGCACCGTGCGGGTGTCGACGTCAGGTAGGCGCGTCAACAACAGCGAGAACAGGCCACGAGCCTGGCTGTGCATGCTGCGCCACGCGATGGTCTTCTGCAGGGTGATCTCGGCCCATTGCGGCTCGTAGCCGGCCGCGACGAACTGGTCGATCTGGTTGGACGCCGAACGAGTGACGCGATTCAGCTTTTGCTCGGAGCCGGGCGCGAAGGTCCACACGGCCGAGGCCCAGTTGCCCGCGTACTGGCGCATGGAAGGCAGGAAGGACACCTTGTCCGGTCGTAGATTGCCCAGGATCGGGAAGAACAGCAGCGCGGCGGCGATGATCAGGGCCAGCCACGGCGGCGTCATGTTCCAGGGAGCGTAGCCGTTCCAGCTGGGGAAGCCGAGGAACAGGAAGACCGTGCTGTAGGCGAAGACCACGTTCCATTCCAGCGGCACCGCGAGCGGGAAGGTCGAGACGATGAACAGGTGGAACCCCACCATCAACAGCACCGCAGCCAGCGTCAGCCACTTGTTCGTCGAGAAAAGCAGGATCAGCGGGGCGGCGATCTCGACCGTGGTGCCGTTGACGTGCGCCATGAAGTTCGCCAGGCCAGATGGCTTCAGGTCGAGCGGGAACGCGCGATAGTGCGCCCGACGGATCCACTTGAACGCCATCGGCGTGTTGCTGACCATCGGTGGAATGACGTTGGCGAAGTGCTTGCCGAACTTCGAGAACCCGGCACCGATCCACACCACCACGATCACCATCTTCAGCGCGATGATCATGTTGACAAACGGCAACGTGGCGAATAGGACGATGACCGGCAAGTACTGCTCGCCACGGGCGGCCAGGAAGATGGTCTTATCGCGCAGCCCGTTCAGCACCAGCAGCGCAATCGGTGCGACCAGCAGGGCCGGATTGATCAAGCCGGATGTGTTGTCCGGCAACGCCGTCGAGAGTGAGTTGCTGTGCACGCCCGGTGACAGCAGCGGGACGGCCAGGCTCACCAGCAGCGCCAAGTAGAGCCCGATGTCCAACCAGGTGCGCCGATCGCCGTTGGTCAACGGAACCCACTTCCATGGTCGCAGCCGGATGGTTCCGGGTCGGGCCCAGAACAGAATGCCGCCGGTCATCGGTTTGACCTTGCCGGCCAGCGGTCCCCAGGAGCCGGCCACGCCGACTGCCTCGAGGAGCACGGTCCACACGATGATCTTCTGGTAGACGATCGGTTGATTCCACCATTCAGTCACATGCCAGAAGGCCGGTAGCCCGGACGTCGCCGTCGCGACGGTGATGCCACCGATCACGAACAACACGAGGAGTTTCGCGATGTAAATGGTGTGGATCATCTTCGGTGAGCCGAAACCGTTCTCGGCCCAATCGATGGCCAAGATCCGCATTCGTTCCATCAATGGCTTTTTCAGGAAGGTATCCGGATCGACATCGGGGAAATACGGCTTGGTGAACCCCATGGCGGTAGCTCCTTTGCTGGTGGACTGTGACTCGCAACATTAGGAATCGGGCGCGCCGCAAAACAGTGGCTGCCCGACGAAGATGCGTCCCGATGTTGTCGCCGGAAGACAACGGTTGCGGTCTACCGTCAAGGGTGTGGCGAAAACGCAGTTCGACAGCGGTGTTCAGGTCGGCCGCCACGTCGCCGAGACCGCCGAACGATTGCATAATCGGCTGGCGAACCTAGCGTCGGCCATGCGCGAGTCTCTCGAGGAACAGATCCCGGAGCTGCGCGGTGATGAACGCATCATGGAACTGCTGGGGCCCAGCGTTGAGGGCAACGTCGATACCATTCTGCGTGCGTTGCGCTATGACATAGCCGTTGAGCGGGTCGAGGCGCCGACCGCAGCCCTGGAATACGCCCGGCGATTGGCGCAACACGGGGTACCGGTGAATGCGCTCGTTCGCGCCTATCGGCTCGGTCAGCGGCTGATGAACGAGCTGGTTTTTACCGAAGTGCGCGCGCTCGATATTTCCGAACAGATGCGGTACGCGGTGATTGAGGCGATCACCGCGACGCTGTTCGAGTACATCGACTGGATTTCGCAACAAGTGGTCGCCGCATACGAAGACGAACGCGAACGATGGCTGGAGAACCAGAACAGTGTTCGCGCCCTGCGGGTGCGCGAAATCCTTGCCGCAACCAAGGCCATTGACGTCGATGCCACATCCGAGTCGATCCGTTATCCACTGCGTTGGCACCACCTTGCGCTCGTCGTCTGGTACCCGGAGGCAAGCACGGACGGTCAAGAACTCGCCGGGCTGCAACGGTTTCTTCGCGAACTGGGTGAAGCCGCCGGTGCGGGCGCCGGATCGCTCTTCGTTGCCGCAGATCGAACCTGCGGATGGGGTTGGCTGCCCTACCGTGCCGCAAAGGCCGAATTGGCCGATGTCGCAGCCAAGGTCCGCCAGTTCATCGAGACGCGGCCCGATTCACCGAGTGTGGCAATCGGAACGCTGGCCGCCGGTATCGAGGGTTTTCGCCAGTCACACCGGGAGGCCGAAAGTGCACACCGCGTCGCGATGGTCGGCAAGCGGGAGCCGGACGGTGATCGCGGCGACCGATCCCGGTGTGTCCATTGCGGGACTGTTGAGCGGCGACGTTGCCGAAATCCGGGTATGGGTGGCCAAGGTGCTTGGTGATCTCGCGGGCGACGACGAGAACGACGCGCGATTGCGTGAAACGCTGCGGGTGTTTCTGGGCTGCGGCTCGCAGCTACAAGGTGGCGGCCGAGGAACTCAATTTGCACTTCAACACGGTGAAATATCGGGTGGGCCGTGCCGTTGCCCGGCGCGGCCAGCGAAATCGGCTCCGCCCGTCCCGACGATCGGCTGGACGTCGAACTCGCGTTGCTGGTGTGCCATTGGTACGGCCCCGCCGTTCTGCAAGGCGTCCCCGCAGGCGAAATGAGCATCAATTACGCGGCAGCAAGGCGCGGGGATGGTGTGCGCCGCTGGAAGTTCGCCGCAACGCGATCCTGAGTGGAAGTCCGCGCCTGGCCGGTGAGAATGTGGACAACGGTGATGACCGCCGGCAGGAGCACGGGGGACAGCACCATCAGCATGATGAGGGTCGGCAGAAACATGATTTCACCTAACTTTAGTGGCTGAATATGTTGTGGCACTGCGTGACTCGGACGGGTGGTGATGATCCGAGAGGACGTGCCGCTGTGTTCGAGATGAAACCTATCGACGTCGCAGCGCCACGGCGATGTCCCGGACCGACCAACTTGCGGCAAGCTGTTGTCTTCGGGAGACAAAGCGTCGTTCGCGCCGCATACATCAGCAGTTTCGGCTCAGCGTTGTTCCCGGCAACTGCGGACGATGCGCAATTGTGTCGCTGTGGACATTTTCTTGACGCCGAATGTGGCGAATGATGAGCAAATGACAACTAGCGATGAGAAGACCGCTTTCGAAGGTCCACTGCATCAGCTTGCGCGCAGCGCGTGGCAGATGCTCCTCCTGATTGGCATCCTGGCCGTCGCGCTGGGTGTCATCGTGCTTGCCTGGCCGGGCACGACACTGGGTGGTGGCGGGGATCTTGTTCGGCATCTACCTGGTGGCGTCCGGTTTCGGCTACATGGTCGCTGCATTCGCCACCCACACCGGCCCCGCAATGAAGGTGTTGGAGTTCCTCACCGGCGCGGTGTCGCTAGTGCTGGGGTTCTTCTGCTTCCGCAACGTATACGACTCGATCTGTCTTTTTGGCCATCTGGATCGGCATCAGCTGGCTTTTCCGTGGGGCGACCTTGCTGACTTCGGCACTAGCCCTGGACCATGTCCCCGGACGTGGCTGGCAGGCATTCGTTGGCGTGATCACGGTGATCGGCGGCGGCGTGCTGATCGTCTCTCCGATCCAGTTCGATCGCGATCCTGACCTTGGTTGCCGGCTACTGGCTGATCGCCATCGGCGTCGTAGAGGTCATCAACGCGTTGCAGGTTCGGCACCGGCTGAAGGCGCACGCAGCCTAAGGCAAACGCCGTTCGACTTCGAACGCCAGACACAGCTCGGCGAGATCCTTTGGCCGGGAAAGCGATCGAGCGGTCAACTCCTCGATGCGGTGCAATCGGTGCCGCACGGTGTTGGGGTGGCAATAGATGGCCGCGGCGGTGTCATTGGCAGAGCCGCCGGCCTCTACCCAAGCCCGGAAGGTATTGAGCAGCAACGTGCGTTCCTCGGCCGGCAGCGCGTTCAGTGCCCCTAGTACTGACGAACTGATCTTCGCCATCACCTCGGGGGCGCTGACCGCCGCGACCGCAAGTGGAGTGTCATCGAAGACGGTGACGAGCGAGTCCGGCAACGACTTTCCGGCGACCGCCAGCCGGGCGAATCGCAGTGCGTCGCTGGTTTCGGCCAGCTCGTGAAACGGCGGACTGATGCCGACCCGGGCGGTCGCCGCCTGCCGGAGCACCTCTACAAGCGTACCGAGGGCAGCTGATGTGGCGTGGCCCCGCAGATGGACGATGCCGACCTGTAAATCGGGCAGCAGCCGCCACGCCGATCGGATATCGCGGATGGACAACTTGTTCTCGATTGTCGGCAATCCAAGCTTGCCGATCGCCGGCAGCTCCGCCGCCACGACGACATAGGGTCCCGAGGTGGGTAGCCGCAGCAGATCCGCCGCTTCCCAGAGGCTTTGGCTGTCGGTGATCCGGTGCGAGAGTAGCGCCTCCACCAACGCCGACCGCTCTTCCTCCCGCTCGATGATCTGCGCTGTCAGTTGTTGGCGATAGGCGGCGCTCATCGCCTGGGTGAAGGTGTCTTGCGCGAGGAAGACCCGTGCGGTGGCATCCAGGATCGAGTCGGTGGGTATTGCGGCGGCACGCGCCGTGGCGATGGTCTGCTCCCACATGAATCGGAAGCCGATCCGGTAGGCGGTCATGACTGCGGGCAGCGGCACGCCCGCGAGCGCGCGTGCGGTGCCGGTGTGCTCTGCGGGCGTTACGTCGACATCCGCGTGCCCGGCGAGCGAGTCGAAGATGAACGTCACGTTCGCCACGCAGCTTTGGGCTACCTGCATCCTTGGCGACGACGGTGCCGTCGCGGTACGCCTCGATCTCCTGGCAGAGCAGATCCGCCATTTCTTTTCCCAGCTTCGGGGCCCGGGCCAGCATGAGTTTGCCGAGATCGGCGATGTGGGGATCAGGGGCGGCGCCTCGCTGGTCGCTGCCGGCTTTCGATGCCACGCTCATACCCCGAACCCTATTCCGGAAAGTGCTTGATGTGGATGGTCACATCGAACCGATCTTCTTGTTGTTTTCCCGACATTGTGGTGCGAGGACGCCCTGATGATGATGGAAACCAGCAGCATCAACCCTTCGGAGGCAGACCATGACCGCTCTGAGCGCCAATCTGATCGCATCGAAAGAGCGCCACCCCGACCGTATTGCGCTGCGATGTGACGATCTGCAATTCACTTTCGCCGAGTTCGATGCCGCGGCCGCCCGGGTGGCCACGCTGCTAGAGCAGGCCGGCATCGAGCCGGGCGACCGGGTGGGCGTGATGTTGCCCAACACCCCCGCATTCGCCATCGTGTTCTACGGCATCATGTATCGCGGCGCCGTCGCGGTTCCGATGAACCCGCTGCTCAAATCCCGTGAGGTGTCCTACTACCTGTCCAACAGCGGCGCCAAGGCGCTGTTCGCGGCGCCCGCATTTTCGCCGACGAGGCGACCGCCGGCGCCGCCGAGGTAGGCGCCCAGTGCTGGCTGGTCGATGATGCCGGGCTGGCCGAACTGATCGCCGACCTGCCCCGCCAGGAGGCGCCGGTGGAACGCGGCCACGACGACGTCGCGGTCATCCTGCACACCTCCGGGACCACCGGCAAGCCCAAGGGCGCGATGCTCACCCACGCCAACCTGGGCCGCAATGCCGAGGTCAGCGTCCGCACCCTGGTCGAGACCGGGCCGGACGACGTGGTGATGGGCTGCTTGCCGCTGTTCCATGTGTTCGGCCTGACCTGCGGGCTCAACAGCGCGGTCCTGTCCGGCGCGACGTTGACGCTCATCCCTCGGTTCGAGCCGCGCAAGGCTCTCGAGGTGATCCAGCGCGACGGAGTCACGGTGTTCGAGGGGGTGCCGACGATGTACTCGGCGCTGCTCACCGTGGCAGACCAGGCGTCGCCGGAGGCGACCCGCAGTCTGCGGACCTGCGTCTCCGGCGGTGCGGCGCTACCCGTACAGGTTCTCGGCTGATTTCGAAAAGGCCTTTGGCTGCACCGTTCTCGAGGGCTATGGGCTTTCCGAAAGCTCTCCGGCGGCCGCGTTCAACCATCCGCACCGGGAGCGCAAGGTGGGTTCGATCGGCACCCCGATCGAGGGCGTCCAGATGCGGGTGGTCGACCTCGACGGAGTCGAGGTGCCCCAGGGGCAGACGGGCGAGATCCAGATCCGCGGCCACAACGTGATGAAGGGCTATTGGAACCTGCCCGATGCAACCAAGGCCACCATCACTCCCGAGGGCTGGCTCAATACGGGGGACGTCGGCCGAGTTGATGAGGACGGCTACTTCTACATCGTCGACCGGACCAAGGACATGATCATCCGCGGCGGGTACAACATCTACCCCCGCGAGATCGAAGAAGTGCTCTACGAGCACCCGGCGGTGGCCGAAGCCGCCGTCATCGGCATCCCGCACGATTCGCTCGGCGAGGAAGTCGGCGCCGCGGTCGCCCTCAAAACGGACGCAACGGCGACCCCCGAGGAGCTGCGCGACTACGTCAAGGAGCGGGTGGCCGCTTACAAGTATCCGCGCCAGGTCTGGCTTGTCGACGCGCTGCCCAAGGGCCCCACCGGCAAGGTCCAAAAGCGCGACATCACCGTTCCCGCGGCCGTTCCCGCAACCGAAAGGACACCATGACCATGGCCGCGCCGAAAGCCTTGATTCCCGCGGCCAAAGCCGACGAACTGGCCGCCCCGCTCGACCTGCTCCTGACGAGCGCCGCCAAGCCGTTCGCCAGCCGCATGATGCCGAACGCCACCTGGGCACGCTTCGGCGCCAACCTTGCCCGGCATCCCGGTACCGTGGCCGGCCGCGTCGGCACCCTTACTCGCGAACTCGGCGCGGTCGCGGCGGGCAAGTCCCACCGTGCTCCGGCGCGAGCTGACAAACGCTTCACCGACCCTGCCTGGCAAGGGAATCCGCTGCTGCACCGGATCATGCAGGGCTATCTGGCCGGCGCGGAGACCGCCGAGGGCCTCCTTGGCGACGCACAGCTGGATTGGCGCGACGGCGAGAAGATGCGGTTCGTGATGGACAACCTGGTGGAGGGGTTTGCGCCGACCAATAACCCGTTGATCAGCCCGCTCGGCTGGAAGGCATTGATCGACACCGGCGGTCTGAGTGCGCTGCGAGGTGTGAGAGCGTTTGCCCGAGACATGCTTTCGAAGCCTCGGGTGCCGGCGATGGTCGAGCCCGACGCCTTCTCGGTGGGCGAGACTGTGGCTGTCACCAAAGGGGCGGTGGTGCTGCAAACCTCGATGTTCGAACTGATTCAATACGCACCGCAAACTCCCAAGGTGCGCGCCGTTCCCTTGCTTTTGGTGCCGCCGGTGATCAACAAGTACTACGTCATGGACATCGCGCCCGGCCGCAGCATGATCGAGTACTTCGTGCAGCAGGGCCAGCAGGTGTTCGTCATTTCGTGGCGAAACCCACAAGCCCGCCATCGTGATTGGGGCTTCGACGCCTATGGGGCGGCCATCATCGAGGCAATGGATGCGGTGCAGACAATCACGGAAACGGACAGCACCCACCTGCTCGCGACGTGCTCCGGCGGCATCCTCGCGGCGATGGTCGCGGCCCATCTCGGCGACATCGGTGAGGGCGATCGGATCGCGGGCCTCAGCTTGGCCGTCACCGTGCTGGACGAAAATCGGGCGGGCTTCGCCGCCGCGGCAATGAGCGAGCGCGCCGCGCACGCGGCGATTCGAGTTTCGGGCAAGAAGGGCTACCTCGACGGGCGGGACATGGCGGAGATGTTCGCGTGGCTTCGGCCGACCGACCTGGTCTGGCGATACGTCGTGAACAACTATGTGCAGGGCCGCAAGCCGGCGGCATTCGACGTGTTGTTCTGGAACGCCGACACGACTCGGATGGCCGCCGCCCTGCACCGTGACATGGTGCTGATGGGGCTGGGCAACGCGCTGGTGACCCCCGGCGCTGTCAGCATGCTCGGCAGCCCGGTCGACCTGGGCAAGATAACGTCGGACGCGTACGTCATCGGTGGGGTCGCGGACCATATTTCCCCGTGGCAAGCCACTTACCGCAGCGCGCGCCTGCTCGGTAGCAAGGACAATCGCTACGTGCTATCGACCAGTGGTCACATCGCGGCGCTGGTCAACCCGCCCGGCAACCCTAAGTCGTCGTTCCGCGCTGGGCCGGTCGACGTCGAAGAAGCCGAAGAGTGGTTGGACACCGCGCAGAAGTCCGCCGACTCCTGGTGGCCGCACTACGTGGCTTGGCTGGCTGAGCGCAGCGGCCCGGAAGTTAATGCGCCGAAAACGCTTGGCGGTGAGGGCTTGCCGCCGCTCGGTCCGGCTCCGGGCAGTTATGTGATGGAAAAGTGATAGCCGCGCGTCGGCTGGCGACGGTGAGCACCGTTGGCGAACACCGCTACGTCACCGCCGGGGGGCAGCGGATCCGCGTCAACGTGCGCCGCGGATCCGGCATTCCGCTGGTGCTGTGCAACGGCATTGGTGCCAGCCTGGAAGTGCTCGATCCGCTGGTGGAGCAGTTGGACACCACGGTCGTGCGGTTCGACGTTCCCGGGACCGGAGGATCACCGACATCCATTGCCCCTTACGGGTTTCCCTACCTCGCCTGGGTCCTGGGCCGGCTGCTGTCGAAGCTGGGGATCGGCGTGGTGGATGTGCTCGGACTTTCCTGGGGTGGCGCCCTCGCGCAGCAGTTTGCCTTCCAGAATCCGCGCCGGTGCCGGCGCCTGGTTTTGGTGGCGACCGGTACCGGCGTGCTCATGGTGCCCGCACGCCCGAGGGTCCTGGCGAAAATGGCCACCCCCCGCAGGTTCTCCGACCCCGGCTACGCCGCAACCATTGCCGGTGAGCTGTATGGAGGCACCGTTCGCACCCACGGCGACGAGGTGGCGCGGCTTTTCGTGCGGCAGTTGCACGCCGGATCCAAGATCGGCTACCTGCACCAACTGCTGGCGGGCTCGGTCTGGACCAGTTTGTTCGCGCTGCCGGCGGTGCGACAGCAGACCCTGATCGTGGCGGGCACCGACGACCCGATCATTCCAGTCGTCAACGGCCACATCATGAACGCGCTGCTGCCCCATTCGCGACTGCATCTGCATGACGGCGGCCATATCGACCTCGTGCAGAACGCCACCGAGCTCGCGCCCGTCATCGAGAAGTTTCTGATTGAGCCCGGAGTAAGGCCATAAGCCACGGAGACGTCGACAAGTCAGATCCCGCATTCGTCTAGGCCCGAATGTCGGCGGTGATCGCTCCGGTCAGCCGGATCAGGTCTTGCGGGGCGACCGCGACATCCCAATGCCGCCTACCTGCGCTGCACAGCACCCGGTCCCATTCGAGTGCCGAGCTATCCACCACGGTCCGCAGTCGTTTTCGCTGCCCGAACGGGGAGATACCACCGACGACGTAGCCGGTCGACCGCTCGGCCGCGGCGGGTTCGGCCATCCTGGCCTTCGCCGCGCCCAGCGCCGCGGCAGCCGCCTTCAGCGACAACTTCGCCGGAACCGGCACGACCGCGACGGCCAATTCGCCGGGGAGCGCAATGATCAGGGTCTTGAATACCTGTTTCGCGTCGAAATCGCCGGATTTGGAAGGGTTAGAGAGGTCGTCAACAACCTCGAAATGCAGGACCACATGCGGCACGCCAGCTTTGAGCAGCGCGGCAATGGCCGGCGTCGCGGCACCGCTCACGTTCGGCCGCTTAAGGCTGGACGTATCCCGGCGGGTTGACGCCTTCCACCCAGAAGTCGACGCCGAGCTCCGAACCCGGTATGCAGTCGTACACCGACAAGTCGGTGATGCCGGATTCGAGCAGCACGTCCTCGCACAGCAACGAGTGCCCGGTGTAACTCGCGCGCGGGCTTGTTAAGAATGAGGTAGGCGGAGTCGGAATACACCTCAGTCTTGCGCGCCCGCCCCATCGCCTCGTCGCCGCCGAGCAGGTTCTGCACCGCGGCGGTGGCCACCATGGTGCGCGGCCACAACGTGTTGGACGCGATGCCCTCGTCGCGCATCTCTTCGGCGATGCCCAGCGCGCACAGCGTCATGCCGAACTTCGCCATCATGTATGCCGTCGGCTTGAGCCATTTGCTCTCCAGCAGCACCGGTGGCGACAGCGTCAGGATGTGCGGGTTCTCCCGGCCCTTCATGTGCGGGATACACGCGTGCGATACCGCATACGTGCCGCGCACCTGGATGCCGTTCATCAGGTCGAATCGTTTCATCGGGACCTCGGTGATGGATCCCAGGTTGATCGCCGACGCGTTGTTCACGCAGATGTCGATGCCGCCGAACTGCTCGACGGCCTTCGCCACCGCGGACTCCACCGAATCCGGGTCGCGGACGTCCCCGACGATCGGCAGCGCCTGCCCGCCCGCCTCCTCGAGTTCCTTGGCGGCGGTGTACACCGTGCCCGGCAGCTTGGGGTGCGGCTCCGCGGTCTTGGCGATCAGGGCGATGTTTGCGCCGTCCTGTGCCGCGCGTTTGGCGATCGCCAGGCCGATGCCGCGGCTGGCGCCCGAGATGAACATGGTCTTTCCTTTGAGGGACATGGCGCCACATTAGCTCGCGCGGTGGCCCTGGATTGGGCCCGGTCCGGGAACAAGCGCGCAGCAAAATGCTGTTATTCGATTCAGTTGCGGGCCGAGGCGGCCCGCAAATGTCCATAGCCGTAGGATCGAGCGAAGGGGAAATAGAGTGTCGGTGGCAATCCTGGAACGCCTGGAGCTCTTGCCAGGGGTTTTCGATGGTGCCGCGAGCGAAGGGACCGCGATGGCTGACGTCGATGGGACGGCGGACACGTCGCCGCCGGACGCGCAGCCTGAGCACGACGAGACCGACGCCGAACTGACTGCGCGTTTCGAGCGCGATGCGATTCCCATGCTGGATCAGCTCTATGGCGGTGCGCTGCGCATGACGCGCAATCCCGCCGACGCCGAGGACCTGCTGCAAGAGACGATGGTGAAGGCCTACGCGGGCTTTCGCTCGTTCCGGGCCGGCACAAACCTCAAGGCCTGGCTGTACCGGATCCTGACCAACACCTACATCAACAGCTATCGCAAGAAGCAGCGACAGCCCGCGGAGTATCCGACCGAGGAGATCACCGACTGGCAGTTGGCGGCCAACGCCGAGCACACGTCGACCGGTCTGCGTTCGGCCGAGGTCGAAGCGCTGGAGTTGCTGCCGGACACCGAGATCAAGGCGGCGTTGCAGGCGTTGCCGGAAGAGTTCCGGATGGCGGTCTACTACGCCGATGTCGAGGGTTTCCCATACAAGGAGATCGCCGAAATCATGGATACGCCGATTGGAACGGTAATGTCTCGGCTGCACCGCGGTCGACGTCAGCTGCGAGGGCTGTTGGCCGATGTGGCCAAGGAGCGGGGCTTTGTCCGCGGTGAGCAGGCCCACGAGGAGGTGTCGTGATGAGCGAGTTTTCGCCCGGTGACCCCTCAGCAGGTACCGACTCGCGAATGAAGGCCCAGTGCGCCGAATTGATCGCTGAGGTTTGGACGCTGCTGGACGGTGAATGCACACCTGAGTCGCGGCAAAAGCTGAAGCAGCATCTCGATGAATGCCCGCCATGCCTGCAGTTCTTCGGGATGGAAGAGCAGTTCAAGGCGTTGATCGCGACCAAGTGCAGTGGTGAGAAGGCCCCCGAGAGCCTCAGGGAGCGTCTCCGGCTGGAGATCCGCCAGACCACCATCATTCGTGGGCGGCAGTAGCGCCCTCGTTAGGCGTTTGGCCGCTTGCCGTGGTTGGCCTTGCTGTACTTGCGGTCACGCTTCTTGCGGCCACGCTTGGCCATCTTTGGAACCTCCGTCGTTGCTGAGGCGCCAGTATCGGCGCCCACCAGGTTGGTAATAGTCTCTCACGGAGCATCTGGACCGCTGTTTCGCCCCGCGTTGCACCCGAGTCGAAGCCCGCGCGCCGCCTTCCCGGTCTTATGGTTCGATATACCTTTAAGCCTGTTAAAAGCAATGATGATCAATCACGACCTAAAAGAAATCGATTGACCAGCAGCCAGCGTGCGGAATGGCCGAAACGAGTGGGGTGAAGATGGCCGAGGATGTTCGTGCCGAGATCGTGGCCAGCGTGCTCGAAGTCGTTGTCAACGAGGGCGACCAAATCGGCAAGGGCGACACCGTGGTGCTGCTGGAGTCGATGAAGATGGAGATTCCCGTCTTGGCCGAGATCGGCGGCACGGTCAGCAAGGTCAGCGTGTCGGTGGGCGATGTCATTCAGGCGGGCGACCTCATCGCGGTCATCAGCTAGCCGTTGGCCATCATAAAATTTCTTCCGCCCGGTAACTGATGTCCACTCTCGGTGAGCTGCTCGCCGAACACACGATGCTGCCGGGCAACGCGGTGGACCACCTGCATGCCGTGGTCGGTGAGTGGCAGCTGGTGGCCGACCTGTCGTTCGCCGATTACCTGATGTGGGTCCGCCGCGATGACGGCGTGCTCGTCTGTGTGGCGCAATGTCGTCCGACTACCGCGCCGACGGTTCTGCAGACCGACGCAGTGGGCACCGTCCTCCCCGCCGATCGATTGTCGCTCGTGGCCGAGACGTTCACGTCAGGCACTGCCCAGCTGGAAAGGGACTGGGGCCAAGAGAATTCGTGGCAACTGCCCGGCCCGCACGTCGCCGCGTCCCCGGTGCGCTACGGCGACCATGTGGTGGCGGCGCTGACGCAACACCAGACTGCGCTGGCGGCCGATGAAAAGTCCGGCCATCTGGAGACTGCCTACCGGGACTGCGCGGCGGACCTTGTACAGATGCTTTCCGAGGGCACCTTTCCCGACGTGCGGGACGTGGCGATGTCGCGGTCCACGCCGCGGGTCGGTGACGGCTTCATCCGGCTCGATGTCGACGGCGTGGTCGCCTACGCCAGCCCCAACGCGTTATCGGCCTACCACCGGATGGGTCTGGCCACCGAGTTGGAGGGCCGCAACCTCATTAAAGTCACCCGGCCGCTGATCTCGGATCCTTTCGAGGCTCAGGAGGTGGCCGAGCACGTGCAGGACCTGCTGGGCGGTGGCAAGAGCATGCGGTTGGAGGTCGACGCCGGAGGCGCCACCGTGCTGTTGCGAACGCTCCCGTTGGTGGTGCACGGCACGAGCGCGGGTGCCGCGGTGCTCATCCGCGACGTCACCGAAGTGAAACGCCGCGACCGCGCCCTGATATCCAAGGACGCCACAATCCGGGAAATCCACCATCGGGTGAAGAACAACCTGCAAACCGTGGCTGCGCTGCTTCGCCTGCAGGCCCGCCGGACGGCCAACGCCGAAGGGCGAGAAGCGCTGATCGAGTCGGTGCGCCGGGTGTCGTCAATCGCGCTGGTGCACGACGCGTTGTCGATGTCGGTCGACGAGCAGGTCAATCTCGACGAAGTCATCGACCGGATCCTGCCGATCATGAACGACGTGGCATCCGTGGACCGGCCCATCCGGATCAATCGGGTGGGTGACCTCGGCGTGCTGGACTCCGACCGCGCGACGGCGCTGATCATGGTTATCACCGAGCTCGTGCAGAACGCGATCGAGCACGCATTCGATCCGACGGCTCGAGGAGGCTCTGTGACGATCGTCGCCGAGCGTTCGGCGCGCTGGCTCGACGTGGTGGTGCACGACGACGGACGTGGCCTGCCCGAGGGATTCAGCCTGGACAAGTCAGACAGCCTTGGCCTGCAGATCGTCCGGACCTTGGTGTCCGCCGAGCTGGATGGATCCCTGGGCATGCGCGAAGCCCCCGACCGCGGCACCGACGTGGTGCTGCGGGTGCCGATTGGCCGCCGGGCCCGGTTGTTGCTCTAAAAGGGTTTCAGCACGGCACACAGCAGTGCGGCCCCGACATCGTCGGGGCCGCACTGCTGTGAAACTGTGCTCAGACTCCGGTGCGGGCCTTCGTACGGGCGTTGCGGCGCTTGAGCGCACGCCGCTCGTCTTCGCTCATTCCGCCCCAGACGCCCGCGTCCTGGCCGGTATTCAGAGCCCAACCGAGGCACTCTGTGGTCACCGGGCATCGATTGCAGACCAGTTTCGCATCAGCGATCTGTGCGAGCGCCGGGCCGCTATTCCCTACCGGGAAGAACAGCTCCGGGTCCTCGTCACGACAGACCGCGTTGTGGCGCCAATCCATAACTTGTCACTCCTCACTGAGTGCGCAGCAGGGCGCACGGGCTTTTTTCTTCGGCTTCAAACGCTTGCACTAGAAAAAGGAATCCGCACTCCTACACATTTCTGCATGCAACCTTTTAATCGTTTCACAGGCTCACTAGATGTCAATAGCGTTACGTTAGCTCGTGGGCTATCTCACTTTGACCTGGTCGTAGTTGAGCCCTTACTCAGTTGTACTACACTCCAGGGCTACTCATCTAGAGATTTTTCTCTCACGAATCGCGCGATCTGTTTTTAGTGCAGGTCAGGACGCGTTTTGGTAGGCGGGGCGACGACCGGGAGTAGGTCGGGGACTGCCCGGAACGTCATGGTCTCGCGCATGCCGAGGTACTCCCCATCGAACTGACTGGCGGCCGGCTGACCGGTGGTGGTGATCCGCAGGCAAGGCGCGTCATCGTCGCGGATGAGCTGCTTGGCCTGCGGGTTCGGCCGCTTTGAGAGAATCTGGCTCAGCAATTTCAGCGTGGGGACCAGTTTCATGCTGGTGACTGCGAACACACCGAGGCCCGACTCGAAGGTGCAGCCGGGGTTGGTCACCATCGGCCGGTTGTTGCTGTAGGTCCACGGAGTGGTGTTGGACACCCAGGCGAAGTGCACGCCCGGAACGGGGTCGCGGCCCGGTAGCTCGCAGGGTGAGGATCGGTTCGCGGCGGCTGAAGCGCGCACCGAGACGGGCACCGCGACACGCCAATAGCGCAACGGGGTGACCTTGACGCCTTTTTTCCGTTGCGCCTCCACCCCGGCCACCACCTCGCGCGTCGACGCCCATCCCCGCGTTGATCACGGCCCACTGCTCACCGCAGTCGATCAGCCCGATGCGGCGCCAGGTCTGGTGCACGGCGGTAGTCATCGAGCAGTTGGATGAGCTGGTTGGTGGCGGCGACCGGATCCCGGGAAATACCCAGCGACCGGGCCAGCACATTCGCCGAGCCACCGGGAACCACCGCCAATGCGGGCACGGGGCCGAGTTTTCCCGACGATGCCGCGCTCGGGTGCCCAAGCAAACCGTTGACCACCCCGCTCACCGTTCCGTCTCCGCCGTGGACGACGACCAGGTCCACGCCATCCGCAGCGGCCGCTCGTCCGAGTTCGGTCCCGTGGCCGCTGTGGTTGGTGTGTTCGACGGTGAGCTCGAGGCGGCTCTTGAGCGCATGGGCCAGCAGATCGCGGCCGGCCGGTGTGGTGGAAGTGGCTGTTGGGTTCACGATCAGCACGGCCCGCATGATGTACGAGCTTATGCCGGGCAATCGGACGAGGCGGCGTGGCTACGCTAACGCTGTGACAGTCCCCGGCAAACGGGGCGCCCCATCCACCGTGCGCGGCGCCGGATTCATCGTCGTGGTGCAAGGTGCGGCCGCACTGGTGGTGGCCGCGGTGCTGGCGGTACGCGCGGTCGCCGGAGCCGACCAGCATCTGGTCAACGGCCTGGGCACCGCCGGTTGGTTCGCCCTTGTCGGGGCTGCGGTGCTCGCCGCCGGACGCGCCCTGGTCATCGCCAAGCACTGGGGCCGCGGGCTGGCCGTGTTCACCCAGTTATTGCTGCTGCCCGTGGCCTGGTACCTCGCCGTGGGCTCGCATCGACCGGTCTTCGGCATCCCATTGGGGATCGTGGCGCTGACCGTGTTGATCCTGCTCTTCAGCCCCGCGACCATCCGCTGGGCTTCAGGACGAGATCAGGCCGATCAGCGTGATTCGGCCAGCTCCGCCAACGGCGAGCCGGACAGCCGGTAGGTCGTCCACTCGCGCTGCGGCTGCGCGCCGATCCCGTCATACAAGGCGATGGCATCGGTGTTCCAGTTCAGCACCGCCCATGACAACCGCGTGTAACCGTTGTCGAAGCATTCACCGGCCAGCGCCGCCAACAGCGCGCGGGCCAGACCGCGACGCCGGAACCCGGGCCGTACGAATAGGTCTTCCAGATAAATGCCGGCCACGCCGTCCCAGGTGGAGAAGCTGACGAACCACAAAGCCATCGCGGCGATCTCGCCGTGCACTTCGGCGACGTGTCCGTCGAACGGTCGGAGAGCCACCGAAAAGTGCTGCGGAAATTTGTGTTTCGGTGACACCGTGCATTGATCGGCGGCTCGCTCGAATTCGGCGAGCCCGTGGATCATGTCGGTGATATCGGCGGTGTCTTCCGGTGTGGCGCGGCGGATGCTTTCACGGATCTCTTCGTTCACGCTCAACTCCCAGCGCGGTCAGTATCGTGGCGAATTTCGTTGTGGTTTCCGCGACTTCGTCATCGGGATCGGATTCGGCGACGATGCCGCCGCCGGCGCGCGCAAGGGCGGTGCGGCGATCGGCTGAGAGCTGCGCGCACCGGATGGACACCACCCAGTAGCCGTCGCCCTTGGCATCGCACCAGCCCACGGCCCCGGCGTAGAAACCGCGGTCGCCTTCCAGTTCGGCGATCAGATCGGATGCGGCCTTGGTCGGCACCCCGCCGACCGCCGGGGTGGGGTGCAGCGCCAACGCCAGATCTATTGCCGTAGTTGAGGCGTCGCGCAGCCGGCCGCTGATCGGCGTGCAGAGATGCCAAACCGCGGCCGTGCGGCTCAATTGGGGCTCGGACGCGATCGTCAGCTCGTCGCACAGTGGCTCCAGGGCGGCTCGCATCGTGTCGATGACCAACTGATGTTCATGACGGTCCTTCGCCGACGCGGCCAGCGCGGCGCCGTTGGCGGCGTCCAGTTCCGGGTCCGCGGCGCGCGCGGCCGAACCGGCGAAGGGTTGGCACATCACCCGGTCGCCGGAGCGCGCCACCAACAGTTCCGGGCTGGCGCCCACCAGGGCCGCGCCCGCGTAGTCGTCGCCGGCTGCGGTCAGGTCGACGAGGTAGCCGTATGCTGCCGGATCGGCGGCGACGAGCCGGCGCAGGATGATGCGGGCGTCCAGCGGAGCATCAGCGGCCAGCCGCAATGCGCGGGCCAGCACCACCTTTCGCAGCGAGCCGCCCGGCGCGGTGAGCTGATCGCGGGCGCGGCCGATGCGGACACGGTAGTCCGCAGGCGGAGGGACGGCGGCGGCGATGCGCACCGCCGGCAGCGGGCCCGTCGGCCAGTCCGGCAGGGCATCGGTGCGCACCACGGCATCGGGCACCAGCAATGCGGCGGGTCGATGCACATCGAAAGGAAACGCGCCCAACACTATTGGCGCCGCGCCTGAGCGCAGCGCCGCCTGCGCCGCCTGGATGTCGCGATAGCGCGTCCGCACCCCGTCGGCAACCAGCGTGCCCCTCGGCCCGCACAGCGCGAACGGCGGCTCGCGGCGAACTCAAACGCCCGTGCTCAGCGACGACTGCCCGGTCAGCCCGAGCGCAGCGAGCTGTCGCATCCCGTGCTCGAACCCGCACACCGCGATCGAGGCGGTGCGCATTCCGAAACGCCTGCCCTCGACGAGCGGCAGCTCGACCCAGCGGGTGATCACCGAGCGGGAGAAGTGGCCGTGGCTGACGAACACCACGTCACGCGAGTCCATGTGCTCCAGCGCCATTGCGATGGCCCGGTCGGCGCGATCGCTGACCTGCGCCACGCTCTCGCCGCCGGGGCATCCGTGCGTAAACACCAGCCAATCGGGTACCGATTCCCGGATCTGCTGCGGTCGTCACGCCCTCGTATTAGCCGTAATCCCATTCGGCGAGCAGTGGAGACACCTCATTGACGGTCGAGCCCGGCCAACTTCGGCGGTGCTCCACGGCGCGTTGACGCGGGCTGCTGATCACCACCGGGTCGACGAGTTTCAGCTCGCCCAGGACGCCCTGCGGCCAGCTTGGCCTGCGCCCGGCCGTTGTCGGTCAGCTCGAGCTCGGTGCGGCCGGTGTGCTGGCCCGATATCGACCATTCGGTTTCGCCGTGGCGGAGCAGGAACAGTCGGTGATCGTGCAAGCCCATGCCGGGATTCTGCCCGACGACATGCCGGGTCCGTCGAGCCGCGAAGCACGACGGCAGTGCCGAACGTGCCAGGATGGACAGCGTGTGACATGCAAACGCGCGGATACTGGCAGTGGCCAACCAGAAGGGCGGGGTCGCCAAGACGACGACGGTCGCCTCGCTGGGCGCGGCGATGGCGGAGAAGGGCAGGCGAGTGCTGCTCGTCGACCTGGACGCGCAGGGTTGTTTGACCTTCTCGCTCGGCCAAGATCCCGACAAACTGCCGGTGTCGGTGCACGAGGTGCTGCTCGGTGACGTCGAGCCGAACGCGGCGCTGGTCACCACGGTGGAGGGAATGACGCTGCTGCCGGCCAACATTGACCTGGCCGGCGCCGAGGCCATGCTGCTGATGCGGGCCGGTCGCGAGTATGCGCTCAAGCGCGCGCTGGCCAAGCTCTCCGACCAGTTCGACGTGGTCATCATCGACTGCCCGCCCTCGCTGGGTGTGCTCACCCTCAACGGGCTGACGGCCGCCGACGAGGTCATCGTGCCGTTGCAGTGCGAGACGCTGGCGCACCGCGGCGTCGGCCAGTTCCTGCGCACGGTCGCCGATGTCCAGCAGATCACCAACCCGGACCTGCGACTGCTTGGCGCGCTGCCGACGCTGTACGACTCCCGCACCACCCACACCCGCGACGTGCTGCTCGACGTCGCCGACCGCTACGACCTGCCGGTGCTGGCCCCGCCGATCCCGCGCACGGTGCGTTTCGCCGAGGCCAGCGCGTCGGGCTCGTCGGTGCTGGCCGGGCGCAAGAACAAAGGCGCGGTGGCCTATCGGCGAGCTGGCGCAGGCGCTGCTCAAGCACTGGAAGACCGGCAAAGCGCTGCCGACGTTCAGTCACCTGGGCGAGCGCTTCAGCGGCGCGCGCCGGTTAGCCCAGGGCCACCACGGTGTCGCCGCGCTGCTCGAACACTCGCGAACCCGAAACGGCCGGGACCACGGCTCGTCCGGGTCGCAGCGTGTTCGGCGTGCCGGTTCACCGGGATGTAGCGGTTGTTCGCGCCGCTCGTCGGGTCGTAGACGCCGATCGCACCGGTGACCGGCACCAGCAGCTGGCCCGCCATCATCACACCGGGCCCCAGCGGCACGGTCTTCTCGCCCGCGGCAATGGTGTACCGCAACGCCAGGTTGGTCACGTCGAAGACCATGCACGGTATCGCCGGTCCACCAGGTCACCAGGTTGCCGGTCCGCGTCACGACGCCCGGGTTTGACGGCGGCTTGGCCAGCAGCGTGCTCGCCACGGTGGTGCCGGTCTCGTCGATCACCTCGACCCGGGGCTGCGTGCCGGATATTCCGGGCAGATACACCGCCGTGTTGTTCTCCCAGACGGCCAGCACCCGGGCGCCCGAGCCTGGCCCGATCCCGGGTTCGGGCACGACGTGTTGTTCGGGTTCGTCGTCTTCCTTGCCCGGGCGCAACAAGACGAGCCGCAGGTCGGCCTGGTTATCGCAGGCCTCGAACACCGATACCGCCGACGAGCTGGCCGCCGCCGACACCAGCTTGCATCCCGAGTGCAGGCCGCGCGCCGACGGCTTCACCCGGGCGTCGGTCTCGCCGTAGGCCAGCATCCGGACCATGTCCGAGCGCCACAGTTCCAGGCGGGTTTCGCCGGCGGACAACACCGTCGTGCCGTCAGAGGACAGCTGTACCTGCGGGTCGGCATAGCTGCTGCGGGCGGGTCCACGCCGGCCGGTGGATCCATCGATGGTGCTGACCTGCCCGCAACCGCGGTCGTCGTGGTAGACCGCGACGGCGTAGTGGTAGACCCAGGACACCCCGCACAGGTCGCTGTCCCGCGAGTAGCTCCAGCGCGACTCGCCGGTGGCCGGGTCGCGCCCGTCCACCTGGCGCCCGTCGCCGGTGGTGACCGTCCCGCCTACCACCACGGGCGCGGTGGTGGCAGGGCTGGCGGCCGTCCAGAGCTGACTCAGCGTGGCCGGCACTTCGCGGGCCGGACTCGGGCTGGTCGCAGGTACGGCGGCCGGCCGGCTGATGGTCGCCCGCGCGTCGCTGGTCCACCAGATCAGCGCCGCGGTCACGGCGACGACGACCGCGATCGTCGCCGCCGCGAAAACGTCGGCCTTGGTGCGGCGTTCAGGTTTGACCATGCGTCAGCGCGAGCTCAGCTGACTGGGTGCGGTGGCGTCGGCGGGCTTGCGCCGGCGGCGACGGCGCCGGCGTGGTCGCCGGCACGTCGCCGGCTGGCGGTCTCGTTGCGGGCGTCGAGGGCAGCGCCGTCGGTGCGGTGCCGTCGCCGGTGGCGGCCGGGTTGCCGCCGGGGTGCCCGGTGGCGGCTTGGCCGCCGCGGGTGCGTTGCCGGGTCGACCGGAGCGCGTGCGAGCGGGCCTCTCCGACTTCAGCGTCGCTCGGGGTTTCGCGGCGCTTGACCGGGGACTTGCGCGCCTTGCCGACTGCGCTGCCGGCGTCCTCGGCGGGATGTCCAGTTCGGCGTACAGGTGCGGCGAGTTGGAGTACGTCTCGGCCGGGTCGGGGGAGCCCAGGCCCAGCGCCTTGTTGATCATCGTCCAGCGCGGCAGCTCGTCCCAGTCCACCAGGGTGACGGCGATGCCGGTCTTGCCGGCGCGGCCGGTGCGGCCGATCCGGTGCACGTAGGCCTGCTCGTCCTCGGGGCATCTGGTAGTTGATGACGTGCGTGATGTCGTCGATGTCGATGCCGCGGGCCGCCACGTCGGTGGCCACCAGCACGTCGACCTCGCCGGTGCGGAACGCCTTGAGCGCCTTCTCGCGCGCGATCTGCCCCAGGTCGCCGTGCACGGCGCCGACCGCGAAGCCCCGCTCGGCCAGCTCGTCGGCGACCTTCTGCGCGGTGCGCTTGGTGCGGGTGAAGACCATCGTCGCGCCGCGGCCCTCGGCCTGCAGGATCCGGCTCACCATCTCGACCTTGTCCAGCGCGTGGGCGCGGTAGACGAACTGCTCGGTGGTGTCGTGGGTGGCCGCCGAGTGCGGGGCCTCGGCGCGGATGTGCGTGGGCTGGACCATGAAGGTGCGGGCCAGGGTGATGATCGGGTCCGGCATGGTCGCCGAGAACAGCATCGACTGCCGGTCGGCGGGGATCTGCCGCAGGATGCGCTCGATGTCGGGCAGGAAGCCCAGGTCGAGCATCTCGTCGGCCTCGTCGAGCACCAGCACCGACAGTCCGCCGAGCTGCAGGTGGCCCTGCTGGGCCAGGTCGAGCAGCCGGCCCGGGGTGCCCACCACGACGTCGACGCCCTGCGCAGCGCCTCGATCTGCGGCTCGTAGGGGCGCCCGCCGTAGATGGACACCACCGACAGCTTGCGGCCGTCTTCGGCGCGTGAGGTACTTGCGCGGCCGCGGTCAGGTCGGCGGTGCACCTGCATGCACAGCTCGCGGGTCGGCACGACGATCAGGGCGCGGGGCGCGCCGGTCAGCGGCCTTGCCGCGGTATCGGCCGTGATGCGCTGCAGCAGCGGCACGCCGAAGGCGAAGGTCTTGCCCATGCCGGTGCGGGCCTGGCCGATGAGGTCGTCGCCGGCGAGCGCCAGCGGCAGGGTCAGTTCCTGGATAGCGAATGGAGTGCTCGATGCCCTTTTCGGCGAGTGCGCGGACGATTTCGTCGCGGACGCCAAGGCCGGCAAATGTGAGTACGGGGGCAAGTTCAGTTGTGTCTGTCAGTTCAGTCATACGTGGTTGACGAGCCTTTCGGTGACGTGATCGGTCATGTGTCGGTGTTTCTCTGTCGCGGTTCACGCGCGCACGAGTTCCGACTCCGAATACGTCACCGAGGTCGCCGGCCCCTGCTTAGTCTGGACTCTCAGTCTCGACTCAGGCCAGGCGGGCCAGCTCGTGCACGCACATTTGCGCCGGTAGCGGCAATACAGCCACTACCTACCTGCATGATAGCTGGTCGACAGCTGGCACCCATCTACTTTTAAGCCGTGCCGACTAGAGTGACGCCATGACTTCGCCCTCCAGCGGCCCAGGCGGAAGCCGACCACGCGTCGGACGATTCGACCGCCGCGCGGCTGACAGCCGATCATCCCGGTGTCAACGAGTTGTTCGCGGTGCTGGCCTATGGCGAGGTGGCGGCGTTCTACCGGCTGACCGACGAGGCCCGGATGGCGCCTGACCTGCGGGGACGGATCTCGATGGCGAGCATGGCCGCCGCCGAGATGAATCACTACGAGCTGCTGCGCGATGCCCTGGAACAGCGTGGGGTCGACGTGGTCGCGGCGATGTCGAAGTATGCCCCGGCGCTGGAGAATTATCACCGGCTGACCACGCCGAGCACCTGGCTGGAAGCGTTGGTGAAGACCTATGTCGGTGACGCCTTGGCCGCCGACTTGTACCTGGAGATCGCCGACGCGCTGCCCGACCAGGTTGCCGACGTGGTGCGGGCCGCGCTTTCCGAGACCGGGCACTCGCAGTTCGTCGTCGCCGAGGTGCGCGCGGCCGTGACCACCAGCAGCAAGCAGCGCAGCCGGCTGGCGCTGTGGTCGCGCCGGCTGCTCGGCGAAGCGATCACCCAGGCCCAGTACCTGCTGGCCGACCACGATGAGCTCGTCGACCTGGTGGTGTCCGGCGACGGGTGGTCTGGGCCAGCTCAGTGCGTTCTTCGACCGTCTGCAACAGACCCACGACCAGCGGATGCGCGAACTCGGTGCTCAGTCTAGCGGGTGCAGGTCGCGATGCATCGAGTTGCTGGCCGATGCCACGACCGCTGACCCGCGGCGTTGACGATCGAGCAATCGAGATGGCTGGAGATGCTGGTCGCGACCACCGACTGGGTTTGCACGCCGGGGTTCAGCACGACCATCTTCGTCCACGGCAGCGCCACGTTGAATTCGGTCTGCGGGAAGCCCCGGGCGTCGGTGTAGACGATGTTCACCAGGTCGAGCAGCTGCTTGGTTCCGGTCACGCTGTAGATGACGGTGCGCGGATCCAGCGCCGCCGCTGGCGCGAGCGCAGCGGGTGGCGGCGGCGGCGCAGGGCGCTGGGGCGTCGGTGCGACGGTGGTGATCGTCTCGGGCGGCAGTAGGGCGCTTGGCCGGCTGTCGGCGGCGGCAGCGCCGCGGGGGCATGCGTGGTGGTCAGCGTGGTCATCGGCCGGCGGAGTGGGTGCCCCGACGGTGGCTTTGGTGGTTGCGCTGTCGCCGCTGTTGATGACGACCGCGGTCGCAATGGCGCCGAGGGCCACCACGCAGCCGAGGAACGCCGCGGCCGGGCGCCATCGCCGCTCGGCCGGCCAGGCCAGCTCCGTCGTAGCCGTCTGTGCGTCGTCAGCGTCTTCGGCATAGCCCTCGTCGTCGTAGCCGTCTTCGTCGCGTGAAGTCGGCTCCGTCTGTCTCGTCGTCGGGGTAGTCATGAACTAGGCCGCCGAGATCGTGGACTGTGTGTCTGATGTTGCCGATGCTACTGATGTGACTACCGAGGTTCGGCGTTGGTGCGGCTTGTTGACTCAGCTGGGAGCGAATCGTGACCTGATCCGCGGACGCCGCACCTCGATCGGAGCGCAACCAGGAACCGGCGTCCACTAGCCTGCTGCTGACACGCGTGCGACGGAATGCCAACGGAAGGGGCCACCGTGGAGGTCAAGATCGGTATCACGGACAGTCCGCGCGAGCTGGTCTTCACCAGTGCGCAGACGCCCGATGAGGTCGAAGAACTGGTCAGCGACGCGCTCGGCGAAGGATCCGGGCTGCTGAGCCTGACCGACGAGAAGGGCCGTCGCTTCCTGGTGCACACCGCCAAGATCGCCTATGTCGAGATCGGCGTCGCCGACAGTCGCCGGGTCGGCTTCGGCATCGGGGCGGACGCGGCCGCCAAGGCCGAAGGCCGCTAAGAGCGGGTAAGCGGCACGTGTGACAGCCCGCCCCAGGCGAAATGCACGGTGCCCTCGACGGCGTCCGCCTTGGAAATCGGCCGGTCGGTGTCCAGCCAGTACCTGGCCGCAGTCGACGCTGATGCGCGACCAGGCCCACCGCGATCATCCGGGCGCGGTGCGGATCCAGCCCGGAATCGGCGCTGATCAGGTCGAACACCGCGTCGGTGCACGATTCGGTGGCCACCCGCACCTGCGCGGCGACCTCGGGCTCGGTGACGTAGTCGTTCTCGAAGATCAGCCGGTAGCCCTGGCTGTCGTGTTCGATGAAGTCGAAGAACGCCTGGACCGCGGCGTGTAGCCGGCGCCGGTTGTCCGTGGTGGTGCGCAGCGCCTGCTGCACGCCCGACACCAGGTTGTCGACGTGCCGCTGCAGCACCGCCAGGTACAGCTCCAGCTTGCTCGAAAAGTGTTGGTACAGAACGGGTTTGCTGACTCCCGCGCGATCGGCGATCTCGTCCATGCCGGCGGCGTGGTAGCCGCGGTCGACGAAGACGTCGCTGGCGACGATCAAGCAGCTGGCCGCGACGCTCGTCGCGGGGCAGCCGGTTGCCGCGCCGATTCGGCGCCGCTCGCCGTCTCCCGATCGACCGCGGTCGGCCGGTTTGACGCGCACTGCGTTGCGCCGCCTTGGCGAGATCGCTCATCGGTCCTCAATCTGATTCGTTGGCAACCGGCCGCTGGCTAGGCCTGGGCCAGCCGCGCGGCTGATCGCAACGACATTACTACCCGGGACTACCGCGTGATCGGTACGCGATCGTCACTGGCGTCGTTAGTGCTGGCAGAACGGCGTGTCGAGCGCGCCGTTGGGCGCGCCAGCGGCCTGCGTCGGCGTCGGCTGTGCCATTCTGGGGAAATGACCTATGACCCGGCCCGTGCGCAGCACCGGTCGAGTCCCGGTGCTGCGCGACGAGTGGCGGGAACCGCTGCGGGCCCAGCGCGACCCGCTCGCACGAGGATGCCGGGCGGGCCCGGGCCGACCGTGACCGGCCGCAGCAATGGCGCAAACAGACCTGGCTGGGGCGGTTCGTCTCCACCTACGGCTGGCGCGCGTACGCGTTGCCGGTTCTGGTGGTCTCACCGCGGTGGTGGTGTACCAGACGGTCACCGGGCCGGCCGCCGAAGCCGGCGGCGGCGCAGGCCATCCAGGGGCCGCCGCCCGCGATCGGTGCGGTGGGCACCGCGATCATCGACGCACCGCCGCGCGGGCTCGCCGCTTTCGACGCCAACCTGCCGGCCGGGACGCTGCCGGACGGGGGACCGTTCACCGAGGCGGGCGACAAGACCTGGCACGTGGTGCCGGGGACCACGCCGCAGGTCGGGCAGGGCACCGCCAAGGTGTTCACGTACACCGTCGAGGTCGAGAACGGTCTGGACCCCACGATGTTCGGCGGCGACAACGCGTTCGCCCAGATGGTCGACCAGACGCTGGACAACCCGAAGGGCTGGACGCATAACCCGCAATTCGCGTTCATCCGGATCGACACAGGGGAGAAGCCCGACTTCCGGGTTTCGCTGGTGTCGCCGGTGACGGTGCGCGAGGGATGCGGCTACGACATTCCGGCTGGAGACGTCCTGCTACAACCCGTCGTACGGGCCGGAACGGCAGGCGCGGGTCTTCATCAACGAGGCGCGCTGGGTGCGCGGCGCGGTGCCGTTCGAAGGCGACGTCGGTTCCTACCGGCAGTACGTGATCAACCACGAGGTCGGCCACGCCATCGGCTATCTGCGCCACGAACCGTGCGACAAGCAGGGCGGTCTGGCACCGGTGATGATGCAGCAGACGTTCTCCACGTCGCAACGACGACGACGCCAAGTTCGACCCCGAATCCGTCAAGGCCGATGGCAAGACCTGCCGATTCAATCCCTGGCCGTATCCGATCGCTTGAGCTGGGCTCTCGGCGAGCCGCAATGCTGGCAGCCGTGAGAGGTGATGCGGTCGTTGGCGACATCGGATCATCGCGAAGCAGCCGGTGTCGTCGTTGCCGCCGCTAGTCGACCGCGCCGAACTGAGCCGCGAAGAGGTGGCCCGCTACAGCCGCCACCTGATCATTCCCGACCTGGGTGTCGACGGGCAGAAGCGGCTGAAGAACGCCCGGGTGCTGGTGATCGGCGCCGGCGGGCTGGGGCGCCGGCGCTGCTGTACCTGGCCGCGGCCGGCGTCGGCACCATCGGCATCGTCGACTTCGACGTCGTCGACGAGTCCAACCTGCAGCGCCAGATCATCCACGGCGTGGCCGACGTCGGGCGGTCCAAGGCGCAGTCGGCGCGCGACTCGATCGCCGCGATCAACCCGCTGGTCAAGGTGCAGCTGCACGAGTTCCGGCTGGAGCCGGACAACGCCGTCGACCTGTTCGCGCAGTACGACCTGATCCTGGACGGCACCGACAACTTCGCCACCCGCTATCTGGTCAACGACGCCGCGGTGCTGGCCGGCAAGCCGTACGTGTGGGGCTCGATCTACCGGTTCGAGGGCCAGGTCTCGGTGTTCTGGGAGGACGCCCCCGACGGGCGGGGCCTGAACTACCGCGACCTGTACCCGGAGCCGCCGCCGCCGGGCATGGTGCCGTCGTGCGCCGAGGGCGGCGTGCTGGGCATCCTGTGCGCCTCGATCGCGTCGGTGATGGGCACCGAGGCGATCAAGCTGATCACCGGCATCGGCGAGACGCTGCTGGGCCGGCTGATGATCTACGACGCGCTGGAGATGACCTACCGCACGATCAGGATCCGCAAGGACCCGTGCGACGCCCGAAGATCACCGAGCTGATCGACTACGAGGCGCTTCTGCGGTGTGGTGTCCGACGGATGCCGCGGATGCCGGACTCGGTCGCGATCACCCCGCGGGAGTTGCGCGACCTGCTGGACTCCGGCAAGAAGCTCGCGCTGATCGACGTCCGCGAGCCGGTGGAGTGGGACATCAACCACATCGACGGCGCCGCAGCTGATCCCGAAGTCGCTGATCAACTCGGGTGAGGGCCTGGCGCGGCTGCCGCAGGACCGCACGCCGGTGCTGTACTGCAAGACCGGTGTGCGGTCGGCCGAGGCGCTGGCCGCGGTGAAGAAGGCCGGTTTCGCCGACGCGGTCCACCTGCAGGGCGGAATCGTGGCGTGGGCCGAGCAGATGCAGCCCGACATGGTGATGTACTGACGTCGTAGCTCGTGTGCCGCGCACGCCGCTAGGCTGATCGCGCTGTGACGCGTCGTGCCGACCGCATCGTCGCCCGATCATCCGCGTGACTGGACCCCGGCAGTTCGGCGTTCGGTTTGACCGGCGTGCAGCCCGTGCCACTCGGTGCGAGCTGGGAAGGCGGCTGGCGCTGCGGCGAGGTGGTGCTTGTCGATGGTGGCCGACCACGCCCGCGCCGCCTGGTCGGCCAAGGTGCGCGAGACGTTGTTCGTCGACGGGGTCCGATTGGCCCGGCCGGTGCGCTCGACCGACGGCCGTTACGTGGTCGCGGGTGGCGGGCGGACACTTTCGTCGCCGGCACGCCGGAGCCCAGGCACGACGAGGTCGTCTCGGCGGCGGTTCGGCTGCACGAGGCGACCGCCAAACTGGAACGCCCGCGATTCCTGACCCAGGCGCCCGCGGCGCCGTGGGCGGACGTCGACGTCTTCATCGCCGCCGACCGCGCAGCGTGGGAAGAGCGGCCGTTGCAGTCGGTGCCACCGGGCGCGGGGATGGCCCCGCCGTCGGCGGATGGCCAGCGGTCGGTCGAGTTGATCAATCAACTCGCCGCCTGCGTAAGCCGACCAAGAGTCCGAACCAGCTGGTGCACGGAGACCTTTACGGCACAGTGCTTTTCGTGGGCACCGCCGCGCCGGGGATCACCGACATCACGCCGTACTGGCGGCCCGCGTCGTGGGCGGCCGGCGTCGTCGTCGTCGACGCGCTGTCCTGGGGCGAGGCCGACGACGGACTGATCGAGCGCTGGAACGCGCTGCCGGAGTGGCCGCAGATGTTGTTGCGCGCATTGATGTTCCGGCTGGCCGTTCACGCGCTGCATCCGCGGTCGACCGCCGAGTCGTTCCCGGGTCTGGCCCGCACCGCGGCGCTGGTCCGGCTGGTGCTCTAAGTCACTTCCGGGAACTCGTGGCGCACCTCGCCCAGCGCGACCCGGCCGTCGACGGCCAGCACCCCTTCGGCGCGAAGCAGTTCCAGCTGCCGGGTGGTCAGATGCGGCGCCGGGCGGCCGGACGCGGTGATCACCCGGTGCCACGGCAGGTCCGAGGAATCGGTCCGCATGATCCAGCCGACGATCCGCGGGCTGGAAAGCCCTGCCGCGTCGGCGATGTCGCCGTAGGTCGACACCTTGCCCGAGGGGATCGACGCGACCAGTGCGCGCACCCGCTCGACCTGCTCGTCGGTGACCGCGAGCCACGATCAGTCCGCCTCAGCAGCTTGCGGATCAGCGCGGCGACGTCTGCGCGGGCTTGGCCTCGGCCACCATGTGCTTGCAGTCGAAATCGAGCAACTCGAAGTCGGCCCCCAGTCGCTGCTGCAGCGGCGTCGACCAGCCCGTCGCTGACGTAGGGCGGCGAGGTCCGCTTCGCCCGCACCAGCGTCGTCGGGTTCCCGGGGGCGGCAGCACGGTGTCGCGGGCCAATTCGCTCCAGTAGGACATCATCGCCGGCAGGCTGATCCGCCAGCCGTACCGTCCGTTCGGCAGTGCGATCAGATGCTCGTCGAGTTCGGCGTCGAGCTCCGCGGGGTCGACATCAGCCCAGGAGCCGTAGACCTTTTCGGCGCGGGCCTCGGCGCGATCCGGGTAGTCCGGCGAGGACAGCATGGCGTCGGCGATCTCGCGCATCCAGCTACCGTCCAGGCCGACCGCCGGGTCGAGCAGCAGCAGTGCCGCCACCAGGTCGGGTCGGGCCGCCGCCAGATGCATGGCGATGGCGCCGCCGAAC
Organism: uncultured Actinomycetota bacterium; assembly: GCA_963850135.1. Classification (GTDB taxonomy): domain Bacteria; phylum Actinomycetota; class Actinomycetes; order Mycobacteriales; family Mycobacteriaceae; genus Mycobacterium. The sequence continues at coordinate 12,883 of CAWKKH010000014.1, read as the reverse complement.
GAATGCCCGACCACCAGCACCGGGCCCGTCGGCTCGTCGTCGAGCAGTGCGGCGAGTGCCGCCACGTTGGCGTCGATGGTCCATGGCGCGGCCCACGATGACCGGCCGTGGCCGAGCAGATCGGGAGCGGCCACCGCGATTTCGGGCAGATAGCCGGTCGACCAGTGGTCGCCAGCGCCGCCCGTGGCCGGTCAGCCCGTGGATGGCCAGAAGTCTCGGACGGGCCGGACGGCCCGTAGCGGTGCACGTGCAAGCTCGGCGGACACGCGTCGATGCTGCCAGCCGCGCACGATCCGGACTTGTCGGACCCCCGTGATGTCATGCCGTCATGTCATCCACCTGGGGCGCCGAGGCTGCGGTGCTGCCGCTGACCGAGCCCGGTCCGCGCGGCCTGGTGCGCGTGCTGGGCGGCCCCGGCACCGGCAAGAGCAGCCTGCTGATCGACGCCGCGGCCGCCCGCATCAGCGCCGGTGTCGATCCGGAATCGGTTCTGCTGCTGACCGGTTCGGGCCGGATCGGGATGCGGGCACGCAGCACATTGACCACGGCGCTGCTGGGGTCGGGCGCGGCCGGTCGCCGCGGCGGTCCGCGAGCCGCTGGTGCGCACCGTGCACTGCTACGCCTACGCGGTGCTGCGGCGGGCCGCCCAACGCGCCGGGGATGCGCCGCCGCGGCTGATCACCAGCGCCGAGCAGGACGCCATCATCCGCGAACTGCTGGCCGGCGATCTCGAAGACGGACCGCGCCGCGGCCGCCTGGCCCGCGCATCTGCGGCCCGCGCTGAGCACCGCGGGCTTCGCCACCGAGCTGCGAGACCTGTTGGCGCGCTGCGCCGAACGCGGTGTCGACCCGCTGGAGCTGCGAGCGGATGGGCCGCCGCGCAGGCGTCGCCGAATGGATCGCCGCGGGCCGGTTCGCGCGGCAGTACGAGCAGGTGATGCTGTTGCGCGCGGCGGTCGGGATGGCGGCGCCGCAGGCCACGATGCCGGCGCTGGGCGCCGCCGAACTCGTCGGCGCGGCGTTGGAGGCGTTCGCGGTCGACCCTGAGTTGCTGGCCGCCGAGCGCGCCCGCATCCGGCTCTTGTTGGTCGACGACGCCCAGCAACTCGACCCGCAGGCCGCCCGGCTGGTCCGGGTGCTGGCCGCGGGCACCGAGCTGGCCGTGATCGCCGGTGATCCCAACCAGGCGGTGTTCGGTTTCCGGGGCGGCGAGCCGCCGGGCTGTTGGCCGACGACGGCCCCGTCGGTGACGCTGACCGTGTCGCACCGCTGCGCACCCGCGGTGGCGCGCGCCGTCAGCGGCATCGCGCGCCGGCTGCCCGGCGCAGCGCCGGCAGGCAGATCGACGGCACCGGCGCCGAGGACGGATCGGTGACGGTCCGGCTGGCCGCCTCGGCGCACGCCGAGGCGGCGCTGATCGCCGACGCGCTGCGGCGTGCGCACCTCGATCGACGGCGTGCCGTGGTCGCAGATGGCGGTGATCGTGCGGTCGGTGCCGCGGGCCGCCGCGCGATTGCCCCGCGCGCTGGCCGCCGCCGGGGTCCCGGTGGCTGCGCCGGCGGCCGGCGGTCGCTGGCCGAGGAACCCGCGGTGCGGGCGCTGCTCACGGTGCTGGCAGCCACCGCCGACGGGCTCGACGGTGAGCGGGCGCTGGCACTGCTGACCGGGCCCATCGGTCGCGTCGACCCGGTCTCGCTTCGGCAGCTGCGCCGGACACTGCGGCGCGCCGCGACCCGAGGCTGCGTCGGGAGATTCCGGCGATCTGCTGGTGCAGGCGCTCGCCGGCACGCGTCTCGCTGTCCGGCGCGCAATCTCGCCCGCTGCAGCGAGTCCGCGCGGTGCTGGACGCGGCGGCCCGCTGCCACCGCGACGGCCAGGATCCGCGCTACACCCTGTGGCAGGCGTGGCACCGGTCCGGCCTGCAGCGTCGCTGGCTGACGGCCAGCGAGCGCGGCGGCCCGGCCGGCGCCCAGGCCAGCCGGGACCTGGACGCCGTCGACCGCGTTGTTCGACGTCACCGATGCACTACGTCTCGCGCACGGCGGGTGCGTCGCTGCGCGGGCTGGTCGATCATGTCGCGGCGCTGCAGCTGCCGGGCGTCAACCCCGAGCCCGCGCCGAGACCGAGCAGGTCGCGGTGCTCAGCGCGCACGCCGCGCTGGGACACGAATGGGACTTGGTGGTCATCGCCGGCCTGCAGGACGGGTTGTGGCCCAACACCGTTCCGCGCGGCGGCGTGCTGGCCACCCAGCGGCTGCTCGACGTGCTCGACGGTGTCGCCGAGGATGCTTCGGTGCGGGCGCCGCTGCTGGCCGAGGAGCGCCGGCTGTTGGTCGCCGCGATGGGCCGGGCCCGGCGCCGGTTGTTGGTGACCGCCGTAGACAGCGACGACCGGCGGCGCGAGCCAGGAGGCGCGTTGCCGTCGGCGTTCTTCTACGAGCTCGCGCAGTGGGCACCGACGACGGTGATCCCGTTGCGGCGCAACCGGTCTCGGCGCCGCGGGTGTTGTCGGCCGCCGCGCTGGTGGGCCGGCTGCGCGGCGTGGTATGCGCACCGGACGGCGCCGTCGATGACTCGGTGCGTGCCTGTGCGGCAACGCAATTGGCCCGGTTGGCCGAAGGCCGGTGTGCCCGGCGCCGACCCGGCCGGATGGCATGGCCTGCATCCCGGTCAGCACCAACGAACCGCTGTGCGAAGCGAGGCGATCCCGTCACGCTGACGCCGTCGACCCTGCAGACACTCAACGACTGCCCGCTGCGCTGGCTGGTCGAACGGCACGGCGGAACCAACGCACGTGACCTGCGCTCGACGCTCGGCTCGGTGGTGCATGCGCTGATCGCCGAACCGGGCAAAAGCGAAGCGCAACTGCTGGCCGAGCTGGACCGGGCCTGGGAGCAGCTGCCCTTCGATTCGCAATGGTATTCCGCCAACGAGCTGGCCCGGCACCGCGCCATGATCCAGGCGTTCACGAGTGGCGGGCGCAGACCCGACGCGAGCTCACCGAGGTCGGCGTCGAGGTCGACGTCGACGGAGTCCTCGAGACCCGCACGACGGGCGGGCGGGTCGGCGAGTTCGGTTGCGCGGCCGGGTCGACCGGCTGGAACGAGACGCCGCCGGCCGGCTGGTGATCGTCGACATCAAGACCGGCAAAACCCCGGTCAGCAAGGACGACGCCCAACGACACGCTCAGCTGGCGATGTACCAGCTGGCGGTGGCCGAAGGCCTGCTGCCGGACGGCCCCGACGGTACCGAGCCCGGTGGCGCCCGGCTGGTCTACCTCGGCAAGACCGGGGCCGCCGGCGCCACCGAACGCGAGCAGGATCCGCTGACGCCGGGCGCCCGCGACGAATGGCGCAGCCTGGTCCGGCAGGCGGCCGCCGCGACGGCCGGGCCGCAGTTCGTCGCCCGGCGCAACGACGGTTGCGCGCACTGCCCGGTACGGCCGTCCTGCCCGGCGCACGCAGCGGTCAGCGACGGGGCAGCGCGATGACGCCCGTGCCGGCGCGGTACAGCCCGGCCGAATTGGCCGGCGCGCTCGGGCTTTTCCCGCCCACCGACGAGCAGGACCGCCGTCATCGCCGCGCCGCCGGGCCCGCTGGTCGTCATCGCGGGAGCCGGCGCCGGCAAAACCGAGACGATGGCCGCGCGGGTGGTGTGGCTGGTCGCCAACGGCTACGCCGAACCCGGCCAGGTGCTCGGACTGACGTTCACCCGCAAGGCGGCCGGTCAGCTGCTGCGCCGCGTCCGATCCCGGCTGGCCCGGTTGGCCGGCGTCGGCCTGGACCTGGCCGGCCCCGGCGGTCCCGCGCCTGGAGCCCGCCGGCGCGCCCGTGGTCAGCACCTACCACGCCTTCGCGGGCTCGCTGCTGCGCGAGCACGGCCTGCTGTTACCGGTCGAGCCCGACACCCGGCTGCTCAGCGAGACCGAGCTGTGGCAGCTGGCCTTCGACGTGGTCAACCGGTACGGCGGGCGAGCTGCGCACCGACAAGATCCCCGGCCGCGGTCACCTCGATGGTGCTGCGACTGTGGGGTCAGCTCGCCGAACACCTCGTCGACACCGACCAGCTCCGCGACACCCATGTGGAGCTGGAACGGCTGGTCCACACGCCTGCCGCCAGGCCCCTCCCAGCGCGACCGCGGTCCCAACCAGTGGCTGCTGCGGATGCTGGCCACCCAGACCGAGCGCGCCGAGCTGGTGCCGCTGCTCGATGCGCTGCATGAGCGGATGCGCGCCGAGAAGGTGATGGACTTCGGCATGCAGATGGCCTCGGCCGCGCGGCTGGCCGCCACCTTCCCGCAGGTCGGCGCGGAACTGCGGAACCGCTACCGGGTGGTGCTGCTCGACGAGTACCAGGACACCGGGCACGCCCAGCGCGTCGCGTTGTCGTCGTTGTTCGGCGGTGGCGTCGACGACGGTTTGGCGCTCACCGCCGTCGGCGACCCGATCCAGTCGATCTACGGCTGGCGCGGCGCCTCGGCGACCAACCTGCCGCGGTTCAGCACCGACTTCCCCCGGTCCGACGGCACCCCCGCACCGGTCCTGGAATTGCGGACCAGCTGGCGCAACCCGCCGCGCACGCTGCAGGTGGCCAACGCGGTATCAGCGGAGGCGCGGCGACGCTCGGTTGCCGTGCGCGAGCTGCGCCCGCGCCCGGACGCCCCGCCCGGCACCGTCCGCTGCGCGCTGCTTCCGGATGTGTCAGGCCGAACGGGACTGGATCGCCGACCACTTGCACGGGCATTACCAGCGAGCCCGGGCCGACGGCGCCAGCCCGCCGACCGCCGCAGTGCTGGTGCGCCGCAACGCCGACGCCGCACCCATCGCCGACGCGTTGCGTGCTCGCGGAATCCCGGTCGAGGTCGTCGGGCTGGCCGGGCTGCTGTCCGTCCCCGAGGTCGCCGACGTGGTGGCCATGTTGCGGCTGGTCGCCGACCCCGACGGCCGGCGCCGCGGCGATGCGGGTCCTCACCGGTCCGCGCTGGCGGCTCGGTGCCCGCGACATCGCCGCGCTGTGGCGCCGCGCGCAGCTAGCTTGGCGGGGCGCAGCTGCCGGCCGAGGCGCCCCGCCCGAGGCGATCGCGATGGCGGCCGGCCCAGACGCCGACACCGCGTGCCTGGCCGACGCGATCGGCGACCCCGGCCGCGGCCGACGCGTATTCGGCCGCGGGATATCGGCGCATCAGCGCGCTGGCCGCGGAACTGAACGCCCTGCGCGGCCATCTCGACCATTCGCTACCCGACCTGGTCGCCGAGGTGCGCCGCGTGCTGGGCGTCGACTGCGAAGTCCGGGCCCAGCCTCGGCGTAGCCCCGTCGCTTCCGGCCCCGGGCGCGTGGGCCGGCGCCGAACATCTCGACGCGTTCGCCGACGTGGTCGCCGGCTACGCCGACCGGACCAGCGCACCGACGCGTCCGCCGCGACGTCGGTACCGGGTCTGCTGGCCTACCTGGACGCGGCCGAGGTGGTCGAGAACGGCTTGCCGCCCGCCGAGTTGGCCGTCGCCCGGGACCGGGTCCAGGTGCTCACCGTGCACTCCGCGAAGGGCTTGGAATGGCAGGTGGTGGCCGTGGCACACCTGTCGGGCGGAACTTCCCGTCGACCGCGTCGCGCAGCACCTGGCTGACCGACGCCTGCCGAGCTGCCGCCGCTGCTGCGCGGCGACCGCGCCGCGGCAGGCTCGCATCGGCGTCCCGGTGCTGGACACGTCGGATGTCACCAATCGAAAGCAGCTGTCGGACAAGATCTCCGAGCATCGGCGCCAGCTCGATCAGCGCCGCGTCGACGAGGAGCGCCGGCTGCTGTATGTCGGCATCACCCGGGCCGAGGACACCCTGCTGGTGTCCGGCCACCACTGGGGTCCCACCGGGATCAAACCGCGCGGCCCGTCGGACTTCCTGTGCGAGCTCAAGGACGTCATCGACCGTTCGGCCGCAGCCGGGCGATCCCGTGCGGCGTGGTCGAACGCTGGGCGCCGGACCCGCCGATGGCGAGCAAAACCCGTTGCGCGACAGTGTTGTCGAGGCGGTTTGGCCCGTTGATCCGCTGGCCGCGCGCCGCGGCGACGTCGAACGCGGGGCGGCGCTGGTGGCCGCGGCGATGTCGGCCGACACGTCGACTGAGCCGTCGCGGCGCCGACATCGAGGGCTGGGCCGCCGACGTCGATGCGCTGCTGGCCGAGCGTGCCCGCGCCGGGCGGCCGCCCGCCCGCGCGCTGCCCGGCCAGCTGTCGGTCAGCGGCCTGGTGGAACTGGCCCGCGACCCGGCGGGCGCGGCGCAGCGGCTGACGCATCGGCTGCCGACACGTCCCGACCCGCATGCGTTGCTGGGCAACGCGTTTCACGCCTGGGTTCAGCAGTTCTACGGCGCAGAGTGGCTGTTCGATCTCGGCGACTTGCCCGGCGCCGCGGACTCCGACGTCGGTGACGACGCGGGAGCTGGCCGAGTTGCAGGCGGCGTTCGCCGGGTCGCCGTGGGCGGCACGCACCCCGGTCGCCGTCGAGGTGCCGTTCGAAATGCCGATCGGCGACACCGTCGGTCCGCGGCCGCATCGACGCGGTATTCGCCGACCCCGACGGCGGAGTCACCATCGTGGACTGGAAGACCGGCGCACCGCCGCGCGGGCCGGAGGCCATGCGGCAGGCGGCCATCCAGCTCGCCGTCTACCGATTGGCCTGGGCGGCCATTGTCCGGGTGCCCGGAGTCGTCGGTGCGCACCGCCTTCCACTACGTGCGCAGCGGCGTCACCGTCAGCCCCGACGAGCTGCCCGACCCACCGAGCTGGCGGCTGCTGGCCGGCTCCGCGCAGACCACGATGTCGTGGTCTGATGCGATCGAGTATCTGCAAACCCGTCGATCGTGGTTACATTTGAGGTCGTGCGTGTGTCGTGCGCTGGTGTTAAGCCGATGACGGACCGCTGTGCGCAAGGGTAAGTTGCGGCGGCTGGGCGGTCTCGACGAGACGCTGACCGCCCAGCCCGATCACCTGCTGGTCGGCGTGCTGCGGCATCCCCGAAGGCCACGGCAGCCCCGGCCGCGTCATCACGCGGCGGTTGTTCATCGCGCTGGTGGTGCTGTTCGCCGCCGCGGTCATCGTCTACCTGGACCGCAACGGCTACCGCGACGTGCGGGACGACCCGCTGACGTTCCTGGACTGCCTGTACTACGCGGCGGTCTCGCTGTCGACGACCGGCTACGGCGACATCACCCCGTACACCGAGTCCGCGCGGCTGGTCAACGTCCGTGGTCATCACGCCGCTGCGGATCGCGTTCCTGATCGTGTTGGTCGGCACGACGCTCGAGGTGCTCACCGAGCGAGTCCCGCCAGGCGTTCAAGATCCAGCGTTGGAGGAACAGAGTGCGCAACCACACCGTCGTCGATCGGCTACGGCACCAAGGGCAAAACGGCGGTCGCCGCGATGCTCGGTGACGACGTCGCCGCGGGCGAGATCGTCGTCGTCGACACCGACCAGGCCGCGCTCGACCGCGCCGCGACCGCCGGGCTGGTCACCGTGCGCGGCGACGCCACCAAATCGGATGTGCTGCGGCTGGCCGGCGCCCAGCACGCGTCATCGATCATCGTCGCCACCAACCGCGACGACACCGCGGTGCTGGTCACCCTGACCGCGCGTGAGCTCGCGCCCAAGGCCAAGATCGTCGCGGCCGATCCGGGAGGCCGAGAACCAGCACCTGCTGCGGCAGTCGGGCGCGGACTCGGTCGTGGTCTCCTCGGAGACCGCCGGCCGGCTGCTGGGCATGGCCACCACCACGCCCAGCGTGGTGGAGATGATCGAGGATCTGCTGACCCCCGACGCGGGATTCGCCATCGCCGAACGCGAGGTCGAGCAGACCGAGGTCGGCGGCTCCCCGCGGCACCTGCGCGACATCGTGCTCGGCGTGGTGCGCGACGGCCAGCCTGCTGCGGGTCGGCGCGCCCGAGGTGGACGCCGTCGAGGCCACCGACCGGCTGCTCTACATCCGCAACGCGGAGTCGACCGATGACCGGTCCCGAGCGCGATGGCTTCGCAGCTGCGCAACGTTCCGCTGCTGTCGCGGGTCGGCGCCGACCGCGCCGATCAGCTGCGCACCGACGTCGACGCCGCCGACCGCGGGATGGGCGGAGCGCGCTGTTGCTGCGGGTGGATTCGCGCAACCAGGTGCTGGTCGCCGACGGCCGGGTGGTGCTCGGCGCCGCGGCCGCGCTGGGCGACAAGCCGCCGCCCGACGCGGTGTTCCTTGGCCGCATCGAGGATGGCCGGCACGTGTGGGCGATCCGGGGCGCGCTGGAGGCGCCCCGAGGATCCCGACGTCGAAGCCGAGGTGCTGAACCTGCGCAGGCTGGGCCCGATCTTCGACGACACCAGCAGCCAACTGGTGTCGTCGGCCACCGCGTTGCTGAATTGGCATGACAGCGCGCGGTTTAGCGCGATCGACGGCTCACCGACCAAACCGGCCAAGGGCGGCTGGTCGCGGGTCAACCCGATCACCGGACACGAGGAGTTCCCGCGCATCGACCCGGCGGTGATCTGCCTGGTGCACGACGGCGCACGACCGCGCGGTGCTGGCCCGCCAGACGGTGTGGCCGGAGCGGATGTTCTCGCTGCTGGCCGGGTTCGTCGAGGCCGGCGAGTCTTTCGAAGTCCTGCGTCGCCCGCGAGATCGCCGAGGAGATCGGCCTGACCGTCCGCGACGTGCGTTACCTGGGCAGCCAGCCGTGGCCGTTTCCGCGCTCGCTGATGGTCGGCTTCCACGCCATCGGCGACCCCGACGCAGGAGTTCTCGTTCAACGACGGCGAGATCGCCGAGGCGGCGTGGTTCACCCGCGACGAGGTGCGTGCCGCGCTGGACGACGGCGACTGGAGCAGCGCGGCGCCGTCGAAACTGCTGCTGCCCGGCTCGATCTCGATCGCCAGGGAGATCATCGAGTCCTGGGCGGCGCTCGACTGAGCTGCCTAAGCACGGCGAGCTTGGCCTTGACCTGCTTGGCGCGCTCGGGTTGGTCAGTGTCGACCCGTCGGCGAACTTCACCGTGGGCACCGTCTGGTTGCCGCCGTTGACCGACCTGACGAACTGCGGCGGCGCCGGGTCCATCTCGATGTCGACCTCGGTGTAGTTGATTCCCTCGGACTTCAGCGCGGTCTTGAGCCGGTGGCAGTAGCCACACCACGACGTGGTGTACATGGTCAGCGTCGGCGTTCCTGCAGCACTCATAACGTCAGTCAACATAGCCGATCCGCGCGAACGTGTCGGCGACATGCCGCGGTGCTGCGGCGGCAATTGTCGCACCGCCCTGTCAAGATGGACGCCATGCCGATCGAGGCTCCGCTGACCGGCTCTGACCGCCGGGCTCGACGACGAACAGCGCGAGGCGGTGCTGGCGCCGCGCGGCCCGGTCTGTGTGCTGGCCGGCGCCGGGACGGGCAAGACCCGCACCATCACGCACCGCATCGCCCATCTGGTCGCGGCCGGCCACGTCGCGCCCGGCCAGGTGCTGGCGGTGACGTTCACCCAGCGCGCCGCCGGGGAGATGCGGGGCCGGCTGCGCGCTCTCGACGCCACGCGTCGGGACCGGTGCGGTACCGGCGCGGTGCAGGCCGTGACGTTTCACGCCGCCGCGCATCGGCAGCTGCAGTATTTCTGGCCGCGGGTGGTCGGCGACACCGGCTGGGAGCTGCTGGACAGCAAGTTCGCCGTCGTCGCCCAGGCCGCCAACCGCGCCGGATGAAGGTCAGCACCGACGACGTGCGCGACCTGGCCGGCGAGATCGAATGGGCCAAGTCGTCGCTGATCAGCCCCGAGGAATACGCCGGCGCGGTCGCCGAGTCCGGCCGGGACATCCCGTTGGACGCCGCCAAGATCGCCACCGTCTACGCCGGCTACGAGGCGCTCAAGGCCCGCCGACGACGGCACCGCGCTGCTCGACTTCGACGACCTGCTGCTGCACACCGCCGCCGCGATCGAGAACGACGCCGCCGTCGCCGAGGAGTTCCGGGACCGCTACCGCTGCTTCGTCGTCGACGAGTACCAGGACGTCACGCCGCTGCAGCAGCGGGTGCTCGACGCCTGGCTGGGCGATCGCGACGACCTGACCGTCGTCGGCGACGCCAACCAGACCATCTACTCGTTCACCGGGGCCACGCCGCGCTACCTGCTCGACTTCTCGCGGCGGTTTCCCGACGCCACGGTGGTCCGGCTGGAACGCGACTACCGGTCCACCCCGCAGGTGGTGTCGCTGGCCAACCGGGTGATCGCCGCGGCCCGCGGCCGGATGGCGGGCAGCAAGCTGCACCTGATCGGCCAGCGCGAGCCGGGCCCGGCCCCGTCGTTCCACGAGCATCCCGACGAGGCCGCCGAGGCCGCCGCGGTGGCCGCCTCGATCAACGCGGCTGATCGAATCCGGCACCCCGCCATCCGAGATCGCGGTGCTCTACCGGATCAACGCGCAGTCCGAGGTCTACGAGGAGGCGTTGACCGAGGCGGGCATCGCCTATCAGGTGCGCGGCGGCGAGGGTTTCTTCAACCGCCAGGAGATCAAGCAGGCGCTGCTGGCCCTGCAGCGCGCCGCCGAGCGCGGCGCCGATGCCGACGGCGCGCGGACTTGCCCGACGTGGTCCGCGGCGTGCTGGAACCGCTCGGCCTGACCGCCGAGGAACCGGCCGGCACCCAGGCCCGGGATCGCTGGGAGGCGCTGATGGCGCTGGCCGAACTGGTCGACGAGGAAGTGGCGCAGCGCCCGGAGCTGGACCTTCCCGGGCTGGTGGCCGAGCTGCGGCTGCGCGCCGACGCGCGGCACCCGCCGGTGGTGCAGGGCGTCACGCTGGCGTCGCTGCACGCGGCCAAGGGGCTGGAGTGGGATGCGGTGTTCCTGGTCGGGCTGGCCGACGGCACGCTGCCGATCTCGCACGCGCTGGCGCACGGCCCCGACAGCGAGCGGGTCGAAGAAGAGCGTCGCCTGTTCTACGTCGGAATCACCAGAGCCCGAGTGCATTTGGCGCTCAGCTGGGCGCTGGCGCGGGCCCCGGGCGGACGTCAGGGCCGCAAGCCGTCGCGGTTCCTCAACGGCATCGCGCCGCAGACGCGTGCCGAGTCCGGCGCCGAGCAAGTCCCGGCGCAACCGGGGCGCGCCGACCCGCTGCCGGGTCTGCAACAACGAGCTGACCACCCCGGCGGCCATCATGCTGCGCCGCTGCGAGACATGCGCCGCCGACATCGACGAGGAGTTGCTGCTGCAGCTCAAGGCCTGGCGGCTCGAACCGCCAAGGAACAGAAGTGTGCCCGCCTACGTCGTCTTCACCGACAACACCCTGATCGCGATCGCCGAGATGCTGCCGGCCGACGAGGCGGCCCTGATCGCGATCCCGGGGATCGGCGCACGCAAGCTCGAGCAGTACGGGCCCGACGTGCTGGAGCTGGTTCGCTCGCCGCTGAGCGGGTAAACGCGCAGGTCAGAAAATCGTTTGTCGCCGCGGCCGGGACCGTTTACCCTCGAGAAGCGAGCGATTGCTCGAGAGGAGGGCGACCATGATGATCAACAACGCGCTTGCTGCACGCGTACCCGGCGCGGTACCGGCCGCGCCGCACCTCTCATGCCGCCCATGCCGCCATGCCGGCGGCCAAGCACCGCGTCGCCGCCGCGACCGACGCGTCCGTAGGACCTATCGTAACGAGCTCAGCTCTCGCCAATTGGCCACGGACCCGAAGTCACAAGGATCCGTGGCCACAGTTTTCGGGTCGACACCCCGCAAACCTGGTCCGGATCACCCGAGAAGGACAGTCACCAGACCAGGAAGCAGGTGAACGGACATGTCGGCACCGACAGTCCCCGAACAGAAGCTGCCGGTGTTGCCGTGTCACGTCGGCGATCCCGATTTGTGGTTCGCCGACACCCCCGCCGACCTGGAACGTGCCAAGACGCTCTGCGCGAGCTGCCCGATCCGTCGCCAATGCCTGGCCGCAGCCCTGGAACGGGCCGAACCCTGGGGAGTCTGGGGCGGTGAGATTTTCGAGCGAGGCGCGATCGTGGATTACAAGCGTCCGCGTGGGCGTCCGCGCAAAGCGGCCTGAATTATCGCCGCGAAAGTGTCACTGCCGACACGTTTCTCGACAGAGAGCGTCGGTACTTGCACTTTCGCGGTACTAAACAACGAAACCGGGGACCAGTCCTCCGTCAGCGCCTTGATCGGCACATGCGCGTCGAGCTGGCATACCGGAAAAGATTGGGGAATACACCGTGCGGCCATCTACCAAGACAAGCAGTTTGTTCGAATATTGACCGTCGAACCCGCGCGCCGTGATTGCCCACGTGCTGCCGTTGATCTGCGCTACTTGCAGACCCGGGACCATGCGCAGAAGATCCGGAATGTTCGCCGCACCTGACCTACGGATGTCTTCCGAAGTAATCACAAAAATCGCTGCCGCTACGCGGGAGAGCTTCGCTCTTTCTTCGAGACCGAGGTCACCTCGATATTCAGCAAGTTTTCTATGCTCACTTGCGTGAGATCATTTTGCGCCGCGGGCACGGGTTCAGGCACCGCTGCGGCTGGGGCGTTCGTTGTGTTTCGGAGCACTGAGATAATTGCGGAACTCGCGCCCATGCCAGTTGGCAGCTCAGCAGCAAGGCAAGCAAGCTTCCTCCGCCTACGGAGCAGTTTCGGCACACACGTAGTATTGTTATTCCCTCCTTTATAGACACGGATTCCTCCCTAAACAGGGCGTGCACCTGTGGGACCAATCTCGATGCGTTTTTGTTAGGCAACCGGCTTGCTTTCAGTACGTTAGTCCGCGGCGAGCCCGCAAGGCAGCTCCGAATTCAGCCTCCAACAGCTGTGTGTTCCAAAGCGGCGCAAGGGGGTGTGATATCTTATAGAACTGTTACGGCAGCTGCCTG
>CAWKKH010000013.1:0-15446 GCA_963850135.1 uncultured Actinomycetota bacterium | reverse complement strand
GGTTCTGATGGCGATCACCATCTTGTTAATCCATACCTACTACGGCTATTTTGCTTCGGGCGGACCGGCCGGCGTCGGCGTCGCGACCGGTAATGCGGTACGTACCTCGCTGATCGTGGTGGTGTCGGTGACGCTGCTGATTTCGCTGTCCATCTACGGTTCCAACGGCAACTTCAACCTGTCGGGCTAGAAAAGGGCTAGGAAGGGTGGTGAAAAGGCAGTGACGCGCAACATGGGGCCGAGCCCGTTCGGCCGTTCTGAAACCACCAGTGCCGCAGCGCCTATCGCGGCAGCGCCTGGCCGCGACTTCGGCGCGCGGTCGTACGCAAGCCCCCTCGCGGGGTTGGCCACATTCCTCGTGATCGCCGTCATCGTCGCCGTCGCGGTCGGGCTGTTCCGGGGCGACTTCACCACGACCGTGCCGGTGACCGTGGTCTCGCCGCGCGCCGGCTTGGTGATGAACCCCGACGCCAAAGTGAAGATGCGCGGAGTAGAGGTGGGCAGGGTCGGCTCGATAGACGTACGCCCTGACGGTAAAGCGGTCCTGAAACTCGAGATGCAACCGTCGCAGATGCACCTCATTCCGTCTAACGTGCTCGTCGACATCGCGTCCACGACGGTGTTCGGCGCCAAGTTCGTGGAACTGATGCCGCCGGCCGATCCGTCGCCGCAGCCGCTGAAGCCGGGCGCGGTACTGCAAAACAAAGACGTCACGGTGGAGACCAACACGACATTTCAGCAACTCACGGGGTTGTTGTCGTCGATCGATCCCGCCAAACTCAACGAAACCCTTGGCGCGATAGCGTCGGCGGTGAACGGACGTGGCCACAAGATCGGCCAGATGCTGTCCGACCTGGACTCCTTTCTGGCCAAGCAGGATCCCGCGTTGCCCTCGTTGAGACACGATCTCGAGCAGCTACCCGCGGTCAGTAATGCCTACGCGGACGCGGCGCCGAATCTGGTGGCCACCGCGGACAGTGCGGTCAAAATCAGCAAGACGCTCGTCGATGAACAACAGAACCTGGACGCATTCCTGATCAGCTCGATCGGTTTGGCCGACGTCGGCAACGATGTGGTTGGCGGCAACCGGCAAGCGCTGACCGATGTCTTCCACCTGCTCACGCCGACGACAGATCTACTCAACGAGTACCACGAGGCGCTGTGGTGCGGTCTTGCCGGGTCGCTGCAGAACCTGCATTCGCCGAACCTGCCGGAGCCGATGATCAAGGTACTGGTTTACATCGGCTTCGGCGCCGAGAAGTACCGGTACCCGAGCAACTTGCCGAAGGTGGCTGCGACCGGCGGTCCGCAGTGCGACGGCCTTCCCGATGTGCCCTTTGATGTCGCGCCGAAGTTCGTTGTCGCCGACGTTGGCGCCAACCCTCAGGAGTACGGCAACGCGCAACTGCTGTGGAACTCCGACGGGCTCAAGCAACTGCTGTACGGCCCGATCGATGGCCCGCCGCGCAATTCCTTCCAGGCGGGGCAGCCCGGATGAGCGGCTCACGCAGCATGATCGTCAAATTCGGGGCCTTCGCGGTCATCATGGTGCTTCTGACGGTGTCCCTGTTCTTCATTTTCGGGCAGTACCGAACCGGTTCGACAGAAGACTATTCGGCGGTCTTCAGCGATGTGTCCCGCCTGAAAGAGGGACAGACGGTGCGGGTCGCCGGCGTCCGGGTGGGCACTGTCAACAGCGTCTCACTGCGCTCGGACAAGAAGGTTCTGGTGAAGTTCGATGCCGACCACAGCGTCGTGCTCACCACCGGTACCCGGGCTGTCATTCGCTACCTCAACCTGGTCGGTGATCGCTACCTCGAGCTCGTCGACGGCCCAGGATCCACCAAGGTGATGCCGGCCGGGGCGGAAATCCCAATCGACCGCACAGCGCCGGCTCTCGACCTTGATCTGCTGCTCGGTGGGCTGAAACCGGTTACTCAGGGCCTCAATCCGCAAGACGTCAACGCGCTCAGCGCATCGCTGATTCAGGTTTTCCAGGGCGAGAGCGGAACCCTCAACTCGTTGCTGTCGCACACGACGTCGTTTACCAACACGTTGGCGGACAACAGCCAGACGGTGCAGGAGCTGATCGACAACCTCAACACGGTGGTGGGCACCGTCAACAAGGAGGGCACCAAGTTCTCCGGCGCCATCGACCGCCTGCAGAAGCTGGTCAGCGGGTTCTCGCAAGACCGCGACACCATCGGCACCGCGATCACTGCCTTGGACAACGGGACCGCCTCGATTGCGGATCTGTTGGTCCGCGCCCGCCCGGCGTTGGCCGGCACCGTGGACCAGTTGAATCGCCTGGCCCCGCTGCTGGACAAGGACAAGAACCTCATTGATATTTCGTTGAAGAAGCTGCCGAACAATTACCGCAAGCTGAGGAGGCTCGGCGCCTACGGCGCCTGGTTCCCCTACTACCTCTGCGGATTGGCTCTGCGGGTGTCCGATCTTCAATTCCGGACGGTGGAAGTTGGGATAAACCACCAGGTCACCGGAAGGTGTGCAGAACCCGATGCTTAAGTACCGCGGAGCAGGACTCATCCGGGCCGGGTTCATCGGCGTTGTGCTGGTGGCGCTGATCATCGCGGTCGGACTGCAGCCAGAGAAGCTGACGCAATGGGCCACCACGGTCCGCTACCAGGCGCTGTTTGCCGATGCCGGCGGCATCGCAACTGGCAATGACGTGACGGTATCGGGAATCAAGGTCGGCAGCGTGTCGGGCATGTCGCTGCAGCGGGGTGACGTGCTGATCACGTTCACTGTCGACGGGAACGTCCAGCTCGGATCGGCCAGTACCGCACACATCAGGACGGGCTCGCTGTTGGGCCAGCGGGTGCTCACCCTCGAGTCCGCGGGCGGCGGCACCCTACGTCCGATGACCGTCATTCCGGTGACGCGCACCTCGTCGCCGTATTCACTGTCCGAGGCCGTCGAAAACCTGGCGTCCGACATTGAGGGAACCGACACCGACAAGCTCAACCAGTCTCTTGACACGCTGTCGGGGACGCTGGATCAGATTTCGCCGCAACTGGGTCCCGCATTCGACGGGGTGACCCGACTTTCGCAGACTCTCAACGGCCGCAACCAGACACTCGGTGAGCTGCTCAAGGGCGCCGCCGACCTGACCGGAATCCTCTCGCAACGCAGCCAGCAACTCAACACACTGATCCTCAACGCTGACGACCTGCTGTCCACGCTGGTGGCGCGGCGGCAGGCGATCGTGCGACTGCTGTCCAGCACGTCCACGGTGGCCAAGCAGCTGTCCGGCTTGGTGCACGACAACGAGGCCAAGCTGGCGCCATCGCTCGCAAAGATAAACTCTGTGACCGCGATGCTGGAAAGCAACCGCGACAACCTCTCCAAAGCAATACCGGGTTTGGCCCAATATGAGATCACGCAAGGCGAGACGGTCTCGAGCGGGTTCTACTACAACCCCTTCATCCCGAACTTGTTCCAGTATCAGTTCTTCCAGTGGTTGGTCGACTACGCCTTTGGCTTCCGGGCCTACGGTGCCCCGGGTCAGCCACCGGACAACGTCGGACCGCGGGCATTGCTCCCATTCCCGTTCAACCAGAACCCTGGAGCGCGATGATGAGGATCGACGCGATTCCGCGCAACAAGCTCAAGGCCGGGCTGGCGGTGCTACTGGCCGCGCTCGTCGTCTTCGGCGTGGCGGTCGGCATCCGCAACATCTTCTTCCGCCCGACGACGATCACCGCGTTCTTCCCCTCCGCCACCGCGATCTATCCGGGCGACGATGTGCGGGTGTCCGGCCTCAAGGTCGGCACCATCGCGTCGATCGAACCTCAGGGCACCCAGGCGAAGATGGTCATGCACGTCGATCGCGACGTGTCCATTCCCGCGGACGCCAAAGCGGTGATCGTCGCCCAGAACCTGGTCGCTGCACGCTATGTCCAGCTCACCCCGGCCTACCAGTCGAGCGGTCCCACCATGCATGACGGCGCGGTGATCCCGGCCGACCGGACAGCGGTACCCGTCGAGTGGGACCAGATCAAGACCCAATTGATGCGGTTGGCAACGGATTTCGGACCCAACAGTAAGGTTTCGACGCCCGCGGTGGCGCGGTTTATCGACTCCGCCGCCGACGCGCTGGGAAACGGTAACGGCGAGAAGCTGCGGCAGACGCTAGGCCAACTGTCTGGAGTGGCGCGGATATTCGCCAACGGTAGCGGCAACTTCGTCGACATCATCAAGAATCTGCAGACATTCGTCGGCGTGCTGAGTAACAGCAACGTCCAGCTCGTGCAGTTCAACGATCGGCTGGCATCGCTCACCAGCGTGCTCGACGACAACAAGTCCGATCTGGACGCGGCTCTGACGGACCTGTCCAGCGCGACCGGGGAGGTGCAGCGGTTCATCGCCGGTAGTCGTGACCAGACTGCCGAGCAGATTGCGCGGTTGGCCGACCTTACTCAGATTCTCGTCGACAACAAGATGGCCCTGCAGAACGTTTTGCACGTCGCGCCGAACGCGCTCGCAAACGGCTACAACGACTACGACCCGGACGTCGGGAATATCCGCGGCGGGGTTGGAATTCAGAACTTCAGCCAATCCGACGTACGCCTGGTGCTCACAATTCGGGGCCTTGGAGACCAACACCGGGGTCGAGACCGGCAAGCTGTGCGGCTTGTATCTGAGCCCGGCGCTCAAAGTGTTCAACCCGTTGCTGATATTCAACTTCAACTACCTCCCGCTCCCGGTCAACCCGCTGCTGGCCCCGGCGTTCGACGCGAAAAACGTCACCTACACCGAGGATCGGCTGAGGCCGAACGGGGCGGGCCCGAAGCCGGCGCCCCCCGAGCTGCCGCCCGCGGTGTCCGCATATCGTGGCCTGCCGGGTGACACTCCGGACGCGCCAGCGCCGCCGCCACCACCGGGGCGGATACCGGGAGCGGCAATGCCGGAGCCTCCGCCTGCGAGTGTGCCGCCCGAGCCGCCGGCTCCGGCGAACGTGCCGGACATGTTGCTACCGGGCCAAGGGCCGCAGCAATGACCGCCCGAGTCGCCATGCGGCGAGTGCTTCTCATCGGCGGCTGCGTGATGCTCCTCGCAACGGGATGTGGGTTCAACGGTCTCAACTCGCTGCCGCTGCCGGGAGCCGTAGGACGTGGACCGGGCGCCAGCGTCTACCACGTCGAGGTCGCGAACGTCGGTACGCTGGAAGCGAATTCGCCGGTGATGGTCGACGACGTCATTGTCGGCAGCATCAAGAAGCTGAGTGTGCCGAAGGGCACGTGGCACGCCCTGGTCGACGTCTCGGTGAACCCAGGTGTGGTGATCCCCGCCAATGCCGTGGCAAGCGTCGGGCAGACCAGCCTGCTGGGATCGATGCACCTGGCCCTGAACACGCCGCTGGGTCAACCGCCGAACGGACGGCTGCAACCCGGTGCCACCATTCCGCTGAACCGATCGTCGACATATCCGTCGACCGAGGCGACGCTGTCATCGCTGTCGGTGGTGCTCAACGCCGGAGGGCTGGGGCAGATCGGTGACATCATCCACAACTTCGGCGCCTCACTGTCCGAGCACCCAGCCGAGGTTCGCGATCTGCTGAGCCGCCTGGACAAGTTCATCGGCACGCTCGATGATCAGCGCGGCAATCTCGTCGAGTCGATCCAGGCGCTGAACCGTCTTTCCAAGACGGTGGCAGGCCAACGCGACGTGATCACCCAGGCGCTGGACAAGATCCCGCCGGCACTGGACGTGCTCATCAAGGAGCGGCCGCGCATCACCACCGCGCTGAACAAACTCGGGACGTTCAGTGACACCGCCACCAGACTGGTCAACGACGCGGGAAATGACTTGGTGAAGAACCTGCAAAATCTCGGGCCGGTCCTCGGTGCGCTCGCCGACGTCGGGCCCGAACTCGACGCGGCCATCGGGCTCGCACCGACGTTCCCGTTCACCCAGGGCTTCATCGACCGCTACATCCGGGGTGACTTTACCAATGGGTATTTCATCATCGACTTGACGAACGCCGGGCTCCGCAAGAGCATCCTGCGGGGTACCCACTGGGAACGAATCGGTGCGGAGAACGTGCCGGGGCCCACCGATCCGGAGTACCTGCAATTCAGACACGATGCGCCCCCCGGGGCACCCGGAGCGTTCGACTCGATGCCCGGCCCGGTCGGGGAACCGCTGCGTGGGCCAAACGGGTCAGCGTGGCAAGCCGGCGTGCCGCCACCTAATGCGGGGCCACTCCCGGGACCGCCGCCACCCGCCGCACCGGCCCCGCTCAACCCACAGTCGGCATACGCACCGCCGCTGCCCGGGCCAGCTCCCGCTGCGGCACCGGGGCCACCCGCTGATCAAGGCGCGCCGGTCCCAGGCATGACCCCAGCCGGCACTCAGCCGACAGATGGGACCCCCTGATGCTGACCCGCTTTGTCCGAATCCAGCTGGCGATCTTCACGATTGTGGGGATCATCGGGCTGTTCGTGATGGTCGTGTTCTACATCCAGGCGCCGACGCTGCTCGGTATCGGCAAGATGACGGTCACGCTGGACCTGCCCGCGACCGGCGGCCTCTACCGATTCAGCAACGTGACCTACCGTGGGGTGCAGATCGGCAAGGTCACCGCGGTGAATCTGGCCCCCCATGGCGCGAAAGCCACGCTTTCCCTTGACACCTCGCCGAAGATCCCGGCGGATTTGCAGGCGCGGGTGCTCAGCATTTCAGCGGTGGGCGAGCAGTACGTGGATTTGCAGCCCCGAACCAACTCGGGGCCCTACCTGCGCGACGGATCGGTTATCGCCGCGAGCGATGCGACCATCCCGCAGCCGATCGGCCCTGTGCTGGACCAGACCAGCAAGTTGCTCACCAGCATCCCCAAAGGCAAGCTCAACGATTTGCTCGACGAGTCCTTCAAGGCATTCAACGGGGCAGGCTACGACTTCCAGTCGCTGTTCGACTCGTCGGCGAAAGTTTCGGGCGACTTAAACGGCGTCGCCGACCAGACGCGAGCCCTGACCGAGGACACTGGGCCGTTCCTGGACAGCCAGGCGCAGACCACCGACTCGATCCGACTGTGGGCCCGCAGCCTCGCCGGGTTCACCGGGCAATTCGCGGCCAACGATCCTCAGGTGCGCACCCTCCTGCAAAAAGGCCCCGGGGCACTGAACGAGGCGTCCCGGTTGCTCGAGCAAATCAAACCGACGCTGCCGGTGCTACTGGCCAACCTCACCACGATCGGCCAGATCGGCGTGACGTACCACGCGTCACTGGAGCAGGTGTTGGTGTTGCTGCCGCCGTTCACGGCCGCGATTCAGTCATTCCTCGGCACGAAGGCCCCGACCGGGCTGGCCACCGGCGCCTTCAACCTTGTCATCAGTGACCCGCCGGCATGTACGGTCGGCTTTCTGCCACCGAACCAATGGCGCTCCCCCGCTGACACCGCCGTTGTCGACACGCCGGACGGGCTGTACTGCAAGCTGCCGCAGGATTCACCCATCGGAGTGCGCGGGGCCCGCAACTACCCCTGCATGGGGCATCCCGGGAAGCGTGCGCCGACCGTCGAAATCTGCGACAGTGACAAGCCTTTCGAGCCGCTTGCGATGCGACAGCACGTGTTCGGCGCCTACCCGTTGGACCCGAACCTGATCGGGCAGGGTATCCCGCCCGACGAGCGGATGAACTTCAACCGCGACCGAATCTTCGGACCGGTAAACGGAACGCCACTGCCGCCAGGCGTCGGCGGCCCGCCGGCGGGAGCACCGCCGGGGCCGCCCAGCCCGGCTGCGCAGATGGGGGAGGTGTCGCCGATAGCTCCGATCGACGCGCCCAACGTGCCGGGTGGGCCCCCGCCCGGTCCGCCTTCTAACCCAGCCGGACCGCCGGTCGGTGTGGCAGGCGGCGCGCCGGCGGTCGCGCCGAGCGCCTACGGGCGCGATGGCTCACAGCCGGGCCCATCGGTGGCGATTACCCAGTACGACCCGCACACCGGCAGCTACGTCGGCCCCGACGGCAAGGTATACCGGCAGTCCGATCTGGTCGCGCCCAACTCGCCGAAGTCGCCGAAGACGTGGAAGGACATGTTCACCACGTGAAGCCCAGCGCCGGTTTGTTGCTTTAGGCGCGCCGGGTCACCCGATCCGGTCCAGCCTGACCGGCTGCGAGATGGACAGCGGGAGGTTGGTGCCGCAGGCCCCACTTGGACCTACCGTCTGTTCCCGTCCGGCCAGGACGGGTGAATTGGTGTCCCAGTTGTTGATACCGGTCTCCGGGTCCGCGGCATAGAAATAGGTATAGTCCTTGCCCGGGAATGCGGTGCCGTCGGGACAGACCTCCCAGTTCGGGATATCGCGTCTGAGGTAGAAGATGAGCCCGTCGGTCATTCGTACCGGCGCCGTCCAGCCTTCGTCGCTGGTCACGTGGCCGGCGCAGTCCTGCGCGGTGGTACACGAGGTACTGATCGTCCAAGTGCTGCGCGTTACTGCCTCTTGGTGATTCACCTCGCGCGTCCTGGCCCAGTCGCCGATTACCGTGGCAGTGAATGTGCCGTTGATGGCAGGGTCGGAGGCCCATGCTCGCGGGGCCATGCTTACGCTGCCGACTGCGCCGGCAGCCACGAGTGTTGCGCATACCGCCACGCTTACTGAACGCATCATTTGCTCCTCGACGCGCTACATACCGCCATTTTCTAGTGAAGTCCAAAGACTAACACCGTCTCCGCCCATCACGGTTGGGTTTAGCGGGACCTTTCGCGCTCACATGCCCTCGAATTTCTCGATAAGCCACGAATTGTTGACCTTTTTCATCGTTATCTTGAGGCTGTTCGATGTCACCACCGGTTCCGGCTTCACCTTGTTCGCGGTCTTCTGTTTTACGAACACGAGCACGATCGCTAAGTCCGGCTGCATTTCCGACACAGCGGCCTTGACCACGGTGGCGGTCGTCGTGACTTGGCCGCGCTGCGCTGAGGGCCCGACGATCTGGTCGGCGAACTGCTGGTAATAGGGCAGATAGTTCTCGGTGACCCTGGATTTGGCATTGCTGAAATCGCGCGCCAGCGTCTCAGGCGAGTAGGACAGCAGCGCTACCGCACCATCGCTTGCCGCCCTGACGGCCTGGTGTCTGGCAGCGTCATTGGTCTGCCAATCCGATCGGTAGACGGAGAAAAAATAACCCGAAGCGAACCCCGTCGAGGCAACCAGCAAAATCGTCAACAGAATTGGACGCCACCGTGCCAAGCACCGCCGCGACCCAACGCCCGATAGCGGCTGGGCAGGTAGGCTGTTAGGTTCCCGGGCGGCGCCTCCTGAGCTGCCTCGGCGTCGATCGTCACGGGACGAACTCGACCTTCGAAATCTTGAGCTGTCCACCGTCTCGTTCGACGTTGACGGCCAGCCGCCACGACCGGGATTGCGGCTTGGTCTGATCGGGCTTGGTGATCTCAGATTTGGCCGCCACCAAGACGACCGCTGAATCGTTGGTCATGGACTGCACAGCGACGGCTTGCACAGCGGCCTTGGTGGAGACCTTCGACTTCTCGAGGTCGCTGATGACGTCGTTGGCGCCCATCAACACGCTGGCCTTGAATGTCCCGGTAGTGCGGTCGACGAAATGCTGCATGTCGTCTCTCGCCTTGTCGGCACTGATCGACATCATCGCTACAACGCCGTCGCGGGCTATCGTCGCGAACTCCGCGCTGCGCTGCCGTTGCTGCGCGACGTTGTGGTGGTGCCACACCACCAAACCGCTGGTCGCCAGCGAGCCGCAGATGACCAGCAGCCCCGCGATGGCAATCAGGCTTTCCGCTTGGGCGAACTTCTACGATGACGCCAACGCCGGCTCGTCGCTCGCCGACTGCGCGGCTTCCTTCTCGAACGGTCCTTATCAAGCGTGACGCCGATCGGTCCCTGATCGCCCGATGCCGCCTCGGCTTGTTGGCGCAGCTGTGTTGCACGGGCACGGGCGGCCTCGGCATGGGCCTCTATTTGGGGAGCTCGGCAGCCTCGGTTTCAGAAGCGGCCAACGAAGTTGGCGAACCGGTCTCGAGCACTCGAGTTGAAAAATCGCGCGGCGGCATGGATCACCTCCTCGTCCCCACCCGCAGGAGAAAGCCACGTTATCACTGCCAGGCGGCAACGTTTGTAGTGGCGGTGACCATAGTCGATGGGCGTGTTCTCCGAAAAGGAGAATTTTCTTACCAGCTGCAGAAAGTTAATGAATTTTCGGACCAGCTGTGGCAAATTGAGCGGGTGAGATTCATTGTGGCAGCTGTCGCCGTATTCCTGGGCCTCTGTGTGTGGGCGGCTCCGCCGGCTCCGGCCACCAGCGGCTGCGATTATCCAGACTGCACGCCAGGCATCCTTCCGCACGTTGTTCTCGGTGCGCCGTGTGACCACACCACCTATTTCGTGTACGGGACCGCCGACTACGACATTTCCTTTGCCACGCAACCGGGACGGCTGATGTTCTGCGGCTCGCCGAGAAGATATGAGCCTCGATGGTTCCGCTCGCCTCCGATGGCCGGCATCAAGGACGAGAACTCGCTGTGCACCGACTACCCGGAGTATTACGTCGCACAGGCGCCGGACGGCCTATTCCTGGTGTGCAACGCGCACGACGGTAGACAGATCTGGGAGCGCGGCGACACGTAACCCGCTGCAAGCCCGATTCGCGCCGGCTTCACTTACGTGTGTTGGGTATCTCGGGCCAGTCCTGGAAGGGACCGGGCCCGAAGTAATCCCGGTTGTGAATAATGCCGTCCTGGTCGATATGGTGCGCGTCGTGGCAGGTGGTGTTGTTCCACTGGGGTCCCCACGCCGCGTCGAATGGCAGGCCTGGGCACCAGTGGTATCCCACAAAGGGCCATGGCGGGTCGTCGGCGTGAGCGTGGTCGCTGCCCACGCTCGCCAGTCCAAAGCCAGTGCTGACCATGAGCGCTGCGGCAGCGAAGCGCATGACTGTGTTCATGTGAGAACCGTAGCTGAGCGGCTTTGCGATCGAACGGGAACTCACTGATTCTCGTCGTCGCGGTAACGCGTCCTCAGCGCACCGCCGCGACCGAATCGGCGGTCGTGAAGGTGAGGTGCAGTTGCGACAGGCCGCGCAGGATATACGTCGGCTCGTAGTTGTACCGGCGCTCGGCGGCCGGCCCGTGTTGGTCTTCGTCAATTGCGATGTGAGACATTCGGTCCAGGATGCGCTCGATCGAGACTCGGCCCTCCACCCGGGCAAGCGGGCCGCCCGGGCAGGAGTGGACGCCGCGGGCGAACGCCATGTGCTCGCGGACGTTCTTGCGGCGCAAGTCGAACTCGTGCGGATTCTCGAACCGGCGCGGATCCCGGTTGGCGGCGCCCGGCAGCAGCATCACCACGGTGCCCGGCGCTATGTCGACGCCGCCAATCGTGGTGGCCTTGCGGGCCAGTCGGCAGTCGCTCTTGACGGGGCTGTCCATGCGCAGCGACTCCTCGATGAACCCCGGGATCAGGCTGCGGTCCTCACGCAGCTGCTGCTGGATGTCGGGCCGGTCTCCGATTACCTGCAATGCGGCGCTGAGCAGCTTGGCCGTCGTCTCCTGGCCGGCGGCGAACAGGAACGTGGCCGAGTGGGACACGTCGATGACCTCGGGTGTCGATCCGTCGGGATACTTCGCCGTCGCGAGTGAGGTCAGCACGTCTTCGCGCGGATTGCTGCGGCGGTCTTCGATGTAGGAGCAGAACTTGTCGTCGAGCCATTCCAATGGGTTGATGCCGACGGATTCGTGGTCCAGTGCCCCGACCCGCGCGCCGGGGCGGTCAGCTCCCAAGACGGTCCGGAACTCCTTGTGGTCCTCCTCGGGTACGCCGAGCAGATCCGCGATCACCAGGGTGGCGAATGGCTTGGAATATTCGGAGATGAACTCGCACCCGCCGGTTCCGAGGAACTCGTCGAGCTGCCGGTCGGCGAGGCTCCACATGAACTCCTCGTTGTGCTTCAGCCGGCTGGGCGTCAGCAGCCGGCTCAGCACCGATCGGGCCTTGGTGTGATCCGGGGGATCCATGGTGACCATGTGCTCGTTCATCGGGAACTCACCGCGGTGCTTGTCGATCAGCGGGCTGATGTCGTCGCCCTCGGGTGTGAAGGGCAGCGGCGGGAACGGGCCACCGAGCGCGACGATGTTGGAGAACGTGTCGGGGTCCTTGTAGACCTCAGTGGCTTCGTCGTAGCCGGTGACCGCGACGACCCCGTAATGCGGCAACCGCAGCACCGGGTTTTGGCTGCGCAGGTAGTCGAAGTAGGGGTGCGGATCGGGAACCAGCGATTGATCGGTAAAGAAGTCGATCGAATCGAAATTGCTCATGTCAGTGCGCCCCTCCGGCAGCTGGGTTTACGTGCGATGCTCGGGGCAAGCGGTGGCGCCGCCCATTTTCGAGATCGAGGATATGCTGAGCACCTGCTTAGCATGACGGTAATGTCGGGGTCAAGGTGGCCCCGCCGTGCTCGCGATACGATCCGGGGGATCGGCACGGGAGCACACAAGAGTACGGAGCAGGGCATGACATCGGCCCGCAGGATCGGTGCGCCGGACGCGAAGAATCGCGGCCTGCTGCTCGATGCGGCCGAACAGCTGATGATCGAAGAAGGATATGCCGCGGTCACGTCGCGCCGGCTCGCGAACAAGGCGGGCCTGAAACCGCAGCTGGTGCACTACTACTTCCGAACAATGGAAGAGCTGTTCGTCGAAGTCTTCCGCCGCCGGGCCGATGAAGGCTTGGAGATGCAGGCGCAAGTGCTGCAGTCGCCGCAGCCACTGTGGGCGCTGTGGCGATTCGGCACCGACCCCGCGTTCACCCGGATTTCGATGGAATTCATGGCGCTGGCCAATCATCGCAAGGAAATGCGAGCCGAAATCGCTTATTACGCCGAACGTTTCCGCGAGGGAGAACGTGCAGCGGTGACGTCTGCGCTGCAGCGCTACGGCGTGGACAGCAGCGATGTGCCGCCGGTGGTGTGGGCGGTGCTGATGACCAGCTTGTCGCGGTTTCTGGTGCTTGAGCAGGCAGTCGGCATGTCGAGCGGTCACGCGGAAACCCTAGAACTGGTTGAGAGCTACCTGCGTCGATTGGAAGGCGAGCCAAAGCCCATCTCGGGAGTGTCGCCGACCTGGGAGGTTCACCAGGTCCGCAGCGAACAAAGCGCGCCCTTGGGGCCAACCTTGGACACCACGACCTTGCCGTCCACCGACAGGTTGCATTGAATGCCCGCGGCCGTGGCCGGACCCCTGCCGGATGTCGCGGTGACCATCGCCCACTGATCCGGATTTAACAGGTTCACCGGCTGTACCCACGGCTGACCGGGGCCGACATTAGCGTGGACCTGCGGGGTGAATGCGTAGTTGTTGTGGCTGTAGTCGGAGAAGAGCGTCGGGTCCTGATCTTGGTAGAAGATGTCGACGTTGACCGGATCGTTGGACGTGACGACGTACACGACCTGGTGCCAGACCGGGTCGGCCTGTGCCCGTCCGGTGCTCGCGAGGAATAGCGCTGGCACTGCCATCAATGCAGCCAACAGCATTGCTGAATTGACGCACAGATGCCTTTTTGCGGTGCTCTTCATGTCGCTCCTCCAGCTGCGCTGCGTGGACCTGCGGTGCGGTTCATCACTCGCTCTGCGGCCTGCCAGTGTGCCCGCCAGTGTGCGAAGGCAACCCACAGCCGTGCAAAGGATGCTATCGCTTCATCAGGCGAAACGCCTCCGATTTATCTCGGTGGCCCGAAAACGCCGATATTGGCATTCTCCTTGGCGGAGAATAGCATCGTCGCTGCATGCTCCATAGATCGATCAATGAGGATTGAGGTGGCGAAATGCCGAACCGAATTGCGGCGACAGCCGGTGCGGCGCTGGCGGTAGCCCTTCTCGGCGCCTGCAGCCCAGGGCCGCAAACCCAACTCGCCAGCACGGCATCGGTGACGGTCGATGGACACGACGCGAAGATACCGGTCGTCAAGTGCGGCCAACTCGAGTGGAACCGGACCATCGACATCGGTGGAGATTTTTCCGGGGCCAAGGCCGTCGTTGACCAGAGCGCCCACCCGCTTAGCGTGACGTCAGTCCGTATCCAGAATCTGGGCGGGTTCACTGGGATGTATTCAAAAGGCGGTGGTAATGCCAGCGCCAGCCTCAATGGCGACACGTTCACCATCGCCGGCAGTGCCAACGGCTTCAAGACGGACAAACCCGGCGAACCGGCTACCGCCGATTTCAAGATCATCGTGACGTGCTGAGTCGCGGCCGGCTGGTGCCGCACATTGCGGCCGAGCGAGCAAGAGAATAGTATTCTCACAAAACGCGAAGGAGAATTTCATGGGGCAGATTTCGCATCGGGAAGACGTGCCGTTCCCGCTCTTTGACGCCGATAATCACCTCTACGAGCCGCCGGAAGCGCTGACCAAGTTCCTGCCCAAGGCCTACAAGGACTACGTCCAGTACGTGCAGATCAACGGGCGCACCAAGATCGCGATCCGCGGCCAGATCAGCAACTACATTCCCAACCCGACCTTCGAGGTCGTCGCCCGGCCGGGCGCTTGGGAGGAGTACTTCAAGTACGGCAACCCGGACGGCAAGACCAAGCGCGAGCTGTTCGGTGAGCCCATGCGCGCGATCCCGGCGTTCTTCGAGCCCGGCCCGCGCCTGGAGAAGATGAACGAGCTGGGTCTGGACCGCACGCTGATGTTCCCGACGTTGGCGAGCCTCCTCGAGGAGCGACTGTCGGACGACCCCGTCGCGATCCACGTCCTGGTCCATGCGCTGAACGAGTGGCTCGACGAGGTCTGGGGGTTCAACTACCAGAACCGGATCTTCACCACCCCGGTCATCACTCTGCCGATCGTCGAGAAGGCGATCGAGGAGCTGGAGTGGGTGGTCAAGCGGGGCGCGCGGTGCATCCTCGTCCGCCCGGCTCCGGTCCCCGGCTTCCGTGGCCCCCGGTCGTTCGCGCTGCCCGAGTTCGACCCGTTCTGGGAGCGGGTCGTCGAGCACGACCTGCTGGTCGGCATGCACTCCAGCGACAGCGGCTATTCCCGGTACACCTCCGAGTGGGACGGTGCCGACCAGGAGATGCTGCCGTTCCAAACCAATGCGATGGGCATCCTCAATGAGTGGCGGCCGATCCAGGACTCGGTGGGGTCGTGGGTGATCCACGGCGCGCTGTACCGCCATCCCAAGCTGAAGGTCGCGATCGTCGAGGCCGGTTCGAAGTGGATGACGCCGCTGCTCGAGGGCCTGGCGGAGGTCTTCCGGAAGGCCCCGGAAGCATTCCCGAGCGACCCCGTCGAGATGGTCAAGAACCGAATCCACGTCAGCCCGTTCTTCGAGGACGGCATCGACGATCTGGTCAACCTCGTCGGTGTGGACCAGGTGCTGTACGGCTCGGACTGGCCGCACCCGGAAGGGCTGGCGGAGCCGACCTTCTACATCAACGCGCTGGCGCACCT
>CAWKKH010000012.1:0-7117 GCA_963850135.1 uncultured Actinomycetota bacterium | reverse complement strand
AGACGGTATGGGGGCTAGCGAGGCCGAAGGCCTCGTGCTGCAAAACGATTCGTGGGTTGCCGGCGTGGGTGAACACTCGCGCTGGTAGAGCCACATTTGCAGATCAGGAGGCCTCCGGTGATTGTTCAGGGTACGAGTGTTGGGTTAGATGTGCATGCGCTTTCGGTCGTGGCGCACGCCGTTGACGAGGAAACAGGCAAGGTCGCCCGGGCGCGACTGTGCCCGGATCATGGCGAGGTCCTGAGCTGGCTGCATCAGCTGCGGGCGCCGGTGCGGGTGGCCTACGAAGCCGGCCCGACCGGGTTCGGGTTGGCGCGGACGATCATTGGGGCTGGGATGGAATGCCTGGTCGCGGCACCCTCGAAGTTGCAGCGCCCGCCTGGGGATCGGGTCAAGACCGACGCCCGTGATGCCGCGCATCTGGCCAGGCTGCTACGCCTGGGTGAGATCACCGCAGTGCGGGTGCCGGAGCGGGAGGTCGAGGCGGTGCGTGATCTGGTGCGGGCCCGTGAGGATGCCCGCGCCGATCTGATGCGAGTGCGGCACCGGTTGTCGAAACTGCTGCTGCGGCAAGGGTTTGTGTATTCCGGTGGGACGCCCTGGACATGCGCGCACGAGGAGTGGTTGCGCCGACACCATTTTGATGACGTTCATCTGAAGGCTGCCTTCGATCACGGCTTTGACGCCGTGCTGGCTGCGACCGCGGCGCGTGATCGCCTCGACGAGCAGATCATGGTGGTGGCCGCCTCGCCGCGGTTCGCAGACCCCGTCAATCGGCTGGGCTGCCTACGCGGCATCTCGGCTCTGACCGGTCTGGCCCTGACGGTGGAGATCGGTGACTGGTCTCGGTTCACCGGGTCCTCGATCGGCGCCTACGTTGGGCTGGTGCCCTCCGAATACTCTTCGGGCAACTCCCGGGTTCAAGGTTCGATCACCAAAGCTGGCAACACCCATGTGCGCCGGCTGCTGATCGAATCAGCCTGGCATCACCGTAAGTCCTACAGCACATCTGGGCCCACGCTGCGGGCCCGCTGGGCCAAGGTCGACCCGGCGCTTCGGGCTCGCGGACACACCGGTAACCGGCGCCTCAACAAGCGGTGGCGCAGTTTCACCGAACGCGGCAAGAATCCTCTGGTGGCCAACGTCGCCGTTGCCCGCGAACTCGCCGGCTGGTGCTGGTCGCTGGCAACCATGCAATAAGCAGCCGGCATCGAATACTTGGCCGGCCCAAGCGGTCGTGCATCGGCGCGGTGAGCGAACCAACCTGTCAAGAACCTATGAGCCACAACGAGATTCAACGCAGATCATCAGTGACGCTCGCTTGTAGACAGCAGTAACGTTCGCATCCGAATCATCGTCCTGCGGTACCCAACCCGCGCATATCAGCCTGACACCACCGTCGTGAGCAGCGACCGCCGACACCACCACCGGGCTAGCCAAAACGAAAGCCGCCCCGGCTTCCCAACCGGGGCGGCTTTCACCTGCCTCTTGACAAATTTGCTCACATATCAGGTTCTCAAAATCCGTGGCGGATGGCGATGCCTCTAGCTGCAGGTTGCAGAATTCTTATCAAAATGGCGGATGCGTTTTTCTCATCTTTGTGGCGGATCCTACAACCGTACGGTTGTGCAAGAGCAAGTCCAGATTTCCGCCCGGACCTGGTCAGCCTGGATCGGTTCGAAATCGACCCGTCGGGCAGGTTCCGATGGTTGGGTCGGTGGGTGATTCTCTTGGGCTGCGCCCAGCAGGCCGAATTGCATCTATGCGCGGCATTATCACTGATGCGAGACACCATCGTCAGTGTAGGAAGGTGACTGTTTTCGATAGTGGTGCGCGCTGCTGAATGCGATGCTGGGTCGATGTATCCAATTGACATGCCGCAGTGCAAGATCCGCTGTATCGGAGGTGTAATGACCTCGGCGACGGTGCGATGATATTCTGCCCAGGCGATTTGAGGGCAGCTGTGTATAGCTGAAGGCGGGTCTCGTAGGCGGCGCGCCAGTTCGGCGTGGCCCGGGCGAGACGGAGTTTCGAGACTCTCATATCTCGTCTATTCGAGACCGCGTTCAGTTCTGTTCGGGCCTGGTCGATTTGGTCGTATGCGTACGTCGCCGCGGTGGTGATGGTCATCGTTTCGCTTTCACGAGCGAGCGATTCATAGACCTGGTGTCATAGGACGTCGCGCGTGATCGCAATGACGATGGCGCTATTGGGCGGTGCGGATGACAAAGGCGTCTGTGTTCTCGTCGTAACCGACCGTTTCGTCCACGAACAGTTCCCCAACCCTGTGGCCGTCCTCAGCGACCGCAATAAAGGTGGCTTCCTCAACGTCGTATGTCACCGATCCTTGCACGAACATCGCCGCGACCTCATGCCCATCCGCTCCGAAAACAACAAGCTTCAAGCCCGCGGCATCCTTAAGGTAGTGCGCCGCTTCGACACGTGTCGTGACCATCACTGGGTTCCTCTCCGCTGTATTTTGGTTGCAGCACAGTATTCCCCAGAGCAGTACCCAACCGGGTCGGGAAAATCGGCGGGCAGCACCTTCACCGCGTCGTGGCGAGCAGCCGAGGATGCCGGACGAGGATCCCGTCCGTTTCAAGACAACGTGGGCGGCCCTCCCTGAATGCCCGGCGTCACGGCATCGCCGCGCCCCAAGCGATGCGTCCTTCGAGGTCAAGCTCCGTCCGACGGCGGCTTGACCTCGCCCTGGAGCTGAAGCGATATCGCCTCTTTCACGCCCGGTTGGGCAGCATCTCAAACAAGCCGTTTGCGCGGGAAAACAGAAGTGAAGGTACAGCCAGAAGACCACGCGTTGGGAAGAACTTCGCCTACCGCTAACGGCCCGAGGCTGGTCTACAAACCGCTCTTCAACCAATTGCATCAACCGGAGATGCGGTATCGACGAAAATCATTCGGCCATAGTGGTTTTCACCATGCGTCGGCGGCACCGGCAGGTCTCATCGACGAGCACCTGCAGGGCATTGCGCCGATCGCCTCGGGCGAAACCCGAAACTACTGAATGCAAGGAGGAAGTTCATGTCATTCGTGACCACACAGCCGGAAATGTTGGCAGCGGCAGTAGCCCACTTGCAGAGTGTGGACTCGGCGATGAGTGTCCAGAATGCGGCTGCGGCCGCCCCGATCACCGGGGTGGTTCCCGCGGCTGCCGATGAGGTGTCGGCGCTGACAGCGGCGCGGTTCGCTCTGCACGCGCAGGTGTACCAGGCGGTCAGCGCGCAGGCCGCGGCGATCCATCAGATGTTTGCGACCACTTTGGGCACCAGCGCCGGTTCGTATGCGGCCACTGAGGCCGCTAACGCGATCGCGACCAGCTGAGAATCAGGAAATAGAAATGGATTTCGGAGCGCTGCCACCGGAGATCAACAGCGGCCGAATGTACTTTGGTCCCGGCTCGGCACCGATGCTGGCCGCCGCGGCGGGATGGGACGAGCTATCCGGAGAACTGTACTCGGCGGCGGCCTCTTATTCCTCGGTGATATCCGGGTTGACCGGCGGCAACTGGAAAGGTCCGGCGTCGGTATCGATGGCGGCCGCAGCCGCAACGTATGTCGCCTGGATGGGCGCCGCCGCAACACAAGCTGAACAAGCGGCCATCCAGGCCAGGGCCGCCGCGTCGGCATTCGAGTCAGCGTTCGCAGCCACGGTGCCACCGCCGCTTATCGCGGCCAACCGGGCGCAATTGGCGATGTTGGTTGCGACCAACTTCTTGGGCATAAACACCCCGGCCATCATGGCGACGGAGGTTCATTATGCCGAGATGTGGGCCCAGGACGCGGCCGCCATGTACGGTTATGCCGGTTCCTCGGCCGCTGCTGCAACGCTGACGCCATTCACCGCGCCGCAGCAGAACACCAACCCGACCGGTTTGGCAGCCCAAAGCGTCGCGGTCACCAATTCCGATGGGGCGCAAGCCGGGACGTCGGTCGAAACGATCGTAGGACAGATCCTCGACAATATAAATAAAGCGCTGGAGCCTGACACCGTCAACTCGGGGATCAGCGCTTTCGCAACGGTCCCGTCCATCATCCTGTCGGCACTCTCGGCTCTTTCGACCGGCTCGAGTTCCGCCGCGACCGCAGCGGACTCGACGGCGGCGGCATTGACCGAAGTGAGCGCCGGACTCAGCAAGGTGGCGAGCACGCTCGGGTCAGTTGGGTCAGCTCAGGCCGGCGGTGCGGTGTCTGCCGCGATCGGCCGGCCGACCAGCGTCGGCGGGCTGTCGGTGCCGCAGACCTGGGGCACGCTTACCTCCGCAATCCGCAACGCTCCCACAGCATTACCGGTCGGCAGCGTGAGTGCCACTGGGGACCTCGCGACTATGCCGCCCCCAGTCATGGCAAGCGGGCCGCGAACCACGACAGCCGGGGCGGGCATGCGCAGTACGCAACCCGAAGGGACAACTCTGCGATCGTTGATGCGGCCCAACATGCTTCCGCGACAGCAGTACATCGGATAGCGCAATTCAGAATTGCGATTACTCGCCTTTTAAGTCACCTGTGAGTCCGCGCTCCTGGGCTCGTGAGCGGCCGTGCGCGCATGGCGTCTAGCGGTCGGCATCGCGTGGAAAGGGCTCCTTGGCCCACCGGATCAGCGATCGTTTTGAAATCATCGCGCACGATCCATACTTGGCGACCTTGGATGCAACCGTGGCCCGACTTAGAGCCTTTGAGCCCGCGGAGAATTTTGGCGAAGGGCACCATCGCGGCCAGGCGTTTGGGGCTGCGCTGAAGCGGGCCGACGTCGGCCACAACGATGTAGCGCGCTCCGTGGTCGCGCCACTGTGGTGCCTGATCGATCATTTCGCCGGGGGTGCTACTCAAAAACGCGTCGCGACAAGGGCCTTCGCAATCGTTGTAGCCGGTGACATACTGCGGTCGACCGTAGCGATACGGAGCGTCCCTCCCGGCGAGCGACTTTCAGTACCTCAGCATCGCTGCGGGTGGTTGCGATGTCTTTCATGCCGAGGTCCGTTCATGGATCCGGCTACCTTCAAATTGACAGGCTGGCGACTGGTCCAGCCAATCAATTTCACTTGGCCCAAGGGAGGTCGGCGCGAATTCGGCCACGGTGACGGAGGTGGTGGCGCCGGGCGTTTCGGAACAGAATTTCGATCGGGTTGCGGCGCTACGTCAGGTCAGGGGTAACGGCTCGGTTTTGATCGCTCCACGCAGCACGCGCCGGTAGCGTGACCACAGCGGCACATACAAGCCCAGCTCCCGGCGTGCGGCCTGAACCACGTCGCGACGATCGACTGCCGCGTTCTCGTATTTCCGTAATGCGGCGCGTTGTTCTTCCGGCATGTTGTCCAACCACATATCAATTCGGTTTGCAACGCCGTTGTCAGCTTCGACCCGTTTTACCCATTCGGCTAATTGCACTGACTGTTGGTAGGTATAAGCGATGGCAAGATCCGCGGTTTGGTAATTGCCGGTGAGCGCGAGCTCGCTAATCACCCTATCGACTGCATCGGCCTTTTCAGTGAGCACTTCTCGGCGAACTTCTGGGGGAAGGGCCTTGAGGACCTCCAAGTCTCTGCCGACTCTCAATGCCTCGGCGTAAAGCGTTTTCATCTCCTCGTAGTGAAAGCGTTTGTGCTGTGATCTGCGGTCGAGTGATCCGGTGCCGAACGAGATGACTCCCGCCACCAGGACAAACGCGCCGCCGAGGACCGTGCCCTGTCCGCCAGTCAGGTTGTGCCAGATGTCAAACCACCCGCTCATCTCTTCCTATCCAGTGCCTTCGTGGTGCGTTCACGATCAAAATTGAGCGGCGCCGGACAGCGGCGCGTCGGGCAGAGTCTGGCCCAACGACACCCAGGTTCGGTGCCTACCAACCACTTCCGCTGCTCACAGTTCGGCGAGCGCGACGCCGGTCAGGCCCGGGCCGAGGTGCACCAGCTCCGTGTCGACGCCGGCGTCGAGGTTGATGTAGCGGATGCTGCCGCCGAGATCGCCGACGTAGAATTCGGACTCGGAGACGGCGGCGACGCCGATCGCCTCTTGGTATCCGCGAGACAGGATCTCCGGTGTACCGATACTCGGCTGCACGATCGCGCGGTTGAGCGTGTTGCCCTCGGGTTCTGCGCCCCGGTCTGTCCACACCAGCGTGGCCCCACCGAACAGATGCAAATCGATCGGCTCGGGCAGATCCTTCCACAGCAGTTCGATATCGTCGCGGTGCTGCGGGCTGACGCCTGGCGGCAGATCGAGGGGGGCGCGAAAGATCCGGCCCTCGCCGGCTTTTGGTGCACCCTTCTGCGTCCAATACAGCAGGCGCCGATCCAAATTGATAGCGATGCCGACAGGGTGATTGCTGATCGTGTGCGCGGCCTGGTCGCCAACCGCGGGCACCACCAGTGGGCGGAGCCCACTACCGTCGAGATTGCAGGACAGCACCTGCATGCCCTCCCGATCGCACCAGTACAGCACGCCCGCCTCGAAATCGGCGGCGAGCTGTTTGCCGGTCGTGAACGCCCCGCGCGGAACGATCGTGACGTGATTCGTGCCGTCGAGATCGGCACGTTCCAGCGATCCGTTGCGCGCGAAGGCCACTTCTGCACGTGGGCCCGCGCCTGGATCGGGGGCGCCCATGTTCGTCCAGTAGATGTGGCCACGAGATTGGTCGACCACGATGCCGTCGGGTCTTTCGTCGAGCCCGGTAATGAGGGTGCGTACCCGGGTGCCG
Source organism: uncultured Actinomycetota bacterium (assembly GCA_963850135.1). GTDB lineage: Bacteria > Actinomycetota > Actinomycetes > Mycobacteriales > Mycobacteriaceae > Mycobacterium. Next base: position 409 of record CAWKKH010000012.1, on the reverse strand, counting down.
TCTAAGGACACCGCCTGCAGCTCCTGTTTGCCATCGTTGAGCACCAGCAGCTCAGTCACCGGTGTGTCCTTTCGCTGTCAGCCCGGGTGGTGTCGCCCACCGAGAATGAGGGCACGGCGTCGCAGAGCGCCGCAACGTTTCGGCCCGCCTGCATGACCGCGCCGTCGGGCCTGACGATCGCGGCGGTCGCCCGGCCTTGTTCCAGCCAGCGGCCGAGTTCGCTGGCGGGAGCGACGGAGACGACGACGGCTCCGCGGCTGCTGACCTGGCTCCGTTGCGCATCGGTGAGCGCAGACGAGGTGACCAGCGCAAATCGGTTCCCAACGACTTGATCGACGCGCAGGCCACCGCGCAGTACCGGGTTGGGGCACAGCGTTCCGGCCAGCTGCCCAGGGGTGCGGGATTTGAC
>CAWKKH010000011.1:0-181726 GCA_963850135.1 uncultured Actinomycetota bacterium | reverse complement strand
TCAGCGCCGAGACGATCAGCGCGACCACGAGAACCACGGTGGTGATCCAGGCCGCGAACCTTGGTCCGCGAACGTCGACGCGGTCCGGCTGGGTGTTGGTGTTGTTACTCGACACGGTGTTACTCCTAGATATTCTTGCTGCGCAGGAACGACGGGCGAGATGCCACGGGTTTGGACTCCGAGGCTGCTCCGAGCGCTGCGCGGGTGGGCGCGGCTGGTTAGCAGCTACAGCAACAGCAACAGCAACAGCCCGCGACGCGGCACAGATCGACTGCGCGACGCTGAGTGAGCATGGGCTCCACACGGGCTGACACGTCGGCTAGCTTACCCAATGACATGCCGGTCAAGCCAACAGCGGCTGTAGGGCGGACCGCAGGTCAGCGGCCTTGGGGACTCCGGACGCCCGGTATCGTTGCCGTCCGTCGACGTCGAAGATCAACGTGGTTGGTAGCGACAGCACCGAAAACCGCCGCGCGGCCACCGGATTGGCGTCCAGGTCGATCTCGACGTGGGCCACGTCGCCCAGGTCGTCGCAGACCTGATCGACCACTCGGCGCACCCGGTCGCAGGGTCCGCACCACGGTGCGCTGAAATGCACGACGGTCGGGCCGGTAGGGGACAGCCCCAGATCGGCGGTGTCAGCGATGTCTGCGGTGCCGCCCTGGGCGCCCTGAGCCGGTTCCGGATGGATTTCCCGGACGTCGCCGGAGCGCCGGGTCATCAACCAGCCGACGAGGGTCGCCACAGCGAATGCCGCGATAGTCGCAATCACTACACCTGCCATTAGCGCCGCTCCTCCTCGTCGCCGCGCTCTGCATCGTCGCCGGCGCGTATCACGATTGCTTAAACCCCTCCAGGGTCACAGTTACTCCCCAAGTGATGCCTTCGATGATGACGTCGGAGCCTCGTGCGCCCACGCTGGTCGGCGCGACTCCGAAGGGAAGCCGTTGATTGAGCAACCGGGCGCTGAACGCATGCAACACCGCATCCCGCATGTCGGCGGGAACGCTTTGATTGGCGGTATCGGGTCCGGTGATGATGCCGGTGGGGGTGAACACCACTGTCGCCGGGTCGTCCGCGGCAATCGAAAGATCCACCGAGACGCTGACCCGGTGGTCGAAGTTCGCCAACTTCGGCGTACCGCTGAATACCAGCCCGTGACTGCCGGAAATTCCGGACTCGGTGGTGCCGCCGGTGGCGTTGTTGGTTTCCTGCGGTGGAGCCTCAACCATCAGGTCGGTAATGCCCATATATCGACCCAGATGCGTCGAGTCGACGATGATGCGACTCTCCAGCTTGCCGACCGGAAGTTTCGCATCGGGCCTGATCAGCCACGACGCGTAGGTCAGGTCGATGGAGTGCATGGTGGCTTCGAGGGCGGCCTTGCCCGTCGCCGCGTGATCGACCGCGTTGGCCTTGATCTCCAATTGGTTGTAGTGGTCCCGCATCGCCTCCGGGATGAAGGGGAAGGCCAGGATGGCGACGAATGGGTCAGTCCCCAGATTGGCTGCTTTGCGAACCGCGGAGGACAGTCGGTATTCGGCATAAATGCTGGTTCCGAGGTCGACACCAACGGCGCCGAGGACGAGCACACCCACGGCGATAACAGCTGCAATCGCACCGATCAGCACCTTGCGCATAGGCATATTGTGGCTGGGCCTTGTCGTGCCCGTCTGGCTGGCCCATGCCAGGCGTTTGGTTCCGGCCCGACTGGTGGCGGGGCTCACACTCCTTTGGGGGCCACACACAACGGACTGGTGGCACGTTATCGTTATGTGTCCTGGTAACTAACGCCATGTGGCGTCGGTAAATTTGGGAGATGCCTTTCACACGGCTGGAGGGGCTTGTTGGAGCTACTACTGCTGACATCCGAGCTGCACCCTGACCCGGTACTGCCGTCGCTGTCGCTGCTCCCGCACACCGTCCGGACGGCGCCGGCGGAGCCATCTTCGTTGTTGGAAGCCGGAACGGCCGACGCTGTGCTGGTGGATGCGCGCCAAGACCTGTCATCCGCGCGCGGTCTTTGCCGGCTGCTGAGCACGGCGGGCCGTTCGGTCCCGGTCTTGGCGGTGGTGAGTGAAGGCGGCTTGGTTGCAGTCAGCGCTGACTGGGGGCTGGACGAAATCCTGCTGCCCAGCACCGGGCCGGCCGAGATCGACGCCCGACTGCGTCTTGTTGTCGGACGGCGCGGTGGGTTGGCCGACCAGGAGAGCGCCGGCAAGGTCAGCCTCGGCGAGCTGTTGATCGACGAAGGCACCTACACCGCGCGACTGCGTGGCCGTCCCCTTGACCTGACCTACAAAGAGTTCGAGCTGTTGAAATACCTGGCCCAGCATGCCGGCCGGGTGTTCACCCGCGCGCAGTTGCTGCACGAGGTGTGGGGGTACGACTTCTTCGGCGGTACCCGCACCGTCGATGTGCACGTGCGTCGACTGCGGGCCAAGCTCGGCCCCGAGCACGAAGCATTGATCGGCACCGTTCGCAATGTGGGTTACAAAGCGGTGCGGCCGGCCCGCGGCCGAGCGCCGGTTGCGGAGCCGGACTACGACGAAGACGCCGAGCCCGATTCTGACGACCTGCAAGAGCCGCTGGTCGACCCGCTGCACACTCAGTGACTCCGCCTGACTGGCGTTCGGTACTGACTGCGCAGCAGCAGCGAGAGATTCGCGAACTCGTCTCGACGGCAACGGAATTCGATGGGGTAGCGCCCGTCGGCGAACAGGTGCTGCGGGAACTCGGACACGACCGTACCGAGCATCTGCTGGTCACAGATTCACAACCGGGCGACCCGGTGGTCGGCTACCTCAACCTGAACCCGCCGCGCGCCGGCGATTCGGGAATGGCGGAACTGGTGGTGCATCCGCAGGCCCGTCGGCGCGGTATCGGCGCGGCGATGGGGCGTGCGGCGCTGGCGAAAACCAACAGACACACCCAGTTCTGGGCGCACGGCACACTCGAGCCGGCTCGGGCAACCGCGTCCGCGCTGGATCTGGTCGCGGTTCGGGAATTGGTTCAGATGCGACGCTCACTCCGCGATTTCCCCGAGCCGGTCCACACCCTGCCCGGGGTGCGGATCCGTACTTACCGCGGCGCCGCCGACGATGCCGAACTGCTACGAGTCAACAACGCAGCCTTCGCCACGCACCCCGAACAAGGCGGCTGGACCGCGGCCGACCTGGCGGAGCGGCGCAACGAACCATGGTTCGACCCGGAGGGCTTGTTTCTGGCATACGGCGACTCCGAAAGCGATCAGCCGGACAGGCTGCTGGGCTTCCACTGGACCAAAGTGCATATCGATCGGCCCGGCCTGGGAGAGGTCTACGTCGTGGGCGTCGACCCGTCGGCACAAGGACGCGGCCTGGGCCAGGTGTTGACAGCGATCGGCGTCGAATGGCTGGCGCGCCGGCTCGCAGACCCGGCAAACCCCGCAGACCCGGCACCAGCGGTGCTGCTCTACGTAGAGTCGGACAACCTCGCCGCGCTTCGGACCTACCGGAGCCTGGGCTTCAACACCCACAGCGTTGACACCGCGTTTGCGCCCGCTCGCAGTTGACCGACGACGCAGGCAGCAACGCTCCGTATCCCCTATTGTTCGGCCTTATACGTCCAGAATTCGTCCAGGAGGCGGGATCGGGTGAGGCTCGGCAGGCTGGGTAGAGCGTTGGGGGCGGCGGCGTTGGCAACGACGACGACGGCGTGCGTGCTGACTGCCTGCGGTAGTGACGACAACCGTCCCAGTGCCTCGGCGACAGCCTCGTCGGGACCCGCCGACACGGCGGGCTGCGGCGGGAAGAATGTGGTGACGGCCGAGGGGTCGACCGCTGAGCAGAACGCGATTGCGGTGTTCAATCAGGTATGGGGCCAATACTGCCCAGGGAAAAGCGTGGCCTACAACCCGACGGGGTCGGGTGCCGGCCGCGAGCAGTTCATCGCAGGCCATGTCGATTTCGCCGGGACAGATTCGCCCCTGGTCTCGGGTCAGATTAGCCCGGCGATCAAGCGCTGCAACGGAAACCCGCCCTGGGATTTGCCGTTGGTGTTCGGGCCAGTCGCGTTGGTCTACAACCTGCGGGGCCTTCGCACGTTGATCGTCAATGCCGATGTGCTGGCCAAGATCTTCAGCGGAAAGATCACCAGATGGAGTGACCCGATGCTGGCCGCGCTCAATGATGGTGTCGCCCTGCCCGACACCAAGATCACGCCGATCTACCGGTCGGACTCCTCGGGGACTACCGACAGCCTGCAGAGATACCTGACCACCGCCGCAGGACGGAGTTGGACCGGAGGCGTTGGCACGGAATTCCAGGGCGGCGCCGGCGAAGGCGTTGTGAAGTCGGCCGGCGTGATCCAGGCTGTGCGGGCGACGCCGGGAGCCATCGGTTATGTCGAGAAGGGCTTCGCCGATCAGGCCAGTGTGCCGTTCGCCCAGATCGACACGGGCAGCGGCCCGGTCGCGCTGACCAACGACACGGCACGCATCGCGATGGGCGCAGCTGAGTTCGCGGCCGCCGGCAACGACCTGGTGCTGGATCTGAACCCGATGTACGCCACCCAGCAGCCGGGTGCCTATCCGTTGGTGCTGGCCACTTACCAGATCGTGTGCTCCAAGGGCTACAGCCCGGATACCTTCAACGCGATCAAGTCGTTCCTCAGCGTGGCCGTCAATAGTGGTCAGCAGGACCTTTCTTCGGCCGGTTATGTGCCGTTGCCCGATAAGGTCAAGGAGCGGGTGGTTACCGCGATCAATGCAATGCAATAGTTTTTCCGAAAGCCTTACAAAAGGCCTTGTGAAAGCCCTGGCAAGGCCACTTCGCCCTATGGCTTCAAGGAGCAACAGCAGAACCACAGTGACGGGAGAACAGTGACCACGCCAAACCCGGCCGACGCGGGCTCGGGTGCGGTAGTCGCTGCGCCTTTTCCCGAGTCGCCCGTCGTACCCATCAGCCCGTGGGGGAATACTCGACCGATCTTCGGGGACCGTATCTTTCGCCGGCTGTCGGAGGCCTCCGCTGTCCTGATCATCGTGCTGATCGCCGCGATCGGCGGATTCCTGCTGTTGCGTGCGATACCGGCGTTGCGGCGCAATCGGGAGAACTTTTTCAGCTACGGCGGCAATTGGGTCACCACCGACACATCGGCGATGCACTTCGGGATATTCGATCTGCTCCAGGTGACGGTGTTCGTCTCGATGTTCGCCTTGATCCTGGCCATGCCCGTCGCCCTGGGCGTCGCCATCTTCCTCACGCAGTACGCGCCGCGACGGCTGGCCGGATCGTTGGCCTACACCGTCGATCTGCTGGCGGCCGTTCCCTCGATCGTCTACGGCGTTTGGGGTCTGCTCGTGCTGGCGCCGCAGCTGCGGCCGATCGCGATGTGGCTCAACCACACCATGGGCTGGTGCGTCTTCTTCGCCACCGGTAACTCGTCGGTTGCCGGCGGCGGCACCATCTTCACCGCCGGGATTGTTTTGGCGGTGATGATCTTGCCGATCATCGCCGCAGTTACGCGAGAAGTGTTCGTTCAGACTCCGCACGAACAGATCGAGGCCGCGCTGGCACTGGGTGCCACCCGGTGGGAAGTCGTCAAAACGACGGTGCTGCCGTTCGGGCGATCGGGATACGTCAGTGGCGCGATGCTGGGTCTGGGCCGCGCCCTGGGGGAGACGGTCGCGCTGCTGATCATCTTGCGCGGCACCCAAAAGGCTTTCGGTTGGTCGCTATTCGACGGCGGCTCCACCTTCGCCACCAAGATCGCCGGCACCGCATCGGAATTCAATGATCAGTACAAGGCCGGCGCCTATATTGCCGCGGGTCTGGTGCTTTTCCTGCTCACCTTCGTCGTCGATGCACTGGCGCGACAGACCGTTGCCGGGATCGGATCCAGGAGGGGCGAGAGGTGACCTCGATCTGGGACCGCCCGCTCAAGCCACGGACGATCTCTGGGCTCGACCGGCGCCGGCGAGTCGCGGACATCGTCGCGACAGCGCTGGTGACGTTGTCGATGGTGATCGCGCTGGTGCCGTTGGTATGGGTGCTGTGCTCGGTGGTCGTCAAGGGGTTCAAGACCATCACGTCGAGCGTGTGGTGGACGCATTCACAGTCCGGCACAACGGAATTCGTGGCTGGCGGCGGCGCTTACCACGCCATCGCCGGCACGGCGCTGCAGGGACTGGTGTGTACCGCGCTATCAGTCCCGATCGGCGTCATGGTCGCGATCTATCTGGTCGAATACGGTGGCGGCACCCCGCTGGCCAGGCTGGCCTCGTTCATGGTGGACATCCTCAGCGGGGTTCCCTCGATCGTGGCGGCGTTGTTCATCTACGCGCTGTTGGTGGCGACGCTGGGGCTGCCCCGTTCCGAATTCGCGGTGTCGTTGGCGCTGGTGTTGTTGATGCTCCCGGTGATCGTGCGGGCGACCGAGGAGATGCTGCGGATCGTTCCGGTCGATCTTCGTGAGGCCAGTTACGCGTTGGGGATCCCCAAGTGGAAAACCATTGCCAGGATTGTGATTCCGACGGGGCTGTCCGGCATCGTCACCGGGATCATGCTGGCGGTGGCCAGGGTGCTGGGCGAGACGGCCCCGTTGCTGATCCTGGTCGGTTATTCGCAGGCCATCAATTTCAACATCTTCAGCGGATTCATGGGATCGCTGCCCGGCATGATGTACGACCAGACATCGGCCGGCGCCGGCAGCAACCCGGTTCCCACCGATCGATTGTGGGGCGCCGCGCTGACCCTGATCCTGATGATCGCTGTCGTCAACATCGGGGCCCGAGCGGTGGCGCGAATCTTCGCCCCCAAGAAGTCGTAGGCAGGAGCACTAGGTGGCCAAGCGGTTGGACCTCGAGGACGTCAACATCTACTACGGGTCTTTTCACGCGGTCGCGGATGTGTCGCTGGCGATCCTGCCGCGCAGCGTGACGTCGTTCATCGGTGCATCGGGCTGTGGCAAGACGACCGTGCTTCGCACGCTGAACCGGATGCATGAGGTCATCCCCGGTGCCCGGGTCGAGGGCGTGGTGCTGCTCGACGACGAAAATATCTACGCCCCCGGCATCGACCCGGTGGGCGTGCGCCGGGCAGTGGGGATGGTGTTTCAGCGGCCCAACCCCTTTCCTGCCATGTCGATTCGCAACAACGTGGTGGCGGGCCTGAGGCTGCAGGGTGTGCGCAATCGCAAGTTGCTCGACGATACGGCCGAATACTCCTTGCGCGGCGCGAACCTGTGGGACGAGGTCAAGGATCGCTTGGACAAGCCCGGCGGCGGATTGTCGGGGGGACAGCAACAGCGGTTGTGCATCGCACGGGCCATTGCGGTGCAACCCGATGTCTTGCTGATGGACGAGCCGTGCTCCTCGCTGGACCCCATCTCGACGATGGCCATCGAAGATCTGATCAGTGAGTTGAAGCAGGAGTACACGATCGTCATCGTCACCCACAACATGCAGCAGGCCGCTCGGGTGAGCGATCAGACTGCGTTTTTCAACCTGGAAGCCGTGGGAAAACCCGGCCGGCTGGTGGAGATCGACGACACCGAGAAGATCTTTTCCAACCCGACGCAGAAGGCGACCGAGGACTACATCTCCGGGCGCTTCGGCTAATCCGGCTGGTGCGACCCTAATGAGACGCGGGTGCCGCGTCTTCCTCGGGAAATCTGCCGGTCGCCTGGAAGATGACGCGGCGGGCAACCTCGACGGCGTGGTCGGCGAAGCGCTCGTAGAACCGGCCCAGCAACGTGACGTCGACGGCGGCCGCCACGCCGTGCCGCCATTCACGGTCCATCAGCACCGAGAACAAGTGCCGGTGCAGATCGTCCATCGCGTCGTCTTCTTCGCGGATCCGGGCGGCTTTCTCCGGATCGCGGGACAACACCACCTCTTGCGCGTTGTTGCCTAATTCGACTGCAACTCGGCCCATTTCGGCGAAATACCCGTTGACCTCTTCGGGTAACACGTGCTGAGGATGGCGGCGGCGGGCGATCTTTGCGACGTGCAGGGCCAGCGCTCCCATCCGGTCGATGTCGGCCACCATCTGGATGGCGCTCACGATCGACCTGAGGTCACCAGCGACCGGCGCCTGCAATGCCAGCAGAACGAATGCGCTCTCTTCGGCGCGGGTGCTCAGCGTCGCGATCTTTTCGTGGTCGGAGATCACCTGCTCGGCCAGTACCAGATCGGCTTGCAGCAGGGCTTGGGTTGCCCGCTCCATCGCGATGCCGGCCAGGCCACACATCTCACCGAGCCGCTCGGACAAATCCGAGAGCTGCTCTTGGTAAGCCGTCCGCATGCCGCCAAGCCTACGTTCTTCGCAGCCGGATAGGTCAGCTGAGCGTCGCGAGAAGTGGTTACTCGCAGGTGGTGTCGGCGGCGTTGGTAACCGTCAGGTCTTCGGGCAGCGTGGCCGGCGAGTTGCTGGCGCCGCGGTCTATCTGCACGCGTGACCGACGTGCCGCTGGGGGCGGGATCGGTCACCGAGTTGAAGTCCGGGCCGAGCACCACCTGAACAACCTGGCCGTAGCCGGTAACCCGCTGGACCTTGGCGTTGGCGAAGGCGGAGGCCACCGTCGCCGCGGCCTGCTCGTTGCCTGGGGAAAACAACACGGTCGTCGCGTTCACCGAACTCGGATAGTCGTCCGGCGTCATCACGTTGAACCCGTTCCGCTTGAGCTGGCTGGTGGCGGTGGTGGCCAGGCCGGATTGGTTGGTCGCGTTGGACACCCGGACGGTGACAGTCTTGCGGCGAGGTCGTCGATCACTTGCTCGTGCTGCGCCTGTGGGGTGGCGGTGGGGGTCGGCGCCTTCTTGGCGGTGGGCGTGGCGGGTGAGGTGCTGGACCCCGGGGTTGAGCCCGAGGAGGGGGATGTCCCCAAATTCTTGGCGTCGTGGTCGTTTTCCTGGGGCAGCGGATCATCGTTGATGATGGCGTCGAACAGCGATCGCACGTCGTCCATCCGCGGAGGCTCGTCGCCGTTCGCGTCTGTTATGCCGGTCGGCACGGTGACGAACGTGATGTGCCCGGCCGCCATGCCCTGCAATGACTGGCCCAGCTGGACCAGGTCTTTGGTCTTGACGTTGTCGACGTAGGTATCGCCGATGAACATGTTGACGACGTTGTTCAGCTTGTTGAGGTCTAACAGCGTGTCCTCGGAGATCAGGGACCGCAGTAGCGATGACAGGAACAGTTGCTGGCGTTTGATGCGGCCGTAGTCACCGTTGGTCTCGGTGGTGACCTGGCGGGCCCGCACATAGTTCAACGCGGTCGGCCCGTCGATGACCTGGCGCCCCGCGTGTTCGAGAACCGTGCCCAGTTCGTAGTCGTGCAGCGGGGTGCTGGTGCAGACCTGAACGCCGCCCAGGGCGTCGACCATTTTCGCGAATCCCGCGAAGTCGACGGCGATGAAGCGGTTGATGCTCAAACCGGACAGCTTCTGGATTTCCTTGACCAGACACTTAGGACCCCCGAAGGCGAATGTCGAGTTCAGTTTCGTCTCGGTGGACACGATCTTGGGGCTCCAGGTCCCGGTCTTCTTGTTGTAGACGGGTCCGTACTTGCCGTTGTCGGGATTCCAGGCCTCGCATTGCAGCGGGGTGATCGCCAGATCTCGGGGGAACGACACCGCGACCACGCGTTTGCGGTTGGCCGGGATGTTGACCAGCATGATGGTGTCCGACCGGGCGCCATCGGCGTCATCGGCGTCGCCGGCGCCCATGTCCGCATTTTCTCCCAAGCGCGAGTCGATACCGACGATGAGGAAGTCTTCGTCGCCGTACTGACCATTGGGGTCACGAATGTCGCCGGAATGCGGGTCGAGCGCACTGATGGTGTTCAGACGCGCGTTCTTCGACGTGCTCCACTGCCAGGCGCCGCCGGTCAGGACCAGGGCCAGCACGGCGAAAAGCGCCGCCAGCGAGCGCCCGGCCAGCAGCATCGGCCGGCGACCGGCCTTGCGGCCCGAGGTCCCGGGTTCCGCAGCGGCCGGTACGTCTCCGGCTGAGCCCGATTTGAAGCCCGATTCGAGCGTGTGGCCGCTCGGGTGTGCGGTGGCCCCCAGGTCGGGAAGCTCCGAGACACCTTCGAACGAATAGGCCGGGATCGCGATGATCTCGGTGTCCAGTTGGTCGGGGGCTTCGTCGGGGGCTTGGTCGAGGGCTTGGTTTGAAGCCACGTCCGGCGATACTTCGGAAGGTTCGGAGTCCGGCGCCACATGACGGTGACTGGGCCGGTCAAGGGTCGGCGCTCCGACTTTGGCGATCAGGTCAGCGACACTGAGCCCGGCGCCGGCGTGGGAGCCCCCCTCTGAGCTGGGTGTTCCTGCGGCTCGAACCGTTCCCACGGCGCGGCGCCACGCACAGCAGGCACCGTCGATCCGACCATCCGTGTCGGATGCGCGCCTACGGCCAAGAGTGGCGTCGTGCTCGCCGTCACCCACGTCCTACCGGCCTCCAAAATTCAGCTGCACTCCAGTTATGGACGACAGCGGTATCCCAGTGCACGCATCTACCGGCGCTGGCTTTTTAACGCCGGCGCCACCCGCGGGGTCGCCCCGCATCTCCGCCCTCGCGAAGCGGCCCAACCGATCCGCTACCAAAGTGCAATGGCACAAGGCCCACATCGTACTTGAGTTATCAGCCCGGACGCGATTTTGCGCCCTTCGACCGCCCTTCGGCTCAGCCGCCCGAGTGCATGACGTCGGCCCCGGCGGGCACGGTGCAGTCGTCCGGATCGGTCAGCCAGCCTTCGGGTAGGGCCACCCGAGCGGGTGAACCCTGCCGACCCCGCGGGCCGGTCGCGGCGTCCGGGAACGGAACCGCGCCGTCCAGCCGGTCCAATAAACTGTCGAGTTCGGCGAGGGTCTTGACCATCGCCAGCGCCCGACGCAAATCGGATCCCGCTGGGAAGCCATGCAGGTACCAACCGACGTGCTTGCGGATATCGCGCATGCCCTTGTCTTCGCCGAAATGGGCGGCCAGTAGCCGGCCATGCCGGCGGACGATGTCGGCGACCTCGCCAAGGGTGGGCGGGGTGGGCGCCGGTCTGCCGGTGAACGCGGCAGACAGCTCGGCGAACAACCAGGGCCGGCCAAGGCAACCGCGACCGATGACCACGCCGTCGCATCCGGTGCTGGCCATCATGGCCAGTGCGTCGCTCGCATCGTAGATGTCCCCGTTGCCGAGCACCGGAATCGTCCGCACCTGCTGCTTGAGCAGGGCGATCTGTTCCCAATCGGCGCTGCCGGAATAGCGCTGCGCCGCCGTACGGGCGTGTAATGCGACCGCGGCGGCGCCCTCATTCTCGGCGATGCGCCCCGCATCCAGGTGCGTGTGGTGGTCGTCGTCGATGCCGACGCGGAACTTAACGGTCACCGGTACTTCGGTGCCCTCGGTGGCCCGCACGGCGGCAGCAACGATCTGGCCGAACAGGCGTCGCTTGAACGGGAGTGCCGCACCGCCGCCACGCCTGGTCACCTTGGGCACGGGGCAGCCGAAGTTCATGTCGATGTGATCGGCCAAGCCCTCGACAGCGACCATCCGGGCGGCCGAGTACGTGGTCGCGGGGTCCACCGCGTAGAGCTGCAGCGAGCGTGGCGACTCGTCCGGGGAGAACGTCGTCATGTGCATGGTGGAGGGATGCCGCTCGACAAGGGCGCGCGCCGTTACCATTTCGCAGACGTAGAGTCCGCTGACCGTGCCGACGCGGGCCTGCTCCAGCTCGCGGCACAGCGTCCGGAACGCGACGTTCGTCACCCCAGCCATCGGTGCCAACACCACCGGGCTGGCCAGCGTGATGGGGCCGATGCGCAACGCGGGCTACCTCTCGCTCAGGGCGAGCTTGCCTTCGGTCTTATGCAGCTCCTGGGCCGTGATCGTGCGGCCTGTGCGGGCTTCCCGATCGAGTTGGCGCTGCTTGGAGATCTCGAATTTGTCGCAGGCCGCCTCGAGCTCTTCGACCAGCACGACAAGGTCGTCGCGCAGTCTGGCGGCCTCGCCGGTGAAGTCCTCGCGCTCGAAAATGCGCCACTTCTTCAGCACCGGCATCACCACCTCGTCGAGGTGGATGCGCGGGTCGTAAACGCCTCCGACGGCAATCATCACGGCCTTGCGGCGAAACTCCGGCACCGTGAACCCGGGCATCCTGAAGTTGCGCAGCACCCGGTGCAGCGAGTACATCGCTTGGTTGGGCGCGATCGCCAGGCCGGCTTCGGTGACGTCGCGGTAGAAGATCATGTGCAGGTTCTCGTCGGCCGATATCTTCGCCAGCAGCTGGTTGGCGATTTCCTCGTTGCACGCCTTTCCGGTGTTGCGGTGCGAGATCCGGGTGGCCAATTCCTGGAACGTGACGTAGACGATCGAGTCGAACAGGTTATCGGCGAACAGGTCGCCCTGGCGGTTCTGGCCCGGGCTGAAGCCGCGGTTCACCACCTCGAGGCGCAGTTTCTCCAGCTCGATCGGGTCGACCGCGCGGGTGACCACCAGATAGTCGCGCAGCGCTATCCCGTGCCGGTTCTCCTCGGCCGTCCAGCGGTTGATCCACTGACCCCATGCGCCGTCCATGCCCAGGTTCATCGCGATCTCGCGGTGATACGACGGCAGGTTGTCCTCGGTCATCAGGTTCTGCACCATCGCCACCTGGGCGACATCGGTGAGCTGACTCTGCTCGGGGCTCCAGTCCTTGCCGCCGAGCGCATAGAAGTTCTTGCCTTCCGACCACGGGATGTAGTCGTGCGGGTTCCAGTTCTTGTGCATGCTCAGGTGCCGGTTCATGTACTGCTCGACGACCGGTTCAAGCTCGTGCAACAGCTGTAGGTCGGTCAGCTTGGCTGACATGGGCCCTCCAGTTACCTGTGTCTAGTGGTTGCAGTCAATATATCTGTGTCGCTCAGTAGCATCAAGTTTCCGTTCGGCATGGCAGATCACAGTTCGGTACACCGTTTGCCGGTTGGCGGCGTGCGCCATCCTAGACCGTACGCGACCGAATTTTACTCAGGTTTCCCCAGCTCACCGATGGCAACATACGGGCCCGCGGTGTTGAGCAGCAGGTGGACGCAGAAGTCGATGAACTGGTCGCGAGTGGCCCCTAGGCGTCCATTGAGGTATGCGGTGAACAGGCTGGACAGCCCGCCGACGAGGCCGGTGGCGATCATGTTCTGCAACACCGGATCGCCAACTCGGGACAGCTTGCGTTGCAGCAGATCGATGAAGGTGGGCATCCATTCAGCGCCGGAGCTGGTCAGCACCGGCTCTACCGTCGGCGCCAATAGCAGCACGCGTCCCCGCACCGGGTCGTCGACCATCAGCTCGACGAATTGCTCGACCGCTTCCCGAGGGGTCTTCGCCAGAGGTGAGTGCCGCCATCGCTCGTGTACAAACGTCGTCGTAGACCGCACGGACGAATTCGTCGCGATCGGAGAAGCTTTCATAGAAGTAGCGCTCGGTCAGCGCGGCCTTGCGGCATACGGCCCGAACGGTCAGCGCGGGTCCGCCGTCGCTGCCGAGCAAGCTGCACGCCTGCGGTGATGAGGTTGTCCCGACGTACGGCGAGTCGACTCGCCAGTGGGACGCCGGACCAGCGGCCGCGTCGTTGACCGGACTGCACATCGCTCCTAAGCTGCAACTGACAACGTATGTAGTCAGAATCACTGGTAACTATAAGCCGCAACAAACGTGTACAGGAAGCTCCACGGATGCCTCGAAATTCCTTCGCGGCCTGCCCGCCCGGTAACACCGAAGCAGGCGCCAGTGTCGTGGCGGCCGGCTGCCCGGTGTCACCGCTGGGCTACGAGGCGCCGCCGCTCGGCCCGGACTCTCTGACCTGGCGGTATTTCGGCGACTGGCGCGGGATGCTGCAGGGTCCGTGGGCCGGATCCATGCAGAACATGCACCCCCAGCTGGGGGCCGCGGTGACAGATCACTCGACGTTCTTCCGCGAACGCTGGCCGCGCCTGCTGCGGTCGCTGTACCCGATCGGCGGCGTTGTGTTCGACGGCGACCGTGCCCCGGTCACCGGCGCTGAGGTGCGGGACTACCACGTCACCATCAAGGGCGTCGACAATCAGGGGCGCCGCTACCACGCGTTGAACCCCGACGTCTTCTACTGGGCGCACGCCACGTTCTTCGTCGGCACTATCCATGCGGCCGAACGGTTCTGCGGCGGCCTGACCGAAGCGCACAAGCGTCAGCTGTTCGACGAGCACATCGAGTGGTACCGGATGTACGGCATGAGCATGAAGCCGGTGCCGACTTCGTGGGAGGAGTTCCAGGCCTACTGGGACCACATGTGCCGCAACGTATTGGAGAACAACTACGCGGCGCGCGCCGTCCTCGATCTGACCGAATTGCCCAAGCCGCCGTTCGCCCGATGGGCCCCGGACTGGCTGTGGTCCGCGCAGCTCAAATTGCTTGCCCCGTTCTTCGTCTGGCTGACCGTCGGTCTCTACGATCCGCCGGTGCGCGACATGATGGGCTACCGCTGGTCGCGCCGCGACGAATGGCTGCACCGCCGCTTCGGCGACACCGTCGGCCTCGTATTTCCCTGCGTGCCAGGGCGGTTTCGCAAGCATCCGCGGGCCCGCGCCGGTATGGACCGTGCCGCCGGGCGTATCCCGGCCGATGCGCCGTTGGTGCAGACGCCGGCGCGCAACTTGCCGCCGCTGGACGAGCGCGACAACCCGATGCACTACTGTCCCAAAGTCTTCTAGTCGCAGCGCGGCAGGCGGTCAGCCCGGCGGCACCTTCGTCGATTTGCATTCCCGCACAGGTTCTCCAAGGCTGGGCGACCTGCGCTGTGGTAATAACTAGACTGTCTATATTTGTCGAGCTTTGGAGTCAGGGCAGGGGAGCACCATGGCGCGTGCCGAGAGCGATCGCTGGAATCTCGCGACCAGCGTCGGGGCGACGGCGACAATGGTCGCCGCCCAGCGTGCGCTGGCTTCCGACGCGAAGTTGATCGATGACCCGTACGCCGCTTCGTTAGTGCGCGCGGTTGGAATCGATGTTTATGTCCGGGTGGTGAACGGCCAGATCCCCGTTGGGGGACAAGCTAATTTCGATCCGCGCCGGATGGCCGAGGGGATGGCCTGCCGTACCCGGTTCTACGACCAATTCTTCGTCGATGCGACGGAGGGCGGAATCGGCCAGGCGGTGATACTTGCGTCGGGTCTCGATTCGCGGGCCTACCGGCTGCGGTGGCCGGCGGGCACCGTCGTCTACGAGGTAGACATGCCAGAGGTGATCGAGTTCAAAACCCTGACACTGAGCGATCTCGGTGCCGAGCCGACCGCCGAGCGGCGCACCGTCGCTGTCGACCTACGGGACGACTGGGCCACCGCGCTACGTGCGGCGGGTTTCGACCCCAAGGCGCCCTCGGCGTGGAGTGCGGAAGGGTTATTGATCTACCTGCCGGACGAAGCCCAGGACGCGTTGTTCGACAACATCACCGCTTTGAGTGCCGCCGGCAGCCGTCTGGCCTTCGAATTCGTACCCGACACAGCCGTTTTCGCAGACCCGCGCTGGCGGGCACATTATGACCGGATGACGACACTCGGGTTCGAAGTCGACCTCAACACTCTCGTCTACCACGGCCAGCGCAGCCACATCGTCGACTATCTGGCCCAGCGCGACTGGCAGACCGTCGCGCCACACCGTCAAAGAACTGCATGCGATCAACGGGTTTGTTTATCCCGACGACGCGGTCGCGGCCACCTTCGCCGACGTGACCTATACCAGCTCGGTCAAGGCCTAGCGGCGAAGTAGGTCATCTCTCAGGCGGCTGGTGAGCATCTCCTGAAACACGGTCTGCGACGGCTCGTACAGATCCTGGAACGTCGTAACCAGCAGATCCCTGTTGTATTCGGGGATCGCACCCCCGGCCGGAGTCCAGAAGCTGTCGATATCCATCAGGAAATACGGTCCCTGTTGGGGTGGCGTGATCCGGCGCAGGTGGTAGTTCTGATCAAGCGCCTGACCGATTCCCGGGCCGTAACGGATGATGAGCGACTTGCCCGGCTGTGCTTCGCGGTAGACCGCGGCACCTTGCCACTCGGTCAGGGCCAGACCGCTCGGAGCGATGCGCTGCGGTCCGATGAGCGGTTCGGCGATCCAGTTGGCCCACTCGATGCGGCCATCGACACCCACCGGCACACGGACCTCAAGGACATAGCGCAGGCCGATACGTTCGACCCCAACGATTGAGGAGACTTGCGCCCGGGCGTCCACAACCCGCATCAAGACCTCGCAGAAGGCCTCGAAATTGGTGTAGGAGGTGGTCTCGACGGTGATCGCTTCGTTCTTCAGCGACGCGGCAATTGTGTTATCACGGTTGACATAACGCACGAAGCGGTCAGCTGTCGGTGTCGGACTTCCGCCGGGCCCCATCCCCCAAGCCATGTCCTGAGCTTGGCGTTCGATGGGTAGGTGATCGGAGAGTAGGCGCTTGAGCTCCCGGCTCGATGACTCAGTGAGAGCATCCATTGCGGGGTGACGGATTTCCATCGTCACCAGGGCTACGGGCGCGTTGGGGTGGATCACGTCGTCGCTCATTTGCGAAAGCATATCCAAGCCGTAGGACGGCCAAACGTTGCGGTGGCGTTGGCCGCGGTAATCGACCATCGACGCGGTCAACGACACCCCCGTCGCGGAAAGTGTCGGTCGATGCCGCTCAGAATGCGCTCAAAATCAACATCGCCGGCCCGCGACCCTGGCGGCATAAGCCGAGGTGACAGCGCATTTGGTGCCCCCAGCAGGGCTCGAACCTGCGACCTGCGGATTAAAAGTCCGTAGCTCTACCAACTGAGCTATAGGGGCGACGAAAATTCAGGATACTGGGTAGGCAACGGATGCTCGTTTGAGGATTGGGCCCGCGGTGACCTAAGCTTGCCTGGCTCCCAACGGTAACTGCGTTGCGAGTGCCCCGGAGTGATTCGGTTCTGGCCCCCATCGTCTAGTGGCCTAGGACGCCGCCCTTTCACGGCGGTAGCACGGGTTCGAATCCCGTTGGGGGTACGCGCAACGGCGGCAACGTCGGAGCGAGCAGTAGAGCAAGGCCCTGTGGCGCAGTTGGTTAGCGCGCCGCCCTGTCACGGCGGAGGTCGCGGGTTCGAGTCCCGTCAGGGTCGCCAACACGGCGAGGCACACGTTGCCTTCCGGCCAGGTAGCTCAGTCGGTACGAGCGTCCGCCTGAAAAGCGGAAGGTCGCCGGTTCGATCCCGGCCCTGGCCACCTTTATTTCGATATTTCCACTCGTTCGTAGCCCGCGTCCGCACCGACGCCAAAGATCCGTCGGAAAGAATCCTCGCCATGGCTGGTCCGTTCGGGCCTGCCGGGCGATAACCGGAATGTCCGTGCACCATCCGGACGTCGTTCGGCCCGCAAGAACAAATCAGCGGGATTCTGGCGCGTGTGCAGACTGTCGGCGAGGTCGTAGAGGTGGGTTACGAAAAACACTCTGACGCCGCTCTCTACCATCGCGTGCACGATGCCTCGCGCGATTTCCGATCCTTCAAGCTCATTGGTCGAGGCAAAGGATTCGTTGCATAACAGCAACGACGTCGACCCGACGTAATCGACAATCGCACTCATCCGGGCAAGTTCTTCTTCGAGCTTGCCGCGCCTCAGGGTGACATCTTCTTTCCGGTTGAAATGTGTGAAGATGCCGTCTCGGACGTTGGCAGAAAACGCTTCTGCAGTGACGAACATGCCGGCTTGCATCATCAGCTGTGCAGTACCGACGCTGCGTAAAAACGTTGACTTGCCGCCCTCGTTCGCGCCGGTGATAACGATCAACGTTTTGCCATCGGCGTCGACGTCGTTGCCGGTGACTTTCTTGCCGGTGGTCAGGCACAGTCCGACGTCGCGCAAACCGCGACATTGAAACCGCTGTGTTCCGATCGGTGTGGGCACCGGAAAGCAGGTTTGTATCTGGCGCTCAGTGAGCGCGTCACACAAATTCAGGCACCCGAGGTAGAACCCCAGCTCCGTCCGGAGCCGTTCGAAGAAGCCTTGCAGATGTTCCGCCGATTTGGTGACTGTGTTGGCGACGTCGTTGATGGCGCGGCCCGCCAGCTTGCTGAGAGCTTGAGTGCCGGCCAGGTCGCTGTCGTCGATCACAAACCCCCGTCCGGCCCCGGCGCCACTGTTAACGCGGGTTGCGTTCAGCCTCGCCCATAAACTGCGGCGGGGAGGTTGGTGGAGCACGTGGCGATCGCCTTTGTTGCCGACTCCGAGTTGGGCACTGAGTAGGACACCCCGCGGCAAGTGGAATTCGCCAAGGTAGTCGTCGACTTGAGCCAAATAGTGGTTGGACAGCTGCTCGGTGAGCATCGCAAATAATTGCCGGAACCCGGTGGAGCTGAACCGGCCAGCGTGATCGTCGGCCAGGCTCGTCAGTTGTCTGAGAGTCGTCGTGAGCAACTCCAAGACCCGCACGGAGCGGCGCAGGATCAGGTCCGGGTCGCGCGAGTTGAGGCCGCCGAGAAATACCTTTCGTCGTAGTTCGACTCCGTCGACCGCTGACGCGATGTCGTACATCTGTTGCACGGGGTCGCGATTGGCCAGGCAGTCGGCCAACACCTGCTGGCGGTAGATGATGACCTCGGGATCGGTTTCGCTGAGCGGAACCACCTTTTTGGCCGTGTCCAGCAGGAAAGTGTCGCCGGCAGCCATGGCATCGTAGAGCCTGCCCAGCTCCAGGTCCTCGTTGATGAGAGCGCTTAGCTGCCAGGGCAACCGGGACCCCAGGCCGGGGTCGCTGTCGGGGTGTAACAGGCGGACCTTCATTGACTGATCCGCCGAAGTAGGACGTCGTGGTTGAGTCCGTATTTGATGGCCAGCGCTGTGGCATAGGCCAAACCGTCCGCGGGCCGACGGGTGAATGTGAATGTCCGTTGGGCAGGATCGTCGGGCGTCACTTCGCCGACCATGCTGACGCACGAGTCATTCAGGCCGGCCAGTTCATCGAGGAAGCTGACGTAGACGGCGGTGCAGCCCAGTTTGATGATCCGTTCAATGACCTCGGTGCCGATCAACAGAGCGTCGCTGAGGGTGGTGGAGGAGAAACTCTCATTCATGATGATGAGCGTTGCCGCCGCTGCGCGGGAAAGGATGTCATGAATTCGGACCAGCTCGTCCTCGAGCCTTCCGTGCAGCGTCGACAGGGTCTCCTGTTGTTCGAAGTGAGTGCAGATTTGATCGGGCAACGTGAACCTGGCACGTGCGGCGGGTACCGGGCAGCCGAGCGACGCGAGATAGGCGCATTGGCCGATCGTTCGGGCAAATGTCGTCTTGCCGCCTTGATTCGGTCCCGTCACCACGAAGATTCTTTCGGGCCCGGAAAGCCGGAAGTTGTTGCTTACCAGGGCCCGGTTGTCGTTCGCGCACTTGATCGCCAGTGCGAGGTCTAAGGCGTCATCAGCGGACAGGGCCCCAGGCGTCGTGGTGACCTCGGGATAGCTGAAGTTCAGACCCGCGGTCGTGAAGCGGCCGACAAAGGCCAAGTAGTAAAGGTAGAAGCGGATTTCGTGATCGAAGCGGGCGATGGTGGGTTCGACGAAGCGTTCGTTTCTTCGGCAGAATCCGTCGAGCAAGGCAAAGGCGTTCGGGTACAGCTTGGCGACACACTCCAGGATTTGTTCTTCGACATGGTCCACGCCGGCGTCGTGCTTGAAGGGCACGTGGTAGTCATTGCCTACCTCGGTGGCGAACCTCTCGAATGTCGCCACGGCTCCTGCGCTGTAATCGGTTTGGCCTTCGTACTTGTCGACGTGTACCCGCAGGCCCTGAATGTGCACGGTGTAGCGAACCTTGTGCAATTCAGTTTGTACGGCTTCGGTATCGGTTACCAAATTTTCGAAGGCTGCGCTTTGGGTGTATTCAGCCAGGTACTCCGCAAAGTCGTGCAGCCCGCGAGAGCTGGGTTCGACGCGAGCGAGCTCGTCTCGTAGCAATGACACGGTGTCGCAGAATGTTTGGACGGCGTGGATAAACCAACCCTGTCGATGCAGGGGATGAAGCAGCTGCTTCGCCTGGTGACGGCTGCGCCGCATCGTCCGCATGCCGTCGACGAAAGTAACAATTGGCTGGTGGGTTTGGTCGCATTCGAGATCTCGGAACACCTGGTGGCGATGCTCAACGGTGGAAACATCGTGCAGTGGGACGTAGAAGAACCGGTCGATCTGCTCGTCGGCATGCTCGGCGGTCACCGCAGCGATGATTTCGTCGAGATGCAAATCCGGAAAGCAATCGGGCGCCGCGTCAATACCCTTCGGCCCGCCGCCCTGTGGGAACAGGATGCTGCTAAAGCGCGCCATCTGTCGCTCGCCTGCCTTCTACCGTGAGTTGCCACAATGCTAGACCGACGGCGCAAAAGCCATACTCAGTTCTGCGGCAAGGCGAGGCTGTTCTAGGGCAGTGCGGCGGCAATACGACGCCACTGCTCGCGGGGGAATTCCTGCGGGTCGGTGGTGAGCACCTGAATGCACACGTGATCCGCACCGGCATCGTGGTGCTCTTTCACCCTGCGCAGCACGGTTTCCTCGTCACCCCAGGCGATGATCGCGTCGAACAGCCGGTCGCTAACCGATCCCAGGTCGTCGGCGGTGAAACCGGAACGGAGCAGGTTGTTCGCATAATTCGGCAGCGCCAGGTAGGCGCGCAGCCACTCGGTCCCGATCGCGCGCGCCTCAGCGGCCTCGTTGCAGAGGATGACGCCCTGTTCGGGCAGCAGTAGGGGGCCCTCCCCCAATATTTCGCGTGCGCCTGCTGTGTGTTCGGGCGTGACGAGATACGGATGTGCGCCGTTGGCGCGCCGCGCCGACAATTTCAACATCTTGGGCCCGAGCGCGGCCAGAACCCGTTGTTCGACGGGAACCGGTTGGTCCGCGGCGTCTAAGGCATCCAGGAATGCGCGCGTGGCGGCCAGCGGTTTGCGGTACCGACCCGCCTCTGACGCGTCGACCACGGGGGCATGGCTCACGCCGATTCCCAGCAGGAACCGATCTCCGTATTCGGCTGACAACGAGGCGTGGGACGCGGCGACCTCGGATGGGGCGTGCATCCAGAGATTCAAGATCCCGGTCGCAATGACGACCCTCCCGGTCGATGCCAGGAGATGGGCCACCGCATCGAAGACATTCCCGCCGACATCGGGTATCCACAACGCCTCGAAGCCGAGTTCCTCCAACTCCGCGGCGGCCTCGGCCGACTGGCTAGCGTCGCCGTAGCGCAACTGCGAACTCCATATGCCCACTCCGGCAAGCTTCATTTAAGTCGTTCCATTCGGTTCAGTCGTTTCTTTCGGGTTGACCAGAAGGCCAGAGTGCGGAACGCACAGAGATGATCCTCGCCCCGGGCTTGCGCTAGCGCTACATCTGGTGACGTCAGTGCATCGGGGCGGTCGTCGCACGTTGGCTTTACCCGGCGCAGCCAGCGGAAGCCGTCGCGCAGGTATACGCAGACGCCGGCGCGCCGCGGAACGCATCAGCGCCGCGGTCGGTTGGTCGCGCACGGGTGATTGCTAATTCGTCGGGAAGGCGCAGCCCGGTAGGGACAGTCCGTGCAGATCAGCGTTGATAGGCCTTCAGGTTGCCGGCAAGCTCGTCGAACAACCCCTGATTCAAGCGGAAAGCGACTTTCACCTCGTCGACCGCGCGGCCGATCTCGTCGGCGTCGAGTGTGAGTCCGTCGAGCCGGGCTCGGTATTCGTCCTTATAGGGCTTGGCCCGCACTGGGAATTTGTAGAACGCGAGCCCGGCACCATTCAGGCCGAACGTGCGGTCGAGCATCTTGCCGACGATCTGGCCGCCGGAGAGGTCGCCCAGGTATCGGGTGTAGTGATGGGCCAGGAGCGCGCCGCCCCAGGAAGCGCTGGCGATTCGGTCACGGTAGGCCTGAGCGGCGGGCGACTCGACGATGTGTGCGGTACCGGGCGCCCAATGCGCCAGGTCGGCATCGATCGCCGGCACGCGCTCCAGCGCGGGGTCGTATACGGCCGCAACGAACGGGTCAGTGCGCCGCGTCCGGACGGCGTCCTCGAGCGCGCTGTAGATCGCGCGCAGCCGCCGCAGGTAGTCGGCATAACCCCGGGCGTTGACCCGGCCGGCCAGCAGCTCCGCCACAAACGGCGACTGCTCCGCGGCTTCGTGCTCTGCAGTCGAACCGTCCTTCATCGCGGCGGAGAGGGGTTGCACGGCCTTGGCGGCACTCACTGGCATGCTCTGCTCCCGGTGGTCGACGGATAGGTTGACAACACACTTCGCGACTCTAACCGTTCCAGTGAGCAGGGGTGAGTTCCGCTTAGTTGCGGCCCGAACGGTGTCGGCCGCTGGTGCGCACTGGCCATGACCAACATCTCGACCTAGGGCACCGACAAACGCAGGCGGGCGTTACGGCTTGCGCGTACTTCGTAGCCGGGATGGCTTCTCGTCGAGGGGATTTCATCTGCTGGTCGGGGTAATCCATTACGGCAGCGGTCGGCGATGGTCATGTATTCGATAAGAAGTATGGGCACGCAGCTCGGAAGAAGACACGGTGATTTTGGTTGCGAACATGGAGTGCCGCGAGGAATCGGCGTGCTGCCGCCCCCGGCCGCGGCAGGCGGCCAGGGGCGGCAGCATCGAGTTAGAACCAGACTTTGCGGCCACCCACCGGACGCCCAACGGCACCCAGGATCCACAAAACCACACCGACGAGCACCAACAGGGCGCCAATAGAATACAAAATTGACACGCCAGTCACGTATCCGATCACCGCGAGGATGATTCCTAAAATAATCACTGCGTCTCCCTCTATTGCATACTTGTCTAGTAGGCCGATCGAATGTGGTGTACCCGGCCGCGGCCAACTCCAATCCAGCTACCCACCTGCTGGCAAAACGCCGATCACGGGACGCTTAAGTCCTCGAAGGCCCGCTAAGGCCCTCTAAGCAATCAGGAAGTTCGTCCCCGACATTGCCCGGCGGCCGTCACGGATTGTCCTTGGCTACCAGCCCTTTCACCTGGCTGTAATAGATGATCTTGCCGCCACCCGCCCAATTGCCCTCTGGGATCTCATGGATCAGCGTCCAGACATGAAACGATCTGGGGCCCTTCGGCTCGATTCCTGCCGCGGCGCATACCGCGGCATGCACATCGGCGGCCAGTCGCTCTTTTCGGTCCTGAGATAGGGCGCCCTCAAACGCTGATACATCGACCCTGAATCGAGGTTCGCCCGGTCCGCGGCCCCCCACCGATAGCTCGGCAGGTTCGACGGCATGCAGGTAAACCCAGGTGTTGTCGCGAAGAAACGGGGTGTCCGGGGCGCGTTCGGCACGCAATAACGCTGTGACCAACTCATCGGTCAGCTGGCTCATCGCCTCCTCATCCAAGGAGCCACGCACGAACGTCAGATCGATCATCGGCATGGCAAAACCATCTCCCTGCTCGTCAAACTCGGCTGTTGCCCAAGGTGGGTTCTGTGTGAGGATCTTCGACCATGCGCATTGGTTTGACCGGCGGCGGCGCCTCGACGCGCAAGGTCGTCGAGCAGGCGGTGCGCGCCGAGCAACAGGGCTTCAGTTCGCTGTGGTACGCCAGCAGTGTCCTCGGGGATCCGCTGGTCGCGATCGCTGTTGCCGGCCGGGCCACTACGTCGATCGAGCTGGGCACCGCGGTCTTGCAGACTTATCCGTGTCATCCTCTGCTGCAAGCGAATCGGGCGGCCGCCGTCGCCGAGGCCATGGGGCGGCCGGGGTTCACGCTCGGCCTCGGGCCGTCGCACGGGACCCTGGTTCGCGGCGTGTACGGGTTGTCGTATGAGAACCCCGGCGCCAGCACCGAGGAGTACGTGCGCATCGTCGCGGCGTTGCTGCGTGGGGAGGTCATCGACTTCGACGGCGAGCACTGGTCGGCGCACAGTGCGGACCGGATGGCCGCGGTTGGTGCACCGATTCCCCTGTTGCTGTCGGCCATGTCGCCCCGGATGCTGCGCGTCTGCGGACAATTCGCCGACGGCGCCGTGCTCTGGATGGCGACGGCGCGGGCGATCGAGACGCTCATCGCGCCGCGACTGCACGCCGCCGCGAGCGAGGCGGGCCGGCCCGCGCCCCGGATCATCGCCGGGCTTCCCGTGGCGGTGCACGATGATGTCGGCGAGGCGCGTGCGGCGGCCGCGACCATGGCAACGTCGTATGCCGGCCTGAGCAACTACCAGCGCGTGCTGGAGGCCGGCGGCGTCGGTTCGCCTGCCGAGGCCGCCCTGATCGGCGATGAGGAGTCGGTGCGCACTCAGTTGGACCGGTTGCTCGACGCGGGCGCCACCGATGTCTGGGCACAGATCGTTCCCGTCGGCGGCAGCAGAGACGAGCGGGTCGCGTCGCTGCGCCGGACCACGGACCTGCTGGCGGGACTGGTGGGGTGATGGCCGGGGCACGGTTTTAGAGCTTCCTCAGGCCCCGCACGACCTTGACGTACGGCGTGGTCGCGGATGCGCTCTTACGCAGACTGGGTTGTATCGCACCGGCATTGCCCACGACGAGGTATTGCAAGCCGTGGTCGCGGAACTCCGCTATCTGGTCGATGACCTCGTCGGGTGTTCCCACCGCGAACAGCTCCTTGACCAGTGACCGCGGCACCTTCGCGGCGTAGGACAGCGCCGTCTCCTCGTCGATCAATTGCGGTATGAGGTCCTGTACTCCGGTGAAGTCCGAACCGAGCGGATGCTCTGCGCCGTGGCGGGCCCAGTCTTTGGCGGGGGAGTTCAGCGTGAACACCTTGGCGATATCGGAATCCACGACCTCGTCGATTTCGTCGCGGGACCGGCCGGTAACGATGAACCGGATGAGTGCGGGGGTGATGGCCATCGGGTCGCGCCCGGCGTCCGACGCTGCGGCACGGACGATTTCGAGTTGCTCGCCGTATTCGGTTGCCCGGGTCGTTCCGGGAAACCAGCCGTCCGCGTAGCGCCCGGTGACGCGCATCATGCGGGGCCCGTGCGCGGCGATCCAGATCTCGGGCCATTTGCCCTTGTACGGGGGAAGCGCGAAAGTCGCGTTGTGCAAGCGGAAAAACGGTGAATCCCGGGAGACCAACTCGCCGTTGGAGTCCCACAGGGCGCGGATGGTGGCGACCGCTTCCTCGAAGCGAGCCACGGGCTTGGACCAGTCGACGCCGTAGGGTGCATTGCTTTCCCGTTCGCCGGTTCCGATGCCGAGTACGGCCCGACCTTTGGTGAGCAAGTGTAGGGAAGCCACCGCCTGTGCGGTGACCGCGGGATTGCGCCTGCCGGCATCGGTGACGGCCACCCCCAGCCGCATCCGGCCGAGCTTGTTGTGCCCGGCCAGGTAGCCCAGCATCGTCCACGGCTCGAGGTGGGCGTCCATCTTGGGGATGATTCGCGCGGCGCCGACATGTTTGGTATTCCACATCGACGGAGGTAGCACCGAATTGAGATGGTCGGCCACCCAAAAGGAATCGGCTCCGCAGGCCAACCCGGTCATGTAGTCGGCCTGGATCAACGGCTTTGGGCCGAAACGCGAATTGATCGTGTTGTGCATGACGCCCACGGCCAAACCGGCCATTGATTTCGCTCCTTTGCACCCGGGCGGCGAGGGTAGCCGATCGGCTAGTCGGACGATAGATGATCTCGCCCTGTTCATCAATGGCCGTCAGGACCCCCGCGCGCGTGGACAATGCTTGGATGCGTCTGATCCAGCGGGTCCTTCCACTTGCGGTTGCTATTGGTCAGTTGAGTGTTTCTGCCTGCGTCAGCGCCGCCGATCCGGGCGTGCCGCCGGTCAGCGACGCAGCCCGCGAGGCCGGGTTCGTCGACGTCCGCAGCGTGGTTCCCGATGCCATCATCGACCTGCGTTACGCGACCACCAACAATTTCACCGGCATTCAGCTTTACCCCGCCGACGCCCGCTGTCTGGTGCACCAATCGATGTCTCAAGGTCTTGCGGCGGCCGCGACGGCGCTGCGTCCGCAGGGGCACGTGCTGGTCTTCTGGGACTGCTACCGGCCGCACGACGTTCAGGTCAGGATGTTCAACGTGGTCCCGAACCCGGCCTGGGTAGCGCGGCCGGGTCCGTATGCGCACAGCCACGAGTCGGGGCGCTCCGTTGACGTGACCTTCACCGGCGTTGCGCAACAGCCGTGCCCGCCGGAGCGCATCGTGGGTGGGCAGACCGGCGGACTATGCCTGGCCGACATGGGCACCGGCTTCGACGACTTCACCGCGCGGGCAACGGCATATGCGACGCAAGATGTCAGCGCCGTCGCACAGGCGAACCGTGCCCAGCTGCGGACCGCGATGAACTACGGCGGGCTGAGCGTGTATTCCGGCGAATGGTGGCATTTCGATGGGCCGGGTGCCGCCGCTGACCGCCCGATCCTCAACGTTCCGGTTGATTAGGCATCTCACATAGTGAGATGTCGGTTTCAAAATATGATCTGCGTCGGTAAGCTCCGAGCGGGGAATTCGCAGATCAAGGAGTCGCAGTGAACGACGAACATGGGGCTGTCTACACGCACGGGCACCACGAGTCGGTGCTGCGCAGTCATCAGCGGCGCACCGCCGAGGATTCCGCGGCTTACCTACTGCCCCACCTGGAGCCGGGGCTGTCCCTGCTCGATGTCGGGTGCGGCCCCGGGACCATCACTGCTGACCTTGCCGCCCTGGTCGCCCCGGGGCTGGTGACGGCCATCGACCAATTCCCCGATGTGCTCAACGTGGCCCACGCTGAAATCCAGCGGGCCAACCTGTCAAACGTGTCGTTCGCGGCCGCCGATGTGCATCGGCTTGATTGTCCCGACGACACGTTCGATGTCGTCCATGCGCACCAGGTGCTGCAGCATGTCGGCGACCCGGTTCAGGCGCTGCGGGAGATGAGGAGGGTGTGTGTGCCGGGCGGGATTGTCGCGGCCCGAGACGCCGATTACTCGGGTTTCATCTGGTTCCCTCGCCTTCCTGCGCTGGATTTCTGGCGAGACATCTACCAACAGGCTGCTCGTCACAACGGTGGCGAACCGGACGCCGGCCGGCAGCTCCTGTCGTGGGCCCTCGAGGCGGGATTCGACGACGTCACGCCCACCGGCAGCGTCTGGTGCTACGCGACGCCCTCGACCCGCGAATGGTGGGGCGGCATGTGGGCCGACCGGATCCTGCACTCGGGCGTGGCCCGCGAGCTGCTGGCATTGGGCCTGGCCACGGCCGCGCAGCTTGAAGAGATCGCCGCGGCGTGGCGATCGTGGGCCGCGGCCCCGGATGGCTGGCTGGCTATCCCGCACGGCGAAATCATCTGCCGGGCATAGCGGGTCTGGCCGCCGACGCGGCGCAGGCGTACGTGTCTGGCCAGGCCAGCCATGCGGTATTGGCATTCTCTTTTTTTGCAAGTACGTTATTCACCGTTGGATAATGAGGTAACCGGCAGCTCGCAACCTGGGCCAACGGAAGCGGAGGAAACATGCGCATCGGAGTGATGATCGGCGCCGAGCGTGGCGATATGGCCCGCAAGGTTGCCAAGTTGGCCTCCGATATCGAGTGGGCCGAATCAGCGGGACTCGACACCGCGTGGATGCCACAGGTGCCCGACGACTTCGACTGCCTGACCATGGCTTCGCTGATGGCCGCGCACAGCTCGCGCATCGAATTGGGTACGGCGGTCGTTCCGCTGCAGGCCCAGCATCCGATCGCTCTTGCCCGCCAAGCGCTCTCGACGCATGCGGTGGCTGGTGGACGGCTGGCGCTGGGTGTCGGACCGTCGCACCATTGGATCATTCGAGACATGCTCGGCCTGCCGTATGAGAAGCCGGCCGCCTACACCCGCGACTACCTGCAGGTGCTCAACGCCGCCGTCAGCGGTCCGGGACCGGTTGACGTCGAGAACGATTCGTTCACGGTGCACAATCCGACGGCGATCGGCGCCGATACCCCGATGCCCGTGTTGGTCGCCGCGCTGGGGCCGGTGATGCTGCAGCTTGCCGGTGAACTGGCCGACGGCACCGTGTTATGGATGGCCGACGAGCGTGCGATCGGTGACCACATTGCGCCGAAGATCACCAAGGCCGCTGCGGATGCCGGGCGACCGGCACCGCGGATCGTCGCGGGCATCCCGGTATGCCTCTGTGCGCCTTCGCAAGTCGACGCGGCCAAGGAGCGGGCTAACCGCATCCTCGGCGAGGCCGAGGTATCGCCCAACTACCAGCGCCTGCTTGAACGCGGCGATGCGCGCGATGTTGGCGATCTGTGTGCGGCCGGCGACGAGAAGGCCATCCTATCCCGGATGCGCCGATTCGCCGACGCGGGCGTGACGGATCTGTCGGTGCGGCTACTGCCGATCGGCGACAACCGGGATGAGCTCGTCGCCTCCAAACGCCGAACTCGAGAGGTGCTGGCCGCGCTCGCCACCGAATTGCGGTGACATCGTCAGGAGCCCGGGCCGGTGTTCCCGTGAAAGCCTGCCGCGATGGCCACCGCCTGCCCGGCGGCGATGACTTCGAACTTGTCCTCGATCGCGTCGATGAACGGACCGTCTGGTGCGCGGCGCCCGTAGGGCCGGGGATCGATGCGCCAGAAGGCACTCCAGGCCGGGTCGGAGTGGCGCACCCGCGGCATGGGCTCGTCGGCGATGTCGTCGATAGTCACGAATCCCTACCCGCGAGGCGATGGTCGACGGGTACGACGAGCACGCGGGGCTCGTCGTACAGGATCGTCACGTGCAGCCCCTCGGTCGGAAACGGCAGCCGGGTCACCACAGCATCCACCCGATGGCCGAGCAACGCCTCAAGCGCCTGGTCCCAATCGAGGTGCAGGACCTGCACGTCGGCGTCGGGGTGCTCGCGCCGCACCTCGCGCACCGCGGGGGCGACTTCGCGACCGGGGTGGACCAACTCGAACAACTGGCCTCGGCGCTGGGTGTACTCGGCTAGGCGCTAGGGCCGCACTCGGCGGTTAACTGGAGCAGACGCGGAATCGGCGCGGGATCTAACTGCAGCGCATCGGACATGTGTAACTGGCCGGCGTTGGCGATCATGCCGTCCAAGACGTCCTGCAGGTTGTCGGCTTCGATTTCGTACAGGGCCACGTAGGGGCCGTCAGCGTCGACCGGACGCAGGCGACGTGCCGAGACGAACCCGTCGAGTGCCACGAGTTCCGGTAAATGGATCTCGTCGTACCAGGTGTTGTATTCCTGTTCCCGCTCGGGCGAACTGGGTCGACTTTCGACGAGGATGATGCCCTTGGCCATGGTCGCCACCTCTCTGTGACTGCTACTCGTAGAGCACCGTGATCGTCGCCGTATCGGGGATGCCCTGGCAAGTAAGAATGTAGCCCTCGGCAACCTCGTCGTCGTCGAGGGCGTCGTTGGCCCGCATGGTCGCGTGGCCCTCCTCGACCATGGCCATGCACGTGCCGCAGTTACCGGCCTCGCAGCTGAAGGGCGGCTCCAGGCCGGCCCGGCGCGCGGTTTCCAACAGCGTCTCACCGGGGACCTGCGGGACCGTCACTTTCTTCCGGTCCAGGCGGATCGTCACCGTGCGGACCTCGACGCCGTTGGCCGCGGGATCTGTCACCCGTGCAGTCTCCTCGATCATCGGGGCGACGGCACCGCGAACACCCACCCGTACTTGCGTTCTTCAGTATAGAGAATACTATTCTCATTGCGCAGATAGGATCTTCTCATGCTGGTGCCGAGGCCGGAAGGACGGGACGTGACCGAGCCGGCCGCGCTCGTGTTCGAAGAGCGTCGATTCAGCTTGCCCGAACTCGACGCCATGGCCGACGGCCTGGCCGCAAGCCTGGCCAAAATCGGTGTTTCGCCAGCGCAGCGCGTTGCGGTGATGGCGTCCAACCGGCCGGAGTTCGTCGCCGTCGTGCATGCGATCTGGCGGCTGGGCGCGGCGGCGGTGCTGATCAGCCCGGCATGGAAGCGCGATGAGGTCGACCACGCGCTCGCATTGACCAACCCCGGGCACGCCGTCGGGGACAACCCGGTGCTGGCCGGGCTCATGCCGATGCTGCATCTCGACGACTCGGCCACGCCTGCCGAACCGATACGCCGCGCGCCGGCGCCGCAGTCCGATGCGGTGCTGGTATTCAGTTCCGGCACCACCGGCATGCCCAAGGCGGTGCGGCACTCACACGCGTCGCTGGACGAGTCGGTGCGGCATTGGCGCGGGGCGCTGCAGATAACGGAGCGTGACCGGATTCAGGTCACCACGCCGCCGTCACACATTCTCGGTCTGCTCAACATTCTTACGGCGCTGCGGACCGGGGCCCGGATGCGCCTGCACCCCCGATTCAATATCGACGGGATGCTGCGTCACATCGAAAATGACCGCATCACCATAGAAATGGCGGTCGCTCCCATTGCGCTGGCCATCGCGTCGCATCCTGGGCTCGAGTCCTATGACCTGTCGTCGCTGCGCTACATCATGTGGGGCGCGACGCCGGTAAGCGCCATCATCGCCGAAACGGTGACCCGGCGGACCGGGGTCGGCTGGCTACCCGCCTACGGCACCACGGAACTGCCGGTCATCGCCTGCAACCCCGTCGACGGGGCCCGCCTCGACTCCGTCGGACGCGCCGTGCCGGGCGTCGACCTGCGAGTGGTGTCAACGGAGAGCGGCGAACCGCTCGGGCCGGGAGATGTCGGCGAGATCCAGGCCCGGTCGGTGTCGCTGATGTCGGGCTACCTGCCCGCCGAAGCAACAGCGGAAGCGCTGTGCGACGGCTGGTACCGGACCGGCGACGTCGGATGGCTCGACGACGACGGCTGGCTGCGGATCACCGACCGCCTCAAAGAGATGATCAAGGTGCGCGGATTCCAGGTTGCGCCGGCCGAAATCGAGACGGTGCTGCACGGTCATCCGGCCGTCAAAGACTGTGCGGTGTTCGGCATTCCCGACGGGATCAACGGGGAGGCGGTCGTTGCCGCCGTCGCGACGCGGGCATCCGTCACGAGCTTTGACACGAACGCCGTCGCTGCCGAATTGACCGCCCGGGTGGGCCAGAAGCTAGCGTCCTACAAGCGGATCAGCAGGGTGGTGTTCGTGGCCGATATTCCCCGCCTACCCTCAGGCAAGGTGTTGCGTCGAGTTCTAAAGGAGCGCTATGGATGTACGTCTGACAGCTGAACAGCAGCAACTACGCGACGCCGCCGCAAAGCTGGCCGACGATCTCGGACCCGGTTCGGTTCAGGATCTCGACGATAAGAGTCGCATTGCGCGCCTGGACAAGCAGGTTGAGGCGACGGGCTGGCGATCGTTGCGCTCAGACGGCGCCTCGGGTGTGGAGGTGGCGATCGTCGCTGAGGAATTCGGGCGCCGCCTGGTCGACACTCCTTTTCTCGGGCCGGTTCTCGCCGACGATCTGGCCCGGCACTTCGATGCCGATACGCAGGGCGCCAGCCTGGCCGTCGACGATCGGGTGATCGATGCCCGAGGATATCGGCGTGCGCTGTTCCTGTCCGGGGGCAGGGTGCTGGCCGTGGACCTGGCCCCGGGCGCCGGCGGCGCGGATCTGACCAGGACGGAAGCGACCACGACGGGAACGCCGGAGCCCCTCGGTCAGATGTCCGCCGAAGCGGCCGCCCGCTGGCTGGCGCTGGCGCTGGTCGCCACGACGGCCGACCTGGTCGGAATTGCGCGGGGCGCGCATTCGGTGGCCTGCGACTACGCGAAGATTCGCGAACAGTACGGCAAACAGATCGGGTCCTACCAGGCCGTCGCACACCTGCTGGCCGAAAGCCTGGCGCTGATCGAAGGCTCAGTCAGCGTGCTGCGGCACGCCGCCTGGGGGGTCGACGAACTCGCGCCGGATCAAGCCATCCGGGCAGCCCAGATAGCCAAGGTCTACAGCGCGCGCGCCACCCGAACCGTGTGCGAGACAGCCATTCAGGTGCACGGTGGCATCGGCAATACCTGGGAGTGCCTGGTGCACGTCTATCTGCGCCGTGCCCTGACATCGACGGAGCTGTGGCCCGTCAATTTGAAGGAGATCGACCTTGGACTTTCGTGACTCCCCAACCGAAGCCGCCTTCCGGGAGCGACTGCGATCTTGGCTTTCGCTGCACGCCAAGGAGTTTCCCAGTTCGGGTGACGAATATTGGGCGCGCCAGGCCGAGTGGCATCAAGCCCTGTACCAAGAGGGCTTCTTCGGGCTGTCGTTCCCCCGTGAGTACGGCGGCCAGGAGCTACCACCGGTATACGACGTCATCATCGATGAAGAACTGGCTCGGGCGGCCGCTCCGCCGCGTCCGAGTGTGGGCTATCTGATCTACGGCATCGGCCGGCATGCCAGTGACGAACTGCGGCAGCGCTTCCTACCCGGCATCATCAACGGCACCGAGCGATGGTGTCAGGGTTTCAGCGAGCCCGGAGCCGGTTCGGACCTGGCGTCGCTGACCACCAGCGCGCGCCTTGAGGGCGACACCTATGTGGTGAACGGACACAAGATCTGGACCAGCTACTCTGACGTCGCTAACTGGTGTCTGCTGTTGGCGCGCACTGACCCCGAAGCAAAACGCCATCGCGGCCTATCCGCGTTCGTGCTCGAGATGAAACAGCCTGGTGTGCAGCAGCGCCCGTTGCGCATGATCAATGGGGTGACCAACGAATTCGGTCAGGTGTCCTTCGATGGTGCGAGGGTACCGGCGGACCGGATGGTGGGTGCACCCGGCGATGGCTGGGCGGTTGCCATGACCGTGGTCGGGCACGAACGGGAGCCGTCGACGCTCGGATATGCGGCCAAATACAGCAAGCTCGTCCGAAATATGTTGGCGCGCACGGAATCGTCCGGAGACCCGGTCCACGAGGACGTCGCGTGGGCGGCGATCCAGTCGGAGATGCTGACTCACCACGTCCGGCGGCGGCTATCCGAGCAGCTGGACGGCGTGTCGCACGGGCCGGAAGGATCGCTCGACAAGCTGCTGATGACCTGGGTCGAACAATCCGTCGGGCACGCCGCACTGGCGGTCGCCGGGACCCGCGATCCGGACCTGCTTAGCGCCTACCTGTACAGCCGCGCGCAGAGCGTCATGGGCGGAACTTCACAAATACAAAAGAACATCATCGCTTCACGAATCTTGGGATTGGGAGTCTGACGTGTACGAAATGCCTGCTGAAATCGACGTCCGCGCCGACGGTGCGCTGCGGATCATCACCCTGAACCGTCCCGACTCGCTCAATTCGGTCAACGACGACCTACATTCCGGACTCGCGCGGATCTGGCAGCGATTGACCGACGACCCGACGGCCCGCGCAGCGGTGATCACCGGTGCCGGACGGGCGTTTTCGGCCGGCGGCGATTTCGGGTATCTCGAGGAGTTGGCAAACGACGCCGACCTGCGCGCCAAGACGATCCGAGACGGGCGCGAGATCGTGTTGGGCATGGCGCGGTGCCGAATTCCAGTGGTGGCGGCGGTAAATGGCCCGGCTGTCGGGCTCGGGTGCAGCCTCGTCGCGCTCAGCGACATCGTCTACATCGCCGAAGATGCCTATCTGGCGGACCCGCACGTGCAGGTGGGCCTGGTGGCCGCCGACGGGGGGCCACTGACCTGGCCGCTGCATATCAGTCTGTTGCTGGCCAAGGAATTTGCGTTGACGGGTACCCGCATTCGCGCGGACCGGGCCGTCGAACTCGGGTTGGCAAACCATAAGGTCGCCGATCCGGTCGGCGAAGCCATCGCGTGCGCGAAGAAGATCATGGAGCTGCCCCAGCAGGCGGTGGAGAGCACCAAGCGGGTGCTCAACATTCACTTGGAGCGCGCCGTGCTCGCCAGCCTGGACTATGCCCTCTCGGCCGAGAGTCAGTCGTTCCTAACCGACGACTTCCGGGCCAACGTCGCCAAGTTCAACGCGAGCAAGAACTGACGCCTGGCCTGTTTGCTCGCGCCAGCTAGGCGTCGTGCTGCCGTAGGAAGTCACGCATGACTTGGTCGAACCGCTGCGGCTCCTCGATGAAAGGCAGATGAGCGGTCGACTCGAACAGCTCGAACCGCGAGCCCAAAATCCGGCGGTGCATTTCTTCCATGTCTTCGGGCGAACATTCGTCGAACCTGCCCGCGAGGAGCAATGTCGGCACTGCGATCTCGGCCAACCGCTCGAAGACATCCCAGTCCCGGATCGTCCCGACGATGTGAAAGTCGCTCGGCCCGAACATCGTTTCGAAGATCTCGGTTCCCATGTTGCGGAACGCGTCCTCGAGTTCTTTGGGCCACGGGCGAATACGGCAAAGGTAGGTCTCGTTCCAGGTTCTGATCGCGGCCTGATATTCGGCGGAATGGGTGGTCCCCGCCGCTTCGTGGCGGTCAACCGCGGCTTGTGTCGCCACGTCCAATTCGGCCTTCAGGCGGACCACGTTGGCGGCGAACCTCGGTATGGACGGGCTGCTATTGGAGATGGTGAAGCTGACGGCCCCCGACGGTACGTCGAGCACATACTGCTGTGCCAGCATCCCGCCCCACGAGTTACCGAAGATATGGAAGCGATCAAGGCTCAGCCCGTGCACGACCGCGTCCATCTCGGCCACCGAGCGTTCCATGGTCCAAAGCGAAGTGTCGGAGGGGCATTGGGAATTACCGCAACCTAGCTGGTCCCAGAAGATGACTTCACGCTCGTCTGCCAAACGCGCGAGGGAACTGATGTAGTCGTGCGGCAGGCCAGGGCCGCCGTGCACCGCAAGCAGCGGCAGACCGCGCCCGGCGCCGACCCGCTTGAACCAGACATTTCCGCCCGGGACCGCGATTGTCCCCACAGATTGCGTCATTCCACCCGTCTTTTTCTCAGCCGCTGTCGTCTCAGCCGTTATCGCGCGAGCCTAACGTGACGCCCGACTGTACTACTGCAGGTCAACGGACTTCCCACTGGCGGCGGCGTGACCCGCACGGTAGCCGAAAACCATTGCCGGACCGATAGTTCCGCCGGCGCCACCGTAGGCCCGACCGGTCGCGCCCGCCATCGCGTTGCCCGCCGCGAAAAGGCCCGGAATCGGCTCGCCGCTGACATGGAGCACACGACCGTCATCGTCGGTGCGTGGGCCGCCCTTGGTACCCATCGCGCCGACGGATACCGGCACCGCGTAGTACGGGGGGCTGTCGATCGGACCGAGCGTCTTCCCGGCGATCGTGGTCGCCGTTTCGTCCCCCCAGTAGCCGTCGTATGCGCTGGATCCGCGGCCGAAGTCGGGATCGGCACCGCCGGCGACGTGGCGGTTCCATTCCTCGATTGTGTGGGTCAGGCCATCGGCATCGATGCCCGTCTTGGCACCCAATTCGGCGAGGTCCGCCGACTCGCAGAACCAGTCCGGAACCGGCTGTCCAGGAGCGATACCAAGAAATCCGTAGCGCTGCAGGTGGATTGAATCGAAGACCATCCACCCGCGATCGTTGACGTACCCGCCACGCGGATCGAGGTAGTGGAAAGCGCCTGCCATCGAGTTGTAATCGCACGCCTCGTTGACGAACCGCCGTCCGGCCGCATTGACGATGATGCTTCTCGGCCGGGTCCGTTCCAGCCGCACGCTGCGGCAGCGCTGCTTGCCCTCGATGGTGTCTCCCGGGATTCGCACGATCGGCACCCACCACGCTTCGCCCATGTTGGCCAGGTCCGCGCCGTGCGCCATCGCCATGCGCAGCCCGTCGCCGGTGTTGTTCGGTGGGGAGACCGCACCGTGCAGCGGGCCGCGCAAGAAAGCCTGCGCCAAACCCGGATCCCATTCGAAGCCGCCGACACCCAGCACGACTCCGCGGCGCGCGCGGACATTGATGCTGCCCTCCGGCAGCGCGATCCGTACCCCGGTGATTTCACCGCCGTCAGCGATGAGTTCCTCGGCCCGAGCATTAACCTGCGGTGTCACCCCGGCGTCGAGCAATCCCTTCAGGAGGCCCGCGACCAGCGCGGTGCCGGCCACGACCAGCTCGCTGTCCGCGTCTATCTCCGCGTGCAGGCGCGCTCTGGTTTCGGCATCGAAGCCGACGTTGGACCAATCCGCGGGGAACGACGTGATCCGGGCGCCCCACTCGCCAAGTTGCTTGAGGTCGAAGGGAACCGGACTCAGCGACCGGCCCCCGGCCGGCTGTCCTCCAGGCAGTTCGGGCCGGTAGTCCGGGAAGCCATCCGCGATCTCGAAGCGAAGACCGCTGTGCGCCTCGACGAAATCGACCATTGCCGGGCCTGTCCGGACGAACGTCTCCACCAGGGCGTCATCCATCGAGCCCAGTGACTGAGCGCGCAGGTATCGCAACGCGTCCGCGACCGTCAATTCCCCGTTGGGAGAACGGTGATGGGCCGGGATCCACGCGATGCCCCCCGACACCGCGGTGGTCCCGCCGACGGTCGGGGCCTTCTCGAACATCGCCACCGAGGCGCCAGCGGCCGCAGCAGTCAATGCGGCCGTCAGCCCTGCCGCGCCGGTGCCGAGCACGACGACGTCTACTTCCTGATCCCAAGACATATCCCGGCGTCCTTTCAGCTCAACAGCGCGATCAGCTCAACAGCGCTGACAACTGCGTCGCGGCCTTGACGACCGCTTCTTTTCCCCGCATCACCACGTCCTCTCGATGCGAGATGAGGTTGATGCAAGTCGGTGGCGATGGCGCCGGCCGGCGCACGGGCACGGCCAGGCCGTAGGTGTTCGGTTCGATCTCCCCGAAAGTAGTCACCCACCCCCGCTCCCGGGCCCGGGCGACCAACTCGCGTTCGTTCGGGCGCGGCGGCATGCAGGCGAGCAGCGCGATACCGGCGGCACCGCGTTCCAGCGGATACCGGCTGCCCTCGTGGAACGAGAGTTGGTAGGCGACGTGGCTCGGCACGATCACCGCGACCGCCACCTGCTGGTCGCCCTCCGCGACGAGCAGCGAGACGGTGGTGCCGAGGTCATCGGCCAGCGCGCGCAGTGTCGGCAGACTCAGTTGCCGGACGTTGCGGTCGAACGAGGCGCCGAGCACCGCGAGGCCGGCCGCCGGCCGGTAACGCCCGTCCTCGCCCTTGTTAATCAGCCGGAACTGGGCCAGCGTCAAGAGCAAACGGTATGCGATCGTCCGGTGCACGCCTACCTGATCGGCGAGCTGTTGCACGGTGAGCCCGGTCGGGGAGGCCGCCACCAACTGCAGCGCACTGAGTCCCCTGGCGAGGGTTTGCGAACCGGTCACGGCCTTGACAGACCCCCACCGGAGCGAGAAGCTTTACGTATAACGCACATTAGCGTGCGATATTAGCACAGCCGTCGCTTGAAATCGAGGCCGTGTTTCCCACAGTGGAGTGGCCAGAGAGGACTTGGGCGGGCGAGTGGCGGAGTTCGAGAGCGTATGGAGCGATCTCCAGGGCGTCGCGTTTGAGCAGGGATACCTGGACGCGGCGGGAGTCCGGACCCGCTATCTCCGTGCCGGCGACCCGGCCAAACCGGTGCTGATGCTGCTGCACGGTTCCGGTGGTCACGCCGAGGCATACGTCCGCAACTTGGCGGCCCACGCCGAGCACTTCTGGACCTGGTCGATCGACATGCTGGGCCATGGCTACACCGACAAGCCGGACCATCCGCTGGAGGTCAGCCATTACGTCGACCACCTTTTGGCTGTGCTGCACACCATCGGGGCCAGTCGCTTCTACCTGAGTGGGGAGTCCCTCGGCGGCTGGGTGGCCGCGCGCACCGCTGCAGATCATCCGGACCTGGTGGAGCGGCTTGTGCTCAACACGGCCGGTGGCTCTCAGGCCGACCCGGTGGTGATGCAGCGGATCATCACGCTGTCCATGGCGGCCGCCGAGGAACCGACGTGGGAGACGGTGCAGGCGCGAATCAAGTGGTTGATGGCTGACAAGTCAAAGGATTACGACGACTTGGTCGCCAGCCGCCAACGGATCTACCGGCAGCCCGGATTCGTCGGTGCCATGCGCGACATCATGGCGTTGCAGGATCCCGAGATCCGGACGCGGAACATCCTCGGCCCGGCCGAGTACGGTTCGATCACCGCGCCCACGCTGGTGCTCTGGACCAGTGACGATCCGACTGCCGACGTGACCGAGGGCCGGCGGATGGCGTCGATGATTCCGGGTGCGAGATTCGAAGTAATGCCGGGTTGCGGCCACTGGCCGCAGTACGAGGACGCAAAGACTTTCAATCGCCTGCATCTCGATTTCCTGCTGGGACGCTGATGGGCAGATCCGCGCCAGACCTTGATGCCGACGAGGTTGTCGATGTGCTCGTCGTCGGCGCAGGCCCGGTCGGGCTCACCCTGGCGAACATTCTTGGCCAACAAGGTATCCGCACGCTCGTGGTCGAGGAGCGCGCCTCGCTGATCGACTACCCGCGTGGGGTCGGACTGGACGACGAGTCGTTGCGCACCTTCCAGTCGATCGGGCTGGTCGACCGCGTGCTGCCCCATACGGTGCCCAATCAGATTCTGCGTTTCTTCGACGCCCAGCGCCGGATCCTTGCCGAAATGGCGCCACCTGACGCGCGTTTCGGCTGGCCCAAGCGCAACGGCTTCGTCCAGCCGCTGGTCGACGCCGAACTGCTGCGTGGTCTGGAACGATTCGAGTCCGTCGAGGTGCGCTGGGACAGTCCCATGGCCTCGTGCTGCGCAAGACGCAGATGCGGTAACGGTCGAGATCGGTCGCTCCGCCGGCGACGAAGGTGCAACATCCAGTGTGCGGGCGCGTTACGTCGTCGGCTGCGACGGTGGCCGCAGCGCGACCCGCGGAATGATGGGAGTGACATTCGACGGCACGACGTCGTCGACGCGGTGGCTGGTCGTCGATGTCGCGAATGACCCACTGGGCCATCCGAACAGTGAGGTTGGCGCCGACCCCGAACGCCCCTATGCCTCCATCTCGATCGCGCACGGCATTCGCCGGTTCGAGTTCATGATTCACGCCGACGAGTCCGACGAGCAGGCCGAGGACCCCGCGTTTCTAACGCGGATGCTGGCGCGGATGGTGCCGCACCCCGACCGGGTCGACGTGATCCGGCGTCGGGTCTACACGCACCACTCACGGATCGCCAGTGCTTTCCGCAGCGGCAGGATGCTGCTGGCCGGGGACGCCGCGCACCTGATGCCGGTATGGCAGGGGCAGGGCTACAACAGCGGC
The DNA here is from genome assembly GCA_963850135.1 of uncultured Actinomycetota bacterium. Taxonomy (GTDB): domain Bacteria; phylum Actinomycetota; class Actinomycetes; order Mycobacteriales; family Mycobacteriaceae; genus Mycobacterium. The sequence continues at coordinate 142,681 of CAWKKH010000011.1, read as the reverse complement.
ATCCGGGATGCGGCCAACCTGGGTTGGAAGCTCGCCGCGGTCGTCAGTGGCCGGGCCGGCGACGGACTGCTGGACAGCTACGATGCGGAGCGGCGCAAGCACGCCCGCGCGATGATCGACCTGTCCACCATGGTGGGTCGCGTCATCTCGCCCACCAACCGCCGCGTAGCCACCGCGCGCGACCTACTGGTGCGTTCGGCGTCAATTGTTCCGTCGCTCAAGCGCTATGTGCTGGAAATGCGGTTCAAGCCGATGCCGCGCTACGAGCAAGGAGCCGTCGTCCATTCGATCGATCGGGCCCCGCGGCGACCCGATTCGCCCGTCGGCACCCTGTTCATTCAGCCGCGCGTCGACACCCGCACCCAGCAGAACGTGCTGTTGGACGACGTGTTGGGGCCATGGTTCGCGGTGCTGTGCTGGAACAACAATCCGCGCAAGATTCTCGGCAATGAATCGTTCGCGAACTGGAAAGCATTGGGCGCGCGCTTCGTCGCCCTGCGGCCATCGACTCAGCTGCACTGGACGGACCCCGCCGATCCCGAAGATCCCGAGGTACTGATCGTGGGAGATTGCACCGGTGACGTCAAAGGGTGGTTCGACACACACCAGGAATCGGTGCTGTTCCTGCGCCCCGACCGATGCATCGCGGGGGCCTGCATCGCCCAGCTCGCGCCCGACCTGAGTACCTCGCTGCTTGAGGCGCTTGCGCTCACCCCGGGAGGGGGTGATTTCCAAAGTGCCACTGGCTCTGTGCTGTATGTCGCACAGCCCGCTGCTGAATCTACCGGGGCCGTCGCGGGATCTGCTTGACGATATCGATGGCGCGATCGGGCGGGCGCGAGAATTCGTCCAGGATTACGATCCCGAACTCGTCGTCATCTTTTCGCCGGATCACTACAACGGGTTCTTCTACAAGTCGATGCCGCCGTTCTGCATCGGCACCAGCGCCAACGGCGTCGGCGACTATGGGACCCATGCGGGCCCCCTCAACGTTCCCGAAGGCATCGCCGCGGCCTGCGCGGAAGCTGTCCTCGATTCCGGGGTCGACGTCGCGGTTTCGGCGAGCATGGATGTGGATCACGGCACCGTCCAGCCGCTTGGAGAAGCTCTTCGGCGACGCCGTCTCGCGTCCGGTGATCCCGATCTTCATCAACGCGATTGCGGAGCCGCTGGGACCGTTACATCGTTGCCGCGCACTGGGTACCGCGGTCGGTAACCATCTGGCTCCGCTGGACAAGCGAGTCCTGGTGGTCGGATCCGGCGGGCTTTCCCACAGCCCCCCGGTGCCGACACTGGCAACGGCTCCCGCAGCAGCGTTGCCGCGCATCGTGCACGGCGTGCCGATGACGTCGGAGCAGCGGCAAGCCCGCCAGACCGCCGTGATGGAGGCGGCCAGGAGCTTCGCCGGCGGCGATAGCGACCTACAACCGCTCAATCCGGAGTGGGACCATCGCGTCCTGGAGATCATCGACGAGGGACGCATTGCCGAATTCGATCAATGGTCCAACTCGTCCGTTTTACATGAGGGCGGCGGGTCCGCCCACGAATTCCGAACCTGGATAGCCGCTTTCGCAGCGCTCGCGACCGCCGGGCCGTACCGGACCACCGTGCGCTACTACCGGCCGGTCGCCGAACTGATCGCCGGCTTCGCCATCAGGACGGCCCTTCCGAAATGACCACCGACATGCCTGCCTTCGATCACACGGTCGACGTACTCATCGTCGGGTCCGGCGGTGGCGGCATGACCGCGGCGCTGACGGCAACGGCTTCCGGTCTGAGCGTGTTGGTGATTGAGAAGTCCTCCCATTTCGGTGGCTCCACTGCCCTATCAGGCGGTGGCATCTGGGTTCCCGGAGCGCCCTCGCAGCGCAGGGCGGGCTACGTGCCCTCGCCGGAGGGCGTTGTCGAGTACCTGCATCAGATCACTGGCGGTCTGGTTAGCGATGCACGAATACGGCAGTACGTCGAGTCGTCGCCGAAAACTCTGGAGTTTCTGGAAGGGCTGTCCGGATGGCTCGAGTTCGTCTGGAAGCCCGGCTATGCCGACTACTATCCGGAGTTGCCGGGCGGTTCCGAACTCGGTAGCACGATCAACGTGCCGCCGATCGATCTGCGCAAGCTGGGCCCCGACGAACAGAAGTTACTCGCGCCGTTGGCCCTTGCGCCCAGGGGAATCTGGCTGGGCCCCAAGGAGCTGCGATCGTTCTACCGGATCAGGCAGTCTTGGGCGGGCAAGGGTGTCCTACTCAAGTTGATTGCGCGCATGGTCAGGGCGCGGGTGTTCGGCGAGCGGATGGCTGCGATCGGACAGTCGCTCGTGGCTCGGCTGCGGCTAGCGATGCGGGAGCACGGAATTCCGCTGTGGCTGGACACACCAATGACCGAATTGATCACTGACGCTGACGGATCGGTGATCGGCGCGTTGGTTGAAAAGGACGGCGGGAATGAGCGGATCGGAGCTCGGCACGGGGTTATCCTGGCGTCCGGGGGCTTCGACCACGACCTGGCTTGGCGCAAGGAACTGCTACCGGAGGTCGAGCAGGACTGGAGCTTCGGCAATCCGGCCGCGATGGGCGACGGTATCCGCGCCGGCGAAAGAGTTGGGGCCGGAACCGACTTGCTCGACGAAGCCTGGTGGTTCCCTGCCATCCAATGGCCCGACGGCCGAATGCAATTCATGCTCAACGAGCGGATGATGCCGGCCCAGTTCATCGTCAACGGCGCCGGCAATCGGTTCATCAACGAGGCGGCGCCGTACATGGACTTCGGTCACGCGATGATCGACGGGCAAAGGACCGGTGTCACCCACATTCCATGCTGGCTCATCACCGATCATCGGTCCTTCAACCGCTACGTCGTCGGGGGCCACCTGCCCATCCCGAAGGTTCCTTTCGCGCCGGTGCCAACCGGGCGCAAGGTCCCGGCGGCGTGGCTCGAGTCGGGCGTCGTCAAAGCGGCGACGAACTGGGATGACATGGCAACCAAGATCGACGTGCCGGCAGCACAGCTCCGGGAGACGGCGCGCCGGTTCAACGAGTTGGCACACAAGGGTCACGACGACGACTTCAACCGCGGAGACAGCGTTTACGACAATTACTACGGCGATCCGACCCTGCCCAACCCCAACTTGTATCCGCTGGGTGATCCGCCGTACTACGCGTTTCGAATCGTGCTCGGCGACCTCGGGACCTCAGGAGGTCTGCTCACCGACGAACACGCTCGCGTCCTGCGCCCGGATGACTCGGTGGTGGCGGGCCTGTACGCGGTGGGCAACACCTCCGCCGCGGTGATGGGCCGCAGCTACGCCGGCGCGGGTGCCACCATCGGACCGGCCATGACCTTCGGCTTTGTCGCCGCGAAACACGTTGCAGGAAAGGCCGGCGCAGAGCCGGCCAACCACACCCTTATTTCTCATAGGAGGTACGAATGAAGATCTCGCTGTTCTACGAATTCGCGCTACCGCGCCCATGGGTGCCCGACGACGAGCGCATGATGCTGCAGGATTGCCTCGACGAGGTGGAGGCCGCGGACAAGGCCGGGTTCTCCACCGTCTGGCTCACCGAGCACCATTTCCTCGAGGAGTACTGCCACTCCACCGCCCCGGAGATGTTTCTGGCCGCAGCCAGCCAGCGAACCAAGGACATCCGGCTGGGATTCGGCATCATGCACCTTCCGCCCGCGGTCAATCATCCCGCCCGGGTCGCCGAACGCATTGCCACCCTTGACTTGATCTCCAATGGACGTGTGGAATTCGGGACCGGCGAGTCGTCCTCCGTCGGCGAACTGGGCGGATTCAACATCGATCCCGCCGACAAGCGCGCCCAATGGGAAGAGGCCCTGGAGGTTTCGATCCGCTGCATGATCGAGGAGCCGTTCACCGGATTCAAGGGCGAGCACATCGAGATGCCGGCCCGCAACGTGATCCCCAAGCCGATGCAGAAGCCGCATCCGCCGGTCTGGGTCGCCTGCACGCGCCCGGCCAGCGTGCAGATGGCCGCCCAGAAGTGCATCGGTGCTTTGAGTTTCGCCTACACCGGACCCGGGCCGCTGACCGAACGGGTCAACGGCTACTACAAGGAGTTCGAGGAGAACGGCGTACCGGTGACGCCGCAGATCAATCCGAACATCCTGGCCATCGGCGGCGACCTGTCGATGATGGTCGCCAAGACCGAAGACCAGGCGTTGCAACGGCTCGGGCAGGGCGGCGGCTTCTTCTCGTTCGGGATCATGCACTACTACATGACCGGTGTGCACACCCCCGGGCGCACCGGGGTGTGGGAACGCTACCTCGAGGAGGTCGAGAAGGACCCGACGCTGGCCTACGGTCCCGGGCGCGGGGCGATCGGCACTCCGGCCACCGTGCGTGAATTCCTGCGTGGCTACGAGGAGAGCGGTGTCGACGAGATCATCCTGCTGCTCAACCCGCGCAGCCACGAGGGCACCATGGAATCCATTGAGCTGATGGGCAAAGAGGTGCTACCGGAGTTCATCGAGCGCGACCATAAGGCCGTGGCCGAAAAAGCCAGGCGGCTGGCGCCGGTCATCGAGAAGGTCGAGGCGCGGCGCCCCGAACCGACGGCGCCGCCGTTCGACGAGAACTACTCGTTCGGCGGCCTGCCCACCGGGCGCGGCGGCAATTTCACCGCCAGCGAGATTCCCGAAGCCATGGCGGAGATCAACGAGGGCCGGGTCCAGGCTGCGCAGCGCGCAAAGGACGAGCAGAACGTAAAGGGTGAGCAGAAGAAGTGACAACGGAAGGTCCGTGAAAGGAAGCGCGGGAAGCCGGTTGCGACCAATCGAAGAACTGTGGCGCTACGACGGCCGCCGTGCGGTGGTGACCGGATGCGCGTCTGGCATCGGCGAACATGTCGCCCGGCAGCTCATCGAACTCGGGGCGGACGTGATCGGGCTGGACAAGCGCCGACCGACCTACGAGCTCAGCGATTTCCGTGAGGTTGACTTGGCCGACTCTGAGTCGATCGACCGCGCGGCGTCCTCTATCGGCGGCCGCGTCGACACGCTATTCAACATCGCCGGTGTCTCCTCTGGGATCGGCGACCCGGAGCTTGTTGTCACGATCAACTTTCTGGGTCTGCGCCAGTTCACCGAGGCGTTGGTCCCCCTGATGCCCGCGGGCTCGGCGATCGTGAGCGTGTCTTCGCTCGCTGCGGCCGGATACCGGGAACACGGCGGCGATGTGGCGCCGCTGCTCAATACGTCGACGATGCAAGAGGGCATCGACTGGTGTCGTGACAATCCAGACACGCTGGGCACCGGCTACCAGCTGTCCAAAGAAGCGATCATCTTCTACACCATGCGAAGCGCCACGCCGCTGGGCACTCGCGGTGTCCGTATCAACTGCACCGGGCCGGGGGTGACCGAAACCGCCATCCTTGATCAGCTGCGGACCGCGTACGGTCAGGGATTTCTAGATGACATCCCCAAGCCGCTGGGCCGGGTCAGCGAGCCCGCCGAGCAGGCGGCGGTGCTCGTGTTTCTGAATAGTCGTGCAGCTAGCTATATTTCCGGGCAGGTGGTATGGGTGGACGGCGGTAACATCGGCGCTGCGATCGCAGGTGAGCTCGCAGAAGGGCAGGAAGGAGCGCCATCCAGATGAACCAGGCCGGCTTGGACGACTTTCGGCGGGTGGCTCGTGAGGTCTCCAACTGGGGGCGCTGGGGCGACGCCGATGAGATTGGCACGCTGAACTTCATCACCGCGGACAAGGTCTCGCAGGGCGCGAGTCTGGTCCGGCATGGGAAGGTGTTTCCGCTCGGCGTGGACTTCGGTGCGTCAGGTCCGCAGGGCGCTTTCGAGTTTCGGCATAACCCAGTCCATATCATGACCGTCGACGGCGGCGATGCGAACACGCTGGCCAAGTACGGGCCCGGCTGGGCGAGTAACCCGTTGGCGAAGCAGCTGAGTGGCTACATGACCGCAGACAATCCCTTCCGCTTCAACGACGACATCATCATCATGCCGTTGCAGGCAGCCAGCCAGTGGGATGCGCTGTCGCACGTCTACTACGAAGACAAGCTGTACAACGGTTTTCCGGCGGACTCGGTGACAAGCATGGGTGCCTACCATTGCGGCATCGACAAGGTCGACGGCAAGGGCATCACCTCGCGAGGTGTGTTGCTGGACCTGGTTCGCCACCGGGGCGCGGATGTCTTCCTCGCGGAAGGGAACCCCATCACGCCGGAAGAGTTGGACGACGTGGCGCGGGCTCAGAATGTGGTTGTCGGACGTGGCGACATACTCTTGATTCGAACCGGTTGGTGGACAAGCTTTCTCATGACTGGCAACAAGACGGAAGGCTACTCGGGGCTGGACTGGCGATGCGCGTCGTGGCTACACGATCACGAGATCGCCGCAGTCGCAGCCGACAACCTCCAGGTCGAGGACCTGATATCCGGGGTCGAGGGGATTACCTTCCCCCTGCACCTGCTCTGCCTGCGGGACATGGGGATGATGTTCGGCGAGTACTGGGATCTAAAGGCGCTGGCGGATGACTGTGCGGCCGACGGCGTTTACGAGTTCCAGCTCGTTGCCCCTCCCCTGAGAGTCGTTGGAGCCGTTGGTTCGCCGGTGAATCCGATCGCGATCAAGTGATGCAATTCGAACGCAAGACCACGCTCGTCGACGGGCTGACCACCAGCTACCTGGAGGCCGGCGACGGCGATCCGGTGGTGCTGCTGCACGGCGGTGAATTCGGCGCCAGCGCCGAACTCGGCTGGGAACGCAACATCACCGCTCTGGCCGAACGCCACCGCGTGCTGGCTCCGGACATGCTCGGGTTCGGCGGGTCGGCGAAGGTCATCGATTTCGTCGACGGCCGCGGCATGCGGATTCGGCATGTGGCGCGCTTCTGTGAAGTCCTGGGCATCGAATCGGCGCATTTCGCGGGCAACTCGATGGGTGCGATCAACCTGCTCGTCGATACCACGTCGGAAGCGCCGCTGTTGCCGGTCCGCAGCCTGGCGATCATCTGCGGCGGCGGGCAGATCCAGCAGAATCGACACTTCGAGGCGCTTCAGCAGTACGACGCGACGCTGCCGGCGATGCGGAGCATCGTCGAGGCGCTGTTCTACGGCCCCAGCTACCCGGCCGACGAAGAGTATGTGCGACGCCGCTACGAGTCGAGCACTGCGCCGGGAGCATGGGAAGCGGTGGCGGCCGCCCGATTCCGTCGGCCGGACGCGGCGCAGTCTGGAACCCCCTCGACGGCACGCGCCTACGAGCGCATCGGCGCGCCCACGATCCTCGTCGAAGGGGGAGGCGACAAACTGCTCCCGGCCGGCTGGGCCGCCGAGATCGCCGGGCAGATCGAAGGTGCGCGGTCGGTGGTGGTCGACGGTGCCGGCCATTGCCCGCAGATCGAGCAATCATCTGTGGTCAATGAGTTGCTGCTGGACTTCTACGCGGCAACTCGAGCGGCTCAGAACACGTAGTCCAGCCGGGTCTGCATCCCGGCTGCCTGGTGGTAAGTGTTGTGGCAGTGCAGCTGCCACAGACCAGGGTTGTCGGCAACCAGGACGGCGTCGATCTTCTGCTTGGGCAGCACGATGACGGTGTCCTTACGGGCCCCAGGACTGCCGTCGGCCTTGATGATCTGAAAAGTGTGCCCATGCAGATGTATTGGGTGATACATCATCGTGCGGTTGTCGAATGTCAGAGTCGGCCGCTGGCCCAGTTGGACATGCAGGGGATTGGTCTTGTCGTACGGTTCGCCGTTGATCGTCCATTCGTATTTGGCCATGTCGCCGCCCAGTACGACGGGCAGGTCGAGGCCGCGCTCAGCCGGGCCTAAGTTGACGGGTGATGTGGCAGTGAACATCTCGATGGTGCCCACTCGTTTGGTGAGTTCGGCCGGTTCAAACCCCAGGTCGGGTGCGCTGCCGGCTCCGGTGGACAGCAGCGCACGCGCGAAGTTGTCTTTACCTTCGGCGAGTGCGACCAGCGGGAATACGCCGTCAGCGGCGGTCACGATGACGTCGTACCGTTCGGCCATCCCGATGAGCAGTGCGTCGACCTGGGTGGGCACCACGGGGAAGCCATCGGTATGGGTGACCGTCATCGAATGGCCGGCCAGCGCAACGCGAAACGCCGTATCGGAGCCGGCATTGATGAAGCGGATCCTGATTCGCTGACCCGGCTTCGCGTTAAAAGTCGTGGAAGCCGCTGGAATTCGGCCATTGATCAGGTAGTACGGGTAAGGGATGTCTCCGGCGTCGCCGCCGAGAAGCTTGCTTTCGCCGCCACCGGTCTCTGGCATTCCGGGCGTGCCCGTCGCCCCCGCGCTCGGGGTCGCCGCGGTCGTCGTGCTGGTGCCAGTTGTCGTTGTCGTTGTTGTCGAAGGGGGCGTCGCCGTCGTCGAGGTTGCTCCCAGTGTCGGGCTCGAGCCAGGCGCGTTCGGCACGCTGGATCTGAAGTCGGTGAGTTCGTCGAAAATCTGTTGCGGAGACTTGTCTACGCCGTCAGTCCAATCATCCAGGATGACAATCCATTCGGTGTCATAGCTCCCGGCCTCGGTCGGATCGTCGATGATCACCGGAAGGTAGAGTCCCATGTCTTCTTCGAGGCCCACGTGCGGATGGCCCCAGTAGGTCCCCGCGTTGGGGGCGGAGAAGCGGTAAGTGAAGTCTTGGCCGGCATCGATATTCGGGGTGGCGGGGGCCGCGCCGTCCATGTCGTTGCGCAGCGCGATCCCGTGCCAGTGCAGGGATGTCGCCGAGTCGAGCCGGTTGGCGACGGTCACCGCCAGTTCGTCGCCGATATTGGCCCGAATCAGCGGTCCAGGGATCGTGTTGCCATAGGCCAGGGTATGGACGATCGGCCCGCCCAGGTCGATCTGCGCCGGTTGCGCAGTCAGGCTGGCGGTCACGGTGCGGCCGCTGTGGGGCCGGGCCGCCTCGGCCGCGGCGATGGCGGCGGCCATCTTGCCCGAGCTGCTCGTGGCGTAGGTGCTGGATTGGCTGCAGCCGGCCAGTGCGAAACCACCGGCGATGCCTGCCGCGATGAACCCGCGCCTGGTCAGCTGTGCGCTGTCGAGTGGGACCCCGGCAGTGGGCAGCACAGGCATTGAGCGCTCCTCGTCTTCGTCGATCCCTCTCCCGGCGGCTTATACGGTGCTCGGGTGTCGGGCCGAACGCAACCGCTGACAGGCGCAAGAATATGGCAGGGCTATCGTCCGGGGGTGGTGCGATCTACCGAACAGTCGAGGCTATGCATGCGCGAGCGGGGCAGCGGGTCGGATTGACCGAATATCAATCGGACATTCTCGCCGCCGGCCTGGATGTGGTTTTCTGCGGCATCAACCCCGCGGCCACTGCCGCCGCCGACGGTCATAACTTCTCGAATCGCAACAACCGGTTCTGGCCGGTCCTGCATCTCGCAGGTTTCACCGATGTGCGACTGCAGCCGAAAGACGAGCGCCGGTTGCTCGAATATGGCTGCGGCATAACGGCCGTGGTCGCCCGGCCGACCAAACGTGCCGACGAGGTGTCAGCGGCGGAATTCAGGCAAGCTCGCCCCGAATTCGAGGCGACGATGCGTCGCTACGCACCGCGGGTGATCGCCTTTCTCGGAAAACGCGCCCTGGCGGCCATGGTCGGCCGGTCAGATATCGGCTGGGGCTTGTACCCGGATCGATTCGCCGCAGCAGCGGCCTGGGTGCTTCCTAACCCGAGTGGGCTCAACAGGGGCTTCACGCTTGATGCCCTGGTCTGTGCTTATACCGAACTTCGGCACGCGTTTCCGCCTCACCGATAGCCCTCACACATAGCTACGCAAAGCTGATACCGCTCGCCCCGTTTAAATCAGCTGCTTGACTTAACCGGGCTGGCGCCGATTAACTCCTCGTGTGGTCAACGAACTGGATGGCAAGGTGGCCATCGTCACCGGTGGGGCAGCGGGAATCGGTCGGGGCATCGTGGAGCGCTTCTCGGCCGAGGGTGCGCGGGTCGTCATCGCCGACGTCGACACCGACAAGGGCGAGGCTCTGGCCGCCGCGTCCGGCCCGGACGCCATCTTCAAGCGCACGGACGTCTCCGACCCGGCACAGGTCGGGGCGCTGGTCGCTACCGCGGTCGAGAAATTCGGTGGTTTGCACGTCATGGTGAACAACGCCGGTGTTTCGGCGGCCATGCATCGATTGCTTGACGACGACCTCGCCGATTTTCACCGCATCATGGCGGTCAACGTGCTGGGTGTGATGGTGGGTACCCGGGATGCCGCTCGGCATATGGCCGCCAACGGCGGGGGATCCATCATCAACATGACCTCGATAGGCGGGATCCAGGCCGGCGGCGGCGTGATGACCTACCGCGCGTCAAAGGCGGCGGTCATCCAGTTCACCAAGTCCGCGGCAATTGAGTTGGCGTATCACGAGATTCGGGTCAACGCCATCGCGCCGGGAAACATACCCACGCAGATCGTGGCGACGTCGGCGCGTTAACGTCGATCCCGCGGAGCTCGCGCGGTACGAGGCGGCCATCCGCGAGACGATGCGGGCCGACCGGCCCCTGAAGCGCGAGGGCACGACCCGCGATGTCGCCGAGGCGGCCCTGTATTTCGCCGGTGACCGGTCGTGTTACGTCACCGGAACGGTTCTGCCGGTGGACGGCGGGACGTCGGCGGGCAAGGTTGTCCGGTCTAAGAAACGCGAGGCATGACCGGCGCCCGCGCCCTGCCGCGAACTATCGCGCGTCTACTTCTCGGCGTCTTCCTGATATTCGCCGGGGTCAGTCATCTGAGCTTCGCCCGAACCGCCTTCTACGCCCAGGTGCCGCCTTGGCTGCCGTTGAACACCGACTTCGTCGTCGTCGCCTCGGGCGTGGTGGAGATCGTTCTCGGAGCCGCCCTGGTGCTGCTCACCCGGTGGCGAGTGCCGGTCGGATGGGTCGTCGCGGCCTTCTTCGTTCTGGTATTTCCCGGCAACATCTCCCAATTCGTCACGCATGCCAATGCTTTCGGGCTCGACTCCGACCTCGCGCGGGGAATCCGGCTGCTGTTCCAGCCGCTGCTGGTGATCTGGGCGCTGTGGTGCACGGGAGCATGGGCGGCATTCCGGAGGCGTAACGCACGAAATTAAATCAAGCGCTTGACTTAAACCGCAACGCGCGGTTGACTGGCTGGGTGACCGCAGTCGGCAGGGCCGTTCGCACCGAGCGCGCCAGCTCCACCCAGGAGGCGATCCTGGTGGCCGCCGAGCGGTTGTATGCCGAGCACGGTGTTTTCGCGGTGTCCAACAGGCAGGTCAGCGAAGCGGCAGGCCAAGGTAATAACGCCGCGGTGGGCTACCACTTCGGCACCAAAGCAGATCTCGTACGCGCCATCGAGCAGAAGCACCGTGGACCCGTTGAAGAGCTTCGCGAGCAAATGGTGGCCGACCTCATTGCTTCGGATGACTCCGCCGAGTTGCGGGGATGGGTGGCCTGCCTGGTGCGTCCCTTGACTGAACACCTGGCCGCTCTCGGCAACCCCAGCTGGTATGCGCGCTTTGCGGCGCAGGCGATGACCGATCCCGCGTATTACAACGTCGTGGTCAAGGGTGCACTTAGCTCGCCGTCGCTCGTTCAGGTCGTCGACGGATTCAACCACTGTCTGCCCAATCTCCCGGCCGACGTGCGTTACGAACGCAACATCATGGCCCGAAACCTGTTGATGCATACCTGCGCCGATCGCGAACATAGGCTCGGCGCAGGCAGGTCAATGTCCCAACGTTCCTGGCGGGCTGCCGGATCCGGCCTCATCGACGCGATCGTGGGCCTGTGGTTGGCTCCCGTGACTCCGTACGAGTGAAGACTTTGCTGCCGAAAGTATGCCTATGAAAGTGACTGTCGACCAGGATGTCTGCGCATCGTCGGGAAACTGCGTGATGAATGCGTCCGACGTGTTCGATCAACGGGACGAGGACGGTGTCGTCGTCCTGCTCGTCACGAACCCGTCGGCCGAGCAGGCCGACGGCGCGCGCCGGGCGGCTGCGGCATGTCCGGCACTGGCCATCCATATCGAGGAATGAGAGACATGTCGGACACACTCACCAGCAGCGCGACCGAGGCGGCCTCCGAAGCCCCGGATTACCCGATGGCAAGGAACCCGGGCTGCCCGTTCGCCCCGCCGCCTGACGTCATGGCCCTTGCGGAGAGCAAGCCGCTGTCGCGGGTGCGGATCTGGGACGGCAGCACCCCGTGGCTCATCACCGGCCACGAGGCGGTGCGCGAGCTGTTCTCCGATGCCCGGGTCAGCGTCGATGACCGGCTGCCCGGTTTTCCGCACTGGAACGAAGGCATGTTGTCCACGGTGCACAAGCGCCCGCGATCGGTCTTCACGTCGGATGGCGAAGAGCACACCCGATTCCGGCGGATGCTCTCGAAGCCGTTCACGTTCAAGCGGGTGGAAGGTCTGCGCCCGGCCATCCAGCAGGTCACCGACGAGAGCATCGACGCGATGCTGGCCGGGCCGCAGCCGGCCGACGTGGTCGCCGCGATCGCCCTGCCGGTCCCGTCGGTGGTGATCAGCGAGCTGCTCGGAGTCCCTTACGAGGACGCCGAGATGTTTCAGCACCACGCCAACGTCGGGCTGGCGCGGTTTGCCACGGGCGAGGACACCGCCAAAGGTGCGACGAGCCTGTTCAAGTACCTTGCGCAACTGGTCGAGGCCAAGATCGAAAACCCGGCCGAGGATGCGGTGTCCGACCTCGCGGAGCGGGTCAAAGCCGGTGAACTCAGCGTCAAGGAAGCCGCGCAATTGGCTACCGGGTTGCTTATCGCCGGGCACGAGACCACCGCGAACATGATCGGGCTCGGCGTGCTCGCGCTGCTGCAAAATCCCGAGCAGGTGGCCGTCATCCGCGATGCCGAAGACCCCAAGATCGTGGCCAACGCGGTCGAAGAGTTGCTTCGCTACTTGAGCATCATCCAGAACGGCCAGCGTCGCGTCGCCGTCGACGACATCCACATCGGCGGAGAGGTCATCCGCGCCGGCGAAGGCATCATCATCGACCTGGCTCCGGCCAACTGGGATGCGCAGGCGTTCACCGAACCGGATCGGCTGTATCTGCACCGCTCTGGCGCCGACCGCAATGTCGCGTTCGGTTACGGCAGGCATCAGTGCGTGGGTCAGCAACTCGCCCGCGCCGAGATGCAAATCGTCTTCGGCACACTGTTCCGTCGCGTTCCCACATTGGAACTGGCGGTTCCGTTCGAGGAGGTCCCGTTCAAGCATGACCGGCTCGCCTACGGCGTCTACGAACTGCCAGTGAAGTGGTAGGGCCCCGGTAAGCGGAGTTTATTGATCAGCCCGAGATGACTATTGTCGAAAATGCCGATCCGACTGGAGGGTCAACAATGTCAACGCCGACAAGCACCGTTTCGTTCTATCCGCCCGGGGGATACGGCGCACCGAAAGATCGCCGCGGGCATGCCGCGGACAGCGATGTGGGCCTGCCGGAAGGCACTGTGGTCTTCTCCGCGGACAATCACATTTCGCTGGCCGCCGACATCTTCTATGAACGCTTCCCGGACGAGCTCAAGGACAAAGCCCCGCGGATCTGGTACGAGGACGGCGCTTATCAGGTAGGGCGCAAGGGCCAGTCGTTCCTGCCCGGCGATTTCAGCGCGGTGCTGATGCAGTACGACGAGCTACCCGGGGCCGCAACCGACAACATCGAGGCCCGGATCCAGGAGTTGCACGACGACGGCGTCGAAAAAGAACTGGCATTCCCCAACGCGGTCCTGGCGCTTTTCCACTACCCGGACAAGAAACTTCGCGAACTTGTGTTCCGCATCTACAACGAATACATCGCGGAGCTGCAAGAGCGCTCGGGTGGCCACTTCTACGGTGTCGGGCTGATCAACTGGTGGGATCCGCAAGGTACCCGGCAAACGCTCGAAGAATTGAAATCGTTGGGGCTCAAGACGTTCCTGATGCCGCTGAACCCGGGCAAGGACGACGACGGCAACGTGATCGACTACGCGAGCACGAGCATGAGGCCCGTCTGGGACGAGATCGAGGCCGCCGGCCTTCCGGTCACTCACCACATCGGGGAAACCCCGCCGAAGACCCCGACCGAGTTCAACGGCCTCGTCGTCGGCATGATGATAAACATCGATGGGTTCCGGGAAACGTTCTCCAAGTACATCTTTGGCGGAATCCTCGACCAGCACCCGGCGCTGCGACTCGGCTGGTTCGAGGGCGGCATCTCCTGGGTGCCGTGGGCGCTGCAAGACGCCGAGCACCTGGTGGCGTCCTATCAGCACATGTTCAACCGGCCGCTGGAGCACGACGTGCGCTACTACTGGGACAACCACATGAGCGCATCGTTCATGGTCGACCCGCTGGGGCTGCAGTTGATCGACCAGATCGGCGTGGACAAGGTGATGTGGTCCAGCGACTATCCGCACAACGAAAGCACCTACGGCTATTCCGAGAAATCGCTGGCGGCCGTTGTCGACGCCGTCGGTCCGGCCGACGCGGCACGGATCGTCAGTGGCAATATCACGAAATTCCTGGGGCTCTAGTGAAGTCTGCGAGTGGTGGCGCGATGACAACGTTCGCGCATGCGGGCACTAGCTCTAGCCTGGTGATTCCCGAGACACCCGACCTGGGCCGGCTGCGCCGGGAGACCGGCGCTCGGCTTCGGGCCGCGATGGCCGAACGCGGCGTCGACGCGATGATCCTGCTGGGCAACAACGCGGTGGTGCTACGCCACCGGCACCAGTTGGCCGCTCGGCGACGCCGGGCTGTCCTACGTCGAGCGACCGGTGGCCGTGGTCGTCGCCGACGACGAATGGCCGCATCTGTTCCTGCCGTTTCGCGAAGGCGCCTCGCAGGATTCAGATCTGCCCGCCGATCATCTTCATGGGCCGGTCTACCTCGAATTCGACGAAGGCGTCACCAATTTCGCGCGGGTGCTGGCCGATCTGATTCCGGCCGGAGCGGTGACGGCGGTCGATGAGTTCACCGGCGCCATGTCGCGCGCGTCGAAGGTGTTGTTCCCCAACGGAGCTCCCGTCGACGCGGCCGCGGTTGTCGGCGCCGCCAAGGCGATCAAGACCCCGGACGAATTGTCCTGCATGCGCACCGCGATCCGGATCACCGACGAGGCCATGGTCGAGGTCCAGAAGCGTCTGGCCCCGGGCATCCGCCAGAGCGAGTTGTCGGCGAGCTTCATGCGACAGGCCTTCGAGTTGGGGGCCACCGCCAGCATGCTGGAACCGATCTGGCAGGTGATGCCGCCGAGCAAGGCCGAGGGCGTGTGGACGACCCACGGCGACCTGGCTTTGCCGCTGCTGAGCACCGAGCGCGAACTGGCTGAGGGTGACGTGCTCTGGACGGACGTCAGCATCACCTACCGCGGCTATTGCTCGGACTTCGGCCGCACATGGATCGTCGGCCGGGACCCGTCGCCGCGCCAACAGGCGCAGTTCGACAGATGGTTCGAGATCATCACCGCCGTGCTGGGTGTGGCGCGCGCCGGAGTCACCGCCGCCGATTTGGGCCGGGCGGCCATCAAGGCCAACGGTGGTAGCAAGCCCTGGCTGCCGCATTTCTATCTGGGCCACGGCATCGGGGTGAACGCCGCCGAAATGCCGATGATCGGAACCGATCTCGGCGATGAGTTCGACGAGAATTACGTCCTTCAGGCCGGGATGGTGTTGGTTCTCGAGCCGGTGGTGTGGGAGGACGGTACCGGCGGCTACCGCAGCGAAGAGGTTCTGGTGATTACCGACGAAGGCGTGATTCGATTGACCGACTACCCGTATGACCCCTATGGCAACTGAAGTCCTGCCCGACGATCGCACGCTGCGGTCGGGGCGACGTCAGCGGGCACTGGATCAGATGGCCGCGCATGATCTCGACATCCTGGTCCTGGGTCGCCAGGCCAACGTGCGCTACGTTACGGGCGCACCGCAGCTGTGGGTTGCTGGTACGCGGCCATTCGGCCCCGGTTGTGTGCTGGTGCGCGCAACCGGAGCCATTCACCTGCTTGAGTACGTGGGATGAGGGCGTTCCGGACGATATCCCGCACGAGAACCTCTACGGCATCTCGTGGAATCCGGTGAATACTATCGCGGCGCTGCAGCGCATCGATGGCGCGGCCACCGCCCGCCGCGTCGGGACCGATGCGCTGTCACCGGGTTTCGCCCGATTGCTGCCGACAGCGTTTCCGAACGCCGAGCTGGTCGACGGGGAACTCGCGATGCGCGCGGCCCGGCGAATCAAAACGGATGAGGAAGTGGCCGCGTTGCGGGAGGCCATCACGGTGGCCGAATCGAGTTTGGCCGTCGCGGTGGCCGAGCTGGCGTCCGGCGTACGCGAGCAAACGCTCGCCGGCGCGCTGCTGGAATCCGCCGCCGCGGGCGGGGTGAGCACTCCAACGAATCAGGACGTCGCGTGGGTCACTTCCCGCGAACATCCGTGGCGACGGGCCGACGGTGACGGCCGCGTTAATGACGGTGACCTGGTGGCTTTTTCGGCCGGGGTGTTGGTCGGCGGCTACGCGGGTGAGGTCGGGCGCACCTGGCCTGTCGGGACGGCGCGGAATGGCCCAGAAGTCTCAACTCTGTATAGGCGCTGGGATGGCGTGTGGTCCCGGCTGATAGCAGCGTGCCAGCCGGGCGCCCGCGCCGACGAATTGCTCGCCGCCTATCAAGCCGCGGGAGAACCGGCGCCGCCGATGCCGGTGGCTCGGGGCTTGGGCATGGGCTTTGACCCGCCGGTCATTTCGTCGCACCTGCCGCAAACCGCGGCCGACGAACGACTGGAGCCGGGAATGGTGCTTGCCGTCACCGGCTATGTCTGGGAGCGGGGGGTCGGTGCAGTGTTCGGCCGGGAAGCGGTTCTGATCACCGCCAACGGTCCGGAAGTGTTGACCGTGAGCCCGTTCTGGAAGGCGTGAGTGGAGGAAGCGCGGGTCGAACCGCCGCTGGCCGGCTACACGGTGGTCGACTTGTCCACCGGAATAGCGGGCGCGTACTGCACCAAGCTGCTAGCAGACGGCGGCGCCGACGTCATCAAAGTCGAGTCACCGCAAGGTGATCCATTGCGCGGTTGGTCGTCGTCGGGAGCGGTCATCCCGGCCGGCACCGACGGGGCGTTGTTCAGTTATCTGGCGGGTTCCAAACACAGCGTCGTCGCCGATGCGGAGCTCGCCGACGATGTCGAGATGGTGCACAAGCTGCTGGCGGCGGCCGACGCGGTGGTTTGGTCCGCCGGCTCGAAACTAGCCCAACACAAAAGCTTTGGGCCTGAAGCGATCCACAGTGCGTACCCGCACCTCACCGTCACCTCGATCACGCCCTTCGGCCTCGGCGGTCCGTGGCGCGACCGGGCGGCAACTGAATTCACCCTGCAGGCGTGGTCCGGCGGCATCGTCGGGCTGGGGCGCGGACTGCCGGAACGAGCGCCGGTGTTCGTCGGCGGCCAGGTCGGTGAGTATCTGGCGGGCGCCCATGCCAGTGCCGCGACGCTGGCGTCGCGGTGCCGCGGGTCTGACGGTGCTGCGGGGCAACTGGTCGACCTGTCGATGCTGGAAACACAGATCCTCTGCCTGACCTACTACCCGGTCAGCTATTTCGAAATGCTCGGACGCCCCTGGCGCGACGCCCGCCGTCTCACGGTGCCGGGTGTGGCCCAAGCCAAGGATGGTCTGGTAGACCTCGGGTGCGGGACGGCACAGCAGTGGTTCGACCTCTGCGCGATGGTTGGCCACCCGGAGTGGATCGACGAGGGATCGGCGCTGTCGATCACCGAGCAGGCCAACATTCACGCCAAAGAGATCTACGAGTGGGTCCGAAGCACTCCAGCCGACGAGATCCACGATCTGGCAACGGCATTCCGGATTCCCAACGCGCCGGTGGCGAACGGCGCGAATGTCGCGTCGCTAGACCACTTCCGCGACCGCGGCTCGTTTGCGCGCAATCCGCGTGACGGATTCCAGCAGCCCGGGCACCCGTACCGGATGCGGCCCGAACAATTTCGCGAGCCGCAACCGGCACCCTGGCTGGGTGAACACACCGCCCGCTACCGGGCCGCGGACATGACGCCGCGGCCGAACCCAACCAGGAACGCAAAACCGCTGCCGTTCAGTGGACTCCGGATACTGGACATGACAACCTTCTGGGCCGGTCCTTGCTGCACCCACTTTATGGCCATGCTCGGGGCGGAGGTCATTCACGTGGAATCCGCCCGTCGCCCCGATGGCACCCGGCTGATCGCCGGCATACCGATCACCGAAGACCAATGGTGGGAGAAGTCGCCGATCTTCGCGGCGCTCAACACCAATAAAAAGGGCCTGACGCTGGACCTGCAGAGTCCGCGCGGCCGCGAGCTTTTGCGTCGGCTCATCGCGACCTGCGATGTGGTGGTGGAGAACTTCACCCCACGGGTACTCGACCAGATCGGGCTGGATTTCGCAGCCGTTCAGGCGATTCGGCCGGACGTCGTGATGCTGCGAATGCCGGGATTCGGACTCGACGGGCCGTGGCGCGACAATCCCGCGTTCGCCTACGCCATCGAGTCGGCATCCGGGTTGAGCTGGCTGACCGGCTATCCCGACCGCCCTCCCTTCGAGCCGTATTCCCTCGGCGACCCGAACGCCGGCGTGCATGCACTCAACGGGTTACTCCTGGCCCTGGAGCAGCGCCGCCGCACCGGGCAAGGTGTCTTCGTCGAGGCGGCGATGGTGGATGCCGCGCTCAGCATCTCCGCCGAGCAGATCATCGAGTATTCCGCCTACGGGGCAGTGCTGGACCGCGCGGGTAACCGGGGGCCGATGGCCGCCCCACAGAACCTCTACCGTACCGCCGGCATCGACGAATTCGGCCGGCCCGACAATTGGGTCGCGGTCGCGGTGGCGACCGACGACCAATGGCGATACTTGTGCGATGCGCTCGGATCGCCTTCGTGGGCAGTCGATCCGAATCTGTCGACTGCGGCCGGGCGCCGCGCACATGAAGACCTGATCGATGAACAACTGGCCGCGTATTGCCAAAATCGTGCGGCCGACGACGTCGTCGCAACCCTCTGGAACGCCGGCGTGCCGGTGGCCAAAGTGATGCAGCCGCATCGTCAAACGGAGTTGGAGCAGTTGACGTTTCGGGATTTTTTCGAAGAAGTGGATCACCCGGTGAACGGCCGGGCCAGGCTCAGCACCGTGCCGATGCGATTGTCAGACGGCCCCGTCTCGTTCCACAGGCAGCCCGCGCCGCTGCTTGGGCAGCACAACCGCGAGCTGCTGGTCGGCCTTGGCGTGACCGACGCCGAGATCGCAGAGCTGGAAGCCGACGGAATCATCGGGCACACCCCCGCGATGCACGCGAGGACCTGAGCGACCTTGCGCTCGGCGCTGTTAGTGCCGCCAGCCCTCGGCTGCCTGCTCGTCGAACGTGCGGTCAATGCGTTCGAACCGCCGCCGGACCGAGGCGCGGGCGGCCTCGTGCGGCAGGACGTAGAGACGGTTGGCCAGAATGGCGTCGGCCGTCAGGCGCGCGACGTCTTGGACACCCAGCTCGTCGTCCTGCGTGGGAAGCGGACCGAATTCCCCGGTCACGTCGGGCGTTTCCGGTAGTTCGTAATCTGCGCCGCGAATTCGTTCGGAGTTGGCGACCAGCTTGGTTTCGATAACCATCGGGCACAGTACCGAGACACCGATGCCGTTGTCCCTGACCTCCCGGGACAGCGTCTCGGCCAGGCCGACAACGCCATATTTAGCAACGCCATACGTCCCGAGGCCGGCGTTGGGTACCAGGCCGGCGAAGGACGCGGTAAAGGCGATGTGGCCGCCCGTGCCCTGATCGAGCAATCTCGGCAGAAATGCTTCGACGGCATGGATCGAGCCCCACAGGTCGATGTCGATCACCCAGCGCCAGTCCTCGTGGGTCATCTGCGCGATCGGACCCGCGACCACAATGCCGGCGTTGCTGAATACGACGTCGACATGGCCGAGGAGACGGAACGCCTCGTCCGCGAGGTGCACCATCTCGTCGAGATGCCGGACGTCGCACGTCACCCCGTGCGCGTCAAACCCGTCGGTATGCAGCCCCGCCACGGCCCGTTCCAGCCCAGGCTTATCGACATCCGCGAGCACGACGCGCGCACCGCGGCGGGCGAACTCCGTGGCAGTGGCCAGACCGATACCACTCGCACCGCCGGTGATGACCGCTCCGCGGCCTTTGAATCCGTCCATAGGGTTGGAGTATCACCGTCGAGGCCGAACGTCGGCCTGTCGGGGTGCCTTGGAGAGCCTTGGAGAGCCTTGGAGCCCGACAAGTCGACGTCGGGCTAACGTGAAAGGACCGCTATTTCAGGCAGCCGCCCGCGTCGACCGGCAGGGTCACGCCGGTGACGTAACGAGCTTCATCGGAGGCCAAGAACAGCACCGCATTGCTGATGTCCACCGGCTCCACCCACGGAATGGGCAGCGTGTGAAACAGCTGGCAGATCGGGGCCATGTCGTCGGGACCCGGGTTTTCCAGATCGGGCCGGAACATCTTGAAAGTGCCCTCGTTGTGCAGCATGGCTGTCTTCACGTGCGTGGGGTGCACCGAGTTGACGCGAATGTTCTTCTGCCCCAGCTCGACTGCGAATGCTCGCATCAGCCCGACGACGCCGTGCTTGGCGGCGACGTAGTGGCCGGTGTGCGGGTAGGCCTTGAGGCCGCCGACCGAGCTGGTGAGGATGATCGAGCCGCCCCGCTCACCGGACAGGATGTGCGGGACACCGGCTTTCACCGTTTTCCAAACCCCAGACAGGTTGATGTCGATCATTTCGTCCCAGTCCTGTTGACTGGTTTGATCCAGCGTGTCGCCGCCGTTGCCGATGCCCGCGTTGGCCACGATGATGTCCAGCCGGCCGAGTTGCTCCACACCGCTGTCCACCGCGGCCTTGAGCGCGTCGTAGTCACGCACGTCGACTTCGGCAGTGACGATTCTGCGGTTGTGGCCCTTGACCAGGTCGGCGGTCTCGGCCAGGTCCTCGGGTGTCGAAGCCGGGAATCGCGGTGTCCAGGACACCCTCGCGAATGGGTCCACAAATATCGATGGCGATGATGTCGGCGCCTTCCTGTGCCAACCGCACCGCGTGACTGCGGCCCTGACCGCGTGCCGCCCCGGTGACGAAAGCGACCTTGCCTTCAACACGTCCGGTCATGGCGTACCTACCTCATTCCTGGCTTATTTCTCTTCGGCCCGTCTCAGCGGAGACGCCGCGAACCGTGCCGCGTCCCTGAACTCTGTCACCAGCCGCCAACGGGTGTCAACGGCGGATCCGTTTTGGCTAGCTGTGGTTCTAAATATTAGAGAATTCGATTCTCGCATGGCAAATCGCGTGCGCTATTTGCGCAGTGCAGCGTTCCGGCGAAACGTGACGCCGGGTCCGCGCTCGACGGCGTTAGCCCGCGAATCCGCGTGAGCAGAAGTCCCAGACCTCGTCGGCGCCGATCGGATGAACCGTCGCGTCGTCGTTGCCGCCGCTGGACTGGGCGATGAACATGACCGTCTGCATGGTCATGGCGGCCATCCGGCGGGGATTGACGTCAGCACGCAACTCGCCAGCCTCGCTGGCCGCCTCCATTAGCTCGGCCAGCAACGCCAGCAATGGGGCGTGCGCGATCTTGACCTCTACAGGGTGGGTAACCAGCAACCGCGGGGCGAAATCAGTGAACAACGGCCGCTTGGCCATCGGGTCCGGGCGAGACGACTCGTACAACAGCTCGACGGCAACCTTGAGGCGCTCGAGCGGATCTGCATGGGTCTCTGTGGCGGCGCGGATCTGGTCGGCCGACCGGCTCAAGGCGTCTTCGAACAGCGCCAGCAGCAGCTCGTGCTTTCCGTCGAACTGCAGGTAGAAGCTCCGCAGGGATTGACGAGAGCGGTCCACGACCTCTTGGACCGTGAAATCCGTGGTTCCCTTTTCGATGATGATGGCCTGTGCCGCATCGAGGAAGCGCTGAACGCGCTGGGCCGCCCGCAATTTCGCCGTCTTGATGGAGCGCTCGACGGCCCGCTGCTTCCAGGCCGGTTCTTCGCTTGGGCTGGTCACCGGCGGCTCGGACGGTTGCCGCAAGGGGAGAACATGGTTGGACTCTACCGGAGAACGCCGTGACATCGGTGCGCTCGACCCCCTCACGGACCATGTTTCGGAGATTGTAACTTTCTTACTACGAGAATACTATTCTCTTGCGCGTGTGTATGGAAGCGCAATGAAAAGAGCAGAAGCGCCGTCCGGGAGAACCACAAAGGCTTGATCCGCGGTTGGCCGGCGAATACCCGGGGAGTGCTGTGCAGCTGACCTTTGATGCCGACGTCGAGGCGTTCCGCGCCGAGTTCATCGACTTTCTGGACGAGCACCTGCCTGGCGTAATGGACTCGGGCGACATCCTCGATCGACCCCGGTCGAGTTCGGATATCCCGCAATGGGCGCGCCGTTGGCAACGGCTGCTGTTCGACAATGGGTGGTTGGCGCCCGGCAATCCGCCGGAGTTCGGCGGTCGCAACGCCTCGCTGCTGGAGCAGTACGTCTACTTGGAAGAGCTGGCGCGGCGGCGGATGTACCAAAGCTTCAATCCGCAGGGTGTGGGCATCATCGCCGCATCGTTGTTGTCGTTCGGAACGCCGGAGCAGAAACGGCGATGGGCGATCCCGATCCTGCGCGCCGAGATCACCGCGTCCCTGGGCATGAGCGAGCCCGGAGCGGGCTCGGATCTGGCGTCACTGAAAACCCGGGCGGTGCTGGACGGGGACCACTTCGTGGTCAACGGTCAGAAGGTGTGGACGTCGGGCGCCCATCACGCTGACGTGTTGTTGGCGTTCGTCCGCACCAACCCGGATGCGCCAAAACACAAGGGCATCAGCGCTTTACTCATTCCGACGGATACCCCAGGTGTGGTCCGCCGGCCGTTCGCTTCGGTGTCAGACCACGAAGACGTCGACTTCAACGAGGTATTTTTCACCGACGCGCGCATACCGGCCGAGAATTTGGTGGGCGAGCTAAACGGGGGCTGGCAGGTCGCAACCGGATCGCTCGGCCACGAGCGCGCCATGCTGTGGATGGACTACGCAGACATGCTGCATGGTCTGACCGTAGATTTCGATCCGTCGGGAACAGTGCAGCGAGATCATTACGCGACCCTGGTCATGGATACCCACGCGCTGCGGCTCATGGGATCGGCGGCCTTGGGCAAAGCCGCTCGCGGCGAAGAGGATGTGTCCGCGCACTCGGTGCTCAAGCTGCTCGGCTCGGAGGCAATGCAACGCGCCTGCGAGGACGCGCTGAACGCAAAAGGCCCGGACGGGCTGGTGCTGCGCGCGGTCACCGCCCCATTCGCCCCGCTGAACCTGGACAGCCACTACAGCAGCTGGTTCGACCGGTATGCCCGCACCTTCGCCGCCACTATCGCCGGTGGCACCTCCGAGGTCCAGCGCAATATCATCGCTCAACGGGTGCTCGGCTTGCCACGCAACTAGTCCGCCGGAAAGCGCACTCGCGTGGCCACCGTGCCTCGCGCTAACCGCTTTGCGAGGCGAAATAGCCAATGGCGGTCAGCCCCGCGACGATCGCTACCACGCCTAACACCATGCCGGCCAAAGCGGTTCGGGGATTGTTCGCCTCGCCGCGCTTCACCCGGCCGCGCGCGATATCCCCGGTCACCAGGGCCGCGATGCCGAAGAACGTCCCGACCAGCGCCCAGCACGTGAGCAGGCCCACCACGCCCAGAATCAACGACGCAACGCCGAACTGGTTTTGAGGTGGATCCGGTTCCCTCATGGCCCAATTGTAAGCGGCCGGGCCTATTCATTACGCGGCGCTGCCGAATCCGCTACAGCTGCGCCAGCCGGGGCGCAGATCCCTTGGCGCGCAACGTCGCACCCGCCTCGCGGGTCAGCTCTCGGGCGCTGCCGAGCAGTCCGTCCAGGATCAAGGCCCGCTTGACGTGGTGATGCAGCTCGTGTTCGGCGGTGAAGCCGATACCGCCGAGCACCTGCTGGCAGTGCCGTGCGGTGGTCAGCGCCGCCTGACCGGCCGCGGCCTTCGCCAGTAAGCGGGCCAGACCGTCCGGATCGTCAGTGACGTCGGCAGCGGCCTGCAGGGTCGCCTCGGCACCTTCGATTGCGACGAGTGTCTCGGCCAGTCGGTGCCGGATCGCTTGGAATGAGCTGATGTGGCGGCCGAATTGAACGCGGTCCAGCGCGTGCTGGCGCGCCAGTGCAAGCATCGCCCGGCTGGTGCCGACCAGCCACCATCCCAAAGCCAAGCGACCCGCGGCCAGCGCCGCTGGCGACAGCCGATCCCCTTCTGGCACGAGGATGAATCGGTAGCTCGCCGCCGACTGCCGAACTTGGGCCATCGGTGCGCTCCCACACCACCCAGGAGCCGCCCGTGAATGGCAGCGGCGTAGTACCGCCGGGTGCGCGTCCGGCCGTGTGTAGCACGACGTCGTTGAGCACGGGAGCGTGTGCACCGGTTTCGCCGAGCAGACGGAACACCAAAGATATTGCGAATTCCGGGATTTCGTCGAGCATGTCGAGCCAGCCGAGGTCGGCCAGCGCCGCATCGAGCTCAGCGCCCGAGGCGACGGAAGGATTGGCCATGGTGGTGCGCACCGAGTCGGCCAGCAGTTGCAGCGACTCGGAGTCGGTGGCGGCGTTCAGGGACTCCACGTCACTCCTTCCCGAGGTCGAGCAGCCGGCGGGCGATGATGTTGCGCTGAATCTCAGCGGTGCCGCCGTAGATGGTCGCCGCCCGCGAGTACAGGTACTCCGATCGCCATGGCGTGTCGTCGAGCTCGATCGCACCGGGCAGCAGGTCGTGGACGGTGTCGTAAAGCCGTTGCTCAGCGGTGGCCAGCAGCACCTTGTCGATCGAGGTGTCCGGCCCCAGCCGCGCGCCGTCGCGGAACCGGTGCTGGGTGGCACGTGATCGGCAGCGCACCGTGTGCAGCGCGAGATAGGCGGCACCGAGGTCGTATTCGTCGTGGCCGTCGGGCTCGCCGACGTCACCAATCTGTGCGATCAGCGCGTCGAATCGGGAGTACAGGTAGGCGATCCGCTGCCAGAAGCAGCTGGAGCGTTCGTAGGGCAGTAGGTCCATGGCGAGGCGCCAGCCGTCGCCCGGTTGGCCGAGCATCCGGCTTGCCGGGACCACCACGTCGTCGTAGTACACCTCGCAGAATTCGTCGACCCCGTGCATGGTGCGCAGCGGCCGGATGGTGATGCCCGGTGTGTCCAGGTCGACGAAGAACGCGGTGATCCCGTCATGGCCGGGCCCGGTGCGGGTGAGCAGGACGCATCGGGTTGAGAACTGGGCGAAGCTGGTCCAGACCTTCTGCCCGTTGACAATCCAGTTGTCGCCGTCCTGGACCGCCCGGGTGGATAGTGACGCCAGGTCGCTGCCCGAGCCCGGTTCGGAGAAGCCCTGGCACCACTGCTCGCGACCGCTGAGCAGCCGCGGCACCATTTCCGCCGCGAGTTCGGCTGAGGCGTAGTCGATCATCGTCGGCGTGAGAACCTCGAGCATCGAGTAGGGGCCGGGATCGGCGAGGCGGCGGCCCACCACCTCCTCGCCGACGATCGCACGCAGCAGCGCCGGGCCGCCCAGTCCGCCGACCTCGACGGGCCAGCCGTAGCGCATCCAATCGGCGTCGTACAGCGCCCGACTGACCCGGAGGAATTGCTGCATGTGGCCTTGCAGCGAGTGATCGGGCCCGGGGGTCAGGTCATTCTCGTCGAGCCACGCGCGCAGATCCGCCCGGAACTGCTCGACGTTCACGGTGAGCCGGATGGACGACCTATGGCGTGCGGGCGCCCGTGGTCGTGCACGCCGCTGCGGCGGATGAACGTCATGGCCCGCGTCTTGAGCCGCCACCCGTCGGCGGTGCGGGAGTAGGTGTCGCGGTAATAGCCAATCCGCATGTCATGAGCGGAGTGCTCGATGAAGCACAGCGGCTGCGTGCCGCTCGCCGAATCGCCGTCGAGGTCGATCGTCGGGGTTCCGGTGAGAAACAAGCCCTTTGGCGCCGCGGCCACCAACTCCGGGAACCTGTCCAGGCGGTACGTGTCGCCGAAGGCGCTGTACGTTCCGTCGGGCGTGAAGACGCCGACGAGCCCCTCGATGTCCCCCTGGGTGATGGTGACCGCGTAGCGGGCGAGCAGCTGCTGGATCTCGACCAGGTCGTCAGTTCTGGATGGCTGTTTATCGGACAAAGACCTTGCCGCCTTTCATGACGAAGCTGACGTTCTGGGTAACCGTGATGTCTTCCAACGGGTTTCCGGGCACCGCAATGATATCGGCGAGCAGGCCGGGCGCTAGACGGCCCCGGTCGGTGGCTGTTGATCAGCTCGGCGGCGGTCACCGTGGCCGCCCGCAACACCGCCAACGGCGGCAGGCCCCATTCGACAAGGGTGACGAGTTCGTCGGCGTTCTTGCCGTGCGGTATCGCCGGGGCGTCCGTGCCGACCGCGATCTTCACCCCGGCCTTGTAGGCGGCCAGTATCGACGTGCGCGATTTCGGAAACATCTCGGCGGCCTTGGCCTGCAGCTCGGGCGGGGCGTGCGAGACGTCCATCGCCTCGGCCAGGCGCCGCGTGCTCACCAGGAAGGTGCCGTGTTCGACCATCGTGGCGATCGCCTCGTCATCGATGAGAAAGCCGTGCTCGATGCAGTCGATCCCGGCGGCGACAGCGTGCTTGACCGCGTCGGCGCCGTGGGTGTGGGCGGCGACGCGCAGCCCGCGGCGGTGCGCCTCGTCGACGATCGCGCGCAGCTCCTCGTCCGAATAGTGTTGTGCGCCTGGCGCACCCGTCAACGACATCACTCCGCCCGAGCAGCAGACCTTGATCAGCTCGGCGCCGTGTTTGATCTGGTAGCGCACCGCCTTGCGAATCTCGTCGACTCCGTTGGCGATGCCTTCTTCAATCGTCAGTTCCAGCACGTGCGGTGCGAACGCGGCGAACATCGTCGGGTCAAGATGCCCGCCGGTCGGCGTAATGGCGTGCCCGGCCGGCACTACCCGCGGCCCCTCGATCCAGCCCGCGTCGATGGCCCGGCCCAGCGCGACGTCGAGCAGATAACCCCCGGTTTTGACGAACAGGCCGAGGTTGCGCACCGTGGTGAAACCGGCGCGGAGCGTGCGGCGGGCATTGCCGACCGCACGCAGCACTCGCGTCGGCGGATCATCCTGAACCTGGGACAGCCCGGGCTTCTCGCCGCGCCCGCCCATCAGGAGGTTGACCTCCATGTCCATCAGCCCGGGCAGCAGGATCTGGTCGCCCAGGTCGATCACATCGCCTTGGGTCGAGTCACCGCCGCTACCGCCGACGCCGACGATCCGTTCGCCCTCGATCTGCAGGATGCCGGGCCGAATGATCTCGCCGGCATCGACGTCAAGCAGCCCAGCGGCCTTGAGCGTCAGCACCTCTTAGATCACCGGTTCCCGGATTAGCTCGACCCAGGCGGCGCCGCTGTCGGGGACTCGCGCCTGTTTCCATGCCTCGATCGGGAACGACACCATCACCAGTGACTGCATGATGTGCATCAAGGTCTTTGCGTCGTCCGGCAGGTCGTCCAGCGGGTACTTGTCGCAATACGCGACGACGTCGTTGAGCAACGGGAACGCGACGTCGTAGAACTCCTGCATCTGGGGCATCGTCGAGGCCAGCCGCTTGGCGTAGCGCTCGGGCTCGGTGGCCAGGTCCCAGTCCAAATAGGGCTCCAGGGCTGCGAACTCAGACGGTAGCGACATTGCGCTGGTGCTCCTTCACGTAATCACCGGTTGTCTTGTGCAGATGACGGATCAAGACTTCCTGATCGCACAGCAGGAACTCGTTGACGGCCCGGGTGCCGATCATGGTCTGGGTCGCTTCCAGGGTGTTGGCGTCCTGTAGCGCGTACTCCTTGAACGTCACGGCGGCCAATTCCTGCGCCAGGCGTTCCCGCGCGTTGCGCGGCGGCACGAAATACAGCGACGACTCGAAGATGTGCTTGTCCACCGCGGTCGGCCAGTAGTGGTAGGTCAGGTACCAACCCGGCTCCCAGATCAGCAGCATGAAGTTCGGGTAGAAGAGCCACGAGTCGATGCCCCACTGCGGCACTCTCTTCACGTTGACACCGGGCGGCAGCTCCAGGTTCTCGATGATCTCCGGCTTGTCCCAGGGACCGAACAAACCGCTGCGCAACACCTGGTCCAGCGGCTTGACCATGGACATGTCCGGGGGCGGTGACTGACCACCCCAGGTCGATTGCAGGTTGTGTGGGCCAGCCAATTCGTAGTGCAGCGCCTCGTAGCCAAACTTCTGGATCTTGGCGGCTTCTTCCTTGGTGTACTGGCCCTGGTGCAGGATCGGCGCGTGGTAGAACTCGATGAACGCGTCGATGAACAGCTTCCAGTTGCTGCCGACTTCGGCCCGATA
Source organism: uncultured Actinomycetota bacterium (assembly GCA_963850135.1). Taxonomy (GTDB): domain Bacteria; phylum Actinomycetota; class Actinomycetes; order Mycobacteriales; family Mycobacteriaceae; genus Mycobacterium. Next base: position 114,272 of record CAWKKH010000011.1, on the reverse strand, counting down.
GGAGTAGGTCTCGGTCATCTCGCCGAAGGGGTAGCCCTCGATGCTCTTGGCCAGCGGCCCGAGGTAATCGGTCAGCGGCGCCGCGTTGTTGTCGAAGTTGATGAAGATGAAGCCTTCCCACACCTCGCAACGGACGGGCGCTAGGCCGTAGTTGCCCTTGTCGAGGTTGAAGAACTCGTCTTCCTGTTGGACGAAGGTCAGGTCGCCATCGAGGCTGTAGCGCCACGCGTGGTACTTGCAGGTGAACTGCCGGCAGGTGCCGGAGGTCTCTTCGTTGGGAAAGTCGTTCCACACCAGCTTGTTTCCGCGGTGGCGGCAGACATTGTGGTACGCCTTGACGGTCCCGTCCTTGGTCTTGACGATGATCACCGACGTGCCCTTGCCTGCCGACGGCAGCTCCTTGGTGAAGTAGCTGCCGGTGCGGGGAAGTCGGTTGACACGACCGACGTTGAGCCACGTCTTCTTGAAGACTGCGTCGCGTTCGGCCTCGAAGAAGGCCGGGTCGATCGAGTCGGTGTAGTCGACCGGCGCGGTGCCCAGTTCGGGGTAGTTTTCTGTCCAGCTGCCGGCCGCTGGCTTCGGGAAGTGAGCCAAGGTACTTACCTCTCTTGTGCGATCTATTCGTGCTCGAGCTGAATGCCGAAAGTGTTGAAGGCCATCGCCAATAGGGTGTAGCAGCCGACCGTGAAGACGTAATCCATCCGCTGCTGGTCATTGAGGCGCTTGCCGAGTGCTGCCCAGGTTTCGTCGGACAGCTGGGATTTGTCGATGAGTTCGTCGACCCCGTTGAGCACCGCGCGCTCGAACGCCTCAAAGTCTCCGGCGCCACCCTCGCCTGCCTGGCGAACCGCGGCGATCTCGTCGTCGGTGATCCCCTCGTTTTTGGCCAGGGCGACGTGCTGGGTCCACTCGTAGACGCAGTCGCGGCGATGCGCGACCCGCAGGATCGCCAGTTCGCGGGTGCGACCCGGCAGCTCGGATGAGTACAAGAGGTGGACGTTGAATCGGAGAAACGCCTTGGCCAGCGCCGGATGGTGGGCAAAGGTGGCAAGTGCATTGTTGGCATCCCGCGGGCCGTCCGCAGGCAGCATCGGCGCGAGCGCCCGGTGCACAGTGTCGTCCCATTGGGCAGCAGGAAGCGGCGGCAACCGCATCGACAGGCCCCTCTCGGTCAAAGAGAATCATATTCTCATTTACAACCAACAGACTTGCACGATTCGGTCTGTTGGTCAATGCGGGCTGCCCTTGGATTCGCATCGGGTGTCCTTATGCGGCTCGCCGCCACATGTCGGCGGCGGGGCCCGCTCCGCAGCTGCGCACACCCCGGTGACAAACTTTTGGTCCGCTCCCTTACTGGCCCGCTGTACCGGCGTTTCCGCCACCACGTTGTCGCAGTTGGGAGCCCAATTCGCCGAATCGTCCCGGATTCCGGAACACCTTCCAGCTTCGCCGCCGGGGGCCTCCTGAATGTTGATTCTCGCTTCGCGAGAAGATAGTTTTCAACACTAGAGGGCTCAGGGCACCCGGCGGTGCCTCCCCGCTGCTGCGGGAGCAGACTGTTCAGGGGGATCCGATGGGTCCGATGGGAGAGGGAACGCTCATGAACAAAGAAGACATGATCCTGATCAGTGTGGACGACCACACGGTCGAGCCCCCGGACATGTTCACAGGGCACCTTCCGAAGAAGTACATCGATGACGCGCCCCGGCTTGTGCACAACGCCGACGGCTCGGATATGTGGAAGTTCCGCGACACCGTCATCCCGAACGTGGCGCTCAACGCGGTGGCCGGCCGGCCCAAGGAAGAGTACGGAATCGAGCCGACGGGGTCTGGACGAGATCCGGCCGGGTTGCTACAACGTCGACGAACGGGTCAAGGACATGAATGCCGGCGGCATCCTTGCCTCGATCTGCTTCCCCTCCTTCCCGGGCTTCGCCGGTCGCCTGTTCGCCACCGACGACCACGACTTTTCGATCGCACTGGTGCAGGCCTACAACGACTGGCACATCGACGAGTGGTGTGGCGCCTACCCCGCACGGTTCATCCCGATGGCGATCCCGGTCATCTGGGACGCCGAGGCGTGCGCCGCCGAGGTGCGGCGGGTGTCGAAGAAGGGTGTGCACGCGCTGACCTTCACCGAGAACCCGGCCGCAATGGGTTACCCCAGCTTCCACGACGACTACTGGACCCGCTGTGGAAGGCGCTGGTCGACACCGACACCGTGATGAACGTGCACATCGGATCCTCGGGCAGGCTGGCGATCACGGCACCCGACGCGCCGATGGACGTGATGATCACGCTGCAGCCGATGAACATCGTGCAGGCCGCCGCAGACCTGCTGTGGTCCAAGCCGATCAAGGAGTACCCGGACCTCAAGATTGCCCTGTCCGAGGGCGGCACCGGGTGGATCCCCTACTTCCTGGAGCGGGCGGACCGCACCTACGAGATGCATTCGACGTGGACCCACCAGGACTTCGGTGGCGGCAAGGTGCCCAGCGAGGTTTTCCGCGAGCACTTCCTGACCTGCTTCATCAGTGACAAGGTGGGCGTCAAGCTGCGCAACATGATCGGCATCGACAACATCGCCTGGGAGGCCGACTACCCGCACAGCGACTCGATGTGGCCGGGCGCGCCCGAGGAGCTCTGGGACGTGCTCTCGCTGAACAATGTGCCGGACGACGAGATCAACAAGATGACCTACGAGAACGCGATGCGCTGGTACTCGTTCGACCCGTTCACCCACATCTCGAGGGAGCAGGCGACGGTCGGCGCGCTGCGCAAGGCGGCAGAGGGACACGACGTGTCCATAAAGGCGCAGGGCCACGAAAAGGACTCCCGGGGCGGCTCTTCGTTCGCGGACTTTGCCGCCAACGCGAAAGCGCTTACCGGCAACAAGGACTGACGCATTACCGGAACGCGCCAGTGCGCCGGTGCATGAACTGAGCTAAGGAGATCCAGCAGTGCCCGGCGGTGGAATGAATTTCGAACTGACCGAAGACCAGGAGCTGATCCGCAAGTCGGTCGCCGAGTTGGCGCGCAAGTTCGACGACCAGTACTGGATGGAAAAGGATCAGGCGCACGAGTTTCCGGCCGAGTTCTATCGGGCGATAGCCGACGGCGGCTGGTTGGGAATGACGATCCCGACCGAGTACGGCGGCCATGGCCTCGGAATCACCGAAGCCACGATCTTGCTCGAGGAGGTCGCCAAGTCCGGCGCCGCCATGAACGGGGCCAGCGCGATCCACTTGTCGATCTTCGGCATGCAACCCGTCGTGGTGCACGGCTCCGAGGAACTCAAGGCCCGCACGTTGCCCCCGGTCGCGACCGGCGAGGTGCATGTGTGCTTCGGAGTGACCGAACCCGGTGCCGGGCTTGACACTTCGCGCATCACCACGTTCGCGAAACGCGACGGGGATCGCTACATCGTCAATGGCCGCAAAGTGTGGATATCCAAGGCGATGGAGTCCGACAAGATCCTGCTGCTGACCCGCACCAAGAGCTACGACGAAGTCACCAAGAAGACCGACGGGATGACGCTGTTTCTCACCGATCTCGATCGCAGCCGGGTCGATATCCGCCCGATCCGCAAGATGGGCCGCAACGCCGTGAGCTCCAACGAGTTGTTCATCGACAATCTCGAGGTTCCTGTTGAGGACCGAGTCGGCGAGGAAGGCAAGGGATTTCAGTACATCCTGGACGGCCTGAACCCGGAGCGGATGCTGATCGCTGCCGAGGCGCTCGGCATTGGCAGGGTGTCGCTGGACAAGGCCGTGAAGTACGCCAACGACCGCGTCGTGTTCGGCCGGCCGATCGGGATGAACCAGGGCATCCAGTTTCCGCTTGCCGATTCGCTGGCCCGGCTCGATGCCGCCGAGCTGATGCTGCGCAAGGCAACGTGGCTCTACGACAACGGTAAATCCTGTGGGCGCGAGGCGAATACCGCCAAATACCTATGCGCCGACGCCGGCTTTACCGCAGCGGACCGGGCGCTGCAAACGCACGGCGGGATGGGTTACGCGGAGGAGTACCACATCACGCGCTACTTCCGGGAGGCGCGGCTGATGAAGATCGCCCCGGTCAGCCAGGAGATGATCCTGAATTTCCTGGGAGCCAATGTCCTCAAATTGCCCAGGAGCTATTGAGTGTGACGCCATACGGCCGCTGATGACGTCGACTCCTGGGACCGATGACCCCGTGTTGCTGGCCGATGACCGCGATGGGGTGCGGACGCTGACCCTCAACCGTCCGCGCCGCAAGAACGCGATCAACCCGGAGCTCTGGGTCGCATTGCGGGACGCACTTAACGCAGCCGCTCATGATCCGAGCGTGCGCGCGCTCGTGCTCACCGGCTCCGGCGGGAGTTTTTGCTCGGGCGCCGACATTTCGGTCCCCGAAGACATTCATCCGAGATACAAGCTGCAGCGTCTGACCGACGTGGCGCTGGCATTGCACGAACTTGCGATCCCGACGGTCGCCAAAGTGGCCGGGGTCGCCGTCGGCGCCGGATGGAACCTGGCACTGGGTTGCGATTTGGTGGTCGCGACGCCGGAATCGACGTTCTCCCAAATCTTTTCCAAGCGGGGCCTGTCAATCGACCTCGGCGGTTCCTGGCTGTTACCCAAACTCGTTGGCCTGCAACAGGCGAAGCGGCTCGCGTTGCTTGCCGAAACCATCGAGGCCGCCGAAGCGCGTGCCCTCAACCTGGTGACCTGGGTGGTGTCCGCCGGTGAGATCGACGCGTTCGTCGGGGACCTCGCCGCACGGCTGGCGGCCGGGCCGCCGTTCGCGCTCGCCCAGACCAAGGCGCTGCTGAACGAGGGAGCGGACTGCACGCTGCCCGACGCGCTGGCCAACGAGGCTCGCGCACAGGTCGGCAACTTCGGGACGGCCGATGCGTCGGCCGCTTATGCCGCTTTCGCCGAGCGGCGAGAGCCGTCGTTCACCGGCCGGTGGGCTTTATCGCGATCTAAAGATAACGAGGAATCGGAGTAGCTGCATGCGTGAGACAGTCATCGTCGAGGCGGTGCGGACCGCGGTCGGGAAGCGCAACGGCGGGTTGTCCGGCATGCATGCCGCCGACTTGTCCGCAGTCGTTCTCAACGAGCTGCTTGAACGCACCGGTGTGGACCCGGCGATCGTCGACGACGTGATCTGGGGTTGCGTCTCCCAGGTCGGCGACCAGTCCAGCAATATCGGGCGCTACGCCGTCCTGGCCGCCGGCTGGCCCGAGAGCATCCCCGGGACCACCGTCAACCGGGCGTGCGGTTCCAGCCAGCAGGCCCTCGACTTCGCCGTGCACGCCGTGATGTCGGGCCAGCAGGATGTCGTCGTGGCCGGCGGCGTCGAGGTGATGAGCCGCGTCCCCCTCGGTTCGGCCAGGGCCACCGGGATGCCCTACGGTCCGAAAGTCCTGGCCCGCTACGACGGCTTCTCTTTCAACCAGGGGCTGTCGGCCGAGATGATCGCCAAGAAATGGGCACTGTCCCGCAGTCGGCTCGACGAATACTCCGCCCAGTCTCACGAGCGAGCCGCCGCGGCCCAGGACAGCGGTGCCTTCATCGAGCAGATCGTTCCCGTTTTTGTCGATGCTGCCGAGGCGTCCGACGGCGGCGTCGTAGCCGCTGACGAGGGGGTGCGTCGTGGCACCAGTGTCGAGAAGTTGGCCGCGCTCAAGCCCGCGTTCGCAGAGGACGGGGTCATCCACGCCGGCAACTCCTCGCAGATCTCCGACGGTGCGGCAGCCCTGCTGGTGACAACGGCGGAGATGGCCCTCGAGCTGGGTTTGACACCGATCGTGCGCTACCGCGCGGGCGCGGTGACGGGAGCGGATCCGATTCTGATGCTCACCGGCCCGATTCCGGCGACCGAGAAGGTGTTGAGCAAGGCCGGTGTCGCGCTGCAGGAAGTGGGCGTCTTCGAAGTCAACGAGGCGTTTGCGCCGGTTCCGTTGGCATGGCTCGCGGAAACGGGGGCGGACGTGCGCCGGATGAATCCGCTCGGCGGTGCCATCGCGCTCGGGCATCCGTTGGGCGCTTCCGGTGCGGTGCTGATGACGCGGATGGTCCACCACATGCGCGACAACGGGATTCGTTATGGACTGCAGACCATGTGTGAAGGCGGCGGCACGGCCAACGCCACCCTGGTCGAGCTCGTGAACTAGAACAGACCTTCTGCGCGTGACCCTTGTCACAGCGGCAAACCAACCTACTGTATGTTCATTAGGTTGGTTCGATCCGACCGCTGGATACAGGAGTTCGGTGCCCGAAGCACGGCGATACGACACGCTGCTCGCCAAAGGCGAGGATCGCAAGCAGCTGATCCTCGCCGTCGCGCAGCGGCTCCTGACGCGCAATGGCTGGCGCAGCACAACACTTGCCCAGATTGCCAGCGAAGCCGGCGTCACCCCTGCGGGACTGTTGCACCATTTCGAGTCCAAAGAGCAGCTGCTGCACGCGGTGCTGGACGCACGCGACCTTGACGACGAGTCGCACTCCGATAGGACCGGTGATCTTCTTGCCCAAATCGTCCACGTCGCCGATCGCTTCAGCCGGGCTCCCGAACTGGTGGGCACGTTCTCGGTGCTGTTGGTCGAGAACATCCTTCCCGACGCTCCCTTGCACGACCGCATGCTGGCCCGGCACCGGGACGCGATTGACATCGTCGCCGACGCGATCCGGCGGGGTCAGGCGGATGGCTCGTACCGCACGGACATAGACCCCGCCGTAAAAGCAGTGGAAATTGTCGCCTTCACCCACGGAATGGAAACCACATGGTTGCTCGATCCTTCAATACCACTGACCGAGGTGTTCAAGCAGTACGCGGAGACGCTGGCGCGGGACTTCGCGCCTCGAAAGACGGGTCGGTAGACGTGCACGAGGACATGAGGTACCGGCTCGACGTGGTCGCCTCCAATGTCATTGACGTGGTCCGGTTCGCCGGCGGCTGGCTCTTTGACCGGGCTATGGCCGGATGGGACGTCACGGTCCTGGTGGCCGACCTCCCCGACGTCCGGCCACTGCAAATCCTCGGCGCCCAGGCACTCGATCTCGAAGAGGTGTTGGGAGCGCTCGATTCGGGGGCCGAAACCCGCCCCCGACCCCAGGCCCTGGCGGCCGCGGCCGATCTCTTCGGGTGCGACTCGCGGGTGAGACAAGGGGTGTTGCAGGCCCTCGACCATGGTGTCACCGAGGTCACCCTGTGGGGGGAGAGCTGGCCGTCCGAGCTCGATGACAGCGTTGGCCTGGTCAAGCATCAGCTGAGCACGGCCGCCCAGATCTTCAAGACCCGGGCGCTGGCTGCCGCCATGAACATCGGGGTGCCGCCGAGCACGATCGGTCACACAGAGGTATTTCGAAGCGGGCTGCTGGCGTGCCCTTCGGTCGCTGCCGACCTGGTACCTGCTGGCTAACCGGGGTTTCGCGTTCGTTGGCGGCACCCGTCGTTGACGGCCAAAAAGCAGTGTGGAAATGTAATACTCATCTCTGAGAGGCACATTCTCACGTGTCGGGATTGGAACGGTGCGAGATGGTGAATGACTTCACCGAGTTGGATTTCTTCCGGGGCAGCGAGCTCATCGCGGACCCCTATCCCTACTACGAGGCGCTGCGGCAACAATGCCCGGTGACGCCGGAAAAGCACCACGACGTCACGATGGTGACCGGCTGGGACGAAGCCTGCGCCGTCTTGAACGACGCCGAGACGTGGTCCTCGTGCACGTCGGTGACCGGCCCGTTTCCCGGTTTCCCGGTGCCCCTCGAGGGTGACGACGTCACTGAGCTGATTGAAAAGCATCGCGACGAGCTGCCCTTCAGCGACCAGCTGCCCACGCTCGATCCGCCGACCCACACCAACCACCGCTCCCTGCTCATGCGGCTGATCACCCCGAAGCGCCTCAAGGAGAACGAGGACGCCATGTGGGTGCTCGCCGACCAGGCGCTCGACGGGTTCCTGGCGCCGGGGCGCGGCGAGTTCATCAAGGGCTTCGCGAGCCCGTTCACGCTGCTGGTCATCGCCGACCTCCTGGGCGTGCCCATCGAGGATCGCGACAAGTTCGTCAAGGGCATCCGCGAGCACTCGGGTGGCGGCGTCGGCGGCACCGGTAAGGAATCGCTGGCGCACAGCCCGCTGGAATTCCTCTACGGTCTTTTCTCCGACTACGTCGAGAACCGGCGGCGCGAACCCCGCGACGACGTGCTGACCGGCCTCGCGACCGCCACCTACCCCGACGGCTCGACTCCCGCAGTCGAAGACGTGGCCAAGGTTGCCAGCAACGTCTTCTCGGCGGGCCAGGAAACCACCGTGCGGCTTCTCGGCGCGGCGCTGCAGACGCTGGGTGAGCGCCCGGACATCCAGGCGCAGTTGCGCAAGGACCGCAGCCTGATCCCGAACTTCATCGAAGAGTCACTCCGCATCGAGAGCCCGGTCGAAGGGCGACTTCCGGCTGAACCGCGTGCCCGTCAACGTCGGCGGCGTCGACCTGCCCGCGGGCACCACGGTGATGATTCTGCAGGCCGCCGCCAACCGTGATCCGCGCCGGTTCGAAGACCCCGCCACGTTCGATCCGGCGCGCAAGAATGCGCGTCAGCATCTCTCGTTCGGCCGGGGGATCCACAGCTGCCCCGGTGCGCCGCTGGCGCGCGCCGAAACGCGGGTGGCGCTGGAGCGGCTGCTGGACCGGACGTCTGACATCAGGATCGACGAGAGCGTTCATGGTCCGGCGAATGACCGCCGCTACCAATTTGTTCCGACCTACATCCTGCGCGGCCTGACCGAGCTGCACCTGGAGTTCACCCCGGCATGAAGGTCTCGGTAGACGACCAGCGCTGTCGCGGGCACGGCATGTGCCTCACGCTGTGCTCGGATGTTTTCAGCCTGACCGACGACGGCTACGCGGTGGCGATAACATCCGATGTCCCAACGGAACTGGAGTCGGCCACCCGGGAGGCCATCCAGTGTTGTCCCGAGCAGGCCATCAGCGAGAAATGACGAGACAAGCAAAGGTTAAGGAGTGCCAGTGGCCAAGGGATACGTGATTCTCACCGAGGCGATCAAGGATCCGGAAGGCATGAAGGCCTACGGTCAGGCTGCCCGAACAGCGATGGGCGGTGCCACCGTCCTTGCGGTGGACACCGCGGCCAAAGTCATCGAAGGCAGCTGGCACGGGGATCAAACCGTGTTGCTGGAGTTCGAATCGGTGGATGCCGCCCGCGCCTGGTACGAGTCCGAGGGCTACCAAAAGGCAGCGAAATTGCGCCAGGCGGCCGCCGACTGCAACGCGGTCATTCTGAGCGGCTTTTAGAGCTCCCGTTACTCCTTGAACGAGATGGCCTGCCGGGGGCACTGACGCACAGCCTCCCGCAGCGCCGCCTCGTTCTCCGGCGTCACGTCCGTCTGCAAGACGGACAGCATGTCGTCATCGCCGAGCTGAAAGACCTCCGGGATGATGCCCATGCATACCCCGTTGCTTTCGCACAGCCCCCAATCGACGTCGATCTTCATCGCAGCACTCTCACCGCAGCACCTTGACGGGGACGTGGTGGTACCCGGCCACGTTTTGCATATTGACGCGCTGCAAGCCGTCCCAGTTCACCTCGTAGCGGGGCATGAAGTCGAGCAGCTTGTCCAGCGCGATAGCACTTTCCATCCGGGCCAAAGCCGCGCCAAGGCAACTGTGAATCCCGTACCCGAGCCCGAGATTCTGCGCCTCGGAGCGATCGCGGTCGATGTCGAACACGTCCGCGTCGGTGAATGCATCTGAATCGCGGTTCGCCGCGGCGCCGCAGAGGAACACCGGCTTGCCCGCGGGAATCACGCCGCCGCTGACGCTGAACTTCTTTGAGGGTGTAGCGGACGTTGTACTGAACCGGCCCCTCGTAGCGCAACAGTTCTTCGACCGCCGCCGGAATCTTGCTGCGATCGTCGAGCAGCTTCTGCCATTGTTCGGGGTTGCGGGCGAAGGTGACGGCCGCGGTGCCGAGGAGCTTGGTTACAGTCTCGGCCCCTGCGCCACCCAAAAGTGTTGCAAAGCCGGTGATTTCAATGTCGTCAAGCTGACGGGTGGGACCGTCTTCGGTCGGGATCTCGGCCGCGATGAGCCTGCTGATCATGTCGTCCTGCGGGTCCTCGCGCCGCTGCTGTATCAGCGTGAAGTAGTACATCGCGGTGTCGATGTTGGCCTGCATCGCGGTTTCGCTGATCTCGATCTGCCCGGGTTCGTGGTGCAGGCTCGTGTCGATCCAATGCCGCACCTGCTGGCGGTATTCCTCCGGCACCCCGGCCATCCGGGTGATCACTTCTACCGGGAACGGTCCGGAGAAGTCTTGGACCACGTCGAAATTATCGGGATCGGCCTCGCTCAGGTACTTGTCGATCAGTTCAATGACAGTCTCTTTCTGAGACTGGATCGCTCGCGGGGTGAAGGCCTTGTTGAGCAGGCTGCGCATGTGCCGGTGGTCGGGTGGGTCCATGAAGATGATCGACCTCTGCGGAACGTTCGCCGTTGCGCACCATCGCCAGGTCGCAGCCGCGGGCCGACGAGAAACCCTCGAAATCCTTGAACGCGGCGGCCACGTCCTCGTGGCGCGTCAGCGCGTAGAAGTCTTCCTTCTCGTCGTAATAGAGCGGTGCGTCCTCGCGCATCCGGCGATATATGTCGAACGGGTTCTCGAAGTACTCCGCGGAGAACGGGTCGAAGACGACCTTCGGCTTTGTCACTGGATCCTCCTCAGTGGCGACGGGCGGGTGTGGGGCTGGCACCTTTACGGCTGAATGCCTGACTGTAACGCCAACGGTAGCGGTTTCACCGCGATCCGGAAAGATCCAGATGGCTGATAACTTCGATGGCGTCGTCGAGCACACCGAGATCGCTGCCGAGGTCCTCGGCGATGCTGCGGACGACGGCCACATCCTTGCCGACGAATTCGCCTGCCACCTCAATGAACGACGAGACCGAACCCCGGGCCGCGACGATATCGCGCACCCGGCTGGTGGCGCTGCCGTGACCCAACGCGGCCAGCAACGTCGACTCCGGGACACCCAGCCGCTGGCCCAGGCGGACGGACTCGGCGAGCAGCCCGATATGCCCCGCGAACAGCGCGTTGTTGATTAGCTTCACCTTCTGGCCGGCGCCGGTGGGTCCGACGTGCAGGACGGGATTGCCATAGCAGTCCAGTACCGGTCGCAGCCGCGCCACGGTGTCATCGGCGCCGCCCACGAACAGGGTGAGCCGTCCCGCCGCGATGTCATGCGGGCCCCCGCTGACCGGGGCGTCGACTACGTCAACGGCATGGGCGGCGGCTTGAGCCGCGATGGTCTTGACCGTGCTCGGGCTTGCGGTGGTGTGCACCAGCAGCGCCGAACCCGGTGGCATGGTCGACAGCAGGGCGCTGTCGAGGCAGACCTGCCGCAATTGTGCGTCGGTGAACACGCAGAGCACGACGACGTCGGCCTGTGTGCCGGCCTGGGCCGCATCGTGCACCGGCGTGGCACCGAGTTGTTCGAGGTCGCGGCGCTTCTCGGCCGTCCGGCCGAGGGCCCGGACGTCGTGGCCGCCGTGCACGAGGCGGCCCACCATCGGCTGGCCCATCCGGCCCGCGCCGATGAATCCGATCCTCATCGGGGATGCCCCATCAGGTTCAGCGTGGCGTCGGCCGCATCGAGTACCGCCCCGCCTTGAGTCCCGGCCGTGTCGGCCAGGTCGACGACCAGCCGGACATCCTTCTGCAGCAGTGTTCCCGCCACGCCGGCGAGGTTTTCCAAGCCGCCAATTCCGCCGAGGGCGTTGAGCGCGAAGCTATTCCCACTGCTGCGGGAGACCACCTCGGCCAGCCGGTCCGGGGAGATCCCGAGGGACTTCGCCAACGAAAGGGCGCTGGCGGCCGCTCCCAGATTGGCGGTGAACAGTAGGTTGTTGAGCAGCTTGGTGGTTTGGCCCGAGCCGAGCTCGCCGAGGTGGACGACCGGATCGGCGTAGGTTTCGAACACCGGTCGGCAGCGGTCCACCACGTCGGCATCACCGCCGGCCATGACCAGCAGCCGACCCTCCTCCGCGGCCGGTCCACCGCCGCTCACCGGCGCATCAATGACCGAAACACCCTGGACGCCTGCCCTATTCGCGAGTTCCCGGCAGGTATTGGGGTGCACGGTGCTGTGCACGGCGATCACCCCGCCCGGTTCGAGCCCGGCCAGCACTCCGTGCTCCCCGCCGGTGAGTTCGTCAACATCGGCGTCACCGACGACACACAGGCACACCAGGTCGCTGTCGGCGGCGAGTTCGGCCGGTGATCCGGCTAGCTTGACCGCGGTGCCGGCGAACGGCGCCAGGGTCTCGGGTCGGCGCGCCCATAGCGTTGTCGGGTAGCCGCCCTCGATGATCCGCCGTGCCATCGGGGCGCCTTGACTGCCCAATCCGATGAATCCGACTTTCAACCGGCGGCCTCTTCTGCTGTTTCGTCTTTCGAGGGCGAGGCCCCGATGCACTCTTCCGCGAATGACAAGACCTTGGCGTGATAGTCGGCGGCGGAATGGCCGAGGCTGATGTTGTGCCCCGCCTCGGGTTGTCTGTTGACGGTGAACCGCGGCGCGCCGGAGAACATTGCGGCGATCTCCGTCATCGCAGAATCATCGGTCTGCCAGACCTTTTCGTATTCGGCGATGCTGAATTGCACAGGGACGCGCACGGCGGGGGCGAGCGCCGGGAAGGTTTCCCGGGCCCAGTCCGACACCATCTGCTCCTCGTAAGCGGGCGCCGACGGCGAAACCGTCACCCCGGTGAGGAGCTCGGGCGGATACAGCCGCTCGGGGTGCCACAGCAACTCGCGCAGGCCCGACGGGCGGTTTTCCCGGGTTGCCGCCTTCAGCATTTCTCGGGCCGCGGGGTGATAGTGCCGGCCCGTTCCCGCCAATTCGAGGCCGAGCAGATCAGCGCCGCGCTCGGCCTCGGCGGCCATCCGCATCGCCAGCTCGCACCCGCCCGAATGGCCCATCAGGAACAACCCCGCGCCGCGCGGTTGTTGCCCGAGAATGCGATCCACCACCCCGTAAGCGAGGTTGACCCGCTGTTCGGGCTGGCTCGTCGCCTCCGGATAGGCAGCGGAGCTGCCATAGCCGGGCCGGTCGAGGGCAATGACCGTGAATCCGTGCGCGGCACCGGTCCGCAGCAAGGACAGCGAAGGGTGGCCCGGGCAGTCGAAATACATCGCGGTGGTGCCGCCGCCGTGAATAGCCACGATCACGGCCTTGGAGTCTTCGGGGTGCTCGGGTTCGGCTACCCAGCGCCGACATCGGCACGCCGGCGACGATCACCACCCTGGGGACGGGAACCGGCGCAATCATGTATCGGCCCGTAGCAGCAGCACGCCACTGGGAGTGAGGCCACCACTGCTCACCACCCCGACGCGGGCGCCGGCAACCTGGCGGTCGCCCGCCTCACCGCGCAACTGGCTGACGGCCTCGTGCAACAGACCCATGCCGTGGGTGCGGCCATGCGAGAGTTGGCCACCGTGGGTGTTGAGCGGTAGCTGGCCATCGCGGGCGATGTTCTTGCCGCCGTCCAGGAAATCTTTGGCCTCGCCGATCCCGCAGAATCCCAGCGCCTCAATCCAGGACAGGCAGTTGAACGTGAACCCGTCGTAGAGCTCGGCGACGTCGACATCGGCAGGTGTCAGCGAGGTGCGCGTCCACATGTGCGCGGCCTGGCCCAGCACCTGGGGTTCGTGCGTCAAGGTGCTCTGATCCCAGTCGAGGCGCTCGATGATCTGCGTGCCGACCGCCTCGACGAAAACGGGCGGCTTGGGCATATCGCGCGCGGCGTCTGCGGCGGACACGATGACCGCGATCGCGGCGTCACAGGGCACGTCGCAGTCGTACAGCCCGAAGGGGGTGGTGATGGGCCGCGCGCTGAGGTAGTCGTCCATCGTCATCGGGGAGCGGTAGATGGCGGTGGGGTTCAGTTCGGCGTTCGCCCGCTGGTTCAACGCTATCCAGCCCAGCGTCTCTTTGGTGGTGCCGTAGCGGTGAAAGTGCCGCTGCGCGTTCATCGCCAAGGTATGGGCCGCCGAAGTGGCGCCGAACGGCATCTGCCAGCCGGACATCCTGCCCGATCGGAGGGGTGATCTTGCCCTGCTTCATCAGCTCGCTGTTGGTGGCTTCCCACAGCGTCCGGAAGCACAGCACGTGACGCGCCAGTCCGCAGGCGATCGCAAGCATCGCCGAGATCACCGAACCTCCGGGGCCGAACGTCTCCATGGTGCCGTTGTGCCACGTCGGCCGAATTCCGAGTGCGGCCTCCAGCGCGGTGACGCCGCCTTCCCCCATGCCGGCGACGTTGAGCGGGCCCGGATAGGTTGACAGGCCGTCGATGTCGGCGAAAGTCAGCCCGGCGTCGGCGATCGCCGCCTCGCACGCGTCGATGGTCAGCGACAGCGGCGGCACCATCAACCGCCGCCCGATCTTCGAGATGCCGATCCCGGTGAGGGCGGACTTGTCCTCGAATTTCTCCTTGGTCAGCATGGGCCGCACGTGTTCGGCGAAGCGTTCCGGCGCGATCTCGTCGGCCGGCAGGGGGCTGCGCTCAGCGTCCGCTATCGGTCGGAACAGGGGAAACCACACGTCCTCGACCTGCTCGAAGACGACCTCGACCTGCTGGCCGAGCTCGAGCGCTTCGAAGTCGCTGGGGTCGCACCCCACGATGTTGGTGGTCAGCCGCACGCGGGGATCTTCCGCGATCGCCACCTGGGCGATCACGTACGGCGCAGGCAGCCCCGGCAGGCTGAACCGTTCGTTGATCGTGAAGCCGGCGAGCGTCGCCCTACCGGAGAGCTCCCGCACACCGATGTCGCGGGAGCGACAGTAGCGGCACACCGGCGCCGGCGGATGGATCAGTGCATCGCATGCCCGGCATTCCTGAAACCGCAAGGTCCCGTCGGCGCCCGACGTCCAGAAGAATTCGTTCTCCGGCGTGATCAGGGGCAGCGGGCGACCAGGCGCGGCCGCGGTCAACGGGTGAACCCCCACTCGGCCTCGTTCGCCTCGGTTTTGAGATGCGCGCCGGGATCTTCGTCGGTGGCGGCATGCGGCGGTACAACGTCTGGTCGCCGCTCGGTGAGCTCCATAATGGCGTGCACCGGGCAGTCCAGCAGCGCGCGCAGGACCGCATCGTGGTCCTGTTCGGGGACAGTGCCGTCGCCAATCAGCGACGCGTACCCCCAGTCATCGAGCGAGAAATAGCCGGGCGCGTGCCGGGCGCAGATGCCGAACCCGTCGCACAGGGTGCGGTCGAGCCGAATTCTCATGTTCTCGGTCACGCGGGGACCACCGCCAGTACCTCGTAGGGGCGATCGGCGTGGAAGGCACCGGCACGGCAATCCGGGCAGGCGCCGCCCAGGTGGTGGGCCACCTCATCGGGAAACTGATCCAACAGGCTGGCGGCCACATTGCAGGCCGCGTCGATCGTCGCGCACGCGCCGCGCCCGCGCAGCACTACCGACCAGCGGCGCAACCGATCGACATCCTCCGTCGTCGCGGCGGCGTCGCGCAACGCGCCGGCGGCGGCGGCCATGGCGGCGGTTCCGTTGAAGCACGATCCGCACTGTCCCGCGTTTTCCCGGTCGAAGTAGGCCAGCACCGATGCCGCGACCGCGACGGGGCAGTCGTCGGTGATCACGGTGATCGCTCCGCAGCCCAGCCCGCTGCCGAGGCCGCGCATCGTCTCGTGGTCCAGGCCGGTGTCCAACACGCCGCGGTTGAGGAAGCCGGCGAAATATCCACCCATCAGCGCGCCTCGCACCCGATCCGGCGAAACACCGTGCAGCTCAAGCAGTTCAGTGAAAGCGAATCCGTGCGGCAGCTCGTAGAGAACCGGCGGCCGGCCGGCTCCGGTGATGGTCGCCAGGAACGTGCCGGGCGAAAGGGCGGTGCCCTGCGAGCGGAACTGTGCGGCGCCGTGTCGATGTAGGTATGCCAGATTGGCCAGCGTCTCGACATTGCTCACCAGGGTCGGTCGACCGCCGACGCCGGACTCGAAGGGACGCGGTGGCTTGTCCGTCGGCTTGGTGATGCCCTCGTTGATCGACCGGACCGCGGCGGTCTCCTCGCCGGCCACGTACCCGGGCTGCACCGTCCAGACGCCGACCGTCACGCCGCCGAGGACGTCGGGGTCTAATTCGCCGAGCGCGGTTTCGATGCTGCGCGCCGACTCGGATTCGGACACATAGACGATGGCGCGATCGGCGGCCACGATGGCCGCGGCCAGCCGCAGCCCGTCGATAACCAGGTGCGGCCGGTTGCGCAGCAGCCAGCGGTCCTTGACCGAAGCGGGTTCGCCCTCTTCGCCGTTGGCGATCACGACGGCGCCGCCCGCGTGGCGGCCGTTGTCGCGAACCGTGCGTAACTTCACCGAGAGCGGAAAGGCCGCGCCGCCGCGGCCGAGCAGTCCGCTGGATTCGACTTCGCCGAGCAACTGGTCGGCGCCCGTCAGCGGCCGGTAGCCACCAGCATGCCGATACCCGGCCAGGTCCTCGTGCCGGCCTGGCTGCTCACCCAGCATCCGGGCTTCGCCCCCGGGTGAGGTGGCGGTGGTGATCATCGTGACTCCGTCTTAGTTAGGCTTGCGCACATGCGAACTGCGGTGGTGCGCGTCAACGTCGACCCCGAAAGCGTGCTCACGCCCGCCCAACTACGAGACGGCATGGCGGCGCTCATCGAAGTCACGGGGGAGGCGAACATTGACGTCGTCGAAAACGACCTCGTGACCATGCCCGCAAGCCGCCGGGAGGTCGAACTGCTCATCGCGGCCGAAGACGGCGACACGGCGAAAGGAACCGCGGTTAAGTTGTGCGCGAAGGCGTTCGACACCGCCCCGGTTCCCGGCGTGGTCACGTTCGTCAGCCGGGGAACCGACGACGACGCCCACGGGGTGCTCTCGGCGTTCGGACTGACCGGCGAGATCGCCCGCGCGCCCGGCGATGACGGCTACGACATCGTCCATGTGACGCTTAGCGAGGAGGACCTCGAACGGGTTCCGGAAAGCCGCGTTCACACGGCCCTGGAGGCGTCGCTCAACTGCGAGGTCCACATTCGCACCAGGTGAACGCATTACGAGCCTAAAAAGTCTAGGATCGCAGGTGCCGCCTGGACCCAGGTGTCGAACATGTTGAAGTGCTTGACCTTGCCCGCCGCGCGCTCTTCGGATGCGCGCTCCCACGCATCCTCCGGCCAAGGTGGATCGATCAGTTTCGATCCCTTGATCAGGCAGCTGACTTCGAGCGACGTCCGCTTGGGGTGATCCAAGTCGTTCTCGCCGCCGCGAATGATCAGCGTCGGAATCTTGATGCGGTCGAACATTTCGTCGTCGACGCCGGGGATGGTTTGCCCGGGCTTGGATACGAAGGCGTTCAGCCACCGCATCATCAGCTTGAGGAAATCGTCCTTGTCGAAATCGAGGAACCGCTGCTTGTTGGCCGGGTTCTCCTCGATGCGTTCGCGCCATTCCGCTATCTTCACGACGTCGGCCATTCCGGCACCGCGCACCGCGAGAATGCTTGGAATGATGTAAAAGGAACCCAGCACGAACGAGCCGTAAATGCCGCCGACGATGTTCCACACCACGAGCTTCTCCACGAGTTCCGGGTAGAGCATCGTGGTGAGCATGGAATCCCTTGCCCCACCGGACCCCCCGGCGAAAATGCACCGCTTGACACCGAGCGCGTCCAGCAGCCCACGCAGGGTCTCGGCGCGCATGTGCGACTCACTCTGGCCGTAGAACTGCACATCGGAGGCACCGCAGTTGGGCCGGTCCCACAGCAGCACCCGGTAGCCGCCGGCCACCAGCGCTTCGGCGAGCGGACGCAGGCCGGGGATCTCTTTACTGAACCGGCCGCCGGGCGTCAGGACGATGAGATCGCCTGATTCACCAAGGATTTCGTAGACAACATTGCCGCCGTTTACCTCGATAGAGGGCACCGATTCTCCTGTCGTGTCACGCCATCACCAGAACGTCGTTGCCGACGACACGCACCGGGTAGGTGCGGATGCTCCATTCCGGCTTGACCGCAGTCGTGCCGGTCGCCAGTTCGAAACCCCATTGATGCCAGGGGCAGTAGATGTATTCCAGGTCCCGAACCATGATCGCGTCACCGGCTGCGGTTTCATCCACGATCGTGCGGCCCCTGGGGCGTCCCGAGCACAGCGGCCCACCCTGATGCGGGCAGTAGTTCGCGATCGCGTGGAAGGTGCCGTTTACGTTGTAGACGCCCACGCCGTGCCGACCGATCGGCACCAGCTTGTGGCTACCCGACGGAATCTCGTCCACCGTCGCGACAACGTGCTCGCGGCCCTGGGCGAGGCGGGGCTGGGGCGGCTTCGTGGTTGCCGCCCTTCTTTGACCTTCGGAAGCCAATTCAGAGCACCCGGACCTGACCCTCAAGGGCGGGAACCGTCTCGGGAAGGTGATAGGTCGCGATGCCGTTTTTGTACATCACCGCGTCCCGGGCGGCCTTGGGCAGGTGCTTGACCAACCAGCGCGGGTCGTCGAACGTCCAGTGCGGATAGTCAGACGAGTACAGCAGGATCTTGTCGCACTCCATCCACTCCAACGCGCGAGTCAACTCGGTCTTGTCCTCCGGGAAGTCCAGTGGCTGGGTGGTGAATTTGATGTGGTCCTTGACGTACTCCGATGGCTTGCGCTTGATGTCCATCCACGACTTGCGCGCTTCGTAGATCGCGTCCATCCGCCACATCAGCGGCAGGATCCAGGTGAAGGCGTGCTCGACGAATACGATCCGCAGTGTCGGGAACCGGTCGAAGACGCCGTCGAAGATCAGGCTCATCACCTGGTTGGCGGCCAACAGCGAGTAGGTCACCATGAAATCGTGGTTGTAACTGGGGAAGCCAACCGGCGGCATGGGTAGCTCGTCGAAGTGGCTGCGGGACAAGTGGCAGCTCACCGTGATGTCGTGCTTGGTGGCCGCGGCCCAGATCGGGTCGTACTTCGGGTCACCCCACGACGGACGCGGCTCGGCCTTGATCAGGATCTGCGCCATGTAAGGATGCCCGGCCCAGCGCTCGATCTCGCGAACGCTCGCCTTCCGGGTCCTCGATGGCGGCACAGATCGAACCGCGCCAGCGCTCGTGCCAGTTGTTGTGGCTATCCAGCCAATGGTTGGCCTGCCAATCGTTCAAGGCGACCGACATCGCGTGCTGTGCCCCCGGCACCCGCGCCGGGTACGCGGCGGGCTCCAGGATGCAGATGTCCGCCCCGGCCTCCATGATCAGCTGCTTTAAGGCCATATCCGGGTCGCTGCCGGGGAATTCGCCGTTCGCGGGAAAGGTGTCCAGGCGCATTGCGTATGCGTGCGCGTAGTCGGGAGCGTCGTAGTAGATCTGGTCGCCCACTTTGCGAGTGAGGAAGTATTTGCTCCGCCATGGCTCCGGGATGTATTCGGTGAGTTCACCACGTTTGGGCGTCGGGTGGACATCCGAGTCGACGCACCGGACGGCTATGCGCTCGGCGGCGGGAACCCGTTCCTGCGTGTGGGTCAGTGTCATTGTGACCTCCTCAGTCTCCCTAGACTTCTATTCTGCGACTATCCGGTGGCCAGGTCGACCGAAACGTCAATCCCATACAGGTCGGCCGCATTGCGCCAGCACAGTTTCTCGCGTTGTTCGGCGGAGAGCGCCTTGGGCAGGTTGTGGATGTCGGCGCACTGCCAGTGCGGATAGCTCGAGCCGAACATCACCATGTCGTCCTTGCCGGTGAAGCTGAACCATTCCCCGGCAAATTCGACGTCGCCGGGTCCGTCGAGGCTGCCCTGAACGAAATACACATGGTCGGGCAGGTAGTCGCTCGGCATCTTCGGTGCCCACGGCGTTTGCTCGAGGTGTGGCCGGCCGAAGCAGTCCATCCGCCACATGAATGGCGTCAGCAAGTCGGCGGCGCCGTCAGCAAAGACGAACTTCAGCGCGGGCAGCCGTTCGAATACCCCCTCCGCGATCATGTTCATCAGGTGATAGAGGTAGTTCAGCGCCATGAAGCTGACGAATTGCTCGTAAGTGTGGGTGTTCCCGGACGGCGTCGGGGTAAAGCCGATGCCCGAGCCGACCTCGATATGCACGGCCACCGGCAAGTTCGCGTCGACCGCCGCTTCCCACAGCGGCCAGAACTGGGGTTTGCCATAGAGTTCGCGGGATTGCAGCGGGATACCGATCTGCACCACGCGCGGATGGTCTTTGTACTTGTCGATCTCACGCAGCGCGCCGGGGATATCGTCCGGATTTATCCGGATGGTGCCGCGGAATCGGTCGCCGAACTCGGCGGAATCCAGCCAGCGCGACACCATCATCTCGTTGTGTGCGGCATGCAGTGCGGTGCCGAGGTGCCGGTCCGGCATGATGCCGCGGCCCGCCGGGTGCAGGATGGCGACATCGACCCCACGCTTCGAAAACAGCTCGTGGGCAACGAATTCCGGATCCGAACCGGGATACTGGCCGTCCAGTCCCTCGGTGTTCGGTGCGTACTCGCCGCCGGGCGCGCCGTACCAGTCCATCTCGTAGTCGGGGAAGCCGCGGCTCTTGAACGGCTCACGCAACGTGTCGCGTAGGGCCTTGTTGGACTCGAAAGAAGATGTGCACGCTGGCGTCGATCAGGGGCGTGCGCGTTCCGTCGGCGTGCTCAATCACGACAGCCATCCTTCGGCACTGGCGGCCAAAGTGAGCCAAACCCGGTCATAATATAGACAATCTAACATTCTGTTCAGCTGCCAATCAATGGGGTTTTGGTAAGCATCTCAGATTAGTCATCGGGCCTGGTAGTCGTCTGTATTGCCGGCATGTGCGCAAGTGCCGTTCTTGGATATGGATAATATCATTCTCAGGATCGTCGGCGTGGGCCGCCTGGGGGCCAAAGTCGCCGGGTGTGGCCGTGACCGTCGCCCGCTGCCAGAAGCCTCGGATTGGGAGTAAGCGCATCGACACGACATCGCATCAATACAGCGGAGGGGCTCCGCTTGCAGGCATCACCGTTGTCGCACTGGAACAGGCGGTGTCGGCTCCGATGTGCACCCGCACCCTTGCCGATTTCGGCGCCAGGGTCATCAAGGTGGAGAATCCTGACGGAGGCGACTTCGCTCGCCACTACGATGACGTGGTCAACGGTCTTGGGGCGCACTTCGTCTGGGTCAATCGCGGCAAGGAATCGCTCACTCTGGACCTGAAGTCCGAGGTGGGGATCGACACGCTGCATCGTCTGCTGGATCGCTGTGACGTACTGGTGTCCAATTTGGCGCCCGGATCGACGGCCAGACTGGGCATTTCACCTGTTGACATGGCGCGCAGGCATCCGGACGTCATCGCTGTCGAGATCGACGGTTACGGCAAGGGTGGCCCGATATCCCACAAGCGGGCGTATGACCTTCTGGTACAGGCGGAGTCGGGCTGCTGTGCCGTCACGGGTACGGCGGGAGCCCCGGCGAAGCCGGGTCCCCCGGTGGCCGATGTGTGTTCCGGGCTGTACGCGGCGCTGTCAGTAATGGCGTTGTTGTGCGCCAAAGGCATTCATGGCTTGAAACATCCACCACCGGTCCAAGTGAGCCTATTCGACACCATGGCCGACGTCATGGGCTATCAGCTCCACATCGCCCGGCACGCGGGAATAGATCAGGAGCCGCTGGGGATGAGCTCGCCGGCCGTTGCACCCTACGGGGCGTACCCCACCCTGGATGGACAGATCGCGGTGCTCGGAACCACGAACGACAAGGAATGGCAGCGGCTGGCCCGCACCGTGTTGGGTCGCGACGACCTGGCCGACGACGAACGATTCGGCACCAACGCCAGCCGGGTAGCTCACCGCGACGACGTTGACGCGGCGATCGCGGCGTGGTGCGCGGGCCGCACCCTGGCCGACATTCAGCTGCTCGCTGATGAAGCCGGTATCGGCAATGCCCGGTTCAACCGGCCAACCGAGGTGGTCGCCCATCCCCAGCTCGTCGAACGGGAGCGCTGGCGCGCAGTGCAGTCCCCAAACGGCCCGGTGGATACGCTCCTGCCGCCACCCATCATTTCTGGATACGATCCACCGATGGGCGCGGTCCCTGCGCTCGGTGAGCACACGGCAGCGATACTTGCCGAATTGGGTCTTTCTGCAGCGGATCTGGGGACTCTAGGCGAAGCAGGACCTACTTCGAACCGTTCGTGAAACGGCCCGGCCGGTGCCGGCAGCTGGTGGTGACCGCACCACGCGCGGATAGCGTTGCGTACTAGCGACTTTTCTAAGCGGGCACGCTCGGTACGCGGCCGCCGCTGCGGCGAGTGGCGAGCAGGCCGGCGTCTCTGACCTTTTGGCCGTAGAAGGCGATGCGGTCAGCGGTCAGGGCGCGCGGAAGGCCAAGCAGGGTTAGCGCGACCACGGCGGTACCGGTGGGGCCAAAGACGGGCGCGGTGACCATCACGACGTCGTAGCAGGCGGCTGGGTCCATCGACCCGAGCGGTTGGTAGTGATCCGGTTCGAAAGAGGCGGCCCAGCCACGGCTGCGGACTTCTTCGAGGACGGACTCCATCGGTGCGCGGTCGCTCGCCTTCGCCAGCCACGCCTCGGGGTCTCGCCAAGCGACGAAGACGGCTCCGACGGGTGGCGACAGGGGTATGCGCTGTCCCGCGTAGGCCTCGATATCGCGAGGTCGGTGCTCGCCTGTGCGGCCGAGGAAGACGATGTCGTTGCCCGCGCCTGCGGTGACGGCCACGCTCAATTCGAGTTCCGCACCCAGCCGTTGCGCCTCGTCGTTCGCGCAGGCGATGGCCGGATGAGATTGCAGGGCAGCGTTTCCGAGCGCCACCACCGAAGCGCCGAGACAGTAGGTACGCAGCCGCGGGTGGCGGTTGACGTAGCCCGCGTCTTCCAGGGTGTTGAGCACCGCGTGCACCGAGGCGAGGTTGATCTCGAGGCGGGCGCTGATGTCGGAGAGCGTGAACTGCTCCGGTGCGCTGGCCGCGAGCAAGTTCAGTACCGCGAGGGAACGGCTTGCGGACAGGGCTGGGCGCGGCATAGCATCGATATTACGAAATATATTTCGCTATTGCAAAAGGATACGAATGCTGTGAAGCTTGACTTGTTGTACGAGTTCCAGCCGAAGATCGGCCCACTACGCGAGCCCCACCCTTATGGCCAGCGTCGGGCTGAGCAACAGACCTACGACGAGGCGATCGCCGAAATTCAGTACGCCGACCGGCTGGGCTTCAACACGGCCTGGGTCGTCGAACACCACTTCCGCGAGGGTCGCTCGGCGTGCTCCTGCAACGAGGCAGTGCTAGGCGGGTTGGCGCTGAGCACTGAGCGGATCAAGCTGGGTTTCGGAGTCACCCTGACACCGGCCGGCTTCATCCACCCGGCCCGGTTAGCCGAGAAGGTGGCCACGGTGGACGTGCTCAGCCATGGCCGGGTCGAGTGGGGCACCGGGCGATCCACACCGATGGAGCAGATCGCGTTCGGTGTGCCTACCGACGACCGATCCCGCGATCAGTGGCGAGAAGCGATCGAGATAGTCATTGCCATGTGGGAGCAGTATCGATTCAGCTGGGACAGTGCGACATTCAAGTTCCCCGAGCGAGTGCAGATTCCCAAGCCGTACCAGGATCCACACCCGCCGGTGTGGCAAGCGGCGGCGAGCGAAAAGAGCGCGGTCAGCGCCGGGGAGCTCGGGCTCGGATTGATGTCGCTGTCAATCCTGCAGCCGGTCGAGAAGA
This sequence comes from uncultured Actinomycetota bacterium, assembly GCA_963850135.1. Lineage (GTDB taxonomy): Bacteria > Actinomycetota > Actinomycetes > Mycobacteriales > Mycobacteriaceae > Mycobacterium. The sequence continues at coordinate 90,542 of CAWKKH010000011.1, read as the reverse complement.
TGGCCGAGACCATCAACGCCTACCGGACGGCTCAGGCCTCGGCGCGGCCGGAGAACATGCTGACTCGGGTGCAGAACGACCGAGTCGCCGTATACACACTCGTACACGTCTACGACGACGAGGAGGAGGCCGCCGCCTACGGCCTGTGGGAGTCGGTGAACTGGTGGTACACCCACCTTGCCGAGTTCCACTTGAAATATGAACTGGCCCACCTCAGCGACGAGGACAAAGCCAGGGCATTCCCGTACTTCGAGGCGATCATCAATGGCGACACCCCCATCGAGCACTACCGCGAACAGGACATGATCATCGTCGGCACCGCCGAAGAATGCCTGCGCAAGATTCAACGCTACGAAGAGGCGGGCGTGGATCAGCTGCTCTGCTACGTGCAGTTCGGCGACCTTCCGCACGACAAGGTGATGCGCACCCTGGAACTACTCTCCACCCGGGTCATGCCGCACTTGGACGAGCGCGACCACGCCGCCAGGGGCGCGGAGCCCGTCGCCGCATCGGTTGTCGCCCATGATTGATTTCGGGTTAAAGGGCAAGGGGGCGTTCGTCTCTGGCGCCGGCTATCTCCCGGAGCGCGCCGGGCATGGGCGGCTGTGCTCGCTGGTGCTGGCCGAAGCGGGCGCATCGGTCGCTTGTGTCGACATTGACGCCGGGCGAGCCGTCGGGACTGCTGATGAGATCAAAGCCGCCGGGGGAAAGGCCTTTCCGATCACCGCGGACATGACCGACCCCGTGCAGGTGCAGCGGGCGGTCGATGAGGCCGCCGAGGGCTTGGGGTCGATCGACGTGTGCGTCGATATCATCGGCGGCGCCCGTTGGGGGCAGGCGGAGACGATCGGGCTGGAAGACTGGAATTGGACGATTCAGAACAACCTCAGCCAAGTGTTCTATCTCTTTCAGGCGGTGGGCAGCAAGATGATCGAGCAAGGCCGCGGCGGCGCGATGGTCGCACTGGCCTCGGTGGACGGGATCAACGCCGCGGCGATGCATGCCCCCTATGGTGCCGCCAAAGCGGGGGTCATCTCACTGGCCAAGACTTTTGGGCAAGAGTTGGGCCGCCACGGCATACGGGTAAACGCGGTCGCTCCGGGCAACGTCGGGCTGGGCAACGAAGACTGGCCGGAGGGTCAATGGGCTGTTAACGCGGTGAATCCACTGGCGCCGCCGCGCACCCGTGACATCGCTCATGCCGTTCTCTTCCTGGTCTCGTCCCTTGCGGCACGGATCACCGGGCAAACGCTGATCGTCGACGGCGGGGCAATCATTCGCGACCTGTGGGGCCTGCACGAGGCGATGATGGAGCGCTTCTCCGACGGAAAATACGGTGACTGACGAGGCCTACCGATGGTGACGCGTTCGGTGGAGGTTGAGCCATTCCTGCGAGGCTGTGTGTGGCCGGCGGCGTCCGGCGTCGCTTATCCGCGGGCAGATCCGGCCAATGCGCGTCGAATGCCGCAAGACACGTGGGTCGCCGCTCAGGTGCCGGCGGGGGTGCGCCTGGAAATGGTCGGGAGCGCAACGAGTATCGACGTCGGCTATCTCACCGCCACCGACGAACTCGGCTACCGGGGATCGGGCGCCGGCTGCACCTTCGAGGTATGGCGCGGTGACCGCTGCGTCGACGCACAAACGGCAGTGCTGGGCCGAGGCGTTGTGCGCCTTGACCTTAGCGGCGGTGACGGACGCGTGGTCGTGTACCTACCTGAGGGCATGAAGCCGCACGTGCGTAGTCTGTTGGCCGTCGGTGGCGACATCGCTCCTGCTCCGGCGCAGCCAATCTGGGTCGCCTATGGCGACTCGATCACCGAAGGCTGGTCGGCCACCTCACCTGCGCGCGGCTGGCTCGCCACCGCAGGCCGTGAAAGGGCAATGAACACCGTCAATCTGGGCTTCGCCGGAGCCGCGCGCGGCGAGATCGTCCTGGCTGAGCAGATCGCAGCACTCGATGCGGATGTCATCACCGTGGCCTACGGCACCAATTGTTGGAGCACTATCCCGCACTCGGCGGACATGGTGCGTGCGAACACCGCGGCGTTTCTGCGAATCATCCGGGCCGCACACCGTGAGGTTCCGGTGCTTGTCGTCAGCCCGCTGATTCGGCCGGATGCCGAAGACCGGCCCAATGCGTTAGGGGCAACCCTCGCTGACATTCGTGCCGGCATCGAGCACGCGGTGGCCGAGGCGAACGACCCACTGACCGTGCTCCTTCCGGGTGCCGATCTGGTGTCGGCGGACCAGCTTGCGGACGGCATCCACCCCGGCGATGAGGGTCACCGCGAGCTGGCCACGGCGATCGGTCTCGAGGTGCAGCGATCGAGAACGGGGTGACGCAGCGGCAACGAGGCGGGATTGACGATATTTATAAAACAATATGGTCATTCTCTTCTGAGGTGCGTAAAGTCGTGCGCTGACGGGATGTCGCGGTAGATAGGGCCCCGAAAAGGAGGCATTGATGGCTGGCACTCGGGTTGTTCAGTGGACGACGGGTGCGGTCGCCCGCCACGCCGTCAAGTCGGTTCTCGAGCGACCAGATCTCGACCTCGTCGGCGCCTACGCCTTCAGTGCTGAAAAGGTTGGCCGCGACGTCGGAGACCTCATTGGGCTCGATCGCACAGTCGGCGTTGCGGCAACGGACGACGTTCAGGCGTTGATCGACCTCAAACCCGATTGTGTCCTCTATATGCCGCTGCACCTCGAGCTCGAGCACATGACACGTCTGCTGCGGGCGGGCATCAACATCGTCACCACGGCCGGGTTCGTAACCGGTCGTTCGATTGGCGCCTCAGCACGCACCGAGTTGCACAACGCCGCGCTGGCTGGCGGCGCGAGCTTATTCGGCACCGGGATCCACCCCGGTCACACCGACTATCTGGCCGCCGTGGCATCGGGCATGTCGTCCGAGGTGAACTACGTGCGGGTAGTGGAAAGCATGGACTTGAGCCTGTGGGCGGCCGACGCCAATCAGGATGAGTTCGGTTGGGGGCGTCCGGCAGGCGACCCAGGGCACGCCGAGGACATCGAGAAGGCGACAGTCATCGATATCGACTCCCTGGACCTCATAGCCGAGCTGTTCGGCTTCGAATTGACCGACACCCGATGCGAGGTCGATTTCGCCCTCGCCGGTGCCGATCTCGACATCCCCGGCCGCCCGATACGCAAGGGCCACGTGGCCGGAATCGACATCCGCTGGATCGGCAGCTCGGCCGGCACCGACGTGGTCGAAGTCGCTCTCCGCTGGACGCTGGGCTCGAATCTGGAACCGGCGTGGGAGGTCGGGCAGGGGTTCTCGCTGGAATTGCGCGGTAACCCTTGTGTGACAGTGCGTCTCGATATTCTCCCCGCCAACATCGAGTCCCTGACGATCGAGGAGATGGCCGGAATCGGCCGACTGATGACCGCGATGCCCGCCGTCAACGCGATCCCGTCGGTCGTGTCGGGACCGCCGGGGATCATCACCTACGCCGACCTGCCCCCCATAACGTCCCGGGTCGTCCCGAAAGCCTGACCCCGCAGGGATCCACCCTCGACAACCGATAGGAAAGGTGACTGCAATGCCGCACGCCAAGCCAGCCGATCTACCCAATGCCGGCGGGGGCCGTTGGCCCGCTTCAAAAGACCATTTCCGCTCGGTGCAATGGGGAGATCTGGAGGTGGGGTACACCACCACGGCGCATGCGCTTGATACCACCGAGCTCCTCAAGATCGGCGGACTCGCCGGCGGCGTGTGCCCGTGCCCCCACTATGGCTACGTGTTCGAAGGATCGATCACCGCCGTGTACCCCAACACCAACCGGCCAGACGAAGTGATCACCGCCGGCGAGGTCTACTTCATCCCGGCCGGCCACGTGCTCAAGTACAGCGAGCCGACGAACCATCTTGAGTTCAATCCCGCTTTCGCCCTGCAGGAATGCATGGACGCAATGCAACGCGTCGCAGACGTCGGTCAATCGCCCAAATAGCGGTCTGATAGCCGCGGTCATCGGGACGGTGTATCCGGTGCGTCCCCGGCCCTGGGAGAACAATTTGGTCCTTGTCCAAACGAGAGGCACGTTCTACTGTGACGATGTGTTTCGCTCTGGAAATCTGGCGCTGGATATGACGTGGTAGTGGTGACCCCTAGTCGGGTGATCCCTGACGAGCTGAAAAGCCGCTACCAATCCGAGGGGTGGTGGACCGCCGAGACACTGGGCACACTGCTATCCAATGCATTAGCGGCACAGCCCGATTCGATGTTTCGGATCTATTCGGAAGTTCGGCCGTACACCGGAACCTTCGGCGACGTCGAGGGTATCGCTCGCCGGCTGGCGGCTGGACTCCGAGCGCGGGGGGTGGTCGCCGGCGACGCCATCGCGTTCCAACTACCCAACTGGATGGAGGCGGCCGCGACGTTCTGGGCATCGACGATCCTGGGGGCGGTCGTGATTCCGATTGTCCACTTCTACGGGCGGAAGGAAATCGGTTACATCCTGACGGCCGCCCGACCCAAGGTGTTCATCACTACCGAGGAGTTCGGGCGAATGACCTTTCACCCCGACCTCGGTGCGGACGTGCCGATCGTCGGCCTGGTTGGACGGGACTTCGACGATCTGCTGACCGAGGAACCTATGTCGGGCTGTGCGGACGCCGACCCGGCAGGCCCGGCGCTGATCGCATTCACCTCGGGGACGACTAGCAATCCCAAAGGGGTGGTGCACAGCCACCAAACGCTGGGGTGTGAGATCCGCCAGCTCAACGACTATCAGCCCGCGCATCCCGCCGGACAACTCACGGCGTTGCCGGTCGGGCACTTCATCGGCATGCTCGGAGGATTGCTGTGTCCGGTCCTCAAAGGTGAGCCGATCCACCTGAGCGACGCGTGGGACCCCAGTCTCGTGCTGAACCTGATGGCGCGGGACGGCATCGGTTTCGGTGGCGGGCCAACATATTTCATCACCAGCTTGCTGGACCATCCCGAGTTCTCTGATGACCACCTACAGTACATGCGCTACCTCGGGCTGGGCGGTTCGGCAGTGCCGAACACGGTCACCCGGCGGCTGACCGACCTGGGACTCGTGGTGACCCGGTCCTACGGCAGTACCGAGCACCCTTCCATCACCGGGTCGCGCGCCACGGCACCGCAGGAAAAGCGGCTGTTCACCGATGGAGCTGCGCGCCCCGGCGTGGAGGTCCGGCTGGCGGATGACGGCGAAATCCTCAGCAGGGGGCCAGATCTGTGCCTCGGTTATCTCGATCCCGAATTGTCAGCGAAGGCGTTCGACGACGAAGGGTGGTATCACACCGGCGATATCGGTGTCTTGGACGACGATGGCTACCTGACCATCACCGACCGGAAGTCCGATCTGATCGTCCGCGGAGGTGAGAACATCAGCGCCCTCGAAGTCGAAGAAGCGCTGCTGGCCATGCCTGAGGTGGCGGAGGCGGTCGTGGTTGCAGCACCCGACGAGCGGTTCGGCGAGCGCGTCGTAGGTGTGTTGCGGATCCGACCCGGTCACGTGCTGCCCGACCGCGACCGCTTGCGTGCGCACTTCGCGGCCACCGGAATGGCCCGGCAGAAGTGGCCGGAGGAAGTCCGCGAGGTCAACGACTATCCCCGCACCGCGAGCGGCAAGGTGCAGAAATATCTGGTGCGACAACAAGTTAGATCTGCCAACGGCGAGGAGAAATAAAGTGGCTGGACGTGTTGACGGCAAGGTAGCCTTCATTACCGGCGCGGCGCGCGGGCAGGGCCGCAGTCACGCGGTCAGGTTGGCGCAGGAGGGCGCCGACATCATTGCGATCGACGTCTGTCAGCCCATCGAGAATACGACGGCACCGCCTGCGACTTCCGAGGACCTCGCTGAAACCGCCGACTTGATCAAGTCGCTGGACTGCCGAGTCGTCACCGCCGAGGTAGATGTACGCGATTACGAGGCGCTCAAAGCCGCGGTCGACGGTGGTGTCGAACAACTGGGCCGCCTCGACATCGTCGTGCCAATGCAGGAATCGGCACCCCGGGCGCCATGCTTGAGGAGATGGACGAGCCGCGATGGCAGCAGATGATGGACGTCAACCTCAGCGGGGTGTGGAAGTCGGTCAAGGCTGCCGTGCCGCACATCAAAGCGGGCGAGCGCGGCGGGTCGGTGATCCTGACCAGTTCAGTCGGCGGACTCAAGGCATACCCCCACATCGGGCATTACGTCACCGCCAAGCACGGCGTCGTCGGATTGATGCGGGCGTTCGCGGTCGAGTTGGGGCAGTATTCGATTCGGGTCAACTCGGTTCACCCGACGCACGTCGCGACGTCGCTGCTGCACAATGAGGCGACATTCCGGGCGTTTCGACCGGACCTGGAGAATCCAGGCAAGGAGGACCTGGAGCCGATCTGTCGGAACTTTCACTTTCTCCCGATCCCCTGGATTGAACCCGAAGACGTCAGCAATGCAGTGTTGTTTTTGGCCTCCGACGAATCGCGTTACGTCACGGGGGTTCCCCTCCCCATCGACGCCGGCTGCTGCCTGAAGTAGGCACCGCCGCGCCGCGAAGGTGGGACGTCACCGTTGGTGGACCATCGGCATTCCCGGCACCGAACTTCGCCCCTTGAGGACGTAGGGCGTAGCGATCGAGCCGATGTACACGTCGCGCATATCCGCGCCGCCCCACGCGACGCTTGTCGGCGCGCTCAGCAGCTTCCCTTCGGGATCTTCGACCACTACCGTGACATACCCTCCGGGCGTCACCGCCACGATCTTGTTCGCGAGAACGAGTGTGACCCAAAGATTTCCCTCCGCATCGAAAGCACAACCGTCGGCCATCCCCCAACGCTGACCCGCCTGCGCATCGTCGAATAGAGCCGGGGCGTGGGCGCCGTATTCCTCGGGCTGGCTTGACCCCAGCGCCGGACCGTACGGTTCCTGTTCGCCCAGGGTGGTGCCGACGATGGGGAACCGCACGGCGTCGGCGGCCAGGGTACGGGCCACATAGAGATGGGTCTCGTCGCGGTCGAGTGCCATGCAATTGGGGAATTGGATGTTTTCGACGACGATCGCCGCCGACGACCTGTCGGGCGCGAGGCGGAAAATGTAGCCGTCGGCGGTTCCCCTGGTGATGGTGTCGAGTAGGTCGTCGGTGGCCGTGCTGACCGAACACCACAGGGCCCCTGCGGAGTCCACCAAGACGTAGTTCAGCCATTTCAGTGGGCGGCCGTCCACTTCGCCGCTCACTACCGTGGTGATTTCACCGCTTTCCGGGTCCAGATCTTGCAGCACACCTGAGCCGAAGTTCGCGATGAGGAAGTGCCCCCGGCGGTCGATGGCAATTCCGTTGGGTTCGCCACCGGCCTGCCCGATCCGCCGGATCCGGTTCTCGTCCAGGATCTCTGCGACGGCTGAGCCTCTATCTGACGCGAAGAGCCGGCCGTCCGAGGTGACAACCACCTGTTCGGGTCGTTCGATGCCGTGCCCGATGGGTACCAGATCCGTTACCTCGATGGACATTCCGGCCTCTCTGACGGTGCATCAGGGGATAGCTCCGCAACCTGGCGCCGTGACCAACCGCGGTCAGCCCGCCCACGACGTTCACCGTGAAGCCTACTGTCATGTGTCCGGCGGTGAAACCGTCGAGTGGCTGCCTCTCGTCCTGAGTCCGTGGGTCAGGGCGCTGCACATCAGACGTGGCTTGAAGTGATTCGCGCGATGCGCGAGGTCCGGCGGACTTGGCGTCTGCAGGCAGATCGCCATCATCGACCAGCACGACAGCATCCACTACAAGGTAGAACACTCTTCTACTCTGATCAGTATTGTGATAGTGGTTATCGGGGACCCCTGCGTGGCCCCGGCGGGACGAAGGCCGCACCGGGACCGACCGTGACAGGACTCCCCAGTAGTTCGATCGACCAAATCGTCCGATCCTCGCAGGCACTCAAGGCTGCGCAGGCCCGGCCAAAGGAGTTGCGCGTGAGTAAAACGACCATCGAAGACGCCGCCCTGGTGCTGGCCGACCCGACCGCATACGCCGATGAGTCCCGGCTCCACGCGGCGCTGGCGCAGCTACGAGCCAACGCTCCGGTGGCCTGGGTCGACGCGCCCGGTTATCGGCCGTTCTGGGCGATCACCAAGCATGCCGACGTGGCCGAGATCGAGCGCGCCCACTCGCTTTTCACCAACTCGCCCCGGCCCGTGCTGGGTACCGCCGAAGCGGATGAAGTACACGCGGGCGCCGGCGTCAGCACCCTGATCCACCTTGACGGCGAACAGCACCGCAAGGTGCGGGCGATCGCTGCGGAATGGTTCCGGCCCAAGGCTATGCGGGCCATGAAGGAGCGCATCGACGACCTGGCCAAGGGATACGTCGACGAGATGCGTGAGGCCGGTGGTGAATGCGACTTTGTACAACGGGTCGCGGTCAACTATCCGTTGTACGTAATCATGTCGCTGCTCGGACTGCCGGAGTCGGACTTCCCGCGCATGTTGAAGCTGACCCAGGAAATGTTCGGAAGCAACGACGACGAGTACAAACGGGGAGCCCGCGCCGAAGATAATTTGCCGGCTCTGATGGACATGTTCGAGTACTTCGCGGCGTTGACCGCATCGCGCCGCGAGCACCCGACAGAAGACTTGGCGTCGGCAATCGCGAACGCCCGCATCGACGGTGAACTCCTCAGTGACATCGAGACCCTCTCGTACTACCTCATCATCGCGACTGCCGGGCACGACACCACGAGCGCTACGATCTCCGGTGGTTTGCGCGCGCTCATCGAAAATGGCGATCAACGGCAGTTGTTGCGCGGCGACATGAGCGCGATGCCGTTGGCCGTCGAGGAGATGACCCGATGGGTCACTCCGGTCAATGCGTTCATGCGGACAGCCACCGAAGACACCATGGTGCGTGACGTGGCCATTGCGGCGGGGGAATCGGTTCTGCTGTCCTACGTATCGGCAAACCGGGATGAGGACGTGTTCGTCAACCCCTTCCTGTTCGACATCAAACGAGATCCCAACAGGCACCTCGCCTTTGGCCATGGCGTGCACTTCTGCTTGGGAGCGGCCTTAGCGCGCATGGAAATCAACAGCTTCTTCACTCAGCTATTGCCGCGGCTGACCTCGGTGGAATTGGCAGGAGAACCTGAGCTACTGGCGACGACCTTCGTCGGCGGGCTCAAACATCTCCCCATTCGCTACACGTTGGATTGAGCAGTCGCGCGCGGCGTGTTTGCATCCTGCCGCGGAGCACGGTTGACCCCATTGACTTCCAGTGAATGTGCCGGAACCTTGTTCTGCCTCACACAAGAGTGTCACTGGCTCGAAGGTACGGGCGCGCAACAGTGCTATGTCAGCGCCGGGCCGATCCAGCGGTGCAGGTATGCGCGGAGTTCGGCGCTCGAGCGCGGTGGCTCGGGCGGCGCGATCACCATTGATTGGATGGTCCTTAGCAGGAATTCGACGAGTTCGTCGATGGTGGTTTCGTCGTAGCCGAGAGTCGTCCACTTGATGTGGGTCTGTTGCAGCATGGTGCGGCAGCGCGCGATCGTGCGGGGCGCCAACATCGATCGGCTGAATGAGTTGGACCGATCGTTGGCCAACAGCAGCGTCAACTGGGGTTCGCGCGGCAGCCGTTCGATGATGTACGCGACCACTTCCACCAGCTGTTCGGCGACGTTCATGTCGGCGGTGATCTTCTTGACGTCCGCGACGAAACCCTGGAGCGCGGTGTCGGCGGCGGCGGTGAACAACTCTTCGGTGCCGGCGAAGTAGCGGTAGACCGTCCGACGAGTTATACCGAGTGCGTCGGCGACGTCGGACACCGTGGTCTGCCCGGCCCCGCGGGAATCGACAATGCGCAGCGTGGCATCGACGATCCGTTTGCGCGCTTCGTGATCATCCGCCGGCGGTGCGCCGGCCCATCCTTTGCGTCCCATGTGGCCTTGACTCTTTCGCTCGACTAGGGACAGAATACACTGAAGATACACATTGGCGCATTGTGTGTAATCATCGGTTCACCGGGAGAGACAATGACTGACCTCGAAGTTCGCCGACCGAAGTTCGACTTCACCGACGACGTCCCGTGGGTGTGGAACCCGGCGAATCCCGGGTTCTCCTTCTTCATGAACGCCACCTCGATCATCGCGATCTGTTTCGAGCAGATGATCGTGGCCGCCGTGCAGGACGCAAAGCCATTGATTACCGACCCCGAGGTGGCGGCCGAGGCCACTGCATTCCTGCGTCAGGAGGCCCAGCACTCGAGCACGCATCGCAAGCACGTCGCCGCGCTGATCAAGCGGTATCCCGGTCTGCAGCAGACGTTTGACGACGCGACCGCCAGTTTTGACCACATCACGGAGACGAGGTCGCTCGATTTCCGTCTGGCGTATATCGCTGACCTTGAGGCGTCGTTCACGCCCAGCTTCAAGATGTTGCTCGATAACGAGGAGACGCTGTTTCGTCCCGGCGATGACCGCGTCGCCTCGCTCCTGATCTGGCACTTCGTCGAAGAGGTCGAGCACCGCAGTTCGGCGCTGGTGATCTACCACGCGGTGGTGGGCCGGCCTTGGTACCGGCTCCGGGTGCTCCCCGCTGTCGTCAAACACCTGACGAGCATTCTGGCGCTGGTCGCCGACGGGGTGAACGCCCATGTGCCCGAGGCAGATCGCAAGGTCGATGCCCGCACGCTACTGCACACTCACCGAATGAAACTGGCGCTGAAACAGCTGAGTCCCTTCGGCGCCAAACACTCGACCCCCGAGGTCCCCGGTGCGTTCTCATCCGTGCCACGCAAACAGTCGCTCGTCGCCGGCGCACGGGTTCTGATGAGTCAGACGCCATTCCACGACCCAGCCCACAACCCTTTGCCCGAGCTTGCCGGCCGGTGGTTCGAACGGTGGGAGAGTGGCGGGGACGTCACACGCTGGTACTCCGCCGAGACAGTGGGCTGAGGCGCTCGATGGCCGGCCAGTGCAACGCCAAGTTCGACAAACTCGCTCGATCGTTGGGTGACTTCACCTGTCAGGATGCGCCCGCGTTCGTTCACCTGCGCAACCCGCTCGGTTTGTCGAACTGGACACTGCCGGTGCTGGAGCTGATGATGGTGGCCGGCGCCGTTCTCGCCTTGCTGTACTCGATCCGCCGGCTGCGCCGTGACGGTGACCCGACGAATCTGGCGTTGTGGTTCGCCACCGTCATATACCTGTTCGTCGTGGAGATTCCGTTGTATTTCCCGAACATCTTCGGGGTCGAGGACAAGCTCGGCGTCGTGTTCGCGCACAACGCGTTCACGGTGCAGTTCCTGTTCGAGCGATTGCCGCTGTACATCATTGCTTTGTATCCGGCGGTGACCACTCTGGCCTATGAGATCGTCCGCAGCCTCGGAGTGTTCCGGGACCGTGGCATCGTCGTTGGTGCGATCTGCGTCGGCTTCGTGCACCACTGCTTCTATGAGGTCTTTGATCAGCTCGGTCCCCAGCTGCGCTGGTGGGCCTGGAATACCGACAACCCGCTCAATCATCCGCTATTTGCCTCGGTGCCGTTGACGAGCGTGTTCATTTTCGCTGCCCTCGGGCCCATCGTATGCACGCTCCTAGTGAAGCTTCTGGTCGGCCGAAAGGCGGACCGGGGAACGCAATTCAGCGTGCTGAGTCTGACTTGGCGTACCGTCGCAGCCGGGGCATTGGTGCCCGTCGGCGTGGGCATTCTGAGTCTTCCGTCGTCGGTGTTCGGCGGCGAGCATCCGAATACCACGGCGCAGGCGATCGCGTTGACGATCGGACTCGTCATCGTTGCGGTAATCGGGCTACCGGTCTTGATCCAGCAATGGTCACGCGGCCGGGGCAGCGGTGCCACGACGGCGCCGCCCAACGAGTTCGTCCGCGTCTTTGGCCCGGTTTATCTGGTGGTCCTCGGCGTCCTCTGGGCCAGCGCCCTTCCGGCATACTTCGGAGCAACCGGTGGCGTCACCGCTGACGGCACACCGATTGGCAATCTCGTGTACGCGGTCGCATGCTTTCTTATCGCGACGCTGGCGGTCGCGGGCGTGGCGACGACGAGTTCGAAACAGTCGTTGGTGGTCGACGACCACGCGATACCTTCTCGGTGAACGGCGATGCCCACTTGCGGAGCGTGAAATATTGCCGCTGACTGCAATTTTCGGGATGCCCTGCACATGCGCGTGGCACCATGTCCCGGGCACACGGCGGCGTTGCGCGGTGGTTCTCTCAACTCATCGAGATGTCTTGTCCTGTTCTGGGACTGGTGATTAAACAAACTCCTCGTCGTAACGTTGCGATGGTGATGGTTCGCATGGTTAGCAGCTAGGACAAGGCCGGTCCGATCCACCGCCGCAGATAGGCGCGGAGCTCGGAACCCGTCCTTGGTGATTCGGGGGGCGCAACGACCATGGACTGGATGATGCGAAGTAGGAACTCGACGAGTTCGTCGACAGTGCGGTCGTCGTAACCAAGGGCCGCCCAGTCGATGTGGGCCTGGTGAAGGAACTCTCGACCACGCGCGATCACGCTGGAAGACAGCATCGCGCGGCTAAACGTGTAGGAGCGGTCGTTGGCCAGCAGCAGCGCCAACTGTGGCTCGCGGGGAAGTCGTTCGATGATGAACGCCACCATTTCTACGAGCTGAGCTGTGACGTCGAGGTCCGCGATGATGCTCTTAACCTCCGCGACGAAGCCCTGGAGGGTGAGCTGGGCGGCGGCGGTGAACAACTCCTCGCTACTGGTGAAGTAGTTGTAGACGGTTCGACGGGAGATGCCGAGCGCGTCAGCGACGTCGGCCACCGTAGTCTGCGCCGCACCGCGCCTTTCCGTTATGCGCCGCGTGGTGTCGATGATCCGTTTGCGTGCCTCCGCGTCGTCGGCGGGCGGCGTGCCGGCCCAGCCCTTGCGTCCCATCGACTCTTGACTCCGTAGGTCGAACGTGAGCAGAATGCACACATATTACATGTACGAGCAATCTATGCAATCTAGGTTCAACGCCAGAGTGCAAGAGCGAGGGCGTGCGGTGCCCGGCACTGCGGAAAGCGAAGGTCACTGATGACCCTGGTCAAGGCGAAGCCTGGAATCGCGAAGACCAGGTGGGCTCCGCCGCCACGGCCGTACTGGGTACGTCTGCTCAATCAGGTCGGGTCGAATCTCGGTGATGGGTCCGCGCTCGTGCCGCTGGATGAAGCATCGCTCATCGGGGCGGCCCAACGGTTCACGGGTCTGGACGACTTTGGCGACGAGGCATGGCGCGAACCCTTCGCCATCTTGCTGGCCGACATCGAGAACGAAGCCAACCTGAATCTCACTGGACGGCTGCTCACCCGCTATGACCTGGTGCGGTCATTGGTGTTTCGGCTCCGCATGGCCGAGGCGGAGAAGCGGCAGCCCCAGATTCTCGACGAGGAGATCCGGGAACCCATCATCGTCGCGGGTCTGGGTCGCACGGGGACCAGCATCCTGCACGAGTTGATGGCTCAGGACCCGCGACTGCGTGCTCCGTTGGGCTGGGAGATGCGCTACCCGGCGGTGTTGCCGGACGACGAAGACAGCCGGGTCGCGATGACGGCCGCCGAGGTCGACCTATGGCTGGAGGTGGTTCCGGAGTTTGCCCCGATCCACGAGATCGCGGTCGACGGTCCCGACGAAGACTCGGTCGGTCACGAGCACGCGTTTGCCTCTCAGGTGTGGGGCGCGACCAACCGTGCACCGAACTTCGACATGTGGATGGCCACCAAGGGTTGGACCCAGGCCTTCGCATTCGAACGACGGCTGTTGCAGCATTTGCAGTTTCGCAGGCCGGGTCGCTGGATTCTGAAGGGCGTCTACTCGCCCTGCCTTCGGCTGTGTTCGCCGAGTTCCCGGACGCAACAGTGGTCATGACGCACCGCGATCCGCTGAAGGTGTTGGCGTCGGCGGCGAACATGTTAAGCACGCTGCGCTGGCAACGGTCAGACGCCGTCGACTACGACGAGATCGTCACTCCGCTCGGTTTCGGCATCCCGTTCGTCCTGGAAATGGTCGTCGAACAACGCAAGACCGGCGTCGTGCCCGATGAGCGCTTCATCGATGTCCAGTTTGCCGACTTGATGGCCGATCACCTCGGGACTATCGGTGGAATCGAGACCGGCTCGGGATGCCGCTGACCGACGAAGCCACCGACCGCATTCGCGCTTATCTCGCTGCCAAGCCGAGGGGCAGACACGGTGCGCACAGCTACCGCTTCGAAGACCTCGGGCTCGACCACGCCGAGATGCGTGCGAAGTTCGCGAACTACATGAGCCACTTCAACGTTCCCGAGGAGCATTGATGACCACCGAAACCGCCGAACTCGACGCCGCGTGGGCGTCGTTCCTCCGATCGCGTCAAGGCTGCGGGCCAGAGCATCATTGGCTTCACCGATGATCCGCGCTTGCGCGCCGAGGGCTATCGCTACGTCGGGCGGCTGACCAATCTGGCTCACCAGATTTATCTGGAGTTCGGAGATCCGTTGGCGCCCATGCTGTTCCGCTTCGGTGACGACATCACCCCGTTCGGCGCGACCAACACCGACAACAACTACTGCCGCACAATGATCGACCCGGCGGGCATCTACCGGATTACCGGCGACATCTTCGGCGCGAAGGAATTGCTCATTTCCATCCACGACGGCGAGATGGTGCTCGGCAAGGTCGCCGTGCTCGCCGAGGTTCACTCGGCGACCTCAAGGTCGCCGAGGACGGCAGAGTCGAATTGATCGTCGGTGGTCCTGAGTTGCCCGGCAACTGGATTCCGTTGACCGACGAGGCTGTTTACGTCAACGTCCGTCAGTTCGTTGCCGACTGGGAACGCGACCCGATCGCCGTCTTGACCATCGAGCGACTCGACGCCGCCGCGGTAGCACGCAACGTCACGCCGGCGTCCGTCGCCACCGCGCTCGATAAGGCTGCCACCTGGGTAGAGGCCAGCGTCGCGTTCTGGAACATGTACTCCGACGGCATCAAGGCCATGACGCCGATCAACGAGTTCACCGCACCCAACCGGCCAGCCGGCGGAGCGGTCAACATGGTGCACGGCGCGTGCCGCTGGAACCTGCAGCCCAACCAGGCGCTGGTGGTCGAGTTCGAAGAGCCTACAGCGACATACTGGTCGATCCAGACTTACATGCTGCACTGGCTGCAACCCTTGGACTTCGCCAACCGCGTCACCAGTCTCAACGACGGGCAGGCGCGCGTCGATGCCGACGGCAGGGTGCGGGTGGTGATCTCATCCGCCGATCCACGTGTGCAGAACTGGCTCGACACCTCGGGCTTGCGCGACGGGCTGTGCTCCTACCGCTGGGTACGCGCGACCACCGAACCGACACCGACCGCCACGTTGGTCGACATCGCCGACGTGCGGGCACACCTTCCCGAGACCACTCCGGTGTTCGGACCACCCGACCGGGACGCGCAGATCGCGGCCCGTCGCCGCGGCGTGGCACGCCGATTCCGGCGTTGATGGATAAGTGACCCTTACCGCCGGTCTCGGTCCATTGGGCGTCGATCCCGCCGGGTGGTTCACGCCGCCGCTGCCGAACGGCGCTGTATACGTCGAGCCGCACCCGCGGCGCATCGTCGCCCGATTAGACGGAAGGACCGTCATCAACACCGAGCATGCGCTGATGGTGCACAGACGTGGGCACGCGCTCAGTTACGCATTCCCCGCCGAGGAGATCTCCGGACTTCCGTGCGACGCGGTGGCCGAAGCGCCTGGTTATGTCCACGTCCCCTGGAGTGCCGTCGACTCTTGGTTCGAAGAAGGCCGCCAGCTTGTGCACTATCCGCCCAACCCGTATCACCGGGTCGACTGTCGATCGACGAATCGGGGCCTTCGCGTGGCGGTCGGGGATGTCGTACTAGTAGATACCGTCGACACCGCAGTCGTCTTCGAGACGGCGCTTGCGCCAAGACTTTACGTTCACCCTGGACAGGTCCGCATCGACTTACTCCGTCAGTCCGAGACGACTAGCTACTGCAACTACAAGGGCTATGCGACGTATTGGTCGGCGGTCATCGGCGTGGGCGTCCACGAAGACGTCCACGAAGACGTGGCCTGGAGCTATGAGGACACCCTGCCGGAGACGCGTCCGATCCAGGGCTTTCTCAGCTTCGACGAGAACCGTCTGGACGTGATCGCCGAACTGCCGGAGAGGCGCGGCGTCGCCGCGGATTGCGGCTGTGAGGTCTGACTGACGAGCAACGATTAACGCAACCAGGACGGAAGCCCCCCACCATCTTCGAGGAGGAAGTGATGACTGAACTGCCGTTACCCATCAAAGAGGCCGGCCGAGGTCGCGAACCGCGGGATGAAGCAAGCGCGCACCTGAGCACGGCCGAAGTCATCGCGTACTTTGACCAATTGTCGAACTGGGGCCGGTGGGGCGAGGACGACGAACTCGGCACTCTGAACTTCATCACGCCCGAGGCGCGTCGTCGCGCCGCTGCCGCAGTTCGACAGGGCGAGAGTGTCTCCTGCGCATGGGAGCTGGGCGGGGGCTCAGGCATCGAACGCTCGACTTTCTCCGTGCCTTACATGTCCGCGGTGGCCACGGGCGACGCGGCGATGCCGGGATTC
The DNA here is from genome assembly GCA_963850135.1 of uncultured Actinomycetota bacterium. Taxonomy (GTDB): domain Bacteria; phylum Actinomycetota; class Actinomycetes; order Mycobacteriales; family Mycobacteriaceae; genus Mycobacterium. Next base: position 73,978 of record CAWKKH010000011.1, on the reverse strand, counting down.
ACCGAGGACACCCACTGGGGAGTCGCCAGTGAGCAGCTCACCTTCATGTTCCACGGAGGCGCGTACACCCACCTCGACTCTCCTGCCCACATGTTCTGGGACGGGAAGATGTACAACGGCCGTCCCGCCGACGAGGTCGATGCAACCGACGGGGCTCGTTGGTGCGCGGTCACCGCGGCGGCTCACGGGCTCTGTACACGTGGCGTGTTACTCGACATCCCTGCCGTACGCGGCGTGGACTGGCTCGAGCCAGCAGATCCGGTCTTGCCATCAGACCTCGACGCTGCACTGAAGCGGCAAGGCGTCACGGTCGAGGCCGGGGACGCCGTGCTACTGCGGACCGGATACGGCCGGTTCCGGCACGAGACGGGTCACGTGTGGGATGACCCCGGACACATCACCGAAGCGGGTTGGCACGCGTCGTGCCTGCCCTGGCTGCACAACCGACAGGTGGCCTTCATCGGCGCCGACACCGCCAACGATGTCGCCCCCTCGGGAATCCCCGCCGTCTTCATGCCGGTGCACTCGGTCGGTCTCGTCGCGATGGGCCTCTGGCTCGTGGACAACTGCGACTTGGAAGGGTGTGCAGCGACCGCAGAGCGCCTGCAGCAGTGGGACTTCAGTCTCGCGGTGTGCCCGATCCGATTCGCTGGCACCACCGGCAGCCCCGTCAATCCGATCGCCACCTTCTGAGCTGGAGGGATGACACTGAGATGAGTACGTGGATGCCACAGCCCCGGCCGGCCTGGGTGCAGACCTTGAACACCGTCGGCAAAGACGTCGGTGCACAGGCCCTAGTACCGCTGGACGAGGAGTCGCTGCTGCAGGGCGCCCGCCTCGTGACCGGTCTGCAGGACTTCGGCGACGACGATTGGCGCGAGCCGTTCGGCCTTTTGATACGGGACCTTCCGGACGCCGAGCTCACCCTGACGGGGCGGCTCCTGGCCCGCATAGACATCGTGAAGTCGCTCGTGGTCCGCCTCCAGATGAGAGAGCAGGAGCGGCTGAATCCCGAGATCCTTGAGCAACCGGTCGTCGAGCCCATCTTCATTACCGGCCTCGGTCGTACTGGGACGAGCATCCTCGTCGAGCTCATCGGCCGGGATCCCATGCTGCGACCGGCGCTCGGCTGGGAGTATCGCCATCCGTACCCGCCACCGGAGCAGGGCCGGCCCGATCCTGTGCGGATCGCCGCGACGGCAGCCGAAGTCGAGCTGTGGGACCAGGTAATCCCGGAGCTGCCTGGAATTCACGAAACCGCCGTCGACGAACCCGACGAAGACTCCATGGGCCAGATGCACGCCTTCGTCTCGCCCATATGGTCGGCGACGCACCGCGCCCCCAACTTCGAAGCCTGGGTCCTCGCCGACAACGGGAAGCTCGCGCTGCGGTTTCATCGCCGGATCCTGCAACATCTGCAGTGGAAGAAGCCCGGCCGATTCATCCTGAAGAATCCCGGCTACCTGTCCTGTCTGCCCAACCTTTTCGCCGAATTCCCCGACGCCCGTATCGTGCAGACCCATCGGGACCCACTGAAGGTGTTGGCCTCCGCGGCCGACATGATGGCGACGGTGAGGTGGCAGCGCACCGACAACGTCGACTTCGGACCTATGGTGCAGCGCATCTCCTTTGGCTTCCCTTTCCTACTGGACATGGTCACCAAGCAGCGTGACGACGGGATCGTGCCCGCTGATCGTTTCGTGGACATCTACTACGCCGATCTGCTCAAGGATCACCTGGGCACCATCGCCTCGGTCTACGACCAGCTGGGGATGAAGCTGACCGAGGATACGCAAGCGCGAATGCGCGCCTACCTGGAGGCCAAGCCGAAGGACCGCCACGGCCCCAGGTCCTACAGCTTCGAGAGCCTCGGCGTCGACCGTGCGGAGGTGCGGGAAAAATTCGCCCCCTACATGGCCCGTTTCGGCGTGCCCGAGGAGCTGTAATGGATGAAACCACAGCCGAGATCGACGGCGTTTGGCAGAAGTTCGCCGAACGCATCCGAGCTGCAGGCGAACTCATCACCGGGCCGGAATTCCCGGGTGACCCGCGACTGCGGGCCGAAGGTTACCGCTATGTGATGCGACTCGCCTCCCAGGCCCACTATCTGTTCGTCGAATTCGGCGATACCGTCCGGCCGACGCTGTTCCCTCGTGGCGGCGACGTCTTCGCGTATGGCGCGACCAACGTCGACAACAACAACAGCCGGTGCATGGTAGATCCCGGTGGCGTGTACCGGGTGACCGGCGACGTGGGCGGGGTCAGTGAGCTGATCGCGTCCGTGTACGAGGGCGAGTTCGTCTTCGGCAAGCCCGGCGTGCTCGCCGAAGTCAAACTCGACGAGCTTCATGTCGGTGACGACGGCGTCCTCGAGCTATTTCTCGGCGGACCCGAGCGTCCGGACAATTGGATGCCACTGCCGCCGGACGCATCGTACTTCGGCGTGCGGCAGTTCATCGTCGATTGGGAGCGAGACCCGATCGCCACCCTGCACATCGAGCGCATCGACGCCGTCGACCCGGTCGGCAATCTGACGCAGGCGTCCCTTGCCGTCGCTCTTGACAAAGCGGCCAGCTGGCTCGAGGCCAACGTCAAGGTCTGGAACACGTACTCCACCCAGGCCGCGGCACATGCACCGGTCAACGGGTTCAATCTCCCGAGCTACGCCGAGGGTGGCTCCGAATCGATGGTGCACGGCCCGTGCCTATGGCGACTGGGAGCGGACGAGGCGCTCGTGATCGAGCTCGATCCGGCTGGGGCTGGCTACTGGTCGTTGCAGAACTACGTCCTGCACTGGATGCAGCCACTCGACTTCGTTAACCGCGTAACAAGTCTCAACGCCGCGCAGGCCCACGTCGACGCCGATGGCAAGGTGCGTGTCGTCCTTGCGCACCGCGACCCCGGAGTGCAGAACTGGCTTGATACCTCAGGGCTCCCAGAAGGGCTGTGCTCCGGTCGCTGGATCGGCCCGACCGCACAGCCGGTGATCACCGCGACGCTGGTGGACGTGGAATCCGTGCAGGCTTCGCTGCCCGCCGCCACACCCGGTTTCGGGGCTGCGGACCGCGATATGCAGATCGCAGCCAGGCGCCGCGGCGCAGCACGACGATTCCGGCGTTAGCGAAACCCGCCCAGACCCGCACCGACCTTCCCGGTCGATTCGAAACGACCCAGGTCGAATGAAGATATTGCAGGACAACGCAACTAGGCCTAACGACGCAACGACCGTGGTATCACAGTGACTTCTGCAGGACCGCCACGGTGTCGAGGTCGTCGAATGCGGCGATGGCCCGACGCAACCCCTCGAACGCGATCTCTTCCGATTGCATGCCACCCAGTCCCGCGGTGCTCAGGGCGGCCAGGAACGGCTGCACCGCCGACTGGCGATACCGGTTCCACAGCTCGTCGCGATCGAGTTCGGGACCACCGGATGTGGCCAGCGCCTCGCGATAGACGTCGAGAAGGTCGCGCTGATTCGCCCGGCGCTCGTCGGTCGTCATACCGGTGATCAGGCTGTAGGCGAGGTCGCGGGTCGGATGGCCACGCCGGGTCACCTGCCAGTCGAGCAGGCCGGCTTTTCCGTTGCGGAAGAAGACGTTTCCCGGATGCCCGTCACCGTGCAGAACGGTGTGTGGCGCGGCGTCCATGAGGCGCGCGATGGCAGGGTAGTTCTCGATCACGAACCGTCCGTCCTCGATCGCGATGGAGGTCTTATTGGCTAAGCGTTTTGCCGAGAGCCGCATTATCGGCCGCGAGAGCGGCAGGCTGCGCTCGTCGGCGGTGGCGGTCAGCCACCCTAATGGCCCGTCTTTGCCTCTGGCGGGCAGGCGATTCCAAAACGTGCCGTGAAGGTGCGCCAGCATTTCGATGAGCTGGCCGGCCCTGTCTTTGTCGATCGGTCGCAGCGTGTCGTAGAACTCGCAGGAGTCCTGCGACAGGTCCTCGAGGACGATCACGAATCGACCGGTGAGTGAATCGAAGGCGCAACCGTAGGTCTTCGGAACCCCGGAGAGCTCCGAGGAAAGCTGGCTGTAAAAACGCGTCTCTCGCTCGCCGAGATTCGCAAGCTCGCCGAGCATCCGGATCGCCGCCGTATCGGCGGACATCTTGACGAACACGGAATCCGGCACGCCGTCACCGGTGAGGGCAAGCCGGGACCGCGATGATGTTCCTGCAGAACCGTCAAGAAGAGCAACGGAGGTCACGGTCGTTCCCATGATCTTTGACAACGCCGTCGCGTCAAGGTCGCCGACGCGGCGGGGAAATGCCCTGGTGTTTCCCAGGGCGGAGTCGGTCACCAACCGTCCTACTCCGCGACCGAGATGCGCGGCCAAGCCCAGAATCGGTGCGACACGGGCGTTAACGTGTTTGAGCGGACCCGGTGAATCAAGATGTGGCGACATGCCCATGGTTGTGTATTCCTCTCGCTGAGTAAGAACCGCTATGCAGAACGCATGTCGGCGCGTACGGCGGCGACGGCTTCCAGGTAGTCGAGGTATTCCCCGAGGGTGTCGTGAGCGCGACCGACCGACACGATGGTCGCGCCGGCCGCTTCGGTGGCGGCCAGAATGTCTTGTGCACGAGACGGTTCGCGGATCGGATCCAATTGTGAGACTGGTGGGAGGACGACGTCGAAGTGGGCGGGGAGGTCGGTCCGCCCCAGCCATTGGCGGGCCTGCTCCGGTGTCACGGCGAACGGTGTCCAGCCGTCTGCGAGTGCCGCAGCACGACGCAGCGACCGTAAGGTCCGTCCGCCGGTCCATATCGGGACGTGCTCCTGCACCGCGCGCGGGTCGACCATCATGCCCTCGAAATCGTAGAAGTCGCCATGGTAGGACGGGTCGGGTTTGGATAGCGATGCGCGCAGGGCCCGCATCGCGTCATCACCGCGCGGACCCCGGTCGTCGTACGAAGCGCCGATGAGGTCGAACTCCTCCTTGAGCGTTCCGACGCCCACGCCGAGGATCAAGCGCCCGTTGCTGACCAGATCCAAAGTGCCGTATCGTTTCGCGATCTCCAGCGGGTGGTGATAGGCCAGCACGAGGACGTGTGTGGCGAGCCGGATCTGTCGGGTGCGCGCCGCGAGGTAACCGAGGGTCGCCAGCGGGTCCCAGTAGCGGGCCCCGCGACGACCAAGTTCGGTGGCGGGCAGCGCGATGTGCTCGCTGCAGGTGAGGTGGTGGTAGCCGAGGCGGTCGGCGACCTCGGCGACCGTCGCGAGGTCCTCGACCGTCGCATTCACTTCCCACGGCCCGTGCGAACCTGGATTCAGTGTGACGATCGGGCTCGATATCGACAGCTCCACCGCGTCCTCAGCCCTGCATGTATCCGCCGGCGTCGACGGGTATCGATTGCCCCGTGATCGTCCGGCTTTCATCGCTGGCGAGGAATAACGCCAGATTGGCGACATCTTGCGGTGCCGAGATATCTCGCAGCGCAACGCCTTGCAGCAGTTTGGCGCGATGCGTCTCATAGTCGAGGCCTTCCTCTACCGCGGTTCGCTGCACCCAGGTCCGCCAGAGTTCGGTATCGATGCTGCCCGGCACTATGCAGTTGCAGCGGATGCCGAATTGGCCGAGTTCGAGCGCGACGGTCTTGGTGAAGGCGCGCAGCGAGGCCTTCGCCGTGACGTAGTGAGTCTTACGGACCATGCCGTTGTAGCCGGCGGTCGAGGAGAAGTTCAGGATCACCCCTGAGCCGCGGTCCTTCATCGACCGCTTCACCACCTCGCGGGTGCACAGCATCGCCGCGGTGACGTCCACGGCGATGGTGGAGTTCCAGTTCTCTAGCGTCTGCTCCCAGATCCACAGATCCTTCCCGGGTGCGGCCGCGTTGTTGCACATGATGTCCACATGTCCGAACTCGTCGATCGCCCGCGAGACCATCGCCGCGACGTCTTCCTCGTTGGTGACGTCGGCACGCATGGCGATGGTGCCGCCTCCGACGTCCGCGGCGGCCTGCGCGACGAGTTCCTCGCGACGCGCGGTGAGCAGCACCCGGGCGCCCTCGCGCACGAACGTCGCAGCCATCACCGGCCCAAGCCCGGTACTTGCGCCAGTGATGATCGCGACCTTGCCCGCCAGACGTCCCGCGCTCACTTGACTTCCTGGGTGAACAACTCAGCCAAGGTGTCACCGAATAACTTACGGCCGGAACCGGTCTCGTCGAGAAGCCGATTGGTGCGACGCTGAACTCGCCAGCCTGCATCCAACCGTGCGAGATCCCAACGGACCGCACTCACTCGCCAGAGGAAGAATCGCTCGCCTTCCCGCCTCATGATCAGCGAATAGTTGACCGCGGTAGCGGAGTCGCCGTCAAGCTCGATGAGCAGGGGTCCGGCGAAGTGGGCAACGCCGGCGGCGATCAGGCTTTGGTGGCCGGCGCCCTGCAGCATCGCATCGACGCCGGCACTGCCCTGATGTGGCGTCCCGTTCGCGTCCCAGTCGTAGACACCGTCCTGGAGCCACAACTCGCCCGCGAACGATGTCAGTCCGGCGTCGGCCGCCGGACCATAGGACATGATCAGTCGGGTGATCGCCGACTCGTCCTCGAGATGGCGCAGTCGGCCCCGTAATTCTTCGATGGTATTCGGGTCCACGTCGTTGTGCCTTTCGCCGATTTCAGCTTTCGATGCCGTCGAACACGACGTCCATGAGCTCCTCCACGAACTCTGTTGTCAGGGGTTGACGGGTCAGGAGCCGGTACAGGAGCGCGCCGACGATCGTCTCGGCAACGGTGCTCGCCGGTACGCCCGCTTTGAGCTGGCCGGCGTTCTCTCCATGTTGCAGCCGATCAATCAGAGCGCTCTCGGTCAGAGCCACGATTTGTTCGTGATACCGGGCAGCCACGTTGCTGTCTTCCGCCGATGCCGCAGTGCCTGCCAGTGCTATTGCGACGGCTTCTGGTTGCGTGCTGATTTCGGCGAAAGTCTGCGCCCACCCGGTGATATCGCGGCGAATGTCGCCTGTGTCGGGCGTCTCGATGCCCGGCGTCCGGAGGTAGCCGAGCAGGATGCAGTCCGCGACTAGTGCGCTCTTCGACGAGTACCACCGGTAAACGGTCTGCTTACCCACCCCGGCGGCGCTGGCCACCCGCTCGACTGAAAACTTGTCGTATCCGCGTTGCGCCAGTTCATCACGGGTCGCCTCGAGGATTACGTGCCGGGCGGCTGAACTGCGTGTTCGCCCGGGGCGTCCGGCGGCTGCGGTGTGCATCATCGCTCAGCGTGTTCGCGCACCATCACGGCAGCAGCTGGCTTGGAACGAGTTTGTCGAGTTCCTCCAGGGACCACGGCGGGGCCGTGCGCGGGTCGCCTCGGTAGATCGAACGCACCTCTTCGTAGGACGACCAGGCGGCGACGAGGCCACCCGTGGCCGTGAAAACCTGGCCGGTCACTGCAGCGGCGGCGTCCGAGCACAGCCACGCCACGATGGGGGCCACGTGTGTTGCCGGCCCGGGGCCGGCCTTGATCGCTTCCCACATCTCGTCGGTGATATTGCCGTCTCGATGTTGTTGCTCAAACATTGGCACTGTCACCTGCGAGAGCCGGGTGGTGGCACCGGGTGCAAGACAGTTCGCCGTGACACCGCGGTTGCCGTAGTCGTTTGCGATCGCCTTGGTCAGCGAGATCACCCCGCCCATCGCGCCGGCGAAGATGGGGTTTCCCAGCGTGCCGCGCGCGCCCTCCGACGTCGTTGTGATGAACCGCCCCCAACCCCGTTCGGCCATCCCGGGAACCGTCGCCCGGGCGAGCCAGAACTTCTGCGATAGGAACAGATTGATGAAGCGGTGGTAGTCGTCGTCGGTGGCCGATAGGTCGCCGGGAAGTATCGCGCCCGCGCATCCCACGACGATATCGACCGGCCCGTAAGTCTCTTCGGCGATTTTGACGGCGGCGGCGACGCCCGCGGACGTGGCAACGGAGTCGTAGCTCGCCTGAGCCGTGCCACCGCCTGAGCGGATCTCCTCGACAGTGGAGTCCGCGGCGCCGCGACTCTGCCCCGCGGCGAACTCGGAAGTGCCGAGGTCATTGACCACCACGGATGCACCTGCTTCGGCGAGCGCGACGGCGCACGCCTTACCCACGCCGTTGCCGGCGCCGGTGACCAAGGCCACCTTGTCCGCCAGCCGTTTGCCCATGGGCACCCCCTCGTTTGAATCGAGACGCATCGTCTCGTTATATTTACAATAATGTCGGGATTTGTCAACCTCCGGCTTGCGGCGTGCTGAGATGAAGCAATGACTGGAACTCAGGGCGGTTTCGCCGTGACTTCGCAGCCCGACCGGGTGCAACGACTCGCCGATCAGCGGGTCGCTACCTGACGGGCTTGCTGCGAATGTGATCTCCCCCCGACTATTTCGGTGCGTGCGGTGGAAAGATTCCGCCAGGCGACGTTTTCGTCAGGACGTACTCCAGCCGCCGGCTTGTGAATAGCCAACGCCCAGCACGCTTCTCGTAGGTCTCGTGGTAGTAGCCGGTCGCTACGAAGTAGTGCTCTTCGCTACCTTGGTTCCACAGTGACAGGCCGGACATCCCCCAGATCCCGCTCGCCCGGGCCGAAGATTCGAACACGATCTCGGGCGTGTGGGAATGATGGGCGGTTCTGAGATCCTTCATGATCTCGCGCACATTGGCGATCATCTCGGCCGCCGTCGTCCACGGCGGATAGTCGCCGTTGTGTGACTGGTGTTCAGGAACATGAAGCGCCTCAAGGGAATCCCAGTTTTTCGTGTCTACGAAGCGGTCCCGGCGGGCCTTGAGGAGCTTGATCTCTTCCATCGCTTCGAGACGTTCGAGGATACTCAGGCCGGCCGAGTGCTGATCCGCATCCAAAATCCGCTCCGTTCTTAAGGGAAGAACCTCCGAAGTGCGACCACCAGTTCACGAATTTACATCTTGCGGCCGCGAAGCCGCCCGCTTTCGATAGTCGCCAAGCTCCGGAACCTCGTACAGTGATCAACCGAAGTGGCCTTGCCCGCGTCAAAATGCGGTGACAAGCATGTCCTTCCATGTCTTCGGCGCCTTCGAAGGTAGTAGATCTGACTGTCGGTAGAGCTGGCCGTCGGGTGTGACGTACCGGCCGGTTCGACTGTCGTAATGCAGCACCGCAACCGAGGGTCCCGCATCAGAACCGTTGGAATTGAATGCATTTGGCTCCACCGGGGGAACGGCGGTGGCGTCGGGGCCGGGTTGCTGCGGGGAGACTTCTGCTGGTAGTACGGGCGGTGGAGGTCCGGGAAAACCCGGTGGTAGAGGCGTTCCATCCACGGGATCGAAAGTCCTCTCCAGGGCGTTTACCCGGTCATCGAGTGGAATGCCCTGGGATATCAGGTTTGGATCCAGCGGATACGGGCCTAGCACGTGCTGGCGTTGCGCAAGCGGTTCGTAGGGTTTGTCGCTGTTGCAGATCTCGACTGTTGGAGCGCGTTTTCCGGGGTGGCCCATGCAGGGATAGTTGCGGGCGCCGCGCACAGAGATCGGCGAGTCTTGCGGAAGTTTGCAGTACAGACCGTCGGGAGTGTCGACCACGGTAGTGTCGGCGGGACTCCGCCACTGCGATGGGGGGAGGAATCCCACGGTGCACGCTGGCGGGTCGGAAATCGTGATGGCGAATCCGCCCATACCCATGCCCATCGGGTTGTTGGTGACGCCATAGGAGCTGGTGGCCGAGACGTACGGGGGGAGCAGCACCAGGAGTTGTTCGAGCGCCGGGCGGTAGGTGACGGCGATCTGGCCGATGGTCGTCAGGTTCGCGAGCAACACCGGTAGGGTCGGCTTCAGCTGATCGAGGAGTTTCGAAACCTCTTGCTCGGAACCAGGTCCGGTGTGCAGCAGCGTGCGGAATTGCGGGTCGTCGGTCACCAGCTGGCCGGTGACGCCGGCGAGACTATGCGCCCACGTCCGGATCGCATCGGTGGATTCGACCTGTGAGTCCAGGACGGGCACCGCATCGTCGATGAGTGCGCGCGTGTGATCAGCGGTGTCATTGGCGTCGTGTAACACCTTGGATGACGAGTCGAGCAGAGACCCAACATCGTAGCCGGCTCCGTTGAAAGCCTTGAACGACTCGTCAAGCAGTTTGGCGACTTTGTCGGTGGGGATGCTGCTGACCATCCCGCTGAGGCGATCCAGCATCGGTCCCACCGGCTGCGGAATCGTCGTGTCACGCGACGCGATCACCGACCCGTCCCGCAGGTATGGCGCTGCCTCGGAGCGCGGGACCAAATCGACGTATTGCTCGCCCACCGCCGACATGCTGTGCACCGAGGCTTGCACGTCGGCCGGAATCTTCGGTGACGTGTCAATTGACAGCGTGGCTTCCGCGCCGGTTGCCGTGGGCCCCACAGCAGTGACTTTGCCGATTTGCGCGCCTCGGTAGGTGACGTTGCTGAACCGATAGAGGCCGCCGGTGTTAGGCAGCTGCAACGTCACGGTGAGCCGGCCGATCCCCAGCAACGTAGGCACCTGCACGTACTCAAATACCATCGCAGACATGCCGATCACCGATGCGATCGTGAAAATCGTCAACTGAATGCGGACGAAGCGTGTCAGCATTCAGCGACCACCGGACGGTGACGGCTGGTCGACAGGCGCTATGCCACTCGTGTCGGGTGCCACGTGAGCCGGCGGACCCGAGGGGGCCGCCGATGGGGGTCCGGCGGCGGCCGGCGGCGGTATGCCCAGGCCCAATGGGGTGTAGCTGTAGTTCAGGTAGGAGGGATCGCCCGGGGCGGGCACAAGTGGTGCGTTCGGATCGCCCCAGCGAGTGCCGGCAAACATCGTCCTTTTGAGCCGGGGCACCGTTAAATCGGCGACGGCGAAAACGTTGAAATAATCTCCGCGAATCGCCCGGTCGATGAAGTTCTGGGTGAAGGGGAACGTCGGCAGGTATCCCGCGAGAATGCTGAGATCTGGTCCCACGTCGGCGAGCGCGGCGAGGGTAGGTTCGAGATTCTGCAAGTTCTTCACCAGGTCGGCCTGAGAGTCGTTGATGAGCCGGGTGGTGGTGTTGGTGAAGATGCGAAGTTTGTCCAGGGCGGTGGTGATGCGCGGCCGCTCACGGATCAAAACCTCCAGCGCCGGCGGTATTTTATGCAGCGCTTGCGATATCACGTCTCGCTGCGATGCGAACGTCTCGGCGAGCCGGTTCAGCGCTTCGATCGACGCGACAATCTTCCCGCGCTGGTCGTCTAAAACGCCAACGAAATGATCTAGCCGCGTCAACAGTTCGCGGACGTCGTTTTCGTGACCCGACAATGCGGTGCTGAAATTGTGAATGATGTCGCCGATCTGCCCCAGACCGCCCGAATTAATAACCACCGATAACGAGGACAATGTCTGCTCCGTCGACGGATACGCCGACGTCCTGTCCAATGGAATGGTGGCGCCGGGCTCCAGATGTCCGTTAGGGCGCTGGCCCAGTGGGGGATTCAGCGCCACGTGCATCGAACCCAGCAAGCTGGTCTGTCCTACGGTGGCCACCACGTTGGCGGGCACGACCACATCAGGGCTGACGGACAGTGCGATGTCTGCGTGGCCCCCCTTGACTCGCATGCGGCCGACGCTGCCCACCACGACATCCGCCATCATCACCGGCGAATTGGATTCCAAGGTACCTACATTCGCGATCTCGACGTGATAAATGCTGGCGCCGGGCCCGCGTCCTACAGCACCGGGCAGTGGCAGGGAGTTGATTCCCTGGAACGTACAGCCGCTGATGACCATCATGCTTGAGGCGATGGACAGTGTTCGCCGCGCTACTTTCGATGCGGTCATGGTGGCGGCGCTCCCTGGCCGGTAGGCTGCTGATCGCCTTGCCCCGGTGATTTCTTGGCGGGCATCAGCATGTCCTGCCAGCTCCTGGGGGGAGACTCGTTCAAGCCCGTGTAGGCCGACACCGCCGGTGGGGCTTCGGGCTGCTGCGGAGCTGGCCCGTCACCGCCGGGCGCCAGACCCGGTTCGGCGTAGATGATCTTGTCCGGCGGAACGCTGCGCTGCAGCACCGGGTTGGTCGGAATGGGAAGGTAGTTGAAATTGGCTGATCGTAATCCCGGGCCGAGGTACTGCGCGCACAGCTTCCCCGTCTCGGGTGCGGTGACGTCTTCGATAGCTCCGATTGCGCCGCAGATGAATTGCTCTGGGTTGGAAAAGTTGTTGATGATGAAGCTCCCTATGGCGCCGGGAGCGCTAGGGTTGTAGATGTTGTATCCGTTCGCGAACGCGGTGGGTGCGGCGTGCAGGATGTTTTCGACATCCATCCGGCGATCGACGAGAGTCTGGGTGACGTTCGCTAACCGCTGCACCTGCTCGGTGGTCTTGTCTCGGTTCTCGGCGACGAATCGCTGGACCTGGCCGACCGCAACCGACAGATCCGACAGCGCAGCATCGAGCTCGGATCGGCTGTCGTTGACGACGCTGCTCAGAGTTGCTAGCCGGTCTTCGAACTGCACGATCTGTTGATTGCTGTCGCGGAGCGTGGTGACGAAGTTCTGTAGGTTCTTGATGATATCCACGATGTTGCCGCTGCCATTGGCCAGGATGCGGCCGACGCCGGACAGCTGCGCCAGCGTTTGCCGCAGCTTTGCGCCGTTACCGTCCAGAGCCCCGGCGGCGCTGTCGATGAATCGACTGACCGATGTCGACGACACGGCACTCTTTGGTCCTAAATCTGTTGCCAGCCGGGTTAGTTGGGAGACCACCTCGTCCCATTCGACAGGTATGGCGGTCCGATCGACGGGGATGACCGCGCCATCGCGCATGGTGGGTCCGGTCTTGCGATAGGCCGGTGTGAGCTGGACGTAGCGCGCCGCCACCAGGTTCTGTGAGACGATTACGGCCTTGGCGTCGGCCGGGATTGGCACGCCGCGGTCGACCTCCAACGTCAACTTGACCTGGTTCGGCATGGCTTGGATGGACGAAACGGTGCCGATCTTGACGCCGGACACCCGTATTTCATCGCCGGGATAAATACCGGTCGCCGAGGTGAAGTATCCGGTGACCCGCATCGGGCGGAGAAACGCCTCGTGGACGATCAGTGCCGCGGCCCCAACAATCAGGCCCACCAGGACTACCGTCGTCGTCGCGGCGAGCCGCTTCCTGGCGATCATCGCGAACCGCCCGGAATACCGTTGTGCGGCCAGGGGAACAATGCCCGTGGCATGTTGGGGTCTCCGCGGCGGAAACCGAAGTAATAGTCCAAAAACGGCTGGACCAGTTCGGGTATGGCAATATTGGGCACGTAGGCGTTGTAGTAAAAGCCGTTCGAAACGCTCTCCCCCGAGGTGATTTCGAACTTCTTGAGCCCGGGCAACGTCTTGGAGATGTTGTCGCGGTTCTTCTCCAGAACCGCGGTAACGGCATTCAGTTTCTCGAGTGTCGGCGCGAGTTTGCTCTGGTTATCGGCAACCAGGCCGGACAGTTCTTTGGCGACCGCAGACGTGTTCGCCAGCAGCTGGCTGATGTCGTCGCGCCGCTGTACCAATACGCTGAGAAGGTCGTTGCCATTGAGGATCAGCTCGTTAACTTGTTGGCTGTGCTGCGAAATGATGCCGGTGACGTCCGTGGCGCTTTTGAGCAGATCGCCGAGTGTCCCGCTGCGGCTGTTGAGCGCCTTGGACACCCTGCTCAGGCCGTCAAAGGTGGGCCCAAGTTCCGGCGCTATCCGGTCAAGGGTGTCCGAGAGTGCGTTCAGCGATTGGTTGAGCGTGTCGGTGCTGGTACCAGCGATGTCGGTCGTCAGGTCGGACACAGATTCGCTTAGTGAATAAGGCGAGGACGTCCTAGAGACCGGTATGACATCACGGGCGTGCATGGTGCCGCGGCCCGCCGGTTCCAATGCCAGCACTCGGGCGCCCAGCAGCGAGCCGGTACGGATGTGCGCGGTGGTTTGCGACCCGAGCCGCACCTTGCCGTCGACCTGGAATGTCACCAGGGCATCGCCCTCGCGCAGCGACACGTCGGACACGGTGCCGACCTTTACTCCTGATACCAGCACTTTGTTGCCCGGCATTATGCCGCCCGCCTCGGAGAACAAAGCTTGGTACCGGACGGTCGTCGCCCACGACAGCAATTGTTGCGGTGCCAGCCCGACGGCGATAATCAGCACGATCAGAACCGCACCGATAAAGCCTGATCGAATGAGGTGCGTACCACGATATTTCAGCATTAGGGCTCCGCGCACCGTCCTTCCGTTTGTCTGAGCCAGGGAAAGACCGCGGTCCGGCCCTGCAGATCGCTGACGCGGAGACTGACCCCGCAGATGTAGTAGTTGACGAAGCTGCCGTAGGAGCCGGTGCGGGCGAGCTTGCGGAAGTTGTCAGGCGCCCGTTTCAACGCGTCATTGATGAGGTCCTTGCCGTCATAGAGCAAGGGAGCCAACCGATTCAGCTGGCCGACCGTGCCGGCCAGCGGCGGACGCGCAGCCCCGAGTAGATCGGCCACCGATGCGGTGCCGTTGTCGAGGGCTTGGATGGCGTTGCCGATGGGGTCGCGATCGTTGGAAAGATCCGTGACAAGCCGCTGCAGGCGATCAATCGTCACCGGAGAACTGGTTTCCGTCTTTGGCGAGGGTTTCCACCACCGTGTTGAGGTTGTCGATCAGCTTCTCGACGGCCTGGTCTTTATTGGCGACTTCGTTGGAGAACGACGACGTTTTCGACAGCAGCGACTGAAGGGTCGGGCCTTGGCCTTCGAATACCTGCAACATCGCTGCCGCGAGCGCGTTCACGTCGCGGGGATTCAGGCCTCGGATAACGGGTTTCAGGCCGCCGAGCAGCATGTCGAGATCCAGCGCCGGTGTTGTCTGGTCGGCTGAAATATGCGATCCCGGCGGCAGTATCTTGGTCGATCCCGGTCCGATGATGAGCTCGAGGTAGCGGTCCCCGACGAGATTCAGGTAGCGGATGGCGGCCTTGGTCCCCATCGTGAGTGCCATGTCACCGTCAGCGTCGAATTTGACCAGGACCGATTGTTCGGCTGCAGCGACACGAGCGCTGACCGTGCCCACCCGGATTCCGGCTACTCGCACCGAGTCTCCCGACTTGAGCTGTGAGGCATCGGTGAATGCCGCCGAGTAGCCCTCTGTCGAGCCGGCGCGGTAACCGCCGAAGACGATGATGACGAAGGCGGTGAGCGCCAGCATTACGGCAGCGAAGGTGCCGAATTTGAAAGCGGTTCCGACTGAGGTTCCCCCGGCGCGGCTCAACCTGGCTGCCCGAGCTGGGAGGTGTTGCGCGGCGGCCCATCGATGGGCCCGTAAAGGAGCTGCTTCAGTGCGTCGGAATTCAGCAGATTGCTCTGGTTTCCGTACTGCCACGGGTTGGCGCCCACATTGGTGACGTCGAAGGGCGGATATGTGTTGTACGGCAAGGGCAACTCGTGATCACACTGCGGACCGCCCTTGGCGGCCACTTTGGGTAAGTTCTGTGGGTAGCGGTAGCGCTCGGAGCCAAGACTCAATCCGGCGAGCACCTCGAGGCCCGGGACCGTGGTCGGCGGCTGTTTGGCCAGCGGGAACATTCCGCGGAGTCCGCAGGTCAGCGCGGTATGGTATTCGTTGGTCAAATCGGTGGTCGGCACCAGCAAATGCATGACATCGGTGAGCGCTTGCCGGTTAGTGCCCACCACGTCGTGGCCCAGGTCCGCCAGGCCGATCGTGCTGATCAAAAGAGGTCCAGGTTGTTCTGTTCGTCGACGAGGGTTTGGCTGAACTGCGCAGTGTTGGCAACCGTTTTGATTAGGTCGGGGGCCGCGTCGGCGTACGCGTTGGACACGTCAGCCGTGGCCGCGATGTCGTGGCTCAGATTCGGCAGACTCGGCTCGATCTTCGCGAGAAAGGCGTTCAGGTCGTGCAGCGTTTGCCCGAATTGCTCGCCTCGCCCGCTGAAAGCTTTGGCGATCGCACCGAGCGTCTCGTTGAGTTTGGCGGGATCGATTTTCGACAGCACCGAGCTGAGTTGCTGGAAGACGGTGTTGATCTCGACGGTCACATGACCGGAGTCGAGCAGCTGCCCTGGGCGTAGGGGCTCAGGTGATGGATGGTCGGGCGGAATCAGCTGGACGAACTTCGCGCCGAATGCCGTTGTTGCGACGATGTTGACGAGGACATTCGACGGAATGAGGCGGAGGCGGGACGGATCGATGGCCAGATGAATGGCGGCCTGCCCGTCATGGGTGTCCTCGATGGAAGTGACGGAGCCGACGGGTGCGCCATGCAGTTTGACCTTGGCGCCAGGGTTCATCATCAGACCCGCGCGCGCGGACATCACCGTCACCGGAACGGTTTTGGCGAATCCGCCCCGGAACTGTGTCACGGCAAGGCCGATGAGCCCGGCCACCACCAATAGGGTCGCCAGGCCCGCCAGTGCGGGTGCATAGGCGTGACGAGAGTTGCCTGCCGCACCGGCCGGCACGGCACCCGCGGGCAGCATCCGTGCCGGTGCTGTCGGGAGACGTCCCGTCACTTACCCGCCTTCGCCGAAGCGCAACACGCTGGTGCGGCTCCAGACAGCACCTGCAGCATCGGAAGACGCATAGCCAGGCGTTTACAAGCTCGCATATCGCTGTCCCGCTCGCAGGTGTTCAAATCACTGATGGGTGTGATACAAATCTCATGTCAGTAGCGATGAGAACAATACATCCGTCAAAATTGAACTACAAGACTGGTTCAAACGAGATGGCTACTATGATTTTTATAAGAGTGGCGTTCTACGTCAGTAGGGGCAATCATTTTCGCGGGAGCATGTCACCAACTCCGCGGTCGTGACGTTCCCCCCGGCGGTCGATGAAACTTCTCAAAAAGAGGGCTCAGGCGGGAGTTGAACATTTGGCAGAGGTAGAATAGCGTTCTACTGTCACCTGAACCTTTAGGAGTGCGATGACCATCCTCGCCGAGCAGCGCAGCTATGTCGCCGGCCGTTGGATCACGGGCGACGACGTAGTCAGCGTCGAAAATCCCGCTGACGAAAGCCATGTCGCGGACATCACCGCCACACCGCTGAAAGAAATCGAGCGCGCGATCGCTGAGGCGCGCCGCAGCTTCGACGAGCGGTGTCTGGGCCGATACGCCGGTCGCAGGACCGGGCGCGTGTGCTGCACGCCTTCATCGATCACGTCGAGGGCGCCCGCGAGGCTCTGGTGCCCACGCTGGTAGCCGAGGCCGGCCAGCCGACATTCTTCGCCGAGATGACCCAATTGGGCACGGGAGCGGCCATGGCGCGGCAAACTATTGACCTCTTCTTGTCGATGAAACACGAGGAGGCCAGCCCGGTTCCTGTTGACGAGCTTGCTGCGCGGCCGGGTCGCCCTCAGCCTCCGCCGGCACGAGCCGGTCGGAGTGGTGACCGCTATCACGCCCTACAACGCGGTGCTGATGATGGGTTTCCAGAAACTCATTCCCGCCCTGATGGCGGGCAACTCGCTGATCTTGCGGCCCAGCCCGCTTACGCCGATCTCGTCGCTGATCTTCGGTGCTGCCGCGGATGCGGCCGGGTTGCCGCCGGGAGTGCTGAGCGTGGTGGTGGAGGCCGGCACCGCGGGTGCCGAGCTGCTCACCAGCCACCCGGCGGTCGACATGGTGTCGTTCACCGGCTCGACGCTGGCCGGGCCGCAAGATCCTGGCTCAGGCGGCGCCGACCGTCAAACGTGTCTCGCTCGAACTCGGCGGCAAGTCGGCACAGATCTATCTGCCGGACGCCGTGCACCGGCGCCGCCGGCGGTGCCATGGTCGTCGTCGCCGCCACTGCCGGTCAGGCATGTGTGGCCGCCACCCGGATGCTCGTTCCGCAGGACCAGAAAGAAGAGGTGCTGGAAGCGGTGAGTGCGACCTACAAGTCGATCAAGGTCGGGCCGCCCACGGACCCGTCGAGCCTCATGGGACCGGTGATCAGCGCCGCGCAGCGCGACAAATGCGAGGGCTTCGTGAAGCTGGCAGAAGAGCACGGCGGCAAGGTGTTCAGCGGCGGCGGGCGTCCGGCAGGACTGGACCGCGGCTACTACTTCGAACCCACGGTGCTGGACCTGCCGAGCAACGCGAATCCTGCTGCGCAAGAGGAAATCTTCGGCCCGGTGATCGGTGTGCTGGGCTACCGCGATCTCGACGATGCGGTGGCTATCGCCAACGACAGCATCTATGGCCTGTCGGGTCAGGTGTACGGGGCCGATGCAGCGGCCGCGGTGAATGTGGCACGCCGGCTCCGCACCGGCGCGGTCAACGTCAACACGAGCGTGTTTTCGGCTTATGCGCCGAGCGGTGGTTACAAGCAGAGCGGGTTGGGCCGCGAACGCGGCCCAGACGGCATCCGCGAATTTCAGGAGGTCAAGCACATGTCGATTGGAGAGTTGCGATGAGCGTACAAACCAGCACAGCAGCCAGCACAACAACGAACGGTAGCAAGACAGTCAACTTGGACTGGCTGATCTCGGTCGACGACCACATCCTCGAGCCGCCGAATCTGTGGGTCGACCGCGTTGCCTCCGAAGGATCGAGACCGCGCGCCGCACATGGAGGTCGACGACAAGGGCATGGACGTCTGGGTCTATGACGGCAAAAGGATGCCAAGCTCGGGCTTGAGCGCCGTCGTCGGCAAGTCCAAGGAGGAGTTCAGCCCCGAACCGCTGAATTACTCGGAGATGCGGCCAGGTTGTTACGACGCCAAAGCGCGCCTGGAGGACATGGACCGCTCCGGTGTGCTTGCGTCGCTGTGCTTTCCCACGCTGCCTCGATTCTGCGGGCAACTGTTCATGGAGGCCAGTGACCGGGAATTCGGCTTTCAGTGTCTCCAGATCTACAACGACTGGCTCGTCGAGGATTGGTGCGGCGTCGCGCCGGGTCGCTACATCCCGCTGATGCTGATTCCGATGTGGGATCCGGCCCTGGCCGTCAAGGAGATGCAGCGCATGGCGGCCAAGGGCGTCACGGCCTTCGCCTTCTCCGAGAATCCGGAACCTCTGGGACTACCCACGATTCACGACGTCAACCACTATTGGGAGCCGGTCATGGCGGCCGCCAATGAGCTGGAAATGGTGGCCAGCATGCACGTCGGATCGTCATCTCAGCTGCCCAAGATCTGTAACGACGCTCCGTTCATGGCCAACCTCACCTGGGGGGCGTCGCGTACCTCGGGGACGATGCTGTCCTGGCTCTTCAGCGGGCTGTTCCAGCGCTACCCGAACCTGAAGATCGCCTTGTCCGAAGGTGAAATGGGCTGGATGCCCTACTTCCTGGAGCGCGCCGAGCAGGTGCTGGACAAGCAGCGCTACTGGGTGAAGCGCGGGACGAAGTTCATGGGCCACGCCGGCAACGAGGCCGACCTCGACACGCTCGACATCCGGGAGACGTTCCGCAACCACGTCTTTGGCTGCATCATCGAGGACCACCACGCAGTCAAGAGCCTGGCCGAGCTCGGCGAGGACAACATCATGTGCGAGACCGACTATCCCGCACTCGGACTCGACATGGCCGAACTGCATCGAGGTCGCCCGCAACACGATGAAAGACCTCCCGCCGGAGGTCCAATACAAGCTGCTGCGCGGCAACGCCGAGCGGCTGTACCGATTCACTCCGGCCGAGCCGCCCGTCTTGGCTTCCCAAACGAAAGAAGCCTAAGCGATGACCGGCGTACTGGACGGCAAAAGCGCCATCGTCACCGGCGCCGGCTCCGGGGTGGGCCGGGTGTCGGCACTGAGGTTCGCGCAAGAAGGTGCGCGCGCTGGTCGTGGCCGACATCAATCTCGACAACGCCAAAGAGGCTGTGCGCGAGATCGAATCGGTCGGGTGGCGCCGCCATCGCCGTCGGTGTCGATGTGTCGGATGAACAGCAGGTTCAGGACCTGATCGCGGCGGCGGTCGACCAGTACGGTCGGCTCGACATCCTGTTCAACAACGTCGGCATCCCGACGCCGCGACTCGGCATGATCTTCGAGGAGCACACGCTCGAAGACTTCAACCGCCTGGTCGCGGTCAACCTCGGTGGCGTGTTCCTCGGATGCAAGCACGCGGTGCTGCGCTTCAAGGAACAAGGTGATGGCGGCGTCATCCTCAACACCGCTTCGGTCGCTGGCCTGGTGGGGTGGGGCGGCACGGTGTACGGCGCCACCAAGGGTGGGGTCATCCAGCTCACCCGGGGAGTCGCGATCGAAGTGGCCCCCTTCGGAATTCGCGTCAACGCCATCTGCCCGGCCGCCATGCCCGCGACCGGTTTCATGGCGGCGGGCGGACTGCAGGTCGACGCGGATCAGCAGGCAGCGATTGCCGAAGCCGTCGGTGGGCAGCACCCGCTAGGGCGCGCCATCACGGCCGAGGACTGCGCCGAGGCCGCGCTCTATCTGGTGTCGGACGCGTCACGCAACGTCACCGGGGTGGCGCTGCCGATCGACGGTGGGTTCGTCGCGCGATGACGACGCCGACGCTGGACCGCGAACGGCTGCGGGAGCTGTTCGACCTACGCAGTTCCTACAACGAGTACACCGGCGGCACGTATCACGACGATCCGTACCCGGTGTGGCATCGGCTGCGCGAGCAGGGGCCGGTGCTTCCTGGCACCCTGCACGAGCTGACCGGCTGCACTGAACCGCTGTTCTTCCACGGGTTGCCCTATCCCGACAGCCCCCACTTCACGGTGTTCGACTACGAAACCTGCATGGCGGCTTACCGCAATCCGGAGGTGTTCGCTTCGTCGCCGGACCCGATCGACCTCGACAACGGTCCGCTGGGCCTGACCAACAGCATGCTGTCCATGGGCGGTGCGCAACACAAGCGCTACCGCAGTCTCGTCCAACCGTCGTTCCTGCCGGCGAATGGCAAGTGGTGGATCGACAATTGGATCTCCGAGACCGTCGACCTGCTCATCGACGGATTGGCGCACGACGGACGCGCCGAACTCAACGTCGATTTCTGCGCGGCGATCCCGTTGCTCACCATCACGGGCAGCTTCGGCGTGCCCGTCGAGCAGGCCCTTGAGATTCGGCAGAACCTGGGTCACGACCCGCAAAGGGTTGTCGACTTGATCAAACCCGTCGTCGCGGCTCGCCGAGAGCAGCCCGAGGACGACCTGATCAGCGTCCTTGTGCAGGCGGAGCTCACCGACGATGACGGGACGACGTCGCGGCTCACCGATCGCGAGATCGACTCCTTCGTGCTGCTGTTGCTCGGCGCGGGCTCGGGCACCACGTGGAAGCAGATGGGCACCACGCTCACCGCGCTGTTGCAGCGTCCCGAACTCCTGGAGGCGGTGCGTGCTGATCGGCAGCTGCTGCGCCCCGCCATCGAGGAGGCGCTGCGCTGGATGCCGACCGATCCGATGTTCTCCCGCTGGGTGATGGCCGACACCGAACTGGCCGGCGTCGAGCATCCCGGCCGGATCCGTCGTGCATCTCGCGATCGGTGCTGCCAACCGCGACCCCGCGCGATGGGACCGCCCCGACGAGTTCGATATCGCCCGCAAACTGAGGCCGTCGCTCGGATTCGGGCAGGGCGCGCACATCTGCCTCGGCATGCACGTTGCCCGCGCCGAGATGACCAGTCGCGATTTCGGCGCTGCTCGACCGGCTGCCCAACCTGCGGCTGGACCCCGACGCCGAACCGCCCCGTTTCGTCGGTATGTACGAGCGCGGAGCGACCGCGATACCCGTCCTGTTCGATAAAGCCTGAGGTGAACATGTCTGAGCCCAACTACACACAACCCGACCTCATGCTGCTCGGCGAGGATCACATTCGCGCGTATCGCGAAACCGGCGGCGAGGTCGGGTACATCTGGAATGGCGCTCCCACGCTGTTGCTCACCGCGACCGGTCGCCGCACCGGCGAAAAACGCACCTCGGCACTCATTTTCGGGCGCGACGGCGATGACTATCTGATCGTGGCTTCCATGGGGGGCGCGCCGAAGCACCCGATCGTGGTACCTGAATCTGCAGGCCAATCCCGCAAGCCACGATCCAGGTGAAAGCCGAAACGCTGGCGGTTGTCGCGCGCACCGCCTCGGCCGCCGAGAAGCCGCGCCTGTGGAAGATCGTCACCGATGTCTGGCCCAACTACGACGTCTACCAGTCACGCACCGACCGCGACATTCCCGTCGTTGTGCTCTCACCGACATGACAGCCGCTAGCATTTCTTCGGTGTCATGGGCTGAGGAACGCGCCACCGAGCGGTCGGCGGCCGTGCAACGGTCGCGCGCCCGCATCGCCAACCAGGTGAGGTTGATGCTCGACGCCGCCCTGCGGCTCATTCGGGAAAAGGGCGACAGCTTCACCACCCAAGAGCTGGCCAAAGAGGCCGGCGTTGCACTGCAGACGTTCTACCGCTACTTCCCCAGCAAGGATGAGCTGCTGCTGGCCGTGATCGCCGATTCGATGACCGATGCGTGTACCCGCTGGGCGGCCGCCGCCGAGGAGTTGCCCGATCCCGTTGCGCGGTTGCGCTTCTACATCACCGCGGTCATCGAGGTGCTCGACGCCGAAGAGGGCGACGGTGGCACCGCGAAATTCATCGTGTCAACGCACTGGCGGCTGCACCGCATCTTCCCCGATGAGCTTGCCGTCGGCCGAGAAGCCCTTCGTCGACCTGCTGCTCACCGAGATCAAGGCCGGTGTAAAGGCCGGACTGCTGGCACCCGCCGACCCGGAATGGGCTGCCTGGTTCATTGCCGAACTGGTGCGGTCCGTGTACCACTACCACGCCTACGCACCACTGGAGGCCGATGCCACGGATCGGCTCTGGGAGTTCTGCCTAACCGCCCTGGGCGGGACGCCACGATGATTTTTCCGAAAAGACCGAGTCCCGCCTCGCCGGAGTAGGGTTGCCGGTCGACGCGAGCTGCTGCCTGAAGCAGCCGTGACGTGAGCGACTTCAACAAGAGTGAGCGGACGCGGCTGTTAACTATACCGGCCGGTGCCGGGATTCCCGAAACCAGCGCCACACGCCCGCCATCGGATTTCGATGAAACCCTCCCCGAACTTTCGGCCGAATACACGGAGGCCGAGTACCTGCTCGCCGGTGTCGCCAGCAGCTACGCAGGACCCGCCACCGGGCCGGTCTGCGCCGCCAGCAGCGGGCATCGCTACGTCACCCGAGTCCTGGCCCGTTATCCAAGACACGCGGCGCGCTTCAGTGGCCGGGTCGCTTATCGAGCCGTTCAACACCACCTACGGCGTCGACCGGGATGCGCTGTGGTTGCATGTCGGCGCCATGCTGCAAGCACAGGGCGACGCCTGGATCGGGATCAGTGTGCGCGCTTGGTCGGCAGGAGAACTCCAACGCCACGACCCGGCACGCTATGCCGATATCGAGATTTCCTCGAATGACCTTGTGTGGGACCTGCTGCGGGCGATCGGCACGTTGGTCAAGCAGGGCGACGAGCACAGCCCGCTGCACCACCTCGCGGTCCGGCACGTCTACCTCGGCGGTTACTCGCAAAGCGCGGTTGACACCGCTACTTTCGCAGCGGCGTTCGGCGCGCTGACCCGCACGACCGATGGCCGTCCCGTCTATGACGGCTATTTTCCCGCCTCTCACGCGGCAAGTCTTACCCCGGTCGCTGTCGGGGAAGGCCTGCCCCGATTCGAGTACGCCCCAATGCCACCGGCCGGGGTTCCGGTCATTGAAGTCCAACCGCAAAGCGATGTCGAAGGATTCAGCGTTCGAAGAGTTCGTCAACCCCGGCGCCGCATCGGTGCGCCGAGAGGACAGCGACGCCGCAGGAGATCGCTTCCGGCTGTACGAAGTCGCCGGGGCGCCCCATGCGGCCAGGATCGTCGGCTGTGACGGGAATGGCTCGAGCTTTCCGCTGTCGGCGTTTCTCCGGGCCGCGTTGCGGCTGCTATTCCGTTGGGCCGAGGACGACATCACGCCGCCGACGTGCGCCGCGCATCGCCCTGCGAATCGATGACGTGGTGGCCGAGGCGCAGGTCGACCGGTTCGGCAATGCGATCGGGGGTGTGCCGTCACCGTTCCTGGAAGCACCGATCGCTTGCTATCAAGGCGCACTCGACACCAGGACCACTTTGCATGCTCGCCGGCCGGGAGACGCGCCTTGCCTTACGAGGTGCTCGCTAGGCCGGTATGGCGACGTGCAGACCTATCTCGCCGAGTTCACGATCAGCCTCGACGAGACCATCCAAGCGGGCTTTCTTCTGGAGGCCGACCGTTCCGCGACTGCTGGAAGCGCAGACTGCCAAAGCGCACGCAGCGTTTCGTCCGCGTAGACGTTGACCAGACAGGGGCGCAACGACATGACGCGTGCACGACTGTGCCCGTCCCCGACAGCCTCGAACAGGCGCTGTCCCCGCAGTGGCTCACCGCCGCGCTGCAACAGCGGTTTCCCGGAATCGAGATACGTGCCGTGGTGCCCGGCCCGGTCGTCGACCGGATCTCCACCAATGCGAGGTTCACCATCGAGTGCGCCGGCGGTGTTCCCGACGGACTCTCGCCGGCCCTGTGCGTCAAAGGCTACTTCAACGAAATCGGCCGGGCGGCGCGCAGCATTGGGGCCCCCGAGGCGTACTTCTACCGAGACGTCGCCGCCAACACTGGGGTGCGCACACTGCGCAGTGTGTATGCCGACATCGACCCGGATACCCAGCACGGCGTGGTCATCACCGAAGACGTTGTGGCGCAGGGAGGTACCTTCCTCGACGGCAACAGTCCGTACACGGCCGACCAGACGGCCGAGACGCTCGTCTGAGTTGGCCCGGCTGCACGCGGCGACGTGGGCCGAGCCGCGCTATGCCGACGCGCCGTGGTTGGCGCCCGCGTCTGGGTCGCGCGCTCGAGCTCTGGGGCGATCCGAACACGATCGCCATCATCGCCCGTAACTTCGAAGGACCCAACGGGCAAGCGGGTCCCCGCCGAGGTAAAGGACGCGAGCGCGGCTGGTGCGACGCCTATCGACCGCTTCATCGTGCCGACCGGCGCGGAGATGGCGGCCAAGCCGTGGTGCGTGATCCACGGTGATGCCCACGTGGGCAACGTCTTCCTCGATGCCGCCCAGATCCCGTCCATGTTGGATTGGCAGCTCGTCCAGCGCGGCACGTGGTACCTCGATGTCGGCTATCACATCGCCTCGACCCTGACCGTCGAGGAACGCCGACGCACCGAGCGCGATCTACTGCGGCCACTACTTGGATCGCCTCGCTGCACACGGCATCACGCCACCGTCATGGGACGAAGCTTGGCGCGCCATCGCTTTAGGCATGGTCCATGGGTTCTTTCTGTGGGGCATCACCACCAAAGTGCAGCCTGATGTGATCGCCACCTTGCTGCACCGGCTCGGCACGGCAGTCGCCGATCACCATGCGCTGTCGGTGCTGCACGAGTAGAGACGGAGGCATCAGATGGACCAGAAGGCTCGGAGCGTTTGACGGACTACGCGTCGTTGAGTTGGCGCAGTGGGTGTTCGTACCGGTAGCCGGTGCGCTGCTGGCCGACTGGGGTGCCGACGTCATCCGCATTGAGCGCCTCGAGGGCGACCCCTATCGAGGGCTGGCGACGCAGGGTATCGGCACCGACCGCGACGGCGTCAACTTGTCGATGGCTCTGGCCAATCGGGGCAAGCGTTCCGTCGCGCTGAATCTTCGCCATCAGACTGGACTTGACCGTGCTGCACGAATTGCTCGCCTCCGCAGACGTGTTCCTCACCAGCCTGCGGCCGGGCGCGTTGAGTCGGCTGGGGCTCGACGCGGAGACGTTGCGCGACCGGTATCCCACGCTTGTCTACGCCCGCGGTCATGGCTTTGGAATGCGTGGCCCGGACGCCAACCAGCCTGGCTACGACAGTTCGGCATTCTGGGCGCGCGGGGGAGTCGGCCACATCCTCACCCCGCCCGACCGTGATTACCCGATCAGCCAGCGTGGCGCGATGGGCGACCGAAACGCCGCTATGGCACTGGCTTTCGGCATCGCCACTGCATTGCTCAAACGAACGAAAACGGGCGTCGGTTCGGTGGTCGACGTGTCGCTGCTGGCCACCGCGATGTGGACGCTGTCGTCCGATCTGCTCGCGGCGCTCAACGGCGGTGACGCCACGCCGGTGGGTGGTCGTGGGCCGCAGGTCAATCCGCTCACCGGAAATTATCGGACGAAGGACGGCCGGCACATTCAACTGATGTTCCTGCAGGGCGACCGCTACTGGCCGGAATTCTGCCGATTGGTCGGCCGTGACGACCTCATCGAAGATCCGCGCTTCATCGATCTGGCCGCGCGGCGCGCCAATAGCGATGCCTGTGTGGCCGAGCTGGATTCGATGTTTGCTCGCCGCACCCTTGCGGAGTGGAAAGAGCTGCTCGCCAAACTGGATGCGCCGTGGGCGCCCGTGCAATCCGTGCACGAGGTGATCGAGGATCCGCAGGTGATCGCCAACGGCTATGTGGGGGAGGTCAGGCTCGACGACGGTCCGACCTATCGGCTGCCGAACGTTCCCGTGCAGTTCGATGAGCAGGCGCCGCCGTTGCGCCGCGCGCCCGAGCACGGCGAGCACACCGAGGCGCTGCTGCAGGAACTCGGCTACGACTGGGACGCAATCTCGAAGATGATGCAGGACGGAGTGATTCCGTGACGGCGCGCCCGGTGCCGGTCCCCGACGATTCGTCGGCGCCGTTCTGGTCCGCCGCGGCCGAACACGTGCTGACCGTGGCGCGCTGCGCGCAGTGCTGGTCAGTTCACGATGCCCCCCGATGCGGTATGCCCGCATTGCCACACGAGCGATCCGCGATTCGAATTCACGCCGGTCAGCGGCCGCGGCACCGTGCAGGTCATGGACGGTGGCGCGGCAGGCGTTTCTGCCGGGCTTCGACGATGACCTGCCCTTCGTCCTCGTCGACGTGGAACTCGTTGAACAGAAAGAACTCCGGATGATCGGCCGACTGCTGGACGGCGTCGACGCGGACCTGCACATCGGTGCTGCCGTTACCGCTCGGATTCGAGGACCTCGCTCCGGGCGTGGCCGTTCCCGCCTTCGAGCTGCATGTGAGCGGCAGATTCGCGGCGAGCAACAAGGTCGCCATCGTCGGCTATGCGCACAGCCAGGTGACTCGCCACGCCGACCAACCGCTGGGCGGCGCTGGCCGTCGACACCGCCCGCGCCGCCATCGCCGACGCCGGCTTGCGCCTCGAGCAGATCGACGGGTTCGTCAGCTCGAGCTTGTTGCCGAGCGCGGGAGGCCAAGCCGCCGAAGACGGCGTCAGCATCGTCTCCTCGGCATGGCTGGCCCAGCACCTGGGCGCCGAGCCGCGCTACGTTGCCGGCTTCGACGGCATCGGCCAGATCACCGGGTCGATGGCCATCGCCGTCAACGCGGTCGCCAGCGGCGCCGCCGATTATGTGCTGTTTCACCGGGCCCTGCACAACCCCGCCGGGCGGTATCACGCCAACCCCATGCGCGAGGTCCGGGGGCTGCAGCAATGGACAGCACCCCAGGGCTTCTTCGGGCCGCTGGCCATGATCGCGCTGCCGCACAACGAATATCTGCAGCGTTTCGGCGCGAGCCGGGAATCGATGGCGGCCGTGGCCGTCGAGGCGCGCAAGAACGGCGCCCGCATCCCGTGGTCGTTTTGGCACGACCGGCCGCTTACCGCAGACGAGTATCTCTCCGCGCCAATGCTATTCGATCCCGTGTGTCGCTACGATTGCGACATTCCAGTCGACGGTGTGGCCGCATTCGTGCTCACCTCCGCCGAGCGGGCGAAGGACCTGCCGCACCGGCCGGTTTACGTCGCCGGTTATGCCTCGGGTACGCCGACCCGGCGGCGTCTGCCGCTGCACTGGCCGTTGGACGACATCGTCGAGGTGGGCGCCGAGACCGCCCGGCGGCTCTGGGAGCACGCGGGCATCTCGGCCGAGGACGTCGATCTACCGCAGGTCTACGACGGATTCTCGCTATTCGTCTGGCTATGGCTGGAGGTCCTCGGACTCTGCCCTCGCGGCGAGGCGCATCGGTTCGTCGAGGCCGGCGGCATCGACAGTGATTGCCCAGGACGGGATACCGGCGCTCTCGGGTGGCGGCGCGCTGGGCAACGGGCGCATGCACGGAATCCCACAGATGCTCGAGTGCTACCTGCAATTGGCGCGGCGAGCCGGTGAACGTCAGCGCGACGCGACTATCGGCCTGGCCTGCCATTCCTCACCGCATTTCGGCGGGGCCGTTGTCTACAGCGCGGAAGCATTCTGAGAGTTGTCTTGTTGATTCTAGGAGAATAGAGTTCTACTGTCACTCGGGGTTTCAGGAGTTGCCGTGGGTTTTGCCCAGGAAATTGGTCCGCGCACAGTGCCGCTGGGCGTATGACGAGCGCCAGCGTCGGACGCGAATCGTGGGTGGAGCGCGCGGTTGATCGCTCGGCCGCCGTCCAACGTTCGCGCACCCGCATTGCCAAGCAGGTGCGGGTTATGCTCGACGCGGCCCGGCGACTCATCCGTGAGAAGGACGATTTCACCACCCAGGATCTGGTCGTCGAGGCCGGGGTGTCGCTGCAGACCTTCTATCGCTACTTCGCATCCAAGGACGAACTGCTGCTCGCGTTGATCGCAGACGCGATGACCGAGGCGTGTGATCGCTGGACCGAGGCCGCCGCCGAAATACCCGAGCCGATGGATCGTCTGCGGTTTTACATCACCGCGCCGCTCGAGAGTTCGACGCCGATAGCGACGAAGGCGCCGGCATGCGGTTCATCGTATCCACCCATTGGCACCTGCACCGCAAGTTTCCGAATGAGCTCGCCGAGGCCGGGAAGCCACTCGTCGACCTCGTCCTCGCCGAGGTGAACAGCGCCGCGGACAGCGGGATTACTGAATCCCCGTAATGCCGAATGGGATTCGTGGTTCATCGTCGAGCTGCTGCGCTCGATCAACCACTACTACGCCTACGCGGCCAAGGCCGACGACGACCTGAAGACGATCAAAGAGAAGCTGTGGGAGTTTTGCAGAACTGCGCTGGGCGCACCTCGCGCATGAACGTCGACCACAATGCGAAAGGATGCCCAGTGACCGATTTCGACACCACCGACTTCTTCACCGATCCATCGTTGGTTCCCGATCCACACCCGTATTTCGACTATCTGCGCGCAAAGGGGCCGGTGACGCGCGAGCCGCATCACGGGGTTGTCGCGGTCACCGGCTATGACGAGGCCATGGCGTTGTACAAAGACAGCGACTCGTTCTCAAGCTGCATCGCGGTTGGCGGCCCGTTTCCGCCGTTGCCGTTCGAACCTTCTGGTGATGACATCAGCGACCTGATCGACCAGCACCGCACCAAATTACCGCTGCACGAGCACATGGTGACGATGGACCCGCCGGACCACACCCGCGCCCGCTCGGTGTTGAGCCGGCTGCTGACGCCCGCGCGATTGAAGGAAAACCAGGACTTCCTGTGGACCCTTGCCGACGAGCAACTCGATGAATTCGTCGAGCGCGGCGAGTGCGAGTTCCTCGCCAAATATTCCAAGCCGTACTCGTTGTTGGCCGTCGCCAACTTGCTCGGTGTTCCCGAAGCCGACCACAAGGAATTCCGCATGGCGCTGGCGGATTCGCACACCGTGGGCAATCTGGACCATGATCCGGCGGCGATCAACCCCTTGGAATTCCTCGACGAGAAGTTCAGCTTCTACATCGAGGACAGGCGCCGCGAACCCCGTGGTGATGTGCTGAGCGATCTTGCCGGTGCGAAATATCCGGACGGTTCCAACCCGGAGGTTGTCGACGTGGTTCGAACGGCCACTTTCCTGTTCGGGGCCGGCCAGGAGACCACCGCCAAGCTGCTGGGCGCCGCGTTGCAAATCCTCTGCGACCGGCCGGATCTGCAGCAGGCGCTGCGTGACGATCGTAGCCTGATCCCCGCGTTCATCGAGGAAACGCTGCGGATGGAAAGCCCGGTGAAGAGTGCATTCCGGTTGGCGCGCAAGTCGACCTGTCTGGGCGGCGTCGACATCCCAGCCGGTACCGTGGTGATGGTCTCGCCAGGCGCGATCAACCGCGATCCCAACCGTTTCGAAAATCCGCACGAGTTCCGACTCGACCGCCCCAACGTTCGTGAGCAGATAGCATTCGCGCGCGGCGTGCATACCTGCCCGGGTGCGCCGCTGGCCCGGGTCGAGGGCCGCATCTCGCTGGAGCGCATCCTGGACCGGATGGCCGACATCCGGGCCAACGAAGCCGAACACGGGCCGGTGGATGACCGCCGCTACAGCTATACGCCGACCTTCATCATGCGGGGTCTCAACGAGCTGCACATCCAATTCACACCAACCAAGTAAGTGGTCAACGGTGCATCGGATGGCGGTAGCGAGCCCAGCGCTGGTATGGGCCTTGGTCATTGGAGCTGTCGACGGCCGTTGCGCCCATGGCAGCCGCGGCCGGCGACGATTGGGGACTCAACGGAACCTACGTCGCGACATCGAACGGTGACTGGGCGCGAACCAACGATGTTTTCCGTGACGAGGCACCGTTCGCAGCACCTGGACGATTACCACGACGTGCACGACGCCAGTGGAATGCACCGGTCGGGTCAGCACTGATCTGGGGTGGAGCGCGGACGTGAGCGATTCATGGCAGCGAGTACGTCGTTAAGCGTGACATTCCCAACTGGGAGCCGTGCCCCGACGGCAGCGCGCGTATCGGCCATCAGATTTACCGGTTCTGGCCGGTGGACGAAAAAGGTTGGGTCGATTTGAGCTCGACGGTATTCGGTGGTCAGGACAAGACTTCGGGTGAAAGCGGCGCCTGCGGAATCAATCAAGCGCTGATAGTTCAAATGCCGTTCCGATTGGAAAAAATCACCTGAACATGGCTAGGCGGGGGCCCGCCGACGGTCACGCCGGCGGCCTTTTCGAACGGTTTGATGACCGCCGTGAAATCGGAATCGGCGCCTTCATCGCGTGCGGCGGCCTCCCAGAGCCGCCCGATCGCTTCGGCGACGTCGACCGGTACGCCGAGCGCTTTGGCCTCGTCGAGGTAAAGCCGCACATCCTTGAGCATCAACCCGGTCGCAAAGCCGTAGTCGAAAGTGCGCGGCAGGATCGCGCGCGGGAACTTGTCGCGGCTTGCGCTGGTTGCGCCGGAACCCGCGTTGAGCACGTCGATCATGACGGCGGGATCTAGACCGGCCTTGACACCCATGACGACGACCTCTGCAGTTGCGACCAAGACGTTGGCCGCCAGAATGTTGTTGGCGAGTTTCATCGTCTGCGCCGACCCGGGTTTTTCACCGATATAGAACGGCCGCCCGATGGCTTCGAGTGCGGTTCGGATGTCGTCGAATTCGTTGGGTGGGCCGGACACCATGAGCGTGAGTGCCCCCTTTTCGGCTCCGCTGACACCGCCACTCACCGGGCTGTCGATTGTGGCGATGTTCCGTTGGGCCAGCAGGTCATGGATTTGCACCGCGGTTCGGCTGCCGATGGTGGACAGGTCGACGTAGCGCTTGACCCGTGAGCCCTCGATGACACCCGCCGCCCCGGTCGCCACTTCCAGCGACGCCGACGGCGACGGCAGGCTGGCCATCACCGTCTCGGCGCGATCGGCGACCTCTTTGGACGATGCCGCGGCGTGTGCCCCGAGCGCCACGGCACGCTGCAGCGTTGCGCTTTGCGTGTCGAAGACGATCACGTGGTGATGTGCTTCGATGAGGCGTCGCGCCATGGGGAAGCCCATGTTTCCCAACCCGATGAACCCGATCTCCATCGCTGGCATTAGTCCTTTCCGGGGTTCGTCGAGTTCGGCGAATGCCTCGCTGGCGATGCGAAAGCTGTCCACCGCGGCCGGCACGCCGGCGTAAATGGCGACCTGCAGAAACACCTCGCGAATCTCTTCTCGGGTCACGCCGTTGGTCAGTGCCGCCTTGACGTGTGTGCGTAATTCGTTCGGCCGGTTGAGGGCGGAAATCATGGCCAGGTTCAGCATGCTGCGTGTCTTTCGTGGCAGTTCCTCGCGGCCCCATACCGCGCCCCAGCAGTACTCGGTGACGAGATCTTGCAGAGGCTTGGTGAAGTCATCGGCGTTGGCCAGCGCTTGCTTGACGTATTCCTCGCCCAGCACGGCAGAGCGGATTTCAAGTCCCCGTTGGTAAGTTTCACGGTCCACTGCCTTCTCCTTTGCGATCAGGTTCATTTGCTGCCGGCTAAGCTCCCAGGATGGCACTCCCCGGCTTGGTGCTCATACACGGTGGCGCGCACGCCTCCGATTGCTGGGAGCCCACGGTCGCCGAATTGGCGAGACAGGCACCGGAACTGCGTGTCCTCGCGGTGGACCTCCCGGGCCGCGCCGCCAAGCCGGCAGGATCTGGCGAGCATTCGAGATCGCAGACTTCGTGAACTCCGTGGTCGCCGATGTCGACGCAGGCGGGATTGGGTGACGTTGTCGTCGTCGGGCATTCGATGGCCGGATTGGTGGTGCCCGGTGTCGTCGCAAAGCTCGGGGCCGGCGCGGGTACGGGAGCTGATCCTGATCGCCGCGTTCGTCCCACCGCAGGGACTGTCTGTGGTGGACACCCTTGGTGGGCCGCTTGCCCCGCTGGCACGCTCGGCGCCTCGGCTGCACATTGTCGTCGATACCCAGGCCGTTGGCGCGATACGCCTTCTGCAACGGCATGACGCGCGCCCAGCGCGAATTCGCGCTTGCGCGGCTGTATGGCGAGGCGATCAACGTCATCGTCGAGCCGGTCGATCGCAGTGACCTGCCGGACGCCGTGCCGCGAACGTGGATCATGACGCTGCGCGATCGGGCGCTGTCCATTCGACAGCAGCGGTTCGCGATCGAATCACTCGGCGGCGTCGACACCATGATCTGTGTCGACAGTTGTCACAACGTGATGATCTCCGAGCCGAAATGGCTGGCCACGAGACTGGCCGAACGATGCCGGCTGCTTGCCAGCGGCTAGCTGGGCGATTTGCATATCGTTAAATGAGGCTATGACCGAACCAGATTCCAGCTCCGGTGGCTTCATCGAGGTCCTCAATCCGGCCGACGGCAGGGTGGTGGGCCGGGTTGCCGCGGAATCGGCGGAGGCCGTCCGAGCTAAGGTTGAGGACCTGCGCGTGCACCAGAAAGACTGGGAGTCGATAGGTCCGCGCCGGCGCAGAGATTGGTTGCTCACCTACCAGGACTGGATCCTGGACCACGCCGGCCACATCGCCGACGTGCTGCAGTCGGAAACCGCCAAGACGCGCGCGGACGCCGTCGTCGAGGCCCCCGCGGTGGCCGACCTGATCAAATACTGGTCCGGCCACGCCGAGCGTTTCCTCGCCGACACCCGCGCCAAGCCACATAGCCCGCTGTTCGCCGTCAAGGCACTGCACACCAACTATCGCCCGTACCCGGTGGTCGGGGTGATCACGCCGTGGAACTTCCCGTTCGCTGCACCCGCGATGGACTCGATCCCCGCGCTGGCCGCCGGTGCCGCCGTTTTGGCCAAACCGTCCGAAGCAACACCGCTGAGCGCGCTCGAACTGATGAAGGGCTGGAAGGAGATCGGTGCGCCGGCGGTGTTCGCGCTGGCCACCGGACGGGGCGACACCGGTGCCGCCGTGACCGACTGCGTCGACTATGTGCAGTTCACCGGTTCCGCCCGGACCGGCCGGCGGATTGCCGTGCGATGCGCCGAGCGGTTGATCCCATGTTGCCTGGAGCTTGGGGGCAAGGATCCCGCGCTCGTGCTCGCCGACGCTGACATCGATCGAGCGGTCAACGGCCTGACATGGGGTGGGATGGTGAACTCCGGCCAGGTATGCACCTCGGTAGAGCGGGTCTATGTCGAGGCGCCGGTGTACGACGAGTTCGTCGAGAAGCTGACCGCAAAGGTCGCTTCGCTGCGGCAAGGCCATGACGGTCGACACTTTCAATTCGACGTCGGGGCCATGGCCAGCGCGGCTCAGCGAGACATCGTCGCGCGTCACATCGATGACGCCGTCGCCAACGGGGCCAGGGTGCTCACCGGAGGAAAACCCACCGGCTCAGGCACCTTCTTCGAGCCGACGGTGATCGTCGACGTCGACCATACGATGGCCTGCATCCGTGAAGAGACGTTCGGACCGACCCTGCCCGTGATCAAGGTCGCCGACGAATCCGAAGCCATTCGGCTGGCCAATGATTCCACCTTCGCCCTGTCGGCGTCGGTCTGGACCGCCGACCTCGACAGAGGGATGCGGGTGGCGCGTCGGATCGAAGCGGGTGCGGTCAACATCAACGACGTGATGGCCAACGCGTTCTGCGTCGCAGTACCGATGGGCGGCTGGAAGGAATCTGGACTCGGCTCGCGGTTCGGTGGCAGATCCGGAATTCTGAAATACTGCCGGGCGCAAGCCATCACGGCGCCTCGCCTGCCCACGCCGTCGAACGAGATCATGTGGTACCCGTCCACGCGTCGAGGTGTGGGTTTGGCGATGGGCGTGATGCGCGCGACCGCCGCACGTGGGCTCCGGAGGTTCGGGCTCAGGCCCCGCAAACACAGCTGAATTCTTGCTCAGATCTCCTCGTACACCAGGAAAGTGCTGGGCGGGTCCGAACGAATCTGGTCGGTCATGATCACCTTGTCGTCCGTTACCGCTTGGCCGAGTTGCGTGAATGCGTCCATGACGTTGTCGGCTTCGATGTCGTAGATGGCGAGGTACCGCGGAGCGCCCGGGATGGGGGAGTTCTGCCCCGGGGCGATTCGGTAGCGCTTGGCGCCGGTGATCGTTGGGACGCTCGCAAGGATCTGCGGTAGGTGGTCGCCGTCGTACCAGGCGTTGTACTCCTGTTCGGCTTCGGGCGAGGCCGGCTCGTTGAAGACGATGAGTTTGCCGCGGGGCATGGCGGGTTCCTTTGAGTAGATGAGTGTCCGAAGGAAGTGCAGATCTACTTTCTAGAGCAGCGGCTGTCGCGAATACAAGCGCGAACGTCTTGCCCGCAAAGCTGGTCGCGGCAGGACTAATTCGCATGGTCGCGCAACGCGGGGATGACCTCGGCGAATAGTCGGTCAAGCACCGGCCGTTGGTCGGCGCCCGCGGTGGCGGGCAGGAACACGAAGTGGCGTGCCCCGGCGTCGTAGAAACTCTGCAGCTTGGCCGCCACCTCAGCGGCGGTGCCGGCGGCGGCGACGCTGTCGATCATGGCCCGGAAATCCTGGTTGTAGGTGCCGCCCAGGGTGCGGGCGGCTTCGTCGCGCGCGGTGTCGCCGTTCGGGTTGATGTTGAGGAAAACCCATGCACACCATTGAAAGCCCGTGAGGTCGCGTCCGGCATCGGCGGCGCTCTGGCGGATCGTCGTCACCGAGTTGGCGTAGCGGCGGGGTGAGTACAGGTAGGGAAACCAGCCGTCGCCGAGCAGGGCCGCTCGCCGCATCGCCGGCTCCTTCCGCCCGGCCACGATGATCGGTGGTCCGCCCGGCTGCAGCGGCGGCGGGTGGATCTTCACGTCCTGCATCGGGTAGTAGCGGCCGTCGTGAGTGACGTCCTGGGCCGTCCACAGCCGCCGCAGCAGCGGGATCATCTCGTTGGTACGGCGACCGCGCTCCTGGACCGGGATCTGGACGGCGCTGAACTCCTGCGGGTACTCGCCGCCGACGCCGACACCGAGTACCACGCGGCCGCCGGTGGCCCGGTCGAGGTCGGCGATCTGCTTGGCGACCAGCGCCGGCGGATAGAGTGGCAGCAGCAGGATCGACGTGCCGACCGTGACCCGTTCAGTCAGTGTGGCGAGGCGGACGAGGCCGACCATGGCCTCGGGGCTCGGGTTGGGCGACGCGATATGGCCGCCGACCCACAACGAGTCGATCGGCCGGCCCTCCAGCTCGGGGATGGTGGTCGCGTCACCACCGGTGGCGATCCCGATCCGAATGTCACCTCCCGAGATGGTCATCGCAGTACCTCCTTGAGCCCGGCACGCTCGTCGTCCATCGGTTTGATTGTGGAGGTGTGAATAGGCGGCAGTCCAGCTTCGGGCTCCATTCGGGGAAGCCGCCGCCACCGAGCTCTTGCCGCCGTCAAAACCCGCGAATTTAGGCTTCAAAAGAGAGTTGTGATGCACCTCTCAATGGATTATCGTTCTACTCTGAACTCGCCTTAAAGGTTGCCATTGGTCGCGTAGTGTCTGGCAGGTCAGCGTGCAGGAGGGGTGAGACGACCATCTGGGGTGCTGTGCGGCGGACAGGAGCAAGACCATGCACGACGCTGGTGATCGATCCCCAGTTGTCACTGTGCGTCATGCCGAACACGCTTGTCCGCGAGCACGCGGCGGTGCCGTCTAATAATGCGCTCTACACGAACGGCCAACGGCGGCCCGACGGGATGACGCAGGCCCAACCGCCCCAACGACGGGGCTACCGCTCGGGCCAGGTGGCGAACCTATGACCGCCCCAAAGATGATTTCCCCGTCTCCGGCGCGAGGGGCGATGCGCCCGCTCGCGGGTCTGGCTACTGTCGCTGTGCTCGTTGTGGTCATCTTGACGGGGGCGTCGATGTTCCAGGGACGCTTCACCGACACCGTGCCGCTGACCGTGCTCTCGCAGCGGGCGGGCCTGGTGATGAATCCCGACGCAAAGGTGAGGTTGCTCGGCGTCGATATCGGTCACGTGGCCTCCATCGAACAGCTTCCCAACGGTCAGGCCGCCATTCACTTGGCGGTGGACCCTGCCAAGCTGCGTGAGATTCCCAGCAACACGCGCGTCGACATTTCGTCGAGCACGGTGTTCGGTGCGAAATTCATTGACTTCGTGCCGCCTCAGGCTTCGTGGTCGCATGTGCTGCAGCCCGGACAAGTCCTGGACGCCGACCATGTCACCGTCGAGTTCAACACCATCTTCCAGCAGCTGGTCGCAGTGCTGACCAAAATCCAGCCGGACAAGCTCAACGCCACATTGCGCGCGATATCTTCGGCGCTCAGTGGGCGCGGTCAACACCTCGGCCAGACGTTCGGCGACCTCGATGAACTGCTGGCGCGCCTAGAACCTGGTCTTCCCAACCTGAGCCGCGACATCGAGATGGCCCCTGCCGTCCTTAACTCCTACGCCGATGCCGCCCCGGACCTGCTGGCGAGCGTTAAGAACACCACACAGCTCAGCAACACCGTCGTCGATCAACAGAGTCAACTCGAGCAATTTCTCCTGAGCACCATCGGCCTCGCTAACACCGGCAACGACGTGGTCGGCGCTAACACCGACGCACTCAGCGACGTTCTACACCTTTTTGTACCGACGACCGATCTGACCAACCGGTACAGCCCCGCGTTGCTGTGTGGGCTTGGCGGGCTTTATCAGATGAGCATCGTCCCGCCTCAACCGGAGGCCGGGGCGGTGTCGTCGTCAGGCCTCCAATTTGGCCGAGAACGCTACCGATATCCGGACAACTTGCCGAAAGTCGCGGCTACCGGTGGACCACAATGCACCGACCTGCCGAAGGTGCCGCAGGGAGAAATTCCGCCACTGGTGGTAGCTGATGTGGGCAGTAACCCCGCCGGCTATGGGAACCAAGGACCCATGTGGAACTCCGACGCCCTCAAACAGTGGCTGTACGGTCCCATCCCCGGCCCACCGCGCAACACCCCCCAGATCGGACAACCCGGATGAACCGCGCTAGCGGCCCGGCGCTGAAGTTCGGAGTCTTCGCGATCGCGATGGTCCTAGCAACCGCGGCGCTATTCGCGATCTTCGATCAGTACCGCTCCGGCACGACCGACGCCTATTCCGCGGTGTTCACCGATGTGTCGCAACTCAAGGTCGACGATTCCGTTCGGGCTGCCGGTATCCGGGTCGGGACCGTCACCAAACTGTCGCTGCAACCGGATCACACCGTGCTGGTGGCCTTCAACGCTGATCGGCGCGTCGTGATGACGGGCGGATCGCAGGCGACCGTTCGTTACCTCAATCTGGTCGGTGACCGCTACCTGGAATTGATCGACGGGCCCGGATCGACGCGGATCATGCCACCGGGGTCGCGGATTCCGGTTGAACGCACAGCACCGGCACTGAACCTCGACCTATTGCTCGGTGGGCTCAAGCCGGTTATTCAGGGACTCAACCCACGAGACGTCAATGCCCTGACTGCATCGCTGCTGCAGATCTTCCAGGGCCAGGGCGACACCATCGAGTCCCTGCTTTCGCACACGGCGTCGTTCTCCAGCGCCCTCGCCGACAACAAGCAACTCGTCGAGCAGCTGATCGACAACCTCAATACGGTCGTGGGCACCGTCGGTGACGACGGTTCGAAGTTCTCTGCCGCCATCGACCGCTTCCAAAAACTGGTCACCGGACTGGCGCAAGACCGAGATCCGATCGGCGAGGCCATCGACTCGCTCAGCAACGGCACTGCGTCGCTGTCCGATCTGCTGGTCATCGGCCCGGCCGGCACTCGCAGGTACGGTCAGCCAGCTCAGCCGTCTTGCGCCCGCTGCTCGATCAGGACAAAGCCCGTCTTGACGCGGCGCTGCAGAAGGCGCCCCGCAACTACAACAAGCTGATCCGTCTGGGTGCCTACGGCGGCTGGATCAACTACTACATCTGCGGAGTTGCGGTCC
The DNA here is from genome assembly GCA_963850135.1 of uncultured Actinomycetota bacterium. Lineage (GTDB taxonomy): Bacteria > Actinomycetota > Actinomycetes > Mycobacteriales > Mycobacteriaceae > Mycobacterium. The sequence continues at coordinate 35,515 of CAWKKH010000011.1, read as the reverse complement.
GCGTGACCGATCTTCAAGGCCGCACCGCGCAGTTCCCCTGGATCAAGCAAGACAGCGGAAGGTGCGGGGAGCCCTGATGCTCAAATACCGCGGACCCCAACTCATCCGCGCCGGCTTCATTGGCGTGGTCCTTGATCGGCCTGATCATCGCGATCGGACTGAACCCGGACGCGCTGACGTCCTGGGCGACACGTGTGCACTACCAAGCCTTGTTCACCGAAGCCGGCGGCCTCGCCGCCGGCAACGACGTCACGCTGTCGGGCATGAAAGTCGGCTCGGTATCGGATGTTTCGCTGCACAACGGCAAAGCGGTGGTCACCTTCAGCGTGGACAGCACAGTGCTACTGGGTCGGTGACACCACGCGCCCACATCCGAACCGGATCGCTGCTGGGCCACCGGGTGTTGACCCTGGAGGGCCGCGGCACCGGCACGATGCGGCCCGGGGACGTCATCCCCAGCACGCGCACCTCCTCGCCGTACTCGCTGACCGAGGCGGTCAGCGACCTGACCACCAACACCGCCGGCACCGACACCCAGTCGCTTAACCAGTCGCTGGACACGCTGTCGACGGCCATCGATCAGATCGGCGCCGCAACTGGGCCCGACCTTCGACGGGCTGACCCGGCTGTCCCGATCACTGAACAGCCGCGACGACTCGTTGCGCCAGTTACTCAAGAGCGCCGGCGATGTCACCGGCATCCTGGCGCAGCGCAGCGAACAGCTCAACACGCTGATCCTCAACGCCAACGACCTCGTCGCGGTGCTCAACGACCGGCGCGAGGCGATCGTCGACCTGCTGGCCAACACCTCCGCGGTGGCCCGAGCAGCTGTCCGGAATTGGTCGCCGACAACGAGAAGCAACTTGCGCCCGACGCTGGAGAAGCTCAATTCCGTTGACCGCGATGCTGGAGAAGAACCGCGACAACATCGCCAAAGCGCTGCCCGGCCTGGCGAAATACGAACTCACCCAGGGCGAGACGGTTGCCAACGGCTACTACTACAACGCCTTCGTCCCCAATCTGCTGCCCTCAGCAGTTCCTGCAGCCGTTCCTGGACTACGCGTTCGGGTTCCGCCGCGGTGTCAACGCCGGGCAACCACCCGACAACGCCGGCCCGCGCGCCGAATTCCCGTTGCCCTACAACGGCATTCCGGGAGGTTCGCGATGACCCGGGCACGGCTGAGGCATGTCGTGGCGGTCGCGCTGGCTGGTCCTGATCGTTGCCGGCGCGGGCGCTCATCGTTCGCAGCACGCTTCTTCGGGCCCACCACGATCACCGCCTACTTCACCAGCGCCACCGGCGATCTACCCCGGCGACGAGGTCCGGGTCGCCGGGGTCAAGGTCGGCACCATCACCGCCATCGAGCCCGCCGGCGGCCAGGCCAGAATGACGCTCGCGCGTCGACCACGGCGTCCCATCCCCGCCGACGCCAAGGCGGTCATCGTCGCCCAGAACCTCGTCGCGGCACGCTATGTCCAGCTGACGCCGGCCTACGAGACAGCGGACCGATGCTGGCCGACGGCGCGGTGATCCCGGTGGACCGCACCGCAGTCCCGGTCGAGTGGGACGAAGTCAAGACCCAACTGATGCGGCTGGCAACAGAATTGGGCCCGAAGGGCGATGTGTCCGGCACCTCGGTGGCGCGGTTCATCGACAGCGCCGCCAACGCGCTGGACGGCAACGGCGACAAGCTGCGCCAGACGCTCGCCGCAACTGTCCGGGGTGGGGCGCATCCTGGCCGACGGCAGCGGCAACATCGTCGACATCATCAAAATCTGCAGACCTTCGTCACCGCGCTGCGCGACAGCAACACCCAGATCGTGCAGTTCGAAGACCGCTTCGCCACGCTGACCAGCGTGCTCGACGACAGCAAATCCAACCTGGATGCGGCGCTGACGGATCTATCCGCCGCGGTCGGCGAGGTGCAGCGCTTCGTCGCCGGCAGCCGCGACCAGACCGCCGAACAGATTCAGCGGCTGGCCAACGTCACCCAGAATCTCGTCGACCACAAGATCGATCTGGAGAACGTCCTGCACGTCGCGCCCAACGCATTCGCCAACGACTACAACATCTACAACCCCGACAACGGCGCGCCAGTCGGCGCGTTCGTGTTCAACAACTTTTCCAATCCCGGCCGTCTTCATCTGCTGGCGCATCGGCGCGTCGAGAACGTCGACCGCGCCGGAAACGGCGAACTGTGCGCCATTACCTGGGCCCCGGCGCTGCAAGGCTGTCAACTTCAACTACCTGCCGATTCCGACGAACCCGATCTTGATGAAGTCCGCCAACCCGGACAAGATCATCTACACCGACCCGAGCTGGCCCCCGGCGGCGGCCGGCCCCGACGCCCGGGCCGCCCGAGATACCGCCCGCGGTTCGGCCTACTACCGGAGCACCCGGTCGACGCTGCGACACCTGCGAAGCCTGCCGCGAGCTGTTGCTGCCCGGTACCACCGCAGTCCCGCCAGGCGCCGCACACCGGGCACGGTGCAGGACCATGCTGATGGGACACCGCCCTCATGACCGGCATGCCGTCTGACTAGACGGTTGGTGGCTATCGTGGGCTGCGCCGTCATGACTTCGGCACGGGTTGTGCGTTCCAGGGCCTGAACTCGCTGCCGCTGCCCGGGACCGTCGGGCGGGGATCCGGGCGCGCAGATCTACCACGTCGAGATCGCCAATGTGGCTACGCTGGAACCGAATTCGCCGGTCATGATGGACGACGTCGTGGTCGGCAGCGTCGCGAGATGACATTCAACGACTGGCACGCCGACATCGAGTTTCGGTGCGACCCGACGTCGTCGTTCCCGCCAACGCGGTTGCCAACGTCGGACAAACCAGCCTGCTGGGCTCGATGCACGTCGCGCTCGACCCGCCGCCCGGCCAGGCCGCCGACGGGGCGGCTGGTCCCCGGGGCCACCATCCAGTCGAGCGTCGTCGACCTATCCGTCGACCGAGCAGACGCTGTCGGCGCTGTCCGCGGTGGTCAACGGCGGCGGTCTGGGCCAGATCGGCGACGTCATCCACAAGCTTCAACGCCGGCTTCGCCGGTCGCGGGCCGCAGATCCGTGATCTGCTCACGCGCTTGGACACCTTCGTCGGCACGCTCGACGCCCAGCGCGACAACATCGTCGCGTCCATCGCAGGCACTGAACCGGCTCGCGGGCACATTCGCCGCGCAGCGTGACGTGATCGCGCATGCGCTGCAGGCGATCCCGCCGGCGCTGGACGTGCTGGTCCGCGAACGGCCGCACATCACCACCGCGCTGGAGAAGCTGGGAACCTTCAGCGACACCGCCAACCGCCTCGTCAACGAAACCCAGACAGACCTGGTGACCAACCTCAAGAACCTCGAACCGACGCTGCACGCGCTCGCCGACATGGGGCCCGAACCTGGACGCGGCGCTGGCGTTCGCGCCGGTCTTTCCGTTCGGCCAGGACGTCATCGACCGGGGCATCCGTGGCGACTACATCAATCTCAACGTCGTTCTCGACCTGACCATCCCGCGCCTGAAAAGCAGGGCTGCTCCTCGGCACTCGCTGGGGACAGCCCGGCGAACCGCTGGTGCCCGCGCCGGAGAGCCGTACTACCTCAACTACAGCTACGACCCGCTGGGCGATCCGGTCCGATCGGCACTGGCCCCACCGCCGCCCGGCGCCCTGCCCCAGCCGGGCAACCCGCCTCCACCACCGCCCGGCGCCCTGCCCCAGCCGGGCAACCCGCCTCCACCACCGCCCGGCATCCTGCCCCAGCCGGGCAGCCCGCCCCCACTACCGTCAGGGGGAAACTGATGCTGCTGTCCCGGTTTGTGAGGATTCAGCTGATCATTTTCACGATCGCGTCGTTGATCGGGTTATCTCTCATGCTCGTTCGCTACCTTCAGCTGCCCACGCTGCTGGGGATCGGTCACATCAAAGTGACACTTGAATTGCCCGCCGCCGGGGGACTCTACCGCTTCAGCAATGTCACCTACCGAGGCGTGCAGGTCGGCAAGGTCACCGACATCACCGTGGTCGACGGCAAACGTGTCAACGCGACCCTGTCGCTGGACAGTTCGACGATACCCGCCGACGCCTCGGCGCACGTCCGCAGCATGTCAGCGGCCGGCGAACAATACGTCGACCTGCAACCGCGCAACGAGTCCGGTCCTTATCTGCATGACGGATCGGTGATCGCGCTGTCACAAACCACCATTCCGCAGCGGGCAGGCCCTATGCTCGACCAACTCAGCGCGCTAGTCGACAGCATCCCAAAGGACAGGCTCGGCAACCTACTCGACGAAACGTTCAAAGGCTTCGACGGTGCGGGATACGATTTCGGTTCCCTGCTGGACTCCTCAGCCACCCTGACCCGCGACTTCAACCGCAACGCCGATCGCGCACGGACGCTCGTCGATGACAGCGTGCCGCTGCTGCAATCGCAAAGCGACAGCATCGGCGCTGTCAAGGTGTGGGCGCACGGCCTGGCCGGCGTCACCGGCCAGCTCTCCCGAAACGACCCCGAGTTGCGCACCATCCTCCAGACTGGTCCCGGCTTTGCGCAGCAAGTTTCGGGGCTGCTCGACCAGATCAAGCCGACATTGCCGGTGCTGCTGGCCAACCTCACCACAATCGGCCAGATCGGAGTCACCTATCATGCATCGCTGGAGCAGATCCTGGTCCTGCTGCCGCCCAACATCGCCGTCGATCAGTCGGTGGCACCGACCGGCAATCCCACTGGCGCCGCGACGGGCGACTTCTCTCTGACGCTGGGAGACCCGCCGGGATGCACCGTGGGGTTCCTGCCGCCGTCGCAATGGCGATCGCCCGCTGACACCAGCGAAATGGACACCCCAGACGGCCTGTACTGCAAACTGCCGCAGGATTCCCCGATCGCGGTGCGCGGTGCCCGCAACTACCCTTGCATGGGTCATCCGGGAAAGCGCGCGCCCACCGTGCAGATCTGTGACAGCGACAAACCGTATATGCCACTCGCGCTGCGCCAGCACGTGACCGGGCCTTACCCCCTCGATCCTAACCTGATAGCGCAAGGTATCCCACCGGATGATCGGGTCAACACCACCGAGCGCCTGTATGGCCCTGTAGCGGGAACGCCGCTGCCGCCGCCCATTTCGCCGCCACCCGGCGGCGGCCCAGGCGGACCGCCCAGGTCGGCAAATCTACCGGGACCGGTCGCCGGACTCGCACCGTGGGACAGCCCCGACTCCCCAGCGCCCGCAGCCCCGGCGCCCGCAGCCCCAACCGCTTGGCATGCAGACGGTTCCGGTCCCGGGCCGTCGGTCGCTGTGGTCCATTACAACCCAAAGACGGGCGCGTATATGGCTCCGGACGGCCATGTTTACCACCAAGCCGACTTGCGAGCTTCGGCAAAGCCGAAGTTGTGGACCGATTTGGTTCTAGGGGCGCAATGATCCGTGACGGGTTGATTGGGCGATGTGCCGGCCAGGACTCAGGATAGGGGCGTGGTATGCGGTGTCTACGCGTAATGACTACGACCGCAACGGCACTCGCGGTGGTTGCCGGCTTGTCGCTGCCGGGACAGGCACACGCCGACGACCCCTCGAGTTGGGGGATCAACGGCACCTACACAGTGTCGTCAAACGGCCAATGGGCCCAGACGAACGACCGGTACAAAGACGAGGCCGTCATCCGGAGCACCTGGACCATCAGCACCAGTTGCACATCGCCGGTTGACTGCACAGGCAGCGTTACGAGTGACCAGGGATGGTCAGCCCCCGTCTACACCGACAGCGGGTTGTCATGGTACGTGAAACATACGGTCAAGGGATGGGAACCCTGCCCTGACGGCACGGCAAGCGACGGGCTGCAAACCTACCGCTTCTATCCAGTCGATCCTGCCACGGGCCTGCTCTCCCCCAGCACCGCCATGCTGGCCGGCGAAGATCGCACGGTCGGGATTAGTGGTGCGTGCGGAATCAACAAGTGGCTGAACATCAAGATGCCTATGACGGCGATCAAGATCTCCTAACCGTGCTGTCTACTCCTGGTGGCACCACCGGTCACTCGTCCATCGATCGCACTACGACTCGGGAACGGTGCCACCGAGCGCGCTCAGGCAGAAGTTCCACAAATCGGCCTTCAGCGCATCGGACCGATTCGGATCGTAGGCATAGTGGTGAAACACCGACCGCACCAACTCCAAGATGAACCAGGCGTCAACGACGGGTTTAGGTGGGCGCAGCAGGCCCGCGTCTTGCCCGCGGCGGATCTCGCCGAGCATCACATCGACAAGTGGCTTCTCGGCGGCAGCAAGCTCGGTCGGCAGGATGCGGTGCAACCGCCAATGAGTCGAGACGATGAACAGTGCCCTCGCGGCATCGTCACCTCCGTCGTCGAGTGTCCCGAAGATCGATGTGATGTAGAAGTGCAAGCGGTCGATCGGATCCGGCAGCTCAGCGGATGCAGCCACCCAGCCCTCAGCGGCCACGCTGATCGTGTCGGCGATGACTGCGAGCAGCAGCTCATCTTTGCTCGCGAAGTAGCGGTAAAACGTCTGCAGCGCGATGCCTGCTTCCTTCGCCAATTCTTGGGTGGTGAACGCGTCGCCTTTGCGCCCGATCAGCCGAACAGCGGCGTCGACGAGAACCCGGGCTTGTCGAACCGTGCGAAGACGGGACCGGTGTACGGCCGGCGACCGCTCGACCGCTCGCTCCTCCCACGTCACCGGGGTAATGCTAGTTCGCATTTATTGCGATCGTCGTCGCGACGCGAGTACAACGACGGGCACGTCGCAGTTGGTGCGCGGTCGGTGCGCGTCGGATGCGTCGGCTGGTTGGGTCAGAGGTCCACTCCGCCCGGGCGGACGGGAACCCACGGCACCATGGTGAACGGTTAACCAGATCAATAGGAGACCCAGCATGAAACGATTGGAAGCGCTAACCGGCGCGCCGCTGCGCAAGGGAGTCAGGCGTGTCTTCAATGCCGCGGTGATATGCGCGATGACGATCTGCGGCACTTCTATGCTGCCCCCAGCGCTGGCCCGAGCCGATATGCACCTGGGCAACTACAGTCTCATCATTCCTGACCGCACCGATTTTCACACCTGGATCTGGACCATCAGTTACTGCTCTGCGGGCTGCGCTCGCGTAAGCGCCGTCGCGCAACCCGTGGCCCGGGCATTCCCTTACCGCGGCGACGCGGCATTGATCGATGGGCATTACACGTTGGCTGTCGATGTCCCCGACGGATTGCGTTGTGGGAACGTTTATTACGGATCGACCATAGCGACACACGACGTCTATTCCTGGGATGCAACCACGTTTGGGGGAACCCTCACTTCAGCCTTCGACGCCGGGTGCGACGGGAGACCCGGCACGCTGAATTACCCATTCACTTTGACGCGTATGTGACGTGGCCGGACTCGGGGCGGTTCTCAGTTGGCTGCGGTCAACAAGGAGGTGAAGCCGCCGTCGACGTGGATGTCCTGTCCGATCACCCATCCCGCGGCGGGCGAGGACAGGAACGCGATCACGGGAACGATGTCATCGACTCGCGCGTGGCGGCCGACGGCGGCTGCCACGCCGTCCAGCAAATCCTTGCCCATGGTTGCTTCGAAATCCGGCAGGATTGCTGTCTCCACCGGACCTGGGCTGACCGTGTTCACCCGGACCTGGTGATCGATCCAGGCCCGCGGAGCGATCCGCTTGGCGGTCAGGACAGCGGCCTCTTTCGAGAGGTTGTACGCCGGATATCCGGAATCGTTGGAATCCACCCACGCTTGCAGCCCGGCAACGCTGTCGATGGCCAGTAGCTTGTCCAGCTCGGCGATGCGGTGCTGCCAAAGGGCGCCCGCCGTGGATGCCACCACGACGACGGAGCCACCCGGTTTGAGCCGGGGGAGCATTCCCGTAACGAGGTGCCGCATGCCGAGGAAGTTGACGTTCAACACATCAATCGCAGGGCGTGTTCCGGGTAGCCCAGCGACATGCGCCAGGGCGTCCCACCCAGAGCCGACAGTGCGCAGCAACTCGTCGATGCTGTGCGGATCCCGCAAGTCGCAGTGCACGTATGTGGTGGCCTGAGCCGAGGGTGGCAGGACATCGGCCACCAGCACCTCGGCACCTGCCGCTGTGAAGTACGCGACGGTGCCGGCGCCGATTCCCGATGATCCGCCCACCACCACGACTCGCGCACCGGGGCCCAGGTGTTCCATGACGTGCTCCTTGTCTGCTGATTCCGACCGGTCGAAAGCGCCAGAGATTGTGGTCATGATTGTGGTATCGCAATGGTTTTGGATTCCAAATAGGCGGCTAGTCCTTCCGGCCCCAGTTCCCGGCCCAGCCCTGAGTTCTTCATTCCACCGAATGGCGCCGCGGGGTCGAGTGACATCGCGTTCACCCCGAAAGTGCCGGTGCGAATCCGGCGGCCGACGTCGATTCCTCTTTCGACGTCGGTGGTCCACACGGTGCCATGCAGGCCGAAGGCCGAGTCGTTGGCAATGTCGATGGCTTGCTCGACGTCGGAATACGGGATGAACGCCACGACCGGTCCGAAGATCTCCTCCTGTGCAATCCGCATCTTGTTCTTAACGTCCCGGAAGACCGTCGGCTCTACGAACCACCCACGCTCGAGGCCGGCGGGCCTACCACCGCCGGCGACCAACGTGGCGCCTTCTTGTTTGCCGATCTCGATGTAGCCCAGCACGCGCTCCCGCTGGCGTTCGGAGATCAATGGTCCGATGTAGGAATCGTCTTCCAACGCCTCTCCGATGGGCAGGCTCGCGGTGATCGCGGCGAACGTGTCGACGGCTTCGTCGTACCGGTCACTGGGCACCAGGATTCGCGACTGCGCCGTGCAGAACTGGCCGCTGAACGTCATGGTCAGTGGAATCAGCTGTCCCATGGTTGCGCCGATGTCCGCGTCGTCGAGCACGATGGCTGCCGACTTGCCGCCGAGTTCCAGCGTGAGCCGCTTCAGCCGCGAAGCCGCCAGGCCCGCGATGCGCTTGCCGACCGCGGTACTGCCGGTGAACGCAACCTTGTCGATGCCAGGATGGGTCACCAGGTACTCACTCGACTCCGGAGTCGCGGCGATGACGTTCAACACCCCCGGCGGAACCCCAGCCGCATGGGCCGCTTCGGCCAACAGGTTCGCGTTGAGGGGAGTCTCCGGAGCTGCCTTGAGCACCGTCGTGGCGCCGGCCGCCATCGCGGGGGCAGCCTTGAGCATCGAAAGGAAGAACGGCACGTTCCACGGCACGACGGCGGCGACTGTGCCTACCGGTTCCCGTCGGACGATGGCGGGGGAGTAGACGCCTTCGATCCGTGATTCGGGCTCGAATTCGGCCGCCACACCGGCGTAGTAACGCAGGACGTCGAGCCCGTTGTCCACCTGCCCCCGGCGCGACACCAGCAGCGGAGTCCCGTTCTCCGTGGAGATCACTCGGGCCAACTCATCTGCTCGCGTGGTCAATTCAGCCAACAGCGCCCGCATCACCTCGGCCCGTTCGGACGGATGCAGGCGAGGCCAGGGCCCGTGATCGAAAGCGTGCCGTGCGGCATCGACCGCTGCGTCGACGTCAGCTGTGCCCGCATCGGGCACCATGGCGATCCGCTCCTCGGTGCTGGGGGAGTGGACGGCGATGGTGCGCTGAGACGTAGTCGGGATCCACCTGCCGCCTATGTAGATCTCGCTGGCCACATCCATTCGCGGGACCTTTCGCATCGTTCGCGGTGAACGTTCGGCGCGCGGTTTCCGGCGCCTGCTCCGCTGCTTCACCTTTACAGATTTTCGTCGAAGTGTCACGCTATTTCGGCGGCTGCGGATACGATTGTCTCGTCCTACGGGCGAGGAGTCGGCGGCCACAATCGAGCGATTGCCAAGACGATGGCGTGGCCGACCTGCAGCAAATTGGTGATGGAGGGCGAATGACTGTTGATGCCGAGGTGATGATGCGGCCCGACGTCGATCTGACGGATGGGTCGTTCTACGCGGGCGATTCCCACCAGGCGTATCGGTGGATGCGGAGCCACGAGCCGGTGTTCCGCGATCGCAACGGCATCGCCGGGGCCGCGTCGTACCGAGCGGTGATCGAGGCCGAGCGCCGACCCGAGCTGTTCTCCAGTGCCGGGGGTATCAGACCAGATCACGTTCCACGGGTGCCGCAGATGCTCGATCTCGACGATCCGTTGCACCTTCGGCGGCGCAAGCTGGTCAACGCCGGTTTCACCCGAAAGCGGGTGCAGGACAGAGCCGAGTCGATCTATGAGCTGTGCGATGCGCTGATCGACGCAGTGTGCGAGAAGGGCGAGTGCGACTTCGTGCGTGACCTGGCCGCGCCGCTCCCGATGGCCGTGATCGGCGACATGCTTGGCGTGCGTCCCGACGATCGCGCCATGCTGCTGAAATGGTCCGACGATCTGATGGAAAACCTCAGTTCGCACCTCTCGGACGAGCATATGGAGATCGTTACCACGGCCTTCATCGCATATCACGGGTTCACCCTTGACCTCATCGCGCGGCGCCGGGAAGCACCCACCGATGACCTGATCAGCGCGCTCGTGCACGCCAAAATCGACGGTGAGCAGCTGACCGACGACGAGATCATCATGGAAGTGCTGTTGATTCTCGTCGGTGGCGACGAGACCACGCGGCACACATTGAGCGGCGGTACCGAGCAACTGCTCCGTCACCCTGATCAGTTCGCGGCCTTGAGGAGCGACCCGAGCGGTCGGATCCCTAATGCGGTCGAGGAGATGCTGCGGTGGACGTCGCCGGTGAAGAACATGTGCCGCACCTTGACCGCCGATGTGGACTTCCACGGCACGACGTTGCGGAGCGGCGAGAAGATCATGCTGCTGTTCGAGTCGGCGAACTTCGACGAGCAACAATTCGATGAGCCTGAGAAGTTCGACATCGGGCGCTACCCCAACAATCACATCGCCTTTGGGTTCGGCAGCCACTTCTGCCTGGGCAACCAACTCGCCAGGCTGGAGTTGACCGCGATGACACGGCGGCTGCTGCAACGCCTCCCAGACCTACGACTGGTTTCCTACGATCAGCTTCCTCTGCGCCCAGCGAATTTCGTCAGCGGGCTGGAAGTGATGCCGGTGGTCTTCACGCCGACCAAACCGTTACGGAACTAATCCCGGGTGGGTGCCGGTGCTGGTGCAGGTGGGCAAAAATCGTTATAGGTGGGCTTGCTGATTTCCCCCCAGTGCGGCGAGGCCGAACTGCCAGAGGTCTTCTTTGACCGTAGCCATCGAATCCGTAGGGCCGGGCGCGAACGCGTAAGAGCAATAGACCGACCGGACTAGCTCAGCGAGCAGCCAGGCGTGGACTTCGGGGTCGGCGTTGGACGTCAGCTGGCCGGCCGCTTGCGCTTGCTTGATTTCAACGAGCAGCCGATCGACAAGGGGCCGTTCCGCGGCGGCGAGTTCCTCAGGGAGTATCCGGTGCAGACGCCAGTGGGCGGAGACGATGAAGCGCGCGGTGTCGAGATCGTAGCCCGACCCGTCCAGCGTGCCCATGGACGAAAAAACGTAGTGCCGCAAGCGGGCGATCGGGTCAGGGAGGTGTTCGGCCTCCTTGCGCCAGAGCTGAATCGCTTCCGCATTGATGTCAGCGATCACCGCGACCAACAGCTCGTCTTTACTGTTGAAATAGTTGTAGAAGGTCTGTAGCGCGATCCCGGACTCGCGCGCCAACTCCTCGGTGGTGAACGTGTCCCCTTTGACCTCAACGAGTCTGCGTGCGGCATCGATGATGCCTTTGGATTGCGCCTTGACGCGCTGACGGGATCGCTGCGCCACCGGCGAGCGAACCGCCGCCCGTGCGACCCGGGATGCCTCATGACTACCAGTGCTCGTCACGACGGGGAGAGAATCACGATCGGAGTGTCACGGTCCGGTACGCGATTGGCCGATTCGACAAGACGCGCCTCGTCGAACGCGCCGTTGTGCATGACTGCCTCCCTCGGCGGCCCCGAGGCCGTTCCTAGCCTGACTAGTGCTAAATCATAATCACGATGCACTCGAAATGTGCAGTCTGGTTCTATCACCGTGTGCAGATATGCAGCGATAATGTTCGGCACTGAGTGAGACCGGTGTGACCGGCCGGCCCGATGGAGTCGCTGCCCTGGCGATTCGAGCCCTAGCGTATGGTGACGCTAGCTTTACAGATTGGACCAATTTTGTCACGTGAAGATCGGACCCTTCGGCGATCAGTTTCGGCGACCCCGGTAGCCACCGCCGAGCAGTGCCGACCCACCAGTTTCAGGGGTGGCCGACCCACTTCGGGGCCTCCTTCGCACTGGGTTTGCGCAGCCGGCGGTGCCGATACCGTCGCTATTGAAGTGCCGGCGTTGCGGCGTTGAGAAGCATCAACACAAATCACCGAAAGACGCGGAGGTAGCTACCATGACCCGGCAAATCCCCCTAACTGTTGCCGAGCACTATCTCGAGAACGGTTGGTGGACAACCGAGTCACTTGGTGCGGTGGTAGCTCGCGGGCTCAACGAGGGCGGGAGCCGCGCCTTCCACATTCACTCGCAGGTACGGCCGTACACCTCGACAGTCGGTCAGGTCGGGCTGACGGCCCGGCGGCTGGCCGCAGGTCTACACCGGCGCGGAGTAGGGCCGGGCGACGTGGTGGCCATCCAGTTGCCGAACTGGAAGGAAGCCGCGGCCAGCTTCTGGGCCGCTGCACTGCTCGGCGCAGTCATCGTGCCGATCGTTCATTTCTACGGACCCAAGGAGGTCCGTCACATCCTCGGTACGACGCGACCGCGCGTCATGATCACGAGTGATGCGTTCGGGACCGGCTCCCTGCCAGCAGAACTCGGCATCGGCGTTCCCATCGTTGGAGTACTGGACAAGGACTTCGAGGAGCTTCTGGACACCGATCCGCTCGATGAACCACTGCATGTGGATCCAGCAGCCCCGGCGCTGATCGCCTTCACTTCCGGCACCACCACGGCGCCCAAGGGAGTCATCCACAGTCACCAGACGCTGGTATGCGAGACAAGACAACTCGCGGCTCACACCGCGGGCAGCTCGGACGCGCTCACCGTCACACCTGTCGGTCACTTCATCGGCATGCTTGGCGCGCTGCTCATTCCGCTCGTCAACGGCACGGCTGTTCACATGCTCGACAAGTGGGACCCGGGTGTCGCGCTCCAACTCATGGAGCACCACCACGTCAGTCTCGGTGGCGGCCCGCCCTTTTTCCTCACAAGCCTGCTGGACCATCCCGACTTCACCTCAGCCCATTTGGACTATTGCCGGAAGCTGACGCTCGGCGGATCCTCGGTACCCGAAGCGGTGACCAGGCGATTAGAGGGCCACGGCATCACCGTCGCACGGTCCTACGGCAGCACCGAACATCCCTCGATCACCGGCTCCGACTACGACGACCCGTTGGACAAGCGCCTCAGCACCGACGGCACGGTGATGCCCGGAGTGGAGATCCGGCTTGCTGAGGACGGCGAAATACTCAGTCGCGGACCGGATCTGTGCCTCGGTTACGTCGACAACGAACTCACCGCTCGCGTCTTCGACGACCAAGGCTGGTACCACACCGGCGACGTGGGTGTGATCGACGATGACGGATTCCTCACCATCACCGACCGCAAATCCGACATCATCATCCGTGGTGGTGAAAACGTCAGTGCGGTCGAAGTCGAAGAAGTCCTGTTGGAATTGCCAGCCGTTCTCGAGGCGGTCGTCGTCGCCACCCCCGATCCTCGCTTGGGCGAGCGAGTGGCGGCGGTACTGAGACTGGTTCCGGGCGCGAACCTCCCTTCCCTCGATGAGATTCGCGCGTTGTTCGCCGACCGCGGGATGGCCCGTCAGAAATGGCCGGAACAGATCCATCAGGCCGACGATTTCCCCCGAACCGCGAGTGGCAAGGTGCAGAAGGCGCTCGTGCGCGCCGAATTGCGGCGTGGGAACGCCGGCGCCACTACATAAAACGGTAGTACCGTGCCAGAGACGGTCACTCGCCAACTCCCACCATTTCCCCCAGGACGTTGACCGCGGGGTAAGTCGTTGCGTAGTACGACGGTGGCAGCAGTCCGAGGTCGACGAAGGCGTCGTTGACTCCCTGTTGCGCACCGAGGACCAGCTGTCCCGCGGTGGTCGCCGGGTTGAAGTTCGGTGGGACGGTCGGCCACAGCGTCGCGGGGGCGGTTACATCGGCGTAGCCAGTCGAGTTGTAACCCAAGTTGACCAGCACCCTGAGGTCCGGTTGCAGTAGGTCGGCCAGCGGCGTGCCCACAACGGGAATGGCACGCAGCGGGTCTAGCAGCGGCAAATTCTGCTGCGGAATCATGTAGTAGTGGGTGACCCCGCCGTTCTCGTAGTAGCCCGGCGAGGTCGCCAATTGAATCGCGGTCTGCACCTGCCCTGCGGTGAGCGCCGCATACGTCGGGTGCACCAAGGCCGCGCCGGCCAGGGCGTTGAGGTCAGCCACGATATTCAGCGGGTATTGCGGAAAGTTGGCGAGCCCATCGAATTGGAGGGTGTAAATGGTGGTCGGGTAAGGAGTATCCGACGGGGTGGGGCCCGCGGTGGTGATGTCCAGGATGGGGATGTTGAACGTGAATCGTGAGAAAACTCCACCGTTTGGGTTGTCCCCATTGCCGATCAGCATGAATGACAGGTCGCTGGGGCTTGGCCGATAAGAGGGGGGCAGGGCGTCGAGCGCCCGCATTTCCAGTGTGGCGATCACCGAGCTCTGTGAGTAGCCGAAAACGAGGGTGTGGGCGCCGACGGGCGCGTTCATGATGGCGTTGTTCAAAATGAACTGGCCTTGAGCAATGGACTGGTTAAGGGTCATCCCGCCGAAGAAGGGAAGGCCGGCGCTCTCTGGCGTATACAGGCCCCACGGGGTGGAGCCGGTGTAGGCGGGGTTGGGTTGGATGAACAGATTGTCCATGGCGGCAACATAACTGGGTGTCGGCTGGGGCATGAAGGTTCCGCCCATGATCAGCGCCGTGGTGTTACTGGCGTTGACGAGTGGGGCGCCCGCGACCGAATCCACGGACGTATTCACCGCGTTGACCGCGTGCATCAGCCCGGCGTTGGCGGCTTCGGCGCCCGCATACGATGCTGCGCCAGCCTCAAGCGTGCGGACAAACATGTCGTGAAACGCCGCTGCCTGCGCGGTCATTGCCCCGTATTCGTCAGCGTAGTCGGCAAACAAGGCGGCGATCTGCGTCGACACCTCGTCTGCAGCTGCGGGCAGCAGCTGCCTCATCGCGGCAGTTGCGGAATCACTGGCAAAGCGGATCTCCGAACCGACCCCTGTCAAATCCCTGGTTGCCGCCACGAGAAAATCTGGTGCCGCGGTCACATATGCCACGTCATACCTCCTAACCTGTTGGCCCAGACTCGGATAACACGCGCAGTGCGGGTTCGATAGCTAGTATCCGCAACGTCTGGACATCAGACAATAGTCAGCTATTGTCTGATTGATGGGGCACGAGTGCGCGCACTAGAAATTGTTCGACGAACGCACGTTTGTCGGTTGCGGCGCGGTTCCGCCAGGATGGCGCGAGCAGGAATAACGCCGTTGCGTGTAGCCACTGCGCGATCGAGCGCGGATCGAGGTCCTGGTAAAGGCGGCCCGCGCCCTTCCACTGCTGGAACAGCGGCTCGTAGTGCCGCGACAGCAGATCCACGATGGGTTGCGAACCGATTTCAAGAGCCGCGGCCAGCGCGGTGCTCTCGGCGGCGAACAGCGATTCGTTCAGTCGATCACCCTCCACCGACCCCACCGGCACCAGCACCATCTCGGGCAACGACGAGACGGGGTCGTCGGGATTGGCCAGGGAGCGGACCAGATCGCGAACAGCCGCGTCGATACGCGTCAGCAACAGCTCTAACAGGACCTCATCGCGGCCCGGGAAGTAGCGATAAACGGTCGAGCGGGACACACCGGCCTCATCCGCGAGTTCCGCCATCCGGATTTGGGCATTGCCCCGACGGACGATGCACCGGCCCGCGGCGTCCAGCAGTCGGCTGCGGGCCTCCTCGTCGTCGAGGATCGCGCGATCATCCCCCCACCGCCTACTCGGTTGCATGCCGTCGATGCTACGGGATACGTTGTGCCACGCAATATCTGGGAGTGACCGAGTCCCCGTGAGAGAAGATGCGTGATTGAAATCAGTGACCGGAAAGGGCAATCATGGGTTACTCTGCGGCTGACGAGTCGTTCACTCACCAGCTTCCAACGACTTTCGATCAGGTGCACGATCCCGACCCCACGTGGTCGGACCGTTGCTACTTCTTCGCCGCGTCGCCGGACGGCACGCTGCTATTGGCTAGCGGTTACGGCAACAACCCGAACACCCGAACCGGCATGGGCTATGTCAAGGTCAGTCTCGCCGATGGCCGGCACTGGGACCTGCTGGCCGGGCGGCCGGTCGCCGGCGACGACCGCGGCCAGTTAGGCGCTGGGCCGATGCGCTGGACCTGTGTCGAGCCTCTGAAGAAGTGGCGGCTTGACGTCGAACCCAACGACTCCGGCATTGCCTGGGAGCTCTACTACGAACCCACCGCCCCGAGGTGGGAATTACTGCCGATGAAGGTGCGCGACAAAAACGGCCGGCAGCTGGCCGACATGTATCACATGAAGGAACCGGGCCGATGGACTGGTTGGGTGGAGATCGACAGTCAGCGCATCAGTGTCGACGGGTTTCACGGTGGCCGGGACCGAACCTTCGGCGTCCGCGTCGCCGATAAAATCGACTTCTGGCTGTGGCTGGATGCCGGCTTCGAAGACCGCGCCATCGAGGCCTGGATCATCGAATCATCGGACGGCACGGTTAATTACGTCGACGGCGGGATAACGCATACGGATGGCACCCTGTCCAAGCGGTTCGTCAAAATCGAGCACGATGTGGAATTCGACGGCGACCGCAAACGGCCCGCGCGCGCCGTGCTGGACTTTACCGACGAGGACGGCAAAATTTACCGTGTTACCGCCGATGCGCCACATCAGGACGTCAATGCCTACTACGGGATGCCGATGTCGCAACGCAAGTACCAGGATCTGGGCCATGGTGCCTATTTCATCCACTTCCTATGGGACAGTAACGATCCCGGGCAGCTCAGCGAGACCGAAGGCAAGTCGATGGCGATTGACCAGCTGATGCGCTTCCAGCTCGACGGTGACACCGGCTGGGGCATCTTCGAAATACTGATGGGTGGACAGTGCTACGCGCGCTACCCGAACTGGACGACGATGGATATGTCGGCTTTCAAGCAGGACAAGACACCGGCCGATCGCCGGGAAGCGGATAGCTAGGATCGGTCTGGTCGAGGGAGTTCGTCAATGACGTTGGACACCAACATCACTGAGCGGCTGACTGGGTGGCTGCGCACGCAACTTCCTGACGCCGAAGATGTCGGCATCGAAGGCCTTGACCGGGTGAACTTCGGACATTCCGCCGAGATGATGGTCCTGACCATCACGACGCAGGGCTCGCGCCAAGACGTGGTGTTGCGTCTCCGGCCCAAACCGCCCGCGCTGCTGGAACCCTACGACCTGGCGCGCCAGTTCGCGATTTTGCGCGCACTCGAGCCCACCGCGGTCCGCGTCCCCCGGGCCCTATGGCTTGAGGACACTGGCGACGTGCTCGGACGGCCGTTCTTCGTCATGGAACGCGTCGGCGGCGACGTCTACGAGATGGAATCACCAGCGATGTGGCAGACGAAACCGCCGTGCGGATGTGCCAGAGCCTGGTCGAACAACTCGCGGTGATCCACTCGGTCGACCTTGAGCAGACGGGGCTCGATGCGCTCGACGACGGAAGCGACCACCTCGAACGCGAACTTAACCACTGGGCCGGGGAAATGGACCGGGTAAAACGTGATTCGCTGCCCGCCCTGGAACGGCTCCTAGCGGCGCTGCGGCAGAGCAAGCCCGAGCCTTGTCCCAGAGTCACTTTGGTGCATGGCGATGCCAAGCCGGGGAACTTCGCGTTTGACCGTGGTGAGGTCAGCGCCGTCTTTGACTGGGAGATGACGACAGTCGGCGACCCGCTGACCGACATCGGCTGGCTCGAACTGCTCTGGATGCAGTCCGTCGGCATCACCAGCCACTCTGCGGCCTTGTCCGTCGACGCCCTGCTCGCGCATTACCAGGCAGTCAGCGGGATCGAGGTCGTGAACCGTTCTTGGTACCGCGCACTAAATGCCTACAAGATGGCTGTCATCTGCTTCGTCGGAGCCATGCTCGTCGACGGCGGTCACAGCAACGATCAGAAGCTTGTGCTCGCCGCGTATGGCACCTCGATGTTGACCAAAGTGGGCCTCGGCGAACTCGGCATCGAGGAACCCCTCGACGACGGCCCCGTCATGCCTCGCCACGAGCGCATCCAGCAAATCCGGGCACTCGCCACCTGATCTGGCCACCGCGGCTTTACATATTTTAGCGAAAGTGTCACGCTATCATCCGATAAAATCTCATGAGGGAGGGTCATGCCCAACGACCAACGATCGCTTACCAATCGCACGTTGGTGGTTTCCGGCGGGAGCCGCGGGATTGGCCTCGCTATCGCGCTCGGTGCGGCGAAGCTGGGCGCCAACGTCGTTCTGCTCGCCAAGACCGATCAGCCCCACCCGCGACTGCCCGGGACGGTTCACACAGCGGCAGCAGAGGTCGAGGCTGCCGGGGGTAAAGCTCTGGCCGTCGTGGGCGATGTTCGCAGTGAGGAAGACGTCCAGCGCGCCGTCGATGCCGCGGTTAAACGGTTTGGGGGGGTCGACCTTTGCCTGAACAACGCCAGCGCGATTTCGACCGACCCCACCGAGCAGTTGTCCGCCAAAAAGTTCGATCTGATGCAGCAGATCAACATTCGGGGCACGTTCCTGCTGACCAAGGCGTGCATACCGCATCTACGCGAGTCGCCCAACGCCCATGTGCTCACCATCTCGCCTCCGCTGAACATGAACCCGTACTGGTTGGGTGCGCATCCGTCTTATACGCTGTCCAAGTATGGGATGACTCTGCTGTCAATGGGCTGGGCGGTCGAGTACGCCAGCGCCGGTATCGGTTTCAGCTGCCTGTGGCCGCAGACCTATATTGCGACAGCCGCTGTCGCCAATTCCGCAGACGCAGCGGCGATGCTAGCGGCATCGCGGAGCCCGGAGATCATGGCCGACTCCGCGGTCGAAATCTTCTGCGGTCCGGCCAAGGACGCCAATGGCCAGTGTTACATCGATGTCGAGGTGCTAGCCGCCGCCGGTGTCGACGACCTGTCCCGGTATGGCGGTGGGGAGCACCCCATCATGGATATCTTCGTCGACGGATAACGGCGGCACTGGAGGGCCTTCCGCTTCACCGATTGAGGAGTCGTTAGAGGCAAGCAGCTCGGCCAGGTGCAGCCCGTTGCGGGCGGCCAGCTGCCGAACTTGCGTCCGGCAGGAGAAGCCGTCGGTGAGCACGATCGCGTCGGGAGCCTGCCGCAACGCCGGCAGCAGCTCGTTCTCGGCGATGTCGACGCTCAGATCGTAGTGACCTCGTTCGGCCCCGAAGTTCCCGGCCAGGCCGCAACAGCCGCCGACCACTCGCGTCGAGATACTAAGACGCTTAAGCATTTCAAGATCCGGCGTAAACCCCAGCACGGCCTGGTGATGGCAGTGTGGTTGCACGACGGCGGAGGTTCCGGACAGGTCGGGCGGTTGCCAGCCATCGGTGCTGTTGAGGAGTTCCGCCAGGGTCACCACCGCCTGTGACACCTTGACCACGCTGTCGGTGCTGCCAAGCAATTCGGCGGCGTCGCTGCGAAAGACCGCCGTGCACGACGGCTCGAGACCTACGATCGGGATGCCGGCCTCGGCGGCGCCGGACAGGCTCACGATGCTGCGGCGCAGCATCTTTCGGGCCGTACCGAGCTGTCCGGTGCTGATCCAGGTCAGTCCACAACACGGCCGACCCGACGGGATGCGGACCGAGTATCCGGCCGCCTCGAGCACCGCCACTGCGGCGATGCCCACCTGCGGGGCGAAGTAGTCGGTGAATGTGTCGACCCACAGGATCACCGGCTGGCCGGTGACATCGGGACGCCGGGCGAACCAGCGGCGAAACGACTGGGAAGCCACGGGCGGCAGGTCCCGCCGAGCATCAACACCGGCCAGCCGTTTGCCGGGGCCCGCGAATCGCCTTGCGGCCAGCCAGTTCACCTGGCGCGGCGCCAGCGACGCCAGTCGAGCCCAGCGCGGTAGCCAGCCCAGCGCATAGTGCGCAGCCGGCCGTAACCGATGCCGGTATTTCTGGTAGAGGACTTCGGATTTATACGTGGCCATGTCGACCCCGGTGGGGCATTCCGACGAGCACGCCTTACACGACAGGCACAGGTCGAGCGATTCCAACAACTCTGGTGATCGCCAGCCGGAAGCTAGGGATCCGTTGGCTAGTTCTTGCAAGACGCGGGAACGGCCCCTTGTGGAATCTTTCTCGTCGTTGGTGGCCCGAAAGGATGGGCACATCACACCGGTGCCAACGCGATTCCGACACTTCCCGACGCCGGTGCAACGCTGGACCGCGGCGCTGAAATCGCCGTCGTCGTGATGATATCCGAAACCGAGATCGGCGCGAATCGGCTGGGCGGAAACTAACCGCAGGTCGGCATCTGCCGGACGTGGCCGCACAATGACGCCGGGATTAAGCAGATCACCAGGGTCGAAAAGATACTTGACCGCGGCGAAGGTCTCGATTGCCGCAGGCGAATACATCAGGGGTAGCAACTCTCCGCGCGCCCGTCCGTCGCCGTGTTCGCCCGACATCGATCCGCCGTAACGGGCGACGAGTCGGGCCGCCTCGGTGAGGAAATCGCGGTAGATGCGGCGCCCCTCGGGGCGGTGCAGCGGAAAGTCGATTCGGATATGCACGCACCCGTCGCCGAAATGCCCATAAGGCACGCCGGTTAACCCGCTGTCGGCCATGAGCGCCTCGAAGTCACGTAGGTAGCCGGCCAGATTAGCGGGGGGCACCGCAGCGTCTTCCCAGCCGGACTGGCCGGGGGGATCCGTGGCACGGGCGGCCAGTCCGGCGCCGTCTTCCCTGATCCCCCATAACGCCGAAACTGCCGTCGCATCCGTCACGATCCAACCATCCGTCGCTTCTGCGGCCGCAATGACATCTTTTGCGCGGGAATAGACTTCGGCGGCCTCGTCGCCGCCGATCTCGACGAATAACCAGCCTTGCCCGTCAGGCAACGCGGGGACCGCAGCCGCGCCCTTGCGCTGCCGCACGACGTCGACAATGCGGGCATCGAGGCCTTCCACGGCCACCGGGCGGTGCGACAATATCGCGAGCACCGCGTCAGCCGCTGTCACTATGTTCGGATAACCGAGCACCACTAAAGCCGTTGCCGTCGGCGCACGCACGAGTCGCAAAGTCGCTTCGCGGATCAGCCCCCAGGTTCCTTCCGTGCCGACAAATGCCTTTGCCACGTCGAACCCGGACTCGGGTAACAGGTGCTCAAGCGAGTAGCCCGATACCTGACGGTTGAAGCGGCCGAACTCGGTTCGGAGCAACGCAAGCCGCTGGCTGACGAGCACGCGCAAGGCTGACAGGATCGGCGAGGACGAGGGATCCGCGGTTGTGTCCACTCGCAGCAGCTCACCGGTTCCGCTTACGACGTCGAGCGCGACGACGTTGTCGGCGGTGCGGCCGTAGCCTAGAGCGCGCGAACCGCACGCGTTGTTGCCGATCATTCCCCCAACCGTGCATCGGCTGTGCGTGGAAGGATCGGGGCCGAACCGAAGACCACTCGGTGCCGCGGCGCGCTGTAGATCGTCCAGAATGACGCCGGGTTGCACGACAGCTGTCGCCGCAGCGGCATCGATCTCGCGAATTCGGTTCAGGTGACGGGAGAAATCCAGCACGATGCCGGTGCCCACCGCATTGCCGGCAATCGACGTACCCGCGCCTCTCGGGGTCAATGGCACGTGTAGCGCGCGGCTGACTTCGGCGACGGCCTCGATCTCGTCGACGTGTCGGGGGAACACCACGACGGCGGGCAGGACCCGGTATAGGGATGCATCGGTCGAGTACTCGGCACGACGGCGTGCGGATCGATCCACATCGGCGACTCCGGCCCGCCGAAGCGCGTCGACCAGATCATCAGCAATGTCGTTCGCAACCGTGCGGGCCACTGCGCGATCGTAGTCCACCTCCTTAACTCGCACGGCCACTCAGGTTGTTCGCTTGGCAGTTCGTCGACATGGCGGAGCTTTACAAAACACGCCAAAAGTGTCACGCTCGCTAGCGTGTCAATGTCAACCACCTGGACCGCCGGCGCGACCGGCGCCGTCTGCATCCGCGGCGCCTAGGACCCCCTGCGATGCCGAGGTTCTCTTACGATCCGTTCGACCCGGTGGTGATGGCCGATCCGCGGCCGTATTACCGCGTGCTGCGTGACGACTACCCCGTGTACTACATCGACAAGTGGGACACTTTCGCGCTGTCGCGCTTCGCTGATATCTGGCAGGTGCTGGAAAGCAACGACGGGACGTTTGTGGCGTCGGAGGGGACGTTGCCGGCCGCGACGGTGTTGGCGGAGCACAACGACGGACCGGTCGCGGACCCGTCCGCTGCACCCCATGCCGTTTCACGCCAACTTCGACACGCCGATCTACGACGATGTGCGGCGGTGTACCTCGGCGCCGTTCCGGCCCAGGGCGGTCGGGAAATTGGAAGAGCGAATTCGCGAGCTGGCCAACGAGCGCCTCGACGAATTACTTCCGCGCGGGACGTTCGATCTGACCCAGGAGTACGGCGGCATCGTCGCGGCCTCGGTGGTGTGCGAATTGCTGGGTTTGCCGGTCGATCTCGCCCCCGACGTGCTGGCCACCGTCAATGCCGGCAGCCTGGCCCAGCCGGGAAGCGGCGTGGAGGTGGCCAACGCCCGACCCGGCTATCTCGAGTATTTGGTGCCCATCGTGCAGCGCCGCCGGGCCGAAGCGGCCGACGGCACATCGCCGATCGTGGACAGCCTCATCGGCTACCGACAGCCGGACGGTTCCGAGCTCAGCGACACCGAAGCCGCCGTCCAGATGCTTGGCGTGTTCATCGGCGGGACCGAGACGGTGCCGAAGATCGTCGCGCACGGATTGTGGGAGCTGAGCAGCCGACCCAGAGCAGATGGCGGCTGTACGTGCCGATCTCGAGGCCAATGTCCCGGTCGCGCGCGACGAGATGATCCGCTATTGCGCGCCCGCGCAGTGGTTCGCGCGCACGGTGCGCAAGCCGTACTCAATCCACGGCACGACGATCAACCCGGGCCAGCGGATCATCACGCTGCTGGCCTCGGCCAATCGCGACGAGCGCGAGTATGCCGACCCCGACGAGTTCATCTGGAACCGGCCCATCGCCCGCTCGCTGGCGTTCGGTCGCGGCCAGCACTTCTGCCTCGGTTTTCACCTGGCCCGCCTGGAGATCGCCGTGCTGGTGCAGGAGTGGCTCAAACGTGTCCCCGGTTACCAAGTCAACGCCGAGGCCGCGTCGAGGCCGCCGTCGAGTTTCCAGTGGGGCTGGAACAACATCCCGGTCGAGGTCTGATCGTGTGGTCCTACCGGCTTGTCGCGCCGTACACGTTCGAGAGAAAAGATCTGCCGGACAAGTCCGCTGACTGTCTCGGCGAAAGTGAGGTGCTGTTGCGCTTTTTGGCTGCCGGGATCTGCGGCAGCGACATTCCCGGCTTCCGCGGCACCCAGGGCCACCTGCCCGGTGACACCGGCGCTAGCGTCGCTGGAATGGACGGCTTCCCGATCCACGAAATCGTCGGCGAGGTGCTCGCCAGCAGGCATCCCGAGCACAAACAGGGCGACTTAGTCGTCGGGTGGGCTTCTGGATTCGACGGTCTGATGCAACGTGTGGTGTCCCACGGCGACGGACTGGCAGCGTATGACCGCGCGCTGAGCCCCGAGCGCGCGGTCGGACTCCAACCGTTGGCGTGCGTGTTGTACGCGGTTGAACAACTGCCCGACCTGCGCGGCCGCCACGTCGCGGTCATCGGCCAGGGCTCGATCGGGCTGTTGTTCTCCTACGTTGCCAAAGCCTCTGGGGCGCGGCATGTCACCGGTGTGGACCCGGTTGACCGTGCCGGCATCAGCGAGGCGTTCGGTGTCGACACGGTCGTGCGTGCCACCAGCGACCGCTGGGTCAATCACCTAGGACACCGACCGTCCTGACGTCGTCGTCGAGGCCGTCGGCCATCAAGTGGCGACGCTTGGCCATGCGATAGAAGCGGCCGCATTCGGTGGCACGGTGTTTTATTTCGGTGTCCCGGACGACGACAGCTATCCGATCAGCATGCGCACCATGCTGCGGAACAATCTGACACTGAAATCCGGTTTGACACTTGATCGGCGACGAGTCCTCGGCCGTGCCGACGATTTCGCGCGCCAACACCCCGAGTTGTTGGAGCACTACATCACCCACGCGCTGAGCGTGCACGATTTGCAATCGGCCTTCGAACTGGCCTGCAGGCCGACGCCCGAACGTATCAAGATCGCACTTGTCGAATGATCCCGAGGTTGTGGTAATCGATGACTGACGAGAAAGAGATTCGCGATCTTCTTGCCACCTACGCCCTCAGCCTTGACGTCGACGATTTCGAACGGTGCTCCAAGCTTTTCGCTGACGATGGAGAGTTTCTGGTGTACGGGCAGACGTTGGCGGGCGAGCGGATCCGCGAGATGTTTACCCGCGCCCCGCGCGGCCTGCATTTGTGTGGCGTCCACGCTCGTCGATCTGCATGGCGACACGGCGACCGCACGCACCCAGATGTTGTTCATCGACTCGTCAACCCATGAGCTCAGGCCGGCGCTGTACGACGATGACTTGGTCAGATCGCAGGGTCGCTGGCGATTCCGCGCCGGCGGTGCCAATTCATCACCGCCAAAGGGCTTTCCGACAGACCACAGGAGCAGCATTCGTGACGTCAGATAACCGTGTCGCACTGGTGACGGGCGCGGCCCGAGGGCAGGGCGCGGCGATCGTCAAGCGGTTGCGCCAAGACGGCTTCCTTGTCGCCGCATGCGATCTGCTTGCCGACGAACTGAAAGCCAGCATTGCGGAGCTCGATGACGCTGGGGTGATCGCGGTCCCGCTCGATGTCACTTCGGCGGAGCAGTGGGCCGCAGCGGTTGGCCAGGTGGTAGACCGGTTCGGGGGACTGACGACACTATGCAACAACGCCGGAATGCTGCACCGCGCGTCGCTGGCCGACGAAACTCCAGAGGGCTTCGAGCGCCTCTGGCGGATGAACTGCCTCGGGCCATTTCTCGGTATGCGGGCCGCGCTCGACGCACTCAAACGGGCCGATGGCGCGGCGGTCGTCAACACCTGCAGCACGGGTGCCGTGCGGGCGTTCCCTAACCACGCCGCCTACGGTTCGTCAAAGTGGGCGCTGCGCGGGTTGACCCAGATCGCGGCCGCTGAGGTCGGGGAGTTCGGCATCAGGGTCAACGCGGTGTTCCCCGGACCTGTCGAGACGTCGATGCTTGATGACGCCACGCAGCAGCGGCTGGCCGCCAGTGCAATGTTCGGCCGGATCGGCAAGCCGATGGAGATCGCCGATGCGGTGGCGTTTCTGGTGTCCGAGCATGCGTCGTTCATCACGGGAGCCGAACTTGTCATCGACGGCGGACAAACCTTGCGGATCGGGTGAAAGCCTTTCGCACACTTAAATGTTGAGCCGCTCCTCGAGGAGCCCGACGGCGTCGAGGTCGTCGATCGCTTCGGTAGTGCGGATCATGGCCGGCCGCGCTATTTCGATCGGCTGCCACGTGGATCCCATTGCGGCGGTGGAGGTGGCGGCAATCCACGAGTACACCGAGAACAGCCTGTACTGCTCGCGGGCGGTGGCCTCGTCCAGGGTCGCGCCGTGTGACTCGAGGGTGCTGTCGATACCGGCTGAGCATCGCGTCTTGGTTGGCGCGTCGCACCTCGGTGGGCACCGAGTTGCACATGAAGTAGGCGACGTCGCGCATCCCCGGACCCCGGCCGACGACGGCCCAGTCGTAAAACCCGGTGCGCCCGTTGTCGACAAACAGATTGCCGATGTGGCTGTCCCCGTGGATCAGCGTGTGCTCGCCTTGGTTGAAAAGTTTGATCACGTCGAGGGTTCGCTCCATGTACAACTCGGCCAATCGTTGGAAGGCGGGTGGCATCTCGGCGCCGAACTGGTCCAGCGCCAGCTTGATGAACATCGAGCGCCGGGCCGTCGTCTCGGGATTCTCGGGCTTGCTCCGCATGCCGTCGGGAGTGCGTAGCCACGGCAGCTGCTGCCCGCGGAAAGCGGCATGCAGCTTGGCGAGTTCCTCCACTGTGGACTCGGCCACCTGCAGGATGTCGCTGTCGGGTGTCGCGGGGAACCGGCATCCAGATGCGGCCAAGTCCTCCAGCACCATCACGAACGAGCCATCGTCGGGATCGTAAGCGCTGTGCCAAACCCGGGGCGCTCTTACTGGTAGCTGGTTTCCAAGATATGTGTAGAGACGCGCTTCTGCCACGCCCAGCCCGACCTGCCGGATCAACTTGCGCTGCTCCGGCACAAAGGGCTGCAGCTTGACGAAAAGTGTGTCGGGTATCGCGCTACCCCCGGTGAGCCGGACAACCGCCCTGCCCGTCGTGCCCGAGTGTGCGTCAATGACGTCAACGGAACTTACGCGGGTGTCCAGTACCTGGCTGAACCACTCCGCGGTGAGGTCCGCCACCTGGTCCGGGATAGGCGCAACGTCCGCTGGTGAGGTTTTCGGCACCAGGTCACTGTAGGGGGCCTCGACGTGCAGCAGAATAGGTTGCGGTCAATCATCACCGAAATCGACGCGGGCGTGCAGAAGTTCGAGTGGGCACCGCGCTACCGTCGATCTCGGCGCAGGAGCGGGCCGGGAAGGGGCGCGGCATGACGAGAGCAAGCGGTGACGTCTGGGAGGTGATGTCAACCGCCCGGACGATCCGGCGCTTCACCGACGAACCCGTCGACGACGTCGTCCTGGCGCGGTGCATGCAGGCGGCCACCTGGGCCCCTTCCGGCGCCAACGCGCAGGGCTGGCGCTTCATTGTGCTGCGGTCGCCCGAGCAGCGCGCCGTCGTGGCCAAAGCCGCAGCGCACGCGTTGGAAGTGATCGAGCCGGTCTACGGCATGACTCGCCCCGCAGCCGACGACAACAGCCGTCGCGCCCGCACGTATCGCGCGACCTACGAACTGCACGATCGCGCGGGCGAGTTGACCTCGGTGTTATTCACCCAAAAACATTTCCCGACGGCGTCCGAACTCCTGCTTGGCGGGTCGATCTTCCCCGCCATGCAGAACTTTCGTGCTGGCCGCCCGCGCCCAGGGACTGGGAGCATGTCTGACCAGCTGGGCTTCGTACGGTGGCGAGCCGCTGCTGCGGGCAGCCGTCGGTGTGCCCGAGGACTGGATGATCGCCGGCCACGTCGTGGTCGGATGGCCCAAGGGCAAGCACGGGCCGGTCCGTCGCCGCCCGCTCACCGACGCCGTCAACCTCGACCGCTGGGACGAGCCGGCCGACGACCTGCTGGCTGCTCGCTGACGCCCGTCGATACGCCATACGCCGATTCCGAGATTATTACTTCCGCAAGAGAGAATGTTATTCTCGCGGTGGTGGTGACGAGAGGAGGCGACCCGAATGCTGTTGGAGTTCGATGCTGACCAGCGACTGTGGCAAAGCACGGTCCGGGACGTTGCTAGCAAGCAGTGTCCGCCTTCCCTGGTGCGCAGCGTGGCCGAGGATGGTGTCGACCCGAGCCCGCTGTGGAAGTCCTACGTGGACCTTGGCTGGACCGAGCTGAACGACCCGGACAGTGCCGTGGAGCTGGCCATCGTGCTCGAAGAGTTGGGTCGCGCTACCGATCCCACTCCATTCCTGGCGACGATGAGCCAGTTCGCGCCGTTGGCCGCCGACCGGTTCGACCCGCACGAGTCGGGCACCGCGGTATACAACGGCGTTTCAGCGCACCGCGATGACGAAGGCTGGTTATTGGCCGGAACCGCACGCCATGTCTTAGACGGCGATCGGGCGGACCGGCTGGCCGTAGTGACCGATGCCGGGGTGTTCATCGTGGCCTCCAACCAGGTGACGGCCCGGCGTTCGTCGGTATTCGACCCGGTACTGCACGTCGCGGATCTTTCTTTCGGCGACGTTCACGTCCCCGACAGTGACCGGTTGACTGTCGACCGCGAGCGTGCCCACCACGTTGCGCTGACGGGCATGGCAATCACCATGGTCGGCGCCTGCCAACGCATCCTTGATCTGGTGCTCGAACACGTCCGCAGCCGCCAACAGTTCGGCGTCGCGATCGGATCCTTCCAGGCCGTCCAGCACAAAGCAGCCGATATGCACGTGGCGATTGAGCGGGCCCGGGCGCTGTCCTACTTCGCGGCGTTGACGATCGCCGCCGACGACCCCCGGCGCCGGCTGGCGGCGGCCATGGCCAAAGCCTCGGCGGGGGAGTGCCAGTCGCTGGTGTTCCGGCATGGCCTGCAGCTGCACGGCGCGATGGGCTTCACGTGGGAGAACGACCTGCAGTTCGCGCTCAAGCGGGCCAAAGCCGGGGAGCTCATGCTTGGTGGCGCCGCCGAGCATCGGGCGCGGATTGCCGAGGAATACCGTGCAGCTGACTTTTGATCCCGACGTCGAGGCATTCCGGGCGGAGTTTTCGGCATTCCTCGACGAGCACACGCCGCCGGCAAGTGAAACCCTGGAGCGTCCCCGGTCGGTGTCACACATGCCGCAGTGGGCGCGACGTTGGCAGCGGCTGCTGTTCGACAACGGCTGGCTGCTGCCCAGCCAGCCCCCGGAATTCGGCGGGCGCAATGCCACGGTCCTGCAGCAGTTCGTCTACATGGACGAACTGTCCCGTCGGCGGATTTACCACAGCTTTAACCCGCAAGGCGTCAATATCATTGCGGCGTCACTGTTGTCGTTCGGCACTGATGAACAAAAGCGGCGCTGGGCCGTCCCGATCCTGCGTGCCGAGATCACCGCGTCGCTGGGAATGAGCGAGCCCAGCGCCGGGTCTGATCTGGCATCGTTGCGCACCCGCGCGGTACTGGACGGCGATCACTTCGTGGTCAACGGACAGAAGGTGTGGACGTCCGGCGCCCACGACGCCGATGTCTTGCTGACGTTCGTGCGCACCGATCCGGATGCGCCGAAGCACAAGGGAATCAGCGTATTGGTGATTCCTACCGATACTCCCGGCGTAGTGCGGCGGCCATTCCCGACGATCTGCGCAATCGACGACCGCGACTTCAACGAGGTGTTCTTCACCGATGTGCGGGTGCCCGCGGAAAACCTGGTCGGTGAGCTGAACCAGGGCTGGCATGTGGCCAACGGATCGCTCGGGCACGAGCGCACCATGATGTGGCTGGGTTTTGCCGACCGGATGGACAACATGGTCGGCGACTTTCATCCCACCAGCGAGCTCGATCGCGACAACTACGCCACCACCATCATGGACAAACAAGCGCTGCGCCTGCTGGGTTCGGTGGCGCTGGCCCGCGCCGCTCGCGGCGAAGACGACGTGGCCGCGATCTCGGTGCTCAAACTGCTGGGATCCGAAGCAGAGCGGCGGGGATTCGAATACGCGCTGGAGTCCGCCGGACCCGATGGCCTCATCCACCCGGCGCAGACCGGCCCGTACGAGCACATGAACCTGGACCACTATTTCGCCAGCTGGTTCGACCGCTACGCCCGCAGCTTTTCGGGAACTATCGCCGGTGGCACGTCGGAGATTCAGCGCAACATCATTGCCCAGCGCGTGCTCGGCCTGCCCCGCGGCTAGGCTACGCCGCCGCGAGCAGACGCGAAAGCGCCCTGCGCGCCCGGCGTGTCGCGGGGACTCTCTGCGTCTGCTCGCCGTCAATCGATGACGGCGGCTTCCTTGCGTTCGGTGACCGGTAGGGCGAGTTTCTGCTCGTCGCAGATGCGTTGCAACTTATCGAGGGTCTCGTCCAGGCCGGCACCGACCTTGCGGCCGGGTGTGAACGTGGCCGGTAGGTAGCGCATGCCCTGGATGACGCCGATGCACTCGTAGTGCACGGCGCCGTCGGGGTCGCAGTGGAAGTCGGGCATCCGGTCCAGAACCGCGGTCAGCATGGACTTGAACACCGTACGCGCCACATTCGATCCGACGCACCGGTGCACGCCGATGCCAAAGCTGAAGTGTCGGTTGCCTTTACGATCGAGGATGACGTCGTCCGGGTCGGCGAATACCGCGGGGTCGCGATTGGCCATGGCCCATGAAATCCACAGTCGCTCACCCTCTTTGAACTGATTCCCGTTGACTTCGACGTCATCGGAGAATGTCCTGCCGTCACCTGCGGCGGGCGTGAAGTAGCGCAGGAATTCCTCGGTTGCGGGGTCGAGCAGAGTGTCCCGGTTCTTCGACAGCTGCTCGCGCTCGTCAGGGTGCTCCGAAAGCCATTCCAGTGAATGCGCGGTCAGTGCCGTGGTGGTGTCGAAGCCGCCACCGAGCACCAGTCCGAGGTTGCCGAGAATCTCCAGATCGGGGGCCGGCTCACCGTCGATCCGCATCTGCAGCAGGCCATTGACGATGCCGGGGCGAGGATTCTCGCGAATCTCGATCATGGTGTTGACCATGTCGAGACCCATCTCCCGGTGCATCGCGGTGACGCGCTCGATGTCGGGGGAGTGTTCCGGGGTGTAGACCGCCGCGTGAATCGGCTCGCTGTAGAGGTTCCACTTCTTCAGTGGGATGCCCAGCATGGCCAACGTCAGCACGGCGGGCACGATGTTGGCCAGGTCGTCGACGAAGTCGATGCTGCCGTCTTCGATCTTCTCGTTGAGGCAGGCGCGGGTGATGTCGTGGATGAATGGTTCCCAGCGCTTGACCGCGGCCGGTGAGAGGTACGGGTTGAGCACGGTGCGGTACGTGCGGTGTTCGGGTTCGTCCATCTCGAGGATGCCGCCGCGCACCATGCTCACGCGCCGGGCCTTCGGGATGGAGATGCCCCCGTAGCCGCGGCGTTCGTTGCGGATGTCGTGATCATTGGACACCGCGGGGCAGCGGGCGAGTTCGAAGACCTCGCTGCTGCCGGCGGCGACCCAGTGGCCGTCGTAGGTGTCGGTCCACGCCATCGGGCACTTGGCGTGCATCTCCTCGGTGATCTGCTTGAACTGGGAACGGTACTCCGCCGCGTTCCGGTCGAAGTGATACCGGTTCTTCTTGCGGTCGCTGTCGCTGACGGCGTCGTCGACACTCAACGTGCTGTCTCCCTTTACGTTTCGTCCGTGATGAGGATGGCTTGCTCCGGGCAGGAGTGCGCGGCCTCACGAACCTGGTCCTGCTGATCGGCCGGCACCACTTCGTTGACTGCCGATGAACTGCCGTCGATGTCGCTGAGCTCGAAAGAATCCGGAGCGATCATCGAGCACAGGGTGTGGCCCTGGCAGCGTTCTGAATCAACCCAGACCTTCACTGTTTCTCCTATGATTCGCGCTGTCTGGCTCAGGTGTTCCGGCCGCCGTTGACGCCGAATATCTGACCGGTGATGTAGCCGGCTTCCTCGGACACCAAAAAAGCGCATGCCGCGGCGATGTCTTCCGGCTTGCCGATCCGGCGGACCGGCGTGGCCGCGATGGTTTTCTCGATGTCGCCGAGGAACCCGTTTTCCTCGGCCTTGCGCAACATGGGGGTGTCGATGAAACCGGGCGGCACGGCGTTGACGGTGATGCCGCTGGGCCCGTATTCCAGTGCGAGTGACTTGGTGAGCCCGTTGACCGCGGATTTCGCCGCCACGTAGTGCGACATGTAGGGCGCGCCGGAGTGCGTGCTCGACGACGAGATGTTGACGATCCGTCCCCACCCCGCCTCGACCATGTCCGGCAATACCGCCTGAATCGTGTGGAAGACACCGTTGAGGTTGACATCGATTACCCGCTGCCAGGTCTCGAACGTGAGGTGGTTGAAGCGCTTGAATCCGTCCAGACCCGCGGCGTTGACCAGAACGGTGACGGGCCCCAGCCGATCGTGGATCGCCGACAGCGCGGCATCGATCTGCGACCGGTCCGTGACGTCAGCGGTGAAAGCGAGGTCGGCGTCGGACGGTTGCAGGTCGATGGTGGCGACGTCGAGCCCGTCGGCGCGCAAACGACGCGCGACGGCCAGACCGATACCCGAGCCGCCGCCGGTGACCACCGCGGTCTTCATGTCCCCACCACCGTCCGGGCCCCCTCAAACATGGCAGTCTCAGTCACAAAGAATCTCCCTTACAATTATGAGAACCTTACTCTCGCGCCGGAGCGGCCCGCAAGACAACCGGGAAACCGGCCACAGCCTGCGCCGAAGAGGCGATTTCTCGCGCGATTGCCGCCCGGTGTCGGTGGGTCGACCCGCGTTCCTGAGAATTTCTTGAATTCTCGAGACACGAATGTCAGACTCGCGACTGAAGAGAATCAAATTATCCTGAGCGTAACCGGGGAGACAGAATGCCATTGCAGGCTACGGCTGCAACGATCGCGACCATCGCCGCAGCCGTGTCGGCCGTGGCGGCCCACGCATGAGGCCGCTGGAGGGCATCAAGGTTCTGGAAGTCGCCATGTACGGGTTCGTCCCGTCGGCGGGCGCGGTGCTGCGCGAATGGGGCGCCGACGTCATCAAAGTCGAGCACGCGGTGACCGGCGACCCGCAGCGCGGACTTCGCCAGACCGGCATGCTGCGCGTCGAAGGCGACCCGAACCCCAACATCGAGCACGCCAACCGGGGCAAGCGCAGCATCGGGCTGGACATGTCGGTGCCCGAAGGCAAAGAAGTGCTTTACGAGTTGGCCCGCGGCTCCGATGTGTTCCTGACCAGTTTCCTGCCGGGCGCACGAAAGAAGTTCGGCATCGACGTCGAGGACATTCGGGCGATCAACCCGAATATCATCTACGCGCGCGGCAGCGCGCTCGGCCCCCGCGGCGAAGAGTCATCCAAGGGCGGTTATGACATGACCGCCTTCTGGTGCCGGGCCGGAACCGCCGCCACCATCACACCGGCCGGAATGCCGGGAATGATTGCCCCGCCCGGGCCGGCGTACGGCGACACCATTTCTGGCACCAACCTCGCCGGCGGCATCGCGGCGGCGTTGCTCAAGCGGGAGCGCACCGGCGAACCCTCGGTCGTCGATGTATCGCTGCTGGGCAGCGGCCTGTGGTCGTTGGGGCACACGGTGGCCTTGACGAACCACCTGGGTCAGCTGATGCAATCGCCGCCGCCCGGTGTGCACGGCTCGCCCATCAACCCGCTCGTGGGGCTGTACGCGACGTCCGACGGTCGCTACATCTCGTTGGTGATGATGCAGCCCACCAAATTCTGGGCGGACGTTTGCCGGCATATCGACAAGCCGGAGCTGGCCGACGATCCACGGTTCGACACCGTCGAGAACATTGCGGCGAACACATCGGATGCCGTGAAGATCTTGACCGAGGTCATCGCGACCCGCACGCTTGCCGAGTGGAGCGAACGCTTTGCCACGCTCGCCGGACCGTGGGCGCCGGTGCAGGACACCTTGCAGGCGGCCGAGGACACCCAGATCCGGGCGAACGAGTACCTAGTGCGCGCGGGTGAGCTCGAACTCGTCGCCAACCCGGTGCAGTTCGACGTCACTGCTCCGCAGACCGGACCAGCGCCGGGCTTCGCCGAGCAAACCGACGAGATCCTGCTGGAACTCGGTCTCGATTGGGACCGCATCATCGAACTGAAGACGGCCGGCGCCGTCACCTGACCTCAACTGAGACCTGGAGTTGCCGAAAATGTTTCGGCCGAATACCGCTGCGGACCCGCCGTGTCCCGCCTGTTTGAGGGCTCCGGCGGAAGGCCGTCAGATAACGGTTACGCGTTTTGGTGTCCAACCGGACGTGACATGAGTCATAATCGCCGGACGCTTTCAAGACACGGGAGCCCTGCGGCCCCGGCATGCCTGCGTGGACCAACTGATGCAAGTGAACGGAGGCCGGGCCCGAGGATGGTAGCCGTCGCCGCAAAGACGCGGTCCGTGGAATGCCCGGCGGTGGCCGATGGCAATTAAGGGCGCAGAGCGTTGGACCGCGGGTATTTCACTGGGACGCGGTTCCAAGCCCATGGAAGCGGTGGGCGGACTGTTCGCGATGGCGGCGGACGCGATCAAGTTCGTGTTCGTCCGGCCCTTCCAGTGGCGCGAGTTTTTGGAGCAGTCGTGGTTTGTCGCGCGGGTCGCGATGGCGCCGACGTTGCTGGTGGCCATTCCGTTTACCGTCCTGATCAGCTTCACCCTGAACATCCTGTTGCGCGAGCTCGGCGCCGCTGACCTCTCCGGTGCGGGTGCGGCCTTCGGCGCGGTCACCCAGGTCGGCCCGCTGGTGACCATCTTGATCGTGGCCGGGGCCGGGTCCACCGCGATGTGTGCGGACCTGGGTTCGCGAACGATCCGCGAAGAGATCGACGCGATGGAAGTGCTGGGGATCAATCCGGTTCAGCGCCTGGTGACACCGCGGATGCTCGCCTGCGGGCTGGTGGCGCTGCTGCTGAACAGCCTGGTCGTCATCATCGGCATTGTGGGCGGATACATCTTCTCGGTGTTCGTCCAAGACGTGAATCCCGGCGCGTTCGCCGCCGGCATCACCCTGCTGACTGGCGTGCCCGAGGTCATCATTTCCTGCGTCAAGGCATTGCTTTTCGGTCTGATCGCCGGATTGGTCGCGTGCTATCGCGGCCTGACGGTATCCGGCGGCGGCGCCAAGGCCGTCGGCAACGCCGTCAACGAAACGGTGGTGTACGCGTTCATGGCGCTGTTCGTCATCAATGTGGTGGTCACCGCCATCGGCATCCGCATGTCGGCCAAGTAGCCCGAGCCTGAGAGGAGGTGTAGTACCGCTGTGGCACTACGAGCCGTCTATCCGCGCCTGATCGCGCCAAGTCGACAAACCGATCGGCGCCCTGAGCCGGATCGGCGATCACACGCTGTTCTACGCCAAGTCGCTGGCCGGGATCCCGTTCGCGGTCCGCCACTACCGGCGCGAGATCGTCCGTCTCATCGCCGAAATCAGCATGGGCGCGGGAACGTTGGCGATGATCGGCGGCACGCTGGTGATTGTCGGGTTCCTGACGCTCGCCGCGGGTGGCACGCTGGCGGTCCAGGGCTACAGCTCGCTGGGCAATATCGGAATCGAAGCGCTGACCGGATTCCTGGCGGCCTTCATCAATGTTCGGATCGCGGCGCCGATCGTCGCGGGAATCGGTTTGGCGGCCACCTTCGGCGCCGGCGTGACCGCGCAGCTGGGCGCCATGCGGATCAACGAGGAAATCGACGCGCTGGAATCCATGGCGATTCGGCCGGTTTCCTATCTCGTCAGCACCAGGATCGTGGCCGGGATGATGGCGATCACGCCGTTGTACAGCATCGCCGTCGCTCTGTCGTTCCTGGCCAGCCAATTCACCACGGTGGTCCTGTTCGGCCAATCGGGTGGCTTGTACAACCACTACTTCACGACGTTCCTCAACCCGATCGACCTGTTGTGGTCGTTCCTGCAAGCG
>CAWKKH010000010.1:0-259535 GCA_963850135.1 uncultured Actinomycetota bacterium | reverse complement strand
ACGCAGCACCGAGACGACGGCATTCAGTGTCGCATTGCTCGGCCGCGACGGCGTGCGGTACGGCCGGCGCTGCTGCGGCATTGGAACCCGTGCTCCGTGCGGCCGGACGTCGACGATGGCACCCGAGGAATCCTCAGCGGCCGGCGCGAAGCCCGCGGCCCGCAACGCGGTCAGCACTTCGGCGATTGGCGCGGGTGACACCGCGACCGTCGGAGCGAGCGCACGCAACTGCAGCTGTTCGCCGGCCGGTGCCGCCACCGCCTGGGCCAGCAATGCCGGGTCCTCGCACCGTACGAACGACGCTGCCATGCCGATCCGAAGCTGTCCGTGGCGACGCGCGACGTCGTCGATGAGATATGTGAGCCCTTGCGGTACCGGCGTTTTGGAATGCGTTGTAAAAAACGTGTGCATCCAGTCACGGGTCTTGCCGATGTCGAGCGCGTGCCGGATGGATTGTTCGCTGACGCGGTAGACCATCGCCGCGCCGGCTGATTCGACGGTGGCGACCGTAGTCAATTGCTCGGCGAGCTCACCCTCGAGGGGCCCCGGCACAACGACGGTCAGGTCGGCCTGCAGCAGGAAATGGTCGATGGGCTTGGGCAGCACACGCGTCATCGCCGCGACCGTGACAGCGGGGGCCGCGGTGGGTTCGGAGGCTTCGTCCAGGAGCATGCGGCCGGGCGTGCTGATCGCCCCGCGGCCCACCAGGCCGACCGCGTGCCCCTCGGCCAGCAGATCCCCGACGGGTCCGGGCTGCAGCCGCCTGGCCCAACGCGGGCGCAGCCAGATCAGCGCCGCAGACGCTTCGGCTGCATCGACGCCGGCACCGGCGGGCAGTCCCGACAGCATCCCGAGCAACAGCCGGCGATCCAGCGGTGCGGCCGTGGAGAAGAGCGAATCCGACAGGGCGCCATAGGGTTTAGCGTCCGGTCCGCGGCTGCCGATTAGCGCGGGCCGACCGGGCAGGTCAAGCCAGGTGCCGGCCAACAAGTGCCAACGTTCGGCGGGGGACAACGCCGCATACCGGTCAGCGGAAGCCGTGGGAGCCCAGTAGGGTCCGTCACCCGTGACCGGCTCCGGATCGGGCATGCCGCTCGCGATCAGGCCGGCCGCGGCCGTGAGCTCGAGGATCAGGCCCAGCCGAGGCTCAGCGATACCCGTCGCCTTGGCCAACCGCTTGACGTCACGGACTCCGAGACCCCCGCTCCGCAGCTCGGAAACGGGCGCAGCCCCAAGGATTTCGAACAAGACATCGACCTCACGGAGCAGGTCGATGGTGGCCCCGGCCGCTACCGCGTCGGCGTCGGCAGGAGTGGTGGTCGACACCACCGGATCGGGCGCCGTCAGCTGCATCGGGCCGGGGCGCTCGCCGCGCAGGACCTGCCCCACATGGCGGGGCAGGATCACCGTTTCCGCGTCGACCCGTCGCAGCAGCCCGGCCGCCAGCAGTTGCGGTACCGGCCGGTCCGCCGGGGCGCCGGGCGCCGCGTCGCGGGTACGCCCCATCGGGGAGCCTTCGAGCAATTTGTCCAGCACGTCTCGCTGCGCCTCGTTGAGCCCGTCGATGAGGTCGGCGATCTCTTCGCCGGTGCGTGTGCCGTCTTCGAGGGTGGCTTGGCCCGGATGCCACGGCAGCGAGGTGCTGGCGTCGGGGGCGACCCGCACGGCCGTCTCCCCCCAGGCCAGTGCGCGTTGCCTGAGGTCATCGAGCGCGGCGACCACGTCAGCTTGGGGAGCGCGGTCACCGATCAGCGCCAGTAGCTTGGCGGCCGGGACCGGCGTGCTGTCGGCCTGTAGCACCAGCAGCGCGTCAAGCACGGCAAGGCGCAGGTAGTCGAGCTCGTCGGTGGCAGCCTTGACGGATTGGCGCGCCTGAGCGCGCGCCGCGAGCGCGGCGATACTGCCGGGCGCTGGCTGGGCCAAGTCCGGGCGTAGCTCCAGCAGGCGGATCAGCCGTTCGTCGGGCAAGTCGGCAAGCCAGGACCCCAGCGGGACATCCGGGTTGTTGTCAGTCATTGCTGACCAGCGTAAAGCAGCCGCCGGACACGTCGGCTACCGTTGGCGGCCTTGTGCACCGCGGCCGGGCGCGACCTGTCAGAATGGAGCTCGTGGCTGACATTGCTGAGGGTAAGACGCGCAAACCGAGGTACGTCGACAACGGCTGGCCGACCGCGGACCCGGACAACCATGCGGTGAGCGAGCTCGCAAGCGATCGAACGGGCGCGTTATCCCCATTCGGTGAGCTGGTGTTCCCGCTTCCCTCCGACGACCTGCCGTACGTCCACCCGGTTACCGTCCTGAACCGTTAGGTTGCCGCGATGACTGGGGCATCGTGGGCCACCGGGCCCGGTGCGACCTGGGAGTCGGCGGAATCTCGCGCGGGCGGGCTGTCGCACCTGGACGAGCGCGGTGCGGCGCACATGGTCGATGTCACCGAGAAGGCGGCCACCAAGCGCACCGCGGTTGCCGCGGGTGTGCTGCGCACGTCGGCGCAAGTGGTCACGCTGATCTCGGCCGGCGGCCTGCCCAAGGGTGACGCGCTGGCGACCGCGCGGGTAGCGGGCATTTTGGCGGCAAAACGCACTTGTGACCTGATCCCGCTGTGTCACCAGCTTGCGCTCACCGGCGTCGACGTCGATTTCACCGTCGGCGAATCGGATATCGAGATCACCGCGACGGTGCGTAGCACCGATCGCACCGGCGTGGAGATGGAGGCGCTCACCGCCGTCAGCGTCGCCGGACTCACTCTGTACGACATGATCAAAGCGATCGACCCGGCTGCGCGCATCGACGACATCCGGGTGCTGAGCAAACACGGCGGGAAAACCGGAACGTGGGCGCGTTGATGGGCACCCGGTCCGCGCGGGTCATCGTCGCCTCCACCCGGGCGTCGGCCGGCGAATATACCGACCAATGTGGACCGATCATCGCCGAATGGCTTGAACAGCGGGGGTTTTCGCTGGCGCAAGCGGTGGTGGTGGCCGACGGCGGACCGGTGGGTGAGGCGCTGGGCGACGCGCTGGACGAAGACGCCGACGTGATCATCACCTCCGGGGGAACCGGCATCTCTCCCACCGACACCACGCCGGAGCAAACCGTTGCGGTGCTGGACTATCTGATTCCGGGGCTGGCCGACGAGATCCGCCGCTCCGGGTTGCCGAAGGTGCCGACGGCGGTGCTCTCGCGTGGCGTGTGCGGTGTGGCGGGCCGAACTCTGGTTATCAACCTGCCCGGATCACCCGGTGGGGTACGCGACGGTCTGGCGGTGCTCGCCGACGTTCTGGACCACGCGCTTGGACAACTGGCCGGCGAAGATCACCAGCGATGACGCTGGTGCTCCGTGCCAACGTGACGGACCAGCCGATCTCACTTGCCGAGCACGAAGAGCTGGTGAGCCATCAGGCGGCCGGAGCCGTCGTCGGGTTCGTCGGCATGATCCGCGACCACGACGGTGGACGCGGAGTGTCGCGACTGGAGTATTCGGCGCACCCGTCGGCCGAGCAGGTCTTCGCCGAAGTCATTACCGAAGTGGCTGAGCAGTCCGCCGGGGTGCGTGCAGTTGCCGCCAGCCACCGGATCGGCGTGCTGCAGATCGGTGAGGCGGCCCTGGTGGCCGCGGTGGCCGCCGACCATCGACAGGCGGCATTCGCCACCTGCGCCCGGCTGGTCGACACCATTAAGGAGCGGCTACCGGTGTGGAAGCACCAATTCTTCGATGACGGAAACGAAGAATGGGTGGGTTCGGCCTAACGCGTTGTTAGGTCAGCTGATCGCCGACGGCTGCGCGAGTGCATCCAGTGCGTCGTTTCCGTACACGTTCGACGACTGAATCGCGTCCCACAGTTTCTGCGTGTAGCCGACGTCGGAGGCCGGCTGCGGCGACAGCGTCGGGAGCGGGGGCCGGCGGTAAGGCGTCTGCCGGCGGCGCGGGCTGGTCGTTAGCGGCCAGCTGAACCGGCGCAGGCGGGTCTGCCGGCGGCGGCGGCGGAGGCGGTGGGGGAGCGTCCGGTGGCGGAGCGTCTGCCGGCGGTGGGGCCAGCGGTGCGGGTGCGCCGTTGAACCCGGGCGCATCGAGCGGCGCGTCCAAAGCTGCCGGCTCGGGAAGGACCTCGCGAGGGGTGGGCCGGACAGCCCATGACCACACACGGGCCAGGCACCACGGCCCTGGGTCGCCAGCACTCGCTCAGCGACCGCGATCTGCTGTTCCCTGGTAGCAAGCTGGGCCGACGGG
This sequence comes from uncultured Actinomycetota bacterium, assembly GCA_963850135.1. GTDB lineage: Bacteria > Actinomycetota > Actinomycetes > Mycobacteriales > Mycobacteriaceae > Mycobacterium. Next base: position 255,304 of record CAWKKH010000010.1, on the reverse strand, counting down.
GCGTACTGGCCGCCGCCGTGCGCGGCCCAGGTGCCTTGGTTGAATTGCAGGCCGCCCTGGTAGCCGTTGCCGGTGTTGATCCCCCAGTTGCCGCCGGACTCGCAGCTGGCTACTTGGTCCCATTCGCCGTCCGTCGCGGCGGCCGCTTGGCCGGCGATTGCGATGCTGCCGCTGCCGAGGATGGCTCCGGCAAATGCGATTTTGGCGACGCTGACATTCGATGTGGTGGGCTTGCGGTGACGTCCACTCATACGCAGGAAAATCCCTCTCTCTTACGCGCTTACGAGGTCAGCTGTCGGGTTCGGGTGGGAGAGGCTACCCGGCCAGCGTTGTATCTCCACCGGAGTACGTCGCTGGCTTCACCCCAAGGAGTCACAGTGACTCCGGGCCGATCACGGTGGACCGGTGGGTCCCCCGTCTCCATCCATTTTTGGTGTCCCCTGCCTACTGGATGGAGCTCAGCGCGGTAGATAGGGGAGGAACGCCACCGGTCAAATTGGCGACCTCCGTGAGACGGTAGCGGGTTCTGTTGCACCCGTCACGTCTTGCGAAACCCGGCGTTTCGCGTGCCGTCGGATCGCAAAACCCCAGGAACGCAACGGATCTGCGCAGGTCACAGGCTCCGACATCGGAGCGTGTCCGTGTCGTTATCTTTCCGTTACGTGATATAACTCACAGTTTCAACCGCCCGCGAACGGGGGTAGCACGTCGATCGTCGCGCCCGCGCGCAATGCTGTCGCGTCGTCCCGGACGGCTACGCCATCGCACAGATACGAGCAGCGGGCCAGCACTTCGCCTAGGCGAGCACCTCGACCTGCGAGGCTGTCGACCAGTTCGGCGACCGTAGTGCCCGGACGCAGCGTCACCGCTTCCGATTCGGCGCCGGCCGCCGCCTGCGCCGCGGCGAAGTAGCGGACGGTCACCTGGATGGTTGGGCTAGCCACCGATAGCACTCATCGGCCGATCGGGCTGGATGAAGTCGGGATCGTTTATGCCGTGCCCGGCAGGCTTGGCCCACATCGTGGCGCGCCACGCTGCTTCCAATGCGTCGTCGTCCGCACCGGTGCCGGGCACCTTCGGCACACCAAGCGCGGTCATTGTCATCCCGACACCCGGCTCAGGGTTGGCGAGCCAACCGGAACGATCTCTTTGCCCAGCGGCAGCAGCGATACCGGAATCAATTTGAGGTTGGCCAGCGCCAGGGGAATGCCGATGATTGTGAGCGCCATCGCCACCGCACTGACCAGGCTCCCGATCGCGAGCCAGATCCCGAACAACAACACCCAGATGACGTTGCCGATAAGGGCGCCGTCCCCAGCGTTGGGCTTTTCGACGATCGTGCGGCCGAACGGCCATAACGCGTACGAGGCGATGCGCAGCGACGCGAAGCCAAAGGGGATGGTCACGATGAGCGCGAAGCAGATCAGCGCCGCGAGCAGATATCCGAGGGCCATCCAGAGGCCGCCGAATACCAGCCAGATGACGTTCAGGATCAGGCGCATATCCCCTCCAGTGCTAGCTGCCAGCTTACCGAGAGAGCCGGTGATCGGGGGGTGCTCGGCGCGCAACCCACCGAGTAGGATCACAATCCATTGGGCGTCCTGCGCAGGCGGGACGCTTCTTGTGTTGCCTATCCTAGAGATCCATCAGACAAGCAGGTGAGAGCAGTGCCGACCGGCAAGGTGAAGTGGTACGACTCCGAAAAGGGGTTCGGCTTCCTGTCGCAGGAGGACGGCGACGACGTATACGTCCGTTCGTCGGCGCTGCCTGAGGGGGTCGAGGGCCTCAAAGCGGGTCAGCGGGTGGAATTCGGCGTCGCTTCCGGCAAGCGCGGACCGCAGGCACTGAGTCTCAAGCTGATCGATCCGCCACCCAGCCTTACCAAGACACTTGCCAAGACGCGTCGCGAAGCGCCCGCGGAGCACAAGCACAGCCCCGACGAACTGCACGGCATGGTCGAGGACATGATCACGTTGCTCGAAAACGTTGTGCAGCCCGAGCTACGTAAGGGGCGTTACCCGGATCGCAAGACGGCCCACCAAATCTCCGAGGTGGTCAAGGCAGTGGCGCGGGAGTTCGACGCCTAGCTCTTCGCGCCTCTTTGCGTCGACCGTCGACTTGTTGGGGCGAATCCCGGGATTTGACGACGAAAAGTCGACGTTGGACATTGGGGCAGAATGAGCGCCATGGGCTCATACGTCGGCAAGGGCGAATTCGACCGCGACACCAACTACATCACCACTCGCATCACCGCGGACGGACGGGACGGCTATCCCGTCGAGGCGGGTCGGTACCGGCTCGTGGTTGCCCGCGCCTGCCCGTGGGCCAACCGGGCGATCATCGTCCGGCGCTTACTGGGACTGGAAGATGTCCTCTCCATTGGATTTTGCGGGCCGACACACGACCAGCGCAGCTGGACTTTCGACCTCGATCCGGGGGGCATCGACCCGGTCCTCAAGATCCCCCGGCTGCAAGACGCCTACTTCAAACGTGTCCCGGACTACCCCAAAGGCATCACCGTTCCGGCCGTCGTTGACGTCCCCACCGGGGCGGTGGTTACCAACGATTTCGCACAGATGACCCTGGACTTCTCGACCGAGTGGACGGCGTACCACCGGGACGGCGCACCCGAGCTATATCCGGAGCGGCTGCGCGCAGAGATCGATGAGGTGGGCAAGAAGATCTACACCGAGATCAACAACGGCGTCTACCGGTGCGGCTTCGCCGGCTCGCAGGAGGCCTACGACGCGGCATATGATCGGCTGTTCGCCGCGCTGGATTGGGTGAGCGATCGGCTGGCGAGCCAGCGATACCTGTTGGGAGACAACATCACCGAGGCCGACGTTCGGCTGTTCACGACACTGGCCCGCTTCGACCCCGTCTATCACGGACACTTCAAGTGCAATCGTTCGAAACTGTCCGAGATGCCGGTGCTATGGGCCTACGCCCGAGACCTGTTCCAAACGCCGGGTTTCGGCGACACGGTTGACTTCGTCCAAATCAAGCAGCACTACTACATCGTGCACGCCGATATCAATCCCACCCGCATTGTGCCCAAGGGTCCGGACCTCACTGGCTGGCTCACACCGCACGGTCGCGAAGCTTTGGGGGGCAGGCCTTTCGGAGACGGCACACCGCCCGGCCCACCGCGCGACGGCGAGCGGGTGCCGGCCGGCCACGGCGCGTAGTTATTCGCCCAACGTCGACTTGTTGGGCCGAAACGACCCAAATCCGCGCAACAAGTCGACGTTCGGCGCCGACGTCAGGGTGTCAGCCGCACTGACCATTCCGCGTGCGGGGCGTCGCGCAGTTCGCCGGAGGGGTCGACCACCAACGTCAGCAACTGAACGACTATCCCGGTCAGCCGCCCGCGCTGCGGGTCAACCGAGGGGATGGTGACCGCAAACCGGGTGCCCGGCCGGAACATGGTGCTGGCGGTGTTCGCGGGGTCGTCGTAAACCTGCAGTAATCGCCACGGCGCTCGGGAGATCGCTTCGGGCACCGAGAGCTGAACCGGGTAGCGCTCATTGACCGGCAACTCGCCCTGCGCATGCGGTTGTTGGCAGTCGTTGAGGTTGAGCACGTTGCAGTAAAGGTACGGCCCGACTCGCGTCAGGTGCCCGTGTGAATACACGCTGATCTCCGGCCGTTGCGGACCGGTCGGGCGCACCAGCAGCCACGTGCCTACCCCGGCGCCGACGGCCAGTGGGAGCAACAGGGTCGCAAGGATTATGGCCATGCGGCGGTTGGCTTTACGCTTCACTCGGGTACTGCCGCCGCATTGCCGGCACCGCGACGCATGCCTTCCTGTTCGACCATCACCGGCCGGTTACCTCCGAGGCCCGGGATCAACGAGTCGCCGCGGAAGCTGACGATCGTCTGCGCCAGACCCAGGATCAACATCGAACTGACAGCAGTAAAGCCGATCCACAATTCGGTGTAGACCATCACGCCCAGCGCACCGCCCAGCACCCAGGCCAGCTGAAGCGTCGACTCCGAACGCCCGAACCCGGATGCTCGCGATTCCTCGGGCAGGTCGTCTTGAAGCGAGGCATCGAGCGAGGCTTTGGAAATGGCGCTCGAGCCCGATGTGACCAAGGTGGCAATGACCGCTGCCGCCAGGGTGCCGGCGACTGCGGCAATCAAGGCGACCGCACACACCGCCACCGTGCAACGCACCACCAGCAGGGCCGGCCTGCCCAACTGCAACCGTGCGCTGGTGAAGTTCCCGGCGAAATTACCGACTCCGGCTGCCGCGCCAATCATCCCCAGCAGTGCCAGTTGTCTCCAGCCATTGGCGTGTTGCGCCTTGGCGACAAACGCCGGATACAAGAACAGGAAGCCGACCATCACCTTGATGGTGCAGTTACCCCACAACGAGGTGATGATGTTGCGGCCCAGTGGTTGTCGAAGCGTTCCGCCGACCTTCTTGACTTCTTGCGGCCAGCTTCGCGACACGGGGCCGTTATCCCGTCGGTAGCTCAAGGTAGCCGGCACCTCACCCGTGGTCACCTCGACCCAGCGAGGAATTCGCATCGACAGCGAGGCGCCGGCAATCGTGGCGGCCACCACCACGAACAGCGCACCGGGCAGCTTGAACAGATGGGTGCAGGCGAACTCGACGCCGCCCGCGATGGCACCGCCGGCGATGGTGCCGCCCAGCAGACCGAACATGGTCAGCCGGGAATTGACCCGGACCAGGTCGATACTCGGTGGCATCACCCGCGGTGTCACCGCGCTGCGCAGCACACTGAACGACTTTGAGAACACCATCATGGCCAGCGCGCATGGGTAGAGCACCCACGACGGGAAGCTGCCGGTCGCTCCGTCGTAGTTCATGATCAGCACCACTGCCAGCGCGGTGCGCAGTGCGAAAGACATGGCCAGCGCGACGCGGCGGCCATGCTGCAGCCGATCGAGAGCCGGACCGATCAGCGGGGCGATCACCGCGAACGGCGCGATGGTGATCAACAGATACAACGCGACTTTGGACTTGCTTTCCCCGCTGGCCGCGGCGAAGAACAGCGTGTTGGCCAGGGCGACGGCCATCGCGGAGTCGACCGCAAAGTTCGCCACCACTGGCCAGGTCAGCGCGGTGAGACCAGACTTGTCAGCGCCGTCGGCGGTGGCTGCCCGATGCACCATCGAGTACATCCGCGAACCCATTTCGCGGCTGCGCTGCGCCGCGGCGCGGGTGACGGTGACGCGTTCGCCGGCGGCCGGACCACGCGGCGGCGGACTGCTCCGGTCCGATTGGTGCTGCTGCCCCAGCGGCGGCAGATAACGGTTGGCGCTGGGTCCGGGCGGCGGACGCCGCGAGCGGCGATACTCAGTGTCATCGGCGGGGTAGTTGGCCATGCCGGGATGCTGGTTGACCGATCCGTTGCGGGACCGGCGGCCAGGGTTGGAGGACACCCGGCCAGGATCATCACGCCGCCGTCCAGACACGAATCAATTCTGTCCTATGTGGACTTCTTGCGTGGGCAAGTGACCGGGTGTGGCTTGCCAACCTTGTCGTCCGGCAGTATTAGTGGCGCAACGCAGAGAGGGGATAGCGTGACCGGACCCATTGAGGAATCCGTCGTGGCGACCGTGGGCGACTGGCCCGACGGATTGGCGCCGGTGCTCACGGGTGCGGTTGACCAGGCCAGGGCCGCAGTCGCCGAGTTCAGCGGCCCAGAGACGGTTGGGGAATACCTGGGCGTCAGCTACGAGGATCCGAGCGCAGGGACGCACCGGTTCTTGGCTCATCTGCCCGGCTATCAGGGGTGGCAGTGGGCCGTCGTCGTCGCGGCCTACCCCGGTGCTGAGCGCGCCACAATCAGTGAAGTGGTGCTGATCCCGGGACCTACGGCGCTGCTGGCGCCTCAGTGGGTGCCCTGGGAGCAGCGGGTCCGGCCGGGTGATTTGGGCCCCGGAGACCTGTTGGCGCCAGCGGCAGACGACCCGAGGCTGGTTCCCGGCTATACCGCCAGTGGCGACCCGCAGGTCGACGAGACCGCTGCTGAAATCGGGCTAGGCCGGCGCTGGGTGATGAGCGGCTGGGGTCGCTCGGACGCAGCCGAACGATGGCACGAAGGGGACTACGGTCCCGACTCGCCGATGTCGCGCTCCACCAAGCGCACGTGTCGTGACTGCGGGTTCTTTCTGCCGCTGGCGGGATCGCTGGGAGCAATGTTCGGGGTGTGCGGCAACGAGCTTTCCGCAGATGGGCATGTCGTCGACAAGCAGTACGGCTGTGGCGCCCATTCCGACACTCCGGCTCCGGCGGGCACGGGGTCGGCGCTGTACGAGCCTTACGACGACGGCGTCCTCGACGTCACGGAGAAACCGACAGTGCAGCCGGCAGAGGCTGCGGCCGAAGCCTTGCCGGACGCTGCAGCAGAAGCCCCGGCAGAGGCCGTGGCCGAAGCCCCGCCAGAGGACCCGGCGGCTGTGGACCCCACGGAGGCCGTGGCGGAAGCCCCGGCAGAGACCGTCGCCGAAGCCCTGCCAGAGCCACCGACAGAGGACCCGACAGAATCGCCGGATTAGCCTTTCTCGCCGGCGGCTTTGATGTTGGCCGGTGAGGCCGTCGCTCGATCTGAACCTTCAGGAGCCGAGCCACCGGTTTCGGCGGGATCTATTTGGGATCGAGGAAGGTTTCGAGTCCAGTCTGTGCGCCTCGTGCGCCGCGGCGGGCCGCGGCGAGCTGCCACACAAAGATGCTCGTGCCCAGGCATGAGACTCCGATTCCGGCCACTGCGATCGGACGCCAGCTCTCCAGGGAGGGGACGAGAAACGCGACGGCCACCGTGATCAGCCAGCCCAGTGCGCCGATGATGATGAAAGGCCACAGCCCGAGCAGCGCCCGCGGCAGCTGCGGCGCCTCGAGGTTCTGGTCGGGTATTTGCGGCATCGCGACTAATTTAGCCCGGCGACGATGCAGGCCGCGCGTGGCCTGCTGGGAGGGGTGGGCAGGCAACGTTCGCCGTTTCATATCCCTTCCTCTCGGGTTCCGTTGTAACCTCGCGCCATGCCTGACAGCGACGCACGGCTGGCCAGCGACCTATCGCTGGCTGTGATGCGGCTGGCTCGCCAGCTGCGTTTTCGTAACCCGTCATCGCCGGTGACGCTGTCGCAGCTGTCGGCGCTGACGACCTTGGCGAACCAGGGTGCGATGACGCCCGGGACGTTGGCGATCCGCGAGCGGGTCCGTCCGCCGTCAATGACCCGGGTGATCGCCTCCCTTGCCGAGATGGGTCTCGTTGACCGTTCCCCGCACCCCGTCGACGGCCGCCAGGTGCTGGTCTCGGTCTCGGAGTCCGGGGCCGAGTTGGTCAAGGCGGCTCGTCGCGCCCGGCAGGAATGGCTGGCCAAGCGGCTCGCGACGTTGGACAGCGACAAGCGTGACGTCCTGCGCAATGCGGCCGATCTGATCCTGGCTCTGGTCGACGAAAGTCCGTGAGGGCGTGGATGTTCAGGACGTCACCGATCCCGACGATCCGCGACTCGACGATTTCCGCGACCTGAACAGCGTGGATCGTCGCCCCGATCTGCCGACGGGCAAAGGGCTGGTGATCGCCGAGGGCGTGTTGGTGGTGCAGCGCATGCTCGCATCCCGGTTCACTCCGCACGCACTGCTCGGCACCGACCGCAGGCTGCTCGAGCTCAACGACGACTTGGCCGATCTGCGCGGAATCGCGGCGCCGTACTACCGGGCGTCCGCGGATGTCATGGCGCGGGTGATCGGTTTCCACCTCAACCGCGGGGTGCTCGCCGCGGCAAGAAGGGTCCCGGAGCTCAGCGTTGCCCAGGTTGTCGACCACGCCCGCACTGTCGCTGTGCTCGAAGGCGTCAACGACCATGAGAACCTGGGCTCGATCTTTCGCAATGCGGCAGGGCTGGGCGTGGACGCGATCGTGTTCGGCGTCGGCTGCGCTGATCCGCTCTATCGTCGAGCGGTTCGGGTTTCTATGGGGCATGCGCTGTTGGTGCCCTATGCGTGGGCAACGCAGTGGCCCGCCGATCTGGTGATGTTGAAGGAGGCCGGTTTTCGGCTGCTGGCGATGACTCCACACCCGGAGGCGCACCCCCTGGCGCAGGCGATGCAAACTGTGTGTGGCGAACGCGTTGCGGTGCTGGTGGGCGCCGAGGGGCCGGGACTGACGCCGGCGACAATAAGATTAACCGATGTGCGGGTGCGCATCCCGATGTCGCGGGGAACCGATTCCCTCAACGTCGCGACCGCCGCAGCCCTGGCGTTCTACGAGAGAGTTCGGCCCGGCCCGTTGTCGGGTTGAGGGTCTCACGCTTTCGTCTTAGTGTTTCGGCGAGCGTCTCGACCTCTCTCCGCAAACGTGAAATCGATTGTATCCCAGTCAACTAGCGGAATATCGGCGTCCAGCAACGCGCGCCGGTTGGGTCATCGCCGTCGCCATCGGGTCGAATTGAATACTCCCGGAAAGCGCATTGTCGTTAGAGCCTTCCCTTTGTACAAGTCTCGCTGTACCATTCGCCGCACGGCGCACGTCGCACAGTGTATGGGGGATATATCCGGCCCTGCTGCGATGGTTCGCCAGCTTTGAGTACTCGGGTTGTAGAGAGCTCGACGCAGGCCCAAGCTGTGGACTGCTGCGATCGGAGAAGGTGGAGCACCCGTAGGGCCGTCGCCCACGCATCCCGATTGTCGCGCCGCTTTCGCGGCACGAACATCGCGACGATTACTCGAATTTCCCCTCGTGCCGGGAGCCTCAGATGTCTTCTTTTGTGAACGTAATACAGGCCCACGCCGCTCACACCACGCTGGCGGCGGTGGCGGCTCATGACGAGGTGTCGGCAGCCATCTCAGCGTTGTCGGGTGGCGGGCATCGCTCACCTGTCGGTCTCGCGCCTGGCAGGCATTGGCGCGTGCCTGACGTCGGCGGCAACTAGCACGGCGTCCCCATGAATGACTCCGTCATTCGGAAGGCGGCACCGGGCGAGTGGTTCGTCGGCGCGCCTCGAATTCGGCTGGGCGACGCCGAACAGACCAGGGCAATCGGCGGTCTGATCGCTCTCTATCCCCGAGTCGTCGATGCACAGACGCTCGCCGTCCCCGCGGGGGAGCCGCACCAGGATTTGCATCTCACCCTGGTCGTGTCCGGCAATGACGTGAGCGGCCTCGACGCCGACGAGCTGAAAAGGCGCCTCGAAGATCTCGCGGCCGCCAACACCCATCCAATCAAGGCACAGGTGTTCGGGCATGGGGTTATCCACCCCCACCTAGGAGCGTGCGATGTTGCCGTTGTCTATCTGGTCGGCGACTCGCCCTACCTCGCTCCACTGCGCCACCGTGCGCTGGAGTTGTCCGAGAAGTCTTGCCTGTTCCCTGCTCAGCATGAGCCGTGGGTGCCGCACATTACGGCGGCTTACGGGCTGCCGGACAGCATTTTGACCTACTCGGGCCCGGTGGTCTTCGACCGCATCGGGCTGAGTTGGGCGGGACGTATCACGTTCTTCCCTTTGCACTAGGGGTGGACACTGTTCTTGAGCTGGCCGACGGGGTCTATCGAAATGAGTGCGGACCGACCACCGAAACCACCCCATCCTTGCCAACCGGTAGCGGCGTGACATAAGAGATAGGGGTGAGCGACGATTCCGTGCCGTGGGGGACGGGCTTGACCGTGGCCGGTTTCGTCGCCGCGATTACCGCCGCGGCGGTCGTGGTGCTCAGCCTCGGATTGATCCGCGTGCATCCGTTGCTGGCCGTCGGACTCAATATTGTCGCGGCGGGGGGCCTGGCGCCGACCCTGTGGGGATGGCGGCGCACGCCGGTTCTGCGCTGGTTTGTGCTGGGCGCGGGAGTAGGCGTGACGGGTGCGTGGCTGACGTTGGTCGCGCTGGCGTTAGCCGGTCATGGCTAGCCGCGAGCGATCAGCGTTGCCCGCCTGAGCGCACCCCGAGCAAGACGTCCTCCCAAGCGGGAATGACCGGCTTGCCCCGGCGGGTGTGCACCGGCGGCTCGGGCCGTGCGGTGTCGGCCGGTCTTGCGGTCTCGTCGAATTCGACGTGAGCTACCTTCGCCAACGGCCTTAGTGGTCGCTCGAAATTGGGGTCGATCAGCTCGCTGGCGCCATCGTCGACCGGGGTGACCGTTCCGCCATGGGCGCCGGGGATGAAGCAGAAATGTGCGATGTTGTCGGACCGGCCGACTTTCCACGCGAGCTGCACCGTCCAGCGCCCGTCTTCGTTGCGCCAGGCGTCCCAGCTGAGCCCGTCGGGATCGAGGCCACGCGCCACCAAAGCGGTGCTGACAGTCTCCAGCAGGGTCAGCACGGCGGGGCCGTCGGTGAGAACCGGGTGAGCAGCGGTTGCCAGCTCCGCGGCGCGATACCGCTCCAGCAATACCGGGTGGGCGAACCGCCGGATCCGCGTGATGTCAGAGCCCGATGCCGTTGCCACCTGTTCGACGGACGCGCCTGCGCGGATCTTGGCCTGAATTTCCTTGGGGCTCAGCATGTTGACGACGTGGATGTCGAGTTGCGGTTGCTCCGCCGATGTCTTGTCACCGCCGACGGCGGCCCGGAGTCGATCGTCGGTCGGCAGCCTGAACCGGTCTGCAGGACCATCACCCTCGCAGATGATGTGTCCGCCGTCGGCATCGAGCCCTACCAGTTTCAGTTCCCGCATGGCTTCTCCTCGCCGGATCCGTGCTGGTCGGGAACGGACCCGTCACGTGCGCACTCTAGTTCGCGAATGCTCGCAAACCGCGGTGACACGCTGGATGGTTGCGCGCAGGTTAAAGCCGTTCGACTACCCAGTCGACGCATTGAGTGAGGGCGCTGACGTCGTCGGGGTCGACCGCTGGGAACATCGCGATCCGCAACTGGTTGCGCCCGAGTTTGCGGTACGGCTCGGTGTCGACGATCCCGTTGGCCCGGAGCGTCTTGGCGACCACCGCGGCGTCCACGTCGTCGACGAAATCGATTGTGCCTACCACCTGGGAACGCAGGCCGGGGTCGGCGACGAACGGCGTCGTGTACGGCCGCTCTTCCGCCCAGGAGTACAACCGCTGCGAAGAGTCGGCCGTCCGCTTGACCGCCCAATCCAGGCCGCCATTGCCCAGCAGCCAGTCGATCTGTTCGGCCAGCAGCACCAGAGTGCCGATCGCCGGGGTGTTGTAAGTCTGGTCCTTGAGGCTGTTCTCGACCGCGATGGGTAGAGAGAGGAAGTCGGGAACCCAGCGACCTGACGCCGCAACGGACTCGACGCGGGCCAGCGCGGCCGGGCTCAGGATGGCCAGCCACAAACCGCCGTCGCTGGCGAAGTTCTTCTGCGGCGCGAAGTAGTAGGCGTCGGTCTCGGTGATGTCGACCGGCAGGCCACCGGCGCCAGACGTCGCGTCGATGACGACCAGTGCATCGCCCGAGCCAGCCGGGCGGTGGATCGGCACCGCGACCCCCGTTGACGTCTCGTTGTGCGCCCATGCGATCACATCAACTGACGGATCGGACTGCGGCTTTGGCGCGCTGCCGGCGTCGGACTTGATGATGATGGGATCGCCGACGAAGGGGTTCTTGACGACGCAAGAGGCGAATTTGGCGCTGAACTCACCGAAGGACAGGTGCAGCGAGCGCTTGTCGATCAACCCGAACGCTGCAGCATCCCAGAATGCCGTCGCGCCACCATTGCCCAAGATGACCTGGTAGCCGTCCGGGATGGAGAAAAGCTCGGCCAGTCCCGTACGAACCCGGCCCACCAGGTTCTTGACGGGCGCCTGCCGATGCGAGGTGCCGAACAACGCGGCCGCGGTGGTGGACAACGCCTGCAATTGCTCGGGCCGGATCTTTGACGGCCCGCAGCCGAATCGGCCGTCGCGCGGTTTGATGTCAGCGGGTATCTGGAGGGGTTCAGCCATGTCTTCAGGGTAGTAAGCGGTTCGGACGCGTCGGGACCCGCGGGCCGATTGTGGGTATACCGCCAGCACGGATACCGACAAGCTGTGGCCCACGCCACAGCGGAGCCTCGTCTCGGGGCTCGATCAGAGCGATTGGAAGGTCTAGATAATTCCCGGTACCTGCGGTACCGTCTTAGACATACGACGTCCAAATGTAAACCTTGTTTGGGGAGGCTTGGAATGGATAGGACGCGAACGGTTCGGCGTTGGCGGCGCAACATGGAAGTACGCGACGACAACGAGTACGTGGAGATGCTTGCCACACTGTCCGAGGGGTCTGTGCGGCGAAACTTCAACCCGTACACGGATATCGACTGGGACTCGCCGGAGTTCGCTGTCAAAGACAACGATCCCCGGTGGATCCTGCCGTCGACCGATCCGTTGGGTCGCCATCCCTGGTATCAAGCTCAGTCCCAAGAGCGTCAGATCAAGATCGGCATGTGGCGCCAGGCCAACGTGGCCAAGGTCGGTCTGCACTTCGAGTCCATTTTGATCCGCGGCCTGATGAACTACACGTTCTGGGTACCGAACGGGTCGCCGGAATATCGGTACTGCCTGCACGAATCGGTTGAAGAGTGCAACCACACGATGATGTTCCAGGAGATGGTCAACCGGGTTGGTGCCGACGTGCCCGGGATGCCGCGGATGTTGCGTTGGCTTTCGCCGTTCGTTCCGCTGGCGGCCGGCCCGTTGCCGGTGGCGTTCTTCATCGGGGTTCTCGCCGGCGAGGAGCCCATTGACCACACCCAGAAGAACGTGCTGCGCGAAGGTAAGTCGCTGCATCCGATCATGGAGCGAGTGATGGCCATTCACGTGGCCGAGGAAGCGCGGCACATCTCCTTCGCGCACGAGTACCTGCGTAAGCGGTTGCCGAACCTCAACAAGTGGCAGCGGTTCTGGGTTTCGCTGTATTACCCGGTGACCATGCGGGTGTTGTGTCAGGCGATCGTGAAGCCGCCCAAGGCGTTCTGGCGGGAGTTCGACATCCCGCGCGAGGTGAAGAAAGAACTGTTCTTCCGGTCTCCGGAGTCGCGGAAGTGGCTGCGCGACATGTTCGCTGACGTGCGGATGCTGGCCTACGACACCGGGCTGATGAATCCGGTGTCGCGGCTGGTATGGCGGATCTGCAAGATCAACGGCAAGCCGTCGCGCTACCGCAGCGAGCCGCAACGCCAACACCTGGCCGCCGTCCCGGCTGCATAGCTGGTTCGGGTATTCATGCCGCACGTTATTACCCAGTCGTGCTGTAACGACGGGTCCTGCGTTTTCGCGTGCCCGGTCAATTGCATTCACCCGTCGCCGGATGAGCCGGGCTTCGCCACCTCGGAGATGCTCTATATCGACCCGGTGGCGTGTGTGGACTGCGGTGCCTGTGTGAGCGCCTGCCCGGTCGGCGCGATCGCGCCCGAAACCCGACTGGAGCCCAAGCAGCTGCCCTTCGTCGAGATCAACGCGTCGTTTTATCCGGACCGCCCCGCCGACGTGAAGCTGCCGCCGACGTCGAAGCTGGCTCCGGTGCTCCCGGCCGCTGAGGTGCGTGCCCGCAGCCGGCCATTGACGGTGGCCATCGTCGGGTCCGGGCCGGCCGCGATGTACGCGGCCGACGAGCTGCTCACCCAGCGTGGGGTGCAGGTCAATGTCTTTGAAAAGCTGCCCACGCCGTACGGGTTGGTGCGCGCCGGGGTGGCGCCCGATCACCAGAACACCAAACGGGTCACCCGGCTGTTCGATCAGGTCGCCGGCCACCGGCGCTTCCGGTTTTTCCTCAATGTCGAGATCGGCAGACACCTGAGTCACGCCGATCTGTTGGCCCACCATCACGCCGTGCTGTATGCCGTCGGAGCGCCCGATGACCGTCGGCTCGACATCGACGGGATGGGTCTTCCCGGCACCGGAACCGCCACGGAGTTGGTCGCGTGGATCAACGGGCATCCCGACTTCACCGATCTGCCAGTCGATCTCAGCCACGAACGCGTCGTGATCATCGGCAACGGCAATGTCGCCCTCGATGTCGCCCGCATGCTGACAAGCGACCCGGATGACTTGGCCCGCACCGACATCTCCGACCGTGCGCTGGAGACGTTCCGCGGTTCCGCTGTGCGCGAAGTGGTGATCGCCGCGCGGCGCGGGCCGGCCGAGTCGGCGTTCACGCTGCCCGAGCTGGTCGGTCTGACGACCGCATCGGACGTTGTGCTGGACGCCGCTGACCACCAGCTGGTTCTCGCCCATCTGGCGACTGTGTCGGACACGTTGACCCGGGAGAAACTGGAGATCTTGAGCAAGCTCGGCGACGGATCGGCGCCGGCTTCGCGGCCGCGGATCCGTTTCGCCTACCAGCTGACGCCCCGGCGGGTGTCGGGCGAAGAGCGCGCTACCTCGGTGGAGTTCTTGGTCACCGGCACCGAGGAGACGCGCCGGTTGGACGCGGGCCTGGTGCTTACCTCGATTGGTTACCGCGGCAAGGCTATTCGCGATCTTCCCTTTGACGAGTCGGCGGCGGTCGTCCCCAATGATGGGGGCCGTGTCGTCGACCCTGATTCCGGCAGCCGGTGCCGGGCGCCTACGTTGCGGGCTGGATCAAGCGCGGGCCGACCGGGTTCATCGGCACCAACAAGTCCTGTTCCTTCCAAACTGTTGCGGCCTTGGTCGCCGACTTCAACGCCGGCAAGCTGACCGATCCGCCGGCCAAGCTCGGCGCATTGGCCACCCTGGTGCACACCCGCCAGCCCGCCGTTGTCGATTCCGCGGGGTGGCGCGCCATCAACGCCGCCGAAATCGCGCGTGGCGGTGACGACGGTCGGCCGCGCAATAAGTTCACCGATGTGGCCGACATGCTCGCAGCCGCGGGCACCGCACGGCCGACGCAGCCGCTGCGGCGGCGGTTATTGGAGCGGTTGCGCGACCGGTAGGCTCGCCGGTCTCTAGGCCGCGCTCAGGCGGTGGTGAGAACCCGATCCCAGCCCTCGACGGATTCCGGGCTGCGCGGCTCGGGTCCCACGTAGATGGCCGACGGGCGGACCAGCTTGCCGAGCCGCTTCTGCTCGAGGATGTGGGCGCACCATCCGGCGGTGCGTCCACAAGTGAACATCGCCGGCATCATGTTGGCCGGCACCTGGGCGAAGTCCAGGATGACCGCGGCCCAGAACTCGACGTTGGTCTCGATGGCACGATCCGGACGGCGCTCGCGCAGCTCGGCCAACGCGGCCTGCTCCAGCGCGACCGCGACATCGTGGCGTGGTGCGCCCAGCCGCTCGGCAGCGCCCCGCAGGACCCGCGCACGCGGGTCCTCCGCGCGATAGACCCGGTGGCCGAAGCCCATCAGCTTCTCGCCGCGGTCCAGGATTCCCTTGACCAGGCCGCGGGCGTCACCGGTGCGCTCGACCTCTTCGAGCATGGGCAGCACCCGGGCCGGCGCCCCGCCGTGCAGCGGCCCACTCATTGCCCCGATCGCCCCGGACAGCGCCGCGGCCACGTCGGCGCCCGTCGACGCGATCACCCGCGCGGTGAACGTCGAGGCGTTCATGCCGTGCTCTGCGGCCGACACCCAGTAGGCGTCGATGGCCTCGATGTGCTTGGGGTCCGGTTCGCCTTGCCAGCGGGTCATGAAACGTGCTGTGACCGTTTGAGCATTCATCGATGATTCGCTGCGGGACCGCGGGCTGGTAGATGCCGCGGGCGGACTGTGCGACGTAGGACAGCGCCATCACCGATGCCCGGGCCAGCTGGTTGCGGGCGGTGGCTTCGTCGGTGTCGAGCAGTGGCTTGTATCCCCAGATCGGTGCCAGCATCGCCAGGCCCGCCTGGACATCGACCCGCACGTCGCCGGTGTGGATCGGCAGCGGGAACGGCTCGGCGGGCGGTAGCCCGTGGCCGAACTTGCCGTCCACCAGCAGCGCCCATACGTCGCCGAAGGTGACCTGCTGGCGCACCAGATCCTCGATGTCGACGCCGCGGTAGCGCAGCGCGCCGCCGTCTTTATCCGGTTCGGCGATTTCGGTGGTGAAGGCCACCACGCCTTCGAGGCCGGCGACAAAATTTTCCGGGACCGCAGTCATGCGAAAATTCTCGCACCTCGCCTCCGAGCCGGCGCTACCGGCCGGTAGCAACCCGGTAGCGTTGGCGTAATGGCGGGAAAAGACCCAGACCACCTGCAGAGGATGCGGGTCGAGTACGGATCCGTCGAGAAGGATGGCAGCCCCGATCTCGACGCGGACTGGCTCGACGACGGCTGGCTTGCGCTGCTGCGCAAGTGGATCGGCGATGCTGAACGGTCAGGAGTCGCCGAGCCCAACGCCATGGTGTTGGCTACCGTCGCGGCCGGCAGGCCGGTGAGCCGATCGGTGTTGTGCAAGAGCGTGGACGAGACCGGAATCACATTTTTCACCAACTACGACTCGGCCAAGGGTGACGAGCTGGCCGCGACACCGTTCGCGTCGGCGACCTTCCCCTGGTACCAGCTGGGACGGCAGGTCCACATCCGCGGCCCGGTGACCAAGGTCGACCCGCAGGTCACCGAGGACTACTGGTCCAAGCGGCCGCGCGGTTCGCAACTGGGCGCGTGGGCGTCGCACCAGTCCCGGCCGATCGCTTCGCGCGCGGCGCTGCTGGACCAGCTGGCGGAAGTGACCGAGCGCTTCGCCGACGTCGAGTCCATCCCGGTGCCGCCGGCATGGGGCGGCTATCTCATCACGGCCGACGTGGTGGAATTCTGGCAGGGCCGGGAGAACCGGGTGCACAACCGAATTCGGGTTATCGGTTCGCGAATCGAACGCCTGCAGCCCTAACGCCCGAGCCCGCCGTGCGCCACTCTGGCGTGACGCTCGGCGCCTACCGTCACTCTGGCGTGACGCTCGAGGCGATGCGAACTACGAGGACCGCGCCGATGCGTCGGCGCACCTCAGCCTCGCCCAGCGCGAGAGCAACCAGATGCAGCGCGGGGCTGCGGGTAGAGCCGGTGAGCAACACCCGGATCACCTGCGACGCCTCGCGGATCGATCCGACAAACGCATCGGGGTTGTTCTTGAACTCCTTGGCGTTGGCCGCAAAGCCGTTGTTTTCGGCCACCCGGCGGATCTGGTCGAACCACGCGTCGGGCTCGGTCTCCCGATAGTTGGCCAGCAGGTCGCTGCACAGCCGCCGCAGCACCTCGGGCGCCAAGCCGTCGAACCGACCGTCGGCCGCATCGGTCACCGGCTCGAACAGCGCGTTGAAGAAGTAGCCGTAAACGGGCCGGAAGTCCGACCACGAGCGCATGTCCTTGCGGGGGTTGTCCACACCCGTTCGCTCGATGTCCAGCGCCCGCACGGCGAGGTCCGGCTCGGCGCGCACCGCGTGCGCCAGTTCGGGGTCTTGATCGTCGGCCCAGGTCAGCACGGCATCGAGGATGTCCCTGCTGGGCAGCGTGGCGATGTAGTTCGACGAGATGTCGTTGAGCTTCACCAGGTCGACCAGCGCGCCCGACACCCCGCATTCGGACAGCCGCAACGGCGTCCGCAGCGCCTCGTCAAGCGGCATCTCGGCGAGGCGCCCGTTCAGCAGCCCCCGCAGGTAATACAGCACGGCAGGCGCCGGGTAGCCCGCGTTGATGTAGAACTCGACGGACGCCTCGGGGTCCTTGCGCTTGGACAGCTTGCGTTTTCCGCCGCCCTCGGCCTTCAGCAGCGGCGCGATGTGCGCGTAGGGGATGGGCTCGAAGCCGGCCGCGTCGAACAGCTGCAGGTGCACCGGCACCGAGGAGATCCACTCGTCGCCGCGGACGACGTGGGTCACCCGCATCAGATGGTCGTCTACGACGTGGGCGAAGTGGTAGGTGGGCAGCCTGACAGGGCTGACGGAATCGTCGCTGCTCTTCAGGATGACGACGTCGTTGCGGTTGGCGTCGGCCTCGATGGTGCCGCGGATCAGGTCGGTGTAGCTGACGCGACCGCCGGTTTCGGGCGCGCGAAAACGGACGACGTAGGGCCGGCCATCGGCCAGCGCCTGGCGCACCTTGTCGTCGGGGGCGTCGCGCCAGATCGCCCAGGGGCCGTAGTAGCCCGTCGGGACCTTCGCCGCACGCTGTTGATCGGTTGCCGCGGTCAGCTCCTCTTTCGTCGCGAAGCACGGGTACGCCCGGCCGTCGCGGAGGAACTCGCGGGCATACGTCAGATAGATGTCGGCCCGCTCGGACTGGATGTACGGCCCGTACGCCCCGGTCTCGTCGGTCTCGTCGGAGGCCACCCCGAAGTAGTCGAACGCGACGGCGAACTGCTCGATCGCTCCCTCAACGGTGCGCGCCTGATCGGTGTCCTCGATCCGGACGAAGTACGTTCCCGCCGGAGTGCACCGCCAGATCCTTGTCCAGCATCGCCGCGTACATCCCGCCCAGGTGCGCGAATCCGGTGGGGCTGGGACCGAACCGGGTGACCATCGCGTCCGGCGGTAGCTCGCGCGGCGGGTAGCGCGCCTCCCAACTTTCGGGATCGGGCAGGTTCGCGGGGAACAGGGCGTCGATCTCGTCACGGCTGAGCATTGGGGTACCTTAGCGACGATTTACGTTCGGATGACCTGAGGGAACGCGGGCTTACACGCGCTGGTCTGGCGATTCAATACTTTAGTTGTCGTACCGACGACGGGGCCGACTGCCCTCGTGCGTTGCGGTCATCACACCGCCGGACCCCACCCCGGACAGGCGCTCCGGCGCGATAACGACTACCTTCGGCTGTACGCACACCGTGCGGCCAGCCATATCAGCCAGAGCGCAAAGGGGTTCTCGTGGCCGACACTGACGACACCGCAACTCTCGGGTATCCCGGGGGCGAGATCGATCTGGAGATCGTCCGCGCCACCGAAGGAAATGACGGCATTGCTCTTGGCCCGTTGCTGGCCAAGACCGGACTCACCACGTTCGACGTCGGCTTCGTCAACACCGCCGCTTGCAAGAGCTCCATCACCTACATCGACGGCGACGCCGGCATCCTGCGCTACCGGGGCATCCCGATCGACCAGTTGGCCGAGAAGTCGACCTTCATCGAGGTCAGCTACCTACTGATCTACGGCGAATTGCCGAGCACCGAGCAGCTGGCCGAATTCACCCGGCAGATCCAGCTGCACACGATGCTGCACGAGGACCTCAAACGGTTCTTCGACGGCTTCCCGCGCAACGCCCACCCGATGCCGGTACTGTCCAGCGCGGTCAACGCGCTCTCGGCCTACTACCCGGACTCGCTCGACCCGACAGACCACGAACAAGTCGAGCTGTCGACGATTCGTCTGCTGGCCAAGCTGCCCACCATCGCCGCCTACGCCTTCAAGAAGTCGGTCGGCCAGCCGTTCCTCTACCCGGACAACTCGCTGACGCTGGTCGAGAACTTCCTGCGGATGACGTTCGGGCTGCCCGCCGAGCCCTACGAGGCCGACCCCGAGGTGGTGCGGGCCCTGGACATGCTGCTGATTTTGCACGCCGACCACGAGCAGAACTGTTCGACGTCGACCGTGCGGCTGGTGGGCTCGTCCCAGGCCAACCTGTTCACCTCGATCTCCGGCGGCATCAACGCGCTGTGGGGTCCGCTGCACGGCGGCGCCAACCAGGCGGTGCTCGAGATGCTCGAGCAGATCCGCGACAGCGGCGACGACGTCAGCGAGTTCGTCCGAAAGGTGAAGAACCGCGAGGCCGGCGTCAAGCTGATGGGCTTCGGCCACCGCGTCTACAAGAACTACGACCCGCGGGCCCGGATCGTCAAGGAACAGGCCGACAAGATCCTGGCCAAGCTCGGCGGCGACGACAACCTGCTGAGCATCGCCAAGGGGCTCGAAGAGGCGGCGCTGACCGACGACTACTTCATCGAGCGCAAGCTCTACCCGAACGTCGACTTCTACACCGGGCTCATCTACCGGGCCCTCGGGTTCCCGACCCGGATGTTCACCGTGCTGTTTGCGTTGGGCCGGCTGCCCGGCTGGATCGCACACTGGCGTGAGATGCACGACGGCAGCGACAGCAAGATCGGCCGTCCGCGCCAGATCTACACGGGCTACACGGAACGCGATTACCTCGGCATCGACTCGCGGTCGTAAGCCTCCAGCACCGCCATCGCGGCGTTGTGGCCGCCGATGCCCGACACCGCCCCGCCGCGCCGGGCGCCCGAGCCGCACAACATGATCCGGTCATGTGCGGTAGCAACACCCCATCGCCGCGCGGGTCTATCCAGCGGGTCGTCGTCCTCCGCGAACGGCCAGGACAGCGCGCCGTGGAAGATGTTGCCCGCGGTCATGCGCAGGGACCGCTGTAAGTCCAGGGTGGTCGTCGTCTCGATGCACGGCCGACCGTGCGCGTCGGTCATCAACACGTCCTGAATCGGTTCGGCAAGAACAGAATTCAACGAGGCCAGCACCGACTCGGTCAGTTGGTGACGGAAGGTGTCGGGGTCGCTGGAGTCGCCGACCAACGAGTGTGGTGTGTGCAAGCCGAACACCGTCATCGTCTGCGCGCCCGACGCGCGCAGCCCCGCGGACAGGATGCTCGGGTCCGTCAGCGAATGGCAGTAAGCCTCGCAGGGCAGCGGATCCGGCAGCTGTCCGGCCGTCGCACGCGAGAAGGCCGCATCCAGCTGGGTCCACGTTTCGTTGACGTGGAACGTGCCGGAAAACGCCTGCTCCGGTGTGACGTTGTCGTCGCGCAGCCGGGGCAGTCGCCCTAGCACCATGTTCACCTTGACCTGGGCGCCCTGCGCCAGCTGCGGCGGCTGTTCTCCCAGCAGGCCGGCCAGGACGGCTGGGGTGACGCCGGCCAGCACGAACCGGCCGCGGATGCATTGCTCGTCGTCGCCGCTGCGATAACGCACCCGGCCATCTGGATCGATCGCGTAGACGTCTGCACCCGTGACGATTTCGGCGCCGTGGCGGACGGCTGCCGCTGCCAGGGCCGCGGTCACCGAGCCCATCCCGCCGATGGGGACGTCCCAATCCCCGCCGATGACGTGATAGAGGAAGCAGATGTTCTGCTGCAATGACTGGTCGTCGAGACCGGCGAAGGTGCCGATCAACGCGTCGGTGGCGATCACGCCACGGACCAGGTCGTTGCTGACCGCGCCGGCGATGGCGCGCCCGATCGGTTCGTCTACCATTGCCCGCCACGCTGCCGCCGCGTCAGCATCGCCGGACTCCAGGACGTGGCGGCGGGCCTGCTGGCGGGTGCGCAGCGGTTCGAGCAGCGTCGGCCAGAGCCGTTCGGTCACCAGACGGCAGCGCCGGTAGAACTCGGCGAATCCGAATTCATCGCGGGCCGCGCCGATGGCGGCGAACGCGTCCGCACGCGGCGACCCGACCAGCAGGCCAGAGCGCCCGGCCGTTGCCGGATCGGGGGTGTATGAGGAAAGCTGCCGCCGGGCCAGCCGCACCGGGGCGCCCAGGTCCTCGACGATGCGTGGAGGCAGCAGGCTGACCAAATACGAGTAACGCGACACCCGGACCTCGACGCCGTCGAAGGCCTGCGCCGATACCGCGGCCCCGCCGATGTGCCCCAGCCGTTCCAGCAACCGGACCCGAAGCCCGGCCCGGGCCAGGTAGCCCGCTGCGACCAGGCCGTTGTGGCCGCCACCAACGATGACCACATCAAAATCCGGCACGCCGCGATCCTGCGACCCGGCCATGTCTAGCCTAAATAGCCCTCGACTTCGCCCGCCGGACGCACCGACGCCTCGCGTGGGTCACCTCCGGTTTCGCGCAGCGCTCGGCGCTGACGCAGCAGGTCCCAGCACTGGTCGAGTTCGATCTCCACCTTGCGGAGTCGATCATGCTCCTCGGACTCGGTGATGTCGCGGTGCTGCAGCTGAGCACGCAATGCTTTCTCCTCGGCGACCAGGTCGTGGATGTGTGCCAGCGTCTCGTTGTCGGTCGGTTTCCTGCCGTTGCCCATCGCTCTAGTGTGCCCGACATGGGCTGTGTTGCGGTGCCGACTCGGTAGGCTGCATATCGCCTGCATGACCGACGACTCCCGTAGACGAACTGAAAGAGGGCTGGGTGGATTCCAAGGTGGGTTCTAGAGCTGGTTCCGGCGAAACGGCCGCAACCAGCTACTCCCGGCGGCTGCCGGCCTTCTTCCGGAGGTCGCCCGGCCTGCCCTGGCTGATTTGTCTGGTGGTTATTCCGTTGCTGATAGCGGCAATCGGCTACGTTGCTTTCGACCGGCCCGGGTTCGCCAATGGACCGAGTCGGGCGGTGCCGACGCACGGACCGTCGAGCACGTCCGCGGCTGCAAAGATAGCTTTGGCGGCGTTCTCGCTTAGCCGCAATGGCAACAGCCTTACCCTCAGCGGCGCCTTCCCCGACGACTCCGCTAAAGCGGCGCTGATCAAAGCCCTTCAGGGTTCGCTGCCGCCGGGCGTGAACATCGTCGACCAAACCCATATCGACCCGAACGTCAAGGCGCTCGATTTCTCCAACGCTGTACCGGTTTTCAAAGACAGCGCGTCGATGGCCGATTTCAATCTCACTGTCGACGGTGACACCGTGACCCTGTCCGGGACTGCCACATCGCAAGACCAGAAGAACGTGGTCGGGCAAGAGGCCGCGATGCTCTGGTCGAAGCTCAATGTCATTGACAAGCTTGTGGTTAACGGGCCTGTTCCTCGGGCGGGGCCCGCCGGGCCGCTCCCGCCGCCCGCTCCGTCTCCGTGCACGGACTTGCAGGCGGCTATCAATGCCGTGACGGGCGGTCCGATTCCCTTCGGGAACGACGGCTTTAGTTTGACGCCGGAAGACGGGCCGATCCTGACCCAGGTGGCGGACAAGCTCAAGGCGTGCTCGACCGCGCACGCGACACTCAACGGCTACAACGATAATTCGGGCAACGAGGCCATCAATATTCCGTTGAGCACGCAGCGAGCCGGGACGGTCGCCGAGTTCCTGGTATCCCACGGCGTTGCCCGCGATCAACTCATCGTGCGGGGCCTCGGTTCGATGAGCCCGATCGCCGGCAATGACACGGCCGAGGGTCGCGCAAAGAACCGCCGCGTCGAAATCGTCGTCAGCTAAGGAGAATCCAGCGTGGATTTTGTGATCCAGTGGTTGTGGTATCTGCTGGCTTTCGTCGCGGGCTCAGCGGTTGGCCGGGTGATCGCCACCTGGTGGGTTAGGCGCGGCGGGGCCCAAGAAGAAGCACCGGCGGATGCGCCACACGAGGTGGGCGCGCAATGATGGGCCACCTGCACTGGGTGCTAATCGCCGCTTCGTTCGGATTGGGGACGGTAGCGACGTTCGTGCTGACCGTCCGCTCCGTCAACCGCCATGCGCCGGTGGGGACATCCGGGGAAGAGTCCGAACCGCCCACAACGCTGATCTCTTCGGAGACGGAACCAGCGACAACGTTGATCTCGGTCGAGACAGAGCCGGCGACAACGCTGATCTCTTCGGAGACGGAACCAGCGACAACGTTGATTCCGGTCGAGACAGAGCCGGCGACAACGCTGATTCCGGTCGAGACCGGGTCGCCGACGACGAAAAATCCGGCCGCCAAAGATGCGCCGACGGCGAAGATTCCGGCTGCAGATCGGCCGCTGAGGAAGAGGCCCCCGGGGGCAAAGGGATCACCGACCCGGAAGATCCCCGTGGTGGCGTACGCGCCGTTCGGCCCTGGCTCCGCTCGCGCCGACAGGCGGGGTAACGGCCCGTCGGGGTGGATGGTGAAGGGCCGCTCAGATACCAGGCTGTACTACACCCCGGACGACGCGACCTACGACCAGACCGTCGCCCAGGTGTGGTTCAGGGACGAAGAATCGGCCGTTCGGGCCTTTTTCACGCCATGGCGTAAGAGCTCGAAGAGGTAAAAGCTGCTCGCTCGGGGTGGGACGTGTTCACTGCATGCGCAGGACGAACCCGACTCCTCGAACGGTGTGCAGCAGCCGGGGTCCGCCGTTGGACTCCAGCTTGCGGCGCAGGTACCCGATGAACACGTCGACGACATTGGTGTCGGCGGCGAAGTCGTAACCCCACACCAGCTCGAGCAGTTGCGCGCGGGACAGCACCGCCGTCTTGTGTTCGGCCAGCACCGCCAGCAGGTCGAACTCGCGCTTGGTCAGATCGACGTCGACGCCGTTGACCCGGGCCCGCCGACCCGGGATGTCCACCTCGAGCGGGCCGACCGTGATGGTCTCCGAGGACGAGCTCGCGGTACTGCCGCGACGGCGCAACAGTGCCTTCACCCGCGCCACCAGCTCGGCCAGCACGAACGGTTTGACCAGGTAATCGTCGGCGCCGGCCTCCAAGCCCGCGACTCGGTCGTCGACCGAGCTACGCGCGCTCAGCACGCAGACCGGGACGTCGTTGTCCATGGCCCGAAGGGCTGTGACGACACTGACGCCGTCGAGCACCGGCATGTTGATGTCGAGGACGATGGCATCCGGTCGGGTCTCGGTGGCGCTGCGCAGCGCCTCCGCACCGTCGACCGCGGTCGATACCTCGAATCCGGACAGCCGCAGCCCGCGTTCCAGCGAGGCGAGCACGTCGGCGTCGTCGTCAACGACCAAAACCCGCGGTGAAGTGCCGCTAGTGTCCATGCCGCTCATTTTGCCTGATTAATGCGTGTGGCGGTGGGAGGCTGCCCGCCCGGGACGGCCGGCGGCCACAACTCGCTCAGCCACTCGCGCAGATATACGCCTCGCACCACGGCGCCGGCGTTTCGCCTCCGTCAGTCATGTGTCGCGGGGCAAGCCGATGCTGCGGTAGCGCCGCAATCGCGCGGCGAGCCTTTCGGCTGCGGGTATTTCGCGCAGCGCGTGCAGCTCCGCGGCTATCGCACCCGACAGTCGCTGGGCGAACTCGATCGGCTCGTCCGCGGCGTCGGGATGTTCTGGGACGATGGCGTCGACGATCCCGGAACTGAGCAGGTCTGCCGACCGGATACCTTGGGCCGCAGCGAGTTCGGGCGCATGGGCGGTGTCGCGGAAGACGATCGCGCTGGCGCCCTCCGGGGGCAGCGGCGCCAGCCAGCCGTGCAGCGCGGCGAGCACCCGGTCGGCGGGCACCATGGCCAGCGCCGGCCCGCCGCTGCCCTGGCCCAGCAGCACCGACACCGTCGGGGTGTCCAGCGTGACCAGCTCGGCCAGGCATTGGGCGATCTGGCCGGCCAGCCCGCCCTGTTCGGCTTCGGCCGACAACGCGGGGCCGGCGGTGTCGATCACCAGCACCAGCGGCAGCCGCAATTCGGCGGCCAGCGCCATGCCGCGCCGGGCTTCGCGCAGCGACGCGGGGCCGATCCGCCCGCTTCCAACCCGCCGGGACCGCGCTGCTGGCCCAAGACGACCGCGGGCTGGCCGGCGAACCGCGCCAGTGCCAGCAGGGTGGTCGCGGCCTCGCCCTGGCCGGTACCCGACAACAGCACCCGGTCGGTGGCGCCGTGCCGCAACAGGTGCCCGACCCCGGGCCGGTCTGGCCGTCGCGAGGCCACCACCGAGTCCCAGGCCGGGACGTCGGGCAGGGGTTCGGGTGGTTGCGTCGCCGGTAACGGGCCTGGATCGTCGGAGATGACCGTCAGCGCCCGGTCCGGCGTCCGCCGCAGCTCCGTCGAGCGCGACGACGCCGTCGATCACGCCGTGCCGCTGCAGGTTCTCCGCGGTCTGGACGCCGGACGGGAATGGCTCGCCGTAGAGCTGCTCGTACACCCGGGGCCCCAGGAAGCCGATCAGGGCGCCGGGCTCGGCGACGGTGACATGGCCCAGCGATCCCCACGAGGCGAAGACCCCGCCGGTGGTCGGGTTGCGCAGGTAGACCAGGTACGGCAGGTGCGCCTGCTTGTGCAGCCTGACGGCCGCGGCGATCTTCACCATCTGCAGAAACGCGACGGTGCCCTCCTGCATGCGGGTGCCGCCGGAGCTCGGCGAGGCCAGCAGCGGCAGCCGCTCGGCGGTTGCCCGTTCCACGGCCGCGGTGATCCGCTCGGCGGCCGCCACCCCGATCGAGCCGCCGAGGAAGCTGAATTCGCAGACCACCACCGCCACCCGGCGCCCGAAGATCCGGCCCTCGCCGGTCAACACCGCCTCGTCGCGGCCGGAGGCTTCCCGGGCGTCGGCCAGCTCCCGTGCGTAGGACTCGCTGACCGGCACCGCCAGCGGTGCGCTGTCCCAGCTGACGAACGAGCCCTCGTCCAGCACGGCATCGCGCAGTTGATCGGTCGTGATACGGCTCACGCTTCGAGGCTATATAAGCCTAGATAGGCTTGGCCCATGATCGGTGTCACCCAGGACGAAGCCGTTATGACGATTGAGCTGCAGCGCCCCGAGCGTCGCAACGCGTTGAACTCCCAGCTCGTCGAGGAGCTGCGGGAGGCCTTGCAAAAGGCCAGCGAGGGGTCCGGCGGGGCAACCCGCGCGATTGTGCTGACCGGCCAGGGCACGGTGTTCTGCGCCGGCGCGGACCTGAGTGGCGACGCGTTCGCGGCCGACTATCCCGACCGGCTCATCGAGCTGCACAAGGTCATGGATGCGGCGCCGATGCCGATCATCGGCGCCATCAACGGCCCCGCCATCGGCGCCGGCCTGCAGCTGGCCATGCAATGCGATCTGCGAGTGGTCGCACCGGACGCGTTCTTCCAGTTTCCGACGTCGAAATACGGTCTGGCCCTTGATAACTGGAGTATCCGCCGGCTTTCGTCGCTGGTCGGCCACGGCCGCGCCCGCGCGATGCTGCTGACCGCGGAAAAGCTGAGCGCCGAGACGGCGCTGCAGACCGGAATGGCCAACCGCATCGGGACGCTGGCGGACGCGCAGGCCTGGGCGGCCGAGATCTCCGGGCTGGCGCCGCTGGCGATCCAGCACGCCAAACGGGTACTCAACGACGACGGCTCCATCGAGGAGGCGTCGCCGGAGCACAAGGAGCTCTTCGACAAGGCGTGGGGCAGCCAGGACGTCATCGAAGCGCAGATCGCTCGCGTGGAGAAACGGCCGCCGAAATTCCAGGGGGCCTAAGAGGTGCGCGGAGCGCTGCGACTGGCCGCGGGTTCGGCCACGCTGGCCGCCAGCGGGCTGGTGTTGCGCGCGCTGCGCGGCGCGCCGGCGGCGCTCGGCGCCGATTCCGCCGCGATCGCGGCGGCGGCAGCGGGTTCTCCGAACTACAGCGACGGCGTCTTCGTCAACCTTGAACCCGGGTCGGCGGCTAGCGGCGGGGAAATGCTGGTGATTGCAAGGGAATTCGTGGACAGCCGCGGCAGTAGCCGGCCGGCCGTGCCGATCCCGTTGGCCTCGCCGGAGATCTACCAGGGTGACGCCGGCGAGCTGGCCGTCACCTGGTTCGGTCATTCGACGCGTGCTGGTGGAAATCGACGGCTACCGCGTGCTGACCGATCCGGTGTGGAGTGACCGGTGCTCGCCGTCGCACATCGTCGGCCCGCAGCGGCTGCATCCGCCGCCGGTGGAGCTGGAAAAGCTGCCCGCGCTCGACGCGGTGGTGATCAGCCACGACCATTACGACCACCTCGATATCGACACGATCGTCGCGTTGGCCCGCACCCAGCGGGCCCCGTTCTTCGTGCCGCTCGGCGTCGGGGCGCACCTGCGGTCGTGGGGCGTCCCGGAGCAGCGCATCGTCGAACTGGACTGGAACCAGAGCGCGACGGTCGGCGAGCTCACCGTGATCTGCCTGCCGGCGCGGCACTTCTCGGGGCGTTTGTTCAACCGCAACAACACGCTGTGGGCGTCGTGGGGATTGATCGGTCCGCAGTCATCGCGCGTACTTCGGCGGCGACACCGGCTACACCAAGAGCTTCGCGGAGATCGGCGCCGACCATGGGCCGTTCGACCTGACCCTGCTGCCCATCGGCGCCTACAACCCGGCGTTCACCGACATCCACATGAACCCCGAGGAGGCGGTCCAGGCGCATCTGGATGTCACCGACTCGGGGTCGGGGCTGCTGGTGCCGATCCACTGGGGCACCTTCCGGCTGGCCCCGCATCCGTGGGCCGAGCCGGTCGAGCGACTGCTGGTGGCGGCTGAGGCCGAGCACGTGCAGGTGGCGGTGCCCATGCCCGGTCAACGGATTGATCCGGCCGCGACGGTGCGGTTCAACCCGTGGTGGCGGCTCTGATCCGCTGACCGCAGTGTCGCGGCGCTTGGCCCGAGTCGCGCAGGCGCGGAGCCGATAGTGTGCGGCCATGACGAAACGCGCGGCGACGGCCGCTGTCGTGGTGGTCTTGCTGGCGTCTGCGGGATGTGGGCCCGCGCAGCCGATGTCGAGCCCAGCCGCCGCCTTTGACCGACGCCCCGCCCAACGAGGTGTCGGGTCTGGAGATTCCCGCCGGCCGCATCGACGACGCCATCGCCAAAGTCGACGGCCTGGTCGCGACCTGATGAAGAACACCGGCATCCCGGGAATGGCGGTGGCCATTGTCCATGGCGGAAAGACCATATATGCGAAAGGATTCGGCCTCAGAGACGCAAGCAAAGGCGACGGGCCGAAAACAGGGTCGACGCCGACACCGTCTTCCAGTTGGCGTCGGTGTCGAAATCGGTCGGCGCCACGGTGGTGGCACATGAAGTGACCGACAACGTCGTCACCTGGGACACGCCGGTGGCGTCCAAGCTGCCGTGGTTTGCGCTGTCCGACCCGTATGTCACCAGCCATGTGACCATCGCCGATCTGTACTCGCACCGTTCCGGGCTGCCCGACCACGCCGGCGACAAACTGGAGGATCTGGGCTACGACCGTCGCCAGACGCTGGAGCGGCTGAACTACCTGCCGCTGGCGCCTTTTCGAATCAGCTACGCCTACACCAACTTCGGGGTGACCGCCGCCGCCGAGGCGGTGGCGGCCGCGGCGGGAAAACCATGGGAGGACCTGTCCGACGAGGTGCTGTACCGCCCGCTGGGGATGACGTCGACGAGTTCGCGGTTCGCCGATTTCCTGGCCAGGCCCAACCACGCCGTCAACCACGTCAAGGTCGGCGACAAATGGGAGCCGCGCTTCCAACGGGATCCCGACCCCCAGTCGCCCGCCGGTGGGGTGAGTTCGTCGGTCAACGACATGGCGCGCTGGCTGACGATGGTGCTGGGCAACGGAACCTACAACGGTCAGCGGATCACCTCGCCGGAAGCCCTGCTGCCCGCTATCACCCCACAGGTCGTTTCGGCTGCCGCGGCGATCGCCGAAAGCGCGGGCCAGCTTCTACGGCCACGGGTTCAACGTCTCGGTGACCTCGTCGGGGCGCACCGAGTACAGCCATTCCGGCGCCTTCGGATGGGGGCGGCGACGAACTTCGTGGTGATGCCGTCCGAAGACATCGGCATCGTCGCGCTGACCAACGCCGCGCCCTACGGCGTACCGGAGACGCTGACCGCCCAATTCCTGGACCTGGTGCAGTACGGCCAGATCCGCGAGGACTGGGCCAGCCTGTACAACCACGCAATCGCCCCGATGAACAATCCGGAGGGCTCGCTGGTCGGCAAGCAACCCCCGGCCAACCCCGCGCCGCAAAGACCGCTCAGCGACTACGTCGGGGTGTACGCCAATGACTACTGGGGTCCGGCCATCGTGACAGAAAGCGAAGGCGGACTGCAGCTGTCGCTGGGACCGAAAAACCAGACGTTCAATTTGACCCACTGGGACGGTGACACCTTCACGTTCACGTTGACAAACGAAAACGCCCCAGCCGGGACGATTTCCAAGGCGACGTTCTTCGGGTTCCCCGGCGCGACGCTGAACCTGGAGTACTTCGACTCAGACAAGCTGGGGACGTTCACCCGATGACGATACTCGGGCGTGCAGCCACGATTGTGGCGTTAGCCTGAGCGGATGGCCAAACTTTCCGGATCCATCGACGTACCGCTGCCACCGGAGGAGACCTGGAAGCACGCCTCCGACCTGTCCCGCTACAAGGACTGGCTGAGCATTCACCGGGTGTGGCGTAGCACGTTGCCGGAAACCGTCGAAAAGGGCACGGTCGTCGAGTCCATCGTCGAAGTCAAGGGCATGTATAACCGGATCAAGTGGACGATCGTGCATTACAAGCCGCCCGAGGCGATGACGCTAGACGGCATCGGCGTTGGTGGCGTCAAGGTCAAGTTGATAGCAAAGGTAAAGCCGAAGGACGATGGCTCCGCGGTCACCTTCGACGTGCACCTTGGTGGGCCGGCGTTGTTCGGGCCGATCGGGATGGTCGTTGCCGCCGCGCTGCGCGGCGATATTCGTGACTCGCTGCAAAAGTTCGTCACGGTGTTCGCGGGCTCCTGAAACGGTTGCCGTCACGCTGGCGTGACGTTCGCCGGCGGACGCCACGCTGGCGTGACGTTCGGTGGCAGGGCCCCGCGGGCCGGTCGGCTAATGTCGCAACCATGATTCGCCGGCTGCACCCTGGTTGGCTGGTAGCGCTCTTTGCCGCGATCGTGTCGGCCAGCGCGTGGATGCCGTGGGTGGCGACGGCGGTCGGGGGCGGGGGCTGGGCCAACGCCATCGGAGGCAGGCACGGCAATCTGATACTTCCTCCGGGGTTCGGCGCAGGCCAGCTCATCGTCTTGCTGTCCTCGGCGCTGCTGGTGGCCGGAGCGGTTGCCGGCCGCGGCCTCTCCATGAAACTCGCTTCCATTGCCGCGCTGACAATTTCGCTGCTTTTGGTAGCGCTTACGGTGCTGTACTACAAGCGGAACATCAACCCGCCGATGTCAGCGGAATACGGCCTCTACATCGGTGCGTTCGGCGCGGTGTGTGCCGTGGCATGTTCGCTGTGGACAGTGGCGGCCGCATTAGCGGCGGGTCGGTCGCGGCGGTGAGGCTTTAGTCCGACGGGAACTCGTGTTTGCCCGATGTGGAACTGTCGGCGGGCTCATTTGCGCCGAACACGAACGGCGCGAACACGACCTCGCGGCCATCGGGATCGCGATAGGTGACCGATCCGGTCGCTTCCCAATACGGATGTTGCTCAACCGGTTGCAGCGATCCTCGTTGCATACGCGCAATCGCGGCCTGCTGGCTGGGCTTATCGGGGAAGTACAGGCACAGCTGTTCGTGGTGATCCACCGCGACTGGGTCGACGGCCTCCACGATCTCCATGGTCAGGTTCGAACTCGGCAGGCCGAAGATGGCACCGTTGCTGCCATAGCTGGCTTCGAATGTCTCGTACAGCGGCAAACCCACCAGCTCGCGGTAAAACCGCACTGTTTCTTGGAAGTTCGACGAACGCCGAGCGAAGCGGATGGCACCGATCGAGGCCAACTCCGTAGACCAGTGCGTTGTCCGACGCGGCTTTTGGTTGTCCCTCGGTGTTTGGTAATCCATAGCTACCTATACGTTGCCGGGTTACAGCCCGATCGCGCTTGCCGCCGATTCGGCGGTGTTCCAGCGGCGCAACTGTGCGCCGGGTGCCCACGTCGAATGAGTGCCACTGGAAATGCGTTCCGGCAGTTGCAGTTTGCATACGGGGCCGTCAGCGACCCGGGCGGCATCGAAGATCAGGCAGTACGAGGCGTCGGCGTTCATGTCCGTGGTGAGGGTGACCAGGTAGCCGTCGTCCTCACCGGTACTGCCGACGCGTGGCGCCATCGCGGTCTCACTGCCGTAAACGCCTTCGCCGAAGGAATAGTTCTGCTGGTTTCCGGTCAGCAGATCGTGCTGCACGAGTCCGTCGAAGAGGAACCAACCCGGCTTTCCGGTTGCGGCATAGGTGTAGCGGTACCTGGTAGCCGCATAGTCGGGGTTGATGGTCCCGAACTCGGTGAGGGACTCCGACAGTTGCTCTTCCTTCACCGCGCCGGTGATCAGGTTGAATCGCCATCGGTGCAGCCGGGTTTGCAGGCGATCCAGTGCGAGGAACCGAAAGAGCCTTTCCCACTTCTTTTCCAGGGCACCAGGCGTGCCACCCGTGTCCAGCGGTTGTGGATCGCCTTCGAAGAAGCCGTCGAGAACGATTTCGTCGCCGTCCTCGTAGGCGTTTGTGAAGTGCAATACGAACGTTGGGTCCGCCTCGAACCATCGGATGTCGCCAGTTGCACCCCGGCGAGGGAGTACCGCGAAGCGAGACGCCATGTCGGGATAGAACCGCGGCATATGCACATCGTGCTCGAGCAGCGCGGGATCCCAGAACAGCGGGAAGTCGTTGAGTATCACGTAGTTTTCAGTGAACGCCATATCGTGTGGCAGCCGCGGTCCGGGTAGCGGGATGTCAACATAATGCGCCAGCTCGTTGCTTTCGTCGACCACGCCGTAGCGCATGTAGGGGTCTTGCTTGCTGTAGTTGAAGAACAACAGTTCGCCAGTTTTGTTGTCGACCTTAGGATGCGCGGACACGCCCCAGTCGACCGGGAATCGTCCGTTCCAGCTCTCCTTGCCGAGGGTATTGGCCGAGTACGGGTCGATCCGGTATAGGTCGCCGCACTGGTAGAAGCTGGTCAGCGCGATACCCCGGTGGACGATGACATCGGTGCTGGACGCGTCCTTCATTCGGGTGCGTGCGCCCCAACCTTTGTCCCGCCTGGCCAACTGCACCGGCTCGGCCAAACCCGGCCACAGCGGCTCGCCCGCTTCGTTTTCCGCCAGGAAGCCGTCGGTTCGGATAAAGCGGTTGCGGTAGAAGGTTTTTCCGTCCCGGAAGCCGACGATGTGCAGCATGCCGTCGCCGTCGAACGGGTGGTAGGTCTTGAACGCCGGGTGCAGCGGGTTTTCGGTGTTACGCAGGTAGATGCCGTCCAGGTCGCGCGGGATCTCGCCCTCGATCGCGCTCAGGTCATCGGCATCCCATTCGCTTGATTGTGGTGCCCACGGACCGGTCCGATAGGGATGGTCGTCGTCTTCGGGCAGGGTCGAGAGGAACTTGCCGACGAGCGTCACGTCGTTCTGGAAGTCCATGTTCAAAGGCCTTTTGTCGTACTGACGATGAAACTCACCGTGGTGGCGGTACTCCCGCCGAAGTTCAGCGTGCCGAAGGTTCTAGCGCCCTCGACTTGATAGTCGCCGGCGGCGCCGCCGACTTGCTTTGCAGCGTCGAGCAGCATGCGCACACCGGAGGCACCGACCGGGTGTCCGCCGCCGATCAGTCCGCCGCTGGGGTTGATCGGCAGCCGGCCGCCGATTTCAATCTCACCGTTTTCGATCGCCTTCCACGATTCGCCCGGGCCGGTCAGCCCGATGTGGTCAATGGCCAGGTACTCGCTGGGAGTGAAGCAGTCGTGCACCTCGAACCCGTCGAGGTCGTCAAGTGTGAGCCGCGCGCGCCGCAAGGCGTCCAGGACCGCCGCCCGCACATGGGGCAGCACGTACGGATCGTCAGCGGCGCGGTCCAGTTTTTGCCGCAGACCCAGGCCCACCGTGCGGTGCCCCCAGCCCTCGATGCGGCCGATCGGGCGCACGTCGGGATGATCACGCAGGTAGGCATCATTGGCGAGGACCACGCCTGCCCCGCCGTCGGTCATCTGGCTGCAGTCGAAGCGCCGCAGCCGGCCTTCGGTGATCGGGTTGGTGGCGTCGTCGTCGGTGATCGGTTCGGGGACGGTCCAGTCGCGCGTCTGAGCGTTGGGATTGCGCCGTGCGTTGGCGAAGTTGAGCTGCGCGATGGCCCGCAGATGGGTGTCGTTCAGGCCGTAACGCCTGTCGTATTCGTCCGCGACCTGCGCGAACATCGACGGCCACACGTAGCGCGCGTCGGTCCCCTCGTGACCCGTCCACGCGGCTGCGCCCAGGTGTTGGGCCGCGATGTCACCGGGGACCGTCTTCTCGAGCTCGATACCCGCGACGAGCGCGATGTCGTAAGCGCCGGACCGCAGGTCGGCTATCGCCGAGAGTGCCGCCACGCTGCCGGACGCGCATGCCGCTTCATGCCGCGAAGCCGGGGTGTCCCAGAGCCCGTCGCAAACCGTGGCCGGCATCGCCCCGAGGTGGCCCTGGCCGGCGAACATCTCACCGAAGGCGTTGGCCACGTGGATGACGCCTGTAGCGGCTATATCTGTTGCGGTCACCTTGGCCGAAGCGAGTGTACCTTTGACGATTTCGCTGGTCAGAGCCGCGAAGTCGCGGCCTTCTTTGGTCAGGTTACGAGCGAAGTCGCTCTGGTAGCCCCCGAGAATCCAGACACTTGTCGAGCCATCCATATGCCGCACGCTACTCCTGGATGACACTGCCTCGGGCTCGTCCGGCAACTGGGCAGCTTGCCCGTGAAAGGCACCACGGTTAAGCGGTCCCGTCGGCTCTCGGGCTGAACCGACGGGACCTTGGTGGGCGCGAAGGCCGGCCTACGCGCACCCCCCTCTGGTTCTATTACCACGCATCGAGATCGACAAACATGTCGGATGGATCCCACAGGCGCAGCTGGAAGGCGGGTTGACCTGGTCAAAGGCTCACCCCTGTTCGGCGTCGGCCCGGTCGATTTCCGCCAGGTCGACGCCTTTGGTCTCGCGGGTTACCACGGCGGCCACGGCGCTCACCGCGGCGGTAGCGGCCAGGTACCAGGCGATGGGAACCGCGGATTTATAGGTATCGAGCAAACGAACCGCAATGATCGGTGCGAGCGAACCCGCCACAATCGAGGTGACCTGGTAGCCGAGCGACACCCCGGAATACCGCATCCGGGTCGGGAACATCTCCGCCATGGTGGCGGGCTGGACCGCATACATAATCGCGTGGAATACCAGGCCAATAATGATGGCCGACATGATGATCGCGTTGCGGCCGCTGTTCATCATCGGGAACGCGAAAAATCCCCAGGTACAGGCGCAGACGGCGCCGACGAAATAGACTGGGCGCCTGCCGAATCGGTCACTGAGATGGCCGGCGAGGGGGATGGTAGCGAAATGCACCGCGTGTGCGGCCAGCAACCACCACAAGATAGTCTTGGTGTTGGCGTGGACGTAGACCTTGAGGTATGTGATGGAGAAGGTGACCACCAGGTAGTACATGGTGTTCTCGCCATAACGTAAGCCCATGGCGGTGAAAACGCCTCGCGGGTAACGCTTTAATACTTCGACGACACCGAAGCTGGTTGCTTTCGAGTGTTCGACGCGCTGCTGCATTTCGACGAAGATCGGTGCGTCGGTCACCTTGGTGCGGATGTAGTAGCCGACCAGGACGACGACGGCGGACAACCAGAACGCCACCCGCCAGCCCCAGCTCAGGAACGCCGCGTCGGAGAGCGTCGAGGTCAGGATCAGCAGCGCTGCGGTGGCCAGGATATTGCCGCCCGGCACACCGGCCTGCGGCCAGCTCGCCCAGAAACCCCGGCTGGCGTTGGGGCTGTGTTCGGCGACGAGCAGCACGGCGCCGCCCCACTCGCCGCCGACGGCGAAGCCCTGAATGAACCGCAGCGTCACCAGCAGGGCTGGAGCCCAGTACCCGACCTGACCGAACGTCGGCAAGCAACCCATCAGGAAGGTGGCCGTACCCACCAGCACCAGGCTGAGCTGCAACAGCTTTTTGCGTCCGTACCGATCCCCGAGTTGACCGAAGACGATGCCGCCCAGCGGTCGGGCGGCGAACCCGACGGCGTAGGTCACGAATGCAGCGAGGATGGCGTCGAGCTCATTGCCGCCCTTCGGGAAGAACACCTTGCTGAATACCAGGGTGGCCGCGGTGCCATAGATGAAGAATTCGTACCATTCGACGACGGTGCCGGCCATGGAGGCCGCGACCACGCGACGCAAGTACGCCGACGCCTTGAACCGATTGAGCTGCGGATCATTACGGACGCTCATCGGCCGTTCTCCTTGTCGAGCTGCCCACCGTTCTCGCAAGTCATACGCGGTGGTGTGTTGGCGCATGGCAGCGTACTCGCTGGCAGGGCGTGCCCCAGAAAATGGGTGTCTAATCCGCAGCGCTTATGTGCGGCTTGATTTCCTCAATCACCCACTGCGCGTGGTCCATGTAGGCCTCCGCCCCCTTCAACCGGGGCGCCGGAACCGAGCTGAACGTCACGCCGAGTTCGGCGAAGCGGCACAGCTGGTCGACGATCTCTTGCTTGCTCATCCCCGGGCGATAGTTGGGGTCGTCGGATGACATATGGCCCTCGCCCACCCTGCCCATGCCCAACGGGTACATGACGTCGAACGGCCTCCCGTCGTAGGTGGGCTGCGACTTGATGAAGTCGATCTTGGCCGGAACGTCTTCGACCTTCAAAAGAAACGGCCACCAACCCGATGCGAACCGGGCCGCCCGCTTTAGTGCCGCGTCAGCGTCCCCGGCAATCCAGATCGGCAAATGCGGGCGTTGTACCGGCTTTGGCGCGAACGCGATCGCGTCGAAGGATACATACTTGCCGGCAAAGCTCGGCGACTCGTTGGTCCACAGTTCGATCATCGCCGCGAGGTACTCGTCGGCGATGCGTCCCCGCTGGTGGAAAGGAACTCCGAGGGTGTCGAATTCCTCAGCGTCCCAACCAACTCCGAATGTCGCAGTGATGCGGCCGCCGCTCATCCAGTCTGCGGTCGACAGCGCCTTGGCCAGCACAATCGGATGGTGCAATGGCAGGATCGTCACACTGGAGTTGACCCGGATCCGCTGCGTCGCTCCAGCGATGAACGCCTGCCCAACTGTCGAATGCAGATAGTGCGGGCCTGATAGTTCCAGATGCGAATGCGGCACGACGAAATGCTCCGGAACCGAAACCATGTCGTAGCCCAGCTCGTCGGCACGCTTGACCATTGCCGCTTGCTGCGGTCCCGTCACGCTAAATTCCCAGTGTGCGGTGATTGCCGGCAACTCAAGCGTGTGCGGCAGCGCGAACGCCAACTTCATACAGCCATGATGTCCGGTCAATTGATGCCCCCGCCCGTTGGGGGCTCATGAGCGTTGAGCGCATCGTCGTCGACTGAACAGCTCACCCGACCGTTGCGACTGAGATCACACCGGGGATTATCGCGGCCAGACGGTACGACCGGCAGCCCCGGTCCTGGGCGAAGGCTTTCCTCTGAGGCGGCTCGAGCCGAGTCATCTCCCATCGCGTTCGTGGCGTGGCTGTGCCACGTGTAAGCCAGAGCAGCGTCGGAGTGCAATCCGGCCAGCGAAAGACCCTGTCGCGGTTACGCATCGACTCGACCGCTCTCGCCGAATGGCGCTGACCGACCGGGCCGATACTTCTCGGTGACGCCGCGCCTGAGGCGAGCCGCGCTGACCCTCGCGATGTCGGATCCCCCGCGGGTAGCAGATTCTTGACGCGACCGCAACTTTATCCATGACGCCGGTGAAAATTCTCCCGTGACGGACATGCGAATTTGCTACTCCCGTTGCGGGCAGCCATCTGGTGTGTATTACTGGTAGCGGGGGTTCGTAAGGTCAGTTTCCAGGCCGTGCCCAAGGCGCAGTGTTAATCGCTGTCCGTCCTTGGGCCCGGTCTTTTTGCGTTCAAGGGGGATACATGTCAGTCGTGACTCGAAAACGAGCGGTGGTGACGTCCGCGCCGAGAGGCTTACCAGGCCTCGCGTCTGCGCCGGACGCCGGGAAAATAGCGGACCTGGCATCGACGCCTGGGTTTGCTAACACAGTCGCGCTCGACTGAGCCCGCAGAGTTCTGACCATGGATTACGGCGCTTTACCGCCGGAGCTCAACTCTGCGCGGATGTATGCCGGCCCGGGCTCGGGCCCAATGCTGGTCGCTGCGGCGGCCTGGGACGGATTGGCCTCCGAACTGCGTTCCGCAACGGTCGCGTATGGAGACGCGATATCAGCCCTGACCAGCGGGACGTGGGAGGGACCGTCGTCAACGGCGATGGCCGCCGCGGCCACACCGTATGTGGCCTGGATGGGCGCGACCGCCGAAGAGGCCGAGGTGGCGGCGGCTCAGGCCCGAGCGGCTGTTGGGGCGTTTGAGGAGGCATTCGCCATGACGGTGCCCCCGCCGCTGATCACCGCGAACCGCCTGCAGCTGATGGTCTTGACCGCGACGAACTTTTTCGGCCAGAATGCACCGGCTATCGCGGCCACTGAGACCGAGTACGCGGAGATGTGGGCCCAGGACGCGGTTGCGATGTACGGGTATGCCGCGAACTCGGCGGCAACCACCGCGAGTGTGACGCCGTTCGCCGCGGCGCCGCAGACCACCTCGATATCCGGGCTGGCCGCTCAGGCGGCTGCAACCACCGAGTCGGCCGGCACGTCGATCGGCGGTGTCCAGCAAGCGTTATCGGATTTGATGTCTGGGATTCCCACGGCGCTACAAAGCCTCACGTCGCCTACGTCGGCGTCGCAGTTCTCAGGAATCCTCAGCGAGCTGGGCGGGTCTTCTACCGGGGCTTCGACGACAACAGGGCTTTTGGGAACCGTTACCAGCGGTAGCCTCGGCACCGGCATCCTCACCGAATACGCAGATCTACCAGGGTTCTTCGGCGTATTCATGGCGGACAGCGCAATCGGTCCGCTGCTGAATCCCGACACCTTCCTGCCGTTTGCGCAACAAGCAGCCGCGGGCGCCGCACCCGCTGCAGATGCCTTGGGAGCCGATGGTGCTCTGGGGGCTGCGGCGGACTCTGCGGGCTTTGGCGATCTTGCAGGCTTGGGTGCCCTTTCGGGTCTCGGGCAAGGGGCCGCCGTCGGCGGGTTGTCGGTGCCGGCGAACTGGGGCTGGGCCGCGACGGGGCCAACGGCGGCGATGATGGGTGGCATGCCGATGGCGATGCCCATCGCGTCGGTGGACCCCAATATCGGTGGCGGAATGGGCATGCCGATGATGATGGGGGGACTACCCCAGGGGGGCGCGGCCGGTGCGGGTGGCAAAGACGGCGCCAAATACGGGTTGCCGCTGGCGGCCGTGATGACCCGCCCGCCAGCCGCCGGATACGGACCGGCATCGACATCTCCGCCCGCCGCCGCGTACCCGGTACCAGCGGGATTCCAGACAAACGGGCACGGACCACCGGGCTACAGCCCCGCCGTTATCTACCTGCCAAATAACGGACATTCTTCGGCCAAGGTGTGACGGGATGGGGGCATCCGTTTCATTTGGTCGCGACGACTGAGCTTTTCGAATCAGTATTCATGAGGGGGATTTAAATGACCGCAGGTGCTATCGCCGACCCGCATCGAATGCGGGGCAGGGCCGGCCGTTTCGATGCGCACGACCAGACCGTACTGGCCATTGCCGGTGCCGGCAGAGGCCGCGCCGTACACATCACCAGCACCGACACTGTCGTCGGCTGCGGGTGGTCCTGACGTGGTGGGTTAATTATGGCAACGCTCGAACCCACGTCGGAACGCCCGGGAATCATGGCGCGATCTGGGGCCGTGGACATGCCGAAGCGGCCCTCGGACGCCAAAGTGATGTCATTGCTTGATCGCCACACGACCGGTGGCGACTTGCACGATCGCCGTCGACGACTTTATCGACGGCCGGGATTCTCCGAGACGGTGTTGCCGTCGCGCGCGTCTAACTACAGCGAGAAAGTGTCTCCCAGCCCACGGACGGATCTCCATCCGGGCATCCGAGTTTTCAGCAGGGTCCGGGCATGGATGTGTGTGCCGCCAATGGATTTCGCCATGATTGCGGCCCCAATCCTGTGGCGGCCGTTTCAGATTCACGCGGAACTCGTGATGGCGGTGTTGGGGGTGATCCTGCTATCCGGCGGTGGCCGATATCGCGCCCGTCTGCACTTGAGCGTCTTGGATGAGTTGCCCGCGATCGTGGCGCGGCTCTTGACGGCCGCGGCGGCCGTTGCCCTGATGATCGCGCTGCTGCACCAGAAGGAGGCGGTGTGGTATTTCCTCAACACCGCTTGCCTGGCGATCGTCTTGGTGGTGGCTGGTCGATTCTTCACGACGCAATTGATCGCGTTGGGCCGGCGGACGGGAATCACCAGGCATCACACCGTTTGCATCGGCGGTGGGCCGCTGGCAGCCGAATTGGCCAAGATCCTTTGCGAGCATAGTGAGTACGGTCTGACGCTGGATGGATTCGTCGACGACGGTGACGACCACCATGCCCAGGCAGAAGTGCAGTGCCTCGGTGGCCTGGACGAACTCGATGCAGCGGTCAGGCGGACGCGTGCCGATGTGCTGCTGATCGCGGACGGTAATTTCAAGGAGCGCGTGCTGCTCGATGCGGTGCGTACGACGGTATGCCAGCAGGCCGATCTGCTGATCGTCCCGCGCATGCACCACTTTCACACCCAGACAGGGATGGCGGATCACATCGGCTCGATTCCCGTGATGCGGATTCGCACCCCGAACCTCCGTGGGCCGTCCCGGCTGGTCAAGCGAATGTTCGACATAGCCATCGCAGTGACGGCGGCGGTGATGGTGATGCCACTGATGGTGGCGGCTGCGATTGGGGTGCGCTTGGAAGGCGGTCCCGGCATCCTGTTCCGACAGACCCGGATCGGCCACAACGGCAAGCAATTCGAGGTACTGAAATTCCGCTCGATGAAGCCGGTCGACGAGAGCGAGTCGCAGACGAATTGGTCTGTGGCAGCCGACCCCCGCGTGGGCCCGATTGGCCGGTTCCTGCGGCGCACCTCGATCGATGAGCTGCCCCAGTTATGGAACATCATCCGCGGGGACATGGCGCTCGTCGGACCGCGACCCGAACGACCGTACTTTGTCGAACAGTTCTCGCAGCAGTTCGACAGATACGCCCATCGCCACCGCGTCCAGGCCGGGCTTACCGGTCTTGCTCAGGTCAGCGGGTTACGTGGGAACACCTCGATTGCCGACCGTGCTCGCTACGACAACTTTTACATCGAGAACTGGTCTCTTTGGCTGGATATGAAAATCATCCTCCGAACCTTCGCCGAGGTGGTTTTACATGGCGGCCGTTGAACGGCGACTCGAAATGCGACGCACCGAGTGCGCCGTCAGGCAGATCAAGGCAAAGGGATACAGGTGACCGTAGGCAACGTCCAACCGCTTCCGCGAGACGCTCGGGTATACATCGCCGGCCATCGTGGCCTCGCCGGCTCGGCGATCTGGAGAGCCATGCAGAAAGCCGGCTTTCAAAACATTTTTGGCGCGTCTTCGCGCGAGGTGGACCTACGGGACCGTGATGCCGCGTTCTCGTATCTGCACTCTGTTCGTCCTGAGGTCGTCGTCATTGCCGCCGCTCGCGTCGGAGGTATTCTCGCCAACAAGACTTACCCCGTCGACTTCTTGTCCGACAATCTGCGGATCCAGGTCAACGTGATGGACGCCGCCCTCGCGGCGGGCGTCGGCCGGTTGCTGTTTCTTGGCTCATCGTGCATATATCCCAAATTCGCCGAACAGCCGATCAAGGAATCCAGTCTGATGACTGGTGAGCTCGAGTCGACGAATGATGCGTACGCGGTGGCGAAGATTGCCGGGCTAACGCAGGTCAGTGCGGTACGCCGCCAGTACGGGTTGGCGTGGATCTCGGCGATGCCCACCAATCTCTATGGACCCGAAGACAATTTCGATCCCGAGACATCGCATGTGTTGCCGGGCCTTATCCGGCGTTTCCACGAGGCCACGCGGGACGGTCGCGAACAGGTGGAGCTGTGGGGGAGCGGAACGCCCCGTAGGGAGTTTCTGCATTCGGACGACCTCGGAAGTGCCGTTGTCAGCCTATTGGACCGCTATGACTCAAACGGGACGATCAACGTCGGTGCTGGACAAGATATCAGCATCCGTGAGCTCGCCGAAACCGTTGCCGATGTCGTTGGGTTCAAAGGCCGAATAGTGCTGGACACGAGCCGTCCGGACGGCACTCCGCGCAAGTTACTCGACGTGTCGCGGATTGGAAGTCTCGGCTGGCGCCCGGCGATAGGACTGCGATCAGGGCTGGAAAGCACCTACCGCTGGTTTGTCGAGCATCACGACGAGGCCCGGTTAAGCGCGGTGGGCCGGTGAGCGAAGTGCTGTCGATGTCCGAACAACATTCGGCGACAACAACAAACGAAGCTATCGGCGGAGATGCCCGCATCGATGTGGCCAGGAGGCGTTGGTGAAGAAAGCTCTGATTACCGGTGTGACCGGACAAGATGGGTCTTACCTGGCGGAACTACTGCTTGATAAGGGCTACGAAGTTCACGGTGTGATCCGGCGTGCGTCCACCTTCACAACATCCCGAATTGAACATCTCTACACGGATCCGCACGAGGAAGGAACACGCTTCTTCCTGCACTACGGCGACCTCACCGACGGTTCGCGCCTTGTGACGCTGCTACAGAGAGTTCAGCCCGACGAGGTGTATCACCTTGGGGCACAGTCTCATGTGCGCGTTAGCTTCGATGAGCCCGAGTTCACCGGCGACACGACCGGGATCGGGACCACTCGGCTCCTGGAGGCGATTCGCATGATCGGGCTGGACTGCCGCTTCTATCAGGCGTCCAGTTCGGAGATGTTCGGCGCAACGCCGCCGCCACAAGACGAGGCAACCCCCTTCCATCCACGCAGCCCGTACGGCGCCGCAAAGGTTTACAGCTACTGGATGACGCGAAACTACCGTGAGGCCTACGGCATGTACGCGGTCAACGGGATTCTGTTCAACCACGAATCGCCCCGACGGGGAGAGACCTTTGTTACCCGAAAAATCACTCGCGCGGTCGGTCGGATCAAGGCGGGGATCGATAAGGACCTCTACCTGGGCAACCTTGACGCAGCGCGAGACTGGGGTTACGCGAAGGAGTACGTCGAAGGCATGTGGAGGATGCTGCAAACGCCGGACCCGAGCGATTACGTGCTCGCTACCGGAACATCCTATACCGTACGTGATTTCGTGGCGGTTTGCTTTGAGCACGCCGGCCTCGACTGGCAGAAGTACGTCAAATTCGATGAGCGCTACGTTCGTCCCGCTGAAGTGGACTCCCTCATTGGCGACGCCTCCAAGGCCGAATCGTTACTCGGCTGGACCCCAAAGGTTTACATGCACGATCTCGCGCGTCTCATGGTGGATGCGGACTGCCAGACAGCGCTGGCGCAGGCTGCTCACGACGAATGGAACAGCAAAGCAAGGGGGACCAATGCCAGGGCCACACCGGCGATCCGCTCTCACCGACGTTGGGAGCCGCAGACAAGGTGGGAGGAAGAAAATGCCCGAGGAGCTTCGTGACTGGCCGTTGGGCGAAATTCCCATGTTGCCGCCCGAGTTAATCTCGGCATTGCATAGGATGCCGTGGGCGAGCCGTCGTGCGGTTGAGCAGGAGTCATCCGAGACCTATGAATCCTGAAGATGCCGAGGAGTATACAAAGGGACTCGGCCAAATTGTCGCTGGCGTCCGGCGCCAGATGGAAGAAGGCGCTCGCTTAGGCGTGCCCGAAGCGCTTGGTCTCTCCGCCAGCGAATGGATGGAAGCTCGGCTTGGTGGATCGCCAGGAGCGGGCGGTCCCGAACAGCCGGAAGCGGTTACGGAGCCCGCGGCGTCTAATGACGCTGCGGCCGACGCGCGCCATCGACGGAAGCCACTGGCGCGCAGGATATATCGCACGGTCAGGAAAGAGTCGCCGGCTACCTCCGACAAGCCGCTGATGCACCGCAACGTCGCCCAGATGAAACTACGCCGCCCACCGCGGCATTGGCTCGTTATCCCTGTTTGCGGCTTACTGGGTCTGTTCGCTGGTTTGATTTTCGGGGCTTCTGCGCCACCCAGCTACGAATCGCAGACGGCGGCATTCGTCAGCATGACTTCCCTCCCCACTGATGACCCGAACGGCGCCGATCCGTTCGGTGGCTCGCAGTTCGCATTGCAACGCGTCCAGAGCTATGCCGAGCTAGCGACCTCACCACAGGTGCTGCAGGGAGCGTTGCGCGACCTCCATCGCGGCGATGGCGCTGACCTCAGCAAAAACGTAAAGGTCTCTTCAAGCGGAGGGGTAATGCTGTGGGTGACCGTCGACGACGCTGATCCCCAGGTCGCCGCCCACACGG
Source organism: uncultured Actinomycetota bacterium (assembly GCA_963850135.1). Classification (GTDB taxonomy): domain Bacteria; phylum Actinomycetota; class Actinomycetes; order Mycobacteriales; family Mycobacteriaceae; genus Mycobacterium. The sequence goes on along the minus strand of CAWKKH010000010.1, from coordinate 211,642 downwards.
CGGACGCGGTCATGGCGAACCTGGTCCGTTCGGTCGCCGCGTTAGAGGCGGGCGGTGGCCAACGCTCCCCCGTCCAGTTAGTACCGGTTCAGCCGGCGCTCGTTCCCGATCAACCGGTCGAAAGCGGTGCCTTCGTCACAACGGTGTTTGGTCTGCTGGTGGGGCTTGGTCTTGGTGGGGTTGCCTACTACATCATCCGTAAGCGCAGCGGCGGCGGACGTCTCAAGAACAGCGTTAGGAACTCTGAATCGGATCTCTACCAAAGGGCCGATGAAGACGAGGCCGAGAGAAGCGGCGTCGTCGTGCTCCGTGTCGGCGACGGGCGTAACTTTTCCAGAACGGTGGGTCGGTGACCATCGAAGCCGCGCCCACCGAACTCCTCGCCGGCCCCGACGGGATCGCGACTGCCGGCCGACTCCAGTCCATTTCACGGCTTCTGCTGGCATCCGGGGGTGCACGCCTGGTCGTGCTCCCAGTCAGTGCGATATGCGGGCTGATCGGTGCGCGGTTGACGACGCTCGCCGTAGGGATCGATCAGTTCGGTGCGGTCATGCTTGTGGCCACCCTGAGTCAACTGCTGATGTTCGCCGACCTCGGCGCCGGCGCCGCAGTTGCATCGGGACGCGCCCAAGCGCACGAGGAGCCGTCCGGTACTGAGCAGTTCCAGCGAACGATGCTGACGGCGATTCGTACCACTCTGTGCGCCGCCGGCGTCCTTGGATTCACCGCTGCGGTGATCGGCGTCTTCGGGGCTTGGCCCGTGCTGCTTGGCATGCACGACAGTCAGTTTGGGGCTGAGGTAAACGTCGCGGCCGTGCTCACATTGGCGGCGTTCAGTGTATCGATACCATTTGCGCTGGGCGCAGACATTCTCCGAGGCAGCGGCCGGTTGCATGAGGCCGTTGTGCTCGCCGGCATTTCGGGTCCAGTGGCCCTGGCCATGACAGCCGGGTTCTACGTGCTGCACGCTCCCCCACTGGCTTACGCCCTGCCCATTCCGGTGGGTGTGCTTATCGGCTACATAGGCTCGGCGATTCGGGCTCAGTACACGGACAGACACCTCGTCAGCGGCCTGCTAAGGAAGGCATTTCAACCTCGACGCTTTCCGGGCATGGCGATCTCTGCGACCGCCGCACCCATGTTCGTTGTGATGATCGGTCTGCCTGTGGCACTTCAGTCGGACCGAATCGTACTGTCACACAGAGTCGATCCCGCCAGCCTGTCGGCCTACTCCTATGTGGCCCAGCTTTACACTCCGTTGTGGTCGGTTATCTCTGTTGCTGGACTGGCGCTGTGGCCCCACTTCGCCGCCAACAAACTGACACCAGCGGCACTCCGGAAAAGCTGGTCTACGGGCTTGGCGATTCTCAGCGTCGCTGGAGTTATCGCCGCGCTTGCATTTCTGCTACTGAGTCCCGTTGCGGTCCAATGGATGAGTGCGGACACCGCCAGGCCCGGGTGGTCGCTCTTGTTGGCCTTCGCTGCTCTGCTAGTCGTGCAGTCGGTGCATCTGACGACTGGCATCATGTTGATCTCACCGGGACAACTTCGGTTTCAGGCGGCCTGTGTCGTTGCGCTGGTGGCGACAAACCTGCCGTTGTCTTGGGTGCTCGCGGGGCCGCTTGGACCGGCGGGGCCGGTGCTGGCTTCGGCGATTACCGTCGCCGGGTGCCAGCTGCTTCCCGGAGTCGTCTTGGCGCATCGGATTACATCTACTCGGGCAGCGGCAACCCAATTGCGTACGGAGACGGCCAATGGCTGACCCGGTCACCTCCGCGGCAATTGTGGCGCTCACGGTCGCAGCCCTGCTGATATTGCTCAGCGCCCTGCGGAAGGCGAGGGCGCGGGGGGAGTGGTCGGGATCGGCCACGCTCGGCGCGGTGATCGTCTTGCTCACCATCAGCTTCGTCGAACTATTCGTCACATACCTCGGCTTATGGGACAAGGAGCGCAACGCCTATAAGACCGTCACGTGGTCGGTCCCGCCCATGGCGCACGGGGTCATGCGCTTGCTGGCGGTGATATTGGCCGTCATCGCCGCCGCCGTGTTCGTCGTCCAACTCAGGCGGAAGCGCACCGTTGTCAACATTCCCGCGGTCCTCTTCTTACTGATCGAAATCGTCTCGGCAGAATCGGCGCTGCTGCACGGTGACAACCCATTTCGGCCGTTGTCCGTCGTCTTCTTGGCTGTCGTGCTCGCCTGCACGGTCGCGCCTCGAGGGTTGGGCGTTCACGTCGGGGTCGGCACGGCATGCATGATTGTGGCGATCGCGAGCGGGTTCACCTTCTACATTCACCGGGACTTCAGCGTCTTCGCCTGCACCTCGGACAGCTTGACCTCCGACAAGTGCGGGCTCTTCAACTTCAACTTTCGAGGCATCCTCGAGAATGAGAACGCCCTTGCGATGTATCTCGCGCTGGCGATGCCGTTCGTCTACATAGGATTTGGATCGTGGGAGGGCACGGCTCTCGCTGCCTACATCCTCTGTCTCGTCATGATGACAGGAGGTCGCTCGGGTATGACCGCCGCAGCCGTGACCTTCGTCGCGTTGGTCACGTTGCGACCCAACATCAGGAAGCCTACCGCCGCGCCAGTGCGGAATAGCGTGCTTTACGTCGGGCTTTCGGGTGCGTTGCTTGTCGGCTTCCTGCTTCCGTACTTCACCGAGGACCCAAATGCATACCACGGTCGTGCCGGGTTGTGGATCCTGGTACGCGATACGCTCTCAGATCCTGCGACGCTCGTGTACGGAGCTGGAATGTTGGGTTGGCAACATGTGCGAGACAGCGGACTGATCGACCCGACCGCGTCCTACTCTGTGCACAATCAGTGGCTGCAGGTTCTGTATTCCGCTGGGCTCATTGGCCTGCTTCTGTTCTTCGCCACTCTGGGCATCTTGGTTTGGCAGGCGCGACCCTATTACGGCCTGGTCATCGGTTGCGTGCTTATTCCCGTCTTCATGTTAGGGGTGACCGAGCGGCCGTGGCCGATCGACACCAGCGACTGGCTAACTTGGGCGATTCCGGCGGCTCTGCTGAGCTATCCGGCCAAGCGACGGCGACCCATCGAAGGGGACACGACGTCAGTGCGGCAAGAAGGGGATTCGCCCGTCGAGCGGGCCATTGATCCGCACGCAGACGAGGATTCGCCCCGCCTCGACTGGCGCGCCGACGCGGAGGTCGTCAGATGGCGATGAATCAAGCCGGAACCGGTCGCGCCACCATCTGCGTCAACGGTAAGTGGCTGGCCCAGTCTGCCTCTGGCACACAGCGGTACGCGACCGAGGTGATGCGCGTCATCAGCACGACGGAGATAGCGTCGCAAGTCACCCTGATCATGCCCAGGGATGCGGTGCAGCCATCGTGGGCGACCAACTTTCGAACCGTTCGCTCCCGATTTCGTGGGCAGCTGTTTGAACAGCTGGCATTGCCATGGCTTTCCCGCGGCAAACACTTGTATTCGCTTGCGGGCCCGGCACCGTTGGCGAAGCGTGACCAGACTCTCGTCATGCACGATGCGATGCCGTTCCGCTACCCGAGCACCTTTCGGCTGCTCTTCGTCCTGTGGTATCGCTTGATGTACGGTGTACTGTCCCGCACTGCGAAGCGCGTTCTCACGGTGTCCTCCTTCAGCCGAGCCGAACTGGCCTCCGTTCTGCGAGTTCCCGAACGCCGCTTCCAGTTGGCGCCTTGCGGCGCCGATCACGCTAAAGAGGATCCGCCTGCTGGCCCCGCGGCGGCGGTACCTTGCGCACCTGGCTCGTACGCGCTGATCGTCGGCAATCTGGCGCCGCATAAGAACGTCATTGCAACGGCCGGAGCGCTTTCCAGTGCGGGCGTACCTGTCGTTGTGGCGGGGGGTGCGCAGCACGTGTTCCGCGATATCGGGGTCGATCAACACGGCGAAGTCTGCTTTCTCGGCCGCATCGATGATCTGCAACTACAGCGGCTATACAGCCAAGCCGGCGTGCTGGTAGCGCCGTCGAGCTATGAGGGGTTCGGACTCCCGATCGTTGAGGCCGGCGGACATGGTTGTCCGACGGTGTACGCCCTGGGGTCGGCCATGACCGAGGTGGCCGGCGACGGCGGAATCGGCTATTCCCCAGCGGACCCGGACAAGTGCGTGGAGCTTGTCAAGCAGATCATTTCTAGCCCCGACCTACGCGCAGAACTGGGTGCCATGGCGCGCAAGAACGCCGCCCGATTCAGTTGGGCGCGCACCGCAGAGGCGATCTTCTCGGCCGACGACTGCTCCCCGGTGGCGGCGAACGCTGACGCGAGAAGCTCTCCGCTACGTATTTTGCATGTCACGGAGACGTTCTCGGCAGGCACCGGTTCGGCGATCATCGGATATGCGAAGGCGATTCAGGATCAAGGCGTCGAGTCGTCGCTGCTCGCCCAAGATCGTGGCTCGGGCCTTTTCGCAGAGCTGGGCCACTCGTCTCCATTTGTCAGCGCGCGCATCATTGCTCCGGGTCTGGCGAACCTATGGCGCGCGATCGGGTCGACGGTTGACGAAGTCAGGCCCGATATCGTGCACCTACATTCCTCACTGGCCGGTGGTGTGGGTCGCCTTCGAATCGGCATCAAGCACGGGCCAATTATCGTCTACAGTCCCCACTGCTTCGCTTTCGAGCGGCGCGACATTCCTAAATTGCGGCGGTGGGCCTATCGCGGCGCCGAGCTGTTGCTCGCCCGCCGGACAGCCGCCTTCGTCTGTGTGAGTCCGCACGAGGCGGAACTTGCCAGACGGCTTGGGTCGCATGCGGACGTGATTCATCTGCTGAACTCCTTCACGGGGAACCGTCGCGCACCTGTGGTACCGGCGGCCGCCGCGGAGGCGGACGCTGTACGAATCGTGACAGTGGGAAGGGTGGCGCCACAGAAGGATCCGGACATGTTCGTCCAGATCCTGGAAAGGCTGCGCGACTCGGGTGATGTCCACGCCACGTGGGTTGGTGACGGTGACGGTCACACGCGAGAAGATCTCGAGCTGTCCGGTGTCGTGGTGACGGGGTGGTTGCCCGGCCAGCAAGTGCCCGCTGCCATTTCGGGCCACAGTGTGTACGTCCACACGGCGGGTTGGGAAGCCGCCTTGCCGATCGCGGCCATCGACGCGATGGATGCCGGGCTTCCCGTGGTGGTCAGGCGCAATCCCGCCTACCGCGCCATGCTGCCTGACGATTGGCAGTTTGACGATGCCGAGTCCGCCGTTGAGATGATTCGTGCGCTCGCGGGGCAACCCGCGCGCCAACGTCGTATCCGCGAGCAGTTCGAACTCATCGTCGAGTTGCGAAAGTACTGCCCAGAGGTAGTCCTCGCGCTGGAATACCGTCGGTTAGTTAAGAAGTCGGAGAACGCGCCGCACAGTGACACCTTTCAAGTTGATGGCGAGCTGTCGCCGATTCGAAGCGACAGCCCACTTGTCGAGGAGATGGAGGAGACTCGGTGGTGACACCGCTATTCAGCATCGTGACGATCACCTTCCAGAATTTGGACGGGCTGCGGGACACGGTTGAATCCGTACAGGCGCAATCTTTTTCCGATCTGGAGCACATCGTGATCGATGGCGGGTCAACCGACAGTTCTGATGATTGGCTGGCGGCGAACTTCGATGGTACGTGGGTAAGCGAACCCGACGGCGGCCGCTACGACGCGATGAACAAGGGTGCTCGGATGGCCCGCGGCGACTATCTGTGGTTCATGCATGCCGGCGACAACTTCGGTGATCCGGCGGTGTTGTCGCGCGTTGCCGCAGCGATCGAACGGGGCGGCGACGTCCGGCCGGAATGGCTATACGGTATGGCGCGCGTGGTGAATCCGGACAAGAGCCTGCACTCGACGCTTGGAATCGTCCCCTTCCGAATGTTCAATTTTGCGATTCTGCAGCGGCCGATGCCGCACCAGGCCACTGCAATGAAGCGGAACCTTTTCTGGCAGTTGGGTGGATACGACGAAGAATTCGGCATCGCTGCTGATCAACTGTTGATGCTGCGTGCCGCCGACGTGTCGCCGCCGTTGCCGCTCGCTGACTTCCTTTGCGACTTCGACTCAACGGGAATCAGCGCCAACAGGTCTTTGTGGGCCTACCACCGCGATAGCAAGCGTATGCTCCGCCACCTGGAAGCTCCTGTCACGCGGTCACGGTGGTTGGACAGCACGCTCGCGTTCGGCTACTCGCTGATCCGACACATTGCCCAGTCTTTCCGCGATGTGGCGCAACGGCCGGGCGTGACGGCCAGCCCTCGTCAATTGCTCGCGGGAGCCACTGTAGGGCGCACGCAATGAGCGCGGGTATCGAGGTCAGCGCCATCCGCGATCTCAATGCACTGGCCGAAGTCCGAAAGGAGTGGGCCACCCTGCATTGGGATGCGGCACCCGGCTCACCATTCGAGCATCCGGCATGGGCGGAAACCTGGGCGAAGTACTACGTGCCGGACGGTGATCTGGAATGTGTCGCCGTGCGCGATCGTGGTCTGGACGGATCACTGATAGGGTTTGCGCCGCTTTATCGACGACACCGACGAGTTGCGGGGCGAGGCGCCACCTGCATACAACCCCTGGGCACGGGACAGAACCAGGCACTTACCGAGGTGGTTCAAGTGCTTTCGCTTCCCGAACGAACCGGCGACGTGCTGAAGGCAGTGTTGCGACACCTTGAAACACTGCAAGGGTGGAGTTGGGCGCAACTGTCGCTTGGCCCAACCCAGGGGTGGCTGGTGCCGCAGTGGCTCGACGACCACTCCAAAGCGATGATCCGCCACGTCAAGACGCGACCCTGTGTCGTCTTCGACGACCTTCCGGCCGACATGGATGGCCTCAGGCCTCGACTGAAGCGCAACGTCCGCGAATCTGTCCGCCGTAGTCGCAACCGCTCGGCAAAGCTAGGTGGTATCACATTTCGGTGTGCGTCGGATGTGGCGGAAATCGAGGCGGCAGTGCCACAATTGGTGCAACTGCACAGAATGCGGTCGAGAATGCCGGACAAAGTGGAACACCCCGACGTTCTCGATGGAACGGAGAGTACGTTCCTCGCCGAGGCCGTGCGAAATCTCGCGGTGCACGGCTTGGCCCGGGTGTACCTGGCAGAGCACGCGGGAGATCCGGTCGCGGCTCAACTCGTGCTGTCAGACGCCCGAACGGACTACCTATCCGTCAGCGGGTTGAATCCGCGGTATTGGGAGTTGAGCCTCAACACGATGCTCACCTTCAACGCGCTGGAGCAAGCGGTCGCACTGGGACGAGCCGCCTTGAACCTCTCAACCGGGCCGGGCGTATCGAAAAATCGTTGGTGCGAGACGGTAACGACCTATCACGACTTTGCGATCGTCCGATCCGATCGCCGATCACGCTGGCTTTACGGAGCTTTCGCGCACGCCGGTCTTGCTCTTGAACATCACCGTGGGGCGAAGCTGCATGGTGTCCGGGCTAAAGCTTTGCGTCCCCATGCGATTTCTGGTGCAGTCGGCGGATTTACACGTTATTGGTGGCCTTTGGGGCCCGCGGCCGTTCGCCGGGCACTGTGCAAGAGACCTCTTTAGTTAGGGAGTAATAATGGAAGTCGGAATGGTGTTGCATGCCGTAAGGCATAGGTGGGTGATGATCGCACTCATCGCCGCGGCGATGACTGCGATGGGGGCGATATTTGCTTTGCTTACCCCGCCGACGTATACGGCAACAGCCGAAGGTCTGCTGTCGATCACGTCGCCAGAGAGCAGGCCGCCGTATGCATTGGCCAATGGTTCGCAATACATCCTGGACAGGATGACGGGTTACGCGCAGCTCGGTAAGACGACTCCCGTTCTGGCGCCGGTCGTTGACGATCTGCGCCTGCAGGAGACGCCGTTGACGCTCAGCGGCCGCGTCACTGCGAAGAGCTTGGCGGACAAGGCCGTGCTGCAGGTCAGCGCGGAATATAGCGACCCTGTCGTCGCGGCCCACATCGCCGACGCCGCGCTGGCTGAGATCGGCCACAGCGTTTCACGCATCGAAAACGGCAACATCAGGGTGACCGCGGTGGGACCGGCTGCGGTGCCGGGCGACACCTCGCAGCTGAACGGCATCATTTTTGGCTTCGTCGGTGCGGTGGGCGGCTTCGTTCTGGGGCTCTTCATCGCCGTTGGTCTAGAGATTCGCCGGCGCGGTGGATGGCGAGCGACTCGGGTGCAGTCCTAGTCCAATGTCAACACAATCGCACTCACCTGCCGCCCGGAAAGCACAGTTGAAGCAGTTCCCGGTCGTCCTGCAATTGTCCTCGATGGTGCCGCCCGCTCGTTACGGCGGAGCCGAGCGCGTTGTCGGATCGTTCGGGCAACAGCTGGAGCAAGCCGGCTTCCGGGTACACAACCGGGGTCTGAAGCCGCGCGCCCCCAGCCTCGATGGCGAGTCTGGACACGCGATTCGAAACATTTTCTGGCCCTTCGACGGTCGGCGACGCAGCTTTGTCCACCGCGCCCTTTGGCACGCCGTTGACACCTTCGCGCTGCCGGCCCGAAAAATAGTCGAGGAAATATTTGACGAGGTGCATCCCGACATCGTGATCTGCCACAACTTGCGGGGCTGGGGCTACGCCCCATGGGTAGTCGCCGGCGAGCGCGGTGTCCCGCTCGTTCACGTGGTTCATGACTACAGCTTGTTATGCAACTCAACGACGCTATGGAACGGCGGAGTGTGTGAGGGGGTCTGCCGTCCGTGTCAACCGCGGGCGGATGCAACCCGCCGAAGGTGGCCGGGTGGCGAAATCGTCAGCGTGTCAAGGGCAGTTTCGGAAGAGCACGCGATCAGAGGCCTACCTGCTTTCAATGATGCGGTCGTTGTCCACCCCATCGCCGCCGCTGCGCCCGTAGAAAGCCGACGAAAGGACCGGGCACTTGGCGTGCCGTCGACTGTGGGATACCTTGGCCGGCTGACCGACGCGAAGGGCGTTGATGTTCTTCTTGCGGCTATCGAAGGCACTGATAAGCATCTGATCGTGGCCGGTGAAGGCGAGAGCTCCTACGTGGACGGACTCAAGGGGCAGGCGACCGGGGACGTCGAGTGGCGCGGGCAGATTGACCTGGCAGCGTTTTTCGACGAGATCGATGTCCTCGTCGTCCCTTCGGTATGGCTCGAGCCATTCGGGCTGGTCGTCGTGGAGGCCGCCCGTGCCGGTGTTCCAGTCCTGGTCGCAAATCGGCCAGGCCTCGTTGAAGCCGCGCACGCGTCAGGCGCACGCCATTCTACTTTTGTCTCCAATGATGCTAAAGCACTGCGGGATGCACTAGACCGGCCGCTCCGCAGTTATCAAGTCGATGTTGCGCCAGCCGACCCTGGGGATATCGCCGAATTCGTCGCGAGCGTGTTGTCTCGTGTCGGCTAGGGCTCCCAGGGCTTTTCGGGCGTTTCGACGGCCTGGAAAATTGAAGCTGAAGCGCCTGCCGACAAGCGCGCGCCGAGCCCTCATGTGGCTCCTCGTGCCCCTGCTTCTGCTCGGCGTCCTTGCGCTGTCGCCGGTCGGTCCTGTCGGACCCGTTCAGCTGGGAATGTGCATCAATATTGCGGAGGCCGACGCGGCAACGGTTGTCCGGGAGTTCGACCTTATGGCAGCTATGAAAGTCACATGGATCAGGGCCGACTTCGACTGGTCGTGGATCGAAAATCAACGAGGGCAATTCGATTGGTCCTACACGGATCGATTAGTGCAAGCAGCATCCACAAGACACATGAACGTGGTTGCTCTCATTGCTTATACGCCAACCTGGGCACGCGGCCCGGGCACAACCAGTCATACTCCGCCGGACCGAGCTGCCGACTTTGCCAGCTTTGCAAACGCCGCGGCCGCACGATACGCGCCGCTGGGTGTGCGAACCTGGGAGGTCTGGAACGAGCCCAATACCAGCGACTTTTGGCAGCCGCGCCCAGACGCCGACAGGTATGGGGAGCTTTTCCGGATAGCCGCAGGATCCATCCGTGCCGCGGATCCGGGCGCTACCTTGCTCACCGCAGGACTCACCAGAGGAGCCGACACAGCCGACGGCGCAACGATTTCACAAACGACGTATCTCGAGCGACTGTATGCGAACGGCACCGCTCAGCTCGCCAATGCAATTGCGATCCATCCGTACAGCTTTCCGTGGCTGCCGATGGACAGCCCGCCGCAATTGGTCGGCGGCTTCAACGACCTGCCGACGTTGCATAAGCTGATGGTCCGGCACGGGGATGCTGGAAAGAAAATCTGGATCACCGAATTTGGCAGCGCTACCGGGAAGGTTCCGGGTGCGATGTCGGAGTCAGATCAGGCCAGCACCATCTTGCAATCCCGCCGCCAAGTGCAGTATTGGGACTGGGCAGGCCCGCTTATCTACTACGAGCTGCGTGACGACGGTCGTGATCCTGGGGATATCCAGCAGAACTTCGGGTTGGTGCGTCGAGACCTCAGCCTTAAGCCGGCGGCAAAGGTGTTGATGGACTAATGGCATTAGAATGCAGGCGATCTCGGCCAATCGAAACGTACCGGGCCGATGTAAGGCAATGCACACTCATTCAACATGCGCCCCCCAATTTCATGTATTACCATTTAGCACAAGGGTTTTAGTCTCCAATGGGGTGGGGAAACATTCATATGATCGAGACGACGGGCGATTAAGGGACTGTGGGCCAGCGAAAGATCCCGGGGGGGATTGCACTGCCGCCAAGCGGATTGGTGCGCCCCGTAAATAGCATCGCGACCGCGAGCAGCGGCGCGATTCCTACCATGGGTAACGAGGGTGCCGTCGGGGCGGCAACACGCAATCAGGCCGGCTTCGAGCGGTTCTCGGCAATCTACCGCTTCGGCGCACTCGATGGGCTGCGAGCGCTGAGCGTGATCGCCATAATCTGGCACCACACGTCGGGAACGCCGGGACCGGCAATCTCGAGCCGTGGCGACTTTGCGCCCGATCTGTTCTTCGCGATCAGCGGATTCCTGATAACAACGTTGCTGATCCGTGAGCGGAACACCACCGGACGTATCTCCATGCGTAACTTCTATATCCGTCGCACACTGCGCATCTTCCCGCTTTACTACGCGACGCTGTTACTCTGCATCGCGACCACCCTCGTCAACACGACGCGGCGCAGCGATCCGGTCGAGCAGCGATTCCTACACCACCTACCGGCATTCGCCTCCTACACCTCGAACTGGGTGGTCGAACAGGGGGACAAGTTCTACTTCGCATGGACACTGGCGACCGAGGAACAGTTCTACCTGTTATGGCCGCCGTTGCTTGTCGCCGCACTGGCGATCGGGCGTGCGAGGATTTTGGTCCCGCTGACCCTATTGAGCGTGCTGGTCGTCATCTCGCAAGGCGCGCGATTCGTGGCGGACACGTCGGTGTTGCCCGGCCGGATTCCGGCAAGCATGTCATTGTCGATCCTGCTCGGATCAGCTGCGGCGCTCGCGGCGAGCACTCCCCGCGGGTTCGCACTGCTGGCGGGCGTTCTCGGGCGACGATGGTCGGCGCCGGCCACCGCGGCGCTGTTACTACTGGTACTCGCTTTCGCCCCGCAACAACAGCTCGCCGAGTGCCTGATCGTCGCCCTCGTCGTGAGCGTCTGCTTAGTCGGGCGCACGCCACTGCACCCAGTGCTGCAGTGGCGACCGCTGGCGTTCGTTGGTGTGATCAGCTACGGCGTTTATCTGCTTCACATGTTGTGCGCCAACGTGATTGCCAAACTTCTCCATCAGGATCACGGACTGCTCCCGTTCGTCGCGACACTTGCTGCCTCAATCGTGGCGGGACACCTGAGCTTCCGATACTTCGAGTCGCCAATACTGAAGCTCAAGCGGCGCTTCGAGACCAAGGACCAACGCGACGGCGACGAGCTCGCCCGCATCGCGGCCAAAACTGTGCCGGCAGCGGCCGAATCAACCTTGCACGCCCAATAGGAGGACATCATGGCGACCTATCCACCCGGCCTACATCATTCAGCGATGTGGGACCAATTCAAGCATGTCTGCGCGGAGTTGATCAAAAACGGAAACCACAAAGACATCTGCGAGATCGGCGCAGGGCGAGACCCACTCTTCACGGTGGACGAGATTGAATCCCTCGGGCTCAATTACACCGTAGTCGACGTCGACGATGACGAGTTGAAGCTCCTCCCCGAGGGGTACAACGCAATGGTGGCCGACCTGTGTGCGCCAGCGGTCATGGGCCTTGGAGAACAGTTCGACTTCGTGCTGTCCCGAACGGCCGCCGAGCATATGCGTGACGGTGCCACCATGCACGAAAACGTCCTCGCGCTGCTGCGGCCCGGCGGCGAGACGATGCATCTGTTTCCGACGCTGTATCACCCGATCTTCGCCGTGAACCGGGTACTTCCAACGTGGGTAAGCCATCGTCTGCTCAACCGATTCGATCCCCGGCCGAAGCCCAAATTCAAGGCCTATTACTCGCTGTGCCGTGGTCCGTCACGGCGCATGCAGCGCCGGTTTACCGGGATGGGTTTCATCATCGCGGAGCACCGCCCGTTTTACGGGCATGACTACTTCAAGAAGATTCGCGTGTTACGGCAGATGGACGACCAGTTCTCGGCTTGGGCGGCTCGCCGCCGAAACCCGTATTTGACCTCCTACGCCTGGTTGCGGTTGCGCAAGCCATCGGTGGGCGAAGGGCCGCACCGAACCTATTGACCTGTTCTCCCTCTGGCTGCGGGGCGAGAGGCACTTCAGAGATGGGCAATTGATATATGACTAGCATTCGACCTCGGAGGCAATGGCATTGGCGCGCGCCAAGGTGAATAACATTCAACGGGACGCGAGCCTCGACGTCGCTCGCGGTCTCGCCATCATCGGGATAGTCCTCACGCACGTGTTGCGCGGGCTCAACGCTGGGCACCTGTTGGGCAACGGTGCGTGGATTCCGACAACGGATCGGGTGCTCTGCCTCTGGCACCTCAGCATTTTCGCGTTTGTCGGCGGAATTTTCGTATCGACGTCGATGCGAAAGCGCTCCATGCGAACCTACCTGCTGGAGCGAACGTCTCATTTCTTGTCGGTCTATCTGCTTTGGACGGCGGTGCAGGGCACGATAATGCTGTGGGCCGCTCGGGTCGTTAACAACCCGGGTTCCGTGCGCTCCTTGTTCAGGGTCTGGGCACCTACGGGCCAGTTGTGGTATTTGCCGTATCTGGTGCTCGTCACTGTGGTGTTCGTACCGTTGTGGCGATGGCGGCCAGCACCATGGCTCATCGGTGTCGCGGCGGTGTTGAGCGTCGCCTTCTGGGGAATCGATGGTGGTGTTGTCGGCGCGCAGGGACTCGGACTCGTCGTATTTTTTGTTGCTGGAATGTTTTTCGGTGTCGACAGGCTTCGGTCGGTGCTGCAGTCCGTCCCGATTGTCGCGGCCGCGGTGAGTGGTGTGGTGTTGTTCGCGGTCGGCGCGGTCATCGCCGTGTACGGAAATCCCACGCCGCCGACAACCGGGTGGGCAGGTCGCACGGTGTCAAGCGTCGCGCTCGGCGTCGTGCTCTCCGTGGCGATGTCGGCGGCCGTGCTGTTGTTTGCACGGGCGGCTCGGTCGTGGGGCTTTGTCGCCCTGTGTGGTCGACGGTCCCTCGATATCTACCTCGCACATATCATTTTGGCGGCGGGATGCCGAATCCTATTGGTAGGACTGGGCGTGCATTCACCTGTGCCGCTGGTAGCTGTGGGTCTAACCGTAGGTGTTGTCGGCTCACTCGTTGTTGCGACCGTATTGCGTCGCTTCGGGCTTGCGTGGGTCTTCGATGGACCAAAGCTGCCTGCCCGAGTCCTCGAGGGACGTCGCCGCTCGGATCCTGACACTCATGACGCGGAGGCGTCCACATCGCCAGGATCGCCCGAGAGCTGTCGTATGACAACAGAGAACGCTCAAAATGACATTGGCGTAGACCAGCCCGCAGCGGCCCCGCAATAGATCAGCGGCCCGCAAGCAAGGATTTGGAGATCGAAAGTGCGCGGTATATCTGGACGATTCCCTACGACGAGGGGAGGGCATCGCGATGAGTGAGCTCGAGTCGTTGAGCCGGACGTGGGATTCGCTTGGTCAGTCCAACCCCATGTGGGCGATCGTGACAACGTCGGAGAATAGGCGGGACCCGGATGCGGATGGGTTCTTCCGCACAGGCGAGGAGGACGTCGCGGCTGAATTCGCCTATCTCGAGTCGCTGGGCATAGAGCCAAGCTACGGAAGGGCTCTCGACTTCGGCTGCGGTCTGGGTCGGCTCACGCAACCGCTGGCGGACCGGTTCGATGAGGCGGTTGGAGTGGACATAGCCGCGAGCATGATCGCGGGGGCGCGGGCCGCCAATCGTCGGGGGTCGCGGTGCCAGTTCGTGCTCAACGAGCGCGACGATCTATCGATCTTCGGCGATGGTGTGTTTGATTTCGTCTTCAGCCTTTTGGTGCTCCAGCACATGCCACCATCCTTGGCCGAGGGCTACATGCGTGAATTTGTTCGGGTCTTGAAGCCGGGCGGAATTGGGTACTTTCAGATGGCCGAACACACCCGGAACCCGATGAAGCGGTTTCTGGTGAGACACGCGCCCGTCGAGGCGATGTTCTGGCTTTTGCGGCACCGCACCCGCCAGCCCTTCCAGATGCACGGGCGCGATCTAGACGAGATCGTCGCCGTGCTTGGAAGCGCTGGCGCGGATGTAGTGGGCGTTGAAACATGTACTCATGGAGAAACGTTCTGGCTCGACCACAAGATCGTGCTGAGGAAGCGGTTCTGATACGGGCTGACCGCCCAAGGCGCCCTCACTACTTGCGCAGAGTGAATTGGTTGAGGTCGATGTAGCCCCTGCGGAAGAGATCCGCGCAGCCGGTGAGGTACTTCATGTACCGTTCGTAGACCTCTTCGGACTGAATCGCGATGGCCTCGCTTTTGTGTGCCTCTAAGCCGGCGGCCCACATGTCGAGGGTCTTTGCGTAATGCCGTTGCAGCGATTGGCGACGTTTCAGTTTGAAGCCGGCCTTCGCCGAGTGGTCCTTCACCATCTGGATGGTCGGCAGGGCGCCGCCGGGGAAGATTTCGGTCTGTATGAAGTCGCCGAACTCGACGATCTTCATCGTTAGCGGCAGGCCGGACTCGATGATTTCCTTCTCCGAGAGTTTCGTGATCGTGTGCAGCAGGAACGTGCCGCCGTTGGGCAACAGTTCATAAGCCCTCTCGAAGAAAGCGTCGTAGCGGTCGTAGCCAACGTGCTCGAGCGGGCCGATCGCCACGATCCGGTCCACCGGCTCGTGAAAGCGCTCCCAGCCCTCGAGCAGCACCCGCTTGGAACGCGGGCTATCCGACGCCGCGAACAGCTGTTCGACGTGGGCTACCTGGTTCTTCGACAACGTTATGCCGATGACGTTGACGTCGTATCTCTCGATGGCTCGCATCATGGCGGCGCCCCAGCCGCAGCCGAGGTCCAGCAGCGTCATGCCGGGCTGCAGGCCCAACTTGCTCAGCGAGAGGTCGATCTTGGCGATCTGCGCCTCTTCCAGTGTCATGTCGTCGCCGCCAAGGAAGTAGGCGCACGTATACATCTGGGTGCGGTCTAGGAACAGGCGGAAGAAGTCGTCGGATAGGTCGTAGTGCGCCTGCACATCCGCGAAATGCGGCGTCAGCTCTTCAGTCATTTTCGTGTTGCCTTTCCCTGGACCCCACCGGCCTGACGTGCCAAGTCAGCCGTTTGGTGGTCCAGTCGCATTGCGGCTGGGGTTGGTGGGTCGTGGTCCACTATGACATTGCGGCAGGTGCGGCGCGAGGGCACGGCGCACGGCGGCGGCGGCCACGATTTCTTTCCGGTCCCGTCCGAATGTTCGGGCTTCGAACATGTCCCGCAGTCCCCTGCGTCATGCTCGAGATCCCAAGGTGAAGGGACACGCAATACTCCCAGAGAACGCCGGGCCCGCCGGCAGGTGTGAAGTTGACGCCGCCGTAACAGCCTCTCGAAAATCCGAAAACTTGTGGAGATTCTGCAGATTTTCTGGCCCGAAGCGCCATACTCAAATGACCGTTATTTCCGATGGCCTAGGGCCTGGATGGAGGGACAACGATGTCCTACCTCAGCGCAACACCCGGGATTGTGCAGGCGGCGGCCGCGGATGTGGCGGGCATCGGTTCGTCGCTGGAGGAGGCATCCGCGGCGGCGACGGCTCCGACTACCGCGGTGGCAGCTGCTGCCGGCGACGAGGTGTCGGCGGCGATCGCAGCACTCTTTTCCAGCCACGGCAAGGCATTCCAGACGCTGAGCGCGCAGGCGGCGGAGTTTCATTCCCAGTTTGTGCAGGCACTCCATGCGGGTGCGGGAGCCTATTCGAGCGCCGAGGCGGCCAATGCGGGGCCGTTGCAAGCGTTGGCGCAGGCTCGGCCGGCTCGAAATCTAGCCATCTCGGTCGGCGGGGCTACGTTGTTGCACTCAGGTAGCGCGACCGCCACTTCGGGCGTCGGCGACATCGCGATCGCCTTCGGCGCGAACAGCAACGCGACGGCCACCGGGGGCTTCCTCAACACGGCCACGGCTTTCGGCTCTCACAGCACGGCCTCGAGCCAGGGCGGTTTCGACAACCTTGCCCGGGCCATCGGCACCAACAGCTCCGCCCAGACCAACGCTGGCTACCTAACTGAGGCCAGCGCCCGCGGTACCAATGCAACGGCCGAAACCACCGGCGCCTTAACAAGGGCAAGCGCCTTCGGCAGCAACAGCGCGGCGTTTGCTGGCTTGGCGGGCAACCTTAATTCCGCCACCGCGCTCGGCGATAACAGCACCGCTGGAGCCGTTTATGGCACGATGAACGTCGCCAACGCGCTGGGGGCCGGCAGCACTGCCACGTGCGGCGGCACCAGCCCAACCGCGCTCGGCAGCGATAGCGTCGCCTCGGTGCTGGGCATGAACAGCACCGCCCACACCACCGGCAACCTCACGGTTTTCGGCACCGGCGGCCTGGCAGTCGCCCTCGGCAACACACTCGACGCGGACGCCACCGGCAACGTCGTGATCAACATCGTGACGCCCTTCTTCAACCTGGTGGCGTCACCGTTCCTGGCGTAACGCGTGACAAGTGTCGCCGTAGCCACTCTCGCGGTTCGGGGGATGGCTCTGAGGTCCGTGGATTTGAAGCGTTTCGCATTGGCCTGCCCCCAAGCAGGGTTACCGAGCCGCCGTGGTCTCATCGGGTCAGCTGCCGCAATCGTGCGCTGAGCGCGTTCAAGATCGCGCGGTCGTACGCGTGATCACGGTCGATCTTATTGCTCTCGCTGACCAGCTCAGGATTCTGCGTGGCCAGCCCGGCCTGGATCTCCACGGGGAGGCCCGCCGAGTCGTAGTTGGCGTTCTGCCAGTCGCTTAGTACGTCGCCGCTACAGAAACTGATTTCCTCCGCGACTGTGGAACGCCCTACTCCTCAGGCAGTTCCGCTCAGGCCTCAGCCACAAGTCTATAAAAGTTGGAGTTTGCAGGTTATTGGTATCATAATATTGATAATGTATTCCTACCGGTTTGCTAACTTGCCAGGAGACGGCCTTGGTGTACGTAATCACTGCGCCTCGCGTAGTTGCGATTACCGCTGCCGCTAACGCCGGCGAGCCAGGGCAGCAACGCAAAGGGATAAATGAGTGTCAGGCAGGCATCGGCAGCCATCTGCCCCCCGCCGCCGAGGTCCAACACGTATCGGCCCAGTCCCAGGCTCCGCGCCGCCGCCCCCACCGAAGCCGCCATACAGTCCGCCGCCGCATTCGATGGCCAGCACAGCCGGTCACATCGCCGTCCCTTGGATCGTTTCCGCTCGGACCGCCGCGCAATCGCTGAGATTAGGTGAGTCATGTGATGACTGTGTACCAAGTGATTAGCGAGCTCGAAAAGTGTTATCCCACACCGTGTGAGGCGTGCGGTGCCGCCAGGGGCGAGCCGTGCAACGAGCGTTGCCCGATTGCTGTCGTCCAAGCCAGGCTGAATAGAATTATGAAATAAGCACTCCTGCAACATGTTTTGAATCGACGATTCCGATTTTCGGCTGCTGCCGGCAATACGCCGCGTGGTCCGTGAGGTAGAGGGCGCCCGCTGAGCACCGTGCAGATAGACGCACCGTATGCTGCGCGGATGCGCAACTCCGAGTTGATTGCCTGCGAGCTACGACTGCTGCTCGCGATCCGGCAGATGGTCTGCTTGATCGAGGGGCGGCCGAATGCGGCGCGGATAGACGAGTTGTTCGAGAACCAGAAGTCCTGACCAAAATTGGTACATCGCGGCCGTAGCGCAGCGGCCGGTTGGCCTGCGGCGGTTCACTGCGTTCGACTCTGAGGACAAACGGGCAAACAATTAATAGAGTGAGGGAAGACTTTTTGTCCTTAACGGCGGAGGGGTCGCGTGAATTGAAGTGAGCGGTTTCTTCTGGCTGCCCGAGAAACCAGATGCGACTGTGTGGGGCGCGTTTGCGGCGGACGGCGGGCATAAGCCCGAGGTGATTCTCGCAGCTGGCTTGGTCAATGATCCGCGGGTAATAAGGTCGAACCGCGCCGGCGGTCGCGTCTTCATGTCGTCGGGCGCCGCAGCTGTCAAGGCGTTCCAGCCGATTACGCTGCGGGGCCGGCTCGAGACGGGCCCTGTCGTCACTCTCATCAACGCGTACAACCACGGCCGAGACGGCGGCTTCTTCGGATCGCCACACTACAAGGCGGACTACGCCGTGTTGGGCGACCGCTACGTGAGTGGTGTCGATCAGCTATTCAGCGCTGTCCGATTCCGCTTTGGTGATCCCTATTGGCTAGGCCATCTTCGGGAAATCAAGCCCAGCGCGGTCGATGGCGACGGTTCCGCACTGGGAGTCGAAACATCCGATGATGGCAACTGGTTGGTGTACACCGCCGCGCGCCCAGCGACATTGCGGCAGCTTAAAACCTTGGTGGTGTCGGGTTGCCTGGCGCTAGCCGAATTGGCCTTGGACCAGGATTTCGCCGCCCGGGATACGCACGTACGGGTCAATAACGGCGATCCTTGGCTCAGCGTCCACGGACCCGGGGATGACGCGCCCCCGAACGAACTCAACGCCAACACGCTGTTGCGTCGGGAGGATCTCACAGTCGAGCGGTTTGCGAAGTGGATCGCGTTCAACGACACATTGGACGGACTTGCCTCCGTCGCGGCTCGCCCGATCAAGGCGCCGCTGCAGACTCAGGTTCTGGTGGTTGCAGCCCTAGTCGAAGGGTTGCACCGCCGGATGCCCGCGACTTTCGAGCAATCGAAATTCGCTCGCGCATCGCCCGGCGTGTTGAACCGGATCAAAGAAGCCGCCCGGCACGCTGCGAGCGTC
The DNA here is from genome assembly GCA_963850135.1 of uncultured Actinomycetota bacterium. GTDB lineage: Bacteria > Actinomycetota > Actinomycetes > Mycobacteriales > Mycobacteriaceae > Mycobacterium. Next base: position 192,342 of record CAWKKH010000010.1, on the reverse strand, counting down.
GCGGCCGCAAGTAGACGAGATTTGGACACTCAGCAGGTTGATGTTGCGGTGATGAAGGCGCTCTCCCGCATTGACGATGTCGACTTCCTGCAGCGTGCTACCGATGTAGTGACGAAGGTCTGTGCCGTGATTCCAGAGATCGCAGAGTCAGCGGCTGACCTGCCGGAGTACCTAAGTAAGGCTCGCAACGAGATGGCCCACCAATCGCCTCTCGACGAGGAAAAGGAGCCGATTGAGGTTCGGTACCTCCGTTGGTCAGTCGTCGCCAGCGCCACACCGTGGATATTACGGGGCCTGCTTCTGCTAGAGGCCGGCATCGACCCGAGCGTCCTGCACGATCGGCACCTGGCGTATGGCCAATTTCTCACCTTCCGGGCCAACGTCGCCCAATTCGTCCGCGAATTAGCCTGAGCACCTCCACCGGCGGATGGTTCAACGGCCGGTGGACACCTTGCCGTTAGCAGTCACCATCTGCTCGGGCACACATCGCTGGCCAGCGCCGCCCGCAAACCATCACAGACCGTGCGCTGTGAAATGGACAAACCATCGCTGATCACCGCCAACACGGCCTGATACCTCCGCTCAGCCACGCTCAACTCCCTCATCAAGGGAGTGTCAAGGATCAACCGAAGCAACTGTCAGCCATCAACCGAAGACGAAACGTCAAGCATCAACCGAGGTAATACACTTGCTAGGTGCCCCCGGCATGATTCGAACATGCGACACCGGCTTTAGGAGAGCCGTGCTCTATCCCCTGAGCTACGAGGGCGGACGGGACGAGCTTACCGGGAGTGCTTGGCGGCGGACCGCAGGCAGCGATCCGATTACCGCAGCTCTGCGATCACCTTTGCGAAGTTGTCGATGTGGTTGTCCTGAACGGTGATGAACGTGACCCCGTACTGGTCGCGGTACCGGGACAGGGTGTCGGCCATCTCGCGGGGTGAACCAGTTAGCACCGAGTGCGAGGCCAGTATCTCCTCGTCGGACAACCCCGGCGCATACATGCGGGTCATCGCTAAGTTGGGAATGCTTTCGCCTTCGGCAGGCACGGCCGTGATCGCCAGGTTCAACTCAAGCGCGTCGAATCGATCACCCGCAGCCTTGCGGACGAATTCGACACGTTCGGTTAGCGGGTCGTCATCGGTCCCGTGGACGTTGGTGCCGGTGAGCCCGACGATGTCGGCGTGCCGGGCGGCGATCGTCAGCACCCTGTCCCCATTTCCGGCGACGAGGATTGGCGCCGTTGGGTTGTGCTCTTTTAAGTAGCTCGTCATGTGCTGCAGGTACTCGACGCGCGCGCCGGCGCTGGGGTATGGCAACTCGGCGGCCTCGAATTCTTCGCGGACATAGCCGGTGCCGAGCCCGATCTCAAGACGGCCTTCGCTGAGCTTGTCCAAATCGAGGAGATCCCGGCTCAACAGGGCAGGCTTGTAAAAGGCGGCGTTGAGCACGTACATGCTCAGCCGGAGCTTCGTGGTGACCATCGCGGCCGCGGTGAGCGCTGGAAACGGTGCCGCCGCGCCAAGATGGTCGGGAACACACAAGACGTCAAACCCAATGGCCTCAGCCCGCTGCACCTTCTCGACGAAAGCGGCGCGAGATTTGATGAAGCGCATGCTCATTCCGAAGCGAAAATCCTTGACCACCAACAACCTCCGTCTAGTTAAGAAACAGTTACCAAGAACGTGCCGCGGCCACCAGGCCCTGAACCAGGGCCGAGGTGACCATCGAGAAGCCGTCCGCGCCGGGCAATGGACTGCGCGGGCTCAGGCCCCTGACGCGAACCGACAATTCCAGCTGCGTCCCGCCGTCGCGCACTCGGTTGACCGGATTATCCGGATGCAGGCCACGCAGCTCGCGCGGTATCGCATCGAGGTCGGTGACGACCTGATAACCGGGCAACTGGATGTGCCGGGCCAGGTGGGTAGCCAGTTCTCGGTTGCGCCCCCCGGCCAACAGCTGAGTGCTGCGTCCGATGCGGCCGTAGCCGTGTAGCGATATTGCGACGTCTACGTGCTCGAGAAACTCGGCCAGCCGGGGCGATTCGCTCGGATCGAATAGCGCCGACGGCAGATGGTGCGGGTACTGATCGGGATGGCGCAGCAGGTATACCGACGCCCCGGCTTCCTCGGCGGCGCGTTCGGCGATCAGGTCGGTCATCTTTTCCAGGCCGCCGCCATGGATGGCAAGAAAGCCGAAACGCGAACGGAGCCAGCTGGCCTCACTCACCTCCGGATCGCTCAACAGCGTCGAAAGTGATTGGGGTGCAGATGATGTCGTGGTTCTCGGGCGGGGCCAACGCGCGGGATCCCAGCGGTGCAGGAAGTCGATCCAGCGTTGCGGAAGGCCGTGCTCGACGGCTCCCTCGATGATGCGCGGCAGATAGCCGGGCCGCGGCGGACCGGGAGTCACCCGGTGGTCGATGTACACCCAGGCAGGCGACAGGCCCTCGTCCGTGTGCACGGTCAGGCGGTCGCGCCGGTAGCGCACCGGCACGCCCTCGGCGCTGTCCAGGGTGGCCAAGTCATGATCGGAGACCTGCCAGAGCACGCCGTGCACCTGACTTCCGGCGAACGGCTCGACGGTGGCAACCCCCCGCTCGTTGATTAGCCAGTCGTGGTCAGACAGCACTGCGGGGCGCGGATCGGCAGCGTCTGGGCAGCGCAGTGCCATCTGTCGGACGCACAGGTTCGACCCGTAGGCGAAGTAGGGATGCCGGCGGCCCGGCATTTAGCCGGTCACCGTCAGATAAATCAGCACGACGCCCTCTCAATACGCTGTCCGCGGCCCGCGTAAATAGGCCGTTTGGGGTAGCGCTATATCCGTCTCACTACCTCGAAGGTGGCAAACGTGGGCTGCAGCCCGGAAACGACATGGCCTCGATCATCATGACACGATGAGGTTCTGAAAACGGCGAACACCCCCTTGTCGGAAACGACCGGCTCAGGGCGTGCTGCGGCGCAACCATCGCAGCGCGCTGGTGGGGACAAAGAAGGGGAATCCGCCCAGGTAACCGAGCAACTGATGCGTTGGCGTCGTCGGTGTGACATAGCTGGCGCACCGCAGAACCCTTTGCGGCGTGTTCCGCAGGCGCCGATACTTGAAGTTTCTCAAAAATACCTAGACCATTCATTACGTATGTAATACCATGGGACCACTGGTTATCAGTTTGGTCTTAGCGTCCCCGGATGAAAGTCGGCGCGGCGTTCCGCCTCAACCGCCATCAGCAGTTCCGGTCGATCTGTCGAGTTAGGAGAACCGCATGCTGTCCGTGACCACTGCGTGGCACCACGCCACGACGACACAACAGTCAAGGCCTGCTCGCGGGATCTTGCGGCTGGTCGTAGCCGCCCCGCTCGCCCTGGTAAGCGCGGCCGCTGTGGCCGCCCCCGGACATGCCGCCGCCACATGGATGGCGGGAGCGGTGAACCCCAGCTCCAAGGGCGCGACGTTCTTTTATACCGACGCCTACACCCAGTCTGATGCCGAGCAACATGCGATGGCGAACTGCGAAGCGAAGTTCCCGACCGGCTGCAAACTCGCCGGAAGCACCACGATCTGCATGGCTGTCGCACTCGGTCAAGGCAGTGATTACGCCGTTGCCTACGGCCCGAGTGTGCACACGGCGCAGGTCTTGGCGGCGGACACGATCCACGGCCGGGTCAATTCGGCCGGTGCCGGGCGTTGCAGTTGGGACTAAAGGGTATTGCACGAGATCCCTCTGTTGCGGCTGCGGGCGCTGCCCGCTCCGGCCCACGGCGGTGTCCAGGCTTACGAGTACTTTGACGACAGCAAGCTAGCGAACTCTACGAGGAATCATTGGCCGCCCTAGACTGCGTCCACGCTTAGCGCCTTGTCGTCAGCGAACCAGGTCATCGGCACCCGGCGATTGGACAGTAGTGATTCCATGGCGTCGCCGGTCACGGGGGGCGAGAACAGGAATCCCTGTGCCCGGTGGCATCCATGCTCTATCAAAGTCTGTGCGGCAGCTGGCGTCTCAACACCTTCAGCAACCAGTTGCAGTCCGAAGGCCTTCGCGAGGCCGATGATGGCGCGAACGATGGCCAGGTCGCTGGTGTTGGTGCCCAAGTTGCGCACGAACCCCATGTCGATCTTGAGCATGTCGACTGGGAGGGACTTCAGGTGCGACAGCACCGCATAGCCGGTGCCGAAGTCGTCGATGGCAATCTGGACCCCGACCTCCTTGAGCGCCGAGAGGGTTTTGTGAGTGGTTTCGATGTCGTGCACCACGGACCGCTCCGTGATTTCGAGGCACACCGATCCGGCGTCGATGCCGAACTCATCAATGGTGTCGGCAACACTGCGGACGAATCCTGGGGTGATTAGTTGAACGGGCGAAATATTGATGCGCATTATCGCGCCTTGTCCCACCCCGTTGGAGTGCCACCGGCTCAATTCGGCGCAGGCGCTTCGCATGACCCATAGGCCCAACTCTGCGGCGAGGTTGGTCGATTCGGCCACCCCTATGAACGAATCCGGTAGCAGTAGCCCTCGCGTCGGGTGTCGCCAACGCACCAGCGCCTCCGCCCCCAGGATCGTGCGGGTCAGCAAGTCGACTTCGGGCAGGTAATGCAGCAGCAGAGCGTCGCTGTCGATGCCCTCTTGCAGATGGAGTTCAATGTCTTTGCGGAAGAAGACGTTACGTGAGCTGTCGATGCTGCACACCGCAACCTGGTTGCCGCCCGCACGCTTCGCTGTCAGGGCGGCCTCGTCGGCACGGCGCAGGAGATCCGCTGTGTCGTCGCGTCCCGGCCTGCCCACCGCCATCCCGATGCTGACGGAGGGAGTGATCACATCGTCGCCGATCTTCAGGGGACCGCGCAACGTTGTCTGAAGCTGGTGCGCGAGTGACTCCGCTGTCCCGGTTAGCATCGCCCGATCCGCAAAGACCAGGAATTCGTCGCCACCGATCCGACCGATAGTGCCCAGCCCTTGCATGCTCGACTGAAGGCGTTCGGCGAATACCCGGAGGTAAAAATCGCCCGCAGCGTGACCGAAGAAGTCGTTGATCGACTTCAATCGGTCCAGGTCGAGGTACAAGACCGCGACGGGTCCGGGGCGTCCCGCCTCGAGTCTTTCGGAAAGGTGGGCAACAACCGATCGCCGATTGTGTAGACCGGTTAACTCGTCATGCTCAGCCTGGTAGCGAAGCATTTCTTCGGCGCCGATGCGGGCCTGGAGCTGTGCAAACAAAGTGGCGACAGCTCCGAGCGTGCCCACCTCTTCCTGCTTCCACTTCCTGTAACGAAAGTTGGTGAAGCCGAGCACACCGGTCGTCACCCCCTTTGAGGCCAGCGGTGCAGCGGCCACCGACGGCGTCGCGACGCGGCGCCTACCCGTGGTCTGGCGACGGAATGCCTTATACGCGTAGTTTGTCGAGGCCGACGGCCGAATCACAACCGGTTCCCTAGGCTGAACCACAAGCGGTTCCTTGCCATGCGCGCAAGGGGCGAAGACTTGCTCGGCGCTAGTGAACTCGACAATAGCCACGAGGTCCGGCTGTGGACGGGTTGGTCGCGGCGGCCATTCCGCGATCAATTTCGAGGCCCCGATGGATAGGTCGTTGTATCGCAGGTAGCCGGTGTCCATGTCGAATAGGTGGACTAGTCTCTCCAATACCTGTTCGCTCACGGTGGCAGCGGTGGCTGAATTAGCCTCCATCAGTTGGGCGGCCACCGAGGTGACGAACTCTAGGCCGCGCAGCACGGTGCCTCGATTGCCGCGGTGTGGACGGTCTCAACCGATCCAGGGACGTCAATCACAAGATTCGACCCATGCCGGCCCGTGCTTGTCTGGTGTCTCGGTCATTGTTGGACTCCTCAGACATCCAGGCGGTTGCCTTGCTCACGGAACGCAAAAGCCCATCCCCTACGCGGTGGCTGACGCGACTGTCAACGCTGTGAGGTTTGCCGTGCCGACACGCGCCATTGTAGTCCCTTCATCGAGCGATCGCCTGGCCGATGGGTGCACTCCACGGACACCGCCAGCACCAGAGGCCGACGTCTCAAAAGTGGTCCGGCCCACGAAAGGGCTGTTGGTACATGACCATTCTCATCAGCTCCGCTCCAGTGCGCCGTCCAACGGCGGGATCGGCCAGACCAATGGACATGTCGGCGCTGGTGGCGCCGGTGGACTTCTGATCGGCGCGAACGGCCAGCCCGGACTCCTCCCCAGCTAGGGCGAGCAGGCGCGACAGATAGAAGCTAGTCGCCTAGCTACCGCTCACCGTCAGGTAAATCAGCACCACGTTTAGCAGACTAATCATGGTGGCGACCGCCCAACCAATGAACGTCGTCGCCGGGTGGTTGGTGTCGTTGCCCATCAGCTTGCGGTTGCTGGTCAGCCTGATCAGCGGAAACACCGCGAACGGGATGCCGAACGACAGTACGACTTGAGAGAGCACCAGAGCCCGCGTTGGGTCGAACCCGAAGGCGAGGATCGCCAGGGCCGGGCACAGGGTGATCAGGCGGCGCACCATCATGGGCACGGACCGGTGCAGCAACCCTTGCATGATCATGGCTCCGGCATAGGCGCCCACCGACGACGACGCCAGGCCTGAAGCGAGCAACCCGATCGCGAACAGCAACGCAACGGTGGTACCCAACGTGGTGTGAATTGCGCTGTAGGCGCCCTCGATGGAAACGGTGTTGTCGCTGCGGCTCTTCAGATTGATCGCGGCGACCAAGAGCATCGCAGCGTTGACTGCCCCGGCAACGGTCATCGCCAGCACGACGTCCAATCGGGTGACTCGTAGCAAGAGCCGACGAGGTTCGCCCTCGTTGGGATGCCCGTGCCGGTCGAGGACGAGCCCGGAGTGCATGTATACCGCGTGCGGCATCACGGTTGCGCCCATGATGGCGGCGGCCAGCAGCACGCTTTCGGCGCCGTTGAATCGCGGCAGCAGGCCGCCGATCACATCTTCGGGCGGTGGCGTCTTGACGAAGAAACTGGCCGCAAAGCCGACCGCGATGACGAGCAGCAGGCCGGTGATGACGCGCTCGAAGATGATTTGGCCGCGCCGATCCTGGATCGCCAGGAGCAGCAGGGACACCGCTCCGGTGATGATTCCGCCAAGCAGCAGCGGCAAACCGAACAGGATGCGCAAGGCGATGGCCCCGCCGACGATTTCGGCGGCATCGGTGGCGACCGCCACGAGTTCGGCCTGGGCCCAGTAGACCAGCCGGGCCGGGCGGCTCATCCGCTTGCCGATCGCCTGCGGTAGCGACTGGCCGCTTACCAGACCGAGCTTCGCCGATAGGTACTGCACCAGGCCGGCCAGCACATTGGCCAACACGACGACCCAGAGCAGCAGGTAGCCGAATTTCGCACCGGCGCTGACGTTTGCCGCAACATTCCCGGGATCGACATAGGCGATTGCGGCCACGAACGCCGGTCCGAGGAGGTACCAGCTCGGCTTGACCGAGGCCCGGGTGCCCTGCGCCAACGTTTCGACCCTCGATTCCTAACACCGAATAAAAAAGTTAGGCTACCCGAAAGCCTGAGCGTGCCAGCTATCGACTACCGCCCAACGGCGTAGAGCCCCTTGCCGGTGATAAGAGGCAAGTCGAGGGTGGTCACGATGCCCGGCGGGGCGGCCACCACCGCGGGAATCGCGTTGACGATCCGCATCGCGGTCGCGACCAGTCCGGCGTGGTTGTGGTCCCCCTTCCGACTGCTGAGGCAGATGTCCATGGCGTAGGACGGTTCGCCGGTGATCTCGACGCGGTACGAACCGCCGTGCTGCGCCGGCTGCGGCCAGTCCGGGCACAAATCCTCCCGAAGTCGGGTGACGTGTTCCAGGACGACAACGGGTTCGCCGTCGACCATGCCGAACACTTCGAACCGCACCCCCGCAGCGCTGCCCTTGGGAATGTGGCCGGACGCGATATCGAAAGCCTCGGGGGCGGGCTCCCGCACGTACTTCTCGGTCACCTCGTCGAGCGAAATGCCCAGTCCGGCAGCCAGTTGCCGGATCACCGATCCCCACGCCAGGCTCAGTACCCCGGGCTGCAGCAGCATCGGGATCTCATCGAGCGGTTTGCCGAAACCCATCACATCGAACATGACGACGGCGCTGTCGTAGGTCGCGTAGTCGACGATCTCCATGCAGCGCACCTGCTGGATGCTCTGGCAGGTGCCGGCCAACGCCAGTGGCAACAAGTCGTTGGCGAATCCCGGGTCGATCCCGTTGACGTAAAGGCTCGAATTACCCTCGCGAGCAGCGTCTTCCAGGGGCTTGACGAGTTGCTCGGGGATGACTTCCCATGGGTACTGCAGAAAGACCGGACCGCTGCCGACGATGTTGACTCCAGCCGCCAGCACGCGCCGGTAGTCCTCCAGCGCCTCAGGCAACCGGTTGTCGGCCATCGCGTTGTACACGGCGCACTGCGGTCCGGTCGCGAGGACGGCGTCCAGGTCGGTGCTGGCCAGTACGCCAGTCGAATCCGGAAGTCCGGCAAGCTCGGCCGCGTCCTTACCCGCTTTGGCCTCCGATGAGACCCACACGCCGGTGAGCTCGAATTCGGGGTTGGTGATGAGTGCCCTCATTGCGTGGACGCCGACGTTGCCGGTGCCCAATTGGACGACAGGTATAGGCATGGTCGGGCTCCTTGGTGGTCGGGTTACGACCGCGAGCAGACGCAAAAGCGCCCGACACGCCGGGCGTGCGGGGGCTTTTGCGTCTGCTCGCGAGTCATGGGTTCACAGGTCCGGGACGGGTATGTCGAGGTTGGGGAAGGTGAGGCCGCCGTCAACCTCCAGCGTCTTGCCGGTCAGAAAGCTCCCGGCTGGAGATGCCAAATAGACTGCCGCGGCAGCAATGTCGAGGGGATCCCCGAGGCGGCGCATCGGTGTCACCTTTTCCATCGGCAGGCGCAGTTCGTCATTGGAGGCCACCACGTCGAGCGCGGACGTGAGGATCGATCCCGGCGCGATCGCGTTGACCCGGATGCGTGGGCAGAGGTCCAGCGCCGCGAGCCGGGTGTAGTGCGACAGCGCCGCCTTGGCGGTGCCGTAGGCAGCAAAACCGCGCCCGGCCAACCGGCCCATGGTCGAGGTTATGTTGATCACGCAGCCACCCCCGGAGTGCTCGAGCATCAGCGGCACCGCCGCGAGGGTCAGCGCGTGGGCGGTGCCGACGTTGAACGTGAACGCGTCTTTGAGGTCCTTGGTCGAGGTGGTCAGCAGCGTGTTGGGCATGGTCCCGCCGACGTTGTTGACGACGATGTCTAGTTTCCCGAACGCTTCGACGGCCTGGCCGGCCAGTTGCGCGGTCGCCTCCGGGTGGGCCAGGTCGGCGGCGACAGTATGGGCCCGCCGGCCGGTGGCTCGAACCTGTTCGGCGACGGCCTCTAGTTGAGATTCGGTTCGGGAGGCGATGAGGACATCGGCGCCGGCCTCGGCGAAAGCCAGCGCGATTGCCGCGCCCAGTCCCCGGCCACCACCAGTTATGACGGCGACTTTGTCGTCGAGACGGAACCTGTCAAGGATCATTGCGGCCTCTCCACGTTGAGTTACCGGCCGAAACGGCAGCAAGCCTGGCCGCCTCGGATGCAAGCATTTCTGAAACAGGTTCTAGTTTGTCATACGGGGTGCGGCGCCCAAACGCCCGCGCCTACGCCGGCCGAACGCGCGGTCGGGAGCGGGACAAATTTGCCAAACGTTTACCCATTCTTACTGTAGCTTGACGGCTTCTCGGAACACGGTGGTTGGCGAGCCCCGTTACCGGGCGGCGAAATCCGACCTATTGTGAGGAACTAGATTGAAACTCAACCGATCTGGCGCAACGCTGAGCATTGTGGCAGCGGGCGCACTGGTGTTGTCGGGCTGCGGCAGTGATAACAGCGCAACTGGAGGCGGTACAACGACGGGCTCCGCGGCCGCTAAGGAAGGCTGCGGTGGCAAACAGACCCTCAAGGCCAGCGGATCGACAGCCCAAGCGAACGCGATGACTCGCTTTGTCAAGGCGTTCGAGCAGGCCTGCCCGGGTCAGACGTTGAATTATACCGCCAATGGTTCTGGAGCCGGTATTCGCGAATTCAATGGTAATCAAACCGATTTCGGCGGTTCGGACTCGCCTCTGAACAATGACGAGGCCGCCTCCGCGCAGCAGCGCTGCGGTGGCTCGCCCGCGTGGAACCTGCCGACGGTGTTCGGGCCGATCGCGGTCACGTTCAACGTCAACGCGGTGACTTCGCTGAATCTTGACGGCCCGACGTTGGCGAAGATCTTCAACGGCGCGATCACCACCTGGAAGGATCCCGCCATCCAGGCGCTGAACAACGCGGCGACCCTGCCGGATGAGCCGATTCACGTTGTGTTCCGTAGCGACGAGTCGGGGACGACGGATAACTTCCAGAAATATCTGGATGGCGCTTCTGACGGCGCCTGGGGCAAGGGCGCGGGGAAGGCGTTCAAGGGCGGCGTCGGCGAGGGGGCCAAGGGCAACGACGGGACGTCGGCAGCCGTCAAGGGCACAGAAGGGTCGATTACCTACAACGAATGGTCGTTCGCCCAGGCTCAACATCTGAATATGGCCCAGATCGTCACGTCGGCCGGACCGGCCGCTGTGGCGATCAGCCCCGACTCGGTGGGCAAGACGATCGCCGGCGCAACGATCAAGGGTGAGGGTAACGACTTGGTGCTCGACACGGCCTCGTTCTACAAGCCCGCGCAGGCCGGCTCCTACCCGATCGTGCTCGCGACGTATGAGATAGTCTGCTCAAAATATCCCGACGGCCAGGTCGGCACGGCCGTGAAGGCGTTCCTGAAAAGCACCATAAACGCCGGGCAGAACGGGCTGGGGGACAACGGATACATCCCTATTCCTGATGCTTTCAAATCGAGGTTGTCCACGGCGGTCAACGCGATCTCGTGAACTGAGGTGGTCATGCCCCGAGGATTGTCGGGCACACGGCCGAATCTGAATCGGGCCAGGGCAAGCGCGGAATTAAAGCGAACGGATACGCGGGCGGTATGGCGGGGCGACCGGCTGTTCAAGTCGGTCGCCTCCGCTGCCGGTTCGACGATTGTCGCCGCGGTTCTGCTGATCGCGCTGTTCCTGTTGTATCGTGCCATCCCAGCGCTGCGCGCGAACCACGAGAACTTCTTCACCAGTGCCAACTTCGATACCGCCGACCGCCAGAATCTCGCGTTCGGGGTCCGGGACCTGTTCATGGTCACAGTGCTGAGCTCGATATCCGCGTTGGTATTGGCCGTTCCGGTCGCGATCGGGGTTGGGATGTTTCTCACCCAATACGTTCCGGCGCGGCTGTCGCGTCCGTTCGGAGCGATGGTTGATCTGCTGGCTGCGGTGCCATCGATCATCTTCGGATTGTGGGGCATTTTCGTGTTGGCACCGGCGGTCGAGCCATTCGCCGCGTTTCTCAACCGTAATCTGGACTGGTTGTTTCTGTTCAAGCAAGGAAACGTCTCCCTGGCCGGCGGTGGCACGATCTTCACCGCCGGCATCGTGCTTTCGGCGATGATCCTGCCGATCATCACCTCGGTATCGCGCGAAGTGTTCCGGCAGACCCCGCGTATCCAGATCGAAGCGGCGTTGGCGCTGGGCGCGACGAAGTGGGAGGTGGTGCGGATGACGGTATTGCCTTTCGGTCGCAGTGGTGTCATCGCCGCGTCGATGCTGGGGCTGGGCCGCGCTCTGGGAGAAACCGTGGCAGTGCTGATCATCCTGCGATCGGCTGCTCACCCGGGGCACTGGTCAGTGTTCGACGGCGGCTACACCTTCGCTTCCAAGATCGCCTCCGCCGCATCTGAATTCAGTGAGCCGCTACCCACCGGGGCCTACATCTCCGCGGGGCTCGCGCTGTTTGTCCTGACCTTTATCGTCAATGCGGCCGCACGGGTGATCGCCGGCGGAAAGGTCAATGGATGAATTTCGACGTGCTGGAAAAGCCCGTGAAGGCGGAGGTGCTTCGACCGGTCGCGGTTCGACGGCGGATCAAAAATCACATCGCAACCCTGTTTTTCCTTGCGTCGTTTCTCATCGCGTTGGTACCGCTTGGCTGGGTGCTTTCAGTTGTGGTCGCACGCGGCTGGTACGCGATAACCCGGTCGGGCTGGTGGACCCACTCGCTGCGCGGCGTGCTGCCAGAAGAGTTTGCCGGCGGGGTGTACCACGCGGTGTACGGGACGCTGGCGCAAGCGGGCATGGCCGCGATTATCGCGGTGCCGCTGGGCTTGATGACCGCGGTGTTCTTGGTCGAGTACGGCTCTTCCCGACTGGCGCGAGTGACCACTTTCATGGTCGACGTGCTCGCCGGCGTGCCCTCAATCGTCGCGGCGCTGTTCATCTTCAGCCTTTGGATCGCCACCCTGGGATTCCAGCAGTGCGGCTTCGCGGTCTCGTTGGCGCTGGTCGTGCTGATGGTTCCGCTGGTGGTGCGGTCCGCCGAGGAGATGCTCAGGTTGGTGCCCGACGAACTGCGAGAAGCCAGCTATGCGTTGGGTGTAACCAAATGGAAGACGATCGTGCGGATTGTCTTCCCGATCGCGACGCCTGGGATGGTGTCCGGTGTCTTGTTGTCGATCGCCCGCGTCATCGGTGAAACCGCACCGGTTCTGGTGCTGGTCGGGTACAGCCGCTCGATCAATTTCGACATGTTCGACGGCAACATGGCGTCGCTGCCGCTGCTGATCTACACGGAGCTCACCAACCCCGAACACGCCGGGTTTTTGCGGGTGTGGGGCTCAGCGTTGACGCTGATCATCATTGTCGCGGTGATCAACGTGGCGGCCTGGGCGATTCGATTCCTGGCAACCCGCCAGCGCGGGACACGCTCGTACCTCAGGGCGTGACGGGAATTCGCCCGGCGCTCAGGATTTCGAGGCCGCTTTCGCGGGCGCCTTTTTGGCGGGCGCCTTCTTCGCGACCGTCTTTTTCGCCGGCGCCTTTTTCGCTGGTGCCTTGTCTGGCGCCTTTCGGTCACCCGAGCGCGCCTTAACGCTGGCCTCCAGCTTGGCCAGCAGGTCGGAGACATCTTCGGTCTCGTCCAACTGTGCCGGTTTGTCCTCGGTGGTAAATGCCTCCCCGCCCGCAAGTTTCGCGTCGACCAGTTCTTGCAGCTGCTCCTGATAGGTGTCGTGATAGCGGTCCGGATTGAATTCGTCGGCCATCGATTCCACCACCTGCCCGGCCATCTTCAGCTCGGCCGGCTTGATCTCCACTTCCTTATCCAGCACGGGAAAGTCGGGGTCGCGGATCTCGTCGGGCCATAGGAGTGTGTGCACGACCATCACCTCACGCTTTCCAAAGTCCTTGACGCGCAACGCAGCCAACCGCGTCTTATTGCGCAACGTGAAGTGAACGATCGCCATCCGATCCGTCTCGGCGAGCGTCTTGGCCAACAGCACATAGGATTTCGACGATTTGGAATCCGGTTCCAGGAAGTAACTACGGTCGAACAACATCGGGTCGACTTCGGCGGCGGGGACGAACTCCAGTACCTCGATCTCGCGGCTGCGCTCCTCGGGCAACGTGGAAATGTCGTCGTCGGTGATCACCACCATCTGGCCGTCGTCGGACTCGTAAGCCCGGGCGATGTCGCCGTACTCGACCACCTCGCCGTCCGCCTCGCAAACGCGCTTGTAGCGGATGCGCCCGTTGTCCTTGGCGTGCACCTGATGGAACTTGATGTCGTGGTCCTCGGTGGCGCTGTACACCTTGACCGGGACGTTCACCAGGCCGAACGCGATCGAACCCTTCCAGATGGAGCGCATGCAGTCAGTATGCCCATACCGCCGGTGGCAAAACAGCACGGCAGGCCCGTTGTGGGCGAAATGCAGGCGAAACGTGGCTAGTGGGAATGCGTCGCGGCGTTCAACGCTGCCCGATCGGGCAAGTCGGCGCCGGCCCGGCCCACGGTCAGCGCCGCCGCCACGCTCGCCCTGTGTAGCGCGGCGGTCAACGTTTCGGGCTCGATGCGGGCGAGAGCGCCTCGGCGGTCGCCACCCAGCAAACCCGATCCCCAGAGCGCGTCGAGCAGACCGGCCATGAAGGAGTCACCGGCGCCGACTGTGTCGACTACGCGCACCGCGCGTATTGGGACCCGTGCGACTCCTGCTGCGCAGAAGGCCGCCGCGCCGCGTTCGGCCATCGTCACCGCCACGATGGCGGGACCCAACCCCAGCCACATATCCGCGATCTGCTCGGGTGGGCGCGTGGGGTCGATCCAGCGCAGGTCTTCTTCGCTGACTTTCACGATGTCGCTGCGTTCGATGAGATGTTCCATGCGTGCGATGGCCAGTTCCCGATCGGCGATCAGCGACGGTCGCACGTTGGGGTCGAAGGTGACTGTGGTCGAGACGTGATAGGCGTCGATCAACGCCGAGACCGCCAAGCACCCTGGATCCTTCACTGCCGCAATCGATCCGGTGTGCACGAAAAGCGGAGGCGCTACCGGGGGCGTTCCGGAAAGCCGCCAGTCCAGATCGAACGCATATTCAGCCGAGCCGTCTTTCGCGATGGTTGACCGCGCCGTCGCCGTGCGTTCCGCAGTCAGGCTTTCCGGAAGTAGTCGCACCGTCGCGGCTTCGACATAGTCGATGATGCGCCGGCCGTACGAGTCGTCGGCGACGTAGGTCAAGAAGTCGACGTCGCGGCCCAGCCTGCCTAGTCCAACCGCGACGTTGAGCGGACTGCCACCGACATGCTCGTCGCTGTCGACGATATCGATCAGCGACTCGCCGATCACCAGCCCGCGGCTCATCGCAGTAACGCTTCCAGCGTTGCCCGAGCTCCCTTGTGGTGCAACGATTCCAAAGCCCAGCGATATGCCTGGACGAAACGCGGCTTTTGCGCCAGATCGCCAAACAAAGCGTTGATTTCGATGAATGCGGTGGGATTCTTGTGCTGCGACCGGGCGATCGGCACCAGCGAGTCCGCCAGTTGGTCCACCACCTCTACCGGTTCGCCCCGCTCGTCGGCACCCTCGGAGTAGCGGGCCCAGCTTGCCACAGTTGCTGCCGCAAGCCGAACCGAACCATCGCTGGCCAAGTTGTCATAAATCACCGGTAGCAGCCATTTCGGGATGCGGTCCGACGAGTACGCGCACAACCGCGCAACGGTATCGCGCACGCCCGCGTTGGTGAACCGCTCGACCAGTTTGCGGCTGTAATCGTGTAGGTCGATCCCGGGCACCGGAGGCAGCGTCGGGATCGCCTCGGAATCAAAGTAGGCGAGCAAGAATTCGGCGAACAACGGGTCGCCCGCCGCCTCGTGGACGTACGTGAAGCCACAGAGATGCGCGAAGTAACACAGTGACTGGTGCCCCGCGTTCAGCATCCGAAGCTTCATCAATTCGTACGGGACGACATCGTCGACCAGCAGCACGCCCGCCTCCTCCAACGGCGGCCTGCCGTCGGCGAAGTCGTCTTCGAGCACCCACGCGCTGAATGGCTCGGCCAACACCGGCCACCGGTCGTCGACACCGAAGTCGCGCCGCACCGACTCGGCCATCTGCAGCGTTGTGGCCGGCGTGATGCGGTCGACCATCGAACTCGGGAACCGGACGTGTTCGGCCACCCACTCCGCGAGCGCGGGATCTCGCCTCTGGGCGTTCGCGTGGACGGCCCGTCGCGCGATCCCACCGTTGTTCTCGATGTTGTCGCACGATACGACCGTCGGCGCGGCGATCCCGCGGCGGCGGCGGCGGTCCAGGGCCTCGGTGATCAACGCGAATGCCGGTCCGTCCGGGTCGCGGTAACCGCCCTCCGTGATGGTCAGCGAGATAATCCGGGTGGACGGTGCGGCCAGTAACTCGACCGCTGCCTCCGGATCGTCGGGGGCGTATCGGTAATCGATAATCGAGCCGATCACATGTGCTTCCCGACTGGTGTCAGGGTGATCGAGAACCAGCGTGTACAGCCCGGCCTGGTCAGTCAGAACGTCACGCATCGTCCGGTCGCCAGGCATCACGCCGACACCGCAGATACCCCACTCGCGCGCGAGGCCCTGGTTCAGCAACAGGTCGATGTACATTGCCTGGTGCGCCCGGTGAAAGTGACCGGTCCCGATGTGCGCGATGCCGACGCTGATGTCAGCACGGTCGTAGGTCGGCGTAGTGATCGGCAGCGTGGTCGGCGCTGCATTCTTCTGGTTCATCACGTCAGCCATAAAATCGCCAAGTCCTCCCCGGGCTGTCGCCCGGATCGTCATCGGACTCCCACCCCTCGACAGTACGTCGAGCGGTTAGCGGACGCGCAACGGACGTCTAGGTGCGCCGTGATCCTGAACTGGTCGCCGTCGAGAAGAGCAGGAAATCGGCGAGAAGACGCCACGAATCGGTGATCGCGACGGCGCCAGCGTCAATCAATTCCGCACGGCGGCTGTGCCTTTCGTCGGGTAGCACGAATATCAGATTACCGATGGTCGCGTAGCCGGCTGCGACCGCGGAGCTGACGCCGGCCACGGAGTCTTCGACGGCCAGACCTTGATGAGCCGCCACGCCCAGGATTTCGCCGGAGTGCAGGTACACCGCGGGGTCGGGTTTACTCGTCGGCGCCGGAAGAGAATCTTCCGCGCTGAAGGTCGCTGCCGCCGGTATCAGCGAGTCGAGGCCGGTCGCACTGAAGCAGGCATGCAGACGCTCGCTTGCGCTGGAGCTGACTGCTGCGAGTGCGTAGTGCATCGCGAGGTCTCGCAATGGCTCCAGCACCTGCGGATCGGGTGTCAGGGTGACAGCCAGATGCGCGGTGACCCGTTCACGCTCCTCGCGCACCCACTGCTCGAGTTCCTCGGCGGACAGCGCGTTACCGCGGGCGAAGTCGCTGGCAGTGGCCACCGCCGCAGCGGGACGGCCCTGGGCCAACGCCTGATCGAGCGGCACTTCGCACTGCACCGCCAGCTCGAGAGCCGCGGCACGGAAGTTCTTCCCGGCCGCCCGCTTACGCAACTCTTCGGCGCTGAGCGGAGCCGCCACGCCGAACCTGGCCAGTAAACGATTCGTCACCTCGGTCGACGCCTCGAACGCCGGATGCTCCGAAGGAAACAGGTTGTCGTCTGCGTCGCAGAGCAAGGTCGTTATCGGCGCCGGGTCGAATGCGCGAACAAAGGTCAGCCCATAGAGGTCATTGGTCATCGCGACACCAGCTCCCGCTCGTCGTTGCGCATCGCGGCACGCAGCGTGGGTACCACACCGCTCTCGTCGACATCCGCAATCATGCCGCCCAAGCGCTCCGCAATTCCGGGAACCCCGCGTAGCTCGGGGTACGACGGTGTACAGACTGATGCCGGTGACCCCCCAGCGCTCGGAATGCGGGCGATAGTCGGTGGGCAAAGCGCTCTCAGTGCTGAAACGCGTAGGTTGACAACATGGCGCCATTGGTGAAGCTGACCAACGCCGACAAGGTGCTCTACCCGGCAACCAACACCACGAAGAGCGATGTCTTCGACTACTACACCCGCATCGCCGCCGTGATGGTGCCGCACATCGCCGGCCGCCCGGCTACGCGCAAGCGCTGGCCCAACGGCGTCGAGGCAGCTTCATTCTTCGAAAAGCAACTGGCGTCGTCGGCGCCCGACTGGCTGCCGCGCGCGGGCGTTACCCACAAGTCCGGAACGACTACCTATCCGATCATCGACAGCCCAGAGGCGCTGGCCTGGATCGCACAACAGGCGGCGCTCGAGGTGCACGTTCCGCAGTGGCGGTTCGTCACCGAGTGGACCCGAGGCGCGGAGCAAGAACTCAAGCCCGGCCCGGCAACACGGTTGGTGTTCGACCTGGACCCGGGAGACGGCGTGACGATGGCCCGGCTGGCCGAGGTGGCCCGCGCCGTCCGGGATCTCATCACCGACATCGGGCTGACCACGTACCCGCTCACCAGCGGCAGCAAGGGGCTGCATCTCTACACGCCGCTGGACGAGCCGGTGAGCAGCCAAGGTGCCACCATCCTCGCCAAACGCGTTGCCCAGCAGCTGGAAAAGGCGATGCCCAAATTGGTCACCTCGACCATGACGAAAAGCCTGCGGGCCGGCAAGGTCTTCCTTGACTGGAGCCAGAACAGCGGCTCAAAGACCACCATCGCACCCTATTCACTGCGCGGCCGCGAGCGTCCGACGGTCGCAGCACCCCGGCGCTGGGAGGAACTCGACGACCCCGCACTGGGCCAACTGCGCTACGACGAAGTGCTCACCCGGGTCGACCGTTACGGCGATCTGCTGGAGGCGCTGGACGCCTCGGCCACCGCCGCCCTAGGCCCTGATCGGCTGACCAAATACCGCGGCATGCGCGACGCATCGAAGACCCCGGAGCCCGTCCCAAAATCGAAACCGGCTACCGGACAGGATAATACGTTCGTCATCCAGGAGCACCACGCCAGGCGGCTGCACTACGACTTCCGCCTGGAACGAAACGGAGTGCTGGTGTCGTGGGCGGTGCCGAAGAATCTGCCCGACACCACGTCGGTCAACCATCTTGCGGTGCACACCGAGGATCACCCGCTGGAATACGCCACCTTCGAGGGCAACATCCCCAAGGGCGAATACGGTGCCGGCAAGGTGGTCATTTGGGACTCCGGAACCTACGACACCGAGAAGTTCAACGACTCTCCCGAGGGGGCCGAAAAAGGGGAGGTGATCGTCACTCTGCACGGTGGCCGGATCTCCGGGCGCTACGCGTTGATTCAGACCAAGGGTGATCAGTGGCTGGCGCACCGAATGAAGGAGCAGAATGTCTTCGCTTTCGATGAGATCGCCCCGATGCTCGCGACGCACGGTTCGGTGGTGGCCCTGAAGTCGGGTCAGTGGGCTTTCGAAGGCAAGTGGGATGGGTACCGACTTCTGTCCGAGGCCGATCACGGCACGATGCGGCTGCGGTCCCGCAGCGGACGTGACGTCACCGGGGAGTATCCGCAATTGGGCTCGCTGGCAGTCGATCTCGCCGACCACCACGTGGTGCTCGACGGCGAGGTCGTCGCCCTCGGCAAGTCCGGTGTGCCCAGCTTCAACGAGATGCAAAACCGGGGCCGCGCCACCCGCATCGAGTATTGGGCATTCGACGTGCTTTACCTGGACGGCCGGTCACTGCTGCGGGTCAAATACGCGGACAGGCGAAAGCTGCTGGAAACCCTGGCGGGTACAGGCGGCTTTACCGTCCCCGACCTACTGTCCGGCGACGGTGCCGAAGCGCTCGAGCACTCTCGCGAACACGGCTGGGAAGGCGTGGTTGCGAAAAGGCGCGACTCCACTTATCAGCCGGGCAGGCGATCGGCTGCGTGGGTCAAGGACAAGCATTGGAACACTCAGGAAGTCGTGATCGGCGGCTGGCGGGCCGGCGAAGGCGGGCGCACCAGTGGCATCGGTTCCCTGCTGATGGGCATACCCGGTGCCGGCGGCCTGCAGTTCGCCGGGCGGGTCGGTACCGGCTTCACCGAACGTGACCTGGCCAGCCTCAAGAAGACACTTGAGCCGTTGCACACCGGCGAATCACCCTTCGACACAGCGCTTCCCGCACGTGAAGCCAAAGCCGTGACGTTTGTGCGGCCGGTGCTGGTGGGCGAAGTGCGCTACAGCGAATGGACTCCGGATAACCGGCTGCGCCAGCCGAGCTGGCGCGGGCTGCGGCCAGACAAGAAACCAAGTGAGGTGGTACGCGAATGAAGTGGGTTACTTATAGAGATGACCAGAATGACGTCGCCGAACGCACCGGGGTACTGTCCGGCGACGTGATTCACGCCGTGCCGCCGGGTGTGACGTTGCTGGAGTTGATCGGGCGCGGTGCCGGCGGATTGCGTGCAGCCGGTGAGGAGGCGCTGCGTTCGGCGTCGACGGTGCGCCTGGACGACGTGACGTTGATGGCGCCGATCCCGCGCCCGCCTTCGATCCGCGACTCCCTGTGCTTTTTGGACCATATGCGCAACTGCCAGGCCGCGCTGGGTGGCGGCCGGGTACTCAGCGATACCTGGTACCGCATTCCCGCGTTTTACTTTGCCTGCCCGGCTACTGTCCTCGGGCCCTATGACGACGCGCCGACGGCTCCCGGGAGTGCCTGGCAGGACTTCGAATTGGAGATCGCCGCGGTCATCGGGGTGAGCGGCAAAGACCTGACGGTCGAGCAAGCGGACCAGGCCATCATCGGCTACATGATCTTCAACGACTGGTCGGCACGCGACCTGCAGCAGCTGGACAACCAACTGGCAATCGGACAGGGCAAAGGCAAGGACAGCGGCGTGACCTTGGGCCCCTACCTGGTCACGCCCGACGAGCTGGAGCCGTACCGGCACCCCTCACATCCTGGCAAGCTGAGCATGCAGGTGACCGCACTGGTCAACGAAACCGTGATCGGTTCGGGGTCGACCGCCCAGATGGACTGGACCTTTGGTGAAGTCATCTCCTATGCCTCACGCGGGGTGACGCTGACCCCCGGCGACGTTATCGGCTCCGGCACGGTGCCGACCTGCACGCTGGTCGAGCACCTCAATCCGGCGGCGCTGGAATCGTTCCCGGGTTGGCTGCACGACGGTGACGTCGTCACTCTGCAAGTCCAGGGGCTGGGGGAGACGCGGCAAACCATCCGTGCCAGCAGCGCCCCACACGCGTTGGCCGCCCGACCAAATCCGGATGCCGCGCCCGCCCCGACGCGCGTCAACCGCGCCCCAGCGCGGATGCCCTACACGCGCGGGCTGCACGAGGTCGCCGACCGGGTGTGGGCGTGGATGCTGCCGGACGGGGGCTACGGCTGGAGCAATGCCGGTCTGGTCGCCGGTGACGGCGCGTCCCTGCTGGTGGATACCCTGTTCGACCTGGCGCTGACCCGCGAAATGCTCACCGCGATGAGTCCGATAACCGAGCGCGCGCCGATCACCGATGCATTGATCACCCACTCGAACGGGGACCACACCCACGGCAACCAGCTGCTGGACCGATCGGTGCGGATCATCGCCGCCGAGGCCACAGCCGAGGAGATCGCGCACGGCATAGCGCCCGAGATGCTGGCCATGGCGCAAACCGCCAACCTCGGCCCGGTCGCAACCCGTTACGCGCGAGACCGGTTCGGGCACTTTGACTTCAGCGGTATCACGCTGCGTAATGCCGACCAGACGTTCGGCCGCGACCTCACCATCGACGTCGGCGGCCGACAGATCAACATGCTGAACCTCGGTCCCGCGCACACCGCTGCGGACTCCGTCGTGCACGTGCCCGACGCGGGGGTGTTGTTCGGTGGGGACTTGCTGTTCATCGGGTGCACACCGATCGTCTGGGCCGGGCCGATCGCCAATTGGGTTGCGGCCTGCGACGCTATGATCGCGTTGGACGCACCGATCGTGGTGCCCGGGCATGGTCCGGTCACCGACCCGGACGGGATCCGCGCGGTACGGGGCTATCTCGCTCACGTCGCCGAACAGGCAGAGGCCGCTTACCGTAAAGGTGTGTCGTGGGCCGAGGCCGCCGACACCATCGAACTCGGCGAATACGCGGGCTGGCTGGACGCCGAACGGGTCGTCGTCAACGTGTATCAGCGTTACCGCGAACTCGACCCCAACACCCCGCAACTGGAGATAATGGCGCTGTTGATGATGCAGGCCGATTGGTTGGCCAAACGCGGCTAACCGGCTACTTCGATGCAGAGGCGGCGGCGCTGACGCGATCCGACGGAGGAGTTTTGTGGGCGTGCGCAGTAAATTGCCGTAGAGTTTTGCAGCTAAGAGGAGGGTCAACGATGACTAGCCAAAAGGTAAGAGTGAGCAGTAAGAGCAAGTTCGCCAAGAACGCGCAGGCCACAGCGCCATTTGATGACAAGCTGGAAGCTTCCCTGGATGAGGTAGCGCCCGCGCAACGCGAGGTTGGCAAGCGCGGCCTGGACGTGCCTAGAGACATCATCAGGCCCTCGAAATTCATCTTGGGGCCTTTTTAAACGGTTCTGATCATTTCTTCACCCGCAAACGCGGCCGGGGGTCATTGCGCTCCGGTGGTTACGCGGTGTGCGGCTGGTCTCAGGTGGTCTTCTTCGATGTCCATCGCGCCCAGGCTGCGATGTAGAGCAGCATCGAGATCACCAAAGCCACCAGTACCCACAAAACAATCGTGAGATCGATCCAGCTTCCGAACACCGGTGAGCCTGGGAGGGCGTTTCTCAGCGGTACTACCGCAAATAGCATCGCCGCATACCAGGTTGTCAGCGGCGACTGAAACTTCGATGGGTCGCGATACGTCAGAATCGCAACAAACAGGGCAAGTGCCGCGATCGCGACGAAAATGAGAAGGATGACGAGCGCGAACAGCATCGTGCTCGCGGATCGCTCCAAATTGACGACATAGGGTGACGTCGGACTGGCGTCATTCACGCGATTCACTTGGACGTTCCAGCCGGTCAGCCGATCGACGAATGTCACGTCGGCGCGTTCCGGCGCGTCCGTGCCCGTGAACAGGCTGACCGTGACCGGCCCGGTGTAGTAGGTATCGAATGGCCAGCGTTCGACGTCGCGCGCCACGGTGAGCGAAACAGGGAAAACGCCAGGCAACATGCCCTTGGACCAGGTGCGCTTGACCGGTGTTGTGGTGGAGGTGACAGCCACCGTGAGGTCTTGCTTGAGGCCGTCGGTCGCCGGATCTAACAACTCGGGTCCGGGCTTAACGATGAGGTCGCCGACGAGCTCGCTGTAGCTGTTTTGAATAATTGCCACATTGAATGTCACGGTTGTGCCGCTTTTGGTAGGTGCCCCATGACTTTTGACGCGTCCGGCCCCTTCGCCATCGATGTACAGAACGGTCGACGCGAGTACCGCGCAGATCAACATGCCCACCAGGGTGGTGACGCCGAGTTTCGTGCGTGGCCACCACCGCCGACCGCGAATCTTCGGTTGCCGGCGCGTTGCCTCGCGCGAAGAGACCGTTTCAGGGCTATGCGCCCGTGATCCATTAGTCACGGGCTCGAGTCCCGTCTGCCCCTGAGTCAACGCGATTGCCCTAACAGAAGCCGGGAAAATACTTCAGGCACCCGGCCACGCGACACCTGCCGAAGCTCTACTTCGTCCTCGACCGGGACATCCTGCGCGTCGTCCTCGATCGAGGGATCCTGGGCCTCTTCCTTGATAAAGTGCGCCGGGTAGATCAGCTGCAATATCGGACACGTCATCGCCGTGGTGATGACCGCCATCAACACCAGCATCGAATAGAGCGAGGTATCAAAGACGCCCAGTTTGAGTCCGAGTGTGAGGATGATCAGCTCGGTGAGTCCACGCGTATTGCTCAGTGCCGCAAGCGCTCCCGCGTCTCTGTTAGAGAGGTGGGCGGCGCGGGCCGCGAAGAATGTGCCGAACTTACCGCCGATGGCGACGAGCAGGATCAAGCCGAGTTCACCGAGGGCTGCGCCTTTGATTGATGACAAATTGACCGTGAACCCGGAGACGATGAAGAATGCCGGCAGTAAAAGTACGCTGCAGAATTTGCCCATTTTGTCCTGCAGTTCGGACAAGAGATCGGCCGCGTTTTCGCGAGGCATCGCGATACCGAACGCAAAGGCGCCGAAAATGTAGTGCAGACCGATCCACTCGGTGAAGCCTGCCGATGCGAGTAATCCGGTGAGTATCGCGGCGAGTGCTGAGAGAGTGAGTTCACCGTTTTCGGCGTGGGATTTGGCCATCATGTTCAACAACGGCCGCACGACCCAGATCATCACGGCAATGTAGGGAACCAGCAGAAGAATTCGCCATTCGGTTCGGTTTATCCCCATCAAGGCTACGGCCACTGCCAATAACGACCACGCCAGCAAGTCGGCGATTGCGGCGCAGGCCACAGCGAGGCGCCCCACCTGGGTGCGAAGCATGCCCCGGTCGGCCAGTATTCGCGCCAGCACCGGAAACGCCGTCACCGACATCACGATGCCGATCAGCAGAATGAAACCTATCCGGCTGTGGGTTGGATGTCTCGGCAGTAGATACAGCGCTAGACACACGCCAAGCCCGAATGGCAGTACGACCGACGTCAACGAGATTGCCAGGGTGGTCCCGCCCTGCTCTCGCACGGCATTGGGTTCGGTTTCGACACCGACCAGGAACATGAATATGGCCACCCCGACACCGGCCAGCATGCCCAGGATCGGTCGGATATCGGTCGGAAATAAGAAGTTCGAGATCGCTCCGCCGAACAGGGTGGGACCCATCAGGATGCCGCCGGCGATCTCTCCAATCACCGCCGGTTGACCGAGTTTTCGCGCAATCGCGCCGAACAGCCACGCCGTGACGACGATCGCCGCCAAAGAGAACAGCAGTCCGGCGACGTGGTTGGACGTCATTATGCCCCCTAAATCCGAGATTCGATCCGCGGAAACGTGTGCGTGCAAGTTTTCAATACACAACTAGGTGACCTGGGTTCCCCCAGATCACCGGTTATGAAAATTGTTGTGTCGCTTTAGGTATAGCGAGCGATCGGACGCAGCGCAACTCTGTTGTGATCGCTAACACATCCCGCCCTGTGTTTTTAACAAGCGTTACTTGTGCTTAACTTAGCAGGCGAAATCCCAACGCGTGCTTGATGATTGTTCAATACATTACCAGTAATTGTCAGGCAATCCCCAGTTAGATCCCAGCTATTTTCAGCTGACTCATGGTTGGTTGTGTGCGACGCCGATCTGACCCCGTCCCGGTTCGCCGGGTTTGAACACTCCGTCGCCCACTGGGTAAGTGTGAGATGTGCAGTGCGGTAGGTGCTTCCGAAACACTACGAAGTAAGTGGCTGTTGGTGCGCGACGGTGAGATGCGCGTGACATGTGCGTACACCGGTCCAAGCTCACGGACGGACGACCATCCACAAATTCGTCGAAGCTGGGTTTGCTCCGTTTATCGGTGTCCGCTCAAACTCGCCTTATTTGAAGGGAGGTCTCTTCGGCAAAAACCCACTTCGCCTAGGGTTTAGGTATGGCGGCAGCGGAACCCCCCGTGAAATTCGAAACTCTTGAGGACGGCATTGCCTGCGTCACCCTGAATCGCCCGGAGCGCCTCAATGCCATCGACGGAGCGCTGATCGACGGCGTCGACGAAGCCTTGGATGTGCTCAGCGGCGGCCAGTACCGGGTCGCGATCCTCACCGGCGCCGGGCGCGGATTCTGTGCCGGCGCCGACCTGAGCGGCACTGGGCAGGCCTGGACCACGCCGGCGAGCCCGCAGACCCCGCCGTTCAAGATCAACTACGACGCCCAGGTTCGGCTGGCCGGTTTATACACCCGGATCTACGAGCTGGACATCCCGGTGATCGCCGCGGTCAACGGTGTCGCCGTCGGAGGCGGGCTGGCGTTCACGCTGGTCAGCGATATCCGGATCGCGTCCGAGCAGGCGCGATTCGGCTCGGTGTTCATCAAGGCGGGGTTCTCGTCGATGGACATGGGCACCAGCTACCTGCTACCCAAGATCGTCGGCGCCGGGGTGGCCCGCGAACTCATGCTGACCGGTCGCATCATCGATGCGGACGAGGCGTACCGGATCAAGCTGGCGCATGAGGTGGTGGCGCCAGACGACCTGATGCCGGCGGCGCTCAAGCTCGCCCGCTCGATCGCCGAGAACAATGCCTACGGCGTGTGGCAGACCAAGATCGGTCTGAACGCGGCGCTGGACGCGCCGAGTCTGCGGCACGCCATCGAGATCGAGAACCGCACCCAGATACTCACCGGTTTCACCAACAATCCGGTGGAGGCCGCCAAGGCGCACATGGAAAAGCGGGCCCCGAAGTGGGATTCCCTCTAAAGACCAGGTAACGCTTAGACTTTGGAAATCACCTTCTCCGCAAACTTTTCCAGGTTGCGAATCTTATTCTCCAGCGGCTCGGTATCTGGTCCCTGGATGTAGGGCCAGCGGAAGCCCACGATGGCGTCGGTGACGCCCTTGTCCTCGAGGCGCTTGATGCCGTCCACGGTGTAGGCGTCTGACCGAGATGACGTGGATCTCGAACGGGCCCGTCTTCCCCTCTTCCTCGCGATAGCGCTTGAGTTTGGTGATGAGCTGGTCGAGTTCCTCGGGGTCACCGCCTCCGCCGTGCATCCAGCCGTCGAGGCGTGCGGCGCGCCGCAGCGCGGCGTCGGCGTGCCCTCCGACCAGGATCGGAATTGGCTGCGTGGGAGCCGGGGACATCTTGGTCTTGGGGATGTCGTAGAACTCGCCGTGGAACTCGAAGTATTCGCCGGTCGTGAGGCCCTTGACGATTTCGATGCATTCGTCCATTCGCTTGCCGCGCTTGGCGAAGGGGACGCCGACCAGCTCGTAGTCTTCCGGCCACGGGCTGGTACCCACGCCGAATCCCACCCGGTTGCCGGTCAGCACGGCCAGCGAACCCGCCTGCTTGGCAGTCAGCGCCGGATGCCGGACGGGCAGCTTGAGCACGAAGAAGTTGAAACGCAGCGTGGACGTCACCGCGCCCAAGGCCGCGGTCAGGACGAAGGTCTCAACGAATCTCCTTACCGTCCAGGAACTCGCGATTGCCGTCGGGCGTGTACGGGTACTTGGAGTCGGACTCGAAGGGGTACGCGAGGCTGTCGGCGATCGTCATGCTGCTGTAGCCGGCTTCCTCCGCCGCTTTGGCCAGCGGGATGTAGAAGCTGAAGTCGGTCATAGACTCCGCATAGCTGAACCGCACGTCGTATCTGCCTTTCTCTGAAAGGGCACGAGTGGCCCGAAACGGCCGTCCCCCGACATTAGAACGTGTTCTAGTTTGGCCCGCGGTCGGGTCCCCCCGTAACCGGGTGAGCAGGTTAGAGCTGGTTCTCGGGGCCGACGACCGCCCAGACCGTCTTGCCGGACGAGGTGGCAGTGCTGCCCCACTTGCGTGACAACGCTGCCACGATCGCCAAGCCGGACACGTCGAAGCCCCTCAGCGGCGACGGCAGCCGAGTCGCAGGCGCGTCGCTGTCATCAGACACCGCGATAGTCGCAGTCGTGCCGTCGCTCTCGATTCGCATCATCGGGGCACCGCCGGTGTGTTCCAGGACGTTTTCCACGAACACGTTGACCACGACCAAAGCGACCGGGATCAGCTCGGCTTGCGACCAGGACGTCAGCCACTCGCGGACCAGGCGGCGTGACTCGCGCAGGCTGCTCAAGTCCGCGGCCAGCCGCGTCTCGGCACGCCGAACGACGGGCGACTTAGCCGCCGCGCCCACCGCGATCCCGCGATCCGGCATCCGCGTTCCACCCCTTCGTCGGAACGCTTCCGCGCCGGCCGACCATGCATTCTCGTTAGCGACACGTGGTTACCCACGCGCGAGGGGCGCCAAACGCTGCAGTTTCCGCGTAATCAGGGCTGGGTGAGCGGATACGGCGGAGCGCCTACTCCCGCGACGGAATGCGTGCCCCAGGGTGTTCTTTCAACGATGCGGGCCTGGGCGCTGCGTTCGCCCACCGACAGGGTCGCGGCACTTGCCTGCTTGAGCACTTCATCCGGTAAGGAGCCGAACACCGTTCCCTGCCAGTGATAGTGGCCGTCGATCGGGTCGAGGCGGCCGGCGAGCCGAACGCGGACAGGATGGCCGGTGCCCGCTATCTGTAGCGTCGCGTCCCCGTCGTAGGTCTCTTTTTCGCCGCTTGCGCTGGAGAAAGGGCCGAACGTGTCGAACGCGCGCGACACCGGATGAGGCTGGGGTGGTTGCAGGCACACGCGCTCGTTGAACATTTGTTGACTGCTGCGTCGCAGCTCAATGCGCGTGCTGGCCGTCCGTTTCATGACACCGACACACTCGACGACGTAGCGTGCCTGCGCGCTGAGATCCGGTCCGCTGATGAAGAAGTAGTTCGGGAAACCATGCACGGCGACCCCGAAGTAGGGCTCCATGCCGTCGGCCCACGCTTGCCGGATCGTCAGGCCGCCGACGCCGACGAGCGCCTCCGCACTCATTTGATCGGGAATCGCGAATCCGGTGCCGTAAATGATGACGTCGACGGCGTGGTCGATGCCATCGACGGTGCGGATGCCCGACCGGGTCAGGGTGGCGATCGCAGACGGGACCTGCGCGGCAGTGGGCCGGGGGTGCCCATCACGGTGCGCCAGTCGTGTGTGACGGCGCAGCCAGCGCCTCGCGCGGGTCGCCGGCAGCGGCAGCTCCTGCACAAATCGGCGGGGTGCATGCGCGAAGATGCTGACCGAGGCCGCCGATTCGACGAGCCGCCCGACGTGGTGGCCCGCGCTGGCATCGGTGCCGACGACCGCGATGTGCTTGCCGGCCGGGTCGAAATCGCTATCCCACTGCGCTGCGGAAAATGACGCCCCTCGAAAGTCATTGCACCCAGGAAACTCTGGGACCCACGGGACGTAAATCGGCTGCCCGGCCGCGATAACGACGCGGCCCTGCAGGATCTCGCCGGTGGCCGTCCGCAACGCCCAGGTCTCGGTGGCGTCGTCGAACACCGAACTGGTTGGTGCTTCGTCGAGGACGACGAAATCAGTGATCCCGGCCGCCCGCAACTCGGCAGCGGCGGCCCGGCCGCCGTCGCTTGCGCCAATGACGATGACGTGGCGGCGCGTCACAGAAACCCGCAGCGTTTCCAGCTGCGGCGCGCGATCGGACCCAACAGGCCCACCTCGGTCAAAAACGCTGCGAGCGGGGCGAAGCCCGCCACCTGGACTTCGTGACGGTGCGGGCTGCTACGCGCGGTAGCTCGGGCCAGCTTGGCGTCCAAACCTGTCCGGGCGTAGGGGATCGGATTGCTGAACAGGAAGCGGAAGAAGTAGCCACCGAGCCCGCTGATGTTTGCCATGAACCATTTGTTGATCCGCGGCATGGTCTGCACCCGTTTGCGGGCGCCGTCCCGCGCGAATTGGATGTGGCGGGCCTCTTCGGTGACGTGAATCCGCATCAGTCGCTGGATCACCGGTTGCAGTTCCGGGTCGTCCATCATCTGGCGTTGCAGCGAGTCGAAGATCTCCTCGCCGATCAGGGCGGCGACCCACAGCATCGAACCGCGCTGGAACACGAAGGGCAGCGCGTTGATGATCATGCGGTGGAACAACCGCGGACGCACCGGCTTGGCGCCGATCCGCTCGATGGCCTTGCCGAACATGACCATGTGACGGGTCTCATCGCCCAGTTCGGTGAGCTTGTAATGCGTCGAATTGCTGGTGGGGTCCTCGTGCAGGATGGTGCGCAATAGCGCCTGGTTGAGCGTGTTCTCGAACCAGATCCCGGCCGATAGCGTGTTGGCCAGTTCCTGGCGGGACAGCTCGATTTGTTGCTCGCGCGTCATCTCGTCCCACATTGGGGTGCCGTACAGGGACACCAGCGTGGCCGGCAGGTAGAACTTGTCCGGGTCCAGTGGGGCGTCCCAGTCGATGTCGACGATGGGTTCGTACGACTTTTTGACCGAGCCCTTCAATAGGCGGTCGGAGAACTCTTCACGGCTCGGCCCGCCGGATTTCACCGCAGTGGTCATCGCTGGTGTTCCTTTAGCGCATCGGTGGGTAAGAGATCGCCAGGTACTCAATACCGATGGTACCGGGTACTTGAGGTGGCGACTAGATGTTAAAGCAAGAGACTTCAGCCCGGTGACGAGCTCGCCGGACGAGCCTGTCGCAGGCACCATCGGCCGACTGCACCGGCACGTCGGCGCCGATCACGCTTCGGATACGTCGGCGCTCAGGGCTAAGTGAAGTGCACTCGTGCGTGGTATGGATCACAATACGATTCTGCGCGATGGCCAGGCCAATGGGAGGTCGGAATGTCGTTTGTCAACGCGGCGCCGGATTCCGTGGCTATGGCGGCCACGGATTTGGCGAGCATTGGCTCCGCGCTGAATGCTTCCAATTTGGCGGCCTTGGCCCCGACTACGGGGGTGCTGGCCGCGGGCGCCGATGACGTGTCGGCCGCCGTCGCGGGGTTCTTCGGCGCGCACGCCCAGGCCTACCAGGCGATCAGTGCTCAAATGACATCGTTCCAGCAGCAGTTCGTCCAACAGGTAAATGCCGGGGCCGCCCAATATGCGGCGACAGAGGCGCAGGGCGCGTCGTCGATGCAACAGTTGCAGAGCGCGGCCAGCTCCCCGGTGCAGACGCTGACCGGACACCCACTGATCGGCGCCGGCGCTAACGTACTGGGCGGGACGGGGGACTTCGCCGGCACCGGCAGTCCGAGCGGGTGGTTCTTCGGCACCTGGGGCAACGGTGCACCAGGCGCGATCGGCGGGTCGGCGGGTCTGTGGGGTGTCGGCACCGGGGGCAACGCTGGAGCGGGTGGCGTCGGTGCCGGCGGTCCGGTCGGCGAACCCGGCCTGGTGGCCAGCACCGGCGGCACTGGTGGCGCTGGGGGTTGGCCGTCCGGGCTTGGTGGAAGCGGGGGGCTTGCCGGTAACGGCGGCAGCGGCGGTAACGGGGTCACCGCTGGTTTCGGTGGGCGCCTCCTTAGTCAGGTTAGCCAGGGCAGCACGGGTGGCAATAACGCCAACGGTGAAAGGGCACCTAGCGGCGTACTGCTGAGATCGGCACACTGAATGTGTGCCCGAACTCCCCGAGGTCGAAGCGCTCGCCGACCATTTGCGGCGGCATGCCGTCGGCCTGACAATCGGTCGCATCGACGTCGCCGCCCTGTCCGTCCTGAAAACGTTCGATCCGCCGATCAACGCGCTGCAGGGTCAGACGGTGGTCGGGGCGCAGCGGTGGGGCAAGTACCTGGGGCTGCAGGCCGGAGAGCTGTTGTTGATCACCCATTTGTCGCGCGCCGGCTGGTTGCGGTGGTCTGACAAGCTGGCCGCGGCGCCGCTGCGGCCGGGCAAGGGGCCGATCGCGTTGCGGGTACACCTGGGTACCCCGGGTACCGCACCGGGATTCGACCTCACCGAGGCCGGCACCCAGAAGCGGTTGGCCGTGTGGCTGGTCGAAGACCCCAAGCAGGTGCCGGGTATTGCCGCACTCGGCCCAGATGCCCTGGATATCGGTGTCGACCAACTGGCGGCGTTGCTGGCCGGCAACACCGGCCGGATCAAGACGGTCATCACCGACCAGAAGGTGATCGCCGGCATCGGCAACGCCTACAGCGACGAAATCCTGCATGCCGCCAAGATCTCACCGTTTGCCACGGCCGGGAAGCTGTCCGACAAGCAGCTCGCCGCCCTGCACGACGCGATGGCGTCGGTGCTGACGGACGCGGTGCAGCGATCAGTCGGCCAGGGCGCCGCCACGCTCAAAGGCGAGAAGCGCTCCGGGTTGCGGGTGCATGCGCGTACCGGGCTGCCCTGCCCGGTGTGCGGGGACACCGTGCGTGAAGTGTCGTTCGCCGACAAGTCTTTTCAGTACTGTCCGACGTGCCAGACCGGGGGAAAGCTGCTGGCCGACCGGCGCATGTCACGACTGCTCAAATAGCCGCGCGGGCGCCGGCGACAATTCCCCGCGCGAGCGTGGAGTTGTTAGATGGTTGGCCCCTTGAATTCAGCCGGTCGCTGCAACGAATGCGGACGGGTCTGAGAGTAGCCGGTGGAGTTCTTCGGCAGGAGTTCGCCAGTTGTGGCGTTTGCGGGGTCGGGCGTTAAGTTCGGCGGCGACGTTATCGAGGATGCCTGGGCCGTGAAGCGACAGGTCGGTTCCTTTAGGGAAGTACTGGCGTAACAATCCGTTGGTGTTCTCGTTGGTGCCACGCTGCCAGGGGCTGTGTGGATCGCAGAAGTAGATCGGCAGGCCGGTGGCTTCGGTGATGGCGGTGTGCAGTGCCATCTCGCTGCCTTGGTCCCAAGTCAGGGACCGCCACATGATCTCGGGAAGCTCTGGGATTTTGGCGGTCATGGCCGTAGCGACGGTAGCCGCAGTGCGATCACCGGGCAGGTGCAGCAGCATCACGAAGCCGGTGGTCCGTTCGACCAGGGTGCCGATCGCTGATGCTCCGTTGGCTCCGATGATCAGATCACCCTCCCAGTGGCCCTCAATGGCACGGTCATCGGCCTCGGCAGGACGATCGCTGATGTTGACCATGTCCTTCAGCTGACCACTTCCAGTATTCTTGCGGCCCTGAGCTTTTCGACGTGTCCGGCCGCTGCGCAACGCCGCCTTGACCTGGCGGGCCAGTTCCCCGCGGGGTTGAACGTAGAGGGCCTGATAGATCGTTTCGGGTGACACCCACATCTCCGGATCGTTGGGGAAGTCCTGGCGTAGCCGGCCCGCGATCTGCTCGGGACTGTTCCGCATCTTCAAGCGTTGCAGAACCTCGGCACGCAAGGCCATATTGGTGTCGAGCTTGCGCGCTTTGGGACGCCCAGCGTGCACATCAGCCGCGTCCTGACCCACCCGCGCCCGATACCCTGACCCGGTCGCACCCCGACGGCGCTCTCGGCTGATCGTGGCGCGGTGCCGGCCCAACATGGTTGCCGCCCTCGCCGAGGAGGACCCTACCTCCAAGAGATCCTCTAACCGGCAGCGTTCTGTGAAAGACATCGACCGCGCTGGCGCAACATCGGGCGCATCATGAACAGGGACAGGAGTCCTCGGGACGAAGTCGGTTCTCGGCACGTACCCAGCCTGTTGTACCCAGCGCAAAGCGGTGCGTTCGGACACACCAGCGAGCTGCGCGGCCTGTGTCGGTGCGTA
Organism: uncultured Actinomycetota bacterium; assembly: GCA_963850135.1. GTDB lineage: Bacteria > Actinomycetota > Actinomycetes > Mycobacteriales > Mycobacteriaceae > Mycobacterium. The sequence continues at coordinate 159,821 of CAWKKH010000010.1, read as the reverse complement.
CCCCGACCGCACCGACTCCCAGAACGCCTCCCGCACCGTCTGCGGATAGCGCATTCCGTAATGCTTGACATTCGTCTGCCACCCGCCATCCCGGGCCCACCCATTGCCTGTAGGTCCCGAAACTCCAGCCACCGTTGCCGCAGCCGTCGGCGACAACCCCGACCGCAACGCAACCCAAAACGCCTCGCGCACCGACTCCGGCAACCGGACACGACCAGACCTACGAAAACCCGTCTCTAACCCATCAAGCAACACCCTTCGAACCAACGAGGTGTTGCAGCGATCACTTGAGCCCAAGCCCACTTTGGCCCAAAAACTCGACGCTGGGCGTGGAGACGCTGGCGGTGCGGCCGATATGCTGCGCGGATGACTCGCCACAAGATCCTCATCACCGGTGCCAGTTCCGGCCTGGGCGCCGGCATGGCGCGCTCCTTCGCCGCCAAGGGCCGCGACCTGGCGCTGTGCGCCCGGCGTACCGACCGGCTCGACGAACTGAAAGCTGAACTGGTGCAGCAATATCCGGCTGTCAAGATCGCGGTGGCGGCGCTGGACGTCAGAGATCACGAGCGGGTGCCGAAGGTGTTCGCGGAGCTGAGCGATGAGCTCGGCGGCGTCGACCGCATCATCGTCAACGCCGGCATCGGCAGCGGAGGCCGGCTGGGATCCGGCAAGCTCTGGGCGAACAAGAAGACCATTGAGACCAACCTGCTTGCCGCGCTCGTCCAGATCGAGACGGCGCTGGAGATGTTCCACACGAGCGGATCGGGCCATCTGGTGCTCATCTCCTCGGTGCTCGGCAACAAGGGTGTGCCCGGCGTCAAAGCCGCTTACTGCGCAAGCAAAGCGGGGTTGACGTCACTGGGCGAGTCGCTGCGCGCCGAGTACGCCAAGGGCCCGATCAAGGTCTCGGTTATCGAGCCCGGCTACATCGAGTCGGAGATGACGGCCAAGTCGAACAGCACAATGTTGATGGTAGACAACGAAACTGGAGTCAAGGCGCTGGTCGCGGCTATCGAGCGCGAGCCCGGCCGGGCCGTGGTGCCGCGCTGGCCGTGGGCGCCGCTGGTGCAGTTGATGCGGGTGCTGCCGCCCCCATTGACCAAACGGTTCGCCTGAACGCCGAGCAGACGCAAAAGCCCCCGACACGCCGCGCGTGAGGGCGCTTTTGCGCCTGCTCGCGCAACTTAGCTCGTGCGTCCCCGCTCCGTCCGGTAGCGACGCACCAGCGCATCGGTCGAGCTGTCCGACTGTGGCGCAGGCGAGCTGTCGCTGGTGAGCACCGGAAGCAACGCCTTGGCCTGCGTCTTGCCCAGTTCCACACCCCATTGGTCGAACGAGTCGATGCCCCAGACCACACCTGCGGTAAAGACCTGGTGCTCGTAGAGCGCGATCAGCTGGCCCACCACCGACGGGGTCAGTCGGTCCGCCAGGATCGAAGTCGACGGCCGGTTGCCGGGCATCACCTTATGTGGCACCACATCTGCGGGGGTGCCTTCGGCGGCGATTTCTTCGGCGGTCTTGCCGAACGCCAGCACCTGGGTCTGGGCGAAGAAATTGCTCATCAACAAGTCGTGCATGCTGCCGGTGCCCTCGATGGTGGGCAGGTCGTCGGTGGGCTGGCTGAATCCGATGAAATCGGCTGGCACCAACCGGGTGCCCTGATGCAGCAATTGGTAGAAAGCGTGCTGGCCGTTGGTTCCCGGTTCGCCCCAATAGACGTCGCCGGTGTCGGTGGTTACCGGCGTGCCGTCGGCGCGCGTCGACTTGCCGTTGGATTCCATGGTCAGCTGCTGCAGGTAGGCCGCAAAACGCGACAAGTCATTCGAATACGGCAGCACGGCGCGCGATTGCGCGTTCATGAAGTTGGCGTACCACAGGCCGATCAGGCCGAGGAGCGCAGGCGCGTTGGACTCCAGCGGCGCGGTCTTGAAATGTTGGTCGATGATGTGAAACCCGGACAGAAAATCGGCGAAGGCTTCCCGGCCGATTACGGCCATCACCGATAACCCGATCGCCGAGTCGACCGAGTAGCGCCCGCCGACCCAATCCCAGAACCCGAACATGTTGTCGGTGTTGATGCCGAACTCATCGACCAGGCGTTTGTTGGTCGAGACCGCCACGAAGTGCTTCGACACCGCGCCGTCGCCCAGCGTTTCGGTCAGCCAGCGGCGCGCGGCCGTCGCGTTGGTCAGCGTCTCCAACGTGGTGAACGTCTTGGATGCGACGATGAAAAGCGTCGTGGCGGGGTCTAAGTCGGCGAGCTTCGCGACCAGGTCGGCCGGGTCGACGTTGGAGACGAAGCGCGCCGAAATCCCGGCATCGGCGTAGTGGCGCAGCGCCTGGTAGACCATCACCGGGCCCAGGTCTGAACCGCCGATGCCGATGTTGACGACGGTTTTGATGCGTTTCCCGGTGGCCCCGGTCCATTCGCCGTTACGCAGCCGGTCGGTGAAGTCGCCCATCGCGTCGAGCACCTCGTGCACGTCCGCCACGACGTTTTGGCCGTCGACGACCAGCTTGGCGTCCCGGGGCAGTCGCAGCGCGGTGTGCAGTACCGCGCGGTTCTCCGAGGTGTTGATGTGCACCCCGGAGAACATCTCGTCGCGGCGCTCTTCGAGGTGGGCCGCCCGGGCCAGGTCGATCAGCAGCCGCAGCGTCTCGCGGCTGACGCGGTGTTTGCTGTAGTCGATGTAGAGGTCGCCGACATTAACTGTCAGTTCGCGGCCGCGATCGGGGTCGTCGTCGAAGAACTGGCGTAGGTGGGTCTCGCCGATCTGTTCGTGATGCCTGCGCAGCGCGTCCCACGCCGGGGTCGCGGTGATGTCGGGGATCGTTCGCACGGAGGTCATGGTTTGACCCTAGTGCGGTGGGGTGTGGCGCAGCCACCTGTAGCGGGTGGCGGAATCACCGCAACCAGGCAAAAATCGGGATTAGTGGCCGAGTCGTCCTCTGCCCAATCGCAACAACAGCATTGCCAGATCCTTACCTTCCGGACCGAGCTCGCTGTAGCGTTCGATGACCTTCATCTCGCGGCTGTGGACCAGGCGGGTGCCTCCGGAGGCCATCCGGACCTTGCCGATCGCCTGGGACACTTCGGCCCGCCGTTTTACCGCGGCGAGGATCGCGGCGTCCAACTGGTCGATCTCCAGGCGCAAGTCGTCGATGTTTGCCGGCTGTTCGGTTTCGATCGTCTCGATGTTCATTTTGGCTAACTCCGCGTTCTCGTGATGTGGGGGTTTTGGTCTCATCCGATGTCGGGCCTCACAAAAGAGACGAGCCCCGAATCCGGAAGCGGACCGCGGGGCTCTGCGAAGCAGCTAGACCACGGGCACCGCTGGCCGGTACCCGTAGAAAAATCGCTGCGCGTTGAGCATAAATCGAGTGTGCCACCAAAGGCGGCGCAGGTGCAAAATTGCCTGACCTCGTATCCGGACCGGGAAACCGGCGTCGTCACCGGTCGGCGGTAAGTTTGCACAGACATGAGTGTGCACGCGACTGATACAAATCCCGAAGCAGACCAACTGCTCGACGGCCTCAACCCCCAACAGCGCCAGGCGGTGGTGCATGAGGGTTCGCCGCTGCTGATCGTGGCCGGCGCCGGTTCAGGCAAGACGGCGGTGTTGACACGGCGGATCGCCTACCTGATCGCCGCCCGGGGCGTTGGGGTCGGACAGGTGCTGGCCATCACCTTCACCAACAAGGCCGCCGCCGAGATGCGTGAACGTGTCGTGCGGCTGGTCGGCAACCGGGCCCGCGCGATGTGGGTGTCCACGTTTCACTCGACCTGCGTGCGTATTTTGCGTAATCAGGCGTCCCTGATCGAGGGACTCAACTCCAATTTCTCGATCTATGACGCCGACGATTCGCGTCGGTTGCTGCAGATGATCGGCCGCGACATGGGGCTGGACATCAAGCGGTACTCGCCGCGGCTGCTGTCCAACGCCATCTCCAACCTGAAAAACGAGCTGATCGACCCGGGTCAGGCGATGGCCAACCTGTCGGGCGACTCCGATGACCTGGCGCACATCGTCGCCTCCGTCTACGGCGAGTATCAGCGCCGGCTGCGGACGGCCAACGCGCTGGATTTCGACGACCTGATCGGCGAAACCGTTGCCGTGTTGCAGGCCTTCCCGGAGATCGCCGGGTATTACCGCCGACGGTTCCGGCACGTTCTGGTCGACGAGTACCAGGACACCAACCACGCGCAATACGTTTTGGTGCGGGAATTGGTAGGTCGCGACGCCGGGGAATCGACGGATGACGTGCCGCCGGCCGAACTGTGCGTCGTCGGCGACGCCGATCAGTCGATCTACGCTTTCCGCGGTGCCACGATTCGCAACATCGAGGACTTCGAACGCGACTATCCGGATGCCAAGACGATTCTGCTGGAACAGAATTACCGGTCGACACAAAACATTCTCTCGGCGGCAAACTCGGTGATCGCCCGCAACTCGGGACGGCGCGAGAAGCGGCTGTGGACGGACGAGGGCGCGGGGGAGTTGATCGTCGGCTACGTCGCAGACAACGAGCACGACGAGGCCCGGTTCGTGGCCGAAGAGATCGATGCGCTCGCCGACCGTGGCGAAATCACCTACAACGATGTGGCGGTCTTCTACCGCACCAACAATTCGTCGCGGTCGTTGGAAGAGGTGTTCATCCGGGCCGGAATTCCGTACAAAGTCGTTGGGGGAGTGCGCTTTTACGAGCGTAAGGAGATTCGCGACATCGTCGCCTACCTGCGGGTGCTGGACAACCCCGGCGATGCGGTAAGCATGCGGCGCATCCTGAACACCCCGCGCCGAGGCATCGGCGATCGTGCCGAGGCGTGTGTCTCGGTGTATGCAGAGAACACCGGGTCCAGCTTCGCCGATGCCCTGCAGGCCGCTGCCGAAGGCAAAGTCTCCGATGCTGAACAGCCGGGCGGAGAAGTCGATCGCCGCGTTCGTCGAATTGCTCGACGAACTGCGGTCGCACCTCGATGACGACCTCGGTGAGCTCGTCGAGTCGGTTCTGGAGCGCAGCGGATACCGCAGGGAGCTGGAATCCTCCACCGATCCGCAGGAGTTGGCGCGGCTGGACAATCTCAACGAACTCGTCAGCGTCGCACACGAATTCAGCACGGACCGCGCTTTGGATATCAGCGAAGCCGCGGTGCTCGAGGAGTCGACGGAGCCCCCCGTCGACGAGGATGTGCCGGACACCGGGGTGCTGGCGGCCTTTCTGGAAAGGGTGTCTCTGGTAGCCGACGCCGACGAAATCCCGGAGAACACCGCGGGCGTGGTCACGCTGATGACCTTGCACACCGCGAAGGGTTTGGAGTTCCCAGTGGTATTTGTCACCGGATGGGAGGACGGGATGTTTCCGCATATGCGTGCGCTGGACGATCCTGCCGAACTGTCCGAGGAACGGCGGCTGGCCTACGTCGGGATCACCCGCGCCCGTCAGCGGTTATATGTGAGCAGGGCGATCGTCCGTTCGTCCTGGGGGCAGCCGATGCTGAACCCGGAATCACGTTTCTTGCGTGAGATCCCGCAGGAGCTCATCGAGTGGCGGCGCACCGCTCCCGCGCCGTCGTTCAGTGCGCCCGTCACCGGTGCCGGCCGATTTGGTACGCCACGCTCGTCGCCGGCCCGGTCGGGCGCGGGCAAGCGTCCGCTGCTGGTGCTGGCGGCCGGCGATCGGGTGACGCACGACAAGTACGGGCTGGGTCGGGTTGAGGAAGTCTCGGGCGTCGGCGAATCGGCGATGTCGCTGATCGACTTCGGCAGCGCGGGCCGGGTGAAGTTGATGCACAACCACGCCCCGCTCAGCAAGCTTTAGCGCCTTGCGCCGAGCGTGAACCCACTGCGAAAAAATCGCGAAATTCTCGCCGTCAGTTCACGTTCGGCGCGAAAGTGGCTGACGAATCAGGCGTCCAGCCAGCGTTTGGTTTGCGGGTGCAACGCCAGCACCACGCTGGCGATCGGCAACAGCGGAAGTGCGTACACGATCCACGCGACGTGCGCCGGTTGCGCGATGAACACGCTGGCGTAGGTCAGCAGCGCGACCACCGCGCCGGCCACGATGAGGGGTCGCCCGATGGAGCGATGCTGCAACAGCAGGATCACGCCAGTGATGGTCGTCGCGGCAAAGACCAGAACGAGAAACACGACCGCAATGCTGAACAGACGGTCAAATCCCCAGTAACCGGTAACCAGGACGGTGGCCACTACCGACGTGGCCCACCCGCTGACGATGGTGACGGCGGACGCGGCGACGGCCGTCCGGTCACTCGCATCAGATGCCGGTGCATCGGGCACTTGGACCTCCGGGGCCAAGCGGGTGGCGTCCTGCGCGTCCGCCGCGTGGCGGGGCATATGCGTGGTGCGGGTATCGGCGATAGTGGGCAACGGCCCCGTCGGCGCCCGCCGGATGATTCGCGTCCGCGACTCGGGCGGTGGCTCGGTGGGCTCGGGCGGGTCTGCGGCTGCAGCGGGGTCGTCCGGCGCGGTCATTGGATCAACCGGAGTAGTTGCCGACGTACAGGCCCCGGTTGGCCAGCCACGGCACGGGATCAATGCGTTCGGTTCCGCCAAGTAGCACCTCGAAATGGAGGTGCGGGCCGGTGGAGTTGCCCCGGTTGCCGATGGTGGCGATCTGGTCGCCCGCCATCACCTGTTCGCCGACGCTGACCAGCGTCGTGTTGACGTGGCCGTACAGCGTGACCGTGCCATCGGCATGGCGCAGCTTGACCCACATTCCGTAACCGGCGGTCGGGCCGGAGTCGATCACGACGCCGTCAGACACCGCATAGATCGGGGTTCCGATCGCATTGGCGAGGTCGATACCGGCGTGCAACACACCCCAGCGGTACCCGAAATTCGAGGTAAAAATGCCCTTTGTCGGCATCACGAAGAGGGGCTGTTGAAGTCGCGCCTCACGCTGAGCCCGATCGTTGGCGAACGCCAACCCCTTGGCGAACTCCTCGTTGTGCACCGCCACGAGCGCCGCGGGCTGCACGGTAATGACTTGGGCGCCGCGGCTGGCGTTGCCGCCCGCCGCGCCGCTGAGCGCCGAGGCGTTGGCCGTCAGCACCGTTTCGCTCTTGGGGGCTTCGACATGCGTGGTCGCGGTGTGGGCAGCCGCGGCCGCCGCGCCGGCGGCCATCGCCGAGATCAGCAGGCGCCCCTTGGCGGCGCTGGTCGGCTCCTTGCGGTGCTGCCCGCCGCCGCGGACTACGGCGATGACGTCGGTGATCTGCAGATCACGGCGGGGTTGAGCGTGGGGCTGCGCGGTTACCCGGGGTATCACCTCGGTGATGGCATCGGCCAGCCACAGCGGGGCAAGATTGTCGATCTCGTCTAGATCGTCGAGCTCCGGGGCCAGCAGCACTTGCTCTTCGTTGTCGAAGGTGGAGTCGTTGCTGAAGTCCAAATCGTCGAGGTCACCGAAGTCATGGAGATCATCGAGGTCGCCGAAATCGAAGCCGTCCAGCGGCAGGATTTCGGTGACTTCGCTGCGGTTTTCGTCCAGCCAGCGACCTCGGTTCACGCGAGCTGCGTCTACCGCGGAGGAGCGGCGAGCTAAACGGTGCTGGGACAATCTGAAATGTCCTCGGATCGTGACCATAACGTTATCTGGACCTTGAGACGGTATCCGCTAACACGCGAAGGCTGGCAACCTTAGTCCTTAAACCCGCCGGCATTGTGACCCGAGTCACGTTACGTACTGCTTAACAACCGGTGACTTGAGCCACATCGGTGGGATGCGACGTTAGCAGCAATGCGGGGTGTGGATACAGTTCCACCGTGCGAGTCGCCGACTCCGGCAGCTCCCATCCAGAAACCTCCCGATAGGCCTTGTAATAAGCCGAACGAAGACAGTGAGCCCATGGACCTTTTCGAGTATCAAGCCAAAGAATTATTCGCCAAACACAACGTGCCCACCACGCCTGGACGGGTGACCGACACCGCTGAGGGCGCCAAGGAAATCGCCACCGAGATCGGTGCCCCGGTGATGGTCAAAGCGCAGGTCAAGGTCGGTGGGCGCGGCAAGGCCGGTGGCGTCAAATACGCGGCCACCCCCGAAGACGCCTACGAGCACGCCAAGAAGATCCTCGGGCTGGACATCAAGGGCCACGTCGTCAAGAAGCTGCTGGTCGCCGAGGCCAGCGACATCGCCGAGGAGTACTACATCTCCTTCCTGCTCGATCGGTCCAACCGCACCTACCTGGCGATGTGCTCGGTAGAGGGCGGCATGGAGATCGAAGAGGTGGCCGCCACCAAACCCGACCGGCTCGCCAAGGTGCCGGTGAACGCCGTCAAGGGCGTCGATCTGGCCACCGCGCGTTCCATCGCCGAGCAGGGCCACCTGCCGGCCGAGGTGCTGGACGCCGCTGCGGTCACCATCTCCAAGCTGTGGGATGTCTTCGTCGCCGAGGACGCCACCCTGGTCGAGGTCAACCCGCTGGTGCGCGATCCCAAGGATCGGATCCTGGCGTTGGACGGCAAGGTGACCCTGGACGCCAACGCCGACTTCCGTCAGCCGGGCCACGCCGAGTTCGAGGACCGCGACGCCACCGACCCGCTGGAGCTCAAGGCCAAGCAACACGACCTCAACTACGTCAAGCTCGACGGCCAGGTCGGCATCATCGGTAACGGCGCGGGTCTGGTCATGTCGACGCTCGACGTCGTCGCCTACGCGGGCGAGAAGCACGGCGGGGTCAAGCCGGCCAACTTCCTGGACATCGGCGGTGGCGCATCGGCCGAGGTGATGGCCGCGGGCCTGGATGTCATCCTGGGCGACAAGCAGGTCAAGAGCGTGTTCGTCAACGTGTTCGGCGGCATCACGTCGTGCGACGCGGTCGCCAACGGAATCGTGAGCGCGCTGAAGATCCTCGGTGCCGAGGCCAACAAGCCGCTCGTGGTCCGGCTCGACGGCAACAACGTCGAAGAAGGCCGTCGCATCCTGGCCGAGGCCAACCACCCGCTGGTGATCCAGGCCGAGACCATGGACGCCGGCGCCGACAAAGCCGCCGAGCTGGCGAACAAGTAAGAAGGAACCAGACCAATGTCTATATTCCTGAACAAGGATTCAAAGGTCATCGTCCAGGGCATCACCGGCGGCGAGGGCACCAAGCACACCGCGCTCATGCTCAAGGCCGGCACTCAGCTGGTCGGCGGCGTCAACGCCCGCAAGGCCGGCACCACCGTGTCGCACAAGGACGCCGGCGGCAAGGACATCGAGCTGCCGGTGTTCGGCACCGTCGCCGAGGCGATGAAGGAGACCGGCGCCGACGTGTCCGTCGTCTTCGTGCCACCGAAATTCGCCAAGGACGCGATCATCGAGGGCATCGACGCCGAGATCCCGCTTCTGGTGGTCATCACCGAGGGAATCCCGGTGCAGGACAGCGCATATGCGTGGGCCTATAACTTGGAAAAAGGCGGAGCTAAAGGTCCGATTACGCGGATCATCGGGCCGAACTGTCCCGGCATCATCACCCCGGGTGAGGCGCTTGCCGGCATCACCCCCGCCAACATCACCGGCACCGGGCCCGTCGGGCTGGTGTCCAAGTCGGGCACGCTGACCTACCAGATGATGTTCGAGCTGCGCGATTTCGGCTTCTCGACCGCCATCGGCATCGGCGGCGACCCGGTGATCGGCACCACCCACATCGACGCCATCGAGGCGTTCGAGAAGGACCCCGAGACCAAGATCATCGTGATGATCGGCGAGATCGGCGGTGACGCCGAGGAGCGTGCGGCCGACTACATCAAGGCCAACGTGTCCAAGCCGGTCGTCGGCTACGTCGCGGGATTCACTGCGCCGGAAGGCAAGACGATGGGCCACGCGGGCGCCATCGTGTCCGGCTCGTCGGGCACCGCGGAGGCCAAGAAGGAAGCGTTGGAGGCGGCCGGAGTCAAGGTCGGCAAGACGCCGTCCGAGACCGCGGCGCTGGCCCGGGAGATCCTGAAGAGCCTGTAGACAGCGAGTAGACGCAAAAGCCCCCGCACGCACGGCGTGTCGGGGACTTTTGCGTCTGCTCGTGCAACTGCCGTGCGCGTTCTAGCCCGGCGTCCCGTTCACGCCGAGTAAAAGCGCGGCTGCTCCGGCCGCCCCGCCGGCTCCGCCCGTGTCGAACAGCACGCCGCCGGACCCACCGTTACCGCCGTGGCCGCCCTGTGGCCCGGCGGCCCCACCGTTGTCGCCGTTGAGGTGAGTGCTGATATTGCCGGACCCGCCGGCACCGCCGTTGCCGAGCGGCGAGTACGCCTGCCGTGGGGGCCAGGGCCGCCGAGTTGGCCTCGCTGATCGTCGAACCGAGGTTCGCCAGATCCGAAGCCTCCGCCTGGACAAACTCCGGCGCCGCCACGACAAACGACATCTGAGACCTCCCAGATTTGATCCAGTCAGCAGATGCGCATGGTCGCGCGATTAGTGCGAACACCCCGGGGTTTCCGCAGCACCCGCGGTGCCCCGGATTTGGCTGTAGATGTAAGCCTGCGGTAGATAGTGAGGCTATGAATTTGGATTTGCGTACGCCCGTCATCGTCGGCGTCGGACAAGCCGCAGAGCGTATCGATGATTCCGATTACCGGGGGATGTCTGCCGTGGACGTGGCAGCCGCCGCTGCTTGGGCCGCCGTTGAGGACTGCGGTGCCGACTTTGCACGGGCCGCCACCGCCATCGACACCGTTGCCGGTGTCCGGCAGTTCGAGATCACCGGGATTATCAATGCTCCGCTAGGCCGGTCGAACAACTACCCACGGTCCGTGGCCAACCGGATCGGCGCCAATCCCGCTCGCGCCATCCTCGAGGTCGTCGGCGGCCAGGGGCCACAGCACCTGATCAGCGAGCTGGCCGCCGAGATCGCCGCGGGGCGCTCGGAAGCCGCCCTGATCTTCGGCTCGGATACGACGTCGTCTTTGCGGCACTTCGCCAAGGCTGAGTCCAAGCCCGACTTCACCGAGACGGTCGACGGTGACCTGGAAGACCGCGGTCAGGGCATGGAGAATCTCGTCTCGCGGTACACCGTCAGTCACGGTTTGACCAGTGCGCCAATCCAATACGCGCTGCTGGAGAATGCCCGACGTGCCGGGACCGGGCTCGGCCCGAGCTGCGTATCGGCGACAGATGGGTGAGCTGTTCGCGCCGTTCTCGAAGATCGCTGCCAAGAATCCCTTCGCCGCGGCGCCGGTGGAACGCACCGTCGACGAACTGATCACGGTGACCGAGCGCAATCGGATGATCGCGGAACCCTACCCGCGGCTGATGGTCGCCCGTGATCAGGTGAACCAGGGCGCGGCCGCGTTGCTGATGTCGGTGGAAGCTGCGCGGCGGCTGGGGGTGCCCGAGGAGAACTGGGTGTACCTGCACGGGCACGCCGACATGGAAGAGCAGTCGCTGCTGCTGCGCCCGGATCTCGGGCATTCCCCGGCGGCCGTGATGGCGGTGCGCGAGGCGCTGTCCATGGCCGGCATCGGCATCGACGACGTCGCCACCTTCGATCTGTACAGCTGCTTTCCGGTGCCGGTGTTCAACATTTGCGACGGCCTGGGAATCGCGACCGACGATTCGCGCGGCCTGACCCTGACCGGTGGGCTGCCGTTCTTCGGCGGCGCCGGCAACAACTACTCGATGCACGCCGTCGCGGAAACCGTCGCCCAGATGCGAAGTGCGCCAGGTCAGTTCGGGCTCGTCAGCGCCAACGGCGGCATCCTGAGCAAGCACTCGGTCGGCATCTACTCCGCCACGCCGGTGGAATGGAAGCCGGATCGCAGCGCGCGGCTGCAGGCACAGGTTGCCGGCTGGCCCACCGAGCCGGTAACCGAGAGCCCCGATGGCGACGCCACCATCGAGACCTACACGGTCCGCCGCGACGGCGGGCGCCCGATGGGGATCATCATCGGCCGGTTGGTTGCCGACGACAGCCGGTTTCTGGCGACCACCGAAGACGACGAACTGACCGCGCTGCTGATCGAGGGCGAGCCCCTTGGGCGGAAGGTGCGGGTGCAATCCTTCGACTACGGCAACCGCTGCGTTCTCCGCTGAGGTCGGCGGCCCCCGATAAAGGCTGTACTGCTTTATGTTTCGGCGGTGGCGGCGCGCTCAGACGAGACTGGCCAGCTTGCCGGCCAACCGCTCCACGTAGGCGGCGATCTCGTCCTCGGGCCGGTCTGGCAGACCGAAGAGCACTTCAGTCACCCCGAGTTCGGCCCACTTCGCCAGCTTCTCGGGCACCGGCTTGAAGTCCAGGGCCACGATCTGCGGAGCCCCGTCGCGGCCGGCCGCCGCCCAGGTGTCCTGCAGTAACTTCACCGGCGCGTCGATATCGAAGTCGCGTGGGGTGGTGATCCAGCCGTCCGCGCTGCGGGCGATCCACTTGAAGTTCTTCTCGTTGCCGGCGGCGCCCACCAACACCGGAACGTGTGCTTGCACCGGTTTGGGCCACGCCCAGCTGGGCCCGAACTTAACGAACTCGCCGTCGTAGGCAGCCTCTTCCTGCGTCCACAACGCGCGCATCGCCTCGATGTACTCGCGCAGCATGGTGCGGCGCCGCCCAGGCGGCACGTTGTGGTCGGCGAGCTCGTCGGTGTTCCAACCGAAGCCGACGCCCACGCTGACCCGGCCACCGGACAGGTGGTCCAGAGTCGCGATGCTTTTTGCCAGGGTGATCGGATCGTGTTCCACGGGCAGCGCCACCGCGGTGGAAAGCCGCACCCGTGACGTCACGGCGCAGGCCGCACCCAGACTCACCCACGGGTCCAGCGTCCGCATGTAGCGGTCGTCCGGCAGCGTTTCGTCACCGGTCGTCGGGTGGGCGGCCTCGCGCTTGACCGGGATATGGGTGTGCTCTGGCACGTAGAACGTCTTGAAGCCGTGGTCGTCGGCAAGCTTCGCGGCTGTCGCCGGGGAGATGCCACGGTCGCTGGTGAAAAGCACAAGCCCGTAATCCATGGACAGAATTAGAACGTGTTCTACCTCTGATCGGCAAGCTGCCTCCCGGTAGATGAACCTGGCGGCGAACCGATCATGCAGATCGGCGCTGGTTGAGCCGTCGACCCTGTCGTTCCGGCACGGGCACACGAACGTGCGCTAGCGTGGTTCTTCGATCGCGTCGCAACGCAAGCGCTGCCCAATATCCCGGCAGCAACAGGAGGAGTTCATGACCTACTCGCCCGGTAGCCCCGGATATCCACCAGCGCAGCCAGGCGGCTCCTACCCAGGCGCCACACCCTCGTTCGCCAAGACCGACGACGCCGCAAGCAAGCTTCCGCAGTACCTCAGCGCGGCGGTGGTGGTCCTCGGACTGGCGGTCTACCTGCTGAATTTCGGCCCGATATTTTCAACCAGCCCCGACCTCAATGCCCCGGCCATCTTCGCCCACGATGGCGGCTTTGGGGTCGACGCCGCGGCGCTCGCCGCGATCGTTGCCGGCTTGGGACTGCTGCCCAACGCGAAGAAGAGGGTGGGATTGGTCGCGGCGGTTGCGTTACTCGGGGCGCTGATGATCATTTCCAAGGTGGTCAACTTGCCCGGCGGCTACGTGATCGGCTGGGCTGTGTGGCCGCTGCTGGCCTGCAGCGTGCTCCAGGCAGCCGCCGCCGGCGCCGCGATTCTGCTGGATGCCGGGGTGATCTCGGCGCCGACCCCGCGGCCCAAATACGACCCGTACGCCCAGTATGGCCAGTACGGGCAATACGGACAGTACGGCGCGCAGCAGCCCGGGTACTACGGTCAGCCAGGTGCCCAGCAACACGCAGGACCTCCGTCGCACAACCACCAGCAGCCCTCCGGGTACGGGTCGCAGTACGGCGGTTACCCGTCCAGCCAGAGCCCGACGCAGGCCGCGATCCCGACCCCGTCGAGCGGTGGATTCAATGCCCATTCGGCTGACCACGACGGGTCAAACACGCCACCGACCGGTTTCCCCAGCTTCAGCCCCCCGCCGCACGACGCCGCTTCGCGGTCGGCCGGCAATTCGGGTCCGGTCAACTACTCAAACCCAACCGGGGGCCAGCCGTCCGCCGACCAGGGTCAGCAGCCCTCGTCACCCGCTGGACCGGCGCCGGCCTAACCGCGCACTCTCGCGCCTAGTCGGGCACGTGCGCCAAGAGTGACGCGGGTGGAGGAGGACCAGGCAGCGGGCGCTCGCCAGGCGCGCGACCTCGTCAGGGTCGCGTTCGGCCCGGCGGTGGTGGCATTGGGCATCGTCGCCGCGATCACGCTGCTCCAATTGCTGATCGCCAACAGCGACATGACCGGCGCGTTGGGCGCCATCGCCAGTATCTGGCTCGGCGTACATGACGTACCGATCTCGATCGGTGGTCACGAATTGGGCGTAATGCCCTTGCTGCCAGTTCTTTTGATGATTTGGGGTACCGCGCGCAGCACCGCGTGGGCCACCTCGCCGCGGTCGTCGTGGCTGGTCGTCCGCTGGGTTGTCGCGTCGGCGTTGGGCGGCCCGCTGCTGATGACGGCGATCGCGCTGGCGGTCATCCATGACGCGTCATCGGTAATCACCGAGCTGGAGACGCCAAACGCCCTGCGCGCGTTCGTCAGCGTGCTGGTGGTCCATCTCGTCGGTGCCGGTTTCGGCGTCTGGTCCCGCGTGGGGCGGCAGGCGTTGGCCGCGTCGCCATTGCCCAACTGGCTGGGGGATTCACTGCGTGCGGCCGCGGCCGGCGTGCTGGCATTGCTCGGGCTCTCCGGCCTGGTGACCGCGGGTTCCCTGGTCGTGCACTGGTCGACGATGCAAGACCTTTATGGCATCACCGATTCGATATTCGGCCAGTTCAGTCTCACCGTGCTGTCGGTGCTGTACACGCCCAACGTCATCGTCGGCACCGCCGCGGTCGCCGTGGGGTCCAGTGCGCACATCGGCTTCGCGACGTTCAGTTCGTTCACCGTTTTCGGCGGCGATATCCCGGCGCTGCCGGTGCTGGCGGCGTCGCCGACGCCGCCGCTGGGGCCGGCGTGGGTCGCGCTGCTCATCGTCGGCGCGTCGTCCGGCGTGGCGGTCGGCCAACAGTGTGCTCGGCGTCCGCTGCCGCTGGTTCCGGCGCTGGGCAAGCTCCTGGCAGCTGCCGTCGCCGGGGCTCTGGCCATGTCGTTGCTTGCGCTCGGTGGGGGTGGTCGGCTCGGCAACTTCGGCGACGTCGGCGTGGACCAGGGCGCCCTGCTGATCGGGGTGTTCTTCTGGTTTGCCGTCGTTGGCTGGGTCACGGTGGTGATGGCCGGTGGGATCAGACGCCGTCGCAGGCGGCCCAGGCCCAGACCCGCGCCGGCCCCGCCGGTTGAAGAGGTCACTAACGAACCAGCCGAACCGGCCGAACCGGCCGAACCGGCCGAACCGGCCGAACCGGCCGAACGGTGACCGTGCCCGCGGAGCGGGCCGATCACGAGCCGCCCAATGACGGTGACGTGGCCGACGACGCCCCGGATGACGAGACGCCCCCGCCCGCTGCGCACGACGTTGAGGACTAGTCCGCCGAACGTGACGCTGGCGTCCCGCTCGGCCGCGCGAACGCAGAGGTGGCTCGACTAGGCTCGCCGATGTGCAAGAACCGCTCCGTGTGCCCCCGAGCGCGCCGGCTCGGCTGGTGGTGCTGGCGTCGGGCACCGGGTCGCTACTGCGGTCACTGATCGACGCCGCGGTCGGTGACTACCCGGCGCGGGTAGTGGCCGTCGGCTTGGATCGCGAGTGCGGGGCCAGCGAGGTCGCCGCGGCGGCGGCACTGCCGACGTTCACCGTGCGCCTCGCCGACCACCCCGACCGGGCCGCCTGGGACGCCGCGATCACCGACGCCACCGCGGCGCACTCGCCCGATCTGATCGTCTCCGCGGGATTTATGAAAATTCTTGGACCACAGTTTCTTTCGCGATTCTGCGGTCGTACTCTCAATACCCATCCGGCGCTGCTGCCGGCGTTCGCGGGCGCGCATGGCGTCGCTGACGCGTTGGCTTACGGTGTGAAGGTCACCGGCTGTACGGTGCACCTGGTTGACGCCGGCATGGACACCGGGCCGATATTGGCGCAGCAGGCCGTTCCGGTGCTCGACGGCGACGACGACGAGACACTGCATGAACGCATCAAGGTCATCGAACGGCGGCTGTTGGTGGACGTGGTGGCCGCGATCGCGAACGGCGGCGTGACGTGGGTCGGAAGAAAAGCGACGATCGGACGAGAGGCGACCTTGGGATGAGCACCGCATGAGCACCGACGACGCTAGAAGGCCGATTCGCCGCGCGTTGATCAGCGTGTACGACAAGACCGGGCTGATAGACCTAGCCCAGGGCCTGAGTGCGGCCGGGGTCGAGATCGTCTCGACCGGCTCAACGGCGAAGACCATTGCGGACAAAGGGATTCCGGTGACGCCGGTGGAAGAGTTGACCGGCTTCCCGGAGGTGCTCGACGGCCGGGTCAAGACGCTGCACCCGCGGGTGCATGCGGGCCTGCTGGCCGATCTGCGCAAACCCGAGCACGCGGCGGCGCTCGAGGAACTCGGAATCGCGGCGTTCGAATTGGTCGTCGTCAACCTCTATCCGTTCAGCCAGACCGTCGAATCCGGCGCGGGCGTTGACGAATGCGTCGAGCAGATCGATATCGGCGGCCCTTCGATGGTCCGGGCTGCCGCCAAGAACCATCCGAGCGTTGCGGTGGTCACCGATCCGCTCGGGTACGACGGAGTCCTGGCCGCGGTGCGTGACGGTGGATTCACCCTCGCCGAACGTAAAAGGCTGGCGTCGCTGGCGTTTCAGCACACCGCCGAGTACGACATCGCCGTCGCGAGCTGGATGGAGTCGACGCTGGCGCCTGAGCATCCGCCCACGGCGTTCCCCAAGTGGTTCGGCGGCAGTTGGCGCCGCACGGCGATGCTGCGCTACGGCGAGAACCCACATCAGCAGGCCGCTCTTTACAGTGACCCCGCCGCGTGGCCCGGCTTGGCGCAGGCCGAGCAGCTGCACGGAAAAGAGATGTCCTACAACAACTTCACCGACGCCGACGCGGCCTGGCGGGCCGCGTTCGACCACGAAGAGACCTGCGTGGCAATCATCAAGCACGCGAACCCGTGCGGGATTGCCATCTCGTCGGTTTCGGTCGCGGACGCGCATCGCAAGGCCCACGAATGCGATCCGCTGAGCGCTTTTGGCGGAGTTATCGCGGCGAACTCCGCGGTCAGCGTTGAGATGGCCGAGTTTGTGAGCACCATCTTCACCGAAGTGATTCTCGCGCCCGCTTACGAACCGGGCGCCGTGGACGTGCTGACCCGCAAGAAGAACATCCGGGTGCTGGTGGTGTCGGAGCCGCTGACTGGTGGCGCCGACCTTCGCCCGATCAGCGGGGGGCTGCTCATTCAGCAGCGTGACCAGCTGGATGCGCATGGTGACAACCCGGTGAACTGGACGTTGGCGACGGGGTCACCGGCCGACCCGGCCACATTGACCGACTTGGTCTTCGCGTGGCGCTCCTGTCGCGCGGTCAAGTCGAATGCGATCGTGATCGCCGCCGACGGCGCCACCGTCGGCGTCGGGATGGGTCAAGTCAACCGGGTCGACGCCGCCCGGCTGGCCGTCGAACGGGGCGGTGACCGGGTCCGCGGTGCCGTCGCGGCGTCCGATGCGTTCTTCCCCTTTCCGGACGGTCTGGAGACCCTGACCGGCGCGGGAGTGAAGGCGATCGTGCACCCCGGCGGGTCGGTGCGCGACGACGAGGTGACTGCTGCGGCCGCCAACGCCGGCGTCACCGTGTATCTGACCGGAGCTCGCCATTTCGCCCACTGAGACGTGACCGCCGGGTGAATCGACGCGAGCTTTTTATCTCGTCCTTGCTGGTCGGTCACGAACCGGAATAGGGTCGGGTTAGGTGCGCCGATGGACGTCGTACCTAATTCGAGAGGAACGAGATGCGCTCAATTACGAAACGAACAGTGGCATTTACCGCTGCGATTGCGGGATTTGCTCTGATCGGCTCCGGATGTCACGCGACCAAATCCAACGATGCAGGTACGGCCACCACGTCCGCGATGTCGTCTTCGATGTCGTCGGCGATGTCGTCGGCCGCGTCGTCCACCAGCGCGGCCCCTACGACAACGATCAAAGGTGCCAATGGTACGGAGTACACCGTTGGCGGACCAATTCTCGCGAGGTACAACTCCCTGACCGACGCTCAAAAGAAGGACCTGGGCCTGCCGTACACCAACGAGGCAAAGACCCAGGACGGCAGCGGTGTCTTCCAGCAGTTCGACGGCGGCGTGCTCATCTACAAGAACGGGGGCCCGGTCTACTTCGTATGGGGCAAGATCCGCGACCAGTGGAACAAGTTGGATGGTTCGCAGGGCAAGCTGGGCTACCCGACCTCGGACGAGCAAATCCTCCCCGACGGCACTTTCAAGTCGGTGTTTGACCACGGCACAGTCACCTTCAAAACAGGAGATCCGGACGCCACTGTCACGATGAGCTAATTGCTATTAGCGTCCACCGTTCCGGTGGGCTCAGAAGTCCTCTAGCGAAGGTCGGGCAATCGATTCAGATTGCCCGACCTTCGTGTCGGAAGACTCCTTGGAAGGAGGAGACAATGCCGGATCGGCGGCGCCGTCGTAGCGTGGAGTGGTGACATCACCGAGCAATCTGCCCCGCACCGTCGGCGAGCTGCGTGCCGCCGGTCATCGTGAACGAGGAGTCAAGCAGGAAATCCGGGAGAATCTGCTGACCGCGCTGGCGGAAGGCCCAGATGTCGCTGACGTCTGGCCTGGGATTCTGGGCTTCGAGGACACCGTGTTGCCCCAACTGGAGCGGGCATTGATTGCCGGCCACGACTTCGTGCTCCTCGGCGAACGCGGCCAGGGCAAGACGCGACTGCTGCGGGCGTTGATCGGCCTGCTCGACGAGTGGACGCCAGTGATCAGCGGGTCTGAGCTGGGCGAGCACCCCTTCACGCCGATCACGCCGGAATCGATCCGGCGGGCCGCCACGCTCGGCGACGACCTGCCGGTGGAGTGGAAGCACCGCAGCGAGCGCTACACCGAGAAGCTGGCCACCCCCGACACCAGCGTCGCCGACCTCGTCGGTGACATCGACCCGATCAAGGTCGCCGAAGGCCGCAGCCTGGGGGATCCCGAAACCATCGCCTACGGACTCATCCCGCGCGCGCACCGCGGCATCGTCGCGGTCAACGAACTGCCCGACCTTGCCGAGCGCATCCAGGTGTCGATGCTCAACGTGATGGAGGAGCGCGACATCCAGGTCCGCGGTTACACGCTGCGCCTGCCCCTGGATGTGTTGGTGGTCGCCAGCGCTAACCCCGAGGACTACACCAACCGTGGTCGCATCATCACTCCGCTCAAAGACCGGTTCGGCGCCGAGATCCGCACCCACTACCCGCTGGAACTGGACGCGGAGATGGGCGTCATCGCCCAGGAAGCGCACCTGAGCGCGCAGGTGCCGGAATACCTGATGCAGGTGATCGCGCGGTTTGCCCGGTATCTGCGGGAGTCCAGTTCGGTCGATCAGCGTTCCGGGGTGTCGGCGCGGTTCGCGATCGCGGCGGCCGAGACCATTGCGGCGTCTGCACGGCACCGCGGTGCGGTGCTGGGAGAGACCGATCCGGTGGCCCGGGTCGTCGACCTGAGCACGGTGATCGATGTGCTGCGCGGCAAGCTGGAATTCGAGTCCGGCGAGGAAGGCCGCGAACAGGCGGTGCTCGAGCACCTGCTGCGCCGCGCGACCGCGGATACCGCGTCCAGAGTGCTCGGCGGCATCGACGTGGGCACGTTGGTATCCGCGGTTGAAAGCGGTTCCGCGGTGACGACCGGCGAAAAGGTCTCGGCCAAGGACGTATTGGCAGCGGTTCCGGGATTGCCGGTCGTGGATCAAATCGCGACCAAGCTCGACGCCGAATCCGAGGGCGAACGCGCCGCCGCGCTGGAATTGGCGTTGGAAGCGTTGTACCTGGCCAAGCGGATCGACAAGGTATCCGGGGAAGGCCAAACCGTCTATGGCTAAACCGATTAAAGGGCACGTTCGCGATACTCGGCGTACACCGGCGGACCCGATCCGCTGGCTCCGCCGGTGGATCTGCGCGAGGCTCTCGAGCAGATCGGGCAGGACGTCATGGCGGGCACCTCGCCGCGGCGCGCGCTGTCCGAGTTGCTGCGGCGCGGCACCGAGAATATGCCCGGGGCTGACCGGCTGGCGGCGGAGGCGAATCGGCGCCGACGGGACTTGTTGCGCCGCAACAATTTAGACGGCACCCTGCAAGAGATCAAGAAACTGCTCGACGAGGCGGTGCTGGCCGAACGCAAGGCGCTGGCCCGTGCGCTGGACGACGACGCGCGCTTTGGCGAACTGCAGCTCGAAGCCCTTCCGTCGTCGCCGGCCAAGGCCGTCCAGGAGCTTTCCGACTACAACTGGCGCAGCACGGAAGCCCGCGAAAAGTACGAGCAGATCAAGGATCTGCTCGGCCGCGAGATGCTGGACCAACGTTTTTCCGGCATGAAGCAAGCGCTGGAGGGCGCCACCGATGAGGATCGCCAGCGCGTCAACGAGATGTTGGACGACCTCAACGGGCTGCTCGACAAGCACGCCCGCGGCGAGGACACCCAGCAGGACTTTCAAGACTTCATGGACAAGCACGGCGAGTTCTTTCCGGAGAACCCGAGCAATGTCGATGAGCTGCTGGACTCGCTGGCCAAGCGGGCCGCCGCGGCCCAGCGCTTCCGCAATAGCCTGAGCCCCGACCAGCGTGCGGAACTGGATGCGTTGGCGGAGCAGGCGTTTGGATCTCCTTCACTGATGCAGGCGTTGAATCGGCTGGACGGGCATCTGCAGGCGGCGCGGCCGGGTGAAGACTGGACTGGGTCTGAGCAGTTCTCCGGCGACAATCCGATGGGCATGGGTGAAGGCACCCAGGCGCTGTCCGACATCGCCGAGCTGGAGCAGCTGGCCGAGCAGCTGTCGCAGAGCTATCCGGGCGCGACCATGGACGATGTCGACCTCGATGCGCTGGCCCGCCAGCTCGGCGACCAAGCCGCCATTGACGCCCGAACGCTCGCCGAATTGGAACGCGCACTGGTCAATCAGGGTTTCCTGGATCGCGGTTCCGACGGCCAGTGGCGACTGTCCCCCAAGGCCATGCGCCAGCTCGGCGAGACGGCGTTACGCGATGTGGCGCAACAGCTTGCCGGCCGTCGCGGCGAGCGTGATCATCGGCGCGCGGGCGCCGCCGGCGAGTTGACCGGTGCGACTCGACCCTGGCAGTTCGGTGACACCGAGCCGTGGAACATTTCCCGCACGCTGACGAATTCGGTTCTGCGGCAAGCCGGAACGGCCACTGCGCAAGGGCCCGGCGGGCGTCGGTCCGCTCCGGATAACCGTGGACGACGTCGAGATTTCCGAGACCGAGACGCGCACCCAGTCTGCGGTGGCGCTGTTGGTGGATACCTCCTTTTCGATGGTGATGGAGAATCGCTGGCTGCCGATGAAGCAGACGGCGCTCGCCCTGAATCACCTGGTGAGTACCCGGTTCCGGTCGGATGCCTTGGAGATCATCGCGTTTGGCCGTTACGCGCGGACGGTGACGGCCGCTGAGCTGACGGGTATGGAGGGCGTCTACGAGCAGGGCACCAACCTGCATCACGCGCTGGCGCTGGCAGGCCGGCACTTGCGCCGACACCCCAACGCGCAGCCCGTCGTGCTGGTGGTGACCGATGGTGAACCCACCGCGCACCTGGAGGACTTTGACGGTGCGGGGTCGAGCGTCTTCTTTGATTACCCGCCGCATCCCGCGGACCATCGCTCACACCGTGCGCGGATTCGACGAGATGGGGCGACTGGGTGCGCAGGTGACGATCTTCCGGTTGGGCAGTGACCCCGGGCTGGCCCGGTTCATCGATCAGGTGGCGCGGCGGGTCGAGGGACGCGTCGTGGTGCCTGATCTTGACGGGCTGGGAGCCGCTGTGGTGGGCGACTATCTGCGGTCGCGGCGTCGTCGCTAGCGCTCGGTGCGGCGATTCAGAGTTTCTTGAGCCCGCGCAGAATCTTGAAGAATGGCGCGAAGGACGCGACGCTTTTCCGCAGGGTCGGCTGCAGGTGGCTGACATTGTTGGCAACCAGATAACGCACTCCGTGGTCTCGCCATTGAGCAGCCTGATCGATGACCTCGTCGGGCGTCCCGGTGAGAAGCACGTCTTTGAGCATCGATACTGGGACGTTTTTGATGTAGGACAGCACCGTCTGCTCGTCTAAGGTTTGCGGAATGAGGTCCTGGGCGCCGGAGAATTCATGTCCAAGCGGATGTTGCACGCCATGGTTGGCCCACACCTGACCCGGAATGATGAGCGCGAAGGCTTTTGCGGCATCAGAGTTCAGGATCTGCTCGACGTCGTCGCTGCTTCGCCCGGTGACGACAAAAATTGAGATTGCCGGGGTGATCGAATGAGGGTCTCGGCCGGCGTCGGATGCCGCTGTTCGCACTGCTTCAAGACCGGATGCGTAGTCTTCGGGTCCCGAAATCAGCCCGGGGAACCAGGCGTCGGCGTAGCGCCCGGTGACTCGCAGCATCCGCGGTCCCTTAGCGGCGATCCATATCTCGGGCCATTTGCCCCGGTAGGGCGGCAGGTCGAACATCGCATTACGCAACGGGAAGTACGGCGACTCACGCGAGACGAGTTCGCCACCGGAGTTCCACAGCGCACGGATCGTGGCGATCGCCTCTTCGAAGCGCGCCACGGGCTTGGTCCAGTCCACCCCGTAGGGCTCATTGCCCTCCCGCTCTCCGACGCCGATGCCGAGAATGGCGCGGCCGCGGCTGATTAAGTGCAACGTGGCCGCAGCCTGCGCGGTGACAGCGGGATGGCGTCGATTGGCATCTGTAACCCCGACACCAAGCCGCAGACGTCCAAAGCGGTTGCGGGAGGCAAGATGTCCGAGCATCGTCCATGGTTCGAGTTGGGCGTCGACCTTTGGGACGAATTTGGCGACACCGAGGTAGCCCGGCGTGGCGATTGAGCGTGGGTACAACGAATTCAGGTGGTCGGCAACCCAGTAGGAGTCGGCACCGCTGGCCGTGGCCATCCGCACCTGGGCGCGGGGGAGCGCGGTCGGGGAATGTCGCAAATTGAGGATCTGAGCGCTGAGGCCGACTCGGAACTGGTTCACCCATGTTGCCTTTCGCAGCTGTTCAAGCAGCTTAACGGTAAGTCAATATCAACGGCACGGCCTGGAATGCTGGTGGTTTGCTGCCGCAACGAGTTGCTGGCTCGCGACGCCACTCCGATTAAGTTATGGCTGTGAATCCGTTAAGTCGGGCTGTGAATACTGCGCAAAGCCGCCGGTTTCGTGCGATGAACGTTACGATCACGGGGTCGTCTAATTCGAGATGGCGCGAACTGAGAGTTGACCAGCCGTACCAATACAGTTCACATCGGGTTAACTGGAACTGACACACCAATGAGGCTCCGCGGCTAGCCTTGGGGAGTTCCGGCGCCGTGGGTGACGTTTAATTCCGGGGGAGCGATGACGGAAACGTGGTTCACCTCCCTGACGGAACAGGGTGGGGTGCCGCAGGGGGGCTGTCCCGTTGGGGGCGGCGAATTTCTGCGGACCAGGGAAGGCGCTGCCAGAGCCGACCGACGATGCTGTTGAGCGATTGACTTCTCGTGCGGCTTTGCCGATCCCGACAGGGCTGCGCCGCGATGCGCTGCTTGCGCGAACCTATGGGCCCTCGGTTGTGCGGGGACTGACACTCCGGGCCACGCAGACCACCCGGTCGAAACTGGTCAACAGGCATGACCCAAAGCATGTGCAGATCACCGACTTTGACCCGTTGGACCCCGCGATAGCCGCCGACCCATATCCCCACTACCGAATGTTGTTGGCCGGCGACGCGTGCACTACAACCGCAAGCGCGACTTCTACATCTTGAGTCGATACGCCGACGTGCGTGACGCCGCGCGAAACGATGATGTGTTGCGCAGCGCCAGCGGAGTCACCTTCTCGCGTGCTGTGCTTGCCGTTTCTCCCCACGTCCGATCCGCCCGAGCACACCCGGATGCGCAAACAACTGGCTGCCGGGTTTGGCGCGCGGCGCGCTTGGAGTCCTGGCGTCCGATGGTCGACCATACTCGCCCGAGAGTTGGTCGGCGGGTTGTTAAACCAGGCATCCGCCGACGTTGTCTCCACGGTGGCCGCACCGATGCCGATGCGCACCATCACCAATGTTCTTGGCGTAGCGGAGTCCGACCAGGCCGCGTTCTGCCGCTTGTCCAAGCAGGTGGTTCGAATCACCGACGTCAACCTGTCGCCGTCCGGGATGTTTTCGCTTGGTCAGAGCTTCAACGGATTTCGGCGTTTGTATGCGTTTTTCACCGAAAGTTGCGGGACGGCGGGCTGCTGGGAGAGCGCACCCTTCTTCGCGCGACTTGCCGCGGACGCCGAGCACGGCTCGGCTCAGCGATGAGGAATTGTTCTTCTTCGCCCTGTTGCTGTTGGTTGCGGGTTATGAGACCACCGAGAATATGCTCAGCACCTTGTTCCTTACGCTGGCGCAGTGGCCAGACCAGCTCAGGATCCTTGCGCAGAGGCCGGAATCTGATCCCGTCGGCGATCGAGGAGCAACTTCGCTTTGCGTCTCCGATCCAAAATATCTGCCGCACAACGCGCGTCGATTATCCCGTCGGCCGCGCCGTCATCCCGGCGGGCTCTCTCGTGCTGCTGGCCTGGGGTGCGGCCAACCGGGACCCGCGTCAATACGAAGATCCGGATGACTTCCGTGCCGACCGCAACCCGGCCGGGCATCTCGCGTTCGGCTCCGGCATCCACTTGTGTCCCGGCGCCCAGCTGGCCCGGATGGAGGGCCAGGCGGTGCTGCGGGAGATCGTCGAGAACATCGACCGGATCGACGTGGTCGAGCCGCCCACGTGGTCGACGAACGCGAACCTACGCGGTCTTACCCGGTTACGGGTCGCGGTGACGCCACGCGCTAGCTCGGGTGGTGCTTTTGCCGCGTGACACCGCATAGCACGACAGAAGAAAAGTGCGATGCGGGCACCCCGTTCGTCGTCGTTGTCTTCGTGGTGGAACGAGTGGGCGGCGCCGCTGTGGATCGGTTGCAATTTCTCGGCCTGGATGCGCCTGCTGATCCGTAACCGGTTCGCGGTGCACTGGAGCCGCTGGCACTTCGCCATCATGTACACGTTTCTCAGTGTCGTGCAACTCCTGTCTGGGCATGTTGCAGAAAGTGATCTTCGGCAGGCGAGTGGCCAAAACCGTGATCGCCGACGCGCCAATATTCATCGTCGGGCACTGGCGCACCGGCACCACCCTGCTGCACGAACTATTGACGCTCGACGAACGCCACACCGGTCCCACGAGCTATGAATGCCTTGTCCCGCACCATTTTCTGCTGACCGAGTGGGTTGCGCCATGGATGGAGTTCTTGGTGTCCAAGCACCGGGCCATGGACAACATGGATTTGAGCTTGCAGCACCCGCAGGAAGACGAATTCGTGTTGTGCATGCTCGGGCAGCCTTCGCCGTATCTGACCATCGCGTTCCCGAACCGTCCAGAGCAGGATCTGCGTTATCTGGATTTGGAGCAGCTGACGTCGCGGGAACTGGAAGCCTGGAAGCGGACGCTCTTTGGTTTCGTGCAGCAGGTGTACTTCCGCCGTCGGAGGCGGGTGATCCTCAAGAACCCGCCGCACAGCTTCCGGATCAAGGCGCTGTTGGACATATTTCCGCAGGCGAAGTTCATACATATCGTCAGAGATCCCTACGTCGTCTACCCGTCGACCATCCACCTTCGTAAGTCGCTGTATCGCAAGCATGGCCTGCAGCGACCGACATTCAGTGGATTGGACGAACAGGTTCTGTCAACCTATGTCGATCTGTATCGAAAGCTGGACGAAGGTCGCAAACTCGTTGATCCGTCCCACTTCTACGAATTGCGCTATGAGGATCTGATCGCAGATCCGGACGGCGCAAATGCGCCAACTCTACGAGCAACTGGGTTTGGGCGATTTCGGCCAATACCAGCCGCGGCTGCGCCAGTACCTTTCTGAGCATGCGCATTATGAAACAAACACCTACGAGCTGACGGCCGAACAGCGCGCGATCGTCGCGGAGCGCTGGGGCGAAGTCATTGACCGCTACAGCTACGGTCAAGCGTCCGCGGCGGGTTGATCCTCGCTACGAGCGCGGACTACGGGCTTTGCGTTTTATGCTCACACCGCCCCACAGGGAGAAGCCGCGGATTTTCACCTTGGGTGCGCCCGGCGTGCCGTCGCCCAGGATTTCGCGGTCGAAGCCGCCCATCACACCGTGGCCGTCGATCTCGACGTTGACCTCGGGCGGCAGCAGAATGTTCTGGCCGCCCATGATCGACACCGCACGGATTTCGACTTCAGGCGACGTGAAGTCCGCGTAGCGCAGATCCAGCACCCCGCTGCCGCAGAAGGTGAACGTGGTCAGCTTCTTCGGCACATTCCAGCGGCCGCGGCGCTCGAATCCGCTCAGCATCGCCAGCAGCAGCGTGGACGGAGCCGGATTGATTCTGCCGCCCCGGCGCGGGCTGATCGGCGCATCGGGCAGGTCCGCCCTGAGCTCATCAAGCTCCTGGTACGTGGTCGCCGCGTATGCCTTGCTGAGCCGGTCCTCATACTCGTTCAGCTGCAGGCGGCCCTGCTCGGCCGCGAAGGCCAGCAACTGCGCAATCTGGATGCGGTCGGTGTCCGCCGCACGAGATGCTTGGTCGCGCGCGTCCTTCGCGTCGCGTTGCGCTGAGTTGCTCATCACACACGAGCGTACGACGTCCCGTTGTCGCTGCAAGCGAGTTGGCGAAACTGCAATCTTCGTACCGCGTCTCGCCTGGTCGCCGCGCCCATTCAGTTGCGTCCGCCGGCGGACTCGACGTCTTGAGCAAGCATCCTCGTCTCGCCAACCGCGCGCTTCAGTTGGCGTGCTGTGGTTGATCCGGGTTGGTCGGTGTGCGTTCTGCGTTTCGGGCGGCGCGTTCGGTGAGTTGGTCGTAGATGGGTTGGGATCGTAAGGCGATGGCGACGAGCATCGCGATGGCACAGGCGCCGAGCATGGGCGGTAGTTGGTTGCTTATTCCGGTCATTTCGACGGCGAGGATGAGGCCGGTGACTGGGGCTTGGACTGTTGCGGTGAAGAAGGCGGCGATGCCGATGAGTGCGAATGCGGCGGGGCTTGCGCCGGTGTTTGGCGTCAAGTGATTAGCGATGAGTCCGATGATCAGACCGGCGTCTGCTCCAAGTACGAGCATGGGTGCGAACAGGCCTCCGGGGGTGCCGGCGGCGTAGGAGACGACCCCGAGCACGAACCGCAGTACAAGGCCGCCGGTCACGGCGAGCAGTGTGCCGTGACCGAGGAGTGCTTGCTGAGTGAGGTTGTCGCCGCTGCCGGCTAGTGCCGGGGCGATCCAGACGAGCAGGCCGATGAGTGCTCCTATCGCGGCGGCGCGGG
Organism: uncultured Actinomycetota bacterium; assembly: GCA_963850135.1. Taxonomy (GTDB): domain Bacteria; phylum Actinomycetota; class Actinomycetes; order Mycobacteriales; family Mycobacteriaceae; genus Mycobacterium. Next base: position 132,360 of record CAWKKH010000010.1, on the reverse strand, counting down.
CTTCGTTCGGCCAGCGGCTGGTGTCGGCTTGACGGAGTCCGAACATCACCGCCTTGTTGTAGAGCACGCCGAGCACGGCGGCGAATATTCCGACGGCGGCAACCCAGCCGGCGTTGGCCAGCCGTGGGTCGTGTGGCGCCGTCATGGAGAAGTCGTTTTCCGATTCCACCAGCAGGTGGGCGGCGGCGAACCCCGACGCGGATGCTACGAGGGTGGCGACGGTGGTGCGGGGGTCGAAGCGCTTGACCAGTTCCTCGAGGACGAAGACGCCACCGGCGATGGGTGCGTCGAATGCGGTGGCAAGACCGGCGGCGGCGCCGCCGGCGACAAGGACGCGCAGATCGGCATTGTTGCGCCGGGTGAGTGTGGCGACGATGACGGCGGCGGTCCCGCCCATCTGGACCGAGGGCCCTTCGCGGCCGAGGGCCAGGCCGGCGCCGATGGCCAACAGTCCACCGATGTATTTGATGGGCAGTATCCGGAATCGCCCGGGGTGTGCGAGGCCCTCGGCGATTGCCTCCACGCGCGGGATCCCGCTTCCCTCGGCGTGTGGTTCGACCCGGCGCACCAGGGCGGCTGCGACGGTGGTGGCGGCGGTGCAGGCGAGCACGAGGATGATCAGCCCCCACCAGGAGCCGTGGGCCCAGCCGGCCAGACTATTGCGCCATCGCGCGGCATATTCGAGAAGCAGCCGGAAGCTGGCCGCACTCAGGCCGGTAAGCACCCCGACCAACGCGGCCGTTATCACGAACCCGATCAGGCTTTCGGCGCCTTCGCCGCTTGCATCGACCGGGTGCGCGGTGGGACGCTGCCATCCGGTCAACAGGCTGCGCAGCCAGTTCCGCCAGCCGCGTTCTTGTTCGTCGCCCACCCCTATTTTTTATCCGAGGCGGTCGCGGTGCACGAACGCGGGGTCGACGTTTCCGTATCTGACAAACGGCCCTTGCCGGAATCGAGACCGCACCGCGCTTCCTGGTCATCAAGCCCACGTGGGCGTGGGCCATGCGCGAGCCAGCAAATGAACCGAAGACACGAAAGCTGGACCATCGAGCCTAAGCGCCAAGGGGAGCGCAGCAGAGGTTAACTAGTTGTAGTCCAACTGGGCGGGCGTTTCTGCAGGAACGCAAGCATGCCTTCCTGGGCTTCAGCGGAGACGAACAACCGGGCCGACTCCTCGGTGAGCCGTTCGGCATCGCGGTCGAACCCTTCCAGCACCGCGGCCGTGGTCAGTGCCTTGGACGCCGCGAGCCCCTGGGGTGAACCACGGCCCACATCGGCGACCAGCGACGCCACCGCGGCGTCGACGTCGTCGGCTGCCATCGTGATCAACCCGATCTCCGCGGCTTGGCCGGCATCGAACGTCTCGCCCGTGAGGTAGTAGCGGGCGGCGGCGCGCGGCGTCATCTTCGGCACCAACGTCAGCGAGATGATCGCCGGCGCGACGCCGATCCGGGCCTCAGTCAACGCGAAGGTGCTGCGCGGACCGGCGACCGCGATATCGCACGCACCGACGAGGCCGAACCCGCCGGCGCGGACATGGCCGTTGACCGCGGCGATCACCGGCAGCGGCGATTCGACGATGGCCCGCAGCAGCGCGGTCATCTCCCGGGCCCGCTCCACCGCCGTGTCGTATGCCGATGGTGGCGACCCGCTTCGCCCGGCTGCGCCGCCCTCGCGATCGCCACGCGGGTCGCCGCCCGGCCTCACTGAGGTCCGCGCCGGCGCAGAAGGTGCCGCCGGTGTGCCCGAGCACTACCACCCGCACCGCAGGGTCGGCCGCGGCGGCACGCAGCCCCTGGTGCAGCTGGCTGACGAGCGCGCCGGACAGCGCGTTGCGGTTATGGGGGGAGTTCAGCGTCAGCCGGGCGAGTGGGCCCCCGCATTCAGCCGGCCCGGTGTATTCGACGACCGTGTTCATCAACAGGGCTTCAGTAGCTTCGAGGCAGTCCGAGTGATGTCTGAGCGACGAAGTTCAGCACCATCTCCCGGCTGACTGGCGCGATGCGGCCCAGCCGGGCCGATGCCAGCATGGCGGCTACACCGTACTCCTTGGTCAACCCGTTTCCGCCCAGCGATTGCACCGCCTGGTCGACCGATCGGGTGGCCGCCTCGGCCGCAGCATATTTGGCCATGTTAGCCGCCTCGGCCGCACCCGCGTCGTCGCCGTTGTCGTAAAGCGTCGCGGCCTTCTGCATCATTAGCTTGGCGAGTTCGACCTCGATGTGGCACTGCGCCAATGGATGGGACAGGCCTTGGTGCGCACCGATCGGCGTGCCCCAGACCTGGCGGGTCTTGACGTAATCGGTGGCCTTGTCCAGCGCGTGCCGTCCTAAGCCCACCGAGCTGGCCGCGCCCATGATGCGCTCGGGGTTCAGACCGGCGAAAAGCTGTGCGATGGCGGCGTCTTCGGCACCGACCAGCGCATCGGCGGGCAGCCGCACATCGTCGAGGAAAACCTGGAACTGACTCTCGGGGCTGACGATCTCCATCTCGATCCGGGTGTAGGTGAAGCCGGGCGCATCGGTCGGCACCACGAACAGCGCCGGGCGCAGCTATGCGGATTTGGCTCCTGTGTCTTTGAAGCTGCGCGCCACCACCAGCACCGCCTGTGCCTGGTCGATACCCGAGATGTAGACCTTCTGGCCCTTGAGGATCCAATCGCTGCCGTCGCGGCGCGCGGTGGTGGTGATTTTGTGCGAGTTGGAGCCGGCGTCCGGTTCGGTGATCGCGAACGCCATTGTCAAAGAGCCGTCGGCGATGCCCGGAATCCAGCGCTTCTTCTGTTCGTCGGTACCGAACTTGCTGATGATGGTGCCGTTGATGGCCGGCGATACCACCATCAGCAGCAGTGCACTCCCAGCGGCCGCCATCTCCTCCATCACCAGCGACAGCTCGTACATTCCGGCGCCGCCACCGCCGTACTCCTCGGGCAGGTTCACCCCGAGAAAGCCGAGTTTGCCCGCCTCGGACCACAATTCGTCGGTATGTTCGTGCGCGCGCGCCTTTGCGAGGTAGTACTCGCTGCCGTAGTTCGAGGCCCACGTGGACACGGCCTTGCGCAGGGCCTGGCGGTCCTCGTTTTCGATGAAGCTGGTATCGGTCATTTCGGATCTCCCTCTGATTCAGGCGTTGCTCCGTGCGTTTCTAAGCGCGCCAGGATTTCACCGACTTCGACCTGTTGGCCGGTGTCGACGTTGAGCTGGGTAAGCACGCCGTTGGCCGGCGCGGTGATGGTGTGTTCCATCTTCATCGCCTCCAGCCAGATCAGCGGCTGGCCGGCTACGACGGTGTCGCCCACCGCGGCGCCGAGCCGGATGACGTTGCCGGGCATCGGGGCTACCAACGACCCCTGCTCGAACGCCGAACTCGGCTCGGGGAAGCGTGGCAGCGCGACCAGGTGAACGGGACCCCGCGCCGAATCGACGTAGATGTCCTGATCGTCGGCGCCGTATCGGGCGATGGCGAAGCTGCAGGCCACGCCGTTGTCGTCAGCGAGCACCACCTCATTCGCCGAGGCCGAGACCAGCTGCACCGACCCGTCTCCGGGCAGCGTCAATCCGATCCTGGTGAACTGGTATTCGACGCGGTGTTCGGTGTCGCCTTCCGGGCTTCCATGCGCGCGGTAGGTCTTGACCTGAGAGCCCGACGCCAGGTTGCGCCAGCCACTGGGGATCGCCCCGCAGACCGTTGCGGTGGCTCGGTTGTGCGCGGCATCCGCCAGCGCCGTGGCAATCGCAGACAATCGAACCGTCGCGGCGTCGGCCAGCGGCGCGGCCAGCTCGGTCAGACCGTGAGTATCGAAAAACGCCGTGTCCGTGGCTCCGTCGAGGAATGCCGGATGCCGCAGCACATTCACCAGGAGCTCTCGGTTGGTGCGTACCCCGTGCACGCGTGCGCGCGCCAGCGCGTCGGCGAGCACTAACGCTGCTTGCCGACGCGTGGGCGCATACGAGATGACCTTGGCGAGCATTGGGTCGTAGTGGATTGACACCACCGATCCATCGAGGATCCCGGAATCCAGGCGGATTCCGGTCCGCTGCCCCAGCGAAGCGAACTGCGCCCGAACCGCCGGCACCTCGATGGAGTGCACCGGGCCGGCTTGCGGCTGCCAGCCGTTTGCCGGGTCCTCGGCGTAGAGCCGGGCCTCGATCGAATGCCCTGTGGTGACTGGCGGTTCGGTGTCGAGTCGTTCGCCGTCTGCGATGGCGAGTTGTAGTTCGACCAGGTCCAGTCCCGTTGTCTCTTCGGTGACCGGGTGCTCGACCTGCAGTCGGGTGTTCATCTCCAGGAAATAGAACTCGCCGTCATCATCGGCGAGGAACTCGACCGTCCCCGCACCGGTGTAGCCGATCGCGCTCGCGGCCAGCCGGGCCGCGTCGAAGAGCTTGGCCCGCATACCCGGTGTGCGTTCTACCAAGGGTGCGGGCGCTTCTTCGATGATCTTCTGATGGCGGCGCTGAATGGAGCATTCCCGCTCGCCGACGGCCCACACCGTGCCGTGGGAGTCGGCCAGCACCTGAACTTCGATGTGGTGTCCGGTGGGCAGGTAGCGCTCGCAGAACACGGTCGGGTCGCCGAATGCGGACTGCGCTTCGCGCCGGGCGGCGGCGACTTCGTCGGACAGGGAGGCCAATTCGCGGACCACCCGCATCCCCCGACCGCCGCCCCCCGCGGAGGCCTTGACCAGCACCGGCAACTGCGTTGCCGTGACCGTGTCGGGGTCGAGTTCGTCGAGCACGGGCACACCAGCCGCGGACATGAGCTTCTTGGCCTCGATCTTGGAGCCCATCGCCCGCACCGCGTCCACTGGCGGTCCGATCCAAATCAATCCGGCGTCCTGCACGGCCACGGCGAAGTCAGCGTTCTCCGAAAGGAATCCATATCCGGGGTGTACGGCGTCGGCGCCGGCGGCGCGGGCGGCCGCGATGATGGCCTCGGTGTTGAGATAGTCGCGGATCTTCGGCAGCCGCACGCGGGCGTCGGCCTCGCCGACGTGGGGAGCGCCGGCGTCCGGGTCGGTGTAGACGGCGACGGTGCCCACCCCCAGCCTGCGGCAGCTGGCGAACACCCGCCGGGCGATCTCGCCGCGGTTGGCAACCAGAACTCGCGTGATTCCCATAAGCTCTACATCCGGAAGACGCCGAAGTTAGACGTCCCCTTGATCGGGCCATTAGCAATGGCGGACAGGCACATTCCCAGCACGGTTCGGGTGTCGCGGGGGTCGATCACCCCGTCGTCGTAGAGCATCCCGGACAACACCATGGGCAGCGACTCGGCTTCGATCTGGCCCTCGACGGCTGCCCGCATGGCAGCATCGGCGGCGTCGTCCACCTGCTGCCCGCGGGCTTCGGCGGCGGCGCGGCTCACGATGGACAGCACGCCTGCCAGCTGGGCGCCGCCCATCACCGCGGATTTAGCACTGGGCCAGGCGAATAGGAAGCGGGGATCGTAGGCGCGCCCACACATGCCGTAGTGACCGGCGCCGTAGGACGCGCCCATCAGCAGCGAGATATGCGGGACGGCCGAGTTGGAGACCGCGTTGATCATCATCGAGCCGTGCTTGATCATGCCGCCTTCCTCGTAGTCCTTACCCACCATGTAGCCGGTGGTGTTGTGCAAGAACAGCAGTGGGGTGTCGGAGCGGTTGGCCAGCTGGATGAACTGGGTGGCTTTCTGCGATTCCTCGCTGAACAGCACGCCTCGGGCGTTGGCCAGGATACCCAGCGGGTAGCCGTGCAACCGGGCCCAGCCGGTCACCAGCGATGACCCGTACATCGGCTTGAATTCATCGAAGTCGGACCCATCGACGATGCGGGCGATCACTTCGCGCGGGTCGAACGGGATGCGCAGATCGGGCGGCACGATGCCGATCAGTTCCTCGGCGCCGAATAGCGGCTCGGTGACCGGCGCCGGCGTGGGCCCCTGCTTGACCCAGTTCAGCCGCGCCACGATGCGGCGTCCGATCCGCAGCGCATCGAGTTCGTCGACGGCGAAGTAGTCGGCCAAACCCGATATGCGGGCGTGCATTTCGGCGCCGCCCAGCGATTCGTCGTCGGACTCTTCGCCGGTTGCCATTTTGACGAGCGGCGGCCCGGCCAGGAACACCTTCGAGCGTTCCTTGATCATCACCACGTGATCGGATAGGCCGGGGATGTAGGCGCCTCCCGCGGTGGAGTTGCCGAATACCAGTGCGATGGTCGGGATCCCGGCGGCCGACAGGCGGGTGAGGTCGCGGAACATCTGACCGCCTGGGACGAAGATTTCTTTCTGGGTGGGCAGGTCGGCCCCGCCGGATTCCACCAGGGAAATGACGGGAAGCCGGTTCTCGAAAGCGATCTGGTTGGCCCGCAGTATCTTCCGCAAAGTCCACGGGTTGCTGGTACCGCCTTTGACCGTCGGATCGTTGGCGACGATCAAGCATTCCACGCCGCAGACCACGCCGATCCCGGTGACTGCGCTGGCGCCGATCGTGAACGCACTGCCCCAGGCCGCGAGCGGGCTCAGCTCCAGGAAGGGGGAGTCTGGGTCGACGAGCAGTTCGATGCGTTCCCGCGCGGTCAACTTGCCGCGGGCGTGGTGACGCTCGACGTACTTGGCACCGCCGCCGGCGATCGCTTTGGCGAATTCGGCGTTGATCTCGTCGAGCTTGGCCTTGGTCGCCGACGCCGCCTCGGAATACGCGTCGGCCTTCGGATCGAGTGCGGAATGCAACGCGGTCATTGGAATCCCAGGGTCTTGGCGGCCAATGCGGTAAGGATCTCAGTGGTTCCGCCGCCGATGCCGAGGATCCTCATGTCCCGGTATTGGCGTTCGACTTCGGATTCGGACATGTAGCCCATGCCACCGAACAGTTGGACTGCTTGGTTGGCGACCCATTCACCGGCCTCGACGGCGGTGTTCTTGGCGAAACACACCTCCGTGATGAGATTGGTGTCACCGGCGAGTTGACGCTCAACCACGCCGCGCGAATAAACCCGGGCAACGTCGATACGTCTGGCCATCTCGGCCAGTGTGTTCTGCACCGACTGGCGCGATATCAGCGGGCGACCGAAGGTCTCCCGGTCACGGCACCACTGCACGGTCAGGTCCAGGCATCGCTGTGCACTTGAATATGCCTGTGCGGCAAGGCCAACACGTTCCGATACGAATGCCTGCGCAATCTGGGCGAAGCCAGTGTTCTCGGCGCCGACGAGGTTGGCTACTGGAACGCGGGCGTCGGCATACGACAGCTCCGCGGTGTCGGAGGACCGCCAGCCCATCTTCTCCAGTTTCCGGCTGACCGTGAAGCCGGGTGTGCCCTTCTCGACCGCGAGGAGCGAAACTCCCGCTGCGCCAGGGCCGCCGGTGCGCACCGCGGTGACGACGTAGTCGGCCCGGACGCCGGAGGTGATGTAGGTCTTGGCGCCGTTGACCACATAGTGGTCGCCGTCCAGTACGGCGGTGGTGCGCAGGTGCCCGACGTCCGACCCGCCGCCGGGCTCGGTGATGGCCAGCGCGCCGATCTTGTCGCCGGCCAGCGTCGGCCGGACAAACGCGTCGATCAACCGCGCATCGCCTGACGCGATCATGTGCGGTACTGCGATGCCGCAGGTGAACAGCGAGGCGAAGACACCCCCGGGCGCCCCTGTCTGGTGCATCTCTTCGCAGATGAGCACCGCGTCGGCGCCGTCCCCTCCGCCGCCGCCCACCGATTCGGCAAAGCCCGCGCCCAGCAGTCCGGCGGCTCCGGCGCGCCGGTGCAACTCGCGCGGCAAGTCGCCGCTGCGCTCCCACTCGTCGACGTTGGGCAGGATCTCGCGTTCTACAAACGAGCGCACCGTCTTTCGGAGCTGCTCACGCTCCGGCGTCACCCAAAGATTCACGGCAACAGCCCCTCCGGAATGTCGACGTGGCGGCAGCGCAGCCATTCGCCCAGGCCTTTGGCCTGAGGATCGAATCGCGCCTGGTAGGCAACGCCCTGGCCGAGGATCCCGTCGATGACGAAGTTGACGGCCCGCAGGTTGGGCAGCACGTGACGGGTGACGACGAAGTCGGCCGCCTCGGGCAGCAACTCCTTGAGCAGCGCAACGGTCAATGTGTTGGCCAGCCAGCGCCACTGATCGTCGGTGCGAACCCAGACCCCGACGTTTGCCGATCCGCCTTTGTCGCCGCTGCGCGCGCCGGCGATGCGGCCCAGCGGGACCCGTTGGGTCGGGCTGGCCGGCAGCGGCTCCGGCAGCGGCGGGGCGGCGGCGGGCTCAAGCACCAAAGTATCTGTGGCGCAGTCGATCTTGCTGCGGCCGCCGTCGGCATGCACCGCGGTGTGCGGCACCAGGTTCGCGTCCACGTAGCCAGCGGTGAACACGCCATAAACCTGGCTTTCGCCCGGCGGTGCGGTCACATGGAAGCCCGGATAGCTGGCGAGTGCCAATTCCACCGCGGCAGAGGAAAATGGGCGGCCCACGTTGGCGGGGTCGGGGTCGCGGACCACGCAGCGCAGCATCGCGCTGGCCGCTTCTTCGGTGTCGGCGTCGGGGTGATCGGTGCGGGTCAGCGACCACTGCAGCTCGGCGGGCTTGACGGTGAGCCCGGCCTCGAGCTGTCGGCGCACCAGGTCAGCTTTGGCCTCGATGTCCAGACCGGTTAAGACAAACGTCATGGCGTTGCGGAATCCGCCGATGCTGTTCAGTGACACCTTCAGCGTGGGCGGAGGCGGTTCGCCGATCACGCCGCTGATGCGCACCCGGTCGGCACCTTCGGAGGACAGCTGCACGGAATCCATCCGGGCCGTGACGTCCGGGTTGGCGTAGCGGGCGCCGGTGATCTCGTAAAGCAGCTGAGCGGTGACGGTGTCGACACTGACCAGGCCCCCGGTGCCGGGGTGCTTGGTGATCACCGACGAGCCGTCGGCGCTGACCTCGGCCAGGGGGAAGCCCGGGTAGCTCAAGTCAGCGACTTCGGTAAAGAACGAATAATTGCCGCCGGTGGCTTGGGTGCCGCATTCGATGACGTGGCCTGCGACCACGGCCCCCGCGAGCTGGTCGTAGTCGGTGCGGCGCCAGCCGAAATGCGCGGCCGCGGCCCCGACGATCACCGAGGCGTCGGTCACTCGGCCGGTGACGACGACGTCGGCTCCGTTGTCTAGGCAGTCGACGATGCCCCAGGCGCCCAGGTAGGCGTTGGCCGTCAGCGGTGTACCGAGTTCCAGTTCCGCCGCGCGCGGTTGCAGGTCGTCGCCTTCGACATAGGCGACGCGGGCCGGAATGCCGAGGCGCTCGGCCTGGGCGCGTACCGCGTCCGCAAGGCCGGCTGGGTTCAGGCCGCCGGCATTGGCGACGATGCGTACCCCGCGGTCGCGGGCCTCGCCCAGGCAGTGCTCGAGCTGGTTCAGGAAAGTCTTGGCGTAGCCGCGGTCGGGGTGCTTCATCCGATCTCGCCCGAGGATCAGCATGGTCAGCTCAGCCAGGTAATCGCCGGTCAGATAGTCGAGGTCACCGCCGGTGAGCATCTCGCGCATTGCCGACAACCGGTCGCCGTAGAAACCCGAGCAGTTCCCGATCCGGACGGCGGCACGAGACGCCATGCGCATCCTCCCTTCGGGGCCCACTGCGGGGTACCAACCAACCGGTAGGTCAGTCTAGCGTTGTCGCGTCAGGGTGCGGCCGGGCGGTGAGCCCACCGAGCGTGACGCCACGGCGACACAGCGAGCGCGGGATTTCGCCGTGACGCTACGCTCGCAGGCCGTTTTGGTGACCAGGGGCCCACCGACTATCCTGATGGGTAATCGTCGCCGTTTCGCCGACTGGCATGCCGCGCGACGCACCGTCCCGAATCCCCGATCGAGGAGTAAGGCCCGACCATGGCCGTACCTAAGCGCAGAATGTCGCGCTCGAATACCCGCAGCCGGCGCTCGCAGTGGAAGGCCACGAAGACCGAGCTCGTCGGTGTGACGGTGGCAGGCCAGAAGCACAAAGTGCCACGCAGACTGCTTAAGGCGGCACGACTTGGTCTTATCGACCTGGACCGGCGCTAGGCGGATCGCGTGACCCGCCCCTCGGACACGCTGGCCATCCTCAGACGGAGTTAACTAAATCCACGGCGCGCCTCTCAGGCCGCTCTCAGGCGCCAGGACGAAACTAGTGGCCGTGCGCATACTTGTAGTTGACGACGATCGTGCTGTGCGCGAGTCGCTGCGCAGGTCACTCTCCTTCAATGGCTACTCGGTCGAGTTGGCCAACGACGGCGTCGAGGCCCTCGCCATGATTGCCAGTGACCGGCCGGACGCGCTGGTCCTCGATGTCATGATGCCGCGCCTGGATGGGCTGGAGGTCTGCCGCCAGCTCCGCAGCACCGGCGACGACCTGCCAGTTCTGGTCCTCACCGCTCGCGATTCCGTCTCCGAACGGGTCGCCGGCCTGGACGCCGGCGCCGATGACTACCTGCCGAAGCCATTCGCCCTCGAAGAGCTGTTGGCTCGCGTGCGGGCGCTGTTGCGCCGCACCAAGCCCGACGAGGACGCCGAGTCGGTGCCCATGACGTTCTCCGACCTGGCCTTGGACCCGGTGACCCGCGAAGTCACCCGCGGGCAACGCCGGATCAGTCTGACCCGCACGGAGTTCTCTTTGCTGGAAATGCTGATCGCCAATCCGCGGCGAGTCCTCACCCGTAGCCGCATCCTCGAGGAGGTATGGGGCTTCGACTTTCCCACCTCGGGCAATGCGCTGGAGGTCTATGTGGGGTACCTCCGGCGCAAAACCGAAGCCGAGGGCGAGCCACGGCTGATCCACACGGTGCGCGGAGTGGGATACGTGCTTCGGGAGACGCCACCCTGATGATCCGGTTCCGACCGCGCCGGCGTGCGCCCCTACGGGCTACCAGCTCGTTGTCCCTGCGCTGGCGGGTAATGCTGCTGGCGATGTCGATGGTGGCGATGGTCGTCGTCCTGATGTCATTTGCGGTCTACGCCGTGATTTCGAACGCGCTTTACACCGATATCGACAGCCAGCTGCAGAGCCGAGCGCAGCTGCTGATCGCCGGCGGGTCGCTGGCCGCCGACCCCGGCAAGGCCATCGAGGGCACTGCCTACTCGGACGTCAACGCGATGCTGGTGAACCCTGGCCACTTCGTTTACACGGCCCAACAGCCGGGCGAAACGCTGCCGGTCGGGCCGGCTGAAAAGTCCGTCATCCGAGGCGATCTGCTGATGTCCCGGCGCACCGCGTCAGACCAGCGCATCCTTGCGATGCACTTGTCCGATGGCACGTCGCTGCTGATCTCCAAGAGCCTGAAGCCGACCGAGGCGGTGATGACCAAACTGCGCTGGGTCCTGCTGATCGTCGGCGGCATCGGCGTCGTCGTTGCCGCGATAGCCGGAGGAATGGTGACCCGGGCGGGGCTGCGTCCGGTGGGCCGCCTCACCGAAGCCGCCGAACGGGTGGCGCGTACCGACGATCTACGACCCATTCCGGTGTTCGGCAGCGACGAATTAGCCAGGCTGACTGAGGCATTCAACCTGATGCTGCGGGCGTTGGCCGAATCTCGGGAACGCCAGACCCGCCTGGTCACCGACGCCGGACATGAATTGCGCACCCCGCTGACGTCACTGCGTACCAACGTTGAACTGCTGATGGCGGCGATGGAGCCGGGAGCGCCACGGCTACCGGAGCAGGAGATGGTCGACCTGCGTTCCGATGTGCTCGCGCAGATCGAGGAATTGTCCACGCTGGTCGGCGACTTGGTGGACCTCACCAGAGACGACGCCGGCCAGGTGGTGCACGAGCCAGTCGATATGGCTGAGATCGTCGACCGCAGCCTGGAGCGGGTCAGGCGCCGCCGAAACGATATTCACTTCGACGTCGAAGTAATCCCCTGGCAGGTCTACGGCGACAACGCCGGGCTGTCCCGCGCGGCGCTGAACCTGCTGGACAACGCCGCCAAGTGGAGCCCGTCCGGCGGCCATGTCGGTGTCAGGATGAGGCAACTCGACCCGTCGCACGCCGAGCTGGTGGTTTCTGACCATGGCCCGGGGATTTCGCCGCACGAGCGTCGTCTGGTGTTCGAACGCTTCTACCGGTCAACGACAGCGCGGGCGCTGCCGGGTTCGGGACTGGGGCTGGCGATTGTCAAACAGGTGGTGCTCAACCACGGTGGGTTGCTTCGCGTCGAAGACACCGAGCCGGGCGGTCAGCCGCCAGGCACTTCGATTTACGTGTTGCTGCCGGGGCGCCCGATGCCGAGTGCGACGTATCGGACGCGCACGGGCGACGATGCGACCAATAAGAACGATGCGACCAAAAAGGACGCGGGGACTGAAGCCGAGATCAACGCCGCCGGTGATGTGGTGGGAAACACGGCGAACTCTCGGGATTCGACGAACGTTATCTCAGTGGACTCTCAGTCCGCGCGGGCAAGGTAGTTGCAGTTACTGTTGGAAATCGAGCCCCATCGAGCCAACGCATGCCGAAATAGAGAGAGCGACGTATAAGCGACATGACGAATCACCCGAGGTATTCGCCACCGCCGCAGCAGCCGGGATACAGTGCCGCGCCTAATCAGCCCGTGCCCCCCGCGTATGCCCATGGGCAGCAGCACCCATACAACGCGCAGGCCGATTGGCGTTATCGCCAGCCGCAACCGCCGCAGGGCCAGTACCGGCAGCCCTACGAGCCGTACGAGCCCTTCAAGGGCACCGGGGCAGGACCGATACCTGGGGGCACCGGGCAGGGACCGATTCCCGGGGGCACTGGGCCGGGCCCGATACCGGGAATGCATCCATCGATGCCTCCCCCTATCGGACCGATGCACCAAAGACGCCCTCGCGCAGGCATGTTGGCCGTGGGCGCGCTGGCCATCGCGCTGGTGTCGGCCGGTATCGGCGGCGCCGCCGCAACGGTCGTCGAGCTGGGCTCGCACTCCTCGGGCGGAGGCGGCGGGCTGATCATGGGCGGGGCGCCCAGCGTCCTGGCGGGAAACATGCCACCCGGCAGCGTCGAGCAGGTCGCCGCCAAGGTGGTGCCCAGTGTCGTCATGCTGGAGACCGATATGGGTCGCTCGTCAGAGGAAGGCTCCGGCGTCATCCTGTCCGCCGACGGTCTGATTCTGACCAACAACCACGTCATCGCGGCTGCCGCGGGCCCGGCGAAACCGCCTGCCGGCGGCGGCAATCCTCCAGGTGGCGGTAGTCCCCCGGGTAGCGTTGCGCCTCCCCCGGGTGGTGGCAATCCCCCGCCTGGCGGTGGCAGCCCGGGGGCCCCGAAAACGACGGTGACCTTCTCCGACGGCCGCACCGCGCCGTTCACGGTGCTCGGTGCCGATCCCACCAGTGACATCGCCGTGATCAAGGTGCAAGGCGTTTCGGGGCTCACCCCGATCGCCATGGGTTCCTCGGCGGATCTGCGCGTCGGCCAGTCAGTGGTGGCCATCGGGTCACCGCTGGGTTTGGCGGGCACGGTGACCACCGGAATCGTCAGTAGCCTGAACCGGCCGGTATCCACGACCGGCGAGTCGGGCAACCAAAACACGGTGCTGGACGCGATTCAGACCGACGCCGCGATCAATCCGGGTAACTCCGGCGGTGCGCTGGTCAACATGAGCGGTCAGTTGGTGGGCGTCAACTCGGCGATCGCGACCTTGGGCGCTGATTCGCCCGATGCCCAGAGCGGTTCCATCGGCCTCGGCTTCGCGATTCCGGTTGACCAAGCAAAACGCATCGCCGATGAGTTGATCAGTACCGGCAAAGCGACGCACGCCTCGCTGGGTATCCAGGTGACCAGTGACAAAGGCACCCCGGGTGCCAAGGTTGTCGATGTGGTCCAAGGTGGCGCGGCCGCGAACGCCGGAGTGCCCAAAAATGTGACGGTCACCAAGGTCGACGACCGCCCGATCAACAGCGCCGACGCGCTGGTCGCCGCGGTGCGGTCCAAATCGCCCGGCGACAAGGTAGCCCTGACGTTCCAGGACCCGAATGGCGGCAGCCGAACAGTGCAGGTCACTCTTGGCAAGGCGGACCAGTGATGAGAGTCGATGAGCCGTTGTCGGAGCTCGGATATACGGTTGCACCCATGGAAAAGGGCGCCGAGTTAGTCGTCGGCCGCGCGTTGGTCGTCGTCGTTGACGATCGCACCGCGCACGGCGACGAGGACCACAGCGGGCCATTGGTCACCGAGCTGCTCACCGAGGCGGGTTTCGTCGTTGACGGCGTGGTCGCCGTCGCGGCCGACGAGGTCGAGATCCGCAACGCCCTGAACACCGCGGTGATCGGTGGCGTGGACCTGGTGGTCTCCGTGGGCGGCACCGGAGTGACGCCTCGCGACGTCACCCCGGAAGCAACCACCGACATCCTGGATCGGGAGATTCTCGGCATCGCCGAAGCCGTCCGCGCCTCGGGGCTTTCCGCGGGCATCGTCGACGCGGGATTGTCACGTGGCCTGGCCGGTGTTTCCGGAAGCACTTTGGTGGTGAACCTCGCGGGGTCCCGTTACGCGGTGCGCGACGGGATGGCGACGCTGAATCCACTTGCTGCCCATATCATCGGCCAATTGTCGAGTCTGGAGATCTGAAAGCAGCCGGACGAAATAGCGGCGCAGAAACTACTGTGATTCTGCGTCTGCTCGGGGTCCGTAATTGGGCGGCGGGGTCGTCGCGGTTCCACCGTGCTTGCCTGATGAGCCTCCGCCCGTCTGGGCCAGCAGGTCGCGGATTTCGGTGAGCAGAACGATCTGGGCGTCGTCGGCTTGCTCGACCTCACCCTTCCTGCGCAGCGTGTTGTAGGGCAGCACGACGAGGAAGTACACCACGAACGCGATCAGGAAGAAGTTGATCGCCGCCGAGATCACGATGTTGAAGTCGATGGTCTGACCACCGCCGATGCTGACCTTCAGGAGGTCGACATCAGAGTTCGGGGTGACACCGATCCGGTTGATCAGCGGCGTGATGATGCTGTCGGTGAACCTGGTGACCAACGCGGTGAACGCCGTACCGATGACCACCGCAGTGGACAGGTCGACGATATTGCCCCGCGAGAGAAACTCCTTGAATCCTTTGAACATGGGGATGTCCTTTCTGCGCCTATCTGCCCCTGGTAGACCGATGGAAATCAGTTGAGCAACGGAGGGAGTTTGCCACAGATCACCAACGGAGCCGCGGTCGGGAACTCAGTGCAGAGTGAGGGTGACCGCCTGACCGAGCGCTGAACTCGCGACCGTGTTCGCCAGGCGAGCCGGCAGCGCAACTAAGACTACGCGTTCGCCATCCGCGTCCCGGATTTTGCCCTTGGCGGACACCAGGACCACGATCGCGTCAGTGGCGACGACCTTGGCGACACCCTGGCTGTCGGCCCGTGAATCGCTGCCGGGTGCCGCCAGAATGTCGACGACATCGCCGACGCGAACCAGGTCGACCAGGGCGCCGTCGGCCAGATGCAGCGGAACAATGCGGGCGCCGGGCCCGGCCGCCGACTCGGCGAGCCGGCTGCCCAGCAACCGGACATCGGTGAGGACCTCGCCACGCCTCGTCGGGCTGGCCAGTGTCGAGCCGACGACAACGCCCAGGTTTGCCTGAGACCCGTCGGGAACGGTTGTAGCTAAACGCTTTTCGATTTTGACATCGTCGGCAGTCAGCGCGGATCCGGGTGCCAGGTCGCGCGCGGCGACCACCACTTCGGCCAGATCACCGGCCGGATCCGGGCGCAGCGCCGCGGCGCCGGCCAGCAGGACGAGCCCGGCGGCGGCGACTCGTCGGGCCAGCACGGTCCGGGTCCAGTCGGGGCGCAACAAGGCCGATATCCGGCGCAATACCGTTGGATTCAGCGACGCCTCGCGCATGCCGCAACGGTATGCGCGGCGCGGCACTCACCGTGCCGGGCAGAAATTCCTCTGTGGATAACCTGCTACTTCGAGGCGGTCGCCGTCGACGAGGACGAGGTACTGCTCGACTTTTCGCTCGACCCGGACTTTTCGCTTGAGCCAGATTTCTCGCCCGACCCGGATTTTTCGCTTGAACCCGAGCCTGTTTCCGAACTCGACCCCGATTCTTTGGTCGACGAACCGTTGGCCGAGCTCGGCTGCTTCTTGCCGGACTCACGGCTGTCGGTGCGGTAGAAGCCGCTGCCCTTGAACACGACGCCGACGGAGTTGAACAGCTTCCGCAGCCGCCCGGAGCACTTCTCACAGCTCGTCAGCGTGTCGTCGGTGAAGGCTTGCACGATGTCGAAGCGGTTGTCGCACTCCGTGCACGCGTAGCTATACGTCGGCACAAATACCTCCGGATGATGGTCTAAGTCTAATTAGCACTCTACCGTGCCTAAGTGCCAGAACCGCAGCGTGAGGTCTGTCATTCCCGAGTGTGACTGTTCAGGGACAGCTCGATCACCCCGCGTCCCGGCGTCAGCGCGTGGGTCATCGGCACGTCATGAGGGTCGGCCGGCAACTCGTCGACCAACTCCTCGTCGCGCACCATCGCGATCAGCCACGCCCGCGGATCACGGTTCGGCAGTGAGCGGTCGTAGAAGCCGCGGCCCCGGCCCAGTCGTGCGCCCGTCCGATCGACCGCCAGCGCCGGGACCAGCACCAGCCGGGCCTCGGCCAGGGCCGAGGGGGGCAGCCATGGCTCTGGCGGCTCGAGCAGGCCCCAGCGCCCGCGGGTAAGTGCGCCGGGCCGGTACTCGCCCCAACGGAGCGGCAACGGCACGTCTTCACCGCCGGTGTGCGCTACCGGCAGCAGTACCCGCGCCGACCGGCGCCGCAACATATCCAGCATCTCGATGGATCCTGGCTCGGTGTTCACCGGCACGTATGCGCAGATCGTGCTTCCGCTGGCCGCTTGTCCCCCTACTAAGGCGTCCAGGTGCTCGGCGAGCATGCGGGCCTCGTCCGCCCGAACCGGATCGGCGACGCGATCGCGGGCCGCCAGCAGCTGTTCGCGCAACGCGGTCTTGCTAGCGGCTGCCATGCCCTAACGATGACAGCCGGGAGTTTCCCGCTCTCATACCGACCTCGAAAAACCTGTTGGGCGCTATGGTTGTCAGTGATGTCAAGCCCTGAAATCCGGATCCCGTTCACGGCGATCGTTCCCGCTGCCGGTCTGGGCACCCGCTTCCTGCCGGCGACCAAGACGGTGCCCAAGGAGTTACTGCCTGTCGTCGATACCCCCGGGATTGAGCTCGTCGCCGCCGAAGCGGCGCAGGCCGGTGCCGAACGGCTGGTGATCATCACCTCCGAGGGCAAGGACGGTGTCGTCGCGCACTTCGTCGAAGACCTGGTGTTGGAGGGCACGCTCGCGGCCCGCGGCAAGGAAGTCATGCTGGCCAAGGTGCGCCGCGCCCCGGCTCTGATCAAGGTCGAGTCCGTCGTGCAGGCCGAGCCGCTGGGACTGGGGCACGCCATCGGCTGCGTCGAACCCACACTGGCCCCTGACGAGGACGCCGTGATGGTGCTGCTGCCCGATGACTTGGTGCTGCCGACCGGCGTCCTGGACACGATGGCGGGAGTGCGGGCCCAATATGGCGGTTCGGTGCTGTGCGCCATCGAGGTAACGCCGCAAGACATCAGCGCTTATGGCGTTTTCGACGTGGAGGCCGTCCCGGGCGACAGCAACCCGGACGTCCTGAAGGTCAACGGCATGGTCGAGAAGCCCAAGCGCGAAGACGCGCCTTCGCTGTACGCGGCGGCGGGCCGTTACATCCTCGACCGGGCCATCTTCGACGCGCTACGCCGCATCGATCGCGGCTCCGGCGGCGAGGTGCAGCTCACGGATGCGATCGCGCTGCTGATCAAAGAGGGCCACCCCGTCCATGTCGTCGTGCATCGCGGATCTCGACACGACTTGGGAAATCCCGGCGGCTACCTCAAAGCTGCGGTTGACTTTGCACTGGATCGTGATGACTATGGCCCGGATCTGCGGCGGTGGTTGGTGACACGATTGGGCCTGATCGAACGGTAGCCGGGCCCGGCGACGAGGCGGGCGCCGACGGTCAGGGGAGAGAGGCGCGCTTGTGCGTTCTGTGGAGGAGCAGCAGGCTCGGATAACGGCTGCCGCGGTGGCTCCGCGGCCGATACGTGTCGCCATTGCCGAGGCGCAGGGATTGATGTGCGCCGAAGAGGTCGTCACCGAGCGCCCACTGCCCGGTTTCGATCAGGCCGCGATCGACGGCTACGCCGTGCGCAGCGTCGACGTGCTGGGTGTGGGCCTGGATGGACTTGCCGCGGGTGTCCAGGCCTCCGGCGACGAGGAACCACTTGAAGGGCTAGTCCTGCCGGTGGCGGGAACCATCGAGGCCGGTTCGCGCACGCCCAGCAGGCTGCAGCCTCGGCAAGCCGCCCGGGTACAGACCGGCGCCCCGCTGCCCACGCTCGCCGACGCGGTCCTGCCATTGCGGTGGACCGACGGCGGCACGTCGCAGGTGCGGATCCTGCGCGGGGCGCCCTCGGGTGCTTACGTGCGGCGTACCGGGGACGATGTCCAGCCCGGTGATGTGGCTGTGCGCTCCGGAACGATCATCGGCGCCGCCCAGGTGGGACTGCTGGCGGCGGTCGGGCGGGAACGCGTGCTGGTGCACCCGCGCCCGCGGCTGTCGATCATGGCCGTCGGTGGCGAGCTGGTCGACATCTCGCGCACCCCGGGAAACGGGCAGGTCTATGACGTCAACTCGTACGCACTGGCGGCGGCCGCCCGGGATGCCGGCGCCGAAGTGAACCGCATCGGCATCGTCAGCAACGACCCCAAGGAGCTCGGCGAAATCGTCGAGGGCCAGATCAATCGCGCTGAGGTTGTCGTGATTGCCGGGGGAGTCGGGGGTGCGGCGGCCGAGGCGGTGCGGTCGGTGCTGTCCGAGCTTGGCGAAATGGAAGTCGTCCGGGTCGCGATGCATCCCGGATCCGTTCAGGGCTTCGGCCAACTGGGGCGCGAAGGCGTTCCGACCTTCCTGTTGCCGGCCAATCCGGTCAGTGCGCTGGTGGTGTTCGAGGTGATGGTCCGGCCGCTGATCCGGCTGTCGCTGGGCAAGCGCCAGCCGATGCGCCGGGTCGTTCAGGCCCGCACGCTGTCGCCGATCACCTCGGTGGCCGGGCGCAAGGGCTACCTGCGCGGGCAGCTGATGCGTGATCAGGACAGCGGTGAATACCTGGTGCAGGCCCTGGGTGGAGCGCCCGGGGCGTCGTCGCATCTGCTGGCGACCCTTGCCGAGGCGAATTGTCTGGTCGTGATTCCCAGTGGGGCCGAGCAGATACGCACCGGTGAGATCGTCGACGTTGCCTTCCTCGCCCAGCGCGGCTGAGCGGAGCGACGTGCCGACTCTGGTGAACCTATTGCGTGCCAATCCGCGGCATCCCGGTTGGCCCTTGGACGTCGGGCCGTTGCGGGTCCCGGCGGGCGTGATCCGTTTGCGTGCGGTCCGGATGCGCGACGGCGCCCAGTGGAGCCGCATCCGGCTGGCTGACCGCGAGCATCTCGAGCCGTGGGAACCCAGCAGCGACGGTGATTGGACTATCCGGCACAGCATGGCTGCGTGGCCGGCGCTGTGTTCTGGTCTGCGTTCGGAGGCGCGCAAAGGCCGCATGCTGCCGTATGTCATCGAGCTCGACGGGCGGTTCTGCGGTCAGTTGACCATCGGCAACGTCACCCACGGGGCGTTGCGTTCGGCGTGGATCGGCTACTGGGTGTCGAGATCGGCCACCGGCGGCGGGGTGGCCACCGGTGCGTTGGCGCTGGGCCTCGACCATTGCTTTGGTCCGGTCATGTTGCATCGGGTGGAGGCCACCGTGCGGCCGGAGAACGCGGCGAGCCGGGCCGTGCTGGCAAAGGTTGGGTTCCGTGAAGAGGGGCTGCTGCGCCGCTACCTCGACGTCGACAGTGCGTGGCGCGATCACCTGTTGATGGGCATCACCGTGGAAGAGACGTATGGGTCGGTGGCCTCAACCCTGGTGCGCGCCGGGCTCGCCAGCTGGGCTTAACCGGGAGTTCCGCGGCCCAAAAGCACTGGTCTGAGGCCGGCTTGCGGCGCAGGCGTGGGCCACTATTTGGAAACAGCTTGGTCAAGCGATGTGTGGCGGGCGCGACACGAGTGACGTTTGGTGCTTGTGAGACGGAAATTACAGGTGTGTAATTGTCCTGGTCGCATTGACCCGGCCGCGTCGGCCACCCTATCGACCGCGCGGGGAAAGGAGCAGGTCATCATGCCGAGCATCCCCCAATCGTTGTTGTGGATATCTCTCGTGGTGCTCTGGCTGTTCGTCTTGGTCCCGATGCTCATCAGCAAACGCGATGCAGTACGGCGCACCAGTGACGTGGCCTTAGCGACCCGTGTACTCAACGGCAGCGATAACGCCCGCCTGATCAAGCGCAGTGGTCCCGCCGCGGGTCATCGCAGCGATCCAGATTGGAAACCTCAGGAGGACTGGGACGAAGACTCGGCCGACGGCGTGTTCGCCGATGCCGACGCCAACCAGGAACGTGACCACGAACCAGACGCTGAAGAAGGGCGCACGCTCCCGGTGGTGATGCGCGTTGCGGTGGCCGAGCCGGGCGAACTCGACTACCTCGATGTTGACGTCGTCGAAGATTCCGGGGCCCTGCCGGCAGGAGTGAGCGCTCTGGTCGGTGAGCCGGCGCCTAGCGCGGCACTGGACGATGTCACGGACGAGACCGAATTCGAAGCCGCGGCCGAGCCGGAAAGCGATGCCCGGGACGAACAGGGCGACTACGAATACATCGAGGACTCATCGGGTTTGGAGCCTGGGGAGGACGACGACGATGCCCGGGCGCCGCTCGCGCGGCCCGCCTCCCGGCGGCGTCGGTTCGACACGCAGACGGCCGAAGCGGTCAGCGCCCGCAAATACGTGTTCCGCAAACGTGTGCTGATGGCGCTGGCGGTCGTCCTGATCGGCTCGGCAACACTGGCCTTCCAGGTGTCGTCGAGCGCCTGGTGGATATGCGGCGGCGCGACCGTCGTGACGATGTTCTACCTCTCCTACCTGCGGCGCCAGACCCGCATCGAGGCAAAGGTGCGGCGGCGCCGGACCCAACGGATGGCACGTGCGCGAGTCGGCGTGGAGAACACGTACGACCGCGAATACGAGATGGTCCCGTCGCGGCTGCGGCGCCCGGGTGCGGTGGTCCTGGAAATCGACGACGAGGACCCGATCTTCGAGCATCTGGACTATGCGATGCCGATGCGGACCTACGGCGGCTGGTCCAGGGACCTGCCGCGAGCCGTCGGCGAGTAGGGCCGGCATTTCGGCGGTTGGAGTCGCGGCTGGTAGCCTGCTAGCGATCAGGGGCTATGGCGCAGTTGGTAGCGCGTCTCGTTCGCATCGAGAAGGTCAGGGGTTCGAATCCCCTTAGCTCCACCAAGATTGACCCAGGTCAGAGCGTTTTCTGGCCCCTGCCGGTGGTCCCTGTTTTCGCCTTGGTCCCCGTTTGGTCCCCGGCGGCTTTGATAACCTCGCCGCGGAAAGTCGCCTCGCGGCCGCTGTCTGGGCCAGCACCGAAGATCTCGACTCCATGACCGAGGTAGCCGAGCGCGAGTGCCTGTACGAGGTGCTCGAATCGAGTGCTGCCGAGTCGGGTGAGGTCGTACGTCATATCGTCGAAACTAGTGCGATGTGGTACCGGTGTTGAATTTGGCACGCTGCCGGCTGCCCCGGAATTTGATGTCCACGAAATTGGCTGATTCGTGTCGTGGTCACAACGCTTCGAACACGGCCGAGACGAAGGCCGAGCCGCAGTCCGCCCGCGCCTCGAAGATCTGCCGAGAGCTGGGCCGCAACGCCGACCCGGCCAGCGGCGCCTATCATCCTTACCTGGCGCACGGGAGGGCCGCCGTTCGGGGGGGCCGTCCTTGATCGGGCAAACCGGCGAGCGACGTCGAGCTGCGCACCGCAGTGCAAAAGTCTTTCAAGTTGCTGGTGACGATTACGTCGGCTCCTCCAACCAGCTCTGCAGCGACAACGTGGTCGTCGTCGAAGTTGGGGGTGTTCTGCGCCGAGATTGCCTCAAAGTTTATTCATTGATAATGCACGAGAATCGGCCGGAATCAGTGCGTTCTCCCTGGGTGAAGCGGGCGTCGAATATTGTTGGCGTACAAGTAAATACGTCGGCCCTCATCGAGGTATTAATAATGACGCGCAGGACGTTTGTCCCGCGGTCGGACGGGTGTTCCCTCAGTCTATTCGGGGCCGTGCGCAAAGACCGAGTCGAGGCATGATCTTGAGTTGGTCGTTGGCACTCGCGGCGATCCGCTCTCGGTCGGCGTCCAGATCGGCAGCCCGCGTTGCGGTTTCGGCGCTAACCGTCGACAGTTCGGGAGGCCAGAGGCCGCCTAGTACCCAGGGGGGTGCAATCGGTGGGGGCGCTGAAGGCCGGAATCGCCAGTGCTTCTCGGGCGGCTCCGCGCAGGCGCTGGCGCGCCGTTATCCGCCCGATGATCGCCACTGGCCAAGCCTACCGGCAGCAAGGGTTGTGGCTGCGTGAGGAAAGCATCGCGCGATCGGGCGCAGAACTGTCTGGTCGTTGACGGGTCTAGCTGCAGCAATGCCTGCACAATCGACTGTTAGCTCGGCGCGTCGCGGCAGCACGTGGTCGCTGGATTACCGGCGGAGCTCACCTCGGGTGTTTGGGCATGTACACCGGTGGTTGGGTGCTGAGCTCGACCATGCTGGCGTGGTTGGATACTCTCATTCTTCATCTCGGTCTCATTCATCGTTCGTCCTCTCTGATTCATCGCGGCCCGAATGTTGGCATGCTGTAGCGACGGCTAGCTCAAAAAGTGCCGCAGTTGCCGTTGTCTCGTTTTAGAGAATTGAGAGTGATCACTTTTGTCTCGGATCATCACCGCAGGATGTCTTCGGGCTGGACTGGTGACGTGGTCACTTGTTGAGGATCGCCCTTAGGACCTGGCTCAGTTCATGGGCTGGGTGATCGGGTAGGCGTTCGGCTCGCCACCCGACGAATCCATCGGGGCGGACCAGTAGTGCGCCCCCCTGCGCGAGTCCAGTGGTGGTTGACCATTGGCCGTCGGGGTCGAGCGTGTCCCCCCGGGTTCCGATTGAGTGCACGGTGATCGGGATATTGGTGATCCGAGCCACCGCGTCAGACCAGGCAGTGGTCGCGTCGCAAGCAAGCAGGGTGAACCCTGCTCCGAGTAAATCCAGTGTAGAGACGCGCCGGCCACGGTGCGTGACCCAGACGTGCGGCACCCTCGTGCCAGGTTGCCCGCGCAACGCCTCCACCAGGTGCACGTCATCGGACGGCGTGGGGACCTCCGTTTCGGCGATCACCGCTGACGAGCGGTACTGGTAGCCGGCGAGCAACGCAAACATGGGCTGTTCTTCCTCGACGCCCAGTGCGGGCCGGTAAGAATCCAGGTTCAGGAAGGTCAGCGGCGGCCCGGTCAGCGATTGCTGGGCACTGAACACTCCAACCGGGTGTCGTTCGGCGTGATAAGTGTCGAGCAGTTGCGGGTCAGCCCATCCGCGCAGCACCGCCGCAAGTTTCCAGGCCAGGTTGTCAGCGCTTTGGATCGCCACGTTGGCGCCACCGGCCTTAAACGGTGGCATGGCGTGGGCCGAATCTCCGACCAAGAAAGTGCGGTCACAACGAAACGCCTCGGCAACCCGCTCGTAGGGTTGCCATGGCGCGATCTCGATGATGTCGACCGGCATCGTCTGGCCGATGGCATGCAGGATCGACTCCCGGCACCGTTGTTCGGTGAATTGCGCGGCCGTCTCCCCGTGATTGGGAATATAGGTCGTTATTAACATGCCGAGGTCGCCCTCGGCGGTGACGACGATCCCGTCAACGTCGGAGTTGCTGACCTGAACTCCTGCCCCGTCGGCCAACTGGGGGACCAGTGCGCGAAACGGTGCACGGAAGTAGACGAACACGAAGTAGATCGGCAGCGGCCCGTGCCCGGTGGTGCTCACAGCGAGAGTGGTGCGGATGTGGCTGTGCACACCGTCGGCGGCGACGAGATAGTCAGCGTGAACGTCCTCACTGTGTCCGGAGTCGAGGTCGCGCACTACTGCTGCGACGCCGGCTTCGTCCTGCGTGATCGACGTCAGTTCCACCCCGTACCGGGCGATGCTGCCGTGGCTTCGTAGGTGGCCCAACAGGATTGGCTCAAGTCGGCTCTGCGGGCAATATTGGACAGGCAGCTCCGGGCTCAGTTGGTCCAATCCCCCGAATATCGCGTCCACGTCCATCGCCAGCCGTTCCTCGTCGCTGTTCAGCGTCGGTTTGACCACCATGTCGGACACCCCATCGGCCACGGCGTGGACTTCGTCAGCCAGTCCGAGTCCACGCAGGATCTCGAGGCTGCGAAAGCTCAGGTTGCGTGCTTTCGGGTAGCGGAAGACCTCCCTGCGCTTCTCCACGACCAGCGACCGGACGCCATATTTGGCCAACAAAGCCGATGTCGCGAGCCCACCGGCGCCCGCTCCCACGATCAGGACTGGAACTCGTACGGCAGCCATGTCGATCCCGCCTCCCGTTATCCTCGAATTTCTGATCGGAACTATTTAGTTCCGATCATTACGGTTCCACGATTAACCGCCGAGCGCAATCCCCGGTTGGGCGGGGCTTCCCTGCCTTCAGATAGGCGGGGCAGTCGCCAGCGGCAAGATCACGTCATCGAGGACACGCCGCACGAAAACCCGGTCGATCGGCCGGCCGGTGATCATCCGTACGATGTTCAGGCCCAGGGCGATGTCGGGCACCAGGGTGAGATCGCGGCCGGCGGGAATCTCGCCGCGCCGCAAGGCTTGGTCGAGAACTGAACCAAGGAGCTGGCGCGGCGTAGCAAGAACCAGGTCCTCGAGGGCAGCCGCCAGAACGACGTCGTGCATCGCCGCCGTCGCTACTGCGACGATCACCTTGATGGTGTTGACGTCGGTGGCGCTGTAGTCCGGCACCGCAGCCATCAACGCGTCGAGATCACCACGCAGGGTGCCGGTGTCGGGCGGCTGCTCTGGTCCACTCGCCCTTCGCCAGTGCGCAATCGCCTCGGCGACCACGACAGCCTTGGACGACCACCGCCGATAGATCGCCGCCTTGCCGACACCGGCGCGCAACGCAACGTCATCCATCGTGAACTGGTCGTAACCCAGTTCTGCGACCGAGGCGAGCGCAGCATCCAGGATGTCGCCGTCCAACGAGGTATCCCAGCGTCCCGCGCGACGCTTCGGCTGGCGGCGGCCCGGGGGTGCCTCAACGTGGCCGCGTTCATCAGGAGCCACCATGACTGAACCCCCTAACAGCAGAACGGAGCTGCTCCGTATGAACCTAGGTCAGAAAGATGAACCTAGGTCAGAAAGTCGGGGGTTTACAAGCTTCCAGCTGCGGTCCACGGCGGGCGAAACACGCCGACGACAGGCCGCCGGCACGGTTGGCCGCAAGGGTGTATGTGCGCAAGTAGTCCGGAGTGTGTCGTGCGTGCGGTCGCGGCCGCGTATCACCTCGCCGTGATGATTTCTCGGGCTTACAGCAGTCTGTATTGGAATGACCAAAGAGACCATGATCGCCGCTATCACCTTGACGCCGATGTCACTGGGCACTGCGTGCGGTGTGGAGGCCGAGAGTGATCGGTAATGACGCGATGATTAGTCGGGAATGGAGGTGCGGGCGTCATAACGAGGAATAGAGTCGAGGCCTACTTGACCAGGGCTGAGATGAGTGCCCGTCCGACTTTCGATTGGGTGCGTGTCCGCAGTCGGTACCAAGCATCGCCGACGCCTGGACAAGTCGTACCGGTGGTCGTCGGTCGATTGTCGAGGTTGAGCAGGTTTTCGGCGGCGCCGTGGGCGAAGCGTTCCTTGTCGTCGGGGGAAAGGTCGCATCGCTTCAGGAATTCCATCGCCACGAAGTTGTCCTGGAACGGATAGTCGACGGAGAACATGAGGTTGTCGAGGCCCAACATTGCTCGGGCACAGTCGAATACCGGCACGTCGAACACACCGCTGCTAGTAATGTAGACGTTTTTGCGCATGTAGTGGCCCAGGTTGTTGCGCAGTTCCGTGTGCGGCGCATTCTGGCTCGTCGGGTCGGATGCAAGTAGCCAGCCGGCCATCGTCAGCCCTTGGTTGAGCCTGGTGAAGCAGTAGGGCAGAAGTTCTCCCAGGTGTCCGACGATGATCTTCAAATTGGGATGACGGTCGAAGACCCCCGCACAAATGAGCCTCAGCAGGTGGGTGCCGGTTTCCACCGGCCAACCCCACGTAGGTACCAGGGCCGAATCAAACGGGGCGTAATAGGCATCCACCACCGCCGGCGGGGGATCGGTGGGATGAATGTAGATGGGTACGCGCAACGCCTCGGCGGTGCCCAGAAGCACGTCGAACGACGGTTCGTCCAGGTAGCGCCCATTGGTGTGTCCGTTGATCAACGCGCCTTTGAAGCCAAGATCGCGGACCGTCCGTTCCAACTCCTTTGCGGCATCGGGCGGCGACTGAGATGGCAGCATGGCGAATCCTGCGAGCCGATCGGGGTGCGCGGTGATCGCGTCGGCCAGCCAGTCGTTGACTTCGCGGCACACCGCGACGGCCAATTCGGCCTGACCGTCCGCGAGTATCTGCACGCCGGGCTGTACGTGGGAAAGCACCTGCACGTCGATGCCCGCTGCGTCCATGAGCCGAATGCGCTCACTGCCCACGTCACTGAGTCGGGCCCGCACGGGTCGATATTTTTGCTGCAGCGCCTCGGGGAACAAATCCCACACTCGTGGATGAAGAAAAGCCTCTTCCAAGGCCACCACGCGCGAGACCGACTGTGCAGTCACCGGTTTCGCAGCCCATGATCGAGCCTTCCGGTTCCCCGCAGCACCGGCTTGGTCGCGGTCACGGCGTGGATGCGAATCAGCGGTAATCCCCACCAGGCACGCCAGCCGAGATCCTGCCGCTTGACGTCCGCCATGCCCCGTTCATGCAGCCGGGTGGCATAAAGCCGAGTGAATCCAATGTCGGCGATGACGACGCGTCCGCCGGGCTGCAACACCCGGACGGCTTCATCGATCGCTGTTAGCCGTGCCTTTCTGTCAGCCAGGTTGTGAATCGCCAAGCTGCTGACGACGAGGTCGAATGACCCGTCGGGAAACGGAAGGTCGGTCATGTCGGCGGTGTGCACTTCCACCCGGTCGGCGACACCTTCAGCATCGGCATTGCCAAGTGTCGCCTCCATGGAATTGCCGGTCTGATCGGCCCGCCAGATGTCCACCCCCGCAGCGCGTCCGCGAGGCACCAACTTGGCCACGGCCAACAGCACCGCGCCGCGTCCGCAGCCAAGGTCCAGAACGCGTTCGTTGCCACGCAGCCCCAACCCCGTCAGCAGGTCCGCCCAGACCTCGAACTTTCCTCGCCGACTGAACCGTGCGACCGACACACCAGCGCCGACCAGTACCAGGGCAAGCACCGCCGCCCCAATTCCGGGCACGATTCGTCGGGCCGTCAGCCACATCGCGGCCAGGACAACTGTGGCAAGGCAGAACGCCAGGTAGATGCCGAACAAGCCCGGTGCGGGGATCATCCGGTAGTCACCGTCTACGCCGTACCGCCCCTTCGGGCGATCCAGATCAGAGGTGTGGTTGGTCGTCATGATCGCCTCCATAGGTGGCACTCCGGTAGTCGCTGGCAAGCCGCTGGAATATTGGGATGGATTTGTTCGCAGCGCGTTTCAGCCTGGCGTCAGTGGGGGTATCGGCTGGCTCGAATGCCCGGCGTACCACATCGGCCAGTTGGTCGGCCTTGTTTTCCACACTCAACTGGATGCCCGGCGAGAGAAACGGTTCGGCGGCGAAGAAGCCGAACACGATTGTTGGCAGGGTGTAGTCAAGGTCGTCCGGCCGTAGGCCGGGACGGAGCATTTTCTCAGCGGCCAGTACACCCAGGTAGTCTCGGTTGACGCCGAGCTTGGTTTGCTCCAGTTCGCGATGGTCGCCAGCGGCGAGGAACGTGTCGAGTGTGTCGGTGTCCCTGGTGTAGAGCGCCCGCAAGACAGGACGGTGCATCGCCTCCACGAATAGCCGCCGGAGATAGCGGTGCAGTGCGACCTCGGCCGGATGATCCCGCAGGGCACCAACGACGGCATCCGTCATGGCCGCCGCCTCGCGGGCGCTGACCGCGTGGAAGAGCTGCTCACGAGAGCGCCAGTGCAGATAGACGGTGCCCTTGCCGACGCCGGCACGGCGGGCCACCTCATCGATGCTCACCCGGCGATAACCCCAGCGCAGCAACAGGTCGCGGGCGGTATCGAGGATCCGATCAGCCCGCTCCATCCGGTCGATACCAGAACGTTGCACCATTCCTCATGCCTTCGCGACGCACGCCACTGTTAGGTGACCATAATACAATATCAGTCAACAGTCACCCAATCAGCGCCGGTGCGCGATTCGCCGACGCGCTCGGTTGGCCCTGCCGTCCCAGCGTGGAGCCGTTCGACCTCGGCAGCGTCCCAGCCGTGATGGCTTGGCAGTCCCGCGTCGCGCGCCGCGCCAGCCGGGCGAACGCCCCGCGGCTCCTACGCCCTGACTGACATTTTCACCAGCGCCCTTTGCTCCCCTTGCTGTTTGGCCTCGGATCGTGTCGCAGTGACAAATGGGCGGCAGCTGACAAAAAACGATGGGCATTGTATTTCGTCGCGGTGACGCAATTGCCTTCGTGCAACCCGGACTCGTGACGACACGAAATAGGGTGCCCACGGGCAAGGGCATCAAGCCAGATACACTTTTCCGTTGCGAGTGCGGCCCGCGGGCCTTGGCCGTGGCCGTGCGGGCTGGGCCACTTCTGCGCGGACCGGCCCGCCAGCTCAACCACAAGCAGCGAATAGCCATTCCTCGCAAGCAC
The DNA here is from genome assembly GCA_963850135.1 of uncultured Actinomycetota bacterium. Taxonomy (GTDB): domain Bacteria; phylum Actinomycetota; class Actinomycetes; order Mycobacteriales; family Mycobacteriaceae; genus Mycobacterium. Next base: position 103,558 of record CAWKKH010000010.1, on the reverse strand, counting down.
TTAAGAAACAATGTATTCCAATTACGTTATATGCCAACGCATTCCGATCGTCGATATATGGTTAACTTAAGGCGGTCGTTCGGGCTTGAGGCGAATTCCCGGTGCAATCCCGGAATTGTGTCGATACCGCATCTGACCCAGGGCCAAAGCTAGGTGGCCGGCGAAGATTGACCGGCCGTGGCGCTCTCCGCGACGTGCTCGACGAATCCCAAACACATTCCGCCCGGCGCCCGGGTGCGGGATTTGCGTTCTACTGCGTTGAGCGCCCTGGGGCCCACGGAGTGCCGGCACCCCAGAGCACTGACTCCACGGCGGCTGCACTGACGATGTCGGTGTCGACGGTCAGCGGACGTTCCGCTGAACGGCGTCCCCAGATGGTCAGGTATCGGTTGGCAATGTCGGTGGTGACGACCGCGTCGCCAGTAGCGGGGCCATTCTCGACGACTTCGAAGCGTGCGCCCGCGGGCGTGTGTTCGTAGACGATGTCGGCGGTGTTCGGGCTGCGAAGCACAATCCGTAATCCTCCGGTGACACCAGCGAGCTTGGCGCGCCATTCAGGGGCCTCATACAGCACGGGCATGGAGTCGAGCACATCGACTGCATGGCGGCTCAAGTCAGCCTGGGTCAACAGTTGTTCGGAGAGATCATCGTCGCCGACGATGTCCCAGCGGTGCAGCGCCATCTCGCTGCGCATGTGGGCCGCGAATTGCGCGACGGTGAGATTGGTCCCAGTGAACAGAAAGGTGGGATCGTCGGTAGCGGCGAGTGCCGTCAATGCTGCCGTCATTCTGCCGCCTTCGGCGGCGACTGCCCGGACGAGCTCGACATCCTCCAGCGCGAGGAATGGTGCTTCGCGCTCATTGAATCCCAGGGTCGGTCGCTGCTGGTGATGATTCACCTTCAATTCGAGGAGATCCGCAACCTCCTTGGTACCTCCTGCTAAGTGCGCCAGGATGTTGCGGACAGTCCAACCCATGCAGGCCGTCGGCGCGTTCGGCGCAACCTCGGCGAGGGTGGCCATCAGTGCCTCCGCTTCCCGCGACGACATTTCTTGAGATGACATCATTCTTCTGCCTCCGGCTAATCCGTTGGGGCCCGCCCAATCCGCGATGGCTGATGGCCGGGCTTTGGCCACTACTGTGTAGACGCGGGTGCGGCCAAAAGCGTGAGATGGCTTGTCGGCAGGGCTTGCGGTGGGCAGCGGCGCATTACTGGCCGCTATGGGGGCCGCGGTGGCGGCGCTTCGAAGCGCGAGAGACCGGCGACCAGCACCCACCACCCGTCTGGCCGGGTGCCGAAAGTCTTGAGCTGCGGTGGGTCAGCGAGCACGGGGAGCCCAGGAAATCAAACGCTAAACGGCACAACATATTCCGGGGGCGCTGCGCAGACCACTGCTAATAGAAACGGTAATGCGCCGGGTGGGGGCGCGTCATCAATCAGATCGACAGGCGCTGACGGGGCCGTCTGGATCACCGCGTACCAAGGCGACGGCGGCAGCTAAATGCTGGCGCTGAAACCTGTGGTCGCCAGGCTCTTTACTAACGATAAAATGTCTGTAGAATGCATTTACTAACATTTTAAGGCAGGTAACCATGGCTAAGCGGGCCATCTCACCGACCCGGGCCGCGGCGGACGCCCTTGTGGTGCTCGGTACGCAGATCCGGGCGGCCCGGCACGACAAGAATTGGACCGCCGCCGACCTCGGCATGCGCATCGGGGCTGACCCGCGCACCATCACCGCCATCGAGCGCGGCTCACCCGGAGTCTCCATCGGCACCGTGTTCAGCGCGGCGTCGGTACTCGGCGTGCCACTGTTCGCCGCCGACGACGACGAAAGAGCACGGCTACGTCGCCGCGGCGAAGAGCGGGTAGCGCTGATCCCGTCACGCGAATACCAGCCACGATCGACAACGGGACCGGACACCGATGACGCTCTCGACTTCTAAGGCGGCCGCCCCACCACGCGACGCGTTCGTGTGGGTATGGCTTCCCGGCCACACCGATCCGGTGCCAGCCGGACGGTTGCACTTCCAGAGCCACGGCCGCCGATACGCGTTCGGCTATGGCCGGAGCTACCTCGACCGCGACGACGCCATCAGCGTCTACGAACCGGAGCTCCCCCTGCGGACCGGCTGGCAAGCTCCCCCCTCCAACATGTCGATTGCGTCCGCGCTGCGCGACGCGGGCCCCGATTCGTGGGGCCAGCGCGTGATCCTCGAACGACTCCACGGTGTCGCCGGGCGTGACGCCAATACGGCCGACCTGGACCAGATAACCTACTTCCTGGAGTCGGGGTCCAATCGCATTGGCGGGCTGGACTTTCAGGCCAGTCCCGAGGTCTACGTCCCACGCGGCGCGTCGGCGACGCTCGACGAACTGCACGCCGCGGCCGACACACTGGATCAGGGCCGCGAACTGACCGATGAACTGGGCGCGGCGCTGCTGCGCGGGACGTCGATCGGAGGCGCCCGACCCAAGGCGCTCATCGACGTCGACGGCAGCAGCCACATCGCCAAGTTCTCGTCGGCGTCGGACCCGTACCCGGTGGTCAACGCCGAGGCGCTGGCCCTGGAACTGGCCCGGCGAGCCGGAATCGACACCACCGCATCGTTTCTCACCACATCGCTGGGTCGCGACGTCCTCGTCATCGAGCGGTTCGACCGTCCTGCGAGCGGTGGCCGGCGCATCATCGTCTCGGCGTTGACGATGCTTGGGCTCGACGAGATGGAGGGCCGCTACGCCACCTATCCAGATCTGCTCGACGTGCTGCGCCGCACCGGTACCGACGCCGCCATTGGCCGACGGCTGTTCGAGCGGATCGTGTTCAACGTGGCCATCGGCAACAACGACGACCACGCGCGCAACCACGCCGCATTCTGGGACGGGAAGGCCTTGGAGCTGACCCCGGCATATGACCTATGTCCGCAGATCCGCTCCGGTGAGACCTCCTCGCAAGCGCTGGCGTTCGACCGCGACGGGACCCGCGACAGCTCGTTCGCCGCGGTTGTAGCCGCTGCTCCGGTGTACGGCCTGACCACCACGCAGGCACGCGAGATCGTCGACGCCCAGGTCGCGGTCATCGAACACGACTTCGACGAGGCCGCCGAACTGGCCAAGCTGACCCGAGCGCAGCGCAACTTCCTGTGGCACAGGCAAATCCTGAACCCACACGCGAAATACGGATACACCGCCGAGCAGTGATCGTCAGGTGACACGCGCGCCAGGCCGACTGATCACCGCCGACACGGCGTGCCCGAAGACCCGAAAGGGCCTCACCAGGGGCTAAGCCTGGCTCGCTGCGGGAAATGAAATCCTCCAGGGTCATCGCCGACAAACGGTGCCCGTTCACCGACGGCAACGGTCGCACCGGCCGCGCCCTGGTGCAGGGCATGTCGCGCAACAAGGGCCTCACTCGTCAGGTCGCGGTGCCGGTCTCAGCGCTGCTGCTCGCCGACACCGACGGATACATCGCCGCGCTCATCGCGTACCGCCAGGGCAATGCCACACCCATCGTCGAGCGGTTCGCCGAGGCGAGTGCTCGGGCGACCGCTAACGGCCGGCAGCTGGTCACCGAACTGCGGGCGAGAAAGCTGGAACGACCGGATCACCGCCCGCGCCGACTCGGCGGTGTTGAAGGTCGTCGACCTGCTCACCCGGCGCCCGGTCGTCAACGCCGTGCTGGTGCGTGACGAACTGGGCATCCGAACAGATCACCCACGCCGCTACCTCGGTCCGCTCACCGACGCCGGGATCCTCGTCGAGTTCACCGACCGGGCACGCAACCGTGCCTGGCGCGCACCCGTCGGCGCCGTCGTTGGGATGATCGTTGCCCCGGCCCGGGGAACCGGAGTAACTCGATCCCGGCGCACCGTCTACATGTCGTGAAGCATCCGGGCGTGTGGATAGGCTGGTTGAGGCATGCTGGTGGTTCGAGTCGTTTGTCATCCGGTCGCGGTCAGTGCGCGTGCGACTTTACGCACACCAAATAGTCGATTGTGCACAGTCCGCCGCTGACGGTGCCGGTTTAACAGGCTCGAGCCTCGGTTGCTCACTTGCTTGTCGAGCGCGGGATGAGACTGCCCCTGAGGATCTTAGTAACGCTCCTAGGATATTTAATTGCGCTTAACCAGATCTACATTGCGACAACGACGTCGATCAAAGCGACCCACGATCGGACATCAAGTTATCGATAACGTCGGAAGCGACGCCCAGGGCGCGCAGGCAAAAGCGTAGAACCCGCTTCCGCACGTCGCTGACGTCGCAAGTACCCGTATCCCGTTGGCGTTCAACGTTCGCCCACACGACGCCGTGGATCGAGATTGCCGTCTCAACCGGATTCCCTTCGGCGAAGAGCCCCATACGAATCCCACTATCGATCTGCTCGATCAGCGGGAGCAGAATCTCCTCATAGGCGAGCGCGACGAACTCGGGCGAGGCAAAGGCATGTGAGTACGCCTCGAGCGATGTCTGCCAGGTGTCGAACGGGGCCTGCCGGTCAAAGGCCGAATCTAGACGTTCGTCTATCCAGGCAACTACGGCACCAACCGGCCCCTCGTCGGCCATTCTCCGTCGCAGCCGCTCCGTCTCGATGCCCGCTATTTCCACGAACACTGCTTTGACCAACTCTTCTTTGGAGTTGAAATGCCGGTAGAGCGCTCGTGTGCTCAGCTGCGTCCGGGCAAGCACCTGGGAGACGGCTAATCCGGGGAGGCCTTCCTCCTGCACGATGGCAAGTGCGGCCTGCAGGATCGTCGCCCGGATCTGTGGATCCGGTTCGAGCCTGGGGCGGCCCCTGTGAACGCTGTCCATTTCGGCTACCCGTGATCCTCCCCCTGCCTCAGCCCGTGTCGTAGGTTGTCAATAAGCACTGAACGCATCGCGAACCTCTTCGGCCGCTAGTCGGTAGTCGGCACGGTCGTGAGCGTGCGTGGCGCGATGCCCAGGCTTGTGTCCGCCGGCCCAGTTCTGCACGGCGGCTCGCGCCGGCACCGCTGATGTAAGCCCTACCGGCCATTGCTTCTGCCGACGGTGTTCACTGGATTGGTCTGTGGGTCAGCCAAGGAGACGTCGACAAAGCGGCCACTACCGAATTCCCGGCGGAAGTCCATCGCTCGTCCGACGCCCTCGACCCACCAGGCTGAATGTTCGACACCCAGTTCCAGTAGGTCTTTGTGATCGCTGCTCCCAACTGCGGACATAAGCGATGAGGCTGCACACCGAACCCAATACCTCGGCTGGATCACGATGACTCCTAAAGAATTTGGCATTCGGGTCCACCTCGACGGACGCGTCGAGCACAAAAATATGGACCAGCGTAGGCACGTGCCACAGGCTGGGCTTGTAGCGCCATTGCAGCTGCTTAAGCGCGTCTTGGTCGAACGTGTAGGTGTCGTGGATATCGGAAGCCCATGAACCGCTCTACATATTCGCCCAGCTTTAACACGCCTGCGCGCAGGGGCCCGGACGTACGTATCGTCTGCGCCAATCCCGCCCCGAACCACGACCGGATTTCTCATCTGCGGACACCTGCGGACCCAGATACTTGGGGGGATGACGCCACGCACGACGCCGTTTGCCTCAACAGAGGCCAAAGTCAACATCGACTCTCATCGCAGCACCCGTACCGGTACGTTGTGCCAGCCAGTCACATTCGTCATGGCGACGCGTTTTAACCCGTCGTGCTGAATCTCGTATCGGGGCATGAAATCGAGCAGCTTGTCGAGCGCGATCGCACTCTCCATTCGAGCCAACGCGGCACCCAGGCAGCTGTGTATGCCGTAGCCCAGCCCGAGGTTCTGCGCCTCGCCGCGATCGCGCTCGATATCGAAGGTGTCGGCGCCGGTGAAGGCGCGTTCGTCCCGGTTCGCCGAGCCTGCGACGAGCATGACGGGCTTTCCGGCCGGAATTGTGCTGCCGTGCAACTCGATGTCTTTCATGCTGTAGCGCACCACGTACTGGGCGGGCGCTTCCCAGCGCAGCAGCTCCTCGATGGCCGCCGGGATCTTGCTGCGATCGTCGAGCAGCATCTGCCACTGATCGGGGTGCTCGGCGAAGGTGACGACTGCGTTGCCGACCAGCTTGGTCACTGTCTCGGCGCCTGCCCCGCCCAACATCGATGCGAAGCCGGCGATTTCGATGTCGTCGAGCTGGGTTTTGGTACCGTCCTCGCGCTCAACCTCGACGGCGATCAGTGAGCTGATCATGTCGTCCTGCGGGTCGGCGCGGCGGTCCTGGATGATGTTGTAGTACATCAGCCCGGTCTCGATAGCCGCCTCAAGGCCGCCCTCCAGCATTCCGATCTTGCCGTATTCGCGCTCGAGTTGCTTGTCCAGCAGGAGCCGGACCTGTTGGCGAAGCTCCGGTGGGACACCTAGCATCCCGGTAATCACCTCGACCGGAAACAGCGCGGAGAAGTCTTGCACCACATCGAAGTTCTGCGGGTCGGCTGCGGCAAGGAATCGCTCGATCTGCTCGGTGACCATCTGCTGTTGACGTTGGATGGCGCGGGGAGTGAAGACCTTGTTGACCAGGTTACGCATCCGTCGATGCGCGGGCGGGTCCATCATGATGACCAACGGGGGGACCGGTTCGTCGGACTGCACCATTTCGAGGTCGATTCCGCGTGACGACGAGAACGTCTCGAAATCCTTCAATCCGGCCGCGACATCAGCGTGCCGCGTCAGCGCGTAGAAGTCATATTCCGCGCTGTAGTAGACCGGGGCCTCGTCACGCAGCCGCCGGTAGGTGTCATTAGGCGCGTTGAAGAAATCGTCAGAAAACGGGTCGAAAACTACCGGTGAAATGGTCAAACCACCCTCCTTGCCCAGAGGCTACTTCGAATACGGAAATTGCTGTTACCTACGATCATTGGTGTGTGTGTGAACCTCTCGTGCTCTCGTTCATGCCCGGCCGGTCCGGCGGGTACTGTCCCTCCGGGGTCGCGGCGCGCAACATCGCAGCAGCCCCGGTGAACTTGATGCGCGGTCGTCCCGCCGGGTGGCCGGCCCGCCTCTCGGCGGCGTCGATTCGCCGCCAGCCATCGAAGCCGATGGCGTTTGGCTGTCGCTGCCGCAGCAACTCGCGGAAGCTGCTCTGGTCGGGGGCCGGGACGACCGCGCCGGCCGCCACATCTGCCACCAGATGCGCTACCGTTTCCCGGGCGCATCGCTTGTTGCTGCCGATCACACCCGATGGACCTCGTTTGATCCAACCCGTCACGTAGACGCCCGGGAGCGACTCACCCCCGGGGGATGCCAACGCCCTGCCCTTGTGGTTGGGAACCACGGCGCGCGCCACGTCGAAGGGCACACCCTTGATTGGAACACCATGGTGTCCGACTGCCTCGAACACCAGCCCGGTGCTGAGTTCGTCGGATTCCGGGCCCGTCTGGACGCTGATTCGGCCGTCGCCATTGGACACCAGCGTGTTTCGGGCCAGGCGGACGGATGAGAGGCCCTTTGCCCCGCAGAAGCGTGTCGGCGAACGCCGGAACTTGAGGACGATCCGCCGTGTCGCGCCAGTGGTCGGCCGGCGCGAAATCTCCCCAATCAGATCAGCCTTCAGGCGGGCAGCCGGTTCGACATCGGCCCGGGCGAGCTGCTCAGCGGTGACGGGGTCGATCACCGCGTCGGCGGGGTCGATGATCACGTCCACTCCAGGGAGGTCGAGCAGGGCGATCAGTTCTGGGTTGGTGTACGCCGCCTGAGCCGGACCCCGCCTCCCGACGATCACAACCTCGCGGATGTTGCTCTTGCTCAATGCCTTCAGGGCGTGCTCGGCGATATCCGTGTGTGTGAGTTCAGCGGGATCGGTGAGCAGCACGCGTGCGATGTCGATTGCCACATTGCCGTTGCCGATTATGACCGCACGTTCGCGGGACAGGTTGAATACCAGATCTGCATGGTTGGGATCGCCGTTGTACCAGCCGACGAACCCAGTCGCCGAATGCACACCATCGAGGTGCGCGCCGGGTAGGCCGGTAGTGCGGTTTGCCGAGGCTCCGGTGGCGTAGATAACGGCGCTGTAGGCGCCCGCGAGCTCCTCATGCGAGACGTGGGTACCGACCTCGACGCCAAGATGCATGGTCACGTTGGGTTTGCGCGCGGCGCGCTCGAACAGGTCGGTGATCGCTTTCGTCTCCGGGTGATCAGGAGCCACCCCCGTGCGAACCAATCCGAAGGGTGTCCATGAGCGGTCGTAGACGTCCACCGCGACACCTCGGTGTTCGAGCAGCTCCCAGACGGCGTACATGCCCGCGGGCCCGGACCCGACGACGGCGACCCGAATCCCCGATAGATCGCTGCCGGAGTGTAGAACCGTCATGCGCAAGTCATCGGCGCTGTGGGCGCGGCCTTGGAAATAAGCTGAGCTGATGTCCAGGTAACGCGTCTGGGAGTCCAGCAACTCATCGTCGGCGATGATGGCGTCGACGGGGCACTCCTCGACGCACGCCCCGCACTCGATGCAAGCATCGGGATCGATGTAAAGACTTTCCGCGGTGGTGAACGTGGCGTCATCGAGTCGCGGATGGATGCAGTTCACCGGGCAGACCGCGGTGCAAGATGCGTCTTTGCAGCAGGACTGCGTGATGACGTAAGGCATCTTCGGTGACGGTCCTCCTGGTGGGGCAGGCCGACAGCCGCTCCGCATGGCCGCCACCCTGAATCTGATGGGCAGCCCCCCGGGCGGGTTGCTCCGGGTTACCGTTAACAGTAATCTTAACGGTAACGATCATGGTAACTATTGTCTTTTGCCTGCGCAAGGCGTGCCGACTCATGTCCGCCCTGCCCGCTCAACGAGGAGGTTAGGGTGCCCGAGACTCAGGTAGGTGCCCTGAGGATCGCCTTCGAGGTCCTGGGAGAAGGTCCACGCATCGTCCTGACGCCCGGCGGCCGCTACGGTATGGGGGCCGGCGGAGTTCGGGAACTCGGCCAAGCCCTTGTCGAAAAAGGTTTCAGCGTGCTGCTGTGGGACCGACCGAACTGCGGGCACTCGAGTGTGTCGTTCGACGCCGAATCAGAGTCCGCCCTGTGGGCCGACACCTTAGGGGAGCTGCTGCGCAAGCTCGATTACGGGCCCGCGACTCTGGTCGGCGGATCCGCCGGGTCGCGGGTATCGCTGATGACCGCGGCCCGGCACCCTGAAGTGGTGAACGCCCTCTACCTCTTGTGGATCAGCGGTGGCACCTTCGGTCTGATGAGCCTCGGCGCGCACTACGTCGGCGACAACCTGCTCGCCGCAACGCGGTTCGGCATGGAGGGGGTCGCGAAACTGCGGACCTGGCGGGAAGTGATCAAGAACGATCCGCAAAACCGGGACCGGATTCTGGCGATGGACCGCGACGCCTTCATCACGACCATGCGGTCGTGGATCGACCACTACATTCCAGACCCGGAGTCCCCAGTGCCGGGCATGTCACCAAAAGACTTCGCCGGGCTGCGGATTCCGGTCACCGTTCTGCGTAGCGGCACTACTGACGTGCATCACCCGCGGGAAACCTCCGAGTGGGTGAACAAACTGATCCCACACTCTGTGTTGAAAGAGCCGCCGTGGGCGGATGACGAGTGGAACGTGCGTGCTGACGCCGCATTCTCCAGCGGTGGCTCACCGTTCCAGGGGTGGCCGCTGCTCGCGCCCGGTATCACCGAGTTCATCCAGCAGCTGAGCGCGACCGCGATCGGGACTCGCCAATGATGCAACGGCACGTCGTGTGCGCCCTCGACGAGCTACCTCCTGGCACGTCAAAGATCCTACCGGTGGGGAAATTTGGCGTCGGCGTATACAACATCGACGGCACCGTTTACGCGATCGCGAACTATTGCTCACACGAGGGCGCCCCCCTGTGCGAGGGACTAGTCGGCGGAACCAACGAGTACGCACCCGATGAACCCGGGCAACTGAAGCGAGTCAATGACGGCAAGATCATCCGTTGTCCCTGGCACCAGTGGGAATTCGACATCACTACTGGCAAAACCGTTGCGCATCCACGCAGGCGAACCCGCACCTATGCCGTCGACATAATAGATGGGACGGTGTATCTGACCGCATGAGCGATTCCAGCCTCATCATCGATACGAATGTTCAGCCGCATTTCCGCTACAACGCCGAGATCCGCAAATACATCGCGCCCGCCTACAAGCAACGCGCCATTCCCGACGTCGAGCAGCAGTGGTACCAGGCCCCGGGCGGCGACTACCGCGCCGACCTGTACGACGGAAAATATCCAGGCTCCGACCCTGACACGTTGTGCCGCCACCTGTTCGACGAAGGCGGCGTCGACCTCGCCATCCTCAACCCGCTCACCCGAGGAAACGTAGCCGACTACCTACTGAACAGCCGCATCTGCGCGGCGACCAACGACTGGCTCATCGCGCGGTGGCTGGATGCCGACACCACCGGAAGGCTGCTCGGCACCATCCGGGTAAACCCCGAAGATCCGCGCGGGGCGATCGCCGAGATCGAGCGCCTCGGCGCCCACCCCAAGATGGTCCAGGTGGGGGTGCCGATGCAGTCCCGGGAGCCGTACGGCAAGCCTATGTTTGAGACGATCTGGGAGGCCGCCGCCGCCCATGGCCTTCCTATCGCCGTGCAGATCAACGGCGGTAACGGCGTCGATCGGGCGCCGACGTTCGCCGGCCACGCCGACACCTACCCGGGCTATGCCGCGTTCATGCCCCTCAACTATTTCGTCCACCTCGCGACGCTGATCATCGAAGGCGTTTTCGGACGCCACCCGAATCTGCGTTTCACGTTTGCCGACGGCGGATACGACGTTCTGACGCCACTTATCTGGCGTTTGGATACGTTCTGGCTGTCCAACCGCGATCAGACGCCATGGGTCGACCGATACCCCAGCGAGTATCTGGAAGACCATGTCCGGTTTTGCTCATCGGCATTCGACGGACCAACCGATCCCTCGCAGGCACAGCGGTGGCTGGACTTCTCGGACAAGGCAGACTTGCTGATGTACGGGTCGAGCTACCCGCACTGGTCAACCACGTCACCGCAGGACGCGGTCGCCGGACTCGATGACGTGCAACGGGAAAAAGTGCTCTGGCGCAATGCGAGTGACCTTTTCGGCCTCGCATCACTCACGAAGGAAAGGGTCAGATGACCACGATTGAACGGCCCCGGTCAGAGATCGTCGCCGAGGACGTCGCCGTCACCATCGTCGACACTGATGTACATCCGTTGCCGGCGTCGACCGACGTGATCAAGTCGTATGCACCGCCGGAGTGGGTCGACAAGATCTGGCCGACCGGGAACGCCAAGACGCCCGTCCCGCACTTCTATGACACCCCTGAAGCGTTCAAGACGAGTTCGATGCGGGTTGACTCCATGCCACCGAGCGGCGGCTTCGCCGGCACCGATCCAGAGTTCGCCGCCCAGCAACTTCTCCTGGACGCAGGCGTGAGCATCGCCGTCCTCGAACCCATGTGTGACGCGAAGCTTCCCCAGGCCGAGCACGTCCTAAAGGCCGCGCACAACGACTGGCTGGCCGACATCTGGCTGGACAAGAACAACTGGCACGGACGCTGGCGGGGATCGATCAGCGTCAGCGCGCAAACCCCCACGGAGTCCGGGCGAGAGATCGAGCGCTGGGCGGGCCACCCTTATATGGCCGAGGTGTTGATCACCCCGCAGACCAGAGGAATCCCCTTCGGCAACCCGCATTTCGACCCGATCTACGAGGCGGCAGCGCGCAACGGATTCCCCGTCGCCACCCACCTGATGAGCCAAACGCCGTTCGAGTTGATTCCGCATTACCCCGTCGGCAACCCTGCCCATTGGCATGACTTCTTCGCCTCATGGCCGCTGCTGTACGTGTCCCACCTGATGAGCCTGGTATTCGACGGGGCTTTCGACCGGCATCCCGACCTGCGGGTCGTTTTCGTGGAAGGCGGCTTCACCTGGGCGATGCCCGTGATGTCACGGATGGATCGCATCTGGGAGCAGCGCCGATCCGACCTGCCGCACGTGCGTCGTCGTCCATCGGACTACGTCCGGGAGCATGTCTACTTCACGACCCAGCCACTCGAGGACGTGGAGGTCCGCATTTTCCGCGAGTACATGGACATGATGGACCTAGGTGACAACATCATGTTCTCCACCGACTATCCACACTGGAGCTACGACTCGCCGCTGTGGGCGGTCAACCGGTTCCCGGCCGACCAGCGCGAGCGGATCATGCGCGGCAACGCGATGGCCCTCTACAGATTGCCGCAAACCGTAAAGGCTCTCCCGGGAGAACGACCGCAAGTCAGTGACGCCGTGTGATGATCATGACGATGCGCTAGTCGCTCGACACAGCAATAGATCAGTAAACCTTTCCGATCCGGCTTTTCCGCGACATTGAGGTGCTCACCATGGTCGAACGCGGTGCCATCCTTCGCGCGATCGGCGATCCGCTGAGCGTCGAGGAAATTACGCTCGCACCGATTGCGCCCGACCAGGTTCGGGTGCGGATCGCTGCCAGCGGCGTGTGCCACTCCGATCTGTCGCAAGCTACCGGCGCACTCCCGGCCGGTACGCCCTGCGTCCTGGGCCACGAGGGCGCGGGCGTGATCGAGGCGGTGGGTTCCGAAGTGCATCACGTCGCAGCGGGGGACCACGTGGTGATTTCCTGGGTGGCGGCGTGCGGGCAGTGCTGGTTCTGTCAACACGGCGAGGTGCACCTATGCCGAAATGCTATCCGTGACGTGTACGCGATGCCGTATGCGACCGACGCCACCGGTGCCCCGCTGTTTACGTCGATGGGTGTATCCAGTTTCGCGACGGCCACGAACTGCCTGGCGCGCGCCGTCGTCCCGATCGACCCCGAAATCCCTTTGGAGATAGCGTCGTTGATCGGTTGCGGCGTTGCCACCGGAGCGGGCGCAGCGCTGAACACCGCGCCGGTCGAGCACGGCAGCTCGGTGGCCGTCATCGGGCTCGGCGGGGTCGGCCTTGCGTCCCTGATGGCGGCAAAGGTCCGTGGCGCCGCCGAGATCATCGCGGTCGATCCGGTGGCTTCTCGCCGGGATGCCGCGATCTCGCTGGGTGCCACACACGGGGTCGACCCGGCCGACGGCGATGTGGTCCAACAGATTCGGTCGATCACGGGCCGGCGGGGCGCGGACTTCATCTTCGAGGCCGTCGGTCGGCGCTCCACGATCGAGAGCGCGATCAGCGCCACCCGCCGTGGCGGCACCACCTGCATTGTCGGTGCGTCGCCGCCCGACGAGTTGGTCTCCCTGTCGGCTTACGACCTTTATATGCACGGCAAGACCCTGGTGGGTTGTCAATACGGCTCGGTGGTTCCCAGCCGGGATTTCCCGCTCCTGCTGAACCTCTGGCGAACTGGGCGGCTCCCGCTGGATCGGCTGATTACCGGGCGGATAAAGCTGGACGACGTGAATACCGCGTTCGACGATCTGGTCCGCGGCAGCGGTATCCGGGCCGTGATCGTCAACGAGTAGACAGAGATCGAGATCGAGGCAGGTGCGAATGGACGACATCGACGGGTCGACGCAGGGCGACTGGTGCCGGTATCCCTACCACTTGGTGCCTAACGACGCGCAGCTGGACTTCCCGGCCGCGGAAGGCACCCACGGTGACTACCAGTCGGATACCTGGTACCTCTCTGGGCAGCTGACCGGCGAAGCCTCCGGGCGCCATTTCGCGTTCATTGTGATCTTCAACAGGAACCGCCCCGCCCCAGAAGTGGTCGCCGACTTCTACACGCTCGCGTTGTTCGATGTCGACGAAGCGACCTACGGCTCGTTCACCGACTACGACATGCCGCCGAAGAACATGGAGCCCGGCGCACGCCCCAAGCTCAGCAGTGCAGAGGGCTACCTAGACCTGACGTACGACAGCAGTGCGGGCACAACCACATGGACGGCAGCCCGCGACGACGCGGGGGAGTTGATTCCGTACACGTACGACTTCGCCGCTGTCGGCTGCGACCACGATTCCGCCGCAATGGAACTGCGATTGCGGGTGACGCCCACCCGTCCCCCGGTGCCGGTGGGCGGATCAACGTACGACGGCAAGATCGTCGCCTGTCTGCAGGACGACACGTATTCCTATTTCCAGACCGGCATGCGGATGGTGGGAACGCTGCACTGGGGTGACGTGACCGAAGAGGTCGTCGGGCATTCGGGTCACGTCGATCGGCAATGGTTCCCGCGCTATGCCGGCGGCGGTGCCACCGGCGGTGACGCGCGCGGGCAGGCACACGAGTGGCACACCATCAGCCTGGACAACGGTGTAGACCTGAGCGTCTGGCGGCAATTCGACCGCCGGATCGGCAATGCGGTGGTGCCGTTCACCGGCGTCACGGCTTCCTACGGTGACGGGACGGCGCCAGCGTGCGCCGAAGACCTCGAAGTGACCACGACCGGTTATGTGCGCTGGCCCAACGAGGTTCGTTCGCTGATGCGACCTCCCTCAAAAGCACGGTACTTGCCCAACCGCCACACCCTCAGTTCCAAGGAACTCGAACTCGAGCTGATCTGTGAACCTCTTGTTCACGCTCCCGCACACGCACTGCCGATCGAATACATGGAAGGCCCCTGCCGCTACCACGGGACCATGGGGGGAAGGCCCGTCACGGGTTTCGGAATCGCCGAGGCCACCAACGCGATGTACCGAGATTGGGAATTGGTTGACGTCCTTGCAACACAGGTCGCCCAAAGCCGCCACGACTCCGGCGAACTCGAATCGGCGCTCGAGGAATTGCGTTCGCTGGTTGCGCGCCGCGACACGAAGGACGTATTGGACCACCTCGAACGTCAGATGCGTCCGCTTTTCAATGCGCTGTCCGACGACGAGTCCGGTCAACTGCTCGAGATACTCGACGATCTCGCCAACGCCACGCGCGAAGGCCTGACGTAGCTATCGGCTGTCAGACTGAAACGATTGTCGCGGAAGCCGTACCGGGCGCCCCATACACCTGAGCGAACCCGACTTTGGGTTCCCCGGGTACTTGCCGGGCGCCGGCCTGGCCGCGCAACTGCAGGACCAGCTCGTGAACCTGACGGAGCCCGGACGCG
Source organism: uncultured Actinomycetota bacterium (assembly GCA_963850135.1). Classification (GTDB taxonomy): domain Bacteria; phylum Actinomycetota; class Actinomycetes; order Mycobacteriales; family Mycobacteriaceae; genus Mycobacterium. The sequence continues at coordinate 88,523 of CAWKKH010000010.1, read as the reverse complement.
CCGATCGGCTCGCCGTTGGCGATGAGCCCCCCATCGGTATTGACCGGCATCGAACCACCGATCTCGGTGGCCCCGTCAGCGACCAGCTTCTCCTGATCGCCGTGGGCGCAGAATCCGGCCTCGGCCATGTGAATCACCTCGGAACCGGCGTCGGTGTCTTGCAGCTGAATGACCTCCACGTCGGCCGGCCCCAAGCCTGCGGCCTCGAAAGCGGCTCGCGCGGCGTACACCGTCGGCGAGGCCGTTTCCTCGACCGGTGCGGACGTGGCATGTACTTCGTAGGAACCGAAACGACGGGTCTGGATTTCAACAGCTCGCAGGTACACCGGAGTCGATGTGTATCGGTGGGCGATGTCGGCGCGGCACATCACCACTGCCGCCGCCCCCTCGTCTGGTGCACAGAACATGTACTGGGTGAGCGGGTAGTTCAGTACCGTCGAAGCGAGGATCTCTTCTTCGGATATCGGCTTACGGCGGAATGCTTTCGGATTCAGCGCACCGTTGCGGAAGTTCTTGGCCGCCACTTTGGCCAGCGTTTGCCGTGAGATGTCGTGGTCATGTAGATAGCGGTTGGCCTTCATCCCGAAAAACTTGGTGGTGACGAACTGCCCGTTCTCGCCGTACCAGTGGGGCAGAGCCATCGTTGCCGGATCGTCCGTGAACGCACCGCGGGGATGCTTGTCAAGCCCGACTGCGATGCCGATGTCGTGGGCGCCGAACCGGATAGTATCAGCGCACACCTTGATGGCGGTGGCAGCCGTGGCGCATGCGTTGAATACGTTGGTGAAGGTGATTCCGGTAAGTCCGACCAGCCGTGTCACGGCGTCTGGGTTGGACACCTCATGGCTCCCACCGACGCCGAACTGGATGTCCGGCCAATCGAGGTTGGCGTCGGCGAGCGCGAGTTGGATTGCCTCGGCCCCCATCTGCACCGCGGACTTGTCGAATCGGCCGAACGGGTGCAATCCGACACCGATGATGGCAACGTCATTCATTGTCAAACTCCTCCTTCGCAGATCCGGGTTGGACGGGCTGGAAGGCAAACGTGAGGATCTCATTGCCTTCGTCGTCGGTGGTGAGCGGGACCATCGTCAGAGCGACCTCCATGCCGAATCGCAGCTTCGCCGGGTCGCTCTCAGTTAGTCTGCTCTCCACCCGGATCACGTCATCGAGCTGCACGAGCCCGACACCGAATGGGGTGAACGCTTTGCCCGTCGGGCCAGCGTAGGGCGGGCCGGGCGGGAACCCCTGCGTCGTCCACGCGACCAGAGTCCCGCGCCGCGGGAGCGTCAGGTCCGACGTCGGGGCGGCGCTGCATCTCGGGCAGCGCTCCTGCACGGGGAATGTGGTTGCGCCACAAGCGCTGCAGCGGCTGCCGAGCAGTTCCGGCTGCTTGTCCGGCCACGTCGAAATTTCGGACGCGAGTGCCTTCTGCATAGATCCTCCGTATCCAGATGCCAACCCCGCTGAGACGTACTCAGGCCTACGTACGACTACGGTAACTCCTACCGTAACTAGAACGAAACTGATCACGGTACACGGGGTCGTCTTTCAGAGTTGGCCGATGATCTCGTCGGCGAACCGGCTGATTCCTTCGAGCGCTCTGCTGGTGCGCTCCCACGGGGCGATGATCAGGCGGTCGATGCCGGAGTCGGCCATCCTGCGCACGTCGTCGGCGGATTCGACCTGCAGGCCAATGCTGATCTGTGGGCGCCCTGATCGCCCCTGCTCATCCCAGAGCGTGCCGAGCTTATGCAGGGAGGCTGGGAGCATGTCGAGAGTGTGGTTCATTGGCAGCCACCCGTCGCCGTAGCGGGCGACTCGCCGCAGCGCGGCTACGCCGTCGCCGCCGACGTGGATTGGCGGTCCACCGGGCTGGACTGGTTTTGGCTCGAACATCACCTCGTCGAAATCGAAGAACTTGCCGTGATGGGAGACAATCGGTTCCGTCCACAGCGCGAAGCACACCCGCAAGGTCTCATCGATCCGGGCGCCGCGGGTGTCGAAGTCCAATTCGGCGGCCTCCCATTCCTCACGCAGCCAGCTCGCGCCGATGCCGAACTCGAATCTCCCGCCCGACACGATGTCGAGGGTGGCTGCGGCACGTGCGCTGATGAACGGGTGGCGCAGGCCGATGTTGTAGACCTGGGTACCGAACCGAATATTCCGAGTCGTGCCGGCCAGGAACGACAGATAATTCAGCGCGTCGAACACCGGCGTTTGGGGTGGGATCGGCGGATGCTCAGCGCCCTTGTGGGGGCTGCCGGCCATCTGGACCGGCAGCACCAAATGTTCCGGAATCCAGACGGACTCGAATCCGAGATCGTCGGCGCGCCGTGCCAACTCCGGCCACAGCGACGAGTTTGCCCTGGCCAGGCTGATGCCGAACTTCATTGTCTGTGCCAATTTTTCACCTGTTGTCAGTCGTCGGCCGGTGGTAGTGATCTGCGCCGCACTACCGCTTTGAAGGGTGCTTGAGGCGTTGCACCGCTCCGTAGGAGTCGATCGGGCTGTGTAGTGCCAGCCCGCCGTCGGCGTGCACGATTTGACCGGTAACCCAAGGCAGCTCGAGCACGCCCAGCGCCGCTTGCGCGACATCGTCGGCCTCCCCGAGGCGTCCTAGCGGAGTCCTTTCGGTCAGTCCCTCGACCCAGCCCGGCAGATCTTCGGGCCGCGCCAGCATCGGTGTCCGCGTGACGCCGGGACCGACCGCGTTAACCCGAATTCCGTGCGGGCCCCACTCGGTGGCGGCCACTTTCACCAGTATGTCGACTGCCGCCTTGGACGCGCAGTAGGCACCCATGTTCCGATCAACAACTGTGCCGCTGATACTGGACACCGCCACCATCGACCCCGGTGTGCCCGTGGCGATCATCGCCCGGGCGGCAGCCCGTAGGGTCAGCCAGGTTCCGGTGAGGTTGATCGCGATCACCCGGTTCCAGTCCCGCACGGTTTCGTCAACCAGCATGCCGGCCCTGCCAACCCCGGCGCAGGCAACCACCCGACTGGGCGGCCCATGTTCGGCGACGGCGGTAGCCAGCGCGTCGTCTACCGCGGCTGGATCCGAGATGTCACAACGGATTTCGGTGCCTTCGACATCACAGCCGACTACCTCGTGTCCGGCCGCCGCAAGAAGTTCGGCGACTCGCTTTCCGATGCCCGAACCCGCACCCGTAACCAACGCGACGGTCACCGATCCGGCCCGATCAGCTCGATCATTACGTTGTCCGGCGCGCGCAGTGTTGCCATCGCGACCGTGCCCACCCTGCCCGGCATGTCGATCCGACGTGCGTCCTCGGCGAAGCCAAGGCCGCGAAGGGTCCCGAGGGTCGCGTCTACGTCGCGCTCGAACGAGAGCAGAAAGAACCCATTGTGTGGTCGTACCGTACCCCGCGGTGTGGGGTCCACCTCGTCGAACTGAACTAGCTCGACGATGCCCGCCTCGGGTGCCGCGGGATCACCGAGGAACACCGACCGTAGGTCGCGGCTGGGCGCATCGAACAATGCCGGCCAGTCACCGGCGAATTTCCGATCGAAGAAAATCGTCAAACCCATTCCACCACGCCAGAATTCGAGAGATCGATCCAGGTCGGCGGTGCAGATGGCAACGTGGTGAAGCGCTAGCATGGGGCACCACATTTCTGATAGTCAATCTTTGCTATGTTAGTACTATAACGCCGGAGGGCGAAAGGAGCCACGATGCCCGGTCGACCGCAGCGGTACCTCGCAGGACATCTGAGCGCGGCATCTCGTCGACGACGGCCGCCCAAGGTCGCGATCATCGGCGCACAGTGCAGCAGCTATTTCCGCGCACCGGACGGTTGTATCGTCACCCAATGGCCTTACACCGGAATGGAATACGCCAAGTCAACATGGCGGCTGCGCCCCCGAGACTGGATACATCAGGATACGAGGATATCGGTGCAGACCCACCGGCCGATCACTCCCGGGTTGGGCGACTGAGGGCAAGCTGGACGGGCAGCCAACGGCTTCAGGACGAAAGGACCACCAGATGACCATCCTGCACCACGCCGGGATATGCGTTGCTGACATCGACGAGGCGCTGCGCTTCTACCGCGACGGTGTTGGTCTCAGTGTCCTGGTCGACAAGGTGATTGAGGCCGATTTGGAATCTCTGCTCGGTGTGCACACGCGCAGAGTTCGCACCGTGTTCCTCGGCGCGGCCGACCACCCGGATGGCGCAATTGTCGAGCTGCTCGACCTGGGGCTGAAGGACATCGCGGATGCGACGCCCCAACACGGCGTGCCGAACCGCGGCGTGTTCCTGCTGTCATTTCAGGTGGACGTGCCCGAGGTCCTCGCACGATTGGACGACCTGGGCCTGGGCGGGGTGCCCAAAACCATGCCCACTCCGCGCGGCGGTCTGGCCGCCACCGTCGTCGACCCCGATGGAGTGATGGTGGAACTACTGCCTGCGGGCCGCGGGGTGCTGAGCTGAGTGGTCCAAGCACCGCGGTGCGCGCATATCGCCAACGAGATCTAAGCCTCAGACGTGAGGATCGCGAGTGAACTTTCGATAACCCAGACTATTAGTGCTAAAATAGTAATGACAGCTGTGATCGACCTGGCCGTGCCTGGCTCGCCTACCCGCTGTTCGTTTGCTATTTCACAACTACGAGCTGATACGCCGATTACTATCGCCAATGTGTGCGGCCGGCGTGGATCGCCGACGGGGGCTTTCGGCGGGCCGCCGCCGCCTGACGGGTGGCCGGGAAATCACAAAGGAGTGGTCCCGTGAAGTTCTGCGATCTTGGCCGTGTTGCCTGTTTTCCCGCTGCCCATAGCTGCGGCGACCTTCGAGCCGACCACAGCGGACGATGATGTCGACCTTGGTACCGCCTCATGAGCCTTGGCGCTGGTCGCCAGGGGCGGCTGGGCCCTCGGATGCGTAGCCTGCTACTGCGCCTGTCCGCACTCGACCCCGACGCTGCAACGGCCGTGCGCGTTATCGACTTTTTCGACGCACTCGTTGAGCACCGCGCCAGCGCGGAAGCGCTGGTTCGCGCTACCGCTGGGCTCGCCGAGTGCGGTTGCGGAATACGGCTGGCCGACGGGCGGCAGTGGCGATTCGCCGCGACCGGTGAGGCTCTCAATGGGGACCCGCATCCCATGTCGGGCCAGGTCGACTTTGAGGTCAATAAGGTCGCCGGCACGCTTTGGCTTGAACGCGAAGGCATCGGCGGACCGATGGACGACTTGGTGCTGGAGCGGGCTTCTCTTGCCGCGCGCATTTTGCTTGCTGATCATCGTCCGCGACGAGTCACCGGGGTAGTCGACCCAGCGCTGATGGAGGTGGCGCTCAGCACGAACGAATCGATAGCCGATCGATCGAGAGCGCTTCGCCAGCTGGGCCTGATACCCGATCAACCGGTGCGAGTCGCGGCGCTGAGCGTCAATGCCGGTCGGGATCCAGCCGTCGAGGCGGTCACACTCAGCGCCCTCGCACATCCCGCGCGATCGGCATATGTTGCCGTCGTAGGCGGTGTCGCCGCGATGGTGTTCCAACAAAGGGGTGCATGCGAATCTCCTGCGCCAGACCTGCGCGCTGCGCTGCGGGGCCGCAGTCAAGAGCAACGCCTGCGCACCGGCGTCAACATCGGGATCGGCGCAAAGGCCGACGGCGTAGACGCTCAAAGATCCTGGCAGCAAGCGCTGATGGCGTTGCGGTTCGCGCCACCCGGCGACACCTGCCAGTCGGCGGGCGATCCCGGTGAGGCCGTCATCGATTATGACGAACTCGGCGTACTTGCCCTTCTGGCCGAGATTCCGCCCGAGCGGTTGACCAGCGATCCCTACGTGGCAGCTTTGGATGTCTTCGGCGCCACGGAGAACGGGGGGCTGGACATCGCCACACTGGAAGCCTACTGCCGGACAGGATCGCTGCGCCGTACCGCTCAGGTGCTGTACCTGCACCACAGCACCGTCTCGTTCCGGCTTGCGCGCATCGAAGAAGCCATGAATTGGCAACTCGACGATCCGGCCGAGAGGTTCCGCGCCCAGTTCGCACTTTGGGCGCGTCGACTACTGCACAGATCTGTGCCGCCGTAAACGAGCAGACGGATCCAGTGCACAGTCGTCGGTAACCAGCCGACAATCGTCCGACGGATGGCTGATGACATCAAGCTAATTGTGCGGCACTGTTTTCAAGCGAACCGGGTAGCTGCTGGAGGCTGTTTTGTCACGTCGGAGTTCGATCGTCAACGCGGGCGGCACGACCGCCGAGATGCGGCGGTGTCGGAGTTCGCTGGCTGCTGAACTGCGCGTACTGGTCTGACCAGATGAACGCAGTCGAGGTCGAGGAAAATCCGTTGTCCCGCTCGGTATTGCGCCCACTGACGGGTCTGCTCACCATCGCGGCGATCGTGGGCGTGGTCATCCTTGCGGCGCAGATGTTCAGCGGCGCGATGACGCCGGTCGTCCCGGTGACAGTCATGTCCGATCGTGCCGGCCTGGTAATGAATCCCGATGCCAAGGTCAAGATGCTGGGCGTCCAGATGGGCAAGGTGTCCTCGATCGAGAACCTGCCTAATGGAAAAGCGGCCATTCATCTGGCGATGGATCCGTCGCAGCTTCACCTGATACCCGCCAATGTGTTCGTCGACATCGCCTCGACCACGGTGTTCGGCGCCAAGTTCGTCGAGTTGATTCCGCCGGCCAAGCCCGCGGCGCAATCGATGCATCCCGGCCAAGTCCTCGACGCCCAGCATGTCACCGTCGAGATCAACACCGTCTTCGAACAACTCTCGGCGCTGTTGCTGAAAATCGACCCCATGAAGCTCAACTCGGTATTGAGTGCCCTGTCGTCGGCACTCAGCGGCCGGGGTCAGCAGATCGGCCAAATGATCGCTCATCTGGATCACTTCTTCGCAACGATCCAGCCCGGACTGCCGCAACTTGATCACGAGTTCGAGGTGGCCCCGGATGTGCTCGACGCCTACGCTGATGCCGCTCCGGACTTGATCCGAGTGCTGGACAACACCACGCGCATCAGTCAGACCATTGTCGATCAACAAGACAACCTGGGCGCGGCACTTTCGGGTGTCATCGGCTTGGCCGAGCGCGGCAACGATGTGCTGGGAACAAACAGACAACCCTTGACTGATCTGCTGCGTCTGCTGACGCCGACGACGGACCTGCTTAATCGCTACCACGTCTCGCTGAACTGTGCCTTGGCCGGCATGGAGCCCTTCGTCCACAACGCCCCCAGCCCGGTTCCCGGCCTGGTAGGCATGGGCAGCTTGGTGCTGGGCAAAGAACGCTACCGGTATCCGCAGGATCTGCCGAAGGTAGCCGCAAAAGGCGGGCCGCACTGCGCAGATTTCGGTATGCCTGACATCGGGCCCTCGACCCTGCCGCCCTACCTGATCGCGGATGTCGGAACCAACACAGCCCGCTATGGCAACCAGAGCATCCTGCTCAACTCTGACGGACTCAAGCAGTTGCTGTACGGACCGATAGACGGGCCGCCGCGCAACTCCGGACAGGTCGGGCTGCCGGGATGAGCGCCGCACGCGGGCCTGCGATCAAGTTCTTCGGCTTCTTCATCGTCATGGCGTTGCTCACTGGCGTGTTGTTCATGGTGTTCTCGCAGGAGGGCACCCGCGACACCAACACCTATTCGGCGGTATTCGCGAACGTATCGGATCTCAAGGCCGGCGACTCCGTGCGGGTCGCTGGAATCCGGATCGGCACCGTGTCCCGCGTAGAATTGAAGCCGGACAAGAACGTGGTCGTGACGTTCGATGCCGACCGCACCACCGTGCTCACCTCAGGCACCAAGGCTGTAGTGCGCTTTCTCAACCTGGTCGGGGATCGCTACCTTGAGCTGCTCAACGAAGCCGGATCCACCCGCATCGTCCCTGCGGGATCACAGATTCCAGTTGACCGCACCGCGCCGGCGCTGGATCTCGATTTGCTCTTGGGTGGCTTGAAACCCGTCCTGCGGGGTCTGAGCCCGGCCGACCTGAACGCGCTGACGTCTTCGCTGTTGCAGGTCCTGCAGGACAAAGGGGCCGTGCTGGATTCGGTCATGTCCAAGACCTCATCCTTTTCACAAACCTTGGCCGACAACAACCAAACCGTCGAGCAGGTCATCGACAACTTCGGCGCTGTCCTAAACACACTGTCGCGCAACGACGATAAGTTTTCCGCAGCCATCGACCGCCTTGAGCAACTCGTGTCCGGGCTGGCGGCAGACCGTGACCCTATCGGGAATGCCATCGAAGCCCTCGCCAACGGCACCGCATCTCTGACCGATCTCCTTGCTCACGCCCGACCTCCCTTGAAGGCCACGGTCGACCAACTGGGCCGGCTCGCGCCGCTGCTGGATGAGGGCAAGGGGCGACTCGAGACAGGACTGCAAAAGGCGCCCGCCAACTACTACAAGCTGACCCGACTCGGGTCATACGGAAGTTTCATCAACGAATACATCTGTTCCCTAGCGCTACGATTCAGCAACGGCCAGGGCGGGACGACAGTCATAAATTGGGTCCACCAAGAGGGCGGAAGATGCGGTGAGCCCTAAATGTTGAAATACCGCGGTGTCAAACTCATTCGAGCCGGATTCATCGGTGTCGTATTGATCGTGCTCATCATCGCCGTCGGCTTGCAGCCCCAGCGCTTGGTGAACTGGGTCACCACCGTTCGCTACCATGCCCTCTTCGCCGAGGCGGGAGGCTTGGAGGCCGGCAACGACGTGAAGATATCCGGGATCAAGGTCGGTGACGTATCGGATCTGACCCTGCGCGACGGCAAAGTGATCGCCACCTTCACCGTCAACGCGCAAGTCGAACTCGGGAACGAAACCACCGCCCACATCCGCACGGGATCCTTACTCGGGCGACGGACGCTGACCCTAGAGTCTGCCGGCAACCGAACCATGCCGCCCTTGGCGACGATACCGCTGTCGCGTACCTCGTCACCGTACTCACTGTCCGACGCTATAGGCGACCTCACTACCGATGTGGCTGGAATCAACACAGATTCACTGAATCACTCGCTAGACGCCTTGTCGGCCACCATCGACAAAATCGCACCCCAACTCGGCCCCACCTTCGACGGGCTCACCCGACTATCCCGGTCCCTCAATAGCCGCGACGAAACCCTCGGCGAATTGATTAAGCACGCGGCCGACGTGACCGGCGTCCTGTCCAAGCACAGCCAGAAGGTCAACTCCCTCATCCTCAGCGCCAACACCCTGCTCGACGTCCTCGCCCAGCGACGCCAAGAGATCGTCGACCTGCTCGCCTCCATATCAACCGTGTCGCGTCAACTCTCGGGTCTGGTAGCCGACAACGAGAAGCAACTTAGACCGGCACTCGAGAAACTCAACTCCGTGACAGCAATGCTCGAAAAGAACCGCGACTCTCTTGGCAAAGCCCTACCAGCGCTACACAAATACGCAATCACCCAGGCGGAAACCATCGCCACCGGGCACTACGCCACCGCCTACATCTCCAACCTGGTGCCCGGAGAATTCCTGCAACCATTCCTGGACTACACGTTCGGATTCCGGCGAGGCACCAACGCCGGACAGCCACCCGACAATGCTGGACCGCGCGCCGAGTTCCCAGGGCCGCACCGCGAGATCCCGATACCCCCACGATGACCGCATCCATGCTTCGCGCACACCTCCGACGCCGCCCAAGCAAGATAGTGGTGGCCGCCACCGCGGCCGTTCTGATCGGAACGTTGCTTGCCGGCATCGTCCTCGTCCTCCGCGCTACGTTCTTTGGCCCGAGAACCATCACCGCCTACTTCGCCTCCGCCACCGCCATCTACGTCGGCGACAACGTGCGCGTGGCGGGCCTCAAAGTCGGCACCATCACCGCCCTGGACCCCGACGGCGACCGGACAAAGATGACACTGGCGGTCGACCGCGATGTGCCCGTGCCCGCAGACGCCAAAGCGATCATCGTGGCCCAAAACCTGATCGCGGCGCGCTATGTCCAGTTGACGCCGACCTATCAACCCGGCGGCGGACCCACCATGGCCGACGGCGGGGTGATTCCTATTGAGCGCACCGCGATCCCGGTCGAATGGGATGATGTCAAGGATCAGCTCATGCGATTAGCGACTGAGCTGGGACCCAACAGCCCCACGTCGACAACCTCGACCGGCCGATTCATCGAAAGTGCCGCTAACGCAATGGGCGGCAACGGAGACAAACTCCGTCAGACGTTGGCGCAACTGTCCGGTGCCGCCCGCATTTTCTCCGACGGCAGCGGCAACCTTGTCAGCGTCATCAAGAACCTGCAGACATTCGTCACCGCGCTGCGCGACAGCAATGAACAGATCGTGCAATTCGGAGACCGACTCGCCACACTTACCAGCGTGCTAGACGAGAACCGCTCGGACCTGGGTGCCGGAATCACCGACCTATCCACCGCCATCGGTGACGTACAACGCTTCGTCGCCAACACCGGCAACCAGACCGCTGAGCAAATCGCGCGGCTAGCTAACGTCACCCAGACCCTGGTCGACCACCGCGATGCCCTGGAAAACTTGTTGCACCTCGCGCCGACAGCGGTGTCGAACACCTACAGTGCATACGACGCCGACACGGGCACCCTGCCTGGAACGTTCGTGTTCAACAATTTTTCCAACCCAGTCAGCCTCTTCTGCACCGCGGTTGGCGCCATTGAGAACATCACTGCACCCGAGACTGCGAAGCTGTGCTCCCAGTATCTGGGTCCGGGGCTCAGGCAGCTCAATTTCAACAGTCTGCCGTTCCCGATAAATCTATTCCTCACCAAATCGGCGGATCCCGGCAAACTCATCTACTCCGAGCCCAACCTCGCTCCCGGTGGCAGCGGCCCGCTCCCCGGCCCCCCCGAAGAACCTCCCGCAATGTCGGCGTACCCGCCGGCTTCGCCGCCGGCACCCGCGGGGCTGCCGGGCTTGTTGTTGCCAGGTGGGGTATCTCCGCCGCCGCCTGGTCAAGGCCCCACACCCCCGCCTGGTGAAGGGACGCCAACGCCGTGATGAGCACTTCGGCACAGCGCATCAGCGCACTCTGTTGCTGCGTCGCGCTCACCGCCGCCGGCTGCGGGTTCAATGGCATCAACTCGCTGCCCCTGCCGGGGGCGGCGGGCCGCGGGCAAGGTTCAGTCGCTTACCACGTCCAAGTCGCAAATGTCGGCACCCTAGAACCTAATTCGCCGGTGATGATCGGGGACGTGATCGTCGGCAGCATCTCCAGGATGAGAGTGGACAACTGGCACGCCGATGTCGAGATCTCCGTCAAACCCGACGTCGTCGTACCCGCCAATGCTCAGGCGATGATTGGACAAACCAGCCTGCTCGGGTCGATGCACCTGGCGCTCGGTACGCCGCCGGGCCAGCCGGCCACTGGCCGCCTCCAACCCGGATCGACGATTGGGCTGGGCCGGTCGTCGACCTATCCCTCCACCGAGCAAACCCTCGCGTCGGTGTCATCGTTGATAAACGGTGGCGGGGTAGCACACTTCGGCGACATCGTGCACAACCTCAACGCCGCCCTCAACGGTCACGAAGACGAATTCCGGGATTTGCTCTCGCGCCTGGACGACTTCGTCGGCGTCCTCGATCACCAGCGCGGTGGCATCGTCGCACTGCTGGGCGGACTCAACCGGTTATCGGGGACGCTGAACGTCCACTCTGGCAGCATCGACCGCGCCCTCGACCATGTGCCTGCCGCGTTGGAAGTCCTCAACCGCGAACGCCCGAACATCACAACGGCATTGGAGAAACTGCGCGTCTTCAGCGACGTGGCCACGCGGTTGGTTCACGATTCCCAGTCAGACCTGGTAACTAACCTGCAGAATCTGGCCCCAATCGTGCAGGCCCTCGCTGACGTCGGACCTGAACTGCCCGACACGGTGCTGCAGGTAACGACGTACCCATACACCCAGAATTTTATCGATCGCGCCATCCGAGGCGACTACATGAACCTGTTCCTGACGATGGACCTCACCGTTCCGCGACTGAAAAGCAATCTACTGCTCGGCTCGCACTGGGCCCAGCCTGGCGCTGAACTCGTTCCAGCCCCGGGTGATTTCTGGAACTACAGCCACAACCCCTTGTTGGCACCGCTCGCCGGCCCGCCGCCCCCGTCGCAGAATCCTGGATCACCGCCGCCGCCACCGCCGGCCTCGCCGCCAGACCCACCGGGTCCCCCGACTGGGGGCAATTGATGCTCAGCCGATTCGTCCGAATCCAGTTGGTCATTTTCACGATCGCCTCGATCGTGGGAATTTCCGTCCTCGTCACCCGATACTTGCAGGTACCAGCACTTTTCGGGATCGGCCGCATCACTGTCACATTGGAACTACCTGCCGCCGGTGGACTCTACCGGTTCGCCAATGTGACGTATCGTGGCGTCGAAGTCGGCAAGGTCATCGCCGTCAACGTTAAGCCCGGCAATCGCGTCGAAGCGACGATGTCATTAAACAGTTCACCGAAGATTCCGAGCGATCTGCAGGCGTACGTGCGCAGCGTCTCCGCCGTCGGCGAACAGTACGTCGATCTCAAACCCCGCGCCAACCGACCGCCATATCTGCACGACGGCTCCGTCATTGCAATGAGTGCCACCACGATTCCCCAGCCGGTCGGACCCGTACTCGACAGAACCAATGCGCTGCTCGGCAGCATCCCAAAAGACCGGTTCAGTGATCTTGTCGATGAATCATCACGTGGGTTGAGCGGCGCTGGTTTCGATCTCGGCTCCCTGTTGGATTCGGGCGCCACGCTGGGCCGAGATGCTGACGGCGTGGCACAGAACGCTCGCGACCTGATCCAGGACGCTGCCCCTCTGGTCGATACGCAGGTGGCAACGGCCGATGATATCCGCGGGTGGGCTCACAGCCTTGCCGGTGTCACCGAACAACTCACCATCAACGACCCGCAGCTGCGCACAGTTCTTCAAAGCACGCCCGGCTTCTCCCGGGATGTCGTGAACCTGCTGGATAAAATCAAGCCGACGTTGCCAATCCTGTTGGCCAATCTCACCAGCGTCGGCCAAGTCTTACTGACCTACAACCCCGCACTGGAGCAGTTAATGGTTTTACTGCCGCCGGCCATCGCGGCCAGTCAGGTGGCGTTGCCCAAAAACAGCCCGAGCGGAATGGCATTGGCCAACTTCACTCTGCAGTTGAATGATCCGCCACCCTGCACGGTGGGGTTCCTACCGCCCTCGGAGTGGCGCTCGCCATCTGACACCTCGCCGAAGGACACCCCAGACGGGCTGTATTGCAAACTGCCCCAGGACTCACCGGTCGCGGTGCGAGGTGCACGTAACACTCCCTGTCTAGAGAAGCCGGGAAAACGTGCCCCCACTGTCGAAATCTGCAAGAGCGACAAACCGTTTGAGCCGCTGGCCGTGCGACAACACCTGGCCGGGCCGTATCCGCTCGACCCGAACCTGATCCGGCAAGGCGTCCTGCCCGACTCGCGAATAGCCGATAGCGACACCCTCTTTGGTCCCGTCGAAGGCACGCTGCCAGCGCCGCAGGGGCCGCCAGGCCCTGTGCCCGCCGGCGCGCCACCTGCACCGCCGCAATGGCAGCCGGATCTCGACCCGGCGAGTACGCCGCCGGGCGACGCGTCGACGCCGAGCCCCGAAGCTGCACCCTCGACGGCACCAAGCTCATATGGCAGACACCCGGCAGCCGCATCGGTGTCAGGGGCAACGTACAACCCGCGCACGGGCACCTACCTTGGTCCTGACCGCCGGTTGTACCGGCAGACCAACGTCGGCCCAGCCGCGGCCCCGAGGTCCTGGGAAGAGTTGCTGCCCCTCAGCTAAGGCCGTAAATCTCGGCACGCGCCAACACGATTCATGCGGATCCTGCTAGGAGCCGAGCGCGCGACGTAGCACCGCCAACGACTCGACTCTCTCACGCTGGGACACTGCCGCGTACTCGACAAGGGCCGAACCGTGAAAAGTGCCAGGAAACAGATGTAACTCCACGGTGACTTCAGCCGCCAATAATGCCTGGGCATACGCGATGCCCTCGTCGCGAAGCGGATCAAACTCCATGACCGAGATGTAGGTGGGCGGAAGGCCTGAAAGGTCAGTTGCACGTGCCGGCGCGGCATACACCGAAACATCTTCGCCGCCAGCGCGATTAGGCCCAAGATAGGAGTCCCAACTGGTGATGGCCGCGGGACGATTGAACAACGGGGTTTCGGTGAAAGCCGTCATACTTCCGGTAGCAAGCCGGTCATCTAGCTCAGGGATACTCAAAAATTGAAAGGCGATGTGAGGGCCGCCACGGTCGCGGGCCAGTAACGCCAAGCCGGCACAGAGTCCGCCGCCAGCGCTGCCGCCGTGGATGACGATGCGATCGGCGTCGATGCCCAATTCATCACCGTGATTGGCGGTCCACACCAATCCGGCGTAAACGTCCTCCAGCGGTCCGGGAAAAGGAGTCTCTGGCGCCAGCCGGTAATCCACGGCAACAACGACAACCCCGAGCTCGCGTGCAAGCATCACATTCGTCCGGTGATTCAACTCGAGATCACCGACGGTAAAGCCGCCGCCGTGCACGTCATAAATGGCGGCTGGGGTGTCATTACCCGTCGGCCGGTAAATGCGGATCTGGACCTCCGGGTCGCCGACGGCGCCCGGAACCAGTCGGTCTTCGATGGTCACGCCGGTCGTATCGACGGGCGGCAGTGCAGCGAAGAGCTCCTTCATCTGCTGGCGCTGCGCTTGCAGGTCAGTGCCTCGCATGTCCGGCAACAGCGGTATCGCGGCGGCAATTTCGGGATCGAACGCGTAGGTCATCGCTGCTCCAGAATGGTGAGAAGGGCTATCTAAGTCTGCACGTTCGACGACGATTGTGCGCCCGACGAGAGTCGGAAAAACGGTCCGTTAAGGCCGACGACCGCGCAAAGGACGTCAGCATCGTCGATGAGCTCGCCGTCCAACGCGGCGCGGATACTGTCATGCTGTTGGCAGTGGCGGGCGGCTCTCGGCTACTTCAATCATCCGCGGAGCCACCGTGGCGACGCTACGCCATTGGGGCCGGCGGCAGGAGGAGAAGGTGACAGTGAAGTCGGAGTTTCACCCTGATCTGAAGCTGGCCAGGTTCATGCCCACGCCAGGCGGGGGAGAACGGCTCGCCCGTTTGGTGCGGCGGTTCAAGGTGCCGGCTGCCCGGGTGCCCGATGACATGGTGGTCGAGAATAGGACCGTCCCGGGTCGCAACGGGGGTCCCCCTGTCCGCCTTCGTTTCTACCGACCCAGGGCGCTCACTGGCGTGACGCCGGCGCTGTTGTGGATGCACGGCGGTGGGTATTTCATGGGCAACGTCGAGCAGGACGATCGGCGCAGCATGGCGATCGCGCGGACGCTCGGCATCACGGTCGCGGCGGTGGCCTACCGGCTCGCACCGGAGCATCCCGCGCCGGCCGCATTGGACGACGCCTACGCGTGCCTGGCCTACCTCCACGAAACGAGCGCCGCCCGCGAGATCGATCCGGAGCGCATCGCGATCGGCGGGACGAGTGCCGGTGGCGGACTGGCTGCATCGCTGGCACTTTTGGCGCACGACCTCGGAGAGGTCAAGCCGGTGTTTCAGCTTCTGGCCTACCCGGTCCTCGACGACCGCTCAGCGTTGCGCACCGACCGCGACGACCGCAACGTTCGGATGTATACGTCCGATAGCCAGCAGTTGACGTGGCGTTGGTATCTGGGGAATGAGTTTGGGGGCCAGGAGGTCTCGGAGTATGCGGCACCCGCACGTCGTACTGATTTGACTGGTCTGCCGCCGGCCTGGATCGGGGTGTGCACGTTCGACGTGCTTTACGACGAGGGAGTCGACTACGCGAGGCGACTCAACGACAGTGGTGTGCCGTGTGATTTGCACGTGGTGGAGGGCGGCTTTCACGGGTTCGACGTGTTGTTTCCCCGCGCCGGCGTGACCCGCACGTTCCGCGCGGCACAGCTCGAAGCGCTTCGAGCGGCGCTGTTCCCGCCCGAATAGCGGTCAACTGGCCGTCAGCTGATCTTGACCAGCTCGAACGGCATCGCGATCGTGAGCCACTTATTGACTCCGCACGCGCCGCTCTCGCCGGTCGTCTTGTCTCTGCCGGCAAGTCTTGACGACCCATTCAGCAGATTGCCGTTCGCGTCGACGGGACTGAAGGAAAAGAGCTGGTGCCCGATACTTGTGGATCCATCGCCACATGTCTCCCAGTTGGGCAATTCGCGTCTGACGAGCCACTGTGCCCCGTCATGCATGACCAGTGGTGCGCTCCAACCCTGGTCGCTGCTGACCGTGCCTGTGCAATCCTGGGCGTCGCTGCACGAGGAACTCACCGTCCATACGCTTCGGACCGTCGCCTCGTCGTGATATGAATCGGTCGTCTTGGCCCAGTCGCCAAGCGACGTGGCGTTGTAGCGTCCGTTGATAGAAACGTCGGCGGACGCCCGGGCTGGTGGTGGCGCGACCGAACCGCCGATCACGATTGCGGCCCCCAGCACCGCGTTGCTGATGTTGACCGCAGACAAGGCTTTTGAAAAGCCGCCGCTCACTGAACGCATTGCATGCTCCTTGACGCGTTACAGCGAAACATTAACACCGCTCCCGCCGCCCGGGCCATAGCTTTCGGAAAAGAGCAGCACGCTTCGCGAAATGGATTGAGCGCTAATCGACTGAGCTGGGTCTCCCCATTCGACAGTGGCGAGAGCAGGCTGCTGTGATCCGAGCACAAGCGCGGGGCGTACGGACACGTATTGAGCCCCCACAGCAGTCCCTTTGCCGGGATTCCTGCCGCCCGGCACGTCAGTGAAAATGAAGGCGCGCGCCACGGCATAACGGATTGTTATGGGGTGTCGCCGAATTTTGTATTGGTCATTGAGCTGTTACGCGCCTTAATATCCAAAACAGCAACGACGGGACAGCAGATGACGAGGTGCAATCGCGTAGGCGTATTTCGGACCGTGGGGCGTGGGCGTTTCACCCTGCTGGCACCAGCATCCTGCCGCATCTGCCCGATGTGGCTGCGGCGATCCGACGCCGACCGGCGATCGGCCTGGGCGGCTCACTGACGCCCTTGGGCCCGTCGCCCGACCGACGAAATTGTAATCGCGTCAGTACTGCCGGGGTAGGCGGTGCCCGACACGGGAGAACCTACTGCGCCGGGCTTGGCGCTACGAAAACGGAGACGACGTGGACTTCTCGCGGGTAAAGCTGTCCGACGACGACGAGACCTTTCTGCAGGAGGTCCGCACGACTTTGAGCGGACTCGTCACCGACGAGGTCAGACAGCGCGATCGAGCCAGCGGGGACAACTTCGACGAGGAAGTACACCTCGCGCTGGGCACGAAGGGTTACCTGGAGCGCGAGTGGAAGACTGAGGCCGACGGTGGCTTCGACGCGGTGCGTCGGCGACTGTGGAAGCTCGAGACTCGTCGCGCCGGGCTCCCCAGCTTCACGTGGGGTATCACCGCGATGGTGGCACGCGCCGTAGAAAGGTTCGGATCGGCGGCACTGAAGGAAGAGGTGCTTCCAGGCGTACTGTCTGGCCACACGCGCCTGTGCTTGGGACTCACCGAACCCGAAGGCGGCTCCGATGTGGCGACGTGCAAGACCAAGGCGGTACGCGACGGCGAAAGTTGGATCATCAACGGGTCCAAGATGTTTACCACCGGTGCACACAACTGCCGTTACGTGTTCTTGACTACCAACACCGATCCGAGTGCTTCAAAGCACAAGAGCCTCACCATGTTCATGGTTCCCCTTGCCTCGGTGGGTATCGACATCCAGGGCATTCGCACCGTCGACGGCGATAGAACGAATATCGTGTACTACGGCGATGTGCGTGTCGAGGACCGTTACCGCCTCGGGGAGGTGAACGGGGGATGGACCGTATTACGATTGGCGCTCGACGCTGAACACGGAGTCGTCGAGTCCGAGAATTTGGGCCTGGACGACCTGTCGGCCATGTCCGAACATTCCTGTCTGACTGCCGTCGCCGTTGACCGAGTCGCGGCCGCAGCAGCGGTCCCCGACCGAAACGGGTTTCGACGTCTCGACGACGACGCGGTCAAATACCGCCTCGGCCGCAGCTTCGCGCGGGTGGAGGCGACGCTGAGCACCACCGGAGCATTTGGCCGCGTAGCGATCGCGGAGAACATGCGCATAGTCGCCGAGGATCTCATGGACATACTGGGTGCTGCAGGAAGCCTGCCCGTCGAGGTTACTGGAGCTGTGGACCGCGGGGCGGAGTACTTGTTTCGGCTAGCCGGGCCGACGGGAATATACGGCGGCACCGTCGAAGTGTTCCGGAACATGATCGCTCAGCACACGCTGGGCCTCGGCCGGCAGGGCTGACGCGAATGCCGGAACCTGTTCGTTGCACGATTGCAAACCAGTACCCAACGAGACATACCCCGGACAATGCTGCCGCGCGTCCTGACGCGATTCACCAGCACTTCATTCACCATCACTTAAGAAGAGGCCGACCGAATGGACCGCTATGAATTGCGTCGACTCGACTACAGCCTGACCGACGATCACCGCGAGCTGCAGTCGGTGTTTCGCGAGTTCTTCAGCACGCACTGCCCCATCGACGTCGTCCGCGAGGCCGAGGCAACGGGTTTCGACAAGAACCTCTGGGAGCGGCTGTGCGCGATGGGGGCCACCACGATGGCGCTACCGGAGTCGTGCGGCGGCGACGGGGCGACCTTGGTCGATCTCAGCTTGGTCGCCGAGGAGATCGGCCGGACACTAGCACCGGTCCCCTGGATCGACCATGTCTGTGCGAGCCGGCTGCTCGCCCGGCTGGGTTCGGACGCGAATCCGTCCTTTGGTGACCTTCTCACCGGCGTGCGCATCGCCGGACTCGACCCGCGACTGGTCAACTCAAGCGGACCACGGCTAGTCCCTTCTGGATCCGTCGCGAACCAGATCGTGGTCCGAGACGGCAATGACGTCGTCCGAATAACTCTCCGAGTTCAACCCGAAAGAGTCGACAATCTGGGCAACCTCCCGATGGCCTGGATCGACCCGGACTGTGCGGATGATCGGATGGTGCTCGCTCGCGGCGCAGAGGCCGTAGGGCACTATCGCCTGGCGCTGCAGGAGTGGCGAGTACTCACGGCCGCGGCGCTGGTAGGGCTCGTCGAGGAGGCGCTGAGGATCGCTGCCGATTTCGCCAAAACGCGATATACGCTTGGCGCCCCGATCGCGGCGCTGCAGGCGATCTCACATCCGCTGGCCAACATCGCGATCACGGTCGACGGTGCTCGCAACGTGACGCACCGGGCCGCCTGGTTCTTGGACAACGAACCCGACGAGCGACCGGAACTAGCCCTCGCGGCGTTCGTGTTCATCGCCGAGGAAGCCGCGGCCGCCGCGACGACCGCGGCGCACGTGCAGGGCGGCCTCGGGGTCACCACCGAAGCGGCAGCGTCGGCGTATCTCGTGCGTGCACGCGGATGGGCGCTTGCTGGCGGTGACCCCGCCGAGGCCGCCAAACAGATTGCCGAGATTGCCGCCGAACGCGAGCTAGCAGAAGCACGTTGGCACCCCGACGTCAGATAGGACCCTGTTCGGCCACGGGGCACCGCAACCCATAAATGGAGTCACTCGCCCGACGTGCTCACACCGGCAGCCGCCGACCCCCGAATCCCACCCATCGCCTCCGAAAGAAAGACACAAAATGACCACCAGCAGCGAGGAACTGATTCAGTATGAAGTCTCCGAAGCCATCGCAACGATCTCGTTGAACCGCCCCGAGTTCGCCAATGCACAGAATCGGGAGTTGTTGATCGCCCTCGATGAGGCATGGCAAGGAGCCGCCGAGGACGACGCCGTCAAAGTAATCGTGCTGCGCGCCAACGGCAAACATTTCTCCTCCGGCCATGATCTGAAGGCCAGCGATCCAAACGGACGCACGAAGTGGACGGTGGCCGACATCTACGCCAGGGAGACCGAGCAGTACATCGGCTACTCGCTGCGTTGGCGCAACGTTCCCAAGCCGTCCATCGCCTCGGTGCAGGGCGCCTGTATCGCAGGCGGCCTGATGCTCGCGTGGCCATGTGATCTGATTGTGGCCGCCGACGATGCCCGCTTCGCCGACCCGGTAGTGGCGATGGGATGCGGTGGCGTCGAATATCACGGCCACACATGGGAATTCGGCTCGCGGCTGGCCAAGGAGATCCTGTTCACCGGACGTGCGGTGAACGCCGAGGAGGCGAAGTCCATCGGCATGGTGAATCGCGTCGTCCCACGCGCCGATCTGGACTCCGCCACCCGCGAGTTAGCACTGCAGATCGCCGGGCAGCATCCCTTTGCGCTGCGGATGGCTAAGCGGGCCGTCAACCAGACCTTAGACGTGCAAGGCTTCAGCACTGCCGTCCAGTCGGTGTTCGACATCCACTCGCTGGGCCATGGCCACGCGCTCAGCGAGACCGGTTTTCCCGCGCTTGTCGGGCTCGACGGCATGAAGGACCGCAACGCTTCCTCGAAGTGAACGGAGAGCCGACCGCCGCACCTGGCCGTGCGGAGCAGGACCCACCGCGTGACGACGAAACATCCGTCTAGTTCTGCTTCGGTACGGTTTCGCGCCCACAGCGGCGATGAGTACAACAGGAACGTTCGGCCGCCACTGCTGTTGCCCACAAGATGCGCGAGGTTGTTCCGGACGTTGTGGACCTCATCGCTACTCCATCGAGTCTGACACGCGGGCCTGACTGCGCGAATGACTCCCGGTACTGCCTCGCCGGTACCGCCTTTGCGTACCCGCTGCAGACCGCCGTGCGGTGGCTGCGGTATCCAGTCAGGGGTGTCGTAGGTTGATGCCCGTCAGTCAACCTCTGTGCGAGGAGAATTCAATGTCGGCTGTGGAATTACGGGAATGGATCGACAAGCTGGAGATCCGGGAGCTTATCGAGCGCGTCATGCGATACATGGATGACGGCGCTGGCCAGCGGGTCGCCGGGCTTTTCGCCGAGGACGGAGTTCTGCAGGTCGCTGGCACGGTTTTCGCTGGGAGAGAGGCGATCTGCCAACTGTTCCCGGCTCCTGATCCGCCGCTGTGGACGGACCCAGGCGAGCTGCTAAAGCAGCCGCCGGCCGGGCACTGGAGCTCGAATCCGGTCATCGAGGTGGATGGCGACACCGCAATGGCTGAGACGGACATGCTCTTAGTGAAACGAGGTGAGAATGGAAAAGCCAGCATTACCCTGGTGGCCCGCTACCGAGACCGGCTCCGTCGCAGCGACACGGGATGGCTCATCGTTAACCGAACCGGAGTTTCGATCGCCCGTCCCGGGGAAGAAGGCACCGACGCCGAATGGGCCAGGGCATTCGAGCACATGCCCGATCACGTGCGCGCTCAGTTCCGAACGGATTGAGAGACTTCACCATTGGCGGCGCCCGACCGCGTGTCAACGGCTTGGCCTGGCCCGACGCAGCATCGGTGCCCACGCGAGTCAGCACCGGCTGCCGACCGGCAAAACCATCATCAGACATCAGCTTGAACACCATCAATGCGACAACGCGCGGCTCGTTTGTTCATTGCTTGGTGATGTAAGATGCCACGGATGGCTGAGTTAGCGGATCTCATTTCCGTTCTCGAACTAGACGCAGTCGGCCCAGGGCGTTTCCGAGGCGAGAATTTCCAGGGAGCGCCCGGCGGCGTCGTCTTCGGCGGCCAGATCCAGGCGCAGATCGCTGTCGCCGCGGCAAAATCCGAGCCCGGCAAGGAAGTGAAGTCCATCCACACCGTGTTCGCACGCGGCGGCGACAAGTCCAAGCCACTGGATCTCTCGGTCGATGTCATCCGTGCCGGCCGCTCGGTGAGTACCCTCAACATCGCGGTCGCCCAGGATGAGCAAACAAGGGCCCAGGCCATCGTGCTCATGAACGTGCGAGACCCCGACCTGATCCGCCACCAGGCCGATCCACCGAAGGTCGAAGGGCCTGCCGCCGCGAAACCGCATGCGCACGGCAGTGGCTGGTGGGACATTCGCATCGATGGCGGCGTCGACTTTCAGGATCCCCACCTCGTTGGGCCGCCGGAGTTGAACATCTGGTCCCGCTTCCCTGGCGCACCGTCGGACCCGGAAACGGGCCGAGCGTTACTGGCCTACGCTGCGGACGGATTCCTCATCGCCACCGCCATGCGCCCGCACGAGGGTGTCGGCCAGGCACTGGCCCACGTCACCATCTCGACGACCGTGCTGAGCCAGACGCTGACCTTCCACGAGCCATTCGACGCGGACCAATTCCTGCTGCTTGCGCATGAGAGCCCGTACTCGGGTGCGGGCCGTTCCTATGGCCGGGCCAACGTCTTCACCGAGGACGGTGAACTCGTGGCATCCTTCGTGCAGGAGAACATGATTCGCGACTTCCCAGAGGGACGCACACCTACACCCGGTCAACGGGCCAAGTTCTAACTTCTGGTCGTCCGCCGCCGCCGAGGGGCGGGACTGAAAGCGCCCTCGGCCGATGCTACATGGGCTGTCGGCTTCGCCGGAGCCGAATTAAATTTGGCCGCAAGCTGATTCGAGCCGAACGCCGACCCTGACTCGATCGTCGGCGGCCTGCCGCCCACGGATTCGGTGGCCAAGACAGTGGCGCTACTCGACACACAGCTTGCGGCCCCGCGTTTCCCGGGGCGTCCGCCCGGAGGTCTGGGGTTTCGCTTCCACCGGCCGACGCGCTTCGCGGACGCTCGCGATCAGGTATTCGATGATGCGGCGGCGAGTTCAGCGAGTTCGGCGGGACTCAACGCGATACGTCGCTCGCCGGGTTTCCGCTGCGCCTTGATCGACACGTCGTGCCCCTCGACCTGCTTGCGCAGTGCACCGACGGTGCAATTCTGACGCCCACCAAGAACCGTAAAGGGATCGTACTGAAAAAGCCTCATGGCGTTGAGGTGTGTGATCTTGTCGAGTTCGTGCTCCGTCAACCCCGCACTGGATTCGGCGAACACCTCAGGCGATAAGGGCCAATTGGAATCCGAGTGCGGATAGTCGCATTCCCAGGTCACCATATCCAAGTCGAGAGCCTGCTTGCTCGCAACTCCGAACTTGTCGTCGATGAAGCAAGTGATGACGTGCTTGTTGAATACCTCACTTGGCACGGTCTCACCGAAATCCTGGCCGGTCCACGCAGAATGGCGATCATAGTTGTAGTCAATCCGCTCCAGGAAGTACGGTATCCACCCGATGCCGCCCTCCGACAGCGCCACTTTGAGGTCGGGGAACTTGCGGAATACACGCGACCACACCAAGTCTGCGGCCGCCTGAACGATGTTCATCGGCTGCAAGGTGATAATCACGTCGTGGGGGGCGTCGGGAGAGGTGATCGTCAACTGCGACGACGACCCAATGTGCATGCACACCACCACGGCCTCCTCGCTGCACGCCTGCCACACCGGGTCCCAGTGATCCGAATGAATTGACGGCCAGCCCAGCTTGGACGGATTCTCGCTGAAAGTCAGTGCGTGACAACCCTTCTGAGCCACTCGCCGCACCTCTGCGGCCATCACCTGTGGATCCCAAATCGCTGGGAGTGCGCACGGGATGAACCGCCCTGGGTGGCTGCCGCACCACTCGTCGATGTGCCAGTCGTTGTAGGCCTGCACCATCGCTAGCGCGACATCCTTGTCCTTGGTTCGCGCGAACAACTGTCCGCAGAACTGCGGGAACGACGGGAAGCAAAGTGAACCCAATACCCCATTGGCGCTCATGTCTTTCACTCGTTCGTCGTGGTCATACGTCCCTGGACGCAGTTCGCCGAACGACGTCGGCTCGATGCCGTACTCCTCCTTTGGCCGCCCGGCCACCGCATTGAGCGCGACGTTCATCACGGTCTCGCCGTTGTAGCTCCACACGTTGGTTCCGTCGGGGTTGGTGAGGAACTTTGGCGCGTACTCCACGTATTTCGTTGCCAACCGACCATCGAACATGCCGGGCGGCTCGACCACGTGATCATCGACGCTAACCAGCACCATCTCATTGAGGTCCACCAGATTCGCCTCTCGCACTAGTCCGCGTTGCATCAAGTCGACCGACTACCCACTCAGGGTGATCGCTCGTCGATCCGCGGCCGTATCCACCCTAAGATAAGAATGATTGCTAATTCAAGGGTCACGCTGAGGATGTCAGGGGTGGGTCCTGTGCGCAACCGCCGCGGCTCCGTTGGGTTGGCGGTGGCTTTTCCCCTCAGGGTCCAGGGCACAGGACGGTACGGGGCAACACGTGCCTAACTTGGGTCTCGACGGACGCCTCGCGCTTCAATGTCGCCCGGCTGATGCCAAGCGCTCAACTCAACGAGCCGGACTGACCGCGGAGAATCCGGGTGCAGACGTCTGCGCAGTGTCAGGAAGACCGATCTTCTTTCGCCAGGATTGACCCGCGGACCACGAGATCCACCCATGCGCGACGGAGGTCGTGGCCGCCTATTCGTTGGTCGACGAGGATGGCGTCGGATGTCGCCATGACCAGGCGGGCGAGTGACTCGGCCGGCATCGCGAGTGTCGCCCCCAACTGCTCGGCCTTCTCTGCAATGAATGATGCCAGCGCGTTCACCGTCGCCTGCCTTTCATCGGCGACACGTTCACGGGCCTCGGGATTCCGCGACAAAAACAGGCTGAGCTCCGTCCCGAGGACGGCCTGGTCCGCATTCTCTCCGACCAGCCGTCCCCAGCTGTCGGCGATCCCATTCACATGCGCCTGACTGAGATCGGTGAAACTATCGATCACTTGGGCGAATTCGGCGAGGTAGCGACCAAGCGACCGCCGGTTGACCTGTAGGAACAGCTCCTCCTTGCTGCCGAAGTGGGAATAAATGGCGCCGCGCGTGTACCCCGCGCAGTCTGCGATGTCCTCGAGCGAAGCGCCGTCGAAACCGCGCAGGACAAATACCTGTTCCGCCGCGTCGAGCAGCACCTCGCGGGTGTGTTCGACGCGCCGCTCTCGAGTCCAGCGCACAGCCATCGACACATTTTGCCTCACGCCTGCTCGGCCCCCTGTCTGCCAGGTTGCTTTCATCACTACCGTCCACTTATACGGAGGTGTATATTTTCTACCAGTTCGTATCAAACATACAAGATCGTCGCGTTCCACTTGGTGAGGATCTCCATTGACCATCTCGCAGCTCGTGTTCGACCCCTACTCCGAGGCGTTCTTCAACGACCCCTACGACATTTACCGGCGACTACGGACCGAAGCGCCGGTGTATCACGACGACAAGTACGGGTTCTATGCACTGAGTCGTCACGAGGACGTTGCCAACGCGCTGAAAGATTTCGAAACTTACTCGTCCTCGAAGGGACCGGACCTGGAGATCGTAAAACGGGAAGCCGGAAACGAGTTGACCGTGCGGATGGTCATCATGATGGACCCCCCAGAGCATCGGCATATGAGAAGCCTTGTCAATAAGGTGTTTACACCCCGCGCCATCGCAGCCCAAGAAGGGATGGTCGCAGAAGTCATCGACGACATCCTCAGTAGGGTCGAGCGTTCCGGCTTCGACATCGTCGAGGATTTCGCAGCGCTGTTTCCGGTCGAAGTCATCACTCGAATGCTTGGCGTTCCCGAGGAGCAACGTCAGAACGTCCGGATCTGGATGGATGCCGCGATGGAGCGCGAGCTTGGTAGCTACGCCATGCTCCCACGTGGCCAGGAAGCCAACATCGCGACCGGCGCGATGTACTACGACCTCATCCAGCAACGCCGCAAACAACCAAAGGACGACATGATCAGCAAGTTGATCACTGTCACGATCGAACGCGAGGACGGCACCCCAAGCGGATTAGACGACATCGAAGTCGCAGCATTTGCCAGCCTCCTGGGCGGAGCTGGAGCCGAAACCGTCACCAAACTCGTCGGCAACGCCGCCATGACGTTCTCCAGATTTCCCGACCAGTGGCAAATATTGTTGGACGACCGCAGCAAGGTACCGGCCGCAGTGGAGGAACTGCTGCGATACGAAGCGCCGGCGCAATACCTCGTCCGGTACACGCTCAAAGACGTACACCTGCATGGGACGACCATCCCCGCCGGTAACCCAGTGCTGTTGATCGTCGGTTCGGCCAACCGAGACGGCGACGCCTTCACCGACCCCGACGCCTTCGACATCGAACGCGACCGCGCGCAAGCTCAGAATATCGGCCTCGGGTACGGCGTGCACAGCTGCTTGGGTGCAGCCCTTGCCCGGATGGAATCCCGGATTGCACTAACCAGGATGCTCGACTTCATGCCGTGCTACGAAATCGATTTCGAGCACTGCACCCGAGTCCACCAAGCCCAAACCACTGGCTGGGCGCGTATCCCAGCGCGAGTAGTCACATGAGCGTCGTGCTCGACTTCGATCTGTGCGTAGTGCGATCGGCACCGATGATCGGCTACCGCTGACCGACGTGGCGATCGGCGGTAAAACTCCAACGGGAAAGAGGGACCATGGGCAGGGTAGACGGCAAAGTGGTACTCATCAGCGGTGTCGCCCGAGGCCAGGGACGCTCGCACGCATGCATGTTGGCGGCAGAGGGCGCCGACATTATCGGCATCGACCTTTGCGACGACATTGAAACGAACCACTATCCGCTGGCTAGTCGCGCAGATCTCGACGAGACGACTCGACTGGTGGAAAAGCAGGGCCGCACGGCGTTCATGGCCGTGGCAGACGTGCGCGATCGAACGGCGTTGGAATCAGTAATCGATGAAGCGGTAGCACAATTCGGCCATCTCGACGTGGTAGTGGCAAACGCCGGCATCTGTCCGATGACGAGGAGACTTCCGAACATCGCATTCGTCGATGCCGTCGACGTCGACCTGATCGGCGTAATCAATCTCGTTCACGCCAGCCTCAGGCATCTCAAGTCGGGCGCCTCCATCGTGGCGACGGGATCGATGGGGGCGTTCCTGGCATCGATGGCTTCCTCCTTCGGCCCCCAGGAACCCATGCCGGGAGGAGCGGGCTACTCGTTTGCGAAACAGGTCGTGGCTCACTACGTCCACGACCTGGCGCTCACGTTGGCGCCCGAGAACATTCGAGTCAACGCCATCCACCCGACGAATTGCAACACCGACATGCTACACAGCCCACCGATATACGAGGCACACCGACCGGATCTGGAAAACCCGACCCGTGAGGACGTCGAGCCTATCTTCCCTCTGCTTCATGCCATGCCCACTCCGTATGTGGAGCCGGAGGACATCAGCGAAGTCGTGGCGTTCCTGGCATCTGACGGTTCGCGCTACATTACCGGCCAGCAATTTCGTGTAGACGCCGGCGCCTACGTCCGCCTCAAGCCATGGCCGGGCTTCTAATGCGTTCCGCGACGCGTGACCTGACCGGGCTAGGCGTTGACGGCGGGGTGGATTTGCAGGTGCAACCCTGTTGAGCTAAGCGGTGTGCCGCCGAGCTGGGCGAGACGCCTGGACGAACGAGACGGCTGTTCCGCCGGCGGAATCGCGATCGACTTCGATCGCCGGTATGCCATCGAGCGGGTCGGTGGTCCTGGTGGCAGGTGTTCCGCGCCGGACCAAATCCTCAGCCTTCGCATCAAGGTTGCAGACCTCGACGACGATCCGGTCCGGCACCGAACCCAACTTTCTGACCAGATCGGCGTCGGCTGTGCCCGGCGCGGGCTCGACGAGATCGACTGTGGCGCTGCGGGGGTGGCGGGGCGAGATGCGCGACCAGGTCAAACCCTGCGCCTCGACGGGCTCGGAGCTGTCGATGCCGACGTGTTCGGCCAGCCGTCGGCGCGACTCGCCGAGGTCGGGCACCAGCCAGCGGCGCGCGCGGACGCGGACCAATGCCTCAGGCGCGAGGTCGTCCCACGGCGTCGGGTCAGGTTCGTGCAGGCTGGCCCCGACTTTGGGACCCAGAATGCCGAATTCGACCAGTTCGATGAGCAGTCCACCGTCGTCGCCAGGTATCCAGTGGCCCTTTTCCTCCTCGGTCACGCCGAACCAGAGCCGATGATGGGGATACACGTCATTGGCAGCGTCTAGCCAGTGACGCGTACCGAGCTTTTGTACGGCGGAGATGTGCTCGTCCATCGTGGCGGTCGCAAAGACTGTCCCATGGGTGCGGCTCGGCCAATCTTGCTGCTGTCCGAACAGCTCTGGCATGTGAGGCAAGGTCGCTGGCGCCGGCACAGCCGGATCCAACGACCGAGGCTCCATGATCTCGATCCGTGTCGGGGCTGCGGTCACCGAACGCTGGGCTCGCAGAAAGACCACACGAAAGCCATGGCCGTCGCCGCCAGACCACCACGATGCCTCGGGCTCGGCGAATCCCAAGCGGTCTACGTACGCCCGTACGGCGGAGTCGGCGTCCTCGACGAGCAAGTCCGCACTGACCAGCAACTCGATCGTTCGATTACTATCTTTACTATCTTTACTCATGGGGGTTAATCTAGCTTGCCTAAATGCGGTTCGGGAAGAGCGGCGCGAAGATGGCGAACACGAGTCGATTTCGCGACCGCGTCCCGGTCTGAGGACGCGCGGGAAGGATCGACCATGGCTAAAGTGCTCGATGGCATTCGGGTGATCGAACTCGGGTCGTGGATGTACGCACCATCGGCCGGTGCTGCACTCGCCGAGTGGGGAGCCGATGTCATCAAGATTGAGAGTTTGATCGGTGACCCCGTTACCGCTTAGACGGAACCGCGTGTCGGACAGTCGTTGGCAATGGCGTTAAACCTGCCGCCGACCTGGATGACGCTGACGCATGCCCGCCGATCTGACTCCTTACGTGTGCGTGCCCGATGCCGTTACCGTTTCGGTGCCGCAGAAATCATGGGCCGTAGTCGGATTTGAGTTGCGCGGCGCTCAGCGCTGTCCCCACGCATTCCACGACGTAATCGTCTCGGCCGGTGGCCGCCGCGCTGGTTTGAATGTGTCGCCGATGGTGTAGGCCACGGGGAAAAGAGCGGCCTGCGTCACCGTTTTCGGTATTCCGAGCAGCTCCGCCACTTCGTCGGCCCTGCCCAGGTGAGCCGTCGTCCATACCGACCCTAGGCCTCTGGAACGCAGCGCGAGAAGAAAGCTCCACCCAGCGGGCATGATCGATGCCCAAGCCGTCGCGGCTCCCACTAGGGTGCCATGGTCCACCCGTTGATCCAGGCACGGGATGACGTGCACCGGGATGTCAGCCAAGGTGTCGGAAAGCGCTGCTCCGCTGCGTAAAACGCGTTGTGTTTGCGCGCTTGGCGCCAATCGAGACCGATCACCGTTTGCGACGTTGCCGAAGTACTCGCGGCCAGCGCGACGGTAGATCTCGGCGATGGCGGCGCGTTTGTCGGCGTCGGTGACCACCATCCACCGCCAGGATTGCATATTGGCGCCTGTGGGCGCTTGCATCGCCAACTGGATACACTCCAGGATCACCTCGCGCTCGACTGGACGGGTAGTGTCCAGCCGCCTGCGCACCGCACGTGTAGTCCTCAACAATTCGTCGACCGAATCGCGGTCCATCAGCCCTCCCGATTGAGCCGTTCACGTGCGGTTCCCGCCATTGCGGGCTGGCAAAGATCGCCACCCAGCACCCATGTGATCGCTTTAAACACTATCATTGTAATGTTAGTGCGACGCTCCTGGCGATCTCAGCAGCGGATCGGCGAGGCGAACCGAATCGGGCGTTGCAGTTGAAGTGCGATGGACGGCGCGACGCCACGCATGACCGCCCCAGTGCAACCGGCATGACGGATGTGCGACCCGCTTTGCGAAGAGCCTCGCGCTTGGGGCCGACACTCCTCCGGCCCCGCTACTTCTGGCTTGGATTCGTTAGCAGGACAAGAGCGCACATCCGGCCAGTGGGCCGCCTCCGGCCGCGATCACTGCGGTCTCGGGACGCTTTGCGATCTGGCGCTCGCCAGCTTGGCCCCTTAGCTGCAGGCACGCTTCGTGGAGCACCCAGTACCCGTGCGCCCGGCCGGCCGAGAGTTGTCCACCGTAAGTGTTGAGCGGCAGGACTCCGTTGAGCGCGATGCGGGCTCCGCCTTCGACGAATGGCCCTCCCTCGCCGGGGCCACACAATCCGAGCGCTTCCAGCCACACCAGAGTCAGAAAGGTGAATCCGTCATAAAGTTCGGCGAGATCAACGTCGGAGGCGACCAGGTCGGTGCGGTCCCACATTTGCGCGGCCGCCCCAACCGATGCCATCGCCGGATAGTCCGGGCGGTGAAACCAGCCGCCAGAGCCGTAGGCCCCGCCGACGGCCTCGATCGCCACGGCCGGGTTGGGGCAGTCCTTGCCGTAGTCCTTATGAGACACGATCAGGGCGATCGAGCCGTCGATCGGTACATCGCAGTCGTACAGGCTCAATGGCGTCGATATTGGCCGCGCCGACAGATAGTTATCCATCGTGATCGGATCGCGATAGGCCGCCAACGGATTGAGTCCAGCGTTGCGGCGGGCGTTGATCGCCACCCACCCAAGCTGCTCCTTCGTCGTCCCATACAATTCCATGTGCGTGCGGCAATGCATCGCCACCCAATTCGATGCCGAATACGCGTGGGCCGCCAGTAGATCATCCAAGTCGCCATTCGCGCCGAGAGGGCGCCTGTCGCCCGCGGCTACCGGTTCGACCGGAGGCGAGACCAAGACGCTAGGCGGGGGTACCGACGTCGAGGGTGCCGACTGAATCACGCTCCCACCGAGCATCTGAACCGTGCGGTATACCAGCACATGGCGTGCCCGGCGTTCCGAGACGGCCAGCATCGCCGACATCACCGGACTGAGCAAACCCGCAGTATCGAACCCCGAGCTGACGTCGGCCGCCTCGATCCCTGTTGCGGCCATCGCATCTTGCGGAGAAGTGTCACCGAGAGTGGCGATCCCGTCGATGTCGGATGCACTCAAACCAGCGTCGTCGATCGCCGTCCGCGCAGCCTGCAGCGTCAACTCGAGATGAGGAATTCCGGTGCGACGTCCCATTCGTGAGATGCCGATACCGCTGAATATTGTGTCCTTCTCGAAGAGCATCAACACACCCCCGATCCCGATCTGAGGACGCTATTATCCTAATGATAGCGATATATAGTGTTGGCCATGCCCCTCGAGCAGTCGTCGGCAAACCCGAACCGAATGGTCCCTGAACTCAGCGACCACAACCGGGCTTTCTGGACGGGGGGCAGCGACGGACGTCTGATCATTCAATACTGCCAACTGTGTTCACGCTGGCAGCATCCGGCAGATTCGAGCTGCCGGGGCTGTGGCGGTGTCGTTGTCGAGAAGTCCACGTCAGGTCTGGGTCGGGTGTTGACGTACACGATCAATTATCAGCCATTCAGCCCCGCAGTGCCGGTGCCGTATGTGATTGCCGTCGTTCAACTCGACGAGCAGGACGATTTGCGCCTGGTTACCAACATCGTCGGCTGCGAGCCCGAAAGGGTTCGACTCGGCATGGCTGTCGAGGTCCGGTTCGAACGCCAGTCCGGAAGCGCCGACGCCACGTACTTTCCCGTGTTTACGCCGCGGAGCCCGTAGAGCCGCGTGGGCGATGGCGATCAGGCCCCGCTGGCCGGCAATGCGGCACCCGTCACATAGGGACGGAATATCCTGCCGGGATCTGCACGGGCACCATCCGCGGTCCGTCGGTTCGTTGACTCTGCCGCTATTTGTGCACCCGACCGATGGCGCTGCCTGAGCACAGGGGGCCGCTTTGTGGGCAATCAATGTTATTATTGATGTAAATAATCAGCGAGGGCGCCCACCGCGACCGTCCTCGTTTTGTTTCGTCGCTGGGAGACCATGACTTCGTTTGCTGCTGAATCAGAGGCGGCGACCCGGCGCGCGGCGCCACGAATTGCAGAGGTCGTCGCTGATGAGATGCGTCGGCAGATCATCGAGGGCAAGCTCGCCGACGGCACCGTCCTTCCGCGCCTGGAAGAGCTCGTCAAGCGATACAAAGTCACGCTCGTGGCCATGCGTGAGGCGTTGCGAATTTTGGAAGCAGAAGGCCTGATCTCGGTTCGGCGGGGCAACCGAGGCGGTGCAGTTGTCCACGCGCCCAACGAGACCTACGCCGCCTACATGCTGAGCCTGGTATTGCAATGCAACGGAGTCGAACTCGGCGACCTTGGTTCGATGCTGCGAGAGCTCGAGCCGTCCTGTGCCGCCCTGGCGGCTGCGCGACCAGACCGATCCGCCACCGTGGTGGCTCCGCTAGGCGCCCTCAACAGGGCGATGGCCGACAGTCTCAAAGATGCCGCCGCGTTCACCGACATCGGTCGTCAATTTCATGATCAGCTGGTGCGAGGCAGCGGTAACTCAACCATGGTCGCGGTGGTGGGAACTCTAGAGACGCTGTGGACCGGCCACGAACAACTATGGGCCGAGCAGACCACAGCAGCGGGCGCCTATCCATCGTTGGCCGAACGCGAGGCTGCGTTGCGGGCGCACGTGCGGATAACCGACGTGATCGAAGCCGGTGAATCAGACCACGCGCGCAGCCTGGCCGCCCGACACCTCCACGACACGCAATCCCACCTGCTGTCTACCGATTCGAGCAGGAAGATTTACGCGATCCGTCCGCGGGAAATGCGTACGCGAACCGTGTTGTAGGTCGCAATACCGATGCGCCGCGTGGTGAGGCGCGGGGTGATCCCGCGCGTCCCAGTCGGTCGCCACCACGACCCCGATCGCCGACCCTGATCCCGCGCGCCATCAAGTCGGCAGTCGTGCGCCGACCATCGACGGTGTACACACCGAGGCCATAGGTCCACGGGACGTCAACCACGCGCGACGAGCGGTTCGGCCCTATGGCTCGTCCCTGCTTTGTCCGGTCGTGCTTGTTTACCAGCGCATTTCAGGTGCCAGGGCCAACGGCTTTCGGGTAGGCCACGATTCGGCCGCGCGCGAGGAATTCGGCGCGCAAAGACGCCGCGCCCCTGTTGGGGGTATGGCCGCAATGAGCACGCCGAAAAGCAAGAACCACGCGAATAAGTCGACGAATTTGCTGCTGGAACACTTGACTCGGACGTGTTTCGCGTCCGTCCAATGCACAGCCGCGCAACGTCGGGGGGCAGACCCGCAGAGTCGATCAACGCGGCCGGCGATCGCGAGCCGCCGAAGGCGCTATCACGCGGTCCGCTGAGCTATAGCGTTATGATATATCGATATTTGAAATGGACTTCCGCCGCATCCGCTATTTCCTCCAGGTAGCCGATGAGGGATCGCTGACGCGTGCCGCCGAGGTGCTCGGAATCGCTCAGCCGGCGTTGAGCCGCCAGATGCGACTGCTAGAGGAAGCCCTCGCGGTGCGCTTATTCGTGCGCACCCCCCGCGGTATGCAACTGACCGAAGACGGTGAGCAGTTGCGCGCCGCCGTTATCGGTCCAATGAAGCAGGTGGAGGTCGCATTGCACAATGTCGGGTCACGGTTCGCCCCAATCAGCGGGGGAATCGTGCTCGGTATGCCGGAGACTACCGCTTGCGTGTTGGCCCCATCACTGTTGCGGGCCTTGCATACTGCGTTTCCCCTCGTGAATGTCGCTGTCGTGGCGCATGATTCGCACAGGCTCGTTAGCGAGATGCTCACCGGTGACGTCGACATTGCGCTGATACACGGGCCCACACCCGATGAGCGGCTCTTCGACAGTGAACTGTTGTCCGAAGATCTCGTCCTCGTCGGTGGCCGCGCCAGCGGACTGTCGACCGATCGACCCGTGCGCTTCGCCGACATCGCGTCGTTGCCTCTCACCCTGCCGCGTTCCCAACCTGGGCTGCGCAGTTCGGTCGAGAAGATCGCGCGACAAATGCAAATCAAGATCGACGTGCGATTCGAGGCCGATTCCCTCATGGTGCGAAAGGACCTCATCGCCTCCGATCTCGCCTACGGATTGTTGCCAGTGT
Source organism: uncultured Actinomycetota bacterium (assembly GCA_963850135.1). Classification (GTDB taxonomy): domain Bacteria; phylum Actinomycetota; class Actinomycetes; order Mycobacteriales; family Mycobacteriaceae; genus Mycobacterium. The sequence goes on along the minus strand of CAWKKH010000010.1, from coordinate 54,694 downwards.
CGGCGATCCGTGGCGAACTTGCGTCTGGCACGCTTCGGTATGCGCCGCTGCGCGATCCCTCACTGGAAGAGCTGCTCGTGATGGCGGTCCGCCCAAAGCTGATTCTGCCTCGGAAGTTCATGCTCGAATTCAGTTCACTGATCCGATGCGAGGTGGAGGCCTTGGTCACCGGCGGTGCGTGGGCCGCCACGCTCTGTCCCTCACCTCGTTGAGCCGAGAACGCTAGACCTCGGGCGCGGGCGCGTCATCCGGTATGCCCTAACGTCGTCTTGCGGGTCTCTCCGGCGCATGCCCCGACCGATATGCGCGAGGCTGCTCACGCCGCGCCGCAGCGCCGGGCGAACATCCGGTAGCCGGCATCTACGAACTCCGAACCTGACGGGTGAAGGCCCCAAACCGCTCAGGACTTGAACGAGGGGCAGATGATTGGAGCCGGGCGGAGAACGAGGCGACAGTATCGCGCTATCTGTCCATGCTGAAGCGCGAGCTCGGCCCAGTTCGGCACGGTTCAGTGCGGGCAGCTGACCGCGAGTCGGGGCGCGCCCACCTGCCCCCATCGCAGTGAGCAACTCGTCCCGATGTTCGTTGGATTTTTGGGCGCGTTCCGCGTCAGTTTTGGTCGGCTCGAACGGGCAGAGTCTGGGCCCAGTCCAGCACATCTCGCCGATACTGGCCACCGGCGTGGTGGTGGTCGATGTTGTGGCCGACTCCTCGTACGTGATGCGCGGACACGCTCGGGGCGCCGGTGAGCGAAGCGGCGAATGCGTTCACCCCGACCGGGCTGGAGATCCAGAGCTGTTCGTGCTGCGAAAGTCCATAATGGACGGCTACATCGATCGAAGCGGCAACGGTCGGGAAGTCGCGGATCCAGCCGCCTACGACCTCCAGCAGTTCGGCGACCGGGATCGGCGATGACGCGGGCCGGGCGGCGCTGAGTACCGAGTGGTCATACGTCTCGGGTGGTCCGTACATGAACCGGACTCGCTGCTCGTCGGTGAATTCGATCGAGATGTCGGCCGGTATGGCGTTCCAGGCCTGGGTCACGGCCTCTGGAGCGTCGTAGTGGATGGCGGAGATCGCGAGGCCGAGCAGCGGCCAGGGCCGCGGCTTGCTGGCGATATGCATAGCGATCGCCCCGCCCACCGAATGACCGACCAGCACCACCCCGGTGCACTCGTCCTTGGTGTCTGACCACAGGTCGTCGATGGCGGCGATCAGCGCGTCGGCGTTCCCAGCGAAGGTCGGGTGGGCCAGCGGGGTGCTGTCCTGGTAGCCAGGTCGGTTCAGAGTCGCGATGTAGAAGCCGCGCTCGGTTGCTGCTCGGACAAAGGAGTGCCCCGGCACATCGAAGTAGCGGGCGTTGTAGCTACCGCCGGGAATGCAGACCAGCAGCGGTCGTCCGGCCTTGCCACGGGCAAGGAATCCGGTCACTTGGCCCGCGCCCGCGTTGAGACTGAGCGGCTTGGTCATCAGATGAATCCCTTCGATCGGCGTGGGATCAGGGGACTCAGGGTTTCTCCTGTGTCCGACGGACAACAGTGATGTTCCAATGACTGGCACAATCACCTGAAAGGGAGGAAGAAGGGAACATGGGCGCAACCGTTCGAGGCCGCAAGCCCCCCACGGGCGAGCCGCTGCTGGATCGCGCTTTCCGGTTACTTGCCGCGTTCGGGCCGGGGGACCGGTCGCTGTCATTGACCGCGATGAGCGCACGGGCCGACGTTCCGAAGAGCAGCGCCCTGCGGATCGCGCGCCAGCTCGTCGAGTGTGGCGCCCTGGAGCGGCCTCGCGACGCAGAATTCGTCATCGGCCTGCGCCTGCTGGAGATCGCCTCCCTCGCGCCGAGGGGCCACGGACTGCGCCAGACCGCGCTGCCCTTCATGGAGGACCTGCACGTGGCGACCCGGCAGCACGTCCTGCTGGCGGTCCGCGACGGCACCGAGGCCGTACTGGTGGAGCGACTCTCCACGCGCGGCGCTGCAAAGGTCCTGTATCGGGTCGGCGGCCGAATGCCGCTGCATGCCACCGGAGTCGGGCTGTGCCTGTTAGCCAACGCACCGTCGGAGGTCCAGGAACAGGTGCTGGCCGGCGACCTGACCCTCGTTCCCGAGAACCGAAGCGTGTCCCCATCGGAGTTACGGGCCACATTGGCGGCGACACGCCGGGCCGGCGTCGCGGTGGCCCGCCGGCCAACCCCCTCACCCATGACCTCCGTTGCGGCACCGATCGTCGGCCGTAGCAACGAAGTCATCGCGGCGCTGTCGGTGGTCACCCCGTCGGCCGACGTCGACCCGGTCGCGTTGACCCCTGCGGTGACTGCCGTCTGTCGCTCCATCTCCCGCGCCATGCGGGTCGACTAGCGCGAAGAACGCTGTGCCAATCATTGGCATCACCGGCGCGCGATATGCTGCGACCGGCCGACGATGGCCGGGTGAGCGCTGACAGTCCGGACCGAGTGCAGACCACGGCAGTGCTCGTGGTCGGCGGCGGGCCCGCGGGCCTCGCCGCCGCCGCCGAACTGGGCCTGCGCGGCGTCGAGTGTGTCGTCCTCGAGCCGCGGGCCGAGGTGTCACACCTGCGCCCACGGGCTAAGACGACCAGCGTGCGCACGATGGAACACCTGAGGCGGTGGGGCGTCGCGGATGCCTTGCGGGCCGCCGCGCCGCTGCCGGTGGCCTGGTCGCAGCGGGTCACCTTCTGCGAATCCCTGTCAGGCCATCGGATCACCCACTTCGACAACGCATTCGGCCTGACGACGACGCGGGACGATCGCTTTGCCGAGGCCGGCCAACAGGTACCGCAGCCAGTGGTGGAGGATGTCCTGCGGGCTCACGTCGGGCGCCTGGCCGGGGTCGAGCTGCGACTCGGTCACGCCGCCAGCACGCTCATCCAGGACGATGACGGTGTCACCGTGCGGGTCCGCGGCGCAGACGATGCCCAGTACGACATCCGGGCCCGTTACGTGTTGGGGTGTGACGGCGCGGCCGGCACGACCCGGGACCAGATCGGCGCCCGATACGTGGGGCGGTCGGATCCTCGGCCCAACTTCAACGTCGTCTTTCGGGCGCCCTCATTCGACACCCAGCTGGGACCGGCCGTGCAGTACTGGGTACTCGGCGCCACCTCCGGGTTGGTGGGGCGGCTCGACCTGGCAGGCACCTGGTGGGCGGTCATCCCGGGCATCGAGGCGGCCTACGGTGCGGCGCACGCGTCCGAGCTGATCACCTCGCTACTCGGCGGACCTGTGCCGCACGAGCTGGTGGCGTCCGATCCGTGGACGGCCCACATGATGATCGCGGACCGGTTCCGCGACCGCCGGGTGTTCCTGGTCGGTGAGAGTGCCCATCTGAACCCGCCGTGGGGCGGCCACGGTTTCAACACCTGTGTGGGCGATGCGGTCAACATCGGGTGGAAGATCGCCGCGGTCGAGCAGGGCTGGGCGCCACCTGAGCTGCTGGACAGCTACGAACCCGAGCGGCGGGGCGTCGTCGAACAGACGGTGGCGAGCGCGGAGGCCAACATGCGCAGCCTGGCCGGGGAACTGCCGCCCGACGGTCCGGCGATCCAGTTGGCCAAGCGGCCCGAATTCCACAGCCTCGGACTGGTGCTGGGTTACTCCTACGCAGGGTCGCCCGTCGTGGAGCCGACCGCGAATCATCGCGATCCGGTCGACGCGACGAACTACACCCCGTCGACTGAGCCGGGCGCCCGGCTGCCGCACCGATGGCTGCCAGACGGCGTATCTCTCTACGACCGGTTGGGTCTGGGATTCTCGGTCGTCGGCCCCGTGCGTGCCCGCGGTCGAGGCGTCTCCACACTGGCAGACCTGGCGCGCCAGAAGCGAATTCCGTTGTCCCTTGTGGACTCTGAGGCCGACCAGCCGTTCCTACTGGTCCGGCCGGACCAGCACATTGCCGCGCGGGCCGACGACGCCGCCGACCTTGATCTCGACCTTGCCATCGGCCACCGGGTCCCGGGTACACACGCCGTGTCCACCACAAGCTCGTCCGCGTCTGGAGATTGAACATGCGCATCGCCACCATCGGCGGCCGGGTCGCCCTGATCGACGCTACGGGCAGCGGCGCCGTCGACGTCGAGACGGCCAGCGGGGGCCGGTTCGGTCCGGAGCCTGCCGGTGTCTACGAGCGGTGGACCGAGTTCCTCGCCTGGGCCGGTTCAACACCGTTGTCGCCGGCCGAGGCATTCGAGCCGGAAGCGCTCGGTTCGCCGTCACCGAACCCGCGACAGGTGTTCGCGATCGGGCTCAACTACAGTGCCCACGCGGCCGAATCGGGCTTCGCCCGCCCCGACACCTCGCCCCCGGTCTTCACGAAGTACCCGTCCTGCATCACCGGCCCGTTCACCGACATCGAGCTGCCGCCGGACGGTCATACCGACTGGGAGGTCGAGCTCGTCGTCGTCATCGGCCCGGTGGCCCAGCATGTCGCCGCGGCGGACGCATGGCGTTACGTCGCCGGCCTGGCGGTGGGGCAGGACGTCTCCGAAAGACGCCTGCAGATGGCCGCCACCCCGCCGCAGTTCAGCCTCGGCAAGTCCTATCCCGGTTTCGGGCCGGTCGGTCCGTGGCTGGTGACGCCCGACGAATTCGACAACCCGGACGACCTCGAACTGGGCTGCTCGATAAACGGCGAACAAGTGCAGCTCGGCCGCACCGCAGAACTGATCTTCGGCGTGTCCGAGCTGATCGAAAAGCTCTCCCGGGTCACGCCGTTGCTGCCCGGCGACCTCATCTTCACCGGCACCCCATCGGGCGTCGGGGTGGGCCGTACCCCGCCGCGGTGGCTTGGTCCCGGTGACGTCCTGACCAGCTTCATCGAAGGCATCGGCGAAATGCGCCACCGATGCGTGCCCGCCGGCCCGCGCGGTCGGGACGCGAACAGTGACCCCGAGGACGTGCAATGAGCCTGCACGGACTGTTGTCGGTCACGATCGGCGTCCCCAACGTCGGGGAGACGGCGGCCTACTACACCGACTTCGGACTGGCCCCGGCGGCCGGCGGCTGGTTCAGCACGGTCGATGGTGGACCGCAACTGCGGATCGTGCCCGCCCCGACGCGCCGGCTGGTCGAGCTGCACGTGGCGGCCGACGACACGGACGACCTCGACCGGGCCGCGACCAACCTCGCTGTGATGGGTGTGGGCGGGCAGCTCTGCGGCGCGAGCCTTGCCACGATCGAGCCGGTGACCGGCACCCGGGTGTACTTGGACGTGGCTCCGCGCTTGTACCAGGATCCGCCGACGGCGACCGTCTACAACGGACCTGGGCGCTTGGACCGTACGGACAATCGGGCCCCGGGGTTCATGCGGCCCGGTCGCGTCCGGCCGCGCAAACTTGGGCCACGCCGTGCTCGGCAGCGTGGACTTCCCGACCACCGTGGCCTTTTTCGTCGACGGCCTCGGGTTCAAGGTCAGCGACCGGATCAAGGACATCGGTGCGTTCATGCGCTGCTCGACCGACCACCACAACATGCTGGTGTTGTCGGCGCCGGTGAACTTCCTGCACCACACCGCATGGCAGGTTGACGACATCGACGACGTCGGACGCGGCGCGTACGCCATGCTCGAGGGGCGCCCGGAGCGGCACGTCTGGGGTCTCGGCCGCCACTTCGCCGGTTCGAACTTCTTCTGGTATCTCAAGGATCCGGCCGGCAATTTCAGTGAGTACTACTCGGACATGGACTGCATCGTCGATGACCAGCTGTGGACGCCAGAAGACCTGGAGGGCGCGCGCGGCCTCTTCGCCTGGGGCCCACCACCGCCGCCGTCGTTCTTGGAACCCGAGGACCTGGCCGCACTGATGACCGGCGCCCACGCGGCCACCTGAACGCACTCACCGAGAAACCAAGGCGGGTCCATGGCTGCCAACATTGTGTTCACCAACGTCAGCGTCTTCGACGGCGCGGGAGTGACCGCATCACGTACCTTGATTGTCCGCGATGGGCTTATCGCCCACGACAACGTGGGCCCGGCGAACGCCGAGACGGTGAACGGCAACGGCGGAGTACTTCTACCGGGTTTGATCGACAGCCACGTGCACATCGACACCCGGTCCGACCTCGAACAGTGCGTCCGAGCCGGAGTGACGACCGTACTCGACATGGCGACCAGGGACCTGGCGGCGTTGGACTCACTGCGCGACCTGGCTGGCCTGCCCACGGTGCTGCGGGCCGGTATGCCGGCCAGCGCCCCCGGCGGAACCCATACCAAGAAGATGGGATTCGCCGGCTCGAGTGCGGTGACCAGCGAGGCGGACGCCGCGCGATTCGTCGCCGATCGCGCGCTCGAGGGCGTCGACTACATCAAGGTCATCGTGGAGGACCCGCGGATGCCCGGCACCGCGGCGCTGCCGGCCTCGATCCTCGCCGCCATCGTCGCCGCCGCCCACACGAGGGAGCTACTGGTCGTCGCGCACGCGGTCACCTCGGCCGCACTGCGGCTCGCCGACGACGCGGGCGTGGACGTGATCACCCACGCACCGCTCAATCGTGACCTCAGCGCCGACGAAGCGGCCGCCCTCGCCGCCCGGGGCACCGTGTTGATACCCACCCTCACGATGATGCGGGGAGTCAGTGAGGTCATCGGCCGAAAGCTGATGTTCCGCCTGTTGCGCCGACTTAGGGTAGCCCCACCGGTGGAGTACGCACACGCTCGTGGCTCGGTCGCCGCAGCTCGCGAAGCGGGACTGACCATCGTCGCCGGCACTGATGCCAACAACGAGGCCGGCGCCCCGTTCAGTCCCCGCCACGGGAGCTCTTTGGCCGACGAACTGGGACTGCTGGTCGACGCCGGTCTGACCCCGGCCGCGGCAATTCGGTCTGCCACCGCGTCGCCGGCCAGGATCTTCGGTCTCAACGATCGTGGCGCCATCGCCGCCGGGCTGCGCGCCGACCTGATGCTGGTGGACGGCGAGCCGACCGCCGACATCGGAGCGATCCGCAACGTCCGCGGCGTTTGGATCGCTGGCGCGAGAGTCCAGGGATGACCTTGCGGAGCCCGCGATTGCTGCGACGTATGGCGAGCGGCAGCGGCCCCCGGCACGACGCGCGCCGCGGCGACGATCTCGGATGTGCGGTTCACCCCGAACCCGCGCGACGCCACCAACGGCCCACGGGTGGAAACAGGGGGCTGACGCTGCGCGTATCGGTCGGAATCGTCCACCGGCCCTGCAAGACCCGCACGCCACCGCCACGCGCCCAACGGTTCGTAGGAACGATCAGAAGCGGCCGATGCGCGACTTTCGAGGAACTACCACGAGTGGATGAGGGGCTGCCTGGACGTTCATTCGGCGCCGACCCTAGCGTCAACCTGACGGTGTAGCGCCGTGACCGCCCCGTTGAACAAGTACCGCACCCCGCCCTACAAGTCGGCGGGGTTGGTCGCTGCGTTGATCGCCGCTGCCGTCGTGGCACTCGCATACATGCAGTTCCGCGGCGACTTCATCCCGCGAACGCATTTGACGATGCTCGGCGACCGCGCCGGCCTAGCGATGAACACCCGCGACAAGGTTACCTACAACGGTGTCGTGATCGGTCGGGTTGCCGACATCGAAGAGGTCACCGTCGACGGGACACCCAAGGCCAAGTTCACGTTGGACGTGGACCCCAAGTACATCAAGCTGATTCCGGCCAACGTGGACGCGCACGTCAAGGCCACCACCGTGTTCGGCAACAAGTACGTGTCCTTGACGTCCCCAAAGGATCCTGTTTCACAACGGATTTCGGGCAAAGATGTGATCGCGCTGCAGGGAGTTACCACCGAATTCAACACCCTGTTCGAGACAGTGGCTTCGATCGGCGAGAAGGTCGATCCGGTGAAACTGAACCTGACGCTCAGCGCGGCCGCACAGGCGCTGAGCGGGTTGGGTGAAAAGTTCGGTGCTTCGCTGATCAACGGCGACGAGATCCTCGACGACCTGGACCCGCGAATGCCACAGGTCCGCTACGACATTCAGCGGTTGGGGGCCCTGAGTGAGGTCTACGCCAACGCCTCGCCGGAGTTGTGGGATGCGCTCGACCATGTGGTGACGACAGCGCGCACGGTCAACCGGCAGCAAGGCGATCTGGATGCGGCGTTGCTGGCTGCGGCCGGCTTAGGTAACACCGGCGCGGATGTTTTCGGGCGGGGCGGCCCGTACCTGGCGCGCGGGGCCGCCGATTCGGTCACCAGCAGCCAGTTGCTCGACGACTACAGTCCCGAGATCTTCTGCACCCTCCGCAACTACCACGACTTTAAGGCTATAAGCGACGTAATCTACGGCGGCAATGGGTATTCCGTACGAGCCGACGACGAGTTCATCGGTGGTGCTAACCCGTACATGTATCCGGACAACTTGCCGCGCGTGAACGCAAGAGGCGGGCCGGGGGGCAAGCCCGGATGCTGGCAGAAGCCTAATCGTCACCTGTGGCCGGCGCCGTACCTGGTAATGGATACAGGCGCGTCGATCGCGCCGTACAACCACTTCGAACTCGGCCAGCCGCTCGTGAACGAGTACGTCTGGGGCCGCCAGATCGGCGAGAACACCATCAACCCTTAAGTGTTACCGCTACGGCAGTTGGCGGTAGCTCGTCTCCCGAAGGGAGTGCGCATGACACCCGATAGTGCGGTGCCGGGGTGCCCCGTCCGCGCGGACTTCGACCCGCTTTCCGCCGAGTATCTGGCCGACCCCTTCGCGGTGCTAGCCACGCTGCCGTCCGACCAGACGCCGGTCTTCTATGCGCCGTCGATCGGCTACTACGTGGTCACCCGCTACGCCGACATTGAGGGCGTCTTCCGCGACCCGACGACCTACTCGGCCGCAGCGGCGCAACTCCCGCTGGTCGAGCTGACTCCCGAGGCTGCGGAGATCCTTCTGGCCGGCGGATACAAGCCGCAGCCGACCCTGGTGAGCCTGGACGAGCCCGCCCACGCGCGGCTGCGGCGGCCCGCGACCCGCGCGTTCACCGTCAAGAGGGTCGACGGGATGGCCGCCACAATCCGCGCGACCACCCGCCAGCTGCTGGATGCGGTCGGTGACGCATCGGAGTTCGACCTGGTTGGCGCGCTGGCATTCCCCCTGCCCGCCTACACGATCTTCTCGCTTATGGGCGTGCCCAAGCAGGACTGGGCGCAGCTCAAGGAGTGGTGCCGCACCCGCGCCGCGCTGGCCTGGGGGCGCCCGGCGCCTGACGAGCAGGTCGAGCTGGCCCGCGGGATGGCCGACTACCGCGGCTACGTGCGCGAGCTGGTGGCCGCCAAGGTCGCGGCCCGCGGCGACGATCTGGCGAGCGACCTGCTCACGATCCACGACGAGGACCCGAAGCGGCTGAGCCACGATGAGGTCGCCTCGATCCTGTTCTCCCTGAGCTTTGCCGGGCACGAGACCACAACCAACCTCATCGGCAACACGGTCCGGCGCGTGCTGGAGGACCCGACGCGCTGGCAGCGGCTCGTCGCAAACCGTGGGCTGATCCCGGCCGCGGTCGAGGAGACGCTGCGGTTCGACACCTCAGTGCCCGTCTGGCGGCGCATCACCACCCGACCGGTCACCCTCGGAGGCGTAAACCTGCCCGCAGGAGCCAAGTTGTTTCTGTGGCTGGCCGCCGCCGGCCGCGACCCGGCAGTCTTCCACAACCCCGACCACTTCGACCTGGACCGGAGCAATGCCGACCAGCACCTAGCCTTCGGCAGGGGCCTGCACTACTGCCTGGGCGCCAGCCTCGGCAAACTGGAGACGCGCCTCGCTCTGGAGGAACTGACCACCCGCTTCCCCGACCTTCGCCTGGTCGCCGGGCAGCGGATCCCCTTCCACCCCAACATCTCATTCCGCGGCCCGCAGAAACTGCTGGCCCGTCGCGGCGTGCTGACAGCTTTGCCGCCGCGATCTACATGACGGAGCGCGCTGTAGCCCTGTACGAGGCCGTGTGCCGTGCACCGGATCGGAGGCCGGACGGCGCTGTGCCGCACGCGCCCGAGCGTCTGGAGCCGACGATCGGTCAGCGGACAGGTCTCTATAAGTAGCCCGAGCCCGACGATGTGATCACCTACGCAGCACGCGCTGGTGGACGGGACAACGCGACTGCGACAACTCATCCGGGGTCAGATCCAGGCTCCAGCTAGTTAAGAACCCTCTCTCGCGGATCGACGTCCATTGGTTGCCTCCGAGCAGTGGCCGAACCGAGAAGCGCCGGCACGTTTCGCCATACGTGCGCCAATCAGCCACGTGCACATGATGTCGAGAGTTCATTGCAGTCAATGCCTGAATCGGGCGCTAGCAGCGGTAAATGCGCTCCGCGTTCGCGGCGAAGAGCTTGTCGCGAGCGTCAGCGCCGAGGCTGGCGGTGACAGCTGAGTAGCAGGTGTACAGCTCATCGAGGGTACCGCGCATCCCGTCTACGGGGAAGTTGCTCGCGAACAGGCAGCGGTCGATGCCGAATGCGTCGATCGTGTGCTCGATCCACGGAGCCAGGACGTTGACGGCCATCGAGCCCAGTGGCACGGCAAGGCCGGAAAGCTTGCACAGCACGTTGTCACCAAGGCCCGCAAGGGCGTTCATGCCCTCCGTCCACAGGGCGCGCTCTTCGTCGGAGCCGTTGCGCGGCCAGCCGGTGTGTTCGATGACGACGACCAGGTCACCGTGATGCTCTAGTCCCTTGGCGGTTGCGACCAGCTGATCGGGGTGGCTCATCACTTCGAACATCAGGTCGCGCTCCTGCAGGGCGCGAAGCACTTCGGCCGAAGGAAGGCGGCCCTCGACGGCTCCCATCGGGCGGACCCCGCGGAAGCGGGGCGCCGCAAGCTGTTTGTCGAGAGCTGCCACTGCCTCGGCCACCGAATCGGTGAGCGGTAGGCCGCCGATGATGGCATCTGGGTGGGTGTCGGCATCTGCTCGTCGGTCCAGTTCGAGGGTCTCGTCGACCGAGTACGCGCCGGTGGCGGCAGCCACGTTGACGAGCTTTTCGACGTTCCAGCCGACGGACTCGCTCAGATAGGTGCTCACGTCGAAGCGGCGGGACATCCCGGAGACGTCGCCCATGTTCAACTGATCTCCGCTCGTCGACAGGTACGGATACCAATCAGTGCGGGCCGGGTCCCACAGATGTACGTGAGCATCGACGATGCGAGCAGGCTTGGATATCACCGAGGCCGACGACGTCATCGCGGCTGCACCACCTCTCGGAGTGCGTCGTCGAACCACAGAGGCACCTCGGGCCCACCGAAGCTGATACTTCCGATGGGCCGTGGGTGGCTGCGCAGCCCGAACCATCCCGCGCCAGCGACCAATTCGGCGCCGGCAAGGACGCCCGCCGCCGGGCTACACGCCAGGTAGGCGGCCAGCTCGGCGGGGATGTCTTCCGATTCGGCGCTGATGGCGAAGGGCAGGACCAGACCGCCGGTGGCTGTTCGGCCGGCCCGGGCGAGCTGTGCTGAGGCCTGCGCTCGGCTGCGCCCGCCGGCGGTGGTGGCCACGCTGATCGTCACCAAGTGGATGGGGCGCTCCCTGCTCGTGGCGAGTTCGGCCACGACTCTTGCCCATTGGGCGTCGGCGTGGATGTGATCAACGATGCCGTCGTGCTCGGACAGGATGTGCTCCCAGCCCGACGCCATACGGCTCGAGGGTGAACGGCCCGACAATGCGATCACCACGCAATTCAGCCCGTCCAGCTCGGCCAGTGCCGCGGGATCGTCGATCCAATGCGACGTCACGCCCCTTGCCTTCACAGCAGCGGTCACGGCCGCGGCGACATCGGGCCGGTCAGCGACGACCGCGCACGAACCGGCGGCGGTTGAGAGGTCGTCCGCCGGTGCATCGTCGAGGATTGCTCCGAAGCGGGCATTGCTGCCGCCGCCGCTCACCTGGTGGGCCTCGGCCGGGGCAAGTGCGATGGTGGTCGCGACTTCGAACAGATGGGGCAGCGACGGAAGGTCATCGCTGCGCACCACTTCAATGAGCCGGGGCTCGTCGATCACCGCGACCTCGGACCCGCCGACGAAGAGCACCCGACCCCGGCAGGACGCAAACGCGTCGTCCACCAGGTGAGCACCCAGGGGGCCGAGGTCCTCGGGTGCGGGCATGGAGCCCAGTGACAGTCCGCCGGTGGCCGCATCGCTCTTCTGCTGTGCGAGACCCAGCGCTGCGGCCACCATGCGGGTGGCGGCGATCGGCGAGATCGCGTTCACCACCACGCCCGCGGGAGCATGTCGGCCCAGCTGCCAGGTGAGTGAGGCCACGGCGCGCTTGGCGCATCCGTAGGCGCCGGCGTCGGCCGCTCGCCACCCCGATCCGGAGGTGACGCCCAAGATGTGACCCCGCCCCGCCGCGGCCATCAGCGGCAGCGCAGCGCCGAGGACGTTGCGATAGCCGTTCAGATGCACCGAAAGCACGCTGAGCCAGTCGTCGTCGCTGCCGCTGGCGAAGCTGGTGGGCCGGCTGATGCCTGCGACGTTGACCACGGCGTCGAGCCCGCCGAACTCGTCGGCCAGCTCCTGGAACAGTCGCTGCACTGCGGGCTCATCGGTGACCGACACTGTCGAGGCGCGGGCGGCACCACCGGCCGCGACGATGCGACCGGCAGTGGTCTCCTCGGGCTGGGGGAGTCGTTCGGAGCCGTCGATGGAGACCAACGGGTCAACGGTGACGACGAAAGCACCTGTACGGCCAAGTGATTCGGCGATGGCCGCACCAATGCCTCCACCGCCCCCTGTGACGACGACCACGCGCTGGCGATCGCTCACATCACCTCCAGTCCGTCGAATTGGCCTGCGGCGAGCCAATTCTCGAGCAGGTTGCGGTAGGCGAAGAAGTCGCCGAATCCTCGACCGAAGTTGGTGTTCTGCGCCTTGATGCCCGCTGGGTCGCCCTCGTTGTTGAGCCGCGACGGCGTGCACGCCGACATGACGGCGCTGGGGTCGACGTGGGTGTCGATGATCTGCTGGATCCAGTCGGCCTCGGCGTCGGCGCTCACGTCGAACACTTGATGACCCTGCTTCTCAAGTAGTGCCACGGTGCCGGCGATGAACTCAGCTCCCAGAACGGCGAGCTGTGTGTAGTTGACCGTAACGACCGACTGTTGACCCGGGGCCGGCATCACGAACATGTTCGGGAAGCCACGGCTCATCAACCCGAAGAGGGAGGCAGCGCCGTCGGACCACTTCTCGGCCAGCGAGATGCCACCCCGGCCCACGATGTCGTGGCCGACACGGCGCTGCAGCGGCGTGACCTCAGCCTCGAAACCGGTGCCGTACACGATGCAGTCGACCTCGTACTGATGGCCGTCGACCACCGGCCCCCGCTTAGTGATCCGCTCGATGCCGGCGGGACAGTCCACCAGGGTGACGTTGGGGCGATTGAACGCGCCGAAGTACTCGTCGTGAAAGCAGGGTCGCTTGCAGAGGTATCGGTAGTACGGCTTGAGCGCGGCCGCGACGTCAGGGCTGGCGACCAATTGATCGATCCGCTGCCTATGTTCTTCCATGATCTCGAAGTCGAGTTCCTCTGCGCTCCGTGTGAACTCTTCGATGCTCATGCCCTTGTGTCGGGGTGGGTTCTGGACAGCGGCGTAATGGCGTGTCCATCCGTCGTCGGTGAGGTCTGCCTCGACCGGCCTGCCCAGCATGATCGCCTGGAAGTTGTCCATCCGAGCCTTTTGCCAGCCCGGCTCCAGCCTTTGCGCGAAGGACGGATCGGTCGGACGGTTGCCGCGCACCCCGATCGCCGACGGCGTGCGCTGGAGGACATAGACGTGCTTGGCCGACTCGGCAAGTGGCGGCAGGCACTGCAGCCCGCTTGCCCCCACCCCGACCAGTGCGACGACCTTGTCGCCGAGGTTGGTGAGCGCTTCGCCCGGACCGCCGCCGGTGTAACCGTAGTCCCATCGCGCCGTGTGGAAGGCGCGACCGGCGAATCCGTCCATTCCCGGGATCGCCGGCAACTTCATCAGGTTGAGAATTCCGACTGCAAGAACGTAGTAGCGGCACGTTAGTTCGTCGCCTCGATCCGTGTGGATCTTCCACCGGCCGGCGTCATCGTTCCAGATCGCCTGCGTGACGCCGGTGTGGAACAGGGCGCCGGGCACCAGGTCGAAGCGTTCCGCGACCGCCTGAAGGTGCTGCCGAATTTCCTCGCCGAAAGCGTAGCGCCGGGTCGGGATGTAATCGAGTTCCTCGAGCATCGGAAGGTACTGGTAGGACTCAACGTCGCACATCACGCCCGGGTAGCGATTCCAATACCAGGTGCCGCCCACCCCGCCGGCCGCGTCGACGATCCGGATGCGCTCGATGCCTGCCTTGCGTAGATGAGCGCCCGCAAGGAGACCGGCGATGCCGCCGCCCACGATCACGACGTCGGGGTCGTCGGTGATGGACGCACGCTCGGCGTAGGGAGTGAAGGGGTCGGCCCGGTACCCGGCGACGTACTCGTCGCGGGTCAAATCGCGGATGGCCGTGCGGCCGGGAACCAGCCGCTTGTCACGCTCGGCGAGGTACTTGGCATGCACGACGTCACGATCAAAGGCCATGGGTCTCCCTTTCGGCAGCATCGCGCCGATGTTACAAACCATATCGCGGATGTAAATGACTCAGCCTGAGTCGGGTCTAAGGCTCTGTCACTTCGACTAGACGGCTATCACCCCGACCACGGGATGGCCTTCAGTGCGCCACCGGCGTCGATGCGCAGTTGTTGTCCGGTGACATAGCGCGCGGCGTCGGATGCCAGGTACAGCACGGCCTCGCTGACGTCCTCGGGCTCGACATATGGAACCGGCATGGCGTTGATGAAGGGGAATGTCGCTTCCGCGTCTTCGCGGGTGGGGTTCTCCAGGTCGGGTCGGAAGGCCGCGTACATCGGCCGGCTGTGCAGCATGTCGGTGTTGACGTTGGTCGGGTGAACGGCGTTGACGCGGATCGATTCGGGCGCCAGCTGCAAAGCGAGGTTGTTGACGTAGTGCGACACCACCTGTTTTGCAAAGCCATAACCGGCGCCGCCGGGACCCGCGTCCATCCCGCTGGTGTTTTGTGACGCCAGGGACGCGGCCAGTGAGCCGGTGGCGATTATCGACGCCCCGGCCTTGAGGTGCTTGAGACTGACGTGAACCAGATTGAGGACTCCGACCAGGTCGACGTCGACGGCATCGATAAAAGCCTGCCGCGGAGCGCCTTTGGTTAGCGGCGCGATTCCGGCGTTGGCCACCACGACGTCGAGTTGGCCCAGTTCGGCGACCCCCGCGTCGACAGCCGCCGACACGGCGGCCCGATCGCGGACATCGACAATCGCGGTGTAGACGTTGCGGCCCTCCTTCTCCACCAGGCGGGCGGTTTCATCAAGGTCTTCCGGTCGGGCCAACGGGTAGTCGTTGGACGCGATGTCCGCACACACATCGATGGCGATGATGTCGGCACCCTCAGCAGCCAGTAGCCGGGCATGGCAGCGACCCTGCCCGCGCGCCGCGCCACTGATGACGACGACCTTGCCCTCAACTCTTCCCATCATGTGCTCCTGTTCATTCGTTGTGTCCCCGACTGCCGGCTCCGCGGTAGACGCAGGTTTTTATATTCGGACGCCTCATCTGGTCAGCACCAATGACGCGCTGTGCGGTCCGTGTGCGTTGGCCACCACGGCGACCTCGGCGCCGGCAACCTGCCGCTGGCCGCATTCGCCACGCAATTGTGCGACGCCTTCGGCGAGGAAGCTCAGGCCGTGCAACCGGCCTTCTGCCAGCTGGCCGCCCTGGGTGTTCAGCGGCAGGGCGCCGCCCGGGCCGATCGTTGTACCTTTGTCGACCCAGTCGCCGAATTCGCCGACACCGCATAGGCCCATCGCCTCAACCCAGGACAAGGCGATGTGGGTGAAGCCGTCGTAGAGTTGCGCGACATCGACGTCGGCGGCGGTGACCGTCGACCGCTTCCACATGGTCTCCGCGCAACGTTGCGTGCCACCGAACAGGAAATCGTCGGTGTAGGTCCAGTCCGGCTTCCAGCCCGTGCCCATCGCCACGGCGTCGATCCAGACCGCCCCCTTCGGCGAGTCTGCCGCTCGCTCTGCAGTCGTGATGATGACGGCGCAGGCGCCGGTCACGGGGTAATCGCAGTCCAGCAGCCGGAGCGGATCGGAGATCATCCGGGCGTTGAGGTAATCGTCCATCGTCAACGGCTCACGCATGACGGCGCGCTCGTTGAGGCTCGCCCACCGACGCGCATTAATCGCGATGTGCCCGTAGTCCTCTTCGCTTCCGCCCAGGGTGTCGATCCGCCGACGCTTCTTCATCGCCATGATCGGGATCATCCCGCCGGCCACTCCGTAAGGGAGATCCCACTGCCATGGGCCGGACGCGGGTGGTAGCGCCATGTCCATCGAGATGTGGCCCCATTCCCGTGTCACCGAGCGGACGACCAGCGCAACCTCACACGCGCCAGACAGAACAGCCATCTGTGCGCCGAGCGCCGACCCGAGGGCCGCAGGGCCGCGGGGTGCGAAATCACCATAGGCAACCAAGTTTTCGATACCCAGCATTCGCGCCAAATCGTACGAGTGCTCATCGCCGGCGTACTGGAAAACCCCGTCGACATCGCATACCTGAAGCCCGGCGTCGGCGATCGCCTCGCGAGCGGCGGCAACGGCCAAGGGCCGGCCGTCGACTCCTTTTTCACGGTGCACGGCCGAGTAGCCGATGCCGGTAACGGCGGCTTTGTTCGGGGTCACTGGATGAGTTCTCGGATGGGGCGGAACTGCGGCAGCGCCATGTCGCCGCGACGTTCGAATACGACCTCCATCGGCAGACCGATCCGCAGCTCGTCGGGCTCTGCCTCGACGATGTTGGTCAAGATGCGGACCCCCGGCGCGTCGTCCAGCTCGGTGAGACCGATCATCATCGGTATTGCGTCGACGAATCCGGGGTGGAAGGGCTGCCTCAGGATAGTGAACGAGAAGAGCGTGCCCCGACCACTGACCTCGACGGCGACCGGGACCGCTTGGTCCAGCGGCGGGCCGCCGCCAGGTACCTCGGGCACAGGGCTCGGCGGATGCTGGAGCAAGTCCATGCCCTCAAACCCCTGGATTGCGAGCCTCCCCTTTTCGGCACTGCCCCAATAGAACTCGCTCACCGCGTCTCGGATTGGGACGGGCCGAACGTTCAGCTCCAACGTGCCGCATCCGCACGCGGACGCGAATCCAGCGCGCCGGGCACCAGCGTGAACTCCATGCGTCCTCCTGTCGGCGGTTCGGTCCGTGGTCAGTATTGCTGCGACGGCTTCGGTGAGAATAACGGTAAACGCTTTGTGATGATAACGGTATGTCTTACGGTAATGTCTGTCAAAAGAGCGTGGCGAATGCCCGCAAAGGTCCTTGGCGCGCTAGGGAAAGGTTTGGTCATGTCGGGTGTGCTTAGCGGGGTTCGGGTCGTCGAGCTGGCCTCATGGACCTACGTGCCGTCCGCCGGAGTGGCGCTGGCGGATTGGGGTGCCGACGTAATCAAGGTGGAAAGCGTCGAGTTCGGCGATCCCAGCCGGGCGCTGGTCGTCGGAGGATTCACCCGCGAGGCCGCGCGCGTGGACGCGGATTTCATGCTTGAACTGGGCAATCGGGGCAAGCGCAGCATCGCAATCGACATCAAAACTGAAATCGGTCGCGAGCTTTTCGGTCGTCTGCTTGCCAGCGCCGACGTGCTGTTGACCAACTGGCTGCCCGGCGCCCTCGAGCGTGCGCGCCTGACCGTGGAAGACGTTCGTGCCTTCAACCCCAACATCATCATCGCGCGGGGATCGGGCCTTGGGGTGCGCGGTCCCGACAGCGACCAGGGCGGCTACGACGGAGCCACCTATTCCGCCCGCGGCGGGGTGGCCTACACACTGACCCCGTTCGGCGCCGAGTATCCGGCCGTGCAGGGGCCCGCGTTCGGTGACCTGCAAAGTGGCGCAACCCTGGCCGGCGGGGTGTGTGCGGCACTGTTCCACCGCGAGCGCACCGGCGAAGCCACCATCGTCGACTCGTCGTTGCTGGCCCAGGCGATGTGGGCCATTGCGCCGTCAATTCTGGTGGCCGACTTCTTCGACGCCGACGGGATCCCGGGGGCTCCGCCAGGCGTCGCGCTGAACCCGGTGGTGAACCGCTACAAGACGAAAGACGGCCGGTGGATCCAGCTGGTCTTTTTGCAGCCTGATAGATTCTGGGCCGGCTTCTGCCACCGGATCGGCCTGCCCGAACTCGCCACCGACGAGCGATTCGTGCCGTCGGCCAACCTGTTGGCCAACACCCCCGAAGCGGTCGCGATCCTCAACAAGAAGTTCGCCGAGCACGATCTCGAACACTGGAAAAAGGCGCTCGAGGACGAGCCGGGCGTGTGGGCCGCATATGCGACGCCTCGTGAGACCCTCAACGACCCGCAGACCGGGCCGAACGGCTACCTCATCTCGAACCACGACGACCAGGGCAACGAGTATCGGACGGTGGCGGCCCCTGTGCAGTTCGGCGAGACCGCGCCCGCACCCGCCCGGGCACCGGAGCATGGCCAGCACACCGAAGAGATTCTGATGGAACTCGGTTTCGATTGGGATGACATCGCCAAAGCTAAGGACGTCAGCGCCATCCTGTAGGCCCGCAGTGGGTTACTTGGCCCGGTTCTTGTGTACCTCGTTGAACGGCACGCCGCGGTCCGCGGCGTACTCGCGGGGAAAGTTCAAGATCCGCTCACCGATGATGTTGCGCGCGATCTCGGTGGTGCCACCACCGATGGAGTCACCCTGACGCGACAGGTACCGCTCTCCGGCGGTAAATGCTTCCGCTGACTTGCCGACGACACCTGCCGTACCCGCGATCGCCAGCGCGATGTCGGACACCAGGCTCTCCGTGACGCCGAGACATAGACGCAGCAACGATCCGCCGGCCTGAGGCAACGAGCCGTCCAGGACGGCATGGTAGATGTGATCGGCGAGCTGATCGCGCACCGCGCGGTGCACGAGGGCGCGCCCAGCCATTTCTCGGGCCCGCTCGCTGCCTGCCTGTCCAGTCTCGTTGACCAACTCGACGAGGTCGGCGGGTTTGCTGTCGATGCTGTCGATGCCGACGCCACTGGAAAACTCGGAGCCTTTACCCACCGCGCGGCGCTCATGGTAGAGCTGACGCGAGGCGACAGTCCAGCCGTCGTCGATTTCGCCGACCACTGCGTCGTCGCCGAGCTCGACGTTGTCGAAGAACTCCTCGCAGAATTCGAGCGAGCCGCTGACTTGTTTAATGCGACGCAGCGTGATGCCGGGATGATTTATCGGGACCAGGAACATGGTCAGGCCCTCGTGCTTGGGCACGTCCCAGTTCGTTCGGGCGAGGCACAGTCCGTAGTCGGCGGCGAAGGCTCCGCTGCTCCAGATTTTTGAGCCGTTGAGCACCCACTTGCCGTCCTTGCGGTCGGCGCGGGTGATCACGCCCGCCAGATCCGAACCGCCGCTGGGCTCCGACAGGAGCTGCACCAGCACCTCATTACCGCGCAACGCGGCGCCGATGTGGATCTTCTTTTGCTCCTCAGATCCCGTGTCGAGCAACGTGGCACAACAGATGGCGAAGCTGGGGGTATTGAGGATGAGGGGGAGTTCGTAGCCCTCCGACTCGGCGTCGAACGCTTTCTGATAAGCGTAATCCAGGCCGAGGCCGCCGTACTCGCGCGGGAAGCAGACGCCGGCGAAACCGCCGTCGAACAGCAAGCGCTGCAGCTCGCGGGCGCGTGCCCACGACGCATCGTTGTCACGATGGACTGGCAAGTCCGCGGGATTCTTTGGGGCGCGCGCCATGTTCGCGGCCAGCCAAGTCCTTGCCCGCGTGCGAAATTCGGCCACCGTCTCGGTCATTTTGCGGATCCGGACCCTTCTCGTTGCAATTCTGCTTCCTCTTCTGCTTGTCCTTCTTCAAGGGCATAAACGCGGAGGTTGTGCTCCTCGGGGGTGCCGTAGAGGGAGCGGTAAAGCGCGACCCGCCGTAGATAGACGTGCAGGTCGTGCTCCCACGTGACGCCGATGCCGCCGTGTAACTGCACGCATTGCTGCAGGATCACGCCTGCCCGCTCGCCCACGTATGACTTGGCGATGCTGGCGGATCGTGCGGCCGCCGGCGAACGTTCGGCGACGGCGGCCACTGCCGCGTTCGTGGTCGCGCGGCACGCTTCCTGCCACATCTTCATATCGGCGAACTGGTGCTTGAGCGCCTGATAGGACGCGAGCGGACGCCCGAAGGAGTTGCGATCAAGTGCCCACTGGACGGTGAAGTCAAGTACCGCGTCGAGGATGCCGACCACCTCGGCGCACTGCAGGATCTGGGCGACCTGGCTTTGCCGCTCGATGATCGCGGGTGTCTGTGCTGCTGTGCCGACGAGGGCAGTCGGAGCAACTTCGACTCCGTCGAAGGTCGCCCGTGCGTAGTGCTTGACCAGGTCGATCGACGGTTCCTGTTCGATGCTGACCCCGGGGGCATCCGCCGAAACGAGAACCTGGCGCAAGCCATCGTCGCCGCGGGCCACAACCAGCAGCAAGTCGCATTCGCCGCCGGCTTCGACCCGGTCCTTCACTCCATCGATCCGATACCCGGATTCGGTGGCCGTCGCGGTGACGTCGGCCGCAAGGGGATCCCAGCCGCGGCCCGGCTCGTACACCGCCCACGATGCGATGGCGGTGCCATCGACCAGTGACCCGATGGTCGATGAATGATCTGGCCGGTCGCCGCGTTCGGTGTTGCCCGTGGCCGCCTCTACGAGTCCGGTCAGGACGGCGCTGACGGGATGCAGCGGGCCCGGCGCCACCGTGCGGCCCATATGGCGGGCAACGAGGGCCAAGTCATCGATGCCGTTGCCCGAAACGCTGCCACCGCCGAGTTCTTCCGGGACCAACAGCGCGGTCCAGCCGAGTTCGGTTGCGCGCCGCCACCAGCCGGGTTCGAACGAGGCGCCGGCTTCGTGCAGTTCCCGCACGCGGGCGATTGGTGCTTCACGGTCGAGGAACGCCTGCGTGGTCGACGTGAATAACGTCATCTCCAGAGAATCGACCGAAGTCATCAACATGGCCTTTCTGATGAATGCGTGGGTGTTTCGAACGCTGATGCCGTCATGCGTTGGGCTGGAACAGTATTGGTAGTGTGACCGTTTCCCGCAGCAGCGTCGACGCACCCATCTGCCGGCCGTCGAGCACCCGGTAGTTTGGCCATCGGCGCAGGATTTCGGTAAAAACGATCCTGGCCTCCAACCGCGCCAACTGTGCCCCCAGGCAGAAGTGCTCGCCGATTCCGAACGCCAGGTGCGGGTTTGGCGAACGGGTCACATCAAACTCGTGTGCGTCTTCGCCGAAGACCGTCTCGTCACGGTTGGCGGCGGCATAAAGCATGATGAGATACGAACCCGCGTCGATGTGCGCGTTCCCGATTTCGACCGGGCACGTCGTGGTACGCGACATGGCGACAATCGGGGTTACCCAGCGCAGCATCTCCTCGACAGCGGCAGGAATCAGCGACTCGTCGGCCGCCAATGCGGCGCGCTGGTCGGGGTGATCAGCCAGCGCGGCCAGGCCACCGCTGATGAGACTGCGCGTCGTCTCGTTACCCGCGACGAGGAGGGTCATGCAGAAGCTGAGTTGTTCGGCCCGCGTCAATTCGGCGTCGGCGACGACCGCGCTGAGCAGGTCGTCCTTTGGTTCGGCCGTTCGCGCTTCCAGCCTTTCGTTGAAGTAGGTAAAGAAGTCGATCGCGGCCATGGCTCGCGGATCGGTCGGATCGGTCGCGGCGATCGCGATCGCGTCGGACCAGGTCCGGAAGGTCGGCAGGTCCTCGGCGGGAACGCCCAGCATGTGCGCGATCACCAGGATCGGCACGGGAGCGCTGATCGCGTCGACCGCGTCGACCGGAGCGGTCGGATCGATGGCGTCCAAGGCGTCCCTGGCTATCCGCTCTACGACCGGTGCTAACTCGGCCACCCGACGGACGGTGAACGCACGGTTGACGATGCGCCGGTGGGCGACGTGCCGTGGCGGGTCGATGTACAGGATGGAGTCGGCCGCAGCGACCTTTCGTTTACGATCGCCGATCAGGACGCCCTTGGCGGAGCTGTACGTCGCGGGATCCTTACTGATCCGCGAGATGTCCTCGTGGCCGGCGACCACCCAAAAGTCCTCGTCTTGGTGCGGGGCGACGGGGCAGGCGCGGCGGAGATCGCGAAGCTCATCATCGGGTTGTTCCCGCCAGAACAATGGATCATGGACATTCGGTGTCTTCACCGGTCACCTTCCTGGGATGATTGACGGCTTTCAGGGCCGATCAAAATTCCACTTCCGTGCTGATTCACGCGATCCGCACATCGATATTTGCGCCTTGCGGTATAGATTACGGTAACGATATAGGTCGATGTCGATTGTTACCGTACTGCGCTTCCCATAGCCGATCGCTTTGGTCGTCAGCAGGAGGGCTATCTCGTGACAGTGCAGATGTCCGGTACTGTTCCGCCCTCTCATCGGCATCGGGAAAGCGCTGTAAATCAATGTAATTCGTGCGCGGGACCGGCGAGATCGCGCAGGGCCCGCGTGCCGCGTCCTGCTGCCGCCGTTGACAATCATCGCAACGACGTGTGGCAGTGCTTACATCCATAACCACTGATCTGGCATTCCGGCGCAACGGCTATGTCACCGGCGCAACCGTGAACTTCTATGGCGGTTCCGACCTCGTCGGGGGTACCGGACGCTGCGACTCATTGCAGGAAGTCGCTTTTACGCGATCGCCGTCTGTACTTTCCCTTGTGCGGTGACGATCGGGAGCTCGGCGATGGACAGCACCCCGCTGCGTGCCGCGACGACCGCCGCCACGGCGTTGATTGCGGGCATCGCCGTCGTCGTACCGATGTCGAAGTTCGTGTAGTCGTCGGGGCGAAACGCGAGTTTGAGCGTCACGTTGGGCTCGCCCTGCACGTCAATCCTGTACCCGTGAAGCACTTTCCATTCGGGTTCTTGTCGCGCTCCGAAGATGCTGCCAAGTGTCCAGATCGTCTGCATTTGCGCGATGGGGGAGCCGTCGCTGCGGCCGGTCCACGTCGCGTCGACACCACAGACCGTGCCGGCGTCGATGCGCATGAACCCCAGATCGCGGTCGTCGGTAGCGACTGCGCAGTCCACGGCGAGGTCGTAGTCATCGATGTCCAGCCCAATCCCGCAGGCCAGTTGGTCGAGCGCCTCGCGGTAGTCGGGTTCGGCGGCCCAAAGGATCTCGCGAAGTCTTTCGGTGTCTGGGGGACCGCCGAACCCATAGCCCTTCCACATCGCGGCACTGGCGTAACCGACGCAGTCGAGCGACTCGGTGACGCGAATGGACTTGACCTCACGGCACATCGCAGTGGACGCGAGCGCAAGGGCGGGAACGTACATCGGGTTCATCCCTGTCCCGACGAGGGTGACGCCGCCGGCCGCCGCAGCGGCCCGAAGGCGCGCACCCGCGTCAGCCGGATAATGCTCGCCGCTCACGAGGCGAGCGGTGGTCACCACGTTGATGCCTGCGCGGAGTATGCGTTCGAGAAGATCGACCTCGGGCCAGTGCGGCATGTACACCACACAGTCGGGCCTCAGCGCGAGAAGCGTGTCGACGTCATCGGTGGCCAGTACCCCGGTGTCGTGCCGCCCCGCCAGATTGCCCGCATCCCGGCCGACTTTCTCTGCCCCGTGGGCGAAGACTCCAACGAGTTCGAGCCGGTCGTCGTCTAGGATCGCGCGAAGCGCAGAAGCGCCGACGATGCCGGTGGTCCATTGCACGACGCGCAAACGCGTCATCTCATGCCCCCGGATGACGAGCGTACGCTTCATCAGCAGGCCCTACTTCGCCCCACGTGTGGTCCGCCTCACGGCCAATGCAAGTACATCCTCTGCGCGCTCGATAAGCGCGTCGAGGGTGAACTCAAACTCACCGTCGTCGATAGTGTGGCCTTTGGTTTCAAGTTTGTTGAGCAACGGGTGCGCGGTGGTCACTCCAGTGACGCGGCGACGGCTGGCCTGGTGCTGGCCGCCGTTGAGGCGTTCGATCATCGCGGTACCCCGCGTGTGCGCGGACAGGGCGAGGTAGACCGTCAACGCATCGTCGGGCTTGAATCCCGCCTCATCCACCATTGTCTTGACGACCTTCTCCAGGTTGTCGACGGAGGCGTGGGTCGCCTCCGGACTCAGTTCACCGGAGCGCATCAATACGAGTTCGCAGAGCACTGGGTTCTCCTGAAAGACAGCCCGCATCTTCCGAAAGTGGTTACGCAGGGCGTCCTGCCAGACCCCGCCCCCTTCAAATGGCGTCACGAAATGGTACCGCTTGATTGCGCGATCGGTCATCGCGTCCAACAAGTCTTCCTTCTTACGGAAGTGCCAATAGATGCTGGTCAGCGGTACCCCGAGGTGCCTGGCGACAACGGGCATACTCAGCCCGCTAATGGACACGTCCTCGGCCAACTCGAACGCACCGGTGATGATGTCCTCGACGTCGAGCGACCCACGTGGGCGCCGCTTAGGCTTGGCGCTCCGCCCGCCCGACGCCGCGATAGCGCTGGAATCGGCCATCTTTTCGCTCCTCAACTGATAACGATCGGCGCCGTCCCTGGCGCGTTCGACTGAGTCTCTCGACGCCCGACCTGCGGCAACAATACCGTATTTGATTCGGTACACCGCTCGGTAACCAGACCTGCGCAGCGTGTCGGCGCGCCCCCGCTGTGCCGATCTCCCGGGATCAGACCGTTTGCACCCCAGTCAAATTCGGCGCCTAGTCCGAACGAGACATCGCCATCTTCATCAGGTCGGCGGCGTTAGTGGCGTGCGAACCGTCGTCACCATCACGGCGCTGAGCCCGGATCGCGACGTCATGGCCCTGCACCTGCGACCGCAGTGCGCCTACCGTGCAGTTTTTCCGGCCGCCCAGCGCGGTGAACGGGTCGAAGTTGTACTGGCGCATCGCGTTCAGATGC
Organism: uncultured Actinomycetota bacterium; assembly: GCA_963850135.1. GTDB lineage: Bacteria > Actinomycetota > Actinomycetes > Mycobacteriales > Mycobacteriaceae > Mycobacterium. The sequence goes on along the minus strand of CAWKKH010000010.1, from coordinate 29,754 downwards.
GTGATCTTGTCGATCTCCTGATCGCTGAGCGTACGGACCGACTGTTCGAGGATCTCTGGAGACTGCGGCCAGTTCGAGTCCGAATGCGGGTAGTCGCATTCCCAGGTCACCATGTCCATGTTCAGATACGCACGGCTGGCCAACCCGAACTTGTCATCGATGAAGCAGGTCAGCACGTGCTCGTTGAATACCTCGCTGGGGAGTTTGCCGCCGAAGTCTTGCCCTGTCCACGCGTGGTGCCGGTCGTAGTTGTAGTCAATGCGCTCCAGGAAGTACGGGATCCAACCAATCCCGCCCTCGGATAGGGCAACCTTGAGATCCGGGTACTTACGGAGCACATTCGACCACACCAGGTCGGCGGCGGCCTGCACAATGTTCATCGGCTGCAGCGTGATCATCACGTCCATCGGGGCATCGGGCGAGGTGATGGTGAGCTGAGACGACGAACCGATATGCATGCACACCACCACCGATTCCTCGCTGCACGCCTCCCACACTGGATCCCAGTGCTCCGAGTGAATGGAAGGCCAGCCCAGCTTGGACGGGTTCTCGCTGAAAGTCAGTGCATGACAACCCTTCTTCGCCACGCGCCGGATCTCGGCGGCCATCACCTCTGGATCCCAGATGGCCGGAATCGCGCAGGGGATGAAGCGCCCCGGGTGGCTGCCGCACCAGTCGTCGATATGCCAGTCGTTATAGGCCTGGACCATCGCCAGCGCGACGTCCTTGTCCTCGGTGCGAGCGAAAAGCTGCCCGCAAAACTGCGGGAAGGACGGGAAGCACAGCGACCCTAGGACGCCGTTGGCACTCATGTCCTTCACGCGCTCGTTGTGGTCGTAGGTGCCCTTGCGAAGCTGGGTGAACGACGTCGGCTCGATCCCATACTCTTCTTTGGGCCGGCCCGCGACCGCGTTTAGGGCCACATTGCTGACCGTCTCGCCGTTGTACGTCCAGACGTCGGTGCCATCCGGCTTGGTGATGAACTGCGGGGCCAGGTCCGCATATTTGGCGGACAGGCGTCCTGTGAAGAGGTCCGGCGGCTCCACAACGTGGTCATCGACGCTGACCAGCACCATATCGCTTACTTTCATTGGTCACACCTTTCCTGCGGGGAGATGGGCAGAGCCCCTCGACCGGATGTCGCGAGATGGCATAAGATCATCGTTACCGTAATGATCACCATAACAGTTTCGGTCTTAGCCAGCTGGAGGGTTCCATGACTAATTTGGCGATCGGGCCCAGCAGTGGGATCCCGATCGGGTCACTTCCGTCGAACGCGCAAATATAGCTGTTTTAACTATGTTAGCGTCAATAACGATGTAGTCGTCGCAACGAGGTGGTGAGGTAGTAATGGGCCAGGCGGAATCGCGATTCCCGTTTGCGGAATATCCCACGGGCTGGTTTCAGGTCGCCTACAGCCGTGACGTCGCCGACAGCGAGATCATCGCACTGCACTACTTCGGCGCGCGGCTGATCTGCTACCGCGGCGAGTCGGGGGCAGCCCAGATACTTGACGCTCACTGCCCGCACCTCGGCGCCGACATCGGCGTAGGAGGAACGGTTTCGCAGGACTGTGTGGTGTGCCCCTTTCATGGCTGGAAATTCGACGGCAAAGGCCGCAATGTCGACATCCCGTACGCCAAGACAGTCAACCGGGTCGCGCGGCTAAGGTCGTGGCCCACGGTCGAGCGGGCCGGGATGATTTTTGTCTGGCACTCCTCGAGTGGCGCCGACCCGGAATGGGAACTGCCGAAGATCCCGGAGAGCGAAGACGCCGCTTTTATTTTCCACGCACCCGACACGGCTCGGTGGAAGTTCCGGTCCCATCCCCAGGAGGTGTTCGAGAACACCGTCGACATCGCGCATTTCGCGACCGTGCACGGCGTCTCGGCGTTCGGCAAGCTCGATGTGCAAGCTGGTGGGCCCGCGGAGTTTCGTGCGGTCGCAGAAGTGAACTTCGAAACCCCGCGTGGACCGGTGAGCGGATCCGTGGACTCGCAATTGTTCGGCTTGGGCGTCGACGTCGTGCGCCATCACGGACTCGGGCGGTCTTGCACGGTGCTCACTGTCACCCCGATCGACGGTGAGTACGTCGACGCGCGCTACACATTCTTTGTGCTCACCGAGCCCGAGACCGGCGAAATGACCCGGATGGGGCTCGGGTTCGCCCGAGATTTCTGCAAACAGATCGAGCAGGACATCCCGATCTGGGAGAACAAGGTCTTCCGCGACCGGCCACAGTTGGCCCCAGGGGAATCGGCCATTACCGAATTCCGCACGTGGGCCGTTCAATCGTACGAGCGAGACTCTTCGGAGGAGTCGACGCTGGCGTCCCGGTGATGCCCGCGCCCGGCCGAGTGAAAGGTAGCGCAGTGAGGATTCCGTCGTACGACAAGCTCTTCATCGGCGGCCGGTGGGAGACGTCGTCGACCGTGGAACGCATTTCGGTGATATCGCCCTACACCGAGCAACCGATTGCCGAGGTACCAAGCGCCTCGATCACCGACGTGAACAAAGCGGTCGCCGCTGCGCGTCGGGCGTTCGACCATGGCCCCTGGCCAAAGATGTTGCCGGTGGAGCGGATGGAGACGATCGAGAAGCTTGCCGCCGTATACGGCGGCCATGTCGACGAGATGGCCGATCTCATCACCGCCGAGATGGGTTCGCCGACCAGCTTTTCCCGACTCGGCCAGGCGACGGGGCCGCTGTCGATGATGCAGTTCGCGCTCGAGGTGGGGCGCGCGTTTCCCTGGCAGGAGCGTCGCCAGGGCTGGCTCGGCGAGGTCCACCTGCGCAGGGCGCCGATCGGCGTGGTGGCCGCGATCGTGCCATGGAACGTGCCCCAGTGCCTGCTCATCCCCAAGCTCATTCCCGCTTTGATTGCTGGCTGTTCGGTCATCGTCAAACCCGCGCCCGAAACCCCGCTGGACTCGCTGTGGCTCGCCGAAATGATCGAACACGTCGCGTTGCCTGAGGGCGTGGTGTCAGTGCTGCCGGGTGCCGGTGACGTGGGCGAGGCACTGGTGCGCCACCCCGGCGTCGACAAGGTGGCCTTCACCGGCTCCTCTGCCGTCGGCCGGCATATCGCGGGGATCTGCGGCACCCAACTCAAGAGGGTCAGCCTCGAGCTCGGTGGGAAATCGGCGGCCATCATTCTCGATGACGCCGACATACCCCGGACCGTCGCCGCCCTGAAGATGGCCAGCCTGATGAACAATGGGCAGGCGTGTGTCGCGCAAACCCGGATCCTCGTCAGTGAAAAACGCCACGACGATGTGGTCGATGCGCTAGCGGAGATGATGTCAGGCCTGGTGATCGGTGATCCGGCCGATGAGACGACCGACATCGGGCCGCTTGTCACACAACGGCAACAGCGGAGGGTGCAGGACTACATCCGCGGCGGTGTCGAGGAGGGTGCGCGGCTGGTTCTCGGCGGCCACGACAATCCGACCGACCGCGGCTGGTTTGTCCGCCCGACGCTTTTCGCCGATGCGTCCAACGACATGCGCATTGCCCGCGAGGAGATCTTCGGGCCGGTGTTGACCGTCATCAAATACGCTGACGAGGACGATGCGGTGCGCATTGCCAACGACAGCGAGTACGGGCTCGCCGGGTCGGTTTTCACGCGTAATGCCGCGCACGGCTTGGAAATCGCCGCCGGTGTCCAGACCGGGACGTATGGCATCAACATGTTCATGCTCGACATCAAGAGCCCGTTCGGCGGGATGAAGCAGTCCGGAATCGGGCGTGAATTCGGCGAAGAGGGACAGAGCGAGTACGTCGAGGTCCAAACCGTAGTCAGCGCCAGCAAATTACCTGCTCTACAGCAAGACAGCGCCGGCGGCGCGCACCCCCTAACCGACGAGGATCCCCAGTGAGTGACTCCGGGCTGGCCCTCACCGAGGAGCACCGTGATCTCGCTGAGTCGGCGTTCGGCGCCCTCAACCGTGTCAAAAGCCTTGCCGCCGCGCGGGCGACGCTCGACGGCGGTGGCCCATCCAACTCTGAGATCTGGAGCGTTGCCGCTGAATTAGGCTGGCACGGACTGGCGATCAGTGAGGAATATGGCGGTTCCGGCTTCGGTATGCCGGAGTTGGTAATAGTCCTGGAAGCCCAGGGCCATGAGCTTTGTCCCGGACCGTTCCTGCCGACGGTGGCGGCATCGTTGGTGATCGATCGTTGTGCCCCTGATTCAGTTCGTGCACAAATGCTTCTACATCTGGCGGACGGCAGCGCGGTGGGAGCGCTCGGCCTTTCGGGCAGTGTCGCCGTCGACTCCGATCTGGTGGCCAGCGGCCAGTGTCAGGCCGTCCTCGGGGCGCCCGAGGCCAACGTGCTGGTCCTGTTGGCGGGGGAGGACGTCGTCGTGGTCGACGCCGCCGCCGACGGCGTGAGTGTGAGCGCATTGCCGGGACTGGACAGCACCCGCTCGGTCGGCGCCATCGCGCTAGACGGGGTTGTCATCGAACCGGACCGGGTGTTGCGCGGGGCCGGACGCAAGGCTCGCACCGTGTTTCGCGTCCTGGCCGCCGCTGAGGCCGTGGGCTCAGCCTGGGCGTGCGTCGAGATGGCTTGCGACTACGTCAAGGTGCGTGAACAATTCGGTCGCCCGATCGGCACCTTCCAAGCGGTCAAGCACCATGCCGCGAACATGCTTATCGACGCCGAACAGGCCACCGCGGCCACCTGGGATGCAGCACGCTCAGAGGACCTGGACAGCGCGTGGTTCGCTGGGGCGGTGGCATCAGCGCACGCTATCCGTGCGCAGGTGTTCACCGCGCAGACAAACATTCAGTTGCACGGCGGAGTCGGTTATACCTGGGAGCACGACGCCCATCTGTACCTGCGCCGGGCCCGCACGCTGGCCGCGCTGGCCGCCGACGGCGCCGATCCCCTGCACGATATCGTGGCGGCCCACCGTGCCGGCGTGGCCCAGGGAGCTTCGTTTACCCTGCCGGCCGAGGCGGACAGCTACCGGCAGGCCGCGCGGCAGGCGGTCGCGACCCTGCGGTTGCTGCCCGCAGAGCGACGGCGAGATTACCTTGTTGAGTCCGGCTACCTGGTCCCACACTGGCGTAAGCCCTGGGGGAGGGAAGCCAGCGCGGTCGAACAGCTGGTGATCGAGGAAGAATTCACGGGCGTCGACCTGCCGACAATGGGGATCACCGGCTGGGTGATGCTCACCATCTCCGAAGCGGGCACCGATGAACAGCGCGCGCGCTGGGTGGAGCCGGTACTGCGCGGCCAGACTCAATGGTGCCAACTGTTTTCAGAGCCCGGGGCCGGGTCGGATGCCGCGGCGGTGCGCACCTCGGCTCGGCGCGTCGAGGGCGGCTGGAAGGTCACCGGCCAGAAGGTGTGGACCAGCCTGGCGCAGCAATGCCAGTGGGGCCTGGCTACCGTGCGCACCGACCCTGATGCCCCCAAACATGCCGGCGTCACCATGATGGCGATCGATTTTTCCAGCCCGGGGGTCAGCGTACGGCCGCTGCGTGAGCTCACCGGCGACGCGCTGTTCAACGAAGTATTCTTTGACGACGTCTTCGTGCCGGACACGGATGTGGTCGGCGAGGAGGGCCGGGGCTGGGCGGTGGCACGTGCCACGCTGGGCAACGAGCGGGTCTCGATCGCAGGCGGCGAAGGCATTCCGGGTCTGAGCCCCAACGATCTGGTCGAGCTGCTCGACGGCGCGCCCGCCGAGACCGCCGGGGCGTTGGTAGGCCGTGCCGGCGAGGCGATCGCCGAATCGCATACGTTGCGTCTGCTGAATCTCAGGCGGGCCAGCCGCGCCATCCTGGGAGCCGAGCCGGGGCCGGAAGCCAACGTCGCCAAGTTACTCACCGCCGAAGGCGCACAACGTCGGACCGAGCTGGGCATGGAGCTGGCCGGGACAGCCGCCGTAATTGGTGCGGCCCCGGAACTGACGGGGGGCTACCTGTACTCGCGCTGCCTGACCATCGCCGGTGGAACGTCGGAAATCATGCGCAACATCATCGCCGAGCGTCTGCTGGGCCTGCCGCGCGATCCGCTGGCGAAGTAGCCGACGACCAGGCTGGTGACGGACCGACATGGCGATCGAATGGAGCTCGATGGATCTCTCTAACGTCAATTCCATTGATGCGGAAACACATCCGGCCGTCGCGCAGATTGGAGTCTCGTTCGGCCAGCGACTGCACGACCGCGCGCTGGCGGACCCGGACGGGATCGGGCTGACGGTCGTGGCGATCGACGGTACTGCCGTGGACCTGACGTTGAGCGAGCTCGATCGCCGGGCGAACCAGTGGGGTCGGGCCCTCATCGACGCCGGCGCGCGCCTCGATTCCTACGTCGTGCTGGCCATCCCGAATTCAGTTGACCTCGTGCTGGCAAGCCTGGGATGCTGGAAGATCGGGGCCGTGCCCGTCCCGATGCGCTGGGATCTGCCCGAATGGGAACGCGCCAGATTGCTGGAAACCATCGGCCCCGCAGTGACACTGGATGCGCACACTCGTGAAACGATCGCGACAACGGCGCAAAGCCAGTCTGGTGAACCGGTTCCACCTGCGGTCTCACCATCCATCAACGGCATCTGCAGCAGCGGTTCGACCGGCCTGCCCAAAGTCATCGTCACCCTACAGCCGGCGATCTGGACCGGACGGCAGGGTGCGCCCTTCCTGGAGCACTGGACCACCGTCGACCGACCTCAGACGATTCTGGTTCCCGGACCGATGTATCACACCAATGGCTTCATCACTTTGACGTACCTCCTGAGCGGTGACCGCCTGGTGATACTCGAAAAGTTCAGTGCCGTAGGCGCCCTCGACGCTATCGAGAAGTACCGCGTCACCAACTTCACCGCCACTCCCACCATGCTGGCCCGCATCGCCGACACGCCGGATATCGATGACCGCGACCTCTCGAGCGTGGTCTGGATGGTGCAGGGCGCCGCGGTGATGCCACCCACCTTGCTGCGCCGATGGTTCGAACTGCTCAGCCCGGAACAGGTGGTGATGTCATATGGGATGACGGAAAACCTCGGCTTGGCCGCGCTGCGCGGAGACGAATGGCTGGAGCACCCCGGCAGCGTCGGCCGCGGATTCCGGGACACCCAGATCCGCATCCAGCGTCCCGACGGATCACCCGCGCCGGTGGGTGAGATGGGCGACGTCTACCTGAAGGCACCCATGAGTGGACTCTACAAATACCTGGGCGGCGCCGCCCTGCTGCCCGCTACCGAGGATGGCTTCCGAACAGCGGGCGATATCGGCCATCTCGACGCGGACGGGTATCTCTACATCGCCGACCGCCGAACCGACATGATCATCACCGGCGGCGCAAATGTGTTTCCGGCCGAGGTGGAAAGCGCCCTGGCCGATCATCCGGATATCGTCGACGTCGTGGTGATCGGCCTGCGTGATCCTGAGTGGGGACGCCGCGTGCACGCCGTTATCGAGGCTAGAAATAAGGCCCGTGCGCCGAGTGCGCAAGACATCATCGCCTATGCCAAGAGTCGGCTGGCTGCGTACAAGGTGCCCAAGACCGTCGAGTTCGTCGACGAGATCCCCCGCACCGCCGCAACGAAAGTCAATCGATCGGCGATGATCGAGGTGCGTGGCGGATGACTGGCGCGGCAGCAACGGAACCGAATTTCGCTCCGCAACTGCCACAGTTGACGGTTGCCGCCCTGGTCCGGGCGCGCGCTGAGGACGACAACGTGGGTCTGTTCTACGGTGAGCAATCCTGGACGTGGCGCGAGGTCGTTGCGGAGTCCGCCGTACGGGCGGCGTGGCTGCGCTCGACGCTCGATCCGGCGCGACCGCCCCATATCGGCCTATTGCTGCCGAACGTGCCCGAATTCGTGTTCCAGACCTTCGCCGCCGCCTTGGTTGGCGCATGCGTCGTCGGTGTGAATCCGGCGCGGCGCGGCGCCGAGCTGGCACGCGATATCGAGCACACGGAATGCCAATTCGTGCTGGCGGACGCCATGTACGCCGATCTGTACCCCAGCGTTATCCGCGTCGAGGACCAACCGTGGGCCGAGTACACAGGCGCGTCCCTGCCGGCCGACGATCCTGCGCCGTCGGCGCCGATGTTCTTGCTCTTCACCTCCGGTTCGACGTCGGCACCGAAGGCCGCGGTGCGCAGCCAGGCGCGCTTTGCGAGGGACGCGGCAATGGGAGTGAGCCGCAAGGACGTGCTGTACTGCCCAATGCCGCTGACGCATGGTAATGCGCTGACGGCGACGCTATTTCCCGCACTCGGTGAGGGTGCGAAACTCGTGCTGCGCGAAAAGTTCTCGGCTACGGCGTGGCTTGAGGACGTTCGCCGGTACGGGGTCACGTTCACCTCGACGGTCGGGCGAGCGCTCAGCTACGTGCTTGCGACCCCGCCCAGCGAACATGACCGCGACCATCGGCTGCGCGTCGTGCTCGCACCCGAGGCCTCGCCCCGCGACACTGCCGCCTTCACTGAGCGATTCGGGGCCGTGGTGATAAGCGGGTACGGGTCAAGCGAAGGTGCCATCGCTCTGCTGCCATGCCGTAAGCCGGGCGCGCTTGGTGTCGCCCCGGCTGGAACCGACATCGTCGTCCTCGACGAGGCCGGAATAGAATGCCAAACGGCGCAATTCGACACCGGTGGACGGTTGATTAATGCCGAGCGTGCGATCGGAGAACTGGTTCGGCGCAACGCGGGCAGGGCGTTCGAAGGCTACTGGGGCAACCCCGAAGCCGACGCCGACCGGTTACGCGATGGATCGTTCTTCTCCGGAGATCTGGCCTACCGCGACCAAGACGGCGTCTTCTGGTTCGCCGGCCGCGTCGGAGACTGGCTGCGGGTCGATTCGGAAAATTTCACCGCAGCCCCCATCGAGCGGATCATCGCCCGCTACCACGCTGTCACCGGCACCGCTGTAGTCGGTGTGCCGGATCCGCTGGCCGGCGACCAGGTGCTCGCCGCCGTCGAGCTGGCTCCGGGCCACAGGTTTGACCCGGCTGACTTCGCCGAATTCCTCTCTACACAAGCCGATCTCGGCACCAAATGGGCGCCCCGATTCGTGCGGATCACCACTGAGCTGCCAGTGGTGGGCAACGGCAAGACCGATAAAAAGCCACTGCGGCGCGAAGCGTGGCTGTGCCAAGACGAAATCTGGTGGCGCCCACCGCGCGCGGACGGATACCGACTGATGACCGCGCAGGACCGTTCGGCGCTCCACGAGGAGTTCGTGGCCCACGAACGCACCGCGGTTTACCCCCAGCCCAGTTCGACCTAGAGGAGATCCCGTGCCCGTCCACTACCAACTCGGGGCCCGCGACGGCGCCGAACATGTCGTACTCGTCACCCTCGACCGGCCAGAAGCCAAGAACTCTTGCGACCTCGAGCATTTCCACCAGCTCGCGCAGGCGTGGAAGCGCTTCGCGGCCGACGATGGTGCGTGGGTCGCGATCTTCACCGGCGTCGAACGTTGCTTCATGTCGGGGGCCGACCTGTTGACCTACGTTCCCGAGATCACCGCGCTGGCAAAGCAGATCAAGGCGGGCGAGGTTGCCTCGGTCAACGGCTACTCGCTGTCCGATGGCACCGACGCCGTCCTGCGCGGCACCAAGATCTACAAGCCGATCATCGCCGCGGTCAACGGGCCGTGCGTGGCGGGCGGCATGGAGATGCTCGGCGGCGTCGACATCCGGGTAGCCACCGAGCACGCCACCTTCGGCGTGCTGGAACCTGCCCGGGGCCTGTTCGCCGGTGGCGGGACCACGGTGCGGCTACCCCGTCAGATTCCGTACGCCCAGGCGATGGAGTTGCTGCTGTGCGCCGACCGTATCGATGCACAGCAGGCCTATCGGATGGGCCTGCTCAACGCGGTCGTGCCCGAGGAAGTCCTGTTGGATAAGGCCTTCGAGTATGCCGCGCGCATCACCAAGAACGCGCCCCTGGCGGTTCAGGCCACCAAGCGCAGCGTGTTGGAAGGCCTCAAAGTCGACATGCGTGAGGCGTACAAGATCGAGGCGCGGATCTCCCAGGAGATCTTTATGACCGAAGACGCCAAGGAGGGGCCGCGGGCATTCGCCGAGAAACGGCAACCGAAGTGGTCCGGGCGTTGATGGCCACGAACTCGTCGCGGTCTCTGTGCCTGATCGGCGCATCGCAGCATACGGTGCGCGGTGGCGGTGCGCCCGAGCCGTTGGAGAGCTGGGTGTCCCGCGCGCGGGAAGCCGCCGCGGCAGCGGGAACCGAGGACGCTCTCGCGGATATCGATTCGCTTCAGGTGGTGTTCTGCCAGACGTGGCCCTACGACGATCCGGTGGGTCGGCTCGCGATAGCGGTGGGCGCGTCACCGCGGCACCGGTTCTACTCTGGGATAGGCGGCACCACACCCCAGTTACTGCTCAACCAGACCGCAGAGGCGATGCTGCGCGGCGAACTGGACCTGGCACTGATCGTCGGAGGCGAGGCGCTCGCCACGACCCGTCAGGCCAAAAAGGCCGGTGAGCGGCTGCCGTGGAGCTACCGCCACTCTTCGCCGTTCCCGTGGACACCACCGCATCCCGCCGAGACGGCCCACGAGGTGATGCAAGCCTGGGAGACATTTCCGCTGTGGGACACCGCCCGCCGGGCACGACGGGGTGCCTCGCTGGCAGAGGATGCCGCCGAAGCCGCCACCGTGATGGCGGCGATGAGCCGGGTCGCGGCCGACAACCCGCACGCCTGGCGGCCTGTCGCCCTGGATGCGGCAACCGTGGGGACACCCACACCGGACAACCGATACGTCGGCTGGCCCTACACCAAACACGAGGTCGCGGTGATGGACGTTGATATGTCCGCCGCACTTCTGGTGGCGACCGGCGAAAAAGCTGACGCGCTCGGGGTCAGCGCAGACCGGCGCCTCTACCTGACCGGCTGGGCCTATGCGGAGGATCCCGAGAGCATCGCCGAGCGGGCGGACATGTCCCGTTCGGAGGCGATGGCGGTCACCGGCAGGCATGCCCTGAGCATGGCCGGCGTCGGGCTGGACGATATCGACGTCTTCGACCTCTATTCCTGTTTCCCCTCCTCGGTGCGGCTTGGCGCCGACGCGCTCGGGCTCGCCCTTGACGATCCGCGCGGCCTGACGGTGACGGGCGGCCTGCCGTACGCGGGCGGTCCGGGCAGTGCCTATCAATTGCACGCCATTGCCAGTGCTTTCGATCGATTTCGGCAGCGATCGGGACGCGCGCTGATCACTGAAGTGGGGATGCACCTGGCCAAACATGTCGCGGCCGTCTGGTCCTCGACACCAGGACCGGCAGAGCCGCCGGACCATGCGGCGCTGCAAGCCGAAGTCGACGCGGGGCAGCCGCGAGAGCCGCTGCTGACGACTTGGGCGGGCCCGGGCGAGGTGCTGGCCTACACCGTGGCGCACGGCAGGGACGGCACCCCGCAGAGCGGGCTGGTCGTCCTCGATACCGCGGCCGGTCGGGCGCTGGCCCGCGTGCACGAACCCGACTTACTCGCCGACGCCGAGTCCCGCGAACTCGTCGGCGCCACCGTCACAGTGAGCACCGACGGAACCCGCAACGAAGCGCGCTGGTGAGGGCCGCGCGCGCTCGGTGTGCGCGACGTGGTCATTTCCCGCGCGGCACCCTCAGGTCAGTGCGCTCCTGGCGGCCCGACTGTGTACTCTGCCGTTTCCGGGTGGTGATACCAGCCGCTCGCGGGAGTGACTGGATCGTCGACGGGCTGGCTCGGGTGATCGCCACCAAGGGACGCGGGCTCAGCATCAGCAGTTTGCTGGCGGCGAGCCTCTCGGAGGACGACGAGGACGGGCGGCCGGGTGAAGGGGACGCGGAACCGGAGGTACCCGACGGGCGTGCCTCCAATCAAATGATTGATAGATAGTGAAGAGGGGCTACCGCATGCTTGGAGCGGCCGCCTGGCAGGCTGATGGCACGCACCGACGTGTGAAGTTGAGGAACTGACGTGGCTGACGAATCGCACACGGAAGAAACGCAATTGAAGGTCGAGCGTGACGGTAACGTCGTCGTGCTCACGATGAATAACCCAAGCCGCAGGAACGCGCTTACGCCGGCGATGATCACCTTGATGGCCCAAGCCTGGGACGAGATCGACGCCGACGACGGCATCCGCGTCGCCATACTCACCGGTGAGGGATCCTCCTACTGTGTTGGGGGCGACCTCGCCGATGGGTGGATGGTCCGGGGGGCCAAGGGCGGCAACGGATCTGCGCTGATTCCGGAGCGCAAGTCCGCTGGCAGCATCATTAGCGAAGGTCTTCTGCTAAGCCGTTGCCTGGCCAAGCCGTTGATCGCCGCGGTGAACGAGCCGTGTCTGGGCGGTGGCTGTGAAATGTTGCAGCAGAACGACATCAGAATCGCCGAGGAGGATGCGGTGTTCGGCCTGCCCGAGGCCAAGCTGGGGTTGATCGCCGGAGCGGGTTCGACCGTGCGGCTCAAGCGCCAGATCCCCTACACCAAGGCCATGGAAACGATCCTGACCGGTGAACCGCTCACGGCCGCGGAGGCCTACCATTTTGGGCTGGTGGGCCATGTGGTGCCGATCGGCCAGTCGCTGGACAAGGCGCGCCAGATCGCCGCACGTGTTGCGGCCAACGGACCGCTGGCGATCCGCAACGCCAAGGCCTCTGTCATCAACAGCGGGTGGATCGACGAGGAGGATGCGCGCAGGATCGAGCAGCGTTTAGTCATCGAGGTGATGCGCTCCGAGGACGCTAAGGAAGGCCTCGCTGCCTTCGCCGCCAAACGCGAACCGCGCTTCACCGGTAAGTAATGTGCGGGCCGACTCCGCGGCCGGGGTGGTCGTTCGACGCCAACGGTTTATCGATCGACCCAGAGCGCACTCGAGCCAGGAACGGTCACGCCGGCACTTCAGCGATCGAAGGATGCGACTCTCGCGACCGCCGCGTGGTACTCGCTGACGAGATCGGCGACGACCTCGGCGACAACCCGCGAACGGTGCGCGCGCGAGTGCACCTGGCCGGCTCGTATAACTCCTCGGGCTTCACCGCCAATCGCAACGTGACCGCGTTGCCGTCGGAAGTAAAGCGGGCGCGCCGACCCTCGCTGTTGGGTGAGGACGCCCAGCACGGCCGCGACGGAGTCGTCATCTCCCTGAAACAAGTTGAACCCCTACATCCCGGGCTGGATCGGTGAATAATGCGGCCGTGCAAGGGCGTCCAGTGGTGCTGGGTCACTACGCGGGACGTGGTCGCTGCAGTGCCGCTTGCAGGACGATACGGATATCTCTTGGGGCCGAGAGGCTTCCACTTTCAGAGCCATCCGCTGACCGTTCAGAGATCATCTGCAACGATCGAGCCGACCTTCACGCCGCCGGTGGCGGTGCTGGGTACGGAACTGCGAGTGGTCGAGGCATGCCTCGGATTGGCGCGACTGTTGGAGCATCTGCATACGATGGCTGCCGTGGCATCCCGCAGCACCACTACGAGCGCGGCGTGATCGCCTTCGTGTGCGCGATGCCTATGGAGTTGCGCCCGTTGCGCCGGAAACTCCGGCTCCGGAAGACCGGCGTGGGCTACGCCGGCCGAATCGGCGACCGTGCGGTCGTCGTGGTGGTCACCGGGATGGGCACGGCCCATGCGCACGCCGCGACCGTCCGACTGCTTGACACGGTCGACGTCGAGTGGGTGATCGTCGTTGGCATCACCGGGGCTATCGGGAACGAGACCCCGATCGGGACGCTGGTGTTGCCTGAGCTGGTCGTCAACGGTGCCGACGGCTTGGAACATCGACCCAAGCCGCTCCGCCTCGGCAACGCCCACGGGAAAATGTGGACCACCGACGAGCTGCTCGTCGATCCGGCGGTGCACGCCGACCTGCGGGCACGAGGCGTCGTGTCCCTTGACATGGAGACGGCCGCCGTCGCGGAGGTGTGCGACGAGCGGGGCGTGCCGTGGTCGGTAGTGCGTGCGATCAGCGACCGCGCCAGCGACGGCAGTGTGGACGCCGAGATTGTCGGCCTTAGCCACCCGAACGGCAGGGCGAACTTCTCGGCCGTAGCCCGCTACCTGGTCAGGCACCCCGGTGGCATGCCCCGCTTGGTCCGCCTCGCCAGGGGATCCAAGCTGGCGACCAAGCGGTCGGCCGCCGCCGCAATCCGGGCCGTCAGCTGATCGTGTCGGCCAGCACTCGCGGGTCCGACACCGGCTAAATCACCTTCAAATTCGCCTCCCCTGGAATTCGACGGATTCGAATATGCAGGGTCACCGGCAATTGAAATGGAACCGATGGCGACGTCACAGCGCTCCGTGGCCGGCGCCCAGATGCTCACCGGAAGTTACGGGGAAGCTTGCTTGCGGCCGGTGCCGGTGCAGGCGCGATCAGCTATGCGGAGATCGGCAGACATGACGTGAAAGGGCCGAGTGGAGAGGGCTGGCATTCAGCGCCTGCTCGAAACCCTTCCACGCGGCATCGGGTAGCGACTCCCAGGACGCATGAACTGAACCTGCGCCTGTTGACGCCGTCAACAACTCTCGACGTATCCGCAGGTCGTGCCACGTCTTCTCGCGTAGGTTCAGCCATCGCGGAAGAAGGACTATTTGCTGCTCAGAGGCTATTTCCAAGGGTCGGCGCGCGGGATTTCGAATCCCCTTAGCTCCACCATGATTGACGCAGGTCAGGGCGTTTTCCGGGCCTTGCCTGCGGTCCTCGTTTTCGCCTCGGTCCCAGGCGGGTCCCCGCAGCGATGATGGCCGCATCCACGCCGCATCGTGCGGTTGTTCTACCTTGCCTGCAGACCGTCGAGAAGTGCGTTCAGTGCCTGGACCCCTTCGTCGCGAGCCACCAGCTGATCAAGCGAGTTCGCGATGAACAAAGCTGTCTCATCTGCGGCGGCCAGCAAGACGTGAGCGAGCGCATTAACGGGCTGGCCCGATGCGAGGTCACCTTCTTCCACGGCGCGCTCCAACATCGCCCGGATGGCTCCCAGTCCGTAGAGGCTTTCAAGTTCGCGCCATTTGACCCAGCCCAGCACGGCAGGTCCGTCAATGAGAAGTATCCGCTGGACATGAGGCGTGAGGGACGCATCGAGAAACCCGATCAAGCCCTGCCGCAACTGATTCAATGCCCCATCTACTGGATCGGCAAGGTTCTTCGCGGCCTCCATGACTAAGTCCTGCTCAACGGCGAGGAACACGGCCTCGAAAAGTGCCTGCTTGTCGGCGAAGTGGTGATACAGCGCGCCTCTAGTGCCGACTCCGGCCTCTGCGACGACTTCCTCGGTGCCGGTTTGGTGATAGCCCTTCTCGACAAACAGTCGCCGCGCAGCGTCGACAAGTGCGGCTCGCGTGGCCTCGGCTTGCGCGGCACGTCGCGCCTTCGGGTCGAGCCTGTCCTGGCCCTGTGGCATCAACACACCCTATTGCACACACGCTGTAGGTTACATACAGTCCGAATGTCACATGCAGGGTGTATGTGGAGAATGTGAAACCGTCGTTTGCCTGCCTGACACGGAGGTTCTTTTATGTCTAATCCTGTCGACGTTGTCCGCAAGTTCTGCGCGCTGATGGAACAACGCAACGCGGAGGCTTTGAAGCCACTGCTCGCCGACGACGCGGTGTATCAGAACGTCGGAATGCCCGCGTGTACCGGAGTACAGGCCATTGTCGAAAACATCGGGACGCAGTTCTCGATGTTCCCTGACGCCTACGCCTTCGAGATCGTGAACATCGCCAACAACGGCCCGGTCGTTCTCACTGAACGACTTGACTACATCCAGGCACCCGACGGAACCAAACCGGCCGTCCCTGTCATGGGCACATTCGTCCTTGACGACGACGGCAAGATCGCCCGCTGGACGGACTATTTCGACGTGTCGTTGACGGTCAAGCTCTTGCAAGGCGAAGACATCAGCGCACTGGTCCCCGCCGCATCTGCATAGTGATTGGACCGTTCACCCGCCAACTCTCATCCGACCGGATTTCGGGCGAATGGCCGGCGGGGCCGCCGTGTGCCGCACAGCTCGGTGCTAGCGACGTCAGCGGACGCTCAGTTGCAGTCGTTCGAGTCGGCGGACAAGGATGCTGGGCAGCCATTGGCCGACGTGAGCGGCGTTAATCCATTCGGTCTGTTCAAGCAGCATCCGCAAGACGATTTGGGCCTCCAGGCGTGCCAGTGCGGCCCCGACGCAGAAGTGTGCGCCCTTGCCGAAGGTGACGTGCCCTTTCGCGCCACTGCGGTCGAGCCGGAACTCATTGGGTGCGTCGAATTGCAGGGGATCGCGGTTGGCGGCCCCCCACATCAACAGCAGGCGTGAATCGGCCGGCACATCGACGCCGGCCAACGTGGTGTCTTTCACGACATGGCGGAAGTGGCCGCGAAACGGCGACTCGTAGCGCAGCGTCTCTTCGATGAACGCACCCAGCAGTTCGGGATGAGCGCGGACCTGTTTTTGGATGTCGTTACGGCTCACCAAAATCCACGCGGCACTCCCCAGCAAGGAGGCGGTGGATTCGCCCGCCGCGCTGAACAGCGTCAGCATGATCGTCAGCGCGGGAAGCTGTTCCAACTCGCCGGACTTGTACCGGGCGGCGAGGTCGCCGATGAGTCCCGGCTGGGGGCTTTCACCGGCCTTTGCGACGTGTTCCAGGACATATCCGGATAGCTCCATCACGGCGGCGCCCGCGCCTTCGAGTTGGGCCGGGCTGACAACGCCGTCGAGCAGGGTGGTGGTGGCGAAGCCCAGTCGAATCAGCTTGTCGACGTCTGCCTCGGGTAGCCCGAGTAAGCGGGCGACCACCATCATCGGGAGCCGATTGGCCATCGCGCTCATCCACTCGATCTGACCGTCGACCAACCCTTCGGACCAAAGCCGCCGAGCAGTGTCTTCGGCGAACTCCTCGACGACACGTATTCGCCTGGCCGACAGGTGGGGCAACAGCATCTTGCGGTGCGCGTCGTGCGCCGGGTCGTCGGCGGTGGCCAGCGCGTTCTGCGGCCCGCCAAGAGGCCCCATGTCGAACGGGCTGACGGTGCCGTTGTCGTGGTACACCATCGTCGCGGTCAGGTTGGACGAGAAGTCATCGACGCGATTCACTGCGTCCACGACGGCGTCCCAGCCGCACACCGCGTAGAAGACGGAGTCGCCGATGCGGTGCACTGGGGCGCGTTCGCGCATCCGGTCATACAGCGGGTAAGGATCCTGTAAGGCGTCGGTTCCGAAGAAGTCAGTCGCGTCCGCCAAGAGGGTCATGCCTTCAGGCTGGACGCGGCGTGCACCTGCGTCAACGGTGCGTGGCGAATGTGAAAACTGGCTCGACACAGTCAGGGGTGCCGTCTTCTCAGGCCGATGAGCCGACCAGCGGCTTTGCTGAGAAAACTCCCGGTATCTTTCTCACAGTGATAAAAAAACATGATGCGTTCGCGGTCACGGAACACCTGACCGATGGCGACTGACGACTGGCTGGTTGGGCGGGATCGCCATAGCGAGGCAGCCGAACGGATTTACGCCGCAGCCGCCGACCTGATGTCGCGTCAGGGTTACGACGCATTCAGCATCGACGACCTGGCCGCCGCCGTGCACTGTTCACCGGCGACCATCTACCGTCACACCGGAGGCAAGACAGCAATCCGCGACGCGGTCCTGGGCCTACAGGCGGAACGTATCCTCGACTCAGTTCGTGAAGCCATCACCGGGCTAACCGGTCCAGAGCGCATTGTCACCGCTACAACGGTCGCCTTGCAGCGCCTGCGAGCGGATCCCCTCGCACAGATCATGCGCTCGATGACCACAGCGCCGGGCAACGAGTGGCTTACCGACTCACCCATCGTCACCCGCTTTGCCACCGAAATGGTCGGGCTGAGCACGCCCGATCCCCTGGCCGCACAATGGCTGATCCGTGTATTCCTGGCACTGTGGTTTTGGCCCCTCAAAGATGCCGATGCCGAGGACCATATGGTGCGCCGGTTCCTCGGGCCGCCCTACACAGTGGACTTGCCCCGGTCCGTTAGCTCCACCCTATAACCGCAGTTCAGGGCCGCCACTGTCTGTGGCCGGGTCGGGCCCGCTGGTTTGGACATTGCGAACGACGAGGCCGATGACCCATTGGATTGCCTCGATGGCGTCATCGGGGCTGGCCCCCCAATGTGCGACGAGGCGCTCGTAGGACGCCGGGCTCCACAACACATCGAGTACGCCGGCCGTGAGCGCCTGATGTTTCGGCGAGCTGTTAGGCGCGGCTGCAGCGACCGCGTTGCGCAGCGCGTTACCGCGTGCGCGGTCCATGGATGTGAAGGCCGGGTCTTCCGGCTCGGCGACATAAGACGACACCGACAATGACGACAGTGCTTCGAACACTCGCCGGGTTACTGCGGCGATGTCGTCGAGCTCAAGGTCGTCGTAAGTTACGCCGGCCCGTTGCTGAAGTCTTTGCATGACTGCGGCGTGCAGTTCGCGCTCATTAGCGAAGTGGCGGAATACGCTGCGTTTGCTCACGCCGGCTCCGTCGGCGACGGCCTGAAACGTCATTGCGCTCCAGTCCAAGTTTGGCAGCCCTTCGACGAGCGCTACTCCGGCGCGAACGATCCGCTCCCGCGTTTGGGCGGCGCGCTGCTCACGCACGGGACTGTGGTATCGCCGCGGTTCGCGCGCCTGAGGATCAGGGGTATCGGCCATTGACAGCTCCTCAAAATTGCCGTCATCATGATGACACCAATTGACCGTTTTGTTTCGGCGGGCACTCCGCCCTCGAACATCTTGTCGTGACTTCGCGCGATGTCCAGCACCGCGCCGCTGAAGGAGAACCGCTCATGGAATCGGTCGACGCCTTGCTCGACGCCGCATGCGAGGACACAGGCCTCGATGATTTCGGGGCCGACGCTTTCCGCGAGGGACTAGGCGTCCTGGTCGACTCCGTGGGCTCCGAGGCTGACCTCAATCCAATCGGCGAATTCATCGTGCGTGACTTGATCATGAAAGCGCTCACCAACCGACTCCGCATCGAGGACTGGTACGGGCGTCATCCCGAAATCGCCGAGGAGGTCATCGATCCCCCCTTGATCGGGCTCGGTCTCCCGCGCACCGGCTCGACCGCATTGTCGTTCCTGCTGGCCGAAGACCCCCAGGCGCGTTCGCTGCGCCGGTGGGAAGCGGCCGAGCCCTGTCCACCACCGTCGACCGTGGAGGGTCCAGATCCACGCATCGCAGCCGCTCAGGCGCAACAAGAAATGATGGACGCCGCCGCGCCGCGGTTGGCTGCGCTGGTGCCGTCGACACCGACGGGCCCCGAGGAATGCCAGGATCTGATGGCACTGGACTTCAAGAGCCAGTACTTTCAGGCGTTCGCGCACATCCCCACCTACTCGCGATGGTTTCTTGATGCAGATCTCACGGCGACTTACGCCTACGAGCAACGAGCCTTGAAATTGCTTCAGTGGGGCCAACCCCGACGTCCGTGGCGGTTGAAGTGCCCCACGCACTTGTTGTTCATGCCGTACCTGGACGCGGCGTTCCCCGACGCCCGTTATGTGTGGACCCACCGTGATCCCTCCGAGGTGATCGTCTCGGCCGCGGATCTGTACGCCGAGTTCATGCAGATGACGTCGAACACGGTGGATCGCGAATATCTAGGCCGATTGAATGTCGAGCATTGGTCCGTCGGAATGGAACGGGCATTGGCCTTCCGCGACGCCGGCAACGAAGACCGCTTCTTCGATCTGGATTTCCGCACGGTGCAGGAAGATCCGCTCGGATCGGTGCACAGACTCTACGAATGGCTGGGCGAGCCTGTCACCGCAGAGTTTGAGGCAGGCATGCAGCAGTGGTGGCACGCCGAGGCAGCCACACGCGCGGTGAACACGCATCCTGATGCGGCCACGTTCGGCCTCACGATGGCCGAGTTGCGCCCGGTGTTCGCCAACTACGTCGTCCGTGCACGCGAGTGGACCGCCGGCTCTGAAGCAAAAAGTCCGATCTGAATTCCAGAGAAGCGGAAATTAGCAATGACAATTGATCTGACTGGCGGCTTTCGTCTTGAGCGGGAGTTCGTCTGGGCGCGTCAACCCGAGGATCCCGAAGCCCGGGAATCGGTAAACGCGTGGATCTGGGATGATAGTGGCACGTTCGGCATCCCCCGCATCGGTGTCGAGGCTGTCGCCGATCAATGGGACACCCACGACACACAGGTCAATCTCGCCTTCGCTGACGGGCGAGTGTTCAACATCTTCGGCAACGGCCCGGTGCACAACCCGATGGGCGCCGACGGCAAGCCGCGGGTGCTCGGTGCCGGCCCGCTGTCGTTCGAGATGGTCGAGCCCTACCGGCATCTGCACGTCACCCTCGACGGACAGGCCATCGCTACAACCGTCGAAGCCCAAATGGACGGCTGGATGCCGTGGTTGGCTGACGGTGACCTCGTCCCCGTCACCGCCTCGATCGATATCCACCCGGTGTTGCCGCCGTGGGAGAACGGGTCAACCAGCGACGAGGCACGGCGAATCCTGTCCACCCAGGAGGAGGGCCACCTCATCGGCTACCCCTGGCGCTTCGAACAACTTTGCCGCGCAACCGGAACCGTCACCGTCGGCAACGAAACCCACATTCTTAATGGCGGCGCCAACCGGATCCGCCGTCAGGGTGTGCGGCGCCTGGCGTCGCTGTGGGGCCATGTCTGGCAAGCGGCATCGTTCCCCAGCGGGTTCGGCTTCGGATTTCAGATCTACCCGCCCCGCAAAGACGGGAAACCGACCTACAACGAGGGCTACATCGTCGACGCCGGCGAACTCGTCGGTGCCCGGGTAGTCAAGGCGCCGTTTATGCACACACTGCGACCACGCGACGAGGACGTCTCACTCGTCCTGGAAGCCGCCGGCAAGACCTTTGAAATCGAGGGTCGAACCAAGATGTCGACGTTCATGATCATGCCCCCCGAAATTAACGGGGGCCTGCAGCTGCAGCAGGCGTTAGTCCAATACAGCTTCAATGGCGAGACGGCGGTCGGAATGCTGGAACGCTCCATCACGCCCGATCAGATCAGCGCCTGACAGGCACCGAAACAACCGTCATCAACCATCGTCACCGGTACTGGCGCTTGGCTATCGTCAAGTGAGTCGTCCGCCGAAATGGAGATGAACTGATGAACGCTGGTGTCGTGCGCATCGATGATCTTCCGGTGATCGACACCGAGGTTCTGGTCGTCGGGGCGGGTCCAACAGGTCTGATGGCCGGTGTAGTGCTCAACCGCCGTGGGGTGCCTGTGGTGGTAGCGGATCGCAAGGCGGGTCCGACTCGGGAGTCGCGGGCGCTGGCGGTGCAGGCCCGCACGATGGAGATATATGACCAACTTGGCCTGGCCGAGGCTGTGTTGGCGGGTGCCTTTCCCGCGCTGCGGATGCAGATCGGTGCATCCCCCAGCAGCGGCGGGCCGGACTTTTCGCTACTGCAAAGGGGCGCAACGCGGTTTCCGGGGATACAAATCTTCGAGCAGAGCCGCAACGAGCAACTGCTGGCCGACACTCTCACCGCCGCCGGGGGTGATATTCGGTGGCGGCATCGCCTGGTTGATCTAGTCGACAAGACAACCCAGTCCGACGGACGGGTTGAGGCGTTGCTGGAATGTGAGGACGGCGGGTTGCTTCGGGTGCGGGCACGGTGGTGTGTCGGCGCAGACGGTGCTGCGTCGGCGGTCCGGCGTGAGCTGAATCTGCAATTCGAGGGCAAGACCGACGAATCGACGTTCTGGGTCGCCGATGTGCGCGATGTGCGCGGTGTGCCCGAGGGAACGCTGAACATGAGATTCGGCAAATCAACGTTCGCGCTGGCGTTCCCGCTCGGACCCAGCGGTCATACCCGACTCGTGGCGCTGGCCGCCCAAGACGCGATCACTCAGGAAGAGGCGCTAGCCACTGCCGACGCCGAGTTCGGGCTGACGCACGGAGCGGTCGACTGGTTCTCCACATATCGGGTCCATCACCGTGTCGCTTCTAAGTTCCGGGTGGGTTCGGTCTTCCTAGCTGGAGACGCGGGACACGTCCACTCCCCAGTCGGCGGACAGGGCATGAATACCGGCTTGCAAGACGCCCACAATCTGGCCATGTTGCTGGCCGACGTGGCCCAGGGGCGGGTCGCTCCGCAGGCGCTGGACCGCTACGAACGCGAGCGTCGACCAGTCGCACTCACCTTGGTCAACGTGACCGACCGCGCGTTCGGAGTTGTCGGTCGACGCAGCCCACTGGCGGCGCTGCTCCGCAACCGAGTCAGTGGTCCATGGGCCAAAGTGATTCCGCTGATCATCAAGACGCGCCTGGGATCCCGCATCGGCGGCTATCTGGGGCAGTACCGGATCCGATATCACTACGTCGACAACCCCAAGCAGTTGCCACAGTGGGCCCAGGACCCGGTGGTGGGGCTGCGGCTACCGCCCGTCGAGGAAAATCAGCAGGCCCTCAATGTCATGACCTGGCAGCTACATACCTATGGTGCAGGCGAGGTTGCCCGACCCGACGTTCCAGCATGGATCGAAGGCCCACACGCGTTCGGCTCCGACGCACATGGCCGGCTGCGATCTGATCGCCTCTACCTCGTTCGCCCCGACCAATTCGTAGCCGCGTCTATTCCCCTGCGAGGCAACAGCGGCGACGCAGGACAACTCAAAGCAGCACTAGCCGCCCACTGGCTCGGCTGGCGCCGGCTCATCACAGAAACGGCAGTGGTGAACGCGGAGTTCGAAACATCCTGCACACGAGGGTATTACAACAACGAAGGCGGGGGAGGCGAAGGCTTCGTCCAACTCGGCATTCGTTCCCACCTTCGGCGAACTACTCGCCCAGTGGCGTGTCGCCGGGAATATGCAAGGAATGGAACTCGCATGATGACGGGCAGCACCACCACTCCGAACGCCCAAACGCGGGGCGAGGAACCGTTCGCCCAACCATGAGCACTCCAAGTCGAGAACTCGCAGAACTGCTGGACCGCGATAAGATCCGGGACTGCCTGGCACGGTTGGCCCGCGGCGAGGACCGCCGCGACGAGCAACTCATCGCGGGGTTTACTGGCCGCAAGCGATCATCGACCACGGCATCTTCACCGGCACATTCGATGAGTACCTGGCCTGGGTCGTTCCTGGCTCTCCGGACATTCCGGTCACGCAGCATGTGCTGGGGCAGAGCTTCATCGACCTCCACTCCGATACCGCGCTGGTGGAAACCCACGTGCTGGCATACCACCGGGTTTCCACCGAAAGTGCGCATCACGACACCGTCATCGGCGGCCGCTACCTGGACTGGATGGACAAAGTCGGCAATGAGTGGCGGATTTCGCAACGAACCATGGTCTATGACTGGATGCACAATCTCGGCGCATCCGTCGACTGGGCAACCGGACTCATGGGTATGCCGTTCGACACCAACCGTTACGCCGGACGCGCCGTAGCTGATTACAGCGAGGAATTCTTCGGCGATCGCTCGAAGTCTGCGACGCAGGACACCACCGAATGATCTCGCTGACGGGCAAAGTCGCCGTCGTCACCGGAGCAAGTCGCGGCATCGGCAAAGGCATCGCGCTGGCCCTTGGCGACTGCGGCGCCACGGTATACGTGACTGGCCGCACTGTTGCAGCGACCGAGCACGAACTGCCGGGAACCATCGGCGAGACAGCCGCAGAGGTCACCCGACGCGGCGGCACGGGGATCGCCGTGCAGGTCGATCACGCGGTCGACGATCAGGTCACCGCTCTGTTCGACCGGATAATAGTCGAGCAGGGCCGGCTCGATATTCTAGTCAACAACGCGTTCACGCTGCCCGCGGACCTTACCGAAGCAAAGCCGTTCTGGGAGAAGCCTTTATCCAACTGGGACATGGTCGACGTCGGAGTGCGGTCCAATTTCATCGCCGCCCGCCTGGCTGCCCAGATCATGGTGCCCCAAGGCACTGGGCTGATTGTCGCCATATCGGGCTACGTCGGCGTCACCTACACCTACGGCGTCGTCTTCGGACTGTGTAAGACCGCTGTAGACCGGATGGCCCGCGACATGGCCATCGAGCTACAAACCCACAATGTCGCGTCCGTATCACTGTGGCAGGGACTGACGATGACCGAACGCGCACAACGCAATTTGAGTGCCCACCCCGACATGACCAAATCGATCGTCACCCGCCCCGCGGTGGCCTGCTCTCCGGAATTCCCCGGCCGCGTCATCGCCGCACTGGCCACTGACCCCGACCTGATGAACCTGTCCGGGGGCACCTTCATCACCGCCGAACTCGCACAGCGATACGGGATCACCGACACAGACGGCAAAAACATCCCGTCACTGCGCGCCGAACGGGGATCCCCTATCTGGCAACCAATCATGGGAGCAGGCCATGGACGCTGACCAACTTGCCCGGTTCGAACGCCTGCTAGTTCGTCAGGAAATCACGGACTGCCTGACCCGCTTCAGCCGCGGCATGGACCGCTTCGACCGCGACCTTTTCCTCTCGGCATTTCACCCCGACGCCGAGATTGCCGCCGGCGATTTCGTTGGCGGCCCAGCCGACCTGTACCAGTGGGCACATCACATGCACGAACAGGGGCAGATCGCCACGCAGCACAACTTGCTCAACAACACCTGCGACATCGACGGCGAGATCGCTCACTCAGAAACCTATTACCAATTCGCCGCCCGCAACCTCGACGAATCCAACTGGCTCGCCGGTGGCCGCTACTTCGACCGCCTCGAGTGCCGTCACGGCCAGTGGCGGATCGCGTTGCGCACCAATGTCATCGAATGGTCCGGCATGCTGCCGACGATGCCGATACCGTTCGCCGACGTACCCGACATCGGAGCCAACGGCGTTTCAGCACGGGACCGGACTGACCCGTCTTATCAAAGGCCGCTCGTCAACCAACGTGGCCCGCACAACCCGCTCACCTCCGCCGGTAGCTGAAGTGGCTGATGATTACTACGGCAACGCGACCGTCAGGCACTTGGTCGCGTCTTGACGCCGTCAAGACCTGTAGCGAAACCGCAGCTAGCGAGCGGGACGGTCTTGGTCGAGCGGCCAAAGTGAGGTCCGGCTGTCGGCATACAACCAGTAAGCGGCGTATGGTCAAGTGGTCAGAAATGAGGAGTGCACCACATGACGTTCGACACCATCATCAACAACGGGCGCTGGTTCGACGGCGGCGGGGCTCCGTCGGCGATACGGAACATCGGCATCCGTGATGGTCACGTCTCGGCGGTATCAGCTGAGCCGCTCGACGAGACGGGATGCGCTCACGTGATCGACGCGTCGGGGAAGTGGGTGGTGCCCGGGTTCCTCGATATCCACACCCACTACGACATCGAGGTCCTCGCGGGTCCTTCGCTCGCCGAGTCGGTACGGCACGGTGTGACGACGGTGGCCACCGGTTCGTGCTCGATATCCACGATCCACGTGAATGCCGAAGAAGCCGGCGATCTCTTTGGCCGTGTCGAGGCGATTCCCCGCGAACACGTAATTTCCTCGATCGGCACGTATAAGACGTGGAGCACGGCCGAGGAGTACATCGCCGCGATCGAGGATCGACCGCTCGGCCCGAATCTGTGCTCCTTCATCGGGCATTCGGACATCCGCACCGTCACGATGGGGCTGGAACGGTCGACCGACGGCGACATCAAGCCAACCCCCGCCGAGTTGGCCCGCATGGAACGGATGCTCGCCGAGGCACTCGATGCCGGGTTCATCGGGTTGTCCTCGAATCAACTGAAGTTCGACAAATTGGACGGCGAGGTCTGCCGTTCACGCACGCTGCCATCGACCTACGCGAAAAGCCACGAGGTCCGTCGGCTTAACAAACTGGTGCAACAACGCGGCCGAGTCCTGCAATCCGCCCCGGATATCGCCATGCCGCTGCGAATGGTCCTGCAGGCACTGCAGTCCGTCGGGTTGTTCGGCAAATCGCTGAAGACGAGCCTGCTGGCCGCCGCCGATGCCAAGTCCAATCCGATCGCGTTCTACTTCCTGAAGGGGCTGGCTAGCTTCGTCAACGCACTTGGTGCCGACTTCCGCTTCCAGCATCTCCCCGTGCCGTTCACCGTGTACGCCGACGGGATCGACTTCGTCATCTTCGAGGAATTCGGCTCGGGGCAAGAAGCGATGCACCTGAAGGACTGCTTGGAGCGCGACCAGTTGATGCGCGACGAGGCCTACCGCAGGCGGTTCCGCAAGGACTACGACCAGAAGTTCGGCATCCGGGTGTGGCACCGGGACTTCTTCGATGCACTGATCACCGAATGTCCCGACTCATCGGTTATCGGGAAGTCGTTCGGACAGGTCGGAATCGATCGGGGTGGCGTGCACCCCGTCGACGCCTTCCTCGATCTCGTCCTCGAACACGGTACGAAGCTCCGCTGGTTCACCACAATCTCCAACCACCGGCCAAACGTGATGAAAAAGTTCGCCAAAGAACCGTTCGTCCAGTTCGGGTTCTCCGACGCCGGGGCGCACCTGCGGAACATGGCCTTCTACAACATGGGTCTGCGGTTCCTCAAGCACGTACGCGACTCCGAGCGGGCGGGCACCCCGTTCATGACGATCGAGCAGGCCATTCACCGGTTATCCGGCGAGCTTGCCGACTGGTATCAACTCGACGCCGGACACCTCAGGGTTGGTGACCGTGCAGACCTGTCGATCATCGATCCCGAACGCCTCGACCAAGGACTCGAGGAATACGCGGAAGAGTCCGTTGACCAGTACGACGGGCTGTCCCGCATGGTCAATCGCAACGACGCCACTGTCTCCGCTGTGTTCGTTAGCGGCCGGCAGGTGATCGCGAACGGTCAACCGACCGAGATCCTCGGCACAACCCGCACCGGCCGCTTCCTGCGTGCGAATCAGCCATCACCTGCGGTCCTGCCGGATTCGTTGGAGCGTTCACGGGTTGCCGCAGGCGACTGAATGACGGCCGCCGAGAACTAAATTGACGCGGTCAACCGCGCAAACATCACACAATTGAGGGCACGATGCCGTGGGTGCCGCGGCCCAAATTATTGACCATCCATAGTCTGGCGGATGTATGGTGCTGGAATGTCGGAGTCGCTCACCGTTGAGTCACGATCGAACAATCCGCCGTGGCAGGAGGCGCTTCTCGGCGCACCGTTCGACGACGGCGACGAGGCCATTCGTCAAGCGCTCGCCGAGGTCAGCGTGCCCGCCCTGCTTATGTCGCTGGTTCACATGACCGGCGACATGGGCCTGCTCGACGAACTCCCGAAGCCGTTCATGCTCATCGCGATGGATCTGCAGGGCGCGATGAGCGAGCCCGACAAGCAGGCGGTGCGCGATCGGGCGTTCGACGTGGTCCGGGATTACCGCGACCGTGGCTGTCCGCCGCCGTTCGTCCCGGACGCGCAGCAGATGCGGGTGATGTTCGACGCGATATCCGCCGGAACGGTGACCGATGAGTTCGTCGACTACGTCGCCGCGGACTTGCGGTTCAGCGATGCCGACCAGTGCGGGCCGGTGCTGGCCTCGACCCCGAAACAACGCAGCCAGTTCCCCGTGGTCGTCATCGGGTGTGGGGAGGGCGGACTGTTGGCCGGGATCAAGCTCAAGGCGGCGGGTGTGCCGTTCACCATCATCGAGAAGCAGTCTGGCGTGGGCGGAACCTGGTTGGCCAACCGTTATCCGGGTTGCCGCGTCGACATCGCCAACCAGTACTACGCCTACTCCTTCGAGCCCACCGACCATTGGACGCACTACTACTCCGAACAACCCGAGATCCTGCAGTACCTCAATGACGTTGCCGACCGGCATGACATCACTCCCAGCGTGCGATTCAACAGCGAGGTGACCGGCGCGGTCTGGGACGAGCAGTCGGCGAACTGGCTGGTGACGATTCATGGGGCGGACGGCCGGCAAGAGACACTGACCGCGCGTGCCCTGATCTGCGCGGTGGGCCAATTCAGCAATTCGGTGATCCCAGACATCAAGGGATCCAAGGACTTCCGCGGGCCGTCTTTTCACACCGCGAACTGGCGCGACGACGTCGACCTCACGGGCAAGCGAGTCGCGGTGATCGGCGCGGGCGCCAGCGGATTTCAGCTCGTTCCCGCGATCGCGGACTTGACCACACACGTCGACGTCTATCAACGCACCCCGCAGTGGATGGCGCCCAACCCCACCTACCATGACGCCATTCCCGACGGTGCCAGATGGGCGATCCGCCATCTCCCGTACTACGGGAGGTGGCTGCGCTTCGTGTCGTGGTGGCCGATCGCCGACGCACTCGACGAGCAGGTGAGGATCGATCCCGACTGGGACAACGGCGGGCTGTCCTGCAGCGAGTCGAACCATGCGATTCGCGAGATGTTCATCGCGTGGATGCGGGTCTTCTGCGCGGACGAGAAGCTGTTGCAAAGGGTCACGCCGAACTACCCGCCGATGGGCAAACGGACGTTGCAGGACAACGGAACCTGGCTCACCACGTTGCAGCGCGACGACGTCGAATTGGTCAACGATGTAATCGCCGAACTGGCTGCCGACGGCGTCGTCACCGAGGACGGCGTGCACCGGCCGGCCGACGTGCTCATCTGGGCCACCGGGTTCGACGTCAACCACCAACTCGGCCCCATCAACGTCCGAGGCATCGACGGGCTCGAACTGAACACGGCATGGGGTGACTCCGCATACGCATACCTCGGCATCACCGTGCCGGGATTCCCGAACTTCTATTGCATGTTCGGGCCGGGCACCAACGCCGTCAACGGCGCCAGCATCATCTACAACTCCGAATGCCAGATGCGCTACATCATGGGCTGCATCGACATGATCCTGGCGGGCGACTTCGGCTCGGCCATGCCGCGGGTGGACGTGTGCGCTGATTACAACCGTCGCAGTCAGGAACGGTTGAGGACAATGGTGTACAGCCACCCGGCGGTTACCAGCAGCTACTACAAGAACGCGGCCGGCGACGTGCCAACGCTGTACGGATTTCGCATCTTCGACTATTGGCGATGGACCAACCGACCGAAACCGGAAGACTACGAACTCCGCCGTTGATTGAGGTAGAATTTGTAACGGTAGTCGATATTTAGGGCTTTCGTATTTCAGAAATGATGCGACGGTCGGCGGAGAACAAAGGAGCGGGATCTTGAATCAAGTTCTACTCGACGGTCTCACGATACTTGTTGGCGCACTGGAATTAACGTTCGCCACCTGTGTATTCATCTACATCAGACGGTTAGAGGACCGAACACCCGCCCTGCTGGGCGAAAAAGTGGGCGCCCATAAATCGGTTTTGGCCAAATTACACAAACGCGAATCACTGTCGCGGGACGAGATTGATTATGCGACGGAACTTATTTCCGATGCTCGATCGCCGCTGGCTTACTCGATACCTGCCGCTCTTTTCACAATGGGATTGTTTTATGTGGTTGGCTGTTTCCAGCAGTTGCATGGTGCCGCGCCGTCGTTTCGAACGTTTATTGGGTTGATCCCCATGTTGGCGTCGACCAACATGACCATTCAGCTACTCAGGGTCGCATCGTTGGAAGGGCAGCTGCAGAAGGCTTCCGTGGCGGTGCCCGAGTCATCGGATGAGCTCAGCAACGCCTAGCGAGCATGGGCGCGTGGCGGCCCGTTGGAGGCGACCACCGGATCGCCGTCCTCCCACAAGAGCAGTTGACGAACCGCGTGACGTGAACCGTAGGGCTGAAGCATTTGACTGGCGGGGCGGGGGCGCACCCGCAGCGGCCACCAGAACCACCGCCCCAGCAGCGCCGCGATCGACGGCGTCATAAACGAACGCACGATCAGTGTGTCGAACAGCAGACCGAGGGCGATCGTG
>CAWKKH010000009.1:0-163476 GCA_963850135.1 uncultured Actinomycetota bacterium | reverse complement strand
TGGATACTGTCGTTCCGCCGCACGTGTGCGAAAGTTGTCCTTGACGAAGCAGCGACGGTCCCGGGGGAGTGTCTGAATTCGCGGATGGCTCGGCACGGGATGTGAAGCCCGGACCATCTCGATCTAGGTTAGAGTGGCTAAGTATACTTTCAAGAGCTAATTAGTTGAGTAGCCTTTGCCCCTGGTTAGGAAAGCGCCCATGACGACCACCGAGCCACGGATAGAGTCGCGAGATCCTAAGGGTCCCCCAAGCGCCGAGGAAAAACCCGGCCCACAACGCGCCAAGAAGAAGCAGGGGCTGCTGAGCCGATTCTGGCTCATCCTGACCGTTCTGGCCGTCGTTGCGCTATCGGGATTCGCCGTCCACCGACTGCACGGCGTCTTCGGCGTCCACAGCGGTTCGTTCGGTGGTGGCTCACCCGGTGACGTCATCGACCAGTACAACGCCAAGACCATCACGCTCGAGGTCTGGGGCTCACCGGGCAGCACGGCAACCATCAACTACCTCGATGAGAACTCCCATCCGCAGCAGGCCCTCAACGTCCCCTTGCCCTGGAGCACAGTATTGAAGTCAACGAAGCCCGGCATCCCGGCCAACCTGATAGCGCAAGGAGACGGCAGTTGGATCGCCTGCCAATTCGTCGTGGACAACCACGACGGGCGCGGTGAGACCATCAAAGCTCCGAACCAGTCGCCCCCCAACGAAACAGTGAATGCCTTCGTCTATTGCCTGGACAAGTCCGCGTGAGCGAGACCACCGCGGCGGTGCCGCGCGTTGATCAGCCGTTGATCCCGCCGTTCCTGCCGCGGATGATCCATCGCCTCGCGCTGCCGATCGTCCTGATCTGGCTGGGCATCGTCTTCGTCACCAACACCATCTCACCGCAGCTGGAGGTCGTCTCCAAGAACCACTCGGTGTCGCAGAGTCCCAAGGACGCGGTGTCGTTCCAGTCGATGATGCACGTCGGATCGACGTTCAAAGAGTTCAGTTCCGACAGCTCGGCAATGATCCTGCTGGAGGGCGACAAACCGCTGGGGGCGGAGGCCCACCGCTATTACGACGAGATCGTCAAGCGACTCGAGCAAGACAAGAAACACGTTCAGCACATCCAGGACTTCTGGAGTGATCCCCTAACCGCCGCGGGCTCCCAGAGCCACGACCAAAAAGCCGCGTACGTCCAGGTCTACCTCGCCGGCAACATGGGCAGCGGCCTGTCCAGCGAGTCCAGCGAGGCTGTCCGCAAGATCGTGAACTCGGTGCCGGCGCCGCCGGGATCAAGGCCTACGTCACCGGGGCGGCTCCGTTGTTTGCCGACCAGTCCCATGCGGGTGAGAAAGGCGTCAAGAAGGTCACTATGGTCACCTTCCTCGTGATTGTGGTGATGCTGCTGGTCGTCTACCGGTCGGTGGTTACCACTTTGATCATGTTGTTCATGGTCTTCGTCGAGTTGCTCGCGGCTCGCGGTGTCGTCGCGACGCTCGGGAACTACAACATCATGGGGCTTTCGACGTTCGCCAATAACATGCTCGTGCTGATGGCGATCGCCGCCGGGACGGACTACGCGATTTTCGTGGTGGGCCGCTACCACGAGGCCCGCGGCCTCGGCGAAGATCGAGAACAGGCCTTCTACACGATGTTCCACAGCACGGCGCATGTCGTGCTGGGGTCGGGGCTGACCATCGCCGGCGCGATGTACTGCCTGAGCTTCTGCCGGTTGCCGTATTTCCAGTCGCTCGGTGTGCCCTGCGCCGTCGGCATGCTGGTCGCGGTCCTCGCGGCCTTGACTCTAGGACCAGCGATCCTGACCGTGGCATCGTTCTTCAAGCTGCTCGACCCGAAGCGAAAGCTGCAGACCCAGGGCTGGCGACGCATCGGCACCGCCATCGTCCGCTGGCCCGCACCGGTTCTCGCGGTGACCATCGCCGTCGCATTAATCGGTCTGCTCGCTCTGCCCGGCTACAAGACGGACTACGACACCCGCCACTTCCTGCCGCAAGACACCCCGGCCAATGTCGGTTATGCGGCTGCCGACCGGCACTTCAACCAGGCTCGGCTCAACCCCGAGCTGCTGATGATCGAGACCGATCACGACCTGCGTAACCCGGCCGACTTCATTGTCCTGGACAAGGTCGCCAAGGCGGTCTTCCACATCCCCGGTATCGGCCGGGTGCAGACCATCACCCGGCCGCTGGGCACGCCGCTCGACCACAGCACACTCGGTTTTCAAATGAGTGCACAAGCCGCAGGGCGGCTCCAGACCGAGCACTATCAGGACGAGCAGGCGAAAAACCTGCTGAACCAGGCGGACGAGCTCAAGAAAACGATGGTGGTGCTGCATGAGCAGATGCAGACCACGCAGGACCTCAGCAACACGACACACGAAACCACCAAGCTCACCAAAGAAACCGTGAAGATCACCGAACAGTTGCGCGACGACATCGCCTACTTCGACGACTTCTTCCGGCCGATTCGTGCCTACTTCTACTGGGAGAAGCACTGCTACGACATTCCGGTCTGCTGGACGATACGGTCCATCTTCAATGCACTCGATGGCATCGACCAGGTGGCTGAGAACATCCAGAACCTCAGCGCGAATCTGGACAAGCTGGACCAGATTCAGCCCAAGCTCGTGGCGCTGATACCCCCGCAGATCGAGGCCAAACGTCCATCTTCAATGCGCTCGATGGCATTGACCAGGTGGCTGAGAACATCCAGAACCTCAGTGCGAATCTGGACAAGTTGGACCAGATTCAGCCCAAGCTCGTGGCGCTGATACCCCCGCAGATCGAGAGCCAGCAGCACAACCTCGACACCATCATGTCGAACTACGCGACCACCATGGGTCTCAATGCGCAGGCGAAAGCGCAGGCCGACAACGCCACCGCCCAGGGTGATGCCTTCGATAAAGCGAAAAACGACGACACGTTCTACCTTCCGCCGGAAGCATTCAAGAGCCCCGATTTCGCCCGGGGTCTCAAACAATTCCTGTCGCCGGACGGCCACGCTGTCCGATTGATCATCTCGCATGAGGGCGACCCGGCGACTCCTGAAGGCGTCAGCCACATCGAACCGATCAAGCAGGCCGTGCACGAGGCGATCAAGGGCACGCCCTGGGAGGGCTCCAACGTCTACCTCGGCGGTACCGCCGCGACGTACAAGGACATGCACGACGGCTCCGACTTCGACCTGATGATCGCCGGAATTTCCGCGGCCACACTGATTTTCATCATCATGCTGATCATCACCCGAAGCGTCGTGGCGGCCGTCGTGATCGTCGGTACGGTGTTGCTGTCGCTGGGCGCCTCGTTCGGACTCTCCGTGCTCCTCTGGCAGTACATGCTGGGCATCAAGTTGCACTGGATGGTGCTGGCGATGGCGGTCATCCTGCTGCTGGCGGTCGGCTCGGACTACAACCTGCTGCTGATATCGCGGTTCAAGGAGGAAATCCACGCCGGGCTCAAGACGGGGACGATCCGCGCGATGGCCGGTTCGGGCTCGGTGGTGACCGCCGCCGGTCTGGTGTTCGCCGCCACCATGGCCACGTTCGCCTTCAGCCCGCTGCGGGTGATGGCCCAGGTGGGTACGACGATCGCGCTGGGCCTGTTGTTCGACACCTTGATCGTGCGGTCGTTCATGACACCGTCGCTGGCCACCTTGCTCGGGCGCTGGTTCTGGTGGCCGCAGCACGTGCGTCCACGGCCGGCCAGCACCATGCTGCGACCGTACGGACCGCGTCCTGCCGTGCGCGAGCTGATCGATCACGACGTTGACGACATCGCACCGGGCGGACTGGTCACGAAGCGCTAATCCTGCTGGTGCTCGGCGCTATCCGCCCGGGCCCGCTGTGATCGTCGTGGGGAACGGTAGGTCATTGCGCGCGATGTCGCGCGCGAAGCACGGCGAGGTGCCAGTGATGTTTGGCGATCCCGGTAGTCCCGGCACTTCGATATGTAGCTCGTAACCGTCGGGCGAAAAGCCGGAGCGGTTGGGTTTGAACATTCCGTCGCGCTCGAATACCCACCATCCCCAGCTTCTCCAGGTCTCGCCGACCTGTGCGATGAGCTGACCGCTGTCGACGCCCGGCGGCAGCTTGAGGTCACCTGTCGCCGCGAACTCCTTTGTCGGAGGGTTGGGCTGGTCGCCACACGGCGATGTACTAGCTGCGCTGCCGTAGCGGGAAGCATCGAAGACAACGCCTGGTGGCAGGGCGTCGAGTGTCTTCTTGAGGTAACCGAAGACCGTGTCTTGGGCTTGTTGTTGACTGGTTGGGACGTTGACGTGGACCGTCCAGCCCGGCGGTGTCGGCGGTGTCGATGTCATCGCGGGACCTCCCAAATTGGTTGCGCCAGTGGGTGTCGGTGGTCCCAGGGGCTGGTTTTTGTGGCAGCCGCCGACAATGAGGGCGGCCGTAAGCATCGCAACGAGGAATGCTGGATGCGCTGCGCTGCGCCTGGCTGGCATGGGTTTTATCATCCTCCTGCGAACGGCGGTTTTACTCCGGCGATGACGGCACCCAGGTTCGCCAGTGCGGGCGTGCGGTCGTTCCAGTAGCCGCCGTGGGCCGCCAAGCTGGGGAATTGCCCGTCGGGTCCAGTGCCCAGGTGGGTCGCGGCGAGCAGGTCGTGTGCACCGAAATCGGTGGTGACGGGGTTGGGGCCGAGGGTGAATTGGGTGAAGAGGTTGGCTGGCCCGATCGGGTCGTGCGGATCGGTCATTGCATATACGGTGCCACCGGGACTGATATGTAGATCGCCGGCGTGGTCGACTAACATGCCGGGGCTGGCGACGGCAATGATGTTGTTAGCAGCCAGATGACGGTCGCCGGACGCGGCCGCACCCACCAGGGTGGTTCCGTAGCTGTGCCCAATGACGGTGTCGATTGACGGTGCGCCGACATGGGAAGCGCGCATACCGTCCTCGAACGAATCCAACGCACCCGCCCCGTGTTCGGCGTAACTGGGCCATGGGGCCTGTTCGACCACCGACATGGGCCGGTCATATCCCAGCCACGCCGTCACAGAGAGATCACCGGCGTGCAGGTTGGGGTCGGCTTTCAGCGCGGATTGATACATCTTCCAGGAGCGGTCGGTATTATCCCCGATGTTGGTCAGGTCATCACCGGTGCCGGGAACAAGGATCGCGTTGCGGATCGCCTTGTCCGGATTGCCGATAGAGACAGCCGCGTGGCCTCTGTCGTCGAGGAACCCTAGATACCGCTTGGGTGTGCCGGGAGGCGCCTTCATCGCGTTTTGGACGCCGCGGTATTCGTCGAGCGAGTGTTTAGCCGCCTGCAGTTTCGGGGCGAGGGCGGCCAGTGCGTTGGCGGTGTCCGCGCTGTGGTCACCCGTGTACTGCTGTTTCGCGAGTCGGTCGACGGCCGTTTGCATGTCGTCGACGCTGGCCTGGGTACTTCGGGTGAGCTCGTCGAGGTGACGTTCGTTGAAGAGGGTGTGGTCTTCAAACGGCATCCCCGGGTGGTTGCCGATAAACGGATTCTGGTGGTACTCCGCCTCTTTCTGCTGCGGCGTCAACGCGCTCCACGCCTGGGTGAACTGCTTGGGATCATCCGGCAGCACCGGTACAGGCGGTTGGGGCCCGTCCATTGCCTGGATACTGACGGGGTCGTAGCCGTCTGAGCGCAGGGTGGTCAACGAGTTCTGCAAGGTGGCCGAGTAGCCGTCGCGAGTCGAAGTGACCTGGCCGACGGCGGCTTGGGTGTCGCGGATCGCGTCGTCTTCGCACGCGGTGATCATGCTGTTGAGTGCGTCGCGGTCCGCCGCGGAGAGGTTAGGTTGTTTTTCCATCTCGACGGCTTGGCCGATGAGGTTGTCGAGCTTTTCCAGCTGAGCCTCTAGCGTGGCGATTTGTCCGGCCGCGGCTTTCTGCGCCTCGGCTAGGCCGGCGGCAATGTTTTCCAGGTCGGCACCGATCTTGGGTAACTGCAGCGACTGCGCGCCAAGCGATTTCGTCACGCGCTGCACTTCATCGGAGTCGTTGATCGGATGCTCGCCATTCTCCCGATTCCAGGAGGCTTCAAAGCGGCGGCGGGCTTCATCGAATGCCGCGCTGGACTCGCTGGTGCACCGGCCCGCGTTGTGGAACGCCTGCGCTAAATCGGAGATTTGGGCCGGGCGGCCATCTTGGAGGCTCTGACTGATCGCCCACGGATCGCCGCCCGCCTCGCCGATCAATGCGGCGATACTTATGTAGCGGAGCTGCATCGCACCGCCCGCAGTTTTTCGGCCCCGCCCTCATCCATCTCGATCTGCCCCTCCCGACCAGTGATAACGCTACTGGCCCCGATCGCGCTGCCGCCAGAGGCGCCCGCTCGTCCAGCACCGGGATCGTCGGCCCCGGATGCGGCCAGCGTCGTTGTGGGGGTTCACTGGGTGTGACGTGAATGAGCGAACGACTGGTGGCAGATGTCCTATTTGATCGCCGCCCAGAAATGTTGGCGGGCGCGGCGGAGGAGCTGGCCCCCGAGTGCGGCCGTCGGTGAGCAGTCTCGCCGGCCTAGAACGATGACACGTTGGCGATGCTGACGAACATCCCGTGGCCGGTGCCGTCGTTGGTGAAGCGTGTTCCATCCTCGGTTGGCAGGATTGTCCAGCCGTTCAGGTGATAGGTCTGGCCATAGTTCAGGACGACATCGTTCGCCATCACCTCCGGCGTGCCCGGAATGTTTGCGTTGTCCCATTTGAACGCGCCCGCCGACGTGACGACGGCGATATCCCAGTGAATGCCGGAGCCGCCGACGGTATCAACAGGCGCCTGTGCGAAGCCCGGGAGATACTGGCAGACAACGGAACCCGGCCAAACCAGGCATCGGGTGTTGCCCGACTGGGTCCGCACCGAGGGGTCTGCGATCGCGTTTGGAGCGCCAACAAGTGCCATTACAGCTCCACCGAGAACGATCAACGTCTTAGCCGCATGCACCTTCATAGCCAAACCCATCGAGCCCTGTTGTGCACGTTGAAACGGCTGGCGACGTGAATTTGAGATGGCCCCGCAGTGACGGTTCGGTGCGCCGTTCGGCGATTCGCTGCGCTGGTGTGGCCGGCGCAGCTATGAATCTATGGTGAGCAACCACCATGTGAACCTGACCCAGCAGGAAAACTTGTTGATCGGCGAGAGTCATCCCGAGGCTCTGGATCGCATGGACGAGCACCAATTGAAGGATCTACAGAGCCGGCTCAGGACTGCGCGCGAGAAGAACTTCAGCCTGTTGCGCCGGCAGGGCGCCGCTCGAGTGGAGGCCAAGGCCGCCCGCGGCGCAGCCCAGCCAGCCAACGAACGACGTGGCGAAAAGGTCGAGGTCTTCGACGAGGCGCTGGCCCGGGTGAGCGAGCGCCTCGATTCCGGCCGAGACACCGAATAGCGCGCGCCCGGTTACAGGTCGCAACCGGTTCCACCGGCGCGTGACTTGTGCTACCGCAGGGTCTCTGCGCAAATAGATGCGTCAACCAGTTCGTGCGGTTGAGGTCGGTGTCGAATGCGCTTGGGGGTCCGGTGTCGTTTGTCGGTGTGGCACCCGAGGTGATGGGCGCGTCGGCGGCGCAGCTAGCCGATGTTGGTGCGGGGCTTAGTGCGGCTAATGCGGCCGCAGCTAGCCAGATCACCCGGATGCTGCCCGCGGCCGGGGACGAGGTGTCGGCGGCCATTGCGGCGCTGTTCGTCTCGCACGGTGAGCGCTATCAGATGCTCAGTGCGCAGGCGGCGGCATTCCATGACCGGTTCGTGCACGCGTTGCGCGCGGGTGTGCACTCCTATGTCAACGCGGAGGCTGCGAATCTTTCGGCGTTGAGCGCCAACCCGTTTCAGACGATCGCGCAGGATCTGGCTAACCCCATCAACGCACCCAGCCTTGCCCTGACCGGGCGCCCACTGATCGGCAGCGGCGCCAACGCGGCACCGGGATCGGGGCAAAACGGCGCAGCCGGCGGTTGGCTGATCGGTAGCGGCGGCGCCGGCGGCTCCGGCGCGGCGGGCCAAGACGGTGGTAACGGCGGCCCTGCAGGGCTGATCGGCACCGGCGGTGCCGGCGGGTCGGGCGGTATCGGCGGCGGGGCGGGCGGTTCCGGCGGAACCGGTGGACTGCTTTGGGGCAGCGGCGGAGTCGGCGGCGCGGGCGGATACGGCTTCGCCGGGACCGCCGGGGCCGGCGGTGCCGGCGGCGCGGGCGGGCTGTTCGGGGCCGGCGGTGCCGGCGGCGTTGGTGGGGCCGACCCCAGCACGGCCAGCGATGCCGTCGGCGGGGCTGGCGGAACCGGGGGGACTGGCGGATTGTTCAGCGGGTTGTTCGGTGCGGGCGGCGGCGCTGGCGGGGCCGGGGGACTCAGCGGTGGCGGCGTCGGGGGCGCTGGCGGCATCGGCGGCCACGCCGGCCTACTTGCGGGGCCCGGTGGCATTGGCGGGGACGGCGGATACAGCGGCGGCGCGACCGGCGGGGCCGGCGGCGCCGGCGGGCAGGCCGCCCTGGTCTTTGGGGCCGGCGGCGCCGGTGGAACTGGCGGGCACAGCGGCACGGGAACCGGTGGGGGCGGCGGCGCCGGGGGTCACGCCGGTCTGATGTTTTCCAGCGGTGGCGCCGGCGGCGCTGGCGGTGTCGCCCTCGTTGCTGGCGGGGTCGGCGGGGCCGGCGGAGACGGCGGCCTGTTCGGATGCGGCGGAACCGGTGGCGCTGGCGGGGTCAGCGCCGGCAGCGGCGGGGCCGGTGGGGTCGGCGGCAACGCCAGCCCACTGGTGGGTGTCGGCGGGGCCGGCGGCGGTGGCGGCGAAGGCTTTTTGACCGGTGGTGCCGGCGGCAACGGCGGCGCGGCCGCGCTGATCGGGACCGGCGGCGACGCCGGCAACGGCGGGGTCGGCCCTACGGTCGGCGACGCCGGCGACACCGGGTCTGCAGGCGCCACCTCACCGCTGCAGCCGTTGTTCAACGCGGTGAACGGCCCCGTCGAGGCACTCACTGGTCGGCCGCTGATCGGCAACGGCACCAATGCGGCCCCGGGATCCGGCCAAAACGGCGCGGCCGGCGGGTGGTTGCTTGGTGACGGCGGAGCCGGCGGTTCGGGTGCGGGCGTGTCGGGCCAGAACGGTGGCGCGGGCGGGGCCGCCGGGCTGCTGGGCGCTGGCGGCGCCGGAGGGGCCGGCGCCAGCTCCTTGACCGGCGACGGCGCGGCCGGCGGGCACGGCGGGACGGGCGGCCTGCTGTTCGGCGACGGCGGGGTCGGCGGGGCCGGAGGGTTCAGCGCCGTCGGCACAGCCGGGGTCGGCGGGGTCGGCGGAGACGGCGGGCTGTTTGGCGGCGGTGGGGCTGGCGGCGCCGGCGGGGTGGCCTTATGGAACGACATCGGCGGCGTTGGCGGGGCCGGCGGCAACGGCGGGGCCGGAGGGCTGCTCAGCGGGCTGATCGGCGCCGGCGGCGGGCGCGGCGGGGCCGGCGGAGTCAGCGACCTCGGGGTCGGGGGTGCCGGTGGGGCCGGCGGGAATGCCGGCCTGCTCACGGGCGATGGCGGCGCCGGCGGAGATGGCGGGTTCGGCGGTGCCGGCGGGGCGGACGGGGCCGGCGGGGCCGGCGGTAGCGGGGGCAGTGCAGGCCTGCTGGTCGGCACCGGCGGCACCGGTGGGGACGGCGGATTCGGCCAAATCGCTGGCGGCGCTGGCGGCGCCGGCGGCCGCGCGGGCCTGCTGTTCTCCGACGGCGGGGGCGGCGGGGCCGGTGGGTTCAGCGCCGCCGGCACTGGCGGGGTCGGCGGCGCGGGAGGCAACGCCTGGCTGATCGGTGGCGGCGGGTCCGGTGGAACCGGCGGGGTCGGTGTCGCCGGCGGGGTAGGGGGGAGCGGCGGTGCCGCCCTCCTCGTTGGCGACGGTGGCGCCGGCGGCGACGGCGGCGACAGTCCATCGACTGGCGGTGCCGGAGGCAAAGGCGGCAACAGTGTGGTGATCGGCAACGGCGGCGACGGGGGCAATGGCGGGTTCGGTCTCGCGGCGGTCGGCTACCCCGGCCCCGGCGGCGCACCCGGGGAGTTGTTGGGTGCCGAAGGATCGATGGGTTGACCCGGATTACTGGCGACCTGGGATGCCTGGCACGCCATCCCCGATGCGTTTCAGACCATCTCCGATGCCCTGCAGATCACCCTGGATCGCTTGCATATCGGTGAGAGCCTTCTGATACGTCTGCTGCACGTCGCCCTGGTTCGCGAATTCGTATTGGGGGCAATAGGAGACGACGGCGCCGGCGGCGACATCGGTGCTTTGGTTGGCGTCCCATATCGTCGATCGCTGCACGAAGCTGACGGCCTGCGCGAAGTTGGATTGGCGCGCAAGGAAATCGCAGACCGCGTGCCCCTGGGTCAATGCGTATTCGCGGCTGGGAACGGGCACGCCCTCCCGGGTCAACACGTCGACGAACGCCGTGTCGACCATGGCAGCCTGCGGGACGGGCGCTTGCGGCGGCGCGGCTGCTTGCGGTGGGGCCAGGTTGGGCTGCGCGCTCGGCGGCTGGTCGACCGGCGGCGGCGCTGCCGGGTCCGGGTGGCGCATCGTGAACATCACCACCACAGCGCCGACCACGGCGATCAGAGATAGCGGCAAGCGCCGCCATTGGGCCGAAGCGAAGCAGCGCGCTCCTCCGCCGGCGAGGCTTGTGGGCTTTCGCGAGGTCGCGC
This sequence comes from uncultured Actinomycetota bacterium, assembly GCA_963850135.1. GTDB lineage: Bacteria > Actinomycetota > Actinomycetes > Mycobacteriales > Mycobacteriaceae > Mycobacterium. The sequence continues at coordinate 152,811 of CAWKKH010000009.1, read as the reverse complement.
CGTGTGCCCGCGACGACCCTGGCCTCTTCCGGGGCGTGGCCCAGGCGCTCGTCGAGCAGTCTGTCCACCTGATGATACGACGGTTGACCGCCCTGCTCGCCCACCAATCGACGCGCAGAAGCGATGAGCCGCAATTCTGCGTCGATCGTCTCGCGGTCGCGCATACAGTCCAGTCTGCGGGCGTCACGACGTTGTCACAAGTCCCGGCAAACGCGCTCACAACACCGGCAGGTAGACGCAGCGCCGCCACTACGAAACAATTCGTCCGGGCCGGCTGGGGGCCGGCCGGGTCGTCTCCAACGTCGCACAGAACGGATTTCATGCCATGAGCTCACCCGATTACGGCGCAGTCAGTGTGCAGAACCGGACCCGGACCCTTTTCGCTCAGGTCATGTGGTTTGTGGCCGCTACCGCCGGCCTGTTCGCGGTCGGTGCCTACGTGGGCCGCTACCTCGGCAACGGCGTGGCGTTCGTGTGCTACCTCCTGGCGTTCGGGTGCTTGATCGGCATGCGGTTCGCCATCCGCAGCTCTTCTGCCCTGTGCATCGCACTGTTGCTCGGGGTGGGGCTGCTGCTGGGTCTGGGGATGTCGCCCACGCTGGTCTACTACGCCAACGCGCACCCGGACGCGCTGTGGCAGGCCGGGGGCGCGACGGCCTTATTCGTCGCCGGCTGCGGCGCCTTCGGTTACGCCACCCGCACCGATCTGTCCGGCGTCGCCCGGATCGGCTTCTGGGCGCTACTGGCGCTCATCGGATTTGGCGTCGTGTTGATCTTCGTGCACATTCCCGGCGGCGCGCTGCTCTACTCGATTCTGGGGTTGGTTATCTTCGCCGCTCTCACTATGGTCGATTTCCAGCGACTGCGCCGATCGACAGATCTGGATTCGGCACCGATGATCGCCGCATCGATCTTTCTGGATGCGCTCAACGTGTTCTCGTTCTTTCTGCAGATCTTCGGGGGCCGGAACAGGAACTGAGCTATGTCGCCGCGATCCAATAGCTGGTGGCGGCTCGCTCATACACTCTCACCCGATCGTGTAGACCCCACCATTGAACTGGCTCGTGGGAATCGACCTCGGTCCAATTCGTTTCGAGCAAACCGTGCATCTGATCATCCCCAGTGGCGCCGCCGGCATCGCCGATGTAGATGACGCGCCGTCCCGCATAGGCCAGCAATATGCGCGTGCCGACATCCTGGCCATGGGGCGGCCACGACAGTAACAGGGTCCTGCCTGGGTGCAGTGCCGCCGCTGCGGCGCCGTCCTTCGGGCAGACCTCGGCATACAGGTCGTCGCCGTGCCAAAGATTTACGTGCAGCGCCACACCGGGGTTCAGGTCGTAGCAGACGACGTCCACCCCGGACTGGCCAAGCAGGTAGGCCCAATAGCCCGTCCCGGCAATCGGATCGATTAGACCGCCTTGAGCGTGCTTGGCCACGAACGCCACGGTCTCGGGATCGGGAATGGTCCAGCAGTACTTCCTGATGAGGCGTTGCCGATTTGGCAGGCGGGCAATGCTCTCTTCCACGCTGAGGTCCGAACGGAATTCACCGACCACCGGGTTGCCCCCGATGGTGTCGGGTGCAACCCACCCCTTGACCGCGTCCCAATAGGGATTGTCGATGGTCACTCCCGCTACTCCCGCAATCTGAGGCCCGAACATTGGCGTGTTCCCCTTTCTACCCATAAATGCGCCCGGACGCCGCCTGAGCGGGGTGCGGCCGCCGTTTACGGGTGCGGCGGCGCGGGTACTACACCCAGGTCGAAGTCGGTGACCGCCGGGTTCGGCGCATGGAAGAAGGACGGACATGGGCGCTAAGCACCGCATGACCGACTTGCCGGGGCGACGGCGGACGACCCCGCGTGCGCGGCGCAGCACTTCTTCCTCCACAACGTTCGTCGACATGGCCTGTGCGTCTATGCTGTGTGTCGCCGGCCTGGCTGGGCTCTTGGTTAGCGCGGTCGCATCCGAAACCCCTTCGCGCCCTGCGGATGTCATCGCCCACGAACAGCCGCTGGCCCCCCAGTCGGTCAGCCAAGAAGGGACCCTGATCGCGGTATCTGCGGAGTCAGTGACCGCACGAAGCGCCAACGGCTACACGCAGACCTACCGGGTCAGCCCGAACACCACATTCATCACTGGTGGCTTGAACGCTGAAAAAAGCGAAAGCGCTGAAAATAGCCAACCCGCCCCGGTTATCGCACATTTCGAGATCAACGACGAAGTCGAGATAGTCGGTACCATCCAGGGCGGGACGGCACTTGCCACCGCCGTCGCCGACCGCGACGCCGGACACGGCGGCGGTCCGCCGATGGAAAGCGAACCCGGCAAAGCCTGATCGCGTCGACAACACCGTTGCGTCAACGCAGCTGCGGCATTACCTCGCCAGCCAATAATTTCAGGTGCTCCAGATCGGACAGGTCGAGCACTTGGGCGTACAGCCGTTCCACGCCCAGGTCCCGCCAGGGGCCTAGCTTGTCGACGATCTCAGCGGGTGTGCCGACCAGAGGGCTGTTAGAGCGCATCTCGTCCACCTCGCGCCCGATCACCGCGGCGCGGCGGGCCACTTCGGCGTCGTCACGGCCGGCGCAGAGCACGAACGCGCACGAGTAGACCATCGAGTCGGCCGCTCTGCCGGCAGCCGAAACCGCGTCGGCCACCCGCTGGCACTGGGTGCGGGTGACGTCAATCGGCGCAAACGGGAGGTTGAATTCGGCCGCGTACTTGGCGGCCAGTGCTGGGGTGCGCTTGGCTCCGACGCCGCCGATGATGATCGGGGGGCGCGGGCTTTGCACCGGTTTGGGTAGCGCCGGTGAGCCGGCGATCGTGTAGCGCTTGCCGGCGTAGTCGAACGTGTCACCCGGCGGTGTGGTCCACAGCCCGGTGATGATGGCCAGCTGTTCGGTGAGCCGGTCGAAGCGCTCTCGCACCGACGGGAACGGAATCCCGTATGCCTGGTGTTCCTTCTCGAACCAGCCACTGCCCAAACCCAGCTCGACGCGGCCCCCGCTCATTTCGTCGACCTGTGCCACCGCTATCGCGAGCGGGCCCGGGTAGCGAAACGTTGCGGAAGTCACCAGCGTGCCTAGCCGAATGCGCGAGGTTTCGCGCGCGATGGCGCCCAGCGTCACCCACGAATCGGTCGGCCCGGGCAGCCCGTCGCCGCTCATCGCCACGTAGTGGTCGGACCGGAAGAACCCTGCAAAGCCGAGCTGTTCGGCAAGTTGGGCGACGGCGAGCTGGTCGGCGTAGCTGGCACCCTGCTGCGGCTCGACGAAGACACGGAATTCCATGGGACCCTTTGCATTCTGTTGCACGGCCGAATCCTCACGAGGATACCCGCCGGCCGGGTTTTGACGGCTGACTCATCGGGATCGCTCAGGCGGTTCTCAGCTACATGGGCTGTTGTGGTGTTAGACGTCGATTCAGACACCTAGTCGCCTAGTGGAGGAGAACGCTGCAGTGGACACCGAGACCGTGGACCGCCAATTCAGTGCGCTGCAGCAGCAGGCGCAACAAACCGCGAAACTGATCCAAACGCTGGCCGACAAATTGTCCGCCGCGACCAGCGCGGGCGACCCCAATGCCCGCGAATGGGCGCTGGACCTCAAAGAGATCGCGCTGGCGGTCCGTGACGAGCAGAGCACCACCACGGAGCTCCTGCAGGCGATTCACGCCGTGGTCGACAACCACGTCGCGACCGTCGATCCTGCCCCGGCTGTACAGCCCTACTACCCGCCGCCGGCGCCGGCCCAGTACGCGCAACCGCCGCAATACCAAGTTCCGTACCAACCCCAGTACCAGCCGGAGTACCAGCAAGCGCCGGCCGGTGGCGCCTTGCACCGGTTCCTCGGCGGACGGTTTGGTCAGGCGATCGTCACCGGCGCTGGCATCGGCATCGGCGACGACATCGTCAACAGCATCTTCGACAGCTTCTGAGCCGCAACCAGTTTCGGGCGGTGACGAGCTAGTTCTGCCGCCCGGCCAGCTCGGCAACGAATCGTTCGATGAAGCCGTCCAGTGGTGCTTGCCCGGTCGGCCGGATGACGAACTTCGTCAATCCGGCGTCCAGGTAGCCGTCGATTTGCCGGTGTAATCGGTCCCAGCCGGCGGAGATCAATTCGCCGGGATCGACGTCGGGGCGACGCCGGCGGACCCCTGCGGCCAATTCGGCGGGCAGTTCGCCGTCGACCGGATCGGCCAAGGCCAACGAAATGCCGAAGTGATCGGGCTCGATCTGCCGGCCGGCCTGCGCGGCGGCGCGTTCGATGGCTTCGCGTCCCGCTCGAGCCTCGTTGGGGGTCAGGAAGCTGCCCAACCAGCCGTCGGCCAGCGCGCCAATACGCCGAAAGGCCGCCGGCGCGGAGCCGCCCACCCAAATGTCCAGCGCGGGCACCGGTCGCGGTGCGACAGCCGGCGCCGTGACCTCGAAATAGCGGCCCTTAAAGGTGGCGTCACCAGGCGATTCGCCAGCCAGCGCCAATCGCAGCACCCGCAGCGACTCGTCGAACACCGCCGCGCGCTCGCCGTCGGGGACCACGAACAGCTCGCGCTCGGCCGGAATCGCCGAGCGCAAGCCGAAGACGGGAAGAACCCGCTTGGGTGCGAGGGCCGCCAATGACGCCAGCTGCTTGGCAACCAGCACCGGATGGCGCCCGGGCAGCACCGCCACCGAAGTCCCGACCTTCAACCGGGTCGTCCTCGCCAGGGCGTAGGCCATCCCGATCATGGGATCGACCGCAGGGGAGTAAACGAGCTCGGAGAACCACAACGAGTCGACCCCGCTGGCCTCCAAATGGTCGACGACGCCGGCGAGCTGATCCGGGGCCGTGTCCGCACCCAGCCCGATGCCGAAGCGAATCTTCACCCGCGCCTAGCCCACTTTTTTGAGCGTGTAGTGCGCAGTCGTGCGGTTGGGGTCGGCCGCGAGCCTGTCCACCTCCTGCTTGATCGGATCGACGGCGCCACCGAACGCGCCGGGGCAACCTTCGGGGCACCTGACTTCCCACCATTGGTCCGACTGGTGCGACGGCCACGCGCCAAGCTGGCCGCCCTTCTGGCGGTAACCGATCTGGGTGGAAAACTTCAGCAGGTTACCGATGTGGTGCTGCGCCGGGCAGAAGAGCGATACGTCGATACCGAGCTGCTCTGATTCGTTCATGGCCGCCATTCTGCGCTGTCCTAAGGAGGCGGAGCTCGCCCGCCACCGGGTGACTAGCATCCGGTGACGGCGGGGGAAACAACTCCGGTCGCGGTCGAAGCTCGAAACATCCTCTGTACCAATATTGTCGAGCCTTCGCTATTCTTCTTAGCTGTGCTGCTTTGGACCCGCACACCACCGGCGGTCCCGCTAACGCCATGAAGAAAGTAGGGAATCGAATGCCCTCATCTCGCTGGCTGGCCCGATTGACCATTCCCGTGCTCGCTGGCGCTGCCCTAGTTGCTGGCGCCGGGATGGCGAATGCCACCCCCCAAGACGACGCATACCTCGCACAACTGCACGCGGTCGGCCTCAATTGGCCGCCGAAGAGCGATGAGGCTGTCATAGGGGTGGCACACCTCGTCTGCTACGACCTCACCTGGGGTTGGGCGCCGCAGCAGATTGCCGACGACATTCACGCCACCTTGGCCCCGAAGGGCATGTCGTTGTTGGACGTCGGATCCATCGTCAACGCCGCACACTCGACCTATTGCCCCGGCAATGTGTGCGACGCTCCGCAACTTTGCACATAACGGGTCAGGCTGGATTCAGCGAGCCAACTACTTTGTGCACGAAGCCCAGCTTGCGGATCACTGGCGGCGGGATCTCGAACGGATAGAGCGGGCTTTTTCCCATCGCGGTGTTGATGCGGTTGAAGAACAGCGCCAACCACTTCCAGTCATAGAGCAGCTGCTCGATGGGGGCGTCGGCGTAGGACGCCAGCGGAACAATGTCCCGCGGAACGGACACACGCGCCCGGTCGGCGAGCAGCACAAGCCCGGCCTCGCCCACCGTGTTGATCGTGTCGGTGATGTGCAGATAGTGCGCAAAGCACTCCGCGAAGTCCTCCCATGGGTGCATCGTCGCGTACTCCGAGATGAAGGACTCGGTCCAGTCCTTCGGCGCCCCGAATTTGTAGTGCCGGGCTATTTCGGCTTGATAGTCGGCACGTTCGTCGCCGAAAAGCGCGCGGCACTCTTCGAGATGGCGGGTCCCCGCGCCGGTTTCAATCAACAGGTTCTGGTAGAAATGGCCGACTTCGTGCCGGAAATGACCGAGCATCGTGCGGTACGGCTCACCCAGACGCACCCGGAGTGACTCGCGGTGGGCGTCCAGGGATTCCGCCAGGTCGGGCACCAGCCAATTGCAGCCCAGGTCGGTGGCCTTGGTGCAGCCGATCCATCGGCACCCATCGATGACCGCGGCACCCGAGGAGGTAGCGACCATGGTCTTGGTCGGAGCATGAAATCCCAACGTGGCCTGGCAGTTCGGGCAACGGTGCGACTCGAATGCGACGAACCCACGGCACACCGGGCAGGCGAATGCGCGCACGGCATCATCGTGGCACACAAATCGACCGAGGGGGCATTCGAAAGAACGCCGTCACCCGGGTTCGGTGACCCGGAAGAACTCGGTGATGGCGCGCACCACCAACGCTTCGGGATCTTCGTCAAGGCCGACATCACACAGATCGCCGCCGATGGCCAGAGATGCAACGCCGTGGACTAGCGACCACATCGGTCCCGCGAGCGGGAGGGGGTCTGAGCCCTGCAGCACACCCGCCTCGAGGCAGCTGGTTATCTCATCAACCAACGTGCCAAAGGTGCGGCCCCCGGCGACCAACAGGTCGGGATGATCCCGTTTGACCGTCTCGGTGCCGAACATGGACAGGTAGTAATCCGGATGAGTGACCGCCCAGCGCACATACGCTCGTCCGAGTTCAATCACCCGGCTTTTGGGATCGGAGGCCCCTTCGCGGGCCGCACTGAGTGCCTCGTGGAGTTGGACGAATCCTTCTGTCGCGACGGCTGCCAGCAGCTGAGCCTTGTCCGCGAAATGACGGTAAGGGGCTGCGGCACTGACGCCGGCGCGGCGCGCGGCTTCGGTCAGGGTGAAGCCCTTGGGGCCCTTCTCCGCAACCAGGGCCAGTGCCGCCTCAGTGAGTGCCCGCTTGAGGTCCCCGTGGTGGTAGGTGCCGCGCTGCCCGGTCCGCTGGTCTGCCATGTTGACGACATTAACATCGGTGGTATGTTAACGGTATCAACATCGTCCACGAGCATCGTTGGAGGGATCAGAGATGGCCGAACTGCGCAACGTCGAAGAAGCGCGTAAAGCCGAAACCGGGTGTGCCGTGATCACCGGCGCCAGTTCCGGGTTCGGTGCCATATTCGCCGAGAAACTCGCCAAGCGGGGCCTGCCGTTGGTGTTGACCGGGCGTGATAAACCGCGGCTGACGGCAGTGCGGGAATCCGTTCACCGGATCGCGCCGGATCTCGACGTCGAGGTCGTGGTCGGCGATCTCGGCACCGACGCCGGCGTCGACGCCCTACTCGCTCACCTTGGCGGGCGGCCGATCGACGTGTTGGTCAACAACGCGGGATTTGGCACATACGGCCCACTGTCGAACGCCGACGCAGCGCGAGAGAACGACTTGGTCTCGGTCAACGTGAACGCGTTGGTGCGCCTCACTTGCGCGGTGCTGCCGGGGATGGTGGCGCGCGGCAAGGGCGGAATTTTGAATGTCGCGTCCACGATCGCGTTTCAGCCCGCCCCGTTTCAAGCCACCTACGGAGCCTCGAAGGCCTTCGTGTTGTCGTTCAGCCAGGCCCTGTGGGCTGAGACCAGGGGATCGGGAGTCACGGTGAGCGCCTTGTGCCCAGGGCCCACCCGCACCGGGTTCGTCGACGCGCTCGGGTCCGACGTCTCGCACACCGCGATCTATCGGCACCTCGTCGAACCCGAACCGATCGTCCTCGCCGGCCTGCGCGCCCTTGATCGTGGCCGGCCGGTGTCCGTCCCGGGCCTGCGCAACTGGGTGATGGCCAACTCCGGACGATTCGCGCCCGGATGGGTCACGGCTCTGTTCGCCGGGAGGATGCTGCGCCCCCCGAAAGGATTAACAGAAGGATCAGCCAGCCGGCAGACTGTCGCGTGAGGGCCGTTTGGGCAACGTGACGAGAGCGGCGATAAGGAAGCACAGCGCGCCGACGAAGGTGCCCACGTTGGCCAGCGGGGCGTCTTCAGTGACGCCTTTGGCCGTGATGTAGGCGCCAGCTGCCGACGCGCCGAAGGCCAGACAGCCGACCATGTTGATCCACGCCGCCAGCCATTCGCGCGATTTCGGTTGAACGAGCCCAACCGCCAGGGTTACGGCCAGCACCGCGAATACGCCGCTAACCAGGAAAGCGATTGAACCCTGCACATCCGGCCACCAGACGTAGCGCCGCCGGATCGGTAGCCGATGCGCCCACAGCGCCATACCGGTGCTGATGTTGAAGCGCACGGTGCCGACGAATTGTATTGCGGCCGAGACGAATTCCAGCCGGATTGATGGAACTTTGCGTGATCGAGTCTTCGACGGCCCGCTAAGTGCAAGCTGCATCAGCGCCGCGACGGTGAAAAACCACGAGCCAATGAAGCACAGCAGATTGGTGGCGCCGGCGCCGGCGACCATGGCGAATCCCGGAGCCGTGCCGATCGCGAACAACGACGAACCGATCGCGAATAACCAGCACTGACGCCGTAGTTCCGCAGTTCTGAGCAGAGTGTCGGTGATCTGCGAATCCTACGAGGCTGTTCCCACAGAATCAGCCGTCCGACATCGTTTGTTTACCCTGATGGCACCCAGATGTCGGCTGATGTCCAGGTTTCGTGACTCGCCAGGCAATGCGGACCTGGGACCGGTACCGTTTGCCCTTGCACCGCACCAGTCCACGCGACCACGACGTGTGGTCCTACGAACAACAAGGACCCGACCGTGCACACAGATTCCGAAACCGCGCCGGCGATAAGTACGGTCGGTGCACCAGTGAGCGCTCGAACGTTTCGCCTCGCCGTCGTGGTCGGCGCGCTCGGCGTCGTGTTCGGCGACATCGGAACCAGTCCGATCTACACACTGTCGACTGTCTTCGATCCCAGCGACCCGCACCCGGTGCCGCTCGACACGGAGAACATCTACGGCGTCGTTTCACTGCTCTTCTGGTCAGTGATGACCATCGTCACGCTGACCTACGTCACCCTGGTGATGCATGCCGACAACGACGGCGAGGGCGGCATTATGGCGCTCATCACGCTGCTGCGGCGTTTTGGCGCGGCCGGGGGACGTCGGACCCTCGCCACGCTGGCCGCGTTGGGCATCTTCGGTGCCGCACTGTTCTTCGGCGACAGCATGATCACGCCCGCGATGTCGGTGCTATCGGCGGTTGAGGGTCTCAAGGTCGTCGAGCCGTCCCTCGCGGATTGGGTTGTTCCGATCACCGCGGTGATCATCTTGGTGCTGTTCGCGGTTCAGCGCTACGGTACGCACGCCGTCGGCCGACTGTTCGGTCCGGTGATGATCACCTGGTTCGTCTCGATCGGCGCCTGCGGCGTGAAGGGCATCGTTGGCCATCCGCAGATCCTCAAGGCGCTGTCGCCACAGTACGCGTTGACGTTCATCTTCGGGCACCTCCACAACGCGTTCTTCGCCCTCGCCGCGGTCGTGCTCTCGGTCACCGGTGCGGAGGCGCTATACGCCGACATGGGCCATTTCGGTCGGCGGGCCATCACCTGGGGCTGGCTATTCGTCGTGCTGCCGGCATGCACTCTCAATTACCTCGGCCAAGGGGCGCTGGTGCTCGGTGACAATACCGCAGTGAGCGCCCCGTTCTTTTTGCTCACACCGCACTGGGCGCAGTTGCCGATGGTGCTATTGGCAACCGCCGCAACGGTTATCGCATCTCAGGCAGTGATCACCGGGGCCTACTCGGTGGCATCGGCAGCCGCCCGTCTGGGCTATCTGCCGCGATTGCGGATAACGCACACCTCGGAGTCGACCATGGGCCAGATCTACGTGCCGTGGATCAACAGTTTCCTCATGATCGCGGTCCTTATTCTGGTGTTCGCCTTCCGCAGCTCGGCGGCACTGGCCTACGCCTACGGCATGGCTGTTACCGGCACGATCGCCATCACCACCCTGCTGTTCTTCTACACCGCCCGGAAGAGATGGCATACGCCCCTGTGGCTCATCGTGATCGGCGCCGGTTTCCTTTTGACGGTGGACCTGTTGTTCCTGGCGGCGAACCTGACCAAACTGGTGCACGGGGCGTGGTTACCGCTGCTTATCGCCGTCATTGCGTTCACCGTGATGACCACATGGCAGCACGGGCAGGCGATCGTCACCCAGGCTCGGACGGCGGCCGAAGGACCGCTGCGCGAGTTCGTCGATCAGCTGGCCCACTCTCAGCCACCATTAACGCGCACCCCGGGCACCGCGGTATTCCTCAACCGCGGCAAAGAGACCGTGCCCCTGGCCATGCGGGCCAACTGCGAGCACAACCGCGTGCTCCATGAGCACGTGGTCCTGATGGCGATCGACACCCTGCCATGCCCACGCGTGCCCGATTCCGAGCGGACGGAAATTGATGATCTGGGCTACGGAGAGGACGGGATCTTCCACCTGACCGCGCGTTTCGGGTACATGGACAAACCGGATGTTCTTGGCGTGCTTCACCTGTTGTCCCCGGAGCAGACCGAAGGCGCGATCGCGATCGAGGACGCTTCCTACTTTCTGTCCAAGCTCGAACTGGTAAAGGGTGCGGCGCCGAACATGGCGCGATGGCGAAAGCAGCTGTTCATCGCGACCTCCTACATCACTGCCGACGCCGCCGATTACTTCGGGCTGCCTCCGGATCGCACGGTGGTCATGGGTTCGAGGATCCAGATTTAACGGTCGCAATCACTCCCGCACCTGGCGGTTGACAGGGCCCGTAACAAACCGGGAGTCGATCACTTCACCCCCGTCGCCGTGGTAGATGCGATAGCGCTCCGTGGCCTCGGTTGTTTGGGTGACCTTGATCCATTTGCCAGATCTGGGGTCTTGGAGCATGTCGCCCTCTTGGATGTCCGACAGGGCAACCTGTTCTGTTGCATGTTCCGAACTCATGGTCCTCCCGGGTCGTCGCGGGCAGGTCGGCTTGGCCCCAACCCTTCTCTGGCCGATGCCTGCGGTCAATGGGGGATTTCCGTCCGTCGCGAACGTTACGACGATCAAGGCTCGCTGTTGCGACTCGCGAAATCGCAAGCACCGGCGACTCCCTCGGCAATCATCGAAGCCATCCACGCGTTACTCGACAGCGTGGGCTCCGGCGTTGAGGACGACGTCGCTGTCTTGGCATTGGGCGTGCCGTCGGTGACCAGCGGGTGATGCCGGCAGCGTCGTGTTCGTCAAAAGGCCCGAATAGTGGGAGGGTGGGGGGATGACGCCCCCCGTCGGCGGCCCGAACTCGATCCGGCTGAGTGTGGCGATCGACGAGCACCTCCTCGCCGCCGTCGACGGCCGGCGCGGGGTAGAGGCCGCCGACCGGCTTTGCGAGGCATGTGTGGGTCTGTTCGACGTTGACGCAGCGGCGATCTCGCTCGTCTTCGACGGGGCGAACAGCGGAACATTGGGATCCAGCGGGGCGCCCGCGCGGGCATACGACGAATTGCAGTTCACCCTCGGCGAGGGACCGTGCCTGGACTCCGTCGCGGGGCGAATTCCGATACTGGTCGTCGACCTCGCCGATCCCGATGAGGCGCGCTGGCCCGTCTACGGGCCCGCGTTGCTGGCCTACCAGATCAGATGCGTCTACGCGATACCCGTCGTCGTGGCCGGCGAATATGTCGGTGCTCTCGACCTTTTCCGCGCCCGCCCAGGCCAACTGCCGGGTGAGGACTTAGCCGGCGCGCTCGCCGCCGCGGAGCTCGCCGGCGTCCCGCTGCTGGACCTGCTGGACGGCGACCTACAGGCCGCCGTCGCCGACCCCAAAAGCAATGCCTGGGCCGAACTCAACACGCTGAGCCGCGCGGAGGTCAGCCAGGCCACCGGCATGCTCGTCGCCCAGCTGGAGATTGAGCCGGCCGAAGCCCTGGTCCGGCTGCGGGCCCACGCCTACGCCACCGGCCGCAGCGCCACCGACGTCGCCCGCGACATCCTCGACCGCCGGCTAAAACTCGAGGCCGACTGATGAGCGCTCGGCGGACTCGCAAAGTCGAGAAAGAAGGACACCATGACTGACACCCCACGTGAAACTCAGGTGCTGAACGCCGTCGTCGCGCTCGTCGACAGCCTGCTTGACGACTTCGACGTAGTCGACCTGCTGACCGGCCTCACCGAACGCTGTGCAGAGCTGCTCGACGTCGCGGCCGCGGGAATCCTGCTCGCCGACCCGTTGCAGCAGCTCCGCCTGCTGGCCGCCACGTCCGAAGAGGCCCGCGAACTCGAAGTCTTCCAGCTGCAATCCGACGAAGGCCCGTGCATGGACTGCTACGCCACCGGCGAGCCGGTCTCGGTCGGTGATCTCCAAACCGCGATCGGGCGGTGGCCGCGGTTCGTTCCCGTCGCGGTCGAGGCCGGATTTGCCTCCGTGCACGCGGTTCCGATGCGCGCGGCGGGCATTGTGTTCGGCGCGCTCGGCCTGTTCGGCAGCAACCCCGGCGCCCTCACCGAAGCCGATCTGCTAGTCAGCCAGACCTTGACGCACATCGCCTGCGTCGCGATCCTGCAGGAGAACCCACCCACACCGCTGACCGTCATGCCGCCGCTACGCGCGGCGCATGACCAACCGGATCATCGTCGAGCAGGCCAAGGGCTTACTTCACGAGATGCTGGATGTGTCCATCGAGGATGCATTCGATCTGTTGCGGACCTATGCCCGCGTCAACGGTGAACACCTGACCGACCTCGCCCGCAGGTTGATGACCGATCGGTATTCCCGGCTGCTGCTGGTGGCGGACTTGGCCGAACTGCTGGCGGCGCCACCGGAATAACTGGGCTTCACTGACGCCGCGCGCGAGCGCGCCGGACGGCCTCTTCGACCAGTCGCTCAGCGACGGCGTGGACCTTGATGTTCTCGGTTTGGCTGATCTGGGCGAGCCGTTCGAAGGCCTCATCCGCGGTGGCTCCCGACCGGCTACGGATGATGCCAACTGCCTGATCGATCACCGATCGGCTGTCCAGCGCGCGCTGCAGTCGTAACGTCCGGTCGTGGGCGTTAGCCAGCAACTGCGCGTTGTACACCGCCACCGCAGCGGTGTTGGCGAACTGAGAGCCCAATCGCACGGCGTGGTCGCCGAACGCGTCGCGGGTCTTGGCGTAGGCGTTGATCGAGCCGATCACCTGGTCGCCGACGACCAGCGGCAGCGCCAGCGCGGAGTGCACGCGCATCCGGGCCACTCGGCCACCGAAGTGCGGCCAACGGCCGTCACTACCCAGCGATCCGCTCACCGTGGGTCGCCCTGACTGCATGCAGGTGATGCACGGTCCCTCTTTGAGTTCGTCGTACTGAACGGCGTCGATGTCGTGGACAAGCGCCTCAGTCGCGGCCCAGGTGTGAACGCTGTGGATGCCCTGCCGTGTGTCGATCAACGCAACACCCGCGCCGTCGACGCCGGGAATCGCCTGCACCGCAAATTCCGCCACGTCGCGGAGTGTGTCGATCACCCCACGCGCGCCCGCCACGATCCCGGCGACTTTGTTGAGCCCGGTATGCAGGTCTGCCTCGTCCGACTCCCGCTGGGAGGAAACGACCGGGTCTGCTGGCGCACTGCGACCAGGCTGGGCGTCGAAGTTGGACAAGAAGTCGGGCACCATGCTCCTTACGTGCACCGTTGCTGAATTCAAATTTACGCCGGCTCGAGCCCCAAAGCTTCAGTTGACGAGCGCCAATGTATGCGCGCGCCGAAGCTTCCCGGACGGCGTTTTGGGGATCATCCCCGGCTCGAGCACAACGACGTTGCGGGGCCGCACATCGACCTCGGCGACCACCTCGTGGGCCACCTGCTGCTCCATCCGGCGGACCTCGGCCGGATCCTGCCAGCCACTGGACTCCACGGCGACCGCGAACGTCTCCCGGGATAGTCCGGCGTCCAGGCGCACCGCCACGGCACAACCCGGCCGCACCCCGGAGACGCGCGCGGCGGCGCGTTCGATGTCGGTCGGGTAGATGTTGCGACCGGCCATGATGATCACGTCCTTCACTCGACCGCAGACGACGACCTGCTGGCCCTCGGTGAGATAGCCCAGGTCGCCGGTGTCGTACCAACCCTGGTCGTCTTGCGCGGCGACGAAGCCGCCCATCGTCTCGTATCCCAGCGTCACTGGGTCCCCACGCACCTGCAGGACGCCGACGCACCGGGCGGCCAAGATCTCGCCGTCGCCATCCACGACGCGCGCCTCCAGCCCCTTCAGCAGCCGGCCAAGCGTGGCCAGTCGCCGGGTTCTGCCTTTGTTCGCCGGGATGGCCCGGTGCAGTGCGGCGAGCAGGTCGGCGTCGACCTCGTCGACCACCAGGCCCGCGCCGGACTCGGAGAACGACACCGCGACGGTTGTCTCCGCCATGCCGTACGCCGGCAGGATGGCCTCCGGGCGCAACCCGAACGGTCTGCCGGCCTCGCAAAGATCTTCAACGTCGGCGGGTTCGACCTGCTCGGCGCCCGACAACGCCCATCGCAAGGTGGACAGATCAAACTCTCCGGGCTTGGCCAGTTTGCGAAGGCGGCTGGCGAACAGCTTGTAGGCGAAGTTCGGCGCCGCCGTCATCGTGCCTTTGTACTTATCGATCAGTCTGGCCCAAAGCAGAATGTCGCGCATGAAGTCCATCGGCGTGACCTTGACCAACTCGGCACCGAAAAACATCGGCACGGTCAGGAAGCCTGTCATGCCCATGTCGTGGAACAGCGGCAGCCAGCTGACGATTACGTCGGTGTCCATGTCGACGTTCGCGCCGATGAACATCGCCTCCGCGTTGGACACGACGTTGCGGTGGCTGATGTGCACGGCCTTGGGGGAGTCGGTCGATCCGGACGTCAATTGCAGCAGCGCGATGTCGTCGTCGTCGGTCTGGACCGGGTCAATCGGGCGGCTATCCAGGAGCTGATCAACGACCACCACCCGCATCCCCAATTCGGCGAGCAACGGAGCCGCTGCCATGAATGGGTCGGAAATGACAACCGATTGGGCGCCGATCATCTTGATGACGGTGGTGGTTTCCTCGGCCCAGCGCGCAAGATCGGTACGTGGGGTGGGCTGGTGCAGCATGGTGAGGCTGGCGCCCCGCATCCAGATGCCCTGCCCGGTCGGCGCGATCTCGGCCGGAGCACCCGCCAGCACCGGGACGGCGTCACCGTGGCCGACGCCGGCTGCGGCCAGGCCACCCGCGATCCGACGGGCCCGCTCGTGCACCTCGCCCCAGGTATGCCTGATTGGATTGTCCGGCTCCCCGGTGACCAAACCCTTCGAACTGGACTGGGCGGTGCCATACATGGTTTCGGTGAATTGGCTCAAGACCCTGCCCGCCGAGGCACGCAGAGATCGCCGACGGATGCGGCAATCACCGTTGAGGCGCTGAGCACGGGAACTCCGGCAGTGGTAGTGCGCAAACACGAACCCTGCAACTATCAGCCGAACCAGGCGCTGCAGACTCGTCACGGTAGGGACCACTGAGCGATCGCCACCGGACGTTTCCGGGGAGGCTGGGGAGTCAACCTCTGCAAACGATACCGCGCGCGTCGCGGTGCTGGCTAAGAGGCGCTTTCATTGTCTTTACTGTGGAGTCGCACCATGCGCGTCGTACTGGTTTCGTCGCGGTCGACGAGGTCTCCGCGCGAGCGCAGGAAGTCGCTGAACGATTTGAAGCCCAACGACTTCTCGCTGAATGACGGGTCCATCCGCTTCATCTGGGCCTTGACCGCGGAGTTGTGCAGCCAGTCGGCATCATCCTTCTCGTGCCCGATGCGCAGCGCGCGTTCGAGCAGCCCGGTGGCGGCGGCTTGCGGATCGCCACCCGCCGAGTCCTCGTCTGACTCAGAGTCTGGGTCGGGTTCGGGGGGGCTCGCGCGCTGGCTGCGTTTTTTGGGTTCGGGCGGTTGCGTTGCAATGGCGGGTATCCCGGGCAGCGCGTCGTAGGTGACGAACTCGTCGCAGGCGGCGGCCAGCGACCGGCTGCTGGCACCGGCCACGCCGATGCCCACCACGTAGCGGCCGAGGCGTTTGCACCGCTGAGCCAACGCGATGTAGTCCGAGTCACCGCCGACGATCACCACATGCGTCAGGTCGGGCAACCGGAACATGTCCTCGACCGCGTCGACGGCCAGCCGAATGTCGGCTCCGTTCTTGCCATACGCGGCTGCGGGAAACAGTTGGACGAGATCGACCGCGCGGCCGACGAGCTGACCGTGATAGGCGGCGTTGACGTCGGCCGACCAGTCCGCGTAGGCGCGGGTGAGCACGAGTGTGCCGAACGACGACGCGAAGTCGATGATGGCGCCGACGTCGACCATCGCGAGGGCCAGCCGGTCCTTCTCCAGCCCCTTTGTTTTGTCTTTGTGAAACGAACTGCGCCCGTGCACCTGGTCATAACGCGAGATCACGATGTTGTCGAAGTCGAGGTAGACCGCGACACGGGTGGCGCCGGATTCGGTCACGGTGCCTGTATCCCGTGGGCTTCAGATTTGGTCAAGTCGCTCGCAACCATTCGGTCATCGTGCGCTACGGAACCAGTCGCATCAAGCTCGGGTCGATCGTGCCAGTCGGGGCTCACGAGGAATTGAACTGGGCGGCAAGGGCGTCATGGAGTTCCGGATCGGCCAGGATGACCACTTCGTCGCCGGCCTCGAGTACCGTCTCGGCCCGCACTGGCACCAGGCCGCTGGTGCGGACAACGATGCTCACCCAGATGTCGCCGCTGTGGTCGTTGAGGTCCTCGATGGTGGATCCCTCGGCTTTGGAGCCGGCGCCGACAGTCAGTCGATGGACGCCTTCCGGTTCATCCTGAAGTCGGACGCCGATCGCCCAGGGCTCGGGTTCAACGGTCCGCATGGGCAGGCGCAGCATTTTTGCAATGCTGGGCACCGAGCTGCCCTGGACCAGCACCGAGAATGCGACGACAACGACCACGATGCCGTACAGGCGCTCGGCATCGGGCACGTGCGCGGCGCGCAGGAACTCGCCCAGCAGGATCGGCACCGCACCCTTGAGGCCGGCGACGAGGACGAACGCCCGTTCGTTTCGTTCCAACTTCACGGGAGCCAAGCACGCACCCACCGCCAACGGCCGAATCAGCACCGTCAGTGCGGCGCCGAGCATGATCCCGGGAATCCACACATCGGGCTTGGCGATGGTGTGCAGGTCGACGGTCAGTCCGAGAACCGCGAATGCGACGATTTCGGCGAGCCCGGCCAACGCGGCGTGGAATCGTTTGACTTCTGGTTGGTAGGGACCGCGCGCGTTGCCGATCACGATGCCGGCGACGAACACAGCGAGGAATCCCGAGCCGTGCGCAAGCGTGGCGATGCCATAAAGCATCAGGCTGCTGGCCAAAGTTCGCAGCGGGTAGAGGCCCTCGCTGGGCAACGTCACGCGCCGGATGAACACGATCAGGGCGCGGCCACCGATGACACCGACGACCGCACCGATCACCATTTGGAGGACGAATTCGGTTCCCACACTGGCGAAGCCGGCTGCGCTGAGGCCGCCGGCCGCGATCAGGCTGGCCATCAGGGCGATGCCGACAGGATCGTTAGCGCCGGACTCGCCCTCAAGGATGGTGCTGCTGCGCCCGGCGATCTGACGTTTACCCAGCACAGAGAAAACCAGGGCCGGATCGGTGGGGGCGACCGCCGTGGCAACCAGCACCGCGAGGTACCAGCTGATCCCGCAGACGAAGTGCAGCATGACCGCGGCGCCCGCGGTGGTGAGGAAGGTCCCCATGACGCCGACCGACAGGATGGGAAAGATTGCGGCCCGGAAGCGCGACAAGCCGATGTGCATGCCGCCGTCGAACAGCACCAACACCAGCGCGACGGTGAGGATCCGCTCCACGGTCTGCTCGGACGGTGGGTGCAGTGCAGGTAGCGCATTCACCGCCACGGCGGCCCCGACTAATACCAGTAGGGCCACCGGCACCTTCACGCGCTCGGTGAGACGGTTCGCCAGCACCGCGATCAGTCCGACGGCGCTCGCAAACAAGATGATCTGTGCGTAGTGGGAAGCGTCGCTCACCCGTCCGAGCCCTTCCACCAGGTCGACCGTAACGTCGAAAAAACGTCGAGAACCAGACTGCCCGCCAGGCGTCCTGCCACAACGCGACGGAGTCTAACCTTTCGCAGGCACATCCGAAGGCCGTGTGCGACTGTTCACCGTTGCGCGGTTCCCGCTGTCACCGGTAAGGGCCTAGACTGCGGACATAACAATCAGGCTTGCATCGACGGGGAATGGCGAATTCCTCAGCACGCTTGAACTCGTGCCGACTTGGGCCGTTCGTGAGGGGCTCACCGAACTCGACCGCGAACTTGAGGTTGTGTGCAGTGGCCCGGCCGCCTACTCGGCTGATCCGGCGGCGCGCTCGCGTAGCTGCGCAGCTCCGGGTCGACCGAAACCCTATTGTCAAAGAAGCCATCAAGAAAGATGTGATCAAGATGCAGCCGCTCCGGAATCCCACCCGCGGGGACGCGTCCTCGTCCGAAGATTCGTGAAGCGCTGATGGCAATAACCGACGTGGCGGCATACGCCCACCTGAGCGACGCGGACCTGCAGGCGTTTGCGGCCGAGCTGGATGCGATCCGGGTCGAGATCGAGGCTTCACGTGGCGAAAAGGACAGCAGGTACGTCCGCCGCACCATCGTGTTTCAGCGTTTCCTCGACGTGGCCGCGAGGCTGGTCATCGCCGGCACCCGCGGCAAGGTCGGCTGGGCACTCGGGACCACCGCGCTCGCCGTGGCCAAAAGCATCGAGAACATGGAGCTGGGCCACAACATCGGCCACGGGCAATGGGACTGGATGAACGATCCGGAGATCCATTCCAGCACGTGGGAGTGGGACATGGCGGGTGTCTCGTCGCAGTGGCGGTATTCGCACAACTACCGCCACCACATGTACACGAACGTGGTCGGTGTGGATGATGACCTCGGGTTCGGCGTCCTGCGGGTCACCCGCGACCAGAAGTGGGAGCGCAGCCATCTGTGGGCTCCCTTGCGAAATATCGCATTGGCCATCATGTTCGAATGGGGAATTGCGGCGCACGGTTTGCACTCGGAACATGAGCGCGCGACAACCCCTGCTGGGAAGTCGGCCGTCACCCGGGCGCTGATTCGCAAGATGGCCCGGCAGGCCGGCAAAGACTACGTATTCTTCCCGGCCCTGAGCCTTCGACGGTGGAGGCGCACGCTCAAGGCGAATGTGGTGGCCAACCTGCTCCGCAATGTATGGGCGAACGTCGTGATCGCGTGTGGCCACTTTGCGGACGGCGCGGAGAAGTTCGAACCGGCCGTACTTGAGGGCGAGACGAAACCCGAATGGTATTTACGGCAGATGCTTGGTAGCGCGAACTTTGACGCCGGTCCGGTGATGGCATTCCTCAGCGGAAACCTTTGCTATCAGATCGAGCATCACCTATTTCCCGATTTGCCGAGCAACCGCTATGCGGAGATCGCCCAACGGGTTCGGGCGTTATGCGCGACCTACGATCTTCCGTATACGACCGGTCCGCTTGTTCGCCAATATCTGCTCACCTTCCGCACGATTTCGAAGTTGAGCGTTCCGGATCGGTTCCTCACTGCGACGTCCGATGATGCGCCTGAGACGGCGTCGGAATACAAGTTCCTGGGCAAACAGGCACTTCAGGTGGCAGGCGACAGCGGTGGCGTGACGCGGCGACGCGGACTGGCGACCGCAACACGCGGCTGACGGATGCGTTGTTCGGATAACTGTAATCTCGTCGAATGCGCTTGCTAAGAGCGGAAAGTCGCTCCAGGGATGAGTAAACCCACAGGACCGGCTGATAAGCCCGCCCATAAACAAACCGGGACGATACCTAGTTCCGCCCCAGGGGTTTTCGACTAAGTGCTAGACGGCGGTCACTCCAACTGCCTGAGGACCTTTGGGTCCCTGAGTGATCTCGAACTCGACTCGTTGATTCTCCTCAAGAGACCGGAAACCGTCCCCTTGAATCTCAGAATGGTGGACGAAAACATCTTTCGCGCCACCGTCAGGAGCGATAAATCCGAAGCCTTTATCGCTATTGAACCATTTCACGGTTCCCTGTGTCATGCTAACTTCTCTCTTTAAAGTGGATGTAATTTAGATACATCCCGGGCAACGGTAACACAGAAGACCTCACAAAATAGCCTCTGCCGCCTCACTTTTTCTTGGTGTGCAGCAAAGCTTCCGTCTGCGATGCCTGCTCGGCCTTGCCGCGCTTCGTGGCCCGTTTCTCTTTAAGGGACTTACCCGTCTTCTTGGTCATGGTTTGCCGGGGAGATTTATCAGACATTGCGGCCCTTTGATATTGGGGGCCTGTATCGGTCCCGATTTTGGGAGTCTACTCCCTGTTCCCCTCCGGCAGCGGGGCCGAATTTAGCCGGGTTGGCCTTGGTTTCGCCCGCATCGTCGGGGGCAGCTGGAGCAGGCAGCCGCACAAGGGATTTCGCAGTCATACGGGAGTCAGTGGGTTAAATGCTGTGTGCCGCAGAGGCGATGCTGCAACACAGTCGGTCTACCACGAATAAGCTATATCCGCCGATGGACAAGGCCGGCGCCAACTGTAGCGGCCCGGCCTCTGATTCCCTTGTGGCTTCTACAGATACCAAGGGAACTTGCCTACAGTATACCGCACCGGCGGTTGCAATCCACGGTTAGAGTACTGAGAATTCCGTGCGGTCGAATTCGGACACCTGCCGCCGAATCAGCTGCCGCAATACTGCCGCATTCATCGGTTGGGCCGAACTGGCGACCTCGCCCAGTAGGTGCCCCGCATCTTCGCCGGAAGTGGCCGGCGACAACACGAACAACACCGCGTCGCGCGAATGAGTGCCCATCAGATAGATGGTGTCGCTGTAAACCAGCCGGTATGGATCAAGAGAAATCATTTCGTTGCGGCGAATTACCCGCGCCGGGGCCGGGGGCCACGCGCTCGGGTCGTAAACGACGCGATGCACCTCGCCGATCCATGAGCCGAACACGGAAACCAGGTCAGGCAGTTCCGCGCTCAGGTCCAAGCTTTTTGGCCACCAAGCGCCGTCGATCGCACCGCGGGTGTGGTCACGTTGGCACAGCGCTAATCGGGTCACAGTCGGGGGAATCGAGGGATCAGAAGCAACGTGCGCCACGGGGACGCTCCCGTCTAGTAATTCCGCTACCGCAGACGGCTGCCGAAAGGTCGGCATACGACAAACCCGCGATGTTAAACAGAATAACCCGCAACGATGGCGGAATGCCGCAGGAATCGCGCATCGGTCCCGTTCAATCAGCCGAGTCCAGATCGGTTTGGCGACTTGAGAAATCACGCGGTGAATTGCTCATCGTGGATTGGCACGGGGCAACATTCACGGATTCCTAACGAGGGCCGTGCGCGGACGCCTGCTTAGGCGGAAGCATTTCCGGCGCCGGTATGGCGACGCTGGGGCGCACCTCTTCGTCCGCCTGCGTCGGCACCGCCCTGGCGCTGAATACGTTGATCCCCACCGTATCCGCGCTGCCGGGCGCCCGCTGAGCGGCTCCTGCGAGACGGGTTGCCGTTGCGCGCGGGGGAGTTCGGTGTGCGCTCGGTAGTGGGGGCGGCCGGGGCCTGGTAAGGCGCGAGGTCGCCGACGAGTGCTTGAACCGGAGCAGAATTGGCGACAACCTGTTGAGGACTGACGTTGATGCCTGCCTTACGCATCATTGTCTGAAGTTCTCTGCGTTGTTCGGGCAGCGCCAGGGTGACGACGTCACCTGCGCTACCGGCGCGTGCCGTCCGGCCTGAGCGGTGCAGATAGGCCTTGTGGTCGGCTGGCGGATCGACGTGAACGACGAGTTCCACCGCATCGACGTGGACGCCGCGGGCGGCGATGTCCGTGGCCACCAGGACGCGTGCCTTGCCAGAGGTGAAAGCGGCAAGGTTACGGTCGCGAGCGGGCTGAGAAAGGTTGCCGTGCAAGTCGACCGACGGCACCCCGGATTCGGTCAGCTGTTTCGCCAGCTTACGGGCCTGATGCTTGGTGCGCATGAACAACACCCTGCGGCCAGTGCCGGAGGCGAGGTGCTGTACCAGCTCCTTCTTGGCTTCCGCCCCCGCGACATGGAACACGTGGTGAGTCATGGCAGCCACCGGTGAGTCGGCAGTGTCTACGGAGTGCGTCAGTGGGTCGCGGAGGAAGCGCTTGACGAGCTTGTCGACATCGTTGTCGAGGGTGGCCGAGAACAACATTCGCTGCCCCCGCGCGGGCGTCGCCGCCAGGATGCGGGTGACCGAGGGCAGGAAGCCGAGGTCGGCCATGTGATCGGCTTCGTCGATGACGGTGATCTCGACAGCGTCAAGCCTGACGATGCGCTGTTTCATTAAGTCTT
Organism: uncultured Actinomycetota bacterium; assembly: GCA_963850135.1. Lineage (GTDB taxonomy): Bacteria > Actinomycetota > Actinomycetes > Mycobacteriales > Mycobacteriaceae > Mycobacterium. The sequence goes on along the minus strand of CAWKKH010000009.1, from coordinate 130,268 downwards.
CCAGGCGGCCCGGGCAGGCGACGATCACGTCGATGCCAGACCGCAGGGCTGTTACCTGGCGGCCTTGCGGCACGCCGCCGAAGATCGTGGTGACCTTCAGGTTGTGAGCGGCCGCCAGCGGTTCGAGCACAGCGGCGATCTGGGACGCCAATTCACGGGTGGGAGCCAGGATCAAACCGCGCGGGCTTAACTGGTTTCGCATCCGCGCAATTCGTTCAACGAGCGGTATGCAAAACGCGAGCGTTTTCCCGCTGCCCGTCTTTCCGCGACCAAGCACGTCTCGCCCGGCAAGGGTGTCGGGCAGAGTCTGCGTCTGGATCGGAAAGGGAGTGACGATTCCCCGTGCGTTGAGCACATTGGTGATGGGTTCGCCGACACCGAGGTCAGCGAAAGATGCTTGTGTGGTCATGTTTGTATTGCCTTCAGATTTCGGGTGTGCGCGCTCCCGCGAATCGTTGAGGAGACACAACGCACAAGTTGGCGAGATTGCCGGCGGGCAATATCGATCGCCGCAAAAAAGTCTTGTACGGATGCATTGGCATCTGCCTTCGAAGCCTCGGGATCCGAATTTCAGGATCACCGATGAGCAGCGAAAAGAACGGTCTACGACGCGGAGACATCTTGGTTCTTGAAGTTGTTCGTGATGTCAACGTTCGTTGTGAGCATACACGACGTGGTCACTGACCTGATACCTGACACGATTCCACTCGACTCAGCGGCAATCAGCGGCAATCAGCGGCACGGGCCGGAGTTCCTGCAGGTGGCGTAGCGTAGCAGGGGAGAGTTGTCGCGCTGTTCGCCAACGAGATCATGAGCGGCGCGACTGTCCGGTCGGCGTGACGCGCCGGCAGGTCGTCCCGAAATGCGAGGGGTTGTCACATGAATCGCGCGGATACTGCGGTCTCGACGGTCAGGAACGCCGAGCGGACGACAGCCTCCGGCACGCGCTCCAACAGCCCGGTGCGGGTCACTTTGGCTACCGGGCTGGGGCACGATATCGATGGAGCGTGGTGGCCGCGCACGGCGCTGATTTCCCGAGAGTTGCCGCAGTTGGTGTCTGTTTTGGTCGCCCGTCTGGGACCGATCGTTGACATCAACGTCAACTGGTCGGCGTTGCAAAGCCAACCGGACCTGAACCTGCACTGTTGGCGGGGGATACACCAACACGTAATGACCGTCAGCGGCCGAGACGCCCGGGCGAACCTTCTGATCGTTCCGCACCGCACTGCGACGGCCCTCGCGGTGCTGGTGCTGCGCCAGGCCGCCGGCCTGCCCATCTACGCCGCGCATCGCGACTCCCGTGCTTTCCAGACCGCCGATTCCATCGTGCGGCTGGCCCGGGGCGAAAGCATTTGACTCCGCCGCTCAAAGGATAGAAGCCGCTCAACGGATAGAAGCCGCTCAACGGATAGAAGCCGCTCAGCGAATAGAAACCAGTTGGTCGATCGAATCGCGCGGCAGGACGCCGTCGACGACGGCGGTTACCAGCAGTTGGTTCAGAACGATCGCGCCTTTGTGATTGTCGAGGAAAGCGGTGTCCGAGGCATCGCGACCGGTGGCGATGCGTACCAGCGTCTGGCGCGGCGCCAGCAGCGTCGCATCGACCACCCGCCATTGCCCCTCGACGTACGCCTCGGCCACCGCGTGGAAGTCCATCGGATACAGGCCCGGCGCGTACACCGAGACCAGGCGGGCCGGCACGTTCACCGCCCGTAGGAGTGCCACCACCAGATGCGCGAAGTCCCGGCACACGCCCTCGCCGGCGAGCAGGGTGTCCACTGCCCCGTCGATCGGATCGCTGGAGCCGGGGACGTAGTTCAGCCTGGTGCCCACCCACGAGCTCACGTGTTCCAACAGCGTCGCCGAATCGCCGTCGCTGCCGAATTCGGTTGCGGCGAAACCGTAGAACTTATCGGCCTCGGCGTAGCGGCTGGGCCGCAGGTACATCGACAGGTCGTATTCGGTCACCGGAGCCAGGTCAGTCTGACCCACGATCGTCGCCGCATAGTCGACTTTCAGCGTTCCCACCGCCGCGTCGAATTTGTGGATGCGGTTGCCGTGCATACCGCTGACCTCCAGGGGCTCGATCGGGGTTCCGTCCAACACGAACCGAAGTGACTCGAAGACCTCGGTGCCCGGGTGGGGCGCGACAGCGATCTGAAACTCCAGCGTCGTGGGCGCGGTGATCTCGACTTCGATCTCGGTGCCGACTTCTCGCCTCATAGCGCGATACTGCGCTAGTTGCTCCGGATGCGCCAACCGTGCGGCGACGCCAGAGGGGCCGCGCGGGTTCGCCTTTCTTCCCGGCTGCCTTTGGCATACGCTGGAACACAGCGACAGATTTGAGCAGGTTGCGTTTGGTGTCCGTTGCTAGATGGCCGTTGGTGCGCAACTGTGGTGTTAAACAGTCAGCACCAGGCTGGCCGCCGTCGAACTGGCTGTGTAGCACACGCAGCCCCGCCTTGTTACAGAGTCGGCAATCAGGGCATAACCCCGCCACTACTCGGGTGATTCGTCCTCGCCCCAACTTATTTCGCGCCGTACCGTTGGCAATCTCGCGGCCGCGAACATGACCATTCCTTCGGCCAGACGGCTGGCGGTCGCGGGCCGGTGCAGGCGGCGGGTGGTCAGCATCCCCGCGGCGGTTGGCTGCGGTCACGTCCACAGGCGAGGGTGATTTCGGGGGAGTCTGGCCAATCCGAATACGCAAATGCAACAAAGGAGCCATCTCGCTAAGTATTATGTACTATACTCAGCATGGCGGAAAAACTTCCGAGCCGACTGGCTGAGCACCCCACCGTGCGAAAGGTGCGGGGGCGCACGCGGCAGGAGCCCGGCGTACTGAATGCTGACTGGCTGCGCGAGATATCCCTGGCTGCGGGCGCAGATGACGTCGCGTTCGCTAGCGTCGACAACCCCGATCTGGCCTCCGAGGTCGAGCACGTTGAGGCGGCGCTCCCGGGGACAAAGAGCTACATCTCGCTGGTCGTGAAGATGAACCGTGACAACGTCCGCTCCACGGCGCGCAGCGTCGCCAACCAGGAGTTCCACCGCAGCGGCGAGGTGCTTAACGAGGCGTTGCACCGGATCGTGCGCCAATTGCAGGATGCCGGCTATCGGGCGCTCAACCCATCGGCAACTTTCCCGATGGAGATGGACAACTTCCCGGGCCGGATCTGGGTAGTGGCGCACAAACCCGTCGCTGTAGCCGCAGGCCTCGGCGTCATGGGCATCCACCGCAACGTGATTCACCCGAAGTTCGGTAATTTCGTTTTGCTCGGCACAATTTTGGTGGCCGCGCCGGTCAGTAGCTACGGTGCGCCGTTGGATTACACCCCGTGCCTGGAATGCAAGTTGTGCGTAGCGGCCTGCCCCGTCGGTGCGATCGCCAAAAACGGTGATTTCGACTTCGTCGCCTGCTCGGTGCACAACTATCGCGAGTTCATGGGCGGGTTCACCGACTGGGCTCAGACCATCGCCGACAGCGCCGACGCCGCCGATTTCCGCTCACGGGTCAGCGACTCGGAGAACGCCTCGATGTGGCAGAGCCTGTCGTTCAAGCCGAACTACAAGGCTGCCTACTGCTTGGCGGTGTGCCCGGCCGGCGAAGAAGTCATCGAGCCGTACCTCGACGATCGCAAAGGCTTCATGGATTTGGTGCTGAAACCCTTGCAGGACAAGAAGGAAACGCTGTACGTATTGCCGAACTCGCAGGCTAAGGCGTATGCGGAACGTCGCTATCCGCACAAGACGGTGAAGGTCGTCGACAGCGGAATCAGAGGACGTTAGGCCGCGCTCGACAAGGCATGAGGTGGTCCGGGAACAAGTCCGGTCGTGTTTTCCCTCAACGTGACTTTTACGACGCCCACTAACGGCAGGCCAAGCGAATGCGCGCCCGGGTGGAGTGCCCTTTGCGCCACGTCCGCTTTACACCACTGCAAATCGTTCGTCGTCCGCGGATCACCCCGATTTCCTCCGCCCGATGTATTGGTGTTCGACGCGTTGCTGCCGACGCGAAACGGCGCAGGTGTTTGCTAGTGTCGCGCCATGCACGCAGTAGCCGGATCGTCGGTACGCATTGTCTTCGTGCGCTGTTGTCGCTGAGCATTGAACCCGTGCGGTCTGGGATCGGAGTTGGCGACGTTGCTGAATTTCTAGATGTCCATCCGCGGCAACGGGATCGAAAACCGCAGTCCCGTACCGGAAGGCCGCCATCAATGCCGCATAGGCTCAACGACATCCGCAGCGCGAGGCGATGGCGGACGGCGTTCACCATCGCCTTGGTGAGCGGTCTTGTTGCGGCGTGTCAGGGTGGCGCCGGCGACGTCGTCGGCGCCGGCGGACTGGCGAATGCGAACACGAAGATCACGCTGGTCGCGTATTCGGTCCCAGAACCGGGCTGGAGCAAGGTGATTCCCGTATTCAACGCGTCCGCAGAAGGGAAAGGCGTGCAGGTAGTTACTTCATACGCGGCGTCTGCGGACCAGTCACGCGGGGTTGTGGAAGGGAAACCGGCCGATATCGTGAACTTCTCGGTGGAACCCGATATCACGCGATTAGTCAAGGCCGGCAAGGTTTCCCCGGACTGGGACAAGGATGGCGGCAGGGGCATCCCATTCGGTTCGGTGGTGACGTTGGTCGTGCGAAAGGGCAATCCCAAGAACATCAGGGATTGGGATGATCTGTTGCGCCCGGACGTTGAAGTCGTCACCCCCAGCCCGCTGAGTTCGGGATCGGCCAAATGGAATCTGCTCGCTCCGTACGCCGCCAAAAGTAATGGCGGCAGGGATAGTCGAGGTGGCATCGAGTTCATCAGCAAACTGGTACACGAGCACGTCAAATTGCGTCCGTCGTCGGGACGGCTGGCTACCTCCGTATTCGTCGAAGGCAGTGGCGACGTGCTGATCAGCTATGAGAACGAGGCTATTGCCATTGAGCGGCAAGGCAAACCCGTCGAGCATGTCCTCCCGGAGCAGACTTTCAAGATCGAAAATCCGGTCGCGGTGGTGACGACAAGCCAGCATCTGGATGCGGCGAACGCGTTCAACAATTTTCAGTACACCGCGGCGGCGCAAACCGCGTGGGCGCGGGCCGGATTCCGGGCGGTCGATCCTGCCGTAGCCAACAACTTCCGGGACCAGTACCCCGTGCCGGTGAAGCTGTGGACGATCGATGACCTCGGGGGCTGGAGTACGGCAGACCCGCAACTGTTTGACAAGAACACCGGCAGCATCACCAAGATCTATCAGGAGGCCACCGGATGACTCGGTCTTCTTTGGGCGGTCAACCCACCCAAGAGGCGATCCGGCCCGAGCTCGACGAGCCCGGCAGCGAACTACCGCCGCCGCCGACTGTGCGCACGATCAGCCGGCCGGGCAGCACGCAACTTCGATTCGGCGTGACGATGTTGTGGCTCTCGTTGATCGTGCTGCTGCCCCTGGCCGCAATCGCCTGGCAGGCGGTCGGCGGTGGCTGGCAGGCGTTCTGGCTCGCGATCTCCTCGCACGCCGCCTTGGAGGCATTTCGGGTGACGCTGACGGCGTCGGTTGTGGTGACCGTCTTCAACATGGTGTTCGGTCTGCTCACCGCCTGGGTGTTGGTACGCGATGACTTTCCGGGAAAGGGGCTGCTCGACGTATTCATCGATCTGCCGTTCGCGCTGCCCACCATCGTCACCAGCCTGGTCATGCTGGCCGTTTACGGCAAAAACAGCCCCGTGGGTCTTCATCTGCAGCACACCCCGCCGGGCGTGATGGTGGCCTTGGCGTTCGTCACCTTGCCGATGGTGGTTCGCGCTGTCCAACCGGTGCTACTGGAAATCGATCGGGACGTAGAGGAGGCCGCGGCGTCGCTGGGTGCCAGCGGCCCGAAGGTCTTGACTTCGATCGTGTTGCCGTCGTTGCTACCGGCGGTGCTATCCGGAGCGGGCCTGTCATTCTCGCGGTGCGTCGCCGAGTTCGGCTCGGTGGTGACGATCGGTGGGCAGGTGCCGGGCAAGACCGAAGTGTCATCCCAATGGATCCGCGCCTTGATTGAAAACGATGACCGCACGGGCGCCGCCGCGATATCCATCCTGCTGTTGTCGATCTCGTTCACCGTGCTGATCCTGCTGCGGATCCTGGGCGGCCGAACGGCCCGACGTGAGGAGAAGGCCGGCGCGTGAGGTCATTACCCTGGGCTCGTTACCTCACCCGATATGTGGTGTTGGCCTACATCGGCGTGATGCTCATCCTTCCTGTAGCTCTGATCCTGTGGCGGACATTCCGACCCGGCTTTGGTCAGTTTTACGACTGGATCAGTACTCCTGCGGCAATATCGGCGCTGAACCTGTCGTTGTTAATGGTTGCCATCGTGGTGCCGCTGAATGTGATATTCGGCGTTATGACGGCAATACTATTGGCGCGCAATAGGTTCCGTGGCAGAGGTGTGCTACAGGCGGTCGTCGACCTGCCGTTCGCGGTCTCGCCCATCATCGTGGGCGTCGCGCTGATCGTGCTGTGGGGATCGGCAGGCGCGTTGGGGTTTGTCGAGAACGACTTCGGCTTCAGGATCATCTTCGGCACGCCTGGCATCGTGCTGGCCAGCATTTTCGTCACGCTGCCGTTCGTCATCCGCGAAGTCCAACCGGTGCTCCAAGAGGTAGGGACCGAGCAGGAACAGGCGGCGGCCACCCTGGGCTCGAATTGGTGGCAGACGTTCTGGCGAGTCACGATACCGTCCATCGGCTGGGGCCTGACCTACGGCGTTGTGTTGACCACCGCGCGTACCCTCGGCGAATTCGGTGGGGTCATCATGGTGTCGTCCAACCTGCCGGGGGAGTCGCAGACGCTCACGCTGCTGGTCAACGACCGCTACAACCGCGGGGCTGAGTATGGTGCCTACGCGCTGTCGACGATGCTGATGGGCGTTGCGGTCGCGTTTCTGATCGTCAAGACCATCGTGCAGGTACGGCGGAAGCGGGCCAGGCAAGCCTGACACGCTCGCCGTCAATAGTGACTCACATTCGAAACCGTTACGACCACGCCGTTGACGCCACCGTAACAAGTTCGCCATCGAACCTTCCTAATGTAGGGCGGTCCACATGTAGGGGAAACAAACGCGGACCCCCTTCAGCGATAGGAACCCAATTGAGCGGAAATTCAACCCGTCTGCAGGCGATTTACAACGTCGAGGCGTACGTCCCCCCAACCGTCAGCTTCAGTCCCGATGAAGAGGTTGGCGAGGTCTTTGGCTCCAACGTCTTCACCAGGGCCGAGATGCAGGCCCGGCTGCCCAAGTCGGTGTTCAAGTCCCTCCTCGCGACCATCGAGAAGGGCATCAAGCTCGATCTCGATGTCGCGGACGCGGTCGCGTTGGCCATGAAGGACTGGGCTATCGAGAAGGGCGCCACCCACTACGCCCACGTGTTCTACCCGATGACCGGCCTGACCGCCGAGAAGCACGACAGCTTCCTGGACCCGGTCGGCGACGGGACCACGTTCGCATCGTTCGCCGGCAAGACCCTGATCCAGGGCGAACCCGACGCCTCCAGCTTCCCGTCGGGCGGCCTGCGCAGCACCTTCGAGGCACGCGGCTACACCGGCTGGGACGCCACCAGCCCGGCCTACATCCTGGAGAACCCGAACGGCAACACCCTGTGCATCCCGACGGTCTTCGTCTCGATGACCGGTGAGGCACTGGACTACAAGACGCCGCTACTGCGCAGCCAGCAGGCCATGGGCGTGCACGCCGAGCGCGTCCTGAAGCTGTTCGGTCACAAGGACCTCAATCACGTCGTGTCGTTCTGCGGCCCGGAGCAGGAGTACTTCCTGGTCGATCGGCACTTCTTCCTGGCGCGTCCGGACCTGATCAACACCGGTCGCACCTTGTTCGGCGCGAAGCCGCCCAAAGGCCAGGAGTTCGACGACCACTACTTCGGTGCTATCCCGGAGCGCGTCCTCGGCTTCATGATGGACACCGAGCGCGAGCTGTTCAAACTCGGTATCCCCGCCAAGACCCGGCACAACGAGGTGGCCCCCGGCCAGTTCGAGCTGGCGCCGATGTTCGAGCGGGCCAACATCGCCTCTGACCACCAGCAGCTGACGATGACGATCTTCAAGTCAATCGCCAAGAAGCACGGCATGGAGTGCCTGTTCCACGAGAAGCCCTTCGCCGGCGTCAACGGCTCCGGCAAGCACGTCAACTACTCGTTGGGCAACAACGAGCTGGGTTCCCTGCTGGTTCCGGGCGACACCCCGCACGAGAACGCTCAGTTCCTGGTGATCTGTGCCGCGGTGATCCGCGCCGTGCACAAGTACTCCGGGCTGCTTCGGGTGTCGGTGGCCTCGGCCACCAACGACCACCGCCTGGGCGCCAACGAGGCGCCGCCGGCGATCATCTCGATCTTCCTCGGCGAACAGCTCGCCGACGTGTTCGAGCAGATCGCCAAGGGCGCGGCCACGTCGTCAAAGGGTAAGGGCACCATGATCATCGGTGTCGACACGCTGCCGGAACTGCCGACCGACCCGGGCGACCGCAACCGCACCAGCCCGTTCGCGTTCACCGGCAACCGGTTCGAGTTCCGGGCGCCCGGCTCTCTGCAGACGATCGCCGTGCCGTTGGTCATCATCAACACGATCATGGCGGACTCGTTGGACTACCTGGCCACCAAGCTGGAGAAGGCTGTCGGCGACGGCGAGGACTTCGACAAGGCAGTGCAGACACTGCTCACCGAGGTCATCACCGAACACGGTGACGTCGTCTACAACGGTGACGGCTACTCGGAGAAGTGGCAGATCGAGGCCAAGGAGCGCGGCCTGCTGAACCTCAAGACCACGTTGGACGCCGTTGGGCAGCTGATCACGCCAGAAGCGATCGAGCTCTTCGAGAAGTACTCGGTGTTCAACGAGCGCGAGCTGCACAGCCGCTACGAGGTCCAGTTGGAGCAGTACGCGCTGGTCGTCGCGGTCGAGGCGAAGCAGACGCTGGAGACCGCCGCGACGGTCATCCTGCCGGCCGCGGTCCGCTACCAGACCGAACTGGCGCAGAACGTCGCGACGCTGAAGAAGGCCGGCGTCGAGGCGAGCACGCTTACGCTGGAATCGGTTTCGGGTCCGATCTCCGATCTCGAGAAGGCGATCGGAACGCTGAAGAAGGCGCTCTCCCATCACGCGGGGGACACGGCGCTCGCTGAAGCAAAGCATGCCCAGGACGAGCTGCTGCCGGCCATGGCGGCAGTCCGCGCCGCCGCCGACACGCTGGAAAGCGTTGTCGCCGACGACCTGTGGCCGCTGCCGACCTACCAGGAGATGCTCTACATCCTCTGACGAGGAACCACATCCTCTGACGAGAGGAACCGCGCCTCGAAGGTACGTCGTCGGGTGTGGGGGTGGGGCCGCGCATGCGGACCCTGGTGATCCGCGGCCCCCACACCCGGCGATCTTCGTCGCTGTTCCGCGGCGAGTCGCGCGCCTCCGCTAGTGGCGTCAGATAAATCGCATTAACCTCAGTCCATGGGACTGTCGAAGATCTTCCTTGAATGGCCCGTCGTCCGTCAGTTGCGCTCGGCGGACTCGTTCGGCCGGGGGTCGGCGGTGACCTCCAAGCACACCCGCGCCATCACCGCGCGAACGACCACTGCCGACCGGGTCGTGCAGAGCGTCTGCCCCTACTGCGCGGTCGGCTGCGGTCAGCGGGTGTACGTCAAGGACGAGCGGGTCGTCCAGATCGAGGGCGACCCGGACTCGCCGATATCGCGAGGCCGACTGTGCCCTAAGGGGTCTGCCAGCGAGCAGCTGGTCAATTCGCCGGGGCGGCAGCTCAAGATGCTCTACCGCGCCCCGCGGGCGACCGAATGGCAGCACCTCGACCTGGAGACCGCCATCGACATGGTGGCCGACCGCTTCGTCGAGTCCCGCCGCCACACCTGGCAGGACATCGACAAGAAGGGTCAGCTGCTGCGGCGCACCATGGGTATCGCATCGCTAGGCGGTGCGACGCTGGACAACGAAGAGAACTACCTCATCAAGAAGCTCTTCACCGCCGCAGGCGCGATCCAGATCGAGAACCAAGCCCGTATTTGACACTCCGCCACGGTTCCCGGTCTGGGAGCCTCCTTCGGGCGCGGCGGCGCCACCCAATCACTGCAGGACATGGCCAACGCCGATTGCATCATCATCCAGGGTTCCAACATGGCCGAGTGCCATCCGGTCGGATTCCAGTGGGTGGAGGAGGCCAGGGCGCGCGGCGCGCGGGTGATCCACGTCGATCCGCGCTTCACCCGGACGTCGGCGGTGTCGGACAAGCACATTCCGATCAGGGCCGGCTCGGATGTGGTCCTGCTCGGCGCGCTGATCAACTACGTCCTCACCAACGACCTCTGGTTCAAGGAATATGTCGTCGCGTACACCAACGCCGCGACCCTGATCAACGAGAACTTCAGGGACACCGAAGATCTCGGCGGCCTGTTCTCCGGCTTCGATCCGGCTACCGGTCAGTACGACCCGTCGACGTGGGCCTATCAAGGAGGAGTTACCGAACAGGCGGAGAGCGATGACGCCCATGGTGGCACCGGCGATGCGTTAGGCGACGGCGGTCCGCCGCTGCCGCACGCCCGGGTGCTTCGCGACGAAACCCTGCAGCACCCGCGGACGGTATTCCAGATCCTCAAGCGGCACTACGCCCGCTACACCCCGGAGATGGTCAAGGACGTCTGCGGCATCAGCGTCGAGAACTTCGACTATCTCGCCCGTTCCATCGTCGAGAACTCCGGGCGCGAGCGCACCACCTGTTTCGCGTATGCCGTCGGCTGGACCCAGCACACTCTCGGCGCCCAGTTCATCCGCACGTCAACGATTTTGCAGCTGCTGATGGGCAACGTGGGCCGCCCGGGCAGCGGCATCATGGCGCTGCGCGGGCACGCCAGCATCCAGGGCTCGACCGACATCCCGACGCTGTTCAATCTGCTGCCCGGGTACCTGCCGATGCCCAAGGCGGGCACCCACGACACCCTCGGCGACTACCTGGATGCGGTCGGGTCGAAGAAGCAGAAGGGCTTCTGGGCCAACGCGGACACCTACCTGGTCAGCCTGCTGAAGGCGTGGTGGGGCGACGCGGCCCGGCCGGACAACGACTGGGCCTACGACTACCTGCCGCGGCTGACCGGTCCGCACGGGACTTACCAGACCGTCATGGGGATGCTGGACGACGAGGTCGAGGGCTACTTCCTGTTGGGCCAGAACCCCGCGGTCGGGTCGGCGCACGGCCGGATGCAGCGGCTGGGCATGGCCCACCTGAAGTGGCTGGTGGTCCGCGACCTCAACATGATCGAGTCGGCCACCTGGTGGAAGGACGGCCCCGAGATCGCGACCGGCGAGCTGAAGACCGAGGACATCGAGACCGAGGTGTTCTTCTTCCCCGCGGCCACGCACGTCGAGAAGGAGGGCTCGTTCACCCAGACCCAGCGGCTGCTGCAGTGGCGGCACAAGGCGGTCGACCCGCCGGGCGACTGCCAGAGCGAATTGCAGTTCTTCTACGAGCTGGGCAAGCGGATCAAGCAGCGGTTGGCCGGTTCGACCGACGAACGCGACCGGCCGCTGCTGGACCTGACCTGGGACTACCCGACCGACGAGCACGGCGACCCCGACGGCGAGGCGGTGCTGGCCGAGATCAACGGCTACCACCTCACCGGCCCCGACGCGGGCAAGCCGGTGTCGTCGTTCACCGAGCTGCGCGCCGACGGCTCGACCGCCGCCGGCTGCTGGATCTATGCCGGGGTGTACGCGGACGGCGTCAACCAGGCGGCCCGCCGGGTGCCCCACGGCGGCACCGGGCCCGACCCAGTCGCAGTGGGGCTGGGCGTGGCCGGCCGACCGACGGATCCTCTACAACCGTGCGTCGGCCGACCCCGACGGCAAGCCGTGGAGCGAGCGCAAGAAGTTGATCTGGTGGGACGACCAGCAGGGCTTGTGGGTTGGCAACGACGTGCCCGACTTCGTGGTCGACCGGGCGCCGGGCAGCCGCCCCGACCCCGACCTCGGTGGGCCGGCCGCGCTGGCCGGCGACGACCCGTTCATCATGCAGGCCGACGGCAAGGGCTGGCTGTTCGCCCCGAAGGGCGTGGTCGACGGACCGCTGCCCACGCACTACGAACCGCAGGAGTCGCCGGTCGCCAACGCGCTCTACCCGCAGCAGCAGAATCCGGCGCGAATGATCTTCCCGCGCAAGGACAATCTGAGTGCGCCCAGTGCGGGCGAGCCGGGCGCCGACGTGTACCCGTACGTGTTCACGACGTATCGACTCACCGAGCATCACACCGCCGGCGGCATGAGCCGTTGGCTGCCCTATCTTTCGGAACTGCAACCGGAGATGTTCTGCGAGGTGTCGCCGGAGCTGGCGGCCGAACGCGGCCTCGAACCCTACGGATGGGCCACCATCATCTCGCCCCGTGCCGCGATCGAGGCGCGGGTGCTGGTCACCGAGCGGATGACCCCGCTGGTCATCGGCGGCCACACGGTGCACCAGATCGGGCTGCCGTACCACTGGGGCGTCGGCAGCGACGCGGTGGTCAGCGGGGACGCGGCCAACGACCTGCTCGGTGTCACGCTCGATCCGAACGTGCAGATCCAGGAGTCCAAGGCCGGGTCCTGCGACATCCAACCGGGTCGTCGGCCGCAGGGCGAGGAACTGCTGCGCCTGGTCGCCGAGTATCAATCGCGCTCGGGCGCGACGATCGAGACGGACAATGTAAGAGTGACCGAGCCGCGAATCACCGACGCTAGGGGACCCGATGGGTCAGCTGACCGGACCGACTGACCCGGCCGCCGACGCGGGCTGGGAAGACGCAAGCCCCGCAAGGGCTTCTTCACCGACACCTCGATCTGCATCGGCTGCAAGGCCTGCGAGGTGGCGTGCAAGGAATGGAACCGCAACCCCCGCGACGGCGACCTGGAACTGCTGGGCTCGTCCTACGACAACACCGGCGCGCTCGGGCGCCAGCACCTGGCGCCACGTCGCGTTCATCGAGCAGGGTCGAGACCGCATCGACGAGGCACGCGAATCCGGCCGTGCCCTCATCGATTTGGGCATGCCGGCGCTTCCAGGCGCACGTCCCGACAAGATCGGACATCAGCCCGCCGGACACCCCGGAGTTCCGCTGGCTGATGTCCTCCGACGTGTGCAAGCACTGCACGCACGCCGGCTGCCTCGACGTCTGCCCGACCGGCGCGCTGTTCCGGACCGAATTCGGCACCGTCGTCGTGCAGGACGACGTCTGCAACGGGTGCGGCACCTGCGTGGCCGGCTGCCCGTTCGGCGTGGTCGAGCGGCGCAGCGACGGCACGCTACACCACACCGGCGCAGCGGCCCGGTGACCCGGTGGAAAAGCCCGTCACCGGCGTCGCCCAGAAATGCACCCTCTGCTACGACCGCCTGGTCGAGGACCAGATACCGGCCTGCGCGAAGACCTGCCCGACCACGTCGATCAAGTTCGGCGACCACGACGACCTGGTGGCACAGGCCCGCGAACGGGTCGCCGAGCTGCACGCCCAGGGACGCACCGAAGCGCGGCTCTACGGCGCCAACGAACACGACGGCGTCGGCGGCACCGGGTCGATGTTCTTGCTGCTCGACGAGCCCGAGGTCTACGGGCTGCCGCCGGATCCCCGGGTCTGCACTGCCGACCTCCCCGAGATGTTCAAGCGGGCCGGCATGGCCGCGGCCGGCATGTTCGCCGCGGCCGCGGTGGCGTTCTGGAAAAGCCGGTGAAGCGCCGATGACCACGTCGGAGTTCGACAGCTTCCGGCCGCCGGAGCCGGCGGGCGGCAAACGCCGCAGACGGAAGCGTTCGGGCCGTCCGGCTGGCGGCGACGGCTCGCGCGAGATGCCGATGGTCCCCGACGCCGAATTCAGCTCGTACTACGGGCGTCCGGTGGTCAAGCCCGCGCCCTGGGGACATGAGGTCGCGGCGTACTTGTTCCTCGGCGGCGTCGCGGGCGGATCCGGCCTGCTGGCGGCCGGGGCGCAGCTCACCGGGCGGCCCACCTTGCGCCGCAACACCAGGCTTTCCGCCTTGGTCGCGGTCTCGCTGGGCGCCGTCGCGCTGGTCAAGGATCTGGGCCGGCCCGAGCGCTTCGTCAACATGCTGCGGACCGTCAAGCTGACCTCGCCGATGAGCATCGGCTCCTGGATTCTGAGCGCCTTCAGCGCCGGCGCCGGCGTCGCCGCGGTCGCCGAGATCGACCGGATGACGGGCGAGCGACTCCCGCTGGGCCCGTTGCGTCCGGTGCTGCGGGCGCTGGAAGGTCCCGCCGGTCTGGAGGCCGGGCTGTTCGGGCCGCCGCTGGCCGTCTACACCGCGGTGCTGCTGACCAACACCGCCACCCCGACGTGGAACGCCGCGTACCGGGACCTGCCGTTCGTGTTCGTCAGCTCGGCGAGCCTGGCCGCATCGGGCTTGGCGATGATCACCACCCCGGTTTCCGAGGCCGGCCCCGCCCGCACGCTGGCCGTCATCGGTGCGGTCAGTGATCTGATCTTCGGCCAGGTTCACCGAACACCGGATGGACCCGGTGACCAGAGAACCGCTGCACCACGGCACGCCCGGCCGGATGCTGGAATGGAGCGAACGGCTGGCCGCCGCGGGCGGTTTGGGCGCGTTGCTCGGCGGCCGACACCGCGGCGTCGCCGCGCTGTCCGGCCTGACGCTGATGACCGCGTCGGCGCTGCTGCGGTTCGGGTTCTTCGAGGCGGGCAAGGAATCGGCCCGCGACCCGCGCTACACGATCGAGCCGCAGAAACGCCGGCTCGCCGCGCGCCGCGCGGCGGGTATCACCGACGACTCGATCACCACATCCGGTTAGCGGATCTCGCTCACCAGCGGCCAATCATGCTGTGCCATTTGGCAGATGATGACGGTCGCGGCCTGGCGCGGATTGGGCAGCCGAGATTTGTCATACCCTCCTGCGATGATGTGGTTATGTCCTTGACCGCATCGCCTCCCGCGGCAGCCAGGCCTGCTGAGCGTCTTGAGGTGTTGTTCGAGGAGTTGGCGGAGTTGGCCGGTCAGCGCAACGCGATTGATGGGCGCATTGTGGAGATCGTCGCCGAGATCGATCGCGACGAGCTGTGCGGCGCGACGGGCGCGCGGTCGGTGGCGGCGTTGGTGGCGTGGAAGATCGGCTCGTCATCGGCCAACGCCCGCGCGATCACCACCGTCGCGCGCCGGCTGGAGGCGTTTCCGCGCTGCGCGCAGGGCATGCGGGAGGGTCGACTGTCGCTGGATCAGGTCGGGGTCATCGCGGCGCGGGCGGGTGAGGGATCCGATGAGCATTACGCGGAGTTGGCCGCGGGTCGCCACGGTCAACCAGCTGCGCACCGCGGTCAGCCTGGAACCGCGACCCGAACCCGATCCTGAGCCCGCCACCGCGGCCCTCGATCACGAAGACCTCCAACGAGGAGTTCAGCTGTTGGCGGATCAAACTTGGGCACCTGGATGCGGCGAAGTTCGATGCGGCGCTGGCGTCTCATCGTGATGCGCTGATCGCCGAGTGGAAACGCGATCACGGCGATGGCGACCGCGCATCCGAGATGCGCGCCGCCGTTGCCGGGCACCTTGGAGGCGTTTATGCGTCTGGTCGAGGCCGGATGGGACGCCGAGGCGGCCCGCCGCCCGCACGGGCAGCACACCACGGTGGTGGTGCACGTGGACGTGGCCCAGCGCGCCGCCGCGCTGCATCTGGGTCCGCTGCTGACCGACGCCGAACGTCAGTATCTGACCTGTGATGCCACCTGTGAGGTCTGGTTCGAACGCCACGGCGAGGTCATCGGCGCCGGCCGAACAACCCGCCAGATCAGCCGGCGGCTTCGCCGCGCCCTCGAGCACCGCCACCCCACGTGCGCGGTTCCTGGCTGCGGTGCCACCCGCGGTCTGCACGCGCACCACATCGTGCACTGGGAAGACGGCGGTCCCACCGAGTTGGCCAACCTGGTCCTGGTATGCCCGTATCACCACCGGCTGCACCACCGGGGCGCCATCACCATCACCGGACCCGCAGAAGATCTGCGTGTCACCGACGATGCCGGCCGCCCCTGAGCCCGGGATCGCTGGCCCGCCCGCCAACTCAACCCCCGCCCGCTGTCCCACCGTGCCCCGGTCCCACCGGCGAGCGCGCCGACTGGTGGTGGTACGACCCCTTCCAGCCGCAACCACCACCAACAACCAACTAGGGTTGGTCAGCAGCACCGAATCGGAGCTCAAACGGGTTGGGACATAAGAAATTCGCTGATCCCCGCTGACGCGCGCACCATCACCACCGCGGGTTAACGGACCTCGATACCGGCGCCCGCCACGGTGTGGCCGATCACCGGATGGCCGGGCAGCTCGCCGACCACCAGCAGGCCGCCGGAGGTCTGCGCGTCGGCGAGCAGCAGCAAGTCATCCTCGGTCACGCCGGAGCCGGCGACGCAGGTGCGGCCGCACCCAGTCGAGGTTGCGGCGGGTGCCGCCGGAGACGAACCCGTCGCGCAGCGCGTCGCGTGCGGCCTCGAGCACCGGCACCGCGGCGCGGTCGATGACGGCGCCCACCTTCGAGGCCCGGCACATCTTGTGCAGGTGTCCGAGCAGCCCGAAACCGGTCACGTCGGTGGCCGCGCGCACGCCGGTCGCCAGCGCGGCCGCCGCGGCGTCTCGGTTGAGCCCGACCATGGTCGCCACCGCTTCCGCGAATACCTCACCGGTCTGCTTGTGCCGGTTGTTGAGCAGCCCGACGCCGAGCGGCTTGGTGAGGGTCAGCGGCAGGCCTGGCTCGGCGGCATCGTTGCGCAGCAACCGATTCGGGTCGGCCACACCGGTTACCGCCATCCCGTACTTCGGTTCCGGGTCGTCGATGGAATGGCCGCCGAGCACCGGGCACGCTGCCTCCGAACCCACCGCCAACCCGCCGCGCAGCACCTCCGTCATCAGCTCCAGCGGCAGCACGTCGCGCGGCCAGCCGATGAGGTTGATCGCGATGATCGGGCGACCGCCCATCGCGTAGATGTCCGAAAGCGCGTTGGCGGCGGCGATCCGGCCCCAGTCGTAGGCGTCGTCGACGACCGGTGTGAAGAAGTCCGCCGTCGACAGCACCGCGATATCGCCGACCAACACCGCGGCGGCGTCGTCGCCGTCATCGAGCCCCACCAGACACGTTCTCGCCGGACTGTCCAACGAGACCGCGGACCGCGTCTTCGAGCTCGCCGGGCGGGATCTTGCAGGCGCAGCCGCCGCCGTGCGCGTACCCGGTGAGCCGCGTCTGGGTCATGTCCCGAGCCTACGGCAGGGCACCGCGAAACTGTCAGTAGCAACGCATCGCCCGAGTGAAAGCGTCGGTAGATGCAGTTTCGCGGCAGACTAAGTTTGTCCGCTGGAGGCGTTTAGGTTCCTGGTGGTCCTCCCGGTCTTCAAAACCGGTGAGATCGAGTATCTCGGTCTGGCGGGTTCGATTCCCGTCCGCCTCCGCCACGAATCGTGATGAGGATCGGATAGGAGGGACGTGACGCAGATCGACCCGCGCCGCCAGATTCCGCGCACGGATCAGTTGCTGGCGTTACCCGCTGTGCAGCGGGCGCGAGCCCGGCTGGGCGAGCACGTCGTGACGAGCGGTGGTGCGCGACGTCCAGGACCGGGCCCGACGCGGCGAGCTCCCGCCCGATCAAGTGCAGGACGGCGTGCTGGCGGCGCTGGCCTCGCGCACGACCACGACGTTGCGGCCGGTGCTCAACGCCACCGGTGTCGTCGTGCACACCAACCTGGGTCGCGCCCCGCTCGCCCCGGGCGCGGTCGAGGCGCTGATCGCCGCGAGCGGTTACGTCGACGTGGAACTCGACCTCGCCACCGGCACCCGCTCGAAGCGGGGAGTCGCGGTCCGCGAAGCGCTGCTCGACGCCTGCCCGGCCGCCGAGGACGCGCTGGTGGTCAACAACGGCGCCGCCGCCCTGGTGCTGGCGACCACCGCGCTCGCGGCCGGGCAGCGAAGTACTGGTGAGCCGCGGCGAACTGGTCGAGATCGGCGCCGGATTCCGGCTGCCCGACCTGATCGCCTCGCACCGGCGCCCGGCTTCGGGAAGTCGGCACCACCAACCGCACGCACCTGGCGGACTACGCCGACGCGATCGGACCGCAGACCGGGTGCGTCCTGAAGGTGCATCAGAGCAACTTCCGGATAGAGGGGTTCACCACCGCCGTCGGCGTTGTCCGACCTGCGGGCGCTGACCGCGGCCAACGGGGTGCCCCTGGTCGTCGACCTGGGCAGCGGACTGCTCGCGCCCGACCCGCTGCTGCCCGACGAGCCCGACGCCGCCACCGCGCTGTCCCAGGGCGCCGACGTCGTCACCGCCAGCGGCGACAAGCTCCTCGGCGGACCACAGGCGGGCATCGTGCTCGGTCGCGCGGACGTGGTTGCCCGGATGGCACGGCATCCGCTGGCCCGCGCCGTGCGCGCCGACAAACTCACGCTGGCTGCGCTCGAGGCGACGGTCCGCGCCGGGGCGTCGCCGGTGACCCAGGCACTGCACGCCGATGCCGAACGGCTGCATGCCCGGGCCAGCGGCTGGCGGCCGCGGTCGGCGCGTCCGTCGTCGCACACGACGGCCGAGTCGGCGGCGGGGGAGCCCCGGGCGTCCCCCTGCCCGGCTGGGCCGTTCGCCTTCCCGAGGCCGCCGCCGAACCGCTGCGCGCGGGCGACCCCGCGGTGCTGCCGCGGGTGCACGACGGCGCCTGCCTTGTCGACCTGCGCTGCATACCCGAGGCCGACGACGATCGCCTGCTGGCCGCCGTCGCAGACGGCGTTGGCGGGACTGGACCCCTAGAACGTGTACGTCTCGCAACGTGATAGCCACTGCCGGTCACGTCGACCACGGCAAGAGCACCCTCATCCGTGCCCTCACCGGAATGGAGCCGGACCGGTGGGAGGAGGAGCGTCGCCGCGGGCTGACCATCGACCTCGGTTTCGCCTGGACCACGCTGGCCTCGGGCCGCGAGGTCGCCTTCGTCGATGTGCCCGGCCACCAGCGCTTCCTGGGCAACACCCTGGCCGGCCTGGGACCCGCGCCGGTGGTCTGCTTCGTCGTCGCCGCCGACCAGGGCTGGCAGGCGCAGTCCAGCGATCATCGCGACGCGGTGGCGGCGCTGGGTATTCGGCACGGCGCTCATCGTGCTCACCCGCGCCGACCGGGCGCCCGAGCGTGTCCCCGAGGTCCTCGCCAAAGCCCGCGCGGAGCTGGCCGACACCGGCCTGCGCGACGCGCCGGGCGTCGCCGTATCGGCGGTCGACGGCACCGGGCTGGCCGAGTTACGCGCCAGCCCTCGACCGCGTCCTGGAACAGGTACCCGAGCCCGCGACCAACGCTCGAGTGCGGCTCTGGGTCGATCGTTCTTTCACCATCACCGGCGCGGGCACGGTCGCGACGGGAACGCTGGCGGCCGGCACGCTGGCCGCCGGCGACCGGCTCGAGCTGCTCGGCGCGGAGCGGGTGCGCCCGGTGGTGATCCGCGGACTGCAGAGCCGCGGCGAGCCGTATTCCACGCTGGGTCCGGTGTCCCGGGTGGCGCTCAACCTGCGCGGGATCTCCCGCGATGCCATCCGTCGCGGTGATGCGCTGGTCACCCCGGACGCATGGCCCAGCACGCGCACACTTGACGTGCGCCGCACCACCGGGCGGCCCGTTGACCGAAGCCCCGGCGCAACTCATCGTGCATGTCGGCACCGCGGCCGTGCCCGCGCGGCTGCGGCCTTTCGACGACGACCACGCCCGGCTCACCCTCGACCGACAGCTGCCGCTGGTTCTCGGCGACCGGTTGGTATTGCGTTATCCCGGCAGTGACCGAGTGCTCGGCGGTGCCCGGGTGCTCGACGCCGAACCGCCGGTGTTGCGCCGGCGGGGCGATAGCGCGCGGTGGGCGGCGGCGCTGGCCGATGCGGAAGCCGCGCGGCGACGTGGGGGCCGAGGTGGCTCGTCGGGGCGCGGTGCAGGAATCCCACCTGCGTCGGCTGGGGCTGCTGGCGGACGGGGATGCGCAGGCGCCGGCCGGGGTGCGGGTGCTGGATGGCTGGTGGCTGCACGACGCGACGTATGCGGCCTGGCAGCAGCGGCTGACGAGCGCCGTGCACGAACTCCATAGTCGCGATCCGATGGCCGACGGACTGTCGCGCGGTGCCGCGCGCGACCTGCTGGCGCTGCCGGACGAGTCGCTGCTTGACGCTGTCGTCCGCGACGCGGGGCTCGAGCAGGGCGGTGGTCACATCCGGGTGGCCGGTGCCCACCCCGATCTTGGCCACGCCGAAGCGGCGGTAGCCGAGCTGGAGGTCCGGCTGCGGGCCGAGCCCTTCCGGGCCCCCGAGGCCGATGAGCTGTCGGCATTGCAGCTCGGCGCCCGCGAACTGGCCGCGGCCGAGCGTGCCGGCCGGATGCTGCGGCTGCGCGACGGAGTGGTGCTGCTGCCGACGGCACCTGCTCTGGCGATGCGGGAGCTGACCCGGCTCGAACAGCCATTCACCACCAGCCAGGCGCGGCAGGCGCTGGGCACGACCCGACGCGTCGCGATCCCATTGCTCGAACACCTGGATGCGCGTGGGTGGACTCGTCGACTGGATGCCGGACACCGCGAGGTCGTGCGTTAGCAGCGCTCCTCGTCGTCGCTGATGCGCTCGACGCCCTCCCTGGACAGCGCCCTGACGAAGCCGTACGCGTGCATCCCGGCCTTACCGGGGTTTTGGGCAATCCATTCGTTGGTCTTTTCCAGCGCATTTGTCACGTCATCGCGCTTGACCTGCACGAGGTAGGTAACTCTGTCGTCGCCCGGATCGTCGCTGGCCTGCGCGACCGCGACGGGATTCTTGAACGCGTGGGCGATCCCATGCACGGCATCGTGGTCCAGCGCCCATTCAAGCTCGCTGGGCCGCAGTCCGTTCACCGCCAGAATGCGGTAGTCGTTCTCGTCGTTTGAGTTACCCACGTGGCGATGGTCCTCCCCTGAGTGCCCGCGAGTAAGTGGTTGACAGCCGCCCTTAAGGGCGAAGGACTGGAAATGATGGCGCGCAGGCATTTCGATGAAAGTTCACCCCCAATACTCCACCAAAGGAGGCCTGCCCGCTCGCCGACCGACTCCGGCTGTTAGCTGGCGCGCGGATTTTCCAGGACGACGGCGACGCCCTGACCTGAGCCGATGCAGACCCCGATGACGCCGTAGCGGGCGTTGCGTTCCCGTCAGCTCGGTGGCCAGCGTCAGCACGTAGCGACCACCGGTGGCGCCGAAAGGGTGCCCGATGGCGACCGCGCCGCCGTTGGGGGTGAGTTTGTCGTCCGGGACGACAAACCCGTCCAGCTGGTTCGGCAATTCACGGAGCACGCCCAGGGCCTGGGCGCTGAACGCCTCGTGCACCTCCCACACGTCGATCTGCTCGGGGGCCAATCCGGCCCGCTTCAGCGCCAGCGGGATCGCCCACGCCGGGGCGAGTCCCATCACCAGCGGATCCAACGCGTACACCGCCGACGACACCACCCGCGCCAGCGGCTCGACGCCGAGCTCGTGGGCCCGCTCCCCGGACGCCAGCACCACCGCGCTGGCTCCATCGGAGAGCGGGGTGGAGTTGGCGGCGGTCATCTGCGTGGTGCCCGGCTGCGCCGGCAGCTCCGCCAATGTCTCGGCGGTGGTGTCGTCGCGAATGAACTCGTCGTGCTCCACCAGGCGTGCCGGCGTCTTCTTGGTGGCGGCGATCTGCACGGGCAGGATCTCTTTGGCCAACCGGCCGGAATCGCGTGCGCGCTTGGCGTGCTGTTGGGAGCGCAGGCAGAAGGCGTCGATCTCCTCGCGGGTCAGCCCGTAGCGGTCGGCGACGTTCTGCGCGGTCTCGATCATGCCGATGTAGGCGTTCCGCGCGAGAAGTTTCGGGTTGGGTGGGCCGCCGGCGCCGGCCCACATGGTGTCCAGCAGGATGACCGGTCCCTTCGGCGCGAACGGGGCGTCACCTTTCATGTACGCCCAGCCCGAGCGCGACATCGACTCCGCCCCGCAGGCGATTCCGACCCCAAGATCGCCGGCCTTGATGGCGTGCGCCAGCATCACCGTGGCGCTCAGCGACGACGCGCAAAATCGGTTGATGGTCGCCCCGGCGACGCTGTCCGGGAACCCGGCCGCCAGCGCCGCCCAGCGGCCTAGATCACCCATGCCCTCGTGAGCCGGATTGACGCATCCGGCGACGATGTCCTCCACCTGACCGCGTTCGATGCCGACCCGCTCGCAGGCGCCGGTCATCACCATCCCCAGCAGATCATCGAGACGAATGTGCGACAGGGAACCGCCGTAACGCGTGAACGGCGTCCGCACACCACCGAGAACATAGGCTTCAGTCACTTTGCGCCACCCTCGCTCCGATCGCCACAGCGTTTGACCCCTCGTCGAGCGTGAAACTCACTTCACGTTCGTGTGCAATCCCGACAGTCGTACAGTAAGCGGCAAAACTACCGACGGCGAGGAATCATGACCGATCGCATCGAAACCCGGCGCACCATCGCGGCACCGGCGCCCGACATTTTCGCGGTGCTGTGCGACCCGCACGGTCACGTCGCGATCGATTCATCCGGGATGCTGCAAGACGCCGAAGGCGATCGTGTCACGGCCGTCGGCAACAACTTCGTGGTCCATATGGACCGGGAGTCGCTGAACGACTTTCCGGAGCTCGGCAAGTATCACGTCACTGTCGAGATCAAAGAGTTCGAACAAAACCGGCTGATCTCGTGGACGGTTCTCGGACAGCTCCGGCCGCAGATCGGCCACATCTACGGCTACCGGCTGGAGCCGGCGGCCGACGCCAAGGGCACCCTGGTCACCTCGTTCTACGACTGGTCCAACATCGACCAGAAGTGGCGGGACGCCAACATCTTCCCGATCATCTCCGAGGGCGCGCTGCGCGCAACCCTGGGGATTCTGGAACGCACGGTCCACCGGGGCTATCCGCGCGGATAAAGCCGGGTATCGAAAGGAGCGGCTCAACGTGACAACACCGACCGAAAGCCATCGGCGTTCGCCTCAACTGATTCCACGCCGGCTCCTGCGAAGTGGGCAGATTCATCACCCCGCCGTCCTGGACGAGGCCAAGAGACGGAGCGCGAATTTTCAGCTCCGCCTCGCGGATCGGATAACGTCGTTCGCCGGCTCGATGAACTTCGTCTGGATTCATGCGGGGCTGTTCGCCGTGTGGATGGTTGTGCTGGAACGAAGCCCGTGGCCGACGCTGACGCTGGTGGTGTCGCTCGAGGCGATCTTTCTGTCTACGTTCGTCATGATTGGCCAGAACCGCCAGTCGGCATTCCAGCAGGCCAGGGCCGACCATGACTTCGAGAGCCAGGAATTGGAACTGAGGACCAATACCGAGCTCACCCGCCAGATCCACGCGCTCACCACGGAATTGCACCGACGCCTCATCCCGCCCCAGTGAAAAGTGTTGGCGAGCTGGGTATTACGAAACCTGGAACGGCTCGTTCTCGCGCACTCCGCGATACATGCCCCACCGCACGACGTACGGCATCACCAGCCGCTTGACCGACCACGACGGCAAACGGAACGCCTGGCCGGTGGGCAGGAAGACTTCCAGTCCGTTGGCCTGCGCGCCCACCAACGAACCCCAGCGCCGGCCCGGTGTCCGGTAGGTCCGCAGCTTTTTGCCGGCGTACTCGGCGCGAATGTTGTGGGCCACCAGCGCATCCCCACGATTGCGGGCAGAGCTGCGCAGTGGGTCGCTGGCCGCGACGTCGCCGACCGCATAGACCCCGTCGTGACCGGGCACCTTCAGCTCGGGCGTCACGCGAACGAAGCCACCTTCATCGAGGAGTTCGGGCGGTAGCCAACCCGTATTGGGTTGCACTTGCCCGATCGCCCAGAGCACGGCATCTGCGGAGGCCGGGGGTTGGCCGGTGCTCCACTGAACCGGTTCGCTGGTGATCTCCTGGCCGGCGGACCCGTTCGACAACACGGCACGGTGTCCGGGATGCAGGCCGACGCCCAGGTCAGTCAGTCGGCGCTGCATGCGGTTCCACGTCCGGGGGTGATACCCGATCAGCGCGCGATCGCCGGGGAAGTAAAGGTCGATGCGTTTGTCCGGCCAGGTGGTTGCCAGGTTGACCGCGCTGCTCACCGCCGCGACGCCGCCGCCCAGCACGATCACCGAGCCGGCACCGGCCAGCCGCTGGTGTGCGGCGTGCAGGTCGGCGCTGATCTCGGCGGCCGACTGCAGTGTCGGCCGGCGCCAGAAGCCGTTGCTCACTCCGGTCGAAATGATCAGCGTGTCGTACTCCTCGGCGATCGTGGCACCGTCCTCGCTGAGGCCGAAGACTTTTCGGGCGGCCAGGTCCACTCCCGTCAGCGTGGCCTGCACCGTCCGCACCCGGTCCAGGCGCCGGAACTTGTCGAACGGAATCCAGTAGTCGCGGGCCCAATCGTCCGGGCGGGCGAGCCGGATGCCGAGCTCTTGACCGCTCACCAGCGCTGACTTGACCGAAATTCCGACGACGTCGGCATGCGGGACCGAGCCGGATGGCGGCCAGAATGCCGACATCACCGAGGCCGGCGACGACAACGCGTTTGCGATTCATGTGGTACTCATCCTGCCGATATCTTGCGTCGGGGCCGTGGAACGAAGCGTGGTACCCGGTCGATGACTTGTTGATAATTCGGTCGGCGTTGCAGGCTGCGGGTCTCCATGATCGGAATGCTGGCGCCCAGCAGCATGGCCAGCATTGCGATCGCGCCCGCAAACAACCACCACGCGTCTGACGGGGATGCGGCCACGCCGAATAACGCCAAGGCGAACCAGAAACTGAACTCCCCGAAGTAATTTGGATGCCGAGACCAGCCCCATAATCCGCGGTCCATCATCTCGCCGGGTTGCGCGCTGCCGACGAACCGGTGCAGTTGCACGTCGGACACCAGCTCGATGGTCACCGCCGCCAACCCGACGATGAAGGCGACCACCGTGAGCCACCTGATGTCAACGCCCGGGTGGGTGACGCAGACATAGACCGGGAGCATGCCCACGAAAACCTGCACCGTGGGGATGAGGTGTATCGCGACCAGGTCGGCGACAAATTCCCATCGTCCGGCGCGTTCCCGGAACATCGGGTACCGCCAATCCTCGTGGTGCAGCCCGGGAAACGCGTAGACCCAATTGGCGGTCAGCCGTATCGCCCACAACACCACCAGCACCGCAACCAGCCGGCAACGCAGCTGGTCGACGCCAGGGCCGGCCTGGCTCCACCAGTAGAAGGTGAGCAGCGGGGGAATCACGCTCCAGTAGGCGTCGTAAAAGCTGGAGTTGCGATAGGCCCGGCTGAACGCGAACACCACAACGGTGGCCAGGACGTCGGCGATGAGCGTGTCCAGCCACAGTCTGCCGGTGGCCGGGCCCCAGGCGAGCCAGGCGGCACCGACCCCGACAGCGAGAACGTAAGCGAGAGTGACGAGCGCAAGCGATCGCGACTTAGTCATCGTGCAGCCGGACTTTTCGCTGTTTCGGGAGAAAACTCGCGATAAAGACGGCCGGTGACGATGCAGTCCATGCGGGCCTCCTTGCGCGCAAACGCCCGATCCCGGCCCCTCGGCCACGGTCGCAAAACTGTAACACGTTCTACTAATGCGGCTACGGCAAAGGTGCTCGTCAAACCCCGGACATAGGCGTTAAATCAGTGTCATGGCAGAGCAGTCTGAGCAGTCTGAGCGGTGTGACAGCGACGAGATCCGGCTCATCGAGGCCCAGGCGGCGCCCACGCGGTTCGCCCGCGGCTGGCACTGCCTGGGTCTGATCAGAGATTTCGGTGACGGCACGCCGCACGCGATCAATGCCTTCGGTCAGAAGCTGGTCGTCTTCCGCAGCGGAGACGGCAAGATCAACGTGCTCGACAGCTACTGCAGGCACATGGGCGGCGACCTCTCGCAGGGCGAGGTCAAGGGCAACGAGATCGCCTGCCCGTTCCACGACTGGCGCTGGGGCGGCGACGGGCGGTGCAAGCAGGTGCCCTACGCCAGGCGTACGCCCCGGCTGGCCCGCACGGCAACCTGGACAACGCTGGAACAGGACGGCATGTTGTTCGTCTGGAACGACCCGGAAGGCAATCCGCCCGCGCCCGAAGTCACGATTCCGCGTATCGAAGGGGCCACCAGCGACGAGTGGACCGACTGGCACTGGTACACCACCGTCGTGCAGAGCAACTGCCGCGAGATCATCGACAACGTCGTGGACATGGCGCACTTCTTCTACATCCACGGCGCGTTGCCGACCTACTTCAAGAATATCTTTGAAGGACCGGTCGCGACGCAGTACATGAACGGCGAGGGTCGCGCCGACATGGGCGGCACAGAAGGCGCGGCGATACTGGGCAATACGTCGGTGGCGTCTTACTACGGCCCGTCCTTCATGATCGATGACCTGATCTACCACTACGCACAGGGCGACCAGCAGACGATCCTGATCAACTGTCACTATCCGATCGACTCGAATTCGTTTGTGCTGCAGTACGGCATCATCGTCAAGAAGTCGGCCACGTTGCCCGCAGATGCGGCGATGCAGGCCGCGATCAAACTTGGTGATTACGTCAAACTCGGGTTCGAGCAGGACGTGGAGATCTGGCGGCACAAGGCCCGCATCGACAACCCGCTGCTGGTCGAGGAAGACGGGCCCGTCTACCAGCTGCGACGGTGGTATCAGCAGTTTTATGTAGACGTCGCCGACGTGCAGCCGGACATGGTGGACCGCTTCGAGTTTGAACTCGATACCACCCGGCCCTACGAAGCGTGGATCAAAGAGGTCGAGGCCAACATCGCCGCCCGGGCAACCGCCGGCTCGGTGTGATGGCGCAGCAATCTTCGGTACGAGTCGACAACCGACTCGACGAGACGCCCATGATGCCGGTGGTATGCCGCAACTGCGGCGCGCGAGTGTTGGTTCGCAAGAGCAGTTGGGACCAAACCAGCGTGCAGTGGAACGCCGACGCGACGGCCCGCTGCACCGAGCGTGCGGAGGCTCAGAAGATAGCTGCCCACGCCGGCCGCGGTGTGTTTTTGGTGTGCTCAGCGCTGGGCGAGTCGATCATCGATGCGGTGCGACACGGTGACTTGCCGATCGTCGACGAGACAGCAGGCGCGGCAAAGTAAGTCAGGTGAACAGCGCTCCGGAAATCTCCGAACGCCTGCATGCCTTTATGGGTGCGTCAGTGCGCGCGTCGGTGCGGGCATCGGCCCCCCGCCCGGCCGCGGCAAGACGGGCGGCCAAGGAATTCCAACAAGATCTGTGGCCGGCGGTCAGCGCGGAAATCCGCTGGGCATTCACAACACCACGCACCTGGTTGATGGGCGTGTTGGCCAACCTGGCCTTCGCTGCCGGGTGGTTGCTGGTGCAGCCGCTGACCGCCGGCCGCCACCAGGACTGGGTGATCTTGGTGGGGACCTACTTCTCGTCGTGGGTGCTGGCCGATGTCACCACCACCAACCTGCTCGGGAACGATCACTACCGCGTTCTGCAGGCGGTGTCGGATGGGGTGCCGCTGTGGCGAATTCTGTTGATCAAGAACCTGGCGCTCATCGCGATAGTCGGGCTACCCACCCTGGTGACGGCGACGGCGTTGACGCTGTGGCTGGAAACGCCGGCGCGCCTGGCCATCACGATCCCCACCGTGGCGGTTCCCATCGTGTCCTGGCTCGGAGTGGGAAACCTTTTCTCGGTGTTACACCCGGTGGGCGTCGAGCCGCTGCTTCGACGGTGGCGGCGGCGCCGCGATCGTCGCCGAACCCGCGGATGGCTGTTGAGTCTGAGCCTGCCGTACGCGCTGTACTACGTGGCCGACCCGATGAACGGGGTGGACCACCGCGTGTTGTGGACACAGGTGCCCGCGTTGATCTGGCCGGTGTTCGGGCGCGACACGAAGAGCTTTATGCATCTGGCCATCGCCGCAGGCGTTTGGCTCGTCGGGACTGTCGCGGCCGTCGTATGGGTGCGTAAGCGGGGGCTGCAGATCAGGTGACCCGGCGTGTCACAACCGCATTGCGGCGGGCATGTCGCCGACCCACTGATGGCCCCAGTAGCTATCAGCGGTGATTTCCTCGGCGGTGTAATAGGTTTCGTCGACCCGCGTGCCGTCGGTGCCGAACTCGATGTCCCAGTCGCCCGGTGCGCGCACGTAGAACGACACCATCTTGTCGTTGGTGTGGCGGCCCAGCGTGGACGACAATTGCACGCCCTCGGCGTTGACCCGGTCCAGTGCCCGGCCCACGGCATCCAGGGTGTCGACCTCCACCATCACGTGGACGACGCCCGGGTCGCGCTGGTGTGCGGCCGGGACGATCGCCATGCTGTGGTGGCGCTCGTTGATGCCGAGGAAGCGCACCCGAACCGGTCCGAACTCCTTGGGCAGCGGAACGCGGAACGCGCCGCGGGACCGGAAACCCAATACGTCGGTGTAGAAGTCGAACATCGCACTGGGATCGGTGGCCGGCACCACGACGTGGCCCAGGCCTTGGTCGCCCGTGACGAATTTCGCGCCGAACGGCGTGATCACCGGGCTGTGGTCAAGGACGGCACCGTGAAACACCTCGAGCGTCGTCCCGGACGGGTCCTCGAAGCTGATCACCTCTTCGACGCGGCGATCGCCGGCCTCGTCGACCGAGAGCTGTTTGAACGCCACCCCGGCCCGGTCGAGGGCCGCGGTGACTCGCTGCAGTGCCGCATGGTCGCGGACCTCCCAGCCCACCGTCGAGCACCCGGTCGGACTGGCCGGGAACGACGATGATCCGGGCCGCGCGCTCGTCCATCCGCAGGTACAGCGCCGACGGGTCGGGTCCCTGACCTTCGGCGAAACCCAGCACACCGAACGCGAAATGCCGCCAGCGGTCGATGTCGGCGGTCGAGACGGTGATGTAGCCGAGGCTCTTCAGGTCGCTCATGTGGTGCGCCCTCCTTGCTTTATCAGATCAGGCCGCGCAGCGGTCCCATGGGTGGATCGATGCCCAGCGAGCTGAGCGCCGCCGCGTGGTAGATGGTCCCGGGGACGTGGATGGCGTGCATTTGGCCGACGTGCACGTCGCGCCAGTACCGCTGTAAGGGCTTGTCCATGCGGGCGGCGTTTCCGCCGGAGCGGGCGAAGATCTCGTCGACGGCCGATACCGCGCGCCACACCGCGCGAACCTGGGTGCGGCGGCCCGCCGCGCGGTCCGCGAAAGAAACCTCCTTGCCGGCGGCCACCATGTCGTAGATGCGGTCCGCGTTGGCCAGCAGTTCCTGGCGTGCGGCGTTGATGTCGGCCGCGGCCTCACCGATGGCGTACATGACGTACGGGTCGTCCTTGATCGCGGTTCCGGTGGCGCCGACACGTTGCCGCTGATAGTCCAGGTGCGCGGCGAGCGCGCCCTCCGCGATGCCGATGGTCGCCGCGGAGATGCCCAGCGGGAACATCGTCGACCACGGCATCAGATACAGCGTCTCGGTCATGCCCGCCTCCCGCTGGGCGGTGCCGTCCATGACTTTGGCGGCGTCCATCGTCCGGTAGGCCGGGACGAACGCGTCCTTGACGATGACGTCCTTGGATCCCGTGCCGCGCAGCCCGACGACGTTCCAGGAATCTTCGACGATCTCGTAGTCCTTGCGCGGCAGGATCATGTGCAGCATCTGCGGCGGCATCAGGGGCTTGCCCTCGGCGTCGCCCAGAAACGCGCCCAGGATGATCCAGTCGCAGTGGTCGGTGCCCGAGCTGAACTGCCAGCGGCCGTTGAAGATGTAGCCACCGTCGACGGGCTTTGCCACCCCTTGCGGTGCGTACGGGGACGCCATCCAGGTGTCGACGTCGTCGGCCCAGATTTCGGCGGCCACCTTGGGTCCGCGTACGCCAACTGGTAGGGGTGCACGCCGACCACGCCGACGATCCAGCCGGCCGCCGGATCCAGCGCGGCCGTAGCCATCACCGTCTCGGCGAACTCGCGCGGGTGGACCTCGAACCCGCCGTAGCTTTTCGGCTGCAACAGCCGGATCAATCCGGCGGCCTTCATGAGCTTGACGCTGTCGTCGGTGAGCCGCCCGATCCTCTCGGCTTCCGCGCCTTGTTCGCGCAACTGGTCCGCCATTGCCACGACCTGGTCGAGTACTCGCTCGCTCATGATGTTGTCCTTACGTGTGAGGTCCTACTTACAGGTCTACAACAGTCCGCTGCCGCGACTCGCCGGTGATCCCGGGTCCAATCGGAAAACGGGAGTGGGAGCACCGCGGCGCCGCGGACCGCATACGGTGGGTCCTGTGACGAACACCGACGCTCAGCCGCTGGACGCGGTAGTGGTGGGAGCCGGATTCGCCGGCCTGTACGCGCTGCACAAGCTGCGCGCGCGGGGGCTCTCCGTCCGGGTGATCGAGGCCGCGCCTGAGCTGGGCGGCACCTGGTACTACAACCGGTATCCCGGCGCGCGCTGCGACGTCGAGAGCGTCGACTACTGCTACTCGTTCTCGGACGAATTGCAGCAGGAGTGGGACTGGAGCGAGAAGTACGCCACCCAGGCCGAGATCCTGCGCTACCTGAACTGGGTCGCCGACAAACTCGATTTACGGCGCGACATCACCTTCAACACCCGTGTTGCCTCGGCAGTGCTCGACGAGACAACGCTGCGCTGGACGGTGAGTACCGACGGCGGTGAGGTGCTCACGGCACGGTTCTGCCTAATGGCGACGGGACCGCTGTCGGCCGCAATGACCCCGAAATTCGACGGCCTGGACACCTTTGCCGGCGAGATCTACCACACCGCGCACTGGCCGGACGAGGATGTCGACTTCAGTGGCAAGCGGGTCGCGGTGATCGGCACTGGATCCTCAGGCATTCAGACGATTCCGATCATCGCCGAGCAGGCCGCGCACCTCTACGTCTTTCAGCGCACCCCCAACTACAGCATTCCGGCGGGTAATAGGCCGCTGTCCGCCGAGGAACTCGACGAGATCAAGGCGGGCTATGCGGAGCGGCGCCGGCTGTCGTGGCGTAGCGGTGGCGGGTCGCCGCACATCACGGCCCCGAAGCCGACCATGGAATTCACCCCTGACGAGCGCCGGGCGGCGTTCGAAAAGCGTTGGCAACTAGGCGGTGTGCTGTATTCCAAGACATTCCCCGACCAGATGACCGACATGAAGGCCAACGATGAGGCCCGAAAGTTCTACGAGGAGAAGATCAGGGCGGTGATCGACGATCCGGCGGTCGCCGATCTGTTGATTCCCAACGACCACCCCATCGGTACCAAGCGAATCTGTACGGACAGCAACTACTTTCAGACATTCAACAAACCAAATGTGTCGCTGATCAGCGTGCGCGCCAATCCGATCGAATCGGTGGATGCGGACGGGATCAACGCCGGCGCGACACACTACGATCTCGACGCGATCGTTTTTGCGACGGGTTTCGACGCGATGACCGGGGCCCTGGCCAAGATCGACATCATCGGCCGCGCCGGCGCGCGGCTGGCCGACAACTGGGCGCACGGCCCGCGCACCTACCTGGGACTGGGTGTCGACGGGTTCCCCAACCTATTCCTGATCTCTGGTCCGGGGGCACCCGCGGTGCTCGCGAACATGGTGCTGCACGCCGAAGCTCACGTGAACTGGATCGCCGACGCCATCGGCTACGTCGACGATCACGGGTGCACCGCGATCGAAGCAACCGCCGACGCCGTGGACGGCTGGGGCGCGGAATTAAGCCGGCGCGCCGAAGCCTCGTTGTTCATCAAAGCCAACTCTTGGTACCTGGGCGCCAATGTGCCCGGAAAGCCGAGGGTTTTCATGCTGTTCCTCGGCGGATTCGCGGCGTACAACGACATCTGCGCCGAGGTTGCCGACGCCGGGTATAAGGGATTCGACCTCGTTAAGATCTAGTCAACGACCCCAGGTGGTGAATCGGGTAGCGCACCGAATCCTTCACAACCGGCTTCTTGAGGCTCCGGGTGCGGATGAGCGGCTCACCACTCGCCTCGGCAATCATTCCCCGGATCTCGTCCCGTGCCTTCGCCAGGGCCGCCAAATCGGAGGGATCGCAGTCGAGCCGGACCGCGGGAAGGACCTCAACCTCGAGGGCGGCGGGTCGGTACGGCCGGCCCCGCATCACCTCTCGCGGACCCCGCAGCGCCAACGGGACGATCGGAACCCCCGCGGTGGCGGCCAGCTTGAACGCGCCGAGCCGGAATGGGTACGTGCCGGGGGTGTCGCGGCGTTCGCCCTCGGGGAATATGTGAATCGAGTCCCCATTTGCCAGCAGCGCCTGCATTCGCTCGAATGACGCCAGCGACGACTCCATCGAGCCCGGCTCGACGGCGATGACGCCGAGCCGGCGTGCGAACACCCCGAACAGACCCCGGAACAGCCGCGCCTTTCCGGTCATCGACACCGGCCGGTCTAACGCGCTGACCAGGAGCAGGGGATCCATGTCGGTGGGGTGGTTGCTGACGTAGAGCGCCTGACTATCCGGCAGCGGGGCGCCCGTCCGCCGGAACGACATCCCGGTCGCGGCCAACAAAACGCGAAGCATTCGCCGAGCGAAGCGCCAGGCGGTGGTCCGACGGCGAAGCAACACCGTCGCGGCAGCGGAGATCAGCAAGACGGAGATGGTCACACCCGCGATGTAGGCGCCGACGAGGGTCTCCCGAAATCTGCTGGCGTACATGCGCGTTCGGAACCAGCCCAATCGGGTCATCGTCGCGGCGAGTTTCAACCGTCCTGTTGCGACCGCCTTGCCCAACGTTCCGTCTCGGTAGGCTTGGCGGGTTTCGCGGCGCCGCAACTTGCCGCTGGAAGTCTTCAGCATGCGGCCCTTGCCTATCAGGACGACGTCGTCGGCCGATGTACCTGTCGCCTCGATGACCGCCGCACGGATCGATGCTTTGATTTCGTCGTGCTGCGCGGCGTCGGCGGCGGTTTCGGCAACCACCACGATCCCTTCGCCTTGTTCCGGCATCTCTTCACCGAACGCGATGACGCACCCCTTGCGGACCCCGGGCAGCTCGCCGACGGCCTGCTCGATGTCTTGGGGGTGGTAGTTGCGGCCCGCCTTGATGATCAGGTCCTTGATACGGCCGGTGATGAACAGCTCCCCGTCGGCCAGATAGCCGAGGTCGCCGGTGTCAAGCCAGTCGCCCTTCCGGACCAGCGCGGTGGCTTCCGGTCTGCCGAAATAGCCGGACATCACCGACTTCCCCTGGACCAGCACACGGCCCTCGATGCGCTCCTCGAGTGGTTCGAGCCGCTCGTCGGTCACCTCGACGACTCGGATCTGCTGCCCAGGGATTGGGGTGCCAACCGACACCAGGCTGCGTTTCGGCGAGCCAGGCCGCGCGGGCACGGCACGACCCTCCGTGGCCAGTAGATCGGCGTCGACATGATCTACTCGGGGACGCTCTGCACCGTGCGCGATCGTCACCGCAACGCAAGATTCCGCAAGGCCATAGGCCGGCGCGAACGCGCTCCGACGGAAACCGTACGGCTCGAAGCGGCGGCAGAACTCGTCGACGGCGCTGACTCGGATGGGCTCTGCCCCCATTGCCGCGAACTTGACGCTGGAAAGGTCCAGGCCTGCGATTCGCTCGTCCGAGACGCGCCGCCCGACGTGGTCGAGCCCGAACGTCGTCGTCGCGATGGTTGTCGCCCGAAACCGATCGATGGCCCACAACCACATCGTCGGCTTGGTGAGGAAATCGACCGGCGACATCATCACCACCGTGGCGCCGGTGAAGATCCCGGCCGACAACCAGCTCGCGATCAGCCCGAAGTCGTGGTAGAGCGGCATCCAGTTCAACCCGACACCCCCCGGATGGAGCCCGGCGAGCACACTGGCCTCGCTGATGCCCTGCATGTTCGCCAGCAGATTGGCATGGGTGAGCGCGACGCCCTTGGGGTCTCCCGTGCTGCCCGATGTGTACTGGATAAGCGCGAGCTCCGGGGGCGACTCAACGCAGAATCGTCCAGCGGCGCTGCCAGTGAGCGAAGCCACCGTCGTGGATTCGCGCAGGGACGGCGTGGCCGTGCAGATCAGGTCAGCCGCCGCCTTGAACTGCGGATCCGAGATGATGAACGCCGCCCCGGCACTTCGCAGAATCCGGGCTTCACGCTCGACGTAGCTGTCCAATTCGTCGAGTCGCACCGGCGGATAGATCGGCACCGGAACCCCGCCTGCGCACAGCGTGCCGACGAAGGCGACGAAGAAGTCGGGTCCCGTCAGCGCCAAAATCGCGACCCGCTCGCCGGTTACCAAGCCTAGGTTCGCCATTCCCGCGGCTGCGTGCCTGCCCAGGTCCCAGAGCTCGCCAAAGGTCAGCGTGGTGACCTCCCCGTCGGCCGCGAGGAACTTCAGATGGGGATGGTTGCCATGATTGTCGGCGCGGGCGCGCAACGCGTCGAGGAGAGTCGTCGGCGCGGGCTCCATGGTGGAAAGGATCGCTATCGGTGCGCCCGTTTGCGCAGTTTCCGGTTGCCGCGAGATGGCTGGCCGGTCGACGGCCACGGCATCGACCCCGGCCGCCTGTTCGACCGCTTCGAGAAGGTCGCGGGGCCGGCGGAACCTTCCAAAGCTGTCAGAAGGAAGCTCAACGCCGTAGGCATCACCGACCCGAACCACCAGTTCGGCGAGTTCGATGCTGCCCAGTCCGAGCTGATCCTCAAAATCGAAATCGAGTATGTCGGGATCGTCGATCTCGCCTATGCCTGCATCCCGCAGCACGGCCGCGAGTTCCTCGCGTAGGCGGTGCTCAGACTGCATCCGGGCCCCCCTTTCGGCTTCCGTCGGTGTCGCGCTCGTGTGGCCCTCGTGTGGCCCTCGTGTGCCCCTAGTGTGTCCCACGCCATACCCAACGAAAGCAGCAATATCACGAAACGCGCCCCCAGGCACCGGGCGGGGGGTAATTTCGGCACATACATTAACGGCGCCAATTGGGGGCAAGTTAGTTCATGGTAATGATGGTGAAGACGCGCGCTCAGAAAAAGGGCTATACGCCGGACTATCTTAACCCGCGCGACGCCCTTGCTTTTCTCCGTGGTGGGACCACTCAGAGTCAACTCGTTTCTATTTGCTTGGTCGATCGTCCCGCCGACGAATCTGTGTCAGTGTTCGACCAATTGCGGGCGCGCGTTGTCGCCCGCGCACCATTTATTCCCCGACTGGTGCAGCGCGTCGTCGCCACCCCGTGGGGCCTGGCGCCGCCGGCGTGGTACGACGCGGAACTCTTCGATCTCGAATATCACGTGCAGCGCAGACGTGTTTCCGGCGGTGACATCCCGGAGTTGATGGACGTGGTCGAGGACATCCTGGACCCACTCGATATGCGGCGTCCACCGTGGCGGATCTACGTCGTCGAAGGTTTCGCTGACGGCAAGTGGGGCATCGTCATCCAGGTCCATCACGCCGTGGGTGACGGGGCGGCATGCATCGCGCTCTTCGCCTCCGTGCTTTTCGACCTGGATTTCATCGCGCCGCCAGAAGCGGGACGACCCAAGGTTTTCGCGCCGCCGGCGCTCAAACTCATCCGACCGGGTTTGGCGTGGCGGGGTCGCGGCATCGTGCGGAGGTCCAGCGATGCGCTGGGAGCGATTAGTTCGCGTTCTGGTTTGAAGGCCGCGGCGAACGATGTAGCGCGGCTGGCGGAGCTTGTCTCGCGTGAGGTTCGGTGTCCGTACAAGCCGGCCGCGATCAACCGCCCCGCGAGTGGCCAATGGGTGTGCCGCTCGATTTCGCGGCCGCTCGAAGAACTCCGAGCGCTGGCCCGCAGCACCCCGCGAGCGACGGTGAACACTGTGTTCCTGTCGTCCGTAGCCCACGCCCTCGAGCAAGCCCTGAGTGCGGAGGGTATGCCGCTGAAGGCACCCCTGAAAATCGGGGTACCCAAGAGTCTGCGGCACGACACAGACCGAGTATTCGTCGATTCGTCCACGCAGACAGGTAATTTGGTCATCTCCGCGCCCCTTGCGCAGGACGACCCGCTTGATTTGCTCGGTACCATCACCGACCTGCTGCGGCAGGCCCTGGACGCTGATGAATCCGGAATCCGTTCCATGCTCGGCAAGGGCGGCGCAGCCCAAACCTGGCCCATGAAGTGGAATGTCACTGCAACGTTGATCTATGGCCCGCCGTGCGGCTTCTCCAGCCTCGGTGGCCGCCTCGAGCGGTCGTTTCTCACCGCCCTGCCCGGCGGCACAAAAGCCGTCGGGTTCGTCGGGTTCGTGTATGACGGGACTCTCTCGATCATGGTTGTTGCAGACCGATCGCTGACCACGGTCGTGGACAGCGTGTGCGTCGGCATGCAGGAGTGGTTCGACGACCTCGGCGCGGCCGTCGCGGCGCAGGACTCGGCGCCGTATGGACGCCTGGAGTTGGCCGCAAGCGGACAACGCTGACCGTCACCGATTGACGTTGGTCTCGGCCGGCCGAATAAGTCGGTCGACGAATTAACTAATCTCAGCCACTTTTCTGAATGGCCGCGTGGGTTCCACGTCTTTATTTGCGGGTCAAAAATCCCAGCACGGTGCTTTCGAATGCCTCTTTTGCCTCGATCATCGCCCAGTGCCCGGACTTGGGAAATATGTGCAGTTCCGCATTAGGGATGGAGCGCATCGGAATGAGGGCCATGTCGGGTGGGCTCACCCTGTCGTCTCGGCCCCATGTCAGCAGGGTGGGAGCCGCCACCTTGTGCATCATCGCCCACGGCATGGGCTGGTCGGCGGCTTCCATGGCCGCCGTCATCGCCGCGAAGGCGGCTTTGCCGTACATGCGGCGCGCGGCGGCCAGCGTCTCCGCATCGGTGGCCAATTGCCAGCGTTCCTCGACGAGTTCGTCGGTGACCAGGGCCTGGTCGTAAACCATCGACTTGAGCCAGTCGACAAGCCGTTGCCGGGTGGGGTCCTCGGTGAATTCCTGTAGCAACCGGATGCCCTCGCTGGGGCTGGGGCTGAAGATATTGGTGCCGATACCGCCGATCGTGACCAGCCGGTTGATGCGGTCGGGGTTCTGGATGGCGAAGTTGATGCCGACGCCGCCGCCCATCGAGTTGCCGATGATGTGGACCTTGCCCACGCCGAGCGCGTCCAGGAACGGCGCGACGGCGCGCTGGGCGGTGATCATCGGATGGCCGCCGAAGTCGGGGCTGACGCCGAAGCCGGGGAATTCCAGGATCAGGCAGCGGAAGTGTTCGGCGAAAGTGGGGAGGATCCCCCGAAAATTACGCCAACCGGTGACCCCGGGGCCCGAACCGTGCAGGAACAGCAGCACCGGACCGGAATCGGAGCCACAGTCGTAATAACGCAGGGCGCCCTTGGGGGTGCTGGTTTCACGCAGATCGGTCTTGGCGTCGACGATCGGTTCAGAAGTCTGGGTCACGGGTAGTCACCCTAGCCACGTGGCTACGCAACTACGGGAAAACTCAGCCCCGCCACTACCTCGCCATCGCCGACTCGGGGGCCGCCCAGTCGGTCGACACCTTGCGGTGCTTGATTAGCCAGGTGTCGCCGACCGGCACCAAAGTGTCGCGATAGCGCCCGAAATGGTCGAGCCCAATATGGGTGACCACGGTGAAGTAGGACGAGACGTGCGCCTCGTCGAGGGTCACGGCGGTGAACAACACATTGGCCAGGTTGTGGCGGACGATGGGCTTCACGGTAGCGGTGCCGGCGAGCTGTCCGGTGACCCCGCCGAGGAACGCCACGATCTCGGATCGGCCGCGCAGCTCAGAGCCGCCGCGTATTTCGAGTACGCCGTCGGTGCAAAACGTGTCCGCCAGGTCGTCGAGGCGGCCGGCGTCGCCCGACCAGTTGTAGCGCGCCAGGGTGTCCCGGATTTGCTCGCGAGCGGTCAACTCCCAGATCTCCACCGTGCGGACTCCTCACCGATTCGCCAACGATTAGCACAGTAGTGGGAATGAATCTCGCCGCGCGCAGGTAGAACAACGCATGAAGCTCAATGACGCCGCACGCGATCTGATCGGTCAAGGGGCCGACGCCACCCTGGTCACCCTCAATCCCGACGGCAGCCCCCAGGTGAGCCTGGTCTGGGTCGCGCTGCAGTCGACCCCGGACGGCGACGAACTTGTCACCGCACACCTTGCCGCGCACAAGAAAGTCCGGAACGTCCGCAACGACCCGCGGGTGGCGGTCACCATCGTGTCGGTCGACGCGGCCGGCAAGGGGATGCGGCCCTATCTGTCCGTCACCGGGACCGCGCGGATTGTCGAGGGTGGCGCCCCCGAGTTGCTCAAGGAACTCAACCCGGTTCTGGGCGACCCGGGCAGTAAATTCCCGCCGGACGATGCCCCGCCGGGATTCCTCACCCGCATCCGCATCGACAAGGTCGGTGGCATCGGGCCCTGGGTAGCCTGACCCATGCCTCTCGTGAGAATCGACCTTCCGCACACCATCGAACCCGAACGGCGCAGCCTGATCGGGGACATCGTCTACCGGGCGATGGCCGAGGTGCTCAACGTGCCCGACGGCGACAAGTTCCAGGTCATCACCGCCCACGGCGGCGACTCGCTGCGCATCGATCCGGCCTACCTCGGAATCGACCGCTCCGCCGACGCTTTCATCATCGATATCACCCTGAACGCCGGGCGCAGCGTGGAATTGAAACAGCGGTTCTACGCCACCCTCGTCGAATGGCTCACCGGTGAGGCCAAGGTTCGGCCACAGGACGTGACGATCGTGCTGACTGAAGTGGCAAAGGAGAATTGGTCGTTCGGCAACGGGGTCGCCCAATACGTCTGACCTCAGGGCGCGATCGGTCTGTTCGTCCATTCCCGGTCGGGCCGGCGTGACGAGCGGAACCATCCGCCCGCTGCCCCGGTGCCGCCGTCGGTCGGAATGGTATGGCCGGTGACGAACGCGGACAGGTCGGATGCCAGGAAGAGGATTACTCCGGCCTGGTCCTCGGCCGCCCCCATCCGTCCAACCGGAACCCACTGCGGCCACTGCTGGTGTTCCTCGGCGGACAGCCACTGTGAGTAGGGCACCTGTAGCGATTCGGTGACGTCGGGGCCGATCGCGTTGACCCGCACACCGTCGCGGCCCACCTGCACCGCGAGGCTGCGGGTGAAATGAATGACCGCCGCTTTGAAGGCGGCATAAACGGGATCCTCCGGGTAGCCGCGCAGTCCTTCGACAGACGAGACGTTGACAATCGCGCCGGCGCGCTGATCGATCATCGTCGGCAGGAACGCGTGGGTGACCAGGAAGACGTGGTGCAGGTTCACCCGGTAGAGCTCATCCCACAGTTGCGGGTCGGTGTCGACGAAGTTTCCCGGGTGGCGCAGCCAATGGCCCACATTGTTCACCAGCACATCCACCCGGTTGTGGCGGTCCAGCACCGACCGCGCCAGTGCGGCGACCTGGTCGGCGTCGCGGACGTCGGTGACGAGCGCCAGGGCCGACCCGCCGGCCGCCGTGATCTCGGCGGTCGTGCGCCGGGCGAGATCGCCGTCGATATCCGCGACCATCACGTGGGCGCCGTGTCGCGCGAACAGCCGGGAAGTCGCGGCGCCGATACCGCCGCCGCCGCCCGTCACCACTGCCACCCGGTCGACCAGCAGGCGGCCGGCGGGAATTAGCTCATCCATGCCCAACATCTTTGATCATCGCGAGCTGCTGCCACACGCCCAAACGCTGGGTGATGCGGCCCTTCTGGTGAAACGTTGGCCATAAATCATGTCCACTGCCCTGCGGACGGCCCGGATGGATAGAGTTGGTCCTGATGAGCCGACCAGCCCCACCTGTGTTGACCGTGCGGTACGACGGATCCGAGCGCACCTTTGCCGCGGGCAACGACGTAATCATCGGACGTGACCTGCGGGCTGACGTCCGCGTTGCGCATCCGCTGATCTCCCGGGCACACCTACTGGTGCGATTCGACCAGGGCCGATGGCTGGCCATCGACAACGGCAGCCTCAACGGGTTGTACGTCAACAACCGTCGGGTGCCGGTCGTCGACATCCAGGACGGCCAGCGGGTCAATATCGGCAACCCGGACGGCCCCGCGCTGACCTTCGAGGTCGGGCGGCACCAGGGCTCGGCCGGACGCCCGCCGCTGACGGCATCGATTCCGATCGGCAACCTGATCACCGCGGCACAACCGCCGGTGGCCCCGCCGCAGACCGGCCCATCGTGGCCCAGCCCCCCGCAACAGTCCGCGCCGGAGACATCGCGATTGCACCCTCCGGCCACGCCCAGTGGTCCGTTGCCGTCGCAGCCCCCCAGCGGCCCGCTACCCAGCCATCCGTCGGGGTCGCAACCGCAGTACCCGACCGCCGGCCAACCGGCCCGCCCACAAACCGGACCGCAGCCGACGCCGCAGATTTATCGTCCACCCACGCCGGTGCCTGCCGCGACGCCGCCGCCCGAGCCCGCACCCGTTCCGCCCTCGTCGGCCGGAGAGACCGGCCGCATCGGCGGCGATACCAACATCGCCACATCGATGATCAAGATCCTGCGGTCGGGCCGGGCGGACGTGCCGGCGGGCGCGATCAGAATCGGCCGGGCGGACGACAACGACATCGTCATCCCCGAGGTCCTGGCCTCACGGCATCACGCCATGCTGGTCCAGACGGCCCACGGTACCGAGATCCGGGACAACCGAAGCATCAACGGCACCTTCGTCAACGGGGCACGGGTCGAGACGGCGGTGCTCCACGACGGCGACGTCGTCACGATCGGCAACATCGACCTGATCTTCAGTGACGGCACGCTGGCACGCCGGAACGAGAGCACGGCGGCGACGCGCACCGGGGGCCTCGACGTGCGCCGGGTGACGTGGACGATCGAGAACAACAAGACGCTGCTGGACGACATCTCGTTGGCCGCGCAACCCGGAACGCTCACGGCCGTCATTGGTCCCTCCGGTGCGGGTAAGTCGACGTTCGCCCGATTGGTGGCCGGATACACCCAGCCCACCGATGGCACGGTGACGTTCGAGGGCCACAACATTCACGCCGAGTACGCGTCGCTGCGCAGCAGAATCGGCATGGTGCCGCAGGACGATGTGGTGCACGGGCAGCTGACCGTGAAACAGGCGCTGGGGTACGCAGCCGAACTGCGGCTGCCGCCGGACACCACCAGCGATGACCGCGCCCAGGTGGTCGCCCGCGTGCTGGAGGAACTCGAGATGACCAAACATCTCGAGACCAGAGTCGACAAGCTGTCGGGCGGTCAGCGCAAGCGTGCGTCGGTGGCGCTGGAGCTGCTGACCGGCCCGTCGCTGCTGATCCTCGACGAGCCCACCTCGGGACTGGACCCTGCCCTGGACCGGCAGGTTATGACCATGCTGCGCCAGCTGGCCGACGCCGGCCGTGTGGTGCTGGTGGTCACCCACTCGCTGACCTACCTGGACGTCTGCGATCAGGTTCTGCTGCTGGCTCCCGGCGGCAAGACCGCGTTCTGCGGGCCACCCAGCCA
Organism: uncultured Actinomycetota bacterium; assembly: GCA_963850135.1. Taxonomy (GTDB): domain Bacteria; phylum Actinomycetota; class Actinomycetes; order Mycobacteriales; family Mycobacteriaceae; genus Mycobacterium. Next base: position 88,833 of record CAWKKH010000009.1, on the reverse strand, counting down.
GATCGGCGCGGCCATGGGCACGACGAACTGGGCCGATATTTTCAGCTCGGTCGCGGGCGACCCCGATGCGGCAAAGGCGCGGTACCTCGCGCACACGGGTCCGCCGCCGCCGGCGCCCGCGGCCGAGAAGCCCGCGGAGCTGGGTGATCCACCGCAAACGAGCCTGTTCCGGCAGTTCTCCACGATCGCCCGACGCCAGATCCGGTTGATCGTCTCCGACCGCGGCTATTTCGCCTTCCTGGCATTGCTGCCGTTCATCATGGGTTCGCTGTCGATGTCGGTGCCCGGGGATGTCGGATTCGGCGTCCCGAACCCGCTGGGTATCGCACCCGGCGAACCCGGGCAGATTCTGGTGCTGCTGAACGTCGGGGCGGTGTTCATGGGGACGGCGTTGACCATCCGAGATCTGATCGGTGAACGCGCGATCTTCATACGCGAACAGGCCGTCGGCCTGTCGACGTCCGCGTACTTGTTGGCGAAGGTCTGCGTCTACACCGTGTTCGCGATTGTCCAGTCGGGGATCGTGACAATCATCGCGCTGCTTGGCAAGGGCGGTCCGACACGGGGCGCCGCGGCGATAGGCAGTCCCGGACTCGAGCTGTTCGTGGACGTCGCCTTGACCACCGTCGCCTCGGCGATGCTCGGGTTGGCATTGTCGGCTGTTGCCAAGTCCAACGATCAGATCATGCCCCTGCTGGTGGTGGCGGTGATGTCGCAGCTGGTGTTCTCCGGCGGCATGATTCCGGTAACCGATCGCATTGGGCTCGACCAGATGTCATGGGTAACACCGGCAAGATGGGGATTCGCGACGTCAGCGTCCACGGTCGACCTGACGACATTGCAACCCGGTCCACAGACGCCGAAGGACTCGCACTGGGAGCACAACGCCGGCACCTGGTGGTTTGACATCGGCATGCTGGCCACAATCAGCATCTTCTATCTCGGGTTCGTACGCTGGAAGATTCGCCTGAAGGGCGGCTGATAGCTTTTTCCAAGCGGCCGAACGTCGAGTTGTCGTGCTGAAAAGCCCAATTCCGGGCCGACAAGTCGACGTTCGAGGGAGAGATAAGGTCGGGAGTGGACTTCGAGTTCGATGCTGAGCAGCGTGCGTGGCTGACCGAGGTTCGCGAATTCCTCGATGCCAACGTCACCCCGGATTTACGAGCTGAACTTGCCCAGCACGATCTGGAGTTTCCCGGCGGCCCCGACGGAGAGGTGGCGCGGTTTCGCCGCAAGATCGGCGAAAAAGGCTGGTTCGGGCTGAACTGGCCCCGCGAGTACGGGGGTCTTGGACATGGTGCCGTTCATCAGCATCTGCTGATGAGCGAGTTTGAATACTGGGGTGTGCCCGGACCGGACCTGACTGTCACTTCCGTGGCGCCGATGATCATCCGCCACGGCACCGAGCGCAACAAATCTGAGTGGCTGCCGCCGATCGGCAGCGGCGAAATGATCTGTGCCGTCGGCTATTCGGAATCCGAAGCCGGAACGGACCTGGCCAGCCTGCGCACCCGCGCTGTGCGCGATGGCCAGGAATGGGTGATCAACGGCAGCAAGATCTGGAACAGCGGGGCGCAGCGCGCCACTCACGAATGGCTCTGTGTGCGCACCGATCCCGAGAGTGCCCGGCATCGGGGTATTTCGGTGATCATCGTCCCGATCGACAGCCCGGGTTTGCAAATCCGCCCGCTGTACGCGTGGTCGGGCTATCGCACGAACGAAGTGCACTTCCAGGACGTGCGGGTTCCGCTGACCAATCTGATCGGCGAGGAGAACCGCGGCTGGACGTACATCACCGGCGCTCTCGACCTCGAACGTGGCGCGCTGACCAACGCGGGCGATCTGCGCCGCGCCGTCGACGATTTGAACGAACTCGCCCTCCGCCCGCGCCGTGACGGCACGGTGCCCGGCCGAGATGCCGCCCTCCGCCGGCGGCTGGCGCAGGCCGAGGCCGACGTGGAGGTGGCCACGCTGATGGGTTATGAGGCCGCGTCGATCCTGGACAGTGGAGTTATCCCGACGGTGGAGGTCAGCGTGGAGAAGATCTTCACCAGCGAGCTGCGCCAACGCATCGCCGAACTGGCCCTCGACCTGCTCGGCCCAGACGGATTGTTGGCGCACCGCAGCCAAGACGCGCCGATGGCGGGCAAGTTCGAACGCCTATACAGGGCAGCGCCGTTGATGCGTTTCGGTGGCGGCACCAACGAGGTGCTGCGCGACATCATCGCCCAGCGCGGCCACGGCATGCCCTCCTACGGGCGCTGACGAGACACGAGCCGGGATCCTCTCAATTATGAAAGCGACGCTGACCGCCGAGCAACGCGAATTCGCCGCCAGTTCGCGTGCGCTGCTGGCCGCGGAATGCCCCCCGACTTTGGTACGGGCACTGGCCGAGCCCAGCGCCGACCGGACTACGCCGGCGCTGTGGAAGGCGTTGGCGGGCGCCGGGGTATTCGGGCTGTCCATCGGCGAGGAGTACGGCGGCTCCGACGGTTCGCTTGACGATCTCGCCGTCTTTTTCACCGAGGCCGGTCGCGCGCTGTGCCCGACGACGGTGCACAGCGCCGTCGCGGCCGTGCTTGCGATCGAGCAGCTCGGTTCCCCGGATATCAGGGCCGCATGGCTGCCCGGGCTGGCCGGCGGGCGCGCCCGCGGCACCACCGCCTTATGGAATGCCCGCGACGCCGGGGTCGTGTCGCCCGTGCTGCACGCCCATCCCGCCGCGGGCGGCGGCTGGCGGCTGACCGGATTTGCGGACTACGTCGCCGACGCGGACGTCGCGGACCTCGTCGTGGTTTCGGCCGCCGACACGGGGTTCGACGGGGCAGCCGCTCGCACGCTCGTTTTCGTCGTCGACACCGGCGCGACAGGCGTGAGCGTGGAAGCCCTCGCGATGGCGGGCGGGCACCGCGCCTTCGCAGTAAGTTTCGACGATGTGGCGGTAACCTCTGGCGCACTGCTCGGCGACGATCACGGGGTTGCGCCGCCGGCGCTGCGCCGGTTAGCCAACTCCGCAGTGGCATTGGGATCGCTCGACTTGGTCGGGGTCGGGCAGGCCGTGCTGGACCGCACCGTCGATTACATCAAGCTGCGCCACCAGTTCGGGCGGCCGATCGCGTCCTTCCAGGCGGCGCAACATCTGATCGCCAACATGCACATCGCGCTGGCCGCGGCGCGGTTGGCCGCGCTCTCGGCGGTCTTTTGGATAGGGCGCGGTCGAACGGCCACCAGGCAAACCGCCATCGCGCGTATGCATGCCGCCGCCGCGGCCAGGCTGATAACCCTGGACGCCCACCAATTACACGGCGGGATCGGCTACGTGACCGAGACCGATCTGCATCTGTGGAGCGAACGGGCAAGGTTCGGCTCGACGTTTGGTGGAACATCTGACGTCGCCGCGGCGTGGCTGGAGGAATGCTTGGCCGAGACCGGACAGGAAAGGGGAGCCAGTTGAGCGAGGACACCTTGATCGACGCCGAAACGGCATCTCGAGTCGGCACCGTGGCCGCCTCAGCGAGCGGTGAGGTGAACCGGCGCGATTGGCAGCGCTGGGCGGCGGCGGTCGGTGACCACAACCCGTTGTATTTCGATCCGGATTACGCCCGGGCGAACGGTTTTCGCGACATCATCTGCCCCCCACTGTTCCTGCAGTACGCGGTGCTGGGCGTCGCGGCTCTCGATTCACTTCGCGCTGACGGCTCGTCCGGCGCGGTGTCGGGGAGTCTCGCGTTTCCCCGCGCGCCGAAGCGAATGGCCGGCGGGGAGAGCTTTACCTTCCACCTGCCCGCATATCACCGCGACGATATCGAAATGGTCCGCACCATCGAGTCGATCGTCGAAAAGCAAGGCCGCTCTGGCAGATTCGTCCTGGTTACCTGGCGCACGGTTTACCACAACCAGCACCGCGATCTGGTTGCCGAAGCGTCGACATCGATGATCGCCCGACCCTAGGAGTGCCATGGGATGAGCAGCTATTCTACGAAGACGTCGGTGTGGGTGAGCAGCTGACCCCGCTACCCGTCACCGTCGATGAGACCCAGTTGTTTTTCTTCAGCGCCGCCACCTACAACGGTCACCGCATTCACTACGACAAGCACTGGGCGCAGACGGTCGAAGGCTACGACGACGTGCTGGTGCAAGGGCCGCTACAGGCTGCGCTGCTGGCTCGCGCGATCGGGGACTGGATCGGCGGACGCGGCCGCCTGGTGTCGTACTCGGTACAGAACCGGGCGACTGCGTATCCAGGTGAGCTACTCACCTTCGGTGGGGAAGTCACCGGCAAGCGCCTCGGCGATGGGGGCGCCGGATTAGTGGACCTCGATATCGCCGGCCGCCGCGATGACACGGTGCTCATGCCGGGCACAGCAACCGTCGAGCTTCCTCGGCGCGAGACGCCGTCGTGAGTGGGCTGCGCGGCGAGGCGGCCATCATCGGCATCGCCGAGTTGCCCGCCGAACGCCGGCCGAGCCGACCGCCGCTGTTCACCCTTGACCAATACGCGCTGCTGGCGAAATTGGTGGTCGAAGACGCGGGGATAGATCCCGCTTGCATCAACGGCCTGCTCACCCATGGCATCGCCGAGTCGGCGATGTTCGCGCCGGCCACCCTGTGCGAATACCTCGGCCTTGCTCTGGATTTCGGTGAGCGCGTCGACCTGGGCGGCGCCACGTCCGCGGGAATGGTGTGGCGGGCCGCGGCCGCCGTCGAACTCGGCATCTGCGACGCGGTGCTGGCCGTGGTACCCGGATCGACAGTCACTGCCACAGTCGCCGAAGACCCCACCGGCGGCCCCGAATTGGTATGGGGCGTCGTCAAACAACTACGGGTCGCCGCAGGCCGAGTTCGAGATCCCGTACGGCAACGTCGGCCAGAACGCGCCGTACGCGCAGATCGCCCAGCGTTACGCCGCGGAGTTCGGCTATGACCCGGCAGCCGTCGCCAAGATCGCCGTCGACCAACGTACCAACGCGTGCGCACATCCGGGCGCGGTCTTCCACGGCACGCCGCTGACCGTCGATGACGTTCTGGGCAGCCCGATGATCGCCGACCCGATCCACATGCTCGAGACGGTGATGCGCGTCCAGGGCGGTGTCGGGGTGCTGATCGCCAACGCCGACATCGCGCGCCAAAGTCGCCACCGTCCGGTCTGGATCACCGGATTCGGCGAACACATCGCCTTCAAGACCCCGACCTACGCGGACGACCTGCTGCGCACGCCCATCGCGCGCGCCGCCGATAAGGCATTCGCGATGGCGGGGCTGAGCCGATCCGACGTCGACGTCGCGTCGATCTACGACTGCTACACCATCACGGTGCTGATGAGCCTGGAAGATGCCGGCTTCTGCGCCAAAGGCAAAGGCATGTCGTGGATTGCCGAACACGATTTGACCTACCGCGGTGACTTTCCACTGAACACCGCGGGCGGTCAGCTGTCCTTCGGGCAGGCCGGCATGGCCGGCGGCATGCATCATGTCGTCGACGGTGCGCGCCAAGTCATGGGCCGCGCCGGCGACGCGCAGGTGCCGGACTGCGACACCGCGTTCGTCACCGGCAACGGCGGCATCATGAGTGAGCAGGTCGCGCTGCTGATGGTGGGGGACTAGTGATGCACGTCCGATTCCCGAGCCCACGCCGGTGTCCCAGCCCTTCTGGGACAGCCTGGCGCAGCACCGGATCCTGGTGCAGTACTCGCCTTCCCTGGACCGCTATGTCTTCTATCCGCGCACCCTCGCGCCCGGCAGCCTGGCCGACGACCTGGAATGGCGCGAAATCGACGGCGCCGGAACGCTGTACACCTACACGGTCGCCCGCCGCCCGACCGGTCCGCCGTGGGCCGATGCGCTGCCACAGCTGCTGGCGGTGGTGCAGTGGGATGCCGGACCCCGCATCAGCACCGAACTCGTCGATGTGGACCCGAGTGATATTCAGATCGGGATGCGGTTGCAGCCCGTGTTCTGCGACCAGCCCGAAGCCGGCATCACCCTGCTGAAGTATCGGCCGGCGTGAACGAGGACGTACAGGCGATGCTGGACCAACTCAACGCCGGTTTCCCGCATGTGGAGAACATGACCGGCCCGCAGGCGCGGGCCGCGGTAGCCCAAAGGCGGGCGCCGGTAAACAATGTGGACGACGTTCGAAACACCGTCGACACCTCAGTGCCCGGCTCCGACGGCGCGATCCCGGTGCGGATTTACTACCCGCACGGCGCGTCGACCGACGATCTCCCTGGGATCGTGTTTTGCCATGGCGGTGGATTCGTCTTCTGCGACATTGAATCCCACGATGGGTTCTGCCGTGCCCTGGCACGCGGCAGCGGGGCGGTGGTGGTGTCGGTGGACTACCGCCTGGCTCCTGAGCATCGCGCACCGGCGGCGGTGCTCGACGCTTTCACCGCGTTTTGCTGGGTCGCCGAACATGGAGCCGATCTCGGCATCGATCCGACGCGGATTGCGATCGCCGGGGACAGCGCCGGCGGCAACCTGGCCGCGGTCACCGCCATTCTGTGCCGCGACCGCGCGGTCACTGCGCCCGCCGCCCAGCTGTTGCTCTACCCGGCGATCGACCCTTCCTGCGACACCGACAGCTACCGCCGCTACGGCACCGGCTACTTCAACACCCGAGCCGCCATGCAGTGGTACTGGCGCCAGTACCTCGGTGGCGCAGAGGGTTTCGCACCACCTTATCTGGTGGCCCCGGCTCGCGCGGATTCGCATGCGGGCCTGCCGCCCGCGGTTATCATCACCGCCAGGCCGCGATCCGTTGCACAGCGAAGGGTGCGATTACGCGCGGCGACTGAGCGACGCCGGAGTGCCCGTCATGCATCGCGACTTCGCCAAGTTGTTCCACGGCTTCATGACGATCCAATCCTTCGGTCCGGCGGAAAGAGCACGCGACCTGGTATGCGGCGACCTGCGGGAGCTGCTCGACGCCAAAAGGAATTGACACAGTGGAGACAGTCCAGCAACTACTGCGCCAGCGTAGACACGACGACACACCAGGGGTCGCGTACGGGGATCGGGTTTGGACCTGGCGAGAACACCTTGCCGAGGCCGAAGCCGAGGCGGCCGCCATGATCACCCTCGCCGACGCGGCGCGCCCGCTGCATGTCGGCGCGCTGCTCACGAATTCGCCCGCGATGCTTCGCGCCATGGCCGCCGCCGCCCTAGGCGGCTACGTGTTGTGTGGGATCAACACCACCCGGCGCGGGGCGGCCCTGCTGGGCGATGTTCGGCGATCCGACTGTCAAATCCTTCTCGTCGACGTCGCGCACCTATCTCTACTGGAAGGCTTGGATCTCAGTGGAATTCAGGTTCTCGAGGTCGAAGGGACGCGTTACGCCGACGCAGTAGCTGCGGCGCCACCTCTGGTCGCGCATCGCGAGGTCGTCGGCGCCGACACCCTGATGATGATCTTCACGTCTGGCACCAGCGGAGATCCCAAGACCGTCCAGTTGGCGCACGGGATGGCGATCATGTGCGGCGCCAGCCTGGTCTATCAGTTCGATGTCACCGCCGACGACGTCTGCTATCTGTCGATGCCGCTGTTTCATTCCAACGGCATTGCCGCCGCTTGGGCGGTGGCCATCAACAGTGGCGCCACCATGGTCCCAGCCCGATTTTCGCCATCGCGCTTCCTCGACGACGTCCGCCGCTATCGCGTGACGTACATGAGCTATGTCGGCAAACCGCTGGCCTTACTCCTGGCCACTGTTGAGCGGTCAGACGATGCCGACACGACGCTCCGGTTGGCCTACGGCAACGAGGCGACCGATCGCGATATCGAGGAATTCGGCAGGCGTTTCGGATGCCGCGTTGTCGACGCCTTCGGCTCCAGCGAGTTCGCGGTGATCGTTGTGCGCGAGGACGGCACCCCGCCCGGCTCGATCGGCAAGCCCTATCCCGGTGTGGCCATCTACAACCCAACGACCTTGAAGGAATGCGCGGTCGCGGAATTCGATGAACACGGCGCGCTGACCAACTTTGACGATGCGGTCGGTGAACTCGTCAACACCCAAGGCGCCGGGCCGTTCGTCGGCTACTACAACGACGCGGCGGCGACGGCCCAGCGGGTGCGCCATGGCATGTACTGGTCCGGGGATTTGGCCTACCGCGACGCCGAGGGCTGGATCTACCTGGCCGGCCGAACCGCGGACTGGATGCGGGTTGATGGCGAAAACTTGGCAGCGGCCCCGATCGAGCGGATCCTGGTGCGGCTGCCGCAGGTCAGCCAGCTGGCGGTCTACGCCGTGCCCGATGACCGGGTGGGCGACCAGGTGATGGCCGCCCTGGTGTTGCGGGACGGAATGCATCTGGAGCCCGCCGAATTCGAGAAGTTCCTCGCGACGCAACCCGACTTGTCACCCAAGGCGTGGCCACGCTACGTCCGCATCAATGATGACCTGCCCGTGACGGCCACCAACAAGATCCTCAAGCGTGAGCTGATTGCCGCGGGTGTCAGTGCGCAGGGCGGCGTGTTGTGGTCGCGACCGCCGCGTGGCACGACCTTCACTATTGCCTGAATAGGCTAGGCCGGTTCCGGTGCTTCCCCGAACCGGGCGAGCACGAGCGTCGCGGAGACAGCCACGACGAATCCGACGACAACGACCCAGCCGAGGCCGTCGCGGGCGTTGTCACCGAGCCAGAGCACCCCGACCAGCGCGGGTGCGATCGTTTCACCCACAACCATCGCGGCCACCGTGGTGGTCACCGATCCGCGTTGCAAGGCGGATGTGAGCAAGAGAAACCCTGCGGCCCCGCCCGCCAGCAACGCGTACAGGGCGGGATTGGTGTAGAACGCGCGTTTGGTCGGATCGATCTGATCGAGCAGGCGCACCCCGATCTCCACAACACCGAAGCCGCTTCCGGCACAAAGACCCAAGGCAAATCCGCGCTGGCGGTCGCCCAGTCGTCCGGCGAAGTAACCGGCAACGAATATCGCCGCGACCACACCCAGCAGCGCCCAACCCAGCCCGGCCGGGGCGCGACGAAAGTGTCCGGGTCCGGCGGCCAGGGCCAGGACGAAGAGGCTGACGCAGACGACACCCACGGCCGTCCATTCGGCCGGTGACAGCTTTGCGGACAGCACCCACGCCGACACGATGCCGGTGACCGCGATCGAGGCAGCGAGCGCGGCCGCGACGACATAAATCGGCACCAACCGCAGCGCCGCCACCTGCAGCAGAAAGCCGAGCCCATCAAGAGCAAGGCCCGCGACATAACGCCACTGTCGCAGCGCGCGTACGAGCAAGGCAGCGTCGACGCCCGAACTGCCGCCACCGGCATCCACCGATCGCGTCGCCATGGCCTGCAGCACCGAGGCCGTGCCGTAACAGACCGAGCAGCCCAGAGCGAGAAGGAAACCAAGAAGCACAGACTGACAATAGCCGCATCGTGCTTGCAACCGCGGGCTGGCGGCGGAAGAAGGATCAGCGCAAAACGTTGCGGGGGAGGGTGAGTGGTAGATCGAGGGCGCTGAGCAACCCCGGCTTCGCCTCCACGACATAGGGTATGGCGTTTACGACGCGCATCGTCGTCGACACCATCGCCCCCGCGCCCGATTCCATCACGGACCCGGATGCTTTCGGATCGTCCAGGCTGGCCGTCATGTCGCAGCTGATGTCTGGTTCGCCCTCAATACGTATTCGGTAGACGGGTCGCTGCGCGCCTTCGCCCCACTCCGGCGCGAGGTCGGGAGCCAGGCGGTTGACGTGCTCGATGATGATCACCTCTTGGCCGTCGATCACGGCGATGGCCTGGGTGCGCAGCGCACCACAGGTGCCGGCCTCGGCCGTGCCGAAGGCGACGTGCAAATCGCGGTCGGTCGCCACCCTGTCGAACCTCTCTCTGATCTCGTCGATCTCCAGGCCGAGGCCGTGGGCGATGAGGCGCAGTCCGGGGCCCCACTGGAAGGAGATGGTGCCCGGTAGCGAAAGCAGCGCGGGATAGTCGAGCGGCCGGCCGAAGCCCATGGCGTCCGACATAGTTTCCACGACGGGATAGTCGTCGTAGAGCGCGATCTCGGCGGCATGGATGCGCCGGATCGACTTCGATTGGGTTGCGAGCATCAACACCAGATGGTCCGCGGCGAAACCGGGTTCGATGCCGCTGGCGTACAGCGAGGCTCCTCCGGTCGCGGCGGCGTGTTCCAGCTGCTCCCTCCACACGTCGGGCTCGAAACCCGCCGGATAGATCAGGCGGTGCACGGTGGTGGTGACGACGTTGATGCCGGCTTCCAGCAGCCGCACATAGTCGGGTACCGCTGCGGCATCCCGTTCCGGCCCCATGGCCGCGTACACGACGCAATCCGGTTTCAGCGCGATCAGCTCGTCGGCGTCGTTCGTCGCCGCTACGCCGATCGGGCCGATGCCGACGAGCTCGCCGGCGTCGCGGCCCGCCTTCTCGTCGGAGTGGACCCACACCCCGACCAGTTCGGTGCCGGGGTTTTCGGCTACCGCGCGCACCGCGATGGAGCCGATGCCGCCTGTCGACCAGACCACAACTTTTGGCACCCTGAGGGGGCCCTCAGCCATGTGCTACTTCCGGTGTCTCGAGTACTGGGGCAAGTTCCAAGGCAAGCGTTTGGAGGCGGCTCGAATACGCGCGCACACCCCACGCCATCGCTTCGCCATCGAGTTCGTTGGGCAGCGACCGATCTTGAATCCGGTCCCAGTTCCCGGCGACGTCCTCGACGGTCGGGTGGGGACCGAACGTCGCGCCCTCGGTGTGTGAGATCGCGTAGCGGCAGAAATAACCGCCGGTTGCGCCGAAAACTTGCGCGGTCGCCGGGCAGCTACGGTGCACGAGGGCGAGGGCCATCGGCGTCACCCGGCTCGCGGTGAGCAGCGCGATGTATTCGGCCGAGTCCAGTGAGATTTCCAGCTCGGGCGGCCGTCCGCGCAGCGCCGCGTCGCCCTCCGGAGTGAACACCGAGAACAGCCTAGTGTCGAAGGCCGCGGGCGCAAGGGCATTCACCTGGATGCCATAGCGCGTGCCCTCCCACGCCACCGAGCGCGTCAAACCGATTACGCCCATCTTGGTGGTGGCGTACGCGGCCTGCCCGAACGCGCCGGATAGGCCCGATGCCGACGTCAGCGTCACGATGCGACCTCCGCCGCCATTCTTCATGGCCCGGTAGGCGGCCCGAACCGTGCGGAAGGTGCCGCGCAGATTCACTGCCAGGATGCTATCGAGATCGGCGTCGGTGACGTCTTCGAAGTGGTCGTCCAGCACGATCGCCGCGTTGTGAATCAGTCCGTCGACGCGGCCCCAGGTGTCCATCGCGGAATCGACGATCTCTTGTGGGCCTGCATCGGAGGATACGTTCGACCCGCTGGCCACCGCTTCACCGCCCGAAGCGACGATTTCGTCGACCACGGCTTGGGCCATCGTGGGGTCGGCGCCGCCACCGCGGGGGCTGCCGCCGAGATCGTTGACCACGACGCGCGCTCCCCGCCGGGCCAGCTCGATGGCCTGCGAGCGGCCGATCCCGCCGGCGCCCCCGGTGACAATGATCACGTCGCCGTCGAATCGAATGTCTTGCACTGTGCAACCCTCTTTACAGATCGGGTGATTCGTTCGGAAAGAGCCCTGCCGGGGCGGCACCGTCGACCTCGAGCAGCTTGCCGGTGATCCAAGACGAAGCCGGCGACGCGAAAAACAAGGCAGCGGAGGCGATGTCGTCCGGTGTGCCGTTGCGCCGCATCGGTGTCTTCGATTGCAAGCTCTCCCGTACCTCGGGCATCGCATCCATGAATCCGCTCAGCGCCTCGGTTTCCACGCAGCCGGGCAGAATGGCGTTGACTCGTACCCTCGGCGCGAGTTCGATGGCCGCAAGCTGGGTGAACTTGCCCAGCGCCGACTTGGCCAGGCTGTACGGCAGGAAGCCGCGCTCGTTCTGCATTGCCGACATCGATCCGATGTTGACAATCGCGCCGCCCCCGCGAGCGAGCATGTGCGGCAACGCATGCCGGCCGAGCTCAAACGGCGCCGACACGTTGAAGCGAAACGCACTCTCCAAAATCGCGACGGTCATGTCCGTGTAGGTGCCGAGCTGTTCGACACCGCCGGCATTGTTCACGACGATGTCCAGTCCGTCGAGGGCACCGACGGTTTGGTCGACGACATCCTTGAGGCCGTCGATGTCGGTGACGTCGGCCGGGATCACCACCGCCTTTCCACCGCCGGAAAGGATCTCGCCGGCGACGGATTCGAGGTCGTCCTTGGTGCGGGCGACGAGCGCCACGTCCGCTCCCGCTCGGGCGAAGGCCAGCGCTATTCCCCGGCCGATGCCCTTTCCGGCGCCGGTGATGAGGGCGGTCTTGCCGTCCAGACGGAATTGCCCAGTGATGTCGTGGTTTATCTGGGACACCTGGCGGTCAGACCTTGATCCCGAAGATCTCCGCGGCGTTGCCCCGGCAGATCTGGTCGACCTCATCGGCGGGAACGCCGTCGAATTGCTTCTCGATCCAGTCTGCCGAGAAGGGGAACGAGCCCTCGTGATGGGGATAGTCGTTGCCCCACATCAAGCAGTCCAGCCCGGTGATGTCGCGCGACCGAATCGCCAGCGGGTCCCACATGAAGGTGGCGTGCGCCTGACGCTTCAGGTAATAGCTCGGGTGCACGTCGATCTTGGCCGGACCCATCAGGTCGTCGATGCCCAGTTGGTGCAGGCGGCTCTGGCTGAAGTGATGGTCGTAGAACTGCATCGCGAAGGCCAGCCATCCCGCGTAGCCCTCGGTGCAGACCACATGCAGGTTCGGATAGCGCTCGAAAACGCCGCTATAGGTGAGCCATCCCAGCGTCTCGCCCATGCCGCAGCTCTGCATGTACCAGCCGATGTCCTGACGGCCGGGGTAGGCCATCAGGCCCGGCCCGACCAGCGGGCTGCGCAGCCCGCCCACGTGCATGGTGATCGGAATCCGAAGGCTGTCCGCGGCCTCCCACAGGGGCTCCCACTCCTGCATGTAATAGGGGCGTTCGAAGATGCCGTCCGGCAGCAGCGCGGGACGAAGCCCCATCCCGGCGGCGCGCTCCAGCTCCGCCACCGACGCGGCAATGTCCTTGAACGGCAGGTGGATGCCGGGTGCAACGCGGTCCAGATAGGGGCCCCAGTGATCGGCCAGCCAGTCATTGGCCACCTTGCAATAGGCGGTGTCGGCATCGGCCGGAATCCCGTTGGGCATATCCGCGATCCGCCCGATCAGCACCGCGCCGCAGACCCCGTCGCGCTCCAGATCGGCCAGCTGCTCGGCGGCGTCCAGGCTCAGGTGGGCCTCCTTGACGACGTTCCCCTCGGCGCCGGTTGCGTCGGCCTGGATGTCGGAGTCGGCGCCCTCGCCGGTCATCATCGAAAGCGAGACGATGTGGCCCATCTTGTAGACGTCATTGCCGCTCTCGTCTTTCTCGATTCGGGGGAAATACTCGCGGTAATGCTCCGGTAACTCGTTCACTATCGACAGTGGTGGGGTGATATGGCAGTCGGCCGTGATGAGCTTCTCGGGCACCATGGCGCCTCCTCCTGTTGGGCCTGAGTAGTGGCAATGTTGGGCGCGTTAAGAGTGCTCGGCCTGGAGCTCTTCCAGGGAGGGGTTCACCGGGCCGCCCGGCATCATCGGGAACGACCGGGAATCCCAGTAATCGCGATTGTGCAAAATGTGACCCTGGTCGTCGGTCTCGCCGACAGAGGCGCCGCGACAGGCGAACTCGATGTCAAACGCGGTCCCCGACATGGTCCATTCGACCATGTAATGATTGCCGTTCCGCATGCCACTGTGATGGGTGAATTTGCAGTCCGGCACGGCCATCAGGGTGATCTCCACCATGTTCTTGACACCGTCGTGGCCTTCGAATTCGATATGGCCGGAGACGTCTTCCCATTTGATGTGCGGAGAGCAGATCGCCTGCATCGGCTCCACCTGGTGCGTGTTGAACGCGTCAATGAATTGTTCGGTCCACGACATCGGGGCCTCCATCTACACAGTTACTATACGATCGTCTAGTAACCCTAGACGAACGTCTAGCGATGTCAATAGTGAATCGCTCAAATGCCGAAATGGGTTGTCACGACGCCGATTGCGGTGCGTGCCGCGGACACGCGTGGCTCAGGCCGTGACCCGTTTGCGGTTACGATTCCGGCCGGTCTCGGGGTGAGTCGCCTCGGGGAGGCCGACGATGCGCCTCGCCATATCCAGTAGTTGATCACGCAAGGTGTCGTCGTCGAGGTCCGCAACCAGGGGATGGGAAACTGTTCCGCCGACGACGCAGGTCAGCGCCGCCAGCCGGACCTGGGTGCCGGGTCCGGGTTCGTCGCCGACGAGCGTCCCGTAGAGCCGCTCGATGAAGCGCTGAAACGGTTCGTGTTCGGAAAGCAGGCGCACGATCACCGGATCGAATTGTAGGGTGTTGGCCGCGCGGCGATGTTCCACGGCGTGATCGATGACGAGGTTCAACAGCAATTGGCGGGCTTTAATGGGGCAGTCCAGTGCCTCTGCGGCCTCAAGTGCATCCTCGAGCCTGGCGAGCTCCATCTCCGCCACCGCAATGATGATCTCGTCTTTGGTCTTGAACTGATGGTATATGGCGCCTTTGGTGACGCCGACGGCGTCTGCGATCATCTGGTACGACGTCGCGCTGACACCGTATTCGGCGAACAGGTCCATGGTGGCGTGCAGCGTTCGGATCTGCGAGGCACTTCGCGGGTTTGAGCCAAGGCGCGTGCGCGGCTTTTTGGTGGACGCCACCGAGCAAGGGTATACGGTCACTGCCCGAGTGGGCTAGACGAGCGTCTAGTGGGAGTGTTTCGGAAGCTGTAGTGCAGCACCAGCGCGGTGACGATCCCGTACCCGAAGTGGGGGACGACATCACTGATCCAACCGACCAGACCCCAGGTTCGCGGGTCGGTCACCCCGAGCACGGTCATCGGCCCGTTGGTGCCAACCAACGCCAAGGCTGTGGCGACAAGAGTGCCGACAACGAGCCCGGGCCGCCAGCCCAGCGCGTAGGCCAGCCCGAGAATCAGGCCCATGCCAATGCCGGCTGCATACCCGGTGAGCGCGCCGAGACCCGAGATTCGATTCGCCAGCACGTCACCGCTGCCCGGAACCGTCAGGTGCAGCAGCCTCGCCATGGCGTCGACGGTGCGTTCCGGCGTTGAGCTCGTCGACCGGCCCCGGACGGCGATGTCGAGATAGGTGATGACGTTGAGTGTGGTGGTGCCGGCGGCGCCGGCGACCGCGCCGATCAGCAGACCCGGCCACAGCGATTTGTATTTCATTGCGCACCCATTCATCAAGCCTGCTCTACTTCGGCCTGCTTGGGCTACTTCACCAAGGTGAACTGATTGATGTCGATGTAGCCGACCCGGAACATCTGGGCGCAGCCGGTCAGATACTTCATGTAGCGCTGGTAGACCTCTTCGGACTGAATCTCGATGGCCTCGGATTTGTGCGCCTGCAGGGCCTCGGCCCACAGGTCAAGGGTCCTGGCGTAATGCGGCTGCAGCGACTGGCGGCGGGTCAGCGTGAAGCCCGCCTTCGCCGAATGCTCCTGCACCATCTCGATCGTCGGCGTCTGGCCGCCGGGGAAGATCTCGGTCAGGATGAACTTGATAAACCGAATGAACTCGGACGTGATCGGCAAACCGTGCTTGATCAGCCCCTGTTCGTCAAGGCCGGTGATGGTGTGCAGCAGCATGACGCCGTCAGCGGGCATGATGTCGTTGGCCCGCGTGAAGAAGTCGCCGTAGCGGTCGTAGCCGAAATGTTCGAAAGCACCGATGGATACGATGCGGTCGACAGGTTCGTCGAATTGTTCCCAGCCATTGAGCAACACCCGCCTACGGTGCGGGGTGTCCATCTCGTCGAACGTCTTCTGCACATGCGCGGCCTGATTCTTCGACAACGTCAGGCCCACAACGTCCACGTCATAGATCTCGATGGCCCGACGCATGGCGGCCCCCCACCCGCAGCCGACGTCGAGCAATGTCATGCCGGGCCGCAGGCCCAGCTTGCCAAGCGAAAGGTCGATCTTCGCGAGTTGCGCCTCCGCCAGCGTGAAGCCGGGGCGTTTGAAGTATGCGCAACTGTAGGTCTGGGTGGGGTCCAGAAATAATCGGAAGAAGTCGTCGGACAGGTCGTAGTGCGCCTGCACATCGGCGAAGTGAGGTGTCAACTCCTCGGCCATAGTTGTTTGCTCCTCCGGACGACAATACCCTTCTGAACTGAGAATACGCTGGTTAAACTTAGCCCCGGAAAGTTAGCGGTGTTAGTTTACGACGGAGTGTTTGCCAGAGCGCGCGGAGGCGACGCGCGTTGGGGGTAGCGACGACGGCCGCTTATTTCCCGACAGGGCTGAGCCTATGATTTGGTGATGAGCGCAGGCGGGCTGGATACCGTGGGATCGCCGGCATTCACCGACGAGGACCCAGCCCGGTTTCGCGCGGCCGGCTGGTGGTCGGACACGACGTTGTCCGATGGGGTGCGTCGCAACGCCGCACAGTCACCGGACCGCGTCGCGTATCTCGACTACGATGGAATATCGATGACGTGGCGCGAATTCGACGCCGCGGCAACCGCTCTGGCGGAACAGCTCGCCGGCGTCGGCATCGGTCCGGGGGATCGGGTTGCGGTCTGGCACGGCGACTCCGCGGCAATCCATGCGCTATTCGTCGCAGTCGAGCGCTGCGGTGCCGTGGTCGTCGGTATCGGCGCACGGGCCGGATCCCGCGAGGTCGCCGCGATACTGGGCAATTCGGAGCCGAAGATTGTGATCTGCGACAGTCAGCGCAGCGACGTGGCGACGCAGGTGGTCGCGGCGGCCGGAGTGCCGCTGCTGGTTTTGGGCCTGGTGGGGGGCGCCCTGCGGTTGAATGTCTTCGCGGCGCCAAGGGCACTCAGAGTCGACTCCCAGCTGGGACCCGACGACGTCTTTCTGATCAACTCCACCTCCGGGACCACCGGCTTGCCAAAGTGCGTGGTGCACACCCAGAATCGCTGGTACTACTTTCACCAAAAGGCTGTTGCCAACGGGCTGCTGACCGCCAACGACGTATTCCTGCCCGTCATACCGATGCCTTTCGGCTTCGGAATCTGGACCAGCCACACAACTCCGATCTACCTTGGCGCCACGACGGTGATCATGGAACGTTTCAGCACCAGGGCGGCATGCGAGGCGATAGCCCGGCACGAGGTCACCGTTTTATGTTGTGTCAGTACTCAATTGACGATGATGATGGCCGACGCTGAATCCCGAAACTACGACCTGAGCTCATTGCGCGTGGTTTTCGCGGGTGGCGAGGCGCTGCCGTATCGGCCCGCCGCGGAGTTCGAGGAACTCACCGGCGCCAAGATTCTGCAGTTCTACGGCTCAAACGAAACCGGGCTACTGAGCGGGACGACGCTAGATGACTCGCTGCGAAACCGACTGCGTACTGGCGGCCGGATCGTGCCCGAAATGGCGGTCCGGCTGTTCGACGGCGATCGCGACGTCACCGAGACGGGGCGGGGCCAGCCGGCGTGCCGGGGCCCAGCGACAAGCCTCGGCTACCTCGGCGGGACCGAACACGACAAGCTCTTCACCCGCGACGGGTGGATGCGAATGGGCGACATCTGCGAGATCGACGCGGACGGCTATCTGAGCGTCACCGGCCGAACTTCGGACTTCATTTTGCGTGGCGGCAAGAACATCAGCGCGTCGCAGGTCGAGGACGCCGTGATGACCCACCCCGCGATAGCGGTCGCTGCGGCGGTCGCGATGCCCGACCCGATCTTCGGCGAAAAGGTATGCGTCTACGCGGAATTCGTCGACAATTCGAGTGTTGAACTGCCCGAGCTCGTCGACTACCTGTTGGGGCTCGGCGTCTCCAAGGAATTGCTGCCCGAGCGACTCATCGCCGTCGACGCGCTACCCCGATCGTCCGGCGGAAAGATCGCCAAAGGCGAACTCCGCGAGGATATTAAAACCAGGTCGTATCCGATTGGAGGACGGAGGGCGATGATGAACGCTCCTAACCCGCGGCGAGGCGGCCTGGAAGTGTGGGCGCCGTCGGTGGTGCCGCCGATCGGAGGCGACCTGACCTCCGAACAGGCGCTCGCCGTCGCCTTCCGCCATCTGGCAGGCATCGGATTCGCCGAAAACATGGCCGGGCACATCACCTGGCAGCCCGACGGACAGACGGACATGTTCGTCAATCCGTGGGGATTGTGGTGGCAGGAGCTGAGCGCGTCGGATATCTGCGTGGTGGACAGCGACGCGCGGGTGGTGCGCGGCCGGTGGGACGTCACGCCCGCGATTCACATACACACCGAACTGCACCGCGTCCGCGCCGACGCCCGGGTGGTCATCCACAACCACCCTTATTACGTGTGTGTGCTCGCCGCGCTGGGCAGGCTTCCCGAATTGGTGCACCAGACCGGTTCGCTGTTCGTGGATGACCTGTGTCTGGTCGACACCTACGGCGGTGAAATCGACAGTCCGGCCGGCGCCATCGATCTGGCGGCGCGCATCGGCGACGCCAACCTCACGATCCTGGCCAACCACGGCGTCATCGCAACCGGGCATAACCTAGCCGAGGCCGTCTACCGGGCGGCGTCGATCGAACGGGTCTGCAAGCTTGCCTACGACGTCATGCTGACCGGACAGGAGCCGCTGAAGATGGACTGGTCGGACATGGCCGGCATGCAACGCTCGCTTATCGAGCGGGCCGCCGATGTGTACTGGGCGGGGGCGGCCCGGATGACCATCAAAGCCGATCCCGGTGTGCTCGAGTGAGGACGTGGGCAGTCAGCGGGGGCGTCACACTGAATGCCTCGTCCGCACACTCAACCGGGCAGCCGCGCAAGGAGGCTAACGAGTGAAATCGATCGACGAGCTGGCCGGCGACCTGAACTTCACCACCGCCAAGACGGGCGAGGATCGCTCGGTCACGTTTCTGCCCGACCCGCCCCGGGCGCGACGCCGTTACACGGTGATCTCCGCCGACGATCACATCGTCGAACCCCCGGACACGTTCACCGGCCGTGTGTCACGAAAGTTCGCCGACCGGGCGCCCAAAGTCGTAGACACCGAGACCGGCGGACAGACGTGGCTGTATGACGGCCAGGAACTACCCAATGTCGGGTTCAACGCCGTAGTCGGGCGACCAGTATCGGAGTACGGCTTTGAGCCGGTCCGGTTCGACGAAATGCGCAGGGGTGCATGGGACATTCACGCCCGCGTCAAGGATATGGACCTGAACGGCATCTACGCCTCGCTCAACTTCCCCTCTTTTTTGCCGGGGTTCGCCGGGCAGCGGCTGCAGCAGGTGACCACCGATCGCGATTTGGCGCTGGCCTCGGTCCGTGCCTGGAACGATTGGCATTTCGAGGTCTGGGCGGGGTCATACCCGGACCGGATCATTCCCTGCCAATTGCCCTGGCTGCTGGATCCCGAGCTCGGCGCCACAATGATCTACGAGAACGCCGAACGCGGATTTCACGCCGTCACCTTTAGCGAGAATCCCGCGATGCTCGGATTTCCCAGCATCCACTCGGGTCACTGGGATCCGATAATGGCGGCGTGCGCCGAGACCGGCACCGTGGTGAATCTGCACATCGGATCCTCGGGTTCGTCGCCGTCCACCACCGCGGACGCGCCGCCGGATGTCCAGGGCGTGCTGTTCTTCGCCTACGCCATTTCGGCGGCCGTGGACTGGCTGTATTCCGGCCTGCCCACCAGATTCCCCGATCTCAAGATCTGTCTGTCGGAAGGCGGAATCGGGTGGGTCGCCGGGCTGCTGGATCGGCTCGACCACATGCTGAGCTACCACGCGATGTACGGCACCTGGCAGGCGCTGGGGGAGACGCTCACTCCGGCAGAGGTTTTCACCCGAAACTTCTGGTTCTGCGCGGTGGAGGACAAGTCGTCATTCGTGCAGAGGGAGCGGATCGGTATGGACAACATCATGTTGGAGGCCGACTATCCGCATTGCGACTCGACCTGGCCGCACACGCAAGAAACCATCCATGAGGAGATCGGCGATCTTCCACCGGACGCGATACGCAAATTCACCTGGGAGAATGCTTCCACCCTGTACCGCCATCCGGTGCCGGCCGAAGTCCAGCGGGACCCAGACGCCTTCTGACGGTCACCGCCCTCCCGCGAGCAGACGCAAAAGCCCCCGACACGCCGAGGATTTTGGGGATTTTGCGCCTGCTCGCGCCGTTCAGAGGTCGGCCGCAAGCCGTTGCAGAATGTCGGCCGCAGGCTCAGCGGTGGCGTGCCGGTATCCGGTGCCCGCCCATAGGTGCACGTAGTCGGGCTTCCCCGCCGCCGCGGCGGCTTTGCGCAGGGGGCTGGTGAGGTAGTGGATCGCGGGATAGCCGAACGGCGCCTCCGCTTCGTGGGCGTCAATGAAAGCGTTGCGCAGACCGCGGGCCGGGCGCCCGGTGAATGCGTGTGTCAGGACGGTCTCGGTGCGCACGGGATCGGTGAGGGCCGCCTGGTGGGTCGCTGAGGCGCCGCTTTCGTTGGCCCGCAGCAGAACCGTGCCGACGACGGCCGCGGTAGCGCCCGCGCGGATCACGTCGGCTACGGCGTCCGGGGTGGCAAGCCCGCCGGCGGCCAATACCGGGAGCCCCGCCGCCGCAACGATCCGTTTGACGAGATCGACGATCGGCACGGGCTGCACAGGCTGCCGCGGCGAAAGCGTTCCGGAATGGCCACCCGCCACCGCGGCCTGCACGGCAAGCATGTCGACACCGGCGTCTCGCGCTTGGATGGCCTCCTCTGCCGTCGTGACGGTTTGGACGACAGCGCTGCCGGCCTGCTGCAGCGCGGCGATCACGTGGCGCGGCGGGATACCAAAAGTGAACGACACCATCGGGACCGGGTCATCGAGCAGGAGCGCAATCTTCTCGTCAAAACTGTCGGTGTCTTCGATTGGATCCGGGGGCAGAGTCAGGTCGAACTGGTCGGCCTCCCGCTGAATAACCGCTGCGTAGGCCCGGTAGCTGGCGGGGTCGACCGGCAACGGATTGGGCACAAAAACGTTGACGCCGAACGGGATTCCCTCGGCCCGAACCGCTTTGATCTCGCCCTCGATGGCCTGCACCGTCTTGTACCCGGCCGCGAGCATGCCCAGGCCGCCGGCCCGAGTCGCGGCCGAAACCATCGCCGGGTTGGTCGGGCCACCGGACATCGGGGCGGCGATCAGCGGAATCGACATCGCAAACTGTGTCAACATTTCTTCGCCCTTTTGTCGGTGTCCGAGCCTGCCTCCAGCCTAGTCGTGGCGCGATAGGCGCGAGCTGACGTTCCATTCCACAGCGAGACCTGACAGGATGCTTCAGCGTGAAGCGGCCTAACTTCTTGGTGATCGTGGCGGATGATCTCGGGTTTTCCGACATCGGCGCCTTCGGTGGTGAGATCAACACCCCCAACCTGGATCGGCTCGCCTACGCGGGGGTCCGATTCACCGATTTTCATTCCGCGCCGGCCTGTTCGCCCACCCGGTCGATGCTGCTGACCGGAACCGATCACCACATCGCCGGGATCGGCACGATGCTGGAGGTCGCGGGCCCCGCATTCCGGGGCGCGCCCGGCTACGAGGGCTATCTTAACGACCGGGTCGTGGCGTTGCCGGAGCTGCTGCGCGATGCCGGTTATCTGACGCTGATGTCGGGCAAGTGGCATCTGGGCAACACGATCGACAGGTCACCGTGGGCCCGCGGGTTTGAGCGTTCGTTCGCGCTTTTGCCCGCCGGCGCCAGTCATTACGGCGGCGCGGCCGCCGGGATGATCGCCCGCCGCGCTCTATG
Source organism: uncultured Actinomycetota bacterium (assembly GCA_963850135.1). GTDB lineage: Bacteria > Actinomycetota > Actinomycetes > Mycobacteriales > Mycobacteriaceae > Mycobacterium. The sequence continues at coordinate 67,043 of CAWKKH010000009.1, read as the reverse complement.
CCGAAGATGACCAGTTCGTCACTGTCGGCGACGACTTCTATTCGTCGGATTTCTACGCCGACACGCTGCTGCGCTATTTCGGCGAACGTGGCGAGGATGACGAGCGTCCCTTCTTCGCCTATCTGCCTTTTCAAGCGCCGCACTGGCCGCTGCAGGCACCTGACGAGTCCATCGCCACCTATCGCGGCCGCTACGACGCCGGGCCGGACGCGTTGCGCGAGGCGCGCCTCGCGGCACTCAAGGAGCTTGGCCTGTGCGCGCCCGATGTCGTCGCCGCACCCGGTGGTGGCCGACGACGCTCCCGAATGGGCCGACATGACGACCGAGCAGCGCGCCGTCTCGGCCCGCAGCATGGAGGTCTACGCCGCGATGGTGGACCGGATGGACTGGAACATCGGCCGGGTGATCGACTACCTGGCCGAGACCGGCGAGCTCGACGACACGGTGGTGATCTTCCTGTCCGACAACGGCGCGGAGGGCGCGATCGTCGAGGCGATGCCGATCCTTGGTCCGCGGATCGTCGCAGCAGATCGAAGAGCACTGCGACAACAGCCTCGACAATCTCGGCCGCCCCGACTCGTTCATCTGGTACGGCCCGCGCTGGGCGCAGGCCGCCACCGCGCCGTCGCGGCTGCACAAGGCCTTCACCGCCGAGGGCGGCATCCGCGTGGTCGGCTTCGCCACCTGGCCGGGCTTCGCCCGGCAGGGCGAGATCGGCACGGCGTTCAGCACCGTCATGGACATCGCCCCGACCGTGCTGGAACTCGCCGGCGTCACACATCCCGGCACCGAACTACCGGGGCCGCGAGGTCGCACCCATGCGCGGCCGCTCGCTGGTGCCGTATCTGTCCGGCGACGCCGAGGCGGTTCACGACGCCGACACCGGCACCGGATGGGAGTTGTTCGGCCGCCGCGCCATTCGCCAGGGCGACTGGAAGGCGCTGCACCTGCCCGAGCCGTACGGCACGGGCACCTGGCAGCTCTACGATCTGTCCGCCGACCCGGGCGAGATCGACGATCTGGCCGCCGCGCGGCCCGACAAGCTGGCCGAGCTCCTCGCGCTGTGGGACCGCTACGTCGAGGAAACCGGCGTCATCCTCGATCCCATTTCGTTCTTCGATATCGACCTGGAATCCCTCGACAAAGATTGACGGCGACGATCCAGTGCTAGCGTCGATCCGTGTCCGGACAGGTTCGAATCGGCATCCTCGGTGCGGCCAACATCGCACCGCATGGCTCTGATCAACCCGGCCAAGGAAAACGCCGAGGTCGTCGTGGCCGCGGTGGCGGCGCGCGATTCATCGCGCGCGCAGGCCTTCGCCGCCAAACACGACATCGCGAGGGTGCACGACAGCTACGAGGCGCTGATCGCCGACCCGGATCTCGATGCCGTCTACAACCCGCTGCCGAACGGCCTGCATGGCCGGTGGACCCGGGCCGCGCTGGCCGCCGGCAAGCACGTGCTGTGCGAAAAGCCGTTCACCGCCAACGCCGACGAGGCCCGCGAGATCACCGAACTGGCCGCGCAGTCGGATCGGGTGGTGATGGAGGCGTTCCATTACCGATACCATCCGCTGGCTCTACGCGTCGAAGAGATCATCGCCTCAGGCGAATTGGGCAAGCTCGAACGGGTGGAGACGGCCATGTGCTTCCCTCTGCCCAAGTTCTCCGACATTCGATACAACTACGCGCTCGCCGGGGGCGCGACAATGGATGCCGGGTGCTACGCGGTGCACATGGCCCGCACATTCGGCGGCGGCACCCCGGAAGTCGTTTCGGCGCAGGCGAAACTGCGCGATCCGCAGATCGACCGGGCCATGACTGCCGAGTTGCGATTCTCCGGACGGGCACACGGGCCGGGTTCGTTGCTCGATGTGGTCGTCGGACCTGTTGCGCATCAGCGCCAGAGTGATTGGCGAGAACGGCGAGCTGGGTGTGCTCAATCCGGTATTACCGCAGATGTTCCATCGCCTCTCGGTTCGTTCGGCCGACGGCAAACGCACGGAACGCTTCCCGCGCCGGGCCACCTACGCATACCAGCTTGACGCGTTCGCCGCGGCGGTGTTGCGTGGCGAGCCGGTGAAGACGACGCCGGCGGACGCCGTCGAGACCATGACGGTCATCGATGCGATCTATCGCGCCGCCGGCCTCCCGCTGCGCCAGCCAAGCTGAAACTCAAACCGATCGGCCGGCCTCCACCTCGGACAACAACCGGCGTGCTGCCTCGACGCAGGGGCGCAGACGATCGACTGGGCTGACACCGGCCAGCGCCAGGGATCGCTGCGGTACTTCGAGTTCGATCACGATGTCGGTCGGAAGCGCAGAGACGATGTCGTGCAACGGTAGTTCGCCGGCACCGGGCACCATGCGCTCAAAGATTGCTTCCTCTGAATAATTGTCGATGCGCGGAGCTCAGCGTCGTGTCGCAAAGCTGGGCGTAGCCGATGTATTCGGGATCGAGGGCCGCGAGGTCGGCAGCGCCATGTCCCGACCGCACCAGATGCATGGTGTCGATCAGCAGCCGGAAGTCGGGCCTGTCCGACGTGTTCCCTGGCTGCCAGCGCGGTGGGCAGGTCGGCGATGGTCAGGCCGGGAACCGGTTCGACCGCCGTCTGAATGCCGCGCTGGGCGGCAAGTTCGGTCAGCGCGGCGAACTGGTCAAAGGTGCGGTTCAGATCCGGGTCGAGGCTGACGGTATTGATCCAGGGAACGCCGAGCTCGGCCAGAGACGTCGAGATCTGTGGAGAATTGCCCCATTTCGGCGCCGGGCAGTACCAGGAACCCGTCGCCGAGCGAGATGGTCACGCCGCGGTAAGCCATCGCGGCGAGTAAATCCTTCCTGAGCCCGCCATCGTCCTTCAGCGAGTAGGGCGCAAAGCCGAGCGGCACCAACGGCGCGTCCCTGGACGACGGTCGAGATGTAGCGGCAGCCGAGATCCGCAGCAACGTCGACGAGTTCCAGCGGAGAAAGTGCGAATACGCTGAGCATCCCGATGCCCAGCTGATCCGTCATGCGGGACGGCCTGCCAGACCGGCCAATTGGTCGGCGGCCTGGACTGTCTGGGTGGTCAGCGCGACCTCTCCAGAAGTGACGTGCATTTCGATGATCGGCGCTTCCAGGACGAGATCGTCGCGGATGAAAGCGACGTGGGAGTGCAGGTGGACAGCGGTGAATGATGCCCATTCGGTCGCCGACGGTGGATCCATCGTCAGGTTCACTTCGTAGAAATCCGCCGTCAGCGACTTGGGTGCGTCCACGTGCGTCAGGACGATCTGCATCAGCTGTGGACCCAGCGTGTAGAGGGTGGTTCGGGCGAGGTCACAGGTGACGAGAACGGCGCCCGGCGCAACCGGCGCGTTCGGATTCGATCGCGGGGCACTTGTCGGGCGTGATCAGTTGCGACATCTGCACGGGCCGAACCGGTAACGGCGCAATGTTGACGACCGGCGCCGCTGAAGAAACCCTGCTGAAAGTGACGGGTTCGGCGGCGCGGTGTTGTGGTGGGTGGCAGCTGCACACCACGAACGCGAGCAGCATGGCGAGCAGCACGAGGCCCGTCAGCCGCACGGCGAAGGCGCGCACTGACGTGCTGGTTGAGCGGGCTTCACAGCCGAGCGCCATGGCCTTCCTCCGTTCATTCGGCGGCTTGTCTCCACCTACCTTTTCGGCGCGGAGTCCGATTGCGTTACTGCCCACCCGGCGCGCAGGCCAGGACACCCGTTTTACTAGGGTCCGCCGCGCCAGTGTTCGATGCGGTGATGGTCGGGCGTGAACCCGTGCTGGACTCCCCACAGGACGGCCTGGGTGCGGCTGCCGATGCCGAGCTTGCGGTAAATCGTGCGGATGTAGGACTTCACGGTGTTTGGGCTCAAGTAGGTGAGTCGCGCGACGTCGGCATTGCTCTTGCCTTGCGTGATCAGTGCGAGGACCTCGGCCTCGCGATCACTGAGCCCTTCCCCGCGGCCGGGCCAGTCCAGCCCGGGCGCACTGCGCGCTCGCGCTGCCACCTCACTGACGACGACCTCGCCGGAATGCACCGCCTCCAAAGCGGCGACCAACTCGCGAGCGGGCAGGGTCTTCGAGAGATAGCCGTGCGCGCCGTGTTGCCGTGCGCTCTCGACGAGGTCGGGGTGGAAGTTCCAGGTATAGACCACAACTCGCCGTGCCCGCGGGTTCGCGACCAGGACCCCGATCTCTTCGTGGTCGGATTCGGGCTGGGCGAATGAGTCGTACAAGACGATATCGACGAGTTCGGCGACGGCCATGGTGGAGTCGAGTTCGGCGACCACGACGCGATCCCGATACGGGTCGAGCATGTTGGCCACGCCCTTCACGACGACGTCGTAGTCGTCGACAAGCGCGACCGTGATCGGTGCGCGAGACGGTGGTGCCATTTCGGCGACATTACCTCCCTAGGGGTGTATTGCCACCCCCCTTAAGGGTGGTCGACTGATGTCAGCGTCGCGGTAACCTACCCGACCATTTCGACCAGTCCAATCGTGCAAGGGGAAGGCTTCATCATGATTATTCTCGGCATCATCCTGCTGATCGCAGGATTCGTGCTCAAGATCTCGATCCTGTGGACCATCGGGATCATCCTGCTCGTGATCGGCGCGATCCTGATGATCGTGGGCTCCACCGGACGCGCCATCGGCGGTCGCCGGCACTACTTCTGAAACAGGCGCCGGCACCCGGCTCGTGGCCCAGATCACGAAATGACGTTTGCACCGCCGCGGCTCGGGTTATTCAACATGAGTACGAGAGGAGCACAAAATGCCCGTTTGGGAATGGATTACGATCGCGGCCGCCGTCGTCATCGTGATCGCGGCGGTGATCGTTGCGGCGAGCTTCGCGAGCGGTCGCAGGAACTCGAAGCGGCTCAAGGAGCACTACGGCCGGGAGTACGAGCGCCTGGTATCCGAGACCGGGGGCGAGAAGGCGGCCGAGAAGGAATTGACCGCCCGGGAACGCAAGCGGGACAAACTCGACATCGTCCCCCTATCGCCTTCGGCGCTATCGGATTTCACCACCCGTTGGCACCAGGTGCAGACCGGGTTCGTCGACAATCCAACCACAGCTGTCGGCGTCGCCGATCGCCTGGTTACCGAGGTGATGCGCGAACGGGGTTATCCCGTTGACGACTTCGATCAGCGGGCAGCCGATATCTCGGTCGACCACCCGCAGATCGTCGAGAACTACCGTACGGCGCATGCCATCCATCTGTCGCAGGAGCGCGGCGATGTCGACACTGAGCAGCAGCGGGAGGCGTTCGTGCACTATCGCGCGCTCTTCGAGAAGTTGCTTGAGACCAAAACAGATAAAGACACGGCACAGGAGGCAACCGCATGACGACCAACGATCAAAAGACGCTGACCGATCCGTACGACCAGACCCAGGCTCAGTCCCAGTTGGAGCCGGTAGGGACGCCACCGGTGGAAGAGCCTACGGCGCCGGCGATGTCGGCCGAGCCAGCTCGGGAACCAGATGCGCCCGCGCCGGTTATGGAGGAAGTACCGGCCGTGGCGGAAGAGCGGAGCGCGGCGCCGATCGCAGCGGCCGAGCCCCCGGCCGTGCCGAGCGACGAAGCCGCAAGGCATTCGATCGTGCAAAACGAATCCTCGACTGGCGAAGTGCTATTCGCCGACGATGAACTCGAGGAGATGCGTGGACGGTGGGCCGCTGTGCAGGCCGCCTTCGTCGATGATCCCAAGGACTGCGTCCAGAAGGCCGATGTCCTGGTGTCCGATTTGGTTGAGCAGCTCACCACAGGTTTCGCCGACGCCCGGTCGCGCCTCGAAGAGCAGTGGGCGCGTGGTGAGCAAGCATCCACCGAGGATCTCCGCGTGGCCCTGATGCACTACCGCGAATTCTTCGAGCGGTTGCTCGCCGTATAACCCGAACCATCCGGTGGCGCGTCTGGCACCCCCCGAAATTTGCCGATGCGACCCAAGAAGAAGAAGGAGCAGGCATCGCCGCCCCACTGCCCGTGGCGGCGATGCCTGCTTTCCCTTTTAGAGGGCAGTCAGGCGTTGCCCCGTTGCCCACACTACGAACATAGAGTAGCCTCGCCATCCAAGATGGCCCGATCCACTGCAGCGGCAGCGAAAAGACGCAAGCCCAATCCGACGGAACGCCGCCGCGACCTATGCGATGCGGCGATCCAGCTGTTGGCTGACGACGGGGCCAAGGGGCTTAGCCACCTGAAGGTGGACCGCAAAGCCGGTGTCCCCGACGGCACCACGTCGTTCTATTTCCGAACCCGATCGGCTCTGCTGCGCGCCGTCGCCGAACGACTGGCCCAGCTGGATCTCGCTAGCCTGCAAGCCGTCGCGGACAGCGCCGACGGGCGTGCGATCAATCCCTCGCCGTCTCGGTTGGCGCAGGTGGTCATCCAAGCCGGCAGTGAACCGCAGCTTTCGCGAACAAAGGCCAGGTACGAACTGACCATGCAAGCCGCTCGTGACCCGGCGATGGCAGCGATTCTGCAGCAGGCGACGGACGGGTTCACCAAACTCCACAGCGAAATCCTCGTGCACCTCATCCCGCATGGCGCCGAGCTGGAATCGGCCGTCGTCGAGGATCTCAGCAACATCACGCTGACGTTCATCAACGGCTTGTTGATGCGGTTCGCCCATGGCGACCGGGTCATCGACACCGCGGAGCAACTCGATGCGGCCTTGTCGGCCATTGCCGCGGGAATTCTCAAGAGCCGCGACAAAGGGCAGCTAACCCAGTCCGACGACCTGCGCCCAGCGCGCGGCCGCCGCGCCGCGGCGTCCGGCTGAATGAACCTGGTATGGCTCAGCGTAGGTTTCGCGGCTGCGGGTCTTGCCAGCCGATGAGCTATGTGGTTCTCTACGAGAATAGAGTAAGCCGACGCTCACGGGCCGTCGGTGAGCCCGCTTCAGCCCGTCCCGTGCGCTCGTCACAGCAAACGAATTTAAGCGGAGTGTAGAAATTGTTCCACTCGGACCTGGCATCGAACAGGTTTCCGGAATTCCAAGCGCTAGGAGGCATTTCGTGACTGCGAGCACCGCGAGTCATGTTCGTTTCGACCCATACGACGTCGAGCTGATCGCCGACCCGTATCCCATGTTCGCGCGCCTGCGTGACGAAGCGCCGTTGTACTACAACGCGGAATACGACTTCTTTGCCCTGAGCCGGTTCGCGGACGTTAATAAGACGCTCGTCGACCACACCACGTTCAGCTCCGCCAGGGGCGCGATCCTGGAGTTGATCAAGGCGAACCTCGACATCCCGTCGGGCATGTTGATCTTTGAAGATCCACCGATTCACGGCGTGCACCGCAAGCTGCTGTCGCGGATGTTCACCCCGCGCAAAATTGCCGCGCTGGAACCGATGATCCGCGAGTTCTGCGCGCAATCGCTGGATCCGCTGGTGGGATCGGGGCGATTCGACTTCGTCACCGATCTGGGTGCGACGATGCCGATGAAGACCATCAGCATGCTGCTTGGCATCCCCGAAAACGATCAGGAATACATTCGCGATCACGTCACATCCCAGATGCGCACCGAGGCCGGCAAGCCGATGGACCACGAACAGGGCTTATCGGTCGGCGAGCAGTTCGAGGCCTACATCGACTGGCGCGCCGACCATCCTTCCGACGACATCATGACCGAGCTGCTCAATGCCGAATTCGTCGATGAAACGGGTACCACTCGGCGGCTGACTCGCGAAGAGATACTCGTGTACGTCAACGTCGTCGCCGGTGCGGGCAACGAAACAACGACACGGCTGATCGGTTGGGCGGGCAAGGTTCTCGCGGAGCACCCGGATCAGCGTCGCGAGCTCGCCGAAAACCCCGGGCTCATCCCGCAAGCGATCGAGGAGTTGCTGCGCTTCGAACCGCCAGCGCCGCACGTATCCCGGTACGTGACGCGCGACATCAACCTGCATGACCAGACGGTGCCCGAAGGCAGCGTGATGATGCTGCTCATCGGGTCGGCGTGCCGCGACCAGCGTCAATTTGGGCCGGACGGCGACGAGTTCAACATCCATCGCGCCGCCCGTCCGCATCTCACTTTCAGCGTCGGCACGCATTTCTGTCTGGGCTCGGCGTTGGCGCGTCTGGAAGGACGCGTCGCGCTAGAGGAAATCCTGAAGCGGTTCCCCGAGTGGGAGGTTGATATGACCAACGCCAAGCTCAGTCCCGACGTCGACGGTGCGTGGCTGGGACTCCCTGCCCGCTCTGGTGTCGGCATGACCGGCCGGGTTGAAGGCAAGGTCGCCTTCGTCAGTGGCGCCGCCCGGGGCCAAGGCCGCAGTCACGCGGTGCGGTTGGCGCAGGAAGGCGCCGACATCATCGCGATCGACATCTGCGGACCGATCGACAACCTGAGCTACCCGCACTCGACTCCCGAGGACCTCGCCGAGACCGTCGACTTGGTCAAGGGCCACGGCCGTCGCATCGTGACCGAGCAGGTCGACGTGCGCGATTTCGACGCGCTCAAAGCCGCGGTGGACAGCGGCGTGGAGCAGCTCGGCCGGCTCGACATCATCGTCGCGAATGCGGGCGTCGGTACCGACGGCACCAGGCTGCACAAGATTCGGGAAAATGTCTGGCAGGACATGATCGACATCAACCTGAGCGGTGTGTGGCACACAGTCAAAGCCGGCGTACCGCACATACTTGCGGGCGACCGCGGCGGATCCATCGTGCTCACCAGCTCGGTGGGCGGACATAAGGCCTACCCGAACACCGGCCACTACATCGCCGCCAAGCATGGCGTCATCGGCCTGATGCGCGCCTTCGCCGTTGAATTGGGCCCGAAAATGATCCGGGTCAATTCGGTGCTGCCCACGCAGGTCAGCACCACGATGTTGATGAACGACCAGACTTTTCGGCTCTTCCGCCCGGACCTGCCGGATCCCGGACCCGACGATTTCGCCCCGATCTCACAAATGATGCACACATTGCCGATTCCCTGGGTGGACGCCTCCGATATCAGCAACGCGGTCCTGTTTTTAGCCTCTGACGAATCCCGTTATGTCACAGGCATTTCGCTCCCCGTCGATGCGGGCAGCTTGCTCAAATAATTACAGCGATCTAGTACGCTCGACTAAGCACAACGAAGGTGGAGAAAATCTATGCCTGAATTCGACTACGAAGAAATGAAGAAGGAAGCCGCGCAGTACATCAGGTTCGAGAAGGACAAGAAGAACCGAATCGCGTACATCACCTTCGATCGCCCCGACGCGCAGAACGCCACCAGCTTGGGGATGCGGCAGCTCTATGCCGACCTGATCCACAAGTGCAACGTGGACGACGACGTCAAGGTCGTGGTGATTCGTGGCGAAGGACAAGATTTCGGCAGTGGCGGCGACCTGCCCGAGCAGCGCGGCATGATCGAGAACCCCGGCATGCCGCTGCTGCACGAGCTCGGGATTAACGATGACGACGTGAAGTACCCGCCCGGCGGCTCCTACCGCTACCTGTCCACCGTGACCGACTTCTATGCCAAGGCCCGCGCGGGAAACCGCCCCCTGCAAGAGCTTCGGAAAGTCAGCATCATCGAGGCCAAGGGCTACTGCTACGGCTGGCACTTCTACCAGGCCGGTGACGCCGACCTGGTGATCTCCTCCGATGACGCCCTGTTCGGACACCCCGCGTTCCGATATGTCGGCTGGGGACCGCGGCTATGGTGGTGGGCCGAGACCATGGGCCTGCGCAAGTTCTCCGAAATGCTGTTCACCGGGCGGCCGTTCAGCGCCAAGGAGATGTACGACTGTGGGTTCGTCAACAGCGTCGTGGCCCGCGAGGACCTGGAAGCGGAGACCCTGAAGTACGCGATGGCTTGTTCGAAGTCCCGTCCGACCGACACGGTCGCGGTGCAGAAGACCTTCCTCGAGCTGTACAAGCAGCACAAGGGTGAGTACTTCGGCAGCCTTCTTGTCGGCATGGTCGAAGGCATGCTGCCGATGATCCAGAACGACCAGGACAACGACGTCGACCTCACCGAAGGCACTTTCAACAAGGGCCTCAACAATGTGGTGAAGGATAACGACATGAACTTCCCGCCGGAGTGGCGTCTGAGCCGCTCGGGACGAAGCAAGCCCTGATTGTTCCGGGAGAGCTCGCATGGCGGCGCTGACGGGTTTCAGGGTCGTTGAACTGGCGGGGTCGGTCGCGGGGGAGTATTGCGGGAAGCTGCTGGCCGACTTCGGCGCCGAGGTGATCAAGGTCGAGGCGCCGGTGTGCGGCAGCCCCACCCGGGCGATGGCGCCGGTCTTCGGCGATGGCGCCGGGCTGCGAAGGCAGTGCGTTGTTCGCATATCTGAACACGAACAAGCGTTCCGTCGATCTTGACGTCACCTCCGACGCCGGCGCACGGCATCTGCACGAGCTCATCGGTACGCGCCGACGCGGTCATCGATGACCGCACCACGACCTGGGCCGATCGGCACCCGAGCGTGGTGTTTTGCTCGATCACCCCGTTTGGCAGGGAGCCGCGGCCGGAGTTCGACAATGCCAAGAGCATCAACGTGTTCCACGCCAGCGGCTGGGGGTATCACACTCCCAGCCATGCCGATCCCGCGCGGCCGCCATTGCAGGGACCGGGCCGATTCCTCGCCGACTACGAAGCAGGGCTGGAGGCGGCGTTGTGCGTCGCGTCATCGCTGTTCGGGCGTCTACACACTGGGTCGGGCGAGATCATCGACATTTCGGCGCAGGCCGTGCTGGTTTCCCGCGCCGACTGCATCCTGGGCAGATTCATCACCGGCGAGGTCCCGGCCGAAGGCCACCGCGACGATTTCGACCAGCAGGGTCCGGCATCGTTTTTCGCCTGCGCCGATGGCTTTGTCTACCTGTACATGACCAGCGGCGCGCACTGGCTCGGCGTGAAGACACTGATGGGTGATCCGGAGTGGCTGAATGCATTCGAGGACGACTGGCTGGAATTTTCGGTCACGCCGGAAAAGGTGGCCGAGTTTCAACGGGGTTTCGCCGCGTGGGTCCGGGACTTGGCCAAAGAAGCCGCGGCCGACCAGGCCCAGCGCCTGGGTGTGCCGCTGGTCCCGGTCAACGGTGCCGCAGACCTGCATCAGTCGCCGCAGTACCGGCATCGCGGCTTCTTCCAGGGCGCTGCGACATCCCGTGCTGGGCGACGCGACATATCCCACCGTCCCGTACGCGTTCAGTGCATCACCGGCTGAACTCGTCTCTGCCGCGCCCGCTCTCGGCCAGCACACCGCCGAAGTGCTGGACCGCCTGGTACTCTTCTCCGCGGGTGCCGCCGGCGGTGAAGTCGCGCACAACTCAAGCCGCCCAAGAACCCGGCGCGGCGGCCCGCTGGAAGGCGTACGCGTCGTCGAGCTCACCAAAGTGTGGGCGGGCCCGTACGCGGGCAAGCTGCTGGCGCTTCTGGGCGCGGAGGTGATCAAGGTCGAGACCGCGGCCATTCCCGAGGAGATGCGCGCTTACGGCGGAACCGACATCAACCACGCCCCCTTCTTTCTGAGCATCAACCCCGAAATCCTCAGCGTGGACCTCGATATCAAGTCGCCGGCGGGCATGGCCGGGCTGCGTGAGCTGATCGCGCGCAGCGACGTCGTGATCAACAACCTTCGGCCCGGGGCGATGGAACGCCAAGGCTTGGGGTATGCAGCAGCTGCAGGCGATCAAACCGGACATCATCTCGGTGTCGATCAAGATGTGGGGAAACGACGGGCCACTCGGCCATCAAACGGGCTACGCGCCCTGCTTCGCGGCGCTGGCCGGGCTCGCTTCGCTGGTCGGATACCGCGGTGGGCCGCCGCTTGGCGCCAGCATGCGCTACGGGGATTCCACGGTCGGTGCCGCCGCCGCGTACGCCGCCGTGGTGGCGCTGCTGCATCGCGAGCGCACCGGCGCAGGCCAATTCGTCGATGTGTCAGCCGTCGAAACCCTCTCTTCGATGATCGGGGACAGCCTGCTGGAACAGAGCCTCACCGGAAACGCAGCTCGAGCCCGACGGCAACAACCACCCGGACATGTGCCCACACGGCTGCTACCCCTGCTCCGATGACGCGTGGATCACCGTGGCGGTGGCCAACGATGCCGAGTGGCAAGCGATTGTGCGATGTGTTGGGCGCCGGCAGGTCTCGTCGACGGACCCGCGTTACGCCACGATGGAAAGCCGACGCGATCATGCCGAGGCGCTCGATGCCGACCTCGCGCGGCTGACCCGCGCGCATGACGCCGAACAGCTTGCGCACCGGCTGCGGATGGCGGGCGTGCCGGCGGGCAAGAGCGCCAACTCCGGCGATGTGATCGGGGATCAACGGCTGTGGGACCGCGAGTTGTACCGCTTCGTCAGTGACCATCGCGAAGGTCAGCGACCGGTACTGGGGCCGTCGTGGCGGCTGGCGCGCAACCCGGCCGAGATTTCACGGGGCGCGCCCGACCTCGGCGAGGACACGGATTATGTTCTGCACGAGATCCTGCAGACCGGATGGAGCGAACGAACATGACGCTGGCGAACACGGTGGCGTTGGTGACCGGCGCCAGCAGTGGCATCGGCGCCGCGACGGCGAAGGCGCTGGCCGCCCAGGGCGCCGCGGTAGCGCTGCTGGCGCGTCGCGCCGACCGGTTGGCCGAGCTGAAAGCCGAAATCGAATCGGCGGGCGGAACCGCGCTGATCGTTCCCGCGGACGTCACCGACGCCGAACAGGTAGCCACAGCCGTCCAGCGCACCGTCGCGGATCTCGGACGCCTCGACATCCTGGTGAACAACGCGGGCCAGATGCAGTCCGGACCCGCGGCCGAGGCCCCATTGCGGGACTGGGACACCATGGTGAGCGTCAACATCCAGGGCGTCCTTTACGCCACCCGCGCAGCCCTTCCCCATCTGATCGAGGGTGCGGCCGACTCGGCTCGCGGTGTTGCCGACCTGGTCACCATCAGTTCCACCGCCGGCTGGGTGGCCCGGCCCGGCACCGCCGTCTATTCGCTGACGAAATTCGGCGTCAACGCCTTCAGCGAGGGCATCCGCCAAGAGCTCATTGGCCAGCGGGTCCGGGTCGGCGTCGTCGGCCCCGGAACCGTCGACACCGAGATCTTCACCCACCTCTCCGCAACGTCACGGGAGGCTTTCGAGCGGCAGACCGCCGGCATAGTCAAGTTGCGGTCCGAGGACATCGCCGATGCCGTGCTGTACATGGTGACCCGCGATCGCCGGGTCGCGGTCAACCACATGCTGGTACGTGCTGCCGAACAGACCTGGTGACACTTGATGGATGGCGAAACCGAACGCTGGGTCACCGGCGACCAGTTCGGCGTCGCGATTCCGATTGACCCGGCGGCGCTGCGCGCTCGGCGGCCCAGCGTTTCTGACCGACGCGTTTCGCGCCTCCGGCGCCTCACGGACGGCAACAGCGTCACCCGCGTCACCGATTTCCGAGAGGTGGCGGGCGGCAGCACGGGACGCAAGGTCATGCTGTCGGTCGAATATCGACAGCCCGGCGCCGGGCCTGCACACCGACCTGTTCGTGAAGTTCTCCCGCGATCTCGACAACCCGATACGCGACCGCGGAAAAACCCAGATGGAGCCCGAAGTGCGGTTCGCAGTCGCTGTCCCGCGCACCCGGGTTCCCCATCGCGGTACCCGATGTGCATGTTCGCCGACTACCACCGCGACCGAGCGGTACCGGAATACTGGTCACCGAGCGAATCCAGTTCGGCAACAACGGCATCGAACGCCAGTACCACAAGTGCCTCGACTACGAGATGCCCGAACCCCTGCGGCACTACCGCGCGCTGCTGACCGCGGTGGCCCGCCTGGCGGGCACCCACCGGTCGGGGCGGCTGCCGGCCGATCTGACGGCGCACTTCCCGCTGGACGTGCAGACCGCGACGGTGGGGGAACGGGCCCCGCTTTCCGCCGAGCAGCTCGACCGGCGGTTGACCCAGCTGGCCGAGTTGGCGGCAATCCGACCCGGCCTGCTGCCGCCGCATGCCGGCGCACCGGAATTCCTGGCACGTCTGCGCGACGATGCACCCCGATTCGCACACCACGAGCACACGGTGGCGCGGATGCTCGCGACCGACTCCGACTACGTCGCGCTGTGCCACTGGAACGCCAACGTCGACAACGCCTGGTTTTGGCGGGGCCCCGACGGCCTGTTGCAGTGCGGCCTGATGGACTGGGGCTGCGTCAGCCAGATGAACTTGGGCATGGCCCTCTGGGGAGCCATTTCCGGCGCCGAAACCGCCATGTGGAGCGAGCATCTCGACGAGTTACTCGAGCTGGTGGTCACTGAATTCCACCGGTGCGGCGGTCCCGTCCTCGACCCCGACCGGTTGCGCCGGCACACGGTGCTCTACGCGGCGGTGATGGGGGTCGCCTGGCTGTTGGACGTGCCGGCACTGATCCGTAAGCGATTCGGGGCGGACGCGCCCGTCAGCCGCACCGATCCCCGGATCAAGGACGACGAGAGCATCCGGGCGCCGTTGCAGATGCTGTGCAACCTGCTGAACCTCTGGGAGTGCCACCGCCCGGGCGACATGCTTGACGCGGCCCTGGCCGAAGACGCGGCCCGCTAGGCAGCGAGAGTGCACATCGGTAGGAGTATTACGGCGTGTCGTCGTACAGACACGCACGCTCGGCTGTGGGGAGGGTGAGGTCACGAACGAAGGGTCAGCACCTCGGCACCGCTCTCGGTGATGTGGACCGTGTCGCGACGGAACACCGCGCCGACGCCCTGCTGCCATACATAGCCGGTGACGGCCAGCACCATTCCGGGTTCTAGCCGATCGTGTTCGCCTGCGGCCCGGAGTGTCTCGGTAACGACGGGCGGATCAAAGCCCAGTCCCAGCCCGTGCGCGATGGGCATCGGCGGCAATGGCTCACCGACCGCTTCGTATGCGGCGAGCAGCTCGCGGATGTCCGCTCCGGGCCGACAGGCGCCAAGCATCTCGTCGTACAGGGCGTTCGACCGCCCGAACAGCCCGTGGCTCTTGCCGTCTATGCCTGAGGGGAAGCCGGCGGGGACCGTCCGGCCCACCTCGGCGACATAGCCGCCGGCCACCACGCCCGCGGCGAAGGCAACGAGGTCGCCCTCGCGCACCTCGTCGGCCGGCCTGCTGCCACGGTTGCTCCGGCGAGGTCACCCAGGCGGCGTCCTGTGTGGCCGGCGTGCTGACCCCGCCAGCGGCCATGGCTTCCATCATGACCCCGGCCAGCGTCTGTGTGGACACCCCGGGCCGCAACTCGCTGACGGCGGCGGCCATTCCGCCTTCCGCGATACGAACCGCCGGCCCCATCGCCGCTAACTCCTCAGGTGTCTTGATCCGCCGCGCCGCCCGCATCGCGGGCTCGGCATCAACGATTTCGGCATTCGGAAATGCCTCGGGCAGCAGCGCCGCGAATGTGGGTGTGATCGCATCCGTGCCGACCCGCAAGGCGGTTTCGGCTCCGTCGACCTTCTTCAGCACGTCGATGAGGGTCATCGGATCCCAGGCCAGTCCGTAGAGGTGATCGTGGCCGATTTCTTCGGGGACCCCCTCGTCGTCAGTGCTGTTGAGGTAGATCTCCCCGCTGGCGCGGACCACGACGCACATCGGTCCGAACGGTCGGGTCCCGGCTATCCACAGCTGCGGGGCACCGCTCACGTAGCGGATGTTCGCCTGCCGCCCGAGTACCAGGATGTCGAGGTCGTGGGCGCCCATCTGAGCCAGGGCCCGTTTGCGGCGCCCTATCCGTAATGGTTTGGGGTCGGGTGAAACCTCACCCGCCACAGCGTCAGTCGCCATAGGGCGAGTAAGGATAGTCGGTGATCGGCGTGTAGCCGTCCTCGGTGATCACGATGATCTCCTCACTGCGATAGCCTCCGGTGCCGTCCTCCCAGATCACCGGTTCCAACACCAGGACCATGCCGGGCCTGAAGACGAAGTTGTCGTCGAACTCCTCCCCGAGATCGGTCCCGATCATCGGGGCTTCGGCGGGATAGGTGCCGATGCCGTGGCCGAGGTAGAAGTGTGGCAGCCACGGCTTTCGACCACGGTTGGCGGCGATCGCGGTGCGCGCCAAATCGCCCGAGGTGACCCCGGCCTTCGTCACCGCGAGGACGGCGTCCCGGACGGCCCGCCACTGATGGAATTGATCCTGCTGCCGTGGCGTGGGTTTGTCGCCGACGATCCACGTGCGGCCGAAGTCCGAGCAGTATCCGGCATAGGTGATGCTGATATCGGTCCACAGCACGTCCCCGGCGGCCAGCTCACGATCGGTTGGCAGCAGCGGCAACGCAAGATCGCCGTGCGTCGTCCATACCCCCGTCGCCCGGGAACTCGGCATCACCTGCCAGATCGCTTCCAGCATGTTGGTGGTGGCGCCCAGCTCGAACGCGCGGCGCACCAGGGTGGCGGAAAGATCGATCTGCCGTACGCCCGGCGCCAACGCTTTCTGCACTTCCGCAGCGGCCCGCTCGGTGATGCGGCACGCCTTACGGAGACAGGACAGCTCGTCAACGGTCTTCACCAATTGTGCGGCGCCCAGCACGATCGCCGCATCGGAAGGCGTATCGGTCCCGAACAGCTTCGGGGCCGCCCGCCGCATCGCGCCCGTCAGTTCGTCGACGGCGACGTTCGCGCCCGGTCGGAGTAACCCTGCCAGCTCACCAGCGAAATGCTCGACACCGCGATCGAATTCGAGGTACACAGGTCCATGTAAATGGTCGTCGGGGACCGGTGGCGGTGCCCCAGCCCCGCTGCGAAACGGCATGAACAGATGTGGATGTTCGTCACCGGCCAGCACGACCGCGACCGGGCGCTCCACGTGCGACAGGCCCGCGTCCAGCAGGGGCCAGGTCGCTCCCGTCGCGTAGCCGACGTAGCCGTTCATCAGCAGGATCAGCGCGTCGACGCCTTCGTCGGCCATCGCGGACCGTAGCCGCGTCCCGACCTCCGAACGCATCCGCGCCCAGTCCGGTTCATCGGGAATGTCGATCGCCGGGCCGCGAGAAGTTACTGCGCTTGTCATCTCAGAAGCCCTCCAGGCCTAGGAATCTTCTGATGTTGCCGCCGACGACGCGGACGGCGTCCGCGGGGCCGACGGCGTCGACCACCGCGGCCAGCGAACGCTCCGAATAGCCGAATGTGCTTTCGTTGTGCGGATAGTCTGAGGACCACATCACCTTGTCGATCCCGATCTCGTCGATCTGTTGCAGGCCGAGACGGTCGACCATGAACGACGCGCACATGTGATTGTCCCAGTAGTAGCGGACGTCGTGCTTCGGATGCTCTTTGAGCATGTGCCGGTAGGACGCCAGCACATGCTCGCCATCTTGGAGCGCCGTCGGCACCCACGCGATGCCGCCTTCGAACCAGCCCATCCGCAAACCGGGATGGCGGTCCAGGATGCCGCCGAAGATGTATTTGGAGAACATCTCCCGGAACGAGTCGATGTTGACCATCATTGCCACGGCGACGCTGTTCACCTCGCTGGGGACCTTCGGCTGGCTCTCGCCGATGTGGTGCGTCAGCGGCAGGCCGGCGTCCTCGATCTCGTCCCACACGGCTCCCATCGCCGAGCTCGAGTAGTCGATGGGCTGGCCGTTGCCGTCGGTGCCCGGGTTTATCGGCAGCAGGAATGTCTTGAGCCCCAGCGACTTCAGTTCTGACAGTGTGCGCCGGGCTCCCTGGGGGTCCCACCAGTTGATCAGGCCCACGCCGTAGCAATGGCCGTCGGAGCGTTCCTGGACGCCGGCGATGTGTTCGTTGTAGACGCGGAAGATCCGTTCGCGTAGCGCGGTGTCGGGGTAGTGGAACAACGCCAGTACCGCGTTGGGGAAGGCCAGTTCCCTATCGACTCCGTCTTCGGCGAGTTCACGCACGCGAGCTTCGATGTTATTGGTGGCCGCCCCGGCCAGATCGTCGTACTGCATGAGCACCGCGCTGAAGTCACCGACCACCATCGACTGTCCCGGGGGCCCAAGTAGGTAGGCGCCGTCCTCGTACCAGATCCGCGGTGCCCGATCTTTCAGGTCGGCTGGGAAGCCGTCGTAGAAGATGTCATCGGCGACCGATATGTGGTTGTCGGCGGAGAAGACCTCGGTGCCGACGGGCAGACCGGTATTAGCCAGTGCCGCCTGGCCGTGGCGGTCTTTGGGAGCACCGATCACGCCGTCCGGATACAGACTGCGGGTTGAAGTCGGCATGAGAGTCCTCCTTGTCCGGTCCCGCTTTTTCGTGTCTCGAGGTCTGGAATCACCGGTTCAGCACCCCGAGCCGGTTGAGGTCGCACCGCCGGATCCCATTGGTCCTGTTGTTCGCCGGGATCCTTGACGTCAGAGCGACCGATGGACGGCATCGTTGCCTACTTTCTGGTGTCAATCAGCGTAAGTCACACCGGTGAGTTGCTCGGAGAGCTGCCACAGCCTTTCCATGTCGGTCGCGCTGCGCGCCAACTGCGGAACGCCGGCGAAGGTGACTCCACCACCGGCGGTTTCGTAGAAGCCGCGCGGGCCGTAGTACGCGGCGCCGTCAGCATCGGGGGATACCGCCGCGTACAGGGTCGGCTTGATGCCTTCGTCGACGTCGAGCCACATGAACGGCAGCAGCCGCCAAGTGAGCTGGGTCAATCGCGCCTGCAGCGTCGGTCTGTCGCGACCGTACGACGCGCCGCTGAGCAGACTGGTTTTGCTGAGCCCGGGGTGCGCGGCGTTGGACATCAGTCCCCAGCCCCCGAGGTTGCTGCGCCGGTCCAATTCGAATGCGAACATCAACTGGGCGAGTTTGGCTTTCCCATACCAGCGCATCGGTTTGTAGCCGTGGCCCGCGTGCGGGTCGGTTTGTAATTCCGTGAAGGCAGCGGAATCCAGCTGGCGTTGCGCAGCGGCGAGGCTGCTGACGGTCACCACCCGCGCAGATTGCGCCGCGCGCAGCAAGGGCATCAGGTGCCCGGTCAATGCGAAATGTCCCAGATGGTTGGTGCCGAACTGCAATTCGAAGCCGTCGTCGGTTTGTTGCCGTTTCGGCGGTGTCATGACTCCGGCGTTGTTGATCAAGATATCGATCGGCCGGCCCTCCGCGGTGAGCTCGTCACCCATCGCCGCAACGCTTTTGAGTGACGAGAGATCAACTGCGGTGATGGTCAGCTTCGCCGCCGGCAGCTCGCGGCGGATCTCAGCGAGTGCGGCTTCGCCCTTGGTCCTGCTGCGGACCGCCATGACGACGTCCGCGCCGCCGGCCGCCAGCGCTTTCGCCAGCCCGAATCCCAGGCCGCTATTGGCTCCGGTGACGACGGCAAGGCGACCGGACAGATCCGGCACCTCCACCATCAGATCGGGTTTCACCATGTGACGGGCAGCTCGTACATTCCGTAGGCCAGCGCGTCGTGCTTGAAAGGCAGCTCGTCCCGCGGCACCGCGAGCCGCAACGTCGGGATGCGGCGCAACAATGTCGGCAGCACGATCTGCAATTCCATCCGCGCCAGCTGCTGACCCACGCATTGGTGCCGCCCGTAGCCGAATCCCGACGTGCGCTCCGTCTTCGCGGAGCAGGTCCAGTCGATCTGGATCAGGGAACTGGCGGGCGTCCCAATTCGCCGGCGCGACGTCGAGGATGATGCCCTCGCCGGCGCGGATCGTCTCGCCACCGATCTCGATATCCTCGACGGCAATGCGACGCTGACCGGTCTGAATGATGCTCAGGTACCGCATCAGCTCCTCGACGGCCACCGCAATGTCTTTGGGGTCTTCGGCGTCGCGCAGGAACGCGAGTTGGTCGGGATGGTCGAGCAGGGCGGCCACGCTGAGGCTGAGCATGTTCGCCGTCGTCTCGTGGCCGGCGATCAGCACGCCCGGTCGCGAGTTGCGCGGCCTCCCGCACACTGAGCTCGTCGGCGTTGACCCGCTCGGCCAGGTCGGACACCATGTCCTCCGAGGGGTCGTCCCTCTTGGCCCGCACCATGTTCGCGATGTACTTCGCCAGTGAGGCGGCACCTTGCGCGGTGTCCTCTTCGGTCGCGTAGCGACCCATGCCCCGCTGGGCCTGTGCCTGAAAGAAGTCCGCGTCCTCGTAGGGCACACCCAGCAGTTGGCTGATCACCAGCGACGGGACGGGCAGCGCCAGCGTGCTGACGATGTCGCCGGGTTTCGGGCCGGCCAGCAGCGCGTCGATGTGATCGTCGGTGATCTTCTGCACCGCCGGGCGCAGCGCCTCGACACGTTTGAAGGTGAATGGTTTCGACAGCATCCGGCGGAATCGGGTGTGCTCTTCGGCGTCGGAGGTGAACACCGACCGCGGCCGCTTGTGCACCGTGGCCAGCATGCCCTCGTTCCAGTGCGGGTAGCCCGGCAGCCGGTCATCGACGCTGGCGCGGGCGTCGGTGAACAACGCTCGGATCGCGTCGTAGCCGTGAATCAGCCAGGGGGTGCTGCCGTCCCAGATCCGGACCCTGCTGAGCTGCCTGGATGCGTTGAACGCCAACGCCTTCGGCGGTGGGGCGAATGGGCAACCCGGCGCGCGAGACATCGGAAACTCGGGGATTGCGGGGGTTGCCGGGGTTTCTTGGCGGTACCGGTCGAAACGTCGGTCATCATGCTCCTCGGTTCTACGTCTGCCCTGGTCGCTCGGCTGCCGCGTTGACGTGGACGGGCGCGCGCCATAGCCCGACGATCGCGTCGATGAGTCCTTCGCCCGCGACCGGCCAACTGGAACGCGATCGCGGCCCGTGCTCCGCCAGCGCGCCTTCGTGCTCGGCGCACGTATGCATCAGCAGATTGCGGGCCATCACGCCGCGCTCGGAACGCACCCGCTTGGGCAGGTCAGGGAGGCAGCGGTTAATGCCGTCGATCGTCTGCGCCAGCAGAGGCGACGCGAGCGCATCCTTGGTGACGATGTGGCGGTAGGTGGGGTCGGCCATCGCCTGCGCGGCGAACCGCGCGTACCAGCTCGGAGTGCCCAGTGCAGCCAGGTGGTCGGTGAGTGGGCGCACCAAGGTGCCGACCCAGTCCCGCAGCTCGGTCGAATCGCCGATGTCGACCAGCATCTGGGCACGCAGGCGCTCGATCGGATCGCGGTGCTTGCTTTCGATCGCTCGCAGCAGATCGGTGCGCGTCCCGAAGTGATAGCACGCCGCGGCGTTGTTTCCCTGCCCCGCCGCCTCGCTGATCTGCCGGTTGGACACCGCGGACATTCCGCGCTCGGCGAACAACCACTTCTGCGGCCGACAAGATCGCCTCGCGGGTGCCTGTCGACCTGTCGGAGCGCGCTGCCCGCTCGGCTGGTCATCGCCTCAGTGAACACCGCACCGCTAGTTAAATCAAGCGCTTTATTTAAGCGTGCCGCGGATGGCGAACGGCTGGGTCAGGTCGGATGCGCGATGGCAGCCGTGGGGTCAGCCGCCGAGCCCTTTCTTGATCGCGTCGTCTTGTTTCTGCGCGACGTCGTTGACGAAGTCCGGTGGCGCGAGCGTGTCGATGGGGCCATCGAATTCCAGCGTGACGAATGCCTTGCCCTCGGTGAACAGCAGTACCGTCACGCCTTTGGAGTGGTCTGGCGCGTTCCCCGACAGCGTCGTTCCACCGGTGCCGACCTTGGCCGCCTCCGTCGACGGGTCTTTGATCAGCCCAGCCTGGGGGCCCTTTGCTGCGTTCAACGCGCTCGTTGCGGCGCCGGGATCGGCCAGGACCTGGATCGTGTCTTTGATGGCGTGGCTGGCGTCTTCGGTGCTGAACGTCGTCGAGACGCCGGGTTGGCCATTCGGATTCTGGGCCGGCGGGCTACCGGTGAACGCCACGGGTGCGTCGATGTCCTTAGCCTGGATCAACAGGTTGGTGTAGTCAGTCGGCGGCGCGGTCGCCGTCGAGGTGGTAGCCCCCGACTTTGCCGGTGACGATGTCTGGCTGCTCCCGCAGCCTGCAACCGAGACGGCCAGTGCCGTCGCGGCCGCCAGCCCCGCAACAACCGTCCGAGAAGTCCTCATCGCAGCATGCTCCTATCCAGCGCGTCTTAGCCGACGCGGCCATACCGTCGAGTCGCACAGTACAGCTCGTCGCCGAATGCGGACGTTATGGCAGGCGGATGCTGGGAGTGGCGCTACTCGATCTCGTCGCGGAGGGACTGCAGCGTTCCGGCCAGGATGCGCGACACCTGCATTTGTGACACGCCGATTCGCTCGGCGATCTGGCTTTGGGTCATGGATTCGAAGAATCGCATATGGAGCACTTCGCGTTCGCGCTGTGGAAGCGCGTCCACAAGGGCACGCACCGTTTCCCGGTCGGTGATGTGTTCGATCTGTGGGTCGATGTCGCCGATCGCATCGGCAACCCGGCGCGCGCTGCTCGAATCGTCGGCGCCCACCGGGGCGTCCAGAGATTCGAGCCGGTAAGCGTCGCCGGCGATGAGGCATTCGACGATCTCTTCGTGGGCCACTCCCAGCACCTCGGAGAGCTCGCTGGCGGTGGGGGCTCGGCCGAGCTTCTGCGTCAGTTCTGAGGTCGTTCGGCCGATTTGGACATGCAGTTCGCGCAGCCGACGGGGCACGCGCATACCCCAGCTGAAGTCGCGGAAATAACGCCGGACCTCGCCCATCATGGTGGGAACCGCGAATCCGATGAAGCTTGGGCCCTTGGCCGGGTCGAATCGATTGACGGCGTTCATCAGGCCAACGCGGGCGACCTGAGTCAGGTCTTCGGCATTTTCGCCGCGGCGCGCGAAGTGCCTGGCCACGTGGTCAGCCAGCGGTAGGCAGCGAGCGACGATGCGTTCGCGTTGCAGCCGGTATTCGTGCGATTCGGCCGGCATCTGGTGCATGGCAACAAACATGTCGACGACATCGTCGTAAGAATCATCGGATCGTCCGCCAGCCGCCCGCGCAGGGCGGGTGGCGGAAATGGTATCGGTCATCGAGCTCACTTCTCTCCGCGTCGCCTATAGCAAGGCGTCGCGGGTGTGCGCGCGGTCCCTGGTCACCGGTATTCGGAGAAGTGGAACCGTCATTGCGGCGCACGCACCAGCCGAACCGTGGGTGGCGGGAGAAGATGGCCGGCCCAGCAGTCCAGTAGCCGTGCAGCTAACCGGCCGCTTTGAGCTAAACGGCGATGGTCCAGAACGGACCTGAACAAAGCATACGCTCTGCGCCGCGGGCTCGCGACAGCACGCGCTCGCGGTATGCCGCGTACTGTCAGAACGCGAATTCGGGGCCCGGGCTGGTCTGGTACGGCCCGAGAACATGCCAAAACGGTTTGGAAAGGTCAGGTATGACGGTTGACCTGCTAACCGGGCGCGGCGCGGTGGTGACCGGAAGCAGCCGCGGGATTGGACGCGCAGTCGCCGAACTGCTGTGCGACCTCGGAGCCGGCGTGGTGATCAACGGGCGCGACCCTGTTGCCGTCCAGGAGACCGTCGCGTCGATCGCCGGCTCAGGAGGCCGAGCTGTCGCGGTCGTCGGGGCCGCCGGCGAGGAACGAACTGCCGCGGCGCTAGTCGCAGAATGTACGAACACGTTTGGGCGGCTGGATATTTTGATCAACTGCGCCGGAACCGCCGAGCCGGCCGGCTCCTCGATCTTGAACATCACCCCGGCCGAATTCGATGGCCTGATGAGCGCCCACGTCGGTACGGCCTTTCATACCTGCCGGGTCGCGGCGCCGGTGATGGCCGCACAGGGATACGGGTCGATCATCAACACCGGATCGGTCGCGTTCCTCGGCGACTACGGCGGCACCGGCTACCCGGCCGGCAAGGGCGCCGTAAACGGATTGACCGTGGCGATCGCCGCTGAGCTGAAACCCCATGGTGTGCGGGCCAACGTGGTCTGTCCGGGCGCGCGGACCCGGCTTTCAACCGGTGTCGAGTACGAAAAGCACATCGAGGACCTGCATCGTCGCGGGTTGCTCGATGAGATGACGAAGCGGGCGTCACTGGACAGTGCACCCGCCGCTTACGTGGCTCCGCTGCTACGCCTATCTCGCCAGTGACCTGGCGGGTGACACGACCGGCGAGATCTTTGTTGCCGCAGGCGGGTTCGTGGGCAGCTACGATCGGCCGACGCCGCGCCTACTGGGATATCGCGACCACCACCAGGCCGAACCCTGGTCGATTGCGCACCTCCACAAGATGATTGGCCCCGCGGCAACCGACTGATCGCCACTTACGCGCACGCGCGGGCGGCGGCGTCGCTGATCTCATCCGGTTAATCGAAGTGCCGATTTCATTGAGTGTCGTTGAACCGATTCCTGCGCGCTTACGTGTCTGGGAAAGCAACCAACATGCCCGACTACGAGAAGCTGATTTGCCAGATGCCCGTCTACGACGATCTTGAAAACCCGGTGCAGGTCGCCGGTGCGCGGCGACCACTTCGGGTCCTTGTCATCGGCGGGGGTGTCAGCGGTATTTCGGTGGCCCGCGGATTGCTCCGGGACGGCCACGACGTCACCGTTTTCGAGCAGCGCAGCGATACCCGGGCGGGTGGCGGCGCCGTGACCATCTGGTCGAACGGAGCGTCGGTTCTGCGCCAGCTTGGCGTCGACATGGACGGGGCCGGGCAGTTGCTGTCCACGGTGCGGGTGGTGACCGCCACCGGTCGCCGACTGGCAACCGTGGACGTCAGTGCAACGGTGAACCGGCTGGGCGCCCCGGTCCGGATGGTTCCGCGTCGAGTGCTGCTGGAGCGGCTGCTTACCGGCTTTCCGGCCGATCGTCTCCGATGCGGCTCCCGGGCGGCCAGGATTATCACCAAATCCAGCGGTGTGCGGGTCGAGTTCGAAGACGGTAGCTCGTGCGTGGGCGATCTGGTCATCGGTGCCGATGGCCTGCATTCGATGGTTCGCGGGGTACTCAGCGCACAGGCCGCCGAGCCGACGGGGTGGGCGAGCTGGCAGGGTTTGATCACCCTGCCCGAGGTCGCTGAGAAGCATGTCGCGTGGATCGTCATTGGCGAGAACGGCAACACTGGGATGTGGCCGGCCGGCGGCTCAAATATGCAGTGGTGGTTCGACTTACCGTGGACCCGCAATTTCGTCAGACCGCAGGCTCCGCTTGAAGTACTGCGGTCCAATTTCGGCGGTTGGTCGCCCACTGTCGACGAAGTACTGGCGACCCTGACGGAAGACGATCTGACCCCTTCGCCATTCCCGCATTTTCGGCATCCGATTCCGTACGCGCCCGCCCACGGTGCTGTGACGTTGGTCGGCGATGCCGCGCACATCATGCCGCCCACGCTCGCACAAGGAACCAACCAGGCGTTGCTCGACACGATGGTGCTGTGCAAGGCGCTTTCCGATTTCCGGAAACCAGGAAACGGCAGCAGCGCAGACCTGTCCAGGGCGCTCCGCTGCTATGAGAAGACCAGGAGACGCCGGGTCAGGGCCGTGTCGCGGGTGGCCTCGCTCCAGGTGGCTCACGGCGAGGCCGCACTGCGCCCGGCTGCGCTGATTTCGGACCGCCTGCACACCCGCTTGTTGACGACGTTTCTGCGTTGGACAAGCCACCGCCGGATGTCCGCCGAGGTCGACCGGACACTCGGGACCAGGATCTCTATCCAGTCTGTCGTTCCTAGTGACTCCGTGGGTCCTAGTGACCCTGTGGTTCCTATTGACGAAGACCGACCCGAAACTCGCGCACCACGTCGTGAAGGTCGACAGCTAGCCGGTTAGTCCGGGTACCCCGCGAAACCCGAACCGCCCAGCTCATGACGGCCGTGACCCCCAACAGAGTCAACACCGACGACGGAAAAAAGAACCGCAACAGAGATAACGAGACCGGCCACCTGTTGGTTCGACGGTGTTTCCGTGGGTTTCGTTCTGGTATCCGGAGGTGCTATGCCGTTTGAGGAAGATAACGAAAGGGCATGATTGAGACGTGAACGCCTCAACTCACGTCAACGCAAAATCCCTAGGTCGCCTATGCGGTGTGGCAGTGGTCGGCGTATGGGCACTGTTGACCACGCCCGCCCCATCCGTTTCCGCCGCTCCGTCCGCCACTTCTGCCGCGTGTCCGGACGTCGAGGTGGTGTTCGCCCGCGGCACCGGCGAAGCGCCCGGCGCCGGTTTCTTCGGCGATGCCTTCATTGACGCCCTGCGCTCGAAAATCGGCACCAAGTCGATGAGCGTGTACACCGTGAACTACCCGGCTTCGCCCGATTTCCCCACTGCCATGGTGGGCATCGAAGACGCGGCCAATCACATCAAGCAGACGGTTGCGACCTGTCCCCAGACCAAAGAGGTGCTCGGAGGGTTTTCGCAAGGTGCGGCGGTGATGGGCTTCGTTACCTCGGCCTCCGTACCGGATGGAGCGCCGTCGGACACGCCCCAACCAATGCCGCCCGAAGTCGCTAATCACGTCGCCGCGGTAACGCTCTTCGGAACGCCGTCGACCCGCTTTATGACCCAGTTCGGTCAGCCCACGATCGTCATCGGCCCACCGTACGTGCCCAAGACCACCGAGTATTGCGCGCCGGGCGACCCGATCTGCGGGGACGGCGGCGACTTTGGCGCCCACAACGCGTACGCAGACAACGGGATGATTGACCAGGGCGCGAGCTTCGCCGCCAGTCACCTTTCGGCGCCGACGACGGCGCCCACCGCGACGCCTCCCGCGCCGGCCCCCGCCGCGCCTCCCGTGGTGGCCACCACTCCTTAACGGTGCCGCACCTTGACCGGGTGCGAGGGGCCCGCTAGGCGTCCGCTGGCCTACGCTGTCGGGGAGCGTAGGA
Source organism: uncultured Actinomycetota bacterium (assembly GCA_963850135.1). GTDB lineage: Bacteria > Actinomycetota > Actinomycetes > Mycobacteriales > Mycobacteriaceae > Mycobacterium. Next base: position 40,388 of record CAWKKH010000009.1, on the reverse strand, counting down.
GGTCACATGACAGTGCAGCCCGGCCCGCTGGACCCAGTCGCCAGCGAACGGCTCTCACACGCCAAAAAGGTCTTTACGTCGGACCTGTCGATCAACGAATTCGCGCTGCTACACGGGGCCGGTTTCGAACCGATCGACCTGGTGATGGGCGTTTCGGTGTATCACGTCGGCTACCAGTTCACCGGCATCAGGCAGCAATCGGAGCTGCCCGTGCTTACCGATGCGACCTACCGCGCGCGCTGGAATGCCACGTCGCGGATGCAGGCCGAGGCCGACTCGCTCGGTGCGGACGGCGTGGTCGGGGTCCGGCTCGACTGGCGTCACCAGGGCGAGGGCGAACACCTCGAGTTCATCGCCGTCGGGACCGCGGTGAAGTACACCGCCAAGCCGGGCGCTTTCAGACGCCCGAACGGGCAGGCTTTCAGCAGCCATCTGTCGGGCCAGGACCTCTGCACGTTGTTGCGGTCCGGGTACACGCCGGTCGCTTTCGTGATGGGCAACTGTGTGTTTCACGTTGCCGTCCAAGGCTTTTTGAAAACGCTCGGCCAGGTCGGGCGCAACGCGGAGATGCCGCAGTGGACGCAGGGGAATTACCAGGCCAGGGAGCTGGCGATGTCACGCATGCAGGCTGAGGCCGAGCGGGACGGTGCAACCGGGGTCGTGGGGGTGCGTTTCGACATCTCGAACTACGCCTGGGGACTTCACACTGTGGAGTTCTACGTGGCGGGGACGGCTGTGCGGCACACCGGTGAGGCGCAAACGATCACACCCTCGTTCGTCCTGCCGATGAGTGGTTGATGACCGGCCTCGACCACGAGCGGGTGAGCCGCGGGGTCGGTGCCGCCCTGGCCGGTGCCGGGGGAGTGGGCCTGGTGCTCAAGGTGTTTTGCGGTGTTCCGGGAGTGCTGCTCAGCCCCGCCCGCCGCGGCCTCTTCCGGTCTCAGCCCGAACGCGTCCAAATCGGCGACTGGCGGTATGAGGTGACCCCCGACGGCCGTCTGAGCGCCGCGCACCTGGTCAACGGCATCGTGTTGGCCGAGGAAATCCTCGCCGCCGGCGTGGTCGGTCCGCACATCGCGCGAGCGCTGGGGCAGGTGGTCAGCAGTTATGGTCCGACGATCGTTCCCAGCATTGATGCGGCCCTTGAAGCTCTCGAGACCGGCGCCGGGTCAGGATATTGAACTCAGCCAGCGCCGCAAGGCATTTCGAATGCGGTTTGCGACCCTCGTCTTCGTCGCGCCTATGCGGAGCCAGGCGGTTGTCTTTGGTCGATTGCGACGACCCAGCGGCCGAACCTCCACACTCCGCGCTCCTTGACCGCGGTGAACTCGTAGCGGCCGGTCAGGTCGGGGGAGGGCGTTCCGCCATCCCTGATGGCGAATACCTGCACATAGCAGTGCCCGGTCGCTTCGCTGGCGCTTTGGCTGGAAATCCAGAACGAGTTCAGCGCGTGGCGCCGCTGGTTGCCTTCGGCCTTGAACGCCGCCTTCCTGGCACCGAGCAGATTCATCACCACGTCGATGTCCTCTGACAGTTCGTTGCCGTCGTGCAGCAAGATCAGCTGTGGTGATTCGGTGAATAGCGCCCGAAATTCGTCCAGCCGGTTTTCGTCGTAGGTGAAGGCGTACGCGCCGAGCAAATTGATGATCGCCAGTCGGTCGGCCACATCGAACGACACGCCGCCGACGGCATCGATTGGGGCAAGCTGAGCATCCACCGCTAGTTGGCCTCCTCAGTCTCTAGTTACCCGGACGATTTCCAATACTCCACCTGGACAACATCCGAAATAAAACCCGAACTAAAACTCGCTATCATTGCTGTAATAGCAACTTATTGAGGTTCTGGGACCACCTGGGGCGGTGTCGCTGGCGACGCCGGGTAGACGAGGAGGCGGTATGTCCTACGACCTGATCATCAGGGGCGGGACCGTCGTGGACGGCACCGGTGCGCCGGCACTTACCGCCGACGTCGCAGTCACCGATGGCGTCATTGTCGAGGTGAGTCGCGGCACTCGCATCCAGGGCACCGCGAAACGCATCGTCGATGCCGACGGGCTCACGGTGACACCGGGATTCGTCGATGTGCACACGCATTTCGACGGCCAGGCCACCTGGGACCCGCACCTCACTCCCTCGTGTTGGCATGGTGTGACCACGGCGATCATGGGCAACTGCGGCATCGGCTTCGCGCCGGTCCGGTCCGATCGGCACGACTGGTTGGTGGACCTGATGGAGGGTGTCGAGGATATCCCGGGATCGGCGCTGTCCGAGGGCATTACGTGGGAGTGGGAGTCCTTCGGCGAGTACCTGGACGCGCTGGAGCGAATGCCGCGCGCGGTGGATGTCGGTGCGCAGATCCCGCACGCCGCGGTCCGCGGCTTCGTCATGGGTGACCGTGCCCAGGATACCGCGACGGGCATGGACATCGACGCGATGAGCAAGATCGTCGCCGACGGACTCCGGGCCGGGGCGCTGGGCATGTCCTTCGGGCGCACCGCGGGGCATCGCAGTGCCTCTGGTGAGCCCGTGCCGGGCACCTATTCCGAGGAAGACGAGCTTGGCGCGCTGATGGCCGCGATGGCGGAGGTGGGTTCGGGTGTGCTGCAGGTGGTTCCGGCCGGTGTAGGCGGAGCGATGGGCGGCGACCAGCGTCACTCGATCGACGCCGAGATCGAATGGATCACCAGGCTGGGGCAGAAGTACCCGGTCCCGCTCACTTTCCTGGCGATGGTCAATGAACAGGATCCACACGATTGGCGGCGTTGGTTCGCCGCGGTACACGAAGCCAACGCCGATGGCGCGGCAATCCGGCCACAGGTGGCCTGCCGGGCTTTCGGGATGCTGATGGGCCACCAGTCGCGGATGAATCCTTTCCGGCACCGCCCCAGCTACCGGGCACTGATGGACCTTCCGCTCGAGCAGCGCGTCGAACGGCTCCGGGACCCGGCGATCCGGGCCCGGATTCTGGCCGAACCGCCCGACCCGGCGGCGGAACCCAGTGCCGACCAGCTCAACAAACACATCTTCAAGCGCCTCTATCCACTCGGCGAGGCGCTCGATTACGAGCCGGCAGCCAAGGACAGCATCGCCGCGATCGCCGAACGCGAGGGCCGTGACCCTTGGGAAGTCACATATGACGTGCTGCTGGGCGCCGGGGGCCGCGAATTCCTGCTGCTGCCGCTACTCAACTACGCGGGTAACAACTACGACCATCTCCACGACATGATGTCGGATTCGGTAAGCCTGCAAGGGCTGGGCGACGGCGGAGCCCACTGCGGCATCATCTGCGACGCCAGCATGACGACATACTTGCTCTCGCACTGGGTGGGCAAGCGGACCAGAGGGCCCAGGCTGTCCCTGGAGACCGCCGTGCACCGGCTGACCGGCGACCCCGCGGGCTTCTACGGGCTCGGTGACCGCGGAGCGCTCGTGCCGGGCCGGCGCGCCGACATCAACCTGATCGATCTGGACCGGCTCGGGCTGCACTACCCGGATCGCGTCGAGGACCTGCCTGGCGGAGCCGCGCGCCTGATCCAGCGTTCGGATGGCTACGTCGAAACCATGGTGCGGGGACAGACCGTCGTCGCCGATGGCGAACTCACCGACGCCAGGCCGGGCGGCCTGGTCCGGGGATCTCGCCAACGCGGTTAGAGACGGCTGGCAGCGAACTCGGCCGCCTGATCGACCAAACCCGTCTCGACGTACTGGTGGTGTGCGCCGGGGGTTCCCGAGCTGGAGCAAATCGGGTCGTTAGGAACGCACAAATCGATGGTTTTGGCGGCGTAGTCCGGACCGACGGTGATCGGCGGCTCGTTGATGATGCTCATGAATTGACTCGACGGCTTTCCGAAGAGGGCGACCGTAGCGACATGACTGGCGACCTCGGGCGGCATCGGCTGCAGCGCCTGAACGAGGTGTGCCCCATCGGGAACTTGGTTGTAGGTGACGAAGCCCATTACCGCCGCACCCTGCGAATAACCGCCCAGCACCATCTTGGTTCTCGGGCAGCGCGCCGCCATTGACTCGACATGCGTGCCCGCATCGGTGATGCCGTCTACGGCGGTGGGAAAATTGGTGGTGGCGGGGTAGTTGACCGGATACACCCCGAGCGACTTCGTGCCGACGTGCGAGCGCAGTGTGTCGACGAAGGTCTGACCAATTCCGCCGACGCCGGGTGGCTCGTTGGTGCCGCGGGCGAACACCACCTCAACGTCTGGACACGGGTCCGCGGCCGCTGAAGGGACGGGGGCGAGGAGCGCCCAAACCGGCGCCGACGCAGCGCAAACGACCTTGGCGAGGGGCTTTACCTTCATCGTGCAATATTGTCACAGTACGGTAACGGGTGCCCGGTGAGCCGCGCTCGGCGCGCCGAATCTCAGCTGTGCTGCCGCCGAATGAACGAACTGGCTACCCGCAATACACCCCGAAGCGCGTACACGGCGGTCACGATCGACACCAGGACCAACAGGATGAACGTCACCAACCAGTTGTCTCTGCTGTGGCTGATCTCCCACCAGATAAAGGTGAACAACAGCGTGCACAGCAACAACACCAAGTCACGCCAATTGCCCTGATAAGACGCCGCAGCCTTGCGCAGCACAAGACTTCGGTCTGAGGCGACGATCAGGTCGTCGATACGGGCATCGATGGTGCGCTGCAGTTCGGCGCGCCTGGCGGTGGCCTCCGGCGGAAGCCGATCTAGGAGGTCCATGTCCTCCTTGATCAGGCCCCGATAGTTGGGCCCGCGGAACTGCCCGGCCGCGACCGCAAACAGAACGCCGCCAAAAACGGGCGCGCTGTTCAGCGCCAGTTGTCCTAGACCCGCCACGACTACTCTCTTTCTGGTCCTATTGGGTTCAGTCAGGATGCTGCCGGCGGGCGCCGCCGGGTCCGTGTCGGCTCGGGGGTCCGCACCGCCTCTAGCGCGCGCGCCACCTGGGGGTAGGCGATTGCCGGTCCAATCCAACGGGTGAGATAACGGCGCAGATCCGCCCCGCTGCGAGCCGGCCGGCCGGGATCGGCAAGGAAAGAATGCAGTACCCGGAGGGTGAACTCGTTCAGCTCGTCCAGACCGGCTTCGTCGAAACCGTATGCTTCCCAATCGACGTCAAAGCGATGCAGCATCGACCGTCCGAAGGCCAGGGCAGTATCCGACATGATCGAAACCAGTTGGCCGCCGCGATGACGCTGGCTGAGCACGAATTCAACCTGATTGTCGGATTCCAGCTGCTCGATGGCGAATGCGAGTCCTTCGGTCACCGCCAGGACCGGGTCAGTGGCACCTTTGAGCCGGGCCGCCAGGTGATCCAGGAATCCGTCGGCCGACCGCATCGCGGTGGCGACCAGCAATGCCTGGGTTCCGGGGAAGTAGCGGTAGACCGTCTGTCGTGTCACACCGAGGGCCCGCGCCACGTCGGCGATCCGCATAGCCGACCCACGTTCGTCGATGATCTTGTCCGCGGCATCGAGGATGCGCTCGATCGCCTCCTCGTCGGAGGCGGGTGTGTTCCCTGACCAACCGTGACTGCGCATGTTTCAGCGAACCGCAAACCCGTATTCGGTCATCAGCACAGGTGGATCATATCGTTTACACCAAAGACTTTCGGCCGCCCACACTTGAGCGGCAGTCGTGTCACGCGCCCGACGCTCCCAAGATGATGTTGACCGCCTCGTCGAGTTGCCCGGCGATTTCCTGGTAACTGACAAACCGTGCCGTCATCAGCGCGCCGGAGAACGTCATTTGCAGAGTGGATTTCACCGCTCGCGGCCACCCCGGACCCAGCGCAGCCCCGATCCGCCTGGACACTTCTTCGCCGATCTGTTCACGCAGCGGATTGACCGCCGGATCGTCGGCCATCAGCGCCGTCCCGCACGCAGCGGTCAACTCCGGCTCGTCGGCGACGACCACGGCCATGTCCCGCAGCGTCGCGCTGACCCGCATCCTGGTGGTGTCGTTGACATCGTTATGCAGTGGAAGCGCCTGCAGGAAGCGCAGATACACCGCGGTCACCAGCGCGCTCTTCGATGGAAAATACGTGTACGCGCTGGCCGGCGATACGCCGGCGCGGCTTGCGACCGCACGCATCGTGAGGTTGGCGTACGACGATTCACGAAGTTCCTCCAGGCCCGCGTCGAGGACTTTGCGGATGGTTTGTCCCGGCCGGCGATCCGATCGGCGGGCACCACGGGCGCCCGCGAGTTGTCTGGCAGGCGGAGCCACTTCTCTGGACACACGTCGAGTGTAGGAAACCGATGTCGGCGGCGCGGCCTCGAAAGGTCCGTTCCGCCCGCCGCGACGCCCGACGTTCCAACCGGTGTCCGCTAATGTCACGGACATGGAGCAGCGAGTGCTCGAGGCGGTCATCTATGAGCGTGACCCGCCGATTGCGCGAATCATCCTCAATCGGGTCGACAAGGCCAACACCAAGGATTCCGTGCTGGTGACTGAGGTCGACGAATGCCTGCATGAGGCGGACCGCGACAAAGAGATCAAGGTCGTCATTATCAAGGCCAATGGCAAAGGGTTCTGCGGCGGACACGTCGCCCGCTGGGGGCCGGACGAGAACCCGTATCCCGATTTCGGCGACACCTTCGAGGACCTCTACAAAGGCACAGCCGACCTGTTCTTATGGCCGACGCTTTACCTGTGGGAGTTCCCCAAACCCACGATCTCGCAGATTCACGGCTACTGCGTAGGCGGCGGGATCTACCTTGGACTGCTCACCGACTTTTGCGTGGCGTCCGAGGACGCGTATTTCCAGATGCCGCTCGCCCAGAGCCTCGGGGAACCTGGCGGGCACACCATGATCGAGCCCTGGCTGTTGATGAACTGGCATCGCACCATGGACTGGCTACTGCTGGCGCCGACCCTGTCCGCACAGCAGGCCCTCGAGTGGGGCCTGCTCAATCGGGTGGTGCCGCGAGACGAGCTCGAAGACACCGTCGAGGAGATGGCACGCAAGATAGCCCAAATTCCGTTGACCACGCTGATGGCGGTGAAAAACAACGTCAAGCGCGCCTGGGAGCTGATGGGTATGCGAGTGCACCTGCAAGTCAGCCACATCCTGACCAACATGGTCGGCGCTGCGACAGATGTTCAGGCGCGCCGGGCCGAGCTCAAGCAGTCCGGGATGAACCCACGCGAGTTCGTCGACCGCGACGACGACGCCACCTCCTAGCGCGAGCAGACGCAAAAGCCCCTATTTCGGGCGAAATTGGGGGCTTTTGCGTCTGCTCGCGGTTGCTAGCGGGACATCTCGCCGGCGATTTTGCGGCCAGCGGCATGCCGCGCGGCCACGTAGCCGAACACCATAGAATTGGCGATGCTCGCGCCCGCGCCCGGATACGTTCGGCCCATCACGGTCGCAGTCGTGTTGCCGGTGGCGTACAGGCCTTCGATCACCCGATCCTGTCGGTCGAGGACCTGCGCGTGTTCGTTGGTGATCACCCCACCGGATGTGCCGACGTCGGCCGGCAAAACCCGGGTCGCGTAGTACGGCGCGCGGTCGAGCGGGCCCACGGCCGCGTTTGGCCGGTACCCGGGATCGCCGAGGCAGTCGTTGTACGCCGATTGGCCACGTCCGAAGTCGGGGTCCAGGCCTCTGGCGGCGAACCGGTTGAACCGCTGGATCGTCCGGGCGAGTTCATCGGCGGGTAGGTCGATCTGGCGGGCCAGTTCGCCAATCGTGTCGCCGCGTTTGACCGCGCCGCGTTCGATCAGCTGGGCGGGCAACTGCTTGCCTCGCTTTAGCGGGTTGGTGCTGGTGACATACCTGTGGACGTAACCATCGTCGAAGATCATCCAGCAGGGAACCGCTTTGTTGGCGTACATCGCCTTGCCGACTTCGACGTAGGAGTTGGACTCGTTACAGAACCGCCGGCCGGTCGAATCGACGTAAATGGCGCCGGGCCGCTGCCGGCCCGAACCCAGTGACGCGGCTACAGTGCCGCCATTGGCGATAAAAACCGACGGCAGCCAAACCGCTTCGTCCAAGAAATCCGTTCTCGCACCCAGCCGCATCGCCGTCTGCAGCACCTCGCCGGTGTCGCCAGCGTTGGCGATCGACCACTTCGCGTCGTTGGGTTGGTCGGCGCTATACCGGCGGCGCATGTCGGCATTGTGGCCAAACCCGCCCGCCGCCAGCAGAACCCCCTTGCGTGCCTCGACATTCAGCGACACGCCACCGTGGGATATCCGCGCCCCGACCACCCGGCCGCCTTCCACGATGAGATCTTCCATCGCGGTATTCGTCCACAGCGGCGGCTCGCCCCCTAGATCTCCGCCCAGCTCGATCAGCGCCTTGAGCATCTGGGCGATGAGTGACGCACCGTTGGTGAGGATCTGACGCCGCCGGATACGCGCGGCCGCCGTGCGTAGGAAGACCTTGGTCGCCACCGCGAACGCGGCCGGCGCACGGTTGAAGTACTGCACCGAGCGCAACTCGTTGGTCAGCACCACGTACCCGTAGTTTTTAGCCAACGGTGGCTGCACCTTGTCGTGCCATCTTCCCAACTCCGCGGCATTGAAGGGAATTCCTTCGACGGCGCGTCCGAATTCATTGCCGCCCTGATGATTCGGGTAATAGTCACTCCAGCCGGCGCACCGGACCAACCGAACGCCCTTGCGAACAAGAAAATTGAGCATCTCGTAGCCCGCGGTGAGGAACATCTCCCGGCGGGCTAGCGAGGAGGCCGGGCCGGCATCACCGACCACGTCGGCCAGGTAGGCCAGGCCGTCTTCGTGTGAGTCGGCGACACCTTCGGCCCGCATCAGCGGGTTGTTAGGCACCCAGACGATCCCGCCGGAGAGTCCGGTGGACCCGCCGACCAGGCCCTGCTTCTCGATGATCAGTGGCTCTAGCCCACAGTCCAGCGCGGCCAGTGCGGCCACCATGCCGCCCCCGCCGCTGCCCGCGATAAGTAGGTCCGCGGAGCGATCCCAATGCGTGCTCATCGTGCCTCCGACGTGACGTTCGAATTGAAGCCCAGGTCGGCGACCGGTACGTCGATGGTGGTGTTGGTCTTTTGGATCGCGGGCACCAACGTCGCATAGGGTAGGCCGGCGAGGAAGCCGTCGACGACGCGTTCGAAGTTCGAAATCAGTCCCTCGATCCGTTCGGACAGTCGCATGTAGTCAAAGCCCTTGGAGTGCAACCCCTTCTGTTGGCGTGGCAGGTTTGAGAAATCTTGTGCTGGGATGGGCGGCCAGCGTGGGTCATCCGGTGCCATGGGCTCCGGAGGGGTGGGCTTTCCAGGGGAGAGGTCGGAGGGGAATCGGGTCAAAGACCAGATTTCGAACAAGGTCTCCTCGGGCCCCAGTGGACGGATCCGGTAGGACGAGGCGCTGCTGTAGGTGGGCAGGATGAAGTGGTGTGGGAAGCAGAACCCGATCGCGTCGGTGATCCCGCTGCGTGCCAGCTCGTTGAGATCGGGCATATCGCTGCCGCGGGCGCGGTGCCAGCCGACGACCGCGTCGTTGAGGGTGTTGCGCCAAGCGGCCATCGCCTCAGCAGGCTTCGACGGCAACTCGGTGTGCTGTAGGCCCTCGGCGATCCGGATGTCGTTCTCGTGTGTCATGCCGCCCATACCATCGCCCAGCGTGCGCATGAAATACAGGCTGCTCTCGATAATTGGATGCACCGCCTTGGTGCTCGGCGGAGAGCCGGCCGTCCGCGCGGATGGCAGCAGCTGGGGATGCGTCTGCGGTACGTGGTAGCCCTCCATGAAGGCGGCCGTGGCCAGCTTCCAATTGACCGGGAGCCGACACGACTGCCACCATTCGGTGCGCAACGATTCCACTTTCCACGCGTCATAGATCGACGCGAAGGGTTCCATGCAATCGCGTAAAGCCGGGGCGTCGTCGTCGAGGTTGATCCACGCGCATCCGCCCCAGAGTTCGCACCTGACCGACACGAGCTGGAGATCCTCGGGACGCAGGTTCTCCTGGGCGAACATCTCGGGTCGTGCCACCACCGTGTTTCGGCCGTCGATGCCCCAACACCATCCGTGAAAGGGGCAAACGAAGGTACGTCGGGTCCCGTTGCCTTCCACCAGCTTTACCCCGCGATGGCGGCATGCGTTGTGGTAGGCCCGCACCGTTTGGTCGTCGAGCCGCACGACGATGATCGACTGGTCGAGGATCTCGTACTCGACGAAATCGCCCTGCTTGGGTATTTCCTCGAGCCGGCAGGCCATCTGCCACACGCGGGGCCAGAACATCTCGGCCTCCAGCGCGTAGAACTCGGGGTCGTAGTACCGCTGTTTGGGAATCCGGTCGGCGGCCCGCACCGCCCATGGCACCGGTAGCGGTGTCCAGTTCACGTTGGTGCTCACCTTGACTCCCTCTCCTCCGAGCCGATTCTCCGACCCCAGTCACAGGATCCGTGACGCCCGGCCCTGCCAGTAACGTTCGCGGATACGCCTCTTGTAGAGCTTGCCGTTCGGATCCCGCGGCAATTCGGGGTCGAATTCGATTGAGCGTGGACACTTGTAGCCGGCCAGGTGGGCTCGGCAGTATTCGATGAGCTCTGATTCGAGGTCGGGGCCGGGCGTGACGCCGTCGACCGGCTGCACGACGGCCTTGACCTCTTCGCCGAAATCGTCGTTGGGCACGCCGAAAACCGCCGCATCCAACAGCTTTGGATGCATGACAAGCAGGTTCTCCGACTCCTGCGGGTAGATGTTCACCCCGCCGGAGACGATCATGAATGTCGACCGGTCGGTCAGGTACATGTATCCGTCCTCGTCGACGTAGCCCATGTCCCCGAGGGAGCGCCACCCGCGATCGTTGCAGACCGACGCCGTCTTGGCGGGATCCTTGAAATACTGGAAGTCGGGCCCACCTTCGAAGTAAAGCTCGCCGGACTGGCCGACGGGAAGCTCTTCGCCGGCGTCGCCGACCACGTGCACCGGCGCAATCGGAATCCCCACGGAACCGGGATGGGCGAGCCATTCTTCGGGGCCGATCGTGCAGCCCGCGAATCCCTCGGTGCCGCCATAGTATTCGTGGATGATGGGCCCGAACCATTCCATCATCCGGTGCTTGACGTCCACCGGGCAGGGCGCGGCCGCATGCAGCACGTACTGCAGACTCGAGACGTCATACTTCTGCCGGACCGCCTCGGGTAGCTTGAGCATCCGCACGAACATCGTCGGGACGAACTGGGCGTGGGTAACCCGGTGGGTCTCGATCAGCCGTAGGACGCTCTCGGCGTCGAACCTGGGCATGATGATCGACGCGGCGCCAACTCGGTTGACCGCCATCGTGTAGTTGACCCCGGCGGCGTGGTACATCGGCGCGGGGGAGAGGTACACGCTGGCCGGGGTCATCTCATAGCGGTGCACCAGCGCCATTTCCAGCACCGCCTGAGCCCAGGAACCGTTCCCATCGGCCGGTAGCGTCCGCCGAACGGCCTTGGGGCGTCCCGTGGTGCCCGACGAGTAGAGCATCTCGGACCCGTCGGTCAAGGGCGGTGGATCGCCGGGCGCCGCCAGCGCGTCCTCGTAGGGCTGCCATCCCGATAACTGCCCGCCGATCCCGATTCGGACGTCCAGCGCGGCGTTCGTATCGCGGATGTGTGCGGCAAGCCCCGCCATCGACGCATCGATGAATACGGCCTTTGCCTCGGAGTCGGCAATGACATAGGACACTTCGCCGGGCGTGAAATGTGTGTTGACCGCAGTGTAGTAGAGCCCGGAGAGCTGGCAGCCCCAGGTGATTTCGAAGAACTCAGACCGGTTTGGCAACACCAGGGCCACGCCGTCGCCTCGGCGCAGCCCTGCAGTGTGCAGCAGCGCGGCGACGCGTTGGCTGCGGGCATAAAGCTCGCCGAACGAGATCGCGTCGTCGTTGATTATCAAGGCCGGCGACTCTGTGGCCTCGATCGCGTGATCGGCGATATTCACCAGCGGATGCCCCGGACCGGCCTACCTGGCTGCCGCGCCGTCGGTCGGTGCGGCAGCCGCGGCCGCCTGCCGCCGGGCCTGCTCGGACGGCAGAACCTTGTCCTTGAACACTGTCTGAATCAGCTCCTGCACGTCCTTGCTGACCGAGGCGAGCGCGACCAGGTCGTTGGAGGTCTGCCAGTGCACCCGCATCCCCATCAGCTCCCAGGCTCGCTTGAGGTTGGCCTTGGTGAGCATCAGTGTCGTCAACGGTGCCTGGGCAATATGGCGAGCGATCGCGTCCACGCGGTCGTCCAGGTCCTCGCGCTTGACCACCTCGTTGACGAGCCCGACCTCCAACGCCTTCTTGGCGTCGATCACCTCGGCGGTGAACAGATAGTAAGCGGCACGGCGCCAGTTCATGAATACCCAAGGTTCTATCGAACATTCACCCGATGGCATGCCGAACCCCTGTAGGGGCGGGTAAGAGAAGTAGGCGTCCTCAGACGCGATGACGATATCGGTGGTCAGGCCCATATGCGTGCCACCGCCGACACAGTAGCCGTGCACTTGCGCGATGGTGGGCTTGGAGAACTCCCATAGATTCAGGGTTGGCTTGACGAACAGATCCGACTGCGCCTTCCACGGGTTGCCTGTCACCATGGCGTTCTCCACGAACGCCGGATAGTCGACGGCGTTATTGCCAATGGCATGCCCAGAGCAGAATCCCTTGCCATTGGCCTTCAGCACCAAAACCTTGATGTCATAGTCGCGATCGGCATCCAGCAAGGCGGCGTCCACTTCTTCGGCCAGCTTCTGATCTTGGGCGTTCGCCTTCTCCGGCCAGTTGAGCGTGATCTTCGCGATCGCCCCATCTTTTTGGTAGATGATCCGTTCGCGCGTCTCGTTGAGATCCATGTATCCGGCTTTCCTTCCTAGTACTTTGCTGTCATGAACTGATGAAGCCGATTTCGGCGCCGATGTCGTAGGTGGTCCCGACCTGGCCCGTCCATTGCACGGTCCCTGACGCTCCGGCCTCGATTTCCTGTTCCACCTTCTCGGTGGCGATCGTGTAGATCGGCGTGCCCTCCTCCACATGCACGCCGGCCTCGACGAGAAGGTCGGTGAGCTCGGCCTCCGAGACGGCCACCGACACCCGGGGAATGCGAATGACGAAGTCAGCCACGGGCTCCCGCCCTCTGTACTCTTTTGAAGGTGCGCTGGACGGCTTCGACGATGCGCGCCGACGACGGGTACACCTGCGCCTCGAGCGCCGCCGCGGCGGGGTTGGGGACGAACCGGGCGCCTAACCGCTCGATGGGCGCGGCCAGCTCGCCGAACAATTCGGATTGCAGGATTGCCGCGATCTCGGCGCCGGGCCCGGCGAATTGGACCGCGTCGTGCGCGATCACGACTCTGCCAGTGCGGCGGCCGGATTCCACGATCGTCTCGACATCCAGCGGAACCAGGGTGCGCAGATCGACGACCTCGGCGCTGACACCCTCCTCCGCCAGGGTGGCCGCGGCCGCGAGCGCCTCGTACACGCTGCGTCCGTAGCTGATCAGTGTCACGTCGGTGCCCGGCCGCTTGATGTCGGCCTGGCCCAAAGGAATTGAGAACCCGGGTTCGACAGGTACCGGACCTTTCTTGCCCTGTAAGCGAATCGTTTCGATGAATAGGCAGGGGTCGGCATCGAAGATTGCCGTCGTCAGGAGGCCTTTGCCGTCCCGCGGGGTAGAGGGCACGATGACTTTCATCCCAGGGATATGCATGAACCACGCCTCGAGGCTCTGCGAGTGGGTGGCGCCGGTTGCCAATCCCGCGTAGACCTGGGTGCGGATGGTGATCGGCGCCGTCGTGCGCCCCGCGGTCATGAACCGCAGCTTGGCCGCGTTGTTGATCAGTTGGTCCGCGGCGATGCCGATGAAATCCATGATCATTATCTCGGCCACCGGCACCATCCCGTCGATGGCGGCGCCGATCGCGGCACCGACGATAGCGGCTTCCGAGATGGGGGTGTCCAGCACCCGGTCGTGGCCGTACTTCGTCGACAGCCCGGCCGTCGGTCCGGATGCGCCGGGATCGGCGATGTCCTCACCGAGCAGAAACACCCTGTCGTCGGCAGCCAGTGCCTGGTCGAGCGCGAGGTTCAACGCCTCGCGCATCGTCATCTCTGTTTCTTCCATCACTCTTGTGGCCTTTCTTGGGGCCTCACACCGGGAACTTGATCGGGGCTGCGTAGACGTCGCGGTCGAGTTCGTCGATGGAGGGGGAATCCGCGCTCATGACGACACCCAACGCCCTCTCCACCGTCGCCAGCGCATCGTTGTTGATGCGGTCGAGTTCGTCGGATCCGCAGATGCCCGTCGTGATGAGGTGGTCGCGGAACTTCGGCACCGGGTCGGCCGCCATCGCCGCCGCCAGCTGCTCCTTGGGGATATACGGCATCCGGTCGCCGAAGTAGTGGCCGCGGAAGCGGAATGTCACGCATTCGATGAAGGTGGGACCCCCGCCCGTGCGGGCTCGCTGCAGCGCCTCGTCGAGCGCGGATTTCACAGCCAGCGGATCGTTGCCGTCCACCCGGACACCCAGCATACCGTATCCGGCTGCCCTGTCGGCGACGTGTTCGAGTTTCATGGTGTCCGAGGTCGGCGTCATCTCGGCGTACAAATTGTTCTGGCACAACAGGACCAGCGGCAGGTCCCACAGCGCGGCCATGTTAGCCGCCTCGTGAAAGGAGCCGGTGTTGGTGGCGCCGTCGCCGAAACTTACGACCGTGACGCGATCGAGGCCCTTGCGCTTGGCCGCCATTGCCAATCCCACCGCCACCGGCGGTCCGGCCCCGACAATCCCGGTCGAAAGCATGACGCCCTTCTCGGGATTGGCGATGTGCATAGTCCCGCCCTTGCCGCGGCTGGCTCCGGCCGTGCGGCCCATCATCTCGCCGTAGATCTCCTCGAGCGGAACTCCCTTCCCGATCAGATCGTGCAGGCCGCGGTAGGTCGTCACGAGCTGGTCGTCCGGTCGCAGCGAAACGCCCATCGCGGCGGCGATCGCCTCTTGTCCGCGCGACGGCCAATACACGCACATGAACTCGCCGGTGCCGATGCCTTTGGAGAGCCGGTCGTCGGCCGCCTTCATCAGCACCATCAACGCGTACAGGCGACGTTTGGTCTCGGTGGAGTGATCGTCGCTCATCGCCGTTCTCCGCTGATCACGCCCAGAATTCCAAATCGCTTACCGGACGGTCCCATTAACATCGTCGCGGTCATGCACCCGACCAAGGTTTGACCTTGAGGAAGCCGCCTCCGTCGACGCGGAGCTGCTGGCCGGTGATGTAGCGTGCCGCATCGGACGCCAGGAATAGCACGGCCTCGCTGATGTCCTCAGGTTCGACATAGGGGATAGGCATCGCCTGGACCAGCGGAAAGACCGGTTCGGCGTCCTCGCGGGTGGGGTTCTGCAGGTCGGGCCGGAACGCCCGGTACATCGGCGCACTGTGCAACATGTCGGTGTTGACGTTCGTCGGATGGACCGCGTTCATCCGGATGGAGAAGGAAGCCAGGGCCCGGGCAAAGTCGTTGACGTAATGCGCGGCAGCGAGTTTCGCGAACGCGTAGCCGGCTCCGCCGGTACCGCCGTCGATGCCGCTGGTGTTCATCGACGACATGAATGCCGCATTCGACCCGATCACGATGATCGACGCGCCGGCCTGCAGATGCTTGAGGCTCGCGTGCACCAGATTGAGTACCCCTAGCAGGTCCACGTCGACGGCGTCGGCGAAGGCCTGCGGTGGGAGGCCAGCGGTCAACGGGCAGATGCCGGCGTTGGCGACCACGATGTCGAGGTGCCCGAGTTCGGCGACGCCGTCGTCGATCGCTGCGGAAAGGGCCGCCCGGTCACGAACGTCGGCAATGGCCGTGAACACGCGCTGGCCTTCCTTTTCAACGAGCCGCGCTGTCTCGTCCAGATCCTCCGGGCGGGCCAGCGGATATTCGTTGGTTTCGATGTCCGCGCAGAGATCGAGCGCGATGATGTCCGCACCTTCCGCGGCGAGCATTCGCGCGTGGGAGCGCCCTTGTCCGCGCGCGGCTCCGCTGATCACGGCCACTTTGCCTGTCACCCTGCCCATCGCCCGTCCTATCGTTTACTCGGTTGTCGCGGTTCTCACCCAAAGTCGTTCGTTACCAACGCCGCCGGCGCATCGGTTGGCGGATGGGGAAGCGCTAGATGCGGCGTGGCGTGCGGGGATGGCGTGCGCGAACGGCGTTCCGCGGGGGTTGGCCTGCGGGCCGGTCGGCTCCATCGCATCTCCCACGAAACACTGCCACCGGAAACGACCAGCGGCTGCAGCCGGGCTATCAATATCCCTTACGGTAGCTAGAATATCTAAAATAGCAAGAAAGACTGCGACGAAGGGGTCGGCAGGGAATGGCTGGGTCAGGCGTGCTCGCAGGTGTCCGAGTCGTGGAGTTGGCGTCCTGGACCTACGTTCCCTCTGCCGGCGCCGCTCTGTCGGACTGGGGTGCCGACGTCATCAAAGTTGAAAGCGTCGCTTCGGGCGATCCCGGACGCGCGCTGGTTGTCGGCCCGTTCACCCGCGAGGCGGCCCGCCCCGACGCGGACTTCATCCTCGAGTTGGGCAACCGCGGCAAGCGCAGCATCGCCATCGATGTGAAATCCGATACGGGCCGGGAGTTGTTCGGCCGCCTGCTGGCCAGTGCCGATGTCTTCCTGACCAATTGGCTGCCCGGTGCACTCGAGCGGGCCCGGCTCACCGTCGAGGACATCCGCTCGTTCAACCCAAGGATCATCATCGCGCGGGGTACGGGATTGGGTGTGCGGGGCCCGCATCGAGATCGTGGCGGGTTCGACGCCGCCACCTACCTGGCGCGTGGCGGGGTCGCGTACACGCTGACGCCGTTCGGTTCGGACACGCCGGCGGTCCAAGGTCCCGGATTCGGCGACCTGCAGGCCGGGGCGACGCTGGCCGGCGGGGTGTGCGCCGCGCTTTACCATCGGGAGAAGACCGGTGAGCCGACGATTGTCGACTCCTCGTTGCTGGCCCAGGCGATGTGGGCGATCGCACCGTCGATTTGTGCTGCCGATTTCTTTGACATCGACGGCATTCCGGGCGCACCACCCGGATTGGCCATGAATCCTCTTGTGAACCGGTACAAGACCAGGGATGGCCGGTGGATTCAGCTGGTCTTCTTACAACCGGACAAATTCTGGGCCGGCTTCTGCAAACGGATGGGCCTGGGTGAATTAGCAGATGACGAGCGATTCGTGCCGTCGAGCAACCTGATAGCCAACACGGCAGAGGCGACCGAGATCTTCGCGAACCTGTTCGCCGCCCACGACCTCGCCCATTGGCAGAAGGTCCTCGAGGATGAACCGGGCGTGTGGGGCGCCCTGGCGACCCCGCGGGAGACGCTCAACGACCCGCAGGTCGAACCCAATGGCTACGTGGTGACCAACGTCGACGGTGACGGCGAGAAATACCGGATCGTCGCTGCGCCGGTGCAATTCAACGAAACCCCGCCCGCCCCCGCGCGTGCGCCAGAACATGGCCAGCACACCGAGGAGATCCTGCTCGAGCTCCATGTCGACTGGGACGACATCGCAAAGGCCAAGGACGTCAAAGCCATCCTCTGAGGCTGCGCCTGCCCTGGCTAGCCGCCGCTCTTCGGGGCTGGGCCCTGGTTCACTCCGCTGATGGTTTTGGGGCAGTACGCGCTGGCCGCGATGGCCGTGAACTTCGCGGCGCCGTCACCCTCGAACGCCGGGTTGAGTTCTTGCAGGTTCTTGACGATCTCCACGCCGGGCATTCCGCCGTCGACCAGATTGCACACCGCTTTGCCGACGGATACCGCGTGCTCGGGATCCTCATAGGTCAACCCGGCCGCTTTGAGCGCGGCGAGGAAGACCTGATCGTTGCCATCGATATCGGCGCGGGCCACGGGGGCGGTGGCGATCACCGCGGCAACACATGCCAATGTCAAAACGAGTCTCATAACCCGGTGATTGTCCCAAACCCGTGGTGCGCACGCATCCCCTGTCGCCAACCGGAATTTAACGATAAGTGGCCAGTGCCTGCCTAGACGATGACGTCAGGTCTCTCACCTCGACCAGGCTGATGATTCGGCCGCGTTGCGCAACGCCGCGATGATTTGCTGTTCCTTTTCATTGAAGCGCTCGGTGGGTGCCGGCACCGAGATGGCAACGATGTTGTCGCTTCCAGATCGTCGAGCGATGGCCGCCGCGGAAATCCCCGGAGTGTGTTCACCGCGGTCGAAAGCGATTCCGGTCCGACGGATCTCGGCGATCTCACGGCGCAGCGACTCGGCGAGCGCGCGGTCGGACCGGGCGATCGTGGCCCGTGCGTCGGGATCGTCAAGAACCGCGAGTGCCGCTTTTCCGTTCGCAGTCACGTCCAACGGAAATCGCATACCTACGGCCGAAACGGCCCTGAGACGGTGCGACGATTCGATCTGGTCGACGAACCACATCCGCTGCCCACGAAGGATCGACAGGTCGACGGTCTCGCCGTCCGTGGCGCGCGCGACCCGTTCGATCGTCGGCCGAAAGATCGCCGAGACGTGCGCTGCGGCGGCGCTGCCGAAGCCCAGGAGGCGCTCACCGAGTGAGAAACGACCATGCGAATCGACACTTGCCAACCCAACCTCGACCAAGCCCATCATTAAGCGGCGTGCAGTCGATTTCGCCAGGCCAAGACGCTCACCGAGGTCGACGAGCCGTAGCTGTCCGGGGTCGGCCGCGATTTCATCCAGCGCGGCGGCGGCTCGGCGCAACACCTGAATGCCGTCGTCGCGAATATTCGGTGAATCCCGTTCCGCGGGGCTCATCACCCCACTATAGTGATCCGCATAACGGAATACTGTGATCCATAATGCGGCTCAGGAGTTCAGATGGGTGCGCTACCGGCCGGACGGCATTTCTTCCGCGGCGATGACGGCTATGAGACGGCCCGCTGCGGCACCGTCTGGAATCAGCGCGTGCCCCAGCGCTACCCCGACGTCATCGTCCAGGCGGTCGACGCCGACGACGTCGTCGCCGCCCTGCGTTACGCCAAGGCCCACGAGCACAAGGTCAGTATCCGATCCGGTGGCCATAGTTGGGCGGCCAACCATTTGCGCGACGGGGCCCTGCTGCTCGACATGAATCGCGTCGATCACACGAGCATCGACACCGAAAAGAAGATCGCGGTCGTCGGGCCCGGAAAAGGCGGCAGTGTGCTCATCGGGGAACTCGAAGCGCAGAACCTGTTCTTCCCGGCCGGTCACTGCAAGGGCGTCTGTGTCGGCGGTTACCTGCTGCAAGGCGGGTACGGCTGGAACAGCCGCGTATACGGCCCGGCTTGCGAGAGCGTCATCGGTCTCGATGTGGTCACCGCCGACGGTGCGAAGACACACTGCGACGAAAACAACCACCCCGATTTGTACTGGGCCGCACGCGGATCCGGTCCCGGGTTCTTCGGTGTCGTCACCTCGTTCTACCTCAAGCTGTACCCGCGGCCGGCTGCGTGCGGGACCAGCATCTACGTCTATCCCGTAGACCTCGCCGACGAGATCTACACCTGGGCCCGCAACGTCAGCGCCCAGGTTGACCGCCGCGTCGAAATGCAGATCCTCGCAACCCGCAGCGTCCCGAACATGGGACTCGACGGCCCCGCCATAGTGTTCGCATCGCCGGCGTTCGCTGACTCCGAGAAGGAGGCCGAAGAGGCGCTGGCGATTTTCGGCACCTGCCCCGTTGCCGACAAAGCAATTACCAAAGTTCCCTATCTGCCAACCGATTTACCCACCTGGTTCACCGCGGTGATGAGCAACTACCTGGACGACCACCGCTACACGGCGGACAACATGTGGACCTCGGCGCCCGCACAGGACCTGCTGCCCGGCATCAACAACATCCTCAAGACCATGCCCCCGCACCCGTCGCATTTCCTATGGCTGAATTGGGGGCCGTCACCCACCCGCCCGGACATGGCCTACAGCCTCGAAGACGAGGTCTACCTGGCGCTCTACGGCGCATGGATGGACCCGGCCGATGACGAAAAGTACGGGGACTGGGCACGCACCAACATGGCCGCGATGTCCGACTTAGCGACCGGGATTCAGCTCGCCGACGAAAACCTGGGCCAGCGTCCGGCGCGGTTCGCCACTGACGAAGCGATGGCGCGACTGGACAGGGTGCGCGCCTCCTATGACCCCGACGGCCTGTTCCACAGCTGGATGGGCAGACTCTGATGCCCATTGACCTGTACCTCGGTTACCGCGGCGACGACGCGCAGACGCCGTTCGGCAACTTCTTCAAGCCCGAGATGGCTGCGCTTCCACACCATGTCGTAGAGGCACTGCAGCATGGCCCGCAGGGCGGCCGGGCTCTGCTGGCCTTTGACGACGCGGCGAGCGTCGGCGGTGACGGGTACCAGCAGACGGAGAACGGCTACGGGATTCTCGAAGACGGCAGCCTGCAGGTGTCGATACTCACCGACATGCCCGGGGTCACCCCTGCGATGTGGGTGTGGTGGTTCGGCTGGCACGGCTGCGACACCCGCCGCTACAAACTCTGGCATCCGCGAGCGCACCTCTCCGCGGCGTGGAAGGACAGGGAGCGCGACGACGGTGCGGGGCGGCGTGGCGCCGGGCGTTACGTCGGCCGATGGTCGTTGATCAGCGAATATATCGGTTCGACGATGCTCAACGGGGCCATCCAATTCGTCTCCCCGTCGGCCATGGGTCTGCCACCCGACAGCGACGACTCCGTGGCGATCTGCGCACGTCTGGGGTCTGGTGACGCGCCGGTGGACGCAGGCTGGTTCATCCACCACATCCGGTCGACACCGGCCGGCGCCGAAATGCGTTCACGGTTTTGGATGGGCGGACCACACATCGCGGTACGGGGCGCCCCGGGTGTCGCATCGCGGGCAGTGCGTCCCATCGCATCGCGGATACTTGGCACCTCGGAAGCTACCGCCCGCAATCTGCTGGTGCACTGTGCGCAGGAGATGAATCACCTCGCCCGATTTCTACCGGATCTTTACCAGGCCTTCGGCGACGAATAGGGGCGCCGCCAAACAGCAGTGCAACGCATTTCGCATTGACAGCAGTGTCTGACAGCAGTGCCCGACAGCAGGGTTCACCCAGCTGGTGTCTGTGTTTGCGCTGCCCCGATGACGACGAATGCCTCTACCGCTGTGGCCGCCTCGAAGCCCTCAACCTCGACCCGCCACTCGTAGATTCCTGGCTCCAGGGGAATGCCCGCCGGGATGTTGAGGGTCAGCGGCATTCGAACCGACGTTCCGTGGATTGAGCCGGGCGGCCGACCCGCCTCGGCTGCCGCTTCGAAGAGAATCCGTTGAGGTCCCTGTGTCCCCGCAACGATCACCGGATTGCCATCGGTGGTCAATAGTTGGCATTTGAGCTTGTGTTGTTTGTTCGTCTCATCCCAGTCGATGTCCAGGAATAACACCAAAGTGAAAGCAGGGGTCGGTGTTTGGCACTGCCGCCACCCCAGGCCGAGCGCATTGACCTTGCCGGAAGCGGCGTCGGCCTGGGCTGCGTCCGCGAGCAACAAGCTGATCTTCATGCGGTCGCCGGAGTCAGGGTTGATCCGACGGACGTTGCCGCGAGATCCTGCCACGTCATTTCTGTCGCCCCCGGGATCCACGAGATGCTTGCCCTGCTCCTATTGGCTGGATAATACGTATGCCGTTATCTGTTCGGCGAGTCGGCACCTCGGCGTGGCTCTGAAGTTGATCGGCGGGGATCGCACACGTCCGGCGCGAAATTCGAGCGACTCGGCCAGATCAGCGGCTATTCGGTGAACCGACGTGAGACGGTATAAGCCTATGCAGAACCACGACTACTTGACCTACGAAGAGTTCGGCCGCAGATTCTTCGAGGTAGCCGTCACTCCGGAACGGGTCGCCGCCGCATTCGCTGACATCGCGGGCAGCGAGTTCGCGATGGAGCCCATCGCTCAGGGACCGGGCGGGATTGCCAAGGTCAGCGCGAACGTCAAGATCGAAGACCCGCAAGTCACGCGGCGCCTGGGTGACACCATTTCGTTCGGTATCCATATTCCGCTGTCGATCGACCTGCTGCTCGACCTGCGGCTGGACAAGCAGCGGTTTGTCGTCTCCGGAGACATCGCATTACGGGCCACGGCACGCGCCGCCGAACCGCTGCTGCTCATCGTCGACGTTGCCAAGCCGCGGCCATCCGACATCACCGTCAACGTGTCATCCAAATCGTTGCGCGGCGAAATTCTCCGCATCCTGGCCGGCGTCGACGGTGAAATCCGGCGATTCATCGCCCAGTACGTCGCTGACGAAATCGACGCGCCGCAATCGCAAGCCGCGCAAATCATTGACGTCGCAGACCAGTTGAACGAGGCGTGGCCCTAAGAACGCGTGTCCAGGCTTCGGTTTTTCGGTGTGCACGCCCGGGTATACATCCCCGATACTTCGCCAACCGGCTCACACTGGATGTAACAGTGGTCAATATCGGAGGGGAACGGACAGAATATGGCACGAGTAGACGTGTCGACGTCGACCGACCTGGAACCAAGCTCAGTTTGGAAGTTGGCTTCTGATCTTCCCCGCTTCGACGAGTGGATGACGATCTTCGGCGGCTGGTGTGGGTCGGTCCCGTCGACGATCGAAGAGGGAACCCGTGTCTCATCGCTGGTCAAGGTCAAAGGGTTCCGCAACGTCATCCATTGGACAGTCACCCGCTACGACGAGCCGAGATCGATTGAGCTGCAGGGGCGCGGTCGGGGCGGGATTCGGATTGCGTTGACAATGACCGTCAGTACCAACCATCCCGGATCGAACCTGGACCTCACCGCTGAGTTGAACGGTGGGGTGCTCGGTGGGCCGATCGGTAGACTGGTCGCCAGAGTCTTGCGGTCAGACGTCCGCACATCGGTGTGCAAGCTGGCCGCCTTGCAACAATCTCAGGCCTAATTCGGTGAAGAGTCAGGACGCCAGTCGGCGTCGCGCAGGCGCACCCGACGTACTGGCCGGGTCTCGATCGCGTTGATGGTCAAGGCGCGGCGGCTGATCCGCCAACCCGAATCGGTCAGGTCGTATTTGTCGTCGTAGCGCAGATGCCAGACCACATCAACAAGGTCCTCCGCGCGTTGAGTCCAGTGATGCGCGATGCACGCAATGCGCCCGCGGGCGCCGCCGCGACCCGGGTCATCGTCGTAGACCTCGCCGACGATCGCGTGCTCGGTGCGAATGGTCTGGTTGACCGCCGTGACCGCCGCGGTGATGGCTTGCTGACCTCGATGCGAATGGATCGGTTCGAGCGCGGCGGGCGGTTCAGGCACTATCAATTCGGCATCGGCGGTGAAAAGTGTCGTCACAGCGGTGAATTGGCGGTCGTCGACACCAGCGGCATAACGGTGCACCAAATCGCTCAGGGCGGCCCGCTCAGCTACCGAAAGCCTCACGAGATCAATGAAAGTCGTTGCGCGCAGGCGGATAAGACGTCTTTAGCCTGCTCGATATCGGTGGTCGGCGGCATGGCCAACACGACGCGGTCGGCGCCCTGATCAACTAGGCCGGCTGCGCGCTCGGCATCGATCTTGGTCACCAGATGACCCAGAGACACCTCCAGGGCCGCCGGATCGCGCCCGGCAGCTGACGCCTCTTCGTGCATCAGGGCGATCAGTTCGGCGAGTTGCGGTCCGGCCACGCCGAGCGGCTGGAAACCGTCGCCGAAACGCCCGGCCCGCCGGGCCGCCGCCCGGCTGTGTCCGCCGATGTGGACCGGAAGGCGCTCGCGTGCCACTGGTTTGGGGTAGCACATCACATCGTCGAAGCCGAAGAATTCGCCGTGATACGAGGCTCCCTGGGGCTCCTCAGCCCACAGTGCCCGCAGGACGGCCAGTTGTTCGTCAGCCCGTCTGCCGCGGCTATCGAATTCCACGCCGCATGCATCGAGTTCCTCCTTGAGCCAGCCAACACCCACACACAGCCGGAGCCGTCCGCCGGATAGCGCATCGACGGTCGCGGCGCGTTTGGCCAGCACGACCGGATGGTGGTTGGGCAGGACCAGCACCCCCGTGGCCAACCCGAGCCTGCTGGTTTGACCGGCCAGGAACGCCAGCAGATCCAGCGGGTCCGGGATGGGGCATTCGGGCTTCAGGCCAACCCGTCCGGAGCGGTCGTAGGGATAGACGCTGTCATAGCGGTTAACCAGGACGGTGTGCTCGACCACAACGATCGATTCGAAACCGCACAGCTCGAGATGGCCCGCAAAGTTCACCATCCAGTCGGGGTCGGCGGTGACACCGTCGGCGACCGGTACGACGACGGCAGCCTTTAGCGGGAGTTCCATGGCTCCCGAAGCTAACAGGTAGGCGTTTAACCGGTCGGTGGGGCGATCTGGGAGCGCACAGCTTCGGTCAGCGTGGCCGCGCGCTGATCGATGAACACATCCTCCAGCATCAGCTGCCGGCCGTCCGGGCCGGTCAGCGGAACCCGCCAATTGGGGTATTCGTTCGTCGTGCCCGGTTGATTCTGGGTCCGGCGATCGCCCACCGCATCGGTCAGCGCCACACCGAGTAGCCGTGACGGCGTTCGGCCCAGGTAGCGGTAGAGCGCGAGGATCACCCGTTCGGGGTCTTGTTCGGGGTGCTCGACACCATCGTCCAGCAGCCCGACCCTGCGTAATTCGGCCATCCAGCCCGCCAACTCGGCCCGGTCGGACGCCAGCTCATCCGCGAGTGGCCGGGTCAACAATCCAAGGGATTCCCGCAACCGGACGTGGTCGCCGGCCAGATAACCGGCGGTTGGCGGCAGATCGTGGGTGGTGACCGACGACAGGCAGTACTCCCGCCAGCGTTCGGCCGGCAACGGACCGCCTGTTCCGTCGCGCTCTAGCTCAAACCAGAGAATCGAGGTGCCCAGCAGGCCGCGTAACAACAGATAGTCCCGCACCCAAGGTTCGACGGTGCCCAGATCTTCGCCGACGACGACGGCACCGGCCCGGTACGCCTCCAGGGCGACGATGCCGATCATCGCGTCATGGTCGTAGCGAACGTAGGTGCCCTCGGTCGGGGCTGCCCCGTCCGGAATCCACCACAGTCTGAACAACCCGATGATGTGGTCGATGCGTACGCCGCCGGCATGCCGCAGCACGGACCGGATCAGTTCGCGGAACGGCCGGTACTCGTGTTCTTCCAGGCGGTCCGGTCGCCAGGGTGGCTGTGACCAGTCCTGGCCGAGCTGGTTGAACTCGTCCGGGGGCGCGCCCGCGGCTACGCCCAGCGCCAGCACTTCCTGCAGCGCCCAGGCGTCGGCCCCGTCGGGGTGCACGCCGACGGCCAGGTCGTGCATGATGCCAAGCGACATCCCGGCCCGCACGGCGTGCGATTGGGCCGAGGCGAGCTGCTCATCCAATTGCCACTGCATCCAGCGATGGAAATCGATGGCGTTCGAATGCGTCTCAGCGAATCGGGCGACCCCGGCAGACTCGGGATGTTGAAGGAAACTCGGCCAATGGTGCCAGTCGCCACCGTACTTTTCGGCGAGCACACACCAGATGGCGAACTCGTCGAGCGCGCGGCCTTCGCGTTCGCGGTAGGCGGCGTATGCCAGCTCACGACCGGCCGACCTCGGTACCCGGTGCACCAACTTCAGCGCCGCCCGCTTGGCAGCCCATGCGCTGTCGCGGTCGATCGCGTCGAGTTCGCCGGCCCGCTGTTGAATTTCCGCGCGCAGCCTGCGCACCCTGCCTCGTTTGGGCAGATCGGCGTATTCGGGGATCGCCTCAACGCGAAGATAAAGCGGGTTGACGAAGCGCCGGGATGTCGGCAGATACGGCGACGGCTCCATTGGGGACGTCGGGCCAGAAGGCGCTGCTGCGTGCAGGGGATTGACCAGCACATAGTCCGCACCGTGGTGGGTTGCCGACCACACGGCGAGGTCAGTCAGATCGGTGAGGTCGCCGACGCCCCATGATTGTCGGGACCGCACGCTGTAAAGCTGCGCGGCCAGGCCCCAGGCGCGGCGAGCACTGACTGGCTCCGGCAGCCCGAGCCAGTCTGGCGTCACGATGAGCGCACTGCTGGTCTGGAAGTCGCGCGATCGCAAATGGACGCGGTGGTAGCCCAGCGGCAGGTCACTGGGCAGCACGAAGCTGGCCTCGCCAACCCAGCGTCCGTCCAGATCGAACGGCGGGGTGAAGTTCTCGACCTGTTGCACCCCGCCGCGCACCGTGCCGTCCTCGAGCTGCAGCCACACTTCGGCGGGAAAGCCATGGGTCACGTGCACCCAGAACCGCGTCTGCACACCGGTCCGTCCGACGATGGTGGCCGGCATCGGACGTGCCCAATAGGACTTGAGATGCGTGGTCAGGGCCACGTTGCGGTCCTGCTCGGTGCCGGCGGCGACGCCGAGCGCGGCGAGCACCGCCACCAGCGTGGCTTCGGGAACCGGCGCATGCCTGCCGCTCCAGTCCGAATACCAGGTCGCGATACCGAAACGCCTGGCAAGTTCGACCAGCGAGGGCGCGAGCTCTGTCATATCGCCCATCTTGCGTCCAATACCCACCTGAACACGACACGAGAGGTGTTATCGCCTGTTTGCCGCGTTCCGGAAAGCGCCCGGGATCCCGGCGCGCGTTATTTAGGAAGTAGAAGGAGCGGTTTTCGGGCGGTTTCGGCCAATCTGTGAGCCGTTCGTCTTATTTGCCATTCGGCAGGACGACGTGGCGATCCGCCGCTACCATGCCCTTGAGGACAATCTGGAGACACGAGGAATCCGACGGGTATCCAACGGGGGATACGGAAAGTAGCAGCTCAGTCAAGTCGTCGGCTGGAGGCGCCTTTCGCGATCCGGGTGAACCGGGACGCTGGATCCTTAGACACAGCACGATACGAATGAGACCGCGTAGAGCACCACGTGGCGATGCCGCTACGGGTGCCTTACGGTTATCGATGTGATTCGTGCCGTGAAAAAACGGGCGATCGAACAAACCGGATGGTGAATTAACGTGGCGGAAGAAGGTCGCGGACAGCGCGGAACGGGCTACGGCCTTGGGCTGTCAACGCGGACGCAGGTTACCGGCTATCAGTTCCTTGCTCGCCGAACGGCAATGGCGCTGACACGCTGGCGAGTCCGCATGGAGGTCGAGCCGGGGCGGCGGCAGAACCTGGCCGTGGTGGCGTCGGTTTCGGCGGCGCTGGTGGGCTGCCTAGGTGCGCTGTTGTACTCACTCATCAGCCCGGCCGGTCAGGTGGGGGATTCGCCGATCATCGCGGACCGTGACTCCGGCGCGCTTTATGTGCGGGTGGGCGACAGGTTGTACCCGGCGCTGAACCTGGCATCGGCGCGGCTGATCACCGGGCGGCCAGACAACCCGCACCTGGTCAAGGGAACCCAAATCGCGACTTTGCCGCGTGGGCCGCTGGTGGGCATCCCGGGTGCACCATCGAATTTCGGAGCCTAAGAGTCCGACCTCGTCGTCGTGGCTGGTGTGCGACAACGTGGCCGGTTCGACCGGGGTCGGGGCACCTTCGGGGCTGACGACCACCGTCATCGATGGCACCCCCGACCTCAGCGGCCACCGGAAGGTGCTGAACGGCTCCGACGCGGTGGTGCTCAGCTACGACGGGGATGCCTGGGTCATCAGGCAGGGGCGCCGTTCACGCATCGACGCGACGAACCGGTCGGTCTTGTTGCCTCTCGGTTTAACGCCCGAACAAGTAGGCCAAGCCAAGCCGATGAGCCGCGCGTTGTACGACGCTTTGCCGGTAGGGCCCGAGCTGGTAGTGCCAGAAGTCCAGAACGCAGGTACGCCGGCGACATTCGCGGGGGCGCCCGGTCCGGTTGGGACGGTCCTCGTCACACCGCAGATCAGCGGGCCGCAACAGTATTCGCTGGTACTGGGCGACGGTGTGCAGACCTTGCCCCCGTTGGTGGCCCAGATCATGCAAAACGCAGGGGGCGCGGGCAATGTCAAACCCGTGACCGTGGAGCCGGCCGCGTTGGCGAAGATGCCCGTGGTCAACAAACTTGATCTGTCGTCTTACCCGGACACCCCGCTTAACGTGATGGACCTGCGGGAGAACCCGGCAACGTGTTGGTGGTGGGAACGAACGGCCGGTGAGAATCGGGCCCGCGTACAGGTGGTGTCCGGCCCCAACCTCCCGATCGCGTCAAACGACCTGAACAAGATCGTGCCGCTGGTGAAGGCCGACACCACCGGCCGCCAAGCCGACCAGGTCTTCTTCGGACCCAACTACTCGAACTTCGTCGCCGTCACCGGCAACGACCCCGGTTCGAAAACTGCAGAATCGATGTGGTGGGTGACCGATGCGGGAGCTCGTTTCGGCGTCGACGACACCAAGGACGTCCGTGAGGCATTGGGTCTGGGTACCCAACCCAGCCTGGCGCCGTGGGTCGCGCTGCGGCTGCTGCCACAAGGGCCGACGCTCTCCCGGGCAGATGCGTTGGTCGAACACGACACCCTTCCCATGGATATGACCCCTGCAGAGTTGGTGGTACCGAAGTGAAACGTGGATTTGCGCGACCCACACCGGAAAAGCCTCCGGTCATCAAGCCGGAGAACATCGTCCTTCCGACACCACTGAGCATCCCCCCACCGGAGGGCAAGCCGTGGTGGTTGATTGTCGTTGGCGTTGTCGTCATCGGCCTGCTCGGTGGCATGGTCGCCATGACCTTTGCCAGCGGTTCACACGTCTTCGGCGGCGCGGGCTCGATCTTCCCGATCTTCATGGTCGGCGGGATGATGATGATGATGTTCGGTGGCCGGTTCGGCGGCGGCAACCAGCAGATGAGCCGGCCGAAACTGGACGCGATGCGCGCGCAATTCATGTTGATGCTGGACATGCTGCGGGACACCGCCAACGAGTCCGCGGACAGCATGGACGCCAACTACCGGTGGTTCCACCCCGCGCCCACCACGCTGTCCGCGGCCGTCGGATCGGCACGGATGTGGGAACGCAAGCCCGACGGTAAAGACCTCAATTTCGGTGTCGTCCGGGTCGGGGTGGGCATGACCCGGCCCGAGGTGACCTGGGGTGAGCCCCAGAACATGCCGACCGACATCGAGCTGGAGCCGGTGACGGGTAAGGCGCTGCAGGAGTTCGGGCGCTACCAAAGCGTCGTGTACAACCTGCCCAAGATGATTTCCCTGCTGGTGGAGCCCTGGTACGCGCTGATCGGGGACCGCGAGCAGGTATTGGCTCTGATGCGGGCGATCATCTGCCAACTGGCGTTCTCGCACGGCCCCGATCACGTCCAGATGATCGTGGTCAGCTCCGATTTGGAGCAGTGGGACTGGATGAAGTGGTTCCCGCACGTCGGTGATCAGCGGCGTCAGGACGCGGCGGGCAACGCGCGGATGGTCTACAGCTCGGTGCGGGAATTTGCCGCGGAGCAAGCCGAACTGTTCGCCGGCCGTGGGTCGTTCACGCCCCGGCATGCCAGTTCGTCGGCACAGACCCCGACCCCGCACACCGTCGATCATTGCCGATGTCACGGACCACCAGTGGGAGTACGTGATCAGCGCGGAGGGCGTCGACGGGGTGACGTTCTTCGACATGACCGGCGCATCGATGTGGACATCGGTTCCGGAGCGGACGTTGCGGTTCGACGAGATAGGCGTGATCGAAGCGCTGCCCCGCGACCGCGACACCTGGATGGTCATCGACGACAAGCCTTGGTTCTTCGCCCTCACCGACCAGATCAGCATCGCGGAAGCGGAGGAGTTCGCACAGAAGCTGGCGTATTGGCGGCTGGCTGAGGCGTACGAAGAGATCGGCCAACGCGTGGCGCACATCGGCGCCAGGGATATTTTGGCCTACTACGGCATCGACGACCCGGCGGAAATCGATTTCGAAGCCCTGTGGGGCAGCCGCACCGACACGATGGGCCGGTCGCGGTTGCGGGTGCCGTTCGGCAATCGATCCGACAACGGCGAGCTGTTGTTCTTGGACATGAAGTCCCTCGATGAGGGCGGCGATGGCCCCCACGGAGTCATGTCGGGAACGACAGGTTCGGGTAAATCGACGCTGGTGCGAACCGTGATCGAATCGCTGATGCTCGGCCATCCGCCGGAGGAGCTGAACTTCGTGCTGGCCGACCTCAAGGGTGGGTCTGCCGTCAAGCCCTTCGCTGGCGTGCCGCACGTGTCGCGGATCATCACCGACCTCGAAGAGGACCAGGCGCTGATGGAGCGCTTCCTGGACGCGCTGTGGGGCGAAATCGCCCGCCGAAAGGCGGTGTGTGACAACGCAGGTGTTGACGACGCCAAGGAATACAACTCCGTCCGTAGCAGGATGCGGGCTCGCGGTCAGGACATGCCGCCGCTGCCCATGCTCGTGGTGGTCATCGACGAGTTCTACGAATGGTTCCGGATCATGCCGACGGCGGTCGACGTTCTGGACTCGATCGGCCGGCAGGGCCGCGCTTACTGGATCCACCTGATGATGGCGTCGCAGACCATTGAGAGCCGGGCTGAAAAACTCATGGAGAACATGGGTTACCGGCTGGTGCTGA
Organism: uncultured Actinomycetota bacterium; assembly: GCA_963850135.1. Classification (GTDB taxonomy): domain Bacteria; phylum Actinomycetota; class Actinomycetes; order Mycobacteriales; family Mycobacteriaceae; genus Mycobacterium. The sequence continues at coordinate 9,941 of CAWKKH010000009.1, read as the reverse complement.
AGGCTCGTACCGCGGGTGCCGCACAGGCGGCCGGCGTGCCCAACGCGGTCAACCTGCCAGCACAAGCCGGTCTGGGTTACTTCCGGAAGAGTCTCGAGGACATCATCCGGTTCCAGGCCGAGTTCCTGTGGCGGGACTTCTACTCCCGCGGGATCACCATCGACGGCGTGGAAGCACCGGCGTTGGTGCACAGCATCGATTACGTTCGGCCGCAATTGTTTACCAATGCGTTTACCCCCCTCGAGGTGAGCGAGGCCGGTCCCGATATCGAAGCGATCGCCGCCCACGCCAACGGCAATGGTGAGGCGCTCGATGTGGTGGAGACCGAGGAGGAGGAAGCCGAAGGGATCAGGACCCCCAAGGTCGGCACGGTGATCATTGATCAGCTGCGCCAGATCGACTTCGAGCCCTACCGGTTGTGGCAGCCGCCGCTGACGAAGCCTGTTGCCATCGACGAGCTGGTCAACCGGTTCCTCAAGCGGTCGTGGAACACGGACTACGGCACCGCCAGGGATCTGCAGTTCCCGATCGGGCTCATTGACCGTCCGTTCAAGCACGACCAGCCGCCGTGGTCGGTGGACACCTCCGGGCCCGGTGCCAACGTCCTGATTCTGGGTGCCGGTGGTTCGGGCAAGACGACCGCGCTGCAGACATTGATCTGTTCCGCCGCGTTGACCCACACGCCGCAGCAGGTCCAGTTCTACTGCCTGGCCTACAGCGGTACCGCGTTGACCACGGTCGCGCGGCTCCCGCACGTAGGTGAGGTGGCGGGTCCGACGGACCCTTACGGAGTCCGCCGAACGGTGGCTGAGCTGCTGGCGCTGGTGCGCGAGCGCAAACGTACCTTCCTCGAGTACGAAATCGCATCGATGGAGGTGTTCCGGCGCCGCAAGTTCGGCGGTGAGCCCGGTCCCGTACCCAATGACGGGTTCGGCGATGTGTTCCTGGTGATCGACAACTACCGGGCACTGGCCGAGGAAAACGAGGTGCTGATCGAGCAGGTCAACGTGATCATCAACCAGGGCCCCTCGTTCGGGGTGCACGTGGTGGTCACTGCCGATCGCGAATCCGAGCTACGGCCGCCGGTGCGTAGCGGTTTCGGTTCCCGCGTCGAGTTGCGGTTGGCCGCGGTCGAGGACGCCAAGCTGGTTCGGTCCCGGTTCGCCAAGGATGTTCCGGTCAAGCCGGGACGCGGCATGGTTGCGGTCAACTACGTCCGACTGGACAGCGATCCGCAGGCGGGCCTCCATACGCTGGTGGCAAGGCCGGCGCTGGCCGATACGGCCGACAACATCTTCGAGTCCGACAGCGTCATCGCGGCGGTCAGCCGGCTGGCGACCGGCCAGGCCCCGCCGGTACGCCGGCTACCGGCCCGGTTCGGTGTGGAACAGGTCCGCGAGCTGGCGACCCGGGACACCCGTCAAGGTGTTGGCGTCGGGCGGAATCGCCTGGGCCATATCGGAATTGGATCTGCAACCGGTTTATCTCAACTTCGCCGAGAACGCGCACCTCATGGTGACGGGCCGACGCGAATGTGGGCGGACAACGACGGTGGCCACCATCATGTCCGAAATCGGCCGGCTGTATGCACCCGGAACCAGCAGCGCACCGACACCGCCGGCAGGAAAACCGTCTGCGCAGGTGTGGCTGGTCGACCCGCGTCGTCAACTGCTGACCACCCTTGGCTCCGACTACGTGGAGAAGTTCGCGTACAACCTCGACGGTGTGCAGGCGATGATGGGCGAGTTGGCCGAGGTCTTGGCCGGCCGCGAGCCACCGCCCGGTTTGTCCGCCGAGGAGTTGTTGTCGCGGTCGTGGTGGACCGGTTCGGAGGTCTTCTTGATCGTCGACGACATCCAGCAGCTCCCGCCGGGCTTCGATTCGCCGCTGCACAAGGCCGCTCCGTGGGTGACCAGGGCCGCCGACGTCGGCTTGCATGTGATCGTCACCCGCACGTTCGGTGGCTGGTCGTCAGCGGGCAGCGACCCGATGCTGCGCGCACTGCACCAGGCGAATGCGCCGTTGTTGGTGATGGACGCCGACCCGGACGAGGGCTTCATCCGCGGCAAGATGAAGGGCGGCCCGCTGCCCCGTGGCCGAGGCCTGCTGATGGCCGAAGACACCGGTGTGTTCGTTCAGGTGGCCGCAACCGAACTGCGTAAGTAGAGCGCGAACGTTGCGTTGGGGCTGACTGCCCTTGATCGTTCAGCCCCAACGCAGCGGCAACGCCTTGAGCGCGAAGGTTTTGGACGGGAATTTGATATCGGGTGCGTAATCCGGCGGCAATTCGAAATCGGGAATCTGCTTGAGCCATTCCGCGACGATCACCGTAAGTTCAATTCGCGCCAAGTGAGACCCCAGGCAGCGGTGCGGTCCGCCGCCGAACCCCCAGTGCCGGTGGACTTTCCCGTCCATGGTCAGCTCATCGGTGGACATCGCGTCGCTGCCATCGCGGTTGATCGCGGCCATACACAGCCGCACCGCCGTCCCGGCGGGCAGCGTCATCCCGCCGATTTCGACGACCTGCGTCGTTACCCGGGGCGCCACCGGTGCCGAGGGCTCCAACCGGACGATCTCCTCGATGAAAACCCTGATCTGCTTGGGATTCTCGCGAAGCGCCGCACGCAGCTCGGGACGGCGCGCCAATTCGAAGATGGAGAACCCGATGGCCGCGGTCACCGTGTCCAGGCCCGCCAGGATCAACAGGTGGCTCATGCCCAGCAGCTCGAGGTCGCTGAAATTGCCCTCGCCGGTCATCACTTGCGACAACATGTCGGAGCCCGGATTCTGCCGGCGGTGCTGGATCGCGTCGGCGAGATAATCCAGCAGCTTATATCCCTCTGTCATGTCCTCAGGGGAGAGGAAGGGCTTGTCACCGACAATGATGTCCTTCCATTCGATCACCTGGTCCAGGTCCTCTAGCGGCAGACCATAAAGGTCGAGGAACACCTGGAACGGGTACAGCTTCGCGAATTCCGCAACCGCGTCGCACTCGCCCCGGCCGGCAAAGGCAGCGATCATGTCAGCCGCGTGTCGCTCCAGCACCGGGCGCGACTTACTCAGCGCGTGCGGGCTGAAGTACGGCTGCAAAATCTTGCGGTACCGAGTGTGCTCGGGCGGATCGAACGCCAACGGCACCACTGGCAATGGGCTACCGGGGGGCTGCAGCGCCAATCGTGATGAGAACACCTTCGGGTTGCGCAACGCGGCCAGCACATCGTCGCGACGCGTTATGTAGTAGTAGCCGTTCATGAACACCACGGGTCCGGCATCGCGCAATGTCTTCCACCCGACGCCACGGTCCTCGGCCAGTGGCAGCTTGGCGTATTCAAGGCGCGGCAGATAGAACGAGCCGTGCTGGCCTTGGTCAAGAGTGCTCATGCGCTCGGTCTCCGCTTGTATAGCTGGTTTTGCGTAAAACTTTGTCGCCACAGGCTTCTGGTGGCACATCAATATCGCATGTATGACGAGGGGGGCACCAATCCGGCGCCCGGCGTAGTGCTTCACGCTCTTGACACCCCGGGATTCACGTTGCCGGCCTTGGCCGGCAACGATCTTCTAGACTTTACCGACAGATCAAGCCCAGCTCGCTTATCCCGCAGCGCCGTCGAGGGAGGGAACCTTGTGAGGGTTCGTCTCGAAAAGCCCAAGTGCGTAGGCCATGCCCAGTGTTACGCCGTAGATCCAGACCTGTTTCCCATCGATGACTCGGGCTATTCGATCGTCGAAGATCACGAGGTGAGACCCGAGGACGAGCAATTGACTCGCGACGGCGTGGCCTCGTGCCCGGAGATGGCGTTGATCCTCGACCAGGATTGACACACGCCCAGCGGGGCTCAGAAACGCCGCCGCCGCGCCGGTCCGGCAAGCAAACTAAAGATGAACATTTAGTTGTTATGGGCAAACAGTGGTTGGCAAGGAATGAACAATTGGCTTCTCCGGTCGGCGCGCCCAGCATGACCTACTAGTGTCATTCGCGAGCGGCAGTTCAGCCAGAAACGAGCTGTCGCTCGGTTGCTGACAACGAGGTAATCGAAGCGGATTGCGCACGTCGTCCCTAACCGATCGTCTGGGATTCCTGGTGGTGCACAGGCAATCCAGACTGAGCGAAGGGGTGCGCGATGGTTTACGGATATCCCCGAGCTGGGTTTGCTGGTTAGAGATCCGGGTCGGCCAGCGACTCGACTGGGGACATCCGGGCCCAAGAGCGGTTTGAGTGTGACGGCGTTGTCAAGACAAGTCTTGACGAGTGTTGAAGAAGTGGCACGCGATCCTGGCCAACACTGAGGAGGGGCACGGTGCTCGACTTCGGGGCGTTACCGCCCGAAATCAATTCCGGTCGCATCTATGCGGGTCCGGGGTCAGAGCCGATGATGGTTGCCGCGGCGGCCTGGGATGAGTTGGCGGCCGAACTAGGCACCGCCACGTCCGGCTATAACTCGGTGATCGATGATTTGACGACGGGACCCTGGGTAGGGCCCACGTCGGCAGCGATGGTGGCCGCGGTCACGCCTTACGTGAGCTGGCTCGGTGCAGCGGCTGCCCAGGCCGAAGAGGCTGCCAGCCAGGCCCGCGCTGCGGCCGCCGCCTTTGAGGCCGTGTTTGCGATGACGGTGCCTCCGCCGGTGGTCGCGGCCAACCGCGTGTTGTTGGCGTCGCTGACCGCGACCAATTTCTTCGGGCAGAACACCCCGTTGATCGCGGCGACCGAGGCCCAGTACGCCGAGATGTGGGCACAGGACGCCGTGGCGATGTACAGCTACGCGGGGTCGTCAGCGCTCGCTCGCGAGTTGACCCGGTTCACGGCGCCGCCGAACACCGCCACCCCAGACGGGGAATCCGCGCAGTTCGCCGCGGTTGCGCAGGCCACTTCCTCGCCGGCGGGGAACTCCGCGCAGACCGTCGCGGCCGAGATCACCACCCAACTGACCTCCGCCGCCTCGCAGACACAACAAATCTTCCCGACGTTCACAACCTGGCCGTTCTCGATGCTTCAGGCGCAGTGGCAGGACTTCCTGAAATATGGCTGGCCAACCCCGACCAACAACTGGTTCGGCAACTCCACCGCGCTTCAAGCCCCGGTAATCAAGCAGACGCTGCAGGCGTATTTCGGCGTGGGCATCGGGAGCTTCGGTTTCCAGATCGGTCAGCAGACGTTCAACGGCATCGGAACAACGGCCGGTTCGGGCGCCTGGTACCCCACGCCGCAATTTGCCGGCCTGCACCTGGGCGCCCTGGGCGTCAGCAGCAACACCGGTGGAGGGATGTCAGCCACTTTGGCCTCGTCCAGCAAGATCGGCGGTTTGTCCGTCCCGTCGAGCTGGCTCTCCCCAGGGGGGACGCTCGAGGCATCGGCTGTTCAAGCGGCCGATGCAGAGACAGCCGGCGCCGTCCGGCCTACCGGATTCGCAGGACCCGCGGCATCCGGAGGACTCGGCGGTAACAGCATCCTGCAAGGCATGCCGATGGCCGGTGGCGGACGGCGCGCAGCCAGCACGGCCTTTACCAACAAGTACGGATTCAAACGAAGCGTGCTCGCCCGGCCGCCATCGGCAGGGTGAGGCTACCTGCCCAGTTCCGAGCCGAAGATGAACAACAGTTGTCCACCAATGAACAGTTAGCGCTAAGGAGGCGCGACCCGGCGGGATCCGATTAATCTCACGAACAAGCTATGTCTGAAATGAGCTTCAGCAGCACAGCATTCCTTAAAGGTCACCGAGCCCTGAGGGTTGAGGAGAAACTCAAATGTCTTTCGTAACTACACAACCAGAAGCGTTGACTGCGGCGGCGGGCACGTTGTCAGGTATCGGCACGTCGTTGAGCGCCCAGAACGCGGCGGCGGCGGCGCCCACGACCGGGGTGGTCCCTGCGGCCGCTGACGCGGTATCGGCACTGACCGCGGCGCAGTTCGCCGCACACGCCCAGATGTATCAGGCCGTGAGCGCACAGGCTACTGCCATTCACGAGTTGTTCGTCAGCACGCTGGGCCTGAGTTCGGGATCCTACGCGACGACTGAGGCCGCCAACGCGGCCTCGGCCGCGTTGGCGGCCGCGGCCTCGGCCGGTTAGGGGGTCAGGAAATGACAATCGATTTTGGTGCGTTACCGCCGGAGGTGAACTCCGCGCTGATGTACGCCGGTCCGGGGTCGACATCGCTGACGACCGCAGCCTCGGCTTGGAACGCGTTGGCCGCTGAACTCAGTTCGGCTGCTCTCGGCTACGGCAACGTGGTCACTCAGCTTTCCAGCGAGGAGTGGACGGGGCCGGCGTCGGCGAACATGGCCAGTGCTGTACAGCCGTATGTGGAGTGGATGACCACCACGTCGCTGGCGGCTGAGCAAGCGGCCGCCCAGGCCCAATCGGCCGCAGCGGCATTTGAGGCCGCGTTCGCCTCGGTGGTGCCTCCGCCGCTTATCGCGGCCAACCGCGCCACGTTGGCACAGGCGGTGCAGGCCAACATCTTCGGTCAATACAACAGCCTCATTTCGCAACTGGAATCCCAATACGCCGAGATGTGGGCGCAAGACTCCTCCACGATGTACAGCTACGCCGGCCAGTCGGCGACAGCGGCGCAGGTAACGCACTTCACCACCGCACCGGCGATTGCCAACCCGGCGGCCGCATTGACCCAGGCCGCGAACTCGGCGGCGCCAAACAGCATCGTCGGCCAGCTGCAACTATTTCTCCAGCAGACCGTCAAGCAGCTGCAGACGTTCGCGAATCCCTTCCTTGCTTCGAAGGGCGCCACGATCAACTCGGCGCTCAAGGAAGTCTGGTTCCTGCTGACCGGCCAGACCGTCCTGCCTAACTAACCTGGGGACGGTAATTGCCGGTTACTCCAACTACGCCAGCCTCTTCTACAACACTGAGGGTCTGCCTTACTTCAGCGTTGGTATGGGCAACTTCGGCACTCAGATCGCCAAGAGCGCCGGGGCGCTCGGCGGGGCAGGACCCGCTGCGGCGGCGATCCCCAAGTCGATACCCGCCCTCGGCGGGGCGCTCGGCGGCGGTGCGCACACGGCGGGTTCGGTGTCGGGAGTGTCGGGCTCGCGTCGGCAGCGCAAGTTCGGTCGGCAAGTTGTCGGTGCCGGCCACGTGGTCCGGCGCCACGCGCTCCGGCGAGCGCTGCTAAAGCGATACCGGTCAGCACCGTCAGCGCCGCTCCGGAGGGCTCGAATCCCGGGAACCTCCTCGGCGGCATGCCCCTGGCAGGTACGGGCGGCGCCGGCGGGCACGGCAGCGGTCCTCGGTACGGCTTCCGACCCACCGTCATGGCTCGGCCACCGGCCGCCGGCTAACGATTACCTGAGATCGCTGGCACGCGCCGGCGGCGGCAATTTGTCGCCGCCGGCGCGTTCTGCTCTCCAGGGCCTTTCCAGGGTCGCGGCAGAGCCAGGGCTTTATCTGCGACCGGATTTTTACCCCCACAACGGCTTTCGTCTTCGCTCGGTGCCGCCCGGAGGACAGCTGAGCCGCCAGCCGGCCGCGGGCGTATGGGCGGCCTATTTCTGCAGGTGAAGTCCGTGCTGCGGGAGCATCATCGGCCGCGCATCAACGTTCCCGGTTCTCGCCACGTCGCCCGATCGCGATAGCGGGTCGGCGTCGTCCGGCGCACCGATGACCGGGCCTGGAAGGCTGCGGCAACTTAACCTCTCAGCAAGCAACTTCGGGGAATAAGACATCGCGTGAAAACAGCTGGCGAGGGAGCACATGTCGTTCGAGTCCGGTGGTTCGTAGGTGGTGGACTATGGGGCGTTGCCGCCCGAGATCAATTCAACCCGGTTGTACGCCGGTCCGGGGTCAGCTCCCATCCTGGCCGCGGCTGCGGCGTGGGATGGGCTGGCAGCTGAATTGGGCACCACCTCGACGGGCTACACGTCGGTGATCACCGAGCTGGCCGGCTCACCGTGGCTGGGACCGGCGTCGCAATCCATGGCGGCCGCGACCACGCCGTATATTTCCTGGCTCAGCTCCGCGGCGGCCTTGGCTGAAGAGGCCGGCAACCAGGCCAGGGCCGCCGCGGCGGCCTACGAAACCGCATTTGCCATGACGGTGCCTCCACCGGTGGTCTTTGCCAACCGCGTGTTGTTGTCGGCGCTGGTCGCCACCAACTTCTTCGGCCAGAACACCCCGGCGATCGCGGCCACCGAGGCCCAGTACGCCGAGATGTGGGCCCAAGACGCGGCCGCGATGTATGGCTATGCCGGTTCCTCAGCGGCCGCCACCCAGTTGATCCCGTTCGCCGAGCCGGCGAAGACCACCGACCAGGCCGGACTGGCCGCGCAATCGGCCGCCGTCAGCCATGCAGTCGCCACCCCGGCGGCCAATACGGTTGTCCCCGCGCTGACGTCGGCGGCCCCCACAGTGACGTTGACCCCGGATACCCTCACCCCCACGTCGCTCGTGACGTGGGTAAATCAGCTGGTGCAACAATTTTTGATCCCACCGGCATCTCGGGATTGGCGCTCACCGCCCGCGCCTACACCCAAGCCCACAAGTTCGGCGCCGAGATCGCCATTCCGGTGGATGTGCGGGCGCTGGATTGCGGCGGGGCCGACCGCAAGCCGGGCGACCCCTTCGCCCTCGCGATCGCGGGTCTGGCCCCGATCAAGGCCCGCTCGGTGGTGATCGCCTCGGGCGCGCGCTACCGCAGCGCCCGGATCGAAAATCTCGACCGCTTCGAGGCCCAGGTGTCCTATTGGGCGTCTCCGATCGAGGCGCGCCTGTGCGATGGGCTGGACGTGGCCTTGATCGGGGCCGGCAATTCCGCGGGCCAGGCGGTGGTCTATCTGGCGCCCAAGGTTCGCCGTCTGCATCTGGTGGTGCGGGGGGAAGGGCTGGAGGCGTCCATGTCGCGCTATCTGATCGAGCGCATAGGGGCCCTGCCCAATGTGACGCTTCACAGACGAACGGAGGTCACGGCGCTGAGAGGCGACGCGACGGGCCAACTGACCGACGCCGATCTGCGAAACCGTGACAGCGGCCTGATCAGCGAGGCGCCGATTCGGCGCCTGTTCCTGTTTATCGGGGCTGACCCCAACACCGACTGGCTGAAAGGCTGTCCGGTAGCCACCGACGACAAGGGCTTCGTGCGGACCGGAGAGCCTGTGACGGCGGCTCCCTGGCCCGCCTTCGGCCGCGCGCCCATGGCGTTGGAGACCAGCGTTCCGGGCGTGTTCGCCATCGGCGACGTTCGCGCCGGCTCCACCAAGCGGGTGGCCGCGGCGGTGGGCGAAGGCGCCCAGGTGGTGGCCGCCTTGCACCAGGTGCTGGCCGACTGAGGGGAATAATGATGGAACAGGACGGCTGCGGCCATCATAACAGCATCGCCGAGGTGACGCCCAGCGCCCGAGGCTGCGAGGAATGCCTGAAGATCGGCTCGGCCTGGCTTCACCTGCGCCTGTGCCGGACCTGCGGCCACGTGGGCTGCTGCGACGACTCGCCCAACCGGCACGCGAGCCGACATTTCCGCGCCACGGGCCACCCGATCATCGAGGGCTACGACCCGCCCGAGGGCTGGGGCTGGTGCTACATCGACGAGGTGTTCGTCGATCTGCCCGACCAGACCCCGCAGAAAGGGCCGATCCCGCGGTATTATTGAAGGCTATTCCTCTTCAGCCTCCGCCAACGGATTGGGTTTGGGCGCCTTGACGCGCTTCAGCGTGTTGCGATCGGTGTGGTGGAACGGCTCAGCGCGGCCTTTGACGGTCATGACCGTGTCCTCGAAATAGGACCAGGTTCCGTCGGCGTTGACGGTTACGCGCATAAGGAGTTGTCGGTGCGAAAGGCCGCTTCCAGGAAGGGCGCGGAGCATATGCCGTTGACGGTGGACCCCCGCTCGGCGCGCACCTCGAAGGTCTTGGCGTCCGCCGCCGCTTGGCCCGTGGCCAGAACGATCTGGCCGCGAGGAATGGTCAAGGAGTGCATCAGGGCCCCGGTGG
>CAWKKH010000008.1:0-11629 GCA_963850135.1 uncultured Actinomycetota bacterium | reverse complement strand
CTTTACGAGCCGCCGGAGGCGCTGACCAAGTTCCTGCCCAAGGCGTACAAGGACTACGTCCAGTACGTGCAGATCAACGGTCGCACCAAGATCGCGATCCGCGGCCAGATCAGCAACTACATCCCCAACCCGACCTTCGAGGTCGTCGCCAAGCCGGGCGCGTGGGAGGAATACTTCAAGTACGGCAACCCGGACGGCAAGACCAAGCGCGAGCTGTTCGGTGAGCCGATGCGCGCGATCCCCGCGTTCTTCGAGCCCGGCCCGCGCCTGGAGAAGATGAACGAGCTGGGGCTGGACCGCACCCTGATGTTCCCGACGCTGGCCAGCCTGCTCGAGGAGCGGCTGTCGGACGACCCGGTCGCGATCCACGTCCTGGTCCACGCGCTGAACGAGTGGCTCGACGAGGTCTGGGGCTTCAACTACCAGAACCGGATCTTCACCACCCCGGTCATCACCCTGCCGATCGTCGAGAAGGCGATCGAGGAGCTGGAGTGGGCAGTCAAGCGCGGCGCGCGTTGCATCCTGGTCCGCCCGGCGCCGGTTCCCGGCTTTCGTGGCCCCCGGTCGTTCGCGCTGCCCGAGTTCGACCCGTTCTGGGAGCGGGTCGTCGAGCACGACGTGCTGGTCGGCATGCACTCCAGCGACAGCGGCTACTCCCGGTACACCTCCGAGTGGGACGGCGCCAACGCAGGAGATGCTGCCGTTCCAGACCAATGCGATGGGCATCCTCAACGAGTGGCGGCCGATCCAGGACTCGGTGGGGTCGTGGGTCATCCACGGCGCGCTCTACCGCCATCCCAAGCTGAAGGTCGGCGATCGTCGAGGCCGGTTCGAAGTGGATGACCCCGCTGCTGGACGGCCTGGCCGAGGTCTTCCGGAAGGCCCCGGAAGCTTTCCCGAGCGACCCCGTCGAGATGGTCAAGAACCGGATCCACGTCAGCCCGTTCTTCGAGGACGGCATCGACGATCTGGTCAACCTCGTCGGTGTGGATCAGGTGCTGTACGGCTCGGACTGGCCGCACCCGGAAGGGCTGGCGGAGCCGACCTTCTACGTCAACGCGCTGGCGCACCTGTCCATCGAGGACCAGGCAAAGATCATGGGCGGGAACCTTTCTCGTCTCGTCACGGTGTGACGGCAGCCCGACTCTGGCAGACCATCCCCGAGATGGTCTTGAGCTGCGGCGGACCGATTCGGTGACGCGGAAGCCGTCGTCGACGGTCCGTTGCGCTTGACGTTCACGCAGGTCGTCGAACGAATACGTTGCGCTGCGGGGGCTTTCGCCGATCTCGGCATCGGCAAGGGTGACCGGGTCGCCATCTGGGCACCCAACTCGGCGGAGTGGATAATCGCGGCGTTCGGGCTGCTCACCGCGGGCGGCGTACTGGTGCCCGTGAACACGCGGTTCAAGGCGGAAGAAGCGGGCGACGTCATCGCGCGCAGCGGGGCGAAGGCCGTCCTGGTCCAAAAGGGCTTTCTGGGCCAGGACTACGGCGCCCCCGCAGGGATACCGGTCATCGATCTGAAATCCGACTTCCTTTCCAGCGGTTCGCCGTTCGAGCGGGCGGTGAGCGGCACCGACATCTCGGACATCATCTTCACCTCGGGCACCACCGGCCGCCCCAAGGGCGCGATGCTGAATCACCTCCAAACGCTGCGGATGTACGAGGAGTGGGCGACGCTCGCGGATCTGCGCGAGGGTGACCGCTACCTGCAGATCAACCCGTACTTTCACACGTTCGGCCTGAAGGCGGGACTCATCACATCCTTCCTCCGGGGTGCGACGATGCTGCCGGTCGCGGTTTTCGACGTCGATACGGTGGTGGATCTCATTGAACGCGAACGCATCACGATGCTGCCCGGCCCGCCGACGCTGTACCACTCGTTGCTGGCGCTCTCCGACAAGTCCAAGCTGTCGACGTTGCGGGCGGGCGTGACCGGCGCCGCCGACATCCCTGTCGAGTTGGTGCATCGCATCCATGACGAACTGCCGTTCAAGACGTTGATGACCGGTTACGGCCTCACCGAGGCCGGCAATGTAACCCTGTCCCGGCCCGGCGACTCGTTCGAGGACGTGGCCACCACCGCGGGCCTGCCCTGCGAGGGGGTCGAGGTGCGCATCGCCGACGACGCCGAGATCCTGGTCCGCGGCTACGGCGTGATGGCTGGCTACCTCGACGATCCCGCCGCGACCGCCGAGGCGATCGATGCCGACGGTTGGCTGCACACCGGAGATCTGGGGAACTTCGACGACGCGGGCCGCCTGCGCGTCGTCGGCCGCAAGAAGGACATGTTCATCGTGGGCGGGTTCAATGCCTATCCGGCCGAGATCGAAGGCTTCCTGCTGAACCACCCGGCCGTCGCGCAAGCGGCGGTCATCGGTGTTCCCGACGAGCGGCTCGGGCAAGTCGGCAAGGCGTTTGTCGTCCGGAAAAGCGGTCTCGAGGCTCGAGAATTGATCGACTGGTGCCGCGAGCAGATGGCGGGATTCAAGGTGCCGCGGTCAGTGGAGTTTCTCGACGCCTTACCGCTCAACGCCACCGGCAAGGTAGTCAAAGACCTGCTGCGCTAAATCGGTTAGGTCGCTTGCCGGCGATGAGAACGTCATTTCCACAGTTTGTCGGGATTTTCGGTGGCAAAGTTGGCCGGTATCGGCATCGGCCATAGCAGGCGGTGATAACGTGGCTCTCTCGAGGCTGTCGACGTTAGAGTCGTATGCCGCCGACGTGCTCGCGCGCTGTTGCAGGTGCCGAGTATGGTGGCGCAAGTTCGGTCGGCGCCGGGATATCGTCGCTGGCCGTCGACGGTTAGAAGCAAACTTGCCGCAGGCGGGCAAGTGGTAGAGGAGTTCCAGATTGAGTCACGAGCAGCCGCTTTCGCAGGCTGGTGAACGGTGAGTGGCGGCGCCCGCCAGAATGTTGCTGACACGAAATTGGTTCCGGTGAGCGAGAACGACGACACACCGCAGACCGCGGCCGAAATGCGGTCGCTGGCCGATCAGGCCGAGGCGGAGGCCGCAGAAGCTGAGGCTCTTGCCGCCGCCGCCCGCGCCCGCGCCCGCGCCATCCAGTTGCGCCGCGAGGCCGAACTCGCTGACGCCAAAGACCAACCGGTCGCAGCAGCAGTTACGGAAGAAGCGATCGCAGAAGTAGCAGCAGAAGCAGCGCACAAAAGAGCGATGAAAGAAGCGACACCAGCGGACGCCGTGCCGACCGAGGTGCAGGACACCCGGGAGATCAGCGCCGGAAGATACCGAGTCTGCTCGGACAAGCTCCCGAGGCATGAAGAGAGTCCCGACGAGGCGATCGAAGGTACGGCGGAACCTGACGCCTCGGACTCCGAAGCCTCCGCTATCGACGATGCGGAGGAGCAGCCCGAACGACGCCGGCTCAGGTGGCTCAGCCGGCTCAGGCGGCCCAGATGGTCCACCGTCGCCGCAGCCGTTGCGATTGTCGTCATTCTCGCCGCGTTGTCGGGCAGCGTGTACATGGTTCTGGATCATCGCCATGCGATCGAGCAACGTCGGCGCGCGGCCGAGTTCGCCGCGGCGGCGCGGCAGGGCGTCGTGACATTGACATCGCTGGACTTCGAGCACGCCAAAGAAGGGGTGCAGAACATCGTCGATGTCTCGACGGGCTCGTTCAAGGACGATTTCCTCAAGATGGCCGACGATTTCACCAAGGTGGTGCAAGAGTCGAAGGTGATCTCGCAAGGCAGCGTTCAGGCCGACGCCGTGGACCTGAACACGATGACGGACAATTCGGCGGTGGTGCTGGTCGCCAGCACGTCGGAGGTTACCAATGCGGCTGGTGCCAAACAGGATCCGCGTAAGTACCGGCTGATCGTGACGGTCGCCCGCGACGGTGGCCAGCTCAAGTTGTCGAAAGTGGAGTTTTTGCCGTGACCGCAGACGAAACCTCGGTCGCCGAGACAGCAGAATCCGAGGCCGACGCCGAAGAGACGGTGGACGCCGAAGAGACCGAGCGCACCGATGACGACAACCCGGATGACTCGCGTCCGGGCCGGCTGAAGCGCTTCGGTTCCCGCGCCAAGGCGTCGTTGTCCGGCCGGGTCCTTGCCAGCCTGTTGGCGGTGCTGGTCGTGATTTCCGTGGCGTTACTGGGTTGGTCGCTGTATTTCTTGTACCTGCCGGATCGGGAGACCGATGCCGCCGCCATTAAATCGGCGCTCTCGGCCGCTTCCGATGGCACGGTCGCGGTTCTGTCGTATTCACCCGACACCGCTTGACCACGACTTTTCTACCGCGAAGTCCCATTTGACGGGCGACTTCTTGAAGTACTACGAACAGTTCACGCAGCAGATTGTCGGACCGGCTGCCAAGCAGAAGGGCGTTAAGACGACTGCGGTGGTCCTTCGCGCCGCTCTGTCGGGGGAGTTGCACCCGGACTCGGCCAACGTGCTGTTGTTCGTCAACCAGACCACCCAGAGCAAGGATCGGCCCGAGCCGACGATGACGTCCAGCAGCGTGCTGGCCACGATGACGAAAGCCAATGGCACGTGGCTTATTTCGTCGTTCAATCCGACTTAGGTCTCTGATAGGGACTTCGGTGAGCTTCCAGAGCGCCAACGACATCCATTCGATGGTGATCGCATCGGACTACCGAGTCCCGGATCCGTCGCGGGTGTGGCCGCTGCTGGAGCGCAACAAATCCGCACTTGCCGACATCGGTGCTCACCACGTCCTGGTCTACACGTCCACGCACGACTATGGCCGCGTACTGGTCATGATCGGAGTGCACAGCCGCGAGCGGATCGTGGATCTGTTGCGTTCCCGGGTGTTCTTCGACTGGTTCGATGCCGCGGGTGTCGAGGATATCCCCGCGGTCTTCGCCGGCGAGATCATCGACAGGTTCGTCGCGGAGCCACCGTCGAACCCGAAAGTCCCCGGTGTCGTGGTGGCCGGGATCGGTTCCGTCGACGATGTCTCCACCCTGACCGCGGAGGTCGGCGACGCGATGGACAGATTCACCGCCGCCGGCATCCGAAAAACTTGGGTCTTCCAGGCTTTCGACGATGACCACGAGGTACTGATCCTGCAGGAGTTTCCCGATGAAGAAAGCGCGCGGGAATGGATCGATCATCCCGACGCCGCGGCCGAGTGGATGTCCGGGGCCGGAGTGGGAGCTTATCCGCCGGTTTTCGTCGGCCGGTTCTTCGACATGATGCGCATCGAGACGTAAGTGAGCGGATCCCGCGATGTTCGTGTGCCTGTGTAACGGCGTCACCAGCCACGTGGTGGTCGATGCAGTCGCAGCGGGGGCGTCGACGACAAACGAGGTCGCCCAGGCTTGCGGAGCGGGCGCCGATTGCGGGCGCTGCCGGCGCACCGTCCGCGCGATTCTCAACTCGGCAAGCCCGGATCGAACCGCCCGCCCGCGGTAGTCAGCGGCGGGCGCTGCCATCCGGCGACGTCGGCTGGACGAGTTCGACGAGCAGGCGCGGAATCTCCAGCCGCGGCAAGACCGCCTCAACCAGCACCATCCGGTCCTTGTGCTGCGCTGCCGCGGTGAGGGCATCGTCGAGTTCGCCATAGGTGTGCGCCCGAAACGCCAAGTGGTCGGCCACCCCCAGTGCGTTGGGGATGTCGGTCCACCTCCAGTTGACGATGTCGTTGTAAGGGGCCGTTTCTCCGTGGATCGCTCGCTCGACGGTGTAGCCGTCGTTGTTGACCACCACGATGACGGGGGACAGTCCCTCGCGCGAAAACGTGCCCAGCTCCTGGATTGTCAGTTGTGCGGCCCCGTCGCCGATCAGCAACACCGTCCTGCGGTCGGGCTCCGCCAAGCCCGCCCCGAGCGCGGCGGGCAGTGTGTAACCGATTGAGCCCCAGAGGGGCTGGCCGATGAACGTGACTCCCTGCGGCAAGCGGTGGTCCGCCATGCCGTAGAACGAGGTCCCCTGATCGGCGAGCACCACGTTGCCCGGCGTGAGCGCATCACAAAGCCGATTCCACAGCATCTGCTGGGTCAGCGGATGGTCCCGCGCCGGTGCTTCGGCTGTCTCGGGCCTTTTATTCGAGGCGAGCTCGTCGGACGCTGACGTCACAGGTGTCGACGTGGCTCCGCGGTGGGTCAGGATTCCGGCGAGCGCGTCGAGCGCGGCGTCCATTTCAAGCGGGGCGAATACCGCGCCGGCCACGCTGCTCTGGTATTGCCCGATATCGATGGTCCGGGCCGGGTCGATCGACTGGCTGAAAAAGCCGCTGACCATATCGGTGAACACCACTCCGGCGGTCACCAGAACGGGCGCGTCTTCGATCGCGGTGCGTACCGGTTCGGCGCTGGCCGACCCGGCGTAGATCCCCAGGTAATTGGGCGAGCTCTCGTCCAGCAGGCTCTTCCCCCACATCAGCGTGGCGTAGGGAACCACGTCGGCCGCCAACAACGCTTCGAGCTTTTCGACTACTTGCAGGCGATGAACCAACAGATCGGCGAGCACCGTCAGCTGATGGTCCGCGATGAGTTCGGTGGCGGCTTCGGTGAACAGCGACAGCGCGCGGGGGCTGGTGCCGCCGGTGTAGCGGGGCAACGGGGCGCCGGGTGGTTCGGTGGGGAAGCGCGCCACGTCGGTGGACAGCAGGATGTATCCGGGACGCTTCTGCTCCCGCACCTCGCTGAGCACCCGGTCGATCTCTCTGCGGGCAGATGCCGGCATCAGATTGGCTTGGGCGCAGGTGATTTCGCGGCTTATCCGGAAGAAGTGTTCGAAGTCGCCGTCACCCAGGGAGTGATGCAGCGCCCGGCGGGTGGCCTGAGCGTCCTTGGAGGGGCCGCCGACGATATGTACTACAGGTACCTGCTCGGCATAGCTGCCCGCGATCGCGTTGGCCGCTGAGAGCTCGCCCACTCCGAATGTCGTTACCACCGCTGACATTCCGCGTAGCCGCCCGTACCCGTCGGCGGCATATCCGGCGTTCAGCTCGTTGGCGTTGCCCACCCATCGGATGGTGGGGTGGGCGACGATGTGGTCGAGGAATTCCAGGTTGTAGTCGCCGGGAACGCCGAAGATCTCGGAGACACCGAGTTCGGCGAGGCGGTCGAGTAGGTAGTCACCGACGGTGTAGACGGATTCAGTCGCTGCATCAGTCACAAGACGACGGTACCTCCCGGCCGAAACCTTCCCGGCCGGACGCCGGTTCGCTATGGTGCGGCCATGGCGATAAACGAAACCCGGGAAGTTGTCATCGAAGCCAGCCCAGAGGAGATCCTCGACGTCATTGCCGATCTCGCATCTTTGCCCGAATGGTCGGGTCCGCATCAGAGCTCAGAAGTGCTCGAGACCGGGGACGACGGCCGGCCCAGCAAGGCGAAGATGAGGATCAAGTCTGCGGGGATCACCGACGAGCAGGTGGTGGCCTACACGTGGAGTGAGAACGCGGTCAGCTGGACGCTGGTCAGCTCCGCGGCACAGCGTTCCCAGGATGCCACTTACACATTGACGCCCGAGGGCGACAAGACCCGGGTCAAGTTCGAGATCAGCGTCGACCCGTCGGTGCCGCTGCCCGGCTTCGTGCTCAAACGCGCGGTCAAAGGGATCGATCGATACCGCGACCGAAGGCCTGCGCAAACGGGTGCTGAAGGTGAAGGGCAAGTAGTCAGCAGTGACTGGCTTGGGCCCCTTGGCCGGCGTGCGGGTCATCGAACTCGGCGGCATCGGACCGGGCCCGCACGCCGGGATGGTGCTCGCCGACCTGGGTGCCGACGTGGTGCGGGTGCGCCGTCCTGGCGGGTTGATGATGCCGTCCGAAGATCGTGACCTGGTGCACCGCGGCAAACGGATCGTCGACCTGGACGTCAAGGCGCGGCCCGAGGCGTTGCTGGACCTCGCCGCCAAGGCCGACGTACTGCTGGACTGCTTCCGGCCCGGCACCTGTGAGCGACTCGGAATCGGACCCGGTGACTGCGCGGCGGTCAACCCGAGACTGATCTTCGCGCGGATCACCGGCTGGGGGCAGGAGGGGCCGCTGGCCCAAACGGCGGGCCACGACATCAACTATCTGTCGCAGACCGGGGTGTTGTCGGCGCTTGGCTACTCCGACCGGCCCCCGATGGCGCCGCTCAACCTGGTCGCCGATTACGGCGGCGGCTCGATGCTGGTGCTGCTGGGCATCGTGGTGGCCCTGTACGAGCGGGAGCGCTCGGGCAAGGGCCAGGTCATCGACGCCGCAATGGTCGACGGGGTCAGCGTGCTCGCCCAGATGATGTGGACCATGAAGTCCACCGGCACGTTGCGAGACCAGCGTGAATCGTTCGTGCTCGACGGCGGCGCTCCGTTCTACCGTTGCTATGAAACCTCGGACGGCAAATATATGGCGGTCGGGGCTATCGAGCCGCAGTTCTTCGCGGCCCTGCTCGACCGGGCTCGGCCTGTCGCCGGGCGAGCTGCCGGGCCAGTTCGAGAGTGCTTCCTACCGGCAAATGCGTGATGTTTTCGCCGAGCGGTTCGCCAGCCGGACCCGTGACGAATGGACCGAAGTCTTCGCCGGCACCGACGCATGCGTCACGCCGGTATTGACCTGGACCGAAGCCGCCACCAATGAGCACCTGAACGCGCGGTCGACGGTGATCACCGCCCACGGCGCTGAGCAAGCCGCACCGGCTCCCCGCTTTTCCCGAACACCCGCCGGGCCGGTCGGGCCGCCCCCCTGCGGCTACCACGCCGTTGACCGAAATCGATTGGCAATAAGTCAATTATGCGGAATTACCACGAGCGGGACAGCGCAGTGCTAGCGTCGCGTTAATGGCGGTACAGGCGTCGCGAGAGATTGTGATCGACGCGCCTCCTGAAGTAATTATGGAGGCGCTGCGGGATGTTGGTGTCTTATCGTCCTGGTCTCCCATGCATAAACGGGTCGAAGTCCTTGACCGGTACCCGGATGGCCAGCCTCACCACGTAAAAGCCATCATCAAGATTCTGGGGATCGTCGATAAGGAGATCCTGGAATATCACTGGGGTCCCAACTGGGTGGTCTGGGACGCGAAAGAGACATTCCAGCAGCATGGACAGCATATCGAGTACATCGTGGAACCCGAGGGCGTCGACAAATCGCGGGTCCGTTTCGATATCACTGTCGAACCGTCGGGCCCAATTCCGGCTTTCGTTGTCAAGCGCGCGAGCAAGATCGTGTTGGACGCCACGACCAAGGGGCTGCGCGATTGGGTGGTCAATAACAAAGCCGTCGGGCAGCGGACGGATCTGACTATTTGTCGGCGATTGCTGCCTAATTTGCAACACAATCTCAATTCAAATTGCTAGCTTTGTACGAATGGCCGTACAAGCATCGCAGGAAATCATCATCGATGCGCTGCCGGACGTGATCCTGGACGCGCTGGCCGATATCGGCGCGGTGCCGTCGTGGTCCCCCGTGCACAAGAAGGCCGAAGTCATCGACACCTATCCCGACGGCCGGCCGCACCACGTCAAGGTCGCGATCAAAGTGATCGGGCTCGCCGATCACGAAGTGCTCGAATACCACTGGGGCCCCGATTGGGTGGTGTGGGACGCGAAGAGGACCGCGCAGCAACACGGTCAACACGTCGAGTACACCCTGCGGCGTGAGGGGGAGACCAGGACGCGGGTGCGTTTCGACATCACCATGGAACCGTCGGCGCCGCTGCCGGAGTTCTTGGTCAGCCGCGCTCGCAAGAGAGTCCTCAAAGCCGCGACGGAGGGGCTGCGGGACTTCGTGATCAGCCGCAACGGTTCGGGGCCGTCGGAGTAATCGGTCAGTCCCGGAGCGCGGACAGTCGCTTGATTGCCTCGTCGAGGATCTCGTCGCGCTTGCAAAAGGCGAAGCGCACCAAGTGATTCCAGACGCCCGCTGTGCGCTGCGCGCCAGGATCGCAGAACGCCGACATGGGGATGGCGGCCACCCCGAATTTTTCCGGCAGCGCCGCGCAGAACGCGGTGCTGTCGTCGTAACCCGAGCGGACGCGGATCGGCGCACAGGAAGTATGTGCCGTGGCTGTCGTGGACGGTGAAGCCGATCTCGGTCAGCGCCGGCCGCCAGCCGATCGCGTCTGGACTGCAAAGAGTTCCGAAGCGCGGTGACCCAGGCGTCCTCGGTGTCCAGCGCCAGGGCGACCGCCGGTTGAAACGGCGCACCGCCGACGTAGCTCAGATACTGCTTGGCCGCGCGCACGCCGGCGATGAGTTTCGCTGGGCCGCAAGCCCAGCCGATCTTCCAGCCGGTGCAGCTGAACATCTTGCCCGCGCTGGAGATGGTGACCGTGCGCTCGGCCATGCCGTCGAAGGCGGCCAACGGCAGATGCCGGTGGCCGTCAAAAACCAGGTGCTCGTAGACCTCGTCGGTAATCACCAAAAGGTCTGCCGCCACCGCGATCTCCGCGATGGCCGCCAGTTCGGTGGCGCTGAGCACCGCGCCGGTCGGATTGTGCGGTGAATTGACGATCAGCGCCCGGGTTCGAGGTGTCACCGCCCGGCGCAGCGCGTCGACATCCAGAGCAAAGCCGCGGCCGTCGGGGATCAGCGGTACGGCCACCCGGTGTGCGCCGGCCATCGCCACCACCGGGGAATAGGAGTCGTAGAACGGCTCGATCAGCAGTACCTCCGAGCCGGGTTCGACCAAGCCGAGCACCGCTGACGCGATGGCCTCGGTCGCCCCGACCGTCACCAGCACCTCGGTGTCGGGGTCGTAGTCGATGCCGAAATGCCGACGGCGCTGGGCGGCGATGGCCTGCCGCAGCGGCGCGATGCCCATCCCCGGCGGGTACTGATTGACACCGCTCGCGATGGCGTCTTGCGCGGCCTTCAGCATTGCCGGCGGCCCGTCCTCGTCGGGAAAGCCCTGGCCCAGGTTCACCGCGCCGACACGCGCGGCCAGCGCCGACATTTCGGCGAACACTGTTGTCGCGTACGGGCGCAGTCGCGGCACCGTCATGGCGGATAAGCCTAGGAGGGCGACGATGCGGGCCGTTCGCGGCCCGGCGCGGCGCGGGTGGCGTGCAGCGCATCGTCGACCCGGTCCTTCTTCTCCTTGACCTCGACTTCTCGAGCCGCCGACCGGATCACCGCGACGCCGCCGGCGAGCTTGGCCAGACGCTCCTGCAGCTTCTCCTTGTCGTAATCCGAAGTGGTCTCTTCGATTTGCGCCTTGATCTGCGCAATCCGCCCATCGATGTCGGACTTCTTGCCGGCGCCCTCGACGATGGTGGTGTTTTCCTTCTCGATCCGCACTTTCTTGGCGCGGCCGAGCATCGCGAGCGTGACGTTCTCCAGCTTGATGCCGAGATCCTCGGCGATCATCTGGCCGCCGGTGAGGATCGCGATGTCCTCCAGCATCGCCTTGCGGCGGTCGCCGAAGCCGGGCGCCTTGACGGCCGCGATCTTCAGACCGCCGCGCAGCTTGTTGACGACGAGGGTGGCGAGCGCTTCGCCCTCCACGTCCTCCGCGACGATCAGCAGCGGCTTGCCGCTCTGCACCACCGCCTCCAGCAAGGGCAACAACGCCTGCAAGGCGGACAGCTTCTTCTCGTGGATCAGAATGTAGGGATCGTCGAGTTCGGCGACCATCTTCTCCGCATTGGTGATGAAATAGGGCGAGAGATAGCCGCGATCGAACTGCATGCCCTCGACGACGTCGAGGACCTC
>CAWKKH010000007.1:0-9949 GCA_963850135.1 uncultured Actinomycetota bacterium | reverse complement strand
TACGAGCGCGCGCGTTGATTGCCCAACTGGTCGGCGGTGTAGAACACTGACCCGGTAATGGCGGTGGTGGTCGATCTTGGGCGGCGTGACGGACAGCCGCGGGCACCAGGTTGGCTAACCGGAGTGCTCACGGGCGGCGGTGACCAGTGTCGCGAGGTGTAGTGATGTCGGTGTCTGGGCTCTCGTCGGGCGGGTGCTGGGGTCTGCGGGCGGGTTACCCCGACGGGGCGCCCGCTACTGACTACGTGCCGTTGTTTGCGTTGCTGCGCCGGCGGCTTTCCGATGATGAGGTTCGTGCGGTGGCTAGGGAAATGACGGCCTCGGGGGTGGTGCCGGTCAACGTCGTCGATATCGAAGTCGCGATCACCAAGGCCATCGCTGGGTCGCCGTCAGCTGAGGAGGTGGAGCGGGTCAAGGCCGGCTCGTCGCCGCCGGCTGGCCGGTCAGCGACGCTCGTTCATCGTTTGGCTTGCTGGGAACCTAGCCGTGTCAGGAGCTGTTTCGCCTGGTCAAGCTGGGTGTGTAACCCCACTAGTCGCGGCGGGGGCTCGATCCCGTGGGAGGCCGCGCCGCCGGTCGGCCCAGCGGGCCTCGGCGGCCTCGATTTGGCCTTCCAGTTCGCTGATCTCACGCATCGCCGCAGTCAGGATCCGGGGCTTTGTCGAACTTCAGCGGTTTTCATCGATGGTTCACTTGTGTTGGTGCCCAGGGCGGGGTGCGGGTCGCTGGTTCCGGCCGCCACCGTGTCTAGCGTAGCCAGGCTCGGCAGCGGTGCAGCGGTGCGGCAGTGCTGACCGATGATGGTCGAGTTCGCCGTGGAGGGCCGCGATGGTGTGGTCGCGGTCGCGTAGCGTGGTTCTTGAGTTCGGCGATCTGGGCGTCTTTGGCGGTCAGCCGGGCCCGTAGCGCCGGCGACGATGCTGTTGTTGGTGCCGGTCGTTGGCGGGATGTCGTCGGTGATTACGCGATAGGCTGGTGCGCGTGGATGAGCGCCAACACGCTCTGCACGGCGCAGCGCTTTTGCGGGCCCCCCGCTCGGCGAGCCACGCTGCTGAAGGTGATGGCGGCGCGCTCGCGGCGCAATAGCCTTGATGGCTTTGTCGATGCGGGTGCGCATGGCGTTGCTGCGCTTGCGGGTGGGCGGCCAGGGAGTCCACGGTCCACGCACAGCCGCGTGGGATATGCCCGCTGATCGTGCGGCAACCGGCATGGTAGTGGTTCGGCTGCTCACGGATCGGGTAGCAACGGCACACCGATCGACTTTCCGCCCTCGGATTCCCAATTGTGTTGTGCTGCAATGGAGTCGTCGGGCTCAACAATGCCGCCCTTGCGAAGCGCCAACAGTTCGCTGGTCGTAGATACGTCGTGACGGTCGGCCGCGGCACTCAGGATGGACTCCGCGACCCAGGGGTCGGTGGTAGCGGGCACCACGAGTAGGACCAGCCGTGTGCCGTCCTCACCGACTAGGTCGATCGTGTCGGCGGGTTGGTAGTGGTAGCCGTCGAGCCGCACCGCTTGCTTTCCACGCGACACTCGTCTCGGGACGCCGGCGGTCCACCCGTGTGGATGGTACAAAACTTGGGTAATCGGCCTGAGTTGAGGTGCGAGCAGTGCGATCAGATCCGGTAGCGCGCCTGCCAACTCATCGGTCGGGGGCCACCAGGCCCCATCGACGTGACCGGTACCTGCCAATGTGGGCTTCATCCGCAACCGCGATGACCCTGCGGGGCCCGGGCTGCGGTGCTCAGCTGGGTTTCGTTCGTGCCATAGCGTCATGGTGACGCCCCTGCCTTGGCCGCGGAGTGCGGTCGATCAATCGCAATCAGGGACGACCCGCCCTCTAACGGCCGGATACGAAATATCACCGATATATCGATACTACGCGGGTGGCTGTCTGAGGGGGGACCGGACCTCACGATTCAGCAGGGAGCGGTGCGGAGACATCATAGCTCGTCGAGGTTGCGCATCTGGCAGGTCTCGGAAAGCGTTGGCGTGTAAGACAGTTTCGCTCAGTCTGGTGGTGGTGAGTGCTATTCGAAACCTGCGCTATTCCTCGCTTGCTTGGTTCTGGGTGCTGAACTCGGCGGTTAGCGCCTCGGGCGGTAGCCACAGCTGCATCGCTAGCCGGGAGCGTCCGTTGGCGCTGCTGGCGGGCATTTCCACGGCGGCCAGCCATCCCCCGTCTGATCTGCGGACCCAAGCAATCTGTCGCGCCGACATCGCAGGCTCCAGCAGTAGCCCGCAGGCTTTCACCCACAGAGGTAGCTCGTCTTTGCGGATACCGCCGGCCGGGAAGACGCGTGCCACGTCGACGCGCACCTCTCGATCCACTCGAAACAGTGTCGGGAACTCAGCCGAATCTTCCCAGGACTCGAACATACATGCGATGATGCCAGATGTAACAAGCGTCGGCTGGAGACGATTGGCTGGCCCGTCGACCCGGACCGCTAGTTGCCGACATCATCCCCACTCGGTCAGCTCGCAGCGTTCATCGAGCAGCGCATCCGCCACGTCGATGACGGCAGCGGTCCACCCCGTTCCCGAGCCGCACGGCGAAAAGCCGCCACCAATCGCAGCTCGGCGTCGATGGTCTCGATGTCGCACCTGGCAACCCTTAAACGATTCGTTTCTCAGCACGCAAGTCGGCAGTCAATGTCGGGTGGATGATTGGTTTCATGCCCGCAGTTGGCGCTCTTGTCTGCTGCACCGATGGCTCATGCATGACGCTGCCACCGTGGAGCTGCCCGCACGGCCATCGCTTGCGGCCGGGGGCGATGCTTGTCGGGCACCAGCCGTGCAGCACGTGTCGCGGTGGACATACCACCTGGACGTGTGTTGATTGCGGCGGCGTGGTGTAAGGGCCACCGCTGACCAGCGGTTGCCGAGTTCTGGTCGGTGCCGCAGCGGTGCGTTAGAGGGGTAGCGTCGCGGCAAACGGTCGCTGGTCAAGTCGATGACGACGAGTTCACCATCGGCGTAGGCGAATCACTGCTGCGCTACCGGGGAATACGGCTTCAGCCAGTTCAGCGAATTGTCGGTATGGCCTATGTGCTGCGGGCAGTAGGCAGACATGGAAGCGCCGACGAGGTAGCTGGATTGTTTCAGCGAGAGATCGGTGTCCTTCATCAGATTCATGGCCAGAGCGTTTGTGTTTTGGTTGTTGTCGAGTTCGGCGCACACCGTATGGGCCATCGCAATCGCGGTGTTGGGGCCAGACATGGTGATGCCGTACTTCGCAAGGGCCGCGACAAACGCGTCGTCGGTTGGATCTGCTGATGCGGGCGCTGCGGAAAGCAGCGCGAGCGCGGACAGCGGGACCGCGCAGACTGTCGACCACTTCCACTTGCCAGGACCGACGTTCATATGGGTCATGGCCTTCTCTCTGTGCGGACCGAATCGGCTTCGGGTTAAGAACGACTCAAATTAAAATTAGCCGAAATCGAGACGTTCTTCTTTACGGCCAGGTAAACGTTCTTCTTTACGGCTAGCTGGTATGCAAAACCGAGCGCCGGATGGCAGTATGCCGTCCGCTAAATGTCTTGACTCACAAGGCGATTAGGCTGCTAGAACGAAGGCTTCGACGAGTGCCAGTATCGCCGTTCGCTCCCTGTTCACACCGCTTCGGCCGCCACCACCCCGGTACCACAGCCCCATGGGCATGTCTCTCGCCTTAGGTGCCGAGGTCTGCGGCTCTGGCACGCCGGGTCCACGCACCGCGGTCTCGATGGTGATACTTCCCGGGCCATCTCGTTGCCGAGCCACCGGGTTATGCTGTGCGACGTCAGCTCCGAGGGTCCTCGGGCCTTGACCCCGCGTGTTGGACACGCTTAATCCCGGTTTCAGACCGGGGGAAGCGAGATGATCCAACCCGATGGCAAAGAAGAATTACAGCGAAGAGTTCCGCCGAAACGCCGTTGAGCTGTACCGCGTCACCCAGGGTGCGACCGTAGCGGGGATCGCGGCCGATCTGGGCATCGCGCACGGCTCCTTGTCCGCGTGGCTCAAAGCCGCGGGCGTCGCAATCCGTAGACCCGGTACAACGGTGCCGCAGCCGGGACCAGGTGAAACGCCGGAGCAGGAAGCAGCCCGGCTGCGGGCCGAGGTGCGCCAGCTGCGTGCGGAGAAGACCAAGCTCGAAACCGAGCGTGACATCCTGCGATCGGCGGCCAAATATTTCGCCGGGGAGACGAACTGGTGAGTCGCTTCCAGTTCGTCGCCGACCACTCCGACACCTTCGAGGTGAAGCGGTTATGCCAGGTCACCGACGTGTCCCGGTCGTCGTACTACGCGTGGTCAAGCGCCGCTGAGGCCAGGGCTGCACGCGTGGCCGCTGACGCTGAACTCGCCGAGCAGATCCGAGCCGTGCACGAGGCGGACAACACCTGCGGGCGGCCACGGATCACCGCCGAAATCAACGACGGGAAGCCGGCCGATCAGCGGATCAACCACAAACGGATCGGCAGAGTCATGCGCGCGAACGGAATCCAGGGATTGCGGCTGCGCCGCAAGCATCGCACCACGATTCCCGAGCCCGCTGACGCTGCGTCCAAGGACCTGCTCAATCGAGATTTCCGCACGTTTCGCATAAGTGGTTCGGGTCTGGCTGGATGTGAATCTGAAGCGGCATGCCTCGATTGTCGGGGGACCGTCGGGCGGGCGGCCCCAGAACACGCGCGGGCCGGTTTGCAACGTGGCCACATCTCGGTCGCAATTTCGCCACGGCCGCGATCAGCCCGCGGCGGTTTGGCTGGCAGAACCGACCCGCCCAGAACCAGAACCTGCCGTTTAGAACGATAACCCGCCGTCCGCGAACTAGGCGGCATTGCTGCCAGCGCCTGACCGGCGTCCGTGCTGAACGACGCTCCATCGGCATGGCGCGAGCGCGCTCCGCGAGCGACGCACGCGAAAACTGCGTGGTAGTCTCAGTTTTGAGGTGCGCCGACATGTTGATGATGCGGCGGCAGCAGCGGCGGCGAAATAATTGCTGTCGACGTGCAGGAAAGATTGACAACGCACGCCTGGCTAGATTGACAAAACCCTCGGCGTGTCGCATGGGCTTGTCAGAGTAGGTGATTCACTGGGCATCCCGACTGCTGCATGATGCCTCACGCGATGTCGCCATGTCGCGGTAGCGGTTCCGATAGTCGCGATGGCATCGTCAAGTTATTTGAGAATGCGTGTGGCGCAGTTGATGTGAGTGGATACTGTGGCGAAATGTAACGGCTGACTGTGTCTTTCATGCCGCTGCGGCGGCTGTGATCTCGTGCCAGACCGCGAAGCGGTTGGTCATCTCGTGCCGTCATTGGGGCGCGCTGATCAGATGACGACGGGTCCATTGCGGGGTGTTTGCGGTCTGTCGCCCGTCGTAGGCGTCCAGCGCGTCTCCCTGACTGGCACAATGCTCGAAACCTCGACGGCCAGAGTTGTCGGCCCGCAGTCCTATGCTGAGTGTCTAGCGAACCTTGGTGCTCTAGGACATCCCGAGAATCGCGATAGCCATGAGAAGCCCTACGGGCGCATGGTCCATCATCGAATTACGCAGGGCCAACGCGATTTTGAAAACAGCGTCGGCTTTCTTAGCGGCCGAGCTCGATCAGCCAGCACACTAATCACCCGGTTCATCGCCGATCATCAGGGCCACCGCGACAGCCCTGATAGCCGATACGGCGACGGGCTCATGGCTTTCCAGGACGAAACCGCCGACATCAGTTCTGACGGTCACGCCAGGCCAGCATTTCCTCCAAGGTGCTGAAGTCGTAATAACCGGTGGTGGGGTCGGGGTCGATCTCGGTGATGAATGTGGTGACGCCGGCCTCCCGGAAGACGTCGGCGCTGTCGGCGTCCGCCCAGAGCGTCGAGCGTTCGATGTCGGCGCCGTTGCGGCCGAACGCCGCGGCCATTCGTCGACGCGGTCGCTGGACTTGCGGAACGCATCGAGGCCCTGGGACGCGTGCCAGATGTCGGCGTGCCTGGCCACGGCGGGCAGCGACCGCTTGGGCCCTGTGCCGCCGATGAGGATCGGGTATCTTGCGCACCGGCGGCGGATTCAGTGCGGCGAGCCGGTCCTCGATGCGGATGAGGCTCGCGTCGAACAGATCGAAGCGGGAGCCGAAGGTGCCGAAGTCGTAACCGTAAGTGGTGTAATCCTTTTCGTACCAGCCTGCGCCGAGGCCCAGGATGAGCCGGCCGCCGCTGATGTGGTCGACGGTGCGCGCCATGTCGGCGAGCAGGTCGGCGTTGCGGTAGCCGACGCCGGTGACGAGGAGTCCGATCTCGGCGTGGGGGTGATTTCGCCCCAGCGGCCAGCGCGGTCCAGCCCTCGAAGTTGGCGACGTCGGGCTGCTCGTCTGACAGGACCGGGACACCGGACCGCCTATCCTCGGCCTGCGATGGTGCACGACGAGCCTCACTCTGGCTTTGCCGTCTAGGCCGATCGGAACGCGATCAAGATGGTCGCCCTCCCCCTGCAGGCTGCCGTCCAATTGCTGTTCGGCGCGTTCGGCAACGTATGCGTCGGTGACGGTGATCATAGGAACTACTAGCCTAAACCGACAGCACAGCACACGCGCCGCCGCGTCCCAAAGCAACTATTCATCAGGGCTTTTCGGCCCGCAACGGCCAAACGCGCGGTTCACGAATGTGACAGTGCCCCGCGGCTCGGGTAGGCCTTCGACAATAGGGCGTAGGACCGCGCGGTCAGCAACGCCACCAGCCCGGCCAGCAGAAACGCGACCGGCGGTGCGCCCTTGGTGATCTGCACCGCCAGTCCGAGGACGGCGAAGATCCCGCCACCAACCATGCCCCCGACACCGATCGCGACAGCGCCCCACAACCCGACCGGCGGGGTGGCCGCGGACTCGGATTCAGGCACAGTGGCAGCCTATCCGCCGCACCGCACTATTTGGGTCGGTCCGACAGCTGCACCGGCCACCACGCGCGCGACACAATTCGCTGTAAGCAGCGAGCGGGGCGTCAGAGCTGGCTTCGGAATGACTCCAGTTCCTGGTGGCGCTTGGGTGTGGTTGTGGGGTAGGCCATCTTGAGGTCGGCGAGGGTGTCCAGGACGATCTGGGAGACGATGAGTCGGGCGTTGTCTTTGTCGTCGGCGGGCACGATGTACCAGGGGGCATGCTCGGTGCTGGTCGCTTGCAGGCAGTCGCCGTATACCTGCTGGTAGGTGTCCCAGTAGGACCGTTCGTGGATGTCGGCGAGGCTGAATTTCCAGTTTTTGTCGGGTGCGTCGATGCGGGCGCGGAACCGTTGCGCCTGTTCATCTTTCGACAGGTGCAGGAAGATTTTGACGATCTGGGTGCCGTTGCGGTGCAAGTGGTCCTCGAGGTCGCGGATCGACCGGTAGCGCTGCTTCCAGAGGTCCTTCTGGTCGATCAGCTCATCGGGCAGGCCGTGTCCGTGCAGGATCGTGGGGTGGACCCGGGCGATGAGGACGTCCTCGTAGTAGGAGCGGTTGAAGATGCCGATCCGGCCGCGTTCGGGTAGGCAGCGGGTGGTGCGCCAGAGGAAGTCGTGCTCGAGATCGTGATCGGTGGGCTGTTTGAAGCTGAACACCTGGCAGCCTTGCGGGTTCACCCCGGACATCACATGGCGGATCGCGCCGTCTTTACCGGCGGCGTCCATGCCTTGAAAGATCAGCAGCAACGCCCAATGGTCGGAGGCGTAATGCAGCTGCTGCAGTGAGCTCAGTTTCTTGACGTGTTTCTTCAGCTGCTTTTTGTAATTCTTGTGCGACGTATAGAAGGCTTTCACCGTTGACGGCACTTGCGCCAGGTCGACGTGTCGTCCGTCCGCTACCCGGAAATCTGTCGAGTCGATTGCCACAGTCGGTCCTCTCTGAGCGCCTGGGCTGGCGCGACGTTTTTGCTGAGGCAGTCCGGTTGCCGATGCCGTCGAGCAGCACGGCGTCCACGTTCCACCGCCCGATACAGCGTTCACCGTGGTAGTCCTCGATCACCGAGATCGAGGCGGTGACGCTGGCGAACAGTCGCCCGTTCTCCGCGGCAAGCCCCAGCGCCCGCGCGGCCAGGATTCGGGAGAAGTGCCCGTGGGTGACGACGACAACCGGCTCGGCGCACGTCGCGACGCGCGCGTCGAGAAAGGCATCGGCGCGCATACCGACGGTCGTCGGTGGATTCACCGTGGGGGCATCCGTCGCGCCAAATGTCCCAGCTGGGTGCCAGCAGACGGATCTGGTTGTCGGTCAGGCCCTCGTAGTCGCCGTACTGATATTCCGCGACAAGCGGATCCACTGCTATCGGCCGGCCGGCCGGCCGGTCGGGCAGGGCGAGGGCGGCTGTTGCGATGGCACGTTGGCGGGGGCTGGAAAACGCCAGGACGCGCTGGCCGGCCAGCACGCGCTCGACCAGCGACGCCAGCGAGGCGGCCTGCCGGTGACCGTTCGATGTCAGGGGCACATCGGTGGTGCCGGAATATCGGCGGGACAGAATCCATTCGGGCTCACCGTGGCGGATGATGACCAGTTTCATCGCGGTTCACCGTCGCCCCGGTACAGCGGGCCGATGCAGCCGGTCGTTGTCTGAGGCCCGCGCCGGGTCGTTGGGGTCGAAACAAAACGTGGGGTTGTGATCGTCATGCCGAGCTCGTGTCTTTCCTGGTGACAGACCGGACGGGTCCGGTCAGTGTGGCGTTGGACCAGTTGGCCGGGCGTGTTCGGTGCACCAGTTGCATCGCCGGGGGTATGCGGCGCCGGGAGGGTCGTCGTAGCGTGTGATCCTCGCGGCGAATGGGCAGTCGCTGCTGTCGTGGAAGCGGTGATCCTCAGGGGCGCTCGGGGTGTGAAAAAGATCGCGCGGTGTCGCGGATGCGATCCCTTCGGTGTCGGCCCGCGGCTGGTCGTCATGTGGGGGCCAGGATGTCGGTGTGCGCATACTCGCCGCGGCGGGCGTCGCGATTGGCTTTGGCCCGCTGCGCAATGGCGTGTTGGGCGCGGCCCGCATTCGTATGCCGGCCTTCCCAGATGCTCGCGGCGGGTTGCTGGATCGCTCTGCCGTAGGAGAACGCCAACGGCCACGGCAACGGTGGCCGGCCTGGGCGTTGATGGCGTTGAGTCGGGCCGTGGCCAGGTCACCGGATTGGCCACCGGACAGAAACACGATCCCGGCGACAGCAGCGGGCACGGCCCGGCGCAGGCAGCAGATCGTGGCCTCGGCGACCTCCTCGAGGGCCAGCTGGATTGGGCAGGTCAACCCGGCTAGAACCATGTTGGTTTTGAACAGCATGCCCTCCAGCAGGACACCTTGGGTGTGCAGCTGGGAGAAGACTTCCCGCAGAACGTCTTCGGTGACCTGCCCGCATCGGGCAAGGGTGTGCTCGCCGGCCATGAGGACTTCGGGTTCCACGATGGGAACCAGGTCGGCTTCCTGACACAACGCTGCGTAGCGGGCCAGGGCGTGGGCGTTGGCCTGCACGCAGCCACGGCTGGGTAGGGTCTCGCCGATGGTGAACACGGCCCGCCAGTTGGCGAACCGGGCCCCCAACGCGGCGTACTGGGCCAGCCCATCCGGCAGTCCGTCGAGGCCCTCGGCAATTTCCTCTCCCGCGTGACCGGCCATCCGTTGGGCACCGAGCTCCACCTTGATGCCGGGGACGATCCCGGCGTTCACCAGGACGGTCGCGAATTCGTCACCACCAGCGCTGTGTTGGCGCATCGTCTCGTCGCGCAAGATGACACTGCTAATGCTGTCGCAAAGGCCGGGCGTGGTCACGATCAGTTCCCGGTAGGCGCGACGGTTGTGCTCGGTCTGGGCGATCCCGAGCCGGGCGAATCGCTTATTGCAGGTGGGGACGGACTCATCGATGGCGAGCAGGCCCTTGTCGCTGGCGACCAACGCGTTGGCAGCGGCTACCAAGCGCGGCAGGTCCGACGCAGCCACCGGGGCGACCCGCACCCGGGCTATCGATGTTGTCAAGGCGG
>CAWKKH010000006.1:0-150055 GCA_963850135.1 uncultured Actinomycetota bacterium | reverse complement strand
TTTCTGGTCGAGAGGCGTTGCAACGGTTATTTGGGGGGGCCTGGATCCCCCGGGGTATCCGCCACGCTCGGCAGATCCAAGGACGCCTTCCGTTATGGAAGGAACGTGCGTGAACGCCGTCGAGCCGGGCACCTTCGTGCCGAACATCCGCCCTGACTGCACCGACGAGCTGACGGCTACGCTCGGCCAGCGGATCATGGTGATCGACGGCGCGATGGGCACGGCGATCCAGCGGGACCGGCCGGACGAGGACGGCTACCGCGGCGAGCGGTTCACGGAGTGGCCGACCGCACTTCAGGGCAACAACGACCTGCTCACCCTGACGCAGCCGCAGATCATCGAGGGAATCCACCGCGAGTATCTCGAGGCCGGCGCCGACATCCTGGAGACCAACACGTTCAATGCGAACGCGGTCTCGCTCTCCGACTACGACATGCACGAGCTGGCCTACGAGCTGAACTACGCCGGCGCTGCCCTGGCTCGCAAGGCCTGCGACGAGTTCAGCACCCCGGAGAAGCCCCGCTACGTCGCCGGTGCCATCGGGCCGACGACGCGGACCGCGTCGATCTCGCCGGACGTCAACGACCCCGGAGCCCGCAACGTTTCCTACGACCAACTGGTCGCCGCCTATCTCGAAGCCGCCAACGGCTTGGTCGACGGTGGTGCCGACCTCATCATCATCGAGACGATCTTCGACTCGCTGAACGCCAAGGCGGCGGTGTTCGCCGTCGAGACGCTGTTCGAGGAACGCGGACGCCGCTGGCCGGTGATCATCTCGGGCACCATCACCGATGCTTCCGGGCGGACGTTGTCCGGTCAGGTCACCGAAGCGTTCTGGAACGCGATCAGGCATGCGAAGCCGATCGCGGTGGGCCTCAACTGCGCCCTGGGCGCGCCGGAGATGAGGCCCTACATTGCCGAGATGGCGCGCATCGCGGACACTTTCGTCTCCTGCTACCCAAACGCCGGCTTGCCCAACGCCTTCGGCGAGTACGACGAGTCCCCGGAGCGTCAGGCCGGCTACATCGCCGATTTCGCGGAGGCCGGCCTGGTCAACCTGGTCGGTGGTTGCTGCGGAACGGCACCGCCGCACATCGCCGAGATTGCCAAGGTCGTCGAGGGCTTGAGACCGAGGGAAGTGCCGCACCTTTCCGAGGCCACCCGGCTCTCGGGCCTGGAGCCGCTCAACATCACCGACGACTCCCTGTTCGTGAACATCGGTGAGCGCACCAACATCACCGGCTCCGCCCGGTTCCGGAACCTGATCAAGGCCGAGGACTACGACACCGCGCTGTCCGTCGCCCTGCAGCAAGTCGAGGTCGGTGCGCAGGTCATCGACATCAACATGGACGAGGGCATGATCGACGGCATCGCCGCGATGGACCGGTTTACCAAGCTGATCGCGGCCGAGCCGGACATCAGCCGCGTCCCGGTGATGATCGACTCCTCCAAGTGGGACGTCATCGAGGCGGGCCTGAAGAACGTGCAGGGCAAGCCGATCGTCAACTCGATTTCCATGAAGGAGGGCGAGGAGAAGTTCGTCCGCGAGGCACGGCTATGCCGCAAGTACGGCGCCGCCGTCGTCGTAATGGCCTTCGACGAGCAGGGTCAGGCCGACAACCTGGAGCGGCGCAAGGAGATCTGCGGGCGCGCCTACCGGATCCTGACCGAAGAGGTCGGCTTCCCGGCCGAGGACATCATCTTCGACCCGAACTGCTTCGCGCTGGCGACCGGTATCGAGGAGCACGCGACCTACGGGATCGACTTCATCGAGGCCTGCGCCTGGATCAAGGAAAACCTTCCCGGCGTGCACATCTCCGGCGGTATCTCGAACGTGTCCTTCTCGTTCCGGGGCAACAACCCTGTCCGCGAGGCGATCCACGCGGTGTTCCTTTTCCACGCCATCAAGGCCGGCCTGGACATGGGCATCGTCAACGCTGGTGCGCTGGTGCCCTACGACTCGATCGACCCCGAGTTGCGGGAGCGGATCGAGGACGTCGTCCTGAACCGTCGCGAGGACGCGGCCGAAAGGCTGCTGGAGATCGCTGAACGATTCAACAGCTCGGAGAAAGCGGACGATCCGGTGGCGGCCGAGTGGCGATCTCTCCCGGTCCGCGAGCGGATCACGCACGCCCTGGTGAAGGGCATCGACGCCGACGTCGAGTCCGACACCGAGGAATTGCGGGCCGAGATCGCCGCCGCAGGCGGTCGCCCGATCGAGGTGATCGAGGGCCCGCTGATGGATGGCATGAACGTCGTCGGTGACCTCTTCGGCGCGGGCAAGATGTTCCTGCCCCAGGTCGTGAAGTCGGCCCGGGTGATGAAGAAGGCCGTTGCGTACCTGCTGCCGTACATTGAGGCGGAAAAGGAAGAGTCCGGCGCTGCAGCTGGAAAAGACACCAACGGCACGATCATCATGGCGACCGTCAAGGGCGACGTGCACGACATCGGCAAGAACATCGTCGGGGTCGTCCTGCAATGCAACAACTTCGAAGTGATCGACCTCGGAGTGATGGTGCCCGCCCAGAAGATCCTGGACGCGGCGAAGGAGCACGACGCCGACATCATCGGCCTGTCCGGCCTGATCACCCCGTCCCTGGACGAGATGGTCAACTTCGCCGTCGAGATGGAGCGTCAAGGGCTGGAGATCCCGTTGCTGATCGGTGGCGCGACCACGTCGCGCGCCCACACGGCCGTGAAGGTGGCGCCGCGTCGTACGGGTCCGGTGGTCTGGGTCAAGGACGCGTCCCGCTCGGTGCCGGTCGCTGCTGCGCTCCTCGACGACAAGCAGCGTCCAGCCCTGCTGGAGGCGACCGAGACCGACTATGCAGCCTTGCGCGAACGGCACTCCCAGAAGAACGAGCGGCCGATGCTGACGCTGGAGAAGGCCCGCGCGAACCGCACGCCGATCGAGTGGGACGGTTACACGCCGCCGCCGCCCGCCCAGGGCGTTGGTGTGCGGGAGTTTCTTGACTACGACATCGCCGAGTTGCGCGAGTACATCGACTGGCAGCCGTTCTTCAACGCCTGGGAGATGAAGGGCAGGTTCCCCGACATCCTCAACAACCCGGTCTCGGGCGAGACCGCACGCAAGCTCTACGACGACGCCCAGGAGATGCTCGACACCCTGATCAAGGAGAAGTGGCTTACTGCCAACGGCGTGATCGGGTTCTTCCCGGCAAACGCGGTCGGTGATGACATCGAGGTGTACACCGACGACACCCGTACCGAGGTGGTGACCACGTTGCACAACCTGCGCCAGCAGGGCGAGCACCGGGACGGCATCCCGAACCGGTCGCTGGGTGACTACATCGCGCCCAAGGACACCGGTCTGGCCGATCACGTCGGCGCCTTCGCCGTCACCACGGGGCTCGGCAGTCAGGACAAGATCGCCGAGTTCAAGGCAGCCAATGACGACTACAACGGGATCCTGCTGGAGTCGATCGCCGACCGGCTGGCAGAGGCGTTCGCCGAACGGCTGCACCAACGGGTCCGCAAGGAGTTCTGGGGATTCCAGCCCGACGAGCAGCTGGACAACGAGGCACTCATCGGTGAGAAGTACGTAGGAATCCGCCCTGCCCCCGGCTACCCGGCCTGTCCGGAGCACACCGAGAAGGCGACGCTCTGGGAGTTGATGGACGTCAAAGAGCGGACCGGCATCGAGCTGACCGAGTCGATGGCGATGTGGCCCGGTGCTGCCGTCAGCGGCTGGTATTTCTCGCATCCGCAGTCGCAGTACTTCGTGGTCGGCCGGATGGCCCAGGACCAGGTCGCGGACTACGCGAGGCGCAAGGGCTGGACCCTGCAGGAAGCCGAGCGCTGGCTCGCCCCCAACCTCGGCTACAACCCTGAGGACTGACACCTAGGGTTCCGCTTCGAGCGCTCCAGTAGCAACGTCCATAGTTAGCTGACGATCCTTACGATGAGAGAATTAGTCAGGTTAGGCTAACCTATATTACCCGCCAGGGAGACGTCATCGAAGTCGGCCGAATTTAAACCGCCGTGACTTTGCTCGCCGGCACGTGAAACAATCGCTGGCCGTGAAGACCTTCGAGGATCTGTTCGCCGAACTCGGCGAACGCGCCCGCACCCGACCGGCAGGCAGCGCCACGGTCGCCGCGCTGGACGCCGGGGTCCACGCGCTGGGTAAGAAGATCCTGGAGGAGGCCGGCGAGGTGTGGCTGGCCGCCGAACACGAATCCGACGAGGCGCTGGCCGGCGAGATCAGCCAGTTGCTGTACTGGACGCAGGTGCTGATGGTCTCGCGCGGGCTGTCCCTCGACGACATCTACCGAAAGCTGTGAGCATGCCCAAGGTCACGCTGAGGGTCGCGGTTCCCAACAAAGGCACGCTGAGCGAGCCTGCCGCCCAGATCCTCGCGGAGGCCGGCTACCGGCGCCGCACCGATCCCAAAGATCTGACCGTGATCGACGCGGTCAACCATGTCGAATTCTTCTTTCTACGGCCCAAAGATATTGCCATCTATGTCGGTTCGGGCGAGCTCGATTTCGGCATCACCGGACGAGATCTGGTGCGCGACTCCGACGCGCCGGTATGGGAACGGCTGGCGCTGGGCTTCGGCTCGTCCAGCTTCCGTTACGCGGGTCCTGCCGGACGGGACTGGACGACCGCAGACCTGGCCGGAAAGCGGATTGCCACCGCTTACCCAGACCTGGTGCGGAAAGATTTGGCCGCCAGGGGCATTGAAGCCACCGTCATCAGGCTGGACGGTGCCGTTGAGATCTCGGTGCAGCTCGGAGTAGCCGACGCGATCGCCGACGTTGTGGGGTCCGGTCGCACGCTGAGCCTGCATGATCTGGTCGCCTTCGGCGAGCCGTTGTGCGACTCGGAGGCGGTTCTTATCGAGCAGATCTATGAGGGCGGCGAGGAGCAGAACGAAGCCAAGGCCGCGCGCGATCAACTGGTGGCCCGGGTGCAAGGCGTGGTGTTCGGCCAGCAGTACCTGATGCTGGATTACGACTGCCCACGCTCGGCACTGGACAAAGCCACGTTGATCACGCCAGGACTGGAGTCGCCGACCATCGCCCCGCTTGCCGACCCGGATTGGGTCGCGATCCGGGCCCTGGTGCCGCGCCGGGGTGTCAACGAGATCATGGACGAGCTCGCCGCCATCGGGGCCAAAGCGATTTTGGCATCAGACATCAGATTCTGCCGACTCTGACCGAACGCTCGATGGTTGGCGGGTCGTTGCTGTGTTAACGTCCGGCTAGCGCGATTTCACCTTCTTAGGAGGATCTCCGTGACACATACACATTTACTTCTCCCCGCTTTGTTGCTGGCTCTGTTGATTGGTGTTGTCGCCGGGTTGCGTTCGTTCACTGCTCCGGCGGTGGTCGCCTGGGGTGCGCTGATCGGCTGGATCAGTCTCAATCTCACCTGGGCGCATTGGGTGGGCAATGTCATCACGGTCGTTGTCCTCACCCTTCTTGCCGCGGGCGAGCTGGTCATGGACAAACTCCCCAACACTCCGGCCCGCACCGTGCCGCCGGTGTTCGGTGCCCGGATCTTCATGGGTGCATTTTCCGGCGCCGTCATCGGCACCCCATTCGGCCACCCGTGGACCGCGCTCGGCGCCGGCATTATCGGTGCGGTGCTCGGCACGCTGGGCGGCTATCAGGCACGCAAGCGACTGGTGGCGGCCACCGGTGGCAAGGATCTGCCGATAGCACTGCTGGAAGACGCCGTCGCGATCTTGGGCGGACTCGCTATCGCTTGGTCGGCTTATCACTGGTGACAACGCATTTCGATGCGATCATCGTCGGCGCCGGCCAGGCCGGGCCGCCGCTCGCGGGTCGGCTGACTGATGCCGGACAGCGTGTCGCGATAGTCGAACGCAAACTCTTCGGCGGCACTTGTGTCAACACGGGTTGCATTCCGACCAAGACACTGGTGGCCAGCGCCTACGCCGCTCGACTAGCCCGTCGCGGTGCGGAGTACGGCATCGGAACCGGTGCGGTCAGCGTGGACATGGCGAAAGTCAAGGCGCGCAAAGACAAGATCATGCTCGACGACCGCAAGGGTGTCGAGGACTGGCTCGATGGGATGGCCGGCTGCACCGTCTTTCGCGGCCACGCCCGCTTCGAGGATCCACACACGATGCGCGTCGGCGAGCATGTCCTACAGGCTGATCGGATCTTCCTGAACGTCGGCGGCCGTGCGGTGGTGCCGGACATCCCCGGCCTGGGCGATATCGAGTTCCTCACCAACGTCTCGATCCTCGAACTCGATTCGGTGC
Source organism: uncultured Actinomycetota bacterium (assembly GCA_963850135.1). Taxonomy (GTDB): domain Bacteria; phylum Actinomycetota; class Actinomycetes; order Mycobacteriales; family Mycobacteriaceae; genus Mycobacterium. The sequence continues at coordinate 143,799 of CAWKKH010000006.1, read as the reverse complement.
CTTCTCATCTCGTCATCGTCGGCGGGAGCTACATCGCGCTGGAGTTCGCGCAGATGTACCGTCGCTTCGGCGCCCAAGTGACCGTCGTGGAACGAGGCGCACGGCTGGCGTCCCGCGAAGACGAGGATGTCTCGGCGACCATCAAGGAGATCCTTGAGGCCGAGGGCATCGACGTCATCCTCGGCGCTGACGACGTCCGGGTCAGCAAGCGGGACGAGGGTTTCGAGCTCACTCCCAGCGCCGGCGCCGCACCGGTCCGGGGGAGTCACCTGCTGCTGGCGGTGGGCCGGCGGCCCAACACCGACGACCTGGGTCTGGAGGCGGCCGGTGTGCGGACCGACGCCCGCGGTTACGTCGTCGTTGACGACCAGCTCAAAACCAGCGTCGATCACATCTGGGCGCTGGGCGACTGTAACGGCAAGGGCGCATTCACCCACACCTCGTACAACGACTTCGAGATCGCCGCCGCCAATCTGCTCGACGACGATCCGCGGCGGGTGAGCGACCGCATCAGCACCTACGCCCTGTACATCGACCCGCCGCTGGGCCGCGCCGGCATGACCGTCGCCGAGGTCCGCGCGTCGGGCCGCAAGGCGCTGGTTGGCAAGCGGCCGATGACCAAGGTCGGCAGGGCGGTGGAAAAGGGCGAGACGCAAGGCTTTATGCAAGTCGTCGTCGATGCCGAGACCGACGAGATCCTGGGAGCGGCCATCTTTGGCGTCGGCGGCGACGAGGCGATTCACTGCATTCTGGACATCATGTCCGCCAAAGCTCCCTACACCACGCTGTCGCGCACCGTGCATATTCATCCCACGGTGTGCGAGCTCATTCCCACGATGCTGGAAGAGATGTCGCCGCTCGACCAGTCAGGCTAGGGTCAGCACCGATCTTGCGGGCCGTGCGCACGACGAGATCGCGCAGCGTGGGGGGAATCGTGGGGGACGTGACGAGGGCGGTGACGGCACCGGCGCAGCGGCCGTTCGGATACCACGTCGGAGCGGATACGCAACACAGTCCCGCCTGCACGTCTTCCTGATCGACGACCGTAGCGTGAGGTTCGCGGATGGATGACCGCAGCCGAGTCCACTCCGCCGCGGTCAGGCAGTCCGGGTCAGCGGAGGCACCCGCGTGCCGGGCGGCGTAGAGGACCTGGCCGGTGGCGGTGCGGCCGATGATGTCGGCGCCGGGCGCGGCGATGCGGGGTGCCCGCGCGGCGCGGTGCCGCAAACCAGGTGTAACCGACCCTCGACCAGGATCGACATCGACACGCTCGCTCTGGACTGTATGGCCAGCGTGTGTACCCATGGCCGTGCCGCGGTGCGCAGAGGTGGATCGGGTTCCCAGCGCTGACCGATGCGGCCCAGGCGAGCGCCGATGTAGTAACGGCGTTCGTGTCGCCGGACCGCGCCCAGGCTGACCAGTTGCTCGGCGAGTCGGTACGCCGAGGCCTTGGCCAGCCCGCTTTCCCGGCTCAGGTCGCTCAGGCCCAAACCGGCGTCTGCGCGGCCGAGGGCATCCAGAACCGCGAAGGCGCCGTCGAGCACCGACCGGCCGGAGTTGGGCGTTGGCCGACATATCGAATCAGAATCGGGCAGTTCCTCAGGGGCATCCAGCAGACACTCGGACATCTGAGGCTGTGCCATCGCGACCCCTATTCGACCACCGCAAAAGCGGATCCGTTGCGTTCCCGTTCGAAAAAACCGTATTTGACGAGGCGGTAAATGCGCGTGAGTAGTTGGCTACCTCATTTTGCGGAACAGCGCGGTTCATCTAGTGGACCGGGCGCTTGTGGCCGTAAGCCCCGGCGGCGTGGAATGGCCCGCAGGAGGTGGGGCATGTCGGTGTCGCAACAAGACGCAGTAAACATGGACTGTGGTGCCTCGAGCCGGGAAGCCGCGGCTAGCGCCGCGCTGGCGTTGGCGCTATTGGCTGACTCGCGCGCGTGGGTGGCGGCGCAACCGCCGCCGCTCGGCCACGTGCCAGTGGAGGCGATGGCGATCGCTGCTGCCGCGGTCGCGCCCTGGCGCACACGGGCCGAAGCCATACCGTGCGTGCGAATGTACCTGTGGATCTGCGCCTTCGACGATTGCATCGAGACGTTTGTCTCAAGCGACGCCGCACGGCTCGACGATCTGCTGCGCCGATTGGCCAGCGTCGTTCGTGGCGGCCGCGACGACTCGCATTGGCTGCTCACGACGCTGTCAGGCCTACAGGCCGACCTCGCGGCGTGGCCGGAATATCCGGCGCTTGCGGACCTGTGGATCGAGAAGTTCGACGACATGCTCGACAGCATGCGCTGGGAATGGGAGGTGGCCGTCGGCCGGCGCGCCGACGACGTGGGGCTACAGGATTACCTGGCCCACGCCGACAGCATCTCGGCCTGGACCACCGTCATGCCGCGGTGGATCACCTACGGAGGTGACGGCCTCCTCGATAATCTTGACGCGCTTACGGCCGCATTGGCTGAGTATGTGATTGCCAACAGGCTGGCCAACGACCTCGCGTCCTTTGCGCGGGAACGAAATCAGCCCGCCAGCGACAACGTTCTGAATTACGGGGTGTCGACCGACTGGGTGAAGACCGAGATCGCGAGGCGCGTGCGGGCCGTCCACCGTCTGCTCGATGGCCTGGTAGCAGAGGGCTTTGGGCCGGCGATCGAACTGGTCCGTGAGGCGGAGTACGCCACCGCGTTTTATGCGATGGCCGAGTTCCGCGGGTGGGGTACCGACACTTCAGGCTAGGGCCAGCTCAGCTGCGACCCAATCGGCGATGCCGGGTCCGTCCAGACCGTGCCGGCGGTGGGTGTCGCTGCGTTCGCGGGCAGGCGCGAATCCGTCCGGCAACGTCAGGGCGCGCAGCGGCACAGCATGGCCGAGCTTGCCCGCGCAACGGGCGAAAGATTCACCGAATCCGCCTGCGGCCGGGTTGTCCTCGATCGTCACAACGAGCCGATAGCCGGCGGACGCCAGGATCAGGGCGGGGTCGACCGGCAAGATCCAGCGCGGATCGGCCACCGCCGCGCACACTCCGGCCCGGCTCAGGCGTGCGGCAGCTTGGACAGCGGCGCTGGCCAACGGGCCCACCGGGATGAGCAGCACATCGGCACCGGCGTGCGGCTCGGTGAGTAAGTCTGCAGAGCCGAGGCGGCCGAACGCCGGAATATCCTGCGGGGCAGTGCCGGTGGGGTAGCGCACCGCGTTCGGTCCACGCCGGTCGCCGATGGCCTCGCCCAGCAGTTCGCGCAGCCGGACCGCGTCCCGGGGCGCGGCGACCCGCATTCCGGGGACCTGGCCGAGCATGGCCACGTCCCAAATGCCGTGGTGGGATGGTCCGTCCACGCCGGTGATGCCGGCGCGATCCAGTGCGAAGGTGACCGGCAACCCATGCAGCGCGACGTCCATCATCAGCTGGTCGAAGGCCCGGTTGAGGAATGTCGAGTACACCGCGACAACGGGTTTCATCCCGGCCATGGCCAGACCGGCGGCCGAGGCGACCGCGTGCTGCTCGGCGATCCCGACGTCGAAGACGCGGTCCGGGAACGCCTGAGCGAACTGCAGCAGGCCGGTCGGGCGCAGCATCGCCGCGGTGATCGCGACAACGCGCTGGTCGTCGCCGCCAAGTCGCGCGAGTTCCCGGCCGAACACTGAGGTCCACGAGGTCCCCGAGGACACCCGCGTGGCGGGGTCCGGTGCCGCGCGCACAGCGTGCATGCGGTCCGCCTCGTCGGTCTCTGCGGGCTCGTAGCCACAGCCCTTGCGGGTGACGCAGTGCACCACGACTGGGCCCGAACGGGTCCGCGCCGCGTGCAATGCCCGCTCGCACGCGGCGACGTCGTGACCGTCGACGGGACCCAGATAATCAAATCCCATGATCTTGAACAGATTTGCGTCGGCGCGCCCGGACCGCAGCTCTCCAAGATGATGGGCCAACGCGCCGACTGTCGGGGCGTACGAGCGCCCGTTGTCATTGAGCAGTACGAGCACGGGCCGGCCACCGGCACCGATGTTGTTCAGCGCCTCCCAGCACATGCCGCCGGTCAGCGCTCCGTCACCCACGATCGCGACGACGCGGCGGTCGGCGCCGCTGAGCGCGAACCCTTTCGCCAGTCCGTCGGCGTACGACAAGGCGGTCGAAGCATGGGAGTTCTCCACCACGTCGTGGGGGCTTTCTTGACGGCACGGATACCCGGACAAGCCCCCGGCGGTTCGCAGCGTCGACATCAGGTCGGCTCTGCCGGTGAGCATCTTGTGCACGTAGCTCTGATGCCCGGTGTCCCATACCAGCACGTCGTGCGGTGAATCGAAACAGCGGTGCAGCGCGATGGTCAGTTCCACCACTCCCAGGTTGGGGCCCAGATGTCCACCGCGGCGGGTCACTTCGGCGATCAGGCGGGCGCGGATCTCCGCGGCCAGCGCAGGCAATTTCTCCGGCTCTACCGTCCGGAGATGTTCCGGGCCGCCCAGGATCGCCGCACCGGCCCCGTGCTCCTTCATCCCACCTCCCGTGGCAGGCTGAATTGGACGTCCTCCTGTACCGCCGTGGCTTCGCGCACGCGGATGTGGCCAAGGCCGGACAGGGCTTCGACGAGTTGGTCCACCAGGTGTGGCGGAGCCGACGCGCCGGCGGTGATACCGACCCGGCGCACTCCGGCCAGCCAGCGCAGATCGACGGCGCCGATATCGTCAACCAGATACGCTGGTGGACCGTGCTTTTCGGCGACCTCAGCCAGCCGACGCGAGTTCGACGAGTTCGGCGAACCAAGTACGATGACCAACTCCGATTGCCGCGCAACCTCGATGACGGCGGCTTGGCGGTTGGTGGTGGCGTAGCAGATGTCGTCATCGCCCGGGCCGACGAGCTCGGGGAAGCGCTCCTGCAGTGCCGTGGCGGTGTGCTGGGCCTCATCGACGTCCAGGGTGGTCTGCATTACGTAGGCCACCTTGTGTGGATCTTGCGGCTCAACCTCGGCGGCCTGCTTGGCATCGCCGACCACGACGACGTGTTCGGGTGACTCGCCGCGCGTGCCTACGACTTCTTCGTGGTCGTCGTGGCCGATCAGAAATACCGTGTGCCCTTTCTGCGCGAAGCGCCGGACCTCGGCGTGCACTTTAGCCACCAGCGGGCAGGTGGCATCGATCACCTTCAGCTGCCGCGCCTCGGCGTCGTGCCGCACGGTCGGCGAGACGCCGTGCGCGGCCAACACCACGGTCGCGCCCCGCGGGACAGAGTCGAGCTCTTCGACGAACACCGCCCCGCGTTCCTGCAACCGTTTGACCACATGGGTGTTGTGCACGATCTGGCGGCGCACGTACACGGGTGTCCCGAAGCGCTCGAGGGCGCGCTCGACGATTTGCACCGCGCGCTCCACGCCCGCGCAGAACGAGCGGGGACTGCCCAGCAGGACCTCGCGGTCGCCCGTGGCCGCCGCCCACTGATCGACCGCCGGCGCGGCTGCCCGCAACGCTCTGAGCGCCGTCGTTCGCCACGGAGACGCCACGGCGCGCAGGGTCACCGTCTGCCTGGCGGGCGTGGTGCATTCGGGAAGCCACTGCGGTGGCCCGAGATGGGTGCGCAGGCCCAGCCGCGCCACGGCGCCGAACAACAGTGGGCCCGCCGGGGTGGCACCGACGACGAGGTCCCCCGGTCGTGCGTCGTCGATGAGGGCGGTGCTGGTCCCAGCGATGAGCAGGGGCTGGTGCGCCTGGATCCGCGATACGGAGACCGCCCCGGGTAGCGCGGCGCGGTCCCACCACCGAGGTGCGCAGATCTGCGGACCGGCCATCCGTTACGCCCGTCTGTCGAGCAGATAGTGGGCGAGCGCGTGTAGTTCGCATGCGGGCCCCGGTGCGATGCGTACATCTGCGATCGCGCGCGCGCCCAGCGCGGCGCGGCGGTGCGCCTCCTCGGTGGCCCACGCCCGACCGCCGGCACGCTCCACGAGATCGGCGATGTCGTGCAGTTCGTCGTCGGTGCAGGTGGCGGCATGTTGCCGATCGGTCATCCAGGAGGCCAGTGCGCGGCCGGCAGGGCCGTCGCGGTCGATCACCCAGCTGACGGGCAGGCTTTTCTTGCAGGACCGTAGGTCTGAGTACACGGGCTTGCCGGTGACCTTGGGTTGGCCCCAGATACCCAACACGTCGTCGATCAGTTGGAAGGCCACGCCGACATTGCCACCGAAGACGCCGAGCGCGTCAGACACCGGTGTCGGCGCGCCCGCGAACGTCGCGCCGATGACGGCACTGGCCGACATCAGCGCAGCCGTTTTGCCCCAAGCCATTTCGAGACACTCGCCCAACGTCACGTCGTCGCGCCGTTCGAATTCAGTGTCGGCGGCCTGGCCGCGAATCAGTTCACGCGTGGCCACGGACAGGACGGTGTGTGCCGCGCTCGCGTGGGCCGAGTCGGAGTCCAAGATCGCCTCGTGTGCCAGCGACAGCAAGGCGTCACCGGCGAGAACTGCCACCGGGTCGCCCCATACCGCCCACAGGGTGGGCCGGTGCCGGCGACACTCGTCGCGGTCCATCAGGTCGTCGTGCACCAGGGAGAAGTTGTGGATCAGTTCGACCGCTGCGGCACCGTGGATTGCGCATTCCGCCTGCCCGCCGGCTGCCTCGGCCGCCAGCAACACCAGGCTCGGGCGAATGGCCTTGCCCGCGTTGCTGTTCAGCGGCGCGCCGCGCTCGTCGCACCAACCGAAGTGGTAGGAGACCACGGACCGCAGCATCGGGTCGAGTCGATTCACCAAGTCCCGCAACACTGGTGTGATCAACTCGCGGGTCAGGCCTAGGGTGCCCGGCATTGCCACCGTCATAGTTGCCATTGGGCCGTACGACACCGCGCCCGGGCAATAGCGCGGTCCGCTGAGCTGACCGGTTAGTGCCAGCCGGGGTATGGCGGCGGCGTCCCGCCGAAAACCGGGCAGTGTCGTTGATGGGGACACCATTGGCATAACCGCGACGCACTTGGTCGGAAATCGCCTGTCTGGCCCGCAGATTGGATGGCACGCCAGATTGCAATCAGCGTCTTCTCGAATCGCAACAGCTCTTCACGGTCCGGCGAGTAGTCCAGCACCTGTCCGTCGGCCAGATAGATGAGCCGCAGCCGGGTGGGGAGCACACCGCGCGAACGAAACAGCGCCACCGCATAGAACTTCATTTGGAACATCGCCTTGAATTCGGCCGCTGCCCACGCGGCCGACGGCGCCTTGCCGGTTTTGTAGTCGACCACCCTTAGCTGGCCGCCGGCGGCGACGTCGATCCGGTCGATAAAACCCCGCAGCAGTGTGCCGTCGGCGAGTTCGACCTCGACCCGCTGCTCGCAACTCTTCGGGTCGAATCGTGTCGGGTCTTCAAGCCGGTAGTAGCCGGAGAGCAAGGCGCGCGCCTCGTCCAGCAGTTGGATCCGCTGCTCGGGTTCCAGGTCGGCGGCCACGTCCGGCTCCGCGGCGATCACCTGATCCCACGCGGGCTCCACCAACGACCGTGCCGTGTCGGGGCCCCGCTGCACCGCGGGCAGGGCGTAGAGCTGTTCCAGCGCGGCGTGCACGACCGACCCGCGCAGCTGTGCGGTGGAGGTCGCCTCCGGCAACCGGTCGATGGCCCGGAACCGGTACAGCAGCGGGCACTGCTTGAAGTCGGCGGCCCGCGATGGTGACAGCGCCATCTCCCGGGTCATATCAGCAGCCTATGACTGGGTGCCGACAGCCCCGACCACCAATGACGGCGAGTCGGCTGGCACTCTAGACGGCGTGTCCGCAACCGGTCCGTTCACCGCGGGTGAGCGCGTCCAGCTCACCGACGTCAAGGGCCGGCACTACACCATCACGCTCACACCGGGTACCGAATTCCACACGCATCACGGCGCGATCCCACACGATGCGGTAATCGGGCTGGAACAGGGCAGCGTGATCAAATCCAGCAACGGCGCCATCTTCTTGGTCTTGCGCCCGCTGCTGCTCGACTACGTGATGTCGATGCCCCGCGGCCCGCAAGTCATCTACCCCAAGGATGCCGCTCAGATCATCCACGAAGGGGACATCTTCCCGGGCGCCCGCGTGCTCGAGGCGGGTGCCGGATCTGGTGCGCTGACCCTCTCGTTGTTGCGTGCGGTCGGGCCAGAAGGACGGGTGATCTCCTACGAACAGCGCGCCGACCATGCCGAACACGCACGCCGCAACGTCGCCAACTTCTTTGAAGTCAGCGAGGGCCAGCCTCCGAATTGGCAGATGATCATCAGCGATCTCGCTGACTCCGAACTGCCCGACGGCTCGTTCGACCGGGCCGTGCTGGACATGCTCGCGCCATGGGACGTGCTCGAGGCGGTGTCGCGGCTGTTGATCGCCGGGGGTGTGCTGATTATTTATGTGGCCACCGTCACTCAGCTGTCGAAGGTGGTGGAGGCGCTGCGGGCCCAGCAGTGCTGGACGGAGCCCCGCTCATGGGAGACGCTGCAAAGAGGCTGGAACGTCGTCGGCCTGGCCGTTCGGCCGCAGCATTCGATGCGCGGGCACACGGCGTTCTTGATCGCGACGCGACGGTTGGCGCCCGGCACGATCGCCCCGGCGCCCCTGGGCCGCAAGCGCGTGGGCCGTGACGATTGAATACGACGACTGAATCCAATCGTCAGCTTCAGTCGTCACCGCGGCGCAGGCCTCTGAGCACGGACAGCAGCTCGAACTCGGGGTGCGCGGCCACCAGGCGTTCGGCCGCGTCTAGGACTTCGACGGCGTGGCCGCGATCGCCGGACACCACGGCCACGCCGATGCCCGCTCGCCGGTACAGCTCCTGTGAGCCCGTCTCGGCGGCAGACACGCTGAACTTGCGCTGCAGCTCGGCGACGACGGGGCGGATCAGCGACCGCTTCTCTTTGAGCGATCGCACGTCGCCCAGCAACACATCGAACTCAAGCCAGCCGATCCACATCCCGCAGGTCAGCCACCGGGGCGAGGTGGTGCCGGGGGCGCCGGTTCGGGGGCGGGTGCACTGGTAGCGGGTGAGTTGCCCAGGGCCAACAACATGTCTCCGGTCTTCCGGGACAGCTGCCAGCCCCCTTGGGACGGCACGAACTCCATCGGGAAGGTGAAGTTGCCGCTGTTCCCCCGGGCTGTGTTGACGGTGACGGTGGCCGCCGCGTCCGGTGGATTCTTGTCTGACCACGCGACGTTGTTTGCCACGAAGGACATCGGCAGGTAGCCGTTGTCTCGCAGCGCGTTGATGAATTTATCCAGCGTGGCAGCACTATCCGGCGTTGCGCCTTCGACCAGGTTCAACTTGTTCATGCCCGGGACGTTGGGATCGGCCAGGCGGTTGAGTACGTCGGTAAGGGCGTCAGGCGAGGGCAGTACGGCGGTCGGGGAGGCCGCCATCGGGGTTGCGCCGCGGGGCGCCGTTGGTGAAGCCGGCGGCGCAGTCTTCGACGCGCCGGACGAACATCCCGAGAGCCCGATCGCGGCCACGGCCGCGGCGGAACTCAACGCCAACAACAGGTATCGGGACCGTCGGCGGAGGTGGGATTTTCCGATCACGCCTGCCCTTTCGATCACCCCGACTCAAACGGGACGTTACCAGCGAGATCACGATCTTAACTTTTCCACGGCATTTGGTTGCGCACATGAATCGCCAATCGCCGGTAGCGTTGAAGTATCCGCCGCACCAATTCCTGGTGTGGGAAAGGAGCGCAACCATGGGTGACTCAGAGCGTTCTGAAGCATTCGGTACCCCCCGCGAATCAACTATGTCCAGCGACGATGCTGCCGAATTGGAACAATTGCGTCGTGAAGCAGCGGTGCTTCGCGAGCAAATCGAGCAAGTAGCCGGATCGCCCAGTGGGGCGCGATCCGCACGCGATGTGCATCAGCTCGAGGCTCGAATCGACTCACTCGCGGCTCGCAATTCCAAATTAATGGAAACTCTTAAAGAAGCTCGCCAGCAGTTGTTGGCGCTGCGGGAAGAAGTCGACCGGCTCGGGCAGCCGCCCAGCGGGTACGGCGTTCTGCTGCTCGTGCACGAGGACGAAACGGTCGATGTGTTCACGTCAGGCCGCAAGATGCGGCTGACCTGCTCGCCGAACATCGACCTGAGTTTGCTCAGGAAGGGGCAAACGGTCCGGCTCAACGAAGCCCTGACCGTCGTCGAAGCCGGCACCTTCGAGTCGGTTGGCGAGATATCCACCTTGCGTGAGGTGCTGTCCGACGGCCACCGGGCGCTGGTCGTCGGCCACGCCGACGAGGAACGCATCGTGTGGCTCGCCGAGCCGCTGGTTGCCGAGGATCTGCCGGAAGGCGTGCGCGACCCCGACAGCGATGACACCAAGCCGCGCAAGTTGCGGCCCGGCGACTCGCTGCTGGTCGACACAAAGGCCGGCTACGCCTTCGAGCGCATCCCCAAGGCCGAGGTCGAAGACCTGGTGCTGGAAGAGGTGCCGGATGTCAGCTACCAGGACATCGGTGGCCTCACCCGCCAGATCGAGCAGATCCGCGACGCCGTGGAGCTGCCGTTCCTGCACAAGGATCTGTACCGCGAATACGCGCTGCGCCCGCCCAAGGGTGTGTTGCTCTACGGGCCGCCCGGCTGCGGTAAGACCTTGATCGCCAAGGCGGTGGCCAATTCGTTGGCCAAGAAGATGGCGGAGGTCCGCGGCGACGACGCGCGCGAGGCCAAGTCCTACTTCTTGAACATCAAAGGGCCCGAGCTATTGAACAAGTTCGTCGGCGAGACCGAGCGGCACATCCGGCTGATCTTCCAGCGCGCCCGTGAGAAGGCCTCGGAAGGGACGCCGGTGATCGTGTTCTTCGACGAGATGGACTCGATCTTCCGCACCCGTGGCACCGGGGTCTCCTCCGATGTCGAGACCACCGTGGTCCCGCAGCTGCTCAGCGAGATCGACGGGGTGGAGGGACTCGAGAACGTCATCGTGATCGGTGCGTCCAACCGCGAGGACATGATCGACCCCGCGATCCTGCGGCCCGGCCGCCTCGACGTGAAGATCAAGATCGAGCGGCCCGATGCCGAAGCGGCACAAGACATCTTCTCGAAGTACCTGGTCGAGACTTTGCCGGTGCATGACGACGACATCGCCGAGTTCGACGGCGACCGTGGGGCCTGCATCAAGGCGATGATCGAGAAGGTCGTCGACCGGATGTACGCCGAGATCGACGACAACCGGTTCCTGGAGGTCACCTATGCCAACGGTGACAAGGAAGTCATGTACTTCAAGGACTTCAACTCCGGGGCGATGATCCAGAACGTGGTCGACCGGGCGAAGAAGAACGCGATCAAGTCGGTGCTGGAAACCGGGCAACACGGCCTGCGCATTCAGCACCTGCTCGACTCGATCGTCGACGAATTCGCCGAGAACGAGGACCTGCCCAACACCACCAATCCCGATGACTGGGCACGGATCTCGGGCAAGAAGGGCGAGCGGATCGTCTACATCCGCACCCTGGTCACCGGCAAGTCGTCGAGCGCGTCGCGAGCTATCGACACCGAATCGAACCTGGGTCAGTACCTGTAGGGGTTATCGGTACTGCCGACTAGCGTCGCGCCATGCGGTTGAGATTTGATCCCGGCGACGACGATGCCTACTACGCGGCGGGCCCCTTGGCCGCCATGTCCTGCCGGATTACGTCGACGACGCCGGGTACCTGATGGTCCGTCAGCCGGTGTGCAACGAATAGCTATTGGTCAGGTCGTCTTGCATGACGTGGGCCGGCTTGGTTCTGGTGTCCACGCGCAGCGCGTCGGTGAGCACGCGTGGCTGGTAGATCCAGCCGGGCGGCAGGTGGAGCCGGCTGGCCAGGCCAGGGAGGTCAGCTCGCGACAAGGTGGGGTCCGCGATCTGGCTCCAGGTCTGCATGATCCAGCGCCGCCCGGCCGCGTCGATGAGTTCGTAGACCTCTTCTCCAGCGTTGAAGACGAAGACGGTGTTGCGGCTCACTTCGTTGACGGTGTAGGGCGCGGGGTTCATCGATGACAGCTCGACCGTGGCCTGCTTGATCATCTCGATCCCACCGAAGGTTTTCCTCTCCTGCGGGCCCTGGGGTTCCTTTTCGATGTCGTTCATCAGCCAGTAGCGCGGACCGTTGAGCAACGCGGCGGCGGCTCCGTTTTCGGCGGCGATGGCCTGCGCGTCGAGCGCGGACCACAGCTCGGGAGGACAGTCGTTTAGCGGGAAGCTGTTGTAGACCGTGGCCTGCGGAGCTGACTCGCGGACCTCGATGAGGAGCACTTCGCCGTAACGCCTTCCCGACAAGTCGGCCGTCTGATCGGACACCAGGGTGAAATTAACCACCGAGGTCGGTCGCGTCAACACCGCGCTCGGCTCCCGCGACGGCGCCCCGGTAGCGATTGCGTGCATCCAATGTGGTGCGCAGGTCTGCGATCAGCGGGGCAAGGAATGTCGTCCGGTATTGATCGTCGCCGGCCGCACGCGCGCTGACGTACATGAACGTCAACGCGGCAAGGAATAGGCACATGTGTATCAGCGAATCCGGAACGGGGAGCGTAAATCCCAGCACCGTCGCGGTGCTCGTGTAGGTATGGGTCCATTCGTTGAGCAGCGCCGGACTGAGCACGATAAGCCCGAGGACCACGTAGATCGCGGCGGTCACCACCGCCACCACCAGGATCTGGGCAAGTTGTGAGGCGGCGAGGACAAACACCACGTTGAGACGTTCGGCCCTTTTCAGCGGAGTCACGTCAGGGCCATCCGGCATCGTCGCAAAGGGCGTGTTGGCAAGCTGCTCGGCGTCCTCAGCTGCCACGGCCGTCGACCGCAGCATCGGCTCGAGGCGTTCCCGGCTGGTGGATACGACGAACAGCGCGGCGATCAGCATCAGAAATGCCATTGCCAGGACCAGCCGGTCGCCAGTGATCGTCGCGGCCATGAGCCAGGCGTAGCTGTTGAAAAACACCAACGCGGTCAGCAGAACCACCGGCAACGCCCGGACGGCCAAGGCGCCGGCGCTCGCCAAGTGCGAGAACATCATCCGCACCGCCCAACCCGCTATCGACCCGACGCCGCTCGCGGTCAGGAGCAGCACCACGGCAACGAAGATCCCGTCATTCGTCAGTTGCCCGGGCCCGTACACGACGAGCGCCACGCCTGCCACGACGGCCAGGCTGATCCCCGCTGCAATCGCGCGCGCCCGGCCGCCCCGTAGCCGGGACACCAGCCACCCGACGATCGTCAACACCGGGACGGTGAGGGCGAATATCGTCAGTAGGACCAATTCCTTGGTAGTCGGCTCATCGGTGATCTCGACGTCGTGGCCGCCGGTGATCAAATAGATCGGCAGGACACAGCCCGCCTGCATTGTCGCGTACGCCGCCAGTATCGGGGCCGACCGCTGCCAGAGCCGTCGCCACCGGGCCCGCCTGGTGAGCACTGACGGCAAACCCCGAGCCAGGAACCAGCTTTCAGCCGCGGCACTGTCCATGTCGGCTCACCGTAGCGGGTTGTCCAGCAACCCGCAGCCGGTTTCTACCGCTCCCGGCAGGCGCCGATGCGGGCCGCCAGGGGGCGCCCATCGTGACCGCGCCTAGGCTTAAGGCATGCAACGGATTATCGGCACGGAGGTTGAGTACGGCATTTCCTCGCCGTCGGACCCAACCGCCAACCCGATCCTCACCTCGACGCAGGCGGTGTTGGCCTATGCGGCCGCCGCCGGCATCCAGCGGGCCAAGCGCACCCGCTGGGACTACGAGGTGGAATCGCCCCTGCGCGATGCCCGCGGATTCGACCTGAGTCGGTCGGCCGGGCCGCCGCCGGTGGTGGACGCCGACGAGGTCGGCGCCGCCAACATGATCTTGACCAACGGTGCGCGGCTCTATGTCGACCACGCGCACCCCGAATACTCCGCGCCCGAGTGCACCGATCCGCTGGACGCGGTGATCTGGGACAAGGCCGGCGAGCGGGTGATGGAGGCCGCCGCCCGGCACGTCGCCAGCGTTCCCGGCGCGGCGAAATTGCAGCTGTACAAGAACAACGTCGACGGCAAGGGCGCCTCCTACGGGACGCACGAGAACTACCTGATGTCGCGGCAGACGCCGTTCTCGGCCATCATCGCGGGGCTCACGCCGTTCCTGGTGTCCCGGCAGGTGGTCACGGGTTCGGGCCGGGTGGGCATCGGGCCGTCGGGTGACGAGGGCGGCTTCCAGCTGTCTCAGCGCTCCGATTACATCGAGGTCGAGGTCGGCCTGGAGACCACGCTCAAACGCGGCATCATCAACACCCGCGACGAACCGCACGCCGATGCCGACAGGTACCGCCGACTGCACGTCATCATCGGCGACGCAAACCTCGCCGAGACGTCGACCTATCTGAAGCTGGGCACCACGGCACTGGTGCTGGATCTGATCGAACACGGTCCCGAGCACGGGATCGACCTGAGCGATCTGATGTTGGCCCGCCCGGTGAGCGCGGTGCATGCGATCAGCCGCGATCCATCGCTGCGGGTTGCGGTCGCCCTGGTCGATGGTCGCGAACTGACCGCCCTTGCGCTGCAACGGATCTACCTCGACCGGGTGGCGAAGTTGGTCGACGGCCGTGACCCGGACCCGCGCGCCGCCGACGTTGTGGAGACCTGGGCACACGTGCTCGACCTGCTTGAGCGTGACCCGATGGAATGCGCTGAGCTGTTGGACTGGCCGGCGAAGTTGCGACTGCTCGAAGGTTTCCGCCAGCGGGAGAACCTGGGCTGGTCGGCGCCGCGGCTGCATCTCGTCGACTTGCAGTATTCGGATGTCCGGCTGGACAAGGGGCTGTACAACCGGCTGGTCGCACGGGGCTCGATGAAGCGTCTGGTCACCGAACAGCAGGTGCTCGCCGCCGTCGACAACCCACCGACGGACACCCGCGCGTACTTCCGTGGCGAATGCTTGCGTAGGTTCGGCGCCGACATCGCCGCGGCCAGCTGGGACTCGGTGATTTTCGACCTGGGTGGGGATTCGCTGGTCCGCATCCCCACCCTGGAGCCGCTTCGCGGCAGCAAAGCCCACGTCGGGGCGCTGCTGGATTCGGTAAACAGCGCCGTCGAGCTGGTGGAACAACTGACCCGCTGAGGACCGTTCCCCGGGCAACGTCAGGGTTGACCGGTAGGGTAGACACACAGACCGGACGACGCAGGAGGCGGCGATGGCGCAGGAACAGACCAAGGGTGGCGGTGGTGGCGGCGATGAGGACGAATTCGCCGACGTCACGGCCGCGGGCCAGGAGCGTCGCGAGAAGCTATCCGAGGACACCGACGATCTGCTCGACGAGATTGATGACGTCCTTGAGGAGAACGCCGAAGACTTCGTCCGCGCGTATGTCCAAAAGGGCGGACAGTGACCTGGTCGTTCTCAGATCGCCTGGCCACCAATTCGGCATTTCCTGGAACCCCAGATATAAACCAATCCTCATTCGCTGAGCTCCTGCGCCGTCAGGCGCCGGAACTGCTTCCGGCGAGCCTGAGCGGTGCACAGCCCGGCAATGCCGGCGCGCAGTTGCCGCACGGGACGACGATCGTCGCGCTGAAGTACCCCGGCGGCGTTCTGATCGCCGGCGACCGGCGTTCGACGCAGGGCAACATGATCGCCGGGCGCGATGTGCAAAAGGTGTACATCACCGACGACTACACCGCCACCGGCATCGCGGGCACCGCGGCCATCGCCGTCGAGTTCGCCCGCCTGTATGCCGTCGAGCTCGAGCATTACGAGAAGCTCGAAGGCGTGCCGCTTACCTTTGCCGGCAAAGTCAACCGGCTCGCGATCATGGTGCGCGGCAACCTGGGGGCCGCGCTGCAGGGGTTCGTTGCGGTACCGCTGCTGGCGGGTTACGACATCCACGCATCGGATCCTGACAACGCGGGCCGCATCGTCTCGTTCGACGCGGCCGGTGGCTGGAACATCGAGGAAGAGGGCTACCAGTCGGTGGGCTCGGGGTCGATTTTCGCCAAGTCGTCGATCAAGAAGTTGTATTCGCAAGTCCACGACGCGGATTCCGCGGTGCGGGTCGCGGTGGAGGCCCTCTACGACGCCGCCGACGACGACTCGGCCACCGGCGGACCGGATCTGGTCCGCGGCATCTATCCCACGGCGGTCACCATCGGCGCCGACGGGGCGGCGGAGGTGCCCGAAAGCCGGATCGCCGAACTGGCCCGGGAAGTCATCGAAAGTCGCAGGCGCACTGACACGTTCGGCGCCGACGGCGAGTCGCGGGGTGAGAAGTGAGCTTCCCGTATTTCATCTCGCCCGAGCAGGCCATGCGCGAGCGCAGCGAGCTCGCGCGCAAGGGCATCGGGCGGGGCCGCAGTGTGGTCGCGCTGGCGTACTCCGGCGGTGTGCTGTTCGTCGCCGAGAACCCGTCGCGGTCACTGCAGAAGATCAGCGAGCTGTACGACCGGGTTGGCTTTGCGGCCGCGGGCAAGTTCAACGAATTCGATAATCTGCGCCGCGGCGGGATCCAGTTCGCCGACACTCGCGGCTACGCCTACGATCGCCGCGACGTCACCGGCCGGCAGCTGGCCTACGTTTACGCGCAGACGCTTGGCAGCATCTTCACCGAGCAGGCCAAGCCGTACGAGGTCGAGCTGTGTGTCGCCGAGGTCGCGCACTTTGGCGAGACGAAAGCACCGGAGCTCTACCGGATCACCTACGACGGATCGATCGCCGACGAGCCGCATTTCGTGGTCATGGGTGGCACCACCGAGCCCATCGTCACCGCGCTCAAGGACTCCTACGCCGAGAACGCCGACCTGTACGACGCCGTGCATATCGCGGTGGAAGCGCTGCGTGCGGGCAGCGCCGATACCGCGGGCAATGGCCAACCGTCGGTGGGGGTGGCCAGCCTCGAAGTCGCCATCCTGGAGGCCAGTCGGCCGCGGCGGGCGTTCCGCCGGATCAACCGCGCCACCCTGGAAACGTTGCTCGGGGAATCGGAGTCGCCGGAGTCCGGGGAGCCCGAATCCAACGGCGAATCGGCCGATTAGGCGCGGCTGCTCACCGTCGCCGCAAGACAACCAGTACCCTCGATTACGTGCAGCGACGAATCATGGGCATCGAGACCGAGTTCGGTGTCACCTGCACATTCCACGGTCACCGGCGGCTCAGCCCCGACGAGGTAGCCCGCTACCTATTCCGCCGGGTGGTGTCTTGGGGCCGCAGCTCGAACGTTTTCCTGCGTAACGGCGCGCGCCTCTACCTCGACGTGGGCAGCCATCCGGAGTACGCGACCGCCGAATGCGACAGCCTGACGCAGCTGGTCACCCACGACCGGGCCGGTGAATGGGTGCTCGAAGACCTGCTCGTCGACGCCGAGCAGCGACTCGCCGACGAGGGCATCGGTGGCGACATCTACCTGTTCAAGAACAACACCGATTCGGCCGGCAACTCCTACGGCTGCCACGAGAACTACCTGATCGTGCGGGCCGGTGAGTTCTCCCGGATCTCTGACGTGTTGCTGCCCTTCCTGGTCACCCGCCAGCTGATCTGCGGGGCCGGCAAGGTGCTGCAGACGCCCAAGGCCGCGACGTTCTGCCTGTCCCAGCGCGCCGAGCACATCTGGGAGGGTGTGTCCTCGGCCACCACCCGCAGCCGTCCGATCATCAACACTCGCGACGAGCCGCACGCCGACGCCGAGAAGTACCGGCGGCTGCACGTCATCGTCGGCGACTCCAACATGTGCGAGACCACCACCATGCTCAAGGTCGGCACCGCCTCACTCGTCCTGGAGATGATCGAAGCCGGTGTGCCGTTCCGCGACTTCTCGCTGGACAACCCCATCCGCGCCATCCGCGAGGTCAGCCACGACGTCACCGGGCGCCGCCCGGTGCGGCTGGCGGGCGGCCGTCAGGCCAGCGCGCTGGACATCCAGCGCGAGTACTACACCCGCGCCGTCGAGCATCTCCAGACCCGTGAGCCCGACGCGCAGGTCGAGCAGGTCGTCGACCTGTGGGGCCGCCAGCTGGACGCCGTCGAAAGCCAGGACTTCGCCAAGGTGGACACCGAGATCGACTGGGTGATCAAGCGCAAGCTGTTCCAGCGCTACCAGGACCGCTACAACATGGAGCTGTCCGACCCGAAGATCGCCCAGCTGGATCTGGCCTATCACGACATCAAGCGGGGCCGCGGTGTGTTCGATCTGTTGCAGCGCAAAGGTCTGGCGACGCGCATCACCACCGACGAGGACATCGCGGAGGCCGTCGACACCCCGCCGCAAACCACCCGCGCCAGGCTGCGCGGTGAGTTCATCAGCGCCGCGCAGGCGGCGGGGCGGGATTTCACCGTCGACTGGGTGCACCTCAAACTCAACGATCAGGCGCAGCGCACGGTGCTGTGCAAGGACCCATTCCGATCGGTTGATGAGCGGGTCAAGCGGCTGATCGCCAGCATGTAACTTGTACGGGTGGCGACCTCGAAAGTCGAACGGCTGGTAAACCTGGTCATCGCCCTGTTGTCCACCCGCGGCTTCATCACGGCGGACAAAATCAGGTCCAGCGTGGCGGGTTATTCGGACAGCCCCAGCGTCGAGGCGTTCTCCCGGATGTTCGAGCGCGACAAGAACGAGCTGCGCGACCTCGGCATCCCGCTCGAGGTTGGCAAGGTTTCGGTCCTGGACCCCACCGAGGGCTACCGGATCAACCGCGACGCCTACGCGCTGCCCGCCGTCGAGCTGACCCCGGATGAAGCGGCCGCGGTGGCCGTCGCTACGCAATTGTGGGAGTCGCCCGAATTGATCACCGCGACCCAGGGCGCATTACTCAAGCTCCGGGCCGCCGGCGTGGACGTCGACCCCCTTGATGCCGGCGCCCCGGTGGCCATCGCTTCACCGGCGGGGGTGCCGGGCCTGCGCGGGTCGGAAGATGTGCTGGGGATCCTGTTGTCGGCCATCGATTCCCGGCGGGCCGTGCAGTTTCCGCATCGGCCATCACGGGCCGAGCCCTACACCAAACGCACCGTCGAACCGTGGGGAGTGATAACCGAGCGGGGCCGCTGGTACCTGGTGGGCCACGACCGCGACCGCGACGACACCCGCGTCTTTCGGCTCTCCCGGATCGGTGCTGAGGTCACAGCCGTCGGGCCGACCGGGGCGGTCACCGTGCCTGACGACGTCGACCTGCGCCGGATCGTGGCCGAGACAGTGGCCGAGACGCCGACCGGCGGGCAGGCCCGGGTGTGGGTCGCCGAGGGACGCGCCACCGCGCTGCGGCGTGATGGAAGGTCCCTAGAGCCCCCAGCGGCGCGGCAATTGGCCGGCCGCGACGGCGAGGTGATCGAGCTCGATATCGGCTCCGCCGATCGGCTGGCACGTGACATCGCCGGCTACGGGGCCGACGCCGTCGTGCTCGAGCCGGAGTCCCTGCGCGAGGACGTGCTGGCCCGGTTGCGCACGCACGCGGGGGAGCAGCGTCTGTGACTCCCGTATCGAATCGCCTGGTCCGGCTGCTCAACATGGTGCCGTACTTCCAGGCCAACCCGCGGATCACCCGGGCCGAGGCCGCCAACGGCCTAGGGGTGTCGGTCAAGCAGCTGGAGGAGGATCTCAACCAGCTGTGGATGTGTGGCCTGCCCGGCTATTACCCGGGTGATCTCATCGACTTCGAGTTTTCCGGGGACACCATCGAGGTGACGTTTTCGGCGGGCATCGACCGGCCGCTGAAGCTCACGTCGCCCGAGGCCACCGGCCTGCTGGTGGCGCTGCGCGCGCTGGCCGACATTCCGGGTGTGGTCGATCCAGCGGCGGCGCGCAGCGCGATCGCCAAGATCGAGTCTGCCGCCGGTGCCGTAGGGCAGGACACCACGGGCTCGGGGGCGGCCGTCGATGAGCCGGCGCCCGTGGAGAGCCGGGCCGCGGCCGCGGTGCGGGCGGCCGTGCAGTACAAACACGCGCTGGCCATCGACTACTACGCGGCCTCACACGACACTTTGACCAGTCGGATCGTCGACCCCATCCGGGTGCTGCTCATCGGTGGGCACAGTTATTTGGAGGCCTGGTCACGCGAAGCCGAAGGGGTTCGGCTGTTTCGCTTCGACCGCATCGTGGACGCCACCGAGTTGGACGAGCCGGCCGCCCCGCCCGGGCCGGCGCTGAATGCGCCACCGGACACATCGTTGTTCGATGGCGACCCGGCACTGCCGGCTGCGACACTGCGGGTGGCGCCCTCGGCATCGTGGATGTTCGAGTACTACCCGATGCGGGAGTTGCGCGAGCTGCCCGACGGGTCGTGTGAGGCGGTCATGACCTACGCCTCGGACGATTGGATGACGCGCCTCGTGCTGGGCTTCGGTTCTGCCGTGCAGGTGGTTGAACCCGCGGCGCTCGCCCAGCGTGTACGGGATGCCGCCGCGACGGCCATCGAGGCCTACCAGGCAGCGCAGGCCACGCCGTGACGCGCGCAGCGCTCCTGCGTTCGGCTGTGCTGCGGTAACATCGGGTGGAGATCTGGAGGTAATCAAAGTGGGCAGTCTTAGTCCCTGGCACTGGGCGATCCTCGCTGTCGTACTGGTCCTGCTGTTCGGCGCCAAGCGGCTTCCCGACGCGGCGCGCTCGTTGGGCAAGTCGATGCGCATCTTCAAGTCCGAAATCCGTGAAATGCAGACCGACAACACCGGCAACAAAGACCACAAGCCGGAGACGCCGTCCATCGAGACGGCCGCGGCCGCCCCTCAGCCCGTGCAGTCGCCGGTAGCCGACTCGCCGGCGGCCAGCGAGCAGGGTCACACCGAAGCACGCCCGGCTTAGGCCCGCATTACCGTCGCGGTGCCCGAGCGCCCTGACCGAGCGTCGTGAACGTCGTTAAAACGCTGAAAAGGCTCAACCCTCGCCAGCGGCGCAGCCGCACCAATCCCGATGCGACGATGTCGCTGGTTGATCACCTCACCGAGCTGCGTACCCGGCTGCTGATTTCACTGGCGGCGATCCTGGTCACCACGATGTTCGGGTTCTTCTGGTACTCACATTCGATCTTCGGGGTGGAGAGCCTCGGCGAGTGGCTTCGGCATCCGTACTGTTCGCTGCCGAAGTCGGCGCGCGCCGATATCACCGCCGACGGACAGTGCCGGTTGCTGGCCACCGCGCCCTTCGACCAATTCATGTTGCGGCTCAAGGTCGGTATGACCGCCGGAATCGTGCTGGCCTGCCCGGTGTGGTTTTACGAGCTCTGGCGCTTCATCACTCCCGGCCTGTACCGCAAGGAGCGCCGCTTCGCGGTGGCGTTCGTCATTCCGGCGGCGCTGCTGTTCGTCGCCGGTGCCTTGCTGGCCTACTTCGTGCTGGCCAAGGCGCTGGACTTCCTGCTGACCGTCGGCAGCGACGTGCAGGTCACCGCCTTGTCCGGCGACCGGTATTTCGGCTTCTTGATCAACCTGCTGGTGGTGTTCGGCGTCAGCTTCGAGTTCCCCTTGCTGATCGTCATGCTCAACATGACGGGGATGCTGCCCTATGAGCGGCTTAAGTCGTGGCGTCGAGGTCTGATCTTCGCCGTGTTCGTGTTTGCGGCCGTGTTCACACCCGGATCGGATCCGTTTTCGATGACAGCGCTGGGCATAGCGCTGTCCGTACTCCTCGAGTTCGCCATCCAGATCGCCCGAATCCACGACAGGCGAAAAGCCAAGCGCGAAGCCCGAACCGAGATCCCCGACGATCAGGCATCGGTCATCGAACAGCCTTCGCTCATACCCTCTCCTGAACCAGAACCGTCGTTTGTCCCGGGGTCTCATGACGACGTCACGTAGCCCGCTGGCCGAGCTGGCCCGGTTCACCACCGAAATGCCCTTTGCGCTAGACGATTTCCAGCAGCGGGCGTGTGCGGCGCTCGAACGGGGCCACGGGGTATTGGTCTGTGCGCCGACCGGCGCCGGCAAGACCGTGGTGGGTGAATTCGCCGTGCATCTGGCGTTAGCGGCCGGCACCAAGTGCTTCTACACGACGCCCATGAAGGCCCTGAGCAATCAGAAGCACAACGACCTGACCGCGCGCTATGGCCGCGACCGGATCGGCCTGCTGACCGGCGATATGTCCGTCAACGCCGATGCGCCCGTGGTGGTGATGACCACCGAGGTGCTCCGCAACATGCTCTACGCTGACTCGCCTGCGCTACAAGGTCTTTCGCATGTAGTGATGGACGAGGTGCATTTCCTCGCCGACCGGATGCGGGGCGCGGTGTGGGAGGAGGTCATCCTGCACCTGCCCGACGAGGTACGGGTGGTGAGCCTTTCGGCGACGGTGAGCAACGCCGAGGAGTTCGGCGGCTGGATCCAGACCGTGCGGGGCGACACCACGGTGGTGGTCGAGGAGCACCGGCCGGTGCCGCTGTGGCAGCACGTGTTGGTGGGCAAGCGCCTTTTTGACCTGTTCGATTACCGGAACAAAGACTCGCCCGCCGCGTCTGCC
Source organism: uncultured Actinomycetota bacterium (assembly GCA_963850135.1). Classification (GTDB taxonomy): domain Bacteria; phylum Actinomycetota; class Actinomycetes; order Mycobacteriales; family Mycobacteriaceae; genus Mycobacterium. The sequence goes on along the minus strand of CAWKKH010000006.1, from coordinate 121,431 downwards.
CGGGAGTTGCGGGTGGATCCAGACCTGATGCGCCACATCGCGCATCGCCGCGAAGCGGACCGGATGTCGGACTGGCAGCCTCGCCGCGGCTCCGGGCGCCCCGGTCACGGACGATCCAGCCGGCCGAGGTTCTACCGGCCGCCGGCGCGGCCGGACGTGATCGCGACCCTGGACTCCGAGGGCCTGTTGCCGGCGATCACGTTCGTGTTCTCCCGGGTCGGGTGCGACGCCGCGGTCCAGCAGTGCCTGCGCTCGCCGCTGCGGCTGACCACCGAGGAGGAGCGCGCCCAAATCGCCGAGGTGATCGACCACCGCTGCGGTGAACTCGAGGATTCCGACCTGGCAGTGCTCGGCTACTACGAGTGGCGGGAAGGGTTGCTGCGCGGTTTGGCCGCCCACCACGCCGGGATGCTGCCGGTCTTCCGGCACACCGTCGAGGAGCTGTTCACCGCCGGCCTGGTGAAGGCGGTGTTCGCCACCGAGACGTTGGCGCTCGGCATCAACATGCCCGCGCGGACCGTCGTGCTCGAGCGGTTGGTGAAGTTCAACGGCGAGCAGCACATGCCGCTGACACCGGGGGAGTACACGCAGCTGACCGGGCGCGCCGGCAGGCGCGGTATCGATGTCGAGGGTCACGCGGTGGTGCTTTGGCATCCCAACGAAGAGACCAGCGAACCGGCCGCAGTAGCCGGACTCGCTTCCACCCGGACCTACCCGTTGCGCAGTTCCTTCGCGCCGTCGTACAACATGACGATCAACCTGGTCCAGCAAATGGGCCCTGAGCAGGCGCATCGGCTGCTGGAGCAGTCGTTCGCCCAGTATCAGGCCGACCGCTCCGTCGTCGGCCTGGTCAGCGGAATCGAGCGCGGCAAGACGATGATCGGCGAGATCGCCGCCGAACTTGGCGGGGCCGATGCGCCCATCCTCGAATACGCCCGGATGCGCGCACGGATTTCGGAGATGGAACGCGCGCAGTCACGCGCGTCTCGGTTACAGCGACGACAGGCGGCCAGCGATGCGCTGGCCGCGCTGCGCCGAGGCGACATCATCAACATCACCCACGGGCGCCGCGGCGGGCTGGCGGTGGTGCTGGAGTCGGCCAACGACCGCGATGACCCGCGGCCGCTGGTCCTGACCGAAGATCGTTGGGCGGGGCGGATTTCGTCGGCGGACTATTCGGGTGCGACGGAGCCGGTCGGATCGATGGCGCTGCCCAAACGGGTCGAACACCGCCAGCCGCGGGTCCGGCGCGATCTGGCCTCAGCGCTGCGATCCGCCACGGCCGGGTTGGCGGTCCCGAGCGGCGGACGCCGACGGGCCGTCGCGGATGAGGATGACGCGTTCCACGATCCGGAGCTGACATCGCTGCGGGCAGATTTGCGCCGGCATCCCGCCCACAAAAGCACTGGGAGCGCCGGCCAGGAGGAGCAGATCCGCGAGGCGGAGCGCTACCTGCGCCTCGAGCGCGAGAACGCCCAGCTGGAGAAGAAGGTGGCTGCCGCCACCAACTCGCTGGCCCGCACGTTCGACCGGATCGTCGGGCTGCTCGCCGAGCGCGAGTTCATCAAGGGCTCGGCCACCGATCGCCAAGTCACCGACGACGGCCGGTTGCTGGCCCGGATCTACAGCGAGAGCGACCTGTTGGTCGCCGAATGCCTGCGCAACGGGGCGTGGGCGGGCTTGAACCCGCCCGAGCTGGCGGCGGTGGTCTCCGCGGTGCTCTATGAGACGCGCGGCGGCGACGGTCCCAGCGGCACATTTGCCGCCGAGGCGCCCACAACGCGATTACGGCAGGCGCTGCGTCAGACGTCGAAGCTGTCCACCGGGCTGCGCGCCGACGAGCAGAGGCACCGGATCGCCCCGAGTCGTGAACCCGACGACGGCTTCGTCGGCGTCATTTACCACTGGGCCCGGACCGGAAATCTGGCCGCGGCTCTGGACGCTGGGGATGCTCAGGGCACAGGCTCGCCTTTGCTGGCGGGCGACTTCGTACGTTGGTGCCGGCAGGTGCTCGACCTGTTGGACCAGGTTCGCAACGCCGCCCCGGATGCTGAGCTGCGAGCGACCGCGAAACGCGCCATCGCGGACGTTCGGCGGGGCGTCGTTGCAGTTGACGCCGGGTAGGCTAGGCCGGAGCTACGGTTACACAAGGGGACTGAGGAGAAACGATGAGCGGACCGCACGGATCGGATTCGGGCCAGCAGTGGCAACCGCCCGGCCACGGTGGCGAACAGCCATCGTCGGAGCAGCCGACCCAGGTGGGATCGCCCTGGCAGCAGCAGCAACCACCCCAAGATGCGACGTGGCAGGCCCCGGCCTACACGCCGCCTGCCGAGTACCCGCGGTACCAACAGCCGGCCGAGCAGCCCTACCCGCAGCAGTACCCGCCGGCCGCGCCCAGCTACGGGCAGCCTGCACCTGGCCAGTACCCGCAGCCCGGCCAATACGGCCAGCCTGGGCCGTATGGGCAGCCAGGCCCATACGCGCAGCCAGGCCAACCCGCCCAGCCGGGGCAGTACGGCCAGCCGGGTCAGTACCCGCAGCAATACCCGGGCTACGAGCAGCCTGGGCAGCCGAGCAAGAAGCGCCCGAGTGCGCTGATTAGCGGCATCATCGCCGCAGTCGTCCTGGTGGTGCTCGCGATCGTGCTGGTGACCGGCTTTTGGGCGCCCGGCTTTTTCGTCACGACCAAACTGGACGTGAATAAGGCCCAGGCCGGTGTGCAGCAGGTCCTCACCGACGAGACCAACGGCTATGGCGCGAAGAACGTCAAAGACGTCAAGTGCAACAACGGCAGCGACCCCACCGTCAACAAGGGCGCGACATTCGAATGCAGCGTCAGCATCGACGGCGCCCAGAAGCACGTGACCGTGACCTTCCAGGACAGCAACGGCACTTACGAGGTCGGCCGGCCGCAGTAACGGGGCCTTTAAGCAGGCAGGCCGTCGAGGGCTTTCTGCAGACGGGCGATCGACGACCCGACGCCCAGCGCGGTCGCCAGTTCGGCGGTGCGTTCCGGATCGTCGGCCACCAGCGGCAGGGCATCGGTGGGCGTCGACAGGGTGACGGGCGCGTCGGTGGCCACCCGCACCACCTGCCCGGCGGCTTCGATGTAGTCGGTCGCGCTCAGCAGTTTCGCTCGCAGCCCCTTGGCCATCTTCGATTTCGGGTCGTGGGCGGCCGCCAGTATGTGGTCCAGCGAACCGTGCTCAGCCAGCAGGGTGGCCGCCGTCTTCTCACCGACGCCTGGCACGCCCGGCAGGCCGTCGGACGGGTCGCCGCGCATCAGCGCGAGTTCGGCGTAGGCCGCTCCAGCCCGATCCGCCGGCACGCGATAGTTTTCGGCCACCTCGGCGGGACCCAACAACGTGGCTTTGGCCAGCCCTCGGCCCAGGTAGAGCACCCGAACCGGGACAGGGTCGTCGGCTACCACCTGCAGCAGGTCGCGGTCGCCGCTGACTACGACGACCGGATCGATTTGTTCCCGGGCCGCCAGCGTACCCAGCACGTCGTCGGCCTCGAAACCCGTTGCGCCCGCGGTCGAGATCCCGAATGCGTCCAGCAGTTCCATGATCATGTCGACCTGCGGGGTCAGCTCGTCGGGCACCTCCTCGACGTCGGGCTGACCGGGCGGCTCCGGTTCGGCAACCCGGTGCGCCTTGTAGGACGGGATGAGATCGACCCGGAACTGCGGCCGCCAATCCAGGTCGAGGCAGACCGCGAGCCGGTGAGGCCGTTGTTGGGTGATCACCGTGGCCATCGAGTCGATGAACCCGCGCACGGCGTTGACCGGCCGCCCATCGGGGGAGGTGATCGAAGACGGCACCCCGAAGTACGAACGGAACCACATGCTGGCGCCGTCGAGCAGCAACAGGGGTGCGGGCATGGGGGAATCTTTTCACGCCGAACGTCGAGTTGTTGGCGCATTTTTCGCGGAATCGCCACATTGAGTCGACGTTCGGCGACTCGCGCTAGCCTGGCTGGCATGGATTCCGAGCGATTCGACGCCACGGTGTACGCGCGCCGGCTGGCAGCGGCGGCCGCGGCGACGCGCGACGCTGGTCTGACAGGCCTGGTGATCACCCCCGGGTACGACCTGCGCTACCTCACCGGCTCGCGCGCGCAGACCTTCGAGCGGCTCACCGCCCTGGTGTTGCCCGCCTCCGGCGATGCGACGGTCGTGGTCCCGCGGATGGAGTTGGCCTCGCTCAAGGAGTCGGCGATCGGCGAGCTGGGTCTGACGGTGCGGGACTGGGTCGACGGCGACGATCCCTACCAGTTGGTGAGCGCCGCCTTGGGCGGCGCCCCTGCGGCGACGGCGGTCACGGATTCCATGCCGGCACTGCACCTTTTGCCCCTGGCAGGTGTGCTGGGGGTGCTGCCGGTACTGGCTACCGACGTGCTGCGCAGGCTGCGGATGGTCAAGGAAGAGTGCGAGATCGACGCGCTGCGCAAGGCCGGCTCGGCCATCGATCGGGTACACGCCCGGGTTCCGGACTTTCTGGTACCGGGCCGCACCGAGGCCGACGTCGCTGCTGATATCGCTGAAGCCATTGTCGCCGAGGGCCATTCGGCGGTGGCATTCATTATCGTCGGATCCGGTCCGCACGGCGCCGACCCGCACCACAGCTATTCGGACCGTGAACTGCAGGCCGGTGACATCGTCGTCGTCGATATCGGAGGCGCGTACGAACCCGGATACCATTCCGATTCGACGCGCACCTACAGCATCGGAGAGCCTGAACCCGATGTCGCCCGACAGTATTCGACACTTCAACGGGCGCAGCAGGCGGCGTTTGACGCGGTCCGGCCGGGGGTGACCGCCGAGCAGGTTGACGCCGCAGCCCGTGATGTGTTGGCGGAGGCCGGGCTTGCGGATTTCTTCGTGCACCGCACGGGGCACGGCATCGGGCTGTCGGTTCACGAAGAGCCCTACATCATCGCCGGGAATGAGCTGCCGCTGGCGCGCGGGCATGGCCTTTTCCATCGAGCCCGGCATCTACTTCCCGGGCCAGTTGGGGTGCCCGCGTCGAAGACATCGTCGTGGTGACCGAGGACGGCGCGCTGAGCGTCAACAATCGGCCGCACGATCTGATCGTGGTTCCCGTGTCCTAATACTCATGATCATCGTGAATCGTATTCCGCGGTCGGCGCCCTTCGGGATCGATATAGGCGGGTAAGCCGGGTATTCGGGACTGGCCGACGTGCGGCTGGCGCCTGCCGTCCGCGAGCAGTCCGTCTGTCGCCAGCCGATCGGGGTGGCCGCTGACGATGTCGGTCATGCTGCGCAGCGCCTCGCTGCCCATCATGTAGTAGTGCGAATGGTGGCGTTCGTTGACCGATTCAGTATCAGGGACTTCGGCGCGGAAGCGGATCGAACCGTAACTGTCGCCCGCCGGGTCACGGCCCAAGCCGGCATCGGGCGGGAGATGAATGCCGGATCCCCCGAGCCGGCCCTTGAGCCATTCGACCGGCACCCCATTGGATTCGCCGATCCAGGTGATGGGGTCGGTGGAGGCCGAGCCGACGTAGACGTGCCCGCCATCGAGATGGAAATCGGCAGCACTGTGCGCGAGATCCGTTCCGGGACAACCGAGCAGAACCGCATCGTTAGCACGCATGTTGTTATGGGCGAACGCGTCGGCGACGGTTGTCGACCCGTAGGAGTGCCCGATGACGGTGATGTGCTGGGGAGTGAGGCTGTTGTGGGTCACCCAAAGGCCGTTGACATCTGCTGCTAGCAGGGCACTGCCCTTCCGCGCCATCCCCGGCTCGCTGACCCGGATATCGGATGCGCCGTGCGGCGCTTCGAACCCCATCCAGGCGATCGACGGAGGTGTAGTGGCCTTCGGGATCCGCGGCCAGGGATTGGTCGTAGAGGTTGATCGCGTCGACGTGCTCCGTCATCCATCCCTGTGCCACGCTGCTGCCGTTGCCCGGAACTAAGACTGCGGTGTTTCGCGCATAGTCGGGGTTGCCGATCGCGATCGCGGCCTTGCCTAAACCGTTGAAGGCCAACGGGTCGTAGGCCCACAGCATGACGGGCCGTGGGTTGGGACCCTCTGGTCCTCCGTCGTAGTTCAGGCCGTCGCGCGTCCGGACGGCGTTTCGGTACCGCGTGACGTCGGTGTTGTTGAGGTCATCGTTGAGCACCGCCTGGTTGACCGCGTCACGGACCGCGGCGCTAATTCCATTGAGGTTGCCAAGCTCTGGAGGGTGTCGAGCGATCAGCCGGTCCCTTTGGTCTTGGCTGAGTGAATTCCACCAATTCTTGACGTCCTCGGGTCCGGTTCCGGCTGGTGGAATCGCAAGGCGTTCTTCGGGTTGTGGGCGGCCATATTCATCGGCGTGGAGCGTGGACAGGGAACTCCTGCAGGAAATCCGAGTAACCGCTTCGCATTGACGTCAGCCGGGCCATCGCTGATCTGGTGCCGTCGATTGCCTGCTGCTCAAGTGCGGCGATCAGCATGTCGTTCTCGAGATCCAGCGCCTCGCCGAGTTGGTTGTCGAGGTGGGGTAGTTCGGCCTCCAACGCCGCAACCAACAACGCGCCGGTTCGTTGAACCTCGGCCAACGCGGCCGCGATATTGTCCAAGGCCGAGCCGATCTTGGGCAATTGGATGGACTGTGCCTGCAGTGACCGAGCGGTACGCCGCACTTGAGCGGAGCCGTTTATCGGATGATCACCGGCTTCGCGATTCCATGCTGCCGCAAAGCGGCGACCTGCTTCATCGAATGCGGCGCTGGACTCGGTGGTGTACCGGCCGGCATTGCGAAACGCCTGAGCTAAATCGGAAATCTGTGCTGGACAACCACTTTGGAGACTCTTGTTGATAGTCCAGGGATTGCCGCCGGCTTCGGCAGTTAGCTTCGCGATGCTTATGTGTCGGAGCTGCTGCATCGCAGCGCCCGCAGCTGTGCGGCGTTGTCTTGCTCCATGTCGGCGAATTCCGCGGCGGCGCGCTGTGCTTGGCCGCCAATGGCAGTTAGGGTTTCCTGATGGGCCTGCAGGCTTTTCACGTGTTTAGCGTGGGCCACGGCAACGGCATCGTGAAACGCTTCGGCCGCCGCAAAACCGCCGAACATCCCCGACAACAGCGGTCCTCGTGACAGGTGATCGGCCGCGTCTTGGGCGTGTGTGCCCGCGCGGTGAGTTTCGCCCGCCCCCGAGTGCAGCAATCCAGTATTGACAAACATCGCTACCCCTTCCGAGCTGATGGCAAGACTACTACCGCAGCTTTGCCCGTCAATTCAGTGTGTGATCAGCGAGATTGGGCTTGTCGGGCCGTCACGCTACAGGCCTGGAACCAGGCGAGGTGATAGTTGGCGGCCGACTTGTCGCCGGCCACCAGGGCGTCCACGGCGGCCAGCAGCTGCCAGTTACCGACGTCGTCCGCATCGACGTCGTCGGGGTAGGCGTCGAGAACGCGGGTGCTGATCGTAGCCAGATGCTCGCGCAGGAGCTCGACTTCTTTGTCCAGCACCCCGGTGCCACTCGAAGCCGCTTTTGCCAGGGTGTGGGTCAACCGAGGCAGCCCGTCACGCCACTGGACAGCCTGGCTGAGTTCCCAACCGAGTTCGTCGATTTCGGGTACCTGCCGAGGTCGCTTTGACGTGGGGACGGGTTCGTCCTCGTCGGGGATGTGGTGGATCGGGGTGTAGCCGGCGCCAACGGTGACGTCGCCGAGCAGGATTTCCAGGCCGCCGCGGCGGCGTTCCGGAGGGAGGAGCGTGACGCCGGTCGGGAGCTCGATGCCCGGCGGGATCCAGCCACTGGCCAGATCGGTTGCCAGCACGGTGGAGTTGTCGGCGCGGTCTCCGATCGCCCAGGCCAACCGCGGCTGCTGACGGGCAACGGCGCCCACCAGTCGCTGCAGTCGCGCTCGAGCGGTTGCGTTGGCCGATGCCGCCCCGGCAACCGCGCCGGTGGCGGTGGCGGCGACGGCTTGGGTTCCCAGCCTCGACGCGCCCGATGACTGTGCTTGCGCGGTTGCTTGACGCACTACGGCCGGCTGGGCTGGGCTGCCTTGCCCCGCCGACGGGTGTACCGGTGCGGAGCCCGGAGTCGCCGACAGGGGCGAGCTCAGCGGCGCGGCAGGCGTGGTGGCCGCTGAAATTGTGGGCCGCAGATCGGATGCGTAGGCAGGCAGCGGGCCTGCCGCCGGGGTGGCCGAAACCGGACCGGCGGGCGCGGCTGGCCCTGCCATCATGGGCGGCGCCGCCGACGCATCGGGGACAGGTGTGTGGGGAACGGGCGGGGCGAATCATAGACGGGCGCGTGGGCAGGGGCGCTGAAGTCGGCGGACGGTCCCGTTGGGACGGATTGCGGCACTTGCGATTCGGTGGGTGACATCGGGGCGGGCGGGATGCCGTTGGTCGGTGCCGTGAACGGTGCGCCATTCTCCAGGCCCTTGTCGAAGCTGTGGATCAAGTCGCCGGGGGTGAGGGCTTGGGGAGGGCCTGCTGGTGTGAGCGGTGCAGTAGGCACTGGGCGTGCACGGAGCCGCGGGCAGCAGCGGCAGTCCTGAGGCTGGCATTGCCGGCTGCCGCGGTCGCGGCGCGACTGTAGGGCGCCGGCCAGTCAGTTGCGTAAGTACCGGTGCGTGCGCCGGCCCGCGTTTGCTGTGGCGCCTGCTGCGGGTGACGGCGATGGTGGGGTGGTGACCAGCGGGTGACACCCACTTTGCGCCTGCGCCGGCGTTGGGATTAGTGCCGGTGCAGCCGGCGGTGCTGAATCTCGAAGCTCGCCGGGTTGCCCATGGAGCGCCTGGTTCACCACCAGCGGCGAGCGCGCCTTCCGGTGGGGGTCGCTGCCCGGATCGGATTGAAGCCTGCGGTTGACGCCTGAATTGGCGACCAGGCTTGCTGAGCAGCTCTTGTACTTGACGTCGACAGTTCGTTTGGTCGTCGGGTTGCCTGAACATCTGGCCGAGGTCGACGCCGTGGGCTTGCGCGAACTGGCGAGCAGACTGCCCGGTTCCCTCCTCGTCGAGGATCCGTTGCATCGCATCCAAGCACGTTGCCGCTGTATTTTGCCGAAGTCAGAGCGGCCAGCGCTCGAGACTGGTCTATCACGGCAACGATCTGCGGCACCTTTGCTTCTACGGGCTGCTTCGAGTCTTGGATCTCTTTGATCTGCTTGTTGCCCTCTTCGGCCAGGCTGGTCAGATCGTGCTGGAGGCCCAGCGTGCTGTCGTAGGCGGTGCCATACGCGCTCTCCTTAACGCCGTTCTTTTCTGCCACCCGGCGAGCTTGATTCTCTCCTTGGCAGAAGGCGTCGCGAAGATCATCGGCCGTATGTCCCTGTTGCCCGGCGAGCGGACCAGTTTGGGCGTTGCGCAGGATGTCTGCAAAATGCGATGAATCCACTTTTGATTTGTCCGCGATTCATCTTGCCATGCGAAAGCGCCAGCAGATCTTGGTCATCCGGCCATTGATCACCGACAAGGAGACACGACCACTCTCCCGGGAGGAAAGCTCATTTACACAGCCCCTCGATCGTTGACGGTGGCCTCATCTCCAGCTCGAAGTGACGGATCTATCTCGGCGTCCGTGCCTCATTCTGATAGTCAACTGCGAGCTCTGAAATACAGTGACGAGCTTCGCGTGTAGCTCCGGCGAGGTCATCTGGAGTGGCTGGCTCTTCGGCAATGTGGTCCGCAGATATTCGCTCCCGCGAGAATGCGCTTGCTGGCGTTCGTCGCGATACGGCGAGTTCGCAGTCGGGTCGGTACCGCCGCTCGCGACGCGGAATTGCGCCAGGACGGCGCTGGTGTACCTTCTCGTACGCGGCACACACCTTCGCCTTCGAGTCAGCGACTTGTTGGCTCGAGTAAACGGGCGCCGGCGGGGGTTTGACGGGTACGGGTCGAAACCAGCCAACAATCGCGACGGCTAGCGTCAGCAAAAGGCCAACTACCAGCAGCGCGAACATCGGCCACTGCCGGCTCGGCCGGGCTGGCAGCGTGGGCTGCCAGGGGGGCGGCCCAGGCGGCGCCGTCCGAGGCGGGGGTAGGTCCGACACGCCCCAATCGTATCGTCCAGCCGCGCTATTGGTAGTCACCCTGCGGCGGCACACCCTGCGGCAACGCCATACAACTGCACCTTAATCCGCTGTAATGCATTGCTACGGTTAAAAACCGGCCGCCGAGTCATCGCCGTCAGCGGGTCGCGCCCGCATCGCCATCATTAGGCTTCTGATCCGGAAGAAGAATGCGCCGACTCGCAACCGGTTTGCCGTCAACGCGTTTGGTCACCTCGGGGGAGGGCGGGGGTGTGGTGATACGTCCCTGGACGGGGGCGCCGTTCTTCACCGCCGGTGGGACAACGCGTTTGGTATCCGGCTTGGCGTCGCTGCCCGCCCCTCCGCCGCCGTGCATCGCGCCCGGCGGCATCATCGGCATCCCGCCCATCGCACCCCGGGGACCGGTCGCCTGTCCGGATGGGTTGCCTGGCGCAGGTGAAGCGGTATGCGCCGATGCGGGCTCAGTACTGGCAGATGGTGCGGGAAGCGGCCCGAGCATCGCGGTCGGTGTGGTGGCGCCGAGACCACCGCCGCCCGCACCGCTACCGGCGCCACCGCCGCCGAGTTCACCTGCGCCGCTGGTGGAGCCCAGTAATTCGGCCGGAATTTCCTCGCCAGCCGCTGCGGCGCCGCCTGCGCCGTGCTGCAGCGCGCCCATGCCTGCTTGCATCGCCTGCTGTCCAATCTGGGCAAACTGCTGCGGGATCTGGCTCAGCGGTTGCATCAAACCACCGAGGGCGCTCGCCATGCCGGAGGCGAGCTGCGGAAGCTGTTGAACCATCTGTCCCATTGGGTCCTGACTGCCGACGCCGGCCAGCTTTGCGGACGACGCTTCCTCGTTGGCGGGAAATTTGGTCAGCGCGTCGTCGGTTTTAGCACCGCGATCGGCATGTCCGGTCAGTGCGTCGAGGGAGTCGTTGGGATCGCCGCCGTTGGAAGCAATGCCGAGCAGTGTTAGCAGTTGGCTGATCGCCGACTTTCCCGAAGCCAGCTGATCAGGCGGTATCTGCGGCGGCGGCGGTTGCCCGGTCAACCGCGCCAGGTCGTCGAGAATGATTTTTAGCTGGTCGTCGTCCCCACTCATTACGCCCTCCCAAGCTGGGAGACGCCGGGGGACCTGCGCGCACGGACCCCACGTGGGTGACGTCTCCGGCTTTAGTCGATGGTATCGACGATTGACGATTCGGGTAATTCAGCTTTGCCAAGCGGCGCTAAGCGCTCTAACTAACCGTCGCGCTCGAGCAGATCCGCCGAACCCAGCACACGTTCCACCCGGACCTCGATAACCACCCGTCGGGGGTTGGGCCGAGGTGTGCGGTAGCGCTGCGCGTAGCGCAACTCGGCGTCCCGCACGGCGTCGGGGTCGCTGCTCACCTTGGACCGGCCCTCCAGTGAAAGCCACCGAGCGCCGTCGACCTGGCTGAGTACGGCCACGCCGGCGCGATCCGCGTTGACGGCCTTCTGGGAGCCACCGGAGGTGATGACCCGCGCGATATGCGTCTTGGGGTCGAAAGTGAATCCCACCGCCACGACATGCGGTGAATTGTCGGCCCGGAGTGTGGTGAGCATGGCCAGATGACGCTCGGACAGAAACGCCAGCGCGTCGTCGGTAAGTCGGGCCGTGGAAGGTGCCATCGCCGCTCACGCTATCGCAGGTGATAATCGCAGCCGTGGACGACACGGGGGCGGGTCCGGTACTGATTCTGGGTGGCCGCAGCGAGATCGGCGTTGAAGTTGCGAAGCGGCTGGCTCCCGGGGCGACGGTGATCCTGGCGGCCCGGGCAGCCAACCGGCTCGACGAGCAGGTGTCGACCTGCCTGGCTGCCGGTGCCGCGGCGGTGCATACCTGCGAGTTTGACGCCGACGATCTTGCCTCGCACGGCGCGCTCGTCGCCTCGATCGTCGCTGACCACGGCCCTATCGGCACCGCGGTGCTGGCCTTCGGGATCCTCGGCGATCAGGCGCGTGCCGAGGTTGACGCCGCTCACGCCGTGGCCATCGTGCACACCGACTACGTCGCACAGGTCAGCTTGCTCACCCACCTGGCCGCCGCGATGCGCACCGCCGGCCACGGTTCGCTGGTCGTGTTCTCCTCGGTTGCCGGGGTTCGGGTACGTCGCGCCAACTATGTCTACGGATCTGCTAAAGCGGGCCTGGACGGCTTCGCCAGCGGATTGGCGGACGCGCTGCACGACACCGGGGTGCGACTGCTGATCGCGCGCCCAGGATTTGTCATCGGACGCATGACGCAGGGCATGCCGCCCGCCCCGCTTTCCAGCACCCCGCAGCAGGTGGCCGACGCGACCGTGCGGGCCCTGACCAAGGGGCGGCGCACGGTCTGGATCCCCCCGGTGCTGCGACTGTGGTCGGCGACGTGGTTGTTGCCGCAGTTTGTCTGGCGCCGGATGCCGCGCTAACCGGTCAGATCGTCGCGTTCAACATCGGCCATCAGCGCGTCGCGGGCACGCGCGACACGCGAGCGGATGGTGCCGATCGGGCAGCCGCACACCGCCGCTGCATCGGCATACGGCAGCCCGAGGAGCTGAGTGAGCAGCAGCGCTTCCCGTTGCTCGGGGACCAGACCGGCGATCATCGTGGTCACTTCGACGAGGTCTTCAAATCCGCGGGCGTGGCGGTTGTCGGTCCACACTTGTTCGGGATCGGCGCCGGTCGCGGCCCGGGGCCGGGCTTGCAAGTGGCGGATGTGGTCGGCGACGACGCGGCGCGCGATCGATAACAGCCAGGTCCGGGCGCTGGAGCGTCCGGAGAAGCGCTCGATGGCGCCTATTGCGCGCAGGAACGTTTCTTGGGTTAAATCATCTGCGCTGCCTGCGTCGGAGAGGTAGGCGACAAATCGCCAGACGTCTTGCTGGGTGGCTTTGATGAACGCCTCGAGCGCCCGCTCGTTCCCGCGGCCGGCTGCGAACGCCAGTTCGGTGACTGCCTCGTCGTCGATTGACGCGGTCATGGCCAACCACCTTAGTTGCGCGGACTCACGCAGTCTACGACGGTGTGTCGTAGATGCTGCGAGCGGGGAGCGGTTGATTGGCCAGAGGTGACCGCGTCGTCGACCGGCGGCGGATTCCGTCGGCCGGTCGGCAATGTCGGCGCCTGGCTCGAATGTCTTGGGCTTGCGTGTCCCGGAGCGTTCGCGCGCCACCAACAGCGCGAACATGAGGCCCAGCAGCGACGGGCAGATGACTGGCCGCGCGTGCCGCCGTCACCTCGCCTTCGAGGGCATCCGCGGCTTCGTAGCCCACCAGCGCAAGCGCGTAGACCCCGGCAATGGCCGCGACGCCTATCGGCAGCGACGGGCCAGATGCCGGCAGCGATCATCGCGGCCCCCAAAGCCAGCAGCCACGAAGTGGACTCGTGCATCAAATGCTCGCCGGACGTCGCCCCGTGCATGTGGGGCGACAGCATGCCGAAATTGATTCCGCTAATTTGTGCGGCCGCGATCGCCACCTGAAATAGGCCTACAGAAATGAGTCCCCACCGTCGATAGTGCGACCGCAGTTGGCGAATCCAGCGGTCACGGGGCGTGTCGGACTCCTCGCGGACGCTCGCCAGAATCTTGTCGACCAGATCCGGTCCGTGGCCGGGCCCGAACGACGCCAGCCGGCGAGTCTGGACCGCGGCACCGATCAGCCAGGTTCGGCAATTGCGGCACGATTCCAGGTGGGCATCGACCTGCTGCGCGAGCACCTGGGGACGCTCACCGTCCAACCGTGCAGACAACGCCTCGCGCGCTACGTCACACCTCATCCCTGCATCGTCCCGCATGCCTGCCCCGCGCGCAAAGACGCTTGCGGGCGGGGAGAGCGGTAACTCATAATCCCCCGGTGGAAGTTGACCCGCGTGAAGACATCGTCTCTCGCCAGTACCAGCGGTGGAGGTACCCGCTGCCGATCCAGGATCTCGAAGCAATCGGCGACGGCATCTGGCATTGGTACGAACCGAGCAACTTTCACCGCGAGCTATTTCCCGATCGGGCATTCAAGCCCGACATCGACATTCTCATCGCGGGATGCGGCACCAACCAGGCAGCGGCTTTTGCGATCAAGAATCGCTCCGCGAAGGTGGTGGGCGTCGACATCAGCCAGCCCTCGCTTGACCATCAGCAATACCTCAAGGAGAAGCACGGGTTGTGGAACCTGGAGCTGCATCTGCTTCCGGTCGAAGAGTTGCCAACGCTGGGAAAGGATTTCGACCTAATCGTCTCGACCGGTGTTCTGCACCACACGGCGGACCCGCAGGTCAGCCTCAAGGCGCTCGGTGCCGTCTTGCGGCAACATGGCGCCATCGGCCTGACGATGTACGCGAAATACGGCCGGATCGGCGTCGAGATTCTGCAATCCGTCTTCCGTGACCTGGAACTGAAGCAGGACGAGCTTGGCGTCCAGATGGCCAAAGAGACGATGGCGTTGCTGCCGCAAGGACATTCGATGCAGAGCTACATCGACATCGAGGGCGGGGAATTGGCGTACGACGGCGCGGTCGTCGATACGTTCCTGCACGGCCGCGACCGCAGTTACTCGGTCGACGACGTCCTGCATCTCGTCGACTCGGCCGGGCTGGCGTTTCAGGGCTGGCTCCTCAACGCTCCCTATTACCCGCACGATTGGTTTACCCCGGGGACCGAGCCGCACCGGATCATCAACTCGCTCCCCGAGCGCAAGCTCTGGTCTGTGATGGAGCGTCTCCGGGTATTCGGCGCGTGCCACTTCTTCATGGCGTGCCGTGAGGATCGACCGAAAGATAGCTACGAAGTAGATTTTTCGACCGATGCCGCTCTCGATTACATCCCGCAGATGCGCATGCGCTGCGGACTCAACGGCAACGAGATTTTTCGGCCGACGTGGCGGATGGCGCTCAACTCTGCTCAGCTGCCGTTCGTGCAGAACGTCGATGGAAAGCGCACCATCCGAGAGATCGCTCAGCGGGTTGCGCAAGCCGGCGGCATGACGCCGCAAGCCAGTGTGGCTGACCTGGAAAGCTTCGGCCGCAAGCTATTTGAGTCGCTGTGGCGCCTGGATTTTCTCGCCATGGCCCTCAACGGTGGGGCGCAGCCGTGGGGCACTTCAAAGGCTTGACGAGTTCTCGTCGAATATCAATCCCAACGGCGCCAGCACCCGAAGCGCAGCATCGGCAACAGCCTCGTCTAGATCGAACACCAGCACCGACCGCCACGGCGTAATCACCAGCGGCGCCTCGATTGCGGCCAGGAATTCCGCAACGCGGGCGGGCAGAACGCCCATTGGCACGGCCGCGCCCAACGTGACCAGGCCGTCTTCCTGAGTTATCCAACCCACCGGCGGCTTGGTGCGAGCCGGCAGGGGCGTGGCACTCAACGCGACACCGGGCATCAAGAGCTTCAACGCAACTGCGACCAGCGTCTCGATCACGTCGTTGGCAGCCAGGCGAATACCGGTGTCTCGCCCCATCAGCAGCAGCGCGCAACCATCCTCGAAGACGTGCACGCCGGCATCGGCGCCCAGTCCGGACACGTCGGCCGACCCGTCGTCAAGGCTGAACCAGAATCGCCCTGCCAGGTCGGCGAGCCGGGGCTCGGCGCAGATCGCCGCGTCGAGCTCGCCGACCCACGGCCGCACGTCCGCGTTGCCGCTGACCCGCCCGGACAGCGGCGAGGCGACGATGTCGGGTAGCAGCCCGGCTTGGGTGAGCGGGGGGACGACCGCTGCCGCGTCAGTCATGCCGGGCAACTGCAGATTGCCGCGGGCGGTCAGCTCCATCGTTCCCGAGCCCAATTCGGTTGAGACGCGGCAAAGCACCGCCAACTGGGCGGGGGTGATCATGCCGCCGGGCAGCCGGACCCGCACCGGCGGATCATCTGGGGCGGCCACCAGTCCACGGTACGGGTTCAGAACGGCGGTGGTTCGTTTCGGTACGCGACATGGGCATCGTTGAGGGCGCGTTCGGCATTGATTCGTTGAGCGCGATCTTGTTCCCGCGTTCGTTTCCGTGTGGGCATCATCAGAGCTCGCCCGACGCTTGGTGCGCCGACCGTTGGGGCATTTGGCAATTCACCCGTGGGCACGCACAGCGCCGGAATGAGCAGGCGGCTACCCGGCCGCGTGGTGTAGGTGCGGCCGTTAGGGGAAGTCCACGTGACAGTGCCGTCGGGCAGCTGCCGATCGCGCCAGTCCCAAAAAGTTTTAAGCAAATGATGTTTTCTGCAGAGCACCTTCAGATTCGAGGCATGCGTCGAGCCGGCAGGATAGGGAACCGTATGGTCGACGTCACAGAACTCGGCGGCCTTGTCGCAGTTGGGGAATCGGCAAGTCATGTCGCGACACCGAACGAACTCGTCCAGCGCCGTCGAAGGGCGGTACCCCGGCTCGGGTGCGGAGCTATCGCCCGGATGGCGCAAGTGCCGAACGCGGGCGCCACGTCGAACCAGCTCGGCCAGCCGGGTCGCGGGCACCGTGCCGCCGCCGGTGATGAGCGCCGAGGGACGCTTGTTCGCCGGGGGATTGGGTTCCGGGTCGGGCTCCAATTATCTCTTCCACCGTCATACCCGGGGTGATCGGTCGCGACTGCATTTCGCCCGACATGTGCGGATCCGGTTCGCTCTCGAGCGTCGACGCTTCCGCGACCACGTGAATGACGACGCCAGTCGGCGAGTCGCCGGTTTCGGCGCGTGCTGGGCAGTCGACGTTTTCGCAGCCACAGGTGAGCCGTTCGGCACCGGCGGCCAGCGCACCGAGAGCGTCGGCGCGGCGCTGCGCGATGGTGCGCGGGTCGTCGTCGCACACGTCGTGTGCCATCTGCAGCAGCCGGCGGTCGAGGACCGCCGCATCAGTGGCGTACAACCTCCCCCACAGTGGGGTGGTGCCGGACTCGTGGTTGGACTGGTCGATCACTATGTCGCGGCTGCGCGCCGTAGCCCGGGTGCGCCGCAATGCTCCAGGATCGTGGCGGTCTACGACCGCGTCGATGGCTTGCGCGGTCTTGCTCGCTGAGAGGGGCCCGTATCGTGTCGCATCCTCGGCCAATGCCTTGTCGACCAGCGCCAGGGCTTCCGGGTCCCTGATCAGATGCGTGTGCCACACGATGGCCGACGCCAGCCGGGCGCTGATCGTGCCGTCGGCGAACGCGGCCGCCACTTTCGGCAGGCGCTCACGCAGTGCCGCGGCGAGGTACATCTGACTCGACGCCATCCCGTGGCTGATGTTCTGTGCCGCGGAGACTTCGGCGGCGATCGCGTCCCAGTCATCGCAAGCCCAATGCGCAAAGATGGATTCCGCCGTCAGCGTGGCGGCGAACGTACTCGGCGATGGCCGCAAGCCGGCGTGCCGACGCGGCAGCTTCCGCCCGCGCCCATGCGGTGATTGCTGCGAGGACGGCCGCGTCATCGGCGTCTCCCAGCTGAGCTGGGTCCGGCAAGCTATCGAACATATATTCGACTCTAGTGATTTGTTCTGACGCTGGTAGCGAAGAAATCACTATCTGTGGATGAAAGGCTGACTGTGGATAACTAACCGGGCGGGTAGGTTTGGCAGCGTGACGCCCACATTCGCCGACCTCGCCAAGGCCAAGTACATCCTGCTGACCACCTTCACCAAGGACGGTCGACCCAAGCCAACCCCGATCTGGGCCGCCGTAGACAGAGAGCGACCGGTTGCTGGTCATCACGGAGGGAAAGTCTTGGAAGGTCAAGCGGATCCGGAATACCCCGCGCGTGACGCTGGCCACTTGCACCATGGGTGGTCGCCCGACCAGCGAGGCCGTTGAGGGCACCGCGGCGGTTCTCGACAAGTCCGAGACAGGCGCCGTCTACGACGCGATCGGCAGCAGGTACGGCATCGTCGGCTGGGTGTTCAATTTCTTCAGCAAGCTGCGCGGTGGGCTGGAAAACAACGTCGGTCTCGAGCTGAAAGTGGCGCCGGGCTAACCAATGAGGACCGTCCTGATCCCGATCCCGGATCGTGACTTCGACCCCACCGAGGTTGCAGTGAGTTGGCGGGTCTTGACCGGGGACGGGCATCGGGTGATCTTCGCGACCGAGAGTGGAACGCCTGGGGTGGGCGACGACATCATGGTGACCGGTCGAGGTTTGGACTTCTGGTCTGCGCTACCGGTGTTGGGCAACGATCCCGATAGTCGGGCTGATGCTGAGGGCGAACAAGAACGGCCGCAACGCCTACGCGGACATGCTGCGGTCGGCCGAGTACCAGCACCCGGTCAGCTGGGCCCAAGCCAGCCTCGATGGCGTCGACGCGCTGCTGCTGCCGGGCGGACATCGCGCACGGGGGATGCGCAGCTACGTCGACAGCGGCGTACTGCAACGACTCGTCGTGGACGCTTTTGCCCGCGGGATCATCGTTGCCGCAATCTGTCACGGGGTGCTGCTCGCCGCTCGCAGCGTCGATCCCGGCACCGGCAGCTCGGTGCTGTATGGGCGCAAGACCACGGCGTTGACCTGGGCGCTGGAGCGCACTGCCTGGACGCTTACCCGGGTCACCCGATTTTGGGATCCCGATTACTACCGCACCTACCCGGAGCAGCCTGGCCAGCCCGAGCGGCTACATGTCGGTGCAGTCGGAGGTCACCCGTGCCCTCAAAGACCCGGCGGATTTCTGTGACGTCACCCGCGCGACGCCGCATCGCTGGCTCAAGAGCTCCGGAATGGTGCGTGACACGCCCACCGACTCGCGACCGGCATTCGTTGTAGACGACGGCAACTACGTATCTGCGCGCTGGCCGGGCGATGCGCACACCTTCGCGTCCGTTTTGTCCCACAAGCTGACTTAGTACCCCACCGCGCCAACGGTTTTCAGTGCTGCGTCCGAGTCCCGAAGCGCCGCCACCACTGGTACAGCGTATTGAGGTCGGGTCCTCCGTTGACGGTGGCGAGCAACAGCTGAGCGTCGCGGGTCCATGCGACATTCGCGCGGTCCGCGACGGAGCCGCAAACGACCCAGCCGCTGGTCTGGTCGGTGTTCGAGCCGGAAGTCCAGGTGCCTGGGGCCGGCGAGGTACCTCCGCCCGGGCACGGTGACAACACCATGCCCCTGGCGGTCAATTGAAAGTCGCCAGTCAACGTGGCCAAGTCGTTATAGAGCGTGAACCGCGCGTAGGTCGCTGTGTCTGAGCTGGCGTTTTGAGTGCAGTCCAGGCTGGCGACCGCGTTCGGAAACGCGTCGGTGGCCCGCGTGCAGGCGCCGGCGACATAGCCGGGGGGAGCAGTCCCACGATCTGCTTCTCGCCCGGGGTGAAATCGCTTACCGAAATGGAGTGCTTCGCAACGCTTGTCGCACCTTGGCTAGAACCGGGTTCGTCTCGGTCGAAGAAAATCACGGCGGCACCAACACCCAACAGCACGGCCAACACCGCGAACGCCCCACCGGCACGGAACAGCCACGGGCGCAGTCGAGTGGCCCACTCGCGCATCGAACTCTCCTCACCTCGCACCGGTACAAAACCAGCGCGACAGCATATTAGCCCGACGCTGTTCCGAGGTGCTCACGAAAGAACGCGAAGACCCTGCTCCAGGCGTCGTCGGTCGCCGCCTGGTGATAGCCGAAACCGGCGATACGAAGCAAGGGTTGGCCAGGGAGGTTGTTCGCGAAGCCATGTCCGGCGCCGGGATAGGACTTGATATCGGCAGGGATGGTCTTGGCGGCGGTCGTCTTGCGGAGTTGATCGGCAGCACCCCTGCCCAACGGGTCACGGTCGCCGAAGCTCGCCACAATCGGGCAGGCCCCGTCCAGCGTCTCGCTCAGATTCCGGGGGAGCGGTGTTCCGTAGAATGGCGCGGAGGCGCCAAAACCTTTGGGCGACATCATGAGCGAGAAGCCACCACCCATACAGAAGCCGGCGATCCCGACGCGCCCGGTACATTCGGACATCGACTGCAGGTGATCGCGAGCGGCCAAGATGTCATCAAGTGCGCGGCCGCGTTTGGTCAGCAACTCGCGCATGACTCGGGTAACGCATCGGGCGCGGCCACCCCGCGCGTACAGGTTCGGCGTCAGCGCCAGATACCCTGCCTGCGCGATGCGCTCGGAGATCGCCTGAATGTCCGGCCCGTAGCCGAACGCGTCATGAATCACCACCACTCCCGGCCACGGGCCATCGCCCGCGGGCACGCCCAGCAGCCCATCGATGCGCCCGGCGGGAGTATCAATCTCAATCGTGGTCATACCGTCATCTAACTGCAGCCGCCTTACGGGTAGCCAGGGGAACTCGGGAGCGTCCCACAGACGTTGGCCTGACATGGTGCGCCGACTGCTACTTGTCTACGCCGTCGTTGAACTCGCGGTGATCATCGCGTTGGTGTCGGCGGTCGGATGGGGCTGGACCTTGCTGGCGCTGCTGGCCACCTTCATCCTCGGCTGGGGCCTGTTCGCCCCGATGGCGGGCTCGCACCTTATTCGCCAGCTGGCGGGCCTGCGATCCGGCCTGAACCAGCCGCGCAGCGCAGTGAACGACGGCGCGATGGTCACCCTGGCCACGATTCTGGTCCTGGTGCCAGGGCTGGTCACCACGGGGCTGGGGATGTTGCTCATGGTGCCGCCAATACGGGCCGTCGCCGGTCCCGGACTGACTGCGATGGCGGTGCGTGGTTTACAGCGTCGGGTACCGCTGGTCACGGCCACGAGGCCCGGTGGGGGCCGAGGCGACTACATCGACGGCGAGGTCTATGACGTCACCGACGTTATTGACGTTGCGCCGCGGGAGTTACCCGAACGACCCGACTAGTTTTGCGGTGTGACGATTACGTCCACCAAGCAGTCGACCAAGTTGCTGGTCAACGGCCGGGTGCACAGCCCGACCCACCCCGACGCCACCGCTATGGCGGTCCGCGGCGACGTCGTCGCCTGGCTGGGCAGCGATGACGTCGGCCGCAGTCACTTCCCCGATGCCGAGGTCCAGGATCTTGGCGGTGGGTTTGTGGCGCCGGGATTCGTCGACAGCCACATCCACCTCAGCGCGACCGGCCTGACCCTCAGTGGGCTGGATCTGCGCACGGCCGGCTCGCGCGCACAGTGCATCCAGCTGGTGGCCGACTACGCAGCCGCCCACCCGGACCAGCCGGTGTGGGGACATGGCTGGGACGAATCGGCCTGGCCCGATAACGCCCCGCCGAGCACCAGCGATTTAGACGCGGTACTCGGCGACCGGCCGGCCTACCTGGCACGCGTCGACGTGCACTCCGCGCTGGCCTCCACCGGGCTGCGGCGCCTGGTCCCGGACCTACCGGCGTGCGGAGCCGCTGACCGGCGACGCCCACCACCTGGTGCGGGCCGTCGCCCGCGACTTGCTGACCACCGAGCAGCTGACCGAGGCCCGCGCGGCTGCGCTGGATGCCCTGGCTGCGGCCGGGATCGTCGCGGTGCACGAATGCGCCGGACCTCAGATCGGCGGCCTGGAGGACTGGTTGCAGCTCCGCGCCCTCGATCACGGCGTCGAGGTGATCGGTTACTGGGGTGAGGCCGTCACCACCCCCGCGCAGGCCCGCGCCCTGATGGCGGAGACCGGGGCCCGCGGGTTGGCCGGCGACCTCTTTGTCGACGGGGCGCTCGGATCCCATACGGCGTGGCTGCATCAGCCGTATGCGGACGCACCGGACTGCACCGGCACGCGCCACATCGACCCCGACGCCGTCCAAGCGCACGTGCGCGCCTGCACGGAGGCACGGATAACGGCCGGTTTCCATGTCATCGGCGATGCGGCGGTCTCGGCGGCGGTCGACGCCTTCGAACGGGTCGTGGCCGATCTCGGTGTGGTCGCGGTCGCCCGATGCGGGCACCGCCTTGAACACGTCGAGATGGTGACCGCGGCGCAGGCCGAAAAGCTGGGCGCATGGGGCGTCATCGCCAGCGTGCAGCCCAATTTTGACGCGCTGTGGGGAGGCCCGGCCGGCATGTACGCCCGCCGTCTTGGGGTGGCCCGAGCCCCCGAACTCAACCCACTCGCGCTGTTAGCATCCCAAGGCGTGCCCCTCGCATTAGGTTCCGACGCCCCCGTAACGGGCTTCGACCCATGGGTGAGCGTGCGCGCAGCGGTCAACCACAACAATCCCGGCAGTGCGCTCTCGGCGCGGGCGGCATTCGGTGCCGCGACCCGTGGCGGATGGCGGGCGGGCGGGGTCGGCGACGGCAAGACCGGAACGCTGGTGCCGGGCGCGCCGGCCTCCTACGCGGTGTGGGACGCCGGGACCCTCGACGCCCACCCGTCGCGTGACGCCGTCCAGCGGTGGTCGACTGATCCACGTTCCCGGGTGCCGGCGTTGCCGCGGCTGGGCCCAACCGACGCGCTGCCGAGGTGCCGCCAAACCGTGCATCGGGGTGCCGTCATCTATGGATGAGCAAATGGATGAGGAATCTGAGCGGGATGACGAGCCGGTCGAGGCGCAAGAACCCGAAGAGCCCGAAGAACCCGAAGAAGAACCCACCGAGCCCAGCGCACCGGATGCCCCGAGCCTGACGGATCGGCTCGGTGCCGCGGCGCGTCGGGCGCTGGCGGCGACGGCAGCCCGCCTGCCGGCCGTCCAGGCGGTGCTGGTGGCCAGTGCGGTGCGGCTGGCGGTGAGCATCGTGGCAGGGGCGCTGCTGTACGCCAGCTTCCCGCCGCTGAACTGTTGGTGGGCCGCCGTCCTCGCGGCCGCGCTGCTGGCTTGGGTGCTGATCCATCCCAACACCACACCGGCGGGTGGCCTGGGCTACGGATTTCTGTTCGGCTTGGCGTTCTATCTGCCCCTGTTGCCGTGGATCAGCAAGCTGGTGGGTGCGTTTCCCTGGGTGGCATTGGCGATCGTCTGCGCGTTGTTTCCCGGCGTCTTCGGTCTGTTGGCTGTCGTCGTGCGCGGACTACCCGGATGGCCGATCTGGTTTGCGCTGGTCTGGACGGCGCAGGAATGGTTGAAGTCGATCTTTCCGTTCGGCGGCTTTCCCTGGGGGTTGGTGGCGTTCGGTCAAGCCGAAGGTCCGTTGCTGCCGCTGGTCCAGCTCGGTGGCACTGCGTTGCTGTCGATGGCGACCGTATTGCTGGGATTCGCCCTGACGGCGATCGCGCTGGAAATCGTCAAGTGGTGGCACACCGGAAGCGCGGCAGCGGGTCATGCCTCCGCACACCGGCCACCCGCGGTGCTGCCGCCGGCCATCTGCATATGTCTGGTGTTGCTTGCCGCCGTCCTGGTCTGGCCCCAGGTACGACGCGCCGGTGCCGGATCGGGCAGGGAGCCCAGCATCGCTGTCGCGGCCGTGCAGGGCAATGTGCCCCGGCTGGGCCTCGACTTCAATTCGCAACGTCGAGCCGTGCTGGACAACCACGTGCGCGAGACGTTGAGGCTCGCCGAGGACGTGCGAGCGGGGACCGCTGCCCAGCCTCAATTCGTGATCTGGCCGGAGGACTCGTCGGACATCGATCCGTTCGTCAACGCCGACGCCGGTCAGGAGATCACGAAAGCGGCCAACGCGATAGGCGCGCCGATCCTGATCGGCACCGTGCTCGGCGCTCCGGGCAGCACCGAAGAAATCCCCGAATACACCAACACGGTGATCGTCTGGAATCCGGTCACCGGGCCCGCGGACCGGCACGACAAGGAGATCGTGCAACCGTTCGGTGAGTACCTGCCAATGCCCTGGCTGTTCAAGCACCTGTCCGGATATGCCGATCGCGCCGGCCATTTCGTGCCGCGAATAGGCAGCGACGTGGTGGCAGTCGGGGATGTGCCGGTTGGGGTGTCCACCTGTTGGGAAGTGATCTTCGACCGCGAGCCGCGAAAGGCGGTTCTCAACGGCGCCCAGTTGCTGGCTGTGCCCGCCAATAACGCCACCTTCAACAAGGCAATGAGCGAGCAGCAACTGGCATTCGCCAAGGTCCGCGCGGTCGAGCACGACCGCTACGTCGTGGTTGCCGGCACCACCGGGATCAGTGCGATGATTGCGCCGGATGGCCACGAGTTGGCGCGCACGGACTTCTTCGAGCCGGCCTATCTGGACACTCAGGTGCGCCTCAAAACGACGCTGACGCCGGCGACCCGCTGGGCCCCGGTCGCTGCAATGGATCCTGGCCGCGTTGGCGGGGGCGGCCATTTTGGCCGGAATACGGCACAATGGATGGTTGCCACGTCAGATTCGCCTCAAGCAGAGGCCCTCGGATGAACGGGATGACTCCGGCGTGATCCCGGACGCATCCGAGGAGTCAGCTGACTAACTCCGCCCCACCGGGGCGGGCGATATCGAGGAGTTAAATGACCACCGGCCAGCAGGCGCCCAGCCAGCGCACCTTGGTGATCATCCCGACTTTCAACGAGCGGGAGAACCTGCCGATCATCCACCGGCGGCTGAAGGATGCGTGCCCCGATGTGCAGCTGCTCATCGTGGACGACAACAGCCCCGACGGCACCGGCCAGCTCGCCGACGAGCTGGCTGCGGCCGACGGCGGCCGCACCCACGTCATGCACCGCACCGCCAAAGACGGCCTGGGCGCGGCCTACCTGGCAGGTTTCGCGTGGGGCTTGAGTCGCGACTACTCGGTACTGGTGGAAATGGACGCCGACGGGAGCCACGCGCCCGAGCAGCTGCACCTGCTGCTGGAGGCGGTCGATGCCGGCGCCGACCTGGCGATCGGGTCGCGCTATGTCGACGGTGGGACGGTGAAAAACTGGCCGAAGCGGCGCTGGGTCCTGTCGTGGACGGCCAATACCTATGCGCGGACGGCGTTGGGTGTCGGCGTCCACGACATCACTGCCGGGTACCGCGCCTACCGTCGCGAAGTTCTACAGGCGATCGATCTCGACGCCGTGGATTCCAAGGGCTATTGCTTCCAGATCGACTTGACCTGGCGCACGATCAACAACGGCTTCGTCGTCGCTGAGGTGCCGATCACTTTCACCGAGCGAGAGCTCGGCGTGTCCAAGATGAGCGGTTCAAATATTCGCGAGGCGCTGGTGAAAGTCACTCGGTGGGGTGTGCAGGGGCGCACCGGGCGCGCTCGGGCGATGCGCGCCAACAACCGCAGCTAACCAGCGGTCAGCCGCGGCGCTTCGAACGGATCAGGTCCAGGCGCTCCTTGAGCAGCTCTTCGAGCTCCTCGACCGAGCGACGCTCCAGCAGCATGTCCCAGTGCGTACGCGGCGGCTTGACCTTCTTCGGCTCGGGTAGGTCACCCTCGATCAGGGTGCCTTCCATGCCATTGCGGCACAGCCAATTGCCGGGGATGTCAGCATCGTCGGCGAACGGGACTTCGAACTCCTCGCCGTTCTCGGTGCGATACCGCGCTAGCTGGCGGGGCGCCAGGTCATGGTTACGGTCCGTCTCGTAGCTCACGGCGCCGAGGCGACTGCCTCTAAGGACGCGATCGGCCATTAGGCGCTACTCCTTTTGGGTCTTGCGAGCCCTCATGCTCGCGATTTCTCTCCGCATCGCAAACGGTACGGCCATTCGGGTAGTTCCCGGCCAGACACGCTGCGTACGCGGTGCGACCTTCAATGATACGCGGTGTCGTCGATCCGAATAGACTCCATCGGACTAAAGTCGGCAGACGTGACCCGCCGAGCCCGCTCTCAGCCGTGCCGGTGGTGCGGTCGAGACGTGACCGATGTCGCGATGGGCCGTCGGCGCCAATACTGTCGGCAATCCTGCCGGCAGCGGGCATATGAGCAGCGAGCTTCGATGAGCCGGGGTGCGGCCGGCGGCCTGTCCTTGCCCGCGGACGCGGTCGTGCTGTCGGCCGACGACGCGGCTGACCTGTCGGATCGCGTTTACCAGGTGCGATGTGCGGCGGAAGATGTCGCTACCGCGCTCGAGGAAGGCGCCGGGGAGAGCGAGCTGCGCGAATTGTGCGATGCGTTGGTGCAAGCGGCGCGCGCTGCCGACGGCTGGCGCCGAGTGAGTGTGTGACCGGCAGGTCACGGGTGGCTGGGTATATTCAACCCATGCAAGGGGAGCTGATCAATGCGCCGAGCCGGCGTCAGGTCGAGGATTCCTTGGTGGCAGAGAAGTCGAAGTCGGCTCTGCTGAAACGCCTCGAGGGGCTGGCCGACGACGAGCAACACGCGGTATTGCTTGACCTGGTTCGCTCCCACGTCTCCGCCGTGCTGGGCGGCAGAAGCCCCGAGGTCATCGACTCGGATTGGGCGTTCCAGGAACTGGGCTTCGACTCGCTGAAGGCGGTCGAGCTGCGCAACCGACTAAAAGCGGCTACCGGTCTAGCGCTTCCAACCACAATCATCTTCGACTACCCGAATTCCGCCGCGTTGGCCGGTTTCATGCACGTGGAGCTCGTCGGCGCCGTGGCCGAGTCTGCCACGGCAGCGGCCGAGGAGGTCGAGAAGGACCTTGCGGACATGGATCTCGACGACCTGGTCAACGCTGCGTTCATGAACGACGACGACGACGGTTAGCCATGAGAATTGCGGTCACCGGTGCCGGCGGAGTTATCGGCCGCGGCCTCGTGGCCCGCTTGCTCAGCCAGGGCCACGACGTTGTCGGGCTTGCCCGGCATCGGCCTGAAAGCTGGCCCAGCGCGGCGGACTTCGTCGCCGCTGACATCCGGGACGCTGGGGCCGTCGGGCAGGCTGTCGCGGGTGCGGATGTCGTCGCGCACTGTGCGTGGGACGTCCCGGAGGACGGCAGGGATCTTGAAGGCACACGCAATGCCCTCGACGCGATGGCCGAGACCGGAACCAGGCGAATCGTTTTCGCCTCCTCCACGTACCAGGATCGGACCCGCACCGAGGAAATGCTGGCGAACTCCGGGGCGCAGTGGGTCGCGGTCCGCTGTGCCCTGGTCATCGGGCGAAGCGTCGACGACCCGGTGCGTCACCTGTTGGCGCAACCCGCCTTTGCCGGCTCGTCGCTGGATCGCCCCGTGCAGGTGGTGCATCCCGACGACGCGCTGCGGTTGCTGATCCGCGCAATCCTCGACACCGAAATAGCCAGCGGGGCAGTTGATCTCGCCGCTACGGGCGAACTGACGTTGCGCCGAATCGCCAAAGCCATCGGGCGGCCGATCTTGCCGATGCCCCCCGGGCTGGCGCGGCGGTGGGCATCTCTCACCGGTCTGGAGACGATGCAACGCGCGCCCATCCTGAACACCTCGCGGCTGCGTGACACGTGGGGATTCGTACCCGCGTGGACCGCTGACGAATGCCTCGAAGACTTCACGCGCGCGGTGCGCGGGCGGGTAGCGCTCGGAAAGCGGGTGGTATCGCTGCCCTGGCGGGCGCCCAGCGTGACGGACGTGCCGGCCGTCGACGCCCCGGCGGACGACGGAGTGGTTCCCAGATTGGCCGGTCCCGAGGGCGAGGGTGGCGGATTCAATGGCGAATTCGACACTCCGATCGACCCGCGGTTCCCAACCTTCCTGGCCACCAATTTGTCTGAGGCGCTGCCCGGCCCATTCTCGCCGTCGTCGGCCTCGGTGACCGTGCGCGGTCTACGTGCCTCGGGAGTGGGTATCGCCGAACGGCTCCGGCCCGGCGGGATCGTCCAGCGCGAGATCGCGGTCCGAACCGTCGCGGTGTTCGCCCACCGGCTGTACGGGGCGATCACCGCGGCGCACTTCATGGCCGAAACCGTGCCGTTCGTCAAGCCCACCACCGTGGTCAGCAATAGCGGTTTCTTCGGGCCCAGCATGGCGTCACTGCCGATCTTCAGCGAAGCGGGGCCGCCCACCAATTCCGCTGGCGCTCGGAAGCACCTGCGCACCGTACGCAACATCGGGGTGTTCGGGGTCAACCAGATTTGTTTGAGCGCAGGTCGCACACCGCGACACTGACGACTTCGTCGCCGATGTCGATCGCCTGGAGCAACTCGCCGGCGGCGACCTTGCCGAGCTCGATGATCGCCGACTCGCAAGCCTGATCCTGCTGGCACGTGACCATGTCGTGCACGGGTGGTTGCTGGCGGCGGGATCGTTCATGTTGTTCGCGGCGTCAAACGTGTTGCTAAGGGGCCTGTGTGGGCGCGACATCGCACCGCCGGCGGGACCGGATTTGGCCAGCGCACGATCGGTTGAGGCGGTGCATCGGTTGGTGGTTGCCGCACAATGCGATCCGAATGTGCTTGCGCTGCTGGCCGAACCGGGGGAGCGCCTTGGCAAGCTGGCCGTCGAAGCGCCCGAGTTTCATGCCAAGGTATTGGCGGAGCTGGCGCTGATCGGACACCGCGGTCCAGCCGAACTCGAGATGCTGTCGAACAGCTACTCGGACGACCCCGAGCTGCTGGTCCGGATGGTAACCAAGACGCTGAACGTTTCTCGTGCACAACCCATTTCGGATGCCGTGCACCGCCGGATTCCATTGCGGGCCCGCCCGGTGGCATCGCTGGCGACCCACCAACTGCGCGACCGCGAAGTCCGCCGCGACAAAATGGTGCGCGCCAACTGGGTGCTGCGCGGTCTGTTACGCGAGTATGGGCGCCGGATGGTCCAGGCCGGTGTCTTCGAGAGCGCTGACGACGTGTTCTACCTGCTGGTCGACGAACTCGATGCGCTCCCGGCCGACGTTTCGAAGGTGGTGGCGCGGCGCCGCGCCGAACGGATCAGGCTGGCGGGCATAGTGCCGCCGACGGTATTCAGCGGCAGCTGGGAGCCATCGACCGCGTCGTCGACGGCCCTTGGCACCGGGGGAATCTTGCGCGGGGTCGGTGTGTGCGGCGGACGGGTGCGCGGCCGGGTGAGAATCGTGCGGCCCGAGACCATCGACGATCTGCAACCCGGCGAGATTCTCGTCGCGGAAGTCACCGACGTCGGATACACCGCCGCGTTCTGTTACGCCGCGGCCGTCGTGACCGAACTCGGTGGCCCAATGTCCCACGCCGCCGTGGTGGCCCGCGAGTTCGGCTTCCCGTGTGTGGTGGACGTCCACGGGGCGACGAAGTCACTGCCGTCCGGAGCGCTTATCGAAGTCGACGGCACTACGGGGGAAATTCATGTCCTCGAGCTCTAACGTCTTGCTGCAGGACCGCTTCTCCCGCGAGTTGCCGGAGATGGCCGTCCGTTGGCAAGCCGAGACGCCGCCCGACCCGCAGCTGCTGGTGCTCAACGAGCCGCTGGCCGCCGAGCTCGGGCTGGATGCCTCCTGGCTGCGAAGCGCCGACGGGCTGCGGTTCCTGGCCGGCAACCAGCTACCGAGCGGCACCGAACCGGTAGCTCAGGCCTACGCCGGGCATCAGTTCGGCAACTTCGTGCCGCGGTTGGGCGACGGGCGGGCGCTGCTGCTGGGGGAACTCTGCGACGGCGACGGCCGCGTCCGCGATCTGCACCTGAAAGGTTCTGGGGCAACGCCTTTCGCGCGTGGCGGCGACGGCCTGGCCGCGGTGGGACCGATGCTGCGCGAATACATCGTCAGCGAAGCGATGCACGCGCTGGGCATCCCGACCACGCGATCACTGGCGGTCGTGGGCACCGGACGACCGGTATACCGCGAGACGCCGTTGCCTGGCGGAATGCTTGTTCGAGTGGCGAGCAGTCACCTGCGGGTGGGCAGCTTTCAATACGCCGCGTCTACCGGGGACATCAATTTGGTGCGGCGGCTCGCCGACCACGCGATCGCCCGCCACTATCCCAGTGCGGCGGACGCCGAGCGGCCCTACCTGGCGCTGTTCGAGGCCGTGGCCGGCGTCCAGGCATGGCTGATCGCCAGCTGGATGCTTGTCGGATTCGTGCATGGGGTGATGAACACCGACAACATGACGATCTCCGGCGAAACCATCGACTACGGACCTTGTGCCTTCATGGAGGCCTACGATCGCGAGACCGTCTTCAGCTCGATTGATTCCTGGGGGCGTTATGCCTACGGCAACCAACCGGTAATCGCCGGGTGGAATCTCGCTCGGTTCGCTGAGACACTTCTTCCGTTGTTCTCCGCCGACGAGCAGGAGGCAATCTCGCTGGCGGAGCAGTCATTCGACGTATTTCGAGCTCAGTACGAGGCCACCTGGTTGTCGGGCATGCGCGCCAAGCTGGGCTTGTCCGCGGCAGTGGAGCTTGAAGTCGCCGCATCGTTGATCGGCGATCTGCTTGTCCTATTGCACGACAACCACGTTGATTACACGTCGTTCTTTCGGCGGCTCAGCGACGCTGGAAGTGACCCCGTCGGGTTCGCAGACTGGACAGCACGCTGGCGAGCGCTCGATCCGGATGCCGGGTTGATGGACCGGGTCAACCCGATCTACATTCCGCGCAATCATCTGGTGGAAGAGGCTCTGACCGCGGCTACGGCTGGTGACTTGGGTCCGCTACAGCCGCTGCTCGACGCGGTAACCGCTCCGTACGACGAACGCCCGGGCCTCGAGCGCTATGCGTCCCCGGCCCCCGCGGATTTCGGAACGTACACAACCTTTTGTGGCACTTGACGGTTCAGAACTCTATGCGCAGATTCGTCGGCCCACTCATGCCGAGCATCGGCTTCCACGGCGCGGGACCGACGCGGCGGGGGTTCGGTATTCGTACCGCAAGGATCTTCAGCGCCTCGGCGAGCTCTGTTCTTGCCAAGTTAGCGCCGAGGCAGTAGTGCACTCCGCCGCCGAACGTCAATATCGCCGGCGGCGCCTCGCGGGTGATGTCGAAGCGGCCGGGATCTTCGTACACGGCGGGATCGCAATTGGCCGCATAGGTATTCACAAAAATGAAGGTGCCGGCGGGGAAGGCGTATCCGCCGAGCTCGGTGTCTTCAGTCACGGTGCGAAGCGTGCTGCACACCGACGGTGAATGACGCATCGATTCCTCGACCGCGGCCATCGCCAGCTCCGGATGGTCGCGCAGCATCGCCCACTGCTCGGGGTGATCGAACAACACCTGCAAGGAAGCAGCCAACTGATTGCGGGTGGTGTCAGTTCCGGCCACCAACAAGCTGGCCACCGTCATCCGCAGTTCGTCGGCACTGAGCCGATCGCCATGGTCCTCAGCGCGGATGAGGTCCGAGAGGAGATCGTCAGTCAGACTCCGTCGGCGTTCGGCGATCATGTCGTCGACGTAAGCGTCGAGCTCGCCCCACGCGCGCAAGACGGCCGGCACTTCATCGACGAGGTTGACGGCGAAGCTGACCATCTTGAAAATCTCGTCGGCCCACAGCGAAAACTGTTGCCAGTCTGCACGGGGCGCACCAAGCAACGCGCAGATGATCGGGATCGGATAGGGCCGCGCGATGTCGGTGACGATGTCGCAGGCGCCAGTACCGGCGACACGGTCGGCAAGTTCGTTGACCACATCGGCAATCGTGTCGTGCAGACGCGCGGTCGCGCGTGGCGTGAATGCCTTCGATACCAGGCTGCGCAGCCGATGGTGTTCGGCGCCTTCGGCGCACATGATGCTGCCAACGACCCTGTCCCACAGCGGACCCGACGTGACACCTTGGGCCGTCAGGTGCAGGCCCGGCGGGATCACGAACCGATCGTCCCGAAGCACGGCTCTGGCGAGTTCGTAGCCCAAGATCTCTGGCCCCAACGGCCCTATTGCCAGCGGCGCGAGCTGCTGAGCCGCCCGGATCCGCGGGTAGACCTCGCGTGGGGTTTCGGTGACTTCATAGGTGAGCGCCGGCAGGCCCGCGTCGAAGACGTTCGGTGTTTCGATGTCGACGGTCATGATGTCTCCCGCGCGAGAATCCGCAGCGGCAGCTGCGCCAATGTGTTGGTGGGGGATGGCCAGATTATCTCGGGCCGGAATCCGGGCGGTAGCTCGAAATCAAGTATACGCCTGAGCCATTCGGTCACTACGACGTTCATCTCCATCCGGGCCAGGTGCGAGCCGACGCAGCGGTGCGGACCGCCACCGAAGCCCCAGTGCTTGTGTACCTTGCCATCCAGCACCAGGTCGTCGCCGGATATCGCATCGCTGCCGTCCCGGTTGATCGCGCCGAGGCACAGCCGTACCCGAGAGCCCGCTGGCAGCGTGACACCGGCAACGGTCACTTCCTCGGTCGTCACCCGTGGAACGACCGGCGCGGACGACTCCAGTCGGACGATCTCCTCGACGAAAACGCTTATTTCTGCGGGCTTTTCCCGAAGTCTGATGCGCACGTCGGGACGGCGCGCCAGCTCGAGCATTGCTGCCCCGATAGCCGAGGTCACGGTGTCCAGACCGGCGAGAACGAAGAAGAATGCCATTCCGAGGGCTTCGTCATCGGTAAGCGCGTCCCGGCCCACGAGCACCTGCGACAGGACATCGTCGCCCGGATCCTGCCGATGCGCTGCGATGGCCTCGGTGAGGTAGCCGAACAGCTCCAAAGCAGGCGTCAGATCTGGGGCTTCGCCGGCGGCGTTCGGGATACTCAATTCGATGATGGCGTCCTTCCACCTGATGAGCCGCTCCCGATCCTGCAGCGGCAGGCCGAACAGCGTCAGGAAGACTTGCGACGGATATGGAGTCGCGAGGTCGGCCATCACCTCGCACTCCTCGCGTCCGGCGATCGAGTCGATGATGTCGATCGCCTGGGCTTGAATCGATGGCAGTATCGCGGCGAGCGCATGCGGACTGAAGAACGGCTGCAGGATCTTCCGGAATCGGGTGTGCTCCGGAGGGTCAAAAGCCGCCGGCACCAGCGGCAGAGGGCTGCCGACCACCTCAAACGCCTTCTTGGAGGAGAACACGTTCGGACTACGCAGTGCCGCCAGCACGTCGTCTCGACGGGTCAGCGCATACCATCCGTCGCTCAACACCACCGGCCCGGCGTCCCGCAATTCGGCCCAACCGGCGCCCCGGTCGAAGGACATTGGCAAATCGGTCATGTCCCGCACGGGAATTCCCTGGGCGTCATGAACCTCGGTCACGGCGTCTGTTCCTTTCGATTCGTTCATTGGCGATCAGGGCAGATTGGTCGCCAGCAAGGTGAGCGGCAGGCCCAAGACCGACAGATCGATCTCCTCGAGGTACGAGCCGTCGCCTTCAAAGCCCTGCCGGAATCGTGTGGTCGCGCCGTAACGCTCGGCCACGGCTTCGGCCGCCGAGGCTCCCGGAACCTTGAGCACTACCGTGTACACGCCGTCGCCGTGGCCGTCGAGGAACTCCGCCACCAAACGAGCCACTGTGGCGGTCGATCCCGCAGCGGGGCTGATCAGTTCGATACCGCGGGTCCAGTCCAGATGAATGTCCAAACCGAGTTCGGTCAGTTCTAATTTCTCGAAGCTGAAGCCGAGATCGGTGAACAGCTTTGCAACCTCGGCGTGCCGCTCCGGCGCGACGGCGAACACGACGTGATGGAGTTGTGAGGATTCCTGTTCGGTGGTCATTCTCATCCTTTCGAAAGAACGCCGCGTGGAAGTAGCAGTGGCAGGTCGGTGTAGGTCGCAATGCCGGGCGGCGCGGCAACGACAGCAGGTATCGCAGTGATGGCCGGCATGGCCGTGATGGTGAGCCCGAGCATGACGAAGTCGTCCAGCGTTTGGCCGACAAAGTCTGGCGGCGGCTCGAAGCTCAATGTGCTCTTTATGGTGGGTCGGC
Organism: uncultured Actinomycetota bacterium; assembly: GCA_963850135.1. Taxonomy (GTDB): domain Bacteria; phylum Actinomycetota; class Actinomycetes; order Mycobacteriales; family Mycobacteriaceae; genus Mycobacterium. Next base: position 87,995 of record CAWKKH010000006.1, on the reverse strand, counting down.
CCTCAACCGTGATGGTGTAACCGAAATCGGTCGACCAAGCGGGGTCTAACGATTGACCCTTGGTCCACACTCCACGGATCTCGATGACCTCGCGGCCACCGAGAATTCCCTTCCAGCGGACATCGATGCCCGCAACGCAGCCAGCCGCGATGGTCCAGTCGCCGGGCAATTCTAAATCTTCGGTGGTCTGTGCATACTCGACGTCGCAGCGAATGTCGTCGAGTTCTGTTCCGAGGGCGTCGGCGACGAGCAGAACCGCCTCGCGGAAGATGCCAGATCCCTTCGCGGTGATCTCACGAAGGTCCGGCCGGTCAATGGGATAGCCGAAGCCCATAGGAATCTCGGTTGCCGGCGAGTTATAGATCGTCGTGTCGAACGACTCCGCAATGGATATTCGGTCGATTCGGTCCGAGATTCCGGCCGTGACGATGGCGAATAGCTGTATGAACCCAGGATTGATGCCACTGCCGAAGATGGTCGAACCGCCCAAATCGCAGGCCTCGGCGATGCGTCCACGCTCTTCACCCAGTCGATGACCGGTGATGAATTCGGATGTGGTCACCACGTTGATGCCCGCACTGAGGATGCGGACAAGCTCATCGACCTTGGCGAACATCGGGTTGTACACGACGCAGTCGGGTTTGAGGGCGAGCAGCGCATCGACGTCCTCGGTGGCCAGCACGCCCAGCGTTTCGATCCCGCACAGCTCACCGACGTCGCGGCCGATCTTATCGGATGACCACGCGTAACACCCGACAAGTTGCAGCGTTGGATTCGTCACCACCGCATGCACCGACTTCTTCCCGACATTTCCCGTCGTCCACTGAACGACCCGGTAGGTCAACGGGAAAGCCCGTTCGAGAGGACGCCGCGGCCCATGATGGTCGGTAGATCGAGGAAGGTGCGGATTCCGGGAGCCGCCGCACAGACCGGCGCGATCGCGTGCACCGCATGCATGGCTGTACCCAGACAGGCTTGGTCGGTGTCGTCCTCATCGTTAATAGCGATCCGCGACTCGAGCACCATCGACGGAAGGCCCTCGACCGTCACCTTCCAGCCTCGCCCATTTGGCCAGTGCGGAGCCTGATCCGGCCCGAGACGGGTGATGTGCTCGACTGTCAGCGCGCGACGCCCCTCGATGATGGCGGTGTAGGCGAATCGCACTGCCGACACAGTGCCGGCCTCGACTCGGCCGGCCTTGACGTGGATCGGCTTGTCGGTGGTGGCGACCTCTCTCTCCCAGACGTAATCGTCGATGGTGGCGCCGAGTCCCTCGGCGACCAGCATTAGTGGAGCCTTGAATGACAGTGCGCCGATAGCGGGTTCGTCCATGGGCACCCGGGTTTCGGGCGGTTTACCGAAGCCCATCACGTCGAACAACACGAATGGCTGGTCGTACGTGGAGTAGTCCATCAGCTCCTGCACCACCAGCGAGTCGATCCGGCGGAAGAGACCGGACATGGTCAAGGGCAGTACTTCTGAGCCCCAGCCCGGTTCGATGCCGGTGCCGTGAAACGAACTCTGCCCCTGGGCGCAGGCCGCCTCAAGCCGTTCGACGACGTCCCCATCGGTGCTGGCCGGGTAGATCCACGCGGTGACCGCCGTGGACACCACGTTCTTACCGGAGGCCAGCAGGCGACAAATGTCGTCGAGCGCGGCCGGCGGATTCCAGTCACCCTGGGCGTGGTAAAGCACGCAGTCGGCGTCCAGTGCCAGGATCTCGTCGACGTCTTTCGTTGCGATGACACCGATCGGGTCCATCCCGACGACTTCGCCGACATCGCGTCCGGCCTTGTCGTCGCTGTAGACCAGCGCCCCCACGAGCTCGAGGTCGACGTGTTCGTGCACGGCCGCGACCGCGTGCTTGCCGACGTTGCCGGTACCCCATTGGATGACACGCAGTCTGCGTGTCATGGGTGCGGCGCCTGCTGTGCGGCGGCGTGCTGGCGGGCGATTCGCTCGTCGTGAATCCTGACCAGTTCACGGAACCCGAGGCGGTGATACTTAGGGACGGGCTGGATTCCCCATACGTCCTGTGCGGTGGCCTTACCCTCAGCGCCCTCGGGCGGTCCCAATGGCGGATAGGGGTACTTGCACTCGAGCGTGTCGTTGGAATACCTGACCTTCAGCAGTTCGCTGCAGATCTCCGTCAGGCTCAGCGTCGGGTAGCCGTAGTAGACCGCCATGAACGGCAACGTGAACGCACCTTCGACGACGAGCGCCACCAGGCACACGATGACCGCCCGCTTGATCCATTTGTGCATCCGCGCGTAATACGGGGTTGTCCCGGGCTCGAGATCCTCGCCATCTTTAGCCGGGTCTTTTTCTTCGGTAGGTGAAGTCATAGCAGCGCTCCTTAAAGCTGTTCAGTCGGAGAAGATTTCGCGGTTGACCGTGTGCAGGTACGGGATCGCCAGGAACGGGGTGATGTAGAAGATGTCGTAGAGCCACCAGCCGATGACCGGGAACACGACTCCGGCGTAGCGCACGTCGGCATACATGGTCATGTTGAAGATATAAGCGGACCAGATCACCACGCCCATCCAGCAGGTGACGACCATCCACTGGTGACCCCAACGCTTCATCTGCAAGAACCCGATCGCCGCGGCGACTCGCATGGAAAACACGGTGAGGATCAATCCCGCCACGTAGGCCTTCTCGCCTGGCCCGGAGGCGCCCCCGACCCAGGATTCGTTGTAGTGCCAGAAGTAGCCCGCGTCGAACATGTTGCCCCAACCAACCATCAGAACCCGGTTGATCAGGGTGTGGTTGGCGACAAGATCCAGGGCCCAGCCCAGACTGTTCAGCATTCCGTCGATCAAGACCAGATAACCGAGCAGGGTCACGATCATCGGCCGAACCGACAGGCCAGCGCGCAAGGCCTGGCGTTGCAGCCAGACCCCGCGCATGAAGATGGGGAACCCGATGAGGCCTGGAGCCCACATGCCCATCAAGGCGGCACCGACAATCATCCACTTGTCGGCACGGCGCTGGGCCTGCTGGGATTCGTCGTGGTGATCCTCGAGGCTGACCCCCGAATGGTGGTTGAGCAGAGGGAGATTCACAGGTCCCACCACCCTCGGGCAAATGACATATAGAGCTGGATTCCGAACATCGCCAGCAAGTATCCGTAGATGACGAGTTGGAAGATGATGAGCGCTTTCTTGCGCTTCTTCTCCTGCTGGTCCACCATGTCGAATTGCTCCCTTCTATTTCGTGTCTAATGTGTGCTTCGGGGCGGCCAGGCTGGCCGCCGCAACTTCGCGCAGACCGTCGGTGATCGCACCGTCCGTGCTGAGCGGGGCGAGGATGCAAGCTTCTGCGGCCTCCAATTCAGTTGCGCCGGCGGCGATCAACTGCGCTGCGGTCACCAGAACCCGGGTGGAGGGCGGCTCGAAGTGGAACGCCTCATCCGCGGTGCGGATGGCGATCGCGCACCGCACCAGCCGCGTGGCCGTTGCCATTGCGACACCCGCCTCGGCGACGATCACCTCAGCTTCGCGATCGGCGGGTAGATAATTCATCGGCAGTGTGACGAACCGCTGGCGCAGCGACGGTTTGAGTTCCTTGAGCGAGCTGCGGTAGGCCGGATTGTAGGAACACACGAGCATGAACGTCTCCGGTGCTTCGACAACCTCGTTGGCCCGGTCGAGGTACAGCGCGCGGCGGTGATCGGTCAGCGAATGCAGGATCGCCAACGAGTCGTGGCGGGCCTCGACGACCTCGTCCAGGTAGCAGATCGCGCCGTCCTTAACCGCTCTAGTGAGCGGCCCGTCGGTCCATACGACATCGCCACCGGTCACCATGAAGCGGCCGACGAGATCCGAGCTGGTCAGGTCGTCGTGGCAGCTGATGGTGACCACCGGGCGACGCAACAGCACACCCATATGTTCGACGAATCGGGTCTTGCCGCACCCCGTCGGACCGGTGAGCATCACGGGTATGCGCCGGTGAAAGGCCAGTTCGAACAGCTGAACTTCGTTGCCGTTGGCGAAATAAGTGTCGGTCGTCACGCGGCGACCAGCTCACGATGGACGTGGGCCAGCACGCGCGGAAGTTCCTCGACTCGTCGGATGCGTTGGGACCGGCGGGGCCCGAACACTTCCGGCAGTGGGTCGACGCGGGTCGGTCCGACGCCGACGTAATACATGCGATACGCCCGCGTCGTTGGCCTCCTCGACCGCATGCGCAGCATCGGCCCAGGCATATCGGCCCTCGTAACCCTCATCGGAGATCAGGCCGTCACCGATTACGATGAGCAGGCGCCGTTCCGACGGTTGGGCCAAAAGTCGGCTGGTCAAGTGTCGCAATGGTGCGCCGAGCCGGGTGTACCCGCCAGTCTGCAACCCCAGGCCGCTCGGCGGTACGAAGCGGGGATCCTCGAAGTCCTTCAGGCAGCGGACTTCTACTCGGTGCCGGGTGTTTCCGGTGAACACGAAGATGCCGTGGCGTTCGCGGGCGCGGTTCATTGCGCGAGAAAGGGCGTCTGCGCAAGCCAGTTCCAGTCGGAAGATCCGGCCGCCGTGCACGCCCAACGATGAACTTCCGTCTAGGAGGAGGGCGGTGGCGACGTCGCGGTTGCTGGGCAGCAGTTCGCGGAAGATACGTGGTTGGCTCGCCCCACCTGTCGCTGCGTCGATGTAGTGCCTGACGTACTGGTCCACATCCAGATCGGAGCCGTCTTCCAGGCGACTCTTCATCGAGCGATGGGTGTGTTCTTCGAACCATTTCCGAAGGTCGGCGGAGATGGCCCCGGGATGGCGAGTATGGCCGGAGTGTGCCCGCTCGAGAACCGCGACGTGGTCTCGGATGAAGCTCTTGGTCCACGCATTCCACTCGGGATACGGAATCCCGGGCCGGTGCTCCGGGGTGATATCGAGGTCATTGTCCTTGGGTCGACTTGGCGGCGGCAGGTTGGGGTTACGCACCCCGCCGTCCCCGCCCACAGGAACGGAGTAGGCGCGCGGAAGCCGCTTCTGCGTTGTGGTCCAAGGCATCCTGCCGAAGCTGCGTCGCAATCTGTCGGACAATCCCTGCGGCACTATGTGGGCCGATGGCAAACCGCCCAGTAGCGGATGAATGCCCAGCGGTTGCTCCGTGCGGGCCAGCGCAATTGCGCGGTTGAGCATCTCCGTTGCGCTCATGTCGCCGGGTGCGATTTCCAGGTCCGGCAAGACACGGCGGAACTCCGTCAGCAGACCGGGCCAGTTCGACGCGATCCAACCTAGTCCGACGCTCGCCTCGACGAGCGTGAGCGCCCTGAGTTCTCGGGCCGACAGCTGGTGCAGGCGGTACTCCGAGGATTTTCTCCTTGGACGGCGAACATTGAAGCCCGACACCGCATGTCAACGTCCTGCGGGTCCAATCCGCCGACAGCTGTGGATAGGGAACGTAGACGAAGTCGAGCGCCGAGCTCAAACCGAATTGGCGCTTGTCGCCGGTCACCATCCGTACGCCCGCACGACGCTGACCGCTCAACGCAACCGCCGTCAGGGCGCAGCTGCGCTCGATCGCCAGTGCGTGCGCATCAGAGAGCTCAGTCATTTCGCTTCAGAACGTGCCGAGGCTAGAGAACACCCAGTACCAGAACCAGATGATCAGACCGGTACCGCCCCAAGCGGCCACGTAGCGAAGGATCTCCCAGATCCAATCCATGTGCAGACCTCCTCCTTGATAGCTAGTGCTCGTTGTTGGTTCGCGTCAGCGCGATGGGGTCATCGGACCTCGAGACCCCGTACTGCGGATGCGACCAGTTTGGCCAGCATGATGTCGCGGGTGTCGATGTTGTCCGTGGTCAGCACGCCGTAGATGCCGAGAAGGAAGAACGTCGCGCTGTAGAACGCGTCGACTTCCGGATGGACTTCGCCGTCGCCGCGGGCTCGTTCGATCTCGCGGACCAGCAACACGATCACGGGATGATCGGTCCAGCCATCAGACTCGGGGCGGGACGGTGAGAAGTGAAGTGCCAGCAGTTCTTTGAAGAGCTGCCGCCCGAGTACCCGCTCTAGCCCCAGCACAAGGTGGGTGACCTCGGCCAACGTGGCTTCCAAGTTGTGGTTTTGTTCTAGAAACCTGGCGAATTCGGCGGCGATCCGCGCTTCTTCGCGTCTCTCCAACTCGAGCAACACGTGTTCTTTGGTGGGGAAATGGAAGTAGAACGTGCCGTGCGCGACGCCGGCTGCGGCTACGACCGTGCCCACATCAGCTCCCGCCATGCCCGAACGCTTGAACTCGGCTATCGCCGCGCCGAGGATCCGCTGACGCGTCTGCAGCCGGCGCGTCTCGCGGGCGGAGTGCTTGACCTGCTGCGTCATCGTGTCTCTTTGTAGTGCACTGGCTGACCTAAGTCAATGGTGAAATGAGGCTGCGGCACGGGCGCTCGCAACCCAGCGCCTAGTAGAGATGGCGTTTACGCATGGTGCGGGCCGATTCCATCCTGATATTAGTCAATGAAAACAGTCAGTGAGAAGCATTGACCGCGCGACTTCGAACCACCTACGAAGTATTGAGACGCAGTGCGGCGATCACCGGAAGGACGGGGCCATGGCGCCATCAGCTTCGACTCCTTTGTCTTCGACAACACCCGCCGCGACTGGCTGATCGGTGCGTGTGCCGTCTAGTGGAAGGATGGAGTCAAAGACACATTCCAACGGCTCGGGGTCATCTAAGCGTCAGTCGGAGAAGATTTCGCGATTCACCGTGTGCAGGTACGGGATTGCCAGGAACGGTGTGATGTAGAAGATGTCGTAAAGCCACCAACCGATAACCGGGAACACGACACCCGCGTAGCGCACGTCCGCGAACATCGTCATGTTGAACACGTAGGCGGACCAGATCACCACGCCCATCCAGCAGGTAACGACCAGCCACTGATGGCCCCACCGCTTCATCTGCAAAAACCCGATTGCCGCGGCGATGCGCATCGTGAAGACGGTGAGGATCAGGCCGACCTCCATCGCCTTTTCGCCGGGTCCCGATGCGCCACCGAGCCACAGCTCGTTGTAGTGCCAGAAGTAGCCCGCGTCGAACATGTTGCCCCACCCGTTCAGCAGCACGCGTGCCAGCAGAGTGTGATTGGCGACCAGATCGAGGGCCCAACCCACCGTGTTGATGGCGGAGTCGATGATGACGAGGTAGCCGATGAGCGTGACGAGCATCGGCCGAACGGACAGCCCGTCCCGCTGCGCACGGCGAAGTAACCACACCCCGCGCAGGAACAGCGGTAATCCGAAGATGCCCAGGGCCGCAGTTCCGATCAGCAAGCTGCCGGATATCAGCCATTTGTCGGCCTGACGCTGCGCGAGCGCCGATTGCTCCATGTGTTCTTCGAACGACAACGCGGCCTTCGTACCAGCGTCGCCGACATTGCGCTCGTGCAGCTTCGGTCGATTCACAAACCCTCCTCGACGCCCGGCGTAGCGATCTCGATCAAGCGTATCCACCATAACAACTGACCAGAGTCATCGTTAGACGGCGAATCGGATACGCCGGTGGTCGCCACTACCTCGACCATAGCGTCACTAGCGTGTGAAGTGACGGCAGGCCCGTAAACCTGATACTGACGGAAGTCAGTCAAATATCGTTGACACAAGGCTGCGCACGCACCTACGCTTCGAGCGAGCGCTAAGTCGCCCTGGCCAGTTCTTAGGCCGTCGATGAATACCGAGGAGTAGCAATGTCGCTCACGTCGCCAGCCGAGATAAGCACGATCAAGGTCCCCGTCGATAAGAAGTATCGCGTCATCCAGTGGGGCGTTGGCAACGTCGGGACGATCGGGCTTCGCCATTTCTACAACAACCCCAACTATGAGGTTGTTGGTGTGCTTTGCAACCGCGAAGAGAAGATCGGCAAGACCGCCGGCGAACTCGCTGGTTTGGCGCCGGGCGGTGTAAAAGCGACCAACGACAAGGGCGTTATCGAAGCGCTCGACTGCGATTGCGTATTTTATGCTCCTCTGTGGTCCGATCCCGACGAAGTTGCGCGCCTGCTGCGCCAGGGCAAGAACGTCGTCGCCTCTGGTGGCGCGTGGTGGTATCGAACTGAACATAGCGCCGCCGATATCGACAAGATCGAGGCAGCATGCCTCGAGGGCGGCACATCGTTCCACGCAGGCGGTGTCAACCCCGGATTCGCGGGCGACCTGTTGGTCTTAACGGCAGCCCGGATCGTGAGCCGGATCGAATCCATAAACATCTATGAGACGGTGAATTTCGGCAAGGACACCTTGAAGTACCTGCACGAGATGGGAATGGGCAACACTCCCGAAGAGTTCCGGTCCGGACCAAATCTGCTGGGTAACGCGTGGCCGCTGTTCGCACAGTCGATGGCCATGATCGTCGATGGACTCGGCAAGAAAGTCGACAAATACACCACGGACGTGGATCTAGGGGTGGCCACGCGCGACATCCATTTCGAAGGCGGCCCGGACAGCGACATGCCGGGCTTCAAAGGCTCAATCAAGAAGGGCCAGGTCGCCTCCCAGCATCACAAGTGGACGACCTGGGTGGACGGCAAGCCCTTCATTATTTTCCACGAGATGTACACGATGGACGAATACGACGCCATTGACCCGAGGCCGGACTGGGGCAATCACTACCACTACCGCATCGTGATCGACGGCGACGAACCCACCGAGCTGATCCTCCAAGCGCCCGCCGATCCGCAGGGCAACTACCCGAAGCCCGGCTACACCTGGACAGCAATGGGCCCCGCGAACGCGATTCCAGCCGTCTGCGAAGCCCCACCGGGGTTCATGACCCACTTCGATCTCGGGCTGATGCCGCTGCGCGGCGTGGTGCGCTAGGGACAGTTAAAGCTTCATGCTCCGCAGCGTCCTCGCTACGTAGTCGTCGAGCAGTGCGTCACGGGTCGGCCAGTCGTGTAGGGCGATCAGGAGAGCGTAGAGACCCAGCAAGAAGAACACCGCACTGTTCATCGGAGTGACTTCAGGATCCGTGTCACCGCGTTCTTGAGCACGCGCAATCTCCTGCGCGACCAAAACGATCAGGGGGTGATCGCGGCCGTCCTCGGCGGGCGGCCGGGTCTGCGAGAAGTGCGCCGCGAGAAAGTCTTTGAACAACATGTCACCTAGCCGACGTTCCAGCCCCGCCACCAGGCGCACAGCCTCGTGCAACGCGGACGCAAGGTCATGCTCCGACTTCAAGAATTGCGCGAACTGCTTGGCGATGCGGTCTTCTTCTCGCCGCTCCAACGCCAGCAGGACATGTTCCTTGGTCGGAAAGTGAAAGAAGAAGGTACCGTGGGCGACCCCCGCCGCGGCCACAATCGCGCTGACATCCGCCTCGGCCATGCCGGTCCTCTTGAACTCCGCGATTGCCGCACCCATCAGTCGCTCCCGCGTCTGCAATCGCTTCGCTTCACGCGCAGATAGCTTGTCCGCCACAGCCATTTGTTTTCCTTCTCGCCGTTGACCGAGAGTAACTCAGAACCCTATCCTGCTGCGACTCAGCCCGTGCTGGGTGGAAATTCATTGACTTAAGTCAGCTTAGCCTCTTAGATTGAGCCGGTGCACCGTCGCACCCATCAGGAGGAGTCCGCATGGCATTGGAGCAGTTCAGACTGGATGGCCAGGTCGCGATCGTCACAGGCGCCGGGCGCGGCGTCGGCGCGGGCATTGCCCGAGTGCTGGCGGAGGCCGGCGCAACGATTGTCGGGACCGCACGAACCGAGTCTGAAATCGTCGGCTCAATGGCGGGCATCGAGAAGGCCGGCGGCAAGGGGCTTCCACTCGTCGCGGACGCGATAAGCCGTTCGGACGGTGAGCGTGTCGTCAACACCGCCATCGAGCGCTTCGGCCGCATCGACATTCTGGTCAACAATGTCGGCGGCTCGACGTACGGCCGGTTCCTGGACATCACCGACGAGGATTTCCGACATACCTTTGACTGGTGTGTGACGTCTGCGTTCATCATGAGTCAGCTCGCGGCCCCACACATGCTCAGCGCCGGACACGGCTCCATCATCAACATCTCGTCGGGTTCCGCCCGGTTTGGCATTCGTGCATTGGCCGCCTACTGCGTCGCCAAGGGCGGCCTGGAAGCGCTTACCCGCGCCATGGCGCAAGAACTGGCGCCGAAGATCCGCGTCAATGCCATCGCGCTTGGGTCGTTCGCCACGGACGGACTGAAGGGCAGCCTGGACCTGATGCCCGGGTCCCTGGAGAAGATGCAAGAGTCCACGCCACTGCATCGCCTGGGCGACGTCGAGGATCTTGGACGGCTCGCGGTGTATCTGTGCACGCGTGACTGTTACGCCACCAACGCGACCTTCCACGTCGATGGCGGCATCGACTCGAACAATTCGCCGCTTCCGATACCCGACTACTGATCCTGAGGACGAGAAGGGGAGCCATGCGCAGAGTAATCCAGTTTTCCACCGGCAACGTAGGACGGCATTCGTTACGGGCGATCATCGGTAGGCCGGATCTAGAACTGGTCGGTGTACACGCCGCAAGCTCGGAGAAGATCGGCCGGGATGCGGCGCAGCTGTGCGGGCTCGATCAACCGACGGGCATCATCGCCACCGACGATATCGACGCCCTGATAGACCTCGGTGCCGACTGCGTCGTCTATACATCACAGGGCGAGACCCGGCCGATGGAGGCGATCGACCAGATGGCCAGGTTTCTGGCGGCCGGCACCAACGTCGTCGCGACCTCGATGGTCTGGCTGGTCACTCCGCACCATGCCGACGACTGGTTGCGGGCGCCCATGGAGCAGGCCTGTGAGGCCGGCAACACCTCCCTCTACGTCAATGGAATCGACCCGGGCTTCTCCGGCGATACGTTGGTGCATTCTGCGGTCAGCCTGACCACCCGGGTCTCGTCGATTAGCGTGCAGGAGATTTTCGACTACGGTAACTTTGACGATGCCGATTTTACCGGTGCTGCAATGGGTTTCGGGATGGCTCCGGAGGACGAGCCGCCGATGCTATTCCTGCCGGGGGTGATCGTGTCGATGTGGGGCGGCCAGGTGCGCAGTCTGGCGGACAATCTCGAAATCAAACTCGACGAGGTGCGTCAGCGTAGTGAACGCTGGTTCACGCCGGAGCGCATTGATTGCACAATGATGACGGTGCAGCCGGGTCAAATGGCCGCGGTTCGGTTTGCCACCGAGGGGGTCCGTGACGGCGAACCGGTGATCACGCTTGAGCACGTCACGAGGCTCACGTCCGCCGCGGCGCCCGACTGGGAGTTCCCGCCCGATGGTCAAACCGGCGTGCACCGTGTCGTCGTGGAGGGCGAACCGCGGGTGGAGATTAACACCCATGTGTCGCATCCGGTTCTTGATTCCACTGACGCGGGCTGCATCTCGACGGCGGCTCGAGTGGTCAACGCGATCGACTGGGTCTGTCGCGCGCCGAGTGGATTGATCGCCGTGGAGGACATCCCCCAGTCGGCGACCATGCGTGGCCTGATGTGGAACGAGCCGAAAGGCGCATGACGACATCAGCTTCGGGACGAGTTGCGGGGAAGCGTGTTCTGATCACCGGTGCCGCCCGCGGTATGGGGCGCAGTCACGCGGTGCGGCTTGCCGAGGAAGGTGCCGACCTGATCCTGGTCGATATTTGCGAATCGCTGCCGCAGATCGAATATCCGTTGGCCACCGAGGATGACCTCGCTGAGACGGTGCGGTTGGTGACCGAGCTCGGCCGTCGCTGTGTGAGTCGTGCCGTCGACGTCCGCGACGATGCCGAGTTGCGCAAGGCCGTCGATGACGGCGTCGGCGAGCTAGGGGGCCTGGACGGGGCGGTGGCCAACGCCGGTGTGCTGACGATCGGGACATGGGACAGAACGACTCTCGACGACTGGCGCACTGTAGTGGATGTGAACCTCATCGGCGTGTGGAATACCTGCGCGGCCGCGATTCCCCACTTACTGAATCAAGGCGGCGGCAGCCTGGTGAATATCAGCTCGGCTGGCGCTATCAAAGGATTTCCACTTCAACTCCCTTACACGGCCGCAAAGCATGGCGTCGTCGGTCTGACGTTGGGTTTGGCCAATGAATTGGCGGCGCAGAGCGTGCGTGTCAATTCCGTGCATCCCACCGGTTGCCCCACCGGGATGATCCCGCCATCCATAGGAACCGCGCTGGGCGAGTTACGGCCCGACCTGGTGCCCATCTTCATCAATGCGATGCCCACGCCGGCCGTGGAGCCCGTCGACGTCAGCAACGCGGTGTTGTTCCTGATGTCCGACGAGTCTCGATATGTGACGGGCCTGCAGTTCAAAGTCGACGCCGGGGTGACGATCAACTGAGCCTTTAAAGGGGCCAGCTGTTCGGCCCCGGCGCATAAAGAAAAGCAGCAGCCGGGGGAAGCGGCTGCCGCTCATTGAGCGATATCCCGTCGATAATCAGCGCGACGTAGCGCCGCCAGCCCTCGCTGTCCGACTCCATGGTCGACAGCACGCTGTAGAGCATCGCGATCAGCCTCGGTATGTCATCGGCCACCAAATCGGCGCGAATGCGGCCGGCTTGCTGGCCTCGGCGCGCGAGGTCATCGAGTGCTTGGTAGAGCGAACTCGACATGTCGGACGTCAGTGACCCGGCCCGGTGCGCGGCGGCCAGCAGATTGTGTTCGCGAGCTCCCAGTGCTATCGCCGCTTCGATCAGCTGGGTCAGGCCGCGCAGCGGGTCATCGGCACGACGGGCATCGTCGATCGCCGGCGTGAGATCCTCGGCGATGCTTTGATCCAGGGCCGCCCGGACCAGGTCGGCCTTAGCCGGAAATCTGCGGTAGAGCGTCCGTTCACCGACGCCAGCGCGGCGCGCGACTGCCTCCGCCGGCGCATCGGGCCCCAGCTCGCCGTAGACGTCGCGTGCGGCGCGCAGAATGCGCGCAACGTTGCGGGCCGCATCCGCTCGCAACGGCCGATCTTCAACCGCCGTCATCGTCGTAGCCTAACTGACAGTTGACTGCCATCAGCCGCAGCTCTAGGTTAGTATAACTGGCAGCCAGCTGACACTTAATGGGAAACGCGGTATATGTCAATAACTTCCAAGGCCCCCGAGTCCGACTCCGAGGTCGATCTCCCTGTGCTCCCACTTCCGAGGGCCGCGCGCTGCCCGCTTGCACCCCCGCCCGAATTCGCGGACTGGCGCGACGCACCCGGGCTGCAACGGGCGATGTTCCACGGCAATCCGATCTGGGTAGTGAGCCGTTACCAGGACATCCGAGCAGCGCTGGTCGATCCGCGGCTTAGCGCGAAGACGATCCCGGAGTCCATGTTGCCACCGGGCGCAGGCGTCATCTTCGCGCGGACCGACGATCCCGAGCACCATCGGTTGCGGCGCATGCTGACCAGCAATTTCACCTTTCGGCGTAGCGAAGCGATGCGACCGCACATCCAGGAGATGGTCGACCACTATCTCGGCGAGATGATCGGCAACGGGCCGCCGGCCGACCTCGTCCACGACTACGCGTTGCCGGTGCCGTCGATGGTGATCGCGCTGCTGCTCGGGGTGCCGCCCGAAGATCTCGGGCTCTTCCAGCGTGAGACCACCGTTGGGCTGGACCAAAAGTCCACCGACGAGCAAAAGGCGCAGGCCATGGCCGCTATGTTTGCCTACATACAGGAGCTGGTGCAGCGCAAAGAGCGCGAACCTGGAGACGATTTGATCAGCCGCCTTGTCACGGAATACGTCGCGACCGGCCAGACCGACCATGCGACCGCCGCCATGACAAGCGTGATCATGATGCAGGCCGGCCACGAAACCACCGCCAACATGCTTGCGTTGGGAACGGTTGTGCTGCTGCAACATCCCGACGTTTTCGAGCGGTTCGGGCAATCCGACGATCCTGCCGTCATCGCGAACATCGTCGAAGAGCTGATGCGCTACCTCACCATCGTGCAAAGCCAGGTCGATCGCGTGGCAACCGAAGACCTGATGATCGGCGGCCAGTTGGTCCGGGCCGGGGAGTTCGTCATGATGAACCTGCTTGCCGGGAATTGGGACGCGGAGTTCGTCGAGGACCCTGAGAACTTTGACGTTGACCGAAATACCCGCGGGCACCTGGGTTTCGGCTACGGCGGCCACCAATGCATTGGACAGAACCTAGCTCGCGTTGAAATGCAGATCGCGTTCGCGACATTGGCGCGGCGGCTTCCGGGCCTGAAACTGGCGGAATCGCCGGATGCGCTTAGTTTCAAAGAGACCGATATTTACGGCATGAAGGAACTTCTCGTCAGCTGGTGAGCACGTTCTTATACCGAAATATAAGCCGACCGTGGGGAAATACCGTTGATGTCAACATCTTCCGATCTGCACTCCGAAACTGACCTTCCGGTCATGCCTGTCCCGCGCGCCGCGCACTGCCCGCTTCACCCTCCCGCTGAATTCAGCGACTGGCGCCACGAACCCGGGCTGCGACGGGCCATGTACCACGGCGAGCCGACCTGGGTGGTGAGCCGCTATCACGACATCAGAGCAGCGCTGGTGGATCCGCGCCTGTCCGCGGATACCATCCCCGACTTTCTGAATTCGCAAGACACGGAAGACGCAGCGATCATGTTCGCGCGCGCGGACGACCCCGAGCATCAACGCCTGCGGCGCATGATGACCGGCGACTTCACCTTCCGGCGGTGCGAAGCGATGCGGCCCCGGATTCAGGAACTTGTCGACCAACATCTCGGCGACATGACCGACAACGGGGCGCCGGCCGACTTGGTCCGCGACTTTGCGTTGCCGGTGCCATCCTTGGTGATCGCGCTGCTGCTCGGGGTGCCGTCCGAGGATCTCGGGCCATTCCAGCAGTTCACCGCGGTTGGCCTGGACACGAAATCCTCCGCGGAGGAAAAGGCACAAGCCTTCGCTTCGATGTTTGGTTACATTCAGGAACTCGTGGATCGCAAGGAGCGCGATCCCGGCGACGACCTGATCAGCCGCTTGGTTACCGAGCAGATTGCCACCGGTCAGCTCAATCGCCCGACCGCCGTCCTGTCCGGGATGGCCATGCTGGTCGCGGGCCACGAAACCACAGCCAACATGATTTCCCTGGGCACGGTTGCGCTGCTGCAGCATCCCGGCGTATTCGCGCTGCTCGGTCAGACCGACGATCGCACTGTTATCGCGAGAATCGTTGAAGAGCTGATGCGCTATCTGAGTATCGTGCACACCCAGGTGGACCGGGTGGCGACCGAAGACTTCATCCTCGGCGGCCAGTTGATCCGGGCCGGCGACATGGTGCTGATGAATGTGCCAGCGGGAAACTGGGACACCGACTTCGTTGACAATCCGGAAGTCTTCGACATCGACCGAAACACCCGCGGGCATCTGGGCTTCGGCTACGGCGCGCACCAATGCATCGGACAGAACCTGGCCCGCGTTGAAATGCAGATCGCTTTCGCCACACTGGCACGCCGCCTACCCACGCTGAAATTGGCGGTGCCGGCGGACGAGCTGAGCTTCAAAGAATCAGACATTTACGGAATGAAGGAGCTTCCGTCAGCTGGTGACGGAAAATCGGACTAACCTTAGGGATGTAATGACCGCGACCGACTTACGCTTCGACGAACAGGTCGCCGTGATCACCGGCGCCGGTGGTGGCTTGGGCAAGGAGTACGCGCTGCTGCTCGCATCGCGGGGCGCGCGTATCGTGGTCAACGACATCGGCGGGTCGGTGACCGGGGATGGCTCGGATAGGAAAGCGGCGGATGCTGCCGCGTCCGAAATCCGGGATCTCGGGGGTGAGGCCATCGCCGACAGCCACAGCGTGACCACACCCGAAGGCGGACAAGCGATCGTCGACACCGCCCTAGACACTTGGGGCCGCGTCGACATCCTGATCAACAACGCGGGCATCGTCAGTGACGCGCCGTTCGAAGAAATGACCGCCGACAGGTTCGAACCTCTGCTGGATGTGCATTTGAGGGGCGCGTTCCACGTGACCAGGCCGGCGTGGAAAGTGATGCGCGAGAAGGGGTATGGCCGGATCCTCAACACCTGCTCGGCGGCCGGAATCCTCGGCTCTCCGGGGATGACCAACTACGGCTCCGCCAAAACCGGGTTGATCGGCCTCACCCGCGTGCTGGCCGCGGAAGTCGGCAGCGACGACATCAAGATCAATGCCATCGCCCCGATCGCCTATACGCGGATGTTGGCGCACTCTCTTGAGGGCGCCGGCCAGCCGGACGATCCAGCGGCACAGGCAGTACTGGATGACCTCGTCAGCCAATACCTGAAGAAGCTGGAGCCGGCGCTGGTGGCTCCGGTGGCGGCCTTCCTGACCCACCGCGACTGCCCAGTGTCGGGGGAGATCTATACCGTTGGCGCGGGTCATGTTTCGCGATTCTTCATTGGCAGGACGAAGGGCTTCTACAGCCCGACGCTGTCTATCGAGGAGGTCCGTGATCAGCTGGACACGATCCGCGACGAAGCGGACTACACGGTGCCTGGCGGAACCGCGGACGAGATGGCCGAGCTCTTCGCGATGATCATGGCCGCCGGAACATCTTGACGGCGAGGAAGATGCCACCCAGCACCAGCGCGATGGCAAGGGTCTGCAGGCCGGCGATCGCGAGGTTGTTGGCGTAATACGAGCCGGCAGCGCTGACGCATTGGAAGTTCGCGCTCGTCCACAGCGCGCTTGATGGGAAAACTGCGATCAGTGCGGCCGCGCCACCGACGCAGATGCCACCTCCGCCGACGACTATCCCGATGAGCATCCCGTAATTACGGCTCCAGCTCAGCGATGCGCTTCTGCTGAGCGAGCTGACGTTCCAATTTCGGCGATACGCGTCTCGGGATCGTCGGAGTCCATCGGCAAATGGTCGCACGCCGAAACTGCTGTTGTCAGCGCGACTTCAGCAGCTGAACGCCGTCCCGACGCCGTCGGGCGCCGGAACCGACTTCAGACAACCGAACTGCTCGATTCCGGCGCTGCTGAACCGGGCCGCCGACTGATGGGCGTAGTTCACGCAGAACAGGCCGACTTTGTCGGCGCGACAGCGGTAGTCGTCGTAGGACAACGAGTCCCCGTTGGCCAACTCGGGTCCATTGCCGTTGACGAACGGACCCGGATCGCCGCGGGCCGCCCCGATCTGCAGGTTCGTTCCGTCGAAGTCGACCCAGCCGCCCTTCCATTCGCCGTAGGCGGTCTCGGGCCGGGGTGGGGGACTGGCCAGTTCGACCAGGCACGTCAGCGCGCCGGCGGTGTGCTTGGCATCCGTCGTGCATACGACTGGGCGGCCGGGGGGCGCGGCCGCCACGGTGAAGGCGAGGTCGTTACCCAACGGGGTGCTGACGCCGTCGCGCGTGACGGCGTGATAGCGGGCGGGATCGGCGGGGTGACCGGCCTCGATCCACGCAATGACGTCCGAGATCGCCGCCCCTGGCGGCGGGCGGCGTCGATGCCGCCGAAGGTTTGCTGACCGATTGGGTGCTGGTCGGCGTCTGGACCGACTGGCTGGAGCCGGTGTGTGAGCATCCGGCAACCAGCCCGGCACCCAGGGAAGACACTGCGATCAGTGCGGCGATCCGCATTCCGTCAGGCTAGCCGCCCATGCCGGATTTGGGCGCCAAGGCGCCGCCTCGACTACCGTCGGGTTATGCATGAGCGCACTCTGCGCGCCCACACCGCCGCCGGCATCGTCGAAGGATTCACCCGCGACGGCGTGAACCGCTGGCGATCCATCCCGTATGCCAGGCCGCCGGTGGGGCCGCTGCGATTCCGAGCACCGCAGCCGGCCCAGCCCTGGTCCGGTGTGCGGCACTGCCATGGCTTTACCAACTGTGCGCCACAGGAGCGTCGATACACGATGCTCGGTGATCGGCAGATACCAGACCAATGAGCGAGGACTGCCTCACCCTTAATGTCGTGACGCCGGAAGAGCCGGCCGACGATCCGCTGCCGGTCATGGTCTTCGTGCACGGCGGCGGATACATGATGGGCAGCTCGGCGACCCCGCTGTACGACGGCGCCGCCTTGGCCCGACGCGGTTGTGTATACGTGTCGGTGAATTACCGCCTTGGCGCGCTGGGATGTCTGGACTTGTCGTCGCTTTCGACATCAGATATCACCATCGACAGCAACTTGTACCTGCGTGATGTGGTGCTGGCGTTGCAGTGGGTGCAACACAACATCGCCGAGTTCGGCGGTGACTCCGGCAATGTCACCATCTTTGGCGAAAGCGCTGGCGCGTGCATTACCGCCACGTTGCTGACGGTGCCCGCTGCCGAAGGTCTGTTCGTCCGGGCGATCTCGGAGAGCCCAGCGGCGGGCCTGGTGCGATCGAAAGAGATCGCGGCGGAGTTCGCGAAGCGGTACGCCGACCTGCTCGGCGCGCGGACCGAGGACGCCGCCGATGCGCTGCTGCGGGCGACCACGGCGCAATTGGTGGATGCGCAGCATCGTCTGATCGATGAGGGCATGCGGAACAGGTTGGGTGCCTTCCCGATTGGTCCGGTCGTCGGCGACGACTGTCTGCCGATGGACCCCCTCGAGGCGATGCAATGCGGTCGGGCGCAACGGCTGCCGCTCATCGTGGGCACCAACGCCGACGAGGGTCGGTTGTTCACCCGCTTCCTGCGAATGCTGCCGACGAACAAAGCCATGATCGAAGAGCTGCTTGCCGACGCGGAACCGGCCACCCGCGAACGCATTACCGCCGCCTACCCCGGGTACCCGGGGTCGTCGGCATGCATTCAACTCGGCGGCGATTTCGCCTTCAGCTCAGCAGCGTGGCAGATCGCCGAGGCGCACAGCGGCCACGCACCCACCTACCTGTACCGGTACGACTACGCCCCACGGACACTGCGCTGGTCGGGTCTGGGAGCCACCCATGCCACCGAGTTGCTTGCGGTATTCGATTTCTACCGCACCAGGTTCGGCGCGTTGCTGACCGCCGCAGCCGACCAGCGCGCCGCGTTACGGGTCAGCAACCAGGTGCAACGGCGGTGGCGGTCGTTCAGCCGCGCCGGGGTGCCGGGCGACGACTGGCCTCTCTATACCGCCGACGATCGCGCCGTCATGGTCTTCGACCGCAGGTGCCGAGTCGAGTTCGATCCGCACCCGCAGCGGCGAATGGCATGGGAAGGCTTCTCACTGGCGCAGTGACCTGGCACGCTGACTGTCATGACCCCGAAAACCGAGCAAGTCATCGAGCAACCCAGCGATCTCACGGCGTCCTGGTTAACCGAGGCGATCGGGGCGGGGGCCATCGCCGGTTTCGGAGTGGAACGCATCGGCACTGGTCAGATGAGCGAGTGCTATCGGGTCCGGCTTGACTACGAGGACGCGGTTGCCGGACGCCCCCGGCCGGAGTCGGTAGTGCTAAAGGTTGCGGCCACCGATCCGATGAGCCGGCAAACCGGGGCAGCGCTGGGTCTCTACGAGCGCGAGGTCCGCTTCTACCAGGACGTCGCGCCACGCCTGGGCGGCCCGATCGCGCCGTGTTATCACGCCTCGGTCGATGCGACAGGGGTTTTTGATCTGTTGCTGGGGGATGCCGGTCCGGCGGTCGTCGGCGACGAAATAGCCGGCGCCACAACCGAACAAGCCAGCCTCGCCGTCGTCGAATTGGGACGACTGCACGGCCCCCTGCTCGGCGACACGTCGTTGGCCGAGGTGCCGTGGCTCAACCGCGAGGCACCGCTGAGCCAGGCGATGATTACCCCGCTGTACGCCGGGTTCATCGACCGTTTCGGTGACCAGATCGCCCCGGAGCACCGAATAGTGTGCGAACGCCTGGTTGCCGCGTTCGACGGCTACCTGGCCCAGGAGGCGGAAGGGGCCAGAATTCGCGGTCTGGTCCATGGCGACTACAGGCTGGACAACATGTTGTTCGGCACCGAGGGAGCGGACCGCGCGCTGACGGTGGTCGACTGGCAGACGGTTTCCTGGGGCCCGGCACTGACCGACCTTGCTTACTTCCTCGGCTGCGCGCTGCGGTCCGAAGATCGTCGCGCACAGTACGACACGCTGTTGCGGGCTTACCACGAGGCGCTGGGGCCGGGGGCGCCGGTCACTCTTGCCGATGTCAGGGAAGGCGTACGCCGGCAAGGCTTTTTCGGCGTCATGATGGCGATCGTCTCGTCGATGCTGGTGGAGCGCACCGAGCGGGGCGACCGGATGTTCATGACGATGCTGCAACGGCACTGCCAGCACGTATTGGACACCGATGGGCTGGCTACGCTGCCAATCGCGACATCGCCGGAGCCGCTGCGACCAACGCCGGAGGACGAGCTTTCACACACCCGGACCGCCGAACCCCTGTGGAGTGAGAGCTGGTACGCCGACTTCGCCGACCCGGCACAGGCATTGGGCGGATGGTTTCGCCTCGGCCTGGTGGCCAACCAGCGGACCGCGTGGGTTCAGGCGTTGCTGTGCGGACCCGACCTGCCGACCGTCGCCATTGCTCTCGATGTCCCGCTACCGTCCGATCCGTGGGTGGTGCGCACCGACGAGCTAGAGCTCGACCACGCCGCCAGCGCGCCGCTGCAGTGCTATCGCGTCGACCTGCGCGGGCAGGGTCAGTCGTATGCGGACCCGTCGGCACTGTTACGCGATGAGCCGGGAACTCCCGTCGAGTTGACGATGAAGTTGGTATGGGCCACTGACGGGACGCCGTACAAGTACCGGTTGGCGACGCGTTATGAGATCCCGTGCACCGTCTCGGGTACCGTTAGCGTCGATGGGACGAGCTACCGGTTCGATTCGGTTCCAGGACAGCGCGACCACTCCTGGGGTGTGCGTGACTGGTGGAGCATGGATTGGGTGTGGAGCGCCTTCATCTCGATGACGGGACGCACCTGCACGGGTTCAATTTACGAATTCCGGGCGTCCCAGGCGTCAGTGTCGGCTATGTGCAAAACGCCGGCGGAAATATCATCGATCTGGAGGCGGTGAATACCCGGGAAGCATTCGACGCCAACGGGTTACCGCTGGACGCGACACTGGTCCTAGATCCGGGCAGAGCTCACCGCCAACGTCGAGGTGCAAGGGAACGCCCCGGTTCGCCTCACCGCCACCGACGGACGAGTCAGCGAGTTCGCGCGGGCCTGGGGCAGCGTCAACACCACCGACGGCCGCACCGGCGTCGGCTGGATTGAATGGAACCGCAACCTGGAGCAACGGGACCGAGTGAGCGCGCCATCGCCGATCGTGGTGATGGGAGTGTCCGGCTCGGGCAAGTCGACGGTGGGTTCGGCTCTCGCCCAACGGTTGGGGGTGCCGTTCCTGGATGCGGATACGCTGCACCCGCCGGCCAACGTCGCCAAGATGGCCGCCGGTGAGCCGTTGGATGACGACGACCGTTATCCCTGGCTGGAGAAAGTCGGTGGGTGGTTGGCCGGTCACCCGGCCGGGGTAGTGAGTTGTTCGGCGCTCAAGCGCAAATACCGCGATCAGCTGCGGGTGCACTGCCCGCGCGTCCAATTCTTACATCTCGACGGTTCACCGGAGATGATCCGCCGCAGGTTGGCGGCCAGGTCAGGCCATTTCATGCCGGAAGCGCTACTGCGGTCGCAATTCGACACCCTGGAACCTCTTGATGTCGACGAGTCAGGTATCACCGTTGACGTCGGGGACAGCGTTGACGCCATCATCGAGATTTTCCTGGCGGGTTAGCGCCTAGCTTCGCCGACGCGTTCGCGCGCGACATCTGCCAGGTGACTGCCCCGCGCAACTGCCTCGTCGGCGAACTCTGCCCCACGCACCCGGGCGGTGTCGGCCAGCTTCTCGCCGCGCTTGCGCGCTTTCTTGGCCAGGGGCTTGCCGCGTTCGGCGGCGGTGCTGGCCAGTTCGCGGCCGCGTTCGGCGCCGACCTGCAGGCCGTGCGCGATCTTTTCGCCGAGCTCGCCGAAGTCGGGATCAAACGCAGCGTCATCGGACCCCGGCAGCGCTGACGAGACCCGCTCGGAGAACCGCTCGGCGGCCCGACGGCCGCGCCACCCTAACGACGGCTTGCCCGCGGTATCGGCGGACGCAATCATCAAACCGCCCAACAGGCTCAGATCGGTCAGGAATTGCTGCCGCTTCCGGGCTTTGACCTCCGGGTCGACCTCGTTCCAGAACATGTGCGTCCCGAGGTTGGCGGGTAGCACGGTGAACGCCAGGGCGGCCGAGGCGATGCGGGGCAGTTTGCCGGTGGCCAGCAGCAGCCCGCCGCCGATCTGAACGGCCGCGTTGACCTGCGCGAACGTTTCGGGGTCGGTCAGAATGCTGCTGCCAACCGGATCCGGCAACGTCCGCAGACCATCCACTGCGGGCGCCGCTGCCTGCGCCGCCGATTTGGGGTTGAGCAGCGAGTCAACCCCTTGGCCGATAAACGCAATCGATAACAGGGGCCGGGCGATTCTGCGGATCAACATGTGTCGGGGCATACCCGGTGTACCGGCGAACAAACCGAACGGTCATCCGTGGATGGGCATAGATAGGGTGGAGCGGCGTGCGAGCGTTGATCATCGTCGACGTGCAAAACGACTTCTGTGCGGGCGGCTCGCTCGAGGTCGGCGGCGGCGCCGCCCTGGCGTCCTGCGATCAACGACTACCTGGCTGCCGTGCCCAGCTACCCGCATGTCGTCGCGACCAAGGACTTCCACATCGACCCCGGCGACCATTTCTCCGACCAACCGGATTACTCGTCGTCGTGGCCACCGCACTGCATCGCGGGAAGTAAAGGTGCGGAATTTCATCCCGGCCTCGACACGGCCGCGATCGAGGCGGTCTTCCGTAAAGGCGCCTACACCGCGGGCTACAGCGGCTTCGACGGCGTCGACGAGAACGAGACCCCCCTACTTGAGTGGTTACGGCAGCGGCGAGTCGACGCGGTCGACATCGTCGGCATCGCCACCGACTATTGCGTTCGGCGGACAGCCGAGGACGCGGCACGGGCCGGCTTGGCCACCAGGGTGCTCATTGACCTGACAGCGGGTGTGGCGGCGGATTCGGCGGACAGTGGCACTGGCGGAGATGCGGGCGGCCGGCGTCGAGTTGGTGCGGAGCTCCCGTGACGCCGGTAGACAGCGGGCGGCGCTGCTCGCCGCGGTGGAACGGTCGCCTCAGGCGGCCGCCGCGCGTGACCGCGCCGGCTGGGTGGGGCTGTTCACCGCCGACGGTCGGATCGAAGATCCGGTGGGCTCGCGGCCGCACGTGGGACACGCCCAGATCGGCCGCTTTTACGACACCTTCATCGGGCCGCGCGACATCACATTCCATCGCGATCTCGATATCGTCTCCGGTCCCGTCGTGCTGCGCGATCTTGAACTAGAAGTGGCAATGGGTCCGGCCGTGACGATGCACATTCCGGCCCTGCTGCGCTATGACCTTGAAGAGGATCTGCGAGAAGACCTAGCAGAAGTGAAGGGCCAGTGGCAGATTGCCGCAGCTGCGGGCCTATTGGGAGTTGCCGGCGATGATGCGGCAATTCCTGCGCAGCGGACCGCAAGCGCTGTCGCCCGCCCTGCGATTGTCCCGGGGCCTGCTGGGCAACCAGGGGTTGCGAGGCACCGCGGGTTTCGCGACCGGCTTTCCGACGGGTGGGTACGCGGCAAAAGAAGCTGGTGCAGATATTTCTCAGCGCCCTCGCGCGCGACGACGTGCCCGCCGTGCTGGGCAGCGCTGTCACCCACCGCCGCAATAACTTTAGGTGACGACGACGCGCTCGGCCTCGCCGAACTCGGTGCGCAACTTGACGGGGCCGCCGTCACCAAGATGAACGGGGCGGGAAGCACGGTCGCGGTCTCGCTCACCTCCGGACATGGGCGCGCCATCATGTTCGCCGACGTGGCCTGGCGGCGCAACGCGATCAACCGAATCCGTTACTTTCCCGCCTGAACGCTCGGCCCCGCGCCAGTGACCATTAGTATTGCTGCGCGGGTGATAAGTGCCGTACAAATAGCGTCATGGAATGGAGCAGACGATGAGTGTGGTGCGGAACGTCATGCGTTGGAATTGGGCTCACCTCGGTGCTGATTGTTGCAACAGCCTGCGGCGGCAGCGAAAAGTCATCCCCGTCGTCGACGTCGCCGTCAGCGTCATCGTCAACCTCGACGTCGAGCGCAGTTCGGCGCCGTCGACCACAGACCACGTCGAGCGCACCGCCGTCGGGGTCGGCACCACTGACCGACTACACCTACCTGCTGATCCCGGCCAGTGACGTCGGGTCCGATGCCACAACCACCGGGGCGCCGATGCAGAATCCCGGCGGTGTGGCCGGAGCGGCGGTGAGCTTCACCAACCCCGACCACACCCGCAGTATCGACGACCTCGTCGTCGTCTTTCTCGATCCGGCGGATGCCGCCCAGGGCGCCAAAGATCATGCGGCATCTTTCGGCAAATACGTCACGACCGCCCCGCAGCCGTTCGACCTCGGGACTAATGGACTGATAGCCGTGGGCCAATCGCCCGACAATTCAAAAGCGGTGACGTATGTGACGTTCGCCGAAGGCAAAGTGATCGTCGACCTGGAGTTCGACAGCGCACCCAACGATCCCGCCCCGCCGGACACCGTGCTCGAGATAGCCCGGAAACAAGACGCGCTGGCCAAGAGTCCGGCAACCCGCTTTAGAGTTGTCCGCCATCCAGCAACACCACAGGCCCCGCGGGTAGCAAGGACGTCAGAGAGCCGGCGGGGAGACCGGCGCAAGGGCCAAAGGAAGCGTCATGCTCGACAAGCCGTTCGGACGGCGAACGCTGCTTCGCGGGGTCGGTGCGCTGACCGCGGCATCGGTAGCACCGTGGACCGCCGGCTGCGCTTCCGATGACGACGAAAATGCGCTCACCTTCTTTTTCTCGGCCAACCCGGACGAGGCCAATGCTCGAATGCGCGTGGTCGACGAATTCCAACGCCAGCACCCAGACATCAAGGTTCGGCCGTTGTTGTCGGGGCCGGGCGTGATGCAACAGCTATCGACCTTCTGCGCCGGCGGCAAATGCCCGGACGTGCTCATGAGCTGGGAATTGACCTATGCCGAACTGGCCGCCCGCGGCGTGTTCCTGGACCTCAACACCATGCTGGCGCGGGACAAGGCGTTCGCCGCGGAGCTTAAGGCGGACAGTATCGGGCGGCTGTATGACACGTTTGCGTACGATTTCGGCTCCAAAGGCGGGCAGTACGCCTTTCCCGAGCAATGGGCCGGAAACTACTTGTTCTACAACAAGCGGCTGTTCGCCGAAGCGGGTGTGCCGCCGCCGCCCACGACATGGGACAAGCCGTGGACCTTCGCCCAGTTCCTCGATGCCGCCAACGCCCTGACCCGCCGGGACGGATCGGGGCGGGCGACGCAGTGGGGATTCGTCAACACCTGGTGGTCGTACTACGCGGCGGGCCTGTTCGCCATGAACAACGGCGTGCCATGGTCGACGCCGCTGAAGAACCCCATCCACATGAATTTCGGGGACCCAGCCTTCATCGAGGCGGTGCAGTTCTACGCCGACCTGTCTAACAAACACAAGGCGGCGCCCAACGCGTCCGAGACGCAATCGATGTCAACGCCCGATCTATTCGCGGTGGGCAAAGCGGCCATGGCCCTCGGCGGGCATTGGCGATATCAGACGTTCATGCGGGCCGAAGGCCTGGATTTCGACGTCACCTCTCTGCCGGTCGGCCCATCGCTCCCGCAGGGGCATGCCGCCGTCTCCAATATCGGCGCCACCGGCCTGGCGATCTCGGCCAGCAGCCAACGCAAAGAACAAGCCTGGGAATTCGTGAAATTCGCGGCAGGACCGATCGGACAAAAGATCATCGGCGAATCCTGCCTGTTCGTTCCCGCGCTGCGCTCCGCGCTCAACTCGCCCGGCTTCGCCAAGGCCCACAACCGGGTCCGCAACCTGGACGTGCTCACCGCCGGGCCCGACCACGCCGACGGGTTACCGGTCACCCCGGCATGGGAAAAGGTGGTGGCCCTGATGGACCGCGAGTTCGGACCGGTGCTGCGCGGATCCCGGCCGGCGACATCGCTGGCGGGGTTGGCGCACGATGTCGACGAGGTGCTGCGGGCTCCATGACGTCGATCGACACCTCCGCGGGATCCCGCCCTTGGCGCCGACGCGCCTGGGCCGGTCGACTGTTTGTCGCCCCGAACCTGGCCGCGGTCACGGTGTTCCTGCTGTTCCCCCTCGGGCTTCTCGCTGTACATGAGCTTTCAGCGGTGGGACGTGTTCAACCCGCCGACGTTCGTGGGCCTGAAGAACTTCCACGAGCTCTTCACGTCGGATCCGCTGTTCCTCATCGCCATCCGTAACACGGCGATCTTCACCGTTGGGACCGTCGTACCCACCGTACTGATCAGCCTCGCCGTCGCCGGCATGCTAAACCAGACCGTTAAGGGTATCGGTATCGTTCGGACCATTGTCTTTATGCCACTGGCCATTTCGTCGGTGGTGATGGCCGTGGTGTGGCAGTTCGTCTTCAACACTGACAATGGGCTGCTCAACATCATGCTCGGCTGGATCGGGGTGGGCCCGATCCCGTGGCTGGTCGAACCCCGATGGGCGATGTTCTCGCTATGCGTGGTCAGCGTGTGGCGCGCCGTGCCGTTCGCCACCATCATCTTGTTGGGGGCAATGCAGGGTGTTCCGGAGTCGGTTTACGAAGCGGCCAAAATCGACGGTGCGGGCGGGATACGCCAGTTCGTCTCCATCACGGTGCCACTGATCCGCGGGGCCGTGACATTTGTCATCGTCATATCGATCATCCACGCGTTCCAGGCATTTGACTTGGTCTACGTTCTCAACGGCCCGAATGGCGGCCCGGAAACCGCAACCTACGTTCTGGGCATCATGCTGTTCCAGCATGCGTTCTCGTTTCTGGAATTCGGCTATGCGTCGGCGCTGGCATGGGTGATGTTCGCCATCTTGCTGGTGTTGACCGTGCTGCAGCTGCGGCTCTCGCGGCAACGGTCAATGGAGGCTTCCAATGGCATCGGTTGAGCGCGTGTTCAAGCGGAGCGTGTTCCGTGGTGTCTTGGTTTACACGGCGTTGCTCGCCATTGCCTGGTGCTGGTTGTTCCCGATCGCCTGGGCGGTGTCCGGCTCGCTGAAAAGCGGTGGCGAGATCACTGAACCGATCCTGTTTCCCGCGCACCCGCGGTGGTCCAACTACACCGAGGTGTTCACGCTGATGCCGTTCTGGCGGATGTTCTTCAACACCGTCTTCTACGCGGGATGCATCACGGCCGGGCAGGTGTTCTTCTGCTCGTTGGCCGGATATGCCTTCGCACGCCTGCAATTCCGTGGCCGGGACACGTTGTTCGTGGTGTACCTGGGCACGTTGATGGTGCCGCTCACCGTAACGGTGATCCCGCAGTTCATCATCATGCGAGTCCTCGGATGGACGGACACCCCGTGGGCGATGATCGTGCCCGGACTGTTCGGCGGCGCATTCGGCACCTATCTCATGCGGCAGTTCTTCAGCACCCTGCCGACCGATCTCGAAGAAGCCGCGATACTCGACGGCTGCACGCCCTGGCAGGTTTACTGGCGGATCCTGTTGCCGCACGCCCGGCCCGCGGTGACGGTGCTTGCGGTGCTGACTTGGGTCAACGTGTGGAATGACTTCCTGTGGCCGCTGTTGATGATTCAACGCAACAGCCTCGCCACGCTGACATTGGGCCTGGTCCGGATGCGGGGGGAGTACGTCGCCCGCTGGCCGTTGATAATGGCGATGTCGATGCTCATCATGCTGCCGCTGGTGATCATCTATGCGATCGCGCAACGCTCATTCGTCCGCGGCATCGCCGTCACGGGTCTCAACGGGTGACGCCGTGATCGTGGTTTTCGAAAGCAGGGGTGTTCCGCAGTGGCTTCGGTGAGCTTCGAGCAAGCGACGCGCCAATTCTCCGGCACGGATCGACCCGCGCTGGATCACCTTGACCTGGCCGTCGGCGATGGCGAGTTCGTCGTTCTGGTCGGCCCGTCCGGATGCGGCAAGACGACGTCGCTACGGATGCTGGCGGGGCTGGAGACCGTGGATTCCGGGGTGATCCGGATCGGCAACCGCGACGTCACCAACCTCGATCCCAAGGATCGCGACGTCGCGATGGTATTCCAAAACTACGCCCTCTATCCGCACATGTCGGTCGCCCAGAATATGGGGTTCGCGTTGAAGATCGCCAAGACCCCGAAGGCCGAGATCCGCGACCGGGTGGTGGCCGCGGCGAAAATGCTTGATCTGCAACCGTACCTGGATCGCAAACCGAAAGACCTGTCCGGTGGGCAACGCCAGCGGGTGGCGATGGGCCGCGCGATCGTGCGCCGGCCGCACGTGTTCCTGATGGACGAGCCGCTGTCCAATCTCGACGCCAAGCTGCGGGTGCAAACCCGCAACGAGATCGCAGCGTTGCAGCGCCGCCTCGGCACCACCACGGTCTATGTCACGCATGACCAGGTCGAGGCTATGACTATGGGCGATCGAGTCGCGGTGTTGCGAGACGGCTTGCTGCAACAGTTCGCGCCGCCCCGCGAGCTCTACCGCAACCCGGGAAACGTGTTTGTCGCGGGTTTCATCGGATCGCCGGCGATGAACTTGTTCACCCTTCCGATCGTGAATTCCGCTGTTTTGCTGGGGGATTGGCCGATCCAAGTGCCACGCGAGATCGCCAGCGCCGCCAGTGAGGTCGTTGTCGGGGTTCGGCCCGAGCATTTCGAACTGGGCAGCCTCGGCGTCGAAATGGAGGTCGACGTGGTTGAAGAACTCGGGGCGGATGCCTACCTATACGGCCAAATCACCGACGCCGGAAAGGTTATCGACCAGCACGTCGTTGCGCGCGCCGATGGCCGCCATCCGCCCGAAAAGGGCAGCCGGGTACGCCTGCATCCCGAACCGGGACACGTGCACTTCTTCCGGGCAGACGGTCAACGGATTTCTTGAGCGCTCCGACTGGCCGCCCTGTCATCGACCAACCAGTCGACGATTTCCGCAAGGCCGACAAAGCCGGGGGCGGTGGCCATGTCGGCCGCGACCAGCCGGCTGGCCTGCCGGTACCGCGGCTCGTTCAGCACGGCGAGGATGGCGCGGCGCAGGGTTCGCGGGGTTGGCCGCTCGCTTCTGATTCGCCGCCCGACGCCCGACCATGCGACGCGAGCCCCGACCTCGGGCTTGTCTTCCTTGCCGCCGGTGGCGACGATCGGCACGCCGTAGCGCAAGGCGTACTGGACGCCGCCGAAGCCGCCGTTGGTCACGACAACCGCAGTGCGAGGAAGCAATTCGTCGTACGGCAGGTACGTCGCAGCGCGGGCGTTGGCCGGCAATGGGGGTAACGTGTCCAGTGGGCGACCGCCCGTCGCGACCACGACCAAGACGTCTTCGCCTGCGAGAGCGCGCAGGGTGGGCGCGATGACTTGGTCGTAGTCGACGTTGGCGATCGTGCCCTGGGTGACATGGATGACGGGTCGGGTCCCGTCGAGATCGCCCCACCATTCCGGCAGCGGGACCGTCGAACTTGCGCCGGGCAGCGGCCCGACGAAGTGCAGGTTGGGTGGCGCGTCGGTGCGTGGGTACTCGAAGGAGGGCAGGCTGAACTGCACGAGAGCATCGGCTCGGCGCCCCCAGTCCGGCAGCGTCGACGGCATGTTCGTCCCGTGCACCTGAATGTGTTGCTCGTTGATTAATTCGTTGGCCCGCCGTTGGACTCGACGATTGACTGCCGCGAGTACGGCGTTGCGCTGACGATTGAAGAAACGGGCTGGTGGCAACCCCATGCCGAAGGGAGCTGTGTCTGGGCTGTCGATCGTCAGCGGGACCACACCGCACGTGACGACCGCTGGACGCGATGAAGGTTGGTGCTCGAGGAGGAACGCGGCGCCGATGAAAAGCGGCTCGGCAAGCACGGCATCGGCGGGTCGCTCCGCCAGTGTGGCGATGATCGTCTCGTACTGGGCCTTCGCCGGCCGCACGAGGACATGTTCGATGTCGAAGGCGATTGCTTTGATGCCCTTCAACCCTGCACGCTCGGGAAACCGATCGAAGACAGTCCGGAAGTCCAAGTCAGCCTCGACGGCCAGCGGCACATACGTTGCGCCGGTTGCGGCGACCTCGTCGGCGAAGAGCGATCCGGTAATGAAGCGTACGTCGTCGCCGCGTTTGACGTAGTTCTCCGCAACTGCCAACAACGGTCTCAAATGGCCGGGCGCGGGGATGCTGGCGATGATGATCGATGGCATGGTGCGCTCCCACGGTTGACCGCTGATTACGATCCGGTAGTATTCATTACCGTGCCACCTAAGTCAATATCTCCCGCGACCACGCGGGTGTATCGTTCGGAGCTGCGTCAGCAACACGCGGAAGCCACGCGATCGCGGGTCATGGCAGCCGCCGCAAAGCTATTCGCCACCGATGGTTACGCGCGGACCACATTGGCGAAAATCGCCGCGGCGGCTGGGGTGTCCTCCGAAACGGTTCAGGGACAGGGACCCAAGGCCGCGCTCCTGATTGCGGCCATCGAACATGCGGCGTTCGGTGTGGCCGGCGAAAAGGACGTTCTGAATTTGGATGTCGGCCGCGAACTACTCGCCATTGACGATCCTGGCAAAGCCTTGGACTTTGTCGTAGCGCTTCATGCAGATGTGCAGGAACGCGTCGCGCAACTGGCCCTGGCCCTTATCGCCGGCGCCGGTGCCGACCCGATGCTGCTGCGGTACCAAGCGGACTTCATCGCGGGCCTCAACGTGCAAATTCGCCGAATATTGGAAGCCTTCTGCGACCGCGGCTGGCTTCGCGGCGACGTCCCGTTCGACGAACTGGTCGAGACGACCGCGGTGCTCTGCAGTGAGGACACGTACCTACGGTTCACCCATCGCGACGGATGGAGCGCGGCCGCCTTCCGAGCGTGGTTACGGCGCATGCTGGCCGAGACTGTTTTCGTTACGGCAAAGGTAAGTTGAAGGTGTGAGCCCTGCCGTTTCGAAGTCGGTCGATCTGGTCTGTGAGGGCGGCGGCGTCCGGGGCATCGGATTGGTCGGGGCGGTGGACGCGCTGGCCGCGGCCGGCTATCGGTTTCCCCGTGTCGCGGGCAGCAGTGCCGGCGCCATCGTCGCCGCACTGGTCGCCGCTCTACAGAAGGCAGGCGAACCGCTGACCCGGCTCGCCGAAATCATGCGCACCATCGACTACCGAAAATTCCTGGACCGCAACCTGATCGGACACGTCCCGCTGATAGGTGGGGGACTTTCGCTACTGCTGTCCGACGGCGTCTACCGGGGCGCCTATCTCGAGCAGCTGCTCACCGACTTGCTCGCCGACCTCGGGGTACACACCTTCGGCGACCTGCGCACCGGCGAAGAACCCGACCAGTTCGCCTGGTCACTTGTTGTGACCGCCAGTGACCTGTCTCGACGCCAACTGGTCCGCATCCCGTGGGACCTCGAGTCCTACGGCATCGACCCGGACAGCTTCTCCGTGGCGCGGGCGGTCCATGCCTCGTCGGCCATTCCGTACGTCTTCGAGCCGGTTCGGGTGGGTGGCGCCACCTGGGTCGACGGCGGGTTGCTCTCGAACTTCCCAGTCGAGCTGTTCGACCGACCCGATGCCGCGCCGCGCTGGCCGACGTTCGGGATCCGGCTGTCTGCCCGTCCTGGCATTCCGCCCACCCACCCTGTACACGGCCCGGTGTCGTTGGGACTCGCCGCCATAGAGACGCTGGTGAGCAACCAGGACAACTCCTACATTGACGATCCATGCACGGTGCGACGCACCATCTTCGTGCCCGCCGACGACGTCAGTTCAATCGATTTCGACATCACCGCGCAGCAACGCGAGGCCCTGTATCAGCGCGGATTACAAGCTGGCCAGGACTTTTTGAAGACCTGGAATTTTCCGGATTATCTGAAGGCCTGCGGCGGCCCGGTGAAGACCGACCAAGAGGTGTCGCAATCGTGAAATCCTGGCGCGCCGTTACCGTGTTCGGCCCCAAGGCTCACTAGTATTGCTGGGTGTTCGATCGTTACGGATCCGATGTGCTCGTCCAGGGACAGGCGTAAGCCTCGCTCGACTGAGCACCCGGCGGAGCTCGGTTTGGTCGTCGAGGACGTAGAAAGCGGCTACGTCGGCGCGGTGGTCCGAGTCGAATACGGCCGCATCGACCTGGAAGACAGGCACGGTCGCACCCGCGGCTTTCCCCTGGGCCCCGGGTACCTGCTCGACGGCCGTCCGGTGATCCTCACAGCGCCGCGGCGCGCCGCGCCTACTGCGGCGGCCCGCACAGCGTCTGGATCGGTCGCTGTGCCGGGCGCCCGCGCCCGGGTCGCGCGCGCCAGCCGAATTTACGTCGAGGGCCGCCACGACGCCGAACTCATCGCGCAGGTATGGGGCGAGGACCTGCGCATCGAGGGTGTCGTCGTCGAGCACCTCGGTGGCGTCGACGACCTGGTGGGCATCGTGGCGGAGTTCCGGCCCGGTCCAGGGCGCCGGCTCGGTGTTCTCGTCGATCACCTGGTGACGGGTTCGAAGGAGTCGCGGATCGCCGAGGCGGTGCGCACTGGTCCCGGCGGCCCCGACGCGTTGGTCGTCGGCCACCCGTTCGTCGACATCTGGCAGGCGGTGAAGCCGGAGCGAGTGGGCCTGGCGGCATGGCCTAACGTGCCGCGGCACACGCAGTGGAAGCACGGCGCATGTCAGGCTCTCGGCTTGCCGCACGCCAGCCAGGCCGACATCGCCAGTGCCTGGCGGCGCATCCGCTCGCGCGTTCGCAACTGGACTGACCTGGAGCCGGAGCTGATCAGCCGGGTCGAAGAGCTGATCGACTTCGTCACCGCTCGCTAGTCTCGAGTGCATGCAGGGCGTATTTATCGGCACGTTCCTCATCGGCCTGCGTGAAGGCCTGGAGGCGACGCTCATTGTGAGCATCGTCGGCGCGTTCCTGAAGCGAAACGGCCAGTCGACTCGCCCGATGTTCGCAGGCGTCGCGCTGGCGGTGCTGATCAGCGTTGCGGTTGGCGTTGGCCTGGATTTACTGTCGGCGACCTTGCCGCAGGCCCGGCAGGAGATGTTGGAGACCGTCATCGGCGCCGTCGCGGTGCTGTTTGTGACTTCCATGATCATCTGGATGAACCGTAATGCGGCGCGGCTGAAAGGCGCACTCGAGCACGAAGCCCAGCAGGCGCTCAACCGCGGTGGTGCGCTGGCTCTGGTTGGCATGGCCTTTCTCGCCGTGCTCAAAGAGGGTTTTGAGACGTCTGTCTTCCTGCTGGCGGCGGCGGAGACGTCGAACAGGCAACCGCTGGTTCGCCGTGCTCGGCGGCGCACTGGGGATCGCGGCGTCGATCGCACTGGGCGTTGGTCTGTACCTCGGCGGTTTGAAACTCAACCTCGGCCGGTTCTTCCGCATCACCGGAGTGTTTCTGGTGCTGATCGCCGCGGGTCTGGTGTTGAACGCGCTGCGCACCGCACACGAGGCGGGCTGGGTGACCATCGGCCAGCAACAGGTATTCACCCTGCTGCCCTGGATGCCCAGCAGTTCTGTGCAGGGCGCGCTGATCACCGGTGTCTTCGGAATACCCGCCGACCCCCGACTCATCGAGGTGCTGGGCTGGCTGCTTTACGCGCTACCGGTGCTCGTCGTCTTCCTCTGGCCCGCCCGACTTGCCGCGGCACCGCCGGCCCGAATCCGCTTACTGGCCGCGGCTTCGGCCGCATTCCTCGTTGTCGCGGCGTTGGTGGCGATCGTGGTGCCCGCCGGTGGCCAGGCCGCCGCGCAGGCCCGCACCGTGACCGACCGCACCGGTCATACCGCGACGGTGTCGCTGACCTCCGGGCCGCCAGGGTGGACGCTGTCCATCGCGCCCGACGGGACGTCGAACGTGCGCGGCATCGCGCTCACCGCGGCCGGCGACGATTCCGTGGACGGCGTTGCGGTGCGAGTGTTGCAGGCCACAGTGGGAGCGGACCCCGGTAGCGGGACTGCCGGCCCGCCAGTGGTCACGCTGCAGGAGTTGCTGAGCCTTAACGGAAACCGACTGCCGATCGGCCTAACACTGGCCCGCACCCCGGGTCCGTTCCAAGCACAATGGGCCGCCGACACCGTGTACACCGTGCGCGCCCACGGTGATTCGGTGCTGAATGCGCAAGCGGTCAGCAACCGCACCGTCGTGCTGTCCGGTGGTGGCCTCACCGCGCCCAAGGCGGTCAGCATCGGCGGATTGCCCACCGATTGGTCCTCGGCCGGCGCCGAGGATCGGTCAAGCGCGGCGCAGATCACCGCCACCGATCGGGCGCGCGCGGAGCGGCAGCTGTGGAAGATCTGGCTTCCGTTGGTATTGGCCGGTTTTGGATTGGCTTGCGGCGCCTGCGCCATCGTCTCGGCACGTGGCGCACGCGGGGGAGCAGAACAGGAGAGGACGTCGACTGATGGGCAACCGCACCGCCCTGATCACGCGCCTGTCGCATGAATTCTGTTTAACCACAGCGGCTCTGGTCGCAGTGTGCGGACTGGTCGCGTGCGGTCACGCCGCCAGCAGTTCGACCCCGTTAAAGCCCGGCGGCAGCAACGCGGTGAAAGTATCAATGGCCAACGACGCGGGGAAAGACGGCTGCGTGCTGGATACCACCAGCGTGCCGGCCGGACCGGTGACCTTCACGGTGGTCAATACCAACGCGCCTGGGATCAGTGAAGTGGAATTGCTCCGCGACCAGCGGATCATCGGCGAGAAGGAAAACCTCGCACCCGGATTGGACCCGGTTTCTTTCACCGTCACCTTGGACGGGGGTTCCTATCAGGTGTATTGCCCTGGCGCAGTGGCGGAATACCAGAATCTGACTGTGAGCGGGCAAGCCTCTGCGGCGCCGTCGGGCACAGCGGCGAGTTTGTTCGCGCAGGGCACCAAGGATTACGCGGCCTACATCGTCAGCCAGATCGGTCAGCTCGGTGCAGGCGTGGCGGCGCTCGACGCCGCCGTGCAGGCGGGCAACGTTGACGGCGCGAAAGGGGCCTACGCCAAGGCGAGGCTGTTCTGGGAGCGTTCGGAGTCGACGGTGGAGGGCTTTGTGCTGCCGGGCTTCGCGGTCGGCGACAACACCGGCAGCCTGGACTATCTGATCGACATGCGGGCATCTACCCCGGTCGACGCGAAGGTCGGTTGGAAGGGTTTCCACGCGATCGAGCGCGATTTATGGCAGGGCGGTGTTATCACGCCCGGCACCAAGGCCCTGAGCACCGAACTCGTCGGCAACGTCGGAAAATTGAACGCCACTCTCGCCACGCTGCAGTACAAGCCTGAGGATTTGGCCAATGGGGCCAGCGATCTGATCGAGGAGGTGCAGAACACCAAGATCACCGGCGAGGAGGAGGCCTTCAGTCACATCGACCTGGTTGACTTCTCCGGCAATGTCGAAGGCGCGCAGCAGGCGTACGCGTCGCTGCGCCCAGGGCTGGAAAAGATCGACGGCAATCTGGTCAAGCAGATCGACCAGCAATTCCAGGCGGTGCTCAAACTACTGGACGGCTACCGCGACCCGTCGGCGCCGGGTGGCTACCGGCTCTACACCCCCGCGTTGCAGGCCAGCGATGCACCGAAGCTGACCGCGGTGATTCAGCCGCTGCATCAGAGCCTGTCCACGGTCGCCCAAAAAGTCGTCACGGCCCCCTGAGATGGGTACTGGAGACGACAGCCACGCGGCGAACGGCATGCCCCGGCGCCGGGTCCTGGGTGGGGCGGCGTTGGCCGGCCTGAGCGGCGCCGCGATCGGCGCGGTCGGGGGCGGATTCGCGGGCCACTCCGCTGCGGTTTGGGGCGCCGCCTCGCCGGATAGCAACGACGAAGACACCGTCGACTTACGCCACAGCTACCCCTTCTACGGTCAGACCCATCAGGGCGGGATCGCTACGCCCCCACAGCGTTACGCCATGTTCATGTCCTTCTCGCTGGCCGCGGGCGCCGCACGCGCCGACCTGCAGACGTTGCTGGCCCGCTGGTCGGCTGGGGCCGCGATCCTGCAGCAGGGCAAGCCCGTCGGCGCCGTACAACCGCAGCTCGATGTGCAGCCACCCGCAGACACCGGCGAGGCATACGGCCTGAGTCCGGCAAGTCTGACCGTCACCGTCGGGCTGGGACCGCCGGTATTCGGGGACCGCTTCGGTTTGGCCGCGCAGCGCCCCGCCGCGTTTACCGATCTGCCCCCGCTCAACGGGGACAATCTGTCTCCACGCCTGAGCGGTGGCGACCTCTCGGTGCAGGCCTGCGCCGACGACCCGCAGGTCTGCTACCACGCCGTGCGCAACCTCGCCCGGATGGGCCGCAACATCGTTTCACCCTTTTGGGCGGTGTTGGGCTTCGGCCGGGCCTCGGCCGGCCCCGGGCAGCACACCCCGCGAAATCTCCTGGGATTCAAGGACGGTACCCGCAACGTCGCCACCGATGCGGAATACGCCAGGTACGTGTGGGTCGACAACAGCGACCAGCCCTGGATGAACGGCGGCAGCTATCAGGTCGTCCGCAAGATCCGGATGCTGCTGGAAACGTGGGATACCGATCGAATCGGCAACCAGGAGAAGATCTTCGGCCGCAGCAAAGAAGAGGGCGCACCGCTGAGCGGGAGGTCCGAATTCGATACACCGAACTTCTCCGCCAAAGGCCCGGACGGCAATCCGCTCATCGATCCGGCGTCCCACATCGGTCTTGCCGCCAGGGAAAATAACGACGGCGTCATGATCCGACGCCGCTCCTACAACTACACCGACGGCCTCGATGCCAACGGTCAGCTCAACGCCGGGCTGCTGTTCGTTTCGTACCAAAACGACCCGCAGGCTTTTGTTCGCCTGCAGAACCGGCTGGGCGCCAACGACTTGCTCAACGAATACATCCGCCACATCGGATCGGCGATATTCGCGGTGCCACCGTCGCCCAGCGAAGGCCACTACATCGGCCAGGGCCTGTTCGGCTGAACGCAAAATCGGAGGTGCGCTTGTTTAAGTGGGCGGTAATAGGCGCCGGTCCCGCGGGAATTGCAGCGGTGGGGCGACTTCTCGATAACGGGATCTCAGCGGAAGAAATCGCCTGGATAGACCCATATTTCGCGGCAGGAGATCTCGGCAGAAAGTGGCGCGCGGTCTCCAGCAATACGAAAGTTGCGCTCTTCCTGAGCTTTTTAAACAGCTCCTCGGCTTTTCGATTCGCTGAGGGACCGGGTTTTGCGATCGAGGAACTGGACCCCGAAGAGACGTGTCCGCTCGGGCTGATCGCCGATCCGCTGGTGTGGATCTCACAGCATCTCTGTTCGCGAGTGAAGCATTTTGAAGCCACCGCGACGGCTCTCACCAAGTCGAAGAGGCGGTGGACGATTGAAGCGGAAGAGCACGAAATCACCTCGGAGAATGTGATCCTCGCTGTCGGAGCGACGCCGAAGAAACTCATCTTCCCTGACCCGAACCCCCACTTGGACGAGATTCCCCTCGAGGTTGTTCTCGATCCTGAACGGCTCGCCGAGTTGCACTTGGAAGAGTCGACTGTGGCAGTCTTCGGTTCTTCCCATTCGTCAATGATCGCGTTGCCTAACCTGCTGGCACGGCCCGTGCGGAAGGTGGTCAATTTCTACCGGAGTCCACTGAGCTACGCGGTCTATCTGGACGACTGGATCTTGTTTGACGACACCGGTCTGAAGGGCCACGCGGCCGCGTGGGCCCGGGAAAATATCGAGGGTGTATATCCAGAACGGCTGGAGAGGTGCTGGGTCGACGGGCCGGATTTTCACGAGCGGCTGCAGGCCTGCGACCGCGTCGTTTACACCGTGGGCTTCGAACGCAGAAAACTTCCCGAGACCAGACAGTGGGGACCGTTGGACTACAACGCGACCAACGGAATCATCGCCCCGGGGCTCTTCGGGTTGGGCATCGCGTTTCCGCAATACGCCACGGACCCGCTGGGTTACGGCCAATACCGGGTCGGGCTGCAGAAGTTCATGGATTACCTCAACTCTGTCCTGCCGTTGTGGCTGCTTTATGCCCCGTGAACTCCTTTGAACTCAGCGTGACGCAAACGTCCGTCCACCCGTATTCATGTCCGAAACGTTGCCGGTCGGCTGGCGTTGCTGCAGGTTGTTGCCCGAGGCGAGATATTTCAGGTGAGTCACCGCCCGTGTCGTCCCGGTAAATCAATCTTGGCGGCCGTCACACATCGGTTCCGTTGAGCACTAACCCTGTGACGACCAAATCGTGCCGTCCTGAGGAAATCGGAGGAACTAATGACCGACGCGCTCGTCATCGACGCTGAGGGCCTCGACCGACTGTCGTGTAACGCCAAGGCCAACCCCACCACCGGCAAGAAAACCCTCAAGGCCAGAACTGTTTGCGAAACCGGTTTCCGGAACATGACGTACGTGCGCGACCTAGCGCCGATGTTGGTCGGCGAGCCACCCGCCCTGCTGGGCGACGACTCGGCGCCCAATCCGTCCGAGACCGCCCTGGCAGCTCTGGGGTCATGCATCTCTGTCGGCCTGCTCGCCAACGCCACACACCGCGGCGTGACGCTTACCAAGATCGAGGTCGAGATGGAGGGTGACATCGACATCTCCGCCGTGTGGGGAGTCGGCGACACTCCGGACGACAAGGTCCTCGGGTTGAGCGCGGTGCGCTGCAAGGTGACCCTGGCCGGCGACACCGACGACGAGACGCTCAAGCAGATCCACGACAACGCGATCGCCTGGTCGCCGGTGGTCAATACGTTCCGGCGCCCGGCAAGTGTCGACTCGACACTGGCCATCGGCTAGCAGCCGCGCCCGGGAAGCCCATCATGACAACTATATTGACCAAGGCTGATCTCGCCGAGACCATCCGTCTGGCCCGGCTAAAGCATGGTCTGAGTTGGGCCCAGATCGCCGAGTCGATCGGTAAAGACAAAGTGTGGACGGTTGCCGCGCTACTCGGGCAGCATCCACTCTCAGCCCATGAGGCCAGGATCGTCACGGAACTTCTAGAGCTGGATGATGAGGCTGTCGCGGTCTTGCAATTGCAGCCATATCGGGGCAGCACCGAAGCCGTGGCGTCGGATCCGACGATCTATCGGTTCCACGAGGCGCTATCGGTTTACGGGCCGGCCATCAAGGAGCTGATCCACGAGGAGTTCGGCGACGGGATCATGAGCGCCATCAATTTCAGGCTGAGCATCGGACGTCGTCCGGACCCGCAGGGCGATCGAGTGATCGTCACGTTCGATGGCAAGTTTCTCGATTATGCATGGAAGCACGAAGCATGGAAGCACCAAGAACAGGAAGGGACGCCGTGACCGCGACAATTGATCCCGCAATCGGGGTGCTCGGCTCGGAGTTACTGATCGACATTCGTTCCCACGCGGACGCGTTGGATCGCGGCGAGGACACCTCACGACGTAGTTTCGCGGCGCTTGGTGCCGCGGGTTTGCTCGGGCTGGGCGCGCCGGGAAACGTCGATGGGCAACTTCCACAGATGGCCCAGGTGATCGCGTCGATATCCGGGGAATGCATGAGCACCGGCTTTTCGGTGTGGGCCCACCGGATGGCGATAGAGTACTTACTCACGGCTGCAACGCCATTCAGCGTCGCCGCGGCCAAGCCGTTATTCACCGGAACAACACTGGGGGTCAGCGGCATGGCCTCGGCGTTCAAGGACGCGGCCGGCTGCGGCAGCCTCGACCTCACAGCCACGCCCGTCGAGGGCGGCTACCGGCTGAGCGGGTCGCTGCGGTGGGCCAGCAACTTGTACGACGATGCGCTGATGATCACCGCGGCAGGCACCGAGGACGGCGAGAAGTTGATCGTGGCGCTGCCGCTGAACACACCGGGCGTTGTGCTGGGGGACCACTTCGAGCTGCTGGCAATGGGCAGCACGGCCTCGTCGTATCTGAAACTGCAAGACGCGTTTATTGGTTCGGAGCAGGTATTGTCCACGAACTTCAACGATTTTCTCAACACCGTCCGTCCCACCTTCCTCGTCCTGCAGTCGGCGATGTGCATCGGGTTGACGAAAACCACCGTGGCGCAGAGCAGGCTCGGACTGACCGGGGTGAACTCGGTGTTCAGCGCCGAGGTCGACGAGGTCGAACAAACGCTCGTCTCGGCTCAGTCAACGCTGGCGAGCGCAGCGGCGGCCGTGGGCAGCCCGCAACCGCCGAGCAAAAAAGAGCTGTTGACACTGCGGCTCGCCGCCGCTGAGATATCCAGCACCAGTGCGGCATTGGAGATTCGAACGGCGGGCGGCAAGGGGTACGCAAGCCGGACGCCGGCCAGCCGGCGCTACCGCGAGGCCGCTTTCATCCCCGTCCAGTCGCCATCCGAGGCTCAACTGCGCTGGGAGCTTGACCGTGCGGGTGAGTGACGGCCCGGGTCAACGGTGATGCTGGATGAGCATCTGGTCGGCGGTGTTCCACTGGCCTGTTTGGTTCGCGACTTCCATCGGCCGATGGTGAATTTCGCTCGTACCATGGTTAATTCACCGGCGGTGGCCGAAGAAGCTGTCCAAGAGGCATGGGTACAGGTCATGCAGTCGTCGGGCTCGTTCGAGGGGCGTTCCTCGGTGTCCACCTGGCTGTTCGGGATTGTCAAGAACACCGCCTCGCGGCACCGGAGCCGCGAGTCGCGGATCCGCGAGCACGAGGTGCTGGCCGCCGACGGTGCCGACCCACTGGCAGGCCGCATGCACCCGGGCGGCCACCCCGATGCCGGGCACTGGAGCGCTCCGCCGTCACAGCGGTTCCTACCCGAGGAGCGAACGGTGGCAAGCGAACTCGTCGATTACGTGCGGGTTGCGCTGGATGCCCTGCCGGCGCGGCAACGGCAGCTGATCATCCTCCGCGACCTCGTCGGTACCTCCGCCGAAGAGGCCGCCGAGGTGCTTGAGCTATCGGCTGAAGGGCAGCGCGCCCTGCTCTACCGCGCCCGAGGAAACCTGCGAAACGAACTAGAGAAGCGGTACAAGCAATGACCGTCTACGACAACACCGTCCCCGCGATCGACTGCGTCGATTTCGTTCGACTCGTCGACGACCTGGTCGACTCCGACCCGCAGCAGTGGGGAGCGATCGTGGCCAGACACCTCGACGAATGCCCGCCGTGCCTGATCTACCTGCAGCAAATGCTCGACCTGAAGATCTTGCTCAACCACGTCTTCGACGGGCAGAAGCTCAGCGACGAGCACATCGCGAGCGTTCATCAACGCAGTCACAAACCTTCGAAGATTTAACCCCAACCTCTCGCGAAAGGCACCTTCAAATGTCTCAACTCATCACACCAACGAATAACTATCCTGCAGAGCCCCCGACCACCAAACAGGCCAACGACCAGCACAAGGCCGAGGATCCGTTCGAGCCATTCAGCGTTGGAACCATGGTGGACCGGGTGGCCACCATGGCGGTGGAAAAGGCCGCGAATCCTATGGCGTTCTTTGTGCGCTCCCTGGTCGGCGGCGCCATGGTCGCCTTCGGGGCGCTGTTGGCTTTGGTGGTGAGCACGGGAGTTAAAACCCCCGGCGTCGCAAGCCTGTTGATGGGCTTGGCATTCGGCATGTCCTTTGTTCTGATCCTGGTGTCCGGCATGTCGCTGATAACCGCGGACATGGCCGCCGGGTTGCTTGCAGTGCTAAAGCGAACCTTGAGCCTGCGCTGGCTACCTGCTGCTGGTTGTCGTCGGCCTGATTGGCAATATCGGCGGCGCACTGGTCTTCGTCACCGTCTGCGGCGCCGCGGGAGGGCCGTACTTGGGCGCCTTCGCCGAACGCGCGGCAACCGTCGGCGCATTGAAGGCAGGTCAGCCGTTCTGGACCGCGCTGCTGCTCGCGGTGGTGTGCACGTGGTTCCTACAGACCGCGATGTGCTTGTACTTCAAGGCCCGCAGCGACGTCGCGCGGATGACGTTCGCGTTCTACGGTCCGTTCGCATTCGTGATCGGGGGCACCCAACACGTCATCGCCAATGTCGGATTCCTCGGGCTACCGTTGTTGCTGAACTTCTTCCACCCGTCAGCGCCGCGCGCCGGGATCAGCTGGGGCTTCGCCCACGATGGCTTGCTCACCAATATTTGCATCACCACAGTAGGCAACCTCATCGGCGGGACCCTGTTTGTCGCGCTGCCGTTTTGGGTCATTGCCCAGCTGCAACGGCGCCAGGGCTAGCCGTTCGCACAAGGCGGCGACAGTCGCGTCTCGCGCACATCACCGTGCGGTCGGGACGCACGATAACGGCAGTGGTGCGCCCACGGCGGAGCCACAGCTCGAGTTCGCTGCCGCTTTCGGCGACCAGCACCACGACTCCGCGCCGCCGCAGAAGCGCGTCGTCGGTGGCATCCGGGCGCTGGCTGGTGATCAGGGCAAAGCTGGTGCCCAGGAGCGCGTCTAACCGTTGACCTGCGCGCAGTTCCGGATTTGGGCACAGCGTGCCCAGCCAGTCGGCGGCCTCGCCGGGATTTGGACACCAGCGCGGATGGACGCAGCGCCGGTGTTGTGGAGTCGACGACCTTAGTCGCGCAGTCCGGGCACCCACCGCAGCCGGGGCAGCACGACGCGGCGTGCCAGGTTGCCGAACCGGCCGCCGCCGGTCATCGACTGGCCGACGGCGAGGGCCAACCGGATCATGCTGCGGGCGTGCGGTTTGCGCTCGTGCTCGTAGCTGTCCAGAACGTCGGCCGCAAGTGTGCCGTTGAGTACTCCGGCAAGCTTCCACGCGAGATTCATCGCATCGCGCACACCGGCGCCCATGCCCTGGCCGATGAACGGGGGAGTGAGGTGCGCCGCGTCGCCGAGGAGGAAGATGCTGCCCGCTGCCGCCACCGGTCGGCGCATCTGCGCGCGGAACGTGTACTCGGTGACCCGTAGCAGCGTCAGGTCGCTGTCCGGGACGTCGCCAGTCCAAGGCGCGATCAGTGGCCGCAACGCGCCGCACGGTGCCGAAGTCATCGGCGCTCTCGCCGGGCAGCAACCGGAACTCCCACCGGTAACGGGCCTGCCCGATGCGCATATAGGTGCCGCGCGAACCGGGTCGCACACCTGGTGCACGCCTTCCCACTGCTTCAGGTCGGCGCCGGTGGTGCCACATCGACGACCAGCCAGCGCTGCTCGAATTTCAAATCCCGCATGGCTGAACCGATCTGGGCGCGAACCAGG
Source organism: uncultured Actinomycetota bacterium (assembly GCA_963850135.1). Taxonomy (GTDB): domain Bacteria; phylum Actinomycetota; class Actinomycetes; order Mycobacteriales; family Mycobacteriaceae; genus Mycobacterium. Next base: position 44,983 of record CAWKKH010000006.1, on the reverse strand, counting down.
CTGTTGGCGCCGTCGCATCCCAGCACATAGTCCGCGTCGACGTGGTGAATCCGGCCGTCGGTGCGGTCGGTGAAGGTGACGCGCACGTGTCCTTCGTGGTCGGTGACCGCGGTGACCTCGGCGTCGCTGCGCAATTGAGCGTCCGGGATAGCGCTTGAGGTTTGCGCGCAGCAGCGCCTCGAATTCCGGTTGGTCGAACATGTTGGCCTGCGGGAAGCCGTGCACGCTGCGGGAGGGGTCGCGGTTGAACTCGGCAAGCACCTTGAATCGGTTGTCCAGCAGGCGCAGACCGAGCGTGGGCCGCGATATCGCGGCGAACTCGTCGGCGATGCCGAGCCGCGCGATGATGCGGTAGATCTCGTCGTCCAGGTGCACGGCGCGCGGCTGCGGATACACGCCCGGCCAGCGGTCCAGGATGAGGCTCTGCACGCCGAACTGAGCCAACAGTGTGGCGGCGGTGATGCCGGTGGGCCCGGCGCCGACGATGACCACCGGCACGTGGCCGGGAACGCCAGAAGCCTCGTCCGTCATGCGTATCGGATTGCGTTGCGCTGGGTTCCGAGGTCGATTGCCCCGTCGTCGGTGGCCACCGACGCCTCCACGATGTCGCCGTGTTGCAGATATTTCGGGTTGGCCGGCCTGCCGCTTGAAGAACGCCCGCCACTTGACCGCGGGTGGCAACAGGTTTCCGATGATCTCCACCGGCTTCGGCGGTGCACTCAGGGCGGTGCCGACCGGGGTACCGGTGAGTATCAGGTCGCCGGGGGCGAGCTCCTGAAATCGGGTGAGCGACTGCAGCGCCTGCAACGGCCGGTACAGCATGTCGCCCTCGACCAGCGCGTTCTGCCGTTCGTTGCCGTTGACGCTCAGGCGCAGCCGCAGGTCGCCGAATCGCTTGAGCTCCTGCGGCATTCAGCAGTACCAGCTCCGGACCGACCGGGGTGAACGTCGGATAGGACTTGGCCTCGTAGAACTGGGTCTGCGGAAGTTGGATGTCGCGGGCCGAAACATCGTTGGTGACAACCAGTCCGGCGATGAACTCGGCGAGGTTGGCGTCGGAAATGGCTGTGCCGACGGGGATTGCGCGTCCGATCACCAGCCCGATCTCCACCTCGTAGTCGAGCAGTCTGACGTGTGCGGGCTTGACGATGTCGCCGAACGGACCGTTGATCGACGCCGACGCCTTGCGGAAGAAGGTCAGCGGAACCGATGCCGGGTCCATGCCGGCATCCCTGACATGCGACTCGAAGTTGGTCATCTGAGCCACCACTCGGCACGGCCGGGTCACCGGCGAGATCAACTCCAGGCTGTCCAGCGGCGACAATCTCGGACTGCGGCGGCAGCGGCGCCAGCCTCGATGGCGGCACGGTCGGCCAGCAGCGCAGCGGTCGTGGTCGCGGCGGTGTCGACCTTCGCGGCCCCGTCGGGAGTCTTGACCCACCAGGCGTCGGCGGTGCGCAGTACGGAAACGGTCATGAGGTGGGCACTTTCAGTAGGCCGATGAGGCGACGGATATCGAATTCGTTGCTTGCCGCGAAGCGCGGCGATCATCGAGACCAGTTCGTGCCGAGCAGATTTCGGCCCGATTCCGAGGAAGTCCCTGGTCGCCGGTGGCCCCCATTGGGCCAAACCAGAGGCGGTGAACGGCGCCCAGCCGGGCTCGACCGTGTTGTCGAACATGTCGCCGTCGGCGAAGTGCTCGACCAGGAAGCCGTCGGGATCACGCCAGTAGTCGAAGATCTGACTGCCCTGGATGTGCCTGCCGATGCCCCAGGATCGCAAATAGCCTCGCTCCCTGAGGTATTCGCCGCCGGCGGCCAGGGCGTCGAGATCACTGACCTGATATGCCGAGTGGACGTAGCGATTGGCCGGACCTAATGCGATCGCCAACGTGTGGTGGTCGGTCGGAGTGGATCCTTGATCGCAGCGGATGAAGCTCATGGTCGGCCCTCGGGTGCGCTGGCCGGGAAAGAACAGAAAATCGCTGACGATCATGCCCAGGTTCTCCAGATACCAGTTCAGCGCCTCGCGGTACTTGGTCGACTGCACCACCAGATGGCCCAGGCGCTGCACCCGCGCGGGCACGCGCGGGGGACGCTGGGTGGTATTGATGCGCTGCAGTTCGTGTCCGAGATTGAAAGTGTGCGGCTGCTGGACTGGTAATTCGGGCAGTTCGTGCATGCCGGCGACCACGCGCACCGGGATGCCGCTGGGGTCGATCAGGTCGACCGACAGGCCGCCGATGCTCTCCGGCAGCGGCCGGGTGGGGGCACCGAATTTGTCGGCCAGCCGAAGCACGTCGACCTCGTCGTGGGCCCGAAACGCCACACCCGCGAATCGCGTTCGTTGTTCAATTCCTTGTCCAAGCCGCACGATCACGCAGGGCGCGCCCGCGTCGGTGCCGCGCAACTGAATCTCGTTGGCGCCGTGGTGTGCCGTCTGGAATCCGAAAGCCCGCGCGAACGCCGCTGCGCGGGTCAGGTCCGGCTTCTCAAACTCCAACCAGGCGATGTCGAGCACTTTGATCACCGGATTGCGGGACCGGCCCGTGTGTTCACCGGGCAGCGCCCCATCGCTCACTGTGCAGGTCTTTTGCGTGTTCTGGCGGTCGCCGATCTTCGGACTCATCGCATCTCCCAGTTAACTGACGAAATCGTCACATACGAGACGGCGCGCGGTCAAGACTTCTGACGAATTCGTCAAGATGACGTATACTGCTAGGGTGCAAGATCGAGTGGGGCCACGAAGCGGGAGATGAGCGCCATGACTGATCACTCGGAGCCGACCAACCGCCTGGAGCTGCGCAAGCAGCGCACCAGAAATGCGCTGATCAAGGCCGCGCAATGCGTTCATCGCCGAAGGCAAGGTCAACGCGCCGGTGCTGGAGATCACCCAAGCCGCCGACGTCGGGATGGGCTCGTTCTACAACCACTTCGACAGCAAAGAGGAGTTGTTCGAGGCCGCGGTGGCCGATGTGCTCGATGCGCACGGAGCGGTTTTGGACCGGCTCACCGCGTCGCTCGAGGACCCTGCCGAAACGTTCGCCACCAGCTTCCGCCTGACTGGCCGGCTCTTTCGGCAACGCCCGCAGGAGAGCGAGATCTTGTTGGCCAACGGGCTGGCCCTGTTGTCGTCGGAACGCGGCCTGGCCCCTCGTGCACTGCGCGACATCAAGGCCGCTGCCGCCGCAGGGAGGTTTCGCGTCGATGACCCGGAACTTGCACTTGCCGTCGCCGGTGGCGCATTGCTGGGACTCGGCAAGCTGCTACGGGAAAACCCCGACCGCGACGGAGCATCCGCCGCCGACACGGTGACGGAGAGCGTTCTGCGTCTGCTCGGTCTCAGTGCCGACGACGCACACGCGATCTGCCAACGCCCGCTGCCGCCTCTCGCCGAGATATAGAGGGCTTTGGACGAAACGCCACCAGGACTACGCCGACGGCGAAGACCAACGCGGTCACCCACGGATAGTGTCCGTCAGGCGCAAACCCTTGGGCGGCAATAAATGCCAGCCCGTACGCCGCCATCGCGGCACCGGCCAGCATCACCGATTCGGCCCAGCGCTCTGCGAGCGGGATGCCGAACGTGGGCAGCGGGGCGCCGAAAATGCGCCGTCCCCACCACAACAGCGCCATCTCGAACGCCGTCACCAGGCCGAGGATTGCCACCCACTCCAGCCGCGCCAGCCACCAGGCGCCGGTTCCCTCGGCCGGCTGCGGCAACAGGCCGGCGGGATAGCCGACGATCGCCACGATGACGACGGGAATCATGTGCCACAGATACAGGGCCATCACGTTGTTGTTGGCCACCGAAAGTACCCGCTGGACAACACCGGCCGCGCAATGCGCGGTTGAGCGCCGGCGCGAGTGCGATCACTATTCCGGCCTGTGCGCAGCCGAACGCCAACAACGCCGCGTTGGGCGGTGTCGTATTGTCGATGGTCTGGCCGGGAACGCCGATCATGCTGACCGGATAGTGTCCCAGCCAGATCAGCAACGCCAGCGTGGTCGCGGAGGCGACGGCGATCAGCACGGGTCTGCGACCGGCCAATAGGCCGCCATGCCAGGCGATTCCGAGCTGGTAGAACGCTCCCCAGCAGATCAGGTAGTTCACCCAGCCGAGGTAGGGCACGTGGGCGCCGAGGGTGGCGGCGTCCACCGCCACAACCCCCAGCGCCAGTACCGCGGGCACCAAAAGCCCCCACCGGCGTTGCGCGGCAATCGCAATCGGCGTCAGCGATACCACCACCAGGTACACGGCGAGGAACCACAGGTGCATCGCCACGGCCCAGCCGGCGTACTCCAGCATCGAACCGGCAACCCCGTAGCCGCCCAAAACCACCACGGCGACCGAAACCAGCGCGACGTACACCGCTGTCGGCCCGAGGACCCGGGCCAGTCGATGGCGAAGCCAAGTCTGGCGTGACACACCGCCGGCATCGCGCCGATGCGTCCAGGAGACCGCACCGGCGTAGCCGGCCACCAGGAAGAAGGTGGGGACGGCCTGGAACGGCCACGTCAGCCACTGCGTCCAAGGCTGGTCGACCAGTGGGTTCTGCCGGCCGAAAGATCCGTCGTGGTAGGTCACCGATCCGGCCAGCCAATGCCCCAGCACGATGAGGACGACACCCGATACCCGGTAGAAATCCACCGCAAGATTGCGCTCCGGGCGTGCGGTGTCGAGCACGTACCCCACGGTACCCGCCCAGGGTCAGCGAACCGGTCGACGTCGCGAAGCGCAGAATGACCGTATGAAACAAGCTCACCTCGCCGGCCTGCAGGTCGGCCGCCTCGGTCTGGGTGCCATGGGCATGTCCGTGGCCTACGTCGGAGATGGCTTTGACGACGCCGAGTCCATCCGCACAGTTCATCGCGCCATCGACCTGGGCGTCACGCTGATCGACACCGCCGAGGTCTACGGCCCTTATGTCAACGAAGAACTGCTCGCCCGCGCCCTTGCAGGGCCGACGAGACCAGGTGGTCTTGGCAACCAAGTTCGGCCTGATCTCCCACACCGGACGCGACAATCCGGACAGCAGCCCCGCCAGCATCCGGGTCGCCGTGGACGGTTCCCTGAAGAGGCTGGCGACCGATCACATCGACCTCTACTACCAGCACCGCCTCGATCGCGAGCACCCCGATTGAGGACACCGATTGGAATGCTGGCCGAGCTGGTCGAGGCCGGGAAAATCCGGCACATCGGCCTGTCCGAAGTCGGCGTCAACACCATCCGCCGGGCGCATGCCGTGCATCCCATCACCGCCGTGCAATCCGAATACTCGTTATGGACCCGCGATCAGGAAGAAGCGGTGTTGCCGCTGCTGCGGGAACTGGGAATCGGGTTCGTCGCGTACTCGCCGCTGGGGCGCGGTTTCCTCACCGGAACAATCCGGTCGGCGGACGAGTTTCCCGACAACGACTACCGCAAGACCAACCCCCGGTTCTTCGACGAGAACTTCCGCCACAATCTCAGCAGCGCAGACGAGTTGCGAGATATCAGCGCTGACATCGGTGCCACGCCCGCGCAGGTCGCTTTGGCCTGGCTGCTGGCGAAGGGCGCCGATATCGTGCCCATTCCGGGAACTAAACGCGTTGCGCGCCTTGAGGAAAACGCCGGCGCCGACGCCGTCGTCCTTACCCCCGACCAACTGGCCAGGCTCGACCAACTCACCCCGGCCGTCGGTGGCCACCACGCCGAGGCGCAAATGGGCTGGATCGACCGCTAGGAACCTATGGAGTCATGAAAAAACTAGTGATCGGGGCCAGCGGCTTCCTGGGCTCACATGTCACACGTCAGCTGGTAGACGCGGGCTGCGGACGTGCGAGTCATGTTGCGCCGTACCAGTTCCACCAAGGGGATCGACGACCTCGATGTCGAGCGCTGCTACGGCGACGTCTTTGATGACGATGCGTTGCGCGCGGCGATGACCGGCTGTGACGTCGTCTACTACTGCGTCGTCGATGCCCGGATGTGGCTGCGCGACCCGGAGCCGCTGTTCCGGACCAACGTGGAGGGGCTGCGGCATGTTCTGGACGCGGCCCTGGACGCCAACCTGAAGAAGTTCGTATTCACCAGCACCATAGGCGCTTTGGCGATCAGCGACAGCCGGCTGGTTACCGAAGACGATCCGCACAACTGGAATCAGGGCGGCGCCTACATCGAAGCGCGGGTGGCCGCCGAAGAGTATGGTGATGTCGTACGCACACGACAAAGGACTGCCCGCGGTCGCCATGTGCGTAGCCAACCACCTATGGGCCCCGCGATTGGGCGCCGACTCCACACGGCTCCCTGCTGGCTCAGGTTGCCGCCGGCCGTTTCCCGTTCTACATGGATTATTCGGCCGAAGTGGTGGGCATCGAAGATGCCGCCAGGGCAATGCTTCTCGCCGCCGAACACGGGCGAAACGGCGAACGCTACATCATCTCCGACCGATTCATGAGCGTTCAGGAGCTGCACGGTATCGCCGCCACCGCCGTCGGCAGACGGCCACCGCGGATCGGCATCCCGATGCCCGTGCTGCGTGCGGGCGCGCGCATCAATGATGTGTTCGCGCGGCTGCTGCGCCGCGACCTGCCATTCGCCTTTGCCGGGATGGAGATGGTCCGACTGATGTCCCCGCTCGATCACAGCAAGGCCGAACGCGAACTCGGGTGGACACCCGAACCCGTGGAAGACTCGATCCGCAAAGCCGCCGTCTGGTTCGCTTCGCGCGCCTAGTTGCCACACCCCCCGATACACGTACGTAGGAGGTGTCGCCACGCAACAGACTCCTCCAAACATAGACTCTGCCCAGACAATGGAGGTAATGATGCGTGACGGTGCCAATCCTCTGGTGCTCTCTCGGACGGCCCGGTTCCTAGCCGTGTTGACCCTGCTCTGCGGAGTCGCCATGTTAAGCGGCGTTCGCGCTCCGCGCGCCGCCGCGATCGAATTCAGCGATGACGAGCAAAAAATCGCGAGTCTGCTACCCGCTGGGTTCTCGCCAAGCCTCTGCAAGACGGCCAGCGATCCCATTCCTCCCCTGGATGCGGTGGCAAGTCTGCAATGCACCGGGAGCACCGCAGGTGGCCCGACGACGGGACGTTTCACGCTCTGGCCCGATGCGGGCACGATGAATGACCAGTTCCAGACGCAGACGGTTGGCAGCCCGCTGTGGGTTCCCACGCAGTGCCCCGGCGTCGGCGCTTCGCCGGCCACTGGAACTACACGGAGTCTCCCGACCAGGTCGCCGGGCAGATGCTCTGCGGGTCCTTCCAGGGGGCGCCCAATATCGAGTGGACGCGAGAGTCTCAGCTACTCACGCTCGATGTCGGCGGCGCCTCCGACATCGAGAGTCTGTTCCAGTGGTGGGGCGGCTCGGGAAACCCCGGGGGCGCGCCAGTCACCGGAGTGCTTGCTTGATCCTTATTCGACCTGAGCCAGCGCCGCGGACCATATTTCTTTACGACCAGCGTCCACGGGTCGGCGTAGGGGCCTCGTCCCTCGGCGCGCTGCTGCAATTTGAGGGCCGTGCGCAGCACCGGTCGCAATATCGGGCCAAGCGCGCGCAACAGGACGCGCAGGTGGCCTTGGGATTCGGTGATCCAGGCCAGCGTCTCGTCCCAGTTGTGTTCTTGGAAGTCAAGTAGCGCTTGCGATTCGCTGGTGTCGAACCAGCCGGTGAAACTCCAACCGCGGTCGTCGTCGGGGTCCCCGGGCAGGCTTGCCGAGGGGCCTAGCCGACCCAGGCCGACGGCGGACATCAGTTCGCCCTCCATCTCGTGCTTGAGGTGCACATAGGACTCGTTCCCGCCGATGAGCAGCACCTTGCTGTCGATCGTGGATTGGCGATCGACACCGTTGGCGAATGCGAGCGCCACGTCGCGCGCGTCCACCGAGTGCATTCGGTTGTCGCCCGGCAGCGAGCGCATCATCAGCAGGTAGTCGCCGTTGATACCCGACATGGTGTCCGGCGACATGACCCCGCCGAGTCGGAACAAACGCGTACGGCAGGCCGCTGGCCCGCACTGCCGCCTCCGCCAGTACCTTGTCCTGTCCGTACTGATCGATGGGATTCACTGCGGTGTCCGGAGTGATCCGCTCGGGATAGCGGTGGGGGTTGCGCGATCCGTATACCGCGGCGCTGGATGCCAGCAGAAACAGCGGCGGTCGGGACAGCGACGCCGCGGCGGCCAGAAGGTTCTCGGTACCGCCCACGTTGACTCTTCTGGCCAGCCCGGGATTGCGGTACGACGGCGGCGAAACGATCGCGGCGAGGTGCACGATCGCTTCTGGCTGATGGGTCGCGACCAACTCGTGCACCGCCGCCGCGTCCAGCAGATCGATGTAGGCCGGAATCAGCGTCCCGGCGCCGGCCGACAATTCTTTCTCGACGGCAAGGGTCGCGTCGGTGCGCAGGTCCGTCGCGACGACGGTTCGGCCACGGTCGAGCAGGATCTGAGTGCATCGCTTGCCGACCTGGCCGAACGCGCCGGTGACAAGGATGGTGCCGACAGTCATGGGCGCTTACGTTACCGACAGCCGGCTGGCGAGCTTGGCGCCGGCCTTACGCATGCGGTCGGAGATGTAAAGCGAGAACAGGGGAGTGACGATGTCCTCGCGCAACCGAGTCAGCTTGGAGCTCTTGATCAGCCACTGCCCGTCGATGTTCTGGTAGGTCTCGTGGTAGTGGCCGTAACCGACCAGGGTCACCCCGGGGCCGAAGCGGACGACGTCTTGCAATGCCCATACGCCCCGCGCCGTCGTCGCCGACGTGAGCTCGATCTCCGGTGCGTGCACCTGATGCGCTGTGGCCTGTGCCGGGCGTCCGATGGCCTTGCGGGTGAACGCCACGAAGTCGTCGGCGCCGGCAATCACCTTGCCGCCCGCCTCGGACGTGTCGCTGACGAAATCGTCGGCGAAGATGGTGCGCCACGCCGCCCAGTCCTTGGTGTCGAGGTAACGGCAGTACCGGGCTTTGAGCTGCTTTATGGATTCGATCGCTCGTTCATGGTTCTCTGTCATGGCAAATCCATTCTCAACGGTTCTCACCCCTTGAAGTAGACGATCTGATGCGTGGTGGCCAACAGTGCGCCGTCGCGCGTCCACAGCTGCGCGCTCTGGTCGAAGTAGCCGCGGGAGAACCGGTTGGCATGGGCGGTGCACAGGACGTAATCACCGCCGACGGCGTCCAGCTGTTCCTGGTCGGCGTGGAAGTAGGTGGTCAGCGAAATGGTGCCGGCCGGGAGGTATTCGCCGCGGCGCAGGAACACGCGCGGGTAGAAGATGTCGGACAGCGCGGCCAGCGCCGGGTAATCGACGGGGCGCTGCGCAACGTCGCGCGCCCACAACGTGGTCGTCGATGAGGGACTTGGCTGCGAGTCCGCCTCGGGGACGGCTCCGTCGACGAACCGCATGTCGTAGCGGCCCGCCCAGACGATGGGTGCGCCCAGGCCCCGGGGGGTGAGTTGTTCTGGCGGCGGCGCGCTCGGTGGCTGGGCTTCGGTGTCGGCCCAGGTGTCGCGGCGGATGCCGAACAGGGCGGTCGCAGTGGTCTTGATTTCATCGTTCTGGCTGAGCTCGATGACCCAGTGCTGGTTGGTGCGGTTGGTGCGCGCGATCCGAAGCGCGATGTCGAATTCGCCGTCGGCGATGGGTGCGGCGAAGTTGATGGTCAGCGCAAGGGGCGCACCGATGCGCTCGGGGTGAGTTTCGATGGCACGCACCATGATGGCGGCGGTGATCCCGCCGAACGGGCCGACCATGTTGGCCCACTCCGGATGGGTCCGGCCTCGCGCCGGACGTTCTCGTCGACCGTATCGAACTCAATGGCCTCGTCAAAGGGTGCAATATCGGGCTCAGCGAAGACCGCGCACCAGGCGCCCGGGGCGGGCTCCGGTGTCCACGCCGTTGCGACGCGTCACGGCGCCGCTGACGATGGTCGCGGCGTATCCGCTGGCACCCTGGACGAGTCGCTGTCCACCGGCCGGCAGGTCGTAAGCCATCCGCGCCGGGAGCAACCGAAGCGCGTTCATGTCGATGACGTTGATGTCGGCCTTCTTGCCGAGCTCGATGGTGCCGCGGTCGGTGAGGCCGAACAGATGGGCGGTATCGCGAGATTGCTTGCGCACCATGAACTCCAGGGGCAGTTTCTCGCCGCGGTGGCGGTCGCGGGCCCAGTGGGTCAGCAGGAAGGTGGGGAAGGAGGCGTCGCAGATCAGATTGCAGTGCGCACCGCCGTCGGAGAGGCCCAGCACTCCTGCCGGGTGCAGCAACATCTCCCGGATCGCGTCGTGGTTGCCGTCGGCGTAATTGAAGAACGGCAGCATCAGCATCGAGCCGGCGTCGGCTTCCAGCATGAGGTCGTAAAGCGTGTGCATCGGGTCTTCGCCGCGTTCGCGGGCGATCGCCGCGACGGTGCAATCGGGTGTCGGTTCGTAGTCGGGCGGATCGCCCAGGTGATAGATCCGGTCCAGGGAATGCTTGACGAGCATGAACATGCCGTCGAACAGCAGGCTCGGGTCGATGGGCAGGTCGTCCTCGGACAGGATCGCGGCCTTCACCGCCGGTTCGGCGAGGCGGTGCGCCATCTCCTCGGGGCTGCATTCGGCCTTGAGCTTGCGGTACGTCGGCCGGTGCGTGAAGCCGTGATGGCCGGGGAATCCGAGCAGCATCCCGAACGGCCGCGCCGCGATCTGTGGATACAACTGGCTACCCGCCGCGTGTGCGGCCGCGGAAATATCGAGCTGCTCGCGCCAGAGGTTGGGGTCGGCGTCGACCTGGATCAGCGCGAACGACAGCGGCCGCTCGATCTCGGCGCCCAGGCGTCGCATCCACTCCAGTTCCTTCTTCGGCGCGACGATGTCCTCGCCGGCAGCGCCCTGGGGGGCCAGCTCGAACACGGCCTGGCCGCCGGCCGCCATCGCCCGGCCGAGGCCGAACACCTCGTCTTCGGCGGCAAAGGTGCCCGGCACCGGTTCACCGTCCATGGCCTGGTGGGCGATCGTGCGTGAGGTGGAAAAGCCAAGCGCTCCAGCCTCGATCGCCTCGCGAACCAGGCGGCTCATCGCGGCGATGTCGTCGGGCGTCGCCGGCTCGTTGCGGGCGCCGCGTTCTCCCATCGCGTAGGCGCGGACCGCGCCGTGCGCCACCTGGCTGCCCACGTCGACGGCGAACTGGTGTTTGTCGATGACATCGAGATACTCCGGGTAGCTCTCCCAGCCCCACGTCATGCCTTCGGTCAGCGCGGTACCCGGGATGTCTTCGACACCCTCCATCAGCTTGATCAGCCACTCCTCGCTGCCCGGGCGTACCGGGGCGAAGCCGACGCCGCAGTTGCCGGCGACGATCGTCGTGACACCGTGACCGCTGGACGGCTCCAGCAGGTTGTCCCACGTGGCTTGACCGTCGTAGTGGGTGTGAATGTCCACGAAACCGGGTGCAACGATGCGGTCCGTCGCGTCGATCGTCTCGGCGGCCTCCCCGCCAAGCTGGTCGTCGCCGTTGGTCCGCCGGCGGACTTCGACGATCTTGCCGTCTTTGATGCCGATGTCGGCCCGATAGCGATCCGCTCCGGTGCCGTCGACGACCGTGCCGCCAACAATCTTCATGTCATACATGCGATCTCCAGTGTTCGTGTGCAGCCGACACTACCGAAATCGCTGTTATTTTAATATCCCCACGCCGGAACCTTTGGCGCACGATCCACGCAAGGAGGCGGGCATCGCATGAGCATCCCGGACCGTCAGCAGGCGATGCTGATGAGCGGCCCCGGCGCACCCGTGCTGGCGGTCGAACGGCCGGTCGACCAGCCCGGTCCCGGCCAGGTGCTGGTCAAGGTAGCGGCCTCGAGCCTCAACTTTCACGACAACGTCAATCTGATGGGCCTCATCCCGGGACCGCTGCCGCGGGTGCCGATGAGCGATGGCGCCGGCGAGGTGGTGGCGCTCGGACCGGGGTCGACGAACAGCAAGACGGGCTGCGCGTCGGGCAGCGCGTCATGGGGGCGTTCCACCCCGGGTGGCTCGACGGGCCGCCGACGCCCCAGGCCAAACGGGAACTGCCCGGCGACAGCGGCGACGGGTGGCTGCAGCAGTACCGCGTCGCCGACGCCGCAGGCCTGGTCCGCACTCCCGATCACCTCAGCGATACCGAAGCCGCGACAATTCCGTGCGCCGCGGTGACGGCATGGAGTGCGCTGGCGGAGGCCAACATCGGCGAAGGCGATGTCGTGGTCGCCCAGGGCACCGGCGGCGTGTCGTTATTCGCCGTGCAACTCGCCCGGGCGCTGGGCGCGACGGTGGTCTTGACGTCATCGTCTGACGACAAGCTGAAGGTCGGATCCGATTTGGGCGCAACGCATCTCATTAACTACCGAACAAATCCGGACTGGGCGGCAGAAGGTAAAGCGACTCACCGGGGGGCGAGGCGCCGACCTGATCGTCGAGGTCGGGGGGCCCGCCACACTGGCGCAGTCGATGCGCTCGGCGCGGATGGGAGGCACCGTCGCGGTCATCGGCGTACTCAGCGGATTCGAGATGGCACCGACGCCGATCCCCGAGTTGATGCTGAACAATCTGCGCGTCATCGGCATCACCGTCGGCAGCGTGCGCGCCCACCGCGAGGCGTGCGAGTTGATTTCCAGTGCCGGCATCAAGCCCCACATCAGCCACGTCTTCGATTGGGAAAAGCTTGGAGCAGGCGTTGCAGGTGATGCGGGCCGGCGAGCATATCGGCAAGATCGCACTCACCATCCCGTGACGGCCCGCCGAGCAGACGCAAAAGCCCCTTCACGCCCGGCGTGTCGGGGGCTTTTGCGTCTGCTCAGCGATAGAAGTCTTAGGAGGCCGTGATGGCCAAGCCGTTGATCCCGGCCGATGACATCCTTGCCCACGCCCTGGAACTCTTGGACGCCGAAGGTGTCGAGGGCCTCAGCGTGCGTCGCATCTCGGCCGACCTGAAGATCTCACCGCGGACGCTGTATCAGCAGGTAGGAAATCGAGAAGCGCTGATCAGGGCGCTGGTTGCGCGCCACTTCACCCGGTTGCGACTCGACTTCCACGAGTGCGAGACGTGGGAGTCCACGGCGCTGCACTGGTGTCTTGCCCTGCACGACGCGCTCCGGGCCCATCCCTTTCTGACCGAGCTGATGACCATCGACGACCGCAGTGCCATCAGCGATTACGTCGAAGCATTGCTGGAAGCGGCCCTACGAGAAGGCATCCCGCGGCCGCTAGCCTCCGAGTGCTGCCGCGGCCTGGCCCACCTGACCATCAACCATTCCATTGTCGAGGTGCGGTCGCTGCGAGAACCGAAGCACTCGGTCGAGACCGCGGCCGAAGCGGCCAAGATCGAGAAGAATTTCCCGAAGCTCATCGAGTGGGTGATCGCCGGGGTGCGCGCCGAGGTAGCGGCTCCCACCGTGCCCGCGGCGACCCAGTTCGATTAGCGACCAGCCGGCGGGAGAGCTGGGGAAGGCTTTGGCTGCGCTGATTTGACGTGAAGCTATAGCCCTGAACCAGTCGTAGCGGCCAATCTGTACAGTCCTAGTCAGTGTTGTACAGTCGCTCAGCACAAGCCTGGGAGGTCGCCGGTGACCGATGAGTCGGTCGAGCAGTTCCGGAGCCGGGCAAAGTCCTGGTTGGCCGCGAACATGCCGCGGCTTGATCGCGAAAAGGCGGCGCTCTTGGAGCGCGACGAATTGCCGTCCTGGCTGCGTGCCCGCGAACTGCAAAAGACCTTGTACGACGGGGGATTCGCCGGAATCTGCTTTCCCCGGGAGTATGGCGGGCTCGGGCTCGGCTACGAGTACAAGAAGGCGTTCGACGCCGAGGCCGCCGAATACGAGACGCCGCTGCTGCTCAACGTCCCGTCGTTCGCCATTTGTTGCGCGACGATCCTCGACATGGGCACCGAGGAGCAGAAGCGCGCTCATATCCGGGCCGCGCTGAGCGGCGAGGAAGTGCTCGTCCAGCTGCTGTCGGAGCCCAGCGGGGGCTCGGATCTCGCGGGCGTCATCACCCGTGCGGATCGCCGGGATGGTCGGTGGATTCTCAACGGCGCCAAGACCTGGAGCACCTGGGCGTTCGCCGCCGACTACGGTCTGTGCCTGGCCCGCACCGACTGGGACGCGACCAAGCACAACGGGCTGACGATGTTTCTGGTACCTCTTCACCATCCCGGCATCACGATCAACCGGATAACACAGGTCAATGGCTCGACCGAGTTCTGCGAAGAGTTTTTCGACGACGTCGAGCTGGGCGACGACGCCGTCGTGGGAGAACCGGGCAAAGGGTGGGAGGTCGCGTCGCGGCAGCTGTACCACGAGCGCCGCACCATGGGTGACGGTTCGGAGTACACCAGCGGTCCTGGAATTGCGGACGCCGAGGATGTTTCGGTCGATCTACTGGCCCTGGTCGACAGGACGAACCAGGACGGCAACGAACGCGTCCGGGAGATGGTCGGCAGGGCACTTGTCCACCGCGCGGTGCACGGGCAGCTCAGCGAGCATGTCTTCCACGCGGTGGCCGGCGGATCCCTGCCACCCGCCGGGGGATCGATCATCAGGCTGTCCATGGCCGAGACCCACGATGTCGACACCGACACCGCCAATGCCGTTGCGGGCGCGGCGGCCGTGGTGGAGGACGAGTCGGGGTCGCTCGACATCGGCAAGCGCTACCTGGGGCGCCAGACCGCCAGCATCGGGGGTGGCACCACCGAGATGGCGCGCAACGTGATCGGTGAGCGAGTCTTGAATTTTCCCCGCGAGTACGCCGCCGACCGCGGCGTACCGTTCAATCAGGTGCGTCGGAACAGAGTCCCGGAGGGTGAACGGACCCTTGAAGGAGGACAACATTGAGCGAACAGCTGCGAGACATCCGGGAGTTGGCCAGCGACTCCGACGCGTACCGAGATGAGTTGTTCCGCCGTTGGACAGGCCTGCTGAGCTACCGATACATCGGGCGCAAGCACTCGTCCATGGACCTGGGCGATACTGACGACACCGTCGTCATCCGGCGCGACATGCGCAATGAGGCCGGTGGCATCATGGTTGCGCCGCTGGCCATCTCGTCGCCGGAGGGCTGCCAGACCGACATGGTCGCGGTGCCCAATCCGGTCATTGCGTCGGTGCAGATCATCGATCCCGGCTACGACGTCGGCAGGATCGAGATCGTCGGATCCGGCAATGTCCATCAGGGCCGCACCATGGGCTATGGCCGCTGCAAGGTCGTCGACGCCGATAACCCGGACCGGCTGATCGCCTTCATCGAGGGTCAGGGCGCGATCATCGGTATTCCGCCCGAAGGCCTTGACAAGATGGATGTTTCGGGTACCGAGTTGGTCGTCGAGGACTCCCCGGACCTACCGCCGCTGTGGGCGGCATTCGGTGCGAGCAAGCGTGGGGATGGCCACTGGGTACTGCCTCCGCTCAGCCTCGAGATGGCTTCGCCAGATGCAGCCCTGCACATCGGACCTCAGCACGTCGTTCTCGAGGCGGCGGCGATCGACCTCGCCGCCGACGTCGCCGGGACCAGAAAGATCCAGGTAGTCAGTTGGCATGTGATGTTCATGTCACGGGGCAAGGTCGGTCCCTTCCGAGTAGAGGGCACTGCGTACTTGGGCGCACCGGGACGTGTCGGAGTGCGGATGCTGCTGCACGACGAGGGAAACGCTAACAAGCCCATCACGTCCGCAGCTGCGGTCTTCGACATCCCGAACTGATCCATACTCGTACTCAAAGGAGATTGCAGTGGCCAACGCCAAAGAAGCCCGCGCATGGGCACGCGCCTCGTTGCGCGGAATCGGGGATTCGCTGTACACGCCGTTCTCCGGCGTCGACGGCGACGACATCGACTGGGACGCCTACCGCACATTGGTGCGCTACTGCGTCGGTGACCTCGGGCACCCGATGCTTTGGCTGACCAGCGGTCTGGCCGAGTTCTGGGCGCTCACGATGGATGAGCGAAAGCGCTTGCTGGAGGTCGCAATCGAGGAGGCCCGCGCGCTGAATCCCGATGTCGTGATCCAATCCTGCACAGCCACAACGTCGGCGAAGGACTGCTTGGAGTTGACCCGGCACGCGCAGGAGGCGGGCGCCGACATTGTCTACATCCAAACCCCGATGATGGAGCTGCACGGCGGTGAAGGCGCCCTACGGTTCTTCCGATACATCGCCGACCGCACCGACATCGCCCTGGGACTGTTCAACTCGCCCAGCTCCGGATACGTGCTCAGCGCTCAGGAGAGTGCCCGCATCGTCGAAGCGATCCCCGCGGTCTGTGCGACCAAGGAGGGCTCGTTCCGTCCCGCGCAGAGCCGCAGGCTGCACGAACTCGCGCCCGAGCTGGTCATCTGGGAATGCGACACCACCGTATACCGGGCGGGATGGCTCAAAGCGGGCATCGTTGGTCCGGCCCAGCTCGGGACCGCCGGGTACCTTTTCGAGACGCCAAAGAAGCGGACGATCTCCGAATACTGGGCGTTGGTCTGGAACGGCAAATTGGTCGAAGCGATGGAGTACGCCCAGGCGTCCGGACTCGATCAGCTCGAACTCGACATGCGTGGCTGGTACACGTGCTATCCCGGCCGGCCTGACTATTTCACCCACTGGGGCGGTTCGTTCAAGTACGCGGCCTCCCTGCTCGGACTGCCGATCGGGGATTACCCGCATTCGCGTCCGCCGCAAGCGCTGCTGCCCGACGAGGCCCGAACCCAGATCCGAGCCGCCTTCCAACGTTTCGGCCTCATCGACGAGCCCGCGGATGCTTCCGGGTTGATCGGCGCCTCTCGTTGAATCCCGCTCTGCGGGGAAGTCGCGACTGACATGCAAGGGTTCGGCTTCGAGACGTTGGCGCTGCTGGCCGCTGTCGGATTCGCCGGTCCGCTGCTGGCTTCACTACCGCGCCTGCGGATTCCGGTAATCATCGGCGAGTTGATCGCGGGACTCGTGCTCGGTAAGACCGGCTTCGGTGTGGTCGATGTTGCCAACCCCACTTTCCAGTTGCTCGCTAATATCGGCTTCGCGCTGGTGATGTTCGTCGTGGGTACCCACGTTCCGATTCGCGACCGCAGGATGCGCTCCGCGGTGCCAACGGCGTTGGCGCGGGCCGTGCTGATCGGTGTGGTCGCGGCGGCGCTCGGTGTCGGGTTGGCGGCGGAGTTCGGCACCGGGCACGCAGCGCTTTACGCGGTCCTGTTGGCGTCTTCGTCGGCGGCGCTGGCGTTGCCGGTCATCGATTCGCTGGGGTTGCAGGGACCGCAGGTGCTTTCGGTAACCGCGCAGATCGCTATCGCGGACGCTGCGTCAATCGTGTTGCTGCCGTTGGTGATCGACATCCGGAGGGCTCCAACGGCGGCACTGGGTGCGCTCGCGATCGCGGGCTGCGCGGCGGTGCTCTTTGTACTGCTGCGCCTGGTCGACCGCCGCGGCTGGCGTAAGCACCTGCACAAGTATTCGCAGAAGCATGAATTCGCGCTGGAACTGCGGATCAGTCTGCTCGTACTATTCACGCTGGCCGCGCTGGCCGTCAGCACCCACGTGTCGATCATGTTGGCGGGCTTTGCTCTTGGTCTGGTTGTCGGCGCGGTCGGCGAACCGCGACGCCTGGCGCGTCAGCTGTTCGGCATCACCGAGGGGTTTTTCGCCCCGCTGTTTTTCGTGTGGCTGGGCGCCTCGCTGCAGGTGCGGGAGTTGGGTTCGCATCCCAAACTCATTGTGCTCGGTGTAAGCCTGGGTTTGGGTGCCGTACTGGCGCATTGCGTGGGACGGCTGCTCGGCCAGCCGCTGACACTAGCGGCGCTGTCGGCCGCGCAACTAGGAGTGCCGGTGGCCGCGGCCACCATAGGAACCGAGGAACACCTCCTGGCAGCCGGAGAAGCATCGGCAATGATGCTCGGAGCGTTGCTGACGATCGCCGCCACCTCGATCGCGGGCGCGTTGGCGGCCCGCGGCGCGGCGCCGACGGCGACGGGGACGGGGACGGGCACAGAGACGGGGACGACGGCCAGTTCCTCGTAGCTGGGGCCGGTGCGTCGTGGCACAACGTTCCCCTAAACAAGGGTCGTTGTGCTCTCGTGCGGTCGGTTTAACTGTGTGACCGTTGGGATCATGAACGCGGCCTTTCCCGATGTAGGCACAATCCGGACGGTCCTAGCCCTGGCAACTCGGGCTCCCTCGGTCCACAACACGCAGCCCTGGGGGTGGCGGGTGGGTGCGGACAGCCTGCATCTCTACGCTGACGTCAGTCGGCAACTGCCCAACACCGACCCCGAAGGCCGCGATCTGATCTTGAGCTGCGGCGCGGCGCTGAACCACTGCATCGTTGCTTTGGCTGCGGTCGGGTGGCACGCGAAAGTAACCCGTCTGCCCAATTCGGCTGACCTCAACCACCTTGCCGCGATCGAATTGTCGCCCTCGACCGCCGATTCCCTCGACATAGCGCTCGCCGCGGCGATACCGAGGCGGCGAACCGACCGGCGCCACTACAGTTCCTGGCCGGTACCTGTCGGCGATCTCGCATTGATGGCTGCGCGGGTTGCTCGAACCGGGGTGACTCTGTGCCAGGTCGAGGATGTCGACCGGCTACATAAGATTGTGACCCAGTCGGTTTGGGATCACATGACCCACGATTATCTGGTGGAACTCACCGCGTGGAGTGGGCGCTACGCTTCGGTAGCCGGCGTACCGGCCCGTAACACGCCAAAGTCGGACCGCAGGGCGAAGATACCCGGCCGGTATTTCGCTGGTCCTACGCTGGCTATGCCCCCGGGCTCATCGGCAGCGGAGGACAACGCCGTCGTGCTCGCGCTCGGAACCCGGACCGACGATAGGCTGGCCCAACTCCGCGCTGGCGAGGCCACCAGCATCGCCCTGCTCACCGCAACGTCGATGGGCCTGTCCAGTTGCCCGGTCACCGAACCGCTGGAGATGGCCGACACGCGTAGGGCGGTCCGCGCCGACGTCTTCGGTGATAGCAGCCATCCGCAGATGCTGCTTCGGGTCGGCTGGGCGCCGATCAACGCGGACCCCCTGCCTTCGACACCGCGGCGCGAACTCGACGAGTTCGTTGAGTGGATGGCTGACCGCGAGCAGGAGATCGTCTGAATATCAAGCTGCGGTCACGCGTGAATGGATTGCCCCATCCGCGGTGAGCCGAATTGGAAGCGGCGGCCTGTAACTGCCTCAGGAATCACCCGCACATAGTGCGTCTTATTCTCGGGTGCTGTCCACGGCAATACCTGGGCATGTTCCGCGTTTTCGAGTTCCTCAGTGGTACGAAGCCAGCTCGCGTGGCCTTTGACGATCACGCTCCAGCCCTCGGCAACGTTATGGTCGTCAACCTCGAAAATTACGCGATTGTTTATCGCCGTGCTGACCAACTTGGTGCCCTCAGCGGTGCGAAACAGGATCGTGTGCCGATCGACGACGTAGTTCACCGGGAAGATCTCGGGTTCACCGCCAACGCTCGTCACCAGCCGACCCAGCGTCACGCCTGCCAGCAACTCCCAACATTGGTGCTCTGACAGGATGCTGACCCCATCGTCGTTTTGGATTCGAAACGTCATAGCAATCAGGCTACTTAAGGAAGCCGAGCGTTTGCGCCTGCCGAAAGTCCCGCCTCGCGAGGACCAAAGTTTACTCAACCGTTCGTCCTCGCGTCCCCACGAAGCGGTGTCGTGAGGTTGACCTTGACACTGCGTTGCAAAAGTGGCCGCCTTGGAATCCGTTGATTTCTAGCGTATCCGAAACACATCGCCCAGCGGACTCCGCGGCGTGGGTGGCGGAATATGGTCCATTGGCGGCGCCATACCCGCGCGGATCAGCACCTGTGGTTGACCGGGTCGATTTGTCAGGCTGCGAACGATATCGCGACTTCCGTCGACTTCGATGAGATGGGTCAGCGTGCAGGTCGCGATGCCGGCGGCGGTGCATGCCAGCAGTAGTGCGGAGAGCACTTCGCCGCACCTCAACGCGTCCGCTCTGGTGTCTTCCGCGGTCGACAACACAAGGATTTTCGACCGGTCGACCGCGACCCCAGGGCGCCGATCCGTGTGGCTCCTGGCCGGAAACCGGCGTCCCACATCGACGCGGCAGTTTTCTTGGTCAGAGGCCAGCGAGCTCGGTGGTACGCCCTCGCTTACTACGAACGGCGAAGTCCACCAATCCAATTCAAGTTGGTACGAGAAATCGTCGCGGCGAACGGCTTCGGCGAGCTCAGAGGCCTCGGCCAGCTGTGGCCGCGCTTCATCGGAGAGCACATGCAGGGCCACCCGGCTGTCATCGATCGCGCTGCGTAAGGCAGGTTCGAAGGTATCCCAATAGGTGGGCCGATCCAGCGGAAGCCGATCGGTTCTGCGATGCAGTATCGCTGCGGCGCGCTCGCGCTGAGCGTCGGTCACGTGATCGACGGCGGTGAACGTAATCGATGCTAGTTGGTCGAAGTGTGTCTGGGCCGGAAACCGCTCGATTTCCGCGTGCCAACCCGCAACGAGCATCGCGACTCGAAGGTGATCGAGCGCCGCGCCACAACTGATGATCGCTTCTCGACCCGAATCGTCGGCGCCTGGAACTGTTCGGTGTCGATCGACGAACAGGCGCAGGATCCCGCCCTCGGCCACCCACAGCCACGGCTGGCTGTTGTGGACAGATGGAGCGCGGCAGGCTAACAACACCGCGCTATTGAGAACTTGAGTGTCAGGTGTCGCATGCATGATGGCACAACCCCTCGCCGAGTTTGCGGTCCACTAATGAAGCTAGGACGCAACAGCATTGGCGGCTAGGGTCATGTGTCCTCGTCGGGAGGGTCGTTCGGCGTCCGCTGCCGTGCCGACGATCCTGGCCTCGCGATGTTTGCCCCGCAGTAGCAGAGTCCAATGGCCTGAGACCCGGGACCAACGACTCTGGTTACCCGCCTGCGGATGCCCGAGGCTTATGGCTATGTCAGGAGGCAGGTGCAGGCCATGACCCAAACAATGCTCGACACCAAGATGATTACGACGGCGGTGGAGTTGGCGTGTCGTGCGCCCTCGCTACACAACAGCCAGCCGTGGCGGTGGGTTGCGAGCCCCAGGAGTGTCGATCTGTTCGTCGACTCAGACCGAACGGTGACCGCAACGGATAGGTCAGGTCGCGAAGCGATCATCAGTTGCGGCGCATCGCTCGATCACTTCCGGGTCGCGTTGGCTGCCGTTGGCTGGGACGTCAAGGTGGACCAGTTTCCCGATCCGGCCAATCTCGACCACCTCGCCTCGATCGCCTTCGCTTCGGTCGACTGCGTGACGCAGGCCCAGCGCGACCGCGCCAGCGCGATAGTGCGTCGCCGGACCAACCGCCTACCTTTCCGGGCCCCAAAGCACTGGCCATCGTTCGAGCCCGTGTTGCGCCGCTCATTCCAAAGCGAATGGGTCACCCTCGACGTGCTTGCCAAAGATGTGCGATGGCGATTGGCAGAGGCGGCTCGACTCACTGAAGCCCTACGTCGGTATGACGAACAGTATCAACAGGAATTGGAGTGGTGGACAGCGCCGGTGAGGGATTCAGAGGGAATACCCCAAAGCGCCCTGGTGTCAGAGTCCGACGGGCGCAGGGTCGACGTCAACCGTCGATTCCCCATCGACCCCGCCGATGAGCGGAGTTCTGCGGGTGCCTACGACCAAGCGAAGATCCTCGTGCTTGCCACCCCAAGGGACACTCGCGCCGACGCCCTTCGTTGCGGCGAGGCGCTTTCAGCGATCCTGCTGGAGTGCACGATGGCGGGCCTGGCGACTTGCCCGGTAACCCATGTCACGGAGTTGGAAGGCAGCCGGAACATCATTCGGGATCTCACCCGCGGCCGCGCCGCAGTACCTCAAGTTTTGATCCGAGTAGGTATCGAACCCGAGGACGAGCTAGTTTCCACGCCGACGCGACGGCGATCCTTGAGCGAGGTGTTGGAGATTCGTCGCTGAGCCTCACGAGAGGGCTTCAGGACCTTGTGCCGAGGACCAAAGTCTCTGATCGCTCGCCGGCGCGGTCCGTACCGTTCGGCATAGCGTCACTATGTCCTTCGTTGGGAGTTAACATGTTCGATCGGTATCCACCGAAGTCAGTGGTCGTTGGGGTCGATGGATCGCAGGCGGCAATTCGCGCCGCGCGATGGGCGGTTGACGAGATAGCTGGAACCGACATTCCACTTCGCCTGCTCTATGTCACCGAAGCTAACCCCGGTGCTAGCCCGAGCGGAGGAAGAGCGGCGCGCGCAGCGGCCGAGGAGATTGTGCACGACGCCTACACCGCGATCGACGTGATGGGCGAGCCATTAAAGGTTGAGATGGAGGTCATTGAGGGGCAACCAGTGCCGGCGCTGATTGCTGCTTCGCGTTTTATGTCCTTGCTATGCGTTGGCGACACGGGTTCCGCGCAGCACCCAGATAGTTGGTTGGGATCCGTCGCGAGGGAAGTGGCGCAATCCGCCCATTGCTCTGTTGCAATCGTCCGCGGTGATCCTCACGACACGGGTACCGTTGGCCGCGGTTGTATTGTTGCGCGTGTTGATGACTCGCCAGATGACACCGACATTCTGGATCTGGCGTTAGACGAGGCTTTACGGAGACGGGCTCCGCTTCGGGTGCTGACGACGGGGAAATCACGATCCAATAGCGTTGAGATGGATCGGTGTTTTCTGGCCGGAGGCGTTCATCTCAAACACTGCAAGGACAACTATCCCGACGTCGAAATCGACGCCGTTCCTCTCGAAGGTCCCTTCGTCGATTATCTCGCCGAGCATGCCACGTCGATCCAGCTGGTCATCCTGGGCGCTACTCCGTCTGGTGAAGTGCAACAGCTCCTCGCAAGTCCTAACGCTCTGATCCTGCGTAATAGTGGTTTCTCGCTATTGCTCGTCCGTCTTTGACCGACCTAGGTCGTCGGCTGGCCCGTTGGCGACGACACCACGCGGCCAACTGCAGAACTCAAATTGTTCCGTGCACATCGCCCGATCACCCAGACTTGTGAACCCGAATAGTTATGACGATGTGGGATATTGAGTTAGCGCTTCGCGATATTTGCGGCGCACGGCCAGGAAGGATCCGGAATGGTTAAAGTTTTCTTGGTTGATGACCATGAAGTCGTTCGCCGGGGCCTGGCGGATCTGCTCGCGTCGGACCCTGAGCTCGAAGTCATTGGTGATGCGGGGTCAGTCTCCGAAGCGAAGGTGAGGATCGCGGCGTTGAAGCCGGACGTCGCCGTGCTTGACGTTCGTCTTCCCGATGGCAGCGGCATCGAATTGTGCCGCGATTTGCTGTCAGACCTTCCAGATCTGCGATGTTTGATGCTGACGTCCTTCACTTCCGACGAAGCGATGCTCGAGGCGATTCTGGCCGGTGCCAGCGGTTATGTCATCAAAGACATCAGGGGTATGGAGCTGGCACAGGCAATCAAGGATGTCGGCGCAGGCAAATCGCTGCTGGACAATCGAGCGGCCGCCGTCCTGATGTCAAAACTCCGCGGCTCTGCGGTGCAACAAGATCCACTCTCCGGATTGACGGACCGCGAGCGGACGCTGCTCGGACTTCTCAGCGAAGGATTGACCAACAGGCAGATCGCCGCCCGCATGTTCCTGGCCGAGAAAACGGTGAAGAACTACGTGTCGCGGCTGCTGGCCAAACTAGGCATGCAGCGGCGCACTCAGGCAGCGGTGTTCGCCTCGAAGTTGGCCCAACAAGCCGGCCCGCCGGCTACCGGTGATGACTAGCCGAAAAGGATCCGTTTTCGGGCAGTAACTGGTGCGTGGATGTTTGGCCTCCAGGGGATAAGCTCATCTTAGGCACCTTCGCCATGTTGCAGGAGTAACACGCAAGCTGCCAAAGGGCTGAAGTGTCGTGGAGGTATCGCGTCGGGTGGCTGGTGATGACAGCGATTCCGCTTTTGCCGGATTAGGCCAGCGTGGCCTGGTAGGCAGGATGCACGAGCAACTCGACGATATGCTGGCAGCGCGCGACCAAATGGAGCAGTTGCTGCGTGTGATCGTCGAGATCGGTTCAGATCTCGATCTGGATTCGACGTTGCGTCGGATCGTTCTTGCGGCCCGGAAACTGACGTCCGCCCCCTACGCTGCCGTAGCCGTACGTGATCCCGAAGGCACGCTGATTGCTTTCGTCCACAACGGAATCGACGACGGCGCGGTACAGCGAATAGGGCACCTGCCGGTCGGCAAAGGACTTCTCAGCCTGTCGCTACTCGATACCCCCGTCTTGCGTCTGGATGACATGTCCAAGCACCCGGCCGCGGTCGGTTTTCCGGAGGACCATCCTCCGATGCAGGCGTTCCTTGGAGTGCCGATCACCATCCGGGGGACGATATTCGGAAACCTCTATCTGACTCACGACGAGCCGGGACGAGTGTTCTCGGAATCCGACGAAGTCGCCGCGCGCGCATTGGCGTTCGCCGCTGCGGTCGCTATCGATAATGCGCAACTGTTCGAACGCGAGCGCACGTCCGTGCGATGGATGGAAGCTAGCCGCGAGATCACAACCGCTCTGCTGTCCGGTGACGAGCTTGCCCGTTCGCCTTTGCAGTTAATCGCTGAACGTGCGTGCGCGCTTACCGACGCCGAGCAGGCGATCGTGCTTGTGCCGGACGACGACGACCTACCCTTCGAGGAAATCGATACGTTGGTCGTTTCTGCCGCAGTGGGGCTCCATGCCTCCGAGGTTCTCGGCCAACGGATTCCGGTGGATGGCTCGACTAGCGGAAGTGTTTTTCGATCGGGAAAGGCGCTCATCACCGAGTTGCTGAGTTATCCAATTCAGGCATTCACGGATGTCGGGCAGCGCTCCGCGATCGTGATGCCGCTGCGCGCCGATCACAAAGTGGCCGGAGTGATCGCGGTCGCCCGTAGCACCGAACGTCCACCGTTCGACAACAGCTACCTTGACCTCGTAAGCGATTTCGCGACTCACGCTGCGATAGCACTGATGCTCTCCTCGGGGCGCGAGCACGCGCGCCAGCTGACCATCGTGGCCGAACGCGAGCGGATCGCGCACGACTTGCATGACCACGTCATCCAAAGGCTATTTGCCGCAGGCATGAACCTGCAGGGCACGGTCGCCCGGGTGCGCTCACCGGAGATTTCCGACCGGCTAAACCGCACCCTCGACGATCTGCAAACAATCATCGAGGAGATCCGCACCACGATCTTTCAGCTGCAGTCCCCTTTAGAAAACGATGGCGGCTTTCGAAATCGGATTCAACGAGTGGTTGCTGATCTGACCGAGAATCGCGACATTGTCACTACTGTGCGAATGCACGGACCGATGGCCGCCGTTGCCGGTGAACTCGCCGAACATGCCCAAGCTGTGGCCGCAGAAGCCGTCAGCAACGCCGCTCGTCACTCCGCCGCCTCGCGCCTGACCGTCGAAGTCAGCGTCGCCGATATGTTGACCCTCGACGTCGTCGACAACGGCTCCGGCATTCCCGCCGACAATCTACGCCGGAGTGGACTGGCCAACATGTCCTACCGCGCTGAACAGGTTGGCGGCAGCTGCGACATCACCAGTGAACCCGGGGGCGGTACCCGGGTTCACTGGACCGCTCCGCTGAGTGATTACTGATACCCGACGTACCTCCTTGCCCACGGCTACCGACATTCGGCCGCCACTGCAGGGCAGGGCCTTTGGTCCCAGGTTTTGAGGCCGTTTGGAGCGCGCCTGCTCGTCCCGCGCCAATTACTGTCATGCGCTATGACCTATGTGATCGGCAAGGCATGCCTGGATGTGATGGACAAGTCGTGCGTTCAAGATTGCCCAGTCGACTGCATCTACGAGGGTGCCCGGTCGATGTACATCAATCCTGATGAGTGTGTGGACTGCGGCGCTTGTAAGTCGATTTGTCGCGTTGAGGCGATTTACTGGGAGGGTGACCTACCCGACGACGAGCAACAGCACCTCGACGACAACGCTGCCTTTTTCGGCCAGGTTCTTCCCGGCCGCGACGGCCCCCTTGGATGTCCGGGTGGCGCCGCCAACGTGGGTGCGCTAGGCGTGGACACGCCGCTAATCAGCGCGATGCCCGCGGCCTCGAGTGATGAACCACCTCACCTGCCGCATCTGGGGTAGGGCGTTGCATTCCGAGCCGTCAAGGGTTCACGGTTTCGGTCCAATGCCAGCCCGGGCGACAGGACATCACGGCGCTGCTTCTGTTAATTGCCGGCCCGCGACCTCCTAGCCTGGGTTGTTTTAGCCCTGCGTTACGGCAAACGGTCACCTGCGGGTGGCTGCCCGGTGAGCTGCTCGCCCATGCCGTGAAGTTGCGCTGAAGGCGGCAACCGCGGCAGCGGTTTGACGAATGACCCCTCATCGAGGGACTAATTCCTCCTTACCCCGCTGCAGGTCAGGGATTAGCGTCATCGATATCGCGTCACTCAAATGGAATTATTCAAGTCGAAGGTAGACACGAAATGGCAAGGCATGCAACAAAACTAGGTGTAATGGTCGGGGTCGATGGATCGCCATCGTCCAGGAGGGCTGTTCAATGGGCTGCACACGAGGCGGCCATGCGCAACGTGCCGCTCACGGTGGTCCACGTCGTCGTCACACCGTCCTGGGGTCCGGCGCCGTGGCTCCTGTCGAATGCCCCCCTTCCAACTCCCGCCGGGGAAGATCCGGCACTGGAAAAATCAGGGCGGAAGATCATTGCGGATGCGATCAAGATCGCCGAAGAAAGGACTCACGCAACGGGCCGCCCTGAAATCAACAGTGAGCTGTTCTTTTCGGTGCCCGTGCCGACACTCGTCGACCTCACTAAAGAGGCGCAGATAGTGGTGGTGGGGCGTCGAGGGCAGCATCGTCTGCGCGGAATCTCGCTCGGCTCGGTCAGCACGGGGCTGATCCATCATGCGCATTGCCCAGTCGCGGTGATCGGCGGCATCGCGCCGACCAGGTCGAAGAAGTCCAGGCAGCCAGTCGTCGTCGGTATTGACGGGTCGCCGGCATCGGAATTAGCGACTGCGATCGCGTTCGACGAGGCATCGTGGCTAGGGGTGGACCTGGTCGCCCTGCACGCCTGGAGAGACCCAGAGTTATCGCGCGGTTTGAGCATGGAATGGTCCACGCAGCAATCACTCGCGAGTAGAAACCTGGCTGAGCGGCTGGCGGGCTGGCGCGAACGCTATCCAGATGTCACCGTCCATCCCCGCGTCGTGTGGGACGACCCGGCCGGTCATCTCCTTGATGAGGCCAAGTCCGCTCAACTCATCATCGTTGGGAGTCATGGCCGCGGTGGATTCGCGGGGATGGTTCTGGGATCAGTCAGTACGGCGGTCGCCCATGCTGCTCGCATTCCCGTGATCGTGGCCCGGCAACGCTAACGGCGTTCGTGGTGTCAGCCGAACCTCCCGGAGATGTAGTCCTGAGCGGCTGGCGCTGACCCCGCGACCAATGCTTCCACCAGGTCAGCCAGCTTTCGGGCGGGAAAGTGGGGAACATCAGCCCCGCCCTACCCCGCAACGCTTTTCGTGTTCATGCTCATCGAAGACTGTCGAGATTGAGCAGCCATCGCTTTGAAGCGGGCGGGGGGATGAACGCGCCAATGCCCTGCTACCGCCAAGCAGCCCCGCAGCACTGCTCCACTAAGGGGAAAAGGTCTCAGGGCCGTGTGGATGAGGACTAAAGCCTCATGACGGAGGCCCCCAAGGCCGATAGCGTTTTCGGTAACAGACCAACAAGGGAGAGCAAGATGTCCACCACCGCAGAGCGTTATGGCGTCGTCGTCGGAGTCGATGGATCGCCCGCGTCGAATTACGCGGTCTGCTGGGCCGCGCGTGACGCGGCCATGCGAAATGTTCCACTGACGCTAGTCCACATGTTCAGCACTTATGTGCCAACGCTTCCGCAGATTCCGATGCCGAGCGGAGTTGGGGTATGGCAGATGGACGATGGCCGGAGGATTCTCGAGGAGGCGGTCAAGATCGCCGAGGATGCCGCGGCGTCAAACGTCGCCCGGCTTACCGTGGCGACAGAGCTCAAGTCTTCGCCACCTGTGCCGACGCTGGTCGAAATGTCCGAGGACGCACAGATGGTCGTGGTGGGCAGCAATGGTCGCGGGGCGATGGCCCGGGTGCTGCTCGGTTCTGTTAGCTCCGGCGTGGTGCGCCGGGCGAGCTGCCCGGTGGCGGTCATCCGCGACGAAGACCCATTGATGCCTGACCCCGTTAACGCTCCGGTGCTAGTGGGAATCGATGGATCGCCGGCCTCGGAGTTGGCAACGGCTATTGCGTTCGACGAGGCGTCGCGTCGTGGGGTCGAACTCAAGGCATTGCACACCTGGAACGATGAAGTGCTCGAACTTCCTGGGCTGGACTGGCTCTCGGTGAAAGCTGAAGCGGAACGCAACCTAGCTGAAAGCCTAGCGGGCTGGCAGGAACGCTACCCCGATGTCACTGTGCAGCGCTTGGTTGTTCGTGACCGGGCGGCCCGTCAACTGATCGAGCAGTCAGAATCGGCCCAGCTGGTTGTTGTAGGCAGCCACGGCCGAGGCGGCGTTACCGGCGCGCTACTGGGCTCGGTTAGCAATGCAGTCGTCCATGCGGTTCGCATGCCGGTGATCGTGGCGCGGCCGTCCTGAGGGAGATTGGGCGAAGTCACGGCGACTCCGCTTGATGCTCAACTCAAACTGCCATGACCCATACACAACAGCGCGTTTGGAGGCATGAGATGCACCACATCGATCCACCCTTTCGCGACGGGGCAGATTCCACCATGAGTATTTCAGTCAAGAGGCGGGGCGGCCGCACTCTCGCTAAGGTCGAATTATGCTGGGCTGGGCGAAGTGTGGTCGGGACCGGCGTTTCGTTTCGGCATCCGGCTGATTGCCTTACTGACGAAGCCGGTCAGAAACTTGCGGCCGCTCGTGCCCTGTCGGATCTCGCTGACCGACTACAAGTTTCAACGGGCGCCTGCGGCGATCATGCGAAAAGGTTGCACGCCGTAGAGCGCTGAATTCAGCGCCAGCCGAGGAATTGTGAAACCGCCGCTAGCGGCCGCGCTTGGCCTCACTTGTCGGCGATGAGTGACCAGATTAAGGCCAGCGCGCAGATGCCCATGATCAGGACGATAGCCCAGCCCATGAGGTTCGCGAACCAGTTGTTGACGTGCCGGCCCATGATTGCCCGGTTATTACCGACCAACGTGATCATTGCCATCAACGCCGGGGCGAGGACGCCGTTGACTGCAGCGGCGTAGTAGAGCATCCGAAAGGGTGGAACCCCGATGAA
This sequence comes from uncultured Actinomycetota bacterium, assembly GCA_963850135.1. Taxonomy (GTDB): domain Bacteria; phylum Actinomycetota; class Actinomycetes; order Mycobacteriales; family Mycobacteriaceae; genus Mycobacterium. Next base: position 15,758 of record CAWKKH010000006.1, on the reverse strand, counting down.
ATTCAGAGCCACGCCCACGAGCGTTGCGAGCGCGATCACCACGTAGAAGGCTCGAGCCTCACGGAAGGTATAGCCCAGGCCCGCCTTCCAGCCCAGCGCTTCCGATAGCGCGTAGGAGGCCGAGCCGGCCAGCGTAGGCACGGCCAGGAAGCCGACGCCGATGATCCCAATCGCGAACAGCAGATAGGCGAAATCGCCCACGACCGGCCGCAGCGCGAGTGCGGCTTGGTCGGGTGTGTCGACGGTCAGCACACCGGCCGCGTGCAGTGTGGACGCACAGGTCAAGATGATGAAGAACTGCACGACATTGGAGAAGCCCATCCCGACGGCAGTGTCGGCGCGCATATTGCGGATGTCGCTTTCGAGGAGCACCGGAACACCTTTGCCGTAGAACTTCATTCGGCCGCGGGCGAAGTCCTCCTCGGCTTCCTGGTCGGCCTGCCAGAAGAAGCAGTAGGGCGTGATTGTTGTCCCGAGCAGCGCCACAATGTTCAGCGCATAGTCGCCCGACCATTCGATGTGCGGGATGATCGCGGCGATCGCGACGGTGGGCCACCACGGATGGTGGACTATGAACGCCGCCGCGACGTAGGCCAGCAGGCTAAGACACGCATATTTCAGGAATCGCGCGTAGGCCGGATAGGGCACGAAAATCTGCAGTGCCAACGAGATCCCGACGAACACCGCCAGCCAACCCAGGAAGGGGAGGTGAACGAGCAGCTGCCCGGTCGCCGCCATCGCGCCGAGGTCGGCACCGATGTTGACAGTGTTTGCGATCAATAACAACAACACGGCCACGTAGAGCACCGGGCGCGAGTAGTGCTCTCGCAGCACCGCCGCCAGGCCTCGGCCAGTGACCATGCCGATCCGCCCGCAAATCTCTTGGATCGCACTCATGAACGGGTAGGTCCAGGCCGCGATCCAAAGCTGCGAGTAGCCGAACTGCGCGCCGGTTTGGCTGTAGGTTTGGATGCCCGATGGGTCGTCGTCGGACGACCCGGTGACGAAGCCCGGCCCGAGAATGCGCCAGGCCGACGCGGCGCGGGTTCTCAGCGACACGCGTGCATGATGACACAGGCACGTGACGGATGATTTAAAGGCATTGCCAGGACGCTGATCTAGTCGTAGATGACGGCAAGTCCCCGGCGCTCCAGGTCTGCCAAGCCGTTGCGCATGGCCTGAAGCTGGCCAGTTGAATGCCCCACCCAGTCGGTGATCTCGCCGACTATTCTCACCGGCTCCCGGGTGCGGTAGGAGCGGGTCGGATTTCCGGGGAACTTTTTGTCCGTCACATTCGGATCATCCTCCAGTGTGCCCTGCGGTTCCACGATGTAGATGCGGCACCGGCCGGCGCCCATGGCCAGCTCGGCTCCCCACGCCGCGGCATCTAATGTTTGCGTGACATAAACGTGGTTCGAGAGTCGTGCCGCGCCATAGTTCGACCGGCGGCCGGGCACCAGGAGATCACCAACTGAGAGGGCGGCCTTGGTGCCGTGAAGGAATGCACCCGACTCGTGCACTTCAAAAGGCTTCGGCGTGCCCGTCACAACAATGTTCGTCTGTCGTAGTTCATGGTCGAAGATTGTGCAGCACGTGGGGGGTCTTGCCACAAGCCCCTCTCTCTGCCTTAATATTGAAATAGGAGGAATGCCGCGACGGAGTGGCCTGCCTTGGTTAGCTGGGACTCGCGGCTTGAAACGTGTGGTCCCAGGTCCAATTCGCGATGGCGGGGTGGTCCTCGCCGAATTCCCTGGTGAAGCGACGGGCATCTAGCCGGGCGTCGACCATCCGCTGGCGAAGCTCGGCGGCGCGGTTGCCCAGCCCGTCAACGCGGTCAATCACGTCGATGACGAGGTGGAACCGGTCCAGGTCGTTCAGCATCACCATGTCGAAAGGTGTTGTCGTAGTGCCGCGCTCCTTGAATCCCCGAACGTGAAAGTGGGCGTGGTCGGTCCTTCGGTAGGTCAACCGATGGATTAGCCACGGGTATCCGTGGTACGCGAAGATGACCGGAGTCGTTGTCCCGAAAAGCGAGTCAAATTCCCTGTCGGATAACCCGTGCGGGTGTTCGGAGTCGGGTTGGAGCCGCATGATATCGACCACGTTGATCACCCGGACCTGCAGAGTCGGCAGCCCGCGCCGCAAAATGTCGGCTGCGGCAAGCGTTTCCAGCGTCGGTACGTCGCCCGCGCAGGCCAGCACCACGTCGGGCTCGCCGGTAGCGGTGCTCGCCCATTGCCAGATACCAAGACCGCGTGCGCAGTGCCTGATCGCGTCGTCCATGCTCAGATACGTCGGCGCCGGCTGCTTGCCGGCGACCACGACGTTGACGTAATTGCGGCTGCGTAAGCAGTGATCGGCCACGGAAAGCAAAGTGTTCGCGTCCGGCGGCAGGTAGACACGGACCACCTCGGGTCTCTTGTTCGCGACGTGATCGATGAAGCCGGGGTCCTGGTGGGACGCGCCGTTGTGGTCTTGGCGCCACACGTGCGAGGTGAGCAGATAGTTGAGCGAGGCGATCGGTTGGCGCCATGGCAGCCGCTCGCAGCTGGTCAACCATTTGATGTGCTGGTTGACCATCGAGTCGACGATGTGGACGAAGGCCTCGTAGCAGTTGAAGAGTCCATGGCGACCGGTCAGCAGATAGCCTTCCAACCACCCCTGGCAGAGGTGCTCGGACAGCACCTCCATCACTCGACCGTCGGCGGCCAGATGATCGTCGCCGTCCACCGTTTCGGCAATCCAGGCGCGATCAGTGCTGTCGAAGACCGCGGACAGCCGATTGGACGCGGTCTCGTCGGGTCCCATCAGCCGGAATCGATCGCGGTTACGGTCGATGACGTCGCGCAGAAAGGTGCCGAGGACCTTTGTTGCTTCAGCGTTTTCGGTAGCCGGTTCTGCCACCGCTACCGCGTAGTTGGCGAAGTCCGGCATGTCGAGGTCGCGCAGCAACAGGCCACCGTTGGCGTGCGGGTTGGCGCTCATCCTCTGAGTGCCTTCGGGCGCCAGCGCTTGTAGGTCGGCGCGTAGTGCGCCGTGTTCGTCGAAGAGTTCCTCCGGCCGGTAGCTGCGCAGCCATTCCTCCAACTGGTTTCGGTGCTCGGGGTTGGTGCGTGTCTCGGCGAGCGGAACCTGGTGCGAGCGCCACGTTCCCTCGACCTGCTTACCGTCGACGACCGCCGGACCCGTCCAACCCTTGGGAGTGCGCAAGACGATCATCGGCCACTGTGGCCGCGCAGGGTTGCCGTCAGAGCGCGCGGCCCGCTGGATCGCCGCAATCTGGTCGAAAGCCTCATCGAGCGCGGCCGCCAGAAGCTGATGCACAACCGCCGGGTCGTCGCCCTCGACCGTGATCGGCAGGTGGCCGTACCCGCGCAGGAGTGAATCCAATTCCGCTGCAGGAATTCTCGCCAGCACAGTCGGGTTGGCGATCTTGTATCCGTTCAGGTGCAGAATCGGCAGGACGGCCCCATCGGTGACCGGGTTGAGAAACTTGTTGGAGTGCCAACTGGTGGCCAACGGGCCCGTCTCGGCTTCGCCGTCGCCGATCACGCAGGCCACCAGCAGGTCCGGGTTGTCGAACGCCGCACCGTAGGCGTGCACCAGCGCGTAGCCGAGTTCGCCGCCTTCGTGGATGGAGCCCGGCGTCTCGGGCGCCACGTGGCTGGGGATGCCGCCGGGAAAGGAAAACTGGCGGAACAATTTCCGCATGCCTTCGGCATCCTGACCGATCCCGCTGTACACCTCGGTGTAGGTGCCCTCCAGGTAAGCGTTGGCGACCAGCCCCGGGCCGCCGTGGCCCGGGCCTGTTATGTAGATGACGTTCGCGCCGCGGTTGCGGATCATCCGGTTCAGATGGGCGTAGATGAGGTTCAGCCCTGGGGTGGTGCCCCAGTGTCCAAGCAACCTGGGCTTGACGTGCTCGGCGCGCAACGGTTCGCGCAGTAGCGGGTTGTCCAGCAGGTAGATCTGGCCCACCGACAGGTAGTTGGCCGCCTTCCAGTATTCGTCGACAAGCCTCAGTTCGTCGGAGCTCAGTGCTGTCATCACGTAATTGTCGCTGATTACCAGCGCCCCACCTAGTGCCTGCGGATGAACGAACTGCAGCCAAAAGTCTCTAGTACTAGCAGGAAAGGACCCCGGTTATCGCGACTAGGGACCAAGGACTCTGCCGCACTGTCCGGGGTTTGCAGCAGTGTCGATGATGCATCTGCACGCGATGGGAGAACCTGGTGGTATCGATGGCGATGGTGGATTCGGATGTATTGGCACGTGCGGTGGCCTTGGCGTGCCGGGCCCCTTCGTACCACAACAGCCAGCCCTGGTATTGGAGTGCCGGGCAGGAGGGGCTGCAACTTTTCCTAGATCCCCTCCGGCTAGTGGAGACCGATCCGCATGAGCGCCAAGCGCTGATTAGCTGCGGTGCGGTCCTCGATCACCTGCGTGTAGCGGTGGCTGCCGCCGGTTGGAGAGCTCACGTTGATCGCTTCCCGGACCCCGATAACCGCGCCCACCTTGCATCGATCAGCTTCACCGAGATGACCGCAGTGACCGACGAACATCGCCTCCGCGCCGGAGCCATCGCCACGCGCCGCACCGATCGGCTACCTTTCGGTCCGGTCGCAGACTGGGATGCCTTCGAAACTGTGTTGCGAAGCCGGCTCGATGACACCATCGCACTGGTGGATGTCGTCAGCGACGCCGATCGCCACCGGCTTGTGCAGGCTACAGATCTGACGAATGCGTTGCGCTTCTACGACACCAATTACTTCTCAACGTTGCAGCGGTGGACGGCGCCGTTCGTGGCGAGTGAGGGCATTCCGTATGACTCCCTGGTGTCAGCTGCGGAGGGTGACCGTGTTGACGTCGGGCGTACGTTCCCGGTGACCCATCACCCTGAGCGACGTGACCAGGTGCCAGATGACTTGTCCACGATCGTGGTCATCTCCGCGCATGGCGACACCCGGCGCGACATGCTCGGCTGTGGGGAAACGCTGTCGATCGTCTTGCTGGACGCCACCATGGCAGGGCTGGCCAGCTGCACACTGACCCACCTGACGGAACTTTCGACCAGCCGACACCTCGTCGAAGACGTGACCGGAAGGGCACTGCCGCAGGTGCTGGTCCGAATCGGGCACGCGCCTGAAAGCGAACACTTTCCGCCGTTGACCCCGCGCCGCCCCCTGAAGAGCGTATTGACGATCGAAACGTAGCGCCATACGAAGTGGGCCTGGTGGCCAATGCGTCTCTGTAATGCGCCTGGCGCATACTCGACTACTGGATTAACCACGCACCGACAGGAGAGACGCAGTGGCAGAACGGTTGGCGGGAAAGGTCGCGCTCATCAGCGGCGGTGCGCGGGGGATGGGCGCCTCGCACGTGCGGATGCTGGTGGCCGAGGGTGCCAAGGTGGTGTTCGGCGACATCCTCGACGACGAGGGCAAAGCGGTAGCCGCGGAGTTCGGTGATGAGGCCCGCTACCTGCATCTCGACGTCACGAAGCCCGAGGATTGGGAGGCGGCGGTCGCGACCGCCATCAGCGAGTACGGCAGCATCGACGTCTTGGTGAACAATGCTGGAATTATCAACGTCGGCTTTCTAGAGGATTACGCGATCTCCGAATGGCAGCGCATCCTCGACATCAACCTCACGGGCGTGTTCCTCGGCATCCGCAGCGTCGTCAAACCGATGAAGGAAGCCGGACGTGGATCGATCATTAACATCTCCTCGATCGAGGGAATTGCCGGCACCATCGCCAGCCACGGTTACACCGCAAGCAAATTCGGTGTCCGAGGATTGACAAAGTCGGCCGCGCTGGAGCTCGGGCCCAGCGGAATCCGGGTGAATTCGATTCACCCCGGACTGATCAAGACGCCAATGACTGATTGGGTACCCGACGATCTCTTCCAGACCGCGCTTGGCCGCGCCGCCGAACCCCGGGAAGTCTCCAGCCTGGTGGTCTACCTGGCCAGCGACGAATCCAGCTATTCGACTGGCTCGGAGTTCGTGGTCGATGGCGGGACCACCGCCGGCCTGGGGCACAAGGACTTCTCCGCGGTCGAGACCGCCGAGCAGCCCGAGTGGGTCACGTAGCGGCGCCGACCGATTCGGGTTCCTTGACTGCCGGTTTCGGCCAGGGCGAAGGGACCGGGCGTTGCCGGACGCGTGCCGGCCACCAGAACCACTTGCCCAGCAGCGCGGCGATGGACGGCGTCATCAACGACCGGACGATCAATGTGTCGAAGAGCAGGCCGAGGCCGATGGTGGTGCCGACCTGGCCGATGACAGTCAGCTCGCTGACCGCCATCGTCATCATCGTGAAGGCGAATACCAGTCCGGCTGACGTGACGACCGACCCGGTGCCGCCCATTGATCGGATGATGCCGGTGTTCAAGCCCGCGTGGATCTCCTCCTTGAACCGCGCCACCATCAGCAGGTTGTAGTCGGCGCCGACGGCAAGCAGGATGATGACCGACATCGCGAGCACCATCCACTGCAGTTCAATGCCGATGAGGTGCTGCCAGATCAGGACCGAAAGCCCGAAGGACGCGCCCAGCGAGATCAAGACCGTCCCCACGATTACCGCCGACGCCACGACACCTCGGGTGATGATCAGCATAATGATGAAAATCAGGCACAGTGAAGCGATTCCGGCGATCAACAGGTCGTAGTCGTTGCCGTCACTGAGGTCTTTATAGATTGACGCGGTGCCCGCGAGATAGATCTTCGAGCCCTCCAGCGGCGTGCCCTTGAGCGATTCGTAGGCGGCCTTCTTGATCGCGGCGATGTGCGAAATGCCTTCCTGCGACATCGGATCGCCGTCATGGCTGATGATGAAACGCACGGCGTGGCCGTCGGGGGAGATGAAATTCTTCATCCCCTTCTTGAACTCGGCATTGTTGAAGGTTTCCGGGGGCAGGTAGAACGAGTCGTCGTTCTTGGATGCGTCGAATGCCTTGCCCATGGCGTTGGAGTTTTTCTGTGCCTCGTTCTGCTGATCCTGCAGGCCTTTTTGGGTCGAATACATGGTCAGCATGGTGGTTTTCATGGCGTGCATGTTTTCGATCATGCTGGGCATCAACGCCACCATCTGCGGCATCAGGGCGTCGAGGCGCTCCATGAGGGGCATCAGGCTTTTGATGTCGTCGGTCATCGTGTCGATGCCATCGAGGGTGTCGAAGACGGACCGGATCGACCAGCACACCGGGATGTCGAAGCAGTGCTTCTCCCAGTAGAGGTAACTACGAAGCGGCCGCCAGGTGTCCTCAAAATCCGATATGTGGTTCCGCAAATCTTCGATGTCGAGGGTCATGCTCTGCATCTTCATGACCATGCCGTGGGTGGTTTCGGCCATCTGCTGAGTCAGCGTCGACATCTTCGTCATGCTGTCGATGGTCGTCTGCATCATGTCGGCCTGTTTGAGCATGTCGGCCATCTGGTCTTCGTTATATTTCTGGTTCATCTGCTGGGTGACGCCCTGCATGCTGATCTGGAACGGGATCGAGGTGTGCTCGATTGGCGTGCCCTCGGGCCGGGTGATGGCCTGCACGCGGCTGATCCCCGGTACCCGGAAGACCGCCTTGGAGATTTTGTCGATGACCAGGAAGTCCGCGGAGTTACGCAGATCGTGGTCGCTTTCAATCATCAACACTTCCGGATTCATCCGCGCCTGCGAGAAGTGCCGATCCGCCGCCGCGTAACCCGCGTTAGCGGGCAGATCGGCGGGCAGATATTTGCGGTCGTCGTAGTTGGTCCGGTATCCGGGCAGGGTCAGCAAGCCGATGAGTGCAATGCCGATCGTCATGATCAGGATTGGTGCGGGCCATCTCACCACGAGGGCCCCGACCTTGCGCCAGCCGCGAATGCGTTGCGCTCGTTTGGGTTCGAGTGTCTTGCCGAAGCGCGTAACCACCGAGATGACGGCGGCGCCCATCGTCAATGCCGCCAGCACCACGACTACCATGCCGATGGCCAACGGTATACCCAGGGTCTGGAAATACGGCAGGTTGGTGAAGTGGAGGCAGAACGTCGCGCCGGCAATGGTCATGCCCGAACCGAGCACAACATGCGCAGTGCCGCGATACATCGTGTAGTACGCGTCTTCTCGCGACTCGCCGACGGCTCGCGCTTCCTGATATCGCCCGATCAAAAAGATCGCATAGTCAGTTGCGGCAGCGATCGCCAGTGTCACCAACAAGTTCGTGGCGAATGTCGAGAGCCCGATGATCTTGTAGTAGCCCAGGAACGCGACCATTCCGCGTGCGGCCGCCAGCTCGAACACCACCATCGTCAACGTCAGCAGGACCGTGATGATGGACCGATAGACCAACAGCAGCATTGCGATGATCACGGTGAACGTGGTCATCGTGATGATCTGCACGCTGCGGTCGCCGGCCATGTGCTGATCCGCCGCCAGCGCCGCGGGCCCGGTGACGAAAGTCTTAACCCCGTTGGGTGTGGGCACACTTTTGACGATGCTCTGGACGGCCTCGACGGATTCGTTGGCCAGGGATTCGCCCTGGTTGCCGGCGAGGTAGACCTGGACGTAGGCGGCCTTGCCGTCGTTGCTCTGTGCGCCCGCCCCGGTCAGTGGATCGCTCCACATATCCTGCACGTGTTCAACGTGTTTGGTGTCGGAGTTGAGCTTCTTGACGAGCTCGTCGTAGTAGGTGTGGGCATCGGCGCCCAGCGGATTCTGACCCTCGAGAACGATCATCGCCGAGCTGTTGGACTTGTACTCGTTGAATATCGCGCCCATGCGCTTTGTCGCGATCACCGATTGCGCATCGTCAGGTGCCATCGACACCGAGCGCATCTTTCCCACCTCGTCCAATTGGGGGACGATCACGTTGAGCACCGCTATGAGCCCGATCCAGACCAGGATGATGGGCACGGCGAACTTCCGGATAAAGCGCGGGATCTTTTGCCGTACTTCAGCCTTCGCGACCGGGATGGCGTCGGTACGGGTGTCGTTGTCGTTCTCGTTGGCGTTCAAGGTTGTGCTCATGCGGATTTCACCAAGCAGAATGTCAGGGCGTGCACGCCGTCGGTAATTTTCTCGTCCTTGACTTCGTTATCGATGGTGATGCGACAACCGAGGGTGTCGCCGTCGCTTTGTGCCGAAATATTCGGGAAGACCGAGGGCGCGGTCGTACTGAGGACCAGCGTCCAGGGCAGCGACGCACCGTCGACCCGCTTGGGGTCGGCGCTGAGGTCGAGGTAGTTCACGTTGGCGTGGCTTGCCGAGCCGAAGACCTCGTATTTGACGACCTTGGGCTTGAACGGCTTGGAATCTTCCAGCCGCGGACTCGTCAGCACGCCGGTGTCATTGGCGCCGAAAAACGACTTGACCCGGACCACGGCAAAGCTGCCGACGAGCACTACCGCCACGATCAACAGCGGCAGCCACGCGTTGCGCATGAGCTTCGATATCTGCTGCACCTCGGAGGTTCCCTTTCATCACTCAACGGGGACGTGGTCGCCTTCGCGACGACCCCCGTAGGTCGCGAAGGCGAATTACCTGGCGCAACTGTCGAAAATTGTTGAGATTTGTACCCGTTCGGCCGTCAGGCGCGTCGCCTCGACGGAGCGCTGTCGAGCAACACGCTTAGCATATATACATATTCTGCATTGTTTGCAGAGCCTGCAACTTTTGTGACCTGGGTTACAAGCTGGGCTCGGTGAAAATGCTGTTGACCAGCGCAGCAGCCCGCTCGACATAGGGCATCGGCGTGTCGTCGGGGTCCTTTGGCTCACCGGTTGACCAACGCTCAATGCCCGAACGGACGGCCGTCAGCGCTATCGCGGAGATCAACGCCGGGATCTCTTCCTCGGGTTGCACCAGTTGGCGCCGGGCGACGACGTCGGTCAGGTGATTTTGAAACCGCTCCAGATCGGCAAGGAATGCCGCCAACACCGCGGGGGTGGTTTTGGCCAGCTCCAGCATGCAAACGGCCTGATCGCGCCTCGGGGGCATGTCACGAAGATGGTGGGCGGCCAGGGTGATCAGTTCTGCCAGCACGATCGAGTACGGGGCCGGGCCGGCCGCGACGAAATCCTCGACAAGCGTGGCGGGAATGTCCGATGGGCCGTAGGCGATCGCCGATTCTTTGTTCGGGAAGTAGTTGAAGAACGTGCGTGTCGAAATCCCGGCTTCGACACAGATGTCCTCGATGGTCACCTTGAACCAGCCGCGTTGTTGCGCGAGGCGCACCGCGGCGTCGCGGATGTCCGCGCTGGTCTGGCGGTGACGGCGCTCGCGCAGACCGGTGGGATTCGCCATGACATCCATAGTTGCACGAAATGCAAAGTTTGCAGTCGATACGGGTGTGATCCTCGTCGTGCCCGGCTTCCCGGCTGCCGGCGTGGCAACGACCGTGAAGCTAGCTTCACACTCGGCCGCGGACGTGAAGCTAACTTCACACTCGGCAAGGGGCCGATTGCGCGCGAGCGTCGTCACCGGTCCCGCTCGAGGTCGAGCAGGGCGCGCTTGGCGGCCGGACCGCCGCGGTAGGCGCCGACGGTTCCGTCGGATCGGATCACCCGGTGGCACGGCACGACGATCGGAATCGGGTTGGTCGCACACGCGGTACCGACGGCACGCACTGCCTTGGGGGAGCCGGACAGCTGGGCCAGTGCGGCATAGCTCGCGGTGTCGCCGTAGCTGACGTCGGCGTTGAGATGTTCCAGCACCGTGCGTCGAAAGCCATGCGACAGGGACCAATCCAACGCCACGTCAAACCTGTGGCGGCCACCGGTGAAGTATTCATCGAGTTGCCGGGCGACGGGATCGAGTCGTACGGGCGCCTCGAGCAACCGTGGGCTGACCCGCTCCGACAGGTTCTGCAGCACCCCGTCGTGGCCTTCGCTGGCAAATGCGACCCGCAACAGCCCCAGGGGAGTGGCAGCCAGCAGCAGCGGGCCGACGGCGGAGTCCACTGTGCGGTAGGCGATGTCGAGCAGATCGCCGCGTTGGGCGTCTCGTTCCAGGCGCGCGTGTAGGCGCCGGAGGTCAGCCACGTCCACTGGAAAGTGTTGCGCGAGATCAGTCATTGGTGGCTCCTTGAGGTGTCGATCAGGGGATAGGTACGTCGCAGGGTGGCGATGCCGTCGGCAGCGGCGCGCCGGGCGGCGGCAACACTGCTGTCCAGAATCACCGCGATCTCGGCGTAGGGGAGGCCCGCCAGATAGTGGTAGGCCACCGCCTGGCGCTGCTTGGGCGGCAGCGCCCCGACCGCGGCGTCCAGGTCAAGATCGTGGTCATCGGCTCGTTGAACTGCGGGGGTATCGGGGGCATCCGCAACCGGGATCGCCCGTCGGGTGGCCGCGCGGGTGATGTCGATGGCCTTGCGGTGCGCGATCGTCACCAGCCACGCCTCGATGTTGGCGTCCGCCGGCAGCTCCGGGTAGGCCTTCAAGGCGGCCAGAAAAGTGTCCGACCAGGCGTCGTCCGCATCGGTGTAGCCGACGACCGCGCGAACGACCCGCAGCACCGTAGCGCCGTGCTGTGCCACAACGGCTTCAAACGGCGGCTTGACCTGCTGACCGACCTTCACAATTCTCCGCACTCGATACCGATCGTCTAACAACCATCAATGTGAAGACGCCGGGCCGTCGCGAAATGTGAGAAAACGCGGCGACCTCACGTATCTGGTCTGCGGATCGTCTTCGAGATGGAAGGTGAATTTCAGACACGGCCCGCGGAAGGAAAATTATGCCGTTGATCCGTATCGACATGTTGCGTGGCAAGCCAGCGGAGTACCGGGCTGGGCTGCGTGACACGATCTACGAAACCTTGCGTGATGTGGTGGGCGTCCCCGTCGACGACCGCCATGAAGTCATCACCGAGCACGAACCCGACAATCTCAACATTGCCGCCGATTTCTTTGGGGTGCATCGCAGTACTGACGCCATCTTGGTGCAGATCACACTCAACGAAGGACGCACGGTCGACCAGAAGCGGGCCCTGTACACCGCGATTGTGCAGGCTTTGCAGCACCGAGTGGGGCTGCGCCCCGACGACGTCACCATCAACCTTCTCGAGGTCAAAAAGGAGAACTGGTCCTTCGGCAACGGCACCGCTCATTACGTCGATGCACCAACCCAGCAGGGAGCTAGGTCATGAGTTTTCGCGATCTGCACCACCAAGGCGTTCCGTTCGTGTTGCCCAACGCCTGGGACGTGCCGTCGGCGCTGGCATATCTGGCGGACGGGTTCACGGCGGTCGGTACCACCAGCTTCGGGGTGTCCTCAAGTGCCGGGCACGCCGACGGCCGCCGCGCCAGCCGGGACGCCAACATCAACTTGGCCGCCGCGCTGGCACGGCTAAAGTGTTATGTCAGCTTCGACATCGAAGACGGCTACAGCGACGACCCGGAAGCCGTCGCCGATTACGTTGCGCAGCTGCCGATCTCCGGAGTCAATATCGAAGACAGCACGGCCGAGAAACTCATCGATCCCGCGCTGGCGGCCGCCAAAATCGCTGCGATCAAACGGCGCAACCCCGAGATGTTCATCAACGCCCGCGTCGACACCTATTGGCTGGGCCAGGAGGCCGACACCGCCTGCACGATCGAACGGGCGCTTAGTTACGTCGAGGCCGGCGCCGACGGGATCTTTGTGCCCCTTGCCAATGATCGCGCCGAATTAGCCGAACTCACGCGAAAAATCCCGCGCCCGATCAATACGCTGCCCGTGCCCGGCTTGACGCTCACCGAACTCGGTCAGCTGGGCGTGGCGCGGGTGTCTACCGGTTCATCGGCTTACGGCGCGGGGTTGTATGCCGCCGCGCAGGCGGCGCGGGCTGTGCGCGACGGAGGGCCCCTGCCGCCATCCACGCCGTACGCCGAGCTGCAGCGGCGCCTTGTCGAATATGAAAAGGGGGCCGACCGATGAAAAAATGCCACGCAGTGATCGATAGCTCACTCGGCGACCTGACGCTCGTCGCTGACGGTGACACCCTGACGGGGGTGTATTTCCGTGGGCACTGGCACCCGCCCACCGCTGAGACGCTGGGAGTGCGCGTCGACTCCGCCGCCGACGAATTGTTCCGTCGCACCGCCGCGCAATTGCGCGAATACCTCGCCGGACACCGGACGGAATTTGAGCTCCCAGTTGCGTTGGTGGGCGACCCCCGCCGGCAGCGAGTCTGGGCTCTGCTGGCCGATATCGGCTACGGCCAGACAAAGACGTATGGCGAGTTGGCCGCCGAATTGAATGACGGCACCACCGCATACGAAGTCGGTCAGGCCGTCGGGCGCAATCCGCTGAGCATCGTGGTGCCATGCCACCGGGTCGTCGGGCGCGGCGGCGCTCTGACGGGTTATGCGGGCGGCCTCAAACGCAAACGTTTCCTGCTGGATCTTGAGGAGCCGGCACCGGCGCTGGCTGGCAAGCTGTTCTGATGCCTTCCGCCTGGCAGCAACGCGTCGACGCCGCCGACTGGGACGCGGTCAGCGCCGAGCTCAACGACGTCGGCGGTGCACTGCTACCCGAGCTGATCACGGCTGATGAGTGTGCCGCAGTGCTTGATCTCTACGCTGACGACGCGTTGTTCCGCGCCACCGTCGACATGGGCAGCCACCGCTACGGGCAAGGTGAGTACCGTTACCTCAAGCGGCCGTACCCGCAGCCCATCGAGGCACTGAAACAAGCCCTCTACCCGAGGTTATTGCCGATCGCCCGGGACTGGTGGACCAAGTTGCGCCGCGACGCTCCTTGGCCCGACACCCTGGACGAGTGGCTGGAAATCTGCCATCGCGCCGGCCAAACCAAGTCCACCGCCCTGTTGCTCAAGTACGGCGCCGGCGACTGGAACGCCCTGCACCGAGACCTCTACGGCGACCTCGTGTTCCCGCTGCAGGTCGTCATCAATCTCAACGAACCTGGTGTGGCGCACACCGGCGGCGAGTTCCTTCTCGTCGAGCAACGTGCCCGTGCCCAATCACGTGGCACGGCCATCACGCTGCCGCGTGGGCAGGGATACATCTTCACCACCCGGGAACGCCCCATCCGCTCGACGCGGGGATGGTCGGCCGCCCCGGTGCGCCATGGCGTTTCGGTGGTTCGCTCCGGTGCCCGCTGCACCCTCGGCTTGATTTTCCACGACGCGGCCTGACCGGGATATCCGCGTGCGGCACCATGGTGGTCATGGAGTTGTACGACGTCATGCGATCTACCGCCGCGGTGCGGGAATTCACCGACGACCCGCTTCCCGATGCAGTGCTCGGACGGATTCTCGACAACGCCCGTTTCGCCCCGTCAGGCGGCAACCGCCAGGGCGTGCGGGTGATCGTCGTCCGCAGCGAGGAGGCCCGCTCGGCGTTAGCGGACCTGGCGGGTCCCGCGGCCCGCCGCTATACCGCTCAACTCGCCAACGGAGAATCGCCGTGGAATCCGTTGCAGCCGAGCGGCGTAGACGCCTCGACGATCGAGGCGACCCAGGCACCTGCGCGGATGTCGGCCCCGCTGCTGAAGGCGCCGGTCGTGCTGGTGATCTGCCTGGATCTTGGCGTTGTCGCCGCCACCGATCAGGACCTGGACCGCATCGCGGTGGTGCCGGGGGCGTCGGTGTATCCGTTCGTGTGGAACGTGTTGCTGGCGGCGCGCAATGAAGGCTACGGCGGGGTTTTGACCACGATGGTGGTCGCGGAGGAACCGCGCGTCAAAGACTTTCTGGGTGTGCCCGATTCGTACGCCATCGCCGCGGTTCTGCCATTGGGAAAGCCCGTGCGCCAAGTAACGAAATTGCGGCGACGGCCGGTCGCCGAGTTCACCACCCGCGAGCGCTTCGACGCGGCGCCCTTCACCAGTTAGCGGCGATAGGCGGGGCGTAGGGACTGGCGCGTCCAACCGGCGAGACGCGATACTCCAGGAGACGCAGCCTGGCTGTTCCCTTGATAGGAGACGGTGAATTGACACGAATCGCGCCTTCGGAGGCTTTCGCCGCGGTGCCAACGGAAGACCTCGACCAAGGGGACCGGATCAACTTCGGCGTTGCCTCCATCATTGGTCGCCTTCCGGCGGCGGCCGAAGCTCTTGGCGGCTTGACCGGCGCGCTACGCGCCGATGGAACCTTGCCGCCTCGACTTCTCGAACTGGTGCGGCTGCGCATCGCGTTTTTCAACCAGTGCCGAAGCTGCATCGCGGTGCGTTATCAAAGTGCCATTGACGACGGTCTTGACGAGTCGGCGGTCTGTTCGCTGGAACGGCCCACCGACGCGGAAAATCTTTCTGCCGCCGAGCAGTCCGCTCTGCGTTTCGCCGAGCTGTTCGCGACCGACCATCTCGCCATTGATGATGCGGTTTACAACGATTTGCGGGGGCACTTCACTGAGGACGAGCTAGTGGAGCTCGGTCTGCACTGTGCCGTCGCGCTCGGAGTCGGACGCCTCTCAGCGACTTGGGATGTCAGTGATGATCTTCCCGAAACGAACGGCTCATCGGAACGCCTGGCGCCTTGGAACTCCGCGTCAGTGGTGGCCTCGGGCTAGGCACATCACACGTGGGCGCGCCAAGACCGGTCATTCGCTTGCGGTTGCGAATGGTCTGTGAATGGTCCGGATTCGGGGTAGTCTGGGACTAACCGAGATGAGGGATGGGTGGCATGGCCGTACTAAATTGGAGTGATGCGCCCGAGATTCATCCGTCGGAGGTCCGCGTAGGTGACATCATCGGGGCGATCCGCTCTGTCAAACAGCAGCACTACACGGTCAAGATGATCGGCTCGCCGCAGAAAAGTCCTAAGCAGTGGACATTTT
>CAWKKH010000005.1:0-136483 GCA_963850135.1 uncultured Actinomycetota bacterium | reverse complement strand
GGCAGTGTCTGTCGTGACGCCCGGTTGTGAATCGGTGACCAGCAGATGCTCGGTACGGTCGTGGCCGAGTTCCCGCAGCACCTGTTCGCCGACGGGCGCTACCCCATCGAATTCCGTTGCCGCCGAGACGAGTTCGCGAACCTCCCGCTGCTGCTGCGCGGTCAGTGCCGAACGCCAGTCAGGCGGGGTCACTGAGTGTGCAGCGGGTCGACCAGCGGCTCTTGCAGGTCGTCAGAATCGGGCTCGGCGTCTTCGTCGTAGTCGGGCTCCGCAACCGGCGCTCGGCCGCGGGCCGGCCGCACGGCTTTGTAACCCACATTGCGAACGGTGCCGATCAACGCTTCGTGCTCGGGGCCGAGCTTGGCCCGCAGTCGACGCACGTGCACATCGACGGTGCGGGTACCGCCGAAGAAGTCATACCCCCACACCTCGTGCAGCAACTGCGCGCGGGTGAATACCCGGCCGGCATGCTGGGCCAGGTATTTCAACAGCTCGAACTCTTTGTAGGTGAGGTCAAGGGGACGGCCACGCAGTCGCGCGGTGTAGGTGCCTTCGTCGATCACCAGCTCGCCGAGGCTGACCTTGCCGGCGCTCTCCTGGTCGGCCAACCCACCGCGGCGTCCGACAACAAGCCGCAGTCTGGCGTCGATCTCGGCCGGCCCGGTGCTGGGCAGCAGGATTTCGTCCAGCCCCCAGTCAGCGCTGACCGCGACCAAACCGCCTTCGCTGACCACCGCCAAGACCGGGACCGAACGGCCCGCCGTGCTCAGCAGACGGCAAAGACCGCGCGCGGACGACAAGTCTTGGCGCGCATCCACCAGCACAGCGTCGGCGGTTCCGGCCTCCAACAGCGAGGATGGCTCCGCCGGCGCCGTCCGGACGGTGTGCGGGAGCAGCGACAACGACGGCAGTACCGGGTCGGGGTGCAGCTCCGATGTCAGCAGTAGTAGCTCCAACAAGCCCCTCCAGCCGTGTGAAAGGCATCTCCCAAATTTACCGACGCCACATGGCGTTAGTTACCAGGACATCATAACGATAACGTGCCACCAGGCCGTTGTGTGCGGCCCCCGAAGGAGTGTGAGCCCCGCCACCAGTCGGACCGGAACGAAACGCTGCCATGGGCCAGCCAGATGGGCCGACAGATGGCCCAGCCACAATATGCCTATGCGCAAGGTGCTGATCGGTGCTGATCGCAGCTGCTGTCGCCGTGGGCGCGCTCGTCCGTCGGCGCCATCGGCGTCGACTTCGGAACCAGCATCTACGCCGAATACCGACTGTCGTCCACCGTGCGCAAAGCAGCCAATCTGGGGTCGGACCCATTCGTCGCCATCCTGGCCTTCCCGTTCATCCCGCAGGCGATGCGGGACCACTACAACCAATTGGAGATCAAGGCCAACGCCGTCGATCACGCGGTGACGGGCAAGGCCACCCTCGAAGCCACCATGCACTCCATCGACCTGACCTACGCGTCCTGGCTGATCAGGCCCGATGCGAAGCTGCCGGTCGGCAAGCTGGAGAGCCGCATCATCATCGACTCGACGCATCTGGGCCGATATCTGGGCATTACCGACCTGATGGTTGAGGCGCCACCGCAGGACACCAACAACGCCACCGGCGGCACCACCGAATCCGGAATTTCCGGCAGCCACGGGCTGGTGTTCAGCGGCACGCCGAAGTCGGCGAACTTCGACCACCGGGTCAGCGTCTCGGTGGATCTGTCCATCGCCGCCCGACGACCAGGCGACACTGGTGTTCACCCCCACCGGCATCCTCACCGGACCCGACACCGCCAATCAAAGCGTTCCCGACGACAAGCGGGATGCGGTGTTGCATGCGTTCAGCGCCAGGCTGCCCAATCAACGGCTTCCCTTCGGGGTCGCGCCGACCACCGTGGGCGCGCGCGGCTCCGACGTCATCATCGAAGGCATCACCCGGGGAGTAACTGTGACCCTGGAGGGGTTTAAGCAGTCGTGATACGCGCCGGCGACGATGCAGAGCGCAGCGACGAGGAGGAGCGGCGCTCATGGCAGGTGTAGTGATCGCGACTTTCGCGGCATTCGCTGTGGCGACGCTCGTCGGCTGGTTGATGACCCGGCGCTCCGGCGACGTCCGGGAAATTCATCCGGAACCGGCTCAGGGCGCCCAGGGCGGCACCGCGACATCGCGACACCGCCGATCTGGGCCTGTCCCGCACCGGCCCGACCGTCGTGCATTTCAGCGCACCGTGGTGCGGACCCTGCGATCGGGTGCGCCGGGTGGTCGATCAGGTCTGCGACGACCTGGGCGACGTGGCCCACGTCGAGATCGACCTGGACGCCAATCCGGTAGCCGCGCGGCGGTTTTCGGTGCTGTCGCTGCCGACCACGTTGATCTTCGACGTCGACGGACGGCAACGATACCGGGCGTCCGGAGTCCCCAAGGCCGCTGACCTGCGGTCCGCCCTACAACCGCTGTTGGCTTGATCACCATGTCATTGGGTAAGCTGGCCGACGTGTCAGCCCGCCTGGAGCCCATGCTCACTCAGCGTCGCGCAGTCGATCTGTGCCGCGTCGCGGGCTGTTGCTGTTGCTGTTGCTGTAGCTGCTGAACAGCCGCGCCCACCCGCGCAGCGCTCGGAGCAGCCTCGGAGCCCTACCCGTGGCATGTCGCCCGTCGTTCCTGCGCAGCAGGAATATCTAGGAGTAGCACCGTGTCGAGTAATAACACCACCACCCAGCCGGACCGCGTCGACGTTCGCGGACCACGGTTCGCGGCCTGGATCACCACCGCAGTCCTGGTGATCGCGCTGATCGTCTCGGCGCTAAGTCCGCTGGCCGCCGCGATTGTGCTGGGCCTCCAAGCCGTGGTATTCGCGATCGGCGCCGTCGGCGGCCCGCGCCGGCACCCCTACGGGCGGGTGTTCGCCAAATTGGTGGCACCCCGGCTGGGGCCGGTCACGGAGCGCGAACCGGTGGCACCGCTGAAATTCGCCCAACTGGTCGGCCTCATCTTCGCGGTCACCGGCGCCGCCGGATTCGCCGTCGGCGGGTCCACGGCGGGCTGTGGGTGGGCGTCATCGCCACCGCTTTCGCGATCGTTGCGGCCTTTCTGAATGCGGCCTTCGGCATCTGCCTCGGCTGCCAGCTCTACCCGCTTGTCGCGCGCTTCCGGCGCACCCCGCATCCGGCTTAGCGGCTGATGAGCATCTGTTCACCACAAAGCAATCGAAAGGATCCTCACCATGGCACGCTCTGACGTCCTGGTCTCCGCCGACTGGGCCGAGAGCAATCTCGACGCGGCCAACGTCGTATTCGTCGAGGTCGACGAAGACACCAGCGCTTACGAAGGCGGCCACATCGCCGGCGCGATCAAGCTGGACTGGCGCACCGACTTGCAGGACCCGGTCAAGCGCGACTTCGTCGACGCGCAGCAGTTCTCCAAGCTGCTCAGCGACCGCGGCATCGCCAACGACGACACCGTGGTCCTCTACGGCGGCAACAACAACTGGTTCGCCGCCTACGCGTACTGGTACTTCAAGCTGTACGGCCACGACAAGGTCAAGCTGCTCGACGGCGGCCGCAAGAAATGGGAGCTCGACGGCCGCCCGCTGTCCAGCGACGCCGTCAGCAGGGCCGGCCACGTCCTACACCGCGGCCCCGCCGGACAACACCATCCGGGCGTTCCGGGACGAGGTCATCGCCGCCATCAACGTCAAGAACCTGGTCGACGTCCGCTCGCCCGACGAGTTCTCCGGCAAAATCCTGGCGCCCGCGCACCTGCCGCAGGAACAAAGCCAGCGGCCCGGACACGTCCCCGGCGCCATCAACGTGCCGTGGAGCAAGGCCGCCAACGAGGACGGCACCTTCAAGTCCGACGAGGAGTTGGCCAAGTTGTACGCCGACGCCGGCCTGGACGGCACGAAGGAAACGATTGCCTACTGCCGAATCGGGGAACGCTCGTCGCACACCTGGTTCGTTCTGCAGGAATTGCTGGGGCATCGGAACGTCAAGAACTACGACGGCAGTTGGACGGAAT
This sequence comes from uncultured Actinomycetota bacterium, assembly GCA_963850135.1. GTDB lineage: Bacteria > Actinomycetota > Actinomycetes > Mycobacteriales > Mycobacteriaceae > Mycobacterium. The sequence goes on along the minus strand of CAWKKH010000005.1, from coordinate 132,469 downwards.
ACGGCTCCCTCGTGGGTGCCCCGATCGAGTTGGGAAGCTGATATGTGCTCTGGACCGAAGCAAGGACTGACGTTGCCCGCCAGCGTCGACCTGGAGAAGGAAACGGTGATCACCGGCCGCGTCGTGGACAGCGACGGCCAAGCCGTCGGTGGCGCGTTCGTCCGCCTGCTGGACTCCTCCGACGAGTTCACCGCCGAGGTGGTCGCGTCGGCCACGGGTGACTTCCGGTTCTTCGCCGCGCCGGGATCCTGGACGCTGCGCGCGCTGTCCAAGGCCGGCAACGGCGACGCCGTGGTGGCGCCGTCGGGCGCGGGCATCCACGAGGTGGACGTCAAGATCGCCTGACGGGCCCAGACAGGCCCGACGTGGTCGTGGTGCCCGCGCGCCGCGCTGACGGATCAAGACGAATAGACTCGACCCGTGGTGCTCTTCTTCGAGATCATCCTGGTCGGGGTGACGGTGCTCATCTCATGGTTCGCGCTGTACACCCTCTACCGGCTCATCACTGACGAGTCGTGAGTTCCGAAGAGGATCCAGGCCCAGCCGGTCCCGACGACCTGGGCGACAACGCGGTGGCTGCCGCCGCCGAGCGCGCCAAGGCGACCGCGGCCCGCAACATCCCGACCTTCGACGATCTGCCGGTTCCCGCCGACACCGCGAACCTGCGCGAAGGCGCCAATCTCAACGACGCGCTGCTGGCGCTGCTGCCGCTGGTCGGCGTGTGGCGCGGCGAAGGCGAGGGCCGCGGACCCGACGGCGACTACCGGTTCGGCCAGCAGATCGTGGTCTCGCACGACGGCGGCGATTATCTGAACTGGGAAGCCCGCTCCTGGCGCCTCGACGCAGCGGGCGACTACCAGGAACCAGGCCTGCGCGAGACGGGCTTCTGGCGATTTTTCAGCGATCCCGACGACGATCCAAGCGAGTCTCAGGCGATCGAGTTGCTGTTGGCCAATTCGGCCGGCTACGTCGAATTGTTCTACGGGCGGCCGCTCAACCAGTCGTCGTGGGAGTTGGTGACCGATGCGCTGGCCCGCAGCCGGACCGGCGTGCTGGTGGGCGGCGCCAAAAGGCTATACGGCATCGTCGAGGGCGGCGACCTGGCCTACGTCGAGGAACGGGTGGACGCCGACGGCGGCCTGGTGCCGCATCTGTCGGCGCGGCTGTCTCGATTCGCCGGGTAACGATCGACCGGACCCCAGAACATGGAGCGGCCCCCGAGCAAGGTTCCTGGTTGGACGGACCGGGAGCTCGGGGGCCGGGTGGCTGCGGGAATTCGCTAGCGCGCGTATGAATCGCTAACTCTTCCGAGCCAAATGCAGCTAGCGTGCAGCCACCTCACATGTCCATGAAGCTATCAATTTCGCGGACCACCTCCTTCCTTGTGTACGGCCGACCGTACCCGCCATTCCGTCCGCCGACAACAGATTTGACTGCCTCAGCGGTCGCTGACGATTGCCGCGTCGACCAGTGCGCTGAATTCGGCGGCCAGTTCACGGGCTACCGGAGACCGGGGCAGCCAACGGCCGTCGAGCGTGTGCACGCGGGCGGCCAGGGTCATGCTGGAGATCAACCAGATGCCCTGGGCAGCATGCAGGTCCGCGACTCGCAGGGCGCGATAGTCGCAGTCGTACCCCTTGGCGCGGGCCGTCTCGAACAGCGCCTGCTGGGTGGTGCCGCGCAGGATCGGATACCACGGCGGCGGTGTCAGTAGACACGGATTGCCTTCGCCGCCTTCGGGTTCGATGGCGATCACTACCGTCGAGCGCGGACCTTCCAGGATGTAGCCGTCCGTGCTGACGAAGATGACGTCATCAGCGCCCTGCCGGGCGGCATGGCGCAAGACGGCCATGTTGACCGCGTAGGACAGCGTTTTGGCACCCGCCAGCAGCCAGGGCATGGCATCGATGCCAGTGGCGGGTAACCCGCGGTCTAGCGTGACCGCCGACACCCCGTCGCGGCGCACCGTGGCCACTCGTTCCGGAACGGCGTTGACCATCACATACGCGGTTGGCGTTGAGCCGCTCTCACGGCCGCGGCTGTAGATCAGTCGCAATGCCGCCTCGTCGGTCGTGCTTTGAGTCCACTGCCGCGTAGCCACCTCGATCGCGCGCCGCCAACTCGGAAGGTCCGGCTCGGGCAGATCCATCGATTTGGCCGACTGCCTGAGCCGGTGCAGATGCAACTCGACGAGGCACGCGCCGCCGTCGCGGATCAACAGCGTCTCGAAGGCGCCATCGCCGCGCAGCGCGGCGAGGTCGTCGGCGTGCAGCAATGCCTTTCCCGGCGGATGTATATAGCCGTCCAGCGTGACAACGACACCAGCCATGGATGAGTAGCCTAACCGCGAGTGCGCGGCTGGCCGCACACTCGTCGACGAACGTGCAGCTGGCCGCACACTCGTCGGGAGGTAATCGGCCGCGCGCCAAGTCCGTAGAGTTGACGTGTGAGCGTCTACCCAGTCCCCGCACCCGATTCCGGACCCGACGCGGGCGCAATCTGGCATTACGGCGATCCGCTGGGCGAGCAGCGGGCGGCCGAAACCGATGCCGTGCTGGTGGACCGCTCGCACCGCGCGGTGCTCACTCTGACCGGCAACGACCGGCAGAGCTGGCTGCACAGCATCTCGACCCAACACGTCAGCGAACTCCCGGACGGCGCCAGCACCCAGAATCTCAGCCTCGACGGCCAGGGCCGCGTCGAGGACCACTGGATCCAGACCGAGCTGGCTGGCACCACCTACCTCGACACCGAACCCTGGCGGGGTGAGCCGCTGCTGAGCTACCTGAACAAGATGGTCTTCTGGGCTGATGTCGCGCCGGGGACCGCCGACACCGCGGTGCTGTCGCTGATGGGACCTCGCCTGGCGGATCAGCGCAGTGCTCGATGCGCTTGGCCTGGACGCGCTGCCTGCCGAACTGACCGCGCTTCCCGTAGCAGGCGGCGGCCCCGAAAAAGGCTTCGTGCGCCGGATGCCGGGCGGCCCCGCCGGGCAAATCGAATTGGACCTGCTGGTGCCGCGCGCCGAGTCCGCTGCCTGGCAGGCCCGGTTAGCGCAGGCCGGGGTCCGGCCGGCCGGGGTGTGGGCCTACGAGGCACTCCGGGTTGCGGCGCTGCGTCCGCGACTCGGCGTCGACACCGACGAACGCACCATCCCGCATGAGGTGGGCTGGATCGGTGGCCCCGCCGAGGGCGCCGTCCATCTGGACAAAGGCTGCTACCGCGGGCAGGAGACCGTCGCGCGGGTGCACAACCTGGGTAAGCCGCCCCGCATGTTGGTGTTGTTGCACCTCGACGGCACAGGCGAAATGCCTTCCACGGGCGAGCCGGTGCTGGCCGCCGGGCGGGTGGTCGGCCGCCTCGGGACGGTGGCCGAGCATGTGGACCTGGGCCCGGTGGCGCTGGCCCTGATTAAGCGCGGGTTGCCGGCCGACACCGAATTGGCGACGGGGCCCGAAGCCGCTGTCGCCGCGGCCGTCGACACCGATTCGCTACCACCCGACGATGAGGTCGGCGCGGGACGGCGAGCCGTCGAGCGGTTGCGGGGGCGGTGACCCGACCGATGACGTCTGCCAAAGCGGGGTGGCCGACACCCAGCCGCGAGGCGCGGTAAACTGTCGGCAGGACAATAAACCACACCAGGAGATCGGAGCCGCCTACTTGTTAGGCCGCTCCGTTATTGCGCGAGGGGGTCCCCCCATGGGCCGCGGCCGGGCGAAGGCAAAGCAGACCAAGGTTGCTCGAGAACTTAAATACAGCTCTCCGCAGACCGACTTTCAGCGGCTTCAGCAAGAGCTGGCAGGAGCGGATGGCGACAACTCCACCCATCTCGACGGCGATGCCGACGAAGCGTTGGATGACGGAGACGACTGGCGACGCTAGAGACTTGCCCATTGCCTGACGCCCCGATGCCGGGGCGTTTCGCATCGGTTGGGTACCGACCCGGTTAGACCGGCTCCGTTAAAATCTCGGGTGCTGCCCGACAAGTTTGGCTCGGGGCCCGCCCTTGCCGCCTTTGCCGACGGTTCCGAGCACCCAGGAGTTCAGGTGTCTCGCGGTCAAGATGGCCTGGGCACGATCAGTGTCTTCCGGCGCGACGACGGCGATCATGCCGACGCCCATGTTGAACGTCTTCTCCATCTCTTCGCGCGCGACTCGGCCACGCTGGGCGATCATGGCGAACACGGGCGCGGGGGTCCAGGTACCTCGGTCAACCTCGGCGACCAGACCTTGCGGGATGACGCGTTGCAGGTTGCCGGCCAGGCCGCCGCCGGTGACGTGGCAGAACGTGCGGACCTGGGTTTCGGCAGCCAGCGCCAGGCAGTCCTTGGCGTAAATCAGGGTGGGCTCGAGTAATTCCTCGCCCAGGGTGCGGCCGAACTCCTCGACATGACCGGCCAAGTCCATCCGGTCGATCTCCAGCAGAACCGTGCGGGCCAGGGAGTATCCGTTGGAATGCAGGCCGGAAGATCCGAGCCCGATGATGACGTCACCGGGTTTGACGCGGTCGGGCCCCAACACATTGTCGGCCTCGACGACGCCGACGCCGGTGGCCGAGATGTCGTAATGATCCGACTCCATCAGCCCGGGATGTTCGGCGGTCTCACCGCCAAGCAGCGCGCAGCCAGCGCGCACACATCCCTCGGCGATACCGCTGACGATCGCGCTCACCCGCTCGGGCACTGTGCGGCCGACGGCGATGTAGTCCTGCAGGAACAACGGCTCGGCCCCGCAGACCACGAGGTCGTCGACCACCATTGCGACAAGGTCGAGGCCAACGGTGTCGTGCTTGTCCATCGCCTGTGCTATCGCCAGCTTGGTACCCACCCCGTCGGTGGAGGCCGCCAGCACCGGTTCGCGGTAGTCGCCTCGCAGTGCGAACAATCCGGCGAATCCGCCCAGCCCGCCGCGGACCTCGGGTCTGGTGGCTTTTGCTGCGAGCGGCTTGAACAGGTCGACGGCGCGGTCGCCTGCTTCAATGTCCACCCCGGCTGACGCGTAGGTGATGCCCTGGCTGCCCGGGTCGTGGCCGGGGCTTTTTCCGGGATCCGTCATCGCGCTAAAGGCTACCGGGCGCCGTTCCGCGCCGGTATCCAGCATCTTGCCGCGTCGAGAGTTCGTCAGTGATTAATTGGGACTTCATCGGCGGCGAGATCCCCCAGCCCGGCGCCGCGCGCGGCATTGGCGAGCATGTGCTCGACGACGTTCTTGCCCAGGACAGTCTCGCTGGGCAGTTCGATGGGGTACCTGCCGTCGAAGCAGGCGGCGCACAGCCGCGAAGCCGGCTGCTCGGTGGCGGCGATCAAACCGCGCAGCGAGATGTAGCCCAGGGTGTCGGCCCCGATGGCATGCCGCACCGCTTCCAGCATCTCTTCCTCGTCCTGGACGGCGTTGGCAATCAACTCGGCCGGCGACGGAAAGTCAATGCCGTAGAAGCACGGCCACTTCACCGGTGGTGAGGCGATGCGAACGTGTACCTCGAGCGCACCGGCCTCGCGCAGCATTCGCAACAATGCGCGTTGGGTGTTGCCCCGCACGATCGAGTCGTCGACGACGATCAGCCGCTTGCCGCGGATGACCTCTTTGAGCGGGTTCAGCTTCAGCCGGATGCCGAGCTGGCGGATGGTCTGCGACGGCTGGATGAACGTTCGCCCGACGTAGGCGTTTTTCATCAGGCCCTGCCCGTATGGAATGCCGGACTCCTGCGCGTATCCAACCGCGGCGGGGGTGCCCGATTCCGGCACGCCGATCACCAAATCGGCGTCGACCGGGGACTCGCGGGCCAGCCGGCGACCGATATCCACCCGAGCGCCGTGCACGGATCGGCCGGCGATCGTGCTGTCCGGCCGTGCCAGGTACACGTATTCAAAAATGCAGCCCTTGGGCGTGGGGTTGGCGAACCGGGTGGAGCGCACCCCGTCGGCGTCGATGGCGAGCAATTCGCCTGGCTCGATGTCGCGGACGAAGGAAGCGCCGACGATATCCAGTGCGGCCGTTTCTGAGGCCACCACCCAGCCGCGATCCAGCCGCCCGAGCGACAGCGGCCGCACGCCATGCGGGTCGCGGCACGCGTACAGCGTGTTCTCGTCCATGAACGTCAGGCAGAACGCCCCGCGCACGGTCGGCAACAGTTCCAGCGCCGCCTGCTCCAGAGTGGAATCGGCCGCGCCGTGGGCCAGCAGCGCACCCAGAATGTCAGAGTCCGTGGTCGCCGGGGCCGGGTAGCGTTTCGACATCAACCCAGCGTCCCGGGCGCGTGCGGCGAGTTCAGCGGTGTTGACGAGATTCCCGTTGTGCCCCAAAGCAACCCCGGTATTGGCCGCGGTGTTGCGGAACACGGGCTGGGCATTTTCCCAGGTGGTGTCGCCGGTGGTGGAGTAACGGCAGTGCCCGATGGCGACGTGGCCGTGCATTGCGGCCAGCGTCTGCTCGTCGAACACCTGACTGACCAGACCGAGGTCCTTGAAGACCAGAACTTGGGATCCGTCGGCGACGGCGATCCCGGCGGCTTCCTGGCCACGATGCTGCAACGCGTACAGCCCGTAGTAAGTGAGTTTGGCCACCTCTTCGCCCGGGGCCCAGACCCCGAACACACCACACTCTTCACGGGGCGAATTCAGATCTTGCTCGGGTTCTGGAACTGTCGCTTCGGTCACGATTTGGCGGCTCCCCGGGGAACGGTTAGTGACGATTGGAAGTCTACGGCCAGGCGGGTCGCCGTGCCGAATCCGTCCCGCGTGTCGACCGCCGAAACGCCGTCGACCCACCCTAAACCTGCAGTTCAGCCTTACATTCAGCTTACATCGAACAGGGGCAGCCAGTGGTCGATCTCACTTGCCCGAGAGCCGGAAAGGCGCAGCCTAGCTGCGCTCTTCGCCTCCTCCGGCCGCAATAACCCGGTGGCAAGCAGCAGCCACGTTCGCGGATCGGTCTCCACGACATTGGGCGGTGTGCCACGGGTGTGTCTGGGCCCGGAAATGCACTGCACCGCGACAAACGGCGGGATCCGGACCTCGACGCTGGCGCCGGGGGCCAATGCAGCAAGCGTGCGCGCGGTGAGCCGGACCGCGGTCCCCAGCGCGGCTCGGTCCGGTGCCGGACGAGTTTCGTCGCGCAACCAGTCCGACATGGCCAGCACGATTTGCCGGGTCTTTGCCGGATCGCTATCTCGAGCGGACATACCTTAGGGTCGCAGAATTATGGAGTCTTCTGCGCGGGGGCCCGCCACCCGTAGCGGGCTGGCCGCACGTGGGCTGGCTGTGTTCGCAGTGACGGCGGCAACGCTGTCACTGTCCGGCTGCGTCGACTCTGTCGACGAGTCGGAGGGCGACCCGTCCGACACCCAGTGTCGGGTGCTGGCAGCCGATCCGGGCTGGTACGGCGATAACCGTGACCGGATCAACGACATGATCAGCAAAAAGGGCGCCTGCGGCAAAACCGGATCGGTCGCAGATGGCGCACCAGTGGCTTTGCTCGACTGGGACAACACCATGGTGAAAAACGACATCGGCGACGCCACGATGTTCTGGATGGTGCGCAACTCCAAAATTCGGCTACCGGCCAACGGAGACTGGAAAACCACGAGCCAGTATCTGACGACACCGGCGGCCGCAGCGTTGGCAACAGCGTGCGGCGGCCTGGCCGCTCCTGGCCAGCCGCTGCCCACCGGCACCGACGCGGGCTGCGCCGACGAGGTGACGTCGGTGTACGTCAATCGCCAGACTCGCACGGGCGCAACGGCGTTCGCCAATTACAACCATCGCCGCATCGATCCGGCCGCCGCCTGGACGGCGCAACTGCTCGCCGGCTGGACCGAGGCGGATGTGACCGGCTTCGCTCAGGAAGCCCGGAAACAGGCCCTGGACGCGCCCGAGGGGGACGAGCAGTCGGTGGGCACCACTCGCCAGACCGGGTGGGTGCGCTACTACGCACAGATGCGCGACCTCATCGGGACGCTGCAGGCCGACGGATTCGACGTGCGGATCATTTCCGCCTCATCAGAGCCGGTGGTGCGGGCCTGGGCGGCCGACGTGGGAGTCAGCGGGGATCGGGTGATGGGCACCCGCACCGACCATGACGGTGACGTTCTGACGACGCGGCTGGCGCTATGCGGCGGCGAGCCGTCCATCCCTTATAACGAAGGCAAGCGGTGCCGTATCAATGAGCAGGTCTACGGCGTGACGGGCCCTGCGGCGTTCGACCAGTTGCCCGAGCCGCGGCGCCAGGCATTCGCGGCCGGTGACGCCGACGGCGACGCGACGTTCGTCACGGACGCCACCGCGCTGCGCCTGGTGATCAACCGGAACCAGATCGAGCTGATGTGCCGGGCCTACGCGGACCTTGACGGCCGTTGGTTGGTCAACCCGATGTTCATCAATCCGTTGCCGGTAAGCCCGCAGTACCCGTGTGCGACACAGGGATTCGACGAGCCCAACGGCGACCAGGGGCCGCTGCCGGGACCCGAGGGCGCGATCCCCGACCAGCAAGACCGGGTACACGGCTAACACCCGTCATCCGAAGAATCGCGGCAGCACAGCCTCGGACGTCGCGCGCAGTTCAGCCAGGGGGACCGTGAACAGCCCCTGGACCTCCACCGCGTCCGAACCCTGATCGACGACGCCGATGCGCAGGACAGGCAGTCCCCGCGCCTCGCACATCGAACGGAAGCGGCTCTCCTCGGTGCGCGGCACCGCCACCAGCACCCGGCCCGCCGACTCGGAGAACAGCAAGATGAATGGATCTGTGCCATCGGGTAGCACTATGCGGCAACCGGTTTCGCCGGCCATCGCCGCCTCGACGATGGCTTGGGCCAGCCCACCTTCGGACAGGTCATGTGCGGCGGACACCAGCCCGTCCCGCGAAGCGGAGCTCAGCACGTCCGCCAGGAGCTTCTCGCGCGCCAGGTCGACCGCGGGCGGGCGGCCACCCAGATGGTCGGCAGTCACCTGCGCCCAGATCGAACCGTCGAACTCATCACGTGTGTCGCCCAGCAGCAGCAACGTCTCCCCCGGATCGCTACCCAAAGCGGTGGGGATGCGCCGGCTGACATCATCGATGACGCCGAGCACCCCGACTACCGGCGTGGGCAGTATCGCCGACGTTCCGGTTTGGTTGTAGAAGCTGACGTTGCCACCCGTGACCGGAATCCCAAGGGCCGCACAGCCATCGGCAAGGCCACGCACCGCCTGCGAGAACTGCCACATCACCCCGGGGTCTTCGGGCGAGCCGAAGTTGAGGCAGTTGGTCACCGCGACCGGAGTGGCGCCGGTGACGGCGACGTTGCGGTACGCCTCGGCAAGCGCGAGTTGCGCACCGGTGTATGGATCCAGCTGGGTGTACCGTCCCGACGCGTCGGTCGACAGTGCAATACCGCGGCCGGTGAACTCGTCGATGCGCAGCACCCCGCCGTCGGCGTGCTCAGCCAGTACGGTATTGCCGCGCACGTACCGGTCGTACTGCTCGGTGATGAACGCGCGGCTGCATAGGTGCGGACTGCCAAGCAGGGCAAGCAAAGTCGCGCGCAATTCGTCACCGGTGCCGGGCCGTGGCAGCTTGTTCGAACTGTCCGCATTCAGAGCGTCCTGAGACCCGGGGCGGGCGACCGGTCGCTGGTACACCGGGCCTTCGTGGGCGACGGTACGCGGCGGCACGTCGACGACCGTCTCGCCGTGCCAGGTGATGCGCAACCGGTCGCCGTCGGTGACTTCGCCGATCACCGTGGCCAGCACCTCCCACTTACGGCACACCGCCAGGAAGGCATCCACGTTCTCCGGCGAGACGACCGCGCACATCCGCTCCTGGGACTCGCTGGACAGAATCTCGGCGGGCGTCATGTTCGCCGCGCGCATCGGGACGGTGTCGAGTTCGACGCTCATTCCGCCGTCGCCGGCTGAGGCGAGTTCCGATGTCGCACAGGATAACCCGGCGCCACCGAGATCCTGGATGCCGATCACCAGACCTGCGGCATAGAGCTCCAAGCAGCACTCGATCAGCACCTTCTCGGTGAACGGGTCGCCGACCTGGACCGACGGCAGTTTCTTGCGGCCTGGGCCGTCGCCCTCGTCGCCGCCGAACGTCTCGGAAGCCAGCACCGACACGCCACCGATACCGTCGAGCCCGGTGCGCGCGCCGAACAGGATGATCTTGTTGCCGGTGCCCGATGCGAACGCCAGGTGCAGGTCCTCCTTGCGCAGCACCCCGACGCACAACGCGTTGATCAGCGGGTTGCCCGCGTACGACGCGTCGAACACGGTCTCGCCACCGATGTTGGGCAGGCCAAGCGAGTTGCCGTAGCCCCCGATGCCGCGTACCACGCCATCGAGCACACGGCGGGTGTCGGGCGCGTCGGCGGCGCCGAACCGAAGCTGGTCCATCACGGCGACCGGCCGCGCGCCCATGGCCATGATGTCGCGGACGATGCCGCCGACTCCGGTGGCGGCGCCCTGGTACGGCTCGACATAGGACGGATGGTTATGCGACTCGACCTTGAAGGTGACGGCCCAGCCATCGCCGATATCGACGACGCCGGCGTTCTCGCCGATGCCGGCCAGCATCCCGGCGCGCATCTCGTCGGTGGTGGTCTCGCCGAAGTAGCGGAGGTGCACCTTGGAAGACTTGTACGAGCAGTGCTCGCTCCACATCACCGAGTACATCGCAAGCTCGGCGTCGGTGGGCCTGCGGCCCAGGATCTCGCGGATCCGCTGGTACTCGTCGTCCTTGAGGCCCAACTCACGGAACGGTTGCGGGTGATCGGGGGTGGCGGCGGCATGTTCGACGGTGTCAATCACACGGGTTAGCCCAGACGTCACGCGTCCAGTCTAGAGTCCGCGACCGCGTCGCTCAGCGCACGTGTAACGTCCGGACCCATGCCGTCCCAGGAAGCGGTCACACAGACCGTAAATCGCTATCTCGAATTCGTCGCCACGGGCACCGCGGCCGACATCGTGACCCTGTACTCCGCCGACGCCACTGTCGAGGACCCGGTCGGATCGGATCTCCTGCGCGGCCACGACGCGATCCGCGAGTTCTACACCGCATTCCAAGATGTCCCGAAGGAGACCGAACTCGCGGAATTGCGGGCGGTCGGCAGCGAGGCGACGTTTCTGTGGCACCTCACTCTCAACACCGGCGACAGCCGCACCCGAATCACGCCGATCTCCCTGATGACGTTCGACGAGGACGCGAAGATCACGTCGATGCGGGCGTTCTGGTCGCCATCCGACGTGCAGGTCGTTTAGCAGTCGACGCCTAGTACTTCGGCGACAAAAACGCTTGCAACGCAGCTGAATAAGCGGCCACGTCGTGGGCGCCCATCAGCTCACGCGCCGAGTGCATGGCCAGCTGCGCAGCGCCGACGTCAACGGTCGGAATGCCCGTCCGCGCGGATGCCATCGGCCCGATCGTCGACCCGCACGGTAGGTCGGCGCGGTGCTCGTAGCGCTGCAATGGCACCCCGGCCTGCCGGCAGGCCAGCTCGAACGCGGCCGCGGTGCGTCCGTCGGTGGCGTACCGCAGGTTCGGGTGCACCTTGAGCACGGGACCGCCGTTCACCTCGATCAGATGGCTGGGCTCGTGCCGCTCGGGGTAGTTGGGATGGGTGGCATGCGCCATGTCCGCCGAGGCCAGCAACGAAACCGGCAGCCGGCGCAGGAAGTCTTCCCGGCTGCCGCCGGCCGCCAGCACGATCCGTTCCAGGACGGTGCCCAGCAGATTCGACTGCGCACCGTGATCGGAGGTCGAGCCGACCTCCTCGTGGTCGAAAAGCGCAAGCACCGGTACGACGCCATGCGGCTCGGCAGTAAGTAATGCCTCCAGGCCCGCGTAGCAGCTGGCCAGGTTATCCAGCCGGGGCGCGCTCAGCAGGCTAGCGTCCGCGCCGACAACGCTCGACGGCGTCAGGTCGTGAGTCATCAGGTCGGCGGCCAGCACGTCTGCCGGGGCCACCTCGGCGCGCTCGGCGACGTAGCGCAGGAAGGAACGCGGTGTGTCGCCGACTCCCCACACCGCGTTGACGTGTCGTTGCGGATCCAGCTTGAGCGACGCGCGGTCCTCGGCCAGATGGATTGCCAGCTGCGGCACTCGCAGGATCGGATCGTCGATCCGCACCAGCCGGTGACTGAGCCCGGAGCCTTCCTGTAAAGACAGCCGCCCACTGATGCCCAGGTCGCGGTCCAGCCACGAGTTGAGCCACACTCCCCCGTACGGTTCCAGCGCCACCACCTGCCAGCCGGCCACCAACCGGTCGGGGTGCTGCTTGACTCGCAGGTTGGGGCTGTCGGTGTGGGCTCCGACGATCCGGAACGGCCCGTCGGGCACGTCAGAATTCCAGGCGACCAGGGATCCGGCGCGGACGGTGAAGTAGCGCCCCGGCAGTTCCGGCCAACGGTCGGCTTCACTGAGTTCGGTGTATCCGGCGCCGGTAAGCCGCGTGGCCGCCGTGACGCAGGCATGAAACGGCGACGGAGAGGCGTCGATGAAATCGCAGAGGCCTGCGGCGCTGGCCGACATGTTCAACATCATGGCTGTTCGGAACCGCGGGGTTGACGCCGGGCCTGATCGCGCGGCTCCTTGCTCGCGCCGTTCCGGCGCGCTCCGTCGCCACGCTAAAGTCGCCCATGTGACTCCGGTTCAGCCGCAACCCGTACTCGCGCCGTTGACACCCGCCGCGATATTTCTGGTGCTCACAGTTGACGACGGCGGCGAGGCGATCGTGCACGACGCGCTATCGGACCTGTCTGGCCTAGTGCGTGCGATCGGCTTCCGCGATCCAACCAAACACCTGTCGGTGGTCGCCTCGATCGGCTCCGACGCCTGGGACCGGTTGTTCGGCGGCCCACGCCCGGCCGAGCTGCACCCGTTCATCGAGCTGAAGGGGCCCCGGCACGAGGCGCCGGCCACCCCCGGCGACCTGCTGTTCCACATTCGGGCCGAATCGTTGGACGTGTGCTTCGAGTTGGCCGACCGCATCCTGAAATCGATGGCGGGAGGCGTCACCGTCGTCGACGAGGTGCACGGATTCAAGTTCTTCGACAACCGCGACCTGCTCGGGTTTGTCGACGGCACCGAAAACCCCAGCGGCCCAATTGCCGTCAGCGCCACCGCGATCGGTGACGAGGACCCCGACTTCGCCGGCTCATGCTACGTCCACGTGCAGAAGTACCTGCACGACATGCGGTCATGGGAGTCGTTGTCGGTCACCGAGCAGGAGAACGTGATCGGCCGGACTAAACTCGAAGACATCGAGATGGACGACGACGTGAAGCCGCCCGACTCGCACATCGCGCTCAATGTGATCGAAGACGCAGAAGGAAACGAGCTGAAGATCGTGCGCGCCAACATGCCGTTCGGGGAACTCGGCAAAGGCGAGTACGGCACCTACTTCATCGGCTATTCGCGCACCCCTGAGGTCACCGAGCAGATGCTGCGCAACATGTTCCTCGGCGATCCGCCCGGCAACACCGACCGCGTCCTGGACTTTTCCACCGCCGTCACCGGTGGACTGTTCTTCTCGCCAACGGTCGACTTTCTCGATGCCCCGCCGGGCCTGCCCGCGCCGCCTGCCACCGAACGACCAGTACCCACCGCTGAAGACCACTCACTTTCCATCGGCAGCCTGAAAGGAACCACCCGATGAAGAACAACCTCTACCGCGGTCTAGCGCCGATCACCGACGTCGCCTGGACCGAAATCGAATTGGAGGCGACGCGGACGTTCAAGCGTCATATCGCCGGCCGTCGCGTGGTCGACGTCAGCGAGCCCGGTGGGCCGGTCACTGCTGCGGTCAGCACGGGCCGGCTGGTCGACATCAAGGCCCCGGGCGACGGAGTGCAGGCCCATCTACGCGCAAGCAAACCCCTTGTGCGGCTGCGTGTTCCTTTCACGTTGTCCCGCGATGAGATCGACGACGTCGAACGTGGCGCTCAGGACTCCGACTGGGATCCGGTGAAGGCCGCCGCCAAGAAGCTGGCGTTCGCCGAGGACCGCGCCATCTTCGAGGGCTATGCCGCCGCGTCCATCGATGGAATCCGCAAAGCCACCTCGAACCCCAAGCTGAAGTTGCCCAAAGACCCTCAAGCAATTCCCGACATCATCAGCCAGGCGTTGTCCGCACTGCGGCTAGCCGGCGTCGACGGTCCGTACTCGGTGCTGCTTTCCGCCGATGTCTACACCAAGGTCAGCGAGACCACCCAACATGGCTATCCGATCCTCGAACACATCAACCGGCTGGTCAACGGCGACATCATCTGGGCCCCAGCCATCGACGGAGCGTTCGTCCTGACTACCCGCGGCGGCGATTTCGACCTGCAGCTGGGTACCGATGTGTCGATTGGATACATCACCCACGATGCCGACACCGTGCAGCTCTATCTGCAGGAGACGTTGACGTTCCTGAACTACACCGCTGAGGCGTCGGTCGCGCTCAGCCCGTAGGAATAAACGACGGCGCACCGACGCTCTGCGGACAAGCAGATTGAACTCTCTCTCGGAGGCGTTTTCGATGGCAGCTCTACTCGCGGAACACGGTGCCGATTTCGTGGTCCACGGACGCAGCGCCGAACGCGGCGCCAAGACTGTACGCGATATCGAAAATAATGGTGGCAAAGCACGATTCGTCGCAGCAGACCTCAACGACGGCGGAAATGTCGGCCGGTTGGCCGCCGAGGCGGACGCCGTCGACATCTTGATCAACAACGCAGGTATCTACAAGTTTGGCGGGACGGAGGCTCATGCCTGTCATTCATCATCGGTACGAGACGGTGGACAGTCATCGGTTGTTCTTCCGTGAGGCTGGCAGTCCGGGCGCGCCCGCGCTGGTGCTGTTGCACGGCTTTCCCACTAGCTCCTACATGTTCCGGAATCTGATCCCGGCACTCGCGGACCGTTACCACGTGATCGCACCTGACCACCTGGGCTTCGGGCTGTCTGACGCACCATCCGCCGACGAGTTCGATTACACCTTCGATGCGCTCACCGACTTGACCGCGGACCTGCTGCGCACGCTGGGTATCGAGCGGTACGCGATTTACGTCCAGGACTACGGCGCACCCATCGGATGGCGGCTGGCTCTTCGCGACCCGGCCGCGATTACGGCGATCATCAGCCAAAACGGCAACGGTTACGACGCCGGCTTTGTCGAGAGTTTCTGGAAAGTGGTACGCGCCTACCAATCCGAACAGACGCCCGACAACGAGGCCGCCGTACGACAGTTCCTCACCTTGGACGCCACTCGTTGGCAGTATGTCACCGGCGTGGCCGACGAGACACTGCTCGATCCCGAGTCGTGGCAACACGACTACGCCCTGATGTCCCGGCCCGGCAACGACGCCGTGCAACTCAAACTGCTGCGCGACTACGCCACCAACGCGCCGATGTACCCGCGCCTGCACGAATACTTCCGGGCCCGCCGCGTGCCGCTGCTGGCGGTCTGGGGACGCGGTGACGAGATCTTCGGACCCGCCGGCGCTGAGGCGTTCGGCGACGACCTGCCCGATGCCGAAATCCATCTGCTCGACGGTGGGCATTTCCTTCTGGAGTCCGCGCTGGACGAGGTCGCCGGGCTGATCCGCGCCTTCCTCGCCAAGGTGCACGCTGGCAACTGATCAAGATGACGGCAAGCATTGAGTGCGCCAGATCGAAAAGCGACAATCGTTGATATGGCGCTAAACGAGCCAGCGAGCGACGAGTTCGTCGTAGTGGTCCTCGGTGCGGGACCCATTCAGGATTCGGCCGACTAAGGGGCGCAGATGGCAACGTCGGACGGGTTTCATCCGGATTTCGATGAGACGAACGAACAAGTGGCACGCAACCGTGTTCACCATGTCAAGGCATCGGAGATCACTTCCGACACCGCGCAATCCGGGGGGATGCGGCGCTTTGCCGCTCTCAGCGGTCGGTCGGTCGGCACGGAGAAGCTGTGGATGGGTGAGACACACGTGTCACCCGAGACCGCCTCGTCCCATCACCACCACGGCGAATCGGAAACGGCCATCTACGTGAGAAGTGGCAATCCGGAGTTCGTATTCCACGACGGCGTCAACGAGGTTCGCATCGCAACTGAGCCCGGCGATTACATCTTCGTCCCGCCCTACCTGCCACACCGCGAAGAGAACCCGGACCCGAACAACGCCGCGGAAGTGGTGATCGCGCGCAGCACCCAAGAGGCGATCGTGGTCAACCTGCCGCGCCTGTATCCGCTCTCAGACGCTCAGTAGACCGCGATCTCGATCAGATTCCCATCGATGTCACGGCAGTAGTGCGACGTCATCGGCCCTAGCGCGCCCAACTTGGTTACCGGCCCAGAGGTGATCTCCACGCCGCATCCGATGAGGTGGGCGCGCACCTCATCCGGGGTGGACTCCGTGATGAAGCACAAGTCTTCGGAGCCGGCCGCTTCGACTAAGCCGGTCACCCAGGCAGGATCGTCGGCGAGCGCGCCGAGGGGTCGCAGGTTGATTTTCTGATTCCCGAAGCCGAGGGCGGTCCGCTTGGAAGGTCCAAAAGTCTCTCGTGTCATGCCCAGGACCCGCTCGTACCACGACGCGGTGGCCTCAACATCGTTGCAGTTCAACACAATATGATCGAATCGTTCCACCGCGAACCCCATCTTCAGCCCTCCCGACGGTCGTGTTGTACTTCGTGTAGCGGCAAGATCGAACGTACGCTCCGGGAAATGGATCTAGATGGTGAGTAGGTCGATGACAGCCGCAACGACGGTATTCCCCGCGCGTCGGGTGATCACGATGGAACCGACCTTGCCCGACACCACCGCCGTCTCCGTATCGGGTGATCGGATCGTGGCGGTCGGGTCGTTCGAGGAACTCCGCGAGCACAGTGGCGCCGTCATCGACGAGACGTTCGCCGACGCGGTGATCTGCCCCGGCTTCATCGAGCAACACCTTCATCCCATCCTGGGCGCCACCACATTGATGACCGAGGTAATCGCCCCAGAAGATTGGGCCCTCCCCGGCCACACCTTCCCGGCCGCGACTTCCGAGGAGGCCTATCGGCAGGTGTTGCGCGACGCAGCCGGCAGGGAATCGGAAGGTTGGTTGTTCTCCTGGGGGTATCACCCGCTGTGGCACGGCGCTCTCGACCGCTCCGTGCTCGACGGGATCAACCGCGCCCGCCCGATCGCGGTATGGCATCGCTCGTGCCACGAATGGTTCTTGAACACCACGGCAATCACGGCTTTGGATATCACCACCGAAACGATGGCCGGCCACGGCCGGGCCAGCACCATGGTCGACGTTGACCGCGGGCACTGGTGGGAGACCGGAATGAACCTGCTCCTGGCCAAGCTGGCGCCGGCATTCACGAGCACTGAGCGGCTGACGGCGGGTCTTCGCCAATTGGTGGGCTACCTGCACAGCACCGGGGTCACCGCGATCAACGAACCGGGCATCATGTGGGACGTCGAGCCGTGGCAGTTGTATCAGCACATCCTCGGCGCCGACAGCACGCCGTTTCTGTCGACATTTCTCGTCGACGCCCGCAGTCAGGCCGACGCGGGCATGGACCCTGCCAACGCGGTGGCCGACGCCGAAGCGCAAATCGGGCACGCGCGCGACGGCAAGGTACGGCTGCTACCCAAGCAGGTGAAACTTTTCGCCGACGGTGCCATCATCAGTCAGCTGATGCAGATGAAGGAGCCATACCTCGACGACGCGGGCCGAACCGACCCGCACCACCACGGTGAGTGGATGATGCATCCCGATGATTTTCGCGCCTTCGCCAAGGTTTACTGGGACGCCGGCTGGCAACTGCACATTCACGTGAACGGCGACGCGGGACTCGACCTTGTGCTCGACACCATCGAGCAGTGCATGGCGGCGCATCCGCGCAGCGATCACCGCACGGTCATCGTCCACTTCGCCAATTCGACCGAAGAGCAGATCGACAGGATCGCGCGCGTCGGAGCGATCGTGTCGGCCAATCCGTATTACCCGGTCGGCTTCGCGGACAAGTACTCGCAGCATGGGCTTGGACCCGACCGCGCCGACAGCATGGTGCGGTCGGCGTCAGTGCTGCGCCGGGGTATCCCGTTGTCGTTTCACTCGGACCTCCCGATGGGCCCCGCCGACCCCCTCACGTTGGCGTGGTGCGCGGTCAATCGCCGCACCCCCAGCGGACGAACCGTCTGCCCCGAGCAGCGCATCCCGGTGCATGATGCCTTGCGCGCCATCACGATTGAGGCGGCCTATTCGTGGCGGATGGAGCACGAGCTGGGTAGCGTCGCGGCGGGCAAGCTCGCCAACTTCACCATTCTGGGCGACGACCCCTACGCCGTCAGCCCGGAAGAACTCGATGGGATCCCGGTGCTGGGCACCGTCTACGCGGGGCGTTGGTTTCCGGCGAGCGGGTGATCGTGGCCTCGGCGCTCAGCGAATTCTCAACGAATTCTTGGCTGACGCCTGGCTCGGCTCCAAGGATCCACAAAGCCGTCGAGCTCATGATTGCTATCATGAGTGAGCTGCCGGGCGAGCCGCTGTCTACCGAACTGACCGAACGCTACCTGCGCTCCCGAGGGATACGTCATTTCCGAGGCCAGCACGACAGCGAATGCTTCTTCGTCAGCAATGCGGGCGCCCGCCGGCTGCATGTCCACCTGGGAATCTCGCGTTGGCACGGCGACGTGTTCAACATCCGGGTCGCGCCCGCGTTCTTTTTCCCTGCCGCCGACACCGCTCGCCTAGCGGAAATCGCCGATGCCTGGAATCAGCAGAACCGCGAAGTCACCGCGATCGTGCACGGCTCCTCCGATCCTCTGCGCATCGGTGTTGTTGCGCGCGGCTCGCGGCGGATCCGCGATCACATCGCCTTCGACGAATTCGGTTGCTTTGTGGACGGTGCCATAGCGGACGCGATCGATTTCTTCAGCGAGTTGGCGCCGGTTGCCGATTTGACGTCGCCAGCGCAGCCGTTGCTCCAAGACGCCGGCTGAGCCGCCGACAGCGCGCAGCCCAGTCGCCACCGCCTTCTCAGGCGTCATCGCCCCGATGTGTAGTTTCTCAGCAAAACTGGGTATGCCATTCTCCTGGGGCGAGAATCCCGTGCACAACAACTGGCACGGGCTAAAGGGGGCGAAGCATGAAAGGCATCCGAGGCCCGGCGGCCGACAACCACGAAACCGCCAAATGGGATCCGGGGTTCACCGAACAGTTCATCGGCGCGTTCAGACCTCTGGTCAAACGATGGTTTCGCGCCGAGGTGCGAAACGTGGACAACATCCCAGCAGCTGGCGGCGCGCTGGTGGTATCCAACCATTCTGGCGGTATGTTCACCCCCGACGTGTTGGTCTTCGGTTCGGCGTTCTACGACCACTTCGGCTATAGCCGGCCTGTCTACACACTGGCCCACTACGGGCTGTTCGTGGGGCCGGTGGACGGCTGGTTTCGCCGACTCGGGGTCATCGAGGCAAGCCGCAAAAACGCTGCCGCCGCATTGCTTTCCGATGCGGTAGTACTCGTGTTCCCCGGCGGGGACTACGACGCCTACCGGCCCACGCTGACCGCGAACACCGTCGACTTCAACGGCCGCACCGGCTACGTCAGGACCGCCATTGAAGCCGGCGTTCCGATCGTGCCCACCGTGTCCATCGGCGGCCAGGAAACCCAGCTGTTCCTGAGCCGGGGCAACTGGCTGGCCCGCCGACTGGGCCTGACAAAAGCCCGGATGGACATCCTGCCGCTGAGCTTCGGGTTTCCGTTCGGCCTCAGCGTGATCTTCCCGCCGAACCTGCCCCTCCCGGCCAAGATCGTCACCGAGGTACTCGAACCGATCGACGTCACCGCCCGTTTCGGCGAGGACCCCGACGTCGCCGAAGTCGACGCCCATGTTCGTTCCGTGATGGAGGCCGCGCTCAAGCGACTGGCCAGCCAACGCCGGTTCCCGATCCTAGGCTGAGAACCGATTCTTGCCTCACGCCGCCAAGACCGCGTCCAGTGCGGAATAGAACAGGCCCAGCCCGTCATCGGAGGGACCCGTTAACGCTTCGATGGCGTGCTCGGGGTGCGGCATCAACCCGACGACGCGGCCGTTGGCCGAGCTGACGCCGGCGATGTCGCGCAGCGAGCCGTTGATATTGTCGTGGTAGCGGAACACCACCCGCCCCTCGGCCTCGAGTTCGTCGAGCACCTTCTCCGGGGCGACGTAGCGTCCTTCGCCGGACTTCAGTGGAACGAGCAGATCGGCAGTCGGGCTCGAAGCGCGATGTCCAGGCCGTCGACGTAGAGGCCACCCGCAGCCACACGTCGCGGCAGACGAAGTGCAGACCCGCGTTACGGGTTAGGACGCCGGGCAGCAGTCCGGCCTCGCACAGTATCTGAAAACCGTTGCAGATTCCTAATATTGGCATGCCGCGGCCCGCGGCCGCGATCACCTCGGTCATGACCGGGGCGAATCTGGCGATGGCGCCGGTGCGCAGGTAGTCGCCGTAGGAGAATCCGCCGGGCACCACAACCGCGTCGACACCCTTGAGGTCGGCGTCGCCATGCCAGAGGCTGACCGCCTCGGCGCCGACGTGCCGGGCCGCTCGCGCCGCATCCACGTCGTCAAGTGTCCCGGGAAAAGTGATGACGCCGATCCGCGCCGTCACTGCGGCTCCCGGGTGATCGTCCATTCTTCGATAACGGTGTTCGCCAACAGCGATTCCGCGATATCGGCCAGCACCGCGTCGTCGACGGTGTCGTCCACCTCAAGCTCAAACCTCTTGCCCTGACGGACTTCTGAGATCCCCGGATGGCCGAGCCGGCCCAGCGCGCCGACAATCGCCTGCCCCTGCGGGTCGAGAATTTCCGCTTTGGGCATCACATGTACGACCACCCGGGCCATCGGCGCTCCTCCTGAGATCTAGGCCGGCGCCAACTCTACCGGCGGCGGTCCGCGCGCACGTCCGCCGGTCGCCCTATCGATCGAATCGCCCGGCGAGGTAGTCGGCCCGGCAGGCGTTGCGAGCGAGTTTGCCGCTAGTGGTACGGGGGATGACACCGGCAGCGACGAGTCGGACGTCGGCGACCCTGACACGATGTTCGCGCGAGATAGCCGCGCGCACAGCCGCAACGACCGGCTCCGGATCCGCTCGCCCGATGCCCGCCGCGCGCTCGGCCACCACAACGAGCTGCTCCGTCGAAGTCGGCGCCCAGCGCGCTCAGCGTGCCAGGGGGAACGGAAAACGCGGCCACGTACCCGGTGCGAACGGCGGGCGACGCCGCACTGACCGTGGTCTCGATGTCGTGTGGGTAATGATTGCGGCCGTCGATGATGATGAGGTCTTTGATTCGCCCCGTGAGGTAGAGCTCGTCGTCGAGGTAGACGCCAAGGTCGCCAGTCGCCAGCCAATAGCCGTTGTCCGCGACACCCTCGGCGCGGCTGGACTCCAACCTAGATTGCAGCTTGTTGCCGAACGTGCGTTCCGTCTCCTCCTCGCGCCCGAAGTATCCGCGGCCGATGTTGTTTCCGTGCAACCAGATTTCCCCAACCGTACCGTCGGGCACCTCGGCACCGTCGGGGCTGGTGATCACGGCCGAGACGTTAGGGAACGGCCGGCCGCACGAGGCATAAGCCACCGCGTCGGGGGCTTCCGGGGCGACGATCATCGCGCGCCCGGCGGCGAGCTGGACACGGTCGAGGAATACGGCGCCGGCCGCCGCATCGGGGGCGGTGGTGGCCACCCCCAGCGTGGCCTCGGCCATCCCGTAGGACGGCTTGATCGCCGTCGCGGGCAGGCCATATGGAGCGAACGCGTTAGTGAACTTTTCGATTGCCGACATCGTCACAGGCTCGGATCCGTTGAGCAGGCCGGCGACGTTACTCAAGTCGACGGTGACGCCTTCCGGGGGCAAGCCCCGCTCGGCCGCCAGCTCGTAGGCGAAGTTCGGCGCGGCGGCAAACGTCCGACCGTACTTTGCTTCCACACTGAGCTCTTTGATCCATCGGTAAGGCCGGCGGAGGAACGCCATGGGATCCAGCAGCGTGAGGTATCCACCGCACAGGGCGGGGAACATGATCATCAGCAATCCCATGTCGTGATACAGCGGCAGCCAACTCACGCTGCGGATATTCCGGTCCAGTCCGGCGCCCAGGATCATCTGTAGCACGTTGGTGCACACGGCGCGGTGGGTGATCTCCACCCCGGCCGGGCTGCGCGTTGACCCAGACGTGTACTGCAGGTAGGCGACGTCGTCGGTACCGATTGTCGGGTCGGTGAACATCGACTCGAGCGTCGTCGGGATCGCATCGACCGCGATCAACCGTGGCCGCCCGGCCGCTGGGTGCGCGCGAAGGAATTCCCGTACCGACTCGGCCGCGGCTGTGGTAGTCAACACCGCGGTGGGCCGGGCATCGGCCAGCACCGCCGTCAACCGTTCGGCGTGCCCGGACAAAGTTGGCGCAAACAGGGGGACGGAAATGTTGCCGGCGTGGATAGCGCCGAAGAACGCCGCCACATACTCGACACCGTGTGGCGCCACGATCGCCACCCGATCCCCCGGGCGGGTGACCTGCTGGAGGCGGGCGCCGATCGCACGCACCTGCGACCAAAGCTGATTCCAGCTCAGGTCGACGACGTGTCCATCCGGGTCCTTCGCGTAGTCGATGAACCGATACGACGGACGGTCACCGAATGCTGCCCGGTTTTGGTCGAGAAACGAGGTCAGGGTAATGCCGTCCGGCACGACGATCGTGCCGTCGGCAAGGACGTAATCATTGATGTCGGCCACGGCCGGCTCAACAGCACAGTTAGACACGGTGCACCGTCCCATCAATAAAGAATAAGAGAGTTACTTAAAGTATCGTGCGCTTTGCTGGGTGTGGCGGTAGTCACAATTCGGTCACAAAGCGCTCCACGCGACGTCCGCCGGCACAACTCCCGTCCTGGCTGCGCCCCGCGAGGCAGAATCAACACCATGGACCTGACGCATTTCGGCCATTCCTGCTTACTCGCCCAGTTCGGGCAAACCAGCTTGCTCTTTGACCCCGGCACTTTCGCGCACGGCTTTGAGGGCATCACCGGCCTGTCCGCAATCGTGATCACCCATCAACACCCCGACCATGTGGACATCGCGAGGTTGCCCGCCTTGCTGGACGGCAACCCCGACGCCACGTTGTACGCAGACGCACAGACCGCCGAGCAGCTCGGTGCGCGGTGCCACGCGGTGCGGGTCGGTGACGAGCTGACGGTGGGAACGTTGACCATCCGCGCTCTCGGTGGCCGGCACGCGGTCATCCACCCGGAGATCCCAGTGATAGACAACATCTCGTATCTGGTGGACGACGGCGACCGCCGTGCCAGGTTGATGCACCCCGGCGACGCGTTGTTCGTTCCCGACGAGCCGGTCGACGTGTTGGCCACACCGGCCGCGGCCCCGTGGATGAAGATCTCCGAAGCCGTGGACTATCTGCGCGCGGTGGCACCGGCTCACGCGGTGCCCATCCATCAGGGGGTTGTCGCTCCGGACGCGAGGGGTATCTACTACGGCCGGCTCACCGAGATGACCACCACCGACTTCCAGGTACTACCCGAGGAAAGCGCGGTCACCTTTTAGCGCGAGCACCTACCGGCGCGAGCAACTGGGTCAGGTGATATCCAAGGCGGCGCCGCGGCCCGCGGCCCGGCCGGAGAATATGCAGCCACCCAGGAAAGTGCCCTCCAGCGCTCGGTAGCCGTGGACACCGCCGCCGCCGAACCCGGCCACCTCCCCGGCCGCGTACAGCCCGGTGAGCGGTGTGCCGTCGGCCTTGAGCACCCGCGCGTCCAAGTCGGTCTCGATGCCGCCCAAGGTCTTCCGAGTCAGGATGTGCAGCTTTACCGCAATCATCGGGCCGGCCTTGGGATCCGCCAGCCGGTGCGGCGCCACCACCCGGCCGAGCCGGTCACCGAGATAGCCGCGAGCGGCCCGGATCGCGGTAATCTGGCCATCTTTGCTGAACTTGTTGGCGACCTCCCGATCGCGCGCGGTGACCTCGGCCTCCACCGTCTCGAAGTCCAAGGGCGTCACGTCGGGCAGTTGGTTCATCGCGCTCACCAACTCGCGCAACGAATCGGCGCTGACGAAGTCCACACCCCGGTCGATGAACGCCTGCACCGGTCCCGGTGGGCCGGACCGCGCCCGGGAGCGCACCAGCTGTCGCACGCTCTGTCCAGTCAGGTCGGGGTTCTGCTCCTGACCCGACAGCGCGAATTCTTTCTCAATAATCTTGGCGTTCAACACAAACCAGGTGTAGTCATAACCGGACTTGCTGATGTACTCCAGAGTGCCCAGGGTGTCGAACCCGGGATACAACGGAACCGGCAGCCGCCTGCCCGCCCCATCCAGCCACAGCGACGACGGGCCCGGAATGATCCGGATGCCGTGCAAAGGCCAGATCGGGTCGTAGTTGGTGATGCCCTCGGTGTAGTGCCACATCCGGTCGGGGTTGATCACACGCGCGCCGGCCTTTTCGGAAATGCCGATCATCCTGCCATCGACATGGGCCGGTACCCCGGCGAGCAGTTGCTCGGGAACTCGGCCCATTCGCTTGCGGCCAATTCTTGCGTACCAGGTCGTGGTTACCCCCGATGCCACCGCTGGTCACGATAACCGCCGAGGCACGGAATTCAAATTTTCCCAACGCATTTCGTGATGTGGGCACGCCGCGGGGTTCGGCCGACGGCTCCAGCACAGTGCCTCGAACACCAGTCACCGCTTCACCCTCGACGATCAGCTCGTCGACCTGGTGGCGGTGCGCGAAACGCACCGTCGAACGGTCGCGCAGCTGGCGCGCGAAGATCTCGACCAATGCGGGCCCGGTACCCCAGGTGATGTGGAAACGGGGCACCGAGTTGCCGTGCCCCTGCGCGCCGTAGCCGCCGCGCTCTGCCCAGCCCACCAACGGGAAAATCCTCAGCCCGCGGGCCCGCAGCCAACTACGCTTCTCGCCGGCAGCGAAATCAACGTAGGCATGCGCCCACTGCCGTGGCCAGTAGTCCTCTTCCCTATCGAAAGCGGCTGTACCCAGCCAATCCTGCAGCGCAAGTTCGTGGCTGTCGCGGATGCCCAGACGACGCTGCTCAGGGCTGTCGACGAAGAACAAACCGCCGAACGACCAGAAGGCTTGGCCGCCTAGATTGGCGCTGCTCTCCTGATCGAGGATCAGCACCCGCAAGCCGCGCTCCACCAGTTCACAGGCCGCCACCAGTCCCGCCAGCCCCGCGCCGACGATAATCGCGTCGGCGGCGAACCCTGCGGCTGAAGAATCACTCATGTCGGACCAGGGTAGTGCCCGAGGGCGACGAATCAGCCCGGTGACTCAGGCTAGATCCGGATTACGCGGCGTCGACGGAGGCTTTATCGGACGCCTTGTCGGTGCGCCACTGGTACACCGTCGGCATGCACCCGTGCATCGAAGCCAAGTCGACGGCGTCCAGCATCGCCTGCAGCGGGCCGGGCTTGCGCAGCTGACGGGCCGCGACCGCGATCCGCACGACCCCGCTCGCGGCGGGCGATTCGCTCGGCGGACAGCACCACCATGCGGCACCACCACGGTTCGGTGAGAAAGCCCTCTCCGATGCCCAGCACGCGGGTGCGGACGGTGCTGTTCCGAACCAAGTCGGTGACCCCGTGCAGGTCGGCCAGCAACCGAAAGCCGTTCCCCGGCAGCGCCTTGACGACACCCGGCGAAACCACCCAGCCCGGCGCCGCGAACAGCCGGGTGCGGAGCCCGAGGTGCTCGAGCACCCGGTCGGCCGCCACCAGCCGCAGATTGGCCTCGTGTGCCCGCAGCATTGCGAACTCACCCCGCCGCTTCTTGGTGGCGGCGTCGTCGTAGCCGTGCAGCACGATCGCGTCGCCGGCGGCAGCGGCGGTCAGTCAGCCATTCGACGGTGCGCCGATCCCGGTCGAGCCGGTAGTCGTTACTAAGCCGGGGAGCCACCAGCAACGACACCGGCACTTTGCGCGCATCCATCTGTGCACAGAACGCATCGACGTCGGCCAGGGTGCGTTCGCTTATCCCTGAAACCGAGACGATCAATTCTCCAGACACACCTGTAGTTTGCCGATTCCAAGTGTCGAGACGGTAAAGTACACGCAGACACCAGGCGTATATCGGGGCCGCCGAGACACCCGTCGGCGGCTCGATAGCGTGGCCGCGCAAGGGCGTTGACCCGTGCCGGCTCCCGCTGGATCCGACAATCGGGCCAAACCCAAGCCATCAAATACCCACCAACTCCGACGCAGGTAAGACGCGGGAAATCGGTTCGATATGCTAAGTAACCCTATGGAGATCGGCCCTTCAGCAGCGACCGGCAACCCGCTGCCCACCACTCCCACCGGGCAATCCGGCGCCGGCGAGCATGTCTACCCCGACAAGCTCGACGCCGGGCTGTTGAAGGATCTCCGGCGTGTGCCTGCTGGCCACCGTGATGGCGATTCTGGACGTCACCATCGTCAGCGTCGCGCAACGCACCTTCATCGACCAATTCGGGACTACGCAGGCCGTCGTCGCCTGGACGATGACCGGCTACACGCTGGCGTTGGCGACCGTAATTCCGTTGACCGGCTGGGCGGCCGACCGCTTCGGAACCAAGCGGCTCTTCATGGGCTCCGTGGTGGCATTCGTGCTCGGCTCGGTGCTATGCGCATTGGCGTCAAGTATCTTGCAGCTCATCATCTTTCGGGTAGTGCAGGGTATTGGCGGCGGCATGCTTTGGCCCCTCGGATTCATGATCATGACCCGCGAGGCAGGACCCGGGCGGCTGGGTCGCCTAATGTCGATTCTGAGCATCCCCATGCTGCTCGCCCCGATCTGTGGGCCGATCCTGGGTGGTTGGCTCATCGACACCTCGAGCTGGCGGTGGATCTTCCTGATCAACCTGCCGATCGGGCTTCTCACGTTGCATCCTCGCAGCGGTTGTGTTCCCACGGGATCACCCGACTCGCTCGGAAACCTTCGACGTCGTCGGCGCGCTGCTGCTGTCCCCCGGGCTGGCGGCATTCCTGTTCTCGTTGTCGTCGGTCCCGGCCCGTGGCACCGTGGCTGACCGCCACGTGCTCGTACCGGCGATCGCAGGGCTGGCGTTGATCGTTGCGTTCGTCTGGCACGCCTGGCACCGCGCCGACCACCCACTCATCGACCTACGACTGTTCGAGAACCGCGTGCTCACCCAGGCCAATCTGACGATGCTGCTTTTCGCCACCGCCTTTTTCGGTGCCGGCCTGTTGATTCCGAGCTACTTCCAACAGGCACTGCACCTGACACCGATGCAGGCGGGCGTGCACGCGATCCCTCAGGGATTGGGGGCCATGCTGACCATGCGGCTTACTGGACCGCTGGTGGATAGACGGGGTCCGGGCAGGATCGTGCTGGTCGGCATCGTGTTGATCATCGTCGGCCTGGCCACCTTTGCCTTCGGTGTGGCCCGGCATGCCCAGTACCAACCCACCCTGCTGATTGCGCTCGCAATCATGGGACTCGGTATGGGTTGCACCATGATGCCGCTCTCCGTTGCATCGGTGCAGGCATTGGCGCCGCATCAGATCGCCCGAGGCACAACGCTGATGAGCGTCAGCAACCAGGTCGGTGGCTCAATGGGAACTGCGCTGATGTCGGTGATCCTGACCCACCAGTTCAATCACAGCCAAAACATCACCGCTGCAAACAAACTCGCGTCTTTGCGGCAGCAGGCCGCGACCAGCGGAGTGCCGGTTGACCAGTCCGCCATACCGCAACAGGCACTTGCCCCCAACTTCTCGAGCAATGTTCTGCATGACCTTTCCCACGCCTACACACTGGTATTCGTGATTGCCTGTGTGTTGGTGGTGTTCACGTTCATACCGGCGTCGTTCCTACCGAAAAAGCCGGCGATTCAGACGGCCGCGGACGACTAGCGCGATCACTCCGCGAACAGCCGCCCTCGGCCTGGCGGCCATCTTTCACGCTGACCGGGGTCGCGCACTTCGTCCCGCCGATGCGTCGCGACCTTGCCGCCATCGTCCCGCCCCAATTGCCCGCTGCTGGCCTGCTCGTGACCGTCACCGGCGTGCTCGAATTCCTGGGCGTCGTGGGCCTGTTGCTTCCGCCCAGTCGGGTCGCGGCGGCCGGGTGCCTGCTGGTACTGATGCTGGCGATGTTCCCGGCCAACGTCTGCGCCTCCCGGATGCCGGACCCACCCACGTCGATGACCACGCGGCTATCCTTTCGCAGTGCCACCGAGCTAGTCTTTATGGCCGCCGCTGTCGTCGTCGCAATTGGCGGCAGCTAATAGCCAGGCGTATTGGAATGCGGTTTCCTCCCACGCCCGATAGCGACCACTGACGCCGCCATGGCCCGCCGCCATCTGAGTCTTCAGCAGCACCGGATTGCCGTCGCCGTTTGCGTAGCGCAACGCCGCGACCCACTTGGCCGGCTCCACGTAGTACACCCTGGTGTCGTTGAGAGACGTCATCGCCAGGATGGCCGGATAGCGTTTGGTCTCGACGTTCTCGTACGGCGAATACGACTTCATGTAGGAGTAGACATCGCTGTCGCTCAACGGGTTTCCCCACTCGTCCCACTCGGTGACGGTCAGTGGCAGCGATGGATCCAGGATGGTGGTCAGCGGGTCGACGAACGGGACCTGAGCGAGGATCCCGGCAAAAAGATCCGGTGCCAGATTGGCCACTGCGCCCATCAGCAGACCGCCCGCACTGCCACCCAACGCCACCAGTTCCTGTGGCCGGGTCCGCCCAGATTCCACCAGATGCTTTGCCACCGAAACGAAGTCGGTGAATGTATTTCTCTTCTCCAAGAGCTTGCCGTGCTCATACCACAGTCGGCCCATCTCACCGCCACCGCGAACGTGCGCGATGACGAAAACCATGCCCCGGTCCAGCAACGACAACCGTGCCACGGAAAAGCTTGGATCTGTGCAGATTTCGTAAGCCCCGTAACCGTATAGCAGCGCCGGGGCCGGGAATTCGACACCAGCCCGGTGCACGATCGATACCGGAATGCGAGTGCCGTCGTCCGCTTGCGCCCACTCGCGCCGTTCGACGTAATCATCCTGCCGGTAGTCGCTAAGCACGGGTTGCTCGCGCAGCAAGGTGCGCTCCCCGCTACCCAGGTCGATGTCGTACACCCGCAATGGGGTGACCAGCGATCCCGCGCTGATCCGCAGCCTCGGCGAGTCCCAGTTCGGATTTCCGCCCAGGCCGGACGACATCAGCTCGGAGTCGAACGAGATCTCTTCGGGCTCGCCGTAGCCACCGTCAGAGTCCAACGGCCACAGCTGGATCCGGGGCAGTGCCGCACGCCGGTAGCTGACCACCAGATGACCGGCGAACGCGTCCATCCCTTCGAGTCGGACGTCGTCGCGGTGCGGGATCAGGGTGCGCTGCTGCGTGGGATCGGTGACCGGTGCCTCGGCGAGGGTGAAGTTCACCGCCCCGTCGTTGTGCAGGATCAAGAAGCGGTCGTGCCCCCCAACCACTGCGTGCTCGACCGAGTACTCGACACCTTCGCGTCGCGGCAGCACCACGGTGAACTCTGCGTGCGGGTCCGCGGCGTCGGCGTAGCGGAACTCCGAGGTAATAGAGGAACCCGAGGCGATTACCACATAGGCTTCGCTCCGGGTGAGCCCGGCCCCGAGCCAGAATCGTTCGTCGGCCTCGTGATACACCAGCTCTGACGGTTCGCCCGAGCCCACTCGATACCGCCACACCTTGTCGGGACGGTGCGCATCGTCCAAGGTCAGGTAGTACACGGTGCGGTCGTCCGCAGCCCACGTCACGCCGGCCGCGATGTCGGCGAGCTCGTCCGGGTACTGCTCGCCGGTGCGTAAGTCCTTGAACCGCAGCGTGTAACGCTCGTCGCCGACGGTATCAACGGAGTAGGCGAGAACATTGGCATCGAGGCTGACTGAGGCCGCGCCAAGAGAGAAGAAGTCGTGTCCTTCAGCTTCCATGTTGGAGTCGAGCAGGACCTGTTCACCGGGCACGTCGGTGTTCTCGTCCAGGGTCGGCGGGTCCCAGTCATCGGGATTGCTTACCGGGCAACGGCACTGGACGCGGTACTGCTTTCCTTCGAAAGTGCGAGCGTAATACCACCAGTCGCCTCGCCGCGTCGGTACCGACAGGTCGGTTTCCTTGGTACGCGCCTTGATCTCATCGAAAATCCGTTGCCGCAACGGCTCGAGGTGGGCGGTCTGCCGGTCGGCGTACTCGTTCTCCGCCTCGAGGTAAGCGATGACTTCGGGGCTTTCCTTGTCTCGCAACCACTCGTACGGATCGACGAAGACATCCCCGTGGTATTCCCGCCGGGTCTCCACCCGTTTGGCGACGGGCGGTGTCCGCGCGTCCGTCATGCGGTGGGGCCGATCCAGTCACCGAAACTCAGACCGGAGATCCGTTCGTAGGCATTGATGTAACGGTCGCGGGTGGCGTCGATGATGTCGATCCGGGAGCGGTGGCGGGGGCTGCGTCCCGTTGCGGTCCCATCCGGATTCGGGGCTGGTAAGCCAGTTGCGGACGAACTGCTTGTCGAAGCTGGCCTGGACCACTCCGGCACGATAGTCCTCGGCCGGCCAGTACCGCGACGAGTCCGGCGTGAAGATTTCGTCGGCCAGGATTAGATTGCCGTCGGGATCGGTGCCGAATTCGAATTTGGTGTCGGCGATGATGATTCCCTTCCTCAGGGCGTGGTCGGCGGCCTGCACATAGATCTGTAGCGTTCGGTCGCGCAGCTGGTTTGCGCGCACCGCCCCCACCAGCTCGATCACCCGGGCGAACGAAACGTTCTCGTCGTGGTCTCCCAGCGCGGCTTTCGTGGCCGGGGTGAACAGTGGCGTCTCGAACCGGCTTGCTTCAACCAGCCCCGGCGGCAACGCGATACCGCAGACCTTCCCGGACGCCTGGTAGTCCAATAACCCCGAGCCGGTCAGGTAGCCGCGAGCCACGCATTCCACCGCGAACATCTCAAGCCGCCGCACCACCAGCGCACGGCCGAGCACCTCATCAGGGATGCGCGGGTCATCCGGCGGCCCGGCGAGGTGGTTGGTCGCATCGACGAGTCCGAAGAAGAACACGCTCATGGCGGTCAAGATGCGGCCCTTGTCGGGGATGATGCTGTCCAGGACGTAGTCGTATGCCGAGATCCGGTCCGACGCGACCAGCAGCAGATGTTCATCGTCGACCCGGTACAGCTCACGGACCTTGCCGCTGGCCAGGTGCTGATACTCGGACAGTGCAGGACGCATCGGGTCAGCCTATCGGCACCCGGGAAACCGGCTCCGAAGCCCGCACCGTGCCGCGAGTTGTGCTGGTATCTGTGCTATGACATCGCGGTATTTGCCTTACTCCACCAGACCGGTCCGGCTGTTGGCCCAACTGTTCAGCGATTTCGTCGTCTTCGTGTGGACTGCCTTCTGGGTGCTCGTCGGTCTGGCGGTTTACGACGCCATCGCGACAATCGCCGAGGCGGGCCGCCAAATCGAGAGCGGCACGAACGGGATCGCCGGCAATCTCGCGTCCGCGGGCCACGGCGCGCAGCAGATTCCGCTGGTGGGCGACGCGGTCAGCAAGCCCCTCACGTCGGCCAGCCACGCTGCCGTCGACATCGCGAACGCTGTGCACGACCTGGACACCACGGCGAGCTGGCTCGCTGTGCTGCTCGCGATGGCGGTTGTCGCGCTGCCCATCCTGGTCGCGGTCATGCCATGGCTGTTTCTGCGGCTCCGGTTCTTCCGGCGCAAATGGACGGCGACCGGCCTGGCCGCCACCGCGCCCGGTCGAGATCTGCTCGCGCTGCGGGCGCTGACCAACCGATCCCCACGCAAACTGGTGGCCTTGAGCGAGGATCCCGTCGGCGGGTGGCGCCGCGGAGATCCCGCCACCATCCAGGCTCTGGTCGCCCTCGAGCTGCGGTCGGCCGGGATCGGTGTGCCCTAGATGCTGAAGCTGTGGGCGCTGTTCACATCGCTGCTGTTGGGCATCGGGGGTGTTGTTGCCGCAACTGCAGCGTCTGCCGAGCCAGTGAGCACCGGCCTCGGCCCAACGCCGGTGGGCTGGGACACCTACCGCCGACTGGACCTGTTGCCGTATCTGAGCGCCGAAACACGAACCGTGCAGGTGTCGAGCTTCGATCGAAGCGGCGGTGATTTCGACATCGCCACCGGCAACCGGAACGGCAACGGTGGATGCCTGGCGCCCGGTGGCGCCGGGTGCGTCGTGGCGGAGGACCGCGGTGCCGGCGAGATCGATTCGATCTGGTTCACCCGCGACGGCGGCAACGTGACCTCGCTCGGGACGGTCCGCATCGAACTCGACGGACACACGGTGGTCGATACACCGTTGCAATCGTTGGTCAACGGTGCGCTGGGCGCGCCGTTCGTCTGGCCTCTGGTAGCGAACGCCGCACAGTCGTCGGGGGGCGTTTATATCAAGGTACCGATGCCGTATCGGCAGTCAATGCGCATCAGCGTCGCAGGGAATTTGGAGTATTACCACGTAGATTACCGCCAATTTTCGACCGCCACCGACGTCACGACATTCTCAGCCTCCGATTCCGCGCCCGACGTACTCGCCACACTCCGCGAAGCGGGAACCGCCGATCCGAAACCGGCAGAACCTGCTGCGGCACACCACAATCGGGCCGTCGACCTCCCCGCCGGTGACGCGGTGACGATCGCAGGTTCGACCGG
Organism: uncultured Actinomycetota bacterium; assembly: GCA_963850135.1. Lineage (GTDB taxonomy): Bacteria > Actinomycetota > Actinomycetes > Mycobacteriales > Mycobacteriaceae > Mycobacterium. The sequence goes on along the minus strand of CAWKKH010000005.1, from coordinate 99,819 downwards.
TTCGGGCAGCATCTCGGCGCTGCGGCTGCGACTACCGGATGCGACGGATCAACTCCTGACGGGGTTGCGGCTGCGGATCGAGTTCGACGGCCGGACCATGGTCGACTCGCCACTCGGCGAGTTCTTCGGCGCCGGATTGGGCATCAACGCCGTGCAGTCGCTGATGTTCGCCACCACCCCACAACCCGGCGGGGCGGTGTCGCTATCAGAGTGGTGGCCGATGCCTTTCGCCCGTACAGCCCAAATCACGCTCGTCAATACCACCGAGAGTCCGGTCTCGGGAATCGGCAGCGATGTCGTGACAACACCCGATCCCCAGTGGGCCTCCGCGCTGGCCAGTGGCAGCGCCGGCTACTTCACCGCCCGCTCCCATGCCGGACCCACGCCCCCAGGCCAGGATTGGGTGTTCGCAGACGAACCCGGCCACGGCAAATTCGTGGGCGTCAGCCAAACCGTTCGCGGTTCCCGGGTCAAAAATTCCTCCAACGACGACGCCCCCTTCTTCCTGGAAGGCGCCGAACGCGGGTACACGGACGGCTCCCCGTCACCGCAGTGGTACGGCACCGGCACCGAAGACTTCTACGAGGGCGGCTGGTACTTCAAAAACGGCACCCGCTACAGCGCCCCACTCACTGGCCAACCCGATCAACGCACGGCCAGCGGCGGATGTGCGGATTACTGCGTGGCTGTCTACCGCCTGATGTTCGCCGACGCCGTCGGCTATCACTCCGCGATCCGATTCGGCATCGAGCACGGCAAGCGCAACATGATCCAAGCCGATTACAGCTCAACGGCATTTCTCTACACACAACCGAACGACACCACGACGTTCGGCGACGAAGTCAACCCCGCCGATCCTTTAAGTCGGGCCCAGCACGGGTATACCGACGCAGCCGCCACCGATCAGATTCTGCTGAGCGAGTACGAGGGGAACGACGACACCCGCACGATTGCCGGGGTGGTCCGCGCCACGGCAGCCCCGATCACATTCCACGTCTCGATCCCCCCGGATAATCACGGCATCCTGCTGCGGCGCACATCGGATCAACTCAACGGTTACCAATCAGCGGACCTCGCCATTGACGGCGCACCCGCCGGGACCTGGTTACAGCCACGCAGCAACGCTGCACATCGCTGGCTTGATGACACTTACCTCATACCTGAGTCTCTGACCGCTGGAAGGGATTTCGTTACAGTCACTCTCGCACCTACCGCAGATTCCCCGCCCTGGACTGCCAGCCGCTACCGGGCAGACGCGCTCACTTCGTAGTCATCGCAGTTGCACGGTCAGGTGCCGGATGCCGGTGTGCCGGTTGCTGCGGGTCCATTCGACGGGCTCGACAACCCGCGCCGCCGCGAAGCGCGACAGCATTTCCTCGAAGAGCACCCGCAATTCCAGCCGGGCCAGATTGGCGCCCAGGCAGTAGTGCACACCTTGACCAAAGCCCAGATGCGGATTGGGCTTTCGAGTGATGTCGAACTCATCGGCATGGTCGAACACACCGGCGTCGCGGTTGGCCGAGCCCTCCCAGATCTGTACCTTCTGCCCCATCTCTATCGACTGCCCGCCGAGGATGAGATCACACGTGGCGGTGCGGCGTTTGGATGGCGAGGGCGACGTCCACCGAACCATCTCCTCGACCGCGGTTGGCAGCAGGTCAAGATTTTCACGCAGCGTGTGGAATTGCTCCGGATGGTTGGCGAGTGCCAGCATCCCGCCGGCAACCGCATTGCGAGTCGTCTCCGCACCGGCGCTGAACAGCAGACTGAAGAACAGGTACAGCTCCACATCCGACATGGCGGGCGCCTCCACATCGTCGTGGTTGGCGTTGACGACGACCGACAAAATGTCGTCGGTGGGCTCGGCGCGCTTCGACGCGATCAGCTCCTGGCCATAGTCGTACATTCGCGACCCAGCCTCTTCAACCGAAATCTGTGAGAGAGATGCCTTCCGCGAGGCTCCGAAGTCGAACTGCGGCTCGATCGCTTCGAACAACCAATACCGCTCGGATTCGGGCACTCCCAGCAGGATGCAGATCATCTGCATCGGCAGTTCAGCGGCGACGCCGAGCACGAAGTCGAACGGTTCGCCAGGCACCACCGCATCCAGCAGCCGGCGCGCCCGGGCCCGTAGATCGTCCTCAACGAGACCGATCATTCGCGGCGTCAGCCCGGAGCTGACCAGCCGCCGAATTTGGGAATGCCGCGGATCATCCATCATGTTGAGCACCTGACCCGAGATGGCCAGGTCCTGCAACAGTGTTCCACCGAATGGTCGTGACCCGCCGGTAACCGATGAATAGCCGGCCGGATCACGGAGTACCTCAAGGGTTTCAGCATGCGTGGCCACGGACCAGAAGCCCTCGCCATCGGGGGTGTTGTCGGTCGGCGCGTGCCAGTAAACCGGCGCCTCTCGCCGATGTATTGCGAACAACTCGTGCGGGAAGCCATTGGCGAAGTTGTCCAGATCGGTGAAGTCGATCCGCGGCAGCGCGCCGGCCAGCGTCACAGGATCGCGCCCGCTGTGTATTTGGCAGCGTCCGGGTAGCGGCCAACCAGCGCGTCGACCTCGGCGGCGACCCGATCGACCTGGTCGGCGGCGGCCCCGACGAAGGCGTTTTTGTCGGCAAGTGCGGCGACCAGGGCGGCGTGGTCCAACGGCAGCCGCGGATCCGCTGCCAGCCGATCCAGCAGGTCGGGCTCGGCGCCCTGTTCACGCATGGCCAGCGCCGTCGCCACCGCGTGTTCCCGGATGACGTGATGCGCCGACTCACGCCCCATGCCGGCTCGCACCGCCGCCATCAGAACCTTGGTGGTGGCCAGGAAAGGCAAGTAGCGGTCCAACTCGCGCTGGATCACCGCCGGGTAGGCGCCGAACTCGTCCAGCACCGTCAAGAACGTCTCGATCTGCCCGTCAATAGCAAAGAAGCTGTCCGGCAACGCAACCCGGCGTACCACCGAGCAAAAGACGTCGCCCTCGTTCCACTGTGCGCCAGCCAGTTCGGCCGCCATCGAGGAATAGCCACGCAGCACCACCTGCAGCCCGTTGACGCGCTCGCAACTGCGGGTATTCATCTTGTGCGGCATCGCCGACGAGCCGACCTGCCCCGGCGCGAAACCCTCGGTGACGAGTTCGTGCCCGGCCATCAGCCGAATGGTGTGTGCCATCGACGACGGTCCGGCGCCGAGCTGCACCAGCGCGGAGACCACGTCGTGGTCCAGCGAACGCGGATACACCTGCCCGACGCTGGTCAAAATGGTTGAGAAGCCGAGAAATTCGGTAATCCGCCGTTCCAGCTGGGTCAGCGCCGCCGCGTCGCCGCCAAGCAGGTCGAGCATGTCCTGGGCGGTGCCCATCGGGCCCTTGATCCCGCGCAGCGGGTAACGGTCGATGAGCTCCCGCAGCCTCGTCAGCGCGATCAGCGTCTCCTGCGCCGCGGAGGCGAACCGCTTGCCTAAAGTAGTAGCCTGCGCGGCGACGTTATGGCTGCGTCCGGCCATCACCAGATCGCGATAGGCCACTGCCCGCTCGGCAAGGCGCGCGACCACCGCGACCCCGTGCGAGAAGATCAATTCCAGCGACCGGCGGACCTGCAGCTGCTCCACATTCTCGGTCAGGTCGCGGCTGGTCATTCCCTTGTGCACCTGTTCGTGACCGGCCAGGGCGTTGAACTCCTCGATGCGGGCCTTCACATCGTGGCGCAGCGCCCGTTCGCGGGTCGCGATCGACGCCAGGTCAACGTCGTCGAGCACCCGCTCGTAGTCGGCGACAGCTTGCCCAGGCACCGGGATTCCGAGTTCTTCCTGTGCCCGCAGCACCGCAAGCCACAACCGCCGCTCCGCGACCACTTTGGCCTGTGGCGACCAGATCGCAACCATCTCGGCACTCGCGTAGCGGGCAGCCAGCACATTCGGAACGGTCACTTGGTGAGCATATCCACCGCGAGACTGCGGCCAGCGGGCACAATGTGGCTGGTGTACTTCGTCGGTGTCGACCTGGCGTGGGCCGGTCGCAATCCGACCGGCATCGCTGTGCTCGACGCGGACGGCCGCCTGGTGCGCATCCACGCCGCCCGTGACGACGCCGACGTGCTGGCCGCCGTGCGGCCGTACACCCAAGGCGATTGCCTGGTCGGTTTCGACGCCCCGCTGGTAGTGACCAACCCCACCGGGCAGCGGCCGGCCGAGGCGGCGCTCAACCGTGACTTCCGCAGGTTCGAAGCCGGGACCCACCCGTGCAATACCGGCAAACCCGAGTTCGCCGACGGAACGCGCGCGGCGCGATTGGCCAAAGCGCTGGGCCTCGACATCGACCCCAGGTCGCCAACCAAAAAGCGAGCAATCGAGGTGTACCCGCACGCGGCGACGGTCGCGCTGTTCCGGTTGGCACGCACGCTGAAGTACAAGGCCAAGCCGGGCCGCGGCCTTCAACAGCTCAAGTCTGAGTTGCTGCTGCTGATGGACGGTCTGGAGAATTTGGCACATGGCAGGGAAGACGGAGTGCCGTTACTGGTCGACGGTCCAGAGTGGGTGGGGCTGCGCCGGCAGGTGGTCGCCGCGCAGCGCAAGGCCGACCTGCGCCGCGCGGAGGATCCGATTGACGCGGTCGTCTGCGCCTACGTGGCGTTGTACGCCGAGCGCCGCCCGACCGACATCACCATCTACGGCGAGTTCGCCACCGGATACATCGTCACGCCGTCGCTGCCCTGCGGGCTTTCACTCCTGTGAAGTCGGATCCGCACGGGCCGCTGGTCGATGGGTGCGAGCACGTCAACGAGATCGACCAGCGTCCCCAGCGCCGCGGTGCGTGGATCTCGGCCTTCAACCAGGGCTGAGACCACCGAACCGTCGACCGCACAGATCAGCGTGCAGATCAGCTCGATGTGCACCGACCGGCCCGATCGTTCGATCGCCTCGGCCACCGCTTCGGCGCGTTGTCGCAGGCTTCGGCGCATCGAGTCGCGTAGGGCGGGCAGCCGGGTACACGCGATGTGGCGTTCGTATCGCGATATCAGCTGCTCGGCAAGTCCCGGTCCGGACACGTCGCCCACCAGCAAGTCCACCAGCACTTCGGCGGTGGTTTCCGGGCCCCGGCGCCGCCGCGACAGCGCAGTAACCCGCGCTCGCAGCTGCGCCACCTCGATCATCCCGACGTGCTCGACCGCCCGTGCGATCAAATCATCCAGGGACGAAAAGTAATACGTGGTCGACGCTAACGGCAGGCCGGCACGTCGGGCGACCGCCCGATGGCGCACGGCCTCGAACCCGCCTTCGCCAAGCAGCTCGGCGGCGGCGCTCACCAGCGCATACCGCCGACGTTCCCCTTTGGGGGTAACTGCTGCAGTCACGAGAAGCATCGTGCCAGCCAGAGTGGTACTGCATCGCCTTTTCGGCCAAACGGGCATGGCATGATGGCCCGCATGCCCGACTTGAGCCGCCGCACGGTGCTCGGTCTTGGCGCCTGCGCGGCGGGCGCGTACGCGCTCGACATGCTGTTTCAGCCCGGAACGTCACAAGCGATGCCACCCGCACCGCTCGATCCGGCCCCGGCGACGCAACCGGCGCCGACCATGGTGACCGGCTCCTTCGCGTCGGCAGCGCGCGGTGGCATATCGACGAACTGGGCGATCGCTCGCCCGCCGGGCCAAACCAAGCCGCTGCGCCCGGTGATCGCGCTGCACGGCAAAAGCAGCGACGCGGCCACCGTGATGGCAGGCGGCGTCGAGCAGGGTCTGGCCCAGGCGGTCAATGCCGGGTTGCCGCCGTTCGCGGTGGTCGCCGTTGACGGTGGGGGCGGCTACTGGCACAAGAGGGCCTCCGGCGAGGACTCCGGCGCCATGGTCCTCAACGAACTCCTGCCCATGCTGGGCACCCAGAGTCTGGACACCTCACGGGTGGCGTTCCTGGGCTGGTCGATGGGAGGCTACGGCGCGTTGCTGCTCGGCGGCAGGCTGGGACCCGGGCGTACCGCCGCGATCTGCGCGGTGAGCCCGGCGCTGTGGATGTCCTCCGGAGGGGCCGCACCCGGCGCGTTCGACGGACCCGACGATTTTGCGGCGAACTCGGTGTTCGGGATGCCCGCGCTGGCCTCCATCCCGATCCGGGTGGATTGCGGCGACAGCGATCCGTTCTACGACGCGACCAAGCAGTTCATCACCCAACTGCCCAACCGGCCCGCGGGCGGCTTCTCGCCCGGCGGCCACGATGCTGGGTTCTGGAGTTCGCAGCTGCCCGCGGAGCTGACCTGGATGGCTCCATTGCTGACGGCCTAGACCCCAGTGTCCACACCATTCGGTTGGAGCTTCCCCTACGCCTGGCCCCGAACGCCCGTCCTGGCGTCCAACGTTGTGTGCACCTCACAGCCGCTTGCCGCGCAAGCGGGCCTTCGAATGCTTGCGGAGGGCGGCAGCGCGGTGGACGCGGCCATCGCCACCGCGATCACGCTAACCGTGGTGGAACCGGTGTCGAACGGCATCGGCTCGGACGCCTTCGCCATCGTGTGGGACGGACAGCGCCTACACGGACTGAACGCGTCCGGACGCTCGCCGGCGGCATGGACGCCGGAGTACTTCGGCGCCAACACGGTTCCCCCGCTGGGCTGGAATTCGGTGACCGTGCCCGGGGCAGTATCGGCGTGGGTGCAACTGCACACCAAGTTCGGGAAGCTGCCGTTCGAAAGGCTCTTCCAGCCCGCGATCGACTACGGCCGCAATGGATTTCTGGTCTCACCGGCGGTAGCCGGACAATGGGCCGCGCAGGTTCCGCTATTCAAAGCCCAACCCGGGTTCGCCGACGCGTTCCTGCCTCATGGGCGGGCCCCGAAACCCGGCGAACTGTTCACCTTTCCCGACCATGCGGCCACCCTGGAGAAGATCGCGGCCACACGCGGGGAAGCCTTCTACCGCGGAGAGCTCGCGGCGGAACTCGAGGCACACTCGACTGCCAACGGTGGCGTCATGCGCGCCAGCGACCTCGCCGCGCACCGCGCCGACTGGGTGGGCACGATCGACACCGACTACCGCGGCTACACCGTCCACGAGATTCCGCCCAACGGCCAGGGCATCGTGGCCCTGATCGCCCTCGGCATCCTGGATCACTTCGACATGTCGTCGTTACCAGTCGATTCCGCCGACAGTGTGCATCTACAGATCGAAGCCGTGAAACTCGCGTTCGCCGATGCGCAGGCTTATGTCGCCGACGCCGACCACATGCCGGTCCCGCCGGAACAACTGTTGGACAAGGGATATCTGCAGCAACGTGCGGCGCTGATCGATTCGAAGCGGGCAAAGCCGGCAACCGCCGGCACCCCGAAGGGCGGAACCGTGTACCTGACCGCCGCCGACGCATCAGGGGTGATGGTGTCGATGATCCAGTCGAACTACATGGGCTTCGGGTCCGGCATTGTGGTGCCGGGCACGGGCATTTCCCTGCAAAACCGGGGTGCGAATTTCTCTACGGCGCAAGGACATCCGAACCAGGTTGGGCCGCGCAAGCGTCCGTATCACACGATTATCCCGGGCTTTGTGACCAAAGACGGCGCACAGGTGATGAGCTTCGGGGTGATGGGTGGCCCAATGCAACCCCAGGGCCATGTGCAGGTGCTGGTGCGTATCGCCGACCACGGTCAGAACGCACAGGCGGCGTGCGACGGCCCGCGATTCCGCTGGGTGCAGGGTATGGAGGTGAGCTGCGAGGTGGGCTTCCCGCAGGCGACGCTGGACGAACTCCGGCGCCGCGGACACGACCTGCTCGCCGTCGATGACTACAACAGCTTCGGCAGCTGCCAGGCGATTTGGCGCGTCGATGGCGGATACCTTGCGGCGAGCGACCCACGCCGCGATGGCCAAGCCGCGGGTTTCTAGATCCGGATCTTGCCTTCTGCCGCCCACTGACCGATGTCGCTTCGGAAGTGACCGCCGGGCAATCGAATTGAACGAAGAATCTCATAGGCATGCGCGCGCGCCGCGGTCAGGTCGGCACCGGCACCCACCACTGACAGCACACGTCCGCCGGCCGAGACGACGGCGCCGTCGTCGCGTCGGGACGTTCCCGCGTGCAAAACCCCATCAGCTTCGGAGCCGATGACGACGTCCCCGGTTCGGGGGCGTCCGGGGTAGTTTTGGGCCGCCAGCACAACCGTCACGGCGGCACCCTCGTGCCAGCGCAACTCACCGAAGTCCGCCAAAGCGCCCGTCCCGGCTGCATGGAGCAGCTGCCCAAGCGGTGAATCCAGCAGGGCCAGCACCGCCTGGGTCTCCGGATCACCGAAGCGGCAGTTGAATTCGACTACCGCCGGCCCCTTGGCGGTCATTGCGAGTCCGACATAAAGCAACCCGCGGAAGGCACTGCCCCGCCGGACCATCTCAGCCGCAACGGGTTCGACGATCCCGCTGACGATCCCCCGGTAGACGTCGTCGGGTAACCAGGGCAACGGCGCATAGGCGCCCATGCCGCCGGTGTTGGGTCCGGTGTCGCCCTCGCCGACGCGCTTGAAGTCCTGGGCGGGCAGCAGCGGCACCACCGTCGCACCGTCGACGACACAGAACAGCGACACCTCGGGGCCGTCCAGATAGCTCTCCAGCAGTACCGGATGCCCGTCATCGAGCAGTCCCGCAGCGTGGGCGCGCGCGACATCGCGGTCCGGCGTCACCACCACGCCTTTGCCCGCCGCCAGACGGTCGTCTTTGACCACCCAGGCCGGGTCGCCGGCCGGCGGGCCGAACCGGTCCAGGGCGGCATCTAGATGCGCTGGGCTGTCAACAATTTCACTGGCAGCGGTACGAACCCCGGCCGCCGCCATAACCTCCTTGGCGAACGCCTTGGAACCCTCGATGCGTGCCGCGTCCTTACTGGGCCCGAAACAGCACAATCCCCGCTGTCCGCACCGCGTCGGCCACCCCAAGCACCAGCGGCACCTCCGGGCCGATGACGACCAAGTCGGCGGCCACTTCGCGGGCCAGGGCGACGACCTCGTCGCCGGATGCGATGTCGACGTCGTGCTGCTCGGCCAGTCGAGCGGTGCCGGCATTGCCCGGCGCGATGATTAGTCCTGTTACCTGGGGATCGCTGCTGAGCGCCAACAGCAGAGCATGTTCACGGGCACCGGAACCGATCACCAGGACGCGCACGAAACGTCACTTTAGCGGGCCAGGTGGGGCAGAGACACCGGCGGCGTAACCGGCGTTGTCCCCCGCGGCGCCCCGGCTGGGGCTCCCCCCGCTGTTTACAGGATGGTGATGCGGGTCATAATGGTTTCGACAACGAGAACACGTTCTAATTCCGTCCGACCCCTTTCGCCGAGCACTCGGGTCAGGGCAGGCCAGTGGAGGTCCGCTATGAAAACAAAAGGCGCATTGATCTGGGAATTCAACCAGCCGTGGTCCATCGAGGAGATCGAGATCGGCGACCCGCATAAAGACGAGGTCAAGATCCAGATGGAAGCGGCCGGGCATGTGCCACTCCGACCACCACCTGGTCACCGGCGACATCCCGATGATGGGCTTCCCCGTTCTCGGCGGACACGAAGGTGCGGGCATCGTCACCGAAGTTGGTCCCGGGGTGGACGACCTCGCTCCGGGCGACCACGTGGTGTTGTCATTCATCCCGTCGTGTGGGCAATGTCCGACATGTCAGTCGGGCATGCGCAACCTCTGCGATTTGGGGGCAGGGTTGCTGGGCGGTGCGGCGGTATCCGACGGCACCTACCGCATCCAGGCCCGCGGCCAAAACGTGTACCCCATGACACTGCTGGGGACGTTCTCGCCGTACATGGTCGTGCACCGCAGCTCTGTGGTGAAGATCGACCCGTCGGTGCCGTTCGAGGTGGCCGCTCTGGTGGGATGCGGCGTCACCACCGGCTACGGCTCCTCGGTCCGCGCCGCCGACGTCCGGCCGGGCGAGGACGTCGCCATCGTCGGTGTCGGCGGGGTAGGCATGGCGGCGCTACAGGGTGCCGCCAACGCCGGCGCGCGCTACATCTTCGCGATCGACCCGGTGGAATGGAAGCGCGATCAGGCTCTGAAGTTCGGCGCCACCCACGTCTACCCCGACATCAACGCCGCGCTGGCCGGCATGCCGGACGTCACCCACGGTTTGATGGCCCACAAGGTCGTGGTCACTGTCGGTGAACTTCATGGCGCCGATGTCGACAGCTACCTGGGCATCACCGCCAAGGGCGGCACCTGCGTGCTAACCGCCATTGGCAGCCTGATGGACACCAACGTGACCCTGAACCTGGCGATGCTGACCCTGATGCAGAAGAACCTGCAGGGCACCATCTTCGGCGGCGGCAACCCGCAGTTCGACATCCCACAGCTGCTGTCGATGTACAAGGCCGGCAAGCTGAACCTGGATGACATGATCACCCGCCAGTACAAGCTCGAGCAGATCAACGACGGCTACCAGGACATGCTGGACGGCAAGAACATTCGCGGCGTCATCCGTTACACGGACGCAGACCGGTAGAGATCATGACCCAAACCGTGCAATCCCCTGCCCTGACCGCGTCGCAATCTTCTTGGCGCTGCGCGCAAGCCCGTGACCGGGAGGGCTGGCTGGCGCTGATGACCGACGATGTCGTCATCGAGGACCCGATCGGCAAGTCCGTCACCAACCCCGACGGCACCGGCGTCCGCGGCAAGGAGGCGGTCGGCGCCTTCTTCGACAACAACATCGCCCCCAACCAGCTGACTATCACCTGCGAAGAGACCTTCCCGTCCAGTTCGCCGGACGAGATCGCGCATATCCTGGTGCTGCGCAGCAAGTTTGAGGGCGGGCTGACCAGCACGGTTCGTGGCGTATTCACCTATCACGTCAACGACGCCGGGCTAATCGCCAACATGCGCGGGTACTGGAACCTCGACGTCATGGAATTCGGCAAAGAGGGCTAAACCGCCGGCAGCACCGGTGGTCAGGACGAGCTCAGACGGACTCGGACTTTCACACGCCCCTGGTCATCTCGCTGCGCCACCGCATGTCCGGCGCGCTCGATCCCGTCCAGTCGCACCGTCAGCGGCGCGTCGTCACCCAGACCGGCGCGTTGAGAGCCGGGGTGGCGCGCAGGACCATCCTGGTGTAATCGTTGAGTTTCGACATGGTTTGGCATTCCCTTCAGATTGCTAGCGTGAGGCACAGCGCGGCGACTGCGAGGCCTTGAATTGTCGCCCTAACGTTGATGATTCGATCCCAACTGTCCTGCAACAAACGTGCGTTCGGTGGTGTGTCGCCGGCTTCGGCGGCGGCGGTGAGTTGCCGATTGATCGGCGCGCTTACGCGTGTGTAAAGCCCAAGCCAGATCAGCAGCAGCACGACAGCAGTCGCCGCCACGATGGCCTGAACCCATCGGCCGGCAGCAGCCGCCAATACGGCCGTTGCGACCGCGGCAACCAGCCCCACCACCCCCGGAAGAGGCATTCGCCGGTCGCCATACCGATGCACGTTTCCCATCACCGCGACCAGCGCCCGGTCGTCGATGGCCGCCAGGGCGGGCCGCTGCACCAACGCGCAGAACACGTCCGTTCCGTACACCACCGCGGTGCCTAACACCGCGATCACCGCAGTCATTCTGATCACGTCTAACACGGAGCTAACCCCCAGATCGAGTGGATTCATCTTGTGCTAGCAACGCTAACCTCGCGATCGCTTCTCGTCAATAGCATTGCTAGATTATCTAGCGATGCTAATATCGAGTATGGCTTCGGAAGACCGTCGAACCCGGGCAAACGTCACCCGTCACCGGCTGATCCTCAGCACCGCCCGAAGGCTGGCGGAGGCAGAAGGCTGGGACGCCGTCACCACGCGCCGGCTGTCAACCGAGATCGAATACAGCCAGCCGGTGCTTTACAAGCACTTCGCCGGCATGGAAGACATCGCCGAGGCGATCGCCCTGGAAGGATTCGCGGAGCTGGCCGATGCGCTTCGAGCGGCTCGCACCGAGGCCGACACCACCCACGGTCCGCTGAGACCGATTGCGCGGGCGTACTTAAGCTTCGGGCGCGACAACCCGGCGCTCTATGACGCGATGTTCGTCCGCGCAACCAAGCTGCGGTTTGCCGCCGACGATACGCCGGCGCCGTTGGTCGCGGCCTTCGCCGAGCTACGGGACGGCATCGCTACGGTCGCCGACGGGAGGGACCTGGATACGCTCGCCGAGTTACTCTGGGCAGCGCTGCACGGACTGATCACCCTTGCCCGCGGCGGCCGGTTGCGTCCAGACCACGACGCCGAGCGCGTCGAACTCCTGGTCGCCCAGTTCTCCGGATAAATCCTGATGCGCCAGGCTTTCCAGCTTGACGCGCGCCTCGGTGGGCCAGCATGCTCAGGCCCATGGCTTCGATCTTCACCAAGATCATCAACCGTGAACTGCCCGGCCGATTCGTCTACGAGGACGACGACGTCGTAGCGTTCCTGACGATCGAGCCGATGACGCCAGGTCACACTCTGGTCGTGCCGCGCGCGGAGATCGATCAGTGGCAGGACGTCGATAGCACGGCGTTCGCCCGCGTCATGGCGGTGAGCCAGCTGATCGGCAAGGCCGTGTGCAACGCGTTCGACGCCGAGCGAGCGGGGATGATCATCGCCGGCCTGGAAGTCCCCCATCTACATGTCCACGTGTTCCCCACCCGCAGCCTGAGCGACTTCGGATTCGCCAACGTCGACCGCAACCCGTCACCGGAATCACTCGACAACGCGCAGGCCAAGATCAAAGCGGCCGTGGCTCAACTGGCGTGAACCGGCTCGGGCGCCTGCACATCGCTGACCCGCGGCAGGGTCACGCGAAAGCAGCACCCGTGCCCGACGGCGGTTTTCACGGTGACCACCCCGCCGTGGGCGTGCACCAACGAGTCAACGATGGATAGTCCCAGCCCGGTACCGCCGCTGGCCCGTGCCCGCGATGAGTCGGTGCGGTAAAACCGCTCGAACACCCGCGACGCATCCTCCGGGCTCATACCCGGACCCTGATCCGCCACCTCGAGTACCGCGTCGTCGCCTTCGGTGCCGACCCGAATCACCACATCGGCGCTGGCGGGGGTGTGTTCCAGGGCATTCGCGACGAGGTTGCTCAGCACCTGCCGTATCCGGGGCTCGTCACCGAGCACCTCCGGGGTGCCGGGCCCGTCAACGACCTCCAGGGTGATCGTGCGATTGGGGTCGATCGCCTGCCCGTCGTGCACGGCGTCGCTGGCCAGGGCCAACAAGTCCACTCGGTGATGCTCGAGCGGCCGTTGTACATCGAGGCGGGCCAACAGCAGCAAATCGTCCACCAGCAACCCCATCCGGCTGGCTTCGCTTTCAATCCGCGATAGCAGCATGGCCACGTCGCGCGCGGCGCCCTGGCGATAGAGCTCCGCGAAGCCGCGAATAGTCGTCAACGGGGTGCGCAGTTCGTGGCTGGCGTCGGTAATGAACCGGCGCATCCGTTCCTCCGAACCGCGGGCTTTCTCGGCCGACGATTCCGAGGACGCCACCGCTTGCTGAATCTGGGTAAGCATTCCGTTGAGCGCCAACGAAAGCCGGCCCACCTCCGTACGCGGGTCACGTTCGGGAACCCGGCGATCCAACTGACCCGCGGCGATCGTCGCCGCGGTTCGCTCGACTTCGGCCAGCGGTTTCAGGCTACGGTGCACCACCGCGTAACCGGCGAGCCCGACGACAACCAGGACGGCCACCCCGATGCCGAACTGCAGATATACCAGGGACCGAACCGTGTGCTGGACGTCGGAAAGGTCGATCGCAACAGTGGTCAGGCCGTGCGGACCGCGCACCGACACCGCTCGCCACAGAATGTCGGAGCCATTGACCGAATGCACCGTCGTCGGGTTGGGGCCCACGTCGTTGTTCGGCGGTAGTGCCGGTTCGGCGTTGCGGTCGTTGATGGCCGTAAACGGAACGCCGTCGGTGCCAACGCCCCGAACATAGAATTTCGACGGCGGTCGACCGGGGTCCGGGCCCTCGTAGGGCGGCGCCGACCGCCGCCGCGGTGCCTGTGCCCAGCTGCGGGATGCCTCCAGCAACGTCTGGTCGATCCGGCTGACCAAGCTGTGCCGCAGGATCGACGTGACCGCGATCCCCGAGGCCGCCAGACCGCAGGCCACCAGAACGAGGGTCGCGGCGACCAGACCCACTCGTAGCGGCAATCCGCGTCGCGTCTGATTGGCCATACCAGTATTGTTCACGCGCTATCCCGCCCAGTAAACGCCGGCCGACTCAGCGCGGCTCTCGGAGCACGTAGCCCACTCCGCGCAACGTGTGCAATAGCCTCTTCTCGCCGGTGTCGATCTTGCGGCGCAGATAGGACACGTAGGACTCGACCACATTGACGTCACCTCCAAAGTCGTAGCGCCACACGTGGTCGAGGATTTTCGGTTTGCTCAGCACGGTGCCCGCATTAATCACAAAGTAACGCAGCAACGTGAACTCCGTCGGTGACAGCGACACCGGTTCGCCGGCCTTCCAGACCTCATGGGTTTCTTCGTCGAGCTCGATGTCGGCGAACGTCAGGCGGGCACTGCGGGGCTCCGCACTGCTACCTTTGCCGGCGCGTCGCAGGATGACCCGCAGCCGGGCGACGACCTCTTCCAGGCTGAACGGTTTTGTCACGTAGTCGTCGCCACCGAGAGTCAGACCCGCGATCTTGTCCTGCAGGGAATCGCGCGCCGTAAGGAACAAGGCGGGGGCATCGATGCCGTCGGCGCGCAGCCGGCGCAGCACCCCGAAGCCGTCCATGCCGGGCATCATCACGTCGAGAATCACCGCGTCCGGACGGGCTTCGCGGGCACGGTCCAGCGCTTGGGCGCCGTTGCTCGCCGTGGCAACCTCGAACCCCTGGAATTTCAGACTCACCGAGAGCAGCTCGACGATATTGGCTTCGTCATCGACGACGAGGACGCGGGCCTCGGGCATTTTCTCGGTGGGCGTCGCCCTCGGAGTGGCTGTGGTCATCGGGTAACTTCCGTCCGCTGCTTGAACGTTGTCTTTTTCTTGAACGTTGTCTTTGTATTCATTGTGTGGTCCCTGGGAGCTGGTTGCGAACAATCTGCCAAGAGTCTGCCAAGAATCATCGCATCGGCTTGGACCCAGGGGGCTCGGCGGGGGGCGCGTCGTGCCTACACTCGAAGAATGAACCTCGCCAAGAGCATCGCGGCTGCTGCGATCGCTCCTGCGCGGGTCGGACTTGCCGCCGCCGAAGCGAGCTTGAACCTGGCCGGCGTGGCCGTTGGTGTTGCGAAACGATCGCTCGGCGATTCGACCGGCCCCGGAGGGTCGAACGCGAGGACCAGCATGCTCGGCATCGACGAAGCCATCGGGCGCGCCAATCGACTGGCGAGGCTACTGGACGACGATGCACCGCTGGGACGTGCCATAGCCGCCGACGGGCCCATCGACCGGCTGTTGCGGCCGGGCGGCGTGGTCGACCTGCTGACAGCGCCCGACGGTTTGCTCGACCGCCTGACCGCTGACGGCGGCGGCCTGCAGCGCGCACTGCAACCGGGTGGGGTGGCCGATCAGTTGCTCGCGGCGGACGGGTTGATCGAGCGGGTGCTGGCCGAAGACGGGCTGGCTGACCGATTGCTCTCCGAAGGCGGTCTGATCGACACATTGACGTCCAAGGACGGACCGCTCGAACAGCTCGCCGACGTCGCCAACACCCTCAGCCGGCTGGCCCCCGGCATGGAGGCCCTCGAGCCCGCCATCAGCACCCTGCAAGATGCGGTCATGGCGCTCACCATGGTGGTCAACCCGTTGAGCAATATCGCCGACCGGATCCCGCTGCCCGGCTTCCGTTCCCCACGGCGCACGCCGGCGCGACCGATGAGCTCGCGACGCATCATTGAGGGCGACGACTGACCCATTAGGCTTGAACCCGCTTAACCCGGCCTCCTTAGCTCAGTGGTAGAGCACTCGCCTTGTAAGCGAGCGGTCATCGGTTCAAACCCGATAGGGGGCTCCAGCGCTATCGACGCCAGCGTCGCCGCGCCGGCGGCGACGCTGGCGGCCGTGGCGACCTGCGCAGATAACTACGCACCCGCACCGGGCCGCCCGGTCCGAACCCGGATTCGACTGCGTAGGCGCCCGGCCCGGTGAATACCAGCAGAAAGAACGCCCAGCAGTACACGACGGACAGCTCACCACCGTTGTTGATCGGCCAGAAGCCATGCGGAAGGTGCTGGGTGAAAAAGGCGACGGCCATCTCACCTGAGGCGACGAAAGCCGCTGGACGCGTGAACAGTCCGATGGTGATCAAGATGCCGGTGATCAATTCGATCAACCCGGACAACCAGACGAGCGAGCCACTCGGGGCGACGGTATCCGCCGGCTGGCCGAACAGCAGGGACGTGCCGTGGCACAGGAACAGCAGGCCGAAGAAAATCCGGAACAGGCTCAAGACTATCGGTGCATGCGGGTTAAGCCGGGTATCCAGTCGTTGGGTCATGGGATGACCATACGCAAGAGCTGGCCACTGGGCCCCACCTCGAGCTCGCGCATTCGCCGATCAGCAGCGCGGCGGCGGCCCCACTTTCCACTGCCGATCAGGGAGGTCCCGCGACGCCGCGATGGCAAACTGATCGTCGGCACTGATGATTGCCGGCCTTCTCACCAACGCACGCATGACTGAACCGGACGTATGCGCTAATCCGACGACCTTGTCCGCGATGGCATGAACGAGATGCTCTACGAATTTGTGCATGGTGGGAATTTTGCAGGCGGGGACGGCAACTGCGCACGCGTACCGCACTACCTGTTTTCGGCCTTGCCTTCACGGGCTGGCCGATCCTCGCCGTCGCGGCCTGGTCACACCACCGTCAGGGGGAGTGAGCGGCGCGGCTCGAACTGGAACGTCGCTCCGCCGCTGAATTTGGTAACCGCAACTTCTGACAGTTCTTTCGCGGGGGTGCTGCGCTCGATCACGTGGGCGCTCCACGTGGTGTCGTTCCCCTCGACCTGGACATCCAGGTTGGGATTCACAGCGTTGACGATGGCTTGCAGGGGCACGTAGCCGTCGGGCGAGCACAACGAGATCCATGCTCCGTCTTCGTGGGCGGCCGAGGGACGCACGTGCAGCGTCCCTTCCGTCAGGTCAGCGTCGACATACTTGGCGGGGTTGAGCAGCGGGTGTAATTCGAGGACGCGCAGCGCGCCCGCAGCGTCGTTGGACAATGACAGCGCGCGCTGGATCCGCTCGGCGGCAACGCCGGCCACACCGATCAGTTGTTTGGTGCAAATCGACTTCGCCTGCTCGGCGTCGGTTCCGGCTCGCGCACGCACGGCGATCCCGAACGACAGGTTCAGCAGATGCATCTGCAGGCAGACCTCGTCGGCGATACGGACCAGTGCCGAATGCGAGAAAGCCCCGAAGTCGATGTCCGTGAGCAGAGCGCCCGGAATAGTCGGCCATGCCTTCTTGCGAGGGATCGATCGGGTCGAGTTCTAATGTGGCGGCGCGGGTTTGGGCCACGATGTCCAGCGCCGGAATGCCCGACACGGGTGGGTAGCTCTCATCGATGATGACCGTCCAGGCACAGTGCGGTGTCCGGCCGGCCGGCACCCGCGGCGGACGGTGAATGGGCCGCACCTGAGCGCGGGGGTTGGTCGCCACCGCGGTTGCGTCGAATGTGGGATCCTCGATGTCGTGGCACATGCCCTTGACATAGTCAGGGCCCATCGGCTCGACGTCGAGCAGCGCGCCGCAGTGGTCGAGCTGGAACTCGCCATGCCAGCGGTCGTGCACCGTATAACGGAAGTCCATGAACTGCGGCGGAGCACCGATGTCGAGTTGGAGACCCTTGAAGATCGTGAAGATATCCACGCCTTCGTATTTCAGCGCCGTCTGCATCCGTCTGGTGTAGATCGGACTGGCGCCCGCCCATTCCTCGATCGCGATCTGCAACATCTCCGGGCGTCCCCAGGCGCTGATACACCAGGCCATCCCCGACCGGTCGATCATCTGCCCGATGAGCAGCAATTCCGGAACCAATGTCGCCAACTCTTCGCGCGAGAGCGCAGCATATCTACTCATCGTCGAGTGTCTTTCCCGTATTCATCTTGACGGCGGCGTTAACGTTCGCCCTCTTATCTTCGCCCGCACCGGCTTTGGCAGCCTTCTTGCGCTTGCCCACAACACGTCCCACGGTCCCGTTCAACCCGGAGGCCAAAGGGAAGCCGACGTAATGGGTGAGGAAGATTGACATCTCCTTGAGCTCGTCCTCGGTGAGTTCCTCGTTCGCCAGCGCCGCATTCACCTGGACCTCCGCCAGGTCTTGCAGCCCGAGTGCGGTGACCACCGTCAGCGTCATCAGCCGCTTGTCGCGCATCGACAGGCCAGGGCGGGTCCAGATGGTGCCGAAGAGGTGATCGACGGTGAGGTCGAAGTACGGATCGCCCTCCATGTTCGGCATCTCCCAGGAGTAGACCTCGTTCATCTTCTCGAGGCCCTTCTTGCGCAACTCGTCCATGCTCACTCCGTCGCAGTCGAGGTTTTGTGCGGAACACCGAGGCCCTCGGCGAGGCGCTGAAATGCCAGTTCGGCGAGTGGCAGTTCGGTGTCTGTCGCCTCACCGAGAGCCAACGCGAGACTCAGGTCCTTCTCGCCCAATCCGCGGGTATGGGTGAACGCGTCGTGCAGCCAGTGATCCGGGGCGAGCGTCGACATGTCCTCACGCACCATGATCGCGCCAGGTCCGCCGGTGAGGGCATCCGTGTGGCGGACCACCCTGCCCAGTTGCCCCAGGTCGATGCCGGCGGCCTCAGCAAGCTTCATCGCTTCACACGCGGCGGCATAGCCGATGAATGTCAACATGTTGCGCGCCAGCTTCATTCGCGTTCCCGCACCCGGCTCGCCGGCATGGATTACCATCGACGCGAACTGTTTGAACGCGGGCTTGATCTGCTCGTACACCTCGCGGTCGGCGCCCACCATCACGGCCAGCTCGCCCTTGTCGGCCGCACCGCCGCCGCCGCTGACCGGTGCATCGATCACGTGAATGCCCTTGGGCTTCAACTCGGCCGCGAGCTCGACTGCAGTCTCGGGGCTGATCGTGGAGTGGATGGCGATGACCGTTCCCGGCTTCGCATGCGCGGCGAGCTCAGCGACGACCTCCCGCACCTGCTTGTCGTTGAGCACCGTGATGCTGATGATGTCAGCGGCCGCGACATCCGCGACGCTGTCGGCCAGCGACGCACCGAGCTCAGCCAGCGGCGTCATGGCTTCGGTACGCACGTCGAACACCGTGACACCGCCGGGCCATTCCACGAGTCGCTTGGCCATGGGCGCACCCATGTTTCCGAGACCGATGTAACCGAGTTTCGCTTCGTTGCTTTCACTCATGTTTCGTTCTTTTCAGTCATGAAATTGCCACTCTCTCAGCGGATGATCTGGCCGCCGTCGACGTTGAAGATCTGGCCGGTGATCCATTTGGCCTGATCCGACAGCAGGAAAAGACACATGCCGACGAGGTCCTCCGGCTCTCCCATCCGGGACAACGGAATCCGCTTGACGATATCGGCGACCATCTCCTGCGGCGTCGTGCTCCGGTTGGCCTCAGTGTCGATGGGACCGGGCGCGATCGCGTTGATGCGGATGTTCTGACCGCCGAGTTCGGTGGCCAGCTGCTGCGTCAAGCCGTTGATCCCGACCTTCGCCAGACCATAGAAATTGGAGTACAGCCACGCCGCGGTCGACGACTGGTTGACGATCGCCCCGCCGCCGCGCTTGGCCATCTTTCGATAAACCGCGCGTGTGCAGGCTAGCGCACCGTCGAGGTTCACGCTCATGAACTTTTTGTAGTACTCCCAGTCGACGGTGATCAGGAAGTCGAGCTTCATCCCGCCGAAGATCGCCGCGTTGTTGACCAGGTAGTCGATGCCGCCGAACTCCGCCAGGGTCGCGGCGGCCATCTCTTTCGCGGACTCGGGATCGCTGACGTCCACCCGCAGCGCGAGCGCCGTACCGCCTTCACCCTTGATTCCATCGGCGACCTTCTGCGCACCCTCGGTGTTGATGTCGGCGACCACGACCGCCGCGCCCTCGCGGGCGAGAGCCTCCGCGTAGGCCTGGCCGATCCCACCGCCGGAACCGGTGACGATGGCCACCTTCTCCTTGAACTGATCGCCGTACAAGCCCATCTGACCCACCGCTCCTCTCTTAGTTCGCTGCCGTGGCAATGAGTTTGGTCTCGAGGTACTCCTCGAAGCCTGGCACGCCCATCTCACGGCCGATGCCGGACTGCTTATAGCCGCCGAAAGCCGCATCGGCGGAGTACCAGACTCCGCCGTTGACGTTGACGGTGCCGACCCGCATGCGCGCCGCCACCGCCTGGGCGCGATCGTCGTCGGCGCTGAACACCGTTCCCGACAGGCCGTAGGGCGAGTCGTTGGCGATCCGCACCGCATCGTCGTCGCCGTCGTGGGCGAGGACGGTGAGGACCGGTCCGAAGATCTCCTCGCGCGCTACCCTGGCGTCGTTCGTCAGCCCGGAGATCACCGTCGGCTCGATGAAGTAGCCGATGTCACGGTCAGCAGGGCTGCCGCCACCGCAGGCGAACTTTCCGCCCTCCTCGAGTGCCAGATCCAGGTAGCCCTGAATGCGGTCGCGCTGGCGCGCCGAGATGACGGGCCCGCACACGGTCCGCTTGTTGGTCGGATCTCCGGGCTTGATCGAACCCATCGTCGCGGCGGCCGCCTCGACTGCCTCCTCGTAGTGTGCCCGCGGCACCACCAGGCGCGTGGTGATCGCGCAGCCCTGCCCGGCGTGCATTGCGGCGGTGAACGCCGACATCGCGCACGCGCCAGCGAGATCCGCGTCGTCGAGCACCAGGAACGCCGACTTGCCGCCGAGCTCCAGGAACACCTTCTTGATGGTCGCGGCGGCGTCGATCATGACGCTCCGACCCGTGTTCGTCGATCCGGTGAACGACACCATGTCCACGCGCGGGTCCTTGGACAGCAGCGCCCCGACACCATGGTCGCTGGACGTCACGATGTTGATGACGCCCGCGGGGAAGTCGGTGTGCCCGGCGATCAGGTCGCCGAGCACCGCCGCCGACCACGGGGTGTCCGGAGCGGGCTTGAGAACCAACGTGTTTCCCGCCGCCAGGGCCGGCCCGACCTTGGCCAGGTTGATCTGGTGCGGAAAGTTCCACGGCGTGATCGCGCCGACCACACCGACGGCCTCACGCGCCATCGTGCGGTTGGTGGGGATGCCCTGCGGCGTCGCATGACCGAGATCGACGTTCCACGTGTAGGACTCGGCCGTGTCGGCGCCGAAGCTCAAATCCTCGATTGGGCCTTCGAGCTGCGCGCCTGCCGTCAGCATCACTGGCGCGCCCACCTCGGAAACGGTGATGTCGCGCAATTCCTCGACGTGATCGCGCATCGCCTGCTGCAACTGCCGGATGCACCGTGCACGGAGTTCGACGTTGGTCGACCAGTCGGTCTCGTCGAACGCCTTGCGGGCCGCACCGATCGCGGCACCCATGTCGGCCGAGTCCGCGTCGGCCGCGACGCCAAGCACTTCCTCGGTGGCCGGGTTGACGTTCGGAAACGTGCCCCCGCTGCCCGCGACGAGCTTCCCGTCGATGAACAGACGACTTTCGCGATCGTCCAGTAGCGCCATTCCGAACTCCCATTCACATTCTGGACAACTGTCCGACAGCTTTCAATCGAACCATAACCTCAACAGCGCGGGCGTGGCAAGAGTCGGCAGCTTAGCCGAGGTCGATGATCGTCATTTCTGAAGTTCTTACAGGCATTTTCAGGGCGACGCTTGCTTCGAGACGCCACAGTCAGATAACTTGGACATGTGTCCAGCGATGCAGTCGTCGCCATTACCGAGGCGGCTTCGACCGAACCCGGTGAGACGCCGCGCAACCGGCGGCAGGAGGAGACCTTTCGCAAGATACTCGCCGCAGGCATCGAGATGCTGCGCGAATCGAGCTATGCCGACCTGACCGTGCGCGCCGTCGCCGCCCGGGCCAAGGTCGCGCCCGCCACCGCCTATACCTACTTCTCCTCAAAGAACCACCTGCTCGCGGAGGTCTATTTGGACCTGATGAAGCAGGTGCCGTATTTCACCGACGTCAATGAGTCGATGCCGGCTCGCGTCGAGCAGGCGTTGCGCAGCATGGCGCTGACGGTCGCCGACGAACCCGAGGTGGCGGCGGCATGCACGACGGCGCTGCTGACGGGCATCGATCCCACCGTGCGACGGGTCCGCGACCGGATCGGCGCGGAGATCCACCGCCGGATCAAGTCGGCTGCCGGCCCCGATTGCGACCCCAGGGTGGTCGCCGCACTGGAAATGACCTTCTTCGGCGCGCTGGTCAACGCCGGCAGCGGCGTGTTCACCTACCACCAGATCGCCGACCGGCTGACTTACGTCGTCGGTCTCATCCTTGGAGAAAACCGATGACAATCGACACCGGCCACCCCCCGGCCGCAGCCCTGCTGGATCCATACGATTACGACTTCCACGAAGATCCATACCCGTACTACAAGCGGCTCCGCGACGAGGCTCCGCTCTATCACAACGCGGAGCTCGGCTTCTGGGCCGTGTCCCGGCATACCGACGTACTGCAGGGCTTCCGCAATACGACCACGCTGTCCAACCGGGATGGCGTGTCGCTCGACCCCATCTCGCGGGGACCGCACGCATCGAAGACCATGTCTTTCTTGGCCATGGACGACCCCGACCACCTCAGGCTGCGCACCCTGGTGTCCAGAGGTTTCACGCCGCGCCGGATCCGCGAATTGGAGCCCCGCGTAACCGAACTGGCGATCAAGCACATCGACGCCATGCTGGAGCAGGCGGCCGCAGGCACAGCCGATTACGTCGCTGAGTTCGCGGGCAAGCTGCCGATGGACGTCATCTCCGAACTCATGGGCGTGCCCGAGGCCGACCGGGACCGTATCCGGGCGCTCGCTGACGGCGTGATGCACCGCGAAGACGGCGTGAACGACGTGCCGGCCGAGGCCATCGACGCGTCGATCAACCTGATCGTCTACTACCAGGAGATGGTCGCCGAACGCCGCAAAAAGCTCACCGACGATCTGACTTCGGCATTGTTGGAGGCCGAGATCGACGGTGATCGCCTCACCGACGAAGAGGTGCTGGGCTTCATGTTCCTGATGGTGATCGCGGGCAACGAGACCACCACCAAACTGCTTGCCAATGCTGCTTATTGGGGGTTCAAAAACCCCGACCAACTCGCCCCGGTCTTCGCCGACCACTCATTGGTCAAGCCGTGGGTCGAGGAGACGTTGCGCTACGACACGTCGAGCCAGATCCTGGCCCGCGCCGTGGCTGACGACATACAGATGTACGACACCACGATTCCGGCGGGCGACGTCCTGCTACTGCTGCCCGGGTCGGCCAACCGCGACGACAGAGTCTTCGAAGCACCCGACGACTACCGCATCGGCCGCGACATCGGCTCGAAGTTGGTCAGCTTCGGCAGCGGCGCACACTTCTGCCTCGGCGCGCACCTGGCCAGAATGGAGGCCCAGGTGGCTCTGACCGAGTTCTTCAAACGAATCAGTGGTTACGAAGTCGACGAAGCCAACTCCGTGCGCGTGCATTCCAGCAATGTCCGCGGATTCGCCCACCTGCCCATTACCGTGAAGGCCCGATAGATGCCCCGCTTCGAACCACTTCCCAAGCGCAGGCCCGCGCTGATCGCCGGCGCATCCTCCGGAATCGGCGCCGCTGCGGCGGTCGACCTTGCAGCCCATGGCTTTCCGGTCGCCCTCGGCGCGCGCCGGGTAGAGAAGTGCGAGGAGATCGTCGCACAGATCAAGGCCGACGGCGGTGAGGCCATCGCCGTTCACCTCGACGTCACCGACCCCGACTCGGTGAAGACCTGTGTCGAGCGGACCGTCGACTCACTCGGCGAGATCGAGGTCCTGGTTGCCGGCGCCGGTGACACCTACTTCGGCCGCCTGCACGAAATCAGCACCGACAGTTTCGAATCCCAGGTTCAGATCCACCTCATCGGCGCGAACCGCGTGGCCACCGCCGTCCTACCCGGCATGATCGAGCGCCAGCGCGGCGACTTGATCTTCGTCGGTTCCGACGTCGCACTGAGGCAGCGCCCACACATGGGCGCCTACGGTGCCGCCAAGGCCGCGGTGATGGCAATGGTGACCAATTACCAAATGGAACTGGAAGGAACCGGGGTGCGTGCATCGATCGTGCACCCGGGACCGACGAAGACCGCGATGGGCTGGAGTCTGCCCGCCGAATCCATCGGCCCCGCGCTGGAGGACTGGGCCAAATGGGGCCAAGCCCGGCACGACTATTTCCTGCGCGCAGCGGACTTGGCGCGAGCCATCACCTTCGTCGCAGAGACCCCGCGCGGCGGATTCATCGCGAGCATGGAACTGCAGCCTGAGGCCCCAATGGCCACCACGAAAGAACGTCAACAGCTCAAGCTTGGTGAAGAAGGGATGCCACCCGCATGACGGTCACTAAAGAAATACAGAGGGTTTCGGGTGGCGAGGAAGATCATGGCCACCTCGAGGAGTTCCGCACCGACCCGATCGGTTTGATGCAGCGCATCCGCGACGAGTGCGGTGACGTGGGCTGGTTTCAGCTCGTCGACAAGCACGTCGTCTTCCTGTCCGGGGCCGAGGCGAACGAGTTCTTCTTCCGCTCTTCCGACGCGGATCTCGACCAGGCCGAGGCCTACCCGTTCATGACGCCGATCTTCGGCGAAGGGGTGGTGTTCGACGCCAGCCCGGAACGGCGGGCCGAGATGCTGCACAACTCGGCGCTGCGCGGCGAGCAGATGAAGGGCCACGCGGCCACCATCGAAGGCGAGGTCAAGAAGATCATCGCCGACTGGGGCGACGAGGGCGAGATCGAGCTGCTCGACTTCTTCTCCGAGTTGACCATCTACACCTCGACGGCCTGCCTGATCGGCCTGAAGTTCCGCGAACAGCTCGACGCCCGATTCGCGCACTACTATCACGAGCTGGAGCGCGGCACCGACCCGCTGTGCTACGTCGACCCGTACCTCCCGATCGAGAGCTTCCAGCGCCGCGACGACGCTCGCGTCAAACTCGTTGCGCTGGTGCAGGAGATCATGGACGGCCGCATCGCCAATCCGCCCAGGGACAAGAGCGACCGCGACATGCTCGACGTACTGGTGTCGATCAAGGACGAGGACGGCACACCCCGCTTCTCGGCCGACGAGATCACCGGCATGTTCATCTCATTGATGTTCGCCGGCCACCACACCAGTTCCGGTACCTCGTCCTGGACGCTGATCGAGCTCATCCGTCACCCGGATATCTACCGTGACATCGTCGCAGAGCTCGAGGAGCTCTATTCCGACGGCCAAGAGGTGAGTTTCCACGCGCTGCGCCAGATCCCGTTGCTCGACAACGTGGTCAAGGAGACCCTGCGCCTACATCCGCCGCTGATCATCTTGATGCGGGTCGCGAAGGGCGAGTTCGAGGTTGAGGGTTTCCCGATCCACGATGGTGACTTCGTGGCAGCCTCCCCCGCGATCAGCAACCGGATGCCCGAGGACTTTCCCGATCCCGACGCCTTCAAGCCGGATCGGTACAACAAGCCCGAACAGGCCGATGTCGCGAATCGATGGACGTGGATCCCGTTCGGTGCGGGCCGTCACCGCTGCGTCGGTGCCGCGTTCGCCACCATGCAGATCAAGGCGATCTTCTCGGTGTTGCTGCGCGAGTACGAATTTGAGATGGCGCAACCCGCCGACACCTACCGAAACGACCACTCGAAGATGGTGGTCCAGCTGGATCGGCCGGCCAAAGTCCGCTACCGCAAGCGCCAGGGCTGAGCCGAGGGGTCTCGCGATGGGATTTCGAATCGAAGTGGACCTGGACCTATGCCAGGGCCACGCGATGTGTGAACTTGAGGCACCCGACTACTTCAAGGTGCCCAGGCGCGGCAAGGTCGAGATCCTCGACTCGGAGCCGCCCGACGACGCGCGTGACGAGATCGAGCGGGCCGTCGACATGTGTCCTACCCATGCGCTGTTCATCAAAGAGAAAGAAGGCTGACAATGGCGTCGTTTCCCCGCGAACAACTCGAAGACTGGGTGCAGCGCTGGCTGCAGGTCAACCGCGATGCCGAGAAGGCGGGCGACTGGAAACCGTTGGCGGACTTTTACACCAACGACGCCACCTACGGGTGGAACATCGGCCCCAAGGAAGACGTGATGTGCGTCGGCATCGGCGAAATCCGCGACATTGCGCTGGGACTCGAGATGGACGGCCTCGAAGGGTGGAAGTACCCGTATCAAAAGGTAGTCATCGACGAAAAGCAGGGTGAGATCGTCGGATTCTGGAAGCAGCTCGTCACCGACCCCGACAACCCGGACGCGGGCGAGCGCGAGGTCTACGGCATCGGCGGAAGCTGGTTCCGTCTCGCCGACGCGGGCGGCGAAGCGAAGATCGAGTGGCAGCGCGACTTCTTCGATTTCGGCCACGTCCAGAAGCTCTACCTCGATCTGATGACCAACGGCAAGTTATCCAAGGGCATGCAGGAACGGATCGAGCGCAGTCTGGCCGGCGAGAAGCTGCCCGGCTACTACCTACTTGGCGAAGCCCCCGCTCCACTGTGGTGATCGAGCGGGGCCAACGGCCCCGGCGACCGCCGCGCGAATGGCGCGGCGGGTCAAGCCGGTTCGTTGTCCGTCAGTAGAGCGGGATCCAGACGCCGAAGAACCAGTAACCCCAACCGCCATAGAACCAGTTGAAGACCGGGATGACGGTAAAGGTGTTATAGGCGAACGGACCGAAATCGCGCTGCGCATAACCGACATCGCGCGGCGGCCCGGCCCACGGGCGGTTCCAGCCACCGGGAGGCGGCGGACCGTCCCATCCACCCTGAGGCGGGGGACCCTCCCAGTTGGGCGGCGGGTGGCCAGGAGCCGGGCCGTCGTTCCATCCGTAGCCGCGCTGCGGTGGCGGTGGCGGCGCACCACGGCCAGGAACGCTGAAGCCGACGGTGATGTCGATAGGGCCACCGATTTCCACGCTGCCGCGCGCGATGTCTCCGCGCGGAGGGATGTACGCCGGGTGCGGGGGCTGGGTGCTCGGCGGATGAAGAACCGGGCGAGCCTCAGTGCTCGGCGGGCCGCTGGGGTGTCCTCCCGGCGTGGTGGCTTCGTGGCCGCTCGGCGGCGGACTGGGCTCGTGGGTCGGTGAGCCAGAGGGTTCATTTTTCGGCGACTCGGAGGGTTGAGGCGCCGGCGACTCGGTGCTGTGCGTGGGCGCCGGCTCGGTGCTGTGGGTCGCCGGTGGCTCGGTGCTGTGCGGTCGCCGGTGGCTCGGTGCTGTGCGTCGCGGGCGGCTCGGTGCTGTGCGGAGCGGGCGCTTCGGTGCTGTGGGTGGCCGGCGGCTCGGGGGCCTGGGTGCTCGGCGCCTCATGCGTTTGCGGCGGGTTTTGCGGCGCGCCACCACCTCCACCGGGACCGCCATGGTTGGTCGGGCCCGGCGGCGGCGTTGGGTCCGAGTAGGCGATTCCAGGGTTCACCGTCAGTGCGGAGATGCCGAGGCCCGCCACGACCGCGGCGGCACCGACGGCACGTTTCATGGACATAGCTGAGGACATAGCTGGGTTCCCTCTTGGGTGTCGGATGGCCTTCATTATGGGCAAGTCACGTCGATCTCAAATGTCTTAGTCACCTGCTGCGGCGACTGCGGGTTGCTCATGTCGGTGCCCGTTGCGGTGCCCTTGATCGCGTAAGACTTATCGCTTAACACAGCTCCGGCTTGGCTGGCTTGACCCGGTGCGGCGTCGGAGAAACCGAGCACAACGCCGTTGACAGTGCCCAGTCCGACCGCATGGACAATGGGCGGATTGTCGTTGCTCACCACCGCGCCAATTCCGTTTGTCGCATCACCGATGCCGATGTTGGTATTGGCGCCGGCCACCGTGCAGGTGACCTGACCAGTGACATTCTGAGCCTGACCATCGACAATGACCTGCGGGCCGGCCGGCCCGGAAGCCGTGCTCGATGCGCCCGTGCTGGACTTGTTGCTCGAACAGCCGGCACCAGCCGCGACCACCATGGCCACTCCGGCTACGCCGACCACGATCCCACGCTTCACCACTGGTCTCCTTCGGATCACTGATCGCCACTTCTTCGTCGTGGCCCCGTCAACACAAGCGGACCCTACCGTCCTTGCGAGCTCGCGCCCAGAGGCCCGGCTTCGAATACCCGATCCCGAACATCGCAAACAATCAATTCGCGCGGCGACGTCACTCGTCAGCGATCAGTGAAGTTGCGGCAACGATGTTGTGAGAATTCAGGGCAGGATTCGCAAACCCCATTTGCTGAGTACCGGATCCACCAGGGTGAAGTACGTCGTATTGTCGTCCCCATCCGGTGAGGACATCAGGATGCCGACCGCGCTCACTGTGCCGTCCGAGTTCGTCACGAAACCGGGGCTGCCGCTGTCGCCATCGAGGCTATAAACGCTCGCTTCGACCACACCGCCCTTGACGTTTGTGATGGCGCCGCAGGTCTCACCGGTGACGGCGCCGATCTTGCAGAACGGCATGCCCACCCGGATTTCGGAGCGGTTCAATACATCCCGGACCGGGTACTTGCCACCGACATCACCGACCGGCGCACCCACGCTGCGGTCGAGTCGGATGATCGCGGCGTCCTTCAATTCACCCAGTTTCTCGCTGGCGGTGATCTTGCCCAGCGGAACGTCCTGCCCGTAAGTCCATGCCGATCCGTTGTGCCCATCGCAGTGCCCACTGGTCAAGAGATAATAGTTCCCGTCATTCCCCTGAGCCGCGAAACTGGCTGTGCACCTGCCGCCTTGATCATTAATCTGCGTGCCAGGCATCGGGACCGCCGCGGAATCCGGTTCTGCCCGCGCCGTGTTCGCAAATCCCGTCGCGACCATCGCGACGGCCCCCACCAACACGGGCCATCGCAACCAAGCTACGGTCACGCATTTCTCCTCTGTCTAAGTCGCGCTGAATATTAACAGCGCGCACCCGCGAACCGCTCGGCGAGAGGAGGGCGAGTGTAGCTAGCCGGCGCCGGCTCGCTTTGCCCTCAGTGGGCGGTCATAAGAGGGGTCACTATGGTCGCGAGCGTCAATTCTGACGTCGGTGAGCATGGCCAGGACCTCGTCGGTGATCTGCGACGTCGACTCCGTCATCCACTCAGCCACACACACGCGGTCGACGATCGCCCAGCGGCCGTCACGCCGCTCGAGGCGATCCACGTAACGGCCCCCGGACAGGGTCATGTGATTGGCCGGTTCGCGATCGGTTCCAACGAACAAGTAATAGGTCTCGGCGTGCGCCTCGTCACCGTGGATGTCCGCCGAGTGATTCAACAGGTAATGCTGATGCCGCGTCTGCGTGGAATGGTAGGCGAACGCCCAGTCGATGAATTCGTCTACCGGACCGACGAATCCGATGTGATCGTCGACGGCATCGTCGTGGTAAGCCGACCGGAGGAGCGTTCGGTCCCGCCTGTCTATGCCGCGTGCATAGCGTTGCATGCAGCCGAATATCTCGGCCCGAGCCTCAAGACGAGCTACCCGTTCGCGAAGTTCTACATCGGTGGTCATCGGTGTTCCCTTCTGCGGCTGCGGCTCTGCAAACACCGGAACAAACATTAGGGCGAAAATACCAACGCGGCAATGGCCACTTCAGCACATCGAGGCACCTGGAACCGGTTATCCCGCGTCGACACGACGGGTGAGGAAATCCAGTACAGCGTCGGCAAAGATGTCGTTGCGGTCGCCGGCGACCATATGTCCTGCTCCGCGCACGTCGGTGAACTCGACCTGCGGGAAGCGCGCGAGAAATTCGTCAGCGCGCTCCTGGCTGACGAGGTCGCTCACCTGGCCCCGAATCAGAAGCATCGGCACGCCGCTGCCCACGATCGCCTCGACGGCTGTGTGCATGCGTTCGGCGTCGGTGACCTCAAATGGGGGAAACGCCGCAGTGCCGTTGATGAACTGCGGATCCCAGTGCCAGTACCACCGATCGCCGCGGCGGCGCAGGTTGGTGGTCAGGCCATTTAGATCGGTGGGTCGGGGCCGATGCGGGTTGTACTCGGCGATCGCGTCGGCGACCTCTTCAAGTGAGCCGAATCCCGACTCCATCCGGTCTGCCATGAAGTTGTGGATTCGGTTCGCCCCGGACTGCTCCATATTGGGCACGATGTCGACCAAGACGACAGCGCTGGCAATCCCGGGCGCGAGCTCCCCCGCGAGCAGCATCGAGGTGAAGCCGCCCAGCGAGGCCCCCACAAGCACCGGTCCCGGAGGCAGGCCACTCAGCACTTCTTGGACGTCGCCGGCGAAGCTCACGACGCGGTAATCGCCCTCGGGGGACCATTCGGATTCACCGTGGCCGCGCAGGTCCACGGTGACGGCCTGCCACCCTTGCTTGGCGACAGCGGCAGCGGCCCGGCTCCACGAACGGCGGGTCTGTCCGCCGCCGTGCAGGAACACCACTGCACGCGCTTGCGGGTCGCCTTGGCGATCCGAGACGATGCGAACGCCGCCCGGCCCCTGGGTCGAGAACAGTTCAGGTGCCTTAACCATCAGGCGAGCTTAAGGCAGCGTCGATGACTGGCTTCATCCCACAGTCAGAGACGCGTCGCCCAGGTCGACGGCATCCTGATCGCCCTCGCCCTGCTTCACCAGCGCATCCAGCGATTGCGCCACCGCCCAGACCTCCTGTGGAATCGTCTCGGTGGCAACCTAATATTTGTTCACATCAGCACATAGCCTCACCGCAGTACGGGCCGGGGCGCAGAAAGTTTGCTTGCGGGTCCGCCATTGCGGCGTAGTGTTCGGCCCACGGGGCACGCTGAGGAGACGACGAAGATGCCAGCCAGCGACCATGATTGGAACCAACCCGCCGCGGTGGCGATCCCCGCGGAGGGTTACTTCGAACTCGAGCGGGGCCGCTACGGGCCGCTCTATCCGAGGACACCCGCAAATTACGGCTTTTCGATCATCGCCAAAGTCAAGGAGGGCCGTGAAGAGGCGGTCCGCGCCTACGGCAAACAGATCGAGGCGGCCATCGCGGCCAGCCCCGATGTGCTTGCTCCGCTGCGACTGCATTACCTGCGCTGGGTGCTCTTCGACGTCGGTTCAGGGTTGCATTTTCAGTACCAGGGCATCTTCGACACCGATTTCGACAAGTACACCGAAGACGCCGTGCAGCTATTCAGCCAGACCGGCATCACGCACCGTCTTCACTAACCTCGAGGGCTTCCCGGAGGACTGGAAAGAGAACCCCGACGGCATTCGTGAAATTCGTCCGCGAACACCAGTGCCCCAGCTTCCTGGAGTACGGCGAATACCCATACGTCACGGCCGACGAGATCAAGAAAGCGCTGCGACTCAAAGCGGCGTTTTCCGACATGCTCGACCAGATGCAGTGATCCGCACCGGTCGGTGCGCTGATGCTTGAGTTCGACGATATCCAGCACATTCTGCTCACTCGTACCCCGGCGTTGACCGGGCGCTACGAGTTCCTGACATTCGACAACCCGGCTGGGGGCCGAGCGTGGCTGTCCGAGCTGATCCCCGTGGTCGAATCTGCCGCCGCCGCGCAGGCCTCGATGGAAGCACCAAGCGGTGGGTCACCCTCGCGTTTACCTGGAATGGCCTGCGGGCGCTCGGACTCCCCGAGGAATCCCTCGCTACCTTCCCAGAGGAGTTTCGCCAGGGCATGGCGGCCCGGGCCGATATCTTGGGCGATAACGGGGCCGCAGACCCAAAGAACTGGGTGGGCGGACTGGCGGGCGTCGACTTGCACGCGATCGCGATCCTGTTCGCCCGCGACGACGCTGAACATGCAGCGGGCCACCAGCGTGCACGACGAGCTGGTAGCCCGGTGCGACGGCGTGCGCCGGCTGTCGTTTCTGGATTTGAACGCGTCGCCGCCGTTCAATTACGCGCACGATCACTTCGGCTTTCGGGACAGGCTCTCTCAGCCGGTGATCGAGGGATCGGGTGAAAATCCCACACCGGGGTCGGGCGCCCCGCTAAAAGCTGGCGAGTTCATTCTGGGTTATCCCGACGAACTCGGGCCGGTCGCGGACCTACCGCAACCAGAAGTTCTGGCGCGCAACGGAAGCTACATGGCCTACCGGCGGCTACAGGAGCACGTAGCACTGTTCCGCGACTACATCCGGGAACGGGCCGAGACGCCGGATGATGAGGAGCTCCTCGCGGCGAAGTTCATGGGCCGCTGGCGCAGCGGAGCCCCACTCGTGCTGGCACCGGACAAGGACGATCCTGATCTCGGCGCGGATCCGATGCGCAACAACGACTTCAACTACAAGGAGATGGATCCACTCGGGTATGCCTGTCCGCTCGGATCCCACGCGCGACGCCTCAACCCGCGCGACACCGCGCACAACATGAACCGGCGCAGGATGATTCGTC
Source organism: uncultured Actinomycetota bacterium (assembly GCA_963850135.1). GTDB lineage: Bacteria > Actinomycetota > Actinomycetes > Mycobacteriales > Mycobacteriaceae > Mycobacterium. The sequence goes on along the minus strand of CAWKKH010000005.1, from coordinate 67,407 downwards.
GGGGTGCCACCTACGGCCCTGCCCTGCCAGAAGGCGCACCCGACGACGGCATCGAGCGCGGCATCGCCGCCTTCATCATTTGCGCCAGCCTGGTTCGGCAGTTCGAGTTCGCGCAGAACGTCTGGATCAACGACCGCACCTTTCACGAGCTGGGCAACGAGCACGATCCAATATGCGGAACCCAAGACGGAACAATGGAGTTCAAGATTCCCAAGCGGCCGATCCGCACGGTCTACAAAGGCTTGCCCGCGTTCACCACCCTCACGGGTGGGGCCTACTTCTTCCTGCCGGGCATCAACGCGATGCGCTACCTCGCGTCGCTCGACTGATCACAACGAGGATCCACCATGGGCACACTTCCCGCAGCGCGGACCTACAACCAAAGCCATGTCGGCGCGTGCCCACACCGGCGGGCGGCGCATCAGCATCTACTGGACCTGGAGCTACCCGTGGGAGGCCCAACGCGAACCGACGGAGATGTACAACCGCTTCTCCACCATGACGGAGGTCCGCAACGCGGCGTGGCCGAGCTACGAGACACCCGAGTACGACGAGGCGCACTTCCTCCAAGGCATCGCCGGAACGCTTGAGCTCTTCCACCGGTCAACGCTGGCGTTTCAGGAGCTGGCGGGTGCAGCGACGGGCCACCCTGTCGCCGTGTTTCAGCGGATTGACCAGGCCGGCTACCGACTTCCGATCGACGAACGGATCCTGGCCGACACCGACACGCTGATGGTGTTCGGGCTCGATCACCTGTTGTCGGAGCAAGAAGCCACACCGGAAGAAATCGATGCCATCCGGCAATGGCTGCGACGCGAGGGCACCTGCTTGTTATTGGCACCGCATCACGACGTCGGCTTCAGCGACGATTTCGAGCAGCGCCAGATTGAACACCACCATCACGGCGACCCGCTGGTGCCACGCCAGCAACGGTTCAGTCAATACACCCGCTCACTGATGAAAGCGCTCGACGTTCCGGTGCACAACACATGGGGGCTGCGCCCCGCGGTAGTCGAGGGCACCAAGGAGATCGCACCGCTGACCGCGTTCAGGGATCTGGACGCGACCGGGCTGCTCGACAACGTCACCACATTCAACTTCCACCCACACCTGCCGCACTACGAACTGACTGCGCCGGAAAGCGATTCGGTGCGGGTGCTCGGCCGACAACGCATCGATGCCGACAGGCCCCACCCCTTCACCGCAGCGGGCAACACCGAATTCAACGCGCTGATCTGGATGCCCCCGGGCGCCCAACGCTCCGGTGACATCGTTCTCGTCGACTCCACCAACTTCACCACGCTCTTCGGCGGCACCGACAGCCTGAAGAACTTTTGGCACAACCTCGCCTGCATGAGGTGACTTTCGACGGCTCAGTGAAGAATGTTGTCGACCCCGTGGGAATCCTTGCTGGCCTTGACCGGTGCGCTACTGGGCGGCAGCTTTAACAGGTTGCCTCGCAAGCTGCCTCGCGCGGTGCGCACGCCCACCAGAAGCCAGGTGAAAAGCAGCCCGGCATAGGCGATGGTCGCGGCGATCCGGAACGCCGGCAGATGCGTGTGCACGGCAAGCTGCGAGGTGCCGGTGACGAATGTGCCGACCGGGAATGTGAGACTCCACCAGGTCAGGGCGAACGGCATGCCGCGCCGCAGCGTACGTACCGTCAGCGAGCCTGCCAGCGCAATCCATAACACCGCGAAACCCCACACCGGAATTCCGTAGAGGATTGCGAACGCATGCATGTCCTCGGCCAACTCGTGGTCGATGATCCCGGTCGTGGCGGCGGCGCCGAGCAGCCCCGCGGCAGTGATGGATTGCCCCAGCGGACCCAGCACGATCCACAGCGTCGGAACCCGCGCCGTGCCGGACGTGCCGTGCAGTGCCAGACGGCTCCAAATCATCGCGATGATGTTGAACGAGGCGAGCAACGCCAATCCGAACATTGCGTAGCAGCCGTACAGCATGGTCTCCCGGCCGCTGCCCGCCGGCATATGTGGGAGCAGCATCGCACCTGTCGCGGCCGAGACCATGGGCGGAACCACCGGCATCAACCATCCGCCGAACGCCGCGTCCGGCGCGACGTCGTGCTGCGTGAACATCAGGAACGGGATGCTGACGGCGGTAAACAAGCCGCCCAATGTGCCCCCGGTCCACAGCGCCCAGTCCAGATCGACGGCGACGCGCTCGCCGATGAGGTCCCTACCGACAAGCACCGCACCGGCGCCGACGGTCATCAACGCCATTGGCGCAGCCCCGTAGAAATGGGCCATCTGCGGGTTGCGGGCGTGCGCGCGCGCCACGGTCGGGTGGTGCAGCCAGTGACCGCCTACCGCAACCACCAGGACCGCGAGCAGAACGGCGGCGATCACCCAGACCACTTCGGCAAAGGTGTGCAGACCCGGCACGTGGATGGGCAGGGTGGCACCGGCGACGGCGACAATCCCGGTTCCCATCACTGACGCGAACCAGTTCGGACCGATGTAGCCCATTATCTGGGCCCGAGTCGGCGGAAACACCACGTCGTCTGCGTTTGCGGTGGCCATAGGTGAGAAACCCTACTGCGCTGGGGCGGCCGATTGGTGCGCTTAGTCTGTTACGAGGCGGCGCCCTTAAAAGTGGGAAAGCCCGCGCACTTGGAGGAGAAATGCCTACACGCATCAGCGGCTTTGCCGGCACCGCCGTCGCAGCCGGAATCGTTCTTTCGGCCCTGCTGACGTTGGGAATCGTGCCACCGCGCGCCGGCGCTACGGTCATGGCCAATGTTCCCGAGAGCGTCTGCGGCGGGAATGCGGTGTGCCCGAACGACCCAGCACCGCCGGGCCCTCCCGATCTCGGTGATCAACCCACCGCCGAGCAGCGGGTCATCCAGGGCTACACCGCCAAGCAGCACGGTTGCACGCCGGACACACCCCCCAACCCCCAGTCCGTAACGTGGGATCCCCCGGGCTTCACGCCCAGCGTCGGTGGGTCGGGAAACATCAACGACGCCAATCCACAGCTGGGCGGCCCCTTTCGCGCGGACTGGGTAAACGGTCGGTGGCATATCGACTACCTGTATTGCTAACAGCGCTCCTGAGATCCTCCCCACGGTCTCCCCGAGACCTTCCCCTGCCCGAAGGTTCGGCGCCAGTGGCCAGAACAGGCAGGTAGAGGCAAGACTTCCGCCGCGGACGGCACCGGTTTCGCCGCTGTGAGCCTGCCCACATTCCGCGTCTAGAAGGCCTTGTCGAGACCCGTTCGAGCCCTTTCGATTGGGGGCTTCTCAGCAAGCTACCGCATACTTAACGCCATGCTCAGAGCGTTATCACCGCGAACCGTGGGTGCGGTATTGGGTGGCGCGCTGATTCGTGGTCGAGGGTTGTAATGGCACTTTCTGCGGGTGCGCATCACCGCCATAGAGCCGTCAACCGGCCCTCACGTCTCCGTCAGGGTCTTGCCCGTGGCTTCATGACGCTCGCGTCACTGGCCGCGGTGCTGCTAACCGGAGCGGGCTACTACCTGGCCCACGGCGCACTGGGCGGCATCACCGTTTCACAGGCGCTGAGCGCGGAAGATCCGCGATCCAACGGCAGTGGCACCAATATCTTGCTCATCGGACTGGACTCCCGAAAAGACCAGGACGGCAACGACCTGCCCTGGTCGATTCTCAAGCAGCTGCACGCAGGCGATTCCGACGACGGCGGTTACAACACCAACACCTTGATTCTGGTGCACGTCGGCGCCGACAACAAAGTGGTGGCGTTTTCGATCCCACGCGATGACTGGGTGCCTTTCAACGGCGTCCCGGGATACACCCACATCAAGATCAAAGAGGCCTACGGACTCACCAAGCAGTACGTTGCGCAAAAGCTGATCGACCAAGGCACAAGCTACAGCCAGAAAGAACTCGAAACCAAGGGCCGCGAAGCCGCCCGTGCGGCAACCTTGCGTGCGGTGCGCAGTTTGACCGGCATTCCGATCGACTACTTCGCCGAGATCAACTTGGCGGGTTTCTACGATCTGGCTCAGACCTTGGGCGGGGTGGATGTGTGCCTGAATCACGCCGTCTACGACGAGTATTCGGGCGCCGACTTCCCTGCCGGGCAGCAAAGGCTGAAGGCTTCGGAGGCGTTGGCGTTTGTCCGGCAGCGCCACGGTCTGGAGAACGGGGACCTGGACCGCACCCACCGCCAGCAGGCATTCATCTCGTCGGTCATGCGGGAACTTCAGGAAACCGGGACGTTCACCGACCTGAATAAGCTGCAGAGCCTGATGGCAGTGGCACGCAAAGACGTCGTGTTGTCCTCTGGTTGGGACGAGGACCTGATCCAACGATTGGGGGCGCTGGCCGGGGGCAACGTCGAATTCCGGACGCTGCCCGTGGTGCGCTACGACAACATCGACGGCCAGGACGTCAACATCATCGACCAGGCCGCCATCAAGGCCGAGGTGGCCGCGGCGATCGGCGCGGCGCCACCAACGACGAAGCCTTCCACCATGGCCGCCAAGCCCAATCCGTCCACGGTCGTCGACGTCATCAACTCCGGCAACACGAGCGGCCTTGCGAACTCGGTATCCCAGGCGCTGAAAAAGCACGGCTATACCGCGGGAGACGTCCGCGACCGTGAGTCTGGCGAGCCGAATGGCACCACCATCCAGTACGGCGCCGGCGCCCAGGCCGACGCACGTAACGTCGCTACTTTGCTCGGGCTAGACCCTCCTAAGCAGTCTGATCCCAGCCTGCAGCCCGGTCACATCCGAGTGACCGTGGATACCAACTTCTCGGTGCCTGCCGTGGACGAAACCACCACCACCGACGAAACCACCACCACGACCACAACGTCCACGAAGAACAGCACGTATCCGAGTTACGGCTACGAGACCACCAGCACCTACCCCACACCGGATCAGGGGAAGCCGATCGGCGGCGGCGGAGTCCCCTGCGTCAACTAAGCGGGGCGAGCACTCCAGCGATCAGGCGTGGGTGCCGCCGTCGATGCGGATCTCGGTGCCGGTGATGAACTGGCCGTCTTCGGACACCAGCATCGCAATCACGCCGGCGATCGCACTGGGAGCGGCCATTCCGGCACCGCTGGATTTCTCGGTGGTAGCCAGGATTGGCATCAGTCTGGTGAACAATGACCAGTCGGCGTCCTCGGGGATGTATCCCCCGGTGGCATCGGTGAGCGCGGACCTGATGCTGCCCGGCGCGACAGCCACCGCGCGGAGCCCGTCCTTCGCGTATTCGAGCGCCAAGGAGTGGGTGAAGGCCTGGATTCCGCCCTTGCTCGCGGCGTAGGCCGCCATGTACGGATGGGCGAAAGAGGCCGATGTGGAGCTGAAATTCACGACCGTGCTGCGCCGATTCGCCAACAGCGCCGGCAGCGCCTCACGCACCACCAGGAACGTACCGGTCAGGTTGACCGCAATGATCTGATTCCACAGTTCGGTGCTGCACTGATGCGTGTGCGCGGCGCGCAGGATGCCGGCCGCATTGACCAGCGAGTCGAGGCCGCCGAGCGTCTCCACGGCCGAGCGCACGCCATCGACCACCGAGCCCTCATCGCTGACGTTCATCTCTACCGTGCTGAACCGGTCGCCGGTCGCGGCCTCGTCGGCCTGAGTCGCAGTCTTTCCCAGTCCGTCGGCGGCGATGTCGGCGCCCACCACGCGTGCACCTTCGTCCAACAGCCGCAGCGCGGTGGCCTGGCCGATCCCCGACCCCGCGCCGGTCACCAGAATCCTCTGCCCTTCGAGTCGGTTCATCTCAGACCACCCCGCGTAGCGCGTCGGCGCCGTAGATCTGCTCCATCAATGACGAGAAGTCCGGGCCCCGGCGCAGGATGTGCCCGCCGTCGACGTTGATGCATTGGCCGGTGATCCAGCTGGCCGCGTCGCTGAGCAAGAACATCGCCAAGTTGGCCACGTCTTCAACCTCGCCCGTCCGTGGCAGCGGCGTGCAAAGTGCGTAGTCGGCGCTCAGCTCCGGCGACTCGATGACGCTGGATGCAACAAGGTCGGTGCGGATCAGGCCCGGGCGGATGCTGTTGACGCGAACCCATGACTCCCCGAGTTCGTCGGCGGCCAGCATCATCATGTGGTCGATGGCTGACTTGGTGACTCCGTAAGGCCCGAACCAGCGATGGGTGTTGCTGGCCGCGATCGACGAGATCCCGACGAACGAACCTCCGCCGCCGCGTACCAATTCACGCGCGGCGTGCTTGAGCACGTACATGGTGCCGTTGACGTTGAGGTCGACCGTCTGCCGCCAGGCCTCCGAGTCGATGTGGGTGATTGGCCCTACGGTCAGCGAACCACCCGCGCTGTGCACGACACCGTTCAGGCGTCCGTGCCACGCCGTCGCGGCGTCAACTGCACGGGTGACCTCATCCTCGTTGGTGACGTCGGCGGGCTCGTAGCGGATCGCGCCACCCTCGGACTCCTGCGATTCGATCTCTTCGACGGCCGCCGCCAGCCGGTCTGCGTTGCGCCCGATGATCATCACCGAGGCCCCGGCCGCGACCAGCCCGGCGGCCACACCTTTTCCGATCCCGCTGCCGCCGCCGGTGACCAGATAGGTCCGTTCCTGGAATGAAAGCCGCACGCGAGCCCCTCACGGTGAACTGAAACAGGTTCTAGTTATAGAACCATGTGTCCGGCGACACGAAAATTGCCGCCCCCGCTACGGGCGTATCGCGGCGCGCCAACTTGGTGGGCTTGGCATTGCGCCAATCCTCGACGTGGGGCGCCTGGCCGACCGGCCATCTATTCTCGTTGAAAGCCGCCCAATGCGCATGCCCCAGCAGGTGTATGTGGAACGCGTGCCGCAACGCCTCGGTGTATCCCATGGCATCGGAAGCGGCGTTGACCGAGTCCTTGATCAGCAACGACGCCATGGTCGGCCGTTCCGCAACGCGCCGGGCGAACTCCAGGGTCTTGGCCTCCAACTCGTCGACTGGGAAAACCTTGGACACCATGCCCAGCCGGTAAGCCTCGTCGGCATCCACCGCATCGCCGGTCAACAGCAATTCCTTGGCCTTACGTGGACCGAATTCCCAAGGGTGAGCGTAGTATTCGACGCCCGGCATGCCCAACCGGACCGCCACCACATCGCTGAACTTCGCATTGTCGGCCGCGACGATCAGATCGCACGCCCAGATCAGCATCAGCCCCGCCGAGATCGCGTTGCCCTGGACCTGAGCGATGGTGATCTTGCGCAGATCGCGCCAGCGGCAAGTGTTTTCGAAGAAGTAGTGCCACTCCTGGTGGTAAAGCTTCTCCATGATCGGCTCTAAGGTGGCGCCGCGCGAGCGGAAGCTCGGATGCTGTCCCGGTCCGGGTTCCCGCTCCGCCAATGCCTGCTCCGAGCCCAGGTCGTGACCGGCGGAGAAGTTCTTGCCCCGCGCGGCCAGAATCACCACCCGGACGGTGTCGTCGGCCTCGGCGCGGCCGAAGGCCTCGTCGAGCTGAACGAGCAGGCCGCGATTCTGCGCGTTGTGGGCATCGGGCCGGTTGAGCCAAATGCGGGCGATGCGACCCTCGTCGAGAGTTTCGTACGCCACCAACTCGTTCGCGTCGGCGGTGGCCGCCTCGGCGCCGGCTTGGTCGGAGACTGTCATTCCGCACACCTCGCTACTATCGGGCTCGCTGCGTATCGGGCCCGGCTGCATTGCAGAATACGGCCAGGACCGAGCACTCTCGCCGGTGGGTTGATCGGCTGTCGAGGCAGGCTGACCGGGATGGCTGCGGGCAAATACCCGCGTCGCATAGAGTTATGTCATGCCTACGAAAACTGACCCTGGCGAAATCGGCGATGTGGAGCCACTGGCCGACCACACTGCAAGCCAGGCCAGGCGGGTCGTCGCCGCCTACGCGAACGACGCCGACGAGTGTCGCGTGTTCCTGTCCATGCTCGGTATCGGACCCTCGAAACTCGACACATAGATGGCTCCGAGGGGCGGCCAGCCCCCGAAGGGTTCAGATTCCGAGCGCTTCGGGGACTCGGACTTCGTGGTGGTCGCCAACCGACTGCCGGTTGATCTCGAGCGGCTTCCCGACGGCACCACGTCCTTCAAACGCAGCCCCGGCGGGTTGGTCACAGCTTTAGAGCCGCTGCTGCGTCGCCGACGTGGCGCCTGGGTCGGCTGGCCGGGCATCATCGATGATGACGTAGATATCGACGACGAACCCATCGTCCAAGAAGACCTGCGACTCATTCCGGTGCGGTTGAGCGCCGAGGACGTCGCCCAGTACTACGAGGGCTTCTCGAATGCCACGCTGTGGCCGCTGTATCACGACGTCATCGTCAAGCCGATCTACCACCGCGATTGGTGGGAGCGCTACGTCGAAGTCAATCGCCGCTTCGCCGAAGCCACCTCGCGCACCGTCGCCCGCGGCGGGACCGTCTGGGTGCAGGACTACCAACTGCAACTGGTCCCCAAGATGCTGCGCGCGCTTCGACCCGACGTCACCATCGGTTTCTTCTTGCACATCCCGTTCCCACCGGTGGAGCTGTTCATGCAGATCCCCTGGCGTACCGAGATCATCGAAGGCCTGCTCGGCGCCGATCTGGTGGGATTCCATCTGGCCGGCGGCGCACAGAATTTCCTGATCCTGTCCCGACGGCTGCTCGGCGCCAACACCTCCCGGGGATCGGTCGGCGTTCGCTCGCGGCTCGGTCATGTCGAGCTCGAGGAACGCAACGTCCGGGTGGGCGCCTTTCCCATCTCCATCGACTCCGGGGAACTCGACCAAACTGCCCGCGGCCGCAAGATCAAGCGTCGAGCCCGAGAGATCCGGGCCGAGCTGGGCGACCCCCGCAAGGTCCTGCTCGGCGTCGACCGGCTCGACTACACCAAGGGCATCGATGTTCGGCTGCACGCGTTTTCCGAGCTGCTCGCCGAGGGACGTGCCAAACGCGACGACACGGTGCTGATCCAGCTCGCGACACCAAGCCGCGAACGCGTCGAGAGCTATCAGACACTGCGCAACGACATCGAACGCGAAGTCGGCCATATCAATGGCGAATACGCCGAGGTCGGCCATGCGGTGGTGCACTACTTGCACCGCCCCGTTCCCCGCGACGAACTCATCGCATTCTTCGTGGCCAGCGACGTCATGCTGGTCACCCCGCTGCGGGACGGGATGAACCTGGTGGCCAAGGAGTATGTCGCCTGCCGAAGCGACCTCGGCGGCGCGCTCGTGCTCAGTGAATTCACCGGGGCGGCCGCCGAACTCCGGCAGGCCTATCTGGTCAACCCGCACGACCTGGAAGGCGTCAAGGACGCCATCGAGGCGGCGCTGAACCAGCAGGAGGAGGAGGGGCGGCGTCGGATGCGGGCACTGCGCCGACAGGTCCTCGCCCATGACGTGGATCGCTGGGCGCGGTCGTTTTTGGACGCACTCGCCGATGCGCATCCAAGCGACGCTAAGTAGCGTAGGAAGCCACTGCGAACGTGTAGGAGGTGCACGACTTGAATCTGCGTCGTGGGCTGGCCACCGGTGCCGGCATCGTCTCGGCCGTCGCGATCGGAATTGTGCTGAATTCGGGTGACCGGGCCAGTGCGGTCGGGCCGCCGCCGGACGGCAATTACACGTTCAACCAGGCGGGCGTCTCCGGGGTGACCTGGACGATCACGGCGCTGTGCGATCAAGTCAACGGAAGCCGCTACTACAAGGACTATTCCAACCCGGATATTCAGGCAGATTTCTGCGCTCTGAACATCGTGAGCGCGACCTCAGAACAGATCAGCCGCCAGGACAACTGCAAAACTACGGTGGCAGAGCCAGGCTTGTCAGCGGACTCTGGACCTTCCAGGCGACCTTGGACGGCGGCGTTTCCTGCCCGGGCGGCGGCACAGCACCGTCGACTGAAACCTACGCATTCGACGACGGAACGCTCAGCTGGCACGCACACCAGCCTTGCACGGCGCCGAATGCGGTCTGCAGCCAGCGATGAGCAAGCAACCGTTCTCCCTGCAACTGGCCGGTCCCCCGCCCAGCCCGATCCAGCGTTACCCGTTGCAGTGCAACAACGTTGCCATTTGTTACTAAGCATTGCGCCCGGGCCTGGAGCCGGTTAGATCGGCGTGATGTAGTTGATCAACCATTTGTCGCCGATCTTCTTGAAGTCAACCCGGAGCCGGCTGCCGTCGTAGAGCGGCTGCCGCGATTTGTCGGTCACGGTGCGGTTCAAGTAGACCATCACCGACGCCGAAGTTCCGTTGGGCGGAAATGACCCCCACGCCCACGACGTTCGCCTGGACGACCACCTCGCGCTTCTTGGCCTCCGGAATAATCTGCGCGTTGGCGCTCTTCTGAAACTCCTGGCGGTAGTCGGGCGTCAACAACGGATAGGCATCGGCAAGACTGCGTTCCACTGTCTGGTAGTCGTAGCCGAAGACCTCGGGTATCTCTTTGGCAGTCAGCTGAGGCAACACCGCCCGCGCCGACTGCTCGCCACGGGTCTGCACCCTGTCCCAGTAGAACCAACCACCCGCCGCGGACAACCCGACGATGCACGCGACCGCCAGGCAGCCCGCGACGGTGATCAGCCACCACCGCCACCGCATCAGTTGCCCCCGTCGGGATATTTCAGGTCGTAGCCCGTCATCCGCCCTCGCTCGTCCTCGTGCACGATGACCCGCAGGCGGTAGGGCATGGAAGGCTTGTTGACTCCGTCGGCATCGGCGACTGTGACGCGCAACGACACCAGCACTGATGCGTTGTCGGTGACGGCGTCGATGCCTTCCAGGGCTGCACCGTTGATGACGGCTTCCGATGTCGCGTTGGTAGTGCGGAACAAGCCCTTGAGGTTCTCGACGTTGTTGTTGGCTGCCGAGCATGCCGCGCAGCGGGCCGCTGGTGCTTTTATAGAGCCGGTCCACGCTTTCGTCGATGCTGTCCTGCTTGTAGCTGAACATGTTGACGACCGTCTGTGTGGCGGTGTCGACAAAGCGTTGGTCACGGGCCTGATCGGCCTCAGCGTGGCGCTGCTGAGCGGCCAGGAAGGCGAGGCAGGCCACCAGCCCCGCGATCGCCGATAACGCAGCGGCAAACGAGATCCACCCGACCAGGACCCGGTTGGGCCTGCCGCCGCGGCGGCGGCTTGACGGGCTTGAGGGTCTTGACGGGTTTCGCCGGCCGCTTCCGCTGGGCGTCGATCTCCGCCTGTACCTCTACCCGAACCGTGCCGGTCTCGACCGACTCGCTCGACGCCGGGCCCGCCGCGCGCGAGGCTCGCCGACGAACACGTCGAGTCGTCGTTTCCTCCTCGACCACTACATCGGCCTTGGATCAAGCATCAGGTCCACCCAATTTTCGGCGCGATTGGCGCTGTGGTCGCCCGGCGCGAAAATGCCAGTGCCGCCTGCCGGGTCGGCGAATGCGCCGGTGTTCTGATCGTAGGTGGCATAGGTCGGGCCACTGGCCTGGGGTTGCGGACCGGGGGCTGGCGCGGCTTGCGGCACCGGGCCGGTGCCTTCCGGCGGGGGCGGCGGCGGGAGGTACTTCGGATACGGAACCTGCGGCGGCACCGGTGGCACGCCCGGCGGCTGCCATGACGTGAACGGTGGTGGTGGCCCGTTGTCGTTGGGCGGCGGCGGATCGAACGCCGGCTGACGTGGTACCGGCCCGGGCCCGGGCAGCCACACCCGGAGGCGGCGGCCCAGCTATCGGAACGCCGGGATCGGGATCAGCGCCCGGTGGGATATAGGGAAACTTGTTGGGCGGCAGTACGTTAAGCCCGTTTGTTACCGGCGCGTCGTACGGGACCGGGGGGCCGCGCCAGGGGCTGCGGCCAACCGGTATGTAGCCCTTAGGGTCGCGACACAGCTGAATCGTCGGCGCACGCTTGCCGGGGAATTCCTGGCACGGATAGTTGCGGGCGCCACGCACCGTGCTCGGATCGTTCTGGGCCGCCTTGCAGTACAAGTCTTTTGGTAGCTCGCGCAACGTCTCATCGGCCGGGGTGCGTATCAATGGCGGCGGTATGAAGCCGACAGCGCATGGCGGCGGATCGTTCAGGTCGAGCTTGAAGTCCAGCTTGGCGCCTTCGTCCTGTGGCGACCCACCCGCGGCCGTGACGATCGCGGAGAACAGCGCCGGTAAGACCACCAGCAAATGCTCGATCGACTTGTGATAGATGACGCCCACCCTGCCCAGGTTGGCCAGGCTGGCCGCCAGTGCGGGAAAGGAGGGTCGGATACCGGAGAACGCGGTGTTGGCCTCGTCGGCCGCGCCTGGGGCGATATCCAGCGTTGTGCGCAGCTGCGGATCGGCCTGACGCACCTCAGAAGTGAACCGCGCCAGCCCATCCGAGAGCGACTTGATGTCAGCGCCGGCGCGGATCTGGGCTTCCAGCAGCGGACCCGCCTGGTCGATCAGCTGCGAGACTTGCGGATAGTTGGCGTTGGCCTCGTCAACCAACAGCCGCGCGGACGCGATCAGTCGGGCCAACTCAGGACCGGACCCGTTGGCCGCGATGAACGTCTCGTGCAGCAGCTCTCGCAACCGGGTGTCACCGAGGCTATCCACCAGCGTCTCGGCCCTCTTCAACAAGTCAGCGACATCTTGGCCAATGCGGGTGTTCTGCCGCTCGATCCGGAATCCGTTGCTCAACTTGGCCGACGAGGGATTGGTCGGCGGGACCAGGTCGATGTACTGCTCGCCGATCGCCGAGACACTCTTGACGGTGGCGGTGACATTCGACGGAATGGGGGTGCCGCTGTTGAGCCGCATTTCGGCGGTCACCCCATTGGGGTTCAGCCCCACCGAATCAACCCGGCCGACCGCGACACCGCGGTAGGTGACGTTAGCGTTCTTGTAAAGGCCGCCGCCCGCGACGAAGTCCGCACTCACACCGTAGGTCCCGATACCGAGCGTGGCAGGCAGCCGCAGATAGTAGATGCCCATCACAGTCAGAGTGATGACGGTGATCAACGCAAAGATGCCGAGCTGGATCTTAGTGAGTCTGTCTATCATTTGCGCGGCTCCCTCAGCGTCCGTCCGAACCCGAACCCGAAGCCGTGCCGGGCGGAATCTTGAACGGATCGGCCGCCTGTCCGGATAGGTTTGCCATTTCGCCTACCAAGAAATCGGGTGGGTTGAGGATCTCGGCCATGTGAGCCATGTTCGGGTCGAAATAGCCCGTGGTGAAGAGCGTCTCACCGAAGCGGCGCAAGGTGAGGTCGAAGGTGCTGAACACGTTGAGGTAGTCGCCGCGCACGGATTGCTTGATGCCGAAGTTGGGGAATGGGAACGTCGGCAAGAGCTGTAGCGAGGTGACGAAGTTCTTTCTATGGTCGTTGAGGGCCTTTACGACCGCGTACAGGCCCTTGAGGTCTTCGGCGAAGTCCACCTTGGTTTTTGACAGCACCCGCGAGGTCACCGTGGCCAACTTCTTGAGTGCGGCGAAGGCGTCGACGATGTGATCCCGATTCTTGTTCAGCACGCGTAGTGCTTCCGGCAGCGTGTCGAGCGCGCGGCCCAGATTGTCCTTGTCGTTCGCCAAAATCGCGGAGAACCGGTTCAGCCCGTCGACCGCGCTGATGATGTCGTTGACCTGGCGGTTCAGGCCTGCCGTCAACTCCGCCAGCCGGGGAACCAAGTTGACGAACTGATCTTGCCGACCCGCGACGGCCTGGTACGTCTCATCGGTGATCTCTTCCAACGCACCGACATTGCCTTTGTTGACCACGACGCCAAGCGCCGAGAATACCTCCTCGGTGGTGGGCAGGCGCCCCGTGTTGGACTCCGCAATTCTTGACCCGTTGGCCAGCCTGCCGGTCGCCGGCTTGTCCTTCGGTGCGGCCAGGTCGACGTGCAACGACCCGAGCAGCGATGTCTGGGCAACCGAGGCCGTCGCGTTGGCCGGTAGCACGACGTTGCTGTCAAGCGCCAACTTCACTGCGGCATAGAAGGATCCATCGGAGCGCTGCTCTGCTTGAATTCCCGAGACGCTGCCCACGGTTACGTCGTCGATCATGACCGGTGAGTTCTGCGGCAGCGTCGCGACATCGGCCATTTCCACCGTGACCTGGTACGCGCCGTTGCCGTGACCGGCGGTGCCGGGTAACGGCAACGAGTTCAGCCCGCTGAATTGACAACCGGCCAGCAGCACGCCGCTCGAGGCTAACACCGCGCCGCGCATCCAGATTGGCTTCATCCGCCGCCGCCCTGGACGGCTGGCGTCGGCGGGGGCCCCGGCGGGGGTCCGAAAGCGGAGCCCGGCGCGGGACCGCTACCCGGTGGTGGCGGCCCGGGAAGTGGGCCGGTCTGCGGGGCCGTCGGGACAAGCAGTGCCTGCAAATCCGCCGGATTCTGGGCGCCCGGCGCCGACGGGGCACCTTTCGCCGGGATCCATGTCAGCTCCGGAACCGGAGTCCCCGCCTTGGCTTCGGTGGCCGGAGTGTCGTAGATGATCTGGCCTTTGTACGCGGTGATCGTGTTGAGCGGGTGGAACATCACCGGCGGATAGTTGGCCGATATCCTGCGCAAGACCGGCCCCAGCCGCTCGCGACACAGCTCGGCGCGCTTGAAGTAATCGGGCGCACTTGGCCCGGCGGCAGTTTCAAAGGATCCAGCGCAGATAAATTGCACGGGGTTGGCGAATTCGGGTATCGACAGCAGGCCGTTCAACGTGCCCTGCGCCGGGTCATAGATGTTGTAGAAGTTGCTAATGCCGGGGCCGGCCACGTGCAGCACCTGCTCGATATTGTCGCTCTGGTCACTCAATGTCTGAGCGAAGTCGTTGAGCTTGCTGACCGTATCGATCAGCGTCGAGTTGTTCTCATGCAAAAACCCTCGGACATCGGAGAGCGCCTTATTGAGCGTACCGAGCGTGTTGTCGAGGTGATGCGAGCTGTCGGCAAGCACCTGCGATACCGACGCGACGTTGCCCGCGAACTGCACAATCTGCTCATTACTCGCTGACAGCGCATTGACCAGTACCTGCAGGTTCTTGATCGTGCCGAAAATGTCGCCGCGCGAATCCCCCAGCCGCCCAGCGACTTGCGAGAGCTCCTGCAACGCATTGTGGAACGACTCGCCCTTGCCGTCGAGCGTGTTCGCGGCCTGGTTGATAGCCGCGCCCAACGGCCCCTGCATCGATCCGGACGTCGGACCGAGCTGCACGGCCAGTTGGGTGAGCGCCTGCTTCACCTCGTCCCACTCCACCGGGACGGCGGTGCGGGCCAGATCGATGCTGCCGTCTTGGGGTAACACCGCACCACCGGTATAGGCCGGGGTGAGCTGTATGAACCGGGCCGCAACCAAGTTCGGCGACATGATCACGGCCTTCGCGTCCTTGGGGATCTTTACGTCCCCGGAGACCGACATGGTGATCTTCACATCGGAGGGCCGCGGCTCAATCGAGTCGATCTTGCCTACCGGCACTCCGAGAATGCGGACCTGATCTCCGGGGTAGATGCCTACCGCAGAAGCGAAGTACCCGACGATCTTTCGCCCGTTGCCGCCGGCGGAGAACAGCACATAAACGCCACCTAGCAGCACCGCGACCAACGCGATGATGGTGACGTTACGCAGCCCGCGGCTGCCGATGGCCCGCTCGATCATGGGGACTTCGGCCTGATGATCCAGCGTTCCTGGATTAGCCCGCGCAGGTAGTCGGCGAAGCTGGCCGGCATCTTGCCTGGCTGGTATACGAAGTCGAACATCGTCGCCAGCAGTGGCGCCGGTATCACGCCGTAAACGTTGACGTTGAATCCGGGTCCGGAACCAACCACCTCGCCCAGTTCGGTCGCGTAGGTGGGCAGCCGTTTGAGCGCCTCGGTTATGTAATCACGCCGTTCGTTGAGGTCGTCCAGCACCAGATTGAGCTTGGCCAACGCGGGGCCGAACTCCTTGCGGTTATCGGCGACGAAGCCGGAAATCTGCGTCGCGACATCACTGATCCCCGCGATCAATTGACTCAGCGCGGCACGACGCTCGTCGAGCGCGGCAAACAAGTCGTTACCGTCGTCGACCAGCTTGTTGACTTGGTCGGCGCGCTGCGCCAACACCGTTGTCACCGACTTCGCGTGTGCCAGAAGGCCTTGCAGCGCCTCGTCGCGGCGGTTCAAGGTACGGGACAGCGACGTCACCCCGTCGAGTGCGCCGCGCAAGTCCGGGGTGGCATCGTGCAACGTGTCGGTAAGAACGTTGAGGGCCTGCTCGAACTGCGGCTTGTTCAGGTTGTTCGCGTTTTGACCCAGGTCCTCCAGCGCGCCCGCCAGCGTGTAGGGCGTGGTGGTGCGGCTCAGCGGAATGGTGGTGCCCTTGCCGCTGCCGGCCGGGCTCACCGCGATGGACCGCTCGCCGAGGATGGTGTCGGTGCGGATCGCCGCCAGCGACTGGTCACCGACGGCGACGCGGCGGTCCACGCTGAACGTCACCTTGGCGGTGTCTCCGGCCAGCCCGACGGACTGCACTTGGCCGACCTTGAAACCGGACACGTAAACGGCGTTGCCCGGCGAAATGCCACCAGCGTCGGTGAAATACGCGTCGTAGGTTTTTCCCTGCGGCCAGAATGGCAGTCCGGAGTAGCCAAATGCCAGTAATACGACGCAGACGACCAACACGACGCCGAACACCCCGGTACGCAGTGGATCACGTTCAAGCTTCTGCCTGCGGGGTGCTTCTTTATCTGGCTCCCCTCGGTTATTTGACTTCCCTCGTTTATTTGGCAAAGGCGCACCTCCCCTTGCTTTGATCCACCTGGCCACCGAGCGGCAACAGGATGTCGCCGCCGGTCGGGCCGTTGATCTTGATCGTCACGGAGCAGAAGTAGACGTTGAAGAAGGACCCGTAGGCGCCGAGCGCGGACAGCCGCAGGTAGTCCTCACCCAGTTGCTCGATGTCGTTGTTCACCTCGGCCTTGCGGTTATCCACCTCGGTGGCCAGCGGGCGGGTGTTCTCCAGGATGCCCTGCAGCGGCCGGCGTGAATTCTGCAGCAGCTCGGTCAGATCCGTCGTCGTCGACGCCAGCGGCGGAATAGCGCCCGCGATCGAGTCTTTGTTTTTCGCCAGCCCGGTGATCAATTGCTGCAGCTGGTCGACGCTGGCCGAAAACTGGGTTCCCTTTTGGTCGATGGTCCCAAGCACCGTGTTGAGGTTGGTGATCGTGTCGCCGATGAGCTGATCGCGTTGGCCCAGCGCCGTCGAGAACGCGCTCGTATCGGACAGCACGTTCGACAATGCTCCGCCTTGGCCCTGCAATAATTCGATGACGGCGCTGCTGATTGTGTTGACCTTGTCGGCGTCGAGTCCCTTGAGCACCGGCCGTAGTCCGCCCAGCAGCGCGTCGAGATCCAGTGCTGGACTGGTGTGTTGAGAATTGATGGTCCCGCCCGGCGGTATCTTGCGTAACTCACCGGGACCCGACGCGATTTCCAGGAACCGATCGCCAACCAGGTTTTCATATCGGATCAGCGCGCGCGTGGACGAATACAGCGTGTATCGCTTGTCGACGCCGAACTCCACATCGATGGTGTTGTCCGCGTTGAGTTTCACGTCGGAAACCGCACCGACCGGGACCCCGGAGATGCGGACCTTCTGGCCGGCCTTCAACCGCGACGCGTCGGTGAAGGTTGCGTGATAGCTCGATTCGGGTCCGAACCGGAAGCTACCGAAGACCACCACCAGCCCAGCGGCCACCAGCAGCATGGCCACCGCGAAGACGCCGACCTTGATGACGACCGACCGGTACGACGGCATTCTCGTTTCGGCCATCAGAAGTCGTCCCGCTCGGCAAAGCTGCCGTGGAATAAGAATTGCAGCGTCGAGGGTGCGTCAAACTGCAATTCGGTGAACGGCTCGTAAGGGATGTTGGCGTTGTCCGTCACCAGGAATGGCGATTTGAACCACGACCCACCATTCTGCTTGGTCGGGAGGTCCGGCATGCCGCGGCAGTTCGGCCCCCCGGAGGCGTTTACCTGTGGCAGAGATTCGGGATAGGTGTATGACGGCGAACCGGGCACAAAGCTCGACGACGTGAACAGGCCCGCTTTGCGGACACCGAGCAACGGGGCGAACTCTTTGATACCTCGTCCGATACCTGCGAACAGACAGCCGAATTCCGGGGAGTAATCGGAGAGCACCTTGAGCGGGGCGCGCAGCCTGTTAATGGCGTCAACGAAGTTCTGTTCGCCCGGCTCCAACGTTTCATAGGCGTTGTTACTCAACCCGATTGCGGCCAGCAACGTGTCATTAAGATTGACCTGCTGGTCTACCACAGTCTTGCTGATTGTCGGCAGGTTGTCGATCACGGTGTTCAGATCGGGCGCCGCGTCCGCGTAGATATTGGTCACGGTCGCGGTCTTGCGGAAATCTTCCTGCAGGGCGGGCAGCTTCGGGTTGACTTGCTGCGTAAGCGTGTTCAGACCTGAAAGCAGGCCGCCCAGGTCGTCACCATGACCGCGCAAGCCTTCGGACAGCGCGCTCAGCGTGCCGTTCAACTCGACCGGATCGATCTTGTGTAGAAGGTCGACGAGCGACTGGAACAAGGTGTTGACTTCCAGTTGCACTGCCGAAGCCTGCACGTGCGCGTTCGGACGCAGCGACGTCGGCGAAGGCGACTGAGGCGGAAGGAATTCCACCGACTTCGCGCCGAAAACCGTGTTGCCCGCGATATGCACCGTTGCGTTGGCCGGGATGAAGTGCATCTGATCGCTGCTGATAGCCAGCGTGAGCCGCGCCTGCTCGTTGCTGTAGCTGATGTCCTCGACCTTGCCGATCTGGATACCACGGAATTTGACCTTGGCACCTTGCTCCATCACCAGCCCGGCCCGCGGCGCGGACACGGTCACGGTGTCGATCGAGGCGAAGGCCGCGTTGTACGAAAGGTAAGTCAGGACCGAGAATACGACGATCAATCCGGCGAGCAGCGCTGCTGCCAGCCGGACGGTTGACCGTCGCGCTTCGCGTTCTGACATGTTCTTTTTGGAGTCCCCGTTATCCCGAGAGGTTGAAGTTGCCGGACGAGCCATAAACCGCGAGAGAGATGAACAAAGTGATGACGACGACGACGATCAGAGAGGTCCGCACCGCTTGGCCGACGGCGATACCGACGCCGACCGAGCCACCACTTGCGTTGTAGCCGTAGTAGGTATGGATCAACATCACCGCGATGGACATCACGATGGCCTGCAGGAACGACCACAGGAGGTCGTTCGGCATGAGGAACGTGTTGAAGTAATGGTCGTACAGGCCGGCGGACTGCCCGTTGATGAAAACCGTGGTGAATCGGGCGGCGAAGAATGCGGCAAGCACTGACAACGAGTACAGCGGAATAATGGCAATCAAGGCCGGCAATGAGCCGGGTGGACACCAAGTAGGAAACCGAGTGCACCGCCATGCATTCGACGGCGTCGATCTCTTCGGAAACGCGCATGGCTCCCAATTGGGCGGTAGTGCCGGCACCGATGGTTGCCGCCAATGCGATCCCCGCGATCACCGGCGCGACGACACGGACGTTCAGGAACGCGGACAGGAATCCCGTCAGCGCCTCGATACCGATGTTGCCCAACGACGAGTAACCCTGGACGGCGATGACTCCACCGGACGCCAGTGTCAGGAACGCCGCAACGCCGACGGTGCCCCCGATCATGACGAGTGCGCCTGCGCCCAGCGTCATCTCAGCTACCAGCCGGATGGTCTCCTTTCGGTACCGAGTGAGTGCATTGGGGATGTGACGTAGGGTTTGGCCGTAGAACAGTGCCTGCTCGCCGAAGTCGTCAACCGGACCCTGCAACCGCGAAAGGAACCGGCTTAAGCGGTAACTGACGTCATAGCTCACGGCGACTCACTTCGCTGACAGTCGCACGCCGATGGCCGTCGTGACCACGTTGATGACGAATAGGCAAATGAACGCATAAACGACGGTCTCGTTTACCGCATTTCCGACGCCTTTTGGCCCGCCCTTGACCGTCAGGCCGCGGTAACAACCGACCAGCCCGGCCATTACGCCAAACAGCAACGCTTTGACTTCGGCGAGCACCAATTCGCGCAGCCCGGTGAGCACCGTCAGCCCGTTGATGAAGGCACCCGGGTTGACGCCCTGAAGGAAGACGGAGAATACATAGCCGCCCGACAAGCCGATGGCGCACACCAAACCATTCAGTAATAGCGCG
The DNA here is from genome assembly GCA_963850135.1 of uncultured Actinomycetota bacterium. Lineage (GTDB taxonomy): Bacteria > Actinomycetota > Actinomycetes > Mycobacteriales > Mycobacteriaceae > Mycobacterium. The sequence continues at coordinate 47,302 of CAWKKH010000005.1, read as the reverse complement.
ACCAAGGTGGACGCCAAAACCCTTGGTACGACGAGCCGTTGGATCGGGTCGATGCCGAGCACCCGCATCGCGTCTATTTCTTCGCGGATCGTGCGGGCGCCCAGGTCTGCACAGATCGCGGTGGCGCCGGCGCCGGCCACGACCAGCACGGTCACCACCGGGCCCAGCTGAGTGATGGTGCCGAATGCCGTCCCGGCACCAGACAAATCGGCCGCCCCGATTTCGCGCAGCAGGATGTTGAGGGTGAACGCCACCAAGACGGTGAACGGGATGGAGACCAGCAGCGTCGGGACCAGCGATACCCGGGCGATCATCCAAGTCTGATCAAGGAACTCGCGTAATTGGAACGGCCGCCGGAATACCGCCCGAGCCGTGTCGATCGACATCTCGAAGAACCCGCCGACAGCGCGGGCCGGAACCGCGAGTTGTTGAAGCAACTCGGTCCCCCCTCTGCTGCTCGCGGCGAAGTCTGTGTGTCGCCTTTCACTACCCTCTGCAGTCCCCGACTCGGTGTGAGCCGGATCATATTAACTTAGAACAACTTCACCGGGCCAATAAAAATTCAAGTTTTCGTCGGATGCATCGATTTGGGCAGCTCAGAATGGCTATAACGGTGTTAATTGAGCATATTTTGCACTTGTCGAATACGCCTCGAAAAGTAGCTTCACGGCGTTATTCTTCCATCAGGCCAACCGCGGAAAAGTTCTGTTCTGGATCGCGGCCAGCAAAGTAGTCCTGCAACGTGTCGCTGAGTTGGGCCGGCTCCCAAGCCGAACCGTCCGCGCTGAACTTGTGCTCCGCCGTCGGCGCCGCGACCAACGTCACCTGCGGACCGTAAACAATGAACACCTGGCCGTTGACTTCCGCGGCCGCCGGAGACGCCAGGAACTGGACCAGACTCACCACGTGCTCGGGCGACAGCGGGTCGATCCCTGCTCGTCTGGTGCGGCACCGAAGACGTCGGCCGTCATCGCGGTGCGGGCACGTGGACAGATCGCGTTCGCGCACACGCCGTAACGGCCCAGCGCCCGGGCTGCAGTCAACGTCAGCTGGATGATGCCCCCTTTGGCGGCGCCGTAGTTGGCTTGCCCGACCGGGCCCGTCAGACCGGCCTCCGAGGAGGTGTTGACGATCCGGCCGTAGACGGAACCCCCGGTGTCTTTGGCTTTCGCGCGCCAGTAGGTGGCCGCGTTGCGGGTGAGCAGGAAATGTCCGCGCAGATGCACTGCGATGACCTGGTCCCAGTCCTCGTCGGACATGTTGAACAGCATCCGGTCGCGGGTGATCCCGGCGTTGTTCACCACGATGTCCAGGCCGCCCAGCCCGTCGGCGCAGGAAACCAGCTCGTCGGCGGTGGCGCGCTCGCTGATATCGCCGGTGACCGCCACAGCCTTGGCGCCGGCCGCGCCGATCTCGTCGATGACGTCGGAGGCATCCAGCGCGCTTGCGATGTCATTGACGACGACGGTGGCGCCCAGGCGCGCAAGGCCGAGCGCTTCGGCCCGACCCAATCCCGCGGCCGCACCGGTCACCACCGCGACCTTTCCGGATAGTTCGGTCGCGTTCGTGCTGCTAGTCAATTTATGAATACCTCTAGTCTCGGGTCACGCACTGTCTAGTCCCCGCGCAATAGGGCCGCACGCGGGCATTCCGCGATCGCCTGTTCGACCAGTTCCTCTTGGCCGGCCGGAATCGGATCGGTTTTGACGACGGCGTAGTCCTCATCGTCGAGGTCGAACACATCCGGCGCGATTCCCAAGCACACCGCGTTGCCTTCGCACCGGTCACGATCCACTATCACCCGCACGGCACCCTCCTCGAACCTGACCTTTGGTGTAGGCCCCACGTCCCGTCAGGACCTCTTTGTTCAGCAGCACCACAATAAGGCCCCGGTGCGTCTGACGAAACGGTCGCTGGATTCCCAGACTAGAACGTGTTACAACCGGGAAGGCGGATGGGGTCGTTGGTCGAGCTACGACGGCTGGCCGGGGTTCGTCGCAGGCTTGGCACGGTTAACCAAAAGGACGGCTGGAATGCGCATCAGTTACACCCCTGAGCAGGAGGAGCTGCGTCGCGAGCTGCGGTCGTACTTCACCAAGCTCATGACGCCGGAGCGCCGTGAGGCGCTCAGCTCGACACAGGGCGAGGTCGGAACCGGCAACGCCTATCGCGACACGGTCTCGCAGATGGGCAAGGACGGGTGGCTCACCCTGAACTGGCCCAAGGAGTACGGCGGCCAGGATCGCTCGCCGATGGACTCGCTGATTTTCACCGACGAGGCCGCGATCGCCGGCGTGCCGGTGCCGTTCCTGACGATCAACAGCGTGGCGCCGACCATCATGGCCTTCGGCACCGAGGAACAGAAGAAATTCTTCCTGCCCAAGATCGCCGCGGGCGACCTGCACTTTTCCATCGGTTACTCCGAGCCCGGCGCCGGCACCGACCTGGCGAACCTGCGCACCGCTGCGGTGCGCGACGGCGACGACTACGTGATCAACGGCCAGAAGATGTGGACCAGCCTGATCGCCTACGCGGACTGGGTGTGGCTGGCGGTGCGCACCAACCCCGACGCCAAGAAGCACCGCGGCATTTCGATGCTGGCCGTGCCGACGACCGCCGAAGGGTTCTCCTGGACTCCGGTGCACACCATGTCTGGTGTCGACACCAGCGCGACCTATTACTCCGACGTGCGGGTCCCGGTGACCAACCTCATCGGCGAGGAGAACGGCGGCTGGAAGCTGGTGACCAACCAGCTCAACCACGAGCGGGTAGCCCTGGTCTCACCGCAACCGATTTTCCTCGCCCTGCGCGAGGTTCGTGAGTGGGCGCAGAACACCAAGGACTCCAGCGGCGCCCGGCTCATCGATTCGGAGTGGGTGCAGCTGAACCTGGCTAGGGTGCACGCGAAGGCCGAGGTTCTCAAGCTCATCAACTGGGAGCTGGCGTCGGCTTCAAGCGAAGCCCTGTCGCCGGCGGACGCGTCGGCGGCCAAGGTGTTCGGCACCGAGCTGGCCACCGAGGCCTACCGCCTATTGATGGAGGTTCTGGGCACCGCGGCCACGTTGCGTCAGGATTCGCCGGGCGAGCTGCTGCGCGCTCGGGCCGAGCGGATGCACCGGGCTTGCCTGATCCTGACGTTCGGTGGCGGCACCAACGAGGTGCAGCGCGACATCATCGGGATGGTCGCGCTGGGGCTGCCGCGCGCCAACCGCTGACTCTTCTTTCACGAACGAGCTCCTAGTTAGGAACGAACATCTATGGACTTCACGACAACCGAAGCGGCAAACGACCTTGGCGGTCTGGTCGGCACGATCGTGGACTCGGTGTGCACACCGGAGCACCAACGTGATCTGGACGGGCGCGAGCAACGGTTCGACAGCGAGCTGTGGAGCAAACTGATCGACTCCGACATCCTGTCCAGCGCGGCGGCGTCCGCACTTGGCGGCGACGGCTTCGGGGTGCTCGAGCAGGTGGCAATCCTGGTCGCGCTCGGTCACCAGATGGCCGCCGTCCCCTACCTGGAATCGGTGATGCTGGCTTCCGGCGCCCTGGCACGATTCGGCTCCGAGGAACTGCAGCAGGGCTGGGGCGCGCCGGCGGTCAAGGGTGAAAAGATCCTTACCGTTGCCCTGGACGGCGAGATGGGCGAGGGGCCGGTGCGCGCCGAGGGTTCCGGTGACGGCTACCGGCTGACCGGCACTCGCACCTTGGTCGGATACGGCCCAGTGGCCGACGCCTTCCTGGTTCCCGCCGAGACCGATTCTGGCGCGGCGGTTTTCCTGGTCGCGGCCAATGACCCCGGGGTCACGGTAACCCCGCTGAAGACCACCGGGCTCGGCAGCGTCGGGCACCTGGCGCTCGACGGCGTTTCACTGGACGGCTCGCGGCGGGTTGGCGGCGCCGAGGTCACCCCGTGGCTTGGCACGCTTGCGGCGCTGGGTCGCAGCGCATTTCAGCTTGGAGTACTCGAGCGAGGTTTGCAGATGACTGCCGAGTACGCCCGCACCCGTGAGCAGTTCGACCGTCCGATCGGCAGCTTCCAGGCGGTGGGGCAACGGCTGGCCGACGGCTACATCGACGTCAAGGGATTGCGGCTGAGCCTCACCCAGGCGGCCTGGCGGGTCTCGGAAGACCTCCCCGCCGAGCTCGACGTCGCTAGTGCGGCATTCTGGGCCGCCGACGCCGGGCACCGGGTCGCACACACCATCGTGCACGTGCACGGCGGCGTCGGCGTCGACACTGATCACCCGGCGCATCGTTACTTCTTGGCCGCCAAGGAAACCGAGTTTGCGCTCGGCGGTGCGACCGGACAACTGCGCCGGATCGGCCGTGAACTGGCGGAAACCCCTGCCTAGCCGAATGCCTCACCTGACGCCGCCGAGCGTGAACCCACGTTCAAAATCGAGTCCGAACGTGAAACCAGCTTCACATTCGGGAGCGGATGGAATTGATACTTAGCCCGACCGATCTCACGGTCACCGATCTGCTGGTTCCCCTCGCCGAGATCGACGACCGGGGAATCTACTTCGAGGACTCGTTCACCAGCTGGCGCAGTCACCTCCGACACAGTGCCGCGATCGCAGCGACACTGCGCCAGCGCATTGACGCCGCTCGGCCGCCGCACGTCGGCGTGCTGTTGGAGAACACGCCGTTCTTCTCGGCAATGCTGGCGGCGGCGGGGATGTCGGGAATCGTGCCGGTGGGCCTGAACCCGGTGCGCCGCGGCGAAGCGCTGGCCCGCGACATCAGCCGAGCCGACTGCCAGTTGGTGCTGGCCGATGCGCAATCGGCTGCGGCACTGGGTGATATCGACCATCTCAACGTCGATTCAGCCGAGTGGGCCGACGAGGTTGGCGCGCACCGCGACGCCGACGTTCGCTTCCAGTCCGCTTTGTCCACGGATCTTTTCATGTTGATCTTCACGTCGGGAACCAGTGGCGATCCCAAGGCGGTGAAGTGCAGCCACGGCAAGGTTGCCGTGGCCGGGGCAATGATGACGCAGCGGTTCGGGCTCGGCCGCGACGACGTCTGCTATGTGTCGATGCCGTTGTTCCATTCCAACGCGGTGCTGGTCGGCTGGTCGGTGGCGGCGGCGTGCCAGGGGTCGATGGCATTGCGGCGCAAGTTCTCTGCGTCGAACTTCATGGTGGATGTGCGCCGCTACGGCGCCACCTACGCCAACTACGTGGGCAAGCCGTTGTCGTATGTACTTGCCACACCCGAGCAACCCGACGATGCGGACAACCCGCTGCGTGCGGTATACGGCAACGAGGGCGTGCCCGACGACGTTGAACGTTTCGGCCGACGGTTCGGGTGTCTCGTTCAGGACGGGTTCGGCTCGACCGAAGGCGGAGTGGCGATCGCCCGCACCCCCGATACCCCGGCGGGCGCTTTGGGCCCGCTGACCGACGGACTCGACATCGTCGACCCCGACACCGGCAAGCCATGCCCGGTGGGTGTGGTCGGCGAGGTGGTGAACACCGCCGGGCCCGGCCGTTTCGAGGGCTATTACAACGACGAGGCAGCCGAGGCCGCACGGATGGCGGGCGGGGTCTATCACAGTGGCGATCTGGCCTATCGCGACGAGGACGGCTATGCGTACTTTGCTGGTCGGCTTGGCGATTGGATGCGAGTCGACGGAGAGAATCTTGGTTCAGCTCCGATCGAGCGCGTGCTGCTGCGCTATCCCGACGCGTTCGAAGTGGCCGTGTACCCGGTACCCGATCCCGTCGTCGGCGACCAGGTGATGGCCGCGTTGGTGCTGGCGACCGGCACCGAGTTCGACACCGACAAATTCCGGGCCTTCCTGGCCGAACAGCCCGACTTGGGCCCCAAACAGTGGCCGTCCTTCGTCCGGATCAGCGCCGAGCTCCCGCGGACGGTGACCTTCAAAGTACTGAAGCGCCAGTTGTCGGCCGAGGGAGTCGAATGCGCCGATCCGGTGTGGCCCATCCGCCGGTAGCACATGACGTCGCGACCTCTTCACCTTGCGCTGGAAGCAAGCTTTGAACAGCTGTCTGCCGCTGCGCCGGCAAAGATCGGCGTGGCGATCGCCCGCCCGGACCGGACCTTTTCGTTGGGCCAGTGGACGTCCGGTGTTGCCTGGTCGACGATCAAGGTGCCGTTGGCGATCGCGGCTTTGCGCACCAACAGCGCACATGCCCAACACCTGGTCGTCAAAGCCATCACCGAATCCGACAACCCGGCATCCGAACAGTTATGGTCCCAGCTGGGCAACCCGGCGGACGCCGCACGGAAGGTACAGCACGTCATCGGGGAATGCGGAGATTCCGCCACCGTTGTCGAACTACGCCGACTTCGGCGGGGATTCACCGCATTCGGCCAAACGCAGTGGACACTAGAGCGGCAAGCCCATTTTGCCGCACAGTTATCGTTAATCCCTGATTCGACAACAGTAATCGATCTCATGCACCACCTCACCGTCGATCACCAGTGGGGGCTGGCCGCGAAAGGTCTTGCCGCCAAGGCCGGTTGGGGCCCAGGCGTCAATGGTGACTACCTAGTCCGGCAATTCGGGATCGTGCCGACGCAATCGGGGCAGTGGGGCGTGGCGCTGGCTGCCGAAGCCCACAACGGCGTGTTCGAGACGGGAGTCGAGGTGGTCAATACCCTGACCGACTGGCTCATGAGCCGCCTTCCGTCACTAGCCCGCTATTGAGGGCACGATCGCGTCGACCAGGTGCGGGCCCGGTTCCGCGAAAGCCGCGCGCAGCGCCTCGGCGAACTCCTCGCACGTAGTGACACGCCGAGCCGGAACTCCCATACCCTCGGCAATCTTGACGAAGTCCATTGTGGGACGCGATAAATCGAGAAGATCCAGGGCCTTCGGGCCGGGCGCGGACCCGGCGCCTACGCGTTGGAGCTCAATCCGCAGGATGTCGTAGGCGCCGTTGTTGTACACAACGGTGGTGACGTTCAAGGTTTCCCGAGCCTGAGTCCACAGTCCCGAAATCGTATACATCGCGGACCCGTCGGATTCCAGGCACAGCACCGGGCGGTCAGGGGCGGCGACCGCGGCGCCCACCGCGGTCGGAATGCCATAGCCGATCGCCCCGCCGGTCAACGTCAGCCAATCGTGCGCCGGTGCTCCCGCTGTGGCCTGGGGCAGCAGCAGACCCGACGTGTTCGATTCGTCGACGACGATCGCCCGCTCGGGCAACAGGGCGCCGATCACGCTGGCGGCCGACGCGGACGTCAAGGCACCCGACGGCAACGACGGACGCGACGCCGGTGCCACGGGCGCAGTAGAACCGGGAGCCAGCTCGTCGGCCAGACTGACCAAAGCTGCCAAGGCGCCACCGTATTCGGCCAGCACGTGCACCTCACACCCGGTCGGCACCAGGTCGCTCGGCATTGCGGGATAAGCGAAAAACGAGACCGGTGACTTGGCCCCGGCCAGGACCAGATGCTTGGAACCGTCCAGCTGCGCCGCGGCGGCCTCGGCGAAATAACCGAGCCGCTCGATCGCGGGCACGCCGGCCCCGCGCTCCAGGCGCGTCGGGAATGTCTCACAAAGCACTCGGACTCCGGTCGCCTCGGCGATCCGCGCCGCCGCGGCCAACCCCGGCGCGACGGTGGCGTCCCCGCCAATCATCAGCACCGTGGGCTCTCCCGACCACAGCACCTCCAGCACCTCGGGCGCCAGCTGCGGGCCCGCGCCCGTCGGATTGGCGGCCGTGACCGACGCAGGCGATCCACCATCGGACCACGACACATCCGCAGGCAGGATCAGCGTCGCGATCTGCGAGCCGGACCGGCTGGCCGCAACAGCCTCGGCCGTGTCGGTCGCGACGTCCGCAGTCTCCATCGTCCGTCGCACCCACCCCGACACGGTGCCGGCGAGTGCGTCTATGTCCGATTCCAGTGGGGCGTCATACTTCTTGTGGTACGTGGCGTGGTCGCCGACTACGACCACCATCGGGACGTGCGCGCGCCGCGCGTTGTGCAAGTTGGCCAGGCCATTGCCCAAACCGGGGCCGAGATGCAGCAATACCGCCGCCGGACGGCCGGCGAGACGCGCATAGCCGTCAGCGGCGCCGGTGGCCACGCCCTCGAAAAGGGTTAGCACGGCGCGCATTCGGGGAACGTCGTCCAGTGCGGCCACGAAGTGCATCTCCGACGTCCCGGGATTCGCGAAGCACACGTCGACGCCGCGGTCGGCCAAGGTATTGATCAGAGCCTGTGCACCGTTCACGTAGGAACCTTCCGTTCGAGCCTGAACACCCGTTCCGCGTTTCCGTGCAGAAAGTCGCCGCGGGCAGCTTCGTCGAGGCCGAGTTCGTCGAGTCCGGCCAACGCATGCCCGTGGCCGATCATCGGATAGTTGGTGCCGAACAAGACCTTGCGTTGTCCCGTGCCGGTTTTCATGAATCGGATCAGCTCGCGGGGTAACCGCTTGATGGTGTAGGCCGACGTGTCGATGTATACGTTCTCGTGCTTGCGGGCGACCGCGACCATCTCTTCGGTCCACGGATAGCCAACGTGGCCGCAGACGATCACCAACTCCGGAAAATCCAGCGCCACCTGGTCGATGTAGGGAATCGGGCGGCCGGTCTCCGAAGGCCGCAGTGGTCCGGTGTGACCGACCTGCGTGCAGAACGGCACCGCGGTCTCGACGCATTCGGCGAACAGCGGGTAGTAGCGGCGATCGGTGGGCGGCGCGTTCCACAGCCAGGGCACCACCCGCAGCCCTACGAAACCTTCGCCGACCCGGCGACGCAACTCGCGCACCGCCGCCATGGGACGGTCGAGGTCTACGGTCGCCAAACCGGCAAACCTGCTCGGGTGCAACCGGATCCATTCCGCGACTTCGTCATTCGAGATGAGGTCCTGGCCATTGGGGCCGAGCCACGCGCTGAGTAGGCCGATGCCCACGTCAGCGGCGTCCATCGACGCGACGGTTGCCCCGATCGCGACTTCGCCATCCGGCATCGACCCGCCGGTCCAGCGCCGCAGCGAGGCCAGCATGTCGCTGCGCAGGAACCGCTGCGTCGGATGCTGCATCCATACATCGATCGTCATCGCGTTTCGAGACTAGCGCGCAGCTAGATGGCCAGTGCGGCGCGGGCGCAGGCACCCGTCCGCCGGGCGTGCCCACCACCAAAGAGAACGACATGCGCCAGCAGCGGAAACAGCTGGTGCAGACCGATGCGGTTGCGCCAGCCGGGCCGCAGCGACCGCACCTGCTGATAACCCGCCACGATGGCGTCGTAGTGTGGGCAGCCGAACAGCGCGAGCATTGCGAGATCACTCTCGCGGTGACCGGCGTGCGCGGCCGGGTCGATCAGCACCACCCCGCGGGGCGTCCACATCACGTTGCCACCCCACAAGTCGCCGTGCAGCCGGGCCGGAGGGTCGTCGTCGTCGAAGTCGCCCGCCCGGCAACGCGTCGCAACGGCGTCGATCGTGGCACGAGTCGATGCGTCGAGGCGCGGCGCCGCAAGCTCGGCCATCGGGACCAGCCGCTCCTCGGCGTAGAAATCGCCCCAGCGCGGGTGCCCCCGCAACGACATCGGCAACAGCTGCGACAGTGGCCCGAAGAACCCGGGACGGTCCCATCCGTCGGGCCCCACACCGAACGCCGCGGCGCCCGCGTCGTGCGTGATGGCCAGTTGTCGTCCGAATTCGTGCGCTGCGTCGGGACTGGGAGTCACCGAGTCGAGCCGCCGCAGGGTCAGGCTTGTCGCGTCAACGGAAACGACGTGCGCACAGGGCACGCCGCCGTCGGCACTGGAAAGCCAGCGCAAACCTGCGGCCTCCCAAGCGAAGTAGCCGGCCGGCGCGCCTGTGTTCTGCTTGACGAAATCCGTCAACTAGGCAGTCGCATGCGCGGCGTGTACCTCGTCGGCGGCCCGCGCCTCGGTCTGCTCCTTGGCCCAACGGTAGTCGGGCTTGCCGGCGGGTGACCGCTTGATCTCGTCAACCAGCCAAAGACTGCGCGGCACTTTGTATCCCGCGATCTCGCTACGTACGAAGGCATCGAGACCTGCCAGCGTCGGCCGGGTCCCCTCGCGTGCGTGCACCACCGCGGCGACGTGCTGGCCGAAGCGCGGGTCGGGTACGCCGACGACCAACGCGTCGAACACGTCGGGATGACCCTTGAGCGCGGCCTCGACTTCCTCGGGGTAGATCTTCTCGCCACCGCTGTTGATTGACACCGAGCCGCGGCCCAGCATCGTCACGCTGCCGTCCTCTTCGACCGTCGCGAAGTCGCCGGGGATCGCGTAGCGCACTCCGTGGAATGTCCTGAAGGTCTCGGCAGTCTTCTTCTCGTCCTTGAAATACCCGACGGGGATGTTGCCGCGTTTTGCGATGAAGCCCCGCACGCCCGACCCGGGCTGGACCTCGTTGCCTTCCTCGTCGAGCACTACTGTGGTCTTGTCGATCTGCACCCGCGGTCCGCCCGTGTGCGACTGACCCTTCGTGACGACACTGATGCCGCCGAAACCGGTCTCTGAAGATCCGATCGAATCGGTGATCACGCGATTGGGCAGCAGTTCGAGGAACTTCTCCTTGATGCTGGTGGAGAACAGTGCCGCGGTGCTGGTGAGCACGAACAGCGACGAAAGGTCATACTCGTTGCCTGCACCCTGGTGTGCCAGCAGTGCATCCAGCAATGGGCGGGCCATCGCGTCGCCGGTGAAGAAGAGCATGTTGACCTTGTGCTCGTGAATCGCCCGCCAGACCGCGTCGGCGTCGAATTCCGGTGCAAGCAAAGTTGTTTGGCCCGCGAATAGCGCCATCCACGTAGCCGACTGGGTGGCCCCGTGAATCATCGGCGGGATCGGGTAGCGGATCATTGGCGGGTTGGCGGCGGCCGACTTCGCCAGGTCGTACTCGTCCTTGACGAACTCGCCCGTGGTGAAGTCTGTGCCCCCGAACAACACTCGGTAGACGTCCTCGTGGCGCCACATCACGCCCTTCGGGAAACCCGTTGTGCCGCCGGTGTACAGCAGGTAGATGTCGTCGGCGCTGCGTGGGCCGAAGTCCCGCTCGGGCGAGCTCTCCGCGATCGCGGAGTAGAACTCGACCCCGCCATAATTCAAGTAGGCGTTGTCTGGAACATCCGAGCCGTCCTCCACGACGAGGATCGTCTTGATGTTCGGAGTCTCGGGCAGCACGTTGGCGACCCGGTCGGAGTACTGGCGCTCGTGCACCAGCGCGACCATGTCCGAGTTGTCGAACAGGTAGCGAAGCTCACCCTCGACGTAGCGGAAGTTGACGTTCACTAGGATGGCGCCAGCCTTGATGATGCCGAGCATCGCGATGACGATCTCGATGCGGTTGCGGCAGTAAAGCCCGACCTTGTCGTCCTTCTTGACGCCCCGATCGATGAGGTAATGCGCCAGGCGGTTGGCCTTCTCCTCAAGTTGGGCGTAGGTCAGCTGCTCGTCTCCGCAGATGAGGGCTACACGGTCGGGCACAGCGTCAATAGCGTGCTCAGCAAGATCGGCGATATTCAGGGCCACGGCCACCAAACTAGAACGTGTTACATTTCTTGACAAGCGAATGCCCAATGTCGAGCGAGAGGCGGTAACCGTGGCGGAGGCTCCAGCAAACGAATCAGGACCTGACGCGCTGGTCGAAAAGCGCGGTCATACCCTCATCGTCACGCTGAACCGACCACACGCCCGCAACGCGTTGAGCACCGAAATGATGCAAATCATGGTCGAGGCCTGGGACCGCGTCGACAACGATGACGACATCAGGTGCTGCATCCTGACCGGGGCCGGCGGCTACTTCTGTGCGGGCATGGACCTGAAGGCAGCAACCAAAAAGCCGCCGGGCGACTCGTTCAAAGACGGCAGCTACGACCCGTCGCGCATCGACGCCCTACTGAAGGGCCGTCGGCTGACCAAGCCACTGATTGCGGCCGTCGAAGGCCCCGCGATCGCCGGGGGAACCGAGATCCTGCAGGGCACCGACATCCGGATCGCGGGCGAGAGCGCCAAATTTGGCATCTCGGAGGCTAAATGGAGCCTGTACCCGATGGGCGGTTCAGCGGTGCGGTTAGTGCGGCAAATCCCGTACACCGTGGCTTGCGACTTGCTGCTCACCGGACGGCACATCACCGCAGCCGAGGCGAAAGAGATGGGTTTGATCGGGCACCTCGTGCCCGACGGCCAGGCCCTGACCAAGGCGCTCGAGATCGCAGCGCTCATCGAGAACAACGGCCCGCTGGCCGTGCAGGCGATCCTGCGCGCGATCCGTGAGACCGAGGGCATGCACGAAAATGACGCGTTCAAGATCGATACTCAGATCGGCATCAAGGTGTTCCTGTCCGAGGACGCCAAGGAAGGCCCGCGGGCGTTTGCCGAGAAGCGTAAGCCCAACTTCCAGAACCGCTAGCCCCCGAGCGTGAACCCACTGCGAAAAATCAGCCAAAAACTCACAGTCAGTTCACGCTCGGCGCTGCTGTCGGTGCCCGAAGGCAGACTCTCCGCATGCGGGAGCCATTCATCGGCAGCGAGGCGATTACGTCGGGTGCGCTGACGCCCTACCGGTTGCGCAGCCGTTTCGTAGCGGTCCATCCCGACGTGTACGTCCCGCTCGGCACCACCCTCGCGGCGTCGACACGCGCCCGGGCCGCGTGGCTGTGGTCAAGACGGCGCGGCATCGTCGCGGGGCGGTCAGCATCCGCCCTCCATGGCGCCAAGTGGATTGACGACAGCAATCCCGCCGAACTGCTGTACGAAAACCGCTATCCCCCAACGGGGATCCACACCTGGTCGGGCAGGATCTTCGAGGATGAAGTCCAACCGATCGGCGAGGTGACCGCAACCACGCCAGCACGCACCGCTTTCGACCTCGCGTGCCGAAATCCCACTGCCCAGGCGGTCGCGATGATCGATGCCCTGGCCCGGGCAACCAGGCTGAATGTCGAGGACATCCAATTTCTTGCCGAGCGTTACAAAGGACACCGCAACATCAGGCGGGCGAGACACGCACTGACGCTCGTCGATGCGGGCGCCGAGTCGCCTCGCGAGACCTGGCTGCGGCTGTTGGTCATCGAAGCTGGCTATCCCCGGCCGCAGACGCAAATACCCGTCTACGGCGAATACGGCGAACTTGTGGCCGTCATCGATGTGGGTTGGGATGACGTCAAAATAGCGTTGGAATACGAGGGCGAACACCACCGGATTAGCCGCGCGCAATTCCAGCGGGACATCGAACGATTCGAAGCTCTAGCCGAACTGGGCTGGATTGCCATCCGGGTCACGGCGGCAAACACCAAGGGCGGCATCCTGCAGCGGCTGGGGTCCGCTTGGGCAAAACGCCGAGCGTGAACCTACAGCGAAGAATCGGCCAACAACTCGCAGCCAGTTCACGCTCGCCGCAAGAGTCAGAGCGGCGCGGTCGGCGTGAACGTCACCGGCATTTTCTCCAGGCCCGACACAAAGTTCGCCGGCCTTAGGGGCAACGCGGCGTCCGACGCGAGTCGCATATCCGGCAGGCGCTGCAGCAGGCGCGTCTGCATGATCGACAGCTCCTGCCGGGCGAGCTGATTACCGAGGCAGAAGTGCGTGCCGAAACCGAACGCCAGGTGGTTGTTCGGGTAGCGCTCGATGTCGAAGCTCTCCGGGTTCTCGAATACGTTCTCGTCGAAGTTCGCAGACTCGAACAGCAGGATGATCTTCTCGTCCTTGTGCAGTTGAGTGCCATGGAATTCGGTGTCGGCCATCATCGTCCGTGCCATGTTCTTCACCGGCGCCGTCCAGCGCAGCATTTCCTCGATCGCGTTGGGCAGCAATTCCAGGTTGGCCGCCAGTCGCCGGTGCTGGTCGGGGTGAAGTAGCAGCTGTCGTGTTCCACCGGACAGCGTGTGCCGGGTGGTCTCGTCACCGCCGATCAGGAGCAGCAAGACCTCGGTGACGATTTGGTGGTCCTCCAGGCGTGCTCCTTCGACCTCCGCGTGCACCAGGACGCTCACCAGATCGTCGGTCGGTTCCGCCTTGCGGGCCTCGATCATCCCCATCATGTATCCGCTGTAAGCGGCGAAGGCGTCCATGGTGACCTGAATGTCGGCTTCGGCCGCGGTGCTGCTCAGCGAGCTGACCAGGTCGTCGGACCACTTGAGGAACATCTCGCGTTCTTCCGGGCGCACGCCGAGCATGTCGCCGATGACGGCCATCGGGAGCGGCGCGGCGAGGTCCCAGACGAAGTCGCACTCGCCGCGTTCGCACACCGCGTCGATCAGCGTGTCGCACAGTGACTCGATCTTGGACTCTAAGTTTTTGACCCGCTTGCGGGTGAACCCGTAATTGACCAGCTTGCGGCGCAGCAGGTGTTGCGGGTCGTCCATCTCGATCATCATCTCGACCCCGGGCTGGTCGGGTCGGATGCCGCCGGCATTGGAGAACAACTCGGGGTTGCGCTCAGCCTCGATGACGGCCTGATATGTCGCCGCGGCGGCCAGCCCCTTGCTGTCCCGGAATACCGGCTCGTTCTCACGCATCCAGCGATAGACGGCCCGGGAGTCACCCGCGTAAAAAGTGCCGTCGGTCAGGTCGACGTCTGGTCTTGTCACCAATGTGTTCGCGGTCATGAGATCTCCTGCGCATCGCCGAATGTCATTTGTACGTTGTCAACAGAGGTGGAAAGCATCGCCCGCTTCGGAAGGCCCAGCGACGCCAGCTCTTTCGCGTATGGATGATCCCCCAGCCGGACGCGTACTCCCCCGAATCGAGTGCGGACGCCGTCAATCGTGTTTTCGAAGGGAGTCTCGCGGGTGACCCCATCGCGGTGGGAGTAGCTGCGCTGCGCTTGCTGGCGTGGGGTCAACCGAATCGGCAGGCCGCGGCCAAATTCCATTCCGATCACCAGTTGCCCGTCGACGGTGCAGTCGAAGCCGAACTGGCGGCCCTCTCGAACGGTGAAGTCCGCCATGACTTTCGGGTAGCCCCAAATCTTGGTTCCGGCCTCCAGGGTGAACGCCTGGTCGACGGGCAAGTGGTGGATGAAGGCGCCGGCCTCCCCCAGCGCCCGTGGTCCGGTTGCGTTCGACCCCGGCGGATTGACCAGCACGCTGGTGCCGAATTCGTGATACTGGCCGAGGTCGCCATCGATGTAGTGCATCAACATCAGGACCACGATCGCGCGCCCGGGCAGGTAGCGGCAGACCTGCAGGCCGCTGTAGTCGATCAGGTGCTGCGCGGCGTCGGCGTCGACCGAGAACATCGCCATGTGCTGAGCCGCCTTGCGGATCTGCACCGGCATCGTGATCACCGTGCCCGCGATGGTGTGCTGCGAGGCTGTCATCCGGTAAATCTAGAACGTGTTCTAAACCCCTGGCAAGGCGGCCTACACCAGCCCAGCGAGTTCGTTGATCTGCGCGGTATTGCGGCCGCTGACGACCATCATTGTGACGCCGGCGGCCTCCCACGTCTTGATCTGCTTACGGACGTAGTCCAAGTCGCCGACGATCGCAGCGTCGTCGACGACCTCGTCGGGAATGATCTCCGCGGCCTTGTCCTTCTGATCGCTTGCGGAAAAGCTTGGTCACGTCGTCGACCACCTCTCCGTAGCCCATCCGCCGGTATACCTCGGCATGGAAGTTGGTGTCTTCGGCACCCATTCCGCCCATGTAGAGGGCCAGGTAAGGCTTCATCGCCGCGAACGCGGCGGCGCGGTCATCGGTGATGACGACGTTGGCGGTCGCACAGATCTCGAAATCCTCACGACCGCGGCGCGCACCCGGACGGGCGAACCCCTCATCGAGCCATTCGTTGTAAGTGTCGGCCATCCGCGGGGTGTAGAAGATCGGCAGCCAGCCGTCGCAGATCTCGCCTGCCAGCGCGACGTTCTTCGGGCCTTCGGCGCCCAGCAGGATCGGGATATCGACGCGCAGGGGGTGGGTGATCGGCTTGAGCGGCTTGCCCAGGCCCGTCGCACTATCCCCAGTTAGCGGCAACGGGTAGTGGGGGCCGTCGCTGGTCACCGGCCCCTGCCGAGCCCATACCTGCCGGATGATGTCGATGTATTCACGGGTGCGTGCCAGCGGCTTGCCGAAAGACTGGCCGTACCAGCCCTCGACCACCTGTGGTCCCGACACTCCGAGCCCGAGCATGTGGCGACCACCGCTGAGGTGGTCGAGCGTCAGCGCAGCCATCGCACACGCGGTCGGGGTGCGCGCGGACAGCTGGATCACCGAGGTGCCAAGCCGGATCCGCTGCGTCGACGAGCCCCACCAGGCCAGCGGGGTGTAGGCATCGGATCCCCACGCCTCCGCGGTGAACACGGCGTCGAAGCCGGCGGCCTCGGCGGCGGCCACGAGTTCCCCGTGGTTCTCCGGCGGTTGGGCGCCCCAATAACCGAGTTGCAGTCCGAGCTTCATCCCTGCCTCCTTGAAAGTCGCGACCCGCTGCGCCCGGTTTCGCCGCGCTTGCGATCGCTCCTCCTTGAAACCATTCTTAGAACCTGTTCTACTCGATGGCGTGACAGCCAGTTCAAGCAGCCCGATCCTGATCGATCACCCTGAGCCACCACTCTCCGCCCCGCTAACGTTGTCGTTTGACTACACCCGTTCAGTTGGCGCCACCCTCGGCAAGTTCTTCACCGCGCTGCGCGAGCGGCGTGTTTTGGGGGTCCGCGGGTCGGATGGTCGGGTGCACGTGCCGCCGGCAGAATACGACCCGGTTACCTACGAACCACTTGGCGAGATGGTACCGGTGTCCAGTGTCGGCACCGTGGTGTCTTGGACCTGGCAGCCCGAGCCGCTGGAGAGCCAACCGCTGGACCGTCCGTTCGCCTGGGCGCTGATCAAACTCGACGGCGCCGACACCCCGCTGATACACGCGGTGGATGCGGGCGAGCCGAGCAAGATCCGCACCGGCACCAGGGTGCACGTGCACTGGGCCGACGAACCGGTGGGCGCCATCACCGACATCGCCCACTTCAAGCTGGGTGACGAAGCAGAATCCGTTCCCGAACCGAGCGGCGACGAAAAAGACGCGGTGAACATGATCGTCACGCCGGTGTCGCTGACGATTCAGCACACCGCCTCCCACGAGGAGAGTGCGTACCTGCGCGCCATCGCGGAAGGCAGGTTGCTCGGCGCCAAAACGGGTGAAGACGGCAAGGTCTACTTCCCGCCGCACGGTGCGGACCCGGCCACCGGTCAGCCGACGACCGACTTTGTCGAGCTACCGGACAAGGGCACGGTGACGACGTTCGCGATCATCAACATCCCGTTCCAGGGCCAGCGCATCAAACCGCCGTACGTGGCGGCCTATGTGCTGCTCGACGGCGCCGACATCGCGTTCCTGCATCTGGTCGCCGAAATCGACGCGCACGAAGTGCGGATGGGCATGCGCGTCGAGGCGGTGTGGAGGCCTCGCGATGAGTGGGGTTTTGGCATCGACAACATCGAGTACTTCCGGCCCACCGGAGAACCCGACGCCGCTTACGACACCTACAAGCACCACCTGTAAAGGGCCTACCCACATATGAGTGATCGCAACGTTGCGGTGGTCGGCTTTGCCCACGCCCCGCATGTCCGCCGCACCGATGGCACCACCAACGGCGTCGAGATGCTGATTCCGTGCTTCGCCCAGCTCTACGAAGAGCTGGGCATCAAGCAGACCGACATTGGCTTCTGGTGCTCCGGATCCTCGGATTACCTTGCCGGACGAGCATTCTCATTCATCTCAGCGATCGACTCAATCGGCGCCGTTCCGCCGATCAACGAGTCGCACGTCGAAATGGACGCCGCCTGGGCCCTGTACGAGGCCTACATCAAGATCCTCACCGGCGAGGTCGACACCGCGCTGGTGTACGGCTTCGGGAAGTCCTCGGCCGGGATCCTGCGTCAGATCCTGTCTCGGCAGACCGACCCGTACACCGTGGCCCCGCTGTGGCCGGACTCGGTG
Source organism: uncultured Actinomycetota bacterium (assembly GCA_963850135.1). Classification (GTDB taxonomy): domain Bacteria; phylum Actinomycetota; class Actinomycetes; order Mycobacteriales; family Mycobacteriaceae; genus Mycobacterium. The sequence goes on along the minus strand of CAWKKH010000005.1, from coordinate 29,414 downwards.
TCGCTGGCAGGGCTGCAGGCCCGCATCGGGCTGGACTCCGGCAAGTGGACTCACGAGCAGATGGCCCAGGTCGCCCTCGAATCGTTCGCACAGTCCGAGCGCAACGACTCGGAAAAGCCGGCAAAGAGTATTGACGAGCTGCTGGCCCGGCCGTTCTTCAACGACCCGCTGCGCCGCCACGACATCGCACCCATTACCGATGGCGCGGCAGCGATCGTGCTCGCGGCCGGCGACCGCGCCCGCGGGTTGCGCGATAACCCCGCGTGGATAACGGGAATCGAGCATCGCATCGAAACTCCCGTGCTGGGTGCACGCGACCTCACCAAGTCTCCGTCGACGGCAGCCTCGGCCAAGGCGGCCACCGGAGGCAACGCCTCCGTTGACGTCGCCGAGCTGCACGCGCCCTTCACCCACCAACATTTGATCCTGGCCGAAGCCATCGGCATCAACGGCAACACGAAAGTCAATCCGTCGGGCGGCGCGCTGGCGGCCAACCCGATGTTCGTCGCCGGTCTCGAGCGCATCGGGTTTGCGGCCCAACATATCTGGAACGGATCGGCGGGGCGAGTGCTGGCACACGCCACCAGCGGACCGGCACTGCAACAGAATCTGGTCGCGGTCCTGGAAGGAAACAACTGATGGCCGGTGCAGGGGCAAACTTCGCCGCGGTGCTCGGAACCGGGCAGACGAAATACGTGGCCAAACGCAAAGACGTATCAATGAACGGACTGGTGCGCGAGGCTATCGACCGCGCGCTGGAAGATTCCGGGTCCACCTTCGACGATATCGACGCGGTCGTGGTCGGCAAGGCGCCCGACTTCTTTGAGGGCGTCATGATGCCAGAGCTATTCATGTCCGACGCCATGGGCGCCACTGGCAAGCCGCTGATCCGGGTACACACCGCGGGTTCGGTCGGCGGATCCACCGCGGTGGTCGCGGCCAGCCTGGTGCAGTCGGGCAAGTACCGCCGCGTGCTGGCGATGGCCTGGGAGAAGCAGTCAGAGTCGAATGCCATGTGGGCGTTGTCGATTCCAATCCCGTTCATCAAGCCGGTGGGGGCGGGCGCGGGCGGGTATTTCGCCCCGCACGTTCGGTCCTACATCCGCCGTTCCGGCGCACCGCTGAACATCGGCGCGATCGTCGCGACCAAGGACCGGCTCAACGGGGCCCGCAACCCGTTGGCGCACCTGCACCAGCCCGACATCACCGTCGAGAAGGTGATGGAGTCCCCGATGTTGTGGGACCCGATCCGTTACGACGAGACCTGCCCTTCGTCAGACGGTGCCGCCGCAGTGGTGATCGGCAATGAAGAGAGCGCCGAAGCCCACCTGGCGCAAGGACATCCGGTGGCTTGGATTCACGCGACCGCGCTGCGCACCGAGCCGCTACAGTTCTCCGGACGCGACCAGGTCAACCCGCAAGCCAGCCGCGACGCCGCCGCCGCGCTGTGGAAGGGCGCCGGCATCACCAGCCCCATCGACGAGATCGACGTCGCGGAAATCTACGTGCCGTTCTCCTGGTTCGAGCCGATGTGGTTGGAGAGCTTGGGGTTTGCGCCCGAGGGCGAAGGCTGGAAGCTCACCGAAGCCGGCGAGACAGCGATGGGCGGGCGGCTTCCGGTGAACCCGTCCGGCGGCGTGCTGTCGTCGAACCCGATCGGCGCTTCGGGCCTGATTCGTTTCGCCGAGTCGGCGATCCAGGTGATGGGCAAGGGTGGGGACCATCAGGTTCCGGGTGCGCGAAAAGCATTGGGACATGCCTACGGCGGCGGCTCGCAGTACTACTCCATGTGGGTGGTCGGCGCCGACAAGCCGGCGAAGACCGACGCGTGAGCGACGAGCATCCCGCGCACGAGGCCGGCCGGCGATCCCGGGAGGCGGTCATGGCCAGGGACAAAGAAGCCTGGCTGGCGGTGTTCGACGACGACGGCATCGTCGAGGACCCGATCGGACCGTCACACTTCGACCCAGAAGGCAAGGGGCACCGAGGCCGCGCCGCGATATCGGCCTTCTGGGATAAGGCCATCGCCCCGACCGACAAGATCGAATTCGTCTTCCGCGACACCTACCAGTGCGGCAACGAAGAGGCCAACGTCGGGCACATCCTCATCACGACGGGTGGCTACCAGGTCACCGCGGAAGGCGTGTTCACCTACAAGGCCACCGCCGACGGCCGGATGGCCGCGCTGCGCGCGTACTGGGAAGTCGACCAGGCAACGGCCAGCGTCAAGAAGATCGACTGACGGGCGCCCCGACTTCGAAGGGTTCTAAATAAGCTCCAGCCCCGCCAGATGCCGCTGCGCCAGGTCGCGATAGGCCTGCGGGTTGACCTGGACCCAGAGTTCCGCGCCGGTCCCAGCTATCGGTCCCTTCACCTGGGCCGGCGCCCCGACCACCAAAACCCCCGCCGGAATCTGAGTGCCGGCCACCACCAGGGAATGGGCCGCGATCAGGCTGCGCGCACCGATCACCGCGCCGTCCAGGACGGTGGCGTGGTTGGCAATCAGCGCCTCGGCGCCGACGCGCGCCCCGTGAATCACGCACAGATGCGCCACCGTCGCCCCCGGCCCGATGTCGACCGGGACGCCCGGCGGCGCGTGCAACACCGATCCGTCCTGCACATTGGCACCCTCTCGCACGACGATGGGCGCGTAGTCGCCACGCAGCACGGCGTTGAACCAGACCGACGCCCCCGCTTCGACCGTAACGTCGCCGATCAGGGTCGCCGTTGGGGCCACAAACGCGGTGGGATCGATCCGAGGAGAGTGACCTTCGAAAGCAAACAGCGGCATCGTCTAGATATACCTGCAGGCGTGAATGTCGCACGGAAAGCCCAGTAGAACGACGGTCATTGCGCATGGCGACCCAAAAACTGTAACGTGTTCTAGTTAGGGACTAGCGAGGAGGCGACAGGTGAGTACCGACACCAACGCGGTCGGCATCCGGGAAATCGATCCCGGCGCCTTGCCGACCCGATATGCGCGGGGCTGGCACTGCCTGGGCGTGGCAAAGGACTACCTGGATGGGAAGCCACACCCGATCCAGGCGTTCGGCACCAAGCTCGTGGTTTTCGCCGACTCGCACGGGGATGTGAAGGTCCTCGACGGCTACTGCCGGCACATGGGCGGCGACCTGTCCGAGGGCACCATCAAGGGCGACGAGGTCGCCTGCCCGTTCCACGACTGGCGCTGGGGCGGCGATGGCCGCTGCAAGCTGGTGCCCTACGCCAAGCGCACACCCAAGACAGCGCGTACCAGATCCTGGACCACCGACGTGCGCGGCGGCCTGCTGTTCGTCTGGCACGACCACGAAGGCAACCCGCCGGACCCGGCCGTCAGGGTCCCCGAGATCCCCGAAGCCGCCAGTGACGAATGGACCGAGTGGCGGTGGAACAGCATCCTCATCGAAGGATCGAACTGCCGCGACATCATCGACAACGTCACCGATATGGCGCACTTCTATTACATCCATTTCGGTTTGCCGACCTACTTCAAGAACGTCTTCGAAGGCCACATCGCGTCGCAGTACCTGCACAACGTCGGCCGCCCCGACGTCAACGACTTGGGGACGTCGTACGGTGAGGCGCACCTGGATTCCGAGGCCTCGTACTTCGGGCCGTCGTTCATGATCAACTGGCTGCACAACAGCTACGGCGAATTCAAGGCCGAGTCGATCCTCATCAACTGCCACTACCCGGTGACGCAGAACTCGTTCGTCCTGCAGTGGGGCGCCATCGTCGAGAAGCCCAAGGGCCTGGACGAAAAGATGACCGACAAGCTGTCCAGGGTGTTCACCGATGGCGTCAGCAAGGGCTTCCTGCAGGATGTCGAGATCTGGAAGCACAAGACGAGGATCGACAACCCGCTGCTGGTCGAAGAGGACGGCGCCGTCTATCAGCTGCGCCGCTGGTACCAGCAGTTTTACGTCGACGTCGCCGACATCGAGCCGGAGATGGTGGAGCGCTTCGAGATCGAAGTGGACACGACCCGCGCCATTGAACACTGGAACGTCGAGGTCGCGGAGAATCTCAAGGCCCAAGAGGCTGCCGAGGAAGTTCCCGCGGAACAACACTGATCGATATGCCAGACGATCAGCCGGCGGTTCCCGACGTCGATCGGCTCGCCCGGTCGATGCTGCTGCTGCATGGCGATCATCACCATGACGAAGAGCGGCCCAGTGGGAACCCTGGATCTGAGTCTTGGTCGAAGTCAAGGGATTTCGCAAACGATCCACAGCGGGCCGCGGCAGTTGCCGAAGCCTCCCGCGCCGACCGCGAGCGCTATCTCACCTCGGGCCTACAACCGGTGGATTGCCGGTTCTGCCACGTCACGGTCACCGTCAAGCGGCTAGGGCCGGGACATACTGCGGTGCAATGGAATGCCCAAGCCGCACAGCGCTGTGCGCACTTCGCCGCAGTGCGGGAATCCGGCGGAGACACCGCCCGCACCAAGTCATGCCCACGCTTGGGTGACAGCATCGAGCATGCCGTCGCCGAGGGGTACCTCGAAGACCTGCCGGACGCCTAACAACGCCCTTACAGTCCGGCAAACCGCTCCTTGACCGACTCGGTTGTGAGGCCGTAATCGGCCAGCGAGTAGGTGTGCTTCGGCGCCCGTGCCCCGGTCTGGCTCTCGGCGTGGATGTCCGCCATGGCCTGGCGAGCGTCATCGGTCAGCGTCAGTCCGAAGTGCCGGTAGACCTCGGCTACTGTCCCCAAGGGATCGGCGATCAGGTCATGGTAGTCAACGTCATAGAACTGAGCCGAATCATATTTCGCCCGTGCCGTTTCGAACCGCTCCAGACCCCGTGACCAGGTTTCCATTGCGTCAGAACCGATCTGGGCGCCGAAGAACGTCGTCGACCACCCTTCGGCGGTCTGCTGTGCCAGCGAACACATCGAGGCCATGATCGTCTCGACGGGCCGGTGGGTCTGGATCACCAGCGCGTCGGGATAGGTCGCCATCAACGCATCCAGCGCGAAAAGATGACTGGGGTTCTTCAACACCCAACGCTTGCCGACGTCGTTGAGTCCGATCAATTGAAGGTTCCTGCGGTGCCGCTGATATGACGGCGTCCAGTCCTGCTGCGACAGCCATTGCGAGTAACCGGGCAGGTGGGACAAGGTCTCGTAGGACACCGAATGCAGCGACTGGCGCAGCAATTGCCAGCACTCCTCCAACTCGTATGCTGCCATGAAATGCAGACCTGTGTAGTCCGGGTTCTCCGTGTGGTGCTGGGTGAACTGCGCGTCCAACTGCTGGTAGAACGGGTTCGATTCCCAGGTTTCCCGGGGCGGACGCGGCTGCGGGAACTCGGCCAGCCACAGGTGCAGACCCTGATGGGCCGGGTCGGCGCCGAGTAGCCGGTGCAGCGCCGTGGTGCCGGTACGCACCAGCCCGGTGACGAAGATCGGCCGCTCAATGACGACGTCGGCGTGCTGCGGATGCTGCTTCCACGCGGCTTCCGACAGCAGCCTGGCCACCAGCGCGCCGCGCAGGAAAAACCGATTCATCTTGCTACCCAACACCGTAAGTCCGGCGTCGCGGCGGTAGGACTCCAGTAGGACTGCCAGCGCCTCGCGGTAGTTGTCGTCGTCGGTGCCGAAGTCGTCGAGCCCGACAAGCTTGGTGGCCGAAGCCTGCAGCTCCTCTACCGTGCCGACGTCGGTGCGATCAACCATGACTGCGTCGCCTCCTCCCCATCGCTCCGCTCTGATCGTCGGCGGCGCGCATCAGACGTGATACTCCCCGCAGTTGACGTCCAGGGTCTGACCGGTGATGCCGCTGGACAGGTCACTGGCCATGAACAGGATCGCAGAGGCCACCTCGTCTTCGGTGGGTAGCCGTTTGAGGTCGGAGTTCGCCGCGGTCGATTGGTATATCTGATCCGCCGTGGTGCCGTATTTGCCGGCCTGATGTTCGAAGTAGCCCTGCAATGTCTCGCCCCAGATATAACCGGGTGCAACGGAATTGACGCGAATGCCCTTCTCGCCGAGTTCAGTGGCCAGCGACTGCGACATGGACAACAGCGCCGACTTGGCCATCTTGTACGCACCGTATTTGGCCTGTGAGTGGCGCAGCACCATGGAGTTGACGTTGACGACCGATCCGGCGGCCTCCTCCAAGGCCGGCGTGAAAGCCTGAATGAGTCGCAACGCCCCGAGCGCGCTGAGTTCAATCGCATCCCGGATATGCTGAAAAGAGGTGGCCGCCAATGGTTTCATCGACGGCACCCGGAACGCGTTGTTGACCAGCACATCGACTTTGCCGTAGGCCGCCACAGTGGACTCGACGAGGTAATTTACCTCTTCGTCGTCGGTGATGTCGGCGCGCACCGCCACCGCCTTATGTCCGGCGTCGTTGAGCCGTTTCGCCAACTCATCGAGCCGTTCAACGGTGCGTGCCGCCAGCACCAGGTTGGCACCCTCTCGCCCACATCGGTGCGCCAGCGTCGTACCGAGCCCCGGTCCGACGCCACTGATGACCACAACCTTACCGTCAAGCAACTTCGTCATCCCAGCATCCTCGCCTGAATCTGTTTTTGACGCAGTGCAATTCGCGCGCGCCAATCTTCGTTGGAGATCTTATTGTGTTCGAAATGAGGCAGTGCGTACGGCACCGCGTCAATGTCGACCAGTTCAACAGTGGGCCCGTCGGCTTCCGTGAGCGGACGGGACACCCGCTGCCAGCGGAACTGCAAATACCCGCGCCGGTGACCGAGGGTCTCGACCCAGTTGGTGATGCCTGGGTTCTGGTCGGCGACGACGATACGGACCTTGCCGTCCGGATCCGGTTGAGCCTGGGTGTTGTTGAGCGAAGTCTGGTGATTGATGTAGTCCAACGAGATGTACCAGAGGCTGCCGAGCTGGAAGCCGAGGTACGGCGCGTCGCTGACCGGAATTGTGATCACCAGCGCCTGATCGGGCCCAAGATCGTAATGCCCGACCGAGGAATACTGCGTCGCAAGGCCGCCTGGGGTCAGCCGCGGCGGCACCATCGTATTGACCGGGAGGTTGAGGTAGAACCACTGCGGGAATTGCAGCCACGTCTTCACCCGCTGCACCAGCTGCTTTCCCGCCATCGCATACCGCTTTTCGATCATCGCGCGGGTGAGCGGCGGCGGCGCGGTGCCCGCGGTGTCCAGCCGGGAGATCGCCAGAGTGCCGCGCTGCGCCGACCAGTCGCCGTACACCTCGCGCATCACCAGCTGCCCGGGACTCGTCGGACGCACCCGCCATTCGAAGGTGCCGTCGGCGGCGATCTCGAGTTCGCGGTCGTCGAACGCGGCCTGGCTGGCGGGCACGTTGTCGTCGGTGTATTCGCCGCCGAGTAGCTGGAAACTCAGGTCGGTGGTGGTGCCTCGGACGCCGGTCACCACGTAGTCGTGATCGGCATGCACCCGGGTCCCGAAGTACATCGTGTCGGGGTTGTCGAGACCCATCTTGGTAAACGGCCCCGTGCCCGACTGCAGGAAGGGGTGGTCGCGGTCGTAGTCAAAGGCCAAATGGATACAGGCCGAGATACCCCCGGCAAGATATTGCAGTCCTTCGAGCAGGTCGGCTTCGGTCTCAATGTGAGGCGCGGCCGCGACGAGTTTCTCGGCCTCGGCGATCGATTCGGTGAGGGGACCAGAGAAGCTATTAGTGAGCACGCCTAGACGCTAGAACGTGTTCTACTTTTTCGTCAATGGCGAACATTGCCGCGTGTCGGCGAGCGCGTTTGAGTGCCGCCTCGATACGAAGCCCACTAGCCTACGATGTGCACTCGTTGGCCAGAGTGATGAGTGCCTGCCGGACATCCGGGTGCCGGCCGAGGTAGTCGATCACCGAGCCGTTGCCCCCCTCCGCCTGGGACTTGGCCGTTAGCTGAGCCCTAACGTCTGGATGCCGGTCCAGGTACGACTGGACGGTTTGGGAGGCGGATTCACCGAACGTCTTGTTGCAGGGTTCGGCCCCTGCCGCCGGCAACGCAATAACCATTGAGGCGGCGGCGCTCAGCAGACCGGCTGCAAACAGGCTCCGACTAGTGACGGTCATGTATTCGAGGTTACCTCGCCGGGATTCGCGTGAGGTAGGCCAAGCTGGTGCCCGACGCCGTTGCTACGCGCGTTGGCGAACCCGGTGCTCTTCCTCGTCGGCAGCCGCGGACTGACCCTTGGCGGGCTCCGGTGCCGTGATCGTTGCCGCCGGTCCCGCCGCGGCCGATGTCGCAATCAGCGGTGTTGCCCCTGTCGGCCTGGTTTCCGTTTCCGCAACGGCTTCCGTCGCTTCCACAGCTTCTGCGACAGGAGGCGTTGCCGCGGCGGCAGGCGCCGGCCCTTCCGTCGCCGAACTCGGTGCGCCGGACGATCCCGAAGTGGCCCCCATGGTTGCTGAGGCGATCATTGCCGCGGACATACCGACACCCGCGAGGCCCGAAGTTCCGCCCGCCATCGTTGCGCCACCAAGGTTTGCGTTCCCCAAGTCACTGCCGCCGGCGTTCGCCAGACCAGCGCTGGGATCAGCACCGGTCATGCCGCTCGCGGCGCCAGCGCTATTGAGGCTGGAGCTGTCGATGTATCCGCTGCTGGTAGGAAAGCCGATGTTGGCGTTGGCACCGCCGATGTTGGAGGTTGCGCCGCCGCCGCCGGCGGCGGCGCTGCTGTCGCCCGCGCCGGGGTTGGCTTGAGTAGCAGCGCCACCCTGACTGGCGCCGCCGGTGCCTGCCGGGCCGCCGGCGCCCCCCATGCCGGCGAGGCCGCTGATGCCGCTCATGGCCGCACCGCCCAAGCTGGGCATGCTGGCCAGATTGGGCAGACCCGACATCAGTTGCCCGGCTGCCGCGGCCGCGCCACCGTGGTACCCCACCATCGCGGAAACATCTTGAGCCCACATTTCTTCGTAGTAGGACTCCGTTGCCATGATCGCCGGTGCGTTGAATCCAAAGAAATTCGACCGAATCAACTGCACGAACGTATTGCGGTTGGCCTGCACCGACAACGGATGCACCGTCGCCATAAGCGCAGACTCAAACGCACTGGCCACCGCCTGGGCTTGGGACGCCGCTCCTTGCGCCTGACTCGCCGCCGCATGCAACCACCCCGCATAGGGAGCAGCCGCCTGCGTCATCGCCTTCGACGCCGCGCCCTGCCACGCCTGACCCGCCAGCCCGGATGTCACCGACGCAAACGACTCTGCCGCGGTCCCCAATTCCGATGCCAACCCATTCCAAGCCGACGCGGCTTCCAGCATCGGGGCCGAACCGGCACCCGAGTACATCAGCAGTGAATTGATCTCCGGCGGCAACGAGAAGAAACTCATCGGACCCCTTCTACCCTGCTTGACGATGACGCCGTCACCGCTGACCAGCGCCGCACTGCGCGTGCCACTGTGCTCCATTTTCCTCAAAACGGGAGCAAAGGACAACTGGAACGGTATGCGAAACCCAGCGGAGAATCTCGCTTTTCGGCGAACTCAGGCCAACATGCTAACGAGCTACCGCCGTGCCACTTTCCTGCTCGCGTTTGATTTCCAGGGCGATATCAATGAGTTGGTCTTCCTGGCCGCCGATGAGCTTGCGCTGACCGGCGCGGTGCAACAGCTGGTGGGCGGGCACGCCGTAGCGCTCGGCCTGGCGAACGGCGTGTTTGAGGAAGCTGGAGTACACGCCGGAATACCCCATGACCAGCGCATTTCGGTCGAGTAGGCACTCGGCGGGCATGGCCGGCCGCACCACGTCCTCGGCGGCGTCGGCAATGTCGAAGAAGTCGATCCCGGTCTTGACCCCGATTTTGTCGAACACGCCGATGAGCGCCTCGACGGGCGCGTTGCCTGCGCCGGCCCCGAATCGGCGCACGCTGCCATCGATCTGCTTGGCCCCGGCGCGCACCGCCTCCACCGAATTGGCCACCCCCAGCCCCAGGTTTTCGTGCCCGTGGAAACCAACTTGGGCATCCGAGCCCAATTCGGCAACCAGGGCAGATACCCGATCGGCGACGCCATCGAGTACCAATGCACCGGCGGAGTCGACGACATAAACGCATTGACAACCGGCGTCGGCCATAATCCGGGCCTGCGCTGCCAGTTTCTCCGGTGGAATGGTGTGCGCCATCATTAGAAACCCGACGGTTTCCAGGCCCAGCTCGCGGGCCAGCCCGAAGTGCTGGATCGAAACGTCGGCCTCGGTGCAATGCGTGGCGATCCGGCAGATCGAGCCGCCATTGTCTTGCGCCTCTTTAATGTCCTCTTTGGTTCCGACGCCGGGCAGCATCAGAAACGCGATTTTGGCGTCTTTTGCGGTTTGCGCGGCGAGCTTGATCAATTCCTGTTCGGGGGTCTTGGAGAATCCGTAGTTGAACGAGGATCCGCCCAAACCGTCGCCGTGGGTCACCTCGATCACCGGCACCCCGGCGGCGTCCAGCGCCGCAACAATCGCGGCGACCTCTTCCTTGACGAATTGGTGACGCTTGTGGTGCGACCCGTCACGCAGCGACGTGTCCGTGATTCGGATGTCCCAGATGCCGTGAGTCATCGTGTACCTCCCGTGACCGCAAGAGTCTCTTTGGCGATCTCCTCGCCAACCTTGGTAGCCGCGGCGGTCATAATGTCCAGGTTGCCCGCGTACGGCGGCAGGTAATCTCCGGCACCTTCCACCTCGACGAACGTCGTGACAACCGCCTGGCCGGCGGAGTGCATCGACGGCTCGTCGAACTGCGGATCGTTGAGCAGCCGATACCCGGGCACGTAAGTCTGTACCTCGGCCACCACCTCGCGAATGGAGGCCGCGATCGCGTCGCGGTCGGCGTCCTCGGGGATCGCGCAGAAGATGGTGTCGCGCATGATCATGGGCGGGTCGGCCGGGTTCAGGATGATGATCGCCTTGCCGCGCTTTGCGCCGCCGATCGTTTCGACGCCCTTGCTGGTGGTCTTGGTGAATTCGTCGATGTTTGCCCTAGTGCCGGGGCCCGCGGAACTCGAGGAGACCGAGGCGACGATCTCGGCGTAGGGAACTTCAACGACCCGAGACACCGCGTACACGATCGGAATCGTCGCCTGTCCCCCGCAGGTGATCATGTTGACGTTCGGCGCGTCCAGATGCTGTCGCAGGTTCGCCGGCGGGATCACCGCAGGCCCAACCGCGGCCGGCGTCAGATCGATGGCACGGATGCCCGCGGCCGCATACTTCGGCGCCGCGTCTCGGTGTACGTAGGCGCTGGTCGCCTCGAACACCAGGTCGGGCTTCTCTGGCTGCGCGAGTAGCCAGTCAACCCCTTCGTGAGTGGTCTCCAACCCCAGCTTGCGGGCCCGCGCCAGGCCTTCGCTTTCGGGATCGATTCCGACCATCCAGCGCGGTTCCAGCCAATCCGATCGCAGCAGCTTGTAGAGCAGGTCGGTGCTGATATTTCCCGACCCGACAATGGCCACACTTGCCTTAGACGGCATGTCGCTCCTTCCTACCTGGTTCGAGACTATTCGAACGACAAACGGACCGAACCCAGCCCCGTGAAGTCCGCGACGAAGTGGTCACCGGCGCGGGCGTCGATAGCTCGAGTGCATGATCCGGGAAGCACAACGTCACCGGCCCGCAGGCGCACTCCAAAACTCTCGACCTTGCGAGCCAGCCACGCGACCGCGGTGACCGGGTTGCCCAGCACTGCATCGCTGCGCCCCTCCGCGATCACCTCGCCGTTACGGGTCAGTACAGCGTCGATCGTTTTGACGTCGACCTCGGCCGGCGATACCCGCGCGTCGCCCAGTACGAAGCCCGCCGACGACGCGTTGTCGGCGATGGTGTCGCACAGCGCGATCTTCCAGTCGGTGATTCTGGTGTCGATCAGCTCGATGGACGGGACCAGGGCCGCCGTGGCGGCCAGCACGTCATCCTCGGTGCAGCCAGCACCCGGCAGGTCGGCGGCGAGGATGAAACCCACTTCGACCTCAACCCGCGGGTACAGGTAGCGCCCCGCCTGGACCGGCGTGTTCTCGAATACCTGCATCTCGCTGAGCAGATGTCCGTAGTCCGGCTCGTCGACGCCCATCATCTGCTGCATCGCCAATGACGACAGCCCGACCTTGTGCCCAACTATTTGCGCCCCTTCGGCCACCCGCTGACGGATATTGATCAGTTGGATCTCGTAGGCGTCGACGACGTCGATATCGGGGTAGGCAGACGTCAGCGGAGCGATCGGCTTGCGGCTGCGCTCGGCTTGCGCCAGGTCGGCAGCCAGCTCGTCGCGGATCGCAACACTGAGCATTTTCCGGAAGTCCCCTCACCCTAAACCGATGCGTTTGACCGGGCCGGTAGCGCCCGGCCCGGGCAATTCTATAACGTGTTCTACATGACAGCCCAGGAGTTCGACGTCGTCGTCGTCGGCAGCGGCGGAGCCGGAATGGTGGCTGCCCTCACCGCCGCCAACCGCGGCCTCTCGACAGTAGTCATCGAGAAGGCCCCGCACTTTGGCGGCTCTACGGCGCGCTCCGGCGGCGGCGTCTGGATCCCTAACAACGAGGTGCTCAAGCGCGATGGCGTGCAGGACACCCGCGACGCGGCCCGCACCTACCTGCACGGCATCATCGGGGATGTCGTTGAGCCGGAGCGCATCGACACCTACCTCGAACGCGGGCCTGAGATGTTGTCGTTCGTCTTGAAGAACTCGCCGCTGAAGATGTGCTGGGTGCCGCGCTACTCCGACTATTACCCCGAGGCACCAGGCGGGCGCGCGGGGGGCCGTTCGATCGAGCCCAAGCCGTTCGACGCCAAAAAACTCGGCGCCGACGAGTCGGGGCTCGAGCCGGCTTATGGCAAGGTCCCGCTCAATGTGGTTGTGATGCAGCAGGACTACGTGCGATTGAACCAGCTCAAGCGGCACCCGCGGGGTGTGGCGCGCAGCCTGAAGGTCGGCGCCCGAACGATGTGGGCGAAAGCGACCGGCAAGAACCTCGTCGGAATGGGCCGAGCCCTGATCGGGCCGCTGCGGATCGGGCTGCAGCGTGCCGGCGTCCCGGTCAAACTCAACACCGCGCTCACCGACCTCTACCTAGAGGACGGCGTGGTTCGCGGGGTTTACGTCCGGGACACCGGCGATTCGGAATCCGCTGAACCGCAGTTGATCCGAGCGCGACTCGGGGTGATCCTCGCCTCCGGCGGCTTCGAGCACAACGAACAGATGCGGGTGAAATACCAGCGTGCGCCGATCACCACCGAATGGACCGTGGGCGCCAAGGCCAACACCGGCGACGGCATCATCGCAGGCGAAAAGCTCGGCGCCGCACTGGATCTGATGGAAGACTCCTGGTGGGGCCCAACGGTCCCGTTGGTGGGAGCTCCGTGGTTTGCATTGTCGGAGCGCAACTCGCCGGGCTCGATCATCGTCAACATGTCCGCTAAACGTTTCATGAACGAATCGATGCCATACGTCGAGGCCTGTCACCACATGTACGGCGGCCAATACGGCCAGGGCCCCGGGCCGGGAGACAACATTCCCGCGTGGCTGGTATTCGACCAGCAGTACCGGGACCGTTACATCTTCGCGGGACTGCAGCCTGGACAACGCATTCCGCGAAAGTGGCTGGAATCCGGTGTCGTCATCCAGGCCGACACGCTCGAAGAACTCGCCGCAAAGACCAGCCTTCCGGTAGCCGAGTTCACCAAGACGGTTGCGCGATTCAACGGCTTTGCCCGCTCAGGTGTCGATGAAGACTTTCACCGCGGTGAGAGTGCCTACGACAAGTACTACGGCGACCCGACCAACAAGCCCAATCCCAACCTCGGCGAACTCACCCATGCCCCGTATTACGCGGCCAAGATGGTGCCCGGGGATCTGGGCACCAAGGGCGGAATCCGGACCGATGTACACGGGCGCGCACTGCGCGACGACGGCAGCATCATCCAAGGCCTTTATGCCGCAGGAAATGTCAGTGCCCCGGTGATGGGACACACCTACCCCGGCCCCGGCGGCACCATTGGCCCGGCCATGACATTCGGCTACCTGGCGGCGCTACACATCGCGGGAGAGAACTGAAAATGCCGATCGACGTGGAAGTCGCCCTGGCGGCCGTGCTGGATCCCATCGAATTCTCTTGGGTCAGCAGTGATATCCAGCTCTACCACCTCGGCCTGGGCGCCGGTGCGGATCCGATGGACGCGCGGGAGCTCCGCTACCTGGTGGACGACACTCCTCAGGTGCTGCCGACCTTCGGCAACGTCGCGGCCACCTTCCACGTCACCAAACCACCGACAGTGCAGTTTCCCGGCATCGACATCGAGCTGAGCAAAGTGCTACACGCCAGCGAGCGTGTCGAGGTGCCCGCGCCGCTGCCACCGTCGGGATCCGGCAAGGCCGTCACCCGGTTCACCGAGATCTGGGACAAGGGTAAGGCGGCGGTGATCTGGAGCGAAACGAAGGTGAGCGCGCCGGACGGCACGCTGCTCTGGACCCAGAAGCGGTCCATCTTCGCCCGCGGCGAAGGCGGATTTGGAGGCGAGCGAGGTCCGTCGGGCTCCGAGGGAGCGCCGGACCGCGCACCGGACCTGGAGGTCGACGTGCCGATCCTGCCGCAGCAGGCGCTGCTGTACCGGCTGTGCGGCGACCGCAATCCGCTGCACTCGGATCCCGAGTTCGCCGCTGCCGCAGGATTTCACCAGCCGATCTTGCATGGGCTGTGCACGTACGGCATGGTGTGCAAAGCCATCACCGACGTCCTGTTGGACGGCGACGCCACCGCCGTCGCCGCTTACGGTGCGCGTTTTGCCGGTGTCGCCTTCCCCGGCGAGACGCTCAAGGTCGGCATCTGGAAGGAAGACGGCCGCTTCCTGGCGAGCGTTGCCGCGCCGTCGCGCGACAACGCAGTCGTGCTCAGCGGCGTGGAGCTCATCCCCGCCTAGCCTCGGCCTCCCTTCCGCCGAGTGCGCGGCCAGCTGCACTCTCGCTCGTGACTGCGCAGCTAGCCGCACTCTCGCCGGGCCAATGCCGCCCGCACGCGGCTGACGATCTCGGTGGGCCGATCCCCTGCGACAACGCGGATCACAATCCAGCCGAGACGCTCAAGCCTCTCTAGTCGCTGGATATCTAAGGTGTATTGCCGTCGATCGCGGCGGTGCTGCTCGCCGTCGTACTCGACTGCGACTCTGACATCCTCCCAGCCCATGTCGAGATACGCGATGGCATTGCCGAATTCGTTGAGCACCGGAATCTGCGTCTGCGGTCTCGGCAAGCCCGCCTGGACCAAGACGACGCGCAGCCAAGACTCCTTGGGTGACTGCGCGCCCGCGTCGAACAGATCCACGGCTTGGCGTGCGCGTGCGACGCCCCTGCGCCCGGCGTATCTGCGAGCGAGCAACTCGACATCGGCGGCCTTGATCTCCGTCGCCCTGGAGAGGGCGTCGATACCCGCTATGGCGGTCATGGTCGGATACCAACAGCCGAAGTCCAGTGCCGTCCTGACCGGCGAAGTGACTGGCATACCGGCCACCACTTCGATCTCATCCTCGTCGATACGGTCGCGGTGCGTCTGGACTCCCGGCGGACTGCGCCTATTGTCGTGAATCAAGTCAACGAGCTGTGCGCCACCGGCCCACTTGCTGCCATGCAAAGCGGCAGCGGCGAAGCCCGCGATCACTCCTCGGCGCTCACTCCACAGCCACGCTGCCTTTGCACGCGCTTCGGCGTCGACCCCGACATCACGCTCCACGTAGACGTCCGGGAACAAGCGGCGGCAGCGGGAGGCCAACTGCGCCTTGGTTAACGCCCCTGCGGCAACGGCCTCGCTGCCGATAAACGGCTCTCCCATGACCGCAGGGTCGCATGCCCGGCGTTGGGCGTCACTTCAGTCGCCGAGTGTGCGGCAGGCCGCGCGCCCGGCGGCGAAAGTGCGACTGGGCGCACACTCGGCGAGAGGGGAGGTCAGCCGAGAATCAGGCCAGACGTCGGCACACCGGTACCCGCGGTGACGAGCACGTGCTCGACGTCAGGCACCGGGTTCACCGAGGTGCCGCGCAGCTGCCGGACGCCCTCGGCAATGCCGTTCATCCCGTGGATGTAGGCCTCACCCAGTTGACCGCCGTGCGTGTTGATCGGAAGCCGGCCACCCACCTCTACCGCGCCATCCGCGACGAAGTCTTTGGCTTCGCCCCGGCCACAGAATCCCAACTCCTCCAACTGAATCAGAGTGAACGGGGTGAAGTGGTCATAAATGATCGCGGTCTGGATATCGGCCGGCCTCAGGCCGGACTGCTGCCAGAGTTGCTTACCCACCAAACCCATCTCGGGCAGACCCAATTCGGGGCGGTAGTAGCTGACCATCGTGTACTGGTCGGGGCTGGAGCCCTGCGCCGCCCCCTCGATGACCGCCGGGCGATGCTGCAGGTCACGCGCGCGCTCGGGGGACGTCACCACGATCGCCACCGCGCCATCGGTCTCCTGGCAGCAGTCCAGCAACCGCAACGGCTCCGCGATCCACCGTGAATTCTGGTGATCCTCAATGGTTATCGGCTTCTCGTAGAAGTAAGCCTTCGGGTTTTTCGCGGCGTGCTTGCGGTCGGCCACCGAGATGGCGCCGAAGTCGCGGCTGGTGGCGCCGGACCAGTGCATATACCGCTGGGCGATCATGGCCACCTGCGCGGCGGGCGTCGACAGGCCATGCGGATACGAAAAGGAATTGTCGGCCGCCGTCGAATCAGCCTGGACGCCCGCGCTTCCCGCCAACCGGGTCTGAACCTGGCCGAATCGCATACCGGACCGCTCATTGAACGCCCGGTACGCCACCACGACGTCGGCCACACCGGTAGCGACCGCCATCGCCGCGTGCAACACGGTCCCGCACGCGGCACCCCCGCCGTAGCCTGTCTGGGCGAAAAACTTCAGGTCACCGATGCCGGCCGCACGGGCTACCGCGGTCTCGTTGTTGGTGTCCATCGTGAATGTGGTCAGGCCGTCGACGTCAGACGGGCTCAGACCGGCGTCGTCTAACGCGTCACGCACCGCCTCGGCCGCAAGGCGCAACTCGCTTCGTCCCGAGTTCTTCGAAAAGTCGGTGGCACCGATGCCGACGATGGCCGCCTTGCGCGACAACACTATGCGCCCCCGATCGTGAGTGTGGCCGTCGCGATGACGTGGTCGCCGAGGCTGTTGCGGCCAAACACCTTCACCGTAATCAGCCCGTCCTGCACCGCGGTCACCTCACCGGAGAAGGTGATCGTGTCGTAGGCGTACCACGGCACCCCAAGCCGCAACCCGATCGACTTGATCAACGCCGACGGACCAGCCCAGTCCGTCAAGAATCGCTCCACCAGTCCAGTGTCGGTGAGGATGTTGACGAAGATGTCCTTGGATCCCTTGGCCTGCGCTTTGTCCCGGTCGTGGTGCACATCCTGGTAGTCCCGGGTCGCAATTGCCGTCGAGATGATGAAAGTGGGGTCGCCGTAGATCTTGAGTTCGGGCAGCACGGTGCCCACTGCGATCGCCGGCGCGCTCATGCCGCAGGCTCCCAGGCGTACAGGGTCCACTCCGGTCCGGCGTCGCCGGCCGGGAAATCGATATACGTTGCGTGCACGGGCATTCCGATCTTCACGTCGGCGTGATCAACGTTGCGCAGCTCACCGAGCATCCGTACGCCCTCTTCGAGCTCGACCAGAGCGATGACGAAGGGCAGCGTGCGCCCCGGCACCTTGGGCGCGTGGTGCACCACGAAGCTGTACACCGAGCCCTTGCCGCCGGCCACCACGTAATCGATCGGCTCGTCTTTGTCCTGCCAGACCGCGGGTGCCGGCGGATGCTGCAGGGTGCCGTCGGGCCGCCGCTGGATACGCAGTTCGTGCGCCGCGACGCCCTCCCAAAAGAAGGCGGTGTCCCGCGACAACGCGGGGCGCATCATGGCGTCGGGATCCAGATCCTCGGGCACCGCCGACGGCGCCTGTTCAGGCTCGCGAGGCTTGAATTTCAATATGCGCCAAGCCATCTCGGCGACGTCCTCGTCGCCGACACGCCAGGTGATGTGCTGGTTGATGAACCAGCCCTCACCGAGCGCGGTCTGCTTCGGGCCGACCACGTCGCGCATCTCGGAGGCGATGCTGACCTGCTCGCCAGGCCGCAGGTACCGGTGGTAGGTCTGCTCGCAGTTGGTGGCCACCACACCGACGTACCCCGCGCCGTCGAACAGCTCCATCAGCGGGCCCATGGGATCGTCGGTCGGACGCTCGCCGCTTAGGCCGAACATCGTCCATACCTGAATCATTGCGGGCGGGGCGACAAGTCCCGGATGTCCGGCCGCGCGGGCCGCGGCCTCGTCGGTGTAGATCGGGTTGCGGTCCCCAAGGGCTTCCACCCATTTCTTGATCGTCGGCACGTTCACCGGATCCCTGGCGTCGCGCTGCTTGGCGACGACAGTGGACGTGATTTCTGCGATTGACTCCTGGATGCTCGCGTCACCTAGGCACCCGCGGCACGTTGAGACCCGAAGCCGCGATCATCTCACGCATGACTTCGTTGACGCCTCCGCCGAAGGTGATGACCAGGTTGCGCTTGGTCTGCGAGTCCAGCCAGTCGAGCAGTTCGGCGGTCTCCGGCTCGGCGGGGTTGCCGTACTTGCCGACGATCTCCTCGGCGAGCCGCCCGATGTACTGAATGCGTCTCGGTACCAAAGACTTTCGTCGATGCGGCGTCGGCCACGTTGATGTCCTCGCCGCCTGCGGCGACCTGCCAGTTCAACAACTCGTTGATCCGCCACATCGAATAGATCTCACCGAGCGCCCGCTTGACGTCGTCATGATCGATCGGGGTGACTCCGTTGCCACCGGGCTTGGAAGCCCAGTCGTGCACCCGGTCGTAGATGCTGGCGGTGCGGCCGGCCGGGCCGAGCATCACCCGCTCGTTGTTGAGCTGGGTGGTGATCAGTCGCCATCCGGCGTTCTCCTCGCCGACCAGCATGTCGGCCGGCACCCGCACGTCGTTGTAGTACGTCGCGTTGGTGTGGTGGGCACCGTCGGACAGGATGATCGGCGTCCACGAGTAGCCGGGATCCTTGGTGTCGACGATCAGGATCGAAATGCCTTTGTGCTTAACGGCATCCGGGTCGGTGCGGCAGGCCAGCCAGATGTAGTCGGCGTCGTGTCCACCGGTGGTGAAGACCTTCTGCCCGTTGACGATGTACTCGTCACCCTGACGCACGGCGGTGGTCCGCAGCGACGCCAGGTCGGTGCCCGCCTCCGGCTCGGTGTAACCGATCGCGAAGTGCACCTCACCGGCCAGGATCGACGGCAGGAACTTCTTCTTCTGCAGCTCGCTGCCGAACCGCTGCAGGGTGGGGCCCACCGTCTGCAGCGTCACCGCGGGCAGCGGCACGTCGGCCCGATGGGCCTCGTTGACGAAGATTGACTGTTCGATGGGACCGAAGCCGTGGCCGCCGAACTCCTTCGGCCATCCGACGCCGAGCTTGCCATCCTTGCCCATCCGCCGGATCACCGCGCGGTAGGCCTCGTTGTGGCGGTCCTTCTCCATCGCCTTCATCTCGTCGGACGAGATGAGATTCGAAAAGTATTGCCGCAGCTCGGCTTGCAGCTGTCGTTGCTCCGGAGTCAGTTCGATGAACATTGCGCTCCCACCAGGTCGAGGCGATGAGAAGGCCCACCCAGAAGCCGGGTCAGGTCTTTGATCGTGGAGTAATAGCGGTGCATCGGGTAGGTGATGTCCATCCCCATGCCGCCGTGCAGGTGATGGCAGATCTGCATCACCCGCGGTGCCTGCGACGTAATCCAGTACCCGAGCACGTCCAGGTCGTCATCGGCATCCCTGCCCTCAGACAGCCTCCAGATCACCGATGTCGCCACCAACCCAATTGTGCGCGAAGCGATATAAACCTCGGCAAGCTGCGCGGCCACGGTCTGGAAGGTGGACAGCGGTTTGCCGAACTGCTTGCGCTCTCCCACGTAGTCAGCGGTGAGGCGCAGGGCCCCAGCCACCAGGCCGTCGGTGAATGCGCCGATCATCGCCAGCACCAGCTGGTTGACCCGTGCGCGGTCGCGCCGGCCAGAACATCGGAGTCGGCCACCGCCACGCCGTCGAACGTCACCGCGTACTCGTCCGCGCCGTTCGACGTCGGCGTCTTGACCAGCCGCACGCCGTCGGCCTTCGGCGACACCACCACCACCGCGCTGTCGGCCGTCACGATCAGCCAATCGGCTTGTTCGGCATATCCGACACCAACTTTGGTGCCCGACAACCGGCCACCGCGAAAGGTGGTGGCGGGCCGGTCCGGCAGCGCCGCGCCGGGTTCGTTGAGCGCCGCGGTCAGCACCCCACCCTTGGCGACCCCGGCCAGAAAACGGTCCTGCTGCTCGTCGGAGGCCAGGTCGAGTAGCGGAACCACGCCAAAGACCCAGCGTTGCCAGCGCCGGCGTGATGGCGCCGTGGCGGCCCACCTCGGTCAGCACCGTCCCGACCTCGGGCAGACCCACACCGTCGCCGCCGAGGCGTTCCGGCACCGGCAGCGCCGTCACACCGCCCTCGACCAGAGCATTCCACGAGTTATCCCGGTCCAACACCGACGTGACCACGTCGGCGACCGCCTGCTGCGTGGCGGTGAGCTCGAAGTCCATCAGTGAATCGGTCACTTCGCCACGCCCGTGCCCGTGTAGTCGACCTGCCAGTGCTTGATGCCGTTGAGCCAGCCCGACCGCAGCCGCTCGGGCTCCGACAGCGGCTTGAGGTCCGGCATGTGGTCGGCGACGGCGTTGAAGATCAGGTTGATCGTCATCCGGGCCAGGTTGGCGCCGATGCAGTAATGCGCACCGGTGCCGCCGAATCCGACGTGCGGATTCGGGTCGCGCAGGATGTTGAACGAGTGGGGGTCCTCGAAGACCTCTTCGTCGAAGTTGGCCGACCGGTAGGACATCACCAGCCGCTGGCCCTTCTTGATCTGCACGCCGCTCAGCTCGATGTCCTCGTTGGCGGTGCGCTGGAATGCCGACACCGGCGTCGCCCAGCGGACGATCTCGTCGGCGGTGGTCGACGGACGTTCCTTCTTGTACAGCTCCCACTGATCCGGGTTGTTCGCGAACGCGATCATGCCGTGCGTGATCGAGTTGCGGGTGGTCTCGTTGCCCGCCACCGCGAGCATGATGACGAAGAAGCCGAACTCGTCGTCGGAGAGCTTCTCGCCGTCGATGTCGGCCTGGATCAAGGTCGTGACGATGTCGTCGGTCGGGTTCTTGCCCCGCTCGTCGGCCATCGCCATCGCGTACATGATCAGTTCCATCGACGACTGCGCGGGATCGACGTCGGCGTAATCGGGATCCTCGCCGCCGGTCATCTCGTTGGACCAGCGGAACAGCTTGTCGCGATCGTCCTGCGGCACGCCCAGCAGGCCGGCGATGGCCTGCAGCGGAAGCTCGCACGACACCTGCTCGACGAAGTCACCGGCGCCCGCGGCGGCCGCGCTCTTGGCGATGTTCTGGGCGCGCTGGGCGAGCTCCTCCTCCAGCCGGCCGATCGCGCGGGGGGTGAAGCCGCGGGAGATGATCTTGCGCAGCCGGGTGTGGTGCGGGGCGTCCATGTTGAGCATGACGCTGCGCTGCATCTCGACGGTCTCGCGCGTCATCTCCTTGGGCCACGTCGGGATGGCGCCGTTCTGCCAGCTGGAGAAGATGTCGCTGCGGCGCGACACCTCCTTGACGTCGGCGTGCTTGCTGAGAAGCCAGTAGCCGTTGTCTTCGAAGCCTCCGCAGCCGTCGGGCACGTCGACCCAGTGGATCGGTTCGGACTCGCGGAGCTGGGCAAGCTCGGCCACGGGAAGTCCGACCAGGTTGACGTCGGGATCGAGGAAGTCGAAGTCAGCCGGAATATTTGGGGGTGCCATTGGGGTGCTCTCCTGAATTGCAACGTGTTCTAGTGCCAGTAAAACATGCCTCCACCGCAGACAAAAGGCGGTGCGGCGTCCTCGCTTGTCATAGTAATGAAACGTGTTCTAGCCTGGCTGCATGGGTAACCCGGTAATCGTTGAAGCCACCCGCAGCCCGATCGGCAAGCGCGACGGATGGCTGTCCGGACTGCACGCCACCGAGCTGCTGGGCGGCGTGCAGAAGGCGCTCGTGCGAGAAGGCCGGCATCGACGCCGGCGACGTCGAGCAGCTCATCGGCGGTTGCGTGACGCAGTACGGCGAGCAGTCCAACAACATCACCCGGACGGCTTGGTTGACCGCGGGCCTGCCCGAGCAGGTCGGCGCCACCACCGTGGACTGCCAGTGCGGCAGCGGCCAGCAGGCCAACCATCTGATCGCCGGCCTGATCGCGATCGGGGCGATCGACGTCGGCATCGCGTGCGGCGTCGAGGCGATGAGCCGCGTCGGGCTGGGCGCCAACGCCGGCCCCGACCGCAATTGGCGCGCCGAGTCGTGGGACATCGACCTGCCCGACCAGTTCACCGCCGCCGAGCGGATCGCCAAGCGGCGCGGCATCACCCGCGAAGACATCGACGCATTCGGATTCGCGTCGCAGTTGCACGCCAAGCGGGCCTGGGACGAGGGCCGCTTCGACCGGGAAATCTCGCCGATCGAAGCGCCGGTGCTCGACGAGCAGAAGCAGCCCACCAGCGACCGGCACATGGTCTCCCGCGACCAGGGCCTGCGCGACACCACGCTGGAAGGGCTGAGCCAGCTCAAGCCGGTCATGGAGGGCGGGATCCACACCGCGGGTACGTCGTCGCAGATCTCCGACGGCGCGGCGGCCGTGTTGTGGATGGACGAGGACAAGGCCAAGGCGCTCGGGCTGCGGCCGCGGGCCCGGATCGTCAGCCAAGCGCTGGTCGGCGCGGAGCCCTACTACCACCTCGACGGTCCGGTGCAGTCGACCGCGAAGGTGCTCGAGAAGGCCGGCATGAAGATGGGCGACATCGACATCACCGAGATCAACGAGGCGTTCGCCTCGGTCGTGCTGTCCTGGGCGCGGGTGCACAACCCGGACATGGACAAGGTCAACGTCAACGGCGGCGCGATCGCGCTGGGTCACCCGGTGGGCTGTACCGGCAGCCGACTGATCACCACCGCGTTGCACGAGCTGGAGCGCACCGATCAAACCACCGCGTTGATCACCATGTGCGCCGGCGGCGCGCTGTCCACCGGCACCATCATCGAACGGATTTAGCTGGTCGGTGGTCGTCTCCGAAGAAAGCCGCATCGCCGCGGCGCAGGCCTACATCGACGCGCTGGTCAGCCGTGACGGCGACGCGGTCCCGTTCGCGGCCGCATGCACCCGCATCGAACAGGGCGTCAAGAACGGGTTTTCCGGAAATCACCTGCGGCGCAGCCTCAATCGCGGACTCCAGTACCGGATCGTCGCCGAGACGACGCCTCCGGACTACCGCATCGCCGGCGACCAGGTGCACGCGGCGTTACGACGTGCTGACCAAGGTGGCGTTCGGCGGCCGGCGAGTGGCCGCGCGGGTTGACGAAACCTTCGCTGATCCCGGCCGAAAGCCCAAGCGGAAAAGCCGAAATCCAGCACATCAAGGTCCGCTTTCAACCATTCATCCAACGTTAGAAGCTGCAAACACCATGCCGAAATCGCCGCCGCGTGCGTTGAACGCGCCTTGGGTCACCTTCGTCATGAAGTGGATGGGCCGTGCCACCACGTTGGTCTACCGGCTCAGCAACGGAAAACTCGGCGGCACGTTCCAAAGCAGTCCCGTTGCGCTGCTGACCACGACCGGCCGCAAGAGCGGCGAGCCACGCGTGAGCCCGCTGCTTTACCTGCGCGAAGGCGGCCGCGTGATCCTGGTGGCCTCGCAGGGCGGCCGCGACACGAACCCGATGTGGTATCTCAACCTCAAGGCGAATCCAAAAGTGTCCGTTCAGATCAAGGGCGAGGTGCTGCAGCTGGAGGCGCGGGATGCCACCGCCGACGAGCGCGACGAGTACTGGCCGAAGTTGGCTGCCATGTACCCCACGCTGGACGACTACCAGTCGTGGACCGATCGGGTGATCCCGATCGTGATCTGCGATCCCTAGGATCCTGCTAGGACGGAAGTCAAGCGAGGAGGCACCCGAATGAAGCACGACCCACGGAGCGATGTTGTCTCCCGCGCAATACGAGAAATGGACCTACCCCGAACCGATCGAGGACCTGGACTCGTGGTGCCAGCGTGATTGGCAGTGGTTCGACCCCAGTCACGCGCACCGCATCCTATGGCCCGATCGGGAGTACAAACCCGATCTTGACATTTTGATCGCCGGCTGCGGCACCAACCAGGCGGCGGTTTTCGCGTACATGAATCCGCGACGCCAAAGTTATGGCCATCGATATCAGCCAGCCGTCACTGGACCACGAGCACTATCTCAAAGACAAGCACGGGCTATCGAATCTGGAGCTACACCTGCTTCCGATCGAAGAGGCGGCGACGCTGGGACTCGACTTCGACCTCGTCATCTCAACCGGGGTGCTCCACCACCTGGCAGAGCCAAAGATCGGCATGCAAGCGCTCGCCTCGTGCCTGCGGCCGGACGGCGTGGTCGCACTGATGCTGTACGCGCGGTACGGCCGAATCGGGGTCGAATTGATGCAATCGGTCTTCAATGACTTAGGACTGCGCCAAGACGAAGAATCGGTTGAGATGGTAAAAGAGACGCTCGCAAACTTAAACGAAGAACATCCTATCCAGAGCTATCGAAGAATCGCGCCGGATTTGGCGTTCGATGCCGGGCTGGTGGATACGTTTCTGCACGGTCGCGACCGCAGTTACACCGTCGAAGACTGCATCGATCTTGTCACCTCCGCTGGATTGAAATTCCAGTCGCTGGTTTAACAGAGCGCCGTATTACCCGCATTATTTCCGGGCTCTACATGCGCCGAGAGGCGAGTTTTATGACAGCCATGAACGCGTTGCCCGAGATCAAGATGTGGTCCATCATGGAACGCACCAAAACGCTCAATGCTTGCCATCTTTTCGTCGCGGCGGGGCCCGGGCGGCCGAAAGAAAGCTACGACATCGATTTTTCGACGCGTGCGTCCCTCAATTACGTTCCACTGATGCGATATCGCTGCGGCCTTTCAGGAACCGAGATCTTCAAATCGGATTGGCGTCTGAATCTCAGCGCGGCGCAGTTACCATTTGTGGAATTTATTGATGGGCGACGCACGATTCGAGAGATCGCCGAGTGCGTAATGCAAAGCCGGCGATCGCCGACACCCACCGTCGATGCCACCGAAAAATTCGCAATCGGGCCTATTTCAATCCCTCTGGCGCCTTGATTTCATTACCGTGGCGCTTTAGGCGCTTTAGGCCGTCTAGGCCCCGTAGACCGGAACCGGCGGCCGCGACTTTGCCAGCAGATCGCTGACGACCGGCCCCAGCTCGGCCGGATCCCAGCGCGCGCCCTTATCGATCTGCGGGCCGTGCGCCCAGCCCTCGGCGACCCGGATCTTGCCGCCCTCGACCTCGAACACCTGGCCGGTGATGTCGCGCGATTCGGCGCTGCCCAGCCAGACCACCAGTGGCGATACGTTTTCCGGCGCCATGGCGTCGAAATCGTCGCCCTGCGTCGCCATCATCTCCGCAAAGACGGTCTCGGTCATCCGGGTGCGGGCCGACGGCGCGATCGCGTTTACGGTGACGCCGTAACGGCCCATTTCGGCCGCGGCAACCAGCGTCATCGCCGCTATGCCGGCCTTGGCGGCACTGTAGTTGCCCTGCCCCACGCTGCCCTGCAGGCCCGCGCCAGAGCTGGTGTTAATGATCCGCGCATCAACGGTTTTGCCCTCTTTGGACAGCCCGCGCCAGTACGACGCGGCGTGCCGCATCGTCGCGAAATGGCCCTTGAGGTGTACGGCGATGACGGCGTCGAATTCTTCTTCGCTCGTGTTGGCCATCATTCTGTCGCGCACGATCCCGGCGTTGTTCACCAAGACATCCAGCCCACCGAACGTCTCGACGGCGGTCGTGACGAGGCCGGCCGCTTGACCCCAGTCCGCGATGTTGGAGCCGTTGGCCACGGCTTCGCCGCCGGCTGCAGTGATCTCGTCGACCACGCCCTGCGCCGCGCTGCCGCCGCCGGCGGGCGAACCGTCCAGCCCTACCCCGATGTCGTTGACTACTACGCGCGCACCCTCGGCGGCGAAAGCCAACGCATGGGCGCGCCCAATGCCGCCACCCGCTCCGGTGACGATGACCACGCGGCCGTCAACTAGCCCCATATCTTCCTGTCTCCTCTACTTGACCGCGCTCGCGGTCGTTGTTGCCAGATAGTGCGGCGGCTCGCCGCCGCCGTGCACCTCCAACGAGGCGCCGCTGATATAGGACGCGGTATCCGATGCCAAAAATGCCGCGGCCCAACCGATATCCTCAGGAATGGCCAGTCGGCCCAATGGCACATTCTTGGAGATCGCGGCGATCGACGCGGCATCGCCGTAGAACAGATCGGCCTGCTCGGTCTCGACCATGCCGACCACTACACGCGTTCACCCGGACCTTGGGGCCCCACTCCACGGCCAGTGTCTGGGTCAGGCTCTCCAAGCCGGCCTTGGCCGCCCCGTACGCGCCGGTGCCCGGTGACGGCCGC
This sequence comes from uncultured Actinomycetota bacterium, assembly GCA_963850135.1. Classification (GTDB taxonomy): domain Bacteria; phylum Actinomycetota; class Actinomycetes; order Mycobacteriales; family Mycobacteriaceae; genus Mycobacterium. Next base: position 2,896 of record CAWKKH010000005.1, on the reverse strand, counting down.
CGGCCGCTGAGGCTACAGATGTTGACGATCGACCCGCCGCCCGACTGGTCCTGCATCTTCGTCGTTCGCGAACTGCGAAACCAACAGCCCACCAATGAGATTGAGCTCGATGATCTTGCGGTTGAACTTCGCACTGGAATCGGCGGTCAGCACGATACGGCGAACCTCCGGCATTGTTGACGACGACGTCAAGCCGCCCGTGCCGCTCGACGATCGCGTCGATCAACGCCTCGACCGCTTCCTCGTCGCGAACGTCGCAGGAATGGAATTCATAGGGCAAGCCCTCGACGGCGCGTCTGGCGCAGGTCACCACGGTCGCGCCCTGTTTGGCGAAAACCGAACTGATACCGGCACCAACCCCGCGAACGCCGCCGGTGACCAGAACCACCCGACCGGCCAATCCGAAATTGATGGCTTGCCCAAGAAGGGGGACTGCTTCGGATCCCGTCACTGTGCTAGCGTACCAAGCAAGTGCTTGCTTAGGTAGCTACCGCTTGTTTTTCCGAAGGAAGTCCAATTTGACGATCACAACCAGCACCACTGAACCGGGAATAGTCGCGGTGACCGTTGACTACCCGCCCGTCAACGCCATTCCGTCGCAGGGCTGGTTCGAACTCGGCGAAGCGATTACCGCCGCCGGCAATCGCCCCGATACGCACGTGGTCATCCTGCGCGCCGAGGGCCGCGGCTTCAACGCCGGGGTGGACATCAAAGAGATGCAGCGCACCGAAGGATTTGGCGCACTGATCGACGCCAATCGCGGCTGCTTCGCCGCATTCCGCGCGGTCTATGAGTGCGCGGTCCCGGTGGTCGCCGCGGTCAACGGATTCTGCGTCGGCGGCGGCATCGGGCTGGTCGGCAACGCCGATGTCATCGTCGCCTCCGACGACGCCACGTTTGGACTGCCGGAGGTCGAGCGTGGCGCGCTCGGCGCGGCCACCCACCTGTCCCGGCTGGTGCCCCAACACATGATGCGGCGGCTTTTCTTCACCGCCGCCACCGTGGATGCGGCCACCCTGCACCATTTCGGTTCGGTGCATGAGGTGGTGCCCCGCGCGGAGCTCGACGAGGCCGCGTTGCGGGTGGCCCGCGACATCGCGGTCAAGGACACCCGGGTTATCCGCGCGGCCAAGGAGGCCCTCAATTTGATCGACGTGCAGCGGGTTAACTCGAGTTACCGCATGGAACAGGGCTTTACGTTTGAGCTCAACCTTGCCGGGGTGTCCGACGAGCACCGCGACGCGTTGAAAGATAGCGCCGATGCAGCAAAGGGGCTTGGGGGAGAATGGAATTGACCGATAAGAGAACCACCCTCGACGCGGCCGTCGCCGAATTGCGCTCCGGCATGACCATCGGCATCGGCGGCTGGGGATCACGACGCAAACCGATGGCCTTCGTCCGTGCCATATTGCGCACCGATGTCACCGATCTGACCGTCGTCACCTATGGCGGACCAGACCTCGGGCTGCTCTGCTCGGCGGGCAAGGTTAAGCGCGCCTACTACGGCTTCGTCTCGCTGGACTCGCCGCCGTTCTACGACCCGTGGTTCGCCAAGGCGCGCACCACCGGGTCCATCGAGGCCCGCGAAATGGACGAGGGCATGCTGCGCTGCGGGTTGCAGGCGGCGGCCCAGCGGCTGCCATTCCTGCCCATCCGGGCCGGACTGGGCAGCTCGGTCCCGGATTTCTGGGAGGGCGAACTAGAGACTGTTACCAGCCCGTACCCCGCACCAGACCGGCGGCCACGAGACGTTGATCGCCATGCCGGCGCTGCGACTGGACGCCGCCTTCGTGCACCTCAATCTTGGTGACAGTCAGGGCAATGCGGCCTACACAGGCATCGATCCCTACTTCGACGACCTTTTCCTGATGGCCGCTGACAGGCGGTACCTGTCGGTGGAGCGCGTGGTTTCGACGCAAGAGTTGATGAAAGCCGTGCCCCCGCAGGCGCTACTGGTGAACCGGATGATGGTCGACGCGGTGGTGGAAGCACCTAACGGCGCCCACTTCACCACCGCCGCGCCGGATTACGGTCGCGACGAAAAGTTCCAGCGCCATTATGCCGAGGCGGCCGCGACGGAGGATGGCTGGCGGCAGTTCGTAGCAACCTATCTGTCTGGCAGCGAAGAGGATTATCAAGCTGCCGTTCGTGCTTTCGCTGAGGAGGCCCGATCATGAGCACTCGAGCCGAAGTATGCGCGGTCGCCTGCGCCGAGCTGTTCCGGGATGCGGGCGAAATCATGGTCAGCCCGATGAGTAACATGGCCTCGGTCGGAGCGCGACTAGCGCGGTTGACCTTCTCCCCCGACATCGCGCTGACCGACGGCGAGGCGCAGCTGCTCGCGGACACCCCCGCACTCGGCAAGACCGGAGCCATCGAAGGCTGGATGCCGTTTGGCCGCGTGTTCGAGACGCTGGCCTGGGGGCGCAGGCATGTCGTGATGGGTGCCAATCAGGTTGACCGCTATGGCAATCAGAACCTCTCGGCGTTCGGGCCGCTACAGCACCCCACCCGGCAGATGTTCGGCCTGCGCGGTGCGCCGGGCAACGCGATCAACCACGCGACCAGCTACTGGGTCGGCAGTCATTCCAAACGGGTGTTCTGCGAGACCGTCGATGTCGTGTGCGGTATCGGCACCGACAAGATCGACGCGGACAACCCTGCGTTTCGGTTCGCGAACGTCTACCGAGTGGTGTCCAACCTCGGGGTGTTCGACTTCGGCAGCCCGGGCGGCACGATGCGGGCGCTGAGCCTGCACCCCGGGGTGTCACCCGAAGAGGTGCGCGAAGCGACCTCTTTCGAGGTCCATGGGCTGGACGAGGCCAAAGAGACCAGGTTGCCGACCGACACGGAATTGCGCCTTATTCGCGAGGATATCGACCCGAAGGCATTGCGG
>CAWKKH010000004.1:0-612564 GCA_963850135.1 uncultured Actinomycetota bacterium | reverse complement strand
CTTCTACCGGATACCGGGGGGATCGCTATGCGGCGATTGCGCGCTTGACGAGCCGAGCCTGAGCTGATGGCGCCGAAACTGCGGTCAGAGCACGATTCTTTCGCCAACCACGCCCTGTGCGAAGGCTCAATCCCAGCAGCCTGGTCACCACTGGTCGCGGGGCACGTCGAAGTCGACGCACAACGCCCGCCAGACGTCGCGAGGCTCGACACCCGCTTCGATCGCCTGGGCGGCGGTACGGCCACCGAAGCCGGTCAGCACATGGTCGGCCAGCACGGACGCGCCGTAGGCAGTGCCGAACCGCAGGACCACCCGATCGTTGAACTCCGTCAGCCGCACCCGAGCCAATTTACCAGCCGCGCCAGCCGGCTACCCGGCCAGCGCCAGCGCTTCGTGGCACACCCGCACCGGATCGGCGACCCCGGCGACGCTGGCGGCGGCCCGTTGCGCGGCCTCGCGACAGGCCGACGAGGACAGCACCTCGTTGACCGCGGACACCAGTGCGTCGGCGGTCAACGGCCGGATCAGCCGCGCACTGCCCTGCCGCACCACCCGATTCGCCATCTCCCACTGATCACCGCCACCGGGAACCACCACCAGGGGCACCCCGGCCAACAACGTCTTGGCCACCATCCCGTGACCGCCCCCGCAGATCACCAGGTCGGCATGCCTCAGCAGCTCATCCTGCCGTCCCAGCCCGACCACCGCCCACGGCGGTATCGGCAGGTCCGCACCGCCAAGACGCGACACCACCAGCCGTGACCCCGCCGGCAGCGTTTCTCCCGGCGTCAGGCAGTCCAGCGCAACTTCTGCCAGTCCAACGGTTCCGGTCAACGCGGTCGACGGCGCGACCACCACCACCGGCCCGGGGCCCGGGGGGATGTCCAGCACCCGATCGGTCGGTTCGAAGTGCAACGGGCCCACCACGACGGCCTCGGCCGGCCAGTCCGGACGAGGCACCTCCAACGCGGGCAGCGTGGCGATCAGCCGGCGCAGCGGCCCCGGGTCGCGGGCCGGCAATCCGATCTCGACCCGCGCGGCCGCGCGCTCTCGCAGTCCCGCACGCAGGGACCGCGCCGTGAACGCCCGCATCGTGACATCCCGCAGCCGTCCACCGATGCCGGTGCCCGGCGCCAGTCCGCTGCCGATCGGCGGCAGGCCCTTGGACGGCAGGTACAGCGGATGCGGGCTGAGCTCTATCCACGGGATCCCCAACAGCTCGGCCGCCATGCCACCGCCCGCGGTGATGACATCGGACACCACCAGGTCGGGCGCCAGGTCACGCAGCGCGGGCACGTTGAGCACCGCCATCCGCGCGGCACGCCGGTGGATTCTGGCGCCGGCGTCGAGGTCGTCGTCGAGGGCCACCAGCCCGTCCAGCGCAATAGCGTCAACGCCGGCGACGCGGGCGGCTTCAATCCACTCCGCCCCGGTGAACAACGTCGGCGCGTCGCCCGCTTCGCAGAAGCGTTGGCACAGCGCGATCGCCGGAAACGAGTGCCCGGGATCCGGCCCGGCGACAACGGCGACGCGCACCGCCCTACCCTGCCACAGCGCCGCGGCCTACGCTGGCAACCATGACCGAGCTGACTGAGACAACCGCTGAGAACACTCGCACGGTCGAGGTTTTCCTGAACGCGCTGCAGGACGTGGACTACGAGACCGCGGATGCGTGCCTGGACGACAACCTCGTCTACGAAAACGTCGGATTGCCGACGATCCATGGCCGCAGCAAGGCGATGAAGCTGTTCCGCCGGATGGATGGCGGCAAGACCGCGTTCGAGGTGAAGATCCACCGCATTGCCGCCGACGGCGCCGCGGTGCTCACCGAGCGCACCGACGCGCTGATCATCGGCCCGCTGCGGCTGCAGTTCTGGGTGTGTGGGGTGTTCGAAGTCCACGACGGGCGAATCACCCTGTGGCGCGACTACTTTGATTTCTTCGACATGTTCAAGTCGACTGCGCGTGGCCTGGCGGCGCTGGTGCTGCCGTCGCTCAAGGCGACGTTCTAGAGGGCTGCAAGTAGAAATACGGCCGCCAGTGCAACGAGCAATAAGATGCCAATACCGCTAAGCGACAATGCAATAACTGCTAGTACGGCAGGCGCTGCTTCCGTAAGAGTTAATAACAAACCCGGTAATTGGCTCCAGATGGCATTGAACAAATTGACCAATTGATTCCCGAAGGCGACGATCGCGCCCCCGATCGCGTTAGCGCCCGCGGTCACGAGCCCCAACAATGTGGCGTTGGCGGCCTCGGCGCTGACATAGGCCGCCGCGCTGGAAGTCAAGTGCTGTACAAACTGTTCATGAAACGCCGCCGCCCGCCCGGCCAGCGCCTGATAGTCCTGGGCATGTTGGGAAAACAGCTGCGCGATATTCGCCGATACCTCATCGGCTGCGGCGGGAGCCACCGCTATGGTCTGGGTCGCCGCCACCATGTGCGCCGCGGTGAGCGTCGAACCGATATTCGCCAAATCCGCTGCCGTGTCGGCCGTCAACTCAGGGGCCGCGATCACCAACGACATATCAATCCTCCCAACGGGTCTTCACCGAGGTATCGATACGGCTTTAGTGTAGGGGCTTGGGTAGCTGCGCTCCACCCCTGAACTGCGCGTTTCGCGCACGGGTCGCACCGGTCGCACCGGTCGCACTGGTCGCACCGTTAACATGACTTACATGCAGAAACCTGGCTGGTGGCAGTACCTCCGCTACTGCTACGGGGCGCGGCTGCCCGATTCGATGCGGGATTGGGTGCGCAACGACCTGGCCGGCAAGGGCGCCACCCGCAGGATGATGCTCCGCGTCGCCGTTCCCGCCGTGTTGGTGCTCGCGCCGTTCTGGCTGGTCCCGACGACGCTGGACGTCCACCTGAGCATGACGCTGCCGATCCTCATTCCGTTCGTGTACTTCTCGCATGCGCTGAACAAAGTGTGGCGCCGGCACATGCTGCAGGTGCACAATCTCGACCCCGACCTCGTCGACGAACGCGCCCGCAAGCGCGATGCCCCCATGCACCAGGCATACATCGACCGCTACGGTCCCCGACCCGATTCGACGCCGCCGTCCGGTCCCGTATAGGGGCTATCTGCGAGGCAGTCCGCCCAGTTCGTCGAACGCCTGCGCCCAACCGAGCAGACGGTCGGTAGCCTCGACCAGCTCGGCGCGGTAACGCTGCTGTGTCGCCGCTGAGCCGACGCCGGCTCCCGGGCCGGGTTCGCGGTTGGCCGAAGAGACTAATTGCGCTGCGGCGGTGACCATTTCGTTGTACTGACGGACGCCGGCGCTCAACTGCGCGGTGAACGCATTGATGGTGGGGACCAGATACGACCGCGAAGATTCGGAGTAGTGCGCCGCCCGTTCCATCGAGACAACCTCTGTGGCAGTCGCCGCCATTGCCGCGGAGGTTCGGTTGGCCGCGGCCGTCAGGTCACGGATCTCGGCGGCCGGCAACATCTCGCCGCGCTCCATCACACCCAACAACGAGAAGAAGCCTCGTTCGGAAGCTCCCAGCGCGGACATCGCGGGCCGCGCGGCCGAACCCGGTGTGGGCAGCCTACGAACGGTGGCTGGGCCGCGGCGCCGGCAGCGTTTCCGATCGCAGCCAGCGATAGCGAAACAGCAGCAACGTCGCCGGAATGGCCTGTACGGCCGCGACGAACCCGGTGATCTCGAGCAGCAACGCGAACCAGCCCCAAGCCGCCAGCACGCGCCGTCACCGCCGCCCAAAACAGACACCCCGCGCCGAATATCAACGCCCACCGCAGCGCGCGGCGGCGGCGGCGCAGCAGCCGTGCGCGCGGATCGGTGGCGGCGCTGATCCGGTGGGCGACCGAAGCGGACAGTTCAGTGGCGGTGTCGAAACCTCGCTGCAGCAGCGCGCGCCAAGGCCCGCGCGAAGTCGCCCTCACCACCACCTGAAGACCGCCCCGCTACTGCCCGAGCGGCTTCTCGGGTACGGGCCCACCGCTGGCCGGGTTGGCGGCGGGAGTCGCGGGGCTGGCGCCGGCGCGGCAGGCGTCCCGCCCGTCGGCAGGGCGTCGCCGCGCATGGACGCGCGGATCTGCTCCAGCCGGGAATGCCCGGCCATCTCCACGCCGGCCTGCTGAACCTCGATCATCCGGCCCTGCACCGAACTCTGCGCGAGTTCGGCCTGCCCGAGCGCATTCGCGTACCGGCGTTCGATCTTGTCGCGCACCTCGTCAAGGCTCGGGGTGTTGCCGGGCGCGGCGATCTCACTCATCGACCGCAGCGAATTGCTGACCTGCTCCTGCATCTTCGCCTGTTCGAGCTGGCTGAGCAGCTTGGTGCGCTCGGAGATCTTCTGCTGCAGCACCATCGCGTTCTGTTCGACCGCCTTCTTGGCCTGAGCAGCCGCACCGAGCGCCTGGTCATGCAGCGTTTTGAGGTCTTCGACGCCCTGCTCGGCGGTCACCAGCTGGGCCGCGAAGGCCTCGGCGGCGTTGGTGTACTCGGTGGCCTTGGCGGCATCTCCGGCGGCGGTGGCCTGGTCCGCCAGCGTCAGCGCCTGGCGCACGTTGACCTGGAGCTTTTCGATATCGGCCAGCTGCCGGTTGAGCCGCATCTCGAGTTGCCGCTGGTTGCCGATCACTTGCGCGGCCTGTTGGGTCAGCGCCTGATGGGTGCGCTGCGCTTCCTCGATGGCCTGCTGGATCTGGATTTTGGGGTCTGCGTGCTCGTCGATCTTCGAGTTGAACAACGCCATGACGTACTTCCACGCTTTGACGAACGGATTGGCCATGCGTTAGCTCCGTTTCTTGTGTCGCCGGATGGGCCCCTGATAGGACCTGGTGCTCACCCTGTCGCTCAATTTAACGGGTTAAAGCCGATCGCCCCACCCCTGGCCGCTCAGGCCACCGCTAAAGACGCGACCGGCGGAATGACGACCTTGGTGCTGGCGTCGATCGTGGAACCGCTCGCCCCGTTGCTCGGCGGACTACCGGGCGCGGCAAGGGCCACGCGCTCCTCGCGCGCCATCCGCTCGCCGGCGTCGGTGAGGACCGCCGACAGCGGGACCTCCAAGGCGTCGCAGATCGCGTTGAGCAGCTCGCTGGAGGGCTCCTTGCGACCGCGTTCGACCTCCGACAGGTATCCCAGGCTCACCCGCGCTGAATCAGAAACCTCACGCAGCGTGCGGCCCTGCGACGTCCGGGCCCGGCGCAGCACGTCGCCGACGACCTCACGCACCAATGGCGGCATCCCGCTCTCCTTTTGGTCAGGCCATGCTCGGCACCTAACCAACGGCAGCCTAATAGGTGAACGCGGGTGGCGGTGGAGTTGGTTCCCGTCCATTAGCGACAAAATCACCGGTCGCGCGATCAGCTGGGTGTGCGGCGGACTGCTCTGACGGTCGAGACCACATAGTCGATACCGGTGACCACCGTGAGCACGATCGCGATACCCATCACCACCGACGCCACCACCAGGAACGGCTCCGACAGCTCCGACCAAGGCAGCACGAACAAACCGATCGCCAGCGCCTGGACCACCGTCTTGAGTTTGCCGCCCCAACTGGCCGGAATGACCCCGCGCCGAATCACGGCCAACCGCAACAGAGTCACCCCGACCTCACGGGTCAGGATCAGCACGGTCACCCACCACGGCAGGTCACCGAGTATCGACAGACCGATCAGCGCCGACCCGATCAGCGCCTTGTCCGCGATGGGATCGACGAACGCGCCGAACTCGGTCGCCATGCCGTAGTTGCGGGCCAGCACGCCGTCCAACCGGTCGGTGATGCACGCAATCGCGAAGATCGCGAAAGCGACGATCCGGCCGGCGAAGTCGTGTCCGGTCTCATAGAACAAGCGCGAACATGAAAATCGGGACCAACACCAACCGCAGGCCGGTCAGGAAATTGGCGAGGTTGGCGATGCGGACGCGGCCTACCATCGGACTCGTTTGAGGCTGCGCCGACACGGCAACAGAATAACCGTTGACCAGCATTGAAGCGCCATGTCGGTCCGATGTCGATACTGTTACCCGTGACCGAAAGTTCGCAGGGCAGCCGACTCGCCGTCCGGCGTGCGCGAACGTCCGACGTCCCCGCGATCAAACGGCTGGTCGACACCTATGCGGGAAAGATCCTGCTGGAAAAGAACCTGGTGACGCTCTACGAGGCCGTTCAGGAGTTCTGGGTGGCCGAGCACCCCGAAATCCAGGGCGAAGTGATCGGTTGCGGCGCGTTGCACGTGTTGTGGTCTGACCTCGGCGAGATCCGTACCGTCGCGGTCGACCCCGCGGTGACCGGCCAGGGCGTCGGCCATGCGATCGTCACCCGGCTTCTCGAAGTCGCTCGCGAGCTGGCGCTGGAGCGGCTGTTCGTGTTGACCTTCGAGACCGAGTTCTTCGGCAAGCACGGGTTCACCGAGATCGAAGGCACGCCCGTCACCGCCGAGGTGTTCGAGGAGATGTGCCGGTCCTATGACATCGGCGTCGCCGAATTCCTGGACCTGAGCTACGTCAAGCCCAACATTCTGGGCAACTCCCGCATGCTGCTGGTGCTTTAACCCATCGCGAGCAGACACAGAATCGCACCGCGACACGCCGGCGGACAGGTGCGATTCTGCGTCTGCTCGCCGTTACTCGTCGTCGTCTGATGTCGTCCGCCGACGCGTCACCGAAGCCCCGGATCGACCGCCAGCGTCGCCGGCCAGCTCGTCGGGCTTGACCAATACCTCGCGCGCCTTGGATCCCTCGCTGGGCCCGACGATGCCGCGCGTCTCCATCAGGTCCATCAGCCGGCCGGCCTTGGCGAAGCCGACCCGCAGCTTGCGCTGCAGCATCGACGTGGACCCGAACTGGCTGGACACCACCAGCTCGACCGCTTGCAGGAGGACATCCATGTCGTCGCCGATATCCGGGTCGACGTCGGTGCGTTCGCCGGTGGGCTTGGCGGTGGTCACGCCCTCGGTGTATTCGGGTTCGGCCTGGTTCTTGCACGCGGCGACGACGGCCTGAATCTCCTCGTCGGTGATGTAGGCGCCCTGCAGCCGCACCGTCTTATTCGCGCCCATCGGCAGGAACAGGGCATCGCCCATGCCGATCAGCTTTTCCGCGCCGGCCTGGTCGAGGATCACCCGGCTGTCGATCAGCGACGACGTCGCGAACGCCAGCCGGGACGGGACGTTGGTCTTGATGAGCCCGGTGACCACGTCGACCGACGGGCGCTGGGTGGCCAGCACCAGGTGGATGCCCGCGGCCCGGGCCTTCTGGGTGATCCGCACGATGGCGTCCTCGACGTCACGCGGCGCGGTCATCATCAGGTCGGCCAGCTCGTCGACGATCGCAAGCGATGTACGGGTAGGGCCGGTACACGCGCTCGCTGCCCAGCGGCGCGGTGATGTCACCGGATCGCACCTTCTCGTTGAAGTCGTCGATGTGCCGCACCCTGGACGCCTGCATGTCCTGGTAGCGCTGCTCCATCTCCTCGACCAGCCACGCCAGCGCCGCGGCCGCCTTCTTCGGCTGGGTGATGATCGGGGTGATCAGATGCGGAATGCCTTCATAGGGAGTCAGTTCCACCATCTTCGGGTCGATCAGGATCATCCTGACCTCTTCCGGGGTGGCCCGGGTCAGCAGCGACACCAGCATCGAGTTGACGAAGCTGGACTTGCCGGATCCGGTGGAGCCGGCCACCAGCAGGTGCGGCATCTTGGCCAGGTTGGCCGAGATGAAGTCGCCCTCGATGTCCTTGCCCAGGCCGATCACCAGCGGATGGTGGTCGCGCCGGGTCGACGCGGCGGTGAGCACGTCGGCCAGCCGCACCATTTCGCGGTCGGTGTTGGGCACCTCGATGCCGACGGCGGACTTGCCGGGGATCGGCGCCAGCATGCGGACGCTCTCGGTGGCCACCGCGTAGGCGATGTTCTTCTGCAGCGCGGTGATCTTCTCCACCTTGACGCCGGGTCCCAGCTCGACCTCGTAGCGGGTGACGGTGGGCCCGCGGGTGCAGCCGGTGACGGCCGCGTCGATCTTGAACTGGGTGAGCACCTCACTGATCGCATCGGCCATGACGTTGTTGGCGGCGCTGCGTTTCTTGGGCGGATCGCCGGCGACCAGCAGGCTCAACGGCGGCAGCGTGTAGGGCCCTTCGACGACCCGGTCCAGCGCTTGGGTGTCCTCTTTGCGGGGTTTGCGACGACGGCTGCCGGTGGCGGGCTCCAGGAATGGTGGGAGTCTCGTCGACCGGGATCTCGGCAGCGTCCGCCGATGGCCATGCCGGCGGCTCGTGCTCGGGGTCGAGGGGCGCGTCGTCGTAATAACCTTCGGAGAAGTCTTCGCGCGCAGCGTCATCGGCTTCCTCGCCGTCGCCGTAGTACGCGTCGTATTCGTCGTCGTCGACGTAGTCGCCTTGGTACGCCGGGTGCCGAACATGGCGCGCATCGCATCGGGCACCTCGCGGATCGTGGTGCCGGTCAGCAACAGCAACCCGAACATCGCGCCGATGAACAAGAGCGGCGCTGCGATCCAAGGTGTCAACCCGTCCGACAACGGTCCACCGATGGCGAAGCCGATGAATCCGGCCGCGTGACGCCGTGCTTCCGGGTCTTCCGGCGAACCGGACCACAGATGGCGCAGGCCCAGCACCGACAGTGCGATCAGGCTCGCGCCGAGGATCAACCTGGGCCGCGCATCAGGGTTGGGTTGCGTCCGCATCAACACGATCGCGATCGCGGCGGCGACTATCGGGAGCGCCAGGACAGCCGCGCCGATGAATGTCCGCAGGACCGCATCCACCCACGCGCCGACTGGCCGGGCGGCATCGAACCACGAACTCGCGGCGACGATGACGGCAATGCCCAGCAGGACCATCGCGACGCCGTCGCGGCGATGTCCCGGCTCGATGTCGCGGGCGCGACCGATCGACCGCGCCGCACCTCCGGTGCCCTTCGCCGCCATCAGCCAGCCCGCCCGTACGGCACGGCCGCAAGTCAGTCCGGCGGCGACCAACAACGACTGATTACGCCGTTTCGCGGGCCTGCTGACCCTTTTCCGCGGTGGTGCTGGTCGCGCAGGTCGGGACCCACCTCGCGAACTGGCCTTTGAGCTGCTCTTTCGGGCACCAGAGCGGGCGGCGGTCTTACTCGGCATGGAGGCAAGGGTAGTCGCAAATGCATCATCTACACCACCCGCCACACGGGTAACGGGGCACGGTGGTTCGGGCTTGGCGGGGCGAACAGCCCGCGGTGCGTAGCGGTCGGCGCGTACTGCTGTAATGCTTCGGTCACGCCAAGCGCCCGGGCTTGTGGACGGGAAGGAATCAAATGCGGATATTCCGTGCGGTGTGTGCGGTTGCCCTCAGCGTCGCCCTGCTGGCCGCCTGTTCTGACCGTGGCTCCCCGACCGGGTCCTCAAACGGGTCGACGAAGGCTTCCAAACCGTCCGCACCCGAGCTTCGACGGCACCTACCGGTTTGATTTCGACGGGACCGAGCAACTGGCGGGTGGTGCGCCCAAACCCACGAAATCGAGATCCAGAAACTACGCGTTGCGCTCGACATGCACAGATTCGGGGTGCGTCGCGACGGCGACGAAACTGGCAGACGACGACCCGAAAAAGAAGTCGGATCCCCCTGTCGATTTGGTGCTCGACTACATCGATGGCTATTGGCAGATGGCGCTCCGTGAGGACGGTGCATGCGCTGACAGCGAAGCAAAGGGCGCGTCGATCACCGCCTGGATCCTGCAGCCTCAGCCCGACGGCACACTGAGCGGAACGTCCTACGTGGCCATGAACCCGAGTCCGGATTGCACCGTGGCGACTCAAACGCCGTTGACGGCGAAGCGCGTGAGCGACACCGACGCGGGTATCTCGGTTGCCGATCCCGGCAAACAGGCTCGGCGTTCACCGTCTGCGCCCGAAGCCTTCACCGGACACTACGACGAGACAAGCGTCCTGCACGACTCGTCGAAACCGGGAGTACGACGCCTCGCCATGCAGACGATGTGCGTGCGAAACACCGACCAATGCGCGACGTTCAGGTCTTTTGCCGGCTCGGCGACCGCCATTGTGAGTTCGCTGATGTACAGCAACGGCAAATGGCTGCTCGACCAGCGCACCGAAGTCAACTGCCCGAACGGCGCGACCGCCAAAACGATAAAGCATGAGGAATATGCGCTGCCGCAACCAGTTTCGCAGCCACTTTCACGGGTCCTCGGAAACGTCCGCTTTGATGCTGCGGATTCGTGCCCGGCACAAGAACTCGATATCGCGCTAGAACGAACGGGCGACTGACTCAGGCATATCCGCAGCGAGGCCGTTCCCGAGCGCTGAGTAGGGTGAGACACGCGTCACCACGCACCCCCTCTCACGCACCCTCGGAGCAACCAGGAGGCCCAGCATGCCCGTCGTCATCGTCGCCACCATGACCGTCAAACCCGAATCCGTCGACACCGCCCGCGATATCCTCACGAAAGCGGTCGACGAGGTGCACGGCGAACCCGGCTGCCAGCTGTACTCCCTGCACCAGACCGGCGAGACGTTCGTCTTCGTCGAGCAATGGGCCGACGAAGAGGCGCTGCAGGCCCACAGCACCGCGCCCGCGGTCGGCAACATGTTCAAGGCGGTCGGTGAGCACCTAGCCGGTGCGCCGGATATCAAGATGCTGCAGCCGATTCCGGCGGGCGATCCTGCCAAGGGACAGCTGCGCGGGTGACCGGCGTGTCGCCGAACGGACCATGAGCGGCCCACTAGAAGGCAAGGTGGCGTTCATTACGGGCGCCGCGCGAGGCCAGGGCCGTGCACATGCGGTTCGGCTGGGCGCCGATGGCGCGAACGTGATCGCGGTAGACCTGTGCGAGCAGATCACCAGCGTGCCGTATCCGCTGGCTACCCCGGAGGACCTGGCGGCCACCGTCAAACTCGTCGAGGACACCGGCGCCCGCATCGTGGCCAGCCAGGGCGACGTTCGCGACCGCGCGTCGTTGTCCTCCGCATTGCAGGCGGGTCTCGACGAGTTCGGCCGGCTCGATATCGTGGTCGCCAACGCCGGTATCGCACCGATGCAATCCGGTGACGACGGCTGGCGCGACGTCATCGACGTCAACCTCACCGGCGTCTACAACACCATCAAGGTCGCGATACCGACGATGGTCAAGCAGGGCAACGGCGGGTCGATCGTGCTGATCAGTTCGGCCGCGGACTGGCCGGCGTCGCCAGCCCCGACGCCGGCTCCGTCGGCTATGCCGCCGCCAAGCACGGCGTGGTCGGATTGATGCGCGTTTACGCGAATCTGCTTGCCAAGCAGAGTATTCGGGTCAACTCGATACACCCGACCGGCGTCGAAACCCCAATGATCAACAACGAGTTCACTCGGGGATGGCTGGCAGCCATGGCGGCTGGGTCCGATTCGGCGGGAGGCATGGGCAATGCCCTGCCGGTGGAGGTGTTGCAGGCCGACGACATCGCCAACGCGGTGGCTTGGCTGGTGTCCGACCAGGCTTGTTATATCACCGGCGTCACCTTGCCCGTCGACGCCGGATTTTTGAACAAATAGGCGCGAAATGGAACGGTCCGCTTTCGCGGAGAAGACCTAGCGTTTCGGGACCAACTGGCTCGCGACACATAAACGTCGGCGCCGACACGCCGGAAATCGCTGCCGTGGTCTATATTTCGCGGCGGCGGGCTGAGCCGGTCTCAGACCTCGATCACCGTCGGCACGATCATCGGCTGGCGACGATAGGCCTCGCCCACCCACTTGCCGACCGCGCGGCGCACCGCCTGGGCGATCCGGATCGGATCGGTGACCTTGTTCGGCGGCCAGCTTTTCCAGTTCGGCCTCGACCTTGCGGACGCGCGGGCTCCAGCGCCTTGGGGTCTTCGGAGAACCCGCGCGAATACAGTTGCGGCGGCGCGGCCGGGCGTGCCGGTGCCGCGGTGCACCACCACGGTCACCGCGATGAAACCCGATGACAGCATCAGCCGCTCGCCCAGCGTGGTGTCACCGACGTCGCCGGTGACCAGGCCGTCGACGAACATCTTGCCGACCGGCACCGCGCCGGCGATCGGCGGCCTTGCCGTCGACCAGGTCGACGCTGACGCCGTTCTCGGCCAGCAGGATCGACTCTTCGGCGGCACCCCGGTGCTGGCGGCCAGCTTGGCGTTGGCCCGCAGGTGCCGCCAGGTGCCGTGCACCGGCATCACGTTGCGCGGGCCGCACCCCGTTGTACAGGAACAGCAGTTCACCGGCGTAGGCGTGGCCCGAAACGTGCACCCGCGCTTGGGCATTGGTGACGACGCGGGCGCCGATCTTGGCCAGCGCGTCGATGACGCCGTAGACCGCCTCCTCGTTGCCGGGGATCAGCGACGACGACAGGATGATCAGGTCGCCGGCGGTCAGCGTGATGCTGCGGTGCTCGCCGCGCGACATCCGCGACAGCGCCGCCATCGGCTCGCCCTGGGTGCCGGTGGTGACCAGCACGACCCGGTCGGCGCGGCATCATCTCGGCGGCGCCGATGTCGATGACGTCGGAATCGTCCGACGCTGCAGGAAGCCGAGTTCGCGCGCGATGCCCATGTTGCGCACCATCGAGCGGCCGACGAACGACACCTGCCGGCCCAATGCCACCGCGGCATCGATGATCTGCTGCACCCGGTCGACGTTGGAGGCGAAGCACGCCACGATGACCCGCCCGTCGGCGCCGCGGATCAGCCGGTGCAGGGTCGGGCCCGACCTCGCTTTCGGACGGGCCCGACGCCGGGATCTCGGCGTTGGTCGAGTCGCACAGGAACAGGTCGACACCGGCGTCGCCGAGCCGGGACATCCCGGGCAGGTCGGTGGGTCGGCCGTCCAGCGGCAGCTGGTCGAGCTTGATGTCACCGGTATGCAGCACGGTGCCCGCGCCGGTGTAGACCGCGATGGCCAGCGCGTCCGGGATCGAGTGGTTGACCGCGAAGTACTCGCACTCGAACACGCCGTGCGTGCTGCTCTGCCCCTCGGCGACCTCGACGAACACCGGCTTGATCCGGTGCTCGCGGCACTTCGCGGCGACCAGCGCCAGGGTGAACTTCGAGCCGACGACCGGGATGTCGGGGCGCAGCTTGAGCAGAAACGGGATCGCCCCGATGTGGTCCTCGTGCGCGTGCGTGAGCACCAGCGCCTCGATGTCGTCGAGCCGGTCCTCGATGTGCCGGAGGTCCGGCAGGATCAGGTCGACGCCGGGCTCGTCGTGGGTGGGGAACAGCACCCCGCAGTCGATGATCAGCAGCCGGCCCAGATGCTCGAAAACGGTCATGTTGCGGCCGATTTCGCTGATGCCGCCCAGCGCGGTGACCCGCAGCCCACCCGCGGCCAGAGGGCCGGGTGGCGCGAGCTCTGCGTTCACGTCCGGACGCCACCGGGGTCACCGCGAGTCACCGAGGCCGCGCGCATGTCGGCGGCCAGCTCGTCGATCTGCTCCGGCGTCGCCGCCACCTGCGGCAGCCGCGGATCACCGACGTCGATGCCCTGCAGCCGCAGGCCCGCCTTGGACAACGTCACCCCGCCGAGCCGGCCAGCGCGTCGCACAGCGGGGCGAGCGCGACGTTGATCTTGCGCGCGGTCGCGATGTCACCGGAATTGAAGGCGGACAACATCTCTCGCAGCTGACCCGCCGCCAGGTGCGCCAATCACGCTGATGAAGCCGATGGCGCCCATCGCCAGCCACGGCAGGTTCAGCGCATCGTCGCCGGAGTAGTAGACCAGCCCGGTCTCGGCCATGATCTGGCCGCCGCCGTGCAGATCGCCCTTGGCGTCCTTGACCCCGACGATGTTCGGATGCGCCGCCAGCGTGCGGATGGTGTCCGACTCGATCGGCACCACCGACCGGCGGCGGGATGTCGTAGAGCACGACCGGCAGCTCGGTGGCGTCGGCGACGGCGGTGAAGTGCGCCAACAGCCCGGCCTGCGGCGGCCGCGAGTAGTACGGCGTCACGACCAGCAGTCCGTGCGCGCCCTCGGCCGCGCAGGCCTTGGCCAGGTGCACGCTGTGCGCGGTGTCGTAGCTGCCGGCGCCGGCGATGACGCGGGCCCGGTCGCCGACCGCCTCCAGGACGGCGCGCAGCAGCGCGAGCTTCTCGTCGTCGGTGGTGGTCGGCGATTCGCCGGTGGTGCCGGAGATCACCAGGCCGTCGCAGCCGGCGTCCACCAGGTGGTTCGCCAGCCGCGCCGCCGCGGCGATGTCCAGCGAGCCGTCGGGGCCGAACGGCGTCACCATCGCGGTCAGCAGGGTTCCCAGGCGCGCGGGGGCGTCGAATCCGACGGTGCTCACGGTCCTCAGATTACCTGGCGCAGCCAAGCTCTTTTCACCCGCGGCGTGCGTTTCGGCTTCGGTAGCTAACCCGATGCGACCTGCACCCTCGCCGGCTTACGCCGGCTCAGGCCTCGGTGGCGAACGGGCTGGTCGCGACCTCGGTGCCGTCGGCCAGCGTGGCGATCTCGAAATCGGCGAACACCGCCGGCGCGACGCCCGACGAGCTGACGCAGGCACTCGATGGCCAGCCGGCGGATCTCCACATCGGCGTGCTCGCTGGCGCGCATCGCGATGAAATGCCGCCATGCCCGGTAGTTTCCGGTCACGACGATGCGGGTCTCGGTGGCGTTGGGCAGCACCGCGCGAGCGGCCTGGCGCGCCTGCTTGCGGCGCAGACGTCGCGTTGGCGCTGATCAGCGGTGAGTTTGGCTTCCAGCCTGGCCAGCAGTTCGGTGTAGGCGGCGCGGCTGGCGTCGGCGGCGTCGGTCAGGATCTGCCGCAGTTCGGGGTCGTCCTCCATCCCGGGCGGCACCACGACCTGCGAGTCGTTCTCCGGCACGTAACGCTGCGACAGCTGCGAGTAGGAGAAATGCCGGTGCCGGATCAGTTCGTGCGTGCAGGAACGCGAGATGCCGGTGATGTAGAACGACACGCTGGCGTGCTCGAGCACCGAGAAATGCCCGACGTCGATGATGTGCCTGATGTAGCCGGCGTTGGTCGCGGTCCGGGGATTGGGCTTGGACCAGCTCTGATAGCAGGCCCGCCCGGCGAACTCGACCAGCGCCGGGCCCCCGTCGGCGTCGGTCGTCCAGGGCACGTCCGGGCGGCGCCAGGAACTCGGTCTTGGCGATCAGTTGCACGCGCAGCGGCGCGGTCTCGGCCACGGCGCTCACCTTAACGTTGCCAGATCAGGTGCGAGCGTTGCCAGTGCCGGCGCAGTCTCGGCGTCCTGGACCCGGACCCTCCCCGACATCAGCAGCGGCATCAGCTCGTCGCGGAACGCGGCCAGCCGCGCGCATTCTGCCCGGCGGGCATGACACATCGCCCCCAGGCCGGTGATCGCCTGCGTCGCCGCCGCGCCGAGACGGCGGACATCGCGGCACCGCGACGTCCGAGCAGTTCACGCGGCTGGATCCGCTGGTGGCTGCCCGACGTCCCGGCGACCTGCTGCTGCAACGCGTCCGAGACTTCACGCTGCCGCACCGCCGACCACAACGCCGACGTGTCGACGCCGATTGGCCGCAGCACGACGAATTCCGTGCTCGCCAATGCCATCTCGGACGGCAGGCTCGACACATTCCAGATGCGCGGGATCCGGGGGTTCAGCTTCGCGAACAACACGCACGGCTGCGACAACACGAACTTGCCGCTCTTCACAGACGCAGCCGTTGACCACGCCGGGGTTTTGCGCCGTCGTCGAACGCCGGAAGGCTGAAATGGGCTACCACGTCGTCGAATTCGTGCGGGCTTCGACAACGCCGTCGACCGGCCCGCCAGGCGAGACAGCGGCACGTAGTCGGCCACCGATTCGACGGTCGCGACCATCAGGCCTTCGGCCGCCGCGATCACGCGCTCGTTGACGGCGATCTTGTCGTCGAGTGCGCCGAGCAGTTCGCGCTATCCGCGGCGTTCCGGCGCGCGGCACCGCGCAAACCGAAATATCGCGCAGCATTCCTCTGGTTGAGCAGCGGCTGACCCGAGTCCGGCCGCTGTTCGTTGAGCCGGCAGGCCCGCAGCGCGTAGTACCAATACCGCGTCTCGGCGGGCCCTTCGCCCGGCACACCACCGCGTTGTCGGTCACCCAGGCGTCGAATCGCAGTAATGCACGCTGCCGCAATAAGACCCGACGCGGCCGACGGCGATCAACGGGCCACCGGCATTGCGCTTCGCCGCGTACCCGATCGCGCCGTTGGAGCCGTAGACGGGATAACGCCCGCCCGGTCCCGCACGGGCGAGCCGCTGCCGCTGGCTGAAGTCGAGATGGTCGCCCAGCCTGGTCGTCACCGCAGGCGCTCCATCTGGTCGCGAACCACCTTGTCCAACCGTGCGGATTCATCGAGCGCTGTCCAGTAGCTCCTTCGTCAGCCGCGCGATCTTCTCGTCGACCGGCTCCGCCGTCCTGCCGGCCGCCGCGGGCGCCCACGTACCGCCCCGGCGTCAACGCGTAGTCGACGGCTCGGATGTCGTCCAGCGTAGCCGACCGACAGAATCCCGGAACATCCTGATAGCAATGCACGGTTGGCAGCGGCGCGCCACGCCCGGTAGGTGTCGCCGATGCGGACGATCTCCTCGTCCGTCAGCATCCGCTCCGCCCGGTCCACCAGGTCCCCGAGCCCGGGCGTCGATGAACAACACCTGCCCGACCGGTCCGCCTTGTCCGTGTCGAAGAACCACAGGCACACCGGAATTCCGGTGCTGCGGAACAGCTGTGCGGGCAACGCGATCATGCACGACACCAGGTCCGCCTCGACGATCCGGGCGCGAATGTCGCCTTCGCCGCTGGTGTTCGACGACATCGAGCCGTTCGCCATCACCACGCCGCCCTGCCGCCCGGCGCCAACTTGGACAGGATGTGTTGAATCCAGCCGAAATTCGCGTTGCTGGCCGGTGGAACGCCGAAGCGCCAGCGCGGGTCCCGTTCGTCGCGCGCCCAATCCTTGATGTTGAAGGGCGGGTTGGCCATCACGTAATCCATTTGCAAGTCCGGCGTGCTGGTCACGGACGAAGGTGTCTGCCCACGCTCGCCTAGGCCCGCGTTGTCGATCCCGTGGATAGCGAGGTTCATCTTCGCCATCCGCCAGGTCTGCTCGACGCTCTCCTGTCCGTAGATCGAGACGTCGGTCGGGTCGCCGTCGTGCGCGACGATGAAGTTCTCGGTCTGGACGAACATTCCGCCGGAACCGCAGCACGGGTCGTACACCCGCCCGCTCGACGGCTCGAGGACCTCGACGATCACCCGCACGACGCTGGGCGGGGTGAAGAACTCGCCGCCCCGCCGGCCTTCCGCGCGCGCGAAATTGCCAAGGAAGTACTCGTACACCTCCCCCATCAGGTCGCGGGCGCGATGCCGCGCCTGCCCGCTGAACCGCGCGCCGTCTGAGCAGCCCGATGAGCTCGCCGAGCCGCCGCTGGTCGACGCCGTCGGTACCGCTGCGGCAGCATCCCCGCCAGCGCGGGGTCGGCCGTCATCACCGCGGCCATCGCCGCGTCGACGAGCTGACCGATATTGTCGGATTTCGCGTTGTCCACCAATGTCTTCCAGCGCGCCGCGGGCGGCACCTTGAACGCACCGTCGGGCCGTTCGTCGTCAGCGTCGGAAACGTATTTGAGGAACACCAGCCCGAGGATGACGT
The DNA here is from genome assembly GCA_963850135.1 of uncultured Actinomycetota bacterium. GTDB lineage: Bacteria > Actinomycetota > Actinomycetes > Mycobacteriales > Mycobacteriaceae > Mycobacterium. Next base: position 594,960 of record CAWKKH010000004.1, on the reverse strand, counting down.
CCTTGTACTGGCTGGCCGGTAGCGATCCCCGCAGCTTGTTGGCGGCCTTCCAGAGGGTGTCTTTGAGCTCCTTTGTCGCTCGCCGGTTGCGCCATCAGCCGACCCGCTTGGCCGCCGTGCGCAACTCGCCGGCCAGATCACCCGTGGCCGGACACGCTGACATCCGCCCAACCCCAGCCAGGACGCCATCGACTGCCAGCTCGCCGGCCAATGCGGCGGCAACCCGGGCCCGCGGCTGCTCGTCGTCGGGCTTCCCCGAACGCGCCCACCACCCGCAACGTGTCCGCAGCGCGGTCGGCCTTGAGGTCCACCCGCGCCACCAGCTGCCCGTCCAGCAGCAGCGGCCACACGTAGTAGCCGTACTGGCGCTTGGCCGCCGGGGTGTAAATCTCGATGCGGTAGATGAATTCGAACAGCCGCTCCACCCGGGGCCGGAAGAAGATCAGCGGATCGAACGGGCACAGCAGCGCGGTGCCACGGTCCAGGCGCGGGCACCGCGCAGCCCGGCCCGCAGATACGCCGGCGCCGCCCAGCCGTCGACGCTCGACGCGCTCGATCTCGCCGGCGGCCACCAGCTCGGCGATGGCGGGCTTGACCTGCTGGGCCGACAGCCGGAAGTAGTCGCGGATGTCGGCCTCGGTGGCCACCCCCAGCGCGGTGGCCGCCCGCAGCGTCAGCTCGCGGACGGCCTCGTCGTCGTCGACCTCGCGGGCCAGCACGCTCGGCGGCAGCACCCGCTCCACCAGGTCGTAGTGCCGGGCGAAGCCCACCCGGGTGGCTGTGGTGAGCACCCCGGAGGCGAACAGTGCCTCGGCGACCCACTTGGTGTCGCTGCGGTCCCACCAGGGACCTTTTGCGCCCGCGCGGTTCGGCCTCCAGGTGTGCTCTCGATCTGCCCGGCGGTGCTCGGCCCGAGTTCGGTGACGGCGGCGACGATGTCTTCGGCCAGTTGCGGGTTGGCCTTGACGATGTGGCTACCCCAGCGGCCGTGGCGGTACTGGCGCATCCGCCAGCGCAGCAGCGGCCAGTCGTCGACGGCCATCAGCGCGGCCTCGTGCGCCCAGTACTCGGCCAGCAGCCGCGATCGCAGTGGGCCCCAGGCGGCGCGGTCCAGCACCTCGCGGTCGTAGGGGCCGAGCCGGCTGAACACCGGCGCGTAGTGGGCGCGCACCGCCACCGACACCGAATCCAGCTGCAGCACCTGAATCCGCGAGATCAACCGCTTGCAGGTGCGCGCGGGTGACCGCGCCGGCTGGCTTGGGCTCGGCGAAACCCTGTGCCGCGACCGCCACCCGGCGGGCCTGCGCGGCGGTCAGGGCGCTCAGACTGCGCGGGCTCATGCGCGCGCCACGACGATCCGACAAGCGACGAGGAGGGCGCCATAACGGTAGACTGTGAAACCGGTATCGCAGCCCGGAGCGGCTGACCAGCCACTCCCCCGCCTCGCCCGCCCAGGCCTCGTCGAGCACCGGGGCCAACGCGTCGTCGTCGTCGCGCGGCAGCTCGATCTCGACCTCGGTGACCTCACATCGTGTGGCCGACGGCAGCGCCAGCGCAGTAGATCTGCGCGCCGCCGATCACCCAGGTCTCGGGATCAGTCAGGGCCTGTTCGAGTGAACCGACCACCTCGGCGCCGTCAGCCACGAAGCTCAGTCTGCCGGGACAGTACGACATTTCGGCGCCCGGGCAACGGCCGAACCCCGGCCGGCAGCGACTCCCAGGTCCGCCGGCCCATCACCACCGTGTGGCCCATCGTCAGCTGCTTGAAGCGGGCCAGGTCCTCGGGCACCCGCCACGGGATGTCGCCGCCGCGGCCGATGACACCGGACGTCGACTGAGCCCAGATCAGGCCCAAGCGCCGTCATACAGCGACGGGGGCCTTGATCGCCGGATGCGGATCGTAGTTCTTTACCACGACGTCGTCGTAGGTGTAGTCGAAGATCGAATCCCTTTGGGCCAGTGAGAGTTCCGGGTACGGCCGCGGGTCGCGGGTGAGCTGGAGCTGCACCTGCTCGACGTGGTTGTCGTAGATGTGGCAGTCGCCGCCGGTCCAGACGAAGTCGCCGACCGCGAGGCCGGCCTGGGCCGCCATCATGTGGGTGAGCAGCGCGTAGCTGGCGATGTTGAACGGCACGCCGAGGAACAGGTCGGCGCTGCGCTGGTACAGCTGGCAGCTCAGCCGGCCGTCGGCGACGTAGAACTGGAAGAACGCATGGCACGGCGGCAGCGCCATCTGCGGGATTTCGCCGACGTTCCAGGCCGACACGATGATGCGCCGCGAGTTCGGGATCGGTGCGCAGCAGATCCAGCGCTGCGCTGATCTGATCGATGTGCTCGCCCGACGGGGTCGGCCAGGACCGCCACTGCACGCCGTAGACCGGACCGAGATCGCCTGTGTCACTGGCCCATTCGTCCCAGATGGTGACGCCGTGCTCCTGCAGCCAGCCGACGTTGGACTCGCCGCGCAGGAACCACAGCAACTCGTAGACGACCGACTTGAAGTGCACCTTCTTGGTGGTGAGCAGCGGGAACCCGGCCGCGAGGTCGTAGCGCAGCTGATGGCCGAACAGGCTGCGGGTACCGGTACCGGTGCGGTCCGATTTCGCCGTGCCCGTCTCGAGCACCAGGCGCAGCAGGTCCTCGTAGGGCTTCGCAATCGGCACGCGGCCAGCTTAGCGGCGATCGCAAGCGCGGCGAAGCCGGGCGCGGCGGGTCGACGCCAAAAAATTCAGCGGCGATCGCAAGCGCGGCGAAGCCGGGCGCGGCGGGTCGACGCCAAAAAATTCAGCGGCGATCGCAAGCGCGGCGAAGCCGGGCGCGGCGGGTCGACGCCGATTATTTACGCGGCGATCGCAAGGAGTAGAACGGAGCCCATGCCGAACATCACCGACACCGTCACCACTCCCGATGGCGACTGCCCCGTCCACCTGCTCACCCCGGAAGGGGACGGCCCCTGGCCCGGTGTGGTGATGTTTCCCGACGCCGGGGGCGTCCGCGCCACGTTCGAGCAGATGGCCGCCAAGCTGGCCGGCTACGGCTACGCGGTGCTGCTGCCGGACGTGTACTACCGCGCTGGCGACTGGGCTCCGTTCGACATGGCCACCGTCTTCGCCGACAAGCAGGAACGCAATCGGCTGATGTCCATGATCGGCAGCCTGACGCCGGATAAGGTCACCGCCGACGCCACCGCGTTCTTCGACTACCTGGCCGCGCGCCCCGAGGTGTCCGGGGACCGTTTCGGCGTCTGCGGCTACTGCATGGGCGGGCGAATCTCGTTGATGGTGGCCGGCCGCCTTCCGGACCGCGTCGCCGCCGCGGCGTCCTTCCACGGCGGCGGCCTGGTAACCGACAGCGCGGACAGCCCGCACCTGCTCGCCGACCGGATGACCGCCACGGTGTACGTCGGCGGCGCCGAGAACGACGCGTCCTTCACGACCGAGCACGCCGAGCAGCTGGACAAAGCGCTGAGCGACCGCCGGCGTGCAGCACACCATCGAGTGGTACCAAGCGGCCCACGGCTTCGCGGTCCCGGACAACGCGCCCTACGACGAAGCCGCCGCCGAAAAGCATTGGACCGCGATGACGGACACTTTCGGTGCTGCCTTGACGCCTTGAGCTAGCGGCTCTGGCCGCCCCTGTGCGCAGCCCAGGAAATTTTGCTGACGGTTGGTCATACTGACACCTCTTCGAAGATTTCCGACGCTCGAACAATGGGATGGGGGGGCTGTGATGTCGTATGTCATCGCGTCGACGGACATGTTGGCTGCGGCGGTGGCGAACGTGACGGGCATCGGCTCATCCCTCCGTGCAGCTACTGCCGCAGCGGCCGCCTCAACTACTTCGGTGATCACCGCCGCCGACGATGAGGTGTCGGCGGCTATCGCGTCGCTGTTTTCCAGCCATGCCCAGCAGTACCAGGCGCTAAGCGCTCAGGCTGCGGCGTTTCATACCGAGTTTGCGCAGGCCCTGACCGGCGCCCGGGCCAGCTACGGGGCCGCGGAGGCGACCAATACGTCGGCTTTTCAGACCGTGGAGCACAGTGCGCTGGCTGCGGTTAATTCGCCCGCCCAGGCGCTGTTGGGGCGTCCAATAATCGGCAACGGCACGAATGGCGCGACGGGGACCGGCCAGGCCGGAGGCGCGGGCGGGATTTTGTTGGGCAATGGCGGTAATGGCGGGTCCGGGGGCGGCACCGGGGCCAGGCGCGGCGGCGCAGGCGGCGCCGCGGGCCTGTTCGGCAACGGCGGGGCCAGGCGGGGCCGGCGGAGCCGGTGTTGCTGGCGCGACGGGCACTTCAAGCACTGCAGCGGCCAATGGTAGGAACGGTGGCGCGGGCGGAGCCGGTGGTAGTGGCGGATTGATATTCGGCAGCGGCGGTGCCGGTGGTCACGGCGGGGTCGGTGGGATCGGGGGCACCGGCGCTACCGGTTCGGACGGCACGCCTGGGGTTGCCGGTGACAACAACGGCGTTGGCGGCACCGGCCATGATGGCGGCTGGGGGGCCACGGGCGGCGACGGCGGCAAGGGCGGCGCCGGCGGCGCTCCTGGCTTGTTGGGGCAAGCTGGCGCCAACGGTAACGGCGGTGACGGCGGTGCCGGGCGGTACTGCCGGGGCCGGTGGGACGGGGGGCTGGGCGCGGCCGGTACTTCGGAATACCCCGACGGCGGTGACGGCGGCACCGGGGGTAACCCCGGCCATCGGGCACCACCGGTTGGCGGCGACGGCGGGAATGGCGGAGCGGCTGGTGGTGCCGGTGCGAGCGCCGGCGCCACCGGCGCGACCGGCGTCGATCGCCGCACCGGCGGTGACGGCGGTGCCGGCGGCGCCGGCTATAACGCCGCGCCACCGACGGCGCGCGGCCACCGGCGGCGCCGGCGGTAACGGCGGCAACAGCGGCCTCGGCGGCAACGGCGGCGCCGGCGGCGCCGGTGGCAACGCGGCGGCCGCGGAAGGCACCGGCGGTAACGGCGGCGCCGGCGGCACGGCGGCTACGACCGGTAACGGCGCTTCACCGGCGGCGGCGGCGGCGACGGCGGGGCAGCGGCCGGCGGCACCGGCGGCGGCGGCGGGGTCGGCGGCGACGCGACAGCTACGGAGCCGGGAACGTCACCGGCGGCACCGGTGGCGCCGGCGGCGCGGGCACCGGAGCGACCGGCGGCAACGGCGGCAACGCGTACAGCTACGTCGGAAACGCCACCGGCGGGACTGGAGGGGTCGGCGGCTCCAGCTCCACGATCGGCGGCGACCGGCGGCCAAGGCGGCAACGCGACCAACTACGGGTTTGGAAACGCCACCGCCGGCGATGGCGGCGCAGGCGGCGAGGGCACCAACAGCGGGGACGGCGGGCTGGGCGGGGACGGCGGGCTGGGCGGCGACGGCGGCAACGCGTCCGCCGCTGGCGTGATTCCAAGCCTCCCCTCGACCGCCACTCGGCGGGGACGGCGGCAAGGGCGGCGACAGCTCGTTGGCAACTGGCGGCAACGGCGGCGACGGCGGGGACGCCGTGGCGGCTGAGCTGCCAAGTGCCGTCGCCGGGACCGGCGGTGACGGCGGGTCCGGCCACGTCTCCGGTTCCACAGGCGGCGGCGGCTCCGCCGGGATAATTATGTAGCGAATCGGCTAGCCCGCAGGCAGGTCCACCAACTCGGCCAACCGGGCCCGATGCCGGTAGGCGGTGCCGAACGCCAACTGGTCGCTCTTGGCCCGCTTGAGATACAGGTGCGCCGGATACTCCCAGGTCATCCCGATGCCGCCGTGCAGCTGAACGCACTCCTCGGCGGCGTGCACGGCGACGTCGCTGCAGTAGGCCTGCGCGATGGCCGCGGCGGTCGCGCGCGTCCTCATCGCCCCGGGCGCAGGTGTCCGCGGCGTAGCGGGCCGCCGCGGTGGCCGAGCCGACCTCCAGCCACAGATCGGCCAGCCGGTGCTTGATCGCCTGGTAGGAGCCGATCGCGCGGCCGAACTGCTTGCGCTGCTTGACGTAAGCCAGCGTGGTGTCGAAACACCATTGCGCCACGCCGAGTTGTTCGGACGCCAGCAGCGCCGCGCCGGTCTCCAGCGCCGCCCGGCAGCGCAGCCTCCGCCGGCCCGACGCGCGACGACGCCGACCCCCGAGAACCGCACGTCCGCGAGGGGTCTCGTCATATCCAGGGCCAGCACCGGCGACACCTCGAGCACCGGCGGCGACCCGCGAGACGGTGTGCAGTTCGAGTCCGCCCGGGCCCGCCACCGGCACCACCAGCACGTCGGCTTCGGCGGCGCCCGCGACGCTGCGTGACCTGCCCGGTCAGACCGTCGGCGCCGACGTCGACCCCGGCGACCGGGTCGCCCGGCGCGGTGGACAGCGGCACCGCCAGCGCCGCGGTGACCGCGCCCTGCAGCCAGCGTCTGCCACGGTCTCGGTGTCGCCGGCGCGCAGCAGCGCGACCGTGGCCAGCACCGCGCTGGACAAGAACGGCACCGGCGCCACGGCGCGGCCGATCTCCTCCATGACGACCGCGGCCTCGCGCGCACTCGCGCCGGCCCCGCCGAGCGACTCGGGCACCAGCAGCCCGGCCACCCCCAGCTCGGCGGCCAGCGTGCGCCAGACCTCCGAAAACTGTTGCGGCGGCGCAGTCGTAACACCGCGCGACCAACTCCGGCGGGCAGCGGTCGGCGAACAGGCTGCGGACGCTGTCGCGCAACGCGTCCTCGGTATCGGAGTACAGCAGGTCTCCGAGCGCTCATCGTGGTCATCAGGTCCTTCCACGGCGACGTCCTTGTCGACGCGGTGTTCGCCGGGCAGGCCCAGCACCCGCTCGGCGATGATGTTGCGCAGGATCTCCGAGGTGCCGCCCTCGATCGAGTTGCCGCGTGCCCGCAGGTACCGGTATCCGGGCCCGCGGCCGACCAGGTCGACCGTTTCGGGTCTGCGCATGGTCCAGTCGTCGTAGCGCAGTCCGGATTCGGCGTGCAGCTCGATTTCGAAGCCCGAAATCGCCTGGGCCAAGCGGGCAAACGTGACCTTCATCCCGGCGCCTTCCGGTCCGGGCTGGCCGGCGACGGCCTGCTGCCGCAGCCGCTCACCGGTCAGCCGAGGACCTCGGCCTCGACCCACAGCCGCATCAGCTCGTCGTGCATCGCCGGATTACGCAGCGCCGGCTCGTCTCCGCCAGGCTTCGGTGACCTTGCCGATGTGGCCGCCCTCCCGCGGAGTCCCGGAGCGAGCGCCGATCGCGACCCGCTCGTTGTTCAGCGTGGTGGTCGCGACCCGCCAGCCGCCGCCTTCGGGGCCGAGCCGGTTGGCGTCGGGCACCCGCACGTCGGTGAGGAAGACCTCGTTGAACTCCGCCTCGCCGGTGATCTGGCGCAGCGGCCGGACCTCGACGCCGGGTTGGGTCATGTCGCACAGGAAGTAGGTCAGGCCAGCGTGTTTGGGCACCGTCGGGTCGGTGCGGGCGACGAGGATGGCCATCTGCGCGTGCTGCGCCTGCGACGTCCATACCTTCTGCCCGTTGACGATCCAGTCGTCGCCGTCGCGGACGGCGCGGGTGGCCGCCGCGGCCAGGTCCGATCCGGCGCCGGGCTCGCTGAACAGCTGGCACTAGATCTGCTCGCCAGTAAACAACGGGCGCAGGAACTTTCGCTTCTGCTCGTCGGTCCCGAAGGCCGCGATCGTCGGCGCGGCCATGCCCATGCCGATGTAGTTCTTCGGCGTGCCGCCCACCGGGGCGCCGGCGGCGGCCAGCTTGGCGTCGACCTGCTCCTGCGCGGTCCGCGGCAAGCCCAGCCCGCCGAATCCGAGCGGCAAATGCACCCAGGCCAGCCCGGCGTCGTACTGCGCGCCCAGAAAGTCGCGCGCCGGCGGTAGCGGCCGGGTCGTGTTCGTCGAGCAGCGCGTGAATCCGTGCGTCAAGGTCGGCTACGGCCGAGCCACCGCTATCCCCGGAAATCCTTGGCGTCGCCGAGCAGCAACCCGCCGTCGATGACCATCGTCTCGCCGGTGATCCAGCTCGCCGCGTCGGAAACCAGGAAGGCGACCGCGCCGGCCACATCGACCGGCTCACCGATGCGCCCGAGCGCGATCGACGACGCCAGCGGATCCTCGTTGTCCTTCCACAGCGCCTCGGCGAGCCTGGTACGGACCACGCCCGGGGCAGATCGCATTGACCCGGACCCTCGGTGAAAGTTCCAGTGCCAGTTGCTTGGTGACGTGGATCAACGCGGCCTTGGTGGCGTTGTACATGCCCATCGCGGGCGATTGGTGCATGCCGCCGATAGAAGCGGTGTTGACCACCGCACCGCCGTGCTCTCCCATCCAGGCCTTGACCACGAGCGAAGTCCACAGCAGCGGGGCCCACAGGTTGACGTCGAAGATCTTGGTGAACCGAGCGTGGTCCTGATCGATCAGCGGGCCCGAACGCGGGGTTGGTTCCCGCGTTGTTGATCAGAATGTCCACGCTGCCGAAGCGTTCCAGCGTGAGGTCCACGCACGCCCGCGCGGCGTCCTCGTCGACCGCGTGTGCCCCGACGCCCAGCGCCCGGTCACCGACTTGCGCCGCGGCCTCCTCGGCGGCCTCCTGCTTGCGGGCGGTGAGCACCACGTTGGCGCCGGCTTCGGCCAGCTGTCTGCCCGATTGCCAGCCCGATTCCCCTTGAGGCGCCGGTGACTATCGCGGTACGGCCGGTCAGGTCTAGTGACGTCTGAGCCATCGTTGGCCACCGATCTTTTGTGCGATGTTTTGAACACGTGTGTAGGGGTAATGCGATTGGAATGTTAGCGAAATTAAACCTCATGAAACCACTGGTAGTGGCCGGGGCCGTCGCTGCAGCTATCGCAGCCGCACCGTTGGCCTCTGCCGATACTTTCTGCGGCCGGACCGGCCATGACCGGTCCGACGACGACTCACGTTCGTCTTCAAGGACGACCCGGGCGGCGCCGGCTGCGACGGCAACGGTAACTGCGGCTCCGGCGGCCAGAACGGCGGCCCCGGCGGCGGTCCCGGCGGCCAAGGCTGCCTCCCGGGAGTCGGCTGCGGCTCCGGCGGCCAGTTCGCCGGCCCCGGCGGCGTGCCGGGCGGCATCGGCTGTCTGCCGGGCGTCGGTTGCGGTTCCGGTCACGGATAACGCCACCTTTGACGTCAGACGGCGTCATCGGCCCGGCAATCTGGTTACCCAAGCCCGGGTTTCCGCCGGGTCGATGACGTCGTCCAGCTCGAACGTCGTGGCCGACCGCAGCGCCTTCCGTGCTGGTAGGCCGCCGCCACCAGCCGGTCGAACAGCTCCTGGCGTTCGACCGGATCCGCGGCGGCGGCCAGTTCCTTGCTGAACCCAAGCCGCACAGCACCTTCCAGCCCCATCGCCGCCGATCTCCCCGGTGGGCCAGGCGACGGTAAACTGCGGCGCGCGGAAAGAGCCGCCCGCCATGGCCATTGCGCCCAGGCCATAGCCCTTGCGCAGGATGATCATTCCGAGCGGAACCGTCAGTCGCGCGCCGAGGACGAACAGCCGGCCGAAACGCCGCACCGCAGCCTCTTTTTCCGCTTCCGGCCCGACCATGAATCCGGGTGTGTCGCAGAGCGAGATCAGTGGTAGCCGAAACGATTCGCATTGGGTGAGGAAGTCGGCCGCCTTGTCCGCAGCCTCGGCGTCGATCGCGCCGCCCAGGTGGTGACTGCTGTTGGCAATCAGCCCATATGCCACGCCCTCGACCCGAACGAGCGCGGTGACTACCCCCACGCCGTAGTCGGGTCGCAACTCCAGGACTGACCCGACATCCACGATCGACTCGATCGCTCGGCGCACGTCGTAGGCGCGTAACCGGTTCTCCGGCACAACATGTCGGGCCAGCCGCGGATCCGGCGCCTCCCAGTCGTCGCACGTTGCCCTGGAAATACGACAGGTATTGCTTGGCCAGGCGCCACCGCGTGGGCCTCGTCGCGGGCAACCAGGCTCACCACGCCATTGTGTCGCTGGACCTCGATCGGCCCGATCGCCTCAGGCGGATATATCCCGAGCCCCCCGCCCTCGATCATCGCCGGGCCGCCCATCCCGATGTTCGCGTCGGGCGTGGCGATGATCACGTCGCACACCCCGGCCAGCGCGGCATTGCCAGCGAAACAACGGCCGGACACGACCGACACCAGCGGCACCCGACCGCTACAGGCCGGCCAACACCCGGAACGTCGAAGTCCAGTCCGGCCATGCCGCCGACATCGGTGTCCCCGGGGCGGCCACCTCCACCCTCGGCGAACAAGCACCACTGGCAGACGCTTTCGGACCGCAAGCTCGAAGACGCGATCGGTTTTGACATGGTTGCGCATGCCCTGCGTCCCGGCCAGCACCGTGTAGTCGTAGGACACCACGACGGCCTCGGCGGCCGCCCGTCCGAACGGTCGGCCCCAATGGTCGCCGAGGCCGCACACCAGGCCATCGGCCGGGGTGTTGGCGATCAGATCCTCTTCGGATCGCCGGCTGCGTTGCGCGGCAATCGCCAGCGCGCCATATTCGACGAAGCTGCCCGCATCGACCAGATCGGCGATGTTCTCCCGGGCGGTGCGGCGACCTTGGCCGTGCCGCTTGGCGACAACGGCCTGACGGCCCTCGTCGAGGGTGAGCAGATGCCGCTGCCGGACCTCGTCGAGGTCAGCGCGCGGTCGGTCGAGATCAACCGCAGCGGTGACGGATTCGCCGTCGGCGCCGGCACCGGTGCGGATGAAAACCAGCAAGGGGTCACCGGTTCCGACGACCTGGCCGGGTGTAACCAGGCTCCGGACGGTCCGCAGCGCGTCCGGCGCGACGAGCACGTGCTGCATCTTCATCGCTTCGAGCACGACGAGTTGATCGCCGGGACCGAACTCGGCACCGTCGGCCACACCTCGATCACGGTGCCGGCCAGCTGCGCACGCAGCGCCTCCTCGCCCGGGTACAGCTCGACCGCCACGACCCGGGTGTCGGGCCGATGAGCCAGCGCAGCGGAGGCCAACTCGGGAAGCTTCGGTATCGACGAGATCCGTGGTCACGGCACCCGCCTGAAGATCTAATTGGATTTGACTGTCGGATAACAGCTCACGCAAGATTTCGATATTCGTGCGAACTCCGTCGATGCCGAACTCGGCCAACGCGGTCTGCATCTTGCGCACCGCCGCCGGCATGGACCCTCCGCGTACATGGGTGATGACTTTGGCCAGCAGCGAGTCGTAACGTGGGCTGAGGACCAGCCCCGACCGACCGTATGTGTCGACACGCACACCCGGCCCGGTAGGCGGCGAGAACGTCGTCAGGGCGCCCGCCGTGGGAGCGACGGACCCGTCGGCTCCGAAAGTCTCCGCGTTGACCCGGGCCTGAATCGCGATACCCCGTCGTGCGGCAAGCTCACCGATAACTTCCTCACCGTCAGAGGCAATTCCAGCCGGCAGTCCTAACTCATAGTGCGACGCGCCGCCCGCGATAGCCAGTTGGACGGCCACCAGGTCCACCCCAGCGGTCTCCTCGGTGATCGTGTGTTCCACCTGGATGCGGGGGTTCACCTCTAGAAAGACAAACGTCCCTCCGGTAACCAGGAATTCGACGGTGGCCAGCCCATGCAGCCCGACCCTGGCACAGAGCCGGACTGCGGCCAGGTGCAAATCGCGGCGCAATGCATCCGAAAGCCCCTGGGCGGGAGCGATTTCGATGAGTTTCTGATAGCGCCGCTGGACGCTACAGTCACGATCGCCCAAAGCAAGCGCATGGGTTTGATGCCGGGCCGGTGCCGCGACGACCTGCACCTCAATGTGACGGGCCGCGTGCAAAGCCGCCTCGGCGAACACGGCGGGATCATCGAAGCCCAGCTGCGCCTCCGCCGCACACTGGCGGTAGGCGGCATCGATCTCGTTGGCGTTGAACACCTTGCGCATTCCACGGCCGCCGCCGCCCGCGAGCGCTTTGATCATGATGGCGCCGTTGTGAGCGGCGAAAAAGGCGCGGACATCCTCGACGCTGCTCGGTCCCTCGGTCGCGGGCAACACCGGCAACCCTGCGGCAGTCGCGGCGGCACGGGCCGAGGACTTATTTCCGACCAACTCAAGCACATCGGCGTCGGGCCCGACGAAGGTGTAACCAGCGGCCGTGCATGCCCGGGCGAACTCGGCGTTTTCGCTGAGAAATCCATAGCCCGGATGAATCATCTCCGCACCCGACGCCTTGGCCGCGGCCATTATCTCGGCTTGATCCAGGTAGGCCTGCGGGCCGCTTCCGGCAGGGCGATCGCGTCGTCGGCCGCATGCACGTGCGGACTGTCGGCGTCGTCTTCGGCGTAGACCGCCACCGCGTGGATGCCGAGTTCGGTTGCGGTGCGGATGATTCTCAGCGCAATTTCGCCGCGGTTGCGATCATCAAGGTTGCGCTCATCGGTTTCTGCCCGAGCTGCGCGGCAGAATGTGGCTACTCAGAATTTCGATGACTGGAGGCATGCCCGGTCCTTACTGTCCGGTGTCCTATCGTGATAGCGGTGACGATCGACGACTCCGCCATCATGCCCGAGGCGTTCTTTACTGCCGACGGCGACTCCTATGTGCCGGGCGTGCTGACGCGCGGACCGTGGGGTGCCGCAATGGGTGGCCAGATCGTCGGCGGCCTGTTGGGTTGGGGTATCGAACGATCCGGCATCGATCCCGAGCTTCAGGCCGCCCGCCTGACGGTCGACCTGTTACGTCCCGTTCTGCTCGAGCCGGTTCAGATTCAGACCTCGGTGCAGCGGGAAGGTCGGCGCATCAAGCTCGTCGACGGCTCGCTGGTGCAGAACGGACAGACCGTCGCGCGGGCCAGCGCCCTGTTCCTGCGCAGAGGCGACCATCCCGACGGGGAGGTGTGGTCCGACCAAGTGGAAATGCCGCCGCTGCCGACGGATTCCGACGGTTTCCCCGCGAACATGCCGTTCCACATCTGGGGGTACGGGGCCACCCTGACAGGCAGTCCCGGTATCGCGGCGGGCGAGTGGGAACAGTCCCACTCACAAAAGTTTGCGTGGACGAGGCCATTCCGCCCGATGGTGCAAGGCCACCCGCTCACCCCGTTCGTTCGCCTGGCATTCGTCGGCGATGTCACGAGTTCGCTAACCCATTGGGGCACTGCTGGATTACGGTATATCAACGCCGACTACACCATCACCGTGAGCCGGCTGCCAGCTGGTGAGTTCATCGGCTTGGCGGCCCAAAGTCACTACGGAACGGCGGGTGTGGCCACCGGTACTGCGACCCTGTTCGACCGGCACGGGCCAATCGGTACCAGCTCGGCGTTGGCGCTGGCCCAGCCCGCCGACGCGTTCAAGCCGATCCATAAGTAAGCGGCATTCAGCCCATCAGCTGCAGCGGCGACTGTCGCGCCGAGATTCCAGCACGCCTCGAGGTCGGCCTTGCTCGGTTTTCCCGAAACCACCACGTGCTCAGCGGCTTTGACCCACCCCAGTCCGGTCGTGATGGTGTCGATGGCACGCTCGGCCCCCTCGGTGCCCTCGTTGCCGTGGAGGTACAGACCGAAGGGCCGCCCCCGCGTCGAGTCGAGGCAGGGGTAATAACAGACGTCGAAAGCATGCTTGAGAGCGCCACTGATGTAGCCGAGGTTCGCCGGGCTGCCCAGCAGATAGCCGTCGGCGTCCAGCATGTCGGTCGGTGAGACGGTGAGGGCGGGCCGCCGCACGACCTGTACACCTTCGATCTCGGGGTCGGTCGCCCCGGCCAGCACCGCCTCGAACATCTCCTGCGTGTGCGGAGACGGCGTGTGGTGCACGATCAGCAGCGTCTTAGTCATCTACGCCGCCGCTGCGCCCGTGTACCTCCAGCGCCGTCTTCATGGCTTCCCGCGCGCGGCGGCGATCCCCCGCGTAGTCGTAAGCCCGGGCCAACCGGTACCAGCGCCGCCAGTCGTCGGGATCGCTTCCACCTCGGTGCGCACGGTCGCGAACAGCGCGTCGGCCGCGTCGCGCTGGATGCGGCCCGACGGCCGTCGTGGCAGCGCGCTGGTGTCGAGCTCCATGCCGTCTTCGGCGATCAGACGCGCCAGCTTCTGGTGGGCGAATCCTGCTCGCAGTGTGGCGATCATCGCCCACAGCCCGATGACCGGCATGATCAGCACCGCCAGCCCCAGGCCCACGGCCGCGGCCCGGCCCGACCCGATCATCGCCACAGCCACCCGACCGAGCAGCACGAAATATGCCAGCATCGCCACGCACATAAGCGCGATGAGCAACTGGATGCGCAGGGTGCGCACGGTGTCGTTCACTGCAGATCGAGCAGGGGCTCAAGGCCCACCGTGAGGCCGGGGCGTTCGTGGATGCGGCGCACCGCCAACAGCACGCCGGGCACGAAAGACGTGCGGTCCAGGCTGTCGTGGCGGATGGTCAGCGTCTCCCCTTCGGTGCCGAACAGGATCTCCTGGTGGGCGACGAGTCCGGCCAGCCGCACCGAGTGCACCGGGATGCCGTCGACGTCGGCGCCGCGAGCGCCGGGCAGGCCGGTGCTGGTGGCATCGGGATTGGGTGGCAGCCCTTTTCGGGCTTCGGCGATCAGCTTCGCGGTGCGCGCGGCGGTGCCGGACGGGGCGTCGGCCTTGTGCGGGTGATGGAGCTCGATGACCTCCACCGAGTCGAAGAATGGCGCGGCCTGCTTCGCGAAATGCATGGACAGCACCGCCCCGATCGCGAAGTTCGGCGCGATCAGCACTGACGTTTTGGGGCTGCCGGCCAGCCAGGACTCCACCTGCTCAAAGCGTTCGGCGGTGAAGCCCGTTGTACCGACGACGGCGTGAATTCCGTTGCCGATGAGGAACTCCAGGTTTCCCATCACCACGTCTGGGTGGGTGAAGTCGATGACGACCTCGGTGTTGCCCTCGGTCAGCAGGCTCAGTGCATCGCCGGCGTCCACTTCCGCGGACAGGGTCAGATCCTCGGCGGCCTGCACAGCCCCCACCATCGTCGTACCGACTTTGCCTTTGGCTCCCAGCACACCTACCCGCATGGTCTTCACCCTAACCGGGCCATCGGGCGGGCTTTGTCCACAGTTCGGCATTTATCCACAATCTCTGAATGCTCCGTGGCTGGTGCGGTGCGCGCTCGAATATCATTCGAATATGTGTTCGATGCGTGTTCCGGCAGACGTAACTGTCGAGCTCGACGCCCTCGATGCTGCCGTCGCAGCCATCGGGCAAAGGGACTTGGGCAGGCTGGAGGCCCCGGTCCGACTACATGTCCTGGAACGACTGGAAGCCTCACGTCGACGCCAGATTGCGGTTGGTCACGACGTGATCGCCGGCCTGGCCGAAAGAGGAGCCCGCCGACGTCGGCGGTCCGGCCTTTAAAGTGATCGCCGACTGGTTGCGGATCAGCTATGCGGAGGCCCGCCGCCGGATCAGAGACGTCAGTCAACTGTCGCCGCGACTAACTCTTACCGGGCAGGAGCTTCCACCGGAATTGCCCGCCACAGCCGAGGTGTGGCGAGACGGCATGCTGGACGGCCAGCACCTACGGGTGATCCAGAATTTCATCCGCGACTTGCCCGAAGCCACACCGTCCGACACGGTCGAACACGCCGAACGATTTCTGGCGCAGCAGGCGCTGCATGTGCGCCCCGACCAGTTGGAAAAGGCGGCGCAACGATGCGCGTTGCTGATCAATCCCGATGGGAAGTTCTCCGACGCCGACCGCGCGCGTAAGCGCGGCTTCACCTGGTGTGGCCAGCAATCCGACGGCATGAGCGTCGGGAAACTGGTTGCATCACCGGAGTTGCGCGCCAATTTGGACGCGTGGCTGGCACGCTTCGCCGCCCCCGGCATGTGCAACCCGGACGACCGAAGCCCATGCATCGACGGTGAAGCTCCCGAGGACGCCGCCGGCCGCGACCGGCGCGTCCCCGCCCAGCGCCAACACGATGCGCTCAATGCCTTGGTCCGAGGCCAGCTCGGCGATCCAAAGCTCGGCGTACACAATGGATTGCCGGTGACCGTGATCGTGTCGACCACGCTGCAGGAGCTGACTTCGGGCACGGGTCGGGCGGTGACGGGCGGCGGGACGCTGCTGCCGATGAAGGACCTCATCAGGATGGCCAGCCATGCGTACCACTACCTGGCGGTGTTCGACGAGCACCAAAGCCGTCCTCTGTATCTCGGCCGCACCCGCCGAGTGGCCTCACCGGATCAACGTGTGGTGCTTTATGCGCAGGATCGCGGCTGCACACACCCGGGCTGTGATGTTCCAGGCTATTGGTGCGAAGTTCACCACCTCAACGAGTGGGCTCGCGGCGGTCTCAACCGACATCGACAACCTCGCCTTAACTTGCATACCCGAGCACAAGTTGGCCGAAAAAGGCTGGCGGGCGAGGAAACGGCCCGACGGTCGCACCGAGTGGATCCCGCCGCCCCGGCACGACCGCGGCGCGCGTACCAACGATTACCACCACCCGGAACGCCTGTTCGACGACGACGAGCGGGCGGGCCCCTAAAGCTTGACCGCCGCGACCACAACACCCTGGCCTAGGCTTAAATGTTGTGGTGGCGCTACCAGTGGAGGTGCTCGGATGAAGTCCGCCGACATCAGGATCCGTGCAGCTAAGCCAGCTGATTTTGCGAAAGTCGCAGACATGCACTATCCGGTATGGCGCCAGTCCTGGGCCGGAATCCTGGCGGATTACATGCTCGACATGATCGCTACGCCGAAACGCTGGGCCACGCAGCAGTACCCGCACGACCTCAATCGCCGAGGGTGGGCGATGTGGATCGCCGAGTCCGGCGGTAAGACGCTCGGCATGACCATGTTCGGGCCGGACTCGGCACGACCCGATCACCTGCAGATCGACGCCCTGTACACCGCGCAGGAGGGGCAGGGCCTTGGCATCGGCCGCCGCCTGCTCAACAAAGCCGTGCGCTCGAATCCCTCGGGCGAAGCGATCTTGTGGTGTGCAGAAAAGAACCACAAGGGGCGCCAATTCTACGAGAAGAATGACTTCCAGCTCGATGGCCGTACGTTCATTTGGAAGCCACTGCCCGGTGTGTCGGTGCCCCACGTGGGCTACCGGCGCGTCAATTCTCAGTGACCGCCGTCGCCCGCGGCCCGCGAAACGCCCGCCCGAATATCGATGCGCGCTAACAACCGAACCATCGACGGGCTGACGCGTCGCAGCACGTAGCCGATCCTGGACTCAGCGGCGATCGGCAACACGGCCGGGCCGGTCCTGACCGCCTTGACGATCGCCTTGGCCGTGGCCTCCGGCGTGTAGTTGCGGCGCCGGTAGGCCGTGTCAGCCTGCTGCCGGGCACGCTCCTGCCGCTCCGCCGACAACCCCGCATAAACGGTGCTTTTGGCGATGTTGGTGTTGACGAAACCAGGGCACACAGCCGTGACCGTGATGCCCTCATCGGCCAGGTCGGCACGCAACGACTCGCTGAACCCCAGCACAGCCGCCTTCGTGGTGCTGTAGGCGACCATGGATTTAGACGGCAGGTAGGCTGCCGCCGACGCCACATTGATGATCGTTCCGCCCTCGCCGCGCTCCACCATCTGCGCGCCGAACGCCCTGCAGCCGGAGATGACGCCGCGGACATTGATGCCGATGATGTCTTCCCAATTCGCCGACGTCGTCTCCAGGAAGCGGCCTGCCATCCCGATGCCGGCGTTATTCACCAGGATATCGACCACACCGTGCTCGCTAAGAACTTGTGCGGCGAGGTCATTCATTGCCTTCTCGTCGCTGACATCGGCCCGGTACACCGCGGCGTCGGCGCCGGCGGCGCGCACAGCATCGGCGCCGTCGTTGGCCGCAGCGAGGTCACGATCGACGATCACCACTGTGCGGGCGCCGCTACGGGCCAGTTCCACCGCGGTGGCCCGTCCGATTCCGGCGCCCGCGCCCGTGACCAAAGCGAGCTTGCCCTGCACCGCGCGTGGGCCGCCGCGCACCACCGTCGCACTTGCCGCAGGCTCGGACGCGGCGTTCCGGTCGACCCACTCGGCGGTCAGCCGGGCCACGACATCGGGCCGCGATGTCACCACCCAGTGGCCGCCTTCGATCGTGACGACCCTGCCGCCGTTCGGAATCGCGCCGGTGAACCGCTGCAGGGCCGGCGTCACGAACATGTCCTTGCGCGGGACCAGCACCTGCACCGCAACGTTGGTCTTCGGCAGCTGCCGCCCCGGCGACACCATCGGTGCGGGCATGTTCTCGCGGTAGAGGTTGAGCCCGTGGACGTAGTCGCCCGTGGACCGCGGCGTCCTGATGCGTTGGCTGCGGGTACTCGACCGGCCGATGCGTTCCAGGGCCTCAATGACTTTCGCTCCGAGACCGGAACGGAACAGCGCCTCCGGCACACCCGGAGATAAGAAGAAGCCGATGTACCCCGAGGCCACGACCTGCCTGGCGACCTGGCCGAGTGTCCGCGGAGTACGCGCTGAGCGCAGGAACGCGCCCGCATACCGCAGGTGTGGTCCCGAGATTGAGGTGAACGATCCGACTTTGTCCATCACCGATTCGTCAGTGACCGCCGCCCAGGCCTGAATCGAGCCCCAGTCGTGGGCGAGTAGATGGACCCTGGCCGGTTCGTCCAGGCCCAGGCTCTCGATCACCGCACTGATGTCGGAGATCAACTGCGCGAATCTGTATCCGGATCGGCTTGCTGGACAGGATGATTCGCCCGCTCCGCGGACATCGTAGGCCACGAAGTTGTACCGGGCTCGATAGTGCTCCGCGAATTCCTCAGCCACGCCGTCCCACACGCGGTGGTTGTCGGGCCAACCGTGAATCGCGAGGATCGTAGGGCGCTGCGGATCGATCTCGGTGTGCCGGCGGACGGCCAGGGTGACACCGTCAGACGCGGTGACGCCGGTTGTCGTCATGGGTCAGCGAGCCGCCCGCGCCGCGGCCCAGACGCCCAGATAGTCGACCGCAAACCCCAGCCCGCCCAGTCGTGACGAATGAAAGCCCGGCCGGCAGTAGTTGCCGATAGCCCGTACGAATCGCAGCGGCCACGGCGGTTTTGCCCAGTCAAAATTCAACATGCGGACCCGCCGCCTGATCGTCAACACTGAACTCCCCAATAAACACTGTGGCCCCCTACCCCGGCGTTTACACGCGATGGCAAGTATAGATAGACCCATCCCGGAGGTGCCGTCACCGGCCTAAATGGGTGCCGCCCCACGCAGATGCTCGAAGATCAGTGACGTCTGGGTCCCTGCGACGTCAGCGTCGGCATTGAGGTTCTCGACCACGAACGAGCGCAGGTCCTCGGTGTCGCGGGCGGCGACGTGCAGGATGAAATCGTCTGCGCCGGCTAGGAAATAGACGTCCATCACCTGCCTTTTGGTGCGGATCTGCTGAATGAAGTTGCGGATCTTTCCGCGCGCGCTGGACTGCAGGTTAACCGAGATCATCGCTTGCAGTGGTTGCCCCACCGCGACCGGATCGATGTCGGTGAAGAATCCGCGGATTACGCCGAGATCCACCAACCGGCGCACGCGGCCATGACACGTCGACGGCGCGATACCGACCGCGTCAGCGAGGGCGTTGTTGGGGATGCGGGCGTCACTATGTAGCAAGCTCAGGATTCTGCGGTCCACTTGATCGAGATCGGCAACCCGAACATCCTTCGGCGGCTCGCCCACCTGGCCCGTCAAATCCGTTGACTTATCGACACGACATCAATTCTACAGAATTATCGTCGAGGTGTTTGTACACTACTCGAATTTTCTTCACACTTGAATCATGCGTAGTTGGCATTCCGACCGAGACCAAGAACAACGAATTCAGGGTGGCCGTCACGCCGGCCGGAGTCGCCGAGCTGACGCGTCGCGGCCACGAGGTGCTCATCCAGGCAGGTGCCGGAGAAGGCTCAGCGATAACCGATGCGGATTTCAAGACCGCGGGCGCTCAAATCATCACCACCGCCGAACAGGTGTGGTCCGACGCTGAGCTGATGCTCAAGGTCAAAGAACCGATGCCGGCCGAGTACGAACTGCTCCGACACGGCCAGGTCCTGTTCACCTACCTGCATTTGGCCGCTTCGCGGGCTTGCACGGACGCGCTATTGGCCTCCGGCACAACGTCGATCGCCTACGAGACCGTCCAGACCGCCGACGGCGCACTCCCGTTGCTGGCACCCATGAGCGAGGTCGCCGGGCGATTGTCCGCCCAGGTCGGGGCCTATCACCTGATGCGGACCCACGGCGGACGTGGCGTGCTGATGGGCGGCGTGCCCGGCGTCGAGCCCGCCGAGGTCGTGGTGATCGGAGGCGGCACCGCGGGCTACAACGCCGCCCGGGTGGCTGGCGGCATGGGCGCGGCGGTGACGGTTTTCGACGTCAACATCAACAGGCTTCGCGAGCTGGACGCGGAGTTCGGCGTCGGCATCCGCACCCGCTACTCGTCGGCCTACGAGCTCGAGGATGCCGTCAAACGTGCCGACCTGGTGATCGGGGCCGTGCTGGTGCCGGGCGCCAAGGCCCCCACGCTGGTCTCGAATTCGGTCGTCGCACACATGAAGCCGGGCGCTGTGTTGGTGGACATCGCCATCGACCAGGGCGGCTGCTTCGAAGACTCGCGGCCGACCACGCACGATGAGCCGACGTTCGCGGTGCACGACACGCTTTTTCTACTGCGTGGCCAACATGCCCAGCGCGGTACCCAAGACGTCGACCTTCGCACTGACCAATGCCACGATGCCGTATGTGCTCAAGCTGGCCGATCGCGGCTGGCGCGCGGCATGCCATTCTGATCCCGCTCTGGCGCTCGGCCTTTCCACGCACGACGGCGCGTTGTTGGCTGAACACGTAGCCAATGACCTGGGTCTGCCGTTCACCGAACCGGCGGCCATGCTGGCCTGATCGTCGCCGGCAGCCACCGACGCTGTAGGTTCAGCGGAGTGATTACCGGGGCCTTTATCGCCGAATCGGCTTCTGTGGTGGATAGCAAACTCAATGTGACGGGCGGCGTGCTGTCCAGGTTTGTTGTCGACGTCGACCGGCTGGCCGAGCTCCTGCTCGTGGTGTTGACGCAAGCCGAGACAGGTATTCCGGACCGTCTGGTCAATGTCGAGATCCGGCCGCCGAGCGGTGACGAGCCGCAATACCTGGAGTTCGAGCTGCCCGAAGCCGCCGCCGGTGGCGAAATCGGATTCGCCTACTTCAGGATCGAAGTCGTCCTGCCCATGGATGGCCGTTGGGTGATCGTGGTGACTGGCGGCGCCGGCGTGGTATCGCTTCCGCTGATGGTGAGTGGTGACCCACCAGTGAGATCGACTCGCTGCAAATCGAATTCGCGCTGATCGGCACGCGCAGCTAGTAATCAGCGGCGAGGCCGGCGACGATATCGGCCGCCGGACCGGTCTGCGCCTGCGCGAACGACGTTCCTGCCCAAAGGGTCATCCCGTTCGGGTCTTCGGAGTCGGCCGCCGCCTCGCGGATCGGCAAGGTCATCTGGTGGACCTCCGGATAGCCCAGCGGCGCCACGTCATCGAGAATGCGGATGAACTCGTTCTCCAGACCGCGCGCATACCGACCCGAGAACGCACGCGTGACGATGGTCTTGGCGAAGAGCTGATTCTTCATCGCGGTGCGATGCGCGGGGTGGGTGCCGGCTTCGTCGCTGAGCATCAGCGCCGTGCCGATCTGCGCGGCCACCGCTCCCCTGTGCAGGACCGCGGAGACGTCCTCCGCGGTACCCAGGCCCCCCGCCGCGATGATCGGGACATTGTGCGCCCTGCGGATCCTGGCGATCAGCTCGTGCAGCGACTCGGTGCCGGGGTCCATGTCCGGTGCGAACGTCCCGCGGTGCCCGCCGGCATCCGGGCCTTGGACCACCAGGCTGTCCGCGCCGGCGGCGACGGCCACCCCTGCCTCGTAGGCCGATGTCACCGTGACCATGACCAGAATTCCAAGCGCGCCCAAGCCGCGCGATCACATCCGGTGACGGCACTCCGAAGGTGAATGACACCAACTCCGGATGTACATCTGCGACCACCTCGAGCTTGCGTTCCCAGTCGTCGTCGTCGCCCGACTCGGGCTGACCGACCTCGACCCGGTAGTGATCGGCAAACTCTTCGAGTTCGTAGTGGTAGTAGTCCAGCTGCACCCAGTCCGCGACACTGGGTTGGGGCACAAGCAGGTTCACTCCGAGCGGGCCGGTGGTTGCGGCACGCGCGGCAGCGATATCGTCGGCGAGCTGGTCCGCACTCAGGTAGCCGCCGGCGACGAAGCCGAGCCCGCCCGCATTGGACACCGCCGCCGCCAACGCGGGATACCCGGACCGCCAGCCATCGGCGCACCCACAATGGGCACCGCGATATCCCAAAACCCGAGTACCATCTCGGCCACTGACATCCGGCTAATTTACCATCGCCCGAAGTTGTTGGGGCAGCGACCGTTTGGAAGCATAAGGACCGAGCACCGCGGCGCCGTAGCGCTTGGTCAGCAGCTGGCGGGCCACCGCGTTGACCTGCTCGACGGTGACCTCGTCGATTTTCTGCAAGGTGTGCTCGATGCTGGGATGCCTACCGTAGTTCAGTTCGCTGCGACCGATCCGGCTCATCCGCGAGCTGGAATCCTCCAGGCCCAGGACAAGCCCGCCACGTAGCGAGCCCTTGGCGATGCGACACTCGGCTTCGGTGATGCCGTCGCGCGCCACCGATTCGAGCACCTGGCTGGTCGACCCGCATGACCTCGGCGAACCGTTCGGGCTGGCAGGCCGCGTATACCGACAGCGCGCCGCTGTCGGCGAAGATGTCCACCGCGGAGTAGACCGAGTAGGCCAGCCCGCGCGACTCGCGAATCTCCTGGAAAAGCCGGGAGCTCAGGCCACCACCCAGCGCGGTGTGCAGCACCGACAGCGCCCAGCGATGCTCCCAGCCGCGGCCGGGCGTGCGTACTCCCAACGACAGGTGGGTCTGCTCGGCGTCCCGGTTGCCCAGTGCCAATCCGGGGCTGCCGTTCACCCGTCCGGCACCCTTGCGCGGCGCGATGGGCCGACGCCCGCGGACCAGGTGCGGCCCGAAATGCTCACGCACCAATGCGACCACCTGGTCGTGGTCGACATTGCCGGCCACCGCGACGACCATCCGTTCCGGCGTATAGCGGCGCACATGAAACGAGTGCAGTTGCGCCCGCGTCATGGCCGACACCGATTCGCGCGGAGCCGATCACCGGACGGCCCACCGGGTGGTTACCGAACAGCGCGGTCAGGAACATGTCCCCCAGCGCGTCCTCGGGGTCGTCGTCGCGCATGGCGATCTCTTCGAGGACGACGTCGCGTTCCAGCTCGACATCTTCGACGGCGCATCGACCGTTGAGCACGACATCGGCGACCAGGTCGACCGCCAGCTCCAGATCGCTGTCCAGCACGTGCGCGTAGTAGCAGGTGTGCTCTTTGGCGGTGAACGCGTTCAGCTCCCCACCGACGGCGTCCATCGCCTGCGCGATATCCACCGCGGTGCGGGTCGGCGTCGACTTGAACAGCAGGTGCTCGAGGAAATGCGCAGCCCCGGCCACCGTGGCACCCTCATCGCGCGATCCGACGCCGACCCAGACGCCGATCGACGCCGAACGCACCGCGGGCAGGTACTCGGTGACCACCCGCAGGCCACCCGGCAGGGTGGTGCGGCGCAGCTTGGAAACCGCTGCTGTGTTCAAATTTCGCCTCGGCGGTCGACTTGCCCCGCCGCAGGGCACCCGCGCGACCGGGGCGCACCCCGGTCGCGGCCGGCTCAGGTACTGGCTGTCGCGGCATCGGCTGGAGCGTCCACCTGAGGAGCCCCTGCATCGCCCGAATCAGCCGGGGGCGCGGCGGCCCCGTTCTCGTCCTCGGCCACCAGGACCAACGAGATCTTGCCCCGCTTGTCGATCTCGGCGATCTCTACCCGCAGCTTGTCGCCGACGTTGACCACGTCCTCGACCTTCGCGATTCGCTTGCCCCTGCCGAGCTTGGAGATGTGCACCAGGCCATCGCGCCCGGGCAGCAGCGACACGAACGCGCCGAAGTCGGTGGTCTTGACCACCGTTCCGAGGAACCGCTCGCCCACGGTCGGCAGCTGCGGGTTGGCGATGGCGTTGATCATGTCGATCGCGGCCTGCGCCGACGGTCCGTCGGTCGCGCCGACGAACACCGTGCCGTCGTCCTCGATCGAGATCGAGGCGCCGGTCTGCTCGGTGATCGAGTTGATCATCTTGCCCTTGGGCCCGATGACCTCGCCGATCTTGTCCACCGGCACCTTGATGGCGGTGACGCGCGGCGCGTACGGGCTCATCTCGTCGGGTTCGTCGATGGCCTCGGCCATCACCTCGAGGATGGTCAGCCGGGCATCCTTGGCCTGCGCGAGCGCACCCGCGAGCACCTTCGACGGAATCCCGTCCAGCTTGGTGTCCAGCTGCAGCGCGGTGACGAAGTCCTTGGTGCCGGCGCACTTGAAGTCCATGTCGCCGAACGCATCTTCGGCGCCCAGGATGTCGGTCAGGGTGACGAAGCGGCGCTCGGTGCCCCCGCCCTCAACCTCGACGTCGTCGGAGACCAGGCCCATCGCGATGCCGGCCACCGGCGCCTTCAGCGGCACACCGGCGTTCAGCAGCGCCAGCGTGGACGCACACACCGACCCCATCGAGGTCGAGCCGTTGGAGCTCAGCGCCTCGGACACCTGACGGATGGCGTACGGGAACTCCTCGACGCTGGGCAGCACCGGAATCAGGGCCCGCTCGGCCAGCGCGCCGTGCCCGATCTCGCGCCGCTTGGGCGAGCCGACCCGGCCGGTCTCGCCGGTGGAGAACGGCGGGAAGTTGTAGTGGTGCATGTAGCGCTTGGACTTTTCCGGCCCGAGCGAGTCGATCTGCTGAGCCATCTTGACCATGTCCAGCGTGGTCACACCCAGGATCTGGGTTTCGCCGCGCTCGAACAGCGCGCTGCCGTGTGCCCGCGGCACGATGGCGACCTCGGCCGACAACGCGCGGATGTCGGTGATGCCACGGCCGTCGATGCGGAAGTGGTCGGTGAGGATGCGCTGGCGGACCAGCTTCTTGGTCAGCGAACGGAAGGCGGCGCTGATCTCTTTCTCGCGGCCCTCGTAGGTCTCGGCGAGCCGCGCAATGACCTCGGCCTTGAGCTCGTCGGTGCGCTGGTCGCGCTCGGCCTTGCCGCCGATGGTCAGCGCGGCGGCCAGCTCGTCGGTGGCCACCGAGGACACCGAGTAGTAGACGTCGTCCTGGTAATCGGGGAACACCGGGTACTCGGCGGTTTCCTTGCCGGCAGCATCAGCCAGCTCCTGCTGCGCGGCACACAACGCGGCGATGAACGGCTTGGCGGCCTCAAGGCCCTCGGCCACAACGCTTTCGGTGGGCGCACCGGCGCCGCCGTCGATCAGATCGATGACATTGTCGGTGGCTTCGGCCTCGACCATCATGATCGCGACGTCTTTATTGTCGGCATCGCCGACTACACGGCCGGCCACGACCATGTCGAACACCGCGCCTTCGAGCTGCTCAACGGTGGGGAACGCAACCCACTGGCCGTCAATCAGCGCGACACGCACGCCGCCGACGGGACCGGAGAACGGCAGCCCGGAAATCTGGGTCGACGCCGATGCGGCGTTGATGGCCAGCACGTCGTACAGATCCTTGGGATCCAGGCTCAGGATCGTGACCACGACCTGGATCTCGTTACGCAGGCCCGAGACGAACGTCGGGCGCAGTGGCCGGTCGATGAGCCGGCAGGTCAGGATCGCGTCGGTGGACGGCCTGCCCTCGCGCCGGAAGAACGATCCGGGGATACGACCGGCGGCATACATCCGCTCCTCGACGTCGATCGTCAAGGGGAAGAAGTCGAAATGGTCTTTCGGGGTCTTGCTGGCGGTGGTCGCGCTCAGCAGCATGGTCTCGTCGTCGAGATATGCGACGACGGCGCCGGCGGCCTGCTGGGCCAGCCGGCCGGTCTCGAAACGGATGGTGCGGGTGCCGAAGCTCCCGTTGTCGATGGTGGCGGTCGACTCGAACACGCCCTCTTCAATTTCAGCTACAGACATAACGTCGTCCGTACGGCCTCTCTGGAGATATTCAGCTTTTTCGCGTGATCACGCGCAACGCGAGGGGAGCTTCCCCGAGAGCTCGCAAGAGCTACTCGTAAGAGCTAAATGTCTGAATGCGGCTACGGCCGTCGATCGAAGCGGCCGACCTGCCCAAGATCCGGAAAGCTCGGCAGCCACTACCGAAGACCGTCCGATACAGACAGGGGTACTCCCTTGGACGTCCATAGTGACACGCTGGAACGGTACGCACGGATCTGCGCGAACCGCACCGTTTGCTCGGGCCGAACCGGCCCAGAACGCCCTCACTCTACACGGGCTAGATCTGCGAGCTGACCGGCATCCGGGTACGGCGTATTCAGCGGCGCAGACCCAACCGCTCGATCAGCGAGCGGTAGCGCTCGACATCGATCTGGGACACATACTTGATCAGCCGGCGGCGACGCCCCACCAGCAGCAATAGCCCCCGCCGCGAGTGGTGGTCGTGCTTGTGCACCTTGAGGTGCTCGGTCAGGTCAGAGATCCGCTTGGTCAGCAGCGCGATCTGCGCCTCCGGGGACCCGGTATCGGTCTCATGCAGGCCGTATGAGCCCAGGATTTCTTTTTTTTGCTCGGCTGTCAGCGCCACGAAAATATCTCCATCAATTGGTCCGCGATCATGGATTTTCAGAGCGCGGCCACCGCGAACCGCAGCACGCGCCGATGTCGCCGGGAAGTCTATCAGCCGGCCACCGCAGAGCCCCAATCCCGCAGAGCGGGGTTAATCCGTGAGCAGGGTGCGCGCCCGGTCGGTGTCCTTGCCCATCGCGTCGATGAGCTCGCGCACCGAGTCGAACTTGAGCTGCCCGCGGATGCGTGCGACGAAGTCCAGTGCCACGTGCTGGCCGTACAGGTCGGCGGTGGTGTCGAGGACGAACGCCTCGACGGTGCGGGTGCGTCCGGAGAAGGTCGGGTTGGTGCCCACCGATACCGCGGCCTGGTAGCGCTCGCCGGGGATGACGGTGCCGGTCACCGGTCCGTGCCCGAGCACGGTGAACCAGGCGGCATACACACCGTCGGCCGGGATCACCGATACTGCTGCCTGGTAGCGCTCCCCGGGAATGACGGTGCCGGTCACCGGTCCGTGCCCGAGCACGGTGAACCAGGCGGCATATACGCCGTCGGCCGGGATGGCCGAATACATCGGCGGCGCCACGTTAGCGGTGGGAAAGCCCAGCTCGACGCCCCGCCCGTGGCCTCGGACCACGACGCCCTCGACCCGGTGCGGACGGCCCAGCGCCTCGGAGGCCGCCATCACGTCACCGGCATCTACGCAGGACCGGATATAGGTGGACGAGAAGGTCACCGTCTCGTTGCTGTGATGCTCGGACAAAAGTGACATCGACTCCACCGCAAACCCGAACCGCTCGCCGGCGCGGCGCAAGGTGGCGACGTTGCCCGCCGCCTTCTTGCCGAAGGTGAAGTTCTCACCCACCACCACCTCGATCACGTGCAGGTTTTCCACCAGTAGTTCGTGGACGTAGCGCTCCGGCGTGAGCTTCATGAAATCGGTTGTGAACGGCATCACGAGGAACACGTCGACGCCCAACTCCTCGACCAGCTCCGCGCGCCGGGTCAGCGTCGTGAGCTGCGCCGGATGACTGCCGGGGTAGACCACTTCGGTCGGGTGCGGATCGAAGGTCATCAGCACGGTCGGCACGTTTCGCGCCCGGCCGGATTTCACCGCATGCGCGATCAGTTCGGCATGCCCGCGATGAACGCCATCGAATACACCGATGGTCAACACGCATCTGCCCCAGTCTGTGGGGATCTCGTCCTGTCCCCGCCACCGCTGCACGGTCCCTAGCCTACGGCGAGAAGCGGTAGTCCGGGAGCGGGCAGCACGCCAGATTCGGCGCAGGTGCCTAAACTTTGTGGTTGTGAGGGCGGACGAAGGGCGTGGCGGTCTTACCCCGGTCGCCCAGGACTATCTGAAGGTCATCTGGAACGCCCAGGAATGGTCACGAGAAAAGGTCAGCACCAAGATGCTGGCCGACCGAATCGGCGTGTCCGCCAGCACGGCCTCGGAGTCCATCCGCAAACTCGCCGAACAGGGCCTGGTCGACCACGAGAAGTACGGCGCGGTGACCTTGACCGAGGCTGGGCGGCGGGCGGCGCTGGCGATGGTGCGCCGGCACCGGCTCCTGGAGACCTTCCTGGTCAATGAACTCGGCTACAGCTGGGACGAGGTTCATGACGAGGCCGAGGTGCTCGAACACGCGGTTTCGGATCGCCTGGTGGCGCGCATCGACGCCAAGCTCGGGTTCCCGCGGCGCGATCCACACGGTGACCCGATCCCGGCGTCCGACGGGCATGTTCAGCCACCGCAGGCACGTCAGCTCTGGGCGTGCGGCGACGGAGACACCGGCACGGTGGCCCGCATCTCCGACTCCGACCCGGAGATGTTGCGCTATTTCGACACCGTCGGGATCAACCTCGACTCGCGGCTGCGGGTCGTGGCGCGGCGCGAATTCGCCGGGATGGTCTCGGTGGCAATCGAATCCGGCGACGGCGCCGAGTCCACCGTGGAGCTGGGCAGCCCGGCCGCCCGGGCGATATGGGTGGTGGCCTGACAGCGCGCTCGGCGCACGCTCAGTCGGTTAGGAGCGCCTTGGCGATGTGGGTCACCTGGACCTCGTTGCTGCCGGCGTAGATCATCAGCGATTTCGCGTCCCGGGCCAGCTGCTCCACCCGGTACTCGGCCATGTAGCCGTTGCCGCCGAACAGCTGAACGGCCTCCATCGCGACCTCGGTGGCCGCCTCCGACGAGTACAGCTTGATCGCCGAGGCCTCGGCGAGGGTCAGCGGATTCCCCGACTTCTGCCGCTCGATGATCTGAAACACCATGTTCTGCACGTTCATCCGGGCGACTTCCATCTTGGCGAGCTTGAGCTGGATCAGCTGAAACTGGCCGATGTTCTTGCCCCACAGCGTGCGGGTCTTCGCGTAATCGACGCATAGGCTGTGGCATTCGTTGATGATGCCCAGGGCCATCATCGCGATCCCGACCCGTTCGGCGGAGAAGTTGGCGCGGGCGCTTTCGCGGCCGTCCCCGCCGTCGTGCTGCTCACTCTCACCCAGCAACCGGTCGGGGGTCAGCCGTACGCTGTCGAAGAACAATTCGCCGGTCGGCGAGGACATCATGCCCATCTTCTTGAACGGCTTGCCCTGCGTCAGGCCCGGCATCCCCGCGTCCAGCACGAAAACCAGCACCGGGCGGTTGCGTCGATCAACTGACGGGTCCCCCTCGTCGAGTTTGGCGTAGACAACAAGGACGTCGGCGAACGGCCCGTTGGTGATGAAGGTCTTCTGCCCGTTGAGGATGTAGTCCGCACCATCCCGCTTGACGTAGGTCTTCATGCCACCGAACGCGTCCGAACCCGAGTCCGGCTCGGTGATCGCCCACGCCGCGATCTTCTCCAGCGTCATCAGCTCGGGCAACCAACGCTCCTTCTGGGCCAGCGTGCCGCGGCTCATGATCGTCGTCGCGCCCAGGCCGAGGCTCACGCCGACCGTGCTCAGCAGCCCGATGCTGACCCGGGCGACCTCGGAGACCAACACCGCAACCATCGAACCCTGAGCGCCCATACCGCCCGAATCGTCCGAGCTGTCTTGCTTTTCCCGGCTGTCAAGGTTTTCGGGGGCCCGCATACCCGTCTGCTTCGCCCGCTCGCGGTCGAGCATCTTCTTCACCGATTCGGCGGCCATTGCGTCGAGACCGAACTGGCTGAACAGCTTGCGTGCGATCGGATAAGGCGACAGCTGGCCGCTTTCCAGCTCGTCCAGATTCGGACGGATCTCTTTGTCGACAAACTGACGAACCGCGTCCCGGACCATCAGGTCGGTGTCGGACCACTCGAACATTGTCTTTTTTCCTGGCCAGCTCAGCGCTCGGCGCGCTGGTATGCCGTGACCACGGCCGCGCCACCCAGCCCGATGTTGTGTTGCAATGCGGCGGTCACGTTGTCGACCTGGCGCTTGTCGGCCGCGCCGCGCAGTTGCCAGGTCAGCTCCGCGCACTGCGCCAGCCCGGTCGCGCCCAGCGGGTGGCCCTTGGAGATGAGCCCGCCGGAAGGATTGACCACCCAACGTCCACCGTAGGTGGTGTCGCCGTTGTCGATCAGTTTGGGCGCCTCGCCCGGGCCACACAGTCCGAGGGCTTCGTAGAGCAGCAGCTCGTTGGCCGAGAAACAGTCGTGTAGCTCGATCACCTGGAAGTCCTCGGGGCCGAGCCCGGACTGGTCGTAGACACGTTGTGCCGCTTGTACGTTCATGTCGTGACCGATGAGTCCTTTGGCGCTTCCGTCGAAGGTCGACTTGAAGTCCGTCGTCATCGCCTGACCGACGATCTCCACCGCTTGGCCGGCCAATCCATGACTTTCGACGAAACCCTCCGATGCCAAGATCGCCGTGCCCGAACCGTCCGAAGTCGGTGAGCACTGCAGCTTGGTGAGCGGGTCGTAGATCATCTTCGCCCCGAGAATGTCGTCGAGGCTGTATTCCTCTTGGAATTGCGCATACGGGTTGTTCACCGAGTGCTTGTGGTTCTTGTGGCCGATCTTGGCGAAGTGCTCTGCAGTGCTGCCGTACTGCTTCATGTGTTCGCGCCCGGCGGCCCCGAACATCCAGGGCGCCGCCGGAAAGGCGAACTCGCTGATCTCGGCCATTGCCTTGACGTGCTTGTCCATCGGATTGGTGCGGTCTTCGTAGGTTGTCGCGAGCGAGCCGGGCTTCATCTTCTCGAATCCCAGAGCGATGGTGCAGTCGGCCATTCCGCCGCGAATCGCCTGCGCCGCCATGAAGAGCGCGGTGGACCCGGTCGAGCAGTTGTTGTTGACGTTGATGACGGGAATGCCCGTCAAACCCAGTTCGTAAAGCGCCCGCTGGCCCGCCGTCGATTCGCCGTACACGTAGCCGACGTAGCCCTGTTCGATCTCGCTGTAGTCGATCCCGGCATCCTGCAACGCCTTGGTCCCCGACTCCCTCGCCATGTCCGGGTAGTCCCAGCCCTCGCGGCGGCCCGGCTTCTCGAACTTCGTCATGCCGACGCCGACGACGTAAACCCTGTTGGACATGCTGCGCCCCTTCCCGGACGGCTTGCGAAAGCTGAACCCTCCAGCCAGTGTGCAACTCGGCCGAGCCGCGCTAGTCGTCGGGGTTGCCCTGCAAGGTCGACGGGCGGATTACAACAACCGACCGGGTCCGTTCCCCCTCATCCCGCAACAGCGCTATCACCCGACCCACGGCGTCGCTGGCGGCATAAACGCCGTCGATCCCCGCCGCGGCAAGCGGCCGGCCGTTGCCGGTCGCGTCGACCTCCTCGGCGGTCAGATCGCGGCGCGGAAACATCAGCAGACACGCCTCGTCCAGGCTCAGGCTCAGCATGGAAGCGGCATCGCGGTCCGCCAGATCGTCGAGCGTGCGGGCCTGGTTCAGCTCGAAGCGTCCGACGCGGGTGCGCCGCAACGAGGTCAGGTGCCCGCCCACACCGAGCGCGGCGCCGACGTCGCGGGCCAGCGCGCGGACATAGGTTCCCGATGAGCAGTCGACCTCGACGTCGAGATCGATGAGTCCGTCGGGCGTATGCCGAACCGCCAGCGTCTCGAACCGGTCGATGCGTACCGGCCGGGCTTCGAGCTCGACCTGGTGCCCCTCGCGGACCAGCTGATACGCGCGACGGCCGCCAACTTTGATGGCGCTGACCGCCGACGGTACCTGGCTGATCTCGCCGCGCAGCGGTGCCATCGCTGCCTCGATCGCCTCGTCCGTCAGATGCTCAGCCGAAACGCTTTGCAGCAGTTCGCCTTCGGCGTCCTCGGTGGAAGTGGTCTGGCCCAGTCGGATGGTGGCGGCATACGACTTCGAGGTGGTCGTGAGCAGGCCCAGGATCTTGGTGGCGCGATCGATGCCGATAACCAGCACACCAGTGGCCATGGGGTCGAGTGTCCCCGCATGTCCCACTTTGCGGGTGGCAAAAATCCGGCGACACCGTCCCACGACGTCGTGGCTGGTCATGCCGGCCGGCTTGTCGACGACGACGATTCCGGGCCCGGTCAGGCTCATAGCACGATCGCGGTGAGCACCAGTCCGCGCTCGACCGACCACCGCCCTCGTAGCGCGGTCAACGGTGGACCCGCTAATGCCGCCGGGTCGATCAGGATGCGTGAGACGAACCCGCCCGCCGATCCGTGACCGTCGACGGCGAAAGTGATGTGGGCATCCTCGAAACCGAGCCATCTCTTGGTGAGCGGAAACCATGCTTTGTACGTTGCCTCTTTGGCGCAGAACAAAATTCGGTCCCAATGCAGATCGGCCGGCATCTCGCGGGGTATCTCGCTGCGCTCCTCCGGCAGGCTGATCGCGTTCAGCACTCCGTCCGGCAAGACGTCGTGCGGTTCGGCGTCGATGCCCACCGAGCGCACCGCCGCGCTGCGCCCGACCACCGCGCCGCGGTAGCCGGTGCAGTGAGTCAGGCTGCCCACCACGCCGTCGGGCCAGCACGGTTCACCCTTCTCGCCCTTCAGGATCGGCACCGGTGGCACCCCGAGCTGGCCCAACGCGATGCGGGCACAGTGCCGGACGGTGATGAACTCGTTGCGCCGCTTGGCAACCGATTTCGCGATCAACGGTTCCTCTTCGGGCAACGGGGCCAGGTCGGGCGGGTCGGAATACAGCTCCGAGTACGCCAAATCCTGCGCCGCGCTGCCGGGCAGCACCGACGGCACCAGCATCTGCTCGGTCATCATGCCTGCCGTTGGCGCAATCGCTCCCGGAACTTCGCGCTCTGTGCCCGCATCTCGTCGGTGATCACGAAATGACCGCCGAAGTCGTTGAGATAACCCGGCGGGTATTCCGGATTGGGTAACACCTGACGCAGCCAGTTGGGCGGCTTGCGGCGCCGCCATTCGCGCGGGTAACCGACCGACACTTCCTCGAAACGCACGTCGTCGTACCACGTGGTTCGCGGGATGTGTAGGTGGCCGTAGACCGAACAGACGGCGTTGTAGCGGGTGTGCCAGTCCGCGGTCTTGGTGGTTCCGCACCAGAGCGCGAATTCCGGATAGAACAACGCGTCGCAGGGGTCGCGCACCAGGGGAAAGTGGTTGACCAGCACGGTGGGTGTCATCCAGTCGAGCTGTTCGAGACGAGCGCGGGTGCTGGAAACCCGTTCCTGGCACCAGGCTTCGCGAGTGGGGTATGGCTCCGATTTCAGCAGGAATTCGTCGGTGGCCACCACATTGCGCTCCCGCGCGATGGCCATGCCCTCGGCTTTGGTCGTCGCGCCCGCGGGCAAGAAGCTGTAGTCGTAGAGCAAGAACATCGGCACGATCGTGGCGGGACCGCCGCGTTCGGTCCACACCGGAAACGGATGCTCGGGGGTGACCACGCCCATCTCGTCGCACATGTTGACCAGGTAGTCGTAACGCGCGCGGCCGAAGATCTGCATCGGATCGCGGGTGGTGGTCCACAGCTCGTGGTTGCCGGGAACCCAGATCACCTTGGCGAAGCGCCGCCGCAGCAGGTCCAGCGCCCAGCGAATCTCATCGGTGCGTTCGGCGACGTCACCGGCAACGATCAACCAGTCATCCGGCGACGCCGGGTACAGCGATTCGGTGACCGGCTTGTTGCCGAGGTGACCGGTGTGTAGATCCGAAACCGCCCACAGCGTTGGCTGCCCCTTGTCGGCCGAATCTTGTCCGGAATCTCTCGAAGCCACGACTAACCACCCTAGCGACCCGGCGGAATGGCACACGACTTGTACACTCCGGGCAAAGGGACCGCCGGATGGCAGGGGGCTGTGATGTTCGCCAAGGTGCGCCTGATCGGTGCGCTCGGTGCGCTGATCACGGCGGTCGCCGCCGGGCATGTCGTGGGCGGTCAAGGCGTCGACGGCGGGCACCCCAGAGGTCACACCGTCCAGTTGCGGTCGACCGGGGCACCGATGGAACCCTCTCCCGGCGGCCCGGAAACGACGCCGCAAACGACAATGAAGAGCCCGATCGTGGCCATCACCGATCCGCGCCCGTTCGACCCGTGCGAGGACATTCCATTTGACGTCGTGCAACGGCTCGGATTGGGCTTCACACCGCCCGACCATGAGGACGGCCTGCGGTGCCATTACGACGCGGGTAACTACCAGTTGGCCGTCGAGGCAATCATCTGGCGCACCTACGCCGAGTCGCTGCCCCCGGACGCCGTCGAGACCACGATCCAGGGGCACCGCGCCGCGCAGTACTGGGTCATGAAACCGACCTATCACAACAGCTACTGGTTTTTCTCCTGCATGGTCACGTTCAAGACCAGCTATGGGGTGATCCAGCAGGCGTTGTACTTCTCGACCGTCTATTCCAGTCCCGAAGTCGACTGCATGTCCACCAACCTGCAGCGGGCCAACGACCTCGCGCCGTACTACAAGTTTTAGGTTGGCGCCGTGACCACGACATCTGGGACGTCTGGGACATCTGGGACATCTGGGACATCTGGGACATCTGGGACCACCGTCCACCCGGCGACGTCCCGGCTGCGCACGCTGACCAGACAAATCGGCGGCGACGCCCTTGGCCGGGCGTTGAAGCTGCCTCGCGCGACCAGCGATTACACCGTGAATCGCGTCGAAGTCCCGATGCGCGACGGCATCCGCCTGGTGGCCGACCACTACCAGCCGAACACGCCCAGCCCCGCCGGCACGTTGCTGGTCCGTGGACCGTATGGGCGCAAGTTCCCGTTCTCGCTGGTATTCGCCCGGTTGTACGCGACGCGCGGGTACCACGTGGTGTTGCAGAGCGTGCGTGGAACGTTCGGGTCGGGTGGGGTCTTCGAGCCGATGGTCAATGAGGCCGATGACGGCGCCGACACGGTCGTCTGGCTCCGCGAGCAGCCGTGGTTCACCGGTCGGTTCGCCACCGTCGGGTTGTCGTATCTGGGGTTCACCCAGTGGGCGCTGCTGCAGGATCCCCCGCCGGAATTGGCCGCGGCCGTCATCACCGTGGGTCCACACGATTTCAACGCCTCGGTGTGGGGCACCGGCTCGTTCGCGGTCGACTTTCTGGGCTGGAGCGATCTGGTTTCCCACCAGGAGGACCCGGGGCGCCTCAAAGCCGGAATTCGCCAGCTGCGGGCTCCGCAGCGAGTGGCGCAAGCCGTTCGCGAAGTGCCGCTGGGAGCCGCGGCCCGGCGGCTGCTCGGCACCGGTGCACCGTGGTTCGAATCGTGGGCCGAGCACCCCGAGCAGGACGATCCGTTTTGGGACCGGGTACGGTTCCCCGACGCGCTGGACAGGGTGCGGGTGCCGGTGCTGCTCCTGGGCGGCTGGCAAGACATTTTTCTCCGGCAAACGCTGCAGCAATACCAGCACCTGCGCGGGCGCGACGTTGACGTCGCGCTGACGGTGGGGCCCTGGACGCA
The DNA here is from genome assembly GCA_963850135.1 of uncultured Actinomycetota bacterium. Classification (GTDB taxonomy): domain Bacteria; phylum Actinomycetota; class Actinomycetes; order Mycobacteriales; family Mycobacteriaceae; genus Mycobacterium. The sequence goes on along the minus strand of CAWKKH010000004.1, from coordinate 559,520 downwards.
CTCTCAGATGCTCACCAAGGGTCTGGCGATCAGTACCCGAGAATCGCTGGATTGGCTGGACACTCATCTGGGCGGCGCGCGGACGTTGCGCCGTCCCAGCAGGGTTCGTGTGTTCGTCACCGGCCAGGGCTGGCGCAATCTTCCCGACTGGCCGCCCGCCACAACCGACCACGAACTGCATCTTCGGCCGGGCCGCTACCTGGGCGAGACCGCGCCGGCCGATCTAACCGGGGTGGCACCGGCAACGTTTCGGTATGACCCGGCCGACCCGACTCCTACCATCGGTGGTCCGCTGCTGTCGAACGGCGGCTATAGCGACGACAGCCGGCTCGCGTTGCGCGACGACACCCTCGCCTTCACCAGCTCCACCCTGACCCGCGACATATGCGCCTACGGAAACCCGGTCGTCGAACTGGTGCACTCCTCCGACAATCCGTGTGCCGATCTGTTCGTCCGGGTCAGCGAAGTGGATGTCAAGGGTCGCTCCCGGAATGTCAGCGAGGGCTACCGACGGTTAGACCAGCCGAAAAAAACGAAGCGGGCCAAGCGGACCGTCAGCATCGAACTCGATGGGATCGCCCACCGCTTCCAGGCCGGCTCGCGCATCCGCCTCCTGATCGCCGGCGGCTGGTTTCCCCGCTACGCGCGCAACCTCGGTACCGACGAACCGGTGCTCACGGGCCGTGAGCTGAAGCCGACCAGTCATACGGTGCACTACGGACGGTCCCGGCTGCGGCTACCCGTTGGGCCGGCGGATCTGTCAGCCGACCGCGTCGCGGACCCGGACAGCGACGTCATGTAGCGCCGCCCGGTCGTGTACCGGCGTTCCCATCGCCGGTCGCACCGGCAGCTGGACCCAGCTGGTGCAGCCCGCGTATTCGGGTGTGCGGTTCAGTCGCACCGGTTGCCTTAACGGAACCGCGGACACCACCAGCACCGTCAGTTTGTGTTTGGGCCGAAAGTCGAGCCGGTCGGCGCGCACCGACTCGGCCGTCCAGATGTGCAGATCCTCGAGTTCCGCCAGACCGTCGGGCCGATTAACAGGGAGCGCGGCGACAACTTTCGCAGCCGCCCGCAGCAGCACGTGTTCGTCGGTGCTGTCGGTGATCGCCGCTTCCAGCAAGTCGCGGTGCTCGGGCCGGACCCGTTCCGCGTGGCTGTGCGCGACCGTCGGGAAAAACAGGAATTCTTCGTCGGCCACCTCGAACCGCTTTTCGCCGATGCCGCCCTTGCGGAGCAGCACCCGCTGACGGCCGTCGAGCAGCGCGTGCACCACCGCGCTCCATTCCTTGAGCGCGGTGGTCACGGCGATTTCGCCACGGCCAGCCGGGCGATCACCTCGGGGCGGCGCAACGGCGGGACGGTCTTCGGCGGTTGACGCCGGGGTGGCAGGACTGCAAGCAACCGCGTCGTCGTCGCGGTCACCTCGGCGACCGCCTCCTCGAACGCTTCGGCGTTGGCCGCCGATGGGCGGGTGACGCCACTGACCTTGCGCACGTACTGCCGCGCCGCCGCCGCGATCTCCTCGGGGGTGGCCGCGGGTTGCAACCCGCGCAGTTCGGTGATGTTTCGGCACATGCCTCAACGATAGGTGCGCGGCAACTGGCTACGGTGATCTCATGGTGATCTCATGACCAACGACATTCTGCTGATCGACACCGACGGACCGGGTGCGCACCCTGACGCTCAACCGGCCGCAGTCGCGCAACGCGCTGTCCGGAGCGCTGCGGGATCAGTTCTTCGGTGCGCTGACCGACGCCGAGAGCGATGACGACGTCGACGTCGTCATCCTCACCGGCGCCGATCCGGTGTTCTGCGCGGGACTCGATCTCAAGGAGCTGGGCGACCAGGCGGAGCTGCCGGACATCTCGCCGCGCTGGCCACCGATGACCAAACCGGTGATCGGCGCGATCAACGGCGCCGCGGTCACCGGCGGGCTGGAGCTGGTTTTGTACTGCGACATCGTGATCGCCTCCGAGCAGGCGCGTTTCGCCGACACGCACGCCCGGGTCGGCCTGCTGCCCACCTGGGGGCTCAGCGTTCGGCTGCCGCAGAAGGTGGGTGTCGGCATGGCCCGCCGGATGAGCATGACCGGGGACTACCTGTCGGCCGCCGACGCGCTGCGGGCCGGCCTGGTCGACCGAGGTGGTGCCGCACGAGCAGCTGCTGCCGACCGCCCGCCAGGTGGCGGCCACCATCGTCGGCAACAACCAGGACGCGGTTCGTGCGTTACTGGCGTCCTACCACCGGATCGACGAATCGCAGACCAGCGAGGGACTGTGGCTGGAGGCGATGGCGGCCAGGCAGTTTCGCACCACCGGCGACGACATCGCCGCCAACCGCGAGGCGGTGCTGCAACGCGGACGCTCCCAGGTGCGTTGACAGGCCGACGATGCACGAGCCGCAGAATCTCGACCCCGTGCCCTACCCCAACGATTGGCAACCGCAATACGGCACACCTTTCGCGCCGGCTGTTCGGAAGCGCTCGACTGCCGACATCGTCGCGACGGTACTGCTCTGCGTGCTACAGGTCGTGGCGAGCGTGCTGGCAGGCTTTGCCGCGCTCCTGCCGTCAATGTGGTTGATGCTGCCCATTTGCAGTTACAACTGTGGCAGTGCCTCGGTGACCCACTTCGTGGACAAGACCGTCGACGGGATCGTCGTCATCCTGTGTGGCGTCGTGCTGGCTTTCCTGCTGACCACCACCGGGATGGTCGTCTCCGGCCTGCGCCGAACGCTGATGTGGATATGGCCGGCGATGGGCGTGGCGATGGTCGTCGTTTTCTTCTTAGTCGCCTGCTACCTCTGGCTCGTCGCTATCGGTGGCTCCTGAGAACCGATTCAGCCCAGGGCGGCGCGCAAGGACTCCACAGCCTCGTCGATCGTGCCTGAAGTCGAGTAGCCGGCCGCCAGTTTGTGGCCGCCGCCGCCGAACCCGGCAGCGACCGCCGACAGATCCACCGCGGTCTTGGCCCGCATCGAGACCGACCACTGATCGGGGTCGACCTCCTTGAACACCGCCGCCACTTCGGCCTGCTGGGTGGTCCGCACGATGTCGACGACGCTCTCGACCTCCTCTGGGCGCGAGTTGGCCACATCCCGGTTGTCGACCACCGCGTAAACCAGCCCACGCCCGCCGACCGCGTCCGACAGCAATTTCGCCGAGCCCAGCACCCGCGACAGCATCGGCAACCAGACGAAAGGGTGACTGTCGATCAGAGTTCGACTGATCGCCGCGTTGTCCACGCCGATTTCGACCAGCCGGGCAGCCAGCCGGAGGGCACGCGCGCTGGCCCATCGGAAAGACCCGGTGTCGGTGGTAAGCCCCGCGTAGATGCAGTGCGCGACATCGGGGTCTATCGATTTCCCCCACGCGTCCAGAATGTCGGCAACCAACAAGGTCGTGGAATCCGCTTCCACGTCAACGAAGTTCGCGGTGCCGAACAGGTCGTTGGAGGCGTGATGGTCGATGACCAGCAGCGGCTGGCCGGGACCGGCCAAATCACGCAGACCGCCGAGCCGCTTGACGCTCGGAACGTCAACGGTCACAACCAGATCGATATCGCGGCGCATCGCGTCGGGGCCGACCAGCAGTTGGCAACCGGGCAGCGACTGCAGCGAGTCCGGTAATGACTCCGGCGCGGCGAAACTGACCTCAACCTGCTTGCCGCTCCTGTCGAGCACCGTGGCCAGCGCCAGCCCGGCGCCGATCGTGTCGGCGTCGGGATTGACGTGGCAGACCACCCCGATCGTATCCGCGGCCGACAGCACAGCGGCCGCGCCGACCGCGTCGACGCGCTTGCCCGCAAGCGGGGCCGGCTCGGCCTCAGGCTCGATCGCCGTCACGGGTGTCCTCAGCACCAAGCGCGTGCAGTGCCCCCGCTGACTCCCGTTCCGACCCCAGGTCGCGGTAAGGATCGGCATCACCCGCCGGCTTGGCCCCCTCGCGAACTCGCGCCAGGTCGGCGTCCGCCGCGCGAGCACGGGCCAGCAACTCCTCCATCCGCTGCACGGTGTCGGAGGTGGTGTCCCGGGCGAAGGCCAGAGTGGGAGTGAACCGCACACCGGTACCCGCCCCGACCTTGGTGCGCAACGCACCCCTGGCCCGTTCCAGCGCCGCGGCGGCGGCCTCCAAATCCGGCTCGTCATCCAGGGTGGGGCCCATCACCGTGTAGAACACCGTCGCGTCGTGCAGGTCGGCAGTCACCTTCGTGTCGACGATAGTCACGCCGGCCAGCCCCGGGTCCTTGATCTCGCGCTCGATCGCCAAGGCGACGATCGCGTTGATCCGCTTCTCCAGCCGGCGCGCCCGTGCCTGATCGACCATCTAGGTGCGCTCCTTCTCGACCAGCTCGTAGGACTCGATGATGTCGCCTTCTTTGATGTCCGAGTAACCCAGAGTCATACCGCACTCGAAGCCCTCGCGCACCTCGGTCACGTCGTCCTTTTCCCGCCGCAGCGAGGTCACACTGAGGTTCTCGGTGACAACGATGTTGTCCCGCAACAGCCTGGCCTTCGCGTTGCGTCGCACCACACCGGAGGTGATCATGCAGCCGGCGATGACACCGATCTTGGAAGAACGGAAGAGCGCCCGGATCTCGGCGCGACCCAGCTGCTTCTCCTCGTAGATCGGCTTGAGCATGCCCTTGAGCGCACTCTGGATCTCGTCGATGGCCTGGTAGATCACCGAGTAGTAGCGGATATCCACACCCTCGCGGTTGGCCAGCTCCGTCGCTTTGCCTTCGGCCCGCACGTTGAAACCGATGATGATCGCGTCCGACGCCGACGCCAGGTTGACGTTGGTCTCGGTGACGCCACCGACGCCGCGGTCGATAACACGCAGCTCGACCTCGTCGTCGATCTCGATGCCCAGCAAGGCCTCTTCCAGCGCCTCGACGGTGCCGGAGTTGTCGCCCTTCAGGATCAAGTTGAGCTGCGACGTCTCCTTCAACGCGGCATCCAGATCGTCCAGGCTGATGCGCTTACGAGAGCGTGCGGCCAGCGCGTTGCGCTTGCGTGCACTTCGGCGATCTGCGATCTGGCGGGCAATCCGGTCCTCGTCGACGACCAGCAGGTTGTCGCCCGCACCCGGTACCGACGTGAACCCAATGACCTGCACCGGCCGCGACGGCAGTGCCTCGTGGACGTCTTCGCCGTGCTCGTCGACCATGCGGCGAACGCGGCCGTAGGCGTCACCGGCGACCACCGAGTCGCCGACGCGGAGCGTGCCGCGCTGGATCAGCACGGTCGCCACCGGTCCGCGACCGCGGTCCAGGTGTGCCTCGATCGCCACGCCCTGGGCCTCCATGTCGGGGTTCGCCCGCAGGTCCAGAGCCGCGTCGGCGGTCAGCAACACCGCTTCGAGCAGGTGATCGATGTTGGTGCCCTGCTTGGCCGAAATGTCGACGAACATTGCGTCGCCGCCGAATTCCTCTGCGACCAAACCGTATTCGGTGAGCTGCGACCGGATCTTGGTCGGGTCGGCGCCCTCCTTGTCGATCTTGTTGACCGCCACCACGATCGGCACATCGGCCGCCTGTGCGTGGTTGATGGCCTCCACCGTCTGCGGCATGACGCCGTCGTCGGCGGCGACCACCAGAATCGCGATATCGGTGGCCTTGGCGCCGCGGGCACGCATTGCGGTGAACGCCTCGTGACCGGGGGTGTCGATGAAGGTGACCGGGCGCTCGTTGCCGTCCAGCTCGGTGAGGACCTGGTAGGCGCCGATGTGCTGGGTGATGCCGCCGGCCTCGCCCTCGCGGACGTTGGCTTTACGGATGGTGTCCAGCAGACGGGTCTTGCCGTGGTCGACGTGACCCATCACGGTCACCACCGGCGGACGGAACTCCAGATCGTCCTCGCCGCCTTCGTCCTCGCCATAGGTGAGGTCGAACGACTGCAGCAGCTCGCGGTCTTCGTCCTCGGGGCTGACGACCTGCACGACGTAATTCATCTCGCCGCCGAGCAGCTCGAGCGTCTCGTCGCCCACCGACTGGGTGGCCGTGACCATCTCGCCGAGATTGAACAGTGCCTGTACCAGCGCCGCCGGGTTGGCGTCGATTTTCTCGGCGAAGTCCGACAGGGATGCTCCGCGTGCCAACCGGATCGTCTCGCCGTTGCCGTGCGGCAACCGCACGCCGCCGACGACGGGCGCCTGCATCGAGTCGTATTCCTGACGCTTCTGCCGCTTGGACTTGCGGCCACGCCGGGGCGCACCGCCCGGACGGCCGAACGCGCCGGCCGCACCGCCGCGCTGCCCGGGACGGCCACCGCCGCCACCTCCGGGGGGACCACCAGGACCGCCACCCGGACCGCCGCCGCCGGGACGCCCACGGAAACCTCCGGGACCGCCCGGAGCGGCGCCTACTCCGCCGCCACCGCCGCGATAGTTACCGCCACCACTGTCCGAACGGGGACCACCGGGCCCACCTGGCCGGGGGCCTCCGGGTCGTGGCGCGCCGGGCCGTGCCGGGCGGCTCTGTGCTCCCGCCGCACCGCCGGGGCGGGGCGGCATGCTGCCGGGTGAGGCACCGCCCGGACGGGGGGCGCCTGGCCTGGCCGCACCGGGCCGGGGTGGCTGGGGACGCGGCATGGGCCGGTCGACGGGTTGCGCCGACGAGAATGGGTTATTGCCGACCCGTGGGCGACCCGCGGGCTTGGGAATAGGACCTGGGCGCGGGCCGGGCGCGCCCGGCTCGCCGGGCGGCTGGGCCGGGGCGGATGGCGCCCCAGTGGGTGGCGCGGCGGGCGGGGCGGGCGCTTCGGCGACCGCGGCTGCGGGGGCCGGGGCGGCGGAGGCCGGCACTGCGCGGGGCGCACCGGGTTTGGCCGGCGAACTGGTTGCCGCACCGTTGCCGACTGCCTTGTCGAGGGCTTTGTCGAGGGATGCATCCAGAGCGTTGCCGGGCGACCTCTCCGGAGCCCGGGCGGCGGCCTTGGCGGGCGCCGCCTTGCTGCCGCCAAACGACTCACGCAGCCGGCGAGCTACCGGAGCCTCTACCGTCGACGACGCGGATTTAACGAATTCGCCCTGTTCATTCAGCCGGGCGAGCACATCTTTACTGCTGACACCGAGTTCTTTAGCCAACTCGTGTACGCGGGCCTTACCTGCCACTACATCTCCTGTCTAGGAGGCGACGGCAGCGGGCCGCGCCTCGGGTTTAGCTATGACGCATGGTCATCGTGACTTCACGGTGTGCTCATGTTCTTTGCTACCTGTCCTGTTGCCGGGCGGATCGGGCGCACCTAAAACCTCGATGTGCTCGATCACCGCGGATGTGTCCGGTGAACCTGTGATGCGCAACGCTCTGGTGAAAGCCCGCCGCCGAATTGCCTGTTGCACGCACTGCGTTACGGGGTGCAGCCACGCACCCCGCCCCGGCAGGCTAGTGCCTGTGCCAACGATAACGGCGTATTCACCGTTCCCGATCGGCACCGCCACCACTCGAAGCAGTTCGACGGCCAACTCTCGCTTTCGGCACCCGATGCAAGTCCGCACTGGTCCATCAGTGCTTCTGTGCGCCCTTCTGGTTTCGGGGTCCGAACGTTCGCGCTGGATCACGGCTAAGTCTAGCGTCACTCAACCGATGGTCAGAACCACCCACATTTGCGCCTGTTTCCAGGGCTTATGCTCCCACGGCCGGTGTCGGCGGCCCGACGTCCTCAGTGGTCGTGGGCCATCCCGTGGCTGGGATCCTGTTCGGGTTGATCGGTCGATTGCTCCGGCGAATCGCCCCGGATGTCGATGCGCCACCCGGTGAGCCGTGCGGCCAGCCGCGCATTCTGGCCCTCCTTGCCGATGGCCAGCGACAACTGGAAGTCGGGCACCACGACGCGGGCGGCCCGGCCGGCCTCATCGATCACCGACACCGACACCACCTTCGCCGGTGACAACGCGTTGGCGACGAAGCGGGCCGGGTCCTCGTCGAAGTCGATGATGTCGATCTTCTCGCCGGGAAGGTCGGTCATCACATTAAGCTCGCTCATCACGTTACGGACTCGCTGTCCCATCTGACCGATGCAGGCACCCTTGGCGTTCAGATCGGGGACGCGTGAGACGACCGCGATCTTGGTGCGATGGCCTGCCTCCCTGGCCACCGCCACGATCTCGACCGAGCCGTCGGCAATCTCCGGGACCTCCAGCGAGAACAGCTTGCGGACCAGGTTGGGGTGGGTCCGAGACAAGGTGATCACTGGCTCACGAGACCCGCGCGTCACGCCGACCACATAGCATTTCACCCGGTTGCCGTGCTCGTAGCGTTCGCCGGGAACCTGTTCGGCGGCGGGGATGACGCCTTCGGAGCCCTTAGCCTCGGTACCTAACCGCACCACGACCATGCCACGGGCGTTGGCCCGGTTGTCGCGCTGGATCACACCCGCGACAATCTCCCCTTCGTGAGTGGAGAACTCGCCATACGTGCGCTCGTTCTCGGCGTCGCGGAATCGTTGAAGCATGACCTGACGAGCCGTAGTAGCCGCAATTCGGCCGAAATCCTCTCGGGAGTGTCGTCCCACTCACTGAGTAGGTTCCCATCATCATCAAGTTCGCGAGCGATCACCTGAGCCACGCCGGTCTTCCGATCAATCTCGATCCGGGCGTCCACCTGATGCCCTCGAGTGTGCCGATAAGCGGTCAGCAGAGCAGCCCCCACGTCCTCGAGCAAGTCGTCGAACGAGATACCCCGATCCACAACGATCGCGTGCAACGCGGCCATGTCGATGTTCATGCTCCGGCCTCCATCCTGCGGGCCTGGCCCTCGATCGCGCCAGTCGCCAGCTCCAACTCGGCCGTAGCCGGCGGTGAAAATTCAACCTGGACAACCGCTTTGACGATTTCGGCGAGCGGGACCTCGCGCAAGGTCAAGTTCCGGCCCCCGCGAACCACGAGCGCGACCGTGTCGCCGCGCGTCTCGCCGACACGTCCGACCAACCGCGACCCGTCCGTCAGCTCCAGTTCGGCTCTGCGGCCGCGCGCGCGTCGGAAATGCTTCTCGCTGGTGAGCGGGCGGTCCACACCGGGAGAACTGACCTCGAGTACATAGTCGTCCCGGACGTCATCCAGGCCGTCCAGCAGAGCCGAGGCCGATCGCGACAGAGCGGCGACAGTGTCCAGGTCGAGGGCCGTTTCACCGTCGGCGATCACCATGATCCGCGGCGGACGGGCCCGGGAGTCGATGACCACTTCTTCGATCTCGAAGCCGGCGCGCGCGAACTCACTACCGAGTAGCTCGGTCACCTGCGTTTGCGAAGGTAGCCCGGTGGTCACGGCGAGCTCCTCATCTTGAGTTGTCCGGTCATCTGGCGGATGTCGCCGCCCACGTGCTTAACCAGCGGCTTCCGGTGTCCCGGCGGGACGCCAAGTTTAAAGGCCTTAGCGTTCCGCGAGAACCAGTTATCCACGATACGCCAGGAACGGCGGATGACGACGTGATCGGTTGGCCCACGGTCCTCAACCCGCTGATGGCAGGATATTGCTGTGCTCAGCGCAGTGCCCGTAACCAGCAGGCGCGGGGTGCTCGTCGCTGGCGCCGCCCTCGCTGCGCTCGGGGTGGTGGTGTCCGCCTGCGGTGAGTCCTCGCGCAAGACTTCCGCGGTCGCAGACCTATCTGGGCCGTTAGACCAGGCAAACCGCGACAGTGCGCTCGCCACGGCCGCCGCCGCCGCCGGCAATCCACCGCAGATCGCCGCCGCGCTGACCGTGGTCGCCTCCCAGCGCGCCGCACACGCCCGGGCGTTGTCCACCGAGATCGCGCGGGCCGGGGGCAAGGTCGAGTCGTCGGCGAACGAGACCAGCAGTCCGAGCCCGACCGACGCGGCAGCGCAGCCGCCCGCACCGCCTCCACCGCCAACGCCGTTGGCCGATGTGGTCAGTTCGCTACGCACGTCGGCCGAAAACGCCAGTCGCCTCGTGGCCACGTCGTCGGGCTACCAGGCGGGGCTGCTCGGCTCTATCGCCGCCTCCTGCACGGTGTCCTACTCGATCGCCCTGGTACCCGCAGGGCCGACACCGTGAGCTCGGACGACGCGGCGCTGAGCGACGCCCTTGCCGTCGAACACTCGACCATTTACGGCTACGGCATCGTGTCCGCGCTTTGTCCGCCCAATGTCAACAACTTGGTGGTGGAAGCACTGGACCAGCACCGCCAGCGCCGCGACGACGTCATCGCGATGTTGGCCGCCCGCAAGGCGACCGCCCCGGTGGCCGCCAGCGGGTATCAGCTACCCATGCCGGTGGTCCACGCGGGCGATGCGGCGCGACTGGCCGCGCGGATGGAGAGCGACGGCGCGACGGCGTGGCGCGCTGTCATCGAACACGCCGAGACCGCCGATGACCGGGCGTTCGCCTCGACGGCGCTGACCCAGAGCGCGGTCATGGCCGCCAGATGGAACCGAGTGCTGGGCGTCACGCCCGTCAGCGCGAGTTTCCCGGGTGGCAACGAATCCGGCTAGCCGGTGACGGCCCCGGCGATATCGCCGGCCAGCGAGGCACCGGCGGCAAGCTCGCGTGTCTCACCGGTGAACCGGTTCCGAAGCTCGACCACGCCGTCGGCCCAGCCGCGCCCCACCACGACGATCCAGGGCACACCGAGCAACTCCGCGTCCTTGAATTTGACGCCCGGCGATGCCTGGCGGTCGTCGAGCAATACTTCCAGACCGAGACCGTCCAACTCGGCGGCCAAGCCGGCGGCCCCGGTGCGCGCCTCGGGGTCTTTGTTGGCAATCACGAGATGGACATCGAACGGCGCTATCTCCGACGGCCAGCGCAGGCCCAGCTCATCGGAGTGCTGCTCGGCAACGACGGCGACCAGCCGCGACACCCCAAGGCCGTAGGAGCCCATGATCAGCCGCACCGGTTTGCCGTTCTCGCCAAGCACGTCCACGGTGAAGGCGTCGGTGTACTTGCGGCCGAGCTGGAAGATGTGCCCAACCTCGATGCCGCGCGCCATGACCAGCGGGCCCGCGCCGTCCGGAGATAGATCGCCCTCGCGCACCTCCGCGGCCTCGATGGTGCCGTCGGCGGTGAAGTCGCGGCCGGCCACCAATCCGACGACGTGGCGACCGCGCTCGTCGGCCCCGGTGATCCAGCTGGTGCCGTCCACGACCCGCGGGTCGACGAGATACCGAACGCCGTTGTCCTGTAACGCTTTCGGGCCGATGTAGCCCTTAACGAGAAACGGATGGCGGGCGAAATCTTCGTCGCCGAGCAGTGCGTGTTCGGCCGGTTCAAGGGCCGCGCCCAGCCTCTTGTCGTCGATTTCGCGATCGCCCGGCACCCCGATGGCCAGCAGCTCCCAGTCCCCGCCCGGCTGACGGACTTTGAGTAGGACATTTTTCAGCGTGTCGGCAGCGGTGACCGTGCGACCCAGGCCGGCATCGTTTGCCCAGGCCACCAGGCTGGTGATGGTTGGGGTGTTGCCGGTGTCGTGCACCACCGGCTCGGGTAGCCCTTCGGTGGGCAGCGTGTCCGGGCGGGCGGTGATGACCGCCTCGACGTTGGCCGCGTAACCGGACTCGAGGCACCGCACGAAGGTGTCCTCTCCGATCGGGCTCTCGGCCAAAAACTCTTCGGAGGCGCTGCCGCCCATCGCGCCGGACACCGCGGACACGATCACGTAGCGGAGCTCGAGCCGATCGAAGATGTGCTGGTATGCCTCGCGGTGTGCTTGATATGCGGTCTTGAGCCCGGCGCTGTCGATGTCGAAGGAGTACGAGTCCTGCATGACGAACTCCCTACCGCGCAGGATGCCGGCTCGCGGTCGCGCCTCGTCACGGTATTTGGTCTGGATTTGGTACAGCGTCAGCGGAAAGTCCTTGTAGGAGTTGTACTCACCTTTGACGGTCAAGGCGAAGAACTCTTCGTGGGTTGGGCCCAGCATGTAGTCGTTGCCGCGCCGGTCCTGCAGCCGAAAGACCCCTTCGCCGTATTCGGTCCATCGGTTCGTCGTCTCGTACGGCGCGCGCGGCAGCAGGGCGGGGAACAGAATCTCCTGCCCGCCGATCGCGTTCATTTCCTCGCGGACGACGCGTTCGATGTTGCGCAGGACGCGCAGGCCCAGCGGCAGCCAGCTGTATAGCCCCGGCGCCACGGGCCGCACGTATCCGGCCCGGATCAGCAGTTTGTGGCTGGCCACTTCTGCGTCGGTGGGATCGTCGCGCAACGTGCGCAGGAACAGCTCGGACATCCGGGTGATCACAGCGGGCAAGCCTAGCCGGGTCGGCTTTTGCGTTGAACATCGATGCGCCGAACGTCGATTCAACGCGCGGCGGCTTTTTCTCACGTACGCGCGATAAATTGGGGTGCATGCGGGGCTACCGGAGCGGACCCGTCGCGGCGGTTTTGGCTCTTCTGTATTCGGTCGAATTGGTTGCGCTCCTCTGGGCCGCAGTGGCGGTCGGGAGCCTGGGGCCTGCACACCTGGGCCGGGGCGCGCGATTGTTGGCGCTGTCCTTATTGGCGGCCGCAGCGCTGGTGGGTTGGCACGCGGTTCGGCTGTTGCTGGGCGACAGCAAGTTGAGCGTACCGGGGCTGGGAATACAGTCTGCGATTCTGATCGGCGCGATCGCGCTGTCCACCCAAAAGCCGACGATCGGCGTCGCAGGCGTCGTCGTGGCCGCGGCTGTGCTCGCGGGCTGGGGCCGGCTGGGCAGGCCGACCCGATCGACGACAGTTCCGGCCGCCGGGCCGCCCGGTGCGGCTGAGATCGCCACTGAGGTAGCCGCCCAACCGGACGAGGTGGGCATCGGCGGCATCGTCCTGGTCCTGCTCACGTCGGCGCTGGTGCTGGCGGTGTTGAGCGTGCGCGGCGGCATCGTGATCGCGCTGGTCGTGCTGGCGATCATCTTCATTCCGCTGGAGCGGCTGTTCGCGCTGCGGCCCCGCCAGATATTGCGGCAAGGATGGCGCACCGACGTGGTGCACTACCTGATCAATGGGGCGGCACTCAAAGCTGGAGTCATCGTCGCGGTGGTCGTGGTCGGCACCTCGCTGCGCGCGTTTGTGCCGGTGTCCTTCCGCACCGCGATCGCGGCGAGTCCCAGTTGGGCGCAAATCATCGCGGCATTGGCGATCACCACGGTAGGCGGCTACGCGGGTCACCGTGCCGCACATGAAGTTCCGCTGCTGTGGCGGTTCCACCGGGTACACCACAGCATCCGTGAGTTGGACTGGTTGGCGGCCAACCACCTGCACCCGCTCGACCAGATATTCGTCCGCTCCGCTGCGGTGTTGCCGCTGTACGCACTGGGCTTCGGCCGCCTCAGTTTGGGCGCTTTCGTCGTCCTGACGACGGTGCAGGCGATCTTCGTGCACGCCAACGTGCGACTGACATTCGGGCCGCTGAGATGGCTGATCGCTACCCCGCAATTCCACCATTGGCATCACGCCCGTGAACCCGAGGCGTACAACTCCAACTATGCGGGCGAGTTCCCCGCTGTGGACGCCTTATTCGGCACTCTCTACCTGCCGGCTCAGCGTTGGCCCGCGCAGTACGGCATTGACGAGCACGAGCCTGCGGGTTACTTGCGTCAACTTGTGTGGCCGCTGCACGCGGCTTGACACCGCTTCGCGGCGATTACAGTTCGCCGGCGTCGATGGCTTCTTTGACCTCTTGCGCGTGCGCAACCTGCTCGGGGGTGTAACCGATGAAGATCGCCGCACCGCCGACGATGACGGCGGCTCCAGCCACCCACAGCAGGCCGTAGGTGTAGCCGTGGTCAAGCGCATTCAACTGGACGTCGTTCATGAACTTCACCGGACCGGTGGTGCCGCCCAGATACAGCGTGCGCGAGGTGATCACGGCCTGGATGACGGCCAGCACCAGCGGGCCGCCGAGGCTCTGCAGCATCAGCGTGACCGCGGATACCGGGCCGATCTGGTCGAAGCCAACCCCCGCGATCGCCGCCAGCGTCAGCGGAACGACCACCATGCCGATGCCGATGCCACCGATAACGATGGGCACCACCAGATTCGGGAAGTAGGGGGCGCCGCGGTGCATGAACGCCGAGCCGTACAACATTGCCGCCAGCAGCAGCACTCCGCCGCCGATCGACAAAACCCGCGGCGAAAAACGTGACACCAGTTGGGATGAGATGCCCAGGCCGATTCCCATTGCGATGACGAACGGGATGAAGCCGACGCCCGCGCGCAGCGCGCTGTAGCCCAGGATGTCCTGCACATACAGGCCGATGCTGACCGTCAAACTGAACATGACGCCGCCGGCCAGGAAGATCGCCGCAAATGTGGCCAGCCGGTTGCGGTCACGGAACAATTCGAAGGGGACGACGGGGTTTTCGGCGGTGCGCTCCACGATGGCGAACGCGATGCCAGCCGCCACGGCCACCACGCCCGAACCGATGGTGGTGATGGAGATCCAGCCCTGCTCCGGACCGATCGAGAACGCGAAAACGGCGGCGGTGCAAGCCAGGGTTGCCAGCATGGCCCCGGCCGCGTCCAGCTTCATTCGCTCTCGGTTGGTCTCGCGCAGCGCGGTGCGGGCCAGGTAGATCATCACCAGCCCGATCGGCACGTTGACCATGAACGCCAGTCGCCAAGACACCTCGGTCAGTGCCCCTCCCACCACCAGGCCCATTACCGAGCCGATGGCGGTCATGGCGGCGAACACCGCCGTCGCGGCGTTGCGCGCCGGTCCTTTCGGGAATGTGGTTGCGACCAGCGCGAGGCCGGTCGGCGACGCGATTGCCGACCCGACGCCCTGAGACAGCCGAGCGATAACCAGCGTCACCTCGTCCCACGCCACGGCGCACAACACGGACGAGATGGTGAACAGCGCGACACCGACGATAAAGGTGCGCTTGCGCCCAATGGTGTCGCCGAGACGCCCGCCGAGCAGCATCAGCCCGCCGAATGTGAGTACGTAGGCGGTGATGACCCAACTCCGGCCGGCGTCGGACAGGCTCAGCTCATTTTGGATCTTGGGAAGCGCGACGATGGCTACGGTGCTGTCCATGGTCGCCAGCAGTTGCATGCCGCCGATCGCGACAACCGCGGCGATAAAGCGACGAGACGGAAGCCACGTCGGGTAATACCTACTGGTGCGGGCTGGGACGGTCTCTGTGCCTTCCACGCGCGCCGGGGCTGGACGATCCGGGCGGGCTGAAGCACTCCAATTCTGAGCAGCCCGCTCTGTGTCGTTAAGCGCCGTCATAACGAGTTACCTTACAGTAATCTTAAGAATCGTTTAAAGCCCGAATGCCGCCACAGCGCCGATCACGATGATCGCCGGAGGTCGAATACCCTCCGCGCGGATCTTTTCGGGCGTGTCGACGAGGGTGGCGTGCAACGTATGTTGAGCTGACGTCGTTCCGTGTTGAACTACCAGCACCGGCGTATCCGCAGGCCGGCCGCCTTTTAACAGGACATCGACGAACAGTTCGATGCGCTCGACCGCCATCAGCAAAACGATGGTGCCGGACATCGCCGCCAGCGCATTCCAATTTACTAACGATTCGGGATGACCGGGCGCGACGTGCCCGCTGACCACCACAAACTCGTGATTTATGGCCCGGTGCGTGACCGGAACGCCCGCCAGAGCGGGTACGGCTATGGCACTTGTCACACCGGGCACCACGGAGACCGGAATTCCGGCTTCCGCGCAGGCCAAGACTTCTTCGTAGCCCCGGGCGAACACGAAGGGGTCCCCGCCTTTGAGACGCACCACGAAACTGCCGGCTCTGGCCCGGTCGATCATGATCTCGTTGATCGCCTCCTGGGCCATGGCCCGTCCGTACGGGATCTTGGCGGCATCGATGACTTCCACATTCGGCGCTAGCTCGGCAAGCAGTTCAGGTGGCGCGAGGCGGTCAGCGACCACGACATCGGCCTGGGCGAGCAGGCGGCGGCCGCGGACGGTGATCAGCTCGGGGTCACCGGGTCCGCCCCCGATCAGCGCTACCGAACCGCTCAGGACGTCGGCGCTTTCGGAACCCCCTGAAATCTCCGGGACTTCCGGGGTGATCACACCCGTTTGCAACGCCTCGCGGATCGCCGACCGGATGGCCGCCGATCGGCGATGCTCACCGCCGGCCAGCACGCCTACCGACAGCCCGGCATAACTGAAGCTCGCTGGGGTCACCGCCGTCCCCTCGACGGCAATGTCGGCGCGGACGCAGAAAATCCTGCGGCGGTCCGCCTCGTCGACGACGGCGGCATTCACCAGTGCGTCGTCGGTAGCCGCGATCGCATACCAGGCTCCGTCGAGATCACCGTCGCGGTATGGCCGCACCGACAAGGTGATTCCGTCCATCGCCTCCACCGCCGGGGTGGCAGCCAGGGAGATGATCTGCACGTCTGCTCCGCACGCGATCAGCAGAGGCAGCCGGCGCTGGGCGACCGCCCCCCCGCCGATAACGACGACCTTCTTGCCGGCCAGCCGCAATCCGACCAGGTAGGAGCTCTCGGTCACTTACGCACTCGGATTGTCGGAGTCGGGCTTCACGGCGTGTCCAGCAGGCCAGACCCGCGGCGCAGCATCGGGACGTGGGGAACGCCGTCGTCGAGGAAATCTTCTCCATCGCGGACAAACCCGTGCTGGGCATACATGTCCGCCAGATACGTCTGCGCGTTGATCCGGCACGGATACCGGCCCACTTCGGCCAGCGCCGCACGCAGCAGCCGAGTGGTGTGGCCCTGCCCGCGCGCGCTGCGTTTGGTACACAGCCTCCCGATGCGGAATGCCTTCCGGCCGCCGGCGTGCTCCTCCATCAGCCGGAGCGTGCAGATCACCTCGCCGTCATGCCTTTCCAGCCAGAAGTGCCGGGTTTCGGCGAGCAGGTCGCGGCCGTCGAGTTCCGGATACGGGATCGCCTGTTCGACGACGAACACCTCGACCCGCAACTTGAGCAGCTCGTAAAGAGTTTGAACGTCAAGGTCTTTGGCCCAGTTGCGGCGCAATGCTTCGGTCACCGCTCCTCCTCATCGCCGGCGCGGGTCATGACGAACCCAGCTGCAGCATCTTGGTTCCCCACGTCCACACTTCGTCGTACAGCGCAGGCTCCTTTGATAATTCGGCTCCCAGCGAGGGCACCATCACCTTGAGAGTGGGCAGCCAGGACTGGTAACGGTCGGCAAAGCACCGCTCCAGCACGTCGAGCATGATCGGCACCGCCGTCGATGCTCCCGGAGAACCCCCCAGCAGCCCAGAGATGCTGCCGTCGGCGGAGCCCACCAGCGTGGTGTTGAAGTCGAGCACCCCGCCTTTGCGCTTGTCTCGTCGGATCACCTGCACTCGCTGACCGGCCACCGTCAACTCCCAATCCGAATCGGCTGCGCTCGGTGCGAATTCACGGAGCACGCGTAGCCGATCGGGTTCGGACAGCCGTAGCTGACCGATTAGGTAACCGAGGAGTGTCATCTGGGTGACGCCGACGCCAAGCATGGAGAGCACATTATCGGGCTTGACTGATCGGGGCAGGTCGGTGAAGTGGCCGTGTTTCAAGAACTTCGGTGACCATCCGGCGTAGGGACCGAAAACCAGCCACGATTTGCCGTTGACGAACCGCAAATCCAGGTGCACCGCCCCGAGCGGCGGGGCCCCCGGTGCCGGGGCGCCATACACCTTGGCCCGGTGCCGGGCCGTGAGCGCCGGATCGCCGGTGCGCAGAAACCGGCCGCCGATCGGGAAGCCGGCGAAGCCCTTGACCTCTCTGATGCCGGAATTCTGCAGCAACGGCAGCGCGTCGCCACCGGCCCCGACGAAGACGAATTTACTCTTCAGCCTGCGCTTTTCGCCGGTTCGGCGATTCGCGATCGTCAGGGTCCAGCTGCCATCGGACTGGCGAGACAGGTTGCGGACCTCGTGGCCGAACAGCGCGGTGGTGCCGTTGCGCACCGCGTAACCGACAAGCTGGCGAGACAGCGCACCGAAGTCAATGTCGGTGCCGTCTTGGGCCCAGTTGAGACCGACCGGCTCGGAGAAGTCACGTTTGGCGGCCATCAACGGCAGCCGGCGGCCGAACTCGTCGGGGTCCTCGATCAACTCGGTGCCCGCGAACAGCGGGTTACCGGCCAGCGCCTGCTGGCGGCGTCGCAGGTAGTCGACGCGGTCGGCCCCGCGCACGAAGCTCGCATGCGGAACCGGGTTGACGAAGCCGCGGTCGGCCAGGATGCCGTTCTCGACGGCGTAGGCCCAGAATTGGCGCGTGACCTGGAATTGCTCATTGATGCGCACCGCTTTGGTGATGTCGATCGAGCCGTCGGGCATTTCCGGGGTGTAGTTCAACTCGCACAGCGCCGAATGGCCGGTGCCGGCGTTGTTCCAGGGACTGCTGCTCTCGGCGGCGACGGCATCCAGCCGTTCGATCAGCGTGATCGACCAGTCCGGTTCCAGTCGCCGCAGCACCGCGCCGAGCGTGGCGCTCATGATTCCGGCGCCCACCAGCACTACGTCGGTCCGTGCGATGGCCGCCAGTCTTGACACCGGATCGATGCTTCCTTCCTCGACTTTGCTGGTCATCAGGCTATCCCGAATGACGCGTTGCTGGCGGACGGCCTGACCCCACCTCTAAGCTGGCGGGGTGACTGGCTGGGTGCCCGATGTCCTACCCGGCTATTGGCAGCGCACGATCCCCCTCGGTCCAGATCCCGCCGGCGAAGGCGAGATCGTCGCCACCCTGGTGCGGCGCGGTGAGCGCGTACCCACCGATCGCGCGGTCCTGGCCGTCCACGGCTACACCGACTACTTCTTCCACACCGAGGTGGCCGATCACTTCGCCAGTCGCGGTTTCGCCTTCTACGCGTTAGACCTGCAGAAGTGCGGCCGTTCACGGCGCGACGGCCAAACCCCGCACTTCATCACTGATCTTGCCGACTACGACACCGAGCTGGAACGCGCGCTGGCCGTCATCAGCGAGCAGGACGAGTCCGCGAAGATCCTGGTGTACGGCCACTCCGCCGGTGGGCTGATCGTGCCGCTGTGGCTGGACCGATTGCGTCGCCGCGGCGCGACGGCGCGCGCGGGCGTCACCGGGCTGGTGCTCAACAGCCCCTTCCTGGACCTGCACGGCCCGGCCGTGCTGCGGCTGGGCGTGACCGCCGCGGCAATCGGGGCGCTGTCGCGCGTGCGCACCAAAGGGGTGGTCCGGGGCAGCAGTAAAGGCGGCTACGGCACCAGCTTGCACCGCGACTACGGGGGCGAATTCGACTACAACCTGCAGTGGAAACCGTTGGGCGGGTTCCCGATCACCTTGGGCTGGCTGCACGCCGTACGACGCGGTCAGACCCGGCTGCATCACGGCCTGGATGTCGGCGTGCCCAACCTGATCCTGCGTTCGGACAACAGCGTGCGCGAAACCACCGACCCCGCGGCCATGCAATCCGGCGACGCGGTGCTCGACGTCACCCAGATCGCGCGTTGGGCCGGCTGTATCGGCAATCGCACCACCATCATTCCGATCGCAGATGCCAAACACGATGTGTTCTTATCGATGCCGCGGCCGCGCGAGGTGGCTTTTCGGGAACTGGGCCGATGGCTGGACGACTACCTCAACACGCACCTGGAAACCAACTTCGTCACAGACGCCCCGGCCTCGTCGGGGGAAAGATAACGGGGGCGAACGGCGATGGAGACCTACGACCTCGCGATCATCGGAACGGGTTCGGGCAACAGCGTTCTCGATGACCGATTCGCGGACAAGCGCGTGGCCATCTGCGAACAGGGCACGTTCGGCGGCACCTGCCTGAATGTCGGCTGCATCCCCACCAAGATGTTCGTCTACGCCGCCGAGGTTGCCAAGACGATCCGGGGCGCCGCGCGCTACGGCGTTGATGCGCACGTCGACCGGGTGCGTTGGGACGACATCGTGTCCCGCGTGTTCGGGCGCATCGATCCGATCGGTATGAGCGGTGAAGACTACCGGCGCTCGGCACCCAACGTCGATGTTTACGGAAGCCACACCCGGTTCGGGCCGGTCCAGTCAGACGGGCGCTACCTGTTGCACACCGAGGCGGGCGAGGAGTTCTCCGCCGAAAAAGTGGTGATCGCGGCGGGCGCCCGGCCGGTGATCCCGCCGGCGATCGAGGAGTCGGGGGTCGACTATCACACCAGCGACACGATCATGCGAATCGCGGATTTCCCCGAGCATCTGGTGATCGTCGGCGGTGGCGTCATCGCCGCCGAATTTGCGCACGTCTTCTCCGCGCTCGGCGCGCGGATCACCCTGGTAGTGCGGGGCTCGACCTTCCTCCGGTACTGCGACGACACCATCTGCAATCGATTCACCCGCATCGCGGCGAGCAAATGGGAATTGCATACCCACCGAAGTGTCGTCGGCGCCGCCAAAAGCGACTCGGGCGTGGCGCTGCGGCTCGACAACGGCCACACGCTGAACGCCGACGCGCTGTTGGTCGCGACCGGCCGGAAGCCCAACGCCGATCTGCTCGACGTCGAACAGGCCGGCGTCGACCTCGAGGACGGCCGCGTCTTTGTCGACCAATACCAAAGGACCACGGCGCGTGGGATTTTCGCGCTCGGCGACGTGTCGTCGCCGTATCAGCTCAAGCACGTAGCCAACCACGAGGCCCGCGTGGTGCAAAATAATCTGCTGTACGACTGGGACGACGTCGACTCGATGGTGGCCAGCGACCATCGCTTCGTGCCGTCGGCGGTGTTCACCGACCCCCAGATCGCCTGCGTCGGGTTGACCGAAACCGAAGCTATCGCCCAGGGATTCAAGATTTCGGTGAAGGTTCAGAAGTACGCGGACGTCGCCTATGGCTGGGCGATGGAGGACACCACCGGCATCGTCAAGCTCATTGCCGAGCGCGGCACCGAGCGCCTGTTGGGCGCGCACATCATGGGCTATCAGGCGTCGTCGATCATCCAGCCATTGATCCAGGCGATGAGCTTCGGGCTGACCGCTCACGAAATGGCGCGCGGCCAGTACTGGATTCACCCGGCGCTGCCGGAAGTGGTCGAAAACGCGCTACTCGGGCTGCAATGAGGTCAACGGCGTCGGCCGGGAACCCCGGGAAACCTCGCCCTGGCATCGGGGACATAGGCCATGCAGCGTCAGGCCGGCGCGCTCCGACAAGGCGAAGGAACTGCCCGCGATCGCGTGTTCCAGCGCCGACCTCAGGTGACGCGCGGGCACCTCAATAATCGAGCCGCAATGGGTGCATACCGCGTGGTGGTGCGGGACGGTGGCCATTCCATAGGTGGTAACCCCGTCATCGAGGGTCAATCCGTGCAGCACCCCCTGGTCGATCAGGGTGGTCACGGTGCGGTAGATGGTCGCCAGGTCGGGTGGCTGGGCATCGGCGGGCAGGGATGCGCGCAGCCGCTGGTGGATCTCGGCTACCGGGAGGTGCCCGTTGACTGGCTCAAGCATCGCCAGCACCTGGATCCGCGACGCCATCCGCCGTAGCCCCCGGGCCCGTAAGAACTCACCGATGCGCGCCGTGACGACCGGGTCCAGAGACGACAGCTTTGACGTCACTCATTCAGTGTCTCGCCAGACGCCCGGGATTGCCAGTCCCTATCCGCACTAGCCGTCCGGATTCCTGCAAGTCAGTTGCATCAAGCTGACGGCCGAACTTACAGTCGTGACTGTTGCGTTCTGCCCAATCTTGGAAGGACCGACATGGCCAGTATTCAGGTCGCTTCTCGGTCAGCTCGATGGTCGACGCTGCGTATCTCCCTGTCCCGCGCGGAGTGGGGGCGGCTGGGGTTAATGCTGGCAGTGATCGTCGCGCTGCATCTGGTTGGCTGGATCACCCTGGCGTTCATCGTGGATCCGGCGCGGCACAGCGTGGGCGGTAAAGCATTTGGCATCGGTGTCGGGCTGACGGCCTACACCCTGGGCCTGCGGCACGCGTTCGACGCCGACCACATCGCCGCCATCGACAACACCACCCGCAAGCTGATGAGCGACGGGCAGCGCCCCCTTGCTGTCGGATTCTTCTTCTCGCTGGGCCACTCCACCGTCGTGTTCGGGCTGGCGGCGCTGCTGGCGACCGGGGTCAAGGCCATCGCCGGACCGGTCCAAGACGATTCCTCGAGGCTGCATCACTACACCGGCCTGATCGGCACCAGCGTCTCGGGCGGGTTCTTGTATCTGATCGCCATCCTTAACGTCATCGTCCTGGTCGGCATCTTGCGGGTGTTCGCGCGGTTGCGCCGCGGCGACTACGACCCCGAAAAGGACGGAGCCGAACTCGAACGACAATTAGCAAACCGCGGGCTGCTCAACCGGTTACTCGGCCGCTTCACCAAATCGATCACCAAGTCCTGGCACATGTACCCGGTCGGGCTGCTGTTCGGACTGGGTTTTGACACCGCCACCGAGATCGCGCTACTGGTGCTGGCCGGTACCAGCGCCGCGGCCGGGCTGCCCTGGTACGCGATCTTGTGCCTGCCCGTGCTGTTCACCGCCGGCATGTGCCTTCTGGACACCATCGACGGTTCGTTCATGAACTTCGCCTACGGTTGGGCCTTTTCCAACCCGGTGCGCAAGATCTACTACAACATCACCATCACCGGCCTGTCGGTCGCCGTCGCGCTGCTGATCGGCAGCGCCGAACTGCTGGGGCTGTTCGCCGGCCAACTGGGGTGGCGCGGCCCGTTCTGGGACTGGCTCGGCGGTTTGGACCTCAACACCGCCGGCTTCGTCGTCGTCGGGATCTTCGTCGTCACCTGGGCCGTCGCTCTGCTGGTGTGGCGCTATGGCCGCATCGAAGAGAAGTGGGCCCCGGCGGCCGAACGACCGAGCTAATTCCATCCGATGTTCCTGGAGCCGCGCATCGGGTGTACAAACGTGTTCATGGGCTTAGCCCTGAGTCCCAGTAAGGCTGGGAGCGGACACCGGTGACCGGCCATGCATGAGTTGTCGCTCTGCGAAGCGATCGCCAACGTGGTCAAGGCGCATGCCGACGGCCGGCACGTCGACGTGGTGCGCGTGCGGATCGGCGCGCTCCGCCAGGTCGTTCCTGAATCGCTGTCGTTCTGCTGGACCCTTCTGCGGGAATCCGAGGACATGCAGGACGCCGAGCTGGAACTCGAGTGCATCACGGCCGAGGTGAAGTGCCGCGCGTGCGCCAGGCAGTCGGAGATCACGTCGACCTGGTCGATCTGGTGTCCGCACTGCGACAGTTGCGAGGTCGAGGTGTTACGCGGCAACGAATTCCTGGTGACATCGCTGGACGTCTCGTGAAAGGTGGTCACTATGGGTAGATTTCATCGGCACGACGACGGAACCGTGCACAGCCACGACCACGATCACCAACCTCATGATCACGGCGATCACAGCGGCTATCAGACCGGGACCCAGCGTATCGACGTCTTGGAGGAGATCTTCGCCGAGAACGACACCCGTGCGAATTTCAACCGGGCCGCGTTCGAGAGCAATGGCGTCCGCGCACTCAACCTGATGAGCTCCCCCGGCTCGGGGAAGACGACCGTGCTGCAGGCAACGCTCGGCGAGCTGGCGCGCGAGTTCGCGATCGGGGTGATCGAAGGCGATATCGCCACCGACCTGGATGCGGCCAAGCTGCGCGGTCGCGGCGCCCAGGTCTCACTACTCAACACCAGTAATGGGTTTGGCGGCGAATGCCATCTCGACGCGCCCATGGTCAACCGCGCTCTACCGGGTCTCGACCTACCCGGACTCGATCTGGTGATCATCGAAAACGTCGGCAACCTG
The DNA here is from genome assembly GCA_963850135.1 of uncultured Actinomycetota bacterium. GTDB lineage: Bacteria > Actinomycetota > Actinomycetes > Mycobacteriales > Mycobacteriaceae > Mycobacterium. Next base: position 535,868 of record CAWKKH010000004.1, on the reverse strand, counting down.
GTCTGCCCGGCAGAGTTCGACGTCGGCGAGCACGCCAAGGCCATGGTCTACTCCGTCACCGAAGGCGAAGACAAGCCGCTAAAGTATCCGGTGATGTTTCGATCGGTGGATGTGTTGCTAATAAACAAGATTGACCTGGTGCCCTACTTGGATGCCGACGTCGATGCGTATATCGCCAATGTTCGCGAAGTCAACGCCACCGCGACGATCCTGCCCGTCAGCGCGCGAACCGGAGCGGGCATGGGCGCATGGTTCGGCTGGCTACGACGGTTCGCGCAAAGCCGCGGAGACTGAATAACACCCGGATGCAAACGATTTGCATGACGATTCTTGCGAACGACTTGCATCAAGCATAGTAATTAGTCGGACTCATCGCTTTAGCGTACCGGCGCATTCGCAACAAAATACGTTGCCGCGCAACGGAAACAGCCAACTGCGAAGGGCTATGAAACACCCGCCCAAAGAGGGAACCGTTGACAACTCTTGAGGGCGGGAGTAGACCCAGAAACAGCGCTGCGCAAGTGGGCCGACGGTCGACTCCGGCGGCGTAGGGGCTTGAGTTCGGCCCCGGAAAGCTGCAGCATGTTATCGGAAGCAGCAGTCAAGGCAGAAGAAACATTGATCCATGTTCTGTGGATCAACGCAGGTCTAAGTTGTGACGGTGATTCGGTGGCGTTGACTGCCGCCACCCAGCCCAGTGTCGAGGAGATCGCACTCGGCGCGCTTCCCGGCCTTCCCAAAGTTGCCATCCACTGGCCGCTGATCGACTTCGAATGCGGCCCCGCGGGAGGAGCGGACGATTTCCTCGCGTGGTTCTTCAAAGCCGATCGCGGCGAACTGGAACCCTTCGTGCTCGTCGTCGAAGGATCTATCCCCAACGAGAAGATCAAAGACGAGGGCTATTGGTGCGGGTTCGGCAACGATCCGGCGACCGGCCAGCCGATAACCACCAGCGAGTGGCTCGACCGGCTGGCGCCCAAGGCCACCGCAATCGTCGCAGTGGGAACCTGCGCCACTTATGGCGGCATCCACGCTATGGCGGGTAATCCCACCGGCGCGATGGGTGTGCCCGACTACCTTGGATGGGAATGGAAAAGCAAAGCCGGCATCCCGATCGTCTGCGTCCCCGGCTGCCCGATCCATCCCGACAACCTGTCGGAGACGCTGACCTACCTGCTCTATATGGCAACAGGCCAGGCACCGATGATCCCGCTAGACGACGCGTTGCGGCCCAAGTGGCTGTTCGGCAACACCGTGCACGAAGGCTGTGACCGGGCCGGCTATTACGAGCAGGGCGATTTCGCCACCGAGTACGGTTCGCCGAAATGCATTGTCAAACTGGGCTGCTGGGGCCCGGTCGTGAAATGCAACGTGCCCAAACGGGGGTGGATCAACGGTATCGGCGGGTGCCCGAACGTCGGCGGCATCTGCATCGGATGCACGATGCCGGGCTTCCCGGACAAGTTCATGCCATTCATGGACGAGCCGCCAGGCGGCAAGCTCTCCAGCACGGCGTCGGGTCTATACGGGTCCGTGATCCGCAACCTGAGGGGAATCACGGCCCGCACACTCGACAAGGAACCACGCTGGCGCCATTCGGGCACCCAACTCACCACCGGAGCCCGCCGCACCTGGTAGGTCGCGGCTCGGTTCAATCTCACCTCACAGAGCCCTCGGGCGGAGAGCAGCATCGCGATGACAACCATCATTCCCGAGCCGTCAACAGCCAAGCGGGAACCCGGCCAGCTCGTTGAAATGGCCTGGGACCCAATCACCAGAATCGTCGGCAGCCTCGGCATCTATACCAAGATCGATTTCGAGAACAAAGAAGTCGTCGAGTGCCACAGCACGTCGTCGATCTTCCGCGGCTACTCGATCTTCATGAAGGGCAAGGATCCACGCGACGCCCACTTCATCACCAGCCGCATCTGCGGTATCTGCGGCGACAACCACGCGACCTGTTCGTGTTACGCGCAGAACATGGCCTACGGGGTTAAGCCACCGCACCTCGGCGAATGGATCGTCAACCTGGGCGAGGCCGCGGAATACATGTTCGACCACAACATCTTCCAGGAGAACCTGGTCGGTGTTGACTTCTGCGAGAAGATGGTCGCCGAGACCAACCCGGGGGTGCTCGCCAAGGCGGAGAAAACCGCGTCGCCGCATGCCGACGCGCACGGGTACAAGACCATCGCCGACATCATGCGGTCGCTCAACCCGTTCAGTGGCGAGTTCTACCGCGAGGCGCTGCAGGTCAGTCGCTGGACGCGAGAGATGTTCTGCCTCATGGAGGGTCGCCATGTGCACCCGTCCACGCTGTACCCCGGTGGAGTCGGAACCGTCGCGACCATCCAGCTGATGACCGACTACATGACACGGCTGATGCGGTACGTCGAGTTCATGAAGAAGGTCGTCCCCATGCACGACGATCTGTTCGACTTCTTCTACGACGCGTTGCCCGGTTACGAAAAGGTCGGCCTGCGCCGCACGCTGCTCGGCTGCTGGGGCTCCTTCCAGGACCCCGATGTGTGCAACTTCGAATACAAGGACATGGAGCGCTGGGGTAATGCGATGTTCGTCACCCCAGGCGTGGTGGTCGACGGCAAACTGGTCACCCACTCCCTGGTAGACATCAACCTGGGCATCCGGATCCTTTTGGGCAGCTCGTATTACGACGACTGGACCGAGCAGGAGATGTTCGTCAAGACCGATCCGCTGGGTAACCCGGTGGACCGGCGTCACCCGTGGAACCAGCACACCAACCCGCACCCGCAGAAGCGGGAGCTGGACGGCGGCAAGTACAGCTGGGTGATGTCGCCACGCTGGTTCGACGGCAAGGATCACCTGGCGCTGGACACCGGCGGTGGCCCGCTGGCCCGGCTGTGGTCGACCGCACTGGCCGGACTGGTCGACATCGGCTACGTGCAGGCGACGGGCCACAGCGTAAAGATCAACCTGCCCAAGACCATCCTGAAGGGTCCCGTCGAATTCGAGTGGAAGATCCCTAAGCACGGCAGCAACACGATCGAACGTGACCGGGCCAGGACCTACTTCCAGGCCTACGCGGCGGCGTGCGCGTTGCACTTCGCCGAAAAGGCACTGGAGGAAATCCGCGCCGGCCGTACTAAGACATGGGAGAAGTTCACCGTGCCCGACGAGGGCATCGGTTGCGGCTTCACTGAGGCGGTCCGCGGCGTCCTGAGTCACCACATGGTGATCCGAGACGGCAAGATCGCCAACTATCACCCGTACCCGCCAACCCCGTGGAACGCCAACCCCCGAGACAGCTTCGGCACGCCGGGCCCCTACGAAGATGCGGTACAGGGCCAGCCGATCTTCGAGGAGAACAGCCGGGAGAACTTCAAGGGAATCGACATCATGCGCACGGTGCGAAGCTTCGATCCGTGCCTGCCCTGCGGTGTGCACATGTATCTGGGGAACGGCAAAACCCTCGAGAGATTGCACTCGCCAACGCAGTCACCTGCCGGGGACTGACAGATGGCGGATCGCCGGGAGGAACTCGCGCGAAGCGCAGAACGAGACGCACAGTGGCGTACAGCGGGCGATCGGATCCAGACGCTGCTGGATTCCTGTGCCGCGGGAGGGGCGACCGCGCATGAGCGCGCCCAACAGCTGGTCCGCGAGGTAGTTGGGCTCTACGGGGCCGGGCTGGAACGAATCATCCAGCTAGCTGACGACCCCGGATTGGCCGAGCGGCTGGCCACCGACGACCTGGTGGCCAGCCTGCTCCTTGTACACGGCGTGCATCCGTACGACGTTCGCCGGCGGGTTTCCGACGCGCTGGACCGGGTGCGTCCTTACCTGGGCTCGCACGGTGGCGATGTGCACCTGGTCGACATCGCCAGCGGACCAGAAGGGGGCACCGTCCGGCTTCAGTTCGCTGGCAGCTGCAAGAGTTGTCCATCGTCGGCGGTGACGCTTGAGTTGGCCGTCGAGGATGCGATCCGGGCAGCCGCGCCGGAGATATCCTCGATCGAACTTGTAGCCGCCGAACCGGATTCGACGCCCGCGGCAATTCCAGCCGATTCGCTGCTGGCCAAGATCAGGTCGGAGACCAGTGCAAAAGCTGTTTCTGAGGCCCATCCCGATAGCGCGGCAGCAATCTGGCACCAGGTTCCCGATCTGGCCGACCTGTCCCCGGGCGAAGTCGGCGGCTTCCTGATCGAAGGGCTCGCCGGCTTGACTGTCCTTGCTTGTCGCGTCGACGACCAGCTGTACGCCTATCGCGACAACTGCCCGGCGTGCGAGAGGTCGCTGGCCGGGGCGGCGCTGCATCGTGCCATGGGCCGCGCCGAACCGGTGCTGCGTTGTCCCCAGTGCCGCACCCATTTCGACGTCGTGCATGCCGGGGCCTGCCTCGATCACGATACCGACTGCCACCTTGATCCCATCCCGCTGCTGACCCGCGACGGGGTGTTGTCCATCGCTGTGCCCGCCGAAGCGATCGCCGCCCCAGCATGACCAGCCCCACGAGTCCTTTTGCCGTCCTGGCGCGCATCACCAGCAACCAGCGGGCGCCCGAGCCCGCCGGCGAGCAGTGCGAAATGTGCTCCGAGCTGATCTCCGACGAGCATCAGCACGTGGTGAACGTAACCGGCCGACAGCTGATGTGCGTTTGCCGAGCCTGCTATCTGCTGTTCACAGATGGCAACGCCCAGCTGCGCTATCGGTCCGTGCCGGATCGGTACCTGGCGTTCGGTGATTTCGCGCTGGACCGCCACACGTGGGAAGTCCTGCAGATTCCGGTCGGTGTGGCCTTCTTCTTCACAAACTCGGAACTCGGACGCACTGTCGCGTTCTATCCCGGCCCGGCAGGCGCGACCGAATCCGAGCTGGACATGGACGCCTGGAACGCTATTAGTCGCGCCGACCCGCGGGTCGGCTTGCTGGCCGACGACGTGGAGGCGCTGCTGGTCCGGGTCCCCCCAGGAGAAGAAGCTGAAGACGTTGGGCCGCAATGCTATTTGGTTCCCATCGACGCCTGCTACGAATTCGTGGGACGCTTGCGCAGGCTGTGGCGGGGTTTCGATGGCGGCCAAGAGGCACGGGCATTCATCGACAGCTTCTTCGCACAGGTCTCGGCCCGCGCCCGGGAGATGCCGCCCGAGATGCCGTCATGACCGACCAGCCGTTGGACGTGACTTTCGCCGTTCTTGATGTGGCGCCCGAACCATACGCTGTCACCCCGGTGCTCACCGCCCGTGTCGGCGTCGCAGCCAGCGGTGACGACCCAGTGCACGCCATCGCACTGCGCTGCCAGGTCCGCATCGAGCCGCTGCGCCGTTCCTACTCCGACGACGAAGGCTCCGGCCTGACCGACTTGTTCGGGCCGCGCCACCGCTGGGTGACCACCCAACGCACCTTCCTGTGGCAGCACTGCACCGCGATGGTGCCGGGCTTCGCCGGCAACGCGACGGTGGCACTGCCGCTGGATTGCACCTACGACTTCGAGGTCACTGCCGCCAAGTACCTGCATGCGCTGCGCGATGGCGCATTGCCCCTCCAATTCCTTTTCAGCGGGACAATTTTCGTCAAGTCTGAGCGAGGGTTCTCGGTTCAGCAGGTGTCCTGGGATTGCGAGGACCGTTACGACATGCCGGTGACGGTCTGGCGGGAGCTGATCGCCCAGCATTATCCGAATTCCGGCTGGGTGCGGCTCAGCCACGAAACCGTCTCAGTGCTGGCCAGGTACAAGTCGGCGCAGGGCCTGCTCGACCTCGACCACGCAGTTACCTCGTTGTTGACCGTCAATCATGAGGCGGCGCTGTGACATCCAAGACATCAAGCTGGCAGCGCGCCCGCGCCGTCGCCGATGCAGTGCTCTATGAGGGCTACCTGCTTTACCCATACCGAGGGACGTCGAGCAAGAATCAATCGCGCTGGCAGTTTGGCGTTTTGGGTCCGCCGGGTGCAGCCGCAGCCGGCCTGGGCGAAGACGACAGCATCGGGGCGCAGTTCTTGGTCAACGACGCTCAGGCGATCACCCTGGTGGTGCGCTTCCTGCAGCTGCAGCATCGTCGGGCTGAGCGCGAACTCCCCGACGGTGGATTCCAACCGGTTGACGAACTGACGACTTCGTCCGGGTCCTGGCTGACCTGGGACGAAGCCTTCGAATGTGAAATGTCTTTCGGCCCTCTAGCGCTCGACGACGCGGCCCAGCAATGGACTCTGCCGGTGACGGCACCCGCGACGACCGATATTCAACTCCACGACGGTGGTCGCCTCGTCCGCGAACGGCTGGAGGTGCATGGCGTATTGACCGTCGCGGCCGAACCGGACGGTGCCCTGCGACGGATCTCGATCCGCATCGCCAATGTCGGCACCGCTGTGGAAAGCAACGCCGACGCGAAAGAAGCTGTGATCGCACGGTCCATGATCGGCACCCACGTCATCGCCGAGGTTGTCGGTGGTCAGTTCGTCTCGCTACTCGAGCCCCCGCCCGTCGCCGCGGCTGCGGTGTCCCGGTGTCATCAGCACCGCTGCTTCCCGGTGCTGGCCGGCCCGCCCGGAACCCGAAACATGCTGCTGGTCTCACCGATAATTCTCTACGACCACCCCGAGGTTGCCGAACAGAGCGACACCGCTCTCTTCGACTGCACCGAGATCGACGAGATCTTGACGCTGCGCGTGATGACCATGACCGACGACGAGAAGGCCCAGGCCCGCGCCACCGATCAACGGGCTGCGCAGATCATCGACCAGTGTGAAGCCATGTCACCCGAGGCCATGGCCCGCCTGCACGGTGTGCTGCGGGATCCACACTCCCCCGCTATTGCCGCGGGCCTGGTCCCGGAGATCCCCGAGGGAATCGACTGGTGGGATCCGCTGGCTGACAACGCGGTTCGCCCCGAGCTCGACGCGGTACTAGTGGACGGGATCCGGATCGCGCGGGGCAGCCAGGTCCGATTGCGGCCGCGGCGCAACGCCGACGCGCAGGACATCTTTGTCGCCGGCAAGACCGCCCGCGTCACATCGGTGCATGAGGACGTTGAAGGCAACAAGCACGTCGGTGTAGTGGTCAATGACGACCCAGCCGCCGACCTGCACGACTGGTACGGCCGCTATCTGTACTTTTCCCCCGACGAAATCGACCCGCTGGAAGGTTCAGAACCCACGGCAAACCAAGGAAGGAATTCGCAATGGAAATCTTAGGTTGGGTCTTTATCGGCATCATCGCAATGGTTGTTGCGGTGGCAGTGGTTCTCGGAGTGACATCGCTGCCGGATGCCCGAAGATACCTCAAGCTACGGCGCATGTAGGTGAGTCGAGCAGCCCCGATGGGAGCGCGCATTCTGGTCGCCGGAATCGGAAACATCTTCCTGGGAGACGACGGCTTCGGATCTGAAGTGGTCCGGCACGTCGCGATCCCGTCTGGCGATCCGAGTGTCCGCGTCACCGACTACGGGATCAGGGGCATGCACCTGGCCTACGACCTGCTCGAGGGATGGGACATGTTGGTGCTCGTCGACGCAGTACCCAGCCGCGGCAGGCCAGGCAGATTGCAAGTGTTCGAGGCCGAGCACGAATCTGCCTCCGGCACAAACGGTCTGGATGCGCACAGCATGGATCCGACAGCGGTGTTCGCCGGCCTGCGGGCGCTCGGCGGCAGTCCGCCCTACACCGTCGTCGTCGGGTGCGAGGCGGGAAGCGTCGAGGAGGGAATGGGCCTCACCGAACCGGTCGCCGACGCCGTTCCCCGTGCGGTGCGAGCAGTCGAAGAGATCGTCGCGGCGTTGCAGAGCCCGGTGTCTGCCTCTTGTTCGTCGGCGCCGCTGCAAGCGGAGCGCTAACCATGTGTCTGGGTATACCGGGTCAAGTGATCAGGATGTTGGACGGTTACGAAGGACAGCTCGCGTTGGTGGACGTCACCGGTGAGCCGCGCAAAGTCAACATCGGCATGCTGCCGGGGGAGACATTCGCGGCCGGTGACTGGGTGATAATCCATATGGGCTTCGCCGTCGAGAAAACAGACAGGGCCGGAGCCGAACAAGCGATGGCGGGCTTGGAGCTAATGGGCAGGGGCCGCACGGATCCGGCGATCACCCCGGACGGCGGTTGAGATGACCGATACCCCCCTGATGCTGCGATCGGGCCCCGCCCATACCGTTGTCCGGCAGCACTTCACTGTGACCGGTGTTGTCCAGGGGGTCGGCTTTCGTCCGTTCGTCCACCGTATCGCAAGCGAGCTCGGCCTGACCGGACTAGTCGGCAACGATTCGGGCGCAGTATTTCTCGAGGTGCAGGGAGAACGCACCCGGGTGGACGAATTCGGCCGTCGACTGTGGGCCGAGGCCCCACCGCTGGCGCGGATAGACACCGTCTCCGTGCATGACATGCCCGCCGACACAACTCATGCACGCGAGTTCCGGATCGCGACGAGCGAGACGAGTACCGATGCTGACACGCCCAAAACGCCAATTCCGCCCGACATCGCCGCATGCGACGACTGTGTCGCCGAACTGTTCGATCCGCACGACCGTCGCTACCGCCACCCATTCGTGACCTGTACCAACTGCGGACCGCGGTTCACCATCATCCGCAAGTTACCCTACGACCGTCCCGCCACCACCATGTCGAAATTCGCCATGTGTGCGCGGTGCGCCGCCGAATACCGCGATCCCGCGGATCGCCGGTTCCACGCGCAACCAATCGCGTGCCCGGATTGCGGCCCGTCGCTGCGGTTTTGGTCGCAGGGTGCTCGCACGACCGGATCAGACGCCGCATTGGCGGCAACCCAACGGGCGCTGGCAGCGGGCGCCGTGGTTGCCATCAAAGGCATCGGCGGTTACCACCTGGCCAGCATCGTCAATGACGAGACAGCCGTCCGTGGGCTTCGGACACGAAAGGCGCGCGGCAACAAGCCCTTCGCCATGCTGGTCCGCGACCTTACCGTCGCACGTCGATACGCCAACATCGACGACGCGGAAGCCGCGGTGCTGTCGAGTCCCGCGCGGCCGATCGTGTTGCTCAGGCGGCGCACCGGTGCGCCGGTAGCCGACGCCGTTGCGCCCCGCAGCCCGCTGCTCGGTTTGATGCTGCCCTACACCCCTATCCATTACCTGCTGTTGGCTCCCGTTCCCGGGGACGACGCACAGGTCCCCGACGCGTTGGTCCTGACCAGCGCCAACCGTTCCGACGAACCCATCTGCTTTACCGACGACGATGCCGCTAAGAGGCTTTCCGATCTTTGCGATGCCGTCCTCGATCACGATCGGCCGATCCACGTGCCGTGTGACGACTCGGTGGTGCGTGTGATCCGAGACCAGGAAGGGGCCCGCGAGCTGCCGATCCGCAGGTCCCGAGGCTATGCGCCGTTACCGGTCAACCTCGGGCGAGACGGCCCGCCCGTGCTGGCTGTGGGCGGGGAATTGAAAAACACCTTCTGCCTCACCGACGGCTCACGCGCTTACATGTCTGGGCACATCGGCGACATGGCCACCTGGGAGACGCTGCGCGCGTTCGAGCGCGCGGTGGGACAGCTCAGCGAAATACGCGGCGAACCCGCGCGATTGGCCGCCGATTTGCATCCCGGGTATCACACCCGTAGCTGGGCGGAGCGCCGTGTGGGCGACCGACCGCTGGATCTCGTCCAGCACCACCACGCGCACGTGGTGTCGCTGCTGGCCGAGCACGGGCGCATCGGCGAACCGATCATCGGAGTCTCGTTCGACGGCACCGGCTACGGCTGCGATCGGACGATATGGGGCGGCGAGATTCTCCGGCTCGGGACCGACAGCCACCGCTTCGTCCGGGTCGGCCATCTGATGCCGGTGCCGCTGCCGGGCGGCGACGCCGCGGTGCGCAACCCGTGGCGAATGGCGCTATCGCAGTTGTGGATGGCCGGCATCGCGTGGACTCCCGATCTGGCTCCGGTCGGCGCGGTGACACCGGACGAGTTGCGGCTCACCCGCTCACAATTGGAGAGCGGGACGGGATGCGTGCCGTGTTCGAGCATGGGTCGGCTGTTCGACGCGGTCGCGTCGCTGCTGGGGGTGCGGCACCGCATCGACTACGAGGGGCAGGCCGCCATCGAACTCGAGGCGCTGGCCGAGTCAGCCCTCGAATTGCCCGACGGCCTTGTGCCGTGGTTGCCATTGGCGGTGCGCGACGACGGAGTGATCGATCCGACGACGATGGTGCGGACGATGGTGTCGGGTCTGTGCGCAGGAACGTCACCGGCGCAGTTGGCGGCGGGGTTCCATCAGGCGGTCGCGGTGGCCGTCGCCAAGGTGGTCGGTCAGGTGGCCGGTGCGGTACGGCTGGTGGGCCTGACCGGTGGGGTTTTTCAGAACGTGCTGCTGTTGCAAGCGTGTCGTACGCGGTTGCGGCTGGCTGGATTTGAAGTGCTAACCCATCAGTTGGTTCCGCCCAATGACGGCGGCCTGGCGCTGGGTCAGGCCGCGATCTCGATGCTGACCGCGCGAGGGGAGGCAGACGCATGAGCCCTGTCTTTGGTACCGCTCTCGATCGCGGCCTTGATACCGAACTGGCCGAGGATTTGGCGGCGGCCGCGTTCACGCTGGCCAAGCGGTTCGCGGCGGGTGCCACCATGTGGTCCATTGCTCCGTCGTGGGAACCGCATGCGCTGCATATCGCGGTCGAGTTCGTGCACCCGGTGATTGTCGGGAAGCGGGCATTGCCGGCGGTCGCGCTTACCGGGCCCGAGCTGGTTGATCTGGTGCGGGTGTCGGCGCGACCGGGCGACATCCTGGTCGCGGTTTCTGGCGCGGCCGAACCCGACGTGCGCTCGGTGATGCGCCGGGGCCCCGCGTGGGGCGTCACCACGATTTGGATCGGCAGCGGCGAACGACCGAGGGACGGTGCGGCCGACCACGTGCTGTGGCTCGACGATGCCGACCCCAGAGTGCCCGCAACAGGTGGGTTCGTGCTGTTCTACCACCTGTTGTGGGAGCTGACGCACGTGTGTTTCGAGCACTCCGGATTACTCAATCCGGAATGTACCGAAGCAGTGTGTGTCACGTGCAGTGACGAGGGGCGCGTCGGTGAGGTGGTGGCGGCCAGCAGCGATGGACTGGCCGCGGTGCGTACCGCGCGCGGTGTCGAGAGCGTGGTGACGACGCTTGTCGACCCGGTCGCCGCGGGTGAGCTGGTTCTGGTGCACGCCGGCACCGCGATCAGCCGCGTCGACGACGAAGATGCCGGCAACGCCGGGATCAAGGAGTGGCGCAAATGACAAAAGTGGACGAGGAGCAGGACGGCTAGTGGCTCAGGACGAACCCACCAACTTCCTTTATCCGTTCCTGGAGTGTGCGGACCCCCAGGGCGAAGCCCCTAAATCGCTGCTCGCCGACCTGGCCGCATCGGCACGGGCAAAAGCGGCGGAGAGCCTGGCGCTGCGGTGCGCCACTCTGGACGCCAACGCCGAGCTGCTGGACCGGGCCGCCGACGAGATGGCGCGCCGTTTCGCCGCCGGCGGAAGGATGTTCACCTTCGGAAACGGCGGCAGCTGCACCGATTCCGCCACATTGGCGAGACTGTTCGCCCGGCCGCCGATCGGGAAGCCATTACCCGCCTGGTCGTTGACCGCGGATCAGGCGATCATCACCGCACTGGGCAACGATGTCGGCTTTGAGCTGGTGTTCGCCCGCCAGTTGATCGCGCGCGCGAAGGCCGGCGACATTACGGTCGCCTTGTCGACCAGCGGCAATTCGCCCAACCTGCTCGCCGCGCTGGCCGAAGCGCGACGGCGTGGCTTGTATACCGTCGGATTCGCCGGTTACGACGGCGGCGCATTTGCAGCCAACCCAAATGTGGACGCTTGCTTCGTTGTTCGCTCGCAAAGCGTGCACCGGATTCAGGAATCGCAAGCGCTGCTGGGCTATCAGCTGTGGTTGGCAACCCACGAACGTTGCAAAGATCAAGGTTTGGGGGCGGCGTGAGCAAGTCAGCAGGCGAATACCTCTCGTCGGGCCCGCGGTTCGCCGAGGGCGAGGTGATCGAGCGGATCGAATCCTTCCGCAGGCGGCGCCCCCGGTTGGTTGACGACCACGTGACCCTGGCCCACGGAGCGGGCGGCAAGGCCTCGGCCGCGCTTGTTGACGCGGTGTTCGTAGAGGCGTTCCGCAACCCAGCGCTGGAGTCGCTCGGCGACGGCGCGGTGCTCACCTTGCCGAGTGGCGAACGTATCGCGATGTCCACTGATTCATTTGTGGTGCAGCCAAGGCGTTTCCCCGGTGGCTCCATCGGTGAACTCGCTGTCCACGGCACTTGCAACGACTTGGCGATGGCTGGCGCTTTGCCAACATGGATTTCGGCGGCGTTCGTGCTGGAAGAGGGCTTCCCGATCGTGGAATTGAAAGAGATCGTTGCCGATATGGCGGCCGCGGCCGCCAAGGCGGGCGTGCAGATCGTCACCGGCGACACCAAGGTGGTTCCCAAGGGTGCCGCCGACGGTGTCTTCATCACCACGACCGGGACCGGCCTCATCCCCGCCGAGCGGCGGCTGTCGGCGGAGTCGGTACGCCCCGGCGACAAGTTGCTGCTGTCGGGGTCGATAGGAGATCACGGTATGGCGGTGATGCTGGCCCGGGGCGATCTGGCCATCGAGGCCGATATCCGTTCCGACACCGCTTCGGTCAGCCCGCTCGTGGAGCTGCTGATTGCGGCCGCGCCGTCCACCAGGTGGCTACGTGACGCGACCCGGGGCGGAGTGGGCACCGTCTGCAATGAACTGGCTCAGTCCTGCAGGCTGGGAGTAGTCCTCGACGAGGATCGACTGCCGGTGCATCCCGTAGTGAACGGCGCCTGCGAGTTGCTCGGCATCGACCCCCTGTACGTCGCCAACGAGGGCAAGTTCGTCGCCGTCGTCGCACCTGAGGAAGCCGGTGCCGGGCTGGCCGCGCTGCGGTCGCATCCGTTGGGCGCCGAGGCGGCCCAAGTTGGGGAGATCATCACCGAGCCGGCCGAAACCGTGGTGCTGCGCACGGGATTCGGCGGCACCCGGATCGTCGACATGCTCGTCGGGGATCCACTGCCGCGAATCTGCTAGGGAAGGAGCTTGAGATGTGTCTTGGGATTCCGGGCCGGATCGTCGAGGTCACCGATCCCGCCAACTATTTGGCAAAGGTGGACGTGAGCGGTGTACAGCGCATCATCAGCGTACGGCTCCTGGAAACGGAGATGCCTGAGCCCGACGACTGGGTATTGGTCCACGTCGGGTTCGCGATGGCCAAGATCGACGAGACCGAGGCGCTGCTCACCCTGGCCGCCATCAAAAGGCTGGGCGATGCCTACACCACCGAAATAGCAGCCTTTGACTCGTCGGCCATCGTCTGACCAGAAAGAAACCGCAATGAAATTCGTTGACGAATTCCGCGACCCAGCGGCAGCCCGCAAACTGCTGGTTGCCATCGAGCACCTGGCCGGGGCCGGCCCGGACCACTTCAAGTTCATGGAAGTATGTGGCGGGCATACCCACACCATCTATCGGCACGGCATCGAACACCTGCTACCAGACAACGTTGAACTGGTACACGGGCCCGGCTGCCCGGTCTGCGTGATCCCGATGGGCCGCATCGACGACGCAATGTGGCTGGCAAGCCAACCCGATGTGATCTTCACCTGCTTCGGCGACATGATGCGGGTGCCTGGGTCGGCCGGCAGCCTGCTAGATGCCAAGGCGCGCGGCGCCGACGTGCGCTTCGTGTACTCCCCTCTGGACGCCGTCAAAATCGCAGTCGATAGCCCCGACAAGCAAGTGGTGTTCTTCGCTATCGGCTTCGAGACGACCGCACCGTCCACCGCGGTCACGCTGGTACGGGCTCGCGACCTTGGGCTGCACAACTTCAGTGTGTTCTGCAACCACGTCACGATCGTTCCGCCGATCAAAGCCATCCTGGATTCGCCGGACCTGAGGCTCTCAGGATTCATCGGACCCGGGCACGTGTCGACCGTGGTGGGTAACCGGCCATACCGGTTCGTGCCGGAGGTGTACCGGAAGCCGTTAGTGGTGGCGGGATTCGAGCCCCTGGACATCTTGGCTTCAGTCGCGATGCTGCTGCGCCAGATCCACGAGGGCCGATGCGAGGTGGAAAACCAGTACAAACGAGTGGTGCCCGAAAACGGAAACCCCGCGGCGCTGGCGTTGATGGCCAAAGTGTTCGCCTTACGTCCGCACTTCGAATGGCGGGGACTCGGGTTCATCTCGCAAAGTGCTTTGCGGTTGCACGACGACTTCGCGGAGTTCGATGCCGAGCTGCGGTTCACGATGCCCGGTGTACGGGTCGCCGACCCGAAGGCGTGCCAGTGTGGTGAGGTGCTCAAGGGCGTGCTCAAGCCCTGGGAATGTAAGGTTTTCGGGACCGCATGCACGCCGGAGACCCCGATCGGGACGTGCATGGTGTCTCCCGAGGGGGCGTGCGCCGCGTACTACAACTTCGGCCGCATGCACCGCGATGCCATCAAGCTCGTAGGGCAGTCCGAGCGGGTGTGAGGAGTTGGTCGACGCTCGCGGCGCTGAGATGTTCGCCCGCTACGCCTATGCACCCAACGCCTTGGGCTATTGCGGTCCGCCGCTGGGCGCAACCTTGCGTGATGGCTCGGTCGACGACGTGCGTACTGCGGCGACAAAGTTTTCCGGGGCTTGGCCCTACTTGCGGGTGCTGTCCGAGCTGACCGGCATCGCCGACCCGCTGGACCACCGGCTGGTCGAATCCTATTGGCTCGGCGGTGGCATCGGCGCCGACCTGGAGCCAGGACAATTACTCGACGCGCTGCTGGCTATCATCGGACCGCAAGCAGGACGGTACTGGTCGCATCTGACCCCGGAGCTGGCCTGCGAGGCGGCCGGCAACCACTGCTTTCATGTGTTCGGCATCTATCCGTGGACCCGATTTCTGAGCGTGAGAAATGGAAGCATGGACGAACATCCGATAGCTGTGCTCGATAATTGCCGAATCACCTGGGGCACAGTGACTTCCCGTACCGGAGGCGATATCGGGGTGTCGTGCCGCCGGCTTTGCTGGGATGGTCAGGTGTTGACGCTGTCCGACCCCGAGGTGCGCCGGCTCGAGGTCTGGGCCGACGGCTACAGCGCGGTGCCCGATGTGACCGTCGGCGACGAGATTGCGGTGCACTGGGGCCGGCTGTGTGGGCGGCTGCAGCCGGAGCAGGTCCGCGCGCTCGCCGATAGCACCGACCGCCAGCTCCGGGTGACCAGCCGGCGACTGGCGCACATCTGAATTCGTGCCAAACTGACCGCGTGGCTGACGATATGCCCGGTTCGATCTGCGATGTGCTGCCCGCGGCGGCTGCGATGCTCGGCGTGTCGGGCGCCGTCGACAGCTTAGCGCTGGTGGATCGGGTTGGGTACGTCGATCGCATCGCGGTGGTGCTGATCGACGGGATGGGTTGGCACCTACTGCCGGACTTGACGGGCGACGCGCCGCTGCTGGCGTCCCTGCTGGCCGGCGACCAACTGGGTCGGCGGGGCTGGCTGGATCAGCTGGTCTGCACGTTCCCGTCGACGACCCCGAGCAGCCTGGTGTCGCTGGGAACGGGTGCGCAGCCCGGCGAGCACGGCATCCTGGGCTTCACGCTCAACATTCCCGGCACCGACCAGGTGCTCAATCACATCCGGTGGCGCGACGACCCGCCACCGAGCCAATGGCAGCCGCTGCCAACCTGGTTCGAGCGGCTGCGGGAAGGCGGCGTCGATGTGCGCGCCGTCCTGCCGGAGTGGTTCATCGGCAGCGGACTTACCGACGCCGCATACCGAGGCGCGCGGCTTTGCCCGACGCGCACGGGCGACGACTATGCCCAGCGCGTTGTCGCCGAGTTGCATGCCGCGCCCGGCCTGGTCTACGGCTACACCGCCGATCTGGACACCGCGGCGCACCTGTCCGGCATCGGTTCGCCCCAGTGGCACGAGGCCGCGGCGCGCGTCGATGCGCTGCTGACCCGGATCGTGGAGGCGCTACCCCCGAACACGGCGCTACTGGTGACCGCGGACCACGGTGGCCTCAACGTCCCGGCGGACGCGCGCATCGACATCGACGCCGACCCGCGACTCGGCGCGGGAGTACGGGTGGTCGCCGGCGAGGCGCGGGTGCGCTACCTCTACACCGAGCCCGGCGCAGACAGCAGATGTGCTGGCCACGTGGCGTGAATTGGTGGACGGCCAAGCGCAGGTTCACTCCCGTACCGAGGCGGTGGCCACCGGATTGTTCGGGCGGGTGAGCACACACAACCTGCCCCGAATCGGCGATGTCGTGGTCATCTGTACCGGCGATTCCGCCGTGCTGGCGACCGCCCACGAGCCGCCGGAAGCTGCTCGCCTCATAGGTTTTCACGGTGCCGCCACGCCCGCCGAAATGGCAATTCCCTTGATCGCGATCGGCCCCGGTTAGAGCGCGGTGACGTAGGCCGAGCTGATGCCACCGTCGACCAGAAACGTTGACGCCGTGATGAACGACGCATCGTCGCTGGCTAAAAATGCTACGGCAGCGGCGATTTCGTCGGGCTCGGCGAACCTGCCGACCGGCACGTGCACCAGCCGCCGGGCCGCCCGCTCCGGGTCTTTGGCGAAAAGCTCTTGCAACAGCGGAGTGTTGACCGGCCCGGGACACAGCGCGTTGACCCGGATGCCTTGCCGGGCGAATTGCACTCCCAGCTCCCGTGACATGGCCAGCACCCCACCTTTAGAGGCGGTATAGGAGATTTGCGAGGTCGCCGAACCCAGCACCGCAACGAACGACGCGGTGTTGATGATCGACCCCTTCCCAGCAGGGACCATGTGCCGCAACGCCGCCCGGCAGCACAGGTACACCGATTTCAAGTTGACGTCCTGGACGCGCTGCCACGCGGGCAGCTCGGTGGTTTCGATCAGGTCATCATCGGGTGGCGAGATACCGGCATTGTTGAACGCGACGTCGACCGAGCCATACGTCGCGGCCGCGGTGTCGAACAACTCGTTGACGGCGTCTTCATCCGAAACATCGACCGGTACAAACAAACCCGATAATTCGTCCGCCGCCGCCGCACCGGCATCGCCGTCGATGTCGCCCACGACGATAGTCGCGCCCTCGGCGTGCATCCGCCGTCCTGCTGCCAAGCCGATGCCGCTGCCGCCACCGGTGATGACCACTACCCGGCCGGACAACCGTCGGGTGAGATCGAACGAAGCCACTAGCCCTCCTCGTTGATTGGGTTGATCGGGTTGATGGCGATGAACACGTTCTTGGTCTCGGTGAAATGCAGGGGCGCGTCGGCACCGAGCTCACGCCCCAGCCCAGACTGCTTGAAGCCGCCGAACGGCGTGCTGTAGCGCACCGAGGAATGCGAATTGACCGATAGGTTGCCGGATTCGAGCGCCCGTGACACCCGCAGGGCGCGGGACAGGTTCTCGGTCCAGATGGATCCCGACAGCCCGTATGCGGTGTCGTTGGCGAGCGCGATGGCGTCGTGCTCGTCGTCGAACGTCAGCACGGTGACCACTGGCCCGAATATCTCCTCGGTGACCGTTCGGTCGGCACGTTCCGGGGTGAGCACCGTCGGCGGAAACCAGAATCCGCGACCTGACGGCGCGCTGCCGCGGAACGCGACCGGTGCGTCGTCGGGGACGTAAGAGGCCACCTTGTCGCGGTGTGCGGCAGATACAAGCGGGCCCATCTCGGTGTCACGCGATCGGGGATCCCCGACGACGACGCCGCGCACCGCCGGCTCGAGCAGCTCCATGAACCGGTCGTAGACGCTGCGCTGTACCAGGATCCGGCTGCGGGCACAGCAGTCCTGTCCGGCATTGTCGAACACCCCGTTGGGCGCCGTCGCTGCCGCGCGCTCCAGATCGCAGTCGTCGAAGATGATGTTGGCGCTCTTGCCGCCGAGCTCCAGCGTCACCCGCTTGACCTGAGCCGCCGCACCGGCCAGCACCAACTTGCCGACGTCGGTGGACCCGGTGAAGACGATTTTGCGAACGTCTGGATGGGTGACGAACCGGTGCCCGACCACTGTGCCGTTCCCGGGCAGCACCTGCAGCAGGTCTTGGTCCAGCCCGGCCTCGACGGCCAGCTCACCGAGTCGCATCGTGGTCAGCGGTGTCCACTCCGCGGGTTTGACCAGTACGGCGTTGCCGGCGGCCAGGGCCGGCGCAATGCCCCAGGACGCGATCGTCATCGGGAAGTTCCAGGGCGTGATCACGCCGACCACACCGAGCGGCTCGTTGAACGTGATGTCCAGGCCACCGGCGACGGGAATCTGCTTGCCGGACAGCCGTTCGGGGCTGCCGGCATAGAACGCCAACACGTCGCGGACGTGGCCGGCTTCCCACTCCGCCGACGCAATGGGGTGTCCCGAATTGGTTACCTCGAGCGCGGCCAGTTCGTCGATGTGGGCGTCGACGACGGCCGCGAATGCCCGCAGCCCGGCAGCGCGTTCGGCCGGAGGCAGCCGCGCCCAGCGGCGTTGAGCCACCCGCGCGCGCTGCACCGCGTCGTCGACCGCGGCGGCGTCGGTGTGGTCGACGGAGCGCAGCACCTCCTCGGTGGCGGGGTTGATCAGCTGCATCGTGCTCATCTCAGGTCAGGTGCCCGGCGTAGGCCCGTGCGGCGTCAACGATCGCGGCGAACAACCGGAGGTCGTCCAGGGACTTCTCCGGATGCCACTGCACCGCAAGCACGAACCCGTCCCCGGGCAGCTCCACCGCCTCGACGACCTCGTCGGAATCGCGCGCGCTGACCACCAGGCCCGCACCGACCTCGTCGATCGCCTGATGGTGGTAGCACCGCGCCTCAGTGGACTCCCCTACCAGCGCGGCCAGCCGGGTGCCCGCCACGGTGCGCACTGGCAATCGTGTGAACACCCCGTTGCCCGCGCGATGGCCGTCGTGGCCGAGGACGTCGGGCAGGTGCTGGTGCAGCGTGCCGCCGAATGCGACATTGAGCACCTGCGCGCCGCGACAGATACCCAGCACGGGCAGCCCGCGGGCCAGCGCCCCTTGTAACAGCGCGAACTCCCAACTGTCGCGGGCACTACGAGGCTGGTCGGTCGTCGGATGCGGTCGCTGGCCGTACGAGATGGGATCCAGGTCGTAACCGCCGGTGATCACCAGGGCGTCGAGGCTGTCGAGAACAGAGTTGACGACGTCGGGATCCACCGGCTGCGGCGGCAGCAGGACCGCAACACCGCCGGCCATCGTCACGCCCTCGAAGTAATCCGCAGGCAGATAACTCGCCGGGACGTCCCAGATCCCGGTCTGCACCTGCTCTAGATAGGCGGTCAGACCAACGACCGGCCGTCTCACTCTAGAGGCGCTCAAACCCACGCATCCTCTCCCAATCCGTAACCGCCGCGTTGAATGCCGCCGACTCGACGCGCGCGTTGTTCAGGTAATGCGCGACAACGTCGTCGCCGAACGCCTCCCGCGCCACCGCCGAAGCCCCGAACATCGCGGCCGCCTCCGCCAAGGTCGTCGGTAGGCGTTGCACGTCGGAGGTTTCGTAGGCGTTGCCGTGATACGGCTCGGGGGGTTGCAGGCCCCGCTCGATACCGTACAGCCCTCCGGCGATCAGGGCCGCTACCGCCAGGTACGGGTTGACATCGCCGCCGGGCACCCGGCATTCGAGGCGGATGTTACGGCCGTGCCCGACGACGCGCAGCGCGCAGGTGCGGTTGTCCAGGCCCCAGGCCACCGCGGTGGGCGCGAAGCTGCCGTCGGCGAATCGCTTGTAGGAGTTGATGTTCGGCGCATAGAACAACGTCAGTTCGCGCAGCGTCGCCAGCACGCCGGCGACGAAGCTGCGAAATGTCGGCGACATGCCGTGCGGACCGGTGCCGTCGTCGAACACCGCTGAGCCGGTCCCGTCGATAGCCCGCAACGACATGTGGATGTGGCAGCTATTGCCCTCGCGCTCATCGTATTTCGCCATGAACGTGAGGCTCTTGCCGTGCTGATCCGCGATTTCCTTGGCGCCATTCTTGTAGACAGCGTGGTTGTCACAGCTGACCAGCGCGGCGTCGTACCGGAACCCGATCTCTTGCTGGCCTTTGTTGCACTCACCCTTGACGGCCTCGAACCGAAGGCCCGCACCCTGCATGCCCAACCGGATGTCGCGCAGTAGGGGTTCCATCCGCGACGAAGCCAATATCGCGTAGTCGATGTTGTAGTCGGAGGCCGGGGTCAGCCCACGGTAGCCGCTGGCCCACGCCTGCCGGTACGGCTCGTCGAACACGATGAACTCCAGCTCGGTGGCGACGTCAGCGACCAATCCGCGTTCGCCCAACCGGTCGAGCTGGCGTCGCAGGATGGCGCGGGGCGAGGCGACCACCGAGCTGCCGTCGGCCCAGCCAAGGTCGGCTATCACGAGCGCGGTGGCCGGCAGCCAGGGTATGAGCCGCAGTGTGCTCAGGTCCGGCGTCATCAGCATGTCGCCATAACCGGTGTCCCAGCTCGACATGGCATAACCGGGCACGGTGTTCATCTCGACGTCGACGGCCAGCAGGTAGGCGCAGCATTCGGCGCCGTGCGCGGCGACCTCGTCGACGAACAGCCCGGCAGACACCCGCTTGCCCGCAAGCCGTCCCTGCATGTCGGCGAAGGCGACGATCACAGTATCGACGTCGCCGGCCGCCACCAGTCGTTGCAGTTCGGTCGACGACAGCGGCGGGGAACTTCCACCGGTCACAGCGCTTCTCTGGTCGCTCATGACCGTCAAGTCAACCAGGCGCTACCAGCTACTGGTGCGCATGACGATCTCGGCGGTCAATTGCGCGGTCGATTCCTGCGTATTGCGACGTCCGAGGTCGACCACCCGGTATTCCGCGTAAACGAAACGTTGACTGGCGCCGGCGACGGCCCGCGCGGCCGGAGAACTGACCAGGACGGTGGTGCCGACCTCGACTGGCGGGCAGTGGTCGTCGCGAACAACGCCGTTGAGGTCGGCCACCCGCGGATGTCCGCGGTCGATGACAACCAGACCAACAAACCGGCCCAATCTTGTCGCCGCCAGCTCCCAAGCGAGGTCGGCCCCGGCACGGTCGCCGACCACCACCGCCCAACTGATCCCCAGCACGTCCAGGATGCCGACCACCGATTTTGCGGTCAGCCGCGGATCGATGCCGATTACGACGGTGCGAAGCGAGGCGGTATGCAGGCGCTCACACGCCGCGTCGTAGGCGGCCGGCGCACGGTTCTCGTCGCCCAAAATGACGACGACAACGCCTTTATCCGGACCAGTGACGCTCACCGAGACCGGAAACCCGTCGAGCGTGGTCATCATCGAGGACACTCACGCACGCTACAGCCCATCGGCGGCGGCGCAAAAGCTAGCCTCGCAACCCGATCACGACGTCGGGGCGGAACGGCGCCGGACCCGCAAGCAGACTGAGGACGGCGTCGATATCGAGATTCGCCGCCAGCAAATCAGCGATCAGGTCCAGTTGGGCATCGCGTCGCGCGGCAACGTTGACGTCGCCGGCGACCACGAATCCTCCCCGGCCGGCGGCGCCGGCGATACGGACGAGCCACGTTCGACGGAAGTCGTCGTTGTCGAGCAAACCGTGCCAGTGCGTCCCAAAAACCGCGCCCCGCATGATGCCCTGCGGCTCAAAGTGTTCGGTACCGGCATCGAACCAGCTGCCCTCGGTAGCACCGGACCAGCCGGCCATGATGGATCTCGTACCCGCTCAGGGGCGTCGCCCAGCGGCGCAAGACCTTGTCCGCAGAGAAGGCGATGTCGGCGTCCAGCAACCCGAGTCCGTCAACCGCCCCGGCACCGGATTCAACGGTGTCCTCGATGCACCGGCAGAGCATCTGAAATCCGCCGCAGATGCCGAGCACCGGCTTGCCGCCGCGGGCGTGATCAGCGATTGCGCCGGCCAGGCCGCGATCGCGCAGCCAGGCCAAGTCAGCGACGGTGGCCTTGGTGCCCGGAAGCACGATCAAGTCGGCGTCCGCCAGATCCGCGGGATCGCTGATCCAGCGCACCAGCACGCCCGGCTCGCAGGCGAGTGCCTCGACGTCGGTGGAGTTGGAAATCCGCGGCAGCCGCACCACACCCACTCGCAGCCACTCCGAGCCGTGCGGCGGTTCCGGCGTGCCGATGACGCGGTGCGCAAAGGCCGACAGCGAGTCTTCAGCGTCCAGCCACAGCTGGTCGGCGTAGGGCAGCACCCCATAGGTCGGACGGCCTGTCATCGCGAGCAGCTGCCGCAGTCCGGGCTCCAGCAGCGCGCGGTCGCCACGGAATTTATTGACGATGAAGCCGGAAATGAGGGCCTGGTCATCGGGCTCGAGCACGGCGACCGTCCCGAAGAGGTGGGCCAATAGGCCGCCGCGATCGATATCGCCGACCAGCACCACGGGCAGGTTCGCCGCCCTGGCCAATCCCATGTTGGCTAAATCCGTTGACCGCAGATTTATTTCGGCTGGCGAGCCGGCGCCCTCGCATATCACCGCATCGAATTCGTCTCGCAGGCCAGCCAGGTCGTCGGAGATGATGCCGGCCAGCCGGTCGCGATTCTCCATATACCAAGCCGCAGTGACCGATTCGGTGGCCTGCCCGCGGATCACCAGCTGCGAGCTGCGGTCACTGCCCGGTTTGAGCAGGATCGGGTTGAACCGCACGCTGGGCTCCAACCCGGCCGCCCTGGCCTGGATCGCCTGGGCGCGGCCGATCTCGCCACCTTCGATGGTGACCACGGAGTTGTTGGACATGTTCTGCGCCTTGAACGGAGCAACCCGGACCCCGTTGCGTGCGAGCAGCCGGCACAGGCCCGCTACCACCGTGGACTTGCCTGCGTCGGAGCTGGTGCCCGCCACCAGCAGCGCCCCGCTCACTCCTTACCGGCGAACAGACGCAAAAGCCCCATTTTCGGGGCGAAAATGGGGGCTTCTGCGTCTGCTCGCGCGGGGAGATTCACGGCAAGGTGAGGATCTCAACGCCGGTCTCGGTGACCAGCAGGGTGTGTTCGAATTGCGCGGTCCACTTGCGATCCCGGGTGACCACTGTCCATCCGTCGTCCCAGATCTCGTAGTCCAGGGAGCCGAGGTTGATCATCGGTTCGATGGTGAACGTCATTCCCGGCTGCAGCACCGTCGTGACGGCGGGCTGATCGTAATGCAGGACGACCAAGCCGTTGTGAAACGTTGTGCCGATACCGTGACCGGTGAAGTCTCGAACCACGTTGTACCCGAACCGGTTTGCGTACGACTCGATAACACGCCCAACTACCGACAATGCACGCCCCGGTTTGACGGCGTTGATCGCTCGCATCGTCGCCTCTCGGGTCCGTTCGACGAGAAGCCGGTGCTCTTCTGAGACGTCGCCGGCCAGGAAAGTCGCGTTGGTATCGCCGTGCACGCCGTCGATGTACGCGGTGACGTCGATGTTGACGATATCGCCGTCGGCGATCACCGTCGTGTCAGGGATTCCGTGGCAGATGACCTCGTTGAGCGACGTGCAGCACGACTTCGGGAAGCCCTTGTAGCCCAGCGTGGATGGATAGGCGCCGTTGTCGACCATGTACTGATGCGCGATGCGGTCCAGTTCGTCCGTCGTCACACCCGGCGCGACCGCTTTACCCGCCTCAGCAAGCGCGGCGGCCGCGATCTGCCCGGCGACGCGCATCTTCTCGATCACCTCAGGGGTCTGAACCCACGGCTCGGTGCCCTCCTTGCGCGGTGGGCTTGCCGACGTATTCCGGGCGAGGGATCAGGGTGGGCACCGGCAGGGTTGGGGACAACACTCCGGGGGCAAGGGCGGTGCGGCCAGGCATGTAATCAGCTTAGTCGGATGGGATCACAGCCGGCCGCGGCGCAAAAATGACCGCTGCGGTCCCCGGACGATGACCGAGCCGCAGGTCACCTGTCCGGTCAGCACGACGTGTGGCGTTCCCTCGCCTGGCGCGTCCTTGCGGCGGTCGTTGGCGCTGCCCACGTGGACCTCGACGTCGTCGATGGACGCGCTGGCGCCGTCCGGCAACCGGATGTCCACCGAACCGAACTTGACGTCGAGTTCGATGACCACCACCGGCCCCGCGAAACGGGCCTTGGTCAGGTCGAGTTCGATCGAACCTAGCCGGCGTACCAGCGCCAGCCGGGTAGGCACCGTCCATGCGCCGTGCCGCTTCAGCGAGCCGGCCCAGCCGCGCAGTTCCACCCGGTCAGTTGCGGACGTGACGATCGCACCGGGTCCGGGCAGGTCACCGACAAGCCCGTCCAGGTCGGTTCGGGTGCGCGCGTGCGAGACCAGCGACGAGCGCTGCTCGAACTCCCCGATGTCGATCAGCCCGAGCGCCACCGCGTTGTGCAGTCGCCGCATGGTGCCGTTGCGGTCGGCGTCGGAGATCCGCAACGCCACCAAGTCCTCGTTTGAGTCCATCGTTCGGCCCACTCTGGCAATTTACCGCTGCCGGCGGCGGATAGCGGTGCCGCAGCCCTACGCCAGGTAGCCGGGCGGGAGCGATTCGAACATCACTTTTGTCATCCGGACCGCGTATTCCGAGCTGCCACCCGCGACGATCAGCGCGGCGAATGCCAGATCGCCGCGGTACCCGGCGAACCAGGAGTGTGATCCGCCCGGGAACTCGGCCTCGCCGGTCTTCCCGTACACCTCACCGCAGCTGGCGATGTCTCTGGCGGTCCCGTTGGTGACCACCAGCCGCATCATCGGGCGTAGCGCGTCGATCATCTTCGGGCTGATCGCGGTGTCCGGGATGTTCGAGTCGTCGACGGTGGTGGGCCGGCCCGCGATCAACTGCGGGACCGGGGTTTTACCTGCGGCCACCGTCGCCGCCACCAGTGCCATGCCGAAGGGACTGGCCAGCACCTTGCCCTGGCCGAATCCGTCCTCGGTGCGTTCGGCCAGGTCGACCGTCGGCGGTACCGATCCGGTCACGGTGCTGATGCCGTCGACCGTGTAGTCGAGGCCCATCCCGTAGCGGGCGGCGGTCTGGCTTAGCCCGCGGGGCGGCATCCTGCTGCTTAGCTCGGCGAACGTGGTGTTGCAGGAGCTGGCGAACGCACGTGACATCGACACCACGCCCAGATCGAAGCCACCGTAATTGGGGATGGTGCGGTGCCCGATGTCGATGTGGCCCGGGCAGCCGAGCATCGAGTTGGGCGTGGCCATGTCCCGATCGATGGCCGCGCCAGCCGTGATCATCTTGAAGGTCGACCCGGGCGGGAACAGGCCGTTGGTGGCGATGAGGCCGTCCGCGTCGGCCCCGCCGTTCTGCGCGACCGCGAGGATCTCCCCGGTCGACGGCTTGATCGCGACGATCATCGCTTTGCCGCCCCGGGTGTCGACCGCGTGCTGAGCGGCGTTCTGCACGGCCCGATCCAGCGTGATCGTCACCGACGGCGCCGGCAAACCTTCGACCTCGTGCAACACCGCGACGTCGACACCGTTCTGGTTGACGATGACCACCCGCCAGCCCGCCTGGCCGATGAGTTGGTCCATCACGGATTTCTTCACCTGGCCGATGACGGCCGGCGCGAAGTGGGGGTCGGTCGGCAGGATGTCGGCCTGCGGAGTGACGACGATGCCGGGCAGCCTGCCAATCGCCGGGAACGACCTTGTCGTTGTCGTCGGGGTGCAAGGTGGCCAGATCCACCGGCTGGGTCGACGAACTCGCCTGCTCGGCGAGCAACTGCGGGTCGTTCAACGCGTCGTTAAAGGGATGCAGCACATCGATTACCGCGTGTGCCGTGCCGATCAGGGCGGGCCCGGCCTGGGTGGCATCCAGCGTGTAGTGGTACAGGTAGCCCGGCGCCAGCACATCGCTGCCACCCAGTTCGTTCACTGAAGCGCGCCGCGGTGGGTCGGAACGCAACGCGAACGTCTGATGCTCGCCCAACTTGGGATGCAGTCCGGTGGTCGCCCAGCGGACCTCCCAATGCCCCTCGTCGCGGGCCATCCTCAACTGGCCGTCGTAACTCCAGGTCCGGTTCTTGGGCAGATGCCACGTGAAGCGGTAGGAGACCGTGCCGCTGTCCTCGGCGTACTTCGCGGTCAGAATCTGGGCGTCCAAGTGCGTGGCCTGCAGTCCGGCCCAGGCTGCATTGAGGGATTCGCGGGCGTCGTTGGGGTTGTCGCTGAGCTGGGCGGCCGTCGCGGTGTCGCCGATGGCCAGCGCGCGGAAGAACTTTTCAGCCGTCGGGCCCGGACCTTCGAGCCGCGGGGTGCAGCCCGACAGGGCGATGACAGCGACCAGCAGCACGCCTGTGACTACTGATGCTGTTGATGTCAGTGGTTTGTTGGATTTTTGTGGCCATCGTGACTGATGTTAAGACCACAGACTCCAACGCCGACGCAGACACACCGATACCCGGCTGTTATCTGCTGATTGCGCAGGCGAGCAGGCGCACGTCTTATTCGAGCATCAGTCGAGCAGCACGGTCGCGAAGGTGCCGACTTCAGCGAACCCCACGCGGGCGTATGCGGCACGAGCCACCGCGTTGAAGTTGTTCACGTACAGGCTGGCGATGCGTCCGGTGCCGACGATTACGGCTGCCAGGGTCGCGGTGCCGGCGGCACCCATGCCGAGACCGCGCCACTCGGGATGTACCCAGACTCCTTGGATCTGCCCGACCGTCGGAGACTGCGATCCCTACTTCCGCCTTGAAAACGACCTGTCCATGCTCGAAGCGGGCCCAGGCTCGTCCAGCCGCGATCAGGCTGGCCACCCGGCGACGGTAGCCGCGTCCGCCGTCGCCGACCCGGGGGTCGACACCGACTTCGCCGATGAACATGTCGACCGCTGCCACCAGATAGTCATCCAGTTCGTCCGGTCTGACCTGGCGCACCTCGGGGTCGATCGCGCAATTCGGGTGGCTGGTGAGTGCCATCAGCGGCTGGTCGTCGCGCACGTCGCGCGCCGGCCCCCAGGCCGGCTCCAGCCGCTCCCACATCGGCATCACCAGATCGGACCTACCGACCAGCGACGAACAGCGCCTCGTCCCGCTCATCGCCTCATCGGCAAACGCATTCAAGTCGGCCCGTGCGCCACGCAGCGGGATCAGGTTGGCGCCGGCGAAGCACAGCGACTCCTCCGGACCGCGCCGGGTCCACAGTTCTCCGCCAATCGAATTGGGGTCAACGCCATGGTCTGCCACCCGGGCCGCGACCATGCAAGACCCGACCGGGTCATCGTCGAACACCCGCCACGCGGCGGCGGCATCGCGCACCACGGACACCCGCCTGTCGCCGACAAGGCGAAAGATGGGCGGAGCCGACATCTGGCGAAACTCTCTGTGCTGGCGAACCATAGGCCTTAGAAAAACAATTGCAGACGGCTGAAGGCAGCGTTTCCGTTATCAGCTTACGGTCACAATAGGCGAACCGCTCGTCGTTGTTTCCGGACCGTGACCACTCGATCATTGGGATCGGAGCCTTGTTCCGCGGCGATTCGCATTGCCTCTTCGATGAGCGTCTCGACGATCTGGGATTCGGGCACGGTCTTGATCACCTCGCCCCGGACAAAGATCTGTCCCTTGCCGTTTCCCGACGCGACGCCGAGGTCGGCTTCGCGGGCCTCCCCCGGGCCGTTGACGACGCACCCCATCACGGCGACCCGCAGTGGCACGTCGAGGCCCTCCAACCCGGCGCTGACCGCGTTGGCCAGCGTGTAGACGTCGACCTGCGCGCGACCGCAGGACGGGCAGGACACGATCTCGCAACCCGCGGGGCCGCAGGTTCAGCGACTCGAGTATCTGATTGCCGACCTTGACTTCCTCGACCGGCGGCGCCGACAGCGACACCCGGATGGTGTCGCCGATGCCGCGCGACAGCAGCGCTCCGAACGCCACCGCGGACTTGATGGTGCCCTGGAAGGCGGGGCCGGCCTCGGTGACACCGAGGTGCAGCGGGTAGTCGCACTGCGCGGCGAGCATCTCGTAGGCGGCCACCATCACCACCGGATCGTTGTGCTTGACGCTGATCTTGATGTCGCCGAATCCGTGTTCCTCGAACAGCGAGGCTTCCCACAGCGCCGATTCCACCAGCGCTTCTGGCGTGGCCTTGCCGTATTTGAGCATGATCCGTCTGTCCAGCGAGCCGGCGTTGACTCCGATGCGGATCGGGATGCCCGCATCGCCGGCGGCCTTGGCAACCTCGCCGACTCGGCCGTCGAACTCCTTGATGTTGCCCGGGTTGACGCGCACCGCGGCGCACCCGGCGTCAATGGCCGCGAAGATGTACTTCGGTTGGAAGTGGATGTCGGCGATCACCGGGATCTTGCTCTTTTTGGCGATCACCGACAGCGCGTCAGCGTCCTCCTGGCGCGGGCAGGCCACCCGGACGATGTCGCACCCGGACGTGGTCAACTCGGCGATCTGTTGCAGTGTCGAGTTGATGTCATGGGTCTTGGTGGTGCACATCGACTGCACCGAAATCGGATAGTCGCTGCCGACCCCGACATCGCGGACCATCAGTTGACGTGTGGTGCGCCGGGGGGCAAGCGTGGGCGCCGGAGCCGCCGGCATGCCCAGACCAATGGTCACTGTTCCCCTTCTCTCTCGTCGCTCTTGCTTACTGGAAGAGCCTGATCGGGTTGACCAGATCGGCGGTGACGGTCAGCAGCATGTACCCGACCACAAAGACCAGGACCACGTACGTCGCGGGCATGAGCCGGAGGTAGTTCACCGGGGCAGCCGCGACCATTCCGCGCGTGGATCGGACAAGGTTGCGGATCTTCTCGAACAACGCGATCGCGATGTGGCCACCATCAAACGGCAGCAGCGGCACCAGGTTGATGGCACCAAGAATGAGATTCAACTGAGCCAGGAAGAACCAGAACGCCACCCACAGCCCATGATCGACGGTGTCACCGCCGATGATGCTGGCCCCGACCACGCTCATCGGCGTCTGCGGGTCGCGCTGACCACCGCCGATTGCGTGCACCAGCGCGCCGACCTTGGTCGGGATCGTCACCAGCGCCTTGCCTACCTCGCCGGTCAGGTCGGCGGTGAATAGGACGGTGGCGGGTATCGCGGTGGCCACGTTGTAATGCGTCGGCGATTGGCGGACCGCGCCGACACCGATGGCGCCGACGGTTGCGGCCGACGGCTGGCCGCCCTGCCCCTGGGACACGAAGCGCTGGGTGGGCGTGACGTCGACGTACACGGTGGTCGGCGTACCGTCGCGCTCGACGACGACGGGCACGGTGCCGTGCAGCTTGCGCACCGCGGCAGCCATTTCCTCGAAGCTGGACACCTTGGTGTCACCAACTTTGACCACGACGTCGCCCGCGCGAATTCCGGCCAGCGCCGCCGGACCGGGACCGGTGCAACTCCCAACCTTGCCGGGAGACACTTCCGGTGCGACACAGGCAGTTTCGCCGACGATTGCCTGGCTGGGCGGGTGCAGGTTGGGCAGCCCCCAGACCAGCGCGATGACATAGATCAGCACTAGGCAGATGACGAAGTTCATTGCCGGGCCGGCGAATAACACAGCAACACGCTTCCAGGTCAGCTGCTTGTACATGGCCCGGTCACCTTCGTCTGGCGCCAGCTCCTCGACCGGAGTCATCCCGGCGATGTCACAGAACCCACCCAGCGGAACCGCTTTGACCCCGTACTCGGTTTCGCCCCGCCGGGTCGACCACAGGGTGGGGCCGAAGCCGACGAAGTAACGACGCACCTTCATGCCGGTGGCACGCGCGATCCACATGTGGCCACATTCGTGCAGGGCCACCGAGATCAGGATGGCCAGCGCAAACAGCACAATGCCGGTAGCGAACATCATGAGGCTGTCAGGACCTTTCTGTAACCATTCCGGAGCCTTCTCATCAGACTCCTGCGGGGCTTGCTGTGGCTGTTCCCGTTTGGATAGCGCGCTGCGCTCGTTCACGTGCCCAGCGCTGCGCGTCTAGTACGTCTTCCACGGTAGCGGGTACTTCGCCCAATTGGGGGGCCCATTGGTCGGCGGCGTGCAGCACGTCGGCGATGGTTCCGACAATCGCGGGGAAGCTGATGCGGCCTTCGAGGAATGCGGCCGCCGCTTCCTCGTTGGCGGCGTTGTAGACGGCCGTCATGCAGCCACCGGTCTGACCTGCGTGCCGGGCCAGCTCGACCGCGGGGAATACGTCGCTGTCCAGCGGCTCGAACTCCCAGGTAGACGCGGTGCTGAAGTCGCAGTGAGCGGCCGCACCGGGCACCCGCCGCGGCCAGCCCAGCGCCAGGGAGATGGGCAGCTTCATGTCCGGCGGGCTGGCCTGGGCGATCGTCGAGCCGTCGGTGAAGGTAACCATCGAATGAACAATCGACTGAGGATGCACGACGACCTCGATGCGGTCGTACGGAATGCCGAACAGCAAGTGGGTTTCGATGAGCTCAAGCCCTTTGTTGACCAGAGACGCCGAGTTCAGCGTGTTCATCGGGCCCATGGACCAGGTCGGGTGGGCGCCCGCCTGCTCCGGGGTGACGCTCTCGAGGTCGCCGGCGGCCCAGCCGCGGAACGGCCCGCCGGAGGCGGTCAGCACCAGCTTGGCGACCTCGTCGGGTTCGCCCCCGCGCAAACACTGGGCCAGCGCGGAGTGTTCGGAGTCGACCGGCACGATCTGACCTGGCTCTGCCGCCGCCAGCACCAGTGGCCCCCCGGCGATCAGTGATTCCTTGTTGGCCAGAGCCAGCCGCGCCCCAGAGTGCAGCGCGGCCAGTGTCGGCCGCAGGCCCAATGCGCCGACCAGCGCATTGAGGACGACGTCGGCGTCGGTCTCCTCGACCAACCGGGTGGCCGCTTCGGGTCCGCAAAACGGGACGCCACCCGCCTGCTGCGCCGCACGCTCGTCGGCGATGGCGATATTGGTGACCCCGGTCTCGGCCCGTTGCCGCAACAGCGTGTCCAGATTCGCTCCGCCGGCAGCCAGCCCGACCACCTCGAAGCGGTCCGGATTGGCGGCGATCACCTCCAGCGCCTGGGTACCGATCGACCCGGTACTGCCCAGGACCAGCACGCGCAGGCGGCAACCCGCTTCGCTTTCGGTCGGATGCGTCACCTACTCATTGTGCCCGCCCGTCGACATTGCGGGCCAGAGAGCGGTTCGCCCGGCGGACCGGCCGGGTCGACTGTGCTGGTGTTCTGGTGTGTTTTGGAACAATCTGCGACCGTCGCGACTCCGAATAACTTCTGTTGACCGATAGGGCAGCCCGGTCGGAGAGACTGCCCTCGAGGTCAACAGCGCGGGCTCGGTGTACGTGGAGGGATGTACACCGCAACCGCGGAGGCGTGCGCGATCGCTTCGGGGCTGAGCCCTCCGGAGTCGGTGACGTTCGCCGCACGCATGGCAAGGTAGCCCAGGCCGGTGGGCTACCTTGTCATGTCGGCGCATGGTTGGACCGCACGGTGCGCGGTGCTAAACAACTGTGGCCCGGACCAATCCGACGTCGCGCCGACAACGAATACATGGCGTGTTGACACTTGCCTTAGTGGGCTTCCTCGGAGGCTTGATCACCGGAATATCGCCATGCATTCTGCCGGTGCTACCGGTGATATTTTTCGCCGGCACCCAGGGCGGTCAGGAATCCTCGATGGCCACGGAGTGCACGCCACCGAAATCCGAAGGCGCGGTTGCGGTCAAGCACAAACCCACGCTGTCCGCGGCCCTACGCCCCTACCGGGTGATCGGTGGTCTGGTACTCAGCTTCGGCGTGGTCACGCTGCTCGGCTCGGCACTGCTGTCGGTGCTGCACCTGCCGCAGGACGCAATCCGCTGGGTCGCACTGGTCGCGTTGGTGGCGATAGGTGTTGGTCTGATCTTTCCTGGGTTCGAGCAACTGCTGGAGCAACCGTTCGCCCGCATCCCACAGAAACAAATCACCACCAGCGGCAACGGATTCGGACTCGGGCTGGCGTTGGGGGTGCTTTACGTCCCGTGCGCGGGGCCCGTTCTCGCCGCGATCGCGGTGGCCGGGGCCACCGCAACCATCGGCGTCGGAACCGTCGTGCTGACTGCGGCATTCGCGCTCGGCGCCGCCCTGCCGCTGCTGTTCTTCGCACTGGCCGGCCAACGGGTCGCCCAGCGAGTGAACGCTTTTCGGCGTCGGCAGCGTGAGATCCGAATCGCCGCGGGGATCGTGACGATCCTGCTCGCGGTGGCCCTGGTTTTCGATCTGCCGGCGATGCTGCAGCGGGCTATCCCCGACTACACCGCTTCACTCCAGCAGAAGATCGGCGGCTCTGAGAACATCCGGGAAAAACTGAACCTCGGCGGCATCGTCACCGCGCAGAATGCACAGCTGTCGAACTGTAGCAACGGCGCGCCCCAACTCGAAAATTGTGGCCCCGCACCCGATCTCACAGGAATCACGGCCTGGCTTAACACCCCGGACAGCGGGCCGGTCGCCCTGAATTCATTGCGCGGCAAGGTCGTGCTGATTGATTTCTGGGCCTATTCCTGCATCAACTGCCAACGTGCCATCCCCCATGTCGTCGGCTGGTACAATGCGTACCAGCACAGCGGTTTCGAGGTCATCGGCGTGCACACCCCGGAGTACGCGTTCGAGCGCGTCACGGGCAATGTCGCTCAGGGCGCAGCCGATCTGGGCATCACCTATCCGATTGCGCTGGACAACGCTACTCCACCTGGACGAATTACCGCAACAGTTACTGGCCGGCCGAGTATTTGATCGACGCCAGCGGAACGGTTCGCCACGTCAAGTTCGGCGAAGGCGATTACGACGTCACCGAGAACTTGATCAGACAATTGCTCAGCGAAGCCAAAGCCGGCGCCAAGCTCCCGCCGGCCTGTGCACACGGCGGACACCACCCCGAAAGCCGGCCTCACGCCAGAGACATATTTTGCCGTAGGAAAAGTGGCCAACTACGGCGGACGCGGTGTGTATGACGAAGGGTCCGCGACGTTTGACTACCCTCCGGCCTTGAACGCCGACAGCTTTGCCCTGCGCGGATCGTGGTCACTCGATCATCAGGGCGCGACCGCCGACGGCGAAAACTCCGCCGTCAAGCTCGATTATCACGCCAAAGACGTCTATGTCGTCGCCGGCGGATCGGGGACCCTCACGGTGGTGCGGGACGGAAGGCCCACCACGCTGCAGATCAACGGGGCGCCCACCTCCCACCGCATCGTGTCCGGCGATCAAGTGGCACCGGGAACGCTCGAGCTACACCCCAGCAAGGGGCTGCAGTTGTTTTCCTTCACGTACGGCTAACTACGACCACTCGCGGATAAATACGACAAAGCTTCCGGCAGTGACCAATCCGCTACACGCCTCGTTCCGAAGAAACAGTGTCGGGGTTCAGCCAAATGGCATGGGCCATCTAGACACAACAGGGGAGCGAACAACAAATGAGAGCACACAGCAGAATTGCCGCAACCACTTTGGCGGCGGCCAGCATCATCGGCCTCGGGGTCGCTGTCTCACCGGCCGCGTCGGCGGCGGATTTGGTGGGCCCCGGATGCGCGGATTACGCGGCGGCCAACCCCAGCGGTCCCGCTTCGGTGGACGGCATGTCGCAGGTCCCGGTCGCCGTAGCGGCGTCGAACAATCCTCAGCTCACAACGCTGACGGCCGCGCTGTCCGGCAAGCTCAACCCGCAGGTGAATCTGGTCGACACCCTCAACGGTGGTCAGTTCACT
Organism: uncultured Actinomycetota bacterium; assembly: GCA_963850135.1. Classification (GTDB taxonomy): domain Bacteria; phylum Actinomycetota; class Actinomycetes; order Mycobacteriales; family Mycobacteriaceae; genus Mycobacterium. The sequence goes on along the minus strand of CAWKKH010000004.1, from coordinate 502,295 downwards.
GTTTTTGCGCCGACCGATGCCGCGTTCGCCAAGTTGCCTGCGTCCACGATCGACCAGCTGAAGACCAACGCGCCCATGCTCAAAAGCATCCTGACCTACCACGTGGTGCAGGGCCAACTGAGCCCGGGCAAGGTCGACGGCAGCCACGCAACCCTGCAGGGAGCCAGCGCGACGGTGAACGGCCAGGGTAATTCGCTCAGGGTCAACAACGCGGGTGTGGTGTGCGGCGGAGTGCCCACCGCGAACGCGACGGTGTACATGATCGACACCGTGCTGATGCCGCCTATGTAGGCGCTGACAGCAGCCCGGCACGGCATGTCTACAGAGTGACTAGGGCAGGGTCGGTGATCGACCGGGGAAGCGGTCACCGACCCGGGCCCGCTGCGGCGCCGGGGCGCACGGGATGTGCCAGAATATCGGAGCATCTCCAATCAGCAGTCGATCCGAATCCGGAGGAATCGCCGTGGCAAGTACAGAAGTCGAGCACTTCGACGGCGTCGACCCCGCTGAGGTGCCGTCGGCGGCCTTTGGCTGGAGCAGAATCAACTACCGCACCTGGCACGTAGTCGGGCTGTTCGCCTTCGGGTTCCTGCTGGCGATGCTGCGCGGCAACCACGTGGGCCATGTCGAGGACTGGTTCGTGATCGCATTTGCCGCCCTCGTGCTGTTCGTCCTCGTCCGCGATTTATGGGGCCGGCGGCGGGGCTGGCTTCGATAGGCGTTATGCGATTTCTGGTGCCTACGCGGTTTCGGGTGCCTACGCGGTTTCGGGTGCCACTGCCCGGCGGGCGGTGGAGGTGCGGCGCCGCGCCCGTCGGTACCAGGCGCTAGCGAGAGCACCACTCACTATCACGATCAACGTCACGACCCACGGCCATGCGCCATGTTGGTTCACCCAGCCTGCCAGCGCGCCCTGCAGGCGGCCGGCCGCGGTAATCACCGCGTCCTGCGGATTCGCTGTGCTCGCACTGAAGAGTCGCACCTCGTAGAGGCCGTAATAGCCCACATACAGCCCGACTATCAGCAACAGCACGCCGCTGATCCGGTTGACGAACGGCAAGGCCCGACGCAGACGGTCGGCCAGCGCCGAGCTCGCCGTGGCGGCTCCGACGGCGAGGACGCCGACGATCAAGGTCAGCCCGGCGATGTAGGCGAGGTAGATCGCGACGCCCCCGACGACCGAGCCGCCCCCGGCTCTGAAGCCTGCTGCCGTCACCGCTAAAAAAGGCCCGACAGTGCACGACAGCGAAGCGATCGCGTAGCTGACGCCGTACCCGTACGACGAGCCCAGCCGAACCGTCGGAGCCCATCGTGCGCCGAACGGTCTTGGCGTCAGCGCCGTCAGCTCCCGACCCAAGAGCAGCCAAACCCCGAGGACTATCAACACCAAGCCGATCAGCACGGTCACGTAAGGCAGGTAGCGCTGCACGGTCGATCCGGCCGATATGGTCAGCACACCGAACAGTCCGAACACCGTCAAAAAGCCGAGCGCCATGCCGATGGTGGCCGCCAGTGCACGGCCGATCGATGCCAATGCCCGGGAACCCGATGATTGTTCGCCGGACTGCTGCCCGCGCACCACCAGAAGGAGGTAAGCGGGCAGCATGGCGAAGCCACAGGGGTTCAGCGCCGCCACCAACCCGGCGGCGAACGCCAAACCGATGAGACCTTGATTCACGGAAGGCTCACAAAATCAGTGCGTCAGGGCGGCGACCCGGCCGGCCAGCTCCTGCTGGGACATGGCCGACGTCGGGTTGTTGATGAAGGTCGAGGTGCCGTCGGCGCGGTAGAACATGTAGGCCGGCTGCCAGGGCACATTGAAGCGAGCCCAGATCGAACCGTCGGCATCGTTGAGGTTGGTGAAATTCAGGCCGTACTTGGAGACGAAGCCCTGCATGGCTCCGACGTCAGAGTGCGCCGCGATACCGACGAAGGTGACTCCCGGATTGGCCGCCGCGACCTGGCTGACGCCGGGAGCTTCCGCGTTGCAGAACGGGCACATCGGCGCCCAGAACCACAACACCGCCGGCTTGCCCTGCAGGCTGGCGCCATTGAATCCCGCGCCGCTGAGGGTGGTGCCGGTGAATTGAAGACGGTCGTCGGCGGCCTCCGCGCGCGGCGGACTGGCGAGCCCGAATATCAGGGCTGCGGCGCACACAGCCACAGCAAACAACCGAATCGGCGACAAAAGGCGAGTGATCATGCTCTAAAGACGATAGACCCACCGTTACGGTTCATCGAGCTATCTAACCGCTCACCCTTCCCTGGCTAGCTGTCCGCAGGCAGCTCCGATCTCGCGGCCCCGCGTATCGCGAACCGTGCAGGATACCCCCTGCGAGCGGACCCGCCGGACAAACTCCCGCTCCACCGGCTTGGGGCTGGCGTCCCAATCGCTACCCGGGGTCGGGTTGAGCGGGATGAGGTTCACATGCACCAGCGGGCCGAGCGCACGATGCAGCCTCTTACCCAACAGGTCCGCGCGCCACGGCTGGTCGTTGACATCGCGGATCAGGGCGTACTCGATAGAGACCCGCCGACCGGTCACGTCGGCGTAGTACCGGGCGGCATCAAGGGCTTCGGCGATCTTCCACCGGTCATTGACCGGAACCAGCGTGTCACGCAGCTCGTCGTCGGGCGCATGCAGCGACAACGCCAGCGTGACCCCGAGTCGTTCGTCGGCAAGCTTGCGGATGGCAGGAGCCAGACCGACGGTCGACACCGTCACCGAACGGGCCGAAATTCCGAATCCCTGGGGTGGCATCTCGGTGATCCGGCGTACGGCAGCCACCACCCGGGCGTAGTTCGCCAGCGGCTCCCCCATGCCCATGAAAACCACGTTCGAGAGGCGGTCACCGAAGTCGTCGCGCAGGGCTGCGGCGCCGGCGCGCACCTGCTCGAGGATTTCGGCGGTGGACAGGTTGCGGTCCAACCCGCCCTGGCCGGTGGCGCAGAACGGGCACGCCATGCCGCAACCCGCCTGCGATGAGATGCACACGGTATTGCGCTGCGGGTAGCGCATCAGCACCGACTCGAAGGTGGCGCCATCGACGGCACGCCACAGCGTCTTTCGGGTCTGGCCCTCATCGCAGGTGATGTCGCGGGCGGCGGTGAGCAGGGTCGGAAACATCGATTCGGCAACCGTGCCGCGAATGGCCGCGGGCAGATCGGTCATCTGCCTCGGATCGGCGATCAGCCGGCCGTAGTACTGGTGCGCGAGCTGTTTAGCACGAAATGCCGGCAGACCCAGCTCGGCGACCGCGGAGACGCGGCCCTGTTCGTCGAGGTCGGCCAGATGCCGGGGCGGCCGGCCGCGGCGCGGTTCGGTGAACACCAACTGTTGGATCATGATCTGTCCAGTATCGGCCCTGTCAGGGGAACCTTGGAAATCTCAGGGAAGCAATGTGAGCATTGTCCAGGCCGCGACTGCCGAAGGGAGCACGCCGTCGAGGCGGTCCATCAGGCCACCATGACCGGGAAGCAGGCGACCCATGTCTTTGATCCCGAGGTCACGCTTGACTTGGGATTCCACCAGGTCGCCAAGCGTGCAGGTCAGCACCAGAACTACACCCAGGAAAGCTCCCACCCAAGGTGCTTTGCCGGCCAACAGGGTCGCGGTCAGGATCGTCGCGGTGATTCCGCACACCATCGAACCGGCAAATCCCTCCCAGGACTTGTTCGGGCTGATCGTCGGGACCATCGGATGCTTCCCGAAAAGCACCCCCACGGCATAACCGCCGACGTCTGAGGCAATGACGGCGATCATCAGGCAAAACACCCGCCCGGCGCCGTCCCTCGGGTAGACGAGCAATGCGGCAAATGAGGCGAATAACGGCACCCAGACGGCGAGGAAAATGGTGGCGGACACGTCGCGTAGGTAATTCGACGAGGGCGGCGGTGCCCCGGCTTCAGCGTCGTGGGCATCGTGCCGCTTGCTTTCGTCCGGCATAAAAAGCCGCCAAAACATGCAGACCACCACCGTCGCGCCGAAGCCCGACAGCGCGCCCACGGCGTGATACGGCCAGGTCAGCCAGACGGTCACCTGCCCACCAACCAACAGCGGAATCACCGGAATCACGTATCCGACTTCGCGGAGCCGACGCACCACCTCATAGCTGGCGACGAAAATGGCGAGGGCGCACAGGACCACCCAACCGCGCGGAGCGAACACCAGGGTCGCGACAAGAACCGCGCCAATGCTGAGGCCGACCGCAATCGCGGCGGGCAGGTCACGGCCTGCCCGGGACTTTTTCTTGGCAGTCTGCTGAGGCCCGCCCACCGGCTCGTCGGGCGGGTTGCCTGCGCCGGCATCGGTGATTGCCACAGACTTCATCGCTGAGCGGTCGCTAGACCTCCAGCAGCTCGCCTTCTTTGTGCTTGACCAACTCTTCGATCTGGGTGACGTACTGCGAGGTGGTCTTATCCAGGTCTTTTTCCGCGCGACTGACCTCGTCCTCGCCGGCCTCGCCGTCCTTGCGGATCCGGTGCAGTTCCTCCATCGTTTTGCGGCGAATGTTGCGCACCGAGACCTTCGCGTCTTCGCCCTTGCCCTTGGCCTGTTTGACCAGCTCCCGGCGACGCTCCTCGGTGAGCTGCGGTACTGCCACCCGGATCAGGGTGCCGTCGTTGGTGGGGTTGAGCCCGAGATCAGAGTTGCGTATCGCGGTCTCGATGGCGCCAAGCTGATTGGACTCGTAGGGCTTGATGACGACAAGTCGCGCCTCGGGGACATTGATGCTGGCCAGCTGCGTGATCGGGGTGTTGGTGCCGTAGTACTCGATGACGATCCGCGAGAACATGCCTGGGTTGGCGCGGCCGGTCCGGATGGTTGACAGATCGTCGCGGGCCACCGAGACGGCCTTCTCCATTTTCTCTTCTGCATCGAAGAGAGCTTCATCGATCATTTGTGCTGCTCCTCCTCAGCTGGTGACCAGCGTTCCGATCTTCTCACCAGCGACCGCACGGGCGATATTCCCGTCGGTCAGCAAGTTGAACACAAGGATCGGCATGCCATTGTCCATGCACAGACTGAATGCGGTGGCATCGGCCACCCGCAACCCGCGGTCGATCACTTCGCGATGACTGATCGCGGTGAGCAATTCGGCGTGCGGGTTCACCCGCGGATCCTCGGTGAACACCCCGTCAACCGCCTTGGCCATCAACACCACGTCCGCGCCTACCTCCAGGGCGCGCTGTGCCGCGGTGGTGTCCGTGGAAAAGTACGGCAGCCCCATGCCGGCGCCGAAAATCACCACCCGGCCCTTTTCCAGGTGGCGGACGGCCCGCAGCGGTAGGTAGGGCTCTGCCACCTGGCCCATGGTGATGGCCGTCTGGACTCGGGTGGCGATGCCCTCCTTCTCGAGAAAGTCCTGCAACGCAAGGCTGTTCATGACCGTGCCGAGCATTCCCATGTAGTCCGACCGCGTGCGCTCCATGCCGCGCTGCTGCAGCTGTGCGCCACGGAAGAAGTTGCCGCCGCCGATGACCACAGCAACCTGCACTCCGCTGCGCACCACCTCGGCGATTTGGCGTGCCACCTGGGCCACGACGTCGGGATCCAGCCCGACCTGGCCGCCGCCGAACATCTCGCCGCCGAGCTTGAGTAACACTCGCGAATACTTGGTCGGCTGGGATTCCGTCATCAGACTCCTCGCATGAGAGTGCCATCCCGGCGACCTCACCCGGAACGGCATGTCACATCCTGCCCCATCGTCGCACTGTGGCGGGGCCGGGGTGCACTATCTGCCCACTGAACAAAAAGAGGTTTGGTTCGGGTCGCGGCCGGGTATCCCGGTGGCGCAAAAAAAGACATCGCCCCCGGAGGTGCCTGGGGTAGGGGCGGCAGGCGCGCCCTCCACGACGTTTTGGAGATGTCTGTGGACGTTCTGTTACTTACCCCTACTTACTGATCAGGACGACTTCGAATCGGCCTTGCCGACCCTGAACTCGTTCGCATACGCAACGCAACGCGCGCCACTTAGCGCCGATGCCGCCGGCGGCACCGCGACGTGGCAATCGTCGATGCGCGCACCGACCTGGCGGCAGCCCGGAGAGCCTGCCACCGAGTGGCCGCCAACGTCCCGGCGATCGCCGTGGTGGCCGTGGTCGCACCGGCGGACATCACGGCGGTGGACGTTGCTGGGGTTTCGATGACCTACTGCTGCCCGCGGCCGGAGCCGACGAGTTGTGGACACGACTGCGCCTGGCGATAACCCGTCGGCGCAATTCACTGGCGGGCTTCCTCGAGTTCGGTGACCTCGCCCGCTACCCAGAATGTCTCGGCGGGTCGATGGCCGGCCCGGAACTGAGCCTGACGCCCATTGAGTTCAAACTCCTGAGTTTCCTTGTGCAGCAAGCTGGCCGAGCGTTCACCCGTACCCGGCTCATGCACGAAGTGTGGGGTTATGAGTGCGACGCGCGTGTTCGTACCGTCGACGTGCACGTGCGACGACTGCGCACCAAGCTCGGATCCGAATACGATTCGATGATCGACACCGTCCGCGGTGTGGGGTACATGGCGGTGACGCCACCACAACCGCAATGGATCATCGGCGAGCCGCCACTGACTCCGGTATGGACATTGACGACGCCGGCGGCCGACCCGACCGCCCGATACCGCTTCGATAGCGCGAAGCGCCAAAGAGACGGAACTGTTAAACGGCGGATCAGGTGTTGCTGGTCCACATCAGAACGTCCTGCATACCGTCGTTGTAGACGACACCATTCGGCGGCTGACCGGTCACATCAAAATAGACTGTCCCACTGCTTTGACCACCCTGGGTGATCGGCGTCGGGCTCAGACCGTTGGGCATCGGAACAGTATCGATTACGCGATAGCTCTGACCGTTGGCGGCGCGAGCGTTGAAGTCGGACACTACGGGCGTGACGATTCCGCCATCAGCCCGGGCGGTGATATCTGCTTGGTACAGCTTCCCTTTGGGCGTGAAGCCAGGAATCATTACGCTACTGGGCTGCAGGCTGCCAACCGTGTAATTGGTGACCAACGGACCCGCAACGAGTTGCTCGCTGGTGCCGAATCCCTGAATGGTCGGCGGCGCAGCAGAAGCGGTGGCCGCAGCGAAAACACTTGCCGCCGCGACTCCCCCAGCTGCGATAGCAGTCTTTACAGCAATTTTGGTTAACTCCATACTAAATCCCTCCCGTGTCGAAACATGGCCTCGTTAGGCCAATTAGCCACGCAGAGGTCGCATAGCCCTTCGGCGGCGAGCTCAAACACGGCTACCCCGGAGAATTGCTGCGGTGACCCTGTGACCTGTACTGACGCAGCATTTTGTTTTGCATCACAGGATGTTTCGAGATCCTTCGCTCAACACGGGCACCATTGCCACCACTTTTACCGGCTTTTAACAGAAGTCACCAGAAATCTTCATCGTGGTTGTCCCAGTGCGCTTTCAAGCAGAGTTGCGGCCGCTGCCCGCGCGCTGCGTGGAGCCGTGGGATCTCGGTCCATGTGGGCGCTGATGCCGGCACCGTCGTAGAGCAGGTGGAGTTGGTGGCCGAGCGTGTCGGGGTCGGGCGCTCCGGCTTGCTCGGCGAGCCGGGTAAAAAGGGCTCGGATCTCGATGCGATAGTTGTCGGCCGCCTGTTCGACGCGGCCCCCGGGGGGCGCCTCGGCGCTGGCCGAAATGAATCGCGCAGCCGCGAAAATTGGGCTGGCCGGCCAGCTCGGCCTGAGTATCGAAGACTGCCAGCAGTCGGTCTTTGGCGTCCGTGTGCTGTTCGACCGCTGCGTTGAGCCGTTCCATGGACGCCGTGTGGCGCGTTGCCAGGTAGGCCTGCACAAGTTCTTCTTTGCTGCCAAAAGTGTTGTACAGCGACGCCTTTGCCACCCCGGCCTTTTCGATGATTCGGTCAATGCCGACGCTCTGGATGCCTTCTTCATAGAACAATTCACTGGCGGCATCGAGCAGCCGTTCCCGGGCCGATCGCCGAGCCTCGACCGTCGCCGATGCCGTAGTGGCCATTAGCAAGGCTCCAACAACATCACCGGAATGTCGCGACCGCCGGCCTTCTCCCGGTACTCGGGAAAATGCGGCCAGAAGCTCTCGGCGACGCGCCACCAGTACGCCTTCTCCTCACCCTCGGCTTCCCGGGCGCGCAACCGGTGGACGGTCGCGCCGTCCTGCAGCGACACTTCCGGGTGGGCGACGAGGTTGCGGTACCACGATGGGTGGCTGGTGGCTCCCGCGGCGGACGCTACGGCGACGTATGTGTCGCCTTCCTTGATCCGCATCACCGGGCTCTTGCGGATGTTGCCCGTCTTGGCCCCGGTGGTGGTCAAGATGACCACCGGCCGATCCTCGAGGGTGCCCCCTTCTCGTCCGTCTGTGGCCTCGTAGAGCGCTACCTGTTCGCGTACCCGGTCACTGGGGCTGGGCTGGTATGTGTCGCTCATAGTCACATCGCCGTCCGGCCGCCGTCGTGTCGCCCCGGTCACCAGCGCGCCCGGTTGTTGGTTCGCGGATTGCTCTGTCATGACGATCCTTCCTTGATTGAGTAGACCTGTCTGTCTAGTAACAACTATTAGACAGATCTGTCTGCTCGGTAAAGTGTGATTTGCGCGACTCTTACCGGGCCGGGTCGTCAGGCATCGAATTGCGATTCTTCACGGCATGTATGTCAATATCATTGACATGGGCGACTTCGAAGGTGCTCCGCTCGGTTACCTGCTCTATCGAGTGGGAGCCGTTCTGCGGCCAGAGGTTTCCGCCGTATTGGGTCCGCTCGGCATGACGCTCCCCGAATTCGTTTGCCTGCGCATCATTTCGATGTCGCCGGGGTTGTCCAGCGCCGAATTGTCCCGGCACACCAACGTCACGCCCCAGGCCATGAACACCGTGCTGCGCAAGTTGGAAGACATCGGCGCGGTGGCACGACCGGCTTCGGTTTCTTCGGGGCGCGCACTGCCGGCCACGCTGACCAGCCAGGGCCGCGCCCTGCTGAAGCGCGCCGAAGGCGCGGTCCATGTCGCCGATGCCCGCATCCTGGCCAAACTGACCGCAACGCAGCAGCGCGAGTTCAAAAGAATGCTCGAGCAGCTCGGATCAGACTGACCGGCCGCGTTTCAGGCCTGGATCCGTGCCCACGGGTGGGCCTCTTCGATCTCGAAGCCCAGTTCCAATAGCAATGCCTCCTGGCCGATATCCGCGGACAGCATCATGCCCACCGGCATGCCGCCCGCGGATTGGGCCATGGGTAGGGAAATCGCCGGGTCCCCGCTGACGTTTTGCAACGGGGTGAATGCGACCCAATCGATCAACCGGTCGATGACCTGTTGATAGTCGGTGGGTGCGAGGTAGCCGATCTGGGGGGTCACCTCGGCGACCGTTGGGGTGAGCAGCGCGTCGTAGGTGCTGAAGAACTGCGCGCTGCGCCGACGCAGCCTGCGCAGCCGCGCAATCGCGAGCGGAAGCCGGTGCAGGTTGCGGCTGGTGTGACGAGCCAGGCCCAGGGTCAGGCTGTCGAGCCGAGTCTTGTCGAACGTCGGGCCGAATGCGCGCCGGCCAGAGCTCACCTGTGCGAAGGCCAGAAAACCCCAATAAAGCACGAAATCATCCACGAAACTGGCCGGCGCCGGGGGCTCCTCCACCATTTCGACGCGGTGCCCCAATCCCTCGAGTAAACCGGCCGACTTCAGCGTTAGTTCTCGCAATTCGGGGGCGCACTCGCGTCGCACCGAGCGGGTCAGCACGGCAATCCGCAGCCGCTGCCGACCGGGCCCCGTGATGTGCCCGATCGGTGCCAGCTTGGGGTTGCGCCAGATGCGTTCGGCCTCTCGATAGAAGGCCGCAGTGTCGCGCACCGAACGGGTCAGCACGCCGTTGGCGATGATCCCGACCGGCATCCGGCGCAGCTCTGGGTCAAGCGGCAACCGCCCGCGGGACGGCTTGAGCCCGACGAGGCCGTTGCAGGAGGCCGGAATCCGGATCGATCCGCCGCCGTCATTGGCGTGGGCGATCGGCACTACACCGGCGGCGACGAACGCAGCCGATCCCGAAGACGACGCAGCGGCCGTGTAGTCGGTGTTCCATGGATTGCGCACCGGTCCTAGCCGCGGATGCTCGGCGGCTGCGCTGAAGCCGAATTCCGACATCTGGGTCTTACCCAGCGAGGTCAGCCCGGTGGCCAGGTACAACCGGGTGAATTCGCCGTCGGCCACCGCATCCTGCGGGGCCCACGCGTCGGTGCCCCGCATGGTCGGCTGGCCCGCGACGTCCACGTTGTCCTTGAGAAACGTGGGGACGCCGCCAAAGAACCCGCCGGCCAGGCTGCCCGCCGCGGTCGCGCGCGCTTGGTCAAACGCCTTGTAGGCCAAGCCGTTCAGGGCGGGATTGACCGCCTCGGTGCGGGCGATTGCGGCGTCGACGACCTCGGCTCTGCTGACCCACCCGGCTCGGATAGCATCGGCGAGGCCTACCGCGTCGAGGTCACCGAGGACATCGTCACCAAAGGCGTGCACGTGTCGCATGACAACGACGCTAGCCCAAAGCGGGCCGCGCGCTGTCCCCGCTTAGGCCTGACCAACCTCGAACCGAACGAAGCGCGTCACCGTCACACCGGCCTCGTCAAGCAACGCCTTGACGGTCTTCTTGTTGTCGGACACCGACGGCTGCTCGAGCAGTACCGCGTCCTTGAAGAATCCGTTCAGCCGGCCCTCGACGATCTTGGGCAGCGCCTGCTCCGGCTTGCCTTCTTCCTTGGCGGTTTCCTCGGCGATGCGGCGCTCACTGGCCACGACCTCTGCAGGGACATCGTCGCGGGACAGATAACGCGCCTTGAGCGCGGCGATCTGCAGCGCAACGGCGTGTGCGGCGTCTTTCGCCGAGCCGTTGCCGCCCTGGTACTCGACCAACACACCCACCGCTGGCGGCAGGTCGGCGGCACGTTTGTGCAGGTAGGACTCGACGGTTCCATCGAAGAAGGCGGCGCGGCGCAGTTCGAGCTTTTCGCCGATCTTGGCCGAGAGCTCGGCAACTGCCTGCTCGACGGTCTTGCCGGCACCGGCTTCGGCGGCCTTGAGCGCGTCGACGTCGGCAGCCTTGGACGTTGCCGCCGCCGCGACGACCACATCGGCCAGCGCCTGAAATTCGGCGTTCTTTGCGACGAAGTCAGTCTCGGAGTTCAGCTCAATGAGCGCGCCGCCCTTGGCCGCCACCAAACCCTCAGCGGTGGCCCGCTCGGCACGCTTGCCGACGTCCTTGGCGCCCTTGATCCGGAGCGCTTCGACTGCCTTGTCGAAGTCGCCGTCGGTTTCCACCAGCGCGTTCTTGCAGTCGAGCATGCCGGCACCGGTCAGCTCCCGAAGTCGCTTGACGTCGGCTGCGGTGTAGTTCGCCAATGCTCAGCCTTTCCTAGGTTGCTTCTGTGGTTGGTTCTGCCGTTGCTGCGGCAGCGTCGGTCGGCGCGCTGGCCGTGGCGCTGGCCAGCAGTTCCTGCTCCCACTCCGCGAGCGGCTCGGCGGCTTCGGCCTCGGGCTTGCCGTCGGCGCGGCCAGCACCGGCGCGGGCCTGCAGTCCCTCGGCGACCGCGGAAGCGATCACTTTGGTCAGCAACGCCGCCGAGCGGATCGCGTCGTCGTTGCCCGGGATCGGGTAGTCGACCACGTCGGGATCGCAGTTGGTGTCCAGGATCGCGATGATCGGGATGTTCAGCTTGCGCGCCTCCGCAACCGCAAGATGCTCCTTGTTGGTGTCGACGACCCAGATCGCCGACGGCACCTTGGCCATGTCGCGGATACCGCCGAGGCTGCGCTCCAGCTTGTTCTTCTCGCGGGTCAGCATCAAGATTTCCTTCTTGGTGCGCCCCTCGAAGCCGCCGGTCTGCTCCATGGCCTCCAGCTCCTTCATGCGCTGCAGCCGCTTGTGCACGGTGGAGAAGTTGGTCAGCATGCCGCCCAGCCAGCGCTGGTTCACGTAGGGCATCCCCACGCGGGTCGCTTCAGCCGCGACGGACTCCTGCGCCTGCTTTTTGGTACCGACGAACATGATGCTGCCACCGTGGGCGACGGTCTCTTTGACGAACTCGTACGCCGAGTCGATGAAGGTCAGCGTCTGCTGCAGGTCGATGATGTAGATGCCGTTGCGGTCGGTGAAGATGAACCGCTTCATCTTGGGATTCCACCGACGGGTCTGATGCCCGAAGTGGGTGCCGCTGTCAAGCAGCTGCTTCATGGTTACAACAGCCATGCGTATGCCTTACTAGTGTCGGTTGTCTGCCCGGCTTCGGGTGAAGCCGGGCCCTGGCGTCTGCTGCGATGCCGGACCCGTTCCGGATTCCCAAGGGAACCGGCGCGGGACCGCCCGGCATGGGGTGCGATCTCCTAAACAACGGGAGCCGCGGTGCAGGCGCGCGAAGTCAGCCCGCTAATGCAAGCTGCGACCAGGAGTTTACACGTTGTAATGCACAGAACTCGCCACGGTGACTGGCCCCGTCGCCGTAACGTCGCTGAACTGACCCGATGCGACGGCTGGCGCTGGTTCTATGGCTGACGCTTTCGGCCGCTGCGCCGGCGTCTGCCGATGACGCCCGGCTGGACTGGCCGTTGCGGCCACCGCCGACGGTGACGCGGGGATTCGACGCGCCCTCGCCTAATTGGCATCCCGGGCACCGCGGCGTCGACCTGGCCGGTACGCCCGGCCAGCCGGTGTACGCGGCGGGCGCCGCGACCGTAGTGTTCGCCGGGCTGCTGGCGGGCCGGCCAGTGGTGTCGCTGACCCACCCCGGCGGTCTGCGCACCAGCTACGAGCCGGTCCGCGCTGCCGTCCAGGTCGGTCAGTCGGTGACTCCGCAGACGATGATCGGACAACTGATGGCCGGACACGCCGGCTGCCCGGCCCCTGCTTGTCTGCATTGGGGTGCGATGTGGGGACCGGCGTCGGGGGCCGACTATGTCGATCCGGTGGGCCTGCTCAAATCCACTCCGATCCGGCTCAAACCGCTGGGAGGGTGACCCCCTAACCCGCGAGCAGACGCAAAAGCCCCCATTTCATACCGAAATGAGGGGCTTTTGCGTCTGCTCGCGATGAGAACTAGGCCCGCGGGTGGGCCTGATCGTGCACGGCCCGCAACCGGGCGACGGCGACATGGGTGTACAGCTGGGTGGTCGCCAGGCTCGAATGGCCCAGCAACTCTTGGACGATCCTCAGGTCCGCTCCGCCTTCGAGGAGGTGGGTGGCCGCGCTGTGTCGCAGCCCGTGTGGCCCCATGTCGGGCGCACCGTCCACGGCGGCGACGGTCTGGTGCACGACCGTGCGCGCCTGGCGCGCGTCCAGTCGGCGCCCTCGGAGGCCCAGTAGCAGCGCCGGCCCGGAATCCGCGACAGCCAGTGCGGGACGCCCGTCGGCGAGCCAGCCGCGCAGCGCATCGGCGGCCGGCACCCCGAATGGCGCGGTGCGCTGCTTGTTGCCTTTGCCGAGAACTCGCACCACCCGGTGGTGGGTGTCCACGTCGTCGATGTCGAGGCCGCACAGCTCACTGACCCGGATACCGGTGGCGTACAGCATCTCCACGATCAGCAGGTCCCGCAGCGCCATCGGGTCGCCCTGCTCGGCGCCGGATTTCGCCGCGGCCATGGCGTCCAGCGCCTGGTCTTGGCGCAGCACCGCCGGCAGGGTGCGGTGCGACTTCTGCACCTGCAGCCGAGCGCCGGGATCCTCGGTCAGCAAGCCGCGTCGCGCGGCCCACGCGGTGAAGGTCTTGACCGCCGACGTGCGCCGGGCCAGCGTGGTGCGGGCGGCACCGGCGCAGGCCCCGGCGGCCAGCCACGAGCGCAGGATCGGCAGGTTCAGCGCGTCCAAGCCTCCGCGTCCGTCGAGAAAGCCGAACAGCGACCGCAGGTCGCCGAGGTAGGCGCGCCGGGTGTGCGCCGACCGACCGCATTCCAGGTCGAGATACTGGTCGAACGCGTCGAGGACCGCCTGCATGCCTCCACCGTCGCAGGCACACCCTCCCCCGGGTCAGTCGACGCGCCGAAGCGTTTCCGGGGTGAGATCTTTGAGTGTCGGGTATCCGTCGACGGCCATGATCAGGTCCGCTTCCGCGAGCATCATGCGCAGCACATGCACGATGCCGTCGATGCCCCCGAGCGCCAGACCGAAGGCGTACGGGCGGCCAACGCCCACCGCGGTTGCGCCCATGGCGAGCGCCTTAATGACGTCGGCTCCGCTGCGGATGCCCGAATCGAACAGGACCGGCAGCCCGTCGGCCGCGTCGACCACCCCGGGCAGGCAATCCAGCGCGGGCAGGCCGCCGTTGGCCTGCCGGCCGCCGTGATTGGAGCAATAGATGCCGTCGACGCCGCCGTCTTTGGCGCGCCGCGCGTCGTCGGGATGGCAGATGCCTTTGACCAGTAACGGCAATTTGGTGAGCGAGCGCAGCCAGCCGAGGTCGTCCCAGGTCAGGGGCGATCCGAAGACCTGCGCCCAGCGCAGCACGGCGCCCTGGGGGTCTTCCTCCGGCGGGCGTGGCAGGCTCGCGCGAAAGACCGGGTCGCTGGTGTAGTTGCTCAGGCAGTGTCCGCGGAGCTGGGGGAAGTTCGACGTGCTCAAGTCACGCGGGCGCCAGCCCGTGACCCAGGTGTCGAGCGTGACGACGATGCCCTTGAACCCGGCTGCTTCGGCGCGATGCACCAGGCTGGCCGCCAGCTCCCGGTCAGTCGGTGTGTACAGCTGAAAGAACCCGGGAGTATCGCCTAGGGCCGCGGCGACGTCTTCCATCGGATCGACCGACAACGTGGAGGCCACCATTGGGACGCCGGTGCGGGCGGCCGCGCGTGCGGTGGCCAGGTCGCCATGGCCGTCTTGGGCGCACAGCCCGATGACGCCGATCGGCACCATGAACATCGGCCCAGGCAGGGTGAGGCCGAACATCTCGACGGACAGGTCGCGCTGCTTGGCGCCCACGAACATGCGCGGGATCAGACCCCACCGGTCGAAGACCTCCCGGTTGGCCCGCTGGGTGCGCTCGTCGCCGGACCCGCCCGCAACGTAAGACCAGATCGATGGCGGTAGTGCCTTTTCGGCCTTGGCCTCCAGTTCCCCGAAGACCATCGGCAGGGACGGCACGACGCCGGCAAGGCCTTGAAAATAAATCTCGTTCTGGTAATCGCCGAATGCCATGCGATCAGAATGCCAGCATGCGGTCGGGCTGACGAGCCTCTACTGAGTACCCGCCTCGGCGGTGGCCAGCTCCTTCTTCCATTGGCGGAACGTTTCTTCGGTGCGCCCGCGCCGCCAGTAGCCGGAGATCGACGACGCCCATTTCGCGTCAACGCCGCGCTCCTTGCGGATGTAGGGCCGCAGGTTGTGCATGACGGCCTGCGCCTCGCCGTGGATGAAGACCTGCACCTGCCCCGGCAGCCACTCGGCAGTGGTGACCGCCTCGATCAACGGCGCGAAATCGCCGGCATGCTCCTCGGGAACCAGATCGGCCCGACCGCCGCGATACACCCAGTTCACCTCGACGCCTTCCGGAGCGGTCAACGGAATCTCGTCGTCCGGGCTGCCCACTTCGATGAAGACTTTCCCGATTGCGTTGGCGGGCAACGCTTCCAGTGCGGCGGAAATAGCCGGTAGCGCGGTTTCGTCGCCGGCCAGCAAGTGCCAATCGGCGGCCGGATCCGGCGCGTACGCGCCGCTCGGTCCCATCAAGTAGATGGGCTGACCCGGTTGAGCCGAGCCCGCCCAGGCGCCCGCTACCCCGTGGTCACCATGCACGACCATGTCTAGCGTGATCTCGCCGGCGGCCGCGTCGACTCGACGAACGGTCATGGTCCGAACCGAAGGCCGCTCGTCGGGAGACAGGTCCGCGAAGCTATCCAGCGTCAACGGTTGTGGCAACCCGGCGACGTCGACGTCGTCGGCGACGAACACCAACTTGACGTAGGAGTCGGTGAAGTTGCTGGGCACGAAGGTGTTGAAAGTACTGCTCCCCAGCACCACCCGAACCATGTGTGGTGCGAGTTTTCGAGTACTGACGACTTTGAAGCTATGTACAGGTCGACCTGCCACTTGTTCTCCCGTCTAGGTCTAGCCCCAACCGACTATACGAGCCGCGCCGTTCCAGCAGCCCGAGCGGCTTTGGCGCGAACAATTCGCCACCGACTCTCTTTTCGCTCAGCCAGCCCGGCCAGTTCGAGCATCGCCAACGGTCCCAGCACCTTCTCGGCCATCAGCCCGGATGCGATTGCTATCTCGTCGACCGTCACAGCGCCGCGCCCCGGTAACGCTTCATACACCAGGCGCTCGGGCTCGCTCAGCCCGTCGAGCGGCGTGCTGGGGTGCGATTCTTCGGGGGCGAGCTCACCGATGTGACCGACCAGCTCGACGATGTCCTCGGCCCGGGTGACCAGCTCCGCGCCGTTGCGTAACAGAGCATGACAACCCGCAGACGCCGACGATGTCACTGGCCCCGGCACGGCGCCCACCACCCGGCCTAACCCTCGCGCCCAGGCCGCGGTATTCGCCGCGCCACTGCGCAAGCCCGCTTCCACCACAACCGTCGCGCCCGTGACCGCGGCGACCAACCGGTTGCGGGTCAGGAACCGGAAGCGGGCCGGACGCACACCCGGCGGGTATTCGGTAAACACCAGCCCGTGCTGCCCGATGCGATGCAGCAGCCCCGAATGCCCGCTCGGATAAGGGACGTCGAGGCCGCCGGCCAGTACCGCCACGGTAAGCCCGTCAGAGTCCAGTGCCGCGCGGTGAGCCGCGCCGTCGATGCCGTAGGCGCCGCCGGAAACGACCGCCACGTCACGTTCGGCCACCCCGGCCGCCAGATCCGCTGTGACGTGTTCGCCGTAGGTCGTCGCGGCCCGGGTTCCCACCAGAGCGACGGCACGCATCGCCGCCTCGTCCAGCCTCGCAGGCCCCAGCGCCCACAACACCATCGGCGGCCCGCCGCGAAGCTTCTCCCTGCCACCGAAGACACCTTGAAGGGCAGCGAATGCGGCGAATGCGAGTACCGGCCACTCGTCGCTGTCCGGCGTGATCAATCGCCCGCCCCGCCGGGCAAGCAACTCGAGATCATCTGCTGCCTGGTCTATTTCGCGCCTGGATTCGGTGCTATGTGCCAGCTCTTCGTCTACCAGTCCGCGCCGCACGCGTTCGGCCGCCTCCACCGGACCGACGCACCGCACGAGCGCGGCGAGCTCGAGGCACGGTGGCTCGGCCACCCGGGACAGGTAAGCCCAGGCCCGCAAATCGTCGGCCGCTGTGCTCATCGCAACGCTCCCGGTTGCCGAAAGCTCAACGCCGCCGCGACCTCATCCCGCCCCGGCAAGGTCCGGCCGGCCAAATCGGTCAGGCTCCACGCGACTCGCAGTGTGCGGTCAACACCGCGAAGGCTGAGCAGGCCCCGGTCGACCGCGGTGCGCAGCGGGGCCATCGCGGCGTCGCCGGGACGGAACTTCCGTCTCAGCAGCGGCCCGCTGACTTCGGCGTTGGTGCTGAAACCCATGTGGTCGCCAACGTTCGGCGGCCGCGTCGCGGGCCAGCGTCACCCGATGGCGAACCTGCGATGTCGACTCGCCGTCGACGGCCGAAAATGCGCCCGCTCGAACCGGATTCATCTGCACCCGCAGGTCCACCCGATCCAGCAACGGCCCTGAAAGCTTGCCCAGGTAACGCCGTTTGACCGCCCCCGTACATATGCAATCCCGTGGATCGGCCGGTGCACACGGGCACGGGTTGGCCGCCAGCACCAGTTGGAACCGGGCCGGATAGCACGCCACTCCATCGCGACGGGCAAGGCGGATCTCGCCGTCCTCCAACGGTGTTCGCAACGCCTCCAGCGCGCTCGACGCTGATCTCCGCGCATTCGTCCAGGAACAGCACTCCGCGGTGCGCCCGGCTGACCGCGCCGGGGCGAGCCATGCCCGAACCACCACCGACGAGTGCGGCGACGGTCGAGCTGTGGTGCGGTGCCACCAATGGCGGCCGGGTAATCAGCGGCGTGTCGGCCGAGAGCAGGCCGGCCACCGAATGGATGGCGGTGACCTCCAGCGACTCCGAATCCGTCAGCGGCGGCAAGATGCCCGGAAGGCGTTGCGCCAGCATCGTCTTGCCGACGCCCGGCGGTCCGGTCAACATCAGGTGATGCGCCCCCGCGGCCGCCACCTCGACCGCGAACCGCGCCTGCGCCTGGCCCACCACGTCGGCCAGGTCCGCGGCGAGTTCCGGGTCCTCGCCCACCGCGGTGATCCTGTCGTTAAGGCCGGTAGCCCCGTTGAGCCAGGCCTGCAATTGCGCCAGGTTGCGGACCCCCCATACCTCGATGCCGTCGACCAGGCTGGCCTCGGCCAAATTACCGACCGGGACCACAACGGCGGGCCAGCCCTCGTGCTTGGCTGCCAGTACGGCCGGCAGCACACCACGCACCGGCCGGACCCGACCGTCCAGCGACAGCTCGCCCAGCAGGACGGCCTTCTCCAGTCGATGCCACGGCCGCTTTCGCTGCGCCGACAGGATCGACGCCGCCAGGGCGATGTCGTAGACCGAACCCATTTTCGGCAGCGTCGCCGGCGACAGCGCGAGCGTGAGCCGGGCCATCGGCCAGCTGTTGCCGCAATTGGTGACCGCCGCGCGGACCCGGTCGCGGGACTCCTGCAACGCGGCGTCTGGCAGACCAACCAGGTGCACGCCCGGTAAGCCCGACGTGATGTCGGCTTCGATTTCCACGATGTCGCCGTCGAGTCCGCGCACCGCGACGGAGAACGCGCGGCCGAGCGCCATCAGCCGACGCCCTGCAGGTGGGTGATCTCCGGTGTGCGGCGCCGCCCGACCCGCACACCGATGACGTCGATCCGGATCGCGGCCCAGTGCTCGTCTTGACCGGCCAGCCACAGCCCGGCGAGCCTGCGCAGTCGGCGGACCTTCCGCGGAGTCACGGCGTGCGCCAGTCCCCCATAACCGTCACCGGTACGCGTCTTGACCTCGACGAACACCAGCGTGCGGATGGCCTCGTCGACGGCGATCACATCCAGTTCGCCATAGCGGCAGCGCCAGTTGCGGTTCAGGATCCGCAACCCCATCTTGGTCAGGTGATCCGATTGCCAGCGCCTCACCCATGACCCCCAGTTCAATCCGGGTCGGTGTTTTCTCGGTCGTCATGCCGCCACGATGCGCGGCGCTCCCGACAGCGCATGCCCGGGCGGGGCAGTTATCTACGGCCGGACGGCGAGTTATCCCCAGTCCGGCGCGGATCCACAGCGAGCTACGTGATTCGGTCGGCCCTGGTGTAAACATTCATCGAGTCCCCCCGCAGGAACGCCACCAGCGTCAGGCCGCACTCCTCGGCCAGCGAAGCCGCCAGCGACGACGGCGCCGAGACGGCGGCCAGCACCGGAATGCCGGCCAGCACGGCCTTCTGCGTCAACTCGAATGACGCGCGCCCGCTCACCAGCAGCACGGACGATTTCAGCGGTATCCGCTCGTGCTCGAGCGCCCAGCCGATGACCTTGTCGACGGCGTTGTGCCTGCCGATGTCTTCGCGTACCACAACCATCGTTCCGTCGGCATCGAACAGCGCCGCGGCGTGCAGGCCGCCGGTGCGGGCGAAAACCTTTTGCGCAGTGCGAAGTTGGTCGGGCATTGCCCGGAGCGTGGCCGCCGCGACGATGGCGGGGTCCTCGCTTGGCGAGAAGCGGCCCAACACCCGCACCGCGTCCAGCGACGCCTTTCCGCAGACCCCGCACGAGGAGGTGGTGTAGAAGTTGCGGGTGATATCGACGTCCGGAAGTTTGACTCCGGGTGCCAGCGCGACGTCGAGAACGTTGTAGGTATTGGCGCCGTCCTCGAAGTCGGGATTGGCACCGCCACAGTAGCGGATGGTCAGCACGTCCTCGCGACCGGCGATTACTCCTTCGGTGAGCAGAAAGCCTTGCGCGAGTTCGATATCCGACCCGGGCGTGCGCATGGTCACTGAGACCGCGGCACCATTGACGCGGATCTCCAAAGGCTCCTCGACGACCAGGGTCTCGGGCCGGGTGAAGGCACCGTCCGCGGTGAGGTGCTGCGCGCGCCGGCGCGCCGTTACGTGCCTCACGAAATCAACGTACCTCGGTTGAAGGTGAGCCGATAATCCGCCGCGATCGGAGTTCCGTCCGCCCGCCACCGGATAGCGCCTAAAATGAGATACAACATGGCAGACGACACGAATGTGGACGCGCAGGTTTCACTACCGGGTGGAGAGAAGGCTGACCCGGCGACGGTCTTCGCGGCACTCGCCGAGATCATCTATCAAGGCTCGGACGCGAACGAGATGTACGCGGCTATCTGCGTCGCGGCGACTCTGATCGTTCCCGGCTGTGATCACGCCAGTCTGCTAGTGAAGCAGAACGATCGCTACGTCACAGTTGGCGCGAGTGATCGGATAGCGCTGCGGATTGATGATTTCGAACGGCGCGCCGGCGAAGGCCCGTGCATCGATGCGATCGAGGAAGAAACGCCGCAGATTGAGACGGACCTGACCACACCCAACCAATGGCCCAAGCTGGCGGCAATCCTTGTCAACGAGACACCGGTGCGAGGGGCCATGGGATTTCGGATTCTTGTGGACAAGCGCAAAGGCGCCGCGCTCAATCTCTTCAGCCGGACACCCAACCTGTTCGACCTCGAGTCGGCCGGTCGAGCGGCGGTGCTGGCATCGTTCACCAGCGTGGCGATCAACGCCGTCGCCCGGGGAGAAGATGCCACCACCCTTCGACAGGGGCTGCTCAGCAATCGCGAGATCGGCAAGGCCATCGGCATGCTGATGACGTTGAACGACATATCCGAAGATGACGCATTCGAAGTGCTACGACGCCACTCTCAGACCCTCAACATCAAGCTGGCTGACGTCGCGCGGGAAATTATCGAAAGGCGCGGCAAACTATCATCCGACGGCGACGAGGCTCCCCCGGCTCTGTAGCTGGGAAAGCACGCTATTCCGGCAGCCGTAGCTCGGGCTTCTCGACCTCTTCGATGTTGACGTCCTTGAAGGTGACTACCCGCACCTGCTTGACGAAACGCGCCGGCCGGTACATGTCCCAAACCCAGGCGTCAGACAGTCTGAGCTCGAAGTAGACCTCGCCGTCGGCGTTGCGGGGCAGCATCTCCACGCTGTTCGCCAGGTAGAAGCGCCGTTCGGTTTCCACTACGTAGCTGAACTGGCCGACGATGTCCTTGTATTCGCGGTAGAGCGAGAGCTCCATCTCGGTTTCATACTTTTCGAGATCCTCAGCGCTCATCGGCCACTCATCTGCTCAGACGTCCTTTTTCCCGCGAATTCCGTACGAATACCGTGCTGCTGTCATCTTTCCTCACTGGTATGGGCCGCGCTCGCCCGGAGGGTCCGGTTTACACTCGGCCACCATCCGGGTGTCAGAACTGGTAACGGAACCGGTCGCCACCCGCCGGACGTTGATGAACGAATACCGGTGCTCCGGACACGGACCCCGCTGGGTCAGCGCCGCGCTGTGCGCGGCAGTGCTGTAACCCTTGTGCACGGCGAAGCCGTACCCGGGGTGGTCGGCATCCATCGCAACCATCAACCGGTCGCGGCTGACCTTTGCCAGCACGCTGGCCGCCGCGATGCAGGCGGCCACGCCGTCCCCGCCGACCACCGGCAGCGACGGCATGGGCAGGCCAGGCACCCGAAAACCATCGCTCAGCACGTAACCGGGACGCGCCGACAGTCCGGCCACGGCCCTGCGCATGCCTTCGATGTTGGCAACATGCACGCCGCGCCGATCGACCTCCACCGACGGGATGAAAACCACGTGATACGCCAGCGCATACCGGCAGATCAGCGGAAACAGCTTCTCCCGTGCCTTCTCGGTGAGCTTTTTCGAGTCGTCGAGGGCCGACAGGCTTTCGAGCCGGCCCGGCCCGAGCACACACGCCGCCACCACCAATGGGCCCGCGCAGGCACCGCGGCCAACCTCGTCCACCCCGGCCACGGGTCCCAGCCCGTTGCGGTACAGCGTGGATTCCAGGGTGCGCAGACCTGACGACTTTCGGATGACCGTCCGTGGCGGCCACGTGGTGGCCATGGCTACTGACCCTGCTGGGGGTTGGCCGAACCCACACCGCCCCATCGCGACGGCGGCCACACGATGAACCGGGCCTTTCCGATGACATTGGACACCGGCACGGTCCCCGACATCGGATCGCCGGTGCATAGCAGGCCCTTGAGCGCGTCGGCCGGAATGCTGGTGCAATGGGCGCGAGAGTCCGCGGAGTGCGTCCGATTGTCGCCCATCACCCACAGACGTCCCTGCGGGACCGCTACCGGACCGAATTCGCTGCCCAGGCAGGGATACACCGTTGGGTCGGCCATCATGGTGGCTGGATTGAGAAACGGTTCCTTGAGCGGCTTGCCGTTGACCGTCAACCCGGTGTCGGCTCGGCACTGCACCGTCTGTCCCCCGACGGCGATGACACGCTTCACCAGGTCGTTCTCGTCGGGCGGGACGAAACCAATGAACGACAACGCGTCCTGCACCGACCGCAGCGCGGGGTTGCTCGAGCGAATCGACTTATAACCGGTGTTCCACGACGGCGGGCCCTTGAAGACGATGACGTCACCGGGCTGTGGTAAGCCGAAGCGGTAAGTGAGCTTGTCCACCATGATTCGGTCGCCGACACAGCCCGTGCATCCGTGCAGCGTGGGTTCCATGGACTCGGACGGAATCAGGTAGGGGCGCGCGACGAACGTCAACATCACGTAGTAGAGCGCCACCGCGATCACCGCGAGAATCGCGAATTCGCGAAGCGCGGATTTCTTCTTGGGCTCCGGCTCGGCGGCCGGCGACTCCTCGGCGGGCGCCTCAGCATCGGAAGGATCCGGAATGTCCCGGGTAGAGACCTTCGGCTCCGGCTGGCCAGCGTCGGACTGGGGCTCAGGTGAGTCGTGGGTCACGAGATCAGCGTAACCAGCACAGATTTTGGCTGGGTAAAGCGGCGAGGCGATCCGAAACGGCCGCCAGGGCGCAGCTGGTCAGCGCTTTTCCTTGATCTTGGCCTTCTTGCCGCGGAGTTCACGCAGGTAGTACAACTTGGCGCGGCGAACATCGCCACGGGTCACCACCTCGATATGGTCGATGTTCGGCGAGTGCACCGGAAAGGTCCGTTCCACGCCTACGCCATAGCTCTCCTTGCGGACAGTGAACGTCTCGCGGATGCCCCCGCCCTGCCGCCGGATCACCGCGCCCTTGAACACCTGGATACGTTCCTTTGCGCCCTCGATGACCTTGACGTGCACATTGATGGTGTCGCCCGGGCCAAAGGCTGGGATGTCGTCGCGCAGCGACGCTTGGTCGATGAAGTCCAGGCGGTTCATCTGAGAAACACTTCCTCGGGATCGCGGCGTGCGGCGGCTGCCGGCACGCAGGCGTGCGGCGGTCACCAAGCCGATGGTTCGGGCTTTCGGGGCGCATCTCGCAGCAGGCGGCAGCGGCACTGACCGGCCGGCAACCGCTGGAGACAACTGGTTGATTGTGCCAGATAAGACGCCCGCTGTGAAAATCACATGAAATCAGGCGGTTCGCGACGGGCCGAAGACCCTGGTGAATGGTACATATGACTGGGGCGAATGCGCGCTAGTCCAACCGGAATCTCGGCGTGAGGCGCGGGGACAGAAGGCTTGACTGGCTCAAGCAGCCGCCCAGATGGACGTTTAGGTCGGAGGAAGAGGGATGCGAGCACGGCCGCTGCGAGTACGGCCGCTGACGGTATTCACCGCCACTGCGGCGGTCGCTTTGGTGGTCGTCGCCGGTTGTGAGGCGCTGGTCCAGGCCAAGGTGTACAGCGTCCCTGTGTATAACACGCCGGTCTACGCCGAGCCTGATGTGGCCGCCGAGCCGCCGCCGCAGCTGGCTCAGCTGCTGGTGCGGGCTATCACCCCGCCCGAGGCGCCCGAGGCGGCCGAAAGGCCCAGCCCCGCATTCGGCGGACTGCAGGCACGCGTGAAGCAGGCAACCGACGCAGCCGCCAGCGGCGGCGCCACCCTCTCGATAGCGATCCTCGATCGCACCACCCACCAGTTGGTCTCCAATGGCAACACCGCAATCGTCGGCACAGCATCAGTGGCCAAACTCTTCATCGCCGATGATCTGCTCCTGCAGGAATCCCAGGGCAGGACCACCCTGTCCCCGGACGACCACCAGGCACTGGACACCATGTTGGAGGCGTCGGACGACGGAGCGGCTGAGAAGTTCTGGGGCCAGGACGGCGGGGCCGCCATCATCACCCAAATCGCCAACCGATACGGGATGACGGCCACCACGCCCCCAAGCGACGGGCGCTGGTGGAACACGATGAGCTCCGCAACCGATCTGATCCACTACTACGACATGCTGCTCAGCGGGTCTGGCGGGCTGCCACCGGAACGGGCCCGGATCATCGTCAACGATCTGGCCCGGTCCACCCCGAACGGAGCCGACGGCTACCCGCAGCGCTTCGGCATCCCCGACGGTCTCTACGCCGAACCGGTGGCAGTCAAGCAGGGCTGGATGTGCTGCATCGGACCCGACTGGATGCATCTGTCGACCGGCGTCATCGGCGCGGACCGGCGCTACATCATGGTGATCCAGTCGCTGCAGCCCAGCGACGACGCCACCGCCCGAGAAACAATCACGCAGGCCGTCAAGGCGATATTCCCCAACGGCCGGATCTAATCGCCTAACAGATCCGGGCGGCGCTCACGAGTCCGCTGCAGCGAGACCTCGCGGCGCCAGGCGGCGATTCGCGCGTGGTCACCCGACAGCAGGACGGCTGGGACGTCGAGTCCACGCCAGCTCGGCGGCCTGGTGTAGCTGGGGCCTTCCAGCAGCCGGTCCAGTTCCGGCGAGTACGAATCGTCCCGATGCGACGCGGGGTTACCGAGAACGCCACCCAACAGTCGCAGGACGGTCTCGATCATCACCAACGCCGCCGCCTCGCCGCCCGCTAAGACATAGTCGCCGATCGAGACTTCTTCCACCCGCATCCGCTGCGCGGCATCATCACTGACCCGCTGGTCGATACCCTCATATCTGCCACAGGCGAACACCAGATGCCGCTCGGCGCTCCAGCGTTGGGCGGTGGCCTGGGTAAACCGCGCGCCCGCGGGGGTGGGAACCACCAACAGCGTATCGTCGGAACGGATTTCATCCAGAGCCTCGCCCCACACCGGCGCCTTCATCACCATCCCGGGACCACCGCCATACGGTGCGTCGTCGACCGAGTGATGCACATCGTAGGTCCAGCGCCGTAAATCGTGCACCCGTAGGTCGACCAGTCCCGACTCAATCGCCTTGCCCGGCAACGACTGTCGCAACGGTTCCAGGTAGGCAGGGAATATCGTGATGACGTCAATTCTCATATCGGTGCATATCGGTGCGGGCTACGTCAGATCCAGCAAACCCTCGGGCGGATCGATCTCGATGATGACCCTCGTCCAGCGACACCAACGGCACCATCGCGCTTATGAACGGCACCAACACTTCTCCCGCACCGGTTGCTTCACCGATTTCGCCGCCGTCAGCCCGCCGCACCGCCAACAATTCTCCGGCCGCGGTGTGCAGTACTTCGGCGACGACGCCCACGTGCTGTCCCGCTGTCGTCCGGACCTGTAGCCCCTCTAGCTCGTGGTCGTAATACGTGTCGGGCTCGTCGATCGGCGGCAGGTCATCGGACTCGACAACGAATACGCTGCCCCGCAGTGCATCGGCGGCCGCCCGGTCAGCCACTCCGGCCAGCCGCACCAACAATCGTCCGCTGTGCTCGCGCACACTGTCGACGACATAACTGCGCTCTGGACCTAAACCCCGAGATCCCTTGGCACGCAATGTATTACCCGATGCGAACCGGGCAGCGGGATCGTCGGTGCGGATTTCGACAACCAGCTCACCGCCGATGCCGTGCGCTTTGACCACGCGCCCGACTAACAGCTCCATTGCATGCGTTACTGGTCGGTGTCCACCACGTCGACGCGGATGCCGCGGCCACCGATACCGGCGACCAGTGTCCGCAAAGCGGTCGCGGTGCGTCCCCCGCGACCGATCACCTTGCCCAGGTCCTCGGGGTGAACGTGTACCTCGACAGTCCGGCCACGACGGCTGGTGACCATGTCCACCCGGACCTCGTCCGGGTTGTCGACAATCCCGCGCACCAGATGCTCAATAGCGTCAACGACGACGGTGCTCATTGCGCCGTCAGCTTTCGGTAGCGGGCTCGGGCGCGTCGCCGGCCTCGGCCGGCTCGCTGGCCTGTTCCGCGGCGTCGGCCGCAGTGGTTTCCGCGTCGGACGCGGGGATCTCGGCAGCGGCGTCGCCCGATTCGGCCGCCTTGGCGGCCTTCTTGGCGGGGGCCTTCTTCTTCGGCTTGGTGGCCTCGGTGGTAGGCCCACCGTCCGCGGCAGCCAACGCGGCGTTGAACAGCTCGAGCTTGGAAGGCTTGGCCGGAGCGACCTGCAGGGTGCCCTCGGCGCCAGGCAGCCCCTTGAACTTCTGCCAGTCACCGGTGATCTTCAGCAGCTTGAGAACGGGTTCGGTGGGTTGCGCCCCCACCGACAGCCAGTACTGGGCGCGCTCGGAGTCGACCTCGATGAGACTCGGGTCTTCCTTCGGGTGGTACCGGCCGATGACCTCGATTGCGCGGCCGTCGCGGCGGTTGCGTGCATCTGCGACAGAGATGCGGTACTGGGGGTTACGGATTTTGCCAAGCCGAGCGAGCTTGATCTTCACAGCCATGGTTAAGCGATTCTCCTGTGTGTCACGCTGCAATTCAGCGACCCCGGCAGGGTGCCGGGATCCGGTTTTGCCTCGCGTGTGTGACCGACGCGCAAGCACCCGAGGGGTGGGTCACGCGGCGGACAGGCGCCTATTGTGCCAGAGCAGGGGTCTTGAACAGAAATTGCTTCACATCACTTTCTGGAAGACCTTCGCCTCGACCCGGCGGGTCATCCGCCATCCCGCGGGCGTGCGCACGAATTCATCGTCGTACCACAACCCGCAAAACAGCACCTGATCTTTGTCACCGGGAAGGACCATGGGGTTGAAGCAGATTATCCGCGAGGTCGCGGTGTCCCCCGTGATGCGGACTGAGAAGTTGCCGATCATGTGCGCATAGACCGGGAAGGTTGGCAGCACCTGCGACAGCCATTCCTTGACCTCGGGATACTGGCCGTCGATGCCGCCCAGCGCCCGGTAGTCGATGTAGGCGTCGGGCGTGAAAACGTTGTCCAGATCGTCGAATCGGCGCTGGTCGATGGCGGTGGAATAGTCCACCAGCAGCTGCTGGATCTCCAGGCGATCCGAAATTTCGGCCAGGCTCAACATGCATCGATTGAACACCGCGGCCCGACCGGGCGGCGCGCCAGGTCGGACCGCCGGAAATAGGCGTCACACACGCCGGGAAGTTAGGCTGTGCGGCCATGCGGAAACTTGTGGCCGCAGTCGCCACACTCCTGGCGGTCGCGACCTGCGGTGTCACTGTCAGCGCGGTCACCGCTGGCACGTCGCGGGCCGACAGTGTTCAACCCATCGGCTCGATGCCGATCCCCGACGGTCCGGCCCAGACCTGGATCGTCGCCGACCTCGACAGCGGCGAGATACTGGCCGGCCGCGACCAGGATGTGGCCCATCCGCCCGCCAGCACCATCAAGGTGTTATTGGCGCTGGTGGCGTTGGATCAGCTGAACCTGGACGCAACGGTGGTGGCCGACGTTGCCGACACCGAGGTCGAGTGCAACTGCGTCGGCATCAAACCCGGGCGCACCTATACCGCGCGCCAACTGTTGGACGCGCTGTTGCTGGTCTCGGGTAATGACGCCGCCAACACGCTCGCACAGATGCTGGGCGGCCCGGACGCCACGGTCGCAATGATGGACGCCAAGGCCGCCTCGCTCGGGGCGATCAACACCCACCCGGCCACACCGTCCGGTTTGGACGGGCCCGGCGGTCCGGGGTCCTCCACCGCGCACGACCTGGCGGTCATCTTCCGGGCGGCGATGACCTACCCCGTGTTCGCACAGATCACCGCCGAGCCGTCGGCGATGTTCCCCGGCGACCACGGTGATCAACCGATTCTCAACCAGGACGAACTGTTACAGCGGTATCCGGGCGCCATCGGCGGCAAGACCGGTTTCACCAACGCAGCACGCAAGACCTTCGTCGGGGCCGCGGCCCGCGGCGGACGCCGGCTGGTGATCGCCATGATGTTCGGCATGGTTAAAGAAGGCGGCCCGACGTATTGGGACCAGGCCGGAAGTCTGTTCGACTGGGGCTTCGCCCTCAACCGGCAGTCCAGCATCGGCTCGCTTTAGTACCGCGAGCAGACGCACAAGCCCCCGACACGCCGATCGTTCGGGGGCTTTTGCGACTGCTCGCGCGTCATAGGGCGCCGGTGATCAGCGCCGTGAGCAGCTGAATCCGCTCGCTCCTCGATGTCCGGTTCCGGCAGCATCCCTCGCACGAGTGCCGCTCCGTCGAAGACGTTCGTCAACAATGCGACCAGAACGGGAAAGGTCTCCTGGTCGAAGCCGTCGGCCCCGGGCAGCGCGCGCGCGGCGTCGTAAATCTTCTCGGCGTACTCCCGAAGGACCTCGCGCAAATGGGCGTTGAGCTTCTCGTCGGTGCGGGCGGCGACCATCAGTTCGTACAACACCGCGTTCGTCGGGCTGCTGGTGATGTCCCGCAAAATCGTCAGCGCCGCTTCGAGCGCCGGTCGGTCGGCCGGGATCTGGGCAACCTGCTTGGTAAATGACTCCACCTGCCGGCGCAATACCTCGGATGCCGTGGCCGCCATGAAGTCGCCCATTGTTTCGAAGTGCCGGAACAGCGCGCCGACGGACACCCCGGCGCGCTTGGTGATCACGGCCGCCGATGCCCGGGCGTATCCGACTTCCACGATGCTCGCGATGCATGCCTCGAGAAGCCGGCCGACCGTTTCTTCGCGGCGTTGCCGCTGAGTCCGGGCCACCTCAGGCACTGACGCTTTGGACCGCGTGGCGTACACCCGCCCGAAGGTAGCGGCCCGATTTGACGGTCTGGCCGTAGCCATCGCCGAATTCGCCGTTGCGGAACACGACGATGCCGTTGACACCAGTGGCGACCACCGCCTCGTCATTGCGATTGACCATGCGCCGCAAGCCACCGTAGAAAGGAACCTCGTCTTCGTAGTAGCCGTCCACCGCTTCGTTGAGACCGGCCGGGTCGATCACCACGAAATCCGCACGGTCACCCTCGCGCAACGTGCCGGCGTCGATGCCGAACCACTCCCCCAATTCGCCGGTCAGCCGATGCACCGCGCGTTCGGTCGACATGAACGGCGTGCCGGCGCGGTAAGCATCCCGCGTGCGCTTGAGCATCCTCAGCGGGAAGTTGTAAAACGCCATGTTGCGGAGGTGCGCGCCGGCGTCGGAGAAGCCCATGTGCACGCTCGGCTCGGCGGCGAGCTTGTTGAGCTGCTTGGGCCGGTGGTTCGCCACGATGGTGGTCCACCGGACGTTGCGTTCACCATTTTCGACGAGCACGTCGAGGAACGCATCCAGCGGGTGCAGTCCGCGTTCGTCGGCGATCGCGCCAAAGCTCTTGCCGATCAACGACTTATCGGGGCACTCGACGATCACCGCGTCGTGGAAGTCACGGTGCCACAGCGACGGACCGAGTTTGCGGCGATCGAACTCGCGGCGGAACCGGCGTCGATATTCCTTGTCGGCCAGCAGCTCGTTGCGCTCCAGCTGATCGCGCAGGTGCAGGGCCGCGGTTCCCGCGCCGAACTCCTCGAACACCGGCAGGTCGATGCCGTCGGAGTACAGCTCGAACGGCACCGGCAGGTGCTGGAACCGCACGCAGGAACCCAGCAGGGCGTTGAGCACGCGCGTACCCAGCCCGAAGCCGTGCACGGCCAGCTGCGCCGACTTTGCATCGGCGGACACCAGCAGACTCATCCGAACACCCTTGCGGCGCCCGAACATCCGGCTGCTGGTCAAGAAG
The DNA here is from genome assembly GCA_963850135.1 of uncultured Actinomycetota bacterium. Classification (GTDB taxonomy): domain Bacteria; phylum Actinomycetota; class Actinomycetes; order Mycobacteriales; family Mycobacteriaceae; genus Mycobacterium. The sequence goes on along the minus strand of CAWKKH010000004.1, from coordinate 472,324 downwards.
AACATCAATGCGGTCGCGGGACTCTCGACATTGGGAGCGCTCTGTAGCATCCGGCCACGCTTGCGCAGCACCTTGATCAGCCGGCGCCGTTCGCGCCATGTCGCGAAGGTGGACGGCAGCGCGCGCGACCGGAAACGGTCGCCGTCGAGCTTGTCGATGGCCGCGTCCATTCCGGACATCCCGAGCATGCCGGCCTCAAGCGCCGCGTCGAGCAGCGCCGCCATCTTTCCCAGTTCGGCTTCGGTGGGTCTGACGCTGCCGTCAGTGGCGCGATCGAGCCCTAACACCGCTGTCCGCAGATCCGAATGACCAAGCAGTGAACTGACATTAGGCCCGAGCGGCAGCGCGTCGATCGCGTCGATGTATTCCGCAGCGGTCGACCACGTTCTGTTGCGAGTCCAGCGCGCCGTACACGTATTCGCGCGGCACCGCCTCGACCCGGCTGAACAGATCGGCGGCGTCCTCGGAATTGGCGTACACCGTCGACAGCGAACAGTTGCCCAGCAGCACCGTAGTGACGCCGTGGCGCACGGACTCCCGCAGTCCGGGGTCCAGTAGCACCTCGGCGTCGTAATGGGTGTGCACGTCGATGAAGCCGGGCATGATCCACTTGCCCGCCGCGTCGATCACCTCGGGGCAACCTGTCTCGTCCAACGGGCGGGCGGAGACCGTGGCCAGCACGCCGTCGCGAATGCCGAGCGAACGGGTTCTGGGCGCGTTGCCGGTGCCATCGAACCACAATCCGTCGCGAATGATCACGTCGTAAGTCACAGCTTCCTCCGGTGCTCGGGGTGCACCAAAGCTAACATAGATAGCAAGTGCTCGCAATCTTTCTTTGGGACGGCGCTATCCACACAACTGTCCGCCGAGGTAAGGCTGGATCAGCGGTGGGTTGTGGTTGGCGCTGTGGAGGCGTCGGGGATTGTCGCGGGATCCGGCACGGTGACCCCAGTCGGCACGTCGCCGCTGCGGGTGGCCACCGCGGGCGCCCGAAGTACGCCGCCCTTCTGGGCGCATTCATTGCTTTGCACGGTGACCGTCATTTCACCCGCAAACCCGCCCTGCGGCTGCGACCGCAAGGACAGCACCTGCATGGTGTCGTGCACACTTGCCACGCCGTTTGGCCCGATACAGGGGAAGGCGATCTGTTCCGGCCGGGACAGCCAGCGACCATCGTGGAAGTCCAGAACGACGGGCTCGCCGCCCGTCGACTTCGCCTGGGTGTGGTCGTTGTCGTCCAACTGCACGCCGGCCGCTGTGCAGGAGCTCGGTGTGCACGCCGAGCGAAAGGCCCACCAGGTATTCACGTCGGGCTCCTGGGGGTCGGGCGTGTAGTTGAACGTCTGCTTGGTGCGTTGGACGTCGATGCGATAAGTGCCTTCCATCGGGACCGGCGCGGCGACCCGGCTGCCGGCCGTCGGGGCGGCCGCCGCCACCGGTGCGCTCGTCGTCACGCGGGCGGCCTGCATGGCCGTCGTGTTGGTCTTGCGCCCGATCATGAAGCCGAGCACCAGCAGCAGCCCGGCGACGAGCAGCACCGTCGCGGCGCCCAACACGATTTTGCGCGCCCGGCGGCGCTTCCTCGGCGCAACGGCCCGACGCGACGCGGTGGTGGCCGAATGGACCTCGGTGCGCGAGCCCGTGTCAGTGCCGTCACCAGCTTCCGGCCAGGCGTAGGCCGGGTAGTCGACAGCTTCGACAACCAAGGCGGCGGCGCGACTGCGGTCCCCGATCGAGACGCCGGCCTGTTCGTTGGCTGCGTCGGCGAACTCCTGGCAGTTCTCGAACCGGTCATCGGGTTTGCGAGCCAACGCTTTGGAGAACACCCCGTCCAGGCTCGCCAGCTCCGGCCGCTGATCGCTGAGTCGCGGTGGCGGGCTGTTGAGCAGCTGGTCCACGGCGGCCACCGGATCGGTGTGCTCGACCGGAGGGGTACCCGTCAGCGAATGAAACGCGGTCGCCGCCAATGCGTATTGGTCGGCGCGTCCATCAATGTCGTCTGCCCCCATCAACTGCTCGGGTGCGCAGTAGGCTACCGACCCGGCCGGACCGTTTATGGCGTTGACTCCGGTTGGGTTGCCGAATCGCCGGGCTACCCCGAAGTCGGCCAGCAGAATCCGCTGTTCGCCTTCGCCACGCCCGGTCGGCACACCCGTCGACAGTCCGGTCAACAAGATGTTGGCCGGTTTGACATCGCGATGCAGCAGGCCGCGCTGATGGGCATGATCGAGAGCCGAGGCGACGGCCGAGACGATCGCAAGCACCTCGCCGGCCGGCGAAACCGCGGGGAACCGCTCGGCCATCAGCCGCGCCGCATTGCTGCCCTCGACGTAATCCATCGCCACCCACAGCTGTCCCTCGAACTCACCGCGGGCGTGCACCTGCACGATGTGCGGGTGATAAAGGTTGGCGGTGGTGGCCGTCTCCGATAGAAACCGCTGGCGGAAATCGCTGTCGGTCGACAGGGCCGGCGAAAGAATCTTCAGCGCAACCCAGCGCTCCGCTCGTGAATCCAGGGCAAGGTAAACCTCACCCGTCACTCCAGAACCCAGCCTCCGCGCTACCGTGTATCCGGCAAATGTCGCGCCGCTGGCCAACGCCATTATTCGATCCTAGCCGCGACCGCGACGCCGCGCCTGTCTGACGTCAAGGGCGAAACACCTTGCCGCGCAGTATTACCAGATTGGGACGGTTCAGCACGCCGGGCCCCTGCCGCGGGTCGCCGCCATAGCACAACAGGTCAGCCGATGCGCCATGATCCAGACCGGGCCGGCCCAGCCAGCGACGAGCGTCCCAACACGCCGCACCCAGCGCCTCGGTGGCACTCATCCCGATGCCCTTGAGGGCCTGGACCTCGTCGGCGATGCGTCCGTGCGGGACCATGCTGCCGGCGTCGCTGCCCGCGTACATCGGCACACCGGCATCCCGGGCCGCCGCCATCCGCTGCTGGCAGCGGGCATACAAGTCACGCATGTGGGCAGCATAGGTCGGATAGCGTGACGCGGCGGCGGCGATGCCGGGGAAGTTCTCGATGTTGATCAGAGTGGGGACCAACACGGTGCCGTGCTCGAGCATCAGCGCGATCGTGTCATCAGTGAGGCCGGTGCCGTGCTCGATGCAGTCGATGCCGGCGTTGATCAGCCCTGGCAGGGCATCCTCGCTGAAGACGTGTGCGGTAACCCTGGCACCGTTGTCGTGTGCGGCGTCGATCGCTGCTTTGAGGACGTCGTCGGACCACAGCGGGGCGAGATCGCCGACACTGCGGTCGATCCAGTCCCCGACCAGCTTGATCCAGCCGTCGCCGCGGCGCGCTTCGGTGGCGACGGCGGCCGGGAGCTGGGATTCGTCTTCGAGCTCGACCGCAAAGCCGGCCTGATAGCGCTTGGGCCTGGCAAGGTGGCGTCCGGCCCGGATGATCCGCGGCAGGTCCGCGTGGTCGTCGAGGCTGCGGGTGTCTGTCGGTGAGCCGCAATCGCGCAGCAGGAGCGCCCCAACCTCGCGTTCGGCCTCGGCTTGAGCGATCGCGGCATCGAGTTCGATCTCGCCGTGGTCACCAAGCCCGACGTGACAATGAGCATCGACCAGGCCGGGCAGAATCCAGCCGCCGTCGAAAACCGTGTCGGCCCCGGAAACCGGCTCCAGGCTGATGCGGCCGTCGACGATCCACAGTTCGACCGGCGTCTCATCGGGCAAGCCGACGCCTCGCACGCGCATCCGCACGGCGCGGCTACTTGCTTCCGGGATTGCCCGGGAACTTGAGTTTGGACAGATCGAAGTCGGCCAGCGCGGGCGGTAGTTGATTGAGGCCCTCGGGCATCTGCGACAGATCCGGGAACCCCGGGGCCATCCCTGGCATGCCCGCCCCGAACGGGCCCCGGACCTTCGGCGGCGTTGGCCCGCGTGCACCCTTCTTGCCCTTCTTGCCCTTCGCGCCCTTGCTCTTTCGGGTCGCGGACCTGCGGCCCATGCCCGGTATCCCCATGCCGCCGAGCATCGACGACATCATCTTGCGGGCTTCGAAAAAGCGATCGACCAGCTGGTTGACCTCGGACACCGCCACACCCGAGCCGTTGGCGATGCGCAACCGCCGCGACGCGTTGATGATCTTCGGGTCGGCCCGTTCCTGCGGCGTCATGCCACGGATGATGGCTTGCAACCGGTCGAGCTGTCTGTCGTCGACTTCGGCCAGCGCATCCTTCATCTGACCCGCGCCCGGCAACATACCCAACAGGTTGCCGATCGGCCCCATCTTTCGGATGGCCAGCATCTGTTCCAGGAAATCCTCGAGGGTCAGCTCCCCCGACCCCATCTTGGCGGCGGCGGCTTCGGCCTGCTCCGCGTCGAAGACCTGCTCTGCCTGCTCGATCAGGCTCAGCACGTCGCCCATGCCCAGGATGCGACTGGCCATCCGGTCCGGGTGGAAGACTTCGAAGTCCTCCAGCTTCTCGCCGGTCGAGGCGAAAAGGATTGGGACGCCGGTCACCTCGCGGACCGACAACGCGGCGCCACCGCGAGCGTCACCGTCGAGCTTGGTCAACACCACACCGGTGAAGCCGACACCCTCGCGGAACGACTCCGCCGTGGTCACGGCATCCTGGCCGATCATCGCGTCCAGGACGAACAGCACCTCGTCAGGGTTGACGGCCGCCCGGATGGCCGCGGCCTGGCCCATCAGCTCGTCGTCGATGCCCAGGCGCCCGGCCGTGTCGACGATGACGACGTCGAAGTGTTTGGCCCGAGCCTCGGCGAGCCCCGCCGCCGCGACCGCGACCGGGTCGCCAGGGCCGGATTCCGGAGACTCCCCGGGATGCGGAGCGAACACCGGCACCCCGGCGCGCTCACCGACGACCTGCAGCTGGTTGACGGCAGCCGGCCGTTGCAGGTCGCAGGCAACCAGGAGCGGGGTATGTCCCTGGCTGCGGAGCCAGGCGGCCAATTTTCCGGCCAGCGTCGTCTTGCCCGAACCTTGCAGGCCGGCCAGCATCACCACGGTCGGTGGCGTCTTGGCGAATGCCAGCTGGCGGGTTTGGCCGCCGAGGATCCCGACGAGTTCTTCGTTGACGACCTTGACGACCTGCTGCGCCGGGTTGAGCGCGCCGGACACCTCCGCGCCCCTGGCGCGGTCCTTGATCCGACCGACGAACGCACGCACCACGGGTAGCGAAACGTCGGCTTCCAGCAGCGCCAACCGGATTTCACGGGTGGTGGCATCGATATCGGCGTCGGTCAGCCGACCCTTCCCGCGCAGCCCTTGTAGGGCGCCGGTCAACCGGTCAGACAGCGATTCAAACACCCTGTCAGCCTAGTGGAGGTTGGCCCGGCGTCAGATATGGCCGCAAATAACGGCCCGCAGATAAGGCCGAGCTCGCGTTCGCGACATGTAAGCCACGCACACGACACGCCGACGAGCGCGGCCGTGGTCTATATCTGGGCGAGGACAGGGGCCGGGGCTTGACGGCAGGATCGCCGCAAACAAAAGTCAGCTCATGCTCGAGGTGATCGACAAAGGGTCCTGCACTGACGCACATCCGGTACCGCTGCTTTTCGTGCATGGCGGCTGGCATGGCGCCTGGTGCTGGGACGAGCACTTCCTCGACTTCTTCGCTGCTGCGGGCTATCGAGCGGTCGCCCTGAGCCTGCGCGGACACGGAAACAGCCCGACGGCGAAGCCCTTGCCAAAGGTTTCCATGGCCGACTACCTCGACGATGTCCATTCGGTTGCAGACGATCTGGGCGGCTCCCCCGTGCTCATCGGCCATTCCCTGGGCGGCTTCACGATCCAGCGCTACCTCGAAGACCGAACGGCACCGGCCGCGGTTCTGGTGGGCTCCCTGCCGCCGCAGGGCGTGCTCGGCGCGGCGCTGCGCGTCTGGCGCCGCCGACCGTCGATGACGTTGGAAGCCTGGAACGACCCGACGCTGCTCAAATTCCTCGCCACCCCGGCGCTCACCCGCGAATACCTGTTCAGCCCCGACACGCCCGAGGCCATCGTGTTGTCGTGCATGCAACACGCCGGACCGGAGAGTATTCGCGCCGCCATGACCGATCCAATGCTGCGCCGCGTCCGGTCCCGGCGAGTGACCACCCCGGTCCTGGTCCTGGGCGCCCAGCACGACGGATTCGTCAGCGTGCGCGACGTACGCGCCACAGCGCGCGCATACGGTACCGAACCCGAATTCTTCGACATGGGGCACAACATGATGCTCGAACCCGGCTGGGCCGACGTGGCGGGACGAATCCACGCCTGGCTCGAAACGCGGAACCTGGCCGCTTGATCCGCGCGACGGCAAAACCGGGCTGCGTATCTCCGGAGTCGCTACCGCGCCGAAATGCGTTGCCATGCTAGATTTCACACCCGCCGTCTAGTTCCCCTGCGTTGTGGGCAGCGCGGCCGGGCCATATCTACGAGGGGAGCTGTGTCGATGCGATCGGGCACCGGCACGGTCCCTGAAACTGTCCTTGACGCGGTCGTGAGCGGAGGCAGCTTGCCCTCGGCGACTAACCCGCCGCTGCGTGGCTGGCAGCGTCGAGCGCTGGTGAAGTACCTGGCCGGTGAGCCTCGCGATTTCCTGGCGGTCGCCACGCCGGGATCCGGGAAGACAACCTTCGCCCTGCGGATCGCGGCCGAGTTACTCGCTCATCGCGCCGTCGATCAGATCACCGTCGTCGTGCCCACCGAGCACCTCAAGGTCCAGTGGGCTCAGGCCGCGGGAAAACAAGGCCTGGCGCTGGACCCGAAATTCTCCAACAGCAACCCCCAGACCTCGCCGGAGTACCACGGCGTGATGGTCACCTACGCCCAGGTCGCCGCGCACCCGACGTTGCACCGGGTGCGCACCGAACAGCGCAAGACCTTGGTCATCTTTGATGAAATCCACCATGGCGGCGACGCCAAGACCTGGGGCGAAGCTATCCGGGAAGCGTTCAGCGACGCCACTCGCCGACTCGCCCTGACCGGAACACCATTTCGTAGCGACGACAGTCCCATCCCTTTCGTCAACTACACGGGCGGCGCCGACGGGGTGCTGCGGTCGCAAGCCGATCACACCTACGGCTACGCCGAGGCACTGGCCGACGGTGTGGTGCGGCCGGTGGTGTTCCTCGCCTACTCCGGGGAGGCGCGCTGGCGAGACAGCGCCGGCGAGGAGCACTCGGCACGGTTGGGCGAACCGCTGTCCGTGGAGCAGACGGCACGGGCCTGGCGCACTGCCCTTGACCCGTCCGGCGAATGGATGCCCGCGGTCATTGCCGCCGCCGATCAGCGCCTCTGCCAATTGCGTACCCACGTTCCCGACGCCGGGGGCATGATCATCGCTTCCGACCGGACCGCGGCCCGGGCGTATGCCACCCTGTTGAAAAAGTTGACGTCCGAAGCGCCGACGGTCGTGCTCTCCGACGATCCCGGATCATCCACGCGCATCAGCGAATTCGCCGAGAACACCAGCCGCTGGCTGGTCGCGGTGCGCATGGTATCCGAAGGCGTCGACATTCCCCGGCTGGCGGTTGGGATCTACGCCACCAGTGCCTCGACCCCGCTGTACTTTGCGCAGGCCATCGGCCGGTTCGTGCGGTCCCGCCGGTCGGGTGAGACCGCCAGCATTTTCTTGCCGTCGGTGCCCAACCTGCTGCAACTGGCCAGCGAGTTGGAGGCCCAGCGCAATCACGTCCTGGGCCAACCGCACCGGGAATCGGACGAAGATCCGCTCGATGGCGATCCCGCGGTACGGACCCAAAACGAACACGGCGATGAGGACAAGGGCTTTACCTCATTAGGAGCCGACGCCGAATTGGATCAGGTCATCTTCGACGGGTCCTCTTTCGGCACCGCCACGCCCGCCGGAAGCGAGGAGGAGGCCGACTATCTCGGCATCCCCGGGTTGCTGGACGCCGACCAGATGCGCGCGCTGCTGCACCGCCGGCAGGACGAACAAATGCAGAAGCGTGCTCTGGCAGGACACCCACCCGCGACTTCGATGACGTCGGGTTCCAAGCACGGCCAACTCCGCGAACTGCGGCGCGAACTCAACACCCTTGTCTCGGCGACACATCACCGCACGGGCAAACCGCACGGCTGGATCCACAACGAACTTCGCCGTCGCTGCGGAGGGCCGCCGATCGCCGCCGCGTCAAGCGACCAGGTGCAAGAACGCATCGTGGCCTTGCGAAAGCTGAATGCCGAACAGTCTTAATCGCCGACGGGCTCGTCGACCAGTGCACGCGCCGAGGCGCCCAGCACGGCCAACAGCCGCTGCTCCACGGCGGCTCTAGCCGCGTTGTTGCAGTCAGACCCATTCAAGGATTCGACAGGCACAGCCACGCAGAACACATCGGTCGCTGTCGACCCGAACGTATTGGCCTTCGCCCAGGCGAGCTCAGCGCCGGCCTCTTCCAGGGCCCGCGTCAACAGCGCCAGCAGACCGATCCGGTCCATCGCGCGAACTTCGACGACAAGTTGGCCTGGTGAATCGGTTTCGAGCCACAGGATGCGCGGCGGCGCGGTAGAGCGTGTCAGCGGCGCCCCCACCTGAACCTCGCCGGCCCGGGCTATCGCCGAGCTGGCGGCCTCGCTGTCGCGCTTCTCCAGCGTGCCGAGCACGTCGTCGCCCTTGATGGCGGCGATGAAGTGCTGACGCAGCAGGTCAGCCGCGGGCGGGGAACCAAACAGCGGTGAAACCACGAACTCGGCGATCGCCACACCCTCGTGGATGTTGACCGACGCCGAGTGGACTCGCAGCGAGTTCAGCGCCAGCACGGCGGCGGCCTTCGAAACCAGTCCTCGCTCCTCCGGCGCCACCATCACCACGTGCAGGCGCTCGCTATCGCCCGGCGTGATCTCCACGTGCACCCCGTGGTCGGCCGCCAACGAAACGTAATGGGGCGCAGCCGGTTCGGCGCGCGGTAGCGGCTCGCCTGCCATCATCATCCGGCAGCGCCGCACTAGGTCGGCCATGAGCGAGGCTTTCCAATCGCTCCAAACGCCTGGCCCGGTGGCCTTCGAGTCCGCCTCCGCCAGCGCGTGCAGCAGTTCGAGCAGTTGCGGATCGCCGTCGAGCGCCTCGGACACGCTCTCGATGGTCTTCGGATCGTTGATGTCGCTTCGACTCGCCGTTATTGGCAGCAGGAGGTGGTGGCGCACCATGTTGGAGATCGTGTCGACGTCCTGGGGTGGCAGCCCGAGCCGCTTCGCGATCGGGATCACCAAGTCGGCCCCGAGCACACAGTGGTCGACTCCCCGCCCTTTGCCGATGTCGTGCAGCAGCGCGCCAAGCGCAAGCAGGTCCGATCGGGCAACCCGGGTCGTCAACGGGGCCGCGTTAATGGTGGTTTCGACGATGTGCCGGTCCACGGTCCATTTGTGGGAGACGTCGCGCGGCGGCAGGTCGCGGACCGCGTCCCATTCCGGCAATAGCCGGCCCCACAACCCGGTGCGGTCGAGCGCCTCGATGGTGTTCAGCAACGGCGGACCCGCTAGGAGCACCACCAGCAGGTCGTCCAACGCCTCGCGGGGCCAGGGAGTTGGCAAGTCCGGGGCACTGTCCGCCAGCCGCTTCAGCGTGCCCGCGCCGATCGGTAGGTTGGTGTCCGCCGACGCGGCAGCCACTCGCAGCACCAAGCCGGGATCTGTCTCGGGTTTAGCCTCACGGGCAAGCCCGATCTCCCCGTCATACTCGACGACGCCCTCGTCCAACGGCCGCCGCTTCGGGCGCCCTACCAAAGCCGAGATGCCGCGTTTGGGCAACGCATTTTGCGCGGTTCGCAGCCCGGTTTCCGAGTGGTAGGCGATAGTGCGCCCCGCACCAGACAGCATCCGGGCCAGGTCAAATCGGTCACCGACGTGCAGCGCCGCGCTGATCTCGTCGGCAAACTGGGCCAGCAGCTGATCCCGTCCACGCCCCGACACCCGGTGCAGTTCGGTGCGCACATCGAGCAAGGTGAGGTGGGCGTCGTCCAGCGAGCCCCCCGGCGAGTCGGGGTTGGCCATGCCATGGCGGTCGATGAGCTGGGCGAGGGCCAGCGCGTTCAACAGCTGCACGTCGCGAAGTCCGCCGCGACCGTGTTTCAGGTCGGGCTCGGCCCGCTGCGAGATCCGGCCATTGCGCAGCCATCGGGCATTCGTCATTTCGACGAGCTCGTCCATCCGGGAGCGAATCGCGGTGCGCCACTGCCGTCGTACCCCGGCGATCAGCTCGGCCGAAAGCCCGGCATCGCCAGCGATGTGGCGCGCTTCCAGCATGCCCAGCGCGGCCGTCATGTCGGAATTGGCGACGTCTAGCGCCCCGGATACGGTCCGCACGCTGTGGTCCAGCCGAACGTTGGCGTCCCACAGCGGGTACCATAACCGATCGGCGACCTGCTCCACATCACCGTCAGATTTGTTGTCGTGCAACAGTATTAGGTCGAGATCGGAGTAGGGCAACAACTCGCGGCGACCTAGGCCGCCGACTCCGACGATGGTGAAGCCACTGGCATCAGTGACGCCGATCTCGGTCGCCTTGGCGGTCAGCCAGGACTCGTGCAGCTCCAGCCACGCTTGCCGCAACTTGGCCGCATCCAGTTCAGCACCATCAGACAGCAGTTGGCGCCGCGAGGCAGCCAAATCGACTGCCTCGCGGGCGCTTCCTGTTGCGTTAAGCTCCGGCACATCCGGTCCGGCAGACCCGGACGGGTCGGTCAATTTCTGTCCCATACCCTCCGGGCCCGTCCAGGGCTCGATACAAACTCACTCAGCGATGTGCGGCCGAGATCAAAGCGCATCGGTTCCACGTTCACCGGTGCGCACCCGCACAATGGTTTCCACGGGAATGACCCAGACTTTGCCGTCCCCGATCTTGCCGGTGCGCGCCGACCGAACAACGGCGTCCACCACCTTATCGACGATGGAGTCGTCGACGACGACCTCGATCCGAACCTTCGGCACAAAGTCCACCGAGTATTCGGCACCTCGGTAAACCTCGGTGTGGCCCTTCTGCCGTCCATACCCCTGGATCTCGCTGACCGTCATCCCCAGGACGCCCGCCTCCTCAAGGGCAACTTTGACATCGTCCAGGGTGAACGGCTTCACGATCGCGGTGATGAGCTTCATTTGGGCTCCGCCTCTACTTTCTCGTCCACCAAGCCATTAGAACTGTCCGACAGGCTGGCATGAGAAAGAACCGAGGAGCCGGTCGGAGACAATCCGAAATCGTACGCGCTCTCCGCGTGCTCAGCCTCATCGATACCGTTTGATTCGTCCTCAGCGCTAAGACGTATCCCGATGGTGTACTTCAGGATCAATGCCAGGATAAGCGTGACGAACGCGGAGTAGAAGAGGACGGAGAACGCACCGGCCGCCTGCCGTTCCAACTGGTCCCAGCCGCCGCCGTAGAACAATCCCTTGGTCACGCCCGTGACGCCGTTGATGGCAGTGGATTCCGGCGCAGCGACAAGCCCCACCAGCAGGGTGCCCGTCAGACCACCGATCATGTGCACCCCGACCACGTCGAGCGAGTCGTCGAAGCCGAGCTTGAATTTAAGCCCGACCGCCAGCGCGCACACCGCCCCGCCGACCGCACCGATAACCAGCGCGCCCAGCACGTTGACCGACGAACAGGACGGCGTGATGGCGACAAGTCCGGCGACGATGCCCGATGCCCCACCCAACGTCGTTGCGTGGCCATCGCGGATGCGCTCGACCAGCAGCCAAGAGAGCATGGCCGTCGAGGTTGCGATCGTGGTGGTCATGAAGGTCGACCCGGCGGAGCCGTTGGAGGTAACCGCCGATCCGGCGTTGAACCCGAACCAGCCGAACCACAGCAGGCCCGCGCCGAGCATCACGAACGGCACATTGTGCGGGCGGAACAGCGTGGTGGGCCAGCCTTTGCGCTTGCCGAGCACGATCGCCACGACCAGGCCGGCCACACCGGAGTTGATGTGCACCGCCGTACCACCGGCGAAGTCGATCGCGTGCAGCTTGTTGTTGATCCAGCCGCCGTGCTCGGAGGCAAAACCGTCAGCTGCGAACACCCAGTGCGCGACCGGGAAATAGACCAGCGTCGCCCACAGTGCGGAGAACACCAACCAGGCGGAGAACTTCAGCCGGTCGGCCAACGCGCCCGAGATCAACGCGACGGTGATGATCGCGAACATCAGCTGGAAGGCGACGAACACGGTGGCGGGCATGGTGCCGGCCAGCGGGATGTCGGTGGCCGCCGTGCTGCCGGCCGCCTTCACAGCGTTGCCGCCGATCAGACCTTTCAGGCCCCAGTATTCCGTCGGGTCCCCGACGACGCCCCATTTGTCGTCACCGAATGACATCGAGTAGCCGTACAGCACCCACAGCACCGTGACGACGCCCATTGCGCTGACGCTCATCATGATCATGTTGAGCACGCTTCTGGTACGCACCATGCCGCCGTAGAAAAACGCCAGACCTGGCGTCATCAACAGCACCAATGCGGAACTCGCCAACATCCAGGCGGTATCGCCGGTATCCGGTTGGCCCATTATCGGGAATGCCACTCGCTATCACCTCCGGTTGAGCATGAATGGCCGTCAGACGTAATTGCCTGTGGCCTGATCCAGAACCATGCGCAATGGTTGTTTCGGCAATAGAGCAAGCATGTTTCGTCAGGATTAACGTCGCGCTCTGCCTGTAAGGACACTCAGCCAAGCAGCGCGTCGACGAAGGCGGCGGGTTCGAACGGCGCCAGATCGTCGGGACCTTCACCGAGGCCGACCAGCTTGACGGGCACCCCGAGTTCTTGCTGGACGCGGAAGACGATGCCGCCCTTGGCTGTTCCATCCAGCTTGGTCAGGACGGCGCCGGTGATGTCGACGACGTCAGCGAATACTCGGGCTTGAGCGAGGCCGTTCTGGCCGATCGTGGCATCGAGCACCAATAGAACTTCGTCGACGGCAGCGCGCCGGGTCACGACGCGCTTGACTTTGTCGAGTTCGTCCATGAGCCCTACCTTGGTATGCAACCGCCCGGCGGTATCGATGACCACCACATCGGCGCCCACCGCAATGCCTTTGTCGACGGCATCGAATGCCACCGATGCCGGGTCGGCGCCCTCCTCGCCGCAAACGACGTCGGCACCGACCCTGACCGCCCAGGTCTGCAGTTGGACGGCCGCGGCGGCCCGAAATGTGTCGGCCGCACCCAGCACCACACGCCGTCCGTCGGCAACCAACACCCGGGCCAGCTTGCCCACCGTGGTGGTCTTCCCAGTGCCGTTGACACCGACGATCAGCAACACCGCGGGGGCGTCGGCGTGCGGCAGAGCGCGGATCGAGCGGTCCATGTCGGGTCGCAATTCCTTGATCAAGACATCGCGCAGGACCGCCCGCGCGTCGGCCTCGGCGCGAACGTTGCCGCCGGCAAGGGCGCTCCGCAGTTGGGCGACCACGGACTCGGTGACAACCGGTCCCAGGTCGGCGATCAGCAGAGTGTCTTCCACGTCCTGCCAAGAGTCCTCGTCCAGGTCGCCGCCGCCGATCAAGCCGAGCATGCTGCGCCCGAACGCATTCTGTGATTTGGCGAGTCGTCCGCGCAATCGTTCCAGTCGGCCGTCGGTCGGCGCGATGGCGTCGAGCTCTGGGGCGGTGGCGATGGGCGGTCCGGGCTCCGGCGCTGGGGTCTCGGCCTCGTGCGACTCACGTGCGGGCTCAGGCTCGGGAAGCGATACGTCGGAGATCGTGCGCCTGGGCGCGTTCCGCGGGATGGTCGCGTCGTCGCCCACAGCTGGCAGGCCGGTGCTGTCGAGCGTCGGAGTCTGGCTGAATGTGATACCTGCGGATGGGGCGTAGCCACCCGAACGATCGAGTGCGCCGGGTCCGGGCCGCTGAGATGAGGGGGAGAGCCGGATCCGCCGCCGACGGTAGCGCAGCAGGCCCAGAACCAGCGCGGCAACCAGAACCAGGACGGCGACAACCGCGATGGCAATCCAAAGACCTTGCGTCACGCTGACATCCTTCCAGGGACGCGATGCGAATCAGACCTGCCCCTTGGCCCGCTCCCGCGCCCGGGGTGGAAATCTAGGAGGAACTCGGGAAGAAGCTACGAGGAATTAGTGACCAGCTGCTCCACCTGCTGACCCCGCATCCGCTGCGAGATCACCGCGGTGATGCCGTCGCCCTGCATGGTCACGCCATATAGCGCGTCGGCGACCTCCATGGTCGGCTTCTGGTGCGTGATGATGATGAGTTGCGACTGGGCGCGCAGCTGTTCGAAGAGGCTGATCAAGCGGCGCAGGTTCGTGTCGTCGAGCGCTGCTTCCACCTCGTCCATGATGTAGAACGGCGACGGGCGCGCCTTGAAGATGGCAACCAGCATCGCGACCGCGGTCAGCGCCTTCTCGCCACCGGACAGCAACGAGAGCCGGGAGACCTTTTTGCCGGGTGGCCGGGCCTCCACCTCGATACCGGTGGTGAGCATGTTGTCCGGATCAGTCAGCCGCAGCCTGCCCTCGCCGCCGGGGAACAGCGTGCTGAACACACCGCGGAATTCGCGCTCTACGTCGTCAAATGCGTCGCTGAACACCTGCAAGATGCGGGCATCCACGTCGGCCACGACACCGAGCAGGTCCGTGCGGGCGCCCTTGACATCCTCGAGCTGGGTGGCCAGGAAGTTGTAGCGCTCCTCCAGCGCAGCGAACTCCTCCAGTGCCAGGGGATTGACCCTGCCCAGCTCGGCCAGCTCACGTTCGGCCCGTTTGGCCCGGCGTTCCTGGCTGGCCCGGTCGTACGGCATCGGGGCGGGCGCGACCACTTGCTCGCCGCGCTCGCGAGCCTGCTCGTACTCGGCCATTTCGAGCTCCGTCGGCGGCAGCGCGGCATCCGGGCCGTACTCGGCGATCAGGTCGGCCGGCGCCATTCCGAACTGCTCCAGCACCGTTTCTTCGAGCTGCTCGATTCGCATCGCCGCCTGAGCGTTGGCCACTTCGTCGCGGTGTAACGAGTCGGTGAGTGCCGCGACCCGAGCGCCCAGCGTGTTCGCCTCGTCGCGCACCGCGGCCAGCGCCACCGATCGCTGCTGGCGTTCGGTAACCAAGGCATCGCGAATTCCCGACGCCGCTTCAACCACCCGACTCAACCGCCCCGCCAGCACCCGCCCGGCGTCGGCCACCGCGGCGGCTACCCCGGCAGCGCGCAGTCGCGCGGCCCGCGCCTGTTCGGCGCGCACCCGTGCTTCGCGCTCGGCGGCGGCCGCACGACGCAACGAATCCGCGCGCCCGCGCACCGCGTTGGCGCGCTCCTCGGCGGTGCGCACCGCCAACCGGGCTTCCACCTCGACGCCGCGCGCGGCTTCGGCGGCAGCGGCGATCTGCTGCCGGGCCACGGCGGGGCTGGGCTCCGCCTCATCCACCTGCTCCGGCTCCTGGGCGTTGTGCAGCCGAGTCTCGAGTTCGGTGACCTCTTCGAGGGTTGTGACGCGCCCGGCCTCCAGCTCCTCGCGCTGGCGCACCAACATGTTCCACTCTTCGTCGGCCGCGCGCGACTCCTGGCCCAGCCGGCCCAGTTGCTCATACATCGCCGAGATTGCGGTGTCGGATTCATTGAGCGCGGCCAAGGCGTCCTCGGCGGAGTCCTGGCGGGCGGTCTGCTCGGTCAGTGCACCGGACAGCGCGGCGCTCAGCTGGGCCACCTGCGTCTCCGCGGCGGCCAGTTCGTTGCCGGCCTTGTCGATCTCGGAGGTGACCTCCAGCGTGCTGAGCTTGCGATCGGAGCCGCCGCTCACCCGCCCGGCGCCCACCACGTCACCGTCTAGCGTGACGGCGCGCAACTGCGGGCGGACGGTCACCAGGTCGAGCGCCGCGGCCAGGTCATTGACCACCGCCACGCCCGAAAGCATGGCGAACATCGCGCCGCGCAGCCGCGCCGGCGCTTCCACCAAATCGAGCGCCCACAGTGCCCCAGCGGGCAATGCAGCAGGCGGGGCGGCATCTGCGGGGGCAGGCCAGTCGCCCAGGACCAGCGCCGCGCGGCCTCCGTCGGCTTCCTTGAGCGCGGTTACCGCGGAGCGCGCCGCTCCGAAGCTTTCGGCGCCCAGCGCGTCGGCTGCCGAACCGAGCACCGCGGCCAACGCCGCCTCATAGCCCGACCGGACCCTGACCAACTTTGCGATCGGCCCGAGAAGTCCTGTGCCGGTGTGATTCTCGGCAAGCCACGCGGCGCCGTCCTTGCGCTGCAGCCCGACCGAGAGCGCATCGATGCGGGCGCGCAGCGAGGCCACCTGGCGTTCGGCGCCGCGCTCGGCCGCCTGCAGCTCGGCGACGCGCGCTTCGGCGGACCGCAGCGCGGCCACCGTCCGCTCGTGCTGTTCGTCGAGCCCGACCTCGCCCTGGTCGAGCTCACGGACGCGGGCCTGCACGATCTCGAACTCGGCCCGGGTCTGTTGCGCGCGTGCCACGGCAGCCTCGATGCGCTCGGATAACCGCGCAACGCTGTCGTCGATCGACTCGACACGCGCCCGCATGGTCTCGACCTGGCCGGTGAGCCGCGCCAGGCCCTCGCGCCGGTCGGCCTCGGCTTGGACCGCGGCCAGATGCGCCCGGTCGGCCTCGGCCGCCTGGCGCTCCCGGTCGGCCAACTCCGCGCGGGCTGTATCCAGCCGGGTCCGCGTTTCTTCCAGCACGGCCAGCAAGCTGCCGCTCGGCGACCGCCACCTGTTCGGCTTCGGCTTCCAGCTCCTCGGGTTTTCTGGGGTCGGTGTCACCGGCGGGCGCGGGCTCGAGATCGAGGTGCTGAGCGCGTTCGTTGGCGATACGCACGGTGGCACCCACCCGTTCGGCGAGGGCGGACAGCCCGAACCAGGTGTTCTGGACCGACTCGGCCCGGATCGAGAGCTCGGCCAGCGCGGTCTCGTGTGCGGTCAGCTCCTCGGACGCCACCGCCAGCCGCTTGGCTGCCTCTTCGTGCTCGCGGCGCATGGTGGCCTCGGCCTCGAAGATCGCGTCTCGTTCCACCTGCCGGTTCACCAGGTCATCTGCGGCCAGGCGCAGCCGGGCGTCGCGCAGATCGGCCTGGATGGTCTGAGCGCGGCGAGCCACCTCAGCTTGCCGGCCCAGGGGTTTGAGCTGACGGCGCAGTTCGGTGGTCAGGTCGGTGAGCCGGGCCAGATTTGCTGACATCGCGTCGAGTTTGCGGAGGGCCTTTTCCTTCCGCTTGCGATGCTTGAGCACGCCCGCGGCTTCTTCGATGAACGCCCTGCGGTCCTCGGGGCGCGACTGCAGGATTTCGTCCAGCTTGCCCTGCCCGACAATGACGTGCATCTCACGGCCGATGCCGGAGTCGCTCAGCAGCTCTTGGACGTCCATCAAACGGCAACTGCTGCCGTTGATTTCGTATTCGCTGGCGCCGTCGCGGAACATCCTGCGGGTGATCGACACCTCGGAGTACTCGATAGGCAGCGCGTTGTCAGAGTTGTCGATGGTGACGGTGACTTCGGCGCGTCCCAGCGGCGCACGTGACGAGGTGCCCGCAAAGATGACATCCTCCATCTTTCCGCCGCGCAGCGTCTTTGCTCCCTGCTCCCCCATCACCCACGCCAGGGCATCGACGACATTGGATTTGCCGGAGCCGTTGGGCCCGACGACGGCGGTGATGCCCTGCTCGAAACGCAGAGTCGTCGGCGATGCGAAGGACTTGAAGCCCTTCAGCGTCAGACTCTTGAGGTACACGGCGTGCCAGACTACCGCTCAAATTGCCCGGTCCAACGCGCCGAGGGGGTGTCGGAAGCTCGAAATTGCCGGACTCCAGGCCGGACACGCCACAGTGGCCAATCACGTCGCACTGGTCCCACAAGTCACATTGTCTCTTCGTCTGCACCGCGACGAAGGTCAGCGCTCGACGAAGCCGCTGAACTGCTCCGTTGGCTGAGAAAAGTCAGCGACGACCTTGTCGACGCGGCCCGGCCTGGAGGGCCACGACTCGGCGCCCTCCAGCAGCTGGAGCAATTTCTCCCCGGCCGCACGAGGCCCCTGGGCGACAACCCGGACCCGGCCGTCGGCCTGGTTTGCCGCATATCCGGTGAGACCCAGTTCGAGCGCCCGGCAGCGGGTCCACCAGCGAAAACCGACACCCTGGACCTCGCCGTAAACCCAAGCGGCGAGCCGGACGTCAGGCTCCGGCATTCTCTGCCTTGAACGCTGCCTCGTCGGCTGCCTTTGCCGCGATCTCGAACTTGACCTCAGTCCCGGACTTCAAGGTGCGCCCGACTGTGCACACCGCGTCGATGGCCCGGTGGACAACCACCAGCAGTCGTTCCCTGTCTTCCGGGCTCAAACCAGACAGATCGAGCTCGAGAGTCTCCTCGAGCAGCGGGTACCTCTCCTGCTCGCGGTCGGCCGCGCCGGACACCCTGACCACCGCCTTGTAGTCGTCACCGAGGCGACGGGCCAGTGGCTGGTCGCTGGACATCCCGCTACAGGCGGCCAGCGCGATCTTGAGCAGCTCGCCGGGGGTGAACACGCCGTCGACGTCCTCGGAACCGACGAGGACCTGCGCGCCTCGCGAGCTGTGTCCCATGTAGCGGCGAGTTCCGGTTCGTTCAACCCACAATTCCGTCATCGACACTCCTTCGCTTCGACTCGGTGGCCTGCCACCGTCGAGTGTGCGTCAACGCGCTCAGCGGGGCCGCGGCTGGCACCTCGGACAATAGAACGACGAGCGGTTCATAAATCTTTCCCGGCGCATCACCGCACCGCAGCGGCGGCAGTTTTCGCCCTCGCGGCCGTAGGCGTCCAGGGATCGGTCGAAGTAGCCGGATTCTCCGTTGACGTTGACGTACAGCGAATCGAACGAGGTCCCGCCCTTCGCCAGCGCGTCGCGCATCACGTCGGCGGCGGCCTGCAGCACCGCGGCCAGCTGCTTGCGGGTCAGCGTGGCCGCAATCCGGGCACCGTTCACCTTGGCCCGCCACAGCGCCTCGTCGGCGTAGATATTGCCGATCCCGGAGACGACAGTCTGGTCCAAGAGCTGACGCTTGATCTCGGAATGCTTGCCCCGCAACACCTTCACGACGGCGTCGGCGTCGAACCGGGGGTCGAGTGGGTCGCGCGCCAGGTGGGCGACGGGGTCCGGCAAAACCGTGCCGTCCACGGTCACCAGGTCGGCCAGCATCCAGCCCCCGAAGGTCCGCTGGTCCGCGAAGCTCAGCACGGTCCCGTCATCGAGCAACGCGGAAATCCGGACATGATCGGCGCGCGGGACAGCCCCCAGCAGCATCTGTCCGCTCATGCCGAGGTGAACGACCAGCGCCGTGTCCGACCCGGACCCGGGCGGCTCGGTATCGAGCAGCAGCCACAGATACTTGCCGCGCCGATCGGTTCCGGTGATCCGCGCGCCGAGCAACCGGGCCGTCAGGTCGGCGGGCCCGGCCTCGTGGCGGCGCACCGCCCGGGGATGGTGCACCCGCACCGCGGTGATGGTCTTGCCTACTACGTGAGCCTGCAAGCCGCGGCGCACCACCTCGACTTCGGGCAGCTCGGGCATCTAGACCGGAGTTTTTCCGGCGGTGTCGAGCGCTTGCCATGCCGCCGACGCGGCCTTCTGCTCGGCCTCTTTCTTGGAACGGCCCACACCTGTCCCGTATTCGGCGTCCATCACGACGACCACCGCGGTGAATTCCCGTTCGTGGTCTGGGCCGGTGGCGGTGACCAGATAGGTCGGCGTACCCAGACCGCGCGCAGCGGTCAGCTCCTGCAGGCTGGTCTTCCAGTCCAGCCCGGCGCCCAGCGTGGGAGCGGCGTCCAGTGTCGGCCCGAACACCCGCAAGATCACCTCGCGGACCCCCTCGATTCCGTGCGCCAGGTAGATGGCGCCCAGCAGCGACTCCATACCGTCCGCCAGGATGCTGGACTTGTCAGCTCCCCCGCTGGTTTCCTCGCCACGCCCCAGGAAGAGGTGAACGCCCAGACCTCCTTCGCACAGGCCTCGCGCGACGTCAGCCAGGGCGTGGGTATTGACGACGCTGGCCCGCAACTTGGCCAGGTACGACTCGGGACGGTCGGGGTGACGGTGGTAGAGCTCGTCGGTGATCGTCAGGCCAAGGACGGCGTCGCCGAGAAATTCGAGGCGCTCGTTGGTTGGCAGCCCACCGTTCTCGTAGGCGTAGCTCCGGTGCGTCAACGCGAGCGTTAGCAGCTCGTCAGGAAGCTCCACCCCGAGCGCGTCGAGCAAGGCTCGCTGTGGAGTCACCGCTCGCCCCCTGGTGCCTCCGGCTCGGCTGATTCAGCTGATGCCGGCGGCAACATTTCTGCCAGCTTGGCCCACCGCGGGTCGATCAGGTCATGGTGGTGACCCGGCTCATCCGCCAATTGAACGCCACACTCGGGACACAATCCCGGGCAATCCGGGCCACACACCGGCGAAAACGGGAGTTCGAGCCCGAAAGCGTCGATGATCGACTGCTCGAGGTCGATGGTGTCGTCGACCACACGCCCGACTTCGTCTTCCTCGGTGGTTGCCTCGGTCGCGCTCTCGGGATAGGCGAACAGTTCGGTCAAGCTCACTTGCAGATGTCCCTCGAGCGCGGTCAGGCAACGGACGCACTCGCCGGTGGTCGCCCCGGCGACGGTCCCAGTCACCAACACGCCTTCCGATACCGACTCCAACCGCAGATCCAGGTCCAGGGGCGCGCCCTGCTCGATCGCGATCGATGCCGAGCCGATGCGCACGGGACTGGCGATGGTGTTGCGCAGCGTCACCATCGACCCTGGGCGTCGGCCCAGCCGAATGATGTCAACCGTCAGCGGCGAGGCCGGGTGTCGCTGCGCTGCGGTGCTGTGCTGCCGCGCCATAGCCAAATCCTACGGTGCCCGCCGCACAGCGTCAGGGCCCAGCCAGGACGAATGGGCCCGTCGGCTAACGCGTCGCGTAGTCGTGCGTGCCGGCCGCGGTGCGGAGTTGGTGGCGGCCACGCCCGACGGAGCGGATCGTTCCGTTGAGGAATTCCTCGAATTCGGCGAGCTTGTTGTCCACGTAGATGTCGCACTCGCCGCGCAACCGGTCGGACTCGGCGTGTGCCGTGTCGATGAGACGGGTGGATTCCGCGTTCGCGGCTTGCACCACCTCGTTCTGCGACACCAGGCGCTGCTGTTCCTTGATGCCCTCTTGCACGGCCTTCTCATAGGAGATGTTGCCGTTTTCGATCAGCCGATCGACTTCGGCTTGGGCACGGCCGACGCTGGCCTCGTACTCGCGTTTGGCCGCGGTCGCGATGCGAATCGACTCCTCGCGAGCCTCCCCGACCATCCGTTCGCTGTGCTGACGCGCCTCACTCACCATCCGGTCTGCCTGCGCTTTCGCGTCAGAAAGGATCCGGTCGGCCTCTGCTCGGGAGTGGTTGAGCATCGACTCCGACTCGGTGGTCGCCGAGGACACCATGGATTCGGCGTGTGCCTTGGCGTCGTGCAGCATCGAATCACGCGCGTCCAGCACGTCTTGGGCGTCGTCCAGCTCGCCCGGGATCGCGTCCTTGATGTCGTCGATCAGTTCGAGCACATCGCCGCGAGGCACCACACAACCCGCGGTCATCGGCACGCCACGGGCTTCTTCGACAATTGCGCCCAGTTCATCCAGCGCTTCAAAGACTCGGTACACGGCCATGCCCTCCTGGCGTTTCGCAAAAATCCGGTTGTTACCAGTGTGCCTGGTGTTACGTCTGTGACAGTGGTGGCGGGCCGGTGTGTCGGACATTGGCACACCGCACCCATCTGATCGCAAGGACGATCATCTCAGGGTTTGGGGGCGGGAATCAACCGCCTTGTCCCGAATTTATGGCGTTGACCAGGATATTTCTCTATTGACAGGGACGCCGGCCGCACCTTGACTAATAGCCCACGAGGTATGCGATGCGCGCGGAGGACCGGGTGATGGGAACAGCGGTAGCGGCGGTTGGGCATGCATTGACGCTGACGGGATCGATGACGTGGGAAATCCTGTGGGCACTAATCCTGGGCTTCGGCCTGTCGGCCGTGGTGCAGGCGGTGGTGCGTCGCTCGACGGTTATTGCCCTGATGGGTGATGACCGGCCGCGCACGCTGGCGGTCGCAGCCGGCCTCGGAGCGGCATCGTCGTCGTGCTCATACGCGGCGGTGGCCCTGGCCAGATCACTCTTCCGCAAAGGCGCCAACTTCACCGCCGCCATCGCGTTCGAGATCGGGTCCACCAACCTCGTCTTGGAACTGGGCATCATTCTCGCGCTGTTGATGGGCTGGCAATTCACCGCCGCGGAATTCGTCGGTGGGCCGCTGATGATCGTGGTGCTGGCCATCTTGTTCCGGCTGTTCGTGCGCTCCCGGCTCATCGATGCCGCTCGCGAGCAGGCCGACCGAGGCTTGGCCGGCTCGATGGAAGGCCACGCTGCCATGGACATGTCCATCCAACGGGGCGGATCGTTCTTGCAGCGACTCTTCTCCGCGGAGGGCCTCACCTCCGTCTCGCACGTGTTCGTCATGGAGTGGCTGGCGATACTGCGCGATCTGATTCTGGGCCTGTTCATCGCCGGCGCGATCGCCGCGTGGGTGCCCGAAACGTTTTGGCAGGAATTCTTTTTGGCAGACCACCCGGGCTGGGCGGTGGCGTGGGGGCCGATCGTGGGGCCCATCGTGGCGATCTTTTCCTTCGTCTGCTCGATTGGCAACGTGCCACTGGCCGCAGTGCTCTGGAACGGCGGAATCAGCTTCGGTGGCGTCATCGCGTTCATCTTCGCCGACCTGTTGATCATTCCGATCTTGAATATCTACCGCAAGTACTACGGCGTCAAGATGATGCTGACCCTCCTGGGCATCTTGTATGCCGCGATGGTGGCTGCCGGCTATCTGGTCGAATTGCTTTTCGGTGCAGCTAATCTCATCCCAACGCAGCGCAGCACCAAGGTCATGGAGACCGGAATCTCGTGGAACTACACCAGCTGGCTTAATATCGCCTTCATCATCGTCGCGGCGCTACTGCTTGTGCGGTTCTTCACCACCGGGGGCATGCCGATGCTGCGGATGATGGGCGGCTCTCCCGAGCCGACGGATGGCCACCATCACGACAGTCATCAAGGCGAATAACTGCCGCTAGGACATTTTCACCTAACCGGTCGCGGTATGGCGGCGGGGTGATCGCGTCGCCGTCCACGCATCGCCATTGATCGTCTCTCGCCAATTCACCGGGAGTCCGTCGAGGGCGTCTTCGATGGATTCCCATATCGATTCAAGGTGCGACGCGCCAGGGGCGGCAGCAACAATCCGGTCCTCCACCGCATAGTTTGGCTCGTGCGGGGCATCGCTGAACGGGGCCAGATCGTTAATGGCGTCCATGACACGACGGCGCCGATCGGCGTAGGGCCACGCAGCCAAATCTTCGGGCATAATCGGCGGACCGAAGATATAGTCTTGCGCGGCATGGCGATAAGGCACCTCGAGCTTTTCATCCACGGGTTCCTCGGGCAAACCTCCGGCGAAGTACAACGGCACGATTGGCAGTGACATGTCGATTGCCATATCCAACAGCGTGGAGGTCAGCCTCTCGACGCGCTGGCCGGAGCGTACGTGTCGAGTTCCGTCGGCATGCACCATGGTCGAGACTCCATGGGCGGCGACATCGCCCTTGATTTCTTCGACCAGGCGCAAGAACTGCTTTGGGTTCTTCTGGTCGAAGTATCGGATGCTGTCCAGCTCCAAGCCCGCAGCGGCATCCAGCCGCAAAAGGGCGCCGATCCAACGGGTTTCATGTTTGGCATGGGCGATCGTCACGACCTGCGTGCCGGTCAGCCACGATGCGATCGTGGTGCCCAACAGCGACTCGATCTGCACTTGATGGTTGCCCAACAGCAGCACGGGACGCCCCCGAATCGCTGCCATCGCAGCTGGATCCGTGACGATGACGTGTCTGACATAGCGTGACAGCAACGCCCAGTGCAGAAGATCCCCGAATCCGCCCTGCTGGATTCCCAGCCTGTCGTTCGACCACCTGCGCACTGGTTGCCAGTCCGTCTGCAACGACGCGCTCGCGCGATATGCACCCTGGGTCGTTTGCTCGACCTCGACGGAGATTCGTTCCAGTGGCAGCGCCGGGCAGCTCACCTGGCCGTCGACGATGTGAACCTGTGATGGGTGTATCGCGCTGTGCGCGGCGTCCGCGACAGCTTCTTTGGTCGCGATATCGACGATCTGGCGACTCTCCTTGGCTTGCGGTGTCGTACAGCGCTCGCCAAGGTGCCCTTGAACCACTCCTGGGTCGCGGCGCGCGCGGAATCGAGCGCGACCACCCCGTGGCCCAGCCGATCGCTCAACGACAGCCTCGGGCACACGCCCGCCGTTCGCCCACAAAAGCGCGTCGCTGTGGCCGCTCGCCTCAGCGAGAGGTCCCTTTTCCAAAAGGATTTCGGCGAGACGGAACTGGGCCCAGGGTTTGCCCGCGACGCTGAGCCACAGATCGACGATCGGCAGACGGTCGTCGCCGTCGTCGTCGAAACCGACGAATCGGGCTTCCACATCCACCGTCCCCTCCAGGGGAGCATCGGCGTAGAACCGCGCCCAGACCACGCGACTGCGGAAATCCCGACAGTCAAGTCTGTGGCTTCCGTATAGGACGCGACATCCGGGCTGTCCGTGGTCCATACGCTCATCGCGGTGTGGGGAACGATGTGCAGCGCACCGTCGAGGAGCCCCGGCTGCTGCGGCACCCGCGGGGACCCCGCACCGCCCGACCGCGAGCGTTCCCGATGAACCGTTGCGGCCAATTTGGGCGCCGTCCATCAGGGTCGCGAATGCCGGTCCGTGGAATACCGTGCCGTCATAGGGGTTGGCGAAAGGGACAACGTCGTTCAACGGAGCGGGAGTTGTCGGCTCACCCGCGTAGTTGTTGGCGGTGGTGATCACGGCCTGTGCGTGCGTCTCCCAGCGCGACAACTCCGCGCGCGGTGCATCTCGCCACACTTCCAATCGGCCCGCAAAGCGTCCCGGCTCGATCGGTTCGACGACCACCCGCAGCCGCTTTGGCGAATCAACCACCACCCAACGGTCCAGCCGCAGGTCGGCGACTTCCACCACTTTGCCCGCACCCACGGCCCGACTGGCCGCCTGTACGAACAGGTCCAGCACCGACATCATTGGTAAAGAAGGGATTAGATAGGACGGACAATGGTCAGCGACCCAGGTGTCCCTGGCGGGATCAAGGGTCGTCTCCATCGTGGTGACCGGGGCCGGCTCCGGGGCTGGCGGGGTTGGCGGGACCGGCGCCGGGGGTGTGGAAGGCACCACGGCCGAATCGATCTCGGCCTGGCGCTGGCTCTCCGGCGCACCGGGTGTCATGCGCATGGCGAGGTTGGATGCGCTGTAGATACGTATTCCGTCGCACCACAGGTTGGCTTCGGCCACGGCAGTGACGCCGCCATCGTCGTTGCGCTCGAGGCGGGTAATCTCCACCTCCGCCGTGATCTGCTTGTTCGTCGGCACGATCTGACCGCGGTATCGCCAGCTGATCGCCTCGTGCAGCGCGACCGGCTCGAAGCGCGCCGACGGGCCCATCTCTATGCCGAGCCCACAGATCGAGCATCGCGAATTGGATGAGTTGGAGCATCATCTCGACGCCCAACGACCCAGGCTGAACGGGGTCGCGGTAGAAGTGCGCCTTGAAGTACCACTCGTCGGGATTGATGTCCTTGACGGCTCGCCACCGGCCCAGGCCGGACCTGCCATCGGTGCGCCAGCGACCGGTTACCCGGTCGATCATCAACAGCATCGGGTCGGCCAGCCGGGCTCCGGGGCCGAAGAATTCCTCCGGCCGGGTGCGCAGATCGACGACCGGGCGACGCACAGGGCAGCTCCAGCAGGGAACGCTGTTCTTCGCTGACCGGGAGCCCCACCTGCTGCTGCAGCGCTTCGAGGCGGAAGTATCCGAAGACGGTGTCGAACGTGTAGACGGGCCCGTCGTCGTCGGAGATTTCGCCGTCGAAGGCCGCGATGATGGTGCCGCCGGCTTGGGCGATGCTCTTCAGCGTGGCCCTGATCCGCAACGTCCCGGTGGACGGCGTGATCTCCCGCTGCTGCACTCCTGTCCCGTCGAGGTTGCGGAAGAACAGGTCCACATCGAAGTCCAGCGGACAACCGGCATAGGCGCCAACCCAGCCGCAGGGCTGCAGGGCGATCTCCATGAGGACCGCATTCGGCATCGTCAGCTTGCCGTTCGCGCCCTTGTTCTCAGCGAAATACCAGGCGTCGCCAGGGATGTCGTATTCCGCGACGACCGACGTGCCAGCCTTCGCGACGCCGAGCTCACCGACCACCTCGGTGACTCGAGACATGAAGTGGTAGGGCGGTCCAGGGAGCCGGGCTACCCTGCGGTGGGTGTCGAACTTCTCGTAGAGCGGCCCAACCGCCAGGGAGGGCTTGGCCACGGCGCAGGCAAGCATCGCCTTCAAGTCGAACTTGACCCCGTGGGCTTCGGCGACGGGCTTAGGCTCGACGTATCCGTCTAGCTCTTTGAGGCCCATGTCCATCGGGCATCCGGGTGAGAGTCGCAGCCCCATTCGGCCACAATGGAAAGCCGGTAACCCGTCGACGGTGACGAGTAGGTCGGCGAACAGGGTGGGCTCGGGTCCGGCGATGACCTCACGCACGAAGACCTCGTACACGACCTCGCGCGATTGTGGCGTGACCTGTCCGCGGCAGACCAATTTGTACTTCTCGAACGGCACGGGTTCAAAGCGCCACCCGTCGCATGCCATCGTCAGGCCCAGCGCGGTCATGTAGATCGCCATCGTCTGCATGGTGCCCTCGAACATCAGCGTGCCCGGCATGCATGGGTCATTCTTGAAATGACCGTCGAAGTACCAGGTTTCGGGAGTCACGTGCGAAACGGCCCGCAGGTAACCTCGGCCCCAGGGTCCGCCGGTGAAGTCCAGCTGGGTGACTTCGTCGACGAAGAGCATGTCGCCGCCCGAGATGACCGGCGGACGGGTGTGGCTGGCGGCGCGCTCGAAGCCCGAACCGAACGTTCGGAAGACTTCGCCGGCCGCAATCGCTTCCAAATCGGCTCGCTCCAACGAGGTGCGCGACGTTTGCGCCGGTGTGGGTTCCATCGGGCCGTCGACGGTCTCATCCTCGGGGCGCCAGAGGATTCCGCCCGACGCCGCCAACTCTTCGTCAGAGAAGAACCCGGCCTGCCCGTTGCGCATGGACATCCGCTCGACGCCGTCGATGGTGCAGTCGTAATGGAAGAAGAACAAGCGCACGTCGCCCTGGCGGGCGTGGCCATCGACGTGGATGTCGTACCGCAGGGTGTCGCCGATCTCAGGCAAGCCACCAAGGTAAGTCACTTCGCAGCCCAGCAGGCGATACACCCGATCGCTCTTGTTGGCGAAGTCCGCACCCATCCAGGAGATGAGCATGAGGTCGGCCTGTCCGGATTCGATCATGATTCCGGCCGGCATCCGCCCCCGATGCAAGTACCACGCGTCGGCGGTGACATCGGTTTCGGTCCACAGTGTTCCGGTGCCGGCTCACGCCCGGCTCCGCGTCGATGCCCAGCAGGCGATCCGCCAGCAACAGCGGCGGCTCGGGCATCCGGACCTGTCGAAGGTAATTGTCTTGCACGCTGAACGCCGGACCGTAGATGTCCGAGATCTTGCCCGAGGCGTGCACGCGCAGGCCATCCTTGTCCAACGCGAGGCCCACCGGCGCGCGCTTGACGGTCGGCTTTGGCAACGTCTTTGTCGGCGGGCCGGGCGGGTTGGATCGCCCGGTAGCCGCCACTGTCGGCCGCGCTGAATCCATTGTGGACCAATGCCTTCAGATCATCCGTCGGCGACGCATGCGAGCTGCCGGCGGCCCTTCCCCGGCAGCAGCAACGCCGTTGCGATCGGGCAGCTGACCGGTGGTGCCCCCGGTCGTTCGAGAACCGAGGTCATTACTGATCGACAGCGGCTCCGGCTGGCGTCTGCTCGACCAGCGTCGGCGCCCAGCGGCACCCGCATATATGCGTCCGCGGCGTTGGGCAGAGCCGGCGGAACCGGCAGGTGTGTTGTCATGGGGTGCTCCAGTTGAGATGTGTCGGTGCGGCGTCCGGCCGTGGCCGTGCGGATCGGCGTCGGCGGTAGGTCGTCGCTATTGGTGGCCCCAGCCGAAACCGGAACCGATTGCGCAGCGTATGCCGGCTGGTCTTCCGGACCTGACGCTGAAATATGCGGATTTATCGCGTGATTCGGTAGCCGAACATCGGGCAGGTGAACCGGAAAGATACAACGGCGCGCGCTTCCCCGCGTGGGATCGGGCGGCCGGCGAGAACACAGCGCTGAGCTCGTCGGCGTCGCGATTGCTCGGCTGTCGGGCGGCACCAACACGATTTGCTGTTGCTGGCCGGCTAACGCGGTCAGCTCGACGACGACCGCACGCTCTTCCGATGTCCAGGGCGCGCCATCGGGCCAGACTCCGAGGAAGCCGTACAGCGCGCCGGCGGCGACGTGAAGCAGTCCCGACGCGGCATGGGCGTGGCCGAGCAGCGGTGAGAGGTTCAGCGCACCGGGGGCGGTACCCAGGTGCAGGCACTCGCCGTGCGGTTGTCTGATCTGCCGGCAGGGTGGCAAAGACGGTATCTCCGTCACGCCGTGCGTCGTCGGCGCGTTTGAGCACGAGGACGACGGCGGCATCGCCGGCGATCTGCTCGCCGGGCCCGAGCAGCACCCGTGCCGCCGCTTCGTGTACGGGTTCGCAGCTGAGATCCACGGCGCCGACAACCGCCGCGTCGATCTCGCCTCGCCGCAATGCGCGCGCGGCCATCTCCAGAGCCGTGGTGCCGGAGAGTTCTTCTCTGGACACTGTGAAACTCGGGCCACGCAGGTCGAATTGGCTATTCAACCGGTTCGCCACGATGTTCGGCATGGCGCCGACCACACCGGCGGCGGTCCACCCTTGCACCACGCCGTCGCGCGCTAGCCGCCAGCTGTTCGGGATCGTCGATCTCGTCGGCCAACCGCCAGCGCACTCCGAATCGTGTCACCTCGGCATCGCAACCCATCCCGACGATGACGCTCGTCGTGTCCGGTGGCAGACCTTTGATCAGTTCATCGATGTTGAGTGCCGCACCGAGAAGTGCCAATTGCTGAGGTTGCGTCTGTTTGAGATCGTTTGGGGGAAAACGTGTCTGAGTGAGGTCCAGGCAGACCTCGGCCATCCGCGCACCGAGGACGCCGCCGTCGTCACAGCTGGGAATCGGCTGGCATATCATCAGATGGTCTGCGACCGAGGCGGTTTCGTGTCCATCGCCCACGAGCAGACTCAGCCCGACGATCGCGATGTCGTCGTCGGCATGGGGCGAGATTGCCGGCCATTTCGGCGCGTTTCGTGCTGGCCGGCAGGCGGATCCATTCTTCGAGTAGAAGGTGAGCGTTGTTGCCGCCGAAGCCGAAGTTGTTGATCGCGGCGCGGCGTGGGCCGATGCATGCCCAGGGTTCGGCCTCGGCGAGCAGACGGAACGGGGAATCGGCGATGAACGGCAGCGGGTCGTCGACGTGCAGAGTCGGCGGACGTACGCCCGCCCGCATCGCCGCAAGCACCTTGATGGCGGCAGCGGCACCGGACGCCGTAATCGAGTGCCCGAGGTTGGATTTCAGTGATCCGATGGGCACGTCGGCCATGCCGGCGAAGATGCTCGCCATGCTCATCAATTCGGTCAGGTCGCCCCGCGAGGTTCCGGTGGCATGGCACTCTACGAGCGAGATATCTTGCGGCTCAAGCTCGGCCATTTCATAGGCGAGCCGCATCGCGCGCTCTTGCCCCTCTTGCGAGGGCACGAGCAGACCGCGTCCTCGGCCGTCGTTGCTGAGGCCGACTCCCCGGATGACGCCCAAGTATGGTGTCTGCCGTCGGCAATCGCGTCTTCCAGCCTCCTGAGCACCAGGATCGCCGCGCCTTCGGCGGGCACCAATCCGTCCGCGCCGCGGTGGAAGGGTCGCGACCTCCCTGAACGACTCAGCGCCTGCAGCGCACTGAAGCCGACGTGCAAGAGCAAATCGCTGGCGCCGTTGACGCCTCCGGCCAGCATCACGTCCGCGGTGCGGTCGTGCAGCCGATCGCACGCCAGCTTCATTGCATACAGAGAGGATGCGCATGCAGCGTCGAGGGCCGCGGCTCCTCCAGTCAACCCCAGCGCGTTTGACATCAAGATGGGCCGGCAATCCGGACATGAAGCGATTGCGCCAGTCGACCCCGTGTTCGGTTCCGCGCCAAACCTTTTCGGCCAGATCGGTCATCGTCTTTCGTCGGGTAACTCAAGTTGCCGAGAACGACCCCGGCTGAGCCCGGGACTTCGCCCGGGTCGCCAGCCGGCGCTTTCAAGAGCCTGCCGGGCCGCCTCGACGGCCCACAGATACAGCGGATCGAGGCCGCGCAACTCGTCAGCGTCGAGCAGAAAGCCTCGGGGATCGAACACCTCGTCAAAGCCGCGCACGTACCCGCCGCGATCAGAGCACGCGTGGTCGAAGTAGGTTGCGTCCTTCTGGTCTCGCAGGACGTGTGCCGGCGAAACACCCCAGTAATCCGGCTCCGGCGAGCCGAGCACGTCACGGCCCTCGCGGACCGTCTTCCACAACGCCTCGGGGCTCAGGCCGCCGGGAAGGACGCAGCCCTGCCCAACGATGGCAATGGGCTCAAACTTCACGACGGCTCCACGGCATCGTCGAATCAGCTGCCGTAGGGGTACAACTCGAGTCGTTTGATGCTGGCAACCAATTGATTGTCCGCGTCGATAAGGTCCACGTCGCAGACGGCTCGGTTGTTTTTCGCGTCGCCGTTGGAGAGCACACACCGCAATCCGTCGCCGAGCGCGCCAGCCCGGTAACGCACCACCTCACCCACCTTCAGCGGCAGTACTTTTCGGCCGAGCTGCTCGAAGCTCCATACCAATGCCAGTTGGAGACAGCCATCGAGCGCCGCCGGATCCGTGGCCCAGCCCTCGCCCTGCCAGCCCGCCGTCATCAGCCCGTGCAGTGACGCCGTGGCAGCTCGACTCCTGGCAGTCCACGTTCTCGAGGACCTGGAACGCGGGGCCGTGGAAGAGTGCGTCACCGGTGTAGCAGGCTGTCACCGTCAAGCAGGCGACCGCCCGGTGGCGACATCGGGGCCGCGGGCGCAAGGGTTGTGCCTGAACCCATCTCGACCGCCGCGGAGTAGTAGGCACCCGACTCCCGAGCTCTCGGATAGCGTGCAGATCAGCCGATCCGGCTGATCTGCCGTCGGCGCGCAGCGCACCAGCATTGGGTCGCCTTGCTGTTCGAAATCCTGCGGCGTTACGCCTCGCAGCACCCTGAGATCCAGAAGACGATCCACCCGTTGCCCGGGTCGGCAGGCTTCGGCCATCCGCACAAACCATTCCAGGACTTGCACGACGGCCAGCACTACCTTGCCCTGGACGCGATGATCGAGCAGGTAAGGCTGCCGTGACATGTGGGCCACCACGCGTGCGATCCGGCCTTCGGGAGGCATCGGATGCGTTGGCAGGCCTGCTAATACGCCGTCTCCGAGGATCACCTCGGGGCTCTCGGTTTCCCCGTCCAGGACTTCGGCGACGAACGCGCGTGCGCCGTCGGCCAGCGGGATCAATGAGATGCCCCGGGACTCGAACATCGCCTTGAGGCCGGGCGTAACCATGCCCGAATCCCATGGCCCCCAGCCCAATGCCCGGACAAGGCAGGCCGGGCCGCGACGGGCCTGCTCGGCCAAGGCCACCTTGTTCAATATCTCGTTGGCCATAGCGTAATCGCTTTGTCCGACGTTGCCGCTGCGCGCGGCCACCGATGAGAACAGGCAGATAAGCTTCAGCGCGTCACTGGCTGTCGCGTCCAGCAGGGCGCACAGGCCGCCGACCTTTGTCTCGAAGACGCGATCAAATCCATCCAGAGTCTTCTTGCGCAAAGGCGCATCGGCCAATACACCGGCGCCGTGTACCAATCCGGTGATGGGCCCGAAGTCGGCTCGCGCGCTGTCGAGAATATTGCCGAGCTGGGACGCGTCGCGCACGTCGGCCGCGGCATAGCGGACGCGGGAGCCGGCGGCGGTCAGGGCGGCAAGGGTTGCCCGCACCTCACGATCGGCCAGAATGCGCTGCACCTGTTGTTCCAGCTGCCGGGGTGTGAGCTTGAGTCCTTGCGCCGCGGCACTGGCCAGCAGCGCCCGTTTGAGCTCGGCATCGCTGGTCAGCCCGCGCGCCTCCGATGGTTCCTCACCGAGTTCCGTCCGCCCGATCAGGACGAAGCTGGCCTGCGTCTCCGTCGCCAACGCGATCACCGAGGCGGCGGTTACGCCACGGCCTCCACCCGACACGACGATCACGTCACGATGATCGATGCGACGCGCGCGTGTGCTCACCCGCTCCGCCGCTGCAACGACCGTGACACGCCCGTGCACGCTGTCCAGACCGACTTCCAGGTCGGCCCCACCCGCCAATATCTCCTGGGCGAGGTGTTCGGCGACAGTAATCGGGGATTGCGTCTCAAGCGCGATGTCGATTGCCTTGACCTGTGCTTTTGGCCATTCCTGCGCAGCAGTCTTGGCGAGGGCGGCGATGCCGCCCGCCCAGGCACGCGCGCCGGGCTCAGTAAGTAGGCCGAAGGTGCCGCCAGTGTCCTGCACGGTGATGAAGACACCGCCGTGTTCCTCAAATTTCGCGGCTATCCGTTGCGCATCTGCAAAGACCACCCGGTTGACCGCCAAGGTGTCGTCGCGGGTGGCCGCGCGCTGCAGACCCCCTTGCAGACCCGCTAGGTGGATCACCGCCTCGGCATTGGCGCTGGGCTCGCTGACAATCGTGGTGCCAATACCGTGTGTGCGCAGGATCGCGGCCAGCGCCTGGGAGATGGCTTCCTGGACGTCCTGGGTGGCGACGATCTCCACGTTGGCGGCGCTGTAGAGGCCCGGCATTCCCATCCCGCTAGCCGGAGCAGCGACCGCGCGCACCGTGTGGCGTGCGACCGCTGCTCCGGCCAACTCAAAAGGGAGGCGGTCACCTACCGGTATGCCGTCGGGGGCGACCAGGGTCGGTGGAGGTGCCGGCATGGTCGGAGCGCCGTTATGCGCGCCCGGGGTAATCAACGACTGCAAGTAATCAACAATCTCCTGCAACGTCGTCAACGCCGCCATCGTCGCCGTCTCCACATCAGGCAACGACGGAACCCGCTCCTGAACCGCCGACAAGATCTCCACCCGCTTAATCGAATCAATCCCCAAATCCGACTCAAGCGCCATCGACAAATCCAGCATCTCAACCGGATAACCCGTCTTATCCGCCACCACATCCAGCATCTGCGCCACCAAATCCACACCCACCGCAGACGGAACCGCAGGCCACCGCGCGCACCGGCGCAACACCGTTACGAACAGCCGCGGACACCGGCACCGCCGCACCACCGTTATGCCCAACCGGAGTAATCAACGACTCCAAGTAATCCACAATCTCCTGCAACGTCGTCAACGCCGCCATCGTCGCCGTCTCCACATCAGGCAACGACGGAACCCGCTCCTGAACCGCCGACAAAATCTCCACCCGCTTAATCGAGTCAATCCCCAAATCCGACTCAAGCGCCATCGACAAATCCAGCATCTCAACCGGATAACCCGTCTTATCCGCCACCACATCCAGCATCTGCGCCACCAAATCCACACCCACCGCAGACGGAGCCACCAACGTCGCCACCGCCGCCGGCGCCACCGGCGCAACACCGTTATCAAGAGCCGCAGGAGCAGCCGGCGCCGCCGCACCACCGTTACGCGCAACCGGAGTAATCAACGACTCCAAGTAATCAACAATCTCCTGCAACGTCGTCAACGCCGCCATCGTCGCCGTCTCCACATCAGGCAACGACGGAACCCGCTCCTGAACCGCCGACAAGATCTCCACCCGCTTAATCGAATCAATCCCCAAATCCGACTCAAGCGCCATCGACAAATCCAGCATCTCAACCGGATAACCCGTCTTATCCGCCACCACATCCAGCATCTGCGCCACCAAATCCACACCCACCGCAGACGGAGCCACCAACGTCGCCACCGCCGCCGGCGCCACCGGCGCAACACCGTTATGCAACAGCCGCAGGAGCAGCCGGCGCCGCCGCACCACCGTTATGCGCAACCGGAGTAATCAACGACTCCAAGTAATCCACAATCTCCTGCAACGTCGTCAACGCCGCCATCGTCGCCGTCTCCACATCAGGCAACGACGGAACCCGCTCCTGAACCGCCGACAAGATCTCCACCCGCTTAATCGAGTCAATCCCCAAATCCGACTCAAGCGCCATCGACAAATCCAGCATCTCAACCGGATAACCCGTCTTATCCGCCACCACATCCAGCATCTGCGCCACCAAATCCACACCCACCGCAGACGGGACCACAGGCGCCGCCACCGTTACCGGCGGCACCGGCGGCACCGACACCGCCGCACCACCGTTACGCGCAACCGGGTGCACAACCGGGGCCGGCGGCGGCGCCGGCATCCGGGCAGCGCCGTTGCGCACAGCCGGGGGTGCGGGCATTGCCGCTCTGCCATTCTGGGCTGCCGGGGGCGCTGGCGGTACCGCGTCAAGCGGTTCAGCCACTGCGGGCCGTGAAACGAGGCCGTGCAGCGACCTTTGCAGGCGGTCGATGCCTTCCTGCAAGGTTCCTACCGCCGCGATCATCTCCATCAACACGTCGGCACCCAAGACGGGCGCGGCAGGGGGCGGAGCAGCCGCCATCGCTGCGACAGCCGATGGGGCGGGAACGGCCGGTGTGACAGACGCGCCGGCATGGGCGCCATTGCCGTTGAGGGCAATCGGCGCGGATCCCGAGGGCGTCACCGGCGTGACCGTCCGAGCCACCGGAGCCGGAACCGGCTGTGCGGCAGCGGATGCCGCCCCATTCAGGTGAGCACTGGCTGGAATTGTTTCGGATGAAGCCAATTTGGACTCCGATTCGGTCCTGTGCCCGTTGGTGCGGTCACTGTGGTCTGTGGACGTTGCGACACCGGCTGGACGTGGTACGGCCTTATCGCTGATTTGGGGCCTTCCATAGTTGGATCCATTGATCTTCAGGGTCAGCTTTGGCTGCTCCCGAGTGCGCGGATCGTCGCCGAGGCGGTAGTCAGCCCAAAGACGTTCGAAATTCATTGGGACGCCCGCGGCCGCGAGTTGGGCTAATCCAATCCAAAGCGATCGAATGCCGTTTCTGCCCTTGGCATCCAGCGACACCGCGGCATGTTCCTGGCCCGCGAGACACTTGCCGACAAGATTTGTCAGCACGCTGCCGGGGCCGACCTCGACGAACGTGCGCGCGCCGGCCTGCCACATCGCCTTGATCTGTTCGGCGAACCGCACGGGCTGGGCGATCTGGTTGGCCAGCGTGTTCCGCAGTTGTTGAGCGTCGCCGGTGTAAGGCTGAGCCGTCGCGTTAGCGTAGACAGGCACCTCTGGCAGGCCGAACGGGACTTCCGCGAGGAACGAGGCGAATGGAACCGTTGCCGCGCTCACGATCTCGGAATGAAAGGCGGTAGCGACATCAAGACGGCGCGCGTTCA
Source organism: uncultured Actinomycetota bacterium (assembly GCA_963850135.1). Classification (GTDB taxonomy): domain Bacteria; phylum Actinomycetota; class Actinomycetes; order Mycobacteriales; family Mycobacteriaceae; genus Mycobacterium. Next base: position 436,810 of record CAWKKH010000004.1, on the reverse strand, counting down.
CGCCCGCTGCGCTAAATCGCTGCACCGCGTCGTCGATGGCAGTGGCGTCGCCCGATAGCACAACCTGGTCGGGGGCATTGTGGTTGGCGACGACCACGGAAAGCCCCCACTGCTCGATCAGCTTGCGGACCTCCTCGACGTGCGCCGGCACCGCACACATCGCTCCGTCGCTGTTGCTTGCCGCGTCGGCCATCAGCGCACCACGGGCGCGGGCGATCAGAAGGGCAACCTCTTCGCTGAAAACACCAGCGGCACACAATGCGCTGACCTCACCGAAGCTGTGTCCGCCGACAGCAACGGGCGCGATCCCAAGAGCACGAATCACCGACAGCAGACTTAAGCTGTGCGCGCCGATTCCTGGTTGTGCCCACTCGGTCTTTGTCAGTTCAGCTGTTTGCAGTGCACGTTCGTCATCGGTGAATGCGGTCTTCGGCCAGACAACTTGATGCAGGTCGCGCTCGGCGTTCAAAAGATCGGCACGGGCAAGTTCCCACGGCGACAGTGCCGGCTCGAAGAGCTGCGGGACGTCGGCGCCCATCCCGACGTACTGGCTACCCTGTCCCGGAAACAAAAGTGCGACCGGCCCAGGCCTGCTGCGCCGAGTAGAAATAGCCCTTTGGCGAGCTGAATGATGCTGCGCAATCGGATGTCTGGAGTTTCGCTGCGACTTCATCAAGCATTGCGCGCAGGTTCGACACGTTGTCGGCGACAACGGCGAGGCGGTGGGGCTGCGCGGCGTCGTACCCGGACTGTGTGCTGCGCGCGATGTAGCTCAACGTGTCTGGGCTTTCGACCAGTGATGCAGATAGCCGAGCGGCCTGATCGGAAAGTGCCGATGCCGATTGTGCGCCGAGCACTACCAGCTCGGAATCCCACGATCGGTACTTCCACGCACGCTTTCCGGCGCCCGTGTACTCCTCGACTGCGACATGGAAGTTCGTGCCACCGAAACCGAACGAGCTGACGGACGCGCGCCTCGGGACGCCCTTGTCGGCCAACCACGGCTTGGTCTGCGTCGAAAGGTAAAACGGCGACTTCTCTATCTCGAGAGCTGGGATTGGGTTGATCGACTTTGATTGTTGGCGGCAAAGTCTTGTGGTGCAGCGCCATCACGGCCTTGAACAGGCCAGCCGCGCCCGCCGCCCCCTTGGTGTGTCCGACCTGAGACTTGACCGAGCCAAGTGCACACCATTGCCGGTCTGCACGCCCGGATTCGTCGAAGACCTCTCGCAGCCCAGAGAATTCGGCGGCGTCGCCGGCTTTGGTGCCCGTGCCGTGCGCTTCCACCAGCCCAACCGTTTCTGGGCCGTAGCCCGCGGCCGAATAAGCGCGACGAAGGGCTTTGGCTTGACCGGCCGGGCTTGGTGCGTAGATGCTCTTGGCTCGGCCATCCGATGACGTGCCTAGGCCGCGGATCACGGCGTAGATCCGGTCACCATCGCGCTCGGCGTCATCGAGACGCTTGAGCGCGAGCATTGCGAGCCCCTCGCCCAGCATGGTGCCGTCCGATTGGTCGGAGAAGGGGCGGCAGTCGCCGGAAGGCGACAGCGCGGTGACCCTGGCGAAGCACGTGAACATCAAGATGTCGTTGAAGGCATCGACTCCGCCGGCGATCACCATGTCCGCTTCGCCGAGATACAACTCGTGGAGCCCAACCTCGAGAGCGGCTAGCGAGCTTGCGCACGCGGCATCGATGACACAGTTCGTACCGCCGAGATCGAAGCGGTTGGCGATCCGCCCGGCGATGACGTTGCCGAGAAGTCCGGGGAATGTGTTCTCCTGCCACGGCGTGTAGCCCGACGCAACACTTTCACTGAATGCCGCCATCTCGCCTTCAGAAAGACCGGCAGCGCGCAGACCACGCTCCCAGACCGGCCGTTGCAGACTGCCGCTCATATAAGTGGTCATTTCGGTGCCACCGGACGCGCCCAGAATTACGCTGATGCGCTCGCGATCAATCTGAGAAAAGTCACCACCGGCGGCGTCCTCCAATACTTGCTGCGCGACCCTCAGCCCGAGCAATTGGGCGGTATCAGTCGCGGGCAGGACGTTCGGCGGAATTCCGAAATCCATCGGCGAAAAATCGATATCGGGCAAGAATCCGCCACGGCGGGCGTAAACCTTGTCCGGTGTACGCGGAGAGGGGTCGTAGTAGTCGTCAAGGCTCCAGTGCGACGCGGGAACGTCGGAGAACAGGTCGACCCCATCGACGATGTTGCGCCAGAAGCGCTCGGCTTCCGGAGACCCTGGAAACAGGGCGCTCACCCCGACAACTGCGACGGGAGGATGTTTGGATCCCATGGAGCTCCTTACGCGTGAGTCAGACGAACAGCACGATGTGCCAACCGCGTCACATCGAAAAACTGATCGTCGAGCTATTGCCTAATTGACCTGCCGAGACGGGTCAAGCGCTCGCCGGGACTTTATCAGAGGGGGCGCCTTCGATACTGACGAATAGTCAATAAGCCGAGGCGTACCGATTAGTAACATTCGGGCCGCCTCCGGCCCAACGTTTGCACGGGCAGCCGTCGAGTGGTGCCCGGCCCGGTTACGTTGGTGGACGTCCCAGCAGTCTGGACATGGCGCAGCACGTGGCGGGGTGGGGAAGGTTGACCGGATGCCGTGCGTTAATTGCACACAGGCCTGGTTGCTAGGCATGGCCGACCTCTAGACCATGGCATTTTTTCGCGAGGGGTAGCCGCGGCTCATCTGCAGCATCGAAGCATTGTTCTTTTGCCGCCGACGATAGGGAACGATCAGGTAAATGCCGCGCCTTACAAAACGACGCGGGTAGCCACCGCACTGCCCTACAAAGACAATGGGCGCGGAATGTAACGGAACGCGGTCGCCGGGACGGGTATCCCGCATTTGCGGGCCTGTTGAGCCCGGCTGATTTGAGTGGCACCTTCGAGCAAATTCAGGGCCACCTGGACGACCGTACGGTGCTCACACGGCTCCAGATAACTGCCCGCCACCCAGCTGTTGAAGGCTCCCATAGATGGACCGCACCAGATCTGGTAGTCCATGACGCGAGCGGGGTCTCCCTCGATAGCCCACCGACTCGATTTTCCGAGGTACCAGCGGAAAGTCAACCCCATTTGGTACTTCGGGTCCCGGGTGGCGAGTTCGAGTACCGCCTGGTCGCGCTGTTCCCAGAACTGCTGTGTTTCAGCCCAGACCTCATCAACGCTTTTGCCCAGGATCTTTTCCAGCTCGGGACCGTGTTTGGCGACCACAGCGGCCAGGTCAGGGTTGCCCGCATACCACTCGTAGAGCTTCCTCCCGCGTGGCGCGAACATTGTCCCGCGCTTAAGCACCTGCAGATTCACACCCATCTCGAACATGTCGGAGGCCGGGGCCATCATCACGTCCGCCACTCCCGCTTTAGCGAGCATTTCGCGTGCCTGTGGAGAAAGCCCGGACTCGACGCACGATTGGTTGACCGAGCCAGTCAGCACGTACGCGGCCCCCATCGCGAACGCGCCGGCGACCGCCTGCGGCGTGCCGAGACCGCCGGCGGCGCCCACGCGCACGCGGGCGTCCAGGCCGTGCTGCTCCGCGAGTTTGTCGCGTAGTAGCGCGATCTCTGAGAAAAGCGCCGACAGCGGACGGTTATCGGTGTGGCCGCCGCTGTCGGCCTCCACCGTGATGTCCTCGGCCACCGGCACATGTCGTCCAAGCTCGGCCTCTCGCGCGGTCAGTTTGCCGGACGCTACGAGCGCCGAAATCAGAGCGGCCGGTGCTGGCTCCATGAACACACGGGCGACCTCGGGCCGCGACACCTTCGCCATTACGTGGTTCGTCCGGACGATTGCGCCGGACGGATCTGTCGACAGCCCCGACAGCGCGTAATGCACGACCGCCGGAGTGAGCTTCATGAACGCCGACGCCTCGACGACGCGGACGCCCCGCGCGATGAACAGCTCGGCGACCCGTGCCTCGAGTGCAGCCTCGTTGGGTGAGTGGATCAGGTTTGCGCCCCAAGCCAGTCCCGTTCTGCCCGCCAGCCGCTCCTGGATGTCGGCCAGTCCACGCTCCACGGCGGCATAGGAGAGGCCGCCCGCACCAAAGAAGCCCAGCATGCCGGCCTCCGCCATCGCCACCACCAGCTCAGGCGTCGCGATGCCATTCGCCATGGCCCCGGTGACATAGGGAAAGCGCACCCCGTGGTCCTCGCAAAACTCGCGGTCACCCAACCACTCCGGGTATACCGGCGGCAGGGTCCCCACCAGGGATACGTCCGAGGCGCCGGCGCTTACCAACTCGCCCCCCATGGCAAGGCCCAGCTGCGCGGTCGCCTCTTCACGGACCACGTGGATCGGGTGGCGCACGTATTGCAGGATGTAAGCGATGTCCTGCGATGCGAATCCCGGCGGAGCTGTCGTCGGTCGCCACCCACCCAGAACCGGGCTCACAGCCGCCTCGGCGCGATGCCCCAATACGGCGGTAGGTCGCTCATTCACTGCCAATTCCCTTCAATCGTCAACGCTGACGCCTATTGCCTAGGTGGCCATATACCTGAGCTGTAGAAATCCAGATGAGTTTCTCATGAACCACCATCGTCCGGGTCAAACTCCCCATCATTGGGGTCTGGCCAGAATTAGAGGTACGTTGCGTTTGTTCGGCTCGCAAGCCGAGTGGGACGTCCCGGGGGCTAATAGGTGCAATCGAACCTGACAATCCGAAAGCGTTGATTCGCGGTGCCAACCCCCTCAGAGCCTGCCAACTATCCGCAGCCGCCCGCCGGTCCTCCGCTGCCCGCCGATATCGGTCGGCTGCTGCTTCGCTGCCAGGACCGCCCAGGGCTGATCGCCGCGGTGAGCAGCTTCCTCACCCAGGCCGGCGCCAACATAATTTCCCTGGATCAGCACTCCACCGCGCCGGAAAACGGAACGTTTCTGCAACGGGCCATCTTCCATCTGCCGGGGCTGACCGCGGCGATCGACGGGCTGGACCGCGAGTTCGCCAGCACCATGGCCGACAGGTTCGGTATCGACTACCGCTTTACCGAGGCCGCCAAGCCTAAGCGGGTCGCCATCATGGCATCCAAGGAAGATCACTGCTTGCTAGATCTGTTGTGGCGCAATCGTCGCGGCGAACTTCAGATGTCGGTTGCGATGGTTATCGCCAACCACCCGGATCTGGCCGAGCGCGTGCGGTCCTTCGGTGTCCCGTTCATACATATCCCCGCGAGCCGCGAAACCCGCGCCGAGGCCGAACAGCATCAGCTTCAGTTGCTCAAAGGTAACGTCGATTTTGTCGTGCTGGCGCGCTACATGCAGATACTCACTCCGACGTTTCTCAACGGAGTCGGCTGTCCACTGATCAACATCCACCATTCATTCCTGCCGGCATTTGTCGGCGCATCCCCGTACAAACGAGCACGGGAACGCGGCGTCAAGCTCGTAGGCGCAACCGCCCACTACGTCACCGAAGTGCTCGACGAGGGGCCAATCATCGAACAAGACGTTGTCCGTGTCGATCACACGCACACGGTCGACGACTTGATTCGCGTCGGCGCAGACGTCGAACGTGCGGTGCTCTCGCGCGCGGTGCTCTGGCATTGCCAGGACCGAGTTATCGTGCACGACAACCAGACCGTCGTTTTCTGACGGCTACTTTCGTTAAGCTTGGCCGCCGGACAACTTCTCGCGCAGCCGGCGATTCACCGGTTCGGACAGTAGGGCCGACACATCACCACCCAGCATCGCGACCTCTTTGGCCAGCGACGACGACACGAACGAATACTGCGGCGCCGTCGCAACAAAGAACGTGTCGACGCCCGCGATGTGCTTGTTCATCTGCGCCATCTGCAGCTCGTATTCGAAGTCGGTGTCGGTACGCAATCCCTTCACAATCGCGGTCATCCCGCGGGACGTGACGAAGTCGACCACCAGACCCTGTCCGGCCTCGACCCGCAAATTGGGCAGGTGTGCGGTCGACTCCTCGATCATCGCGATCCGCTCGTCGAGGTCGAACATGCCCTTTTTGGCGGCATTGAAAAGGATCGCGACCACCACCTCGTCGAACTGCAACGCGGCACGTTCGAAGACGTCTATGTGACCCAACGTCACCGGGTCAAATGATCCGGGACATACCGCGCCGCTCATGTACCGGTACGGTACACCCTGCTCAGGGCCATTCGGCCAGCTCCAAACGGGTGTCGCCGTACACGCGTTCGGGCCACACAGACCAGCCGGCCGGCCAGGTCAGCGGCGCGCTTGCGGCAGCACGCTCCACCACCGCAACGGTTCCCTCGCGCGCCCAGCCGTGGGTTTTCAGAGCCAGCAAAACCGAGTCAACCTCGGCCGCCGCGACGTCGTAGGGCGGGTCGGCCAGGACGAGGTCCACCGGTGCGGGAGCCCCGGAGGCCAGGACGGCCGTCACCGCGCCCCGGCGCAGCGTGCCCCCGGCCAGACCCAGCGCCTCGATGTTGCGCGTGATGATGGCCCCGGCGCGCTGACTGGACTCAACGAACAGCGCGGAGGCTGCACCACGCGACAGCGCCTCGAGTCCCAGTGCGCCCGAGCCGGCGTAGAGATCCAATACCGCCAAGCCGGTCAGATCGCGTCGGGCGCTCAAGATGTTAAACAACGACTCGCGCACCCGATCGGTGGTCGGCCTAGTCCCGCGCGGCGGGACGACAATGTGCCTGCCACTCGCGACGCCGCCGACAATCCTCATTAACTGCGCCGCTCCCCACTTGCGCCGCTCCTTCTCATCGCTTCGCTCTGCATCGTCGCCGGCGCGGTCAGCTCAGCACCACCAGCAGATCCCCGCCCTCCACCTGAGCGGTGTTCGACACCGCCACCCGCGCCACGGTGGCGTCCTTGGGGGCGGTGATCGGGGCTTCCATCTTCATCGCCTCGATGGTGGCGAGGGTCTGGCCCGCGCTCACCTGGTCGCCCTCGGACACGCCCACCGTGACCACCCCGGCGAACGGCGCGGCAACGTGATCGGGATTCGCACGGTCGGCCTTCTCCGCGGCAGGAACCGTGCTGGCGATGCTGCGGTCGCGCACCAGCACTGGGCGCAGCTGGCCGTTGATGATGCACATCACCGTTCGCATGCCACGCTCGTCGGGGTCGGAGATGGCTTCAAGCCCAATCAACAGCTCAACCCCGCGCTCCAGTTTCACCCGGTGCTCGTCGCCCTGCCGCAGGCCGTAGAAGAACTGGTTGGCCGACAATTGCGAAGTGTCGCCAAACGTCTCTCGATGCTCTTCGAATTCCTTTGTTGGACCAGGAAATAACAGGCGGTTCAGGGTGGCCTGACGCTTGGCCCCGGTCAGCGCAAGGCCCGCCTCGTCCTCCGCCGTGAGCTGCTGGGTGGGCTTGGCCGGGCCACGGCCGGCCAGCGCCTGGGTGCGCAGAGGCTCGGGCCACCCGCCGGCCGGGTCGCCCAGCTCACCCCGCAGGAAACCCAGCACGGACTCGGGGATGTCGAATCGCGCGGGCTCGGAGGCGAATTCGTCCGCGCTCACACCCGCACCGACCAGCGCCAAGGCCAAGTCGCCGACCACCTTCGATGACGGCGTGACTTTGATCAGCCTGCCCAGCACCCGGTCCGCGCCGGCATAGGCCTCTTCGACCTCCTCGAATCGATCCCCCAACCCGAGCGCGATCGCCTGCTGGCGCAGATTGGACAATTGCCCACCCGGAATCTCGTGGTGGTATACCCGTCCTGTCGGCCCGGGCAGCCCGGATTCAAAGGGCGCATACACTTTTCGCAACGCCTCCCAGTACGGCTCCAGCGCGCATACCGCCGGGAGCGACAGTCCAGTGTCGTACTCGGTGTGCGCGGCGGCGGCGACGATCGAGCTCAGCGCCGGCTGGCTGGTGGTTCCGGCCATCGGCGCGGCGGCACCGTCGACGGCGTCGGCCCCGGCCTGCCACGCCGCCACATAGCTTGCCAGCTGGCCGCCCGGCGTGTCGTGGGTGTGCACGTGCACGGGCAGGTCGAAACGGCTCCTCAGGGCTGTGACCAGAAGTTTCGCCGCCTGCGGCCGCAACAGACCGGCCATGTCCTTGATGGCCAGCACGTGTGCGCCCGCGTCGACGATCTGCTCGGCCAGCTTCAGGTAATAGTCCAGCGTGTACAGCTGCTCGTCCGGGTCGGCCAGGTCGCCGGTGTAGCACATCGCGACTTCGGCTATCGCAGAACGAGTTTCGCGTACGGCGTCGATCGCGGGGCGCATCGAGTTCAGGTTGTTCAGGGCGTCGAAGATGCGGAAGATGTCGACGCCGGTGGCAGTGGCCTCTTCGACGAATGCCGAGGTCACCAGCTCCGGATACGGTGTGTAGCCGACGGTGTTGCGCCCCCGCAACAACATCTGCAAACAGATGTTGGGTAGCTTTTCGCGCAGTGTCGCCAGCCGCTCCCAGGGGTCTTCCTTCAGGAAGCGCAGCGCCACATCGTAAGTCGCACCTCCCCAACACTCCACAGACAATAACTGCGGCATCGTCCGTGCGATATAAGGCGCAACCGCCATCAGCCCGCTGGTGCGCACGCGGGTGGCCAATAGCGATTGATGGGCGTCGCGGAACGTGGTGTCGGTGACGCCAACCGCTGGCGACTGACGCAACCAGCGCGCGAAGCCCTCGGGCCCCAGCTCGACCAGTCGTTGCTTGGACCCGGCCGGCGGCGGCGCCTCCAGATCGATATCGGGCAACTTGTCGTGCGGATACACCGGCGACGGGCGGGTGCCATGCGGCTTGTTGACGGTGACGTCGGCCAGGTAGTTGAGGATCTTCGTGCCACGGTCAGCAGAGGCGCGCGCAGTCAACAGCTGCGGCCGCTCGTCGATGAACGATGTGGTGACGCGGCCGGCCTGGAAGTCCCGGTCGTCCAGAACCGCCTGCAGGAACGGGATATTCGTTGACACTCCGCGGATCCGGAACTCCGCGATCGCCCGGCGCGCCCTGGCCACCGCGGTCGGGAAGTCGCGGCCCCGACAGGTCAGCTTGACCAGCATCGAATCGAAGTGCGCGCTGATTTCGGCGCCCAGGTTGGTGCTGCCGTCCAGCCGGATGCCCGCACCACCGGGGGTGCGCAGCGCGCTGATGCGTCCGGTGTCCGGCCGGAAGCCGTTGGCCGGATCCTCGGTGGTGATCCGGCACTGTAGTGCGGCACCGTGGGGCACGATGTCTTGCTGGCGCAGACCCAGGTCGTCGAGTGTCTCCCCCGACGCGATGCGCAGCTGGCTCGACACCAGGTCGACGTCGGTGATCTCCTCGGTGACGGTGTGCTCCACCTGGATCCGGGGATTCATCTCGATGAAGACGTAGTGGCCATTCTCGTCCAGCAGAAACTCGACGGTGCCTGCGCAGCTGTACCCGATGTGGCGGGCGAACGAAACCGCGTCGGCGCACATCTTGTCGCGTAGTTCGCCGGCCAGGTTGGGCGCGGGCGCGAGTTCGATGACCTTCTGATGGCGGCGCTGCAGGCTGCAGTCGCGCTCGTAGAGGTGGATCACGTTGCCGAGGTTGTCGGCCAGGATCTGAACCTCGATGTGGCGTGGGTTGAGCACCGCCTGCTCGAGATAAACGGTGGGATCTCCGAACGCCGACTCGGCCTCCCGGCTGGCGGCTTCGATCGCTTCGGACAGCGCCGCGACATCACTGACGCGGCGCATCCCACGGCCCCCGCCCCCGGCGACCGCCTTGACGAACAACGGGAACCGCATGTCGGCTGCCGCCGATAGCAGCTCGTCGACAGAGGCTGACGGCGCCGACGAGGAGAGCACCGGCAGACCGGCTTCGCGGGCCGCCGCAATCGCCCGGGACTTATTTCCGGTCAGCTCAAGCACTTCGGCGTTGGGACCGACAAAAGTGATGCCCGCGGCCGCGCATGCCGCGGCCAGGTCCGGGTTCTCCGATAAGAATCCGTAGCCCGGGTAGACGGCGTCCGCACCCGCCCGTCGTGCCGTCTCCACGATTTCGTCGACGGACAGGTACGCGCGGACCGGGTGACCGACCTCTCCTATCTGGTAGGACTCATCGGCTTTGAGCCGGTGCTGCGAATTTCGATCCTCGTACGCGTAGATGGCAACAGTGCCAACGCCCAGTTCGTAAGCGGCGCGGAACGCGCGAATCGCGATCTCCCCGCGATTGGCCACCAGCACTTTGGAGATCACCCTCGACCCCTACCCTCGTCGCACCGCATCAGTTAAAGACACTTAAACAAGTGTCGACCAATAGTTCCAGAAGCGCACCATGATCAGCAGAAACACCCCGGTGAACCAGAGCACTGCGATCGACCATCGCCATTGAAACAACGTCCGCACCACGGCGGTCGAAGCCTCGAGCGAGGGACCAAACGCGATCGACGTCACCACCACCAGCAGCGTGAGGGTGACTACCCAGACCACCATGCAGTATGGGCACAACGCCCCGATGCGGTAGAGGCTCTGAAAGATCAGCCAATGCACGAACACCGCACCCACCAGGATGCCGGCGTCCAGCCCGGCCCAATACCAGCGCGGCAGAGGGACTTTCGCTGCCGCAAGCACACCGGTGACCACTACCACTGTGAAGCCGATCATGCCGAGCAGCGAGTTGGGAAAGCCCAGCACCGACGCCTGCGCTGTGGTCATCACCGAGCCGCACGACACGATCGGGTTGATGTTGCACGACGGCACGTACGACGGGTTGAGCAGGATTTCGATCTTTTCCACCGTCAGCGTCATCGAGGCCACCAAGCCGATTGCGCCCGCGATCAGCACCCACCACGCACTGGGCACGGGAACGCGCACATCACGCGAGGGAGCCGGCGTCAGGTCGGATTGCTCAGTCGATTGCGCTGACACCGCAACCGTCACGATTTCGCAGGTGTGAGAACCGTGTCGATGCCCGGCACATCGCCCACGATGCTCTTGATCTTGGCGACCAAGGCGTCCGGTGTCGTGGGCTCATAGTTGTCGCCATTGATCTTGATCGTGGGGGTCGCGTTGATACCCGCGAGTGCCGCCTCGGCGGTGACCTTGTCGAGGTACTTCCCGCTGTTCACGCAATCCGGCACCTTGCCGACTACCCCGGCCTGACGGGCGATTTCGATCAACTTCGCGTTATCGGGGAACGAGGTTCCGCGTTCATCGGGCTGGACGCCGTCATCGAAGAGGTGGGTCCGGAAAATCCGGAACGCATCGTTGGACTCGTCGGCCACGCATAGGGCCGCAGCGCCGGCCCTCGACGAATAGTTCTGGTTCTTCTGACTGTCGAGAATAGAGACCATGGAGTAGTCGGCCGCAATGGCTCCGACGTCGATCAGCTTGGCCACCGTCGGCCCGAAGGTCCGCTCGAAATTGCCGCAGGCCGGACATAGGAAATCCTCGTAAAACGAGACGACGGCCTTAGGATTTTTCGTTCCGGGCGCGTCGACCACGTTGCTCGACGCGACCCGCACCGTATCGCCCTGTCCGTTGGTGGCGCTCTTCTTGTCGTGATGCGATATCACGATGTAGCCGACGACGGCGACCGCGAAAATCACCACGACCGCGGTACCGAGGATCTGGACGAGCCGACCGGACTTACCGGTGGTCGACTTCAGGTCGAATCGCGGGGGACTCTTTTTGTCGGCCACAGGTTCGCTGATCCTCACGTGCTCGATGTGTCCCGGTTAGCCGGGCGACGGCGTTTCCAGCGTACCGGCGCGATCGAAGCTTGAGATCAGACCCGGCTCAGGTGCGCACGCAGAGCCGATATCAGCTCGCTGGTCGCGGCAGCGCTGTCACCGCCGAGCGGAAAGAGGTTGGCAAAGCCGTGCGTCAGCGAACGCATGGAGCGCAGGTCGACGGGAGTCCCGGCGGCCCGCAGCGCCGCGGCATAGCTCTCGCCTTCGTCGCGTAGTGGATCGAAACCCGCCACCGCGATCAACGCGGGCGCCAGCCCAGACAGCGACTCGGCCAGTAGCGGCGACACCCGCGGATCCGTGGGATCGACACCGGAACGGCTCAGATATTGAGACTCGAACCAATCCATGTCCCGTTTGGTCAGCAAAAAGCCACGAGCGAACAGGCTCAGCGATCGAGTTCGTGCGGTGAAATCGGTCCTGGGATAGAGGAGCCACTGCAGCACCGGTGCGGGATCATCACTGTCCCGCGCCAGTTGGGACACGACGGCGGCGAGGTTGCCGCCGGCGCTGTCGCCACCGACGGCGACCCGTCCAGGTCTTGCGCCCAGTTCGGCGGCGTGCTCGGACGCCCACTGAAAAGCCGCGTAGGCATCCTCGATCGCGGCCGGGGCTCGATGCTCGGGCGCCAGCCGATAGTCGACCGATAACACGTGAATTCTGGCGTCACGGCACGTCAACCGGCATAGCGCGTCATAGGCATCCAGATCGCCGATCGCCCAGCCGCCACCGTGGTAGAAGACCAGCAGGTCTGCGGCACCGCCGCTAGCCGGTCGATAGTGCCGCACCGGGATTTGCCCGGCTGGGCCGGGTATCGACAGATCGCTGACCGTGACGTGGATCTGAGGTCCGGGAAATCCCGTCAAACTCTCGCGCATGTGGGTGCGCGACGCCGCTGGGTCGTCGTCGACAACCAGGCCATCGATGCCGGCGAGCCGCATACCCGACAGCATCAGCTGGAGCGTCGGATCGAGCGTGTTGCCGTCGATGATGACCGAACGACCGCCGGACAGCATCCGCCTCGCCGGGGTCGGGATCCATGGAATGACCTTGACGCCGACATTGGTGACCGCGCTCTGCACTCGACTGGTCCACCGGAGCTGTGATTGTTCGGCTTGAAGGTGCGGATTCGGTGCGCCTGGCAGACTCGTGGTCATGGGCTGCTCCCTCGAGAAAAACATAGTCACGCTGAACGACGGCAATCTGATCCCCACCGTCGGGCTCGGCGTTTTCCAGGTCCCCCCTGCGGACACCGAGCTGGCGGTAACCGCTGCGCTGCGCGCCGGGTACCGGCATGTCGACACCGCCGCGGCCTACCGGAACGAGCGCGAGGTCGGGCGAGCGGTTGCCGATTCCGGCGTGCCTCGGGACCAACTCTACTTGGTGACCAAACTGTGGAATGCGGACCAAGGCTACGACAGCACACTGAAGGCATTCGACGCGAGCATGAGCCGGCTCGGGCTCGACTATCTCGATCTCTACCTGATTCATTGGCCGCAACCTGCGCTCAACAAATACGTGGAAACCTTCAAAGCTTTCACCACTCTGCGCGACCAGGGCCGGATCCGTTCCATCGGAGTCAGCAATTTCGAGCCCGAGCACCTCACCGTTCTCATCGACGCCACCGGCATCGTCCCGGCGGTCAACCAGATCGAACTGCACCCGCGATTCCCCCAAGCAGAATTGCGGGAGGCCCACGCCCATCACGGCATCGCGACAGAAGCATGGGCCCCGCTGGGACAAGGCGCGTTACTTACTCATCCGACCGTCACTGCCGTGGCCGAAGGCTGCGGCCGGGCACCCGCTCAGGTGTTGATCAGGTGGCATATCCAGCTCGGTAATATCGTCATCCCCAAGTCGGTGAACCCCTCAAGGATCGTGAGCAACTTCGACGTGTTCGATTTCGAACTCAGCCCCGATGAAATGGCGTCGATATCCTCACTGGATGATGGGACCCGTCTTGGTCCGAATCCACGAACCTTCAATTTCACAGGCAGGTGATTGACGTTGGCCGGCACATCGGGGGCCCTTGTCCCCTCGATCACGTTCAATGACGAAAACACGATGCCGGTCCTTGGCCTCGGCGTCGCGGAACTGTCGGACGACGAGACCGAGCGCGCGGTGTCGGCGGCACTGGAAATCGGTTGCCGGCTCATCGACACCGCCGCCGCCTACGGCAACGAGGTGGCGGTTGGTCGCGCGATTGCCGCATCCGGGATTCCCCGCGCGGAATTGTTCGTCACCACCAAGCTGGCTACCGCGGACCAGGGTTTCAGCAAGGCCCCCCAGGCGTGTTTGGCGAGCTTGGAGCGACTCGGCCTGGATTACGTCGACCTTTACCTGATTCACTGGCCGGCCCCATCGGTGGGCAACTATGTTGACGCCTGGGGCGGCCTGATCCAGGCCCGCGGAGATGGGTATGCCCGCTCGATCGGCGTATCCAACTTCACCGAGGATCATCTCACCGCGGTCATCGACCTCAGCTTCGTCACGCCGGCGGTCAACCAGATCGAGCTGCACCCACTGCTCAACCAGGCGGATCTGCGCCATTCTGACGCGCAACACAATGTGGTCACGCAGTCATACACCCCGCTGGTTCTCGGTCGGCTGATGGATAACCCAACAGTGGCCTCGGTCGCCGGCGAGTATGGCAAGACACCCGCGCAGGTATTACTGCGGTGGAATCTGCAACTGGGTAACGCAGTCATTTTCCGCTCGTCCAAAGCCGAGCGCATTGCCAGTAATATCGAAGTCTTCGACTTCGAATTAGCCGCTGAGCATATGGAAGCGATCAATGGGCTCAACGACGGCACCCGGGTGCGCGAGGACCCGGAGACTTACGCCGGCACTTAGCTAACCAGTACGGCCCACGAGGGAGGGTGTGTTGGTCACTTACTATCCCGAGCTCGCTCAGCGAGTCCGGAGCCAGCGCGATTTGCAGCCCGCCCTCTACGGGGATTTCGACTTCGATCTCCAACCGGAGCGATTGGCCACCCAGCCCGGGATCGAATCCGCACTGCCGGAGTGGGTCGCGGACCGCGAACCGATCCTGGACGACGACCGCGTCACCGAATTGATCGGCACGGCCACCCTACTCGGCGACGTTGTCGCCGACCCTTATGCGGCGCTGATGGCAACGCAGAGCGTCACGCACCTGATCGACATGCTCAAGACCGCCTGCCGGGAGGGAATCGATGCGGTGCCGGACGCGCCCCCCGAACTGGCCTCCTTCATCGCCGCGATGGAAGCCACTCCGGCGTGGATCGATTTCGGTCTGGTGCGCGACGGCGCCCGGCAGGATCGCATTCCCGCGGCGTTGTTGGCCCCGTTCATCACGCGCGGAGCGTTCATCGCGACCTTCACCAATTCCTATGCCGCACTGCCGATGGCTCTCACCGGCGCGCTATCTGGGCGGCGGGCCGCCCGACGGGTCAACGAGACGGCCAGTTTCTTCGCCGTCACCACGCTGCCCGGGGCGCTGGACCGCCACGGTCCAGGATTCGAGGCGGCCGCCATGGTCCGGTTGATGCACTCGATGGTCCGCTACAACGCGCTGAAGAAATCGGACAAATGGGATACCGCCATCTACGGCATGCCGGTGCCGCAGGTCGACCAGATGCCCGCCGGAATGATCGGCCAGTATCTGCTGGCCCGCAAAGTCCGACATGAGGGCAGGACGGAGTTCACCGACGACGAACGCGCCCTCATCGAATTCGCTCGGTATCGCTGCTTTCTGCTTGGCCTGCCGGAGGAACTACTGCCCACGGCGCCCGCCGACATCGTGCACATCATGCACGCCCGCTCGGCTCTGCTACGCCACGGATTCGACGACATCTGTAGTGAACTCGTTCGCGGCACGATGGCGGCCTATCTGCGTCCCAACACCACCCTGTTCGACCGTTGCGCCGAAGCGGTCGAGAAGAGTTTCAGCAAGCTCACGTTTGTTCGCACGTTCTGCAACGGTGATCGCGAGATCGCGGAGGCCATGGGCGTCTCACTCGAGCCGACGGATCTCGTGCGCATCGCCCTGACCGCGCCCTTCATCTTCGGGCGTTTCACAGCCGTGACCCACGCCAGCCGCATCCCCGTGCTTCGAGACATCGCCGACGCATACGTCATCGGGCTCCTCAAACTCCGGCTGGCGACCTACGGCAGACCCGAATTCACCACCGACGCAGCACATTACACACCGGTACCACATTAGTCTCGGTAGACTCGCTGGGTGTCCGCCCGCGCGCCTAGCCGGTCGGGCAGGTCGCTGCGGCCTGACGCAGTACGTCGGTGGACGCCTGCTCGACCGGTAACTGGTAGCCGCGCAGCACGGCGATGAATTGTACGGCGTATTGGCAGGCGAAGGCTTTGTTGGGCGGCATCCATAGCGCCGGCGGCGAATCGCCCTTGTCCTGATTGGCCTGGCCTTCGACGGCGAGCAGATTGGCCGGGTCGTTGGCGAAACGCAGCCGCTCAGCCGCGGGCCAGTCGTAGGCACCCATGTCCCAGGCGTACGAGAGCGGGACGATGTGATCAATCTGTACCGATTCGCCGATCTGGGCGCCGCGCTGGAAGGCGATGGTGGTGTTGGTATACGGGTCGTGCAGAATACCGGTGGCCACCGCGTCCGGGCAGCGCTTGATCGACACATACGTCTTGTCGACGAGGTCGCGGTTGAGGATGTCGTCGCGAGTGTCACATCCGTTATGCCCGCCGGGGGCGTCGTTGTTGTCGTCCCACGCATCGCCAAACGCCGGCCGGCGGTAGTCGTAGCGTCGGTTCCGCTGCGGCAGCACGACAATTCCCGCCAGCACATCGGCGCCGGGTTGCACCGTCGGGACGTCGGCGCGCGCGGCGACCTCCAGGGCGTGCCTGGCCGCCGTTGATCCCAACGTCTGATAGGCGACGACCACCGCGAGCACGGCGGCGGCGGACAACCACAGCAGGAGCTTTCGGTTCATGACTTGTCTAAATATTCGATGCGGTCGGTGTCAGTGAATCGTGCTGCCAGTAAAGCCAATCCGGGGTGCGAGCCCGCATCCGCGTAAGCACGGGTGCAAAACTCCCGGGCGGCCTCGATATACACCAGGTGGTCGGCCAGCGAGAGTAGCCGCAGGCTGCCCCTCCTACCGGACTGTTTGAGCCCCAGCACGTCGCCTTCCCGGCGCTCTTTGAGGTCCAGGTCAGCCAGCGCGAAACCGTCTTGCGTTTCGGCGACCGCAGACAGCCGCCGACCGGCCGGCGATCCCTCCGGCACCCAGCTGGCCAACAGGCACAGACTTGGATGTTCGCCGCGGCCGATGCGGCCGCGCAGCTGATGCAGCTGGCTGATACCGAAACGGTCGGCGTCCATGACCAACATGACTGTGGCGTTTGGGACGTCGACGCCCACCTCAATGACGGTGGTACACACCAGGACATCGATCTGGCCGGTCCGGAAGGCCGTCATCGCGGCCTCCTTCTCGTCGGCGGGCAACTTCCCGTGCATCAGCCCAAGCCGCAGATCCGCCAGCTTGCCGGAATGTAGGCGCACGAAAAGTCCCTCGGCCGTTGCCGAGGGTCTGGGAGGTTGTCGCTCACCTTGTTTGAGGCTTTTCTTGGGCTCGTCGGTCTCGTCGATCCGCGGCGCCACCACGTAGGCCTGGCGGCCCGCCGCAACCTCTTCGGCGATGCGCTGCCAGGCGCGGTCGAGCCACGCGGGTTTGTCCGCGACAAAGATGACGTTGGATGCGATCGGCTGGCGTCCGCGTGGAAGTTCGCGCAGCGTCAAGGTTTCCAGGTCACCGTAGACGGTGAGCGCCACGGTGCGGGGTATCGGCGTGGCGGTCATCACCAACAGATGCGGCGTGATGCCAGCAGGAGCCTTAGCCCGCAACTGGTCTCGCTGCTCGACCCCGAAGCGGTGCTGTTCGTCGACCACCACCATGCCTAGATTGTGGAACTCCACCGCGTCCTGCAGCAAGGCGTGGGTGCCTATCACAACACCGACTTGACCGCTGGCAATCTCGGTACGGATCTGCTTTTTCTGCGCGGCTGTCATTGACCCGGTGATCAGTGCCACCCGGGTAGATTCGTCGGCCCCACCCAGTTGGCCCCTTGTCGCCAGCGGGCCCAGCACATTGGTGATTGAGATAAGATGTTGTGCGGCAAGCACTTCAGTTGGCGCCAGCATCGCGCACTGGTAACCCGCATCGACCATCTGCAGCATCGCCAGTACCGCGACGATGGTCTTGCCCGACCCGACCTCGCCCTGCAGCAGCCGGTTCAGCGGGCGTGTCGACGCGAGCCCGTCGGACAGCACGTCGAGCACCTCGCGCTGCCCTGCGGTGAGCTCGAACGGCAACCGCTGCAACAGTTGCGCAACCAGACCATGAGATTGCCGTGGCGCCGGTGGACCTGATTCCGAGAGCTCGCCATGCCGGCGGGCTGCCAGTGCCCACTGCAGGCCGACGGCTTCATCGAAGGCCAGCCGCTCACGCGCGCGCTCTCGTTCGTGCTTGTTCTCGGAGAGATGGACGGCGCGCAGAGCCGCATCTTCGGAGATTAACCTCAGCTGGGCGCACAGCTCGGCCGGAACGGGGTCATCCACCGGATCGAGCACGTCGAGCACTTGGCGGACGCAGCCGAAAATATCCCAGCTCTGCAATTTTGCGCTTGCCGGATAGATCGGGAAGAAGCTCCGTTCGAAATCCGACATCGACAGCTCTCCGCTTGCTGCCTGCGAAGCCTTGGCGATGCTGCGCAGTGAAACGGTGCCGTGGTTCTTCCCATCCGGAGAGTCAAGGATCAGGAACTCCGGGTGCGTCAGTTGCATCACGCCTTTGTAGGACCCGAGCTCACCCGACAACATCACCTTGGTGCCCTCGGTGAGCACTCTCTTGATGAAACGCGCGTTGAAGAACGTAGCGGTGATCTTGTTATTGCCGGCGCCAACCGTGACGAGCAACATCGTGTTTTTGGGGCGCTTTTTCATCCACCGCTCATCCACCCGCGTGATGGTGTCGACGATGGTGATGTGCTCGCCCTCTTCCGGCGATTCCTGACCAAAACGGTCGGCGTCACGCACGGCCGCACCCTCCGTGTAGCTACGCGGGTAGTGGCGCAACAGATCGTCGACCGTCCGGATGCCGAATACCTCGTCGAGCAGATCGGCTGCCTTGGCGCCGACGATGTAGTCCAGCCGGTCGGACAGTGACACCATCGCTACTCGACCCCGATCAACAGCGCGTCACCCCGATGACCGGTGAGATAGATCAGCAGCTCGGTGCCCGGATGGTTGTCATGCACGTGTTCTTCGAGGATGTCGCCGATCGCGGTGACATCGGCGTCGCCGTCGATGCCGGCACCGACCAGCACCGTCACCAGATCACCGCCCGACGCGAGTAACAGGTCGAGCAGGCCGATCGCGGCTCCAGCCGCGTCGGGCGCCACGATCAACACCTCGTCGCCCGAGATACCCAGACCGTCGCCGGGCGAACAGCGACCGGCCCAGGTCAACGCGCTCTCGCTCGCGATGCGCACCGATCCGTGCCGGGCACCGCCGGCGGCGCGGGCCATCGTGTAGCCGTCGTTGACCGCCTGCCCGCCCGGTTCGTGCACAGCGAGGGCGGCCAGCCCCTGCACCATCGACCCGGTCGGTATCGGCACTACGTCGATTCCCCAGCCAATGGCCGCGGTGCAGCCGGCGACCAGTTCCTCGGCGGCCACATAACCGTTGGGCAGAACCATCACCTGCGCCGCACCGGTATCCACCACGGCTCGCACCAATTGGTGGGCGCTGATGTCGGTGTTTGGATCGCTCGCGTCCGAACCTCTTTGCAGCACGCAGGCGCCCTCACCGGCGAACAACTCGGCGGCGGCGTCTCCGTCGACGACGGCCAGCACCGCGCGTTCCCTGGTCCAGCCACCCGCCGGCAGTCTGGTGGTTCCGGAGGTCAGCGCCGAGACCACAATCCGGCTCAGCCGTCCGGCCACCAAGCCCGCTTCAACCGCGGCGCCGGCGTCGTCGGTGTGCACGTGCACCGAGTAACCGCCCTGAGTTGTCGATGGCGCGGCGGTGATCGCGACCGATTCACCGAGTTCACCGAGCCGATCACGCAGCGCGTCCACCGCTGCGCTATCGCAACCGCCGAGCAGGTACATCACCTCGAATTGCGGCGCCGGCCGGTCGGTCGTAGTAGCCAGTACGTCCGAGAAGGGCGACGGTGCGCGGCGACAGCTCATACACCGCCCGTGCGGGCGCCTGCCCGGTGACCGTGGAACGCAGCGCGTCCAGCAGTACCAATAAGCCGCGGCCGCCGGCGTCCACGGCACCGGCGTCGGCGAGCACGTCGAGTTGCTCGGGGGTCTTCTCCAGCGCGATCACGGCGGCCTCGCCCGCGGCCGTGATCGCCCGGCCCAGCCCCTCCCCGCCCTTGGCGCACTCCTCGGCCGCACCCGCGGCGGCCCGGAGCACCGAGACGATGGTCCCCGGGATCTCCTGGCCGCCCATCGACGCGATAACCAGCTCGACGCCGCGGCGCAACGCGGCGCAGAAGAGGGCGACATCGATCTCGAGGAGTTCACCGCCGGAATCCGCGGCCGCAGTCGCCGTGACGTCGGCGATTCCACGGAGGATCTGGGACAGGATCACGCCCGAGTTGCCGCGCGCCCCGTTCAGCGCACCCGCCGACATGGCGGCCGCGGCCCGGGCGACGCACCCCGGGCCCGCCGCCTCCGAGGCGGCTCCGGCGTTGGCTCCTGCATTGGCTTCCGCCAGCGCGGAACGCATGGTGAACAGCATGTTGGCGCCGGTATCGGAGTCGGCGACCGGGAAGACATTGAGCCGGTTGATCTCGTCGATGTGGGTGATCAGGTCGCTGACGGCGGTGTGCGCCCAGTCCCGCAGGGCGGACGCGTCCAGCAGACGATCCGAAGTGCCCAGTGTGACCCACCTCCTCCGCGCCAGCCCGCCGGTGGGCGCCAGCCTAGCTCGGCAACGCTGCGCTGGCCGCCCGCGAAACCACACGCCTGCGGGTCGAACCGGCCCAATGAGCCTAGCCAGAGTGGGTGACAGCACCGACGTAACGTGTCAGTGGCAAGTGGCCGTTTTGGAGGTTGCCCACGAAAGTCGGTATCCTGGACGGGCCCGGTATCAACCTGGGCTGTCCCGGCTCCCGATTCTCGAGTTGCCGGACCCCTAGCAGGAGATTTGAGGAGCTTCAACATGGCCGCTGTGTGCGATATCTGCGGGAAAGGCCCCGGCTTCGGCAAGTCGGTGTCCCACTCCCACCGCCGCACCAGCCGTCGGTGGGACCCCAACGTTCAGACCGTGCACGTCGTGGCCCGTCCCGGCGGCAACAAGCAGCGGTTAAACGCCTGCGCGTCCTGCATCAAAGCCGGCAAGGTCACCCGCGGCTAACTGCCGCTACACGACCCCTACATCACTAGGTGGCCGGCGTCCACGGGCACGGTCACGCCAGTCACGTATCGCGATCGCGGGCTGACGAGCCAGAGCACGGCTTCCGTAACGTCTTGGGATTCGACTAATGGCACGTCGGGCAGCAGCATCTGCGAGACGGCAGCGTTCGGATTCTCCAACATGCGGTTGACGACGAAGTCGTTGAGAATCATCGGCGTCGCTACGCCGCTGGGATGCACCGAGTTGACCCGGATCTTATGGGGACCGTACGCGTTCGCCGCCGAGCGCATCAGCCCGACGACACCGTGCTTTGACGCCGCATAGGCGAACATCGCGGCACTGCCGTCACCGCCCCGGCCGGTCAGGCCCTGCGACGAGCTGACCAGAACGACCGATCCACCCCGACCCTTGCGAATGATCGAGGGCACCGTGGCAAGCAGCGTGTGCCAAACACCTTTGAGGTTGGTGTCCACGATCGTGGTGAACACCGGTTCATTGTGGGCGTTCGGGTCTCCGATCGCGACCACCCCGGCGTTTGCGACGACGATATCGACGTCGCCGAGTTCGTCGATCCCGGCTTGCACTCCTTCTTCCAGCTGGGTTAGGTCACGGACGTCGGCTACGACGGGCACTACCCGGCGGCCGGCGGCTTCAATCAGTCCCGCGGTCTTGTCGAGATCGGATTTGGTGCCCAACGAGTAGGGAATTGCCTCGATGTCGGCACAGATATCCACCGCGATGATGTCGGCGCCCTGTTCGGCGAGCGCGACGGCGTGGCTGCGGCCCTGGCCGCGTGCCGCGCCGGTGATGACGGCGACGGTGTTGTCGAGTTCACCCATGGGACACCGACAGGGTCGTCCCGGTCTCTTGCTCGGCGAAAGCCACCAGCCGCGCGGCGGCGCCATAGTCGCTGGCGAGCACCGTGCGGCCGATCAGCGCCGGCGCACCAAGCAGGCCCAACCTGCCGCTGACGCCAACGTAGCTGCCCGGCGGGATGGGTTCGCTGATGCAGTACAGCGTGGGCGCCGCCCCTTGGTCGGCGTCGTTAGCAAACCGGTCGCCAACAGCCTTGACCGTTTTGTGCGCGAGCGACATCAGTGGCGAGTCGGAGATCTGCGACAGATTCGATGCCACCCAGCCAGGGTGGGTGAGTTGGGTGACCACCGGCGATCCGGCGGCACGCAGTCTGCGGTCCAGCTCCAGCCCCCACAACATCACTGCCAGCTTCGACACCGCATAGGCGCCAAGTCGCGTCCATTTGTTGTTGCGCAGGTGCATGTCGTCGAGGCGTAGCTTCGCCGTCCGGTGCGCGTCGGAGCCGACATTGATGATCTGCGAACGCACCCGGGGCAATAGCAGGTTGGTCAGCGCGAAAGGCCCGAGCAGGTTGGTGCCCAGCGTCATCTCGAACCCGTCGACCGTGTCTGCACGGCGGTCGGCAATGGTGCCCGCGTTGTTGATCAGAATGTCGATGTCGCCGTCGACCAGGCCGGGAAAGGCGCGCACCGAAGCCAGATCGGCGAGGTCCAACTTGACGACGGACGTCGAGCCGCCTACCTCAGCGGCGCGTTGAGCGCCGAGTTCGGTGTTGCGGACGGCCAGGATCACGTGCGCGCCGGCGTGGGCAAGGGCGCGGGTCGTGCCCAGCCCGACGCCGTTGGTAGCTCCCGTCACGACGACTCGCTTGCCGGTCAAGTTGCCGAGTCGGCTCGGCGACCAAGGTGAAGTCACGGCGATCAGAGTAGTGGCGATCGCGAGCGCGGCCGGAGCCGGGCGAAGCGGGTCGCCACCATCGGGCGTAGTGGCGATCGCGAGCGCGGCCGGAGCCGGGCGAAGCGGGTCGCCACCATCGGGCGTAGTGGCGATCGCGAGCGCGGCCGGAGCCGGGCGAAGCGGGTCGCCACCATCGGGCGTAGTGGCGATCGCGAGCGCGGCCGGAGCCGGGCGAAGCGGGTCGCCACCATCGGGCGTAGTGGCGATCGCGAGCGCGGCCGGAGCCGGGCGAAGCGGGTCGCCACCATCGGGCGTAGTGGCGATCGCGAGCGCGGCCGGAGCCGGGCGAAGCGGGTCGCCACCATCGGGCGTAGTGGCGATCGCGAGCGCGGCCGGAGCCGGGCGAAGCGGGTCGCCACCATCGGGCGTAGTGGCGATCGCGAGCGCGGCCGGAGCCGGGCGAAGCGGGTCGCCACCATCGGGGATAGTGGCCTATTCGACCCCGAATGACCGCAACACCGGTCAGTTCTGCCACCATTGTCTGCGGCGGTGTACGGCCGCCGTAAAAAGCGACGGAGAAGCCAAGAAAATTGGAGTCTGTTCAGGGTGATTCGACATGAGTGAAAGTGCGCAGGAAATCACCAACCTGATCTACACCTACGCCGAACGGCTGGACGCCGGAGACTTGGACGCGGTTGCCGAGATCTTCGCGCACGGGCGTATTTGCGGCGTCGAGAACGGGCCGCCTGAGACGGTGTTCGAGGGGAGCGCCGGGGTGCGGAAGTTGTACAACATGGCGACGAAGATCTACGAGGACGGCACCCCGAAAACCAAGCACAACACGAGCAACGTGCAGCTCTACGTCAACGAGGCCGAAGGAACCGCGCGCAGCACGTCCTACTACTGCGTCACCCAGGCCACACCCGATTTGCCGCTGCAGGTGATCGTGACCGGGCACTACAAGGACACCTTTCACCGGCTGGACGGTGTGTGGTGGTTCGACAGCCGCATCATGTTCGTCGACCAGGTCGGCGACGTCAGCCAGCATTTGAAGTTCTGACCGCGTGGGCAATCCGAACGCCTTTGACAGCCCCTTTGAGCTAGCCACCGTGCTAGGCGATGCGCAGCGCAAGGAGGCGCTGACCGATTGGGGCCCAGGGGATTTCGAACGCCCGCTGAGCGTGCTACTGGCCGACTATGCGGGTGCCGATCTGAACGCCGTCGGAGTGCATATCTTGCGGTCGGGCATCGTGCACAGCCTGCGAATGCGGCTGCGCGCCCAGGAGTGGATCCGCCGCCACCCGGAGATCCTCGACGAGCAGATCGCCGCGCCCGTCGTCGTCGTCGGGATGATGCGCAGCGGGACAACGTTGCTGCAACGGCTACTGGCCGCCGACCCACGTTTCAATTGCGCCTACGGCTGGGAGGTCGTCGAGACCGCGCCGCGGCTCGACCACCAGTTCACCGGTGTCGATCCACGCATCGCCATCAGCGAAGCCCGCGAAGCGAAATCCCG
The DNA here is from genome assembly GCA_963850135.1 of uncultured Actinomycetota bacterium. Taxonomy (GTDB): domain Bacteria; phylum Actinomycetota; class Actinomycetes; order Mycobacteriales; family Mycobacteriaceae; genus Mycobacterium. The sequence continues at coordinate 412,562 of CAWKKH010000004.1, read as the reverse complement.
CGAGTTGGCACCGGATCTGTTCGCCATCCACCCGATGTATGCCCAAGAAGCCGAAGAAGAGATCGTCTTTCTGGCCGACACGTTTTTGTCGCATGTCCCCGAAGCCGGTGCACACCTTCCCAACTACCGGTCCTGGCTAGACGAGCAGGATTTCACCCCCGCCTACGACTATCTGCACCGCATGCTGCAGTTCCTGCAGTGGCAGAAACGGCAAAGAAATCCGGGCGGGGCGTGGTCGCCTCAGCGCTGGGTGCTCAAGTCGCCGGCACACCTCGGCTACCTGGACCTGCTGCGCGTGCAGTTCGCGGACCTGCACATCGTGCACATGCACCGCGACCCGCGCACCACGATCGCTTCCGGGGCGAGCCTGAATGCGACCCTGCACGCGATGCATGCCGACGACGTCGACGTGAATCGGGTCGGCGCGCAATGGTTGCAGCGGATGGGCTGGACGAATGACCGGGCCATGGCGATCCGTGACGGCTGGTCTGACGATGCTGCCCGCGTCACCGATATCGCGTTCGACGATGCGGTGGCGAACCCGATCGGACAGGTATCCCGGGTCTATGAGGCTGTCGGCCTGCCGCTTACGGTCGAGGCCGAAGGCGCGATGCTGCGCTGGCTGGACGAGCGTCCCCGTGAGGCGGCGCGCCCAGCCTACGGACTGCAGAACTACGGCCTGCGTTCCGAACAAGTCGATGACAGGTTTGCTTTGTATAACAAGCGTTTTCGAAGCGATGCGCAACAGTGAGGAGCAGTTAATGATTGAGGATCCCGTCGCGACGGCATCCCAACACGAACAGGAAGTGGCGGCGCTCGAACTAATCGAGCACCCCACCGTCAAGGCGGCCTATCGAACTGTGGCAGAGAAATGGCTGGCCCGCGCCAAGCCGTCGGAGGCGATGCGGGACCGGTTCGACGATTCGTTCGCCGAGGTGATGTTCTCGGCGGCCGTGTGGTCGTCCAACCAGGACAAGCTGCGGCCCAAGATCAGTTGCATTACCCGGCTCGCCCATCCCGTGGACGGCCATAGTGTCCCCGGATCTCGTTGGGGAATAGATAATCCCGACAGTGTGTATCGCGTGATCCCGATATCCGGTGAGGAACGCTACGAGATCCGCGGCCGGGTTGGCGAGCATCGCATGACCGAGAATTACTTCACCCTGTGGGACGCCAACATGGGCACCGTAGACGTGCTCAACGGCACCACCATGGCCGTCGACTCCGACGGCAGCTTCACCATCTCCGTCGACTCCGAACCCGCGAACGGGCGAGCCAACCATGTACAGACTTCGCCGGCGGCGCACGAGTTCTACATCCGCGATGTGCTGCTGGACTGGGGCAATGACGACCCCAACCATCTGGAGGTGCAACGCCTCGGCGGTGCACCGGTGACGCCGGCGCGAACCCGCGACGAGCAGGCCGACGCAACGGCGGCAATGATGGCGTACTTCGCCGACTTCACCGGAAAGCTGAGCCACGGCGTGTACAAGATGCCGCCCAACCACTTCAACCTGGCCTGGTCGGCCGACAAAGCCGGCGCGATGCGGAACCAGGTCTATGTGATGGGCCGGTTCGATCTCGCGCCAGACGAGGCGTTCGTGGTCGATCTCAACGACGGTGGCGCCGACTACTTCACGGTGCCGTTGAGCAACATCTGGGGCACCACTCTGGATACTCGTCGACCGCACCGGCAGTCTCAACAAGGCGCAGTCGGTCGCCAACGAGGACGGCACCTACACCTACGTGATCTCGCCGGTCGATCCCGGCGTGACGAACTGGATCGACTCCGACGGCCTGCGTGAGGGCATCTTGACACTGCGAATGGCCGAGTTCGGTGCGGACGGACCTCGCGAGGACCTCGGCGCCCGCGGGCGGGTAGTCAAACTGGACCGACTCGGCGCGGAAGTGCCGACATTGCGGGCAGTGGGACCCGACGAACGGGCAGCCCAGCTCGCCGATCGACGGAAGGCGTACCTGCGGCGCCTCCCGGAAGGGACGATCTGAGATGGCCCGCTGGCTGATCACCGGATGCTCCACTGGCTTCGGCCGCGAGATCGCCCGCGCCGCGCTGGAGGCCGGCCACAGCGTGGTGGTGACCGCGCGAAAGGCGGGCGCGGTGCAGGAATTCGTCGACGAGTTCGGCGATCGGGCCGTGGCCGTCGCACTCGACGTGACCGACGCCGGCCAGATCGCCGCCGCGGTTTCGGCCGCCGACGACGCGTTCGGCGGCATCGACGTCCTGGTCAACAACGCCGGTCACGGCTACCTGTCGGCAGTCGAGGAGGGCGAAGATGCCGAGGTCCGAAAACTCTTCGAGGTCAACTACTTCGGATCGGTCAATATGATCAAGGCGGTGCTGCCGGCCATGCGCGCCCGCGGCTCGGGCCATATCGTCAATATCTCGTCGATGACCGGTCTGGTGGCCAACCCGCCCAACGCGTACTACTCGTCGACCAAGTTCGCGCTGGAAGCGGTGACCGAAGCCCTCGCCACCGAAGTGCGGCCACTGGGCATCAAAGTGACCGCCATCGAGCCGGGCGCCTTCCGCACCGACTGGGCGACGAGATCAATGAAGGAGTCGGGTACTCCCATCGCCGACTACGCCGACGTGGCCGCGCGCAAGGACCTGATCAAGCAGTTCGCCGATCACTTGCCCGGCGATCCGCGAAAGGTCGCCGAAGCGGTGCTGATGGTGACCGAGCTCGACGACCCGCCGCTGCGACTGCTGCTCGGCCGCGACGTGCTCAAGGCGATGCGCGACAAGATCGCCGCAACGACGTCGTCGATCGACGAGTGGGAGTCCGTCACCCGGGACGTGAACTTCGCGGGCTCGTAGTCGGCTATCTCCCGGGCAGCCAGTCAGCGAAGCGGATCCTGCCGCCGGCGACATCGGTGACCAGGGTGCGCTCTTGCAGCGGGGTGCCGAAGTAGCGGGCGTGCGGATCCGTCACGACGTTGCGTGTATCGGCGTAGTGGGCGCATGCGGTTCGGATGAATCCCTCGAACGGAAGGTATTCCGGCCCACCGAATTCGACGACGGCATTGGCCGCGGCTTGGGTCGCGATGACCGCCAATTTCGCTGCGACTTCGGTGCCGGCGATCGGTTGTATCAACGCCGGCGGCACCCGGATGGTGTCTCCGTCGGCACAGGAATCCGCTATGCCGGTTGCGAATTCGTAGAACTGTGTTGCCCGCAGGATTGTGTATGCGACACCGGAGGCCACGATCCCGCTCTCCTGTGCCACCTTGGCCCGCATGTATCCGCTGTCGGGCATGCGGTCGGCGCCGACGACCGACAGCGCGACATGATGAGCCACGTCCGCGGCCCGCTCGGCCGCGAGCAGGTTGGCGGTGGACGTGGTGAAGAAATTCATCAGCGCGGCGTCTTCGTAGGACGGCGAATCGGTGACGTCGACTACCACGCGCGCTCCCCGCAGGGCCTCGGTGAGACCGTCACCGGTGAGCAGATCAACACCGGTGCGGCGCGAAGCCGGCAGCACCTGCTGATCGTTCGCGGTCAAGATGTCGACCACCTTGGTGCCGATCAAGCCGGTGGCGCCGACCACGACGATCTTTCCGACAGTTGTCATAACGGAAGATCCTGACACAAGGCTACGTTGTATTCATCGCGGGCATGGCCTGCGAAGACGGCGCAGAGAGGAGCGTAACGATGGGTGAAAGCAAAGCCGTTGAGGTAGAGAACTTCTCGCACGTCTGCGTCGGCGTATCCGACATGGACGTCGCCCTCGCGTTCTACACCGGCATCCTCGGGATGGATGTCGTCTTCGATGTGAACCTCGACGGTGAAGGCCTCGAGAGCGTCACCGGAAGTAGCGGCGCGCACGGCAGGATGGTCGGCGGCCTCATCGGCGGCACGATGGTCGAATTGCTTGATCTGGGCACCGTGCCTCCCAACCCCGAGGGGCCCCACCTGGGATACACCAACATCTCCTTTCGGGTGCGCAACCTCGACGACACCTACGAGCGACTCACCGCGCACCCGGACTTGAACTACGGGCCGCCGACATCCATCGCCGGCGTGCGCATGCTGTTTCTTTACGACCCGGACGGCACACCGATCGAGTTCATCGAGCTACCCGGCGGAGCCACCAGCACCGTTGAGATGTGGCGACCCGCAACGGGCTGATGCTGCCGGTCACCCCCGAACCATGATGACGGTCTTGCCCGCGCGCCGGTTCGGGCGCCGACCGCTTTCGAAGGCCTGCCGGCCGTTCGCGAGCGGAAACGTCTCCGCGAGTTCGACACGTAGGCGGCCATCATCGACTAGCGCGGCGAGTTCGCTCAGCTGGTCTCGGTTGGGCGTGACGATGAAGAACGTCGCCGTCACACCGTATTCGTCGGCTCTGCCCGGCGGCGGAGGAGCCGAAAGGGTGATCAGCCTGCCGCCCGGCCGCAGGACCTTAAAAGAGCGATCCAGCGTGTCGCCGCCGACGGTGTCGATCACGACGTCGTATTCGGGTTCGTAGGCAGAGTGACCTTCGTCAAACGCTTCGGTGCGCACGTCGATGACCCGCGCAGCGCCCAGCCTCTGGACCAGGCTCGCTGTCACCGCTGCGAATGGTCGCGGTGACATGCGCACCGAGGATCGCCGCCAGTTGAACGGTCAGGGCACCGACTCCCCCGGCCGCGCCACGCACCAACACAGCGTCGCCCTGCTGCACCGCGGCGTGGTCGACCAAAGCCTGCAGCGCGGTCAGCCCGGCTAACGGAACCGCCGCCGCGCAGCTGTGCGACACCGTCGACGGCTTAGCGGACAAATCGGCCGCCGGCACGGCAACGAATTCGGCCGCCGCGCCGTCGCGGTCGAATCTGATCAGTCCGTAAACCTCGTCGCCGGGCTTGAGAGCTGTTACACCCGAGGCCACCTCAGCGATGACGCCGGACACTTCATGCGACGGGATCATCGGCGTTCGGCTGACGCCGTCGCGGGTCCAGGTCTCCTCCCACGTCAACTCGTCGAACGTGATGGCTGCGGCGTGTACGGCCACCAGGACTTCGCCGGGTGCGGGGACCGGCACCGGCGCCCGCTCGACGACTAGCACCTCCGGGCCGCCTCGGTGGTGTGCGCGCAGAGCCATCATCTGGGTCAGGGCAGCCGCCAATCGATCGGGTCGGCGCTCATCTGAGCGAGCAACTCGTTGGCCCTGCTGAACGGACGGGACCCGAAGAACCCGCGCGATGCCGAAAGCGGTGACGGGTGCGGCGACTCGATCGCCACGCATTGCTCGGCTGCCAGCATGGGTTTGAGCGTGGACGCGTCGCGACCCCATAGGATCGCCACCATCGGCCGTGATCGGGCGACCAGCGCGCGGATTGCGCACTCCGTGACCGCTTCCCAGCCCTTCCCCCGATGAGACGCCGGGTTGCTGGGGCGCACGGTGAGCACCCTGTTCAACAGCAGCACCCCGCGCTGCGCCCAGGGTGTCAGATCGCCGCACGAGGGCTTCGGATAACCCAGGTCGGCGGTGTACTCGTCGAAGATGTTGGCCAGGCTGCGAGGAAGCGGGCGCACTTCGGGAGCCACCGAGAAGCTCAGGCCCACAGCGTGTCCCGGCGTCGGATAGGGGTCCTGCCCGACGATCAGGACCCGCACCTCGTCGAACGGAAACGTGAAGGCGCGCAAAACGTTCGACCCCGCGGGCAGGTACGTGCGCCCGGCGGCGATCTCGGCGCGCAGGAACTGTCCCATTTGGGTGACGTGCTCGGCCACCGGCTCCAGCGCTCTCGCCCAGCCCGGTTCGACGAGTTCGCTCAACGGGCGCGCGGTCACTGCGCCACCCTAACCCGCAAAGGACTGCCAGCCGGCGTACCCCCGCCACTCCCGGCCGTCGACCAGCACGCGGGGCGGTCCGTCGAGTACGCGGCCGATGACGCGCCAGCCGGCCGGCGGCGCACCGGTGAAACAGGCCACCAGGGCGTGGTCTTCGCCGCCGCCCAGTACCCAGGGCCACGCGTCGGCCCGCACCGCGGCGGCGGCCGCGGACAGCGCATCGCGGTCTGCGGTCAGCGCCGCGGTGGACAGATCGATCGTTATCCCGGACGCCTCCGCGACGTGGCGCAGGTCGGCGACCAAACCGTCGGAGATGTCGATCATCGCCTGCGCGCCGGCGGCCGAAGCCGCCGGTCCCTGGCCATACGGCGGCCGGGGCACCACGTGCCGGCGCCGGAGCTCTTCGAAGTTGTCACTTCCATCGATCGTTTCAATTCCACTGCACCACAGCGCATACCCTGCGGCCGAGCGACCCAACTCGCCGGCCACGGCCACCACTGCACCGGCTTTCGCCCCACTCCGCAGTACCGGGGCGCGGCCGTCCAGACTGCCCAACACCGTCACCGAAACAACCCATAGCGGGCAACTGACGAGGTCTCCACCGGCAATGCCGGCCCCGAGAAGGGCCGCCTCGTCCCACATTCCGTCGGCCAGCGCGCTCACCTGCGCCGCCGGCGTATCACCCGGTGCCCCGAAGCCCACGACGAAAGCCGTGGCCCGTGCTCCCATCGCCTCGATGTCTGCCGCGTTCTGGGCGATCGCCTTGCGCCCGATATCGTGGGGTGTCGACCAGTCCAGCCGGAAGTGCCGGTCCTGAACGAGCATGTCTGTCGAGACCACAACGCGACCGTCACCCGCGGACACCACGGCTCCGTCGTCCCCGGGTCCGAGCGTGACCGCAGCGGGCTGTCGGCGATCCCGCACCACCCGGTCGATCATCGCGAATTCCCCGAGTTGCCGCAGCGTCTCGAACTCCCCTGATTCCTCGCTTGCCACGCCGCCTCCTCGGAGCATCGCGGCCGCACATGCGCCCAAAACGGTCGCCCGACCTGCGGTAAGTTGGGCCTCTGCCCGCGCGAGCGGACGGCGCCAGTGTATGAGACGGAGGTGGGCAGCGGTGACAGGCGACTCTGACGGGCCGCCACGTGCCGTGATGATTGCCGCGATTGCGTTCGCCGTCGCGGCAATCGGCGTCATCCTGGCCATAGCGGCATCCCGCGATGCGTCACGACAGGCCGTCGTCGTTCCCGCCGTCCCGGCACCGCAAGCCGCCAGTTCCGCCTGCCGGGCGTTGGCCGACGCGCTGCCGAGGCAACTCGGCGACTACCAGCGGGCGCCGATCACCCAACCGGCACCCGAGGGCGCGACGGCCTGGCGCACCGGACCTGGCAGCGAACCGGTGCTGTTGCGCTGCGGGCTCGACCGCCCGGCCGAATTTGTGGTGGGCTCCCCCATCCAGGTCGTCGACCGGGTGCAGTGGTTCGAGGTGACAGCCCAACCGCGATCCGCCGACGCCGCAGGCAGGTCGACTTGGTACACGGTGGACCGCCCGGTTTATCTGGCGCTGACACTTCCTTCTGGATCCGGGCCGACCCCGATTCAGCAGCTCTCGGAGGTGATCGACCGCACCATCGCGGCGGTCGCCATCGACCCTGCTCACCCCGGTTAGCGAGCCGTTAACGCAGACCCACGCCCCGCGCCAGGGCCGTGTCCACCATGGTCGCCAGCAAGGTGGGGTAGTCGACGCCGCTGGCGGCCCACATCCGCGGATACATCGAGATCGTGGTGAACCCCGGCATCGTGTTGATCTCATTGATCACCGGACCGTCGTCGGTGAGGAAGAAGTCGACGCGGGCCAAGCCCTGGCAGTCGATGGCTTTGAACGCACGGATCGCCAACTGGCGCACCGCATCCGCGATATCGTCGTCGACCTTCGCCGGGACGTCCAATTCGGCCGCGTCGTCGAGATATTTGGTCGCGAAGTCGTAGAACGAGTCCTCACGCCCCCGCACACCGGCCACCCGGATCTCCCCCAAAGTGCTGGCTTCCACTGTGCCATCAGGCATTTCGAGCACGCCGCACTCCAGCTCGCGACCGTGAATGGCCGCCTCGACGATCACTTTGGGATCATGCCGGCGAGCTTCGGCCACGGCGGCCGGCAGCTGGTCCCAACTCGCCACCCGGCTCACACCGATCGACGAGCCGCCCCGCGCGGGTTTGACGAATACCGGAACACCCAGCAATTCGCGCTCTTCAGGATGCAGCTCCAGCCGCGACGGGCGCAGCACCACGTGCGGGCCCACCGGAAGTCCGTCGACGGCGAGCAGTTTCTTGGTGAATTCTTTGTCCATGCCGGCGGCACTGGCCAGGACACCGGCGCCGATGTACGGCACGCCTGCGAGTTCGAGCAGCCCCTGGATCGTGCCGTCCTCGCCGTACGGGCCGTGCAGCACGGGAAACACCACATCGACGGATGTCAATATCTCACTGGCGCCAGGTGGCAGCGACACCAGCTGGCCGCTTCGTTGCGGATCGGCCGCCAGGGCGAGCTCGGTGCCCGATTCGGAGCTCACCCCGGGAAGCTGCCGGTTGTTGATCGCCAGCGCGTCCGGGTTGCCGTCGGTGAGCACCCACGAGCCCTCCGGGGTGATACCGATCGCGACCACGTCGAAGCGCTGCGGGTCGAGGTTACGCAGGATGCTTCCGGCTGACACGCACGAGATGGCGTGCTCGCTGCTGCGCCCGCCGAACACGACGGCTACGCGCACGCGCTCGGAGGCAGTCACAACCTAGAGAGGCTACCGGGTGCAGCCCTGATGAGCCGGATCGGGCGCTCCGACCTGGCCTTTCATTCGGGCTTGGTGCTGCGGCCCAGCAGGAGGGCCACCGCCTCGTCCACCGAGAGTCCCTTATGACAGACCCGATGCACGGCGTCAGTGAGCGGCATCTCGACGTCGTAGCTGGACGCCAGCGCCAGCACAGACTCACACGACGTCACGCCCTCGACGACATGGCCGTCACGGCCGTCAGCAGAGCCCCCCAGCGCCGCCTGGATGGACTCGCCGCGGCCCAGGCGTTCGCCCAACGAGCGATTACGCGAACGCGACGACGTGCAGGTGGCCACCAGGTCACCGACCCCCGCCAGACCGGCCAGGGTGCTGGTCTTGGCGCCGAGCGCAATCCCCAACCGCATGATCTCCGCCAAACCCCGGGTGATGATCGCCGATGCGGTGTTCTCACCCAGGCCAACACCGGCCGCCATGCCGCACGCCAGCGCGATGACGTTCTTGCAGGCCCCGCCGACCTCGGTGCCCACCACGTCGGAGTTGGTATACGGGCGGAAGTAGCCGCTATTCAGCATCCGCTGCAACGCGACCGCTCGGCCGGAATCGCTGCATGCCACGACGGTGGCCGCGGGTTGGCCTTCGGCGATCTCATGGGCCAGGTTCGGTCCGGAGATCACGCCGACCTGCGACGGGTCCACGCCGGTCACCGACACGATGACCTGACTCATCCGCATCAGGGTGCCCAGCTCGATGCCTTTGGCGAGACTGACCAGGGTCGCTCCATCGGCCAGCGCGGCTGTCCACTGCTCGAGGTTGGCCCGCATCGTCTGAGCCGGCACTCCCAGCAGCACCGTCGTCGCGCCGCTGAGCGCCTCGTGTGCGTCGGCGGTGGCGCGGATGCCCGGTGGCAGCGGCGTCCCAGGCAGGTAGGCGGGGTTGTATCGAGTGGCATTGATCTGCGTCGGCGACTTCCGGCCGCCGCGCCCACAGGGTGACCTCCGCTCCTGGCCCCGCGGCGTCGGCGAGCACCTTGGCAAGCGCCGTACCCCACGCACCGGCGCCCATCACCGCAACTGGCGCCTGACGTGCCGACCATCCACCATCCCCGTCCGTGCTAGCCCATCCAGACGCGCCATCCTGCTGCCGTCACACTAGCGCGAGGCTCGGCCGTCACGATCTCGCTGGCAGGATGATCGCTCTGAGCGGCAGGCGACTGCAGGGCACACGCTGACGGTGCAGGTGATAGAGCAGCTGATGTTGCCGTGATCATCGCCGTCAAACGGTTGACGGCCGCCAAGACCAGGCTGGCACCGGTGTTCTCGGCCCGCACCCGGGAGAGCGTGGTGCTGGCGATGTTGGTGGACACACTGAGCGCGGCGGCGGGCGTCGCATCAGTCGGCTCAATCACCGTCATCACGCCCGACGAAGCCGCGAGCGCCGCCGCCGCGGCGCTCGGGGCTAATGTGCTGGCGGACCCGACGCCCGAGGGTCACAGTGACCCCCTCAACAACGCCATCGCCGTGGCCGAACGGGAAGTGGCCGGGTCGTTCTCCAATATCGTTGTGCTACAGGGAGATCTTCCGGCATTGCAGACGCAGGAGCTGGCCGAGGCGGTTGCCGCCGCGCGCCACCATCGACGCAGTTTCGTCGCCGACCGGCTGGCGACCGGAACGGCCGCGCTTTTCGCGTTCGGATCCGCGCTCGACCCGAAGTTCGGGTCGGATTCGTCGGCGCGGCATCGCCGTTCGGGAGCGATGGAGCTGACGGGCGCATGGCCTGGGCTGCGTTGCGACGTCGACACACCCGCCGACCTCGCGGCCGCCCGACGCCTCGGTGTCGGCGCGGCGACCACGCGGGCCCTCGCCCAGCGCTAGCCGCGCAGTACTAACCACGCCCAACCGGCGGCTCGATACCTGTCGAGAGAGTGAACGGCACACCAACGGCGGATTGACGTCCGTCGTGCGCTAGCAGCACCAAGGGGTGATGAGCAATGATTCCATGGTGACCGAAATCGAAGCTGAGGCGCGCCCCGAAGAAACTGTGTGGCAACCAGGCGACTCGGACGTGGCGGCACCCCCTGCCGCGACTGCCGCCGCGATCGACGACCCACTCCCAGAGGACCGCTACCTCAACCGCGAACTGAGCTGGCTGGACTTCAACGCACGCGTCCTGGCGCTTGCCGACGACAAATCGTTGCCGCTGCTGGAGCGAGCCAAGTTCCTCGCGATCTTCGCATCCAACCTCGACGAGTTCTACATGGTTCGGGTCGCCGGCCTGAAGCGCCGCGACGAGATGGGACTGTCGGTCCGCTCGGCCGACGGCCTGACGCCGCGCGAGCAACTGGCCCGCATCGGCGAGCAGACGCAGCGGATCGCCACCCGGCACGCCCGCGTGTTCCTCGACTCGGTGCGCCCGGCGCTGGCCGAGGAGGGCATCTACATCGTCACCTGGGCCGATCTCGATCAGGCCGAGCGCGACGTACTGTCGACCTATTTCACCGAGCAGGTCTTCCCCGTGCTGACGCCGCTCGCCGTCGACCCGGCGCACCCGTTCCCGTTCGTCAGCGGGTTGAGCCTGAACCTGGCGGTCACGGTCAGGCAGCCCGACGACGGCGCACAGCACTTCGCCCGGGTCAAGGTGCCCGACAACGTCAACCGCTTCGTCGAACTCGATAAGCGCGGCGGGGGACCGACGGACAGCGCGATAGTCCGGTACCTGCCAATGGAGGAGCTGATCGCGGCCTTCCTTCCGGTGCTTTTCCCCGGCATGGAAATCGTCGAGCACCACGCGTTCCGCATTACCCGCAACGCCGACTACGAGGTTGAAGAGGACCGCGACGAAGACCTGCTGCAAGCGATGGAACGGGAGTTGGCGCGCAGGCGATTCGGTTCGCCGGTGCGGCTCGAGATCGCCGACGACATGACCGAGAGCATGCTGGAACTGCTACTGCGCGAACTCGACGTGCATCCCGGTGACGTCATCGAGGTGCCGGGGCTGCTCGACCTGTCGTCGTTGTGGCAGATCTACGGCGTCGACCGGCCGGCGCTCAAGGACCCGGCGTTCGTTCCCGCCACCAGCCCCGCCTTCGCCGACCGCGAGACGCCCAAGAGCATTTTCGCGACGCTTCGCGAAGGCGATGTGTTGCTCCATCATCCGTACGAATCGTTCTCCACCAGCGTGCAGCGATTCATCGAGCTCGCGGCCGCCGACCCCAACGTGCTGGCGATCAAACAGACGCTGTACCGCACGTCCGGTGACTCGCCGATCGTCCGGGCGCTGATCGCCGCCGCCGGAGCCGGTAAGCAGGTAGTGGCGATGGTCGAGATCAAGGCGCGCTTCGACGAGCAGGCCAACATCCGGTGGGCGCGCGCGCTTGGAGCAAGCGGGCGTGCACGTGGTCTACGGGTATGTCGGACTCAAGACGCACTGCAAGACCTGCCTGGTGGTGCGCCGGGAAGGTTCGACGATCCGGCGCTACTGCCACATCGGGACCGGCAACTACAACGGCAAGACGGCGCGGCTCTACGAGGACGTCGGCCTGCTGACGGCGTCCCCCGAAATCGGCGCCGACCTGACGGACTTGTTCAATTCGCTCACCGGCTACTCGCGCAAGGTGTCCTACCGCAATCTCCTGGTGGCCCCGCACAGCATTCGCACGGGCATCATCGAGCGGGTCGATCGCGAGATCGCCGCCCACCGCGACCACGGCGGCGGCCGGATCCGGTTGAAGATGAACGCGCTCGTCGACGAGCAGGTCATCGACTCGCTGTACCGCGCGTCGCAGGCCGGCGTGCGGGTCGAGGTCGTGGTGCGCGGCATCTGCGCGCTGCGCCCGGGCGTGGAAGGCTTCTCGGAAAACATCACCGTCCGCTCGATCCTCGGCCAATTCCTGGAACACTCGCGGATCATGCATTTCCGCACCATCAACGAGTTCTGGATCGGCAGCGCGGACATGATGCACCGCAATCTCGACCGGCGGGTCGAGGTGCTGGTTCAGGTCAAGGACCCGAAGCTGACGGCATACCTGGACGACTTGTTCGAGTCCGCGTTGGACCCGTCCACCCGGTGCTGGGAGCTCGGGTCCGACGGCCAGTGGACCGCTTCGCCACGGGAGGGTCACACCGTGCGCGACCACCAAGTATCGTTTATGGAGCGGCACACCAGCCCCTAACGATGAGGTTTTCTGGGCACCCCCACGACCGCGAGCGGCTAGCCTCGTTTCAAGGCCGAATTAACCTGCAGGAGTGAAGGTGCCGAACCAGAACCGGCGCACGGGAGCCGAATCGTGTACGCCGCCGGCGCCGTGTTGTGGCGACCAGTCGCCGACCCGCCAATAAGAACGCGGCGCTCGAGATTGCCGTGATACACCGCCCCCGCTACGACGACTGGTCGCTGCCGAAGGGCAAAGTGGATCCCGGCGAGACCGCACCCGTGGCCGCTGTGCGCGAGGTATTCGAAGAGACCGGTAGCCATGCGATCCTGGGCAGGCGCCTCGCCGCGGTGAGTTACCCGATCGATCTGGGCGTCAAGAAGGTCTACTACTGGGCAGCGCGCAGCACCGGCGGGGAATTCATCCCCGGGAACGAGGTCGACGAGCTGATCTGGCTGCCGGTTGCCGACGCGACGAAGAAACTCAATTATCCGCAGGATCGAAAGATTTTGCGCCAGTTCAGAAAACAACCGGCCGACACGCGCACCATATTGGTAGTCCGGCACGGCACCGCCGGCAGGAAATCGCGTTTCTCCGGGGACGACACCAAGCGCCCCCTGGACAAAAAGGGAAGAGCGCAAGCCGAGGCATTGGTCGGGCAACTGCTCGCCTTCGGCGCCACCAACGTCCGCGCGGCCGACCGCGTGCGCTGTCAGCAGACGGTCGAACCACTCGCCGAAGAGCTGGGCGTGCCGATCCAGGACGAGCCCACCTTGACCGAGGAGGCGTACGCCAAGAGCGCTAAGCGCGGTCGGCACCGGATGTTGGAGATTGCCAAGCAGGAAGGCACGCCGGTGATCTGCTCGCAGGGCAAGGTGATTCCAGACCTGATCGCCTGGTGGTGCGAGCGCGACGGAGTGCGCCCCGACAAATCCCGTAACCACAAAGGCAGCACGTGGGTGCTGTCGCTATCGGGCGGTCGGTTGACGGCGGCGGATCACATCGGCGGCGCGCTGGCCGCCAACGTGCGGACCTAACACACGAATACCCTTCGGTGGCGACGCTGCCACCGAAGGGTATTGCGCGTTGGTTGCTTACCGCGTTACTTGCGGCCCCGCTTGGCCGCGGCCTTCTTGGCCGGAGCCTTCTTGGCCGGAGCCTTGGTCGCAGCCTTCTTGGCCGGAGCCTTAGTTGCCGCCTTGCGCACTGGCGCCTTGGCGACGACCTTCTTCACCGCTTTGACGGCCTTCTTGACAGGCGCCTTGGCGGCCACCTTCTTGACGGGCGCCTTCACGGCCTTGACGACCTTTTTGGCAGGAGCCTTTTTGGCAGGAGCCTTCTTGGCCACAACCTTCTTGACGGGAGCCTTTTTGGCAGGAGCCTTCTTGGCTGGAGCCTTCTTGGCCGTTGTCTTCTTGGCTGCACTCGCAACGACGCCACGCTTCACGGCGGGTCCTTCCGACGGGAGGCGCTGCGCGCCAGAGACAACCGCTTTGAATTGGGCTCCCGGTCGGAACGCCGGGACGGACGTCGGCTTTACCTTCACCGTCTCGCCAGTACGGGGGTTGCGGGCCACGCGCGCTGCGCGGCGACGCTGTTCGAAAACACCGAACCCGGTAATGGTGACGCTGTCGCCCTTGTGCACCGCACGCACAATGGTGTCGACGACATTCTCGACGGCGGCAGTTGCCTGGCGACGATCCGAGCCCAATTTCTGCGTGAGCACGTCAATGAGCTCTGCTTTATTCATCCAATCCCTCCGAAGCTAGTGGTCCCATTTTTGAACCGACTAGTGGACACGGTAAACCCTTACCTGGCAAATTGCCAAGAGCCACGCGCAATTTCAGGACACTATGATTCGAATTTCCGCAATCCGGTTGCCGCCCTTGACCGGTGGCATGGACCCAAAATGGGGCCGACTTAGTTAGATGGCCGAGAGGAAATTTCGCCCCCGGCGACCCCCTCAGGGGGTCGGCAGAATACGCGGTTTCCAGTCCGGGTAAGCGGCCTCAAATGCTTCAATATCACCGAGTTTCCGCAGCGTAAGGCCTATATCGTCGAGGCCCTCGATGAGCCGCCAGGCGGTGTGTTCGTCAATCTTGAACGGCAGCACCACCGTTCCCGCGGTCACATTTCGATCCTGAAGATTGACAGTGATTTCCAACCCCGGACTCTGCTCGATGAGCTTCCAAAGAAGTTCAACATCATCTTGGGCGAGTTCGGCCGCGAGCAACCCGTCCTTACCCGCGTTCCCGCGGAAGATGTCGCCGAATCGCGATGAGATCACGACTCGGAATCCGTAGTCCATGAGCGCCCACACCGCGTGCTCACGCGATGACCCGGTGCCGAAATCGGGGCCCGCAACCAGGACTGAGCCTCGGTCAAAGGGGCTGAGGTTGAGCACGAATGCGGGATCCGACCGCCAGGTCGCGAACAAACCGTCCTCGAAACCCGTCCGGGTGACACGCTTCAAAAACACCGCGGGGATGATCTGATCGGTATCGACATTGGAGCGCCGCAGCGGAACGCCGATACCGGTATGAGTGTCAAAGGCTTCCATCGTCGTCCTTTTCTTAAGAATCTGTGTGGATTAGTTCAGGTCAGCCGGAGTCGACAGGGTGCCGCGAACCGCGGTCGCCGCGGCAACCGCCGGAGAAACCAAATGCGTACGGGCGCCTTTTCCCTGCCGCCCTTCGAAGTTGCGGTTGGACGTCGCGGCGCACCGCTGCCCCGACGCAAGCTGATCGGGATTCATCCCCAGGCACATCGAGCAGCCCGCCTGCCGCCACTCGGCGCCGGCAGTGGTGAATATCTCGCCAAGCCCCTCTGCTTCGGCCTGGGCGCGTACCCGCATCGAGCCCGGAACGACCAGCATCCGCACTCCTCGAGCCACCTTGCGGTTACGCAAGATATCGGCCACCACGCGCAGATCCTCGATACGGCCATTGGTACAAGACCCGACGAATACCGCGTCGACGGCGATATCACGCATCGGCATACCGGGTCGAAGGTCCATGTAAGCCAATGCTTTCTCAGCGGCCTGCCGCTCGCCCTCGTCGGTCATCATTTCCGGATCCGGCACCGCGGCCGCCAATGCCACCCCCTGGCCGGGGTTAGTCCCCCAGGTGACGAACGGGCTCAAGGAGGCCGCATCCAGGAAGACCTCGGTGTCGAACACGGCTCCGTCGTCGGTGCTCAACTGCTCCCAGTACGCGACGGCCGAGTCCCATAGCGCTCCCGTCGGCGCGTGGGGGCGGCCGCGCAGAAAGTCGTAGGTGGTCTGGTCTGGTGCCACCATGCCCGCCCGGGCGCCGGCCTCGATGCTCATGTTGCAGACCGTCATCCGGCCCTCCATAGACAGCGACCTGATGGCGCGGCCCCGATATTCGATGACGTAGCCCTGACCGCCGCCAGTGCCGATCTTGGCGATCAAAGCCAGAATGATGTCCTTGGCGGACACGCCGGCAGGCAACTCCCCTTCGACATTGACGGCCATTGTCTTGAATGGCCGCAATGGCAACGTCTGGGTGGCGAGCACATGTTCGACCTCTGAGGTGCCGATGCCCATCGCCAATGCGCCGAATGCGCCATGGGTAGAGGTATGGCTGTCGCCACAGACGACCGTCATTCCGGGTTGGGTGAGACCCAACTGGGGCCCGACGACATGCACGATGCCTTGTTCGATATCGCCCATCGGATAAAGCCGGACGCCGAATTCGGCGCAGTTTCGCCGCAGGGTTTCGACCTGGATGCGCGACACCGGGTCGGCGATCGGCTTGTCGATGTCGATGGTGGGCACGTTGTGATCTTCGGTGGCCAGCGTCAAGTCCGGCCGGCGCACGGGGCGGCCGGCCAGGCGCAGGCCGTCGAAAGCCTGTGGGCTGGTGACCTCGTGCAGCAGATGCAGGTCGATATAGATCAGATCGGGAGTCATTCCTTGCTCGGACCCTTCGCCTCCGGCCACAACATGGTCTGCCCAGACCTTTTCGGCCATTGTGCGCGGCTTGTTGGCGCCAGCTGTCTTTTCCATCTCGAACCCCATCTGCGCGAATCCCGATTCGGTCTTTCGCGGCTCGCCGATCGATCCAGGCTGTGATCTCAGCATGCGAGACGCTAGTATCTCTTTGTGAGACAGCATAGCGGCATCGGCGTACTCGACAAAGCCATGGGTGTCCTGCAAACGATCGCGGAATCTCCCTGCGCGTTAGCCGAACTGTGCGATCGAACCGGCCTGCCCAGAGCCACCGCGTACCGGCTGGCAGCCGCGTTGGAAGTTCATCGCCTGCTCGCACGCGACGACGAAGGCCGCTGGTGCCTGGGTCCCGCGGTCACCGAACTCGCTTCCCACGTCAACGATCCGCTGCTGGCGGCGAGCGCAGCGGTGCTGCCGGCGCTGCGCGAGACCACCGACGAAAGCGTGCAGCTGTACCGCCGGGAGGGCACTTCGCGGGTCTGTGTGGCCGCCCTGGAACCGTCTGCAGGCCTTCGCGATACCGTGCCGGTCGGGTCGCGATTGCCCATGACGGCCGGATCGGGCGCCAAAGTGCTGCTGGCTCACAGCGACGCGGCCACCCAGAAGGCGGTGCTGCCCGCGGCGAAATTCACCGACCGGACGCTGGCAGAAGTGCGCCGGCGGGGTTGGGCACAGAGCGTGGCCGAGCGCGAACCGGGGGTGGCGAGCGTGTCGGCGCCCGTGCGCGACGGCCGCGGTGTCGTGATCGCCGCCATATCGGTATCCGGACCCGTCGACCGGATGGGCCGACGGCCAGGAGCGCGCTGGGCGGCCGATCTGCTTGCGGCGGCCGAAGCAATCACCCGCCGCCTCTAAATCTCGCGCTGAGCGCCGAGTGTCACTCCTGAACGCAAGATTCGCAGATTTCTCGCCTCACCCCACGCTTAAATCCGCAAGCGCACACTCGGCGCGCAGGGGCTCGAGAGCGCCTGAGAGACTGACGGCATGGGAACCAACCAACGCGCGAGCATCGTGATGACTGAGGACGAAATCGGCGATTTCGTCGTCAAGAGCCGCACCGGCACCCTGGCCACCATCAGTGCCGATGGCCAGCCGCATTTGACCGCGATGTGGTACGCGGTCGTCGACGGGGAAATCTGGTTAGAGACAAAGGCCAAGTCGCAAAAGGCGGTCAACCTTCTGCGGGATCCCCGGGTCACCTTCTTGATCGAGGACGGCCAGACCTACGACACGCTGCGCGGGGTGTCATTTGAAGGCGTTGCCGAGATTGTCGATGATCCCGACGTCTCGCATCGGGTCGGGGTCAGCGTGTGGGAGCGCTACACCGGGCCCTACAGCGACGACATGAAGCCCTTCGTCGAGCAGATGATGAACAAGCGGGTCTGCGTGCGCATCGTGGCGCGTCGGGCGCGTTCGTGGGATCACCGCAAGCTCGGGATGCCCCCGATGCCGGTTGGCGGGTCGACCGCACCCGCGGCGCTGGGGACCGGCCAATAGACCGCACTGGCGGTCCTTTTGTAGCCCCGATGGGATTCGAACCCACGCTACCGCCGTGAGAGGGCGGCGTCCTAGGCCGCTAGACGACGGGGCCAGAACCGATCCGAGCAGCCAGCTTAGTACAAGCCGGTTGGCCCACCTAATCGCTTGCAATGGCGAGATTTTGCTGGGGTACCAGGACTCGAACCTAGAATGGCTGAACCAGAATCAGCTGTGTTGCCAATTACACCATACCCCATCGGCTGCCTAAAACCGCTGGTCAGAGCGCATTCCGCAGAGAAGACCAAGATCTACCCGCATTGTGGAAGCGTCGCCGCCAGCCATTGTCGGCCGACGAGCAGACTACCAAAGACTCGCAGCGCAATCCGCAGGCCTGGTCTTGCCCACCGAGCGTTTACGAACACCGCTCACGACTTGGCCCGGCGGACCACGGGATTGGTAAGACTGCCGATGCCCTCGATGCTGATGGAGACCGTGTCGCCATCCTCGATCGGCCCCACGCCGGCGGGCGTTCCGGTGAGGATGAGATCGCCGGGCAGCAAGGTCATCACCGCTGAGATCCATTCCACAATTTCGCCGACGTCGTGGATCATCAGCGAGGTCCGACTGTCCTGCTTGACCTGGCCGTTGACTTCGGTACGCAACCTGAGATCGGCGGGGTCTAGAGGGCTCAAGTCGGTGACTATCCATGGCCCCACCGGGCAGAACGTGTCGTGCCCCTTGGCTCTTGTCCACTGGCCGTCGGCCTTCTGCTGGTCGCGCGCCGACACGTCGTTGGCAATGGTGTAGCCGAGGATGTTCTCCGCGGCCCGCGCGGCCGAAACGTCCTTGCACGGCTGACCGATCACTGCGGCCAGCTCACCCTCGAAATGCACGGGTGATGCATTGGCGGGTAACCGAATCGGTACATTCGGCCCGATGATCGCAGTATTGGGTTTCATGAATATCACCGGGTCAGCCGGCGCCGGACCCGTCGCGCCGCCCATTTCCGCGATGTGATCGGCGTAGTTCTTGCCGACGCAGACCACCTTGCCGGCAAGCATCGGGGCCAGCAACCGGACGTCGGCTAGCGGCCAGGTACGGCCGGTGAAAGTGGGCGTGCCGAACGGGTGCTCGGCGATTTCGCGGGCGACCATCCCGTTGGGATCTTCGAGCGAGCCTTCGATACTGACGAAGGCGACACCGTCGGGGCTGGCGATTCGACCAAGGCGCATTCGGTTGAGCCTAGCGTGGTGACGATGCGGGCCGGGACGGCCCGGGGAGGAGCGACGTAATCCCACCTAGCGTGGTGACGATGCGGGCCGGGACGGCCCGGGGAGGAGCCACGCAATCCCACCTAGCGTGGTGACGATGCGGGCCGGGACGGCCCGGGGCGGCCTGGACTTACAGCGCGGCGATAATCCGTTCGCCGACTTCTCGGGTACCGGGCCGGTCGGTCCCACGATTTGCCAGATAGCTGGCGACCGCACGGTCCACCCGGGCGGCCGCCGCATCTTCTCCGAGATGAGCAAGCAGCAGAGCCACCGACATGATCGCCGCGGTCGGATCGGCGATGCCCTGACCCGCAATATCGGGTGCGCTGCCGTGGACTGGCTCGAACATCGATGGATTTGTCCGGGTGGCGTCAATATTTCCGCTGGCGGCCAAGCCAATTCCGCCGCACACCGCCGCGGCCAAGTCGGTGATGATATCGCCGAACAGGTTGTCGGTGACGATCACGTCAAAGCGACCAGGGTCGGTGACCAGGAAGATCGTGGCCGAGTCGACGTGTTGATAAGCGACCTCGACGTCGGGATATTCTTCGCCGACCTCCGCCACGATCCGCGACCACAACGTCCCGGCGAACACCAGCACGTTGTTCTTGTGCACCAACGTCAGGTGCTTGCGCCGCTGCCGGGCCCGCTCGAACGCATCCCGCACCACGCGCCGCACACCGAACGCTGTGTTGACGCTGACCTCGGTGGCGACCTCGTTGGGCGTCCCGACCCGGATCGCGCCACCATTACCGGTGTAGGGCCCCTCGGTCCCCTCGCGCACCACGACAAAGTTGATGTCGGGGTTTCCCGCGAGCGGACTGGTCACCCCGGGGTACAACCGTCCCGGTCGGAGGTTGACGTGATGATCCAGTTCAAAGCGCAGGCGCAGCAATAGGCCTCGCTCCAGTACACCACTGGGGACCGACGGGTCACCGATGGCCCCGAGCAGGATGGCGTCGTGCTCACGCAGTTCGGCAATCACCGACTCGGGCAGTATTTCGCCGGTGGCGTGGTAACGCCGAGCACCCAGATCGTAAGTGGTCTTCTGCACGCCCGGCAGAACCGCGTCAAGGACTTTGACCGCCTCGGCCACAACTTCCGGGCCGATCCCGTCCCCGCCGACCACAGCCAGCTTCACGAAAGATCAACCACCTCGAGCTTGTTGGCGCCCACCGCGGTAGCGATCGCCGACCGCACATCGGCGGCCACGTCCTGGTCGAGCCGCAGCAGGATGGTCGCGCTCGGGCCCGCGGCATCCTCGGACAGTTGAGCGGCTTGGATATTCACCCCTGCGCCACCCAGCAAGGTGCCGATCTTGCCCAGCGCTCCGGGCTGGTCGGCGTAGTTGATCACCAGGTTCGTGCCCGTGGCGCGCAGGTCGAAGTTGCGGCCGTTGATCTGGACGATCTTCTCCACCAGCTGCGGACCGGACAGTGTGCCCGCAACGTTGACAGTCGAGCCATCGTGAGCGACCGCACGCACGTCCACGACGCTGCGGTGGTTGGGGCTTTCCGAAGCCTTGCTGATTTCGGCGGTCACGCCACGTTCGGCGGCCAGCGCCGGCGCGTTGACGAAGGTGACCGGATCCTCGATCACCGCCGAGAACAGGCCGCGCAGCGCCGAAAGCTTCAGCACCTCAACGTCTTCAGCCGCCAACTCGCCGCGCACCTGTACCGATAATGACGACGGCAGGCCATCGGACAGCGCGGCGGCCAGCACCCCGAGCTTGCGCACCAGGTCCAGCCACGGCGCCACCTCTTCGCTGACCACCCCGCCGCCGACATTGACTGCATCGGGGACGAACTCCCCCGCCAGCGCCAGCCGCACGCTTTCGGCGACGTCGGTACCGGCCCGGTCCTGGGCCTCTTCGGTGGACGCCCCCAGGTGCGGTGTGACCACTACCTGAGGCAGCTCGAAAAGCGGGCTGTCGGTGCACGGTTCCTTGGAGAACACGTCGATACCCGCGGCCCGCACATGTCCGCTGGTCACCGCTTCGGCCAGAGCCGCCTCGTTCACCAGGCCACCACGCGCCGCGTTGACGATGATGACGCCCGGCTTGGTCTTCGCCAGCGCCTCTTTGTCGATCAGGCCGGCCGTCTCGGGCGTCTTGGGCAGGTGCACCGAGATGAAGTCGGCGCGGGCCAGCAGATCGTCCAGGGAAAGCAGTTCGATGCCGAGCTGCGCGGCGCGGGCCGGCGACACATACGGGTCGTAGGCGATGACGTGGGTGCCGAAGGCAGCGATCCGCGCGGCAACCAGCTGGCCGATCCGGCCCAGCCCCACCACGCCGACGGTCTTGCCGAAGATCTCGGTGCCCGAGAACGACGAGCGCTTCCAGGCGTGTTCGCGCAGCGTGGCGTCGGCTGCCGGGATCTGGCGGGCCGCCGACAACAACAGCGCCAACGCGTGCTCGGCGGCGCTGTGAATATTCGATGTCGGGGCGTTGACCACCAGCACACCACGCTCCGTGGCGGCATCCACGTCCACGTTGTCCAGGCCGACTCCGGCCCGGGCGACGATCTTCAGCTTGGGAGCCGCCGCCAGCACCTCGGCGTCCACGGTGGTGGCCGAGCGCACCAGCAGCGCGTCGGCCTCGGGCACCGCGGCCAGCAGCTTCTCGCGGTCGGGCCCGTCCACCCAGCGCACCTCGACCTGGTCTCCCAGGGCGGCGACGGTTGATTGGGCGAGTTTGTCGGCGATCAAAACAACAGGCAAGTTCACGAGCGACAGCGTATCGGCTGTAATTGAGCGGTGGACGTCACAGTCGTCGGCAGCGGTCCCAACGGGCTGTGCTGCGGCGGTGATTTGCGCCCGCGCAGGCCTGAAGGTGCAGGTCGTCGAAGCCCAGCCGACCTTCGGTGGCGGTGCCCGCACCGCTGCAGACCCAGAATTTCCCGGAGTCGAACACGACATTTGCTCGGCGGTTCACCCGCTAGCGCTGGCGTCGCCGTTTTTCGCCGAGTTCGACCTGGCCGCCCGCGGCGTGCGGCTGGCCGTTCCCGAGATTGCCTACGCGAACCCTCTGCCAGACCGGGCCGCGGTCATCGCCTACCGCGATCTCGATCGCACCTGTTCGGAATTGGCAGACGGTGCGTCCTGGCGGCGCCTGTTGGGACCGCTGGTCGCGGACTCGCCCGCGGTGGTCGGATTACTGCTGGGCGACAAGCGTTCGGCGCCCGGTTCGTTGCCGACTGCGCTGCGCCTCGGGCTGCGGGTGCTGACCCAAGGCACCCCGGCGTGGGGGTCGCTGATCGGTGAGGATGCCCGCGCCTTGTTCACCGGAGTTGCCGCCCACGTGATTTCGCGGATGCCATCGATGGCGGCCGCGGGCGCCGGTTTGATGCTGGCCACGCTCGCACAT
This sequence comes from uncultured Actinomycetota bacterium, assembly GCA_963850135.1. Taxonomy (GTDB): domain Bacteria; phylum Actinomycetota; class Actinomycetes; order Mycobacteriales; family Mycobacteriaceae; genus Mycobacterium. The sequence continues at coordinate 389,745 of CAWKKH010000004.1, read as the reverse complement.
TCGGTGGGCTGGCCGATTCCGGTGGGCGGCAGCCGGGTGATCACCGATGCGCTGATCGCCGACCTGCGCGCGCACGGCGGCGAGTTGACGGCCGGCGTCGAAATCACTTCTCCGCCGGGCGCTCCGGGCTCAGTGGTCGCGTTTGACACGGCGCCGACGGCGCTGCTGCCGATATACCGTGACGCCCTCCCGCCTCGGTACGCTAAAGCATTGCGCCGCTACCGCTTTGGCCCTGGGGTTGCCAAGGTCGATTTCGTGCTGAGCGACGAAATTCCCTGGACGGACCCGCGACTGCGGCAGGCGCCGACGCTTCACCTGGGCGGCACCCGCGAGCAGATGGCGCGGGCCGAGGCCGACATCGCTGCCGGGCGCCACGCGCGGTGGCCGATGGTGCTGGCCGCCTCGCCGCACGTCGCCGATCCCGGCCGCATCGACTCCAACGGTCGCCGCCCCATGTGGACCTACGCTCATGTGCCGTCGGGTTCCGCCCTCGATGCGACCGAGGCCGTGACCGCTGTCATCGAGCGGTTCGCGCCCGGCTTCCGCGACATCGTGGTCGCGGCCCGCGCCGTGCCCGCCGCGCGGCTGGCAGACCACAACGCCAACTACGTCGGCGGCGACATCGGGATGGGAGGCAACTCCGCCTGGCGCGCGATCGCCGGCCCTCCAATATCCAAGCCGCTCCTGGACCCCTGGCGCACACCGATTCCCGGGGTTTACCTGTGCTCGGCGGCCACTCCGCCCGGCGGCGGCGTGCACGGAATGGCCGGTTATTACGCCGCGAGGAGCCTATTGCGCCGCGAGTTCGGCATCTCAGAAATGCCTTCTCTGGGGCCCACCCTGGGCCCTAAGCTCTCCCCGTGACGAAACTCGCAATCATCTACTACTCCGCCACCGGTCACGGCACCACGATGGCAAACCGCGTTGCCGCGGCGGCCAAGTCCGCCGGCGCCGAAGTCCGGGTACGACACGTCGCCGAAACCCACGATCCGGCGTCATTCGCCAACAACCCGGCATGGACGGCGAACTACGAAGCCACCAAGGACCTTCCCGTCGCCACCGGCGACGACATTGTCTGGGCCGACGCGGTGATCTTCGGCTCGCCCACACGGTTCGGCTCGCCCGCAGCGCAGTTCCGCACCTTCATCGATTCCCTGGGCGGGCTGTGGGCCGAAGGCAAGCTGGCCGACAAGGTGTACGCGGCGTTCACGTCCTCCAACACCCTGCACGGCGGCCAGGAAACCACTCTGCTCGCGCTGTACATCACGCTGATCCATTGGGGCGGCATCATCGTGCCGCCGGGCTACACCGATCCGGTAAAACTCGTCGACGGCAATCCGTACGGGGCGAGCCTGGTCGTCACCCACGACAACATCACCAAATTCGACGAAGCGACCGAGAACGCCCTGGACCATCTGGCCCGCCGCGTGGTGTCAACCGCTGGCCGCCTCCGCGACACATAACCCACGCACACGACACGCGCCGGAAACTACTGCCGTAGTTTATATTTCGACGTGTCGTGTGCGCGGAAAACTAAGCCGTCTCGGTGATCGGGCGGTCGACCCAGCTCATCAGGTCGCGCAGCTTCTTGCCGGTGACCTCGATGGGGTGCTCGGCGTTCTCCTTGCGCAACTGCTCGAGCTGCTTGTTGCCGCCCTCGACGTTGGCGACGAGCTTCTTGGTGAAGCTGCCGTCCTGAATGTCGCGCAGGATCCCGCGCATCCGCTCCTTGGTGTCGGCGTCGATGACCCGCGGGCCCGAGATGTATCCACCGAACTCCGCGGTGTCGGACACCGAATAGTTCATCCGCGCGATGCCGCCCTCGTACATCAGGTCGACGATCAGCTTCAGCTCGTGCAGCACCTCGAAGTACGCCATCTCCGGCGGGTAGCCCGCCTCGACCATCACGTCGAAGCCGGTCTTCACCAATTCTTCGGTGCCACCGCACAACACGGCCTGCTCACCGAAGAGGTCGGTTTCGGTTTCGTCCTTGAAGGTGGTCTTGATGACCCCGGCACGGGTACCACCGATGGCCTTCGCGTAGGACAAGGCCAGCGCCTGGCCGTCGCCGCTCGGGTCTTGGTCGACCGCGATCAGGCAGGGCACGCCCTTGCCGTCGACGAACTGGCGGCGCACCAGGTGTCCGGGACCCTTTGGCGCGACCATCGCGATGGTGACGTCGCCGGGCGGCTTGATGAGATCGAAGTGGATGTTGAGTCCGTGACCGAAGAACAACGCGTCACCGGCCTTCAGGTTCGGCTCGATCTCGTTCTTGAAGATGTCCGCCTGGGCCGTGTCGGGCGCCAGCAGCATGATGACGTCGGCCCACTTGGCCACTTCCGCCGGCGTGTCGACGTCCAGGCCCTGCTCGGCAACCTTGGCCCGGGACTTCGAACCCTCTTTCAGCCCCACACGCACCTGGACGCCAGAGTCACGCAGGCTCAGCGAATGCGCGTGCCCCTGACTCCCGTATCCGATCACGCCGACCTTGCGGCCCTGGATGATCGACAGATCTGCGTCGTCGTCGTAGAACATTGCTAACGCCTCGGATGGCACTGCACTATCTCCTTCTATGTTTGACTGCTGAAACTTATTTGGCGGTGCCGATACCGCGCGGACCGCGCGACAGCGAGACAACTCCCGATTGGACGATTTCGCGGACACCGAATGGCTCCAGCACCCGCAGCAGCGCCTCGAGCTTGCCCCGGTCACCGGTGGCCTCGATGGTCAGTGATTCTGATGTCACGTCGATCACCTTGGCGCGGAATAGATTCACCGCTTCAATCACCTGGCTGCGGGAACCCGCGTCAGCTCGCACCTTGATCAGCGCCAACTCGCGGGACACCGAATTGTCCTCGTCCTGCTCGATGATCTTGATCACGTTGATGAGCTTGTTGAGTTGCTTGGTGATCTGCTCGAGCGGAGTCTCCTCGGCCGAGACCACGATGGTCATCCGCGACATGTCCTTTTGCTCGGTGGCGCCGACCGCGAGCGACTCAATGTTGAAGCCGCGCCGCGAGAAAAGTGCCGCCACCCGGGCGAGCACACCGGGCTTGTCTTCCACCAGCACCGATAACGTATGCGTCTTCGGAGACCCGGTCATTATGCGTGCCCTTCGCTCTCGTCGTCGAACAGCGGACGGATGCCATGGGCAGCCTGGATCTCGTCATTGCTGGTCCCGGCGGCCACCATCGGCCACACCTGCGCGTCGGCGCCGACGATGAAGTCGATCACCACCGGGCGGTCGTTGATCGCCCGCGCCTGGTTGATCACGTCGACGACGTCCTCTTCACGCTCGCAACGCAATCCGACGCATCCCAAAGCCTCCGCCAATTTCACGAAATCCGGAATGCGGCGCGAGTGCGTAGCCAGGTCGGTCTGCGAGTAGCGCTCTTCGTAGAAGAGTGTCTGCCACTGCCGCACCATGCCCAAGTTGCCGTTGTTGATCAGCGCCACCTTGATCGGTATGCCCTCGATGGCGCAGGTGGCCAGTTCCTGGTTGGTCATCTGGAAGCAACCATCGCCGTCGATGGCCCAGACTTCGGTATCCGGGAGAGCCATCTTGGCGCCCATCGCCGCCGGGATGGCGAAGCCCATGGTGCCCAGGCCGCCGGAGTTCAGCCAGGTGCGCGGCCTTTCGTATTTGATGAACTGCGCCGCCCACATCTGATGCTGGCCCACACCGGCGACGTAGACAGCGTCCGGGCCGGCGATCTCGCCGAGCTTTTCAATCACGTATTCCGGGCCCAGGCTGCCGTCGCTCTGCGGCCCGTAGCTCAACGGAAAGGTCTCCCGAACGCCGTCCAGATACGTCCACCAGTCGGTCATGTCTGGGATTGCCGGGGCGCCGGCACCGCGGTCCTGGCGCAGCATCGAGATGAGTTCGGTGATGACGGCCTTGACGTCGCCGACGATCGGCACATCGGCGTGCCGGTTTTTACCGATTTCGGCAGGGTCGATATCGGCGTGAATGACCTTGGCCTCCGGCGCGAAGGAGTCGAGCTTTCCAGTCACCCGGTCGTCGAAGCGGGTGCCGAGCGCGATCAGCAGGTCGCTGCGCTGCAGCGCTGCCACCGCGGCGACCGTGCCGTGCATGCCGGGCATCCCCAGGTTTTGCCGATGACTGTCCGGAAACGCCCCACGTGCCATGAGGGTGGTGACCACCGGGATACCCGTGAGTTCCGCCAATTCGCGCAGTTGCTCGGTGGCCTCGCCGCGGATCACGCCGCCGCCGACGTAGAGCACCGGTTTGCGTGCCGCCGCGATCAGGCGGGCGGCCTCACGAATCTGGCGGTTGTGCGGTTTGGTGTTGGGCTTGTAGCCGGGCAGGTCCATTTTCGGCGGCCAACTGAAGGTGCACTGCGCTTGCAGAACGTCTTTGGGGATGTCGACGAGGACCGCGCCCGGACGCCCCGAGGATGCGATATGGAAGGCCTCTGCCATCACCCGGGGAATCTCGTCGCCACTGCGGACCAGGAAGTTGTGCTTGGTGATCGGCATCGTGATGCCGGAGATGTCGGCCTCCTGGAAGGCGTCGGTCCCGATCAGCGCGCGGCCCACCTGCCCGGTGATGGCGACCACCGGGATCGAGTCCATCTGCGCGTCGGCCAGCGGGGTCACCAGGTTGGTGGCACCGGGCCCCGAGGTCGCCATGCAGACCCCGACCCGGCCGGTGGCGTGCGCGTAGCCGCTCGCGGCGTGACCGGCGCCCTGCTCGTGGCGCACCAGCACGTGGCGCAGCTTTTGCGAGTCGAACAGCGGGTCATAGACCGGCAGCACAGCGCCGCCCGGTATCCCGAAGATGACCTCGACGTCGAGTTCCTCCAGCGACCGGATCACTGACTGCGCGCCGGTAACTTGCTCCGGGGCAACGCGTTTAGGCTGGAACGCCGGGGTGTGTGCCGCGGGTTTCGCGGTACCCGACGCGCCGTTGGTCGCATTCTGCGACTCCGGCTTTCCAGCCGCTGCTGGTGGCCTGGTGGGTGCGCTCACTGTGTCCTCTTAGTCTTCATTCGATTTAGTCTTCGTTCGATGTGGAAATCTCGACGCTACGCAACAAAAAACCCCCGCCAGCTCAGGTGCTGAACGAGGGTTGCGCGTTGGTGCTGGATCGCTTCAAATGCTGAAGGTCTAGTCAGGCACCAACGCGCCGACTAAGTACTACGAGCATTCCGAACTCCATAGCACCCGACGGTAGCCTTCGCACAGCTCAGCAGTCAAATCCGGTCCCGGGGGCCGGTGCTCGGCGGCGTGAAATGATGTTGGGGTGGATACCAGCTCGGAGGCTCAAACCCCGGCCGCATCCCCGGTTGTGATCAAGGTGTCGCCGATGGCGCACCTGGCCGTCGGGTTCCTGACCCTCGGTCTGCTGGTGCCGGTCCTGGCGTGGCCGTCGACCGCCCCGCTGCTTGTCATCTCGGTGGTGTTGTCGGCGTTGATCATTCGGCTGCGTACTGTCGCCGACGCTCAGGGTGTGACCGTTCGGACCCTGCTGGGCAGCCAGACAGGTGCGCTGGGAAGACATCGACGGGCTGCGCTTCCACCGTGGCTCCTGGGCTCGCGCCTGCCTCAAAAATGGCAAAGAACTGCGATTGCCCGCCGTTACCTTCGCCACCCTGCCGCTGCTGACCGAGGCCAGCTCCGGGCGAGTTCCCAACCCGTATCGATAGAGATCAGCCGATCGGATTGACCCCGTTGAGCAGCACCCACACGCCCACGCCGGCAGCGATCCCGGCAATCAGGGCGACGAACGACCCGATGAAGGGCCGATAGGCCCAGCCCCGGCCCGCGTCGAGGCCGTAACGCCCCGGACCGGACAGGATGACCGCGGCCGCCATGACGATCAGAGTGATCTGGTACTCATGCCCATCCGGCAGGAAGTAGGCGAAGGTGTGCGAGTGCGGCCGCACCGAGATGCTGGCGAGCAGGCCATTGAGCAGGAAGGCTAAGGCGCCGGCGGCGGCCAAAGGGGTGAACAATCCCAGGATCAGCAGCACCGCGGCGACGAGCTCGCCGCCCGCGCTGACATAGGAGAGGACATCGGCGTGTTGGTAGCCGACGTCGGACAGCGCGTTCTTGAATCCGCTCAGACCCGAGCCACCCCACCAACCGAACAGCTTCTGCAGCCCGTGGGCGCCCAGCACCACTCCCAGCCCCACTCGCAAGATCAACAAACCGAGGTGTTGGGTACCGCGCCGGCCGTGGGCGGTTAGTAGCTCGTCGTCCTCACCGGACTCGATCTCGGCAGGCTCGGCGGATGCGTGCCGGCCCACTGGCTGCGGCGGCTGCGGATGGACGTACGGCAGCGGCTCCTGCTGGTCGAGCAGGCTATATGACTGGCCATTGGGGCCGGCCGACTGAGCGAGGTCCTGGTACGGGATGACGGTGGTGGTCCCAAAATCGCCTGGGTAGCCGACCGGCGTCAGGTCGTCCTCGGGGTCGACCAGCCTTGCCGAGGCGGGGTGTCCAGGCGTCGGTTCCGGGAACTCACCCGGCCGGCGCCAAGGTGCGTCATTCGATTGACTACTCACGCAAGCCAGGGTAAGGGCATTTACGTCTGAATCGGGGATTTGAGCGGCGCTTTCACCAGATAATCGACAGCTGGCCCGCCAAACCGGCCCCGATTGGCCCCAAAAGGCCCTAAAGGGGCAGCCACGCGCGGGATACCGCCGAACTGGGGCATGGCGCCAAGCGCGTGCGTGTGGCGACGGTGCCCGCCATGTCCGTAGCCTGTCGATCATGCGAATACGGCGGTCGGCCCGGTGGGGTCTCGCTGCGCTCTGCGCCGCAATGCTGGTCTCGAGCGGCTGCGCACGGTTCAACGACGCCCAATCGCAGCCCTTCACCACCGCCCCCGAGCTCAAGCCCCAACCCAGCTCGACGCCTCCGCCACCGCCGCCGTTGCCGCCGACGCCCTTCCCGAAGGCCTGCCCGGCCCCCGGGGTGATGCAGGGCTGCCTAGAGAGCACCAGCGGCCTGATCATGGGCGTGGACAGCAAAACCGCGGTGGTCGCCGAACGCACCACCGGTGCGGTCAAGGAGATCTCCGTCAACGCGGAACCGAAGGTGAAGACGGTCATTCCAGTCGACCCGTCCGGCGACGGCGGCTTGATGGACATCGTGCTGTCGCCGACGTACTCACAAGACCGCCTGATGTATGCCTACATCAGCACGCCCACCGACAACCGGGTCATAAGGGTAGCCGACGGCGACATCCCGAAGGACATCCTGACCGGGATCCCCAAAGGAACCACCGGGAACACCGGAGCGTTGGTCTTCACCAGCCCCACCACGCTTGTCGTGCTGACCGGCGATGCGGGTAACCCGGCGATGGCCGCCGACCCCAAGTCGTTGGCCGGCAAGGTATTGCGCATCGAGCAGCCCACCACCGTCGGCGAGGCGCCGCCGACGACGGCGCTGTCCGGAGTCGGTTCGGGCGGCGGCTTGTGCATCGACCCCGTGGACGGCTCGTTGTACGTCGCCGATCGCACCCCCACCGCGGACCGGTTGCAGCGCATCACCAAGACCTCGGAGGTCTCCACAGTGTGGACCTGGCCGGATAAACCCGGTGTGGCCGGCTGCGCGGCCATGGACGGGACGGTGCTGGTCAACCTGATCAACACCAAATTGACGGTGGCAGTCCGGCTGGCGCCGTCGACGGGTGCGGTCACCGGTGAACCCGATGTCGTTCGCAAAGACACTCACGCGCACGCGTGGGCGCTGCGGATGTCGCCGGACGGAAACGTCTGGGGTGCAACCGTTAACAAGACGGCCGGTGACGCCGAAAAACTTGACGATGTGGTGTTTCCGCTGTTCCCACAGGGTGGCGGCTTCCCACGCAACAACGACGATAAGACCTAGCTCAGATCCCTTTGAGTGTGAACCTCACGACAGGGGGCGCCGCATCGCGTGGTTCACGTTGGCCCAACCGGGTGTCGGGATCGTCGTCGTCAGGTTCGAAGTCATCGAAATCGGACAGGTAGAGCAAATCCTCTGAGCTCTCGGGAGCCCACGCGGCGACGGGCTCCAGCAGGTTGCACACGTGATCGCCGATTTCGCTCCAATTCAGTGCCCTGGCGACGAACCACGCGGCCGCTTCGTCGAGGATCGGCATCCCGAATGGGCCGGCGCGCCAGGAGCAACGCCGGAATTTGTCGTGCTGGTCGACCGTTTGGTCGCTGAAGAGTTCGGCCAACCCATGGGCCCGCCGCGACAGGACGTGCACGGCGAGGTACTCGAATTGGCTGGCCAACCCTGGGTTGTGACTGTTGTTCGGGATACCGACGAGAAATCTCGGCGGCCGCGCGCTGATTTGGGTGGCAAAACTGACCAGGCAACCCGATGGTTGGCCAGCGGCCTCGGTGGTCACGAGGAACACCGGGTAGTCCAGCATCGCCATCAACTGATCAAACGGTTCATCGTGCACATCAACATCATGCACCGCTGTCAGGGGACAGCCCTTCGAGCGTCGAGTCGGCGCGCTGCGTCTAGCCCTGCCCGCAGGCCGCCAACACCAGCTCGCGCACCCGGCCGGCGTCAGCCTGCCCGCGGGTGGCCTTCATCACCGCACCGACGATCGCGCCCGCGGCCGCTACCTTGCCCGCACGAATCTTTTCCGCCACATCGGGGTTAGCGGCCAATGCCTCGTCGACGGCGGCCTGCGTCACCGAGTCGTCGCGGACCATGGCCAAACCACGGTCGGCCATCACCTGTTCGGGCTCACCCTCGCCGGCGAGCACACCCTCCACCACCTGGCGGGCCAGCTTGGTGGACAGCGTGCCCCCCTCGACCAGGGCCACCACCGCCGCGACCTGGGCAGGAGTGATCGCCAGCTCGTCCAACGCGATGTTCGCCTCGTTGGCCTTCTGCATCAGGAAGTTTCCCCACCAGGCGCGCGCCTGCTCGCTAGGCGCGCCGTGTTCGATGGTCGCAGTGACCAATTCGATTGCGCCGGCGTTGACGAGATCCCGCATTACCTCGTCGGAAATGCCCCAGTCCTGTTGAATCCGCTTGCGGCTCAACCACGGTAGTTCGGGAATCGTCTGCCGCAACCGCTCTACCAGCTCGGCGCTGGGGGTAACGGGCTCCAGGTCAGGCTCGGGAAAATAGCGATAATCCTGTGCGGTCTCTTTGCCGCGACCCGGGCTGGTGTACCCGGCCTCGTGAAAATGCCTGGTCTCCTGAGTGATCTGGCCACCCGCCAGCAGGACGGCACCCTGGCGTTGCATTTCGTAACGTACGGCGACTTCGACACTTTTCAGCGAGTTGACGTTCTTGGTCTCGGTCCGGGTGCCGAATTCAGCGGCGCCGGTCGGCTTCAGCGACACATTGGCATCGCATCGCATCGAGCCCTGATCCATCCGGACATCGGATACACCCAAGGCGCGCAACAGATCCCGTAATGCCGTCACATACGATCGGGCGATCTGTGGCGCTTGGGCGCCGGCTCCCTCGATAGGCTTGGTGACGATTTCAATCAGCGGCACGCCGGCACGGTTGTAGTCGATGAGCGAACCGGTGGCACCAGTGATTCGGCCGGTCTCGCTACCAATGTGGGTTAGTTTTCCGGTGTCCTCTTCCATGTGCGCCCGCTCGATTTCCACCCGCCAGGTGGTGCCGTCTTCCAGCGGCGCATCGAGGTAGCCGTTGATAGCGATCGGCTCGTCGTACTGCGAGATCTGATAGTTCTTCGGCTGGTCGGGGTAGAAGTAGTTCTTCCGGGCGAAGCGGCACCAGGGCACGATCTCGCAGTTCAGCGCCAGTCCGATCCGGATCGCCGACTCGACCGCGGCCCGGTTGAGCACGGGCAACGAGCCGGGCAGACCCAGACATACCGGGCACACCTGGGTGTTGGGCTCGGCGCCGAAAACGGTGGAGCAGCCGCAGAACATCTTGGTGACGGTGGACAGCTCGACGTGGACCTCAAGACCCAGGACTGGATCAAAGCGCGCCAGCACATCGTCGTAAGGCAGCAGTTCAACCGCGGCAGCAACACTCATGACGTCAATCCTAGTGGCGATCGCGAGGCCGGCATGGCCGGCCGCTGCGGGTCGCCACCAACGAACCTAGTGGCGATCGCGAGGCCGGCATGGCCGGCCGCTGCGGGTCGCCACCAACGAACCTAGTGGCGATCGCGAGGCCGGCATGGCCGGCCGCTGCGGGTCGCCACCAACGAACCTAGTGGCGATCGCGAGGCCGGCATGGCCGGGCGCTGCGGGTCGCCTCAGCCGAAGAAGGCGGCGGCGTCGTCGTACCGGTTCTCCGGCACCAGCTTGAGTCGGCGCGTCGCATCGGCCAGCGACACCCGGCCGATCTCTTGGCCGCGCAGCGACACCATCTGGCCGTACTCGCCCGCATGCGCGGCGTCGGCGGCGTTGATCCCGAACCGGGTAGCCAGCACCCGGTCGTAGGCCGTCGGGGTACCGCCGCGCTGAATGTGGCCCAGCACGGTCACCCGGACCTCCTTGTTGATCCGCTTTTCCACCTCATAGGCGAGCTGCGCGCCCACCCCGGTGAAACGCTCGTGGCCGAACTCGTCGATACCGCCCTCGCGCAACGCAATCGAGCCGGGAATTGGTTTGGCACCTTCGGCGACTACGCAAATGAAGTGCGAGTCCCCACGCTGGAAGCGCCTTTTGACCAGGCGGCAAACCTCTTCGATATCGAAGGGTTGCTCGGGAATCAGCGTCATATGCGCGCCCGACGCCAGCCCGGCGTTCAGCGCGATCCAACCGGCGTGCCGGCCCATTACCTCCACCAGCATCACCCGCTGGTGGGATTCGGCGGTGCTGTGCAGCCGGTCGATCGCGTCGGTCGCGACCATCAATGCGGTGTCGTGGCCGAAAGTCACGTCGGTGCAGTCGATGTCATTATCGATGGTTTTCGGCACGCCCACCACGGGAACGTTCTCTTCTGACAGCCAGTGTGCGGCCGTCAGAGTTCCCTCACCGCCGATGGGGATGAGCACGTCGATGCCGTTGTCGTCCAGCGTCTGCTTGATCTGGTCCAGCCCGGCCCGCAGCTTGTCGGGGTGCACTCGGGCGGTGCCCAGTACCGTCCCGCCCTTGAGTAGCAACCGGTCGTTGCGGTCGTCGTTTTTCAGCTGCATGCGCCGGTTCTCCAACAACCCGCGCCAGCCGTCCTGAAATCCGACCACCGACGAGCCGTACCGCGCGTCGCAGGTGCGCACCACCGCCCGGATGACGGCGTTGAGCCCGGGGCAGTCGCCGCCTCCTGTCAGAACTCCGATCCGCATCCCTTTATCTTGCCTCTGCGGACACTAGAACGCGCGAGCAGCCTTAAATGGCAGACGGCAACGGGCCCCGGGCGGCCTCGTACGCGGCACCCACTCGGTACAGCCGGTCGTCGGCCAATGCCGGCGCCATGATCTGCAGACCCACCGGCAGTTCGTCGTCGGGGGACAGCCCCGAAGGCACCGACATACCGCAATGGCCCGCCAGGTTCAGCGGCAGCGTGCACAGGTCGAACAGGTACATCGCCAGTGGATCGTCGACCTTTTCGCCCAGCGGGAACGCGGTGGTCGGCGTCGCCGGCGACACCAACACGTCGACGGATCGATAGGCTTCGTCCAGGTCGCGGGCAATCAACGTGCGCACCTTCTGTGCCTGGTTGTAGTAGGCGTCGTAGTAGCCCGCCGACAGTGCGTAAGTGCCGATCATGATGCGCCGCTTGACCTCCGGCCCGAAACCGGCTGCCCGGGTCAGCGCCATGACCTCCTCGGCGCTGTGGGTGCCGTCATCACCGACCCGCATCCCGTAACGCATCGCGTCGAAGCGAGCCAGGTTGCTCGACACCTCCGACGGCAGGATCAAGTAGTAGGCGGGCAGCGCGTATTCGAAATGCGGGCAATCGACTTCGCTCACCTCGGCGCCCAGCGCGGTCAACTGCTCGACCGCGGCTTGGAACGAGGCCAGCACTCCCGGCTGGTAGCCCTCGCCGCGCAATTGCTTGACGACTCCGACCCGCACGCCGCGCAGATCGCCCGACGCGCCCGCTTTGGCGGCGCCGACGACATCGGGCACCGGCACATCGAGGGACGTCGAGTCGCGGCCGTCGTGGCCCGCGATGACCTGGTGCAGCAGCGCGGTGTCCAGCACGGTCCGCGCACACGGGCCGCCCTGATCCAACGACGAAGCGCATGCCACCAGCCCGTAGCGGGACACCGTGCCGTAGGTCGGTTTGACACCGACTGTCGCGGTCAGCGCGGCCGGCTGGCGGATCGAGCCGCCGGTATCGGATCCGATGGCCAGCGGCGCCTGGAACGCCGCCAGGGCGGCCGCGCTGCCCCCGCCCGAGCCACCGGGCACCCGGTCGACGTTCCACGGGTTGCGGGTGGGGCCGTAGGCGGAGTTCTCGGTCGACGAGCCCATCGCGAACTCGTCCATGTTGGTCTTGCCCAGTATCGGGATGCCGGCCGCACGCAATCGCGCGGTGAGCGTGGCGTCATACGGCGACCGCCAGCCCTCCAAAATCTTGGACCCGCAGGTGGTCGGCATGTCGGTGGCGGTGAACACGTCCTTGAGCGCCAGCGGCACCCCGGCCAGCGCCGACGGCAGCGCTTCCCCGGCAGCCAGCGCCTTGTCGACGGCGGCTGCCGCGGACAATGCCTCGTCGGCCGCCACGTGCAGAAAGGCGTGGTACCGGTCGTCGGTTGCCTCGATCTGATCCAGGCAGGCCTGGGTGAGCTCGCTGGACGACAGCTCCCTGGCCGCGATCTTGGCGGCCAGGGTCGCGGCGTCTGATCGGACAACCTCTGACACTGAGTCCGTCACAGGCTCTCCCCCAGAATCTGCGGGACGGCGAATCGGCCCTCGACAGCCACCGGAGCCTCAGCCAGCGCCTCCTCCTGGGTCAGGCACGGTACCGCCTCGTCCGGGCGGGTGACATCAACGCCTTTACGGACGTCACTGAGCGGGTTCTCGGTCGCCTCAACACCGGTGACATCGACCGCCCGAATCTGGCTGACGTGGGTAAGGATGGCGTCGAGTTGGCCAGCGAAGCTGTCCAGCTCGGTATCGGTCAACGCAAGCCGGGCCAGCCGGGCCAGGTGCGCTACCTCGTCGCGGGAGATCTGGGACACGAGCGAAAAGCCTAGCCGAGCCGGGCAATCACCCCAGCCACGAGCGTGAAACCAGCTTCACGTTCGTCCGCAAGCGCCGGCTAGGGCGACATCAGCCGAAATGCCGAGGGCGCAACCCTGTGTAACAGTGTTGGCCGTGCCGTCGTATCTGTTGCGCATCCAGCTGGTCGACCGCCCAGGCAGCCTGGGCTCGTTGGCCGTTGCGCTCGGTTCGGTCGGCGCCGACATTCTGTCGCTCGACGTGGTGGAGCGCAGCGCCGGCTCGGCGATAGACGACCTGGTGATCGAATTGCCCCCAGGGGCGATGCCCGACACGTTGATCACCGCTGCCGAGTCATTGCCCGGCGTCCGGGTCGATAGCGTGCGTCCGCATACCGGTCTGCTGGAAGCGCATCGGGAGCTGGAGCTGCTGGACCGTGTCGCCGCGGCGGACGACAGTGAAGCCAAACTGCGGGTCCTGGTCAATGAGACGCCCAGGGTGCTGCGTGTGAGTTGGTGCGCGGTGTTGCGTAATTCGCCGGGAGACCTGCAGCGACTCGCCGCCAGCCCGGGTGTGCCGGAGACACCGGTGGATTCGGCGCCTTGGTTTCCGATTGAACAGGCCACGACGTTGGACACCAACGCCGAGTGGGTTCCGCAGGCCTGGCGCGATATGGACACCACGATTGTCGCGGCGCCGTTGGGCGACCCGGACACCGCGGTGGTACTTGGCCGCCCCGGCCCGGATTTCCGGCCTTCGGAGGTGGCCCGGCTGGGCTATCTCGCCGGAATCGTGTCCACCATGCTGCGCTGAGAGCCCGCCGGCGGCCTCACTCGGCAGGCTCCGATGCAGGCTCCTCCGCAGGCGGGGGCCCTTCCTCGAGAAGCCGACGGAAACCGTCTTCGTCGACTATCGGTACACCCAGCTCCACGGCCTTGTCATATTTGGAACCCGGTGAATCACCAGCGACGACGTAGTTGGTCTTCTTCGACACCGAGGCGGCAGCCTTGCCGCCACGCGCCAGAATGGCTTCCTTCGCTTCGTCGCGCGAAAAGCCATTCAGTGAGCCGGTGACCACGATCGTCAGACCGGCAAGGGTGCGCGGCATGCCCGCGTCCCGCTCGTCGGCCATCCGCACCCCGGCGTCCCGCCACTTCTGCACGATCGCCCGGTGCCAGTCGACGGTGAACCACTCGGTGACCGCGTCGGCAATCGTCACTCCAACCCCGTCGACCGCGGCCAGCTGCTGGGTGGACGCCTCCTCGATCGCCGCGAGGTCCCCGAACTCGGTTGCCAGGGCGCGGGCCGCCGTCGGCCCCACATGCCGGATAGACAGCGCCACCAGCACCCGCCACAGTGGCGCCACCTTCGCTTTGTCGAGGTTGGCCAGTAACCGCTTGCCGTTGGCCGAGAGCGTGCCGCCCTTGGTGGTGAACAGGTCGGTGCGCATCAGGTCGTCCTCACCAAGGGAGAACAGGTCGCCCTCGTCGGTGATCACCCCGGCCTGCAGCAGCGCGATCGCTGCCTCGTAGCCCAGCGCCTCGATGTCGAACGCCCCCCTGCCGGCGACGTGAAACACCCGCTCCCGCAACTGCGCCGGGCAGGACCGGGCATTGGGACAACGGATGTCGGCGTCGCCCTCCTTGGCCGGAGCCAACTCGGTGCCGCACTCGGGACAGTGCGTGGGCATGACGAATTCGCGTTCCGAGCCGTCACGCAGGTCGACGATGGGTCCCAGCACCTCGGGTATCACGTCGCCCGCCTTTCGAATGACGACGGTGTCGCCGATCAACACCCCTTTGCGCTTGACCTCGGCCGCGTTGTGCAACGTGGCCAGTCCCACCGTCGACCCCGAGACCTGCACTGGTGTCATGAATGCGAACGGTGTGACGCGTCCGGTCCGGCCGACGTTGACCCGGATGTCGAGCAGCTTGGTCTGCACCTCCTGAGGCGGGTACTTGTACGCGATCGCCCATCGCGGTGCCCGCGAGGTGGATCCCAACCTGCGCTGCAGTGCCACGTCGTCGACTTTGACCACGACACCATCGATTTCGTGGGCGACGTCGTGGCGGTGCTCGCCCCAGTAGGCGATGCGGTCCAATGCGCCGGCCACGTCTTGCACCCGGGTGGTGTGTTCGGAAACTGGCAGCCCCCAGGCGCGCAGCGCCAGATACGCGTCGTGCAGCGTCTGCCGGCCGAAATCCTTCGATGTGTCCCAGCCCGTGGCAGATCATTCGCAGCTTGCGGCGAGCGGTGACCGCCGGGTCCTTCTGCCGCAGCGAGCCCGCGGCGCTGTTGCGCGGGTTGGCGAACGGCGTCTTGCCGTCCTCGACCAGTGCGGCATTGAGCGCTTCGAAGTCGGCTACCCGGAAAAACACCTCACCGCGGACCTCGAGGACGGCGGGTATCGGATACTTCTTGCTGGCCGTTAGCCGCTCGGGCACGTCGTCGATGGTGCGTGCGTTCAGCGTGACGTCCTCGCCGGTGCGGCCGTCGCCGCGGGTTGCCGCGCGCGCCAGCCGACCATCGCGGTAGACCAAAGCCAGAGCGACGCCGTCGATCTTGAGCTCACACAGATAAGGCACTTCCGGCACATCTTGCGAACCAGAATTGCCGACCTCGGCGCGGATGCGCGCTGCCCACAGGTCGAATTCCTCGGTGCTGAACACGTTGTCCAGGCTGAGCATCCGCTCCAGATGGTCGGCCGACGTGAAATCGGTGGCGAAGCCCGCACCGCCGACGAGTTGGGTGGGCGAATCGGGAGTGCGCAGCTCGGGATACTGCTCCTCGAGCGCGGCCAGCCGACGCAGCATCTCGTCGAATTCGGCATCGGAGATGATCGGCGCGTCGCGCACGTAGTAGCGGAACTGGTTTTCGCGCACCTCGTCGGCCAATTCACGCCATTGCCGCCGCACCTCGGGGGGAACGGGGTCAGCGTCGGGCGAACTCACCTTGGCAGGCTATCGGAGCCCACCGACGTCGTCCCTTTGCGCGGGCTCAGATGGCGTCGGGATCCTCGGCGAACGCCTCGGCGGCTTGGCGGGCAAGCCCGATCGCGATGCGGGCCCACTGCGGCGTCGCTGCGGCCAGACCACACGCCGGCGTTACGCCGACGCGGTCACGCAGAGCCGACCGGCCGAAGCCCAACCGGTCGGTCACGGCGACAATCGCGGCGGCCACCTCTTCGACGGACGGCCGCTTTTCCGGAACGGTCGTGGGGACCACACCCAGGACGACGGTGCGACCCGAGTCGACGAATTCCGCGATGCCCTCCAAATCCTCGGCGCGCAAGGTGCCGGCGTCCACCGATACCCCGCTGATACTGCTGCGCTGCAAGAGTTTCCATGGCAAATCCGGGGCGCAACTGTGCAGCAACACCTCGGCGCCGGCTGCTGCGACGCAGGTATCGATCAGTGCGCCGGCCACCCTTTCGTCGAGCGGGGCGACCGGGGACAGCGAGGTTACCCCGGTCAGCATTCCACCCAGTGCCGCTGACAGCGACGGCTCGTCGAACTGCACCACCACCGGCGTGTCGAGTCGCCGGGCCAGCGTCGCGCGGTGCGCGGCAACCCCTTCGGCCAACGACGCCGCCAGATCGCGCAGCGCACCCGGATCTGTGATCGCCCGATGGCCGTTGGACAGCTCCAGACCCGCGGCCAGGCTGATCGGCCCGGGCGCCTGCACCTTGACCACTCGTCCGCCGCCACGCAGGCCCGCGGTCTCCCAGGCTTCTTCCAGCGCGTCCATGTCCTCGTCGAGCAGGCTGATGGCCCTGCGGGTCACCGCGCCGGGGCGCCCGACAATCCGGTAGCCCCGTGGCACGGTGTCGATGGCGACATCGATCAACAATGCGCCGGCCCGCCCGAGCATGTCGGCACCAACTCCCCTGGCGGGCAGCTCGACGATGTGGGCGAGCGCATCCGCCAACTCGCCAACGACAACCTCGGCGGCCTCCCGCGCCGTCGTGCCCGGCCACGATCCGACGCCGCTGCCCTTTGCGAGAACGCTGGCGAGAACACTCATCCGGCAACCGTATTCGACATCACACCGCACGGCGGCCACCAGGGGTGTTTGCCCCGGGGGTGCACGGGTATTTTCGAAGAAAGAAGGGTGCGACCCGTGTGGCCGACAGCGAGGTTTCTCCGGCCGCTGCTGTTTTGCAGCGCGGCACTGCTGATGGCCGCTTGCACCCGGGTCGTGGGCGGTGTTGCCGTCCCCGCCTTCGGCATCCCGCCGCGACAGGGCGTCAATGGGGTCAAGGTCGACGAGATCCTGTTGGACCAGGCACGCATGCGCGCCATCACCGGCGGCGGCGAGCATCTGACGATCATCCCCTCGATGGACGGCGATGCCCCGATCGACATCGACGCGCTCGCGCAAAACGCGCCGCGGGCATGCCGGTTCGTCTATGACGAGACCGCGACCTTCGGGCCCGATATCGCAGAGTTCCACAAGACCACATTCCAGGATCCGCCCGACGGCGGGTTGATCTCAGAGGGCGCCGCGTCCTATCGAGATGTCGGCACCGCGCGGGGCGCCTTCGGTGCCCTGGTGTCTACCGTCGGTGACTGCGCGGCGAGCGAGCAAGGCGAGCTGTACGTCGGTGAGTGGAACGCCGACGCCAACTCGCTGCAGGTGCGGCCCGGCGGGTGCGGACGTGACTACCGGGTCGTGTCGCTGGCGCTGCTGGAAGTCACGTTCTGCGGCTTTCCGCCATCGGTGTCCGACATCGTCATGACGAACATCGTACGCAACGTTCCGAACTAACCGCGCGAACTAACCCGGGGCCGAACTATCGCGACGTGCCCGCGATAGTGGCGCTGCCGATCACCTCGTCGCCATCCGGGCTCGGCCGGTACAGCACCAACGTCTGGCCGCGGGCGACACCGCGCAGCGGAGTACGCAATCGCACGGAAAGCTCGTCGCCAATCAATTCGGCGACGGCGTCGGCGGTTTCACCGTGTGCACGCACTTGTACCGCGCATTCCACCGGACCCGCGGGAGCGGCTCCCGCGGTGAAGACCGGCTCCCGTCCCGTCAACGCTTGCACATCAAGGTCGGCGGCTTCGCCGACCTGAACGGTCCCGGTTTCGGCATCGATTGACGTGACGTAACGGGGGGCGCCATCGGGCCCCGGGCCGGCGATTCCCAGGCCTTTGCGCTGACCGACGGTGAAACCATGCACCCCGTCATGCTCGGCCAGGACCGTGCCCTCCGAGTTGACCACGGTCCCCCGTCGGACCGCGATGCGCTCACCCAGAAAGGCACGGGTGTTCCCGGACGGTATGAAACAGATGTCATGGCTGTCCGGCTTTTCGGCAACCGCCAGGCCGCGACGGGCGGCCTCGGCACGGATCGCCGGCTTAGGGGTGTCGCCGATCGGGAACGTCGCGTGCCGGAGCTGATCCGCGGTCAGCACGGCCAGTACGTAGGACTGGTCCTTATCCGGGTCGACGGCCCGCCGCAGCCGGCCGCCGGAAAGCCGGGCATAGTGGCCGGTGGCCACCGTGTCGAAACCTAACGCCAGCGCCCGCGTGGACAGGGCCGAGAACTTGATCCGCTGGTTGCACCGCACGCACGGGTTCGGGGTTTCGCCGCGCGCGTAGGACGACACGAAATCATCGATCACATCTTCGGCGAACTTCTCCGCGAAATCCCATACATAGAAGGGGATTCCGAGCACGTCGGCGACCCGGCGCGCGTCTGAAGCGTCTTCTTTGGAGCAGCAGCCGCGCGAGCCGGTGCGCAGCGTGCCGGGCGCTGACGAGAGCGCCAGGTGCACCCCGACGACATCGTGTCCGGCGTCCACCATGCGGGCAGCGGCGACCGACGAATCGACGCCGCCACTCATCGCGGCGAGGACCCTCACGACGCCCCCGCGGCGGCCAGGGCAGCCCGCCGGGCGCGGTCCACCGCCCCGGGCAGCACACGTAGCACCGCGTCGACGTCCGCGTCAACGCTGGTGTGTCCCAACGACAGACGCAGCGAGCCACGCGCGGCGTCCGCGTCGGCGCCCATCGCGATCAGCACGTGCGAGGGCCGCGGGACGCCGGCGGTGCACGCCGATCCGGTCGAACACTCGATTCCATTGGCGTCCAACAGCATCAACAGCGCATCGCCCTCGCAGCCGCGGAACGTGAAGTGGGCATTGCCCGGAAGCCGTAGCGGATCGAGGGCGCCGTTGAAGCGGACGTCGTCGATCCCAGTGAGCACACCGTCTACCAGACGATCCCGCAGTGCCCGCAGCCGTGCGCTGTTGGCGTCCAGTCCGTCCACCGCGATCCGGGCCGCCGTCGCCATTCCCACGGCACCGGCGACATCGGGTGTGCCGGAGCGGATGTCGCGCTCCTGCCCGCCGCCATGCAGCAGTGGCACGCAGGTGACGTCTCGACGCAGCAGCAACGCTCCCACAGCCTGCGGACCACCGAACTTGTGGGCGGCAACGCTCATCGCCGACAGCCCGCTGGCGGTGAAGTCCACCGGGAGCTGCCCCACCGCCTGAACGGCGTCACTGTGCATCGGCACCCCGAATTCGGCGGCAACCGCCGCCAGCTCGGCGACCGGCAGGACGGTGCCAACCTCATTGTTGGCCCACATCACCGACACCAGCGCGACATCGTCGTGGGTCTGCAGCACTTCACGCAGCGCGGCCGGCGAAACCGAGCCGTCGGCGGCGGTGGGCAACCAGGTCACCTCGGCGCCTTCGTGCTCGACGAGCCAGTTGACCGAGTCCAGCACAGCGTGGTGCTCGACTTCGCTGGCGACGATGCGCCGATGGCGCAGCTCCGCGTCGCGGCGGGCCCAGTAAATCCCTTTGACAGCCAGGTTGTCACTCTCGGTGCCGCCAGCGGTGAAGATCACCTCGGAGGGACGCGCGCCCAGCTTGTCGGCGATCAATTCGCGGGACTCCTCAACGCGCCGTCGGGCCGTACGGCCGCTGGTATGCAGCGACGAGGCGTTTCCGACGACTCCGAGGGCAGCCGTCATCGCCTCGACAGCGGCGGGATGCATCGGGGTGGTGGCGGCGTGATCCAGGTAGACCATGACGGCCCCAGGATACCGGTCCAGCCCGGCGACGATGCAGGCCGGAACGGCCTGAGGTGGGGGTACCCCCAGGCGCGCAGCGGCGAGGGGGCGAGCTGGGCGGTCCAGCACCGGCTCGGCCACCCCAAACTTCCGAGCAGGCCAGACCCGCTCAGGCCACCAACGCGTGCCCGTGACCCGGGTGCCGCCCGGAAAGCTGAGACGCTCCCATGTGCACCGCGAACTGGCAGCGGGCGGCCAGGGCTCGGCGATCGGTACCCGGTAGCTGCAGTGATTCGACGCGCACGCACGCCACCGTGCGACGCATGGCGAGCATTCGGCCGATGGAGCGGATCAAAGAATCGTCGCCGACGAACGCCGGGGCGGTCGATACCCTCCCGTCGACGTGGTGATAGGTCAGCCGAAGGGGCTGCACGGGACGCCCGGCATCGATCGCGGCCTGGAACATCGCGGGGTAAAAGGGCCCGCGCCCTTGGTGCGACTGGCCGGACCGACCACACCAGGTGGTGCCCTCTGGGAAGGCCACCACCGTCTGGCCGGCGTGCAGCCGGCGTGCGACGGCGTTGACCACCTCGGGCAGCCGCCGCAGGCTGGATCGTTCGATCGGAATGATCTTCAAGACGCGGGCCACGACCCCTGTCGCGGTCCCGGTGAACATATCGGCGCGCGCGACGAACGACCCCGGCAACACCGAACCGATGGCGAACACATCCAGCCAGGACACGTGGCTGCTGACGACCAGGACCCCACTCAGATTGCGGATCGGGCTGCCGGTGACGGTGATCCGGACGCCGAAACACCGCAGCACTAATCGGCAATAGGCGCGTTGCACGTGCGTTCGGCCCGGCAGCGGCACCCCGAGCACCGGCAACCCGGGCAATAGCAGCAGCGCCAACATGATGCGGCGCGCCACCCGCAAGCGCACCAGTGACCTCCGCGCGGGTGCAATGTCGCCATCGCCCACGCAGCTGACGTCGCACGATGCGTGAGGTAGCCAAGCGTGCCCGGTGCCAGCGGGCGCGCTCACCGTGCGCCGCCGGCCATGGCACCCACCGTTTGCGAAGCCGCCGACACCGACCGCAGCCTCTTCAGGTATCGGATGTCCGCCTGCCGCTTATCCAGCAGCACGCAGAAGTCGCCCACCCCGAAGTCGGGATCGTGCGCCGGCTCGCCGCAGGCCTTGGCGCCCAGCCGCAGGTAACCGCGCATCAGTGGCGGGACGGTGGGTCGCGACGGCGGGAGAATGTCGTCGAGACCCTTCCCATCGAGGATCACCGGGCGCTTTGGGTGCACCCGATACTGCGACGGCGCGGCGTGCCGGTTCAGGATGAAGTCGCGAACCCCGCGAACTTGGCTCCCCGGAGTCTCACCCTCGCTTTGGCTACCGATCGGTACCGATACGCAGCCGGTCACGTAGTCGTAGCCGTAGCGGTCCAGGTAGGCCAGGATTCCGGCCCACATCAGCAGCACGACTCCGCCGTTGCGGTGGCCGTCGCGCACCACGGCGCGTCCCATCTCCACCAACGAGGGCCGTAGCGAGTCGAACGCGCTGACGTCGAATTCCGTCGCGGTGTAGAGCCCGCCCGCCGCGATGGCGCC
Organism: uncultured Actinomycetota bacterium; assembly: GCA_963850135.1. Lineage (GTDB taxonomy): Bacteria > Actinomycetota > Actinomycetes > Mycobacteriales > Mycobacteriaceae > Mycobacterium. Next base: position 368,023 of record CAWKKH010000004.1, on the reverse strand, counting down.
CGTCGGCGCCAGCATGCCGGTAACAACCCACCAGCTCACCGGTGTCGTCATCGCGTACCAGCAAGTGGTCGCAGAACTCGTCGAACCGGTCGACATCGCGGTCGATCTCGGCCGCCGCGGGCAACGCGAAGCCGGGTGTGCTGGTGAAGACGTCGTAGCGCAGCCGTTGCGCCGCTTCAATGAGGCTTGGGTCGGTGGACAGCAACAAGGAATAGCGCGGCCCGGCGGACGAGCTGCTCGCCAGTTCGTCGGGCCTGTCGCCGGCTATCAGGACAGAAGCAATGCTCATGCCACCAAAGTTGCGCAGTCGATGAGCTAGTCGGCATCCGCGCTATGACGTGTCGGTGCACGCGAGATGACGAAAAGGGCGAGCAGACGTAAAAGCCCCCGACACGCCGTTGCGTGGGGGGCTTTTACGTCTGCTCGCGCAGAAAAGTCAGCCTTTGCGGGCCTTGACGGCGTCGGTCAGTTGCGGAGCAACCTTGAACAGGTCACCCACCACGCCGTAATCGGCGATCTCGAAGATGGGCGCCTCTTCGTCCTTGTTCACCGCGACGATGGTCTTCGAGGTCTGCATTCCGGCCCGGTGCTGGATGGCCCCGGAGATGCCCAGCGCGATGTAGAGCTGCGGCGATACCGTCTTGCCGGTCTGGCCAACCTGGAACTGTCCGGGGTAGTAGCCGGAGTCCACCGCGGCACGCGAGGCACCGACAGCGGCCCCGAGCGAGTCCGCCAGTGCTTCGACCACGCTGAAGTTCTCCGCGCTGCCGACGCCACGGCCACCGGAGACCACGATGGTGGCCTCGGTCAGCTCTGGGCGGTCACCGGCGACCGCGGGTTCGCGGGCAGTGATCTTGGTCGCGTTCTCGGCGGGAGCCGGCACCTCGACGCTGACCTGCTCGCCGGCGCCCGCGGCCGGCTCGGCCTCGACGGCACCGGCCCGCACGGTGATCACCGGGGTGTCGCCGTTAGCCTGGGCGTCAACGGTGAACGCGCCACCGAAGATGGAGTGCACGCCGATGCCGCCCTCTTTGACCTCGACGACGTCGACCAGCAGGCCGGATCCGAGCCGGGCCGCGAGGCGTCCGGCGACTTCCTTGCCGTCGGCGGTGGCGGCCAGCAGATACGGCGGCCGGAGTGGCCGATTCGACCAGCGCGGCCAGCACGTCGACCACCGGCGTGACCAGGTATTTGTCGACGGAGTCGGCCTCGGCGACGTAGATCTTGGCCGCGCCCGCCTCCTTCAGTCCGTCTACCAGGGGCGCAGCCGTCCCTGGGGCACCGACCACGACGGCGGCCGGCTCGCCCAGCGCGCGGGCGGCGGTGATCAATTCGGCGCTGACCTTCTTCAGCGCGCCTTCGGCGTGCTCGACGAGCACCAGTACTTCAGCCATGGGTTATCGCTCTTCCGTAAGTCTTGGAATGGTCTAGGGGTTGTCGGTCAGATGATCTTCTGGCCCACCAGGTACTTCACGATCTCGTTGCCGCCCTCACCCTCGTCGGCGACCTTCTCGCCCGCGGTCTTGGGTGGCTTGGGCGTCGACGACACCACGGTCGAACCGGCGTTGGCGAGCCCGACTTCGTCAGCCTCGACGCCGATCTCGGCCAGGGTCAGCACCGTGACCTCTTTCTTCTTCGCGGCCATGATGCCCTTGAAGGACGGGAAGCGCGGCTCGTTCATCTTCTCGGTGACGCTGACCACCGCGGGAAGTGTCGCCTCGAGCGTGAACAGGCCGTCGTCGGTCTCACGCTCACCGGTGACTTTGCCGCCCTCGAGCGACAATTTGCGCAGGTGCGTCAGCTGCGGCAAGCCCAGGTATTCGGCGATGATGGCCGGCACCGCGCCGCCGGAGCCGTCAGTTGCTTCGTTGCCGGCGATGACGAGCTCGGTGCCTTCGATGGTGCCCAGCGCGCGCGCCAGCGCCCATCCGGTCTGGATGACGTCGGAGCCGTGCAGGCCGTCGTCCTTGAGGTGAACGGCCTTGTCGGCGCCCATCGACAGCGCCTTGCGGATCGCCTCGGTCGCGCGCTCGGGACCGGCGGTCAGCACGGTCACCGACCCCTCGACGCCGTCGGCGGCCTCTTTCTCCCTGATCTGCAGCGCCTCTTCAACGGCACGCTCGTTGATCTCGTCCAGCACCGCATCGGCGGCCTCGCGGTCCAGCGTGTAATCGCCGTCGGTCAGCTTGCGCTCCGACCAGGTGTCTGGGACCTGCTTGATCAGGACCACGATGTTCGTCATGAGTGTGGTTCGTCCTCCTCGAAGGGGGTCCCGCAGCTTGGGAAAATTCCTGCACCGGGGACTTTGGTTACGTATTTCAGCACCGCACAGCGCATGTTACTAACGGGTAACTTTGTGCGGTCCGCTCTCACACCATAGCGGGTCGTAGTGCAGGTTCTTTCGCCTGTGTCTCCTGCGGAAGCAGGGGTACCCACACGCCCGGTTCGCGAATCGGACACTACGCGTTAGCCTGCCTATTCAATGAGCGCATTAGTTCCCGAGGTTCCCCACCGCATCCCCGACGACACCTCGCCGGGCGCCTCAACAGGGCCTCAGGCGGTGTTGACGCTGACGGGCGAACGCACCATCCCCGATCTGGACATCGAGAATTATTGGTTTCGCCGACACCAAGTGGTGTACGAGCGCCTGGCTCCTCGCTGCTCCGGCCGCGACGTACTCGAGGCCGGCTGTGGCGAAGGTTACGGCGCCGACCTGATCGCCGGCGTCGCGCGCCGGGTGGTGGCGGTGGATTACGACGAGACCGCGGTGGCCCATGTGCGTGCCCGCTACCCCAGCGTGCAGGTCATGCAGGCCAACCTGGCCGAGTTGCCGCTGCCCGACGCGTCGGTGGATGCCGTGGTGAACTTCCAGGTCATCGAGCACCTTTGGGACCAGCCCCAGTTCGTCCGCGAGTGCGCCCGAGTGCTGCGTCCGGCGGGGCTGCTGATGGTGTCCACCCCCAACCGGATCACCTTCTCACCCGGCCGTGACACCCCGATCAACCCGTTTCACACGCGTGAGCTCAACGCCGACGAACTCACGCAACTGCTGCTCGACGGGGGGTTCTCCGAGGTGTCGATGAGCGGCCTTTTTCACGGCCCGCGTCTGCAGGAGATGGACGCACGCCACGGCGGCTCGATCATCGACGCACAGATTGCGCGCGCGGTGGCCGCCGCACCATGGCCACTCGACCTCGTGGCAGACGTGGCCGCGATCACCACCGACGACTTCGAGATCGTCGAGGCGGGCCACGGCCACGGCCACCATATAGATGACAGCCTGGACCTCATCGCGGTCGCGGTGCGTCGGTGAAGGGCGCGGACTCGGGGGGAGACCGGGTACCCGGTCTGTTCAGCCTGGTTCTGCACACCCACCTGCCGTGGCTGGCCCACCACGGACGCTGGCCGGTCGGCGAGGAATGGCTCTATCAGTCGTGGGCGGCGGCCTACCTGCCGTTGTTGAGGGTGCTGCGCACTCTGGCCGGCGAGGATCGGCATCGGCTGATCACGCTCGGGGTCACTCCGGTGGTCAACGCGCAGCTGGACGATCCGTATTGCCTCGACGGCATGCATCATTGGCTCGCCAACTGGCGGCTGCGCGCCGCCGAAGCCGCCAGTGTGAAGTCGCTCCCCCCAACGAAGTCGGTCGACTACCAGTCATGCACACCGGAAGCGTTGCGGGCCTTCGGAGTTCGGGAATGCGCGGAGGCCGATCAGGCACTCGACGACTTCGCCGCCCTGTGGCGGCACGGTGGCAGCCCGCTGTTGCGCACCCTGGTCGACGCCGGCACGGTGGAGTTGCTCGGTGGCCCGCTGGCCCACCCGTTCCAGCCGCTACTTGCGCCGAGGCTACGTGAGTTCGCGCTGCGAGAAGGCCTGGCCGACGCACAAGCGCGCCTCGGCTTGCGAAAAGGACAAAGCCCGACCGGGATCTGGGCGCCCGAATGCGCCTACGCCCCGGGCATGGAACACGACTACGCCGCCGCCGGAGTCACGCATTTCATGGTTGACGGCCCGTCGTTGCACGGTGATACCGCGCTGGGGCGCCCGGTCGGCGATACCGACGTGACCGTGTTCGGGCGCGACCTGCAGATCAGCTACCGGGTGTGGTCGCCCAAGTCGGGCTATCCCGGGCATGCCGCGTACCGCGATTTCCACACCTACGATCACCTGACCGGGCTCAAGCCGGCCAGGGTCACCGGCCGCAACGTGCCGTCGGAGGCCAAAGCACCGTACGACCCCGACCGCGCCGACCACGCGATCGACGGCCACGTCGCAGACTTCGTCGACGTGGTGCGTAAGCGACTGCTCTCCGAGTCCGAGCGCATCGGGCGCCCCGCTCACGTGGTCGCCGCCTTCGACACCGAGCTGTTCGGCCATTGGTGGTACGAGGGGCCGACATGGCTGCAACGCGTGCTGCGGGCCCTACCCGAAGCAGGCGTGCAGGTAGGCACGCTTAGCGACGCGATCGAGCAAGGATTCGTCGGCAGCCCTGTGGCGCTGCCACCCAGTTCCTGGGGTTCTGGGAAAGACTGGCAGGTGTGGTCGGGTGACAAGGTGGCCGATTTGGTCCAGCTGAACAACGAAGTGGTCGACGCCGCCCTGAGCGCCGTCGACAAAGCGCTGGAGCAGACAACGTCGCTGGACGGGCCGCTCCCCCGCGATCACGTTGCCGATCAAATCCTGCGCGAGACCCTGCTCACCGTGTCGAGCGACTGGCCGTTCATGGTCAGCAAGGATTCGGCCGCCGATTACGCCCGTTACCGCGCGCACCTGCACGCACACGCCACCCGTGAGATCGCCGGAGCGCTGGCGTCGGGCCGTCGCGACAGCGCGCAACGGTTGGCCGAGGGCTGGAACCGAGCCGACGGTTTGTTCGGCGCCTCTGGATGCGCGGCGACTACCCCGATGAAGATCCTGATGGTGTCGTGGGAGTACCCGCCGGTGGTGATCGGCGGGCTGGGCCGGCACGTGCATCACCTGTCGACCGCGCTGGCAGCGGCCGGTCACGAAGTGGTGGTGCTTTCGCGGCGTCCGACGGGCACCGATCCCAGCACTCATCCGTCCTCCGACGAGGTGAGCGGGGGTGTCCGGGTGATCGCGGCCGCACAGGACCCGCACGAGTTCACCTTCGGCAAGGACATGATGGCCTGGACCCTGGCGATGGGTCACTCGATGATCCGAGCCGGGCTGCCCCTCAAGAAGCATGGGACCGACCGTTCCTGGCATCCCGACGTCGTGCACGCGCACGACTGGCTGGTAGCTCACCCCGCTGTCGCTCTGGCCCAATTTTACGATGTACCAATGGTTTCCACCATTCACGCGACCGAGGCCGGCCGGCATTCGGGCTGGGTTTCCGGAACGATCAGCCGTCAGGTGCATGCGGTGGAGTCGTGGCTGGTGCGCGAGTCCGATTCGCTGATTACCTGTTCGGCATCGATGAGCGAGGAGATCACCGAACTGTTCGGCCCGGGCCTGGCCGAGACCATTGTGATCCGCAATGGAATCGACGCGGCGCGTTGGCCGTTCGCGGAGCGGCGCCCGCGTACCGGCCCGGCTGAGCTGCTCTATGTCGGGCGGCTGGAATACGAGAAGGGTGTGCACGATCTCATCGCCGCCCTGCCGCGGATCCGACGCACAAACCCAGGCACCACGCTAACCATCGCCGGGGAGGGCACTCAGCAGGACTGGCTTGTCGAACAAGCCCGTAAGTACCGGGTGCTCAAGGCAACTCGGTTCGTCGGGCACCTCGGCCACGACGAGCTGCTGGCTGCGCTGCATCGGGCTGACGCCGCGGTGCTACCGAGTCACTACGAGCCGTTCGGGCTCGCCGCCCTGGAGGCCGCCGCGGCCGGCACGCCTTTGGTGACGTCGAACATCGGGGGCCTGGGCGAAGCGGTGATCAACGGGCAGACGGGCGTGTCGTGCCCGCCTTGCGACGTGCCGGGACTGGCATCGGCGGTGCGCACCGTGCTCGATGACCCAGACGGCCGCGCAGCGGCGCGCCCGCGCGGCCCGCGAGCGGCTCACCTCGGACTTCGATTGGCAGACGGTGGCCAAGGAGACCGCTCAGGTGTACCTGGCGGCCAAACGCCGCGAGCGGCAGCCGCAGCCGCGGCTGCCCATCGTCGAGCACGCGCTGCCGGACCGTTAACTCTCAAGGACTCGTACCACTCGCCGGCTTTCGGCGGTAGCGTCGAGTAATGGGGGTTACGTATTCAAGCGTGGTCGATGCGCCATGCGACGAGGTGTTCGACTGGCACAGCAGACCGGGCGCGTTCAATCGCATTTCGCCGCCATGGTCGCCGCTGCGGGTGGTCACCGAAGCCACCTCCCTCAAGGACGGCCGCGCCGAGCTCGCGCTCCCCGGCGGATTGCGCTGGGTTGCCGTCCACCAGGCTGACGGCTACGACCCACCCCGCCGTTTCGTCGACGCCATCGGCAGCGACGGCCTGGCCTCGCTGCCGGCGCGCATCGCCGTGCGGTGGCGGCACATACACGAATTCGAAGACGCCGGCGACAACAACACCCGGGTCATCGACCGGGTGGAAACACCGGTGCCCGCAGCGGCGCTGCGCTCGATGTTCGTCTACCGACACCGGCAGCTCGCCGACGATTTGGCCGCCCATCGGCTGGCGGCCGAGAACGGTCTGGCTCGTTCGACCATCGCCGTCACGGGGTCGTCCGGACTGGTCGGTTCGGCGTTGACGGCGTTTCTGCGCACCGGCGGTCATCGTGTCATCGCGTTGGTCCGCGGGCCTGCGCAAACCACCGACGAGCGCCGCTGGAACCCGGACGCGCCCGACCCGGAGCTGCTGTCCGGTGTCGACGCGGTGATCCATTTGGCCGGCGCCTCGATTGCCGGCAGGTTCACCGATGGCCATCGCAATGCCATCCGCGACAGTAGAATTGGCCCGACGCGCCGACTCGCAGAACTCCTCGCGAAAACCTCCGACGGGCCTGGTGCGCTGATCTCGGCTTCGGCGGTCGGCTACTACGGATACGACCGCGGCGACGAGACCCTCTCCGAGGATAGTGGTCGTGGCGACGGGTTTCTGGCCGACGTCGTCGCCGACTGGGAGGACGCGACCGCACCGGCGGACCAGGATGGCGTTCGAGTGGTGCTGGTGCGTACCGGCATCGTCCAATCGCCACGCGGCGGCACGTTGAAGCTGATGCGACCGCTGTTCAGCGCCGGGCTGGGCGGGCGGCTCGGCGATGGCCGACAATGGCTGTCCTGGATCGGCATCGACGACCTCGTCGACGTGTACTACCGCGCGCTGTGGGACACCGCATTGTCCGGACCCGTGAACGCGGTTGCGCCGCAACCGGTCCGCAATACCGAATACACCCGCACTCTCGCCCACGTGTTGCGCCGACCGGCAATATTGCCGGTACCGTCAATTGGGCCGCGGATATTGCTGGGCACGCAGGGCGTGCGCGAACTTGCTTGCGCCAGCCAGAGAGTGCTGTCCACCAAGCTCAGCGACGCGGGGCATCGGTTCCGCCAGCCTGACCTCGAGCAAGCCCTGCGTCACCTGCTCGGGCGTAGTGCGGACCGTTAGCCGTCGAGCAGTCTGTAGCGGGGCAGGGTGCTCGATGTGGGCGGCGTCGAGGGCCATCGCCGGGCGACTTCCCGCGCCGGACGGGATCCCGCAACACGCAGCGTGGCCCTCAGTGCAGCCAGACCCGCGCCGGATTTGGGGTGCGCAATCCGGGGCGCTCCCGGCGGAAGTTTCTGCGCCCGAGCCACCATCGGGCGCATTCGCGCCTGGTAAGCGCGTAACCCCTCGCCGATGCTGTGTGCCGAGGTCAGCTCACCGGCCAGGACGTAAGCCCCCGTCAGTGCCAAGGTTGTTCCCGTTCCGCTGATCGGCGTGGCGCACCAGGCTGCGTCGCCGAGCAGAACGACGCGGCCGCGCACCCAGTCCGGCGTCGCGCACCTGGGTGAGATCATCGACGTATAACTCTTCGGTCGTGGCCAGCGCGTCAAGGATGCGCGGCGCTTTCCATGCCACCCCGGCGTATTCGGCGCGCAAAGCGCTACGCTGCCGGGCCGGCGCCATTCCCTCGTATCCCTTTGGCCCGGACAAGAATGACAGCGCGACCCGGGTAGTGCCCACATTGTCGGGTCGCACGGTTATCGCGCGCCCGCCGACCGCGTTGAACCAAGTCCACCATCGGTCGTCGTCAGCGTGCCGGTCGATTGAACCGTAGGCGGTGTACAGCCCGAGGCGGCGCGTCGGAACCCCACCGAAAACCAATGTGCGAGTGGTTGATTGGGCTCCCTCGGCGACCACAACGAGATCAAACCGTCGGCGCACCCCACCGGCGAAGGTGACATCCACCTTGTCGCCGCACTGGATCACTTCGGCAATCTGGTCGCCAAATTCGTAGTCAACGCCTGGCGCTCCGGCTTCGACAAGGATCGTCGACAGCGCTCCGCGCAGTATTTCGAGCTCTGCCGTCAGCCCACCGTCGTCGCCTTGGCCGGCGGGAAACTCGGCCAACAACACATCGCGCTCATCAACGAAGCGGATACCGCACTCGCCGGTCTTCTGTGCCAACGCAACATCTTCCAGGCCCATCCGGCGCAGCACCTCGCGGCCAGGGCCGCGGACGTCCACGTTCTGTCCAGCTCCGCGCAGCTTAGGGGCTCGTTCCAGCACGGTGACCCGATGGCCGGCGCGCCTCAACCAGAACGCCAAAGCAGGCCCCGCGATGCTGGCCCCCGAGACTAGGACGTCTAGACCACCTGCCACGCAGATCTAGCGTACGGGCGAACAGCGCAGCGGGCGAGGGAGCAAGAAGAGTCCATAGCCGTTGGCACGCAGACTCAACTTCAACTCTGGGGTAGCGGTGTTGCGCTCCAGCCACTTGGCCAGTATCGGACGCTGGTCTAACGCCGAGTCGTGCTGAATACCCAACTGCCGCAACAATGCCGATGTCGTATTTGGCTGGCGCGTTTGCAACTCTGCCAGCACGGGTGCCTGATCAAGCATTTTCTCCCTTTCGGATCGCAATCACGTGTTGGGACTGCCGTCGCCCGCGCCCCCACGTTTGCTACACGTTTGCTATGGATGACTCCAGAGGCTGAATCCGGTTGGCGGCATTGCCATCCGACTCAACCTTGAATACCCGCAGCTCACACTCCCAAACTGGCCGAACGCCGTTTAAGACTAAGAACGTACTAAGGAAATTCTCGACGCACCGTTACGACGACCGGCTTAGCTGTCGAGAGTCGATCGCGACGGGACGTGCGATCCAGCCGTCTTCCGAAAATTAAATTTTCATATACTGGATGTTTAAGCAATTGAATGATCGGGAATTTTGCCGATTGGCCGTCGCCACCTAAGTCGTCGTCCAGTGGTTTGCCTTCCTGCCAAGGAGCAACAGATCATGGCAACAGACGCCGTGCAGGCGGTACGGGACCTCATCACCGACCGTGCCTCAACGGCGCGACAAGCCGTAAATCGCAATCGAATTGATGACGTGATCGTCGCCGGCCTAGTCGAAATGCCCCGAGTGCGTGCGGTAAGCGCAGCATGAGCACCGATGAGACTCGAGTTAAGCCCAAACGTCAATGCCCCGCTGATTCCTGGAAACCTTCGTCAGGTTCTGGCCCGACGGCGGCAATTGATCTAACCTCTCATAAGCTCGCCGTACGCTGGTCGGCGTATCTGCCTAAGGATGCGATTATGTGACGAAGCGCCAAGATCAGGACTCAACGCCCCGCCGCGCTGAGCTGGAACGGAACTTGTCAGCTGACTTGCGTGAACTCACATCGCAGTCCGATCGCATCGGCCGTCACTTCGCTCGTCTGCATGAGGTAAGCAACGGCGACTTCCAGGCCTTACTGCACATTATGGTGGCCGAAAGCGCTGGACAGCCTTTGACTTTGGCGCAGCTGCGGCAGCGTGTCGACATGTCGGCCGCCGCGGTCACCTACCTCGTCGATCGGATGATCGATTCGGGTCACATTCGACGGGAGGCCGATCCCGATGATCGCCGCAAGTGGTTGCTGCGCTATGAGGATCACGGAATGAACGTGGCACGCGCCTTTTTTACTCCGCTCGGCGCGCATCTCCACGCCAGCATTAAAGACCTGGACGATAAAGATCTCGCTGCTGCTCACCGGGTCTTTGCGGCGATGATCTGCGCGATGTCAACGTTTGAGGACGAGCTGCGCGCCGATCGTTCCATGTCGTCAGCACACTAGGGTCGGAACGTCCAAACTCCACCTTCGACTCTTGCGCCGTCCAGACAGTTAAGTAGATTGATGTTTCATTAACTGAAAGGTTTGGCTCTCGTGGGGTGGGACCGCATCGCAGCGACCGTGACCGGCCGACGCTCCTGGCTGCTCGGGCTGGGCATCGTGTTCCTGGGTATTGGCTTCATGTTGCTGGTCGGCGACAACCCCGCCGCCGGCACGGCGCCGCCTTCGACGCCCGTCAACTCGGATTCTGCAAAAGCCGACGTGCTCGCCCGCTCATTTACGGGAGGAGACCAGGTTCCCCTAATCGTGGTGGTCAATCGCTCCGACGGGGCGATCCTGGACCCTGCCGACGTCAACAGCGCAAACGCGGCGACCGACCGGATGCGGCTCCTCCCCAAGCCGGCCCAACCCGCCGCCACAGCGCCGGCGAAGGTTTCGGCCGATGGCAAGGCCGTGATTGGAGTGGTATCCATCAGCGCCGAGCTGTCGGGTCTGGGCCTCAACGACACGGTCGCCGCGCTGCGAGCCGCCGCCGTCAACGGGTTACCCGCCAGCCTTGCGGCCCATGTCACGGGAGGGCCGGCCTTCGGCGCCGATATCGCCAACGCGTTCACCGACGCCAATGTCACATTGCTGGCAGTCACGGCCTCGGTGGTGGCGCTCCTGCTGATCGCGACCTACCGTTCACCGGTGCTGTGGCTGGCGCCGCTGCTGGTAATCGCATTCGCCGACCGGGTCTCGGCAGCGGTGGGTACCGCGGTGGCATCGCTGACCGGGCTGAGTTTCGACGGCTCCACCTCCGGGATCACCAGCGTGCTGGTGTTCGGGGCCGGCACCAACTACGCGCTGTTGTTGATCTCTCGTTATCGGCAAGAACTCCACCGTCATATCGACCATCGCGACGCCCTGCGCCGCGCCGTGCGCATGGCCGGCCCGGCCATCCTCGCCAGCAACGCCACCGTGGTGCTGGCGTTGCTCACGCTGGTCTTCGCTTCCACCCCCAGCACCCGCAGTCTGGGTGCGCTGGCGGCCTGTGGGGTGGTTGTTGCGGCGGCGTCGGTCCTGCTGGTGCTGCCGCCGGTGTTGGCCGTGTGCGGACGACGGCTGTTTTGGCCATTCATCCCGCAGGCTGACGACGGCGCGGCCCTTGAGTCCGGTGCCTGGCACCGCGTCGCCGAGCGAGTGGCACGCCGCCCCGCGCTGGTCGCAGCGGTCGCGATCGCAGCCCTAGCGGTCCTGGCGACCGGACTGGTAGGGACGCGAATCGGGCTGACGCAGACCGAGCAGTTCCGGATCCGGGCAGATTCGGTGTCCGGATACAACGTCGTCGCCGCACATTTTCCCGCCGGCCTGACCAATCCCACGCTGATCGTCGCTCCCACCCCGCAGGCGCAGCAGGTGCAGCAGACCATCAGCGCGACCCCGGGCGTGGTCTCGGTGACTGAATCCGGCCAGGCGGCCATTGGATCGACGAATTGGTCTAAGTGGTCTGTGGTGATCGATGTACCCCCATCGTCGGATCAGGCGTTTAAAATAGTTGCAGCACTGAGGCAATCGGTGAAGAACAGCTCGCCTGACGCACTGGTGGGCGGCGCTGATGCGCAGGCGCTCGACGTACGCAATGCCGCCATCCGCGACCGAGTGTTGCTGATTCCGGCGATCCTGGCGGTGATCCTGGTCGTCCTTTATGCGCTGCTACGTTCGGCGCTCGCGCCCCCGATACTCTTGGCCGCAACCATTCTCGGCGCGCTGGCCGCACTCGGGCTAGGTAGTTGGGCCAGCCGGCACGTATTCGGCTTCCCGGCCTTGGACAACAGCGCCCCATTGCTCGCGTTCCTGTTTCTAGCCGCCCTGGGTGTGGACTACACCATCTTTCTGGTCACCCGCGCGCGCGAGGAGGCCGCGCAGCACGGCGCGCGCGACGGCATGATCCGCGCGGTATCGGCCACCGGCGGCGTAATCACCAGCGCGGGAATCGTTTTAGCCGCAGTATTCTGTGTGCTGGGCGTGTTGCCACTGATCGTAATGGGACAACTAGGCATCATCGTCGGCCTGGGCATTCTGCTCGACACCTTCATCGTGCGCACACTGGTTATCCCTGCACTGTTCGCCCTCATCGGTGACCGCATCTGGTGGCCAGGCGAGCCCGCCGACCCTAACAACGGAGGAAACCGTGAATAGATCGACACTGGCCGCGACCTCGCTCGCCGTCGCCGCGGCGGCCGGCATCGGAAGCATCGCCAGCCCCGCCCGCGTTCAGTCCTGGTACTCGCGGCTGCGCAAACCGCCATACCAGCCGCCCCGCGCGGCATTCCCGGTGGCGTGGACCACCCTGTACTGCGATATCGCGGCCACCTCCGCGGTGGCGATCGACGGCTTTCGCGCGACCGGACAGCACGATAAGGCGAACCGATACATCGCCGCGTTGGGCGTCAATCTGTTCCTCAACGCTGGATGGAGTTGGCTTTTCTTCCGTTATCACAAACTCGGTGCTTCCGCGCTGGGCGCTGGCGTGTTGGCGGCCAGCAGCACCGACCTGGTCCGACGGACGGCCGAGGCTGATACCCGGGCGGGGTTTGCGCTGTTGCCCTACCCGGTGTGGTGCACCTTCGCGACCGCATTGTCCACCCATATCTGGCGGCTCAATCGCTAACGGGAGACCATCGAATCATGACAGCACTGTTGTGGTTTCGCCGCGATCTGCGGTTAGGCGACCACCCCGCGCTGGCGTCTGCGTCCGGTACCGACAACCACCAGGACGTGCTCGCCTGCTTTGTGCTCGACCCGCGACTGGAGGCTTCATCGGGGCGGCGCCGGCTGCAGTTTCTGGGCGACTCACTGCGGGAGCTGCGAAACGACCTGGATGGCCGACTACTCGTGACCCGCGGCAGACCGGAAGAGGTTATTCCCCGTATTGCCAAGGAGATCGACGCATCATCCGTGCATATCTCGCGCGATTTCGCACCGTTCGGACGGCGTCGCGATGAACGCGTGCGTGCGGCGCTGGATTCGGTTCCGTTGGTGGCGGCGGGATCTCCCTATCTGGTTTCACCCGGGCGGGTCACCAAAAAGGACGGCTCCCCCTACCAGGTATTCACCTCGTTTTTCCGCAGTTGGCGCGACGTCGGGTGGCGAGCTCCGGCCCGATCAGGGCGTTGATTCAGCGCGCTGGATCGATCCCTCCCAGCTGCGGGTCGAACACGCCGCAATCCCCGATCCCGGTGCCGCGCTTAGCCTAATTGCCGGCGAGGCGGCGGCGCGGAAGCAATGGAAGGTGTTCGTCGAAGAGGGTTTGCAACGGTACTCCGACGACCGCAACAGGCCCGACCTCAACGGAACCAGCGCGATGTCGGCGCATCTGAAGTTTGGCGCAATCCATCCCCGTACCATGGCCGCCGACCTCGATTTGCGCGGCGTCGGGGCACAAACGTATCTGCGGGAGTTGGCGTTTCGAGACTTTTACGCCGACGTGCTGCATAACTGGCCGGCCAGCTCGTGGCGCAACTGGAACGGCAATTTCGATGCCATCCAGACCGACACCGGAGCAGAGGCGAAACGCCGCTTCAAGGCCTGGAAGACCGGCGAAACCGGGTTCCCACTGGTCGACGCCGGGATGCGGCAACTGCGCGAGACCGGCTTCATGCACAACCGGGTGCGGATGGTCGTCGCATCCTTTCTGGTGAAAGACCTGCATCTACCGTGGCAGTGGGGCGCCGAATGGTTCCTGGATCAATTAACTGACGGCGACATGGCCAGCAACCAGCACGGCTGGCAGTGGTGCGCTGGGTGCGGCACGGACGCCGCGCCGTACTTCCGGGTGTTCAACCCAACCGCACAGGCAGAAAAGTTCGACCCCTCGGGTGATTACATCCGGCGCTGGATCCCGGAGCTACACGACACCGACGACGTCCACCTGCGAAAAGGTGAACGGCCGCAGGGATATCCGGCACCGATCGTCGACCACAGCGCCGAGCGGGCCGAAGCGCTGCGCCGATATCAGAGCTTGCGCTGACGCGCTTAGCTGGGCAGGTTCTTTTTGATAGCGGCATCCTGCTGCGCAGCAACGGTCTGCGCGAAGTCAGGCGGCACGGGGTCGTTGAGGGCGCTGTCGAATTCCAGCGTGACGAACGCCTTGCCCTCGGTGAACAGCAACACCGTCACCGCCTTGGACTTGTCCGGCGACGTCCCCGCAACCAACTGTCCACCGCCGCCCACCGGAAACGGTTGCGGGGTTCCTCCGACTACCGAGCTGCCGACCGCCGCCAAAGAGCCATTCAACGCGGTGGTCGCACCGGCGGCATCCGGAAGGACAAGGACGGTGTCGCCGATCCGGTTCGTGTCGTCCTGGTTTTTGAATTGCACCGCGGCCCCGACCAATCCGCCAGGATTCCCCATGGGCGGGTCCACCGGGGTGAACACGTTCGGCGGCGCAGCGCTGATGTCACTGCCCTGAACCAACAGGTTGATGTAGTCGGCGGGCGCCGCCGCGGCCGACGTTGACGTCGTCGAGGTAGACGAAGAGGCTGACGAACTTGCGGCCGTCGACGACGGGGACGAGGTGCTCGACTTGCTGCCACATGCGGGAACCAACGCTCCCAGCGCCAAAACGCCCGCGATCGCGATAATCGGCCTCTTCATCCGCGTCATCCTCACTCCCCTATTCGTTTGCTTATGCGGCCTTCTGGGCTGCGGTCGCGGCCTCATCGGCGCCAAAATCGGCCAAGACACGCCTCCGGTACGTTAGCCCAGCCACACACCAGTAGTGCGGGCAGCATGACCTTCACGAGATTTGCTGACCTTTACCGAACCTCTTCCTTGAGGCGATTTGGCATGTAATTATCAGCCGATTCACAGTTGTGACGACACACGGAGGCGATATGGCTCGCTCGATCGTTCGGACCCTGCTCACGGGGAGTGCTGCCGCAATTCTGGCGGCCGGCGCCGGCGCCTGCTCGGTTCCGGTGAGCTCGTCACACGCGGTGAGCAAGAGCGATGTCCAGAACCAGATCGGCACCAAGATGACCGACGCCGCCGGAAACAAACCCAGCTCGGTGACGTGCCCGAACGACCTGGACGCGAAGGTCGGCACCCAGGTGAACTGCACGATGAAGGTAAAAGATCAGACGTATGGCGTAAACGTGACCGTGACCAGCGTCGACGGTAGCGACGTGAAGTTCGACATGGTGGAAACGGTCGAGAAGAGCCAGATCGCGGACCAGATCACCGCCAAGATGACCGACGCCGCCGGAAACAAACCGGACACGGTGACGTGCCCGGGCGACCTGCTCGGCAAGGTTGGGGCGCAACTGAACTGCGCGATGAAGGTCAAGGGTGCGACCTACAACGTGAACGTAACCGTGACCAGCGTCAGCGGCGGCGACGTCCTGTTCGACATGGTGGAAACGGTCGACAAGAACCAGGTCGCCACGACGATCAGCGACAAACTCACCGAGCAGGCGGGCCGCAAACCCGATTCGGTGACGTGCCCGGACAACCTCAAAGGCGCTGAGGGATCCACCCTGCGCTGCCAACTCACCGACGGCAATCAGAAGTACGGGGTGAACGTCACCGTCACCGACGTCGACGCCGGCACCGTCAACTTCAACATCCAGGTCGACGACCAGCCTTCATAGCGGCGGCCGCACCGCGCGTAATTAGTGGGATGCCTTTTTGCGCTCGATGTCCGCCAAGGCGGCGGCCAGTTCCGCGCGCTCCGCGGCCGAGGTTTCCCAGGACAACTTCCGGTTCTTGACGACCTTGGCCGGTGCTCCGACCGCGATCGAATAGTCGGGAATAACGCCCCGGACCACCGCATGCGATCCCAGGACGCAACCCCGTCCGACAGCGGTGCCGCGCAGAACCGTCACCTTGGTGGCCACCCAGGTGTCGGGTCCGATGCGGACTGGGGATTTGATAATGCCCTGGTCCTTAATGGGAACGTTGATGTCATCCATCCGGTGGTCGAAATCGCAGATGTAGCACCAGTCGGCCATCAGCGCCGAATCGCCGATCTCGATGTCGAGATAGGCGTTGATGACGTTGTCGCGGCCCAGCACCACCTTGTCGCCGAACCGCAGCGAGCCCTCATGGGCACGGATGGTGTTCTTGTCCCCGATGTGCACCCACCGGCCGAACTCCAGCTGCGCCAACTCGGGCGTCGCGTGAATCTCCACGCCCTTGCCGAGGAACACCATGCCCCGGGTGATGATGTGCGGATTCACCAGCTTGAACTTCAGCAGCCGGTAGTAGCGCACCAGGTACCACGGTGTGTACGCACGGTTGCGTAGCACCCACTTCAGCGAGGCCAAGGTAAGGAATTGGGCCTGGCGCGGGTCCCGCAGTTGATTTCCCCGCCAGCGCCGATGGAGCGGGGCGCCCCACATGCTCGTCATGGCCGCAGAGCCTACCGCGAGGCCGCACGCGATACCCTCACCTGTACTCGATCGCTGCTCAGGCCGAACCTCCCGTGAAAGGAAGACGTGCGCGCCCGACGTCCCCGACATGTGCGTCTGCTGCGGCGTTGGCCTTCGGTGGTTCTCGCGGTGGGGCTCGCGGTCGGGTCCTCAGTTGGGCTCAGTGGTTGCGGCAACACCGACTCGTGGGTTGACGCGGCGCCCGCGCCAGGCTGGCCGGCCCAATACGGGGACGCCGCCAACAGCGGCTACACCAACACCGGCGGGGCCACCAAGTTGTCGCTGCGGTGGACGCGATCGGTCAAAGGAAGCCTGGCCGCCGGACCGGCGCTGAGCTTCCGCGGTTATCTCGCCCTGAATGCGCAGACCCCGGCCGGATGTTCGCTGATGGAGTGGGAAAACAACGACAACGGGCGGCAGCGCTGGTGTGCGCGGCTGTTCCAGGGGGGCGGCTTCGGTGGTCCGTTGTTCGACGGCTTCGACAACCTCTACGTCGGTCAGCCGGGCGCGATCCTGTCCTTTCCGACCACCCAGTGGACACGCTGGCGCGAGCCGGTGATCGGGATGCCTTCCACGCCAAGGTTTCTCGGCAATGGTCAACTGCTCGTCAGCACCCATCTCGGGCAGGTGCTGGTTTTCGACGCGCACCGCGGCGAGGTGGTCGGCAGTCCGTTGGACCTGGTTGACGGCGTCGATCCCACCGATGCCACGCGTGGGCTGGTCGATTGCACCCCGGCCCGGCCGGGCTGCCCGGTCGCGGCCGCACCCGCCTTCGCGGCGGCCAGCGGGACGGTGGTACTGGGTGTCTGGCAGCCTGGCGCGCCGGCCGCCGGGCTGGTTGGGCTCAAATACCACCCGGGTCAGACACCCCTGCTGGCCCGCGATTGGACAAGCGACGTCGTCGGCGACGGTGTGATCGCCAGCCCGGTGCTGTCCGCCGATGGATCGACCGTCTATGTCAACGGCCGCGACCAGCGGCTGTGGGCGCTGCACGCCGCCGACGGGAAAGTGAAATGGTCGGTGTCGCTGACGTTCCTCGCTCAGACACCGCCCACGGTTAGCCCGCAGGGCCTGATCGTGTCGGGCGGCGGCCCCGACACCCGGCTGGTTGCTTTCAAAGACGCCGGTGATCACGCCGAGCAGGCGTGGCGCCGCGACGACATCACTCCACTGTCAGCCACAAGTCTGGCCGGCGGCGCGGTCGGCTACACGGTGGCATCCGGTCCGGCCGCAGACGGCGCACCCGGCATGTCCTTGTTGGTGTTCGATCCGGCCAACGGCCACACGCTCAACAGCTATCCGCTGCCCGCGGCCACCGGATATCCCCTCGGGGTGTCCGTCGGCAACGATCGACGGGTGGTCGCCACCACCAGCGACGGCCAGGTGTATGGCTTCCAGCCCGCGTGAACGATGCGAAAGCCATGAACTCAGCCAACCAGGACAGCCGAAGCGGTCGCCCGGTGGACGTCACCGCAACCGTTCTCCTGCTAGTGGTACACGCATTCTTGGTCGGCGCGACGGTGGCGCTGGTGGGCCTGCTCGTCATGGTCACCGACCCGTGCGGCTCCCGGCACTGCGGCGACCCGGCCTGGATTGACCGCGCCGTGGTGTCCGGGATTGGTGGCGGCGGCGCCATCTTCATCGCCACCGTCGTTATCGCTGCGATTCGGCTTGTCCGCCATCGGAAGGCGTTTTTCGTACCGTTGATCGGTTGCGTGGCCCAGCTGGGGCTGGCAATCGGCGCCGCTGCAATGGAATCGATGGCTGGCCCCGTTTAGTCGCTAAATCGCCAGCGGCGGGATGGCGTTGCGCGGCACCTGGGCTTGCACCGGACCGGCGACCGCCGGCAGCATCTCCCCCTGGGCGAAATAGAAGATCAGCTCGTCGTCGGTGATGGCGAAGTTCTGGTAGTGCGACGAGTCGAGGCCGGTCGAGGGCGATATGGCGCTGCCTAGCGCCGTCTGGCGTTCCAGGTCTCGCTGCACAATCGGAAAAATACTGTCCAGCGGTGTGCTGCCAGGCGCGAACAGGTTGTCGAAGGTGATGGGCTGCCTGGCGCTGAGGTTGAAGTTGAACGCTTTGTACCAGTTGGACGGATGTGCTCCGCCGAGATCCTGGAATAACTTGAGCACGACGCTGCGGGTGCGCACCGGGGAACCGGAGCTGCGTTGTTCAGTGGTGGCTTCCATTTGGTAGGGCTGGTCGCGCCCCCCGGACCCCGGCACGGCCCCTGGCGCGCCCCCCTGCGCGACGCTGACGAATCCGTCGCGGTTCTGCGCGATGTAGTCGGTCACCGCCTGTTCGTCGGGATAGTCGACGGGAAACACGAGGTTGAGCGTGTACGTGGGGCTCGAAGCGCGCACATGGCACAACTGCCCCGTCTGCCCCGCTTCGAGGGTGCCACCCAGGCCGGCACAGGAAGCCGGCGCCGCCGCCGCCGGCCAGCCGAGCAGAACCGCGCACGCCGGCATCGCAGCCGCTATCAGAAAACGCATTGTCGAACTGTCCTCGCAGACTACAAACAGGGCGGGGCCGCCTGAGAGACCCAGAAAATAACCGCCCGTCAGCGTACCTGGGCACTGTCGCGGGGCCTGCAAACGAACACCGCAGCGTGACTGGCGGGCCCCGCGCCCATCCGGGCGATGACCGCCGATAGGGGCCTGCCGCCGCGCAACCGCAGCCGTCGCCGCAGCGCGTCTGGGTCGACCTGGACACCACGGACAAGGATCTCCAGCGCCCCGCAGTCCAGCGCCACCAAAGCCTGCCGGAGCCGACGCTCATCGAACGCCAGCTGTTCGATCACCTCGAACCCCCGGACTGCCGGCGGCAGCCGATCCCCGGATAGGTAGGCGATGTCCGGGTCGAGTTGCCAGAGCCCATGGCGCGCCGCGTAGTGGCGCACCAGCCCGGCCCGAACCACGGCGCCGTCCGGGTCGACGATCCATCGTCCGGCGGGACGCACCGGGCAGTCGTCGGGTTCGGTATCCGTGATCTGGGTTCGCTGGTCGCCCTCCTCGAGAATGCTGGCCCGACGGCGCACACCCGGCCCGGCCAACCCGGCCGGCCATAGGCACGCCTCCCGGACCGCGCCTCGGTATGACGTCACCTCAATCTCGCCTTCGAATCCGAAGCGCCGCAGTTGATCGAAATCGATTCCGGGAGCGCACTTTACGACGAGATTCCGGTCGCGGTAGCTGTCCAGCAGCTGGAGAAGGCCCGGCTCATAATCGTCCGGACGCAACCGGCGCCGACCGCCGCGGCGACGCCCCGGGTCGACGACAACCACCGCGTCGCGGGTCACCGGATACAGCGCATCGGCACGGCATAGTTCGGCGGTCGATCCCAGGTTGTTGCGCGCCATGGCCAGGCGCACCGGATCGATATCGCTGCCCAGTGCCCGCACCCCCGAGCCACGCAATGCGGCCAATTCTGTCCCGATCGAGCAGGTCGCGTCGTGCACCAACCGCAGCGAAGCGGCGGCCAGTCGTCTGGCCCGGTGCCGGGCAACCGGCGCCGCGGTAGCTTGCTGCAGCGCCTCGTCGGTGAAGAGCCAGTTCGACGCTTGAAATTCTGGATACAACTGCTCCAGCTTGTCCGCGGCACGGCGGCGCA
This sequence comes from uncultured Actinomycetota bacterium, assembly GCA_963850135.1. GTDB lineage: Bacteria > Actinomycetota > Actinomycetes > Mycobacteriales > Mycobacteriaceae > Mycobacterium. The sequence continues at coordinate 347,782 of CAWKKH010000004.1, read as the reverse complement.
GCAGGGTCGTCTCCACCAGCACCGGCGCCCGGTCGCCGAATCGGTCGCGCGCCTCGGCGATATCGGCCACCCGGGTGGCGTCGGTCAGCACTAAGTCGGCGACCGCGGCCAGCGCCGCCGACCCCGACTCCGACCGCAGGTACCTGACGTCGTCCGTGCTGAAGGCGAAGCCACCCGAAACCCCTGAGGCACCGCTCAGGAGGGTTTGACCCCGGTGACCATCACGTTGTAGAACCAGCCCTTCGGCGCCACGTGCCGCCAGATGTTGGCGTCCACCCAGCTCAGTGCCTTCCAGCCGCCGAACGCGAACTTGGCCCAGTTCCAGCCCAGCCGCCCGGGCGGGACCGTCGCCTCGAAGGTCCGGACCGGCCAGCCGAACATCGCGGCGGTGAACTCCTCGCTGGCCGTGTGAACCTGCACAGCGCCGGCGTTGGCAGCCATCCGCTCGAGGTCTTTCGGCTCGAAGGTGTGCAGGTCGACGATCCACTCCAGGGCGGCCGCCCGGGAGTTCTCGTCGATCTCGGCCTGCGGACGCCGCCAGCCGCTCAGCACCGGCAGCTTCACGGCCCGGATCGTGACGTTCCATGTCAGGTCCGCCAGCGCGCGGGCGTAGCCGTTGCCGACAGTGGTCGGCTCGCCGGCGAACAAGAACCGGCCACCCGGCTTCAGCACTCGGATCACCTCGCGCAGCGACAGCTCCACGTCAGGAATGTGATGCAGCACGGCATGCCCGACCACCAAGTCGAACGTGTTGTCCTCGTAGGGGATTCCTTCGGCGTCGGCCACCCGGCCGTCGACGTCTAGTCCCAGCGACTGACCATTGCGAGTGGCGACCTTGACCATGCCCGGCGAAAGGTCGGTGACCGAACCGCGCCGGGCGACTCCCGCCTGGATCAGGTTGAGCAGGAAGAACCCGGTCCCGCAGCCCAGTTCCAGGGCGCGGTCGTAGGGCAGGTCGGCAAGAACCTCGTCGGGCACGATGGCGTCGAATCGGCCGCGCGCGTAGTCGATGCATCGCTGATCGTAGGAGATCGACCACTTCTCGTCGTAGCTCTCGGCTTCCCAGTCGTGGTAGAGCACCTGAGCGAGCTTGCTGTCGTTCCGGGCCGCCTCGACCTGCTCGGCCGTGGCATGCGGGTTCGGCGCGGCGTCAGCGGGGATTTTGGAACTCCTCGTCATGAAGGGCAGCCTAACGGCTGGCTGGGTCGCCCACATCGCCAGCACCGCGACGGTCATCGAAAGCGGCATTGATGCCGGCCTTCGCGGCGGCCAGCGCGTGTGCCGGGCCACCGAGGAAACGGCGCGCCCACGCCGCCGCTACGTCGTACACGTTGTCTGGAGCCACCATCTCATCGATCAGGCCCAGGGCCGAGGCCTCCTCCGCGCCGAAGAAGCGCCCGCTGAACACCAGTTCTTTGGCCCTACTCACGCCGGCCACCTGGGCCAGGCGGGCCATTCCGCCACCGGCGGGGACCAGGCCGGCCAGGATCTCGGTCGCCCCGAACTTGACGTTGTCACCAGAGACTCGCCAGTCGGCCGCCAGCGCCAGAGTGAGACCGGCGCCCAAGGCGTATCCGGTGATCGCCGCCACGGTCGGCTTGGGGATCGCCGCCACGGCGTCGATCGCCTCCTTGCAGACCCTGGCGGCGACGCCGGCCTCTTCCGGGGTCAACGTCCCCAGCTCGGGCATGTCGTCGCCGGCGGAGAAGATGTCGTGGCCGCCGAACAGAATCACCGCGGCGACGTCGTCGCGTTCCCCGAGTTCGGCGGCCGCGGCGGCGATCTCGCGATAGACCTGCCGGGTCATCGCATTGGTGGGAGGCCGGGATAGCAGGAGCATGGCCAGGCCCGCGTCCTGCGACCCGTCGCTCACCACGACGTGAACGAACTCGCGCGTGGGAGCCCTCATGTGGGCCAGCCCATGGATCCGCCCGCTTTTCGTGCCTGGTGGTAGCGGTCGGAGTCGAAGAACTCGAAGATCCAGTTATCGCCGATGATTTCCAAATGCGGCTGGACTGTCACGATCTGGCGTTCGACCGACAACACGTCGGCGACGCTGCGGCCCGCCAGCGAGTCCAGCTGTGTCCAGGTCGGCGGCAGCAAGACGTTGCGCCCGGCCTCGAAGTCATCGATGGCGTCCCGCGGCGTCGTCCAGCCGGCGCGATCGGATTCGGTGTTCTCCCCGTCCGCGCGCTGACCCGCCGGTAACGCGCCGACAAAGAAATAGGTGTCATAACGTCGGGTGCGTTCGGCCTCCGGGGTCACCCAGTTGGCCCACGGCCGCAGCAGATCGGACCGCAGCACCAGGTTTTCGCGGTGCAGGAAGTCCGCGAACGACAGCGCCCCCTCGGCCAGCGCGCGGCGCGAGTCCGCGTACACCGACGCGTCCCCGACAATGCCCGTCGGGTCGGCCGCCGGGCCGGCGAACAGCACCCCCGACTCTTCGAACGTCTCGCGGGCGGCGGCGCACACCAGCGCCGCGGCGAGGTCGGGTTCGATGCCGAACCGCTGCGCCCACCACTGTGCCGACGGCCCCGCCCACGCGATATCGGTATTGCGGTCACGGTCGTCGACGCCGCCGCCGGGAAACACCATCGTCCCCGGGGCGAATTGCATCTTTGAGTGGCGCCGCATCAAGAACACAGAGATGCCGGCTCCCGAATCGGACTCAGCATCCGGCGACTCGGTGTCGCGCACCAGCATGACCGTCGCGGCTGGCCTGGGTGGCAACGGTGGCTGGTCGTGCGCTGAAGTCATAGCTGCCTCCGGTGAGCTGCGCGGGCGCGGACCCGTCGGGCGAAGTATCGCCCGTCCACGACTTCCAGGGCGATCCGTTGTCCGAACGCGGCAGACAGGTTTTCGGCGGTCAGCACATCGGACAGCAAACCCGCGGCGACCACCTGACCCTCCGACAGCAGCAGGCAATGGCTGAAACCGGGCGGTACCTCTTCCACGTGGTGGGTGACCAGCACCAAGGCCGGCGAGTCCGGGTCGGCGGCCAGGTCAGTCAGGCGGGCCACCAGTTCCTCACGTCCGCCGAGATCAAGTGCGGCAGCGGGTTCGTCGAGCAGCAGTAACTCCGGGTCGGTCATCAGGGAACGGGCGATCAGCACCCGTTTACGCTCGCCTTCCGAGAGCGTCCCATAGGTGCGCTGCGCGAGGTGCTCGGCACCAACGCTTTCCAGCATGTCGACCGCGCGTTGATAGTCGACGTCGTCGTAGCGTTCCCGCCAGCGGCCCAACACCGCATAACCGGCCGAGACGACGAGGTCGCTCACCACCTCTTCGCTCGGTATCCGTTGCGACAGCGCTGAGGAACTCAGCCCGATCCGTGCCCGCAGCTCGCTCATGTCGACCCGACCCAGTCGCTCGCCGAGCACAAAGGCCACGCCGGACGACGGGTGCTCGGCGGCCGCCGCGATGCGCAGCAGCGACGTCTTGCCTGCGCCGTTCGGGCCGATGATCACCCAACGTTCGTCGAGTTCGACCGCCCAATCCAGAGGCCCGACCAATGTGCGTCCGCCGCGGCGTAGCGAAACACGTCTGAAGTCGATCAGCAGATCGGGGTCGACGGCGTCCGGGCCAGGTTCGGGCACTCGATCATCGTGCCGTACCGCGACGCTGGGACGGCTGCCGGGCCACCTACTCGGGCGGGATGTCAACGCGTTGCACGCCAAGGTCGCCCGCGTCGGCAGCCTCGATCTCACCGCGTGTCACGCCCAGCAGAAAGAGCACGGAGTCCAGGTACGGATGGCTCAATGACGCATCGGCGACCGCGCGCAATGCCGGCTTGGCGTTGAACGCGATGCCCAGCCCGGCGGCCGCCAACATGTCGATGTCGTTGGCGCCGTCGCCAACCGCGACGGTCTGTTCCATTGGGATGTCGAACTTTTGCGCGAAGTCACGAAGCGCCGCGGCCTTGCCGGGACGATCAACGATCGGGCCGACGACGCGGCCGGTGATCACGCCGTCAATGATCTCCAGCTCGTTGGCCGCGACGTAGTCGAGCAGCAGATCCTCGGCCAACGGCTCGATGATCCGGCGAAAGCCCCCCGAAACCACACCGCAGCGATAGCCCAGCCGCCGCAGGGTGCGGATCGTGGTCCGCGCACCGGGCATCAGCTCCAGCTGGGCGGCGACCTCATCGATCACCGTGGCGGGCAGCCCCGCCAGCGTGGCCACCCGTTGCTCCAGCGACTCGGCGAAATCCAGTTCGCCGCGCATCGCCGCGTCGGTGATCGCCGCGACCGCGCCTTCCGCCCCCGCCCGGGCCGCCAGCATCTCGATGACTTCGCCCTGCACCAGAGTGGAATCGACATCGAACACGATGAGCCGCTTGGTGCGCCCGGCCAGGCTGAAGCCCTCGACCGCCACATCGACCTGCTCGGTGGAGGCAACCTCGGTCAGGACGGTCCGCAGCCGGCCGTACACCCCCGGCGGCACCGAGACACGCAGTTCCAGGCCGGTGACCGGATAGTCGGAGACGCCGCGAATGAGGTCGATGTTGACGCCCAGGGTCGCCACCTCCCGGGCCACCGCGCCGAACGCGTGAGCCGTGATCGGGCGCCCCAGCACGTAAATGGTGTGGGTCGACGGTTGCCGGATGATCGGCAAGTCGTTGCTGCGCTCGATGCTGACGTCCAGACGCAGCGACCGGATCGCGGACTCCACGTCGTGCCGCAAGGCGACGCCGTCGGCGACTTCCAGCGGGCAGGACACCAGCACCCCGAGCGTCAGGCGCCGCCGGATCACCACTTGTTCGACGTTGAGCAACTCGACGCCATGGCTGGAGAGCACCTCGAATAGTGCTGACGTGACGCCTGGCTGGTCAACGCCGGTGACGGTGATCAGCACCGACACCTTGGGTGAAGTGCTCACCACCCGTAATTGCCGGTATTAGGTACGGACGGTGACGTCATCGAGCCGGGTGACATCGTCGCCCTCGTGGCCATGCGCCGCACCCACGTGCGACTCGGCCCTCATCCGCTCGACCATGTGCGGGTAGTGCAGCTCGAAAGCCGGACGCTCCGAACGAATCCGGGGCAGCTCGGTGAAGTTGTGCCGCGGCGGCGGGCAACTGGTGGCCCACTCCAGTGAGTTGCCATAACCCCACGGGTCGTCGACGGTCACGACCTCGCCGTAGCGCCAGCTCTTGAAGACGTTCCAGACGAACGGGAACATCGACGCGCCCAGGATGAAGGCACCTACTGTCGAAACGATGTTCAGGCCCTGGAACCCATCGGTGGGCAGGTAGTCGGCGTAGCGGCGCGGCATGCCCTCGTCTCCGAGCCAGTGCTGCACCAGGAACGTGGTGTGAAAACCGATGAAAGTCAGCCAGAAGTGCAGCTTGCCCAGGCGCTCGTCGAGTAGCCGGCCGGTCATCTTCGGAAACCAGAAGTAGATCCCGGCGTAGGTGGCGAACACGATGGTGCCGAACAGCACGTAATGGAAGTGTGCGACCACGAAATAGCTGTCGGTGACGTGGAAGTCCAACGGCGGACTGGCCAGCAGCACCCCGGTCAGACCACCCAACAGGAAGGTGATCAGGAAGCCCACCGAGAACAGCATCGGCGTCTCAAAGGTCAACTGACCCTTCCACATCGTGCCAACCCAGTTGAAGAACTTGATCCCGGTCGGGATGGCGATCAAATACGTCATGAACGAAAAGAACGGCAGCAGAACGGCGCCCGTGGCGAACATATGGTGCGCCCACACCGCGACCGACAGCGCGGCGATCGATAGCGTCGCGTAGACCAGCGTGGTGTAGCCGAAGATCGGCTTGCGCGCGAACACCGGGAAGATCTCGGTGACGATCCCGAAGAACGGCAACGCGATGATGTACACCTCGGGGTGGCCGAAGAACCAGAACAGGTGCTGCCACAACAGGACTCCGCCATTGGCAGCGTCGTAGACGTGCGCACCGAGGTGGCGGTCGGCGGCCAGCCCGAACAGGGCGGCGGTGAGCAACGGGAACGCGATCAGCACCAGGATTGACGTCACCAGGATGTTCCAGGTGAAGATCGGCATCCGGAACATCGTCATGCCGGGGGCCCGCATGCAGATCACGGTGGTGATCATGTTGACCGCGCCCAGGATGGTCCCGAGCCCGCCGACCGCGATACCCATGATCCACAGGTCTCCGCCGACACCCGGTGAGTGGATGGCGTCCGTCAGCGGCGTGTAGGCGGTCCAGCCGAAGTCGGCGGCCCCGCCCGGCGTTATGAAGCCGGCGGTCGCAATCAAGGCACCGAACAAGAACAACCAGAACGAGAAGGCGTTCAGCCGCGGGAATGCCACGTCGGGTGCGCCGATCTGCAGCGGCAACACCAGATTGGCGAAACCGAACACAATCGGGGTGGCGTAGAACAGCAACATGATCGTGCCGTGCATGGTGAACAGCTGGTTGAACTGTTCATTCGACAAGAACTGCAGACCGGGCGCGGCCAATTCGGTGCGCATCAGCAGCGCCAGCAGCCCGCCGATGAAGAAGAACATGAAGCAGGCGACGCAGTACATGATGCCGATCAGCTTGTGATCGGTGGTCGTGACCAGCTTGTAGATCAGGTTCCCTTTGGGACCGGTCCGGGCCGGGTACGGGCGAATGGCCTCGAGTTCTCCCAACGGGGGCGCTTCGGCTGTCAACAGCTCCTCCAAACATCCGTGCAGGACAGGGGCGCAGTACCCATTACTTCACGAATCTTAGCCCCCTATCAGGCCGACGGCAGGTCTGGTCCTACAAACTGTCGTAATTGCTTCGCAAGTGTCTGCCAATCGTTTCACCGCACCGCTCCAAGCTGGTCGGATGTTAGCGTCGGATTCGTGCGATTCGGCGGCGGGCGACCTACCCGGCTGCTCGTTACGGCCACCGCGGTAGTGGCCACCGTGGCGGCAGCCTGCACCGGATGCGGGTCTGGACAGCCCGGCACCGGTACCGCCCAAAAGCCGTCGTCGCCGATGCGATCGGTGGTCACCCCCACCACCCAAATCGCGGGAGCCGGCGTGTTGGGAAACGACCGCCGGACCGACGAGTCGTGCGCGCGGGAGCCGGCCGCGCCCGATCCGGGCCCACCGACGCGCTCGGCCCACAACCCAGCGGGGTTCAGTCCCGACACAGTCGAGGTACCCGCCGAGCCCCAGCGCATCGTGGTGCTCTCCGGGGACCAGCTCGACGCCCTGTGCGCGCTCGGCCTGCAGTCCCGGGTGGTAGCGGCCACTCTGCCGGACGGATCCCCGAGCCAGCCGTCCTATCTGGGCAACGCCGTGCACGGTGTGCCCGGCGCCGGTACCCGCAGCAAGCCTGACCTGGGCGCCATCGCGGCGGCTCATCCGGATCTGATCCTGGGCTCGCAAGGCCTGACTCCCAAGCTGTATCCACAGCTGGCGGCGATCGCCCCGACCGTGTTCACCGCGGCACCCGGCGCGGCGTGGGAAGAGAATCTGCGCGCTGTCTGCGGCGCCACCGCGCGTGGCGGCGCGGCCGACGGGCTGATCGATGGATTCGTACAACGCGCCAACCAGATCGGGGCCAGTCACGATGCGGCCCACTTCCAGGCGTCGATCGTCCAGCTGACCACAGACACCCTGCGGATATACGGCGCCAGAAATTTCCCGGCCAGCGTATTGGCTGCGGTGGGGGTGGACCGGCCGGCGTCGCAGCGGTTCACCGACAAGGCCTACGTCGAGATGGGCACCTCCGACGCCGACCTCGCGAAGGGACCGGATTTCTCGGCGGCCGACGCCGACATCATCTACGTGTCGTGCGCATCAGCGGCCGCTGCGGAGCGCGCCGCCACCATCCTGGACAGTGACCCGTGGCGCAAGCTGTCAGCCAATCGCGACAACCGGGTCTTCGTCGTCAACGACGAGGTGTGGCAAACCGGCGAGGGTTTGGTCGCGGCCCGCGGCATCGTTGACGACCTGCGCTGGGTCAACGCCCCCATCAATTGACCGTGACAGACGGCACATGCCGGCGAGTGGTCCAAGACCTTTACCTTAGCTAAGCTTTTCTGAGACGCATCTAACCGAAGAGGGATTCCTGATGAGCACAGTTTCGGCATATGCCGCGACGTCGGCCACCGAACCGCTGACCAAGACCACCATCACCCGTCGTGATCCCGGTCCGCACGACGTAGCGATCGAGATCAAGTTCGCCGGGATCTGCCACTCGGACATCCACACCGTCCGAGCCGAGTGGGGCCAACCGAGTTACCCCGTGGTCCCCGGTCACGAGATCGCCGGCGTGGTCACCGGAATCGGTTCGGATGTAACGAAACACAAGGTCGGCGACCGCGTCGGGGTGGGCTGTTTCGTGGATTCCTGCCGTAAATGCAGCAACTGCCTGGCCGGAAATGAGCATTTCTGCAAACCTGGCAACACCCCCACCTACAACGCCATCGGCAGAGATGGCCAGCGGACCCAGGGCGGCTACAGCCAGGCAATCGTCGTCGACGAGAACTATGTCCTGCGCATACCAGACGCGATACCGCTCGACGCCGCGGCGCCGCTGCTATGTGCGGGAATCACGCTTTATTCGCCGCTACGGCACTGGAACGCCGGGCCGAAGACGCGCCTGGCGGTCGTCGGCTTGGGCGGGCTGGGCCACATGGGCGTCAAGCTGGGTGCGGCGCTGGGCGCCAACGTGACGGTGCTGTCGCAGTCGCTGAAGAAGATGGAAGATGGACTGCGTCTGGGCGCGAGCAACTATTACGCGACGGCCGACCCCAACACCTTCCGCAATTTGCGGAGAGCTTCGACCTGATCCTGAACACCGTGTCGGCGAACCTGGATCTCACCGACTATCTGAGCCTGCTCGATGTTGACGGCACGCTCGTCGAGCTGGGCGTCCCCGAGCAGCCCATGGAGGTGCCGGCCTTCCCGCTGGTCATGGCGCGGCGCAGCCTCTCCGGGTCGTTCATCGGCGGGATCGCCGAAACCCAGGAGATGCTGGACTTCTGCGCCGAGCACGGCGTGGCGCCCGAGATTGAGGTCATCGAACCGGACTACATCAACGAAGCCTACGAGCGCGTGCTGGCCAGCGACGTGCGGTACCGCTTCGTGATCGATACCTCAAGTCTGTATCAGGATTGCGAGTCGCGCGCGGGCTTGCGGCGACCACTTCGGCGGCTTCGCCGTCCTCATCACCGGGGATCAGCTCGCTGACGTCGATGGCAGCCAACGGCCAACCCGCGGCGGCAAGCGTGGCGGCCACCCGGCGAACGTTCTCCGGACCGGCGTCGTGGTGGGTCACCTCGGAGATTTGCCCAGCGATCGCGTTGCCGTCCACCACACCGAACGGGCCGGCAGATGCTGGGGTAGTGAGGTTTTGCACGACCTCGTTGATCTGGTCCTTGGTCAGCGGTGTGCTCCGCAGCAGCTCTAACAACGGAACCTGGTCGGGCCCGGGCACGCCCTGGGGGTAACCGACCTGCAGCCACCGGATTACCGACCGCAAGAAGTGAGGATGGTGGTGAGAAGAATCGGATGTCGTCACCCGCTCATCCTCACGGTAGGGGCACCCCGGCGCTACCGTGGCGTCGCACCATCCCGACTATTCATATTTCGTTCACGGGCTGGAAGACGCGAGTTCAGGATGCTCCGGCTAACGCGTGCCCGGTATCTGTTCGGCTATTACTCGTCCTCTTCGTCGCTACCGGGATCATTCGCTCCGATCGGTGCCGGCCAGCGGCCAGCCCGCGGCGGCCAGCTTGGCAGCTACCCGTTGGATGTTCTGCGGTCCGGGGTCGTGATGGGTGGTCTCGGTGATGAACTTTGGCGATCTCCTCGCGGTTGATCGGCTCGTCGCCGTCAGACTTCTTGGTGATCTTGTGGACCACCTCTTCGAGCTGTTCCCTGGTCAGTGGGGTGGCTCTGCAACAGAGCGAACAGAGCCACCTGGTCCGGCCCGGGGACACCCTGGGGTAACCGACGTCCAGCCAGCGGATCACTGACCGGAGAAACTTGGTGCGGAAGCGGGGTTGAAGTCACCCCCCCAGTCTCAGGGTGGGTCCCAGGTGTGACGTCACGCCATGGCGACAATTCATATTCAGTTCACGGGCTGAGCATCTGGTGCTAGAAATCCCACGACGGTTTGCTAGCGGTGTTGTGGCACCTCGATGTCGGAGACCAGTACCCGCACGCCGCCGGTGGCAAGCCGCGCCATGGCGGCGAAGAACGCGCCCGCTTCCGGTGTGGTCACCGCCGCGCTGACGGCATCGTAATTCGGGTAGTACAGGTCGATCATGCGGTAAGCAGGCGTCGGAGTCCCATCTTCTTTCGGCCAGACCTTCGACGCCTCGATCCGCAGATACCCCGGTATCTTCCGCGCGGCCTTCAGTTGCTCCGATTCATAGGCGGCTTCGAACCCGGCCGGGTCGGTGGGGTTGTCATAGATGACCGTGAGCTTGGTTTCGGACATTGGATTTCCCTCGCGTCGTTGTGGAAGTCGACGCCTGTGCTGCGCGGCCCGCGCTGGTACCACTTTAGGCCGGTGAGGCCGCCCCGTCGTCGGTCGGCATTGCGGTGTCATTGGCACTTGTCTAACATGTGTCTAATAGCAGTGACTTCCGGTAGGAGCCACACCTCACGTGAAGGCATCGTCATGTTGCACCTATTACCCAAGCTCCACTCACCGTCCGATCCCCCGGCACCGCCCGCGGATACTCATCGTCACTGGCCAGGCGCAGCATTCATTACTGCGATCGGGCACATTCACATCCGGTCGGCTGAGCCGCGTCCGAGTTACCCGCCGCACGAGGCCAGTTATTTCGAGGCTGGGGAAATGTCCCGCCTGATGGAGCACCTCTGATCGGGCACCTTGCCCACCTGAGCAGCAGCTCTAGAAATCCCAGTCCGCGTCTTCGGTATTGACGGCCTTACCGATGACATAGCTTGACCCCGACCCGGAGAAGAAGTCGTGATTCTCGTCGGCATTGGGCGACAGTGCCGAAAGGATCGCCGGGTTCACGTCGGTCTCGTCACGCGGGAACAGCGCCTCGTAACCGAGGTTCATCAGCGCCTTGTTGGCGTTGTAACGCAGGAACTTCTTGACATCTTCGGTCAGCCCGACTTCGTCGTAGAGATCCTGCGTGTACTCCACCTCATTGTCGTAGAGCTCGAAGAGCAGCTCGTAGGTGTAGTCCTTCAATTCGGCGCGCTTGGCCTCGTCGACCAGCGTCAGGCCGCGCTGGTACTTGTAGCCGATGTAGTAACCGTGAACGGCTTCGTCGCGGATGATCAGCCGGATCATGTCGGCGGTGTTGGTCAGCTTGGCCCGGCTCGACCAGTACATCGGCAGGTAGAAGCCCGAGTAGAAGAGGAAGCTCTCCAGGAGCGTGGAGGCCACCTTCCGTTTGAGTGGTTCGTCGCCGCGGTAGTACTGCATCACGATCTCGGCCTTGCGCTGCAGGTTGGGGTTCTCCTCCGACCAGCGGAAGGCGTCGTCGATCTCGGATGTCGAGCACAGCGTGGAGAAGATCGAGCTGTAGCTCTTGGCGTGCACCGACTCCATGAACGCGATGTTGGTGTAGACGGCCTGCTCATGCGGGGTCAGCGCGTCGGGGATCAGGCTGACCGCCCCGACCGTGCCCTGAATGGTGTCCAACAGGGTCAACCCGGTGAACACCCGCATCGTGAGCTGCTTTTCGCTGGCGGTCAGCGTTCCCCACGACGGCAGGTCGTTGGACACCGGCACCTTCTCCGGCAACCAGAAATTGCCGGTCAGTCTGTCCCAGACCTCGGCGTCCTTCTCGTCTTGCACCCGGTTCCAGTTGATCGCCGACGTCCGGTCGATCAGCTTGATGTTTTCACTCACCAGAACCCCACTTCACCTGCCGATTTGCCCGCGCTAACTCAGGCTCCAGACACTACCCCTGGGGTACGACAACGTGAAGCAACACAAGTGCTTGTGTTTGCGTGTCGCGCATCCCGCAGCGGCATCAGTCCAGCCCGGCGTGCCGCAGCGTGTGGGTGAGACCGTCCTCCAACGCGCTCAGCGCGATGTCGGTGAGGCGACTCAGTTCATCGATATCCTGCTGCTCGCCATCCTTTTCACCTGAGCTCATCCACGCTTCCAGCGAAGAGAACACCGCGGTCGCAAGGCTGTGCGCCGCGATCTCGGCGATCATGGCGCTGTCGGCATTGGGCGTAGAGCGTTGGTGGATGAAACGCTGGATCTCTTCGGCGACCTGATCACGCATCCGCCGAATGTGGGCGGTGATGATGTCCTGATCGAGGTCGCGGGACCGGATGGTGGCGGCTTCACGAACCATGGCGAAGTCAAATGGAAACGCATCCACGGCCTTACGCACCGACGCGGTGATGGGTTCCCCGTGCGGGCGCATGGCCAGTGCGCGGGCGAACCACTCAAAGCCGATGTCGTAGTCCGCGAAGATCACCGCGTGCTTAGACGGAAAGTGCCGGTAAAACGTTCGCTCGGTGACCCCGACGTCGCCGGCGATGTCGGCGACGCTGGTCTGATGCACGCCGTCAGCGACAAAGCGCTTCATCGCGGCCTGTTGCAGCGCCTGACGCGTGCGCTGGCTACGAGATTCCATGGTGCCAGCAGACACCAAATGTCACCATTGACGCAAATATGTCATATGTGACATTGTGCGATCAGTCGACGGATTACCAAAGGAGGAGTCACCGTGGCGGACTATGACGCAATCATCATCGGGGCAGGTCACAACGGTCTGGTTGCCGCGAATGTGCTGGCCAAGGGCGGCGCGAAGGTGCTGGTCCTGGAACGAGCGCACTTCCTCGGCGGGATGGCGGCAACCCGGGAACTCTTCGACGGCTACAAGCACAGCGTCGGCGCTTGGGCGGTGCTGATCTGGCGACAGGAGATGACCGACCGGCTCGAGCTCACCAAGTGGGGCTTCGAATTGATGGATCAGTGGATGTCCACCTGCACGTTCGGCGACGCCGAGGACACCCCGTTTGTGATGTACAACGACCTCGAGCGCATGGGCCGGCACCTCATCGACGACCACGGGCCCGAGGTTGCAACGGGCCTGGGTGGTCTCTTCGCGCACATCGGCCGGTTCGCGCCCTATTTCGTCGACTCAGCGTTCGGCCCGCCGCCGGACATCATCGAAGTGATTGCCGCGCAGCCCACGCGTGAGGACCGCCACGATTTCGCCCAGATGTGGTACGGCAGCACCATGGAGACGGTCCGCCGTTTCCTCGCGCCCGACCAGGGACGCTGCATCCAGGGCTCGCTGGCGGCGATGTCCATCGATGCCTTCGACGGCGGCCCCTGGACCCCGGGGTCGAACGCATCGACGCTGTATCACTACCTGATCGGCGGCGGCAACGTCGAATACATCATGCCGCGCGGTGGCATCGGCTCGCTGAGTACCGCTTTGTGCCGCCGCGCCGAATCATTGGGCGCCGAAGTGCAGATGAAGCAGCACGTCAAGCAAATCCTGGTCACCGACGGACGCGCCACCGGAGTCGAACTGCGAGACGGCACAACGATTACCGCCGACGCGGTGCTCTCGTCGCTCGACCCCTACACCACGTTCGTGAATCTGGCTGGCGCGCAAAACTTTCCGTCTGACTACATCCGCAAGATCAAAGAAATCAATTTCAACCTGGGATACATTCAGGCGCATCTGACCATTGACCAAGCCCCGCAATGGATTGAGCGCCTGCAGCCTTACATGCAGGACAACGGGCAAGCGTGTCCGACGGTGGCCTACGCGCCGTCGGCGGAATACATCAGCGATGCGTGGGAGCAATACCGCAAGGGCCAGCTTCCCGACGCCCCACCCACCTACCTGTACATCCCCAGCATGGTCGACTCGTCGCTGGCGCCCGAAGGTAAGCACAGCGCAACCATTTTCACGCCGTATTTCCCGACCGGTCTGGACGCCGACGAAAACCGAAGCTGGAAAGAGCAATACGCGGACACCTGCGTACAGATCTTCGACAAGTACGCGCCCGGGTTCGCCGACTCCGTGACCAACCGCGTCGTCTTCTCCAATCGCTACTTCGGCAGCACCTTCAGCGCACACGCCGGCGACTACTCACACGGCCTGCTGCAACCCAACCAGCTGTGGACCGGCCGTGTCGTTGAGGGTGAGGACAAGTTCGCCACCCCGCTCGACGGCCTCTACCTGTGCGGCCAGTGCACCCATCCCGGTCCGGGGGTGACCGGCATCCCCGGCTGGAACGGCGCCGAGGCGGCGCTCAAGCATCTCAACGCGCGCGTGTCTTAGTCCCGAATTTCACTCGGTCTCGGCCGGCAGCAGACCGACGACGGTGTCGATGAACTCGACCGCATCCTGGGAATCGGCCTTCGGCCCCACTACGTCAGAAATCCTCAACAGAGCGCCGGCGGAAAGCCCCTATGCAGAACTTAACCACGTATGTACCATTTGGTACATGATTATGGAAAACAGCGTCGAGATCGACGCGCCGCCGCAGCTTGTGTGGGAGGTCTTCAGCGACGTTGAGCGCTGGCCAGGTTGGACCGCGTCAGTGACGTCGCTGGTCGCGCGGGATGGAACCGGTCTCGACGTCGGCAAACGGTTCGCGATCAAGCAGCCCGGCATGCAGAAACTCGTCTGGAAAGTCACCGAGATCGACGCTGGCTCTTCCTGGACGTGGGTGCAGCGCTCCCCCGGCGTGCGGGTGACGGCTCGGCACTGGGTCATCGCCCAACCCGGCGGCCGCACTCTGGTGCGACAGGAACTCGACCAACGCGGCGTACTCGGCTCGCTTGTCGGGCGGTTGATGGTCAAGAAGACCAAGCGCTTCCTCGAACTCGAAGCTCAAGGACTCAAGGCCCGGTCTGAGCAACTCAGCCGTGCCAGTGGCACGCAGTCCTGACCTGGACCGGCGCCAACAACTGCTCGATGCGCTGATCGAGGAGTTCGCCGCGGGCGGCGTCGGCGACCGATCGCTGCGCGAGGTCGCTGCCGCCGTCGGCACCAGCCACCGGATGCTGCTGCACCACTTCGGGTCTCGCGAGGATCTGCTCGTGGCGATCGTCGAAGGAGTCGAGCGCCGCCAGATGGGACTACTCAACGATCTGCCCACGGATCCCGCCGAGGGGTTTGCCGCCATGTGGGCGGACCTGCGCCGACCCGAACTAAGAAACCTGGAGCGCCTCTTCTTCGAGTGCTACGCCCGGGCCGCCCAGGGCGAGAAGCCATTCGAACGAATGGTCCCCGGTGCCGTCGACGGCTGGCTCGCCCAGGTAGAAGCCGTCGCCGACGGTGCGTTCGACCCGGCGATGGCCAGGCTCGGACTTGCCGTGACCCGTGGCCTCCTGCTGGACCTGGTTGCTACCAACGACGATGCGGCCGTCGACGCGGCGGCGGCGGCCTTCATCCAACTTCTTAGCCGCTGGCCGTAACCCCACGGCGGGCGCCGGCGGACTTACCCACGCCGAAGAACTGGTATTCATCGGGCTGGACCGAACGCGTCGCCAACCAGTACTGCCAGGTGTAACCACCCCACAGCACCGTGTTCTTGCCGTGCTCGTCGAGATACCAGCTGGCGCACCCACCGGTGTTCCACACCGAGCCGGTCAGCTTGCTGCTGCAGCTCGTCGTTGAACTCGTCCTGCGCGGCGCGCGTCGGCGCCAGCGCCTGCGCGCCCAACTTGTCGCACTTTTTGATCGCGTCTGCGACGTAATGGATCTGGGATTCGATCATGAACACCACCGAGTTGTGCCCCAGCCCGGTGTTGGGTCCCAGCAGGAAGAACAGGTTGGGCACGTCGGCGACGGTGATCCCGCGGTGCGCACCGATGCCTTCCCTGGTTCCAGCGGTCCACTAGGTCTTCGCCGCGCTGACCCTTGATCTGCACGTAGCTGTAGGAGTCGGTGACGTGGAAGCCGGTGGCGTACACGATCACGTCCACTTTTCGGATGCTCGGTCGCCGTCGGCCGTGACGATCCCGTCGGGCGTGATCCGGCTGATGTGGTCGGTGATCAGTTGGGTCTTCGGGTTCGCGACGGCACGGTAATACGTTGGTGGAGTTCAGGATTCGCTTGCAACCGATGCGATAGTTCGGGGTTAGCTTGCGGCGCAACGCGCGATCCTTCACCGAGCGGCGAATGTTGTATTTCGCGTACGCCTCGATGAACTTCAGCGCATTCGGCCGCTTGGTCATGCCGAACGCCAGAGCCTCCTGGCCCCAGTAGATACCGAGGCGCGTCAGCGCCCGTAGCCCGGGGACGTTCTGCATAGCCCGGCGTAGCCCCACCGGGATCGTCGGGGTTGCTGCGCGGCACCACCCACGGCGGGGTGCGTTGGTACAGCTGAAGTTCGGCGACCTGCCCGATGATCTCCGGCACGATCTGGATCGCGCTGGCGCCCGTCCCGATGATCGCCACCCGCTTGCCGGTCAGATCGACGCTGTGGTCCCACTGCGCGGAATGGAAAGCGGGGCCGGCGAATTCCTCATGACCCTCGATGTCAGGGAAGGACGGGATGTGCAACGCGCCCGCCCCCGAGACCAAGAACTGGCGACGTATTCGCGCCCGTCAGTGGTGAAGACATGCCAGCGGTACTCGTCGTCATCCCAATAGCCGCGGTCGACCAGGGAATTGAACTCGATGTAGCGGCGCAGCCCGTATTTCTCGGTGACCCCTTTGAGGTAATCCCAGATCTCGGGCTGATAGGAGAACGGGTTCTTCCAGTCCGGCTTGGGCTCGAAGGAATACGAGTACAGGTGCGACGGGATGTCGCAGGCACAACCGGGGTAGCTGTTGTCGCGCCAAGTACCACCGATGTCGTCAGCCTTCTCCAAGATGACGAAGTCCACGCCCTGCTTTTGCAGCGCGATAGCCATGCCCAGGCCGGAGAACCCGGTGCCGATGATGACAGCGCGGGTGTGCACGGGCGCCTCGGATGCCTCCGACCCCACATGGGGCTCCACCTGAGTCACGGCGGTGACATCAGTCATGGTGATCGGTCCTCCTATCGGCGCCGGCGCATCCTCGCCCCCCGCAGCCGGCCTACGCGAATACCCAGTACCCAGAGTATCGGATAAGACGATTGTTATCGATGGCCAGACGCTGCTCAGCTGGCGGCGGGACGGCTCGGCAGAACGTTGTGGATCGGTTGGTCAGGATCCAGCGTGATGCCTAACGTCTCGGCCGTGCCGACGATGACCGCCAACATGATGGTCGTCAGGTGGGCGACGAATTGCTCCCGCCCCATGCGCCGCGGGCTGTCGGAATCGGGGCCCAACCACCACTCGGTGGCCGATGCGGCCGATCCGAAGGCCGCGTGCGCGGCCAGTTCCAGCGCCGCGTGGTCCAGCGCCATCTCGCGCAGCTCGTTGTCGAACATGTCGGCCATGGCCAGCGTGATCTCCCGGCCCTCGTTGAGGGTCAGAATCGTTGCCTCGGAGGTGCCCGGCGAAGGAGCCTGAATGAACACCCGCAGCACGTTGGGATGCTTGTCGACCAGGGTGGCGTATTCCTCGACGCTGCGCCGGACTACCTCTCGCGCCGAGTCCGTCTTCAGGTCGATCGACGGGAAGATCGCCGCCCACAGCATGTCGCGCAGGCTTTCCCCGATCGCCTGGAAAAGGTCGGACTTGTCGTGGAAATGCCGGTAAATCTTGGGCTTGGCGGTGCCGGCCTCCTCGGCGATTTCCCGGACACTCAGCTCGGGCCCCAGGCGATCGATCGCACGGAACGCGGCCTCAACGATTTCGCCGCGCACCTTCTTGCGGTGTTCACGCCAACGCTCGCTGCGAGCGTCGACCTTGACCCCGGGCTTGACGCTGGGGTGGGGTCGGGGAATTCTCACCACGCTAAGCACTTTACCGCGCGGCATTCGCTGACCTGGGCAGACTGGTCAATCAGCACGGACCCCCTACAGCATGCAGGAAACGCAGCCCTCGACCTCGGTGCCTTCCAGCGCCATCTGCCGCAGCCGGATGTAGTACAGCGTCTTGATTCCCTTGCGCCAGGCGTAGATCTGCGCCTTGTTTACGTCGCGGGTGGTCGCGGTGTCTTTGAAGAACAACGTCAGCGAAAGCCCTTGGTCCACATGCTGGGTGGCCGCGGCGTAGGTGTCGATGATCTTCTCGTAGCCGATCTCGTAGGCGTCCTGGTAGTACTCCAGGTTGTCATTCGTCAGATACGGCGCCGGGTAGTAGGCGCGGCCGATCTTGCCTTCCTTGCGAATCTCGATCTTGCTCGCCACCGGGTGGATCGAGCTGGTCGAGTGGTTGATGTAGCTGATCGACCCCGTCGGCGGGACGGCCTGCAGGTTCTGGTTGTAGATGCCGTGCAGCTGCACCGACTCCTTGAGTCGCTAGCCAATCCTCTTGCGTTGGAATGCGGATACCCGCGTCGGCGAACAGCTCCGCGACCCGCGCGGTGGCCGGCTCCCAAACCTGCTCGGTGTACTTGTCGAAGAATTCACCAGAGGCGTACTTCGACTTCTCGAAGCCGCCGAACTTGCTGCCCCGCTCGATCGCAATGCGGTTCGACGCACGCAGCGCGTGGTAAAGCACCGTATAGAAGTAGATGTTGGTGAAGTCGATGCCTTCTTCGGATCCATAGTGGATGCGCTCGCGGGCCAGGTAGCCGTGCAGGTTCATCTGGCCGAGACCGATGGCGTGGGACTCGTTGTTGCCCTGCTCGATCGAGGGCACCGACCAGATGTGCGTCTGGTCGCTCACCGCCGTCAGCCCACGGATGGCCACCTCGATGGTCTGCGCGAAGTCCGGCGAATCCATCGTCTTGGCGATGTTCAGCGACCCGAGGTTGCAGGAAATGTCCTTGCCGACCTTGGCGTAGGTCAGGTCCTCATTGAACAACGACGGCGTGGACACCTGCAGGATCTCTGAGCACAGGTTTGAGTGGGTGATCTTGCCCTCGATCGGGTTTGCCCGGTTCACCGTGTCCTCGTACATGATGTACGGGTAGCCGGACTCGAACTGCAGTTCGGCGAGCGTCTGGAAGAACTCCCGCGCCTTGATCTTGGTCTTGCGGATGCGCGCGTCGTCGACCATTTCGTAGTACTTCTCGGTCACCGAAATGTCGGCGAAGGCCACCCCGTAGACGCGCTCGACGTCGTAGGGCGAGAACAGATACATGTCGTCGTTGTTCTTGGCCAACTCGAAGGTGATGTCGGGAATCACCACGCCCAGGCTCAGCGTCTTGATCCGGATCTTCTCGTCGGCGTTCTCCCGCTTGGTGTCCAGGAAGCGGTAGATGTCAGGGTGATGAGCGTTCAGGTACACCGCGCCGGCGCCCTGACGAGCACCGAGCTGATTGGCGTAGGAGAACGAATCCTCGAGCAGCTTCATGATCGGGATGACACCGGAAGACTGGTTCTCGATGTTCTTGATCGGCGCCCCGTGCTCGCGAATGTTGCTCAGCAGCAACGCAACTCCCCCACCGCGCTTGGAAAGTTGCAGCGCGGAGTTGATCGACCGGCCGATCGACTCCATGTTGTCCTCGATGCGCAGCAAAAAGCAGCTCACCGGTTCGCCACGCTGCGCCTTGCCCGAGTTCAAGAACGTCGGGGTGGCCGGTTGGAACCGGCCGTCGATGATCTCGTCGACAAGCTTCTCGGCCAGCCCGGTGTCTCCGGCCGCCAATGTGAGCGCGACCATGCAGACCCGGTCTTCGAAGCGCTCCAGGTAGCGCTTCCCGTCAAACGTCTTCAGCGTGTAGGAGGTGTAGTACTTGAACGCGCCGAGGAACGTCGGGAATCGGAACTTCTTGGCGTAGGCGCGGTCCAGCAGCGTCTTGACGAAGTTGCGGGAGTACTGGTCGAGAACCTCACGCTCGTAGTAGTTCTCGCGGATCAGGTAGTCGATCTTCTCGTCCTGATTGTGGAAGAACACCGTGTTCTGGTTGACGTGCTCGAGAAAGTACTGGCGCGCCGCGAGCACGTCCTTATCGAACTGAATCTTGCCGTCCGCGTCGTACAGATTCAGCATCGCGTTCAGCGCGTGGTAGTCCGTTTCCTCGGACGACGACGACGCATGCGTGCCGGCGGTTACAGGCTCTGCAGTGACGGTTGGTGGCACGTCTGTTCCTTCCAGAAGTCTGTGAGGCCCGTGCGGACGGCGTCCACGTCGTCCGGGGTTCCCATCAGTTCAAAACGGTAGAGGTACGGAACGCCGCATTTGCGGGAGATCACGTCGCCCGCATAGGCGAACTCGGCTCCGAAGTTGTTATTGCCCGCCGCGATGACACCGCGAATCAACGACCGGTTGTGCTCGTTATTCAAGAAAGCGATGACCTGCTTGGGCACGTAGCCCCCGGCGTCGGGGTCGGGGCCGTTGGCGTGACCGCCGCCGTATGTCGGCAACACCAGCACGTACGGCTCGTCGACCTCGATACGGTCATGCAGCGGTATCCGCGTGGCGGGCACACCTAGCTTCTGCACGAAACGGTGGGTGTTCTCCGACACGCTGGAGAAATAGACCAGGCTGCGCGATTGCACCGCAACCCCCTTACCTGATCGCCTGCCGCTTTCTGACCGTCAAGCGCTCATCGCGGCGCCGGCGAGCGCCTTGATGCGGTCGGGCCGGAAACCCGACCAGTGGTCGTTTCCTGCCACGACCACGGGAGCTTGCAGATAGCCCAGTGCCATCACGTAGTCGCGCGCCTCGGCGTCGAGGCTGATGTCGACCTTGTCGTAGGCAATGCCCTGCTTGTCCAGTGCCTTATAGGTGGCACTGCACTGTACGCACGCGGGCTTGGTGTACACGGTGATGGTCATCTGAAGCCGCTCCTTTGCGGAAGTTGCGGAATTATTGAAGAAATCGTTTACAGACTGGCAACTACTTGAGCACTACGTTTCAGCGATCCGTCGAGGCCCCAAATTCCCGTCGATGGCTGTCAGGTCGAAACAACGTTGCCTCGACACCTTGAAGCCGATTCCGGGAAGTTCATCAGGCCGGCCAGCTTGATGAACCTCGGATCCGCGAACGGTCGAAACACTACACCTAGTGGCCGACAAGGTCACGAGCTACAACATGTTCTGAATAACAATTCTGAAATTCGCTGGTCGTGAGCCCTGTCGTGCACGCCCGCTCGGCGTGTCGCATTTCACAGAGCTCGCTAGTCATGGTCATGCCCCCTGGTATATCAGCGACCACCGACACGGCTGCCGCCCGCTGGTCGGCCAGCGGCCCGCTAGCAAAGCCGCCAGCGGTGAGGCCGGCGGCTTTGACTATTCGTTTATCGGGACAATGCTGGTAACCAGCGAGCGAATCAGCTCACCTCGGCGACGAGCTTGCCCACGATGTCGCGCACATTCGCCGAAAGCTCGGCGTGCTCGGCGGGAGCCTTGCCTTCCAGAGTTTGGAACGGCACCGAAAGCTTGATCGACTCGACCACGCGCGCACCGGCAATGCCGAACCCCTTGCGGGTGTCGTCGTGCGCCCAAACCCCGCCGTACTGGCCCATGGCCCCGCCGACAACGGCCAACGGCTTGCCTTTCAGCGCGCCGTCGCCGAACGGGCGGGACAGCCAGTCGATCGCGTTCTTGACGACCGCGGGAAAGCTGCCGTTGTACTCCGGGGTGACCACCAGCACGGCGTCCGCCTCGGCCGCTGCGGCACGCAGCGCGGCGACCGCGGCAGGGGCGTCGCCCTGCGCGCCGACCGCCGGGTCGATTTCCTCGTTGTAGAACGGCAACTCGCCCAGGCCTTCGAAGACCGTCACGGTGACGCCGTCGGGAGCGACCTCTGCGGCCAGCTCCGCGATCTGGCGGTTGATCGACGCCGCGCGCAAGCTGCCCACTAATGCCAGGACTTTGATGTTGGTGTTCGACATGTCGCCGTTCCCTTCGCTTGTTGATCTACATCCTTGCACGACCCAACCGGACTATAGTCCGATTTATTCCAAACGGCTAAAGTGCAGGGATGAGTGGTGTCGAGCGGTTAGGTGAGCTGCCGCTGTTCGCCTCCGCAGAGGCCCCCGCAAGAGCGAGGTGACGCGGCCCGCAATCGCGCGCTCTTGCTGGAGGCGGCCCGCAGCCTGGTCGCCGAACATGGCGCGGATGCCGTCACCATGGACGACATCGCCGCTGCCGCCGGCGTCGGCAAAGGCACGCTGTTCCGCCGGTTCGGCAGCCGGGCCGGCCTGATGATGGTGCTGCTCGACGAAGACGAACGGGCCAATCAGCAGGCATTTCTGTTCGGACCGCCGCCGCTGGGACCCGATGCCCCACCGATCGATCGGCTGGTGACGTTCGGCAGGCAGCGGATCTGCTTCGTGCACACCCATCACGCACTGCTGTCGGAAGCCAACCGCGATCCGCAGAGCCGCTACAACGCGCCGGCGATGGTGCAACGCACACATGTGCGGGTGCTCCTGCAGGCGGCTCGACACCACCGGTGATCTCGATGCCCAGACGGATGCCCTGCTGGCGCTGCTCGATGCCGACTACGTCGAGCATCAGCTCAACGAACGCGGCCACACCCTGCAGACGTTGGGCGATGCGTGGGAGAGTCTGGCGCGCAAGCTGTGCGGCCGGTGAGCGGGGGCGGCTACCGCTCCGCGGACCGCATCGTCGCCGGGCTGGGCCGAAGAGCGCGCGTGAAAACACGTTGACCTGCCGCATCGCCACGCTGTAAGGCCACCAGGCCAACCGTTTGAACGCATAAAACGCCCGGATATCCGGCGACGTGTAGATCAGGTACCGGTTCTTCGCGACCCCGGCCAAGATCTTCTCGGCCGCCTTCTCCGGCGAAATGGCGTGACCACTGAAGCGGTCCACCCAGCGACTGACGTGCGGGTCCTCGCGGTCTACCCCGGCGATCTCGACCGTGTCGACCAGCGGCGTCTTCACCGCGCCCGGCACCACGACCGACACCCCGATGCGCTGCCGGGCCAGGTCGAAACGCAGCACCTCAGAGAGCCCACGCAGCCCGAACTTGCTGGCGCTATAGGCCGCATGCCAGGGCAGCGCAACCAATCCGGCCGCCGAAGACACATTCACCAGACGCCCACCCTGGCCGGCCGCCACCATAGGCGGGACGAACGACTCGATGACGTGGATCGGACCCATCAGGTTGATCGCGACCATCTTGCTCCACTGATCGTGGGTGAGCCGGTCGACGGTCCCCCAGGCCGAGACGCCAGCGATGTTCATCACGACGTCCATGCTGGGATGCGCCGCGTGGATGTCGGCCGCGAAGGCGGCCACCGCGTCGTAGTCGGAAATATCCAGCGTCCGAAACTCGGGCACCTTTGCTCCTAGCGCGAGCGCGTCGGCCACGGTCTGAGTCAAACCATCTGAATCCCGATCGGTGAGGTACAGCTCGGCCCCGTGGGCGGCCAGCCGCAACGCAGTCGCGCGCCCAATGCCGCTGGCCGCGCCGGTGATAAAGCACCGCTTGCCAGCGAAATACCGCCCGGGTGCCGTCTTCGCCATGGTCGTGACGTTACCTAGCGCCGCCCCAGAGTGCGCTCAACCACAACTGCTCGAGCACCCGCACGCGGCGATCCACATCGGAGTCGGGGCCCACCAAGAGTGGGTCACCGGTCAGCGTCAGTGAGGTGGTGCCCGCCAGGGTGCGCACCAACGTGGGGATGTCGTCGCTGATCGGATGCGCGGTCCCGGCTCGCATTTCGGCGTCCACGATGCCGACGATCTGGCTGAGCACCGCCTCGAATTGCCGTTCGAGAATGCTGCGGATCTCAATGTCGGTGTGACGGGCTGCATTACAGGCCACCATCACCGGGTCGTTGTTGGCATAAACGGCCGCAGCGCTGCCGACCATCCGTTTGGCGAATTGCTGCCGGCGATTCGTCCGGCTGGCGCGGCGCGAAGTACTGGGTGAGTTCTTCGAGTTCCTCGGCGGCCTCGGCGAGGATCTGCGCGAGCACCGAGTACTTGGAATCGAAGTAAAAGTAGAAACCGGACCGCGCCACCCCGGCGCGGTTGCTGATGGTGCTGACCGACAGTTCGGCGAACGATGCCGTCCTGTAGGAGGTCCCGCACAGCCTGCATGATCGCCTGTCGATGCCGGTCACCCCGGCGGCGTGTCACCGGCGCGCTTTGCGCCGGCGCGGCGGGACGGCTACTCATCTCGCTGACCTTGCACCACGCGCGTCCAAAAACAAAACTTGACAGCTGTCAACTTTCTCCCGAAGGATAGACAATAAGTGACGACTGTCACCATCGCGGGACCGCAAAGGAGCGCCCATGGCAGCCACCATCAGCACGCCGCACTACCTACTCGATCAAGCGCGGCGCCGGTTCACCCCATCGGTCAACAACATTCCCGGCATGGGCCTGGTGGAACGCCGGTTGCTGAATACCGAGTTCCCGGAGAAAAAGCTCGCCGACCCGCCCCCGGGCAGCGGTCTCAAACCGGTCCGGGGCGACGCCGGGCTGCCGATCGTCGGGCACCTGATCGAGGTATTGCGCGGCGGACCCGACTACCTGATGCATCTCTACCAAACCAAGGGGCCGCTCGTATACGGGGCGTCCTCAGCCATGCCGTCCGTCTCGGCGCTGGGACCCGATGCCGCGCAGGTCATCTATTCCAACCGCAACAAGGACTACTCACAACAGGGCTGGACGCCCGTCATCGGGCCGTTCTTCAACCGTGGCCTGATGCTGCTCGATTTTGATGAGCACATGTTCCACCGGCGGATCATGCAAGAGGCGTTCGTCCGCTCCCGGCTGGTCAGCTATGTCGAGCAGATGGACCAGGTTGTCTCGCAGGTGATCGCGAACGATTGGATCGCCAATGACCCGCGTTTCCTGCTCTACCCGGCGATGAAGGAGCTGACCCTCGACATCGCCTCGATGGTGTTCATGGGCCACGAGCCGGGCACTGACCACGAGTTGGTCACCAAAGTGAACAAGGCGTTCACGACGACGACCCGCGCAGGCATGGCGATTCTGCGGACCGGCGTGCCTCCCTTCATGTGGTGGCGGGGCCTCAAGGCGCGAGAACTCCTGGAGAACTACTTCGCCGCCCGGGTCGCGGAGCGCCGCGGCAAGGACGGCAACGACCTGCTGTCGGTGTTGTGCCAGACCGAAGACGAGGACGGCAACCGGTTCTCCGACCAGGACATCGTCAACCACATGATCTTCCTGATGATGGCCGCCCACGACACGTCGACGTCGACGTCGACGACGATGGCCTACCACCTGGCCGCCCACCCCGAATGGCAGCAGCGCTGCCGCGACGAATCCGACCGCCTCGGCGACGGGCCACTCGACATCGAGTCGCTGGAGAAGCTGGAGTCGCTCGACCTGGTGATGAACGAGTCGATCCGGTTGGTGACACCCGTCCAGTGGGCAATGCGCCAAACCGTGCGGGACACCGAACTGTTGGGCCACTACCTACCCAAGGGCACCAACGTCCTCGCATTTCCCGGGGTGAATCATCGGCTGCCGGAACTGTGGACGGACCCGCTGAAATTCGACCCGGACCGGTTCACCGAGCCGCGCAACGAGCACAAACGGCATCGGTACGCCTTCTCGCCGTTCGGCGGCGGCGCACACAAGTGCATCGGGATGGTGTTCGGCCAATTGGAGATCAAGACGATCCTGCACCGGCTGCTGCGCCGCTACCGGTTGGAACTCCCCCGGCCGGGTTACCAGGCGCGGTGGGACTACAGCGGCATGCCGATACCGATCGACGGCATGCCGATCGTGCTGCGCCCGCTCTGACAGGCGGCTACGCAGCCCTGCGCGCGCCGCACAATCGGTTGGCGCAGGCGATCATCGCGCGCAGCGCGGACTCGGTGGGGTCCTTCGACCAGCCCATTGCCCACTCGGCGCGGACGCCGTCGGTGCCGCGAATGAAAGTCGCGGTGTATTCGCTCTGATTCCATCTGATGGAAACTCAACATCTCCACCGTGATGCCGCGCTCGTACAGCATCGCGGTGAGCGCCGCGATCGGCCCGCTAGCGGCAGCCGTCGAAGTGCTGATCCGATCGCCGACGGCAATCATGGCTCGGAAGTTGCGGGCCTGGGGACCCGGACGCTCGGTATCGGTGCACGCCCAGTGCCCGAGCCGCAGCGGGCCGGCCGTGTGACCGTACGCCGCAACAAAGCTCTCCCAAGACATCTCGTCGGCGAGATCGCGCAGTCCGCGCGGCAAGGCGACACCGAAATGGTCGGCGAACCAGGCATTGGCGAGGCGGCAGCGGGTTGAGCCGGCGGAGGCGGTAAGAGGTGTTGAGTAAGGCATGGTGTCGGTCTTCTCTGGTCAGCAGGAGCGACCGACGGGTAGTAGCTTTCGACCCACAGCGGGGGGTCGGTCTGGATCAGACCCCGCTGCGGGTGCTGGCTACTACGGCTCGTTCAAGAAGACGCACGAGCGCCGACGTTAGACGCCGCGGGGCGGGCAATGCAAATTCATTTCGCGTGTGCTGTGACACGACTGCGCCTATCCCCAATTGGCACGCGGTGTCATATCGCGGCGATAGCATCGTGTTGAACGGTTTGAGACACACAGAAAAGTGACGAGTGAACGAAAGGCGCGATCAATGACCGCGATGAAGACCAGCACGCGGGTTCGGACGCTGGGTTCGGTGCTGGCCGCTTTATTCGCGATGTCTGCGGCCGGCTGCACAGAGGCCGGCACCGGAACCGGAACAGGTCCCGCGCCGAACTACCCCGGCCCCTAAGGGCGCCCCGGCGCCCGGTGTTGTGGTCGTGGCACCAACGCAGACCAACGTCTATCCGGACCCGTAAGTGTCTGGGCGCAGTTGGTTGCCGGCGGGTCGTTTTAGCTATTTGGCCCGGGCGGGGGGTCGAACCGCAGATATGCCCGGATAGTCGTTCCGGTTGTCGTGGTGTGGGTACGCACCAAATCCGACATGGCGTTGACCAAGAAAAGTCCACGGCTGGCGGGGCCGTCCGGTCCAGGGTCCAGGCATCCGGCCAAGGGGTTATCGAGCCGTCCGCCGTCGCGCGCCTCACAGACCAAATGATCATCGTGCCGCCAGAAGGCCAGCCGACACGCACCGTTGGTATACATCAAGCTGTTGGTGGCCAGCTCGGTGGCGATCAACTGCAGGTCCTCGATACCGTCCTGGGACAGCCCAACCCAGCCGGCGTAGTCGATGGCAAAAGAGCGGGCCGGACGCAGGTCCGCAGACTTCCGGACCATGTACGTCACAGCCCCCGGATTGGCGGGCAGCGGCTGGTTGCAGCGCGACAGCACCTCGTCCGGCGCGTAATCGGTGCTGCGGTGTTCCGATCCAGATCTCCACAAGCGCGGGTGCGTCGCGCAAGCGTCCGCCAGCACACCTTCGTCCAGCCGGTTTGCGTCGTAGAGGCACAGCCCCGTCACCTGGTGGCCTTCGAATGCCGTGTTGGCCAAAGCCTCAAGCTGAGCGCAGGCCAGCGATTCCTCCGCCGTCCGGCCGGGCCAGACGAGTTGGCTGACGATCCGCACCCGTCGATTCGGGTGCTCGTGTGCGAAAGAACCCTGCAGCGCCAAAAACCGGCGCGGATTGCGGGCCGCCTGGGTGATGTCCGTGAATCGCACGTCCGCAGGCATTCCATCGCGTCGCCCGCCACACGGCGTCGCGTAGCGGCGCCAGCGTGTCGCCCGGCACAGCCACCAACACCGGCTCCTCCAACGCCAAGCCGTCGATCACAAAGCGCGTTACGAAATCCAGATATTCGGCTTGGGAGTGGTAAAACAGCGCGGAATGAACGAAGCCCCCGTGCTCCGCTTCCGTGCCCATCGTCATCTCAGCGCTCCCGCTTTCGATCAATTCGCCATCCCCCTGGTGGGCCAGCCAACCGCTTATCTTCTGTGGGATACCCGCGACGGGCCCCCGCTACGCGCACCAGCGGCATTCGGATGCCGCTAAAGCCATGACGCGGCGGCCGCATCCAAATGACGCCGGATCCGATAGCGGGCCAGGCTGTCGTCGCCGGCCGTCGTCGCCTCGAGAATCCGCAGGTGAGCGTGTTCGACGGCGACGACGTCGCCCCGAGTCGGCAGCGCCTGCCCAGTGCTGGTCCAATGCCGGCGGAACAACTCGATGATGATCCGCAGAAACAGCTCCAGCAGGGCGTTGCCGGCCAGCTGCGCCAGTCCGACGTGGAACCGAAACTCCTCGACGGCGGCAGCGCGCACATCTACCTCTCCCGAGTCTCGGTCCAGGCTCGAGCCGTGGGCGGTCAGGAAGGCCGCAACCTCGGCTTCGCTGCGCCGCTGCACGACTTTGGCGATGTTGCCGATCTCGATGGCGTCGCGGACGCAGCGAAGATCTTCCCGACTGGGCTTGCGGTACTGCAGGCAGAGCGCGATGGTGTCGATGCTGGCCTGCGCCTGGGGCCTTGTTACGACCAACCCGCCGCCGGGCCCGCGGCGCATCTGCGCGATCGAGTGATATTCGAGCAGCCGGACCGCTTCCCGCAGCGCGGCCCGGCTCACCCCGTACCGTTCGAGCAGCGCCGTCTCGGTTCCGAAGACGGATCCGACCTGCCAGCCGCTGGCGGCGATCTCGTCGCCGATGGTGGCCGCCAGCACCTCGGCCAATTTACCGCGAGGTGCTTCGCGGTTGAATCGCGCCGTCTGGCCCGCATCCCGGTCACGATGATGCTGCTGCAGCCAGGCGGTCATCGCTTCAACATGTCGCTCGCTCAGTGTCTTCGCCCGCGCAGAGTCGCCCGCGGTGACCGCGGCGACGATCTCGGCGTGACCTTTGTGCATGTGGTCGACCGCCTCGATAGCCTCATTTGTCGATTCCGTCCGCGATTGGCGTGCGTATCGTGCGGTCAGCCTCATCAAGACATCAATAAATACTTGTAGCACAGGGTTTTTCGATCGTTCCGCGAGCGCGATGTGAAATTCGTCTCGGGGCGCCGATAAGCCGGGCTTCCATTGCCGCTCAGCGTGCAGCACCTCGCGGAGCCGCTCGATTCCGGCCTCGTCGATACGTTCCGCGGCAAGGGAGGCCGCCAGCGGCTCGAGCACCAGGCGCGCATTGAGCAGGTCTCCCAACGTGGTACCGAGGTACTCGAGATAGATGACCATGGCACGGGTCGCGGGTCCCGCATCGGGTTCGCAGATCAGCAGCCCACCGTTTGGTCCGCGACGCATTCGGGCCACCTGGTGGTGCTCGACGAGGCGGACGGCTTCGCGCAACACTGAGCGACTCACGCAAAAGCGTTGCTGGAGAGCTTGTTCCGAACCCAGCGATTCACCAATGGTCCAACCGCGGCGAATGATCTCCGCCTCGATCTCGCGTGCGATCATCGAAGCTCGTTTATCCGCCCGGACGACGCCCGGCTCGGTACTCACCTGAGGCTCAATTAAGCTCTCCTACAGTCTATCTCAGCAAGTGAGCAACATGCATCCCGCGATGGGCCCACCGCCCACCGAGATCACGCCGACCTCGGGGCGCTGCGACACTTGCCGCTCCCCGGCCTCACCCCGTAGCTGCAGGCACGCCTCGTGCAGCGTCCAGTAGCCATGCATTCGCCCGGCCGAAAGCTGGCCACCGTAGGTGTTCAGCGGCAGGACGCCGTCGCGGGCGATCCGCGTCCCGCCCTCGACGAACGGACCGGCCTCGCCGTCGGCGCAGATTCCCAGAGCCTCCAACCACGACAAGGCGAGAAACGTGAACCCGTCGTACAACTGGGCGACATCGAGATCCGCGGGCTTCAACTCGGTGCGCGACCACATCTGCGCGCCTGCATCAGACATCGCCATCTTGGGGTAATCGTCGCGGTGGAACCAGCCGCCCGCGCCGTCCGAGCCGCCAATCGCTTCTACCCGCACCGCGCGGTGTGGACAGTCGCCGGCGTAGTCCGCGTTCGACACCACCACCGCGACCGAGCCGTCAATGGGCACGTCACAATCCAGCAGCCCCAACGGGGTCGATACCAGCCGCGCGCCCAGATAGTCGTCCATCGTCATCGGGTCGCGGTAGACGGCAAGGGGATTCAACGCGGCGTTGCGCCTGCCGTTGAGCGCCAGCCAGCCCAATTGCTCTTTGGTGGTTCCGTACAGGTCCATGTGGCGACGGCAATGCAACGCCAGCCAGTTCGCCGCGGAGTAAGCATGGGCGGCAACCAGATCGCCGACGTCGTCCATCGGGCCGACAGCGGGCCGCGCCGCGCCTTCGACCGGCTCCAGCATTTGCGCGAGTGCCGGGGCAGGCGCATTCGCTTCCTGCCCTTCCTGTTTGGGTAAGACCGTACCGCCGAGCATCTGGATCGTCCGGTAGACCACCACATGGCGCGCTCGCCGCTCGGCGACCGCACGGCACGCCGACATCACCGGGTTCAGCAATCCACCGGTGCCGAATCCGGCTCCGCAGTCGCCCGCGTCAATCCCAAGTTCGGCGTTGACCTGTTCGGCCGGAGTGTCGCCCAGGGTCGCAATTCCGTCGATGTCGGCCGCGACCAGTCCGGCGTCGGCGATGGCCGTCCGCACGGACTCCATGGTCAACTCCAGCCCCGGAATGCCGGTGCGGCGGCCGATCCGCGATATGCCGATACCGGACAAGATCGCGTCTTTCTCGAAGTACGTCATTTGCACCGTCCGTTCGTCGAAACCCGCCGCCCGCGTGAAAATCTGGAACTAATAGAGTGTACTGTATTAGCTCGTGTCAGCCGAGTCGACGTCCCTGCTGCTCATCGAGCATTGCGCCGAATGCGCGCGCTGGATACACCCCTCGTCGGGCGAATGCCGCGACTGCGGGAGCCAGCTCGTGGCCCGGCCGGTGTCGGGACGCGGCACGGTGTTCACCTACACGGTCAACCATCACCCCTATAACCCGGAGATCCCGACCCCGTACGTGATTGCCCTTGTCGAGCTCGCCGAACAGAGCGGGCTACGGGTGGCCGCCAACATCGTGGATTGCGAACCGGATTCGGTGACGTGCGGGATGCCGGTAGACATCCGACCGGAACACGCCGGCGGCGCCCCGCAGTTTGGGCCCGCCTAACCTGCTCGAGCAGACACAGTTGATCAGCGCTTGCGCGCCGTGACCAGTAGGTACTCCCACTCCATCCCCGACGACCCGGCCAGGTATCGGTCACCGAGTTCAGCCAGCTGCGCGTCCAGCGCATCGACACGGTCGGGCTCGTCAGCGATCCCGTGGTAGGCCGCGATTGTCGGGCCGTAGTTGGCTTTGAAGTAGTCGCGGAAGCCTGCGCCGTCGGCGAACCGCTCGACCCGCAGCATGCGATGGTCAGCGGTGAATTCAGTGACCCGATCCGCCAGCAGACCGCGGACGTGGTCCACGTCGCCCCACATCGTCGCCGGCAGCGCGCCCGGCTGCGGCGCGGCCACATACGGCTTCATCGTTGCGAACATCTGGCCGATGAACCCTCCGGGGGTCCAGCTGACCAGCCCGAGCACCCCGCCCGGCCGACAGACTCGAACCAATTCGCTAGCCGCGATCTGGTGGTGTGGCGCAAACATCACGCCTAAGCACGAAAGCACCGCGTCGAATGCGTCACCGTCACAAGGCAGCGCTTCGGCATTGGCCTCGAGCCACTGCAGGTTGACGCCGCGGCTGCGGGCAACGGCGCGGCCGCGCTCCAGCAGGTCCGGACATAAGTCGCTGGCAATCACGTCGGCGCCGGTGAGGGCGGCAGGTATGGCCACGTTGCCGGCCCCGGCCGCCACATCAAGCACCCGATCACCCGCGCCGATTCGGCTGGCATGCACAAGCACCGGGCCGAGCGGTGCCACCACTTCGGTCGCCACCGTGGCGTAGTCGCCCAACGCCCACAATGCGCGATGCTTACTTTCGTATCCGCGATCGGAGGAAACGCGGCGGATTTCGGGTGCTTCGGGTGCCGTAGTCATAGTCAGATTCCTTTCTAGTGGTTGGGCATCATCGTCTGCTCGGGAGATGAACCGCTTCCAGTGCCGGATCTGAACTCGCGCAGGTTCACGATCTGTACTAGTCAAGATCGCTGCCGTGTCGTCTACTGGAATCGGCAAAGTGAAAGGTGTTCCCGATGTCGACGTACGGCCAGTTCTGCCCGGTCGCCAAGGCGATGGAATTGCTCGATGAACGGTGGACCCTGCTTGTCGTGCGTGAGTTGTTGCAAGGCAGCAGGCATTTCAACGATCTCCGGCGCGGGCTGCCCAAGATGTCGCCTGCCCTGTTATCCAAGCGGCTGAAGTCGCTGAACCGCGCTGGCGTCGTCGAACGCATCGACACGGATGGTCGCACCTCGTACGTGCTGACACCCTGCGGCCAGGAACTGGCCGTCGTGGTGCATGCGCTAGGCGAGTGGGGAGTCCGCTGGATCCCCGAACTCGGCGAGGACGACCTGGATCCGCACCTGCTGATGTGGGATATCCGCCGCACAATTTCTGTGGACGCTTGGCCGCGGGCGCGCACCGTCGTCGCGTTCCGGTTGACCGGAGTGGCGCCTAAGGCCGCCCGCTGGTGGCTGATGGTGTCCGAGGGAACCGCCGATATCTGCGATTTCGATCCCGGCTACGAAGTCGCCGCGACGGTTGAGACCAGCCTGCTCACCCTGATCCAGTTGTGGCGCGGCGACCTTTCCTGGTCACGCGCAGTGCTCAACGGCACCATTGCAATTGACGGGGCTACCGACGCACGCCGGGCGGTGCCGAGCTGGCTCGGACAATCACAGATGGCCTCGGTCCCCCGCCCTGCCTGACGGGGGAGCTGCGCGCGGCGAACGTGCGCAGAATGCCGGTTCACACGGCGCGTCTCCGTACAGACACGCACGCTCGCCGAAAGTGCTCAGTTGATCAGCGGGTCGCGCGGCATGCCGAGAATCCGCTCGGCGATCTGGTTGCGGGTGACCTCGGAGGTGCCGCCCGCAATCGCCATGGCACGCGCCCCCATCATCGACCGGCCGGTCAACGCGCCCGGCCCGTCGGTCAGCGCGACCTCGGGCCCCAGCAGCGCCGCCCAGATCGCGGCCCCTTCGACCATGTGCTCGGCCAGCTTGAGTTTCGTGACGTTGCCTTCCGGACCCGGACCGGCCCCTTCCACGCTGCGCGCAACGCGGCGCAGATTCAGCAGCCGCAGGGCGTGGTCCTCGGCGAGGTAGTAGCCGAGCCGGATATCGGCCCCGGCCAACCGATCCCCGTTCTGCTGAGCCAGACCCGTCAGCAGTGCCGCCATGCCCTCGTAGAACGACCCGCTGCCACCGATGCTGACGCGCTCGTTGCCCAGCGTCGCCCGCGCGACAGTCCACCCGGTGTTGGGCGCGCCGACAACATCCTCATCAGGGACGAACAGATCGTTAAAGAACACCTCGTTGAATTCGGACTCGCCCGTAATCTGCCGCAGCGGCCGCACCTCGACTTCGGGGGCTTTCATATCGACGATGACTGTCGTGATGCCGCCATGCTTGGACGCATCGGGGTCGGTACGTACGGTCGCCAGTCCCCGCGCGCAGTAGTGCGCGCCGCTGGTCCACACCTTCTGCCCGTTGATGATCCAGCCACCGTCCACCCGAGTGGCCCGGGTCTTGACTGCTGCCGCATCGGAACCCGCGTCCGGTTCGGAGAAGAGCTGGCACCAGATCTCATCCTTGCGCAACGCCTTCTCAACGAATCTTTCGATCTGCCAGGGCGTCCCGTGCTGGATCAGAGTCAGGATCACCCAACTGGTGATCCCGTAGTCGGGGCGTTTGATGCCCGCCGTGCGGAACTCCTCCTCGATAACCAGCTGCTCCACCGCGTCGGCCGCGCGACCCCAGGGCTTGGGCCAGTGCGGCATCACGTAGCCGGTCTCGATCAGCTTGTCGCGCCGCGCCTGCTTGTCCAGCGCGGCAATCTCCGCGGCGTCGGCGTGGATTCTGGTGCGCAGTTCCTCCGCCTCTGGAGGCAAGTCGAGGCTGTTCTCCCGAATCCCACCGGCCACGGTCCGCTCGAACACATCGCGGGGGGGCCCGTCGCCGCCGAACAAAGCGGTGGTCGCCAGGGCGCGACGCAGATGCAGGTGCGCGTCGTGTTCCCAGGTAAAGCCGATGCCGCCGTGCACCTGGATGTTGAGCTCGGCGTTGCGCGCGTAGGCCGGCAGGGCCAGTGCCGCCGCCGCCGCGGCGACGAGGCGAAACTGCGCTTCTCCCTCTGATAAGTCCTCGGAGGCGGCCCGAGACGCGTCCCAGACCGCCGCGATCCCCGATTCCACGGCGACCAGCATGTTCGCACAATGGTGCTTGATCGCCTGGAAAGTGGCGATGGTGCGACCGAACTGCTCACGCACCTTGGCGTACTCGACGGCGGCATCGACACAGTCGGCCGCCCCACCTACCGCCTCGGCGGCCAGCAGGGTGCGGGCCCGCGCCAGGGCCGATTCGCGCCCGCCCGACAGGACGTCCTCGGCACTGACGCTCACGTTTTGCAGCAGAACCCGCCCCGAACGCCGAGTCGGGTCGAGGTTCTCGGGCACTTCCACCGACACACCGGCGCGGCCCCGGTCCAGCACCAGCACGTCGTCGCCGGCGGCGATCAACAGCAGGTCGGCCAGCCCGGCGCCCAACACGATTCCGGCGTCGCCGTCGGCCACGTCATTTTCGATGCGCACCTGGCCGTCCAGACCGATCCCCGCCGCGACGGTCCCGTCGATCAGGCCCGGCAACAACCGCGACTTCTGTTTGGCGCTGCCGTCTTTCGCGATCACCGCCGACGCGATCACGGTTGGCACGAATGGTCCCGGCGCCACGGCACGGCCGAGTTCCTCGACCACCACCACGAGTTCGGGCAACCCGTAGCCCGAGCCGCCATACTCCTCGTCGACGTGCAGACCAAGCCAGCCGAGTTCCGCCATGCCCTGCCAGAATCCAGGCCGGGCCTCATCGGGCGTATCGAGCAGCGAACGCGCCGCCCAACGAGCCTTCTGCGAGGTCAGGAACGCGCGAGCTACCTCGCCGAGTTCGCGGTGGTCGTCGGTCAGTGCGATACCCATGAGGGCCCCTCCTGCGCTGCTGCCCTGCCGGCGTCGTCGCCGCGGGTGACTGCCTGCCCCGCTCCGGCGGGGAGCGGGGCGGCTGCCTAAAGAGTGTACTTATTGCGGGAAGGGCCGCGCCGCGGGTCCGCCTACTTGGGCGCGAACCGCTGGCCCGCGTCGAGCCGCAGGCACTGGCCGTTGAGCATCGGAACTTCCACGATGGCCTGGACCAGCCTGGCGTACTCCTCGGGCCGGCCGAGCCGCTTGGGGAAGGCCGCGTCCTTGGTCAGCGCCGAGGCGAACTCGTCGGGAATGCCTTTGGTCAACCCCGTGGCGAACAGGCTGGGTGCGATCGCCAGCACCCGGACGCCCACCGACCCCAGGTCGCGAGCCATCGTGAGGCACATGCCCGCGATTCCCGCCTTCGCGGCGGTGTAGGCGACCTGGCCGATCTGGCCCTCGAACGCCGCGATAGACGCGGTGTTGATGATGACGCCGCGCTCTTCGTCCTCGGGCTCGTTCTTGGCCATGTGCGCGGCCGCCAGCCGGCTGATGTTGAAGGTGGCGACGAGGTTGAGATCGATTGTCGATTGGAAGGATTCGAGGTCGTGCGGACCGGACTTGGTCAGTGTGCGCTTGGCGATACCACCACCCGCGGTGGTGATGATCACGTGCAAGCCGCCGAGCTTGTCGACCGCAGCCTGCAGCGTGTCCTCGGTGCCGGTGAAGTCGGTGACGTCGACCGGGTAGAACGAGCCGCCGAACCCCTCGGCAACGACCTTGCCGTCGGAACCCTCGCGGTCAAGCACGGCGACATCCGCGCCACGTTCTGCCAGCAGTTCGGCGCTCGCCCGACCCATCCCCGACGCGCCGCCGATGACGACGACCTTCTTACCGTTGATCTCCATCCGGAGCCTCCTTATCAGAATCCCTTAAGTCTGTAACGTTACGTAGGCACGCTAGCGTGTCCGCTCCGGGGAGCTGTCGGCGCTCCGTGCCAAGCTGGATTCGTGCTCCTTCTCGACGTCGCAAGCACATCGCTTAAAGTAGGCGGAA
Organism: uncultured Actinomycetota bacterium; assembly: GCA_963850135.1. Lineage (GTDB taxonomy): Bacteria > Actinomycetota > Actinomycetes > Mycobacteriales > Mycobacteriaceae > Mycobacterium. The sequence goes on along the minus strand of CAWKKH010000004.1, from coordinate 311,905 downwards.
CCTCGTCGCGCCTCGATAAGGTTGCGCACATCGCCGAGCTGCTGCGTCGCGCCGCACCCGATCCCGAGCAGGTCGCAACCGTCGTGTCGTGGCTTTCCGGTGAGCTTCGTCAGCGCCAGATCGGGGTCGGCTGGGCGGCACTGCGCTCGCGGCCGCAGGCAGCACCCGGGCCGTCGCTAACCGTCGCCGGCGTCAACGCGATCTTCACCGAAATCGGCGCGGTGTCGGGCAAAGGGTCCCAGGGACGGCGCGCGGAACTCATCAAGAGGCTGTTAGGCGCGGCCACCGAAACCGAGCAGACCTTTCTGGTGCGGCTACTCGGCGGCGAACTGCGCCAGGGCGCGCTGGCCGGGATCATGTCCGACGCCGTCGCCAAAGCTGTCGGTATTCCGGTCAGCGCTGTGCAGCGTGCTGCGATGCTGGGCGGGGATCTGCCGGCGGTGGCGGCGGCAAGTTTGTCGGCCGGCCCGTCCGGTGCAGCGACAGCGCTGGATGCATTCACTCTGCGGGTGGGCCGACCAGTCGGCCCGATGTTGGCGCAGACCGCGACCAGCGTGGCCGATGCCCTCGAGCGCCACGGCGGTACAACAATTTTCGAAGCGAAACTCGACGGCGCGCGAGTGCAGATCCACCGGGCTGGCGCTGCCGTCACCGTCTACACCCGAAGCCTGGACGACGTCACCGCGCGGCTACCCGAAGTAGTGGAGGCGACGCTGGCGTTGCCGGTGCGCACCCTCGTCGCCGATGGCGAGGTCATCGCGCTGCGGCCTGACAACCGGCCACACCGCTTCCAGGTCACTGCCTCGCGGTTCGGCCGATCGGTCGACGTTGTTTCGGCGAAAGTGGCACAACCGCTTTCGGTGTTCTTCTTCGATATCTTGCACTGCGACGGCCTGGACCTGCTCGACGCGCCGACAACCGACCGGCTGGCTGCTCTGGACGCGCTGGTGCCGCCGCAGCAGCGCGTCGACCGGCTGATTACGTCCGATCCAATGCTGGCGGGCGCCTTTCTGGACGCCACCCTGGCCGCCGGCCACGAAGGCGTCATGGCCAAGGCGCCGGCCGCGCCCTATCAGGCGGGCCGCCGCGGATCCGGCTGGCTGAAGGTCAAGCCGGTACACACGCTGGACCTGGTGGTCCTGGCCGTGGAGTGGGGTTCGGGGCGACGCCGTGGAAAACTCTCCAATATTCACCTGGGCGCGCGGGATCCGGTCACCGGCGAATTCATCATGGTGGGAAAGACTTTCAAGGGAATGTCAGACGAAATGCTGGCGTGGCAGACGGTCCGGTTCAGCGAGCTCGCCATCGGAGGCACGGACGGCCACGTGGTCGAGTTGCGGCCCGAGCAGGTCGTCGAGATTGCGTTCGACGGCGTGCAGGCGTCCAAGCGCTACCCGGGCGGTCTGGCACTCCGATTCGCCCGGGTGCTGCGGTACCGCGACGACAAGGGCCCCGCCGAAGCCGACACCATCGACACCGTGCGCTTGCTGTATTGACACTGGCCTGGCCGTTCCCCGTCGTCGTAGGGTTTGAGCGTGACCGAGCAAATCAGCTACATCCGCACCGACGAAGACTTGCCGCCCGTCGCGATCATCGACAGGTCCCCGATCACCAGCCCGGCACAAGATCGTCTTCGGGATAGTCGCCGTCGTCGGTGCCATCGCGTGGGCGTTCATCGCGTTCGCCCGCGGCGAGACGGTGAACGCGGTCTGGTTTGTGGTCGCGGCGATCTGCACCTACGTCATCGGGTTCCGGTTCTACGCCCGGTTGATCGAGATGAAGGTCGTGCGCCCGCGCGACGACCACGCCACGCCTGCCGAAATCCTCGACGACGGCACCGACTATGTGCCGACCGACCGGCGCGTGCTGTTCGGCCACCATTTCGCCGCCATCGCGGGAGCCGGACCACTCGTCGGTCCGGTGCTGGCCGCCCAAATGGGTTATCTGCCCTGCAGCATCTGGATCATCTTCGGCGCGGTGTTCGCCGGGGCCGTCCAGGACTACCTGGTGTTGTGGATCTCCACCCGACGGCGCGGGCGCTCCCTGGGTCAGATGGCTCGCGACGAGATCGGCGCGATCGGCGGTGCCGCGGCCCTCATCGGGGCCTTCGTCATCATGGTGATCATCATTGCCGTGCTGGCGCTGGTCGTGGTGCGGGCGCTGTCGCAGAGCCCCTGGGGAGTGTTCTCCATCGCCATGACCATTCCCATCGCCCTGTTCATGGGCTGCTACCTGCGGTACATACGCCCCGGGCGGGTGACCGAGGTATCGGTGATCGGCTTTGTGCTTTTGATGCTCGCCGTGGCCTCCGGAAACTGGGTCGGCGAAACATCCTGGGGCACATCCTGGTTGAACCTCACTCCCGTCGAGGTGTCGTGGTTGATCGTCATCTACGGTTTCGTGGCGTCGGCACTGCCGGTGTGGTTGCTCCTCGCGCCGCGCGATTACCTGTCGACGTTCATGAAGGTCGGTGCCATCGCTTTGCTCGCGATCGGCATCTGTTTCGCACACCCGGTCATGGCCGCACCGGCGATATCCCGATTCGCGACCAGCGGCGACGGCCCGGTGTTCCCCGGCTCGCTTTTTCCATTCCTGTTCATCACCATCGCGTGTGGCGCGCTGTCGGGATTCCACGCGCTGATCTCGTCCGGGACGACGCCGAAGCTGCTGGAGAAGGAAAGCCAGATGCGCTTCATCGGGTACGGCGGCATGCTGACCGAGTCGTTCGTCGCCGTCATGGCGTTGATCACCGCCTCAATCATCAACCAGCACTTGTACTTCACTCTTAACGCTCCGCCCGCGCAGACCGGCGGCACCGCAGCCACCGCCGCGAAGTACGTCAATGGGCTCGGCCTGTCGGGGGCACCGGCCACCGCGGACCAGCTCACTCAAGCCGCGGCCAGCGTGGGCGAGAAGTCGATCGTGTCGCGCACCGGTGGCGCACCGACGCTGGCGTTCGGCATGGCTGAAGTGCTGCAGAAGGTGTTCGGCGGCGCCGGTCTCAAGGCGTTCTGGTACCACTTCGCGATCATGTTCGAGGCACTGTTCATCCTGACCGCTGTCGATGCGGGCACCCGGGTCGCGCGTTTCATGCTGTCCGACGCGTTGGGCAATCTGGGTGGCCCGCTGACCAAGCTGCGGAACCCGAGCTGGCGCCCCGGCGTCTGGATCTGCAGCCTGGTGGTGGTCGCGGCGTGGGGCGGCATCCTGCTGATGGGCGTGACCGACCCCCTAGGTGGCATCAACACTCTTTTCCCACTGTTCGGTATTGCCAACCAGCTGCTCGCGGCAATCGCGCTGAGCGTCATCACGGTGGTCGTCATCAAGATGGGTCTGGTGAAATGGGCCTGGATTCCTGGTGTTCCGCTGCTGTGGGATCTGGCCGTCACGCTGACCGCGTCCTGGCAGAAAATCTTCTCCGCGAATCCGACCATCGGCTACTGGTCGCAACACTCTCAATATTTAGCGGCGAAGAACGCGGGCAAGACGGCGTTCGGTTCGGCCAAGAACGTCCATCAGCTGAATGAAGTGATCAGGAATACCTTCATCCAAGGCACCTTGTCTATTCTCTTCGCGTCGGTTGTCGTCATCGTGGTGGTCGCCGGAATTATTGTGGCGCTCAGAGCACTTCGCGGTGGCGGCCGGCCGTTGACCGAGGACGACTCGGTGCCGTCCAGGTTCTTCGCGCCCTCGGGTCTGATTCCGACTGCCGCGGAGCGGGAAGTGCAACGGCAATGGGATGCGCGCCCAACTTCGGCGTCGAACGTCGAGTCGTTGGGCTGACGGCAAGCAAATCGCCCAGCAACCCGACGTTGGAAGCCACAAATAGACCACAGATAGAGAGGGACCTATGTCCACCTGGTTTATCACCGGCTGCTCGACCGGGCTAGGCCGCGCGCTCGCCGAAGCGGTGATCGGCACCGGCCATAACGCTGTCGTCACCGCACGCGACGTGAAGAAGGTCGCCGACCTGGCCGACACCGCGCCCGGGCGTGTGCTTGCCGTCGCACTCGACGTCACTAAGCCCGAGCAAGTCAGCGCGGCCGTTCAGCAGGCCCAATCTCGCTTCGGCGGCGTCGATGTACTGGTCAACAACGCCGGCTACGGCTACCGCGCCGCCGTCGAAGAAGGCGCCGACGCCGAAGTCCGTGCCCTGTTCGACACGCACTTCTTCGGCACCATCGCGATGATCAAGGCCGTGTTGCCCGGGATGCGAGCACGCCGCAGCGGGGCGATCGTGAACATCTCCTCGATCGGGGCGACTGTAACACCGGTCGGATCCGGCTACTACGCCGCGGCCAAGGCCGCCATGGAAGGGGTAACCGGGGCGCTTCGCGGCGAGCTCGCCCCGCTGGGTATCTCCGTGACAATCGTTGAGCCCGGCGCATTCCGCACCGACTTCGCCGGACGCTCGCTCGTCGAATCGGCAACAGTCATCGACGACTACGCGGACACGGCCGGGAAGCGCCGGAAGAAGAACGACACCATGCACGGCAACCAGGCCGGCGATCCCGCCAAGGCAGCCGCAGCGATCATCACTGCCGTCGAAGCGAGCGAGCCCCCGGCATTCCTGCTCCTCGGCCCAGACGCGCTGGCACTCTACCGCTACGTCGCTGACGGCCGTGCGAGCGAGATCGCGAAATGGGAGAAGCTCACCAGCAGCACCAACTTCGACTCCTGAACCGACCGCGTTACCGATCGGGGATTTCAGTCCAGATCGGCCAGAGCCCTGCGGGCGGCTTCCAGTTCGGCTTCGAGGGCGGCGACCCTGGCGGCTGCTGCGAGCGTGCCTCTTCGATGACCTCGTTGATCGGCGTAGAGAGATCCTGATGCAGTTCCTTGGCCGCCCGGGAGACTGCGGCGGCCGGGACCGCAATGTTGCGGGCCAGGTAGGTGGTGCCCTGTTTGAGCTCCGCGCGCCATTCGCCGTCGGCGGTACCGGTGACAGTAAGGGTTAGCTCGACGGTCTTGGTCTTTTTGCCGGCCGCCTTGTTGCTCGGGAGCTTTTGAGGCTTCTGACCAACAGCAGGTTCAGGGGTGGGCGCGTCGGGAACCAAGACGGCGGAAGTGTCGGAATTAACGAGCGGGGCGTGGCGTATCAGAGTGTCTACAGTCATCGTTGCGGCGATCTCCTCCTGATCTTCACCCGCACTGAGCGGGCGGGCATGGTGTCCATATTAGAACACACGTTCGACTCCTATGTCGGCAATAAGCCGGTGCAACAGGCGGCGAATCGACTTCTTGGCTTGGTGCGTGACGTGTTCGCCCCCGTGCGAGAAGAGCTTTGCCATTTCGGAGAAGGTTATTCTCCTAAGCCGAGAGACCCATTACGATCGTTCTTGATCGAAGGAGATCGCCATGACGAATGCGGCAAAACTGCCCTATCCATTGTTCGACGCGGACAACCACCTGTACGAGACCCAGGACTCGCTGACGCAGTTCCTGCCCAAGGAGTACAAAAACGCGATCCAGTACGTGCAGTTCAACGGCCGCACCAAGATCGCGATCCGCGGCCAGATCAGCGACTACATCCCCAACCCGACCTTCGAAGTCGTCGCCCGGCCGGGCGCGATGGAGGACTATTTCAAATACGGCAACCCGGACGGCAAGAGCCGCCGCGAGATCTTCGGCGAGCCGATGCGGGCCATCCCGGCGTTCCGCGAGCCCGGACCGCGACTAGAGCTGATGAACGAGCTCGGCGTCGACCGTTCGCTGATGTTCCCGACGCTGGCCAGCCTCATCGAGGAGCGGATGCGCGACGATCCGGCGCTGATCCATGTCGTGGTGCACGCGCTGAACCAGTGGCTCCACGAAGCGTGGGGCTTCAACTACCAGAACCGCATCTTCACGGTGCCGGTGATCAGCCTGCCGATCGTCGAGAAGGCCATCGAGGAACTGGATTGGGTCGTCAAGCGTGGTGCCCGCGTGGTCCTGATCCGGCCGGCCCCAGTCCCGGGCTACGGCGGCCCACGGTCGTTCGCGCTGCCGGAGTTCGACCCGTTCTGGCAGCGCTGCGTCGAGCACGACGTGCTGGTCGCCATGCACACCTCCGACAGCGGCTACGCCCGCTACAACGGGGAGTGGAACGGCGACGGCAAAGAGATGCTGCCCATGAAGACGGACGCATTCGGCATGTACGCGCAGTGGCGACCGGTTCAGGACGCGGTCGCGTCCTGGGTCATCCACGGCGCCCTGTTCCGCTTTCCCACCCTGAAAGTTTCGGTGATCGAAAGCGGTGCACGTTGGCTGTTCCCGTTGCTGGACAGCCTCGCCGACGTCTACAAGAAGGCGCCGGAGGCCTTCGCCGGCAACCCGATCGAGGAGATCAAGAACCGCATCCACCTCAGCCCGTTCTACGAGGAGGGCGTCAGCGAGCTGATCGATCTGGTCGGCGTCGAGCGAGTGTTGTTCGGTTCGGACTTCCCCCACCCCGAGGGCCTCGCGCAGCCAACGCATTTCGCCGACGCGCTCAGCCACCTTCCGGTCAGCGATCAGGCCAAGATCATGGGCGGCAATCTTTCTCGCCTGGTCACGGTGTGACCGACTCCTGGATCCTCGACGCCGTACGCACGCCGCGCGGTCGGGGCCGCCCCGACGGCGGACTGCATAACGTGCACCCGCAGACGCTGTTCGCGGGCTGCCTCACCGCCCTGGCCGAGCGAACCGGCTTCGACCCCGCCGAGGTTGATGACGTGATCGCCGGCAACGGCATCCTGTCCGGCGACCACGGCGACGACATCGCCCGTCTGGCGGTGCTGTTGGCCGGCTGGCCAGAGTCGGTTCCGGGGATGACGCTGAACCGCTTCTGCGGGTCGGGACAGCAGGCGGTCACCGTCGCGGCGTCCGCGGTCGCCGCCGGGGGCGAGGATCTGGTGATCGCCGGTGGAGTCGAATCGATGTCCCGGTGGGATGTGACGGCCGGTGTCCCGACGATCGACGGCAACAACGCCGAATTCCGGCTGCGTTACCCCACGGTGCCGCAGGGCATCTCGGCCGATCTCATCGCCACACTCGAAGGCTTCACCCGCGAGATGGTGGACACGTACGCGGCGCAGAGCCAGAGCCGGGCCGCCGCCGCCATTGAGGAGCATCGGTTCGACCGATCATTGATCGAGGTGCTCGCGCCGGACGGTTCGGCGGTGGCACGCGACGAGCACCCCCGTCCCGGGACGTCCGCCGAGTCGCTGGCGCGGCTGAAGCCCGCGTTCGCGGCGATGGGCGCGACGCGGATCGACGGTGAGCAACGGACGTTCGACGAGATCTGCGTTGATCGCTACCCGGGCATCGACCAGATCGACCACGTGCACCATGCGGGCAACTCATCCGGGATCGTCGACGGCGCCGCCGCGGTGGCCGTCGCCTCCGCGCGCTGGATAAGCACCCACGGCGTGCGGCCGCGCGCCCAGATCCGCGCCACCGCCGCGATCGGCAGCGAACCGATCATCATGCTCACCGCACCCGGACCCGCGGCACAGCGCTGTTTGGAGCGCGCCGGCATGACCGTCGCCGACATCGATTTGTGGGAGATCAACGAAGCCTTCGCTGCCGTTCCCCTCAAGACGATCCGCGATCTCGACCTCGACCCGGACCGGGTCAACGTCAACGGCGGGGCGATCGCCCTCGGCCACCCGATCGGCGCCACCGGCGCGATGCTCATCGGCACCGTTCTCGATGAGCTCGAGCGTCGCGACCTGACAACGGGACTGGTGACCATGTGTACCGGCGGCGGCATGGGAACGGCGACCATCATCGAACGAGCGTGACCGTGCCGAGCACGCTGATACTCGAAAGGCCGAGTGACGGCGTTGTCGTGGTGCGCTTGAACCGCCCCGAGCGGCTCAATGCCATCAACGAGACCATGCAGACCGAATTGACTGTTGCTCTAGCCGATTTCACGACCGACAGGTCGGTGCGCGCTGTCGTCCTGACCGGCGCCGGTCGGGGCTTCTGCGCCGGGATCGACATGCGCGACTTCGGACCCGACGTGCCCGACGCCGACGCACCCGCCCTGGACCGGCTGCGGTTCCAGGAGAGAATGGCCGCACTCGCGCAAGCCGTCCGCGTGCTGCCGCAGCCCGTCATCGCGGCGGTCAACGGCCCTTGCGTCGGGGCAGGTTTCGCGTTATGCCTCGCGGCCGACATTCGAATTTCGTTCAACCGCGGCGTCGTTCGGAAATGCCGCCATCCTGCTCGGGCTCTCGGGCGCCGAGATGGGCATGAGCTACCACCTGCCGCGGATCGTGGGCACCAGCGTTGCCGCCGACTGGATGCTCACCGGCCGAACGGTATCGGCCGCCGAAGCCGATCGGCGCGGTCTGGTGAGCGAGGTTATCGAGCCCGACCGGCTCGGCGAGCGCGCGGTCGAGTTGGCGACGCAGATCGCCGGCCTCGCTCCCCTGGGCGTGGAATTGACGAAGCGCGCCCTGCAGGTCAACACCGACGCACCGAGCCTGAATGCGGCGCTGGAACTCGAGAACCGCAACCAGGTGATCACGCACGCCACCGACGAGGCCGCCGAGCGACGGAAGAAGTGGTCGTCATGACCGGCCCATTGCATGGGGTGCGCATCGTCATGATGGGTGGCCTGGGGCCGGCCCCGTTCTGCGGAATGCTGCTGGGGGACTTGGGTGCAGACGTCATCCGTGTCGACCCCATCGCGGGTGCCGGCGGTCCCCTACCCATCGACTACTCGGTGCGGCGCAGCCAACGGTCGCTGGCCGCCGACGTCAAAGACCCCAGGGGCAGGGAACTCGTGCAGCGGTTGGCCGACGACGCCGACGCTTTCGTGGACGTGTACCGGCCCGGCGTGGCCGAGCGGCTTGGCATCGGCCCAGATGACTTGCGTGAGCGCAATCCCCGCCTGGTGTATGCCCGGATGACAGGCTATGGGCAGGAGGGACCACTGGCCGGTCACGCCGGTCATGACATCAACTACCTCGCGTTGACGGGTGCCCTGCACGGCATAGGCACGGCCGAATTCCCAGTGCCACCGCTGAATCTGGTCGGCGATTACGGCGGCGGCGGAATGCTGCTGGCGGTCGGATTGCTCAGCGCCATCCTCGAGGCTCGCGAATCCGGTGCGGGGCAGGTGCTCGACGTCGCAATGGTCGACGGCGTGGCGACCCTGCTGGCCCCGTACTTCGGGATGGTGCCGGCCGGTACGTGGCGCGATCGTCGCGCAGGACAACCTCCTCGACGGCGGCGCCCACTTCTACGGCGTCTACGCCACGGCCGACGGGCGCCACATCGCAGTCGGCGCGATGGAGCCCAAGTTCTACGCGGAACTCTGCGATCGCCTCGGCGTCAACGTCCCGCACGACGACGACGACCCATCGGCATGGGCCGAGCACCGCAACGTACTGGCGGCCCGCTTCGCGGAGAAGAACCGCGACGAGTGGGAAGAGCTCCTGGATTCACCGGGATGCTGCGCCACCCCAGTACTTTCGCTGGCTGAGGCGCCACGGCACCCTCACCTTGTCGCGCGCGAAACGTTCATCGACGTCGACGGCATCACCTCGCCCGCGCCGGCTCCCCGCTTCTCACGCACCCGGCTCGAGGCGCCGTCAGCACCGTCGCTGCCCGGCGACCACACTCACGCGCTGCTGGGCGAGCTGGGATTCGCCCCGGATACCGTCGCCGAGCTCGAACACGCCGGCGTGGTAGCGCAACGCGGCTCGCAATGAACCATCTACCGAAAGGGACGATAAATGTCCTGGGACTTCTCCACTGACCCGGAGTGGGCGCACCAACTCGAGTGGGTGCAGGATTTCGTCCGCACCGAGTGCGAGCCGATCGACCTGATTATCAAGGAATCTCACGATCTCAACGATCCCGTGCGCCAGGCGCTGATTCCGCCGTTGCAGGAGATCGTCAAACAGCGCGGACTGTGGGCCACCCACCTCGGAGCGCATCTCGGCGGACCCGGCTTCGGGCAGGTGAAGCTGGCGCTGCTCAACGAGATTCTGGGCCGGTCGGAATGCGCGCCGATCGTCTTCGGCTCGCAGGCACCCGATTCCGGCAACAGCGAAATCCTCGCGCACTACGGCACGCCGGAACTCAAAGCACGCTACCTCGAGCCACTATTGGACAACCGCATCATCTCCTGCTTTTCGATGACCGAGCCGCAGGGCGGCGCCGACCCGAAGGTGTTCACCACCACCGCGGTCGCCGATGGTGACCATTGGATCATCAACGGGGAGAAGTGGTTCTCCTCATTTGCCTCGATGGCGTCGTTCATCATCGTGATGGCGATGACCGACCCGGAGGCGCCACCGTACGAGCGCTATTCGATGTTCGTGGTGCCCGGCGAGCACCCCGGGCATCAACGTGCTGCGCGACGTCGGACTGGGCTATCAGCCCGCTGGCGGCGGCGGGCGTGAAGGATACGTCCGCTACGAAGACGTCCGCGTACCCAACGACCACATGCTGGGCCCGCGTGGCGGCGCCTTCGTGGTCGCTCAAACCCGCCTGGGCGGCGGGCGCATCCACCACGCCATGCGCACGGTCGGGCTGGTCCGCCGCATCTACGACATGATCTGCGAACGGGCGGTATCGCGCTATACCCAGGGCGAGGTGCTCGCCAATAAGCAACTGGTCCAGGAGATGGTGGCCGACTCCTGGATGGAGATCGAAGCCTTCCGACTGCTGACGCTGCAAACTGCGTGGAAAATAGACCAATTCAATGACTACAAGGCGGTGCGGGCCGATATCTCGGCGGTAAAGGCGATGATGCAGAAGGTCCTGCATGACGTATCGGCGCGCGCGCTTCAGCTACACGGATCGCTGGGCACCACCCACGAGATGCCGTTCGTCCAGTACCTGGTCGAGTCGTTCGTGCTCGGCCTTGCCGACGGCCCAACCGAAGTCCACAAGGTGACGCTGGCGCGGCTACTCCTCAAAGACCGCGCTACTGCGCCCGATCTATTTCCCTCCGAACACCTGCTACGGCTGCGCCAAGCCGCGGAGGCAAAGTTCGCCGACAAGCTGGCCGGGATCCCCCGCGGCTAATCCACGCCGTTCAGCATCGCGCGCGCCCGCATCAGGAGCCTCGGCAACGAGGCCGCCATGGCTTCCAAGTCAGCTCGCGGAGAACGCCGTCGGCGATTGTGCTTGACGATCAGTGACCACGTCGCCGCCGACTTGAAACAGGCCAGCGCGGTGAACCAGGCGAGGTCACCCGTCTCCTCCCCCAGTTCGTGTTGGTAGATATCGGCGAGTTCGGCGGTCGGCGGTGCGATACCGGCGGAGGCGGGGACGCGTTGGTAGGTGTCCGGGTCGCAATTGATCAAGAACCACCCCGCATCGATGCGCGGATCACCGATCGACCAGATCTCCCAATCGATCACAGCGTTGACGTGGGTGCCCGCGGCAAGCACGTTGCCCAGCCGGAAGTCGCCATGCACCACGCTCGGCCGCATGGCATGCGGGGCGCGCTGCAGCAGCGCATCTCGCACGCCCTGCCAGTCGAGCACCAGCGTCGCGTCGACGGTCTGCAACGTGTCGCACCAGCGATGTACCTCCGCAACCGGGTCCAGCGTTGATTCGTCGCCCAGCCCCAGCTCGATAGGCGAGAGCCTGTGCAAGGCGGCCATGATCCGCGCCGCGTTGCGGTAGCGCTCCGGCAGGTCATCACTCGGTGGGCAACTGTCGAAAAGCGGCTCCACACAGTCGCCTTCGACATGAGACATCACGAACAGGGGCGGGGTTTGCGGCGGGGATCCCGGATCCTCCCAAACCACCTCGGGCACCGGGACCTGCGTTCCCGCAAGCGCTTTGATGAGGTGAGCCTGCCGGAGAACGTCGCGGTGGGCGATCGGTTCGACGCCCGGTGGAGCAACCTTGATCACCACCTGCCGTCCAAACCGCGTACCACCGAAGGTGAGGCTGGACGCGCCGCCGGCAAGGGCTGTGACGTCAGCGATCTCGGCCACGGCGAGTCGCCGGCGCAGCTCGTCGAGATCGAGTTCCGCCATTCAGCCGACCGGTTTCGACCAGCCGACTTCGGCCAGGAACGGCTGGGTGTGCGCTATCCGCCCGGTCATGGTCTTCGGGTCGCCGGTGCATAACCGCAACGCCGTCTCGGTAATCAATTCGATGTCCTCGGTCTCGGTCTTGGCCAGGTCGAGGGTGCCCGCTCCAGGAGTCGCCACCGGATTGGACGGGGCGGCGGCGTTGACGGCGATGCCGTCGTCGTAGAGTTCGGCGGCAAGGCTTTTCGTGAGCCGGTTGAGCGCGGCCTTGACCGTCCCGTAGATGCCGAAGCCCGCGGTCCGGTCGAATTCGGAGAACGGCGGCCCGGGCGGCAGGTCGCCGCCCACCGACGTCAGGTTCAGGATCCAGCCGCGACCGCGTTCGCGCATTGCGGGAATCGCCAACTGACTCAACTGCAACGGCCCCAGGACGTGCATCTCCAGCATCAGCCTGACCCGCCGCTCGGGGAATTCGTCTAGGGGCCGCAGGAATGTCACCGCGGCGTTGTTGACCAGGATGTCAGGGGCGCCGACGGCAGTCACCACTTCATTGAACAGCCGCTCCCGTTCCTCTGCTTGAGACAGATCCGCCTGGACCGCGATGGCACGGCCTCCGGCGGCGACGATCTCGTCGAGCGTCTGGCCCAGCGACCCGTGGTATTTGGGGTCGGGCTCCATGGTGCGCGCCGTCAGCGCCACGGTTGCGCCCTGCGCCGCAAGCCGGGCGGCAATCGCTTTACCGAGGCCGCGGCTGCTTCCGGTGACCAGGGCCACCTTCCCGTCGCACCGGTGGTTAGCGCTCATCGTCGGGCTCCTTCAGAAGGCTGCAAACGGACTGGAAACGGCTTCTCCAAAGCAGAGAATGTCATTATCGCCAGTCGATCCGAAGCATGGGCACGGCGGGTCCCGGCGGCAGGCGAGCGCCATGGCCTAAATCGTGGGGATCATGGCGTTTCAGCCACTGTCGTGGTCGAGGTCGTCGCCCTACCGTCATCACCATGCTCCCGAAAACCATCGATACCGACGTCGCACAGGCTGCGCTCCAGTTAGCCCGGTCCACCGAATCCCCAGCGGTGTTGAACCACAGCGTGCGCAGCTACCTCTTCGGTGAGCTGCTGGCCGCGCGTGACGGGCTGCGCCCAGGCGCCGATTACGCAAGTGAGACATTGTTCTATGCCTGCGTCATGCACGATCTCGGCGTCGGCACCGCAGCACCCGGCAAAGCGCGCTTTGAAGTCGAGGGTGCCGACCTTGCTGCCACCCTGCTGACCGATCATGGCTGCGAGCGCGCGGTAGTCGACGCTGTATGGGAGGCGATTGCCCTACATACCTCCTCAGGCATTGCCGAGCGGCGCGGACCGCTGTGCTACCTGACTCGCCTGGGCATCGGTGTGGATTTCGGCCTCGACGCCGATTTCATCGATGAGCAGACCGCCGTGGCGATCCATGACCGCTACCCGCGACTGTCCATGACCAGCTCGCTGATGGACGCAATCGTGGCCCATGGGCAACGCAGCCCTGCAGCGGCGCCGCCGTATTCACTGCCCGCTGAAGTGCTCCGCGAACGGCAGGCCGACGGCATCACACTCCTCGAACTCGCGGCATCGCACGGCCGGTGGGGCGACTGATCATCAGCCGCGGCGGCGGGGGTCGATCGAGTAGCGGAAGATGCTGAACACACCGGCGAATACTGGTCGAGACGGTGATCGAACTTCTTGGCCATGCCACAACGTGACGGAGGCGTCTTGGCCTATTTCTCCTTGATGTGCGCGATCTTCGCTGAGGTGGTGGCGACCAGCCTGCTCAAAAGCACCGACGGTTTCACCCGACTATGGCCGACCCTGATCTGCCTGGTCGGTTACACCGCCTCTTTCGCGCTGCTGGCGTTTTCCATCTCCCGCGGTATGCAGACTGACGTCGCCTACGCCTTATGGTCGGCGATCGGGACGGCCGCGATCGTGCTGATAGCCGTGCTGTTCCTGGGGTCGCCGCTGTCGGTCGCGAAGGTCGCCGGCGTCGGGCTGATCATCGCCGGAGTGATCACGCTGAACCTGTCCGGCGCCCATTAACCCTCTAGACGCAGGGCAGCCGCGGGGCACTGAATGACCGCCTTTTGCATGCGGTCCCGGTCCGGCTCGGGGCGCTCATCGTCGTGGATGAGGACGCTGCCGTCGTCTTGGACTTCGAACACGTCCTCGGCGATGGACTCGCAGATACCGTGACCGGTGCACCTGGTGAGGTCGACTGCAATACGCATGGTGCCCTCCCTGAGCAGCGCCTGAAGCGGGGCTGACGTCACGAAGTCAGCGTGACAGTTGGGCGGATCTTTGTAAAGTTCGCGTGCCGTCCTTCAGCGAGCGACGTGTAACGATTCGCGTTGGGATTTAGAGAATGCGTAGAGAGAGATCGAAGCGAATTCTGCTCCCCGGCGAAAAGGACGCAGCATGAGCGGCAGCATCGCGGCACGCACCGGCGCCGTCGGCTCGACGGCCGCCGCGCTGACAGCCGCGCTCCTGGTCGCGATCGGCACAGCCCAAGCTGCGCCCGACCCACCGAGCGGCACGGGCACCTTCTACGGCGACCCCGAGGCGGCCGCCCCGTTCTGGCACTACCAGGACTACGACGATGACTGCGTGGAAATGGCGGTCGCCGACGTGGTGGGTGAGCTGAGCGGAGACGAGCCCTCCGAGCACGCGATCGTCAAGTTGGCCCAATCGACGCCCAGCCCCTCCCACCACGGACCGATCTACGCCAAGCCCGGAAAACGCAGGGCGGGCAGCGGCACCTCCTTCGACGACGAGCCGGCGCTACTGGCGCACTACGGTATCCAGGCCGTCAGCACCGACAGGGGCAGCTCCAAGAAGAGCGGCGTCGCCACGGGCATGAAGGCACTCGAGCAAGCTCTCGCCCAGGGCCGCAAGGTAATAGTCGGCCTCAACGCCGAACTCATCTGGCGTGAGCCCGTCGAGGACAAAACCTCGGACGGCCAGCCCGAATCTAATCACGCCGTGGTGGTGACCGGCGTCGACACCGCCGCCGGCGTCGTGCATCTCAACGACAGCGGCAGCGAAGACGGCTGCAACGAGCAAATTCCCATTGCCCTCTTCGTCCGATCCTGGGACACCAGCGACGACCAGATGACCGTCACAAGCTGAGCCGGGGCCGCCGCGAAATGGTATTCCGCTACGCATTTCGCGAGTAGCCCTGCCGCTGGTTACAGTCTCGCGGCGAGAGGCGACGCCGCGTTAGGGCGGCGCCGGGCCAACCAGTAGTTGGCGAATGACCGGCGCAGCCCAGCGGGTCAGTTCCTCGCGGCTGAGGGTGGCGATCGGCGGATTCTTCAAGACATATCTGGTGGTGGCGAGCCCGATCACGAACGCACCCATCAGCCCGATCCGCTGGACTGGGTTGTCCGGGGTGGCGGTCATCAATTTAGGCGCGACCTGCTGTGCGAACACGTTTCGCAGGGTGTCGGCGGCCGTTGGGCTCGTCATTGCCGCCCGCAACAGCGCCAAGAAGGTCTCGTCCTCTTCCCAAACCGCGAAGAATCGGGGCAGCAAGATGCCGGCCACCTCGTCCGGATCGACACCGGACATGTCGGGCAAATCGATCGAAAAATCAGCTGCCGCCGCGAAAAGGTCCTGCTTGGAGCCGAAGTAGCGGATCACCAGCGCCGCGTCCACGCCCACGTCTGCCGCCACGGCCCGCAGGGTCGTCCGTTCGTATCCTTCTGCCCCAAAGCGGCGGCGCGCCGCCGACAAGATGTCAGCGCGCGTCTGGCTCGCATTGCGAGGGCGCGTCACGGTCACACGGAAACTGTATGCCACGAGGTGTCGACATCCCGGCAAACACTGGGGTCACGACGGCGCCGGTCCAACCAGTAGCTGCCGAAAAACAGGGGCGGCCCAGCGGCTGAGTTCCTCGCGACTGAGGCTGCCCACCGGCAGATTGCCGATGACAGATCTTGTCGCGGCGAGGCCGATCACGAACGCATCCGTCAACGCGATCCGTTGTTGGTGATTGTCCGGTATGGCGGCGGTAAGTGTCGGCGCCACATGTTTGGCCAACGTCTGGTTCAGGGTGTTCGCCGCAATCTCGCTCGTCATCGCCGCCCGCAACAGCGCCAGGAACGAGTGGTCGTCTTCCCAAACCGCGAAATACCGCGGCAACAGCATGTCCGCGATGTGGTCGGGTGCCGCACCGGTTAGGTCTGGCAGCTCAATCACGAATTCGGTTGCCGTGGCGAACAAGTCCTGCTTGCTACCGAAGTAACGGATCAGCAGGGCCGCATCCACCCCGACATCCGCCGCGACCGCGCGCAGGGTCGTGCGCTCGAATCCTTCCGTCGCAAACCGGCGTCTCGCCGCCGCCAGGATGTCGGCGCGCGTCTGTGCAGCGTCACGAGGCCTCTTGGTCGCCATCTCAAAACTCTATGTCAGCCACTGTTGACTTCGCCAGTCGCGTGGGCGTATGTTCTAAGTCATCAGACGTTGACAAAAGTCATCGGTTGTTGAAATCAAGATCCTTCGAGGGCGGGTGGTCCTGATGACGGTCGACATTCGGCAGTATCAGGGCGGCGTGCTGCACCGCATCGCGTATCTGGCCATCGCCGCGCCGAGACGGACCATCGCCATCTCAGCCTTGCTGATGCTGGCCGCGGGCATCTTCGGGATCCCGGTCGCCCAGAGCCTGTCAGCCGGCGGGTTCGCCGACCCCACTTCGGAATCAGCAAGGGCGACAAAGATTCTGACCGACAAGTTCGGCCAGGGCGACGTGCAGCTGCTATTTCGTGGTGGCCGCGCCGGACGGCGTCACCAGCCCGGCGGCCCGCGCGGTCGGCACCGAGATCGCCGACCAGCTGAGCCGGTCAGCGCATGTGACGAGCGTGACCTCGGCGTGGACCGCGCCGCCGCCCGCCGCCGCGTCGCTGGTCAGCAAAGACGGCAAGTCCGGGCTCATCGTCGCCGGCATCAGTGGCGCGGAAACCGACGCGCAGAAGTACGCCGACGCGCTATCGCAGCAGTTCGCACATGACCGCAACGGAGTCTCCGTGCGCTCCGGCGGAGTTGCGATGGTCGATGTCCAGATCACCGAGCAAGCACAGCACGATGTGTTGGCGATGGAAGCGATCGCCATTCCGCTGAGCTTCATCGTGCTGGTATGGGTCTTCGGCGGCCTGTTCACCGCAGCGTTGCCGATCGCCATCGGCGCAATGTCGATCCTGGGCTCGCTGGCGGTGTTGCGCCTGATCGCGTTCACCACTGACGTATCGATCTTTGCGCTCAACCTCAGCACCGCATTAGGCCTGGCCCTGGCCATCGACTACACATTGCTCATCGTCAGCCGGTTCCGAGACGAAATGGCGGCCGGCGCAAACCGTGACGAGGCGCTGGTATGCACCATGGCGACGGCCGGCCGCACGGTGTTGTTCTCAGCCACCACCGTCGCACTGTCGATGGCCGCAATGATCCTGTTCCCCATGCACTTCCTGAAGTCCTTCGGCTACGCGGGAATCGCTACCGTCGCGTTCACCGCAATTGCGGCGGTCGTGATCACGCCCGCGGCCATCGTGCTGCTCGGCGACCGACTCAACGCATTGGATGTGCGCCGGCTGGCACGCCGCATGCGCAACCGGCCGGCGCCGGCCCGGCCCCCCGTCGAGCAAGAGTTCTGGTACCGCTCAACGAAGTTCGCCATCCGCCGTGCGATCCCCATCGGGCTTGCCGTCGTCACCCTGCTGTTGCTGCTCGGTACGCCGTTCCTCGGGGTGCGGTGGGGCTTCCCCGACGACCGGGTGCTGCCGAACTCCGCCTCGGCTCGCCTGGTCGGCGACCAACTGCGCAGCGACTTCGCCAGCGACTCCGCGACGTCGGTCAGCGTTGTCATCCCAAATAGCAACGGGCTGTCAGCCGACGAGATCGCAAAATACGCAGCGGATCTGTCCCTCGTGCCCGAAGTGTCAGCGGTCTCGGCCCCGGTGGGCACCTTCGTTGGTGGTTCCCCTGCCGGACCCCCGTCTGCGGCCACCGGCCAGGCCCAAGGCAGCGCATTTCTCACCGTCCGCAGTACCGCTCCGCTGTTCTCCGATGCATCCGGGACCCAGCTGCGGCGCCTGCATGCGGTCGCCACTCCTGGCGGCAGGACGGTCGAACTTGGCGGCACCGCACAAACCAATCAGGACAGTGTCAACGCCATTACGTCGCGCCTGCCGCTGGTGCTGGGCCTGATCGCGGCGGTCACCTTCGTATTGCTGTTCTTGCTGACCGGCAGCGTAGTGCTACCACTGAAAGCGCTTGTACTCAATGTCCTTTCGCTGAGCGCGGCATTCGGCGCAATGGTGTGGATCTTTCAGGACCACCATCTCGGCGGCCTCGGAACGATGTCCACCGGCACCCTGGTCGCCAACATGCCGGTGCTGCTGTTCTGCATCGCCTTCGGCCTTTCGATGGACTACGAGGTCTTCTTGGTTTCCCGGATCCGCGAGTTCTGGCTCACGTCAGAACGAACTCGCGCCGACAACGACGAGAGCGTCGCCCTCGGCGTAGCCCGGACCGGGAAGGTGGTGACGGCAGCGGCGCTTGGTGATGTCGATCTCGTTCGCAGCGCTGATCGCCGCACATGTGTCGTTCATGCGGATGTTCGGAGTGGGCCTGACGCTGGCCGTGGTCGTGGACGCCACGCTGGTGCGCATGGTGCTGGTACCGACGTTCATGCACGTGTTGGGCACCTGGTGTTGGTGGGCGCCCAAGTCGCTGGTCCGGCTGCACGAACGTTTCGGCATCAGCGACGGTCAGATTTCAGATGCGGCAACGGTGCCGGCAAGTCACGCATTTCAAGGAAGGTGAGGACCATGAGGGGACCGTTGAGCGGCACCAACTTTCGCGCCCGTAAGGCTGGCGGAGTCATCGCAGGTGTGCAGGGGGCGCTGCCAGAACACCGCTACGCGCAGCACGAGATCACCGAGTCACTCTCCGCGCTAACCGCTTTCGCGGGTTGCGGGGACGCATTGCAGAAGCTGCACGCAAGTTCCAAGGTGGACAGCCGCTACCTGGTATTGCCCCTCGAGCAGTACGCCTCGCTGACTGACTTCGGCGACGCGAACGGCATCTTCATCGAGAAGGCCGTGGAACTCGGGTGCGCGGCACTGGCCGGCGCACTCGACGAGGCGGGATTGCAGCCGACCGATGTCGACGTGATCATGTCGACAACCGTTACCGGTCTGGCGGTCCCTTCGCTGGAGGCGCGCATCGCGACGCGCATGGGGCTGCGCCCGGACGTACGCAGGGTGCCGATGTTCGGCCTTGGTTGCGTCGCGGGTGCAGCCGGGGTGGGCCGGCTCAACGACTACCTGCGCGGTGCGCCGGACGATGTCGCGGTGCTGCTGTCCGTCGAGCTGTGCTCGCTCACCTTCCCCGCGACTCGGCCGTCGATGGCGAGCCTGGTCGGCACCGCGCTGTTCGGCGACGGCGCCGCGCGCGGTTGTCGCAGTCGGCGAACGTCGCGCCAAGAAGATCAGGCGCCGCCGGCCCGGAGGTCCTCGGATCGCGTAGCCACCTCTACCCCGACTCGCAGAACACGATGGGCTGGAACATCGGCTCGTCCGGATTCGGCCTCGTCCTTTCCGCGGACGTGCCGGCCATCGTCGAGCAGTATCTGCCCGACGACGTCGACGCAGTTCCTTGCCGGCTACGGCTTGGACATCGCCGATGTCGGTGCGTGGGTGAGCCATCCGGGCGGTCCGAAGGTCATCGAGTCGATCGTGGATTCGCTCGGATTGCCGGACGATGCGCTCGAGCTCACGTGGCGGTCGCTGAGCGAGGTCGGCAACCTCTCGTCGTCGTCGGTGCTGCACGTGTTGCGCGACACGATCGCCAAGCGGCCGACCGCGGGCAGCCCGGGAGTCATGCTTGCGATGGGTCCCGGTTTCTGCTCCGAACTCGTCATGCTGCGGTGGCGGTGATCACGTCATGAGCTGGTACGTACTGTTGATCGGCGCGGTCGCGGTGGAGCGGCTGGCCGAAGTTGTTGTCGCCGAATTCAACCGAGCCTGGAGCCGGCTGCACGGCGGTGTCGAGTTGGGCACCGGGCATTATCCGGCGATGGTCGCGCTGCACGCCGGCCTGCTGGCGGGGTGTTTGATCGAGCCAATCGCGCTACACCGCCCGTTCATTCCTTCGCTGGGCTGGCCGATGCTCGTGGTTGTGGTTGCGTCTCAGGTATTGCGCTGGTGGTGCATCACCACATTGAACCACCAGTGGAACACCCGCGTCATCGTCATTCCCGGCGCGGAGCGTATTTCCGCTGGCCCGTATCGCTTTGTGCCCCATCCGAATTATGTAGCAGTGATCGCCGAAGGATTTGCGCTACCGCTGGTACACACCGGGTGGATCACGGCTGTGGTGTTCACGGTGCTCAACGCGATGCTGTTGAGAACGCGGGTCAGAGTTGAAAACGCTGCACTGGCGAGCCTGACGTGATCGACCTTCTCGTGGTAGGCGGTGGCCCGGCCGGACTGGCCACCGCGGTGTACGGCGCAAAGGCCGGCCTGGAAGTGGTAGTGCTCGAGCGGCGCAGCGGACCGATCGACAAGGCCTGCGGCGAAGGGCTGATGCCGCATACCCTGCGGCACCTGGAGACAACTCGGTGTGCATCCCCACGGCAGGCCATTCCGGGGAATCAGCTACCGCGACGGCACCCGGCACGTCGACGCCCCGTTCCGGCGCGGCTCGGGACGCGGCGTTCGCAGAACGGTGCTGCATGGCGCGCTTCTCGACGCAGCCGCCAGCGCGGGCGTGCGGATCTGCCATGGGGAGGCGGGCGAGATCAGCCAGGACGCCACGTCGGTGCGAGTGGGCACCTGGCGCGCTCGCTACCTGGCCGCCGCCGACGGATTGCACTCGCCCATCCGCCGATCCACTCGGCCTGGAGCGGCCGAGCCCGGGTGCGCGGCGGTGGGGCATCCGCCGGCACGTCCAGATCGCGCCGTGGTCGGACTACGTCGAGGTGCACTGGGCCGCCGGAGCGGAAGCGTATGTGACGCCAATTGCTGACGACTGTGTGGGCGTGGCGCTGCTGAAGTCGCGTCGCGGTGGATTCGACACGCACCTAGAAGAGTTCCCGGCTTTGCGCGATCGGATCGGCGGCCGGCCGCACGAGCCGGACCGCGCGGCCGGCCCGCTGCGCCAACGGGTTTCGGGCCGGACGGCGGGACGGATCATGCTCGTCGGCGACGCGGCAGGCTACATCGACGCCCTCACCGGGGAGGGTCTTGGCCTGGCGTTCGGTGCCGCGGAATTACTGGTGAACTCCGTTGTCGCGGACCAGCCTGGCGCCTACGACCGACGCTGGCGCCAGATGACCCGGCGGTACCGCGTGTTGACCGCGGCCTTGCTGCAGGCGAGCTCGCACGCAACGGTGCGCTCCGGCATCGTGCCGGCGGCGCGGGCTATGCCTAATGTCTTCGGAACAGCGGTCAATCTGCTCGCCCAGTGATGCCCAAGCAACCGGCCGCGCTCTGCTAGCGTTAACCGAACGTTAGTTCGGTTGTGCCGTTCGGTAAATGGGAGTCGGTAGGCGTGTCGATATCGTGGAGCGTCCATCGGTGACACCACGGCGCGCAGCAGACGACAGAACCCGGCGCACCGAGGTCCTTGAGATCGCGGCGTCGCTCATCGCCACTTCGGGACTGCGTACCTCGATGCACGACATTGCCGACGCCGCCGGCATTCAGACCGGTAGCTTGTATCACCATTTCGCTTCCAAAGAGGCGTTGTTGGTCGAGTTGCTTCGGCGCTACCACGCCGATCTCGATCATGTCGCCCAACAGGCGCTGGACACTCTGGACGATCCCGGCTCCCGGCCCGGGTTCGCGCGGATCGCCGCCTTGGGGACCGCCACAGCTCAGTGCGCGGTGGCACACCGCGCCGCCATCCAGATTTCGATGTACGAGACGCCGAGTTCGAATCCCGAGCTCATCGAATGGACCCAACGACGCCCGACGGCCATCTTGGAAGCCATGTTCCAAACGCTGCGCGCCGCGCGGTGGGGGGGTTACATTCTGTCGGACATCGACCTTCGTGTGCTCGCCGACCGGATCAGCCAGACGATGCTGCAGGTCGGCCTCGACACCCTGCGGCACAACGCCGCCACCGACCGGGTTGCCACCCTCTTCTGCCGAATCATGTTGGAGGGACTGGCCGCTGGTCGCCCGTCCGATGCCGAACTCGATCAGTCCGCCGCATTCCTCGCCGCCGATGAGGCCATCAAGGGCTGGACCGATGACACCGAGTCAGACGATCGGGCGGCCCATATCCGCGCAGTTGCGCGCGCGGAGTTCGGCCGCAGAGGCTACGAGGGCACCACCGTCCGGGACATCGCCGCCGCCGCGGGAATGGGCCACGGCAACGTCTTCCGTCTGATCGGCTCGAAAGACCAGTTGCTTGCCTCCATCATGGGCGGCTTCGGTGAGAAAGTGGAGGCGGGTGCGAGGGAGATCCTTCGGTCGAATTCGTCGCCGATCGAGAAGCTGGATGCGCTGAGTTGGGTCAATATCAACGCCCTCGATCGGTTCCGCGACGAGTTCCGCATTCAGCTCGCGTGGATGCGCCAGATTCCCCCGGACGCCCCGAACCCGAGTATCGAGTTCCCCACCCGGCTGAAGCAAACTAAAAGCCTTCTTGCCCAAGGAATTCAATCTGGGTCAATCAAAATCGACGACGCACCAAAGGAGATGCTCGCGCGCTGCGTCATCGGCCTGCAGTGGATGCCCGAGAACATCCTGCGCGACATCGGCATCAGCGCATCCCGGGTGCACCTGCGCGACACCATGCTCCGAGGCGTCACCGGCGGCGATAGCTAGCCGGTGATAACAGGCAACTTGGCCCATCCGCGGACGCTGGCCGTGTGGGCTTTGCTCGCGTTCGGATGGTCCACTTCCCAGTCGGGCCATCGCTTGACGACTTCCTCGAGCGCGACCCGCGCCTGCATGCGCGCCAGCGCCGAACCCATGCAGAAGTGCAGACCCTGCCCGAAGCTGAGATGTCCACCGCCCCGGTGGATATCGAAACTCTCGCCCCGGGGGAAGCGGCTCTCGTCACGGTTGGCGGATCCGTTGAGCAGCAGCATGATCGAACCTTCCGCGATCTTTTCGCCGCGACATTCGGTGTCATGGGCGACGTAGCGCGCCTGGACCGGCGACGGTGCCTCGTAGCGCAACACCTCTTCGATCGCGCCGGGAATGAGTGACGGATCGGCGACGATCTCGCGCCGCTGATCAGGATGATCGGCCGAGCAACTGGCCGATGAAACCGATTAATCGCGTGGTGGTTTCGTTGCCGGCGCCGGCAATCATGCTCGTGTAGGTGAGCACCTCGGTGCGCGTCAATTGGCGAACCACCCCGTCGTCCTCGATCTCCGCGTTGAGAAGCTGCGTCATGAGGTCATCCGACGGATGCTCGGCCCGCCAGTCGATGTAGTCAGAAAACAATTGGTAGGCCTGCTCGAAGGCGTCTTCGGCGACGACGTAAGACGAGTCGCCATCCTTCAGACTGATCGCGTGATCGGTCTTGTCTCGAATCGCTTCCTGACCCTGCTCCGGAATACCCAGCAGGTATCCGATTGTCCGCATCGGGATCAAACCGCCCAGATCGGCGATGAAGTCAAAGCCCGCCCCGCCGACCAGCGGATCCAGGGCACGCTCGCAGAACTGGCGCGTCAGCGGCTCGATCGCCTCCATCCGGCGCGGGGTGAAGACTTTCGACAACAGCCGGCGGTGCAGGTCATGTAGCGGGGGGTCCTCGAAGAGGATGACGCCGGGCGGCACCTCGAGGCCGCTCTTGATGATGTCCATGGTGGTGCCGCGGCCCGACCGATAGGTCTGAAAGTTCGGCAACTCCCTGGCGACGTCCTCGTAGCGACTCAACGCATAGAAGTCGTGCTTCTCGTTGTAGTAGAGCGGCGCTTCCTCGCGCAGCCTCTTCCATGCCGGATAGGGATTGTCGTCGATCGCGAAGTCGAACGGGTCGTAATACAGATCGACGGCAGGTGCATCGGCCAAGGTTGTTCCCTTTCAGTCAAATACGTTCCGCGGCAAGGTCATCGGTATGTCCAGCGAGCTCAACAGCCCCGCCGGCGCATCGACCACGTAGGGAATCGCGTTGACCACACGCATTGCGGTGGCCGCCATCGCGGCATGGCCGGCCCCGTGGCCCGCGGCCGCCCCGGTCGTCATCTCACAGTGGATGTCGGGATCGCCGTCGATGTCCACGCGATACGTCGCGTCGTAATCCGATGTCAGCCAGTCGGGCGCGACTTCGCGTGCCATCCGGATGATGTGCTCGACGATGATCGCCTCCCGCCCGTTGACCACGCCGGCGGCCCTGGTGCACACCGCACCGCAGGTGCCCGCCTCGATGGTCCCGAAGGCGACCTCGATGTCGCGGTCGGTCAACCGACGGTCCAGCGAACCACGGACCTCCTCGACCTCTACCCCGAGTCCCTTGGCGATCAGATGAATTGGCGCCTTCCATGCAAGTTCGATGAAGCCCGGTGTCTTCAGCATCGGTTCGAAATCCAACGGCCGACCGAAACCCATCCCGTTCATCATCACGTCGGCCACCGGATAGTGATCGTTGAGCGCGACCTCGGTGACCTTGATCGAGCGGATGCTCTTCGACTGGGTCGTCATCAGCAGCGCGAGCTGATCAGACGCGAAGCCCGGGAAGATTCCCGAGACGTAGAACGACGCGTCGCCGGCCTTAGCCGCCGCCTCGAGTTGATCGCGCCACTCCAGCGAATAGTACGACGGCGGATACACCAGGCTGGTCGACGACGTCGAGACGACGTTGATCCCCGCCTCGAGCAGTCGAAGATAGTCCGGCACCGCGGCCGCGTCGCGATCCGGACCGCTCGCGGCGTAGACCACGCAGTCGGGGGCCAGCGCGATGAGCTCGTCGGCATCGTTGGTGGCGCTTACGCCGATCGGTTCGCCGCCCGCGAGCTCGCCGGCGTCCCTGCCCACCTTCTCCAGCCGAGTGCACCCACACCCCGACGAGATCCAGGTCAGGGCGGCGCCGGACGGCATCGATGGCGTTCGAGCCGACTCCACCGGTCGACCAGACGACGACGCGCAAGGGTTCGGAAACAGCCACGTCACACTCCTTCGATCGATGGTTGTGGCGAACGAGCACGCTCGCTGGCGGCGGCCGCGAATTCGAGGTACGGCCACGCCACCTCGGGCGCAACACCGCCGCACAGCGGGTGCAATGGCAGCGGCCGGCCGCCGCGCACGTAATCGGTAGCCTCGTCGACGGTGAAAATCCGGTAGGGGCTGCCCATCTCACGAAGTTCGGGCACCGTGCTCGCGCGCGTGATGCTCGCGACGGAATCGTCGCCGTGCCGGTACGACGCGGCCGTCATGGCGTCGTGAAGCAGATACGGGCCCAGCTCATCCCACGCCCGATCGACGTCTTCGGCGACGAAGGCCGCCGTCGGCACGCCCGGCACCGGGAACTGAACCGGTCCCGGCTCGCGACCGTGATCGCGGCAGACCGTGTCGTAAAGATCCTTCAGTGCGGGCGCGTCGGACTGCGAAATGAAACCCAGTCCGTGCAGCGCAGCGCGACGCGCCGCGGGCCTGCTACCTCCGGCAATCATCATGTAGGGCCCCTGATCCGTCGCCAACCAGGGCGTCACGCGAACTCGCC
Organism: uncultured Actinomycetota bacterium; assembly: GCA_963850135.1. Taxonomy (GTDB): domain Bacteria; phylum Actinomycetota; class Actinomycetes; order Mycobacteriales; family Mycobacteriaceae; genus Mycobacterium. Next base: position 286,233 of record CAWKKH010000004.1, on the reverse strand, counting down.
GGCCCCGGTATGCGAAGGGCTCGCCACGCAGCAAGCCCCGAAGCGTCGCAAGATTTTCGTCGGCAAGCCGGCCGCGACCCTCCCAATCCGCGCCGAAGTGGTCATACTCCTCGCGTCGATGGCCGACCCCGAACGCATAGGACACCCGGCCATTGCTGATGAGATCCAGGACGACGATTTCCTCGGCCAGCCTGACCGGGTCCCAGAGCGGAATCGGCACCGCGGCCAAAAGTACCGCCAGGGTGCGCGTCCTGGCGGCAATCGCCGAAGCCAGCACGATCGGTGTCGGGAGGTGGCCGTCTTCGGCCCCATGGTGCTCCGAAAGTACTGCGAGGAAGGCACCTCTGGTCTCCGCCCACGCGCACATATCGATGGCCGCCCCATACAAATCGGCCGTCGGCGCGGCCCACCGGGGGGTGCGCATGTCAAACCTGAGCGTCAGCATCGAAGGACCATCTCCACCCTGTCGGTCATGACGATCACCACTCTAACCTAACCTTTGTTCTCCATCGTGAGAATTTCCGGAGCGAGTTCCGCGACCGCCCTTGACCGTCGCGGCGGACGACTGCTAGCTTCCGGATCAAACGTTAGGTATTGCTTGCGAACCGGCCGAAGAGGACCCCATGACCAAGAGCAAGAACCGAGTAGTGGTCTGGTCGACCGGCGGCATCGGATCCATCGCGATTCGAACCGTCACCAAGCGCCCAGACCTCGACCTCGTCGGCGTGTGGGTGCACTGCGACGAGAAGGTCGGTAAGGACGCCGGCGAGCTGGCCCATGGGGACCCGATCGGGTTGGCCGCAACCAACGATGCCGACGCCCTCATCGCCCTGAAGCCCGACTGCGTCATCTACGCAGCAGCAGGCCCCGAACGCGACGCCCTTGCGATACCGGACTACGTCATGCTGCTCGAAGCAGGCATCAACGTCGTCACCACCAGCACCACTCGTCTGGTCAACCCGCACGCCTACACTCCTGACATTTGGCGGGATCAGCTCGTCGCGGCGGCCAAGCAAGGACAGGTGTCGCTGTACGCATCCGGGATAGAGCCGGGGTTCGCCGCCGACTACCTGCCGCTCGTGCTGTCCACGCAGTCGTCCTCGATCGAGAAGATCCACTCCTACGAAATGGGCTTGTACGACGATTACGGCGTGCCCGACATCATGATCAACGGATTGGGCTTCGGGCAGCCTCTCGATTTCGAGCCCTGGGTCGCGATGCCGGGAGCCATCGCCGGTGAGTGGGCAGGGCAGATCCGGTTGATCGGCGACGCCCTCGGCGTCGAGGTGCAGGAGATACGGGAATCCTTCGATCGGGCAGTGACCCATCGGACGCTCGAGGTCGCGATGGGCACCGTCGAGGCCGGAACCTCCGGTGCACTGCGCATGCAGGCCATCGGCGTCGTCGACGGACGCGAGGCCATAGTCATCGAACACGTCACCCGCCTCGCCCACGATGTCGCACCGGACTGGCCGGTCGGTATCGGCGATCTGTCCTATCGGGTGGTCATCACCGGCGACCCGGATATCGACTGCACCCTGGCCGCCACCTTGCGCGATCCCCGTCGGGCGGGAATAGCCGGAATGACCTCCGGCGCAGGGGCAATGGTCGCGACCGCGATGCGCGTCGTGAATGCCGTGCCCTATGTGGTGGCCGCCGAGTCCGGGCTGCTCAGTTCGGTGGACCTACCGCTCACCATTCCCCGGCACGCCTTCAGTACACGGTGAATCGCTAGCCCGGCCACCGGTACGCCCCGAAGATCTCGGGGACCACCACGCCCACCGGAGCTCTCAGCACATACGGGATCGCCCGCACAGCCGAAATGCCAACGGCGACATATCCCCCGGACACGTTGCCGAATTCGGCAACAGGATCGGTGTCGACGCGTACCTCTGCAGCGATATTGGGCACGCCGTCGACCCGGACTCGAACGACATGGCCGTCCAGCGCGAGCTCCCACTCGGGGATATCGGCGGTGCACGTCCAATATTCCTCGACCACCAGAATCGGCGCGCCGTCGTGATACGCAGTCCAAGAGAGGATCTGACCGATAACGGTTCCCGCCGGAAGGGTCGTGCACTCCAAGGCCACATCCTTTGGCGAAACCGCGGTTCGGATTACATGACGGATCTCGTCGATCTTCACGCCGAGGGCATCGGCCGCCGCCCCCATGGCCTGCTCGGACTGAGTCGAGACCGCGCGGAACGCCGGCGAGGCGATCGAGATCTCCTCAGGTCGCTTGCCCATGCCCATCAAATCGACAAGCATTCGCTCCTCGGGAACATGGGAACAGTCGACGAACTGCTGGACGGTGATCTTGTCGACGCGCTGCGACAGGGCGGTCAGCCCGACCGCGAGTTTTTCCAGCATGAACCCGGGGTGCTCACCTGCCGGGTAGAAACGGGAGCCCCCTGCCCGGCATGCCCGCTGCACCCGCTCATAGACGTCAGGTCCCAGGGTGGGCAGATGGGCGTAGGACGTCACGGTGATGACGCTTTTGCCGGATTCGAGGAGCGCGACGATGTCGTCAGTGTTGGCCTCAAAACCGTAGGCCTTGCTTGGCGCATGGAGCACCACGTCGGCATCCAGAGTGAAAATCACGCCTTTGTCGTCGGTGGTCAAGATGCCGGTATCGGGGCGCCCCACCAGTGCTCCCGCGTCCACCCCGGCTTTGTCGGGCGAGTAAACGAACACCCCGACGAGGTCGAATTCGGGGTTGTCGATGATCTCAGCGAGTTGGACCGACCCGACTGGGCCAGTGGCCCATTGGATGACCCGAGTGGTCGACATCTGCGCTTACCTTGCCTGCCCCGCTGCGGACCTCGAATGAACACCTAGTCTGGCACAAATGTTAGGTCATACCAAGTCTCGACACGGTGCGGTGCAGATCAGACGCCGCGGCAGTGCATCGGCCTTTGCTGATCCCCAGCCACTGAGCACTGGGTGTAGCGTCAAGTAGTCGGGAAACCAGCCAGTCCGGGATGCAATCAGCCGATTTCCGCTGATCTTGCAGAGCAACCGCTCACGCCGGACACTCCGGTAACGACCGCACGTCGGGATTACCTTTGAACGCTTTGCCCAGCCATCAGTCGCTGCTGTCTCCTGCCGCGCCGCACACGCTTTCGCGCACCGTACGTTTTGGAATCGTCGGTCCCTACACGGCCACCCCGAACGGGTTGGCGAGGTTCGGCGCGGGCCTTTCGGGTGCGCTATGCACCCAGGGATCGCAGTCCGGCGTCATCCGGACGGCCGACGGGCAGAATTCGATGTGCAAAGACCTGTTGAACGAGGTCGACGTCGCGATAATCCAGCACGAGTTCGGCAGCTACGGTTCGGTTGCCGGCGAAGAAGTGCTGGACATCCTCGATGGGCTGCACGTCCCCTCGATCGTGATCGCCCATGCGATCCCCAAAACGCCTACTGCACACCAACGTTCGGTGCTCGAAAAGATCGTCGCGCAGGCGGGTCACGTGGTTGTGATGTCCGACGCCGCACGACAGCGCCTCTCAGCCGGCTACGCCGTCGACCGCCGCAAGGTAACCACAATCCCGCACGGCGCGACGGTGCCGAACAGCCCGCGAGCCAAGCGTCCGAGCAGACCAACCATCTTGACCTGGGGCTTGCTGGGGCCGGGCAAGGGCATCGAACGGGTCATCGACGCGATGCCGTCGCTACGCGACGTGCCCGGTCGGCCCCGTTACCTCGTTGCGGGCCCGACGCACCCCAAGGTGTTGGCCGCCGAGGGCGAGGCGTACCGCAACGCCCGAATCGAACAGGCCCGGCACAACGGCGTAGCGGATTCGGTTTCCTTCGACCCGGGCTACTACGACAACGCAATGCTGACCGCGCTCATCCAGCAGGCCTCTGTCGTCGTGCTCCCCTACGACTCGACCGAACAGGTGACCTCCGGCGTACTCGTCGATGCGATCGCTAACGGCAGACCAGTCGTGGCAACCGCATTTCCGGCCGCCATCGAGCTGCTCAGCAGCGGAGCCGGCGTCATCGTCGCCCACGACGACCCGGCCTTGCTGGCCACAACGCTGCACCAGATCATCACGCAGCCCCGCCTCGCGGGCTCCATGGCGGCCGAGGCCCGTCAGCGCGCTCCGGAGATGGCATGGCCAGTGGTGGCCAGCGCCTATGTGGGGCTGGCAAACCGTCTACTCGCGCAAGGACGCACGGGCTTCTTGCAGGCCTAGTTAAACCAAACCGCGCAAAGGGCGTAACGTCATCCGTATCGGGCAGCCCGATTACGGGCCAACATGCTCGACTAAAAAGGAAAATTCTGATGGCTTCGCCAACAACAACTGTCCGCACGCCTTACGACCTACGCCTGGAACTCGTCGCGGACACGATCAAGGCGAATTCCAAGCTTGCCGACAAGGCCGCAAGCGAACTGGCCGTGCACGTGTTGCACGCGCTGAATTCGATTCCCGAAAAGATGCGCTGAATCTCCGTTCCGTCGAGTGTGCGTCCACGGCGGAAAATCCGCCGGATTCGGCCCTGAGCGCACACTCAAATCCCTGAGCGCACACCCGGGCCCGGCCAACACCGCGGGAATCTAGTCCCCACCGATAACGCCGTTTCGTCACCGTCACGTGAACTCACGTTCACGTGACGGTCGTCAGTTGCGCGCCTGGTGTGCAAAATGCGCTGGCAGACTGACGACCTGCGCGCCGCCGGGCATATCGGTACGGTGCTTCCATAATCTCTAGGAAGTAGGACTCACACGATGACCGATGTCGATCAGAATCCCTCCGCCGGAATCGCCGCCACCGGTCCCGTACCGGTCGACTCCTCGAACATGCTCGCACCGGGATGCACGCGGCGGCGCTACAACGGGCGATCACCGATCACATCCGCTACTCGGTCGGCCGACCGGCCGCGGCCCTGCGGCCGGAGCACTACTACAGGGCTCTCGCGCTGGCCGTGCGTGACCGCATGCAGGACCGCCGGGTGGCGTCCACCCAGACTTCCCTGGATCTCGGCCGCAAGGTGACCTGCTACCTGTCGGCCGAATTCCTGATGGGTCCGCAGCTGGGCAACAACCTGCTGAACCTTCAGATGGAGCAGGCGGCAAAGGACGCGCTGGCGGCGATGGGCCAGGAACTCGACGAGATCCTTGCCTGCGAGGAAGAGCCGGGACTTGGCAATGGCGGTCTTGGCAGGCTTGCGGCCTGCTACCTGGACTCGCTGGCCACCCTCGAGCGTCCGGCGATCGGCTACGGCATCCGCTACGAGTTCGGCATCTTCAACCAGGAGATCCACGACGGCTGGCAGGTTGAGCAGACCGACAACTGGTTGGCCAACGGAAACCCTTGGGAGATCGCCAAGCCCGACGTCAACTACCTGGTCAAGTGGGGCGGCTACGCCGAGCACTACACCGATGAGGCCGGCCACGACCGGGTCCGTTGGGTCCCGGGGCGGATGCTGAAAGGCGTCGCCTATGACACCCCCATCCAGGGTTACGGCGTCAACACCTGCAACGTGCTGACGTTGTGGAGCGCTCGGGCCGTCAAGTCGTTCGCGCTGGAAGCCTTCAACACCGGCGACTACTACAAGGCGGTCGAGGACGAGGTCACCTCGGAGACGGTCACCAAGGTGCTGTACCCGAACGACGAGCCGGAGGCGGGCAAGCGGCTGCGTCTGCTCCAGCAGTACTTCTTCGTGTCCTGCTCGCTGCAGCACGTGCTGCATATCATGGATGACCTGACCGACGCGGGAGTCAGGGAACTCCCCCAGCGATTCGCCTTGCAGCTCAACGACACCCACCCGTCGATCGCGGTGGCCGAACTCATGCGGTTGCTGGTCGACGATCGCCAGCTGGACTGGGACGAGGCGTGGGCCATCACCGTCGCGACGTTCGGCTACACCAACCACACCCTGCTGCCCGAGGCGCTGGAGACCTGGCCGCTGGAGATGTTCGGCGAGTCGTTGCCACGCCACCTCGAGATCATCTACGAGATCAACCGCCGGTTTCTCGACGAGGTTCGCGCCCGATTCCCCGGTGACGACGACCGGCTCCGCCGGATGTCGCTGATCGGCGAGGACGGCGGCAAGAAGGTCCGGATGGCGCACCTCGCGACCGTCGGCAGCCACGCCGTCAACGGTGTCGCCGCACTGCACTCAGACCTGCTGAAGGCCAGCGTGCTCAAAGACTTCTTCGAGCTGTGGCCGGAGCGGTTCAGCAACAAGACGAACGGCGTGACGCCACGCCGATTCCTTGCGCTGTCCAACCCCGGGCTCCGCGAGTTGTTGGACCGCACCATCGGCGACGGCTGGCTGACCGATCTGCAGCGCCTGCGCGGGCTGGAGAAATTCGTCGACGACGCCCTCTTCCGCCAGCAATGGCGCGACGTGAAACGCAATAACAAAGCGCGCCTGGCCAATTACATCCGGTCGGTGGCCGGGGTCGAGCTGAACCCCGACTGGCTCTTCGATGTCCAGGTGAAGCGTATCCACGAGTACAAGCGTCAGCATCTCAACGTGCTGCACATCGTCGCCCTATACCACCGACTCAAGCAAAACCCCGGGCTGTCGATTCCGCCGCGGGCCTTCATCTTCGGCGGCAAGGCGGCCCCCGGCTACTTCATGGCCAAGCGGATCATCAAACTGATCAACGCCGTTGGGGAAACCGTTAACGCCGACCCGGACGTCAACCAGTTTCTGAGAGTGGCGTTCGTGCCGAACTTCAACGTGCAGAATGCGCACATGATCTACCCGGCCGCCGACTTGTCCGAGCAGATTTCCACTGCGGGCAAGGAAGCATCGGGCACGGGGAACATGAAGTTCATGATCAACGGCGCCCTGACCATCGGCACGCTGGACGGCGCCAACGTCGAGATGCGCGAAGAAGCCGGCCCGGAGAACTTCTTCCTATTCGGCCTGACGGAGAGCGAGGTCGAAGCGGTCAAGGCAAGCGGCTACCGCCCGACCGACTACATCGACACCAATCAGGAGCTGCGTGCGGTGCTGGACCTGATCGCCGACGGGACATTCGCACACGGCGACACCGAGGTGTTCAAGCCGTTGGTCGACAACCTGCGCAATGACGACCCGTTCCTGGTGCTCGCCGACTACACGTCGTACGTGGACTGCCAGGACCAGGTGAGCGCCGCATGGCAGGACAAGGACTCGTGGACCAAGATGTCCATCCTGAACACCGCACGCAGCGGCAAGTTCTCGTCGGACCGCGCCATCGCCGAGTACTGCGACGAGATCTGGAACGTCCAGCCGCTGTCCGTGGAGATCTGAGCGGTCCGGTTTCCTCGGTCCGCTACGGCGGCGGGCGGCCGCTCAAACATTGGCTATCCTCCCCTCCACATGTCGTGTAACGATGAACGTGATGCCAGAGGCAACCAACGACAAGATTCCGGCTTACGTCGACGTTCCGGTAGGGATCGACGCGAAGGGGTCGCGGAGCGAGTTCGACAGTCTCGGGTCTGTCGACGTTCCCGCGGATCGGTACTGGGGCGCCCAGACTCAGCGTTCGCTAATCCACTTCTCGATCGGGAACGACCACATGCCGATCGAGGTGTATCACGCCTATGGCCAGGTGAAGAAAGCCTGCGCACTGGTCAATGAGCGCGCGGGCAGGCTGGCCGCCTGGCGGGCGAAAGTCATAATCCAAGCCGCCGACGAGGCGATAGCCGGACAACTCGACAGCGAATTTCCGTTATTCGTCTGGCAGACCGGTTCCGGCACGCAGAGCAACATGAACGTCAACGAAGTGCTCTCTAACCGCGCGATCCAGCTCCTCGGTGGCGAACTCGGCAGTCAGCAGCCAGTCGGCCCGAACGATCACGTCAACATGGGCCAAAGCAGCAACGACACATTTCCCACCGCGATGCACATCGCCGCTGTCACCGAACTCGACGAACGGCTGATACCCAAGGTTCAGGCGTTGCAGAGCGAGATCGACACCAAGGCAAAGCAATGGTCCGACGTCGTCAAGATCGGCCGCACTCATCTCGAGGACGCCGTGCCACTAACCGTGGGGCAGGAATGGTCCGGTTACGCAGCGCAGTTGGCGGCGTGTATCGACGAACTACGCCATGCCCGCGAGGGGCTGCTGGAGCTGGCGGTCGGCGCAACTGCGGTCGGGACTGGGTTGAACGCGCCCGCCGGCTTCAGTGCGGACGTCGCGGCCGAGTTGGCGAAACTGACTGGCGCGCCGTATGTCACCGCTCCCAACAAGTTCGCCGCACTGGGGTCTCTTGATCCGATGGTTCGGGCGCACGCGGCGCTACGAGGCCTGGCAGTCGCGCTGATGAAGATCGCCAACGACATGCGTTGGCTGGCCTCCGGGCCGCGGTGCGGTTTAGGCGAACTGCTGTTGCCGGCCAACGAGCCGGGCTCTTCGATCATGCCCGGCAAGGTGAATCCGACCCAGTGTGAAGCGTTAGTGATGATTACGATTCAGGTGATGGGCAACGACACCGCGGTCGCGGTGGCCGGCTCGCAGGGGAACTTCGAACTCAATGCCATGCGCCCGGTGATCATCAACAATTTTCTGCATTCCGCGCGGATACTCGGCGACGGCTGCGAGAAGTTCCTCGAGTTCTCGGTCCGTGGAACGGCTCTCAACACAGAACGGATACAGAAGTACGTGTCGGAGAGCCTCATGCTGGTGACCGCACTGAGTCCGGTCATCGGCTATCAGAACGCCGCTCACATCGCCGAAGAAGCTCTGGCCAACGGTACGACGCTGCGCGACGCGGCGATAACGTCCGGCCACGTCACCGCGGAGCAATTCGATGCCGTCGTCAACCCGCTCGACATGGTCGGCCGCGGCGCCGGCGGCGCTTGATGCCCACCAGCGACCGATCCGACGCGATCGACATCGTGCTGGACGCCGCGATCCTCCTGCACGCCAACGGCCAGTCGACCAGCATGACACTGACAGCCGTCGACCGATTGAACCGCGGCCTGGGCACAACCACCACACTGATCCCGACATGGTCGGCGCTCCTCCTGGTCGGCCAATACGGCGAAACCCGTGTCGCGGCCGTCGCTCCCACCGGAATCAACATGCGACGGGTCGCGACGGCCATGGCTGTAATCGATACCGCTGAGGACGGGCCGCCGGACCCCGATGTAGTGCGCACGGGATTGGTTGCAGCGCAACGCGGAATGGCGTCCAACACCCTCGTGTTCACCGCGGCATGCGCAACCGGGGCAGGTGCGCTGGCGGTGATCTTCGGTGCACAGCATCCGCTCACGGGGGTGTTCGCCGCGGTAAGCGCGGCGCTGGGTGGACTGGCGCGACGCGGATTGGGCCGCGTGGGAGCCGGCGTCCTCATCCAATCGTTCACCGCGGCGTTCATTGCGGGATTGATCGGTGTGGCCGCCCTGCATATGCGGGTCGACGGCGCGTTGGGGCTCGTGGTGCTCTGCCCCGCCATGGTCCTGGTACCGGGACCCCACATTCTCAACGGGGCCCTAAACCTGTTGGAACTGCACGTAACGCTTGGCATCGGCCGCCTCGCCTACGCCGTGCTGATCATTGCCGCGACCGCCGCCGGACTGATGCTGGGACTCGCCGCGGACGGTCGCAGTCTTGCGGTGATGCAAACCAGCAACACCGTGCCGCTTTACCTCGACGTCGTCGCTGCCGGAATTGCCGCAGGCTCGTACCCCGTCTTCTTTTCCATGCCGTACCGGATGATCGGCTGGCCCGTCGGTGTCGGAATGCTTGCGCACGCGGCGCACTGGTGGGCCCTCGCGATCTGGCACGTCGATCTGGCCATCGCCGCGCTGGTGTCGTGCCTGATCGCGGGCATTCTGCTGGTGCCGACATCGCACTATCTGCGAATCCCTTTCGCGGCAACGGGATTCGCGTCCGTTGTCGCATTGGTGCCCGGTGTCTACGCGTTTCGCATGCTCAGCGGACTGGTGCAGTTCGCGCATGTGCCGACATCAGACCTGCTGACTTCACTGACCTCCGACGGTGCCGTCGCGGCACTCATCATCACCGGCATGGCCACCGGACTCGCGGTACCCATGCACGCTTACGGGGTGGTGGCCGCCGCCGCAGACAAGCGGCGCGAGCAGGCTACTCGGCGCTAGCGGGCGCTAAGGGTCGCGGGGCAAACCCAGCAACCGCTCGGCGATGATATTCAGCTGCACCTCCGAGGTGCCGCCGTAAATCGTGCTGGCGCGACTGGACAGTAGATACTCAGCCCACTGGCCCTGCAGCTGCTCCGTGTCACCGATCGCCGCGTCGACGCCGAACGACGCCGATCCGAACTCGGCGTAGGCCTGGGCGGTGCGCATTGCGAGCAGCTTGGAGATCGCGGCCGGCGGCAGCGCGTCGCCGCCGGCGAGCGTCAGCAGCGTCGACCGCATGTTGAGGACCTTTGCGGCGTAGCCCTCGGCAATCAACTGGCCGGCGCGGTTCTGCGCAATCTGGTCGAACGTACCGTCGCGCATGAGCTGACCAGACGGTCCAGGCTGGCCAGGCTCGGGTTCTCGGCGCTGCCGATGGTCACTCGCTCGGCGGTCAGCGTGTTGCGGCTGACCTCCCAGCCGCGGTTGACCTCGCCGAGCACCATGCCGTCCGGTACGAAGACGTCGTCGATGAACACTTCGTTGAAGAATTCCTTGCCGGTGAGCTCACGCAATGGCCGCACATCGACACCCTCGCTGGCCATGTCCAGCAGGAAGTAGGTGATGCCGTTGTGTTTTGGTGCGCTGGGTTCCGTTCGCGCCAGCAGCGCACCCCATGTCGCGTACTGCGCGAGAGTGGTCCATATCTTCTGGCCGGTGATTCGCCAGCCGCCGTCGACCTTGACAGCCTTGGTGGCCAAACTGGCCAGGTCTGAACCGGCCCCGGGCTCGGAAAACAGCTGGCACCAGTTCATTTCACCGCGTAGCGTCGGCGGCAGGAATCGTTGCTGCTGGTCTTCATTGCCGAACGCGACGATGGATGGGATCGAGAAAGCTGGCGATACCCAGCATGGGGCGGCGGACCTTGCCGGCGCTGAATTCCTGTGCGGTGATGATCTGCTCGACCGGGGTGGCCGAGCGGCCCCACGGCTTGGGCAGATACGGCATCACCCAGCCACCCTCCACGATCGCGTCGGTGCGCTGATCGGATGGAATCGCTTTGAGGGCATCGACTTCCGCGCGGATTTCCTGGCGGATCTTCTCGGTGTCCGGGTCGAGGTCGATGTTGAGTTTGCGCACGCCGGTGGTGATGGCGGTGTCGACGACGCGCTGCGGATAGTCGGCGGCGCGGCCAAACGCGGCGGCCAGCCCGACCGCCCGACGGTAGTAGACGTTGGTGTCGTGCTCCCACGTGAAGCCGATACCGCCGTGCACCTGTATGCAATCCTGGACGCAGCTCTGCGCGGCCGCCGGGGCCAGCGTCGCCGCCACAGCGGCGGCGAATTGGACGGCGGATGCCGGTTTTTCGATTCCTTCGTCGAGCGCGCGGGCAGCGTCCCACACCGCCGCCGTGGCGCGTTCGGTGCGGGCCATCATCTCGGCACACTTGTGCTTGATCGCCTGGAACTGACCGATGGGTCGGCCGAACTGCTCACGGATCTTCGCGTAGGCCGAGGCGGTTTCGGTGGCCCAGCGCGCAACGCCGATGGCCTCGGCCGACAGCAGCGTGGACACGATGGCCTGCGCGGCATCGCTGCTCAGATTGCCCAGCACGCGGTTCTCGCCGACCTCGACCGCGCCGGCGCGAACATGGGCGACCGGACGCAGCGGGTCCACGCTCGCGACCTGCTCGACATCGACCTGGCCGGCGTCGAGCACCACCCATGCGGTGCCGACGTCGGTGGACACCGGCAACACCAGCAGCGTCGCCTGTGCACCCGCGAGCACCGAACGCGCTTCGCCCCGGACCACGAGCGCATCGCCCTGCCGGGTGGCAGTCAGCGACGAGTTTGTTCCGTCCAGTGCGAACGCGGCGATCACCGTTCGCCGGAAGCAAGGTCGCCGAGCAGCTCCGATCCCGGATCGTGGGCCGAGATCAGGGCGCTGGCGATCGCCGACGGAACGAACGGTCCCGGCACGGCACCGCGGCCGAACTCGGCCAAGACCACCGCGAGCTCGAGTATGCCGAACCCTTGTCCGCCCACGGATTCCGCCAAGTGCACTCCCTGCAGTCCCTGCTCCGCGGCGGCCCGCCAATACGGTGGCGGCGTGGCGATCGGGCTTTCCATCGCGTGGTGCAGCAGCTCGGACGGCACCATTCGCGCCACCAGTGACCGCACCGAGTCCGCCAGGTCCTCGTGTTCAGGAGTAATCGCGATGGGCATTGGTGCCCTTCCCTTGTGCGTTCGGCGGAGCGTTATCCGTGATCGATAGATAGATAGATCGGTTCGGGAACGAGGTTACGCGGGGGCTCCAATTTGGTCGGGCACGGCGGTACGATCCGCGATGGCCCCGACCCGTGGAGGACAGATGGTCATCGATCTTTGGGTGAATGCGCTTTCCAAAGAGGCTGCGGCAGCCTTTTTGGGCAGGTCGGGTTTCGGGTCGGTCGAGGGATTCTTCGGCGTCGGCGTACGCGATGGGCTGACCCCGCTCGACCTGGTCGCGGAGATGGACCGGGTCGGCGTGGACCGCGGGGTGCTGAGCACGCCGCTTTCTGCGGTGGACGACGACACCTTGGCCTTTGCCGCCGAGCACCGCCACCGGTTGTATCTCGCCACGTCCGTCGACCGTCCGGCGCGGCCCAAGGAACAGAGTGTGGCCGTGCGCCGGCGCGCGGCCGAAGGGACCGTCGATCTCGTCCGGGTGTCACCCCTCGTCGACCAGTACCCGCTCAACCACGCCCTCTACTACCCGATCTACGCCACCTGCGAGGAGTTGGGCCTGCCGGTCTCGATCAATATCGGCATCCCCGGGCCGAGGGTCAGGTCGCGGTGCCAGGACCCGGTTCTCCTCGAGGATGTGCTGATCGACTTCCCCGAACTCGTCGTCATCGGCGCCCATATGGGTCACCCGTACGAGGAGCTGCTCATCGAGTACATGCTCAAATGGCCCAACCTCTACCTTTCGAACTCAGCCTTCCTGGCCAAGTACATGCATCCCCCGTTGATCAAGTTCATGGGGTCCCGCCGCGGCAGAGGGCGAGTCTTGTTCGCCTCGGACCATCCGTTCCTCCCGATGGAAAAGGCCCTGCGGGCCGCCCGTGCAATTGCCTTGGACGAAGCAGCCATGGCCGACTTCCTCGGCGGCACCGCCGAGCGCCTCCTGGAAAGGCGGCCGCGTGGTTGAGCGGCACGGTGCTGAATTCCCGATCAGACGCCGCGAAGGACAGGAGAACCAGTGCAGGACCACAGATTTGATTTCGCCGTCGAGGGCACGCCCGAAGAAGTATGGGATGTGATCTGGGAACGCAATCGGGCGGGTATCGAGACGGACACCGTGAAGATCGAGGTCTTCCACCCCGGGGACGAAGACGGCAACGGATTGGTGCGGCACTGTTACTTTCCCGTGCCGAAATATTTACTCTCGGGCGGCAAAGCCCAATCCTGGGAATGGATCACCGAGGCCAAGCGCCCGGTGTCGTGGCGGTACGACGCCATCGGCAAGCCGCTGTGGTCCAAGGCATCGGGCTGGACCCGGCTGGAGGATCTCGGCGACGGCAAAACAAGGGTTCACTTCCGTGAGACCTACGAAGTGTTCAACCCGTTGATGCGGGCCCTGTTCGAGAAGCGGGTGCACACCTTCATCTCCGAGGGCAACGACAAGTTGATCGAGGCCTCGTTGGTGCGATCACTCAGAAAGTTCCGCGAGCGCAACCACGGTGGCGCTGCGGGAGTGCCCTGACCTGGGGCTAACGGGTCTCGCTTGTGACAAAGACTGCGACGTAGCCGATGGGAATGCCCGTGCGGGCGGCGATGCATTCCCGGGCTGCCAGCTCGACCGTGGCGCGACGGCCGGCGCGGGTGACTCCACCAATCTCGGGGATTCGGATCACCCACCAGTCGGTTTCGCGGGTGACTTCGATGTCGAAGCACTGACCGACGGTCGGGAAATTCACCCGTCGAGCGACGTTTTGGGTACGGCTGCTGCGAACCGATTGTGTGCGGCGCAGCGTGGTCTGAGCAGGCATGAGGAGTTTTCCTAGGTCGACGAATAGCCGCGCGCAAGAATAATGCGCATTGGGACCAAATACCTAATCCGCGGCGGTCACGTCGCGGATTAGCCGGCGCCCTTGCCGTTGTCGACCCGATAGACGGCGCCATGGATGGCCGCCGCGGCATCGCTGGCAAGGAAGGCGATCACGTTCGAGACGTCGAGGGGCGCCATCATGCCGCGCGGTGAGGCCGTACGCATGATCAGGTCGAAGTTCGCGTTCTCTGGCGCACTGAATTGTTGGATTTGTGGTGTCAGCATGCCGCCCGGGCATACCGCGTTGACGCGTAGACGATCGGCGGTGTACTCGACTGCCAACGCGCGGGTGAGCCCGATCAGCCCATGCTTGGCGGCGCAGTAGCCGGCCGAGTAGGCCTGGCCTTCGACGCCCGCAATGGAGCTGACGTTGACGATGTTGCCGCCCCTTTCCAGCAGGTGGGGCAGTGCGGCCCTGCACAAGAAGAACGGCCCGTTCAGGTTAACCGCCAGATCCTGCGCCCAGTCGTCGTCGGTCATTGACTCCGTGCGGCGCATCTGATGCCGGCCGGCGACGTTGACCAGGACGTCTAGTCCGCCGAACTCGGCGACGCATTGCTCGACCGCGTCTCTGCAGGCCTGCGGCGAAGCGACGTCCACCGTTGCGTATGAACCATGTTCCACATCGGCGAACACCTCGGCCAACCGTCCGGCATCCCGGCCGATTCCGAAAACCGTTGCCCCCTGCCGGGAAAACAGTTGCGCCGTCTCAGCACCGAGGCCCGACGATGCACCGGTTACCAGCGTGACCTTGCCCTGCAGTGCTGACATACCGGTTTTTGCCCTCCCTAGATGCGGTCGTTGGACACTTTGGCATAGGCGGGGATCTTGCTGATAAGCGCCAGACAGACGCCGACCGCGTCGGACGGCACCCGCTCGGCACGGAAGCTCCGCCGAACCCGGCGCACGGTCGTCAATGCCAGCAGGCTGATCGCCAGCTTCCCAAGAGCGATCCGACTCGTTCGCTGCTTCCACGTCGGCGGCGTCGAGCCCGCGCGCCGACCGAAGCAGTAGCCGCCGCAGGTTGCCAACACGAGAGCGGCGACTCCCGCAAGCACGGCCATGCTGATGAGCATCCTTCGTCACCGTCGCGGTGAGATCACATGCGAGATACACCTAGGCCACTAATTGATGGTGCTGAATCCGCAACTGTCGCGGGCCAAAGACCTGCACGGCCCGTACCGCCGCGGCAGTCGCAGCCAACGCGGCTAGCACGAGCATCGGAGTGGCAGCCCCTACTGTCGGCTTGATCGCAACCAATAGCACGGGCAGTCCAAAACCCAGATATGTCACGACGTAGAACACGCCCGTCAGTGTGCCGCGCAGCTTGGGCGGCGACATGGTCTCGATGTCGATGAGGCCTTCGCGTAAGCAGAGGCCGTAAGCAATGCCGAGCACGAGGGCGATGAGAAAGAAAAGAGCCAGCGACGGAGTGTCGCCTGCGGTGGCGACGACACCGAAGCCGGCCGCAGCGACCGCGGCCCCGACGATGCCGGCGGACCGTCCCCAGCCGCGGCGTCTGGCCACCATCTGAATACCCACGCCTGCAGCCAGCGTGACCGCGGCGGCCACACCCGGGACCCAGGGTCCGCTGAAACGGTATTGCATTCGTTCGGCCATCGTCACTATCGCGACGGTGGCGCAGGAGAACACCCAAAGAGCCATGGGCAACGCCGAACTCAACGCCGCAATCATGTTTCCGCCGTGCTCGGCGCGCTCGTTATCGGTCTGGATGGGCCGGTACCGGCTTGCCTCGTCGAATGGCACCCGGGCCAGGAAGACACCGACGACCACCGCCGTCGTCGACAGCGCGATGGTGACGATGAACGGCACGTACGTCGCCGAGTCGGCGAACTGCGCCAAAAGTCCCGAAACAAACGGGCCGCAACCGAAACCCGCGCTCAGCGATACGCCTGCAAGAACCGATCCCGACCCTCCACCGATCTCGGCGCTCCAGGCGGTGCCGGCGCTCATCGCCACCCCTACCCCGACGCCCACGATCAGGCGACCGATGAAGATGCCGGACTGGTCGTGCACGCACAGCAGAGACAGATTCCCCAGGCCCGCGACCGCCGCCCCGGTCAGCAGCAGAGGTCGCCGACCCAGCCGGTCCGACAGTGAACCTCCGCCAAGCAATGCGGGTAGCAGGCCAACGGCATAGATTCCGAACGCTCCGTCGAGCGCCTGGTGTGACAGGCCTTCGCTGCTGGCGAAGACCGGCAGCATGGCCGCAAAGTGGTTGGCCGCCCATCCCGTGGCGAAAAGCAGGAACAGGACCGCGGGCAGCACATTTCGCGCGCTGCAGTCGCTCACACCAGCTGAACTACCCGCTGCGTTCCGGTTATTCCGCCACCTCGGGCCCCACCCCGAAGTGGGCCCGGTTGGCCGCAAGTATTTCCGCAGAGAGAACAGGGTCATCGACGGCCCGCGCGATAAGCAGAGCGCCGACGAACGTGGACATCATCACGATTGCTTCGGCGCGTCCGTTGGACCGCTGGGCGGGAAAGAACTTACCGGTTATTCGTTCGACCAACGCACGAACCTGAGCGGTGAACGTGTGGCGCACGGGTCCGTTTGCCCGGCTGATTTCTGAGGCGAGCGACACCATGGTGCAGCCACTGGCGGGGTCGTCGCGGTGCTGCGCCGAGAGGTATTCGGTGACGAGTGTCACGAGAGGCTCGGCCGCCTCGCTGGCCTGCTCGACGAGATCGAGCGTTTCCGACAGCGAACGCTCGACGCTGGCCGCGGCGAGGGCGTCCTTGGACTCGAAGTGGGCATAGAAGCCGCCGTGGGTGAGTCCGGCCGCCTTCATCACCGCCGCGACGCTGACGCCGTCGAATCCGCTTTGCCGGAACATTTGTGACGCCGCATCCAGGATGTGCTCGTGCCGTTCGGCGGTGTCCTCCGCGGGATAGCGCATGGCATTCATGATACCCATCATGTATTGTCCAAGCCAAGCATGATGGTCATCATTAATGGGCTGATCGAAAGGAATGCAGTGGCAGCCAGAGAGCAAGTCGTTCTCGTCACTGGTGCTTCTTCGGGCATCGGAAAGACAACCGCGGAGCACCTCGCCGCGCGCGGGTATCGAGTATTCGCCGGCGCTCGCCGGCCCGACGCCGTTTCGCTGTCTGCATGGCGCCGAGCTCGTTGCCCTGGACGTGACGGACGACGCCTCGGTGAACGCCGCCGTCGCCGGCCGTTCTGGAGAAGGCCGGGCGGATCGACGCATTGGTCAACAACGCCGGCATCTCCATCCTCGGTGCGGCGAAGAGACCTCGATCGACCAAGCCCGATCGCTATTGGAGACCAACGTGCTCGGAGTGCTGAGGATGAGTCAGGCCGTGTTGCCCGCCATGCGGCGCCAACACGCGGGGCGGATCGTCAACGTCAGCTCGGTGCTGGGCTTCCTGCCTTCGCCGTACATGGCGGTCTATGCGGCCTCCAAACATGCCATCGAGGGGCTGTCGGAGTCGATGGATCACGAGGTACGCGACTTCGGCGTCCGGGTCGTACTGGTCGAGCCCGGATTCACCCGCACCAACATCGACGCGGCCTCGCCCCGCGCCGAGAACCCACTGGACGCATACGCCGTTCAGCGCGAGCGCGTCATCGACAGCATCAACCATCAGATCTCCAACGCCCCCGACCCGACGGCGGTCGCGGCCACCATCGAGCGAGCGATCAACGCGTCACGGTTCACCCGGCTCCCGGTCGGTGGCCAGGCGGCGCTGCTCAGCCGGCTGCGCCGGTGGATGCCGCCCCGCATGGTGGACCGCTCGCTGCGAAAGACTTTCAGCCTTGACGGCTGACATCCGATCGAAAATCGCTCGGTTCTGAAGAGAAGTTCTGAAGAGAAGGTGAGAGCAATGCCCATTGCAGACGGTGAAGATCTGATTCTGGTGGCATCAGCCAGCGGAAAGACTGGGATTGCCACGGTTGAGGCGCTGCGGGGACGCGGTATCCGCGTCCGCGCGCTGGTGCGCAGCTTCGACCAGAGAGCCGATTTGCTCAAAGCCCTGGGCGCCGAGGTCATCCAGGGCGATCTACTCGATTTCCACGATGTGTCATCAGCGGTCGCCGGCGTCACCGGAGCGTACTTCTGCTATCCCATCGAAGAACATTTAGTGGACGCCACCACCATCTTTGCGCAGGCTGCCAGCGAAGCGGGCGTGCGTGCGGTGGTGAACATGTCTCAGATCTCGGCGCGGCGGCAAGCTAACAGTCATGCCGCGCAACGGCATTGGCTCGCCGAGCGGCTACTCGATCGCACCGCGATAAACACCACGCACATCCGCCCGACGTTCTTCTCCGAATGGCTGTCCCATCAGTGGTCCGCCGGCAGGGCCGGGTGGACCCGCGACGACGGAGCGGCGGTGCTGCGCCTGCCGTTCGGGGAAGGCAGACATGCCCCGATCGCCGCCGCCGACCAGGGGCGTTTCGTGGCGGCCTTGTTGGCCAACCCAGCGCCGCACGCCGGCCAGATCTACCCGCTTTACGGTCCGGTCGACCTGAACCACTACGAGATCGCGGACAAGCTCTCCGCGGCACTGGGCATCCCGGTGCGTTATGAACCGATCGAGATCCCGGCTTTCGCCCAAGCCCTATCCGACCAGGGGTATCCGCCGTTTCTGATCCAGCACCTCAGTCACGTCGCTCAGGACTACCAGGACGGAATCTTCGCCGGAGCGAGCAATCTCATCGAGGTCGTCACCGGGACACCGGCGACGACCGTCGACGAATTCGCCATCGCCAACAAGGCCCGGTTCGAACGGAGCCAGCACCCTGTCGACAAACGCACTATGCGTTAGGTGACCCGAGGGTCAGCCGATGTCGATCCGAATGTTGCCGTCCGGCAGGCACGTTGCCCGGTCGCCGAGTTGAAGGATGATCGTCGTGTAGGCACTTTGCAGTGCCGCCGGACCGTCGATCGTGGCGCCGGACGTCAGATCCTCCAGGTCGTACACCGCCGCGTCGTCCTGCCAACCTTCACTGACCCAGATCCGGCGATGCCCGATCGGCCGGGGCGTCGATTCGTCTCCGGCAGAGGGCGATATCGCCTTGGTGACCTCCCCGATCGCGACCAGCCGGACGCCGCGGACGATCGGCTCCTGCGCCCGGGCCTCGATGAGTCGCGCTTCGGCGTTGCGGCGATGGAAGGTTTCCACCGCCCCGGCTATATCGGTGGGATCATCGACGGGGATGACGGCGTCGAAGGTCTGGCCGGGGTAGACCAGCAGCAGCGACCATTCCAGCCGGATCGCCTCGTCCGGCACGCCCGCCACCCGAAGCTCATCGAGCGACAGCGTCTCCAATTCATCGGCCAGTGACGTGAGGTGATCGACATCCACCTCCTGCCAAGGCGAGATGAACCCCCTCGAATTGTCGACGACGTGGTTGGTGGTCAGCAGACCCAAGGCCGAAAGCCCTGCCGCCGCGCGGGGAATGAGCACCTGACGCATGCCGAGAGCGCGGGCCTGCGAGGTTGCGTGCAGGCCGCCCATGCCACCGAACGCAACGAGCGACAGCTTGCGTGGATCGGCGCCGGCCAGCGACAGCACGCGCCGGATGGCGTCGGTCATCAACGCATCGACCAGACGAACCGCGGCACCGGCCACTTCGTAGGCATCCATCCCGACCCGCCCGCCGAGATCGGCGAGCGCCGCTTCCGCGCCGGGCAGATCGAGCTTCATCCGCCCATTGCTGAACCCGACCGGGTCGATGCGACCCAGCAGCAGGTCGGCGTCGGTGACCGTCGGTTCGGTGCCGCCACGCGAATAGCAGACCGGCCCCGGCTGGCTCTGCGCGGAGTGCGGTCCGACGTGCAGGATGCCGGCCTCCTCCCAGATGATCGATCCGCCACCGGCACCCACCGACGGGATATCGACCATCGGGATGCCGATGCAGTAGCGCTGGAACCAGTTCCAGTCCATCTTGATCTCAGGGCGACCGTCACGGATCAGACAGACGTCGTAACTGGTGCCCCCCATATCCACGCTGACGACGTCTCCGATGCCGGCCCTTGCCCGCCGCCTCGGCCGCCGCGCTGACGCCGCCGGTCGGACCCGAGCCGATGGTGGCGACGGCCCGCTTGGCGGCGGTAGCGGCGGTGGCCAGGCCACCCGCCGAGGTGGCCACCAGCAGCTCGTAGGCATACCCGGCCTCGGCCAGGCGCGCGGCCAGCCGATTCAGGTACCGGGCGATCGGCGGTCCGACATAGGCATTGACCAGAGTCGTCGACGTGCGCTCGAACTCCGGCGGCTTGGAGAGGACTTCGTGCGACAGCGAGATCATCTCGACGTCGGGATACTCCTCCAGCACGATCTCGCGGGCCCGCAGCTCGTGGGCCGGATTGAGATATGAATGCAGGAAGCAGATCGCGATCGATGTGACGCCGAACGCGCGCAGCCTCGTGGCGGCCGCCCGCACCTGCTCCTCGTCCAGCGGGGTGTCGATGTCGCCTTCGGCGGTCAGCCGTTCGTCGACTTCGAGCCGCACCCGGCGTCGGGCAATCGGCCGGGGCGCCGGCAGCGCGGGGTCCCAGATGTCTTCCTTGTAGCAGCGGCGGAACTCGATCTCGTCGCGGAACCCACGGGTTACGATCAATCCGGTTGGCGCACCGGTCATCTGGATCATGGTGTTATCGCCGGTGGTGGTTCCGTGCACGATGGTCCGGGTGCGGCCGAGTAACCCCGACAGCGTCATGCCCTCGCCGCCGGCCAGTAGCGTCAGCCCGGCCAGCACGCCGTCGCTTTGGTCATCGGGCGTGGTTGGCGACTTCTGCATCTGCAGCGTGCCGTCGGGGCGGCGCAGAACGCAGTCGGTGAATGTGCCGCCGACGTCGACCCCGATCCGGTACTGAGCGTCGTTGTTCACGCGTGGCGTCCTTTTCGCTCGAGAACGGTGGCTTCGGCGTCCAGTGCCAGCGTCATATCTTCGAGGGACCCGGTGATCACCACGCCGTAGTCGCGCAGTGCACCTTCGACCGAGACGTACTCGTCCCAGACGTCATCCAGGACCGTCTTGGGGTCGCGCAGCAGTGGGTCGCCCCAGCCACCGCCACCACCGAACCGGTACACCAACCGTTCCCCGGTCTCCAGCTTGACCCCGGAGACCGCGGGCGCGACCACCTCGGCACCGACTACGCAGTGGTCCGGAGAGCCATTGTGCCCACCGGCGATTCCCGGTTGCGTGTGCCGCTGGTTGACTACGTACTGGTTGACGAACGTCGGAGTGCGAACTTCTTTGACGAATTCACTGCCGCAGCCGCCGCGCCACTGGCCGGGCCCTCCCGAATCGGTCAGGTAGTTGCGACCCCGCAGCACGTGCGGGAACAGCTGCTCGTTGATCTCCGCACTGGCCTTGATCAGGTTGCCGTTGGACGCGGACAACGCTCCCCACCCATCGGTCCCGCGTGCGGCGCACACCCAACCGGCACTGACCTCGCCGCCGTGATCGAAGAACGCCTTTCCGGTACGCGGATCCTCGTCGCCCCACATCTGCCGGGGGCTGCCGAACTTGTAACTCTGCGGGCAGCACCGATCCGGAATGATTTGACTCATCGCGATGGCGATCGCGTCGCCGACCTCGACGCCGGGGTGGTGGGTTCCGCTGGAAACCGGTTTGCCTTCAGGCGGATTCAGGCAACAGCCCTCGGGTACCCGCAGGTCGATGCAGTCGAAGAAGCCCTCGTTCTTAGGGATCGATGGGTCGACGAGGCTGGCAAGTTGCGCGATGACGTTGCCGCGGGTGTTGCCGAATGTCGACCACGCATTGATGTGCGGGCGGGTATCCGATCCCTCGAAATCGATGATCAGGTGATCACCCTCGACGGTGATCGCGACATGCACGTGAATGTCCTGGTTGCCCGCCGGATCGGAATCGACGTAGACGTCGGCCTCGTAAGTGCCGTCAGGCCAGCCCGTGATCTCCGCGGCGAAGCGCTCGGTGGCGTCGCCGATGGACCAGTTGACCGCGGCATCGACCGTGTGCGAGCCGTATTCGGCGATGATCTCGCCGAGCCGGCGCGCGCCGAGTTGGGCGGCGCCCACCTGGGAGCGGAGGTCGCCGACGAAGCCGGGCAGCCGATTGTTGGCCCGCATGGTCAGCACGACATCGCGACGTTCCTTGCCGGCTTCGATGATCTTCAGCAGCGGATAGCGCACGCCCTCGCTCCAGATGTCCTTGGCGAAAACGTTGTAGCCGCCGGCCATCGCGCCGCCGGTGTCACCGTGGTGACATTGGATGGAGGCGAAGAGCACCAACCGGCCGTCCGGGTCGAACACCGGGGAAAAAACGTTTACATCCGGCAGATGCCCACCCCCGTGGAAGGGGTCGTTCGCCAGTATCACATCTCCCGGATACAGATCCCCTTCGAAGAACTCGCTGGCGAACCTCACCGGCAGAGTCGAGGAGAGCATGAACTGCGGGATCCCCACTGACAGCGCGGCCAATCGGCCGTGCGCGTCGAGGATGGTCGCGTTGCGCTCGTTGGATTGATTCAGGATCGGTGTCGTCGCCGTCCGGGAGACGTACGTCGCCATCTCGAAACAGATTGTCTCCATGGCCGATCGGATCACCGATGCGGTAATTGGGTCGACGGTCGGGGAATCGGAGTTGGTTGTCATCCCAAGCCTTTCGTTACGAGAAGAACTCTGTTAGCGAACATCGACCTCACCAGCGCGCTTCGTTGCGGGTTCCGTCGGTGCTCACCGTGACGGTCGCGCCGACGAGTTCGCGGGACTCGGCGTCGGTGAGCAAGTCGGGTTCGTGCACGCGGGCCAGCGCCCGACCGGCCGCGGTATCGAGGACGACCAGCCCGCTCTGCGGGGTGCCGTCCCTGCCGTGCGCCACGGTGTAGGCCAGCACCTCGCCCGGGCCCGCCCAAGTCGTCAGCAGCGGCTCTCGCGGCTGCGCCGCGTCGACTTCGGCTTGCAGCGCCGCATGGTCCGGCGGCTCTGCCGGTCCTGGTGTCGAGGACCAGACGGCCGCGACATGTTTGGCCAGGTGCATCCCCACTCCGGTGATCAGCGCGCGTCCCGATCGCTGCCGAAATCGATCGAAAGCACTGGCGATGGCGTGCAATTGGTAGGCGCTGCCCGGACCGCCCGCGTAGGGCAGGCCGCCGGTTACGGTCATCCCGCGCGGATCGTCAAGGGCGAGCCCGAGCGCGTCGGCGCCAAGCCGCACCGAGGAGGGGAAACAGGAATAGAGGTCGAAGACGTCGATATCGTCCAGACCGACGCCGGCCAGGGCCAGGGCATGCCTGCCGGTGACCGCCATCGCCTCCGAACGGGACATGTCCGCCCGCTCGGCGATGCTCTCGGGATCCTCCGCGTACGCCCAGCCGGTCAGGTAGAGACGCCCGTCTGGACTGACCCCGAGCTCGTCAGCTTTTTCGCCGGTCGCCACCAGAAGCGCGGCGGACATATCGACGTCCATCACCGCGACCTCGTGTTTGGTGTAGGGCCACCCGACGTAGCGGTTGTCCGGTGTGGGTGTCCCCACGGTTGCCGCATCCAGGGCGACAGGCCGCCAAGCGTGCGGGTTGACCGCAGCGACCCGGCTCATCGCCGCCATCACGGTGGCGGCTTCGGCGGCATCCTCTGCCAGCGAGGCACCCCGTCGTGCCCGGCGGGCGGTGTCCCACAGCGGAAATGTCTCCCAGGCTTGCATCACCTCGTGGGCCGTCTCGGCGGGATGCGGTGGTGCCCAAGGGAACGGCGAGGAGTGGCGGTAGCTCCACGGCAGCCGCTCACCGGCCTTTTTGGCCTGACGGGTCGTGGCGAGCGCCTCGCCTCCGACGATCAGTGCCAGGTCCAGTTCGCCGCGCAGCATCGCCTCTGCGGTCTGGTTGAGCAGTAACTGGGGTGTGGTGCCGCCTATCCCAGAGTAGAACCGGTGCCGCGGTGACGCGCCCACCGCGATCGCGAGCCGACCCACCGGATCGTCGTAGGGCCACGTCTGGCAGAACACCACCTGAAGCGAATCGATATCCACGAGAGCGTCCTCGGTTCCCGCTGCCGCGGCGGCTTCCCGCGCGCGGGACACCCAGCTCTCCAACGGCTCGGGCGCACCGCCACCGCGCACCGTATGCTGCGATGCGCCGATCAGGCACAGAGACCGCGACGAGTTCGTGGCCATCAACGCCCGGACCACTTCGGTTGCCGTTTCTCGGCGAATGCCCGCGGCCCCTCCTTGGCGTCTTCGGTCATGAAGATCTCCTGGGAGATCCGCGCCTCGATCTTGTACGCCTCACGCATGTCGACTTTGAGGCCTTCCAACACGCTGCGCTTGGTGGCCTGAACCGCCAGGGGCGCGTTCTTGGTGATGCGCGCGGCATACTCGAAGGCCTTATCCAACAGGACTTCCTCGGGCACGACCGCGTTGAGCAGGCCCATCCGATAGGCCTGCTGTGCATCGATACGGTCGGCGCAAAGCAGCAACTCCATCGCCTGGGCGTACGGAATCTGACGGGGTAGCCGCACCGTGGTCCCGCCACCGGCGAACAGGCCCCGGGCAGGTTCCAGCACGCCGAAGGTGGCGTGCTCGGTAGCTACCCGGATGTCGACGCCGCCGAGCATCTCCATGCCGCCCGCCACGCACGGCCCGTTGACCGCGGCGATGATCGGCTTGTAGATCTTGGTGCCGCGCAGCACGGCGTCAGTGCCATCGGACAGCGAGTAGCCGTTTACCGAGGCAACCTCGCCCGCCTTGATCTGCTTTGCCAGCGCGGTGATCTCGGGAACGTAGGTCAACAGGTCGGCCCCCGACATGAAGCAACGTTCGACGCCGGTGAAGATGGCAACCCACGCCTCATCCTCGGCCGCGAAGCGCTTCCACGCCTGCGCGAGCTGGTGGAAATGCTCAAGGTCGCAGGAGTTCTTGGCTTCTGGCCGGTCGAGGGTGACGAGTACGACATGTTCGGCACCGTCGCGGGCCCCGAGTTGGTAGTGGACGGGCACGGGATCTCCTCTAGGTCGAACTGGGCTGGGGGTAAAGCGCGGTGCGTTCGTGGGCCACGAACTCCTCGTGGAGCGCCGAACGGTCCTGGGCGGTCATCAGTCGGTATCCGTCCGCGCGCGGTGGGCGCCACCAGACTTCGTCTTGGCACAACCATGCCTCGCGCCGCAGTGGCTTCTTATCGGTCTTGCCGTTGCCCACCACCGGCAGCCCAGTGGTGATCCGCACGAAACGGGGCGCCCATTTGGTGCCGAGATCGGCTTGTGTAGAGAGGAATTCGACGAAGTCAGCCGGGTCGAACCTATGTTCCGGAGCCAGCTCGATGGCGGCGAGCACCTGATCGCCGGCCAGCGGATCCGGCACACCGACTACGGCGGCGCCAGTCACGGCGTGGTAGCGCGCGATGATCCGCTCGATGGGGGCGGCGGTGAAATTCTCCGAATCGACCCGCAGCCAGTCTCCGACGCGGCCGGCGAACCAGAAGACGCCGTCTTGGTCGCGGTAGGCCAGATCCCCGGAGAAGAACGATCCATCGCGCAGTCGGTCGGCCTCGGCTTCGGGGTTGCCCCAGTAGCCTTCGAACGCCCTGCCCGCGTTGCGCCGAACCAGTTCTCCGATCGCACGCTCGGCATTAATCAACCGTCCACCGGTGTCGAATTGTGCGGTTTCGCATTCCATTCCGGCCTCGTCGAGAACGACGATGTCGGTTCCAGCCGGGGCGACGCCCAGCGCGCCGGGCTTACGAGACGGCATGAGCGCGATGCCGCCCTCGCTTGACCCATAACCACTTACCACGGCGGCCCCGAAGCGCTTGGTGAAGGCGGCAATGTCGCGAGGCGAGGCCTCGGGTGCGAGCACGACGCGCAGCCGATGGTCGCGGTCATGTTCGGTCGGCCGCGTCGAAAGCACATAGCTGAGCGCTCGCCCGACCGTCGTGGTGAACGTGACCCCGTGCCGACGAACGTCCTCAAGCCAGGCTGTCGCCGAGAACTTTTCGCGCAGTACGAGTTTCGCGCCCTCGCCCAGCGCAGGAAACAGCGTCGACGTCAGCGCATTACCATGGGTCAGCGGCATCGGGCAGTACAGCACGTCCTTGGCACTCACCCCCGTAGCGGCATCCCTGGCGAACCGCGCCTGGCTGCGCATTGCCGCCTTGGGCGCCGACGTCGAACCGGAGGTGAAGAGCAAGAACATCAACGACGACGGCGCCGGATCTTCAGCGGGCAGGGGGGCACCTATGTATTCGGCCCACGGTTGGTCCTCGACGCGGATAACGCTGGGGTACAGATCGGCGTACATGGCGTTCGCCAGCACGAATTGGCATTCCGTGTGCTCGATATCGCGTGCCAGCTCGGCGCCGCGCCGCGCCGGATTGACACCGACGACGCACGCGCCGACCAAGGCGGCGGCGAAGGTCTGGAACACGAATTCGGGCACGTTCGGCAGCAATAGGCCGATATGGGGCGGTCGCGCCGGATCGAGCGTCGAGCGCAGCCACGCCGCCCGTACGGCGGACTCCGCAACGATCTGTCGCCACGTCCAGGAGCGCTCGCCGTAGAACAAACCCACCTTGTCGTCCCCAGCACGTGCCCGGATCAGGGCGGCAATCGTCGATACCGCTTCAGTCATCCGCCACGCACCTCGATCATGGCCGAACGATTGACTTTCGTTGCGGCGGTGCGGGGAATCTCGTTGACGAACTCGACGGTCTTGGGCACCTTGTACGCAGCAAGTCGACTCTTGGCATAGGCGATGACCTCTTGTGCGCTCGGCGCTCGAGCCGGGTCGCCCGGCTCGATGACAGCGTGCACCCGGCGTCCCCATTCGGGATCACGCAAACCGATCACTACGATGTCGACGATATCCGGATGGTCCGCGAGGGCACATTCCACCTCGGCGGGAAACACATTCGCGCCGCCGGTGACGATCATGTCGGTTCGGCGGTCGGCGACGTAGAGGTAGCCGTCCGCATCGAGATAGCCGATATCGCCTGCCGTACGGAAGCCATCCTCGGTAGCCGGCAGCAGCTCGGCGCCGCCCAGGTATTCGTAGAGTCCACTCATGGGCGCCTTCAGGTAGATATCGCCCATCTCACCTACTGGCGCGGATGACCCGTCGGGGCGCTGAATGCGAATCTCGGTGTCCCGGAAGCCACGGCCGACACTACCGGGGTGGGCCAGCCATTCGTCGCCACGCAGGGCGGCCAGGCCTAGGTTTTCCGTCATCCCATAGGCCATCACAACTTGTGCCGGGCTGAGCAGTTCGAACCACCGGCGCAGCAAGGTGGGTGGCATCGGCGCGGCGCCCTGCATCAACCAGACCACGCTGGAGAGATCGCGGTCGTCGATATCTGGCGTGTCGGCGATGCGGGCCAGCATGGTGGGAGTGGCGGTGAAGTTGGTGACGCGATACTTCTCGATCGCGTCGAGAGCGCCTACGGCACTGAACTTTTCGAGTATCACCAAGTGATCACCGCTGAGCAGGTACGTCAACGTGTTGAACCCGTTGGTGTGATACATCGGACCGGGCACCAGAATCGTCTGGGGTCGGTCGACGGTGGTCCAGTGCTCCAGGAAGGGCACTCCGTGGCGTCCGGTCCAGATCGCCGGCTGCAGGGTGACGATGACTTTGGGCAAGCCGGTCGAACCGCTGCTGCAGATGCCGTTGACGCTAGGTGAGATCGCCGGCGGAACCGGTTCTCCGGGCTGGCTTTGGGCCGATGCCACGATCGCTTCACGAGTGCGGGCGTCCAATGTCACCGCGGGCCCGATGATTTCGAGCAGTCTGGTGCGTTCCCAATCGGGTAGGTCCCACCGCATCGGGACCGGCACGGCCCCGGCCTTCCAGCAGCCTAGGCTGGCCAACACCAGGTCAACCGAATTCGGGATGGCGAGCACGACGTAGGAGCCGACGCGCGCGCCGGCATCGATGAGGGCCCGCCCCCACTGGTTGGCTCGGCGGTCGAGTTCGCTCAACGTCAGGTCCACGGCAGTACCGTCGATCGCCACCACCGTCAGCCCGATTTCGTCCGGGTCCGCCAGCGCGCGGTCGTGGAGGCGCTGGCCGAATGAGGTGTCAGAGAGATCCATCGGGCCTCACTGGGGGTCTTTGTCTTGCGGGGCGGGGTCCTGCAGTGCAGGTAATTTGCTCGCGCTGACTACGGTCTGGACCTCGACGTACTCGCTCTGTCCCTCTTCGCCGAACTCACGCCCGATTCCGGACTGCTTCATCCCGCCGAACGGACTTTTGATGTCGAGCATGAACATGTTGATGCCATACGTCCCGGTCTGGACACCGGCGGCGATTTCCAAGCCGTGCGCGGCATTACGCGTGAAAACCGATCCGGCGAGCCCGTATTCGCTGTCGTTGGCAATTCGCACCGCGTCGTCCTCGTCAGCGTATTTGATGACGGTCAACACCGGCCCGAAAATCTCCTCGCGGGCGATGCGCATGTCGTTGGACGCATCGGCGAAAAGCGTCGGGCGGACAAACCAGCCGCGGTCGGTCGGATTGTCGTGGCCGCCGAGAACCAGCCGCGCACCCTCCTCGACACCGCCGCGGATGTAGTCCTGCACTCGCTGCTGCTGCCGTTGTGTGACAAGCGGTCCGATGTCGGTCGTCTCATCGGCCGGATCACCGACCACCAGGCCTGACATCATCTCGGCTAGCGCGTCGACCACATCGTCGTGGCGTTTCTCGCTGACCAGGATCCGGGTTTGCGCGACACACGCCTGCCCGTTGTTCATCAGGCTGGCCATCTTCAGCGCGGTGACGGTCCGGCCGATGTCGGCGTCATCGAGAATGATGGCCGCCGATTTGCCACCGAGTTCAAGGCTGACCCTTTTGAGTTGCTTGCCGCAGATCTCCGCGATATGCCGCCCGACAGCCGACGACCCCGTGAAGGCCACCTTGTCGACGCCGGGGTGGCGCACCAGTGCCTCGCCGACATCACCGGCACCGGGCAGCACCGACACCACGCCCTCAGGTAACCCGACGTCTTCGATCATTTCGGCGAGCCACAGCGAGTCCAGTGGGGTTTCGGGCGCGGGTTTGACGATGACCGAACATCCCGCGATCAGGGCCGGAATTAGCTTGGGGATGAGCAGGCACTGGGGCACGTTCCATGGCACGATCGCGGCCACCACGCCGATCGGCGCCCTGCGCAGGTGGACCTCACCGAGCCAGCCCTGGCGACGCTCCTGCCAGGGAAACTCCCGTCCCACCTCGAGTGCGAACTGGATCATCGACAGCGGCCCCGAGGCCTGGCCGAGTCTGGAAAAGCTGGTCGGCGAACCCATCTCGGCGGTGATGAGATCGGCCATCTCGTCGACATGGCCGCCGTAGACGGCGGCAAGCTTCTCGACCTTCTCCATCCGCTCCAGCGGCGACATCTTCGGCCAGGGGCCATGGTCGAACGCCCGGCGCGCGGCGGCGACCGCGTTATTGACGTCGGCGATGGAGGCGCTCGGCGCCTCCGCAATGGATTGCTCGGTATAGGGCGATATCACCGAAATGCGTTCCGCGGTCGACGGAGTCTCCCATCGGCCGCCGATGAAGAGCTTGTCGTACGACGGAATCCTCAATACGCTGCCTTTCACTCGGCCGGGTATGACCGAAGCTGTTATGGTGAACATTACGGTAACGATGATCTTATGCGATCTCGGGGCATCCGGTCGAGGGCTAGTTGAGGAGCGAAAGATGGCCGATTCCAGCGCTGCAGCGGCGTCACTCGGGCGCAGCGCCAAGCCTAAGCGGCGCCCACGCGGGTCGCTCGACGTCGAGGACATCATCACCGGTGCGTTCGAGTTGGCCGAGGACGTGTCCCTTGGCGGGCTGAGCATGCCCCTAGTCGCGAGGCACCTCGGGGTCCCGCTGACCAGCATCTATTGGCACTTCCGCAAAAAGGAAGACTTGCTGGACGCGATGACGGATCGGGCGATCAAGCAATACCATTTCACGATGCCATTCGAGGGGGGCGGACCCTGGCAGGATGGGCTGCGCAACCACTTTCGAAAGATGCGCCAGGTGTTTCAAGAGAACCCGGTCCTCTGCGAACTTGTATTGATGCGCTCTGGCGAACTGAGTCCGGAGGCGACCCACGCCTCCGTCGACAACATGGAGAACGTCGTCAAGACGATGGTGAATGACGCGGGATTCAAGCCCGACGACGCGCTGACGGTGTATCTCGCCCTGTCCGCGCACAGCCGGGGTACCGCGATGATCGAACGCCTCAACGCCGCCGCGCAGCAGGCTGGCCGTCGGCGCGTCACCGGAGTGACCACGGCGCACCCCTTGCTCAACCAACTGGAGACCAAGGGGCACACGATCGTCGACGTTGAGTTCGAGTTCACCCTCGATGCGATCATCGAGCGCGCCGAGCGCGTACTCGCATCGGCCCCGGCGCGACTTGCACGCGGGACGAAGTAACTCCCCTTCGTTCAGACGAAGTCGGATCCGCCATCGACGTTCACGGTTGCGCCGGTGACATAGCCGTTGCGCCGCGATGCCAGATATGTGGTTATGGACGCGATCTCCTCGGGCAGGCCGGCACGGCCAAGATCGCAGGGTTGATGGAAGTTGTCTTCGATCCACTTCATCACATGCACGGGGTCGCTGGCGTCCAGGCCGTCGGCGGCCAGGATGTCTTTGAGGTTTTCGGTGAAGCTGGCCGTGACGATAGTCCCCGGGCAGACGCAGTTGACCAGAATGCCATCCTTGGCAAGGCTTTTCGATAAGTTCTTGGTGACGCTGGTCAGAGCCGCCTTGGCTGCAGTGTAGGCGACGATGCGTGGGCTCTGCCGCTGAATCGAATGAGCTGACAGCGTCACGATGCGTGCCCATTCGGCGGCACGCAGCATCGGCAGGGACGCGCGGATCGAGCGCACACCCGACATCGTGCCGAGGCCGAACGCCACATCCCAGTCTGCGTCGCTCATCTCCTCGAAATAGCCGTCGCCCGGGCCGATGGTGTGCACCAGGCTATTGAGTTGTCCCCAACGCTGCGACACTTCCGCGAAGCCGGCGGCGATGGAATCAGCGTCGGCCATGTCGACGCTGATTCCGACGGCGTCAGGAGCGCCCGCCGCCCGCAACGACTCGACCGCGCTGTCCAGCGCTGCCTTGTCTCGAGCCATTACCGCGACGCTTGCACCCTCGGCTGCCAGTGTCTGGGCAATAGCCAGGCCCATGCCCTTGCTACCGCCGGTGACAACGGCTTTCGATCCAGCCAAACCCAGGTCCATGGTGACTCTTTCTACTCGGTGCTGTTTCGGGTGATGACGCCCCGAGCCGCGAGGACTTCGGTGACGGCTTCTTCAGTGCAGCCCAATGCGCGTAGACAAGCCCGAATTGCCTGCCTACGGACGTCAGCGCGCACGGCGCTTCGCGTCGCCCATTGTCGTTGCGTGCACGCCCACACCGCGCCTTGCACGATCTCGGCGTCAGTCACCGGATCGATATCGTGAAACACGCCCTCGCGCAGACCACGCTCGAGCTGCTCGACGAGCGGTTTGAGAATTGTGGCGAACGCCGCTTGAACGAGTTCGGGCGAGGTGAACATCAATGTTTGGGCCTCTGACGACACTTCGCGCAGGCTTGCACCGACGCGGTTGTCGGAGGCCACGTCAAGTCGGGCGTCGATCCAAGCCGCTACCGCTTCTATCGGAGTCGCGCTCGCTCTCATTTTGCGCCGCAGCCGGCGCGTCTCGCTGACAGCAGCTTCCGTGAAAACCGCCGCCACGAGCTGATCTTTGGATTCGAAATGCCGGTAAAAAGCCCGCGTGCCCAACTGACAGCGCTCAAGCACATCTGCGATGTTGAGGCCTCGTACCCCTTGCTCGCGAACAATGATCGACGCGGCCGCAAGAATCGCACGGTGCACATCGGGGTCGGGACTCAGTTTGTCACGCCGCCGCCTGGCGCGGCCGGCAGCATGCTGACTGCTCTCTATCGAGTCAAGCTGTCGCATCGTACGTCGCGAGATATTCGGCGAAGCTGGCACGGACTCGGTCGGGCGTCAGTCCGTAGTCGGATAGGTGGGGGTCGTGCGCACCATGAGAGCCCGGTTTGTGCCCATCGGCCCACTGCTCAACCGAGCGCAGCGTCGCATCGGTGAAGCCCAGGCCCAGCTGCTTGTAGGCGCCCTCCAACGCGCCGACCGGATTGACTTGCAGGTCGGCGAACGATACGTCGGCGAAACGGTCGTCGCCTACCCGCTTGCGGAAGTCCATCGCCCGCCGCACACCCTCCGCCCAGCTCGCGAGCTGCTCGGCGCCGAGTTCGTCGGCGTCGTCGCGGTCGCTGCTCCAGCTGCGCACGTATTTGATGAGGCTGCATACCGAAGCCAGCACCTTGGCCGGATCACGATGGCTCCACATGAATTTCGCGTTCGGATATGCGTCGACGAGCGCATCGAGAGCGAAAATATGAACGGGTGTCTTGAGGTGCCACAGGCTCGGCTTGCAGTGCCACTGTAAAAGCTTGAGAACCCGGCGATGGTACGTGTATGTCTCGCGCATGTCGCAGTCCATCAGCCACGACAGATAACTCGGGACGCGCACTACACCGTCAAAGTGAAAGGTACGGAAGCTCATTCCCATCAGATCCTGACATTCGGTGGCCGCAGTGGCCTCCGAGTTGTGCATCGTCTTCATCAGCGGGAACATATCATTCAGCATCTCAATGCCCGCTTCAGCCTGCGCGATCCGGGGATCGGTGTGCTGGGTTGCCGCCTCGGGCGGTGGCGTCGGCTGCTGCGATTCCCACATGCGCAGCGAACGGAACTGAGGATCGGCGGCCACCAGTTGGCTCAATGCCGTTGTGCCGGTGCGGGGCAGACCGATCACAAAGACCGGACCGTCGATGATCTCGTTGTCCATCTCGGGGTGCTGTTTGTAGGCGTCCTCGATCTTGAGCCGCTGAATCAGCGCGTTGCTGATGGTGGCGTGTTGGATCACGCCGCCCATGTCATTGAGGCCGGCTTCGGTGTTCAACGCGTCAACGGTGCGCTCGAGCCCCTCCCGATAGTAGGACGAACCGAAATCGTCCAGTCCGGTTGCCGCGCGAGCGCCGTCTTCGAGGGCGTCAGCTGAGAATGTCATCGCGCGAACCTTTCGTATACGGCGCGTCGCCGCGCCGCGAGAATTGCCTGCCGCTCTTCGGGTTTCACTAGTTTGGTGTCGGCTGGAAGCACCGACGCGATATCGTGAAATTTCACCACTTGCGCCGCCGGGGTCGGCGCCGTCTCGGTGCGCACGCAACGCAAGATCATCGCGCCGTTGCTGTGGCCGGCGGTGTCGAGCCAGTTCGCGACTCCGGGATCGCGAGCGCTCAGCACGACGCGCACCAGGCCATCGGAATCCACCGCCGCCTGCTGGGCGTTCAGGCTGGACTGATGGCGTCCGTAGTGGATGGTTTCCCACCACGGATTGCCGAGCGAATAACTCCAGTAGACGCCCTCGGGCGGTTCGACTTCGAGGACCAGCGCCTCGTCGTCATCGAGCGCCCAGCGACCGATCACCGGGCGGTTCTCGGCGGCCGCGCCCATCTCGCTGCGATCGATTCCCGGCAGGAAACCGTTGACGGGTGGCGCCTCGCCGAAGTCCAGGAAGAACTTCAGGTTGTCGTGGACGAAATCGCCCAGCGCGACCAGTTGCCGCGACACGGCGGCAACCCGGTCGAACGAGCTGTCTTCCGAATGCGCCGAACCCCCGATCCGCTCGATCTGCAACGACGACGGCACCTCGGTGTCCCAGTCGTAGAAGAAGTGCCGCACCGTCAGCGTCGGATGCTCGCCTTCGATACGCATCCAGTTGCCGCTTCGCTCATCGGCCGACAGGATGACCTCGAAGTTTCCGTCGTCGTCGACCTCAAGTTCGTCGACCAGCGCATTGCACGTCGAAACGATGCCATTCATCGTCTGCAGCCCGACATAGCGGGCCGTTCCCCGGTTGCCATGCAACCGGTAACTCTCCCCGCCGCGCAGAGCCGATCCGGTGTACAGGCCGTCTGGGCACTCCATCCCCCAGGTGACGGTGTCATCCATGCTGGTGGCTTGGACACCCAGAATCGGGTCGGGGTCGACCCGCAAAGCAGTGTCGATACCGGCTGCCAGCAGAACCAACAAGTGCCGCATTCCCGCCGCCAAATCAATCTGGTTACCGCTGACCGGGTCAGATTCGACGAGCGCCGCCGAGCTCGTGAGCCGCTCGGTCAGGTACGTCCACGCCTGCGGCAGGTCCGGCTGATCGCCGTCAGCGCTGTCCGACATAGCCGCCTCGGCAATGGAGAACGGCAGCCACGCCATTGGCTTGTCGCGATCGGCCACGATTCCTCCGCTTCCATTACCTCTCGAGCCATTATCCGAAAATATTGTTTTCGGCTTAGCGTGTATGCACTGTCACACGCGGTTGCGACGATTGTCAACGGCCGCGGGCGGGTGCGGTGCGCGAGGCCCGCGCGATCTTGCCGACCCATCGCACGAATTGCATTGAAATACTGCGCTTTCCCGATGTCGACTGGGCGGACAATGCGCAAATCTATCTTTACCGTAACCTATACCGCAAGACTCACATGTGCTGAGGCAGGAAGGTGACCGGTGAAGACACCGAACGTCCATGATCCATTGTTCTGGCGGGACCAACCCGATGATGAGCTTCGCGACCTCCGCCGCGCCTGCCCCGTCGCCCCGCACCAAGACGAGGACTTTTGGGTGGTCGCCGGCCACGAGGACATCTCGCGGATCAGCAAGGATCCCGCGACGTACAGCTCCGCCAAGGGCGTCCTGATCGGCGATCGTAAACGAAAGGTCGCTGCGGCCGACTCCATCCTGTACATCGACCCGCCACGGCACGTCACCCACCGGCGCATCGTCAACCGGGCGTTCACCGTCCGTCGGGTAGCCGAGTTGGCACCAGTCGTAGAGCGGATAGCCAGGGACGCCTTGGACGCCATCGATCCGACCGCTCCGGTCGACGCGGTCGACGCGATCAGCGCTCCCGTGCCGATCCTGGTGATCGCGCACATGCTGGGCGTCCCCGCCGAGGACCTGCCGACCTTCCGGACCTGGTCCGACGCGATCGCGATCGCCGCGACCGATCCGACCGATCCGCGAGCCATGGCCGCGATCGACTTCTTTACCTACTTCAACGAAAGGCTGGATTCCCGAACGGCCGAACCAAAGGACGACCTGCTCAGCGCGGTCGTCGCCGACGCCGAATTGACGCGGGCCGAACAACTCAGCTTCTGCATGACCCTCCTGGTCGCAGGCAACGAGACAACGCGCAGTCTTATCAGCGGTGGCCTGGCCGCGCTGGCAGATCACCCCGAACAACGCGCCGCATTGGCGGCCGACGAGTCGCTGATTCCTGCCGCTGTCGAGGAGATGCTGCGCTGGGTAACCCCGATTCTCGCCATGTCACGTACCACGACGTGCCCGGTCGAAATCGGGAACGCGCACATCGACGCGGGTTCGTATCTCATCATGCTTTATGCCGCCGCCAACCGGGACGAGACGGTCTTCGGCGCCGACGCACACGAATTTGATGTGACCCGCTCGCCAAACCCACACCTGGCGTTCGGAATCGGCGAGCACTTCTGCCTGGGGGCACAGTTGGCGCGGTTGGAGGCCAGGATCGTTTTTACCGAAATCCTGCGCCGATGGCCAAACTACCGGGTGCTCGACGGCCGGCAGATGGGTGCGTCGACGCTGCTGCGGGAGACGGTCACACTACCAATACTGTTTCAGCCCAACGCATGACAACTTCTCCACCACAGGTCAGCTCAGCACCCCGCGGCCCGCGGGCAGTAGTTCCACCATCACTCCGTCTGGATCGACGACGGTGGCGACAAGACCGCCGCGCGGCGTGGCCATGGTTCTGGGCAGCCCGCCCAGGCCCAGGGCCTCCAATCGTGCGAGCACCCCGGGCACGTCCACCTGAAACGACAGCAGGGACACGCCACGGTTCGGCAACCCGGTTGGGGCGGGCGCGTCCGCGATGTCGGTCAGGCCCAGATCAAGAAGCTCGACAATGCCGCCGTCCGGGTGGTCGGCCGCGCCGAGGAAAACCGTGCGGACTCTGCGTGGCCAACGCCTTCGCGGTAGAAGCGCAGCGCCTTATCGATGTCGGCGATGCATATGCCGGCGTGGTGCAGGATCACGTCAGGCCGTCACGCACGGCGTTGGCGAGATCATCCAATATTTCGAACAGCCCACCGGATTCGTCGTCGGGCAGCGCACTGAGAAGCGGACGCACCTCACGCTCGAGGTAGTCCAAAACGTCCTTCGCGTCACGGCGTGCGACCAGCGACCGTAGCTCCTCTATCACCGGTTCCCAGTTCGCGGACGCGGAGCTGTGAAGGGCGATATGCGTTCCCAGAACGTCAACCAATTCCCAATCTCGGTACATTGCGTTGGTGGCCTCGGCGATTCCGAAACCCGTGACGGACCTTCCCCCCATGGTCCCGTGGTAGCGGCAGGGGCCTTCCATGTATTCGATCGGCAGTGCGTGTGCGGGAGCGTGAACAAGAGGTTCACAGATCAGCTCGAGTTCGAGTTCCTTGGAACTGAGGGTGTGGCGGTTGGGCAAGTACCGTGCTTTTGAGGGAGGTCGCATCAGCGAACGAACCTCGTTGGGCCAGCGCACATAACCGGTCGTGGTCACTTCGAGGTCTTCGGCGCACGCTGGCGCCGTCCCGTCACCGTAGGAAGCCGTGACGCCGGTGAACGGCACCACCGCATTGCCGATCCGGCGGTCGAATTGCCGCCAGACGCTCAGGTCTACACCGTTGTCCAGGCTGATGGTGTGCCACTCGTGTGCCTGCCCGCGAGCGTCACCGCCGGTGGCACCGCCGCCGGCATAGCGCGGGAACCATTGCCGATCGACGTGACCCGAATGCCCGACGACCTCTTCGGTCACGTCACCCCAGTGCAGCGTTCCCACCATCCGCATGCCGGTCTGGAAATAGGAATACGTGTCGTCCTGCAGACAGGCGACGATCTTGCCGTCGTACGTTGATCCGCCCACCGGCACCGGGGGACGGGTGGGCGTCAGCCGCAATCGCAGTTCCATTGCGGCGGAATCGTGGTCGCGTCCGACAGCGGCGAAGTCGTAAGTGTACGGAATCAACTCCCCCGCGCTGTCGCGGGCTGCCGTCCATGTGGTTGTCCCCGCACTGCTGTCGTACGTCAGGTCTAGGTAGCCCTCTGCACTGCTGAGCTTGGGGCGTGCGCCGGGCTCCATGTTCTTCGGCGGCATGTCGTAGTCGGTGAACGAGCCGTAGGTCGCTCGGTCGACATCGAACAACGCGAGCGTGTAGAAGTCGGCGACCACTTCTGGGGCGGGGCGGTTCCTGTTGAAGATCACAATGAACGCGAAATGGCGCCCGGAGGCTTCGCCGGTCAGCTGCCCAGAGAGGTACCAGGTATCCGACTGGTAGTCACCGTGGGTGCCTTCCGCGGCCGGGAAGTCCAGCTGCGAGTCGTTCGGCACCAGTTGGTAGGGATACCGGCACCAGTCGCCCTGCGTCGACCCGTCGATGTCGTCCATTCGCACCTGCCTCGATCTCGATCTCTGTCTACTCGTTGACGATCACGGCCCGGATACCGCTGCCGCGGACCAGATCGTCGAACGCGGTATTCACGTCGTCCAGCTTTATCCGCCCGGTAATCAGCCGATCCAGCGGGAGTCGCCCAGTTCGCCAGAGGTTCAACAGGAGCGGGAAATCCCGGCTGGGAACAACCGATCCGTATTGACAACCCACCAGGGTCTTGCCGTGCATATAAAGGTCGTAAGCCGACAGGGAGACCAACTCGTCAGGCGGCGACGCACCGACAATGCAGGTGGTGCCGCCACGGCGGGTGGCGCTGATCGCGCTCTCGATCGTGGAGCGCCGACCGACAGCCTCGAAGATGAAGTCCGCGCCCCGCCGGCCCGTGATCGACCGAATCTGTTGGACCACATCGCCGTCGGCCGGGTCGACCCCGTGTGTGGCACCCAGCGAGATCGCGGCATCCCGGCGAGAAGCCACCGGATCGACCGCGATGATCTCGGCGGCGCCACGGACCTTTGCCGCCATCAGGGACGCAAGGCCGACCCCGCCGAGCCCGATGACGGCCACCGAGCTGCCGTGCTCGACCGGCGCGGTGTTCAGCGCTGCCCCCGCTCCGGTGGCAACGCCGCAACCGATCAACGACGCTATCTCCAAAGGGATTTCGGGGTCGATCGGGACGACGGCGCGCGCCAGGCAGTTCGTGGCCGTCGCGAAACTGGATACACCCATCGACGTAAACAGCGGGGCACCGGTGGCGTCGGTCGCATACGGCATCGCGTACACGTCACGGATAGCATTTCGGCATAGGTGCACCTCGCCGTGTTGACAGAACCAGCACTGCCCGCACGCCGCCACCCAAGAAATCACCACGTGGTCCCCCGCTGCGACGTGATGCACTTCGGAACCCACCGCCTCGATCACGCCCGCGCCCTCGTGGCCCAGGACGCAGGGCGTACCGGCCGGGAGTGCGCCGGTAGCTTGCGACAGATCGGAGTGGCACACGCCGCTGGCAGCGATCCGCACCCGAACCTGGTCGGGCGCAATCGGTGCGAGCGTAATTTCCTCGACGCTCAGCGGATCGCCGATCGCGCGAAGGATGGCACCGCGTTCGACCATGGTGAGCACCTCAATCCTCGCTGACCGGGTGGCCGGGCAGGCTGCACATAGATACCATGTCCGTTACCGTTAACATTACTGTTAAGTTATCACCCGGACAACCCACCCGGCCGTCGTCGGGGTTGCCATCGGCAAGGAGGATGGTTTGACCGTTTCGCAGGTGCTTTTCGACCCGTTCTCGGACGATTTCTTCAACGCGCCTTATGAGACCTATCGACGGCTACGCGACGAGGCCCCGGTCTACTACAGCGCGGAATATGACTTCTACGCGCTGACGCGGCACGCTGATGTCGCGGCCGGATTGAAGGATTTCGAGACGTTCTCGTCGTCACGCGGAATCGACCTCGAAATGGTGCAGTCCGACGAACCGGTCCCCCCGTTGGTCATCATGATGGACCCGCCCGCACACCGACGGATGCGTAACCTGGTCAACAAGGTCTTCACTCCCCGCGCCATCCAACGTCAACAGCAGATGGTCACCGAGCAGATCGAGCGATTCCTTGCCGCAGCCGACCCGCAGAAGTTCGATGTGGTGCAAGACTTCTCCGCGCTGTTTCCGGTCGAGGTGATTACCGGGATGCTGGGTGTCCCACCGGAGCTTCGCCAACAGGTCCGGCTCCTGCTGGACAAGCAGCTCGAGCGGGAATACGGCAAGATCGGAATGCTGGAGGGCGGCCTTGAGGCGGGTATCGAGACCGGGCTGATGTACTACAACATCATCCAGGACCGCCGCGCCGAGCCGCAGGACGACATGATCAGCTCACTGATCGCCGTCGAGGTTGAGCGCGAGGACGGTACCAAAACCCAGCTCGACGACATCGAAATTGCCGGCTTCGCATCGATGTTGGGCGGGGCAGGCGCCGAGACGGTGACCAAGCTGGTCGGCAACGCGGTCGTCACCTTCGCCGAGCACCCCGATCAGTGGCAGATGCTGCTCGACGATCGCAGCAAGATCCCGGCGGCGATAGAGGAACTGCTGCGATGGGAAGCGCCCGCCCAGTACGTGGTGCGCTACAGCATGAAAGAAATCGAGTTGCACGGCAGCACAATTCCGGCCGGAAAGCCCGTCATGCTCGTCGCGGGTTCGGCGAACCGGGACGAACGCGCTTTCACTGGCGCCGACACCTTCGACATCGAGCGCGATCGCGGCGAGGCGCAGAACCTCGGGCTGGGCTACGGCATACACAGCTGCCTGGGTGCCGCGTTGGCTCGAATGGAGAGTGCGATCGCGCTGGATAAGTTGCTCGATTTCATGCCCCGATATGAGATCCGGCACGACGAGCTAAAGCGCGTCGCCATGACGAATGTGACTGGCTGGCACAACGTACCGGTACGCGTGCTGCACTGACACCCGTCGGCAGCCCGAAGGTCGCTGGTTATCCGAGTTCCTGAAGCATCGGGATCAGCGCGCCCGCGTCGGCGACGCTGCGCAGCAGGTCGTTGAGGTGCGTGCAGGTGCTGGTGCCACTGAGTTCGTTGCGGACCCGGAAATGCAGGTCCCGCAGGGTCATTCCGGTGATTCGGGCGGCGCTTTGCAGCGCTCCGGAGCATTCCCGCCAGGGCAGTACTCGGGCAACCGCACGTGACTCGGTGATGACGCTGGTGTCGACATCGACGGTGGCGGTCACGGTGTACTCGTGAACGATCGTTTCCTGCGCGTCGGTTCGCATGTAGCTGTCGCGGAACATGGCGTCGACGAAGAATTGTGCACCGTTGGATGCGCTGACGTCGAGGCGCCTGCGACGCCGCATCCCTTGCGGGGGAAGGTCATCGAGCTGATGCCAACCGATGGGGTCTTGTGAGCTTTCCAAGCGCGGCGCGATGGGCCCCGTGACCAC
This sequence comes from uncultured Actinomycetota bacterium, assembly GCA_963850135.1. Taxonomy (GTDB): domain Bacteria; phylum Actinomycetota; class Actinomycetes; order Mycobacteriales; family Mycobacteriaceae; genus Mycobacterium. The sequence continues at coordinate 245,632 of CAWKKH010000004.1, read as the reverse complement.
CGGCATCTCGCCGCCGTCATACATGGCCACAACCGGGCCGTCACCGGCGAAGCCGGCGCACTGGTCGGTCAGGGGCCGGTACCCCGTACCGGACAACTCTCCCAACGCACCCGACGCCGATAACGCGTGCCCGGAGATCAAGGTGGCGACCGGAACGTCGTCGATCAGCGTATACAGCAGGTCGCGGCGCTCGCGAAGTTCGGGCGCGATCGCGTCGGCGGCCGCCCTGAAGCCACCCATCGCCGGGGCCCCGACGAGGCGGGCGATGCCTTCGATGGGTGGGTCGGTTTCAATACGCCGGATGACGCGAGCCACCATCTCGGCCGTCGCCGTCAATCCGACGTGGCGTAACTCATGCGCGGAGCCATCCGCCGCGGTCCACAAGTCCCGGGCCGCACCACGCAGATATACCGGGTCGAACGAGCCGTCGCTGCGGGTCATATCGATCGACGAGGTGCGTCGCACTGACCGGCGGCGACGTGCTGGTGTGTCCTGCGTCGGCTCATGCACCCCGTGCCAGGGATGTAAAGCAAACCCTGGCGTACCAAGGTCGGTTGCCATGGACTCTACGCAGCTCCTGGCGTGATTATTGGAAACTCGATCAGCGGTAGCGGCGCAGGTGGCGGCGCCTGCAAAGCAGTGAGCTTTCCGAGGTGTCCGCGACAGTAAGCGCTCGCCGCGATCACGGTGAAGTCGGTGGCAGCCGATGGTGTGAAGCCCGGGTTGCTTGCCGACACCTCTTTGACGACGTCGGGTTCGGGATCGCCCTGGTCCATCAGTTGGCACGCCTCTTTGCCGATAGCCACGGCGGCGGCCCTGCTCTGATAGGTGATCCCGGCCGTGTCGAGCGCTGCCAGAAAGCTCGCGTCGGGACCCGAGCCGCTGCTGCCCGGATCGGCCCCAGCCGGGCGTAGCCAGGCCGACGACGGCGGCGAATCCGGCAACAACTGCGAGCATTCGCATCGCTTCATCCTACAGATCCGCGCCGGCGTCATGCCTACCCGCACAACACTTGTCAAAGCATGGACGTCGCGTTGTTAGCAGTCGCCTACTTGGTCGATGACACCCTGCAATGGAGCAACGGGCGAAACATTCTTCACGTAGCCGAGATTGTCGGTACGACCATGCGATCTTGGAACAGTAACCGGGGCCGGTCGGCACGAGGGAACGCCACGTATCGAGCGCCGGCCTGCAGTTGGAGTCATCAGTCGCATTGATGGCCATGGCACTGTCCGGCACACCCGGTGCGTGTTTCCAGATGAGTAGGCTTTTCGTCGTCTCCAGGTTGCAGGGCATCAGTGGGCACGGGGGGCCACACCGAATTCGCTATGCGCCGTCGGCGCGAACGGCAGCGCAAACGCCGCGGCCACCAGAGTCGACGCAGTTATTAAGCGGATCGCCAACGCGCATGCCCTCTCTCTCGGAGGATAACGGCCAGATATTACCGCATTACCAGGTCAACGCTAGTCGCTTCGCCGGCTCAGTTTCTCGCACCAACAGAATCGCGAGTAGCAGCGATACCAACAGCAGCGCGCTGACGAACGCCACGGTCGCCGTCCAGCCGCCGATGCTGTAGATGAGGCCGCCGAGTGCGCCGGCCGCCGATCCGCCCAGGTAGTAGCTGAATAGATAGAGCGCCGACGCCTCGGCGCGATGCTGCCGGGCCACCGCGCCCACCCAGCCGCTGGCCACCGTGTGAGCGGAGAAGAAGCCGCCGGTGAACACTCCGGCGCCGATGACGATCGCGACCAGCGCTTGCGGCACCGTTGCAAGCAGGCCGATCACGGTGATCGGCAAGCTGACGCCCAACACGAGCGCGCGTCCCCTGCTGTCGGCCAGCCGGCCCGCCACGACTGACGTCAAGGTGCCGACCAGGTACAGCAAGAAGATCAAGCCCACAGCCCACGACGCCAACTCGAAGGGCCGTGCGCTCAATCGATATCCCAAGTAGTTGTACACCGTGACGAATGCGCCCATCAGCGTAAAGCCCAGTCCGAAAAGCTTTAGCAACACCGGGTTTCGAAGATGGGAGGCAAGGTTGTGCATGGTGATCCGAGCGCTTGCAGCTCTCGGGCTGAAAAACCGGGACCGCGGCACCAGTACGGCGAAAACGATCGTGCCGGCCAACGTCGTCAACGAGCCCACCAACAGCGCGACCCGCCAGCTACTAACGTCAACGATCAGCGACGGAACGATGCGCCCCATCAGGCCGCCCACCGTCGTCCCGGCGATATAGCGTCCCATAGCCGAACCGAGCGAGGAGGCGTCCACTTCCTCTGCCAGGAACGCCATCGCCACCGCGGGGACCCCGGCCAGCGCGACACCTTGGAGCGCCCGCCCGATCAGCAGAGCCGCGAGTGTCGGACTGAACGGCAACAACAATCCGATGATGGTGGACGCCACCCCCGAAACCAGCATCACGGTGATGCGTCCGTATCGCTCCGAAAGCGCGCTCGCCGGGACAATGAACACAGCCAGCATGCCCGTCGTCAGCGAGACCGACAGCGCCGCGACGGCCGGGGTGATCCGGTAATACGCCGACAATGCGGGCAGCAGCGCCTGCGTGCAGTACATCGCGGCGAAACTGGCCAGACCGGCCCCGCACAGCGCTGCGGTCATTCGGCGGTATCCGCTGCTTCCCGCCTGGTGCCGCAGGGTGATCTCGGCGCGCTGAGCCATACCAACGATGCTGCGTAGTCCCGGTTCAGAAAGGAAATGAATTAATACTGTGGTTATCATGTTATAGCGACATAAACTGAGGTGGCGGGCATGGCCGACGGCGACTACGAGTGGTTTGTCACACTCGCTGAGCTTCAGCACGTCACTGCGGCGGCCGAGCAGGTCGGTATCGCCCAGCCGACACTCACCCGAATGTTGGCACGCCTGGAAAGGCGACTGGGCGTCGCGCTGTTCGATCGCCGTGGCAAGCGATTGTCGCTCAACGCCTACGGCCGAATCTTTTACCAGCACGCACAGCGCGCCCAGTTGGAGCTCGATTCGGCACGCCGCGCGATCGAAGACCTGACCAACCCCGCCGTCGGCGAGATTCGGCTGGGCTTTCTGCGTTCGTTCGGGTCGACGGTGGTGCCGCGCTTGATCGCCGGCTTCGCACAAGCGTCACCACGGGTGACGTTCACGCTGCAGGAGGGCGGCGCAGAACCGATCGGCGATCTCGTGGAGTCTGGGTCCGCCGACATCGGCGTGGTTTCGCCGCGGCCGCGAAAGTCGACTTTGGCGTGGCGCAGCCTGTTTCGGCAGCGGCTCGGCATCGCCGTGCCACGCGGGCACCGACTGGAAAATATGACGGCCGTGTCCATGGCCGATCTCGCCGAAGAGTCCTTCGTAGCCATGCACCTCGGGTACGGCATGCGACAGCTCCTCGACGAGCTTTGTGCCGCAGCGCAATTCCAGCCGCGAATCGTGCTGGAATCGGCCAACCTCACCACGACCGCAGGTCTAGTGGCGGCCGGACTAGGCATCGGACTGATGCCCTTCGGCGACAGCGAATACGCACCTGGGGTCACCATGTTGCGCCTCGCCGATGCCGATGCTTACCGCGATGTCGGGATGATCTGGAATTCCGCTAAACCGTTGTCGCGCCCAGCCCGCGACTTCATCGCCTCGGCCGCGGCCCTCCAACATCGACCCGTGTGAAACCGTTCGTCAGCCGTGTGGCGCCTGCGAGATCTTGGTGTCTGGGGTGCCCAAAGTCTGGCAGTACGTCTGTGCCGACAGCCGCGTTGCCGAGATCTCTAGATTGGTCGGTTGAACACCACTCTTGTCTTTGAGCATCTTGGTGACTTCGTCATTCTGCTTTTTCTCGTCCTGCGTAGTGAAGTCCTTGCATTTTGTGTCACCGCCGGTGTTGATCACCTCTGACGCCGAACATCCGCTGAAAAGCAGCGTGGCCATCGCGGCCGTGGCGAGTACGAGTTGCTTCATTGTTTGCCTTCCTGGCATGGAGTGGTGCAGCCGTCACTGCTTGAGCCACGTTTGTAATGGGTAGGTGTCCTGTGACATGCATCACTTAGACAAGGAGAGCACATGCTGCACGGACTGGTGTTAGCGGCACAGGAAAACCCCCAGGCAGCCGGTTTCATCCTGAAGGGCATCAAAGGCATTTTTGTGGCAATCGGCAGCGTCATCGCCGCCATCGTCTGCGCCATTATCGCCGGGATGAAAGGGCGCAATCCCTTCGGCTGGGGCATCCTGGGCCTGTTCTTCAGCATTCTCACGCTCGTCGTAATCATCGTCATTCCGAGCAAGAAGTCGTAGCCGACGTAGGGATAATGAGCGCCATGGACGCTGAATCCCCTCCCCCGGCCGCGCCGAAACCGCCGCGGGTGCGAGTCACGCCCGAGGAATTGGCCAGGTTCGGCGACGAGGATCTGATGCGGCGGGCGTCGAACGACGACTGGCTGCGCGATGAGGCGCCACCACACCACCCGGGGGTAGTTATCGTGACCGCTATGGAGGCACGTCCCGCCGGACCGATCCGACGAAAACCCGAACTTCGTCAGCCGCCGCCAACTGCTCCATTTCGCCGGCAGCGCGGGCCTAGCGATCACCGCCGGCGCCTGCTCAGCCAGGCCTATCGCGGGCGCTTCACCGGACCCGACCACCGCACCGAGCCCATCGGCTACCACCGCCCCTGCCACAACCGCCGCGAGTGGTACTTCAGCCGACTTACTGTGCCGCGATGCGTGGGGCGCCCAACCTGCCCGGTCCGGAGGCAGGCCCCACACCATCACCCGCATGACTCTGCACCACGAGGCCGTGGTCCTCGGCGACAACCGCAACGCCCCGGGCCGCCTCCGCGCGGACCAGCACTACCACCAAGACAAGCTCGGATGGATCGACATCGCGTACCACGTCGGCGTCGACCGCAACGGCAACATCTATGAACTTCGGAGCACCCAGCTCGCCGGCGACACCGCAACGGACTACGACACGACGGGCCATTTCCTTGTGCTCTGCGAAGGAGACTTCGACCAAGAGACCGTGTCCGAAGCCCAGCTGCACGGAGCCGCTCTCGCATTCGCATGGGCAGCCCAGAACTTTAACGTCGCATCCGACACCTTGGCGGGCCATCGGGATCTGGCCCAAACTTCTTGCCCCGGTGCAAATCTGTACGCCCACCTGTCCTCAGGTGACTTGAAACAGCGCATCAACGACGTCCTGACCGCCGGCCGGGTCGACCTCCGGCCGTTTTGCGGACCGGACGCCGCGGCCAAAGTTGCGGCTATCGAAGCGGGCAGTTGACACCAGCCCCCATGGACAACCATCGCTCCATACCCATCCGCACCCCCGCCGCCGGGCCCGCCGTTCCCCCCGTTGTTCATGCGGTCGAAGCAGGTCAGTCAGACCCGATCGGATACAATTAACATGTCGGTAATCTTGCCGACCCTCAGGGCAGACCACTCGCTGGACGTTGGGCTCACCGCCCCGCCTCGATCCCGTCGCCTTCTCTGAGACTTCTCAGAGGATCTTATGTCTTCGCTCGTCAGCGGTACCCCTTCTCTCGACGCGTCCAAGAACAGCGACTCGATACTTCCGGCAGCTGCCTTCGCGCTGCCTGTTGGTTCCACCGCGATCGTCTACTGCGAGGGCCAATTCGGCGAGCAGGACGGCAAGACCGCCAATGGCCTGGTCCGTCACTCGGAGAAATACGAGATTCTCAGCGTCATCGACAGTCTCCGGGCCGGAGTCGATGCCGGGAAGTTCCTCGATGGCACCGCCAACGGCATCCCGGTACTGGCGTCGCTCGCCGAGTCCATCTCGCACGCCGGCCGCGTACCTGACTACCTGATCTGTGGGCTCGCGCCTGCCGACGGCCTGCTGTCGAACGAGCAACGAGTCGTGCTGCTCGACGGCATCGCCCGCGGCATGCACATCATCAACGGTCTGCACGAATTCCTCAACGACGACGCCGAATTCGCGGCAGCAGCCGTGATCGCCGGCGTCACCATCACCGACGTACGCCGACCGAAGGCCAAGCGCGACCTGCACCTGTTCTCCGGCCGGATCTTCGACGTCACATGTCCCAGGATCGCGGTCCTGGGTACGGACGGGGCGATCGGGAAGCGCACCACCGCCACATTGCTGGTGCAGGCGCTGAACGCACGCGGCATCAAAGCGGTCATGGTCGGCACCGGTCAGACCACCTTGATCCAGGGCGGCAAGTACGGCGTTGCGCTGGATGCGCTGGTCCCCCAGTTCTGCTCGGGCGAGGTCGAACACCAGGTCGTCGCCGCGTTCGAGGGCGAAGACCCTGACGTGATCGTGGTCGAGGGCCAGGGCGCGCTCAGCCACCCCGCGTACATCACGTCGGCTCACATCCTGCGTGGCAGCCGTCCGGCCGGTGTGATCGTGCAGCACGCGCCGAAGCGCAGGGTGCTCGGCGACTTCCCGATGGTGCCGATGCCGACCGCGGCCAGCGAGATTGCGCTGATCGAGGCGTTCGCCGACACCCGCGTCATCGGGGTCACGATCAATCACGAGGAGATGACCGAAGACGAGCTGAGTGACGCCATCTCTCAGCATCATTCGCAGCTCGGCCTCCCGGTCACCGATCCCCTGACGCGCCCCTCGTCAGACCTGGTCGACATGGTGCTGACTGCCTTCCCCGCGCTCTCGTTGGTGGCCGACACGGCCACCCCCGTGTGACGCTGCGGATCGAGACCGATCTCGACAAGATCGAGCAGAACACACGGATCCTGGTCGACCGGCTTGCCGCAACAAGAATCCGGGTCACCGGAGTCACCAAGGCCGTGTTGGGCTCGCCGGGAGTCGGCGCGGCGATGCTACGCGGCGGCGCCTGCGGCCTGGGTGATTCTCGGGTGCCGAACCTCGCTCGGCTGGCCGGACTCGACCGATCGGCGTTACGCACGTTGATCCGCTCACCCATGCTCAGCCAAGTAGCACAGGTCGTCGACGTCGCCGACGTCAGTCTGAACACCGAAGCCGTCGTATTGGCGGCACTCGATCAGGCCGCGTCTCGGCAGAAGCGGATGCACGCCGTCGTGCTCATGGTCGAGCTGGGTGATCTACGCGAAGGCATCGCGCTCGATGACGCCCCCGAGGCCGTCCGGGCTGTCCTCGGTCACTCCTCCCTGCGGCTCGTCGGGCTTGGCGCCAACCTCGCTTGTCAGAACGGTGTTGTGCCCGACGACCGGAACATGGGCATCCTCACCGGGCTCGTGAACGACATCGAGGCACTGCACGGAATCTCGCTCGACGTCGTCTCGGGTGGCAACTCGGCGAACCTGAGCTGGGCGCTGCACACCCACGACGTCGGTCGGATCAACGCACTCCGACTCGGCGAGGCCATCCTTCTCGGCGTCGATCCGCTGTACCGGACAGCGATCCCCGGACTGCACACGGACGCCTTCACCCTAACCGCGGAGGTCATCGAGGTCGCCATGAAACCGGCTCAACCCTGGGGAGATCGCGCTCAGGCAGCGTTCGGCGAGGCGCCGGTCCGCGTCGGCAGCAGGCTCGTGCACCAAGCAATCCTGGCCCTCGGTCGCCAAGACGTGGACCCGGACGGTCTGCAGCCACCCGAGGGCATCACGATCCTCGGGATGAGCAGTGATCACCTCATCGTCGACCTCGGCGATCACCCTGTCGCGGTCGGCGACGAGATCGACTTCGGTGTCGGCTACGGCGCACTCGTGCGGGTGATGACGTCGCCCTTCGTGACCAAGATCGAGCGCCTTGGCCGTGCCGTCGCACTCGAGGCGACCCGGGTGGACGAAATTGTTTTCTAAGCTCGCCGCGACTCGACGGCATGGATCAGCGCGGAGTGCCGGGCGGTGAGCGCGTCGACGAAGTCTCCGTGGGTTACCACATACCGCTCGCCCGCGAGAACGGCGTCGATTACGCCGTCAGCTGCGTCCTCGGGAGTGCGGATCATGCCCTCGGTGGCCATCTGCGGGTTGCTCGCCATCATCGCCTCGAAGTCGGCGGGTTCCCCGACGGGCCTTCGGAGGTGGTCCGGTTGCGCGGACTGGCTGGTTTCGAGGTGTCGAGATGCCATGCCGGACGGGAAGATCACCGAGACGCCGATCCCGTCGGGTTGCAATTCCAATCGGAGCGTCTCGGCAAGCCCCCACACTGCGAACTTGCTGGCCTGATAAGCGCCGAGGCGACTCGCGGGGTCGAATACCGATGAGGACGTGGTGAACGCGAGATGCGTGCCGCGCTCACCTGCCTTACGTAGCAGCGGAATGAACGCACGCGCCACCCGGGCAGAACCGACGACGTTCACGTCGAGCACCCAGCGCCATTCATCGTCAGTGAACCGCTCTACCGGCCCAAATAGTTGGACACCAACGTTGGACACGACGAGATCCGCCGCGCCGAAACGCTGTTCGACTGCGGCCGCGGCAGCGTCGACGCTTCGAGCATCGGACACATCGGTCAACATGCCCAAAGCATTTATGCCATGTGCCGCCGAAAGGGCTGCGGCCTCGTGTGCCGCTCGATCGCCATCGAGATCAAGGAGGACCAAGTCATGCCCACGTTTGGCGCACCGTTCCCCCAAGGCCCGCCCCAGTCCCGAGGCCCCTCCGGTGATCACAGAGACTGGCATCTATGTTTCGCTCCGTTTCTGCGTTCGGGAACGCTGGTAATCCGACCGCCGGCGGAAAGCCGCCCCAAGTTCACGCGGCCGCACGGCCACGACAGCGTTACATATTTGGAAGCGTCTTTAAAGCTGTTCCAGAGATCGGCCACTCGGTGCCCGGATGCATCGCGCTGACGTTTCATCCCACCTCCGGTTGGGCAGATCCATCTACGGAAATGCAATTACAGAAATTTCGCTATCTGATGCAGAGCATGACTATCGGTTCGAAGGGACAGGTGTGACACGACCCCACGCCCTGATTGCCGGTGCAGGAATCGCGGGGCCTGCTCTGGCGCATCAACTCAATGCTCGCGGCTGGCGTACGACCGTCGTCGAAAGATTCCCTCACGTACGCGGAGAAGGACAGAACATCGACGTACGTGGCGCCGCCCGCGAAGTGGCCGGCCGCATGGGCATCCTCGACGATATTTTGGCCGCCAACACCGGCGAAGTTGGTATGCGCTTGCTCCGCCAGGACGGCTCCACTGCTGCTTCCTTTCCGGTGGCCAAACCGGGCCAAACAGACGGCCCTACTGCGGAATTGGAGATCTTGCGCGGAGAGCTGTCTCGCATCCTCTACGAGCACACACACCGAGAAACCGACTACCGCTTCGGCACGCGCATCGCCGATCTCACCGAGCGTGACGACCACGTCAGAACCGTTCTCGACGACGGAACGACCTTCGATACCGACGTGGTTGTCATCGCCGAAGGACTGCGCTCACAGTCACGCAGGCTTGTCACGCATGCCGAAGTTGCCGACTTTGGCATGTACTTCGCCTACCTGACCGTCCCCCGGCGCGACGGTGACAACCAATGGTGGAACTGGATGCATGCGCCGGGCTCCCTCGCGGTGCATCTACGCCCAGACAATCTCGGCACGGCACGCGCCATCCTCACGTTCATCTCCGAAGTCCGCGGGCTCGAGACACTCGACCGCGCCAGTCAGATCAACATCCTGCGACGCACCTTCGCCGACGCCGGCGGTCCCACACCGCGCATCCTCGCTGAACTTGACGACGCGGCTTTCTATTTCGACGCTGTCGGCCAGTTTCGCTCCCCAACATGGAGCAAAGGCCGCATCGCCCTCGTCGGCGACGCGGCGTTCTGCAACGCAACCTTCGGCGGCGCCGGGACCAGCCTGGCACTCATCGGTGCCTACGTGCTTGCCGGCGAACTCTCTCGCACAAACGACCACCACGCCGCTCTGCAACGTTATGAGCGCCTCATGGGCCCAATCACAGAAGCCGTGCCCCGAGTACGGCTAGGGGTCGTGCGACGAGCCAACCCGCGCACCCGTACCGGCATCCGCGCGCTACACACAGGTGCCCGACTTCTCGCCAGCCCCGTAGTCCAAGCCACCATGAATAGACTCGGCAACCACTTGATCAACGTCGCCCAAGACGTTGAGCTTCCCAACTATGGCCACACAGCGGACCGGCCGACGTCTGCCTATCAGGCGCCCTCATGGTTGGAGAAGAAATTGAGCGGTCTCTTCGCCTGGGCCAACATCGCTGAACGATTGACCGTGATTGGACGGATCAGCGGCGGTCCCCGGCGTGTTGCGGTGAACACCGTCGATGTCGGTGGGGTGAAATATCTAGTGTCAGCCCGTGGCGAAAGCCAGTGGGTGAAAAACATCCGCGCCAACCCTGACGTGAGCCTCACCGTCAGAGGACGTACGACGGCATACACCGCAACCGAAGTGCCGGTTGATCGGCTGCCACCGATACTGGCAGCCAAATTCGGTCAACGAGGAGTTGGCCGCTTCACGACAATGTTGCCCGACGCCAGCGACCACCCAACCTTCGAACTTGCTCCAAAAATCCGGCACCGCAACCAATCTGAACCGCATTCAGGCCGAACGCTGTGATTCCGTGCCTGGCTGTAGCAATACGGCGTTGGTCAGCGTTGGTCAAGCCAGGATGCCAGCGACCGGGCGGCTTCCAATACGTGGCTTTCGGCGACTGAACGGGCGCGCTCGGCGTCGTGATCGGCGATTGCCTCGATCAGTTCGTCGTGCTCATCGAGGGAGTGCTTTTCGTGTTCGGGGAAGAGGGTTAGGAAGTTGGTAGGGACCATGCCGGCGGCTTGCGTAAGTTGGCCGAGTAGCCGCCGCGAATGAGCCGCGCGGTGGATCTCCTGGTGGAAGCGCCAGTTGGCTTCGCCGATGCTGTCGTCACCCGACCGCGCGGCGACTTCGGCGGCGAGCTCGCGTAGTGAAGCGAGCTCCTGCGGAGTTATGCGCTGCGCCGCCCAGGCAGCGGCCTGTCCGGTCAGGACACCCAGAATGGTGAAGCTGTCGATCACGTCCTTGGAGCTGATGCCGATGACGGTGATTCCGCTTCGCGGCGCAACATGCACGAGGCCTTCGAAGGACAGTTCCAGGAGGGCCTCACGCACCGGTGTGCGACTTGTGGCGAACTCGGTGGCGATGGCATCCAGGTCAACCCGCGTGCCAGCGGGTAATGCTCCGGTCAAGATGCGGTCGCGCAACTCGCGCAAGGCTCGCTCGCGCACGGTGCCGGAAATATTGACATCCCTTGGCATAAACGAACCGTAGCTGGAGATGGCATATCACATTTGTAATCTGATACGGACGTCTTCTAGCATGGCGAAACGGCACCACGCCATGTCCCTTGAGGACTCAACCCAACCCACCCGCGAATAACACTTAAAGCGAAAATCCCCAGTGTCTGAGATGGAGAACGCGAGTTGGTTGATCTAGAACTCGATCAAGGCTTGGCCGTCATCACGATCAATCGCCCCCACGCGCGTAACGCGATCGCGCCCCAAACCATGGACCAGCTTGGCCAGGCCATACTCGGCGCCAAGGGCGCGCTGTGCCTGGTCATTCGGGGCGAGGGAGACAAGGCGTTCGTTTCGGGTGGGGACCTCAAGGAGCTCAGTGCGTTGCGCACCGAACAGCAGGCGTCGGCTATGGCATGGCGGATGCGGTCGCTCTGTGATGAGCTCGCGAATTTCCCTGCCCCGGTCGTCGCTGCCCTGAACGGCCACGCCTTCGGGGGCGGAGCGGAGGTCGCGGTCGCCGCCGACATACGGGTGGCCGCCGACGACATCAAGATCGGGTTCAATCAGGTGTCACTCGAAATAATGCCGGCTTGGGGTGGCGCGGAGCGGCTCGCGGCCCTCGTCGGCCGTGGCCGCGCGCTGATGCTCGCCGGCACTGGAGCCGTACTCACCGCCGATCAAGCCGAAAAGGTAGGGCTGGTGGATCGCGTACTGCCGAGGGCGACGTTCGAATCTGAGTGGCGTTCGTTGGCGCGGGCGCTGGCGAATCGGCCTGCCGGCGATATCAAGCGCGTCATGTCCGGCGTGCCGGCCAGCGACGCCGTCGCAGCTTTCGCTTCGCTATGGGTATCTGATGAGCATTGGGCCGCCGCGGATCGAGTGATGAAACGCAGCCGATGAATGGATCGCTGAACTAGTCGGATTTATCGGCGGTGGCTGACTCGATGAGCAGCAGACCGGCGGCGGTATAGGGATCGCATCGACCGTCAGCGACGGCAGCGGCCAAACCGGCGAGTTCTGGGTGGGAGTGCAGGCGAGTTTGCGCCAGCGAGAGGATCTGTGCCCGAGCGCGCGATGCCCTTCGGGCGGGCGTGTCGGCGCGGTGGTGGGCTTCGATCGCGTCCATCAAGTCGGTAACGCCCTCCGAGCGCGCTGCAACGAGTGTGAGGACTGGGGCCGATGTCTCGGCCCGCAAATCGCGGGCCGTTTGCTTCGCACCGTCGCGGTCGGCCTTATTGACGACCACAATGTCAGCCACTTCGAGCAAGCCTGCCTTCGCGGCTTGTACTGCGTCACCCGCACCGGGATTGAGGATGACGATGGTGGGATCGGCGACGGCGGCAATCTCGATTTCCGACTGACCGACACCGACCGTTTCAAGCACGATGAGGTCGTAGGACAGTGCTGCAAGCAGTTTGATCGCCGCGGGGACCGCGGCGGCGAGACCGCCGAGGTGACCGCGGGTTGCAATCGAGCGGATGAACACATCAGGGTCGTCGATGTGGGCGGCCATCCGGATGCGATCGCCGAGGATGGCACCGCCGCTGTAAGGCGATGACGGGTCCACCGCGAGGACCGCGACTCGCATCCCTTGTTCGCGGTAGCCGCCAACCAGCACGGCGATCGTCGTCGACTTTCCTGCGCCCGGAGGACCGGTAATGCCGACAACCCGGGCGGAGGCCGTGTCCAGCGCTGCCAGCACCTCGTCGCGACGCTCGCCCTCGATCAGGCTCAGTAGGCGGCCCGTCGCTCGGGTCGAGCCGTTCAGCGCTGCCTGGATGAGATCCGCGACATTCATATATCACCGCCTTTTCCGGCCGTATCGCTCAATAACCGGACGGCGGTAGGTACCGCAGCCGACGGCGATCTCAAACTGAGAGATTAGCTCCACCGTGCTCATCGAGACGTGGCGGTGCGCCGTAATCCGGTTCATACCCGTCGATCCGAATTGGGCTTCGGATCAACTGAAATGCGCCCGCGGAAACGATCACTTCCGGGTTGGCGGCGAGAGCTTCGGGAAGCGTTCGGACGGCAGCGACAGGCACGCCCAGCGGACGCAGCCGCGCTTCCCAGTTCGCGGCGGTATCGGTAACCAGAGCGCTAGCGACTAACGCGAGAACCTCGTCGCGCCGAGCGGCCCGCTCGCTCATCGTCGCCGGCCCCACGATGTTGGCCTCAGCGGCGAATAGCCGCCAGAATTTGTCGTGGGTGATGAACAGTGCCAGGAATCCGTCTGCAGTCGAAAAAAGCTGAGCTGGAACATAGTACGAGTGTGCACCCATCGGCAACCGTCGCGGCTCGATGCCGTCGTTGAGGTAGGCCGACGCGCGATAGTTCAGCTGGGAAAGCATCACATCACGCAGGGATACCTCGACCTGCCCCCCGCGGCCGGAGACGATCTGGGCCAGAAGTCCAAGGGCAGCAGTAAGTCCGGCGGAATTGTCAGCCGCGGAATATCCCGGCAAGGTTGGTGGTCCAAGTGGATCGCCGGTCAGCGCGGCGACGCCGGTGGTCGCCTGGATGACGTAATCGAATGCCGGATCATCACCCGCTTCCAGACCAAAGCCGGTGAGCGCCACGCAGACAATCCGCTCATTCCACCGCCGCAGCGCTTCGTAGGTGAGCCCGTATCGGCGGATGGCGGATGGCTTCAAATTCGCCAGCAACGCATGCGATCCGGAAATGAGTTCACCGAGCTCGTGCTGGCCCTTCTCGGATGTCAGGTCAACGCAAATGCTGCGCTTGCCTCGGTTGAGGCTGGCGAAATATGAATCCCCGACTTGCCGTGAGATGTCGCCGTCCGGTGGTTCGATCTTGATGACCTCGGCCCCAAGATCGGCCAGCATCATCGTGGCGTATGGCCCGGCCAACATGTGACCGATCTCAAGGATCCGGACGCCGGCGAGAGGGCCTGTCACCGAAGGGCCTCGGGAACCAACGTGCACGTCCAGCCGAGCCGCATCAGTCTTCTCCCCCGGCGTCCGTCAGAGCGCGTACGTCGCGGACGAGGGTATCCAGTGGCGTACCCGTCGGAAACACCGCTGCTGCGCCGGCATCCAACAACTTCTGCACGTCGGCCTGCGGGATGGTGCCGCCTACGACCACCGCGATGTCGCCGGCTTCCGCGGCCCGCAGCGCGTCGACGGTGCGGGCGGTCAGGGCCACATGGGCGCCCGAGAGGATCGAAAGCCCGACAAGCTTGACGTCCTCCTGCAGCGCGATCGAAACGATGTCCTCGATACGCTGGCGAATTCCGGTGTAGATGACCTCGAATCCGGCATCGCGCAGCGTGCGCGCGACGATCTTTGCGCCGCGGTCGTGTCCGTCCAGGCCGGGTTTCGCCACCAAGACGCGAGCGCCCATCAGAACACCACCGGTTGCTGGAATTCGCCCCACACCGCTTTGAGCGTGGTCACCAACTCTCCGACGGAGCAGTACGCATTGGCACAGTCGATGAGGCGGGGCATCAGATTGTCGGTGCCCTCGGCCGAACGCGACAGTGCGGCAAGCGTTTCCTTGACGGCGACCGAGTCACGCTCGGCTTTGATCTTCGCCAAACGCTTCAGTTGCAGATCGCGGCCCTCCGCGTTCAGTTCGTAGGTGTCGATGTCAGGCGACGGCTCGTCGGTGACGAACTTGTTGACGCCGACCACGGGGCGTTCGCCCGATTCGACCTCTTTGTGAATCTTGAAGGCTTCGTCGGCGATCAGTCCCTGCAGGTAGCCGTCCTCGATGGATCGCACCATGCCGCCGTGCTTTTCGAGGTCGTCCATGATTTCGACGATCTTGGCCTCGGTGGCATCGGTCAGTGCCTCTACGAAGTAGGAGCCGCCGAGCGGATCCGCCACCTTGGCCACCCCGGTTTCGTAGGCGAGGATCTGCTGGGTGCGCAGAGCCAGCGTCGCGGATTCCTCGCTGGGAAGGGCGAACGGCTCGTCCCACGCCGCGGTGAACATCGACTGGACGCCGCCGAGCACCGCGGCCAGCGATTCGTAGGCGACGCGCACCAAGTTGTTTTGCGCCTGAGGTGCATACAGCGACGCGCCGCCCGCGACACAGCCGAAGCGGAACATCGACGCCTTATCGGTGGTGGCGCCGTAGCGTTCGCGCACGATGGTTGCCCAGCGGCGGCGGCCTGCCCGATACTTCGCGATCTCCTCGAAGAAGTCGCCGTGGGTATAGAAGAAGAACGAGATCTGGGGCGCGAACTTGTCGATGGTCATCCGACCGCGTTCGACGACCGTGTCGCAGTAGGTGACGCCGTCGGCCAATGTAAAGGCCATCTCCTGGACGGCGTTGGCGCCGGCGTCGCGAAAATGGGCGCCCGCCACGGAGATCGCGTTGAACCTCGGCACCTCGGCTGCGCAGAACTCGATGGTGTCCGCGATCAACCGCAGTGACGGCTCCGGCGGCCAGATCCAGGTACCGCGCGACGCGTATTCCTTGAGGATATCGTTCTGGATTGTGCCGGTGAGCTTCTCGCGGGGCACGCCCTTCTTCTCCGCGGCGGCGACGTAGAACGCCAACAGGATGGCTGCGGTGCCGTTGATGGTGAAGCTGGTGCTGATCTTGTCCAGCGGGATGCCGTCGAAGAGCACCTCGGCATCGGCGAGCGTGTCGATGGCGACACCGACGCGGCCAACCTCCTCGCCGTACTCCGCGTCATCGGAGTCGTAGCCGCACTGGGTCGGCAGGTCCAGCGCGACCGAGAGCCCGGTGCCGCCCTGGCCCAACAGGTACCGATACCGCTCGTTCGACTCCTCGGCGGTGCCGAATCCCGAATACTGGCGAAACGTCCAGGTTTTGCCCCGGTAGCCCGACGCGAAGTTGCCGCGGGTGAACGGGTACTCCCCGGGCGGCGGCGGGTCTGTCGCGCGGTCACCGGGTCCGTACACGGGCTCCAGCGGAATGCCCGACGGGGTCTGCACGACGTCACTCATCGGCGCTGGCCGCCCTGATCAACGTCTGGTTCTGGATCGCAAACTTCAGGATAAGGTCCCGGCAAGACTCAGGCGTCATGGTGCTCGGTCAACTTCGTCAAACGCATTCCACGACCATTTCAAAGTTGGATGCTACCGATACATAATTCGGTCGATTTGTAATTGTAAGTTACCGCGATGGTAGATGCTCGCATGGCCTGCCAGCATCTCGCGTTCTGTCAAGCAGGTGCGACAGTCGGCTACCGGACTCGTCGTCCAGACCTCTCCACACGACGGCTTGACCCGATCACGCAGCGTGGCCGCTCTGATTACGGGGTGGAGCTAAGGGGACTCGAACCCCTCCTCGACAGGCAAAATAGCGGCTTAACTGCAGCTTCGGTCCGTCTAGTTCCGATTTGCTCCCGCTCGTTACCTGCGGATTCGTTCTCGGGTTTTGACGCCGTCAAGAGCGATCGCCGAGCAAGAGAGCCGGCCATGCCACGAATGCAACATCCAGATTGGCGGCACGGCCTAGGCGCAGAAGCTGGACGAGACAACGAAGGTATAGCCCACGAGTGGTGTGCGGGATCTGTTAGCTCATGAGGGAATTTGCCATCGGCCTTCTAGCGCTCGTCGTCGGTGCGCAGCCAGCCGGCGCCTACCTGATCAGTGAAGCAGGGAGTCTTCCGTCAACAACGAGGCGGCGCATTTTCATCGGAGACGTGGGCGAGTATCGGCCTTCTTGATTGCCGAATGGAACCTGGCGCCACCGCAAAACCGGCAGCGGGGCCACGCCTTACGCCGGGTTGAAGAAACCGGACTGCCCAGTGCCCGCGTTGTTTCCTCCCGAATTCGTGCTGCCAGAGTTCCCGAAGCCCGAGTCACCAGTGCCGGAGTTACCCCAACCCGCGTTACCGCCGCCGGTGCCTGAGTTGTCGAAGCCGGTGTTGAGGCCGACGCCCCCGTTCATGAAGCCCGTGTTTGAACTGCCGCCGTTCGCGTAGCCAACGTTCGCAGAGCCGCTGCCCGAGTTGGAGAAGCCGACGTCGAAGCCGTCGCTACCCGAGTTGGAGAAGCCGACGTCGAAGCCGTCGCTAGCCGAGTTGGAGAAGCCGACGTCGAAGCCGCCGCTCCCCGAGTTCTCGAAGCCCGAGTTGGCGCCGCCGCTGCCCGAGTTGTACCAGCCCGAGTTGCCCGGGCCCGTGTTACCGAAACCCGAGTTGCCCGTGCCCGAGTTCCCGAAGCCCGAGTTGGGGGCGTTGATGTCGCCCGTACCGCCCACGCCGGTGTTGACCCTGCCCGAGTTCCAAAAACCGGTGTTGGTGTCGCCCGAGTTCGCCAAACCGGTGTTGGTGTCGCCCGAGTTGAAGAACCCGGTGTTGGTGTTGCCCGAGTTCGCCAAACCGGTGTTGAAATCGCCCGAGTTGAATGCGCCGACGTTGTGTGTGCCCGGGTTGAACCAGCCCACGTCGGCGATGCCAGCGTTGAAGCTGCCCATGGTGTAATTGCCCGAGTTGAAGAAGCCCATGTTGTCGCCGCCAGGGAAACCGAGATCGGCGTTGGCGGCGCCAGCGTTGAAGCCGCCCAGGTTGTAGGTGCCCGCGTTCCCCAGGCCCACATCGTTGCTGCCCGGGTTGAACAAGCCGACGTCGGTGTTGCCCGCGTTCAAGAAGCCGGTGTCGGTGCTGCCGGTGTTCCCGATACCGGTGTCGACGCTGCCCGAGTTCACCACGCCCCAGTTGTGGCTGCCCGTGTTCGCAATGCCCGAGTTGCCGGTTCCCGAGTTGAAAAAGCCCGAGTTGCCGATGCCCGAATTGAACAAGCCACTGTTGTTGCTGCCCGAGTTCAACCCGCCAAACCCAAACTGGTTGTTGCCGGTGAGCCCGATCCCGATATCCCCGCTACCGGTGTTCGCCAAGCCGATGTTGTCGTTACCTGTGTTGCCGAAGCCCAAGTTGAAGCTGCCGTTGTTGCCCAGGCCGACGTTCCAACCGACACCATTGGCATTCAGTCCGCCCATGCCAATTCGGTTGTTACCGGTGAGCCCGATACCGATATCGTTATTGCCGCTGTTTCCCAAGCCGATGTTGCCGTCTCCGACGTTTCCGAAACCCAGGTTGAGGCTGCCGATATTGCCGCCGCCCACGTTGCCTCCGTTGGGGTGGCCGGTGCCCAACGTGTAAGAGTTCCCATTGCCGAAGCCAATGTTGAGGACGCCGGCGTTGCCGACGCCGACGTTAAGCATGCCGATGTTGCCGATGCCTACGTTGGCGTAGCCTGTGCCGAAAAGCAGCGTGCCGTCTCCGTTGCCAACACCGATGTTGTAGAAGCCGTAGTTCGCGAAGCCCACGTTAAACTCGCCGCCGAAGCTGTAGGCGGTTGGCTGGCCGCTATTGCCGCCGCCGAAGTTGAACTCGCCGATGTTGCCGCTGCCAACGTTGAGGATGCCAAAGTTGCCATTACCCAGGTTGAGGAGGCCGAAGTTTCCGATACCCAGGTTCAAGTCGAGCGGCGACAGCGCATCCGCAGCCGCACTCGCCCCGTTGCCCGCCAGCCCTTGCAGGTTTTGCAGCGCCTGCTGCCACGGCGTCAACTGCGCGACAACCGTCGACGCCGCAACGTGATAGCTCGACATCGCAGCCACATCCTGGGCCCACATCTGCTCATATTCGAACTCGACAGCCGCGATGGCCGGGGCGTTGAGGCCTAACACATTGGTGTTCACCATCGACACCAGCTGAGTCCGGTTGACCGCTACCAGCAACGGGTGCACCGTGGCCGCCTGGGCGGCTTCAAATACCGCGGCCGCCGCTTCGGCCTGCAAGGCCGCAGTCTCGGCTCCGGCCACCGCTTGGTTTAGCCACCCCACATAGGGTGCGGCCGCGCTAGACATCGCCTGCGACGCCGCGCCCCGCCAGGACCCGTCGGCCAGCCCCGACGTCACCGACGAAAATAAGGCCGCCGCCGAACCCAGCTCGCCGGCTAGCCCATCCCAGGCCGCCGCGGTCGCCAGCATCGGCCCCGATCCCGCACCGGTATACATCCGCGCCGAATTGATCTCTGGCGGCAACACCGAAAACCTCACCGCGCCGTCCCCTTCGTAGCTGGCCCTTCTCAGCCCGGTCATTCGTTGGCCGCCGCTGCGACAAAACCGTACGGCGAGTCCGGGGAGTATTTGGCCGCTTTACGCAAAGTTGTTCCGGGACTGGTCGACACTCACGGTGGCCCGGTGCGTTGAAAGCTGAGATGCCGAGAAAAGGTCAAGATACGCTTTACGCGCAAATGGATCGGTGATTGGAGGGGGCAGCGCGTGTCGCTTCTGGTCGTAGCTCCCGAGTCGTTGGACGCAGCGGCCGCGGATTTGGAGAGCATCGGTTCGGCGCTGAATACCGCGCGTGTGGCAGCTGCCGTTCCGACCACTGGGTTTGCGGCTGCTGGCGCTGATGAGGTATCGGCGGCCGCGAAGGCGCTGTTTGCCGGGTGCGGTCAGGAGTATCAGGCGCTCATCGCGCAGGCCAGTGCGTTTCATCAACAGTTTATGCAGGCGCTGAGGTCGGGTGCTGGATCGTATCTGGCGGCGGAGGCGGCGAACGTGTCGCCGTTGCAGACGTTGGGGCAAGACATTTTGGGTGTGATTAATTCGCCCACTGAGCTGTTGCTGGGCAGGCCGCTGATCGGCAATGGAGCAAACGGGACGGCCGCGAGTCCGAATGGCGGGGCTGGTGGGCTGTTGTATGGCAACGGCGGCACCGGTTATCCCCAAACCCAAATGGCCTCGGGAGTAGCCGGTGGGGCCGGTGGTGCGGCGGGGTTGATCGGCAATGGGGGTGCCGGGGGTGCCGGCGGAGCCGGTGGAGCCGGCGGAGCTGGTGGCAATGCGGTTCTGTTCGGTAATGGGGGTGCCGGGGGTGCCGGCGGCAATGTCGGCGGTGGTGGCGCCGGCGGCCTCGGCGGCTGGCTGTATGGCAACAACGGCGCCGCTGGCGTTGGTTCACTTATGTACGCAACCGTCCCGCTGCAAATCAACGGCACTACGGCGACGGTAAACCTCTCCGTAAACGGCGGACCGAGTGTGCCCGTTCAGGTTGACACTGGATCCACTGGTCTTGTTATCCCGCTCCGAGACATCGGAATACAGCACCTCGGCTGCCCCACAGGCTGGGGCATCGGCGGGTACGGCTCGGGGGAGGAATATCTCTACGTCTCATTTGACACGACGGTGAATTTCGGGAATGGAATCGTCACCGCGCCGACCAACGTTGACGTCGCCCTCTTAGGATTCCCGGTGGCTTTCGGGGCCTCGGTTTCCTCCCCTGGAGTTGCCATTATGGGCATTGGACCTAATGCGGGGGGACCGGGGCCCAGCTCCAGCATTGTGACCACGGCGTTGCCGGGCCAACTCAATCAGGGTGTGCTCATAAACGAACCCCAGGGCCAACTAGGGTTCGGTCCCAATCCGCTACCCGCTGTAAATTCGGTTGTCGGAGCGCCGGTGCCGGACCCCAACCTCATCGTGCACGTCAGCAGCAGCCCTACTTCCTACACTGTTTCCGGGGCGTACATCGATTCCGGTGGCGTGTACGGAGAAATCCCGTCAGCCATCCTCGGGACCGGCCAGGTCTCCGGAACCGTGCCATCGGGAACAACCATTTCGGTCTACAACAGCAGCGATCAGCTGCTGTACTCGTACGTGACGACCGCGAAGAACAGCCCAATCGTCACGTCAACAGCCGAGATGAATACCGGGTATATGCCCTTCGCGCTGGGACCGGTGTACATAAGCTACAGCCCAAGCGGTGTGGGGACGACGATCTTTGATTATTAAGCGCAGCAGCAACATCTGCCATGCCTTGGCTTACGAACTGCGACTCGACTAGAGGCAAACTTCTTCCAAAATCAGTCTCAGGCCTCTGACCTGCAATTATCGGTGGAGCTAAGGGGACTCGAACCCCTGACCCCCACACTGCCAGTGTGGTGCGCTACCAGCTGCGCCATAGCCCCAAGTCGTGCCAACCGAAGTTACACCACTGGCAACCGTGCTTCAAAGTTGCTGCTCAGGCCGCTTCAACGTCGGTCTCACACACCAACAGATCTGCCTCCGCATCGAGCATCGGCCGCGTTTCCGGCGAAAGCACCCAGCCGACAGCCGCGATCAGCAGAATCACTCCGCTGATGATGAAGTCCCAGCTGAAGCTCAGGTGCTCGGCGACCCAACCGACCGTCATAGAGCCGATGATGGCGCCCAGATCGGCCATCATCTGCACCGCCGCCACCGGAGTGCCCGCACGCGCCTCGCTGCCCAGGATGTCGGCGACGGAGGCCTGCAACGGCGACATGTAGATGCCCGTCGTCACGCCCGACGCACACGCAATGGCCACGAAGGCCGGCAACGACGTTACGTTGCCCAGCGCGACAATTGCCACGCCGGACGCCGCCAGTCCGACAATCAACAGGGTGCGCCGGCCCATCCGGTCGGACAAGTAGCCGCTGGGGATCACGGCCAGGGCGTTGCCCGCGGCAAACGCGCCAAGCACCACACCGATGACGCCGACGCTGCGGTGCATGATGTCGGAAATGAACAGTGGGACCAGCGCGATGCGCAGCCCGAACGCCGACCAGCCCGTCGCAAAATTGGCGAATAGCACCGACCAATAGGCACGGAACCGCAGCGCCTCCCGCATCGTCACCGTTGATCGTGTCAGCTCTCGAGGCTCGCCCAGCGTCGAATTCCGCAAGCCGTAAACCAGCACCACAGTCACACCCAGCAGTGCAACGCCGTAGACGATGAACGGAGCGGTCAACCCCAGGCCCGCCGTCAGGCCTCCGATCGCTGGCCCGCCGACTGCGCCGATCATGAACGACGTGGTGAACATGCCCGCGATCCGTCCGCGCGCGTCGACCGGGCTGATGTGGATCATCAGTCCTAGCGCCGAGACGAAAAACATCGTTGAGCCGATGCCACTGATGACACGGAAAAGCAGCAGTTGCCAGTAAGTCTGGGAGAGCGCGCACGCGATGGTGGCCAACGCGACGACCAGCAAACCACCAATGTAGATCCGCCGCTCACCCAAGTGCTGCACCAAGAGACCGCTTACCGGTGCAAAACAAAGTCGGCTCAACGAAAACACGGTGATCAAGAAAGCCACCGCCGTGATGCTGACTCCGAAGGTTCGCGCAAAAGACGGCATCACGGGCGAAACGATGCCGTAGCCCAGGGCGATCATGATGTTCGCCCAGCTGAGGATCCAGACTTCGCGCGGGAGCCCGTCAGAACGGAGCCCACGTCCCCCCGAACGGCTAGATCGGAGGGACCGGAGGGAATAAGTCACCCGATGACTTTATTCACCACCTGTCGAGCAGCTTCCTGCACCTCCGCCAAGTGGGCCCGGGCCCGTTGAAAGATTCGGCGTAGATCTTGTAGACATCCTCGGTTCCGGACGGCCGTGCGGCGAACCATGCGTTGGCCGTCGTCACCTTGAGTCCGCCCAGCGGCGCACCATTGCCGGGCGCGGTAGTCAGCTTGGCTGTGATGGGCTCACCAGCCAACTCGGTGGCGGTCACCTGCTCGGCCGACAGCTTGGAGAGCCGGGCTTTCTGGTCGCGATCAGCCGGGGCGTCGACCCGCGCGTAGTACGGAGTTCCGTACTTGTCGGCCAACTCCTGATAGCGCTGCGACGGCGTGGAGCCGGTCACCGCCAGGATCTCGGAGGCAAGCAACGCCGGGATGATGCCGTCTTTGTCGGTGGTCCACACCGATCCGTCGCGACGCAGGAACGACGCGCCCGCCGACTCCTCGCCGCCGAAGCCGATAGTGCCGCCGATCAGCCCGTCGACGAACCACTTGAATCCAACCGGCACCTCGACCAGCTTGCGGTCGATGCCGGCGACCACCCGGTCAATGATCGAAGAGCTGACCGCGGTCTTGCCGACGGCGATGCCGGCCGGCCAGGACGGCCGATGGGTGTAGAGGTAGTCGATGGCCACCGCCAGATAGTGGTTCGGATTCATCAGCCCCCCGTCGGGGGTGACGATGCCGTGCCGGTCGGAATCGGCGTCGTTGCCGGTGGCGATCTGATAGTGATCCCGGTTGGCGATTAGCGAAGCCATCGCGTCCGGCGAGCTGCAGTCCATCCGGATCTTGCCGTCGTGGTCGAGCGTCATGAACCGCCACGTCGCGTCCACCAGCGGATTGACCACGGTCAGGTCGAGGTTGTGCCGTTCGGCGATCGCCGCCCAGTAGTCCACGCTGGCCCCGCCGAGCGGATCCGCGCCGATTCGCACCCCGGCCTTGCGGATTATGTCGACATCCACCACGTTGGGGAGGTCGTCGACGTAGCTGTCCAGATAGTCGTGGCGCTGGACCGTCTGTAGCGCCCGGGCCAGCGGGATGCGCTTCACCCCTGCGCCCCCGGCACGCAGAATCTCATTGGCACGCTTGGCGATTGCGTTGGTCGCGTCGGTGTCGGCCGGGCCGCCGTTGGGCGGGTTGTACTTGAAGCCGCCGTCGGTCGGCGGATTGTGCGACGGCGTGACGACGATCCCGTCGGCCAGCGCCTCGGTACGCCCGCGGTTATAGGTCAGGATCGCGTGGCTGATCGTCGGTGTCGGCGTGTACCGGTCGGCGGAGTCGATGACGGCCACCACCCCATTGCCGGCGAGCACCTCGAGCGCCGACACCCATGCCGGTTCAGAGAGCCCATGTGTGTCGCGGCCGATGAACAACGGCCCGGTGGTGCCGTGCGCGGACCGGTACTCGACGATGGCTTGGGTGATCGCGAGGATGTGGGCTTCGTTGAATGCCCCGTTGAGCGCCGAGCCTCGGTGACCCGACGTGCCGAACGCCACCTGTTGAGCGACGTCACCGGGATCGGGCTGGATCGAGTAGTACGCGGTTATCAGGTGGGGCAGATCGACAAGGTCTTCGGGCTGGGCCGGCTGACCGGCACGCGGGTGGGCCATGTCTACCGATTCTGCCCCGACCCGGATCGCATGTCGCCCTATGCTGCAAAGCGTTCACCGGCATATCGGAAGGAATTGACCTGTGGCAGGCCGCGACTATCGCGAACTGGCGGCGGTTTTCGCCGGCGGGGCGCTGGGTTCGTTGGCCCGCGCGGCCCTGAGCATGCTCACCGTCCCCGACCCGGCACGGTGGCCATGGCCGACGTTCGTCGTCAACATCGTCGGCGCCTTTCTGGTCGGCTACTTCACCACGCGCCTGCTGGAACGGTTGCCGCTGTCGAGCTACCGGCGCCCTCTGCTCGGCACCGGCTTGTGTGGCGGCCTGACCACTTTCTCGACGATGCAGGTCGAGACGCTGCGGATGATCGAACACGGGCACTGGGTCCTGGCGGCCTGCTACACCATCACCAGCATCGTGCTGGGCCTGCTGGCGATACATCTGGCCACCGCTCTGGTGCGCCGGGTGCGGGTCCGCTCGTGACTGCGACGACGGTCTTGGACTGGGCCGGGGTCATGCTCATCGGCGGCATCGGGTCGGTACTGCGTTTCCTGGTGGATCGCACGGTGGCGCGGCGATTGGCCCGTCCGTTTCCGTTCGGCACGCTGACGGTGAACATCAGCGGCGCCGCGCTGCTTGGGTTCCTCGGCGGCCTGGCTTTGAGCAAGGAGGCGGCCCTGCTGACCGGCACCGCGTTCGTCGGCGCATACACCACCTTTTCCACCTGGATGCTGGAAACCCAGCGGCTCGGCGAAGAGCGCCGAATATGGGCGGCGGCCGCGAATCTCGTCGTCAGTGTGCTGCTCGGTATCGCCGCGGCTTTTCTCGGACAATGGCTTGCGGAGCAGCTATGAGCGAGCCATGTTTGAAGTTGACCGCGTACTTCGCGGAGCGCCAGCGGGCCGTCGGGCCTGGGGGCCGGTTTCTGGCCGACGAGATGCTGGATCTATTCGGCCGCAGCAACGTCGCGACCAGCGTAATGCTGCGCGGCATCGCCAGTTTCGGGCGCGCCACGAGCTGCGCACCGACGTATCGCTGAGCCTGTCCGAGGATCCGGCGGTGGCGATCGCGGCGGTCGACATCGAACCGAAGATCCGCGCCCTGGTCGGCGACGTGGCCGCGATGACGGGCGACGGCCTGGTGACGCTGGAACGTGCGCGCCTGGTCACCCCGCGGCTGGGCACCGGCGCGCTGCGCGACCTTGACGGCCATAACGGGGATGCCGCCAAACTGACGGTTTATGTGGGCCGGCAGGAACGCATCGACGGGAAAGCTGGCGCACTACGCGATATGCGACCTGTTGTATCGGCACGGATTCGCCGGTGCCATAGTGCTTCTCGGCGTCGACGGCACCGCGCACGGTGAGCGTCACCGGGCCCGCTTCTTCGGCCGCAACGCCAATGTGCCGCTGATGATCATCGCCGTCGGCACGACCGCGCAAGTTTCAGCCGCCGCAACGGAACTCGCTGCTGCGATACCCAACCCGTTGCTGACCGTCGAACGGGTACGACTGTGCAAACGCGACGGCGAGCTCTTCGCGCGCCCTCAGCAGCTGCCGGCCACCGACGACCAAGGACGTACCCTGTGGCAGAAGCTGATGGTCTACACCGCCGAAGCCACCAAGCATGACGGGCTGCCGATCCACCGCGCCCTTGTCCAACGATTGCTGCGCTCCAGGACGGCCCGCGGGGCGACGGTGCTGCGCGGCATGTGGGGATTCTACGGCGACCATAAACCACATGGAGACAAGCTATTTCAGATTGCCCGACGGGTTCCGGTGACGACCATCATCGTCGACACACCGGAGTCCATTGCGCGCAGTTTCGATATCGTCGACGAGTTAACCGCCCGCCACGGGCTGGTGACCAGTGAGTTGGTCCCGGCGGCGTTATCCCTCGATGAGAGCCAGCCACTGGGTGACATCACGCTGGCACACCACGACTACTGACGCACGCCATCGAGCAGGGCATCGAGCAGCCCGTCAAATTGGGCCTTCGCCCCTGGGCTCACGTGCGTCAACGCGTGGAACAACAACGTGCCGATCAACGCGTCGGCGACGGCATCGAGGTCCGTTTCGGTGCGGATTTGCCCTTCGTCGACGGCCCGGCGAAGTCGCGTCATCAACCCGGCATGCTGCGGCGCGCTCAACTGCTGATACAGGGCCGCGCCATCGACTGGACTGGCCGCCGCGGCAGCGATAAGGGCACGCACCAACGCCGCGTTGGGCGCCTTGGCGAGGAATTCGGCGTGCTCGTCCAGCCAGGACCGGAGGTCGGCCTGAATGTTTCCGGTCTCGGCGACGGGGAATGACCCCGATCCCCCATAAGCCTGCAGGACCGCCTCGGCGACGAGCGGCGCTTTCGACGACCATCTGCGGTAGAGGGTCTTCTTCCCGACGCGAGCACGCGCCGCGACACTCTCCATCGACAGCTCGGCGTAGCTGCCCGTCGCCAGAAGTTCGCGAGTGGCTGCCAGGATCGCGGCGTGCAACTGGGCGTCGCGCGGGCGGCCGACGCGGTCTACAGTTACCGTCATTTAGGAAACGATACGTGTCGTTTCTCTGACTGTCGCGTTAGACGAAAGGGTCCGCCTGTGACGACCACCGCCCTGTCAGTGCCCAAGAGCTGGGATGACATCACACCCGAGTGGATGTCGGCGGCACTGGCTGGCGACCATCCGGGTGCTATGGTCGAGGCGGTGACCGTCGCGGGTCGCGACGACGGGACGAATCGGCGCGCCCGACTGGGCTTGACCTACTCCGCGGGCTCGACCTGCAATGGGCCGGCGACCGTGTTCGCCAAGGCCGCCGATCCCGCGCACAAAGACCTGATTCGCTTGACCAGCGGCATGTTTCACGAGCCGCGACTATTCATGAACGACGTGGCGTTGCCGCTGGAACATCCCATCGTCTACGGCGCCGCAATCGACGAGGACGAGTACGACTTCATGATGATCATGGAGGACCTCACCGCGCGAGGTGCCGATCCCCGCGACGGCACCCGGCCGATGACCGTCGAGCAAGCCGCCACCGGCATGCACGGGCTGGGCCGGATGCACGGTAAATACTGGGGCGAACGTGTGCTGCGCGAACCCGCACTGGGCTGGCTCGAACCGTTCCTGACGTGGGAAGGCATGCAGTTTGCGCCCCTGCCGGCGGCGCTGGAGCAACTCGGCGACGACGCGCCCAAAGAGGTCCTGTCGCTGACCATCGACCAGCTGATCGATTCCATCTGGAAGCCCTACATCAACACGCTGACCACGTCGCCGCAGACCTTGCTGCACGGCGACCCGCACATCGGCAATACCTATCTGCTGCCCAGCGGTGAGGTCGGATTCCTCGACTGGCAGGTTGCCCGCCGGGGCAATTGGTCGCTGGATGTGGGCTACTTCCTGCAGGGCGCCTTGACGGTTGAGGATCGGCGCCGCAGCGAGCGTGACCTCCTCGAGGAGTACCGCGGCGCGCTCGGACTGCCCGCCGACGAGTTGCCGAGTTCGGACGAGATCTGGCTGCGCTACCGGGCGTCGGTGGCGCATGGGCTGACGTTGTGGCTGGTAACCGCCAGCGCCGGCGCATGGCAGCGCCGCGATATCGCCGTCTCGCTGGCGCAGAAGTATTCGTTCGCCTACGCCGACCTCGACACGGCATCAGCGCTGGCCGAGATCACCAGGTAGCCAACGGCATCCATCGGTCGGCCAGCGCCGCGACCCAGGCGGACACGGCGTCCGGATTATCCGGCGGCGCCTCGACGAGAACCAATTCGTCGACGCCCAGCTCGGCGAGCGCCGCGACGTCGCCAACTTCGGGGCGAGCCAACGCCACGGCCAGCCGCAATTCGGCACGGTCACGCCCCGATTCGGCACACAGCCGCTCCAGCTTGGCGATCCTCTCGCGCACCGCGGCCATGCCATCGAGGTTGAACCCGTACCAACCGTCGGCCCAAGCCGCCACCCGCCGCAGCGCCGGATCGCTATTGCCCCCGGCCACGATGGGCATGCGACGATCGCGAACGGGCTTGGGGTTGACCCGGATCGAGTCGAAGCAGACGAACTTCCCGTCGAAGGAGGCGACGTCGTCGCGCCACAATGTGCGCATCGCGGCGACGTATTCGGCGGTGCGGGCCCCGCGATGCGCGAACGGCACTCCGAGCGCGTCGAATTCCTCCTTGGACCATCCGACGCCCACGCCGAGAGTCAGCCGTCCGCCGCTCAACCGATCCAGGCTCGCGGCCTGTTTGGCCACCACCACCGGGTTGTGTTCGGGCAGCAGTAACACGCCGGTGGCGAGGTTGATCCGAGACGAGGCGGCGGCCGCGAAGCTCAACGTGATCATCGGGTCGAGCCAATCAGCTTCGGCCGCAACGGCGATGACGCCGTCGTCGGAATACGGGTAACGCGACTCGGATCGGTCCACCATCACGACGTGTTCGCCCACCCAGAGGGTGGCGAAACCGTGGTCGTCCGCCGCGGAAGCGACGGCGTCGATCACCGCTCGGTCGGCACCGGCACCGATTCCCAGCGCGTGCAATCCCAAGTGCATCCGACGATCGTCTCACGCCCGGTGCAACGCCTCACCCGCTTTCAGTGCTCTTTCAGCACCTTCGCCAGTACAGCAGCATGGCTGATATCCAGCTCGCGACTGGCCGTCACCAGCGTGATGACATCGTGCTTGGTCAGCTTGCGGAGTTCCTCCAGCGCGGGACTGCCGCGCAGCTCGGCCTGATAGCGCGACGCGAATTCGTCGAACAGATCCGGTTGGTGGTGGTACCACTCGCGCAGTTCTTTCGACGGCGCAACGTCCTTCTGCCAGATGCCCACCCGGGGGTCGTCCTTACGGACTCCACGCGGCCAGATGCGATCGACCAGGACACGCTGCCCGCCGTCGGGGTCGACGTCGTCGTAGACCCGCGCCACCCGGATCCGGTCGCTGGTGCTCACTTCGCCAGATTAGCGACGTCCGTGCCTGTCAATGTCGGTCCACCCATGTATAGTCGAATGTATGTTCGATACATTAGTCGCCATCGACCCGATGGCTGACCAATCGGCGTTGATCGAGCGGATAGCCGAGTTGGAGACGATCAAATCCGCGGCTGCAGCTGGCCAGGCTAGAGCTGCGGCCGCTCTGGACGCGGCACGCCGAGCCGCCGAATCGGCCGCCGGTATGCCAGCCGCGCGGCGCGGGCGCGGCATTGCCAGCGAGATCGCCCTGGCGCGACGGGATTCACCCGCTCGGGGCGGCCGGCATTTGGGCTTTGCGAAGGCCCTGGTGCACGAGATGCCGCACACGCTGCGCGCCCTGGAAACCGGGGCGCTCTCGGAGTGGCGCGCCACCCTGATCGTGCGCGAAAGCGCCTGTCTGGACGTCGAGGACCGGCGCACGCTCGATGCCGAGTTGTGCGGTGACCCGGCGGGCCTCGACGGCATGGGCGATGCGCGGATGGCTGCCGCCGCCAAGGCGATCGCGTATCGGCTGGACCCGCATGCCGTCGTCGACCGGGCCGCGAAGGCCGAAACCGAACGCACCGTCACCATTCGGCCGGCGCCCGACACTATGACTTATTTGACTGCACTACTGCCGGTAGCTCAGGGCGTTGCGGTGTACGCGACGCTGCGTCGCGAAGCCGACACCCGCGGCGACGGGCGCTCACGCGGGCAGATCATGGCAGACACTCTGGTCGAACGGGTCACCGGCCGCGAAGCGACGGTGCCAACTCCGATCGCGGTCAACCTCGTCATGTCGGATGAGACGTTGTTCGGCGGCGACAGCACGCCGGCTGACGTGTCCGGCTACGGCCCGATCCCCGCGGCCGTCGCCCGCTCGATGGTGGCGCGCTCCGTTGGCGACCGACAGTCCCGGGCGACGCTCCGCAGGCTCTACGCGCATCCGCGGACGGGGTCACTGGTATCGATGGAATCACGGGCAAGGCTGTTTCCGCGCGGCCTGACCAACTTCATCGAACTGCGGGATCAACGTTGCCGCACTCCGTACTGCGACGCTCCGATTCGACACCGCGACCATGCTCAACCCTGGGCCGAAGGCGGCCCGACTACCGTCGAGAACGGGCTCGGGTTGTGCGAACGCTGCAATTACGCCAAGGAAGCCGCCGGCTGGCGAGTCAGCACGAGCATCGACGAAAACCACACGCACACAGCCGAATTCACTACCCCGACGGGTAGGCGATACCGGTCCGGGGCACCGCCGCGCGGGCCGGCAATCACGATCAGCAATATCGAGGTCCGAGTCGGCATCGAGCTTGCTCGGCACGCCGCCTAACGCTCAGTAGTGATAGGTATCCGACGGAGCAGGCGTGTGCACTGATTCGTCGTCGAAGTCGGACGCTCCGATGCCGTACGAGCGAGCCAGCTCGAGGATCTTGGTGGCGCGTGCGATGCGCGGCAGGTCGGAACCGTTTCGGATCTCTCCCCCGTCACGTTCAAACTCGGCGAAAAACTCTTTCGCCCAGGCGACTTCGTCCTGCGACGGCGACAGGCCCTCGTTTACCACCGAGCATTGGTCGGGCGAGAGGCAGATCTTGCCGGTCATCCCGAATTCGACGGACACGGCCGTGGCCTCGATGAGCTTCAGCGCGTTGGAGCCAATCGTCGGCCCGTCGATCGCACTGGGCAGGTTGGCCGCCTTGGCGGCGATGGTGAAGCGTGACCGTGCATAAGCCAAGGTCGACGGGTCGTCGCCAAAACCGGTGTCACGGCGAAAGTCGCCGATGCCGAAGGCCAATCGGAAGGTGCCCTTGGTCGCGGCGATCTCGGTGATGCGCTCCAGACCCCGGGCCGTTTCCACCAAAGCCACGATCGGCACGTTGGGCAGTCGTTTCGCGGTCTCGGTGACATGGTCCACCGATTCGACCATCGCCAGCATCACACCTCCGACCGGAGTATCGACCAACGCGGCTAAATCGTCGGCCCACCAAGGGGTGCCGAAGCCGTTGACCCGAACCCAATCGGTGTTTCCGGCGCCAAGCCAACGCACCACGTTGTCGCGGGCCGAGTCCTTGTCCTTGGGCGCGACAGCATCCTCGATGTCGAGGACGACGATGTCGGCGCGCGAGTGCGCCGCGGACTGGAACCGGTCGACATGCGTGCCGTTGACCAGCAACCAACTCCGGGCCAGAACCGGATCGATGCGGGATCCGACGTCCGCGGGATCATCTGTCGTCATGCTCAAACCCTAGCGACGTCATAAATCGGTTGGGGACCCCCGGCCGCCGCCGCGTTCACTAGGAGAGTTTCGCGAACTCTGCCTGCCAGTCATCCAGACGGCGCAGCGTCTCGTCGCGAGGCTCGGTCGGGAGATCCAGCAACAGCTGCTCCACCCCCAGCGTGAGAGTAACCCTCAACAGCTTTCGCCGTCGGTTCCCCGCCATGGAAGTTGATTACCGGCACGTCGTCGCCGGCGACGGCGTGCAGTTCCTCGAGCTGACCCGACAGGACCTTCGGTGACGGGGTCATCGAGAGCCACCCGGCATTCAGCCGGGCGATGCGCTGGATAAATTGCAGGGCCGCCTCCGATATACAGCGGCGGGTACGGCTTCGTCACCGGCTTCGGCCAACTGTATATCGGGTCGAAATCCACGAACTCCCCATGGAATTCGGCCTTCTCCTGCGTCCAGATCTCGATCATCGCGCGCAGCCGCTCGTCGGACACGCGTCCACGCACCGCGGGATCCACGCCGTGGTTGGCGATCTCTTCGCGCAACCAGCCCACGCCCACGCCGAAGCGAAACCTTCCCCCGGACACCAGGTCCAACGACGCAACCTCCTTGGCCGTCAGGATCGGGTCGCGTTGCGGGAGCAACGCGATACCGGTGCCCAAAACCAATGTCTCGGGTGCGACCGCCGCCGCCGTCAACGCCACAAACGGATCCAGGGTGCGGTAGTACTTCCGGGGAATCGGGCCACCCATCGGATAGGGCGTCTTTGCATCGACCGGGATGTGCGAATGCTCGGCGAGGAACAGCGAAGTCAAACCCGCGCTGCTCAAGTGCCTCGCCCAGCTCCGACTGGGCCAATGCCCTCGTCGGTAACAAAGGTCAGGACACCGATTCCCATGCTCACTCTGCCGGGCCCTCTGGCGTGGCCGCGGTCCGTCGGGTCGCGCCCCACAACCCGACGCCGACGCCGACGATTGCACCGCCGAGGCCGATGAGCTGTTGCGAGCGCTTCAACTCGTGATGGACACTCAATCCGCCGAGGAGATCGGCCGCGTCGGCGCCACCGGAGGCCAGGAACCAGCCGCGGGTGTTTTTGCCGCGCAGCCCCGCCGTCAGTAGCAGCCCACCGATCAAGGCGTCGCGGTAACCCATAGACCGCAACAGCAGTCGCGCCGTCGGCGTGGGTGACTTCCGGATCGCCCCAGAGCCGGTTCGCACGCAGCGGGTCGACGAGAAATTGAACACCAGAGGCGAGTCGGATGCTGCCCGCGACGAGCGCGGCACGATCGAACGGCATGGCCGCAGCCTAATACTGCCCATCACTGGGCTGGACAGGCGTCCGCGATCTGTATCGAGGCCGGCCAAAATGCCATCATCACTCCGAAGCCCGCTGACGTCCGCGCCTGCCGGCAACACCCTTTCCAGTCGCGTCTGAAGCTCTTGTGTCTGGTCGGGGTGAACCAGCGCCCACACCAGCCCAATCCCCAAATAAGGAATCGCGAGCCACACCGCCAGCTCGATCAATGCTTCGACGCTGACTTGGTGGGCCAGCACGCGCCGAAGTGGGGCCATCGCCCGGTCGGCCCGGTCAAACCAGACAGACAAAACCACACCCCCAAGGGCAGAGCTTCTGAAGACCCGGGACACGCCCCGAGCATTTTGAGATTCTCACACCGTCATCACGGAGTGCAAAGATAACTGCGAGGCGCAATCTGGATGAAGGGCCACCGATGCTCACGAAACTCCGTCAGCATTCTCAGCTACCAGTTGACCATCGCCGAGTTGATGGGGATCGCAGTCATCCTGGGCACGCCGTATCTCATCGTCGGACTCGTTTGGTCGAGCACCCACACTGAGCACCTGCGCCAGATGCGGGGCGCCGACCTGGTGGTGTCATTCCTGGGGTCAATCGTTTCCTGGCCTGTGCTGCTGTTTTCCAACGTTTGCATGACCTGAATTGTCGCGCGCGATAATTTCGCGTACTCGTTGACTTCTACCTACACGGGTGTACGGTGTCATAGGTCGAAAACGATGTTTTCGAAATTTGCCCTTCAGTGCCGAGAGGGGGGAGAACCCGCTGGCATGGCTGCCGCACTCGATCGCTAAGGCCGCTTTATCAACCAAGGCATCGGCTTTCCAAGGCGACGGGACCTCCCCCGCGACCGACCCTGTGCCAACCAAACGGTCGGCGATCATCCGACGTGTTGACCATCCGGAACTTCTTCTACGACTGGGACATTGCAGCGCCGGCGGCGCTGTCAATCGAACGTGTCGGTGCCGCGGCCACAGCCGCCGGCATCAAGTCCTTCCTCGACTTCGGCGTGATGCCGCACGCGATGGACATGAAGCAAGTTTGCGCTTATGGGTATGACCTTTCGCACATTTCACTTCGACGGAGTTCTTCGGGTTCCGAGATATGTACAGTGGCCGTTGGACTGTGAAATGCGTGCGACGTACGCAATCCATCGGGATGCGCTCAAGTTCGTGGAAATTTACCCGAACGCTAAATTCCTTTGGAGTCATCGTGATCCAGCGAAAGCTTTGGGTGCGGTGTGCAGCCTCATCACCGCCGACCGGCTAACGTGGCGGGCGGAAGGCATCGAACGGGCGATGGACTTCCCGCGAAAGTTTGGTGGTGAGCGCTTTGTCGGACGTCTCGTTCGCAGATCCGCAGACCAATCCAACGAACACTGCCGCGAGAAGCCATGCGCAGCTTGGGTTTAAGGATTGGGCCGACGGTCACATGCCAGGGCACCGCGGCACGCACACGTACGACCTTGCCGACTATGGACTGACAGCAGAACATGCCCGAGAGGCGTCCGGCAATTATCTTGGCACTTACGATGCCTCGGCTTGAGGCGGGGAGGACCCGGGTTAACGAAATGATGGAAGCCGTCCACAGGGGCCGCCCCAGGCTCGAACCAGATCCACGTGTCCAGGAGGCAATCCTGGAGGCTGCACTCGCCATCGCTCAAGAGGACGGGCTCGGCGCGCTCTGCGTCGCCCAGGTGCTCGCACGGACGCAGCTGAGCACACGCGCGTTCTATCGACATTTCGACTCCAAAGAGAAGTTAGTCGCGGCGATGTTCCTGGAAACCGCGCGTGTCGAGATGGAGCGGCTGAAAGCGGAGATGGCCGACCAGGGGCCGGTTGGCGCGGTAGCTTCCTGGATCGAAGGGCGTCTCGACTTGGCCTTCGACCAACAGGTCCAGTCCGACTCCCGCGACTTGACCCTCGAGGCTTACTCACAGATCTTTGCCTCGCCCGAACTTTTCTCGCCCGCCTTCGGTGCGATTCTGCGACCGCTGATCGAACAAATCGATCGCGGGACGCGTCTGGGCCTCTTCGCCGACGGGGATCCGGTTGAGGAGGCAATGTCGATCCACGGCGTCGTGTGGACGAATGTCGTACGCCAATGGTCGAAAGGGGATTGTGACCCAAGCGTCGTACGGAAACGGGCTCTGCGCTTTTGCCTGCGCGGCTTGGGCGTCGCCGACGACGTTAGTGCTGCGTACATCTGCGACAAGAACCGCAAGAAGGCGAACGTCGAGTGACTTCATCCAGGGACAGCCCCCGCACACGCCGCGCATAGATTGCTGGGATTTGCTTTGACGGACGCCAAGCGGTTGCCGTAACCATTAGCCTTATGCCTGGCACGCGCGCATTTGGCGGGTTAGGAGTCGGCGATGGGTGACACGACCGCGGATTCGCGGGAGGGTGAGCAGTTCGGGCAGTACCTGCTGCGGCGACTGGTCGGCCGCGGTGGCATGGGCGACGTCTACGAGGCTGAAGACACGGTGCGGGAACGGATCGTAGCGCTGAAGTTGATGTCCGAGACGCTGTCCGGCGATCCGGTCTTCCGCGCGCGCATGCAGCGCGAGGCCCGCACTGCGGGACGGCTGCAGGAACCGCACGTAGTGCCGATTCATGACTTCGGCGAGATCAACGGGCAGCTCTATGTGGATATGCGGCTGATCGACGGCTCCGACGTGGCCGGCATGCTGAGCCGCTACGGGCCGATGTCCCCGGCCCGGGCGGTGGCGATCATCCGCCAGATCGGCTCGGCGCTCGACGCCGCGCACATCGCCGGGGTGCTGCATCGCGACGTAAAACCGGAGAACATCCTGGTCAGCTCGGAAGACTTCGCCTATCTCGTCGACTTCGGGATCGCCAGTGCCACCACCGACGAAAAGCTGACACAGATCGGCACCACGGTGGGCACCTTCAAATACATGGCTCCGGAGCGGTTCACCGACGCCGAAGTGACATATCAAGCCGACATCTACGCTCTGACCTGCGTGTTATATGAGTGCTTGACCGGATCTCCGCCGTACCGCGGCGACCAGATCAGCGTGATGAGCGCACACCTGAACCAGGCGATCCCACGGGCCAGCACTCAGCGGTCGAGCATTCCGGTCGCCTTCGACCGGGTGATCGCGACTGGCATGGCCAAGAACCCCGCGGAACGCTACGCCACCTGCGGTGATCTGTCGGCGGCCGCTTACGCCGCACTGGCCTCACCCGACCGGGACCGCGCCACCGACATTTTGCAGCGCAGCCAGGTAGCCACCCCGCCGGCCGCGTTTGCCGGCCAGCCGTCCGGCGGTTTTCCGTCGCAGACACCGGGGAGTCACTCCGCGCCACACGGATGGCCCGCGCAATCGGCGCCCGTGCCCTACCCGACCGGATGGTCTGGAGCTTCGTGGGGTCAACCGCTACTTCAGGCGCCCCCGCCCAAGCGCAAGCCCTGGCTGTGGGTCGGCCTCACCGCGGCCGCCGTCGTGGCGGCGATCGTCGGCGTGGCCGTCGTCGTCGCCCATCCGTGGGAGTCGTCCACGTCGTCCCACTCGTCCCCCGCAGCACCGCCACCGCCGCCGGACGCGGTCGCGCTGCGAGTCCTCGACGACGGTGTGTACATCGGTAGCTCGGTAGCACCGGTGACGATCGACATCTTCAACGAACCTATGTGCCCGCCCTGCGGCAGCTTCATTCGGTCGAATGCGGGCGATATCGCCACCGCGGTGAACAACAAGAAGCTCGCGGTGCGCTATCACCTGCTGAGCTTTCTCGACGAAAAATCGCACAGCAAGAACTACTCGACCCGCGCGGTCGCGGCCACCTACTGCGTCGCAGCGCAGAACAACCCGAAGATCTACGACGACTTCTACTCCGGCCTGTTTGCCAGCGACTTCCAGCCTCCGGAGGGCGGTGCAGAAGATCGCACCGACAGCGAACTGGCGCAACTGGCCAAAAACGTCGGCGCCGATCCGTCAGTGATCACCTGCATCAAGTCAGGAGATGACGTCGGCCTCGCCAAAGCGAAGATCGCAGCAGGAAGCGAGACGCTGGCCGGGCTCAATTCCAATGGCACGCCGTTCGTGTGGGACGGCTCGAAGGTGGTCAACTATCAGGATCCCACCTGGCTTACGAAGCTGATCGGGTAACCACCGACAGCAGCTGCACCAGAGCGAAGACGACGACTCCGACGACCAACCCGATCGCCGCCGACGCTGCGGTATTTGCCAGCCAGGCCAGTACGCCATCGATGGACTGGACGGCGCGGCTGAGCAAGCTCTCTGGAGTGTGCCAGCCCAGGTGGTCGCTGCCCGCCAGCAGGATGTGGCCGCCCACCCAGAGCATCGCGACCACCCCGACCGAGGACAGCAGCGAGAGCAATCGTGGCATCGCGGCGACCAGGCCACCGCCGACCTGCTGCCCGACCCTGGACGCCGTCGAAGCGAGGTAAAGACCTAAGTCGTCCATTTTCACGATGACGGCGACGACGCCGTACACGGCGACGGTGAGGACCAGCGCGACGACGATGAGGATGATGAGCCGTGGCACGAACGCCTGGCCGGCGACCTCGTTGAGGGCGATCACCATGATCTCGGCCGACAGCACCAGGTCGGTCCGGATCGCTCCGGTCACCACCTCGTTCTCGGCCACGGGCGGGGCATCGGCACGATGACCGCGGACGGTCCCCCAGAGCTTCTCGGCGCCTTCGTAACACAGGTAGGTGGCCCCGAGCATCAGGATGGGGGTCAGCAGCCGCGGAGCGAACTGACTGAGCAACATTGCGATCGGGCAGGATCAACAGCAGCTTGTTACGCAGCGATCCGAACGCAATCTTTTTGATGATCGGCAACTCACGCTCGGCAGCGATCCCATGCACGTATTGCGGCGTCACCGCGGTGTCGTCAATGACCACTCCGGCGGCCTTTGCCGTTGCGCGGCCGCTCGCGGCGGCCAGCCGTGCGAGAACGGCGACGTCGTCCAGGAGGCCGAAAAGACCCGCGCTCATTGCGCTGAAGGGTACCTGACCTTAAAAGCCGCCTGGTGGTTTCGACAGCCGGTCGTATCGGGGGTCGGAGCGGTCGCGAGTGGCAGTCCAGTACTTCGCGTCATCGCCGGGCAGCTTTGCGTCAGGCACCACCCGGCGGTAGGCGAGCTTCCACTTCCCGTCGATGCGGCGGAAATAGTCGATGTAGCGGCCGAAGGACGCAATCGTGCGGCCGGCGGCTACCGCGTGCATGACGAAGAACGTCTCGCCCCAGGCTTCGTCGCCCTGGACGTCGAACACCGACTGGCCGAGCAGATGATGGATCGTCGTCAGACGGCCGGAACCCGCTGATGCACAGATCATCTCGGCGAATCCGCGACCTGACCCCTTGAATGCGCCGTGGTCGTCGTAGGACTCCTTGGCGTAGCAGTCGACGATCGCCTCGAGGTCGGCGCGGTCGACGGCCGCGGACAACACTGCCAGCAACTCGGTCAGCGCCAGTTTGTCGAGCCACTCACCCAGCTGATCGGCCGTCATGACTTCGCGGTGAACTCGATGTGCAGTTCTTCCAGCCCCCGAAGGATGTACAGCGGCACATAATTGAACCGCCGATCGGCTGGCGATCCGTGCTCGGAGTCGTCAATCCGAATGTCATTGAGCCTGTCCAGGATCCGTTCGATCGTGACTCGCCCCTCGATCCGCGCGAGTGGCCCCCCGGGGCAACTGTGCACGCCGCGCGCGAACGCGACGTTCTGGCGCGCGTTGGGCCGGTCCACTCGCAATTCGGCCGGGCAATCGAAATGGCGCGGGTCCCGGTTGGCGGCACCGGGCAGCAACATGACGGTCGTGCCCGCGGGCACCTCGACGCCACCCAGCGTGGTGGTTACCCGGGCGAGCCGGAAGTCGCTCTTGATCGGGCTTTCCAGCCGAAGCATCTCCTCCACGAAGTTCGGAATCCGATCTCGGTTGGAGCGCAAGGCGACCTGTAACTCTGGATCCTCGGCCAGTACTCGCAGCGCGCTGGACAACAGTCGAGCCGTCGTCTCGTGTCCCGCGATGAACAGGAACGTGGCGATCCGCACGACGTCCACCACCTCGGGCAGCGAACCGTCCGGAAAGCGTTCGGTGGCGATCTCGGTCAGGATGTCCTGCGCGGGCGATTCGCGCCGGTCACTGATGTATTTGGTAAACCACTTATCGAGATAGGCAAGCGGATTCATGCCTTTCTCGGCCCAACTCTGGTCCTCGGCGGCGCCCTGGCCGGCCAGCAGTTGACGGAACATCAAGTGGTCAGCCTCAGGCACCCCCAGCAAGTCCGCGATAACCAGCAACGGAAATGGCTGGCCGTAAGCGGAGGCGAACTCACACCGGCCGTCCACCGACTTGTCCACGAACTCGTCGATCAGTTGATCAGCCAACCGCCACATGAACTCCTCGTTCTCCTTGAGGCGCTTGGGCGTGAAGAGTCCGTTGAGCAGTGCACGATGAGCGGTGTGTTTGGGCGGATCGAACGAGACCAGGTGCTCGCTCATCGGGAATTGGTGGCGGTGTGCCTCAAGCTCCTCGGTGATGTCGTCACCGAGGATGCCGAAGGGCAATGGAAAGGGCCCCAAGGACGAATTAGCTGCGGAAAAGGTCGTGCTGTCCCGATACACCTGGATCAGTTCGTCGTATCCGGTCACCGCAACGACTCCGCTGCTGGGCACGTGCGCGACCGGGCACTGCGCCCGCAGATACTCGTAGTACGGATAGGGATCCGCGACCAGGCCGGGGTCGCTGAAGAAGTTGACGTTGTTGTAGTCGGCCATGCCGCGACGCTAACATCGCTTACAAATACTGTAAAGGTTGTAAATGGCTAATCCCGGCGTTCCCAATGACCCGATGCGCGAGCGCATCCTGCGCGCCACCTTCAAAGTGCTGTGCCGCCAGGGATACGGAAAGCTGAATCTGTCGGAGGTCGCAGCCCAAGCCGGCATCTCGCGCCCCACGTTCTATAAATTCTTCTCGTCCAAAGACGATCTGCTATCTGCCTTCAGCCAATTCGAGCTGCAATTACTGCGTGCGGATCTGGACCGGGCGATTGCCGGCCGCACCGGTCGCCGGCGCGTCGACGCGCTACTGCAGTTCCTCGTCGACTTTTATGGCTCGTATCAGATGCGGGGGCTCATCGAGATAGAACCCGGTCTAGTGCTCGCACAGATGGCCAGCGCCCTCCCCGCGCTTGGCGAGTTGGTTGCGCCCGCGCTGGCCGGGCAGGTCTCCGAGCCCCAAGTTGTGGCGATGGCGCTCGTGCGACTGTCAGTGTGCCACTACCTCGCTCCCGGCCACGACGACGACCGATTGCTCGATCAACTTCGTGCCGTCACCCGCGTACGGTAACCCGACATGAAACGGATGGGCCGAGTTCAAGGCAAGGTGGCGCTGGTCACCGGCGGCGCCCGCGGTATGGGCGCCGCCCACGCTCAGGCGCTGGTATCGCAGGGTGCGCGGGTGCTGATCGGCGACATGCGCGATGACGACGGGCGCGCGGTCGCCGAAAAGCTCGGTCAAGCAGCACATTTCGTCCACCTGGACGTCACGGATCCAGATCAGTGGGACCGGGCAGTCGAGGCAGCGGTGGCCAGATTCGGGCGCCTCGACGCGCTGGTGAACAACGCCGGGATCGTCAAAGTAGGTCCGCTACGCGGCTCCTCGATATCCGAGTGGCACCGCGTCCTCGACGTCAACCTCACCGGCGCATACCTCGGTATGCGAGCCGCGATCGAACCGATGATCGTCGGCGGCGGCGGCGGATCAATCGTCAACATCTCGTCCGTCGAAGGATTGGCCGGCAGCGCGCACCTACACAGCTACGTGGCCGCCAAGTTCGGCCTGCGCGGCATCACCAAATCGGCCGCAGTCGAACTGGCCCAGCACAATATCCGGGTCAACTCCATCCATCCGGGGCTGGTACACACCCCGATGAGCAAGGGCGTCACCGAGGAATTCATGACACCCATTCCGATGCGCCGCGGCGCCGCACCGGCCGAGGTGTCCACATTCGTGGTCTTCCTGGTCAGCGATGAGTCGGCATACGCCACCGGAGCCGAGTTTGTCGTCGACGGCGGACTGACGAGCTACGTGCCCGTCAAGATGTAGTTCAGAATTTCACCATCGGTGCCGGGTGTAACGGCGACTCGCGCAGGCCTCGGCCAAAGGCCTTGAACAACATGGGCCGAAGGCCATCCGCGGGGTACTCGGCGACCAGCGCCCGGTAATGCGCACGTGACACGCCGGGCGCGATCAGGCCGGCGGTCACATCGGTCAGGTCGGCGCGGCGAAACGCCTCAACCAGAGGGTCGGCATGCCGCGCGCGGCGCAGGCGGTGGTGCTCGCTGATCAGGCTGGAGACCAGACCCGCATGCGGCTCGTCGGACTCATCCAGCGCGGCGAGGGCACGGCGCACCGACGGCGCCAGGTAGTCCCAGGTGTCGTCGAACCAGATTCCCGCATCGTGGAAAAACGCGGCCAGGCCAAGCGGGCCGGCAACCGCGCTGGGCACGTCGCACTGAAGCCCAACGAGACCGATCACCCGGTGAACGTGGCCGCGGTATGTCGGCAGATCTCCCGCGAATACCGCGGCATTGGCCTCGAAGAGACTGCCGGCCACTTCGTGTGCGCGCTCGATGGACGCGGTGGTCACGCTCGCGTCAGGCTCAGCGCTTCGGCGGTGGCGGCGAGCGCGGCCAGATGCTCGTCGACCGATGTGAGCCCCGCACCCATCGTGTTGATGGACAGGTGGGTCGCCCCGGCACCACGCCATCGTTCCACGTCGCCGACCAGTGTTTGCAGACCGTTGGGGACCCAGATGGCTCGCCCTTCCATCCCTAATGTGGCCGGATCCCGTCCGGCTTCGATGGCCGCGGCGTCGACAATGGCCTTGGCCTCGTCCAATTTCGGGCCAGGCGCCGCCATCGGAAACCATCCGTCGCCGAGGCGGCCGGTGCGACGTAAAGCCCGTTGCGACGAGGGTCCGAACCAGATCGGGATGGGCTGCTGAACCGGTAGCGGGGCCAGGCCGGCACCGGTCACGCGTTCGGTGGGCCCGTCGTGGGTGACGCTCCGTTCGGTCCACAACCGGCGCAACAGCGCGACCTGCTCCTCGCTGCGGGTGCCGCGGTTCGAAAAGTCCTTACCCAGCGCTTCATACTCGACCGCGTTCCAGCCCAGCCCGATCCCGAGGCGGAAGCGGCCGTTGGTCAGCAGATCCACCTCGGCGGCCTGCTTGGCGACCAGCGCCGTCTGGCGTTGCGGAAGGATGATGATGCCGGTCACCAGCTCGAGCGATGTGATGCCGGCGATGTAGCCATAGAGCACGAACGGTTCGTGGAACGTCGTGTCGATGTCGTAGGGGCCTGCCCACCCCTGGTGGATCGCCGGGTCGGCTCCGACTACGTGGTCATAGGCCAGCAAGTGGGCGTAGCCGAGCTGCTCGACACCCTGCGCGTAGGCGCGGACCGCACCGACATCACCACCGAGCTCGGTCTGGGGGAATACGACGCCGATCTGCATCACGTCAATCTACGTGAGGCGAATTTCTCAATCTGTAATGTTTCTACATGCCCGAATCGAGCCGAACGACCAGCGTTCATCACGTGGTGTTCGCCGTACCTCCCGAGCAGCTGCCCGAAGCGATCCAGTTGTTCTCTGAGTTGGGCTTTCGATTTCAGACCATCGAGCTCGAAGACGTGGGCCTCCGAGTGCTCCTGGACTGGGACGGCGGACTCGAACTGGTGACCCCGCTGTCCCCCGGGGCCGACGGCGCTGCCGCGGTGACGGAGTTCCTGCAAAGGAACGGCCCCGGTGTGTATTCGGTGGTGATCCGCGTCGGTGATGCGCCGGCGGCTGAGCAGGTGGCGAAGCGCTACGGCGCGAAGACCCGGTTCCACCAGCACCGCGGCGGCGACGGATTCGAGCTCGACGAGATCGAGCTGTCGGTGCTGGGACTCCCCTTGACGTTTCTGAACATCGATCTGCCGTAACAGGCTAGCCACCGTGCAACTCGATATAGGCGGTGATCACCTCAACCAGCGCCTGGCGGTCACGGGTGGAATCCACCGGTTCCGGCCACGTCATCTGGGCGACCACCAGCCCCCGCAGAGTGGCCCAGATGAGGTTGCCGATCCGGCCTGCGTGCGGCGCCGAAAGCCCTTCACCCAGATGGCGGCCCAGCACGGACAGGGTAGCCATCAGGTCGGCGAGGTGCGTGTTGGCGACGGCGTCGCGAAGGCCGCGCGTCGAGATGAGAATCTCCAGGGCGGCCATCGAAGTGGGACTGGAGAACGCATCCCACATTGTGTCCACGACGAACGCGGTGCGCGCCGCAACGCTGCCCTCGCGGACGGCCTGCGGTGGCAGCTCGGCCAGGGCGTCGAGCAATTCGTCGAAGCCCCGGTCGACGACGGCCATCAGCAGTCCGTTCAGATCGCCGAAGTGGTATTGGACCACCCCCCACGTCAGTCCGGCGCGGTCGGTGATGTGCCGGACGCTCGGCGCCGCGAATCCCTCATCGAGAAGGCAGCGCACGGTCTCGTCGATGACGGCCGTGCGGGTGCGTTCGGCACGGGCCTGGGTGCCGGTAGCCGGCCGGCGGGGCGCGGTCATGGCATTCGGATTACCAAAGAACGCCCCGAACATGGTCGGTCGGCCGCAGGTCATGGGCGGCCAGGATGCCGCTGGGCGCCCGGCACACGGTGTCGATGACGTTGACGGCGCGGGCCGCCGTCGCGATCACCCCGCCCTGGTTGTGGTCGATGCCCGACGTGCCGACGTGGGTATTGATCGTGACTCCTGGGTTGCCCTCGACGACGACGCGATGCACACCGGGATGTCCGTCGGGCGGGTAGGCCCAGTCCGGCGCCGCGGCCTCGGTCAGCCGGTTGACGTGTTCCATGGTGATCACCACGTCCCCGCCGCGCACACCCTCCACCGCAAAGCGAACGGCCGCAACGTGACCGGGTTCGACGTCCATCATGGCGCACTCGATCAGTTCGGGCGTGACCCACTTCTCGACCCGCTCCCGGACGTCGTCGAGCTCGATGCCGAGATCAACCGCGAGGCTGCGAACCTGCGCGCCCCACATCGATGAGAGCACCCCCGGCGAGAACATGATCGGGGTGTGGTCGGGCGTAGTTCCGAAACCGAAACTGGCACCAGTGAATTCGGCGTCGGCGTAGCTGCCGTAGTCGAATACCTCTTGCACGAGGACCGCGGTGGCCCGGGCGGCCAGGCTCAGCGCGGTGTAGACCAAGGTGTCGCCGGAGAACCCCGGATCGATTCCGTTGATGTATAACGTCGAATCACCGTCGGCGCAAGCCTGCACGAGGGGTTCACGTAGCCAGCCGTCAGCCTGCTCCGGTGCCACCAGCCAAACAAACGAGGTGCCAACGACATTCGTGCCGGCCCGAAGAAAGCCCGCGATCTCGCGTAACGCTTCTTTTGGGCGCGTTTCGGCCTGGGAGGTGTAGACGACGCAATCCGCGCCCAGGGCGATCAGCGTGTCAATGTCGTCGGTGGCCACA
Source organism: uncultured Actinomycetota bacterium (assembly GCA_963850135.1). Classification (GTDB taxonomy): domain Bacteria; phylum Actinomycetota; class Actinomycetes; order Mycobacteriales; family Mycobacteriaceae; genus Mycobacterium. Next base: position 201,592 of record CAWKKH010000004.1, on the reverse strand, counting down.
ACTCCGGTCGCTTCCGCAAGACCGCACAAGTCTGCCGCGTCGCGTCCGATCTTGTTCTGGCCGCGCGCATGGAGCCCGACGAGTTCCAGGTCGGGGCGCTCGATTATGCTGCGCAGGGCGTGAATACCGACGTTGCCGGTGGAAAACTGAACGACACGACGCGTCACAGTAGATCCGTAATGGTTTTGAGGCCGGCTTCATAGAGCACGCCGGGCATCATGCCGCCGTCGATCTCGATGGTCGTGCCGTTGATGAACTCGGCCTCGCCCGATGCAAGGAAGACGCAGGTGCGACCGACCTCGGCCGGCTCGCCGCCGCGCTTGAGGGGCAGGACGTCGAAGTATGTCGAACCCGTCGGGTCGTCCTTGGGTAACACGAACGAACGAAAGTTCTCGGTGATGGTCGGCCCGAGCGCGACGCAATTGACACGCGCATGGGGACCCCATTCCTCAGCGAGGGAACGGGTCAAGTGGTTGAGACCGGACTTCGCCGCACCGTAGGACACCAGTGTCGGGGAGCCGGCGGGATGTCCGGCACCGCTGGAAACGTTTATGATGCAACCCGTTCCGTCCTGGTTCCGCATTTGGCGATAGGCGCGGATGGCGAACCACATGGGGCTGATGAGGTTCATCTGAATCGCGAAGGCGTGAAAAAGCACAGTGCGCTCGAAGTCGTCGTCCGAGCGTGGCGCGCCCTGGATCTTGGACACCAGAGCCGGAATGTCCTCGACGTGGGGTGCGGGAACGGTACCGCCGGCGTTGTTGACCAGAATGTCGAGCCGACCGTGGCGTTCGACGACCTCGGTGACCATTGCGTCGATCGCATGGTAATCACCTTGGTCACAAACCATTTGGTCGCTCCGCGCCGCCCATCCCGCCTCAGCGTCGATGCCGGGGATGGTGGCCAACGCCGAGCGTGAGCAGCCGATGACGAAGGCCCCCGCGCGCAGTAACTCGTGAGCAATGCCGACTCCGACACCTCGGCTCGTGCCCGTCACGATCGCAACCTTGCCGTCGAGCACGCCCATGCCACAGCCCCTCTGCTGTTCGATCCCGACAGTGCGGGCACCTCGCCGAAAAATTACACGTGTAATTGTTCGACGGCAAGGGGCTTACTCAGAGTGGCTGATCCGGCACGCCCGGGAACAACGGACCTGTGGGCCCTGAAGTCACCCAGCCCCCCAGCTTCGTAATGAGGTGAGGCGCGAAAACCGCGCCATAGAGCAGATTCCCGAGGAGAATAATGGCCGCGATGGACAACGCCGCAGAACCAGCACGGCTCGTGGACCTCTTGTCGGCCCACGCCTCGATGACGTTGCGCCCTTCGGAATCCGTCCGCCCGAGCAGGTAGGTGAAGACCATCATCTGGATACCCATCGCGACGGCGTCATAGATCGGGTACTGGTGCTTTGTCCCCTCCCACAACCCAAGCCCGGGAATCACCCGGCCGTAGTAGAAGAGGCCAAGATGCGCCCCCACTCCCGCGTTGAAGAGCAGTGCCCACGCGAAGCCGACCGCGAGTCCGACGACGAGGAGTGTGATGGGCCTGCGCCAGTGGAACTTTGCGCTCAACCGTCGCCCAGCCCATGCCGCGATAATGGCGGGCAGCACGAAGTACTGGATATAGCCGATGGGCACGGACGACGGCAAGCCACCGCCCCACGTCATGTTCAGGGGCCACCAGGACGGCATGCGTGGGAGGCCTGGCGGGAACTGCGCATACATCGCCCAGTCGTACGGCGCCTCGATCCAGGAGAACGAAATCGCTGAGATGCAGACGAGCAGGAGCGGGTGCAGGCGCCGGCGGCGATACGACAGATAAACACCGATCGCGGTAAAAGCGATCCCCCCGATATAGGCGAAGGTCTGCGACACGATCATCAAGGGCGTCATCTGACCGCTCATCGGTCGCCGCCGTCGTTCGGAGTGCGACGTGCTTCCGGGTCGAAGCGAAGCACCAGTCCGAAGATCAGGACGATCAGTCCAAACAGCATGCCCAGCATGATGACCGCGCCCACTTCTGCACTCCTTTGACGTGTTGCCAACGCAACCGCGGCGATAAACCTAATGTTTGTCCGGACAGTAACCGACGTCGTACGGCCCGTCAACGCGCCGCATGCTCATTCTGAAGATCCGAAGCACAGTGGATGACCTAGTGTTTGGTCAGATCAGCCGAGGCGCACACAAATCGTTTCGCGATGACTAACATGGCCCTTATGGCTGAGCCGGACCCGGCTGCCGATGAATTCGTCGCCCCCACCCAAAGCGAGAACGCTGTTGCGCCCACAGCCGCAGTTCCGAATGCCGACCGCCAGTCGTGGCGCGCCACTTGGCGTCAAGCCGCCGCGATACTGATGGGCGCGCTCGCGCTGGCGGGAGCGATCGTGCTGGCTTTTTGGGTGCTGGCACCGGGCACAAAAGGTGTCCAATCGCCAGCCGGTACCGCGCCCATGTCGACTGCAAAGCCAACGGCATCGGCAACAACGGCCAGTCCCCCACCATCCATCGCATCCACGCCGGACCAGGACAACGCATACGTGCAGGCCCTGAAAGACCGGGGCATTTCGTTCGCCAATCCCGACGCCGCCATCTACAACGGCAAGTTGGTCTGCGAGAACATCCGTGTCGGGATGACGGTGCCGCAGATCGTCGCGGCGTTTCGTGCGAGTAACCCCGCACTCAGCGACAACGCCGACACTTATGTGACCATTTCCGTTCATACCTACTGCCCACAAAACGGCAATCTGGTCAGCGGGCCCTAAACAGCTACCCGACGGGCAGGAGCACGTCGTCGCCAGAAGCCGTGTAGTAGTACACATCCCACCGGTAATAGCCGGCGAAGGCCGCCGGATCGCTCGCCAGCACCGCGGCATAGTCCTCGACCGCCGAGACATAGTGGCTCGAGTGGTTGTATCCGAAGATGGCGTGGCTGTGGTCGTCGGCAAAGCCATTGGCGGCAAGGAAACGTCCTGCCGCCATGATGCTGTCGTGGGGCGACGCGATGTCGCCGCCGTCGCCATATCTGGCGAACGTCGAGGGCAGGAACTGCATGGGGCCTTGCGCGCCGGCAGAGCTGACTCCGGCGATGCGGCCGAGGCAGGTTTCGATCAAATTGATCGCCGCGAGATAACTCCAGCCGACGCCGCTAGCCGCCGCCGCGTCATGGTAATAGCCGAGCAATACGTCGGCCGGTGCCGGCGCCTGGATGGGCCACGCGGGCGGCGTTTCCTTCGCTTCGCCCTGGCTGAGCGCGGTGAGCTGCCGTCGCGCGTCGACGTTGCGATCGTAGGTTTCCAACAGCGACGCCGGGATCCCCGGTCGCACGATCGAGTCCCAGTCGGGGTGCCGCCCGAGGGCGCGGTAGGCCACTTGCTGGCGGTGCGCCGCCGCGAGCAACGCGGCCTCCGACGAGGAAGGGTCGCGCAGCGCCTGCTCATCGGCGGTCAACTCGGCGGCGAGCAGCGCGGGGTCTGAGGTCAGCAGCGGCTGCGCGGGGAGCGTGGTCGCCACCGGAGTCGGCGTGGCGGTCGATGTCGATGCCACCGGCGATCCGGTGGGCCCTGAGCAGCCGACGAGCGTGACCGCGAGCGTGGCCATCACCATGACCAGCGTCGTGCTGCGACTGCGCATCCCTACATCTTCTCCACCACTGGGCTAATCCGCTAGGTCGCCGTCCGCTCGGGTCTCCTCGCCCCCGATACTCTGCAGGTATGGCGGGTCCCGTGGCACCAAGGTTCGAACCCGATGCCGGCTGGGTTCCTGCCGACAAGCGCTTGCTTGGCGTGGATCGGCGCACCATCGGGCCAACAGCGGCGGTATTCGCGCTGGTCTTCGTGATGTCGGTGGTGCTGCCCCTCATCAACGGGATGGTGCCCTACGCCGACATCGTCAAAGCCGGCGACGTTATGGCACTCCAAAGTGGCGTGACATTCGTTCCCGAGGCTGGTTGGGGTATCACATCCGGCGTCCGCGCTGGTAACGCCCCGCTGTCGGGCGAGTACCCGGCGACCGCGACCGTCGAGAACGAGGCGGTGAAATTCACGGTCCACACGGCGCCATTCGACGGAGATGCCAACAAACTGCTCGACCAGATCGAGAGGACTTCCGAGGCCCTCCACCACGGTCGCGGCGTGCAGGTGGCCGGCGCGCACACCGGCATCGTCACCGACCAGGGCAAACAGGGCGCAATGGCACGGATCAGCGGACCGCACACCGGCGGTGTGATCGTCGCGTTCGTATTCGATGGTTGCGGCGTTGAGGCCGTGGCGGTCGGACCGTCCGACGCCGGCCCGGAGCCCACGGAGGCGGTCATCCGGATGATCCGCAGCATCAGCCACTCCGGAGAGGCAACCCACTCGGGAGAGGCAAAGCGGTGACGGCGCCGATGGCCGACCTTGACCGTGCCCGCGACATCGCCCTCGACCTCTCCGGCTGGGGCCGAAGGTTCACCTTCTATCAGCCGCGCAATTTCGCGTTCTGGGGATACCTGGCGTTGGTCGGGACCGGAATGTTTCTCTTCGCCGCCATGCTCGCCAGCAAGTACGACGCCTATGGCCAGGCGATCGCGTTGGCGGTGACGTCCTTCGCCATTTACGCCGCGCTTTTTTGGTGGTTCACCCAACACATCGATCACTACGCCAAGCTCCCGGCCAAGCTGATGGTCGTCGCCTTCTTGTGGGGTGGCTTCGCTGCCACCTGGACGATGGCGGCCAACGCCAACAATGCGATCCTCGCCTTGTACGCAAAAGCGCTCGGGCAGTCGTGGGCGCTGGACTGGGGCGCCGGGCTGTCGGCGCCGTTCACCGAAGAAGTGGCGAAGGGTTCGGGGCTGCTTCTGCTCATCGCGTTGGCTTCACGTCAGGTGAGAACTGCATTCGACGGGTTCATCCTCGGAGCCTTCATCGGCCTGGGATTCCAGATCATCGAGGACATCGCCTACGCGATGACGTCGGCCGGCTCCCAGTTCGGCGCCAACCAAATCGGGGCGTCGGTAGGCACCATATTTCTCCGAATGGTCAGCGGGGTCGCCGCGCACATCGTGTACAGCGCAATCTTCTGCGCCGGCCTGACCTACCTGCTCGGGCGCCCTGCCGAACCACGCCGGGTCGGGCGGGGCCTGCTACTGATGGCGATACCGATGCTGCTGCACGGCACCTGGGACTCGCTGGCTGCCATCGCCGGCCCGGGCGCGCTGAAGCTGGTGGGCCTCCTCATCGCGGTGATCGTCATCGCGCTCGTGATCGTCGCCCGCGTGTACGAGTCGACCGTGCGGCGGGAACGCGACTTCGTCCGTGACGTCATGACCCCGGAAGCCGCGCGCAACGTGATCACCGCGGCCGAACTCGACGCGATGGCCGGCAACCGCAAAGCCCGCAAGGCTTACCGCAAGGCCAGCCGCAACCGTCGCGAACGCAAGCGCAACCGCTACGTCCTCAATGCCGCCTACGACCTCGCCGAGCAACTGGCTGCCGCGCGCGGCGCGGAAACCGACCGGGTGCAGTTCGCTCGCGCCGAGGTCGGCAGAATCCGCGCCGGCGTCCCGCCACAGTGGTAGGGGTCTATCGCCACAGGTAGACGGCCGAGCGGTTGAACAAAGGCACGTGAGGCCGTAGCTTTGAAAGGGGCGCCTACATGGCTCAAGTGGGCCGGGGTGGCTACACCACTCTTGAGCCGGCAGGGGTGTCCACAACACTTCGAGCGAAGGTCGTGATCGTATTTCAGGTTCGTCTAAATTGGTGCCCAAGTTCGAGATGGCGCAGGCGCATTACGACCTGTCTGACGACTTCTTCCGGCTCTTCCAGGACCCGACGCAGACCTACAGCTGCGCCTACTTCGAGCGTGAGGACATGACGCTGGAAGAGGCACAGATCGCGAAAATCGACCTGTCCCTGGGCAAGCTGGGCCTCGAACCTGGCATGACACTGCTCGACATCGGCTGCGGCTGGGGCGCCTGTATCAACCGGGCCCTGGAAAAGTACGACGTCAACGTCATCGGCCTGACGCTGAGCAAGAACCAGCTCGCCCACGTCCAAGAGGTCCTCGACAAGAACCCGAGCAAACGCTCGAAAACCGTTCAGTTGCGTGGCTGGGAAGAATGGGAAGGCAAGGTCGACCGAATCGTGTCGATCGGCGCGTTCGAACACTTCGACTTCAACCGCTACGACGACTTCTTCGACATCACCTACAAATCGATGCCAGACGACGGCGTAATGCTGCTACACACCATCACCGTCTTACCCGCCAAAGAGATGACCGCACGAGGCCTGCCCCTGACCTTCGAACTGGCACGCTTCGCCAAGTTCATGCTCGACGAGATCTTCCCCGGCTGCCGGCTGCCCACCGTCGACATGGTGCCCGACCACTCCGCGAAAGCCGGCTACACCTGCACCCGCGTCCACACCCTGCAGGCGCACTACTGCCGGACCATGGACGAATGGTCCAGGAACCTGCGGGCCCACAAAGACGAGGCCATCGCGCTGCAAGGCGAAGAGGTCTACAAACGCTACGACAAATACCTGACCGGCTGCGCACGGCTCTTCCACGAGGGATACCTCGATATCGCCCAATACACGCTAGAGAAGTAAGCGCCGCGCGATCGCGAAAGAGGGCTATATCTGGGTTGCTCCCAAACATCTAAGGTTGCTCCCAGACGAGAGGCTTTAGATGACCCACCCAGAGCGACGCGACCACCTGCCCATCCCCGACCTGAAACACGTCGGACTGACGACTTACGACGCAAAAGACCCCAACACGAAGTACCCACCGATCACGATGCTGCGGCCGCCCGCCGGCGCCCCCAACGTTCTCATCGTCTTGATCGACGATGTCGGGTTCGGAGCGTCGTCGGCATTCGGCGGGCCGTGCAATACGCCGGTGGCCGAGCGGCTGGGTTCGAATGGCCTTAAGCTCAACCGTTTTCATACGACGGCGCTGTGCTCGCCAACTCGGCAGGCCATGCTGACAGGGCGCAACCATCACTCGGTCGGGATGGGCGCGATCACCGAGATGGCGACGTCGGCGCCCGGCAACAGCAGCGTTCGACCCAAAGAGAAGGCGCCGATCGCCGAAACCCTGCGGCTGAACGGCTATTCGACGGCCCAGTTCGGCAAGTGCCACGAGGTGCCGGTCTGGGAAGTCTCGCCCGCTGGGCCATTTCACCAGTGGCCGACCGGATCGGGCTTCGAATACTTCTATGGATTCGTCGGCGGTGAAGCCAACCAGTACTACCCCGGATTGTTTGAGGGCACAACGGCAATCGAGCCGCCGAAGTCACCCGAGGAGGGCTACACGCTGACCGAGGATCTTGCCGATCGGGCGATTACCTGGGTGCGGCAGCAGAAGGCCCTCGTTCCGGACAAGCCGTTCTTCATGTATTTCGCACCGGGCGCCACCCATGCGCCGCACCACGTGCCTAAGGAGTGGTCGGACAAGTACAAAGGCAAGTTCGACGACGGCTGGGACGCGCTGCGGGAGAAGATTATTGCCAGGCAGAAAACGCTGGGTGTGGTGCCACAGGACGCCGAACTGACCCGGCGCCACGACGAGATCCCGAGTTGGGACGACATGCCGGCTGAGCTGAAGCCGGTGCTGGCCCGCCAAATGGAGCTCTACGCCGGGTTCCTCGAGCAGACCGACCATGAAGTGGGTCGGGTCATCGACGCGATCGATGATCTCGGGGTCCTCGATGACACGCTGATCTACTACATCATCGGCGACAACGGCGCCTCGGCCGAGGGCACGGTGAACGGCTGCTTCAACGAGATGACGACGTTGAACGGGATGCCGGGTATCGAGACAACCGAGTTCCTGCTGTCCAAGATCGACGATTTCGGCACGCCGAAGGCTTACAACCACTACGCGGTGGGTTGGGCGCACGCACTGTGTGCGCCGTACCAGTGGACCAAGCAGGTGGCCTCGCACTGGGGCGGCACCCGCAACGGCACCATCGTGCACTGGCCGAACGGACTGAAGGCAAAGGGCGAGTTACGCAACCAGTTCCATCACGTCATCGATATCGCCCCGACCATTCTGGAGGCGGCCGGACTGCCCGCGCCAGCGTCGGTCAACGGAATCGCGCAGGCGCCACTGGAAGGCGTCAGCATGCTGGGCACGTTGCGCGACGGTGCTGCGCCCGAGACACACGACGTCCAGTACTTCGAGATGTTCGGCAATCGCGGTATCTACCATCAGGGCTGGACCGCGGTGACCAAACACCGCACCCCGTGGAAGGCTGACCAGCCCCCGCCTTTCGACGACGATATCTGGGAGCTGTACGGGCCCGACGACTGGACGCAGGCGCACGACCTGGCGGCCCAGAATCCCGAGAAACTGGCTGAGTTGCAACGGCTCTGGCTGATCGAAGCCGTCAAGTACAACGTGGTTCCGCTCGACGACCGTGGGTTTGAACGCATCAACCCCGACATGGCCGGGCGCCCGCAGCTGATCCGCGGCAACACCCAGTTGCTGTTCGACCGGATGCGGGTCAGCGAGAACTGCGTCCTCACCCTGAAGAACAAGTCCTACATCGTGACCGCGAATATCGTGGTGCCCGAATCGGGCGCCAGCGGTGTCATCGTCACCCAGGGCGGCAGCGTCGGCGGCTGGTCGCTCTACGCACACGAGGGCAAGCTCAAGTACTGCTTCAACTTCTTCGGCATCGAGCACTACATCGTCACCGCGACGAAGCCGATCCCCGCAGGCAAGAGCCAGGTGCGGATGGAGTTCAAGTACGACGGCGGCGGCTTGGCCAAAGGCGGCGACGTGACGCTGTACTACGACGGCAAGCCCGTAGGCAGCGGCCGCGTCGAGACAGACACAGCCAATGGGCTACTCCGCCGACGAGGCGTGCGACGTCGGCTGCGACACCGGGTCGCCGGCCTCGCCTGACTACGGACCGACCGGCAACCGCTTCACCGGCGAGATTGAATGGGTGCAACTCGACATCGGCGAAGACGGCCACGACCACCTGATCACGCCCGAGCAACGGTTCAATATCGCGATGGCGCACCAATAAGTGCCCCCTCCACTCACCATCCCCGCACTCCTCGCGCATGGCGCCCGGGTGTTCGGCAAGCAGACCTATGTCGTCACACCGACCGAACGACTCACATACGAAGAGGCGGAGCGGCGCTCGGCGCAGATCGCGCGCTCGTTACTCCATGAGGGCGTCGGGAAGGGCAGCCGCGTAGGGCTGTTCTTCGCCAATAGCGTGGAGTGGATTACCTGGTGGCTTGCTGTGTCCCGAATCGGCGCCCTGGCCGTCCCGATGAGCACGATGTATGCGCCGGCAGAAATCGCAAAGGTACTGAGACTGGCTGACATTGGGCTGCTGGTCGCGCCCGGTCACGTCCTGGACATCAACATCGCCGAGCGGTTCGAAGCCGCGCTGCCGCAGCTATCCGGTCAGCGAGCGGGCCGCTTGGCACTGCCCGCCGCGCCCTACCTGCGCCGGATCGTGCTCACCGGTGAGCCGGACCGGGAATGGGCGACACGCTGGGACAGCGAGGCAGCGGCGGTCGTGCCACCCGAAGTACTGACGGCAGTTGAAGATGAGGTGACCCCCGCCGATCTGGCCATCATGGTGCACACCTCGGGATCCACCGCGGACCCCAAAGGTGTGCTGCACACCCATGGCACCGTCGTGCGGCAGACCTCGACATGGCCGAGCGCCATCCGATCGGTCACCGGATCCGAGGCCCCAGCCCGGATCTTATGCGCGATGCCGTTCTTTTGGATCGGTGGGGTACTCGCCGCGACGGGGGCACTGCACGAACCGATCACCCTATTGGTCATGCCGCGCCTCGACGCCGGCACCGCGCTGGATCTGATCGAACGGGAGCGGGCCACCGGAATCGTCGGATGGCCCGCCTTCACCCAACGCCTGCGGGAGCACCCAACCTTCGCCAGTCGCGACCTCACCAGTGCGCCGATGCTGCGCGACGGCCCGCTCGATCTCGCGATGACCGACGTACCCGACGGATTCCCGATCCACCGCACAATGTCCGAGACCGCAGGTGGTTTCGCATTCACCGACATCGCCATCGTGGACGAACACGGCGCACCGACCCCAACGGGGACGACCGGCGAGCTCCTTATCCGCGGCGTCGGGGCAATGGTCGGCTACAACAAGCGCGAGCGCTGCGAAACCTTCGACGCCGACGGCTGGTACCACACCGGGGACCGCGTCTACCGCCGCGAAAACGACCCACGCCTGTTCTATGTCGGACGGACCAGTGAACTCATTAAAACCTCTGGCGCCAACGTATCCCCGCTCGAGGTAGAAGCGGTGATCGAGGAATTCCCCGAGGTGGCACAGTGCGTTGTCGTCGGGGTCGACGACCCACAGCGTGGCGAAGAGGTGTGCGCCGTCGTCGTCGCCGCGAGAACGCCGATCGACTTCTCTTCCCTCGCTGCGCGTGCGCGGGATCAGTTGTCCGCCTACAAAGTTCCCACGCGCTGGGCGATCGCGACGAGCGAACAGATACCCACCCTGCCCAGTGGCAAGCTCAACCGCAAAGGCGTGCGAGAGATGCTGACCAGCGGCTCACTGGACGGTGCGCCGTTGATCTAGGCTCCCAAGGTGCCCACTGCCGTAGTAACCGGGGCCAGCCGAGGAATTGGCAAGGCCATCGCCGTGCATCTCGCACGAGCCGGATTCGATGTTGCGCTCACCTCCCGCACGCTCCAAGAGGGAGAGCAGCGCGAGCATTCCTCCACCCTGCAAAGGTCCGACACCAGCCCGTTGCCTGGTTCACTGGAGATGACAGCGCAGGCGGTCGAGCAAGCCGGGGCGAAATCCTTTGTTGTCGCTGCGGATCTCACCGACCGCGCGTCCGTCAACGCCGCGGCCGATCGGGTCCTCGCCGAATGGGGGCCGGTCGACGTGCTGGTCAACAACGGCCGATACATCGGCCCGGGGCACATGGATCGATTCCTCGACACACCGCTTGAGCTGCTGAGCTTGCAACTGGAAGCCAACGTCATGGCGCCGCTGGTGCTAACTAAAAAATTTCTGCCCGGCATGCTCGAGCGAGGATCTGGGACCGTCGTCAACATCACTTCGGGCGCTGGGTACCACGATCCACCAGCGCCCGCCGGTAGTGGCGGCTGGGGGCTCGGCTACGGGATTAGCAAGGGAGCGCTGCACCGGGTCGCCGGCATCCTCGCGTTGGAGCTCGGCGATCGTGGGGTTTTCGCCTACAACGTCCAGCCGGGGTTCATAGCGACCGAACGGATGGCACAAGATATGGCCGCGTTCGGGTTCGATGCATCCGGAGGAGCCCCGCCCGACGTTGTCGGCGCGGTGGTCGCCTGGCTCGTCACCGACCCTGCGGCCGCCGAGCCCAACGGTCGTAACATCGAGGCGCAGGACGTCTGCCGGGAGCGCGGCCTGCTACCCGGATGGCCCGGTTGATCACCTCGCGCTTCATTTCCAACGGCGACGCTCGGCTGCATTATCTTGATTACGGCGGCGACGATCACGGAGCCCCGATCGTCTTCGTTCCCGGCATGACCGACATCGCCGAGGACTACACGCAGGTCCTGCCGTTGTTCGGCCGCCGGGTGGTGGTCGTGGAGGTCCGCGGGCACGGGCGGAGTAGTTCGCCGGTTGACGGGTACGACCTCGCCACGTTGAGCGGCGATGTCGGTGCCGTCGTCGACGCGGTGACCGACGGGCCCGTGCACATTGTGACGTTCTCGAGGGGGACGTCGTGCGCGGTGGCATGGGCGATCGAACATCCCGACCGAGTCCGGTCGATCTCGATCGGCGATTACATCCCGGAGGAGCGCGTTGTGCCGCACGCGGCTTCGCTTCGTCTGCTCGAGGGCCGCTGGCGCGGAACACCGGTTCATGAGCGCCTCGACGTCGACGCCGCGATGCGGCAATTCCATGCGGCACAAGAGCGGTCGATGTGGGAGCCGCTGTCGCGGTTGCACCCCCCGCTGCTTGTGGTCCGCAGTGGGAAAAGCGTCCTGGTAACCGACGCGGACTGTGCCCGGTACCAACAGCTGTTCCCCGGAGTGGCGTTGGTCGATTTCGACGACTCACCCCATGACATCTTCCGCCCGGACCGTGAACGGTATCCGCGGCTGGTCCGCGACCATGTCGACCGAGTGGACCAAAGACCCACCGAACGATCAATCCGGCCGCAGGCTTAAACCTCGAACTGAGCGTGTGTTCAGAAAGTGGTCAGCCCGCAGATGTCGTCGTATGTCATCGCAGCACCGGAGGCTTTGGCCGTCGCGGCGGGAGACTTGGCCGGGATCCGAGAGGCGATCAAGGCGGCCACCGCGGCGGCCACGCCCTCGACAACGGGGATTGCCGCGGCGGCCGGCGATGAGGTGTCGGCGGCTATCGCGAGTCTTTTTGGCAGCTTCGCCGAAGACTTTCACGCGCTGACCGCGGAGACGACGCTGTTTCATGCGCAGTTCGTGGGTACGTTGAGTGCGGCCGTGGCCGCATACGCTGGCGCCGAGTTCCGGAATGTGTCGCTGCTCGTGCAGGGGCTGCAGCAACTGTTCTTCTTCGACCAGGGGATTTTTTCACCCTTCACCTATCTGACCGGGCAACCGCTCTTCGGTAAAGGTGCCGTCGGGCCTTCCGTCACCGGGGCCACCGGCCCCGGTTTGGGCGCGCTGCTCCGCGGCTTTTTCAATGGGACCCTCGGGGCTGGCAGCGGCGGCGTGTCGCAAGGGACGGGAACCCCGGGCGTGGTGACTGGGGTTCGGGAGGGGTACTCCTACCTGGAAATTCCGGTCGGCCCCCATGGCTACGACGCCCCGACGCGCTGGTTCTTCCCAACACAGGCAAACGGTACGGTGGACGCCCGCGGTGTCATCTATCTGCAGCATGGCTTCCTTGGAACGGGTGGGTGGTACACCAGTCTGGCCATCGCCCTGGCGGAGGGCACCGACAGCATCGTGGTCGTTCCCACCGTGTCGTCGCTTCCGTTGCCGGGCGGCGCCTGGCTCAACGGCACGCAGATGCAGCAGGCCGTCGGCTCGTTGTTCCTGGGCAACGAGACGGCGCTGAACTTCAGCGCGGGCCAGGCCGGTTACCACGGCACGCTGCCGCAAAATTTCATCATGACCGGACACTCCGCCGGCGGCGGCCTCGCCACGCTCGCCGCCGGCGATTACATCGCGGACCTCGGGGCGAACACGGCCAACAATCACCTTCTCGGTGTGGTGATGTTCGACGGGGTGGCATCCAACTCCTCGGCCTTCGCGGCTGCGATAGCCAACCTGAAGACGTTGAATATCCCCGACTACGTGGTGGCCTCGCCGCCGCAGGCGTGGAACGCTTTCGGTGCCACCACGAATGAACTGGTCAGTCTGTACCCGGGGCATTTCGTCGGGGTCGAGCTGGTTAACGGCTCGCATGTCGACTCGCTATTGGGCGACAAACCCATCGTCGACTTCGTCGCGCAGCTGGCCACGAGTTTCTCCCCGCCCGGCAACACTGCGGCCGTGTACACCCTGTCCACGGGCTGGATCAACGACATCTACGCTGGGGCGGGCCCGACCGACCCGGTGTACGGCATCTATGGGCCCACCGGAGACTACGTGTCCCCCGGCGGCCAGCTGATCATCCTGGGCCAGGCCACCGGGATCGTACTGCCGGCCTAGTTGCCCCGGCCACTCTGCGGACGCACAGCGGCAATACGGTCGCCACAACCACAATCAGGATCCATCACACCGGCAGGGCTGATGTCCGCACGAGCAACGCAGTGATGCCCAGCGCCCCCACCACGCCCGTGGCGATCCGCCATTCATCACCGACGATGAATTCGTACCAGAACCGGCAAAACATGCCCACTCGCGAGATCACAGCGGGTGTCGGCCTGCGTGTTGCGGCAGGAAAATCAGCAGCACGACGATTACGGCAGCGATGACGGCCGAGGCCAGCGGGCGGCTCAGCGCTAAGCCGCCGTCGGCGACTGGCTTATCGACGAAGTCCCCTACCGTTGCACCGAACGGCCGCGTCAGGATGAATGCGACCCAGAACAAAACGACACGCGACACCCCGGTCCAGTAATACAGGGCGACGACCACCACGAGAGCAACGCCGAACACCAGCGCACCGCGCTCGTAGCCAAATCCGCGGGTATCGGCAAGCCAATCGCCGAGCGCGGTGCCCAGCGTCTGCGAAAAGGTGATGGTCGCCCAGTAGAAGGCCTCTACCTTTGGCGTCGAAACGGTACTTACCGACACCGTGCCCTCCGACCGATGCCAGAGCCCAAGGGTGGCCACCAAAGAAAACAACAGCAGCAGAGATCCACCTGTGTAGCCGATCCCCAGCGACCGGTCGGCAAAGTCGGCCAACACGGTGCCGAACGTCGTCGACGCCACAATCGTTGCCCAGTACAACGACGCGTGGAAACGCTTGGCGAATATCTGCGCGGCAACCAGAGCTACCAGCGCCACGCCAAAAAGCGCGACACCAGCCACGTAACCCCAGTTCAGCGTCATCGTTACGGTGTCGCCACCCGTCTCGCCGAGCGTTGTCGCCAAGACCTTGATGACCCAAAAGCCCAGAGTGACTGCCGGTACCTTGGTCAACGCCTGTTTCGTGAAGTCATTCATCAGGTAATGATCTTCCGACTCGTCCAGTGGGCTTGCATCGGACGGCTCCCTCGCGGAGAAAACGCTGACTCGCTACTCCGTGATGGAATTCGCCGCCGGGAGTGCTTACTATCCATTGATCGCGATCGGCGCGACATCTCGACTACATGCACTGGCGGAGGTTCTCAGATGTCGTTGGCGATCGCACCGGAATTTGTCACGGACGCGGCCTCGAACCTGGCGAATGTCGGTTCGGCGATCAACGCGGCCAATTCGGCGGCAGCCGCAAACACGTCTGATCTGGCGGCCGCGGGCGCCGACGACGTGTCGCAGGCCGTCGCGTCGGCGTTCGGTGCGCATGCCCAGGCCTATCAGGTGATCAGCGCTGAAGCCGCGAATTTTCACCAGCAGTTCGTCCAACTCCTGGATGCGGGTGCGGGCGCGTACTCCGGCGCCGAGGCCGCGAACGCCTCGCCGCTGCAGAGCCTGGCCGCGAATGCGGCCGAGAACTTCGGTTGGGGCAACACCGGCAACGGCAATATTGGCGTTTGGAATTACGGCACCAACAACGTCGGCTTGTGGAATTACGGCGTCGGCAACCTCGGCATCGCCAACAACGGCTACTACAACCTCGGCGGCTGGAATATCGGCATCGCCAACTTGGGCTTGGGCAATTACGGCAGCCACAACATCGGCCTCGGGGTCACCGGCTACTACCGGATTGGCATTGGCGAGCTGAGCTTTGCCTACTGACGCGGCCGGCGCTCGACAATCACGAGCGTAGCTCCAATCGTCCGTGGGTGATCACCTTCGCGCCGTCGCACGTTGCCTCGAACGCGAACGACCCTGGGGCGATACCGTATACGTCTAGCGCCAGTTCGCCACCGAGCCGCGTCGGCGAAGCAAAACGCACCGCCACCCGTCCAACCACGCCGGGGTCGTCGACCCCGATGATGGCCAGCACCTGGTGCGTGCACATTGCCATAGTGCACAAGCCGTGGGTGAACAGGAAGTCGAACCCCGTCGCCCGCGCCACGTCGATGTCGAAGTGATGCGCCGACCAATCACCGGACACTTCGGCGTATCGGTGGGCGACTTGCTCGTCGACGTGCTGTAATGCCGACCCAATCGGGTTGTCTCGCAACGAGTCCGGGAAGCGGTGATCGGCCGGCATCGATCCCACATCGGCCATCCCCTGCAGACCGAGAAGCACGGTGGTCCACCACTGTTCGACAGCGAGCGCGCCGTCGCCGTCGAATTGTTCAATGTGCAGCACGATCTGGGCGCCGGTTCGCGTCGTCCGCACGGCAGCAAGTCGCGACCAGGTGTCCAGTTCCTCACCAGGGATCAGCGGGCGGTGCAGCACAATGTCATGCTCGCCGTGTACCCCGCCGCGCGCGCCCTCCCACGCGGCCTTCGGCACGTCGCCATTGGCGGCTTCCTGCGCGCGAAAGGTCAGGACGGCCGGAAAGACGGCGGGGACCGCGATGCCCGCGAGCACCGCCGGCGTCCCATCGGCGGTGGCCGCCGCATAGGAGGCGATGTGTTGGGACTCAAGCCTTCCCGCAAAAGGACCGTGCCGCGACGCGCGTTCTATCGTGATCTCAGTCATGCAAGGTTGCCTCGCGGCTACCAATTGCTCGGCGAGTAATCCTTGAGGAAGCAGCCGTGTAAATCTTCGCCGGACTCCCCGCGGACGATTGGGTCATACACCCGGGCCGCCCCGTCGACGAGGTCGAGCGGGGCATGGAAGCCCTCGTCGGCCAGCCGCAGCTTTGTCGGGTGTGGACGCTCGTCGGTGATCCAGCCCGTATCGACGGCTGTCATGAGAATGCCGTCCTGCTCCAGCATCTCAGCGGCGCTGGTGCGGGTGAGCATGTTCAGAGCGGCCTTCGCCATGTTGGTGTGCGGATGCCCCGGGCCCTTGTATGCACGGCTGAATTGTCCCTCCATCGCAGACACATTCACCACGTACGTGCGGCGGGCGGGTGAAGCGGCCATCGCCGGACGCAGGCGGCTCACCAGAATGAACGGCGCGGTCTGGTTGCACAGCTGAACCTCGAGAAGTTCCATCGCGTCGACCTCGTGCACGCGCTGGGTCCAACTGTTGATGGACGCGGTATCGGGCAACAGGCCACCCGCGTCAATGGCAGTGCCCGCGGCGATCCGGTCCGGAGACGCGCTTCGGGCGGCGAGGGCCAGTTCCGTCACCGCGTGCGGAGTGTGGTGCTCGGCGAGGCTGCCTGCGAGTGCCGCCGGATGGGCGTCGCTGACACGGTCGAACGTGATCACTTCGACGAGTTCCGGCAGCGGCGTCCGCTCCGCCTCGACAAGCGCCGCGTAGGAGCCGGGAGCTCGGCGCACCGTCTGGGCGGCGTTGTTGATCAGGATGTCCAGCGGTCCATGCTCCGCCACCGTGTCCGCGAGCGCGACAACCTGGGCGGGGTCGCGCAGGTCGATGCCCACGATGCGCAGCCGGTGCAGCCAGTCAGCGCTGTCGTGCATTGCGGCGAAACGACGCACGGCATCGTTCGGAAAGCGGGTGGTGATGGTCGTGTGGGCACCGTCGCGGAGCAGTCGCAGCGCGATGTACATGCCGATCTTGGCGCGGCCACCGGTGAGCAGGGCGCTCCTACCGGTGAGGTCGGTGCGAGCGTCGCGCTTGGCGCGGTTTAGCGCGGCGCATTCCGGGCAGAGTTGGTGGTAAAACGCGTCGACCACCGTGTAGCGGCTTTTGCACATGTAGCAGGCGCGCGAGCGGAGCAACGTGCCTGCAGTGGCGCCCACCGCAGTGGACACCAATGGCAGGCCCTGAGTCTCGTCGTCGATGCGGCCGGGCGCACCGGTGGCGGTAGCGGCGGTGACGGCGCCGTCGGCGGCCGCGACCGCGTCGCGCTTGGCGTGCCGGCGGGCCTTCTTGACTGACTTGAATATGCCTGCGGTGGCCCGACGCACGGCGACGGCATCGGGATGCTCGGGCGGCAACGACTCGACGTCGGCCAGCACCTGCAGGCACGTGTTGAGCTTGTCCGGGTCGATCGCGTTCACGACGGAAGAATACGGCGTTATTCACGTCCGGCGTTATTCGTGGACACAACAGCGGCGCTACAGTCGACCAACGCGCCTGACACGACTTCTTCGTCGATCACGACAGGAGGCTACGTTGACAATCGCCGTGATCGTCGTGGCTGCTGTGTTTTTTCTCGGGATGGGCTTCTACGCGTTGGTCGCTCCGGCAGCGATGATCCGGGCGTTCGGCATCAGGCTGCCAGAACGTGAATCCCGCTCCGAGATACGCGCCGTGTACGGCGGATTCGGTCTCGCCATCGCGGGGTTACTAGTGTTTGCGGCCGTCGAATCAAGTTCGTTGCGAACTGGAGTCATGATCACCGTCGGGGTCGCCTTGGCGGGTATGGCGTTCGGCCGTATCGTTTCGGCCGTCATCGATGGCCGAACCCCGTTCTATCCCAACTGGTTTTACTTCATCGTGGAAGCGGTGGGCGCCGTCGCACTGCTACTCACCGCGCGGACATGACTGTCCGCATTGGTATTTGCTGCGCTCGGCTCAGGGCGCGATACCGAGTTCCTGGTCGATCTGCGGCCACAACTGGCTGCCCCACGGGGCGAGCAGAACCCAGTCGTGAATTTGGCCGTTGGCAACCACCAGGCTGATCTTGTCCCCGACGCCGTCCGCTATGGCCGCTTGCTGGAGGGCGATCGCCGATGGCTTCGAGTGAATCCGCGGTACCCGTGTAGACGTAGGTATGGGGAAGTCCCGCGAGCTGCTGGGGTGACCCAAAACCCGGACTTACCCGATAGTCAGTCAGAGAAAGACCGCCCGCCCACTCCTTGCCGATCACACCCCCGGTCGACTGCAGGTCTAGCCACGGGGACAGCAACACCATCCGCTGCGGTACGGGGCCAAACGTTGCGGGCGACTGCGCCATTTCTTCGACGGCGGCCAATGCGAGGTTGCCGCCCGCGGAGTCGCCGGTCACGCTTACGTGCGAGATCCCGTGTGCGGCGATTTGCGAGGAGATGAGGCCAGCCATCTGGTTTACGACCGGGGCGGCGGTTCCTCCTTGCTGCAGCAACGGGTAAATCGGCACTTCGAAGGTCGCGCCGGTCTGGTAGGCCGTCACCGCGTAATTGACCCAGTGGAAAAGTGATGGCGCAAAGATGAACGCGCCACCGTGGATGGCAACCACGTAATCGCCGCTTGGGTGCGCCGGCGTGATCTGCACAACGCTCATCCCGTCGTATGTGGTGTGCTGGACCGTTTCTCCGAGCAGCAGCGGCAACAACTTTGGCGGGGTGTTGCTGAGAAACAGCCCGAACAGCGGATTGTTGCCGGTGAACTGCGCTAAGAGCGGGGAGTTTGGTGCTGTGAGCAGAAAATTGAGTTCGTTGCCGAATCCGGTGGCAAGTGTCGTGGGAATCTGCTGAATTTCATGCTCAGCACCGAGCAACGCCTTCTCAATGGAGCCCAAAGGGGAAGCGTTGGCCGCCTCAGCGGCGGTATATGCACCGGCCGCGCCGGTCAACGCCTGCACAAACTCGGCATGAAAAGCCGTCGCCTGTGCGCTAAGGGCTTGGAAGCCCCGGCCGTGGGCGGAAAACACCGCCGCGACCGCCGCGGACACCTCGTCCTCGGCGGCGGCTAGCACCCGTGTGGTGGCACCCGCCGCGCCCTGGCTTGCGGTCGCGACCACCGAACCGATCGAAGCCACATCGTTGGCGGCAGCGGACACCATCTCGGGAAACGCAACTACATACGACACCACGCCACTCCCACCGCATCAGGACAAACTTCCGAGTAGCCGGAGCTTATGCCCGTGCCGAGGAGTCAGGTGGCGGTTCGCAAAAACCGTCCTGCTGAAGACGCGGCATGGGAATCAGAGCGCCGGTGGTTCCGGCGGCGACCCGTACGTTGGCGTGGTACATATGCAGCGGAAACCGTCCATCGAGCGGTCTTGCAGGGATGGAAGCAAGCGATGAGGACTCGCCCGATTTGACCCCCTTCGAGCGGCGGCGTGCCGTGCTGGCGGAAATACTCGCGGCGGCTGTCGTGCTGGTGCAGTGCGCCGTTGCGCCGCCACCGCCTGTCACACCGTCACCGTCGGCCAGCCCGGCGGCTGCGCCCGCCGTCGGGACCGTAAAGCCCGTCACCGCAGCCGAACTCGGCGCGAGCTGGCGGCCGGATTGCCCTGTCGAGCCGGGCCAGCTGCGGCGGGTCTACGTCGAACATGTCGGTTTCGACGGCCAGACCCACCGCGGCGAGCTGATCGTGCACGAAGATCTGGCAGCGGAGGTCATCGCGATCTTCGAACAGCTTTACCGGCTGGGCTATCCCATCGAGAAGATCCGCACGGTCGACCACTACCCCGCAGCTGATGATGAATTATCGATGGAGGACGACAACACTTCGGCGTTCAACTGCCGAGGCATTCCAGGAAGCAACCGATGGTCTCAACACGCCTACGGTCGCGCTATCGACCTGAATCCGCTGCTCAACCCGTGCGTCTTCGTGAGCGGCGAATTCCAGCCGCACAACGCGGCGCCCTACCTGGACCGCAGCCGCACCGACCCCGGACTCCTACATGCCGCCGCCCCGGCAACGCACGCCTTCACAGACCGCGGCTGGCGGTGGGGCGGCTACTGGAACAGCCCCATTGACTACCAGCACTTCGAGCGGCCCTGAACTCTGGATTCGCGCCGCGAGAAGATTTACAGACCCAGGGCCTGAGCCGTCGCCGTCGCAACCTCACCTCTCAGATGCGACATCGGTGGGCTGCCTCGCGTGTGGATCGAGTTCGCGAGCAGAACGACGTAGGTATCGGACGCCGGGTCAAGCCAAAGCGAGGTTCCGGTGAAGCCGGTGTGGCCGAAGCTGCCGATAGGGAACAGCCTGCCTCGCGCCGTGGACTGGCCTGTATCGATGTCCCAGCCAAAGCCTCGCAGGTTCTGCCCCGCGATCGCTGGATAACGCGGAGCGAGCAGTGGATCTCTGGTATTCGGTCTCTGTGCGATGGCTTCTCGGGTGGCTTCGTTGGCCGCTTGGAGTTGTTGAGCGCTGTGTCCCGGCTGCTGCGGAGCCGTCATCAATTCCAGAGTCGTTTGCGCCAAAGGGAACTCGCTCGGCCGGCCGGCGAGCCGGTCGAGCAGCGCCTGCGAAAACATGCCGACATCGTGGGCCGTCGAGAACACGCCGGAATGCCCGGTCACGCCGCCCATGCGCCGCGCCGTGGTGTCCTGCACGGTACCGCGCAGCAGGTGGTCAAGATCGGGGTTCTTGCCCGGATCGCCTCTGCTCTCTTCGTCACGGGCTGTCGGTGCGATGCGCGGCAAGAGGCCGACCGGCCACGTGCCGGCAGGACAAGTATCGGGTTCTCGGTCCTTTGGCGCGGGAGCCCAGGCGATCGCAGACCCTGACACCGTGTGTGGGCCACACGCTTTGGCCAGGGGAAGGTAGCGGGTGTCTTGCATGCCCAGCGGTTCGAATACGTGTTGCTGAACGTAAACGTCCAACGCCTCGCCGGTGACTTTCTCGACAAGCGCGCCAAGCAGAATGAAGTTGATATCGGCGTAGCTGAAACCCTCGCCGGGGACGCCCTGCAACGGCGTCGTGAGCGCACGATGGATGCCCTCTGCTTTATCAGGTCCGTCGAGGCCCCACGGATCCCTCAGGTCGACGTCGCCAGGCTCGCCCGACGTGTGCGTAAGCAGCATGCGCAAGGTCACCGTCGCACGCCGTGGATCGTTCGCCGTGTTGAAGTCCGGCAAATACCGCTGCACCGGATCGTCGAACTGGGCCTTGCCTTGTTCGTAGAGCTGCATGACGGCAGTCGCGGTCGCGAGGCTCTTCGTCAACGATGCCAAATCGAAGATCGTGTCCTCAGTCATCTGCTCCGCAGGCGCAGGCAATCCATCCAGGCCGGGTTCGCCTGCCAGCTTGCGTGAGCCATAAGCGTGGTGGAAGACGATATTGCCGCCATGCCCGATGACCACCACAGCACCTGGCAGCTCGTCTGCCGCAATCGCATCGTTTATCAGCTTTGACACCGTCGCGAAATCAGTTGTGGGAGCGGCGACCGCTGCCTGCGTCGTCGGCGTCGGCTGCGTCGGCTGCGCGCCGTCGCCTGCCGCTGGGTGCCCTGCGTGGCCGGACCCGCAGGCCGCGCCGAGTGCTGCAAGCACAGCAGCCCCAATAGCAATGGCCTTTCGCCTTGGCTTACCGATGCCGATTCCTCCGCCGTCGGATTGGTGGAATTCCACAGGTAGTCGTCTCGCCATGATGCTGTGTCCGGAAGCGTTCGTCGACCGCAGGTCCGGGGTCGGCTCGGGGAAGTGGGGTACCCGTAGAGGGTGAGCCCGCTTCCGTGGTCCCCGGAACAGTTACAGCGATTTGGTGCGTCGGACGAACTCGAGATCGCCGTTCGTCGTACCGATGCGACCCTGGGCCGGTGGATGCCGATTTGGGTCGTCTGCGTCGGTGAGCACGTGTTCGTGCGAACCTGGCACCGACGACCGAACGGATGGTTCGGAGATGTGCTGCGCTCGCAGCGGGCGCGCATCCGTGTTGGCGATGTGTGCGCCGACGTCACCGTCACCGACGTTGGCGAGGACCCCCCCGACCTGCGCGCGGGCGTCGATAACGCCTACCTCAGCAAGTACTCGCATTACGGACACACCACGGTCGAACGGATGGTGTCCGACCCGGCAGCAGCCACCACCTTGCGGCTGACGCCGGAGTGACAAGCGCGCGGTGCTAGCGCCCGTGCGACAGTGCTTCGATGACGAAACGCGTCGCGGTGATCGGGGCCGGACCGGGCGGGCTAGCCGTGGCGCGCTGGCTACTGTCGCAGGGGTTCGAGCCGACGGTCTTCGAGCAGGGACCAATTCTGGGCGGGCAGTGGACAGGCCTGCGCGGCCGTAGCGGCGTCTGGCCGACCATGCACACGAACACCAGTCGCATCATGACGGCCTTCAGCGACCAAGAGCACGTTAGCGCCGCCGTCTACCCATCGAACCGGGATATTCTCGATTACTTGCACCGCTATGCCGAGACGTTCGGCATTACGTCGCGCATCCGGTTTAACACTCGAGTCGAGCTCCTGAAGCGAGACGACAACGGATGGCTGGTTGGTCACGCCGGCGTGCAAGAGAAATTCGAACGAGTGGTGGTGGCGAGCGGCAGGTTCCATTCGCCTGCCGTCCCGGCCGTACCGGGCCTCGACAGGTTCGCCGGGTCGTCCGGCGTGATCTCCACGTACGACTACCGGGAAGCGTCTCTTTATCGCGGTAAACGTATTCTCGTGGCGGGCTGCGCAATCAGCGCCCTCGAGGTCGCCTCAGAACTAGCCCAACTCGACGCCGCCCATGTTGTGGTAACCCAGCGGCGACAGAAGTATGTGCTGCCGAAGTTCGCCGCCGGAATCCCCTCCGATCATCGGATGTTCACCCGATACGGCACGCTGGCGAGCGAGACCCTCCCGGCATCCGAGATCGACCGGCAGCTTAAGGAAATCGTGGTCGAAGCCGGGGGCAGCCCCGAGCAGTACGGTGCGCCGGCGCCAGACCCGTTGCTCTTCGCCGCCGGGGTCACCCTCAGCCAGGAGTACCTCCCGCTGGTGGCCGAGGGCCGAATTGCGGTGCGTCCGTGGATGAAATCCGTCTCAGACGCGACAGTGATCTTCGCCGACGGACGTGCCGACGATTTCGACGGGATTGTGCTTGGCACCGGGTTCGATCTGTGCCTGCCGTTTCTCAGCGACGACATCCGGCTGGTTCTCGACCTCGACGCGGTGCACATGGACGCTGATCGCTACACCTTCCATCCCGACCTCCCCGGCCTGGCCTTTATGGGAATGTGGGACCAGTCGGGTGGATACTTTGTGCCGCTGGAACTCCAGGCCAGGTGGATCGCGTACACGTGGGGCGGCACGATTCCAGCCACCAGTGAGACTGCTCAGCGGTTATCGATCGATGCTTACCGCTTGAGGCGGGGGATGTCCCAGAAAACCCGGATGAACCTGGTGGCCCTGACCTTCGCGCGAGCTGCAGGGGTGGAGCCACACCTCGAGAACTGGCCGAACCTGCGTCGCGCACTGCTGTTCGGCCCCCTTGCACCGAGTTGTTTTCGGCTCCAGGGTCCAGATGCGATGCCCGAAGCACCTTTTCGCTTCGCGCGCGATGCGGCCGCCTTCGGTGCGATCACTTCGAACGAATTGACTGAGCGCGAGCGGAGCTACTGGTCACTCCTGCAAGAGGCGGCGGTTTCGTTCTGAGTCTTGACGGCGTCAAGACTCAGCCGCGGGCGCCGGCATCCGCGATATGCCGGCCGACTCGGCAAAGACAACGTTCTCGCCAACGATTAGGACGAATGCGCACCTGCGCTCGATCCCGACCACGATCCGAAGCGGGTGGACAGACTGCTGGTCCGCAGGCACGCACAGCTTCACATCACCGCCACACCACAGGTGAGGGTCTCACTTCCTGAAGTTCATCGCAGCAAAGGTTATCGCCGATAGGTTGAACAACGGCGTGTGGCGACGTAGCTTAGTGGGCGGGGGTGTATCCACCGTTCGACCGAGCAGCGGTGTTTACACGGTTAATATTCGGCAGGGTCAATAACGCACCGTTGCGAGGGCAACGGTATCTACGCCGTTCGAATGAGTAGCGGCTCAACACAATTCGTTTTAGCGGTGGTTTCCGCACTCGTCGACCGAAGGTCGTGATCGTATTTCAGGTTCGTCTAAATTGGTCCCCAAGTTCGAGATGGCGCAGGCGCATTACGACCTGTCTGACGACTTCTTCCGGCTCTTCCAGGACCCGACGCAGACCTACAGCTGCGCCTACTTCGAGCGTGAGGACATGACGCTGGAAGAGGCACAGATCGCGAAAATCGACCTGTCCCTGGGCAAGCTGGGCCTCGAACCTGGCATGACACTGCTCGACATCGGCTGCGGCTGGGGCGCCTGTATCAACCGGGCCCTGGAAAAGTACGACGTCAACGTCATCGGCCTGACGCTGAGCAAGAACCAGCTCGCCCACGTCCAAGAGGTCCTCGACAAGAACCCGAGCAAACGCTCGAAAACCGTTCAGTTGCGTGGCTGGGAAGAATGGGAAGGCAAGGTCGACCGAATCGTCTCGATCGGCGCGTTCGAACACTTCGACTTCAACCGCTACGACGACTTCTTCGACATCACCTACAAATCGATGCCAGACGACGGCGTAATGCTGCTACACACCATCACCGTCTTACCCGCCAAAGAGATGACCGCACGAGGCCTGCCCCTGACCTTCGAACTGGCACGCTTCGCCAAGTTCATGCTCGACGAGATCTTCCCCGGCTGCCGGCTGCCCACCGTCGACATGGTGCCCGACCACTCCGCGAAAGCCGGCTACACCTGCACCCGCGTCCACACCCTGCAGGCGCACTACTGCCGGACCATGGACGAATGGTCCAGGAACCTGCGGGCCCACAAAGACGAGGCCATCGCGCTGCAAGGCGAAGAGGTCTACAAACGCTACGACAAATACCTGACCGGCTGCGCACGGCTGTTCCACGAGGGATACCTCGATATCGCCCAATACACGCTAGAGAAGTAGCCCAGCGCGTGAAGTTGCAGACGGGTCGCATATCGGTCAGTTCGCGACCCTGCTTCGCGTGTTGTGCAACATGCGGGTTGAAACACGCTCCGAGGGGGACATTGCATGGCTAAATTGACTCCGAAATTCAAAGACGTCCAAGCACATTACGATCTGTCCGACGATTTCTTCGCGCTGTTCCTGGATCCCACCAGAACCTACAGCTGCGCATATTTCGAGTCCGACGACCTGACCCTAGAGCAGGCGCAACGCGCCAAGGTCGACCTCGCGCTGGGCAAACTCAATCTCGAGCCGGGCATGACGCTGCTGGATGTGGGATGCGGTTGGGGCTCAACGCTGCTACGCGCCCTTGAGCACTACGACGTCAACGTCATCGGGCTGACGCTGAGCAAGAATCAGCACGCCCACGTGACACAGCTGCTGGAGGCGTCACCGAGCTCACGCTCCAAACAAGTACTGCTGCATGGCTGGGAAGAATTCGACGGCAAAGTCGACCGCATTGTCAGCATCGGGGCCTTCGAACACTTCGGCCACGAACGCTATGCGCCCTTCTTCGAGTTCGCATACAACGCGCTCCCTGACGACGGCATCATGCTGTTACACACCATCGTCAGCTTCCATCCGTACGAAATGCAGAAAAGAGGCGTCAAGCTCACCTTCGAGAGAGCACGATTCGCCAAATTCATGCTGACGGAAATCTTCCCAGGCGGACAGTTGCCCTCCAGCGTCATCGTGCACGAGCGGTCATCCGAAGCTGGCTTTAAGATTACTCGCGAACAGTGCCTGCAATTGCACTACGCCAAGACACTTGACTACTGGCTGGAAGCGCTGGAAAAGCAGAAGGAGCAAGCCATCGCCATCCAGTCCGAGGAAGTCTACGAGCGATACGTCAAATACCTCAGCGGCTGCGCACAGGCCTTCCGCGACGGCTTTGTCGACGTCACTCAGTTCACGCTAGAAAAGTAGATTTCTTGTTCGTCAGCATGTGACGCCGCCGCAATATTTGTGAACCCCGGCATCACCCCAAAAATTGACGGCGGAGCCGGTGGCACCACCGACACCGGCGGCAGCGGTGGTACGTCCTTTGTCAACGCCTCTGCCGGCGCCGACGGCCAGAACACCTTCTGACACCGCGATGCCCGTCATCACGACCGCCTGACGAGCGCGTCGCGGACGCGTCCTCGCGCCCGCTGCAGAAGGACGGCGGCGCCCGCCACGTCAATGCCCGCAAGCAGCGCGACGATCGCGGTCTTGGCGTGCCCGCCCGCGGCGGCGAGCGCCGCGGCCGCGGCTATCTCATCGACACCGGCCGCGTCGCGGACGATCCGCACCGTGCGGCGGCGCAGCTTCTCGTTGGTCGCGCGCACGTCGACCATCCGCGGTCCGTACGCCTTTCCGAGCGCGATCATCACGCTCGTCGAGATCGCATTGAGGACAACCTTCTGCGATGTTCCGGCGGTCAGCCGCGTAGAGCCGGCCAGCACCTCTGGTCCGGTCAACAACTCGATCACTACGTCGGCGGCCGCCTCGCTGCCGGCGTTGTTGACGATCGCGACGGTCAACGCGCCCGCCGCGCGCGCATGGTTGAGCGCCCCGAGCACGTACGGCGTGCGGCCCGACGCCGTGATCCCGACCAGCGCGTCGGCCGCGGTCAGGTCCGCGAGATCCGCTGGGACGAAGGCGTCTTCGGCGCCATCGATTGCCTGGGTCAGCGCCGCCGGGCCGCCGGCGATCACGCCACGCACGACGTCGGTATTAAAGGTCGGCTCGCATTCGGCCGCGTCGAGCACCCCGAGCCGACCGGGCGTCCCGGCGCCGGCGTAGATCAGCCGGCCACCGCGCTCGAGTCGCACGGCGATCGCCTCGGCCGCCTCCGTGATCCGCGGAAGCGCCGCAACCACCGCGCCGTGCGCCTCACCCTCGGCCGCGACAAGCAGCGCGACGACCTCGCCAATGGGCCGCGCATCAAGGTCGTGCAGGTCTGGTCGTGCGGCCTCGGTGGTGAGCGCGTCGAGCCGGTTCGGGATAAGAGCTTCGCGGGGCCGCCTCCAACCGGATCACGTGCGGCTCGTGGATCTCCCCCAACCGCAGCGTGCCGTCGAGCGCATCACCGACGGGATCGACACAGTCGATCCGCTCGCGCAGCGCCTTGACACCAGCCAGGCCGCCGACCAACGCCACCGGGCCGTCCCCGACGGCGTGCGCGGTCGCGGCGAGTGACTCAGCGGCGGCACCAACAATCGCCAACGCCACGGGGTCGTCTTCCGCGGCAAGAACATCCGGTGCGAACGACGCGAGCGCGGCGGCGTCGGTGAGCTGCGCCGGCCACGTCTTCGGCGGGCCAAAGCGGTTGGCGGCCGCATCGATTAGCGAAGTGGATGGTCCGCGCCCGTCGAGAGCGCGCAAGGCCGCGCGCAGCCCAGCTGTGCCGATCCACGCGCCGCCGCCCTCGTCTCCAAGCCATGGTCCCCAGCCGTCGGCGGTACGAAGTGCGCCGTCCGCGCCGATCGCGAGCGCCACGACGCCGGTGCCCGCGATCAGCACAACGCCCGGCTTCCCGTCCAGCGCACCCGCGTGTGCAATGACCGCGTCGCTGGTTACCGCGACCCGCTCCGCTCGCAGTGAGGTCAGCAACGCCTCGCCCAGCGCGCGGGCAGCCTCCGGTGCGGTCAGCGCCCCGGCGGCACCCACGATCAGCTCCTTGGCCGACCCAAACTGGGTGGTTAACTGGCTCGCCACGGCCAGGATCGCCGCCTCCGCCATGCGCACTCCGTCAGC
This sequence comes from uncultured Actinomycetota bacterium, assembly GCA_963850135.1. Taxonomy (GTDB): domain Bacteria; phylum Actinomycetota; class Actinomycetes; order Mycobacteriales; family Mycobacteriaceae; genus Mycobacterium. Next base: position 173,639 of record CAWKKH010000004.1, on the reverse strand, counting down.
CGCCGCAAGACCCGGCGCGCCAGCACCCTCAACCCTCCGGCCGCCCATGGCCGCCCGGCATGACGTCTTACCGACGTCTATCGAGAGAATCACCGGACCCATGTTTTCATGAACCGGCGAGTCCGAGGCTAGCTAGCCCTCGACCGAGTTGGGGTCGAGACGGTCTGTCGGCACCCCATTGATGTAGGTGGCCTGCCCGTTGCCCATGGACCAGTCCGCTGCTTGCACTGTCACGAGGTTGAAGAAGACGTCCTCTCGCCGCACCTGCAGCTTCTCGTGCAACTCGTCTACAACGGCCTTATAGAACGCGGCCTTCTGTTCCGGGCTCGCAACGTCGAGAAAAATCAGCTGGATGAAGATGCAGTTTTCAGATCGTCGGATGCTCAGATAGTCAGCATCGAAGAAGAAGTTCTCCGCTTTGTGTTCGGTGATGGTCTGGAAGCGATCCTCGGGCACTCCAAGACACTCGATCATCTTTTCGTACACGGCGTCCGCGATGGTTCGGCGGTATTCCGCCGACTTACCTTCGATGAGGTCAATTCGTGCAAGTGGCATGATGCGCGTTCTTTCTTTGAGTTGGACCGAAACTGGACTACCAACGGCTCGTCGCCTTGGAGCGACCATGGCAGAAGACTTTGCGACCCGCACACCCGCGCCCTCGCTGGGCAAACTCTGGCCAGTGCTTCGCAGCGGGGCTGCCCGGAATCGACGCCGCGCTGGCGGGTTGACCCGGCGGGTGGGCCCTGTAGTTAAAGACGGCCTGAGCACAAGTCTCATCACATCGTGAAATTCCCTCTTGCCAACGGCGTTAGTCTCAACGTACAGTGAGACTAAGTTTCAACAGACCGTGAAAGTAAGGAGTGATTATGAGCACCACCAGCCCCGATGTCCTGGTCGTGGGCGCCGGCCCAGTGGGCTTGGTCGCCGCTGCCGAACTGGCCCGGCACGGAGTAGCCGTGCGAATTGTCGACAAGCTGCCCCAACCGACCAAGGAATCCCGCGCAATCGCCGTGCATGCCCGCAGCCTCGAAATGCTGGCGCGAATGGGCGCCGTCGAAGAGTTGATCGCGACCGGCGTCAAGGCTGGGGCGATGGAGCTCTACAGCGGCCACGACAAGTTGTTCCGCGTCCCGCTGGACGGCCTCGACACCGCCTACCCCTTCAGCCTGAACACTCCGCAGACCGAGACCGAGCGCGTGCTGACCCGGCACCTGAACTCCCTGGGCGTCACCGTGGAGCGCGGCGTTGAATTGACCCAATTGACGCAGCATGGCGAGGCGGTACAGGCCACCATCCGCCACACCAGCGGGACGGTTGAGGACATCGAGGTGCCGTGGGTGATCGGCGCTGACGGCGCGCGCGGCCCCGTTCGCCATCTGGTCGGCGCCAAGCTGGCCGGCTCATTCGTCGGTGAGCGATTCCTGCTTGGCGACGTCGACGCGGAGCACAACCTGGACACCGACGCGATGTTCACGTTCTTCTCCCCGGGCGGCCCGGTACTGGCGATGCCACTGCGCAATGGGCGCGCCCGGGTGATGGCCCAGGTTCACGATGCGCCCGGGACGCCACTGAACCTGCATCCGACCCTGGAGCAGCTGCAAGAGATCCTCGACGAGCGCGTCGGCGGGATCAAGTTACTCAAAGGGCACTGGCTGACCTCCTTCGAACTGCACCACGCGCAGGTCCCGCAATATCGTTGGGGCCGAGTGTTTTTAGTGGGCGATTCCGCGCATATTCACAGCCCCGCCGGCGGACAGGGAATGAACACCGGCATGCAGGACGCATTCAACCTGGCTTGGAAACTGGCCGACGTCATCGACGGACGGGCCGGCGATGCGCTCTTGGACAGTTACCAGGCCGAGCGGTATCCGGTGGCCCAGAGCATGATCAAGTTCACCGAACGACTCAGCAAAGCCGGCACGCTGACCGGAGCGCCCCAACGCATCCGCAACGCACTGCTCAGAGCGCTGTCACATATCGGTGCGGTCGGCCACCTGATGGCAAGCACCACCGCCGAACTCACCATCCGCTACCCAGACAGCCCGATCGTTACTGGAAAAGCGCCTCGCGGCGCCAAAGTCGCTGCCGGTGACCACTTCCCCTTCCTGAACGACGAATACATGGAAAAGCACGTCGCGGGCGGCTGGGGCGTCGGACACACCACCCTGACGGTGGCTGCTGGACACGCGACACCGGCGGCGGGTCAGGCCGGACGGCAGGTCCTCGTCACTGATACCGACGCGGCGGTGGCCGGTTATGACGTCGTCATCGCCGATCCACAGCGGGTTTTAGCGCGCCGACTCGGTCTGCACAATGGCGGTCGCGTCGTGGTCCGACCCGACACGTACATCGGTGCGGTCGCGTCCCTCGACGATCCCGCGACAGTCGCCGACTACTTCGCGACGATCGCCGGTTAGGGGGAACAGAGCAATGTACATCTACGCCATCGACCCACAGGCGATGTTCGACGATCGCACCCATCAGTTCGCCGCGTTTGGTATCCCACTCGACGACATCACCGCCGTCCGCGCCAAAGTCACCGATATGTGGTCCGACGCGCCCGGGGGTTGGTCCTACGAATGGTCCAAGCTTGCCGAGAAGTACATCGCCGGCGGCAACCACGGATTGGCTGCCTACGCGTACGGGTGCGCACACTTCCCCTGTTTGAACACCGACGCCCGCAACCGCGCGCTGGCCGACCAGCTTGAGCAATACGAACTGGCGGCCAAGGACTTTCCGGTCAAATTCGAACGGCGCATCATCGCGGTCCCCTACCGCGGGGGCCAGATCGAGATTCCGGTTCACCTCTACTCGGTCGACGGCGACTACGCCGCGCGACCGGTACTGGTTGCCCACGGCGGCGTGGACACTTTCAAAATGGACTTTCATCCATTCTGCCTCGCCTTCACCCAGGGCACCGGGATGACCACCTTGGCCATCGACATGCCGGGCACCGGCGAAACCCCGGTGCCCCTTGATCCCACCGCCGACGAAGTGATCGACGGGGTTGTGAAATTCGCTCGGTCGATCGGTGACGGTCGGGTCGCACACTTCGGGATGTCCTTCGGCGGCAACTTCTCTGCGATGTCGGGGCTGACCGGACTAGTCGACGCCGCCGTGGACCTCGGTGGCCCGCTCGTCGAATCGTTCACTGCCGAGCACGGGGCGGCACTCCCCTACGGCATGCGCGACATCGTCGGCAACGCCATGCATTTCGATCGCGCACCCACCCTCGATGAACTCGTCGGTGGACTGCAACGGCTATCGCGTGCGCAACTTCTTTCCACGAAAACCAATGCGCCGATGCTGGTCATCAACGGCGCCGACGACTACTTCGTCACGCAGTCCGACACCCACGTCTTCGAGCATCGTCCCGATACGGAGGTTCACCTGCTCCAGGGCACGGGGCACTGCGCCATATCAAAGCTCGCCGAAGTCGTACCGATGATCAACGGCTGGCTACGGGCACGGTTTGAGCTTCCCATGCCGGCCAAAGCTCATTAACGCCATTGGCGACCTGTGATGGTCGTCAGGGCCTCCTCCACGTACTGGTGCAGCGGTCCTCGGTCGGGCTGCGGTCGCTGAATCCACTGTTGGAACGCGAAGTTGCCGGCAGCGAAGGCCACATGGACGAGCAGACCCGGCCGCAGATCTTGGGACGGGTCGATGCCCATGCGCTCTGCGACGAGTTTGACAATGCGGTCGCCCTCGTTGAGGGGAACCATCGTCACCTTGGCCAGGGTGTCGGGGGTGCTGGAAATGGCTTGCCGCCACTCTTCGACTGCCGTGACCTCGAATGAGGATGCGTAGGCGACGATCGTGTTGGCCAAAGCAACGTCAGCGGGTTCAGCGCGCGTGCGCTGTTCCAACAGCGACGCGATCGCGGTTCCGCGTTGCCGCGACACACCGAGAAGGACGTCTTCTTTGTTGGCGAAGTAGCGAAAGAAGGTGCGCGGCGAGACCCCCGCAGCCAGCGCGATCTCTTCGGTTGTGACCTCGTCGAACCCGCGTTCGATGATGAGCCTGAACGCCGCGCGCCGGACGTCAGCCAACACTAGCGAGCGCTGTCGATCCCGAAGGGACGGCCGCGCTCGCACGTCAGCTCGCCGCTGCGCCATCGGGCACCGACTGCTCGTGCGACGCGCGGGCGCAGCGGATTGATGGCTCCGTCACGATAACCACCTCTCTCGAACCATGACCCGCGGATATTAACTGCCGGAAGGTGATTCGTCGACAAAAGGGGTGCACGTGATGTGCCCCAAGCCACGGTATCGGCTGTGGCAGACTGTGTCAATATTGCGTAATCTGCCACCAGGCGTTGTACGCTCATGGACGCAGCCCCGCCCGGCCCGGGCCAGTTCGTCACCGGAGGACCGAATGTCTCTGCAGCACAACGATAAAGCCGAACTTGACGACTACAGTGGGCCGTTCGAGCCCGACCTGCGCCTCGATGACTTCTCCAAAGACGGACTCAAGAAACTCGTCCAGATCGGCGGCACCATCTACGGTGCAGTCAACCAGGCGTGGTACGGCGAAGTGGCGGAGCACTTCGGCAAGGAGGCCGCCGACGAGATCCACCACCAGGTCTGGTTCAAAGACGGTGGTGTCGGTGACGTCGAGAACTACACCATTGGTGCGCTGATGGGCTTCAGCGACGAGGACGAGGTGACCACCCCCATGAAGGTGTGGCAATGCCTACCGGCGATGGCCTCGCGAATGAAGCTCTGCTTCGAAGAGATCAGCCGTGGCAAGTGGCAGATGTACACCCCCATGTGCGTCGTCCCCGAGACGGGCGAACGGGGCGGCCCCGAACTGATGAACTTTATGGTCAAAAAGATCTGCGGGCACCTCGAACTGTTCGGTTTCCGCCACGGCGCCTCCCGCTGGAACCGTCGCATCCGCATCGACCCGTTACGCCTGCCCCCACGCAGCGAACCAACGCAACCACACTGCCGCTGGCAGATCGAGATGAGCGACGACGAGGTCGACTACGCCAAGGATCCGGGACCATACGTCACCCAACACGGCCTCCAATTTGAGAAGGACCGCGACATCGTCAACTACGAGGCCGGCAAATACAACAGCGCGAACAAGCCGACATCACAGGGTTCGACCCCGACCGGCCACTGACAATGCTTGTGGCCAGGAAACGACGACTAGCGACTCGGGTCAGAAGCGATGGCCCTAGGTTTATAGATCTCACTACCCGAAGGACAACGATGAAGTTGGGCGCGACCCGCAGCGAGCGGGGTGGCCGGTGATGGCGACCAAAGCCGTCGAGACCGTCGACGCCATCACTGCGGAGTGGACGACAGCCGTACTCGACCAGGCGGGCGTGCCCTGCACGGTTCGATCAGGCTCGATGAATTCGACCCAACCGACTTCGCCTCGATACACCTGCAGAATCTCGTCGTCGCGAAAATGGGTGACCGTCGTGGTGTTGGCGTCGTCGAGCAGATCGCCATCGGCCCGCACCGGCCGACCGGGCTTACCGGCGCCCTCGACGGTTACACGCCAGCGTCGAGGGCTAGGCGACGAATGCAGGCCCATCTAGCTTCCAGCGTGGGCGCCACCGCAGCCGTGTTTGTGAAGCGTCAGGTCTGCGCGCTGCCGGTTAAATTCCCTAGCGCCTAGGAGGAACATGTCGGGCTTATTCTCAGGTGCCTGCAACAATAGAAAATAGAAAGAAATGATGTGAACAATCACCTCGCCCATCGTGACAGTGCCTTAAAAGGCGGATGATCATGTAGATGGCGAATGTCTGACCGCTTCTAACGGCACGCGGCGGATAGCACCTAGGGAAGTGATCGGTCAGACTAAATCGGCGAACATGGGTTGGGAAACGACCTCATGCTCTCGCACTCGGTGGCCTGGTTGATCTGATCGATGCGCAGCTGTGCGAAATCTGTGCGGCCGAACTCCGAAGATTCCAATCGAGATCCAGCGTAAAATACGCCACTATGGCGCAAAATCGTACTCGTGTGCGCAAGCACGGGGCCCATCCTTTGGTGACTGTTTTCCTATGCGACGGCACGCACAAACTATTTGATATCGATGACACGGGGGTGTTGGGATCCGCCTCATCGGGCCCCATCATCCCATCACTGTCCGCGTTGCTTGACCCAACCTGTACTACTACTCGGACGATCAAGTGGCCGGATGCGCTTCTCCCGCTGGGGACCAGCATCGACCAAGGCGTAAAGAAACTCGCGACCGCCATTCGGCGGCTTAACAAACCGTTCATTCTGGTCGGCTACTCGCAGGGGGGCGCAGTCGTCAGCCTGGTGTTGAACGAGATTCTCTCAGGAAGCCTGAAGAAACATAAGCCACAACTCCTGGCCGGTGTCACCTTCGGAAACATATGCCGCCAAGAAGGCAAGTTCGCGCCGGTACAGACGGACCCGGGCGGTCACGGCCTCTGGGGGGACCACCTCCTCACCAACACTCCAACGTATTGGTGGGACTTCGCTCTCGTCGATGACCTGGCCACCACCATCACCGACAATCCTTACGGCCTGGACGCGCAGGCGATTTGTGAGCTCCTGGTAGCTAGCTATTACGGTGCGGAGAGCATTGTCAAATTCATCACCAATAGCTTGCTGCATTTGCCTAGCGACTTCCTCTCCGACCTCAAAGGCATCCTGGACGTCATCGACGTCTTGGCGGCCATGCTCGGACTAGTCTCACCGATGCCCGGCCTCCAGAACCTGGGTCCGCACGGGGAGTATGACTCTGACCCGCCGCCCGGTGCAACGTCGACACTTACGTGTGTTCAGATGGCCGCGAACTACATCAACAAGACCGCCAAACAGAGTTAAGCGCGCCCCAAGGCCCGAAAGTCCAAACGCCCGTCTATAAGCAGTTCTTCGCGCCGAAGGTCATCCCGACCCATATATCTAAGAGCTTCGTGACTGGTCTATTTCGAGACACCACCCATGGCACGCGCCGATTAGAGTCAATTCATTTACCCTTCTTCTGCTGCTCCTTCAATTCCTTGCGGAGCCGCGCCAGCTCGCGCTCACTGCGTCTGACCCGCTCGCGCAAAATCTCTTCTCGACTCTTATTGGCACGAGGCTTGCAGAGCGGCTTCAGTGGTAGTAACACCATGCCGACCGCCTGATAGGCGACGACGTAATACAAATGTCTACAGGCATCACGGTTCGCGAACGGTGCCGGCTCAGGCAGGCCGTCACATCGCCAAGGACATCGCGCAGAGTTCACCAATTCGCAGAATGGCGCGTGTGGGCGGCAACAGCCGAGATTCCGGAGCGCATCGCGGTCATTCTTGGAATATCGCACCGGATGAAAACCGCATGTCGACGCAATTCGCCGTGCTGCGCAAGGGCGACGGAAGGCACAGCTGGCGATTTGTCCACGCCCCATACGTGGGTGCGCTCAAATGTGCGACCAGCTCAGCATCTGCCAGGCCCACAAAGGCGAAGCGGGGTTAACGCGGTCGAACCCCTGCCTTCACCGCGGCGTGGTTGCCATCGCGGTGGGGAGCGGCTGCAAGTTCCTGCACGGCGACGCGTGCCGCGTCCATGCCTAGATCGTTGCGCAGTACGTGAAGGCATAGGTCTAGTCCCGAGGACATACCGGCTGATGTCACTAGGGCGCCATCGTTGACGTATGGGACGTCGGGACGTATCTGAACCGAGGGGTACTCGCGCAGCAACTCGCCGATGTGCTGCCAGTGTGTGGTTGCCGAGCGTCCGTCGAGAATGCCGGCCTGCAGTAGCGCGAAGACGCCGATGCAAATCGCGATTATTCGCGCGCCGCTGTACTTCACCTTAGGCGGGCGAGTTGGATCGGCAGCGGATTGGCTTTACGTACTGGATCTGACGGGGCTAGTCTTTCGCCGGAGCAAAATCTACGGGTGGCAGGAGAGCCAGGCGACGTGTCATATGTTGTAGTGGTGCCGAGTGTGTTGGTTTCGGCGGCTTCGGATTTGACGAGTATCAATGCGGCACTCACTCAAGCGCATAGCGCGGCGGCTGCTTCCACTACCGGACTGGTGGCTGCGGCCGAGGATGAGATCTCAGCCGCGATCGCGGAACTGTTTTCCTCCCACGGTCAGCAGTTTCAAGCGTTGGGCGCGCAGGCGGCAGCGTTTCATCAGCAATTCACGGCTTCGCTCACCGCGGCAGAGGGCGCCTACGCGGCCACCGAGGCCGCTAGCGCCAGTCCCCTGAATACTCTGACTCAGATCGAAGATCAGATCTGGGCAGTCATTAATACGCCCTTTCGGGTGCTGACCGGGCGCCCGCTGGTCGGTCTGGGCAGCACAGGGACGGCAGCCAATCCCACGGGCGGCGGTGGCGGCTGGTTGTCCGGGACAGGCGGCAAAGGGTATTCGTCCACCACGGCCGGGGTGGCCGGCGGCAATGGCGGTCCGGCGGGGCTGCTCGGAACCGGCGGAACCGGCGGTGGCGGGGGTGCCGGCGCATCGGGCGGTGCGGGAGGCCATGGCGGGTTCTTGTGGGGCAACGGCGGAATCGGCGGGACCGGCGGTACGGGCGCCGCGGGTGGTATCGGCGGCAACGCGTTGTTGTTCGGCAACGGCGGCCAGGGCGGCACCGGCGGAACGGGCAGCACCGGAACCACCGGCTCCGCGGCGATCCACACCAATGGCAGCACCGGCGGCACCGGCAGCGTCGGTGGAGTTGGCGGCAACGGCGGCCTGATCTTCGGCAACGGCGGCCAGGGCGGCACCGGCGGCACAGGCGGCACGGGTGGTGCCGGCGGTGCCGGTGTTGCTCTGGCTATCAACGGCACTAACGGGGGCACCGGCGGCGGCGCTGGTTCAGGCGGGGCCGGCGGCCACGGCTCGTTCCTGTTCAGCCATGCCGGCACCGTCGGCACCGGCGGAACCGGCGGCACCGGCGGCACCGGCGGCGCCACAACTATCAACGGTGGCCTCGGCGGCCAGGGTGGCATGGGTGGCACCGGCGGTGCAGGGTTCAACGGCGGCGCCGGCGGCACGGGTGGCGCGGGCGGTGCAGGAACTATCACTGCCAGCACCGGAGTCGTCGCCGGCGGTGGTGGGGGCGGCGGCGGTCTCGGGGGCACCGGGGCGGGCGGCGTCAACGGCAGCGGCGGCGGCGGTGGTCAAGGCGGCGATGCCAACGTAGGCAACAACATCGCCGTCGGCCACGGCGGCGGCGGCGGTCAAGGCGGCGGCGCCACCAGTGCGACCGCCGGTCCCGGTGGTGGTGGCGGCAGCGGTGGCGCAGCCAGCGCCGGTAACACCGCCGGGCTCTTCGCCGGCGCCGGCGCAAACGGTGCGGGAACCGGCAGCGGCGCTGGCGCTGGCAGCGGCGGTGGCGCCGGGGACCCCGCCCACGCCGGCGGCAGCAACGCCCTCGATGTCGTCGCCGGCGGCGGAGGCGGCGGAGGCGGCGGAGGCATCGCCGGTGGTACCGCCGGCAGCGGCGGTACCGGCGGCTCAGCGGCCGTCAATAACAGCACCTCGTTCCCCGGTGGGGGCGGCGGCGGCGGTGGTGTCTCTGGCCGCGCCGGCAGCAGCCCCCCCAACCTGTTCCCCGGGGACGGCGGCGCCGGCAATGTGGGCGGCGGCGGCGGCGGCGGCGCCGAAGCGACTGCCGGGCCTAGCCCATTCGGTCAGGGCGGCGACGGCGGCTACGGCGGCGGTTAGCCTTCCGAACGACTGCGCCGAAGTCGGCCCCTCGGGCAGCACCCCCGGGTACGGCAGCGCCGCCTCACGCGGCGCGGCGAACAACTCGTCGCAGGCCCGAGCGCCATGCCCACAGCTACTCATTACCTGCGGTTCCGTTTTCGGGTCTTGACGGCGTCAACAGTCGTCACCGACCCGCAAGGGTTGCCGGTTCCATAGGTAGCTCTCGTTCACCCCGGACCAGTTCACAATGTGTGCCACCGTCGACGTCGCTATGACCTGGATTCACCTCATGACGTATGAGAACTGCGGGTGCGGGTGAACACCGTGCAGGTCGCGGTACGACGGCGGCTGGCGCTCTCCCTCGTCCTTGATCCCATACTTGACGGCAAGCTCCGCACCGATGAGCGTCTGTCCGCTGAGATCCGTGAGTTCTGGATCTTCGTAGAGACTCGAGATGACATGGCCGGAAAGTTCTGGACTCTCGGCGGTATCAACGATGTAGCCGAGTTTCCCCGGATTCGTTGCCACGATGTCTCGCACGCGCTGAGTTAGCAACGACCCCATCCAGATCGACACGGCAGCAACGCCGGTGCCTTTGAAATCCACCGCCATATCGGCGGCCATTTTGTCGGTGCCCGCTTTCGGGACACCGTATGCGGGACCGAACGCATAATGCACCGCGCCTGAGGAAGACGTGAAGACGACGAGACCTCTGCGCTGCGGCAGCATCAGGGGCGCAGCGAATACCGTGGCAACGTAGCTGCTTCGCAATCCGACAGCGAGTGTGTCGATGACGTTGACGGGCTCTTCCCAGAACTTGGTCCGTCCCATCATCTCGTCGCGGATGATCGCGGCATTGTTGACCAGTACGTCGATCCTGCCGTGTTCGCGACCGACCCGCTCAAAGAAGTCCTTCACCTGTTCGTCGTCGGCGTGATCGACGCGGACTGCAATGCCCTTGCCGCCCAGAGCATTCACTTGTTCCGCAGTTTCCTGGATGGTGCCGGGAAGTGTGGAAGCACAAGACGTTTCGGTGCGACCGGTGACGTACACGATGTATCCGTGGCTACCGAGCGCACGTGCGATACCTGCCCCGGCTCCTCTGCTGGCGCCGGTGACGACGGCGATCCGTTTCGTGTTCGACATCAATTGTTCTCCTGGATTTGAAAGACCTCGGACATAAGCCGATGGGCCACGGAATCTACAGAACTGCGCCGCCGTTGACGCCGATGACTTGGCCGGTGACGTAACCGGCTAGGTCCGAACACAGGAATGCACACAGCGCGGCGACGTCCTCGCCTGTTCCGAGCCGTCCTGCCGGGATGGCTTTCGTCAGGATCTCGGCTGGCGGCAGTTTCTTGGCGAGCTGCTGCTCGCGCAGCATTGGTGAATCGATGACGAACGGCGGCACGGTGTTGATGCTGATCCCCCGTGATGCGTATTCCCGGGAAACGGTTTTAGTGAGTGCGATGACGCCGCCTTTTGTGGCCGAGTAGTGGCCTTGGCCGACCGCACCCTGCTGCCCAGCGGCGGACGAGATGGTTACGATCCGGCCCCAGTTGGCCACCGCCATGTCGGAAAGCGCTGCTTGCAGACACAGAAACGTGCCTGTCAGATTTACTGCAAGGTAGCGGTTCCATTCCTCGAACGTGATCTCGTCAAACCGGGTGAAGCCGGCGATGGCAGCGCTGGTGACAAGGATCTCGACGGGGCCGAAAGTATTTCGCACCGTCTCAAAGGCTCGAGTGACGGCGTCCGGATCGGAAACGTCGACCTGCACCCCGTGGGCGCTGCCGCCATCAGCTTGTAGCTCGCTGGCCACCTTTTCCGCGGCTTCTCCATTGAGGTCGAGGACGGCGACCCATCGACCGTCCCGACCGAGCTGCGTCGCGATCGCCTGCCCAATGCCGGATCCTCCACCGGTGACCACCGCTACCCGATTCGCCGTACTCACGGAGTCCTCCTGCTATACATTCGTACCGCACCATTCCTGTACGACTGTATAGCACACTCAAGGCGTGAATACGCGGACCCCGATGTCACATGGTCGACCGATACTTAGGCGCCCGTAGGCTCCTCGCCAGCAAGCGTGGTGCGGTGCAGCAGCCGCACTGATGTCGGCTCGAAATGGGTTGCTCGGTGCAGCATCCCGGTGTTGTCCCAGATGACCAGGTCACCCTTGCGCCACTTGTGACGAAGCGTGAAGCGAGGTTGGGTCGACCAGGCCACAAGCCTGTCGAGCAGTGCACGACTTTCGGAGGCAGACCAACCTACGATCTCCTGTGCAGTTGCTCCCAGCAGCATTGACTTGCGGCCACTGCGCCTTGTCCATATCAGTGGATGGGTCCGTGCGGGCACCCGGTCCCAAGATTTGCGTTCGGATTCGGCGGCGGTTGGATTGGCCAACGATTGCGCGTGCGCGAAAGTATGGACGACCTGCAGCCCGTCGAGTTCCTGTCGCTCATCGTTGCCGAGTGCATCGAATGCCGCATAGGTGCTGGCGAACTCGGTGTCGCCACCCGCAGGATCGACCTCGCGTGCGCTGAGTAGCGTCGCCTTCTGCGGGAGGGCGTCTGTCGCGCCGTCGAAGTGCCAGTGAAAGTTGCCCTGGCGATACGACGCAAGCAGCGCGTTCGTCTTCGTGGGATCCATTGTGATGGTCTGTATCTCGGGATGGGCGTGCTCGCCGGTCGGTTGAATGACCAGAGTGCCGAGCAGGCGACTGAAGGCCAGCAATTCGTCGTCGCTGATGTGGAGTTCGCGATAGATGACCACCCCATGCCGCTCCAGCGCAGTGCGGGTCTGCTCAGCCGCGTCGCGGGTCAAAATCTCCGCGGGATGACAACCGGTGATCTCTACACCCACAGCTTCGGTAAGTGGATGGGTAGTGACGACCATGGCGCCTCCGATTTAAATGACTTTTGCGATCTGTACAAAAGGAGACTATACATCTGTACAGCACGCGCAGCGCCGCGGCATCGACCTCACCGACGCGACCGCGATGGCCTGCGGCCGCGGCGCACGGATCGGGTCTCGATGGAGTCGAGATGCTTCTCGATCGCCTTGACCACTTCGGCGTGCGCGTCATCGACTCCGACCCCCTCCTCGAGGTTCAGGAACTTCGGGATACCCGTCACCAGCAGAGCCACCGCCCCCAGCGAAAGACCACCCTCGAGGCGCGCCCCCTTGCCGAACTTTCGCGCAAGCGCTTCGACTTCGATCGCCCGCACCTGGTTCGTGACATCGGCGATGGCAGACTGAATTGACTTACGGTGGTTGCCCAGTGCCAGGAACTCGGTCATGAGGGCGCCGCTTGCTTCGTCCCAGCTGAAGTCCCACAGCGCATGCAGCGGATCGTCAGAGCGGGCTTCCAGCGCCCTGGCCAATACGGCGAGGTTGCGTTCGGAGTAACGCTGGATAGCACCAAGAAAGATGTCGTCAAGGGATGGAAAGTAGTACTGCACCAGGCTTGACGTCACCCCCGCCTTGGTGGCCAGCGCCCGGTAGCTCACGCTGGCGTAACCCTCCTCGAGCATCAGCTTCTCGACAGCATCGAGAAGCACATCACGCGTCTTGGACGTTTCCGCACCGACGCGACGGGGTGCTGCTGCCATGGTCACCTCACTTCCAGTTGAAACCATTTTCACACTCGCCAACCGCTGTACACTCGTATAGTCTCACAGCCGTGCGCTGTTACCGTGCGACGAGCGCGGCGCCCCGACGACGAGGAGACGCATGACTGCGGACACCGACCTCAGCATTCTGCGACGCGACGTCCAGTACTTACTTGATCGCAACGCGATTCACGACTGCGTCGCACGGCACGCACGGGGTTGTGATCGCCACGACGCGGACCTGATCAGCTCGGCCTACCACGAAGACGGCGTGGACGAGCATGGCTATGCCGTCAACTCGGGACCCGACTACGGACACTGGGCCAACGAGACGCACGCCGAGACCTCGATCGTGCATACCCACAACATCACCACACAATCGATCGAGATCGACGGCGACGCCGCGCATGCTGAGAGCTACGTCATCGTCATCCTCATCGGTACCGACGGCGGCAGCGCGCAGTTCATCACGGGGCGTTACTTGGATCGACTGGAACGCCGAGACGGCCAGTGGCGCATATCCGTTCGCCGGTCAACGGTAGAGGGAATGTTCCTGGCCGATGCTCGCGTGCTGCAGTCGAAATCCTTCAAAGAGAAGGGTTACCTCGTCGGCACCCGCGATCGCCAGGACTTGTCCTATGAACGGCCGCTGACGATGGAGAGCCCAGCGCCCGCCCGCTGGTAGATGGTGGACAGGCGGGTAGCAGTGATGCTGGCCTTTCAAATGCCGGCAGGCCCGGGTGCACCATGCATGTACAGCGTTTGGCCCCCACAAAAGCTTGAGGCATCAGACGCAAAGAACAGCACGCCATATCCGATTTCATCCGGCTCGCCCAGGCGCCCCAAGCCATTTGTCATGGCGATCGCCTCGGGGTCGAGCCCATAGCGGGCCGCGTCATCCGTCAACGTCGCCGCACGTACGGCTCCCACGGCAATCGCATTGACGCGAATACCTTTGCGAGCCCAGGCGCCTGCCATCGACCCGGTTAAATTGTTGACGGCCGCCTTGGCCGCACCGTAAGGGGCGGCGTGCGGCATGCCCAGCAGGCTCGCGCCCGACGAGATGTTCACGATGGCGCCCTTGCCTTGCTTGATCATCGGCGTGGCCGCTGCGCGAGAGAGATACCAGACCGCACCGAAGTTGAGGGCGAGTGTCCGTTCGAAATCGTCATCGGGCCAATTCAATATGGACTTGGTCTCCGCGCCCCCAGCACAGTTCACCAGGATGTCAATGCGGCCAAACTCATGCAGCGTTGCGTCGATAAGTGCCTGACATGCTTCGGCAGTGGTGACGTCGGTGGACACCGCGAGTGCCCGTCGACCCAGGGCCTGTGCCTCCTTGGCGGTCGATTCGAGCGGATCGGGACGTCGACCGGCGAGCACGACGTCGGCTCCATGCTCGGCGAGCACCAATGCTGAGCCTCGCCCAATTCCGTTGCCACCGCCCGTAATCACCGCAACGCGACCTTCGAGTGAGAACCGATCATTCACGCGACTATTCCCTCCGTCCACATCGACTGTACGATCGTACAGCAGATGCTATATGGTCGTACAGTAACGCATGAGGAGGGACGTTGAGCGAGCAGCTTTATTACGACCCGTGGGACGTCGAGATCGATCTCGATCCGTACCCGGTCTACCGACGACTCCGAGAGGAGGCCCCGCTCTACTACAACGAGCGCCATGACTTCTGGGGAGTAAGCCGTTACGCCGATGTCGAGGCAGCCCTCAAAGATACGAATAGGCTCAGCTCAGCCAAGGGTGACATCCTCGAGGTAGTCAAGACCGATCCCATAATGCCGCCTGGGGTTTTCATCAACGAGGACCCTCCTGTCCACACCATCCATCGTGCGTTGGTATCGCGGGCCTTCATGCCGAAGAAGATGCGGGCACTCGAAGGCAAGGTTCGCGCCTTCTGCGCTGCATGCCTCGATCCGTTGACCGGCGGGCAGAGCTTCGACTTCGTCATCGATCTGGGGCGCGAACTCCCGATGCGCACGATAGGCATGCTCGCCGGCATCCCCGACTCCGAACAGCCATCGGTGCGCGCCAAGGCGCATCGCGTCCTGCGTAACGAGCCGGGGAAACCGCTGCCAGTGGATAAAGACCACTACTTCGACGGCGACATGTTCTCTGAGTACGTCGCGTGGCGCGAGAAGAATCCGTCTGACGATCTGATTACCGAGTTACTCAGTGTCGAGTTTGAGGACGAGACCGGGAAGACGCGCCGGTTGAGCAGGCAGGAGCTGCTGATCTTCCTCGCAGTCGTCGCCGGCGCTGGCGTGGAAACCACGGGTCGTTTGTTCGGATGGATGGGCAAGGTGCTCGCCGAGCACCCCGATCAGCGCAAGGAACTCGTCAACGATCACTCCCTGATCGCTGTTGCAATCGAAGAACTCCTGCGCTTCGAGCCGCCTGGCCCACATGTCGCCCGGTACGTCGCGACCGAGGATGTGTCGTTCCAAGACCAGACGGTGCCGGCCGGCAGCGCACTGCTGATGATGCTGGCCGCTGCCAATCGCGACGAGCGCCAGTTCGAGGATCCCGATCGCTTTGACATCCATCGCAAGCCCGGCGCGCACCTGACCTTCGGCCGTGGAGCCCACTTCTGCATCGGCGCCCCTCTCGCCCGACTGGAGGGTCGGATCGCTCTGGAAGAGGTGCTCAAGCGATTCCCCGAATGGCAGGTCGACCTCACGAATGCCCGCCGGTCGCGCACGTCCACTGTCCGCGGGTGGGACTCCATGCCAGCCATCGTTGTCTGATGAGACGTTGGCGAAAAAGAAACTGGCCAGCGCCCACGGCCCTGAACAGCATCTTTCGTGTGGAGCTGCCGGGAATCGAACCCGAGCTTCTACCAGGAAAAATGCAGTCTGAACTGCTGTTTCGCTACGTCTCGTTCCCGTTCGTGCCCGTTGGTTCCCGCTCGTTACCTGCGGTTTCGCTTTCGGGTCTTGACGGCGTCAAGAGGGCTCTCGCCCGCACGACGATGGAGATCATCGCTGTGCTGTTGGGGCGAGTCGTCTCGGCCGAGGGGGTCAGCTGTTCACCATCGAGCCGGCTGTGCCGCAATTGCGAGTGAGCGAGCCAGTTCGGCAGTCGCGGCGCCACCACCTGGTGGTGGAAATAGCCTGTAGAACCGTCGACCCAGTTCGGGCCGCTATAAGTGAGGTGTCCGGTGGCTGCGGCGGCGCTTTGCCCGGCAGTTCCGCCGTCGGCCACTGGGCGGCCGTAGGCGGACTCTGGCCCCCCGGACATAGCTCAGAACCCAATCATCCTGAGGTGTATTGGTGTTGACGTGCAGTTGGGATTGGCACGGGTCTCGTGCGTACTCGTTGAGGCCACCAGAACCAGCGGCCCAGCAACGCCGCGATCGAGGGTGTCATGAACGATCGCACCACTAGAGTGTCGAACAGCAAACCTAAGCCGATGGTGGTGCCGACCTGGGCGAGGGCAAGCAGCGCGCTGGCTCCCATCGAGATCATGGTGAAGGCGAACACCAGACCAGCCGCCGTGACGACTGCACCGGTGCCGGCCATGGATCTGATGATGCCGGTCTTGATACCGGCGTGGATCTCTTCTTTGAATCGGGATACCAGTAGCAGGTTGTAGTCCGATCCCACCGCCAGGAGGATGATCACCGACATCGCCAGGATGAACCAATGCAGTTCGTACCCAAGGATGTACTGCCAAATGAGCACCGACAGCCCGAACGACGCCCCGAGCGAGAGCAGGACTGTGCCGACGATGACGGCTGCGGCGATGACGGCGCGGGTCAGGACCAGCATGACGATGAAGATCAAGATCAGCGCTCCTACGCCGGCAATCAACAGGTCGTAGGTAGATCCCTCTTTCATGTCCTTGGCGGTGGCCGCGGTACCGCCGATGTAGATGCGGGCGTTCTCCATCGGGGTGCCCTTGATGGCTTCGAAGGTGGCGTTGCGGATCGCGTCCACGTGGGCGATGCCCTCGGGGGTAGCGGGGTCCCCGAGGTGAGAGATGATGAAGCGCGCCGCTTTTCCATCCGGTGAGATGAACATGTCCATGCCCCGCTTGAAGTCGGGATTGTCGAATACTTCCGGTGGGAGATAGAACGAGTCGTCGTTCTTGGAGGTATCGAAGGCCTGACCCATGGCGTTGCCTTTGCTCTGCATCGCAGCCCCCTGATCCTGCAATCCACCCATCGTGCTGTGCATCGACAGCATCATGGTGTGCATCGACCGCATCATCGCGACCATCGGAGTCAGCATTTTGAGCATTTGGGGCATTACCGCGTCGAGTTTGTCCATCTGCGACACCAGGTCGCCGATGGAGTCACTAATCGCGTCGACCCCATCCAGGGTGTCAAACACCGACCTCACCGCCCAACACGCGGGAATGTCGAAACAGTGCTTCTCCCAATAGAAATAGCTGCGGATCGGCCGCAAGAAGTCGTCGAAGTCTGAGATGTGGTCCCGCAGTAGGTTGACCTCGGTCACCATGGATTTCGTCTGCTCGACAAGGTTATGCGTAATGCCGGTGAGCTCCTTCAAGATCCCAATCATCGTTTCCATGGTGGTGACCATCGTGCCCATCTGGTCAGCCATCACCAGCATTTGGTCCATCTGGGTCTGCATGTAGTCCCGCGTTAACTGCTGGCCCACGCCTTGCATCCCCATCTGATAGGGAAGGGAGGTGTGGTCGATCGGGGTGCCCAACGGCCGGCTGATGGTCTGCACGCGCGCGATACCGGGAGTGTGAAAGACGTTGCGGGCGATGCGTTCGATGATCAACATGTCCGCGGAATTGCGCAGATCCTGGTCGGTTTGAACCATGAGAACTTCCGGATTCATCCGGGCTTGGGAGAAATGTCGGTCGGCGACGGCGAACCCTTGCATCGCGGGAATATTGGGCGGCATGAACTTACGGTCGTTGTAGCTGGTCTTGTAGCCGGGCAGCGCGAGCAGCCCAACCAGAGCCAGCGTGCAGGCCGCAGCCAATATCGGCCCCGGCCACCGGACCACGGCGGTCCCTACCCGTCGCCAACCACGCGTCCGCGCAGCTCGTTTCGGCTCGAATAGCCCGAACCGGCCCCCAATCACCAGCATCGCCGGAGCCATGGTCAAAGATGCCAGCACCGCCACCGCGATGCCGATCGCCAGCGGAACACCCAGAGTCTGGAAATAAGGCAGCCGGGTGAAGTGCAGGCAATACGTCGCTCCCGCGATCGTCAGGCCCGAACCGAGGATGACGTGGGCCGTGCCGCGGTACATCGTGAAGAAGGCGGCTTGCCGGTCCTCGCCGGCATTGCGGGCCTCGTGGTAGCGGCCCAGGACGAAGATCGCGTAGTCGGTACCCGACGCGATGCCCAACATGGTCAGGAGATTCACCGAGAACGTCGACAACCCGATCAGGTCGTAGTGCCCGAGGGCCGCGACAACGCCGCGGGCAGCCACCACTTCCAGGATCACCATCACCAGCACCAACACCACCGTGGTCACGGACCGATACACGATGAACAAACTGAGCAAAATGACCAGCAGCGTGAGCGCTGTAACCAATTTGAGGCTCTTATCACCAACGTTGTGTTGGTCGGCGATCAGCGCGGTACTGCCGGTGACGTACACGTGGATGCCAGCCGGTGGTGGTGTCCTGGCAATGATTTGGCGGACGGTAGCGATGGATTCGTTGGCCCGGGCTTCACCTTGGTTGCCGGCCAAATTGAGCTGCACGTAAGTGGCTTTGCCGTCGCCGCTTTGTGCTCCGGCCGCGGTAAGCGGATCTCCCCAGTAATCCTGCACATGCGTGACATGTGCGGTGTCGGCCTTGAGTTTCCTGATCAGGTCTGCGTAATAACGATGGGCCTCATCGCCCAGCGGTTGGTCGCCTTCGAACACGAGCATGGCCGAGGCGTCGAAGTCGGACTCTTTAAAAACGTGTCCAATGTGCTTCATGGCCTGCATAGAAGGAGCATCGTTGGGGCTCAATGACACCGAGTGCTCCTGACCCACGTCCTCCAGGGAGGGCACGGCCACGGTGACTAACACAGCCAGCGCCACCCATCCGAGCAGAAGCGGCACCGCGAACGTTCGAATGAAACGGGGAATGATCGGCCGGTGAGCCACGGCCGTGTCTGCGTGGTTATGAGTCATGCCGATTTCACCTGGCAGAAGGTGAAAGCGTCGACGCCTTCGCTGGACTTCTCGTCTTTGACTTTGCCGTCGACGGTGATTCGACAGCCGATTGTTTCCGCATTGCCCTGAGCCAGCAGGATCGGACTGGTTGCCGGCGAGGTGGTCGTCAGCGTGAGCGACCAGGGAAGCGGCGCATCTTTGACGCTTTGAGGACTCGCCGACAGGTCAAGGTAATTGATCGTCGCAACCGCGCCCGTCGGCCCGAACACCTCGTAGATCACCCGCTTCGGGTTGAATGGCGCCGCGTCGTTAGCGATCCCGGACCCTTCGCGGGTGATCTCGTTGTCCGAACCAAAGACGCCATGCAACCGGAACACCACGAATGCGCCGATCGCGATCGCCACCAACACCAGTAGCGGCAACCATGACTTGCTGATCCTTTTCAGCATGAGAACCCTTGTCTCTGAGTTGGTGTGCCGAGGACACCGATCGGAGCGTGGCGCTGGTCGGACCTCGACATGGGGAGGGTGAAGGCGATCAGCAAGCCCGGAGGCGGCGCGTCTGGTGTCGGGGCGATCATGCGGACTCCTTGAATGCGACCTACCGGCCTGATGGGAAACATCAGTCCAAACTCATGATTCGAATTACGTTGCAAAAGGGCTGTTGTCACGTTCGGTGATCAGATATGCCGTGGTCATGTCGGCGATTTCGCGGGCCCACTGCGGCCAAGTCAAGCCGTCGGGCAACCAGGGTGATATCGCGGCGCGGTGCGTTCCGGTCGCAACCACGCTGCGAAAGACAATGTTAAGCGCGGCAACAGGATCCGGGTGGCAGATCTGCGCCCGGTAAGGCGCCACGGCGTCAAGGAATCTCTGCTGCAAGCTGGTGAATGTGCGCAGCCCTTGCTCCGGGACATCAGCACTGCGCCCACCGGCCATGAGAGCGGGAATGATGCGGCCGCTTTCGGCCAGGGTTTCGCTCAGCGCCGAGATGAAGGCTTCGACGACGCCACCCAGCGAAAGCTCTGCCTCGTCGAAGGCTTCTGCCACGGCACCTTCGAGCCGATCCACGAACGCTTGCTTGACTGCGTCGATTAATTGCTCTTTGCTCGCAAACCGCCGGTAGACGCCTCCGACGGAGACTCCGGCATGCTCGGCGACCCGCACAATCGTGAGCGCTTCCTGCCCTTCACTTACCAGAACGTGCTCGGCCGAGGTGAGTAATCGCTGCAGCGCTGCGCGACTGCGCGCCTGCTGAGGCGGGCGCAATCCTGTCTGCGCCGGCCTAGGTTTCACGACTGTTGAGCCTAGTGGCCGGCCAGCCGGGAAACGATGTAACGACAAGTCAGCTACGGTCGGTCCCGACGGTGCTGTGCGATGCATTTCCCGACTCCCTTCGCCGAATGCATCGGTCATCGTGCGCCCAGACATCTGGCCACCGGCGACGTCTTCGTTCTTGAGGCCGGCGCCCTTGACTGCGGGCGATATGTGCGAAAGCAGTCCGGTGAAGGGCGTTAACGCAGGAGAGCCACCCCTTGTCCGTTAAAGGCAGTTCTGCGCAATCATCGGGGGTGAAGACGTCCATCAGTGCCCGTCCGCGGCAAGTCGCTGTCTTCCTGATGGCCTGTTCACCCCCGAAGCGGAATGCGAGTTCTGATTCCGTTATTAGACCACGGAGGCTCAGTTTGGGCCAAGGGGTAGCGGCCGCCCGCGGATGCCGGAGAGAAGCGGCGAGCCGAGCTCGACCTACAGATGCTGATGAGAAAACAGGCCAGGGCTTGTAGCCCTGGCCTGCAATTATTCGGTGGAGCTGCCGGGAATCGAAACCGGCCCATAAAGCAGCTTGAGCTGTGGAAACATGGAATCCGAGTACGCGAAAGCACGCGAAACTACGTGGCACGACCTGTGGATACGCCGACGGTGTTGATGGCATCAACAGGTGCGGCCATCACCCCCTTTTTTGGTTATGCTGGCCGGCGAGAGAGCGGGCGGTGGCCGTGCGAGGCGCGTCGTAGATGGAGAAGGGGTTACCTCCCACCCCTTCATTCGAGATGTGGAATCACACTCCGGCCTGATGAATATCGGTTATCAGGTGGCTTAGCTTCAGTGACGCGAGCTTCCATACGCCCCCTTGGCGCAGCCACCTCTCGGTGTAGTGCCCGTAGCCGGTTACCGACGTGCCGTTGTCGAATACAACCCGGTCTTGTACTGGCCAAATCACCCGCGCCTCGTCTCCGTTGAGGTCGATCTCGGGCGTGTGGACTTGGTGAGCGGTCCTTGCCCCGGCCACAAGAGATTTCAGCAGCGCTACCGTCTCGTCGCGTCCAACGGTCATCTGTGGTTCGGAAACCCCGTCACTCAAGCCAAATTCGATGTCTGCGGTCATCAACGCCGCTAGCGCCTTCCAGTCCCGGGTGTCGAGCGTTCGGCAGTACTTGGCCTTGACTTGCGACAGTTCGTAGAACGCGATCAACTCTGCCTGTTCGGTCATGTGAGTGTCAGTTTCAGATGATCAAGCCGACGCACTAGAAGGCTTGGCAACCAGCGCGCCGCCTCAGCGGCCTGGACGAGCGTCGTGCGCTCAAGCAGTTGACGAAGGACGATTGTGGCCTCCAACCGCGCGAGGGCGGCACCCACGCAGAAGTGCGCCCCCTTACCGAAGGTGACGTGACCTTTCCCGGCAGGCCGGTCGAGCCGGAACTGGCCGGGGTCATCGAAGTGAGAAGGGTCGCGATTGGCCGCTCCCCACATCAGCAGCAGTCGTGAACCAGCACGGAGTTGAACGCCGCCCAGTTCGGAGTCGTTGACGACGTGGCGGTAATGGCCTCGGAACGGCGGCTCATAGCGCAGCACTTCTTCCAGAAATGCGCCGAGCAGTTCCGGGTGGTCCCGCAGTTGCTTCTGGATGATGGTGTTGGTGGCCAGAATCCACGCAGCGGAACCGATTAACGAGGCGGTCGACTCACCTCCGGCGCTGAACAGTGTGATCATCATGATCTGTGCGGCGAACTCATCCAGTTCGCCAGTGGCGCATGCCCTGGCGAGATCGCCGAGCAGGTTGTCATGTGGGCTGGCGGTGGCGTGGTGGAACTGCTCGGTGATGTATCCACTGAGTTCCATGACCGCGACACCTGCGGCGGTGAGCTGATCTTGGGTGACCAGTCCCTCAACGAATTGAGTTGCGGCACAGCCCCACCGGACGAGCTTATCGACGTCGTCGTCAGGGACACCGATTATCCGACCGACGATCATCATGGGCAGCCGATTGGCCATCGCGCCCATCCATTCGATGCTCCCCTCGTGCACGCTGGTGTCCCATACGTGCGTTGAGGTTTCCGCGATGAACGACTCAATGCCACGGATGCGCTTCGCGGCCAGCTGCGGTATCAGCGCCTTCCTGTGCACTGCGTGCACGGGGTCGTCGGCAGTCGCGAGAGCCTGCGTCGGGCCGCCGAGTTCTCCCATTGGGAATTCGCCGACCGTGCCGTCAGCGTTAATCATCATGGTCGCCGTCAGGTTCGAGGAGAAGTCATCGCACCGTGCGACGGCCTCATTGACGGTTTCCCACCCGGATACCGCGTAGAAGTCAGAATCGCCGATCCGGTGGACTCGGCCTTTTTCATGCATGCGCTCGTACAACGGATACGGGTCTTGGATGTACTGATCGTCGAACAGCGCGATGCCGAGCGCACCGTCCTGAGATGTCATTGCTCCACGCTGATGGTCCATGACGACGGGGTCAACCAGTCGCGACGAAGTTGAAATCACCGGCAGTCATCGCAGATGGCAGTCGTCTCACCAGTGTCCATGCACCTGCACGAACACTGAGATATTGGCGACTTCTTGTCTCAGAACTGAGATGATGATTCATCAACCAACCAAGGAGCGCGGCTGATGGTTCGAGAGGACTGGGTTGTTGGCGGTGATCGGCGGGCAGCGGCAGCGGAACGCATCTACGCCGCTGCTGCTGACCTTGTGCTCCGCGAGGGATTGGACGCCTTCAACATCGACTCCCTGGCTGCGCGAGTCCATTGCTCAAGAGCGACGATCTATCGTTACGCAGGCGGTAAGGCGCAGATACGTGATGCGGTACTAGTCCGCATCGCCGCCAGCATCACTGACACGGTTCGGCGCGAAGTTGACGGCCTCAACGGCCCCGAGCGTCTCGTCAAGGCCATCGCCGTTTCACTCGAGCAAATCCGATCCGACCCAGTCCGGCATCTGATGATGAGTTCGCGCAATGCACCGGAACTGCGTGACCTGCACTCGTCGCCAGTGCTGAGCGCCTTGGCCGCCGAACTCACCGGAATCACCGACGACGACCCGGCAGCGGCGCTGTGGATCGTCCATGTGGTGTTGTCGCTTGCCTACTTACCCCTTGGCAATGAACAAATCGAAACCGAGATTCTGCGACGGTTCGTGTCACCGGCGTTCGACCGCTAACCGGCAGCGAGGTCGGGCGGTACTTACGCGGGCTTAGCCGGACTGGAAGTGCCCGCTGGCGTTGAATACATCGACATTGTCCAGCTTGGGCCGCCAGGGATCACCAGTGGCGCCATCGACGGCAATCGTCATGACTTGCGTCGTTGTGGCGGCATCGTTGCCCACTCCGTTCAAGGGGTGGGGCGCCACCGTCGGTGGATGATGGCCTTCAGCGAGTCCTCGACCCACTCACGCAGATCTCGAGTGCCGGAATCAGATTGTTGGATCCACTGCTGGAATCCGTAATCGCTTGCCGCGAACGCTAAATGCACGAGTAAGCCTGGGCGTGGGTCACCGCCCGCATCGGTATCCATCCTGGCTGCGATGATCTTCGTTATGCGGTCACGATCCGCCGGGCTGACTATCGTCGCCTTGTCGAGCACGTCCGGTGCACTCAGCATGGCGGCGCGCCAGTCCTGGGTTTCGGTATCTTCGAAAGCGGCCGCGCGCGAGACAATGGCGGCCGCCAAGGCCCTGTCTGGGCTCTGACGGGCGGGTGCGGCTTCGAGGAAACGTGCAATCGCAGCCCCACCGCGATGCAGCGGCTCTAGGAGTAGCGCCTCCTTCGATGCCACGTGACGGAAGAAGGTGCGTCGGGATAGGGCGGCTGCAGCGGCGATGTCCTCGATACTGACCTCGTCGTAACCTCGGTCGGTGAACAGGCGGTAGGCGGCGTAGCGCAACTCGGTACCTATCGCGGCGCGTTGTCGGTCGCGCAACGACGGCCTGCGCGCGGCCGCTGACTGTTCGGACATGGTGAGCATCATGTCAGCGCTAGACACCGTCATCGTTGCGGTCCTAGCGTGATCGGAACGCCGCGGTGCATCTCGTAGCTGCTTCTGGCCCCGCCTGGGAGCTCAATGAACTCCACTGCGGTGCCGTCGGGATCCTTCACGAAGAACATGCGGACCCGGTCGATGGCGAACGGCTTCTGATCGGGCTGGTAACCGGCGGCGACGATGTTCTGGTACGTGACATCCAGATTCGCCACCGAGAGCGAGAGATTCTGAATGCCAACAACTCCGACCTTCTTCAGGCTCGAGGCCAGCGGTGCGGAGCCCAAGCTGAGTAGCTCGACCATCAACCCGCCGATCAGTCCGCCGACGACGCGGCCCTGCTGCTGTTGTTTAGCGTGCAAAACGGCATCAAAGGGTTCACCGGAGATCAGTTGGTCAAAGACAACATCCATGCCGAGCAGGTCGCGATAGAAGGCCAGCGCGCGAGTCATGTCGGTGACGCCGAGCACCAAATGGCAGAACCGTAGATCAGACAGGGCTGTGGTGCGTATTTGGTCTGATCCAACAGGAATTTCGTCCATGAGGCTTCCGTACTTTCGTTGCGAATCAATCGATTACGGCTGGCGTCGGCACTGGCGGCGCGGCTGGAATGTCGAACGAAGGACGTGTGGTGCCACCGTCTACCCGCAATACCACCCCGGTCACCCATGAAGAGGCAGGTGAGGCCAAGTAGAGAACTGCGGCGGCGATGTCCCGAGGTTGACCGATTCGGCTCATCGGCGTGTTGCGGATGTATTCGTCGCGGAGGGTGGGCTCGTTCATCACGAAGTCCATCGCCTTGGTGGCGACGCCGCCCACGGCCACGGCGTTAACTCGGATCCGCGGTGCGAAGTCAGCGGCGAGATCTTGGGTGAGCATGTTCAGGGCGGCTTTGCCGGCACCGTACGCCACGAACGATGTCATGACCATGTCCCCAGAACGTGAAGAAATGTTGACGATCGAACCCGCGCCTCCGGTGTCGACCATCGCCTGCGCGGCAATCTTGCTGAGCAGGAACGGCGCGACGGCGTTGAAGTGCAGAGCCGTGGTCAGGTACCGGGCTGAGGTGTGCATCGCCGGACGGGGCTGGGTCCCACCGGCATTGTTGATCAATATATCGAGTCGTCCGAATGTGTTCACCGTCCGTTCGACGACGATTTTGAGATCGGCCTCGCTCATGACGTCGCTCACCACTGCCAGACCTCGTCGTCCTACCGCCTCTACCAGGCGGACGGTTTCATCGAGATCGCTTTGGGTGCGCGCGGCCACTACGACGTCGGCACCGGCCTCGGCTAACGCGACTGCGATGGCGCGACCAATGCCCTGACCGGCACCCGTCACGATGGCGACCTGCCCCGTGAGTAAGAAATCGTCGAGGATCATCGCTACCCCTACCCTCAGCTTGCGGCCACTTGCCCTGTTCGTCGACGGCACTGTATGTCTGACTGTCACTAGGTGTCAAGATGCATTCTCGTGCCTACTTGCGCCAGGAGGCCAACAAGAGGGTATGGCGGGTTCTTCGGCGAGTAGCCACAACCGGGTAAGCCGAAATTAGCTTCACCTGAAATCAAATGCGCCGGAGTGCTTTTGGTCGCTCACATGTGTCTCTTGCGGCGATTTTCGGCAACACATACCCACAGTCATAGTCATCATCGTTGACAGTCACCGCCGTTAGGTCATAGCGTGGCACATCGCGGTGAGGGTCGCTTGGTCAGCGGGATGGCACCGATCTGCCGGCCCAGACACGATCCCGCGGTCCGCGATCGGGGTTCACCCGCACCCTCCAACCGCTGTCCGGGCCATCGCTTCGGATAGACAACACACGAGGAGATTCGATGACGCCCGAGGCGCGGCAGGTGCCGTATTCGCACACACAGTCACTGCGGGGACGCGTCGTCGTCGTCACCGGTGCCGCCCAAGGCATCGGGAAGGGGATCTCCGAAGCGCTGCTACACCGTGGCGCCTCGGTACTGATGGTCGATCACGTTGCAGACAAACTGGAATCGGTGGCTTCAGAATTGAACGCCGCCGGTTACGCCCCGGGTCGACTCGTCGTCGATCTGCGCCAGAGCGCCAGCGCTGAACGCGTCATCTCTGCTGGAGTAGAGATGTTCGGCAGGATTGACGGCCTGGTGAACAATGCGATCGCCTCGAACGAGCCCAAGGCTTTCGTTGAGATCACCCAAGAGGACTATGACCTTGTCTACGACGTAGGCCCCCGGGCGACGTTTCGACTGATGCAAGCGGTGCATCCGGTTCTGGTGAAGGCCGGCGGCGGGGTAATAGTCAATTTCGGGTCAAGCTCGGGCACCGCCGGCCAACCGTCCTTCGGCGCTTACGCCAGCGCCAAGGAAGCCATTCGCGGTATGTCGAAGGTGGCGGCGCTGGAGTGGGGTGCGGATAACATCCGGGTCAATGTGGTTTGCCCACTTGCCAATTCAGAAGGTATGCGAGTGTTCAGCGAAGTGGCCCCGAAGGAGTACCAGCGGGTCCTACGTGGTGTCCCGCTACACCGAATTGGCGACACCCGTGAGGATATCGGAGCGGTTGTGGCCTTTTTGATGAGCGATGACGCGTCCTACCTGACCGGCCAGACGCTGCTCCTGGACGGAGGAAGCGGCAGCTTTCGCTAAGCGCCTCATCCGCTGTTTTCTACCCACTTGCCGTTCGGAGGGTACGGATAGGACGTTCGTTGAGCGGCGCGTCCAGACCGGCGGATCGAGGCGTCGATGGCGTTGCACTTGTGATCGCGCGCAAGGGTGATGATCTGGATGCGGCCGCGACGTTCGACGCGAACAGTGTCCGACCCGGTCACGGTGTCGAAGCCGCCGCGTTGGTATCGGGATGAAAGACGATGCCAAGTTTGCGGTGGTCCCAGGATCGGGTGCGCACCGGTTCCACCACGATCACGATGCGCTTGTTCATCATGTACTCCACTGCCGGTCGCATCTCCTCGGTGTAGGGCGCCTGGTAGCGCTCGAAGACGTTGACCCCGGCCGCCCAATACAATGGGTCGGTGGTGTCGTCGATGATCCTGGCCGTGCCGTCGATCGCCACGCCGCGCAGTTGGTCGTAGCTGTCACCGGCCTCGACGCTGATCTCAGCTTGGGATCGCGTCGAAGGTTCACCGCCTTCTGAGACTTGGCCTTGGTCTCGAAGCAGACCTTGCCCTCGACGACGCCGTACCACATCGCCACTTGGTGCGGGTATCCACTCGGGCCGTTCGTCGCGAGCGTCGCGACCCTACTCGTGACCAGGAATTCTTGGATCTCCTGCTCACTCATGGCGATTTGGGCTCGTTGGTTAGACACGGCTGTTCTCTCCTATCGGTGGTGCACTGTCTGAGGCGTCCGCGGCGAGGTCTTTGGCCCATCGGTAGTCGGCCTTGCCCGCGGGTGATCGGAGGATCTTCGGGACGAAGATGAAGGCTTTGGGCAACTTGTACCTCGCGATCCGTTCCGCGCAAACGCTGAGCAGCTCATGATCCGCGATCGACGCGCCCGCGGCGAGCTGGACGATCGCCACGACCTCGCTACCCCACCGCTCGGAGGGTCGGCCGACAACGACGACGTCGTAGACGTCGGGGTGGGCGGTGATGGCGCGTTCAACCTCCTCGACGAAGATCTTCTCCCCGCCGGAGTTGATGGTGATTGAGTCCCGCCCGAGGAGCTCGATACGCCCGTCGGACAACATGTTCGCGCGATCTCCGGGAATCGACCAGCGGATGCCGTCGACTATCGGATAGGTGCGCGCTGTCTTGGCTTCGTCGCCGTGGTACCCGAGCGGGATCAGGTCGCGGCGGGCCAGCCACCCACCGCCTTCGCCTGGCCGCAGGACCCGCGTGAAGTCTTCGGCTACCACGGCTGTGTCGCCGTCGGCAGTGAAAGTGGGCGACGTGTCGGCGCCCTTAGCGGTGATGGTGTTCATCTGGATTCCGGACTCCGAGGATCCAACGGCATCCACGAGCAGGACGTGCGGCAGCGCTTCCAGAATCCGGTCACGCACGCCGGGCGAAAGCGGGGCACCTCCATTGTTGATCGATACCAGCCCGGACAGGTCGTACTTTCCCGTCTCGATCTCGTCGATCAGCGGGCGCGCAATGGCGTCACCGACGACCGGGATGCTGACGATCCGTTCCCGCTCGGCCAGCCGCAACGCCGACTCGGGCCGCAACCCGTCGACGTCGTCGGGGATTGCGATCCAACCGCCCATCGTGATCATAAAGAACGTGGCCCATTGGCCGGCACCATGCATGAACGGGGCGACCATCAGCAGTGACAGGGCACCCGCGGATTGCCTTGCTCTGTTGGCTAATTCATCGTAGGAAGGCAGCGCCTCACCGCCCCCGAAGGGTCGTCCGCCCATCGAGGACATGAAGATGTCGTGCTGGCGCCACATCACCCCCTTGGGCATGCCAGTGGTACCTCCGGTGTAGAGCAGGAACAGGTCATCGGCGCTGGGGGTGGGCATCCCGCCCTGCGGTTCCGGCGTCGCGACGATCGACTCGTAGTCCACGGCACCGGACAGCAGCGCGTTGCCGGACCCGTCGTCGACCTGGATGAGGACTTTCAGGTGTGGCAACTGGTCGCGGATCGCGGCTACTCGCGGTGCGAACTCGGCGTGGTATACCAGCGCGGTGGCCTTCGCGTCGTTAAGAAGGTAGGCGAGTTCGTCGCCGACATAGCGGTAATTCACGTTGAACGGCGCAACCCGGGCTTGGTAGCCGGCAAGCATGGCTTCCAGATATTCGTTGCCGTTGCGCAGATAAACGCCGAGGTGGTCCTGCCCCGATTCGTGACCCAGAAGATGCTCGCGTTCAGTGTGACACCCCAACGCGCGTGAGTTGAGATAGTGGGCCACGCCGTCGATTCGGGCGTCCATCGCGGCGTAGGTCAGTCGCCGTTCCCGCCACAGCAGCACGGTCTGATCCGGGACAGCCTGGGCCACCGTCGCGAACACCGATGACAGATCGAAGCCGACACCTGTGTCGTTCATGGTCCTCATTCGTTCAGTGGTGCCCCGAACCGGCGTGGCGCCGGCCCGGATCGAGGCAGTCAGTCCGTTCATTCAGGATCGCCAAATCTCAACTGGCCGACAGTGCCGACCCCACGCAGTCAACGCTGTTGACTGCGCTATTGTCAACAGTGTTGACTAGCACTGTCAAGTGTCCATCGACACCGAGAGGGCACATTGTGCCGAGTCTTCCGACCGATGCGCGGGCTGGTCGCGAGACCATGGGCCGCGCACAGATGACGGCCGCGTCCATCCGGCAGGCAGCCACGGAGCTGTTCGGGCGCAACGGTTTTGCGGCCACATCGGTGCGAGAAATCGCCCGTCTGGCCGATGTGGACCCGGCAATGGTGATCCGACACTTCGGCTCGAAGGAAGCACTGTTCCTGGTGACGCTGCCCGCGACCGGCTACTTCGACGATGCGCTCGACGGACCGTTGAAGACCCTTGGCGAACGGATGACCACGTTCCTATTGAACAAAGCCGACGAACCGATGTTGAAGGTCTACACCACGCTGGTACGGGCCTCGGACAGCCTCGCCGTCCGCCAACGCCTCTACGACATCATGGACCTGGCGTTCGTCGAGAAGCTGAAGGACCGACTGCCAGGACCGGATCCGGTGTTGCGGGCCCGGCTGTTCGCCGCGCAGGTCGCTGGGCTGCTGAGTTCGTTGAGTCTGTCCGACAACCACTTCGAGGAGCACGACCGCGCCGCCACCGTCGCGATCTACGGGCGCGCGATGCAGTCGACCCTCGACGGTGACGGTTAGGAGCGGCTTGTGAACGTTCACAACGGCATTCATCCGTACCGGGGACATCTCAGCGGCCAGTTCGCCGCAATGGCCGGCGGTCTGGACGTCCCGTTGATCGTGGCTCCGATGACCGGGGTATCCAGTCCGGAGTTGGTGCGGGCCGCCGCCAAGGCCAACGTCGCGGTGTCCTTCCCCACCCACAACTGCGCCTCGCCCGACGAGCTGGACCGATGGTTGACCGCCTTCGACAATGCCACCGCGCAGTCGAACACCCCGTTCGGACCAGTGTTGCCCAACCTCATCGTGCACGGCTCCTACGACCGCCGGACCCAGGACCTGGACGTAATCATCGGCCACCGCGTGCCGGCGGTAATCACCAGCGTCGGCTCCCCCAGCGCAGTCGTCGGACCGCTGCACGATGCAGGCATCCTGGTGCTCTCCGACGTGGCGTCACTGCGCCACGTCGAACGGGCGATCGATGCCGGGGTCGATGGATTGATCCTGCTGGCCGCCGGCGCCGGCGGGCAGACCGGCTGGGCCAACCCGCTGGCCTTCGTCCGCGCGGCGCGTGCCATCTGGGATGGCCCGTTGGTCCTGGCGGGCGGTGTCGTCGACGGTGCCGCTCTGCTGGCTGCCCGGGTTGCCGGCTGCGACCTCGGGTACATGGGCACCCGATTCATCGCCACCCACGAAAGTGCCGCCTCCCCGCAATACCGCCAGGCCGTCGTCGAAGCCCGCCTGGATGACATTGAACTCACCACTGCCTTCACCGGCCTGGCGACGAGCATGATCAAGGCAGCCCGAGGGGCGGCGGCGCCCGACGTCGAGACCTACGACGCCCGCACCCTTCCCGACCTTGACGGCGCCGCGGCCAACGTCAGTTTCTTCAGCGCTGGGCACAGTGTCTCGGCGACCACCGCAATCAGCCGCGTCTCGGAGCTGGTGGCCCAAATCCGGGGCGAGTACTCCGCCGCCGTGACGGCAAGCCGTGCACTCCTGGCACCGGCCGGCGACGGCCTGCCCAGATGAGGACTGTGCGATGACCAGATTCGCGCGGCGCTCGGTTCTGGTCACCGGTGGCGGGACCGGTATCGGGAAGGGCTGGGCGCTGGTCCGGGCGGCCGCTGCGGCTGGGCCGCGACGTGGCTACAAGCGACGACGCGGCCGCGACCCTCGGCCTCTCACGACGCGCCACATACCCGGCGCCCGCCGAGACCCTGACACCGAAGTGAACGTTCGCAGCCAACACCAACGAGCGCCCGAATCTTGACCGGAGTGTTGATGAAAAAGAAAACTGGCCAGAGCTAAAGCTCTGACCAGCTACTTTCGAGTGGAGCTGCCGGGAATCGAACCCGGGTCCTACGGCATTCCCTCAAGGCTTCTCCGTGCGCAGTTCGCTATGCCTCTACTCGGATCTCCTGATCACGCAAACAAGCCAGGATGACGATCCCAGTCGCTGTTTGATGTCCCCATGGGTCCCGCGACCGAACCCGTGGGTGGGTCCCTCTAGCTGATGCCAGGGTCCGGGCCGAGGGCGCTCCCGGTCTGACAGACACGCAGTCGCTTAGGCAGCGAGTGCGTAGTCGCGCTGATGTGAATCGGCGCTTATAAGGTTGCAACGACGCTTACGGTGGTCTCTTGCCTGCACCGGCACGCTTCCCTTGATTCGATGCGCGAAGTCGAAACCGTTCAGCCCCTTGTCTTGTGTCTTCGCACTCTGTTTCTTAGCTCCGGTCGATTTCGGCCGGACACTCCATAATACGCCCGCACCAACCAGCGGCAACGGATTTATGTTCCGGGCGCCAGGCCCGGCACGGCGAGCGTCGAGTTGGTGGGCCGACACGCCGCATCACGGCCCCAACAACTCGACGTCCGCGCCCAAGCGGCGCGGCGATCAGATCACAAAATTGAGGTGCTCGACGATCTGCTGCCCCACGTCCTTGATGCCATCAAGCTCGATGTCCTTGGGACGTGCGGGACACAGCGACCGGCCGCCGGAAAGCCTGGTGAACTGCAGCGCGTCCAGCCGGATCGTCACCGTCGGCTCCTGGCCGCCGAAGTCGTCGACCACCTGAGCCCGATCGTCGACGCTGACGCGGATGTTGCGCGCCAGCGGACCCGTCAGGTCGAACAGGACGCGCGAACCGGCGGGCGCCTTGGCCAGCTTGCCGACGACGAATCCCATGGTGGCCGCGATCTCGTCGAGGGACAGCCGCGACGCGGCGCTGTCGAGCTCGTCGTCGGACGACGGCCGCCGCAATGCCACCCGGATGTCCTGCTCGTGCATCCAGCAATCGAAGACCCGCACCCGCATAAACCGCCCGTAGCTTTCCGTGCCCACCGGCGTTGTCGTCACGGCGTTCCAACCGTCTTCGTCCAAGCTCGCCAGGACCTCGCGGCGTTTGTTGGTCACCGCGCGGAACCGCTCAAGCACGGCTGCGCCCGATTCCCCGCTCAGATGACGTACCCAGGACTCGTTCATGACACCGATGTCGTTGCGTACGTGGTCGAGCTCCGAAACGTCCAGGTCGACGACGGGTGGCGCCACGCCCGATAGGAATGATTCGGTCCCGATCATGTGCGACACCACGGCCTGCACGTCCCAGGCGGGCAGCGGCGTCCCGGCGCGCCAGCCGGTCTCAGGCAGCCCGTCCAACTCGGTGTCGATGGCGTCCCAAACGCCGAAGAGACCGGACAGCACGTTCGGACTTGTCGAGCTTGGTGATGGGACGCGTCGCCATCATCGGATAGTAGGCCCGCTCAGTCCTTGCCCTTGGCGCGGCGGCCCAGTTCGCGAGTCACTTCGCGCTCGGCGTCGCGGCGGGCCATGTCCTGGCGTTTGTCGTGTGCCTGCTTGCCGCGGGCCAGTGCGAGCTCGACCTTGACCTTGCCCTCGGAGAAATACATCGACAACGGCACCAGCGTGAGGTTGCCGTCGCGGATTTTGCCGATCAGGTTGTCGATCTGCCCGCGATGCAACAGCAATTTGCGAGTGCGACGGGGCTCGTGGTTTGTCCAGCTGCCGTGGTGATACTCCGGGATGTGCAGGTTGCGCAGCCACACTTCGCCGTCGTCGACGGTTGCGAACGCATCGGCCAACGACGCGTGCCCTTCTCGCAGACTCTTGACCTCGGTGCCCACCAGCGCCACGCCGGCCTCGTACACGTCGAGGATCGAATAGTTGTGCCGGGCTTTGCGATTGGTGGCGATGATCTTTTTCGTGCCAGGCTTGTCGCCCGTCCGCTGGAGTTCTTGGCCACGGCTATCGCCGTACGTACAGGCGCAACGTTGCGTAGGACGTCAACCCCGCCATCGCCG
This sequence comes from uncultured Actinomycetota bacterium, assembly GCA_963850135.1. Classification (GTDB taxonomy): domain Bacteria; phylum Actinomycetota; class Actinomycetes; order Mycobacteriales; family Mycobacteriaceae; genus Mycobacterium. The sequence continues at coordinate 139,938 of CAWKKH010000004.1, read as the reverse complement.
CGCCCAGCAGCAACAGCCACGGGGCGATGTAAATGATGTCGGCGTAGTCCAAGCGCGCAATCAGGTTCGCTTGGTAGAACTGGTTCAGCGCGTCATCCAAGAACATCCACCGCACCACCAGCAAGCCGAAGATGGCGATAAGGACGCCGACCGTCGCGGCGAGTATCGCCTCCACCAGGAAAGGCAGCTGGGTATACCAGCGGCTGGCGCCGACCAGTCGCATGATGCCGATCTCGGTGCGCCGCGTGTACGCCGCGACCTGGACCATGTTGGCTATCAACAGGACCGCCCCGATGGCCTGAACCAGGGCGACCGCGAACGCGACGTCGCTCAAGCCGTCCAGCACCGCGAACAGGCGGTCGATCAGCTCCTTTTGATTCAGCACGCCGAGCACACCGGGCTGGCCCTGCATCGCGCTGTCGAAGTCCTTGTGCTGCTCCGGGTTGTCCAGCTTGACGATGAACGATGCGGGGAAGGAATCCTTTCCGGCGACGTCCTTGTATTGCGGGAACTTGCGGATGGCGTCGTCGTAGGCGTCCTGACGGTTGAGGAACTGCACATGCTTGACGTCTTGGCGGCCTTCGATCTTTGCCCGCAGCGCCTTGCACGGGTCGGCGCCGCAAGCTGGATCGTTGGCGGAGACGTCCTCGGTGAGGAAGACCTGCGTCTCGACGCGGTCGAGATAGATGGCGCGGGAGTTGTCGGCCAACCGAACGACCAGCAGGCCGCCGCCGAACAGGCCGACCGAGATCGCGGTCGTCAGGATCATCGCCACCGTCATGGTGACGTTGCGACGAAGGCCGGTGAGGACCTCGTTGATGAGGAAGCCGAAGCGCACTTAGCGATCCATTCCGTAGATGCCGCGCAGTTCATCGCGAACCAGCCGGCCCAGAGACAGCTCGACAACCCGCTGCCGCATCGAGTCGACGATGTGGTGGTCGTGCGTTGCCATCACCACGGTCGTCCCGGTGCGGTTGATCCGCTCCAACAGATCCATGATGTCGTTGCTCGTGTCCGGGTCGAGGTTGCCGGTGGGCTCGTCGGCCAGCAGGACCAGCGGCCGGTTGACGAAGGCGCGGGCGATCGCAACGCGTTGTTGCTCGCCACCGGACAGCTCGTCCGGCAGCCGGCTGGCTTTGCCCGACAGGCCGACCGTCTCGAGCACATCGGGTACCACCCGGTTGATCACGTCGCCACGTTTGCCGATGACTTCCAGCGCGAAGGCCACGTTTTCGTACACCGTCTTTTGCTGGAGCAGCCGAAAGTCCTGGAAGACGCAGCCGATCACCTGGCGCAGCTTCGGCACGTGCCGACCAGGCAGTTTGTTGACATGAAACTTGGACACCCGGACGTCGCCGGTGGTCGGATTCTCCGCGCCGAGCAGCAGCCGCATGAACGTCGATTTGCCCGAACCGGACGGGCCGATCAGGAAGACGAACTCACCCTTGTCGATCTTGACGTTGACGTCGTCCAGCGCCGGACGAGCCGACGACTTGTACTGCTTGCTGACATGGTCCAGGGTGATCATCACGGCACGCCAGTGTAGCCGTCAATTTTCCTGGCCCGCGGAGATCAGGCAGCGGGTGGCACCGATGTGGGTAACGGACCAGGCCCCGGCTGCGGTTGCTGAGGGGCCGGTGCGGCCGGGGTCGTGCTGGGAGTGCAGAAGGGCGGGATGCACGGCAATGTCGGCAGCACGAACGGTGGCGGGCTGGTCGTGGTAGTCGGCGGCGCGGTGCTCGGGGGCGCCGTGGTCGTCGGCGTCGGCGTCGGCGTGAAAGTGGTGGCGGGAGGCTCCTCCACCCGAGTGCGCGGCACCCAGGTGTAGTTAGGGTCGGGCACGAAACCCGGCGGCACCACCTGCGCGGGCGGCGGCCCGGAATTAGCCGGCTCATGGGGCCGATAAGTGTCGTAAAGCCACCACACCAGCAGGAACGCCACGATCAGCGCCAGGGTCGAGGTGCGTATCCGGCCGCCGAAGATGTAGTTCGGCCAGCGGCGTGCATCGTCACCATCGTCACCGCCGTGCCTGTCGAGGATGTTGAGCGTGAACTTCACGGCCGGTCCGCCGAATCCGCGGTCTTTTCGTGGGTTTCTTCCTGCGTCTTCGCGTCGGCGTGTTCCAGCGCGGCCTTGGCGGCGGGAACGGCCGGATCCTCAACCAACCCCACCGTGGCGTCGGCCGCGGTCACGATGCCCGCGCGAGCGAGCGCCCGGATGACGAGCATCCGCAGCTGCCTGCCCGCCTCGAACTGCTTGCCGGGCAGGGTGCGGGCCACCACGCGCAGGGTGACCGTCTCGAGTTCGATGCTTTCGACTCCCATGACAGTGGGTGCATCCAGCAGCAACTCACCCAGCAACGGGTCATCCAGCGCGTGCTCGCACTCCTGGTGCAGGACCTCGTTGACCCGGTTGAGGTCGGCGCTGGTCGACACCGGGACGTCCACCACCGCGCGAGCCCAGTCCTTCGAGAGATTGACCGTCTTGACGATCTGGCCGTTGGGAACGGTGAAGACCTCGCCATCCGAGGAGCGCAGCCTGGTCACCCGCAGCGTGACGTCCTCGACGGTGCCCCGCGCCTCGGGGACCCCGGCCATGGTCAACTCGACCAGATCGCCGAAGCCGTACTGCTTCTCCACGATGATGAAGAACCCCGAAAGGAGATCCTTGACCAACTGCTGAGCGCCGAAGCCCAGGGCCGCCCCCAGCACCGCGGCGGGCGCGACCAGCCCGCTCAGGGAGAACTGCAGAACGTCGCCAATCTCAACGATGACCCAGATGGCGATGAGGACGATCGACACCCACTGGATCACCGACGCCACGGCCTGGCGGTGCTTGGTCGCCTCCGAGCGGACCAGCGCGTCGCTCTCGGCGAAGCCGACGTCGAGCCGCCGGGTCACCTTTTCGGCCACCCAGGTGACGAGGCGGACCGCCAGCACCGCCCCGATCAGCAGCATGACGATGTGCAGACCGCGGGTGATGATCCATTCACCGATTTCGCCACGCCAGAAGTCGTGCCAGCGTTGCGTCATTGTGGTAGCGAGAAGGTTTTTCGCCCCGCAAGAAGGCTTGTGTTAGTCGTCATCTCTTCTATTGCGCCACCGGATCCCGGCTTCCAGGAACCCGTCGATGTCTCCGTCCAGAACGGCCGCCGGATTGCCCACCTCGTACTCGGTTCGCAGATCCTTGACCATCTGATACGGGTGCAGTACGTAGGAGCGCATCTGGTTGCCCCAGGAGCTGCCGCCATCCCCCTTCAACGCGTCCAGCTCAGCTCGCTCTTCTAAACGCTTGCGCTCCATTAACTTTGCCTGCAGCACTCGCATTGCCGAAACCTTGTTCTGCAGTTGCGATTTCTCGTTCTGGCAAGTCACCACAATACCCGTTGGTATGTGCGTCAACCGGACCGCCGAGTCGGTGGTGTTCACCGATTGGCCCCCGGGCCCGCTGGAGCGGTAGACGTCGACGCGCACATCGCCCTCCGGAATGTCGATGTGATCGGTGGTCTCCACCACCGGCAACACCTCGACTTCCGCGAATGACGTCTGGCGCCGGCTCTGGTTGTCGAACGGGCTGATCCGGACCAGCCGGTGGGTGCCCTGTTCGACGGACAAGGTGCCGTAAGCGAACGGCGCGTGCACGGCGAAAGTGGCGCTTTTGATGCCGGCTTCTTCCGCGTAGGAGGTGTCGAACACCTCGACGCCGTATTTGTGTTTTTCAGCCCATCGGATGTACATCCGCATCAGCATCTCGGCCCAGTCGGCGGCGTCCACCCCGCCGGCGCCGGAACGGATGGTGAGCAGCGCCTCACGCTCGTCGTACTCACCCGAGAGCAGCGTGCGGACTTCGGCGGCTTCGATGTCGGCGCGCAGCGCCTTGAGTTCGGCGTCGGCCTCGGCGAGCGCATCGGCGGCGGCGGCGCCATCCTCCTCGGCTGCCATCTCGTAGAGCACCGGCAGGTCGTCGACGCGCTGACGCAACTCCTCGATGCGGCGCAGCTCACCCTGAGTGTGGGATAGCTGGCTGGTCACCCGTTGTGCGTTGGCCTGGTCGTCCCACAGTTTCGGATCCGACGCCTCATGCTCGAGTTTCTCGATGCGGCTGCGCAGACCGTCGACGTCGAGCACCCGCTCCACCGTGGTCAGGCTGGAGTCGAGTGCGGCGATGTCTGCTAGGCGGTCGGGTTCCACAGCCGCCCACGTTACCGGCATCAGCGTTTAGCATCAGATGACCATCAGTGCACCCCGCGACTGCGAGCGACAGCCCCCCTGCGCGCAGCCGGGCACAAACAGAAGGCTCGAGGATGCGCCCATATCACGTCGCAGTCGTCGGTTCCGGACCGTCGGGGTTTTTCGCCGCGGCATCGTTGCTGAAGGCCGCCGACGCTTCCGACGAGATCGACGTGGCCGTCGACATGCTGGAGATGCTGCCGACCCCATGGGGACTGGTGCGCTCGGGTGTGGCACCGGACCACCCCAAGATCAAGTCGATCAGCAAACAATTCGAGAAGACCGCCGAAGACCCGCGCTTCCGCTTCTTCGGCAACGTGGTGGTGGGCGAACACGTCGAGCCGGCTGAACTCGCCGAGCGTTACGACGCGGTGATCTACGCCGTCGGGGCGCAGTCCGACCGTGCGCTGAACATTCCCGGCGAGGACCTGCCGGGCAGTATTGCCGCTGTCGATTTCGTGGGCTGGTACAACGCGCATCCCAGTTTCGCGGACATGACACCCGATCTGTCCGGTGCTCGCGCGGTCGTCATCGGCAACGGGAACGTGGCACTTGACGTCGCCCGCATTCTGATCACCGACCCGGACGCGCTGGCGGTTACCGACATCGCCGATCACGCGCTGGAATCGCTGCGCCCGCGTGGCGTGGAAGAGGTGGTGGTCATCGGCCGGCGCGGGCCGCTTCAGACCGCGTTCACCACCATGGAGTTGCGCGAGCTGGCCGACCTCGAGGGCGTCGACGTGATCGTCGACCCCGCGCACCTGGAGGGCATCAGCGACGAGGACGCGGCCGCGGCCGGCAAGATCACCAACCTGAACATCAAGGTCCTGCGCGACTATGCCAACCGCGAACCCCGTCCGGGGCACCGCCGAATGGTGTTCCGGTTCTTGACGTCTCCGATCGAGATCAAGGGTGACGGCAAGGTAGAGCACGTCGTGGTGGGCCGCAACGAACTGGTCACCGACGACAGCGGTTGGGTGTCGGCCAAGGACACCGGCGAGCGCGAGGAGCTGCCCGCGCAGCTGGTCGTGCGGTCGGTCGGCTACCGAGGCGTACCCACGCCCGGGCTGCCGTTCGACGAGAAGACCGCGACCATCCCCAACACCGACGGCCGGGTGAAGGGCAGCCGCAACGAATATGTCGTCGGGTGGATCAAGCGCGGGCCGACCGGGATTATCGGCACCAATAAGAAGGACTCCCAGGACACGGTCGACACGTTGATGGGCGATCTGGCCGCCGCTGATGAGCTGGCGGATTTTCCGGACGACCACGCGGACCAGCTGGCCGAGTGGCTGGCCTCCCGCCAACCCAAGTTGGTCACCTCCGCGCACTGGGAGGTCATCGATCGCTTTGAGCGCGAAGCCGGCGAGCCACACGGGCGGCCGCGCGTCAAGTTACCGAGCCTGGCCAAGCTGCTGCACATCAGCCACGGCTGAGCAGGGGCACTTAGCGTCGTACGAGGATGAAAGCCGCGCCCGCGAGCAGCAGCAGCACACCCGCAAAAATGGCCCAACCCGCACCGGCAAGCCACCAGATCACGCCCAAGAGTGCCAGCGCCGGCGACGCCGCGAAGAGCACAAGGACGGGGTGCTCCCTGACCACTTCGAGGGCGCTCCTCGCCCGAATACGATCGATCTCCTTGCGCGCCATGCACTGAGCATGCCACCGCCATCCGCAAACGCAAGAGCTGAAGCTAACCGGCAGGCAGCTCCGGCGGAGCGAACCTCCAGTTGTCCGGATTTCTCGGCGAATACACCACCGGAAACAGTTGACCCAGCACCGGCCAAGCGTCGACGTCGACTGCCAAGCGCTGATATACGGCGTGCTCATTAACGGTCGGTCCGTTGAGGACACCCGCGATCGTGACGTACTGCTGGCCGACGGCGACCGGCCGCGGGCTGACCCCGGTTACCAGCACGGTGCCGCTCGTCAGCGGGCCCCGCGGGCCGCGGGGGATGAAACGCTGGGCGAGCAATCCCACCGCAATCACCACCAGCAGGAGCAGCAGACCGAATTCCAACACCTGGCCATGGTAGGACTGCTGGCATGAGTCAGGACGATCTGGCGCTGGCGCTGGCGCTGGCCGACCGCGCGGACGCGCTGACTCGCGCCCGTTTCGGCGCACTCGACCTGCGTGTCGACACCAAACCGGACCTGACTCCGGTGACCGACGCCGACCGGGCGGTCGAAACCGACGTGCGCCAGGTGCTCGGGCGCGAACGGCCTGCCGACGGCGTCGTCGGCGAGGAGTTCGGTGGCGCCACCACCTTCACCGGGCGGCAGTGGATCATCGACCCGATCGACGGGACCAAGAACTTCGTCCGCGGGGTGCCGGTGTGGGCGACTCTGATCGCGTTGCTGGAAGACGGCGTGCCGTCGGTCGGTGTGGTGAGCGCGCCAGCGTTGCAGCGTCGGTGGTGGGCGGCACGCGGCCAGGGCGCGTTCGCGTCGGTCGACAGCACCCCGGCCCGTCGGCTGTCGGTTTCCTCGGTGGCCGAACTGGGCTCGTCCAGCCTGTCGTTTTCCAGTCTGTCGGGGTGGGCGGACCGGGGTTTGCGCGAGCGGTTCATCGGGCTGACCGACGCCGTGTGGCGGGTGCGCGCCTATGGAGATTTTCTGTCCTATTGCCTTGTCGCGGAGGGCGCCGTCGACATTGCCGCCGAGCCCGAGGTGTCGGTGTGGGACCTCGCGGCGCTGGACGTTCTGGTCCGCGAGGCGGGCGGGACGTTCACCGGCTTGGACGGCGCCCCCGGACCGCACCAGGGCAGTGCCGTGGCGACAAATGGCCTGCTGCATGACGGCGTGCTCACCTGCATCCGCAACATTCCCGTGTGAATTTGTTAACACGGCGGTCCTAGCTATCTTACTTTTGAGTAAGATAAGATCTAGTCCGGACCTCCCCAACGACCGAGGCTGCTGAAATGACTGACATTCTTTCCAGCTCCAAAAAGCCCCGCTCACGCGCCAAACGGCGCGGCCAGGACAACGGTGTCGGCATGCGGCCGCACAAGCGGACCGGGATCGACGTCGCCCTGGCGCTGCTGACGCCAGTGGTCGGCCAGGACTTCTTGGACAAGTACAAGTTGCGCGACCCGATGAACCGGGGCCTGCGCTACGGGGTGAAGACGATGTTCTCCACCGTGGGCGCCACCGGCCGCCAGTTCAAGCGCGTCCAGAACCTGCGCAGCGGGCCCGCCCGGCTGAAGTCCAGCGGCAAGGACTTCTACGACCTGACCCCGGACGACGAACAGAAGATGATCGTCGAAACCCTGCAGGAATTCGCCGAGGAGATCTTGCGGCCCGCCGCGCACGATGCCGACGCAGCGGCAACCTACCCGCCCGATCTGATCGCCAAGGCCGCCGAGTTGGGCATCACGGCGATCAACATTCCCGAGGATTTCGACGGCATCGCCGCGCAGCGCTCCAGCGTGACCAACGTCCTGGTGGCCGAGGCGCTGGCTTATGGCGACATGGGTCTGGCGCTGCCGATCCTGGCACCGGGAGGTGTGGCCTCCGCGCTGACCCACTGGGGCAGCGCCGATCAGCAGGCCACCTACCTCGGCGAGTTCGCCGGCGAAAACGTCCCGCAGGCCTGCGTGGCCATCGCCGAGCCGCAGCCGCTGTTCGACCCCACCCGGCTCAAGACCACCGCGGTGCGCACCCCGAGCGGCTACCGGCTCGACGGCGTCAAGTCGTTGGTCCCGGCCGCCGCGGACGCCGAACTGTTCATCGTCGGCGCGCAGCTGAACGGCAAGCCGGCACTGTTCATCGTCGAGTCGTCCACCAAAGGCCTGACCGTCAAGGCGGATCCGAGCATGGGGATTCGCGCGGCGGCCCTGGGCCAGGTCGAGCTCTCCGGGGTGTCGGTTCCGCTGAGTGCCCGGCTGGGCGAACCAGAGGCGAGCGGCGCCGAATGTGATACGGCCTTTTCCGAGGCGATCGCGCTGTCCCGACTGGGCTGGGCCGCGCTGGCGGTCGGCACCTCGCACGCGGTGCTCGACTACGTCATCCCCTACGTCAAAGAACGGCAGGCGTTCGGAGAGCCGGTTGCCCGCCGCCAAGCCGTGGCGTTCATGTGCGCCAACATCGCCATCGAATTGGACGGACTGCGGCTGATCACCTGGCGCGGCGCGGCCCGTGCCGAACAGGGCCTGAGCTTCGCACGTGAGGCGGCACTGGCCAAGCGGCTCGGCGCCGACAAAGGCATGCAGATCGGCCTGGACGGCGTGCAACTGCTCGGCGGCCACGGCTACACGAAGGAACACCCCGTCGAACGCTGGTACCGCGACCTGCGGGCCATCGGCGTCGCCGAGGGCGTTGTCGTTATCTAAGCTCGTTATCTAGTTCCCTAGCGAAAGACCAATCATGGCAATCAATCTGGAACTGCCCCGCAAGATGCAAGCGGTGATCGACAAGACACACCAGGGCGCCGCGCAGATGATGCGGCCCATCGCCCGCAAGTACGACCTCAAGGAGCACGCCTACCCGGTGGAGCTCGACACGTTGTCCAACCTGTTCTCCGGGGCCGCTGAGTCTAATGCGCTGGGGCTCACCGGAGCCGAGGCGTTCCGTGCCGGTGAAGGCGACGACGAAAACCGCAACGGCGCCAACATGGCTGCGGTGCTGCAGGCATTGGAGGCCAGTTGGGGTGACGCGGCCCTGCTGCTGTCGATGCCCTATCAAGGGCTGGGCAACGCGGCGATCTCCGGGGTGGCTACCGACGAGCAGTTGAACCGCTTGGGCAGGGTCTGGGCGGCGATGGCCATCACCGAACCGTCGTTCGGGTCCGACTCGGCCGCGGTGACCACCACCGCCAAACTGGATGGCGACGAATACGTCATCAACGGCGAAAAGATCTTCGTCACAGCGGGTTCGCGGGCCACCCATATCGTGGTGTGGGCGACGCTGGACAAGTCGCAGGGCCGCCCGGCGATCAAGTCGTTCATCGTGCCGCGCGAACATCCCGGCGTCACCGTAGAGCGGCTGGAGAACAAGCTCGGCATCAAAGGCTCCGACACGGCGGTGATCCGGTTCGACAACGCGCGCATTCCCAAGGACAACCTGCTGGGTAATCCCGAAATCGATTCGGGCAAGGGCTTCTCCGGGGTGATGGAGACCTTCGACAACACCCGGCCTGTCGTTGCCGCCATGGCCGTCGGGATTGCCCGCGCCACGCTGGAAGAGCTGCGCAAGATCCTGACCGACGCCGGCGTGGAGATCTCCTACGACCGCCCGTCACACGCGCAAAGCGCCGCCGCAGCCGAATTCCTGCGCATGGAGGCCGACTGGGAGGCCAGCTACCAGCTGACCCTGCGCGCGGCGTGGCAGGCCGACAACAAGATCCCCAACTCCAAAGAGGCGTCCATGGCCAAGGCCAAGGCCGGCCGCGTCGGCAGCGACATCACCTTGAAGGCCGTCGAAATGGCCGGCACCTCCGGCTATTCCGAGGAGCACCTGCTGGAGAAGTGGGCGCGCGACTCGAAGATCATGGACATCTTCGAAGGCACACAGCAGATCCAGCAGCTGGTGGTCGCCCGCCGGTTGCTCGGCTTGTCGTCGGCCGAACTCAAGTAGCAAACACCGAATTCTGTCTCAAATCACCGTTGTCAGGTGAAGCTCAGCGATACGGTGCCCAGCCCGCCGATGGTGGCGGCGGCGTGGTCACCGGAATGGACGAATGCCGCGGTGGTGAACGACCCGGACATGACGAACTGGCCGGGCAGGATCTTGGTGCCAAACGGGGCCAGCGCGTTGGCCAGCCAGGCCACCGCCGCGGCCGGGTCGCCCATCACTGCCGAGCCCAAACCCGAATCGATCTCAGTTCCGTTGAGCGACAACGACGCCTGCGCATTGGCCAGGTCCAGGCCGTCGTCGAACGGCACCCAGGAACCAAGGACCACGGCGCCAGAGCTGGCGTTGTCGGCGACGGTGTCAGGCAGGGAGAGCGCCCAATCGGCGATCCGGCTATCGACGATCTCCAGCGCGACGGCGACCGCTTCGGTTGCCGCCCGCACGTCGTCGACCGTTACCCCCGGTCCGTACAACGGCCGACGCAGCAGGAACGCCACCTCGGGTTCGACCCTGGGCGCACAGAACCTGTCCGCCGGCGCGGCTTCGCCGCCGTCGAGCACCATCTCGTCGAGGATGTAGCCGAAGTCGGGTTCGTCGACACCGAGCAGCGTCTGCATCGGTTCGGAGGTCAGCCCGATCTTGTGCCCGACCAACTTGCGCCCGTCACACAGCCGCCGCGAGAGGTTGACCTGCTGGATGGCGTAGGCATCGGCGACGTCAATGCCCGGATAACGCTCGGTGAGCGGACCGATTGGCGACCGGTCCTGCTGGGCCGCGTGCAAGGCCTCGGCGGCCTGACCGACGTCGACCGCAGCCAGCGTCATGGCATCGTCTTTCGCTCGATGAGCCGGCAAGCGGTGTCGTAGATCGCGTTCCCGTGCATCTCGAACAGCGCGATGAGATCAACCGCGTCGCCGCCGATTTCCTTGGCGACGAACAGGCCGTCGGCGCCTGCCATCGCAAACGTCGCCAGCTGGTGGACTTCCGCGTCGGACAGCCCGGGCATGAAGTCCCGGAAGTTCTGCCCTCAGCTGGTCGAATGCCTGGGCGCGGACCTGGACGAACATCGTGCGGGCGCGCGGTTCGGTCGGCCGGCGTTCCAGCGCCAGCATCAACCCGAGCCGGATGAAGTCGGGCGAATCCGACAGCGCCTTGGCGGCCTGTGCCGCCAGTCCGACGAACCGCTCCCGGGCATCGTCGTCGCCGGCGTCCTCCGGCAGCTGCCAAGCCGAGAGCCACGCACCGAAACTGCGCTCGATGACCGCCGCAATCAGGTCGTCCTTGTCCTTGAAGTGCCAATAGATGGAGCTGGCAGGCAGCCCGCATTTGGCGCTGACCAGCGCGATGCTGGTGCCCTCGTAGCCGCGTTCGGCCGCGATCTCGGTGGCCGCATCCAGGATCCGAACCCGCGACAACTCGCCGTCGGCCCGGCTCCGGCGCGGCTTCGGCGCCCCTTTGTCGAGCCTCTTGAGTCGGCCATCAAATCTCCGTTCACCGTGGGTCTTGACTCTGTAGTGATCACTACATTACCGTAGCGATCACTACAGGACAAGCTCGGGTGCGGGACACGGCAGATAAGAGGTTGCAAATGACTGAGCCTTCGACTCTACGACGTGGCGGTCATCGGCTATGGCCCGACGGGTGCCACCGCGGCGAACCTGTTGGGTCAGCTCGGCCTGAAAGTGGTTGTCATCGAGCGTGATCCGGATATCTACGGCCGGGCGCGCGCGATCTCGACCGATGACGAGGTGATGCGCATCTGGCAGTCGATCGGCCTGGCGGATCGGCTCCAGCAAGACATGCTGCCGGATCGGCCGATCGCGTTCGTCGACGCCAAAGGCCTGCCCTTTATCGACATGAAGATCGAGTCTCGCGGGACCGGGCATCCGCCACAGCAGTTCCTGTATCAGCCGGCGGTGGATCAGGTGCTGCGCGACGGGGTCGGCCGGTTCCCCAATGTCGAGGTGCTCGTTGAGCACGAATGCCTGCGGGTAACGACGAAAGATGACGCGGTCGAGCTCATGCTGGCCGACTTGCGCACCGATACGGTCAAGCGCGTGCGCGCGTCGTACGTGATTGCCGCCGACGGCGGCTCGTCGCCGACCCGCGGACAGCTCGGGATCGGTTATACGGGACGTACTTACGAAGAGCGTTGGGTCGTCATCGACACCAAGGTGGTCCGGGAGTGGGATGCGCACGACCGGTTGCGGTTCCACTGCAACCCGGCCCGTCCCACCGTCGATTGCCCAACTCCGCTTGGTCATCACCGCTGGGAGTACCCCGCCCGCGCGGGCGAGGACGACCGGAAATTGGTTCGGGAAGAGGAGATTTGGAACGTCCTCAACGCCCAGGGCATCACCGAAGACGAAGTCAAGGTGTTGCGCGCGGTCGTCTACTGCCATCACGTCCGGGTCGCTGACCGCTGGCGCGTGGGGCGGGTCTTTCTGGCGGGCGATGCAGCCCACGCCATGCCGCCATGGATCGGTCAGGGCATGTCGGCCGGCGTGCGCGACGCGGCCAACTTGTGCTGGAAACTGGCCGCAGTCCTCAACGGAGCAGGCGCCGGACTCGCTGCTGGATTCGTATCAGGCCGAACGCAAACCACATGTCACCGACGTAACCCGCCGCGCGGTCTTTGTCGGTCGCATCATCACCGAGCGGAGCAAAGTCGATTGCCGCCCTTCGCAATCGGGGCGGACGTACCCTCATGCGGCTGCCCGCGTTGATGCGCCGCATGCAGAAATTGATGTGGATTCCCGTACCCGCGATACCGGCACGGCTTCCTGGCGACGGGTCACCGCGCGGCGGGCTGGCAGATTCCGCAGCCGCGGGTAACCGACGCCGGCGGGGCCACAGCACCTCTGGACGATGTGCTCGAAGAACCGGTGGACAGTGTTGCACACCGGAGAGGCGGCGACGGGTTGCTCGGCCTGGCGAGAACTGGGCGTACCGGCGCTCGGAGTGTGCCGGCCAGGATCGGATCCCCGCGTCAACACGATTCGTGACACCGACGGCACCCTGCTGCGCTGGCTGCGGCAGAAGAACGCGACCGCCGTGGTGCTTCGCCCGGACGGATTCATCTATGCGGCAGCCGGATCCGGGCAGCCACTGCCACCACCGCCGGCCGGGTTTCGACAACCGAACCGCATCCACGATTGGAGCGAACGCATGACCACCACCACCCTGACCGAACGCACCGTGATGGTCGCGGGCAAACCGATCTTTCTCGCCGAGGCCGGCTCCGGCCCACCCGTGGTGATGCTGCACGGGGGCGGCCCCGGGGCGTCCGGGGTGTCCAACTACTCGCGCAACATCGACGCGCTCGCCCAGCACTTCCGGGTGATCGTTCCCGATATGCCCGGTTACGGTCGCTCTGTCAAAGGCGTCGATCAGTCCGACCCGTTCGGATACCTGGCCACCATGATCCGCGGTCTACTCGATGAACTTGACATCGATGCCGCGCACTTGGTCGGCAACTCTTACGGCGGCGCGGCCGCACTGCGGCTGGCGCTCGACAGTTCCGACCGGGTGCGCAAGCTGGTGTTGATGGGCCCGGGCGGTATCGGAACCACGAGAGGTGCTTCCGACGGCCGGGCTGAAAAGCCTGCTTCGTCCTACTACGGCGGCCCAGGGCCCAGCCGGGACAAGTTGGAGGCCTTCATCCGCAACTATCTGGTCTACGACGGTGCCTCGGTTCCCGACGAGCTTGATTGATCTGCGATATGCGGCTTCGATGGATCCCGAAGTGGTGGCGAATCCGCCATTGCGGAAGCCCTCCGGTCCGACCGCGTTGCGCACCCTGTGGCGGATGGACCTCACCCGGGACAAGCGCCTCAAGAAACTCGGCACGCCGACCCTGGTGCTGTGGGGCCGCGACGACAAGGTCAATCGCCCATCCGGTGGACCGACGCTGCTCAACTTGATGCCGAACGCGGAATTGATCATGACCTCACACACCGGCCATTGGATGCAATGGGAGCGCGCAGAGTTGTTCAATCGGCTGGTCTGCGAATTCCTCTCAGGGCAAGTCGGGTTTCGCATCGTGATCACCTCAGCTACCCACCCGGCGACGGTGTTTGGCGCCGTCCATCTCGGCTACATCGTCATCGAGACGAACAGATTCGCCGACTGGCGCCGCTTCGGCCGCGACGCCATCGGAATGCACGTCGACGAGGCGCTGCCGGAGGTCATGCGGTTTCGCCTCGACGACAACGAATGCCGCTTCCTGCTGCAGCGCGGGCCGGCCGAGGACGTCATCGCGCTGGGCTGGCAACTCGACGGGCACGACACCTTCGACGAGATCATCAACCGGGTGCGCCGGCACGACGTGCCCATCACCGAAGGCACCGCCGAGGAAGCCGCGCTGCGGGGGGTGGAGCGGATCGCGCGTTTCCCCGGGCCCAACGGACTCGCTCAGGAGATCTGCACCGGGGAGCGGCACGGCGTCGCGCCGGACATGGCCGTGCGAGGCGGATTCGTCACCGGCGCCCACGGCATCGGCCACGTTGCCGTCACATCGAAGCGACCGGAGCAGGTACGCGACTACTACGGCACCGTGTTCGACGCGCGACTCAGCGACTACATCGACGAGACCATCAGCGGCATGAAATTCAAGATCCGCTTTCTGCGGGTCAACCAGCGGCACCACTCGGTAGCGATCGCGGCCGTGAATCGGCTGCCGATCAACCCGATCCGCACCCGAGTCCAACACCTCAACATTCAGGTCGCCGACCTCGATGACCTGACCGCGTCGTATCAGCGAGTCGAAGAGCTCGGCTTTCAGATGGCGCTCAGTGTCGGGCAGCACACCAACGACCGCGAGCTCTCGTACTACGCAATGACGCCGTCGGGGTTCGAATGGGAAGTGGGGTGGAATCCCATCGTCGTCGACGAACGAACCTGGGAGCCGACCACCCATCAGGGGATTAGCATTTGGGGTCATACACCCCACGGGCAGCGCATCATCGACAAGTTGGCTCAGTTCAAAACGGCCGGCCAGTCGTTGCTGCGCCGCGAAGATACCGTCCCCGCCCTGTCATGCGCCGGCGCACCCAGCCGTTAGCCCCCAAAGTTAGCCCGCAAGGAGCGCGCCACGTTGCGAATAGATACCCATCACCACCTGCTCCCTCCTGACTACCGAAAAGCGGTCCAAAAAGCCGGACTCGACGGCTCCGCCGGACGCGCGCTGCCCGACTGGACCCTCGAAGACTCATTGCATGCGATGGCCGAGCTCGATGTCGACACCGCCATCCTTTCGGTCTCCACACCGGGAACGTCGTTCCTGCCCGATCCGGCCGACTCGGCGGCGTTAGCGCGCGACCTCAACGACTACACCTCCGGCCTGGTCGACAACCAGCGCGAAAGGCTGGGGTTCTTCGCCACCGTTCCGATGCCGCACGTCGACGCCGCGATCGCCGAAACGGTTCGCGCTCTGGATGATCTGCGGGCCGACGGCGTCGTACTTTTGGCCAATGACGCCGGCGTGTACCTCGGCGAGGAGGGCCAAGACCCGCTGTTCGCCGCCCTCAACGAGCGGGCCGCGGTGGTGTTCATCCACCCGAACGAATTACCCGGACCACCGGCGGTGGGCGTCCCCCCGTTTGCGGCCGACTTCCTGCTCGACACCACCCGCGCCGCATACCTATTGGTGCGCAACGGGATACGGCAGCGTTATCCGGATATCAAGTTTATTCTGAGTCATGCCGGCGGTTTCGTGCCGTACGCCAGCCACCGGATGGCGATCGCGATCACCGGCGACACGGGTCGCAACCCGTTCGATTCGATCGAGGAATTCTCCAGCTTCTACTTCGACACGGCTCTGTCATCCAGTCCAGCGGCGCTACCTACGCTGCTCGCCTTCGCCAAGCCGGGCCACATCACTTTCGGATCGGACTTTCCGTTCGCTCCCGTCGTCGCCTCGCAATACTTCGCGACCGAACTGGCGAGCTACCCGGGAATCGACGCGGATACCCGCGCGGCGATCGACCGGACCAACGCGCTGGCATTGTTCCCACGGTTCGGCGGCGGCTAGCTAGCCCCGGGCGCCGAGCGTGAACCCACGGCGAAATTTTGCGCGATTTTTCACCGTGGTTTCACATTCGGCGGGGGTTACGCGCTGACTTGGTTCAACTCCTCGCGGGCTTGCTCGTCGAGCTCGATATCGGCCACCTTGAGGTTCTCCTCCAGGTGCGGCACGGACGAGGTGCCCGGGATCATCAGCACGTTCGGCGCCACGCTGAGCGTCCACGCTGACGCCACCTGTGCCGGGGTGTGGCCCAGCCGCGCGGCGGCCCGCACAACTGCCGCCTGCCCCAGTACCTGATCGGGCGCCGCAAACGGCGACCTGAGGGCAAAGAACGGGACGAACGCGATGCCGCGTGCCGTGCACTCCCGCAACACCGGCTCCGACGAGCGGTCGGCGAGGCTGAAAGCGTTCTGCACGCATGCGATTTCGGTGCGATCCAACGCATGTATCAGGTGCTCACGGCTGACGTTGCTCAGCCCGATTCCCTCGATCAATCCGTCGTCACGGGCGGCGATCATGACCGATAGCTGCTCGTCGAACAGCTCGTCCGGGCCGTCGCTTCGCACCAGCCGCAGGTTGACTGCCGCCAGCGCGTCGACTCCGAGGGCGCGCAGGTTGGCCTCAATATCGCGGCGCAGGTCGGCCGGCTCGTCGATCGCCAGCCAGCCGCCCTTGTCGTCGCGGCGCGCGCCGACCTTGCTCACCAGTGCCAGATCCGCGGGATAGGGGTGCAGCGCCTCGCGGATCAGTTCGTTGGACACGTCCGGCCCGTAAAACTGGGCGGTGTCGATGTGGTCGACGCCGAGCTCGACGGCGCGGCGCAACACGGCCAGAGCCGCGGCCCGGTCGCGCGGCGGCCCAAAGGCCCCGGGCCCGGGGAGTTGGATGGCTCCAAAGCCTATGCGGCCAACAGAAAAACGGCCGATCGGAAAAGTATGCATCGGCCCAGGCTAGCGTTGGGGAAGCCGTCCGGGCCCGCGGTGGTGCGCGTCGCCGGCGGATTCTGAGCCAGCAGTAGGCTGTTCGACCATGCGCGCGATACGGGTGACTCGGTTAGATGGTCCGGACGCGGTCGAGTTGGCCGAGATCGACGAGCCCGCCGGCGACGGCGTGCTGGTCGACGTGTACGCCGCCGGCGCAGCATTCCCGGACGCGTTACTCACCCGCGGCCTTTACCAGTACCGTCCGAATCCGCCGTTCGTGCTGGGCGCCGAGATCGCCGGGGTGGTTCGATCGGCGCCTGATGGCTCGCACGTGCGTCCCGGCGACCGGGTCGTCGGGTTGACGATGCTCACCGGCGGCATGGCCGAGGTTGCCGTGCTGGCAGAAGACCGGGTGTTCAAGCTACCCGACAACGTGAGCTTCGAGGCGGGCGCCGGCCTGCTGTTCAACGACCTGACGATGTATTTCGCGCTGAGCGTTCGCGGCCGCCTGCAGCAGGGCGAGACGATGCTGGTGCACGGGGCGGCCGGCGGCATCGGAACGTCGACGCTGCGGCTGGCATCGGTGCTCGGCGCATCCCGGATCATCGCGGTGGTCAGCACCAAAGAGAAAGGCGAGATCGCCACGGCGGCCGGTGCCACCGACGTCGTGCTGTCCGAGGGGTTCAAGGATGCGGTCAAGGAGCTGACCGCCGGGCGGGGTGTCGACATCGTCGTCGACCCGGTCGGCGGCGACCGGTTCACCGACTCACTGCGCTCGCTCGCCCCGGGCGGACGCCTGCTGGTCATCGGCTTCACCGGCGGCGAGATCCCCACGGTGAAGGTGAACCGGCTGCTGCTGAACAACGTCGACGTGGTCGGTGTCGGCTGGGGCGCATGGACGCTATCGCACTCCGGCGCGCTGGCCGAGCAATGGGCCGCGATCGAGCGTCTGCTCAGCTCGGGCCGGCTGCGGCCGCCGGAGCCGGTGGTGTACCCGCTGGACCAGGCCGCCGCCGCGGTCGGGTCGCTGGAGAATCGCAGCGCGAAAGGAAAAGTCGTACTGCGCGTCCGCGAATAGCCGCTTCGCGCGGACCGAGGCTCTTGCGAGCCCCTAAAAGAAAAAGTAATGTTACTTTCAGTTCTACACCGCCGTAGCCTCGGGAGCCGCAATGGAATCCTTCGTTCACCTGCGAAAAGGCAAGACTCCGCGCCGGCTTCACGCCGATCTTGACGGGTTGAAAGACGACGAGCTTGGCCGCGGCGGATTCACCGGCCGAACCTCCAACATCTACCGCCGTCATGACCCCACCGCCTACCGCTCCGTGGGCCCGCTCCGCCCGATCGACGTGCTGTCCACCGAACTCAAACCCAGCGACGCCACCGACGCCGACGGCGGCCCGCTGCTGATGTTCAGCAACGAGGACTGCCGGGTTCTGCTGAGCCGTCGCCACGAGCCGATGCCGTTCTACACCCGTCATGTCGACGGGGACCTGCTGTGCTTCGTGCACCGGGGCGCCGGCCTGCTGGAGACCGAGTTCGGACCGCTGCGCTACCGCGAGGGCGACTGGGTGTACATGCCGAAGGCGTGCACCTGGCGCCAAGTCCCCGATCCTTCAACAGAAGGGGCAACCACGTTGCTGATGATCGAGGCCAGCGACGAGTTCCGGGTGCCGCCGGCGGGCCCGCTGGGCCGGCACTTCCCGTTCGATCCGTCGCAGGTCACTATCCCAGACCCCAGCCCGTCGGACGCCGACCCAAGGCCGGCCGGTCGCGACGAATACGAGGTCCGACTCATCCACGAGGGCGGCCCGACAAGTCTGTACTACCAGCACAATCCGATCGATGTCGAAGGCTGGCGCGGCGACAACTTCGCCTTCACCTTCAACATCGCCGACTACAACGTGATCGCCTCCGACAGCGTCCACCTACCAGCCAGCGTGCATCTGTTCATGCAGGCCACCGGTGTCTACGTGATGAACTTCCTGCCCAAACCGGCCGAGGGCGTGCCCGGCACCGAGCGCACGCCCTGGTATCACCGCAATGTCGACTACGACGAGATCGCGTTCTTCCACGGCGGCTCGCTCTACGGCATCCCGATGCCGCCGGGTCTGATCTCCCACGCGCCACAAGGGTTGCACCATGGCGCGCCCGAGAAGGCGCGGGAACGGGCCCGCCGCAAGTTCGACGAGCACTCACGCGTCGACTGGCAGGTCATCGCCGTCGACACCCGCCGTCGGTTGACAGCGTCGGCCGAAGTTCTCGCCCACGATCTGGGACAGCACTGACCATGGCGAAACACGAATACGACCGAATCCCGTATCTCGTTGCCTTCCAGAACGTCTCCGATGTCCGGGACGTGTACGGCGGGCTGGCCGAGATCACTGTGTTGGAAAGCTATCTGCTCAAGCCGAAGGACAAGCCGTCGGACACGGTGCTGGTCTTCATGCACCCGATCGGCGGCGGCGCCTACCTGCCGATGATCAACGCCCTGGCCCGGGCCGGCCACCACGTCATCTACTGCAACAGCCGCTTCCGCGGCACGGATTCGGCGCTGCTGATGGAGAAGGTGGTCGAGGACCTCGGCGAATGCATCAAGGACGCGAAAACCCGGCTCGGCTATCACAAGGTGGTGTTGGCCGGTTGGAGCGGCGGCGGCTCGCTGTCGATGCTGTACCAGCAGCAGGCCCAGCACGCGACCATCACGTCCAGCCCGTCGGGCGACGGGCCCGACCTGACCGAGCTGGACCTACCCGCGGCCGACGGCATCATGCTGCTCGCCGCGCACATCAGCCGGCACGGCACGCTGACCGAATGGATGGACGCTTCCATCCTCGACGAATCCGATCCCACCAAGCGCGATCCGGAACTGGATCTGTACAACCCCGACAACCCCAATCAACCGCCTTACAGCGAGGAATTCCTGGCCCGGTACCGCCAGGCACAGATCGACCGCAACCGCCGCATCACCGCCTGGGTCTGGGAAAAGCTCGCCGAGTTGAAATCGCGCGATCGCCCCGATGACGAGTTCGGATTCGTGGTGCACGGCACCATGGCCGATCCGCGTTGGCTGGATCCGGCCGTCGATCCCAACGAACGCATCCCGGGAACCTGCTACCTGGGCGATCCTGAGCTGGTGAACATGAGCCCGGTCGGGTTGGCCCGCTTCTCGACGCTGCGCGGCTGGCTCTCGCAGTGGAGTTACGACGACGCCCGCGGTGACGGGGTGGACTGCGGTCGCGACATCGCCGTGCCCGCGCTGGTGATCGGCAACCTGGCCGACGACGCCTGCACGCCGAGCCACACCCGCCGGCTGTTCGAAGCGATCGGGCACCCCGACAAAGAGATGCACGAAATTCCTGGCGCAACGCACTATTACGCGGGGCCCGACCAACGCGACAAGCTGCGGCAGGCCGTCGACATCGTCAGCGACTGGCTGGTCCGCCACGACTTCGCGGAGCTCTAATGGCGGAACAAAATCCGATAGGCCCGCTTTCCGGTATCCGGGTGCTCGAGCTGGGCACGCTGATCGCCGGCCCGTTCGCCGGCCGGCTGCTCGGCGACATGGGCGCCGACGTCATCAAGGTGGAACCGCCCGGCGCTCCCGACCCGCTGCGGACCTGGGGCCAGGCCGAATTGGATGGGCAGCACGTGTTCTGGACCGTCCATGCGCGCAACAAGAAGGCCATCACGCTCGACCTGCGCCGGCCGGCCGGGCGCGAGCTGTTCCTGGATCTCGTCGAAAAATCCGACATCGTGGTGGAGAACTTCCGTCCGGGCACCCTGGAGAAATGGAACCTGGGCTACGACGTGCTCAGCGAACGCAACGCCGGGATCATCCTGGTTCGGGTATCCGGCTACGGCCAGACCGGGCCCGACGCGCACAAGGCCGGTTACGCCTCGGTGGCCGAAGCGGCCAGCGGGCTGCGTCACCTCAATGGCTTCCCCGGCGGGCCGCCGCCGCGGCTGGCGCTCTCGCTGGGCGACAGCCTGGCCGGCATGTTCGGCGCCCAGGGCGCGCTTGCCGCGCTGTACCGCCGCAGTGTGACCGGTCAGGGGCAGGTGGTCGACGTCGCACTGACCGAATCATGTCTGGCAGTACAGGAATCCACCATTCCCGACTACGACCTGACTGGCGTGGTGCGCGGACCGTCGGGCACCCGGCTGGAGGGCATCGCACCGTCCAACATCTACCGCAGCGCCGACGGCTCCTGGGTGGTGATCGCCGCCAACCAGAACACGGTGTTCGTTCGGCTGTGCGCGGCGATGGGCCGCCCGGAGCTGGCCACCGACGATCGGTTCGCCACGCACGTCGCCCGCGGCCGCAACCAAGACGAACTCGACAAGATCATCGGCGCGTGGGCAGCGGAGCGCACACCCGGCGAGATCATCGAAACGCTCAGCGCCGCAGGCGTGATAGCCGGACCGATCAACACGGTCGCCGAGGTGGTCAACGACCCACAGCTGCGGGCTCGCGGGATGCTGGTCGAGCACTACGACGAACGAGTCGGGCGTAACGTGTTGGGACCGGGAGTCGTGCCGGTGCTCTCGGAGTCCCCGGGCGGCGTCCGCAACGCCGGCCCGGCACGTCCCGGGCAGCACAACGACGACGTGTACATGGGGCTGCTCGGCAAGACCGCCGAGCAACTCGCCGAATGGCGGGCGGCGGAGGCCATATGAACCGACACGTCGATATTCGCGAGGTGTCACTGCGCGACGGGCTGCAGATCGAAAAGCCAATCCCGTTGTCGGCCAAGCTGGAACTGCTGGCGGCCGTCGCCGCCACCGGGGTGCGCGAGGTGGAGGCCACGGCGTTCGTCTCGCCGTCGAAAGTGCCGTCGATGGCCGATGCCGCCGAACTTGCCGCGAAGCTGCACGACTACCCCGACATCGAGTTCTCCGCTCTGGTGGCCAGTCCTAACGGCGCCAAGCGGGCCATCGCCGCGGGACTGCGATCAATCGAGTACGTGGTGTCGACCAGCGACACCTTCAGCAACGCCAACGTCGGGCGCAGCAGCGCGCAGGCCACCGACCAGATCGACGAGATCGTCGCCATCGCGCACGGCAGCGACGTCACCGTCGAGGTCGTCGTCGCCACCGCGTGGGACTGCCCGTTCGAGGGACCAACCCCGCCCCGGCGGGTCCTCGACATCGCCTCGACCGCCCGCGATCGCGGCGTCGACCGGTTCTCGATCGCCGACACCATCGGCACCGCCACGCCCGGCAGGGTGACGTTCGCTGATCGCGGCGCTGCGCCCGGTGATCGGCGATCTTCCGCTGGGCGGGCACTTCCACAACACCCGCGGCGCCGGGCTGGCCAGCGCGTACGCGGCGGTCAGCGCCGGGGTCACCCGGCTGGACGCCTCGGTCGGCGGGCTTGGGCGGCTGCCCGTTCGCACCGGGCGCCACCGGCAACATCGCCACCGAGGATCTGGTCTACCTGCTGCGGGACAGCGGCATCGACGTCGACGTCGACCTGCAGGCCGCCATCGCCGCGGCGGAAGTGGCGAAATCGCTGGTGGGCCACGATCTGCCGAGCGCGCTGTTGCGCGCGGGCGACCGGATCACCGGCTGATGCCGGCCTCCAGCGCATCGGAGGAACCGGCGCGGGCGCTGACCACCAAAGGCCGACAGACCCGAGACGCCATCGAGAGATCTGCGCGAAAACTGTTCGCCGAAAGGGGCTTTCACGGCACCACGCTGGCCGACATCACGTCCGCCGCCGGAAAGTCGCCGGCGGTGTTCTATCGGTACTTCACCGACAAGGAAGATCTGCTGGCCGCCCTGGCGGAGTCCTTTCTGCACAACGTCCTGACGCCATCCGGGTTGAGCCTGCAGCTGCCCGACTCCCCGACCGACGACGCGTTCTTCACCTCGGTGGTCACCGGGTACTGGAACATGTTCAAACAGAACATCGGCATCATGATCGCCGTCGCCCAGCTGGCCGCCACCCAGCCCCGTTTCGCGACCGTCCAGAACGAATTTCGGCGGTTCGGCATCGATATCGTGGCCGCCTCGGTTCGCCGGGCCCAGCAGCAGGGCTACGGATCCGAGCTCAACCCGGAACACACCGCGGCGGCCATCGGGCTGCTGTTCGAGAGCTTCACCACCGTATTCGTCGGCTCGTCGGGCCTCGGCAGCGTCGGGGTCAGCATCAGCGACGATGACGCCATCGTCACGCTGTCCACCATCTGGAAGAAAACCCTGTACGGCGCATAGAGGAGTTCATCGTGGATTTCACCCTGCCAGAACACCTTCCGGGACTTATCGCCGAGATGGACGCGTTCATCGAGCGGGAGATCGCCCCGCTGCAGGCCGAGAACATGCAGTACTTCGACCAGCGTCGCGAGCATGCCCGCACCGATTGGGACAATGACGGCATCCCGACGCGGGAGTGGGAGGATCTGCTCGACGAGATGCGCAGGCGGGCCGACAAGGCGGGCTGGCTGCGGTACGGATTGCCGGCATCGCTGGGCGGGCGCGACGGCACCAACGTCGACATGGCCGTCATCCGGGAGCACCTGGCGCACAAGGGGCCTTGGTCTGCACAACGACCTGCAGAACGAATCGTCGATCGTCGGGAACTTCCCGCAGGTGATCATGATGGAGCGCTTCGG
This sequence comes from uncultured Actinomycetota bacterium, assembly GCA_963850135.1. Classification (GTDB taxonomy): domain Bacteria; phylum Actinomycetota; class Actinomycetes; order Mycobacteriales; family Mycobacteriaceae; genus Mycobacterium. Next base: position 116,576 of record CAWKKH010000004.1, on the reverse strand, counting down.
CACCGACGCACAACGCCGGGACTGGTCGGAGGCGTTGATCACCGGGGAGCGCTCGATGGCCTTCGGCCTTACCGAACCGCAGCACGGCTCCGATGCGACCTGGCTGGAGACGCACGCCGAAGCCAGACGGCGACGACTGGGTGATCAACGGTTCCAAGCGGTTCAACACCGGCGTTCACCGCGCGACCCACGATCTGATCTTCGCCCGCACCTCTGGCGAGCCGGGCCAAGCCCGCGGCATCACGGCGTTCCTGGTCCCAACCGACACCCCCGGATTCAGCGTCCCGTATTACTGGTGGACGTTCAACATGCCGACCGACCACGGCGAAGTCGAATTGACCGATGTGCGGGTGCCCGGCGACGCGGTGCTCGGCGCGGTGGACCGCGGCCTGGAGGTCGCGCAAACGTTTCTGCACGAGAACCGGATTCGGCAGGCCGCCAGCAGTCTGGGCGCGGCGCAATACTGCATCGACCGCGCCGCGGACTACGCCGGCAAGCGCAGGGTGTTCGGCAAGCCACTGTCGGTCAACCAGGCCGTGCAATGGCCGCTGGCCGAGTTGCAGACCGAAGCCCAAATGGTGCGCCTGCTGGTCCAATACGCGGCCTGGCACTTGGATCGCGATCACCACATGGAGGTTTCCGACAAAGTGTCGATGGCCAACTACCGCGCCAACAGGCTGGTCTGCGATGCCGCCGACCGCGCCATGCAGATCTTCGGCGGTCTCGGCTACAGCCGTCACGAGCCGTTCGAACACATCTACCGCCACCACCGCCGCTACCGAATCACCGAGGGCGCCGAGGAAATCCAGATTCGGCGGGTGGCGCAGCGGCTGTTCGACTTTGGTCAGCAAGTGACGGCCGGCAAAGGGTCAGCAGAGTTATCCGTCGGCTCTGGCCGGGGTACTTGACAAGGCCCTGGGCGCCGCGTCAGCGATCGAGAATCTGCGCGCACTCACCGGTGGCGCAAGCAGAACCACGTGGGCGTTCGAGGCCGTTACGGCGGGCAACGCCGGTCACTGATCCTGCGCACCGGCCCACCCGACGACGTGCACGCCAGCATGGAGCTCGAAGCCCGTGCGCAGGCCGCCGCCGCGGCGGCCGGCGCGCCAGTCCCCCGCATCTTGGTCGCCGACAATTCGCCTGCCGCACTGGGCAATCCGTTTTTGATCTGCAACGAGATCAGCGGCGAGACCATCGTCCGGCGCATCCAGCGTCAGCTCGACGACGCCGGGCCGGCGGGGCGCGCTGGGTTGCTGCGCCAGTGCGCGCAAGCGCTCGCCGCCATCCACCGGGCCGACACAGGCCGAGTCCAGGATGCCGGCCTCAGCCGCGAGGACCAACTCGTCGAGTGGCGCGAGCGACTCGATGCCATGGGCGACACCACCGCCACCTTCGAGTGGGTGTTTCGCTGGCTGGCAGCCCGCCGGCCGCCACCGGCGCCAGCGGTGCTGGTGCACGGCGACTTCCGGATGGGGAACCTGATCATCGACTTCTGACGGAGCCGACCTGGCCGCCGTTCTGGACTGGGAGCTGGTGCACATCGGCGCCGCATACGAAGACCTGGCCTGGTTCTGCATCCGGGCCTGGCGGTTCGGTGCCCCGGCCGGCCTGGGCGCCGGCGGCTTGGGCAGCATCGAGGACTTCCTTGGCGCCTATCAGGAGGCCAGCGGTATCCACGTCGATCGGCAGGCATTCAACTGGTGGCTGGTGCTTGCCACGCTTCGCTGGGGGATCATCTGCCGCTACCAGGCCGAACGCCATTTGAGCGGGCAGACCCGATCGGTGGAGCTGGCGACGATCGGGCGTCGGGTCTGCGAGACCGAATGGGATCTGCTCGACCTCCTCGAGGCCAGCAGATCATGACGGATCTGCACGGCCGCCCGAGTGCCGCCGAACTCGTCGCGGCCGTCGCCGAATTCCTCGAGACCGATGTCCGTGGGGCGACCAGCGGTCAGGTCAACTTCCACGCCAGGGTGGCCGCCAACGCGTTGCGCATCGTCGAGCGCGAACTCCTCTTTGCGGGCGACTTAGCGGGCGACTTAGCAGGCGACTTTGCAGGCGACTCAGAGCCGCGCACAGCGCTGGCCGGCCTCGGCTTCGCCGACGAGGCCGGCCTTGCCGCCGCCATCCGGGCCGGCGAGCTCGAAGGGCGGCGCGGCACCGAAATCACCGCCTGCCTCCGGACGCTGGTGCGACATCGGTTAGCGGTCGCGCACCCCGGGTATGAGCGCCCCTGAGGCGCGCGTTCGGTTACCGGTCCTCGAGATCGCCCTCGGTCTCGAGGAACACCTGCCGGAGTGCGGCCAGGGTGTCGGGGTCCGGGGTGTCCCAGAGCTTGCGGTCGGCCGCTTCGAGGAGTCGTTCGGCGATGCCGTGGAGCGCCCAAGGGTTGGACCGGTTGAAGAATTCGCGCATCTGCTTGTCGCACACGTAAGTCTCGGTCAGCTTCTCGTACATCCAGTCCTCGACGACGCCAGCGGTGGCGTCGTAGCCGAACAGGTAGTCCACGGTTGCCGCGAGTTCAAACGCGCCCTTGTAGCCGTGGCGTTTCATTGCCTCGATCCAGCGCGGGTTGACGACGCGGGCCCGGAAGACTCGGGCCGTCTCTTCTGACAGAGAGCGGGTGCGCACGGTGTCGGGGCGCGTCGAGTCGCCGATGTAGGCCCGGGGCGCGCGGCCGGTGAGCGCGCGCACGGTGGCGATCATGCCGCCGTGGTACTGGAAGTAGTCGTCGGAGTCGGCAATGTCGTGTTCGAGCGTGTCGGTGTTGTGAGCGGCGACGGCGATACGTCGGTAAGCCGTTTCCATCTCGGACCGGGCCTCTCGGCCGTCCAGGCCGCGGCCGTAGGCGAATCCACCCCAGGCGGCGTAGACCTCGGCCAAGTCGGCGTCGTCGCGCCAGTTCCGCGCGTCGATGAGCGGGAGCAGCCCGGCTCCGTAGGCCCCCGGCTTGGACCCGAAGATCCGGGTGGTGGCGCGACGTTCGTCGCCGTGGTCGGCGAGATCGGCCTGCGCGTGCGCGCGAATGTAGTTCTGCTCAACCGATTCTTCGAGACCGGCGACGAGACGAACGGCATCGTCGAGCATGCTCACGACGTGCGGAAAGGCATCGCGGAAGAAGCCGCTGATGCGCACGGTCACGTCGATGCGGGGACGGCCGAGGTCGTCCAGGGAGATCGGCTCCAGCGAACTCACGCGACGGGATGCCTCGTCCCAGATCGGACGAACGCCGAGTAGGGCCAGCACCTCGGCGATGTCGTCACCGGAGGTCCGCATCGCGGCAGTGCCCCAGATCGAGAGTCCGACCGATTCCGGGTAGCTGTCGGTGTCGGCCAGGTAGCGCTCCAGCAGCGAGTCGGCCATCGCCTGCCCGGTCTCCCAGGCCAGCCGCGACGGCACGGCCCGCGGGTCGACGGAGTAGAAGTTACGACCGGTCGGCAGCACGTTGACCAGGCCGCGCAGCGGTGAGCCGCTCGGGCCGGCCGGGATGAACCCGCCGTCCAGGGCGTGCAGTACTCGGGGGATCTCCTGGGCCGTCCCAGCCAGTCGCGGTACCACCTCGGTGGCGGCAAACGTGAGTACGCGCCGTACCGGGTCGGCGACATCCGTTGGTATCGCGGTCAGCTCCCAGTCGCCGTCCTCCATGGTCTCGACGAGCTGGCGGGCCTGGGCCTCGAATGCGTCGGCACCGGACCGGTCGCCACTCAGTTCGCCGGAACGCTCGACGTAGCCGAGGGATTCGCGAAGTCCGGGAAGTGCCTGCGCCTGTCCGGCCCACATCTGTCTGGCGCGCAGGATGGCCAGTACCAGGTCCACGCGGGGCTTACCGGTCGGCGCGACGCCAAGTACGTGCAGGCCGTCGCGGATCTGGGCGTCCTTGATCTCACAAAGCCAGCCGTCCACGTGCAGGAGGAATTCGTCGAACTCGACGTCGTGCGGTCGCTCGGCCAGGCCGAGATCGTGGTCGAGCTTGGCAGCCTGGATCAACGTCCAGATCTGGGCTCGGACCGCCGGCAGCTTGGCCGGGTCGAGGGCCGCGATCTGGGCGTGTTCATCGAGTAGTTGCTCCAGCCGGGCGATGTCGCCGTAGCTCTCGGCACGGGCCATCGGGGGGACGAGGTGGTCGATCAGGGTGGCGTGGACCCGTCGTTTGGCCTGGGTGCCTTCGCCGGGGTCGTTGACCAGGAACGGGTAGATGAGCGGGATATCGCCGATGGCGGCGTCGGCCGCGCAGGCTGCCGATAGCCCAGATGTCTTGCCGGGCAGCCATTCCAGGTTGCCGTGCTTGCCGACGTGTACGACCGCGTGGGCGGCGAACCGGTCACGCAGCCAGTGGTAGGCGGCCAGATAGTGGTGGCTCGGTGGCAGGTCGGGGTCATGGTAGATCGACACGGGATTGACGCCGAAACCCCGGGGCGGCTGCACCATCACGACCACGTTGCCGGCGCGCAGCGCGGCGAGCACGATCTCGCCGTCGGCGACGATGGCTGCGGTCGACGAACAATTCGCCGGGGGCCGGACCCCAGTGCGCAACCACGGCGTCCCGCAGCTTCGGGTCGAGCGTGCCGAACCAGGACCGGTAATCGGACGCGCTGATGCGAACGGGATTGCCGGCCAGTTGGCTTTCTGTGAGCCAGTTCTCGTCCTGCCCGCCCGCGGCGATGAGCGCGTGGATCAGGGCGTCACCGTCCTGATCGGCGACGCCGGGAAGCTCGCCGAAGTCACCGACGTCATAGCCGGCGTCGCGCATCGCGGCAAGCAGCCGAACGGTGGAGGCCGGGGTGTCCAGGCCGACGGCGTTGCCGATGCGCGCGTGCTTGGTCGGGTAGGCCGATAGCATCAGCACGATCCGCCGCTGCGCGGGTGGCACGTGGCGCAGTCGCGCGTGCTTGACCGCGATGCCGGCAACCCGCGCGGTGCGTTCGGGGTCTGGCACGTAGGAGGTGAGCCCGTCTGGCCCCACTTCCTTGAACGAGAACGGGACGGTGATCAGCCGTCCGTCGAACTCGGGGATGGCGATCTGGGTTGCGGCGTCCAATGGGGTCAGGCCGTCGTCGTTGGCGTCCCACTGTTCGCGAGAACTGGTCAGGCACAAGCCCTGCAGAATGGGGACGTCGAGCTGGGCCAGGGCGCCGATGTCCCATTCCTCGTCTTCGCCACCGGCCCCGACCGCGGCCGGTAACGAGCCGCCGGCGGCCAGCACGGTCACCACGATGGCGTCGGCCGTTGCCAAGACATCGATGAGAGCGGGCTCGGCCGTGCGCAGGCTCGAGCAGAATACCGGTAGGGCGCGGGCCCCGGCGGTTTCGAGCGCGTCGGAGAGCGCGTGAACGAATCCGGTATTTCCCGCCAGGTGGTGGGCGCGGTAGTAGAGGATCGCGACGGTCGGTCCTTCGTCGGCTGCCGACGACGCGCGCTCGAGCCGACCCCACGTCGGAGTCTGCGCAGGCGGCTCGAATCCCTCGCCGGTGAGGGCGACTGCGTCGGAAAGGAACCGCGACAACTGCAGCAGGTTTGCCGGGCCACCGTTGGCGAGGTAGGCGTGGGCCTCGGCGACGATGCCGCCGGCGACCGTGGACAGCCGCATCAGATCGGCGTCCGGAGTGGCTTCACCACCCAAGACCACGGCCGGGACGCCCGAGGCCAGCACCGCGTCGATTCCCGCCTCCCAGGCCCGGTAGCCGCCGAGGATCCGCACCACGACGGCGGTCGCACCGTCCAGCAGGGCGGGAAGCTCGTCGAGTTCGACGCGAGAAGGGTTGCCCAACCGGTAGTTGGCCCCGCTGGCTCGGGCCGAGAGTAGGTCGGTGTCGGAGGTCGAGAGCAGAACGATCAAGGAGGCTCCTGCCCGGGGTCCGCGCCCCGGGTGATTCGGTACAGCTCGGGTGATGGGCCTTCGGCGGCGGGCAGTTCCTGACTCACGACCCGGCGGTGCGCGTGACGCCGAAGTCGCTGACAGTGGCGGGACCGCGCCGGATTCGCACCGGCTTCCTGGTTCCGCCGCACGCGTCCAGCGTCGCATACGCTCGACAGACATGAGTACCGGCCAACCCATCGCCCGACCGGGGACCGACGCATGCCCGGGCGTACTTCGGCTGACGGCAGCGGCCGACGGCGCGTTGGCTCGAGTACGGCTGCCCGGCGGTTTTCTCACCGCGCACGGTGCGACGGCGCTGGCTTCGGCCGCGGCCGAACTCGGAGACGGACGTCTGGAGCTGACCTCGCGCGGCAACGTCCAGCTGCGGGGCCTGGCCCAGGGCGCGGGAACGGACTTGGGCGAGCGCCTGTACGGCGCTGGGCTGTGGCCGTCGCAGTCCCACGAGCGGGTCCGCAACATCGTCGCCAGCCCGCTGGCCGGCCTGGACCGGGCCAGCGACGTGAGCCACCTCGTGCACGCTCTGGATGTGGCGCTCTGTGACCGCGCTGCGCTGGTCGCCCTGTCCGGGCGGTTCCTGTACGCCGTCGACGACGGCCGGGGTGACGTCGCCGGTCTCGGTGCGGACGTTCTCGTGCGGCCGGGCATGGTCAACGGATTGGCCACCGGCGACGAGGTGGGGGCCGCGCTCGCGTTTACCGAAGCGTTCCTCGACGAGCGAGCCGCGCAGCGTTCGGATGCCTGGCGGATCACAGACCTCGTCGAGGGGACAGAAAGGGTGCGGATCCGGGTCGCCGCCCGGCTGGGCCTCGCGCCGGCCAGCGAGCCCGACGTCGAGTCCGGCGGGCCGCCCCCGGCCGGACTGGTGCGACAGTTCAGCGGCGGCGTCGCACTCGTGGTCGCTGTGCCACTCGGACGGCTCAGCCGGGAGCAGCTGCGCTGGCTCACGGGCGTCATCGGCGACCGGGCCGCGAGAATCACGCCCTGGCGCACGATCGTCCTCCCCGATGCCGACACGGGCGCAGCGGTCGACGCGGCCGAACTCGGATTGGGCGTCACCGCGGACTCGCGGTGGCTGAACGTCTCGGCCTGCGTGGGCCGGCCGGGCTGCGGCAAAGCACTGGCCGACGTCCAGGCTGACGCCCGCGCGGCTCTGGACCGGTGGCCCGGCCAGATCGTGCACTGGAGCGGGTGTGAACGTCGCTGCGGACGCGGCACGCGGACGGACATCGATGTCGTCGCCACCGAATCCGGCTACCGGATCGAAGGAGCGTGATGCGGGAATACGTCCGCGACGGGGCAGAGATCTACCGCCGCAGCTTCGCCACCATCCGGGCCGAGGCCGACCTCGACCGCTTCGACGCCGACACCGCGCCAATCGTGGTCCGGATGATCCACGCCTGCGGGCTGGTCGAGCTGGCGGGTGACGTCGAGCATTCACCCGGCGTGGTCGCGGCGGCCCGCGCGGCGCTCCGCACCGGCGCTGCGATCCTGTGCGACGCACACATGGTGGCCGCGGGCATAACCCGCAAACGGCTTCCGGCCGCGAACGAGATCGTGTGCACGCTGAACGACCCGGATGTGCCCGAACGAGCGCGACGTCTGGGTAACACGCGATCGGCCGCCGCGCTCGAGCTGTGGGGTGACCGCCTCGATGGGGCCGTGGTCGCCATCGGTAATGCGCCGACTGCGTTATTCCACCTGCTCGACCTGCTCGATAAGGGTGCCCCAAAGCCGGCGGCGGTTCTGGGGCTCCCGGTCGGATTCATCGGCGCGGCCGAGTCGAAGCTCGCCCTGGCCGAATCCGGCTACCCGTTTCTGGTGGTGCACGGGCGTCGGGGCGGCAGCGCGCTGGCCGTCTCGGCCGTCAACGCGATCGCCAGCGAGGACGAGTAGTCATGGCCGGAATTCTGTACGGCGTCGGACTGGGCCCGGGTGACCCGGAACTGGTCACCGTGAAGGCGGCCCGGCTAATCGGGTCGGCCGACGTCATCGCCTATCACTCCGCCCGCCACGGTCGCTCGGTCGCTCGTTCGATCGCCGAGCCCTACCTGCGCGGCGATCAGATCGAGGAGCAGCTCGTCTACCCGGTTACGACGGAGAAGACAGACCACCCCGGCGGTTACGAAGGAGCGATCGAGGAGTTCTACGAGCGGGCGGCGACCCGACTCGTGTCCCACCTGGCGGCCGGACGCAACGTCGTCCTGCTGGCCGAGGGAGATCCGCTGTTCTACAGCAGCTACATGCACATGCATAAGCGCATCGACGGTCGGTTCAGCACGGAGATCGTGCCCGGGGTGACCTCGGTCAGCGCCGCGAGCGCGGCTTTGGCGATGCCGCTGGTCGAGGGCAACGACGTGCTGACGGTACTGCCCGGAACACTGGGCCGAAAGCAGCTGGCCGAGCGGCTGAAGACCACCGATGCCGCCGCGATCATGAAGCTCAGCCGCAGCTACGCCGAGGTCGCGCAGGCGCTGAAGGACGCGGGGCGCCTTGACCAGGCCCACTACGTCGAACGCGCCTCGGGGGCCGGTCAGTTGACGCAACCGGCCGGCGAGGTCGACCCGGCCGGTGTTCCCTACATGTCGATCGTGATAGTTCCGGGGACCGAGGCTCGAGGGCGCCCGGCCCCCGCATCCGCAGGCGTGTCCAGCGAGCCCACCCGCGGGCGGGTGGATGTAGTCGGACTGGGGCCGGGAGGCCGCGACTGGCTGACGCCGCAAGCGATGGCCGTACTGGCTGCGGCCGACGATATCGTTGGCTACACGACGTATGTCGAGCGTGTCCCGATCAACCCACGTCAGCGTTGCCACGGCAGCGACAACCGGGTCGAGGCCGAACGGGCCGAATTCGCGCTGTACCTGGCGCTCGGCGGCCGGCGCGTCGCGGTCGTCTCCTCCGGTGACCCCGGGGTGTTCGCGATGGCTACGGCCGTGCTCGAGGTGGCCGCCGACAACGAGCGCTTCGCCGACGTCCCGGTCGGGATCGTTCCCGGGCTAACTGCGGCCCAGGCCGTCGCCAGCCTGGCGGGCGCACCGCTGGGCCACGATTACGTCGTGCTCTCACTGTCGGATCGGCTCAAGCCCTGGGTGGTCATCGCGCGCCGGCTCGAAGCGGCGGCCACGGCCGACTTCGCGATCGCGATCTACAACCCGGCGTCGAATTCCCGCCGCCAGCAACTCGTGGATGCTCGGGAGCTGTTGCTGAAGTACCGCGCGCCCACCACCCCGGTGGTGATCGGTCGAGCCGTCGGATCGGAGGATCAGCGCATCACCATAACGACGTTGGAGGAGTTGAATCCCGACGAGGTAGACATGCGCTGCCTGCTGATCGTCGGTTCGAGCCAGTCCCGGGTCGTCGCCGCGGGCTCGATCGCACCGCGGGTGATCACGCCCCGCCGCTATCCGAGCTGAGCGTCGAGCCACTCCATCGCCTCAGACACCGTCGAGATGACCGTGCTGTCGGCGGGTACCGGCGGCCGCAGTACGACGACGACCGCGAGGCCGAGTTGCCGTGCGGCGTGCAACTTCGCGGCGGTCATGTCGCCTCCGCTGTCTTTGGTCACCAGCAGTCCGATCTCGTGCTCGCGCATCAAGTTGAGTTCCCCATCGACGGTGTAGGGACCGCGATCGAGTAGCAACGTCATCCTCGGCGGCACCGGGCCGCAGGGCGGATCGACCGTCCGCACCAGGAAATGGTGACGATCGTCCGGCGCGAACACCGCAAGGTCGCGCCGGCCAGTCGTCAGGAACACCGACTCGCCCGCCCAGGCCCGGACGGTCGCCGCCGTCGCATCCATGTCGGCTGTCGTCCGCCACAACGGGTCGAGTTCCCAGCCCGGACGGCGTAGCACCAACCTCGGCAGTCCGGCCCGCGCAGCGGCGATCGAGGCGTTGGCGCTGATCGTCTCGGCGAACGGATGTGTTGCATCGACAACGGCGTCGAACCTCCCCCTGCGCAGGTACGACTCCAGCCCAGAGGCACCACCGAAGCCGCCGATCCGTACCGACCCTTCGGGGAGGCGGGGGCGTTGCACCCGCCCGGCCAGAGACGAGACCACCTCCACGCCCCCCGCGGCCAGCTCGGCCGCGAGCGCGCGGGCCTCGCGGGTTCCGCCCAGGACGAGGATGCGCACCGACCGAGCCTAACGACGCGTGCGCGACACTGAGCGTATGCGTGAACTGCTCGTCATCGGCATTGGTCCAGGGGACCCCGACCAGATCACCGTCCAGGCGGTGCGGGCCCTCAACCGGGTCGACGTGTTCTTCCTGATCGACAAGGGTGACCGCAAGTCCGGCCTCAACGCCGTCCGCGACGAGATCCTGTGCCGCCATGTCACCGAACCCCGGTACCGCGTCGTCGAGATCCGCGAATCACATCGTGACCGCTCGCCTTCTTTGACCAGCGACGGTTACCAGGAAGCCGTACAGGACTGGCACGATGCCCGCGCCGAGCGCATCGGCGCCGCGATCGCAACCGAACTGGCCGACGACGGCGTGGGCGCTTTCCTGGTCTGGGGCGACCCGTCGGTGTACGACTCCACGCTGCGCGTCGTCGACCGCATCCGGGCCGGGCGGACCGTCGAGTTCGACTACACCGTCATCGCGGGCGTCACGAGCGTGCAGGCCCTGGCCGCGGCCCACCGCATCCCGCTCAACCGCATCGGCGAGCCCATTCACATCACGCCGGCCCGGCGCATAGCCGACGGCCTTCCCGCCGACCTGGACAGCGTCGTCGTGATGCTCGATTCAGGATTCGCCGCCGCCGGCTTGAGCGATCCGTCGTTGGAGGTGTTCTGGGGCGCCTACCTGAGTACGGCGGACGAGGCCTTGATTGCCGGACGCCTCGGGGAAGTCGCGGAGCAGATCGCCGAGACGCGGGCCCGGCTGCGCGCCGAACACGGCTGGATCATGGACACCTATCTGCTGCGCCGTCCGCCGTCCGCCGATTAGCTCAGCGCGACGAGCCGCGATCGCGGCTCGTCGAGTAGAGGTGACTGTCCCGGAAGCCCTCGGCCGCCAGCACCCTGCCGACGATGATCACCGCTGTGCGGGTGATCCCCGCCTCGTGGACCTGAGCCGCAATGTCACGGAGCGTCCCCCGGAGCATCACCTCATTCGGTTGGCTGGCGTACGCAACGACCGCAACAGGGCAGTCCGGACCGTAGTTCGGTTCGAGCTCGGCGACAACTTGGTCTATGCGCTGTACCGCGAGGTGCAGAACCAGTGTCGGGCCGGTCGCCCCGAGTGCGGCCAACTGCTCACCGGGTGGCATCGCACTGGCCCGTTGGGCGATGCGAGACAGCACCACCGTCTGGCCGAGTTCGGGCACGGTGAGTTCGCGCCGAAGCGCCGCGGCGGCCGCGGCGAAGGCCGGCACGCCCGGGGTGACGTCGTAGGCGATCCCGAGACGGTCCAGACGGCGAGCCTGTTCGGCGACGGCACTGAAGACCGCCGGGTCGCCGGAGCAAAGTCGAACGACGTCGTGCCCGTCCGCGTCGGCTCCGACGATGGTGTCGGTGATCTGATCGAGATTCAGCTCGGCGGTGTCGACCAATCTCGCACCGGGTGGACAGTGCGCCAGCACTTCGTCGGGGACCAGGCTGCCGGCGTAAAGACATACGTCGCATCGGGAGAGTAGTCGTTGCGCGCGGAGGGTGATGAGGTCGGCCGCGCCCGGTCCAGCACCGACGAAGTGGACGGTCATTCGCTCTCCCGAGATGCGGGCTTGCCTACGGACCACTGGACGACGGGCAGCGCTGGTCGCCATGTGGTGAAACCTCCGAGGGCGCCGGCGCGCTCGACCGAGATGCGGGTCAGAGTGCCACCGAGCCGAGCCTGCCACGAGACGAGGACGTGCTCGCTCTCGATGGTGACGGCGTTGGCCACGAGTCGTCCGCCGAGGGCGAGGGCCCCCCAACAGGCCGCGACGACACCGTCGACGGTGACCCCGCCGCCGATGAAGACGGCATCGGGCGTGGGCAGGTCGACCAAGGCCGCCGGTGCGGTCCCGGCGACGATGGTCAGCCCCGGGACGCCCAGGGCCGAGGCATTAGCAGCGATCCGTTCACGGCGGTCGGCCTTGGGCTCGATCGCGATGGCCCGGCTGGCCGGATGCACCCGCATCCACTCGATGCCGACACTTCCAGATCCGGCCCCCACGTCCCACAACAGCTGTCCGGGAACCGGTCGGAGCGCGGCCAGCACGATCGCGCGGATCTCTTGTTTGGTGAGCTGGCCGTCCGGTCCCAAGCCGTTGTACGTCTCGTCCGGAAGCCCGGGCGTCCGGGGAAGCAGTGTCGTGCCGGGATCGGAAAGACACTCGATCGCCACGATCGCCAAACGGCTGTGCGGGCCGACGCCGTCTCCGACGTCTCCGGTCGGGTAAATGGATTCGTCCGGTCCGCCGAGATCGGCGAGCACGGTCAGCCGGCTGGCCCCGAACCCGCGATCACAGACGAGTTGGCGGATGTCGGCGGCCGCGGTGGGCTCGGAGACCAGGACGAGTAAGCGCCGGCCGGGCTGCAGCGCCGGGTGCAGCAATGAAAGGGGACGGCCGACGGTCGTGATCACCTCCAGGTCGTCGAGCGACCAGCCGAGTCGGGCGGCGGCCAGCGACACCGACGACGGATGTGGCAGGACGGTGACGTGATCAGCGCCGAGGAGTCGCACGAGCGTTGAGCCAATGCCGTAGAGCAACGGGTCACCGCTGGCGAGTACGACTATCCCGGAGGGATCCTGCCGGTCAAGGAGTGCCGTCAGCGCGGGCATGAGCGGGCTGGGCAGCGGAACTCGCAGGCCAGATACCTCGCCCGGAAGCAGGTCGAGTTGCCGGGAGCTGCCGATGATCACCGTGGCCGCGGAGACGACCGCCCGGGAAGCCGGGGCGAGGCCGTCCCAGCCGTCGGCGCCGACGCCGACGACGGTTACTGAGCTGGTGGGCACGGCTCACAGTCTGCAGCACTGCTGTGAGACGATCGGCGGCGAACGGCTGTTGTGGATACCTGCCGTGTGAAAGGGCGGTGGTCGTGATCGAGACCGTTCCTGGCGTCCAGGACCAGTTTCCGTTCAGCGCGGTCGTCGGCATGGACGACATGCGCCTGGCCCTCATCCTCAACGCCATTTCGCCCGCGATCGGCGGGGTGCTCATCCGGGGCGAAAAGGGCACGGCCAAGTCGACGGCCGTCCGTGCGCTCACCGCAATTCTGCCGCCGGTCGAGGTGATCGCCGGTTGCCGTTTCTCCTGCTCCCCCGCCGCGCCAGACCCTCAGTGCCCCGACGGCCCGCACCCGCCGGCCGCTGCGGCCCAACTGCGACCGAGCCGGCTGATCGAACTTCCGGTCGGAGCGACAGACGACCGGCTGACCGGATCGCTGGACGTCGAACGGGCGTTGACTGAGGGCGTAACGAAATTTCAACCCGGCTTGCTTGCCGCCGCCCACCGCGGCGTGCTCTACGTCGACGAGGTCAACCTGCTGCACGACCACCTCGTCGACCTGTTACTCGACGCCGCTGCGCTGGGCACGAACTACGTGGAGCGGGAAGGCGTCTCCGTGCGGCACTCTGCCCGATTCCTGCTGGTCGGCACGATGAACCCCGAGGAGGGCGAGCTGCGCCCGCAGCTCCTAGACCGCTTTGGCCTCACCGTGGAGGTGTCCGCGCCGCGCGAACCTGGGCTTCGGGCCGAGGTCATCCGGCGCCGCCTTGCTTTCGACGCCGATCCGGCGGGATTCCTGGCCCGCTTCGCCGGCGAGCAATCAGCCTTGGCCGAGACAATCGCAAAGGCCCAGGCCCAAGTCGGTGCAGTCGCGCTCGACGACGCGGCTCTTGAAAAGATCGCCACGATCTGCGCGGCCTTCGACGTAGACGGGCTACGGGCCGACATCGTGATCGCGCGGGCTGCCGCGGCACACGCCGCCTGGCGCGGGGCCGATGACGTCGCCCGCGAGGACATCCGAGTTGCGGCGCGCCTCGCGCTGCCGCACCGCCGTCGTCGCAATCCCTTCGACGCGCCCGGGCTGAGCCCCGACGACGAACAGCGCCTGGAAGACGCGCTAGGCCCGGAGCCCGATAATGAGCCCGACCCCGAACCGCCCGACTCGGCTCCGGCCCCTGACGAGACCGAGAGCGCACCGAGCCAGTCGGGAGATGACGACGCACCAGCCGGCCAACCTAGCGACGGTCCGTCCGGCGCGGCCGCTGGTGAGTCCGTCGTCGGCAGCGGCGCCACCTTCCGCGCACGCCGGCTCGAGGCACCGGGCAAGGGCACCGGGGCCGACGGGCGCCGCTCACGCGCCTATACCGACGGCGGGCGGACGATCGGGGCGCGTCGGCCGGCGGGCCCGCTACACGACCTTCATCTCCCGGCCACCCTCACGGCCAGCGCGCCCCACCAGCGCCAGCGCGGGCGGCACGGTGCGGGGCTGGTGCTGAGGCATGACGACCTGCGTGAGCGTCGGCGCGAGGGACGCGAGTCGAATCTCGTGCTGTTCGCGGTCGATGCCAGCGGATCCATGGCTGCCCAGCGACGCATGGCCTCGGTGAAGGGTGCCGTGCTGTCGCTGCTGCTCGACGCGTACCAGCGTCGGGACAAGGTGGGACTGATCGCGTTCCGTGGGGCAGCAGCCGAGGTGCTGCTGCCTCCGACTTCGTCGGTCGACGCGGCCGCTGCCCGGCTGGAAAGCATGCCGACCGGTGGGCGAACGCCACTCGCCGCTGGCTTGTTGGAGGTGTATGCGACGGTGCAACGCGAGCACCTGCGCGATCCCCAGCGGCGGGCGTTGGTCGTTGTGGTCACCGACGGTCGGCACACCTCGGGAGCCGAACCGTTCGCGGCGGCGGCCCTACTTCGACGATCCCGCGTCGCGGCCATCGTCATCGACTGCGAATCGGGGCCAATCCGGCTCGGTCTGGCCGCGGCTTTGGCTGACACCCTCGGCGCCGAATGCCTGCGACCCGAACAGCTCTCCGCAGACGGCCTGGCCGGCGCGGTCCGCTCCTACCGGGAGGCTGCCTGACCATGCCCCAGGGCGTTCCCCAGACTGTTCCCGACGACGGTCTGACCACCAAAAAGCGTCGCAACCGTCCGCTGCTCATCGTGCATACCGGCCCGATGAAAGGGAAGTCGACCGCCGCGTTCGGTCTGGCACTCCGCGGCTGGAATCAGGGCTGGGGGATCGGCGTCTACCAGTTCGTCAAGAGCTCCAAATGGCGCGTGGGTGAAGAGGCGGCGCTGCGCGCGCTCGGCCGGGTGCACGAACAGACGGGCGAGGGCGGCGAGGTCGTCTGGCAGAAGATGGGCGAGGGCTGGTCCTGGATCCAGCGGGGTGACCCCGACGATCACGCCGCCAACGCCCGCGAAGGCTGGCAGCAGATCAAGCGCGATCTGGCTTCGGAGCGTTTCGGCATGTACGTGCTGGACGAGTTCACTTATCCCTTGCAGTGGGGTTGGATCCAGGTGTCCGACGTCGTCGACACACTCACCACGCGACCCGGTCATCAGCACGTCGTGATCACCGGCCGCGACGCACATCCCGATCTCATCGGGGCAGCTGACCTGGTCGTCGAAATGACCAAGATCAAGCACCCGATGGACGCCGGACAGAAGGGCCAGCGCGGCATCGAATGGTAGGGATTCCTCGGGTCGTGATCGCTGCGCCCGGTAGCGGCCACGGGAAGACCTCGATCGCGACCGGGCTACTCGCAGCGCTGCGGAGCCGCGGTCTGACGGTCTCTCCGCACAAGGTGGGCCCCGATTACATCGATCCCAGCTACCACGGTCTGGCCGCTGGACGCCCTGGCCGCAACCTCGACCCGTGGCTGGTCGGCGAGGACCGCATCGTGCCGCTGTTCGCGCACGGCGCCCGCACACCGACACCGGCCGACATCGCGGTGATCGAGGGCGTCATGGGATTGTTCGACGGCGCGAGCGGGGCCGGCTCACCGGTCGGCGGCGACTTCGCCTCGACGGCCCACGTCGCACGGCTCCTCAACGCTCCGATCATCCTGGTCGTCGATACGTCGGGGGTCGGCTCGTCGGTCGCCGCGCTGCTGCACGGGTTTGCGACATTTGACCCCCGCGTCCGCCTGGCCGGCGTGATCCTCAACCAGGTCGGCTCCGAGTACCACGCGCAACTGCTGCGCGCCGCCATCGAGCCGACCGGAATCCCGGTCCTCGGCGCCGTCCATCGCCGGGACGCACTCACGGTGCCTTCACGACATCTCGGGCTGATCCCGGCCGCCGAACGCCAGCGTGAGGCCCGAGCCGCAGTCGATGCACTCGGTGCAGCGATCATGTCCAGCATCGACCTGGACGCCTTGGTGCGCATCGCCGCGACCGCCGGACCCATCGCGGAGCAAATAGACGAGACGCCGCCGCCCGCCGCCCCGGGTGCGCGGATCGCCGTGGCCACCGGCGCTGCGTTCACCTTCGGGTACGCCGAACATCCCGAACTGCTGACCCGGGCCGGGGCCGAGGTCGTCAGCTTCGACCCCCTGCACGATGAAAGGCTTCCGCCCAACGTGGACGGCGTCGTCATCGGGGGCGGATTCCCCGAGATCCACGCCGTCGACCTGTCGGCCAATGCAACCCTCCGGTCCCAGGTGGCCGAACTCGCGGCCCTGGGCGTGCCCGTACTCGCCGAGTGTGCTGGTCTGCTCTACCTGTCCCGAAGGCTGAACGACCAACCCATGTGCGCCGTCCTCGACATCGATACCGAGATGACCGATCGGCTGACCCTCGGTTATCGCGCCGCCGTCGCCCGAACCGATTCGCCCATCGCAGCCGAGGGAGCACGGGTGCACGGCCACGAGTTCCATCGCACCCAAGTGCGGACAGCCGACGCTGGCGCGAACGCCTGGTCGTGGACCGCCCGAGGCTCCGCCGTGACCGAGGGCTTCGTCCGCGACAATGTGCACGCGTCATATCTGCACACCCACTGGAGCGGCTCACCCGGCACCGCCGAACGCATTGTCGCGGCCGCGCGCCAGCATCGGAGCACCCAGTGCCCGACGCACCCGGCGCGTTAGCAGTACCATCTGCAACGTGCCCGACTCCACAATCGCCCTGCGGATACTCGTTTACAGCAGCAACGTCCAGACCCGCGAGACAGTGATGCAGGCGCTGGGTAAGCACCTGCATCCTGATCTGCCCGAGTTGAACTACGTCGAGGTCGCTACCGGCCCCATCGTGATTCGCACGATGGACAAAGGTGGCATCGACTTGGCAATCCTGGATGGCGAGGCCACGCCCACGGGCGGCATGGGAATCGCCAAGCAACTCAAGGACGAGCTCGAGACGTGCCCCCCGATCGTGGTCCTCACCGGTCGGGCCGACGATGCGTGGCTGGCGAATTGGTCGCGCGCCGAAGGAGCGGTGTCGCATCCGCTCGACCCCATCGTGTTGGGCCGCACGGTGCTCGGCTTGTTGCGGGCGCCCGCTGCTTAGCCGCTAACTACCGTCGCATTCGCGCGCACAGGTTAACGGCGTGCAAAGAATTGGCCTCTGCAAGCACACCGAATAGCGTGTGCCCAGTCGTTTCTAATGCCTCTCAATACCGTCGGCCACTCCTCGAGAGCGTGTTGTCGATTAGTTGCGATGCGCGATCCCGAAACGCGTTAACTTGCGGCGACCAACTGGTGCGTTACCAAACAGTGCCGCCCTCACCTGCTGCGATACGGAAACGCTGCCGCGGAGCCAATGCGTAGCGGTGCCATCGCCCAAATGGTTTCGGGCGCCGGGAAATCTGATCCGAAACGGCCCACGAGCCCGGCTGTCCGAATTAAAGCCGCGAGCCAAACGCTCCGCAGTCCGTCATATGCCCTTGGTTAGCGCGCCGCAGGAACGCGCTCGGGCGCGACGAAACTACGACGGAGCGATAGCATCACCCCGGACAAGCGCACCGACCATCACGACGCTATGTTGATGATCACTGTGACGGGAACAGACCCGATCCGTCACAGCAGCCCAGCCACCGCCCCCCGGCCACCGCACTGGTGGCCCCGTACGACGGACGGAGCGAATTGAACGCGTACATACCCATCCTGGTGCTAGCAGCCATCGCCGCTGCGTTCGGCATCGGCTCGGTCGTGATCGCGAGCCTGGCCGGCCCGTCCCGCTACAACAAGTCCAAGATGGCCGCCTACGAGTGCGGAATCGAGCCCACCGAGACCCCGGTCAGCGGCCCGCACGCGACGGCGGGACAGCGGTTCCCAGTGAAGTATTACCTGACTGCAATGCTGTTTATCGTCTTCGACATCGAAATTGTGTTCTTGTATCCCTGGGCGGTCAGTTACGACGCACTGGGGACGTTCGCGCTCGTCGAGATGGTGGTATTCATGCTCACGGTTTTCGTGGCCTACGCGTACGTGTGGCGCCGCGGCGGCCTGACGTGGGATTGAGGTAAATCGTGGGCATAGAAGAGCAACTACCCGGTGGCATCCTGCTGTCGACGGTCGAGGTCGTGGCCGGCTACGTCCGGAAGAACTCGCTCTGGCCGGCGACGTTCGGGCTGGCGTGCTGCGCCATCGAGATGATGGCAACCGCCGGACCGCGGTTCGACATCGCCCGATTCGGCATGGAACGGTTCTCGGCGACGCCGCGGCAGGCCGACCTGATGATCGTCGCCGGACGGGTCAGCCAGAAGATGGCACCGGTGTTGCGCCAGATCTACGACCAGATGGCCGAGCCGAAGTGGGTGCTGGCCATGGGGGTATGCGCGTCGTCCGGCGGGATGTTCAACAACTACGCCATCGTGCAGGGCGTGGACCACATCGTTCCGGTCGACATCTATCTCCCCGGCTGCCCGCCCCGCCCGGAGATGCTGCTGAACGCAATCCTCAAGCTGCACGAGAAGATTCAGGAAATGCCGCTGGGCGTCAACCGGGAAACCGCCATCGCCGAAGCCGAGCAGGCGGCGCTGGGATCAAGGCCGACGATCGAGATGCGTGGCCTGCTGCGATGAGCTCACCGGATCACGACCCGAAACAAGCAGCCACCCAGAACACCGAGAAGCTCAAACGCCCGCCGCCGGAACGGAAGTGATCAACGTTCGCCGCGGCATGTTCGGTGTCACCGGCTCCGGCGACACGTCCGGATACGGGCGGCTGGTGCGCGAGGTCGCACTCCCCGGCAGCAGCCCCCGCCCGTACGGCGGCTACTTCGACGGGGTCGTCGACAACCTCGGCGCCGCGCTGACGCGCACGGGCGTCGACCCGGACGACGCGATCGAGTCGGTCGTGGTGGATCGCGGCGAACTCACGCTGCACGTGCGCCGGGACCTGCTACCGCAGGTCGCCCAGCGTCTGCGCGACGAACCGGAGCTACGTTTCGAGCTGTGCCTGGGCGTCAGCGGTGTGCACTACCCGCACGAGGCCGACCGGGAATTGCATGCCGTTTACCCGCTGCAGTCGATCACCCACAATCGCCGGATCCGGCTGGAAGTGTCTGCGCCGGACGGTGATCCGCACATCCCGACGCTTTACGGCATTTACCCGACCAACGACTGGCACGAACGCGAGACCTACGACTTCTTCGGGATCATCTTCGACGGGCATCCGTCGCTCGCCCGGATCGAGATGCCCGACGACTGGCAGGGGCATCCGCAACGCAAGGACTACCCGCTCGGCGGCATCCCGGTCGAATACAAGGGCGCGCAGATACCTCCGCCCGACGAGCGCAGGGGTTACAACTGACGATGGAAAAACGAAGATGACCAAAACGGAAACGCTCGTCGTCACCGGCGGCCAGGACTGGGACAACGTCGTCCAGGCCGCCCGCAAAGCCGACCCGGGCGAGCGCATCGTCGTCAACATGGGCCCCCAGCACCCGTCCACCCACGGTGTGCTGCGGCTGATCCTCGAGATCGAGGGAGAGACGGTCACCGAAGCCCGCTGCGGAATCGGCTACCTGCACACCGGGATCGAGAAGAACCTCGAATACCGCTACTGGACCCAGGGCGTCACCTTCGTGACCCGGATGGACTACCTGTCACCGTTTTTCAACGAGACCGTCTTTTGCCTGGGCGTGGAGAAGCTGCTCGGCATCACCGACGAGATACCGGAACGCGTCAACGTCATCCGCGTGCTGATGATGGAGCTCAACCGCATCTCGTCGCATCTGGTCGCGCTGGCCACCGGCGGCATGGAGCTCGGCGCCATGACCCCGATGTTCACCGGCTTCAGAGGGCGCGAAATCATCCTCACCCTGTTCGAATCCATCACCGGGTTGCGGATGAACAGCGCCTACATCCGCCCCGGGGGCGTCGCGCAGGATCTGCCGCCGAACGCGAAGACCGAGATCTCCGAGGCCCTCCCGCCGTTGCGGGCCGCGATACTCGAGATGGGCGATCTGCTCAGCGCGAACGCCATCTGGAAGGCGCGCACCGAGGATGTCGGCTATCTCGACCTGGCCGGATGCATGGCGCTCGGCATCACCGGGCCGATACTGCGCTCCACCGGGTTGCCGCACGACCTACGCAAGAGCGAACCCTACTGCGGATACGAGAACTACGAATTCGACGTGATGACCGCTGACGGTTGTGACGCCTACGGGCGCTACATCATTCGCGTCAACGAGATGTTGGAGTCGCTGAAGATCGTCGAGCAGTGCCTCGACAAGTTGGAGCCCGGCCCGACCATGGTCGAGGACCGCAAGATCGCCTGGCCGGCCGACCTGCAGGTGGGCGCGGACGGCATGGGCAACTCGCCGGAGCACATCGAGAAGATCATGACCGGCTCGATGGAGGCGTTGATCCATCACTTCAAGCTGGTCACCGAGGGCATCCGGGTTCCGGCGGGTCAGGTATACGCAGCGGTCGAATCGCCGCGCGGGGAGCTGGGGGTACACATGGTCAGCGACGGCGGCACCCGCCCTTACCGGGTGCACTACCGAGACCCTTCGTTCACCAATCTTCAGGCGGTCGCCGCGATGTGCGAGGGCGGGATGGTCGCCGACCTGATCTCCGCGGTCGCCAGCATCGACCCGGTAATGGGAGGGGTCGACCGGTGACAGCGCCAGGCGCGGGCAGCAGCGGCGAACGGGTCTTCATCCGGCTCGGCCCGCCACCCGAAGAGCCGCACCAGTTCGTGGTTGAGGGTGCTCCGCAGTCGTATTCACCAGAGGTGCAGGCGCGACTGGAGGTCGACGCCAAGGAGATCATCGGTCGCTACCCCAACAAGCGGTCTGCGTTGTTGCCGCTGCTGCACTTGGTGCAATCCGTGGACTCCTACATCACCCCGGCGGGAATGGAGTTCTGCTCCGAGCAACTGGGATTGACCGGCGCCGAGGTGTCGGCGGTCGCCAGCTTCTACTCGATGTACCGCCGCGGTCCCACGGGCGATTATCTGGTCGGTGTCTGCACGAACACGCTGTGCGCCGTGATGGGTGGCGACGCGATCTTCGATGACCTGAAAGAACATCTCGGCATCGGCCACGACGGGACAACGCCCGACGGCGCCGTCACCTTGCAACACATCGAATGCAACGCCGCCTGTGATTTCGCGCCGGTCATGATGGTCAACTGGGAGTTCTACGACAACCAGACGACAGGGTCGGCGCGCGAGCTCGTCGACTCACTGCGGGCCGGCACACCCAAGGCCCCCACCCGGGGAGCTGCGCCGCTGTGTAACTTCCGCGAGGCATCGCGGATCCTGGCGGGCCTGCCCGATGAGCGCCCTGATCAAGGTCAGGGCGGAGTGGGCCCGGCAACAGTGGCCGGGCTCAAGGTGGCAAGGGAACACGGCATGCAGGCCCCGGCGGCCCCGGAGGGCCAGGCATGACCACCGCCGCGACCACGCCCAAGGCGACGCCGTTAACCCCGGTGCTCAGCAGCTACTGGGACGACCCCGAGTCGTGGACCCTGGCGACGTATCAACGCCACGACGGCTACAAGGCATTGAAGAAAGCCCTGGCGATGGAACCCGACGCCATCATCGGCATCGTCAAGGATTCGGGGTTGCGCGGACGCGGCGGCGCGGGCTTCTCGACGGGCACCAAGTGGTCGTTCATCCCGCAGGGCGACAGCGGCGCGGCCGCCAAGCCGCATTACCTGGTGGTCAACGCGGACGAGTCCGAACCCGGTACCTGCAAAGACATCCCGCTGATGCTGGCGACGCCGCACGTTCTCGTCGAAGGCGTCATCATCGCCGCCTACGCGATCCGGGCCAGCCACGCGTTCATCTACGTGCGCGGTGAAGTACTGCCGATACTGCGCCGCCTGCAGAACGCCGTGGCCGAGGCCTACGCGGCCGGCTTCCTGGGCCGCGATATCGCCGGCTCCGGATACGATCTGGAACTCGTTGTGCACGCCGGTGCGGGCGCATACATCTGCGGCGAGGAAACCGCGCTGCTCGACTCGCTGGAGGGCCGTCGCGGCCAGCCGCGGCTGCGGCCGCCGTTCCCCGCCGTTGCCGGGCTGTACGGCTGCCCGACGGTGATCAACAACGTCGAGACGATCGCCAGTGTGCCGTCGATCATCCTGAACGGGGTCGAATGGTTCCGGTCGATGGGCAGCGAGAAATCGCCTGGCTTCACGCTCTATTCGCTGTCGGGCCACGTCACCGACCCCGGCCAGTACGAGGCCCCGCTGGGTATCACGCTGCGCGAGTTGCTCGACTACGCCGGTGGAGTGCGTGCAGGGCACCGGATCAAGTTCTGGACTCCCGGCGGGTCGTCGACACCTTTGCTCACCGACGAGCACCTCGACGTTCCGATGGACTACGAGGGCGTCGCTGCGGCCGGCTCGATGCTGGGGACCAAGGCGCTGGAAATCTTCGACGAAACCACGTGCGTGGTGCGCGCGGTGTGGCGCTGGACCGAGTTCTACAAGCACGAGTCGTGCGGCAAATGCACCCCTTGCCGGGAGGGCACCTTCTGGCTGGACCAGATCTACAAGCGGCTGGAAACTGGTGGAGCCACTCTCGAGGATATCGACAAACTGGCGGACATTGCCGACGGCATCAACGGAAAGTCGTTCTGCGCGTTGGGCGATGGTGCGGCCAGCCCGGTGCTGTCGTCGATCAAACTCTTCCGCGACGAGTACATCGCTCACGTCGAGGGCGGCGGATGCCCGTTCGACCCGCGAGACTCCATGCTGAGCGTCGTTAGCGCGAAAGGGACGGGGCCCAATGACACGCAGTGACGATGCAGAGCGAAGCGATGAGGAGGAGCGGCGCTCATGACTAGTGCGGCGAAGACCGAGACCGGCGATCAGCTGAGTCGACCGGACATGGTTACGCTGACTATCGACGACGTCGAAGTCACTGTTCCCAAGGGAACGCTAGTGATTCGCGCGGCCGAGTTGGTGGGCATCCAGATCCCGCGCTTCTGCGACCACCCGCTGCTGGATCCGGTCGGCGCTTGCCGGCAATGTCTGGTCGAGGTCGAGGGGCAGCGCAAACCAATGGCGTCGTGCACCATCGTGGCCACGGACGAGATGGTGGTGCGCACCCAACTCACCTCCGGGGCGGCCGATAAGGCCCAGCACGGCGTGATGGAACTGCTGCTGATCAACCATCCACTGGACTGCCCGATGTGTGACAAGGGCGGCGAATGCCCGCTGCAGAACCAGGCAATGTCCAACGGCCGCGACGACTCTCGTTTCGAAGACGTCAAGCGCACCTTCACTAAACCGATCAACATCTCCTCGCAGGTTCTGCTGGATCGCGAGCGCTGCATTCTGTGCGCCCGGTGCACCCGGTTCTCCGAGCAGATCGCCGGCGATCCGTTCATCGACATGCAAGAGCGCGGTGCCTTACAACAGGTCGGCATTTACGCCAACGAGCCGTTCGACTCGTATTTCTCGGGCAACTCCGTGCAGATCTGCCCGGTTGGCGCGCTGACCGGGGCCGCCTATCGGTTCCGGGCCCGCCCGTTCGACCTGGTCTCCAGCCCGAGCGTGTGCGAGCACTGCGCGTCGGGATGCGCGCAGCGCACCGACCACCGCCGCGGCAAAGTGCTGCGGCGGCTTGCCGGTGACGATCCCGAAGTCAACGAAGAGTGGAACTGTGACAAAGGCCGTTGGGCGTTCAGGTACGCGACCCAACCGGACCTGATCACCACTCCCCTGATCCGAGACGCCGACGGCTCGCTGCAGCCTGCGTCCTGGTCCCATGCGATCGCCACCGCGGTCCGGGGACTGGAGGCGGCCCGTGGGAGCACGGGTGTGCTGGTCGGTGGCCGCGCGACCTGGGAGGACGCCTACGCATACTCCAAGTTCGCTCGAATCACGTTGGACACCAACGACATCGATTTCCGCGCCCGCCCATCCTCTCAGGAGGAAGCCGAATTCCTGGCCGCCCGCGTCGCGGGCCGGCCGGCGACGGTGAGTTATTCAGACCTGGAAACGGCGCCGGTGGTGTTGCTGGTCGGCTTCGAACCCGAAGAAGAGTCGCCCATCGTGTTCCTGCGACTGCGCAAGGCGGCACGCAAGCACGGCGTCCCGGTTTACGCGGTCGCCCCATTCGCCACCCGCGCGCTGCACAAGATGTCGGGCCGGTTGCTGCAGACCGTTCCCGGCGCAGAGGCCGCGACGCTGGACGGGCTGGCCACCGGTGAATTGGGTGATCTGCTGGCAACGCCCGGCGCGGTCATCATGGTCGGGGAGCGCCTGGCCACCGCTGCGGGCGGGTTCTCCGCGGCGGCGCGGCTCGCCGACGCAACCGGGGCCCGGCTGGTGTGGGTACCGCGGCGCGCCGGCGAACGCGGCGCGCTGGAAGCCGGTGCGCTGCCCACGTTGCTGCCCGGTGGCCGTCCGGTCGCCGACGACGCGGCCCGAGCGCAGGTTGCCGCGGCCTGGAATGTCGACGAATTGCCTGCTGCCGCAGGACGCGACGTTGACAGCATCCTCGCCGCCGCGGCCGACGGGTCGCTGGGCGCACTGCTGGTCGGCGGCATTGAACCCGACGACTTCGCCGATCCCGAAGTGGTGCTGGCCGCGCTGGATGCCGCACACTTCGTGATCAGTCTGGAGCTGCGGCACAGCGCCGTCACCGAACGCGCTGACATCGTGTTCCCGGTCGCCCCGACGACACAGAAGTCCGGCGGATTCGTCAACTGGGAGGGGCGCTTCCGCGGTTTCGCTCCCGCACTGCACGGAACCACCCAACAGGCGACCCGGTCGGATCACCAGGTGCTCGACGCGCTGGCCGACGAAATGGGCGTCTACCTCGGGATGTCCGACGTCAACGAGGCCCGCGAGGAAGCCGCCGCGCTTGGCGACTGGGACGGCAAACGTGCCGGCGGCCCCCAGGTCACGGTGACACCGCCGGCGCAACCGGGGGCGGGCGAAGCGGTGCTGACCGGCTGGCGAATGCTCCTCGACAGCGGCCGCCTGCAAGACGGCGAGCCACATCTGGCCGGTACCGCGCGCACCCCCGTGGTACGGCTGTCGGCCGGTTCGGCGACCGAAATCGGCGCCGCCGAAGGCGACGCGGTCACCGTCAGCACCGATCGCGGCTCAATCACCCTGCCGCTGGCGATCACCGAGATGCCCGACCGGGTGGCGTGGCTTCCGCTCAACTCGCCGGGTTCGGCGGTTCAGCGCCAGCTCGGCGTGACCACCGGGAGCGTCGTCAAAGATCGGAGTAAGCGCATGAGTGCCTTCGGACACGATCCCTGGTGGCTGGTGGTGGGTAAAGCGCTGGCCATCTTCGTGTTCCTCATGCTGAACGTGCTGGTCGCAATCCTGGCCGAGCGCAAGATCCTGGGCTATATGCAGCTGCGGCCCGGCCCCAACCGCGCGGGGCCGTGGGGCATCGCGCAAAGTCTGGCCGACGGGATCAAGCTCGCGCTCAAGGAGAGCATCACCCCCGCCGGCGTCGACTGGTTCGTGTACATGGCGGCGCCGGCCATTTCGGTGATCCCCGCGTTCACCGCGTTCGCGTTCATCCCGTTCGGCCCCGAGGTGTCGGTTTTCGGTCACCGGACTCCATTGCAGCTGACCGACCTGCCCGTCGCGGTTCTGTTCATCCTGGGACTATCGGCGATCGGGGTGTACGGCATCGTGCTCGCCGGTTGGTCGTCGGGCTCCACCTACCCGCTGCTGGGCGGCGTCCGATCGACCGCCCAGGTCATCTCCTACGAGGTGGCGATGGGGCTGTCGTTCGCGGCCGTCTTCCTGTTCGCCGGCACCATGTCGACGTCGGAGATCGTCAGCTCGCAGGACCGGGTCTGGTACATATTCCTGCTGCTGCCGTCGTTCGTGATCTACCTCATCTCCATGGTGGGCGAAACCAACCGAGCCCCATTCGACCTACCGGAGGCCGAGGGTGAACTCGTCGCCGGCTTCCACACCGAGTACTCGTCGCTGAAGTTCGCGATATTCATGCTTGCCGAATACGTGAACATGATGACGGTTTCGTCGCTCGCGACCGTGATGTTCTTCGGCGGCTGGCACGCGCCCTGGCCGATCGACATGTGGGCGGGAGCCAACACCGGCTGGTGGCCGGTGCTCTGGTTCACCGCCAAGATGTGGACCTTCCTGTTCATCTACATCTGGCTGCGCGGCAGCCTGCCCCGGTTGCGCTATGACCAGTTCATGGCGCTGGGCTGGAAACTGCTGATCCCCGCATCGCTGGTATGGGTGCTCATCGCGGCGGTCATCCGCACGCTGCGCAACGAGGGCTATGAGCACTGGACAACGCTGCTGGTGATTTGCAGCCTGGTCTTTGCCGTCCTCCTGGTGCTGTCACTGCGCAGACCGTTCGCCGCCCCGCGTGGCAGGAAACTCAGGCGGCTGCGCCGCGAACAAGCCGCCGCAATCGTCGCCGCCGGACCGGCGTTCCCGACACCTCCGCTTCCGGGCCAGAAGATGGTCGAGAGCAAGGAAAGCAAGGAGACAGCAAGTGCCTAAATTCCTTGACGGCGTCGCCGGCTTCGGCGTCACGTTCGGTTCGATGTTCAAGAAGAGGATCACCGAGGAGTATCCGGAGAAGCCCGGCCCGGTCAAACCCCGTTACCACGGCCGCCACCAGCTCAACCGGTACCCGGATGGCCTGGAGAAATGCATCGGGTGCGAGTTGTGCGCCTGGTCATGCCCGGCCGACGCGATCTACGTCGAGGGCGCCGACAACACCGACGAGGCGCGGTTTTCCCCGGGCGAACGCTACGGCCGGGTCTACCAGATCAACTACCTGCGCTGCATCGGTTGCGGACTGTGCATCGAGGCCTGCCCGACCCGCGCGCTGACGATGACCAACGACTACGAGCTGGCCGACGACAACCGAGCCGACCTGATCTACGAGAAGGACCGGCTGCTGGCCCCGCTGCTGCAGGACATGCTCGCGCCGCCCCACCCGAGGGCCGAGGGCGCCACCGACCGGGACTACTACCAGGGCAACGTCACCGCACACGGCCTGCGCGAAACTGGTGAAGCCAAATGACCGGCGTCACCCTGGCTTCTAACTTGGCTGACGCCGTAATCGTTCACACGTCCGCGGGCGAAGCGGTGGCGTTCTGGGTGCTGGGTGCGCTCGCGCTCATCGGCGCCTTCGGGGTCATCATGGCTGTCAACGCCGTGTACTCGGCGATGTTCCTGGCGATGACGATGCTCAGCCTGGCGGTCCTTTACATGGTCCAGGACGCGCCGTTCCTGGGCGTCGTTCAAGTCGTTGTCTACACCGGCGCGGTGATGATGCTGTTCCTGTTCGTGCTGATGCTGATTGGCGTGGACTCCGCGGAATCGCTGAAGGAAACGCTGCGCGGACAGCGGGTGGCGGGCGTGGTTATCGGCCTGGCATTCGGCGTTCTGCTGATCGCCGCGATCGGCAACGTGTCGACCAGGACGTACACCGGACTGACCGCGGCCAACGCCAACGGCAACGTCGAAGGCTTGGCCTTTCTGATCTTTTCCCGGTACCTGTGGGCGTTCGAGTTGACCAGCGCGCTGCTGATCACCGCGGCCGTGGGTGCCATGGTGTTGGCCCACCGCGAGCGCTTTGAGCACCGCAAGACCCAGCGCGAACTCTCCGAAGAACGATTCCGCGGTGTCGGGCGTCCCACACCGCTGCCCGGCCCGGGTGTGTACGCGCGCCGAAACGCGGTGGATTCGGCCGCGCTGCTGCCCGACGGCTCGTACTCGGAACTGTCGGTCTCGTCGATCCTGCAAAGCAGGGGTGCGGACGGCGCGCCGACCCCTCCCCGCGAGGCTCTCCCCGAGGCTGTCTCAGGGGCGGTTAAAGGGGGCGAGTCGTGAACCCGGCCAACTACCTCTACCTGTCGGCGTTGCTGTTCACCATCGGCGCCTCGGGAGTCCTGTTGCGACGCAACGCCATCGTGATGTTCATGTGCGTCGAGCTGATGCTCAATGCCGTCAACCTGGCGTTCGTCACGTTCGCGCGGCTGCAAGGCCAACTGGACGGGCAGATGATCGCGTTCTTCACCA
The DNA here is from genome assembly GCA_963850135.1 of uncultured Actinomycetota bacterium. Classification (GTDB taxonomy): domain Bacteria; phylum Actinomycetota; class Actinomycetes; order Mycobacteriales; family Mycobacteriaceae; genus Mycobacterium. Next base: position 88,323 of record CAWKKH010000004.1, on the reverse strand, counting down.
TGGTGGTGGCCGCCTGCGAGGTCGTCATCGGCCTGGCGATCATCATGACGATTTTCCGTGCCCGCAAATCGGCGTCGGTCGACGACGCGAACCTACTCAAAGGGTAGAGACTGCCGCCGTGACAAACCTGACTGACTACACCTGGCTGCTCGTGGCACTGCCGCTGGCGGGCGCCGCAATTCTGCTGTTCGGGGGCAGACGCACTGACGCGTGGGGACATTGGCTGGGCACTGCCGCTGCGCTCTCGGCGTTCGGGGTAGGTGCGACGCTGCTCGCCGACCTGCTCGGCCGGAACGTCACAGACCGCGTCATCCACCAGAAGCTGTACACGTGGATCCCGGTCAACCAGCTGCAGGTCGACCTCGGACTGCAGATCGACCAGTTGTCAATCTGCTTCGTACTGCTGATCTCTGGCGTTGGGTCGCTGATCCACATCTATTCGATCGCCTACATGGCCGAGGACCCGGACCGCCGCCGGTTTTTCGGCTACCTCAACCTGTTCCTGGCCTCGATGTTGCTGCTGGTGGTCGCCGACAACTACGTGGTGCTCTACGTCGGTTGGGAAGGCGTCGGCCTGGCCTCGTACCTGCTGATCGGTTTCTGGTACCACAAGCCGACCGCGGCCACGGCGGCCAAGAAGGCGTTCGTGATGAACCGCGTCGGGGACGCCGGGCTGGCATTGGCGATGTTCCTGATGTTCAGCACCTTCGGCACCCTCTCGTACGCCGGAGTGTTCGCCGCGGCGCCCGGCGCCAGCGGTGGCGTGCTGACCGCGACGGGGCTGTTGCTGCTGATGGGCGCCTGCGCCAAGTCCGCACAGGTTCCGCTGCAGGCCTGGTTGGGTGACGCGATGGAGGGCCCCACCCCGGTATCCGCCCTCATCCACGCGGCCACCATGGTGACCGCCGGTGTGTACCTGATCGTGCGCTCCAACCCGCTGTACAACCTGGCGCCCGACGCACAGCTCGGCGTGGTCATCGTCGGCACCGTCACCCTGCTGTTCGGCGCCTTCATCGGCTGCGCCAAGGACGACATCAAACGCGCACTGGCCGCGTCCACGATGAGCCAGATCGGCTACATGGTGCTGGCCGCCGGACTGGGCCCCGCCGGCTACGCCTTCGCGATCATGCACCTGCTCACCCACGGCTTCTTCAAGGCCGGGCTGTTCCTCGGATCGGGCTCGATCATCCACGCGATGCACGAAGAACAGAACATGCGCCGGTACGGCGGTCTGCGCAAGGCTCTTCCGATCACGTTCGCCACGTTCGGCCTGGGATATCTGGCCATCATCGGCGTGCCGCCGTTCGCGGGCTTCTTTTCCAAGGACGCGATCATCGAGGCGGCGCTTCACGAAGGCGGTGTCCGGGGCTACGTGCTGGGCGGCGCCGCGCTGCTCGGTGCGGGCCTCACCGCGTTCTACATGACGCGGGTGATGCTGATGACCTTCTTCGGCGAAAAGCGTTGGGCCCCGAACGCGCATCCGCATGAGGCACCCGCTCTGATGACCGGGCCGATGATCCTGCTCGCCTTCGGCTCGGTGTTCGCCGGCGGCCTGTTCGCCGTCGGTGGCACCCTGCAGCACTGGCTTGAACCCGTTGTCGGGGTTCATGAAGAAGCCGCCCATGCCCTGCCCGCGTGGGTCAGCACCACCGTGGCGCTGACGGTCGTCGCCGTCGGTATCGCGGTGGCCTACCGGATGTACGGCGGCAAGGCGGTCACCCCGGAGGTAGCCCCCGCCGAAGTGTCGGTCCTGACAACGGCCGCACGCCGCGACCTCTACGGCGATGCCTTCAACGAGGAGGTGTTCATGCGCCCTGGCGCGCAATTCACGGACGCGCTGGTCGAAGTCGACAACGCGCGGGTGGACGGCTCGGTCAACGCGCTGGCCGCCTTGGTTGGCCGCACCTCGGATCGCCTGCGGGGGTTGCAAACCGGCTTCGCCCGCTCCTACGCATTGGAGATGCTGACGGGTGCGGCGCTGGTGATCGCGACGATCTTGGCGGTGCAACTGTGGTGATTCTGCCGTGGCTGAGCATCCTGTGGCTGTTGCCGCTCGTAGGTGCCGTGCTGATCGTCCTGATGCCCGCCGAGGTGGAAAAGCTGGCCAAGTGGACCGGCCTTTTCATCAGCGTGTTGGTGCTGCTGGTGGCCGTCGATCGTCACGGCAGGGTTCGAGGTCGGTGGCGCGCCTTACCAGTTCGTCGAAAGCCATGAGTGGATACCGGCGTTCGGCGCCGGCTACACCCTGGGCGTAGACGGCATCGCGCTGGTGCTGATTCTGCTGACCACGGTGCTGATTCCGGTGCTGCTGGTCGCGGGCTGGAACGACGGTGGTGAGCGAGGAGCGCCCGCGTTCATCGCTTTGGTGCTGTCCATCGAGTCGATGGTGCTGATCGCGGTGGTCTCGCTGGACGTGTTGCTGTTCTACGTATTCTTCGAGGCCATGCTGATCCCGATGTACTTCCTGATCGGCGGCTTCGGTAAAGGTGCCGGCAGGTCGCGTGCCGCGGTGAAGTTCCTGCTGTACAACCTGTTCGGCGGGTTGATCATGCTGGCCGCGGTGATCGGCCTGTACGTGGTGACCGCGAAGCACGGCACCGGGACGTTCGACTTCCGCGACATCGTCGCCGGCTTCTCTTCTGGCCGATACAGCGCAGACCCCGCAGTGATCAAGGCGCTCTTCCTGGGCTTCATGTTCGCCTTCGGCATCAAGGCACCGATATGGCCTTTGCACCGCTGGCTGCCCGATGCCTGCGTCGAGGCCACCCCCGCCACAGCGGTACTGATCACGGCGGTGATGGACAAGATCGGCACCTTCGGCATGCTGCGCTATTGCCTGCAGCTGTTTCCAGGCGCCTCAACGTATTTCCGTCCCGCGATCATCGTCCTGGCCGTCATCGGGGTGATCTATGGCGCCGTGGTGGCGATCGGCCAGAAGGACATCATGCGCCTGATCGCCTACACCTCTATCTCGCACTTCGGCTTCATCATCCTGGGCATCTTCGTGATGACCAGCCAGGGACAGAGCGGGTCGACGCTGTACATGCTCAACCACGGCCTCTCCACGGCAGCGGTATTCCTGATCGCGGGCTTCTTGATCTCTCGCCGCGGCAGCCGGAAGATCGCCGACTACGGCGGCGTGCAGAAAGTGGCCCCCATCCTGGCCGGGACGTTCCTCGTTTCGTCCATGGCCACCGTGTCGCTGCCCGGTCTGGCACCGTTCATCAGCGAATTCCTCGTGCTGCTGGGCTCATTCAGCCGCTACTGGCTGGCGACGGGGTTCGCGGTCACCGCATTGGTCCTCTCGGCGGTCTACATGTTGTGGCTGTACCAGCGGGTGATGACGGGGCCCGTCGCCGCGGGCAACGAAGACATCGGTGACCTGAAGCCGCGCGAGCTTGTCGTCGTGGGTGCGCTGATCGCGTCGTTGTTTGTCCTCGGGGTTTACCCCAAGCCCGTGCTGGATCTGATCAATCCCGCGGTCGAGAACACCATGACGACCATCGGCCAGCATGATCCCGCGCCGAGTGTGACCCGTCCAATTACGAAGGCCGCCCCAGGCGAAGGATCGCACCGATGACCCTCCCCACTCCCAGTATCGAGTACTTCCTGCTGAGCCCGATGCTCATCGTCTTCGGAGTCGCCGTGGCCGGCGTCCTGGTCGAGGCGTTCGTGCCGAGACGGCTTCGGTATGGCGCGCAGGTGACGCTCGACGTTTGCCGGTTTGGTCGCGGCGTTCGTCGCGGTGCTCCTGGTGGCCGACACGATTTGGGCGGGCCGCCCCGCCGTGCTGGGCGCGGTGGCGATCGACCCAACGGCGCTGTTCCTGCAGGGCACCGTGCTGTTGGTCGCGATGCTGGCAGTCGTCTTCATGGCCGAACGCACGGGCGCCGTAACAGGCGCCGTAAAGGCCGCCAGCGCGAAGGTGGCGGTGACGGTCGGGGGTGGCCTGGATTCCTTTACCCCGCAGGCTTCCGCGGTTCCCGGCAGCGACGCCGAGCGCGAAGCGCAACGGGCCGGAGCCGCCCAGACCGAACTCTTCCCATTGGTAATGCTGTCGGTGGGCGGCATGATGGTGTTCCCCGCCTCCAACGACCTGCTGACCATGTTCGTTGCGCTGGAAGTCTTGTCGTTGCCGCTGTACCTGATCTGCGGGCTGGCCCGTAACCGCCGCCTGCTGTCGCAGGAAGCGGCGATGAAGTACTTCCTGCTCGGTGCGTTCTCGTCGGCGTTCTTCCTTTACGGTGTGGCGTTGCTCTACGGGCAGACCGGCACCCTGAGCCTGAGCGGGATCTGCGCCGGGTTGTCGAAGCACGGCGACAACTCGATGGCGCTGGTGGGCGTCGCGTTGCTGTCAGTCGGGCTGCTGTTCAAAGTCGGTGCGGTGCCGTTCCATTCCTGGATTCCCGACGTCTATCAGGGTGCGCCTACCCCGATAACGGGGTTCATGGCAGCGGCCACCAAGGTCGCCGCGTTCGGCGCGCTGCTGCGGGTCTTCTATGTCGCGCTACCGCCGCTGCAGGACCAGTGGAAGCCTGTGCTGTGGGCGATTTCGATTCTGACCATGACGGTCGCGACCGTCACCGCGGTGAACCAGGTCGACGTCAAGCGATTGCTGGCTTATTCATCGGTCGCCCACGTCGGATTCATCCTGACCGGCGTGATCGCCGACAGTGCGGCGGGTCTTTCGGCGACGTTGTTCTATCTGGTCGCCTACAGCTTCAGCACCGTCGGCGCATTCGCCGTTGTCGGTCTGGTTCGCAACTCCGACGGAGTCGAAGACGCCACGCTGTCGCACTGGGCAGGCCTCGGACGGCGTTCACCCGTTGTGGGCGGGCTGCTTTCGATGTTTCTGCTGGCCTTCGCCGGTATCCCACTGACCAGTGGATTCATCAGCAAGCTCTCGGTGTTCAAGGCGGCCGCCCAGGGCGGCGCGGTGCCACTGGTCATCATCGGTGTGATTTCCAGTGGGGTCGCCGCGTACTTCTACGTCCGGGTCATTGTTTCGATGTTCTTCAACGACGAGACCCACGAAACCCCGCATGTCCTGGAGCCCAGCTTGTTGACCAAGGTCGCCATCGCGGTATGTGCGCTGATCACAGTCGGTTTGGGGATCTTCCCGCAGCCGGTGCTCGAACTGGCCGACAACGCGGCGCAGCTGCTGCACTGATCGATCAGCCCAGGAACGGGCGCGTGGCCAACACGTAGATCGCCAGCACCGCCAGTGGCGCCGCCAGCGGTAGCCACGGCAACTGCAGCGGGAACGACGTCGCCACCAACCCGGCGAAGCTAAACCCTGCGGCGCCAACAACTGTCGGCCAGCTACCCATAACGACGCCGGCGAGTCCGCCGACCGCGTGCCTACACACCAGGTAGGCAGCGGCGCAAAGCCCGGACAGCGCGGCGAGCAGATGCGACGGATTCGGACATTACGATCACGGCCACCGACAGCAAGACGGCGATGGTTGCGGCCGGGCGGTAAGCAATCCCGGCGCCCACCGCAACAAGAGCGGCCGCGCCCGCGATCATGGGTGGCCCGTGTGACCCGACGGCGGCTGTTGCCACCATCAACAGGCCGAATACCGTTGAGAGGACTCGTGCCACGGCTACCCCCGGAGCCGTCCGCGTACCCGATGGCGGTGCTCGGGCAACGCGCCCATCGACTGCTCCAAGCTGCGCTCTTCGCTCCAGGACACCACGTCGACGCCGATGGTGGCCATGTCGCGGTACATCGCCGAGCGCTGCAGCGCCCACATCCGATTGACGAGCGGATCCTGCGCGGCTTCAAACGGGGAGCTGTCGAGAACGTCCACCGCGATCACGACATGGCCGCGCTTGCGGAGGTCGATCAATGCCAGCGCGAATTCCGTGTCGAGCAGAGTGGAGAACGCGATGACGATCGCACCGGCGGGAACGGCCGCACGCGGCGCCAAAGTCCCGGTGGTGTCTTCGAATCCATCACCGGCACGGAGCACCGTGTCCAGCACTCGATAGAACTGACGCTGCCCGATATCCGCGCCGAGCCACCGTGGACGGTTGCCGCCGAGCGCCACGATCCCAGCGCGATCACCGTGGCGCAGGGCGGTCTGCACCACCTGCGCGGCGCCTCGGACCACTCGTTCCACGGCGTCGGTCGCCGGCCCCGCCGGCTGCTGATATGTGTCGATCAGCACCACCACGTCCGCGGCGCGATCGGTCACTCGCCGCGTCACGTGCAATCGTCCGCGGCGCGCGCTCACCGGCCAATTCACCGCGCGCAGCTGGTCGCCGGGCACGTAAGGACGAATGTCGGCGTACTCGACACCCGGACCGATATGTCCGGTGAGGTGGGCGCCAAGGCGGTCGAGCAACTCGGTCTGCGGGATCGGCGTCGACTGTGGCGGCGTCAGCGGAAACACAATGACGACAGCGGCGTCGGCGTTCGCCGTCCCCGCCAGCAACCCACCGCGCGCCAATACGTCAATGCGGGCTCGGATCGGATAGCGGCCCCAGCGTTGTGCCTTTACTGAAACGATTTTGGCCTGATCCGAGTCCGACTCGAGGACTTCGATTTCCATTGCGTCGACAGCGGAGATCGTCAATTCGACCGTGGCCGAGCCGGATGCCGCACCGGCTTGCGTCACCCGCACTCTCAGTCGCACCTGTTCGCCCTCGAAGCAACGTTGCGAATCAGGCTCTGCGTGTACCCGGAGCTGCGGCACCGGGCGCTGCCAGCCGATCGAACACAGCACACCCAGTAGCGGCGCCACGAACGCGATCAGCTGCCAGCGGTCACCGATCACGGCAGCCGTCAACGCGATCCCGGCGCAGGCGGCGAGAGCACACGTCAATTGTGATGCCCGCCAGTGGAATTCGAGCTCAGGCCGCTGGGTCACACCAGGTTCATCCGTCTTACCCAGGTGTTTCATTTGTTTCATGTGTCTCATGCGCCCGGGGAACGGGCAAGCGCCGCAGCAGTTCGGCGACCACATCGGCGCCCTGAATCTTTCGCACCCACATCTCCGGCCGCAAGGTGATCCGGTGGGCGATGGCGACAACGGCGAGCGCTTTCACATCTTCAGGGATCACAAAGTCCCGGCCGAGCAACAAGGCGCGGGCGCGGGCGAGTTGAACCAGGTCGAGTTCTGCGCGAGGGCTGGCGCCGACGGCGACCTGCGGATGCCGCCGGGTTGCGGTGGCCAGCGACACCACATAGTGCAAAACGTCCTCATGCACACTCACCTGTTCGACCGATTCGCGCATCGCCATCAAATCCGCGGCGTCCACGACCTGATTCACCGTCGGTTCGGCCGATCCGCGTTCCAGGCGCCGGCGCAGCATGGCCGTCTCGTCACGCTCGGACAGGTACCGCAGCTCCAGGCGCATCGCGAACCGATCGAGCTGGGCTTCGGGCAGCGGATAGGTGCCCTCGTACTCGATCGGGTTGTCCGTGGCCAAGACTACGAATGGCGTTGGCAGTTTGTGTGTTTCGCCGTCGATGCTCACTTGGCCCTCGGCCATCGCCTCCAGCAATGCCGCCTGGGTCTTGGGCGGGGTGCGGTTGATCTCGTCGGCTAGCAGCAGGTTGGTGAAAATGGGCCCGGGCCGAAACGCGAAGCGCCCCGACTGCATGTCGTAGATCGTTGAGCCGAGCAGGTCGGCGGGCAACAGATCCGGCGTGAACTGCACCCTGGTGAACCGAAGCCCCAATGCGGCGGCGAACGATCGCGCGATCAGCGTCTTGCCCAGGCCGGGCAGATCCTCGATGAGTACGTGGCCGCGCGCGAGGACGGCAGTGAGGATGAGCGTGAGCGCACCGCGCTTTCCCACCACCACCCGCTCGATTTCATCGAGGACCGCCTCACAGCGTTGCGTGGTCGTCACGGCCGGCACGCTCATATCCGAGTCACGCCTTGTGTCATACCTGCTCCAGCTTCTGCAGAATTTCCTCCAGCGCCCCTCGGCCCGGGCCCGGCTCGCGGCTACCGGTGCGCGTGACGTTGTTCGGGTCAACCCACTTCCACAATTCGGCGCCGAACAGCATTTGGCCGGTTGCGTCAAACGTCGCGGGATCTTTGGCCTGTCGTTGGCCGGTGGCGATTGCGAACCGCCGTGCCAGCATCGGACGCAGATGACGGTCCCAGTCCGCGCGGGTGGAGTCCGACCACCGGATCGTCGTTTCGGTGCCGGACAGCCACCGGCGCAACGAATCCCCGAGGTCATCCGAGACCGGCTCGGCGTCGGACGCACCCGGATCCGTCAGGAGCCGGTGGACATTGAGCAACACCAAAGCCAGGGCAACGCCCGAAGCGGCCAAAACCAACCGGCGATCGTGCACGAGCAGCGCCAGCAGCTCGATCCCGACGATGAGGAGAACACCCAGTGCGATAAGCCGTTTCACGCGGCACTCCTCGAGCCCAGCTCGTCGAGCACAAGCTGAAGCGTACGCACCGCCAACTCGCGCTGGCGCTCCTTCATCACATGCGGGCTGAACCGCGCCTCGGCGAACAGGTTCACCAGCTGAACTGCGTTATCGGCCTGCAGCGCATGGTGTTCAACGGCGCGGGCCAGCACCTCGCTCGCGGTGTCGAAGTCCTGAGGAGCCGCCCCGGGAACATTCGCGAGTTCGCGTTCCATCGCCGCGTAACACGCGATGATCGCCTCCCGCGGTTCGCGGCTGAGGTCCGCCATCTCGGCCAGCCCGCGTTCGGCGGCCCGCACCAGCGACACTGAACTCTTTGGCGGGGGGTGGAATTCGGCGCCTTGACCGTCGTTGTAGTCCGGCAGGGTACCCGCTGGCGCCGCGCGCCGCCGCCGCCGCGACATGGTGACGGTCCCCACGCCGATCAGAATCAGCATCGGGATCGTGCTGGCAAGCAGGATCCCGAGCGTGTCTGCGGAGTCGTCCGGCGGGTGCTGTTTGGGCGCCGGGGCGGTGCCCTGCGCCTGGGAAGCCCCCTGACCCGCTGCGGGGGCCGACGGAGTGACAGCGTGCGGGAGCCACAATCGGGCCAGCAGCATCGCGAGCAACAGCCAAGCCACGATGACGGCAAGTCCGATTAGCAATACACGCGAACTCGGTCGCCCACCGCGGCCACCGAGCATCCCCGACAGATCCCCCGGCCCTGGCAGCATCGCACGCGGATCTCGCAAACGGGCGATGATTGCGATCGCCAGCACCGTCAGCGACGCAGTCAGGGCCAGCACCACGAAGGCCAGCGCCGTTCGACCGGGGCCCGGCTGAGCGCGCACGGCGTCACGGGCCGGCAGGTATCCGCGCAAGGCAGCGGCAGCGACCATCAACAGCACGATCAGGCCAACAACGCGACCCGTCGGGTTGTCGATCCCGCGCTTCGTACCGCGCATGCGCACACCTGCCTGCCGCCGCGCGGCATCGGGTTTTCTCATACTGGCACGTCGGACACATGTGCTGCCAGAAAGGGTGGCGGCGGCACGGCGGCAAAGACATCCACAGTTGGCAATTCATCCACAGCCGGCGAACCCTTACCCGTGTATCGAACATTTGTTCGATATGCTCGGGCCATGGGATTCATCGCTGCCGAGCAGGCACAAGAGCAGATCAGAGCTGCTCTTGACGCGATCGACACGGCCCACGAGGTGCTGCTTGGCACCTCATCGAACCTGGTAAGCAACAACGTCCGTGTCGACGTAGCTGAGCGGCTCGAAACTCAGGACCGGGTGAACCGCGGGTTGATGTATCGGTTTTTCGGGGAAATCGCCGACCCGCCCGACGGGTCTGAATTCGTGCCGATCGTGCGAAGCCTGCTCTGGTCGCGACTCCGTGTCACCCCGAAAGAAATCACGCGCCGCTTCAAATTGGCCGCACGGATTCGCCCACGGCGGTCCCTTACCGGTCAGCCGATCGCACCGGAGTTGCCGGCGTTGGCCGCCGCAGTCCAAGCCGGCGCTGTCGGCGAGGACCACATTCGCGCCGTGCTCCGGGCGGTCGACGTGCTGCCCAGCTGTGTCTCGCCCACCGACGTCGCTGAAGCCGAGCGCACGCTGGTCGCGCACGCGACCAAAGTCGACTCCGGAGTCGTCATCCGGCTAGGACAACGAATCGCCGATTACCTCAACCCCGACGGCAATTTCTCCGACGAAGATCGAGCACGCCGCCGCGGACTGCGCTTGGGTCCGCAGGGGCCCGACGGAATGTCTCGGCTTGAGGGATTGCTCGACCCCGAGGCCCGCGCGTCCTTCGAAGCGATCGAAGCCGCCGTGCGGCCCGGTCGCCATGAACCCGGAAACGAGCAGAAAGACCCGGACGTTCGAGACGATCGCACGCCGGCCCAACGCTGCCACGACGCGTTCAAGTTGGGCATGGAGACCGCGATTGCCTCCGGCCAGCTCGGTACGCACCGCGGCCATCCCGTCACGGTCATCGTCACAACGACGCTGGCCGAGCTCGAACAGGCCGCAAACGCCGCGGCCGGCGCATCGGTCCCAATGCCCTGGCCAGCGCGAACCGGCGGCGGTTCCAGGCTGCCGATGTCAGATCTGATCCGGATGGCCGCCAAGTCGATCCACTACCTGGCGGTGTTCGACAACCACACCGCGCGGCCACTGTATCTGGGCCGCCAGAAACGCATCGCCACCGCCGACCAACGGCTCATCTGCTACGCGCGCGACCGCGGCTGCACCCGGCCCAATTGTGTCGAGCCGGGCTATCACTGCGAAGTTCACCATGTGCCGGACTGGGCTCAGGACGGCCGAACCGATGCGGACAAGCTGTATTTCGCGTGCGGCTGCGACCACTGCGTTGCCAGCAGCGGGGAACTGCGAACCACAGTCACCGATAGCGGTCGACTCGGGTGGACCGACGGCAGTGGACCGCCGGAGATCAACCACGCACATCACCCCGACGAACTCCTGCGCGGAGATCCCGACCCGCCCGGCGACGAAAGCTGAGGAGCTCCTGAGCTATGCCAGTGAGAACGGCCGGAAGCTGCCGTCCAGAACCTCGCTGTGTCCGATCGTGCGCCCGGTCACTACAGCCGCATCCACCAGCGCCAACTTCACTGCCGCCTGGGCGAATTCGTCCTCCGTGGCGGTGTCGGCGAATTCGCGCGCGTAGTAAGCCAGGCCCGGGGTAAGAATCGGTTTCGACGGCGACAACGAGTTCACCGCGATGTTGTGGCCGGCGAGGTCGAACGCCGCGCACTGGGTGAGATGTTCGAGTGCCGCTTTGGATCCGCCGTAGCCGGGCAGCACACCGCCGCCGCGGTCGGGGTAGGGACCGTCGCCAGGTATCCGCGACGCCACAGAGGTGATGTTGATGATGGAGCCGGCACCCGCGTCGATCATGTCCGGGCACACCAGCTGCATCAGTTCGTAGCTGGCGAAGACGGCGATCTCGAAGTGCCGGCGAAACGCGTGCAACGGCGTACCGAGGAACGGCGGCCAGCCAGGTTTGGCGGCGGCGGGAGCCGCCTTGGCGACCTTGGCCCGCGGTTGGGCCCCGGGCGTCGGCGGCCGGCCGGGAGCGGTGAATGCCGCGTTATTCACCAGAACAGTAATGGGCCCCAAGGCATCTCGTGAGGCATCTGCCAGCTGTGCAATGTCGTCGCGATTGGTCAGATCGGCGCGGATGGCTACCGCGCGTCCACCGGCCGCCTCGATGGCGGCCACGGTCTCACCAATGGTTCCGGGCAGCCGGTCGTCCCATACCGCCTCGGTGCGCCCGACAACGGCTACCGCCGCGCCTTCCGCGGCGAGCGCCAGTGCGATCGCCCGCCCCAGGCCGCGGCTGGCGCCGGTCACAATCGCGGCCCGACCCGCCAGGCGCCGAGTCATCCTGTCACCCCGTGCAAGACGATGGCGGCGGTCTGATCCACCCACGCGTCATCCAACTTCTCGTCCGGGCGCAGCAGCATCCGCAGCATCGTCGCTCCTCCAATGAGTTCGATCAACCGGTCCGGGTCCACTCCGGAATGCGCTTCACCCCGGTCCACGGCCTCTTGCAGCCGCGTACGCACCGCGGTGAACAAGTCGATGAAGCGCGACATCACCCGGGCATTGAGCTCGGCGTCGGCCGTCATGTCGGCGACCAACCCCGGCAACGCAGCCCGCACCACTGGCGTGGTGAACACGTCGCGCGTGGCCTCGATCATCATCCGGACGTCCGCTGCGATATCGCCGGCGGGCGACTGCAGTGCGGTGGGCGCCACCGGGAACGCGGCCTCGTGCACCAGCTCGGCTTTACTCGACCACCGGCGATACAACGCAGATTTGGTGGTTCCGGCGCGTTCGGCGACGGCGGCCACGCTCAGACTCGAATAGCCGATTTCCACAAGCAGTTCCGCGGTCGCCGACATTATCGCCGAGGCAATCCGCGGATCCCGGGGGCGCCCGACGCCCGGGGCCTTGTCAACGGTGGACCGGTCTGCTTTCATAACGCTACCTACCGTATCGTAATTGCCGCAAAGAAGCGGCAAGAATGGAGGCACCCTGTGCCCAACGAACCTGCAGTTGACAACGTCGACCGACTCCAGCGCTCCAGCCGAGATGTCACCACCCTGCCTGCGGTGATGTCGAAATGGCTGGCAACGGTGCTGCCCGCCGGCGCCGCACCCGAGGTGACCGTCGAAAGCGGTGTGGACTCGAACGGCATGTCGTCGGAAACCATCATCTTGACCGCCCGCTGGCGCGAGGACGGGCAGGCAACGGAGCAGAAGTTTGTGGCTCGCGTCGCGCCCACCGCCGAGGATATCCAGGTCTTCCCGACGTACCGGCTTGACCACCAATTCGACGTGATACGGACGGTCGGCGAACTGACCGACGTGCCCGTCCCGCAGGTGCGGTGGCTCGAACCCACCGGCGATGTCCTGGGCACACCCTTTTTCCTGATGGACTACGTCGACGGTGAGGTGCCGCCCGACGTCATGCCCTACACGTTCGGCAACAACTGGTTCGCCGACGCACCCCCCGCGCGCCAGCGGGAACTGCAGGACGCCACTGTCGGGGTGCTGGCCACCCTGCACTCGATCCCCAACCCTGAGAAGACGTTTGCCTACCTGTCCGAGGTTCAGCACGGCGACACCGCGCTGCGCGGGCAGTTCAACTGGTTGCGTACGTGGTACGACTTCGCGGTGCCGGACATCGGCCGATCTCCGCTGCTGGAGCGCAGTTTCGAATGGCTCGAGGCCAACTGGCCGGCCGAGGTGGCCGCACATGACTCGGTGCTGTTGTGGGGCGACTCGCGGGTGGGCAATGTCTTGTACCGCGACTTCCAACCGGTGGCGGTGCTGGACTGGGAGATGGTGACGCTCGGTCCACGCGAGATCGACGTCGCGTGGATGATCTTTGCGCACATGGTGTTTCAGGAACTCACCGGCCTTGCCGGTCTGCCGGGCCTGCCAGAGGTGATGCGCGAGAGCGACGTCCGCGCCACCTATCAGCGGCTCACCGGAGTCGAAGTGGGTGACCTGCGGTGGTTTTACGTGTACTGCGGAGTGATTTGGGCTCTCGTGTTCATGCGCACTGGCGCACGTCGGGTGCATTTCGGCGAAACCGAAAGGCCCGAAGACGTGGAGTCGCTGTTCTATCACGCCGGATTGATGAAGCGCTTTATCGGAGAGGATCAGTAATGCTCGGACCGCTGGACGAGTTCCCGGTACATCAGGTACCCCAGCCGATCGCATGGCCGGGATCCTCCGACCGTAACTTCTACGATCGCTCGTACTTCAACGCCCACGACCGCACCGGAAACATCTTTTTGATCAGCGGTATCGGCTACTACCCCAACCTCGGGGTCAAGGACGCCTTCATGCTCATCAGGCGCGGGGATTCGCAGACCGCGGTGCACGTTTCAGACGCCATCGACCAGGACCGGCTCAATCAGAACGTCAACGGGTACCGCATCGAGGTCGTCGAGCCGCTGCACAAACTGCGGTTGATCCTCGACGAAACCGAAGGCGTCGCGGCCGATCTCACCTGGGAAGGTTTGTTCGACGTCGTCCAGGAACAACCGCATATTCTGCGCGCCGGCAACCGGGTAACGCTGAACGCGCAGCGGTTCGCGCAACTGGGCAGCTGGAGCGGACACATCGCCATCGACGGTGAGGAAATCAAGGTCGACCCCGCGACCTGGATCGGCAGCCGGGATAGGTCCTGGGGCATCCGCCCGATCGGCGAGGCCGAACCCGCGGGCCGCCCCGCCGATCCGCCGTTCGAGGGCATGTGGTGGCTCTACGTCCCGATGGCATTCGACGATTACGCCGTGGTGCTGATTATCCAAGAGGAGCCAAACGGGTTCCGCTCACTCAACGATTGCACCCGGGTCTGGCGCGACGGTCGCGTCGAGCAACTGGGCTGGCCACGGGTCAAGATCCACTATCGTTCCGGCACCCGGATCCCGACAGGCGCCACGATCGACACAACCGCCCCCGACGGCACCCCCGTCCACCTCGATGTCGAATCCAAGCTGCCGGTGCCCATCCACGTCGGCGGGGGCTACGGCGGCGACTCCGACTGGATACACGGCGTATGGAAAGGCGAGAAATTCGCCGAAAGACTGACCTATGACATGACTGATCCGGCGATCATCGCGCGGTCCGGTTTCGGCGTCATCGACCACGTGGGCCGCGCAGTGTGCCGCGACGGTGACGGCGACCCGGTGCAGGGGTGGGGCCTCTACGAGCACGGGGCCCTGGGCCGTCACGACCCGTCCGGATTCGCCGACTGGTTAACGGTTGCGCCCTAGCGACCTGGGTGCGGTTGACTAAGGGGCGTGACAGCTCCCGGATGGACGGTTGACGCCGTTGTAGTCGGCGCAGGCTTTGCCGGACTGACCGCGGCGCGCGAACTAACCCGGCAGGGTTACGACGTGCTGGTCTTCGAGGGCCGCGACCGCGTCGGCGGGCGTTCGTTCACCGGCAGCATCGCGGGGCTGCCCGCAGACATGGGCGCCACCTTTGTCGGCCCTACCCAAGACGCCGTGCTGGCGCTGGCGGCCGAACTCCAGATCCCAACCACCCCCACTCATCACGCCGGCAAGAACGTGATCCACTGGCGAGGCCGCGCGCGTTCCTACCGCGGCACCATTCCCAAACTTTCGCTCTTCGGGCTGCTCGATATCGGCAGGCTCCGTTGGCAATTCGACCGAATTGCGCGGGGCATTCCGGTATCGACGCCCTTCGATGCACGCCACGCGCGCCGGCTCGACGAGTTATCGCTGGGCGACTGGTTGCGCTCGGTACGCGCCGGCGCCTCGTCACGCGACCTGCTGGCCATCGTGGCGCGGGTTACCTGGGGGTGCGAACCAGACGACGTGTCAATGCTGCACGCGGCCCGGTATACCCACGCCGCCGGCGGCCTCGACCGCCTACTCGACGTCGAGGACGGAGCCCAGCAGGACCATTTCCTGGGCGGCACCCAGCAGATCGCCGAGGCGGTGGCGGCCGAACTCGGTCCCCGTGTCGTGCTCAGTGCCCCGGTCCGCCGCATCGAGCGCCACGGTGCGGGAGTGACCGTCACCTCCGATCGCGGGCAGGCCGACGCCGGGTACGTCATCGTCGCGATTCCGCCGGCACATCGCGCGTCCATCGAGTTCGCTCCCCCGCTGCCCGCCGAATACGCGGAACTCGCAAAGCATTGGCCGCAAGGTCGGCTCAGCAAGGCCTACGCGGCCTATCCCACACCGTTCTGGCGGGCCGACGGCTTCTCGGGCCAGGCGCTGTCCGATGAAGGCCCGGTGTTCATCACCTTCGACGTCAGCCCGAACGCCAGCCCGGATGTCGAAGTGCCCGGCGTCCTGATGGGCTTCGTCGATGCGCGCGCGTTCGACTCGCTACCCGCCGACCAGCGTCGCCGCGACGCGCTGCGCTGCTTCGCGTCGTTCTTCGGTGACGACGCACTCAAGCCCCTCGAATACGTTGATCATCGTTGGGACAGAGAGGAATTTACGCCCGGAGGCCCGACCGCGGCGGTACCGCCGGGGTCGTGGACGCGATTCGGTCCGTGGCTACGCGAGCCGGTTGGGCCGATCCATTGGGCCGGCACCGAGACCGCCGACGAATGGACCGGGTTTTTGGACGGTGCCGTCAGATCCGGCCAGCGGGCCGCCGCCGAAGTCGCCGCCCAACTATGAGCCGAAACGTCCTGGCCGGCGTGTGAGACGCTGACACGCGTGCCCGCGATGTCCCGCCGAGAATTGTTAGCCGCCGCGACAAGCGTCGTCGGCGGCACGCTCGCGGCCGCGTGCTCATCGGATCATGCATCGCCGCCACCGACGCCGCCAGACACGGAGTCGGTCCTGATCGTCGGAGCCGGGATGGCTGGCTTGGCCGCAGCCCGCAGCCTTGCCGACGCCGGCTGGCCGGTGCGTTTGATCGAGGCCCGTGATCGCATCGGCGGGCGGATCTGCACCACCCGAGATTGGGGCGTACCGCTGGAGATTGGCGCATCCTGGATCCAGGGCGCCAACGACAACCCGCTGATGGAACTGGCGCGGAAAGCTCAACTGCAGCTTGCCCCCACCGACTACTACAACTGGGCGAAACTCGCCGTTGACCCCAAATTGCAGCCGCTGCAGTACGACCAGAAAGCCTGGCGGAAGTTCGTGGCGCGGGCCTGCGATCACGTCGACGGCGGAAGCCTGGGAGCCGCCGTCGACGCGGCAGCAACCCAAAAACACCTCTCCTATTCCGAGCGCGCCGAATTGGCGTTTTATCTCACCACCGAGATCGCGGACGAATACGCCGCCGACGCGGACCAACTCTCCGCCACGACATATGACGACGGCGAATACACCGACGGCGACGAAGACGCCGTCACCAACGGCTACGACGCTCTGCCAAAGCTGCTCGCCGATGGACTTCCGATCGTCCTCAGTACGCCGGTAACCGCGATCGCGCGACGCGAAGACTCCGTCATCGTCCGAGCGGGGAAACAGTCGTTCGAAGGACGGGCCGTGATCGTCACCGTTCCGCTCGGAGTTCTGAAATCCGGAGCCATTGCCTTCGACCCACCACTTCCAGACCCACACATACACGCCGTGCGGGCCCTCGGATTCGGGGTGCTGTCCAAGAGCTACTTCCGCTTCAGCCAGCGAAACTGGCAGGCGGAGAACGCCTTCTACCAATACATTGGTACCGGCCCGGGCATGTGGGCGCAGTGGTTCACCCTCCCGGCCGCAGCCGGCCCGATTGTGTTGGCTTTAAACGCCGGCTATCGCGGCCGGGCCGCTGAGTCCGCGTCAGCCGAGGACCTGATGACCAGCGCGCAGCCTATCGTCCGACAGCTGTTCGGCGACGACATCTACCCCGTCGAGGTCCGGACATCGAGCTGGTCCACCGATCCCTTTGCGCGAGGGTCGTATTCGTTTCACGCCCCCGGCTCCGGTCTCGATGACCGGCGCCGCCTACAGGAGCCCATCGGAGACCGGCTATACCTGGCGGGCGAGGCCGTCGGCGTCAACAATCCCGCCAGCGTGCACGGAGCGGTGTTCAGTGGGCGATACGCCGCGAGCCAGTTGATGAACCGGTTGCATCGCTAGCGGAGTCACGGCTAGCTCCGCAACTCCTTCGCGCAGGCATCGAGGATCGCGACAAAACTCGAACGGAGCAGACGACGGCTGACGGACTCCAGGAGCTTGCCTCCCGCCCAGGCCGGATGGGTGTAGTTGGTCAACCAATCGACGTGGGCTCCTTCGGTCGACGCGGTAAATGTCAGCGTCCCGCCGTCGTGAATGAAGGGCGGGAAGGATCGAATGATCAGATACGAGTAGCTGCGCGGGCGATCGTAGGCCGTGATCTCTTCCCGGAACCACGTGCCGACCCCGATCACCTCCCGCACCGCGCCTGGTCCGGGCGGCGACGAGTCCTTCCTGTAACGCGCCTTAAGCGCCAACGGAGCGGCAGCCAGATTCGGCGGATCGGCAAGCCAGTCGAAGACCTGCTCCACCGGAGCGGCGATCTCCCGCTGTAGGTGAATCTCGACCACGAGATCTCCCGTCTGCCGTAGCGCTATCGTCCACACATCCTAGATGCGGCCTCGTCCCGCGCGGCTGACCAAGGCGTTTGCTGGAGCCTCCTTTGGGTACTCTGGAGTTCAGGGATCGGGACCCGTCGGGGAAGCTCACGAATTCGGGAGGCGAATTCGGGTCGAGACTGTTCAACGTTAAGGACAAAGCCAATCATGAAAATCAGCAGCATCGCCGCGCGTCGGCAAGCGGCCGGCGTCAGCGCCGGCATTCTGCTCGGGGGGATCGCCATGGGTATCGTCGGGGCGCCGACGGCAGCCGCGGCACCCGACTGCAGTCCCGACGGCGTCAATGCCACCGTTTCGTCGGTGACCGGCACGGCGCAGCAGTACCTTGCCGCACATCCGGGCGCCAACCAAGTTGTTTCGGCCGCGACCGACCAGCCGCGTCCGCAGGCGGAATCAAGCATCCGCAGCTATTTCACCGCGCACCCACAGGAGTACACCGAACTGCGCGGAATTCTCGCACCGATCGGCGACACCGAACGTCAGTGCAACGTGTCGGCATTGCCGGCGAATTTGGAGTCGGCATATCACCAGTTCATGGCTGGCTGACCCGGCAAGCGGATGCCGCTAATTCCTTGGCCAGCTGACCCTTCCGTGGGCTGCGAGGGCTTCTGGGACTGAGGCAACGATGGGCAGCCCGTGATCGGGGAATACGCCCGCCAGGCGACGCACCACCGCACCAGTGACCATGCTGGAAGGAAACTGGGCCTGCCGGTGTTCGTGATTGAGGTTTATCAACGCTCGAAAGCCCGCTATCCCAAGAAAATCCAGCTGACTGAGATTGAGGATCAGCGGAGCCTTCCGCCGGGAGAACCGGCGGATTGCTTCGCCGACCCGATCGGCATTAGAGGCATCAATTTCGCCACTGATGCACACGACCGTGGCGACGTTGTGCGCATGTACACGCAGTCCAGCCCCTGCGCAATCGAATAGCTCCGGTGTGTTTTCATCGGGATTAGCAGGCATGTGGTGGCCCCCGTCGTGGTGTGGCGGTGAGCGAAACGGGCGACAGGGAGCATCGACGCCGTTCATGGGCGGCTGTGGGCTCAACCTGCAACGAGCCTACTGCCAACGACTCGGGTGCGGGCGGAAACGCTGTCTTAACGGCGATAAGTTCGAAAACTCCTGTCGTTTACAGCTGCTAGCCCGGGGGTAATCGATAGCGGACACTATGCAATCGCGGCCACGGATCAACCAATAGCACACGGCTCGAATGGAATTCACTCTATGGTGCGCAATGCGTCTTCGGTGCCAACGAAATCCTGGGCAACGGTGGGCGACTTCCGCTACTTCGTCCATGACGACCGGTGGGAGTGGTCCGACGAGGTCGCCCGCATGCACGGCTATCGGCCGGGCACCGTCACCCCGACTACCGACTTGGTCCTGGCGCACAGGCATCCCGACGATAACGCGACGGTGGGCGACCTGATCCTGCAGGTGTACCGGCAGGGCACCGCTGTCACCAGCCGAAACCGGATCGTCGACTCCCGCGGGAATGAACGGCTGGTCATTGTGGTGGCTGATCGGTTCTTCAACGCTGATGGCACGCCCGCCGGTGTCGCCGGGTTCTACATCGACATCACGGAGCAGTTCGAAAAGGAGGTGCAAAAGCGACTGACCGATGAGGTAACGACGATCAGCGCGCGACGGGCGGTTACCAACCAGGCCATCGGCATGGTGATGCTGCGCTATGGAGTGGACGACGAAACTGCGTTCTCGCTCCTTACCACGATGTCTCAGCAATCGAACGTCAAGTTGCGGATCGTCGCTGAACGAATCGTCGCCGACCCCGCCTCGCTCGGTGCTACTTCCTTCGCACTGGACAATCCGCCCGGCGTTTAGCCACCGCCGGGCAGGGCAACCCTGACACCTGGGTCCCATTCAAAGCCCCATTCAAACACGCGAAAGTTGTGCATCATGCCGAATCCATCGATAAAAAACGAGAAGCTGTATCGTGATCTCCGCAAACAGGGCGACTCCGAGGAAAAGGCGGCGCGGATTTCCAACGCCGTTGCCGCGCAGGGTAAATCCGCCGTCGGCCGCAAAGGCGGCAAGGCCGGTTCCTATACCGGCTGGACCGTACCGGAGCTTAAGAAGCGAGCTAAAGAGCTTGGCATCTCTGGGTATTCAGGACTGACAAAAGAAAAGCTGATCTTCAAGCTGCGCAATCACTGAATTGGGCCAGGTAATTTGTCGTCCGTTTAACTGGCCGCAAAGTGGGCAGTCTCAAGATATGCCAACGCTTGTAGC
This sequence comes from uncultured Actinomycetota bacterium, assembly GCA_963850135.1. Classification (GTDB taxonomy): domain Bacteria; phylum Actinomycetota; class Actinomycetes; order Mycobacteriales; family Mycobacteriaceae; genus Mycobacterium. The sequence continues at coordinate 68,088 of CAWKKH010000004.1, read as the reverse complement.
CCGAACCTACAACAAGGCCGCCGTTGTTGTTCCCGCCCAGAATGAAGAGGCTCGCCTGCCAGCGTGCCTGCGGGCGCTACTGACGGCAGCTCTGTGTGCGCCGATCCCTGTCGTGATCGTCGTGGTCCTGGACTCCACCGACGACGGCAGCGCAAGACTGGCCGGACGGTATGGGCCCGACGTTCACTTTGTCGCTGTCGACGCCGGCAACGTTGGGACCGCACGAGCGGTCGGCTTCCGGTACGTGCGATCGCTGCGCGGGGACGGCGGCGGATGCTGGTATGCAACCACAGACGCCGACAGCCAGGTGGACCCCGACTGGCTGGTTCATCAGCTGCGACTCGGCGCCGACATGGCACTTGGCGTAGTGCGGGTGGACGACTGGCATCAACATTCCGTTGACTTCGCCGATCATTACATGGCGGATTACGACGGGGACGCGGACGCGGGCCCGCCCGACACGCACGCACACGTCCACGGAGCGAACATGGGCTTCAGCGCCGACGCTTACTGGCGCGTCGGCGGGTTTCGGTCTTTGCCCTCCGGCGAAGACGTCGACCTGGTAGCACGTTTCGAGGCAGCGGGGTACAGCATTGACCGGGACCCGGATTTGTCGGTCACTACGTCGGCACGAAGTCAAGCCCGGGCACCACACGGATTCGCCGACCACCTCGCGCAGTTTGAGGAATTCGTGCAGGAGGGTTGCGCGTGACGGCGGGCGTTGTCCAGCACTGGCTGGACTGTGGCCGGCTCGACCTGCCACTGCCCGCATCAGGACGCACCGCCGAACGTTGGCAACTTCTGGGCCTGCTCGCCGAAGATGACATTGTGGCGGCCCGAATCGCTGAGGCTCACGTTGATGCCGTCGCGATACTCCACGAACTCGGCGGCAAACCCCCCGAATCCGGCCAACTATGGGGTGTGTGGGCAGCCGAGTCCCCTGGCGCGGTCCTGGCCGCCACTGTGGCCGACAACGGCGCGATCACGCTCAACGGGACGAAGGCCTGGTGCTCCGGGGCCGGGTTCTGTACACACGCGCTGGTAACTGCGCGGCTCGACGACGGAACACGGAACCTATTCGCCGTAGCGATCACCGACCCTGCCGTGAAACCGTTGCCGAGCACGTGGTGGAACGCCGGGATGGCCGGCAGCGACACCCGGTCGGTGCAGTTCACCAATGCCCAAGCCGTACCCGTCGGCGAGCCCGGTGACTACCTCAATCGACCCGGGTTCTGGCACGGTGCTATCGCCGTGGCGGCCTGCTGGCTCGGAGGTGCGCGCAGACTTTCTGGACCGTTATACCGCTACGCCAGAACCGAATCTGCGGATCCGCACGCGCTGGCACACTTAGGAGCGGTGGACGCCGCAATTGCCGCCGGCGACGCGATACTCGCCACCGCCGCGACCCACATCGACGCCGATCCGTTCGATCGGGCCGATACCGCCCAGCTGGTCGCGCGGCGCGTCCGTGCAATCGTGGAACACGCGGCCGATGAAGCCATCACCCGCACGGCCCGCGCCCTAGGCCCCGGCCCGCTGTGCCAGGACGGACGGCACGCCCAGCGAGTCGCCGACCTGACCATCTACATCCGGCAGAGCCACGCGGAGCGGGACCTGGCCGAACTCGGGCAGCTCGCGGGCCGACGGGGTTGAGACCGCCTTGAAAACAGCCCAGACCGGCAACACTGCCCGGTTCGCGGCCGCGCCGCTGGAAAACGGCGGTACCCCAGCGTGGGCATGGTTGGCCGCCCGCAAGAAGAAACCATTGCCGCCGCTGGATCTGGCCCGATGCACTGGCTTGGTCATCGTGGCGCCGCACCCCGACGACGAAACTCTGGGGCTGGGCGCGGCGGCCACACATCTGGTCGCCTCAGGCGTAAAGGTCAAGGTGGTATCGGCCAGCGACGGCGGTGCCGCGCAACTCGGCGCATCACCGGCGCACCGGACCCATCTGGAAACAATACGAAGAGGCGAACAACTCAGGGCGACAGAGATTTTGGGAGTTCCTCCACCCGCCTTGCTGGGTCTGCCCGACGGTCGCCTGGCCGACCACGAGGACCGACTCACCGATTTGCTCGCTGCGATCCTCGAGGACGTTGCTCCTGGGACGTGGTGTGCGGCGACCTGGCGCGGGGACGGACACCCCGATCACGAGACCATCGGCCGCGCGGCGGCGGCAGCGTGCGACCGCACCGGCGTCACGTTGCTGGAGTATCCGGTTTGGATGTGGCATTGGGCGTCGCCCGGCGACCCGGCGGTGCCTTGGGACCGGGCCTACTCAGTGCCTGTACCGGAGCGCGCGGCTCACCGTAAATTCCTCGCTGCACAATGCTTTCAGAGCCAATTCGAGCCTGGTGCGGACGGCTCGGCGCCGGTGCTGCCAGGGTTTGTGCTGCGCCGGCTGCTTGGCGTGGGCGAGGTCGTGTTCCGTTGAGCCCGCGGCTATCCGACGCCTACTTCGAACGGCTCTATGCCAGCGCTGAAGATCCGTGGCAGCTGTCGACGCGCTGGTACGACCGGCGCAAATACGCCATCACGCTGGCCCTGCTGCCCAACCGCCGATACCGGCACGCATTCGAGCCGGGCTGCTCCATCGGGACGTTGACCGAGCTGTTGGCTCAGCGCTGCGATCACATAACGGCGGTGGATGTAGCCGACGCAGCGTTGCGTGGCGCTGATGCGCGGTTACAGAAGGCAGGCTGCCGGAATCGGGTAACGCTGGCCCAATCCTCTATGGACGCCGCGTGGCCACCGGGACCGTTCGACTTGGTTGTGCTCAGCGAGGTCGCCTACTACTTGGAGGCCGACTCGCTGGCGGAGCTATTACACCGCGAAATCGCCCAGCTCCAGACGGGTGCGGCTGTCGTCGCGGCGCACTGGCGCCACGCCGTGGCCGACTACCCGCTGAGTGGCGATGCGGCAAACGCCGTCATCGCCGCCACCGAGGGACTGAAATCGCTTGGCTCCTACCGAGACCGCGACGTCGTCATCGAGGTGTTCGACACGGGTGATGGCCGATCGGTAGCAGCCCGCGAAGAGGTTCCCGGAGCCACCTGAGACGGACCACTACTGCCTTGGATGCTCCGAGCTTTCGTCCGGTCGCCTGATGGCCGCAATGCGATGTTGAACACGTGCCAGGTCTTCGAGTGAAGGCATCTCGTCAGTTAGCCGAGTGATCTCCACCCCGATATCGGCGGTCAGCCGACGTCCACGCGCGATCAGTTTGTTTGCAATTGCGGTGATCTCGTCGTCGGTCACTCGCCGCCGCAGTAGCGCTAACAGCGGCACATAACCGGTAGCGGGCGCGCCCTTGGCGTATCCGGCCCGAAAGAACGCGGCAACGCTTGAAACCCTGTCAGCCAGGCCCATCTTCCACCTCACTAACCAGCGCACAGCCAATAAGTAGCAGTTCGTAGCATGGTAGCCCTCATATCGCTTAGGAAACGCGTTACCCGCCCGATACGGCGAATGGGCCCGGCCGAGTAGACCGGACCCATTCGCGTTCATGGATTTACTGGTGTTGCTTCTGGCGCTCTTCGGCAGCCTTGGCGCCCGCACGGGCGGCGTCCGCCTCAGCCTCTTTCTCGGCCGCGTCACGCTGAGCGTCGGCTTTGTCCTGCTGGGCCTTGCCCTCTTCGATGATGTCGTTGCGACCAGCGAGGGTTCCGGCGACCTCTTTGGCCTTACCTTTGACGCCCTCGACGACGCCCTTGATGGCTTCTTCCGGTCCGCTGTTGTGGTCCCCCATGGTTCGAGCCTTTCTCTTGGTGTAGCGGAGCTTGCGCCCCTCCAGCGCGAACGAGCCGAAACTCTTATTGGACCAGTGTCTTGATCCTCGGCGCATAGACCGCCGTGCTAATCAACTCGTCCGCTTTCTATCGGCTTCCCATCTCGCAGCCGATCAAACCGTTTCGGCACAATCGGTCCGATTTAGACTGGACAGTGACTTTGTCAGCGCGTCGAATCGCCCACTGATCGAACCCGGATCTGGTGTTGGCTCAGCCCTTGCCGATAATGGCGTCGCGGGCCCGGTCCAGCATCGCCGCGAACGGCCCCACCACCAGGTTGGCCACCTGCGATTCGACCCCCACGTGCGGGCGGGTAGGCGCGATCGCTTCGGCGAGCTTCGCTGCGCGGCCCATATTTTCCAGCTCTTCTCTAGTCAATTGCTCATCCAGCCTTTTGAACTCGTCGCGCTCCTCGTGGTCGGCATGGTCGAGGACCGCGTCGCGGAGTTCGGTCAGCTTTGCCGTGAACTCGTCGGTGTCGACATCGAGCTTCTCCAACTCCTGAAGCACCTTCTTTGCTTCGTGCTCTTCGGTAAGCCGCTCGTTGACCACTACTGCACCGTTGGCGATCTTGCGCTTCGCGCGCGGGTGAACGATCTCCTCCTCGACAGTTTCGTGAACCGCGAGCAGTCGCCGCAGGTCGACGAATGAGTTCTCGCGAGACTTGCCCGACGCCGAAAGTGTTTTGGCGAACAGTGATTTGATCTGCTCGTGCTGATCGGTAAGAAATCTGATCACGTCAGTCGGCGACGCGATGGACTGAGCCATAGGTCCTCCCCCAGATAGTTCTGTTGCGACGCGCGGGCTGCTGTACGCGTTACTAGTCGGGGCTACCCAACAACGACGTCACCAAACGTTGCCTGCAATCGGCTACTTTGGCGCGCCGGCTCGATCAAGGCTCCGGTCTGGGTCAAATCGTCGATCTGCTCGGCGGTCAGACCGAGCTCTTTGAGGATTTCTTCGTTGTGTTCGCCTTGATGCGCGGGCACCTGGGCGCTCAGGGTGCCGTCGTAGCCACTGAAGTGCCATGGCGGCGCCGGGACGTTGATGGTGCCGCCATGACGGTCAGAGACCTCACGAGTGGTGACCCAGCTCTTGGCCCAGTCGGTCTCGTTGAACTCGGTCATCTCGCGCAGTTGGCCGGTAGCGATTTTTGCTTCGTCGAACTGGGCGTCGAGAGAGTCCATGGAATCGAAGGTATAGATCCAACTCTGCACTATTGCGTGCAGTGCGTCGAAGTGCTCCCTGCGCAGTTCGGGCGTGCGGAACCGCGGATCGTCCGCGAGGTCGGGACGGCGCATCGCGTGAAGGTAGAACGGAAACCCCAGGCTTCCAACCAGACTCATCGGCGAGACGAACTCGCGGCCTTCCGGGCCGGTGAAGAACACGGCGTCCGCGGCGCCCAAGATCGGTGTATCCGCACCCAGATCGATGTCCGAAAGGTCATAGTGCACGCGTTCGTTGATCGAGGTGAGCACTGCGGCCATCGCAACGTCGACGTATTGGCCTTCGCCGGTCACCCGACGGTGCTGTAACGCCGCCAATACGGCGATGGTGGCATGCAGGGCCGCGTAGACATCGCCGTGCGAGAGCGAATCCGTTCGGCGGTCTGGGCCGTCGACACCGAACTGCCGCAGCGTGTTCTGGGTGAATCCGACCTCGGCCTGGACGGTGGGCGCGTAGGCCATCCGGGTGCGCCACGGGCCGGACTGGCCGTATCCGCTGATAGAAGCGTAAACGACCGCGGGGTTACGGGCTGCCACCGACGCGTAATCCAATCCGAATGCGGCGAGCGCGCCCGGACGGAAGTTCTCGACGATGATGTCGGCGGTGTCGCATATCTGTAACACCACGTCACGGGCTTCGGGAACGTTGAGATCGATGCTCAGGTTCCGCTTGCCCGCGTTCTGCTGCGCGTAGTAACCGCTGATCTCGTCCTGACGCGGAGACGCCAGCCGGCTTATATCACCTTGGGGCGGTTCGATTTTGATCACGTCCGCGCCCAAGTCCAGTAGATGCTTGGTGCAGTGGGGACCTGCGAGTACACGTGTGAAATCGACAACCCGCACACCTTCGAGCGGCCCTTTAAGGGTAGAAACCATGATTACTTCCCTTCAAAACGTGCGGCACCAGGGCCGTTAACGGCGAGCGAGGCCAATCCAACCTTGAGGTCACTGGACTTCCAGAAGTCCTTCTGCAGCTCGAGCATCGCCTCGTCAGCGGCCTGCACGCCATGCGCAATCGTGTGGGAGACGATGGCTTTGGTGGACGCGTGCGCGACGGTCGGCCCGTTGGCGAGCTCGTGCGCAAGGGTCACGGTGACCTCGGCGAGCTGCTCATCCGGAACGACGCGATTGATGATGTTCCAGCGTTCCAGCGTTCGGGCGTCGTAGCGGCGCGCCAGCAGGGCCATCTCCTTGGCGCGTGCCGCACCGGCACGCTCGGTGACCCGTTGGATCCCTCCCATCAACGGATTCAGGCCGATCGCCGCTTCGACGCTGCCGATCTTCGCCGACTCGCTCGCGACGATCAGATCACAGGCCAGGGCGATTTCGAGACCGCCGCCCAGGCAGACGCCGTGTACGGCGGCGAGGATCGGAATCGGCAATGCGTCGAAGACCCGCAACAACTCGACGACGTCAAGTTCGGGCGCGACGCCCCGCTCGACGCTATCGAATAGCGCGACGTCGGCACCCGCGCAGAAATTCCGCAGACTGCTGCGCAGCAGCACCGCGCGGGCGCCCTGCTGTACCGCCCATCGGACTCCGTCCAGCAGGCCGGTATACAGCGCGGTTCCTAAAAAGTTGTGCGGAGCGTGCTGCATGGTCAGCACCGCCACCCGGCCGTCCAAGTGACGGGCCACGGGCGGTGCGTTTCGGTCCGGGGCTTTTATCGGCGGTATCGCGCCGCCTGGCTCGTCTAACGTCTGCTCGGTCATCGGAATCTCCTCTACGTCGTAATATGTCGGTCGTTATACTTAAAGATAGCTCCACGTTAAGTCGCTTTATTGCCATCTGTCAATAAATATGTATGATGAGCGACATGGTAAGTCGTACCGACAGCAAGGCGCGGATGATCGTGGCCGCCCGCCGCCTCTTCCGGGAACACGGCTATTCCGGTACCGCGTTGTCGGAGGTCGTGACCGAGAGCGCCGCGCCACGTGGGTCGCTGTATTTCCACTTCCCCGGCGGCAAAGAAGAGCTGGCCAACGAGGTCGCGCTGCTGCACACCGCCGATTCCATCGCGCACATCAACCGGTCCGCGGGAACCGCCGGGACCGCGGGGGAACTGATCGCGATGTTTATCGACCGTTCTCGGGCAGAACTCATTGCAAGCGACTATCGCGAAGGTTGTGCCGTCGCCCCCATCATCATCGAGTCGACTCCCGCGTCAGCCAAGCTCAGCGATACCACCCGGCGCGGCTTCCAGGACGTGATTGCCACCCTGGCCGCCAGGTTCGCCGAGAAGGGCATTTCGGAGGAGCGGGCCCGGCAACTTGCTCTCAATGCCGTCACCGCGATGGAGGGTGCCCTCATTCTAAGCCGGGTGTTGCGCAGCCCCGAACCATTCGATGCGGCCATCGCCGAATTGGCCGCTGCCGCCGAGGCCGCAACCGGCGCCTCGGCATAACTTGGAAAGGAAAGCAGACCATGACCGTCACAGCAGCAGCAGATGAGTTGCGCACCAACCTGGTTGGGGCCTGGACGCTGCGATCCTACGAGACCACCAGCCTAGACGGGTCCGATACGATCTACCCGCTGGGCGAAGACGCCCGCGGGATCATCATGTACACCCCGGACGGCTATATGTCGGCCCAGATCATGCGCCCGGAGCGAACTGCGTTCGGCCGCAACGACCCGCACCAGGCTGAGGAAGATGAACTTGCAGCGGCCGCCGCTGGTTACTTCAACTACGCCGGTCCCTACACCGTCACCGATGATGTGATCGCCCACCATGTCGAACTCAGCCTGGTGCCGAATTGGGTCGGCGGAACCCAATATCGCAAGGCGCGCCTGGCAGACTCGCGCCTTGAGCTCAGCTCAGCCGAACCGATCCTGATGCGCGGCAAACTCCGCAACGCCAAACTCGTCTGGTGCCGCGCCTGATTCTGGGAGTCAACGCGGTCGGGTGGCTACCGGAACTCGCTTATCCTGGGATTGGACCTGCGACGATCCCAGGATAAGGAGGTCTCTGTGTGACCAATCCCCAGGATCCCTACGGGTACAACCCGTTTAGTTACGACCCGCTTGGGCGTGTCCCATTCGAACCGCCGCTGGTGCAACCGCCCGTCTTCATCCCGCCGCCCCCGCCGCCACACCCGCCGCAGGTGAATCCGCTGGCCACGTTGTCGCTGGTGTTCGCCTTCGTGTTCGCGCCGGCCGGGGCGATTTTGGGACACCTTGGGCTCGCGCAAATCCGTCGCACCGGTGAGCTTGGCCGCGATCGCGCCCTGATCGGGATCGCGCTGTCGTATGCGTTCATCGGGCTCACGGTCGTCGCGCTCGTCGCGTGGGCCACCTTTGCTGCCACGAGAGCTGCCACGAGTTCCAACCCGACAGCGGCACCCGCCACCACAACCACCACATCCGCGCCCGCGCTCCCGACGGTCGCGCCCCAATCCGCAGCCACCCTGTTGCCCGCCGTCGATGACCTCAAAAACATCACCGGTGACGAGAACATCGCGCCCGGCCAGGCCTGGGACCACCCCAACAGGTCCAACGGCGAAGGAACCATCGACCGGCCGGAGTGCTGGGGAAGTATTGGCCCCGGGAGCCCGGACGCCTACAACCTCGACGCCATGTCCGGCTACCACGCGCAAGAGTTCACCGACACCCGCACCCTGCTCAGCTCCGTCGAAGTGATCCAGGCCGTAGCGGTGTTTCGCGACATTCCCGCGGCGCAAGCGCAGCTGGCGAAGGTGCTGACCGGATGGCACCAATGCGGCGGCGCTACGGTCAACGTGACTATTCCCAGCGGACAAACCATCCCGTTTGAGTTGAGTGCTCCCGCCGACGCCAGCAACGGCGTCACCGTCATGGATGTGACGCACAAGGGGATACAGGTGCGCTCCGTTCGCGCGATCGCGGCCAAAGCCAACGTCTTCATCGACCTGTACCTGTCCTACAGCGGCAAGAACGACAGCGAACGTCCTCGGCAAGCCGCGGTCGGCATCGCGAACTACATTCTGGGCAAGATCCCCGGCTGATGACTCCGTAGGCTCCTTGCTATGAAATATCTCGAAGTCGACGGAATCGGCAAGGTCAGCAGGATCGGTCTGGGCACCTGGCAGTTTGGCTCACGGGAGTGGGGCTACGGGGACGGCTACGCCGCCGGCGGGGCCCATGACATCGTGCAGCGCGCCCGAGCCCTGGGGGTCACCCTGTTCGACACCGCCGAAATCTACGGGTTCGGCAAAAGCGAACGAATCCTGGGTGAGGCGCTAGGGGACGAACGCGCCGAAGTCGTGGTGGCCAGCAAGGTCATGCCCGTGGCCCCATTTCCCGCGATCGTCAAGCAGCGGGAGCGTGCGAGCGCGCAGCGGCTGGGGCTGGACCGCATCCCGCTGTATCAGATCCACCAGCCCAACCCGGTGGTCCCAGACTCGGTGATCATGCCCGGGATGCGCGACCTGCTCGACAGCGGCGCCATCGGCGCGGCCGGCGTCTCCAACTATTCGCTCGCGCGGTGGAAGAAGGCCGACGCCGCGCTTGGGCGCCCAGTCATCAGCAACCAGGTGCACTTCTCCCTCGCCCATCCCCAGGCGCTCAAGGATCTGGTCCCATTCGCCGAGCGGGAAAATCGCGTCGTCATCGCTTACAGCCCGCTGGCGCAGGGGTTACTGGGCGGCAAGTACGGCGTCGACAATCGTCCCGGTGGCATTCGCGCGATAAATCCGCTGTTCAGCACCGAAAACCTGCGGCGGATCGAACCGCTGTTGCAGACGCTGCGCGATGTCGCGGCCGAGGTCGACGCCAAGCCGGCGCAGGTTGCGCTGGCATGGTTGATCAACCTGCCCGGCGTGGTGGCCATCCCCGGTGCTTCGAGCGTCGAGCAACTCGAATTCAACGTCGCCGCGGCCGATATCGAACTCCCCGCAGGCTCGCAGGAAGCGCTGACCGAGGCGGCTCACGCGTTTCGTCCGACGTCGCCCGCGCGTTTCCTCGCCGACACAGCCCGCGAGAGGTTAGGGCTTCACTGAACCGGAGTCAGCGCCGGGGCGGCGGACGGCGCGCCCCTGGCGACCACGAGCGGCATCGAGGTCGATGAGTTCGTGCTCAGGATGGTGTGCACGACGCTGATCAGGTCTTCGACGGGCATCAGCTTGCCCGGCATGCAGCCGCCCGACACCCACAACGGGAAGGCCTGCATGGCAAGATCCATGTCCCAGCCTGCGTTCATGCCCGTCTGGGCGTCGCCCTCGCCGCCCGCGCACTCCCCCACGATCAGGTTGGTGAAGCCGATGTCGGGGTGTTCGGCGCGCCACGCCTCCACGAGTCGTTCCAGGGCAGCCTTGCTGACGCCGTAGGCGCCGAGGCCCGCCCACGGTGGCCCGTACGGACCCGCATCGGAGGACAGGTACACCACCTTGCCCGCGGAGGCCGTCAGATGCGACATCGCCGCCGCAGTTACGAGCGACGCCCCGATCACGTTGGTGTCGAAGACCCGGCGCCATATGTCGGCGTCAGTGTCGACCATCCGGACCAGCGGGCTGATTGCGGGCGTGTAGACCACGTTGTCGATACCGCCGAATGCGTCCGCGACTGTGCCAATCGCCGATTGGCACGACGCCTGGTCGGTGATGTCGCACTCTACGGCGACCGCGCCGGACCCGGCTTCCTTCGCGGCTGCTTCGATGCGCTCGCGGCGCCGGGCCAGGAGCGCGACCTGGTCCCCGCGCTGCGCCAGGCCGATCGCGATGCAACGCCCAAGGCCGCTCGACGCGCCAACGATTACTGTCCTCGACATAAAAGTCCTTTACTAATCCACCGCGTTGTGTAAACGTCGTCGCGGAAAAACACTAGCGGATTGCGACTCCAATGAAGTAGCAGCCGAGCAAAACCGCCCCGATCAGCATGACCCAGGCGTCGGTCAGCCGGCACAACAGAACCGGGGCTTGGCGCACCTCCATGAACTCCCGGAAGATGATGCGCACTTTCACGAGCGCGATCACAACCACGCCGCACGTGATCAGCGCGCTGGCTCGCGGTGATCCACCAGCGGTGTGGTCTATCCACAGATAGCTCAGCGTGAACGCCGCCAGGATCAGCCATGCGAACAGCAGCCTCGTGTTGGATTTCACTTCTCACCTCACCACGTAGAGCAGCGCGAAGATGAGCACCCAGAGAAAGTCGACGGTGTGCCAGTACGTCGCGCACGTTTCGATTAATTTTTGGTCGCGCCTCACCGGACTCCGCAGTTGATAGACGAGGACGCCGAGGACGACGAAACCGATCAGCAGATGAACGAAGTGGATCCCGGTGAGAAAGAAGTAATAGGTAAAGAAGTCACTGCTGTCGAAACCATTTCCCTCGTTGCTCAGCCGGACCCACTCCGACACCTTGACGCAGAGGAACACCAAGGCGAACAGGGCGGTAAGGAACGCGTCCCGCAGGGCTGGTCCATAGGCACCGGCGCGCGCGGACTGAACGCAACGGGCCACCGCCCACGAGCTCAGCAGCAATACCAGGGTGTTGACCACGCCGATACGCAGGTCCAGCTGCGCCTGAGCGTGCAGGTAGAGCTCGGGGCTGCGGGCGCGATAGAACAAGTAGAAGCCGAAATAGCCCGTGAAGACCAGGGTTTCGAACAGCACGAAGGCCCACATGTCCGGCTGACCGGGCACGAACCGTGCGGGTTTGTCAGGCTCAGCGAGATCTGCCTTGACGTCGGTCACTGTGCCGTCGCCTTGGCTCGCTCAGGTAGGGGCCCGGTACCGAAGTCTTCTCGCAGGATCAAGCTCCGCAGCATGTAAATGAAAGCGCCTGTGTAGACGCCGAACACGACCATGTCCAGCCACCAGGCGATCTGGCCGTTCCAGGCCAAGACGCCGCGGCGGAAGATCCAGCAGGGCGCCACGACGACCTCGGTGAGTCCGTTGCAGAGGTTGAGGTAGCCGAACCACTTCGGGAACACCCGATTCTTATCGAGCAGAATCGCGAGCATCCAAATCAGCGAGCCGATCAGGAAGACTCCCATGGTTCCGTCAAAGGACAAGAACGCGAAGTCGTAGAGCCAACTGATCGCTTCGGGGTCTCGGTCTGGCCGCAGCGTCCCGACAATCAATGCAATGCAGAGCAGCAACAGCCCGGGAATCGCACTGAGCGAGTACATGATCAGGTACGAATACGCGAACGCGGGGCTGACCGACATTCGCCGCATCGAATACGCGATAAGAGCGTTGTTCGTCGCGATCATGCCGCCAATGCAGAAGATGACCGCAAAGCCGAGGGGTACCGCCAGGTGGCGCACGCGGAAATAGTGAACCTGCGCCGCGAGGTCCGCGGTGGGCCGCGGAGGGGGCTGAACACGCGTGATGAAGAAGAATATCAACCAGAACACGCTGTAGAAAACGACGAGCGCCCACCAGGCGAGCCAAAGCTCGCGCTTGGGGTTGTGTCGCCAATGCCAGGCGATCCGTTGATGGAGCGGTCCCGACGGAGGCGCGGCCGGGGAAGCTGCCGGCGTGATCACCGCGCTCATGCGCTGACCAGTTCGTCACCGTTCACACGGTTCTCGGCGCGCTCGCGATAAATGGCTTGGCCGACCGCGATTCCCATAACGACGATCCACACGGCGATGGCGATGTTCTTCAGCCAGAACGACAGCACACCGTCCCAGGCCAAAGGGCCGGACAGCGACACACCTACGAACGCCGCGGGACACAGCGCGGCAGCTACGAGAAGGTTGAAATAAGCCACCCAACGGCCGAAGACCGGTCGCGGCTGATCGTCCAAATAGATTGCCAGGGCCAGAATTACGCTCTGCCCAATCAGAAAGGGGACCAAAATGGTGAACGTTATCCAGCCGAAATCGTTGAACAGTTGCGTCAGCTCCGGGCTTCTTTCCGGGCGGAACGCGGCCAGCAGCCAACACACGTTGGCGACAAGGAATAGAGCAGGACTGCCGGCCGCGCAGCCCAGCAGGGCATAGGAGAAGATCGGCGTCCGATGAGCCATCCGTCGGACCTGCAGCACGATCAGGGCCAGGATCGGGATGAGGCTGACGCCGAACCAGTTGAACACGATCATGCTGTAACGGATCTCCGGCAGGTGCGCCGGATCGCGATAGAACGCGGCGACCTGCTCCGCAGACATCGCGGGTGACATTGGCGGGTTGAAGCCCGGAAACAGGAGAAAGCTGGCGATCCAGATGATGACCGTAACCGGCAAGGTCCAGAGCAGGATGACCTCACCATCGGTGCGTCTTTGCGACATCATCGACTCCTTCCACCTCCTTGACTAGTTTGCGAAGCTAGCCGATCGGCTAGCCTAGGTCAATCTCCTTCGCTACTCTCGTCGAGTGGGATCGCCAAAACCGCCTATCGCCGACGGGGATGTGCAGTTCGTCCAGCACAGCGCCGCGCGCACTCGGGTGCTCGATGCCGCGTTGGACCAGTTCGCTCAGCACGGCGTCAGCGGAACCTCCTTGCAGATGATCGCCGACGCCGTCGGGATCACGAAAGCGGCGGTCTATCACCAGTTCAGAACGAAAGACAACATCGTCCTGGCGGTGACCGAACGCGAACTCTTCCGGCTGGCGCCCGCGCTCGATGCGGCCGAGGCCCACAGCGACGAGCTGGCCGCCCGAGACGAACTATTGGTGCGCGTGATCGATATGGCGGTTCGTGACCGCCGGTTGGTGCGCACCCTGCAGTTCGACCCCGTCGTCGTGCGGTTGCTGGCCGAACACGAAGCATTCCAACGGTTCATGGAGCGCCTCTACCGGGCGCTCCTGGGCGAACCGGACGATGACGGGCGAATCGAGGGCGCGATGCTGTCGGGGGCTATCAGCAGTGCGGTCATGCATCCCTTGGTCGGCGATATCGACGACGACACGCTGCGCACCAAGCTGACCGATATGAGCCGTCGACTGCTCGATTTGCACCCGGACTGAATTTGACTGACCGGAACGTCGCAGCTTGCTACTCCGACGTGAAAGAGACGTCATCCGGTTCGGCAGACAACCCATACTGCTGGCTTACTCCGTTGAGCAACAGAGTGATTCGTTCATCAAATGATTCCTCGCTGAACGGATCGTAGCGCGACGCGGCGACCGCGCGCAGCGTCGGATAGTCCGTCGGTGCGCGGCGCGCGGTCATTCCGAAGATCCGCGCCAGCCAGGGTTGACCCCGCTCGGCTTGGATCCGTTCACGATGGGCTTCGGTGACGCTGCCCATCGCCAGCGCGGTGACGGCGGACCAAACTGCGATGGCCTCGTCGGGCTCGAGCCCATGGGCGTGCAGCGCCTCAAGGGCATCGCCGATGTACTCCATGTGTCCATCACCTTCGAACCCGCCACTGAGGAACTTCTCCAACAGGGCAGGTTCCGCGGACAGAGCGGTGCGGATGTATGCCGCATAGATGCGTAGCCACTGCGCCCAGTGCTGACCTTCGTGGCGGGGAGGCGGGGCGCTGACGAGCGCGTGTTGAGCAGCCAGGCGCAGCAGCTCGTCCTTGTTCCTGACGTGGTGGTAGAGGCCGGGGACGCTCACTCCCAGCCGCTCCGCGACGCTGCGCATCGTGGCATTCGCGGTGCCGATCTCGAACACTGCCTGGGCGATGGCATCGTGGTCGATGCTTGGCGGGCGTCCGCGTCTGGGTGCGGGTTTCATGTGGCGCGGACTTGGCAAGGCACCCCGTTGACGACATGGGTGTTGCTGGGCACATCGATCACATCGATCGGATTGAGCAGGTTGCTGTTGATCCCGGGATGGGCGTTGGCCGTGCTGAGTTGGGTCCCGTTGAGGCCGTGCCCCCAGCCGTGCGGCAGCGACACCACCCCGGGCATCACCTCGTCGCTGACCTCAGCCAGGACCGTCAGCGCGCCTTCCGAAGTGCTGATCTGAGCCGGCCGGCCGTCGGTGATCCCGGCACGAGCCGCATCGTCGGGGTGGATCAGCAGCGTGCAACGATCCCGGCCACGCATCAGCGTCGGCACGTTGTGCAGCCAGGAGTTATTCGACCGCAAGTGCCGTCGGCTGATCAGCACCAGCTCAGGGTTAGGTCGGGTCAGTCGCGCCGCGAGCCGGGGAACGTCATCGGCGAAGCGGGACTGGAACAGCTCGACCTTGCCCGACGGGGTGCACACCATCTCGTCGAGCCGGCCGCCCTCCAACTCGGCCAAGCGCAGGCCATCAGGGTGCCTCCGCACCTCGGCCAGCGTCAGGCCGCCCGGTCGCTGCCCGAACAGATCGCCCCACGGACCGACGCGAATACCCAAGTCGGCCAACCGTTCCGACCCACGGCCGTCCAGTGCGCGCAGCACCGCTTCGGGGTCACAACCGGTCAGTGGGTTGCCGGGCAGCGCGGACATCGTCGCGATCATGCCGCCCACATACAGGTCGTCGAGTGCGGCCACATCGACATCGGGCACCGGTGTGCCAAACATCGCGCCGCCTAAGCGCAGCAACAGCTCCCACTCACTGGGACGCCCGGGTTCTGGCTCGAAGACCGCGTCCGACCACTTCACGCATGACGCGAGTGAGTACATCCAGTACAGGTCGTCGATGTGCGGGCGCTCCAGCGGCGACAGGCCCGGCAGGATCACGTGGGCATGCCGGGTGGTCTCGTTGAGCCAGTTGTCGATGGCGATCATCGCGTCGAGCTTTTCCAGCGCCGACGACAACCGTCCGGCGCCGGGTGCGGATACCGCCGGGTTGCCGGCAACCGTGATCAGCGCCCGTACCCGACCCTCCCCCGGCGTGTCGATCTCCTCGGCCAGACAGCCAATTGGGTATTGCCCCAATACTTCTGGCGCGCCACGCACGCGGCTGTGGAAGCGACCGAACCGCCACCCCTCGCCTTCCTGGTCGGGCGGCTTAGCGAACATCGGTGACCACACCGGCGCCTTGGGGAACACCGCCCCGCCTGCCCGGTCCAGGGTCCCCAACGCGGTGTTGATGACGAACACCAGCCAGGTTGTCAGGGTGCCGAACTCCTGCGTGCAAGCACCGATCCGGCTGTAGAGCACCGGGCTGCCCGCGTGCCCAAGCTCCGCGGCCAGCCGGCGGATGGTCGCCGCCGCAATCCCGGTGACGAGCTCGACGCGCTCCGGGGTGAACGGCTCGGCCAATGCGATGACCTCATCGAGGCCCACCACGCGATCGCGCAGGTGGTCCGGACGCCGGACCCAGCCGTTCTCCTTCAGCGTGCGCAAGATCGCAAACAGCAGCAACGCGTCGGTGCCGGGTTGGATCGGCACCCATTCACTGGCCCGCCGGGCGGTCTGGGTGCGGCGCGGGTCCACGACCACTACCCGCCCGCGCTTGGTGATGCCGGCTAGCAGTCCCATGATGTCGGGCGCCGAGAGCATCGAGCCCTGCGACGCGGACGGGTTGGCTCCCAGGATCATCAAATAATCGGTGCGCGGCAGATCGGGGATCGGGGCATTCCACATCGCCCCGAAAAGCAGCGTCCCCACGACGTTCAGTGGCCACTGATCGACGGTGCCCGGCGAGTAGTAAGCCTGCATGCCCGCCGCCTGCGCGAACCCGATCAATGCACCGATATGGGTGTTCAATGCGTGATTGTGCGCCACCGGGTTCCCGACGTATACCGTCAGCGCTTGGGCGCCGTCGGTGTCGAGCACCGGCCGCAGCACCCGTTCGGCCTCGGCAAACGCGTCGTCCCAGGACACCGCCACATGCCTGCCGTCAGGCCGGCGCACCAGTGGTTTCCGGAGCCGGTCGGGATCGTCATGGACGTGGCCCAGCGAGGCGCCTTTCGGGCACAAGTGGCCTTGCGACCACACGTCATCGGTGTTGCCCCTGATGCTGTCGACGTGACCATCGCTGACTTGCACGCGAAGGCCGCACATCGCCTCACACAGCGGGCATGTCATCTTGTGCTCGACCATCGCCACTCCCTGCTGCGGACGCCGTTTGGTACGAGAATAGTTTTGATAATTGTTATGAAAAAGCAGGCGCCTTGTCAACGACCCGATCCGTCGCCGTGCTAGCCGGGGAGTGACCTACTCAGAACTTGAACCGCCCGGCGAACCCGCGCAACGGCACGTCAGCACTTGTCAGCAGTCCGGCCGGGGCCTTGACGACCTCCGAGATCGCGCTGAGCGCCGGCATGCCGGTGACGGTCATGCCGATGGACGCGAAGTTGTCCGGGTTCGACAGGTCCACGCCGGGCTTCGGGAAGATCATGTGCTTGTTGTAGACGCAGGGATCGCCCTTGATCTGAGTGATGTAGCAGCCCTTGATATCCCAGCTCGGGTCGGTGTGCGGGGTCATCTGCCACTCCAGGTGCGTCTCCACCCGCGGAACCCCGTCAATCATCCCCTGGTACTTGAGGTAATTGCCGCCCAGTGACCCCTTCGGCATCTGGTACCAGCCGAGGTCGACGTCCTTGGTACACGCACCGAGCTCGTAAGAGAACTTCACCTCGTCTAGTTCCAGCCCGAAGCAATCGGCCATCATCAGCACACTATCGGCGAAGACGCGGGTGTATTTCTCCAGCTTTCCGGGGATGCTCGGGTCGTCGACCGGCTGGCCGTAGCCGACCTCAATCCAGGTGTCCTTGGAGTGATGGCACGACACGTCAACCGACTCGATGGTGGTGATGTTCTCGATCTCGGCGACGTCGGCCGAGCACGCCACGCCGAGGATCTGGTTCAGCCCAGGGTTCATTCCGGTGCCGTAGAACGTGGAACCGCCCTTGCGGCAGGCATCGGCCAGCAGTTGCGTGACCAACTTGCCTGAGGGGTGTGGGTGGTTGGTGTCGCGGTGCCACCCGGTGATCCAGTCGGCGGTGGTGACGACGTTGATACCGGCCTCGAGAACCTTGACGTAGAGATCCTCGTCGGGGAAGACACCGTGAAAGGTCAGCACGTCAGGCTTGGCGGCAATGATCTCCTCGACGGAGCCGGTGGCTTTGACACCGATCGGCGGCAGGCCGACGATCTCGCCGGCGTCGCGACCGATCTTGTCCGCCGAATAGCAATGCAAACCAATCAGTTGCAGGTCGGGGCGATGGGCGATTCGCTTGATCATCTCCGAGCCGACGTTGCCGGTGGCCACTTGGAAGACGCGGATGGGCTTGGCGGGTGCACTCATCTATGGAGAATAAAGCGTCGACTTCAGGCCCTCACGCGGGAGTCACAAGAAACTTCTCCCCCGTCGCCCGCTTTACGTAACTGTCGAAAGCATCGGGCTTGAGCATGCCGGCGAGCGAGACTTCCCGGGTGTAGGTACTCGCGAACGTCGTGGTGAGTTCGGCGGCCACGCGGGCGCGGAGCCGACCAATGGTCTCGGCGCCAGCGTTGGCCAGGAAGTAGGTGAGCAGCCATCCCCCAAGACCCCACGCCATACCGAAGTTCCTGGTAAGCGTCGTCGGACTCGTGTCGAGTCCGCCATAGATATAGACCTGCTTGTGCACGGCCGACCCGTAGCGCGAGTACTCCGCCGCGGTCGAGCTGGCGGCTTCCTCCATGCCGTTGAGGATCTGACTAACCAGCGTGCCCCCGCCGGTGGCATCGAACGCCAGAGTCGCGGATGTCGCTTTGAGGGCTTCGGTGAGATCCGTCGCAAAGGACGGCGACGTCGAGTTCAAGACATGCACCGCGCCAAGCGATCTCAGCAGCTCCTCCTGCTCCGCCTTGCGGACGATGTTCACCAGCGGTATCCCGTCCGCGGCGCAGAGCTTGACGAGCATCTGGCCGAGATTCGATGCCGCGGCCGTGTGCACCAGAGCGGAATGACCCTCGCGCCGCATGGTTTCCACCATCCCGAGAGCGGTCAACGGATTAACGAACGACGACGCCCCGTCCCTCGCCGTAGCACCCTCGGGCAGGACGAGACAGGCGGCAGCGTCAACCGCGCGATATTGCGCGTACATGCCACCGCCGGCGATCCCCACCGTTTTCCCGAGCAGCGCCTGGGCCGCTGCAGAAGACCCTGCGGCCACGACCGTGCCCGCGCCTTCGTTGCCTACCGGAAGTGGTTGGTCGATTCGTGCCGAAAGCCCACTGAGGGCACCGGTTCCCAACGGTGCGGTGACGGTGGGGCGCTCAGGGGTACCCGCCACCTTCGCGGTAGTCATGTCCGCGCCGGCGATCAAGACGCCCAAGTCGGACGGGTTGATCGGCGATGCCTCCACACGCACCAACACCTCATTGGCGGCGGGGGTCGGGACTGCGACGTCGCGCAAGAAGAGCTCGAGCGTGCCCTGCGACGTCACCAACGAGCGCAGTTCCAGCGCTTTGTCAGGCAAATCTGCGGCCATGGGTGGTGCCTCGTTCCTGTTGGGGATGTGCCATCACCGGGTATCAACTCACAACGCAGTCTCAGATCTTCCCCGCTGGCGGCCGTCCGACACAGCGAGGTAGCGTTTTCAGGAGTCTTCGACGGCGGGGCAAAGGACTGCAAATGAGCGAGCTCTACTGGGGGTATCTGACAATAGCCGCCTTGTCGGTGGCATTGGTGCTGGCTTTTATCGGCTTTCTGTACGTGAGGCAGCTAGAGCGGCGACCTACTCTTCCGATAAGCGAAGAAATCGGGAGTGCTAAATCGGTTATCAAAAAAGTGCGTAAACGCGAGCCGATGTCGACTCGACGAGTTGACTTATGCCAAGCAGCTCGTTGCCGATCGTGGGGCCCTCAGGGCGGTATGCATCCCCGGCGCGTTGTTCATGCTCGGCTGCTTTTTTGTATTTGGCAGCCTTTACCACTTACACGGAGCGACGCCCTCCGAGCGGACATTCCTCGGGGTAATACCCATGCTTACCTCGACGAACCTGACCATTCAACTTCGCCGCCACGCACTATTGAAACGGCGTCTGCGAAAAGCAGCTTGACGCTGGCCGGCGCAGGCAGGTTGTGATGGGCACACGCTTGCTGTTGGCGTTCCGGCGCGGTGCCGATAGTGTTTACCGTCATACGCGATTGGGCACATGACCGTCTACTATCTCGATGGCCTGAGGCCGGGGCCGGGGGGCGAGAATACGATGTTTCGATCGGGTTCCGAAAGGTGATCCAGTGAGCCGTCGTTTGACCACCCGGACCGTCTTGGCGCGGGCTTGGATGCCACTGGTTGCCGTCGTTGTGGTCGGCGTGGGCCTGCTGGGCATGTGGAAAGTGCATCAGTTCTCCGAGCCGGAGCCCGTCATCACCGTCAACGGTCCACAGGCACCCGACGAGTTCAACCTCAAACGGATCACCTACGAGGTGTTCGGCTCCGTCGGCGACGGCGGGAAGCTCGTTTACGTGGACATCGACGGGCATCCCGCATCAGGTTGATGTCACCACCCTGCCGTGGTCGCACACCGAGACCACCACGCTCACGGTGGCGTCCGGCAGCATCTCGGTGCACGTGCGGGGCGGCCAGGTGGGCTGCCGAATGCTCGTGGATGGCGTTGTCCGCGACGAACAATCGGACAATCACGAGAACGCGGACGTCGAGTGCAGGGTGAAATCCGCGTGAGCGAGCATCGCGTTGATGAGCCCCGCGTTGATGAGCCCCGGGTGAAACGACCATTCATCCCCCGAATGGTCCGTACTTTTGCGATACCGATTATCTTCTTTTGGGCCTTACTCTCGGTCACGACGAACACCTTTATGCCGCAAGTGGAACGGGTCGCGGAAGAACTCGCCGGGCCGATGGTCCCGCACTACGCGCCGTCACAGCGCGCACTGCTGCACATCGGCGAGAAATTCCACGAATCCAACTCGACCAACTTGACCATGGTGGTATTCGAGGCGACGAACCGAACGCTGGGAGACCAGGACCACCGGTACTACGACGATCTGATGCGCCGCCTCCAGAACGACACCAAGCACGTGCAATACGTGATGGATTTGTGGGGCAAACCGTTCACTGCGGCGGGGGCGCAAAGCGTGGACGGCAAATGCACGTATGTCCTACTGCGCCTCGCCGGCGACATCGGGCAGATTGAGGCGAACGCGTCCGTGGACGCCGTTCGTGGCATCGTCGCGAAGGACACCCCGCCGCCCGGGCTCAAGGTCTACGTCAGCGGCGCGGCTCCGCTGGCCTCCGACACGCTCCAAATTGCCAATGCCAGCCTGAACAACGTCACGATCGTCACGATCATCCTCATCGTCGTGCTGTTGCTGCTGGTGTACCGCGCTCCTTCCACCTTGTTGGTGCCCTTGCTCGGAGTCCTCATCGAGATGCTCGTCGCGAAGGGCGTGATCTCAACCCTCGGGCATCTCGGGTACATCGAACTCTCGTCATTCGCCGTGAACATCGTCATCGCGCTGACCCTGGGCGCGGGAACGGATTACGGCATCTTTTTGATGGGTCGCTACCACGAGGCCCGGCAAGCCGGTGAAAGCCGGGAGGACAGTTTTTACATCGCGTACCGGGGCGTGACGCCCATCATCATCGGCTCCGGGCTGACGATCGCCGGCGCGTGTTATTGCTTGACGTTCGCGCGCCTGAACTACTTCCACACCATGGGGCCGGCCGTAGCTATCAGCATGCTGTTCACCATCGCGGCCGCGATGACGCTGGGTCCAGCGATATTGACTGTGGGCAGCCTTTTCGGGATGTTCGACCCGAGACAGGCGGCCAAGGCGCACCTCTATCGACGGATCGGAGCGAGCGTGGTGCGCTGGCCCGTGCCGATCCTGGCGGCGAGTTCGGCCGTCGTCATGATCGGGGCAATTTTCGTCCCTACCTATCGACAGAATTACGACGACCGTGAGTATCAGCCGGTCGACGCGCCAGCCAATCTGGGTTTTTTGGCGGCGGATCGGCACTTCCCGAAGAGCAAGCTGTTTTCCGAGATGCTGATGATCGAAAGCGATCACGACTTGCGCAATTCGGCCGATTTCATCTCCCTGGACCGGGTCGCCAGGGCTCTGATTCGCCTGCCTGGAGTGGCCATGGTGCAAGGCATGACCAGGCCACTGGGCCGCGCGCTCGAGCACGCCAGCATCCCGTACTTGTTCACCACACAGGGCAGCGGCAACGGTCAACAGCTCCCGTTCAATAGGGAACAAAACTCCAATACCGACCAGCAGGCGGATATTCAGGCGCACTCCGTCGGGGTCTTGCGGAAAGAGATCGGCTTTTTCCAAAAAGTGTCGGATGAGCTGCACCAGACGGTTCTCACCATTCAGGATCTGGAAAAGGTCACCCACGAGATGAACGAGGAAGTCTCAAACCTCGACGACTTCTTCCGTCCGATCAAAAGCTACTTTTATTGGGACAGACACTGTTTCGACGTACCCGTTTGCTGGACGTTCAGATCGATATTCGACACGCTCGACCACATCGACAAGCTGGCCGAGGATATCAACCAAGCCAAAATATCCCTTGAAGAGGTAGACAAGGCCTTCCCGGAAATCATCGCGCAGCTGAAAGCCACGGCTGACGACACCGAAGCCCTGCAGGGGAAGCTCGTCAACAGTTACGGCTCGGCCGATCTGCAGTCGCTGGCGACCGAGCAGACCTTCGACGACTTGATCAACGTCGGGAACGACTTCGACAAGTCCCGCAGCGACGACTTCTTTTACATCCCGCACGAGGGTTTCGACAACGATGACGTCAAGACGGGCATGAAACTGATGATGTCGCCGGACGGCAAGGCCGCCCGCTTCATCGTCACCCACGAGGGCGACGCCATGGGCCCCGAGGGGGTGGAGCATGTGGAAAAATTCCCTGAGGCGATAAAGACGATCTTGAAAGAGACCTCGTTGGCGGGCGCGCGGATCTACATCGGCGGCTCGGGATCGAACGACAAGGACATCAAGGAATACGCGATGTCCGATCTGCTCATCGCGGCCATCGCCGCGTTCGTGCTGATCTTCTTGATCATGCTGTTCATCACGCGAAGTCTGGTGGCGGCCTTGGTCATTCCCGGAACAGTGGCCTTCTCGTACGCCGGGGCTTTCGGGTTGTCCATACTCGTCTGGCAGCATCTGATCGGCCTGCATCTGCACTGGCTCGTCCTACCGCTGACGTTCATCATCCTGGTGGCGGTCGGGTCGGACTACAACCTGCTGCTGATCAACAGGGTCAAAGAAGAGATTCACGCCGGGCTGCACACCGGTCTCATCCGCGCGCTCGGCAGTACCGGCGGCGTGGTGACGTCCGCGGGCTTGGTGTTCGCTTTCACCATGCTGGCGATGCTCACCAGCGATCTGAGAACTATCGGTCAGGTGGGTTCGACCGTGTGCATCGGCCTGCTGCTCGACACGCTGATCGTGCGTTCTTTCGTGGTGCCGTGCATACTCCGCATCCTGGGGCCGTGGTTCTGGTGGCCGACCCTGGTGCGGTCGCGTCCACTGCCGCAGCGAGAAGTCACGCCGGTTTAGAAACGTCTCCACGCCCGCAGGCACGCCCGGGTCCGCTGCCCTTCGTCGGTCGACGGGTCGAACGGTATGGCGACGAACTCGTCGACACCCGCGTCACGAAGCTCGTCGAGCTGGTGAGAGACCGTGGCCTCGTCGCCTATCAGCGCCGCGTCCTCCGGGCCGGCGAAGCCCTCTCTGTCGAGCATCGCGCGATACGAGGGAAGGTGCCCATACATCGCGAACTGCTGAGCGGCCAATGACCGGGCCGCGGCGACATCGTCTGTGACGCTGATCGGCAGCGCGGCGGCCACCGCGACCGACCCGTCCGCGCGGCCCGCATCGGCGGCCGCGGCGCGCAGCGTGGGTCCTATGTGTTCGCGCAGCGTCTTCGGGCCCGTCATCCAGGTGAGGGTGCCCGCGGTGCGTCGGCCGGCGACCCGCAACATCTGCGGACCCAGCGCAGCGATGTACACCTGCGGCGTCGGGGCATTCGTAATCTGCAGCGCTCCCCTGGTCGTGACGAGCTCGCCGGGTGCGTCGGCAGGTTCGTTGGCAAGGAGTGGCAGCAGGCCGTCGAGGTATTCGGACATCCGCTTCACCGACCGGTCCCACGAGATACCCCACATCCCCTCCGTGACAGCCCGGTGCGTGACGCCGATGCCCAGCGTGAATCGTCCGTCGCCAATGATGTTGAGGGTCAAGGCCCGTTGGGCAAGCAGCGACGGATGCTGGTTCTGGATCGGCACTACGCCACTGGCCACTTCGATGTCGGGAACTTCACGTAACGCGGCGGCCAAGACAGTCAGCAGGTCGGCGTCGAACGGCATCTGCGTGATCCACAGCCGGGCGAATCCTTCGTCGCGCGCCTGAGCCATTTCGCGGATACAGGTTTCGATCGGTGAGCCGTTGTTGAGATTGGTTATCAGGCTTATTCGCATGGAGTGACCTTTCGCCGCGGATGGATGCAGCGTATGCCACTCCGCTCAGCCGGCCGCACCGCGGTAATCGGGCGTGCACCCACGGCCGCGGCGATACGTTTTGGAACAGGC
This sequence comes from uncultured Actinomycetota bacterium, assembly GCA_963850135.1. Lineage (GTDB taxonomy): Bacteria > Actinomycetota > Actinomycetes > Mycobacteriales > Mycobacteriaceae > Mycobacterium. The sequence goes on along the minus strand of CAWKKH010000004.1, from coordinate 43,769 downwards.
CTATCTCACGAATGGGTTCTGGACATATATTGCGGGCAGTAAGACTGCGTCGCCGCACCGACCAAATAGCCTGTACCGGAGTCGCTTAACCCGAGCGCTTTTTTCACATCGGCGACGGTCTGTTCCTGCGTCGCGCCGTCGGCCCAGTCCTTGCAAACTGCATGCCCCATCGTGACCATCAACTGATCCGAACCGTTTGCCCAGCTGATTCCGCCCTGCGTCAAAGCCTGCAGGAAAATGTCATCCGTCTGGTCGGCATTCGCGATCGGGGCTGCGATGACGATACCGCCGAGAATGGCGGCAACCGTGCCAGTCAGCCGTGCCACATTCTTCATTCGAGGACTCCTCCATGTGCGAAAGCTACGTCGGTCGATCTTCGCGCACATCATGCATGTCGGCCAGTTGGGTTGGCAGGCTCATAGAATTTCGGCCCGTGCGGCGATCGGCGGTAAAAACCCGCGGAGCTGCACGTGCGAACCCCCGCAAGATCACCGTATTTGTGGCCCCGACCGCATTCGAGATGCGACACTATTGGCCGTAAGGCGATGACGACGTAGGAAGCCGGTGTGAATCCGGCGCGGTGCCGCCACTGTCATCGGGGAGCGACCCTCATATGCCACGGCCACAAGCCGGAAGGCGAGGCGAGCGGCGATCCGAGAGCCAGGACACTCGCGTCATCGCATCCTGCTACCCCGGGGCGCGCACCCCAGAGAGCCGGCCCGCCCGCATGACCCTGCATGCCTTCTCCAGCCATCCCGGCACCTCCACCATCGAAGCGCTCGCAGGTCGTCGGCGATGACCGCCCCAATCTGGATGGCCGCACCGCCGGAGGTGCACTCGGCGCTGCTGAGTAGCGGGCCGGGGCCTGGTCCATTGCTGGCGGCGGCCCAATCTTGGAACTCGTTGAGCACCGAGTACGCCCAGACGGCCGCGGAACTGGCCGCACTGCTGGCGAACACGCAGGCAGGGGCATGGCAAGGCCCGACGGCGGCGGCCTATGCGGCTGCCCACGCCCCGTATCTGGCGTGGCTGACGGAAGCCTCTGCGAACAGCGCGATGACCGCGGCCCGACAGGAAACCGCCGCAGCCGCGTACACCGCGGCACTCGCGGCGATGCCGACCTTGCCCGAATTGGCCGCCAACCACGCCACCAATGCCGTGTTACTGGCCACGAATTTCTTCGGCATCAACGCCATCCCGATCGCGGTCAACGAAGCCGACTATGTGCGGATGTGGATCCAGGCTGCGACCGTGATGACCGGCTATCAGGCGGTCGCCGCGGCGGCGGTAGCGGCCTCGCCACAGACCCCAGCGGCGCCGCAGATCGAAAAGACGAACCCCGCATCGGTCGTGTCCGACTTGGGGAACAGGATCTTCAACTGGCTGGAATCGTTGCCGCTGCCCCCCGACACGGAGAACGAGGTCTATCAGTGGTTGGAGAACATTGGTTTCATCAACTACTGGAACAATTATTTAGAACCGTTGAGCAACGCGTTTCTCAACAGCCCCTACTTTCAAGGGATATTTTCCGGGTTTGACCCTTACCTGCCGCTTCTCGGCAATCCACTTATCTTCCTCAGCCCGTCGAACATCGCGTTCGCCCTGGGCTACCCGTTGGACATTGGTTCGTATGTCGCCTTTCTGTCCGAAACATTCTCGTTTATCGCACTGGATCTGACAGCCGCGGTCGCGACGGGAAATCCTGCGACGATTGGTTTCACCGTCCTGTTCACGACCGTGGAAGCCGTTGGCACGATCATCACCGACACCATCGCGTTGTTAAAGACTCTCCTCGAGCAATTTATTGTGCTGCTAATCCCGATTATTACGCCCTTGGTGACTGCTAGTTTGGCGTCCTTGGGCGCCGGCGCTGCGCTGTCACCGGCCGCCGGCCTCAGCGGCTTGGCGGGGCTGGCCGCCATACCGCCGCCTGTCCCCCCGCCGCCAATCCTGCCGCCCGTCGCCGCGCTTGTCCCCAACATCCCTAGCTCCACGCCGACATCCGCGCCGGCGCCCGCGGAGGTGGCCGCGCTGTCCCCCCCGGCCGGGTCGCCACCGCCTCCGACGTTCGCACCTCCGACGTCCGGCGCTGCGGGCGTAGGCATGCACATGGGCATGGGCATGGGTGCTGGCATGGACAACTATGGCTACCTGGTGGGTGACCTGAGCGTGGCGGCCAGGCGGGCCGCGGGCGTCGGCGCACGAAAGACTGCGCCGGTACCGGAAGGCGCGGAGGCCGCGGCGGTCGCGGCGACGCCCAGGGAGCCTGCCCAGCGACGCCGGCGCCGGCGACCGATGACGCAAATGCTCGGGCGGGGCTACGAATACATGGATCTGGAAGACGAAGACACCTCGGCTATGGGCGCGGGGACCCGGGGGTTCGCCGGAACCGCCGCCAAGAGCGGTGCGGGACGGGCGGCGGGGTTGGCGACGCTGCCCGACGATGCGCTCGGCGGTAGCCCGCGCATGCCGATGATGCCGGGGACGTGGGGCGCCGACTCGGCCGCCGATTTACCCGACGGGTCAGAGTGATCGGCCCCGCCAACGCGGTGTTAGCGTCATCGGTGTGACCCTCAAAGACATCGCCCTGACCACCCTCGACGGTAAGGCGACCACGCTAGCCGAATTGTCCGATGGCGCAACGCTGGTCGTGAACGTCGCCTCCAAGTGCGGACTTACTCCGCAGTACACGGCATTGGAGAAGCTGGCCAAGGACTACGGTGGCCGTGGCCTGACCGTCGTCGGCGTCCCGTGCAATCAGTTCATGGGACAGGAACCGGGGACGGCCGATGAGATCCAGGAATTCTGCTCGACGACCTACGGGGTGACGTTCCCGTTGCTGGCCAAGATCGACGTCAACGGCGACGACCGTGACCCGCTGTACACCGAGCTGACCAAGGCCGTCGATTCCGACGGCACAGCAGGCGACATTCAGTGGAACTTCGAGAAGTTTCTCGTCGCGCCCGACGGTGCGGTGGTCAACCGCTTCCGGCCCCGGACCGAACCGGACGCGCCCGAGGTCATCAGCGCCATCGAGGCCGTCCTGCCCCGATAACCTGCGCGCCCTCTCAATTCCGACACCACATCGGGTCCGGTCATTCGGATCGCAAGGAAGACACGACCAGGGCTCGAGCGGCCCTTTTTTGCGCGCGACATGAGAAAATCGAAGTCTCACGCATCCGAATTGTGAAGGACACCTTGTCGACCACCCCCCCGCTGTTGGGTCGGCCCGCTGGATCCAGCGGTACTGAGACCCGACAGCGCATCATCGAGGCGGCGATGCGCTGCGTGGCCGAGGTCGGCTATTCGAGAGCCACCATTCGCCGGATAGCCAAAGACGCGCAGATGACGAGCGGAAGCCTGTACCACTACTTCCCGAACAAGACCGAGCTGATCGAAGCAACCTTCAATGAGGTGGCGGACATTGTCAACGAACGGTTCCGGGCGGCCGCTCGCAGCGAGGCCACTGTGCTCGACCGATTGACGGCGATCCTCGACGAAGGAGAGCGCATCACTCGGGACTATCCGTACGCCGCAGCGTTCGAGCGGGCCATCCGGGCCGAGGGCGCCCCTGATCTTCTTCTTGCCGAGAACGCGGAGAAGCTGTTCGGTCAACTACGCGGCCTGTTCGCCGAGATCATCGAACAAGCCAAGCGGGAGGGCGCCCTGGCCCCCGGCGTTAACGCACAGGCCGCAACGGATGCGGTCTTCGCACTGATCAGGGGCTTAGAGGAACACTCCACCGCCGCGTCGCCTCGCCGCTACCGCGCCACCGTCCACGCTCTGAAGTTGCTGTTGGGTGGCGCGTTGTTCGACTACAGCAAGCTGTCCTGACTGCGGCAGTCCTCCGCGGCGATCGCGTCGAAAGCGTCGAGCACCGGCCTTTGATAAGTGTCGAGCCACACCTGCCTCTGGTCGGCATGGTCGAAAATGAGCGGACGGTCATTCTGAATCGCGCGCACCACCATTGGCGCAATCGCCTCGGGCTGAAGAAGATTCAGGTTTTCGTGAATGAAATCGTCGGGTATGGGGATCGGGCCCGGACCGGGACCGCCGTAGCGGGCGGGACGATAGCGTTCGTTGTTGGCGCTCAGGCCGGTGGCCACCCCGCCGGGGCAGTAGGTCGTGGTCTTGATGTTGTGCTCGGCGAGCTCGATGCCAACATTCAGCATGAAGCCGATCACGCCAAGTTTGGCTGCGGAGTATGGCGCGTGCAGAGGAATCCAACCCGGAAGCATGCCGGCCATCGAGGCGGTCGCCACAAGGTGTCCGCCCTGCCCGCCTGCGATCATCTCGGGCAGGAATGACTGAATGCAATAGATCGTGCCCATCAGATTGACTTGGAGGATCCAGTCGACGTCGGCGTCGGACATGTCAGTCAGCCGCTCGAATGAGGTGGCTCCGGCATTGGCCACCAACAGTGTGATCGGACCGAACGCTCGCTGCGCCTTGCCCTTCATCTCGGTGATCGATTCTCGCTCGCAGACATCGCACCGCAAGGCGATTGCCTTCCCGCCCGCCTCCAAGATCTCTGCCGCCACTGACTCCGCATTCTCGACAATGATGTCGGCAACTGCGACGGCCGCGCCCTGCCTGGCCAGTTCAAGTGCCAGCACTCGACCGATACCGTGGCCGCCGCCGGTGACGACTGCGGCGCGGTTGTGGATGTCGGTCATGGCTCAGCTCTTGAGTTTCGGCAGGACTTTGTCGGCGAAGAGCTTGGCCTGCTCGTACACCAGCTCATAAGGCAGGCCACCAAAGCTGAAGTTGGCGAGGATGGAGTAGTCGCCCACCATACGTTCGCGTTCGAGGTGGTGCTCGATGATTTCTTCGGGCGTGCCGATCAGGTTGCCCGCGATGTAGTCGCGATAGGCCTTGTCGGGTCCGCCCGCCGCCTCGGCGGCTTGGCCCATCAGCATGTAGGTGGAATACGACGGGAGTTCCTTGAAGTGGTCGCTCATGAACTCGTAGTGGTTGGCGACCTGGGCGAACATGGAGCTGAAGTAGCTGTCGCAGTATTCGGTGACACGGCTCTTATCATCGAAGCACAACACAAAGTCGGAAATAATGAATGGCGGAGCGGATTTGTCATGCAGACGCTCGAAAGTCTCCCGGTAACTGTTGATCTCGGGGATCGCGTTGCGCCAGTCCCCTTGTGAGAACCGCAACGTCTGCAAGCCGTACCTGGCGGCCACGTCGACCGAGGACGGTGACATCGACACCATGACCGTCCGGTCCTTGAAGGATTTGAACGGCCGCGGCCGTACTTCGGTGCGCGGGATCTGATACCACTTGGTGTCCGCCTCAACGATGCCTGTCTCGATTCCCTCCATGATGATCAGCGCGGCTTCGTCAAACATCTCGCGGGAATCAGCGAGTTCGGCACCGAAGGAACGGAATTCACGCCGCGCGGCTCCGCGGCCCATGCCGAGGATCAGCCGGCCCTCGCTGAGGATGTCGAGTTGGATCGCCTGCTCCACCACGCGCAGCGGGTTGTTCCATGGCAGGATCACCGCGCCAGTGATCAGGTCGATATGCTTCGTTTTCGCGGCGACGTAAGACAGCATGCCGAACGGATCAGGGCACGCCGCGTAGTCGGTGAAGTGATGTTCGACGGGACCGACGTAGTCGAAGCCCATGGCCTCGGCCTCGATGGCCAACTGGGTCTCCTGCCGGAATTTCTCGGCGTCTGGCACGCCATTACAGTTCTGGTATCCCAGGTGCATACCGACGCGCATAACTGAATTCCTCTCAAAAGCTATAGGTGAATCGGGATCAGGAGTAGGCCATTTCAGGCCGCAACGGGCGCGATGGGCTCTTCGCCCTTGAGGGTGAAGCGGTGTAGGACACGATCACAATCAGGGTCATAGGGGCGCGCCCGGTGCATCGTGCCGGTGTTGTCCCAGATCAAAACGTCGCCCAGTTGCCAGTGGTGGCGGTAGACGTACTGGTCCTGGGTGGTATGTGCCATCAAGCGAGTGAGAAGCGCGCGGCTCTCGACCGGATGGATCCCCACCACGTGCGACGCAGAGGTACTCATCACCAATGATCGGCGGCCCGAGTTATGCTGCCAGACAAGCGGATATGTCGGTCGCGGATAGTCCATCCACACCTTGAAATCTTCGAGCCGCGCATCCGGCACCGCGGGGTACATCGTCGCAACCATCGTGTGGACCGCTTGCAGTGACTCCAAGTACCGCTGCTCATCCTCAGACAGATCCTCAAAAGCCGCGTAGGTATTAGCGAATTCGGTCTGCCCGCCCTCTGGCGGCAGGACGCGCGGGGATAGCACCGTCGCAAACGGTGGGATCTTCTCGTACGTGCCGTCGATATGCCAGAAGAAGGTCCCGGCGAAGTATTCCGCGTACTCGGCATTGACTGCTTTGTCCATACTGACCTTCAACAGACCCGAGTCGCCAGGCTGCGCTGCCCTGCCGAGTCGCAGGTCGCCAAGCGTGCAAGTGAACGCACGCTGCTGCTCGTCATCGAAGCCGATGTTGCGCGCAATCACTACACCACGCTCGACCAGAAGATCGCGGATCTCTTGGGCATGCGAACCGTCGAGCAATGCCGCGGCGTCTACCTGGAGTTCGGCGCCGATCTTCGGCGTCAGTGGCGTCCAAGCCAATGTCATCACAGTCTCCGATTCACAAACCAATCGCTTGATTGATTCATATCATCAGTCACACCATGCTGAACTGTCAAGCGGCCGAGCGACTCCGACGCATGCTCGCTTGACACCGTCGGCAAACCCCCGCAAGATGCGAATCAATCAATTGATCGTTTGTCAAACTGCCACCTTCCCGGAGATCACATGCCGTCGCGCCAGCTGCCCTACCCGGTGTTCGATGCCGACAACCACATGTACGAGACCGAGGAGGCACTGACGAAATTCCTTCCGGACAACCGCAAACACGTCATCGAATACGTGCAGGTGCGCGGGCGCAAGAAGATCGTCGTGAAGGGCCGCATCAGCGAGTTCATCCCGAACCCGACCTTCGAGGTGGTAGCCAAGCCGGGCGCGCAGGAGGACTACTTCCGCCACGGCAGCGGCGGCAAGTCCTACCGCGAAGTGATAGGCGAGCCGATGAAGTCGATCCCCGCATTTCGCGAGCCGGCGCCGCGCCTCGAGGTCATGGACGAACTCGGCCTTGACTACGCGCTGATGTTCCCGACTCTTGCCAGCTTGGTCGAGGAGCGGTTGAAGGACGATCCGGAACTCACCCACGACGTCATCCACGCACTTAATCAGTGGATGTATGAGACGTGGTCCTTCAACTATGAGGGCCGGATCTTCGCCACTCCGGTGATCACGCTGCCAATTGTCGACCGGGCGCTCGAAGAGCTGCAGTGGTGTTTGGAGCGCGGCGCCAAGACGGTGCTCGTTCGCCCCGCGCCAGTACCCGGCTACCGGGGCAGTCGCTCCTTTGCCACCGAGGAGTTCGATCCATTCTGGAGCGCATGCGTCGAAGCCGGAATCCCAGTCTCGATGCACTCTTCGGACGCCGGCTACGCCGAGTTCGTGAAAGTCTGGGAACCGGCCGACGAGTACCTGCCGTTCAAGCCCACCCCGTTCCGCTTGCTCACCGTCAGCAAGCGAGCGATCCACGATGCAATGCTCGCGCTCGTCTGCCACGGAGCGCTATCGCGCAATCCCGACCTGCGCATCCTGTCCATCGAAAACGGCGCCTCGTGGGTGCCCCACCTCTTCGAGGGCCTCAACGACGTCTATGCCAAAATGCCCCAGAGCTTCACCGAGCATCCCATCGAGGCGTTCAAGCGCGGCGTCTACATCAGCCCGTTCTGGGAGGACAATTTCGTCGACATCGCCAGGACGGTGGGCTTCGACCGAGTGCTATTCGGTTCGGACTGGCCACATCCCGAGGGACTGCGGGATCCGATCTCGTTCGTCGACGACCTCGTCGGTGTCGACGAAAAGGACAAGGCGAAGGTCATGGGCGGCAACATGATGGAACTGTTGAAGATCACCGCGCCGGTGCGCGCCTGATGCGGCGTCAGCGACCATGACATCCGACGTCACAGTCGACAGCGCGGTGGACTTCGACCCCTTCTCCGCCAGCTACTTCGACAATCCCCACGCCGTGTATCGGCGCCTCCGCGCCGAGGCCCCTGTTTATCACAGCAAGAAGTACGGCTTCTGGGCCCTGTCGCGGTACGAAGACGTGGCCCCGGCGATGAAGGACTGCGAAACCTATTCCTCGGCAAAAGGAGTCACACTGGACATGTTCCTCGACCCTGAGCCGAGGACAGTGTCAGCGCCCTTGATCATCATGATGGATCCGCCTGAACACACGCGGATGCGAAAGCTGGTGAGCAAGGTATTCACACCGCGTGCCGTCACGACATTGGAACCGATGATCCGCCGCATCATCGGCGAGACAGCCAACAAGGTCAACCCGGCGTCATTCGACGGGGTGGCGGATTTCGCGGCGCTCTTCCCTGTCGAAGTCATCACCACGATGCTAGGAGTTCCGGCTGCCGACCGGCAGCAACTGCGGTTGTGGACCAACGCCGGGCTGCATCGTGAAGCCGGAGAAATGGGCCCCACCGAAGCTGGTATCGCGGCGGCAAGATCGTCGGCAATGTACTACTACGCGTTGGTACAGCGCCGCCGCTCCGATCCGCATGACGACATGATCACCCGACTGACGCAGGTCGAGGTAGACCGCGGTGACGGCAGCACCACCATGCTCACCGACATCGAGATCGTCGGCTTCTGCACCATGTTGGGAAGCGCAGGCACGGAGACCGTCGCCAAACTCATGGGCAGCGCCCTGGTCAGCTTCGCGGAATATCCCGACCAATGGCAGGAGCTCCAGGCAGACCGTCGCAAGATTTCGTCTGCCGTGGAGGAACTGCTGCGCTACGACGGCCCAGTGCAATACGACATTCGGTACAGCATGCGGGATGTACATCTGCGCGGCCATACTATTCCGAAAGGCAGCCCGGTCATGATGCTTATCGCATCGGCGACTCGCGACGAGGCGGTATTCCCTAACCCCGATCGCTTCGATATGAACAGACCACATTCCGGGCACAACCTCGCGTTCGGCTACGGCATCCACAGCTGCCTGGGAGCAGCATTGGCTCGCATGGAAAGCCGCCTGGCCCTGGACTTTCTCCTGGACTTCATGCCGAGGTTCGAGGTTGACCGAGCGGGACTTCGTCGGGTGGCGGCGAGCAATGTCGGCGGCTGGTCCAACGTGCCTGTGCGTGTCACGCCCCGGGGTATTTAAGGCGCCTGCCCAGCGCGGCCGCGGCCACCCGGGTCAGCTCATCGCGTCCACCGCAGCCAAGATCTCGGACACCTCACTGCGGGTGGTGTAGTTCGGGTGCACGTCGATCCAGCGGATCACTCCGGTGTCATCGACCACCACTGTCGTCGGCATCGGCAACCTCCGACCGCCGTCAGCGTTGTGTTCGGACAGGTCCAGTCCCAACTTGCCCTGAGCCGCGACGGAATCCGGGGATGGCTCGGTGACAATGCCCAGCGCGGAAGCAATCTGGTTGCCGGGGTCAGACACCACCGAGTAGGACAGCTCATTGGTCTCAGCGGCAGTCAGCGATCCGTCGGGCTTCTGCGGGCTGACCGCGATCAAGGCGAACCCCCGATCGGCCAGGGCGGGGGCCAACTCGGCTTGATAGGTGCGCAACGCAATGTTGCAGTACGGGCACCACGCCCCCCGATAGAACACCACCACCGCCGGCCGACCGGCCCGCACCTGTGCCAACGAGGTCGCGCCACCGCGGACATCGAGCAACTCACCGTCCGGCATCACCGCACCCGGTGCACTCACCCCCGCAGGCACTCCCGCTGCGTCCAGGCCGGCCTGTTCAGCGGTGAACACACGCACGACCTCCGTGGGCAATGCGGCCGCGGGACCCGCCACGAATGCGTGTACCTGCTCGCCGATGCTGGGTGAATGTGTGGTCACGGGAGCCGCCTTCGCTACATGATTGGAATGTTCACTCCATAAAAGCATGCTGATTTTGGATTGTCAACTCCAGAATCGGTAAACTCGCCACATGGTCACCGCTAAAGGGCGCGCCACCCGGGATCGGATTGTGGCCGCCGCGGCCACCCTGATGCACACCCGTGGGGTCGCCGGCACCAGCACCGAAGACGTCCAAGCGGCCGCGGGCGTCAGCGCATCGCAGATCTACCACTACTTCGCCGACAAACGCTCCCTGACCCGTGCCGTCATCGGCTACCAGACGGACGCGATTCTCGGGATCCAAGAACCCGCGCTGGCCCGCCTCGACGACATCGACGCATTGCGCTCCTGGGCAGACGCCATCGTCACCTACCAGCGCAGCATCGACTTCAGCGGCGGCTGCCCGCTGGGCACACTGTCCAACGAGCTTGCCGAAAACGACACCGACGCACGCGAAGACCTCGCGGCGGGCTACCGGCGCTGGCAACAGGCCATCCATGCCGGCCTGGCAGACATGCAGGACCGCGGCGAGTTCCTGCCCGGCACCGATATCGACAAACTGGCGACGGCCCTACTGACCACCCTGCAGGGCGGTCTGCTGCTCGCCAAGACTTTCCGCGACGGCGGAGCCCTCGAAACCGCGCTGCACACCGTGATCGATCACATCGAATCGTTCACCACCACAACAACAACGTCGCGAGGGGCAGATCGGAGAGACTCCCAAAACCGAAACTAGAGTCTGGGTTCGCTAGCTCGATTCGATCAACTGATGCGGACTCGATGGTCAGGCGATCGCAGCGCCGACGACGTGACCGATCGCATACGTGATTGCCAAGGCAAGACCACCACCCACGAGATTGCGGACCACCGCCCGACTCTTCGGTGCTCCACCCAATCCTGCCGACACCGCCCCGGTGATCACCAAAGCCAGGAGTACCGCCACGACGGTGATTGGGATTCTCCACGTTGTCGGCGGCGACAAGATTGCAATCAACGGCAGTAAAGCGCCAACCGTAAATGACAGCGCCGAGGACAGCGCCGCTTGCCACGGGTTGGTCAACTCCTCAGGATCGATACCCAGTTCGACGTCGGCATGCGCGGCGAAAGCGTCGTGGTCAGTGAGTTCCCGAGCCACGGTGCGCGCGGTTGCCGCCGACAGCCCCTTCGATTCATACAGTGCGACAAGCTCGTTCAATTCGAGCGCCGCATCGTCGCGCAACTCGCGGCGCTCCTTGCTCAACAACGCCTTCTCGGCGTCACGCTGGGTGCTCACCGAAACGTACTCCCCCAAAGCCATGGACACGGCTCCGGCAGCCAACCCAGCAACTCCCGCCGTCATTATCGGCCCGCGTCCCACCGTCGCCGCCGCAACACCAACCACAATGCCGGCGGTGGACACGATTCCATCGTTGGCGCCCAACACACCCGCGCGCAGCCAATTCAACTTCGACGACACCGAACCGATATGGGGCTCAGCAGCATGGAAAGGAGTCGACACGCACGCAACGTTAGACGTCAAAACCGCAGGCGGCCAGCAAATTTAGGCTAACCAAAGCGGCCACTAACGGCTAACGAGATCGGAATCCGCTCCGACCTGCGCATCGCGCGCAACGATCCCTCTCAGGCGGACGCGGAGGGTTTGCCGAGTCCAAGATGTTCGATGTGGTAAACGGCCTCGTCGAGGAGCATCGCAACGTGATTGTCGTGGAGCGCGTAAATCACGCTGCGCCCCTTGCGGACGCCGGTCACCAACCCCATCGCGCGCAGAAGGCGTAACTGGTGAGAAACCGCGGACTGCTCCATTTCCACTGCCGCCGAAAGGGCGTTGACCGAGCAAGCGCCGTGGCGCAGCCGGGTCAGGATCCGCAGCCGGCTCGGCGTCGCCAATGCTTGCAGCGTCGCCGCGACCGAGGCCGCCGACTCGGCGTCGAGCTGCGCGGGCGGCGTGCTTTTGCCCTCGATGCCGTGAAGCATGTGGGCATCTTACCTAATGAATCTATGAAGATGTGTTCATATGTCCCGATATGGCGGCAAGTGTCTCACCGTCCTCCCGCAAGTGGAGTTCCCGATGTCGCCTCCACTCTTGAACCGCTCCCACGCAGCCGCCGGGGCCTATCCAGCCGAGGGCACCGAAGGGTATGAAAATGGCCCCGGGAGAGATCTCCGAGGGCCATTCCCGCTGGTAGCGGGGACAGGATTCGAACCTGCGACCTCTGGGTTATGAGCCCAGCGAGCTACCGAGCTGCTCCACCCCGCGTTGGTAAATGCCAGGTTACCGGTCATGTGCGAAGGTCACCAAATCGCGGTTCAACCAGCACAAACACTCTGGTCGGCTTGAAGGCGCGTTCAGCAGTTTGCCGTTATTCGGGCCAGGTGTTGTTGAGGATGGTGTCGACGAAGTTGTCCCGGACGAATGTCGGGTCGAAGCGTTCGAGCACGTCGTCGTTGCATGTGCCGGATGTGGTCTGCGGGCGATGCTTCATCCCGTCGTTGAAAGCGCTCAGGATGCGCTGCTTGAAGTCGGGGCGCGGGTGCGCAGCCGTGACCGCGGCAAGCGCCTCGGGAGCGAGGTCGTCGCGGCCGATGCCCAGTACGTCGGTTTCGACACCAGCTGTCACCAAGGCGATTTCGGGTTCCAGGAATTCGGGCACGCCGGGAGTGGTGTGCAACGCGATGCTCAGCCACACCTTGTCGGCATCGGCTTTATCGACGCCACGCTCCAGCAGGAAATCACGTGCCGCGTTGGCGCCGTCGACCTCGAAGCGCACCGCGGACGTCGTCCGGTAGCGCTCGGTGAGACCCAGATCGTGAAACATCGCCCCTGCGTAAAGCAACTCCAAGTCTGGTTGTAGTCCGCGGCGGCGGCCCTGCAGCGCGCCGAAGAGGAAAACCCGGCGAGAGTGATTGAAGAGCAACTCGTTTTCGGAATCCCGAATGAACTCGGTGATCTCGCGTACCAGTGGGGTGTCGGGTATAGCGACACCGGCGATGTTGTTCGTCGACTGGGTGACCATGGCTCGTCTCCTTGGCCGGGCGATCTATGGCGAAGCTGCTACCTACTTGGCATTGTTGAACTTGGTGATGGCGTCGTCAAGCCGCTGCAGCGCCGAACCGTACCCAGCGAAGTCGCCTCGCTTTTGCGCGTCACGCGCCGGCCGATCGCCGTTTGGATGTCCTGCAGCGCAGCGGCCTTCGCGGGTGACAGCGCGGCCACGCCCTCGGGAGCCGGTGGCGCCGCAATCGGCGCCGGGGGCGATCCCGGTGTTGCGGCCGGCGTCGGCGGGCTGGCCGGGATCGGCGGGGCACCGGCCTCGGTGGGTTCAATGCCCGTGGCGGCAGCACCGGCGCCCGGGCCGAAAAGCCCAGTGAGTGCGTCGCCCACGGTGGGGCCGTAGCCGATCTTGTCGTTGTACATCATCGCCACCCGGATCAGGCGCGGATACGACGAGGCGGCGTCGCTGGCTCCCGGGGAGGCGAAGACGGGTTCGACGTAGAGCAGCCCGCCCTGGGCCACCGGCAGCGTCAGCAAGTTGCCCCAGCGGATCCGGTTCTGGTTGTCGCGTCCGATCACCCCGAGATCCTGGGACACCGCCGGATCGGTGGTGATCGCGTTGTTGGCCAGCTTCGGACCGTTGACCTGGCCCGGGATGGTCAGCACCGTGATCTTGCCGTATGTCGCGGGATCGGAACTGGCGCTGATGAAAGCCGCCAGATAGTCACGCTTGAACCTGTTCATCGCGGTGGTCAGCTGGTATGACGACGAGTTGTCTTGCTTGGCAATGTTTTTCGCGACGATGTAGTACGGCGGCTGGTAGCTGCTGGCGGTTGGATTCGGGTCCAGCGGCACGTCCCAGAAGTCCGACGTGGAGAAGAACGTCACCGGGTCGTTGACGTGATATTTGGCCAGCAGCATCCGCTGCACCTTGAACAGGTCTTCGGGATAGCGAAGATGCTCCGCGAGCTCGGGCGTGATATCGCTCTTGGGTTTGACGGTCCCCGGGAAGACCTGCATCCAGGCCTTGAGCACCGGATCCTGTTCGTCCTGCTGGTAGAGCGTGACGGTGCCGTCGTAAGCGTCGACGGTGGCCTTCACCGAATTACGGATGTAGGAAACCTGCTTGTCGGGCCCCAGATGATTGAAAGCCACCTCGGTCGAGTCCGCGGTCGCCGACTCCAGCGAGGTGAGTTCGGAATACGGGTAATTGTCCAATGTGGTGTAGCCGTCGATGATCCACACCAGTCGTTTGTTGACGATCGCCGGGTACACGGAACTGTCGGTTGTCAACCACGGCGCCACCGCCTCGACTCGCTGCGCTGGATCACGATTGAACAAGATTCTGCTGTTGGAGCCAATCACGTTGGAGAATAGAAAGTTTCGCTCCGCGAACTTGGCGGCAAAGACGCTCCGGGATATCCAGCTGCCGACCGGGACCCCGCCGGTGCCGGCGTAGGTGTAATTCTTGGTTTCGGTGTTCGTCTCGTAGTCGTATTCGCGGTCGGTGCCGTTGCGTCCGACGATGGCGTAATCGGCGGGAGTGTTCGAGATGACCGGCCCGTAATAGATGCGCGGCTGGTCCAGCGGCGCCGGCCCGTCGGAGACCACGCCGCCGTTGGCGCCGACCGCGTTGACCAGGAACTCCGGGTAACCGCCGTTCTGGTTGGGGTCGTTGGCGATGCCGCGCACGGTGTTGGCCGGCGACGCGATGAAGCCGTTGCCGTGGGTGTAGACCGTGTGGCGGTTGATCCAGTCACGCTGGTTGTCGATCAGCCGGTCCGGGTTGAGTTCGCGGGCCGCGACGACGTAGTCGCGCAACGACCCGTTGTGGTCGAGGTAGCGGTCGATGGACAGCTGGTCGGGGAAATAGTAAAAGTTCTTGCCCTGTTCGAACTGGGTGAATGCCGGGCTGATGATCGTCGGGTCGAGCAGTCGGATGTTCGATGTGGTCGCGCGGTCCGCAGCGACCTGCTGCGCGGTGGCCTGCCCGTCGCCGGTGTAATTGCGATAGGTCACCACGTCGGTGGTCAGGCCGTAGGCCTGCCGCGTCGCGGTGATGCTTCGGAGGATGTATTCGCTTTCCTTTTGCGCGGCATTGGGTCTCACGCTGATCTGCTCGACGACCAACGGCCAGCCGGCACCCACGATCAGCGACGACAACAGCAGCAAGACCAGGCCGATGGCTGGAATCCGCAAGTCCCGCAAGACGATCGCGGAGAACACCGCGGCGGCGCAGATCACCGCGATCGCCATCAGGATCAGCTTCGCCGGCAACACGGCGTTGATGTCGGTGTATCCGGCGCCGGTGAACGGCTTTCCGCCACGGGTATGCGACAGCAGCTCGTAGCGGTCCACCCAATAGGCGACGGCTTTGAGCAGCACCAGCAAGCCCACCAGGGTGACCAGCTGAATCCGCGCTGAGCGACTCAGCGCGCCAGCCCGCCCCGAGAGCCGAATGCCACCAAAGATGTAATGCGACAACACGTTCGCGACGAAAGCCAGAAACACCGCGACGAACATAAAGCTGAGCACCAGCCGGTAGAACGGCAGGTCAAATGCGTAGAAACCGAGGTCTTTGCCGAACTGGGGATCCTTGATCCCGAAGTCCGCGCCGTGCAAGAACAGCTGGATCCGCACCCAGTAGCTCTGCGCGACGGTGCCGGCCAGCAGACCGATCGCGGCCGGGATTCCAAGGCCCACCAGTTGCAGTCGCGCCAACACGGCGGTGCGATATCGCGCAACCGGATCGGCTTCGTTACTCGGGACGAAGACCGGGCGGGTGCGGTAGGCGATCGCGAGGCCCGCGAACACGACGCCGCCGACCAGCAGACCCGCGACCGCAAACACCACGATGCGGGTGACCAGCACAGTGGTGAACACCGAGCGGTAGCCGAGCTCGCCGAACCATAGCCAGTCGACGTAAGCGTCGATCAGCCGCGGACCGGCAAGCAGCACAACGATCACACCCAGTGCGATCATGATCAGAGTCCGGCTGCGCCGAGTCAGCCTCGGCATTCTTGCGGTGGGCCGCATCCCCACTGGCTACGCTCCCTGATCAATTGGCTGGTTTGGACATTGCCGGGTCTTAGCCGGCCTTAGCCGGTCTAGGTCACAACTCTACGCATCGCTGCACGATTGCCCGCTAGCAACTTGGGGCCTGGCCCCCCGAGGTAATCGCGTGCAACGCATCCACCGCCTGGGTGAGCGTCTCGACCTTCACCAGGCGCAACCCGGACGGGTTGTCCGAGCTCGCCTCATAGCAGTTCTTGGCGGGCACCAGAAACACTGTGGCGCCGGCCTCGTGGGCGGCGGCCATCTTGTGCGTGATGCCCCCGATCTGGCCGACCTTGCCGTCCGCGGAGATCGTGCCGGTGCCCGCGATGAACGTCGACCCGGCCAAGTCGCCGGTGGTCAGCTTGTCGACAACCGCCAGGCTGAACATCAGTCCGGCAGAGGGCCCACCCACGTTGGCGAGGTTGAAGTCCACTGCGAACGGCGCCCACGGCGCATCAAGCACAGCGACACCCAGGAAGCCGTAATCTCGGTCTTTGTTTGTGCCCAAGGTGATCTGCGTGACGCCGGCCGGCTCGTTCTTGCGACGAAAATCGATCGTCACCACGTCGCCGGGCTTCGTGGCCTTGAGTAACCCGGTGAACTGCTCGACACTGGCCACCGGGGTGCCGTTGACCGCGTCTACCGCGTCCCCGGATTTCAGCTTGCCCGCTGACGGACCCGGATCGGTGACCGTCGCGACCGTCACCGCCGCCGGATATTTCAGGAACCCCAGGGCCGCGTACGCGGCGCTGTCCTCGGACTGTTTGAAGTCGGCGTTGTTGGCCTTGTCAACGTCCTCCCGCGATTTCCCCGGCGGGTAGACGAGATCGCGCGGCACTAACTGTTCTTGTCCGGAGAGCCACAGGGCCAAGGCCTCCCCCAAGGTCAGATCGTCGCGCTGGGACACCGTCGTCATGTTCAGGTGGCCCGTCGTCGGGTGGGTCTGGGTGCCCTCGATCTGCACAACCTGCTTGCCGTCGACCTCGCCGAGCGTGTCGAAGGTGGGACCCGGACCCAGCGACACAAACGGCACTGTCACCACGGCGAGCAACACGCCGAATACCAGGATCGGCACCAGCGCGACCAGCAAGGTCAGAATCCGCCTGTTCACGCCGATAACACTAGACGGGGCCACCCGGGACCTCGTTCAGCTACGAGCTTGACCGCGGATCGCCGTTCTCGGCCTGCTATGAGTACCGTTGACGTTATGGCTGACCTGCCTTTCGGCTTCTCCCCCGGAGACGACGACCCCGACCGCGACCAACACGGGAAGAAAGACCGCGAGGCCGGTTCGGGAGCCTCAGACCCGCTGGGCGCGTTCGGCATAGGTGGCGATTTCGGCATGGGTGACTTGGGGCAGATTTTCACCCAGCTGGGTCAGATGTTCAGCAACTCGAGCTCCGTGATGGCCGGCGGCAAAGAGACGGGTCCGGTCAACTACGAACTGGCGCGGCGCGTGGCATCGAGCTCCATCGGTTTTGTGGCGCCGATCCCGGCCACCACCAACGCGGCGATTGTCGATGCGGTCCATCTCGCCGATACCTGGCTGGATGGGGCCACCGCGCTGCCCGCGGGCACCAGCAAGACGGTGGGCTGGAGCCCAAGCGACTGGGTGGACAACACCCTGGACATCTGGAAGCGGCTGTGCGATCCGATGGCCCAGCAGATTTCGACCGTGTGGGCGTCCGCGCTGCCCGACGAGGCCAAGACCATGGCCGGCCCGCTGCTTTCGATGATGTCGCAGATGGGTGGCATGGCGTTCGGTTCGCAGCTGGGCCAGGCACTGGGCAGGTTGTCTCGCGAAGTGCTGACCTCTACGGATATTGGCCTGCCGCTGGGGCCCAAGGGCGTGGCGGCGATACTGCCCGACGCCGTCGAAGCCTTCGCCGCCGGACTCGAACTGCCACGCAGCGAGATCCTGACATTTCTGGCCGCCCGCGAAGCCGCCCACCACCGGCTGTTCAGCCATGTGCCGTGGCTGTCGAGCCAATTGCTGGGCGCCGTCGAGGCCTACGCCACGGGCATGAAGATCGACATGAGCGGAATCGAGGAGCTCGCCCGCGACTTCAATCCGGAGTCGCTAGCCGATCCCGCGGCCATCGAAAACCTGCTCGGTCAGGGAGTTTTCGAGCCCAAGGCGACCCCGGCGCAGATGCAGGCGTTGGAACGGCTCGAGACCCTGCTCGCACTGATCGAGGGTTGGGTCCAGGTAGTGGTGACCGCGGCCCTGGGCGACCGGATTCCCGGCGCGGCCGCGCTCGGCGAGACACTGCGCCGGCGCCGGGCCAGTGGCGGCCCGGCAGAACAGACATTCGCGACCCTCGTCGGCCTGGAACTGCGGCCACGCAAACTGCGGGAGGCCGCCGCGCTGTGGGAGCGTCTGACCGAGGCCGCTGGTGCGGATGCCCGCGACGCCATCTGGCAACACCCGGATCTACTGCCCGGCGCGGATGATCTCGACGACCCGGCCGGCTTCATCGACCGAGTCATCGGTGGCGACACCAGCGGTATCGACGAGGCCATTGCCAAACTCGAGCAGGACGGCCAGGACGGCTCTGTGGATAACTGAGCGAGGCGCCCGCCCTGCTCGTGGCACAGTCTCACCTCATGCCGCGGGCCGCGTCTTCTCTGTATGCGCTGAACCCGGCGATGCCGGTGCTGCTGCGCCCCGATGGTGCCGTGCAGGTGGGCTGGGATCCGCGCCGAGCCGTGCTGGTCCACCCGCCGTGCGGCCTGACGGCAGCCGAGTTGGCCGACCTGCTGCGGTCCATGCGTTCACCGATACCGATAGCCGAACTGCAGCGGCAGGCCGTCGACCGCGGTCTGGCGGACGCTGGTGGCCTGGCGAACCTCGTCGCGCAACTGGTTAGCGCGGGCGTCGCGACCCGCGGATGTCGTCCGTCGCGCGGCCGGGCCGCCTCCATCCGAATACACGGCCGCGGGCCGCTGTCTGATCTGCTCGTAGAGGCGTTGCGCTGCTCGGGAGCCCGGATCGCGCACAGCAGCCAGCCGCATGCCGCCGTGTCACCGGCGGACGTGGATCTGGTGGTGCTGGCGGACTACCTGATCGCCGACCCGCGCATGTTGCGTGATCTGCACAGCCGGGGCGTTCCTCACCTCGCCGTTCGCGTGCGAGACGGCACCGGACTGGTGGGACCGCTAGTGATACCGGGTGTGACCAGCTGCCTTGGCTGTGCGGACCGACACCGCAGCGATCGCGACGCCGCGTGGCCGGCTATCGCAGCCCAGCTGCGGGACACCGTCGGGGTGGCCGACCGGCCCACCCTGCTGGCAACGGCGGCGCTGGCGCTGGGCCAGGTCAACCGGGTGATCAGCGCCGTCCGTGGTCAGGAGTCGACACCTCCGCAGGCTCTCAACGCAACACTTGAGTTCGACCTCACCGTGGGCGCAATCACCGTGCGTCGTTGGACCAAGCACCCGCTGTGTCAGTGCTGATGTCAATCAGCCGTATCTAGCTGCACAAATAGGCAAGACGTTATCGTCTCGGCACTCCTGCTACAGCGCTAGCTTGCCGTTGGTGCCGCTGGCTCCGGCCTTGCCGGGGCTGCCGTCGCTGCCGGGGCCGCCGGGAATGCCCGGGCTGCCGAGTACGACGGGATCGCCGCTGACGGTGCCGCCCAATCCGCCGTGCCCGCCCGCCCCTCCGCTGCCGCCGGCGCCACCAAGCCCGATCAGCTTCGCGTCGCCGCCTGCCCCCCCGGAACCTCCTTGACCGCCGTTGCCTCCGGCACCGCCGTTGATGGTGCCGTCGTTGATGATTCCGTCCTGGTCGACGGCGCCGGGCGCGGTGGCAATGCCGGTGACGGTGCCGCCGGCAATCCCTGTGCCGGCACTTGCGCCCGCACCTCCGGCACCGCCGTTACCCCACCACATGCCACCCGCACCACCGGCACCGCCGTCGCCACCGACACCGCCAGCACCGCCGGCACCGGCGTCGAGGACGCCGTTGTTCTCGACCCCTATCGCGATGCTGATACTGCCTGTCGCGGTGCCGGTGATGGTGCCACCGGCACCGCCTGTGCCGACGGCACCACCGCTGCCGCCGTTACCACCACTACCGAACAGCTGCCCACCCGCACCACCGGCACCACCGTCGCCGCTGACACCACCGGCACCGCCCGCACCTGCTGTCCAGGCTGCGCCGCTGCCGGCGCTGATCCCCAGGCCTTGTTGGGCGACACCGTCTCCGGTGCCGGCGATGGCGCCACCGGCACCCCCGCTGCTGGCGCCGCCGACGCCGCCGACACCACCGTCGCCAAACAGCAATCCACCCGCACCACCGGCACCACCCTGGCCGCCGGTACCACCGGCGCCACCCGCACCAGCGCCGAGGGTTCCGAAGCCGTTGAGTCCTGCCATGAACGCCCCGGAATTGGTCCCCGTGGCGGTCCCGGTGATTGCGCCACCGGCACCCCCGCTGCTGGCGCCGCCGGCGCCACCGGCACCTCCGCTACTGAACAGCAGCCCACCCGCACCACCGGCACCCCCCTGGCCGCCGGTACCACCGGCACCGCCGGCACCGGCATCGACGGTGTGGCCCATGGAGATGGCGAACCCGGACGAATCACTGGTGGCGCCGCCGCTTCCGGTGATGGTGCCACCGGTACCGCCACTGGCGGTCCCGCCGACGCCACCAGCACCGCCGCTACCGAACAGCAGTCCACCTGCACCACCGGCACCACCCTGGCCGCCGACACCACCGGCACCCCCAGTACCAGTATCGATCGTGCCATCGTTTTCAATTCCGAGTGAGTTGCCAGTGCCCGTGATGGCGCCACCGCCACCGCCGCCGCTGGTGCCGCCGGCACCACCAGCACCACCGGCACCGAACAGCCACCCTCCCGCACCACCGGCACCACCCTGGCCACCGACACCACCGGCACCCCCAGTACCAGCCTCGAGGAGCGCCTCGATGTCGATCCCTGCGGAGCTGCCGCTGCCGGTGATGGCGCCACCGGCACCACCGCTGGTAGCGCCGCCGGCACCACCCACACCTCCGGTACCGAACAGCAACCCACCCGCACCACCGACACCACCGGCGCCGCCGGCACCACCGGCACCCCCAGCAGCAGCCTCGAGGTGCTCGATGCTGACGAGCCCTGTTGCGGGAGTGGTCCCCGTACCGATGATTGCGCCGCCGGCACCACCGGTGCTGGCGCCGCCGGCACCACCGGCACCTCCGCTACCGAATAACGCCCCACCCGCACCACCGGCACCACCCTGGCCACCGGTACCACCGGCACCGCCGGTGCCAGCGCCGGAGATTTCGCCGGCGGCGTTAGAGAGGCCTTCCGAACCACCGTTGGCGCCGCCGGTACCAGTGATGGCGCCACCGGCACCACCACTGGCGGCGCCGCCGACACCCCCCGAACCGCCTGCGCCGAATAGCAGCCCACCCGCACCGCCGGCACCCCCGCGGCCACCGACACCACCGGCAGCGCCCGCACCAACGTCGACACTGCCGCTATTTCCAAATCCGATTCCACCGCTAGTACCGGTGATGGCGCCACCGGCACCACCACTGGTGGCACCACCGGCACCACCAGCGCCCCCAGCACCGAATAGCAGCCCACCCGCACCGCCGGCACCCCCGGCGCCACCGACACCACCGGCACCCCCAGCACCAGCGTCGAGGGTTGAGCTGTTGTCGATCCCCGTATAGATGCCACCACCGATGATCGAGCCACCGGCACCACCACTGGTGGCGCCGCCGGCACCACCGGCACCACCGGCACCAAACAGCAACCCACCCGCACCACCGGCACCCCCGGCGCCACCGACACCACCGGCACCCCCACCACCAGCGTCGATGGGTGCGATGCTGCTAACCCCTGTCGTGACATTGGGCCCGCCGGTGGCGGAGATGCCGCCACCCGCACCCCCTGTGCCGGCGGCGCCGCCGGCACCGCCGGCACCGCCGGTACCGAACAGCAGCCCGCCCGCACCACCGGCACCCCCGCGGCCACCGTCTCCACCGGCGCCGCCAGTACCGGCGGTGGCTGAGCCGGCATAGTTTGCGAATCCGTCACCACTGCCGATTCCATTGATGGTGCCGCCTGTCCCGCCGCCACCTCCTTGGCCGCCGACGCCGCCGGCACCGCCGTTGCCCCACAACAAGCCGCCGGCACCGCCGTTACCGCCGGCACCGCCGTTACCGCCTGTGCCGCCATTGCCGGCGGTGATGACGGCGCCGTTCGACATCAGGTTTAGGTTGGCGCCGGCACTGCCCGTTGCACCGGCTCCGCCCGCGCCGCCCATGCCGCCGTTGCCGATCAGTCCCGCCGCGCCGCCCGCACCGCCGGCCTGCCCGGGTGCGCCTGAACCACCGTTCCCGCCGTTACCCCACAGGAACCCCCCCGCCCCGCCATTTTGGCCGGTGCCGTTGACCCCATTGGCACCGTTACCGATCAACGGACGCCCGAACAGCGACTCGGTCGGCCCATTAACCATGCCCAACACGTCCTGCCCGAAAGCTTGGAGCGACGACGCGCTAGCCGCCTCAGCGCCCGCATAAGCGCCGCCCGCCGCGTTCATCGCCTGCACAAACTCGGCATGAAATCCCGCCGCCTGCGCACTGGCCGCCTGAAACTGCTGGCCGTGGCGCGAGAACAGCGCCGCAATCGCCGCCGACACCTCATCGCCAGCAGCCGCCAGCAACCCCGTCGTCGAAGCCGCCGCCGCCGCATGCGCCGCGCCCACACCCGACCCGATTCGCGCCAAATCCCCAGCTGCAGAAACCAGTACGTCCGGCGTAGCCACAAGAAACGACATATCGGCCTTCCCTTCCCGAGTATTGTTCGGGCAAAGCTAGCGCTGCCGCGGGCAGACCGACCCCGTATAGCACTACCTGGATTTCGGACCGGAAGCGTCACCACTACTTGTTTTGTCTTAGGCCTGGACCACGCGCACGGCACCGCCAACAGTCAGCAACCAACTAGTCGAACCAATCACGGCGCCGTGAAGTAGTACCTTCTGGTAATCGTCTAGCTGCCTGAACTGCGCCGATCGACACCGTTAGCGAGCGCGACGCCGCGTGGCCGGCTATCGCAGCCCAGCTGCACGACACCATCGGGGTGGCCGGCCGGGCCACCCGTTCCCAACGCAGACGCCATCGTCGCGCGTCAATGGACCAGGCACCCCTTGTGCTCATGTTGACGTGGTGAAGGCCGAACGTCGTGGATGATGGGTTGTGTGTCAGACATCAAACGTGGTCAAGCCGCGCGCAACGCGAAGCTGGCCAGCATTCCGGTCGGGTTCGCCGGCCGGGCGGCGCTCGGGTTCGGTAAACGACTGACGGGCAAGTCAAAGGACGACGTCCAGGCCGAGTTGATGGAGAAGGCCGCCAACCAGTTGTTCAACGTCCTGGGCGAGCTCAAGGGTGGCGCGATGAAAGTCGGCCAGGCCTTGTCCGTGATGGAAGCAGCGATTCCCGAGGAGTTCGGTGAGCCCTACCGCGACGCGCTGACCAAGCTGCAGAAAGACGCCCCGCCGCTGCCCGCGGACAAGGTGCACCGGGTGCTCGACGCCCAACTCGGCACCAAGTGGCGAAGCCGGTTCGCGTCGTTCGATGACACCCCGGTGGCTTCGGCCAGCATCGGGCAGGTGCACAAAGCGGTGTGGTCCGATGGCCGCGACGTCGCGGTCAAGATCCAATACCCGGGAGCCGACGAGGCCCTGCGGGCCGACCTCAAGACCATGCAACGGATGGTCGGGGTGTTCAAACAGCTCTCCCCCGGCGCCGACGTCCAGGGCGTCGTGGACGAGCTGATCGAGCGCACCGAGATGGAACTCGACTACCGGCTCGAGGCCGACAACCAACGCAAGTTCGCCAAGGCATATGCCGACGACCCGCACTTCGTGGTGCCACGCATCGTAGCCAGTGCGCCCAAGGTTGTCGTCCAAGAGTGGATCCAGGGCGTGCCGTTGGCGGAAATCATCCGCAACGGAACCCCCGAACAGCGCGACCTGATCGGCACGCGGCTTCTGGAACTCACCTTCGACGCGCCGCGCCGGTTGGAGATGCAACATGGCGACGCCCACCCGGGCAACTTCATGCTGCTGCCCGACGGTCGGATGGGTGTCATCGACTTCGGCGCCGTCGCACCCCTGCCTGGCGGCTTGCCGGTCGAGCTCGGAATGACCATTCGGCTGGCCCGCGACAAAAACTATGACCTGTTGTTGCCGACCATGGAGAAGGTCGGCTTCATCCAGAAGGGCCAACAGGTTTCGGTGCGCGACATCGATGAGATGCTGCGCCAGTACGTCGAGCCCATCGAGGTCGACGTCTTCCACTACACCCGCAAGTGGCTGCAGAAGATGACTTACAGCCAGCTAGACCGGTCGGTGTCGCAGATCAGGACGGCCCGGCAGATGGACCTACCGCCCAAGCTGGTTATCCCGATGCGGGTGATCGCGTCGGTGACCGCGATTCTGTGCCAGCTCGACGCGCATGTGCCGATCAAGGCGCTAACCGCGGAACTGGTCCCGGGCTTCGCTGAATAACTCCGCGAGACTGTAAGTACCGATGTGCTCTCTCGAGAAACGCGGCGGCAGTTACAGTTTCGCGGACTGAGGGGGCTAAGCCGCAACATCTTTGCGCGGACGCCCACGCGGGCGTTTGTAATCCACGATCGAGCCTCGCTCGAAAATCTCGCCGCCCCATACACCCCAGGGTTCGGCCCGTTCCAGGGCTGCGACCAGGCATTGGCGACGAATCGGGCAGCTCGCGCAGAGCGTCTTGGCGCGCTCGAGGTTGGCTGGGGTGTCGGCGAACCACAGGTCGGGATCGCCGACGTGACACGGCAATACCGGCAGCTTCTGTTTGGGGACTGTCGGTGCCGACATGTCCGTTCACCTGCTTCCTGGTCTGGTGACTGTCTTTCTCAGGTGATCCGGACCAGGTTTGCGGGGTGTTGACCCTAAAACTATGGCCACGGATCCTTGACTTCGGGTCCGTGGCCATTTGGCGAGAGCTGGGCTCGTTACGTAGTTCCTACGGACGCGTCTGTCGGGGCGGCGACGCTGCGCTTGGCCGCGGCATGGGCGGCATGGGAGGCTCGCGCGGCCGGTACCGCCTCTACGCCAAACACGTTGGTGATCCTCATGGCCGCCCTCCTCTCAGCAATTCAGCGATTCAGCAATCTGCGTCTCGAGGGTAAAGGGTAGCAGGAACCGGCCGCAAGCGATTTTCTGACCTGCAGGTTTACTGCTTGCGGCGGCGAATCAGCTCCAGCACGTCCGGTCCGTACTGCTCGAGCTTGCGTGCGCCGATACCTGGGATTGCGATCAGGGCCGCATCGTCGGCGGGCACCATCTCGGCGATCGCGATCAGGGTGTTGTCACTGAACACGACATAAGCGGGCACGCTCTGTTCCTTGGCGGTATCGAGTCGCCACGCCTTGAGTTGCAGCAACAACTCCTCGTCGATGTCGGAGGCGCATGTCTCGCAGCGGCGCAGTAAGACGGCCGCCGGAGTGCTCAACTCGTTGTTGCATATCCGGCAACGGGTCGGGGCGCCCCGGTTGCGCCGGGACTTGCTCGGCGCCGCTTCGGCACGCGTCTGTGGTGCAATGCCGTTGAGGAACCGTGACGGCTTGCGGCTCTGCCGTCCGCCGGGAGACCGGGACAACGCCCAGCTGAGCGCCAAATGCACACGGGCTCTGGTAATTCCGACGTAGAACAGCCGGCGCTCCTCCTCGACACGCTCGCTCTCAGGCCCATGTGCCAGCGCGTGCGAGATCGGTAGCGTGCCATCGGCCAGTCCGACCAGGAAAACCGCGTCCCACTCAAGCCCCTTGGCGGCATGCAATGACGCCAGCGTGACGCCCTGGACAACGGGTGGGTGCCGCGAGTCGGCCCGGATCCGTAGCTCGGCAACCAGCTCCGGAAGTTCCAGCTGCGGGTTTTGCGCCGCCTCGTCGTCGACCAGTTCGGCCAGCGCGGTCAGTGCCTCCCAGCGGTCCCGCGCTCGCGTACCGACCGGTTCCTCGGCGGTGAGGCCAAGCGGTTCCAGAACCGCGCGGACCACGTCCGGCAATGGGCCCTCGGCGCCTCGCTCCGCCGCACGGTGTAGCGCCAGCAATGCCTGTTTGATCTCCTGACGGTTGAAAAACCCTTCGCCGCCACGTACCTGATAGGCGATACCCGCCGCGGTCAACGCCTCCTCGTAGATCTCGGATTGCGCATTGACCCGGTAAAGCACGGCGATCTCGGACGGCGGCGTGCCGGACCCGATCAACTTGGCTATCGACGCAGCCGCCGCGGCGGCCTCAGCAGCCTCGTCGGGATGCTCGTGAAACGACGGGGCCGGACCTGGCTCACGTTGGCCGACCAGCTGAAGCTTGCTGCCCGATACCCGGCCGCGGGCTGCGGCGATCACCTGGTTGGCCAGCGAAACCACCTGCGGCGTGGACCGGTAGTCACGCTCGAGACGCACCACCGTCGCGTCGGGAAAACGCCGCGAGAAGTCGAGCAGGAAGCGAGGCGAGGCTCCGGTGAACGAGTAAATGGTCTGATTGGCGTCGCCGACCACGGTCAGGTCGTCCCGATCGCCCAACCACGCCGAAAGCACCCGCTGCTGCAGCGGGGTGACGTCCTGATACTCGTCGACGACAAAGCAGCGGTAGCGATCGCGGAACTCCTCGGCCACGGCCGCATCGTTCTCGATCGCGGCCGCCGTATGCAGCAGCAGGTCGTCGAAGTCGAGCAGGGCGACTGCCTCATCGCGGACTTTCAGCGCCTCGTACGCGGAGTAGACAGCGGCGATTTTCGCGGCGTCCAAGGGGATGTCCCGGCCGGCGGCGGCCACGGCCGCCGGGTATTCCTCCGGGCCGATCAGTGACGCCTTGGCCCACTCGATCTCGCCGGCCAGATCCCGCACGTCGTCGGTGCTGACGTTCATCTTGGTGCGGCTGGCCGCCCTGGCCACGACAGCGAACTTGCTGTCCAGCAGTTGCCAGCCGGTGTCGCCGATCACCCGCGGCCAGAAATACCGCAGCTGCCGATGCGCGGCCGCGTGAAACGTCAGGGCCTGCACCGCCCCGACGCCGCAACCGGCCAGCGCGGAGGCGTCCAGCGTCCGCAGCCGGGACCGCATCTCACCGGCCGCACGCTGGGTGAACGTGACCGCCAGCACCTGCCCGGCCGCGACATGACCATTCCCGACCAGCTGGGCGATCCGATGAGTGATGGTGCGGGTCTTTCCTGTGCCGGCGCCGGCAAGCACACACACGGGGCCGCGCCGAGCCAGCACGGCTTCGCGCTGCTCGTCGTCCAGCCCGGCGGTCAAAGGATCAGCGACCATCGGCATACCGTCCATCTTGTCAGCGGCGAATGAGCCCACAAACCGCTGCGCGGTTTGCATCGCCACGCGGCGCCCCAATTGCCCAGCTCCTCACCAAACCGCTGCGCGGTTTGCATCGTCACCGAGCGGCGCCCCAATTGCCCAGCCTCACCACCGCTGCGCGGTTTGCATCGTCACCGAGCGGCGCCCAATTGCCCAGCTCCTCACAGCTCGCTGCTACGTTACGAGACATGAGCGACGCAGCGTTGACCGTTTACACCACGTCATGGTGTGGCTACTGCCACAGGCTCATGACGGTGCTGAAATCCAACGGCATCCCCTATGAAGCGGTCGATATCGAACAGGACCCGGCGGCCGCCGAGTTCGTCGCCTCGGCCAACGGCGGCAACCGCACGGTTCCGACGGTGAAGTTCCCCGACGGGTCGACGCTGACCAACCCAAGCGCCGCCGACGTCAAAGCGAAGCTGGCCCAGGTCGCGGGTTAGGGCCTCAGTCGAGAGCCGCCCAGGATTCGATGATCACCCGGGCGATCGAGATCGACCCGGGCAGCAGCAATTTCGACGATGATGCAGTTGTCCAATCGCCGGCGTCGAGGGCGGTGCGCACCTCATCGCGGGTGAACCACGCCGCTTCGGCGATCTCGCCATCGTTGAACGAAAACTCCTCGTCCGGGTCGCCCAGGGCATGGAAACCAACCATCAATGAGCGCGGAAACGGCCACGGCTGGCTGCCCAGGTAGCGCACATCCCGCACGGTCAGGCCGATTTCCTCGCGGATCTCGCGGGCCGCGCAGACTTCGAAGGACTCGCCGGCCTCGACGAACCCGGCCAGCAGCGAGAACATCCGCTCGGGCCACATCGCTTGGCGAGCCAGCACCGCGCGGTCAGCGCCGTCGTGAACCAGACAGATCACGGCCGGGTCGATGCGTGGGAATTCCTCGTGACCGCTGAGCGGGTTAACGCGTGACCAGCCAGCCCTGGCCTGTTTGGTCGGCGAGCCGTCCACCGCGCTAAACCGTGCGCTGTCATGCCAATTCAGCAACGCGGTGGCCGACGACACCAGTTGGCTGCTGGTGTCGTCGAAGATCGGTCCAAGACTGCGTATGTTCAACACCTCGGCTTGAACATCGGGATCTTCAGGCGCTTCCAGCGCGCCCCGGATTGCCCAGACATGGCGGCCACCCTCGATACGGCCAAGGAAGACAGCATCCGGTGGCGGCGTATCGGCCAGCGCGGCCGCGGCGCCCAGAACCACCCGGCCATTGGCGACGAGCACCTGATTGCGCGAATCCACCCGCAGCAGAGCCGCTTCCGCCCATCCCGCGGTGGCCGCCTCAACATCGGTGCGCAGCTCATCGGCCCTGTCGGCGCCGACACGCGAAAGCAGCGGAACACCCCGCAGCTGGAAATCCACTAGTGACCCGCGTTTCGGATGTAGAGCAGCCGGTCAGTCGCCTCGACGGCGTCGACTTCAGGCGCGCCGATTCGCAGCAGGTGGCCGTCACGCACCACGCCGAGCACGATGTCGCTCAGGTGCCGCGGTGAGCCACCGACTTCAGACGGCTCCACCTCGCGTTCGGCGATGGCCAGCCCGGTGTCCGGGGTCAGAAGATCTTCGATCATCGCCACGACGCTGGGCGTGGTGGTGGCAAGGCCCAGCAGCCGGCCCGCGGTCTCCGAGGAAACCACCACCGAGTTCGCGCCAGACTGCCGCAACAGATGTGAATTCTCGGCCTCTCGGATCGCCGCCACGATCCTCGCCTTGGGCGCGAGCTCTCGCGCCGTCAGTGTCACCAACACGGCGGTGTCGTCGCGGTTGGTGGCGACGATGATCGATGACGCGTGCTGAGTCCCTGCCAAGCGCAGGACGTCGGATTTGGTGGCGTCACCGTGCACGGTGACGAGGCCGGCGGTCGCGGCGTGCTCAAGGGCGCTCCGGTCGGTGTCGACGACGACGATCTCGCCCTGGGCGTCCTCATCACTAAGCCGGGCGGCGACCGCCCGTTTGCCCTTGGTGCCGTAGCCGATCACGACGGTGTGGTTGCGCACTTTGTTCCTCCAACGCTGGATCTTCCACCCTTGCCTGGATCGCTCGGAGAGCACCTCGAGCGTCGTGCCGACCAGCAGGACCAAAAACGCGATCCGCAGTGGCGTGAACACCACGGTGTTGGCCAGACGCGCGGTCTCGGTATAGGGGGTGATGTCGCCGTAGCCGGTCGTCGACAGCGACACTGCCGCGAAGTAAAGGCAATCCAGGAAGGTCAGCGGGACGCCGCGCACATCGCGATACCCGCTTCGGTCCACGTAGACGAGCAACGCGGCCGCCAACAGCAACACCAACGCAATGGCCAACCGGCGGGTGATGACGCGGCCGGGACTGCCGCGCTCTTCGGGGATGCGTAGCACGCCAACCAACAGGTGACCGGGCTGAGCGGTCAGCGTCTCGTCGAGACCCCCCAGCCGCCGTAACTTACCCTTGCGCACAGCGCTCCGTCATTGACCGAACACCACAGCACGCCACCCGCACGCCTCAAATGTAACCACGACCGCGGGTCTGCAGATACTTGATCGCCTTAGACCGCGACATCATGGCCTGCGCGGGAGTCGGCGAGCAGCCCGGCCAGCTCGGTGGAATCGGGCAGCACGTCGGGTAAGACCGTGGCGCCGGTGCGCACGTAGTGGAACGCGGTGCGCACCGACGATTCCGGGCAACCAGACAAAGCGGCCCACGCCAAGCGATAGACAGCGAGCTGGACCGCGGCCTGCCGCATGGCCTCGGGCCCGCGCGGCGGTTGGCCGGTCTTCCAGTCCACTATGGTCACCCCGCCATCGGGGTCCGGGAACACCGCGTCGATGCGACCGCGGACTACCGTGTCCCCGATGGGCATTTCGAACGGCACTTCGATTGCCACGGGGGTACGCGCCGCCCACGGCGACCCGGTGAATGCCACCTGCAACGCAGCCAACTCGCGAGTGTCGCCAACGTCGGAGTCCGCCGCACCCGGCAAGTCACCGAGATCGAACAGCCACTCAGCGCCATAGAATTTCTGGACCCAGGAATGGAATGCATTGCCCAGCAATGCCTGCGGATCTGGACGTGTCGGCAGCCGATGCGCCAGCCGCTGTGCCGCCCCCACCGGGTCGCGGGCCAGTTCCACCAGACCGCTCACCGACAACTGACCGGGCAGAATGCGGGCCGGCGGCTGCCAGGCGCGGGCACGCTCGGCCAGTAATGCGTCAACGTCGGCGGCCCAGCCCTCGACATCGGCGCCGGCTGCAGCCGTGTCGGCCGACATCGCTTGCGTCACCAGTGCTGCACCACGCTCGACATCGCCGCGCCGGGTACGTCAATGGATCGGCGGGCCAAATCGCTTCGACAACATTGTTGCGGAAGGGGTTTCGCTCGCCGATCGGCCGGCCCGGGCGCCCAATGTTCCACGATCCCGCAGGGATCGCCCGCCTCGGTCGAACGGTCGATGACGTCCTTGAGCTCGCACAGGAAATCCGACGGCCCCCTCGGTTTGATCCCGGTAGAACCCCAGTGGTGCCCGGAAATTAACAGGGTGTCCTCGGCACGGGTGATGCCGACATATAACAGCCGACGCTCCTCGTCGAGACGTCGCTGATCGAGCTGGCGCCGGTGCTCAGAGATCAAGTCCGACAGCTGTTTTCGATTTGTGACCGCCGAGGTATCCATGACCGGGACGCCGAGCGATCCGGCCGCGGCGCGGTCGCCACGAAGCAGCGGGGGCAGCTCGGAGGCGTCGGTAAGCCAAGTGCTACCCGATGCGGTCGACGGAAATGTGCCACCCGACAGGTGTGCGACCGCCACCACCTGCCATTCCAAGCCCTTCGCGGAGTGCACGGTAAGCACCTGGACCCTATCTCGAGAGACCACTAAAGGTGCTGGCGCCAAGCCATTTTCGACCACTTCGGCCGCATCCAGGTAGGCCAGCAGTCCCGGCAACGGACGTCGCGGCGCCAGCGTCGGTCGCGCTGCTGCGGTCGGCATAGCCGGCGACGACGTCGGCGAACGCGTCGAGATGTTCCGCGCCGGCCCACGCGCCAGCAGCCGGAGACGACGCCGCTGACGCCGAGGCTGAGGCCCGGACTTCGCAGTCGACGCCCAAGACGCGGCGCACCTCGGCAACCAGGTCGGGAAGCGAATGGTTGAGGTGCCCACGCAGGGCGTTCAGTTCCGCAGAAAGCGCGCTGATGCGCCCGTACCCCGCAACCGAATACGCTTCGGCCGCGCCAGGGTCGGCGATCGCATCGGCCAGGCACGCGGCGTCGGCATCTGAGCCGGCCGTCATCGCGATCGACTCGGGTGTGGGTGTTTCAGCCGGAGGCTGCGCGCCCGGCAAGCAGCTGCGCGCGGTGCCACAGCGCGGCGATATCCCGACCACCGAGCCTCCATCGTGGGCCCGCGAGCACCCGCATCGCCGCCGCGCCGGCCGCGGGGTCGGCGACCACCCGCAACATCGCCACCATGTCGGCCACCTCGGGGACGGACAACAGCCCGGCCAGCCCGACGACCTCGACCGGGATTCCGCGAGCACGCAATGCGTCGGCGATAGGTGCGGCGTCCGCGTTGCGGCGCACCAACACCGCGGCCGTCGGCGGGCTGGCGTCCTCGGCCCGGGCTCGCTGGTAATGCCCCTGCAGGTGATCGGCGATCCACTCCCGTTCGGCCTGAACATCTGGGAGTAGCGCGCAGCGGACGGTGCCGGGCGGGGCGTCCGGGCGCGGGCGCAGCGCGCGCACCGCCACCGACCGTCGCCGCGCCTCCGCCGATACCGCGTTGGCGACCCGCAATGTGCGCGGCGGATTGCGCCAGCTGGTCCGCAGTTCCAGGACCGGTGCGGGGCTGCCGTCGGACCGGGGGAAGTCTGTGCTGAACCGCGGCAAATTGGTCGCCGAGGCGCCGCGCCAGCCGTAGATCGATTGGATCGGGTCGCCGACGGCCGTAAGCGCCAAGCCATCATCGACGCCGCCTCCGAACAATGACGACAACGCGACGCGTTGGGCGTGCCCGGTGTCCTGGTACTCGTCGAGCAGCACCACGCGGTAGCGGTTCCGCAGGTCCGCGCCGACCTGCGGGAAGGTGGCTGCCAATCGCGCGGCGGATGCCATTTGCAGGCCGAAGTCCATCGCCTTGGCCGTGCGCAACCGCTCATGCAACGCATCGAGGAGCGGCACCAGCTCCGCACGCTCGGTCTGGGTGGCCAGCAGCTTCAGCAGCGACTGGTTGGGACCACGGTCGCGCTGTGAGGGCCCCGCCGGCAGGCCATGAACCAGCCGCTCCAGCTCGACATGGGTGTCGCGGAGCTGGCCGGTGTCCACCAGGTGCTCGGCCAGCTGACCCCACAACCGCAGCACCATCGAGGTGATCGCGGCCGGGGTTTTGTCGGTGCGCAACTGACCGTCATACCGATTGACGACGTCGAAGGCCAGCTGCCAGAGCTCGGTCTCACTGAGCAATCGGGTGTCCGGCTCTACCGGCAACAACAGGCCATGCTCCCGCAGCAACGACCCCGCGAAGGCGTGGTACGTGCTGACCACGGGCGCGCCGGCGGGCTCCACGGCCGCGGGACCGCTGGAGCCGGGCGGATCCAGGCCAACGCCGGCCAGCCGGGCCAACCGGGATCTGACACGCCGCAGCAGCTGCCCGGCCGCCTTGCGGGTGAAGGTCAATCCGAGCACCTGGCCGGGTTCGGCGTACCCGTTGGCGACCAGCCACACCACCCGTGCGGCCATCGTTTCGGTTTTACCGGCCCCGGCTCCCGCGATGACGACCAGCGGGCCCGGAGGCGCGGCAATGACGGCCTCCTGCTCGGCCGTGGGCGAGAAAAGCCCGAGCTCGCAAGCCAATTCAGCGGGGCTATACCGCGGGCGCGCTGCGGTCATAGTGCAACCCCCTCGGCTGACCCGACGTGAGCCGGGCAAGACGGCCGTATCGGGCAGTGCGCGCAACCGTCGTTGCGCCGAGCGATGAACTGCGGTCCGGCTGTCGCGTCGGCCGCCTGCCGGACGAGGCGGTGCCATTCGTCAAGTGCGGCCGGTGTCAGTGGATCTTGCTCGCGTTCGGTGGCGCCGGCCGTCCCCGTCTTACCGATATAGACCAGGCGGGCGCCGCCGGGCTCCGTAGCGGTGGGATCGGTCGGCAACAGGCCTTCGGCCACCGCCAGCTGGTACATCGCGAGCTGAGCATGTTGTTGGGCATCGTCCTTGCTGACCGGCGTTTTGCCGGTCTTGATGTCGACGATCAGCAGCCGGCCGGCGCCGTCTCGCTCCAACCGGTCGACGCGGCCGCGCAGCCGAATCTCACCGACCCGACTCTCACCATCGTGCGGGTTCTTGAGGACTCCGTCGACTTCGACCTCGACACCGACCTCCGTCAGTTCGCTTCGGGTCTGCGCGCGCCACTGCGCGAACGCCTGGATCATGGCGCGGTGCCGTGCCAGCTCGTTGACGGAGTGCCACCTGGCATCGAAGGGCAGATGCTCCCACACACGGTCCAGCCCGGCCAGCAGTTGCGATTCGGTCTTCCCCGGTTCGGCGATCAGCGAATGCAGCACCGAACCGATCGTTGAGCGCAGATCACGCGCGTTTGTTCCGCCGTGCCGCTCGGCCAGCCAGCGCAGCGGGCAGTCGTTGAGTGTTTGAAGGGTCGAAGGTGTGAGCGTCACGAGATCGCCCGGGTCGCAAAGTGGATCGCCGGTGCTCAGCGGGACAAGTCCATGCCATCCGGCCGGGTCGGCACCCGGCACACCGGCTCTCGCCAACCTGGCTAATTGTGTTGCCGCACAAGTGCGCACCGAATCATCAATGGCACCGTTGGGTGCGCATACCACGCCGCGCAGCCGGCCCACCAGCGCCGCGGCCGATAACACACGTGGCGCCGCGATCGGTTGCTGCGCATCGGGATCACCGTCGTTCGTGCCCCACTGCGCGACCTCGAAGAAGAACGCCGAGGGCAACGCCGCCTCCAAGCTCGCGCCGCCGGTCTCGCTGTCCACGGCGGTCACGAGCAAGCGGCGCCGGGCCCGGCCCATCGCGGTCAGCAGCAGCCGGCGCTCCTCGGCGAGCAGCGGCGCGCGCACCGACGCATCCTCGGTGACGTCGTCCAGCACGTCTAGCAGCCGCTGAGTGGCAAGCACCCCGCCGCGCGGAATCGTGTTGGGCCACAACCCGTCCTGTAAACCGGCGATGACCACGAAATCCCACTCGTGTCCCAGCGCGGCGTGTGCGCTGAGCACCCGGACCTGCTCGGCCTCGGCGACGGGTTCAAGATTGACGCCAGGCAACTGCAGGGCCGCGACGTGTTCCACGAGCCCGCGTAGCGATGCACCGGACGTGCGAGACACATAGTCATCGGTGATGTCGAACAACTCGGTCGCGGTGTCGAGGTCCCTGGTGGCTTGAGCGCCGGCGGGGCCGCCGCGCTCGCTGGCCGCAAGCCACCGACGCTGCAGACCGGACCGATGCCACGCCGCCCACAGGGTATAGCGCGGATCCTGCCCATCGCGGTGGCTGCGGGCCGCCGCATCCAGCACCGCCCGGACTCGCTGCACCGCAAGGGATTGCGCGCCGGACAGCGAGACGCGGCCGGCGAGCGCCTGCACCAGCAGATCACCGGAATTCATCGACGCACCGTCGGGTACGGCGCGCCGCAGCGTTCGGTACAGCTGGCGAAGCGAGACGGGATCGACGCGACCGATGGGCCCAGTCACTAGTGCCAGCGCCCGCTCGCCGTCCAGCGCGTCAGCCGTGGCGTCCAAAACCGTGAGCAGGGCCCTCGCAGCGGGCTCCTCGGCCAGCGAACCGCCGGCCGCCGGCGCGGCCACCGGAATCCCGGCGGCGGCCAACGCCCGGGGTAATCGCGCGGCGGCCCGCGGAACCGACCTGACAATCACCGCCATCTGTGACCATGGCACCCCGTCGATCAGGTGTGCCCGCCGCAGCGCGTCGGCGATCAGCGCAGCCTCGGCGTGTGCCGTTGCGGCCAGGCGGACCGTCACCGATCCCTCGTCGGCGCCGGTGCCGTCGATCTGCCTACCGGCACTGCTGCCCGGTAGCCGGCGCGCGATGGCGCTGACGGCGCGCGCGATCGCGGGTGCACAGCGGTGCGACACCGTCAGCGTCACCGATGGGCTGTCACCGCCCAACAACCCGGTGGCCTCGCCGCCCCGGAAGCCGAATACCGCCTGGTTGGGGTCGCCGGCGACCACGGCGTTTTCGGTGCCTGCGGCCAGCACGCGGATCAGTCGGGCTGCCTGCGGGTCGAGTTGCTGGGCGTCGTCTATCAGCAATATTCGGATGCGGGCACGTTCTGCGGCCAGCAACTCGGGATCGACCGCGAAGGCCTCCAAAGCCGCGCCCACGAGCTCCGCGGCACCCAGTGCCGGGGTCGTCGCCTGCGGCGCTGCCGTCCCGACCGCAGCCCGCAGCAGCATCACTTGCTCGTACTGCCGCGCGAATTGGCCCGCGGCGATCCATTCGGCACGCTTGCTACCGCGACCGAGCCGCTCCAGCTCCGTCGGGTCCACGCCGCGTTCGGCACAGCGCGCCAGCAGGTTTCGCAGCTCGGTGGCGAAGCCTGCGGTGCTCAGTGCGGGCCACAGGTAGTTGGGCCAGGCGATCGCGGCGTGCGGTCCGTCTTCGAGGTCGCCGGCCAGCAGTTCCCGGATGATCGCATCCTGTTCGGCGCTGGTGATCAGCCGAGGGGGTGCATCCCCGGCGCGCTCGGCGGCGCGCCGCAAGACCGCGTAGGCGTAGCCATGCACGGTGCGCACCAATGGTTCGCGGATCGCTACGCAGCCGCCCACGGCCGATCCCAGCAGCGCCTTCGTCAATGTGCTGCGTGCCCGTATCCCGATCCGGCCGGAACCGGTAAGCAGCAGAACCGATCGCGGATCGACACCTGCGCTGATGCGAGCGACCGCGGCGTCGATCAGCAGGCTGCTCTTCCCGGTGCCGGGGCCGCCCAGCACCCGCAGCAGGCCGCGCGCCTCGGGCTGCAGGACTGCGCCCGCCTCGGCGCCCCAGCTCAATGACATAACCGGCATGACACCACAAGGGTCCGACAAGTCGGATTAGCCTGGCATCATCGACGGGTGACCGGCGATCTCCACATACACCGCTTCGGCCCACCCGGACCGGTACAGCTACTCGCGCTGCACGGCCTGACCGGCCACGGGCAGCGTTGGGGGCACCTGGCCGGCTATGTGCCCGAAATCGCGATCGCCGCACCTGATCTGATCGGTCACGGCAAATCGTCCTGGGCCGCCCCGTGGACCATCGACGCAAATATCGCGGCGCTGAGCGCGCTGCTCGACGAGCAGTCCGACGGACCGGTGCTGGTGGTCGGGCATTCCTTCGGGGGCGGCCTCGCCATGCATCTGGCCGCTGCCCGGCCCGACCGGGTCGTGGCGTTGCTGTTGCTCGACCCGGCGGTCGGGCTGGATGGTAGCTGGACGCGTGACATCGCCGACGCGATGCTGGCCTTCCCCGACTATCCCGACCGCGCGCAGGCCCGCCAGGAGAAGGCGGGCGGCTCATGGGTGGATGTCGACCCCACCGTGCTCGACGCCGATCTCGACGAGCACCTGATCGAGCTGCCGAGTGGACGATTCGGCTGGCGGGTCAGCCTGCCGGCGATGATGTCTTATTGGAGTGAATTGGCCCGCGACATCGTGCTACCGCCCGCGGGAACCGCGACGACGCTGGTGCGTGCGATACAGACCTCTCCGCCTTACGTCACCGACCGGCTGGTGAAACCGCTCCAGCGGCGCCTGGGGTCCGATCTTGAACTGGTCGACTTCGACTGCCAACACATGGTTGCCGAGACCAGACCCGCCGACGTCGCGGCACTGATCCGCAAGCTACTGAAGGCGAGCTGACTGTGGCTCCGGTCACCGACGAACAAGTGGAGCGGGTGCGCGCACTGGTCGCGGCAATTCCGTCGGGCAAGGTGTCGACCTACGGCGACATCGCCGACGTCGCAGGGCTTTCCAGTGCGCGGATCGTCGGCTGGATCATGCGGACCGATTCCTCCGACCTGCCCTGGCACCGGGTGATCACCGCTTCCGGGCGCCCCGCGTCGCATTTGACCAGCCGCCAGCTGGAACTGCTTCGGGCCGAAGGGATCCTGGCGGTCGACGGGCGGATCCCGTTGCGCGAGGCGCGCTACGAGTTCCCGGAAGAGATTTAGAGAACCAGCCGGACCAACGCCGCGGTACGGGCCAGACCTGGAAACGACTCGACGGTTGAGCGCGGATGCAGCGCATGAACGGACAGCCGAAAAATCAATGCGCGCAACAACATCTGCGGCCACTCCGGCAGCGCGTTCCAGCGCTCGATCAGTCCGTCGTCGGCTTCGCCCCAGGACAGCGCATCGACGACGACCACGCCGGCCGCCCATGACGCCGGGCGCCAGTACGGCGTGATGTCGGTGATCCCCGGTGGGGCGGTGCCGACGAAAAGCACCGTCCCGTAAAGGTCTCCGTGCACCAGCTGGCTGGGACTCTTGGTCGGCTTACGCAGGCTGGCGAGCTGATTGATCAACTCGATCGACCGGTGCCCGTCCGCCGGCGGCGGGGCCAAACCCGCGCCTGGTGGAACCGACTGCAACGGCCGCTCTTCCCACGCCGCGCGGTCGGCAGCGATGAACACGTCGACGTCCGCCCAAGGCGCCGTGGGCCCCTGGGTCAGGAATCGGGGGCGTTCCAGCTTGCCAGTAGCCTCGTGAAGCCGAACGGCCGCGG
Organism: uncultured Actinomycetota bacterium; assembly: GCA_963850135.1. Lineage (GTDB taxonomy): Bacteria > Actinomycetota > Actinomycetes > Mycobacteriales > Mycobacteriaceae > Mycobacterium. The sequence goes on along the minus strand of CAWKKH010000004.1, from coordinate 5,676 downwards.
AAACCACCTCGTCATGCCTTGCCTCCGGCGTGCCCGCGACGAACGTGTCCGCCCGCCACCCGGCAACCACGTACCGACCGTCGGTGGAACGTACCGGCCGGGCCAGCCGCACCCCGTCGACGAACAAGGTCTCGCGCACCCGGGCGGACCAGGCGGCGCGCGCGTGATCGGCCACGATCGACAAGACGACCTCGCCGCAGCGCCAGCCACCCTCCCAACTGCCGCCCAACGCCACGGGCTGCACGCCGGCCAAACCGAACGCCGACAGCACGTGCTCCGGCGGCGGCTCCATTGTCACGCGGAACAGCCTAATCGGGCGACGATGCGCGTCGGCACGACGCGCTGAGAAGCGCGACAATCGAGTGCGGCGGCCGCTTCCTAGCGGGTCAGTACATCACCATGTCGGGCTGCATCTGCGCGGCCCAGGCCACGATCCCGCCCTGCAGGTGCACCGCGTCGGCGAAACCGGCCCGCTGCACCACGGCCAGCACCTCGGCCGAGCGCACACCGGTCTTGCAGTAGAGCACCGCCGTGCGGTCCCGCGGCAGCCGCGCCAGCCCCTCCCCCGAGTTGATCAGCGACTGCGGTATCAGCTGCGCACCCTCGATGTGGTTGATATTCCACTCCGCCGGCTCGCGGACGTCGATCAGGGCCACCCCTTTGCCGGAATCCAGCAGGTCGCGCAGCTCGCCAGGCGTGATGGTCGAGCCGGTGACCGGGTCACCCGATGTCACTCCGCAGAAATCCTCGTAGTCGACCAGCTCGGTGACCTTAGGTGCCGCAGGGTCCTTGCGGACGCTGATCGTGCGGTAGCTCATCGCCAGCGCGTCGTAAATCATCAACCGGCCCAGCAGGGTCTCGCCGAGCCCGGTGATCAGCTTGATCGCCTCGGTGCCCATCACCGACGCGATCGAGGCGCAAATGATGCCCAGCACCCCACCCTCGGCACACGACGGCACCGTCCCGGGCGGCGGCGGCTCCGGGTACAGATCGCGGTAGTTCAGACCTCGTCCATTGGGGGCGTCCTCCCAGAACACCGAAACCTGGCCCTCGAAGCGATAGATCGACCCCCACACGTACGGCTTGCCGGCCAGCACCGCGGCGTCATTGACCAGATAACGCGTGGCGAAGTTGTCGGTGCCGTCTACGATCAGGTCGTACTGCCCGAACAGGTCGACGGCATTGCTTGCGTCCAAACGGAACTCGTGCAGCTTCACGTCCACCAGTGGATTGATCGCCGCGATCGAGTCGCGCGCCGACTGGGCCTTGGGCCGTCCGACGTCAGCCACGCCGTGGATGATCTGGCGCTGCAGGTTCGACTCGTCGACGACGTCGAAGTCGACGATGCCGATGGTGCCGACACCGGCGGCAGCTAGGTACAGCAATGTTGGCGCTCCGAGTCCGCCGGCCCCGATGACCAGTACCCGCGCGTTCTTGAGCCGCCGCTGCCCGTCCATACCGAGTTCGGGGATGACGAGATGGCGGCTGTAACGGGCCACCTCTTCGCGGCTCAGTCGGCCGGCGGGCTCAACGAGCGGTGGCAACGATGGCGACACCGAAGATCTCCAGGGTCAGGCGATCGGATAGGGCCACGGATTGAATCGGCAGGTCTTCCCATCGGCCTTGACGTATTCGGGGTCGAACTTGGCGGCGTCGTCGTTCGACGTGGAAAACGTCTGCTGCATCATTACCGGGGCCAGACCACCCGGCTTGTCGCAAGGCTCGTGGCGCAGATACCCGATGGCGTGGCCGACCTCGTGGTTGATGACGTACTGCCGGTAGGAACCGACGTCACCTTCGAAGGGAAGGGCCCCGCGCACCCAGCGCGCCTCGTTGACGAACACCCGCGCCTGCCGTTCCGACCCGTACAACGGGTTGTAGCACGATGTCTCAAGCCGAAATTCGTAGCCGCACCCCTCCCGCACCGTGACCGGAGATACGAGCGATATGCGGAAGTCGGGTTTGCCGCTGTCGATCCTGATGAACGCGAATTGCGGGTTGTGCGTCCAACCCTTCGGATTGTCCAACGTCTGGTCGACCATCTGAGCGAATGCGTCGTCACCACCGAACATCGTCGAATCGAGACCATCTTCGACCTCGACCGTGTATCGGAACACCTTGGCGGTGCCCTGCCCGACCTGAGGTGTCGTCCCGGGCACCACATGCCAGGTCTTATCGCCCGCTTCGGTGAACGGGCCTCCGTCTGGCAGCGTCCCGGCCGGCAGATTCGCGTCGAATGCGGCGAGCCCGCGAGGCGGTGCGTCGATGATCGCCGTTCCCACCGCACCAATCGCGGGGGGCTGACCCATGGCCTGAGCCGCCGTCGGCTTCGCGGCCGGGCCGGTCACCGTCTGGTACACCACTACCACGGTGAGAGTTACCAGAATGGGCAGCGCATAGGCACGCCAACCGTAGGTGGATACGAACCGCCCCAGCCACGTCTGTTTACGCCATTGCTGCGTCCGCTCACGGTCGACCCGCACCCGCCCAGCGCCTCGTTCGAGCGGGTCTCGCATGGCCCGCAGCGGTTCCCGCCACTCATCACGAACCACCGGAACCCGACCAGCGCTACGCACGGGCCGGTCAGACGTCATTTCCCCAGAATGGCACAGCCGACGCCGAGCGGAGCCACTGGCGCGCCCAACGGGGCGCCCGAAACCCGTTCTGCCAGCACCAACGGCGCCGGTGCCAATAGCGCACAGGTCGCGGATGGTTGCGGGTAGTAATGTCTCTGCGATGAGCCGCGCGGCTGGCAAAGGCCTAGCCAGCGGCCGGTTGCCTACGAATCAAATGAGGACCCGATGAGCGATCTGAGCAGGGCGGCGCAACGCAGTGGCGTCAAACCGGCTGACCGCAGTCGATCGGGAGACGGCATTGCGGCCGCGAGTCGGCGGGGTAACCGACTGCCCCGCGACGAGCGTCGCGGCCAGTTGCTGGTGGTTGCCAGCGACGTCTTCGTCGATCACGGCTACCACGCCGCCGGCATGGACGAGATCGCCGAGCGTGCGGGGGTCAGCAAACCCGTTCTGTATCAACATTTCTCGAGCAAGCTGGAGCTGTACCTGGCGGTGCTCAGTCGGCACGTCGACAACCTGGTCTCGGGAGTGCAGCAGGCACTGCGCGCTACCACGGACAACCGGCGCCGGCTACACTCCGCAGTCCAAGCGTTCTTCGACTTCATCGAGCATGACAGCCAGGGCTACCGACTGATCTTTGAGAACGACTACGTGACTGAACCCGAGGTCGCCGCGCAGGTGCGGGTCGCCACCGAATCGTGCATCGACGCGGTGTTCGACCTAATCAGCGCCGACTCGGGACTCGACCCACACCGGGCTCGCATGATCGCGGTGGGCCTGGTTGCCATCAGCGTCGACTCAGCCAGGTATTGGCTGGACTCCGACCGTCCCATTTCCAAGGCCGACGCCGTCGACGGCACCGTGCACTTCGCCTGGGGCGGCCTCTCACACGTGCCGCTTACCCGCTCTTAGCAGCCTTCCCGGCCTTGGCGGCCGCGTCCGCCCCGATACCGAAACCGACCTTGCGGCTGTCGGCGACGCCGATCTCGACATAGGCGATCTTGGCGTTGTGCACCAGGAACCGACGGCCCTTCTCGTCGGTCAGGCTCAGCAGCCCAGGCCCCTCGCCGAGCGCGGCACTGACGAGTTCTTCGACCTCACCGGGCGTCTGCGCACTGGAGAACACCAGCTCGCGCGGACTGTCCGTGATACCAATCTTGACCTCCACGGTGGCCCCTTCCGTTGGCATTCCGTCGCACACGTGTCAGCAGCAGGCTAGTTGACGTTCCTGGTGCGCTCCGATCGAGATGGCGTCGGCAGGTCACGATTGGCTCCCAGCTGGGTCAACAACCCGCACAACGCCCGATCCTCGGCAGTCACATCAGTAGCATTGGCAACATCAGATACGCAGTCCACGCTCGTGGCGGCCTAGTTCATGACTACCCCGGCCACGATTCAGACGGAGCCGATTTCCACGACGTGGACGGCTACGGCGAAGACAGCTACGACGAAGACAGCTACGACGACGACGGCTACGGTGCACCGGCCTGGCGGACCGAGCGGCGATGGCGCCCAGCCGCGGCATTCATCGGCTGCGTGGTGGCGCTTGGCGCCATTGCGACCGCGGTCGTCATCAACAGCGGTGACAGCGCATCCACCAAAGCCACCGTGGGGGCACCCGTTCCCCGCACCGCGATCGCACAAACCACCCAGGCCCCCGCGGTCTCCGCGCCGAAGTCGGCTAAACCCCAACTCCCACCCGAGACGGTCAGCACCGTCGCGCCGCCCAGCGCCGCACCCTCGCCGACTGCGCTCGCACCAGCGGCGACACTGGACCCACGCACCGTCGTCTACAGCGTGACCGGAACGAAGCAGCTGCTCGACCTGGTGAGCGTCGTCTACACCGACGCCCGGGGCTACCCCCAAACCGAATTCAACGTGGCGCTGCCGTGGTCGAAGGTGATCGTGCTGAACCCCGGCGTAGAACCTGTCGGTGGTCGCGACCAGCATCCACGGCCATCTCAATTGCTCGGTCTTCAACTCCGCAGGTCAAACCGTTGTCGCCGCGGCCAACAACGCGAGCATCGCGACCTGCACCCGTTAGCTCGAGACCCAGTTCGCGCATCCGTCGGTCGTGAGTCTGCGCAGACGGTCAAAGAAGGCACTGAGCTGGCCCAGACCACCGGTGCCCGATACCACCAGGTCGACGAGCTCATCATGGTCGGCCAACAGGTACTGGGCCTGGGTGATCGCTTCGCCGAATAGCCGACGAGACCACAGCGCGAGCCGGCTGCGCTGTTTGCCGCTGGTGGTCACGGCCGCGCGCACTTCGGCGACGACGAACTGGGAGTGCCCGGTCTCCGACAAAGCGGCCCGCACCGTGTCGGCAACCTGGTCGGGCAGCCCGTCAGCCAGCTCCAGGTACAAGTCGGAAGCCAAGGCGTCACCGACATACGTCTTCACCAATGCCTTCAGCCAAGTGCTCGGCATGGTCAGCCGGTGATAATTCTCCAGCGCCGGGACATACTTCGACATCGCCGCGACCACGTCGACCCCAGGCGCTCCAGGGCATCGCGCAACAGCTCGTAGTGATTCATCTCGCGGCGGCGATGCTCGCCATCGAGATCCGTACCGGACGTCAGGAACAATCCTGCCCCTCGTCGGCGAGCGGCGGTTGCAACGACGCGCACCTCGCCGGAGGCGAGCACGGCGAACAGCTCGGCTCGATGCCCGGCGGCTACCCCGCGCTGAGCGGCGGCGGCGGTCGACAACGCCGACGGTGGAAAGCTCCCACCTGCTCGCCGGCGGCTAACCGATGAGTCTCACTTGAACGGAAGAGCGCGGAGAAGCCGGGGCCGGTTCACGAGCGGCGACCGACGACGGGGAGGCGACCGGCGGGCTCGCACCGCGAGCTCTGGAAAAGGCGCGCGGAGCCGCCCGCGCGGAGCTTGGACTCGTAAAGAGGTCGAGACAAGCAGGGCGGCGACTCGGTGACGCATTCGGAGTCGGAACTCGTGCGCGCGTGAACCGCGACAGAGAAACACCGACACATGACCGATCACGTCTCCGAAAGGCTCGTCAACCACGTATGACTGAACTGACAACTTCAACTGAACTTGCCCCCGTACTCCACCTTTGCCGGCCTTGGCGTCCGCGCAGA
>CAWKKH010000003.1:0-1605623 GCA_963850135.1 uncultured Actinomycetota bacterium | reverse complement strand
ATAAAGAGATACGGTCGTGAAGTTGCGCACGCCGCTGACCGATCTGGTCGGCGTCGAGCACCCGGTGGTGCAAACCGGGATGGGCTGGGTGGCCGGGGCCCGACTGGTGTCGGCCACGGCCAACGCGGGCGGACTCGGCATCTTGGCGTCCGCCACCATGACCCTGGACGAGTTGGCGACCGCCATCGGCAAGGTCAAGTCCGCCACCGACAAGCCGTTCGGCGTGAACATGCGCGCCGACGCCGCCGACGCCGGCGACCGCGTCGAGCTGCTGATCCGCGAGGGCGTCAAGGTAGCGTCGTTCGCGCTCGCGCCGAAGCCGGAACTGATCTCTCGGCTCAAAGAGGCCGGGGCGGTGGTGATTCCGTCGATCGGTGCGGCCAAGCATGCGCGCAAGGTCGCGAGCTGGGGCGCCGACGCGATGATCGTGCAAGGCGGCGAGGGCGGCGGCCACACCGGACCCGTCGCCACCACGCTGCTGCTGCCGTCCGTGCTGGACGCCGTCAAGGGCACCGGGATCCCGGTCATCGCCGCGGGCGGATTCTTCGACGGTCGCGGGCTTGCGGCGGCGCTGTCTTATGGTGCGGCCGGCGTGGCGATGGGGACGCGGTTTCTGCTGACCTCCGATTCCACCGTGCCCGAGGCCGTCAAACGACGCTATCTGGATGCGGCGCTGGACGGCACGGTGGTTACCACCCGCGTCGACGGCATGCCGCACCGCGTGCTGCGCACCGGGCTGGTCGAGAAGCTGGAAAGCGGTTCGCGAGCAAGGGGTTTCACAGCGGCGGTGCGTAATGCCGGCAAGTTCAAGCAGATGTCGCAGATGACCTGGCGATCGATTATCACCGACGGCCTGGCGATGCGCCACGGCAAAGAGCTCACCTGGTCGCAAGTCGTGATGGCCGCGAACACTCCGATGCTGCTGAAAGCCGGGCTGGTCGAGGGCAACACCGAGGCCGGGGTGCTGGCTTCCGGACAGGTGGCCGGCATCCTCGATGACCTGCCGTCATGCGCCGAGCTGATCGAATCGATTGTCAGTGAGGCGATCGAGCATCTAGAGGCGGCGTCCGCGCTAGTTGTCCGTACGAACTGAGGCCGCCCGACGGCTGGCGCCGGCGGCCGCCAGCGGGGTCGCGACATCTTCCAGCGACTTGCCTTCGGCATCGACGGCGAGGAACCAGGCGACCAGACCGCCACCCATCATCACTCCCGCGCCGAGCAGGTAGCCCAGGAACAGCGGGAAGCGCTGGGAACCGTCGCCGATCAGCGCGCCGTAGATGACCGGACCGAGGGCGCCGAAGCACTGCGCGATGGCGAAGAACACCGCGATCGCCTTCGCCCGGACCTCCAGCGGAAAGATCTCGCTCACGGTGAGGTAGGCGGCGCTGGCCCCGGCCGAGGCGAAATAGAAGATGACGCACCAGACAATGGTCTGGGTAACCGCGTTGAGCACCCCGGCGTTGAACAAGACCGCGCTCACCGCCAGCAGGAGACCGGAAAGCAGGTACGTGCCCGCGATCATCTTCCTGCGGCCGATGGTGTCGAAGAAGTGCCCGAGGGTCAACGGCCCCGCGAGGTTTCCGACGGCGAACGCGATCAGGTATAGCGGCGCCGACCCCGAGGGCACTCCGTAGAACTTGCCCAGCACCAGCGTGTAGGTGAAGAAGATCGCGTTGTACAGGAACGACTGGCTGATCATCAGCGCGGCGCCCAGGATGGACCGACTCGGGTAGTCGCGGAAAAGCACTCGAGTCAGCGCCAGGTAGCCGATCTTGTGCGGTGGGTTGCAGCTCGATCGCCTTGCTGTCGTCGACCGCGGGCAGCGTGACGCCGGTGGACTCCACCTCATGCTCGATGTAGGAGATCGAGCGTTCGGCTTCCTCCACGCGGCCGTTCATGACCTGCCAGCGCGGACTCTCCGGCAAGTTCCGCCGCACCAGCAGGATCACCAGGCCAAGGACCGGGCCGAGCAGGAAGGCGAGCCGCCAGCCCAGGCTTAGGTCGATCTCCTTGAGCAAGACGAACGTGCCCACCGTGCCGAGGATCGCGCCGGCCCAGTACGTGCCGTTGACCGCGATGTCGACCCTGCCCCGGAAGCGGGCCGGGATCAGCTCGTCGATCGCCGAATTGATGGCAGCGTATTCCCCGCCGATACCCATGCCGGCGATAAACCGGGTGACGTACAGGAAGAAGATCCAGCCCGCGCTGTTGCCCAGCGTCAACGCGGTAAGACCGCTCCCCACCAGGTAGACGCCCAAGGTGATCATGAAAAGGTTGCGTCGACCGAGCTTGTCCGACAGGCGCCCGAAGAACAACGCGCCGACCACCTCGCCGGCCAGGTACACGGTGGCGACGAGCCCGACCGCCGCCGAAGACAAACCGAGCGTCTCGGGCCGGGTAAGCGTGTCGGCCACCGCGCTGGCCACGGTGATCTCTAAACCATCGAGGATCCAGGCCACGCCCAGAGCGACCACCATCCGGGTATGAAACGGCGACCAGGGCAGCCGGTCAATGCGGGCAGGAATGAGACTGCGGATCGCACCCTGGGGCTCAGCGGGTGTCGCCATGATCGCCTTTGACTTAGAGACGCTCGATGATGGTGACGTTGGCGGTGCCGCCGCCCTCACACATCGTCTGCAGGCCATAGCGGCCACCGATGCGCTCAAGCTCGTTGAGCATGGTGGTGAACAGCTTGGCCCCGGTGGCGCCCAGTGGGTGACCGAGGGCGATCGCGCCGCCATTGGGGTTGACCTTCTCCGGGTCGGCCTTGATCTCTTTGAGCCATGCCAACACAACCGGCGCGAACGCCTCATTGATCTCGACGGTGTCGATGTCCTCGATGGACAACCCGGTCTTTTCCAGCGCGTACCGAGTCGCCGGGATGGGTCCGGTGAGCATGAATATCGGGTCGGCGGCGCGGGCACTGATGTGATGGATGCGGGCGCGGGGCGTCAGCTTGTGGTCTTTGACGGCTTGCTCGGAGGCCAGCAACACGGCGCTGGCTCCGTCCGAAATCTGACTGGCCATGGCGGCGGTCAGCCGACCGCCTTCGACCAGCGTCTTCAATCCGGCCATTTTCTCCAGCGATGACTCGCGCGGTCCCTCGTCGACCCGAAACGGCCCGGATCCTGTTTCGACAGTGATGATTTCGTTGTCGAAGTGGCCACCGCGGATCGCCGCGAACGCGCGTTCGTGGCTGGTAAGTGCGTACTGCTCCATTTCTTCACGTGACAGGTTCCACTTGTCGGCGATCATCTCCGACCCACGGAACTGCGAAATCTCCTGATCGCCGTACCTGTGCAACCACTGCTTGGATTCGTTTGTCGGCGAAGTGAACCCGAACTGCTCGCCAACCGTCATCGCCGACGAAATCGGGATCTGGCTCATATTCTGCATGCCGCCGGCCACGATGAGGTCGGCCGTTCCGGACATGATCGCCTGCGCACCAAAGGAAATCGCTTGCTGGCTGGAACCGCACTGACGGTCCACGGTGACGCCGGGAACCTCTTCGGGGTAGCCGGCGGCAAGCCAGGAGAGCCGGGCGATGTTACCCGCCTGCCCCCCGATGGCGTCGACACAACCGGCGATCACATCTTCAACAGCGGCGGGGTCGACGTCGACCCGGTCCAGCAGCCCGCGCCATCCCAGAGCTCCCAGGTCGACGGGGTGTATCCCGGCTAGTGCGCCATTGCGCTTGCCAACCGCGGTACGTACAGCGTCAATGACGTACGCCTCGGGCATTTTCCGACTCCTTCTTCAGTCTTTCTTTTTGTCAATCTCTTTATGTCTTCAATCTCATTTACGCAGTCGTAATTCCGCCAAGGACGATCGCGAGGTATTGCCGGCCCACCTGTTCGGCGGTCAGCGGGCCGCCGGGTTGATACCAGCGCACCGACACCCACGTGGTGTCACGGATGAACCGGTAGACCAAATCGACGTCGAGGTCGGGGAGGAAGTAACCCTCGTCTGTGCCTTGATTGAGCAACTCGACCCACATCTTGCGCTGTTGGCGGTTCATGTCCTCGATGTAGGAGAACCGCGGTTGCGATGACAGCCGTTGGGCCTCGTCCTGGTAGATGACAACCTGAGAATGCCGCTGCTCGATCGCTTCGAATGACGCCATGAACAGTCCCTTGAGCCGCTCCAAAGGATTAGCCTCGGTGTCCATGATTTCGTTGTAGCGGGCGAACAACCAGTCCAGGAAGCCCCGCAGGAGCTCGTCGACCATCTCCTCTTTGGAGGCGAAGTGGTGGTAGAGACTGCCCGATAGGATTCCCGCTCCGTCGGCAATATCGCGCACGGTGGTGGCGCGCAGGCCGCGCTCGGCAAACATGGCCGCGGCGAGCTCAAGCAACTCGTCTCGTCGGCTGTTCGGCTGACCAGCCACTCGGTCCACCTGGTCAGACTATCAACCAAGCGCTTGCTCGGCCAAGCCAAAGCCATGTTGTGTGATGGGTCACAGTTTTTCTGTGAAAAGTCTCGTGTAGAAGGCCCAGTAGTCGTAGTGTCACTAGACGTTAGGGTCGGCCAGCCCGGCGATCGACGAAACGGGCCTCAGCGCGGAGGAGATGGGCATGTCGTTTGTCAATGTGGTGCCGGACAGTGTGGCGGCGGCGGCCGGGAATTTGGGGGGCATTGGCTCCGCTTTGAGCGCGGCCACCACGGGGGCGGCGGCCCGTACGACTGGAATAGCGGCTGCGGCTGCGGACGAGGTATCGGCCGCGATCGCGGGGGCGTTCGGCAACTTCGGCCAGGAGTTTCAGGCTCTCAGTGCTCAAGCGCAGGCGTTTCATACGCAGTTCGTGAGTGCCTTAGGCGCCGGGGTGGGCCAGTATGTCAGCGCCGAGGCCGCCAACGTCCAGCAGAATTTGCTGAACGCGGTGAGTGCACCCGCCCAAAACACGACCCCGGGCACCAACTTGGGTATCGGTAACAAGGGCGGCTCCAACGTGGGCAGCGGAAACACCGGCAGCGCAAACCTCGGCAACGGAAACACCGGCGACGGCAACTTGGGCGGCGGAAACATCGGCAACCAAAACGTTGGCGTCGGAAACACCGGCACCTCCACCAGCAGCGGGAGCCCGGGCGGCTTTAACCTGGGCATGGGGAACACCGGCAACGGCAACATCGGCAACGGAAACTCCGGCAACAGCAACATCGGCTTGGGAAACGGCTCCAACCCCACCACGGGGGCGAGCGGCTTAAACAAGGGCTTCGGTAACGCCGGCGCCGCAAACATCGGCGCCGGAAACACCGGCAGCCAAAACAGCGGATACGGAAACACCGGCAACAGCAACATCGGGATCGGTAACACCGGCAACAATGACATCGGGATCGGGCTCACCGGCAATAATCAGGTGGGCGTCGGCCCCGGGCTGTTCAACTTCGGCGGCAACGGCAACTTTGGCATTGGGAACTCGGGTACCAACAACATCGGCTTCTTCAACTCCGGCAGCGGCAACATCGGCATGTTCGACGGCGGCATCAATACCGTTACCCACGGCATGAATAACTTTGGCATCGGCGAATCGGGCATCGGCAACATAGGCTTCAACAACTCGGGCTTCGGGACCTTCGGCGCCGGGAACTCCGGCACCTTGGACACTGGCTTCGGGAACTCGGGCGGGTTTGACACGGGCTTCGGGAACGCGGGCGCGGTGAATACGGGCGACATGAACTCAGGCCAGGCAAACACGGGCAATGGGAATTCGGGCCTGGCGAACACGGGCTTCTTCAATTCGGGCAACGTCAACACGGGCTTCGGGATCGCCACCAACTCCGGCGCCACTAACTCGGGCTACAACAACACGGGTGTAGACGTGTCGGGCTTCAACAACACGGCCCACAACACGACAGGCATTCCTCCCTTCTTGCCCGGTGGTCCCGGGGGGGAAATCTCGGGCTTCTTCAACACGGCCAGCGGCGGCGCACTATCTAACGGCTCTATCTCGGGCTACTTCAACACCGGCGTCACGGGCCCCGTTGACGGCTTCCCGTCCGGCTACCTTAGCGGCCTTGGGTCCGGCTGGTTTAACGCCAACACCGGTTTCTCGGGCTTCTTTAACATCGATAAGACGTTGGGGTAACTGGTCGGCTCACGGGTGCTGGCTTGATACCGAGATCACCTCGCCGGTGAGGTAACTGGAGTAGTCGCTCGCCAAAAATGCGATGGTGGCCGCGACTTCCCACGGCTCCGCGGCGCGCCCGAACGCCTCGTCAGCGGACAGCCGGTCAAGCAGTTCCGCCGAGGTCGTCTTGTCCAAGAACTTGTGCCTGGCGATGCTGGGCGAAACCGCGTTTATCCGCACCCCATACTCGGCGGCTTCTATTGCGCTGCAGCGGGTTAACGCCATCACCCCGGCCTTGGCGGCCGCATAGTGCGCCTGCGAGTGCTGGGCGCGCCAGCCCAGCACGCTGGCGTTGTTGACGATTACCCCGCCGTGCGGCGCGTCGCGGAAATACCGCAGCGCCGCGCGGGTGGCGCGAAACACCGACGTCAGGGTGACATTCAGGACGCGGTCCCATTCGTCGTCGGTCATGTCGGCCACCGGCGTCTGGCCACCGAGCCCGGCGTTGTTGACCAGCACGTCAATCCGGCCCATCCGGGCGGTCGACGAATCGATCAGGGCATCGACTTGCGCGGACGACGTCACGTCACACACCACGCTCTCGACCCGTCCGAGTCCCAGCTCGGCCAGCTCGGCAGCGGTCTCCCCCAGTCGTCGTTCGTGATGGTCGGAGACCACCACGTCGGCTCCCTCGGCCAGCGCCCGCCGTGCGGTGGCGAATCCGATGCCGGTGCCCGCGGCCGCAGTCACCACGACGACCTTGCCGTCGAGAAGTCCGTGTCCCGCAATCTCTTTCGGCGCTTCCGCTAAACTCATGCTCTCTCCTCGGTCTTCGCGCAAGCGCTCATCCACGGATTTCTCTGGGCAGGCCGAGCACCCGCTCGGCGATGATGTTGCGCTGGATCTCGTTGGACCCGCCGTAGATGGTGTCCGCACGGGTGAACAGGAACAGCCGCTGCCAGTCGTCGAATTCGCCGTCCGGCAGGGTCATTGCGGGCTTGCCGATCACGTCCATCGCCAGCTCCCCCAGATCGCGATGCCAGTTGGCCCACAACAACTTCGACACGTTGTCCTGGCCGGGATGTTCGACGTCCATGGTGGCCAAGGCGTAGCTGCGCATGGCCCGCAAGCCGGTCCAGGCCCGGGTCAGCCGTTCCCGGATGAATGGGTCGTCCGTCGCGCCGTTGCGCTTGGCCAGCTCGGCCAGATTGGAAAGCTCACGGGCATAGACGATCTGCTGACCCAGCGTCGAGACGCCGCGCTCGAACGTCAGCGTCCCCATCGCCACCCGCCAGCCGTCCCCAGGCTGGCCGACCACCATCGAGGCGTCGGTGCGGGCATCGTCGAAGAACACCTCGTTGAATTCCGCGGTGCCGGTGATCTGAACGATCGGGCGGACCTGCACGCCCGGCTGGTCGAGCGGCACCAGCAGATACGACAACCCAGCGTGCCGTTTTGAACCTTTCTCGGTGCGCGCGATCACGAAGCACCACTGCGATAGGTGTGCCAGCGACGTCCACACCTTCTGTCCGTTGATCACCCATTCGTCACCGTCGAGCTCGGCGGTGGTCGCCACGTTCGCCAGGTCGCTGCCGGCGCCGGGCTCCGAATATCCCTGGCACCACAGCTCCGTGACGTCGAGGATGCGCGGCAGAAAGCGCTGCTGGTGTTCGGGGGTCCCGAATGCGATCAGCGTCGGCCCTAGCAACTCTTCGCCGAAGTGGTTGACCTTGTCCGGCGCATCGGCCAGGGCGTACTCCTCGTAGAACGCCACCCGATGCGCGGTCGAAAGTCCGCGGCCACCATGTTCGACCGGCCAGCCCAGGCACGTCAGCCCGGCGGCCGCGAGATGTTGATTCCACGCCCGGCGCTCCTCGAACGCCTCGTGTTCCCGCCCAGGGCCGCCGAGGCCACGCAGGGCAGCGAATTCGCCGACCAGATTTTCGGCAAGCCAACCGCGGACCTCCGCCCGGAACTCCTCGACGTCCTGCATAACCTGTAGGCTAACCTACCAAGCACTTGCTTTGTTAGGGGCTTTGTCGGGGCCATCTCGCAAGGCCTTGTTAGAGGAGCATCGATGACGAGCGATCCCCGCACCGTGCCCGCGGCGCTGGATCGATTCGCGCTCCAATTCCCCGACCATAACGCGCTCATCACCGAAGATCGCTCCTTCACGGCCGCCGGCCTGCGCGACGAGGTGCACCGGGCGGCTGCCGCGCTGATCGCGCTCGGCGTGCAGCCCGGAGACCGGGTGGCCATCTGGTCACCGAACACCTGGCATTGGGTGGTGGCCTGCCTGGCGGTCCACCACGCGGGCGCTGCCATGGTGCCACTCAACACCCGCTACACCGCGGCCGAAGCCAGCGACATCCTGCTCCGCACCGATACCCCGGTGTTGTTCGGAATGGGCCACTTCCTTGGCAACGATCGCGTGGCCGACCTGGACCGCGCCGCGCTGCCCGCGCTTCGCCACATCGTGCGAATACCGATCGACGCCGATGACGGGACGTGGGACGACTTCATCGCCAGCGGTTCGCAATCCTGGGACACCGATGCGGTGCAGGCCCGCGCTTCCGCCGTCAAGCCCGACGACGTCAGCGACATTCTGTTCACGTCAGGAACCACCGGCCGCAGCAAAGGCGTGCTGTGCGCCCACCGGCAATCGTTGTCGGCATCGGCGTCGTGGGCCGCCAACGGCAAGATCACCAACGATGACCGCTATCTGTGCATCAACCCGTTCTTCCACAACTTCGGCTACAAGGCCGGAATCCTGGCCTGCATGCAAACCGGTGCGACGCTGATCCCGCACCTGACATTCGATCCCCTGCGCGCGCTGCAGGCGATCGAACAGCACCGCATCACCGTGTTGCCCGGGCCGCCCACCATCTATCAAACCCTGCTAGACCACCCGGCGCGCCACGACTACGACCTGAGCTCACTGCGGTTCGCGGTGACCGGGGCCGCTACTGTCCCGATCGTGTTGGTGGAACGGATGCAGACCGAACTCGACATCGACATCGTGCTCACCGCATACGGACTGACCGAGGCCAACGGCATGGGGACCATGTGCCGCGCGGACGACGACGCGGTAACCGTCGCCACCACGTGTGGGCGCCCGTTCGCCGGCTTCGAATTGCGGATTGACTCGACCGGCGATGACGACGCTGCCTCCACAGCCGAAAAATCGGGCGAAGTCCTCCTGCGCGGCCCCAACGTCATGCTCGGCTATCTGGCCGACCCGGAAGCCACCGCGGCCGCGATCGATCCCGACGGTTGGCTGCACACCGGCGACATCGGCGTGGTCGACGAGGCAGGAAACCTGCGGATCACCGACCGGCTCAAGGACATGTACATCTGCGGCGGATTCAACGTCTATCCCGCCGAGATCGAGCAGGTGCTGACCCGAATGCCGGGCGTGGCCGACGCCGCGGTCATCGGTATCCCTGACGAGCGACTTGGCGAAGTGGGCCGGGCGTTCGTGGTGACCCGGCCCGCCTCGGAGCTCGATGAGGCGGCGGTAATTGCTTATACGCGTGAGCATTTGGCAAACTTCAAAGCACCGCGCTCGGTGCGCTTCGTCGACACGTTGCCACGCAACGCCGGCGGCAAGGTTCTCAAAGCACAGTTACGAGAGATGGTCTAGACGGATTTGAAATGGACATAAAACTAGACGACGCGACACTGGCCTTCCAGGCTGAGATACGCAAGTTTCTCGCGGACAACCAGGAGTCGATCCCAACGAAGTCTTATGACACAGCGGAGGGCTTCGCGCAGCACCGTATTTGGGATCGCGTGCTGTTCGACGCGGGCCTGTCGGTAATCACCTGGCCGAAGAAGTACGGCGGGCGCGACGCGCCGCTACTGCACTGGGTGGTCTACGAGGAAGAGTACTTCGGCGCCGGCGCGCCAGGCCGGGCCAGCGCCAATGGCACTTCGATGCTGGCCCCTACGTTGTTTGCGCACGGCACGGAAGATCAGCTGGACCGGATCCTGCCAAAAATGGCCAGTGGCGAACAGATCTGGGCGCAGGCCTGGTCGGAGCCGGAATCCGGAAGCGACCTGGCGTCGCTGCGGTCGACTGCCACCAAAACAGCCGGCGGCTGGTTGCTTAACGGGCAGAAGATCTGGAGCTCGCGGGCACCGTTCGCTGAGAAGGGGTTCGGCCTGTTCCGGTCCGACCCTGCGGCCGAGCGGCACAATGGGCTGACCTACTTCATGTTTGACCTAAAAGCAAAAGGCAGCACGGTGCGTCCCATCGTTCAACTAGGTGGCGATACCGGCTTCGGCGAGATCTTCCTCGACGACGTGTTCGTTCCCGATGAGGACGTCATCGGCACACCGAACGAGGGCTGGCGCGCCGCGATGAGTACGTCGAGCAATGAGCGTGGCATGTCGCTGCGCAGCCCGGCCCGGTTCGTCGCGGCGGCCGAACGACTGGTGCAACTCTGGAAAGACTCTGGCTCTCCCGCCGAATTCGCCGAACGGGTCGCCGACGGCTGGATAAAGGCGCAGGCCTACCGGCTGCAGACTTTCGGGACGGTGACCAGGCTGGCCGCCGGCGGCGAACTGGGTGCGGAATCGTCAGTGACCAAGGTGTTTTGGTCCGAGCTCGACGTGGCGATACATCAGGCCGCGCTGGATATCCGGGGCGCCGACGGTGAGCTGGCCGGTCCCTGGACCGAGGGCCTGCTGTTCGCCTTGGGCGGGCCGATCTACGCCGGTACCAACGAAATCCAGCGCAACATTATCGCCGAACGTCTGCTGGGTCTGCCGCGAGAGAAGAAGTAACCGTGGAATTTGCCCTCGACCAGCAGCAAAGCGACTTCGCAGCCAGCATCGACGCGGCGCTGGGAGCCGCCGACGTGCCCGGCGCCGTTCGCGCCTGGGCCGCGGGTGATGCGGCACCCGGCCGCAGGGTCTGGGAGCAGTTGGCCAACCTCGGCGTCACCGCCCTGATCGTGCCGGAGAAGTTCGACGGTCTGGACGCAGATCCCGTTGACCTGGTGGTCGCGCTGGAGCGTCTCGGACGATGGTGCGTGCCCGGCCCTATCACCGAATCCATTGCGGTGGCACCCGTTTTACTTGGCCAAGATGACCGCTGCGCGGGTCTGGCCGCCGGCGAATTCATGGCGACCGTGGCGCTGCCCCCGCACGCACCGCGAGCGGTTGACGCCGACAACGCCGGGCTGGTGTTACTTGCTACCGGGACCGGGGTCGCCGAGGCTGCTGTGGCGGGCCAGCATGAGTCCGTCGATCCAAGCCGCCGTCTTTTCGACGTCACGGCCACTGGCGCCCCCTGGCAAGCGGATATCCAGCGCGCCTTCGATTTCGGGGCTCTGGCCACGGCCGCTCAGCTGGTCGGGAGCGCCGAGGCGCTCTTGAGCTCCACCGTCGACTACGCGAAGCAGCGAACCCAGTTCGGCCGGGTGATCGGCTCGTATCAGTCCGTCAAACACAAACTCGCCGACGTACACATCGCAATCGAGTTGGCCCGCCCCCTGGTGTATGGGGCCGCGCTGTCGTGCGAGTCGCGCGACGTGAGCGCAGCAAAAGTAGCGGCATCCGACGCGGCTCTGCTCGCGGCGCGGTCGTGCCTGCAGACTCATGGCGCTATCGGCTTCACCCAGGAACACGACCTGTCCCTGCTGCTGCTGCGGGTGCAGGCATTGCGGTCAGCTTGGGGCACTCCCGAGGCGCATCGGCACAGAGTCCTGGAGGCGCTATGAATGAAGAGCGGCAGATGCTGGCCGATACCGTTGCCGCGCTGGTCGCAAAACACGCAACGCCGGCGGCGGTCCGCGCGGCGATTGAATCCGACCGCGGCTACGACCAAGCGCTGTGGCAACTGCTGTGCGAGCAGGTTGGCGCAGCCGCACTGGTGGTTCCCGAGGATTTGGGTGGTGCCGGCGGCGAACTTGGCGACGCCGCAACGGTGTTGCAGGAACTGGGCCGCGCGTTGGTGCCCTCTCCGCTGCTGGGCACCACGCTGGCCGAGTTGGCTCTACTGTCCGCAACCGAGCCGGACGCCGCGACGCTGGCAGCCCTCGCGGCACTGGCCGAGGGAACCTCGATCGGGGCCTTGGTCCTTGACGCCGATTATGTGGTCAATGGGGATGTCGCCGATGTCGTGGTTGCCGCCACCGACGGCCAGCTGAGCAGATGGACCGAATTCAGCGTACGGCCCGTCGGCACCATGGATCCCACCCGCCGGCTCGCCCGGGTACAGCCCGAACACACCGTCGCGCTGGGTCCCGACCCGGGAATAGCCGACCGCGCCGCCATCCTGCTGGCGGCCGAGCAGATCGGCGCCGCCGAACGCTGTCTGGAGCTGACCGTCGAATACGCCAAGAGCCGAGTGCAATTCGGCCGTCCGATCGGTAGCTTTCAGGCACTAAAGCATCGAATGGCCGATCTGTATGTTTCGATCGCCGCGGCGCGGGCCGTCGTTACCGACGCGTGCGATGACCCCACACCCACCAGCGCGGCAACTGCGCGCCTCGCCGCCAGCGAGACGCTCTGTAGTGTGGCGAGCGAAGGCATTCAGCTGCACGGCGGTATCGCGATCACCTGGGAACACGACATGCACTTGTATTTCAAACGGGCACACGGAAGTGCGCAACTGCTGGCCTCACCGCGAGAGCTGCTGAGCCAACTGGAATCCGAGGTAATCAAGACCACGTGAACAATCCAGTCGCACTGCGCGCCGGCATCCCGCCGTTCCACGTGATGGACGTCTGGCTGGCGGCCGCGGAGCGCCAGCGCACCCACGGCGATCTGGTGAACCTATCGGCAGGCCAGCCCAGCGTGGGGGCTCCCGAACCGGTGCGGGCGGCGGCGGCAGCAACGCTGCAGGCAAACAATCTGGGCTACACCGTCGCGTTGGGCATACCCGAGCTGCGGACCGCGATCGCCGCGGATTACCAACGCCAGCATGGGATCTCTGTCGAGCCCGATGCGGTGGTAATCACCACCGGCTCCTCGGGTGGGTTCCTGCTGGCCTTCCTGGCGTGCTTCGACGTGGGCGACAGGGTGGCGCTGGCCAGTCCTGGCTACCCGTGCTACCGGAATATCCTGTCGGCGCTGGGATGCGAGGTGGTGGAGATCGAATGCGGACCGGAGACGCGGTTTCAGCCCACCGCCCAGATGTTGGCCGAGCTCGACCCGCCGGTGCGCGGCGTCGTCGTCGCCAGCCCGGCCAATCCCACCGGAACGGTCATACCACCGTCCGAGTTGTCGGCGATCGCGTCCTGGTGTGAGGACGCCGGCGTGCGGCTGATCAGCGACGAGGTCTACCACGGTCTGGTATACCCGGGCGCTCCGCAGACCAGCTGCGCCTGGCAGACGTCACGAAATGCCCTCGTGGTCAACAGCTTTTCCAAGTACTACGCGATGACGGGCTGGCGCCTCGGCTGGCTGCTGGTGCCGCCTGAGCTGCGCCGCGCGGTGGACTGCCTAACCGGCAACTTCACCATCTGCCCCCCGGTGCTTTCGCAGGTCGCCGCGGTGGCGGCGTTCACACCGCAGGCGGTCGTCGAAGCCGACGGCAATCTGGCCTACTACACCCGCAACCGCACGCTGCTGCTCGACGGCCTGCGCCGGATCGGGGTCGACCGGTTGGCACCCACCGACGGTGCTTTCTACGTCTACGCCGACGTGTCAGACTTCACCAACGACTCGATGGCGTTCTGCTCAGAACTGTTGGCCGACATCGGTGTTGCCATCGCGCCGGGTGTCGACTTCGACACCACTCGGGGCAACAGGTTCGTCCGGCTGTCATTCGCCGGGCCAACCGGTGACATCGACGAGGCGCTTCGGAGAATCGGGCCCTGGCTGTCGCGGCGCTAGGGCCAAAGAGCATCGGCTATCGGTTGAACCGACCCGCGATGTAGGCGGCCCGGCAGGCGTTGCGGGCCAGTTTCCCGCTCGTCGTGCGCGGAATGGCGCCGGCGGCAACCAGCTTCAGGTCGGCGAGCCGTATGTGGTGTTGCCGCGAGACCGCTGCACGCACGGTCTCGGCGATTTCCTCCGGGTCGGCACGGCCCGCGCCGGTGCCGCGCTCGGCGACGACGACCACCTGCTCGCCGGCCTGACCGCCGGACGGGTCGGACGCCTCGGATGGAACGGAAAACGCGGCGACATAACCGGTTCGGATCGCGCTCGACGCCTCGCTGACAGTCGTTTCGATGTCATGCGGGTAGTGGTTACTACCGTCGATGATGATCAGGTCCTTGATCCGCCCGGTCAGGTACAGCTCACCGTCGACGTAAACACCGAGATCACCAGTAGCCAGCCAGAAGCTGTCGTCCGGAGCACCTTCGGCGTGGCTGGCGTCGGGCAGCCGAGACTGTAGCCGATTGCGGAAAACCCGTCGCGTCTCTTCCTCACGACGGAAGTAACCGCGGGCGATGTTGTTGCCGTACAACCAGAGTTCCCCCACCGTACCGTCCGGCACCTCGGCACCGTCCGGGCTGGCGATCACCACCCACTGATCGGGGATCGGCTGGCCGCAAGATACGTGGGCCACCGCGCTCGGGGCATCCGGCGCGACGGTCACAGCACGGCCCAAACCGAGCTGTTCGCGGTCCAGGTAGATCGCGCTGGCCGCGGCGTTCTGGTCGATGCTGGCGACCGACAAGGTCGCTTCCGCCATCCCGTAGGACGGCTTGATGGCCGTAGCAGGCAGACCATACGGCGCGAAAGCCTTGGTGAATGTCTCGACGGCCGCGATGCTCACCGGCTCGGACCCGTTGAGCAGGCAGACAACGTTGCTGAGGTCGAGGTCATCGCCCTCTGGAGGCAGTCCGCGCGCGGCAGTCAGTTCAAAGGCGAAGTTCGGCGCGGCCGCAAATGTCCGACCCTTCCCCGACTCAATGCCCAGCTGTTTGATCCACCGGTAGGGACGGCGCAGGAACGCCATGGGATCCATCAACGTGAGGTGTGGCCCGCACAATGCCGGGAACATGATCATCATCAGGCCCATGTCGTGATAGAGCGGCAGCCAGCTCACACTCCGGACATCAAAGTCCAGACCACCGGTGATGATCATCTGCATCGCGTTGGTGTAAACGGCGCGATGGGTGATCTCCACGCCGGCCGGCGTGCGCGTTGAGCCGGAGGTGTACTGCAGGTACGCGACATCGTCGGTGCTGATCGCCGCGCCGGCAAACATCGAACCGAGACTGTCGGGCACCGCGTCCACCGCGATCAACCGCGGCCGCTCGGTGGGCGCAAGCGTTCGAATGAACGTTCGAGCGGTCTCGGCCGCCGCGGTCGTAGTCAAGATCACAGCGGGCTGGGCGTCGGTCAGCACCGCCGCCAACCGTTCCGCGTGGCCCGACAACGTCGGCGCAAACAAGGGGACCGGGATATTGCCCGCATGGGCGGCACCGAAGAATGCGGCCACATAATCGAGGCCCTGTGGCGCTAGAACCGCCACCCGATCGCCGGGCTTCGTGACTTGCTGCAGCCGGGCCCCGATCGCGCAGACGCGCATCCACAGCTCGTTCCAGGTGAGCTCGACGGCCCGTCCATCCTGATCCTGCGAATAGTCGATGAAGCGGTACGCCAGGCTGTCACCGAGTTCGTCTCGGTTTCTGGCTAAATTCGAGGTCAACAACGCGCCATCCGGCACCGCGACCATACGGCCGCGGAAGGCGGAAGGGTCTATCCCGCTCGACGCGGTAGCAATGTTGTTCAATGTTGATCCCGACTCACGTTAGGACAGGTTAGTAGGCGTGCATAGCATTTGCGCCGCTGCCCCTGTATCGCGCTCGTCACGATCGGGTCTGACGTCGACCCATTTGACATTAATCGTTTCCTTGGAGGCGCCGCACGGTCAGGCGCGGACCGGATTGCGGACCAATACAGCATGGCAGACCGCGATGGCGTTGTCGAAGGGCGCGCCGCGCCGGGGGAGAATCCGAAGCCTTCGGTTCCGGGCAGTTTCGGGGATCTGACTGCATCAAATCCACCATGACGCCGTTCCAAAATCCCTTTGCGGGAATACCTTTTGGGGCACACCGGGTTGCGGTCGATCGAGAGGTTGAAATTTGCTGTTTTACAATGGTTTTCGAGCTTTCTTCGAACTTTCCCGGCCCAATTCGGGAGGCTGCGAATCGAGAATGCCATCGATGCGCGCTTCGAGCGCGCTGCGCTCGCCGACATCGTCGATATCGATCCCGAACCGGTCTTTCAGGGTATCGAGGACCGCGGCCGCGCCGTCCAGAACGATTTTTTCGGTTCCCCCGTCCCGGTGGATGGCCAGATTCCGGCCGGACAGGTTGTACCGGGCGTCATCCGTGACCATCGCCACTAGCAAACCCGTCACGAAGTGCGACTTCGGGTGGCTCGAGACATACCAGCTGCCCACCTTCAGATCGATCTCCGGCCGTGTCCGCGTGGTGAATTCATAGAGGTCCTGCCAATCGCCGCGAACCTCGGCTTGCAGGACGAGGCCGTCGCAACGGTCCTCGAGTCGGTAGGGTTCGCGCGTTGTCTCTTGGGCACCGCCGATTCCAAAGCGGATCGGAGAGGTCGGTGTTTGGCCACCGAAGCCGACGTCGACGAGATAGGTCGCCTGGGCGCCGGGGAACCTTACTGCCAACACGGTGTGGGTCTGCGCCGGCAGCGGCTCGTCCGGCCCGAGCAGCCAGATCACTCGGCCCGCCAACCGCCGCACCCGAAAGCCGAGTTCTGCCAGCACGTAGCCCATCAGCCCGTTCTGCTCGTAGCAGTAGCCGCCGCGGCGCCGGTGCACCAGCTTGTCGGTCAACGCCGCCGCGCTCAAGTCGTCGACCGGCACGCCAAGGACCGGATCCAGGTTTTCAAACGGAATGCTTCGAGTATGTGCAGTGATGAGATCCTGCAGCACTTCGAGGGTCGGGTCCGCGGGACCGCGATACTCGATGCGATCGAAATATCCGGCCAGATCCATCGTCATAAAGCCATTCTGGTCGACGCCCGGCCTTACTATCCTGAGCATGTCAAGTTTTTCGGAGTTGCCACCTCCGGATCAGGAAGCAATCGGCAAGACGCTGCTGACCCTGCTCAAGGCGTTTGACGACCGCGATGCGGAGCCGTTAATGCAGGTGTACTCCGACGACGCTGACTGGGTCAACGCCTTCGGCACGGTCAAGCGGGGACGCGACGACATCGTCGAGTACCTCAGGGGCCTGTTCGGGGATGACAACTTCAACCGCGGCGAACTCGCCGGTCCACCGCAAACCAGTTTCCGGGTGCTGACACCGGAGGTGGTGCTGGTATCCGCACACCTGCAGGTCAAAGGCCAAGGGCTTGTCGGCGGCGCGACGCTGGATCGCGACAACTTCTCGTTGCGCGCCCTGCAACGTCAGAGCGACGGATCGTGGTTGATCGTGTCCGAAATGTTCCAGGACGCCAACACCGAAACCACATACGAACACTGAAACATTCGACCTCGCGCTTGTTTGTAACGGGCGGTTGTTTGATTTGTGTGGAATACGGGGAACCGGTAGTCGGACTGGCCAGCAGCACACACCGATCTACCAATGGAGCCCACTATGAGCACCACCGCTATATGGATTGTCGCCGCGGTAGTAGCCGTTCTTGCGTTAATCGTCCTGGTCGTCGCGGTCAGCAAAGCAGGCAATCGGCGCAAACACAGGCAGGCAGAAGAGATTCGCGAACAGGCGAAAATCGAGACGGCCCGCGTAGAACGGCGCGAGGCCCTTGCGCAGGAAACCGCCGCTAAGGCGCGTGCGGCTCAAGCCGAGGCCGAGGTCAAGGCCGCCGAAGCCGCCAGGTTGCAGGAGCAAGCGGCCACCCATCAGAGCCATGCAGCATCATCTCGCGAGCAGCTCCAAGAGCAGTGGGACCGCGCTGACGGCATCGACCCGAAGACCGCGAAGCAAAAGCGCGACGCCGCCAAGTCCGAAGACACCGCTAGGTCTGAAGAAGACTCAGCGACCGCCGCGGAGTACGACAGAGAAACTCCGGTGGACGCCAACTACCGCGACTAAAGCCAGGTGTCCCGGGTAGTTGTCGTGAGGAAGGCATCCAGGTCGTCACGCCACTGAGCCGGGGTGGTCTTGTCCGGCTCGATGCCGGTGTAGTCGCCGCGATAGAACAACAGCGGCCGTGGCTTGATCTTGGGAGCCTCTGACAGCGATTCGACCGCGCCGAAGACCACGAAGTGGTCGCCGCCGTCGTGCACGGACGCCACCTTGCAGTCAATGTAAGCCAGCGACCCGTCGATGACCGGCGAACCGAGTTGGGACGGGTGCCAATCGACTCCGGCGAATTTATCCGGCTCTTTGGAGCCGAACCGCGCAGAAACGTGCTTCTGGTTCTCGGTCAGCACATTCACGCAGAACCGGCCATTGGCTTCGATGGCCAGCCATGATCGCGACAGCTTGGTCGGACAGAACAACACCAGCGGCGGATCCAACGACAGTGCCGCGAACGATTGGCACGCAAAGCCGATCGGGACGTCGTCGTGCACGGTGGTGATGATGGTGATTCCGGTGCAGAACTGTCCCAGCACCTGGCGGAAGGCTCGCGGATCGATCGGCGCCGACATTCGTAGCCTCCTCGAGGTCAGCTGCTGAAGCCGACGGTGAAGTCGTGGCCCCACAGACTGATCGCGGTGCTCTCCCTGGCGACCCAGTCCACATCGGCAACTTTTCTTCCCTCGCAGCCGAATTCGACGTCGAAGCCGCTGGGCGTCTTCATGTAGAAGGACAGCATCAGGTCGTTGACATGTCGACCCAGCGTGGCAGACATCGGCACCTTGCGGCGCAACGCCCGATCGAGGCACAGACCAACATCGTCGGCCTCGCCGACTTCGACCATCAGGTGAACGATGCCGCTGGGGGTCTGCCCCGGCATGAAGGCAAGGCTGTGGTGGCGCGGGTTGCAACCGAAGAAACGCAGCCAGGCCGGCGGCCCGTCGGCGGGGCGGCCCACCACCTGCGGCGGCAGGCGCATCGAGTCACGGAGCATGAACCCCAGCACATCCCGGTAGAAGTGCAGCGACTCTTCGTCGTCGCGCGTGGTCAGCACCACGTGTCCCAGACCCTGTTCACCGGTGACGAAGGTGTGTCCGTACGGGCTGACCACCCGGCGGTGCTCCAGGGCGGCTCCGTGGAAGACCTCCAGACAGTTTCCGGACGGGTCGGAGAACCGGATCATCTCGTCCACCCGGCGGTCCGCCAGCTCGGCGGCGGTGGCTTCTTTGTACGGGGTGCCCTCCACGTCGAGCCGGTTCCGGATCTCCTGCAGGCCTGCGGCGTTCGCGCACTCCCAGCCGGCTTCAATGAGCCGGTCCTGTTCACCGGGCACGATCACCAGCCGAGCCGGGAAATCGTCCATTCGCAGGTATAGCGCGCCCTCGGTGCTGCCTTTGCCTTCGATCATGCCCAGGACTTTCAGACCGTAATCCCGCCAGGCGGCCACATCGGTGGCCTCGATGCGCAGGTACCCCAGCGACCGAATACCCGTACCGTTGCTCATCGCCCACCTCCCAGGAAATCAACGGTGAGCTTGTTGAACTCGTCGAACTTCTCCACCTGCGCCCAATGCCCACATTGCCCGAAGACGTGCAGTTGTGCACGCGGAATGGTCTTCAGAGCGACCAGTGCGCCGTCCAGGGGGTTGACCCGGTCTTCGCGGCCCCAGATCAGCAGTACCGGCTGGCGCAGCTGGTACACCTCGCGCCACATCATCCCGAGCTCGAAATCCGCCCCGGAGAACGACATTCCCATGGCACGCGTCGCGGTCAGCGATTCCGGCGTACTGGCCAGCGCGAAGCGCTGGTCCACCAGCTCCGGCGTAATCAGCTTCTGGTCATAGACCATGACCCGCAGGAATGCCTCGAGGTTCTCCCGGGTTGGCGCGACGGAGAACTTCCCCAGCCGCTTGACGCCCTCGGTCGGGTCGGGCGCAAACAGGTTGACGCTCAGGCCGCCGGGACCCATCAGCACCAGGCGTCCGGCCCGGTCGGGGTAGTCGAGCGCGAAGCGGACCGCTGTACCGCCACCCAGCGAATTGCCCACCAGCGGAACGCGTCCCACGCTCAGCTCGTCGAAGAGGCCTTTGAGCGCTCTCGCGGCGTAGTGGTTGAACTGCCCATGCTCCGCCCGTTTGTCGGAGTGGCCGTAACCGGGCTGATCGACGGCCAGCACGTGGAACCGCTCGGCGAGCACCGCGATATTGCGTGAGAAGTTGGTCCAGCTCGACGCTCCCGGACCACCCCCGTGCAGCAGTACCACTGTCTGGTCGTTGCCGACCCCCGCCTCGTGATAGTGCAGCTTCAGCGGCCCGTCCACGTCGACTTCCGCAAAACGCGAGGTGGACTCGAACGTCAATTCCTGGGTTGCCGTCATGGCCTAGACCATCGTGTCGCCGGCCGGCAACCCGAACTCGTTGTTCCCGAAGATCACATAAGCCCGTTCGGGGTCGTTGGCGGCGTGCACCCGGCCGGCATGCGCGTCGCGCCAAAACCGCTGAATCGGCGCGTCATTGGCCAGCGCGGTGGCACCGGAGGCCTCGAACAACCGGTCGACCGACGCGATCGAACGACCGGTTGCGCGCACCTGGTCCCGACGCGCGCGGGTACGCAGCTCGAAGGGAATCTCCTTGCCCGCCTTCAACAGTGCATACTCGTCGGCGACGTTTCCCATCAACTGCCGCCACGCGGCATCGATATCGCTGGCCGCCTCGGCGACCCGGACCTTGGCGAACGGGTCATCCTTGGCCTTTTCCCCGGCGAACGCCGCCCGCACCCGCTTACCCTGGTGCTCCACATGCGCGTCGTAGGCGCCGTAAGCCATGCCCACGATTGGCGCCGAGATGGTGGTGGGATGCACCGTTCCCCAAGGCATCTTGTAAACGGGCGCCGTGTTGGTCTGATACCCACCCGCGGTGCCGTCGTTCATGTTCTTGTAGGACAGGAACCGGTGCCGCGGTACGAAGACGTCCTTGACGACGACGGTGTTGCTGCCGGTGCCGCGCAGGCCGACCACGTGCCACACGTCGTCGATGCGGTACTCACTATGCGGGATCAGGAAGCTGCCGAAGTCGACCGGCCGGCCGTCCTTGATGACAGGACCGCCGAGAAAGGCCCAGGTGGCGTGGTCGCAACCGGACGACCAATTCCACGAGCCGCTGACCAGGTAGCCGCCGTCGACCACGACGCCCGCGCCCATCGGGGCGTACGACGACGAGATCCGGGTTTTCGGGTCGTCGCCCCAGACCTCTTCCTGGGCCTGCTGGTCGAACAACGCCAAATGCCAGTTGTGCACGCCGATGATCGAGCTGACCCAGCCGGTGGACCCACACGCGCTCGCCAGTCGCCGCACCGCCTCGTAGAAAAAGGTGGGATCGCACTGCAGGCCGCCCCACTGCTCGGGCTGCAAAAGGGTGAAAAAGCCGACCTCGTCGAGCGCCGCAACGGTCTCGTCAGGTAGCCGGCGCAGGTCCTCCGTAGCCTGAGCGCGCTCGCGAATCTGCGGGAGCAGATCGTCGATCCCAGCCAACACCGACTGCGCATCACGCTGTTGAATGGACGTCACTTACGTTTGCCTCCCGGGAGTGCGGACTTACACAGAAGACTAGAACACGTTCCGATTCGTGTCGAGCAGGGTGTTCCTGCGGCTGGTAGCGATATGAATCGGGTTTTCTATAACATGTTCTAGTTGTGCCGACAGAGAGGATGGGGCGTGCCCGACGCGGATCTGGACCAAGCACCTGACGAGCCGCTCGGCGACCACGTCCTGGAACTTCAGATCGCCGAGGTCGTCGCCGAGACCGACGATGCGCGATCGCTGGTGTTCGCAGTGCCGGGCGACCCGGGCGACCCGGCTGTCCCGCCGCAGCGGTTGCGCTACGCGCCCGGTCAGTTTCTGACGTTGCGCGTGCCCAGCGACCGCACCGGTTCAGTGGCGCGCTGCTACTCGTTGTGCAGCTCGCCGTTCACCGATGACGCGCTCACCGTCACCGTCAAGCGAACAGTGGACGGGTACGCGTCCAACTGGCTGTGCGACCACGCCCACAAAGGCATGCGCGTACACGTGCTGGCACCGTCGGGAACCTTCGTGCCCAAAACACTCGATGGCGACTTCCTGCTGCTGGCCGCCGGCAGCGGGATCACACCGATCATGTCGATCTGTAAATCGGCGCTGTCCGAAGGCAGCGGCCAGGTGACGCTGCTGTACGCCAACCGCGACGAAGGGTCGGTGATCTTTGCCGACGCACTACGTGAGCTGTCCGCAAAGCATCCCGACCGCCTCACGGTGGTGCACTGGCTCGAGTCGCTGCAAGGACTGCCCAGCACGGGCGCGCTGGCAAAACTGGCGGCGCCATTCACCGACCGGCCGACGTTCATCTGTGGGCCGGGTCCCTTCATGGATGCCGCGCGCCAAGCCCTGGAAACGTTGAAAGTTCCTGCAAAACAAGTACATATCGAGGTGTTCAAGTCGCTGGATTCCGATCCGTTCGCGGCCATCACGATCGACAACACCCAGGAGGGCTCTGCCGAAGACGGGCCGCCGGCCACCGCGACCGTGGTGCTCGACGGTGAAACCCACACCGTGTCGTGGCCGCGCAGCGCAAAGCTGCTCGACGTGCTGCTGGCCCAAGGCCTTGACGCGCCGTTCTCGTGTCGCGAGGGTCACTGCGGGGCGTGTGCCTGCACGCTGCGCAGCGGCAAGGTCAATATGGAGGTCAACGACGTCCTAGAGCAAGTGGATCTGGACGAAGGGCTCATATTGGCCTGTCAATCTCACCCGGAATCTGATTCGGTGGAAGTCACCTACGACGAGTAACGCCAAAGGGGGGTGCGGGATGAAGCGGCTGGCAGTGGGGTTTGCCATCCTCGGGTCGACGCTGACGTTGCTGGCGGCGCCGCACGCCCAGGCCGCCAGCAACACTGCCGTCACCTTGTTCCCGCTGGACGGGCCCAACCAGCTCGAGACCCATACCCTGCTCGACTGCCACCCGAACGGTAGCTGCGACTTCACCGCCGGAGCCGACATGCGCACACCCGACGGCGTGACCGGCTTTCCTCCCAGCCTCTGGGCCCGACAAACCACCGAGATCCGGTCGACGAATCGGCTGGCCTACCTGGACGCCCACGCCACCAGCCAATTCGAGAGGGTCATGAAAGAGGGCGGGTCCGACGTGATCACCACCGTCTACTTCGGCGATGGGCCGCCGGAGAAGTATCAGACAACCGGCGTCATCGACTCGACCAGTTGGAACACGGGCCAACCGATGACCAATGTGAACGTCATCGTCTGCACGCACATGCAGGTGGTCTACACCGGGGTCAACATCACCTCACCCAGCACGTGCGCGCAGACGGTCTTCTCCTAGCGCGGCAGGCCAAGCAGTCGTTCCGCCGCCACGGTGAGCAGGATCTGTTCGGTACCGCCGGCGATGGTCAGGCACCGGGTGTTGAGGAAGTCGAACACCGCTCGATCGTTGACCGCCCGGTTGTCGATCAGACCTCCGCCTTCCGAGACGTCCATCGTGAATTCGGCCAACTCCTGTCGGTAGCGCACCCCGATCAGCTTGCGCACGCTGGACTGGGCCCCGGGGTCCCGGCCCCCAACGGCCAGCTGAGCGATGCGCTGATCCAGCAATGCACCGGTCTGGGCCAGCAGGATCAACTCGGCCAGCCGTTCCTGCTGAGAGACGTCCAGATCAATTTCGGCCAGCAGCTTGAGAAGTTCCTCCATCGGATTTCCCAGTGCGGTGCCGTTCGCCATCGCTATCCGCTCGTTGGCCAGGGTGGTACGCGCCAGTCGCCAGCCATCGTTGACCTGACCCACCACCATCTCGTCGGGAACGAACACGTTGTCCAGAAACACCTCGTTGAATAGTGAATCGCCGGTGATCTCACGCAACGGACGGATCTCGATGCCCGGCGATTTCATGTCGATCAGGAAGTAGGTGATGCCCTTGTGCTTAGGAACGTCCGGGTCAGTGCGGGCCAGGCATACACCCCAGGCCGCTTTGTGTGCCGCCGACGTCCACACCTTCTGTCCAGTGAGCAGCCAGCCACCGGCCGGATCTTGCGAGCGCACTGCTTTTGTGCGCAGCGACGCCAGGTCGGAACCTGCGCCGGGCTCGGAAAACAATTGGCACCAAAGGAATTCGCCCCGCGTAGTGGCGGGCACGAAACGCTCGATCTGTTCGGGCGTGCCGTGCTCGAGGATGGTCGGCGCCGCCCACCAACCGATGACCAGGTCCGGCCGGTCGACACCGGCCGCCGCTAATTCCTGGTCGATGAGCAGCTGCTCGGCCGGCCCAGCGCCACGCCCGAACGGTGCCGGCCAATGCGGTGCCTGCAGGCCGGCCTCGGCCAGCGCCACCTGTCGCTTCGCTAAATCTGCCTCGGGCAGCGCAGCCACTTCGGCGACGGCGGCGGCGATCTCGGGACGCTGAACCTCGACCTCAGTGAGGTCGATCGACAGCTCGCGCCGGACCCCGTTCTGGGTCAGCGCCGCGACCCGGCGAAGCCAATGGTCGGGGCCACCCAGGAATCGCGAAATGCTGTGGGCGCGGCGCAGATACAGATGTGCGTCGTGTTCCCAGGTGCAGCCGATTCCACCGAGTACCTGGATGCAGTCTTTGACGTTCGCCTTGGCCGCCGTGATGCCAACACTGGCGGCGATCGCCGCCGCAATCGACAACTGCTCGGAGTCGGATTCCCCGGCGGCACGGGCCGCATCCGAGGCGGCCACCTCGGCCTGCTCGGCGCGGCACAGCATTTCCGCACACAGATGCTTGATGGCCTGGAAGCTGCCGATCGGCTTGCCGAACTGCTCCCGCACTTTGGCGTACGCGACCGCGGTCTCCAGCGACCACCGGGTGACGCCGGCCGCCTCGGCCGCGAGCACGGTCGCGGCCAGGTCCCGCACCTGCCGGGCCGACCGGCCTATCGGGGTGGCCGGCGCCGACGTCAGCACGACCCGGGCCAACGGCCGGGAGAAGTCCGTTGCCCGCAGCGGCTCGAGCTGCACGCCCTCGCTGGCGGTGTCGACCAACAGCCAGGTCCCATCGGCGGGCAGCACCAGGACGCCGCCATCGGCGGCGCCAAGCACCCAACTGATCGAGCCGGAGGCGCGACCAGTCGCGGCATCGAAGTTCACGCTGCCTTCGATGGCCAGGCCGGCGAAACGTTCACCATCGGCCAGCGCGGCGAGTAGTTCGGGATCGTCGACAATCAGGCTGGCCAGCGCGGTGGTCGCGACTGGCCCCGGAACCAGTGCCTTAGCTGCCTCCTCGACCATCGCGCACAAGTCCTCGATGCTGCCGCCCGCGCCGCCGCGGTCATCCGGAACGGCTACCCCGAACAGTCCCAGCTCGGCCAGGCCTGCGAACACCGGTCGCCAGGCATCGGCGTCACCTTGTTCGGTCAATCGGATCGCCGTGGTCCCGCCGAGCCCTGAGCCGGAGTTTCGCGCCCAATCGCGCACCAACTCACGCGCCGCAAACTGTTCGTCTGTGACGGTCGCTACCACGTGCGAGCCCTCCGCATTCTCGATGTCGGCCACTAGAACGTGTTCTAATAGTGCCAGCGATCGACCGACAAGTCGAACGCCATTCGGCGAGAAAGGTCCAGGACAAGTCGCTGTCCCCGGCGGTACGGAGGTGCGAAATTCCCACCCGGCTTGCGTATCGTCTGCGATCAAACCGCCTGGAAGAGGAGCGCCCCGGCAGATGTCGACAGCGAACACAAATCCGAGCCGCGTTCCTGACTCGCAGCCGCGCGAGGTCATGAACGTGGCGGTACTGGCTGAATCCGAACTCGGTTCCGAGGCACAACGGGAACGCCGCAAGCGCATCCTGGACGCCACCATGGCCATCGCCTCAAAGGGCGGCTACGAGGCGGTTCAAATGCGAGCGGTGGCCGATCGCGCCGACGTCGCGGTCGGCACGTTGTATCGCTATTTCCCGTCGAAGGTCCATCTGCTGGTGTCGGCGCTCGGCCGGGAGTTCACCCGCATCGACGCTAAAACCGACCGCTCCGCGGTGGCCGGTGGCAGCCCGTTTCAGCGCCTCAACTTCATGGTTGGCAAGCTCAACCGCGCGATGCAGCGCAATCCCTTGCTCACCGAGGCGATGACGCGCGCCTACGTCTTTGCGGACGCGTCGGCGGCCAGTGAAGTCGATCACGTCGAGAAGCTCATCGACGGCATGTTCGCGCGCGCGATGAGTGACGGCGAGCCGACCGAAGACCAGTACCACATCGCCCGGGTGATCTCGGACGTGTGGTTGTCGAACCTGCTCGCCTGGCTTACCCGGCGAGCCTCGGCGACCGACGTCAGCAAACGACTGGACCTGGCCGTGCGATTGCTGATCGGCGACCAGAACGGCGGCTAGCCGGGGGGGCCGGCGGTGCGCCCCCGAATGAGCTCGGTGTCCAGTAGCTCGATGACCGGCAGGCCCGACCGAGGCGGCTTGAGTAGCAGCTCTCCCGCCCGGCGCCCCTTCTGCAGGCTCGGCTGCGACACCGTGGTCAGCCCCCGGCTGATCGCGTCGGGGATGCCGTCGAACCCGCTGACGCTCATCTGACCGGGCACGTAAATCCCATGTGCCCGAAGGTAATCCATCGCTGACAGGGCCAAGATATCCGCGGTGCACATCAATGCGGTGATGCGGGGGTTGGCCCCCAGCGCCACCTTGGCGGCGGCGCCTCCCGACGTCGGCAAGTGCTCGTAGCTTTCCACCACGGTCAGTGTGTCCGGGTCGATACCGGCCGCCGTCATCGCATCCCAGACACCGAAGATGCGTTCGCGTTGCACGTCGAAAGTCAGCGACTTCAGCTGGTCCGCGTCCACCAGATCTTGCCGTCGGTCCGGGCCCAGCCGCATCGTCAGCAGGCCGATCTCGCGGTGCCCCAACCCGAGCACGTAGTCGGCGAGCCCGCGCATCGCCGCCCTGTCGTCAATGCCCACCCGGGACACTCCGGCGAGACCTTTGGGCTGGTCGACCACTACGACGGGCACGCGCCGCTGCAGCACCACCTCTAGGTAGGGATCGTCCTCGCGTACCGAATACACCACGAACCCGTCCACGCCGGCGCCAAGCACGGCGGCTGTGCCGTCCTCGAGACCGCGGCTGGGTCCGACCGCCACCAACAGCAGTCCCTGCCCCATCTCTTCGCACGATTGCGCCACTCCGGCGACGAAGTCCAGTGCCGCCGGATCGCTGAAGAAGAAGGTCAGTGGTTCGGGCATCACCAAACCGACCGCACCTGCTTTGCGCGTTCGCAACGACCGCGCCACCGGGTCGGGGCCCGCATAGCCTAGCCGCTTGGCCGTCGTGAGCACCCGTTCGCGAAGGTCGGCGGAGAGCTGATCCGGTCGATTGAAGGCGTTCGAAACGGTGGTGCGGGACACCTTGAGTTCGTCCGCCAACGACGCCAGAGTCGCACGCCTGCGCGGTGTGGGACTCACGTTTGGTGAGGTTACAGCGCTTCTTAGGCGCCCTCAGCGGGTTCTGGGTAGGCCCCTTTCTAATGGAAACGATTTTCATTAGTATTACGCTTCGGCCGGTGGGCCGGAAGGTAGGGAATCGAACGTGCGAATCGCACTGGTCAACGTGACACGCTGGCTTTCGGCCAGCGCTGTTTGCGCGACCGCATCGGCCGCCTTGATAACGCTGCCGGCCTGTGGGATCGGCAACTCTGCGCACCCCGCTGCGACCACCGTGGTGGCGTCCACCGACGTGTGGGGCAGCGTGGCGCGGGCGGTCGCCGGTGGCCATCTCGCCGTCCGGCCCATCCTGACAGGCGCCGACGTCGATCCGCATTCCTATTCGGTAAGTCCTGCCGACGCCGCCGCGATCTCCGATGCCACCTTGGTGGTCTACAACGGCGGCGGCTACGACCCATGGGTCGATCAGGTGCTGTCCGCTCGTCCAGCGGTCAAAACGGTCGATGCCTATTCGATGCTCACCACCCCGAACGCTGCAAATACCCGGGACCCGGCTAACGAGCACGTCTTCTACGACCTGAACGTGGCGAAGGCGGTGGCCGTCGCGATCGCCGATCGGCTGGTGAGCATCGACCCGGACAACGCCAAGGATTACCGGGCCAACGCCGCCGAATTCTGCCGCGGCGCCGACTCCGTGGCCATCTCCGAACACGCCATCGCCACCGCATATCCGGGCGCCGGAGTCATCGCGACCGAGCCGGTCGCGTATTACCTGCTGGCGGCGACCGGGCTGGTCAATCGCACTCCGCCGGCCTTTACCGCAGCCAACGAGAACGAGACCGATCCCGCGCCATCCGACATGGCAGCCGTCCTCGACCTGATAAATCAACGCCAAGTCTCGGCGCTGCTGGTCAACCCGCAGACGTCCACCCCCGCAATAGACGGACTGCAGGACGCCGCCCGACGGGCGGGTGTGCCGGTGGCCCTGGTGACCGAGACGTTGCCCAGCGGCAGCGACTACCTGAGCTGGCAGCGCAACACGGTCAACCAACTGCTGGCTGCGCTGCGGTCGAGCCGATAGCGAGCCAATAGACATGCCACCCGCCGTCTCGCTCAACGGAGCCCGGCTGTCCTTCGGCGATCGCGTGCTGTGGGACCACCTGGACCTGTCGGTGTCGCCCGGTGAGTTCATCGCGGTGCTGGGCCCCAACGGCACCGGCAAGACATCGCTGCTCAAAGTGCTACTCGGACAATTGACGCTCAGTGCGGGCGAGGTGGGTGTGCCGGACAGCGGGCACATCGGCTACATACCGCAGCATCGCCCGATCGACCGGGAGGTGTTGCTGCGCGGTCGCGACCTGGTCCAGCTGGGCATCGACGGGCGCCGCTGGGGCGTCCTGCCGCTGCGCTCTGCCGATCGAGCCCTGCGGCGCGAGGCGGTGCAGCGGGCGCTGCAGTGGGTCAACGGCGAACGGCTGGCCGATGTCCCGGTCGGGGTGATGTCGGGCGGCGAGTTGCAGCGGGTGCGCATTGCTCAGGCGCTGGCCGAGCGACCCGACGCTGCTGCTCTGCGACGAGCCGCTGCTGACCCTCGACCCGGCCAACGCCAGGCTGGTCGCGGCGCTGATCGAGCGCCGCCGCCAGGAAGCCGCAACCACGATCATCTTCGTCACCCATGACGTCAACCCGATCCTGCCTTACGTGGACCGCCTGCTCTACCTGGTCGACGGCCGATTCCGGATCGGCACCGTCGAACAGGTGATGAACACAGCGACCCTGTCGATGCTGTATCAGGCCGACATCCAGGTGGTTAAGGTCAACGACCGCTATGTGGTGGTCGGCGACCCCCGCACGAGCCCGACCGGGTGCGCCGGGTGAACCACCGGCTCGTCGAAATGCTGGACGACCTGTTCTCTTTCGACATCACGGCGCGGTTGCTGAGTCACGACTTCGTCCAGCAGGCGCTGCTGGCGGCGGCGCTGCTCGGGCTGATGGCCGGGCTGATCGGGCCGTTCATCGTGATGCGGCAGATGTCGTTCGCCGTGCACGGGTCCAGCGAGCTGGCGCTGACCGGGGCGGCGTTCGCGCTGCTGGTCGGCTTTCAGGTGGGGCTGGGGGCGCTGATCGGGAGCGCGCTGGCGGCGGCGCTGTTCGGCATTCTGGGACAGCGTGCCCGGGAACGGGATTCGGTGATCGGGGTGGTACTGGCCTTCGGGCTGGGGCTGGCGGTGCTGTTCATTCACCTCTACCCGGGGCGGACCGGGACCAATTTCGCATTGCTGACCGGCCAGATCGTGGGAGTGGGCTACTCCGGGCTGGTGATGCTGTCACTAGTCTGCTTGTTGGTCATCGTTGTGCTCGCGACGTGCTACCGACCGCTGTTGTTCGCCACCGTCGATCCCGAAGTCGCGGCCGCCCGCGGCGTGCCGGTGCGCGCGCTGGGCATCGTGTTCGCCGCGCTGGTCGGCGTGGTGGCCGCCCAG
The DNA here is from genome assembly GCA_963850135.1 of uncultured Actinomycetota bacterium. Classification (GTDB taxonomy): domain Bacteria; phylum Actinomycetota; class Actinomycetes; order Mycobacteriales; family Mycobacteriaceae; genus Mycobacterium. The sequence continues at coordinate 1,575,653 of CAWKKH010000003.1, read as the reverse complement.
GCCGTTCAGATCGTTGGCGCGCTGCTGGTGATGTCGTTGTTGATCACCCCGGCCGCGGCGGCCGCGCGGGTGGTCGGATCGCCGGTCGCGGCGATCGTGGCGTCGGTGGTGTTCGCCGAGGTCGCCGCTGTCGGCGGCATCGTGCTGTCCCTGGCCCCCGGTGTCCCGGTGTCGGTGTTCGTCGCCACCATCTCATTCGTCATTTATCTGTTCTGCTGGTTACTCGGGCGACGGCGGCAATCCCACACTTAAGCTGGTCACACCGGAGCTAGGGGAGCCACGACAGCCAGCTAGGGGGAAGGATGCGCCAGCAGATCGCCGTCCTGGCGTTGGCCGGGGCTTGCACGCTCGCCGTCAGCTGCACGACCACCGCTAACGGGAAAGCGGTTCCCTCCGATAAGTCCGGACCCATCACTTCGACCCCAGTGGCCGTCGCGGCGCTCGACGGGCTGTTGCTCGACCCAGCCAGGATTAATAGCGCGCTGGGCGCGACGTCGATGAGGGTGTGGTTCAGCGCCAAGTCGATGTGGGATTGGGGCTCCAACATCACCGACAAGAATTGCCTGGCCATTGACGGGCCGGCGCAAGACAGGGTCTATACCAACACCGGGTGGACCGCTCTTCGCGGCCAGCGAGTCGACGACAGCGTCGATGACTCCAAGAAGCGTGATCACTACGCCATTCAGGCGGTGGTCGCCTTCCCGTCGGCGCACGAGGCTTCCGCGTTCTACAAGTCTTCGGTACAAGGCTGGCCGTCGTGTGCAAACCGCCGGTTCAGCGATGTCACCCAGGGTCAGCCCGACGTCGTGTGGACGGTGGGCGCGATTACCAATAACAACGGCACGCTCAGTACCTCGCAGGTGCAGGAGGGCGGCGACGGCTGGGCCTGCCAGCGGGCGCTGACCGTGCGGAACAACATTGCCATCGACACCGTGGCCTGCTCCTACAACCAATCCGGTTCGCCGGCGATCGACATCGCTGCACAGATCGCCGCCAAGGTGGTCAAGCAGTAGACCCCTAAGCTGGTCGAGTGGCCCGTATCGACCTCAATGCTGACCTGGGCGAGGGCTTTGGCGTCTGGCGCCTCGGCGATGACGATGCGATGCTTGAGATCGTCACCAGCGCCAACGTGGCGTGCGGTTTCCACGCGGGGGATCCCGCCGGCCTGTTGCGGGTATGCCGGACGGCCGCCGAGCGCCGCGTGCGTATCGGAGCCCAGGTGAGTTACCGAGACCTGGCCGGCTTCGGCCGGCGCTTCATCGATGTCGGCACCGAAGATCTTGTTGCCGACATCGTGTATCAGATCGGCGCGCTGCAGGGCATCGCGGCCGCCGCCGGATCGACGGTTTCCTACGTCAAACCCCATGGTGCGCTGTACAACACGATCGTGACCAACAGCGAACAGGCTGCGGCCGTCGCGCGTGCGGTGCAGTTGGTGGACGCGACGCTCCCGGTGCTCGGCATGGCGGGCTCGGCGTTCTTCGACGAAGCCAGCCGCCTTGGCCTGCGCACCGTGGCGGAGGCATTCGCCGATCGCGCGTACCGACAAGACGGTCAACTGGTTTCCCGTCGCGAACCGGGCGCGGTGTTGCACGATCCGGCTGAAATCGCGCAGCGGGTGGTGACCATGGTGACCTCCAGTCGGGTCACCGCAATCGATGGCACGCAGATCGCGGTCAGCGCGGAATCGGTTTGTGTGCATGGTGATTCGCCGGGTGCGGTGCAGATCGCGACTGCGGTGCTCGACCAACTCAAGGCGGCCGGCACCGATATCAGGGCTTTCTGCTGATGCGGTTCAAGCTCGGTCGCCCCGACATCGGGCGGTACGCGGACCGGTTCGGGGTAGCCGCCGCCGAACCGGACGCGCCGCTTTCGGTGACGTGGATGGGTGTGGCGACGCTGCTACTCGATGATGGGTCGTCGGCGCTGATGACCGACGGCTACTTTTCCCGGCCCGGCCTGGTACAGGTGGCGGCCGGCAAGGTTTCGCCGTCTGCGCCGCGCGTCGACGGCTGCCTTGCCCGGGCCAAGGTGCCCCGGCTAGAGGCTGTCGTCCCGGTGCACACCCATTTCGATCACGTGCTGGATTCCGCGCTGGTCGCCGACCGAACCGGCGCCCTGCTGGTGGGCGGCGAGTCGGCGGCCAACGTCGGTCGCGGCTACGGGCTGCCCGAGAATCGCCTTGTCGTCGCGGTCTCCGGCGAACCAATCGAGTTGGGCGCCTACGAGATCACGCTGGTGGAGTCCCACCACTGTCCACCCGACCGCTTTCCCGGTGTGATCAACGAGGCGCTGACACCGCCGGTGAAAGTGTCGGCATACCGGTGCGGTGAAGCGTGGTCGACGTTTATTGAGCATCGACCATCGGGGCGGCGGCTGCTGATCCAGGGGAGCGCCGGCTACGTCAAGGGCGCCCTGTCCGGCCACCGGGCCGAGGTCGTCTATCTCGGCGTCGGCCAGCTCGGCGTTCAGCCGCGGTCGTATTTGTCCGACTATTGGAATGAGGTGGTGCGCGCCGTCAGTGCACGTCGCGTGATTCTCATCCACTGGGACGACTTCTTCCGGCCGCTGTCAAAACCGTTGCGGGCCTTCCCATATGTGGCCGACGACCTGGACGTATCCATCCGCGTCCTGGACGAACTCGCCGCGCAGGACGGCGTCACACTGCAGATGCCGACCGTTTGGCGGCGCGAGGACCCCTGGGCCTGAGAGGCCTTAGATCGTTTCCGGCATCGCGATCAGATAGAGGACGAAGCCCGCACCGGCGATGGCGCCTAGTGACATGAACGCCGCACCGTAGCCTGCGGCGACCACGATCCCGCCCGCGACAAAGTTCGACAACGCGGCACCGACGCCCCACGCGGCGGTTATTGCCCCCAGGCTGACGTTGAACCGGCCTGTTCCATGCGTGAGGTCTTGGACGACGAGCGGAAACAACGCCCCGAATATGCCGGCCCCCACACCATCGAGCAACTGCACGCCGACAAGCCAATACGGGTTATCCCACAGTGGGTACAGGAATGCGCGCGCGGTCAAGACACCGAACCCGACCAGAAATATCGGCTTGCGTCCCCAGGTGTCGGCCTTGGCGCCGACGAGGTACGCGACCGGCACCATGACGACCTGCGCGGCGACAATGCATGCTGACATCAGCGCGGTCCCGACCTCCTTGTTGTGCAGCGCCAGCTTTTGCCCGACCAGCGGCAACAGGGCCGCGTTGGCAAAGTGGAACATGACGACGGTCGCGCCGAAGATCATCAACCGACGGTCGTGCAGCAGCGCCGCGAATCCGGACGGCCGCTCATGCTGGGGTCCGGTTGCCTTGTCCATCCCGCGGGCCACGTCATTGTCGATCGCGTCGGGCGGCACCCTCAGCGTTGCCGCAACGCTGATCATCGCCATGACAGCCAGCAGCCAGAACACCACGACAGGTCCGAAGAAGTAGGCGAGGCCGCCCGCAGCGGCGGCCGTTGACGCGGTACCGGCATGTCTGAACGATTCGTTGCGTCCAATGCGTCTGGAGAAAAGTCGCGGCCCGACAATGCCCAGCGTGATCGCGGCCAACGCCGGATTGAAAATGGAGCCTGCGATTCCGGTAACCGCTTGCAGGAACGAAATAGTGGAGAAGCCGGGCAAAAGTGGCATCGCCAACGCACCGGCGGCGACCGCCACAGCACCGCCGATGACCAGCGTTCGCTTCGCGGTCGTCTTGTCCACCCAGGCGCCGACCGGTGTCTGCGCGACGACCCCGGCGATGCCGCCGACCGCCATCACGAAACCGATCGAGGCCTGGTCCCAATGATGGGTCAGCAGCAGGTATATCGACAGATACGGACCCAAGCCGTCACGGACATCAGCCAACGAAAAGGCCAGTAGGTCCAGCGCGTGCGCCGTTCGTCGCGGGATTGCGGCAACGGGAGTTGGCTCCGTCATCGACAAATTCCGGTCTCTGCGTTGGTTAGCGCGATTCGCCGTAGGCTACCCACTCTGCACGTTATTCACCCGATCCCGTTTGGCCACCACGCCACGGACAGGAGCTATGCCGCCGATGACCCCGACGTCTCGACGTGCATCGCCGGCTAAGACATGTCACTGACCGTCTCGCTGTTGCTGCTTGCTCTGGTCCTCGGGTTTGCCATCGCCCGACCTCGCGGCTGGCCGGAGGCGGTCGCAGCGGTCCCTGCGGCCGCAGTCCTGATCGCAATCGGCGCGATCTCGGTGCATCAGGCGGTCGCGCAGGTCACCGGCCTATCGGGGGTGGTCGCTTTCCTGGGTGCGGTTTTACTGCTGGCCAAGCTCTGCGACGACGAGGGCCTGTTCGAGGCCGCGGGTGCGGCAATCGCTCGCGGACCGGTCGGGTCGGGGAGGCTGCTCGGGCGGGTGTTCGTCGTCGCATCCACCATCACCGCCGTGCTCAGCCTGGATGCCGCCGTGGTGTTGCTGACCCCGGTGGTGCTCGTTGCCGTGCGCCGGCTGCGCGCCCCGGTGCGGCCATACGCCTACGCCACTGCTCATCTGGCCAACGGCGCCTCGCTGTTGCTTCCGGTGTCGAATCTGACGAACCTGCTGGCCTTTCACCTCGCGAACATCTCTTTCATCAAGTTCACCCTGTTGATGGCGTTGCCCTGGCTGGCGGCCATCGTCACTCTCTACCTGGCCTTCCGGTGGTTCTTCGCCGGGGACCTGCGGGTCCAGCCGGACCCCGGGCGACTCGGCCCGGCGCCGCGCCCACCCGTGTTCGTGTTGGCGGTTGTCGGGCTGACGCTGGCCGGGTTCGCGGTCGCTCAATCCGTGGGTGTTGCGCCGGCCTGGGTGGCGTTGGCCGGCGCGTCGGTGCTGGCGGTGCGCAGTCTGCGGCACCGGCACACCTCGGTGGCCGAGATCGTGCGCTCGGTGAATGTGTCGTTCCTGGTGTTCGTGCTGGCGCTCGGCGTGGTGGTGCAGGCGGTCATGGCCAACGGAATGGACAGGGCGATGTCCGCCGTGCTGCCGTCGGGTTCGGGGCTGCCCGCATTGCTGGCGATTGCCGCGGTGGCCGCCGTGCTGGCCAACGTCGTCAACAATCTGCCCGCGACGCTGGTGCTGCTGCCGCTCGTCGCGCCCGGCGGGCCGGTGGCCATCCTGGCGGTGCTGATCGGGGTCAACATCGGCCCCAACCTGACCTACGCCGGTTCGCTGTCCAACCTGCTGTGGCGGCGAGTGCTGCGCCAGCACGACGTCGAGGCCGGCGTGGGCGAGTACACCCGCCTGGGCCTGTGCACCGTGCCCGCGACCCTGGTGGTCGCGGTGCTCGCACTGTGGGCGAGCGTGCGGCTGCTGGGTAGCTAGGCGCTGAGGGCCAGTGCCGAGCGCGCTGCACCACGTAGAGCCGCCTGCGATACCCCGGCGCACAGCACGCGGGCCCGGATCGGCTGCCGCGGCGACCACGGTGAACGGCGTTTCCAGCGGGAAGTCAACGCTGAGTGATTCGATCTCGGCCGCGCGAATGATCGTCGCCAGCGCGAGCGTGGCCTCCAACATCGCGAAGTGATCGCCGATGCACGAGCGCGGTCCGCCGCCGAACGGGAGGTACTGCCAACGGCTGCGGACCTTCGACCGTTCCGGGAGGAATCGGTCCGGATCGAAACGCAGGGGATTCACCCATAATGTGGGGTCACGGTGCATCGCATAAAAATTGACCACAGCCATGGTTTTCGCCTTGACCCGGTAGCCGTCCACCACGATGTCGCGGGTGGGCGTGCGCAATGTTCCGGACCGCGGGCGGACACAGCCGGAGCGCCTCGTGCAACACCCGCACGGTTAAGCCGAGTTCGGTCACATCATCTGGGGTCAGCCGCCGCTCGCCCAGCGCGGCGACCTCCGCGCGCACCCGCTCCTGAACGTCGCGGTCATGCCCCAATGACCACAACGCGTAGGTCAGCGTCGTCGAGGTGGTGTCGTGGCCGGCGAGCATGAACAGCACCAGCTCGTGGCAGATCTCAGCGTCGGGCAACGGCCGACCGGTCTCCGGATCGATCGCCTGGATCAGGGCGCGCACCAGCGGGGCGTCGTGGTCGGGGTTTGTGCGAACCGCGTGCAGGATTTCGGCGGCCAGCTCGGTGCAGCGTCCGGTTCGCCCGGCGGGCGGCGCGCTGGCCGCGCGTCGGCAGCCACCGCGGCGGATTCACCGGCCGCGTGCCGCGGTCGGCCACCCATACCAATGCAGCACGCAGTGCGCCGCCCACCTCCTCGGCGCGATCGCCGAGGTCCAGCCCGAGCACCGATCGCCCGAGTGCCTGTAGCGTCAGCTTGCGGCACTCGCTGTCCAGGTCCACGAAAGCGCCGTCCCGCCAAACGTCGACGAGCTCTTCCGCGGCCGTGGCCATGTGTCCCGCATAACGGGGCACCTGCTGCTTGGTGAACATCGGCTGCAGCGCCCGTCGCCGCGGCAGCCATCGCTGGTGCGGAAGGTTGAGTAGGTTGCCGCCCATCAAAGCGCGCATCTCGACCATCGTCTTGGCCCGGCCGCGGTCGGCGACCCCGTCGTTGCGCCCCAATAGATCACGAGCACCCTGCGGGCTGGCGATCATCACAACGTTCGGCACCAGCCACTTCGGTCCGAGCACCAACCGGGTGATGGGGCCCCCGGCGTTCAGCAGCGTCTGATGACCTTCGATGTAGGACCGCACCGCCTTGACTTGTTGCCAAAATGGCAGGGGATTCTTCGGCGCTATCGGGAGCGCACCTATATCACGTTTCTTCCAGCGTCCGGACCATGCCAACTCCTTTGTTCGGAGGTGTTTGGAGGCACGGTACCGCCGACTTTGGTTCGTACGGATGCGTAGTTCGGCTACCCCATCGACGCCAGGTCCGGATCTGATGATCGACGCTAATTCCTCGCGCGACTGGGCGCCGACGCGCTGACAGGCCCGGTAGATGTGGCCCTCCACAGTGCGCACCGACATCACCAGCTGGTCGGCGATCTGGCGGTTGGACAGTCCTGCCACGACGAGTTCGATGACATCGCGCTGGCGACCCGACAACTTAAGACCGGCCGGAGTCCGCAGCGCCGGCGTGCACAAGCCGCCGCATTCCTCCGCCAACTCCTTGGCCAGCGCCGCGGCATACAGCTCACGGCGATGCTGCTGGCTCAATGCGAACGCAGCGGAGGCCTGCGCCGCTGCGTCGGCCGCCGCGGCCCGGTCACCGATTCCCCGATACTGCACCGCCGCCGCGAGCAGGCCCTCGCCGTCCCCGGCCAGCAGTGCCTCCGCGTGCGCTGCGACGGCATCGGCCAGCGGCAGCGACAACGCGTCGGCCAGCTCCCGGGCCCGCGCCGCCCCCGAGGCATCACCCCACTGAGCCGCGGCCTGTATGCAGGCCAGCTCGTGGGTGGGCTGGCCGCGGTCGCGGGCGAGTCGCGCCGCCTCCTGCACGCTCGCCGCGGCCTCGCTCAACCGGCCGCTGGCCGCCATCGCCCACCCACTGGCCAGCGACAGGCCGGTATGCATGAAAAGGTAGTCGGCCGGCACGCATGACCGCGCCTCGGCGACAGCCTCGTTCGCTTCGGCCGGGTGGCCGAGTTTCGCGTGCGCCTCGGCCAGCGCGAAGTAGCTCGCCGGCCGCAAACCCGTTCTTACAGAGTGTCTTTGCACACCGGCAAGCGCCTCGTGCACCAACCGGGCCGCCTCGGCGGCAGCGCCGCGGACCAGCTCGGCGTTTCCCGACAGCAAGGCCAGGTTCGCATAAGCCAGACCGGGAACGTCGCGCGACGAGTCGGCCAGTTGCTTTGCTGTGCTGACGAATTCGTCGATACGTCCGGTCAGACGGCAAGCGCGACCGTACACCGCGCCGAACCAGAATCGCATGTGAGACGCCTGGAACGACGTCGTAGCGCGGCGCAGCGCCTGCTCAGCCACGGCCGTCAGATCATCGACCTCACCAAGTACCCCCATCGCCATGATCAACGCAAGCGACGCCAGCAACGCATGAAAATCCGGCAAAGCACGGTAATCCAAAGCGGCCCGTGCCTTTTCGGCTGCTAATTCGCAGCGCGCCGTACACGGCGTCGATGCAGGCCTGCACCGCCAACCGCTCCGCCACCTGAGCCGGAGTTTCGGGCGTCTTGGAATTCGGAGGAAGCGAGGCCGTCGAGGATCACCGCAGCGTCTTCGGGCTTGCCGAGCATCCACACCAGGTTCGCTGCCCGCAGCGTCGCCCAATGGTGACCGTCGGGCGCGTCACGCATCAGCCATGTCACGCAGGGCCGTCTCGGCCTCCTCGCTGCGCCCAAGCAGCATCAGGTTCATCGCCCGGATCCCGGCCGCCTCGGGTGCCCCCGCTTGCGCGGCGGCGGTGGCGAACCGGTCGGCCAGCTCGAGATCCAGCAAGCGTCATGGCATGCCGTGCCGATTCCAGAAAAAGCTCAGAATCGGGTTCAAGATCCGAGTCGAGGTGTCAGCAGCGCCCGACGCACGGTGGCCTGCATGTCGGCGTCACCGCTTTCCGCCAGCCGGGTCGCCAGCTTGCCCCGGATGCCCGAGAGATGGATCTCGCCAACGCTCGCGCGGCGAAGCTCACCGAACAGTGGGTGCGCCAGCCTGGCCATCAGCGTGTCCCCGGTGCGTTCGACGCTCACCAGTCCCAGCCTCTCGGCGGCCGCCAGGTCTCGGCGGGGCACCAAATCACACAGCACGTCGACGGCCAGCGGCTCACATTGCGACAACGTGTCGACCACCAGCGCCAGCCGCGGGTTCAACCGCCTCAGCTGGCGTCCCACCGTGTCGGACAGGCTGGCCGAGATCGCGACATCGTCGTCCCACATCCACACCCCGGCCAATTCGCGCATCCGCCCGGCCGCGATCTGATCGGCCACCAGCTGCCGCAGGAACAAGGTGTTTCCGTCGGTCAGTTGCCAGAACCGGGCCGCGCTCAGAGCGTCGACCGGACCGCCCAGCGTGTTCTCGATTATCTCGCGCGTCGCCGCGGCCGAAAGTGGTTCGAGATCAAGACGGGCCAGCAGCCCGTCTTTCCACAATGCGGTGATCGCGTCGGGCTCCTCGCTGCCCGTGCGCACCGTGACCACCAGCCGAGCCCCACCCGACTGGGCCAGCTGGTGCACGACGAGTGCCGACAATCCGTCCAGCAGGTGCGCGTCATCGACCCCGATCACCACCCGACCCTGACGCTGTTGCGTGACAAAAGAATTGATCACCCGCCGCACGTTTGTCATCGGGTCAGACATCGCATCGCCCAGCGAACCGATGAATGCCCCCAGTGGCAGCGCACGCGCCGATTCGGTGCCGACGATCCAGTTGGTGCATTCGCCGGACGCCGAGGCGCGCCGCAGCACTTCGCGGGCCAGCCAGGTTTTACCCATACCGGCGCCGCCGGCGATGACCACGCCGGAATGGTTGCCAGTCCTGCTCAGAGCGCGGCGAATAGTCCCTAATTCATTGTCACGCCCGGTCAGCAGGTCGCCGCTGATCACTCGGCGACTATAACCGGGCAATGGCATCGGGCGCGCTGCTTTATCGGCGTTTCGGGCCAGCCGGGCATTTAGGTTCTGCGCTGCCGCGCGATTTCGGCGAGCACCACCCCGGCGGCAACCGAGGCATTCAGTGATTCCATCTCGCCGGCCATCGGGATCGACACCACCTGCTCACACGTCTGCCGCACCAGCCGGGACAGGCCCTTGCCTTCCGACCCGACGACCACCACTATCGGATCGGTGCCGTCCAGGTCGTCGAGCACGGTGTCGCCGTCGGCGTCCAGTCCGATTACCCGCACACTGCGATCGGCCCAACCTTTAAGCGCCCTGGTTAGATTGGGTGCCCGCGCCACCGGAACCCGGACCGCCGCCCCCGCGCTGGTGCGCCAGGCCACCGCTGTCACCGAAGCCGAGCGCCGCTGTGGGATCAGCACGCCGTGGCCGCCGAACGCCGCGACCGAACGAATGATCGCGCCAAGGTTGCGAGGGTCGGAGATGTTGTCCAGCGCGACCAACAACGCCGGCGGCGATCCATTGGCGGCGGCCAACAGGTCGTCGGGGTGGGCGTAGTTGTATGGCGGTACCTGCAGTGCGATGCCCTGGTGCAGATGGTTGGTGGCCATTCGGTCCAGATCGGTCCGCGGTACTTCGAGGATCGCGATGCCTAGATCGGCCGCGCGGGAGACAGATTCGGTGAGTCGCTCGTCGGCTTCGGTACCGAGCGCGACGTAGAGCGCCGTTGCGGGGACGCCGGCGCGCAGGCATTCCACCACCGGGTTGCGCCCGAGCACGGTTTCGGTTTCATCGGTGCGCTTGTCCGGTCGACGGCGCGTCGGTGGAGACTTGGCGCGCTTGGCGGCGGGGTGGTGGGGACGCAAATGCGCCGGCGGGGTGGGACCACGGCCCTCGAGCGCACTGCGACGCTGACCCCCGGAACCGACGGTGGGGCCCTTTTTGGAGCCAGATTTGCGTATCGCGCCCTGACGCCGTGAGTTGCCGGCCATCTACTTCCCGTCCCCGGCCAACAGCTCCCACTGGGGTCCGTCGGCCGTATCGGTGACCTCAATGCCGGCGTCCTTCAGGCGATTACGGATCTCGTCGGCAAGCGCCCAGTTGCGCTCCTCGCGGGCCTTTTGCCGGCTTTCGAGTTCGGCTTGCACCAGCACGTCGACGGCTGCCAGGGCGGCCGAGGTCTCGTCGCGAGATTCCCAGCGTTCGTCGAGCGGGTCGCAACCCAGGATGCCCATCATCGCGCGGATCGCTTCGGCGCTGTGCAGGGCACCTTCATGATCTCCGGCGTCCAGAGCTCGGTTGCCTTCCGCGCGCGCCTGGTGCACCTCGGCCACCGCGATCGGAACTGCCAGGTCGTCATCGAGCGCCTCGGCGAAGCGTGGGGTCCACTGCCCAGGACAGACGGCACCGACTCGGCTGCGAACGCGGTGCAGGAATTCCTCAACCCCGACGTAGGCCTTGACGGCGTCCTGCAGTGCGGTCTCGGAGAATTCCAGCATCGACCGATAGTGCGCACTACCCAGGTAATAGCGCAGTTCGGCGGGCCGGACACGCTGCAACATCGACGGTATAGACAGCACGTTGCCCAGCGATTTGCTCATCTTTTCGCCGCCCATCGTCACCCAGCCGTTGTGGAGCCAGTAGCGGGCGAACCCGTCTCCGGCGGCACGGCTCTGCGCGATCTCGTTCTCGTGGTGCGGGAATATCAAATCCATTCCGCCGCAATGGATGTCGAATTCCGGTCCGAGATAGGTGCGCGCCATTGCCGAGCATTCGAGGTGCCAGCCGGGGCGTCCGCGGCCCCATGGCGTGGGCCAGGACGGTTCGCCGGGCTTGGCGCCCTTCCACAAGGTGAAGTCGCGCTGGTCCCGCTTGCCGGTAGCCACCCCCTCGCCCTGGTGCACATCGCCGACCTTGTGCCCGGACAACTGCCCGTATTCCGGGTAGCTGAGCACATCGAAGTAGACGTCGCCCTCGGACGCGTACGCGTGATTAGTTTCGATCAAGCGTTCCATTAATTCGACCATTTGGGTGATGTGCCCGGTGGCACGCGGCTCGGCCGACGGTGGCAGCACGTCCAAGGCGTCGTAGGCCGCGACGAACGCGCGCTCGTAGGTGGCCGCCCACTCCCACCACGGGCGGCAGGCCGCGGCGGCCTTGTTCAGGATCTTGTCGTCGATATCGGTCACGTTGCGGATGAATGCGACGTCGTAGCCTCGCGCTGTCAGCCAGCGTCGCAGGATGTCAAAGGCAACGCCGCTGCGGACATGCCCGATATGCGGCAGGCCCTGGACGGTGGCACCGCACAGGTAGATGGAGACGTGCCCGGCCCGCAGCGGAACGAAGTCACGCACGGCACCCACCGCCGTATCGTGCAGTCGCAAGCGGGCGGGATCGGTCACGACGTGCCAGCTTACCTGCTGGTTCGGATGACGAGCGCCGTTGCGATCGCGGCCAGGCCCTCGCCGCGCCCCGTCAGTCCCAGCCCGTCGGTGGTGGTTCCCGATACCGACACCGGCGCCCCCACCAGGCCCGACAAGACCTGCTGTGCCTCGGCGCGGCGCGGACCGATCTTGGGGTGGTTGCCGATCACCTGCACGGCGGCGTTGCCGACCCGGTAGCCGTCGCGCGATATCAGCTCGACGACGTGACGCAGCATGTCGGCGCCGTTGACACCCTTCCAGCGCGGATCGTCGACTCCGAACACACCCCCGATATCGCCCTGACCTGCTGCCGACAGCAGCGCGTCGCACAGCGCGTGCGCCGCAACATCGCCGTCGGAATGTCCGGCGCAGCCGTCGGCCCCCGGAAACAGCAGCCCCACCAGCCAGCACGGCCTACCAGGTTCAATCGGGTGCACATCGGCCCCCAAACCGACCCTCGGCAAATCGGGACAGTTCGCTCATCGCCGCACGATCGCTTGGGCCAGCAGCAGATCCAGCTGGTTGGTGATCTTGAATGCCAGCGGGTCGCCGTCGACCACCTGGATCTGGCCGCCCACCTGTTCGACGAGGGACGCGTCGTCGGTGAAACCGGCCCCATCGGGACGGGCGTGCTCCGGTAGGCCCGATAGGCGCGCAGCAGCAGGCTGGTCGCGAACCCCTGTGGGGTCTGCACGGCCCGCAGGCCGGCCCGCTCGGGCGTGCCCAGGACCACCCCGTTGGCATCCACCGCCTTGATGGTGTCAGACAGCGGCAGTGCGGGCACCACGGCGGCATGACCGGCCCGCAACGACTCGACAACCCGAACGATCAACGCCGGCGGCGTCAGCGGCCGAGCGGCATCGTGCACCAGCACAAAGTCGGGTGCTTCCGCCCCCGGGGCCTCAGACATGGCAGAAAGCGCCAGACTCACGGATTGGGTGCGGTCGCAGCCGCCCGCCACGACGGCGGCTTTGTCGCCGAGGATCAGCTTCGCCTCGTCAGTGAGCTCTGCCGGCACCGCTACCACAACGGCGTCGACGACCCCGGAGTCCAGCAAGCCATCCACGGCACGCTCGACAAGGGTTCGGCCCTCGAGTTGATGGAACGCCTTCGGGATACCGGCAGCGAGCCGCTGTCCCGAACCTGCGGCCGGGACCACTGCGACTACCGTTCCCGAGGCGCCCGCTCCCCCGACCACCAGAGTCTCAGGGTCTTCAAGAAGCGGCGGCGAGAACCTCGTCGAGGATGGTCTCCGCTTTGGCGTCGTCGGTGCTCTCGGCCAAAGCCAGTTCACCGACCAAGATCTGCCGCGCCTTGGCCAGCATGCGCTTCTCGCCGGCGGACAACCCGCGCTCCTGATCGCGACGCCACAGGTCGCGTACTACCTCGGCCACCTTGTTCACGTCGCCCGAGGCGAGTTTCTCAAGGTTGGCCTTGTAGCGGCGCGACCAGTTGGTCGGCTCTTCGGTGTGCGGGGCACGCAGAACCTGGAACACCTTGTCCAGGCCTTCTTGCCCGACGACATCGCGGACACCGACGTATTCGGCGTTATCGGCCGGGACTCGAACGGTCAGGTCTCCCTGCGCCACTTTCAAGACGAGATACTCTTTTTGCTCCCCTTTAATGGTGCGGGTTTCAATCGCCTCGACTAACGCAGCACCGTGGTGCGGGTAGACAACGGTGTCACCGACCTTGAAGATCATCTGATTCGAGCCCCTTTCGTTACCTCATTCTAACACGGCGGCCCAAAGCATGCGGATCAACGTTGCAGGTCAGGGGCACAACGCGCAGATTAGGGGTTGACATGAGAAGCAAGACGTGCCACAGAGCATCCTAGCAACGTCCCGATCGGGAGCCGCCGGGCACCCCGCGCAACGCCCTGGTCTGCTGGTCTTGGGGCCTGGCCCCGCGTCCCGCGCTACCGCGAGCGGCACGTTCCTACTACAGTGCATAGTTGCGATGTGCTGCGATGCGCAGAGTTCCAACGTGGCTACAAGTCCAACCGCTGGCCCAGCAGGAGGAATTGAGTGAACCGCTTCAAAATCCGCCTGCCCGCGCTGGCCGTGCTGGCCTCGATCGGCGTTCTCGCCGCGACGCTCACCGGTTGCGGCGCCGGTCAGATCTCGCAGATGGCCACCCAGGAACCGGCCGTCAACGGCAACAGGGCGACGTTCAACAACGTGGCGCTGCGCGACATACACATCCGGGCCAACCAATCCGGCGACTTCATCGAGCCGGGCAAAGCCGTAGACCTGGTGCTGGTGGCTATCAATCAATCGCCGGATATCACGGACCGACTGGTCAGTATCACCAGTGACATCGGCACGGTGGCGCTCGCCGGCGGCGACGGCAAGCTGCCCGCCGGCGGGATGCTGTTCATCGGTACGCCCGATGGCAAGAGCATGGCCCCGGGGCCGATGGACGCCAACAACGCGGCCAAGGCGACCGTGACGTTGGCGCAGCGCATCACAAACGGTCTTGCGTACAACTTCACCTTCAATTTCGAGAAGGCCGGCCAGGCCACCGTGATGGTGCCGATTGCGGCCCCGGAGGCTTCGCAGCGGTCCTAACCGCGTTTGACGGCCTGTCACATCGGGCTTGTCGCACCAGGACGATACGGTCGACGCGTGGCAAACGCGCGCTTGCAGTACCGCTGCTCGGAATGCCGCCATGTCACCGCCAAGTGGGTGGGACGCTGCATGGAATGCGGCACCTGGGGCACGGTCGATGAAGTGGCAACGCTCAGTGCGGTCGGTGGCGGGAGCCGGCGGTCCGCGAATCTGGGTCCGGCCTCGAAAGCCGTTCCGATCAGTTCCATCGAACCGAATCTCAGCAAGCACCGCCCGACGGGAATCGACGAGCTAGACCGGGTGCTCGGCGGCGGCGTCGTGCCGGGTTCGGTGACGCTGCTGGCCGGCGATCCGGGCGTCGGAAAGTCAACGCTGCTGCTCAAGGTCGCGCACCGCTGGGCACAGTCCGGCCGCCGCGCGCTGTATATCTCCGGCGAGGAGTCCGCCGGCCAGATCCGGCTGCGGGCCGACCGCATCGACTGCGGGGGCAAGGGGGTCGAGGAGATCTACCTGGCCGCCGAATCCGACCTGCACACGGTGCTGGACCACATCGCGACGGTGCAAGCCTGCGCTGGTCATCGTCGACTCGGTGCAAACCATGTCCACCGCCGATGCCGACGGCGTCGCCGGCGGCGTCACCCAGGTGCGCGCGGTAACCGCCGCGTTGACCGCGGCCGCCAAGGCCAACGACGTCGCGCTGATCCTCGTTGGCCACGTGACCAAGGATGGGGCCATCGCCGGACCGCGCTCGCTCGAACACCTCGTCGACGTGGTGCTGCACTTCGAAGGCGACCGCAACGGGACGGTGCGGATGGTCCGCGGGGTCAAAAACCGATTCGGTGCGTCCGACGAAGTCGGATGCTTCATGCTGCACGACAACGGGATTGAAGGCGTGGCCGACCCGTCGAACCTGTTCCTGGATCAACGGCCGACGCCGGTCCCCGGCACTGCGATCACGGTGACGCTGGACGGAAAGCGGCCGCTGATCGGCGAGATTCAGGCGTTGTTGGCGACGCCGGGCGGCGGCTCGCCACGTCGCGCCGTGAGCGGGATCGACCATTCCCGGGCCGCGATGATCACCGCCGTTCTCGAAAAGCACGCCAAGCTGCCCATTGCCGCCAATGACATCTACCTGTCCACGGTGGGCGGCATGCGATTGACCGATCCGTCGTCGGACCTCGCGGTCGCGATCGCGCTGGCTTCGGCGTACGCGGACCTCCCGCTGCCCACCACCTCGGTCATGATCGGCGAGGTGGGCCTGGCGGGCGATCTGCGGCGGGTCAGCGGGATGGAACGGCGCCTGGTCGAAGCCGCACGGCAAGGGTTCACCCTCGCGCTGATCCCACCGGGTTGCACCGCGATACCGCCGGGCATGCGCGCGCTGAGCGCGCCCAACATCGTCGCGGCGCTGGAGCACATGATCGACATCGCCGATCACCGCAGTACTAGGGCTCCCGGCCTGCACGTAGCAGAATGACACGTTGTGACCCGTCCGACTCTGCGTGAGACCGTCGGCCGCCTGGCGCCCGGTACCGGGCTCCGGGACGGCCTGGAGCGCATTCTGCGTGGCCGCACCGGTGCGCTGATCGTGATCGGCCACGACGACAGCGTCGAAGCCATCTGCGACGGCGGCTTCTCGCTCGATGTCCGGTACGCACCGACGCGGCTGCGGGAGCTGGCCAAGATGGACGGCGCCGTAGTGCTGTCCACCGACGCCAGCCGCATCGTGCGGGCCAACGTGCAGTTGGTTCCCGACCCGTCCATCCCCACCGATGAATCGGGCACCCGGCACCGCTCGGCGGAACGGGCCGCGATCCAAACCGGCCACCCGGTGATCTCGGTCAGCCACTCGATGAACATCGTCACCGTCTATGTCGGCGGGGAGCGCCATGTGCTCACCGACTCCGCGACCATCCTGTCGCGAGCCAACCAGGCCATCGCCACCTTGGAGCGTTACAAGGCCAGGCTCGACGAGGTCACCCGGCAACTGTCCAGGGCGGAGATCGAGGACTACGCCACGCTGCGCGACGTGATGACGGTGGTCCAGCGGCTCGAGTTGGCCCGCCGCATCGGGCTGGTGATCGACAACGACGCCGTCGAACTCGGCACCGACGGGCGCCAGCTGCGACTGCAGCTCGAGGAGCTGCTGGGCGGCAACGACACCGCGCGAGAACTGATCGTGCGCGACTACCACGCGAGCCCAGAGCCACCGTCCAAAGCACAGGTCGCCAGCACCCTGGCCGAGCTGGACACCCTCTCAGACACCGAATTGCTCGAGCTCACCGCGCTGGCCAAGGTCTTTGGATATCCGACCACGACAGAGGCCCAGGATTCGGCGCTGAGCCCGCGCGGCTACGGCGCCATGGCCGGCATTCCCCGGCTCCAATTCGCCCACGTCGACCTGCTGGTCCGGGCATTCGGAACGCTGCAAGGCCTGCTGGCGGCCAGTTCAAACGACTTGCAGTCGGTGGAAGGCATCGGTTCGATGTGGGCCCGCCACGTCCGGGAGGGGCTGTCGCAACTAGCGGAGTCGACCATCGCCGACCCCCTCAACTAGTTACCGGCAGGTGCGGGCGGGGCCTCCGGTGGTGGCGCCAGCCCCGGCTGACCCGGCCCAGGAGCGGTGGCGGCTGGCTCAGGATGAACGGAACCGGGGACGAGCGAAGGTTACCCAGCTGCACGACGAGGTTGTACGTGCCGGGCCCGATCGCCGGCCGCGGCAGCGGGCAGTGCGGCGCCGATCCCATCCCGGTCCAGGTCACTGCCGTGGTTACCTGCTCCCCCGGCGCGAAGCCTTTGACCAGGGTCTCGTTGGACGGCGCGCAGTCCAGGTTCGACCACAACCGCTTGTTGTCCAGCGAATAGACGTAGGCGGCCAGCACCGCGGCTCCGACATCGTGTTTGCAGGCCACCAGCCCGATGTTGGTGACAACCATGGTGAACTTCGGCTGATCGCCGATGAAGTACTGGGGTGCGTTGGTCAGGCCCTTGACGGCCAGCGTCGAGTCGGGGCAGTCATCGCCCGGGTTCAGCACCGGTGGCGGCTGCACCGCTGCGGTCGCGGTGGGAGCCTCCGGGTTTTGCCCCTCCGGGGGCGGTGCCAGCGGGTTGCTGCCCTCCTGCCCGGGTGCCGGCGGCGCCTGCGGCGGCTGCGCGCCCGGATGATTTTGGGCTGGGACAGCAGATTTTTCGGCGTTGGCGGGTTTGGCGCCCGCGCTGCTGCTCACGAAGGCGATAACGGTAGCGATAGCGATCCCGATGACGACGACCGCGATGCCCAGGGCCAAGCCCCTGCGCCGCCAATAGATCTCCGTCGGTAGCGGACCCTGCGGTTCCAAATCCAGCACATTTACACCGTAGGTCCAGGTCACGCCGATTTGTTCGACCCGCCTCGGCGTGTCGCCGGGTTAGCGGGCCAACCGCCGTGTTAGTGGCTGCCGACTTGGTTACTCGCCGATCTCGCCGACGTGGTCGACCAACGACGCCTTCCCCTTGGCGAGGCGATAAGTGATGCCGGCGATCCCCAGCGTGCCCTTCTCCACCCGCTCCGAGATGGCCGTGGAACGGTCGACCAGCTGCGCCACCGTCTCGCGCACGTGCCGCTCCTCGAACTCGTCGACACGAGTCAGGCCGTCGCGCCGGCCCAGCAGGATCGACGGTGCGACCCGTTCCACCACATCGCGCACGAAACCGCCCGGTATCGCGCCGTCGTCGATCGCGCCGATGGCGGCCTTGACCGCGCCGCAGCTGTCGTGGCCGAGGACAACGATGAGCGGCACGTTGAGCACCGTCACCGCGTACTCGATGGATCCCAGCACCGCGGATCGATGGCCTGCCCGGCCGTGCGAACCACGAATATGTCGCCGAGCCCCTGGTCGAAGATGAGCTCGGCAGCCACCCGGCTGTCCGAGCAGCCAAGTATCGCCGCGATCGGCTTCTGGCCGGCGGTCAAACTGGCACGATGCTCGAGGCTCTGGCTGGGATGGGCGGGCTTGCCGGCGATGAATCGCTCGTTACCCTCTTTGAGTGCTTTCCATGCGGTTACCGGAGTGGGGGTGGCCATGACACACATTCTGCTTTGCCGCGGCCGTCGGTGACTAGCCGGCCGAACATCCCCGCGGATGAACTTTTGGAGTGGTACCAACGATCGAGCCGCGATCTGCCGTGGCGAGAACCCGGCGTCACCGCATGGCAGATCCTGGTCAGCGAGTTCATGCTGCAACAGACGCCGGTGACGCGGGTCCTCTCGATCTGGCCGGACTGGGTGCGGCGCTGGCCCACCGCATCGGCCACCGCCGCAGCCAGCGCCGCCGACGTCCTGCGCGCCTGGGGCAAGCTGGGCTATCCACGGCGCGCCAAATGGTTACACGAGTGCGCAACCGTCATTGCGCGCGACCACGGGGACGTGGTTCCCGACGACGTCGATACCCTGCTGAGCCTTGCCGGGCGTCGGGAGCTACACGGCACGAGCCGTCACGTGCTTTGCCTACCGGCGGCGGGTGCCGGTGGTGGACACCAACGTCCGCCGGGTGGTGGCCCGCGCCGTGCACGGGCTGGCCGAGGCCGGCTCGCCGTCGGCCGCCCGCGACCACGCCGACGTCGCGGCACTCCTACCGAGCGACGAAGCTGCACAACGGTTTTCAGTGGCGCTGATGGAATTGGGCGCGATCGTCTGCACGGCGCGCTCACCCCGATGCGGGTTATGTCCCCTTGCAGATTGCGCATGGCGGCACGCCGGCTATCCGCCGGCACAGGCGCGGGCGCGCCGCGTGCAAACCTATGCGGGAACCGACCGACAAGTCCGCGGCCGACTGCTAGATGTGTTGCGCATCAACAACTCCCCCGTAACTCAGGCCCAGCTGGACGTGGCGTGGCTGACCGATACCCAGCAGCGCGACCGGGCGCTGGACTCGTTGCTCGCCGACGGCCTGGTTACCCGGACGGTGGACGGCCGGTTCGCGCTGGCCGGCGAGGAGTAGCCAAGAAGGACTCGACGGCCTCCCGGTAGACCAGCGGCGCATCGTCGTGAATCAGGTGGCCTGCCCCGGGAACGTGTAAATATCTTGTCGGAGAGTTGGTTTCGGTCATCGCGCGCATCTGGCCCGGCGGCGCGACCGAATTGCCCGCCTCGATGAGCAGCGCCGGCGCCCGCACTGCCAGCCAGTGCGCCCAGTAATCGCGGGTACCCCATTCCGCGGCGATCTCAATCCATCGCGATGTGTGACCATGCAATCGCCATCCGGTTGGGGTTCGGTCGAACGCCTCCAGGAAATACTGCCCCGCAACGGGCCCGAATTCACCGAATACTTTTTCGGCGGAGTCGAATTCGACCGGGAGGGCATGCAACCAAGGCTCCCACGGACCGGTGGTGCGGCCACGGAAGTCCGGCGCCATATCCTCTACCACCAGTGCCGAAACCAAATCGGGACGCTCTGCGGCCAGACACCACGAGTGCAGCGCGCCCATCGAATGCCCGACCAGCCGGGCCGGAGCACCCAACGCGCCCACCGCATCCGCCAGATCGGCCACGAAACGCTCCGTGCTGATCGGGAGCGGGTCGTCGACGTCACGGCCGCGGTGCCACAAGGCGTCGTAGGTATATACGGCGCCCAACCGCGTCAGCCACGGTATCTGGCGCGACCAGGTGGTCCCTCGGCCCATCAAGCCGTGCAGGAGGACCAGCGGCTCACCCTGGCCGCCTCGATAGGTCAAAAGATCAGGATGGGTCAGCAGATCGATGGCCATGGCGGGCACGGTAACCTAGCTCCATGGCTGTGGTGAAGATCAACGCAATCGAGATACCCGCGGATGCCGGCCCAGAATTGGAGAAACGGTTCGCCCATCGCGCGCACGCTGTCGAGAACAGCCCAGGCTTTCTCGGCTTCCAACTGCTGCGTCCCGTCAAGGGCGAAGACCGCTACTTCGTCGTGACACACTGGGAGTCCGATGAAGCATTCCAGGCCTGGGCGAACGGACCCGCCATCGCGGCGCATGCTGGTCAGCGGGCCAATCCGGTGGCGACAGGCGCGTCGCTCCTGGAGTTCGAGGTTGTGCTCGACGTTGCGGGGAGTGGCGTTGCGGGGAGCCACCAGACTGCGTAGCCGGCCCTCGGTGCGCTACCGCGCGGTGGCGTTGAGCGTCGCACTGGTAATCGACCCTGACATCGGGTTGCACGTCACCGCCATCCCCACAGGCGAACGCCGCGAACCCCGGCCAGGTGATCGACCCCCGGACCCCGCCAGGTCTGCGGGCTAAGCAGACCATGGACATGCTCAACTCGGACTGGCCCATCGGCCCGGTTGGAGTCCGCACCCTGGCCGCCCCCGACCAGGTCGACTCGGTCGAGACCACGATGGAAGGGCTTTGGTGGGATCGCCCCTTCCTCCTGGACGGGGTTGATATCGGCGCCAGTGCGGCCACGCTGCACGTCGTTTCCTCCTACGGTGCACACCAGGACATCCGGATCCACACCGACGACCTCGGCAGGGTTGATCGGTTCGACCTCGAAACCCAGACACCGACGATCGCCTCGTGGCACGACCTCGATGCAGTGTTGGGCAAGACCGGCGCCCGCTACTCCTACCAGGTCGCCAAGATCGAAGATGGTCAGTGCGACCCGGTCGCAGGCACCAACACAGCCGAATCTCTGCCCCTGGCTTCGATTTTCAAGTTATACGTACTGCACGCTCTGGCCGGTGCGGTCAAAAACGGATCGGTGTCCTGGGACGATCAGCTGACCGTTACCGAAAAGGGTAAAGCTGTGGGCTCTTCGGGCTTGGAGCTGGCTCCCGGTGCGCACGTTTCGGTTCGTAAGGCCGCCGAGAAGATGATCGCCACCAGCGACAACATGGCCACCGACATGCTGATCGAGAGGATGGGCACCCACGCTCTCGAGCAAGCGCTGGTTACCGCCGGCCACCACGACCCGGCCAGCATGACTCCCTTCCCCACGATGTACGAACTGTTCTCCATCGGCTGGGGTGAACCGGATCTGCGCAGCCAGTGGCAGCACGCGTCCCCGCAAGTCCGTGCCCAGTTGTTGCAGCAGGTGAATTCCGCTCCATACCAACCCGATCCTGAGCGCGCCCACGTGCCGGCCTCGAGTTACGGCGCGGAGTGGTACGGCAGTGCCCAAGACATCTGCCGAGTCCACACCGCGCTGCAAGCCGATGCGGTTGGCGCGGCCGCGCCCGTCCGAGGGATCGTTTCCGCCGTGCCGGGCATCCAGCTGGATCGGAACGTTTGGCCGTACATCGGTGCGAAGGCCGGCGGCCTACCGGGCAACCTGACGTTCAGCTGGTACGCCGTCGACAAGACACAGCAGCCGTGGGTGGTCAGCTTTCAGCTGAACTGGCCCCGCGATCACGGGCCCACCGCCACCAGCTGGATGCTGCGGATCGCCAAGCAGGTCTTCGCGCTCGTGGCACCGCAGTAACTCTCACAACCCCAAAAGTCCTAGACCCGCAGTGTCCAGCGGCCCCCGCGGAAATGCATCACGGTCTGACTGACCGGCGCGACGTCGATGCGCCAGAACGATTTCGGCGGACCGTCAAGGGCCAGCATGATCGCCGCCCGAATCACCGCCGGATGTGTCACCGCGATTGTCCGTATCGCGCTGTCGGTCACGGACTCCAGCCAACCAGTCACCCTGGCGAGCAGGTCAACGATCGACTCACCACCGTGCGGCGCTTGTCCAGGATCGGTCAGCCACACCTCTAGTTCCTTGGGGTGGATGCTGTCGAGCTTCTCGCCGCGCCACCGCCCGTAGTCGAGGTCAGCGAGCCCTGGCTCCGCGGTCGCTTGCAGGCCTAGGCACTGCGCCGTTTGCCGGGCCCGCTCTTCGGGCGCGGCGAGATGACGCGCAGCACCCCCGATGTCGAGGTCCGCAACGGCTTCGATCTGACGGCGGCCGATGTCGTTGAGTGGCTCGTCGGCCGGAAAACGTGCGGCCGCCATCGCGGCCGTCATCGCATGCGACACCAAGGTCACCCGAACGATCCCGGTCACGCAGCGATACTCGATGCCCGTCTGCTGTCAACCGGTTCACCGAGCAGCCGGGCTGCGAGCGGCGCGAAGACCAGCCCGATCGACACCCACAACAACAGCTGGGCGCCCAGCGAAAGCAATCTGAACTCGTAGAGAACGTCGGCGGGAAAGCCGGGGTAGCTGATCGCGCCCGACGCGTCGCGCAGCGGTTCGGGTGTCTCGTCCACGGTGGGTAGCAGCGCCATCACCATCGCAACGACCGCCAGATAGATCGCGACCGCGATCAAGCGGGCGTTCCATGCGCCAAACTGGGCGGTGAGGCGACGGGCCAGCAACACCGCAGCGGCCGCCAGGATCACCGACGCCAGCACCATCACCAAATACCAGCCGGTACGCATGCCGATGGTGTCCGACTGGCCGACCGCGGGCGGATTAGCTGGATACTTCACAAACGGCACCAGATAGACCGAGACAAACGCGCCGCCGGCCAGCAGTACCGAAAGCCGCCGTGGCCCAACGCCGCCCATTCGGCCGTACACGACGCAGAACAACACGGCGAAAAGCGCTCCCATCGCGACGCCGAAGATCAGCACGCCAAAGCCCAATCCGACGTTGGATTGAACACCCCGGCTAAACAACTCGACTCCGTGCTCGTGCACGCCATGAGCATTTTCGGCTTCGGTTCGACCGTCCTCATAAGCGATCGCGCGGCCGATCACCGGTTCGGCGAACAGTCGGGCGAACAAGAACGCCAGCATCGCAGCGACCAACCCGGCAACCAGGCCGCGTGCGATCAGACGCTTTTCCACGTTACCGGCGACTTGCCTTGTTAATGGCAGGGGAAGCCGAGGAGGTGCCTGGCGTCGTGCACGAACTCGTGCACGTGTGAGTCGCTGCCGAACAGCGAAACGGCACCCTGATCGACGCCTACGAAGTAGATCGCCAACAGCGCCAAAAACGCGGTTGCGGCCAACCAGAGTGCAGCACTCGCCGCCGAGAGATCTACCGCTTCGGTACGGCTACCGGTCGTGTTGGACACAGAGAACTCCTATTCCGAGCTAGACCCTGCCCCGGCCGTCGCCAGGTCGGGCTCAGTCGGCGGCTTGCGGGCGCCGGCGAATGTGAACACCGCGTCCTCGGCCGGACCGTCCTCGCCGTCCCAGTTGTCCACGTCGACGGTGATGACCTGCCCTGGCCCGATCTCGTCGAAGAGGATCTTCTCGGAGAGCTGGTCCTCGATCTCGCGCTGGATGGTGCGTCGCAGCGGACGAGCACCCAGCACCGGGTCGAAGCCACGCTTGGCCAGCAGTGCCTTGGCCTTGTCGGTCAACTCCATCGACATGTCCTTGCTCCGCAGCTGGTTCCCGACGCGGCCGATCATCAGGTCGACCATCTGGATGATCTCGTCGCGGGTCAGCTGGTGGAAGACGATGATGTCGTCGATGCGGTTGAGGAACTCCGGCCGGAAGTGCTTCTTGAGCTCGTCGTTGACCTTCTGCTTCATCCGCTCGTAGTCATTGGCGCCGCCGCCCTTGGTGAACCCGAGGCCGACGGGCTTAGAAATGTCGGATGTCCCCAAATTGGACGTGAAGATCAGCACGGTGTTCTTGAAGTCCACCGTGCGGCCCTGCCCGTCGGTGAGCCGGCCATCCTCGAGCACCTGCAACAGGCTGTTGTAGATCTCTTGGTGTGCCTTCTCGATCTCGTCGAACAGCACCACTGAGAACGGCTTGCGCCGCACCTTCTCGGTGAGCTGGCCGCCCTCCTCGTAGCCGACATATCCCGGCGGGGCGCCGAACAGCCGCGACGCGGTGAACCGGTCGTGGAACTCGCCCATGTCGATCTGGATGAGCGCGTCGTCGTCACCGAACAAGAAGTTGGCCAGCGCCTTGGACAGTTCGGTCTTACCGACACCGGAGGGGCCGGCGAAGATGAACGAACCCGACGGGCGCTTGGGGTCCTTCAGCCCGGCCCGAGTGCGCCGGATCGCCTTCGAGACGGCCTTGACGGCATCCTCCTGGCCGATGATCCGCTTGTGCAGCTCGTCTTCCATGCGCAACAGCCGGGTGGTCTCGGCTTCGGTCAGCTTGAACACCGGGATACCGGTCCAGTTGCCCAGCACCTCTGCGATCTCGTTGTCGTCCACCTCGGCAACCACATCGAGATCGCCTGAACGCCATTGCTTTTCGCGTTCCGCACGCTGAGCCACCAGCTGCTTCTCGCGGTCGCGGAGGCTGGCCGCCTTCTCGAAGTCCTGGGCGTCGATGGCCGATTCCTTCTCCCGGCGAGCGTCGGCGATCTTCTCGTCGAATTCACGCAGGTCTGGCGGCGCGGTCATCCGACGGATCCGCATCCGCGCGCCCGCCTCGTCGATCAGGTCGATCGCCTTGTCCGGCAGGAACCGGTCGTTGATGTAGCGGTCGGCCAAGGTCGCCGCGGCCGCAATAGCGCCGTCGGTGATCGACACCCGGTGGTGGGCCTCGTAGCGGTCCCGCAAACCCTTGAGGATCGCGATGGTGTGCTCCACCGTCGGCTCGCCCACCTGCACCGGCTGGAAGCGGCGCTCCAGCGCGGCGTCCTTTTCGATGTACTTGCGGTATTCGTCGAGCGTGGTGGCCCCGATTGTCTGCAGCTCACCGCGCGCCAGCTTCGGCTTGAGGATCGACGCGGCGTCGATCGCGCCCTCGGCGGCACCCGCGCCGACCAGCGTGTGCAGCTCGTCGATGAACAGGATGATGTCGCCGCGGGTGTTGATCTCCTTGAGCACCTTCTTCAGGCGTTCCTCGAAGTCACCGCGGTAGCGGCTGCCCGCCACCAGCGATCCCAGGTCCAGCGTGTAGAGCTGCTTGTCCTTCAGCGTCTCGGGGACCTCGCCGTGCACGATGGCCTGCGCCAGGCCCTCGACGACGGCGGTCTTGCCGACCCCGGGCTCGCCGATCAGCACCGGGTTGTTCTTGGTGCGGCGGGACAGCACCTGCATCACCCGCTCGATTTCCTTCTCGCGGCCGATGACTGGGTCCAGCTTGCCTTCCATCGCGGCGGCCGTCAGGTTGCGCCCGAACTGGTCGAGAACCAAAGACGTAGAAGGGGAGCCGGACTCTCCTCCTCGTCCACCTGTGCCCGCTTCCGCGGCCTCCTTGCCCTGGTAGCCCGACAGCAGCTGAATAACCTGCTGGCGCACCCGGGTCAGTTCGGCGCCGAGCTTGACCAGCACCTGGGCGGCCACGCCCTCGCCCTCACGGATCAGACCGAGCAGAATGTGCTCGGTGCCGATGTAGTTGTGGCCGAGCTGCAGCGCCTCGCGCAAGCTCAGCTCGAGAACCTTCTTGGCGCGCGGGGTGAACGGGATGTGCCCCGACGGCGCCTGTTGCCCCTGGCCGATGATCTCCTCGACCTGGCTGCGGACGCCCTCCAGCGAAATCCCCAACGACTCCAGCGACTTCGCCGCAACGCCTTCGCCTTCGTGGATTAGACCCAACAGGATGTGCTCGGTGCCGATGTAGTTGTGGTTGAGCATCCTGGCCTCTTCCTGCGCCAAGACGACCACCCTGCGGGCACGGTCGGTAAATCGTTCGAACATCGGCGGTTACCTGCTCTCCCTCAACCATTCGGTACAACCCTGTCAGCGGCCCTTTTGGAGCCACCTAGCCGGCCCCCTCGGGCCGGAATCGCGTACCTGCCGTCCACTCTAATGGTCGGCCTGCACTTGCGGTTGCTTGCGTTCCGGATCCCGCTCGGTCTGGCTGTCTGTCATAACAGAGCCGTAACTGGTCTAACGCGGAAATCCGGCGAATGGTTTCGTCTAGCCGACGCCAATCGGTTCGCCGCCAGCGAAACCGACAAATTCCGGGTTCGGCTGTCTAGGTCGCCGCGTGGAATGCGTCGATGACGTCGGCCGGGATGCGGCCGCGCGTCGACACATTGTGCCCGTTACGACGGGCCCAATCGCGGATCGCGGCGCTTTGCTCACGGTCGATCGCGCCGCGGCCCCGCCCGGTGCCGGAACGCCCGCGGCGCCGACCGCCGACGCGACGGCCGGCTGCCACCCATTGCTTCAGATCGCCGCGCAGTTTCGCGGCATTCTTGGTCGAAAGGTCAATCTCATAGGTCACCCCGTCAAGCCCGAATTCGACAGTTTCGTCGGCGGAGCCGGCACCGTCGAAATCATCGACCAGAGTGACGGTAACTTTCTTCGCCATTAGCTTACCCTCCGCGTTTCTTCCTGAGCAGTTGCTGGGCAGATTCGATCTGTCTACTCCCCGGTAACTAATCTGCCATAACTAACCAGCATACTCAATCTGACGACAAAAAGTGATACAGGGTTCAGTTCGACTGGGGACGAACAATCGGGAACAAAACTGTGTCCCGAATTGGCAGCCCGGTCAATGACATCAACAACCGATCGATACCCATTCCGGTTCCGGTGCACGGCGGCATCGCATACTCCAGGGCCGCGAGAAAATCCTCGTCAAGCGCCATCGCCTCGTCGTCGCCCGCGGCGGCGGCGCGCGCTTGTTGCTGCGAATCTCTCCCGTTGTATGACCGGATCGATTAATTCGGAGTACCCAGTTGCCAGTTCAAAACCGCGGAAGTAGAGGTCCCACTTCTCGGTCACACCCGGGATACTGCGGTGCTGGCGTGTCAAAGGCGTTGTCTCCACTGGAAAATCTTTGACAAATGTGGGCGCGGTCAAGGTGTTGCCCACCGTGTGCTCCCACAGTTCCTCGACCAGTTTGCCGTGTCCATATCCGCGGTCGTCGGGAATCTCCAGGCGCTCTCGGAGCCCAGCCGATCCGCGATGGCGCGCAGCCGATCGACCGTAGTCTGCGGCGTGATCTCTTCACCCAGAGCGGCCGACAGGGACGGATACATTTGTATCGATGCCCATTCTCCGTCTATGTCGTACCCACTGCCGTCGGGCAGCGGCAGTTGTCTGGTCCCGATCGCCTCGTCGGCAACCTCTTGAATAAGCTCGCGGGTGACGATTGCCGAATCGTCATAGGTTCCGTACGTCTGGTAGGTCTCCAACATCGAAAATTCCGGGGAATGTGTGGAATCGGATCCTTCGTTTCGGAACACCCGATTTAGTTCGAAGACCTTGTCGAAACCACCGACGACGCAGCGCTTGAGGAACAGTTCCGGTGCGATCCGCAGGTAGAGATCGATGTCGAGAGCATTGGAATGGGTGACGAACGGCCGGGCCGCCGCACCGCCGGCCAGCGTCTGCAAGATAGGCGTCTCGACTTCGAGAAACCCGCGCCGCTCCAGTGCGTTCCGTATCGCGCGGACAACGGCGATTCGCTGGCGCGCCACCGTGCGCGCCTGCGGGCGGACGATCAGATCGACATAGCGCTGCCGAACCCGCGACTCTTCGCTCATCTCCTTGTGCGCGACGGGCAGCGGCCGCAACGACTTGGCGGCCATCTGCCACGAATCGGCGAGGACAGACAATTCGCCGCGTCGTGAGCTGATCACGTTGCCGTGCACGTAGACGATGTCGCCGAGATCGACGTCGGCCTTCCACGCGTCCAGCGATTCCCGACCGACCTTGTCCAGGCTGATCATCACCTGCAGCTGGGTGCCGTCGCCGTCTTGGAGTGTGGCAAAGCACAGTTTTCCGGAATTGCGCGCGAATATCACCCGGCCCGCGACGCCGACGATATCCTCGGTCGCCGAGTCGATCGCCAGGTCGGGATGGGCGGCGCGAACCTCGGCCAGGGTGTGAGTGCGTTCGATGGCGACCGGATACGGGTCGCGCCCCTCCGCCAGCAGCCGAGCGCGCTTGTCCCTGCGGATCCGGAACTGCTCGGGAATGTCTGCTTCAGGACGATCAAAGGTCACGACGTGCCAGCTTAATGACCGGTGGCCGGGCGCCGTCAGCGCGCGGTCTTGAGCCGCCCGCGCTGGGTGTCCCGGTTGCGTTCGAAGACCAGCCGCAGGCCGTGCAGGGTCAGGTGCTGGTCGTAGTGGTTGACGGTGTGCAGTTCGGGCAGCAGCAGTGGCGCGGTATGTCCGGTGGCCACGATCGCGACTTGTCGCCTGTCGCCGGAAAAGCCGTCCACGTCCTCGCGGATCCGCGCCACCAAGCCGTCGACCAGCCCGGCGAAGCCGAACACCGCACCGGCCTGCATGCATTCGACGGTGTTCTTGCCGATCACCGAGCGGGGCCGCGACAGTTCGACGCGGCGCAGCGCCGCGGAGCGCGCCGCGGCGGCATCCGAAGACACCTGCACGCCGGGCGCGATGGCGCCGCCGAGAAACTCCCCCTTGGCCGACACCACGTCCACGCAGATCGACGATCCGAAGTCGACGACGATGGCGGCTTTGCCGAACTTGTGAAACGCCGCCAGGCAATTCACGATCCGGTCGGCGCCCACTTCTTTCGGGTTGTCGACCAGCAGCGGGATACCGGTGCGCACCCCCGGCTCGATCAGCACGTGCGGCACCGAGGGCCAGTACTGATCGAGCATTACCCGCACCTCGTGCAGCACCGACGGGACCGTCGACAAGCCGGCGGCGCCGGTGAGCCGCTCGGAATCGTCGCCGATCAGCCCGTCGATGGTCAACGCCAGTTCGTCGGCGGTGACCTCGGACTCGGTGCGAATCCGCCACTGCTGCACGACCTTTGCGTGCTCCTTGGATCCGGACAGCAGCCCGACGACGGTGTGGGTGTTGCGGACGTCGATCGCCAGCAGCACGGCTATCGCACACCGATCCGCGGGTCGAGCAGCTCCCCCGCGTCAGTATCTCGAAGGGCACGAAGCCGGATCGTGCCCGAGATCGATCGGCGTGTTCTGGTCGTCGACGAACACGATCCGCGGCTGGTAGGCGCGCGCCTCGGCGTCCTCCATGGTTCCGTACGCGATCAAGATCACCAGATCGCCCGGATGAACGAGATGTGCTGCGGCGCCGTTGATTCCGATGACGCCGGTGCCACGCTCCCCGGTGATCGCGTAGGTGACCAGCCGGGCGCCGTTGTCGATGTCGACGATGGTCACCTGTTCGCCCTCGAGCAGGTCCGCGGCGTCCATCAAGTCGGCGTCGATGGTCACCGAGCCGACGTAGTGCAGGTCGGCCTGGGTGACCGTGGCGCGGTGGATCTTCGACTTCAGCATTGTCCGTAACATCAGTTCCTCCAAGGTGATTCGGGCGTCTTCCTTAACGTCCGGCCCGACGGGTGCCGGCGAAGTTCCGATATCGATCGCGATGTTGTCCAGCAGTCTGGTGCTGCCCACCCTGGCGGCGACCAGCAGCCGACCGGGTTCGCCGGCCCGCGCCGGGCCAAGCTCCGGGTCGCGCAACTCCAGGTAGTCGACGGTCAAGCCGGGCACCGCGTCGAGCACCGCGCGCGCGGCGGCCAGCGCGGCCGCCGCACCGCCGTGCGCGGCGTGCGCCGCGGCCGTCAGCGCCGCGGAGAGCGTCGCGGCCAATTCGCGCTGCGTCGGGTCGAGATAGCGGTTGCGCGACGACATCGCCAGCCCGTCCGCTCTCCCGAACGGTCGGCACCCCGACCACCGCGACGTCGACGTTCAAGTCGGCGACCATCTGCCGGATCAGCACCAGCTGCTGGTAGTCCTTCTCGCCGAAGAACACCCGGTCGGGACGCACGATCTGCAGCAGCTTGAGCACGACGGTCAGCACGCCGGCGAAATGGGTTGGCCGGGGACCCCCCTCGAGTTCGGCGGCCAGCGGACCGGGCTGCACGGTGGTGCGCAGACCGTTCGGGATACATCATCGCGGGGGTTGGCGCGAAGACGATCTCGACACCCTCGTCGCGCAGCATCGCCAGGTCGTTGTCGAGGGTGCGCGGGTAGGCGTCGAGATCTTCGCCGGCGCCGAATTGCAGCGGATTGACGAAGATCGACACCACGACCACCGAGCCGGGCACCCGTTTGGCGGCGCGCACCAGGGCCAGGTGCCCGTCGTGCAGCGCGCCCATGGTGGGCACCAACATCACCCGGCGTCCGGTGTGCCGCAGCGCGCGGCTGACCTCGGTGACATCGCTCGGTGTCGAGTACACGTTGAGTTCGCCCGCCTTGAAGGCCGTCGGCTTGGTTCTCGTCACTGCGCCAGCACCTCGACGACGGCCTTCGGGGCGTGTGCACGCTGAGCGGTCCGCAAAGCGTTGACCCGATACGCCTGGGCCAGGTCCGGGTCGACCCGAGCGAGGGCGGCCAGATGTTCGGCGACCGCGGCGGCGTCGCCACGGGCGACCGGGCCGGTGAGCGCGGCCTGACCACGCTGCAGGGTGTTCTCCAGCGCCGCCCGGGCCAACGGCCCGACGATGCGTTCGGCGATGCCGCCCGGCTGGTCATCGACGCATTGCTGGCCAAGCAACTCGCTGCCGCGCAGCGCGGCCCGCAGCGCTTCGAGCGCGTCGGCGAGCACCGTGACGAGGTGGTTGCCGGCATGGGCCAGAGCGGCGTGATACAGCACTCGGGCGTCCTCGCGGACACAGAACGGCTCCCCACCCATTTCCAGCACCAGCGATTGCGCGATCGCGTATCCGACGTCGTCGGCGCGCGGTGATCCCGAAGCAGGTGTCCGGCAGCCGGCTGATGTCCTCGTCGGAGCCGGTGAACGTCATCGCCGGGTGAATCGCCAGCGGTATGCAGCCGTTCTCGGTCAGCGGCGCGAGGATGCCGATGCCGTTGGCGCCGGAGGTGTGCGCCACGATCGTCTGCGGCCGTACCGCGGAAGTGGCCGCCAAGCCGGACACCAGGCCGGCCAGCTCGCTGTCAGGAACCGCCAATAGCAGCAGCTCAGCCGAGGCGGCGACGTCCGGCGCTGGCAGCACCGGGGTATCGGGCAGCCGACGCTCCGCCCGCTGCCGCGAAGCGTGGGAGACGGCGCTGCACGCAACAACGACGTGGTCGGCGCGCTCCAGCGCGACGCCGAGTGCGGTGCCCACCCGGCCGGCGGAGATGATCCCCACCTTGAGCCTGGCCGGGCGCAAACCGTCGAGCTGCACCATCGCAGACGACCTCACATGTGTATTCGTTCGTTCCAGTCCCGCGTGACGGGTACCGGACGGTCACTAACGACTGTAGTCGATTTCCGACTGCCTAGGTCACGTCACAGTGTCAGCCGTCACGTCGACGACGCCGGCCGCCTCCGCTCGGCTCGATCTGCAGCCGCGCCATCAGGTCGGCGACCGACTGGCCACCGGTATCGGCCGCACGCGCGTGCGACCCATCCGGCTGTTCCTCGCCCCGGTGCCGGGGCGCCGGCTCGGGAGGCGGCGGCGGCGCCAGCCTCGGTGGCGGTGCTGGCTCGGGGGCCGGTGCCGGCTCGGGTGGCGGCGCAGGCACGGGCGGCGGTGCCGGCGCCGTGGCGGGCGGCGGCGGACGCGAAGTTGCTGACGCCGTAGTCGCGGTACTCCGCCGAATGACGCGACCGCGACCGGCGACCGGCCTCGCCGTATGGCGATGGCGGCTCGGTTGGCTGCTCAGGCTCCTCCTGCCGGTCGCGCCGGCGCCGGCCTGATGTCGCCGGCGGCGGCGGACCGGGAGGCAGCCACTGTGCTGCCGGTGCTGCCGGTGCTGCTGGCGTCGGTTTTGGTGCCGGCGGTGGAGGCGGAGTGGGTGGCGGCGGCCGGTGGCGAGGCTCGAATCGCGGCTCGGGCGCCGGGGGCGGCGCGTGCTGCGTCGCCGGATCGGCTCCCGCGGCGGCGGCGGCGGCTGCCGGGGCGGCAACAGCGGCTCCTCCGGGACGTCGATGATCGCGGCCTCATCGGGACGGGTGGCGGCGGGGTTGTCCTGACGGACCGAGGTGGGCCGATCGCTGGCCACCCAATCGAGCGGTCGCCCAGCGATCGGCTCTGATTCCACGGTTTCGAGCGCGGGGCGCTGCTCGAGGTCGGTGTCGAACAAGATCTCCAGGCTGCTGCGCAGCGCGGCCAGTTCCGCGCGCAGCATCGCCACATCGTCGGCGGCCTGGGCGCGCAGCTCGGAGGCAAGTTCGCGGCGCAGCTGGGATTCCACGGTCAGCTCGTACTCGCGGCGGGCCGAGATTTCCCGGTCCAGCTGCAGGTCGTAGACCAGTTTCAGATCACGCACCCGGGACTGGTCGGCATCGCTTTGCCGGCGGTAGATCACCGATACGAATGCGCCGGCGACTGCGGCCCACAGCGCCAGGATCACGGCGAGCTTGAGAAGTTCCACGCGATCGGTGAAAACCAGCGCTGAACTGGCCGCTATGGCGAGGACCAGCAACGCCGTCAACAGCACCCAGCCCGGCCTGCGTCCGCCGCGCCGGACCCGGCCGCCGCGGGACAGAACGGTCATGGCCTGACTGTACCTGTGCAAGTTCGTTCCGCGTGTCGCACGACTTCGGCGATTCTCACCTGGGTTTATCCGCTCCGCACCCTCGCCATGCTCGGTCGGATCCGGCGGAGACTTGCAGCAATGCTGCAGCCACATTGCGGCAACCACCAACGCCAAGGCACTACCGGCGGCCACCAGCGTTCCGGCGCTATCTTGCTCGACGACCTGCGGCCGCGGCCGCAGCGTGAGGAAGTACACCAACACCCCGACCCACCAGCCCAGGACCAGCGCACCTACCCACGCCGACGCCTTGGCGACCATCAGGCCGCGCGCCACCGTAAGGGGGTGCAGCAGCCCGGGCCCGTCGCCGATCTCGCCGTCGTTGATCTTGGCCCGCACGTACCGAGCGCACAGCGCCTCGGCGATAGCGACCGCCAGCAGCGACAGGCCGGTCCACACGGTGATGGGCGGAAACCACCGGTACAGCACGACAACCACCAGATAGCCGACTACCGCTGCGCCGACGACCGCGGCCGTCAGGTCACGTTTCCGGGTCGGTCCCATCAGCCTTCCAACGTTCGCTTCGTACAGCCGCACGCCGTCTCGGTCAGCCGGTTCGAGTTCCGCCAACAAGGCAGCGACGCGCCGCCTGCCGCCCATGAGCGTCAACTCGGCCTCCGGCTCGACGTCCAGCCACGGGACCATCACGAAGGCCCGCAGATGGGCCATCGGATGCGGCAGCGTCAGATTGCTGTCTCGCGCGATCACTTCGCTTTCCGGGCCTCCCCGGCCCTGCCCGGACTGTTGGCAGGCGATCAGGTCGACGTCGAGGGTGCGCGGCCCCCAGCGCTCCCCGCGAATCCGGCCCGCATCCTCCTCGAATTCGTGGGCCCTGCGTAACCAGGCCTGCCCGTCGCACGCCGGGTCGTCGGCGACCAATATCGCGTTGAGGAAAGGCGCCTGCTCCACGCCACCCCACGGGGCCGTCTCGTAGACCGGCGAGACGGCCAACAACGTCGCTGACTCGTTCTGGACTCCGTCGACGACCGACTGCAGCCG
The DNA here is from genome assembly GCA_963850135.1 of uncultured Actinomycetota bacterium. Taxonomy (GTDB): domain Bacteria; phylum Actinomycetota; class Actinomycetes; order Mycobacteriales; family Mycobacteriaceae; genus Mycobacterium. The sequence goes on along the minus strand of CAWKKH010000003.1, from coordinate 1,541,869 downwards.
CGCTAACCGGTCACCCAGATTGGAACCGATCGACAGGACGACCCGCGTCATAGCATCGTGCTCGCGGGGATCACCGAACCGCGGCTACCGCGCCGCGACCGCCGGACCACCACCGCGACGTCGCCGAACTGCTGCGGGATGGGGGCCTGCGGTTTGTGGACTACTACCTCGACGGCATGCACGCGTTCGTCGTCCATCACCCGGTCGGCAATTTCACCGCCAACGCTTTCGATCAGGTTTCGCGGCGGTCCGGTCACAATGTCGGAAGCCAGCCGCGCCAAGGCGGAGTAGTCGTAGGTGTCGGCCAGGTCGTCGCTTGCGGCCGCGCGGGCCAAGTCTATCCACACGGTGACGTCGACGAGAAAGTCCTGCCCGTTTTGCCGCTCGTGCTCGAACACTCCGTGTCGGCCATGAACTTTCAAACCGCGCAACTCGATTCGATCAGACACCCGTCCAGGCCTCCACGACCTTGACGGCATCGACCGACGCCCGCACGTCATGCACCCGCACACCCCAGGCGCCGTGCAGTGCACCGAGTGCGGAAATCACTGCGGTCGCCGTCTCCCGCCCATCGGGCGGTCGCGGCGACCCGTCGGGGCCGGCCAACAGCGTGCCGAGGAACTGCTTGCGCGACGCCCCCAGCAGTACCGGGATCCCGGTCGCCACAAACTCAGGCAACGCTTGCAGCAGAGCCCAATTGTGTTGTCCCGTCTTGGCGAAGCCGAGACCAGGGTCGATCACCAGTTTCGCCGGGTCAACACCGGCACCCACCGCATCGTCAACGCTGGCGAGTAACTCGGCCCGCACCTCGGCCACCACGTCGCGGTACTGCGGCGCCTCGTGGGGGCGGCGCGCCGACACCGATCGCCAATGCATCAACACCCACGGCACCCCGGCTTCAGCCACCAGTGGCGCCATTGCGGGATCGGCGCGCCCACCGGAGACGTCGTTGACGATCTGCGCACCGCTCTGCAGCGCCGCCCGCGCAACATCCGCGTGCATCGTGTCGATACTGATCGTAATACCCTGTGCTGCAAGCTCTTTGACAACAGGAACCACGCGAGCAAGCTCGACTCGGGGGTCGACCTGGGTGGCCCCGGGCCGGGTGGACTCGCCGCCGACGTCGATTATCTCCGCGCCTTCGGCCGCCAATGCCAGACCGTGTGCCACGGCGTCGTCCGCATCGAGATAACGCCCGCCATCTGAGAACGAGTCATCAGTGACGTTCAGGACGCCCATAACCCGCACAGGTTGCGCGCCGACTCACTTACGCAGGATCAGGTCGAGCGCCTCGGCGCGAGAAGCGGCATCGGTTTTGAACTGGCCGCGCACCGCAGATGTCGTGGTGACGGCGCCAGGCTTGCGGACGCCGCGCATCGCCATGCACAGGTGCTCGGCCTCGACGACGACGATCACCCCGCAGGGATCGAGCCGGTCGACCATGGCATCGGCGATCTGGCTCGTCAGGCGCTCCTGGACCTGGGGGCGCTTGGCGTAAAGGTCTACCAGTCGGGCGATCTTCGACAGACCGGTCACCCTGCCGTGCTTGCCGGGGATGTAACCGACATGGGCCACGCCGTGAAAAGACACCAGATGGTGCTCACACGTGGAGTACATCGGGATTTCCTTAACGATCACCAGCTCGTTGTGCTCTTCGTCGAACATGGTGTTCAGCACCGAGTCGGGATCGATGTAAAGACCGGAGAACATCTCGTGGTACGCGCGGGCAACGCGAGCAGGGGTGTCCCGCAAGCCCTCTCGAGTCCGGGTCTTCGCCGATCGCGTACAGCAACTCGCAGAATCGCGGCCTCGGCACGCGGCTGGTCGAACTCCGCTATACCGCCGATCGCGGTGCGGGAATCCGGCAACGCCATCGAATCCTCCGTTCGTCAGCCGTGGGCCGGCGGGTTGGACCTGCTGACGTCCTCACCGGATGGCCAGAAGGGGGCGGGTGATGACCCTGCTGCGGTGGCCATCCGGGCGCCTGCCAGCCGGCCGGAGCACCGTAGTCGGGCTGGGCGCCGTGAGAACCGTTGCCGCCGTTTGTATTTCTATCGGCCTCGGATCGGGCGGCATCGGCGGCCTGGCTGGCCCGCGCGATAGCCGCCTTGAACGCCGGCTCGACAACCGGCGGGGGCCAGGGCTCACCGCGCTCGATCGCCAGCTCGCCGGGCGTCTTGATCGGCGGCTTGTCCGACGGGATGCGGCCCCCGAAGTCGTCGAACATGGTGAGCCGCGGGCGCTTTTCGACGTCGGCGAAGATTGCCTTCAGCTCAGGTCGATGCAGGGTTTCTTTTTCCAACAGCTCGCCGGCCAACGTGTCGAGCACGTCGCGGTATTCGGTGAGGATCTCCCACGCTTCGGTGTGCGCGGCCTCGATGAGCTTGCGGACCTCGTCGTCGATGTCGCGGGCGACCTCGTGGGAGTAGTCGGCCTGATTACCCATGGTGCGGCCCAGGAACGGATCGCCGTGTTCGGTCCCGTATTTGACGGCGCCGAGCTTGGAACTCATGCCGTATTCGGTGACCATCGCGCGGGCGATCTTGGTGGCCTGCTCGATGTCGGACACCGCGCCGGTCGTCGGCTCGCGAAAAACCAATTCTTCGGCGGCGCGCCCACCCATCGCGAACACCAGTTGCGCGATCATCTCCGAGCGGGTCCGCAGTCCTTTGTCTTCCTCGGGTACGGCCACCGCGTGCCCGCCGGTACGGCCGCGGGCCAGGATCGTCACCTTGTAGACCGGGTCGATGTCGGGCATCGCCCAGGCCGCCAGCGTGTGGCCGCCCTCGTGGTAGGCGGTGATCTTCTTCTCGTGCTCGCTGATGATCCGGCCCTTGCGGCGCGGGCCGCCGATCACTCGGTCCACCGCCTCTTCCAGGGCGGCGCCGCTGATGACGGTGCCGTTCTCCCTGGCGGTCAGTAGGGCCGATTCGTTGATGACGTTGGCCAGGTCCGCACCGGTCATCCCGACGGTGCGCTTGGCCAGCCCGTCCAGGTCGGCGTCGGGAGCGATCGGCTTGCCCTTGGAATGCACTCGCAGCACCGCGCGACGGCCTGCCAGGTCGGGGTTGGACACCGGGATCTGCCGGTCGAAGCGTCCCGGCCGCAGCAGCGCCGGGTCAAGGATGTCGGGCCGGTTGGTCGCGGCGATCAGGATGACGCCGGCGCGCTCGCCGAAGCCGTCCATCTCGACCAGCAACTGATTCAGCGTCTGCTCACGCTCGTCGTGACCACCGCCCAGCCCCGCGCCGCGCTGACGACCGACCGCGTCGATCTCGTCGACGAAGATGATGCATGGGCTGTTCTGCTTGGCCTGTTCGAACAGATCGCGTACCCGCGAGGCGCCGACGCCGACGAACATCTCGACGAAGTCCGAGCCGGAGATGGTGAAGAACGGAACCCCGGCCTCGCCCGCTACGGCGCGGGCCAGCAGCGTCTTGCCGGTTCCCGGTGGACCGTACAGCAGCACGCCCTTGGGAATCTTGGCACCCAATGCCTGGTACCGCGTTGGGTTCTGCAGGAAGTCCTTGATCTCGTAGAGCTCCTCGACCGCCTCGTCGACTCCCGCCACGTCTTCAAAGGTGGTCTTGGGCATGTCCTTCGAGAGCTGTTTGGCGCGCGATTTGCCGAAACCGAAGCCCATCCGGGCGCCGCCTTGCATGCGGGAGAACATCGCGAAGAGACCGACCAACAACAACAACGGCAGCAGGTAGACCAGCAGCTCCCCCAGGATGCTGCCCTCGTTGACGACCGTGCTGACCTTGGCGTTCTTGGCGGTGAGCGCATTGAACAGGTCGACGGCATACCCGTTGGGGTATTTGGTGATGATCTTGTCCGAATTCTCGGTGTCGTTGTTGCCCTTGTTCAGGGTCAATCGCAGTTGCTGCTCGCGATCATCGATCTGTGCGCTCTTGACGTTGCCGGTGTTGATCTGGGTCATCGCGACTGACGTGTCGACGGGCTTGAAACCGCGAGTGTCGTCGCTGAAATAGAAGAACGACCAGCCGAGCAGGACCACCACTGCGATCGCCGCGACGGTGCGAATCACGTTTTTCCGGTTCATCGATCATCGGCCGTTCCGGCCAGGTCCTTCCCTATACGCGCCCATACACGCAGCTGAAAAGTCCAGGCTACCGCTCGCGCGGATCACCAGCTCGGGCGGAGCAGCCGTACCAATACACCAACGAGGGGCGGTTCCCGAGTCTCCCGTTTGTTGCACCTGTCGCAACGTTGCAATAGAACCGTGGATAACGCCCGTCTAGGCACGGCATAGAAGCAGGAAAGCAAAAATCATGGCGTTGACAATTCATCAGCGGCTCGACCGCCTGAAGGTGCGCACCGAGGAGCTCAAATACTGGCGCGCCCGCGAGGGCGTGACCGTCGGCGGCTGGTGCCTCGACGGCAAACCGATCGAGGTCGGCGGCGCCTGGTGCTGCCGCGAGGGCGTGCACAAATTTGCCGCCAGCGCCGAAGTGCCGGCGCACTGGCCGTTGGAGGAAACCCGCCTGGTGCTCGATCTCGGCGGAGAGAGCCTGGTGACGCTGCGCTACCCCGCGGCGACGCCGTCTCGTTCGGCATCGACCCGCATCACCGCGAGTTTCCGCTGAAGCACCGGCAGGTGGCGATCAGCGCCGAAAGCACCGCGCGCGAGCCCTTCGGCGTGCCGGTGCGGGCGCCGCGGCTCAACCGCGCCGAGCTGCAGTGGACCGACCACCGGTGCACCGGCTCCATTTGCTTCTGCACCAAGTGCACGAGGCGGCGCAGACTCTGGGCGGCCACGAAGTGGTGCCGCATCTGGTAGCGGTCGCCGAAGCCTGCCAGCGCAGTCTCGACTGGCCGTCGGCCACGCAGAACTACATCGCCCACATGGCGCCCTCGCCGCAGCAACAGGACATCTGGGAGTTGCCGTCCAACGTCCAGCCCATCGTTGCGCTCGACCAGGCGCAGCGGCAGAGCGTTGTCGCGGCCTATGACACGCTCATGGACGAGCTGCGCACCCTGCAAAAGAAATATCCGCAGGAGGGCGAGCTGCTGCTCACCGGTCATGCGCATATCGATCTCTGCCTGGCTGTGGCCCTATGCCGAGACGCGCCGCAAGTTGCGCCGCACTTTTCACACCGTGCTCGGCCTGATGGAAGCCTCGGACGACTTCCGCTTCAACCAGTCGACGGCGCATTACTACGCGCAGCTGGAAGAGGACGACCCGGCGCTGCTCACCGCCATCAAGGCGCGCGTCTCCTCCGGCCAGTGGGAAACAATCGGCGGCATGTGGGTCGAGCCCGACACCAACATGCCGACCGGTGAGTCGCTGGGGCGCCAGATCCTTTACGGTCAGCGCTATTTCGAAAAGCATTTCGGCAAGCGCCAGACCGTCTGCTGGCTGCCCGACTGCTTCGGTTTTTCGGGCGCGCTGCCGCAGCTGTTGAAGCAGGGCGGCATGGACAACTTCTTCACCATCAAGGTCAACTGGTCCGAGACGAACCGGATTCCAAACGACCTGTTCTGGTGGGAAGGACTCGACGGCAGCCGCGTGCTGACCCACACCTTCGACAATCCGATCAACGGCTACAACGGCGAAGTGCGGCCCGAGGCCTATGTGCCGACCTGGCGCAATTTCCGTGGCAAGGTCCACCACGACACCTCGCTGCTTTCGGTCGGTTTTGGCGATGGCGGCGGCGGTCCGACGCCCGAGATGGTCGAGCGCGAAGTGCAGCTTCGCGCCTTCCCGGCGATCCCAAAGGCCCGTTGGGGCCACATCGCCGATTTCTTCGCCGACGCCCAGAAGCGCGCCACCCAGGTGACGCTGCCGGTTTGGTCGGGCGAAATCTATCTCGAGCTGCACCGGGCGACGCTGACCACCCACTCCGGCGTCAAGCGCATGCACCGCCAGGCCGAGCGGGCGCTGATCACCGCCGAGGCCGCGGCGTCGCTGGCCCATCTGCTCGGCGCCGCGGCACCCGAAAGCCTCGAGGCGCACTGGCGGTTCGTGCTGAAGAACGAGTTCCACGACATCCTGCCCGGCTCGTCGATCCGCGAGGTTTTTCAGGACGCCGAGAGCGAGCTCGGCGGTGCCATCGAGGCCGGCAGGGCGACGCAGGCCGAGGCCTTGTGCGCCATCGCGACGCAGTTGCCAAAGGGGCAGGGCGACGCGACGCTGGTGGTCAATCCGTCGCTGACGACGCGTCGGCTCAACTACGCCGCGAAGGACGGTCAGGTCGTGTCAGGCAGCGGCACGGTTCCGCCGCTCGGCGTCGCGGTGGTCGGTCGTGACATTGCCGCGGCATCGGGACTCGCAGCCTCCAAAACGACGCTGGAAAACGCCGTTCTGAAGGCCACGATTGCCGCCGACGGCACCATCTCGTCGCTGATCCACAAGCCGACCGGCCGCGAGGCGCTGGCCGGGCCGGGAAACCAGCTCTGGGCCTATCCGGTGGATAAGCCGCGCAGCTGGGATGCCTGGGACGTCGAGGACGACTATGCCGAACGCGGCGAATTACTGACCCAGCTCGAGAGCCTCGAGCTGATCGAGAGTGGGTCGCATCGCGCAGCCATCCGCGTCGTACGCAAATACCGCGACTCCACCATCACCCAGACCTATGTGCTGACCGCCAACGCACCGCGTCTCGATATCGAGACGACGCTCGACTGGCACGATCGCCGCGTCTTCCTGCGTACCGTGACGCCAGTCGCGGCGCGCGCCCGGACAGCGACGTTCGAATGCGCGAACGGCGTGGTGCTGCGCCCGACGCACGCCAATACGAGCTGGGACCAGGCGATGTACGAGGCGGTGGCGCATCGCTTCATCGACCTCAGCGAGCCGGGTTTCGGCGTGGCGCTGCTCAACAACGCCAAGTACGGCCACAACGTGAAGGGCAATCTGCTCGGCATGAGCCTGCTCCGCTCGCCGATCTATCCCGACCCGCTCGCCGACGAGGGCACGCAGAGTTTCGCCTACGCCTTGCTGCCGCACGAAGGCGACTGGCACGAGGGCGGCGTCCGCGAGGAGGCCGAGGACCTGAACCAGCCGCTGCTGGCGAAAGACGTGTCGGGCGTGGCTTTGGGTACGGTGACGCCGCTCCGCGTTGCAGGCATTCCGGCGGCGTTCTCGGCGTTGAAGGCCGCCGAGGACGGCAAGGGCCTGGTATTCCGCGTCTACGAACCCGCTGGCCGCCGTGGCGATTTCGCCGTGACGGCGGAGGGCTGGAAGGCCGATGCCGTGACACTGATGGAAGAGCCGCAGCAGCGGACTGCGAGCGTGGCACTGATGCCGTTCGAGGTGAGGAGCTGGAGGCTGACGCGCTAAGTGGCCCTTCTCAGCGGCGTGTCGTTGTGATTTGGTGAGGCATGCCCGTATCGAAGCCTCTGTCGACCGAACGGCTGGTCAATACCAACGGTGTGCGCCTGCGGGTGATTGAGGCCGGCGAGCGCGGCGCACCTGTGGTGATCCTGGCCCACGGTTTTCCCGAACTGGCCTACTCGTGGCGGCACCAGATTCCGGCTCTCGTCGAGGCGGGCTATCACGTGCTGGCACCCGATCAGCGCGGCTACGGCGGCTCGTCTCGTCCGGACGCGATCGACGCCTACGACATCCACGAGTTGACGGGCGACCTGGTGGGCCTGCTCGACGACGTCGGCGTGGAGCGCGCCGTCTGGATTGGCCACGACTGGGGTTCCATGGTGGTGTGGAATGCCGGGCTGCTGCACCCTGACCGGGTTACGGCGATAGCCGGGTTGAGCGTTCCCCCGGTGCCCCGAGCCAAGAGGCCGACGACTGTGGCGTTGCGGCGCACGTTCGGCGAGAACTTTTTCTACATCCTCTATTTCCAGGAACCAGGCGTCGCCGACGCCGAACTCAACGGGGACCCCGCCCGGTTCATGCGCCGGATGCTGGGTGGTCAGCCGTCACCCGACGACCAGGACTCGGCGATACGGATGCTGGCCCCCGGCCCAGAGGGGTTGACCGATCGGCTGTCCGAACCCGACGCGCTGCCGGACTGGATCAGCCAGGACGAACTCGACCACTACATCACCGAGTTCACCCGGACCGGGTTCACCGGCGGCCTGAACTGGTACCGCAATATGGACCGGAACTGGGAGACCACCACCGAACTCGCCGACGCCAAAATCTCGGTGCCGTCGTTGTTCATCGCCGGAACGGCCGATCCGGTGTTGGCGTTCACCCGTGCGGACCGCGTTTCGGAGGTGATCTCCGGCCCGTACCGTCAACTGATGATCGACGGCGCGGGGCACTGGATACAGCAGGAACGACCCGATGAGGTCAATGCGGCGCTGTTGGACTTCCTCAACGGATTGGAATTGCGATGAGCGCCCCACTGCGGTTCGGCGTTTTTATCACGCCGTTTCATCCGACCGGCCAATCCCCCACGCTGGCATTGGAATACGACATGGACCGCGTCGTCGCGCTGGACCGCCTGGGCTTCGACGAAGCGTGGTTCGGCGAACATCACTCCGGCGGATACGAGCTCATCGCCTGCCCGGAGGTGTTCATCGCCGCCGCGGCGGAGCGGACCAAGCACATCCGGCTGGGCACCGGAGTGGTCTCACTCCCCTATCACCATCCACTCATGGTGGCCGACCGCTGGGTGCTGCTGGATCACCTGACCCGCGGCCGTGTCATGTTCGGTACCGGTCCAGGCGCGCTGCCGTCGGACGCCTACATGATGGGTATCGACCCTATCGAGCAGCGGCGGATGATGCACGAGTCGCTGGAGGCAATCCTGGCGCTGTTTCGCGCAGCACCCACAGAACGGATCGACCGCCACTCCGACTGGTTCACCCTGCAGCACGCGCAGTTGCACATCCGGCCCTACACCTGGCCCTATCCGGAAATCTCCACGGCGGCAATGATTTCGCCGTCCGGACCCCGGCTGGCGGGCGCGCTGGGCACGTCGCTGCTTTCGCTGTCGATGTCGGTGCCCGGCGGGTACGCCGCGGTGGAAAACACGTGGGACATTGTCCGCGAACAGGCCGCCAAAGCCGGTCGGGACGAGCCGGACCGGGCCGATTGGCGCGTGTTGAGCATCATGCACATTGCGGACAGCAGGGACCAGGCGATCGACGACTGCGTCTACGGACTACAGGATTTCGCAAACTATTTCGGCGCGGCCGGCTTCGTCCCGCTGTCCAACTCGGTCGACGGCACGCAATCGCCCCGCGAGTTCGTTGCCGAGTATGCGGCGCAGGGAAATTGCTGTATCGGCACACCGGACGACGCGATCGCGTACATCGAAGATCTGCAGGAACGGTCGGGGGGTTTCGGGACACTGCTGATGCTCGGCCACGACTGGGCCTCGCCCGAAGCCACCTATCACTGCTATGACCTGTTCGCACGCAAAGTGATTCCCTACTTCAAGGGACAACTCGAAGCACCCCGGTCATCGCATGACTGGGCCAGAGACAATCGGGAACAGCTGATCGGCCGCGCCGGTCAGGCTGTGGTCAAAGCCATCACCGAGCATGTCGACGAACAGAAAGGCGTGAGGAACTGATGCGTGCCGCCGTTTTGCGAGACAACCGGATGGTCTATCGCGACGATGTGCCCGAACCGGTGCCCGGGCCCGGTCAGGTGCTCGTCGCCGTGCGCGCCTGTGGAATCTGCGGCTCAGACCTGCATTTCGCCGCCCACGGCGACCAGGTGCTGGAGATGAGCGATCGGGTCGCCGGCGGCGCCGGGGCCCTGGACATCGATCTGAGCCACGACGTCTTCATGGGTCACGAATTCAGCGCCGAGATACTCGAAGCCGGACCTGACACCGAAACCCATCCGGCGGGTACGTTGGTCACCTCTCTCCCGGTGTTGCTGTCCACCAAGGGCTTTGACCCGATCGTCTTCAGCAACAGCACGATGGGGGGCTACGCTGAGCGGATGCTCCTCTCGGTTCCGATGTTGCTGCCTATCCCCAACGGCCTGGACCTCAAGCATGCCGCCCTGACCGAGCCGATGTCCGTAGGGTTGCACGCCGTCAACAAGTCCAACATCGCGACCGGTGAAACTGCGCTGGTGATCGGTTGCGGTCCCATCGGCATCGCGATCATCGCTTCGCTCCGGGCGCGCGGCGTCGAAAACGTCGTGGCAGCGGACTTTTCACCGAGACGGCGAGAGCTGGCAACCGCAATGGGGGCGCACCGGGTGCTGGATCCGGCAGATGGCTCGCCGTTTGACTCCGTCAAACCGGCGGTGGTGTTCGAGGCGGTCGGAGTGCCCGGAATCATTGACGACATCCTGTTGCGGGCGCGGCACGGCACGCGCTTGGTCGTTGCCGGGGTCTGCATGCAACCCGACACCGTGCACCCCTTCTTCGCCATCGCCAAAGAGATCAACGTGCAATTCGTCACTGGCCCAAACCCCGGAGGAGTTCGCCGGCACGCTGCACGCGCTGGCCGAGGGCGAGATCGACGCAACGCCGATGATCACCGGAGAGGTCGGCCTGGAGGGCGTGGGCGCGGCGTTCGACGATCTCGCTGACCCCGAACGGCACTGCAAGATTCTCGTCACTCCGTGACGGTGGCGGGGCGCGGCCCCGCACGTTCGGGACCGGGAGGCCGCCGTGGAACGGGCCGAGGGGCCGATCGATGGGTTGGGCTCTTCTATTAGTGACCGCCTTGCCGCGCGGGGAGCCACGTCGGCGTCGCGTCGCTGGGAATCGGCGGGCCAGCTAGCTTTCCTCGACGGCGACACGAGCGGGGGTTATTTGCTTGTCGTGGCCAAGGGATTCGCTGATGCCGACGCGATCGTGCAGCCAGGCCAGCGGTTGCGGAGCCCACCAGTTGAAGCGACCGAGCAAGTGCATAAACGCCGGAACCAGCACCGTGCGCACGAGGGCTGCATCCATCAGTACGGCAAGTGTGAGACCCAGCCCGAACATCCTCATGAAGGACACTTGCGACGCAGTCAACGCGACAAACGAAATTGACATCACCACCGCCGCGGCGGTGATCACCCGCCCGGTGCGGGCAACGCCCAGCGCCACGCTCTCGTCGTTGGCTTGACTGGTACGCGACGACGCCAGCCAGTACTCGCGGATCCGCGAGACCAGAAACACCTCGTAGTCCATCGACAGGCCGAAGGCGATGCAAAACAACAGCACCGGAATATTGACGATCAGCGTGCCGGTAGGCGTCGTCCCCAAGGCGCCAAGATGGCCCTCCTGAAAGATCCATACCAGCGCGCCGAACGTCGCCGTCAGCGATAACACATTGAGGATCAACGCCTTCGGCGGCAGCACCACGCTACCGGTGAGCAAAAATAGCAATATGAATGTGATAACTGCGATCAACCCGAACACCAATGGCAGCCGCGAGGTGATGGCGTTGACGGTGTCGCGGTTGGCTTGCGCGAGCCCGCCAATCTGGACCGACCGCCCAGCTGGGCCCGGCACGCCGTGTAACCGATCGAGTTGGACATCAGACGCCGGCGAGTCCAACGGCGCTGCGCTGGTGACGGTCAAAAACGCACTGCCGTCAGCGACACCGGTCGCCGCCGCCGGTGGTCCAACCTTGTTGCCGCCAGCGAAGGTTGCGGTCGGGGAGGTGACCGCCGATACATCGGGCACCCGCGACAGGTCGGCCGCGTAACGGTCAAGGTCGGTTCGGTCCAGGTCACGAGCATCGGGGATTACGACGGAAACCGCCGCGGTGGAATCGTTGGCGAAATCCTCGCGCAGCTGGTCGCCCACCTGATGTGCGGACGCGGTGCGCGGCAGCAGGCGATCGTCGGAAAAGCCCCACTTCACCCCGAGGAACGGAACCCCGAGCAGCACCAGGACGGCCACCACAGCCAGTCCGACGGGCACTGCCCGGCGCATCACGAGCTTGGTTGACCGGTACCAGAACAGCTGCTCTGGTGGCTTCTGCACCTGATCGGGCCGGCGCAGCACCCGACGTGCCAGTCGGCGGACATCCAGGCCGTCCAACCTGTTCCCCAGCAGCGCGATGGCCGCCGGGGTCACCATGATCGCCGCGGTACCTGCGAATGCGACCGTGGCCACCCCTGCGTATGCGAACGACGCCAAAAAGTACATCGGGAACAACGCCATCACAGCCATCGATAAGGCGACGGTGATCGCCGAAAACAGCACAGTGCGCCCAGCGGTGACCATAGTCCGGATCAGTGCCTCGTTGCAGGTGCTGCCGTCGGCCAGCTCGTCGCGGTAGCGGCTGATGATCAGCAGCGTGTAGTCGATCGCCAGAGCAAGGCCCAGCGCGGTGCTGAGGTTGAGCGCGAAAATCGACACCTCGGTGCCGAAGGTGATCAGGCGCAAAATCGACATCGAACCCACAACGGCGATGAGCCCCACGGCGATCGGCAAAGCCGCCGCCAGCAGTCCGCCGAACACCCACACCAGTGCCAGGAAGCTAAACGGGATCGCGATGGACTCCATCAACACGAGATCGAGCTCGGTTTGGTTGTTGACCTGTACGTAGGCCATCGCGATACCGCCGGCGCGCACGGTCACTCCACCTCGGTCGCCCCCCACTTCATCGGACAGTGTTTTGGCGTATTTCTGCGCGTCGTTTTCCCCGCCCTTGAGGTAGCCCACGATCAACCCGGACTTGCCATCCTTGTCCACCAGCCCTGCGGCGACCTGCGGCGTAGAGGTCCACGCCGAGGAGACGCTGAGCACGTACGGCGACTGCTGCAGCTGGTCGGCGATATCGGCGCCGACCTGACGAGCTTGATCGCTGCGGGCGCCTTTGGGCGCAGTCACCAGGATCAGCATCTGCTGATCGCTTTGACCGAACTTGTCCGCCAATAGCCGACCAGCCCGGGTCGACTCCGAGCCCGGATCCCGAAATCCGCCGGCCGAGAGGCGTGTGGCAACCGGGATACCGAATACCGACGTCACGACAAAGACCAGCACGGCCACCGCGATGACCCGCCGCGGCGCGGCGATAGCCAATAGCGCGACCCGATGCAGCATGTCGTGTCCTTCCGGGATTATCGCGGGGGTTGGCTGTTAGCCGGTCTGGGTGGTGTCTGCGCCGAGGTGGCGGTCCGCCCGCTCGTCTCGCTTTACGGCGTCTGATGGGCCTTCGCTTGCCGTCGCTTACTCGTGGTCGGGCGCAGCGCGGCTTAGCAAGCGGACCGGGATACGGCGGTATTGGTGAATTGCCCGTCAGCTCCGCGCAGGATTTTTTCTCGCCGTCCGCTCGTGGCGAGTCGCTCGACTTGACGGTGCACGCGAGTCCTTCCTTTGCCGCCTCGAGCCGGGGGTCCCGCGCTAGAGCATTGGCGCGGTCCGCAGAGCCGAGTATTGCCGGACGAAGCAGTTATAGCAGTAACTGTGGCTCTGCTACAACGGAAACTGGCATATACGCCGCCTGTTCCATGCGTCGGCGAGTTCGCCTATGCGGTAATCATCGTTTCGTGGTACAGCCCACGGTTTTAATCATCCGTCGCCGAATTTGCACGGTTAAGCGTTCACGCTTTGGGCGGGTATGTCGAAGTCGATTGTGCTGAGATCACCGATGCCAGGAAACTTAAAATGGGGCGGGCCTGGCTGGCCGGGTTGAGATGCCGCGGTCATGCCGGTGAGCTCGCTTTCACTCCGGGCGCCGTCAGGGCCAACTGTCCGGTGGCCGCGCAGGCGGATTCCCACCATTTCGCCAGTGTCAACAGTTCGGCAACTTCCTCGTTGAGCGTTGTCGATCGGGAACGCACCCTCGTTGTCATGTCGGTTAATCCTGGTGTGGCGCCTGCGATTTTGGCTTTGACGGCATGCGCCAGCTCAACGGTGCGCGTCGCGGCGTCGCGTTCGCCGGCCGGCACGGAGTTTGCCCGGAAGAACCCGGCCAGCTCGTGTGCCGCTAAGTCGCGAAAATAGGGTCTCAGCTGCAGGATAGCGTCGCGGATTTCGATAACGGCTTGGTGCAGTTGCAGGGTGGTCTTTTGGAATCGATGGTCGCCGTGGTCGAGGTTGAAACTGCTTTCCGGGACCGCGGTTGTCAGGCTCAGCCGTAGAGCGTCTAATTTATGCCAGGCTCGGCTGGTGGGATCCAGTCCCAGGTAACACCGCAGTTTCACCGCGAGCGGAACCGTGCCGAAGATGAAGGTGACGAGTGCTACAACGAAGAACTCGAAGCCATGAAACCAGAGCCGGAACTTCAGGGCGTTTGTCCAGCCGAGCTGGTCAGTCATGGCCAAGACCAGCGCCTCCAGGGAGCCTGCCGCGATCCCGACTCCGAGCAGCAGCCCGCCAACGGCGAGCAGGAGCTCACGGCGCTGGGTGCTCTTGCCCAGCTCGGCTGCGAACATCCAACCTGCGCGAGCCGCCAGAACGAGAATCATCGTTACGCAGAAGCACCATGCCAAGACCGCGCTCGACAGCCACCGGCGACTTCAAGGGTTTGACCGGCGACGCGGGCACGGGTGGCAGCTGCCAGGTATGCCACGCACAAAACGACCGCGGCCAGCCGGTAGTAGCGGTGACCGCGGCGCGTTTCGACCGGCGAAAGGTTAGTCCACAACATCGTGAATCCAATGAATTCGGTGGACGCGAAGATGATCGCAACGTATACCAATTGCTGGGCAGTGGTGACGGTCATCAGGGCGCTTCTGGACATCACGACTTCTACATCGTGCTCACGCAGGAGCTGGGCCAGCATGACCCATGCCATCAGGTTGTTGTAGTAGGTGTCGTAAAGGTTTGTCCTGCACCAGCGCAGGCGTGCAGCGAGAATGATCGCCATAAATGTGATCACGGGCCAGGCGACGATGCCTGGGACGGTGGAGGTCATTGGCGACGGAAGAAGGCGCTACGCATCATCACCGATGAGCGCTCGTTGGCTTCGGTGGCAGCAATCATCAGCAGGGAAGCGAACATTTCGGCATCTCGCTCTTGGTCGCTGCCACCGTTACTGCGTCCCAGCACGGCACGCACGGTTCGAGGATCAATGTCGGGCAAGACTTGGCGGCACAGATCATGTTCGCGCGCCCTGTCGTCACCGAAAGCCGGGCTTCGGAGGTGGCCCAGGAGCATGTGCCCTATCTCATGGCCCACGATCTGGTCGATGTGGTAATCGGTGGTTCCGATCTCATGCAGGATCAGGTCGTCCGTATCGCGAGCCAGCCAGAGCCCGCATGGACTGTCGGCCAGGGCCGCGGTGTCGGTCGGAACCAATCTGATTGGGCGGCCGCGCAATTCAGCGAGATTACGAATAAAGACGTCTCGGTTCCAGGGGACCGGGATCGGCTGGCGGCGCGCCAGCGCCAGCATGTCAGCGTTCGACATTTCCATTTACAGCTGCACCTCACGGCCCATCAGGAGGCCCGATCGGCGGAAGCTGCTCAAGCTCGCGAACGCGGTCCAGAATCAGGGCCACACTGTTGAGCGCCTTCGGAGTGAGGCCGCTCGCGCGCATTGCCAAGTCCCGCACGCCACTATCGCGCAATGCTTGGAGGAGATTGAGTTGCGCTTCGACCTGAGGGTTCGGGTCGCGATCAATGAGATAGCTCACCGGCACCCCGAAAAACTCGGCGACGGCGCGCAGATGCTGAACCGTTGGGTTGTCCTTGACTCCGTTTCTGAGCTGCCACAGGTACGCCGGGCTGATCGAGACGCCGGTTTGGCTGGTGATCGCGGCCGCGGCCGCAGCATTCGACAGCGGCGGCGAATTCGGCCGACGCATGACCTCGAAGAGCTTGTTCAGACGGGCTGCCAGTTCCCCCGTCCCCGCACCTTCCGTCGCTACGTCGTCGCCCAAAAGTACTCTCGTTTCGTCTGAACTCCAGCAATGTGCACCCATGTTAGCGGCTAGCCATTCGCCAACGGCAATGCGAATCGTCATCGACCGAGACCTCATCTCACCGAACGCCACGACAAACCGCAAATGTCGTTGCCGTCAACGTGATCGCCTCAAGAAGTTCCGTGGACTTCGCCTACCGGCCAGATCTATCGGACCTCCCCGCTGGTGCCGATCCGCTTCTGCAGCCCCGTAGACCGGGCGCCCGAATCGCTCGGGCGCGCAAACATAACGGCCCGAAGGCGGGAGATCGACACGAGGAAATTCCGGAACCGGATGCGCGACAAGTTGGCTGTGTTCAAGGGCTCCATGACAGCCCTGCCTGACGATCCGCCCTTCTGAGGCAAGAGCCGCGCTAGTGTTGGCAGGCATGGCGAAAACCAGCGCGTTTTTCCGCAGATCGATTCCTTTGGCCGCTGCCGGAGCGGCTATCGCCGCCCTGGCCGGCTGTGATTCGAACAGTTCGACGGCGCCCGGGGCCAACCCGCGTCAGGTCACTGTGGTGGGTTCGGGGCAAGTGCAGGGGGTCCCGGATACCTTGACCGCGAACGTCGGCATCGAATTCACCGCACCCGACGTCACCGCCGCGATGAACCAGACCAACGAGCGTCAGCAAGCCGTCATCGACGCACTGGTCGGCGCAGGCATCGATCGTCAGAAGATCAGCACCACCCAGGTGACGCTGTCGCCGCAGTACAGCAATCCCGGACCCAACGGCACCGCCACCATCACCGGCTACCGTGCCAGCAATGCAATCGCGGTCAAGATCCACCCGGCCGACACCGCGTCGCGGATCCTGGCACTCATTGTCGGCACCGGGGGCGACGCCACCCGGATCAGTTCAGTCAGCTACTCCATCGCCGATGACTCACAGCTGGTAAAGGATGCGCGTGCGCGTGCTTTCAACGACGCCAAGGACCGCGCCGCCCAATACGCGCAGCTGTCCGGACTAGCGCTGGGCAGGGTGCTTTCCATCTCGGAGGAGACGGGCGGCACTCCCTCGGCGAAGGTGCCGTTCGCACCGACAAGGGCCATGCCGACCGCAGTGCCACTAGAGCCGGGTCAGCAGACGGTCAGTTTCTCGGTGACCGCCGCCTGGGAACTCGAATAACTACTGCTGATAGACCCGTGGGTCGAGTGTCCCGATGTATGACAGGTCGCGATAGCGCTCGTCGTAGTCGAGGCCGTAGCCGACGACGAATTCGTTAGGAATGTCGAAGCCCACGTACGCGATCGCAACATTGGCGCCCACTGCGTCAGGCTTGCGCAGCAATGTGCACACCCGCAGCGAACGCGGATGCCGGGCGGTCAAGTTGCGTAGCAGCCACGACAACGTCAGACCCGAGTCGACGACGTCCTCGACGATCAGCACATCGCGTTCGTGGATGTCGCGGTCCAAGTCCTTGAGGATCCGCACCACTCCAGACGACGAGGTCGAAGAACCGTAAGAGCTGACGGCCATGAACTCGAACTGCGTGGGCAGCGGAATCGCGCGCGCCAGATCGGTGACGAACATGACCGCACCCTTGAGCACGGTGATCAACAGCAGATCCTGGCCGTCCTCCCCGGCAAGTTCGCGGTAATCGTTGCCGATTCGTTCGCCGAGCTCGCCGATGCGGGCCTGAATCTGCTCCGGGGTGAGCAGCACCGACTTGATATCTCCCGGATACAGCTCCCCTATCTGCTCTGGGGTGCTCGCCGCGGAGCTGTGGGTCACGACCACAGCGTGCCATGTTTACACAGGCTCGCGCCACATCGTCAGCACGCCGTCGCGCCGTCCTGCGACCAATCGCTGGTCGCGCAACGCGGACCCGACCGCCACGCCGCCCTGCCCGCGCCAGCCGGTGACCAGCGCGTCCACGCCGCGGATCTGCTTGTCGGTCAGCCCGGTCGCGCCGCCGGCCAGCAACCAGCCGCGAATCACCCGTCGTCTAACCGGGTCGGGCAGCGTAGCCAGGCTCTTGGTCTGGAGCCCGGATTCGGCCGCAACGCCGGGCAGCGCGTGGATGGCGAGCGTGTCGATCAGCTCGGTGTCCTCGCGCAGCGCCGTCGCGGTGCGGGCCAGCGCCTCGGCTACCCCGCCACCCAGCGCGTCTTCCAGCAGTGGCAGCACCTCGTGGCGCAGCCTGGCCCGGGTGAAACGCAGGTCGGTGTTGTGCGGGTCTTGCCACGCGTCAAGGCCCAGCTCCCGGCAGGCGGCATGCGTTGCGGCGCGCCGCACCCCCAGCAGCGGTCGGCACCACGGCGGATCGTGCGGCCGCATTCCGGCGATCGAGCGCGCCCCCGAACCGCGGCCCAGACCCAGCAGCACCGTCTCCGCTTGATCATCGAGCGTGTGCGCCAACAACACCGGTCCTTTCCGGTGGGCTTCCAGCGCGGCGTACCGCGCGGCGCGGGCCGCCGCCTCAGGGCCGCCTCCACTTTCGACTTGAACGCAAAGCACCTGCGCGTCAACACATCCCAACGCAATGGCGTGGGTGCGCGCGGCCTCGGCGACGGCTGCCGAACCGGGCTGCAGCCCATGATCCACGACCAGCGCCGTGGTGGGTCGCAGACCGGCCGCGACCGCGGTGAGGGCCAACGAGTCCGGGCCGCCGGAGAGCGCGACGCACCATGGCTCGGCGGCCACCAGATAGGTACCAGCGAACGCCCGGACAGCCGCGCGCAGCTGCCCTACAGCACCCTGTCGATCCATCGCTGCGGTTCTTCGATTTCCTCAGGCAGCGGCAGCGTCTCGGGTCCGGACCAGACGGTGTTGAATCGCTCCATTCCGACCCGGCCCACCACATGATCGACGAACGCCTTGCCGCGGGTGTACTGACTGAGCTTGGCATCGAGGCCCAGCAGCGCGCGCAACAGGCGCTGCAACGGCGGTTGCTTGCGATTCCGACGTTCGTCGAATCGGCGGCGGATGGTGGCCACCGACGGGACCACCAGCGGCCCCACCGCATCCATCACGTGGTCCGCGTGGCCCTCCAACAGCGTGCCGAGCACCAGGAGCTGATCCAGGGCCTTGCGCTGCGGCTCGGACTGTACGGCGCGCACCACTCCGACGATCCCGGGCGCGCTGGCATCGCGGTTCCGGACGAATTCCGCGAGCCGACTCACCATCTGCCCGATGTCTTCGCCGGCGTCTTGGGTCAACAGCCCGAGCGCCTGCGACATATACCCGGACAACCAGCGGTTGGCGGTGAACTGCACCCGGTGGGTCACCTCGTGCAGGCATACCCACAGCCGGAAATCGCTGGGCTCGATCTGCAATTGCCGCTCGACGGCGATGACGTTTGGATACACCAGCAGCAGGCAGCCGTCTTCGGCGGTTGCGAACGGGTCGTACTGACCGAGGATCCCCGACGACACGAACGCCAGCACCGCACCCGTTTGCGCACCAGCGATCCGGCCAGTCAGAAACCCGTGTGGTTTGTCACTTCCGTTGGTCATCACCCGCATCGATTCGGCCGCCGCCCCGATCCACGCCTGCCGATCAATGACCCGTGCGGCCGGTATCGCGCCGTTGGTGACCAAGCCCGTGACGTCGCGCACCGGCGGTTCGGCCTTCAACGCCGCACTGGTCAATTCATCGATCACCTGGCGGCGGGTGTAGTCGGTGGACGGCGGACCGGGCCGGGCCAGCCGCTGGCCGACGGTGGCGGCGAAGCGCCAGTCCACGGCGGTGCCCAGGGTCAGGTCAGAGGTTGCGGTCATGCGCACCCACATGTCCATAGCCGAGTGGCTAGGGCGTCCAACGCGTTGCGGCCGTTGATGCCCGCGGCATTTGAGATGAACGCGAACGTGAGTACCCGTCCGCTGCTGTCGGTGACCACGCCGGCCAACGCGTTGATCGCCGTCAGTGAGCCGGTCTTGGCCCGCAACCAGCCGGCCGGGCCCCGGTTGCTGGCCGTGCCGAGAAAGCGGTCGGCCAGGGTGCCGCTGCCGCCGGCGATCGGAAGCAGGTCCAGCAGCGGACGCATCGCCGGCTGGTCGGGTCCGGCCGCTGCTTGCGCCGCACCGTTGAGCGTCTTTGCCGTCAATCGGTCGTCGACGGAAAGCCCACTGGAATCCACCAGCGCGGCCCCGGCGGTGTCGATATGCGCGGTGCTCAACTGTCTGGTCACCGCGTCGACCGCTCCTGAGAAGCTCTGCGGCCGGCCGGAGGCGGCCGCGACTTCCCGCGCAATGCACTCGGCCATCACGTTGTCCGATGCGTTCATCATCTCCGACAGCCGCTGGATCAACGGCGCCGACTGGACCACGGCCAGCTGCCGCGCCCCGGATGGTGCGGCGGCGATCGTCACGGCCGCCGGATCGAGACCCAGGCCCTTGGCCAGTTCGCGCCCGGCATCAAGGGCCGGTGTCCTGGACCGACGTGATGTGTCCGTCGTCGGCTGGGTGCGCCCGGCGTCGATCATTGCCGACTCGATCGGGGCGATGTCGCCGCCGTCGATGTCGAGCGGATCCCAGCCCGGCGCCATCGTGGGGCCGCTGAACGCCGAGACGTCCACCTGCACCCCCGTTGGCGTCACGCCGCTGCGCCGGACCTGCTCGACGAGGTCGGCTATCCGCGCCGCGCCCCGGTACCAGGTTTCCTTACTGGCTGGCGCCGCCGACAGCGTTGGATCTCCGGCACCGACGAGCACGACCGGCCCCTGCGAATTGGAGCCGCCGGCCACCACGCGGGTGCTGACCCGGGCCTGATGATCCAGTGCCAGCAGCGCAGCGGACGCGGTCAGCACCTTGTTCGTCGAGGCGGGCTCCAAAGGCACGTCTGGACGCGAGCTGCCAGAGCTCTTTTCCGGTGATGGCGTCGGTGACGCGACCCCCCAGCCTGCCCAGGTTGGGGTCGATCACCGCCGGCCGCCAATGCGGCCGCCAGACCGGCGGCGCTGGGCGTCACCGCGGTTTCGGCTGACCGGCAGCATTCCCGGTTTGACCGTCGGCGCGGGCGGCGGCGGTACGAGAGCCCGGTCGCCAGCGTCGCTGTGACCAGCCGTGGTGACGAGCGTCGCCGCCGCCACAATGGCGGCAACGAACGCAAGCACGGCCAACCCGACGAACGCATGCGTGGATTTCCGCCAGCGAGTTGGACCCATCCCTCTCCTGACTGTCTGCCTCCTATTCTGCCGAATAGGCCTGACGCGGCTGGACTAGGGTGGATCCGCGACGCAACCGACCTACCCAGAACCCACCCAGAACCCAAGACCCGAGGAGCCGACACGTGCAATTCGACGTGACCATCGAAATCCCGAAAGGCCAACGGAACAAGTACGAGGTGGACCACGAGACTGGCAGGGTTCGGCTGGATCGCTACCTTTACACCCCGATGGCGTACCCGACCGACTACGGCTTCATCGAGGACACCCTCGGCGAAGACGGCGACCCGCTGGACGCGCTCGTGCTGCTGCCGGAGCCGCTGTTCCCCGGCGTGCTGGTGGAGGCGCGCCCGGTCGGGATGTTCAACATGGTCGACGAGGCCGGCGGCGACGCCAAGGTGCTGTGCGTCCCGGCCGGCGACAAGCGCTGGGACCACATCCAGGACGTCGCCGACGTTCCGGCCTTCGAACTGGAAGCGATCAAGCATTTCTTCGTGCATTACAAGGACCTCGAGCCGGGCAAGTTCGTCAAGGCGGCCGACTGGGTCGGACCGCGCCGAAGCCGAAGCGGAAGTGCTGCGCTCGGTGGAACGGTTCAAGACTGGCGGCGCACTGACGCTGCTGTCCCGATGACAGCCACGGGAGCCTCGCGGGGGCCGATTGCGCGGGGCAGTGTGGCCCGGGTCGGCACCGCGACCGCGCTCAGCGCGGCGTGCGGCTATGTGGTGATCTATCTGGCAGCGCGCGACCTGGCTCCCGGCGGCTTCTCGGTGTTCGGGGTGTTCTGGGGGGCGTTCGGCCTGTTCACCGGTGCGGCTAACGGCTTGCTGCAAGAGACGACCCGGGAAGTCCGCGCGTCGCGATATGTGGACGGCCGCGACCGGGAATCGCACGCATCCGCTGCGAGTCGCTGCCGCGGTCGGCGTGGTCGCGGCCGTTCTGATCGCCGGCAGCTCGCCCTTGTGGAGCGGACGGCTGTTCGTGGACGCACGCTGGTTGTCGGTGGGACTGCTCAGCGTTGGTGTGGCCGCGTTCTGCCTGCATGCCACCTTGCTGGGCATGCTGGCCGGCACCGACCAATGGACCCGGTACGGGGCGCTGATGGTGACCGATGCGGTCTCCCGGGTGACGATCGCGGCCGCGACGTTCGTGGTCGGATGGGGCCTGACCGGGTTCTTGTGGGCAACCGTGGCCGGGTCCACGGCCTGGCTGATCATGCTCATGGCATCGCCCACCGCACGCGCAACCGCCCGGCTGCGAACGTCCGGCAGTACCGCGACCTTCCTGCGCGGAGCCGCCCATTCGATTACCGCGGCCGGTGCCAGCGCGATTCTGGTGATGGGCTTTCCGGTGCTGCTGAAGCTGACGAGCAGTGAGCTGGGGGCGCAGGGTGGTGTGGTGATCCTCGCGGTGACTTTGACCCGCGCACCGCTGCTGGTGCCGCTGACCGCCATGCAGGGCAACCTGATCGCGCATTTCGTTGACGAACGCAGCGACCGGTTGCGGGCGCTGATCGGGCCGGCCGGCATCATCGCCGGCATCGGCGCGATCGGAGTGCTGGCGGCTGGCCTGGTGGGCCCGTGGTTGTTGCGGGTCGGGTTCGGGTCACAATACGACGCCAGCAGCGCGCTGCTCGCCTGGCTGACCGGGGCCGCGGTAGCGATCGCCATGCTCACGCTCACCGGTGCCGCCGCCGTGGCGGCCGCCCTGCATCGGGCGTATTCGCTCGGCTGGGTCGCCGCGACGGTGGCCTCGGGGCTCTTGCTGCTGGCGCCGTTGCCGCTGCAGACCCGCACCGTGGTTGCCCTGTTGTGCGGTCCGCTGGTGGGAATCGCCGTCCATCTGGTGGCGCTGGCGCGCGCCGGACGCTTAGCCTGAGCCCAAATGACGGACGAAACTTAACCGATGCACTCTTCCGACGCCTGGATCGTCATCCCCGCCTTCAACGAAGCCGCCGTCATCGCCGAGGTCGTCGCCGATGTTCGGTCGGCTTTCGACCATGTCGTGTGCGTGGACGACGGCAGCGTCGACGGCACCGGGGACATCGCTTTGCGGGCCGGGGCTCACCTGGTGCGCCACCCGGTGAACCTGGGCCAGGGTGCCGCCATCCAGACCGGTATCGAGTACGCCCGCCGGCAACCCGGGGCGCAGATTTTCGCCACCTTCGACGCCGACGGCCAGCACCGCGTCAAAGACCTGGCCGCAATGGTCGACCGGCTCCGCGCGGGTGACGTCGACGTGGTGATCGGAACGCGATTCGCCGCCGAGAACGAGGGCAGCCAGCCGCCGTTTCTGAAACGGATCGTGCTGCAAACCGCGGCGCGGTTGAGCCGGCGCGGGCGCCGGCTCGGCCTGACCGACACCAACAATGGCCTGCGGGTGTTCAACAAGACCGTGGCCGACGGCCTGAACATCACGATGAGCGGCATGAGCCATGCCAACGAGTTCGTCCTGTTGATCGCCGAAAACCATTGGCGGGTAGCAGAAGAACCGGTCGAGGTGCTCTACACCGAATACTCGAAGTCGAAGGGCCAACCCCTACTCAACGGCGTCAACATCATTTTCGACGGGTTCCTGCGAGGGAGGTATTCACGGTGAACTGGATCCAGGTGCTGCTGATCGGGTCGATCGTCGCGCTGCTGGTCTACCTGCTGCGGTCGCGGAGAAGTGCGCGGTCCCGGGCCTGGGTCAAGGTCGGATATGTCCTGTTCGTGCTGGGGGGCGTCTACGCCGTGCTGCGGCCCGACGACACCACGGTGGTGGCGCACTGGTTCGGGATAGGCCGCGGCACCGACCTGATGCTCTACGCGCTGATCATCGCGTTCAGTTTCACCACGCTGAGCACGTACATGCGGTTCAAGGACTTGGAGTTGCGCTACGCGCGGCTTGCCCGCGCCGTCGCGCTCGAGGGTGCGCAAGCACCCGAATAGAGCCCAAATAGAATTAAGCCGTGCGCGTGTGGCGGAAATAGTCCACCGTCCTGCGGATCCCGTCGTCCAGCTGAACTTGCGGTCGCCAGCCCAAAACCCTTTCGGCTAAACCGATATCGAGGCATGACCGCTTCAGATCACCCAGCCGCTCCGGGTGAAACTCCGGGTCGTCGGGTCCCCGACGGCCGCCGCCACCGCTGAATGCAGTTGCCGGTCTGAGGTTTCTATCCCGGTGCCGACGTTGAAGCGCTGGCCGCCGCCCTCGTCTCCGGAGGCCTTGACGAAGGCGTCCACCACGTCGTCGACGAACACATAGTCGCGGGTTTTGCTGCCATCGGCGAACACCTTGGTGGGCTTACTCGACAGCAGCGCCTGGGCGAAGATCGCCACCACGCCGGCCTCACCGTGCGGATCCTGGCGGGGGCCGTAGACGTTGGCCGGTGCGATGTGCGAGCAGTCCAGACCGTACAGATGCCGGAAGGTGTTGAGGTAGATCTCGCCCGCCACCTTCCCCGCGGCATAGGGCGAAGCAGGGTCGGTCGGCGTCGTCCTCGCTGGTCGGGTACTTGGGCGGGGTGCCGTAAATCGATCCACCCGACGAGGTGTGCACGATTTTGCGGACCCCGGTGCCGCGCGCGGCTTCGGCCAGCCGGATGGTGCCGATCACGTTGACCGAGGCGTCGAATTGCGGGTCGGCCACCGAACGGCGGACGTCGATCTGCGCGGCCAGGTGGAACACCACCTCGGGCCGGTGCTCGTCGAGGATGGCGTTCAGGTCCGCGGTCACGATGTCGGCCTCGACGAAGACGTATGCGGGGTTGTCTGCCAGATGCTCGAGGTTGGTCGCCCGGCCGGTACGCGAAGTTGTCCAGTCCCACGACGGTGTGGCCGTCGCTCAGCAGACGGTCGACTAGCGTCGACCCGATGAATCCGGCTGCCCCGGTGACCAGTGCGCGCACCGGCCCACCATACCGGGGGGTCGCTTTAGCCGCGGCGCTGCTGATCGTTTTGCAGCTGGCGGTCCGCGCGGTGCTGGCGTTCCGCGGCTACTTCTACTGGGACGACCTGATTCTCATCGGCAAAGCCGGCACACACGGCCTGCTGTCGCCGTCGTACCTGTTCGACGACCACGACGGCCATGTGATGCCGGCCGCCTTCCTGGTTGCCGGGGTAATCAACCGGCTGACGCCGCTGGACTGGACCGGGCCTGCGATCAGCCTCGTGGCTGCTGCAGCTGCTGGCCTCGCTGGCCCTGCTTAAGAGCGTTGTACGTCATCCTGGGCTGGCGCCGGGTGCTGCTAGTCCCGCTGACGTTCGCACTGTTCACTCCGCTGGCTGTGCCGGCGTTCGCGTGGTGGGCGGCGGCACTGAACTCGCTGCCGATGCTGGCTGCGCTGGCCTGGGTCTGCGCCGACGCGATCCTGCTGGTCAGCACCGGCAATCGCCGCTACGCGGCCACCGGCCTGCTGGCCTACTTCGCCGGACTGCTGTTCTTCGAGAAGGCCGCGGTGATCCCGTTTGTCGCCTTCGCGGTGGCCGTGCTGGTCAGCCACGTGCACGGTGATCGGGCCGCGGTGCGGACGGTGTGGCGGGCAGGCATTCGGCTGTGGATCTCGACGCTGACCCTGACCCTTGGCTGGGTGTCGCTCTATCTGAAGGTGGTCAACCAGCGGCGGTGGAGTTCTGACCTGTCGATGACGTGGGACCTGCTGTCTCGGTCGGTTACCCACGGCATCGTGCCGGGTCTGGCGGGCGGTCCGTGGCACTGGGATCGCTGGGCGCCTGCCTCCCCGTGGGCGACGCCGGGGCCGACGGTGATGGTGCTCGGCTGGCTGGTGCTGATCGGGACGCTGGCGTTGTCGCTGATCCGCAAGCAACGCATCGGCCCGGTGTGGCTGACCGCGGTCGCATACGTGGCCGCCTGCCAGGTGCCGATCTACCTGATGCGGTCTTCGAAACTGACCGCCCTGGTACTCGCCCAAACCCTCAGGTACTTGCCGGATCTCGTTGTCGTCTTGGCGCTGCTGGCCGCCGTCGCGTTGAGCGCACCCAACCGCAGCGCTGCGCATTGGCTGGACGCCTCGGTAAAACGCACGGTGCTGGCGACCGGTGCGGCGGTGCTGTTCCTGACCAGCAGCCTGTACTCGACGGCGACTTTTCTGACCAGCTGGCGAGACAATCCCGCCGAGCCCTATTTGCAGAATGCCCGCGCCGGTTTGGCGGCCGCGCACTCGGCGTCGAATGTGCCGCTGCTCGATCAGGAGGTCGATCCGCTGGTGCTGCAACGGGTTGCCGCGCCGGAAAACCTGGCGAGCCACATATTCGCCCTGCTGCGCGATAGACCGGAATTTTCCTCGGCGACAACGCAATTGCGCATGCTGGACAGCGCTGGGCGCCTAGTCGACGCGAGAGTGACCTGGGTCCGGACGATCGTGCCGGGCCCCATGCCGCAGTGTGGATACTTCGCCGAGCCCGACAGGCCGGCGCGCCTGATCCTGGATGGCCCACTGCTGCCCGCCGACTGGACCGTCGAACTTAACTACCTGGCCAACAGCGACGGCTCGATGACGCTGTCGATGACGCAAGGACCCGCCGTCAGGGTTCCGGTGCATCCAGGACTCAACCGGGTATTCGCCCGACTGCCCGGTGCCGGCGGCGTGATCACGGTGCGCGCCGACACTACGGCGCTGTCGTTGTGCATCGCGTCGGGACCCGTGGGTTTCCTGGCGCCGGCATGAGTATCCGGATAGTCGTCCTTGTCGACTGGTTTCCGGTGGCAACCCACGCAAGCCTGCTTTTGATATGAAAAGCCTCGTAGAAACACCGCGCGGGTCAGGATACGATCCACGCCTCAGACGCCGGCTAAGGGAAACCTCGTCGATCAAGTGTCGGGCTACATGAACTCGGGCGGCGCCAACGGTAGTGGATTCATGAACTCGGGCGGCTAGGGCGACTCGGGCTGGCTGAACTCGGATACTGGCGAATATACGACGGGCATCATGATCTCCGGGAACAGCTCGTACAGCTCGGGCACCCTGAATCGCGCAGTGGTTTTGAAGATTCGGGCTTTTTGGTCTCGGGCGACGGTGGTAACTCGGGCGTCTACAACACGGGCGGGTCAAATTCGGGTTACTTCCACTGCGGCACCAACCAGTCCGGGTGGAGCCGGAAATGGAGCCGCCTAGGAGAGTCGAACTCCTGACCTATTCATTACGAGTGAATCGCTCTACCGACTGAGCTAAGGCGGCTGTGCTCTGGCGCCGTGGCGCCAGGCGGCACGAGTCTACGACAGCCGGGCGGGCTCACCCAAGTTGCTGGCCGACCGTGGCGACCATGGCGTCGACAGCGAATTTGGGTTTGACGTTCATCGCCAGCGCGTCGCGGCACTCCAGCACGGCCTCGATGCAGCGCAGCAGCCGCTCCGGCGCGGCGTGGGCGGCCAGCGACGCCACCCCGTCGGCCATATCCGGATGGTTGGCCCGCACTCCCCCCGCCCGCGCCGAAAGCACCAGCGCATCCCGGAAATACGTCGCCACATCGATCAGCGCCCGGTCCAGCGCATCGCGCGAAGCCCGGGTCTGACGGGACTTCTGCCGCCGCTCGAGATCCTTGATCGCCCCCAAGGCACCCCGCATCGCCCCCGCGGTGCCCTTGCCCGTGCCACCAGCCCCGAGGGCGGTCCGTAACTCGTCGGTCTCGGCCTCGGCACGATCCGCGGTTAACGCGGCGGCCTCGGTTTCGGCAGCGGCCACTAATTCCTCGACAGCGGCATAGGCCCGCGACGGGGTGGCGGCATCGCGCACCAGCCCGAGGGCCTGCTCGCGTCGTTGCCGGGCCTCTGGGTCGGTCGCCAGCCGGCGCGCCCGCCCCACATGACCACCACTGACCGACGCCGCCCAGCTGGCCGTCTCAGCGGCCAGGCCGTCACTGTCGACCAACACTCGCGCGATCGCCTCGGTCGACGGCGTCACCAGGGCCACATGGCGACACCGGGATCGCAGCGTGACAGCGATGTCCTCGGGATCCACCGACGGCGCGCACAGCAGGAACACCGTGGATGGCGGCGGCTCCTCGACGACCTTGAGCAGGGCGTTCGCGGCGCCTTCGGTCAACCGGTCGGCATCCTCGATCAGGACGATCTGATGGTGTCCGGTCGTGGGGCGGCGCGATGCGATCTGCACGATGGCGCGCATCTCGTCCACGCCGATGGACAGGCCTTCGGGGATGACCCTCCGCACGTCGGCGTGGGTGCCAGCCATGGTCGTCGCACACGCGCGACAGCTCCCACAGCCAGGGCCACCGTCGGCAGAGTCTGCAGTGCATTGCAGGGCAGCCGCGAAGGCCAGCGCCGCGACCGAGCGCCCCGAACCCGGCGGCCCGGTGATCAGCCAGGCGTGCGTCATGGTCCCGTCGTTCGGAGCTTGGTTCGGAGCTTGGTTCGGAGCTTGGTTCGGAGCATTGTGAGACGAATCACCGCGGGCGGCGTTGGCAGCGCGGAGCAGTTCGGCTTCCACCGCTTCTTGGCCTACCAGCCGCGTAAACACCCCGGACATCACCGGTAACCCTAGTGATATCAGCCGACAGATGCTTTTTGGGGTATTTCGCCAGGACACGCGACCTGCCGGGGCGCTTGAAGGTTTCCGACACGTCCCCGCCGACCGATACGGTGGGTTGGTGACAACCGCGGCAGCACTGCCCGGGCGAACCAACGGGTTCGTCCGGTGGGTGGTGCGCACCCCATGGCCGCTGTTCGCGCTGAGCATGCTGCAGGCCGACATTATCGGCGCCCTCTTCGTGCTTGGCTTCCTGCGCTACGGCCTACCACCCCAGGATCGCATTCAACTGCAGGACCTGCCGACCCTTAACTTGGCAATCTGGGCCGGGACCCTAATCGTGGTGTTCGTCGTCGGGGCGGTGGTGAATCTGCGGCTGCTCCTCCCGGTATTCCGCTGGCAGCGCCATGACAACCTGCTGGCAGAGGCCGATCCGGCCGCCACCGAACTGGCGCGCAGCCGAGCGCTGCGGATGCCCTTCTACCGCACCCTGTCCAGCATGGTGTCCTGGTGCATCGGCGGCGCGGTGTTCATCGTCGCCAGTTGGTCGGTGGCCAGGAATGCGGCGCCCGTCGTGACGGTCGCGACCGCGCTGGGTGCCGCCGCGACGGCGATCATCGGCTACCTGCAGTCTGAGCGGGTGCTGCGCCCGGTGGCTGTCGCCGCGCTGCGCAGCGGAGTGCCGGAGAACGTCAAGGCGCCCGGCGTCATCTTGCGACTGTTGTTGACCTGGACGCTGTCCACCGCCGTCCCAGTGCTGGCGATCGTGCTCGCGGTGGTGGCCGACAAGGCTTCCCTGCTGCACGCCACACCGGAGAAGCTGTTCACGCCCATCCTGTTGCTGGCATTGGCGGCGTTGGTCATCGGCTTCGCCGGCACCCTACTGGTGGCCATGTCGATCGCCGACCCGCTGCGGCAGCTGCGCTGGGCACTGTCGGAGATACAGCGCGGCAACTTCAACGCGCACATGCAGATCTACGACGCCAGCGAACTGGGCCTGCTGCAGGCCGGCTTCAACGACATGGTGCGCGACTTGTCGGAACGGCAGCGGCTGCGCGACCTGTTCGGTCGCTACGTCGGCGAAGACGTGGCCCGCCGGGCACTGGAGCGCGGAACCGAGCTGGGCGGCCAGGAGCGCGATGTCGCGGTGCTGTTCGTGGACCTGGTCGGCTCGACCCAGCTGGCGGCGACGCGACCGCCCGCTGAGGTCGTGCATCTGCTGAACGAGTTCTTCCGCGTGGTGGTGGACACCGTCGGCAAGCACGGCGGCTTCGTCAATAAGTTCCAGGGCGATGCCGCGTTGGCGATTTTCGGCGCGCCGATCGAGCACCCGGACCCGTCCGGTGGCGCGCTGTCGGCCGCCCGCGAGCTGCACGACGAGTTGCTCCCCGTCATCGGCTCCGCCGAGTTCGGCATCGGGGTATCGGCCGGCAGGGCCATCGCCGGCCACATCGGCGCACAAGCCCGCTTCGAATACACCGTGATCGGTGACCCGGTCAACGAGGCCGCCCGCCTTACCGAGCTGGCCAAGATGGAAGGTGGCCACGTGTTGGCGTCGGCAATCGCGGTCAGCGACGCGGTGGACGCCGAGGCCCTGCGCTGGGATGTCGGCGAGATCGTCAACCTGCGTGGGCGCACCGTCCCCACTCAACTTGCCCGCCCGGTGAATCGCGCCGCCAACACGGGCCGACAGGTCGCTCGCGCCGCCGCCAAAGAAGTCTCCGGCGAGTCGATCGGGCCCGGCTACTAACTGCGCTTGGCGGCCTTTTTCGCCGCGGTTTTCTTGGCCGGCGACTTGCGGGGCGACGACTTCTTGGCGGGCCGCTTCACCGGGCCCCGGGCCCGCCGGTCGGCAAGCAGCTCGGAAGCACGCTCATCGGTAATCGACATCACGTCATCACCCTTGCGCAGGCTGGCATTGGTCTCGCCATCGGTAACGTACGGCCCAAATCGACCGTCCTTGACCACCATCGGCTTTCCGGACGCGGTATCGGTCCCCAGCTCACGCAGCGGCGGCGCCGAGGCACTTTGCCGTCCACCACGTTTGGGCTCGGCGTAGATCTTCAGCGCTTCGTCGAGCGTGATGGTGAACATCTGGTCTTCGGTGGTCAACGATCGAGAATCGGTGCCGCGCTTCAGGTATGGGCCATAACGACCGTTCTGCGCGGTGATCTCCTCACTCGAGGCCGGGTCCACACCGACAACCCGAGGCAGCGACAGCAGCTTCAGCGCGTCATCGAGGGTGATCGTCTGTAAGTCCATGCTGCGCAACAGCGAACCGGTCCGGGGCTTGGGACCAGTGGGCTTCTTGCCCTTCTTGGCGCCCTGCTCGGCCTCGCCGTCATCGTCCGGCTTTGGCAGGACCTCGGTCACGTAGGGCCCGTACCGGCCGTCTTTGGCGACGATCTCGTGGCCGGATTGCGGATCCACTCCCAAGACACGACCTTCTTGGGGCGTGGCGAAGAGCTCTTCGGCCACTTCGAGGGTCAGCTCGTCGGGGGTCAGTGAGTCGCTGAGGTTGGCCCGCTGCGGCGTCGGCTCGCCGTCGTCGCCGGTTATCGTGCGTTCCAGGTAGGGCCCGTTCTTGCCGACCCGAACATAGACGACTCGACCTTCGGCGTCATCAAATAATTTGATGGAGTTGACTTCTCGAGCATCGATGCCTTCGAGGTTGACGCCGACAAGCTTCTTGAGACCGCCGGCGCGGGCCACCGAGTCGGCCACGCCGTGGTCGCCGCCGAAGTAGAAGTTGTTGAGCCAGTTGGTGCGTTGCTCTTGGCCGGAGGCGATGGCGTCGAGCTCGTCTTCCATGGCCGCGGTGAAGTCGTAGTCGACGAGCCGGCCGAAATGCTGCTCCAACAAACCGGTTACGGCGAACGCCACCCAGGACGGCACCAGTGCGCTGCCCTTCTTGTGCACGTAGCCGCGGTCCTGGATGGTCTTGATGATCGACGAGTAGGTCGATGGGCGGCCGATACCCAGCTCCTCGAGGGCCTTGATCAGCGACGCCTCGGTGTAGCGGGCCGGCGGGTTGGTGGCGTGGCCGTCCGGGGTGAGCTCGACAGCGGCCAGCCGCTGACCCTCGGTGAGATTGGGCAGCCGGCTCTCCGCGTCGTCGGCCTCGCCGCCGACCTGATCGTCAACGGTCTCCACGTAGGCCTTGAGGAAGCCGGGGAAGGTCAGCGTGCGCCCGCTCGCGGAGAACACCACCTGCTGACCCCCCGCTGGATTGTCGAGCTGCGCCGAAGTCCCGGCGATCCGCAAGCTCAGCGTGGTGCCGCGTGCGTCGGCCATCTGGGAGGCCACCGTGCGCTGCCAGATCAGCTCGTAGAGCCGGAATTCGTCGCCGTCGAGTTCGCGACGCACCGCGTCCGGGGTAGCGAACGTCTCACCGGCGGGCCGAATGGCCTCGTGCGCCTCCTGAGCGTTCTTCACCTTGCGGGTGTACTGCCGCGGCGACGGGTACACGTACTCCGCGCCGTAGAGCTGACGGGCCTGAGTGCGGGCGGCGTTGATCGCCGACTCCGACAGCGTCGTCGAGTCGGTACGCATATAAGTGATGTAGCCGTTCTCATACAGCCGCTGCGCGATGCTCATCGTGCGCTCCGAGGAGAACCGCAACTTGCGGCCGGCCTCCTGCTGCAGCGTGGACGTCATAAACGGGGGGTACGGACGCCGGGTGTACGGCTTCTCCTCCACCGAGGCCACGTTCAGCTGGGCGCCCGCCAACCCGGTTGCCAGCGCCGTCGCGCTCGCTTCGTCGAGCACTATGACTTCGTCGGACTTCCGCAGCTGACCCAGCGAGTCGAAATCGCGGCCGGTGGCGACCCGCAATCCGTCGACCGAGGTCAGCCGGGCCGTGAAGGTGGGCGGCTGGGCATTCGGGTCGGACACGCTGGCGTCCAGCTTGGCGATGACATCCCAGTACGACGCGCTGCGGAAGGCCATCCGGTCGCGTTCACGCTGCACGATGATGCGGGTGGCCACCGATTGCACCCGGCCCGCCGAAAGCTTGGGGGCGACCTTCTTCCACAGCACCGGGCTGACCTCGTAGCCGTACAGCCTGTCCAGGATGCGCCGGGTCTCCTGCGCGTCGACGAGGTCGATGTCCAGGTCGCGGGTGTTTGCCGCGGCCTCCAGGATCGCCGGCTCGGTGATTTCGTGGAAAACCATCCGCTTGACTGGGATGCGCGGTTTCAGGGTCTCCAGCAGATGCCAGGCGATGGCTTCGCCCTCACGGTCGCCATCCGTTGCCAGATAGAGCTCGTCGACGTCTTTGAGCAGACCCCTCAGTTCGGTGACGGTGCTCTTTTTCTCTGGACTGATGATGTAGAGCGGTTCAAAGTCAGCGTCGACGTTGACTCCGAGCCTGGCCCACGGCTCGGACTTGTACTTCGCGGGCACGTCGGCCGCGGCTCGAGGAAGGTCGCGGATGTGCCCCCGGGAGGACTCGACGATGTACCTGGAGCCCAGGTAGCCGGCCAGTTTGCGCGCCTTTGTCGGCGACTCGACGATGACAAGTCGCCTGAGGCTGCCATTTCCGCCGCTATCGCGGCCGTCCGCCTTCGGGTCAGCCAACTGCGCTTACGCTCCATCTCTTATCCCCGCCCGCTGTGGGCACCTGACAATTTCGCACCCTTAGGCGGGCCTGCGCAAACCGGCACTCCGGAGCGGGCACCTTATCGGGCCGCTAAACCCTGGGCCACAGCGCCAACGCTTCCGCGTCGGCGGGGGGTTCCCCCACGTTCTCTACCAGGCGCGATAGCCTGCGACGGCCACTTATTCGAAGCGCCGGCCGACCGCCACGGGTACCAATCAAGGTGGGTGCAATCCCGACCCGCATCAGGGCCGACGCCAGCGGCGAATGCGTGTCCGGCGCGTGCGGATCCAGACCCAGCAGATAATGGTCCCCCTCGAGGCTGCCGGCCGCCAGGGTCCACGCCCGCAGCTCGCGCGGCCCGGGTAGCCACCGAACCGGCACCGTCTTGACCGCGCCGCGCGTCCAATCGGCGGCAATGTCGATCAGCAGCGGGTTCACCGCTGTCCGCACCAGGGGGGATTCTTCCTCGGTGCGGGCGATCTCGGGTACCAAACCGGCCTCGCGGATCATCTCGGCCAGCGCCGAGGCACGCCAGAGCTGATCCACCACCACCGAAAGCCGGGCGCCGGCGCCCACCAGCACGATCTGGCCGGAGGCTGCGAGCACCCCGGAAAGATCGGTCACCGCGGGCGGCACAGACTCCGCGGTGAAGAAGGAAAGCTGGCTCACTTCACCGACAGTAGGTCGATTCGTGGCTTCCGGCATCCGGCACGCCGGGTGCCAGCAGCTAAACGAAAACCCCCCGGTGGACCCGCTGGGCGGGAAAGCACGGGGGGCTTCGTCAGAATCTGCTCGGTCAGACGGAGCGGACTCCAGTGGCCTGGGGGCCCTTAGGGCTGTGGCCGATCTCGAACTCGACCTTCTGATTTTCTTCGAGGGTACGGAAGCCCGAACCCTGGATCTCCGTGTAGTGGACAAATACATCCGCGGAACCGTCCTCGGGGGCAATGAATCCGAAGCCCTTCTCCGCGTTGAACCACTTCACAGTTCCCTGTGGCATTTCTCGATCTTTCCTTCTCTTCTGGGTGCGGGGCATCGCGGTTCGGTGCCCCGGGCCCGCCACGACCGCCTACCTCGCAGAGTCGCCGGAACTTCACCCGACCGATAACCTCGCAGGAACCGCGGCCGCAACGTCGATCCTGCGAAAGTTTTACACGAACACAGAAGCTGCGACCGCAAATAGTGAACCACGTTCGTCGCGTTGGCGACACCCTTGCGGCGCGGGCTGATTCTTGAAGGGTTCCTGATGGCGAGTTTCGGCGGCGACCTGCTTACCGTCGCTCTCGCCGGCACCCCGCCGGGCGAGCATCCGCTGCGCCATGTCGCCGAGCTACCACCCCGCAGCGGGCGACCCCGCAATTGGCCGGAGTGGGCCGATCCCGAGGTGGTTCGCGCGTTTACCGACCGCGGCATCAGCGCCCCGTGGTCGCACCAGTTTGAGACCGCGGAGCTCGCCCACGCCGGCCGTCACGTGGTGGTGAGTACGGGTACCGCGTCGGGCAAGTCACTGGCCTATCAACTTCCCGTCCTCAACGCGTTGGTGACGGACCCGCGCGCCCGCGTGCTGTACCTGTCGCCGACGAAAGCGCTCGGTCACGACCAGCTGCGCACCGCCTACGCGCTGACCTCCGCTATCCCGCGACTGGATGACGTCGCGCCCACGGCCTACGACGGCGACAGCCCCGCCGAGGTGCGCCGCTTTGCCCGCGAGCGCTCCCGCTGGCTGTTTTCCAACCCCGACATGATCCACCTGTCGATATTGCGCAACCATGCCCGCTGGGCTGTCCTGCTGCGGGGCCTTCGGTATGTGATTGTCGACGAATGCCACTACTACCGTGGCGTTTTCGGCTCGAACGTGGCGATGGTCTTGCGCCGGCTGTTGCGGCTGTGCGAGCGGTACTCCTCCGAGCCGGGCAAGACACCGACAGTGATCTTCGCCAGCGCGACGACGGACTCGCCGGGCGCGACGGCCGCTGAACTGATCGGCCAACCGGTCCAGCAGGTCGTCGAAGACGGCTCACCCCAGGGCGCCCGCACGATAGGGCTGTGGGAGCCGGCGCTGCGGGCCGACCTGACCGGCGAGAACGGGGCGCCGGTGCGCCGATCCGCGGGCGCCGAGGCGGCGCGCGTGATGGCCGACCTGATCGCCGAGGGTGCGCAGACCTTGACGTTCGTCCGGTCGCGTCGAGCCGCGGAGCTGACCGCGCTGGCCGCGCAGGCGCGGCTGGACGACATAGCGCCGGAACTGTCGGAAAAGGTGGCGTCCTATCGCGCCGGCTACCTAGCTGAGGACCGCAACGCACTCGAACGCGCGCTGGCCGAGGGGCGGCTGCGGGGTCTGGCCACCACCAACGCTTTGGAGTTGGGCGTCGACATCGCCGGCCTGGACGCGGTGGTGCTTGCCGGTTTCCCCGGGACAGTCGCCTCGTTCTGGCAGCAAGCCGGGCGGTCGGGGCGGCGCGGCCAGGGCGCGCTGGTCGTGCTGATCGCCCGCGACGATCCGCTGGACACATATCTGGTGCACAACCCCGCCGCACTGCTGGACAAGCCCGTCGAGCGAGTCGTGATCGATCCCGTCAACCCATACATTCTGGGACCCCAACTGCTCTGTGCCGCAACGGAACTTCCTCTCGAAGAAACCGAAGTTCAGACGTTGGGCGCGGTGACGGTGGCCCAAGGCCTGGTCGACGACGGGTTGCTGCGGCGTCGCAACGGCAAGTACTTTCCGGTGCCCGGCCTGGCACCGCACGGCGCCGTGGACATTCGCGGGTCGATAGGTGGCCAGATCGGCATCGTGGAGGCCGACACCGGGCGGCTACTCGGGAGTGCCGGTGCGGGTCAGGCACCGGCGTCCGTGCACCCAGGGGCGGTATACCTGCACCAGGGCGAGAGCTACGTCGTCGATTCGCTCGATCTCCGGGAAGGAATGGCCTTCGTCCACGCCGAGGATCCTGGCTATGCGACCTTCGCACGGGAGGTCACCGACATCGCCGTCACCGACAAGGGCGAACGGTTGGCGTTCGGGCCCGTAACGCTGGGGCTGGTTCCGGTGCGGGTCACTAACCAGGTGGTCGGCTACCTGCGCCGCCGGCTCAATGGCGAGGTGATCGACTTCATCGAACTGGATATGCCCGAACAGGTGCTGCCCACCAGCTCGGTCATGTATACCGTCACTCCGGCTGCTCTGGCGCACAGCGGGATTGATCTGCCGCGCGTTCCCGGGATCGTTACATGCCGCCGAGCATGCCGCCATCGGCCTGTTGCCACTGGTGGCCAGCTGCGACCGCGGGGACATCGGCGGCATGTCCACCGCGGTCGGTCCCGACGGGCTGCCGACTGTCTTCGTCTATGACGGCTATCCGGGTGGGGCGGGATTCGCCGAACGGGGCTTCCGCCGGGCCGGCACCTGGTTGGGAGCGACAGCGGCGGCGATCGAAGCGTGCGAATGCCCGGGCGGATGTCCGTCGTGCGTGCAGTCCCCCAAATGCGGGAACGGGAACGACCCGTTGGACAAGGCGGGGGCCGTGCGGGTACTGCGGCTGGTCCTTGCCGAGTTGGATCGCCGCGCAGACTGAGCCGGCCGCAACGGCGTCGCTTGCGCCTGTGCCGGCTTGGCTTCCGTTGGGGCCGGCAGGGCGGTGCAATCGGCTACTACAGCGGCCGTGCGGCAGCCGTGGGCTGCTGGAAGTGGCCGGGATAGCCGGTTTGCCGTAGACAACAAATCATGCTGAGCAATCCAGCGGATGGCGACCGACCCCTCGACGGTCGACCTCCACGGATCTGCATTGCGACGGCCACCTTGTGAAAGCACTTCCTCGCTGCTGAAGAAGTCCGGTGTGCCACCGCACAGCGCTACGAACGGTCGGACAATCACGAGCCGCTCGCAAACCCGACAACGCGGGCGCAGGACCAAAACTACTCGCCCCCCGAAGGGCAGCGCAACTCACTCGCCGAGCCGAACCCGAGTTATGTTGCACCCGAACAGCCGTACTATCAGTTTCATGGCCCACGACTGGTTGCTCGTGGAGACGCTGGGGGACGAACCCGCCGTGGTGGCGCAGGGGCTACAACTCCAAAACCTGGTTCCGATCAGCGCCTTCCTGCGCCGCCGCCCCCATCTCTCCGCGGTCCGAACGGCGATCGCCGAATCAGTGCAGACCGGACAGAGCTTGAACAGCATCACGTCCAAGCGTGACCGCGTCATCCGCACCGAACCGGTGATGATGTCCGACGGTCGCATCCACGGAGTGCAGGTCTGGATCGGCCCCGCCGACGAAGACCCGCCCGAGCGACCGACGCCGGGCCCGCTGAAGTGGGATCTGACCGTCGGCGCCGCCACCGACACCCGGGAATCGCTGGCCAACAGCGGAAAGAACCCCGACGTCGAAGTGGTCTTTGGCAGGGCGTTCGCCGAAGATCTTCCATCCCGTCAGCTCAATCCGAATGAAAGCAAGGTGCTGACGATGGCGGCGCAGGTCGAGCCGGGCCGAACGCTATGTAGTACCTGGGATCTCACCGATTGGCAGGGAAACCCCATCCGGATCGGTTTCGTCGCGCGCACGGGGCTGGAACTGGGACCCGACCGCCAGGAGCACCTGATCGCGCGGGCAATGATCTGGCGCACCGAACTAGGTGGCCCGGTGGTATCGACGGACGATTTGGCATACCGGATCCTGAGCGGGCTGACGCAGGCCGGCGTGCATCGGGCGCTGGTCGACCTCGACAATTGGCGCCTACTTGAATGGCTCGACGAGCCCTGCCACTTCTACGACTGGCGCGGTGCGGAGACCGACAGACCGCGGGTTCATCCGCGACGACGCGGACGCGATAGCTGCCATGGCAAAGGAATTCGTCGACGGAACGGCCAGTCGGGTATTGCGCATGCGGGGGTTCAACGACGACTGGGTGCCGGTGCATATGACCGTCAACCGAGTGGAAGTCGAACCGGACAAATTCGCCGGACTGGTCTCGCTGCGATTGCCCACCGCTGACGAACTCGCCAAAGCGGGACTCTGAGGTCCCGCACGCGCGGCCGCGCGCGCCGCGCCGCCGAAGAAGACGGCCACCTCAACCGTGACCACGACGTCGAGGTCGTCTACCTCGCATCGCGGGTCGGCCACCCGCATCTCGCGAGCCACCCGGACCGCATCGGCACACGCCGCCGCGATTCCCGACGGCAGGCGCGCGGCAGCGGCCAACGCAGCCAGATCGGCCGCCGACTGCGCGCGGTGCCGGGCGACCAATACCGAGCCGAGATAAGCACCCGCACCCGTAACACAAAGCAGCACCGCGACCATCGCGACCGCCACGACCGTCGCCGAGCCGCGATCATCGCTGCGACTCGGCCGCCGACACCGCTTTGGCGGCAATATCCAATCTGGGCAACAGCTTTGAATGCACCACCACCATTGCGACAAGAAAGTCGCCGTCGCGGTGCACCTGGACCAGCGCCCCAGCAGGCGCGATCCGGCGCGCAGCATCCACCGCCGACCGTTCGTCACCGCGGGCAGCCAGCCGGGCCGCCTCGCGGGCCGCGTCGACGCAGCGCACCTGCATCGACATTGCGGTGACACCGGCCAGACACAGCACCAGCACCACGACCAACGTGGCGATCCCCAGCGCCGCTTCAACGGTGCTCGCACCGGCGCTCCCATTGTCACCGCCGGCTAAACCTTGGTATTGAGCGCGCGACCGATGATGTTGGTCAACGCCGACACGATGGAATCGCCGGTGACGACTGTGTAGAGGATCGCGCCGAAGGCCGCCGCCGCGACGGTTCCGATAGCGTATTCGACGGTCGACATTCCCGACTCGTCTGCCGCCAGCAACGTCGCACGCGCGACGAGAGCACGAAACATGTTGATCACCAATACTTCCTTTCTTTTGCACTCTCTCTTGGCTGCTCGCACGCTTCATAACAGACCCGACTGCAGTACGTCGCTGGCCAGCCCGGCCACCACCGGAACAATGCCCAGGCACACAAAAGCCGGCAGGAAGCACAGCCCGAGTGGTCCGGCGATCAGCACCCCCGCCCGCTCGGCGGCCGCCGTCGCTGCCTGTGCGGCGTCGTGGCGGGACTGGTCGGCGAGCTCGGCGACGCCGTCGGCCAGCGCCGCACCCGACGACGCCGAGCGCCGCGCCAGCCGCAGCAGCGAATCGATCTGCGTATTAACCGAATCCGTCGCCAAGTCCGGCGAAATCGACCACGCCAGCGCGGGATCGGCGCCCAGCGCCAGCAGGTCGGCGGCCCGCCGCAACACCGCGGCGAGCTTCGGCGGCGCGGACGCCGCGGTCGCCGCCGCCGCCGTCGACACCGCCATGCCCGCGCGCAGGCACACAGCCAGCACGTCCAGGCTCGACGCGACCGCCAACGGGTCCGGGCCACCGCGCCGGCCCCAGCCGCGGCCGTCCAAACCGAACATGTGGGTGGACCCATCGTGCCGGCCCGCTGCCCGCACCATCGACGGCCCGGGGCCGATCCACAACGCCACGGCCAGCAATACCGCCGAGATGCTCACGACCCGAGCCGATCGGTGATCCGGTCCGACCACATCAGCCCGGCGCAGGCCAGCATCGACCCGATCACCAGCAGCCACCCACCCGCATGCCCGCTGAGCAAGAAGCTGCAGCGGGTCTGGCCCCGATCAGTTGACCCAGCAGCACGCCAAGAACCGGCAAACCCGCCAGTATCACCGCGGTAGCGCGCGCGCCGGCCATCCCAGCCGTCACCCGCGCCGAGAACCGTTGCCGCTCAGCGATATCACGCTGGGCCGCACGCATCAGGGTGGCAATCGCCAACCCGTGATCGCTGGCCAACTGCCAACACGCCGCGAGCCGGTTCCAGTGCTCGGGCAGAACCGACGATCGGGCCGCGCTGCGCAGGCCGGCGATGACGTCAGCGCCCAACCTCGCGCGTGCCGCGACCGCGCGCAACGAGACGGCCACCGTGCCATCGGTTTCGTCGGCGGCGACGCGAAACGCGCGCACCGGATGCGAGCCCGCGCGCAGTTCGCCCACCAGCACGTCGAGGGCAGTTTCCAGCGTGCGCCCCTCATCGGCGGCGCGGCCGATACGACGGCGGCGCCGGTAACGCAGGCCAGTGGTCGTGCCCAGCACCGCGACCGCCAGCACCGTCGTCGTCGGCAACACCAGGGCTGCGGCGACGGCCGCACAGGCGAAGATCCAGCCGACCCCGTTCGCGCCCAGCAGCGCAACCTCGCCGACCGACGGGCGCGGCCGGCGCGATCCGGCGGCGCGGGGATCCCGGAGCGACGATCAGCGCCGTCGACAACAGCAGCGCGGCAGAAACCGTGCCGCTCATCCCGACATCCGGCTTCGCAACAAGCGGTGCAGGTCGCCCGGCATCGTCTGTCATCCCGCCGTCCGCGTGCCATACCGTCACCGCTCGGACGCGCTCGTCAGTTCGGCGCAGCAGCGCGATTTCATTCAACCTGCGATGGCCGGCCCGGTCCCGGTCGACGTGAAGTAACACTTGGACCGCGGCGGCGAGTTGACTGTGCAGCGCCGCCCGATCCAGGCCTCCGAGTGCGCCCAGCGCCTCCATCCGGGCCGGGACCTCCCCCGGGCTGTTGGCATGCACCGTGCCCGCTCCGCCATCGTGGCCGGTGTTCAGCGCCGCCAGCAGATCAACCACCTCGGCGCCCCTGACCTCGCCGACCACGATGCGGTCGGGCCGCATTCGCAAAGCCTGCCGGACAAGTTCACGCAGCGGTACCTCTCCGACGCCTTCGACGTTGGCGCCGCGCGCCACCAGCTTGACCAGATGAGGATGCCGGGGAGCCAGCTCGGCGGCATCCTCGACGCACACGATCCGTTCGCGCGGCGACACCGCGCCGAGCATCGCGGCCAGCAGAGTCGTTTTGCCGGCACCTGTTCCGCCGCAGACCAGAAAGGCCAGCCGGGCGGCGATGATGTCGGTGACGAGTCGCGGCGGCCCGGGGATCGATCGCACCCGCGGCGATCAGTGCGTCCAGATCCTGTGTGGCGGGCCGCAACACACGCAGCGACAGACAGGTGCCCTGGTGCCACCGGCGGCAACACGGCGTGCAGCCGCACCGCGAACCCGCCGGCACCGATGCCGGTCAGCTGGCCGTCCACCCAGGGTTGCGCGTCGTCGAGGCGGCGACCCGCGGCCAATGCCAGCCGCTGCGCCAATCGTCGCACCGCCGCCTCGTCGGCGAACCGAATCTGACTGCGCCGCAAACCGTTTCCATCGTCAACCCACACCGCGTCGGGTGCGGTGACCAAGACGTCGGTAGTGCCGCCGGCGCACAGCAACGGTTCCAAGATTCCCGCACCGGTCAGTTCGGTCTGTAGCACCCGAAGATTGGCCAGGACCTCGGTATCACCGAGCATTCCGCCCGACTCGGCGCGGATCGCGGCCGCCACGACGTTGGGCCTTAAAGCAGATCCCAGCGGGGCGGATTCGGCTGCCAGCCGCTCGCGCACTCGTTCAATCAGTGGACCGTTCACGCCGCCCTGCTGTTCTGGGCCGGCAACAAGGCAAGTACCTGTCGGGCAGCCGCAGCGAGCGCCGATCGCCGTCGCAATCGCAGCCCACCGCGTTCCAGTTGCTCGGCGAGTTGGGGCTCGGCTTTCATCGACGCCAGCAGCGGCAGGCCGACGATATCGGCGACTTCCGCCGGCCCGCAGCCCTCCGGGCGACGGCCCCCGGACCACGAGCCCCAGGTTCGGATTGATCGTTGCCAGCACCGGAGCAATCGACCCGGTGGCGGCGGACGCGCGCACGTCGCAGGGGCTGACCAGCACGACAAGGTCGGCAGTATCCAGCGCAGCCTGGGTGGCATCGGTGAGCCGGCGCGGAAGGTCGCAGACAACGGTGATTCCCCCACGCCGGCCGGCATCGACGACGGCGTCCACCGGCGCGGCATCCAACTCGTAACCGCGCCGGGTGCCTGACAGCAAGGTAATTTCCCGGCGTCGCGGGAGCGCCTCGCGCACGGCCGACCAGTTGAGCCGCCCGCCCTCTAGCGCGAGGTCAGGCCACCGCAGGCCGGGCGCCGTTTCGCCACCCACCAGCAGATCTATACCGCCTCCCCACGGATCCAAGTCCACCAACAATGCGTCTGCCCGCCGAGTAGGCCAGGGCGACAGCGAGCAAGGAGGCGCCGGCACCGCCGCATCCACCGATGACGGCGACGACCTCGCCGCGCGGTCCGTCGTCGCGCGCCGATTCGGCCGCTTCGCCGAGCTCGTGGATCAACTCACGTTCCTGCGTGGGCAGCCTCAACACGTGCCGCGCACCGACGGCGATGGCGGCCGCCCAGGTCGCCGTGGTGGGCTCGGCGGCGGTCAGGATGCTGACGTGAGAACGCCGCGGTAACCCCGACCGCCCGTACCGATCCGCCGCGGCCTGGTCGATGACCACCGCCGCGGCGGCCGACCAGGTCCTCCTGTTGACGGTCGACCCAACGCTGGCATGAACTATCCGGACTCCGACGGCCGCGGCCACGCGGTCGAGTTCGTTGCGCAACTCCGAATCGGTCAGCACCGCCAACACCCCTGGGGAGGTCATCCCCCTACCGTGCGGGCCCACAGACACGGACGCCAGTGCCAGAACTGCATTTGTGGACAGAGACTCGAGTGTGCACAAACGCCCAGACGAAAGATTCTGGCCGAGTTCGGCGAATGAATTCTCCGCAACGCGCGGGCAGACGGGCTAAATGCCGTGCCGGCCGGAGATTTTTTGCCCCACAAAAGGGACGACCCCCGCCAGGGGGGGAGGAGGCGAGGGTCGTCGTGCATCAGCCCCGGGGGGTCGGGCTGATACACCCTCGGCTCAGGCCGAGTAATGCTTACTATACACACGACAGTGCGGAGTAACGCAAGTGATCCGGTAAACCAAATAACAGCTTGAGCCGCAAAAACGCCCGCACCCCTGTCGGCGACATCTGTCCGTGGCCTGGGTTTTACGCCGCAAGATCGCGGCCCGGTTGGATCGCCGACCTATGCTGAGGAAGTGACCGTCTCCGACCCGGCCGCGCAGCAGCAAACCTCACTGACTGCTGGGGAAACCACCGGGCCCCACGCGCGCACGGCTGCCTTTTTCGACCTCGACAAGACCATCATCGCCAAGTCCAGCACACTGGCGTTCAGCAAACCGTTCTTCAATCAGGGACTGCTCACCCGCCGCGCGGTGCTCAAGTCCAGCTACGCCCAGTTCATATTCCTGCTCAACGGTGCTGATCATGACCAAATGGACAGGATGCGTACCCACATGACCAACATGTGCAGCGGCTGGGATGTGGAGCAAGTCCGGTCGATCGTCAACGAAACACTGCACGACATCGTGACCCCGCTGGTGTTCGCGGAAGCCGCCGACCTGATCGCCGCGCACAAACTGTGCGGTCGTGACGTCGTCGTTGTCTCGGCGTCCGGGGAGGAGATCGTGGCACCGATCGCGCGAGCATTGGGCGCTACCCACGCGATGGCGACCCGCATGGTCGTCGAGGACGGCAAGTACACCGGCGACGTGGCGTTCTACTGCTTCGGCGAAGGCAAGGTGCAGGCCATCCAAGAGTTGGCCGCCCGCGAGGGCTACCCACTGGAATATTGCTACGCCTACTCCGACTCGGTCACCGACGTGCCGATGCTCGAGGCCGTCGGGCA
Organism: uncultured Actinomycetota bacterium; assembly: GCA_963850135.1. Classification (GTDB taxonomy): domain Bacteria; phylum Actinomycetota; class Actinomycetes; order Mycobacteriales; family Mycobacteriaceae; genus Mycobacterium. The sequence continues at coordinate 1,498,284 of CAWKKH010000003.1, read as the reverse complement.
CCCCAGCGTGGTCAACCCTGATCGCGGCTTGCGCAGGGAAGCCACCGAGCGCGGTTGGCCCATCTTGGCGTTCTCCCGGCCGGTGTCCCTGCGGGACCGTATTCCGGCGCCGTCGGGGGCTGCGATCGCGACAACTGCCGCAGTGGGCATTACGGCGCTGGCCGCCGGCGCGGTTACGTACTCATTGTTGCGCCGTTTCGCCTTCTAAAGCTGCGCAACAACACCGCAGTACACCGCAATACACATGAGCCTTCGCAATTTTCGCAGAATTGGGCCTTGCCGTGTTAAGGGTCTAGTAGTACAAAGGAGACACGGAAGCTCGGTTAGGCCTAGATCTATCCGGAAGAGAAGGATTGGTCTCCCGATCCGGGCGCCCAGCACGGTTCCCGGCACCCACGCGGAGTCATAGCCGCGATAATGGCAGAAGTGTTGTGGGCCTGCGTAATTGCGAAAAACGGAATGCTTCGACGGCCCCTTGGGTGGGGTTGCGGTTGAACGTGTCGCAAGATCGCCGAGGCCACCCACGCAACCCACAGGTGCACGCTTGGTAACCGAGTTCCGTGCTAGCGGGCGGCGGTTCGAATTATTCGGACTGCCGCCCGCTTACATAGATTCCGCGATCGCCAAAGCCTCTTGCGCGCCGGCCTGCATCGCCCGGCAACACAACACCAGCCAAGACCCGACACCGTCCGCTGTTCCTTCGGTGAAGCCGCGTGCGGCATCGCGGTATGTCGCGGGTTGGCGCATCCAATTCACTTCGGGCACACCAAGTCCATGTGGATCGAGCCCACCGGCGATCGTCACCAATCGCGAGACCGCACGGGCGACCACCCCGTCCGCGCTACCGAACGGCCGCAGCGTCAACAGCTCACCGTGCGCAACAGCGGCAACCACAGGTGCCGGCGCCCGTGTGCTACCGGTCACCAGATCCGCCAGCAGTTCCAGCCGCGGCCCTACTTCGGCATCGGCGCGCGGACGGCCGAGCTGGTCGTCATCGACCAAGTCGGCCGCGGCTAGCATGTGCAGCCGCGCGAGCGCCTGCAACGGCGCCCGCTGCCATATCCCGATTATCGGGCTCCCGCCGCCTTCCAGCGCCTGAGCCACCCGCAGCGCACCACCGAATACGGGCTCGCTGACCACCGGCCCCCCATCGAGCACGGACGAGGCGCGCGCCGCACGTAGCGACGCCTCGGCGGCGGTCGCCGGCCAACCCCGCAGGTTGGCCCGGTGACGATGCACCCGCCCCAGCGCGTCGCGGGCGCGGTCGCTGGCTTCGGCCACACCGGGCAGCTCCATCAACGGAGCCAGCGGGTCAGGCGTCACAGGTTGCAACCTATCCGGGGCCCGTCGGGGCTTATCGGGGGGCGCCGGGAATGGCCTCCAACAACTGGCGGGTGTACTCGTGGCTGGGCCGGGTGAACACATCTTCGGTAGGGGCGTGCTCCACTACCCGGCCCGCCCGCATCACCAAGACGTCATCGGCGATCTGCCGGATAACCGCCAGGTCGTGGCTAATGAACAGGTAGCTCAAATCCAATTCGGCCTGCAGATCGGCGAGCAGGTCCAGGATCTGCGCCTGGACCAGGACGTCGAGCGCTGAGACCGCTTCGTCGCATACCAATACCGTGGGTCGCAGCGCGAGCGCCCGCGCTATCGCGACCCGCTGCCGCTGCCCGCCCGACAGCTCCCGCGGCAGCCGGCCCAACACCGACGACGGCAGTGCTACCTGCTCGAGCAGCTGGCGAACGGCTTTGGCGCGCTGCGCGCGGTCCCCCACCCGGTGAATCCGCAACGGCTCCTCGATGGCGCGAAACACTGAGTACCTGGGGTCCAGACTGCTGTACGGGTTTTGGAATACCGGCTGCAGCCGCCGCCGGAAAGCTAACGCTGTATTCCGGTCCAGCGCCCCGTCGATCCGGGTGCCTTCGAAAACCACCGTCCCCGAGGTGGGTTCCAACAGGCCGAGGACCATGCGGGCCAGGGTGGATTTCCCGGACCCCGACTCCCCAACGACCGCCAGCGTGCTCCCCCGTCGCAGTCGAAATGACACGGCGTCGACGGCGCGGGACTCGGGCTGAGCCCTCCAAGGCACGCCGCGAGACTCCCGGTATGTCTTCGTCAGCTCCGAGGCGACCAGCACGTCGTCGGCCTCGGTGGCTGGCTGCGGTCCGGTCTGGGCCCGGCGCCTGACGGTGCGCGAGGGTGCCGCAGCCACCAGCCGCTTGGTGTAGTCGTGTTGCGGGCTCCGCAAAATTGACTGCGCAGGACCGGATTCCACCACCAAACCACGGTGGACGACGATCACATTCTCGGCCCGCTCGGCGGCCAGCGCCAGATCGTGGGTGATCAGCAGCAGGGCGGTGCCCAGCTCGTCGGTGCGCCGCTGCAGGTGATCGAGCACTTGCCGTTGCACGGTGACGTCCAGGGCGGAAGTCGGCTCGTCGGCGATCAGCAGCTGCGGCCGGCCGGCCAACCCGATCGCGATCAGGGCACGTTGACACATGCCGCCGGACAGCTGATGGGGGTATTTGCCGGCTTGCTTCGCCGGATCCGGCATGCCCGCTTCGGCGAGCAGCTGCACCGCGCGTTCCCTTGTTCCGCTGCCATCGGCGTTGGCGCGCAACGCTTCCCGGACCTGGAAGCCTACTTTCCAAACCGGGTTGAGGTTGGTCATGGGGTCCTGGGGCACGTAGCCTATGCAACGGCCCCTGATCGACCGGAGTAACCGGCGGTCGGCCGTTACGACACCACGGGTGATATCGCGCCCGTCGAAAACGATGCGCCCGGCGGTGATTCGCCCTCCGGGCGCAAGCAACCCAAGAATCGCGGCGGCCGTGGTGGATTTGCCCGACCCCGATTCGCCCACCACGGCGACGGTCTGGCCACGCAGAACGGTCAGGTCCACGCTGCGCACCGCCGGGGCGTGGTTGCCGAATCTGACTTCCAGACCCTCGACCGCCAGCAGCGGCGGTGCGGCGGTCCCGACGGCGCTCATGCTCGCCATGTCCGTGCCGCCGGATCCAGTGCGTCGCGCAGTGCGTCACCCATCATCATGAATGCCAGCACCGTAATCGCCAGTGCGCCAGCCGGATAAAATAATATGGGTGAGCCCGAGCGCAGCCGTGTCTGCGCGAGGTTGATATCGCCCCCCCAGGACACCACCGATGCCGGAAGGCCGACGCCGAGGTAGGACATCGTGGCCTCGGTGACGATGAACAGGCCCAGGGCAATGGTGGCCACCGCGATCACCGGACCCATCGCATTGGGCAGCGCATGCCGCAGCAGGATCTGAAATCTATTCAACCCCAGGGCCTTAGCTGCCAGCACATAATCGCTGGCCCGCACCTCCAGCACCGCGCCGCGGGCGATCCTGGCGACTTGAGGCCAGCCGAACAACGCCAGGATGGCGATCACCGTCCACACCGTGCGGTGATGCATGACCTGCATGAGCACGATTGCGGCCAGCAGCAGTGGCAATCCGAAGAACACGTCGATGACGCGAGAGACCACCGCGTCGATCCAGCCACCGTAGAAGCCGGCCAGCGCACCCAGTGCCCCCCCGACGATGAACACCACCAGGGTGGCGCCCAGCCCCACGGTGACCGAGGCGCGGGCGCCGTAGATGGTGCGCGCGTAGATGTCGTGGCCCTGCAGGTCAGTGCCGAACCAGTGCGCCACCGACGGTCCGAGCAGGCTCTGGCCCGGGTCGGCATAGGTCGGGTCTGCGCCGGAGAACACGGCCGGAAAGGAAGCGACCACGATAATCAAGAGGATCAGCGTGGCGGCGATGGCGAACTTCGGGCGCCTGAGTAACTCAGCCATAACGGATCCGCGGGTCCAGGACCGCATACAGCAGGTCCACCAATAAGTTGCTGATCAGATAGATCAGCACCAGCACCGTCACTATCGACACCACCGTCGGTGCCTCCTGGCGGGTGACGGCCTGATACAGCACGCCGCCAACGCCGTGGATGTTGAAGATGCCTTCGGTCACAATGGCTCCGCCCATTAACGAACCCAGATCAGCGCCCAGGAACGTCACCACCGGTATCAGGGAGTTGCGCAGAATGTGCACCGTCACGACGCGCGGCCTCGACAGTCCTTTGGCGGTAGCGGTGCGCACATAGTCGGCGTGCGCATTCGCGGCCACCGAGGATCGCGTTAACCGCACTACGTAGGCGAATGACACTGAGCCGAGCACAATCCCGGGCAGCAGCAGGCGCGCGAAGGTCGCCCTTTCCCCCACTGTGACGGCCGCGATTCCCAGCTGCACCCCGAACACGAATTGCGCCAGGAAACCAAGAACGAATATCGGGATCGCGATGATGATCAGTCCGGTGATGAGCACCGTGGAATCGAAGATGCCGCCTTGGCGCAGCCCGGCAACCATGCCGAATCCGATCCCGAGCACCGCCTCCACGGTCAACGCGATCAGCGCGAGCCTGAGGGTGACCGGAAATGCATGTGCCAGAACGCTACTGATAGGCAGACCGGAATAGGATCGGCCCAGGTCGCCACGCGAGTACGCCGCCCAGGTAGCGCAGGTACTGCAGGAGGAAGGGATCATCGAGGTGGTAACGGGCACGCAGTTGCGCGGCCACCGCCGGGGTCAGCGGTCGGTCCCCGGCCATCGCTGCCACCGGGTCACCGGGCAGCAGGAAGACCATGCCGTAGATGAGCAGGGTGGCACCGAGGAAAACGGGCACCATGATGGCGATGCGGCGCGCGATATACCAGCCCATCTCAGGCCTTCGCGATGTTCTCGTAGTCGGGCAGACCATTCCAGGTGACGGTGACCCTGCTGACCTGCCGGCGACCACCCGACGACGCTGATGTTGTCCCACAGCGGCACAACGGGCATGTCGTGCAACAGGATTTGTTGTGCGTTGTTCACCAGCACATCGGACTGCCGCAAATCGGGCGCGGCTTCGGCCGCGATCAGGGCCGCGTCGAACTCCCGGTTGGAGTAGCCGACGTCGTTGGAACCCGCCCCGGTGGCGAACAGTGGGGCGAGGAATTCGATCATTGACGGATAGTCACCCTGCCATGCGGCCCGGAACGCGGTCGTGATGGCGCGGTTGGTGATCTGGGTGCGGAATCCGGCGAAAGTGGGTTGTGGCGCGCCGACGGCATCGATTCCCAGGACGTTCTTGATGCTGTTAGCCACCGCGTCCACCCATTCCTGATGCCCGGCGTCGGCGTTGTACGCGATCGGATACTGGCCGCTCCACGGCGAGATCGCGTTGGCCTGCGCCCAGAGTTGGCGGGCCCGATCAGGATCGAAGTTCAACGCGTTGGTGCCCGGCAGGTTCGGGTCGAACCCCGGCAATGACGCGGCGGTGAAATCGCGTGCCGGACTGCGGGTGCCGACGAAGATCTGCCGGCAGATCTGCGGCCGGTTGATAGCGGCCGACAGCGCGAGCCGGCGCAGTCGGCCTTCCTCGCCGCCGAAGTGGGGCAGCCGCAACGGGGTATCGAGGCTGTGGTTGACCGCCGCGGGGCCGCTGGCGGCTTTATCGCCCAGATCGCGTTTGTAGATCGGCAACGCGCTTGGCGGAATCGCCTCCAGGACATCGAGATTGCCCGACAGCAGGTCGGCGTACGCGGTGTCCAGATTGGCGTAGAACTCGAACCGCAGGCCTCTGTTGTGCGGCATCCGGTTGCCGCGATAGCCGGGGTTGGGTCGCAGATCGATCTTGACGTTGTGTTCCCACGCCGGACCGTCGGGGCCGTCGGCCAACTTGTAGGGACCGTTGCCGATCGGGTTGCGGCCAAACGCCGCCATATCGCGAAATGCGGCGTCGGGCATCGGATAGAACGCGCTATGGCCCAGTCGTAAGGTGAAGTCGATGGTCGGCGCCTTGAGCCGCACAGTGAATTCCAGATCACTGACCACGCGCAGCCCCGACATGGTGGTGGGTGGGCTGGGGCCGGGACCTCGTCGAACCCCTCGATCGGGCTGAAAAAGTCCTGCTGCAGTTGGGCATTGGCGCTCAGGGCGCCGTAATTCCACGAGTCGACGAACGAGTGCGCCGTCACCGCCGAGCCGTCGGTGAACTTCCACCCCGGTTTCAAGGTGATGCGGTAGTTGACGTTGTCGGTGGTCTCGATCGACTGGGCCACCTCCAGCGAGGGCTTTCCGGTGGCGTCATAGGACATCAGGCCGGCGAAAAGCCGATCGATGATCCGGCCGCCGAAGCTGTCGTTGGTGCTGGTGGGGATCAGCGGGTTCGCCGGCTCCCCGCCGTTGACGAGCACCAGATCGGGGCTCAGCACGCCGCCGCCACAACCGACCGAGAAGCCGGCCACGACACCCGACCAGCGGCGAGCAAGGCGGCTTGGGCCAGTAAGGCCCGCATCCGACGCATGACAGCGACCCTAGAGCCTGCGGGCGCACGCCCGTTACGGCCCGGCTAGGCTCACAGACGGTTGACGAGCTGAAACCGTGATTAGGAGACAAGCCAGTGACCGAGACCTCGTACCCGCCGCCGGCGCAGTTCGTGGAGCAGGCCAACGCCCGCGAGGAGCTTACCGCGAGGCCGAGAAAGACCGCCTGGCTTTTTGGGCCAAGCAGGCCGACCGGCTTTCGTGGGCGACACCGTTCACCGAAGTACTGGACTGGTCAGACGCGCCCTTCGCCAAGTGGTTCGTCGGCGGCAAGCTCAACGTCGCCTACAACTGCGTGGACCGCCACGTCGAAGCCGGCAACGGCGATCGGGTCGCCATCCATTGGGAGGGCGAACCCGTCGGCGACAGCCGCAGCCTGACCTACTCGGATCTGCAGACCGAGGTGTGCAAAGCGGCCAACGCGCTGACCGGCCTGGGTCTGGTCGCCGGCGACCGGGTCGCCATCTACATGCCGTTGATCCCAGAGGCCGTGATCGCGATGCTGGCCTGCGCTCGGCTGGGCCTGATGCACAGCGTGGTATTCGCCGGTTTCACGGCCACGGCGCTGCGCGCCCGGATCGCCGACGCCCAGGCCAAGCTGGTGATCACTGCCGACGGGCAGTTCCGGCGCGGCAAGCCGGCGCCGCTCAAGGACGCGGCCGACGAGGCGGTCGGGGCCCGGATAGCCCCGTCGAGCACGTGCTGGTGGTGCGGCGCACGGGAATTGACGTGTCCTGGAATGAGGGCCGCGATGTGTGGTGGCACGACGCCGTCGATCCCGCGTCCGCAGAACACACCCCGGAGCCGTTCGACGCCGAACACCCGTTGTTCCTGCTCTACACCTCGGGCACCACGGGCAAGCCCAAGGGCATCATGCACACCAGCGGCGGCTATCTCACCCAGAGTTCCTACACGGTGCATACGATTTTCGACGTCAAGCCCAAGAGCGACGTGTTCTGGTGCACCGCCGACATCGGCTGGGTCACCGGGCACACCTACGGCGTGTACGGCCCACTGTCCAACGGCATCACCGAAGTCCTCTACGAGGGCACACCGAATACGCCCGACGAGCACCGGCATTTCCAGATCATCGAAAAATACGGTGTCACAATCTATTACACCGCTCCGACCCTGATCCGGACGTTCATGAAGTTGGGCCGCGAGATCCCCGACGCCCACGACCTGTCCAGCCTGCGGCTGCTCGGTTCGGTCGGCGAACCGATCAACCCCGAGGCATGGCGCTGGTACCACGACGTCTTCGGCGCGGGCAACCTCCCGATCGTCGACACCTGGTGGCAGACCGAGACGGGTTCGGCGATGATCTCTCCACTGCCGGGAGTCGCTGCGGCCAAACCCGGCTCGGCGATGACACCGCTGCCGGGGATCTCGGCCAAGATCGTCGACGACCACGGCGACCTGCTGCAGCCGGACCCCGACAGCGCCAAGAACGTCGCCGGCTACCTGGTGTTGGATCAGCCGTGGCCGTCGATGTTGCGCGGCATCTGGGGTGACCCGGAGCGGTACCGGGACACCTACTGGTCCAAGTTCGCCGATAAGGGCTTCTACTTCGCCGGCGACGGCGCCCGGTTCGATGCCGACGGCGCGATCTGGGTGCTGGGCCGCATCGACGATGTGATGAACGTGTCCGGGCACCGGATCTCGACCGCCGAGGTGGAATCGGCGCTCGTCGGCCATTCCGGGGTCGCCGAGGCGGCGGTGGTCGGCGTCACCGACGACACCACCGGCCAGGCCATCTGCGCGTTCGTTGTCCTGATGCGCCAGCTACGCGGCGCACGACGGGACCGTCACCGAGCTGCGCGGGCAGGTGGCCAAGGAGATCTCGCCGATCGCCAAGCCGCGCGAGATCCATGTGGTGCCCGAACTGCCCAAGACCCGCAGCGGCAAAATCATGCGCAGGCTATTGCGCGACGTCGCCGAAAAGCGCGAGTTGGGCGACACGTCAACGCTGCTCGACCCCGGCGTGTTCGAAGCGATCCAGGCCGCCAAGTAACGCGAGCGGGAGCGTCAGGCCGGGATGGGGACGAAGCCCGCGCCCGGCCGGTTCTTCGCGTTGATGTCCGCCAGGATCGAGCTGAACGACATCACCACCGCCGGAGTGTGCAGCGGGATGTACTTGACGACGCAGTCCGGGAGGGCATCGCTGAAGGCGCCGTGAATCATGCCGACCAGCAGATTGTTCACGGTCACCGGCGCTCCGGAGTCGCCCGGTCGTCCGCACACCTGCATGACAATGGTCCCCGGAGTCTGACCCGCCCCCCAGGTGACGCCGCAGGAGTTCCCGGTGGTGCGGCCTTGCTTGCACGCGATCGCGCCGAACGTCGGATCCGGGGCGACGCCGGCGATCACAAAACCGTTGTAGTTGGCCACCGGTATCACCTTGGCCAGATCGAACTTGATCACCGCATAGTCGAGGTTGTCGTTGCCCCCGACCATCACGCCGAGCACGCCCCTGTTCATGGCGGCCTCGGCGGCGACCTGTAAACCCGGGCCGCCACAATGCGCGGAAGTGAAGCCGATCAACTCGCCGGCGGAATCACCCCCGATGGTCGTCAGGGTGCACATCGTGTCCCCGTTGATCACGATGCCCGCACCGCCGCCCAGCGGGACCCTGTCGTCGGCGGCGACGGTCTTGGCGGGCAGACCGGTCAAAGCCAACAGCACGGCCACCAGCAGCCAGCGCAGCCCCCGCAAAGCACCGACGCGCCGTCTGCAAAGCGGAACTCCCGTCGAGCTGGTCGGACGTCAAGGGCACAGGTGCGCCAGTCTAAATGATCCCCGAGCCAGCTCCGTCTGCCTGACATCGCACCGCATGGCAACATGAACCGCGACGACAACCGGGAGGACCGTCCGTGAGCAAAGTCGATCGCAAGAACGGTGTGCCCAGCACACTGACCACGATTCCGTTGGCCGACCCGCATGCCGGGCCTGGCGAGCCGTCGATCGGTGACCTGATCAAAGACGCGACAACTCAAGTGTCCACGCTCGTGCGCGCCGAGGTCGAACTGGCCCGCTCCGAGATCACCCGGGACGTCAAGAAGGGCCTGACCGGCAGCGTTTTCTTCATCGCCGCGTTGGTGGTGCTGTTCTACTCCACCTTCTTCTTCTTCTTCTTCCTCGCCGAGCTGCTCGCCAACTGGTTGCCGCAATGGGCGTCGTATTTGATCGTGTTCGCGATCATGGTGGTGGTGGGTGCCGCGCTGGCCGTGCTGGGTTTCCTGAAGGTCCGACGCATCAGGGGACCGCGCCAGACGATCGAATCGGTCAAGGAGACACGCACAGCGCTGACCCCCGGCCACGACAAAGCCGGGGCGCGCGCGATCACGAGCCCCGAAACCAAGCCCGACACCGCGCCCACAGATCCCTCGGGTTGGTAGGTGCCGGCGCCAGATCCCGCGCTGACCCGGATCGACGGGCCATGGCGCCATTTGGATGTGCACGCCAACGGCATCCGGTTCCATGTCGTCGAGGCTTTACCGTTAGCACGGTGGCCAGAGCGGCCGCACCGGCCACGGCGCGGCCCTGGTGATCCTGCTGCACGGTTTCGGATCGTTCTGGTGGTCCTGGCGTCATCAGCTGCGCGGATTGACCGGTGCGCGAGTGGTTGCGGTCGACCTACGCGGCTACGGCGGCAGCGACAAGCCGCCCCGCGGCTACGACGGCTGGACGCTGGCCGGCGACACGGCCGGGCTCATCCGCGCGCTGGGGCACTCGTCGGCCACCTTGATCGGCCACGCGGACGGCGGGCTGGTCTGCTGGACCACCGCGCTGCTGCACTCACGCCTGGTACGCGCCATCGCGCTGATCAGCTCCCCACACCCGGCCGCGTTACGACGATCCACGCTGACGCGACGTGATCAGGGCTATGCGCTGCTGCCGACGTTGCTGCGTTATCAGGTGCCGATCTGGCCGGAGCGCTTGCTGACCCGAGATAACGCGGCGGAGATAGAGCGCCTTGTCCGTACCCGAAGCTCGGCTAAATGGGCTGCCTCCGAGGACTTCTCGCAGACCATCGGTTATCTGCGGATGGCGATCCAGATTCCGTCGGCGGCGCATTGTGCACTGGAATACCAGCGCTGGGCGGTCCGCAGCCAGTTGCGCGACGAAGGCCGGCGATTCATGAGATCGATATCCCAACAGCTCGGTATGCCCCTGCTGCACCTACGCGGCGATGCCGACCCCTATGTGCTGGCCGATCCGGTGGACCGCACGCAGCGCTATGCGCCGCAGGGGCGGTATATATCCATCGCCGGCGCAGGGCATTTCAGCCACGAAGAAGCACCGGAGGAAACCAACAGACACCTGACCAGGTTCCTCGAGCACGTGCACGGGCCCCGCGTCAGCTGACGCAGGTCCCGGTGGGCACCGGCTGGCTGTTACCGATCTTGGCAAGCTGGCCGGCCACCTCGCCGGCGGTCAGCACAAAGCCGGTGTCGGCGTCGTCGACGGCGGCACCGAACACGACGCCCAGCACATGACCACTCAGGTCGATCAACGGCCCACCTGAATTGCCTTGCTCCACATCGGCTCTGATCGTGTATACGTCGCGGGTAACCGGCGTCGGGTCCCGGTAGATGTCGGGGCCGCTCAACTTGATGGCCTCGCGGATCCTGGCCGGGGTGGCGGTGAAGTTCCCGCCGCCCGGGTAGCCCATCACCACAACGCTCGCGCCGGATTTCGCCTCGGCCTCGGCGAAGGACAACGGCGGCGGTGGCAGGTTCGGCACGGCGATGATGGCGATGTCGACAGACGGATCGTAGGACACCACGGTCGCGTCGAGAGGGTTGCCACTGGCGAAGACCTGCACACTGTTTGACCCGGCCACTACGTGCGCGTTGGTCATAACGCGGTCGGGAGCTATCACGAATCCGCTGCCCTCCAACACTTTCTGGCAGCTGCGTGCCTCGCTGCGCACCTTGACCACGCTTGGCGCAGTCGAAGTCACCACCGGATTGTTGGCCAGCGCGGGGTCAGGTGAGGCGACCGGAATCACCGGGGTGCGGCTGAACGGCTCCAGCACCGCGGGCAATCCCGAGGTGTTCAACAGCGCCGACAGCCGCTTGGGGACCGTCTTCAGCCAAGGCGGCGCGACCTCGTTGACCTGAGCGAGCACCCGTGAACCCTTGACCGCAGAAGCGAGTTCGGGCTGATCCTTCGACTGCGTCAACGGGGTCGCCAACAACCATGCGGCGGTCAGTACGACCACAAGCTGGACGGCCACGCCGATGAGTGAGTCGATGTTTCGGATCGTGCGGCTGCGGATCGCGCCGCGAACCGCCCGTCCCAGCACCACACCGGCGACCTCACCGACAACGACCAACGCGAGGATCAGGAAAAGGGCGGCGAAAAGTTTGGCGCGCGGAGCCGCGATCTGGCTGACGATGTGCGGAGCCAGCAGCACGCCGGCTATGGCACCGAGCAGCACCCCGACAAACGACAGCAGGGAACCCAATGCGCCCGAGCGCCAGCCCGAGATTGCCGCGATGAAGGCGACGGCAAGGACGGCGACATCCAGCCATTGCGAAGGACTCATCGAGTTCATCGCGCGTCACCCTGGCCGCCAACCAGCGACATCACGTCGTCCAGCTCGCGGATGTCGTTGGCGTCCCACGGCTTTGCCCAGCCGGCGACGTCGAGCACCGCGGAAATCACCTGGCCGGTGAATCCCCAGACCAGCATCTGGTTCAACAGAAACGCCGGACCGGCCCAACGGTTGCCGAGGTCGCCGCGGTAAACCATCAGGCGGTTGGCCGGATTGATAAAGGCGCGCAACGGAACCCGAGACACGATCGCGGTTTCAGTCTCGTTCACGACGGTAACCGGACCCGGATCCGGCGAATAGGCCAACACCGGAACGACGTTGAACTGTGACGGCGCAATGAATGCGGGCTCCAATATGGCCAGGGGATGAAGTCTGCTGACTTCGATCCCAGTCTCTTCGTAGGCCTCGCGCAGGGCGGTGGCGACCGGACCGTCGTCGGTGGGATCGGATGCGCCGCCGGGGAATGCGGCCTGGCCCGCGTGGTGACGAAGTGTCGAGGCCCGCACGGTCAGTAACAAGTCCGCGTCGTCGGGGACCCCACCGTGGATCGGTCCAGACTCCGGCCCTGAGAACAACACCAGAACTGCAGCCTCGCGTTCGTCGCGGTGCACCGATGCCTCGGCTTTCGCGGCTGTCACCATGGCGAGCACGTCGGCAGGCAGGCGGCGGCGGTATGCGTCAGGTATCTGGCCGATGTTGTCAACCAGCGGTCGCAGCCAAGAAGGGCAGACGCCGGGCGCCAGGTGAACCGTCCCCACCGCGCCTCCCTCTGTGTCTGCCCGGCTCATCCCGCGTCGTTTCCGACCGCGGCGGCGATCTCATCGGCACTGGCAAAATCGCGCAGCAGTGTCTGCGCCACGCTACCGTCCGGCCGCAGCACCACCGTCGCGGGCACCACGTTCGCGACGCGCAGCGCCGCCGGGATAACGCGCCGGCCGTCCTGCAGCGTCGGCAGCCGAACACCGAGTTCCGCCAACCGAAGCAAAGCGGCCATCTCGTTCTCGTCTTGATGCACCGTAACCACCAATATGTTGGACCCGACCCGTCGTTGATACTCGGCCATCGCGGGAAGTTCGGCCGTGCACGGCGCGCACCAGTACGCCCACAAGTTGAGGACCACCTTGCGTCCGGCCAGCGCGCGGGCGACGTCGACGGCCGAACCGTCCGCGGCACATTCCGCCGTCACACCGCGCAGCGCGGCCGGGCCGGGCCCTGCCGAACCGCCGTCGGCGGCGGGGCACGGCGGCAGGTTCGCGCGTTCCCGGGGTCCGGCAAGCGCGGCTGCGGTGTCGGCGTCGCGATGTTCGCGGCCGGCCGTTGGCTGAGTTGTCGCGGTCGTGGCGGGGTCGTCGCGCAGCTGCGCTACCAACGCCGCCGCCAATGCCGCCACCACCGCCAGGATCGCGATCGTCCAGCGAGCTCTCCCGGTCAACGTTGCTTTACAGTCCGGCCAGCGCCAGCAGGTGCTCGGCTTCCGGGCCCTGGACAAGTGCCGCCGCGAGCAGCGGCTCGGTAGGACCGAGTCCGAAGGAGGGGCAGTCTTTGGCGAGGAGGCAGACGCCACACGCCGGTTTGCGGGCGTGACACACCCTGCGGCCGTGAAAGATCACCCGATGGCTCAGCATGGTCCATTCGCGGCGTTCGATCAGTTCCCCGACCGCGTGCTCGACCCTTACCGGATCCTCTTCGGCGGTCCAACGCCACCTGCGGACCAACCGGCCGAAGTGCGTGTCGACGGTGATCCCGGGGACACCGAAAGCGTTCCCCAGAATCACGTTAGCGGTCTTCCGGCCCACCCCGGGTAGCGTCACCAACTCGGCCATCGTGGCTGGCACCTCGCCGTCGAAGCGTTCGATCAAGGCCTGACCGAGGCCGATCAGCGACGATGCCTTATTGCGGAAGAAGCCAGTGGGATGGATGAGCTCTTCGAGTTCGGTGCGATCGGCTTGCGCGTACGCAAGTGCCGTCGGGTATCGAGCGAAAACAGCTGGCGTCGTCAAATTGACCCGTTTGTCAGTGCTCTGCGCCGAGAGAATGGTGGCCACCGTCAATTCCAGCGGCGAGGTGAAATCGAGCTCGCAATGCGCGTCAGGAAACGCTTGTGCCAAGGTCCGATTCATCCTTCGCGCCCGGCGCACTAAGCCGACTTGGGTTTCCGAAGACCAGCGTTTGGCGACGACGGCGCCGGGCACGGCTGGCGTCGACTTGGAGCGCCCAGACGACTTCGCCACTGTCACCTACGACAGAGTACTGATTTCGTGATCTCGCTGAGACCTTGACCATGTTTACTCTCCTTGTGTCATGGTTGCTGGTCGCGTGCGTTCCGGGGCTGCTGATGCTCGCGGCGCTCGGTCTTGGGCGCCTAGAGAAGGAGCTCACCCACGAGTCGGTCATCTCGACCGAGGTGGCCGCTCTACTTGAGCCGGCAGAAGCTCTGGACATGCGCACATTGGCCCGGGAGGGCATGCCCGAAGCGCTCGAATACCTGCATCGACGCCAGAGCCTGCAAGTCACGGATCCCCCGTCGCCGGAGCCGGTCGCCGGGCGGCATCGCCCGGAGACAGTTCTTGCCAGGGACTTCGCCGGCCTCGACGAGGTAGGTTTGCCCACGCGATACGCACACGCATTCGCGCGACAATCCACAAATTAAGGCCACTAAACGTGTCTTGACGTGTCAATCCTGTGTAGCGTTGGCACGTTGGACACTTTGGCCTACCTTTAGCCTCGGATAGTTTTGGCACCCGAGAAAAAGGGTTGGCCTGCCCATATCACTTCGTTGGAAAGCTGAAGAGGCAACGTGGACGAGATCCTGGCAAGGGCAGGAATCTTCCAAGGGGTTGAGCCCGGTGCAGTCGCTGCACTGACCAAGCAATTGCAACCCGTCGACTTCCCCCGTGGACACACGGTTTTCGCAGAGGGGGAGCCGGGCGATCGGCTGTACATAATCGTCTCCGGCAAGGTCAAGATTGGTCGCCGCTCGCCGGACGGGCGGGAGAATCTACTCACGATCATGGGCCCTTCGGACATGTTCGGCGAGTTGTCGATCTTCGACCCCGGACCGCGGACGTCGAGCGCGACCACGATCACCGAGGTGCGTGCGGTGTCGATGGACCGCGACGCGTTGCGGGCATGGATCGCCGATCGTCCGGAAATCGCCGAGCAGCTGCTGCGGGTGCTGGCTCGAAGGCTACGCCGAACCAACAACAATCTCGCCGACCTCATCTTCACCGATGTGCCCGGCCGGGTGGCCAAGCAGTTACTGCAGCTCGCCCAGCGATTCGGCACTCAGGAGGGCGGCGCGATGCGGGTCACCCACGACCTCACTCAGGAAGAGATCGCCCAGCTGGTGGGGGCGTCTCGGGAAACCGTGAACAAAGCGCTGGCGGATTTCGCCCACCGCGGGTGGATTCGCCTGGAGGGCAAGAGCGTGCTGATCTCGGACTCCGAAAGACTGGCCCGCCGAGCGAGGTAGCGGCTTCACCTCGAGATCGACGTTGGCGTGCGGTCTTCTCGGGCGGATTCATACGGTCAGTGCAACATCCGATGATTTGGGAGGTTGCTATGCCGCGTGGTTATCCGGTCGCGAGGTCGGTCAAGCGTGAGTTGTTCGATCGAGTCTGCGGTGGTGTGGCGGTGGCGCGGGCCTCGGTGGAGTTGGGCGTGTCGCGCAGCACGGGGTGGGTGTGGTGGCGTGAAGCTGGCGGGATGGAGTTACTCAAGGGAACTGGTGATCACGGTCTAGCAAACCCGGGGAACGTGTCCTTGCCCGGCGGGCGTGGGCACCGGCTCAGCGCCGGGGAGCGCGTGGAGATTATGCGTGGCCTTGACAACGAGCTGAGCTACGCAGAGATCGGCAAGCGGATCGGGCGTGATCGATCGGTGGTCTATCGCGAGCATCAGCGCAACCGTAATGCTGATGGCGATTATCACGCCCTGATGGCACATGCCCGGGCCGGTGAAAAAGCCTGCCGACCCAAGGCATTCAAGCTGGTCGACAATCCGCTGTGTACGTCGATCGAGAACTGGATGGACGACGGGTGGAGCCCGAAACTCATCGCCGAGATGTTGGCCCGCGATCACCCCGATGACAAGCTGGCCAGGGTGAGCCACGAAACGATCTACAAATGCCTGTACGTGCAGACCCGCGGCAGCCTGCGCGCTGACCTGCACACGTGCTTGTCGACGAAACGGGCAGCACGTAAGCGCCGGGGCTCTGATAATCGTCGCGGGGTATTTAGCAGCGGTGAGCAATTCACCATCGCCCAGCGGCCCGCCGAAGCCGCGGATCGTGCCGTGCCCGGGCACTGGGAGGGCGATCTGATCCTGGGCAGCACCGCATCCGGTTCAGCGATCGGCACCCTGGTCGAACGCAGCACCCGTTTCACCATCTTGTTGCACCTGTCCGGCGATCACACCGCCGACACCGTCGCCGCGGCCATGATCGAGGCGATGCGCGAGCTTCCCGACCACCTGCGGCGCTCCATCACCTGGGACCGCGGCAGCGAGATGGCGAACTGGAAACAGATCCACCTCGACCTCAACACTCCGGTGTATTTCTGCGATCCACACT
Source organism: uncultured Actinomycetota bacterium (assembly GCA_963850135.1). Lineage (GTDB taxonomy): Bacteria > Actinomycetota > Actinomycetes > Mycobacteriales > Mycobacteriaceae > Mycobacterium. Next base: position 1,481,767 of record CAWKKH010000003.1, on the reverse strand, counting down.
CACCGTGGCAACGCGGCAGCAACGAAAACACCAACCGGCTCTTACGGTTCTGGTTCGAAAAAGGCACCGACCTCAGCGCCCACACCAAAGCCGACCTCAAACGAGTCCAAGACAAGCTCAACAGCCGGCCCAGACCCACACTCGATCTCGACACACCCGCCCAACGCCTCGCCACACTAATTAGCCAAGCCGCCTAGCCCGTGTTGCACTAACCACTTGACTTTGAGTCGCACTTTTCCGCGCTGGCGCCGAACTCGGCGCGTCAGCCGCGCAGGTAGTCGATTTGCGCCTGGACAGACCACTCGGCCGTATCCCAGAGCTTCTCGTCGACGTCGACGTAGACGTGTTCGACGATCTGGCGGGCAGTGGCGTCGCCGCCGAAATCCTGCAACGCGGAGCGCACCTGTTCCAGACGTTGGTGCCGGTGCAGCAGATATCCATCCGCAACCGCCTCCAGGTCGGCCAGGTTCGGGCCGTGTCCGGGTAGGACGGTCCGGCGGCCCAAGCCGCGTAGCCGCCGCAGCGATTCCAGGTAGTCGGCAAGGCTGCCGTCTTCGTTGTCAATGACCGTGGTGCCGCGGCCCAGCACGGTATCCGCGGTCAGCACCGCGTCTTCCAGGACGAACGACAGCGAGTCGGCGGTGTGGCCGGGGGTCGCCATAACTTTGATCTTGAGGCCGGCCGCGTCGACCACCTCACCATCGACCAGCTCACCGCCGAGGCCGCGACAAAACCCGCTACCCGCCGACCGCACCGTCGCGCCGGTCAGCTCGACCAGCTTGTCGATGCCGTCGGTATGATCGGGGTGCCGGTGACTGATCAGCACCAACGCGATGCGGCCCAGCGAGGCGATCCGCGGGATGTGCTGGTCGTCATCGGGCCCTGGGTCCACGATCACCAGCTCGCCGCTGCCTGGGCCGCGCAACACCCACGTGTTGGTGCCCTCCAAAGTGAGCAAACCGGGATTGTCGGCCAACAGAACCGACGCAGTGTCGGTGACCGCCCGCAGGCGGCCGTATGCGGGATGGGTCAGCGACTCAGAATCCTCGGTCACGGCAGCTAGCCGACCTCCACTATCAACTCGACTTCCACTGGCGCGTCCAGTGGCAGTTCGGAAACCCCGATGGCCGAACGCGCATGCACGCCTTTGTCTCCGAACACCTCGCCGAGCAGCTCGGAAGCCCCGTTGACGACGCCCGGCTGCCCATTGAACCCCGGGGCGGAGGCGACGAACCCGACGACCTTGACCACCTGCCTGACCGCGTCGACACCTACCAGCGCATCCAGCGCGGCCAGGGCGTTCAGCGCGCAGATCCGCGCCATCGCCTTGCCCTCCTCGGGGCTGACCTCGTTGCCGACTTTGCCAGTGCGCGCAAGCTTTCCGGACTCCAACGGGAGCTGGCCGGAGGTGTAAACCAAGTTGCCGGTACGCACCGCCGGAACATAAGCGGCAAGTGGCCCCGCCACCTGCGGAAGTACCACGCCGAGCTCCCCGAGCCGGACCGATGCACTCATGATTGCCAGCCCTTACGCTGGGCGCTTCAAGTACGCGACGTGCTGCTCCCCGGTGGGACCGGGCAGCACCGCCACCAACTCCCAGCCGTCGGCACCCCACTGATCGAGGATCTGCTTGGTGGCGTGCGTCAATAGCGGAACCGTGGCGTACTCCCACGCGGTCGGTTGGCTCATGACGCGAGCTTATCGGTCGGCTGTGAACGGCTCTGGCCAGCCCGGCTAGCATGCGATAGTGGCAACCACATCTAGCGGCGGCAATGCCGTCGGCTGGCCGGCGCGCTTGTCGAAGGCCCGCTTGCATTTCGTGACCGGCAAAGGCGGCACCGGTAAATCGACGATCGCGGCAGCCCTGGCACTGACCCTCGCGGCGGGGGGTCGCAAGGTCCTGCTGGTGGAAGTTGAGGGGCGCCAAGGGATTGCGCAGCTGTTCGACGTCCCGCCGCTGCCCTACCAAGAACTTAAGATCGCGACCGCAGAGCGCGGCGGCCAGGTCAACGCGCTGGCAATCGACATTGAGGCCGCATTTCTGGAATACCTCGACATGTTCTACAACCTCGGCATCGCGGGCCGGGCGATGCGCCGCATCGGCGCGATCGAGTTTGCGACGACCATCGCGCCTGGGCTGCGCGACGTACTACTCACCGGCAAGATCAAGGAATCGGTCGTGCGTATGAACAAGGGGGGCAAGAACCCGGTGTACGACGCCATCGTCGTCGACGCACCTCCCACCGGCCGAATCGCACGTTTCCTGGACGTCACCAAGGCGGTGTCCGATCTCGCGAAGGGCGGGCCGGTTCACTCACAGAGCGATGGCGTGGTGAAGCTGCTGCACTCCGATCAGACCGCCATCCACCTGGTCACGCTGTTGGAGGCACTGCCGGTGCAAGAAACGCTGGAAGCCATCGACGAACTCGCGGAGATGGAGCTGCCGATCGGAAGTGTGATCGTGAATCGCAACATCCCGTCCTACCTCGAGCCCCGCGATCTGGCAAAGGCCGCCGAGGGTGATGTCGATGCGGATTCGGTGCGGGCCGGGTTGAAGCTCGCTGGAATCGAGCTCAGCGACGCCGATTTTGCGGGCCTGCTGACCGAGACCATCGAGCACGCGACGCGAATCACCGCGCGTAGCGAGACCGCGCAACAGCTCGACGCGTTGAAGGTACCTCGGCTGGAATTACCGGCGATCTCCGACGGTGTTGATCTCGGTAGCTTGTACGAACTTTCCGAATCGCTTGCGCAGCAGGGAGTTCGATGAGTACCAAGCCGAAAAAGCTTGATATGGCGGCGATCCTGTCCGACACCGCCAACCGGGTCGTGGTGTGCTGCGGCGCCGGCGGCGTGGGCAAGACGACCACTGCGGCTGCGATGGCGTTACGGGCGGCCGAATATGGCCGCACCGTTGTTGTTTTGACGATCGACCCGGCCAAGCGGTTGGCACAAGCGTTGGGGGTCAACGACCTCGGCAACACTCCGCAGCGCGTGCCGTTGGCACCCGAAGTCTCCGGCGAGTTGCACGCGATGATGCTCGACATGCGGCGCACCTTCGACGAGATGGTGGTCCAATACTCGGGAACCGGTCGGGCACAGGCGATTCTGGATAACCAGTTCTACCAGACCGTGGCCACATCGTTGGCAGGCACGCAAGAGTACATGGCGATGGAGAAGCTGGGCCAACTCCTGGCCGAGGACCGCTGGGACCTGGTGGTGGTTGACACCCCTCCGTCACGCAACGCGCTGGATTTCCTCGACGCGCCACAGCGGCTGGGCAGCTTCATGGACAGCCGATTGTGGCGACTGCTGCTCGCACCTGGACGCGGCTTCGGGAAATTGGTAACCGGTGCGATGGGATTGGCGATGAAGGCGCTGTCCACTGTGCTCGGTTCACAGATGCTTGGCGACGCCGCGGCCTTCGTGCAATCGCTGGACGCCACTTTCGGTGGTTTCCGCGAGAAGGCGGATCGCACTTATGCATTGCTGAAGCGGCGCGGTACGCAATTCGTTGTGGTGTCCGCCGCCGAACCCGACGCACTGCGCGAGGCATCCTTTTTCGTCGACCGGTTGTCCCAGGAAGGCATGCCGCTAGCGGGACTCTTGTTGAATCGGACCCACCCGATGCTGTGCCCATTGCCGGGCGAACGAGCGACCGACGCAAGCGAGGTGTTGGAGGCCCAAGCCGATTCGGAGGCCGCGACGCTGGCCGCCGCGGTGCTCAAGATTCATGCCGACCGCGCTCAGACGTCCAAGCGGGAAATTCGGCTGCTCTCCCGATTCACCGGCGCCAACCCGGGCGTGCCGATCGTCGGCGTCCCGTCACTGCCGTTCGACGTCTCAGATCTAGATGCCTTGCGCACGCTGGCCGATCAAATCACGGCCCGGCTGTAGGCAGAATGTAACTAGAGGGGAGGGGCCTTCTAGGTATTTTCGGCTGACTCGGGCCGTTTGGCCGGCTATCCGGTGCCTTACCCGGTACCTCTGCCTCGGCGCTTGTCGAAGAAGTCGCCCCACGAAACGACGTCGGGGTGTTGCTTCAACAGGGCCCTGCGCTGGCGTTCGGTCATACCGCCCCAAACGCCAAACTCGACCTTGTTGTCCAGCGCGTCCGCCCCGCACTCCTGCATCACCGGGCAGTGCCGGCAGATGACCGCAGCTTTACGCTGGGCGGCCCCCCGAACAAATAGTTCATCCGGGTCGGTGGTGCGGCAGAGCGCCCTCGATACCCAGGCAATCCGATCCTCGACCTCCGCGGCGCTTGGCTGCGTCGTCGGAACGGCCGATAGATGCGCTCTACGCGCGGCAGGTTCTATTCCTGACACGAGCTGTTCCCTTCCTCCCGGCCGCTGGTTCGCGACCGCCCTCCTGCAGGTGCAGATCTCTGCGCTGCGATCTACGCCACACTGTGCAAATCGGTGTTAGCTGTATCGCACCGTCTGTCCAAGTTAGGTGGTCAAGGGCCAATTGCGCAACAGTCTGATAACGGAGTTTTTGGGACGCGCGTGCCGTCTCGCTCAGAAACGCAGGCCCAACCCTAAGATTCGCGATGCCTTTTAGGGGGCTGACCAGTGACGCAGGAGTTAAATTTGGTGTAGCCCGACCTTAAGTTCACTGGTTGACGCCGGCTCTATCTTCTTCATCTTCTTCTCGATTCTTCGCGATTCTTCCCGATTTCTGCCCAACTCGCCGCGGAGATGACGTCACGGCGGGCGGCTAGGGTATTACGCATGTCGGAACGTCCCCCAGCCGCCATCACCGTGCTCAAGCTCGCTGGGTACTGTCTCTTGGCTAGCGTGGTGGCCGCGGCGATGCTGTTTCCCCTGGCTGGTGGGCTGGGACTGATCTCCAATCGCGCTTCTGAAGTGGTGGCAAACGGTTCGGCTCAGCTCCTCCAGGGCGAGGTACCCGCGGTATCGACAATGGAAGACGCCAAAGGCAACGTCATAGCGTGGCTGTATTCGCAGCGCCGGTTCGAGGTGCCCTCGGACAAGATCGCCGACACCATGAAGCTGGCGATCGTGTCGATCGAAGACAAGCGCTTCGCCGACCACAACGGGGTCGACTGGAAAGGCACCCTCACCGGACTGGCTGGGTACGCGTCCGGCGACGTCGGCACTCGTGGTGGCTCGACAATCGAGCAGCAGTACATAAAGAACTACCAATTGCTGGTAACCGCCCAAACCGACGCCGAAAAGCGTGCCGCCGTCGAGACCACTCCGGCTCGCAAGCTGCGCGAGATCCGGATGGCGCTCACGCTTGACAAGACCTTCACCAAACCCGAGATCCTGACTCGGTATCTGAACCTCGTCTCGTTCGGCAACAACTCGTTCGGCGTGCAGGACGCGGCGCAAACGTACTTCGGCATCAACGCCGCCGACCTGAACTGGCAGCAGGCGGCCCTGCTTGCGGGCATGGTGCAGTCGACCAGCACGCTCAACCCGTACACCAACCCCGATGGCGCGCTGACTCGGCGGAACTTGGTCCTGGACACCATGATCGAGAATCTGCCTCAGGAGGAAGACGCACTGCGCGCCGCTAAGGCCGCACCGTTGGGGATTCTTCCGCAGCCCAATGAGGTGCCCCGCGGCTGCATCGCGGCAGGCGATCGCGCGTTCTTCTGCGATTACGTCCAGGAGTACCTATCTCGTGCGGGGATTAATAAGGAACAGGTGGCCAGGGGCGGCTATCTGATCAAAACCACGCTCGATCCCGACGTGCAGATCCCGGTCAAGAACTCGATCGACAGGTTCGCCAGCCCGACCCTGGCCGGCATCTCCAGCGTGATGAGTGTGATCTTTCCGGGCAAGACCTCCCACCACGTGGTGGCGATGGCCAGCAACCGCAAGTACGGGCTGGACCTCAGCGCCGGCGAAACCATGCGACCCCAGCCATTCTCGCTCGTCGGCGATGGCGCGGGGTCCGTCTTCAAGATCTTTACCACGGCAGCAGCGTTGGACATGGGGATGGGCATCAGCGCCACGCTCGAAGCCCCGGCCCGGTTCCAGGCCAAGGGCTTGGGTAGCGGCGGCGCCAAAGGGTGCCCCAAAGACACCTGGTGCGTGCTCAACGCCGGAAACTACCGGGGCTCGATGAATGTGACCGACGCGCTGGCCACTTCGCCCAACACGGCGTTCGCGAAGCTGATCTCGCAGATCGGTGTGACGCGCACGGTCGACATGGCGGTCAAACTCGGTCTGCGGTCCTACACCGAACCCGGGACCGCCCACGACTACAACCCCGACAGCAACGAGAGCCTGGCCGACTTCGTCAAACGGCAAAACCTTGGTTCGTTCACCCTCGGCCCCATCGAGGTGAACGCGCTGGAACTGTCGAACGTCGCCGCCACTCTGGCCTCCGGCGGCGTGTGGTGCCCGCCGAGCCCCATCGACAAGGTCTTCGACCGCAAAGGAAATGAAGTCGCGGTGCCCGCCGAGCCCTGCGATCAGGTGGTGCCCGAGGGTTTGGCGAACACCCTGGCCAACGCGATGAGCAAAGACGCAGTTGGCATGGGCACAGCCGCGGGTTCGGCCGGCGCGGCCGGCTGGGATCTGCCGGTGTCTGGCAAGACCGGTACCACCGAAGCTCACCGCTCCTCTGGATTTGTGGGTTTCACCAGCCACTACGCGGCGGCGAACTACATCTACGACGATTCAACGACGCCCACGGATTTGTGCTCGTCCCCGCTGCGGCATTGCGGCGAGGGTGACTTATATGGCGGCAACGAGCCGGCGCGCACTTGGTTCACTGCGATGAAGCCGATCGCCACCAACTTTGGCGACGTGAAATTGCCGCCGACCGACCCCCGCTACGTCGACGGCTCGCCCGCTTCCCGGGTGCCCGCCGTGACCGGCCTCGATGTGGACGTGGCTCGCCAGCGCATCAAGGAAGCGGGCTTCCAGGTCAACGATCAGACCAACCCGGTCAACAGCAGCGCAAAATACGGCGAGGTGGTTGGAACGTCCCCCGCCGGCCAAACGATTCCGGGGTCGGTCGTCACAATCCAGATCAGCAATGGCATCCCGCCGGCCCCGCCGCCGCCCATGTTCCCGGAAGGTGGGCCTGGTGGGCCGCCCCCGCCGGTCGGATCGCAGGTAATCGAGATTCCCGGCCTGCCGCCAATCACCATTCCGCTACTGGCGCCCCCGCCGCCGCAACCGCCCCCGTAAGCGCTCAGGTAAGCGAGTACATCCGGTCTGAGTCCGCCACCGGCAGTAGGCTGATGGGTATGGCCGATGTACTGCCCACCCTGTTACGCGCCGGTGCCGTTGCGGTCGGCTCGACCGTCGCCGGCATCGGATATGCGTCGATTGTCGAGCGCAACGCGTTCGTGCTGCGTGAGATAACCATGCCCGTCTTGTCACCCGGCTCCTCACCATTGCGGGTGCTGCATATCAGCGATCTCCATATGACGCCCAATCAGCGCCGCAAACAGGCCTGGCTTCGCGAGCTGGCCGGTTGGGACCCTGATCTGGTGGTCAACACCGGAGATAACCTGGCGCACCCCAAAGCGGTGCCCGCTGTCGTCCAGCCCCTGGGCGACCTGCTGTCGCGGCCGGGTGTGTTCGTCTTCGGCAGCAACGACTACTTCGGGCCGCGGCTGAAGAACCCGATGAACTACGTGACCAACCCGGCGCACCGGGTGGCCGGCGAACCATTGCCCTGGCAGGATCTGCGGGCGGCGTTCACCGAGCGGGGCTGGCTGGACCTCACCCATACCCGCCGTGAGTTCGAGGTGGCCGGGCTTCGCATCGCCGCCGCCGGCGTGGACGACCCGCATATCGACCGGGATCGCTACGACACGATCGCGGGTCCGGCCAGCCCGGTCGCGGACCTGCGACTCGGCCTCACCCACTCGCCGGAACCGCGGGTGCTAGACCGCTTCGCCGCCGACGGCTACCAGTTGGTGATGGCCGGCCATACTCACGGGGGGCAGCTGTGTCTGCCGTTCTACGGGGCGCTGGTGACCAACTGCGGGCTGGATCGGTCGCGGGCCAAGGGTCCGTCGCGCTGGGGCGCCAACATGCGGTTGCACGTCTCCGCGGGACTGGGCACCTCGCCGTTCGCGCCGGTGCGGTTCTGCTGCCGGCCCGAGGCGACCCTGCTTACCTTGGTTGCGGCGCCCACGGGCGGTCGAGATTCAAGCAGCGATCTGCGCAGTTCGCAGCCAAGCGTATCGGTGCGTTGAGCGATCGGGCCCCAGATCCGCGAGCCGCCGGCCTGCGGTTTGGCCCTTCGATGTGCCGGTGCGATACGCTGTCGTGGCTTCAGGCGGGGTGTGGCGCAGCTTGGTAGCGCGCTTCGTTCGGGACGAAGAGGCCGTGGGTTCAAATCCCGCCACCCCGACTCTTGTGACAGGAGTCTGACCAGCGGCTAGAGGGTCAGCGCTTGGAATATTCAGAAACTCGCAACGCCCACAACGGCTTCTACCCGACGCTGAAGCAGCTTCGGGCTGATGCTGAGCAGGCGGCCCGGATGCTTCCGGTGATCTAAGTCGAGACAACTTGTCGTCGTCCGTAACAAATCACCGTCGAATAGGCTGGGGGTGCCCCTGAGGCATACATTGCGCGCGTCGTACTGCTCAGCGACCTCTCTCTTCACCTAAGAACCTGGTTAACGAGGACGCGGCCTTGGCCCTACGCGCCGTCCTCACAAAGGCTGCACCGACAATGGGATAGCTCTTCACGCCATCTTCAGGCGAAGCTCAGAGCTGATCAGGCTCAATGACCGTAAAGTACCAACTCGAGTGCAGGGAATGCGGTGCTCATCGGGTTCGTCGGGGGCCTGGGAGGTACGGATGTCGTTTGTCGGTGTGGCACTCGATGTGATGGGTGCTTCGGCATCCGAGTTAGCCGGTCTCGGTGGTGCGCTCGGTCAGGCGCACTCAGTGGCGGCGGTGTCGACGACCGCGCTGGTGGCTGCTGCTGAGGATGAGGTGTCGGCGGCCATCGCGGCCCTGTTTTCTTCTCATGGTCAGCGGTTCCAGGCGCTCGGTGCCCAGGCGGCGACCTTCCACGCCGAGTTTGTCCAGGCGCTTAGCACAGCGGCGAGCGGCTATGCGGCTGCTGAAGCAGTCAATGCCAACCCGTTGGCAGCAGCAGTGCAAGACGCCCAAAGCTCGGGCATGTTGTCGCCGTGGCTGACCCTGACAGGGCGTCCACTGTTCGGCAACGGCGCTAACGGGGCGGCCGGGACCGGTCAGGCTGGCGGGGGTGGGGGCTGGCTGTTCGGTAATGGCGGCACTGGTGGGTCCGGCAGTGCTGGGCAGGCCGGCGGCGCCGGCGGTAGCGCGTTCCTGTTCGGCAACGGCGGTGCCGGCGGTGCGGGTGGGGTCGGCACTCTGGGCGCCAGCGGCGCGCAGGGCGGCAACGGCGGTACGGGCGGTGTCGGCGGTCACGGCGGAATGTTGTTCGGCAACGGCGGGGCCGGGGGTAACGGCGGCGCCGGAGGCACCGGCGGTGTGGGCGGCGACGCGACCGGCACCACCACCAGCGGCGATAGCGGCGGTGGGATGGGCGCTACCGGTGGGCGAGGCGGCACCGGGGGCACTGCTGCTGCCGGGGGCGCTGCGGGTCTATTTGGGTCTGCCGGCCATGTGGGCACCGGCGGGGCCGGCGGTAATGGTGGGAACGGCGGCAACGGCGGGTCTGGGACCAATGGCACCGCTGACCCCAGCTCGCCGACCAATGGCTACCAGGGTGGTCAAGGCGGTGCGGGCGGCGCCGGTGGTACCGGCGGGGCCGGTGTCGGCGGTGTTGGGGGCGGGGCCGGCGGCCAGGGCGGGGATGGTGGTACAGGTGGCGCGGGCGGAGTCGGCGGTGACAACACCGGCACCACCAGCAGCGGCAACAGCGGCGGTGGGATGGGCGCTAACGGTGGGCAAGGCGGCACCGGGGGCGCTGCGGGTGCTGCCGGCGTGGGGACTGATGGGGGTGCGGCCGGCAGCATCGGGACCGGTGGGACGGGTGGTCTTGGCGGCAACGGCGGTCAGGGCGCTGCCGGCGCCAGCGCCAGCGCTTCGAGTTCCCCGGCCGCGGGATCCCAGGGCGGCCAAGGCGGCCAAGGCGGTGCCGGAGGCAGCGGCGGGGCCGGTGTCGGCGGTGTCGGGGGCGGGGCCGGCGGCCAGGGCGGTGATGGTGGTCAGGGCGGTGCGAGCGGCCACGGCGGCAACAACAACGACGGCAGCGACGGCAGCGGTGCCACCGGCGGTATCGGTGGCACTGGCGGCACCGCGGGAGCGGGATCTGACGGCGGCGCCAACGGCACGGGCGGGGCGGGAGGCACCGGAGGTGCCGGAGGCGGGGGCGGTGCAGGCGCCAACGACAACAACAATGAGAACCAGGATGGTTATGTTAACTGCGTAGCCGGTCCGGGTGGCACTGGTGGCAATGGTGGCCAGGGGGGCCAAGGCGGTGCGGGCATCGCGGGGGTTGGCGGCGGCGCTGGCGGCGACGGCGGCCAAGGCGGGAATGGCGGCAGCGGTGGCACCGCCAGTGATGACTACGAAGGGTCTAGTGCAGCCTACGGCGGGGGCGGCGGAGGAGGCGGAGCCGGCGGCGGCGGTGGGGCAGCCGGGTCAGGGGGGACCCTAACCGGCACCGGAGGCACTGGCGGGAGCGGGGGGGCCGGGGGTGCAGGACTGGGTGGCGGAGGCGGCCTCAATTCCGTCGGCGACGGAGGCTCCGGCGGTGCTGGCGGAGCCGGCACAGTAGGCGCAGGCGGCGCTGGCGGGGGAGGCGGCGGAGGCGGCTACGGCGAAGAAGACCTTGGCGTGGGCGGTGCAGGAGGAGGAGGCGGAGGCTCTGCCTCCGGCGTCAGCGGCGCGGGCGGCGCGGGCGGAGGTGCCATCGGCGGTGCCGGCTCCTTCAGTGGCGGTGAGGGCGGTGCTGGCGGTGCCACCACCGGCGGCGGGGGCGGCGGCGCCGGCGCCGCCGTCGGTGGTGGCCTTGCCGGGGATGGCGACAATGGTGCCGATGGCGCTGATAACGGCACCGGCGGTGTCCTCTGGGGTGTCCTTGCCGGCGACGGCGGCACAGCCGGAAACGGAGGAGAAGGTGGCGGCTACTATGACGACGGGTTCGGCGCCGTCACCGGTGTGAACGGCAGCATGGGCGTTGCCGGCTAGCGTCGGCAACGCCCACGCGAAAACGCCCTTATGGGCGAATTATCAAGTGCACCAACGGGCCGCATCCTGGCCTTGACGGGCTCAACGCGTCGAAGGCCACGAGATCAAGCACCTGCCATCCGAAGCCGTAACGATTCGCCCCCGTGGTCAGACAACGGGAGTCGGCGCGTCCGCAGTGCGTCCGCAGTAGCCCCAACAAACCTCGTCAGCGACCAACGGAATCAACCTTCTGAGCGTGCAATTCAAGCATTTCCAGTACCGCCCTCGTCACCAAACGCCCAGGACGTGTCGTTCGGGACGAAGAGGCCGTGGGTTCAAATCCCGCCACCCCGACTCTGTGACGTATTCCGTCACGCGTGGTGACCGTCTAGCAGGCACATTAGACTTAGCCGGTATGGCGGTGGTTGGGCCGGCGAGCCAAGATGTAGTGGCCGAGTCCGGCTGCCCGGAGCACCCAACCTTGCTGGAGATCGCGTCCCGCCAGCGGCAGATCGAGTCGTGGGACGCGTTGAACGTCGGCGGTTACCGATGGGCCAAACCCGGCACCATCGTCGGTTTCGTGGTCAGCACCGTGATGATGGTCCTCGCGCTGACACCCATCCCGCCGAACTGGCCCTGGGACATCCCGCTGGTCATCGTCTCTGTCTTCACCTGGGTGGCCACGGTGGTCTGTGGCCTCTTGTGGTTCGACAGTCCGCAGATCGGCCCCCGGCCCGAGTTGTTGGAGATCGTGCCTTTCACGCGGGCGGAAAACTTGCACCTAATGCAGCAGCAGGCCGTCGAGCCGTTCCAGGCGGCCTGTGCCTGTCCCGGATGTGGGAATACCTCCACCCATCGGATCCGTGAGCCCGCCGAGGACGAGCCGCACTGGGCAGCGGCCACTCGGCGTTGCGGAGTGTGTGAGCGCGAATGGGCGCAGGCCTAAACCCGTCAGGCGCAGTCGGCGCAGATCGGCTGCTTAGAGCTCGCGCTGCGCAACCTGCTGCGGTGCTGTACCAGGAAGCAACTCGAGCAGGTGAACTCGTCATCCTGTTGGGGAATCACCGTCACCGACAGCTCTTCACCGGACAGGTCCGCCCCGGGCAGATCGAAAAAGGCCACATCGTTTAGATCGTCGTCGACGACCGCAGAGGACCCGGGCAAGGACGGCGCGAGTTCGCGTAGCGCGGACCTGTCCTGGGCGGCATCGATGTCCGACACGCGGCGGGTGTCGTAATCGCTTACTGTCGTCATGAGTGTTCCTTCCTGTTGACTGGCGGGCCGGTGCAACTCGCTGTTGTCTTCCGTGGCTCAGGCGATACCCCGTTCGGGTCCCGGCCACACTTGATCTCGCCTGACAAATTGCCCACGTGACGATTGAGCCATCCGCGTCCGCAGCCCGGGAATCATTTCCCATCGACGCAACGCGACGATCGCGCAGCTCAAGCGCCCGGCGCAGGCGAAGTGGCCAATATTGCCGGATCCACCCGTTCGGCGAGGGAAATCAGATATTAACGCTTACGTCACCGGCGAATCGGCAAGCTAGCGGTTCAGGTTGCCGTCCCGTACGCCGGTCAACGCTTCTTCCAGCGTGGGATACAGCGGGAAGGTCTTGTCCAGGCCAGTCAGGTGAATCGGCCTTCTGGTCGCCGGACCACGCGCGACCACCCCGTACTCAGCGGACTTTGCGAGCTTCTCGTAAGTCGCCGCCAGGATCTTCAGCCCCACCGAGCCGAGGAAGTCGACCCCGGACAAGTCGATGACGAGCGCCGTCGGACCGTCAGCGACCACCGCGCTGATCGCTTGTTCCAAAGCGGGAGCGGTGACCAGATCGATTTCGCCGCTCACACTGACCACGGAGACACCATCGTGGTCCGCTACCAACGTGGTGATCGAATCTGGAGCTGACAATGCTGATCCTTTGTCCCGGGCCCAAAGTATGGTGCAAGGCCTTAAGTGTGGTGCAAGCCTAACCTGCCTTGCGAACTGCGAGAAGAAGAAGCCCTCAACGCCTGCCCCGCGCCGAACCACGCTAGTCTCCCCAATAGGGCCTGCGCACAGCGGACCGCGACGCCTATTCGGGAGGCCTTGGGAGGCCACATGTCAGACTCGCCGTCGGATTTCAGCAGCACCACTACCACGCAGACGGTTGGCATCTCGAGCGAGAGCTTGCTGCCGCAGCTCGTCCAGCACCTGCGCCAGAACCGGACAGTGTTGCGCGAGGAATGGGCGCGCAGGATCACCGAAGCCGAGTTGCTGACCGCAATGACGCCCGAAGAACTCTTCTCCGAGGCGACGGCGGTGTACGACAACTACGTTGAGGTGCTCGAAACCGGAAGCGTGGAGGCTTTGCAGGCCTACGCCCGCGACCTGTCCGAACGCATCATCCCCCGAGGAGTGGAGACGGACGAGGTCGTCGGCATCGTGCTGCTGCTGCGCGACGTGCTGGCGCGTTCGCTGTTCGAGAAATATCAGTCCGACTTCGACCTGCTCAACGTGGTGCTCGATGTCTACGAGCCGGCGGCGAACCGTATCGCGAACACCGTCGCCGTGAGCTTCGTGCAGGAACGCGAGCGGATCATCCGTCAACAGCAGGAGGCGATCCGGGAGCTGTCGACACCGGTGCTGCAGGTCCGCGAACAGCTGTTGATTCTGCCGATCATCGGCGTGCTGGACAGTCAGCGCGCCCGCCAAGTCACCGAACAACTCTTGCGAGCGATCCGCGCGAACCGCGCGAAAGTCGTGGTCATCGACATCACTGGTGTGCCCACCATCGACTCCACGGTGGCAAACCACTTGGTGCAAACGGTCGATGCCTCCGGTTTGATGGGCGCCAGCGTGATCATCACCGGCCTGTCGTCGGAGATCGCGCTGACCCTGGTGACGATCGGGCTGGATTTGTCCAAGATGAACGCCGTCGGCGACCTGCAGGGTGGTATCGAGGAAGCCGAGCGTCTGCTGGGCTACGAAGTTACCCGCACCGGCGAGCAGACCGGGTGAGCACCACAACGGCGGCAAAATCCTCATGCCAGTACCAATTCTGAAACAAGGGTCCATCCTCATCGCTTCGGTGCAGGCCGCACTCACCGATTCCGATACGGAACGCCTTCGTCTCGACCTGATGGAACGGGTCAGCCGGTTTCGCGCGCAGGGGATCATCGTCGACGTCACCGCCATCGACGTGATGGATTCGTTCGCGGCGCGATCGCTGCGAACCATTGCGCACATGACCCGGCTGCGCGGTGCTGCCACCGTGATCGTGGGTCTGCAGCCGGAGGTTGCCTTCGCGATGGTCCAACTGGGTCTGGCCTTCGACGACATGCTCACCGCGCTGGACCTCGAAGAGGGCCTTGCACTGCTGAATCGTCAACTGGGGCTGCGGAGATCGACGATCGGGCGCGACGGTGACGGGTGAGATCGTCGTCAATATCGACCACCCCGACGACATCGTCGACGCTCGTAAGGCGGGACATCAACTCGCGCTAGATCTCGGATTCTCACTCACTGACGTCACCATGGTCGCGACGGCGATCTCTGAAATCGCGCGCAATATCACCAGCTACGCAGGTCGCGGTGCGGTCCGGGTCGCGGTGGCCGACCGGGAGGGCCGCAAGGCGCTGGTGGTGTGTGCCGAGGACGAGGGCCCCGGCATCGCCGACATCGAGCGCGCGCTGGAGGACGGATACTCGACCGGACGTGGGCTCGGGCTCGGCTTACCCGGCGCGCGCCGGCTGATGGACCGATTGGTCATCGAGTCCACGCTCGGTCGTGGAACGCGTATCGAAATGTGGAAATGGGTGCCGGCCCGTGTCTGATGCGCATAGAAGTGCATGAACATGCATCAGAATGGCCGGCTGGGCCCGATCGAGTGGGCCGTCGCGGGTCGCCGCCTTCCAGGTGAGCACGTCTCCGGCGACCAACCGATCGCAGTCGGCATCGACACAGACGCCGCGCTGTTCGGGGTGATCGACGGACTCGGACACGGACCGGATGCCGCAACAGCCGCAATACGCGCCGTTGAGGTGCTCAACGGAGCCCGCGGCGAGCGGCTGGAAGTCCTGGTGCAGCTCTGCCACCGCGTACTGAGCGGCAGTCGAGGGGCCGCTATCACCCTGGCGCGGGTTGATTTCGGGCCCGGCACCCTGACCTGGACGGGGGTCGGCAACGTCACCGCGCACCTGGTCGCGAAGGGCCCCACCGGAATATCCATCCGATCCAGCGCACGCCTCGCCGCGGGCATCGTCGGCTACCGCATACCGGAGATCAGACCAGCGCAGGTCGTTTCGCTCCGGGCGGGCGACCTGATCGTCATCGCCACCGACGGCATCACCGAGGATCATCTGGACCATATCGATTTCGCTGGCTCCGCAACTGTTATAGCCGACGAGATGCTGGGTAAACACGCCAAAGAGACCGACGACGCGTTGGTGCTCGCTGCGCGTCACCGAGGGGTTTCACAATGACCGGCGTCGACGATTTTCACGCCCAGTACATCGCTGCGCTGTACAGCTACTTGGACGCGCGCGATGAAGACACCCTGACCGTCGGTTATGAGCTTGGACGCCGGGCACTGGAAGAAAAAATAAGCATGCTCGATATCATCGAGCAGCACGCGAAGACGATCTTCGCCATCTCCGAAGACTCCCGAATCGACGCTCCCGTCGCGCTCGAATTCCTGTTGCAGACACTCGCTCCGCTCGACGTCGCGACCCGGGGGTTTCTCGACGGCACCAAGCGGTACGCGGAACAACGCGCTCGCGCCGAAGATCTCGCCGACCGTGACAAATTCCGCAGCGCCCTGGTGAATTCCTTACAGGAGGGATTCTTCGTCTGTGATCATGAGGGTGCGGTGATCGAGATGAACAACGCCTTCATCGAACTACTCGGCTATCCCAACGAGGGTTTGCCGTATCCCTGGCCCCACCCGTGGTTGGTGGACGAAAAGACCGCAGGTCAAAAGCAATCACCGCTTCGCAGCCGCGGCAGCGCCGAGTACGAGACACCGGTGCGGCATCGCGACGGCCACTTGGCCTGGGTGATGGTGAGCATCAATGCGGTCAGCGGAGGCGGCACCGACCAAGACGTGTACGTCGGCACGGTGCGTGACATCACCGCGGAACGGGCCTTTGCGGCGCGGGAAAACGCGGTGCTGCGACTGGCCACCGCCGTGGCCGTGGCCAAAAGCGTGGCCGAACTGCTGTCGATCACTCTTGAGGAGTGCCGGACGGCGATCGACGTGCAGCGAGTGGTCGCGGTCACGTGGCCGGTTGGCCCAGAATTCCAGGCCGAACCGACCGTGCAGGCGGCGGGGCAGCCCTCCGAATCGACGTGGCGCGGACTAGATCCGTGGCTGCGCACCACCTTCCAGAACGCGCGTCACCAACTGCCGCTAACGGCCTCGCCGATCGACCGGCCAGACAATCCCGGCAAGGCACACGGACTGGTCGCGGTGCTCACCGGCACGGGCGACCTTGCATTGTGGCTGGAGCTTCGCACGCCGCGCTGGGTCAGCGCGGAGGATCGGCTGCTCGTCACGGTCCTCACCGGGCACCTCAGTCTCGCCATGCAGCACGTCCGCCAGTTCGAGAGTGCGCGCGAGACGTCGCTGACGTTGCAGCGCGCGATGCTGCCGCTCGTGCAGCCGCCGCCCGGTTTTGTCGTGCGTTACGAACCCGCCGTCCCGCCGTTGGAGATCGGTGGCGACTGGTATGACGTGCTGCCGATCGGCGAGAACCGCATCGGGATCGTCGTCGGCGACTGCGTAGGACGGGGCCTGCCAGCCGCAGCCGTCATGGGTCAGCTACGCAGCTCGGCACGCGCTTTGTTGATCAACGGCGCCCAACCGGCGCGGCTGCTCGAGCAACTCGACTCGGCGGCGGCGCTCATCCCGAATGCTTACTGCACAACGGTGTTCCTGGCGATTTTGGACACCGAATCCGGTGTCCTGCAGTACAGCAACGCCGGCCACATGCCCCCGGTTCTGGTCTGCGCCGGGACCGATGCCGGGTCAACGTTATTCAGCGACGCCCGGTCAGTGCCACTGGCCGTCGGCCGAGACGAACCTCGCCCGCAGGCCTCACAAGTGCTGCCGCCGGGCTCGACGCTGATGCTGTACACAGACGGCTTGGTCGAGCGTAAGCAAGAGTCGATTGACGACGGAATCGCCCGTGCTGCGGAAATATTGGTGGAGACGATGAATTTGCCTCTGGATGTCATTGCGGACACGGTGCTTCGCGACCTGGCTCCAGCCGCGGGATACGACGACGATGTCGCTATGGTGATATACCGCCGCCAGCCTGCACCGCTTCGCATCGAAAGTGCTTCTACCGCAGAACAATTAGCCGATGTCCGGCGTCAATTGACGGCGTGGCTACAGGCCGCTGATGTTCCGGCTGCGCAATCCGCCGACATCGTGCTGGTAATCAGTGAGGCGTGCACGAACTGCGTTGAGCATGCGTACCGCGGACACAGCGTCGGGTCGATGCTGACCGAGGTCGAAGCCGTCGGTGACAAGATCCGGGCACGGATCACCGATTCCGGCTCCTGGAAGCCACCGGCCGTCAACCCAGGCAACAGCGGGCGGGGCCTGGTGCTGATGAGGGCCCTTAGCGAATCGATGGAGATCGACTCGACCCCGAAGGGCACTGTGATCGAAATAATCTTCCAAGTGCCGACAGGCATCCCAGCGTATGAAAGCTGAACACCCGTTTGCCCACACCGCAATCGTGGTATCCACCGATGTGACTCATGCGTCGACCACGGTCGAACCGGCCTTGCCGCCCGCCGACGGGCCGCTGTCGACGGCCGTGCACCACGCCTTGGCCGGATCACCGTCGCGCGACCGGCTTACCCGCGTCCGCGCATCCGTGCGTGACTCCGATCCCTACGGTTTAGATCTGCAGCTGGCCTTGTGCATGTGTTACGAATTGCATTACCGAGGGTTTGCCGGCGTGGATCCCGATTGGGAGTGGAACCCCGACCTGTTGCACCTGCGCGCCGAACTCGAGCGGGTCTTCCTTGCGGGCGTGCGGCGCGATGTCGGGCCCATCGACCCCGACCACACGTCGTCAAACGAGATGGACGCGCTCTCAGTCGAACCGGCCGACGGCACCGGCCCGTCGTACTACCTGCGCGATGCCGGCACCTGGCAACAGATGCGCGAGTACTTCGTGCAGAGGTCGCTGTATCACCTCAAAGAGGGCGATCCGCACGCCTGGGTGATTCCGCGGCTAATGGGTCACGCCAAGGCGGCATTCGTAGCGATCGAGTTTGACGAGTATGGCGCCGGGCAGGGCCGCCGACTGCACCAGCAGTTGTTCGCTGATCTGATGGCCGCAGCCGATCTTGATCGGACCTATCTGGGTTACCTCGACGTCGTGTCCGCCGAAGCGCTTGCGGCGGTGAACCTGATGTCGCTCTTCGGTTTGCACCGGTGGTTGCGCGGCGCCGCAATCGGGCATTTCGCCTCCACGGAGATCACCTCGCCGCCGGGCTCCCGGCGGATGGTGCAAGCTCTGCAAAGAATGGCAGCACCGTCGCCCTGCATCGAGTTCTATCGCGAACACGTCGAAGCTGACGCGGTGCACGAACAGGTGGTGCGACTGGACGTCGTCGGCGATCTGGTCGCCCGTGAACCCCATCTCGACCCGGACGTCGTCTTCGGAATGCGCGCGCATGCGGTCGTAGAAAACCGCTTGGCGGACGCAGTCATGGAGTCGTGGACGCAGAGCCGGACGTCCTTGCGGGGATCGCTCAACTAGGCATCCGCGCCGACATCTCCCGCGCGACGGCACCTCCGGTGGCTGGTGTCACACAACGGATAATCCTTACTACGCCCGCAGGCGCAGATTGCCACCATGAATCGGTCAGATTCGATGACATTGCCGTCTGGCATCTCGATTTGCACCGGGCCCGGTATCAGCACAGGGCCCTTGGGAATGATGCGTACGCGAGTGCTGGTCATGGCTTGTCCGCACGAATCACGACAAGGTTCTCCTCCCGCGATCCGCACCGCAGTAGCCCGGTCTCCTCTAACCACCGGGTCCGCGAGGTCAACACTGGCCCGAAGGGAACCCACTGGGAAGCAATGACATCGGCGTTCAGGCCGGTCAACCGCAAACGGTCAAGCGAACGCTGGATGTCAGCGAAAGCTGATTGAACGAGCAGTAGCGATCCGCCATCGCACAGCAGATCAACCGCTAGATCGCACAGCGGGTCGAGCACCAGCCGGCCATTCGGGCCGCCATCCCATGCCCGGGGCGGGCCGAAACTCGCCGAGATCGCCTCTGCTACGCCGGCGGGTGGAGTCGGCACATAGGGCGGGTTGCAGACGACTACCTCGAAGGGCTCGCAGCCCAGCGACGCTGTCCACGACCCGTGGCGAACATCAACCTCGGCCCCGGTACGGACGAGGTTGCCTCGCGTGCACTGGACGGCCCGCGGACAGACATCGAAGGCGGTTACGCTGGCCGCGCCCATTTTCGCGGCCGCGATCGCGACGAAACCGCTACCAGTGCATAGGTCGAGAACCCGTCTTCCGGGTATGAGCGCGGTCCGTTCCATCGTTTGGACCAGCAGGCGCGAGTCCTGTTGCGGCGCATATACCGTGCCAAGCGTCGATTCGACCTCCGCCGCGGCTAAAGCCGGTTGCGAATCCGGGCAGATGGTCGTCAAGGCAGGGAGCTAATCACGCGGGTCCCGAGACGTTGGCGAGTTGCTCGACCACTGCAGGCAGAACGCTGGAGGGCCAATTGGTTTGACACCATCCCCGAGTACCCGAGCGGGCACTCACCAAACTTGACCGCGCTAGAGGCGCTCTTTGACCGCCGCGGACAGTCGCGCTCCGTCGGCTTTGCCGGCTGCGATCTGTGTGGCGGCCTTCATCACCTGCCCCATCTGCTTCAAGCCGGGGCGCTCCCCGATCGTCTCGGCCACCTGGGCGATGGCGGTGTCGGCGACGTCGGCCAACTCCGCTTCGGTGAGCGGCGTGGGTAAATACTCGTCGATGATCCGCGCCTCGGCGTGCTCGGTGGCCGCCAGCTCACCGCGGCCGTTCTGGGTGTAGATCTCGGCCGCCTCGCCGCGCTTCCGGGACTCCCGGGCCAGCACCTTGAGTACCTCGTCGTCGGAGAGTTCTCTTGCCGCCTTGCCAGAGACTTCCTCGGTCTGGATCGCGGCCAGCACCATGCGCAGGGTCGCGGTCCGCAACTTATCCTGGGACTTCATCGCCCGGGTCAGGTCCGCCCGGATCGTGGATTTGAGTTCCGCCATGCCCCAGACGCTACGCGTCGGGACCCTGCGGATTGAGAAATACCCGCAGCGTCGACAGGATGGAGACCATGACAAACGACGACGGCCGCAGCACAGGGTGACCTACTGGCCGCCGCCGGGCTACGGACCGCCGCCGTACGGGTATGGGCCGCCACCGGTCCCCGCAACAGCGAAACCCGGAATCATCCCGCTGCGGCCGTTGACCCTGAGCGAAATCTTCAACGGCGGGGTGGGCTACATCCGCACCAATCCGAAGGCGACTTTGGCATTGACCGCCACGGTGGTCGTCGCCATGCAGATCGTCACGCTGATCGCCTTTACCGGACCGTTGGCAGTCCATGGCAAATTCGCGAGCGGCCGGGCGGACGAGCTGACCTGGGGAATCGTCGGCGCATGGGCGGGGTCCGTCGCTGCCGCACTGCTCGTCGCGCTGGCTGGGCGGCATCCTGCTCAGCGGAATGCTCACCGTCATCGTCGGGCGCGCGGTGTTCGGTTCGCCGATCACCGTCAGCGAAACGTGGACCAAGATCCGCGGGCGGCTGCTGCCCTTGTTCGGCCTGGCACTGTTGGAAGCCGCCATCGTGACAGCTCTTCTCGGGCTGGTGGCGGTGGGAATCGCCATGCTCGTCGCGATCGGCGGCGGTGTGGCGGCGGTTCTCCTGGGCTTCCCGCTGATGCTGGTCATGATCGCGTTAATCGTGTACCTGTACACGGTGGTGTTGTTCGCACCCGTGCTGATCGTGCTGGAGAGGTTGCCGGTCGTTGATGCGGTCACCAGATCCTTTGCGTTGGTGCGCAACGGCTTCTGGCGGGTGTTGGGCATCCGGGCGCTGACATACGTCGTGGTAACCGTGGTCGCTGACGCGGTCGCAGTGCCTTTCACCATCGTCGGCGAGGTGATGCTGGCCGGGACCCCGTCCACCGGGATCATGCTGTTATCGGACCGCGACTCGCGTCCATCGGGTCGGCGATCGGCCAGATCATCACGGCACCGTTCAACGCCGGCGTCATCGTGCTGCTCTACACCGACCGCCGAATGCGTTCTGAGGCATTCGATCTGGTACTGCAGAGCGGCGCCGCCGGCGGACCCGTATGCGACCGCCTCCACCGACAACCTATGGCTGACTCGGCCGGTGTAGGGACTCGCTGACTGTGCCTTTCATTCGACATCGACCGCGATGCCGCGCACCAGGCCGCGCAAGACGAGCTCGACAAACCTATCTACTCCAAGGGTTCCGTGGAACAACAACTCACCGACTGGATCAACGAGATGTTGTACCGGCTGATACAGAAGACCGCCTCGATACCGGGCGGCTGGTTCACCGCGATGGTATTGCTTATTCTGCTGGTGATCGGGGTGGCGGTAGCCGTCCACGTCGTGCGGCGCACGATGCGCAATAAGCACAGCGGCGACTACCAGTTATTCGAAGCCGGCCAGCTCACCGCGAGCCAGCATCGTGCTACCGCCGAGAATTATGCGGCGGAGGGGAATTGGGCGGCCGCTATTCGGCACCGACTGCGCGCCGTCGCGCGTCAACTCGAAGAGACCGGCATACTCAACCCCGCCCCCGGCCGAACGGCCAACGAACTCGCCCGGGACGCCGGCTCGGCCTTGCCTCACCTGACGGGCGAATTGTCGCAAGCGGCAACGGCTTTCAACGACGTCACCTACGGCGAACAACCGGGAACCCAGGACTCGTATCGGATGATCTGCCGACCTCGATGACCACTTGCGATCGCGCCCACCGGCCGCGCCACAAGCGCCAGGACAACCGGCGGGGTCGATTCATGGGCTCAGGTCCGGTGATGACGAGCGCGGTACCGCGGTGGCGATCATGGCGCTGGGTGGCTTTCACGCTGGTCGTGCTGGCGGTCATCTCCGGAATCGGCGCCTACCTGACCGCACCGCGACCCGGCGGCGAGATGGACCCGGCGGCGACCGGTCCCGACGGTGCCCACGCATTGGTGACGCTGCTGCGTGACAACGGCGTCGAGGTGGTGGTTGCCGACAGCATCGCTGATGTCGAACAAGCCACTCAGCCCCAACACGCTGATATTGGTCGCGCAGAGTCAGTACCTGACCGACACCGCGCTGGACCGGCTGGCGAAAGCTCCCTGGTGATTTCCTGCTCGTGGAACCGAAGTCACGAACCCGCGCAACACTGCTTCCGGGTGTGCGGATCTCGGGCGCCAGCACCTTCGACAGTGACCCGAATTGTGCTCTGCGGGAGGCTGATCAGGCGGGATCGGTTCGATTCGGTCCGAGCGAGACGCTACACGGCCAACACGGACCCGCCGATGACCAGCTGCTATGAGGGAGTGCTGGTTCGCTACACGGACAGCGCACGGAGCGTCACGGCGGTCGGGAGCACCGACTTCATGACCAACGGCGGCCTGTTGCAGGCGGGCAATGCCGCGCTGGCAATGAACCTGGCGGGAGCCCGGCCCCGCCTCGTCTGGTACGCGCCCCATCACATCGATGGTGAAACATCCTCGCCAACGTCGCTTTTCGAACTGATTCCCGAGAACGTGATGTGGATCGTCTGCCAGTTGGTGGTGGTCGTGCTAGTGGTTGCCCTGTGGAAGGGACGCCGCCTCGGTCCACTGGTTGCCGAGGAATTGCCTGTCGTCGTGCGGGCTTCGGAGACTGTCGAGGGTCGCGGCCGTCTGTACCGATCCCGCCGCGCCCGTGATCGCGCCGCCGACGCGCTTCGGACCGCGACGGTGCAACGGCTGCTGCCCCGGCTTGGTCTCGGCGCGGGCGCACCGGCGTCGGCGATAGTGACCAGCGTGGCTGCGCGCAGCGCGGCCGACACACAGTTCGTTTTCCACCACCTGTACGGGCCATCCCCGGCCACCGACAATGACCTGCTACAACTCGCGCGTGCGCTCGACGAAATCGAAAGGCAGGTCACACACCAGTGACTGAATCGGCTCCCGCCCAGAACCCGCAGGCCGAATCGGCGCGCGATGCGCTGCTGGCTTTGCGCACCGAGCTCGCCAAGGCAGTAGTCGGGCAGGAAGGGGTCATCAGCGGTCTGGTGATCGCGCTACTGTGTCGTGGCCACGTGCTGCTGGAAGGTGTTCCGGGAGTGGCGAAGACGCTACTGGTCCGAGCCCTTTCCGCCGCATTACAGCTGGAATTCAAGCGCGTGCAGTTCACCCCGGACCTGATGCCCGGCGATGTCACGGGCTCGTTGGTCTACGACGCGCGCACTGCCGCGTTTGTGTTCCGGCCAGGTCCGGTGTTCACCAATCTTCTGCTGGCCGACGAGATCAACCGCACACCACCTAAGACCCAAGCCGCGCTGCTGGAGGCGATGGAGGAGCGTCAGGTCACCGTGGACGGCGAGGCCAAGCCGCTGCCGGATCCGTTTATCGTCGCCGCGACACAGAACCCGATCGAATACGAGGGCACCTACCAGTTGCCCGAAGCCCAATTGGACCGCTTCCTGCTCAAACTGACCGTGTCGCTGCCGGAACGCAACTCTGAGATTGCCATTCTGAGTCGGCACGCGCACGGCTTCGATCCGCGCGATCTCTCCGCGATTAAGCCCGTCGCCGGCCCGGCCGAGCTGGCGGCCGGGCGCGAAGCGGTAGGAAGGGTATTGGTGGCCGACGAGGTGCTGGGCTACATCGTCGATATCGTCGGAGCTACCCGGTCCTCCCCCGCGCTGCAGCTCGGCGCCTCCCCACGTGGGGCAACGGCCCTGCTGGCCACTTCCCGGTCCTGGTCGTGGCTGTCCGGCCGCAACTACGTCACTCCCGACGACGTGAAGGCAATGGCCCGTCCTACGCTGCGGCATCGGGTGATGCTGCGCCCGGAGGCCGAGCTGGAAGGCGCCACACCCGACGGTGTGCTGGACGGAATTTTGGCGTCGGTTCCGGTGCCCCGCTAGTGATCTTGACCGGACGCGCGGGTTTGTTGGCGCTGATCTGCATCCTGCCGATCGCGGTATCAGATTGGCCGGCAAAGGCATTCGTGGCTCTACTGGTGGCGTTGGCAATCGTCGTTGCCGCTGACGCCGGGCTGGCGGCCAGCCCCCGCAGGTTGCGGTACACCCGCTCACCGGACACCTCGACCCGGCTCGGTCAGCAGGTGGACGCCGGGCTGCGGATCGACAACGACGGCCGCCGCCGGTTTCGCGGCAAGATCCGGGATGCCTGGCCGCCCAGCGCGAACGCCACGCCGCGCGCCCATACCGTCAGCGTCCCCGCCGGATCGCAGCAACTTATCCAGACGGCACTGCGCCCGGTGCGCCGCGGCGACCAGCGGGCGGCCGCGGTCACCGCCCGCTCGATCGGGCCGCTGGGGCTCGCGGGACGGCAGAGTTCACGGCCGGTGGCCGGCCAAGTCCGGGTGCTGCCGCCGTTCCTGTCCCGCAAGCACCTGCCGTCGCGGCTCGCCAAACTGCGGGAGATTGACGGGCTGTTGCCGACACTGATACGCGGGCAGGGCACTGAATTCGATTCGCTGCGTGAGTATGTCGTCGGGGACGACGTCCGCTCGATTGACTGGCGCGCAACCGCGCGCCGCGCAGACGTCATGGTTCGCACCTGGCGGCCCGAACGCGACCGGCGCGTGCTGATCGTGCTGGACACCGGGCGGATGGCAGCGGGTCGCGTCGGTGTTGACCCGACTTCTCTCCAGCAAGCAAATGCAGAACCCGCGGGGTGGCCCCGGCTGGACTGGTCGATGGACGCCGCGCTGCTGCTGGCAGCGCTCGCCTCGCGGGCCGGTGATCACGTCGACTTCCTGGCCCACGATCGGGTGAGCCGGGCTGGCGTGTTTGGAGCGTCGCGCACCGAACTGCTCGCCCAGCTCGTGAATGCGATGGCCCCGTTGCAGCCGGAGCTTATCGAATCCGACTGGCGTGCAATGGTTGCCGCGATTGGGCGGCGCAACCGCCGACGGTCGCTGGTGGTGCTGCTGACCGACCTCAACGCCACCGCACTCGACGAAGGACTGCTTCCGGTGCTACCCCAGTTATCGGCCAGACATCATGTGCTGATCGCGGCGGTCGCCGACCCGCGCGTGGATGAAATAGCCATCGGGCGCTCCGATGCGGCCGCGGTGTACGACGCGGCGGCCGCCGAGCGAGCCCGTAATGATCGGCGCGAGATCGCGTCCCGGCTGCGCCAAAGCGGGGTGGATGTCGTCGACGCTGCGCCGACCGAACTCGCTCCCGCACTTGCCGACCGCTATCTGGCGATGAAAGCGACCGGCCGGCTTTAGCGGCGATCGCGAGCGCGGCGGAGCCGGGCGAAGCGGGTCGCCGCCATCATGGATGCTGGCGATCGCGAGCGCGGCGGAGCCGGGCGAAGCGGGTCGCCGCCATCATGGATGCTGGCGATCGCGAGCGCGGCGGAGCCGGGCGAAGCGGGTCGCCGCCATCATGGATGCTTCACCGGGTTGGAATCAGGTCGGGCGCGTCGTCGATATCGCCGGTCTCCCCGGCCTTTACGGCGCGGCGGCCGAAGTAGACGATGTACGACAGGAACGCCACTTCGGCGATGATTCCGATGCCAACCCGAACGAATGTCGGCAACGACGACGGCGTCACCAATCGCTTCGATCAACCCGGAGACCAGCAGTACACCGACCAGTCCCACCGCGACCGACACCACCCCACGTCCCTGCTCGGCGAGCACCTGCCCGCGCGGCCGGTCACCCGGCGAGATCACCGACCAGCCCAGCCGCATCCCGGTCGCCCCGGCCAGGAACACCGCGGTCAGCTCCAGCAGCCCGTGCGGAGCCAGCAGGCCCAGCAGGATGCCGCCCTTTCCGGCCTGAAACATCAGCCCGGCGATCAGCCCCACGTTGGCCGCGTTTTGGAACAGCACAATCGGGATCGGCAGTCCCAGCACGACCGAGAATGCGATGCACTGGGCAGTCACCCACGAGTTGTTCACCCAGACTTGCAGGGCGAACGCCGCCGCGGGGTGCTCGCTGTAATACGACTCGACGTTGTGATTCACCAGTTCATCGATGTCACTTGGTGTTCCGATGGCCGCCTGCACTTCCGGATTGCCGGCCACCCAGCATGCGATCACCGCGACCACGCCGAAGAACACCACCGCCGTTGCCAGCCACCATCGCCACGTGCGATAGGCGACAACCGGGAAAGACACTGTCCAGAAACGGACGAACGTGCTGCTGAGCGGTGCATGCGCACCGGTCACCGCGGACCGGGCGCGCGCGATCAGACTCGACAGCCGGCCGATCAACAGCGAATCCGATCCGATAGTGCTGGCTGACCTCAGCATCGACAGATGGGTGGACACCCGTTGGTAGAGCTCGACGAGCTCGTCAACTTCGGCTCCACTCAGTGACCGGCGCCTCTTGATCAACTGATCGAGCCGGTCCCAGGTGCCGCGATGGGTCAGCACGAATGCGTCGACGTCCACCCTGGTCAGCCTAATCGGAAGCCCAGCTCAGCCTCGTCGGAGCCATGTACCGTTCGGTGTTATGTCGGAGGTGGTGACCGGGGACGCGGTGGTGCTCGATGTACAGATCGCCCAGTTGCCGGTGCGGGCGGTGGGCGCGCTGATCGACATCATGGTGATATTGGCCGGCTATGTGGTCGGGCTGATGCTCTGGGCGGCCACCCTGACTCAGTTCGACACCGCGCTGAGCGCGGCCGTCCTCATTATCTTCACGGCGCTGGCGGTGATCGGCTATCCGTTGATGATCGAAACCGCGACGCGGGGCCGGTCAGTGGGCAAGATCGTCATGGGTCTGCGAGTGGTCTCCGACGACGGCGGCCCAGAACGCTTCCGGCAGGTGCTGTTTCGCGCGTTGGCTTCGCTGGTGGAGATCTGGATGCTGTTCGGGAGCCCCGCAGTGATCTGCAGCATCTTGTCGCCGAAGGCCAAACGCATCGGCGACGTCTTCGCCGGCACCGTCGTGGTCAGTGAACGCGGACCCCGGTTGAGCCCGCCACCGGCAATGCCGCCGGCGTTGGCGTCGTGGGCCTCATCTCTGCAACTTTCGGGCCTGACCGCCGGCCAGGCCGATCTCGCCCGCCAATTTCTTTCCCGCGCGTCACAACTCGATCCCCGACTGCGTCAGCAGATGGCATACCGGATCGCCGGTGACGTGTTGGCCCGCATCGCCCCGCCGCCACCGCCCGGCGCCCCGCCGCAGTTGGTGCTTGCCGCCGTGCTTGCCGAGCGGCACCGTCGCGAACTCGTGCGACTCCGGCCAACCCTGCCCTCTCATCAGCCCCCTCAGCAGGTCCCCCAGCATGCGCCGCCGCAGCCCTGGCCGCAGCAAGGACAGGACACCGGCGGGTTCGCCCCGCCGGGTTGAGAACGCACAGCAGCGGCGTTCTTGCAGGTCAGCGTCCCCGGACCGGGTTCCGACACACCTTTCCGAAATAAAACGTTGCATCGCGTTAGTTAACGATATATCGTGATATTCAGGTGATATACCTAAGCGTACGAAGGTGCGCCACCTCGAGACATAAGGACTACAGACATGAACAACCAATTCACTCCTCCCGGCGGTCCGTTCGCCGGACAACCAGGCTTGGGATTCGGCTTTGGACACGGTCACGCACAGCGGCGTGCACTGCACGGCGCCAGGCACCAGGCCCGCAGGGAATTCATCGAACAACTCCGCGAGAACGCCGGCGGCCATGACGGACCGTTTGGTTTCGGCCCCGGCTTCGGCCCTGGATTCGGCCGGGGTTTCGGCCCCGGTTTCGGCCCCGGCTTCGGTGGTGGGCGTCGCGGCGGCGGACGTCGCGGCGGCCCCGGCCGCGGACGGCGCGGTGACGTGCGGGCAGCCATCTTGACGCTGCTGGCCGACCGGCCGATGCACGGCTACGAGATGATCCAGCAGATCGCCGAACGCAGCAATGGTCTATGGAAGCCGAGCCCCGGCTCGGTATACCCGACCCTTCAGCTGCTTGACGACGAAGGCCTGATCACCGCGAGCGAAAGCGAAGGCAGCAAGAAACTCTTCGAGCTGACCGACGAGGGCCGCGCGGCCGCCGAGAAGGTCGAGACCCCACCGTGGGACGAGATCGCCGAAGGCGAAGCCCCGGGCCACTTGAACCTGCGGGCGGCCTCGGGTCAGTTGTTCGGTGCGGTTGCGCAATCCGCGCACACCGCCACCGCGGAACAACAGCAGCGCATCGTCGAGATCCTCAACAATGCGCGACGTGAGGTTTACGGCATCCTCGGCGAGGACTGACCGTAAGTGAGGATGCCCGCCGGCACGGTTGTCGGCGGGCATTTTTCATGCCTCCTGCACCGCCGAGCGTGCGCAAACTGCCAGCCATGTCGGAAGGAGGGTCAGGTCACGTCGACCCAATCCAGGGTCCGCTGCACGGCCTTGCGCCAGCCGGCGTATCCGGCGGCACGCTGGTCCTCGTCCCACGACGGGGTCCAGCGTTTGTCCTCTTGCCAGTTGTCCCGCAGGTCGGATGGATCGGCCCAGAACCCCACCGCCAAGCCCGCCGCGTAGGCGGCACCCAACGCGGTGGTCTCGGCGACCACCGGCCGCACCACGTCCACGCCCAGCACGTCGGCCTGGATTTGCATGCACAGGTCGTTTTCGGTGATTCCCCCGTCGACCTTCAATACCTCAAGGCGCACACCGGAATCCGCTGCCATCGCGTCGACAACATCCCGGCTTTGGTAGCAGATCGCCTCCAGCGTCGCGCGGGCCACGTGTGCGTTGGTGTTGAACCGTGACAGGCCCACGATCGCGCCCCGGGCATCGGATCGCCAGTACGGGGCGAACAGCCCGGAGAACGCCGGAACGAAATACACCCCGCCGTTGTCGGCTACCTGGCGGGCCAGCGATTCGCTTTGCGCGGCGCCGCTGATGATGCCCAACTGGTCGCGCAGCCACTGCACCGCCGAGCCGGTGACCGCTATCGAACCCTCTAGCGCGTAAACGGGTTTGGCGTCCCCGAACTGATAGCACACGGTGGTGAGCAGGCCATTGCTGGACCGCACGATCGTCTCACCGGTGTTCAGCAGCAGGAAATTCCCGGTGCCGTAGGTGTTTTTCGCCTCCCCGGCTTCCAGGCATACCTGCCCGACCATGGCCGCATGCTGGTCGCCGAGGACACCGGTGATCGCCACCTCGCCGCCGACGGGTCCGATCTCCGTGGTGACACCGAAGGGCTGGCACGGGGACGACGGTTGGATGGTCGGCAGCATCCTGCGGGGGATGGCGAAGAACGAAAGCAGCTCGTCGTCCCAGTCCAGCGTCTCCAGGTCCATCAGCATGGTCCGACTGGCGTTGGTCACATCGGTGACGTGCGCACCGCCGCTCGGACCACCGGTCAGGTTCCACAACACCCAGGTGTCAGCCGTGCCGAAGATCGCCTCGCCGCGTTCGGCGGCCTCGCGTACCCCGTCGACGTTCTCCAGGATCCATTGCAACTTCCCGCCGGAGAAATAAGTTGCCGGCGGTAGGCCCGCCTTGCGGCGGATCACGTCGCCACGGCCGTCCCGGTCCAGTGCTGACGCGATCCTGTCGGTGCGGGTGTCCTGCCAGACGATCGCGTTGTAATAAGGCCGTCCGGTCTTGCGATTCCACACCAGCGTCGTCTCGCGCTGGTTGGTGATTCCGAGGGCGGCAATATCGCCTGGCCCGAGGTTAGTGGCGTTGAGCACCGACCGCAGCGCCGACGCGGTGCGCTCCCATATCTCGACGGGATTGTGCTCGACCCAACCGGCGCGCGGCAGGATCTGCTCGTGCTCGAGCTGGTGCCGGCCCACCTGCGCGCCGTCGTGATCGAAGATCATGCAGCGCGTGCTGGTGGTGCCCTGGTCGATGGCGGCTACGAATTCACGCGACTCGGCCAACTGCTCTCCTCGGGGTGACATTCGACTCCTGCAGAACACTTGCGTTGTCGACGGTAACCCTGTTGCATCGGCCTTGTGGGCGAAGAGGTCAAGCGCACCACCTATGACCGCGCACATCGGCAGGAATACCGCCGCAAGGTGCGGCTATCTCTGGACGTCTTGGCGACGATGCTCGAGCAGTCCCGCTTCGATTCCGACCGGCCGCTCACCGGCATGGAGATCGAATGCAACCTCGTCGATGACGATTACCAACCCGTCATGTCGAATCGGGTGGTGCTGGATGCGATCGCGGACCCGGCGTATCAGACCGAGTTAGGCGCCTACAACATCGAATTCAATGTGCCGCCCCGGCCGCTGCCCGGTCACACCAGCCTCGACCTGGAGGCCGAAGTCCGGGCCAGCCTGAACCAGGCCGAGACCAAAGCCAGCGCCGGCGGGGCACACATCGTGATGATCGGCATACTGCCCACCCTGATGCCCGAACACCTCAACGACGGCTGGATGAGCGAGTCGGCGCGGTACGCCGCTCTCAACGACTCGATCTTCAGCGCGCGCGGCGAGGATATCCCGATCAACATCGCCGGCCCCGAGCCACTCCATTGGGATGCCGCAACCATCGCCCCCGAATCCGCCTGCACTAGCACGCAATTGCACTTGCAGGTCGATCCGGCGGAATTCGCCGCAAACTGGAACGCGGCGCAGGTGGTTGCCGGCGCTCAGCTGGCATTGGGTGCCAACTCGCCGTACTTCTTCGGTCACCAGCTTTGGTCGGAAACCCGCATCGAAGTGTTCGCGCAGTCCACCGACACCCGGCCCGAGGAACTCAAGACTCAGGGGGTACGACCGAGGGTCTGGTTCGGCGAAGGGTGGATCACCTCCATCCTCGATCTCTTCAAAGAGAACATCCGCTACTTCCCGTCCCTACTTCCCGAGTTGTCCGACGAAGATCCGGTCGCCGAACTGGCAGCCGGACACATTCCACAGCTTTCCGAATTGCGCCTGCACAACGGCACAGTCTACCGGTGGAACCGTCCCGTCTACGACGTTGCGAACGGGCGCCCGCATCTGCGGCTGGAGAACCGGGTGCTGCCGGCCGGCCCGACCGTCGTCGACATGCTGGCCAATTCGGCCTTCTACTACGGCATGTTGCGCAGCCTGTCCGAGGCGGAAGACCCGATCTGGACCAGGATGAGTTTCGGTGCGGCACAAGCCAACTTCCTGGACGCGGCCCGTACCGGCATGGACGCCCGGCTGCACTGGCCGGGCCTGGGCGAAGTCCCGGCTCAGGAACTGGTGCTGCGCACACTTCTTCCACTGGCTCACGAAGGGTTAGCGAAGTGGGGTGTCGACGTCGAGGTTCGCGACCGGTTCCTCGGCGTCATTGAAGGTCGCGCCAAGACCGGCCGCAACGGTGCGCACTGGCAAGTGTCGACGGTGCGAGCGCTGCAGGACGGCGGGCTGACCCGGCCGGCGGCACTCGCCGAGATGCTGCGCCGGTACTGCGAGCACATGCACGCCAACCAGCCGGTGCACACCTGGGAGATATGACCGGGCGTACGTTGGAAATATGTCAACTGCATTACCGGATTGGGACAGCGCATATCGGGGAGAGGGGCGATTCGAGGGTCCGCCGCCGTGGAACATCGGTGAGCCGCAGCCGGAGTTGGCCGCGCTGATCGCGGCCGGCAAATTCCGCAGCGACGTGCTGGACGCGGGCTGCGGGTACGCCGAGCTGTCGTTGGCGCTGGCGACCGATGGCTACACCGTCGTCGGCATCGATCTCACGCCAACCGCCGTCGCGGCGGCTACCAAGGCCGCGGCCGACCGAGGCTTGAGTAACGCCAGCTTCGAGCAGGCCGACATCACGTCGTTCACTGGCCATGATGGCCAATTCAACACGGTGGTCGACAGCACGCTGTTTCACTCGCTACCGGTGGAGGCCCGCGATGGCTACCTGAACTCGGTGCACCGCGCCGCGGCGCCCGGCGCCAGCTATTACGTGCTGGTGTTCGCCAATGGTGCCTTCCCCACCGAGTGGGAAGCCAGGCCCAATCAGGTCGGTGAGGACGAGTTGCGCGCCGCGGTGAGTAGGTACTGGGCGATCGACGAAATCCGCCCCGCCTTCATCCACGCGAATATCCCGGCAGCAGCCGAGCAGAACGACTCCCCGATGCCGCCGCATGGCCACGACGAAAAGGGCCGGATGAAGTTGCCCGCTTTCCTGCTGACGGCACACAAGGGGGGCTAGGCGGCTAGACGGCCTAAGAGGGTGTGGTCGCCGCCGTCGCCTCGATCAGCGCTTCGGCGAAGCTCTCCAAGTCGTCGGCGATGGTGTCCAGGTGCGGCGAGATCCGCAGCAGCGGCGCGGTCAGCTCCAGCGGCGCCCGCTGCACCCCGACGAAGGTCGTCAGGATGCGCCGCTCGGCGAGCAACCATGCCCGCACCGCTTCGGGATCGGCGCCATCGATCGGCACCAAGGTGGTGATCGCGCTGGGCTCGTCGGTCTCTTCGATCAGCGCCCAGCCCGGCACATCGGCCAGCGCCGTGCGGCTGATGCCGCCGAGCTCGGCCAGGCCTGCGCGCACAGACTCCGGCCCGTAAGCCAAATGCTCACCCAGCGCCACCGAAAAGCCCACTCGAGCAGCGATATTGGCCTCGCCGAACTCGAGTTGCCGAGCGACGCTCAGCGACGGCGCACCCAGCCGGGGAGACAACCGCTCCATCAGATCCGGCCGCACCGCCAGGACCCCGACGCCCCGCGGACCGGCGATCCACTTGCGTGACGTCGAGTACGTGACGTCGGCACCCGCCGCGCAGTCCACCTGGCCTAGCGCCTGCGCGGCGTCCACCACCAGTGGTAACCCCAGCTGGCGGCACAGTTCGGCGATCATCGAAAGCGGTTGCACCACACCGCTGTGGCTGGCCACCGCCGTCAGGTGCACCAAATCGGGGGGCTCGGTTTCCAGGACAAGCGCCGCGTCGTCGAGCGCCACCCGGCCGTCCTCGAGCGTCGGCAGCAGCTGCCGTTCGAATCCATGGGCGGCCAGCACGGCCAGGTTTGGACCGTATTCGCCGGGCAGACAAGCCACCACCCGGCGGTCCGCCGGCCAACCCCCCAGCAGCAGATCCAACCCGTTCAGCGCACCGGTGGTGAACACCACCTCGGCGTCGGGTCTGCCGGCCAGGGCCGCGACGGCAGCGCGTCCGGCGTCGAGCACGGCTTTGGCGGCCTCGGCCGCGACATACCCGCCAACCTCGGCCTCGAACCGCGCATGGTGGGAGGTCGCCTCGAGCACCGCGAAACTCTGGCGCGAGCAGGCCGCACTGTCCAGGTGCAGCCCGGCGACCGGCGGGCGGGCCGCTCGCCATTGATCGGCCAGCGACTCGCTATCGGTCACTTGACGGCCAACGACAAGCCGAAATCGCCTGCGCTGTCGGTCCACCACCGAATGCCACGCAATCCGGCCTCGGTCAACTCCGCACGCACCCCGTCCGGGCGGAACTTGCTCGACACCTCGGTGAGCATCTCCTCGCCGGCCTCGAACTCGACGTCCAAGTCGAGCGCCCCGACGCGCACCCGATGGTGACGGTCGGACCGCAGCCACATTTCGATGCGCTCCTCCTCGGGGTTCCAGCGAGCCACATGCTGGAAGGCGTCGACGTCGAAATCGGCGTCGAGCTCCCGGTTGACCACCGCGAGCACATTTCGGTTGAACCGAGCCGTCACTCCGGCGGCGTCGTCATAGGCGCGCACCAGCCGGTCGGCGTCCTTGACCAGGTCCGTCCCCAGCAGCAGCGTGTCCCCCGGCCGCATCACCGCGGCCAAAGTCGCGAGGAACTCCGCGCGCGGCCCCGGTGTGAGGTTGCCGATCGTCGACCCCAGGAACACGAAAAGGCGTCGCCCACCTTCGGGAATCTCGGTCAGGTGTTCCTCGAAATCACCACAGACTGCCTTGATTTCGATACCCGGATACTCGTCCTGGATTGCGGCCGCGGTAGTCGACAGCATGTTGGCGTCGACGTCGAACGGCACGAATCCGAGCAGCGAGCCCCGGTCGCGCAGCGCGTCCAACAGCTGCCGGGTCTTCTCTGACGTCCCGGCGCCAAGCTCAACCAGGGTGTCGGCCTCGCTGGCCGCGGCGATTTCGGCTGATCGGGTGCGCAGTATCTCGGCCTCGGCGCGGGTCGGATAGTACTCGGCCAAACGGGTGATCTGGTCGAACAGGTCGCTGCCGACCGAATCGTAGAACCATTTGGGCGGCAAGGACTTCGGTGTCTGCTGTAAACCTTCGAAGACATCACGGCGCAATGCCTGATACGCGGAGTCGGCGGCCAGGTGATTAGCAAGCGTCAGCGTCATCAAGGTCCTTTCGGGGGGATCAAGCGGTGGCCAGGGCAGTCACGGTGACGCACCTGCCGGTGACTTCGACGAGGTGGCGGTCGGGCACATCCTCCCAGGCGGGGTCGTCGTCGTAAGGCTCGCTGGCCAGCACCACGCCGTCGGCGCGGCGCAGGACGGACAAGGTATCGCCCCAAACGGTGGCAAGCATGCGAGAACCGTTGGCCACTAATACATTCAGCCGGGCGCGTGGGTCGAGCGACCCAATCTGCACGATGGTGTCGCCCAGCACCTCCGGCCCGAGCGCGAAAATGGTGGCCGCTAACATCGCACTATCGCATACGGATTCGGCCGTCGAGGTCAGCGGAAGCACGGAACGATCGACAACACCGTTGTGCGACAACAGCCAACGTCCGTCGGTGAACGGCGCCGTCGCGCTGGCCTCAATCGGCATGCCTACGGTCGCCGACCGCACCGCGGCGACCACGCAATGGCTGCGCAGCGCCGGCGCCACCGAGTCGAACGACACGTCGCCCCACAACGGTGTCGCACTGCGCCACCGCCGCGGCGCCTTGCCGTCAGTAACGCCTTGAGAGAACGAAGAGTAAAACCCGACACCCCAGCCGTCGGCGTTCATCAGCCCGTGCTTCTGCCGGCGCGGCGCGTACGACTGCACCCGCAGGCCGTGCGGTGGGTCCAGCACCAGCGCCGAGACCGTGACCTCGTTCCCGAGCCATCCGAGATGACGGCACATCAGACGTCCCACGCCAACCGGACACCGGAGAAGATCTGGCGGCGGAACGGATGATCCCAGTTGCGGAAACTGGGGCGCAGAATCGCCGACTCCACCGCCCACGATCCACCGCGCAGCACCCGGTAGTCGCCATCGAAGAACGGCTGCGAGTAACGCTCGTAGATCATCGGCACGAACCCCGGCCACGGCCGTAGCGGTGACGTGGTCCACTCCCAGACATCGCCGAGCATCTGCTCAACGCCGTAGGCGGAGGCGCCGGCCGGGTAGGCGCCGACGGGCGCCGGGCGCAGCGCGTTGCCGCCCAGGTTGGCCACGGCTTCCGACGGCGCATCAGCCCCCCACGGGTAGCGGCGCCGGGTGTTGGTCGCCGGATCCCACGCGCAGGCCTTCTCCCATTCCACTTCGGTGGGCAGTCGCGCGCCGGCCCACGCGGCATAGGCCTCGGCCTCGAAGTAGGTGACGTGCTGCACCGGCTCATCGGCGGGAATGTCTTCGACGTGGCCGAACCGGGTGCGGGTGCGCGCGTCGGAACCCCAGAATTGCGGCGCCGTCAGGCCGGCGGCGTGGCGATGCTGCCAGCCGCGGCCAGACCACCATCTCGACTCGCCGTAGCCGCCGTCGTCGATGAATTGTTGCCATTCGCCGTTGGTGACCGGAACCCGGCCGATCCGGAACGCCGGGATATCGACGACGTGGGCGGGACGTTCGTTGTCCAGCGAGTACGGTTCGGTCGCTGCGTCCACGCCCAGCACGAATGGTCCTCCGGGCACCAGCACCGAAGTTCCGGCCAGGCCCGGGCGGCCCGTCGGCAAAATCGAGGTATCGGGCAACAGCGGCGCGCCGGCGCGCAGGTTCAAGGCTTGCAGGATGGTTTCGTCGTGCTGGTTTTCGTGGCTGATCACCATGCTGTACACGAAGGCCGCTCGGTCGCCGGCGGGATCGTCGGGCAAGGCATCGAGGGCATCCAGCGCGGCGGACCGCACGGTCTGGCAATATGACCGCGCCCGGTCCGGGGACAGCAACGGTAGTTCGACGCGGCTGGCGCGGGAGTGTTCGAAGGCGTCGTAAAGCCCTCGACGGCCGCTGGCAGCATTCCGGGACGATCGGGGTCGCCCCCGCGCAACAGCCAGAACTCTTCCTGCTGACCGATGTGCGCCAGGTCCCACACCAGGGGGCTCATCAATGGGTCGTACTGGCGGCGAAGTTCGGCATCGTCGAAATCGACCAGTCGCAGCGTCCGCGTGCGGGCGCGCGCCAAATCGTCGGCGAGCTTCTCCCGAGAAGTCACAGCCCCCCTTGGGTCGACTGCGCGGCCTCCGACACCGTCGCCGCGATGCCGTGCTCGATCACTTTGTCGGAAAAGCAGTCCCCGGGACATCGGCCCTGCTCCACGGCGCGGACCAGCCGGTCCATCGCGTCAGTCAGCTCCGCGGGCGCCCTCTCGGCGGCGGCAACCACGCACTTGATGGCCGCCTGGTGCAGCCGCCGGTCGCGCAGCCCGAGTTGGGCCGCGATGTCCCAGGCGGTGGCAACCGGCTCGACGGCCTCAGCGGCGATTTCCGCCGCAACCGGGTCGTCGAGAAGGGCGACCAACGTGAACACCACGGCGGGCCAGTACTCATCCGGCGTGCTGTCCAGGTAGCGGATTTCCAGCCACTGCCTCGGGCGGACCGGCGGGAACAGGGTGGTCAGGTGATATTCCAGGTCGGCAATGGTTGGGCGGCGATCCCCGAGCAGCGTCCGGCCGTCCGCCCAGTCGGCGAAGGGCACCCAATGCGTCACGGCGACAGTTTCCGAGGCGTCCGGGTTATTGACCATCATCACCGGAGCCTTGAGCGCATAGCGTGCCCAGTCGGTGCCGGGGTCGTCACCGCTGGCCCCCAGGATCGGCCCGCAGCGTGCCGAGTCCATCTGCCCCCAAACCCGCTGGCGGGTGGAGACCCAACCGGTGAACTCGCCGCCCAGCATCGGTGAGTTGGCGGCGATCGCGATCATCGTGGGCCCCAAGGCGTGCGCCAGCCGTACCCGCGCCGCCCAGCCGGCCTGTGGCCCGGCGTCCAGATTGACCTGAATCGATGCCGTCGACGTCATCATCCGCGCACCCGCCGCCTCGGAGTCGCTCGAAGTGAAGAAGTCCTCCATGGCGACGTACCGCGCGCCCGGGTTGACCCGCTTGGGCACCCGCAACGGGTCCGCACCCAGATAGACCAGGCCCAGGCCGACATCGGCGAAAGCCTTTCGCAGCACGGCCTGGTCATTGTTCATCGAGGCGATTGCCGCCACGATGCCCTCTTCCGGCTGCCCGGAAAGTTCGATCGCGCCACCGGGTTCGACGGTCACCGCGCTCCCGCCAGGCAATGCCGGTATCTGCTCGCGGACCTCGGTGATCTCGTCCCAACTCGGCCTGCGGTACGGGTCCACCGGGTCGAAGCAGTGCGCCTCCATCTCCAGACCGACACGCCCGAGCGGGCCGTCGATCAGACAACCGTCGGCGATGTACTGCGCGGCGGCGGCGGAACTGGTTATCTCGGCATCTTTCAGCCGCGAGGCCGCGACGGTGGCGGCGGCGAACGTCATCTCACGCTCCCTCCGGGCCCGAGCCTGGGTCGCGGACCGCTTCGTTGGCAGCTATCGGAACGATAGTCGCCACCTATTCATGTAGCAGAAGCCACCGACATATTCCCGGTCGTTTTTGCTGTACGGCTTAAGCAAGTACCCAATTCCATCAGGACTACTGCCCCAGCGCGTTCTGCATTGCCCCGGCTAGAACGTTGACCGCAGGCCCGGCGTTGCCAGATTGGCAGACCTTCGCCTGCAGCAACACGTTTTCACGCAGCCGGGTTTGAACGAAGCATCGCCGATCTGTGCCCGCTTCCTGCTTGGACCAACCG
This sequence comes from uncultured Actinomycetota bacterium, assembly GCA_963850135.1. Taxonomy (GTDB): domain Bacteria; phylum Actinomycetota; class Actinomycetes; order Mycobacteriales; family Mycobacteriaceae; genus Mycobacterium. Next base: position 1,443,578 of record CAWKKH010000003.1, on the reverse strand, counting down.
GCGTCGGTCGCGCTTGGCGGCCCGCCGTCGAACGACCACACCTGCGTGGTCCCGTTGTCCAGATGCATAGGAGTGGTCTGCCCCGAGCAGCCCACGGTTCGGTCGGTTACTCGATGGAAAGCCCGGCCCGCGGCGTCGTTGGTGGCGAAGACCCCGACCGCCTGCCGGACGAAGTGGGTTGGGTCGTTGGCGGACGTCTGTGCGGTGGCTCCGTTGAACGAAGCCAGATCGGGGTCGTCGTAGACGTCGGGCAAACCGATCTCGGCCCAGTTGTTGCACACCGGGAGCTCGACCCAGAATCCCTGGAACGGTTGGGTGAACACCGACTCCCAGCCCATCGGCCCCCCGACGATGTTGCCGACCGACCCCTTGCCGAGGACGGCGTAGGACACCACGCCTGGTTCCGAGGGATGGGCGGCAGCGCTCGGGGCGCCAGACGCTGTCGCGAGGCCAAGACCGACGCTCACCGCCACGGCGCTGATCCGCATGACTGGATCATGCCAGGGCGACGGTCTGCCGAACTAGGCCCCGCGCACGCCCTCCTCGACCTTCTTACCCAGATCGGCGTCGACGTTGCGCCAGTATTCGAACACCCGCGACAGCACCGGCTCTTTGACGCCCTTGGAGACATGGCCAATGATGTTGTGCGCCAGCCGGTCCCGCGCGTCGTCGTCGAGGACTTCACGGACCATGGTGCCGGCCTGGCCGAAGTCGTCGTCCTCGGCGTGCAGCGTGTAGGCCGAGCGGATCATCTGCCCGTCGGCCTGCCAGTGCACCTCGGCGGCGCGCGCCGGGATCGGCGTGCGGACCGCCGTAGGAGTTGGGCGCATACACCGGATCGGACGCGTTCTTCATTCGCATCGCACCGTCTTTGGAGTAGCTGTTCACCTCCACCTTCGGCGTATTGACCGGGATCTGCCGGTAGTTGGTTCCCAGCCGGGCGCGATGCGCGTCGGCGTAGGAGAAGCCGCGGGCGAGCAGCATCTTGTCCGGACTCAATCCGGTGCCGGGCACCAGATTGTTCGGCTCGAAGGCGGCCTGCTCGATCTCGGTGTGGTAGTCGGTGACGTTGCGGTCCAGCGTCAGCTTGCCGACGTCGATCAGCGGATAGTCGCTGTGCGGCCACACCTTGGTGAGGTCGAACGGGTTGAACCGGTAGGTCTTGGCCTCCTCGAACGGCATGATCTGCATCTTGAGCGTCCAGCTCGGATGATCACCGCGCTCGATCGCCTCGTAGAGGTCGCGCTGGTGGTAGTCGCCGTCTTCGCCGGCCAGCCGGTCGGCGTCCTCCTGGGTCAGGAACTCGATGCCCTGATCGGAAATGAAGTGGTACTTCACCCAGACGATCTCGTCGCCGGCGTTGATCCAGCTGTAGGTGTGGCTGCTGTAGCCGTTCATGTGTCGCCAGCTCTTGGGGATGCCGCGGTCGCCCATCAGCCAGGTCACCTGATGCGCGGACTCGGGCACCAGGCTCCAGAAGTCCCACTGCATGTTGTGGTCGCGCAAGTTTGTTGCCGGCCAGGCGCTTCTGCGACCGGATGAAGTGCTGGAACTTCAGCGGATCGCGCATGAAGAAGACCGGGGTGTTGTTGCCGACCATGTCGAAGTTGCCCTCGGTCGTGTAGAACTTCAGCGCGAAGCCACGCGGGTCCCGCCAGGTGTCCGGGCTGCCGCGCTCGCCGGCGACCGTCGAGAACCTGATCAACGTGTCGGTCTTGGTTCCCGGCTGGAAGACCGCCGCCCGGGTGTACTTGCTGACGTCGCCGGTCACTTCGAAGTGCCCGAACGCGCCGCCACCCTTGGCGTGCGGCTGACGTTCCGGGATGCGCTCCCGGTTGAACTGGGCCATCTGCTCGATCAGGTAGTGATCCTGCAGCAGGATCGGACCGTCCGGGCCGATCGTTAGCGACTGCTCGTCACTGGGTGCGGGGATTCCGGCGTCGGTGGTGGTGAAGCGTTCCGTCATGGTGAGTCGGGTACCCCAGCGAGCGAATCTGAACCTTGAGCGCTAAGGGCGCGGCGCCGGTGGGGCCGGAGGGGCGGGAGCCGGGCTCGGGGCGCCGTTCACCGGCGGCTGGGCGGGACCACCTGGACCACCAGGACCGCCCGGACCGAAAGCCGGCCCACCCGGGAACGCGTGCGGAGCCATTCCCGGGCCACCGGGTCCGCCGAACCTCCACGGGCCGTCCCCCGGTCCCCCGGGGCCCTCGCGGTTGAACATCATGCCGTGGTGATGGTGGTGGCAGGACCCCACGACGATGGCACCGGCAAAGAACACGACAGACAGGATGAAGACGATGCCGGCGACGATAACCACCCACGCCGCGGCCGCGTAAAGCGCGGGCGGCTTGACCCGCGGTGGCGGCGGGGCGGCGACAGCATGCGGCACGGTTGAAGGTTCAGGTATTTCACTCATGCCTTTATATTGCCCGTGCGGCAGGTGTCGCAGCGACATTCGGGTAACAAACTTCCTGTGAATCGCCGGCACGCCGGCTGCGGGCGACAAAAGAGTGAGCCCGGCGCTCTTGGGCGAACGCCGGGCTCAGTTGTTGTGGGTTTGTTGGCCGCCGGGATCCTCCTGTCACCCCGTTACGGCGTTGCTGTCACCGACGGATAGACCGACGACGGAATCTGTCCGGGGCCAACGGGACCGGTGCTCGGACGCACGAACGAAGGCGCACCCTGAGGGATTGCCGAAGGTCCGCCACCACCCGGGCCACCCGGGCCGCCGTGTCCGTGCGGATGCATGAACATAGCGTGGTGCTGGTGGTGACCGTGGTGGAAACCGCCGCCATGACCGGAGTGCTTACCCAGTCCGAAGCCGGCGAAGAAGATGACCGCGACAATGAACACGATCCCGGCGACGACGGCAACCCATGCCGCGAATTGGAAGACCCTGGGGTGTCGGTGTACCACCTCGACCGGGGCCGCAGGGGGTGGTGCTGTTGCAGTTGCAGTCTGCACTGTTGGGGTTTCAGATGTTTCACTCATGAGACGCATGATCCCTGAGCAAACAATAGTCGCCGCTATGCCCTACTTAAGTACCAGCTGTGAGCTGAAAAAGCCTCTCACCAGGGCTTCAGCGGGTTGACCGCGAACTGAATCACCCGGTACGGCGCCCGCACCCGCGCTCGGGTGTCCCACTGGCTGACAAAGATCCGCAACTCATCGAGCGTCGACCCGGGCGAGATGTACCCGCCATACGGCTGCGCGAGCCGATTGTCGTACGGGGGCGGCAGGCTCTCCGCCGGGTCCGGCCAATCGTCATGTTGTACAACGGTGGTCACCGGCGCATCGCCCAGCGATGTGGGGTCGTTCGCCACCCGGACTTCCATGTTGCCGGTGGCGGAGTTGAAATAGGACAGCACGGTCTTGCCGTCGATCTGCCTGATGCTCATCTCGCCCACACTGTCCGGCCACAGCGGCATCGGCCCCTTGTTCCAGCCGCCGCCCGGGCCGGCCGCCCAGCCCTGCCACCGCGACCGGTCGGTGAACGCCTGCGGCGTTGCCCGGTACAGCACCGCCGGACGGTCGCGGGTGAAACTGTTGGCCACGATGTACACCCAGCCGGTCTGCGAGTCGGGCGTGGGGATCGGGTCGTAGTACCCGCTGATCTGGGTCTGCGAGCCGCCCTGGTAGGAGCCGTCGCGCCGGGACCCGGGAACGGTCTGCCAGCCGCCGCGCTCCGGTTCGGCCATCACCAGTCGCGTGGTCTGCGGCGTCAGGTTCTTAGTGGTGGCGACCATCAGATAGTTGCGCCGATTGATCTGCACCACCCCGGCGGGCAGCTGTGATGCCCCCGGCGGCCTCGGGTCGGCCAGCAGCGGCTCGCTGATCCCGGTGACGCCGGTGTAGCGCACCCCGGTCGGGTCGTCGACCGACGCGGTGTCGACGCGCAGCGCGACCGGCGAGTACCAGCCGCCGAACCCGACACCCTGGCCGGCGAAGCTGTCGCCGCAGACCTGCAGCAACTCGCTCGGAAACTCGACGAACTCGCACAGGTCGGTGGCGCCGATGCCGTAGTCGCCGGTGGGGGTTCCGGTACCGGCCGTCGGACCGATCCGGAGCACCTGTCCCGGCGCCAGTGGCTGCAGAATCGGCTCCGGGACAGGCGCCGGCGGATCGGCGTGCGCAGGCCAAAAGCTCTGCGGCAGGAGCAAACACGCCGCCCACGTGGCCAGCGTGAACCGGGTGGGGCTCACCCGGGGATCACACCCCAGCGGCGAGTAACTCGGCGATCTGGATGGTGTTCAGCGCCGCCCCCTTGCGCAGGTTGTCGCCGGAGATGAACAGCGCCAGGCCCCGTCCGTCCGGTACACCCGGGTCGTGCCGGATCCGGCCGACCAGTGACTCGTCGACCCCAGCAGCCGCGAGCGGCGTCGGCACGTCGACCAGCTTCACACCCGCGGCGCCGTCGAGCAGTTCACGGGCCCGTTCGGGCGACAGCGGCCGCGCGAACTCGGCGTTGATCGACAGCGAGTGCCCGGTGAAAACCGGTACCCGCACACAGGTCCCGCTGACCAGCAGGTCGGGGATCCCGAGGATTTTGCGGCTCTCGTGACGCAGCTTCTGGTCCTCGTCGGTCTCCCCGGAACCGTCGTCGACCAGCGATCCGGCCAGCGGCACCACGTTGAACGCGATTGGCGCGACGTAGGTCTTCGGCGGCGGGAACGCCAGGGCGCTGCCGTTGTGCACCAGTTGTTCGGCGTCGTCGATGACCGCGCGTGCCTGCTCGGCCAGTTCCGCCACCCCGGCCAGGCCGCTACCGGATACCGCCTGATAGCTCGAGACCACCAAGCGCACCAGCTGGGCCTCGTCATGCAGCACCTTGAGCACCGGCATGGCGGACATGGTGGTGCAGTTCGGGTTGGCGATGATGCCCTTTTTGAGCGAACCGGCCAGACGTACATCTCGCTCGAAGTTGACCTCCGACACCACCAACGGCACGTCGGCGTCTTTGCGCCATGCCGACGAGTTGTCGATCACTGTCACCCCGGCGGCGGCGAACCGCGGCGCCTGCACCAGCGACATCGTCTTGCCCGCGGAGAACAACGCGATGTCCAGACCGGTCGGATCGGCCGTTGCGGCGTCTTCGACCTCAATCTCCTGGCCGCGGAAGGGCAGCTTGCGGCCCTGCGAGCGGGCCGAGGCGAAGAACCGAACCGAGGTAGCGGGAAAATCCCGCTCCTCGAGCAGCGTGCGCATCACCTGGCCGACCTGACCGGTGGCGCCAATTACGCCAATCGCAACCATCTACCGCCCCGTCCCCGCATACACCGTCGCCTCCTCGTTGCCGCCGAGACCGAACGCCTCATGCAACGCAACAACGGCCTTATCTAGTTCGGTGTCGCGGCACAGCACCGAGATTCGGATCTCGGAGGTGGAGATCAGCTCGATGTTGACGCCCACCTCGGCCAGCGCCTCACAGAAGGTCGCGGTGACTCCAGGATGGCTGCGCATGCCCGCCCCGATCAGCGACACCTTGCCGATGTGGTCGTCGTAGAGCAGCTGGGTGAAGCCGATCTCGTCCTTGAGCGAGTCCAGCTTGGCCACCGCGGTGGGCCCGCTGTCGCGGGAGCAGGTGAAGGTGATGTCGGTCTTGCCGTCCTCCACCTTGGAGACGTTCTGCAGCACCATGTCGATGTTGACGTCGGCGTCGGCGACGGCGCGGAACACCTTGGCCGCGTAGCCGGGGATGTCCGGTATCCCGACGACGGTCACCTTGGCCTCGCTGCGGTCGTGCGCGACTCCGGTCAGAATGGCGTCTTCCATGGGCATGTCCTTGATTGATCCGATGACGAAGGTGCCTGGCTTTTCCGAATACGACGACCGGACGTGCACCGGAAGGTTGTACCGGCGCGCATATTCCACGCAGCGCAGCATCAGCACCTTGGCGCCGCAGGCCGCCATCTCGAGCATTTCCTCGAAGGTGACGGTGTCCAGCTTGCGGGCGTTGGGGACGATCCGCGGGTCCGCGCTGAAGATGCCGTCCACGTCGGTGTAGATCTCGCAGACGTCGGCGTTCAGCGCGGCGGCCAGGGCGACAGCCGTGGTGTCCGAGCCGCCGCGGCCCAGCGTGGTGACGTCCCGCGTGTCCTGGCTGACCCCTTGGAAGCCGGCGACCAAGACGATCCGGCCCTCGTCGAGCGCGGCCTGCAGGCGGGTTGGCGTGACGTCGATGATCTTCGCGTTGCCGTGGGTGCCGGTGGTGATGACACCGGCCTGTGAGCCGGTGAACGAGCGCGCCTGGGCACCGAGCGATTCGATCGCCATGGCCACCAGCGCGTTGGAGATGCGCTCGCCCGCCGTCAGCAGCATGTCCAGCTCGCGGGCCGGCGGCACCGGGCATACCTGCTGAGCCAGGTCCAGCAGGTCGTCGGTGGTGTCGCCCATCGCCGAGACCACCACGACGACGTCGTTGCCCTGCTTCTTGGTCTCGACGATGCGCTCGGCGACGCGGCGGATCCGGTCGGCGTCCGCCACCGATGATCCACCGTACTTCTGTACGACGAGCGCCACTGTTCTCTGCCTGCCCTTCCTGCGGATAAGTCCACAACAGGATACGTGGCAGCGCATCTCGGTTAATTCTCGCAATCAGTGTCGGTCGATGCGCCAACGGCTAGCGAAGGTGGGTGAGGTATTTCACACGACCCCCGAACCCGCGATCAGCGCTGCGCCCAGACGGTGCCCCAGGCACGGCGTAACGCCACCCGGTGGCCGGATCGCGGCGGCGAGGCACACGCTGGCTGGGTAGTGGTGACACGATACTGATGTGATCGCCAGCGGGGGGCCGCATGACATGACGACAGCGACGGTGGTGCGCGTGTCGTGCGGTACCGAGCTGCCACCTAATTCGAAGTGCTGTAACAAGTGCGGTGCAACGGTCGCGACTGCCACGACACCGGCCGAGTACAGGCACGTAACGGTGCTGCTCGCCGACCCAGTGCACTCGATGGACATCGCAGCGGCAGTGGGTGCGGAGCGGTTGCACAAGATCATGGCCTGGCACCGCGAGGGTCAGGTTCGCCGGGTCGTCGGTTTCACAGCGTCGTCGGTATCACACACGAATACCCCTGGTCGTGACGGGAACAGCCGATGACGAGCTTGCACACGCAACCGCAACTGATCAAGACGGCTGCCAGGAGGGTAGCGGAAATCAGATCGGCGATCGGTGCGGCCAAAGCGGAGGCCGCAGGCCCGACAACCTGTCTGATGGCAGCGGCCGCCGACGAGGTGTCAGCGGCCACCGCGAAGCTGTTTGGCAGTTACGCCCGGGACTATCAGGCGGTTCTCAGTCAAGCAGCGGCGTTTCATGAGGACTTCGCTGCGGCTTTGGCCTCCGCCGGGAACGCCTACGCGACGGCCGAGGCCGCCAACGTCAGCGGGATCGTTAGTGCCGTTCAGTCGTTGCTGGGCGGCGGCGCAACCCCTGCGCTGCTGGGCGGCGGCTCAGCGATGGCGATGTCGCCACTGCAGGGAACAACCGTTGGTCTGATCCTGGGAGGCAGCGGCTTGCCGATACCCCCACCGTCCTACGTGAGTGCCATTCTCAACTACGTCAACCAAAACTTCAGTGTTCTCCCTGTTGATGCACAAGCCTTATTTACTCCCGAAGGCTTCTATCCGCTCGTCGGTTTCAAAACCTTGACCCTCGCCGCGTCGGTGAGCCAAGGCGTCCAGATTCTCGATACCGCGATCAAGCAGCAACTCGTCGCTGACCCCTCGGGCAGCGTTGCCGTTTTCGGCGTCTCGCAGAGCGCCGTCATCTCCTCGCTGGAAATGGAGAACCTCGCGAACCCCGCGCTCACCCCGACCCCACCCACTGCAAATCAACTCGGCTTCACCCTGTTGGGCGATCTCATGAATCCCAACGGCGGCCTCCTGGCGCGCTTCCCGGGCTTCCCGGCGGGTCAGCCACTGCAGTTCCCGAGCCTGGGGATTACGTTTTACGGTGCGACGCCCTCGAACAGCATCTACCCGACTCACATCTACACGCTGGAATACGACGGATGGGCCGATTTCCCGCAATACCCGATCAACGTCATTTCCGATCTGAACGCGTTCGCGGGCATCTTGCATGTGCATGGCACCTACGGGGGCTTGAATCCGTCGTCGCTTCCCCCTGGCTACGCCATTCAGCAATTGCCGACGTCTCCGGGCTACACCGGGGCTACCACCTACAGCATGATCACCACACCGAATGGTCTGCCGCTGTTGGACCCCGTGCGGGCGATACCTGTCATCGGCAACCCGATCGCCGACCTGCTGCAACCGGATCTGACGACGATCGTGAACCTGGGATACGGCAATCCCAGCCAGGGCTGGTCGACCGGCTATGCGAATGTGCCCACTCAGTTCGGGCTGTTCCCCCACGTCAGCCCGGCCCTCATCGCTCAGGATCTGGTCAACGGAGCCCAACAGGGAGCCGCCGCCTTCGTGAGTGACGTCCAAGTAGAAAGCTCCGGCCTGTCGCTGTCCAGCCTTTCCCACTCGCTGACCTCGATGGCGGCAACGGGCGCACCGGCCACGTCGCTGCCAGCGCTGACGTCAGCGCTGTCGGCGAACTTCTCGCCCGACAGCATTATCGAGGCCATCCAGGCGGCGACCACCAATACCGCCAACGGGATCTCGTCCACTGCCGGGAATACTTACGCGGTTCTGCTCGCGACGGCAGACATCTTGAATCCGGTGGTTACCGTGATCCCGGCCTACGACGTCAACCTGTTCCTGAGTGGGATCCAGCAAGCGATCGACGGGAACCTTGTCGGGGGATTGGAGTATGCGCTCATCGCTCCGTTTGCTGCCGACGCGGGATTGCTCACAATCTTAGGCGGGTTCGAGATCTATTTAGTGCTGCCAGAAGCGTTCTAATTTGGTGAAAACGTTCTCGGCTGGCAAGAACGACAATTCGCCGACGCAACGCTGATCTTGACCTCTCCAACCGGACGCACCTATGTCACCACCGCCGTTCTGATCGCGCTTTTGGTTACGAGACCGATAGCGGTAGAGTTCAGGGCGTGCAGCGGGTGCTCCTCCTCGGACGCCGCGACGGGGTCTGATCCAGACTGGCCTCCCGTCGCGGGTGTTCGCGATGCGCCGGTCTGAAGTTCCTTCTGACAACCCGGAGCAACGATCATGACCAACTTTCCAGAATCTCCTAGCCCGGACTCCTACGTCTCGGCGCGAACCATCGTCCAACCCGCGGGCCCGCCCGGTCCCGACCAGCCCGCCTGGAATCCGCAGCGGGCTTCGTCGATGCCGGTCAATCGGTACCGGCCATTCGCCGAGGAAGTCGAGCCAATTCGGCTCACCGACCGCACGTGGCCCGACCGCGTCATCACCCGCGCCCCCCTGTGGTGCGCGGTGGATCTGCGCGACGGCAACCAGGCGCTGATCGACCCGATGAGCCCCGCCCGCAAGCGCCGCATGTTCGACCTCCTGGTCCGCATGGGCTACAAGGAGATCGAGGTCGGCTTCCCGGCGGCCAGCCAGACCGACTTCGACTTCGTCCGCGAGATCATCACCGACGGCGCCATTCCCGACGACGTCACCATCCAGGTGCTGACCCAATGCCGGCCGGAACTGATCGAGCGCACGTTCGAGGCGTGCACCGGCGCGGCGCCGGGCCATCGTGCACTTCTACAACTCGACGTCAATCCTGCAGCGCCGCGTGGTCTTTCGTGCCGACCGGGCCGCAGTGCAGGCCATCGCGACCGACGGTGCCCGCAAATGCGTCGAGGAAGCCGCGAAATACCCCGGCACGCAATGGCGTTTCGAGTACTCGCCGGAGTCCTACACCGGGACCGAGCTGGAATACGCCAAGCAGGTATGCGACGCCGTCGGCGAAATCATCGCGCCGACGCCGGACAACCCGATCATCTTCAACCTGCCCGCCACGGTCGAGATGGCGACCCCCAACGTCTACGCCGACTCGATCGAATGGATGAGCCGCAACCTGGCCAACCGGGAGTCCGTCATCCTCAGCCTGCACCCGCACAACGACCGCGGAACCGCAGTCGCCGCAGCCGAATTGGGCTACCAGGCCGGTGCGGACCGGATCGAGGGCTGCCTGTTCGGCAACGGGGAACGCACCGGCAACGTGTGCCTGGTGACGCTGGGGCTGAACCAGTTCTCCCGCGGCGTCGACCCGCAGATCGACTTCTCCAACATCGACGAGATCCGCCGCACCGTCGAGTACTGCAACCAGCTGCCGGTACACGAACGTCATCCCTACGGCGGGGATCTGGTGTACACCGCGTTCTCCGGCAGCCACCAGGACGCCATCAACAAGGGCTTGGACGCGATGAAGGCGGCCGCCGACGAAGCCGACGAGAACGTCGACGACATCCTGTGGCAGGTGCCGTATCTGCCGATCGACCCCAAGGACGTCGGGCGCACCTACGAAGCGGTGATCCGGGTCAACTCGCAGTCCGGCAAGGGCGGGGTGGCCTACATCATGAAGGCCGACCACGGGCTGGCCCTGCCGCGACGGCTGCAGATCGAGTTTTCCCAGGCCATCCAAAAGATCACCGAGGGCGAGGGCGGCGAGGTCTCGCCGAAGGAGATGTGGGACGCATTCTCCGAGGAATACCTCGCCCCGATCCAGCCCCTGGAACGAATCAAGCAGCGCGTCGTCGCGTCGGAAGAAGACGACGGCAGCACCAGCATCATCGCAACCGTCAAGATCGACGGGGTGGAGACGGAGATCAGCGGTACCGGCAACGGTCCGCTGGCCGCATTCATCGACGCGCTGGGGGGCGTCGGATTCGATGTCGCGGTCCTCGATTACTCCGAGCATGCGATGAGTGCCGGCTACGACGCCCAGGCCGCGGCTTATGTTGAGGCCTCGGTGAGTGGTCGCACGGTGTGGGGCGTGGGGATTGCGCCGTCGATCACCACCGCGTCGCTGCGCGCCGTGGTCTCGGCGGTCAACCGGGCCGCCCGAGGGTAGCCGAGCGCTCAGAACAGCGCGAGCTGCTCGTCGAGCGGGCAGGCGTCGGCGAACTCGTCCGTGCTAGTGCCACCGACAACGGCACGAACGCCGTCCATGAACAGCGCGTCCGACACCACCGGCACCCCCAACCGCTCGGCGAGATAGCCCTTGCCCTGCGCGGGGGCGGCGTCGTTGCAGATCACCAGCGAGGTCTCGTCATCGACGGCGTCGCGGTAGGCCAGCCCGGCGTGCAGGATCCGCTCGACGAGTTCCTCGTGGGTGCGCCGCACCTCGGCGGCCAGCGCCACCCGCATGCCCTGCACCAACGGGCCGCCGCGGACGTACTGGCCGGGGTTCGGATAGGGGCACGGCATCCGGGACGCCAGCGCCTTGAGCGGTCGAAGCTCGTCGTGGGTCACCCGGCCGTTCGGCCACCGGCGCCGGGTCACCGGACGCACGGGCAGCCAGACGTCGCGTTCACGCGCCCGCTGCAGCGCCGGTGCCAGCACCCCGGTCAATACCAATGCGTCGTCGAAAGCGTCATGCGGCCGCTGCTGGGTCAGGCCGTAGTGCGCCGCGAGCGTCTCCAGCCGCAGGTTCTCGGTGCCGAGGTCCAGCCGCCTGGCCAACTCGACGGTGCACATCACGGTGTCGAGGGGAAGCACGGCCCCGGCGAGCTCGGCCTCGGCGGTCAGAAACCCGTAGTCGAACGCGACGTTGTGCGCCACCAGCGTGCGGCCGCGCAGCACCTCGATCACGTCATCGACGATGTCGGCGAATTGCGGCTGGTCCTCGAGCATGGCCGCGGTCAGCCCGTGTATGTGGGTGGGACCCGGGTCCACGCCCGGGTTGAGCAGGCTGACCACCGATTGCTCCACTTTGCCGTCGGCGTCCAGGCCGAGTACGGCGATGCTGATGACCCGCGCCTGACCTGGGCGAAAGCCCGAGGTCTCGACGTCAACGACGGCCCATCCCCCATCCGGCGCGGCGGCCGGCCGGCCCCAGGAGATCGGGTTCATGAACTTGAGGATTACACGTCGGTCCGACATCGCCTGGTCGCTGCGCATCGTGTCGGCCACGTAAACTTCGCCGGGCGGTTACCCCCCGCGCACGTCTGGCGCTGGCCGCCGGGTCGAGCGCGCGCTGGGCGTCGCGGGTCACCGGACGCGGGGCCGGCGCGATGATCGGCGGTCTGGTCGCGATGACGCTGGACCGCTCGATCCTGCGCCAGCTCGGGGCGGGGCGGCGCGCGGTCGTCGTCACCGGCACCAACGGCAAGTCGACGACCACCCGGATGACGGCGGCCGCGCTGGCAACGTTGGGACCGGTGGCCACCAACTCCGAAGGCGCCAACATGGACGCCGGACTGGTGGCGGCGCTGGCCGCGGACCGCCACGCCGAGCTGGCCGCCCTGGAAGTCGACGAGATGCACGTGCCGCACGTCTTGGACGCAATAGAAGCTGCGGTGGTCATCTTGCTCAACCTGTCGCGCGACCAGCTGGACCGGGTCGGCGAGATCAACGTCATCGAACGCACGCTGCGCGGCGGGCTGGCCCGGCACCCCAAGGCAATTGTCGTCGCCAACTGTGACGACGTGCTGATGACCTCGGCCGCCTACGACGCCCCGGACGTGGTCTGGGTCGCCGCGGGCGGCGCGTGGGCGAACGACTCCGTCAGCTGTCCGCGCAGCGGCGAGGTCATCGTCCGCGACAAGGGCCATTGGTACAGCACCGGCACCGACTTCAAGCGGCCCAGCCCGCACTGGTGGTTCGACCCGGAAGATGGGGGCACCCTCTACGGGCCCGACGGGCTGGCGCTGCCGATGCGGCTGGCGCTGCCCGGCGCGGTGAACCGCGGCAACGCCGCCCAGGCCGTGGCCGCCGCCGTCGCCCTGGGCGCCGATCCCGCAAAGGCCGTCGCCGCCGTGTCGGCCGTCGACGAAGTCGCGGGGCGCTACCGGACCGTCCGCATCGGCCCGCACGAGGCGCGGATCCTGCTGGCCAAGAACCCGGCCGGCTGGCAGGAAGCGCTGTCGATGGTGGACAAGGACGCCGCCGGGGTCGTCATCGCGGTCAACGGGCAGGTTCCCGACGGCGAGGACCTGTCCTGGCTGTGGGATGTGCGCTTCGAGCATTTCGAGGAGACCCCAGTGGTGGCGGCCGGTGAACGCGGCACCGACCTGGCTGTGCGGCTGGGGTACGCGGGCGTCGAGCACACCCTGGTGCACGACACCATGGCCGCCATCGCGTCCTGCCCGCCGGGACGAGTGGAGGTCGTCGCCAACTACACGGCGTTCCTGCAGCTGCAGCGGAAGCTGGCGCGCCATGACTGACTCACGAGTACGGATCGGCCTGGTACTGCCCGACGTCATGGGCACTTACGGCGACGGCGGCAACGCCGTGGTGTTGCGCCAACGGCTATTGCTGCGCGGCTTCGCCGCTGAGATCGTCGAGATCACCCTGGCCGATCCGGTACCGGAATCGCTGGACCTGTACACGCTGGGCGGCGCAGAGGACTACGCGCAGCGGCTGGCCACCCGGCACCTGATCAAGCATCCCGGGCTGCAGCGCGCGGCCGAGCGGGGTGCGCCCGTGCTGGCGATCTGCGCGGCCATCCAGGTGCTTGGGCACTGGTATGAGACATCGGCGGGTGAACGGGTCGACGGCGTCGGCATGCTCGATCTGACCACCACGCCGCAGGACGCGCGCACCATCGGCGAACTGGTCAGCAAGCCGCTATTGGCTGGGCTGACCGCAAGGCTCACCGGCTTCGAAAACCATCGTGGCGGAACGGTTCTCGGGCCCAGCCGCGGCACCGCTGGGCGCGGTGGTCCAGGGCGCGGGCAACCGCGCTGGTGACGGCATCGACGGCGCGGTTCAGGGCAGCGTGATCGCGACGTACATGCACGGTCCGTGCCTGGCCCGCAACCCGGAGCTGGCAGATCTGTTGCTGAGCAAAGTGGTGGGCGAGCTGAAGCCGCTGGAGTTGTCCGAGGTCGAGTTGCTGCGCCGGGAACGGCTTACAGGCTAGCCGCAACGGTAGAGTCGGGGTCCGGGTCTAACCGGTCGAATCGGTCGAGCCGATACAGCTCGCCGGACGCCGCTCGCCTGACCTTGCCGCTTGTGGTGATCGGTATCGAACCCGGTGCGACGAGCACCAGATCGCCGACGGCGAGGCCGTGTGCATTGAATATCGCCGACGCGACCTCTTGCCGGACGCTAAGCAGCCTTTCCGTCACCTCGGCGGCGGAGTCGCCGCGCTTCTTCAGTTCGATGATGGCGACAAGTTTCTCAGTGTGACGCTCGTCGACGGAAATCGCCACGGCCCGACCGCCGGTGATCTCTTGGATCGTCAGCTCGATGTCGTCAGGAGCGTGGTTGCGCCCATGGACGATCAAAAGGTCCTTGATGCGGCCAACGATGAAGAGCTCGCCATCGGAGATGAAGCCAAGATCCCCGGTCCGCAGCCAAGGCCCTTTGGGGGTGCCAGCCGAACGGTCGACAAGCACGCCCCCGAACGTGCGCTCGGTCTCCTGGGTTTTGCCCCAATAGCCGGCGGCGACATTGTCGCCGTGCACCCAGATCTCCCCCACCGTTGTCTCTGGGCACTCGGCGCTGGTGTCGGGATCTGCGATCCGCACCGTCGGCGATTGCGGCACCCCGTAACTGACCAGCGCGGTACCGTGGTCGCACCGCTCGGCGTGGCCGGCGGACAGTTTGTCGGCTTCGAAGTGGACGACTTCCGGCGGTTGCGCCGGTGCACGGGTCGCCACGTATACCGTCGCTTCGGCCAGTCCATACGAGGGCCGAATCACGTTGTCACGCAAACCGAATCGAGCGAACCGCTCAGTAAAACGCCGCATCGTCGCGGGCTGTACCCGCTCGGCACCGTTTTGGATGATCAGAACGTCCCCGAGATCCAACCCGGCCATATCCTCGTCGGTCGTTTTTCGCGCCGCCAAGTCGAAGGCGAAGTTCGGCGCGGAGGAGAACACCCGACCATTGCCGGCGAGCAATTGCATCCATCGAGCCGGACGTTGCAAAAATGCGATTGGACTTATGGACACACCGTGCACTCCGGCAAGAATCGGTGCGCAGATTCCCAGGATCAGACCGAGATCGTGGTAGTACGGCAACCACGACACGGTGGTGGTGCCCGGCGGAGCAAACTTCCCATACTCCAGAAAGTAGTCGGACGTGATCTGTCGGAAGTTGGACACCAGGTTCCGGTGCGAGATCATAACTCCGGAGGGCTGACGGGTTGAGCCGGACGTGTATTGCAAGTACGCCGTGCTCTCGCCATCGATAGCTGCAGCCCTGAATCCGCGCCGAGGGGTCGGGTCCAGCAGGTCGACCTCCACGATCGCCGGGCCGGCGAGCCCGTCCTGCTGCCCAAGATATGTGGCGATGTGGCCGGCGACCGAGGACGCGGTGAGAACGACGGCAGGCGAGGCGTCGCGTACCACCACATCGACGCGTTCATCGGTAGCACCACCCGGCATCGACAGCGGAACCGCAATCCATCCCGCCTGCAACGCGCCGAGGAACCCCACCAGGTAATCCAGCCCCTGCGGAGCCAGGATGACGGCGCGGTCACCCCTCGACCCGAGACGGTCGAGCTCTTGGGCGACGCTTGACGCCCGCCGATACAGCTGCGACCACGTCAGGGACTCGGCCACGCCGTCCCAAGCCTGCTCGTAGTCGATGAACGTGACGGCGACGTCGGCGGGTTGCAGGCCCGCACGCTCCCGGAGCACAGCCGGAATTGAGGCCTCAGTCACCCGCGGATTGTTCCCTCAGCCGCCGCCTTCGAAACGTCTCAAGCATTCGATCCCTCCACCAACCTGTCGCGCAGACTCTTCGCCCGAATATCGGGCCAATTGTGTTCGATGTAGTCCAGACATGAAACCCGTTCCGCCTCACCGTAAGCCACCCACCAACCGGCCGGAACATCGACGAAGGTCGGCCACAGGCTGTGTTGCTCCTCTTCGTTGACCAGCACAAAGAAGCTGGCGCCTTCGTCGTCGAACGGATTCGCAGTCATCTTCCCCCCAATGTGCCCCAATGTCCCCCCAATACCCATTGGCTCGGAATGCAATCTACCCTGCCTCGGTCGAGTCTTTCGCTGAAACGTAATCCAATCGATCTACCTGCGGGCCCAGAATTCTTTTAGAATGCGTCCAGGGCCATCCCTCAGCCGTTCTCGACCTATCGGCACGCCGCGCGGCACCTCTCGACAAGGAATCCATGATCACCGCATTACGTACCAAGGTCGCCGCTGCTGTGCTGAGTGCGACCGCCGCCGCTACGGTGCTCGGCTTCGCCGCTGTGGCCCACGCCGCCCCCTCGTACACCAACTCGCAGGCCGGGATGCACGGCGATCCCGCCGCCGCCGCAGCCTTCTGGCACTTTCAGATAGCGCCGTACGCGTGTGGGGAGCTGGCGGTCGCCGACGTGGTCGGGCAGATCACCGGTCACGAGCCCTCCGAGGACGAAGTCACCACCGCGGCCGAGCACACGCCGAGCGACAAGCATCCCGGACCGGTCTACACCCCCACCAGCAGAACCAGCAACGACGACCTGGTGGTGCTGCTGGGGCATTACGGAGTCCCGGCAGGAGCATTCCACAGCAACCTCGACCTGATCGAGCAGGATCTGGATCACGGGCGCAAGGTGATCGTCGGGGTCAACGACAAGACTCTCTGGAATGAATCCGCCAACCGCGGTCCGGAAAACCACTTCGTCGTCGTCACCGGGATCGACACCAACGCCAACGTTGTGCACGTAAACGACAGCGGCATCATGTCCGGCCGCGACGAGCAGGTTTCCGTCGCCACCTTCGAGGCGGCGTGGGGCGTCAGCGACCACTTCGCCGTCGTGACCCGGTCGCCTTAAACCATCGCGCGACGGCCGGTAAGCGCGCGGCCCAGGGTCAACTCGTCGGCGAACTCCAAGTCGCCACCCATCGGCAGACCCGACGCGATCCGCGTCACGGTCAGGCCCGGGATGTCGCGCAGCATCCGAACCAGATAAGTGGCGGTGGCCTCACCCTCGGTATTCGGATCGGTCGCGATGATCACCTCGGTGATGTCGACATCATCGACCCGCTCACCGATGCGGGTCAGCAGCTCGCGGATCCGCAACTGTTCGGGACCAACCCCAGACAGCGGATCTAGCGCACCACCCAGCACGTGGTAGCGACCGCGGAACTCTCGGGTCCGCTCGACCGCCTGGATATCCTTGGGTTCCTCGACCACGCACACCAGTGAACCGTCCCGGCGTGGGTCACCGCAGATCCGGCAGCGCTCGTCGTCGGATACGTTGCCGCACACCGCGCAGAACCGCACGCCGTCACGGACTTTCGATAGCACGGCGGTCAGCCGGTCGATGTCAGGCGGCTCGACTGACAGCAGGTGAAACGCGATGCGCTGCGCGCTTTTTGGCCCGATACCCGGCAGCTTGCCGAGCTCGTCGATCAGATCCTGGACAGGTCCCTCAAACATGCCGGTACAACGTCAGAGCTGCGGCATCTGCGTCGGCGGTTCCGGTCGGGCCGGTGGGGCGCCCAGACCGCCGGCCAGCGACCCCAACCGCTCCTGCGCCATCGCGGTGACTTGCCTGGAAGCGTCCGCCATCGCCCCGACGATCAAGTCCTGCAAAGTCTCGATGTCCCCGGGGTCGACAACCTTGGGGTCGATCTGCACCGCGATCACCTCGCCGCTGCCTTTGACGACGACCTTGACCAGACCTCCGCCCGCTTCACCGCGTACCTCAGCGTTGGCGAGCTGTTGCTGGGCTTGGAGTAGTTTCTGTTGCATCTGCTGCGCCTGAGCGAGCAGCGCCGACATATCGCCTCCGGGTTGCATGACAGTCCCCTCGCGTTTTGGTCTCAAGTTGGTTTCGCCTGCGGGTGTTGGGCGATTCGAGACCCCCAGCGTAGTCCGCGCGACATTACCTTTGCGCCGTGGACCTACGAGTGAGCAGGCGTGTCGGGATCAGGATGGTCGTCGGCGCGCTTGTCGCTGCCTCGGCGGCAATCACTCCGACCGCGACCGCAACCCCATCCAATATCGCCGGCATGATCGTTTTCATCGACCCCGGCCACAACGGGGCCAACGACGCTTCCATCGGCCGCCAGGTGCCAACTGGTCGCGGCGGCACCAAGGATTGCCAGACCAGCGGAACGGCGACCAACGACGGCTACCAGGAACACACCTTTACCTGGGACACCGCACTTCGGGTCCGCGCCGCCTTGAACGCCCTCGGGGTTCGGACGGCTATGTCGCGCGGCGATGACAGTGCGGTGGCCGCGTGCGTCGACCAGCGCGCCGAGATGGCCAACGCGCTGCACCCCAACGCGGTTATCAGCCTGCACGGTGACGGCGGGCCGGCGTCCGGCCGCGGATTCCACGTCAACTATTCGGCCCCACCGCTGAACGCGGCGCAGGCCGGGCCCTCGGTGCAGTACGCCCAAATCATGCGCGACCAGCTGCAGGCCTCGGGTATTCCGCCGGCTAACTACATCGGGCAGAACGGCCTCTACGGCCGGTCGGATCTGGCCGGGCTCAACCTGGCGCAGTATCCGTCGATACTGGTCGAGCTGGGCAACATGAAGAACGCCACCGACGCGGCCCTGATGGAATCCCCCGACGGCAGACAGAAGTACGCCGAGGCCGTGGTCCGCGGAGTCGCGGGCTTCCTAGCCACCCAGGGCCAGGCGCGCTAAGGCCTGTTGCCCGTTGCCGGGCTAGCTTTCCAGCTCGTTCTTCAAGTTGGTCAGCACCTCGGCCTGAATCCTCTTCAGCCCCAACGGCGCAAAGGTTTTCTCAAAGAAGCCCTTGACGCCTCCGGCGCCGGTCCATGTCGTCTTCACGGTGACACTGGACCCCGGTCCCGCAGGTGCCACAGTCCAATTGGTGATCATGGACGAGTTGGCGTCCTTCTCGATGACGGTGTGACCGGCGACGTCAACGTCGACCTGTACGTCGCGGATGCGTGATTTGGTGGCCTGCAGCTTCCACTTGGCAACCGTGCCCTGCCCCTGTCCGCCCTGCACCACCTGGTACTCGCTGTACTGCGGCGACAGGATTTTCGGCCTGATCTTCTGATAGTCAGCCACCGCGGCCAGCGTGGCCGCGGGGTCAGCGTTAATCAAGGTTGTGCTGGCCGCGCTCACCCGTCCCATCAGGCGCAACTCCTTTGTGATCCCGCCCGCGCATGGATGCACGGGCTGTTTCCGAAGACTAGGGTATATGTGGTGGCTCTAACTGGATCCGCGCTCTCGGACCACACGTCGGGCGTCGACCGGTTGATGGCGAGTTATAGATCCATCCCGGCGGCGGCCGCGGTGCGGCTCGCCAAGCCCACCTCAAATCTGTTCCGCGCCCGCACCAAACGCGCGGCGCGCGGCCTGGACACTTCTGGACTGACCGGTGTTCTGAGTATCGATCCCGAGGCCCGCACCGCCGATGTGGCCGGTATGTGCACCTACGAGGACCTGGTCGCCGCGACGCTGCCTTATGGCCTTTCGCCCTTGGTGGTCCCGCAGCTTAAGACCATTACCCTCGGCGGTGCGGTCAGCGGCCTGGGCATCGAGTCGGCATCGTTCCGCAATGGTCTGCCCCACGAATCGGTGCTGGAGATGGATATTCTCACCGGCACCGGCGAGTTGCTCACCGCATCCCGCAGTCAGCACTCCGACCTGTTTCGCACCTTCCCCAATTCTTATGGGACGTTGGGCTATTCAACTCGTCTTCGGATCGAGCTGGAGCCCGTCGCACCGTTCGTGGCGTTGCGGCACCTCCGCTTTCACTCGTTGAACGACATGCTCGCGGAGCTGGCACGCATCGTCGATACCGGTGGAAGAAACGGCACCCCGGTGGACTATCTGGACGCGGTGGTGTTCAGCGCCGACGAGTGTTATCTCTGCGTGGGCAGGCGGACCACTACTCCGGGGCCGGTCAGCGACTACACCGGGAAAAAGATCTACTACCAGTCGATCCAGCACGGGGCCGGCGACAAAGATGACCGCCTGACGATGCACGACTACTTCTGGCGATGGGACACCGATTGGTTTTGGTGCTCGCGGGCGTTTGGCCTGCAGGACCCGCGGCTGCGACGCTGGTGGCCGCGCCGCTACCGACGTAGCAGCGTCTACTCGAAGCTCGTGGCAGTGGACCAACGCTTCCACATCGCGGATCGGATCGAGGCGCGTAACGGCCGCCCGCCGCGTGAACGTGTGGTGCAGGACGTTGAGGTCCCGATCGAGCGGACCGGCGACTTCTTGGAGTGGTTCCTGGACAACGTGCCCATTACACCGATCTGGTTGTGCCCGTTGCGGCTACGGGATCACCACAATTCATCGACTGCCTGGCCGCTGTATCCCATCCGGCCAGACCACACCTACGTCAACGTCGGCTTCTGGTCCTCGGTGCCGGCCCCCCAGACGGAAGGTGCGACGGAGGGCGCGATGAACCGGGCGATCGAAGCCAAGGTGAGCGAGCTCAACGGGCACAAGTCGCTGTACTCCGACTCCTTCTACACCCGAGATGAGTTCGATGAGCTTTACGGCGGTGGGGCCTACAGCATCGTGAAGAAGACCTACGACCCCGATTCGCGTCTTCTGGACCTCTATGCAAAGGCGGTGCAAAGGCGATGACCACAACCAGGGAGCCCGAGCGCGCGACCACCGGCAAGCTGAACATCGCCGAGGTCCTGGAGATCTTCACCGCGGCGGTAGGGCACCCACTCAAGTTCACCGCGTACGACGGCAGCTGCGCCGGAAACGAAGAAGCCGAGCTGGGCCTGGATCTGCGGTCGTCCCGCGGCGTCACCTACCTGGCCACCGCCCCCGGCGAGCTCGGTCTGGCCCGCGCATACATCTCGGGCGACCTGCACGCCTACGGCGTGCACCCCGGTGATCCGTACGAGCTGCTCAAAATGCTCACCGACCGGGTCCAATTCAGGCGGCCGTCGGCGCGGGTGCTGGCCAATGTGGTTCGCTCTATCGGCGTCGAACACCTGGTGCCGGTCGCGCCGCCGCCGGAGGAGACACCGCCACGGTGGCGCCGGGTCGCCGACGGGTTGATGCACAGCAAGACCCGCGACGCCGAGGCCATCCACCACCACTACGACGTCTCCAACACGTTCTACGAAGCGGTACTCGGGCCATCGATGACATATACCTGCGCCGTCTATCCGAATGCCGACGCGACGCTGGAAGAAGCCCAGGAATACAAGTACCGGCTGATTTTCGAGAAGCTGCACCTGCAGCCGGGCGACCGGCTGCTCGACGTCGGTTGCGGCTGGGGCGGGATGGTGCGCTACGCCGCCCGGCACGGCGTCCGGGCCATCGGTGCCACCCTCTCGGCCGAGCAGGCAAAGTGGGCGCAGCAGGCGATTGCGGGCGAAGGACTTTCGCACTTGGCCAAGGTGCGCCATTGCGACTACCGCGACGTGCCCGAGACGGAATTCGACGCCGTTTCGTCGATCGGGCTGACGGAGCACATCGGCGTCAAGAATTACCCCGCGTACTTCGGCTTCCTCAGGTCGAAGTTGCGTACCGGCGGCCTGCTACTCAATCACTGCATCACCCGCCACGACAATAAGCAGAGCTCGTTTGCCGGCGGATTCACCGATCGCTACGTCTTTCCTGACGGCGAGCTGACCGGCTCGGGACGCATTATCACCGAGATCCAGGACGCCGGTTTTGAGGTGCTGCACGCGGAGAACTTCCGCCATCACTACGCGACGACACTGCGCGATTGGTGCCGAAACCTGGTCGAGCACTGGGACTCCGCGGTTGTCGAGGTCGGCCTGGCAACGGCC
This sequence comes from uncultured Actinomycetota bacterium, assembly GCA_963850135.1. GTDB lineage: Bacteria > Actinomycetota > Actinomycetes > Mycobacteriales > Mycobacteriaceae > Mycobacterium. The sequence goes on along the minus strand of CAWKKH010000003.1, from coordinate 1,421,819 downwards.
AAGGTCTGGGGCCTCTACATGGCGGCGTCGCGGGTCAGCTTCGAACGAAACAACCTTCAGCTGCACCACGTGTTGGCGTCCAATGTCGACGCCAGGGGCGGCGACAGCCTGCCGCTGCGACCCTGGTGGACGCCCTAACCCCCGTCGATTCGACGGGCGCCCAGCTCGCTCTGCAGCAGTTCGAGCGCAACCTCTTCCGGGTCGCGACGCGGTGCTCCCGAGTCCCCTTGGCCGGCTTCGGCGAGCATGTTCTCCTCTTCGTCACGCTGAGCGGAATCCGCTTCAGGGACGGCGGCCGGCTCCTCTTTCGCGGGCACCGCAGCCAATTCGGCGACTGCCGGGGAGCCGGTCTCACATCGCACCCGCCAGTTCACCCCCAGGGCATCTTTCAACGCTTCTGCGATGACATCCGAGTTCCGCTGTTCGGACAATCGCTTGGCCAGCGGCGCGGATTGGTGGGTCAGTACCAAGGTGTTGCCCTCGACGGCGCGGACAGTCGCGCCCGCCAGCATCACCTCGGTGGTGCGGCTGCGCTCGCGCACTTTGTCGCGCACCGTCGGCCACATGGTCCGCACCGCGGCCGCGTTGAGCTCACCCGGGACGGCGGCAGGCGCGGGTGTGGCTGGCGCGGGCGGTTCGGGCGGCGCAGGTGGAGGGGGATCGGGCGCCGGTGTTGGCGCCGGCCGGGGCTGGGCAACCGGCTCGGGCCGTGCGAATTTTGGCGCGGACCGCGGTGCGGCCACCGGCTCGGCGGGTGCGGGCTCCGGCGCGGCTGCCCGCGCGGTCGCCGGGGCCGCTGCCGGCGGAGTTGCCTGGGCGGGGATCGACATCTCCAGCCGTGTCTCGATTCGCTCGACGCGCTGCAACAGAGCCGACTCGGCATCGCTGGCCGACGGCAGCAGCAGTCGCGCGCAGACCACCTCGAGCAGCAAACGTGGCGCGGTGGCACCGCGCATTTCCCCCAGCCCGGCTTGCACGACCTCGGCGTACCGGGTCAGGGTCGCCGGGCCGAGCCGGACCGCTTGTTCGCGCATCCGGTCCAGCACGTCCTCCGGCGCATCCACGACACCTTTGGCTGCCGCGTCGGGGACCGCTTGCAGCACGATGAGATCGCGGAAGCGCTCCAGCAGGTCGACGGCAAACCGCCGCGGGTCATGGCCGGCATCGATCACCGATTCGACCGCACCGAACATCGCCGCGGCGTCCGACGCGGCGAGAGCGTCGACCGCGTCGTCGATCAGTGCCAAGTCGGTGGCACCCAGCAGCCCCAACGCCCGCTGATAGGTGACCCGGGGGCCGCCCGGGCCGTCTTCAGAGCCCGCCACCAGCTGATCGAGCACCGAGAGCGTGTCGCGTGGCGAACCGCCCCCAGCGCGGATCACCAGCGGATAGACGGCGTCGTCGACGACGACGCCCTCTTGCTCACAGATCCGGCCGATCAATGCCCGCATGGTGCGGGGCGGCAGCAGCCGGAAGGGGTAGTGATGGGTGCGGGACCGAATCGTCGGCAGCACCTTCTCCGGCTCGGTGGTGGCGAAGATGAAGATCAGGTGTTCCGGCGGTTCCTCCACGATCTTGAGCAGCGCGTTGAACCCCGCCGTGGTGACCATGTGGGCCTCGTCGACGATGAACACCCGGTAGCGCGACTGCGCCGGTGCATAGAACGCGCGGTCCCGCAGCTCGCGGGTGTCGTCCACACCGCCGTGGCTCGCGGCGTCCAGTTCCACCACATCGATGCTGCCGGGAGCATTGGGCGCAAGCCCGGTGCAGGAATCGCAAACCCCGCAGGGATTGGCCGTCGGTCCCTGTACACAGTTCAACGACCGAGCCAAGATGCGCGCCGACGAGGTTTTCCCGCAGCCGCGGGGCCCGGAGAACAGGTACGCGTGGTTGATCCGACCGGCTTCCAAAGCGATGGAAAGCGGCTCGGTGACGTGCTCCTGCCCCACCACCTCGGCGAATGTTGCCGGTCGGTATTTGCGGTAGAGGGCCACGGTCAGCCAGGCTACCGCCGCCCGGTGACGATGCGGACCCGAGAGGGTCCGCCCTCAGCTCACACTGGACGCGGCACGGGCCGGCCGGTGGCCACGCGGGCTTCCGAAGCCGCCAACAGCGCGCAGGTCGCCAGTCCGTCGACCGCGTCCCGCAGGTCAGGTATCGACGGGAAGGTTGGCGCGATCCGGATGTTTTGGTCGTCCGGGTCCTTCCGATATGGGAATGAGGCACCCGCCTCGGTGACCGCGATGCCGGCGTCCTTGGCCAGGGCGACGGTCCGGCGCGCGGTGCCGGGCAACACGTCAAGGCTGATGAAGTAGCCGCCCTTGGGCTCCGTCCAGGTAGCGATCTTGGAATCGCTCAGCCGGTGGTCCAGAATCTCCAGCGCCAGGGCGAATTTCGGCGCCAGGATCTGCTGATGACGCAGCATGTGCAGGCGAACCCCGTCGGCATCGCCGAAGAACCGCAGATGCCGCAGCTGGTTGATCTTGTCGGGGCCGATCGACTTCTTCCCCGCGTACTGCAGGTACCACGCGATGTTGCCCAGCGATCCGCCCAGGAAGCTGACGCCGGCACCCGCAAAAGTGATCTTTGAGGTCGACGCAAAGACGTAGGGCCGGTTGGCGTTGCCGGCCCTGGCGGCAAGGTCCAGAATGTCGACCTGGCGGGTGAACTCATGCGTCAAGGTGTGCACCGCGTACGCGTTGTCCCAGAACAACCGGAAGTCTGGGGCCGCGGTCCGCATCTGGACGAGGCGGCGCACCGTCTCCCAGGAGTAGGTGACGCCGGTGGGGTTGCCGAACACCGGAACCGTCCACATCCCCTTGATAGCGGGATCGACGGCGACGAGCTCTTCGATCATGTCGACGTCGGGCCCGTCCTCGCGCATCGGGATCGGGATCATCTCGATGCCCATCGTCTCGGTGATGGCGAAGTGTCGGTCGTAGCCGGGGACCGGGCACAGGAACTTGATGCTCGGTTCGTCTTTCCAGGGCCGCTGTGAATCCACGCCGCCATACAACATCGAGAAAGCCACCAGATCATGCATCAACTCGAGGCTGGAGTTGTTCCCCGCGATCAGGTTGGGCACTGGGATGCCGAGCAACTCCCCGAATATGGCCCGCAGCCCGGGAAGGCCGTGCAGCCCGCCGTAGTTGCGCGTGTCCGTGCCCTCTTCGTCGTGGTAATCGTCGCCGGGCAGGCTCAGTAGCTGGTTGGACAGGTCCAACTGCGCTGGGGCGGGTTTGCCGCGGGTCAGATCCAACGCCAGCTTCTTTGCCTGCAACTCGGCATAGTCCTGCTGGTGGCGCGTGTGCAGAGCCGCTAGCTCCGCAGGGCTGAGGGAATCGATAGCCACCGCGGGGCCCTTTCACTGTCGAACAACGTTAGGGGACCCCGCGCACCCGACAGAGCCCATTGACCCTTGCTGCCTTCCGGCCCTGGGGGAGTTCACAGGATAGACGCCGCGCGGGGTCCGTCCCGAGTCTAATACCTGGGCCGGACGGATCAGCGGCGGCCGCAGGCCTGGCGGCGTTGGGTCAGCGGCTACCATGGCCACGGAGGATTCGCCTAGTGGCCTATGGCGCTCGCCTGGAACGCGGGTTGGGTTAACGCCCTCGCGGGTTCAAATCCCGCATCCTCCGCAATTGGTTCCGCATTTTGCCGCGGGACTCAGCAGCACAAAGGAGGGGTATGGGCCGCAAGGTCGCCATGCTGTGGCACGCGTCATTTTCGATTGGCGCCGGCGTCCTCTTCTTCTACTTCGTGCTACCCCGCTGGACCGAGCTGGTGGGCGAAACCAGCCACACGTTGGGCACAGCGCTGAGGATCGCGGCGGGCGTCCTGATCGGCCTGGCAGCGCTGCCGGTGGTGTTCACCCTGCTGCGCACTCGCAAGCCCGAACTGGGCACCCCGCAGCTGGCACTATCGATAAGGACGTGGTCGATCGTCGCCCACATCCTGGCCGGCGTGCTGATCATCGGGACCGCGATCAGCGAGATCTGGCTCAGCCTGGATGCCGCCGGGCACTGGTTGTTCGGCATTTACGGCGCCGCGGCCGCGATCGCGGTACTGGGGTTCTTCGCGTTCTATCTGTCTTTTGTCGCCGAGTTGCCGCCACCACCACCGAAACCGATCAAGGCGAAGAAGCCCAAGAAACGCAACACTCGCCGCCAGAAGGACGACCACGTAATCGACGCGGCCGACGAAGCCGACGAGACGGAAACCGACGCGGCCGACGACGCTGCAGCAGCAGAAGTCGACGAAACTGAAGAAGTTGAAACCTCCGAGACTGAGGCTGCCGAGACTCCCGACGAGACGCCGGTCGCCGAAGACACCCCGGCTGGGCTGCAAAACCGCCGTCCGACGGGGAAGGGATCGCATCGGATGCGCCGCAAGCGCACCCCCGGTGCCGTCGCCGTCGAGGAATAACTCGACGGAGCTAACCCTTTCGGCTCGCCGACACGATCACGACCGGAATATCGGTGTTTTCATCGGTGTAATAACTCGCGCACACCCGGTGGTAGCCGTCGGCGATCTGTAGCGGCACCCCGGTCGCGAAGTCACCGCGGACCAGCAAGATGGGCGACAGCGGATCCTCGTTCTTGATCTTGGCAAGATCCTCGGCGACGTGGGGATTGTCAGTCGGCAGCAAACTCAGCTGCGCGGCGCGAAGTATGTCCTTGGCCTTTTTGTGCGTAACGGTTCCGGCCCGCATCCGCTTGATCACCTGTTTGATGGTCCCCGACTCCGCGACCAGATCAAGGTAATCGGCGGCGGCCGGAAAGTCATGGGCTTCAGGCTTTCCCAGCCACTTCACAACTGTCATGGGTTGTCTCCGTTCATCGTGCCGCGTCGACGAAGCCTACCGGGCCGCCGCACAAATTGGGATCGGTAGCAGCAGGGGTGGTTTGTACTTGCCGCATGACGACGCCACACGGGCGGCGCATGAACGGAAGGAAATCAGCGTGAAACGACTTCTCGCGGCTGCAATCGGAACGCTGGGCTGCGCATCAGCGCTGGTGGCTTGCTCGAGCGGCGGCAATACGGCCACCCCGGCCTCATCGCCGGCCTCATCGACGGCGCCGAGCGTCGCCGCCGGGGGCGGCACCCAGATCCAGGTCGGCGGCAGCGACCTTCCTGGGGTGAACCCGGCCTCGGTGACCTGCGTCAAACAAGGCGGCAAGATCGACATCGGTAGCGGCACGACCGGCGGTCCCCAGCAGGCGCTGGCCGTGGTGATGACGGACGAGGCCACCCCGAAGGTCGAGTCGCTGGCGCTCGTTGTCGACGGCAACGCCCTGTCGGTCGCCAACAACATGGGCGCGAAGGTCGGCTCGGCCAATGTGGCGGTGAACGGCAAGACCTACACCATCACCGGCCAGGCACAGGGCGCTGACATGAAGAACCCGATGGCCGGAATGATCACCAAGGACTTCAACATCAAGGTGAGCTGCGGGTAATCGGTCAGGCTCCGGGCGGCGGGCGTGCCTCACTCACACGTCCGCCGCTTCGGGCTGCTTATGATTCAGCCGTGTCGGTACCCGGCGAATTAGAGCGTGCCCGTCGTCTGGCCTTTGCGGCCGACGAGGTCGCGGCCCGGGATCTACTGCTGTCCCTGGTTCCGCGGATCGAGGACGAAGACCGAGACGATTTCATGTTGGAAGTTTTTGCTCAGCTCGGCGAGATCTACCTCGCCCGCGGAGCCGATGACGGAGTGCGAGAGTCCATCCGGCGGATCCGCGACTGTCTGGCAATCTATTCGGGTATCGCCGCCGGCACGATGCCGGACGCGGCCGCTCAGGTGCGGATGTCTGACGCCGAGGTCGCGCACATGCTCGGTCGATATAACCGGCGTGCCCAGTTCCTGGAAACAGGTCTGGCTGCGGCGCAGGGCGATCACGAACGGGCCGCCGCAGCGCTGGCGGCGTTGGCAGACGGGGAAAGCGACAGTACAGGCGACCGGGCGGCCGACACGGAACACGCCAACCTGCTCATCCACGCCCAAATCCTTTGCGGGACAGCACTCTGCGACGACGACCTGCACGTGCGATCGGTTCCGCTGTGGGAGCAGGTCCTCCGCGCCCTACAAGGTCCGGCCCAATCCAGCGGCGATCCCCGAATAGATAGCCAGCTCGCCGACTACGTTCGGATAGCCGGAGCCACCGCGTACGGCAGATTCTGCGTCGAGACCGGGCGATTGTCCGAAGCCGAACCCTGGCTGCGGCGCGCGGAGGCCCGGGCGCAGGCGAACGGGTGGGAACTGGCAACCGCCAGAGCACAATTAGAACGCGCGGCGGCGTGCTGGTCGGCGCGCGATCAGGTCGCCACCGAGCGGCTGGTTTCGAATGCCTATCCCGTCATTACCCGGTACGCCCGGGCTCATGACGTTTCCCGTTGCTGGCTCTATCTTGGCCTGACGCGGATGGCCTGCGGCGCGCTGGAAGCGGCCGACCAATGCTGGGAACACGCCGAGCGGCACTGGCGTGAACTGGACAAGCCGCTACATATTCATCGTATCCTGCTGCAGCGCAGCTGGATTGCGATCTTCCGCAGCCGATTCGCGGATGCGGTGGAACTGATCGCGCAGGCGCGGGAATGGCTCGACTCATCACCACGAAGCAGCTGGCTGCAGTACGCCCAGCTCGACAACCACCTGGGCACTGTATGGCGCGCGGATGGTTTGGCCGACCTAGGTTTCGACGCTGCCGGCGACCCGTCCGACACCTGGCGCGAAGTCGAAGCCAGACAAGCCAACGCGCTGGGTGTCATCCGGGCACAGGTCGGCAGCCCGCAATACCGGCGCGCGGCCACCAAGCTCGAACAGGCCGCCGAACTCAAGGTGCCAGCCGCACTGGCCGTCGATTCGGTGCGATATTCGATCACCGATGCCGACGCGAGATCCCGTTGGGCGAGCCGAATTTCGGCGCCGATCCTGGCGGGCGCATTCGCCGTCGTCTGGGAGTGGGACAACACCGAACTGATCAGCGAGCTGGTCGAGTATCACAGCGCTCGCGGAACTTTCAGCACCGAACCGCAGGCGTGGGAAGCCGGTGCCGAAATCGGCGAGTGGGCAGCTACCGCTACTGCCCCGGTTCTCCTCGACATCGAACCGGGCACAGCGGTAACGGCGGCCGCCGCCGGCCCAACGAGAAGCGGTGGCGTTTCGCTGACCCGGTTGGGTCCCCTGCCGCCGTTACGGATGCAGCCGGATTCGCCGCCGATCATGACTCACTATCGCGCCCTGGCGTCGCAGCGATACGGCCGTGCCGTCACCGCGGGAGAAGTCGCCTGGTCGACTTGGCCATGACAGATCGGCTGACCCTTGTCCTCCGATTCGCCGACGTCGGAATCGCCACGTACGCCAGTTTGCGTGTGATCGGGCAACCATCGCGAACGGTCAGCTGGGTGATAGACGAGCCGACACTGCTTGCGGCGCTGCAAGAGCTGGCCGATGCGTTACCCGAGCCAAACCCCTCCGAGACCCGGCGTGACGCCATTGAACGGGCGCTGTCCAGGGGGCCCTTCGCCGCACCCGATACCGAACTGACGGTCGCCTACATTCTGGGCGTGCTGCTGATCGGTTCGTCCGGCTGGCAGCTGCTGACCGAGTGTCTGGCCGCGCCGCGCGCGGTACTGTTCGTTTCACCCAGCGCCCGTCTCGCACGGGTCCCGTGGGGGCTGCTCGCGATGCCCAAATCGGCCCCTACTGCAGAGGAATTGGTCCGTGCCCGGGCGGCGTCGTTCACCAACACCGGTGTCGCGCCGGCCCAAATCCCTTGGCGACTTGCTGATATCAGTAAGCACACCGACGGCTACCGGCTGATGGAATTGGTCGACGTGCTGATGGCCGTACCGCCCAATATCGTGCACTCGCCGCGAGCATCAGCCGGCTGGGACTGCCAGGCAAAACGGGCCCCCGGTATTAATCCTCGACCCTCGCGTGCCGGGGCAGCTTCCGGACTCAGCGCTCGGGTCGGTGCTGGGCAGGCCTTCGGCGGAGACGCCGTTGGCGCGGCACTTCACCGGGCTGATGCAACGCCGACCGGTGCTGCCGGCCGTCGATGCGGCGGTCGAGTTGTTCCGCCGTCCGGATGCCGACCGCGGCTGGCTGGCCGAGCTGCTGGCCCAAACCCCTAGCCGGCTGATGTATGTCGGGCACGCGAGTTCGGCAGACGGCGGACCCGAGCAGGGCAGCCGGGCTGACCGGGCGGCGCTGCACTTGTCCTGTACAGCAACGATTTCCGGGGATGCCGACGCTATCGGCGATCATCGTCCGCTGACCGCGTCGGATCTGATGTCGCTGCGGTTGCCGATGCCGCCGCGGGCGGCATTGCTGGCCTGCGGATCAGGCGGCGACTACCAATTCGACGAGGCTACCGGTCTGGTGGCCGCGATGATCCTTAGCGGAGCGCAGTTGGTGACCGCCACGCTGTGGTCGCTGCCCACCACCGCGGCCTATCGGCAGTTCGCAGCGCACGGCGATGACCCGGCCGACCCGATGGCCGACGTTGTCGTCGCCGTCGATCGCGCCCACGAATCCATTGACGCGGGGTGCGCAGTGAATGGCTGGCAACGTCAACAGATGCGTCGTTGGCGCGCCGGTGATATGGCCGCCAGCCCGCTGTATTGGGGCGCCCTGGTCACGTTCGCCGTCGACGGCGCTCGCTGACGCCGCTCACCCAGGTTGCGGACACGAGGCGCGGACCGCCAGCACGTCGTCTGGCAGCGAAAGCCGCTCGCGTGCAGTGGGATCAAACGCGACCAGCACAACCAGTCCGGGCCGCAACGTCGACCAGTCCAGATCTGAGTCACGGTGCACCAATCGGCCGATGAACTCCTCACCCCGCACACCGGTCACCTGGATCAAGACCTGGCGCTCGGTGTCGCCGGTTGCGGATTCGGTGCCCTCAACTTCGATGTCCTCGACTGTGTACACGGTGCCGACACCGACGCTGGGCCTGCCGATCAACGCACGTCGACCGAACATGTGCTTGAGCTTGCTCATGTGAGCAGGTTCCACGGGCCGGCCGGCTACCGAACCCAACTTTTTGACTGCCGCTATTTTTGGATTGCCCCTATCCTGTGCAGATGAGCGCGGATTCGCGGGTGGTGGCCGCCTTACCCGGTCAGGCAGCGGGCCACCCACGCCGGTCGGTGATCGACCAGGCGTGGCGGGCCATCGGCCCCGGCGTCGAGGTGCTCAGCAGCGACGACGGGGGTCCGCTGACACGGACCGTCAAGCGCATCATCGACCCGTTGGTGCTCAGGTTGCGCTCGAACCCCGAGTATTCGGCTCCGGTCGTCGCCCCCGGCACTGCCGCGGCTATGCGTGCCCTCATCATTGACAATGGTCCCCAATTACGCTTCGCCGCAGCGTGGTTCGAGGCGCTCAAGCTGGAACGCCGGAGACAGCGTATTCGCACCGGAAACGCGCAGGAATTGTACTTTCCGGTTTGCTTCGAGCTCGCAGTGACGAAAGGCCCGCCGGCGACGCTGGACCGCGGCACAGTGACCGCGGTGCTCGGCGACATCCACCGGGGACGCGACCGCACCGCGATCGAGGTGCTACGCGAGTACATGGCGGGTCCACAGACGGTTGCCGCGCTGGCCGATCAGCTCGACCGCAGTTGGCGTGACGTCCGGGCCGACGAGGCCGGCGAAGACCTCGTCGGTCCGTTGTTGGCCGGCCTCAGCACCGTACTCGGACCAGCCACCAGCCATCGCGCGAGGGCAGCCCGACAGCGGGTCTGGTCAGCGGTGATCGCCGGCGCCGCGCCTTACAACCTTGGCGCTCTGATCCGGGTTTCAGCAGCCGAGATGCCCTGGTCGATCATCGAAATCGGGCTGAGTTCGGTTGCGCCGCAGCGGCCGCCGGCGATCAGCGGTGGCTCCGACACCGATCGACCGCTGGATCGCAGCGTGGTCGACCGGGTGCGCGCCACGCTACGCCGTGCCCTGAACCGCGACGCGTTGCCCGATATTCCGCTGTTGTGCGCCGAAGAGGTCGACCGGGCCTGTGCCCCCTGGGGCTTACTCGGCGAGGACAAACAAGCAACCCTGGTGGCCGGCATCGAGATCGCCGTCGAGCTGGCACCGTTGAACCGGGCCGTGGCAAGTCGGTACACGCTGGCCGCGCAGATCCAGGCCCGGCTGCGCAAAGAGGCCTACGTCCTGCACGCCCGTCGCTACCTGGCCGAGGGCGGCCCGATCCATCCGCGCCAACGGCAGGTGGTCGAGGACCTCAGCGCCTACGCGCAGCCATACTTGAGCCGGTTGTGGGCGCGACTGCACGGCCGCGACGTCTGGCAGGAACCCTGCGACGATGTCGACGATGTGCGTTCTCTACTGGAGGGGGTCGCGCGGTCGGTGAGCCTCGATCACCGGCAGCGGATCAAGGCGATGCTGGAATTGCAGGTGGCCGGATGAGACTGGTCGCAGATTCCGGCCTATGGCGTATCGGTCCCCGCGACACGCAACTGGACGCGCCGCCGATGTTGACCGCGGTGCTGGAAGTCAGCGGCGCGGTGCTGTCCTGGACGGTCGACGATCCACCCGATGCCGCGTCAGCCCAGGTCACCTTCACCGATTTGGTACGCGCCGACTGGCTCTGGCGTGTTCTCGGCGAATCCGGACACGTGGAGCTCGCTTCTGTGGTTGGCGCGGCGGCCCCCGCGACTGACGAGCCACAGGGCATCGAGCTGGCCGGCGTCGACATCGTGCCGGGATCGATGGACCCGCTCCGGAGGCTGGCCATCGGTCACTGGCTGCGGCGATGGTGGCCCGCCAGTCGACAGGACGGCATCGCCGCCCTGGACCGCGCGTTACTCGACATCGAAGTGGCGTTGCTGACCGGCGACGCACAGGGCTTCTTCACCGACGACACCCTGGATTCCGACGTATCGCGGCTGCTGGCACCGCACGCCACCGCCTTGGCTACACACGTCGGCAGCGAAGACGCACGAATAGTGGACCTCGTGCGGGCCGGTGCCGGGTTGGCCGACGACGTCGGCCTGGAGGGCGTCGGATGGCCGGAACTACAAGCCGCTCTTGATGATTCGAATGCGATCCTGGCGACGACGATCGGCCGCCGTGACGACTACGCGCTGGCTGCCGGCTCCGAAGCGGCTCCGCGGCGCGGGACCTCGATTGCCCGCGGTGTCGCGTCAATCGACTGGGGCGCGGTTCCCCCGGGGATATTCGATGCGGCCGAAAACACCGTCGAATGGAGCGTCGAGGTGAACGGAGCGGCGGCCGCCGCCGTCGTGCGTGCCGCCGTCATCGGCCCGGATTCGGCGACGGGCATTGCCGTGCGGCTAGTGTCCCGGTCCGTCGGCAGCCGTGGCACCCTCGCTGCCGACGGCCGCGCGACCCTGCCGCTGCTCGACACACTGCAGCGTCCGCTGACAGAACAGGCCGCCTGGGATCACGATTGGCCAGCCACCTCGGTAATCATCGGCACTGAGGTCTCCGACGTGACGGAATCTCGCGAGACCAGAGAGCGGGTGCGCCGGTTGGCGAGGTCAAGGCTGGACCAACCCGGTGACGACGCATTCCTAGCCGAGATCCTGGCTTCCGAATCCGCCTACTAAGCCCGCCGACGATTCCCTATGCTGAGCGAGTGCCAAACAACTATCGAGTGGTTCAGTGGAACACCGGAAACGTCGGAAAAAGCTCGCTGAAGTCGATCGCCGACAACCCCCTGCTTGAACTTGTGGGGTGTTATGCGTGGTCGCCGGACAAGGTCGGCCGTGACGCCGGCGAACTGGTCGGCATCGCACCGTTGGGGGTGGCCGCCACCAACGATGTCGACGAGCTGCTGGCCCTGAAACCGGACTGCGTGGTCTACAACCCGATGTGGATCGACGTCGGCGAGCTGGTCCGCATCCTGTCGGCGGGCGTCAACGTGGTGACCACAGCGTCCTTCGTTACCGGACACAACCTGGGCCCCGGCCGCGACCGCATCCTGGAGGCCTGCGAGAAAGGCGGATCGACGATGTTCGGCTCCGGGGTGAGCCCCGGCTTCGCCGAGCTGCTGGCCATCGTGTCGGCGATGGTGTGCAACCGGATCGACAAGGTCACCGTCAACGAGGCCGCCGACACCACGTTCTACGACTCACCCGAGACCGAGAAGCCGGTGGGCTTCGGCCAGCCGATCGACCACCCGGATCTGCAGGCGATGGCAGCAAAAGGGACTGCCATCTTCGGCGAGGCCGTCCTGCTGGTGGGCGACGCGCTCGGCATAGAACTCGACGAGGTGAAGTGTGTCGCCGAGTTCGCCCAGACCACGGCGGATCTCGAAATGGCGTCCTGGACGATACCCGCGGGACACGTCGCTGGCACGTACATCAGCTGGCAAGGAATCGTCAACGGAAAGACCCTCATCGACCTCAATGTTCGGTGGAAAAAGGGGCAGACGCTCGAACCGGACTGGCAGATCGAGCAGGACGGCTGGGTCATCCAGATCGACGGACAGCCGACGGTGACGACCAAGGTCGGCTTTCTCCCGCCGCCCTACTTCGAGGCCACCACGCTCGAGGAATTCATGGACCTCGGCCACATCATGACGGCGGTGCCTGCCATCAACGCCATCCCAGCTGTCGTCGCCGCGACGCCGGGCATCGCCACCTACGCCGACCTTCCGCTAACACTTCCCCGCGGCTTCGCAAAGATCTAGCGCCGACTAGCTACCCGTTCCTCGCTGCTGCGGCACTAGGGACGGCCGAACGTCGCCGAGCAGCTTTGGGATAAGACGCGCCGAGCTGTGGCACCGCGATCAGACCCTGGTTGCGGGCTAGCTCGATGGCATCGCTCAACGGACCGGCCAGCCCGGCGAATGAGCCCATGTCGAACACCATCGGCGTCAGCAGCCGGTTGTGGACAAACCCGAAGGAGCTGCCGGCCTCGGGGTCGGCCCAGCCGAGCGTTCCACCCAGTCCGACATGACCGAACCCGCGTATTAAGCCAGGGACCGGCGATTCGTGGTAGCCGAGGTGAAAAGGCATGGGCACCACCATGTTCGCGTCTGGCCACTTGGTCCCCGGTGTACCCGCCAAGCCACGCACCAACTCCGTGGACAAGTACGTCTTCCCGTCGATGCGACCATCGTTGGCAAGCACCGCGTACATCTTCGCCAGGCCGCGGCCGGTTACCACCCCGTTGGCTGCCGGCACCTCGCCGTCCAGGAACGGGGTGTCCCCCTGCATGAGCGAGGTGATCCCAGGGAAGTACATCGCGCCGAGGGCACCCGAGTAGGGCAGACCCGCCACCCTCGGCGCGATGAAGTTGAGCACCGGGGTGCGCATAAACTTCTGGGGCATCAGGATCTCCGCCGGCACCGTCGGCGACCCCTCCGGAGGGCGGCCAAGATGCAAACCATCGGTATTGAGCGGACGTGCCACCTCCTCGCGGATCAGCTCGCGCATCCCTTTACCGGTCACGGCCCGCGCCAGGCCCGAAAGCAGCCAGCCATAGGTCAGCGCGTGATAGGCCTGCACGCCCCGCAGGTGATCGACGGGCGCGGCAGCCAGGCGTTGCTCCATCAGCAGGTGATCCATCAACTCCGCCTTGGTGACACCCCGCAGATGCGATAACCCGGCTCGGTGCCTCAGCATGTCCCGCACCGTGATGTCCGCCTTGCCGTTGGCAGCGAACTCGGGCCAGTATTCGGCGACCGGCTCGTCGTAGGAGAGCAACCCGCGGTCGGCTAGCCGATGAATCACCGTCGTCGAGACACCTTTGGTCGCGGAGAACACCATCGCACCCGTGTCGGCGGTCCAGCGCTGCGTCCCTGCCCGGTCCGACCATCCGGTCCAGACATCGACGACGGGTTGGCCTTCGATGTAGACACTGAGGGCTCCGCCGCCGAACCGGCGACCCGGAAACAGCCGCGAGAAGATCTTGATGACGTTTGCGAAGCGCGGATCGGCGGAGCCGGACACGCCGCGCGGCAAGCCGTCGTCGGTCACGAGGAGATTTGCTGCACCACGTTGTGCCATCACAAGATTGAAGCTATCAGGCGGCCAGAAGCTTGTGGGGTTCGGTTTTGTGGACGCGCGCCAACGGGTACCCCCCAAGCATGAACACGACGAATAAATTGAACAACAAGGCCCAGTACTGGGGCGGCCGGGCCAAGGAGACGGTCGGCCGGGTCACCGGCAACCGTCGCACCCAGTACGAGGGGAAGCTCGATCAGGTCAAAGCCAAGGTCAAAAACACCTTCAAGCACTAGCGGGTTCAACTCCGCCGCGGTCGGGTACCCAAACCGGGTAACGAAATCAAATAACACAACAGGAGTTCCATGAGCACCGAAGACAAGATCAAGAACAAGATCGAAGACCTGGGTGGCAAGGCAAAGGAGGCCATTGGCAAGGTCACCGGTGACCACGAGACCAAGAACGAAGGCAAGGCGGATCAGGCGAAGTCCAGCCTGAAGAACGCCGGCGAGAACGTAAAGGACGCCTTCAAAAAGTAGCTTGCTTTGCTGACCAGGGAGTTTGCCGTCGAGCCGATGGCAACCTCCCTGGTCTTTTCTTCAGCTCTCCGGGGGCTCCGGAGGGTCGGGTGGCGAATCCTTTAGCCACTGCTTTAGCCGAAGCAGCTGGTTGATCACGATGCCTAGGCCCAACAGGATCAGCACCACCACAATCCCGATTACGACCCCGCTGCTCATGCATTCCATGGTGACAGGTCGAAAAATGATCGATCGGGCCAACTATCTCGTGATCTGTATCGAATGACAACAAACGGGTAACCGGACGAAATGGGGGAACAGATGGGTGTCTTCAAAATGAGACGAGCGCAACGGTTCGCGACGGCCATGGGGATAGCGGCTGTCGCCGCGGCATCCGCGCTGGTCATCTTGCCGGCTCCTCAGGCGTCGGCGGACCCCTGCCCCGACGTCGAAGTGGTCTTCGCCCGCGGCAGCGGCGAGCCGCCCGGCCTCGGCAGCGTCGGAGGACCATTCGCGGACGCGCTCCGCGGTGACATCGGCGGCCGGTCGCTTGGGGTGTACTCGGTCAACTACCAAGCCAGCACCGACTTCGCCAGTCCCGATTTCCCCAGGACCGTCGTTGACGGGATCCGCGATGCGGGCGCACATATCCAATCCATGGCGGCCAGCTGCCCCACGACCAAGGAGGTGCTCGGCGGATATTCGCAGGGCGCGGCCTTGGCCGGCTACGTCACCTCGGCCGCCGTACCGCCCGGCGTGCCCGCCGATATGGTTCCCCGTCCGTTGCCGCCGGAAGTCATCAGCCACGTCGCCGCGGTGGCCCTCTTCGGCACGCCTTCGAATCAATGGCTCGGACAGTACGGGGCACCGCCGATTACGATCGGGCCGCTCTTCCAGCCCAAGACGCTGGAGTTGTGCGCTCAGGGCGATGGGATCTGCGGCAACGGCGACAGCCAACCGGGCGTCGCGCACGCCCTGTATCCCGTTAACGGAATGACCGGCCAAGCCGCGGATTTCGCCACCAGCCACATCTAGAAGCTGGCGGCGGGTCAGGGCACAATCACAGCGTGCGTGTTCTGGTCACCGGCGGTACCGGCTTCGTCGGCGGGTGGACCGCGAAGGCCATTGCTGACTCGGGGCACTCCATCCGATTCCTGGTGCGCACGCCCGCACGGCTACAAACCTCCGTCGCCAAACTGGGCGTCGACGTGTCGGACTATGCCGTCGGGGATATCACGGACCGGGTTTCGGTGCGGGAGGCCTTGCGCGGATGTGACGCCGTGGTGCACAGCGCCGCCCTGGTCGCGACGGATCCGCGGCAAACCCACGAGATGCTGTCCACCAACATGCAGGGCACGCAGAACGTCCTCGGTCAAGCCGTCGAGCTCGGCTTGGACCCGATCCTGCACGTGTCCAGCTTCACCGCACTCTTCCGTCCGGACCTGGAGACGCTGACGGCGGACCTGCCGGTTGTCGGTGGCGCGGACGGATACGGCACGTCCAAAGCGCAGGTCGAAATCTATGCGCGGGGCCTGCAGGATGCCGGCGCACCGGTGAACATCAGCTATCCGGGCATGGTCCTCGGCCCGCCCGTCGGCGACCAATTCGGTGAGGCCGGCGAGGGGGTGAAAGCGGCCCTGCAAATGCATGCGGTCCCGGGGCGCAGTGCGGCATGGCTGATCATCGACGTCCGCGATCTGGCGGCGTTGCACGCGGCACTGATGCGGCCCGGGCACGGACCCCGCCGCTACACCGCCGGTGGCCATCGGGTCGCGGTTTCCGAGCTGGCGACGATGCTCGGCCAGATCGCCGGCACCACGGTGGTTGCCGTGCCGATTCCCGACACCGCGCTGCGGGTCGCGGGGGCCGTCCTGGACCAGGCGGGCAGGTTTCTGCCCTTCGACACTCCGATCACGTCAGCCGGGATGCAGTACTACACCCAGATGCCGGCGTCCGATGATTCGCCGAGTGAGCGCGAGCTCGGCATCACCTACCGGGATCCGTACGACACCGTGGCCGACACGGTCGCGGCCCTGCGCGGCGCCAGCGGTTAAGCCGGGCCCCTAGGCAGGCTCCGCACAAAGCCCAGCAGGCCGGCGCCCACGAACGGCACCGGGGCCAGCGTGGCAATCAGTGCGCTCTTGGTGCCGACGAGGGGTTTACTGCGCAGTCCCAGGAGAAGGTCGGCGCTGTCGCTGATCAAACCGGCGGTGGCCCAGCCCCGGAACTCGCCGCCGCCACCGCGCAGCCAGGCGGCGCAGGCGCCCGACCCGATGACCACGTCGCGGATCCCGATCGTTTGCATGAGCAATGTCTCCGTGCCCGATTCGGGCTTGAAGAACTTGCCCGGCGCCAGCAACATGGCGGCTCCCACCGCGACGCGGGCCGCCGCCACCAATGCCAAGATCGGTGGAGCGGTGTGGGTCCGTGGCTGCCTCACACCTTGACTCTAGGCCGCGGGTTTGATCTCCAGGCCGACATGCACCTTGTCGATACCGCCGCGCACGATCGAGTGCGCATAGAACCACCAGGCGTGGTACCAGTAGCGCTTGAGCACGGCGTTGTAAACCCGCTGCGTCTCGGACTTCGGTAGCACACGCGCGACCGCCTCGACCTCTTCGCTCCTGGGCTTGCCCAGCGCTGCGCTCTTGGCGATCGTCACGCGGGGGGTGTTGTTGATCCGCTTGGTCTTCCAGGACCCGTCGTCGGTGATGACCAGCAGCCTGTCGCCGTCGGGCACTCCCCAGATGGGTGTGGGTTTCGGACGGCCGTCTTTGGTAAACGTCGTCAAAAGCAGGTACTTCGATTGAATGACGTCTTTGAAGCTGTCTTTGAGACTGTTGGGCACACATACCTATTGCCCTAGCGGCGGGAATCTAAACGCGGCCCGGAAATCTCGAGTAGTGGATTACGCTATCGCCTCCGATCGGTCCGCAAGACACTGAACCGCGAGAACCGTTCCGCGGGAAGGGCAAAAAAATGACCGGATTGCGCGTGGGCTTGATGGACCCGATCGTCGCGGCTCGTCCGGCGGCCGACACGCTTACCCGAGCCAACTACCTGGCTGCGGTCGCCAGCGGCGTCGACTCGTTTTGGGTCCCTGACCACCTCAACCAATTGGTGCCGCGATCTTTGTGGGCGCAGAAGTACTGCGGTGCGGCGAAGCTCATCCCGAGGATCAACGCCGATATGGAGCCGTGGACCATGCTCGGGCACCTCGCCGCCCGCAATCGGGTCGGCCGCCTGCGCCTTGGCGTGGGGGTTACCGATTCAGGTCGACGCAACCCGGCCGTGACGGCGCAGGCGGCCGCGACACTGCACTTGCTGACGCGCGGAAAGGCGATCCTGGGAATCGGCCCGGGCGAACGCGAGGGTAATGAGCCCTACGGTGTCGACTGGTCCAAGCCGGTGGCGCGGTTTGAGGAAGCCATGGCCACCATCCGTGCACTGTGGGATTCGGGCGGCGAGCTCGTCAACCGGGACTCACCGTTTTTTCCGCTGCGCAAGGCAATTTTCGATCTACCGCAGTACGGCGGAAAGTGGCCCGAGATCTGGATCGGTGCGCACGGCCCGCGCATGCTGCGGGCCGCCGGGCGGTACGCGGATGCTTACTTTCCCGCCTTCCCGCACCGGCCGGTGGACTATAAACAGCGTCTCGACACGGTTCGGTCGGCCGCGTCGGACGCGGGCCGCGATCCGGAGTCCATCATCCCGGCCGTCGGGTTGTTTGTCGTCACCGGTCGCTCTCGTGATGAGGTCGACGAGGCGCTCGATTCCGAATTAATCCGCGTGTTCGCACTCAATGCGTCCGATGACGTTTTCGTTCGCCACGGAGCGCAACATCCGCTGGGCGCGGGTTTTGCGGGTATGCAAGATATTCTCCCTCACCAAATGGACGAGCAGACGGCCTTATCCCACCAGGCGGCCGTCCCGTCGTCGGTGATGCGGGAAATCCTGCTCAACGGAACTCCCGACGAGATCATGGACCAAGCTGCGGAGTGGCGTGATTGCGGGGCCCGTTACATGGTGCTGATCAATCTGACCGTTTTCCAACGAAGCCTGCGCAAGGGGCTGGCTGCGCTGATGCCGTTCAGCAAGATCGTCCGCGGTGTGAAGAAGCTTTGACTACTTCGCGACGGCTGTCGAAATCGATTGACTCACCGTGTAACTGTCGATTCCCTCGGTTCCGAGTTCGC
This sequence comes from uncultured Actinomycetota bacterium, assembly GCA_963850135.1. Lineage (GTDB taxonomy): Bacteria > Actinomycetota > Actinomycetes > Mycobacteriales > Mycobacteriaceae > Mycobacterium. Next base: position 1,403,177 of record CAWKKH010000003.1, on the reverse strand, counting down.
GACCGTAGCCGCTGTTCTTGACGCCTCCGAACGGTGCCGCCGGGTCCATGATGTAGCCCTCGTTGACGCCGAAGGTGCCGGAACGGACCCGCGCCGCCACGCCGTACCCGCGGTCGGCGTCGGCGGTGAATACCGAACCGGCCAGCCCATACTCGGAGTCGTTGGCGATCCGGATCGCCTCGTCCTCGTCGCGGTAGGAAATGACGGTCAGTACCGGACCGAAGATCTCCTCGCGCGCAATCTTCATGTCGTTGTGCGCGTCGCTGAACAGGGTCGGGCGCACGTACCAGCCGGCGTCCAGCCCGTCCGGCATGTCGCTGCCGCCCGTCACGAGGCGCGCCCCTTCGCTTTTGCCCGACTCGATGTAGTCCCGCACCCGCTCCTGTTGGCGCTGCGCCACCAGTGGACCGATCTGGGTGTTGGGATCGGCAGGGTCACCGACCGTCATCGACGCCATCCCGGCCGCCAGAGCATCCACAAACTCGTCTTTCCGGTTCTCCGGCACCAGAATTCGGCTGAGCGCGTTGCACACTTGGCCACTGTTGGCGAGGCTGGCCATCTGAATTCCGCTGGCGGTGGCGGCAGCATCGGCATCGTCGAGCACGATTGCGGCCGACTTGCCGCCCAGTTCCAGGCTCACCTGCTTCAGCCCGGCGGCACAGGCAACGGCTACCTGGCGGCCGGCCGCCGTCGATCCGGTGAACGAAACTTTATCGACACCGGGGTGACTGACCAGCTGTTCACCGACGTCGCGGCCGCCGGGCACGACGTTGAAAACCCCGGGCGGAAGGTCGGCCTCTGCGACCAGCTCCGCCAGCAGCAGCGCATCGAGCACGGATTCTGGCGCGGGCTTGAGCACCACCGAGCAGCCGGCCAACAGCGCGGGAACGACCTTGCAGACCGTGAGGAACTGCGGCATGTTCCACGGCACCACCGCGGCGACGACTCCGACCGGTTGCTTCACGATCCGGATGTCATTGCCATACAACCCCGGACGCGCCTGCTGCCACTGGTAGCTGCCCGCTAGTCCGCAGAACGAGGACATGATGGTCAGGGGAAGGCGGACCTGCGCCATCTTCGCGAAAGTGATGGGAGCGCCGATCTCGGCGGAGATCAGCGCGGCCATGTCGGCCCGGCGATCCTTATAGACCGCGGCCAGCCGCGTGATTGCCTCGATCCGCTCAGCGGGCTGCATGCGCGGCCACGGCCCGGTGTCGAACGCCGCCCGGGCAGCGCCGACGGCCCGGTTGACGTCCGCGGGGCCCGCGCAGGCCGCGTGGCCGATCACCGCCTCGCTGTGCGGCGATATCACCGTCAGGCTGGCGTCGGATTCCGGCGCGCCCCATTTCCCGTCGATGAAGAGTTCGTCCCGCTCGTACATCCATGCCTCGCTAACTAAGTGTTGCGGCCGCCGTTGACGCCGAGAATCTGTCCGGTGATGTAGCTGGCCTCGTCGGAGATAAAGAAGGCGCATGCGGCGGCGATGTCTTCGGGGCGGCCCACCTGGCGCACCGGCGTGCGTGCGATGTGATCCTCCACGCTGCCGCCGAGCAGACCCCGACTCTCGGCGCTGCGCAGCATGGGAGTGTCGATGAAACCCGGCGGAACCGCGTTGACAGTGATCCCGCTCGGACCGTATTCGAGTGCGAGCGACTTGGTCAGACCATTCACCGCAGACTTCGCCGCCACATAGTGCGCCATGAACGGCTGCCCGGAGTGGGTGCTCGACGATGAAATGTTGACGATGCGTCCCCAGCCGGCCTCGACCATGTCGGGCAGTACCGCCTGAATGGTGTGGAAAACGCCGTGCAGGTTCACGTCGATCACCTTCGACCATTCCTCGAACGACATGCTCAGGAACTTTTTGAAACCCTCCACGCCGGCCGCGTTGACCAACACCAGCACGGGGCCCAGCTCGTCCCGAATTGCTGCGATGGCGGCGTCGACCTGCGCGCGATCGGTGACGTCGGCCACCTGGGCGAATGCGTCTTCGGTGGGCGACCGGTCGATGACCGCCACCCGAAACCCGTCGCCGCGCAACCGTTCAGCGACGGCGCGGCCAATCCCGGACGCTCCTCCGGTCACCACTGCCGTCTTGGCGTTCACGCCACAATCCACCTTCCTGAGCGATCGCCCAAACGATCGGCTTCACATGCCTATCACCCCGCATCGATTACGGTCAACTCTATGGACAGGCCCCCGTTTCGCTTCGCAGTGCAAGCGACCAATGCCAGCGGTGGACGCGACTGGCGTGACACCGTTCGCAAGGTCGAGGACCTCGGGTACTCAACGCTTTTCCTCGCGGATCACTACCTGGGCCCGGGTCCCGCACAGCGAGAAGCGCACACTCCCCGCCAAGATCTGGCCCCCATCGCGGCGATGGCTGTCGCTGCCGCCTGCAGCGAGAAGCTGCGGATCGGCTGCCGAGTGTTCTGCATCGACTACCACGTGCCCGCGGTCCTGGCCAAGGAAGCCGCGACCCTAGATGTCCTGTCCGACGGCCGTCTGGAAATGGGCATCGGGGCCGGTTGGAGTGAGGTCGAATACCAGGCCATGGGCCTCGACTTCGATCGTCCGGGCCGCCGAATCGCCAAGCTGGCCGAGGTCATTGCCCTGATCAAAGCGCATTGGCGAGGCGAGGAACTGGCCTGCTCGGGCGAATTCATTCAGGTGCACGGTTACGCCGGGCGGCCGCGGCCGGTGCAACAGCCACATCCGCCGATCATGATCGGCGGGGGTGGGCAACGCATCCTCACGTTGGCGGGGCGCGAAGCCGACATCGTCAGCATGTCCAGCGTGCCGTTCGTGGCACGGGACGCTGACGGCCTTGACCCGCTGCAGGTCGCACAGCGCCGGATCGGCTTCGTCCGCGCCGCGGCGGGCGAGCGTTTCGGGCGTCTCGACATCGAAAGTTCTCCCTATTTCAGCGACATCACCGACGCTCCGGAGACCGTTCTGGCAGGGGTGGCGAAGTCGACGGGAATCGCTCCGGATGTGTTGCGCGACCATCCCAATGTCCTGGTCGGTCCTACGGAAGGTGTTGTGGATAAGCTGCATTCACACCGGGAAACCCTCGGCGTCAACTACGTCACGGTCCAGCAGTCCCAGATCGAATCCTTCGCACCCATCGTGGCCCTCCTGCACGGACGCTGAGCCTTGACCGCCGCGGCCAGAGGTGCGAGCATGGCATCTGCAGGATTTGGGCGATCGCTCAAATTGCCCAGATATCAGCTCAGCACCGCGAGAGTGAGGCAGCTTTATGGCGAAGCGGACCAGGTACAGCGAGTACCAGAACAGCTATGCCAACTACAAGTTCGAACTCACCGACGACGGAATCCTGTTCATGCAGTGCCACACCGACGGCGACAGCCTGGTGTGGAGCTGGAAAGCGCACGACGAGATGTCCGACGCGTTCGCCGATGTCGCGGGCGATCGCGAGATCAAGGTGCTGATACACACCGGTACGGGCGCGAATTACAACGCCAACTGGGGCCGCCTCCCAAACGGCGAACCGCCCGAACACCCCATCTACCAGGCCATGCCGGAGATCCGCGGGCTGAACAAACTCGATGAGAAGGCCTGGTACGCCAGGCATCTCATCTTCAATGTGCTCGACGTCGACGTTCCGATGATCAGCGCGGTCAACGGTCCGTGCAACATGCACTCCGAGGTGCCGATCATGGGCGACATCGTGCTCGCCTCCGAGGACGCCTACTTCCAGGACGCGTCGCACTTCCCGCGCGGACAGGTGCCCGGCGACGGTCAGCACGTGATCTGGAGTGTGCTCGCTGGGCACAACCGGGCGCGCTACTTCCTACTCACGGGTCAGAAGCTCAGTGCGCAGGAGGCCAAGGAGTGGGGCGTCGTCAACGAGGTGCTGCCCAAGGACAAACTGCTCGACCGCGCCTGGGAGCATGCTCGCGAACTGATCAAGCGCCCACCGCTGACACTGCGGTACACGCGACAGCTGTTCACCAACCCGCTCAAGCGGGCCTTCGTCAACGAACTCGGCCACGGCCTGGGCCGCGAGACATACGCGCAGCGCGCGTTCTTCCCGTTCGGCGGCGAGATGGCGCCACTGGATCGGGCGTGGGACCAAGAGCCCTGGTCGACAACCTCTAACGGTGGTCAGCACGCTGAAGGAGCGCACTCATGACCGGCATCCAGCAACGACTCTCGACCGGACGCGGCAAGTTCACCACCGACTACCCCGAACTCGGCACCGCGCCCGTCAACTACGATGACGCCATTTCCGAGGAGTTCTTCGCCGACGAACGCAAGGCGGTGTTCGAACGAAACTGGTTGTGCGTCGGCCGGATCGACCGGCTTCCGCGCAAGGGATCCTACTTCACCCGCGATCTGCCGGGCCGCCTTGCGTCGATCGTGATCGCCCGCGACGCCAACGACGCCGTGCACGCGTTTCACAATGTCTGCGCCCACCGCGGCAACAAGGTCGTGTGGCAGGAACACCCCGGGCAGGAGACCTCTGGAACCTGTCGGGCGTTCTCCTGCAAGTACCACGGCTGGCGCTACGGCCTGGACGGCAAGGTCAACCACATCACCAATGAGGGTGAGTTTTTCGACCTGGACAAGGCCACACTGCGGATGCCGCCGGTGCACTGCGAGGTCTGGGCGGGCTTTATCTTCATCAACCTTGCCTCCGAAGAGGCAGGGGTTCCGCAACCGCTGCGCAGTTTCCTGGGCGACGTGCTGTTGCCGATCGAGGCCTACCCATTCGACAAGATGACGCAGCACTACGGGTTCTCCACCCGGATCAACGGGAACTGGAAGCTGGCCGTCGACTCGGTCTGCGAGTGGTACCACCCGCCGTATGTGCACGGCCGCTTCATCGATCCCGACGTGTCCAAAGCGGAGAAAATGGTGCCGCCCGTCGACTCTTATCACTACGAGCTGTTCCGTCCGCATATGCTCACCTCGGTCCCCGGGCCCCCACCGCTGCCGGCCCGCGAACCCGGCACCGCCGGACCCGCTCGCCAGGACCAACGCTGGGTCTACAAGCTGTTCCGCGCCGGACTTTTCGGGCCCGACGATGTGCCGGATATCGGTGTGGACGAAGCCTCGGCCGATTTCCTCAACCGCGGCGACATCGCGTCCTGGGGCAACGACCAGTTCTGGCTCTTCCCGAACATTTCGGTCCAGCTCTGGGCGCGCAACTACTACATCACCTACACCTATTGGCCCGAGACGGTCGACACTCACATCTACGAGATCGACTTGTACTTCGTGCCGCCCGCGAACGCGACCGAGCGCCTGGCGCAGGAATTGGTGGTGGACAGCACGATTGAGTTCGCCATGCAGGACGTGAACACCATCGAGGCCACCCATTCGGCGCTGAAAACTCAAGCGCAGAAGACCTTTCACCTCAGCGATCAGGAGCTGCTCATCCGCCAGTTCCACACAGTCATCCGCGACACCGTGGACGGCTATCGCGCAGCCAACGCCACGAAGGGGGCATGATGTCCACACTGCCGGAGGAGTTCGCCGACCTCGAGGGATTCGTTGCCGACTGGGCGTTGCCAACGCGTGCGCAACGATATGAGGCGCGCTTGTCCAAGCCCTACCGCGACCTAGTCGCGTTCTACGACGCCATCGCACCGCGCGCCGAAGAGGCGGTCGCCTATCTCAACGGCCTCGACATCAACGAATTGCCGCGCGACGCCCAACGGCTGCTGCAGTTGCTGTACTCGATGATCCTGGTCTCCTACGCCGTTAACGTATTCAAACAGAATCGCATCCCGGATTCTGGTGCCGCCTTCTTCGAGATGGTTGCCGAACCTGCTGTGTGATAGGACCAGACCGTGACGGCTTCCGAACGACCGAAGGCGCGGGATTCCAGCACGCGCGACATGCTCGTCGATTCAACGAGCCAGATCATGCTCGAGGAGGGCTACGCCGCAGCCACCTCACGCCGGGTCGCGGCCAAGGCCGGCGTCAAGCCGGCGTTGGTGCATTACTACTTCCCCACGATGGACGATCTGTACCTGGCCGTCTTCCGGCGCGGTGCGGCGGGGTACCTGGAGAGCCAGCAGAAGGCACTGTCCTCCGATCGGCCGCTGCATGCGTTCTGGGACACCCTGATCGCGCCCAAGGACACCCGGTTGCTGCTCGAGTTCATGGGACTTGCCAACCACCGCAAGGAGATTCAGGCCGAGATTGCGGCCTGGTCGGAGCGGTGGCGCGAAATGCAGATCACCGCGCTGAATTTTATCGTCCGTGAGCATGACCTCGACGCAAACGAATTCCCGCCCGCCGGCCTCGCCGTCGTCATCGCCGCGATCGGCCGCACCCTGATCCTTGAGGAGGGCCTAGGTTCCTCCGGCGGCCACAAGGAGGCCGTCGCGCTGGTCAACCGGTTTCTGGACAAATTCGAAATGCCGGCTCCCAAGTCGCGTCGGTCCCCCTAGGGCAGCACGATCCGCAGTCGCTCCCATCCGCGGACCGTGGATGTCGGCGAGAGTTGCGCCGTGTCGTGGTCGATGTCCCACTCGGGCCAGCGGTTGAGCAACTCGTCCAGCGCGATGCTGCCTTCCAGGCGGGCGAGGTTGGCGCCCAGGCAGTAGTGCACACCCTTTCCGAAGGTGATGTGCGAGATGTTGTCGCGGCGGACGTTAAAGGTGTCCGGATCTTTATACCGGTGAGGATCGCGATTGGCGGCACCGAACAGCAGCAGCATCGCGCTGCCGGCCGGAACGGTGGTGCCATAACACTCGAAATCTTTTGCCATCCAACGGGCTACGTGCGGCCCTGTCGGCTCGTACCGCAGTGTCTCGTCGACGGTGCGAACCAGCAGCGACCGGTCCCGGTGTATCTCGCGGCGCTGGTCGGGGTGCTCGGCAAGCACCTTGGCGAGCCAGCCGATCAGCCGGCCCGTGGTTTCGTTGCCCGCGCCTGCAACTACCTGGGTGTAGTGCAGCACCTCTTTGCGTGTCAGCTTGCGATGCACGCCTTGCTCGTCATCGAACTCGACGTTGAGCAGCGTCGTCATCAGGTCGTCCGACGGGTTCTTCGAGCGCCATTCGACGTAGTCGGCGTAGATCCGGCCGTCGGCGATGGACTCGGCGTTGGCCACCTTAAGCGGTGCTCCCGGCTTGGTGCGCAAGTTGGCGTCGTTGGCGTCGCGCACCGAGATCTGCTCGGATTCAGGGATTCCCAGCAACATCCCGATGACGCGCATCGGCATCATCGAAGCGAGGTGGGCAATGATGTCGAATCCCCCGGACCCGACCAGCGGATCCAGGCAGCGGACGCAGTACTGCCGGATCTGGTCCTCGATTTCGGCCATGCGGCGCGGAGTGAACACCCGCGACATCAGGCCGCGCAGCATCGTATGTTCGGGTGGATCCTGGAACATCATGACGCCGCCGGGCATGTCGAATTTCGACTGAACGAGTTCGAGGATGTCACTTCGGCGGCTGGAGAATGCTTCCCAATTCGCCAATGCCCGTTCGACGTCGGAATGCCTTGATATCGCCCAGAAGTCGTAACGCTCGTTGTAGTAGATCGGGGCCTCTTCGCGCAGCCGCGCGTAGGTCGGATAGGGGTCCGCATTGATGCCGGTGTCGTAGGGGTCGTAGTAGACGTCCGTGTCGTTCGCAACAGTCATCGCAACCTCCACCCAGTGCTTCTTGGGCGATCGCCCAAACGGTGCCGCAGGCCATGTCTAGCAGTAGGTTGACGAGCTCGTCAAGAGCCCTAAATGTGGCGGTGTGACTACTCGCTGATGGTCGCCGTCGGGGTATCGATCAGGGTGGCGGCCCGCGGAGAAGCCGGAGCTATCGCTGCGGATTCCGATCGGGGATGCCGCCAGGGGCGTTGTTGAAGGCGCGCCACGCGGCGCCTGCCGATGTGCCGTTCATTGTTGCTGGTTGAGTCATGATCGACGTGTCGTACGACGGTCCCGTTTTGAATCCGTAAATATTTGCCTCCCCGCGTGAAGGCCTTGTTAAGAGCATGGCCTTTTGCTCCCGGAACCAGCACCTTTAGCTTTATGACGTTGTCAGAGCTGCGCCCGCCGCTTCGGCGTGGGTTGATTTCGCAGCTCGATCGTGCGATCTGGCCGCTGAGCACCCGCGTCGATGAACTGGGCCGACTGTGCATCGGCGGGGTGGCCGCCACCGATATCGCCGCCGAGTTCGGCACGCCGACGTACGTGGTGGACGAAGAAGACTTCCGGGCGCGCATTCGCTGCTTTCGCGCCGCACTGCACGGTGTCGACGTGGTCTATGCCGGTAAGGCGTTACTGAGCGCCGCGGTGGCAGGGTGGGCGGCCGCCGAAGGTGCGGGCGTCGGCGTCTGCTCGGGCGGCGAACTCGCGACCGCACTGGCAGGCGGGGTGTCGCCGTCGAAAATCGTCCTGCACGGCGACGCCAAAACCGCTGGCGACCTGCACGAGGCGGCCGCCGCTGGGGTGGGACGCATCGTGATCGATTCGCCGAGCGAGATCGCGCTTCTTGCCAGTCGGGTGCGTCGTCAGCGCGTGCTGGTGCGGGTGATTCCCGACCTAGCAGCCGGGGTCGACCCGACTTTCGGCTTCGCGTTGGCCGGCGGCGAGGCCGCCGGTGCGGTCAAGCGGGTACTCGATCAGCCTTGCCTGGACCTGGTCGGGCTGCACTGCCAACTTGGGTCGCAGCTGTCCGACGCGAAGGTCTACGGTGCGGCGATCCAGCAGATGATTGCGGTGCTGGCCGAGGTCCGTGACCGCCACCAGGCTGTGCTCGGTGAGCTCAATCTCGGCGGTGGACAAGCGGTCCCAAGCATTTCCGGCGGATCGGAACTGGGCCTGCGCGATCTCGCCATGGTCATCGAGGCCGCCCTGGAATCCGCCTGTGCGCAGCACAGCTACCCTCGCCCTCGGATCGTGATTGAGCCTGGTCGAGCAATCGCCGCGCGCGCCGGAATAACCCTGTACCGGGTGACCGCCGCCAAACGCCAACCCGGCGGCCGGATCTTCGTCGCTCTGGACGGGGGCACACCCGATAACCCACGAGCGGCGGTTGGCGGATCGACCTACACTGTCGCCCTGGCTAACCGGCATCGGTCAGCCAGTCTGGCCTCCGCCACCATCGCGGGACGCGACTGGCAGGCGGGGCGCGAAATCGCGCGCGACGTCGACCTCCCCGCCGACATCCACCCAGGTGACCTGCTGGCGGTGGCCTGCACCGGCGCCTACCACCACTCAATGGGATCGAGCCGCAATCTGGGGGGAAGCCCTCCACTGGTCGCGGTCGCCTCCGGCCAGCCGCATGAACTAATACGCCGAGAAACGGTCGCCGACCTGCTGGCCCGCGACCGTGGCTGGCCGGGCCACCCGTACCCCGGCCGCGCCGCGACGGCGAGTTAGGTGGCGAATGGTGGTGTTTAGCAAAGTAATTCGCGGCGGCCGTGACAATGCCGAACGCTGGACGGCAGCCGCCGCACGAACCTTGTCCGGCGCAGCCGCGTTGCGTGTCACGATGGCGTACGCCCTCGCGTTAGTCGCGGTCTCCGCCGCGCTGACGGCGCTCGGTCCGCACACCCGCGACGCCGTCGTGAGCCGCATGAGCACCAACCTGCATAACCTGGCGCACGGCCGCCTGAGCACGCTGGTCGGAAGCGCATTCGTCGAAGACGGCGGCGACGTCTTTGTCTGGTTGCCGGGACTGGTGTGCCTGCTTGCCTTGGGCGAACTGATTTGGCGGAGCAGGGGTTTGCTCCTCGCGTTCGCGCTCGGTCATGTCGGTGCCACGTTGCTCGTCGCGGTGGGGCTGGTCGCAGCGGTCGAGGCTGGCTGGCTGCCGACCTCTGTTGCGCGGGCCACCGACGTGGGGGTCAGTTACGGCGCGGTCTGTGTGCTGGGCGCGCTGACGGCGTCGATACCGTTGCGCTGGCGTGCGGTCTGGGTCGGTTGGTGGCTTGGTGTGGGGGTTGTGGCGGCCGTGGGAACGGACTTCACACCGTTCGGTCACATCTTGGCGTTGCTGCTCGGAATGGGTTTGTCCTACCGGCTGCGTCCAATAGCGCGGTGGACGCCGGTTCATATGGCCTTACTTTTCGGCGGTGTCGCATTTGGCTATTTGCTGGTGTCGGGGCCATCACCGTTGGCGCCCGTCGGCGGGCTGGCCGGGGTGCTGATCGCGCTCCTCGCCGGCAGCGTGCTGCGGGCGCGTAACTCCTCACTGTCGGTCCAGGAAACGGAGTTCACCCTGGCAGGCGCCCGGCTCCGGGCGATGTAGTGGGCGCATTGCGTCACTTCGGCTGGCTTTTCCTCTTCAGATCCGAATCTTTACTCGGCTGTACCCGCTTTGGCTCGCCGACCTCTTCGGAGCGCCTACCGTTTTAGCGTTGTACTGACCAGCGGAAACACGGCATCAGCTACTCATGCTCGCGCCAGACTGCCGACCTTCCTTCACGCAGCCCCTGCAACTCACCAGCCAGCTCTGGAGCGCGGATGACAAAATAGCGGAATACACGGGGCGCGGCCGTGACTACACCGCCGGCCGCCAATCCCGTGGTCTCCCTGCAGCCCAGAGTTAGGTAGTGCTCTACGCGTGCCGTTATCGCGAGTCCGTGAAACCGTTGGAATGCATCCCGCCGTGGGGCCGCTAACCAAGGAGAGAGTGAATGTCTGACAGCGCAGACGACGTCGCCGAACGCCTCGGTGCCATCACCCCAGTTCCACCAAACGAGACGGTCGTGTTCAACGATGAAAACATGCCCCTCTGGCACCCACTTACCTTGAACCGGACTGTCGCCAACGGTCAGGACCATAACGTGCCTGGCACCAACTCGCGGGCGGCCCATCCAACGAACACCCTGTCAATACCCGATCAGGCCACTGCTCGCGCCGGAGACCGGACCATCGTCTACCAAGACCCACGCGGTGGCCGGTGGACCATATCCGAAATAATGATCGAACTGTTCGCGGCGCGTGTGGGGCTGCCGAAAAGCACCTAGTACGGACCTACGGGACCAGTCGAGGGTGAAGCAGGCTACACACCTGAATGTCAGGCGTCGGCCGCGATGTCATTGCCCTTGATGTTGGGTAGGTTCTCGCGCTTGGCGATCTAATCACCAATGTCGCTCAGTTCATAGCCCGCGTTTCGTGGACTTGGCACCGCAAGCCGGGCACGCGCCGGGGGGTTTTGCGCTGGTCGGGAGTATTTCGTAGACGTGCGGGGGAACGGGCCAAAAAGAGGTAGTCGACTACGCGTTTGGGATCGCGGGCGGCGGCTTACCTTCAGGACCACCGCTCTACCTGTTGTGCGTCAAGTGGGAGGCCGACCATGGTGAATTTCGCAGTGTTAGAACCGGAGATCGATTCGGCTCTGATTTATGCGGGTGCGCGTTCGGCGCCGGTGCTGCAAGCGGCGACGCATTTTCGCAATGCCCCTGGTGAAATCGCCCTTTTCGGAAATAGGTTGGCATGCCCAGTCGCTCGGTTGGGTGGCGCCTAATGGCCAAGCTAGGTGAGTCTGCGATCGTTCTCGGCGCCAGCATCGGCGGGCTGATCGCCGCGAGGGTACTTTCCGAATTCTATGAGACGGTCACCGTGGTCGAACGCGATGTGCTCCCCGACGGTCCGGCGAACCGGCGGGGCGTTCCGCAGGGCCGCCACGTTCACGCCCTACTAGGGCGTGGTTCCCAGATCCTTGCTGAGCTGTTCCCCGGGTTCCTCGACGAACTCATCGCGGCCGGAGCACCTGTCGTGGACTACACCGACCTGTCCAAAGGGTTCTTCTCTTTAGCCGGCCATCAAGTGATAGGCAGTGGAGGGTTCAGAGACATCCCACCCCTGTTGTTGCCGAGCAGACCGTTGTTGGAGGGTCTTGTTCGGCGGCGGTTGCGTGAGACGGGGAACGTCACGCTGCTGGAGGGTTATGACTTTGTTGATCTGACGTCGAACCCGGCGCGGGATCGTGTCACCGGCGCACGGATCCGTTCCCGCGACGGTGACAGTGAACGCGTGTTGACCGCGGATCTGGTCGTCGACGCCACCGGCCGAGGCGCGCGAACACCGGCTTTCTTGGAGACCTTGGGCTACGGGCGCCCGACAGAAGACCAAGTCGGTGTGCGCCTGGTGTATTCCAGTCAGCTGCTGCGGATCCCACCAGACACGCTCAAGGAGTTGGTCGTCCTCGTCGGTGCCGTCCCGGGGCGCCCTACTGGGATGGCGTTATTCGGTTACGAGAACAACACCTGGATGTTCACGGTATTCGGGATGGTGGGTTGTGAACCGCCGTCCGAGCCGGCCGAGATGATCGGGTTCGTTGAGGGTTTGGTTCCGGCGCACGTGCTGGCGGCGATTGATGCCGCTGAGCCGCTCACCGGAGTCTGTCGTTTCCGTTACCCGGAGAGTCGCTGGCGGCGCTACGACAAGATGCGGCGGTTCCCCGCTGGTCTGCTGGTTCTCGGCGACGCAATCTGCAGCTTCAATCCCGTCTACGGCCAGGGCATGACGGTGGCCGCCCTGCAGGCGCAGGCGCTGCGCCAGTGCCTAGACCGCGGCGCGAATGGTTTGGCGCGGCGTTATTTCCGTGCCGCGGCGAAACCGATCGGGGTGGCTTGGCGATTCGCGGTTGGCGGTGATCTCAAGCTGCCCGAGGTCGAAGGCCCCAGACCACTGTCGTTGCGCCTCGCCAATAGGTACGTCGACCGGCTTCAGACCGCCGCTGAGTCCGACGTCGCCGCCGCCGAACAGTTCACGAAGGTCATGGCCTTTATCGACCCGCCCACCCGGCTGCTGCACCCGAAGATGATGATCCGTGCCGCCAACCCGCGCCGTCGGCAACGCCGTCAACCAGCGGTGGCGGCGAGCGGAAACCTCAGTCAACGAGGAGGCGTTTCCTAACACAAACCGGGGGCGCACATTGACGCGCTGCCGGAAGAGTGATCGGTACTCGTGGGTGCGCGCGCGTGGGCGACAGAAAACATCGCCGACCACGTCACGTTCGGCCTCCTCGAACCACCTCCCGACGCGACCGAATGCTATGCCGTCGAGGAAATGAAGTAAGGGTTATTCAGTCGACGTCGTGGACGCGTTGTGCCGGCTGCTCGCCGTAATGCTCGCGCATCGTGGTCAGCACGAAGCCTGCGGCTCGAAGATGGCCCGGCAGCTGCACCGCGCCAAGACTCCGATCGACGAAGATGTGAGGGAGGTCAGCGAGTAGCTTCGGATCAAGCTGCGATGGCGTCGAGCGCGTCACGAAGGTCTTCCTCGGAGACGCCATAGTCTTCGGCGACGGCCTTGAATGCCTCCCCCGTCCGGAGCGGCCCCAATGCGTCCGCCACTCGGGCACCGCTGCCGTCAAATATCGGCTGGCCATAACCGCGATACGGGTCTAACACAACGTGTGCTGTCCCATATTGGGGCAGTCGAATTGCGCTGGCGTACTTGTCTTCGTCAAAACCGATCTGCTTGAGGTAGTGCTGGACGATGTTCTTGAAGACGTATTGACCGGACCGCGGAACTATCAGGTGTTTAACGACTTGGTCATCCGCGCTGCCTTCGCCGGACTGTTGTGCAAAATTCCACAGCACCTCGGCCCCGTATGTGTAGAGGTCTCTGGAAGCTAATGCATGTGGGCCAACGTCGCGACCGGGCCCTCGGGCTGCAAGATTCACGTCGCGTCGTCGATCTCGATCCGCAGATCGAGCGCATCCGTCCAGACCGGCGGCATGGATCGGCTGACACCGCGCCGCCTCCCATCGGCCTTGGAGGTCCATCGGCACCAGGTCGGAATGGCCTATAGCCAGCGTCTAACTAGTTGAGCGGGCCGTCCCTCGCTTTCCCCGTGGGGCCCGATTTCGCGTCTTCGGGGCGCCGTGGTGGTCCCAAGAAGCGGCCGCCGTTTCGCATTTTCACTAGAGCGGTTCGGTGACACCGTTTGATCCAGATGATCCGTTGTAGCCGCCCGGTCCACCGGTGCCGAAGCTGCCCCCGGGGCCGGCGCTCGCCTCGGCCTGGACGTGTGCAAAGGCGTTGCCGCCATCGCCGCCATCACCACCGTTGGCGCCGGTTCCCGACGCGTTGCCGCCGTTGCCGCCTTTCCCCCCGTAAGCCTCTGCTGTCCCGTAGTTGTATGCGCTGCCGCCGTCGCCCCCGCCGCCGCCGGCACTGGTACCAGCCCCGCCGTTGCCGCCATTGCCCGCGTTGGCGTAACCCATGCTGGTGCTTCCGGAGGTTCCCATGTCGGCCTCACCGCCCCCGCCGCCGTGCCCGCCAGCACCGGCAGTGCCAGTGCCGCCTCCCCCTCCATCTCCGGCCACAGAGCCGGTGTTTCCGCGACTGGAAGTCGAGCCGCCGTCACCCCCGTCACCGCCGGTGGCGCCGATGGCGCCTGCCCCCCCGTGCCCGCCGTGAGCGGGCCCGACACTTGCAGATGCGTTACCGCCTGTCCCGCCATCCCCGCCGGCACCACTGCCGCCTCCCCCGCCCCCCCCGCCGTCCCCACCGTCTGCGGTTCCGGTTCCATAGTTGTATCCATGGCCGCCATCGCCTCCGCTACCGCCGTTGGTGGTGCCGCTGCCGCCCGCCCCGCCGGCCCCGGCAACCACGATCGCCGATGAATTGTTGTTGTCAGCCGCGTCGCCGCCGATACCGCCGTTGCCACCCGCGCCGGCGGTACCGGTGCCACCCATCCCGCCCTGTCCGGATGTGACACTTCCGGTTGCGTTGGTAAGCGCAACTCCGCCATTGCCGCCGTTGCCGCCGTTCAGGCCTGCCCCGCCGCCCCCGCCGTCCCCGGCGGTAGTGCTCGCCGTAGAACTGAGGTTGGTGATGTCCGCACCTCCACCGTTGCCACCGTTACCGCCGGTGCCGTGGGCGGCAGTTCCTCCTACCCCGCCGGTGCCGCCGGTGACATCGTTACCGGTTGCCGCGCTGTAGCCGTCACCGCCATTACCTCCGTTACCTCCGTTACCGGCTGAACCGGCTGCCCCGCCGTGACCGCCATCCCCGCCGTTGCCGTTGGTGCTGGTGGCGCTAGGGTCATAGCCGTTGCCGCCGTTGCCGCCGTTGCCGCCGGCGATGATCGTGCCGGCCGACCCATTGGATCCGCTATGGCCACCAAGGAGGCCACCGACCGCGCCGGCCGCACCGCCAGCGCCGCCGGCGCCCACGCTGCCGGGGTCACCGCCACGGCCGCCATCACCGCCGCTGACGGAATAACTCATACCGGCCGCGCCGACCCCGCCGTTACCGCCGACACCGGCCGCCCCACCCTGGCCGCCGGCCCCGCCGTTGCCGAACAGCAGGCCCCCGCCGCCACCTGCTCCACCCAGCGCACCGTTGCCGCCCTGGCCGCCCTGGCCGCCAGTGCCCGCATTCGTGCCAAAGTTCCCCTGTGCCCCAACGGAACCGGCCGCACCTGCGCCCCCCGCACCGCCGGCCCCGCCGTTGCCGATCAAAAAAGCGTCCCCACCCCGGCCACCCGGCTGCCCGGACCCACCCGACCCACCGGTGCCGCCATTACCGAACAGCCAGCCACCGGCCCCACCGGCCTGGCCCGTACCCGGCGCCCCATTAGCGCCATTGCCGAACAGCGGGCGCCCCGTCAGATCCAGCACCGGCGACAACGGATGCGCCACGAGCGCCTGCAGAGGCGAGGCGCTCGCGGCCTCGGTCACCGTGTATGCACCTCCCGCACCGCTCAACGCCTGCACGAACTGGTCATGAAACCCCGCCGCCTGCGCGCTCAGTGCCTGAAACTGCTGGGCGTGGCCTGAAAACAGCGTTGCGATCGCCCCCGACACCTCATCACCAGCAGCGGCCACCACCTGCGTGGTCACCGCCGCTGCCGCCGCATGGGCCGCGGTCAGCGACGAACCGATGCCCGCCACATCCGACGCTGTAGCCGATACAAACTCCGGTGCAGCAATCACAAATGACATCCGAGCTCCCACGAGGTCGCGCTACCCAGCGCAGCGATTGCAGGAGACTTTAAAGCCTTCCGCGGGATTCGTGACCAGTATTCGACTACTCGTTTTTCGACAGGTCCCTTGCTCACCCGCGTGCTGTGGCATGCACGCCGTGTTGAGACTGACTCGTCGCAAGCGCGGAATGGGCGCGTCAATCAATTTACCCAATTAGTTAACGCGTCAGCCAATTCACCTGCACTCTTCGCCAGCGGCGATCTATGTCCAGTGTCCGATCCGAAGCCTGTCGAGGCGATCTACCGCCTGACGCTGCCCGATTAGTTGCGAGCTGATGAACACCCCGATTGAAGGCTGACCTGTGTCGGAAGCCCCCACGCGTGCAAGGTGATCCGGTCTAGTGGTTGGCAGTTCGCCGGTCAGCGGACCAAGGCGCTCTGTGTAAGCCCGCGCCCGCAGTCTTGGTCGGCGTTCTAGCCGCCGTTGCCGCCGCTGCCAGTGAAGACGGTGGCGTTGTCGCCAGCCACGATGGCGGCAGCGCCACCGCCACCACCGCCACCGATGCCGCCCAAGCTGACGCTCTGGGCAACTAAAGGGTTGGTAAGGCCGGGGTTGACGCTGGTCTGGCCGAGGCCGCCGGGATCACCGGGGCCACCGCCAATGCCGCCCGAAAGGGTGCCGGCGGCGGAGCCGCCGGCACCACCCGTGCCGCCAGTGCCGCCAGTGATACCGCCACCGCCACCGCCACCCCCACCAGCGGCCGAGATGGTACCGCTAAAGACGCCCGCAGCTAAGCCGCCGTAGGCGCCGTGGCCGCCGCCGAGGGCATCGGCGCCGTGGCCGCCGACGTTAGTGACGTCGCCACCGAAGCTGACGGCGCCGCCTCCGCCGCCACCACCACCGGTACCGCCAGTGGCACCGGCGGCGCCACCACCGGTGCCACCACCGCCGCCGCCGGCAAAAGCGCCGCCGAGGTTGGTCATCGCGACCGAACCGCCGGCACCGCCGGTCCCGCCGATGCCCCCGGCGCCGCCACCGGTGCTGTTGCCGCCGGTGCCCCCGCTGCCACCACCACCGCCGCCGAGGGTGCCACTCCCAGCGAAGTCGACGTTGAGGGTGCCGCCGCCGCCGTTACCGCCCCCACCGCCGTTACCGCCGATGGTGCCGTTGCCGCCGTGGCCGCCATTGCCGCCGGTGCCGCCGTTAATGGCGATGTTGCTGCTGGCGGTGTTGATGGTGCCGCCGCCCCCACCCGTGCCGCCGGCCCCGCCGTTGCCGGTATGGCCACCCAATAATGCCGACAATCCTTCGGCGTGGCCACCGGCCCCGCCGTTGCCGCCGCCACCGCCGTTGCCGCCGTTGACCACGATAGCGGTGGCGCCGACCCCACCCGTGCCGCCGACCCCGCCAACCCCGCCGTTGCCTTGAAGCAGCCCACCATTACCGCCGATGCCGCCGACCCCGCCGAGGCCGCCGTTAGCGGCGCTGGCCACCGAGCCCGTGGTGCCGGTCGTGCCGACCCCACCGGCACCACCCGTACCGCCGTTGCCGAACAGGAAGGCGCTACCGCCGGCACCCCCGGCCTGCCCGGGCGCACCCGATCCGCCATCACCGCCGTTACCGAACAGCCAGCCACCGCCCCCACCGGCCTGCCCAGTACCGCGCGCCCCATTCGTGCCATTACCGTAGAGCGGGCGCCCAGTCAGCGTCTTCCACGGCGACAGCAGCGGTGACGCGTTAGCGGCCTCCGCCGCCGCATACGAGCCCGCGGCCCCATTCAATGCCTGCACAAACTCGCTATGAAACGCCGCGACCTCGGCGCTGAGCCGTTGAAAAGCCTGACCATGGCCAGAAAACAGCGTTGCAATCGCCGCCGACACCTCATCACCGGCAGCCGCTGCCACCGCCGTAGTCGGAATCGCGGCCGCCGCATGAGCAGCGGTCAGCGACGAACCCATGCCCGCCACCTCCGAGGCCGCCGACGACACAAACTCCGGTGCAGCAATCACAAACGACATCTAGCAACCCCATCAGTCGCGCTACCCGGCGTAGCGATGGCATCGAACGCTAATTGCTCTCCAAGGAATTTGCCATGAGTATTCGACTACTCGATTTTTGCCGGGCCCGCTCACGCACGGTTCACCAGGTTCAACGGCGAGCAACCACGTCAGGGTCAAGGCCGGAGACGCAATGCGCTCATTCCAGGGCTGTCGATGCGAGATTAGTAGGCAGCGATGCTGTTGACTCTGTTGCTCGTCGCCGCGGCGGTGGTGTTCAAGTTCTTGTGGTGGCTGTTCACCGTCGCGGCCCTGGCGCTCGCTGCCCGGCTGTTCGGCGGCTGGCTGGCGCGGCGCGACGACGCGGCGACGACGTGACGCCGAGATCTGCGCACGCGCCGACCTTCAGCACGCGTGGGCCTTGGCCGGCGACGACCGTGGTGTCTATGGTGACTATCCGCCGGCATGTTGACCCAGAACGGGACGGTATGGGCGACAGCGACGGCCCAAAGACTCTGTATCACTACATGACCGCGGCCGGCCTCATTGGCATCATCAAGCCGTCCGGTCACCGTTATTCCATAGCCCCGGCGGGTGTTCTCGAAAACCCAAGCCTGGCGCGCCGACTCTAGGGCAGACCCCGATCATTGCTGCGATTGGCGTGCTTGATCGGCCCCGAGTAGCCGCAACTCCGACAGCCAATGATCTCGTGCACTACGCGCCCGGTTCCGCCGCCTGTATCCGGATACTCGACCCAGGCGCCGGCAATCCCGTCGCAACCCGGATTTGGGCAGGGAACGATTTCTTTCACGCGTTCCGCCAACGGTTTCTCTCCTTCACGCATCCATCACTCCCGATCGACAGGTACGTAAATACTCAATGGGAGTGATGCCGGTCTGCGCGAGTAGTCCGCTACCCCACTTGGAGGTATCGGCGCGCCTTGACGCGCTAGATCGAACCCGCTATTCGATGACGCATTCGGGTGTCTCGGACCCGAGCACCCGCGCCAGGTGCAGATAGAGTTCCGGGCCCCAGGTGCGTCGGCAGACGAGGCAGGTGCAGCCGAGTTCGGTGATGATCAGCGGCGCCGGTTGGCGGACGAGTTCGCCGGCCGAATCACGGCGGTAGGCGGATTTGGCTCCGCACGCCGGGCACGGCGCCGATAACTGCTTGACGCTGGTCGGGTGGAGCAGTGATTTCACCGACACGGACCAGGATTCGACGTTGCCGGCGATCTGTTCCACGCGTTCTAACCACCGGCACCACCACTGCCGCCGGTTCCGCTAGTACTGCTGTCGAACCCGTAGACAACGACGGCACCGCCACCGCCACCACCCCCAAGACCTTGTTGATTGCCGCCGGAGCCAGGAGTGGCGGTGCCCGAGCCAGCGACGAGTGAGCTGTGACCGTCGATGCCGTGCGTCCCGGGCGCGCCCCCGTTGCCGCCGAGAACGGTCGTGTTGCCGCTGCCGTTCAGGTTGTAGGTGATGCTGCCGCCCATGCCGCCGCCGCCTCCGCTATTGCTGCCGCCGCCACCACCGCCACCGCCACCGGCAGCGGCACTAAAGTCCCCAGTGCCTCCGATGGCGGTGCCGTAGCCGCCGCCGAGTCCCCCATAGGAGTTGCCGCCGATGCCGCCACCGCCCATGAAGCCATTGACGCTGGCGCTAAGCACGGCAATGGCGCCGCCGCCACCGCCGCCGCCGCCGGCGCCGCTGCCGCTGCCGCTGCCGCCGCCACCGCCGCCGACGTTTGCGTTGCCGAAGCCAGTCACGGTCATGTTGGCGCTGCCACCAGTGCCGCCGGTGCCGCCATAGCCGGCGGCGGCGCCGCCGCCGCCATTGCCGCCGAGGCCGCCACCACCGCCGCCGCCAGCTGATGCGGTGGCTTGGCCAAGCCCCGTTGTGAAGGTGACGTTGCCGCCGTTGCCGCCATTGCCGCCGACGCCGCCGACGCCGCCATGGCCAAACACAGCCGACCCGTGGCCGCCGGCCCCGCCGGCCCCGCCCGTGCCACCTTGGCCTCCATGAGTGCCAGTAGCAGTGGCGAGGCCGCCGCCGCCGCCGAGCCCGCCGCCGCCACCAGCCCCGCCGTTGCCGTACAGAATGCCGCCCTGGCCGCCAGCCCCACCGGTGCCGCCGAGACCACCGTTTTTTGCGCTGGTCGTCGTCGAACCCGCGATGCCGGCGGCGCCCGTCCCACCGGTACCACCGTGGCCGCCGTTGCCGAATAAAAACGCCGACCCGCCGGCGCCGCCGGCCTGGCCCATGCCCCCTGAGCCGCCGTCGCCGCCGTTGCCGAACAGCCAGCCCCCATTACCACCGGCCTGCCCAGTACCGGGCGCCCCATTAGCGCCATTGCCGAACAGCGGGCGTCCCGTCAGCGTCTTCCACGGCGAAAACACCAGGCCCTCGAGTTCTTGCAGCGTTGACGCGTTAGCGGCCTCGGCCGCCGCATACATGCCCGCCCCGGTGGTCAACGCCTGCACAAATTGCTCATGAAACGCCGCCGCCTGCGCGCTGAGCCGTTGAAATGCCTGACCGTGACTCGAGAACAATGTGGCGATCGCCGCCGACACCTCATCGCCGGCAGCCGCTGCGACCGCTGTCGTCCGAGCCGCGGCCGCCGCATGGGCCGCGGTTAGCGACGAACCAATGCCTGCAACTTCCGACGCGGCCGACGATGCGAACTCTGGTGCAACAATCACAAACGACATCCAACACTCCCACGAAGACGCGCTACCCGGTGCAGCGATTCCAGCAAACTTTAAAGCCTTCCGCGGGATTTGCCACGAGTATCCGACTACTCCTTTTGACAGGTCCTTGCTCACCCGGCGCGTGTGCACCGAAGACGAAGCGCGCCGGGTCCGACGAGAAGGTCGGTGCGGATTGTGCCCGTGCTCAGACCGCGGGAGCGCAGGGAGTCGAGCCATTGAAGAACGGTGTCGCGGTCGAGGGTGGACACGTCTGCCGGTTGGCCGCGCTTCGCTAGCCATTGGCTGAAGTTGGTGATGGATTGGCCGTAGAGCACGAGGGTGCGGTCTGCCCTGCCCTCGACCCGCAGAGAGCGGTTGAAACTCGCTGTCAGCGATTCAAGTTCCTCGGCCATGTATTCATGGTTGGGGCGGCCGTGCGTTATTCCAGTAGGCGTACGAGGTCACGTGGGCTTAATCTTTCCTGTTTAAGTCGGTATTTCGCGAGGGCTGCACCCGCTTTGGCTCGCCCGGCATCTTCGGAGTGCCAACCGGTTCAGCGTTGTACTGACCAGCGGAAACGCAGGTCATCCAGTTGCCTTGTGCAGGTAGTTATCGGGCGAATTCTCGCCCGATTCCCTGGATAGAAAGGTGCTGACCATGACCACCACGCCCACGACCAGGCCGCCAGACATCGCTGCTCCCGCTGATGCCATCGAGGTATCCAATTGGAGGCAGCACGGTCCCGACCTTGCGACACGCACGTTCACCGGCTCCGTACGCGAGGCTGCCGGATTCGTAGTGCGGATCGGTGGCGTGCAACGCCAGAACCAGACGTGCCGGCGCTGGGTGACCGTCGGAGCCACGGTCCCGCTCGGCGGCATGTTGGAGCCGGAAGCGGTTCGCCAGCTGGCCGCCGCACTCACCGCAGCCGTCGACGAGATCGAGGTGGCCCGATGATCACCAACCCCGGCGACAACGCGACCACCTGGCGCGACCTGGCCGATCAGCTGACACCCGCACAGATCGCGGAGATTGAATACTGCGAGCGCGAGGGGACTCCTCCGGGCATCGCAAATCCAAGCAACCACCTGAACCACGCTCGCAAGCTGGCCGAGCTCAACATCGCGCGGGCAATGTTCGCCGACATCGCGCCGCCGGCTGATGCGGTCGGCGAGGTTGACGACTGGATGGACTGGGACGACGAGGTGTATCACCGCATGTTCACGTCGTGGACCCATGCTGCTGGCGATGTGTCGATCGTTGGTTGGCAGTTCAGCGATGGCCGGGTTGAGCGGGAAATCCTCGACTGTGGCGGTGATGAGCCGATGGCTGCGGCGCAGGCGCGCGTGCGGGCAGCCGCTTTGATCGAGGCTGCCGACGAGTTGGACCGGCTGGCATGAGCGCCGCGCTGCACCTGGTCCCCGCCGTCGGGGCTGGCGATGACGACGGCGGCTTGACCACGCTCGAACAATGGGAGTTGTACATGCGGGGCGCCGGCCGTTCCGAGCGCACCATCTCCGAGACGCTCGGGGTGCTCGGGCGCCTCGAACAGCACTCGGGTAAGCGGGTGGAAAATGTCACGGCGCTCGATATTTCGCGGTTCCTCGGCCGAAGGCGGCTCAAGCAGAACAGCCGGGCGGCCTACTTCGGGTATATCGCCAGTTTCTACCGTTGGTGGGCCGAGCACGGCGGCGCCAACCCCTGTGCGCGACTGCCCAGGCCGAAAGCCCCGAGGGGGACACCGCGGCCGATCACCGACGAGCAATTGCGCCACCTGCTCGAAATTCGGATGCACCACCGCACGCGGATCATGATCCTGTTGGCCGCGTTCGCCGGGCTTCGGGTGCACGAGATCGCGAAGATGCGCGGTGAGGACGTCGACCCGATGGCGCGCACGCTGCGGGTCACAGGCAAGGGCAGCGTGACGGCGACGTTGCCACTGCACCCGCTGCTTGTCGAGGCGGCCAAGGGGATGCCTCGACGGGGTTGGTGGTTCCCGTCCGACGTCACTCGCGGCGGTGAGCACGTGCACCGCCGGGGCGTGACGGACATCATCAAGCAGGCGATGGACCGGGCGGGCATCCCTGGCGGTACGGCGCACCGGCTGCGCCATACGTTTGGAAGCAAACTTGTCGCCGACGGAACCGACCTGCGGACCGTGCAAACCCTGCTGCGGCACGCCAACCTGAACACCACCGCGATCTACACCCAGGTATCCGATCCGAAGCGTGTCGAAGCGATCGACCGGCTCGACCCCGGAATCTGACGGGGGTGCGATTTGAAATCCGACCCTTTGGGGCAATGAAGTCACGTCCGTCTTGAACGTGACTTCCGATGAGGTGATGCCGCGGAGTCCGGCGCACGCGACGCCCAGACTGAATTCCCTAGCATGGCCACCGCCGCCCACCAGTCTCAGTCGGTGTTTTAGCCGCCGTCGCCTCCTTCACCACCATAGGCGCCGGCGGAGTCTACTTGGTCGTCGGTCCCGCTGGCAATGGCGCCACCGCCGCCTCCGCCGCCACCGAGGCCGGCGGTGCCGCCCAAGCCGGGGGATGCGTGGGACGAGGGACTGGTCTCTATAGATTCGCCGTCGCTGCCGTTCGTTGCCGGACCGCCGCCGGGACCACCGAGAGCGCTGGTGATGGTGCTGTAGCGAGTCTCGGCGGTGCCGCCGCTTCCGCCGTTGCCGCCGATAATTCCGCCGCCGCCGCCACCACCACTACCGCCGGCGACGCCTAGGTTGACAGCACCGGTGCCCTCCGTGTACGCGGAACTTGGCCCCGCCGGGCCCGATCCGCCGGCGTAGGTGCCGCTCGCGGTGCCGGTGCCGCCGAGGCCGCCGTACTCGTTGTTCATGTTGCCACCAGCGATGACAGCGGTGCCGCCGCCGCCACCACCACCACCGGCGCCGCCCCCGGTGCCGCCGCCGCCGCCGAAGCCGCCGCCGCCGGTGAAGACGGCCTGAGTAGAGCCACCGGCAGCGGTGACCGTGATGGTGGCGGTCCCGCCGCTGCCACCGGTACCGCCGGTGCCAGCGATCGCGCCAGGGCCGCCTGCGGCACCGCCGGCGCCACCACCCCCACCCCCACCGCCGGCCACCGCGGCTGCCGTGGTTGTTCCAACAACGGTGGTGGCGGCGCTGGCGCCATTACCGCCGTTACCGCCGAAGCCTCCGTTGCCAAAGGCCCCGACGCCGCCGGCATGGCCGCCGAATATCCCCGAGCCGTGGCCACCGGCCCCGCCGACGCCGCCGATCCCGCCGATGCCGCCATTGGTGCCCTGTCCGGAGTTGACGCTGGCGATGCCAAGACCACCGGTCCCTCCGGTGCCGCCGAGCCCACCCGGACCGCCGGCGCCGCCGTTGCCGAACACCAGGCCGCCGTTACCGCCTACACCGCCGGCCAAGCCGCCGCCGCCGAGGCCGCCGGCAGTGCCAAGGGATGCCGAACCCGTGGTTCCGGTGATACCCGTCCCACCGGTACCACCCTTGCCGCCGTTGCCGAACAAAAACGCCGACCCACCGGCGCCCCCGGCCTGGCCCACGCCCCCCGAGCCACCATCACCGCCGTTACCGAACAACCAACCACCGCCACCACCCGCCTGCCCGGTGCCAGGCGCCCCGTTGTATCCATTACCGAACAGCGGGCGCCCCGTCAGAGTCCTCCACGGCGAAAACACCAGGCCCTCAAGTTCTTGCAGCGGCGACGCGTTAGCGGCCTCGGCCGCCGCATACATACCCGCCCCCGAGGTCAACGCCTGCACAAACTCGGCATGAAACGCCGCCGCCTGCGCACTGGCCGCCTGAAAACCCTGACCGTGCGCGGAAAACACCGCCGCAATCGCCGCTGACACCTCATCACCAGCAGCGGCCAGCACCAATGTCGTCGGGGTGGCCGCGGCCGCGTTTGCCGCGCTAATCGTCGAACCGATATTCCGCAAATCCGATGCTGCTGTCGTGATCAGTTCTGGGGCTGCGATCACACTCGACATTGCTGTCCTCCAAGCGACGTCAACTACCCCCGGGCTCGCAGACGATATCGCAGCACGACAACTACGAACATGAGTAATCCACTACCTGTCTTCGACTTTAAGCGGGTCGAGGCCGATCGACCGCCTCAGCCTGCCCGAGTAGCGATGTCACTGCGTCGTAGGAGGATGAGCCGATGCCGTTGATTCTGCTGCTGATCGTGGCCGCGGTGCTGTTTAAGTTCGCGTGGCTGCTGGGCGCCGTGGCCGCAACCGCCGCAGTCGGCTGGGCGATCGGCAAGTGGCTGGCACGACGCGATGACACCGCGGTGGCGCGTCGGCGGCGTGACGCTGAGATCTGTGCGCGGGCCGACCGGCAGCACGCGGCGGTGCTGGCCGGCGACATTGAAGCGGGTGTGTACGGGGAATATCCGCCAGCGGTGGCTTAGCCGAAACGAACGAATGGGGTTGGCACAATGCCACCCCCTGTTGCGGCGCTGGTGGTGCTAACGGACACCTGCCACATTGATTCCTGAAGCTCCTTCAACACTCTGATGACCGGCTCAGAGAAGTCGTAGGCGTTGCTTAGCTCGTCGATCGGAATCTGTGTGTTGAGGCCGAGCACCTCGATTCCGATTAGATGACCGGAAGCATCCAAATCAAGAATGATCGACTCGGCTTCATTCCAGGGTTTGGTGCTCGCAACAGGAGCGCGGCGCAGGCGCACATACAGCGCTTGCGCGTCGAGGTCCATCGTGACCTCTTCGACGGCCGCATCAAAGCTGGATGGGGAAACCGCGGTGCTCATAGAGTCAACTGTAACTGCGACATCGTTTCCTGACACGGGTTACCCCAACGTTGCGCCTGGGCAGGAATCTGGTGATTCCTTAATAAATGGTGATCACCTTCACGGGGTCCGCCTCGATGCCCGGCACTTCCGTTACGACGCTCAGGTCTGCACCACCCACGCTTCCTCGGTAGCGGATCGTGGTGGGCTGCGATCCTGGCATCGAGGTGTGGTGGTTCTGCAGGACTGCCTCGATGTCTTGCACGGTCAGGTTTCTTTCGCCCATGCGGATACGGACATGGTTCGTCAGAATCAATCTCACGGTTCGACGGCCTCGAACGCGAGCCGCCTCGCTTCCTCGTCATCGACGTCAATCGTCACCACAAACAGCCCGTGTCTTGTGATCGGGATGCCGAGCCGCACTGCAAACAGAATGCCGACTTTGCCGTCGTAGACAGGCAGCCCTTCGGGGGTTAGCTCCGCGTTCCACGCAAATGTGATGCCGTCGGGGCTAACGAGCTTGACGGTCAGCCGAATCTGGTCGGCATCCGCCGGGGCGCGCACCCGGCCGGCGACCGCAAATTGAAAGTGCCCGGGAACTGCCGTCTTCACGTCGATGAAACTGGCGTTGACAGCGGTCAGCTTGCCATCAATAAGTTGCGCGAATTCGGCGAGGTAGGCGTAATCCAGTTCGGCCACAACCCGGACGATACGACAAAATCCGACCTCTGTTACTCGATAACCCCGGCGGGTGTCTCAAACCCGAGCACCCGCGCCAGGTGCAGATACAGCTCTGGCCCCCAGGTGTGGCGGCAGACGAGGCATGTGCAGCCGATTTCGGTGATGATGTGCAGCGCCGGTTGGTGAGAGCGACGTTGTTCCCTATTCGCCTGCGTCTCAGCTGGGGTGTTCGAGTCCTGTTCGGGCCTGGTCGATTTGGTCGTAGGCGTAGGTCACCATGGCGGCCGTGGTCATCGTCGCGCCCCTGCGGGCGAGCGATTCGTAGGTCGGTTCGCCGAGGACTTCGCGCAGGTGGGCGATTGCGGTATGGAACTCGGGCAGGGCCGTGCTCGTGAGGGGACTGACGGCGAACCCGGACATGGTGGCCGCCGGTTCGTGGCGACCGAGGCGGTCGAATAGGGCGGTGAGCATCGCGAGCCCGCCGCGCACCATGGTGGTGTTGCCCGCGTCGTGGTAGTTGTGGACATTCATCCTGACATAGTCGAGCGCGGACAGCGGGTCGCCGCGTTCGGCCTCGATGCGGGACATTAGGCCCGCCAGCAGAGTCTCGTTATAGCGGTTGCCGCTGTCCTGGGCGATCACCAGGCCCCGGCGCGCGTCTCGCGCTGCGGCGGGATCGGCGTCGCGGAAAGCGCGGCCGTGGGCGTACAGCGCGAAGGCGACCGCGCACGGGTTGTCGGTGGCTTCGGCGGACTCGATCACGCCGTTCGCGGCGGCCCTCGCCTCGTCACCGGATCCGGCGGCCGTCAGGTTGATCACCAGGACCGTCCTGGTCAGTGTGCGGGTGTCGCGGCCGCGTCCGAGCTGGGCTCGGCACCACTCGACCGCCCGGTCGGGCTGGCCGATGGCTAGGTACGCAGCGCCAAGCAAGCCCTCGATGCCGAACGGCACCTCTTCGTGGCGGCCACCGTCGATCACAATCTGGGCGGTGTCGGCGTAGCGGACAGCCGCCTCGATCCGTCCGGGCATCCAGCACTGCGACGCCATCACGTACAGAGTCGCGAGCCGGGCATGGTCGGCGGCGCGGGCGGGCTCGACGAGCTCTTCGGCCCAGCTGATCGGCTCATAATTCACGACCAGAAAACCGAGAAACGCCGCATAGCTGGCGATGTTCGCGGCGACATCCAGATCGCCGTGGTCGGCGGCCCAGCGGAACGCGGTGCGCAGATTCGCCAGCTCGATAGTGAACCAGTCGTAGGCCTCCCGCTGGCGGGGGCTGTCCCACAAAGCCAGGATGTCGGCTTCGCGCCCGGCGAAGTAGCGGGCATGCGCGGTACGTACCGTGTTTGCAGCTCCGCTGGCGACGAGTTGTTCCTCGGCGAACTGGCGGATGGTTTCCAGCATCGCAAACCGGGTCCGTCCCGAGGACCGATCAGCCAGTAGCAGCGATTTGCGCACCAGCGCATCGAGCAGATCAAGGACCGCGTAGTCGTCGGGGTCCTCGGATCCGGCTACGGCGCAGGCGCTTTCGAGATCGAACCCCCCGGCGAACACCGAACACCGCTGCAGCAGCGCCTTCTCCGCATCGTCGAGCAGGTCGTAGGACCACGCCACCGTGTGGCGCAGGGTCTGGTGGCGTTCGAGTCCGCGCCGGGAACCGACCAGCAACCGGAACCGTTGATCGAGACGATCACACACCTCGCTGGCCGTCATTGACGGCATCCGTGAGGCCGCCAGCTCGATAGCCAATGGAATCCCGTCGAGACGGCGGCAGATCTCCACCACCGCGCTGGCCTCATCGGCGTTGGCCAGCGAGAAGCGCGGGGCCGCGCTGCGGGCGCGTTCGACGAACAATGTCACTGCGGCCGAATCGATGCCCGCACCCACCTCCAGCGATGCCACCGGCCACACCTGCTCGTCGACCGCTCCCAGCCCTTCGCGGCTGGTGGCCAGGATCTTCACTGTCGCCGAGTGCGCGAAGATGGCCTCGATCAGATCAGCGGCAGCATTAAGGATGTGCTCGCAGTTGTCGAACACCAACAGCCGCACCCTGCCCTCCAGCGCGGCGGCGATGCTCTCGGTCACGCTCTTGCCGGGCTGTTGGGTGATGCCCAGCACCGAGGCCACCGCATCAGGCACCGCACCCGGATCACTGACACTGGCGAGTTCGAACACCCAGACACCGTCGGGGAATTTATCGGCCACCTGCGCCGCCACCTCCAGCGCCAGTCGGGTTTTACCCACCCCGCCCACACCGGTCAAGGTCACCAAACGATGCCCCCGCAGCGCCGCTTCCACCTCGACCAGCTCCGGCCCGCGACCAATGAGGCTGCCCACCTGCGGGCGCAGGTTTCCCGGCGTCGCATCCAGGGTCCGCAGTGGCGGGAATGCGGTCGCCAATCCCTCGGCCAGGACCTGAAAAACCCCGACCGAGGTCGATAAGTCCCGCAATCGCCGCTGACCCAGATCCAGGAGCTGCACCCCGCCGAGCAGACCCGCCGTCGAGTCGGCCACCAGGATCTGACCACCATGCCCGGCGGCCATCACCCGAGCGGCCCGATTCAACACCGCTCCGAAGTAGTCGCCGCCCCGCAGCTCAGCTTCACCAGTCGCCAACCCCATCCGCACCGGCAACCCCAACACCCGCTGCGCAGCCACAGCCGCATCCACCCCCGAACGCGGCGACGCGAACGCGGCACACACCCCGTCCCCGGTGTGCTTAAACAACCAACCCCCGTGCGCCTCAATCGCCCCACGCAACACCTCGTCATGGGCGGCCAGCGCCACCCGCATCCCGTCGGCGTCGGCCTCCCACCGACGGGTCGAACCCTCAACATCGGTGAACAAAAACGTCACTACCCCCGAAGGAGCGGCCACCGCAGGAGCGGGCACCCCCGCAGCATCTCACAGCAGATCCGCTCCCGCTTCACGCATTGACTGGCAAGCGGTGACACGATAGTGACGTGAACGACGGCGCGATGGCCGCGTGACATGACGGCGGCAGCCTTGGTGTGCGGATCGTGCGGTGCTGAGCTGCCGCCGAACTCGAAGTTCTGTAACGAGTGCGGTGCGGCGGTGGCGACTGCCACGACAGCGGCCGAGTACAAGCAGGTGACCGTGCTGTTCGCCGACGTGGTGCACTCCATGGACATCGCTGCGGCGGTCGGTGCTGAGCGGCTGCGCGAGATCATGACCAAGCTGGTCGAGCGTTCAGCGGCTGTGGTGCGGCGATATGGCGGCACGGTGGACAAGTTCACCGGTGACGGGATCATGGCGGTGTTCGGTGCACCGGTGGCGTTGGAGGATCACGCGATCCGGGCTTGTCTGGCCGCTTTGGGTGTGCAGCAGGAGGCCAAGCGGCTTGCCGTCGACATCCACGACCGCGACAGCGTCGACCTGTGGGTGCGGGTCGGGCTGAACTCCGGTGAGGTGATTGCGGGTGAGATTGGTTCAGGTTCTTTCGGCTACACCACCATCGGTGAGCAAGTCGGGATGGCGCAGCGGATGGAGTCGGTGGCACCGTCGGGTGGGGTGATGCTCAGCGCGTCGACTGCACGGCTGGTTGAGGGCGCGGCGACCCTGGGCGATGCTGAGTTGGTTCAGATCAAGGGTGCCGACGCGCCGGTGCCTGCCCGGCGGCTGTTGCGTGTGTCGGACCAGGATCGGCCTGTTGGCGCTTCTCAGTCGGCTCTTGTAGGTCGGCGCTGGGAGATGTCAGCAGTTGCGGGCTTGTTGGACCGCGCCGTTGATGGCCATGGTGCGGTGGTCACCGTGGTGGGATTACCGGGTATCGGCAAGAGCCGTCTGGTGCGTGAGGTGGCGGCAATGGCTACTCGGCGCAAAGTGGAGGTGTTCAGCGCCTTCTGTGAATCGCACGCCAGCGATGTTCCCTTCCATGTGGTGGCGCGGTTGCTGCGCGCAGTCATCGGTGTGCGTGGCCTGGATCCCCCGGCGGCTCGTGAGCGAGTTCGCTCGCGGATACCCGATGCAGACCCCGAGGACATGGTGCTCTTCGACGACTTGTTAGGCATCGCTGATCCCGATGTGACGCTGCCCAAGATCGATCCGGATGCCCGGCGGCGGCGGTTGACCGCGCTGGTCAATGCTGCCTCGTTGGCCCGAAAGGTTGCGGCGGTCTTTGTCATTGAGGATGCGCACTGGATCGATGAGGTCAGCGAGTCAATGCTGGCCGAGTTCCTCACGGTGATCCCGCAGACGCCCTCGATGGTGCTGGTCACCTACCGCCCCGAATACCAGGGCACGTTGAGCCGAGTGGCCGGTGCTCAGACCATCGCCCTTGCACCACTGAGTGATTCAGAAACTGCCACACTCGTCGCCGAGCTGCTGGGGTCAGACCCCTCGGTCAGCGGGGTGATCACCATGATCACCGAGAAGGCCGCCGGAAACCCATTCTTTGCCGAGGAGATCGTGCGTGACCTGGCCGAGCGCGGCGTGCTACATGGCGACCGCAGCGCCTACGAAGCGACGGCCGGTGCTGCCGAGGTCAGTGTGCCCGCCACCTTGCAGGCGACCATTGCCGCCCGCATCGACCGGCTTGACCCGGCGGCCAAACGCACGTTGAGTGCAGCCGCTGTCATCGGCTCACGGTTCAGCCGGGAACTCCTGGAAACGCTGGGGATTGACCCTGTCCTGGAGGACCTGTTGGGCGGCGAGTTCATCGATCAGATCCGATTCACCGGACAACTCGACTATGTGTTCCACCATCCACTGGTCCGCACCGTGGCCTACGAATCGCAGCTCAAGTCGGATCGCGCCGAGCTTCACCGCCGCGTCGCGGCCGCAATCGAATCACATGACGCGGCAGCGGCCGAAGAGAACGCGGCGCTGATCGCCGAACATCTGGAGGCCGCCGGTGATCTGCACGCCGCCTACGGCTGGCACATGCGGGCTGCCACCTGGGCGACCAACCGCGACATCAGCGCGGCGCGACTGAGTTGGGAGCGCGCCCAAAGGATCGCCGACGCGTTACCCGCCGAGGACCCGGACCGGGCAGCAATGCGAATTGCCCCGCGCACCATGTTGTGCGGAACCGCTTTTCGTGTCCTTGAACATGCGGCGGGCGCACGCTTCGACGAACTGCGGCCGTTGTGCGTCGCCTCCGGTGACAAGGCGTCTCTTTGCATCGCCATGGCAGGCCTAGTAGTAGAGCACGGGTATCAGGACCAAATCCGCGAGGCGTCGCACCTGGCGTCGGAAGCGATGGCCCTAGTCGAGTCGATCGGTGACCCGACCTTGGTCCTCGGGTTGGCCTTGGCGTTGCTATACGCGAAGGCCGAGAGCGCCGAGTGGTGTGAACTCCTGCAGTGGTCACAAAGGTTCATCGACCTGGCTGGCGGCGACCCGTCTAAAGGCAACCTCATGTTCGGCTCTCCGCTGGCGCTTGCTATCTCGACGCGCGCTATGGCCGGTATGGCTCTGGGTCGTCTCGAATGGGCAGATGACCTACAGCGGGCTCTTGTCATGGCTCGCAATGCTGACGCTGTGTCCTATGCCACGGTTGTCACCTTCTGCTACGTCGCCGCAATTCCATACGGAGCAGTGAGGTCCGACGATCGCGCCGTTTGGGACATCGAGGATGCGCTGCAGACTGTCGAACGATCCGGGGACGACCAAGTTGTGGCCTTCACCCGGATGACACTAGGCCTGGCGCTGGTGCACTGCCGGACGGACGTTGACCGTGATCGAGGAGAAAATATCTTGGCCGAGGTCAGCGACGTATTGCAAAGCAATGGACAAAACCTCTGCGAGCTACCTATCGTCGATGCCTGCTTGGCACGCGAAAGGGCTAGGGGTGGAGACCGCGATGAGGCGATACCCCTGATGCGCGCCGCTGTCGACCCTTTGTTCCGCGAGGGACGGCTGCCGCTCTGGGGCGTTCCAGCGACCGGTGTTCTGGTAGAGACACTGCTTGATCGCAGGCACGACGCCGACGTGGCCGAAGCCGAGGCCGCGATCAACAGGTTGGCGGACGCGCCAGCCGACGACGGGCTGGTGATACGTGAGGTCTGGCTGCTGCGGCTACGGGCTCTGCTGGCGCGAGCCCATGGCGACGACACCGCCTATCGCGACTATCGGGATCGCTACCACGACATGGCGACATCGCTTGGCTTCGAGGGGCACATCGCGTGGGCCGAGGCGATGCCCTGACTGCGGTCGTGCTCAGTTCCCCTTGGGGCGTCAAAATCGATACTTTCGCGTAGCTTTTCGACCACCCCGCGGCACGTAGCGACCTCTTTCATGCCGATTTCGTCTACATCTACAGGCATCTCAACCACCCCACGCCAGCCCCAAAGGCAGCGATCCAGACTCGCGGCAAGCGGGCGAAAAACCCACAGCGACCAGGATTTTTATGGAGCCGCGTAAACCGCCCGTTCGCCGCAAAATGCCGAAAAATCCGGGACGCAGCGGCGCGCCAAAAAATGCGCGATCGAGCCGTACGTAGACGCGTGCCCACTATGGAGTACCGACGCGGGATTGGCTGTCGAGGGTTACCCCCTACCCTCCTGACCTGAGGCGATGCACCATCTGACGCTGCGGGGTGGTGCATGGTGGGGATGGGCCACGCCTGGGGGGTCTGCGCGCCTGTCGATGCTGACCTTCCGCACTGGGGTGGTGCTACAGCCGGCCGGGATGTGGTTCGTGGTCGCGCAGACGTCGGGAGAGCCCGCCGCGTGCTGCGCGTGCTCGGTCGCGTCCGGCCTGTTGTTGGAGCCGGGTCTTCGCATCGTGATCTGGATGGCACAACCACTGCAGGTTCGCCACCACGTCCAGGCCCCCGTCGGCCACGCCCAAGATATGGTCCTGCACCAGTGGAACTCCGGTTGCGCCACACTGCGCGCAACGGCGCGGTGGTTGTCTGCGTCGGTGTCTGTCGCGAGTGGTCGTCGATCGGACGGTGGTCGATCGGATTCGGCGCGGTCTGCTGACCATTCCTGTGTCCTTCCATGCTGACGGTCGAGCTAATGGCGTGGCAGGACAGGTCTTTGCGGGTGATAGGAGCCATGGCAGGCCCGCTATCCGTCCTTGCGTTCCGAGCGCCAGACGCCGCGGCACTCCCGGGCGTCCGAGTCGGTGCGTTTGACCGTGCCATCAGCTTGACCGTCTAGCCGACCCGCTGCAGACGGGCGCGTTCGGCCTGCGCGGCCGCAGCCGCATCGATGCCGGCTGTGAGGGCGGCGACGAAATCGTCGGACTGCAGCGTGACCGCCGGCTGCCCGGGGATCGCGAGTGTGGCGCGCAGGTGCTCAACGGGTCGTCCGGTGTGCAGAGTTGCGGCGCCGATTTTCGCCTTTTCCTCGGCTGAAAGGTCGTACAGGGCTTCGCCACTTAGGCGCCGGTGGAGTTCTTCACGATCGGCGATAAGGGGTAGTAGTTCTGCGATTGTTGCCGTGAGTTGACTGATGAGCACGTTTTCGCGTGACGCAGGGTCGTTGTATTCGCGGCTGGCGGTTTGGATTTGCTCGATGATGAAGGCGCGGCGTGCGACCTGCTCGGCGGCGTGGGCCTGCTCGTCGGCGACTTCGAAAGCTTGCAACTCGAAGAGGGCCCAATCCACGTCGTCCTCACGGTCACCGACAGCCTTGCGTGCTTTTTGGAAGCGCTCCTTCGCCGCTACGGGATCGGCGCTTTTTTCGGTGATCGCTTTCAACGCTTCGTCTTGGGCGTCTTCGAGTGCCTTTTTGGCTGCGGCAAGTTTCTCGTTGGCCGGCCCGAGTGCGGCGCCAGCTGCTGCGGTCGCCGCCGTTGCGGCCTCGTATGCCTTCTCCGCGGCACTAAGTGTCGGGGTGCTCGCGTCGGTGGCGGCTGCTGTCTTGGTGGTCACGGTGCGTTTCCGCCCTTCAGGTTCGTCGGATAGCTGCTGCTTAGGTACTGGCTCAGTGCGGATTTGAGTGCGATGGCCAACCCGTGGTTGCCGGCGGCTTCTGCATCTGCGATGCCAGCCTTCGCCGCAGCTATCGCGGCCGGATCGTGGGCTGCCGGGGCTTGCTGCTGTTGCTGTTTTGCCTGCCTTTGCGCGGCGATGTCGGCCATGATTGCGCGGCTGCGCGTGCCTGGGTCGCTGATCTTGGAGAACTCGCCTACGGGTGTCGGCCGAATCTGGCCGCCTGGATTGGTCATGCGCTCATCCGTTCGTGTGCGTAGGTTTCGACGGAACTGCGCGGGAATTGCAGGCGGTCGCCGATGATCTGGCCGTCGAGGTCGTCCTTCAAGCGCCGGGTCTGGCGTTCCGATTTGTTCAAGATCGCCGCCGCCTCTCGTGTGGTGATCCAGTCTGTTGCTCTCAATGGTGAACCCACACCTTCGATTTCATGTCCCCGTGAGGACATGCAGCGGATTGCGAGGTCTAGCCGGCCAATGTGCCGGCGCAGCTCGTCGGGGATGGGCTTGCGGTTCTCTCGGCGGCTTTGGATCGCGACGGTGGCGCACCAGTAGGCGATTTCGAGGTCGTCGGCATCCCAGTTCATTCGAGGGCTACTCCTCGACCAGGCGCAGGATTGGCCTCTCGCTGGCCGGTGGTGGTGGTTGTGGTGTGGTTTTCTCGGCGTCCAGTCGGTCGGTGATGTCGTTCAGGATGCCCAAGAGCGAGATGGCTTCTGACGCCGTTAGCTCGCTTGGGTGCACTTGTTCATGGAGGTGCCGTAGCTGTCTGGCGACTTCTCGGAGTACCGAAGTCATTGCGCGCGACTCTTCGTCGATGGTGGTGGTCATCGTGGTGAGCTCCTTCCGTTGATGCGTCCACCGGTGACTCCGCGCGGGCGTTGTTCGAGTGGCAGGGTGTCGATCCACGCACAGCAGGCGCCCAGTGCTGGGCAGCACCGACAGGCGCTGATGGCGAACGCGATCCGCGCTGAGACGTCGTCCTGGTCCTCGTCAGGCCCGGGTTCGTCGAATGTCTCGCCATGGCCGCGGCAGAGCGCGCCGTCCAGGCGTGGTGCGCTCGCGAGTTCGGCGAACAAGTCGGCGACGCTCACCTTGCAGCCTTCTCGCGGTCGTAGTCGTCCCAGATGTCGAGCTGTCGGCCGATGATGCCGACGTCGGGCGGGAGTTCGTCTCTGTCGCGGGCCTCGCAGTACATCGCCAGGTCGATCTGACGCTCGACGAGTCTGGTGCCGGCGCCGGTTCGGTCGGCCAGGAGCATCGCGACGATGTCGAGGAGTTCGTTGGTGATTTCCCGCCAGTAGGCGTTGCACTCGGTTGTGACGAGTTGTTCGGCGTGGGAGTCGTCGTGGCAGCGAGCGAGGATCAAACGCCAGGTTTGCGAGCCGGTGGGGTGTTTGCTCATGAAGCGCCGCCTTGGTGAAGGTGGCATTCTTCGCATCGGCCGCGTGAGATTGACTGCGGCTGCAAGAGTGCGGCGCCACAGGCGCAGTGTGTGTCTGTGCTCTCTTGCTCCCTTTGACTCTCAGTGCTCTCTTTACTGGTAGAGGGGGGTATAGGTAAGGGAGCAAGGGAGCGGGGTTTTGAGGGAGGGCAGCTCCCAGAACCATGCGTCGGCTTCGCCGTCGCGGACCGTCTGGACGCGGAGTCGTTTCTTTGCTCGTTTGAGTTTGTCCTTGGAGTATCCGAGTACCTCACCGGCGTCATATGCGGCGGTGGCGCGGCGTCGGCCGTCCTTGAGGAATGCCATCAGCCATGTCGAGACTTCGTCTGTCGCGGCTGATGATCCGTTGTGTTCGGCGGCATAGGCTTCGGCGACGTGTTCTCGTGCGGTGTGGTCGGTTTGGCCGGCGTAAGCCAGCACCGGGACGGTGCCGTCATGGTCGGCGGTCGCGGCAAAGTGCTGTATGGCTTGGATCGTGAAGCGGGATGCTGGGACGTCTCCTGAGCTGTTGGATTTCTCGGGCCCGACGATGAGGGTGCCGTCTTCGTCGCGTTGTGCGAACAGTGTGAGTCGGGCCTTTTGGCGTAGGGCTCCGGTGGCGCCGTAGCGGTCGCGGGCATTGGCGGTTGCGACGCGATTGGTGTGGGCGAGCAGTAGCACGGCCGCGTCGGTGACGGTCGCCACTTCTTTCCAAGGGTGCAGGGCTTGGCGTGCCTGTTGTGGGTCACGCACTGACATTCCGCCTGGGACGGTGTCGAGCCACGCGTCGACAATCACCAGTGACGGCGGTGGATTGGCTAGCCGTATCAGCGCGATGTCGCGTGGGAAGACGGGCGTTCCGCTGCCGTCGGAGTCGGTGCACAGGACGCGGATCATGGCGAGGTCGGCGTTGGCGGCCAGGAGCCGAGGGAGAACCGCGGTGGCCCAGTCGTCTTCGGTGATGACCAGGATGACGAGCTGCGGGGACCCGGCGGGTATGCCGAATTCCGGCCGGGGCTGGCCTGTGGTGAGTGCGGCCACAATCCAAACCCAGAGCAGGCTTTTCCCGATGCCTTCGTCTCCGACGAGTAGGCAGATCGCGGCGCGGGGGAGTCTGCCTTTGGCGAGCCAGCGTGGTTGGCGTGCGGGTTTGAGTTCTGTTGCGCGCCAGAGTTTCGGGATGCCGTCGTCGATCGTCACGAACTCGTCGAGGTCCTTGCCGGCGGCGATGTGGTCGGCGGCGTCTTTGCCTACGGCCGGTTCGACCATCTGTACCGACGCGGCGATGGGGGCCAGCAGCGTGGCTACTTCATGCGCGTGCTTAAGGCCCGGTTTGTCTTTATCGGATACGACGATGCAGCTCTTGTCGGTCAGGGCTGACCAGTCGAACTGTGCGGCTTTGCCTGCGCCCATCGCAGAGCACACGGCCGCGGCACCAGCCGCTTGGATTGCCTTGACGTCCTTTTCTCCCTCGACAATGTAGACAACCCGGGCATCGCCGATCTGGTCTGCCCCGTAGAGGCTGGGGTCGGCCTTATTGCCCTGCTGGAAGAACCGTTTGGCTGGTGTCCGGCAGACGATGCGGCCGCCGGGGTAGACGTAGCGGTCGCCTTCCTTGTCGTCGAAGAGATCCGCCATGGTCAGGCCAAGTGCCGTAGCGATGTCCGTCGTTGAGCAGCCGGCGAAGCAATAGGCGAGTGCTTGCCCGTCGATCGCGCGCAGTGACAGCGATGGCCGGCCGTCGTCGTGTGCCGGGCATTGGGCCGTCGCCTGGTCGTTGCCGCGTTCGTCGACGCGCCTGCCGGCGCCGCGGAGGGCGTCGATCAAACGCTCGTAGGCCGTGTCGGTCATCGTTGTCACGCCAGGACACCGCCTGAATCCGCCCAGACACGTTGCGCGAGTTGCCGGTCGGTGCCTCCCATACGGTGCAGGCACTGCAATACCTCGATAGGGACGATCGGCGTGCCGATCGGGATGGTCCGCTCGATCGCAGCGCGCCACCCCTCGATCGCGCGCTCGGTGAGCGGTGGATCGGGCTCGTGACAGCGGCAGCTGATGGGGTCGGATGCGCCGCAACAATCGGACAGCCGCGCCAATCGCCGAGCTGCCTGTCGCCGCCTGTGCAGCCCTGCGATCGTGTCGGAGCCACATTGACGTGGTTGCGCGATATGATCGAGCCGGTTGGTGGTGGCGTCTACTGACTTCTGGTTGGGCCCGGTTCCAGGGGTGGGGCCGGGCTCTTCCCTTTCAGGTGGCCCCAAGTCGTTGCCGGGCATTACGCTTCCCCGCCGCTTAGTTCGGCGTCGGCATCCGCAGCGACCTGATCGAGTTGATCGGCTTGTGAGCGAGCGTCTTTCGCTTTGCGTCTGGCTTGCGCGGACTTTAGTGCAAGTCTGGCGAAATATGCTTTGCGCGCGTGTTGTGCGCGGCGCTGGCGTTCCGCTGGCGAAAGCTTGCCGTCTGGGTCGACCTGTTGTTCAAAGCGGTCGTTGAATGCCTTGCGACCGGGAGCCGTTCTGCTGGTGCGGTCGTCGCATTGCGCCCAAGATTCGTGAGCGCGTATTTGGGCTTGTAACCGACGTTCGGATTCTGTTGGTCTCAACGGGCAGACTGCTCCTAGGGAGCGGCCCGCTGAGACCGGCGCTGAGCGCGTACAAGCAGATTTAGGAAGTCAAGCTTGGGTGACTGCGTCAAGCGTAGCAGCTCGCTGCATGGCGTTTAGTCGATTAGGCGCACGTCCCGCGTGTCGCGCACAAGCCGTGCATCTAGCAGCTGGCCGACGAGCTCGGCTTGGCTTTTGACGCCGGCGTAAGGACAGCGGCGCTTAGGGCATTTCAAGTTGACTCGGTCGGTGAACATCGTTGCTATTGCCGGTCTGCCTTCGAGCGCATCGAAGCTGTTGCGCGCCAATTTGTTCACGTCAGACACGATGTAATCAGTGTCGTGGACGAGGGCTGAAGTCACATATAAATGCCAGCGGCTGCGGTCGGTGTTAAGAACGACCTCCTCAATCAGATGACCGCTGGGCGGGCAGCGAAGAAGGACCCGCAGGTGCTGACGCTCGGTGTCGGTGTCTAGTAGGTGGAGCAGCTGTGGGTAGTGCTCGAAGATCTTCGATACCCATTCGTCGGGCCCGATGGCGCTCATATTCGGTCCCCCCGCTTTAGCCTGCGCGCCGCTTCCCGCGCCCGGTGGTCGGCGGCGCTGGCACCATAGCGTTCCAGCATGGTGTCCGACCGCCAGCCCATGAGCCGTTTCAGATCGCGTTCTTGGCCGCCGGCTAGCAGGAAATCGTGGGCGTTGGTGTGCCGGAAACGGTGCGGGTGGATCGCGGCCGGGTCCAGGCCGGCCATCTCGGCGCGAACCTTCAGCCGTTCCCGCACTCCGTCGGGCGTGAAGCGACCGCGCTCCCCGAGGAAGAGCGCCGAGCTTGACGCATGCCGGTGGTTGCGGCGTTCGCGCGTGTAGCGGTCTAGCGCCTGCCCGGTCTTTGCGCCGAAGTAGGCTGCCCGCACCCGCGACCCCTTACCCGTCACAGTGACAGTTTCGCCGTCGAGGTCCAGGTGGTCGAGGTCTATGCCAGTCACCTCTGACACTCGCAGTCCGCAGTCGATCAGCAGCCGGATCACGGCTTCGTCGCGACGGTCGACGAACTTCTTGCCCCGGCATGCGCCTATCAGGGCAGCGAGGTCTTCGTCGGGAAGTATCGGCACCGGCGGCGGCTCAGGGCTGTCGATGACTATCCCGGCCAGTGGGTCAGTACGGATGATGTCTTCAGCGAGCAACCAGTTCACGAACCGCCGTAATCCGCGCCAACGTGTTCGGATCGTGCCGGTGGACAGGCCGCGGGCGCGCAGGAAGTCCAGCCACTGCAGGACGGTGTCACGGTCGAGGCTGGACAGGTCGGCTGGCTGGCCGCGCTTGGCTAACCATTGGCTGAAGTAGGTGATGGATTGGCCGTAGAGCACGAGTGTGCGGTCGGCCTTGCCTTCGACGCGCAAAGAGCGGTTGAAGCTGCCTCGCAGCGATTCGAGATCTTCGGCCATGTATCGAGGTTATCGGGCGAGCGTGCGTTATGCTAGCAGGCGCACGAGGTCACTTGGGCCTGTTTTTCCTGGTTAGATCAGTATTTCGCGAAGGCTGCACCCGCTTTGGCTCGCCCGGCATCTTCGGATAGTTGGGCGGATACGGCATATCCCCGAGCCCGCGTTCTTCGTCCGCCTCCACCATCTCCAGCAATGGAGCAATGGACTGGGCCACGTCGTCCATGGCTGCCCACGGATCGTCTCGATGGTGCACCAGATCGGGCACCGTCGCCATGGTGTAGTCATCGGGCTCGGCGCCGGCCAGCTCGTCCCACGTCAACGGCATCGACACGGTCGCGATCGTGTTGGGCCGCACCGAATACGGCGACGCCATGGTGCGGTCGCGCGCATTCTGGTTGAAGTCGATGAAGATGCGCTCGCCACGTTCCTCCTTCCACCACGACGTCGTCACCGCATCCGGCGCGCGGCGTTCCACCTCGCGTGCCAGCGCGATGCCCGCCCGGCGCACCTCAATGAAGTTCCAATCGGTGGCGATCCGCAGGAACACGTGGATCCCCCGACCCCCGGACGTCTTGGGATACCCGACCAGCCCGAGTTCGTTGAGCAGCGGCCGCAACACGTCGACCGCGACGGTGCGCGCTTCCTTGAACGCGACCCCGGGTTGCGGATCCAGATCGATGCGCAACTCGTCGGGGTGATCGGTGTCCGGACAGCGCACCTGCCACGGGTGCAGCGTGATGGTGCCCATCTGCGCCGCCCACACGATCGCCGCCGGGTGAGTCACCTTCAGCGCGTCCGCGGTCCGGCCCGACGGGAACGTCACCTGGCAGGTCTGCACGTAGTCGGGATGATGCTGCGGCACCCGCTTCTGATAGATCTCCTCGCCGTCGATGCCGTCCGGGAAGCGCTGCAAGTGGGTGGGCCGGTTGAACAGCGGCGACAGCATCGGACCAGTCGCCACGGCGAGGTAGTACTCGGCGAGGCGCCGCTTGGTGCCGTTCGAACCGAGCTTGGGGAAATACACCTTGTCCGGATTCGACAGCCGAACCGCGATGCCGTCGACGTCGAGTTCTTCCGCTGCAGCAGCCATAGTCCGATTCCAGCACGTCGGCGACAATGTGCCTATGGAGTTACCCGTTATGCCGCCCGTCTCACCGATGCTGGCGAAGCCGGTCCGGTCCATCCCGCCGGATGCGTCGTATGAGCCCAAATGGGATGGATTCAGGTCCATTTGCTTCCGTGATCGCGACGAGGTCGAGCTGGGTAGCCGCAATGAACGGCCGATGACCCGCTACTTTCCCGAACTGGTCGCGGCGATCCGGGCCGAGCTGCCGGAGCGCTGCGTGATCGACGGTGAGATCGTTGTCGCCACCGACCATGGCCTGGACTTCGAGGCGCTGCAACAGCGCATCCATCCGGCCGATTCGCGGGTGCGGATGCTCGCGGAGAAGACGCCGGCGTCCTTCATTGCGTTCGACTTGCTCGCCCTCGGAGACGACGACTACACCCGACGCCCGTTCAGCGAGCGCCGGGCCGCCCTCGTCGACGCACTCACAGGGTCCGGCCCGTCGATCCACGTCACGCCGGCAACCACCGACACCTCCACCGCACAGCGCTGGTTCGAGGAATTTGAGGGAGCCGGCCTCGACGGCCTCATCGCCAAACCGCTCACAATCACCTACCAGCCGGACAAACGCGTCATGTTCAAGATCAAGCACGAGCGCACCGCCGACTGCGTGGTCGCCGGCTACCGAGTGCACAAGTCCGGCGCCGACGCGATCGGGTCGCTGCTGCTCGGGCTCTACCAGGATGACGGCCAGCTGGCGTCGGTCGGCGTGATCGGCTCCTTCCCTATGGCCGAACGGAGGCGGCTGTTCGGCGAACTTCAACCACTGGTCACCGACTTCGACGGCCACCCGTGGAACTGGGCGGCCCACGACGCGGGTGAGCGCACCCCCCGCAAGAACGAAGCCTCCCGATGGAACGCGGGAAAGGACCTATCGTTCGTGCCGCTTCGACCTGAGCGGGTGGTCGAGGTTCGCTACGACCACATGGAAGGGCGCCGTTTCCGCCACACCGCCCAGTTCAGCCGGTGGCGCCCCGATCGCGACCCACGCTCGTGCGATTACGCGCAACTCGAACAACCGCTGACGTTCAGCCTCGGCGACATCGTCCCCGGTTTGGGTGTGGCCAAAGCAAACGAGGCGTGATATTCGGTACTTGCCCACCACGGGGTTCGCTCCGCTATGTTGTGTGTGCCATTCGACGGCTTAACTTCGATGGCTTTAACAGCAAGGCAAGAACTGAGCACCAAACCAAGACGGGAACACCAGATGTTTGAGAAGCCACTATCGTGATGCACGTAGCCGCGTTG
The DNA here is from genome assembly GCA_963850135.1 of uncultured Actinomycetota bacterium. GTDB lineage: Bacteria > Actinomycetota > Actinomycetes > Mycobacteriales > Mycobacteriaceae > Mycobacterium. The sequence goes on along the minus strand of CAWKKH010000003.1, from coordinate 1,361,439 downwards.
CTGGTGGCGGGTTCTGCCACGCTGGAGGGTGGCGCAGTCAACGCGCTGCGCATACCGACCACCAACTATGAGCTCGATCAGATCCCCATGTGGCTGACGATTCCGATCGTCGCCGTGGTGCATGCGCCGGCCGGTGGCGACTACAACCCGGAACTGTTCATCGTGTGCAAAGACCCCAGCGGGGAGCGTCGCGGAGCCGCCCGCTCGATTTGGCACTGGCCGGACGACGACCAGAATCCGTCCAAATACCGATGCTTTTCATACGACTTCTCGTTCGCGGTCGAATCGGAAGGCGAGTACACGATCGGCGCTTACCGGGACCCTGACGCGAAGGACGAGATCGCAACCCCCATACCGATTCTGATCACACTGGCCACCGACCGCTCATTCGGCAGCAACGGCGCCTAGGGCACCAGGCCCGGCATAACGCGCGGCCCGGCGCAGTACGCGTCGTCGGAACCGCGCTCACGTACCCTCGGTTGAGCCTCTTAATTGCGGATGCGTCATTAATCGATCGATAAATTCGCGCTGCCCCTTGAGTAGTTTGACCCGCGCTTGCGCCACCGGGAACCAGCCGATTTGATCAACTTCCGGGAATTCCCGCATTTTGCCGGAGCCTTTCGGCCACTCCATTTCAAACGTGTTGCTGCGCGCGTCGGTGATGTCCAGATCGCCGGGGACGGCGAAGCCGGTGACCACCTTGCCACTGGGTTGCTTCAGGGGGCCGAGGTCGATCCGGGGTCCGCCTGGCAGCGCCAACCCGATCTCCTCGGCGAACTCGCGCTGCGCGGCGGCCCAGGCATCGTCGCCTTCGCCGTACTCACCTTTGGGAATCGACCAGACCCCATCGTCCTTGCGTGCCCAGAACGGGCCGCCCGGATGCGCGATCAGCACTTCGACGACGCCGTCGCGGGTTCGGTACAAAAGCACGCCTGCGCTGAGTTTCGGCACGCCCTTTCACACGCCTACGGCGCGTTCCAGATCTTTGAGCGACGACTCCAGGTGCGCGAGTAGCCGCTGCAAGTGCGGCACGCTGCGCCGGCATCCGACCAACCCGAAGTCGAGGTTGTCGGCGTTGTTGACCAGAGTGATATTCAGCGCCTGTCCGTCCAGCACGGTGGACAACGGGTAGTTGCCATCAAGCCGCGCGCCCCCGTAATACATCTGTTCGGTAGGTCCGGGAACGTTCGATATGACGAGGTTGAACGGCGGCGGCGTCGACGACACCCAACCCGGAACCGCAGCCAGGGCCAGCGAACCTATATTCATCGCGGACAGCGCCAACGCCTGGAACCGGGGCAGGTCAGAGAACACTTTCTTGTTGCTGCGCATCGAGTCGTGAATCGTTTCCAGCCGCTGCGCGGGATCGTCGGTGTCGGTGGCGAGGTTGCACAAGATGGATCCGACGAGGTTGCCACCGATATCGGCCTCGGCTTCGGAACGCAGGCTCACCGGAACCATCGCGATCAGCGGCGTTTCCGGCAGCGCATTGTGCTCAAGCAGGTAGTACCGCAGCGCACCCGAACACATCGCCAACACGACGTCATTGAGGGTCACCCCTGCGGCCCTCTTGACGACCTTGATGCGGTCCACCGGCCACGACTGTGCCGCGCACCGGCGGGCGCCGCCGATCTTGACGTTCAACATGGTGCGCGGGGCCCCGTATGGCAGCGTGAGTTGCTGCTCGAACAGCGCCGCGCGCGCCAGCGATACCGTCGACGGAGCCAGTGCCGCAACAGACCCGGCCGTACGCATCAGGGAACCCAACCGAGACGACGAACCAGAATTGGGGCGTTGCGGTTTGGGCAGAGTCCAAATCGCCCGAATGTCGTGATCGTCCGGGTCATCCGACAGCGCGCGTTGCATGAGCTTCAACGCCGACACACCGTCGATGAGGGAGTGGTGAAACTTGGTATACAGCGCGAATCGGCCGTCCTTCAGTCCCTCGATCACATGCATTTCCCACAGCGGGCGGTGGCGATCGAGCAGGCTGCTGTGCAGCAGGGAAGTCAGCTCGAGCAGATCCCGGACCCGCCCCGGGGAGGGCAACGCCTTTCGCCGGACGTGATAGTCGACGTCGAGGTCCTTGTCGTAGGACCAGCCCAGGCTCCCGATCCCACCGAGAAAGGTCGCCGGACGCTTGAGGAAGGTGGGTTGGAAATCCTGTTGAGCAAGCAGGCGTTCATAGAATTCCTGCACGAATTCAGGGCTGGCACCTTCGGGCCGCTGATACAACTGCAGGCCACCGACATGCATGGGATGCTCGCGGGATTCGCTCATGAGAAATACCGCGTCGGTGGGCATCATCAGTTCCATCCACCCATTAGACCCATTGCGACGTGATCCGGGAAGTTAGGCCGGCAATCAAGTTCGACAGCTGGCCCGGGCGAAGCCGGTGGGACAAGCCGGATGAGCACCGGCCACAAGGAAATCGACGATCGTGCGATCATGCGCCAGTGCGTGCGTAATCCGCAGAAAGGGGGCAGAGCTGCGATGGAAAAATTCAAGCCGTCTATCGATTGGAGCCACGAGCTGATTTCGTCGTCCGGCTGGATCCTCGTGACCTGGGCGGTCAGCGCGACGTGCTTGCTTGTCGTTGCGGTCGCGGTCGCCAGGTTCACTCGCTGGGGCGGTGAATTCTGGCGCGTCACCGGTGAATATTTCACCGGCCGGCAGAGCGTCCCGGTTTGGGGTTTGTTAGGGCTGCTGCTCCTGTCGGTGATGATGGCGGTGCGGATCAGCGTGCTGCTCAGCTACTACAGCAACGACCTGTACTCCGCGTTGCAGACTGCGTTCGCGGGCGCCGGCGCCGGCGACGAAGCCGTGCGCGATTCCGGCATCCACGGCTTTTGGGTGGCAATCTGGAAGTTCTGCGTTATCGCGGCAATCCAGGTGGCGCGGGTGATGGGCGATTTGTACCTGACGCAACGGTTCGTCATCCGGTGGCGGGTGTGGCTCACCGGCCGGTTGACAAAGGACTGGCTCGCGGGCCGGGCCTACTACCGCGCGCGGTTCATCGGCTACGCGATCGACAATCCCGATCAGCGCATCCAACAGGACATCGACATCTTCACTGCAGGGATCGGTGGTTCGGCAAACCTTCCGGCTTTCGGAACATCCAGCCGATTGCTCTTCGGTGCGGTCAACTCCGTTGTCTCCGTTGTGTCGTTCGCCGTGATCCTCTGGCGGCTGTCCGGCACGCTGCACATTATCGGGATCGCAATTCCGAAGGCGCTGTTCTGGGCTGTGCTGGTGCACGTTCTGGTTTCCACGGTTGTCGCATTCTGGATAGGTCGCCCACTGGTGCGGCTCAGCTTCCGTAACGAGCTGTTCAACGCAGCCTTCCGATATGCGCTCGTGCGATTGCGGGACGCCGCGGAGGCCGTCGGCTTTTATCGCGGCGAACAGGCCGAGCGTGCCGAGCTGATGGACCGGTTCGACGCAACAATCGCCAACTACCGCCGCTACGTGCGGCGCACGATTGGCTTCCTCGGCTGGAACGTTGCGGTGACCCAGCCGATCAACCCACTGCCGTTCATCGTGCAGGCGCCGCGGCTGTTCGCGGGAAGTATCAAGCTCGGTGACTTGATGCAGTCGGCAAGCGCGTTCGGCCATATTGAGGAATCACTGTCGTTCTTCCGCAACTCTTACGACCGATTCGCCAGTTACCGGGCCGCGATAATGCGCCTCAACGGACTGGTCGAGGCCAACGCCGACGCGCGGGAACTGCCGGAGTTGTCGACCACGGCCAGCCGTGACGGTTCGGTCGAGCTTGCCGAAGTCGAGGTTCGCACACCTGCGGGCGCGCAACTGATCGACCCACTCGATCTGCGGCTGACGCGGGGGCAGGCCTTGATCGTCACCGGAAAGTCTGGCAGCGGGAAAACCGCGCTGCTTCGCACTCTGGCGCAGCTGTGGCCGTACGCCTCGGGCACGCTGCACGGTCCGGACGGTCGCAACGAGGTCATGTTCCTTTCTCAACTTCCCTATGTCCCGCTGGGCAATCTGCGCGCCGTGGTGTCTTACCCGGCCATGGCTGGCGAGATCGACGACAAGACGCTGCAAGGGGCGCTGACGAAAGTTGCGCTGCCCAACCTGGTCAACCGGCTTGACGAGATTCAGGACTGGGCCAAGGTGCTCTCGCCTGGAGAGCAGCAACGTATCGCGTTCGCCCGAGTGCTGGCGATCAAACCCAAGGCGGCGTTCCTCGACGAAGCCACTTCCGCCGTCGATGAGGCGCTGGAGTTCCTGCTGTACAGCCTTTTACGGAATGAACTGCCGGACTGCATCGTGGTGAGCGTGAGCCACCGCAGCACCGTCGAGCAGCACCACCATCAGGAATTGGCGTTGCTCGGCGACGGGCCGTGGCACCTCAGGGACGTCCCTTGACAGTGACTGCCAGTTGGACATACGGTGCCATGTCAATCGCAATTCGGGAGGTCAACGGTGAGTAGCCCGGACAAGCTTCGTGTCATCCAATGGGCGACCGGCGGCGTCGGCAAGGCCGCAATCGCGTGCGTACTGAATCACCCCGAGCTCGAGCTGGCCGGCTGCTGGGTGCACAGCGCCGACAAGAACGGCCGCGACGTCGGCGAGATCATCGGAACCGCTGCACTCGGCGTCGCGGCTACCACCAGCCTTGATGAGCTGCTGGCCCTAGATGCCGACTGCGTCATGTACAGCCCGCTGGTACCCAACGACGAAGAGGTCATCGCGATCCTGCGGTCCGGCAAGAACGTGGTCACCCCGGTCGGTTGGGTGTACCCCGACCCGGGCAACGCGCGCCACAAAGCCGTCGCCGACGCCGCGGTCGAGGGTGGGGTGACCCTGCACGGGTCGGGAATTCACCCGGGTGGCATCACCGAGCGGTTCCCGCTGATGGTGTCGGGGCTCTCGTCTGCGGTCACACACGTGCGCGCCGAGGAGTTCTCCGATATCCGCACCTACAACGCCCCGGACGTGGTGCGCCACATCATGGGATTCGGCGGTACGCCCGAGGAGGCCACGCAAGGGCCGATGGCAAGCCTGCTCGAAGCGGGCTTCAAGCAGTCGGTGCGAATGATCGCTGACCACATGGGGTTCCGCATTGAACCAAACATCAGGACGATTCAGGACGTCGCCGTGGCGACCTCCGATATCGATTATGCACCTTTCCCGATCACCACGGGAACCGTGGCGGCGCGCCGGTTTCGTTGGCAGGCCCTGGTCGACGGCGAGCCGGTCATCACGGCGGCCGTCAATTGGCTCATGGGTGAGGAAAACCTGGAACCGGCGTGGAATTTCGGCGGCATCGGCGAACGGTTCGAGGTCGAGATCACCGGCGACCCCACCGTGAACCTCACCTTCAAAGGTCTGCAGCCTGAGACGATTGCCGAAGGGCTGGTGAAGAATCCGGGCGTCGTGGTAACGGCAAACCACTGCGTCAACGCCATTCCAGATGTCTGCGCCGCCGAGCCCGGCATCAAGACCTACCTGGACCTTCCGATGTTCGCCGGGCGTCCGGCCGCCAATCTCGCGCGCTGAGATCATGGCCGTCCTGACCGATGTTTCCTTCTGTCACCTCGTCGTCGGGGTCACCGACATGGATCGGGCGCTCGCGTTCTACCGTGATGCGCTCGGCATGGAAGTCGTCTTCGAAACCCTCATCTCCGGAGAGCCTTTCGACGCGGTGTTGCACGCGACCCGTAAGCAGGAGGGCCGTGTCGTCGGCGGCCTGCTGGGCGGATTGATGGTCGAACTGCTCTCGCTCGGAATCAAGCCGGACGCCAGCCCGGGCGCAGCCAAGCCGGCACGGCGCGGCATCACCGGGATTCACAACATGTCTTTGTCGGTGACCGACCTGGACGACACCCACCGCCGCATCATCGCGGCCGGTTACCCACCCGACCAGACTCCGTTCGAAATCGGGGGCGTGCGAATGTTTTTCGTCAAGGATCCGGACGGGACACCGGTCGAGTTCATCGAATTGCCGAACGGCGTCCGCAGCACCTACGAGATGCACCGCGGCGTGCGACTACAGATGGGACCCGCCGCATGACTGAAACGCTTAACACCAGGTATACCCACCCAGATTCGATGCGCGGCCATGTCGCCATCGTCACCGGCGCCGCCCAAGGCGTGGGCAAGGGCATCGCCGGGGCACTGCTCGAACGCGGCGCGTCTGTTTTCCTGGTCGACATCCAGGCCGATGTCCTGGAAGCGACTTTCGCCGAACTCACCGAAGCCGAGCTCAGCGCGGCGGGCCGGGTTGAGAGGCTGGTCGCCGACCTGCGCGACCCTGACAACGCGCAGCGGATCGTGGCGGCGGCGGTCGACGCATTCGGCACGGTGCACGGTCTGGTCAACAATGCCATCGCCACCAACGAACCCAAGGCATTCGTTGACATCACCACCGGTGACCTGGCGCTCGGTTACGACGTCGGCCCCCGCGCGACATTTCTGCTCATGCAGGCCGTGCACCCGTTGATGGTCGAGGCCGGCGGCGGGTCGATCGTGAACCTCGGCTCGGGCACGGGCACCGGCGGCGATCTGAAGTGGGGTGGCTATGCAGCCGCAAAGGAAGCCATCCGTGGTCTCTCGAAAGTCGCCGCCCTGGAATGGGGGCCTGACAATATCCGCGTCAACGTCATCTGCCCGTTCGCCGAGTCCGACGGCGTCAAACTGTGGAAGCAGTTCGCCCCCGACGATTACGCGAAGGCGGTCCGACGCATCCCGATGAAGCGCATCGGGCACGTTCGCACCGACGTCGGAGCGCTGGTGGCTTTCCTGCTCAGCACCGACGCGTCGTTCATTACCGCGCAGACCATTCACGTCGACGGTGGCATCGGCGTTTTCAGGTGAACGCCAGCGGGGAGTCGTTGCGGGATCGGCAGCGAGCGCAGATTCGGGCCGACATCAGACGCGCGGCCTTCCGGCTGTTCGTCGAACGCGGATACGACGACGTCACGACCGAGGAAATCGCGACCGCCGCGGGCGTTTCGCCGCGCACCTTCTTCCGTCACGTCCCGACCAAAGAGGAAGTGCTCCTTGCACCGGTTCGGTACGGCGGCGCCGCGATCGTCATCCTGCTCGAACAGCGCCCGGCCTCCGAGTCGCCCGATGTGGCGTTGATAAACGCCATCACTACCCGAATCCGCTCATTCGACGAGGCCGACTGCGAAGAGTGGCGGGAAGCCTTGCTGGGGGCGCCTGGTCTGCTGGACAAGGCCACGATTCACACGCCCGCCGACAAAGAGCGGACGATAAAGCTGGTGGCGGCGCGCATGGGCGCCGACCCCGACGTCGATGGCCGTCCCGGACTGCTTGTCCAACTGGCCTTTTCAGCAGCCGACTTCGGCTTCCAACAATGGGTCCGCCAAGCTACCGGCCGACGGCCGCTGGATCGCCACGTCAGCGACGCTCTCGAAGCGGTCAAGAGTTCCTACTGGAAACGGAAGTCGGGGCGCTAACAGCTAACTCTGCGGCCTGGCGCCCAGGGTGTCGTGGAACAGCGCGTTGCGCAGCGCGAGTTCCCTGGGGTCGCTGAACAGGTGGAAACCCATCTTATTCATCACATACCCGTATCCAATGCCGGTGTCGGGGTCCGCGAATCCGAACGAGCCACCCAACCCCGGCGTCCCAAACGCGGCATCCGAGGCGCCGAAGGACCAGATCGGAATGGGCTTGCAGAAGCCGAGAGAGAAGGTCGTATCGACGTGTAACACCTTGTCGCGCAAACCTTTGCTCGGTGGGAGTGCCGGCCGCTTAAGCGCATCCAAGACGCTGGGGCTTAAGCCGATCTGAGCATCTCCAGTGGCGGCGCTCCCATACAGCTTCGCCACCGATCGCGCGGTACCTGTGCCGTTACTAGCGGGCATTTCAACGACGCGTAACTCGTCGCGATTGAACTGCGCAGGACTGTTGACCCCTTTCGCAACGAGGATCGACCGAGCCGTCAGGCCGAGCGGGCTGAGGCAGGCCCCCACGAACCGTGGCGGCAACGAGGTGAGGTGCAACAACATCTCGGCCGGCGACCAGGCGTCCAAAAGCGCTACGCGAGCGCGCTTTACCGAGGCAGGCAGCCCGATATAGAAATCTAGACCAAGTGGCTCGGCCAGCTCCTCGGCGAAGAATTGGCCAAGTGAGCGCCCCGCCGGATCCGTTCGACGGATCAGCTCGCCTTCGTACCAGCCCAGCGTGACTACGTGGTAGCCATGCCTCGTCCCCGGGGCCCACGCGGGCGCTTGCGCCGCAAGCTTCGCCGACATCGCTGCCGGGTCGGCCAGGTCCTGCAGCGTCAGAGGCGGTTTGATAGCAGACAGTCCGGCCTGGTGCGCAAGCAACTGCTTTACCGTGATCGCCCCCTTGCCGCCCTGCGCGAATTCCGGCCAGTAGTCGGCCACTTTGGCGTCATATGAGATGAGTTCACGGGAGGCGGCCAGCGCGACGGCAAGCGAGGCGACGCCTTTCGTGGTTGAGAACACGTTGACGATGGTGTCCCGCTCCCACGGCTGCTGGGTGGTCCCGTTGCGGTAGCCGCCCCACAGATCGACGACCTTACGGCCGTCGCGATAAGCGGCGAACGCCGCACCGACCTCGCGGCCACTGTTCAAGTTGCGGCGGAAGGCGTCGGCAACCTTGCCGTATCCCTCGTCGACGTCGCCGCCAACGAGATCGGGCGGGACCTTGACACTGTGCGCCATATCGCAGGATGGTAGTCGCGTTGTCTTCGGCAGAAACCGAAACAGATCTAACGCTTGGCCTTGATCAGCGCCGCGCGCGCCAGGGTCTGCTCGCCCATCTTCACGTGCGCGGCGTCGACCAGCACCCCGTTGACCCCGACGGCGCCGCGGCCCCTGGCCTCAGCCTCCCGGTAGGCGGCGACATTGGCTTCCGCGCGGGCGATCTCGTCGGCGGTCGGCGCGTAGACCTCGTTAGCGATGGGAACCTGGTCGGGGTGGATTGCCCACTTACCGGTGTAACCCATCAGCGACGCTCGCCGCGCGTCGCGCTCATACCCCGACAGGTTCCGGTAGTCGGGATAGGGCGCGTCTATCGCGTCGATGCCCGCGATGCGCGCCGCCACGATCACCTTGCTCCGCGCGTATTGCCACATATCGCCCGGGTATTCGCCGAGCGGGTCGAAGTTGGTGTCCACGCGTGCGCCCTGCGATAACGAGAAGTCACCCACGCCGAAGATCAATGCGTCCAACCGCGGGCTGGCCAGCGCGATCTCCTCGGCGTTGGCCAAGCCTTCCACTTCTTCGATGAGCACCTCGATCCGAATGCGCTTGGTCAGGCCGAGTTTCAACTCCAACTGGGTGAGCAGCAGATCCACCCACCAGACGTCGCGGGCCTTGCACGCCTTCGGAACGATGATGGTGTCCAGGTTCTCGCCCGCCTTGGTAACCACTTCGATGATGTCGTCGTGGCACCACTGGGTGTCCAGGCCGTTGATCCGGATGGCGCGTGCGGTGCGTCCCCAGTCGATGTCATTGAGAGCGCCGATAGCCTTGGCACGCGACTCCTCCTTGAAGGCCGCCGGCACCGCGTCCTCGAGATCCAGGAAGACGAGGTCCGCGCCGCTGCGGGCGCCCTTCTCGAACATGTTGTCGTTGCTCGCGGGCACCGCGAGTTCGGAACGACGCAGCAAATCAGTCACCGTGAATTTCCTGTCATCGGTTGATTTTGTCCTGTCACAACACGCCGCGAGCGTGCAGGTCATCGATGTCGTCTTGGCTGAGGCCGAGCAACTCGCCGTACACCTCGGCGTTGTGTTCGCCGAGCCGGGGTCCTAGATGGTCGACCCTGCCGACCGCCGCCGAGAAGCGTGGAACCGGAGCCTGCACCGTCATCGGCCCGAGCTGCTCGTCTTCGACGGAAATGAACACGCCGCGGTGCGCGAGCTGTTCGTCGCCGACCAGGTCGCTGATGTCGTAGACCGGCGCCGCCGCCACTTCGTGCGCCTCGAAGACTGCCATCGCATCTGAAAGCGTCTTGGTGGCAACCCAATCCGCCACGACGGCGTCCACTTCGCGAGCCCGGGCCAGCCGCCGTTGGGGGTCCGAGAAGTCGGGGTCGGTCACCAGGTCGTCGCGGCCGATCGCCTTGAACACCCGCAGCGCCAGCGCCGGTGAGCTGCCGGACATTGCCAGCCACTTTCCATCTGAGGTGCGGTAGGTATTGCGCGGCGCCGAGATGTCCCAACGATTTCCGGACCGTTCGGGCACCAACCCCAACTGGTCGTAGCTCAACAGCGTTTGCTCGAGCAACCGGGCCAGTGGATCGATGAGGTTGATGTCGATCAACTGCCCGGGTCCACCGTGGACATCGCGATGGTACAGGGCCATCAGCACCGCGTATGCGGCATTCAACGACGCGACCCCATCAGCCAACATGAACGGCGGCAGCGTGGGCGGTCCGCCGGCCTGGCCGGTGATGTGCGCGAATCCGCTCATCGCCTCCCCCAGCGTGCCGAAGCCCGGACGCTCGCTCTTCGGCCCGGTCAACCCGTACCCGGTGATGTGCAGCATCACGATCCGGTCGTTGACCGCGCGCAGGGTCTCGTAGTCCAGGCCCCACTTGCGCAGGGTCTGCGGCCGGGTGTTGAAGATGGCGACGTCGGCGTGCTCGACCAGGCGCCGCACCAGCGCCTGCCCCTCGGCGCAGCGCATATCCAGCGTGATCGATCGCTTGTTGCGCGCGATCGACTTCCACATCAACCCGACGCCGTCACGCTGGTTGCCCCAACCGCGGATCGGATCGCCATTTTTTGGATCTTCGACCTTGATCACGTCGGCGCCGAATTCGCCCAGATACGTCGCAACCAGCGGTGCGGCGGCCAAGCTGGCGAGGTCGAGCACTCGCACGCCATCAAGCATTGACACTGGCGCCCATCCCGATGTTCGAAGGTCGTTGCAGCCCAAGGTGTCCCCGCAGCGTCGACGACTCGTACTCGGTTCGGAACAGCCCGCGCCGCTGCAGTTCCGGGACCACCATACGCACCACGTCCTCAAACGCGCCGGGCAGATGGGTCGCCGCCAGAACGAAGCCGTCGCATGCTCCGCTTTCGAACCAGTCCGCCATCTGATCGGCGACCTGCTTACCGGTGCCGACGAAGCGTGGCCCCTGCAACAGCGTGGCGCGGTGGCCTGCCAGGTCGCGCACGGTCACCGTTTCGCTGCCGCCCTGGGCGGAAATGTGCGTGCGCAGGTTTTGCACCAGCCCTCTAATGCCAGAGACCGACGCGATCACGTCATCGGTGACCGGGTCGTCGAGATCGTGCTGGGCGAAGTCGTAATTCATCAACTCGGAGAGGAGCGTCAGCGATGCCATCGGGTGCACCAGATCGTTGAGGAGCACAGCTTCACACTCCTTGGCCTGGGCCTCGGACTCGCCCACCACGGCGTAGGCCATTGGGCAGATGCGAACGGAGCCCGGGTCGCGCCCGGCGTCGGCGATGCGTTCCTTCTGATCGGCGTAGTGGCTGCGTGCGACTTCGATGCCCGGGTCCCCGGTGAAGATCAATTCGGCCCACCGGGAGGCGAATTCACGACCTCGCCCCGAGGAGCCGGCCTGGATGATGACGGGCCGCCCCTGTGGGGTTCGCGGCACAGTCAGCGGTCCGCGCGCGGAGAAGTACTTTCCGACGTGTCCCAGCTCGTGCACTTTTGCGGGGTCGGCATATTGACCAGACACCCGGTCGTGCAGGATCGCGCCGTCTTCCCAGGTGTCCCACAAACCGGCCACCACGTCCATGAATTCGTCGGCCCGGTCGTACCGTTCGTCGTGACCCATATGGGCGTCGACCCCGAAGTTCTGCGCCTCGCTGTCATTGACCGAGGTGACCACATTCCAGGCCGCTCGACCACCTGACAGGTGGTCGAGGGTGGCGAAGGTTCTCGCGACGTGAAACGGCGCGTAATACGTGGTGGAGTAGGTGGCGCCCAATCCGATCCGGGACGTGGCCTGCGCGAGCACCCCGAGAATCACGCCGAGGTCGAGCTTGACCGGTCGGGCGCCGTAGTACACCGCTTCGGCCACCGATCCGCCGTAAACGCCCGGCATCGCCAGGCGGTCGTCGAAGAACATCAGGTCGAAGCAGCCTTCTTCCAGCTGGCGTCCGATTTTCGCGTAGTAAGACGTATCGAGGTAGTCGTGCTCGGTTGCAGGGTGCCGCCACGAGCCCGCGTACACCGAGGTGCTGCCCGCCTGCATGAAAGCTACGAGCGCCATCTTTTCTTTTCGGGATGCCATAGGCGAAACGTAACATCTGATATTTCAGATTTCAAATGTACCGTTTGATATGATGCGCGGATGGTAGCGATGGATATCTCCGGGACCGTGCGGGAGCGCGCCGCCCGCGAGCTCAGGGATCGGATACTCACTGGTGCCCTGCCGGCGGGTGCACGGGTCGACCTCGACGCCATCACCGAGGAGTTCGCCACCAGCCGGACCCCGGTGCGCGAGGCCTTACTGGAGCTCTCCTTCGAAGGATTGGTCGAAGTCGCCCCCCGCAGCGGGGTGACCGTGATCGGCATCGGCCCCGACGACGTTCTGGACAGCTTCACCATCCTCGGCGTACTGACCGGGCAGGCGGCGGCGTGGGCGGCCGAGCGGATCGAGCCGGATGAACTCGAGACGTTGCGAGAGCTGGCGACCGACGTTGCGGCGCGGTCCGGTGACGACAGCATCGGCGAGGCCAACTGGCACTTTCACCAAAAAATCCACCGCGCGGCGCACTCGCCCCGGCTGCTAACCCAGATCAAGCAGGCCGCCCGGGTGGTGCCCAGCAACTTTCTCGCCGTGTTCCCCGACCACGAGAAGCATTCGCTCGACGAACACGAACAATTGCTCGACGCGCTCGCCGACAAAGACGTCGAGAGGTCCCGCGCGATCGCAGAGCGACACGTCCTGGAGGCTGGGCGCTCACTGGCCGGATGGCTGGAGCAGCGACGCCAGCCTCAGCACCAAAGGCGGCACTAAGTTTTCGTCGGCACTAAGTTTAAGTGGCGATGCCCGAGATCCCTGCGCAATACACATTGTCGGCCGCCGCACCCAGCCCGCGGACGCTGATCGACATCATTTACGAAACCGCCGCGTGGTTCCCGGACGCGGCGGCCATCGACGACGGCACCGTACAACTCACCTACAGTGAGCTGATCGGCGACATCGAGGCCAGCGTCGAATGGCTGGCCGCACGGGGCATTGGCCGCGGTGACCGCATCGGAATACGGATGCCGTCGGGCAGCTACTCGCTGTACGTGGCGATCCTGGCCACGCTGGCCACCGGCGCGGCCTATGTACCGGTGGACGCCGACGATCCCGACGAACGTGTGCAGTTGGTATTCGGCGAAGCGGGCGTCGTCGCGATCATCACCGCAACCGGGCTGATCAGGGGCCACGGGTCATCGCGCGGCTGGCGGGCCGGCGCGCCGCTCACCCGGGACGACGCATGGATCATCTTCACCTCCGGATCGACCGGCACCCCGAAAGGTGTCGCGGTGACCCACCGCAACGCCGCGGCCTTCGTCGATGCCGAGGCGCAGATGTTTCTGCGCGACAACCCGATTGGCCCCGGCGACCGGGTGCTGGCCGGGCTGTCCGTGGCTTTCGACGCGTCGTGCGAGGAGATGTGGTTGGCCTGGCGGCACGGCGCATGCCTGGTTCCGGCCCCACGATCGCTGGTGCGCAGCGGGATGGACCTCGGTCCCTGGCTCGTGACGCGCGACGTGACCGTGGTGTCTACAGTGCCGGCGCTCGCCTCGCTGTGGCCCGCGGAGGCACTGGAAGCCGTGCGGCTGTTGATCTTTGGCGGTGAGGCCTGCCCTCCGGAGCTTGCCGAACGGCTGGCGGTCGATGGTCGGGAGGTATGGAACACCTACGGCCCAACCGAGGCCACCGTGGTGGCGTGCGCGGCGAGGCTCGCCGCGGCGCGGCCGATCAGCATCGGACTGCCGCTGCCTGGCTGGGATCTGGCCGTCATCGGCGCCGACGGCCAACCGGTCGGTTACGGCGGCGTGGGCGAGCTGGTGATCGGCGGCGTCGGGCTGGCCCGCTACCTGGACGACGACAAGGACGCGGAGAAATACGCCCCGATGGCGGCCCTGGGCTGGGAGCGCGCCTATCGCAGCGGTGATCTGGTTCGAATGGAACGCGACGGGCTGTTTTTCTGCGGCCGAAGCGACGACCAGGTCAAGGTCGGCGGCCGCCGAATCGAGCTGGGCGAGGTCGACTCCGCGCTGGTCCACCTGCCGGGCGTCAGCGGCGGCGCGGCCGCGGTACGCCACTCCGCCACCGGAACCTCATTGCTCGTCGGTTATTTGGTCAGCACCGATCCATCCTTCGACATCGTGGCGGCGCGCAAGCTGCTCGCAGAGCGGCTACCGGCCGCACTGGTACCCCGCCTGGTCCAGGTCGATGAGCTGCCCACCCGCACGTCGGGCAAGGTCGACCGGGACGCGCTGCCGTGGCCACCGCCGGGCGGCGTGCAAGACGAGCCGGCGAAGCTGGATGGCACAGCGGGTTGGCTGGCCGGGTTGTGGCGCGATCTGCTCGCGGCGGCCCCCCAAACCGGCGGCGATGGTGCGGAAGCCGATTTCTTCGCCCTTGGCGGTGGCTCGCTCAGCGCCGCGCAACTCGTCGCCATCTTGCGGCAGCGGTATCCGCAGGTCACCGTCGCCGACCTGTACGACCACCCCCGGCTCGGCTCGCTGGCTGGCTTCCTCGACGAGCTTGATCCGCCGCCGCAGGTCATCGAACGCACGGTGCGGCCGACCCCGTTGCTGACTCAGGCCGTGCAGATTGTGCTTGCGGTGCCGTTGGCGACGTTGGCCGCGCTGCCGTGGTTGACGTGGCTCGCGCTGGGCAACAACGTGGCCCGCGCGCTCAATGTGGTGCCGTGGACCGTGGCGGTGAACTGGTGGCTGGTCGGCGCGGCGTTCGCCTTGTTCGTCACCCCGCTGGGCCGGATGGGTATCGCCGTGTTGTTCGCGCGCACCTTGCTGTCGAACGTCAAGCCGGGCAGCTATCGTCGCGGCGGCCCGGTGCACCTGCGAGTGTGGTTCGTCGAGCGGCTGACCGAGGCTTGTGGCGCCCAGAACCTGGCCGGCGCGCCATGGCTGGTGTACTTTGCCCGTGCGCTCGGCGCCAACATCGGCAAGGGCGTGGATCTGCACTCGATGCCGCCGGTCACCGGTTTGTTGACGCTGGGGCACCGCAGCGCCGTCGAACCTGAAGTCGACCTGAGCGGGCACTGGATCGACGGGGACGCGTTCCACGTCGGCGCGATCACGATCGGCGACGACGCGACAGTCGGCGCCCGGACAACTCTGTTGCCCGGCGCGGTCGTCGGCAAGAACGCGGATGTGGCACCCGGCTCGGGCGTGCGCGACAAGATCAAAAACGGCCAGTATTGGAAGGGCTCGCCCGCGGAGAAGTCGGGCCGGGTCAATCACCCGTGGCCTGACGAACGGCCGCCGCGCAGAAGTCACTGGGTCGCCGTGTACGGAGTGACGTCGCTACTGCTCGGCGCGCTGCCGCTGGTTGGGGTCGCGGCCGGCCTTGCGGTGACCGGCGTGGCCGTCCAGCACACCCATCGGCTGGCGCAGGCGGTGCTGCCCGCATTGGCGTGGACACCGATCGCGGCCCTGGCGGGATTCGCGGTGTACGCGCTGTTAACGGTGATCGCGGTGCGCACGCTGTCATTCGGACTGCGGGAGGGCTACCACCCGGTGCGGAGCCGAACCGGGTGGCAGCTGTGGACAACGGAGCGGCTCATGGACGCCGCGCGCAATTACCTGTTCCCGGTGTATGCCAGCCTGCTGACACCGGTGTGGCTGCGACTGCTCGGCGCCAAGGTGGGCCACGGCACCGAGATCTCCACGGTTTTGCTCACGCCGAAGTTCGCAGTGATCGAGGACGGCGCATTCCTGGCCGACGACACCTTGGTGGCGTCCTACGAACTCGGCGGCGGCTGGATCTACGTGGCGAAGACCACGGTCGGCAAGCGCGCGTTCCTGGGCAACTCCGGCATCACCCAGCCCGGCCGCCGGGTCCCCGACGACGGCCTGGTCGCGGTTCTGTCGGCCACACCGGCGAAAGCCAAGCGCGGTTCGTCGTGGTTGGGCAGCCCACCGATGCGGCTGCGTCGTCGCCCCGCGGAGTCCGACGCGGCGACTACCTACAGCCCGCCGCTGACATTGAAGGCGATGCGGGCCGTGGTGGAGACGTTCCGGTTACTGCCGATGATCGTGACGGTCGCGATCGGGCTCGCGGTGCTGGGCGCATTGCAGGCGCTGACGCGGATCTATGGCATCTGGTGGGCTGCGTTGTGCGGCGGCCTGGTACTGCTGGCGGCGGGCGCGATTGCCGGTGTTATCACCGTCGCCGCGAAATGGCTTATGGTCGGCCGGATTAGGGCCGGCGAGTTTCCGCTGTGGTCATCATTCGTGTGGCGCAACGAGGTCGCCGATACGTTCATCGAAACCGTCGCAGCGCCATGGTTCGCCCGCGCGGCCAGCGGAACGCCGATAATGAACATGTGGCTACGGGCGCTGGGGGCCCGCGTCGGGCGCGGCGCCTGGTGTGAAACCTATTGGCTGCCGGAGGCGGATCTCGTCACGCTCGGCAGGGGCGCCACGGTCAACCGGGGATGTGTGGTGCAGACGCACCTATTTCATGACCGAATCATGCGGATGGATACCGTCGTGCTGGAGTCCGGCGCGACCCTTGGGCCGAATTGCGTCGCGCTGCCCGCCGCCCGACTCGGCTCCGGAGCTACCGTGGGGCCCGCGTCGCTAGTGGTGCGCGGCGATGCGGTGCCGTCATCGACGCGTTGGCAGGGCAATCCGATCAGGCCGTGGGAGCAAGGCCGCAAAAAGGCGGCCGGCAAGAAGTCGTCGGAACGCGGCGTCCGGGACAACGCGGCGTGAAACGCACAGCGGTCGACGAGTACCTGCCGAAAAACGGCGACCCCGGCTACCAAGTGTCGCGCTACGAGCTGAACCTGGAGTACCGGGTCTCGACCAATCGGCTGTCCGGGTCGGCGACGATCACGGCGGTGACGCTCAGCGAGTTGCAGCAGCTGAGCCTTGACCTTTCGTCCGCTCTGACCGTGTCGAAGGTGTCGATCAACGGCAAGCGCGCCGCCCAGTTCTCTTGTCGCGGTGGTAAGTTGCGCATCCGGCTGGCCGAGAAACTCGCGACCGGTGTGGCGCTCTCGATCGTGGTGCGCTATGGCGGCACGCCAAAACCGCTCCGATCACTATGGGGGGAAGTCGGTTTCGAGGAGCTGACCGATGGCGCGCTGGTAGCGGGACAACCCAACGGAGCCGCGTCGTGGTTTCCGTGCAACGACCACCCCAGTGCCAAGGCCGCTTTCCATATCCAAATCAGCACCGAGAGCCGTTACCGCGCCGTCGCTAACGGCAGGCTGCTGTCCCGCCAGGTTCGAGCTTCCCAGACCGTCTGGACCTACGAACAGCCTGAACCGACGTCGACCTACCTGATCACCCTGCAGATCGGCGAATACGAGGCGGCGCGACTGTCCAGGACCCCGGTGCCGATGCAGGCGGCCTTACCCGCACGCCTGCGCCGCAACTTCGGCCACGACTTTGGCAGACAGCCCGAAATGATGCAGCTCTTCGTGGATTTGTTCGGACCGTATCCGCTCGCGAACGGGTACACCATCGTGGTCACCGACGATCCGCTGGAGATCCCGCTTGAAGCCCAAGGGATTTCGATCTTCGGTGCGAACCACTGTGACGGCACCCGGGCCAGCGAGCGGCTCGTCGCCCACGAGCTCGCGCACCAATGGTTCGGCAACTCGGTGACCGCCGGGCAATGGCGCGACATCTGGCTGCACGAAGGATTCGCCTGCTACGCAGAATGGTTATGGTCTGAACACAGCGGTGGCTCCAGCGCCGACGAACTCGCCCGCCGGTACCACGCAGCGCTGCGGCAGAAACCGCAAGACCTGCTGCTGGCCGATCCCGGACCGGCCCGGATGTTTGACGACCGCGTCTACAAACGCGGCGCCTTGACCCTGCATGCGCTGCGCGGGCGGTTGGGCCACGAGAAATTCTTTGCGCTGCTCAAGGACTGGACGAGCCGTTATCGGCACGGCACCGCCGTGACCGAGGATTTCACCGGGCTGGCCGCCAACTACTCGAACGAGCCGCTGCGTCCGCTGTGGGATGCGTGGCTCTACTCGACGAAAGTTCCGTGAACCTGCTCGGCGACAGGCGGATCAAAGCCAGCCTCCGTTGCCTTGGCCCGAAAATCGGGCACGAACTGCTGATAGGCGGCGGCGCCGCCATGCGACCGCGCATGTAGTGCGCGCAGACGCAGTAGCGAGAGTTCTTGCAGCACAAAGCCGATGTCGGTGGGCGCGGCCGCCAATCCATCGACGTCCGCCTCTGCTTGGCGCAGGTCACCGGCGGCACGACGATTCTGCAGTGCTTCGACCAGAACACTGGTGGCTGACCAAACCCGTCCGACAGCAGGGCGTAGCCCAATCCACATTCTTGACGCCTGAACCCGTTTCGGCTTCGAGATGATGCTGCTGCCCAACCCTAGTTGTTTGTTGGTGGTGGTTGCGGCTGGAAGGGGTCGTACCACCACCAATCGGCGCGCTCGCCGGTGGGACCGGGCCACGGTGGGACAGCGGGCGGGGATTGAGTTGGCGGGCGGGCCAGCGATCCCGGGCTCAGGAGGCGGCCAGCATCGTCGGTGACACGCAGATCTTCTGCGGGCCCAGTGATAGTGATGCCGCCCCGGTGGTGCAGCCGGTGGTGATACGGACACACCAGCACCAGGTTGACCAACTCAGTGGGACCGCCATCCTCCCAGTGCACAATGTGGTGCGCGTGCAGACCACGGGTAGCACCGCAGCCAGGAACCGCGCACGCGCGCTGGCGATGCTCCAGCGCACGGCGCAGCCGCCGGCTGATCTGGCGGCTTATTCGGCCGGCCCCGATCACCTCACCGTGGCGTTCGAACCAGACCTCACAGGTGGCATCACAGGTCAAATACTGACGTTCGGGTTCGGTCAGCAGCGGACCGAGATGCAGCGCGGCGGCACGCTGGGCCACGTCCACGTGCACCACCACCGTGGTGTGCTGGCCATGCGGTCGGCGGGCCGCCTCGGCATCCCACCCGGCCTCGACCAAACGCATAAACGCCTCCAAGGTGCCCGGCAACGGCGGCACGATATCGGATGGGCCATCGCCGTGATCGCGTTTCCACTCGGCGATCAGCGCATCACGATGAGACGCCAGCGCCGCATCGAACTTCGCCGCATCCAAGTGCCCAAGCTTGATCCGCCAACAACTGAACTGCTCATCGGAGGTCTTCGTGATCGACGGTTGCAGTGCGGGCTCAGGATCGGGTTCGGGTCGCGGTTCCAGGCTGACCGCGGTGCGCAGCTGGTTGACCGTGGCGACCCGGGCCAACTGCGCGTAATGCTCATCAGATCCCTCACCCGCCCGTGCGGCGATCACACCGACCTGGTCGAGTGAGAGTCGACCCTCCCGCATGCCCTGCGCACAGCGCGGAAACGCCTCCAGCCGGCGCGCGATCGTACTGACCGCGCGGGCGTTAGCCGACGACGACCCGATCTTCCACGCCACCAACGCCGCCACCGACCGTGCGCCCGTGGCGCCGCACAGCTCGTCGCGATCGATCTCGGCGACGATCTCCACAATGCGCCCATCAATCGCGTTGCGCTGACCGGCCAACTCCGCCAACTCCTCGAACAACACCTCAAGGCGCTCAGCAGGCGTGGCTGCCGCGGGAGGCGAAGCGGTCAAAGACATAACCACATCATCGCAGGGGGGTATGACAAATCTCGGCCGCCCAATCCGCGCAGGGGTGTAACCGCCATCATTTACCAAGCGTCACAGCATGATTGACCACCAAACGCTGCCCACCGCAGCCATCAGCACGACGCCCGCGGCGTACACCGACCACCCGGGGCAGCCACAGCCCCCGACTTTAGTGCGCAGACCGCCGCCCGCATCGATTGCCTCGCGGCCCCAACCAAGCGGGCGCTGCACGAGCCGAATCGACCCGACCACATCGGCGAACAACACCCTCACCTGCTTGTACTCGGCCCGCTCGGTGGCGCGTTCACCGCCGCGCCGCAACCGTCGCAGAACCTGGCGTTGTCCGAAGCGCCAGACCACACGAACGGCAGAGTGGCACCGCCATGAAGGACGTCAGCGCCTACAGGTTGGCCAGGTCGTCGGGAACGTCGACGCCGTGTTCCTGCAGTGTCTCTAGTGGCACTACCTCGAGAGTGCGCTCGTGGGTCGCGGCCAACACCACCGGGGCGGCGCACCCATCATCGTGAGCCCGCAGCCAGTTCACTGCGGTCACACACCAGCGATCGCCGGGCAGCAGGCCCGGAAATCGGTATTCGGGGACCGGCGTCAGCAGGTCGTTGCCGATAGAGCGTTGGTGTTCGAGAAACTCGGCGGTAACGACCGCGCAAATGGTGTGCCGGCCCGAATCCTCCGGTCCGGTCGAGCAGCACCCATCACGATAAAAGCCGGTGAGCGGCTCGGTACTGCACGTTTCCAGCTCGTCACCCAGCACATTGCGATCCGGCACATGTCTAGTATCCCGCTCCCGGGCGAGAATGTCTTGAATGAACTCCTCTTAGCGCGGCGCGCTGCCGCCTCTTGCACCAGCTGGACGCGCGAGTTGAGCCCGAGCTTGGTGTAGACGTGCGCGAGGTGGGCGTGCACGGTCCTGGGCGAGACAAACAATCGCGTCGCGATGTCCTTATTCGGCAGTCCGTCGCACACCAATCGCACGACCTCACGCTCGGCCGGTGTCAGTGACTCCCAACCGGTGGCTGGGCGTTTGCGTTCACCGCGACCGCGCTGCGCGTAAGCGATGGCTTCCTCGGTGGACAATGCCGCGCCCTCGGCCCATGCGGCATCAAAGTCCAGCTCGCCCATGGACTGTCGCAGCGCCGCGACCGAGGCCTCGTAACCGTCCTGGTGGACCTTGAACCGCACCATCCCCATGCGCTGCCGCAACGCGTCCGCCGCACCAAAGAGTCGCGCCGCTTGCTGATTATCGGTGTCGCCGGCCAGGTCGGCAAGGCATTCGAGGACGCCGGCAAGCGGTTGGTAAGCGCCACAGCTGACGGCGCAGGCAAGCGCATCGTGGGCGTCGCACTGGGCTTCGTCGCGGTTCCCTTCCGCGATCGCGACGCGAGCCCGGGCCGATAGCGCTACCACGAGGTGCCATCCGGTGCCCACCGAGACGGCGTCGTCGACCAAGCGGCGCGCCCGCACCAGGTCACCATCGGCGAGCGCCACCTCCACGGTGTTGAAGGCACGTTGCACGACGGCCACCTGGGGCTGGGCCGCGCTAAGGCGTTGCCAAACAAGCTCGCCCGCGGCGCGTGCGGCGCTCACATCTCCTGCAGCCAACGCCGCCGCGGCCGACGCCGCGTGACCCATCCCCTGGAAGTACTCGTCCAGACCCGCAGGGGTCTCGAGCGCCGCGTCGGCGGCAGCGCGTGCCGCATCAACGTCGCCGCCGTGCGACAGTGCAATAGCTCAGACCCATCCGGCTGATCGGTTTGAGAAATTCGTCGTGATCCGCGTCGCACTCGGCGATCACACCCCGGAATCCGCCGACGGCCCCTTCCACATCGCCTTCCATCAGTTGCACCCACGCGAGGCACAGCCCGGCACATCCGCGAGTTGGGCCGGTCACCAATCGCGTCGGCGAGATCGCGTCCTTCTTCGCCGGCCGCGCGGGCCGCGATCGGGTCACCCACGGCGATCCCGGTGTTGGTCCGCCATGCCAGGATCTGGCTTAGGCTCCATCGATCGTCCAGTTTCCGGGCGAAGACGCTCGCCTCCGAGTAATGCGTTCCGGCCGCCTCGGCGTTGTACTTGAGGCCCGCGACGACACCGCAGGCGGTCAGTGCGCGTGCCAGCAGCGCCGGGTCATCGAGTTCGCGAGCGATCGCCAGGGCGCGTTCGGCCTGGTCTGTCCTGCCGCCGACCATATATGTTCAGCACTGCGGTGTCGGCCAGTGCGCGGATACGAACCGCGGGCGGCACCTCGACGTTGTCCGGATCAGCCTTCGGCCAGAACGGCATCGAACCATGCCCGGCCTTCCAGAATGCGTCCCCGCGTCATCCATAGCGGTTGCAGCGAGGACGCCAGCGACAACGCGCGCTCGGTATCGGAGTTTTCCAGACTCCAACCCAGCGCGCTTCGCAGGTTGTCCATCTCCACTTCCATCTGATCGAGGCGTTGCTGATAGTCGGTGCGCGCCGGCGCGTCGAGCAGAGCCGCCATCGATTCGTAATAGTCGCGATGGCGCGACCGGACAGCGTCGGCTTCGCCTGACTCGCCGAGTTTCTCCAGTGCGTACTGGCGCACTGTCTCCAGCTGCCGGTATCGCGTTCTGCCTCTGATGGTTTCAGTGACCACCAGCGACTTATCGACCAGCAGGGTGAGCTGGTCCAGCACCTGGTAGCGCTCCACGCCGTCAACACCGGTGACGGCCTGAGCGGCCTCGAGATCGAATCCGCCCAGAAACACCGCGAGCCGGCGGAACAGGACCCGCTCGGTATCGGTCAGCAACGCGTGCGACCAGTCCACCGAGGCACGCAACGTCTGCTGGCGGCGCACCGCCGTGCGCGAACCACCGGTCAGCAGCCGGAATCGGTCATGCAAGCTGTCGACGATCTCGTCCAGCGACAACGCGCGCACGCGCGCCGCCGCCAGCTCAATCGCCAGCGGCATCCCGTCCAGGCGCCGACAGATCTCGGTCACGGCGGCGGCGTTGTCGTCGGTGACGGCGAAGTCGGTCTTGGCCAGTCGGGCGCGGTCGGCGAACAATTCGATGGCGTCGTCGGCCAGCGACAACGAGGGCACCTGCCACATCGCTTCGCCCGCCACGCCGAGCGGCTCGCGGCTCGTGGCAAGCACCGACGTTCGCGGCGCGCCACCCAGCAGGGCGACGACCAACCCTGCGCTTGCCTCAAGCAGGTGCTCGCAGTTGTCCAGCACCAGCAGCATCTGGCGGTCGCGAAGGTGCCGCATCAGCGTGTCTATCGTCGAGCGACCCGGATGATCGGGCAGCCCCAACGCGCGGGCCGCCGTGACCGGCACCACGTCGGGATGGGTGATCGGCGCCAGATCCACGTAACAGACCCCTCAGGTAACGGGCCGAACTCTCTGGCCAGATCTGCGGCGATGTGCACGGCCAGGCGGGTCTTGCCCGCACCGCCGGCCCCGGTCAGGGTGACCAGCGGTTGCGGCCAGCACCTGCACGCAGGCTCGTGATTTCGGATTGGCGCCCAACGAAATTCGTGAGCTCGCTCGGAAGATTATGGGAGACAACGGTGGTAGCCGCACGCAGCGGCGGGAAGTCGTTAAGCAGGTCGGGGTGACACAACTGCACCACCCGCTCGGGCCGGGGCAGATCGCGCAGCGGGTGGGTGCCCAGGTCGGTCAGCGTCACACCGGGCGGGAGCTGATCGACAACCAGCGGTTCGGTCGCCCCCGACAACACGGTTTGCCCGCCATGTGCCAGGTCGCGCAGCCGAGCCGTGCGGTTGATCGTCGGGCCGATGTAGTTGCCCTCGTCGCGCAGCCGCACGTCGCCGGTGTTGATCCCGATGCGCAACCGGATCGGGGCCAGCGGCGCGCGCTGCAATTCCAGCGCGCAAGCCACCGCGTCCGCCGCCCTGGCGAACGCGATCACGAAGCTGTCGCCCTCGCCCTGCTCGACCGGACGGACCCCGTCGTGAGCCGCGACGACGACCGGACAGCACCTGGTCCAGGCGCGCCACAGCAACCGTCATCTCATCGGGCTGGGTCTCCCACAACCGCGTCGAGCCCTCGACGTCGGCCAGCAGCAACGTCACCGTTCCGGTCGGCAGCTCGCTCATACCCACGTCGCTCCAGTCAGTTTCGCTCATGCTAGCCAGCAT
The DNA here is from genome assembly GCA_963850135.1 of uncultured Actinomycetota bacterium. Taxonomy (GTDB): domain Bacteria; phylum Actinomycetota; class Actinomycetes; order Mycobacteriales; family Mycobacteriaceae; genus Mycobacterium. Next base: position 1,337,491 of record CAWKKH010000003.1, on the reverse strand, counting down.
GCGATCCGGCGCGGCGCAGAACATCAGCAAAATTGCCGATAGTGCTCGGGCGGCCATACCTACGTAGGTATCCGGCCACCGCGCGATTAGGCATTTCTGACCGATGGTCTGGAGCCCGCACCGCCCGATAGTCAACGTCATGACCATCGACACGCACACCGCCACAATCTTCGAGCGCACCTGGCCGACGTTCGCCTATCAGGAAGCCGCAGGACCCCGCCGAAGTGCACCGCATCATCAAGCAGGCCCACCAGCAGGCGCCGATCGCGTTGGGCCCGTATGGGCCCGAAGTCCTCAGCTACGACCTGGTGCGCACTCTGCTGCGCGATTCGCGTTTCGCCATGCCGCGCGGCATCAGCCTGGTAGTGCAGGGCATCACCTCGGGACCGGTCTGGGACAAGGTTTGCCAGACGATCTTGTCCGTCGACGCCGCCCAACATCAGCGGCTGCGCCGCTTGGTATCGCGGGCGTTCACCCCGCGGGCCGCCGAGCGGATGCGCGCCGCGTGCGTCGAGGTCATCACCGAACTGGTCGACCGGCATAGCGCGGCAGGTCGCTGCGACATGGTTCACGACATCGCCAGGCAATACCCGGTGCCGATCATCTGCGCGCTGGTGGGCGCACCGAGTGAGGACTGGGAGCTGTTTCGCAGCTGGGCCGACGACCTCAGTAAAGCGTTCGGCGGCAACGTCGCGGCAGAGGAATCCGCCATTCTGCGCGCGTGGCAGCAACTCGACGCCTATCTGGAGGACTTGATCGCCCGCCGCCGCCAATCGCTCGGTGACGACCTGATCTCCGAGCTCATCCGCGTCGAAGAAGACGGCGACCGGCTGGCCCACGACGAGTTGGTCAACCTGGTCGCCATCCTGCTCAACGCGGGCACCGACACCACCCGAAACCAGCTGGCCGCCGCGGTGCAGGTGTTATCCGACTATCCGGACCAGTGGGCGTTGTTGGCCGAACATCCCGAACTCGCGCCGAAAGCGGTCGAGGAGCTCATGCGTCACTCGCCGATCATCTTCGCGGCGATTCGTGTCGCGACCACCGACTTCGAACTGGGTGGCGTTCTCATCCCGGACGGGCGCCTACGTCATCGCCAACACCGCGGCCGCCAACCGCGATCCCGCGATCATACGACGACCCCGATCGTCTCGACATCACCCGGGATGGGCCGGCACCGATGCTGACCTTCGGTGGTGGGGCGCACTACTGCCTCGGCGCCCACCTCGCCAGAATCGAACTCGCCGAAGCTTTGCGGGTCATCACCCGGCGAATGCCGCACACCCGGCGCACCGGCCCTGCCCCGTGGAAGCCACCGGCCGGAATCAGCGGTCCGACTTCGCTGCCTATCGCATTTGACGCCGGATATTGAGGGCGCAGCCATGCCGCGAATTTGGCACGTACCGATCCGCCCGTTTGCGCGGTAGGTTACGCGTGTGATTATGACCGGAGCCTTCCTTGCCGAAGCGGCCGCGACGGTAGACAACAAACTCAACGTCCAGGGCGGCGTGCTGTCGAGGTACACGGTCGGCCCTGACCGGTGGGCTCAATTCATGCTCGTGGTACTCACGCGGGCTGACGGTGAACATTCGGACGCGCGGCGGGTGACCGTCGAGATCAGGTCGCCCACACTCGACGAACCACTGGAGCAGCAGTTCGAGGTGCCGGAGGCGTCCATCGGGGAGTTCCCGGGCTTCGCTTTTTTTGATCTCGCCGTAAACCTGCCAGCTGATGGCCGCTGGGTGATCGTGGTGAATGGCGGCACTGACGTGGTCTCACTTCCACTCGAGGTGAGCAGTTGGGCGCCGCCGGCACAGTTGGAGCTTTGATACCAGCGGCCGAGCGTCGACTTGTTGCGCCGAAACCGCTCGACGGAGCCCAACAAGTCGACGTTCGCCGGAGGGTCTAAGCACGCCTTCACGCCAGGGCCGGTAGCACGGTGTCGGTTAGGAGCTGGACCGACTTCCAGGCTTCGTCGATCGGCATCCCACCGACCAGCGGGTGCAACACCAGCGGCCCGTAGTTCTCGGAGTCGCGGACTTCGGCGATGAGTTGGCCGGGAGTCAGAAACCGGTAGCGTCCCGAGGCCTTGACCTCGTCCAGCGTCTGGACCCCGGGCAGGTGCATGAGGGATCGCTCGTCGGTTGACCATCCGCCGTAAGTGACTGCCTCCCAAAGGATATGATCACCGAGTTCGGACCAGGCCCGGTCTGGATCCTCGTGCAGGTAGATCATTCCGCGGTTGATCGGCCCCGGCATGATGACGAATGGAGTGATGCCGGCCGTGGCGCACAGTTCGCGGTAGTGGGCGTCGATGTCGGGCAGATAGTCCGCCAGGCTGAGCGGCAACCCGAAACGCGCCGCGCGCCGCGCGGTCGCGCGCGCGCCACCGCCGATGTACAGCGGCGGATGCGGCCGCGTCCAGGTACCGGCGCCCGACCACACGGACAGCATTCGCTCGACCAGGGCGTCCATCAGCTTGCCGCGCTGGCTGAAATCCACTCCGAGCGCTTCGTATTCGACGGTGCGGTAGCCAAGACCCACAGTAGTGTGCAGCCGCCCACGACTCATGTTGTCGACCAGCGCGATGTCTTCGGCCAGCCGGAGCGGATTCCACAACGGCCCAAGCGCACAATCCACGCTGGCGATCAGCCTCTCGGTCCGCGCCAGAAACATCGCCGCGGCCATGATGGGATTGCAACTCCAGCCCTGCCCGGTCGCGTGGTGCTCATCGACACTGACCATGGGGATCCCCCGCGACTCGCCCCACTGCGCCAATTCGAGCGCGGCAGAGATCAGCTTGCCCTGCCTGCGTGGTTCTCCCTGCGGCGACGCGAAGTTGAAGCGCAGCACCGTCAACAACATCCGGGGCCCTCCGCTCATGCGTCCGCGGGCGTCTGTGAATGCAGGAACGCCGGAAAGTCGGGGAAGAGTGCGCGATCGACGATTTCGATCCGGGTGCCGAAAGCATCGACGTAATAGGCGAATAGCGCCAGATCCGGGGGTGAGACATCGGCGGTCGCTTCGAACGTGAAGCCTTGAGCCTCCAACAATTGGGCGGATTCGGCGAGATTGTCAGTGAAGTAGCCGAGGTGATGGATCGAGTTGCCGGGAGCCGCCACCCATGCAGATCCGGCAACCTCCTGGATCAGTTCAACATGGGGGCTTTCCAGCGAGTAGACGAACGTCGAGGTGAGCTCGCGCGTCCCGGCGGTCGTGCGGAAGGGTAGCGTATACGTCAGGGGCGTGATCCACCGGTAGCCGGCCAACGCGCTGAGGCGGGCCATCGCATCATCGAGGTCGGGCACGATGATGCCGGTGTGGTAGAAGTCCCCGGGTCGCAGGGCGAATGCCATGGTCCGTACCTTTCCGTCATGAGTTGCTCGCTATTTGTTGCCTGAGCCAGGCGGATTCCCAGAAGTTGGTGCTGTCGGCCAATAGCATTTCGTGAGCTTCCCGCAGTACCCCGCGCGCCGCCGGATCGTCGGCGGGGACGAGCTCGGCGAGGTAGATGGCGTGCAGTGGACGGCCCGCGTGCAGGTGTGCCCGCGCCCGATCCAGCAGTGCGTCGGCTCCCGCCAATTCGACCACGTCAGCGGTGACGGCATCGAAACCGACCGGATAGAGTTCGGTCGTCGACCGGTGGTGGAACCAGCCCGAGTAGTTCTCCCAGACGGCCCGCACATCCCACGCGACCTTCCCGTAGCCTTGGCCCACTTCGCATTCCGCGGGCAGGGTGACCTCGCGCATCAGAGTGTGAACGTCCTTACCGGCGTTCATCCCCGCGACCGTCTGGTCGTGAATGTACCGGATGGCATCGCGCAGCCGGATCAACTCGGCATTGATGCGCTCGGCACCCTCGATCGGTTCAAAGTGACCGGTCACAAGGAGTTCGGGCGCCAGATTGCGCACCCGCTCGACTGACGCAACGGCGGTCAAGGCGTCCCGATACCGGTCGCCGCGCATGGTGACGAGGTTGGGGATGTGGCCGAACGTCGGACCGAAGGTGTTTCCGCACAGGCATATCCGCTCCTCCGGCAGCCACACCACCAGGGAATCGGTGGTCTCCCCACCGGGAACCGACAGAAGTTCCAGTCGTCGTCCGCCGATCTCCAGAATGAGCGCGTCCTCGAAGTCGAGGTCAACGCTGGGCACGCTCTGGCCGGCCAGGCGTTTGGTACCCAGACGCCGCTGAATCGCCTGGATACCTGTTGCCAGGGTGTCTTTGAAGGCAAACGCGCTGCGGCTGGCCCGATACGGGATAAGGCGCTCGTTGTCGTCGCGCCACGCCGTCCAGTTGGCCTGCGCGACAACCGTTGTGTCGGGGTCGCGGACGCTATCGAGGCCACCTACGTGGTCGACATGGCCCTGGGTGAAGATGATGTAGCGGACCGGCGAGGAATCAACGGCGTCGAAGTTGGCCCGGTGTACCGGCCCCTCGAAGCCCATGCCCGTGTTGATGATCACCCGCCCCTCGCTGGTGGTTAGCAGGTAGGCGTTCGACAGGCCCGGCGAGCACCACAAGCCTGGGGCGATCTGCTCGGCCGCTGCTGCCGCCGCCGGCCGCATCGCGTCGGCGCCCGGCCGGTTGCGAAACACCGGCTCGAACTGGTGGGCGTCGGTACTCATCGCTGACGTCCCTTTCATCTTGTTTCATCTATTTGCGGATTATTCGGGGCGTACGTCGAACCTGTTGAAGTAGAACGCGAAACGCTCGCGAAGCTCCTCGGGCGAGATACCGAAGTGGCGTTGCAGGTCATAGTTGATGCGGCCGTGCTTGCCCCGCGGATTGCCGTCCAGGTATTGCTGGAACCGTTCCCGCACCTTCGGTGTCAATTCCACGTCGGCGCGCTGGTAGAGCTGCTCCAGTAATGGCATTTCGTTGCCATTCAGGTGCGCGAAGCTGATATCGATGCTGTGTTCGGCCGGCACCAGATCGCGGTCGCGCACGCACGCGCTGAGCAGTCGGTGCACACGATCGCTCCAGTATTCCAGCAGCCAGGACGGGTCGATACTCTTGCGGCGCAGCCGATCCGAGTAGGCCATCATCGTGATCGTCGACTGGACGACCGCGACCGGGTCGCGGTGGGTGAACGCCACCGTCGCGTCGGGGAAGGTCGTCATCAGGGGGCCAAGCTGTTCGCAGTGCTGGGGGCTCTTGAGCACCCATGTCCGCGGGCCGCGCAGAAACGTCAGGGCCTGCAGGACTCTCTTCATGTACGCGTAGTGCCGATTCTGGTCCAGTCCGAGGTAATAGTCGCGCCAGTCCGGCACTCGCGCATGCCATTCCAAGACGTATCCGGCCAGGTCGAGGTCGAGGAGTTCGACTTCTTCCTCGATCGCCTCGGGGAACCGGTCATGCATGGCAGCCACCACCGGCGCGCTGGCCATCAGTGCATCGTGCTCAGATCTGGCTCGCCCGTAGCGCGGATCGACACCGAAGATGTCGGGACCCTCGCCGAGCGCCGGTATCGGATCCTGGCTTTCCCAGTAGGGGAGCGCACGCCGACGTGGGTCGGCCGCAATGAGATTGACCAGATGGGTGGTGCCGGAGCGCGGCATGCCGACCACGATGAAGGGCTTCTCGATGGGGATCGACTCGATCTCGGGATAGCGTTTGATCAGGTCGGTCAGCGACAGCCGGTTACGTAGCAGTCGGACCACGCGCTGCCGCAGCGACGAGCGAGCCAGTTGGGTCAGTCCGTCGTCGGCTTCGATCGCGCCCACGTGTGCGGCCAGGCGCCCTTCGAAGCCGTCGGTGTCGCCGAGGTCCTGCGACCCGCGCTTGAGACCTGCCTGGTCAACAGCGTCGGCGAGCATCTGGTCGATATCGAAGTTGACGTGTCTGGCCTCGGTGAACTGCAGAATCTGACGTTGGACGTCAGTGAGTTCGGGCGACGTCAGATCATCGAAATCGATGTCAAAAGTGTGGGGGCCGGCAGAAGCCATGCAGCCGCCTCCTCGACATTTACTGTGTCGAATGTACCGTTAGGCAGCCAGGCGACACAGGGGGTACTCAAACCAATGACGACGCCGAACCAACCGGGCAATCCGTCGGGAGAGCCACCCTGGAGCGGACAGCCCCCGGGCTACGGACCACCGCAGAATCCGCAGATTCCGCCACCGCCGGGATACCCGCCGCAACCGGGCTACCAACAGCCGGTCCCCTACCCCGGCGGGTACGGGCCCACCCCGGGGTACCCACCCAACCCGGGATACGGAGTCGATCCCCAAGCGCCATACGGTCGCGATCCGGTAACCGGAACACCACTTTCGGATAAGTCGGCCGTCGCCGCCGGCTTTCTCCAGCTATTCCTTGGCTTCCTCGGCATCGGCCGCTTCTACATCGGCTCGACGACGATTGGCGCTGTGCAGTTGAGCCTAGGGCTGTTCTCGTTCTTCTTCAGCGTGTTCTGCCTGGTTGGCCTTCCCCTGCTGGTCGCCGTCATGGTTTGGGCCGTCGTTGACGCCGTCATGATCTTCACCGGCAGTGTTCCCGATAATTACGGCCGGAAGCTGCGCTAGAACGCCGCGACGCGGCATGCGTGTTCGCTGACTTCACACTGGGTTGCGGCGCGGTCTCGGATGCATACCTATTCGTAAATGCGTGACCACATCCGCCCCTTGAGTCACTATCGTCACATGTGTCAGCTACCGATGCCGGCGCGTCGGAACTGTTCCTTGAAAGGTGTTACATGTCGGCGATTTTTCGGAGCGCTTCGCTGGCGGTGGCGTCAGCGGCCGCTGTCGCGTTCATCGCTGGGATGGGCCTCGCGCCGTCAGCGAACGCGACGCCGTGCAACGCGGCAGATGCCAACGTCGATCCTCCCGGTGCTCCCCGCGACATACCCGCTCCCCAGCCGGTGGTCCAACCACCGACTGGACGTCGGCCAACTCACACCAATGACCAGGCGCCGCTACCCAAGCTGGGGCCGCTGATCGCTTCGTTGCTCAAGCCGACTTCCCCGGGTACCCCGTATTCCGCAACGCTGCAAAATCAAGCTGCGATAGCTCCGCCCGGACCCAACCCACCGGCCCCGGCTAACCCAAAGCCGCCCAACGCTGCTCCAATTAAGCCGAAGCCGGCGCCGGCAGCGGATCCGGCAGCGCCACCTCCGTCGATCGCGGGGGCGCCGACGTCGCTCGTAGACTGGGTGACCGGACCGAACGGCCCGAACAGAACCCTGCAACGTTTCGGGATCTCCGGGACCGACCTCGGGATCCCTTGGGATAACGGCGATCCCGCCAACCACCAGATATTGATGGCCTTTGGTGACACCTTCGGATATTGCAAGGTCCACGGTCAGGAATGGCGATACAACACGCTGTTTCGCAGCTCAGACCACGACCTGGCGCACGGAATCCACATCGCCGACGGCGTGCCTAACGACAATTACTCCGGCTCGCCGGTGTGGGCCAACCACCTCTCCAAGCAGGTCGTCAACACCATCCACAAGGCGACGCACGAGACGGGAATCATTCCGACCGCCGCCACCTCCATCGGCAGAGTCCAGTACATGAGTTACATGTCGATCAGGCAGTGGGGCCGCGACGGCGAATGGTCGACCAACTACTCGGCGATCGCGCGGTCCACCGACAATGGCCAGAACTGGGGGATCTTCCCCGGCTCTATCCGCACGGCCTCGCCGGATGCCGTCCCCGGAGCCGGGTTCACTCCGGGAAACGAGAACTTCCAGATGGCGGCGTTCCTGCCGGGTAACGACGGGTACCTGTACTCATTCGGGACCCCGTCGGGACGCAGCGGCGCGGCATTCCTGTCCCGAGTTCCCATGGGCGCACTTCCGGACCTGACCAGATACGAATATTGGAATGGTGACGGAGACGGACACTGGGTGCCGAACAATCCCGGGGCGGCGACGCCGATTTTCCCGGGCCCCGTGGGTGAAATGTCAGCCCAGTACAACACCTATCTCAAGCAATACCTGGTGCTGTACACCAATGGCGGCAGCAACGACGTGGTAGCACGGACCGCGCCGACCCCGCAAGGGCCATGGAGTCCAGAACAACCGCTCGTGTCGTCGTTCCAGATGCCAGGTGGTATCTACGCGCCGATGATCCATCCCTGGTCGTCGGGCAAAGATCTGTACTTCAACCTTTCGCTGTGGTCGGCATACGACGTGATGTTGATGCACACCGTGCTGCCATGAGAACCGCTTGGTGACAACGAGATAACAATTCACAACGACAGCTGACGGCGGAGCGGTGAGTGCCGCCCGGGAAAATAGTGTCAGTTCGTGCACCGTCGAACGGCCCTGAAACTACCGCTGGCACTGGCCGTAGGCGCGGCGCTAACCCAAGCCCCCCGCGCCGTCGCGGAACCTGGCCGGTGGTCGGCCGACCGCGCGAACCGCTGGTATCAAGCGCAGGGCTGGCTCGTCGGCGCCAACTACGTCACGTCGACCGCCGTCAATCAGCTCGAGATGTTTCAGCCGGCCACTTATGACCCCCAACGCATCGACAGGGAGCTGGGTGTGGCCCGATCGCACGGGTTCAACACGATGCGGGTGTTCCTTCACGATCAACTCTGGGCCCAGGATCGGCAAGGCTTCCAAAGCCGTCTGGCGCAGTTCGTGGGCATCGCGGCGAACCGCGGCATCAAACCACTCTTTGTCTTGTTTGACTCCTGTTGGGATCCGTTCCCCAAACTCGGCCCTCAGCGCGCACCAAGGCCTGGCGTGCACAACTCCGGCTGGGTGCAAAGCCCGGGCGCTGAACACCTCGGTGACCCGCGATACCGAGGCGTTCTGCAAGACTATGTTGCGGGAGTGTTGACCCAATTCCGCAACGACGACCGCGTTTTGGGCTGGGACCTGTGGAATGAACCCGACAATCCCGCGCGCGTGTATCGCAGTGTGGAGCGCAAGGACAAGCAGCAGCTCGTCGCCGACCTGCTTCCTCAGGTGTTCCGGTGGGCGCGTTCAGTCGACCCCGTGCAACCGTTGACGAGTGGCGTCTGGAATGGAAATTGGGGAGATCCGGGGAGCCGCAGCGCGGTCAGTGGAATTCAACTCGACAACGCCGACGTGATCACCTTCCACTCCTATGCCGCCCCGGCCGACTTCGAGGCACGCATCGCTGAGCTTGCTCCGCTGGGCCGACCGATCGTGTGCACCGAGTATCTGGCTCGGCCTCGCGGTAGCAACGTTGAGGGAATTCTGCCAATCGCAAAGCGACACAACGTTGGTGCATTCAATTGGGGTTTGGTGGCTGGTAAGACTCAGACGTATCTACCGTGGGATTCGTGGGATCACCCGTACCCAACGCCTCCGAAAGTATGGTTCAGCGACCTGTTGCTACCCGATGGGCGACCATACCGCGACAGCGAAATCCAGACGATCCGAAGTTTGGCCGCGGGGCAGCCCCAGGCTTGAGACCCTCAGGGGATCAGGATGTAGATCATCCCCGGGACATCTTCGACGGTGCGAGTGTCGAATACATGGAAGCCCGCGGTGCGGTACCCGTTGTCGAGGGTGGCCCCGGGGCCGCTGTTCATTTCGGTGATGGTTATCTGCCGGCCGTTGACGGCTTCGACCCAGGCCACGTGTCCGACGCCGCCGACCAACGAGCTGCTGAAGACGGCGATCGAGTGGGGCCGCGGGTCGCCCACTACCGTCAAGCCGGCCGCTTCGGCTTGGCTAGCCCAGTTTTCGGCGTTTCCAGTGAGCGCCTTGATGTAGTAACCGGTGTGCTCGTGTATCTGTTCTTGCGCACCCCAAGTGCAGTAGCCCTCGTAATCCCTGAGGGGGTTGCGGTCGGTCGTGGGTCCGGTGATCAGGTCCGCCGTCGCATCCGCACTGCCCGGTGCCGTGGCCACCGCTACTCCCAGCGACAGTGCGCTGCTCACAGCAACGGCAGCCACAATCCCGTTGGTCTTCATTCCAGCAATCAGCCCGTTCACGCCCCCTATATCGCCAGGCAGCCGGAATTCGTTACCAATTCGTTGCACGATGTCGGGTGCCCGGCGAAAGGTTCGTCCACCCCGAGACGCGGGCGGACTTCGGAACTGAGGCGTTTCAGCCGCGAGAGACCGTGTCGTTGTTTCCAGTCGTACTAATTCTGGGTGAGCCCGAATGGTAGATCATCGCATTGTCGTCGCCGAAAGCACTGATGGTGTCAGCGCTTTCGACAGTGACATGGTTTGCGCTACCAAAAACCTGAAGCCTGCGACAGTGTCCGGTGACGGTGTATTTGTTGTTGTCACCGTCGAGCTTCAGATCCCCGTCGTTGCACGCGATCGTGTCCGTCGCCCCGCTGTTTTCCATGATCAGGTTTCCCTGCACGGTGGTCGGGCCGAACGGATTCCCGAAGTCGAAGCCCCCGAACTTAAGGAAGACGCTCAGCAGCACGATCGCGGCCGCGCATGCCAATACCAGCGTCCTGGCCCTGCGGCGTGGGAGGCCCGCGCCGGGTGGGTTGGGTAAAGCCCGATATGCCTCGGCCTCCGGTGTCTGGCTGACCCCGCGTTCCAAATCGCGGATGTGTTGCTCAGGGTCGTCCGCGTCCATCACGCAATGGTCCCACCGGTTAGCCGGTGCTGCGACGCCTGCGCTGGGCCGCGAAGAATTCGGACCAGGAACTCACCTCAGGGTGTTGCTTGAGCAACACCCGCCGCTGACGTACCGTCATGCCGCCCCAAACACCCCAGTCCATCTGGTTGTCGAGCGCGTCGGCCAGGCACTCGGCCATCACGGGACAGTGCCGGCAGATATTGGCCGCTTTGCGCTGCGCCGCGCCCCCAACGAAGAGTTCGTCGGGATCGACGGAACGACACTTCGCCTTCGCAACCCACGCGCTACGGTTTTCGGGCTCCCCGGAGTTGTCGCCTATGACTACATCCATGTACATACTCCTGTACGCGGTGGAAGACCCACCTGCGTGCCGGGCCTTCGGTCCTTCTGCCGGCGTTTGCCAGCCTGCCCATGACTATTCCGGCGCGGCTTCTCGGTGTCTGTCCCTCTAACCGTTGGTAAGCGGGATGAATCGCGGGTCCCCCGATTAGGGGAACGGCGGGAACGGCTATGCAACACTGAGCGGCATGACCGGCGCGAACGCGACCGAGAAAGTGCGCGTGGTGGTGGGCGAAGATCACCCGCTCTTTCGCGACGGACTCGTGCGCGCGCTGACGTCGAGCGGTGTGGTGGATGTCGTCGCCGAAGCCGGTGACGGCGTCGCGGCCCTGGCCCTGATCAAGACCCATCTGCCGCACGTCGCGCTGCTGGATTACCGGATGCCGGGAATGGACGGTGCAAAGGTCGCCGCCGCGGTGCGCCGTGATGACCTGCCGACAAGGGTGTTGTTGCTGTCCGCCCACGACGAGTCCGCGATCGTCTTCCACGCCCTGGCGGAAGGTGCCGCGGGATTCCTGCCCAAAGAGTCGACGAAAACCGAGATCGTGAAAGGCGTGCTCGACTGCGCTAACGGCCGCGATGTCGTGTCGGCGGCCCTTGCCGCCGGTCTGGCGGGGGAGATCCGCCGCCGTGGCGAGGACCCGTCACCCGTGCTCAGCCCCCGCGAGCGCGAGGTGCTGGATTTCATCGCCCAGGGTCGCAGCATCCCCGCGATCGCCGCCGAGTTGTACCTGGCTCCATCCACCGTCAAGACCCACGTGCAACGGTTGTACGAGAAGCTCGGCGTCAGCGATCGCGCCGCGGCCGTTGCGGCCGCCATGCGCCGCGGGTTGCTCGAATAGGATGGCCCGCCCACTGGCTCGACTCGTCGACTTCGTTGCGGCCGAACCCGTCCGCTTATCGGCGTTTCTGCGCCTGCCGCTGATCGGTTTGATCGTCTTGCTGGTCTCCGTGTGGGAGGTTGAGCACTGGTTGCCGTGGGCGTATGCGGCAATACTCAGCCTCTACAGCATCGCCGCATTCGTGTGGGTGGTGGTGGTGCTACGCGGCCCGGTGCCGCCGTGGGCCGGGTGGGTCTCGACGGCTATCGACGTGCTGACCGTGGTCGCGCTATGCGTCGTCTCGGGCGGCGCGACCGTGGCGTTGCTGCCGGTGTTCTTCCTGCTCCCGATTTCGGTGGCGTTTCAGGACCGCCCCGCGCTGGCGGCCGCCGTCGGAGTTTGCACCGCTGTCGGATATCTGAGCGTGTGGATCGTCTACTCCAAGCGCGACGACACCGTTGAGCTGCCGAGCGTGGTGTACACCCATTTCGGATTGCTGCTGTGGTTGGCGGCCGCGATGACCGCGATGTGTTACTTCCTGACCCGCGCCGCGGCGCGCGTGGCGGCATTGCTGGACATGCGCCGCACGCTGGTCTCGGAGGCAATGCGGGCCGACGAGCGCCACTCCCGAGTCCTGGCCGAGCAGCTGCACGACGGACCCCTCCAAGATTTGCTGGCGGCACGGCTCGAGCTCGACGAAATCCGCGAACGGCACAGCGATCCGGGGCTGGACGCCGTCTACCAGGCAGTACAGGACACCGCGACCCGGCTGCGCAGCACCGTCACCGCGCTGCATCCCCAGGTGCTCACCGAAGTGGGTCTCACGGCCGCGCTGCGTCAGCTGGTTCGCGATTACGAGCACCGTGGGAACTTCGCCATCGAAGCCGATCTCGAAGAGGTCGGTCGGCCTCGCTCACAGTCCCTGTTGTACCGGGCGGCCCGCGAATTGCTCGCCAACGTAAACAAGCATTCGCGGGCACACACCGTGAAGGTCCACCTCGCGCGCGCGGCCGACGCGATAACGCTGAGCGTCGTCGACGACGGCATCGGGTTCGATCCGGCCATCGTGAATCGTTGTGTCACCCAAGGGCATATCGGACTCGCGTCACTGGCGGTTCGCGTTGACGCCATGGGCGGATCGATGAAACTGAGCTCGACGATCGGTGGCGGCACGCGGGCGGCGGTGACCACGCCCGCCGGCGCCGACTGAACACGCCCAAGCCGATGGTCCGGGACTTCCGCGGCATGTGTTCTGCCTCACAATCACGTTGCTTTAAATTCTTGCGCCACCGACCCGTTCCGTTGCGCTGCAAAGTATCTCGCCCACATCCAGGTCGACAGCGCGTCGGCGTCCCCGCCGGCCCTCGGTCTGCCACAGCAGCGACGGCAACGATCTAGCGGGTAACTCTGGCGCCGACGGCAGGAGGGTGCGAAGATGCCGTGATGCAGGAGAGCGATCCAGCCCAGGCCGCGCAGTTGGTCCGCGCTTTATGCGATCAACTGCGGGAGATGACCGCCCAGCTGGCTTGGGCCGACAGCCGCAATGTCCCCGGCCCGCACGGCCACGCGACTCGGTTGGATGCGGCCGCACTGCGACGAGACATCGCAGAGGCACAGATGCACATCGACCGGCTACGGCGTCGTTACCTCCTGCGCGACGAGCCTGCCCGGCACCGTCCCACCGGCGTGCAGCACCGCAGCCTCGCCCACCCGCAAGCCAGGTAGCCGCGCCAAAATGCCCCCTGGGCTGCCTAGACAGCCAGAGGGCATTGGCGGTGGCGGAGGTGTGTGAGTTCACGACATAGGTGACGGATGAGTCGCGTCATTGGTTACACCTGCGAAGGGTTCTGATGAGTCGCGTCATAGGTGACAGTCGTGACTCATGTCCAAGGCACGGGTGGTTGTTCTCGAAGTCGTCAGCGGTCGCCTCACGGTCACCGAGGCAGCACGGGTCTATGGCCTGTCGCGGCAACACCTCCACCGCCTGCTGGTGCGCTACCGCCTAGGCGGTCTGGATGCCGTTGATCCACGCTCACGTCGGCCCGCCAGCAACCCCCACGCCGTCAGCGACGACGTCATCGCCGCAGTCGTGACACTGCGCGAGGACCTCGTCGCCGACGGGCTCGACGCCGGCCCGGTGACCCTGCAATGGCACCTGGCCCAGCGCGGCTTACCGGTGCCGTCGACCTCGACGATTCGGCGCATCCTGCACAACCACGGCCTGATCACCGCACAACCACGCAAACGGCCCAAAAGCTCCTACATCCGCTTCCAGGCCGCCCAACCCAACCAGTGCTGGCAATCCGACTTCACCCACTGGACCCTGGCTGACGGCACCGACGTGGAGATCCTCAACTGGCTCGATGACCACTCGCGATACCTGCTCTACTGCACCGCCTATCGCCGAGTCAACGGCCCTGACGTCGTGGCCAGCTTCACCCAAACCGCGGCCGCCTACGGCCTTCCCGCCTCCACCTTGACTGACAACGGCGCGGTCTACACCTCACGATTCACTCACGGCCACAACGACTTCGAACGACTCATCGCCAGCCTGGGCATCACCCAGAAAAACGGGCACCCCGGACATCCGCAAACCCAAGGCAAAATCGAACGCTTCCACCAAACCCTCAAACGCTGGCTCACCCCACGACCCCGACCAGCCAGCATCGCCGACATGCAGACCCTGCTCGACACCTTCCGCGAGGTCTACAACACCGCCCGACCCCACCGCGCCCTACCCGAACGCCGCACACCAGCCCAGGCCTACACCGCACTACCCAAAGCCAACCCCAGCCGCACAGCCACCGAGCACTTCCGCATCCGACACGACACCGTCGACCAATTCGGCAAACTCACCCTGCGCCACGGCAGCCAACTGCACCACCTCGGCATCGGCCGCACCCACACCCACACCCCAGTGCTGATCCTGATCACCACCGACACCGTCACCGTCATCAGCAAAACCGGCTACCAACTCATCGCCAACCACCACATCGACCCCGACCACAACTACTGGCCCAACCAACAGAAAAACCCCGACCAAAGGCCGGGGAATCTGTAACCCATCACGCGACTCATCTGTCACCTATGACGCGACTCATCACATTGGCGGTGGCGGAGGGATTTGAACCCTCGGACGGTTTTAGCCGTCACACGCTTTCGAGGCGTGCTCCTTAGGCCGCTCGGACACGCCACCGCCGAGCAGCTTACCCAACCAAACCCGACTCACCCCAATCGCTGACGAGCGAAGAAGATCTCCAGCGGTGCGGCACACTCCCCCGCGAGCACTCCACCGCGTACGGCGGGGCGATGGTTCAGCCGCCGATCACGAACGACGTCCCACAGCGATCCGACGGCTCCGGTCTTGGGTTCCCAGGCCCCGAACACCAGCCGCGCGATGCGCGCCATCACCAGGGCACCGGCGCACATGGTGCACGGCTCGACGGTGACCGCCAGGGTGGCCCCCTCCAGCCTCCATCCGTCGCCGAGCACACCTGCCGCCGCCCGCAATGCCAGAATCTCGGCGTGCGCGGTGGGGTCGCCCAGTGCCTCGCGGGCGTTCACCGCCCTGGCGAGTTCGGTGCCATCGGCGCCGATGACCACCGCACCGATCGGCACATCGCGGGGACCCGCCGTGGCCGCAACCGCCAGTGCCGTGCGAATCAGATCTTCGTCGGGGGTCACCGACCGAGGCGGTCGATCACTGCCGATAGCTGGTCTGCGAAGCCCATCTCCCTGGCAATGCGGCCCAGCTGCTCATCGGCGTACAGGTCGTTCTGGTCGAGGATCACCCCAAGCACCGCCTCGGGCAGCCCGATGTCCGACAGCAGCCCGAGGTCGCCCTCCTCGAATGGTTCCGCATCTTCGAGGTCTTCGGGATCGATGTCGGCGTCCAGCTTGTCCAGCACTTCTGCGGCGATGTCGTAGTCAAGCGCGGCGGTCGCGTCCGACAGCAGCAGCCGGGTCCCGGAAGGCCCCGGGCGCACGATCACGAAGAACTCGTCGTCGACGTCTATCAGGCCGAAGACAGCACCTGCACTGCGCAGTTCACGCAGCTCTGTCTCGGCGGCCGCACAGACTCGTCAGCGACTTGGGAGCCATCGCGGAACAGCGCCATTGGCCCTCTTCACGAACGACAGCAACGCCGAAGCCGTCCGGCAACTCCGCGGACGGGCCCGACGCTGCGGCCCGTTGTGCTCCCATGGGCGATTACGGTAGTCGCTGATGCGGCCAGCTGACCAGATACGTCAGACAAATGCAGGGGAGTCACTGCCAGCCAGAGTGACCGCTGGCGGACGAACTGTGCCAACCTTGAACTGTGGCAGGGAAGGCATCGGGTACACCTGCGGCGACACCGGTGTGCGTGCTCGGGTTGGGGCTGATCGGCGGGTCGATCATGCGGGCCGCAGCGGCAGCCGGCCGCGACGTGTTCGGCTACAACCGATCGGTCGAAGGGGCGCAAGGCGCCCGAAGCGACGGCTTTGACGCCACCACCGACCTCACCGACGCGCTGACCCGCGCCAACAACACCAACGCCTTGATCGTGCTGGCCGTACCGATGCCTGCATTGCCGAGCATGCTCGCCCACATCCGCGACGTGGCGCCTGATTGTCCACTGACCGACGTGACCAGCGTCAAAGGCGCGGTGCTCGACGCAGTCACTCAGGCCGGCCTGCAGAAACGCTTCGTCGGCGGTCACCCGATGACCGGCACGGAGCAGTCGGGTTGGGTGGCCAGCCAGGCCGGCTTGTTCATCAGGACCCCATGGGTGATCAGCGTGGACGACAATGTGGATCCCACCGTGTGGTCGATGGTGATGGGGTTGGCACTGGACTGTGGCGCGCTTGTGGTGCCGGCCAAATCCGACGAACACGACGCCGCAGCTGCTGCCATCTCACATCTGCCCCACCTGCTCGCCGAGGCCCTGGCTGTCACGGCCGCCGAGGTGCCGCTGGCCTTTGCACTGGCCGCTGGATCATTTCGCGATGGCACCCGAGTTGCCGCCAGCCCCCCGGATCTGGTGCGCGCCATGTGCGAAGGCAACTCGGGCCAACTGCTGCCGGCGCTCGACCAGGCCATCGAGCTGCTCGGCCGCGCCCGCGACTCGCTGGCCTGCAAAAACTCGGTGGCCGAACTGGTCGAGGCAGGACACGCCGCGCACACGCGTTACGACAGTTTTCCCCGCTCCGACATCTTCGCCGTCGTCATCGGCGCGGACGACTGGCGCGAAGAATTGGCGGCCGCGGGCCGCGCAGGCGGGGTGATTAGATCCGCTCTGCCAGTCCGGGATAGTCCAAGATGAACCCGTCGGGGTCGACACTGACCGTGGTGTCTGCCACCGGGGAGCGTAATTTGATCCCCTCGAGACCTCCCGTGCTGCTGTAACTCACGGTGGCCGCGGTGACGGTCATCTCGGGCACATTCACGTAAACCATCGGCAACGTGATCGATTCCGCGTGTTCTTGCAGCCCGAGACGGCGAATCGGCAACGCATTGAAGAATGGGCTCAACACCACGTCGACGTCGAGGGCGCCGTTGTACGCCTCCCGCCTCTCCCCCTGGTGGTCGCTTACCAACCACATGTTCTCTTCGTCGCGGGCGAGGGCAAGCTGACGTTCCCGCTCGGCCAAGGTGACGGTGAGCCCAAACCGCTTGGTTGCGCCGCTTTCGTCAGTCTGCATTTCGTAGAACGCACCGAACGCCGGATTGCTTGCGGTGGCGGCGGCCACAATACGACCGTTGGCCTTGATTCGCTTGCCGGACAACTGCACTCGCACCGATTCCATGCGGGAGACGTCCTGCGCGCGCCAGGTCAACATCGCCGGCCAGGCGTGCCGGGCCGGATCAGACGGGGCTTCATTCACTCTTCTACCGTAGTCGGGTCCGGTGGACGCGGGTGGCTTGGCCAGTAACCGATGCCGGCAAATGCGTCCGCCGGATCTCAACGGCCGACAATCTTGCGCAGGCGGCCGGTCCCCGGCAACGACACCCACACCGCAACCGCCAGCAACCCGTCCAGGATCAACGCCAGCGCGGCCACCGCCAGCGCACCGACCAGGGCGAGCTGGAATTCGCGCTCCTTGATCCCGTCGATCAGGTACCGGCCCAGCCCACCCAAACTGGCGTAGGCGGCCACCGTCGCCGTAGCGACTATCTGAAGCGTCGCGTTGCGCAGGCCGCCCAGTATCAGCGGCAGCGCATTCGGAATCTCGACGCGCAGTAGCACCTGGGCCTCCGTCATACCCATGCCGCGGGCGGCATCAACCACCAGCGGCTCGACGTTGGCGATGCCCGCGTAGGTCCCAGCCAGCATCGAGGGGATGCCCAACAGCATCAGGGCGACCAGCGGGGGCCCCATCCGCAGCCCAAACAGCAGCACTCCCAGTAGCAGGACGCCCAGCGTCGGTAGCGCGCGCAACCCGTTGACCAGGCCCACCACCAGCAACGTCCCGCGGCCGGTGTGTCCGATGAATAGCCCCACCGGGATGGCCACCAGCGCTGACGCCCCTACCGCGACCCCGGTGTACACCAGATGCTCCAAAATACGAGTGGTCAACCCGACGGGCCCGGTCCAGTTGCCGACGGTCAACAGGTAGGCCACCGCCTGTTCCACGAAGTTCATCGCGCGCCGCCCACTATCGGAGACACCATCAGGCGCCGGTTGGCCTGGGTAGCGCGTTCCCAGGGCGTGGCCAGCCAGCCGGCCAACACGATCAGCATGTCGATAACGAACGCAAGGAACAGTACGGCGATGATGCCCCCGACGATCTGGTCGCTCTTATTGGTCTGATAGCCGGCGGTGAACCACGTCCCCAAGCCGCCGACACCGATCACCGAACCCACCGATACCATCGCGATATTGGTCACCAAGACCACCCGCATCCCCGCGATAAGCACCGGAATAGCCAGCGGTAGTTCGACTTTCAATATTCGTTTGATCGGCGAGTAGCCCATCGCGGTGGCGGCGTCGCGCACCGCCACCGGCACCGCGTCCAGCGCCTCGAGCACCGCGCGAACCAGCAGCGCCGCCGTGTAGGCAGTCAGCGCGACCACGACGTTGGCCTCGTCCAGGATTCGTGTTCCGATGATCACCGGCAAGACCACGAACAACGCCAGCGACGGGATGGTGAACACGACGCTCGCGGTTGCCGTCGTCAGCCGGCGGGCCAAGGGAGCGCGCCGCACGGCCACGCCCAACGGCACGGCGATCGCCAGCCCGATCAGCACGGGCAGCAGTGACAGCCGAAGGTGCACCAGCGTCAGCGCCCAGGCGTCGTTGTGGTGCTTGAGGAGATAGTGCATGCGCGATCCCGTTCAGGCCCGCCGCCGGGCTTCCACCACGGCCAGCACGTCGGTGGCCAGAATGCCGCCGACGACCTTGCCCTCGTGGTCGACCGCGATGCCCATCGACGACGGCGAGGACAACGCCGCATCGAGAGCCTGACTGAGGTTTCCGCCCGGCCCGAACTGCGCACCAACGGCGCTCAGGACGTCGGACAACGACGCACCACCTCGATGGCTGCGCAGGCCGTCGGCGTCAATCCACCCCAACGGCACGCCGTCGTCGTCGACCACCAGCGTCCAAGCCTGCAGAACTTGGGCACTCTCAGAGAGGCCGCTCGCAGCGACCCGCTCCATGTCGTGCATCGGCAGCCCGGACCCGTCGATGAGTTGCAACCAGCGATAGCCACGGCCCAGACCGATGAATTTCGCCACGAAATTGTTGGCCGGCCGCGACAGCAGCCGCGCGGGTTCGTCGTACTGCTGCAGCACGCCGCCTCGCCCGAACACCGCGACTTGGTCGGCGAGTTTGAGTGCCTCGTCGATGTCGTGCGTCACGAAAACGATGGTCTTGCGTAATTCGCTTTGCAGACGCAGTATTTCGTTCTGCAGCTCGTGACGAACGACCGGGTCGACGGCGGAGAACGGCTCGTCCATCAGCAGGATGGGTGGATCGGCGGCCAGGGCGCGTGCCACTCCGACGCGTTGTTGTTCGCCTCCGGAAAGCTGCGCGGGATAGCGGGTAGCGACTGTGGAATCCAGCCCGACACGTTCGAGCACCGCGTAGGCGGCTCTGCGGGCCGCCCGCCGAGGCTGCCCCTGTAGTACCGGCACCGTCGCGACATTGTCGATGACACGCTGGTGGGGTAGCAAACCGGCATTCTGGATGACATAACCGATTCCCAGCCGCAGCTTGACCGGGTTGACGGTCGACACGTCGGCCCCGTCGACCGTAATGGTGCCGCTGGTCGGCTCAATCATCCGATTGATCATCCGCAGCGCCGTGGTCTTGCCGCTGCCCGAGGACCCGACGAAAACCGTCAACTTGCCGGCGGGGACCTCCAGGCTCAGCTCATCAACGGCGGTGTTGTCGCCGTGAAATACCTTGCTGACGTTATCGAATTTAATCATGGAGTCGATTATCATTGGAGTCGAATCCGATCATTGCCCGATTGAATGGTCGAAGCCGTTGTACCGTATCCAATTTCGCGCTGCCTGGGCAGGATCAATACCCGCGTTGCCCTCCACCGTGGCGTTCAGCGCCGAGACCGCCGACGAGTTGAGCTTTGCCGATACCGCGTCCAGCACCTCTTTGAGGCGGTCGGACTTCTTCTGCGAATTCACCAGCGGCACAATGTTGCCGGCCAGGAAGTTGTGGGCCGGGTCTTCGAGTACCACCAAATGGTGTTGCGAGATGGCCGGTGACGTACTGAAGACGTTGGCGGCGTTGACGCGTCCCTCAACCAGCGCACGTGCGGTCACCGCACCACCACCGTCCTCGATGGCCAGGAAGTTGCCCGGCCTGATGTCGAGACCGTACTTTCGCTTCAACCCGGGCAGCCCGGACGGCCGGTTCTGGAACGACGACGAGGCACCGAACTTCACATCTGGCGAGTGTGCGGCCAGGTCAGCGATCGTTTTCAGATGCCACGAGCCGGCGGTGGCGCTGGTAACGCTGATCGTGTCGGTGTCCGAAGCCGGTGACGGTGTCAGAATTGACAGGTCCCCCGGCAGCTTCTTGTAGAGCTCCAACTCGACGGCGTCCAGCATGGTTGCACTGGAGTCAGCTTCGAAATACAGCAACAGATTGCCGATGTACTCCGGTACGAGGTCGATGGAATGGTCTTTGAGCGCCGGGATATACGTCTCTCGGCTACCGATTCCCATCCGCCTCCCGACATCAAAGCCGTTGGCCTGCAAAGCTTGTGCATAGATCTCGGCGATGATCTCAGATTCCGGGAAGTCACCGGAACCGACCACGATGGATTTGACGTCACGGGTTTCCGGCCCGAGCGGATCGGAATTGCTGCAAGCCGCAAGCAGACAGACCGTGGCGAACCAGACCGCCGCGCGCACCGTTGCACTGCGCAGGCGCCGCAGCATCCCCATACCGCTGACAGTAACGCCAGAATCGGCGGCACGCTGCTGCCCCGACGCAGGTGCGGCCAAGTTTTCTGCGCTGCCGGTTTCTTTCTGTGGCAGATGGGGCAAAGATGGACACATGAGCAGCCACTCTTCTGACTCGACGAGCCCGGCCCCGGAATCCCACGTCGTTGTGACACCCGTGGAACCGGCGGTCAAGTTCACCCGCGCGGGCGCCCTGTGGTCCGCGTTGACTGTCGGGTTCCTGACCTTGATCCTGCTGCTGATCTTCATAGCGCAGAACACGGCGTCGGCATCCTTCGCGTTCTTCGGCTGGCATTGGACCTTGCCGCTGGGCGTGGCCATTCTGCTGGCCGCAGTGGCGGGCGGCCTGCTCACCGTGGCGGTCGGCACCGCGCGGATGCTTCAGCTGCGGCGCACGGCAAAAAAGCACTTCGCGGCGGCTACCGCGGTCCAGACCACAAGCACCGAGACCCTCTAACCCGGTAGCTTGGCGAGCTCGTCCAGGCCGCGGGAGATTAACGGCGCGACGACTTCGGGTGTGTGCTCGGAGTCGCCCTTGCCGCGCGCTTGGTCGGACATCCGCCTGCGGAAGTCGATGCCGGCCGCGATGATGGCGAGCTTGAAGTACGCCAGCGCCATGTAGAACTCCCAGTGCGCGAGTGGCAACCCGGAAACCAGCGAGTACCGGTCTGCCAGCTCGTCGGCCGTCGGTAGCAGCGGCGACGTCCATGCTGCCTGCGCATTGACGATCAGGTCCAGCGCGGGATCCCGGTAGACGCACATCAAGGCCGCGTCGCTGAGCGGGTCGCCCAGCGTGGAGAGCTCCCAATCCACAACGGCGCGAACCCGCGTCGGGTCGTCGACGTCCAGAATGGTGTTGTCGATCCGGTAGTCGCCGTGCACGATCGAGGTTCGGCTCTGCGGCGGAATGGATTGGCGCAGACCGGAATGTAGTCGCTCGACATCGGCATCGCGATGGTCGTCGGGCAGCCGCACCAAATCCCATTGCGAGCCCCATCGGCGCACCTGGCGTTCCAGGTAGCCGCTGGGTTTGCCGAAATCGGCCAGCCCGACGGCGTTCGGGTCGACGCCATGCAGGTCGACGAGGACCCGGATCAACGAGTCGACGCAGCCGTCGATGACCGTGCGACTGAGCGATTCGAGTTGAGCGCGACGGCGCACCACTTGCCCGGCAACGAATTCGACGATCTGGAACGGCGCGCCCAGCACTGAATCGTCGGCGCACAGCGCGATCGTGCGCGCCACCGGAACCGCCGTGTCCTGCAGCGCCGCAACCACCTTGTATTCGCGGGCCATATCGTGCGCCGATGGTGTCAACCCGTGCAGCGGTGGACGCCGGACCAGCCAATTCGTCTTGTCGTCGTACACGCGAAACGTCAGATTGGAGCGGCCCCCGGAGATGAAGTCCGCCCGTAATTCGCCGTCACGCTCGATGCCGAGCGAACTCAGATACCGGCCCAGCGCTGGCAGGTCCAGCCCGTCAAGTCGGTCAGCCGAAGTCACCGAACTTGTTTACCATCGCCGACTGCCCGGCGTGAACAACTTGTCCCATCGGTAGCGAAGTCGTTACCCCGACTAATTGCCATCGAGGAGGCGCTGATTGCGGGGCAACAGGTCCCACACGTGCTCGGTCGTATTGACCGATGCCACCATCGCCTGGCCGGATCGCGAGTACAGCAGGCGGGTCACCGATGTGTAGTCCACCTGAAAGGACAACATCCGGGCCGTCCCCAGAATCTCGTGCAGGAGCAGGTTGATCACCCCGCCGTGGCTGAACACCGCGACAGTGTCCTCGGGATCGACACTGTCGACAAGATCAGCCACGGCCGCCAGCACCCGCGCCCGAAAGGCGACTTCGTCGACCGCACTGGGCAGATGCCCCTGGACCAGTCGGGCCCACTCCGTGGGGTTTTCCGCGCGGATCTGCTCGACGGGGATGTAGGCCGGAAGGTCACGGTCGTATTCGGCGAACCGGTCGTCGATCTCCACGGGCAGTTCCCGCGCCGCGGCAACTGGCTCGGCGGTCTGGATGGCGCGGCGCTGCGGGCTGCTGACGACGCGGGTAACGGGGAACCTGGCCAACGCCTCGGGCAGCCGCGCGATCTGCGCGATTCCTTCATCCGAGAGATTGGGGTCGGAACCCTCGCCATGTTCGCTGCGCAGCGGTAACGCATGCCGGACCAGAAGCACTTGCATGCCGCTAAGCCTTACATGAGGGCGGCCGTGGCACCGCCCCAGGCGAAAGAGAATGCTATTCTCTATTCAGAGATTGGGGTGTGCGGACAATGGCGACTGCTGGCGAAACTCAACTGGACCCGGGTGTTCTTGGTCGTTGGCTCGATGCCAACGATGCCCCGGGCAACGGCGAACAACCGGTGCTGCAACAGCTCAAGGGCGGGTCGCAGAACACCCTGTACCTGATCCAACGCGGTTCGGGGCACACGGCCGAGCACATGGTGCTCCGAATGCCCGGTGCTCGCGCCGACGCCACCCGCATCGATGGCCTGTTGCGAGAGATCCGGCTGGTCCGGGCTCTATCCGGGACGGACGTGCCGCACGCGAGTCTGATCGCTGCCGACGAGAGCGGCACCATCCTCGGGATGCCCTTCTACGTGATGCAGGCAGTAGACGGGTGGAGCCCGATGGACGACGGCGGATGGCAGGCGCCGTTCGCCACCGATCTGGTGGCGCGACGCGGGCTGGCGTTCGAACTCGTCGAAGGCGCCGCCAAGCTGGCCCGGGTGGACTGGCGCGCCCAAGGCCTGGACGGCTTCGGGCGCCCCGACGGATTCCACGAACGACAGGTAGATCGCTGGCTGGCGTTTCTGGACAGCTACAAGGTGCGTGAGCTTCCCCGACTGGACGAGGCCTCCGACTGGCTCCGCCGCAACCGGCCCTCGCATTACCGGGCGGGCATCATGCACGGCGACTATCAGTTCGCCAACGTCATGTTTGCGCACGGGGGGCCGGCGCGGCTGGCCGCGATCGTGGACTGGGAGATGACGACCGTCGGTGATCCGCTGCTGGATCTCGCATGGTGCTTACTGGGATACGACGGCGAAAAGCCCCGTGAAGCCGGGTTCTATCTGGACATGCGCGGCATGCCGACTCGCAGCGAACTATTGGAACACTACGAGTCGGTCAGCGGGCTTTCCACCGACAACATCGACTACTACCTGGTGCTGGCCAATTGGAAACTCGGCATCGTGCTGGAGAAGACGTATGCAGCCGGGGTGCGCACAGGCAAAGTAGATCCCAAGATTGCCGACGCTTTCGGGTCGATGATCCCGCAGCTCATCGACACAGCGGCCGAACTCGCCCGGTCATTGCCGAGCAAAGCCTGATCGGATAGGCCGCGAAATGAGCTATGCGGAAGAGCTTTTCGATCTCACAGACCGGGTGGTGTTGATCACCGGGGGCAGTCGCGGACTGGGACGCGAAATGGCATTTGGCGCCGCGCGCTGTGGGGCCGACGTGGTGATCGCCAGCCGCAACATGGACAACTGCGTGTCGGTGGCCAAAGAGGTCGAGGTCGAGACCGGCCGCGCCGCCATGCCGTACCAGGTGCATGTGGGGCGCTGGGATCAGCTCGACGGACTGGTTGAGGCGACCTACGACCGGTTCGGCAAGGTCGACACGTTGATCAACAATGCCGGCATGTCTCCCCTCTACGACAAGCTGACCGATGTCACCGAGAAGCTTTTCGACGCAGTGGTCAACCTGAACTTCAAGGGGCCATTCCGGTTATCGGCCCTGGTGGGCGAGCGTATGGTAGCCGCTGGCAGCGGGTCGATCATCAATGTGAGTTCCGCCGGCTCGCTGCGTCCGGATGCCGGCATGATTCCGTACGCCGCCGCCAAGGCCGGGCTCAATGCCATGACCGAGGGCCTGGCGCGGACGTTCGGTCCGAGCGTACGGGTCAACACGCTGATGGCGGGACCGTTTTTGACCGATGTCAGCAAGGCCTGGAATCTCGACCGGGTGGAAACCAATATCTTCGGCCATATGTCGCTGAAACGCGCCGGAGACCCGCCTGAAATCGTCGGCGCCGCACTGTTCCTGGCTTCTGACGCGTCCAGCTTCACCACCGGTTCGATCGTGCGCGTCGATGGCGGCTTCCCCTAAAAACTGAGGAGTATTCGAATGTCTTGGGATTTCTCCACCGAACCGGAGTTCGAGAAGAAGCTCGACTGGATCCGCGAATTCGTACGCGAAGAAGTCGAACCCCTCGAGGTGTTGTTCCCGGGCTGCGAGTTCCTGCCGCTCAACGATGAGCGGCGTCGCGTTGTGGACCCGCTCAAGCAGCAGGTCCGCGATAACGGCTTGTGGGCACCGCATTTGGGACCGGAACTGGGCGGCCAGGGCTTTGGTGCGGTGAAGCTGACGTTGATCAACGAGATTCTGGGCCGCAGCCAGTGGGCCCCGATCGTGTTCGGAACGCAGGCACCCGACACCGGCAATGCCGAGATCATCGCGCGCTTCGGAACCCCGGCTCAGAAGGACCGCTACTTGGCCGGGTTGCTGTCCGGGGAGATCTTCTCTTGCTTTTCGATGACGGAGCCGCAGGGCGGTGCTGATCCGAGGGTCTTCACCACCCGCGCCGTCCGCGACGGCTCGGACTGGGTCATCACCGGACACAAGTACTTTTCCTCCAATGCGTCCGTCGCCTCGTTCTTCATCGTCGTGGCGATCACCGATCCCGACGTGCCAGTGCACCAAGGCGCGTCGACGTTCCTGATCCCGGCAGGAACCGAGGGCCTCAACCTGGAAGCCACCCACCACCTGGCTGGAGCGGATCCCCACGAACCGGGGCATTCCCTGGTGCATTACGACGGGGTTCGAGTTCCCTCGGATGCGTTGCTCGGTGAACCCGGTCAGGGCTTCCTGATTCTGCAGACCCGACTGGCCGGCGGGCGGCTGCATCACGCGATGCGCGCGATCGGCATGGCACAGCGGGCGGTCGAGATGATGTCGCGGCGAGCGAAAAGCCGTTTCACACAAGGCAGTTTGCTCGCGGACAAACAATTGGTGCAGGAGTTCGTGGCCGACTCTTACACCGAGTTGATGCCGTTCCGGCTGACTGTGCTGCACGCCGCGTGGCTGATCGACAGCGGCGACGAGCGTGCGGCCCGGGCCGAGATCGCCGCGTGCAAGATCTTGGCGTCGCAGGTGCTGAAATCAATTGCACTGCGCGCGATCCAGGTGCACGGCGCGCTTGGTCTCACCGACCAGCTGCCACTGGTCAACGTATTACTCGGCGGCATCGCGCTCGGGCTGGCGGACGGGCCCACCGAGGCGCACAAGGTCAACCTGGCCCGAATGCTGTTCAAGGGGTACGAGGCCGAAGATGCGGAATGGCCCAGCGAGATGCTGGATGTCCGCCGTGATGCCGCGCGGGCCAAGTATGGCCACCTCGTCGGTCGCGTCCCCGCGCTTCCCGACTCCCGGTGAACAATCGGGTTGCGGCCGCCGTCGAGCGTGCGCTCGACGACCGCCAACGTGAGGCGACCGAGGAGGTCGAACGCATCCTGGCAGCGGCGGTGCGGGTGATGGAACGGGTCGCGCCGGAGCCGCCTCGGGTCAGCGACATTGTGGCCGAGGCCGGGTCGTCGAACAAAGCCTTCTACCGGTATTTCGCTGGCAAGGACGAACTCATTCTGGCGGTGATGGAACGCGGGGTGGCAATCGTTGTGTCTTATCTGCAGCATCAGATGGCCAAGGAATCCAGCGCGCACGACAAGATCGCACGCTGGATTGAGGGCACCCTGGCGCAGGTCGCCGAGCCGGAACTGATCAGCAAGAGCCGCGCCGCGGCCGGACAGATGTCAGCCGGGGCCAACTGGCGCGCTGCCGACCAGGAAATGATGCACCCGTTGCGCGATCTGCTGATCGAGCCGATCGCCATGCTGGGTAGCCCCGATGTCGAGCGCGATGTCGATGCGGTGTTCTGCTGCACCGCCGCCACATTGCGGCGATACATGGGTTCGGGCGAGCGGCCCGGGCCCGACGACATCGCACATGTGGTGCGGTTCTGCCTGAACGGGCTGGAGGCCAATTGATGCGAGCAGTTCTCTGCCGCTCCTACGGCACGCCGGATGACCTGGTGATCGAGGACGTCCCCGAGCCCATCCCGGGACCCGGCCAGGTGTTGGTCCGGGTCCACGCCGCCGCGGTCAACTTTCCCGACGTGCTGCTCATCGCGGGCAAGTATCAGGTCAAGATTCCAGTTCCGTTCACCCCTGGCAGCGAATTGGCGGGCGAGGTCCTGGCCGTCGGCGCGGACGTGCCGTTTCGACCGGGCCAGCGCGTCTTCGGCAGCACGCCGATCGGGGCCTTCGCCGAGAAAGCCCTGCTCTACGCACCGGCCGTGGCGGCGATCCCCGACAACGTGGAATTCGCCGCGGCCGCGGCGTTCGGCGTCACCTACCGCACCGCTTACCATGCTTTGCGCTCGATAGCCGAAGTCGAACAAGGGGAATGGGTTGTCGTGCTGGGCGCCGCGGGCGGGGTGGGTCTGGCCGCCGTCGACCTGGCGGTGGCCATGAACGCCCGGGTGCTGGCCGCGGCGTCCAGCCCGGAAAAGCTCAGACTGTGCAGGCAGCGTGGCGCCGAGGCCACCGTCGACTACGACCGTGAGGACCTGAAATCCCGCATCCGCGAACTGACCGGCGACGCCGCGCGGGTGGTCATCGACCCAGTCGGCGGTTCGTATTCCGAGCCGGCGCTGCGGGGCCTCGCCCGCGGCGGGCTGTTCATCACGCTTGGCTACGCTGCCGGGTCGATCCCGGCAATTCCACTCAATCTCGTTCTGCTCAAGGGGATCACCATCCGCGGCATGGAGATCCGCAGCTTCGTGAGCGACCGGCCCGACGATTCCGCGCGCGACTTGGCGGAGTTGTCACAGATGTTCACCGCCGGGACAGTCCAGCCCTACATCGGCGCGCGCTTCCCGTTGTCCGAGACGGCGGCGGCATTGCGGCACGTGGCCGAGCGCAAGGTCCTGGGCAAGGTAGTTATCGACGTCGCTTGATGCGGCCCGAGTAACTTCACGTTATGGGGTGACGATGTTGAAGTTCGTGTCCGGCGAGTCGAGCACACCCAGGAACGTCTGGAGCGCCGCCTGGTCGCCAGATATCTGCAGCCCAGGGGAAGTAAAGTCGCCTGCTGCCACCAATAGCAGCCGAAACTTGCCGGCCAACTTGATCGTAACGGTTGCGGTCACCGAGTCCGCCGGAATCTTGCGATACACCAACACCCCGTTTCGCAGGGCGAGCCGATAGTTGGTGTCCAGATCGGCGAACGAGACGTCAAAGGCGATATCGAGGTCCCAGCTACGCGGTCCGTTGACGCGAATTGCCAGGCTGTCGAAGACCTGCTCCGGAGTCAGCTGACCGAGCAGCGACATTGACGCGACCGTACCCGCGGTGCCGAAATTGCCCTCGCGCAATTCGGTGGCCCCACTCATGAAGAAGTTGCGCCAGGTCGCGTTCTCGGCGCCGTAGCCCAGCTGCTCCAGCGTGTCGGCATACAGCCCGCGGGCCGCGACATGGCTACTGTCGGTGAACACTGCGTGATCCAGTAGTGTAGCCGCCCACCGGAAATCACCCGAATCGAAGGCCGCTTTAGCAAGCTCGACGACCCGGTCGATCCCGCCCATCGCCTCGACATAACGGGGGGCCAGCGCCTCGGGTGGGTGCACCCACAGCCGGGCCGGGTTGCCGTCGAACCAACCCATATACCGTTGGTAGACGGCTTTCACGTTGTGGCTGACTGACCCGTAGTACCCATGGGTGTGCCAGGCCTGCTCGAGAGCCGGTGGCAGCTCAAACATTTCGGCGATCTCGACGCCCGTATACCCCTGGTTAAGCAGCCGAAGCGTCTGGTCGTGCAGGTACGAGTACATGTCGCGTTGCAGCGACATGAATTCGACGATGCGCTCGCGCCCCCAGGTCGGCCAGTGATGCGAGGCGAACACGACGTCAGCGCGGTCGGCGAAGGTGTCAATCGCCTCGGTCAGGTAGCCCGACCACGCGTGCGGATCACGAACCAGGGCGCCCCGCAGCGTCAGCAGGTTATGCAGGTTGTGAGTGGCGTTCTCGGCCATGCACAAAGCCCGGAAGCGCGGGAAATAGAAATGCATTTCGGCGGGAGCCTCGGTCCCGGGTGCCATCTGGAATTCGATCTCCACACCGTCGATGGTGTGCTTTTCACCGGTCGTTCGGATGTCGACGGTCGGGACGATGACCGCTACCTCACCAGTGGACGTGGCCTGGCCGAGTCCGCAGCCCACCTGGTCCGCGGGTCCGCGGGCCAGCAGGGTGCCGTACATGTACGTCGCCCGCCGCGTCATTGCCGGACCGGCGTAGACGTTCTCCTGCACCGCATGTTCGACGAATCCTTCGGGTGCCAGCACCGCGACCGCGCCACTGTCCACGTCCGCCTGCGAGGTGACGCCCAGCACGCCGCCGAAATGGTCGACGTGGCTGTGGGTGTAAATCACCGCGATCACCGGGCGGTCGCCGCCGCCCCGGTGCGTTCGATACAGATCCAGCGCCGCGGCCGCCACCTCGGTCGACACCAATGGATCGATAACGATGATGCCGGTGTCGCCCTCGACGAAGGTGATGTTCGAGAGGTCGAAGCCGCGGACCTGGTAGATGCCCGGCACCACTTCGTACAGTCCCTGTTTGGCAGCCAACGTCGACTGCCGCCACAAGCTGGGATGCACCGAGGTCGGCGCGGAGCCGCTGAGAAATGAGTACGCGTCGTTGTCCCACACCACACGGCCGTCTGCGGCTTTGATGACGCACGGGGACAGGGCAGCGATGAACCCACGATCGGCATCGTCGAAATCCCTCGTGTCATGCAACGGCAGGGCGTGTTGGCGATGCGCGGACTCGATGACTGCGGTAGGAGGTTTGTGATCCACCGGCAACACATTGCCATTAACTGGGCGTCACCCCAAAGGATCTGGATAGACCTGGCCGGCCGTCATTCCGCAATGAACGCGCAGTGGATTTCGGAAATCGAAAAGAATTTTTCACCTACCCTCTTTTGCGCGGCCCGGCAAACCCGCATACTGCCCAGATGGTCCTCCATCCTGGACGGACCACGACATCGGGCAAAGGAGCACGGGTGAAGCGCGAATTGACGATTGCGGTGGCCGGAGCGGCGATTCTGGCCGCAGGTATTTCCGGGTGTTCGGGCAGCAAGTCGAGTGGCGGCGGTGTTGCGACCTCGGTGCCCGGCGGCTCCGTATCGGTGGGCGGCGCGAACGCGGCGAAAGTCACCATTGATGGCAAGGACCAGAATGTTCAGGGCACCACTGTCTGCACCAAGGCCGGCGGCAATATCTCCATTGCGGTCGGGGGGAGCGGCACCGGAATTAGTGTCGTGCTCACCGACGCCACGCCGCCGGCGGTGAAAGCGGTTCAGCTGGGCAACGTCAACGGTGTGACCCTTCAATACGCGCCGGGTGGTCAGGGCAACGCCTCGGTGACCGTGGACGGCAACACCTACAAGGTGACCGGTACGGCGACGGGGATCGACATGGCCAACCCGACGCAGCCGACGAACAAGCCGTTCGAGGTCGACGCGACCTGCTCCTAAACGCCGAAATATAAGTCACGGCGGCACTTCTCGGCGGGTCGTGTGCGCGTTTACGACTCGCGACGCCCGTTGAGTGGCAACCGCACCGTGAATTCGGTATGTCCGGGCGAGCTGCTGACACCGATCGTTCCGTCGTGCGCCTTGACCACAGCGGAAACGATGGCCAGGCCCAGCCCGGTGCTGCCGCCTTTCCGGGACCGCGACGAGTCGCCGCGAGCGAACCGCTCGAATACTTCTGACTGCAGCCCTGACGGGATGCCGGGACCGTTGTCGATGACCTGTAGCACGGCGTGAACGGGCTCGGTGGTCAATCGGGCAGTCACCACCGTGCCGGCACCGGTGTGGACGCGCGCGTTCGCCAGCAAGTTTGTCATCACCTGGTGCAGCCGGGCCGCATCACCGGTGACGACCACCGGCTCGTCAGGCAGGTCGAGCTCCCACTGGTGATCCGGTCCGGCGACGTGCGCGTCGCTGACCGCGTCGACCGCCAAACTCGACAGGTCGACCGGCTCGCGTTCCAGTGGCCGGCCGGAGTCCAGGCGGGCCAGCAGCAGCAGGTCCTCGACCAGGCCCGTTATCCGAACGGTTTCGGAGGCCACCCGGCTCAGCGCGTGCGCCACCGCCTCGGGATCCTCGTCACTCTTGGTCATGCGCTGCGCCAGCTCGGTGTAGCCGCGGATCGCGGCGAGCGGCGTGCGCAGCTCATGGCTGGCGTCGGCGACGAACTGGCGCACCCGGGTCTCGCTGGCCTGTCGCGTCGACAGCGCGGCGGCGATGTGGTCAAGCATGCTATTCAGCGCCGACCCGAGTTGGCCCACCTCGGTCGAGGGGTTTGCGTCCGATTCGGCCACTCGGACCGGTAGTTCGACCTCGCCGCGGTCCAACGGCAAGTCGACGACTTCACTGGCCGTCTGCGCGACGCGCCGCAGCGGAGCCAGCGCCCGCCTGATGATGACGACGCCGGCGCCGGTCGCTGCACCGAGCGCGATCAAGGTAACGATCCCGAGAATGATGAGCATTCGCATCATCGTCGCGTCGACGTTGGACATCGACAGGCCAGTGACGATCACGTCGCCCCCACTGCGGCTCGGTGCGGCGATGACGCGATACCGGCCCAGGCCGTCTAGGTCCATGGTCACCGGCTTTCGGCTACCGGCAACCCGCTCCAATTGGGAGACGGCCGCCGGACTCAACGCCGCCCGAGCACCGCTGCTGGTGAGGTATCCGGCATCGCCTGCCTTGCCGTGGCTGACTACCGCAGCCACCATGCCCGCCGGCTGGCCTGGGGCGTCGAGGAACCTCGGACCGGGGCCTGCCCTCGGGTAATAGCTGTGCGGCTCGTGCCGCCAGCCTGGGCGGTTGGGTTCGGGGTACATCAGCGCCGAGCGGTAAGACGTGCCCGCAAGCTGACCGTCGAGTTGCTTCACCAGATGGTGGCGCAGAGCCAGTTCGGTCGCCGCGGTGATTCCGATGCACACGATGGCCAGTACGACGACTTGCCCGACCAGCAGCCGTTGCCGAAGCGACCAGGCCCCCCAGGCGCTAACGTGCTGGCTTGAGGACATAACCCGCGCCGCGCAGCGTGTGGATCATTGGGTCGCGACCGCTGTCAATCTTCTTGCGCAGATAGGAAATATAGAGTTCCACGATGTTGGACCGGCCGCCGAAGTCGTAGCTCCATACGCGGTCAAGGATCTGTGCCTTGCTCAGCACTCGTTTGGCGTTGCGCATCATGAACCGCAGCAGCTCGAACTCGGTCGAGGTCAACGAGATCGGCTCGCCGGCGCGGGTGACCTCGTGGCTGTCCTCGTCGAGCACCAAGTCGCCGACCACCAGTTGTGCGCCGCTGTCAACGGTCGTCACACCGGTGCGCCGCAACAGCGCACGCAACCGCAGCACTACCTCCTCGATGCTGAACGGTTTGGTGACGTAGTCGTCGCCGCCGGCGGTCAATCCGGCGATGCGGTCTTCCACCGCGTCCTTGGCCGTCAACAGCAGCACCGGCAGTTGCGGACTCTCTTCGCGCAATTTGTGCAACACATCGAGCCCACTCATGTCCGGCAGCATCACATCGAGGACAACGACGTCGGGCCGTTGGGCACGCGCCGAGGCGATCGCGGACGTTCCGTCGCCCGCAGTGGCGATATTCCAGCCCTCATAGCGCAGGGCCATTGACACCATTTCTGCAAGCACAGCCTCGTCGTCGACAACGAGCACATTGATGGGGTGGCCATCGGCGCGGCACATGACAACACGGTCAACCGATGCTCGCGGGTGCGTCATAACTTCGAGTATGCGCGCCTAACTTGGTCGGCGCTATGACCTCTCTTTGCTTGAGCTGTGAAAATGGCAGGTCGCGTGGCTGCTGAGCAGTCACGCGACCTGTCTAATACCGAGCTGTTACGCCGGGTGCGGTTTAGTAATAGTGCCGCCTGCCGCCAACCGGGCGACCGACCGAGCCCAAGACCCACATCACCGCGCCGACAACAAGCAGAATGACACCGATCACCCACAATATGTGGAGCGCCGGGAACACATAACCGAGAATGAGCAGAATTGCACCTAAGACGATCATGACACTTTCCTTTGTGTGAGGGGCTCTAGGCCACTGGACATAGAACTAGGTTGCGGTACATGGCAATCTCCGACTTTCGGATTGACACCCCCATAGTTCAGGGGCCCGGCCACCACAGTCAGTGCGATGTTTCCCGCGGTGACACAATTTGTTGGGCCGCCCGCGAAGTAATCGCGTTGCCACGCCGCGAATACTCCAATGAGCAGCCACACCAAGACAATCCCGCCGATAATTCCACGACCAGGCATCGTCACCTCCGTTGTGTTCGGGAACCACTTTCCCGTGAAGACAGAGATACCCAATTAGACGTGTGTCTAAACGGTAATTTCCGCTGAAGCGGCGCCCTTAGCGACCGAGAACTTTTCCCAGCAGGGAGGTAAGTCGCTTCCGCTCGCTCGAGTTGAGGCGACCCGTCAAAGGGGCCGTGAACTCACCGATCTCGGCAATGACCACTGTTGCGAGTCCCTGCGCTTCGGCGGTCAGGCTGACCCGCACCGAGCGGCCGTCGTCGGGATGGCCGGTCTTGCGCACCAGCCCACGCTGGGTTGCGCGGTCGATGAGTCCACTGACCGTGGAGCGTTCCAGCCCGAGATAGGTTGCCAGCTCGGCCATCGTCGGTTCGCGGTCACGCAGTATTCCCAAGACCCGCAGTTGGGTCAGCGAGAGGTCGTGTTCGGCCGCCACCCTGGTCAGCGCGGCGATCACCGTGAATGACACCTGCACCAGGCTGTCCCTGAGATCCTCGGCCACATCCATGACGACAACTCTACCTTGAGATAGTTCGCAACGCCATCTAATATAGTTCGTGTTACCATCTATCTAGGCACTAGCGCAACGGGGAACGAACATGCATGCAGCCGTCGTCACCAGCTTCGACACGCCACCGGCTTACACCGAATTCCCCACCCCCACTCCGCAGTCGGCCGACGAGGTTCTGATTGACGTCATTGCCTCCGGACTGCATCCGCGGGTGCGGTCTCAGGCAGACGGCTCGCACTACACCAGCTCCGGGGACCTACCCCTGGTCCCCGGTATCGACGGGGTGGGCCGCGCTCCCGACGGCACGCTGCGCTACTTCCACTTGTCCGACACCAGCGTGGGCGCGATGGCCGAACAAACCGTCGTCGACCTACGCCGCAGCGTCGTGTTGCCCGACGACGCCGACCCTGTGTTACGTGGCCGCCGCAATGAATCCCGCTATGTCCTCGTGGGTCGCTCTTCGCCGGCGCATCAACTTCGAGCCTGGCCAAACGGTGCTGATCCTTGGCGCCACCGGCAGCTCCGGCCAGCTGGCGGTTCAAATCGCCAAGCGCCTTGGTGCCGGCCACGTCATCGGTGCCGGGCGCAACGCTGCGCGGCTCTCGGACCTCAGCGGCCTCGGAGCCGACAGCACCGTCCAACTCGACGGCGCCACGGCGGTAAGTGATCTCGCCCGGGCGGCACGCGATGTCGATGTCGTCATCGACTACCTCTGGGGGCCGATCACAGCCGACGTGATGGCCGGAATCGCCGGCAACCGCTCCGACCCTGGACACCCGCTGAGCTGGATCGAGATCGGTTCGGTCGGCTGGCCCCTCGGCCGAGATCGCTTCCGCAGCGCTGCGCGCCGTCCGGATGCAGATTGTCGGCAGCGGACAGGGGTCGGTACCAACGCGCGACATCGTGGCCGAATTGCCCGCCCTCGCCAACGAAATCACCAGCGGCGCGTTACATATCGACGCGCGCGCGGTGCCACTGACCGACATCGAGGCGGCTTGGAACGAGCGGAACGCTGCACAACGGGTCGTCGTCACCACCGGTGGCCGATAGCTGCCCGTCATACGGTGAATTGTGCGGCCACGCTGCGCTGGGTACCGTAGAGATATGGCTGATTCTGCGCTGCAGCAGCAACTCGACGAAGTGCGCGCTCTGCTCGGCCGCGCGCGAGAGTTGTTCGGCGCCAATCCCATCGAGCCGCCGACCGATATCGCGCCCGACCCCGATACCGCCAAGACTTGGCTCCTTTAGGCTGCCGGTCCATTCCAGGACGTTTCGAGCTCATTCCGCGTCGTCGCGGCGGCGGAGCTGATGCGCCAGCAATTTCTCGATGGCCGAGTCGAGATCGTGGGGGGTGGGAACCTCCGCGGACGGGGTGTGCCCCGCCGCGATGATCTCACCACGGACTTCCAGCAACGCTTTGAGGCACGACACATCGGCTGTCAGCACGATGCCCCGCGCCAACGTGTCGGCGTCGGTATCCATCGCCTCCGCACTCAACGCCACGCTGTGCATATATCCGCCGCGGCAGGAGCGGACAAGGATATGTCCGCTTGGGTGAACGGTGTCGAAGGCAGGATTGGCGTCTGTCATCGACCGCCATCGGCGATGCCGCCGAGGTCGCTGGACGCATCTTTTTCGTGCTGCTCCCAGATCGCCGCCGACGTCGTCAATTTGTGTGCCATCTCTGCGTGGTCGTCGGCTTGTTGCTCGTAGCACTGCCGTCTCAGCTCAAGCAGGTCCCGTCCGGCATCGCGAAGCTCACCGAAGATCGGTCCGAGTGAGTCCAGGCTCGCCTGAATGGCTGCATGGGTCGCCGGAATGGTCCGCAAGTAATCGGAGGTCTCCTGATGATGCCCGGCGGCTGCACGCAAGTGGTCGGGCACTACGTGGATTCGATCTGCCATCCGTTGTCTCCTGTTCATCCGCCGCCGGCCGCGCCGCCGGCGAGTTCACTTCTATGCCTGTGTCGGTTGATCCTGGTTGTCAGGTGGTCGACGTTGACGCCGGCCGGGTGGGTGTCGGTGCTTCGGTCCCGGTAGGCGCGGTCGCGGTCGCCGCGGCCGGCGGATGCTCCCAGCCTAGAAAGCTCGGCCCGGTTACGGCGACAATCTGCTCAATTTGGCCGTCGAGAAGGGCCTTACCGTGGCCGAGCCCAAGCGCATGGCGGTCGGTGAAAATACCGATATCTCCCGGTGTGACCCGAACCGGATCGACGGGGTTGGTCACCGCTGTTCCCGGTGCGGGAATGGTAATTCCCTGTTGGTGGAACGCATCGGCAATCGGCGTCCCGCCCGCCGCGGCCTGGATTGCTGCGGCCAGCTGCGGGGTGGCAGCCGTCACCGTGTCACCGTCGGGCAGCGTCACAGTCGTCGGACCCGCCTGTGGTGATTCGGGCTGCTGCGACGCCGCCTCTTCATTGTGGTGATCATCCTCTTTGAGCTGGTCACCATCCTTGTGCTGGTCATCGCCATTCTCGTGTTCGGCATCCTTCTGGTGTTCGTCATCTTGGTGGTCGTCCCACTCCTTCAAAGCGGGATCGCCCTCTTGCGAGCCCGGTAAAGGGAGACGCGCCCGGCGCGCCCCACCCGGCCATCGAGCCCGGTGACATGCCAGCTCCCGGCAGCGGCCCCACGCCGACGCTCGGGATGCTCGGCATCGTCGGCGCCGCCGGCGGCGTCTGCGTCGCCGGAGCCGCGGGTCCTTGCTCCCCGGCCAGCAGGCCGGGGTCGTCAGTCGGCAGGGAATCCAGGAGTGCCTCCCCTCCGGCTTCGCCCCTCTGCCGGCTTGTGGGCAGTGCCGAGTGCGGGCGCCGCAACGGGGGCCGTCGGCGGTGGTTGATGTTGGGAGGGATTGCCCGGTTCGTTCTTGGGTGAGTTGGCTGCCTCGTACAGCGATGTCCACGCGGCCATCAGCGCCGACTTCGAGGAGTCGTCGAGGTTCGCGCTGGCGACGACGGTACGGATGTCCCGGAGCTTGCCGATGAGGAATCGCTGAAAGTCCCGTGCGCCAGCCGGGGTGTCCAGATCTGATCGCGTTCGTACCGCGGATTCCGTATCTTGCTGCAGTGTCGTTAGCGCTTCTTTGCCCTCGACTGTCTTGAGGTGCGCATTGAGGATTGCCGTGATCACTTGTAGGTCGAGTTGCGAGCTAGCTGAATTCTGGTGTGCCAGGGCAGCTTCGGCGTCCGCTATGGCTTCGGCAGCTTCGCCTTGTTCCCGGCCTGATGGGGACTGGCCGGCTGGAGTTGTTCCGGCGCCGAACACGTCCGGATGTCGTTGGCGGATCTTGTTGAGAATCGCCACGAGTTGGTCCGAGCCCGTGGTGGGGGTGATCACCGCAGCCACCTCAATCGGTGTCAGCCCTGTCTGCCACGCATTTGGGTCACCGGTACGGTCCCGGAGGGACCTCACGACGGCAAGCAACTCGTCATATGTCGACATCCGCCTAGGCAAATCGCGCTGTGCCCCGCAGCGGGTCCCGCTGCAGGATGTGTTGCGACCCCTCCATGCCGGGCGACAGTAGTCAGGCTGGTTCCTCGCGACAATTCACCCGGCGGCTTATCCACAGCGCGATCGGCGTTCCCCTAACCGCGCAGAGCCGGCGTACTGCGCCCGCAAGCTGTCCAGAACCGCCGCTTTCGCGCGATCGAGTTCGCGAGCGCGGGCAACAACTGCTGCGATCTCACGTTGTTTGGCGACCAGGAACGTCTGAAATTCCCGCGCGCCCAACGGAGTGTCGATGCCTAGATCTGCCTGGCCCGACACGGCACGATCGATTTCGGTTGTGATCGCATCCAGCCGGCGGATGCTCTCACCCATCGCGGCATGCGCGCTGGCAACCAGTTCCTCCAGCACCCGGTCGGCCTCGGCGGCCGCGCCGTGTTGGCTCACCAGGGCTGCCTGACGCGTCTGGATGGCGGCTATCGAAAATCCGGCTTGCTCCGACATGGGTTCAACCTATTCCGCGTGGTCTCATAGCGGCCGACGGATCGCGATGTTATTGCCCAGCGGGCTGATCCGGACCGAAGCACCCGAGTAGGGCGCTTCGACCACCAGGTTGTGGCCGATCGCCAGCTGCACATGTCCGGCGTGCGGGAAGACGAGATCGCCCGGGCGCACTTGCGAACGTGGCACCGGGATTCCCTCGTTGATTTGCTGATAGGTGGTGCGGTCCAGGTGAATACCGGCGTGCGCGTAGGACCACTGGACCAACCCGGAACAATCGAACTGGTCCGGCCCGGTCGCCCCCCAGACATAGGGACGGCCAAGTCGCGACAACGCGGCTCGCACGGCGATTCCGGCTCGGCTGTTCGCCGGCGGCAGCCGCATCCCCGCTAACGCTGGATCCCGATGGTGCGCCATCCGGTACCGCAGCGCCCTCAGCGCCACCGCGCGACGTTGCGCCCGCGAGTGGGCCGACAGGACGTGGGTTCGTTGCGTTCGCAGTCGGGCAGCGCGGCGACGCATCGCCTCGCGTTGGGCCATTGGCGTAACCGGAGCAACGGCGAGCGTCCGCGCGAGCCTGATCGAGCACGTTCTTGGTTAGTTCACTGGCCCTGGCCCGGTCCTGGTGAGCGCCGGCGATAACGTCGTCGGCCGCGGCGTCCGTTCGAGCCGCGGACACGCAGCGCCTGCCGGTTGCGGTCGGCCACGAGCTGGTAATGGCTCTGTATCGCATCGCTATTCAGGCCCGCGGCCCGCTCTGCTAGGTCGCGGTAGCGTGAAGTGTCCGCGTCCAGCTTGGGCTGCCGAGTGCTACCGACGAACATTTGATGAGCGCGATTTAATGCGTCGATTTCACTTACGGTCACGAGTCCCCCTCGCCGCTGTCCTGATCTGTTCCGTCCTCGGCCCCAGCCGCCGGATAGGACCCCGCCTCGACCGCGTCGGCGAAGGCTCGCACGCGGGGGAGCGCTCCGGGCGGGATCACGCCCCGGTTGCGGATATCCCACATTTCGTCACTGCCGACACCGAGGAGTGCCGCGATGATCGTGTCCGGTAGCGATGACTGGGTGCATGCGCGATCGAACCGCGCACTCAAGCTCATCGGCATCCGCTCCAGTAGCGCCCCGCGCGTAGCCTCGAGTGCCTGTAGATGCTGCATGAGCCGACCCGTCGAGTCGGCGCCCGCGTTGACGGCAACCCGCCACGAGCTCGCCGCCAGCAGCTCTGCCTTCACGCACTGCGCGATCACAGACAGAATATACGTCTCATATTCGTTTGATGTCGTCGCAGGAAGTCGATCGATGACAGATTTGAGGGCTTCGAGCTGCGCTTCGGCATAACCTTCCAGCACATCGGTATCGCTATGGCGGTCGACCACCACCGCACCGGCACGCCGCGGTGGCATGGGCTCGGGTGGTTGCGCGACGACCAACCGGGCCAGCTCAGCGTCGGGATCAGCGGCGACCAGCAGCCGTGAGTAGGTGCCTGGCGGCAAGCCGAGTCCGTTCTCGACCTTCTGAACAGTGCTTTTATGCGGTTTGCGGGCACCGCGCTCCAGGTAGCTCAGCCCCATGACGCTTACGCCCGTCGCGGCAGCAAGTTCAGCCAGTGACCAGTCGCGCGACTCGCGTAATGCGCGGATGGCGGCACCGGCCGATTCACGGCTCACCGCACACTCCGGCCATGGGCCGGATATTACACAGGGCAGCTTGCCCATCCCTGTGTATATACGTTTTTATCACGGTTCTCTTGCGTGCACACTGTCTTCGTGTATACGCTTTTGTCTACGTTTCGACTCGGATAAGGAGACCGACATGGGGCACCCCTGCGCAGCGAACCCGGAGTTATGGTTCGGCTATCCCGACGACGACGGCGGTGACGGCGCGGCAAAGGCGCGCGCCTACGAACGCTCGGCCACCGAGGCGCGGATCCAATGCCTGCGCCGCTGCCCATTGGCGCAGCAGCGCCGGTGCGCCCAGCACGCCATCGCGCACCGCGAGGAGTACGGCGTCTGGGCCGGCGTCAAGCTTCCCGGCGGCCAGCACCGTAAACGCGACCAGCTTGCCCGGGCCCATGACATCCTGGGACGTATCGCCGCAGGAGAGATCAACTCCCGGCAACTACCCGAGAACGCGGCACTGCTGGCCCGCCGCGAGCACGACGCCATTCCGGTGCCGGCGGTGGTGTTGCACCTGCCGGCCGCACAGATCGGCCCGCGGTCGGCCGCCTGAGCGCCGGCCGGGCCGGACAGCCGCCGGTACTGTCACGGTAGTGGCGCCGCGCGGCGCCGTGGCCAAGGGCAGACACGAGGCGAAAACCGGTGATGAGCAACCTCGAAGCTGCACCCACCGAACTGGCCTGCAGCGCATCGCAGGTCGCCGGTATCGGGGTTGCTGCATCCGCGCGAGATTCCACTGGGTGGTACCCGGGCGATCCGGGTGCAACGCGCACTGCCGCAACGGCAACGTTCGCTGATCGGCGAGTGGTGTTTTGCCGACCACGACCGCTACGAAAGGGCTCCAAATGACTACCGACAAGACCGGCGCACCAACCACCGTCACCGCAGGGCACCAGACCTACACCGTCGCCGTCGACGGCAAAACCGTCGGCCACGCGGACTATGCGGACCGCGGCGAACAGCGCGTTTTCTACCACACCGTGGTCGATCCGGCCTTCGGCGGACGAGGCTTGGCGACGATTCTCCTCGAAGAGGCGCTCAATGCCACCCAGGCCGACGGCAAACGAATCGTCCCTGTGTGTTCCATGGTCGGCACGGTGCTCAAAAAGCATCCCGAATTCGACGACATCACCGACCCCGTCACCGCCGAGGTCAAGCACTGGGTGCAGACCCAGCCGGCCAGTTAAGTGGTGCCTTAAATTTGGTTGGCTCCACCGTCGACCGGCAGCGCCGCACCGGTGATGTGGTGTGACTCAACCCCCCTGACGATCGACGAAATTCCCACTCCCGTCGTGCAATTCGTCACGGCGCAAATTCATCGGAGTGACGGCCGGCAGATCGCCGCCGGCGATCACGGCCCGGGTGATCGGAGTGAGCGCCTGAAACAACGTTTCCACCTCGTCGTCGCTGAGCGCGTCGAGCGCCGACAACGCAAGCGCGTCGGTTCGCGATTCGATGCGGTCCTTTAAGTCCCGGCCGGCAACGGTCGGCGACCCGTCGTCGTTGAGCAGCCCTCGCTCGGCCAGCCGTTGTTCGTGGTGCCGCCACGCCGCCTCGTCGTAATCGCGGGTGCGGGCGATGTAGTCGCGGGGGACCCCGCCGGCCGCCGCGTGCAACACGTTGGATTCCCGCCCGGAGACACCCTCGGCGGTCAGTACCGCCACGTGCGCGTCGCCGCGCTGCTCGCGCAACAGCGTCGCCGCATGCCACAGCGCGGCCAGCGGATCGTCCGGCCACGGCAGTGCCCGGTTCGCGGCGAACAGCGGTCGGCCGTCAAGCGGCGCTTCGCGCGCCGCCCTTCCCGCCAATTCCGCGGCAATACCGACTTTTTCATCTGCGCCGAGGCCGTAGCGGCGCAACGCCGCGACCGCGGAATCCTGGCGGGCGCGCAACGCCGCTTCGGGACCGGCGATCTGCCACGCCGCCGGCAGTGCCTTGGCGACCCGCTCGGGAGCGAAGTTGTAGAAGACCGCGGTCACCACTTCTGGCGGCACAGTGCCCAGCGGCGCCGACCGGGCGGCGAAGTAGCCCATCCAGTAACCCCGGTAACCCAGCCCGTCCAACGCCGCCCGCGCCTCCGGCGCGAAGTAAGTCACCCCGTGCACCGGCTCGAATCGATCGAAGAACCGCCGCGCCAGCTCGGGTTCTCTGCGCACGGTCTCAGTTAAACACTCGCGGGGCGGTTGGCGCCCGGGTTGTCGGCCAAACAAAAAACCCCGGCCGGCGGCCGGGGAAATCTGTCACCTATGACCGACTCATCACATAGTGGGCGAAGGGGGACTTGAACCCCCACGTCCCGAAGGACACTGGCACCTGAAGCCAGCGCGTCTGCCATTCCGCCACTCGCCCGGGAAAACAACCGATGGACCATATCACTCTAATGGCATGGCACCCCAATCGCCTCGGAGGGTCTGAGCTGCGCCGATGCAATTCTTACGATTCTGACGGTGCCGCGGTGTCGCGGTTGGTCGATACCATGCTTGGGTGATCCGACACGCGAATGCGCCGTTTGCTTTGCGTCGGCGTAACGCACGCGCAAATGCGGATGAACGCTGACGGATGAGTAGCCATAAGGGGCTCGCTCGGCGCATCGAGCGCAAGCTCGAGTCGAGCGTAGGCAATGCCTTTGCCCGGGTGTTCGGCGGATCGATCGTTCCGCAAGAGGTCGAAGCCCTCTTACGCCGAGAAGCCGAGTACGGCGTCCGGGCGTTGCAGGGGAATCGCCTTTTGGCGCCCAACGAATACATCATTACCCTCGGTGTATACGACTTTGAGAAGGTGGGCGCCGATCAGGATCTCAAGTCGGCCGATTTCGCCACGTACTTGGCCGGCTATATCCACGAACAGGGGTGGCAAACGTATGGTGAGGTGGTTGTCCGGTTCGAGCAGTCGTCGAACCTGCACACTGGCCAGCTCCGCGCCCGCGGGGCTGTCAACCCCGACGTCGAGACCCGCCCGCCCGTCGATGACCCCGCCCGGCCACAATCAAACCAAGCGTTCGGCGCAGAACCAGGAGTAGCACCAATGACTGACAATCCGAGCTACCGCGGGCCGGGGCAGGGGCGGCCCGGCGATGAGTACTACGACGACCGCTACGCGCGCCCGCAAGAGGACCCGCGGGCCGGGGCCGAGCCGCACGGCGGTCAGGACCCTCGCGGCGGATACCCGCCGGAACAGGCCGGCTACCCGCCGCAGCAGGGCTA
The DNA here is from genome assembly GCA_963850135.1 of uncultured Actinomycetota bacterium. Lineage (GTDB taxonomy): Bacteria > Actinomycetota > Actinomycetes > Mycobacteriales > Mycobacteriaceae > Mycobacterium. Next base: position 1,294,626 of record CAWKKH010000003.1, on the reverse strand, counting down.
CCCCCCGCCCCGGCAGCCCGAGCAGGGCGGCTACCCGACCAAGGCGGCTACCCCGACCAGCGCGGTGGCTACCCCGACCAAGGCGGCTACCAAGACCAGCGCGGTGGCTACCCCGACCAAGGCGGCTACCCGGACCAGCGCGGTTATCAAGAACCGGCCGGCTACCCACCACCGTCCTATGACCAGCGTCCCGCTGCCCCTGCCGGCTACGGCGATCAGGGCTACCGCCCGGGTGGCGCCTACGCCCCTCCCGGCCCCCCTGGCGGCGGTCAGCAGGGCAACCAGCCTGGCTATGGCGGGTACGGCGACTATGCGCCGGGAGCTCGCGGGCCGGCTCGCCCGGACGAGGGTGGTTATGCGCAGCCCGAACAACGGCCGGCTTACCCCGACGGCGGCGGATACGACCAGGGTTATCAGCAGGGCGCCCCGGGATACGGCCAGCCGGAGTACGGGCAGGCCGACTACACCCAGTACGGCGAACCCAAGGCGGCTACGCACCGCCCAGCGCCGGCTACCCCGAGACGGTCAACCGCGAATACGACTACGGCCAACCGGGCGCCGCCGAATACGGCCAGCCGGCGAGCGGCTACGGGGGTTACGGGCAAGGCGGCTATGGATCCGCCGGAACGTCGGTGACCTTGCAGCTCGATGACGGCAGCGGCCGGACCTACCAGTTGCGCGAAGGCTCCAATATCGTCGGCCGTGGACAAGACGCCCAGTTCCGGTTGCCCGACACTGGCGTGTCGCGGCGCCACCTCGAGATCCGTTGGGATGGACAGGTTGCGCTACTGTCCGATCTCAATTCCACTAACGGCACCACCGTCAACAACGCACCGGTACAGGAGTGGCAGTTGGCCGATGGCGACGTGGTCCGTCTAGGGCACTCGGAGATCATCGTCCGCATTCACTGAACCCGGTGGGCTCAACGCCGCCGGGCTTCGACCCGCGTCGACCACCGTACAAGTATCGTGACGTTGCTGATGTGCTCGGTGTCGCCATGCGGGTCCGGCGCCAGGACGGAAAGGACGCCAGATGCAGGGACTGGTACTGCAACTGACGCGTGCAGGATTTTTGATGTTGCTGTGGGTATTCATCTGGTCGGTGCTGCGTATCCTGCGGACCGATATCTACGCGCCGACGGGCGCCGTCATGGTGCGTCGTGGCCTGGCATTGCGCGGCACCCTGCTGCCATCGCGCCAGCGCGGGCGCGCGGCCCGCTACCTGGTGGTGACCGACGGGTCGCTGGCGGGTGCGCGCATCACCCTCAGCGGTCAACCGGTGTTGATCGGACGCGCGGACGATTCCACCCTGGTGCTCACCGACGACTACGCGTCGACGCGGCACGCCCGGCTGTCCCAGCGGGGCTTCGAATGGTACGTAGAGGATCTAGGATCGACCAACGGTACTTACCTTGACAGGGCGAAGGTGACGACGGCGGTACGAGTTCCGATGGGAACGCCGGTTCGGATCGGCAAAACGGCAATCGAGCTGCGCCCATGATCCCCGCCGCCGACGAAGGTGCCGGCTCGGCAAGTTTTCAATCCGTGAACGTGGGGGCACCTCCCGCTGGCGGGGGAGAGTGGCGCACGTGACCCTGGTCCTGCGATATGCCGCCCGCAGCGATCGCGGCTTGGTACGCGCCAACAACGAAGACTCGGTCTACGCCGGCGCACGATTGCTGGCCCTGGCCGATGGGATGGGCGGCCACGCGGCCGGGGAGGTGGCATCCCAACTGGTCATCGCGGCGCTGGCCCATCTCGATGACGACGAACCCGGCGGCGACCTGCTCAGCAAGCTCGATGCCGCGGTGCGCTCCGGCAACTCGGCCATCGCGGACCAAGTCGAGATGGAACCCGACCTCGAAGGCATGGGGACCACCCTCACCGCAATCCTGTTCGCCGGTAATCGACTCGGGCTGGCGCACATCGGCGATTCACGCGGTTACATGCTGCGAGATGGCGAGCTGACCCAGATAACAAAGGACGACACCTTCGTCCAGACGCTGGTCGACGAGGGCCGGATCACCGCGGAGGAGGCGCACAGCCACCCTCAGCGCTCATTGATCATGCGCGCATTGACCGGTCACGAGGTCGAACCCTTCCTGACGATGCGCGAAGCACGCGCCGGGGACCGTTACCTGCTGTGCTCTGACGGGCTGTCCGACCCGGTCAGCGAAGAAACCATACATGAGGCTCTGCAGATCCCTGATGTCGCCGAAAGCGCTTACCGCCTCATCGAATTGGCGCTGCGCGGTGGGGGCCCCGACAACGTGACGGTCGTGGTCGCTGACGTCGTCGACTACGACTACGGCCAAACCCAGCCGATTCTCGCCGGCGCGGTATCCGGTGAAGACGACCAGTTGACCACGCTGCCCAACACTTCCGCCGGCCGGGCCTCGGCTATCACCCCGCGCAAAGAAACCGCCAAACGCCTTCCCCCGCAGGTTGAATCAGTCATTCGACCGCGTTGGTCGCGATCACGCATGGCTCTCGTCCTCACAGTGGTGGTGCTGCTGGCGCTGGCCGGCGCGGCCGTCGGGCGGTGGGTCATCAGGAGCAACTACTACATCGCCGAATACGGCGGCATCGTCGCCCTCATGCGCGGGATTCAAGGATCGCTACTCGGCATATCCCTGAACGAGCCCTATTTGGTGGGTTGCCTCAACTCGCACAACGAACTGTCCCTGATCAATTACAGCCAGTCCGGCGCGCAGCTCAACTGTCACGTGATGAAGCTGGGGGATCTACCACCTCCTGAACGCGCACAGGTTCAGGGCGTGATTCCGGCCGGCTCGCTGGACGAGGCCGAAGCACAACTACGCACACTGTCGGCCAAAGCCCTATTGCCCTGTCCGCCCCCTCGCGCGACGTCTCCGCCGGCCGACGCGAGCGGGACACCGGAGCCGAACGCCACTCCACTGCCAACGCCCAGCACGCCCCCTACTTCCAGCAATCCCAACGGCATTCCACCGAGCGCGACGAGCGCCGCGCCAGCTCCGCCCGTAAACACGGGCCCCCCGCAAACGGTTACCGCGCTCCCGCCACCCCCACAGCAGCCGGGCATCGACTGCCGAGCCGCGGCATGACGACCCAAATCCAGCCAGCGGTCGCGGTGACTCCTCCGCTGCCGACCCGCCGCAACGCCGAACTGCTGCTGTTGTGCTTCGCCGCGCTGATCACCGTCGCAGCGTTGCTCATCGTGGAGGCCAATCAGGGGCAGGGTTTGCGGTGGGACCTGACCAGATACGGGCTGGCCTTTCTGGCCACGTTCGGCGGCGCCCACCTGGCCATCAGGCGCTTTGCCCCCTACACCGACCCCTTGCTGTTGCCGATAGTGGCCCTGCTCAACGGACTTGGGTTGGTGATGATCCACCGGCTCGACCTCGTCAACAACGAGTTCAGCGGACGTCATCACTCCAGCGCGAACCAGCAGATGCTGTGGACCCTGGTCGGGGTGGCCACCTTCGCGCTGGTGGTGACGTTCCTGAAAGACCATCGACAACTCGCCCGCTACAGCTACATGTACGGGCTGGCGGGTCTGATTTTCTTGGCGGTTCCGGCGGTGTTGCCCGCCTCGCTGTCCGAGCAGAACGGCGCGAAAATCTGGATCCGCTTGCCGGGCTTTTCGATACAGCCCGCTGAGTTCTCGAAGATTTTGCTGCTGATCTTCTTCTCAGCGGTGCTGGTCGCCAAGCGCGGCCTGTTCACCAGTGTCGGCAAGCACTTGATGGGTATGACCCTGCCCCGCCCGCGAGACCTCGCGCCGCTGCTGGCTGCCTGGGTGATCTCGGTCGGTGTGATGGTGTTGGAGAAGGACCTGGGTACGTCACTGTTGCTGTACGCGTCGTTTCTGGTGGTGGTGTACCTCGCCACCCAGCGCTTCAGTTGGGTGGTCATCGGCTTGGTGCTGTTCGCCGCGGGAAGCGTTGTGGCGTATTTCATTTTCAACCACGTCCGGGTTCGTGTGCAGACGTGGTGGGATCCGTTCGCCGACCCCGACGGCACCGGCTATCAGATGGTGCAATCCCTGTTCAGCTTTGCCACCGGCGGGATCTTCGGCACGGGCCTCGGTAACGGTCAACCCGATACCGTGCCGGCGGCGTCGACGGATTTCATCATCGCCGCGTTCGGCGAAGAGCTCGGGCTGGTGGGGTTGGCCAGCATCTTGATGCTGTTCACCATCGTCATCGTCCGCGGCTTGCGTACCGCGATCGCGACACGCGACAGCTTCGGCAAGCTGCTCGCCGCGGGCCTGGCATCGACGCTGGCCATCCAGCTGTTCATTGTCGTCGGTGGCGTCACCAAGCTCATCCCACTGACTGGATTGACCACACCCTGGATGTCCTACGGCGGGTCGTCACTGCTGGCGAACTACGTGCTTGCTGGCCATCCTGGCTCGCATCTCCCACAGCGCCAGGCGGCCACTGCGCACCCGCCCGCCAAACACGTCGCCGATCGCAGCGGCCGGCACCGAGGTGATCGAGCGGGTATGAACACCTCCCTCCGCCGGATCTCGGTGACCGTGATGGCGCTGATCGTGCTGCTACTGCTCAACGCCACAATGACGCAGGTATTTACCGCGGACGGCCTGCGTGCCGATCCACGCAACCAGCGCGTCCTGCTCGACGAGTATTCGCGTCAGCGTGGCCAGATCATCGCGGGTGGGCAACTGCTGGCCTACTCGGTGGCCACCGACAGCCGCTTCCGTTTCCTGCGGGTCTATCCCAATCCGGCGGTGTACGCGCCGATCACCGGCTTCTACTCGCTGCGCTATTCGAGCACGGGCCTCGAACGCGCCGAGGACGCACTCTTGAACGGCTCCGACGAGCGGCTGTTCGGACGCCGGTTGGCCGACTTCTTCACCGGCCGCGACCCGCGCGGCGGCAACGTCGAAACGACGATCAATCCGCGTGTCCAGCAGGCCGCCTGGGACTCGATGCAACAGGGCTGCGGCGGACCGCCGTGCAAGGGAGCCGTCGTCGCCCTGGAACCGTCCACCGGCAAAATTTTGGCGATGGTGTCGTCGCCGTCGTTCGATCCCAACCTGCTGTCGTCGCACGATCCCGCCCAACAGCAACAGGCATGGCAGCGGCTTCGTGACGACCCCGATTCGCCGATGACCAACCGCGCCATTTCTGAGACCTATCCGCCTGGTTCCACGTTCAAGGTGATCACCACCGCGGCTGCACTGCAGGGCGGCGCCACCGAGGACGAGCAGCTCACCGCGGCGCCCAAAATCGCGCTGCCCGGCAGCACGGCCACTCTGGAAAACTACGGCGGGACACCGTGCGGCAACGAACCAACGGTGTCGCTGCGGCAGGCATTCGCCTTGTCGTGCAACACCGCGTTCGTCCAGTTGGGCATCGCCACCGGGGCCGACGCGCTGCGAAGCATGGCTCATTCGTTCGGCATGGACGGCACTCCGAGCGTCATTCCGCTGCAGGTCGCCGAATCGACTATCGGGATAATCCCGGACGACGCCGCGCTGGGGATGTCGAGCATCGGCCAGAAGGACGTCGCGCTGACGCCGCTGCAGAACGCGGAGGTCGCCGCCACCATCGCGAATGCCGGCGTGACGATGCATCCCTACCTGATCGACAGCCTCAAGGGACCAGACCTGGCCAACATCAGCACGACCGCTCCCTATCAGCAGCGCCACGCGGTGTCGCCGCAGGTCGCCGCTAAGCTAACAGAGCTGATGGTCGGCGCCGAGAAGGTCGCACAGCAGAAAGGGGCCATTCCCGGCGTGCAGATCGCATCCAAGACCGGAACCGCGGAGCACGGCACCGACCCGCGTCATACTCCACCGCATGCGTGGTACATCGCGTTTGCGCCCGCGCAATCTCCGAAGGTTGCCGTGGCGGTGCTGGTAGAGGATGGCGCAGATCGCCTGTCCGCGACCGGGGGTGCGCTTGCCGCACCGATCGGGCGGGCCGTTATCGAGGCCGCGTTGCAGGGGGGACCATGAGCCCGCGAGTTGGGGTGACGCTGTCCGGCAGGTACCGGCTGCAGCGGCTGATTGCCACCGGCGGCATGGGCCAAGTCTGGGAGGCGGTGGACAGCCGGCTGGGCCGGCGCGTCGCGGTCAAGGTGCTCAAGGGAGAGTTCTCGCAGGACCCGGAGTTCATCGAGCGCTTCCGCGCTGAGGCGCGCATCTCCGCGATGCTCAACCACCCCGGGATCGCCAGCGTCCACGACTACGGCGAGAGCCAGATGGACGGCGAGGGACGGACCGCTTATCTGGTAATGGAACTGGTCAACGGCGAGCCCCTGAATTCGGTGCTCAAGCGCACCGGACGGTTGTCGCTGCGGCACGCGCTGGACATGCTCGAGCAGACCGGCCGCGCTCTTCAAGTTGCGCACGCGGCCGGCCTGGTGCACCGCGACGTCAAGCCGGGCAACATCTTGATCACCCCTACCGGACAGGTGAAGATCACCGACTTCGGTATCGCCAAGGCCGTTGACGCGGCGCCGGTGACCCAGACCGGCATGGTGATGGGCACCGCCCAATACATCGCACCCGAACAGGCCCTGGGGCACGACGCGACCCCGTCCAGTGATGTTTACGCGCTGGGAGTTGTTGGGTACGAGGTCGTTTCGGGAAAGCGGCCATTCACCGGTGACGGCGCGCTAACGGTTGCGATGAAGCACATCAAGGAACCGCCGCCGCCGCTGCCCTCCGAGTTACCGCCCAATGTGCGGGAACTCATCGAGATCACGCTGGTCAAAAATCCAGGCATGCGCTACCGCAGCGGGGGACCGTTCGCCGACGCCGTCGCCGCGGTCCGGGCCGGCCGTCGTCCGCCGCGACCCAGCCAATCACCGCCGGCAGGCCGGGCCTCCCCGGCCGCGATCATGCCTGCGGGGCCGCCGACCAGAGCCACCCCGACCTCTACCGGCCGCAGCACCGCGGCACGCCGGTCCCGGCCGTCAACGGGCGGTCACCGCCCGCCGCCGGCCCGTCGCACATTCTCATCCGGCCAACGCGCGCTGCTATGGGCCGCGGGTGTCCTTGGAGCGCTGGCGATCATCATCGCGGTGCTTATCGTCATCAACTCCCGCGGTGAGACCCAGCAGCAGACGCCGGCCCCGACGGTCACCGATACCGGGACCCCACCCGCCGCTCCGCCCCCTCCACCCAGCAAGACTCCGAGCGGTTCGGGGATCCACGACAACCTGCGGCTTGATTGGACGGATCGCGGGGCAATAGGTAATCCTGGACTCCAGAGCGGGCCGCCTGAAATCAGCTGGGTCGTGCCGCTGACGCCCCGCACCTGGCCGGCCCGACACGAGACACCGCTGGTTCGACACGAGAAACGACAATGACCAACCCCGGGCCCCTGTCCGACCGTTATGAACTAGGCGAGATCCTCGGTTTCGGGGGAATGTCGGAAGTTCACTTAGCCCGCGACCTGCGCTTACACCGCGACGTCGCGGTCAAGGTGCTGCGCGCGGACTTGGCCCGCGACCCGAGCTTCTACCTGCGCTTCCGGCGTGAAGCGCAAAACGCCGCCGCTCTGAATCACCCGTCAATCGTGGCGGTCTACGACACCGGCGAGGCAGATACGCCCGCTGGGCCGCTGCCCTACATCGTCATGGAGTATGTCGACGGCGTCACGCTGCGCGACATCGTGCACACCGACGGTCCGATGCCGCCCCGGCGAGCCATCGAAGTCATCGCCGACGCGGGCCACGGCGCTGAACTTCAGCCATCAGAATGGCATCATCCACCGCGACGTCAAGCCGGCGAACATCATGATCACCAAAAACAATGCGGTCAAGGTGATGGACTTCGGGATCGCGCGCGCGCTTGCCGACGGCGGCAACAGCGTCACCCAGACCGCGGCCGTTATCGGCACCGCCCAGTACCTGTCACCCGAACAGGCTCGCGGCGAATCCGTGGACGCCCGTTCCGACGTCTATTCGCTGGGTTGCGTTCTTTACGAAATGCTTACCGGCGAACCGCCTTTCACGGGGGATTCGCCCGTCGCAGTCGCCTACCAGCATGTCCGTGAGGACCCGATCCCACCGTCGCAGCGACACGAGGGCATCTCGGCCGACCTCGACGCGGTGGTACTCAAGGCGCTGGCCAAGAACCCGGAGAACCGCTATCAGACCGCGGCAGAGATGCGCGCCGACCTGGTCCGCGTGCACAACGGTGAGCCACCCGAAGCGCCCAAGGTGCTCACTGACGCCGAGCGGACCTCGCTGATGTCGGCCGCGCCGTCGAACCACAACGCCCCGCGCACCGGTCCGCTGCCTCGCCAGGCCCTGGACACCGACGGTGATCGCGGTGGTTCGGTTGGCCGCTGGGTGGTGGCCGTCGCCGTGCTGGCGGTCCTGACGATCGCCGTCGTGATCAGCTTCAACACGTTCGGCGGCAACACCCGCGACATTCAAGTCCCCGATGTGCGCGGCCAGGGGTCGGCCGACGCAATCGCCGTATTGCAAAACCGCGGCTTCAAGCCACGCACCCTGCAAAAACCGGATTCGACGATTGCGCCCGACCACGTCATCGGTACCGACCCCGGCGCCAACGCGTCGGTAAGCGCGGGCGACGAGGTCACCGTCAATGTCTCCACGGGACCCGAGCAACGCGAAGTACCCGATGTCTCCTCGCTGACCTTTGCCGACGCGGTCACCAAACTGAAGGCGGCCGGATTCACGAAGTTCAAGCAGGCGAACTCACCGTCGACCCCGGAGACGCTGGGCAAGGTGATCGCGACCGACCCGCCAGCCAATCAGACGTCGGCGATCACCAACGTCGTCACCGTCATCGTCGGCTCCGGGCCGGAGACCAAAGAGGTGCCCGACGTCACCGGCCAGAACGTCGATGACGCGCAGAAGAACCTGACCGTCAACGGCTTCACCAAGTTCAGCCAGGCCCCGGTGGACAGCCCGCGGCCGGCCGGTGAGGTGCTCGGCACCAATCCGCCTAAAGGCCAGACGGTTCCGCTCGACAAGGTGATCGAGCTACAGGTCTCCAAAGGCAACCAAATCGTGATGCCCGATGTGACGGGCATGTTCTGGACCGACGCCGAGCCGCGGTTGCACGCACTGGGCTGGGCGGGACTGCTGGACAAGGGCCCCGACGTCGACGCCGGTGGTTCCCAGCACAACAAGATCGTGTTTCAGAACCCACCGGCCGGCGCCGGAGTAAACAAGGACGGCATCATCACGCTGAAGTTCGGTCAGTAGCCGGATCGACGGGGGAATTCGGGAAATACGGCCGGACCGCGGCGCGGACCTCGTTCTCCAGCCTGCGGACCAGCGTGTCGTCCCGCACCCACCCGCAATAGCCGAGCCAGTTGGCCAGCATCCGGTGCCCACCCTCGGTCAGAATCGACTCCGGATGGAATTGCACTCCGTGAATCGGTAGCTCGGTGTGACGCACGGCCATGATCACTTCGCTCTGGGTGCGGGCCGTGACCTCCAGCACAGCCGGCAACGACTCCGGCAGGATGGTCAGCGAGTGGTATCGGGTCGCCGTGAATGGATCCGGGAGCCCTTGCAAAACACCGACATTGGTGTGAAAGACGCTGCTGGTCTTGCCGTGTAACAACTCGGGTGCGCGGTCTACGGTAGCGCCGAACGCGACGCCGATAGCCTGGTGTCCCAAGCAGACCCCCAGCAGTGGGGTACGCGCCGCGGCGCAGGCCCGCACCAGGCTGATCGACGCGCCCGCGCGTTCCGGGGTACCCGGACCGGGGCTGAGCAGTACACCGTCGAACTGCTCCGCGGCAGACCTCTCACCGTCCTGACCAGATAGCCGGGCATCGTCGTTGCGCCACACCTCGGCTTCGACGCCGAGCTGCCCGAGGTACTGCACCAGGTTGAAAACGAAGCTGTCGTAGTTGTCGACAACCAGGATCCGCATCGTGTCAGATTACCGCCCGGGCCCCAGTACCCCTTACCGCTCTTAATACCCCAATGGGCCTTCGGGCTGTGCGTACTGCGTCCGGACCGGTTCGGAATGGCCGACTAGCGCTACGTCGGGCTTGGCCTCTTCGCGGTAGCCGAGGCCGAAGCGGACCACGTACTGCTTGTAAAGGATTACCGGGGGAGCCGCAGCCAGAGCGTCTTGCATGGCCGCGGCATCGCCGATCGCGGTAATCGTGTAGGGAGGGCTGTAGGTGCGCCCGTTGAGTAACAGGGTATTTCCGACGCACCGCGGCACCGAAGTCGCGATGATCCGCTGGTCCTGCATCTGGATGGCCTCCGCACCGGCGCTCCACAACGCATTGAGTACGGCCTGGATATCTTGCTGGTGCACAACCAGGTCGTCGGGCGACGCGTCGCGCGGGAAGCGGCCATTGGCATCGCGTTGCGCGTCCTGAAGCGTCACCACCAGGCCCGGCCCGTGCACAGGATCCATGCCGGCCTCACCAGCCAGCTCGGCGGACCGCCTCCGCATCGCCGCCAGCGCCGCGTCCGGAGACCGTCCGTGCACGGAGTCGATCTTGTTGGCCAGCTCGTCGCGTTCGGCGTTAAGACGGCTGACCGCAGACTGCGCCGCGCGGACGAGGTCCACCAGGCGGGGTGCGTCACTGCGGCGAATCTCGGCGCCGCCGGACACTCCATGTGTGGCGGCCAGCAGCAGCCCGGCCAGCAGGCATACCACCGGGACGCCCAGCCGCCACGGCGAGCGGCGCGTATCGCTCATCGGCTCTCCGTTTCCTGGTCACCGGGCCAGGTGAGCTAGTGTCGTAGCCAAGCTAGCACCGTGTTGATGAGGTCATTCCCGAATAGACCCAAGGTAACCCGAGGAAATCATGCCGAAGTCCAAGGTCCGCAAGAAGAACGACTTCACCGTCACCGCGGTCAGCCGCACGCCGGTGAAAGTGAAGGTCGGACCCTCGAGTGTGTGGTTCGTCTGCTTGTTCGTCGGCCTGATGCTGATCGGCCTCGTTTGGCTGATGGTGTTTCAGTTGGCGGCCGTCGGAAGTCAGGCGCCGACCGCACTGCATTGGATGGCGCAACTCGGCCCATGGAACTATGCGATCGCGTTCGCCTTCATGATCACCGGCTTGTTGCTCACCATGCGTTGGCACTAACGGCAAACTGGTCGGTCCCGCCATTGCCGAATCAGCAACCATGGCGTTACCCAATCACACGCGTGTGATTTATCCCCACTGTTGATAGCGTCTGTGGATAACCGCGTTGGCAGTGGTGGAAGGGCTGGAAAGCGCGTGCAGCAAACGACTTGGGAGCCACCTGCGGCAGGAATTGCTGGTTGCGGGGCCGTTGGCGTTTTGATGGCTATCGCGTCTGTGACCCTTGTCACAGACACGCCGGGCCGCCTGCTGACCGGCGTTGCGGCGCTGGGCCTGATCTTGTTTGCGGGCGTTTCGTGGCGCGCGCGTCCGAAGCTGGCAATTACCCCCGCGGGCCTGGCTCTGCGGGGCTGGTTCCGGACGCAATTATTGCGTCAACCCGACATCAAGCTCATCCGGATCACCGAGTTCCGGCGCTTTGGCCGCAAGGTTCGGTTACTCGAGGTGGAAACGGTCGACGGGGCGTTGGTGATCTTCTCCCGTTGGGACCTGGGCACGGATCCCTTGGATGTGCTCGACGCCCTCACCGCAGCAGGCTACGCAGGGCGCAAGGAACGCTGAAAGGCGTTCAGCCCGCAGCCGCCGAAGTGCCTAGGTGATCGTGATCGACTCGATGACGACCGCCTCGGTGGGACGGTCGCTACCGTCGGTGGCCGTCGTCGCGATCGCGTCGACGACCTTCTGTGACTCCGGGTCGATGACCTCGCCGAAGATGGTGTGGCGCCGGTTCAAGTGCGGCGTCTGGCCGACGGTGATGAAGAACTGTGAGCCGTTGGTGCCGGGCCCGGCGTTGGCCATCGCCAGCAGATACGGCTTGTCGAATTGCAGTTCCGGGTGGAACTCGTCGGCGAACTTGTAGCCCGGGCCGCCTCGACCGGTGCCGGTCGGATCCCCGCCCTGAATCATGAAGCCCTGGATCACCCGGTGAAAAACGGCGCCGTCGTAAAACGGGCCGGAAGGGCCGCCCGACGAGTTCTGGGTCGAGTACTCCTTGGTGCCCTCCGCCAGTCCAACGAAGTTGGCAACGGTCTTGGGCGCATGGTTTCCGAATAGGGCGACCTTGATGTCGCCGCGGTTGGTGTGCAGCGTGGCAGTGGCGGTCTGAATGGGGCTGTTGGTCACGAGATGTGAGTCTGCCATCACGCGCCCGCCCGCCCGCAGCCGGTGTCACCCGACCAAGGTCCCCGCGCCCAAAGGTGGCAGTCTGTAGGTTTCACCAGTGGCATAGGAAGTGGCGGATGAAGGCGAAGGCGGAATCCCTGTTGACCCCCCGAGAGCGACTGGCGCGCGGCCTGACGTACTCCGCCGTGGGGCCGCTGGACGTCACACGTGGGGTCGTCGGGCTCGGCGTCCACTCGGCGCAGACAACCGCGTCGGAGCTCCGCCGCCGGTACCGACAGGGGCAACTGGCACGCGAGTTCGCCGCCGCGCAGGAAGCCGTCGCGAACCTGCCGCAGGCGCTGCAGCAGGCGCGGCGATCGCAACGCCGCAACAAACGCCCGTTGGTCATCGCGGGAATCCTCGTCGCGGCGTTGGCCGGCGGCGCAGTGGCGTTCAGCATCGTCCGGCGTTCATCCCGCCCCGAGCCATCGCCCCGCCCGCCCAGCGTGGACGTGCAACCGCGCCCCTGACTTGCGCTTTACCTTGTGGAGCCTAGGGGAATCGAACCCCTGACACCTGCCTTGCAAAGGCAGTGCTCTACCAACTGAGCTAAGGCCCCTCGTCCGGATCGGGTGGGTCACCGGATGCATCTGCGGCCACATGCCAGACTTCGACGCCGCGCCTGGACCGCACCACCGCCACGACCGCCACGACCGCTAACGCGATCGCAGCCAACGGCAATGCGAGTCTCACACAACGTCCTGACGGGCACATGGTTGTGGGCCTAGGAGGACTCGAACCTCCGACCTCTTCGTTATCAGCGAAGCGCTCTAACCACCTGAGCTATAGGCCCATACACGAGTACGGCCGAGCGCCGAGATTACCGCAATCGGCGCCGCACCCCCAAAAATGCGATTAATCGCGGTCTGCGAGGGTCACTTCGACGCCGCCGATCAGATCGGTGGCCAGGTTGTATACGAACGCGCCGATGGTTGCCATAGCCGTCAGCAACACGATATTGACCAACCCGATCAGGACGGCGCCGCCGAAGATAGTGCCGGCGGAGACCAGTTCGCCGCTGCTGCCGCTGGTGTTGTTCAGCAAGTCACCGACGTTGCTGTTCAGCTTGGCCCACACACCCATGCCACCGAGCACCAGGTAGAGGAACGCGACCGCGACCATCCAGACGAAGAACAATGCCACGGACAGCGTCAGGGACACCTTCAACGTGCTCCAGGGATCGATCCGGCGGATCTGCATGCTGGCGCGAACCGGTCCTCCCCGGGCGCGCCGGGACACCTGCACGCGGCTTTCCCGGGATTCTGAGGTGCCTGCACGGGCCACCGGGGTCGAACTGTCCGAGCTGCGCTCGGGCGTGGCGGCGCGCTGCGACGACCGAGGAATCGGCCCGGAGAGGTCGGGCAATTCACTGGCGTAGGCGTCGGCGGGAGCGTTCTCGGCACCACCCGTCGCCGGTGTCCCCGATCCGGAGATGAAGCGGTTCAGCCGGGCGTCAGCACCGAGCGGCGGGGCCGCGGGCCGCACGTCTGTGGGTTGCTCTGTTGGCTGGCGTGTTCCTTGAGCCCGCGCGGCACCCCGCTGCCACGGCGGCGAATCTGTGGCGCCCTGATCTTGTGTGGCCGGCTCGTTCGGTGACGTCACACCGACTCCTTACCTGTGTACCAAGGCCACCCGGACGGTGGTCGTCGCATTATGTCTGGTCGTCCGCATCGTCCGCATCGTCGGCTTCGTCGCCCGTCTCTTCGGCGTTCCGCGCGATAGCCAACAGTGTGTCGCCTTCCCCGAGGTTCATCAACCGAACCCCCTTCGTCTGCCGTCCCGCCTTGCGGACCTGGCGGGCCGCCGTCCGGATGACACCCCCGATGGAGGTGATCGCGTACAGCTCGCTGTCATCGTCGACAATCAGCGCTCCGACCAGCCTGCCACGGCGGCGGTCGAACATGACGGTCAGGACGCCCTTGCCGCCGCGGCCCTGTACCGGGTACTCCTCGATCCCGGTGCGTTTGGCGTAGCCCCCGGCCGTCGCAACCAGTAGGTAGGTGCCTTCGCGGACCACGTTCAACGACAGCAGCCGGTCGTCGGTGTTGAATCGCATACCCTGCACGCCGGAGGTCGCCCGGCCCATCGGCCGCAGCGCCTCGTCGGTTGCCGAGAACCTGATCGATTGCCCGTTCGCCGAGACCAACAACAGGTCGTCTTCGGCCGAGCACAGCACGGCACCGACCAGCTCGTCGTTGTCACGCAGGTTGACCGCCACGATTCCACCGGAACGGTTCGAGTCGAAGTCGGTCAATTTCGACTTCTTGACCAGGCCATTCTTGGTGGCCAGCACAAGGTACGGGGCATCTTCGTAGCTCTGGATCTGGATGACCTGCGCGATGCGCTCCTCGGGCTGGAACGCCAACAGGTTCGCCACGTGCTGACCGCGCGCCGTGCGCAAGGCTTCCGGCAGCTCGTAGGCCTTGGCCCGGTAGACCCGGCCCTGCGTCGTGAAGAACAGGATCCAGTCGTGCGTCGAGCACACGAAGAAGTGCTTGACGATGTCGTCCTGTTTCAGCCCGGCGCCCTGTACGCCTTTGCCGCCGCGCTTCTGGCTGCGGTACAGATCGGTCTTGGTGCGCTTGGCGTATCCGGTCTCGGTGATGGTGACGACGACGTCCTCGCGGGCGATCAGGTCCTCGTCGCTGACGTCTCCGTCGGCCGGGATGATCCGGGTGCGGCGGTCGTCGCCGTACTTCTCGACGATCTCACGGAGTTCGTCGCGCACGATTGCGCGCTGCCGTTCGGGTTTGGCCAGGATGTCTTCCAGGTCGGCGATCTCGGCCTCGATCTTGGCCAGGTCGTCGATGATGCGCTGGCGCTCCAGCGCCGCCAGCCGCCGCAACTGCATGTCCAGGATCGCCTGGGCCTGGATCTCGTCGATCTCGAGCAGCTCGATCAGGCCCGTGCGGGCGATGTCGACAGTCTCGGAGGCCCGGATCAAAGCGATCACTTCGTCCAGCGCATCCAGGGCCTTGACCAGGCCGCGCAGAATGTGGGCGCGCTCGTTGGCCTTGCGCAGCCGATAGGTGGTCCGCCGGACGATGACGTCGAGTTGGTGCTCGACGTAGTAGCGGATCATTTGGTCGAGCCGCAGGGTGCGCGGCACGCCGTCGACGATCGACAGCATGTTTGCGCCGAAGCTCGTCTGCAGCTGGGTGTGCTTGTACAGGTTGTTGAGCACCACCTTGGCCACCGCGTCGCGCTTTACCTCGACGACGATGCGCACGCCGACGCGGTCGCTGCCTTGATCTTCGACGTTGGCGATTCCGGCGAGCCGGCCGTCGCGAACCTGCTCGGCGATGGAGGTGATGAAGTTGTCGTGGTTCACCTGGTATGGCAACTCGGTGATGACCAGCAGTGTCCGGCCGCGCGAATCTTCCTCTACCGCAACCACCCCGCGCATCCGGATGGAACCGCGGCCCGTCTTGTACGCATCGGCGATACCTTGCGAACCGACGATCAGTCCGGCCGTCGGGAAGTCGGGGCCTTTGATCCGCTCCATGACCGCGGCCAGCGTCGCCTCTTCGTCGGCGTCGTAGTTGTCCAGCGCCCAGAACACCGCCTCGCCAAGTTCCCGCAAGTTGTGCGGCGGCATGTTGGTCGCCATGCCGACCGCGATGCCGCCGGAGCCGTTGGCCAGCAGGTTGGGGAACCGGCTGGGCAGCACCGTTGGCTCTTGGACGCGACCGTCGTAGTTGGGTACGAAGTCGACCGTCTCCTCGTCGATTTCGCGCAGCATTTCCATTGCCAGCGGGGTAAGGCGCGCCTCGGTGTATCTCATGGCCGCGGCAGGGTCGTTGCCCGGCGAGCCGAAGTTACCCTGACCGTCGACGAGTGGATACCGCAGCGACCACGGCTGCGCCATCCGCACCAGCGTGTCGTAGATCGACGCGTCGCCGTGCGGGTGGTAGTTACCCATCGTCTCGGCGACCGAGCGTGCCGATTTGGCGTGGCTACGGTCTGGCCGGAAACCGGAGTCGTACATCGCGTAGAGCACCCGGCGGTGCACCGGTTTGAGGCCGTCGCGCACTTCCGGCAACGCGCGGCCCACGATCACGCTCATTGCGTAATCGATGTAGCTGCGCTGCATCTCGTGCTGAATGTCGACTGGCTCGATCCGGTCGACGGAGTCGTCGCCCGGGGGCAGGGTGGTGTCAGTCATGTTTCTTCAGGGTCCCTCGTTCAGTTGGCGCGTCTGACTCATCAGACATCCAGGAAGCGAACGTCCTTGGCATTACGGGTGATAAAGCTCCGGCGTGCCTCGACGTCTTCGCCCATCAAGATGGAGAACAGCTCGTCGGCGGCAGCGGCGTCGTCGAGGGTGATTTGCCGTAGCACCCGCACCGACGGGTCCATGGTTGTCTCCCACAACTCTTTGGCGTCCATTTCACCCAGACCTTTGTAGCGCTGGATGCCGTCTTCCTTGTTAATCTTCCTGCCGGCCTTCTGCCCCGCTTCCAGCAGACCCGTCCCGTTCGCGGTCGGAGTAGGCGAATTCCGGTTCGCTGCGCTGCCACTTCAGCTTGTACAGCGGTGGCTGCGCCAGGAAAACGTGGCCGTTTTCGATCAGCGGCCGCATGAACCGAAACAACAGCGTCAAGAGCAGCGTCGAGATGTGCTGGCCGTCAACGTCCGCGTCGGCCATCAGCACGATTTTGTGGTAGCGCAGTTTGGTGAGATCGAACTCATCGTGGATTCCGGTTCCCAGCGCGGTGATGATCGCCTGGACTTCGGTGTTTTTCAGCACCCGGTCGATGCGGGCCTTCTCGACGTTGATGATCTTGCCGCGCAACGGCAGGATCGCCTGAAACATCGAGTCGCGCCCGCTCTTCGCCGAGCCGCCGGCCGAATCACCCTCCACCACATACAGTTCGCACTTGCGTGGATCGGTGGAACGGCAGTCGGCCAACTTGCCGGGCAAGCCCCCGATATCGGTTGCGCTCTTGCGGCGCACCAATTCCCGCGCCTTGCGCGCCGCCATCCGGGCCTGCGCCGACGACACCGCCTTGTTGACAACGATTTTTGCTTCGGAGGGGTTGGCCTCGAACCAGTGCGTCAACTGTTCGTTGCAGATTTTCTGCACAAATGACTTCACTTCGGTGTTGCCCAGCTTTGTCTTGGTCTGGCCCTCGAATTGCGGTTCGTGGACCTTGACCGAGATCACCGCGGCCAGGCCTTCCCGGATATCGTCGCCGGTGAGGTTGGCCTCTTTCTCCTTGAGCAGCTTCTTGTCCTTCGCGTACTTGTTCACCACCGACGTCAGTGCACTGCGGAAGCCCTCTTCGTGGGTGCCGCCCTCGTGCGTATTGATGGTGTTGGCGAAGGTGTGCACCGACTCCGAGTATCCGCCGTTCCACTGCATCGCGATTTCGACTTCGTGGCCGGTGCCCTTGCCCTCGAAGTCGATGATGCTCTGCTGTATTGGGCTTTTGGTGCGGTTGATGTGCTTGACGAAGTCGACCAGGCCGCCGGGGTAGTGGAAGGTGCGGTGCTTGACCTTGTGCGGAGCCTTCGATTCGGCTGCCTTTTCTTCGGCGGACTTAGGCGCTTCAGCGGTATCGCTGACGACCTCCTCGACGACGTCTTCCTGGGTCACCCGTTCGTCGGTGAAATTGATCGTCAATCCCTTGTTCAGGAACGCCATCTCCTGCAACCTGCGGGCCACCGTCTCGAAGTCGTATTCGGTGGTCTCGAAGATCTCGGAATCGGCCCAGAACCTGATCGTGGTTCCGGTCTTCTTGGTCGCCTCACCCTGCTTCAGGGTGCCGGGTACGGCGTGGTCGTAGACCTGGGACCACTCGTGGCCGTCCCGCGAGATATCGACCTCGAGCAGCTTCGACAGGGCGTTGACCACCGAGACGCCGACGCCGTGCAGGCCGCCGCTGACGTTGTAGCCGCTGTTCTCGCCGCCGAACTTGCCACCGGCGTGCAATTGGGTCATGACCACATCGACGGTGGGGACCCCGGTCGCGTGCATGGCGACCGGAATGCCACGGCCGTTGTCTCTGACCTCGACACCACCGTCGTCGAGCAACCGGACATCGACCTGGTTGGCGTAACCGGCCATCGCCTCGTCGACGGAGTTATCGACCACCTCCCAAATCAGGTGGTGCAGACCGCGCTCACCCGTCGACCCGATGTACATGCCGGGGCGTTTGCGGACGGCCTCCAGCCCCTCAAGAATCGTGATCTGGTCAGCGCCGTATTCGTTTTGTGCCTTCTTCGTCTGGGCAGCCACGGTCCGAATACTCTCCTTGGGGTTGCATGCGAGCGGTCCGGTCACCGCAGCAGTCGCATCACACCACTCTACCGTGATGCACTGACGGCACCTATTTTCTGGCCGCGTTTCTACCTATCTGGTCGCGCCGTAGCGTTCAATATCTTGACTCGCGGCGCGTCCGGACGTTTGCCGCGCGGGTCCGTTTCGTCCTGGCGGATCTGAGGGGGCGATCTTCAGGGCCGATTCCAGCGGCCCATCGCGGCTGCTGGAGACCTTATCCATAGGTATCGCGCGGCCCCCTGCCCGAGATGTGACGCGGCCCCTTTCGCCACGACGGTGCCGCCGGGCCGGTGATCTTCAGCGATGTAACGACGCCGTTGCCGACCGCCGCCGCGATCTTGGCCAGCAGTTGGGCCTGAACCATCCGCAGTTGGGTCGCCCAAGCCGTCGATTCGGCCGCCACGCTGAGCACACCGTCAGTTCAGCGCCGTCGGAGTCGCGTGGTCCGCGATATCCTGCCCGGCAACCGACGGCCAGTGACCGAGCACGGTGCCCTCGGCGACGTGTGCGGACCAGCCCCGTTTTTTTGCCAGGTCGCCCGCCAACCGGCCCAGCGGTTGGGGATCGCGCATGTCCGGACCCGGGCCCGACCAGCTGCGCCGCTGTCCGGCGACGCGGCGCCCAGAGACCGGGGCGGCGCGGCCGCGTCCGGCGTCTTTTCCTTGCGCGCGGGCGGTGGCGCGGGCTTCCTCGAGCGTGCGCCTGACCAGGTCGATCCCCGTCAGCTTGGTTGGCTTCTTCGGTTGCGGTCCTGGTCGGGACCCACCTGTCCATCGTCGGCGTCGGTCATAGCTGCACCTCCGATATGCGTCCAGAGTCACCGTCGCGTAAATCGATGCGCACCCGAGTAGCGTCCCACCCGGCGGGGATGTCTTCCAGCACCGCCGCGGTGACCAGCACCTGTTCCGCGGATTCCGCGACCGTGGCCAACGCGAGTCTGCGGGCCGCATCCAGTTCCGCGAATACGTCGTCGAGCAACAACACCGGCTCACTGCCGTCCGCCCGCAACAATTCGTAGGCCGCCAGCCGCAGCGCTATCGCGAACGACCACGATTCCCCGTGGCTGGCAAAGCCTTTCGCTGGCTGATCGCCGAGTCGTAACTCCAGATCATCGCGGTGCGGACCAACGAGGCACACCCCTCGTTCCAGTTCGGCGTCCCGCCGCGCCGCTAACGCCGCCAACAACGCCGCCTCCAGCAATTCGCGGTCGGAGCCGTCAGTCCCCGCGGCTTCGTCGGACGCCAAGCCGTCGATACTGCGCCCGGTAAGCGATCGCCGCCGGGCGTGATCCGGGTGCCAGCAATTGATAGGCCTTTTCTAACTCTGGCGCTAGATGGTTGACCAAATCAATTCGGGCGGCCATCAATTCGGCTCCGTGCTCGGCCAGCCGGGCGTCCCACACCTCCAGAGTGTCCAGCGCGCCGCGGTCGCCGCGATATCGTGCGCCGGCGAGCGACTTCAACAATGCCGTGCGCTGTCGCAGAACCTTGTCGTAGTCGGCTCGCACCGCCGCGATCACCGGTCGGCGCAGGATCGCCAGATCGTCGAGATACCGGCGCCGGTCGGCGGGGTCCCCCCGGACCAAGGCCAGGTCCTCCGGAGCAAACAACACCGCCTGTAAAACCCCGACCACCTCGCGGGTACTGCGCACCGGCGAACGATTCAGTCGCGCCTTGTTCGCCCTGCCCGCCGTGATCTCCAGGTCGACAGCACATTCCCTGCCGTCGTTGACGACGATTGTTGAAACGACGGCGCGAGTGGCGCCTGCCCGAATCAACGGCAGGTCGGTCCCGACCCGGTGCGAACCCAAAGTTGTCGAATACCACAGCGCCTCAATAAGATTCGTCTTCCCAAATCCATTGGGGCCGACGAACACCGTTCGGCCCGGCTCCAACTCAACGTCGGCGTGCGCCCAGGACCGAAAATCGCGTAGTCCTAAATGCCGGACGTACACCTACCCGGGCAACCGAACTGGCATCAACAAGTAAACATAATCAGTTGGTGGGGCGGCAAAGGGACCACTGCCAGTGGGAGTGCTGTCATCCGCGGACGCCGGACGCAGCAACGCCGGTTTGCCAGGCGTCGTGAAGCCGAAGGACACTCGCTCTGAATGCACCGAACTCAGCCCATCGGTCAGATACGTCGGGTTGAACGCGATGGTCAACGGTTCACCGACGAAATCTACCGCGAGATCCTCTTCGGCCCGACCCACGTCGTCCGCCCCGGCTGATAGCCGCAACAACCCGTCGCCGAATTCCATCCGGACCTGCGCACCCCGGTCCGCCACCAGCGCGACAAGCTTGATGGCTTCGGTCAACTCCGCCACGTTGATAGTGGCTACGGCGGTGTGCTCGGCCGGCAGCAATTGCCGGAACTTCGGGAACTCCGCATCCAGCAGGCGCGTCGTGCTGCGCTTGCCGTTCCCGCTGATGCCGAGCAACCCGTCTTTCCCGACTCCGGCGCCGGCCCCCAGCGACAACCGAACTTCAGAGCCATCGGTACCCCCTTTGGCGGCCTCCCCCAATGTTTTCGCGGGTACCAGCACGGCGGCCTCGATGTCGGGCGACAGAGCGGACCAGGTCAGTTCGCGAACAGCGAGCCGAAACCGGTCAGTGGCGGCCAAAACCACCGTCTCGCCTGAGATCTCGACCCGAATCCCAGTCAGCATCGGCAGCGTGTCGTCTCGGCCGGCCGCAATCGCAACCTGGCTGATCGCCGCGGCAAACAGATCGGACGGCAAGGACCCGGTCTCTTCCGGCAACATCGGCAAAGTCGGATAATCCTCAACCGCCATCGTCGGCAATGAGAATCTCGCATTACCGCACGTCAATGACACACGGTTGCCCTCCGCGGTGAAGTCCACGGGTTTGTTCGGCAACGCCCGCGTGATGTCCGACAACAGCCTTCCGGACACCAAAACGCTTCCTGGAGAGGCTATCTCGGCTGCCACCTGTGCTTCTGCGGAAACCTCGTAGTCGAATCCTGAGATCGTCAGGCCGTCATCCGAGCCTGTCAACAGCACCCCGGAAAGCACCGGCACCGCAGGCCTGCTCGGCAGATTCTTCGCGACCCATGACACGGCGTCCGCGAAGGACTCGCGCACCATACGGAACTTCAAGTCGGTCACGCCAGCACTTGTCGTCGCCGCGTCCATAGCGTCCCTTCACCTAGCAAGAGTTCGAATCCGATGGCTAGCCCCCGCACCAAGCGCTGGGACACGACGACCGCAAACGGGAGTCGAAGAACAACCGTAAATCCTCGGAGCTCATCTTCAAAGCTAATCGCGGAGGCCGACAAGCCCAGTTGGCGCGAGACCCGCAGGCCCTGCGCAAAGGAACTTCCCCAGGGCTGTTCTTCAAAGAAGAAGCGAAGAAGATATCTCAATAACAGTATTAAGGGGTGTGCATTCTGGGGATGGCCATGCCTTGATGCTGCTAGGGGAGCGATCGGGTTGTGGATGGGACGGCTCTGGGCTGTGTGCGCTGTGTGGGTGGGTTGGGGAGGAAACACGGGTGTGCACGTGGTGTTGGATAGTGCACGGGTGTTTCGCCAACTTGTGCACAGGGGTGCGCACAGCGTCGGCGTGTGACTGGTGTGACGCAGGGGTGGGAAGTTTTTTCAAAAAACTTCGGCTCACGCGAGCAAATTAGCGCTTGGAGCGCTGACGGATGCGAGTTGTGAGTTCCTTGACGTGGTCGAAGACTTCACGTCGCTGAGCCATTTCGGACAAGATCTTTCGCTGCGCGTACATGACTGTGGTGTGGTCGCGCCCGAATGCCTGGCCGATCTTGGGAAGTGAGAGGTCCGTCAGTTCGCGGCACAGGTACATGGCGATCTGTCGGGACTGGGCCAGCGCCCGGGTCTTGCCGGGGCCACGCAACTCTTCGACCGTCGTGTCGAAGTATTCGGCGGTGGCCGCCATGATGGTCGCTGCGCTGATTTGCATTGTGCTGGCGTCGGCGATCAGGTCGCGAAGCACAATCTCAGCCAGCGCTTTGTCGATTGCGGTCTTGTTCAGCGAGGCGAACGCGGTGACGCGGATCAGTGCACCCTCGAGCTCGCGAATGTTGCGCTCGATGCTGCTGGCGATGAGCTCGAGCACGTCATCGGGCACGGCGAGGCGTTCCATCTGTGCTTTTTTACGCAGGATGGCGATGCGGGTTTCCAGTTCGGGCGGTTGAACATCGGTGATCAGGCCCCATTCGAAGCGGGTCCTGAGCCGGTCTTCGAGGGTGGCGAGCTGTTTAGGCGGCCGGTCCGAAGAAATGACGATCTGCTTGTTCGCGTTGTGCAATGTGTTGAAGGTATGGAAGAACTCTTCCTGGATTCCCTCTTTGCCTTCGATGAACTGGATGTCATCGACAAGCAGCACGTCGACGTCGCGGTAGCTGCGCTTGAAGGCAACCTTGCGATCGTCGCGAAGCGAGTTGATGAAGTCGTTGGTGAATTCCTCGGTGGAGACGTACTTGACGCGCATCCCCGGGAACAGTCGCTGCGCGTAGTTGCCGGCGGCATGCAGGAGATGGGTTTTACCGAGGCCGGACTCCCCCAGATGAACAGCGGGTTGTAGGCGCGCGCCGGTGCTTCGGCGATGGCCAAGGCGGCGGCATGCGCGAACCTGTTGGAGGCGCCGATGACAAAAGTGTCGAACGTGTAGCGCCGGTTGAGGCTGGTTCCACCGGCGGCGGCGGTGTCGGCGGCGTGTGGTCGTTCGGTGAAGTAGGTCGGCCAGCTCTGCTGGGGATCACCGATGATTTCGCCGTTTTCTTCGACCCTCGTCGGTGTCGAGGGATATTTCCACGTCGGGTTCTTCGGCAGCGAAGGTTTCAAAGTTTGTGGCGTTGTGCCGCCGGTAACGCCGTTGTCGTCCGCATCGTCCGAAGGGGGAGCGATGCGGACCCCGAGTTGGATCTGCTGTCCGAGTCGGCGGCTGAGTGCGTCGGTGATCGGCGCACGCAAATGACGTTCGATCTCATTTTGTACAAAGCTGCTCGGAACCGACAACAGAGCAAACCCCTCGACGATGGTGAGCGGCTGGACGAGGTTGAGCCAGGCTCTTTGCTGGGGAGTCAGCGGAGTGACGAGAGTGGTGCGATTGGCGGCCAGGCCGTCCGCTGCGGATTCGCCATTGAGCTCGGAGACAACCGCGTTCCACACTGTGGTGAAGCTTGAACCGGGATCATCGGTCAACGACGCATCTCCCTGGTCCTTGCGAAATCCGGGTCTTCAGCAGTAACACTACTAAGCCGTGCTTGGCGACAAAGCAACTGTCCACATAGTTATACACAGGTGTGGACAGGAGGATCGGCAAACGAGCCGCAGCCTACCGGCGGCGGCACGCGATCTCCATGCTGGTGACAACCCGGGGAGGTCGCCTAGACAGCTAGTTGATCCGCCGTCCTTACTTCGGTGTCCAGCGCCGTTCCGGGCTGAAACGGCATTGCCCGAAGCTAACAGTTTTCCGTGCGGCTGCCAACAGTTCTGTCGCATTCCAATCCGGGCTTTCTAAGGTTTCTCGGGGGGCAGGGGGTGCGTTGGGGCAGGCCAGGTTTGACCCGGCGAACGCGCGTCAGTACTCTCAATCAGTCGCCCGAAAGTCGGCGATACGGCTGCGACCCACATCGATGTTGGTTGGGGACCGCGCCGACCAGTAGCAGTACCACCTCCGACCGACACCGCGGACCAACTCGCTTGCGAAGTGTGAGCGGCCGGAGAAACGCCAGACAGACGTCAGACAGAACTAGGAGAACGCCGTGGCCAAGGGCAAACGGACCTTCCAGCCGAATAATCGGCGCCGAGCCCGCGTGCACGGCTTCCGCTTGCGGATGCGTACCAGGGCGGGGCGGGCCATCGTGTCCGGCCGGCGCCGCAAGGGCCGCCGCGAACTAACTGCCTGATCTGAACGACAGGTTTTCTGGCGGTGCTTCCCGCACGCAACCGCATGAGGCGGTCGACGGAGTTCGATGAGACGGTGAAGTACGGGATACGTACCGTGCAACGCGACGTCATCGTTCACGTTCGGCGCGCTGACGATGACCGATGGCAGCGATGCCGGCCCCCGCGTCGGGTTGATCATCGCCAAGCCGGTGGGTTCGGCAGTCGAGCGGCATCGGGTAGCGCGCCGGCTACGACATGTCGCCCGGACTCTGTTGGCCGGGCTTGACCAATCCGACCGGGTGGTTATCCGGGCACGGCCCAGTAGCCGGGATGCCTCCTCGGCGTGGTTGGAGCGGCAGCTACGACAGCGGTTTGCGACGTGCATTCGAGTCTGGCGGGAACCAATCGGTGACGCTGTGGGAGCAGGTCGCGTGCCGCATTCCGGGAACCGTCAGGGCAGGCTGGCAAGAGTTCGGCGGCGGGCTTGGTTTTTCTGATCAGGCTCTACCGCCACATGGTGTCGCCACTGCGGCCGCCGACGTGCCGGTTCGTTCCGACCTGCAGTCAGTACGCCGCCGATGCGCTTACCGAGTTCGGCTTGATGAGGGGAGGCTGGTTGGCCGCGGCCAGGCTCGCCAAATGTGGACCATGGCATCGGGGTGGGTGGGACCCGATTCCGGACCGCGCCCCGGCGAAGCAAGGGGAGAGTGAGTCTGTTGTCCTTTGATTTCTTTAGCCTCGACGTCGTCTACTACCCGGTGTCGTGGATCATGTGGGCCTGGTACAAGTTGTTCGCGGCCTTACTGGGTCCGTCCAACTTCTTCGCGTGGGCGCTGTCGGTGATGTTCCTCGTGTTCACCTTGCGCGCGCTGCTCTACAAACCCTTCGTGCGGCAGATCCGTACGACTAGGCAGATGCAGGAACTGCAACCACAGATCAAGGCGCTGCAGAAGAAGTACGGCAAGGATCGTCAACGCATGGCGCTCGAGATGCAGAAGCTGCAACGCGAGCACGGCTTCAACCCGATCCTGGGCTGCTTGCCGATGCTCGCGCAGCTCCCGGTGTTCCTCGGGCTCTATCACGTGCTGCGCTCGTTCAACAGGACGCAGGGCGGATTCGGCCAGCCGCACCTGTCGGTGCTGCAGAACAGGCTGACCGGGAACTACGTGTTCAGTCCCTTGGAGGTGCAGCACTTCCTGGACGCGAATTTGTTCGGCGCCCCGATTGGTGCATCGATGACGCAGCGGTCCGGGTTGGAAGCTTTCAGTGACTTCAGCCGGCCATCGGTGATCGCCGTCGGCGCCCCGATTATGGTCCTGGCCGGGGTTGCGACGTACTTCAACAGTCGCGCGTCGGTCGCGCGGCAGAGCCCGGAAGCCGCGGCGAACCCGCAGACGGCGATGATGAACAAACTAGCGCTGTACGTGTTTCCGGCGGGCGTGGTCGTCGGTGGGCCGTTCCTGCCCGTCGCGATCATCTTGTACTGGTTCGCGAACAACATCTGGACGTTCGGTCAGCAGCACTACGTGTTCGGCATGATCGAAAAAGAGGACGAGGCCAAGAAGCAAGAGGCCATCGAGCGCCGGGCGGCCAACGCGCCTGCGCCGGGAGCCAAACCCAAGCGGGCCCCGAAGACGCCGCTTCCGAGCGGCAACGGTTCGCCGGCAGTTGGCGACGGTGACGCCGATTCGGGCCCGGCACAGACCGATCCCGAGCCGAGTCCACCCGGACCCGACGCCGGTCCGAGTAATCGCGCCGCACGAGCGAAGCGGCGCAAACGCTGACCCGGGCGCCAAAGCTTTAGCGGGTCTCAGGGATGAGGGGTGGCCCCCATCGGAGACGAGACCCATGGAAGAGGGAGAGAAATAGCCAATGACAGACGCCGACACCACCGAGCGCGAGGTCGACACCGAGCCGCCAAGCGAGGACGCCGCGGACATCGGCGCGGATGCAGTGAGCACCGCCGAGTCCGACGACCCGGAGGAGCGATTGGTAGCGGAGGGGGAGATCGCCGGGGACTACCTGGAAGAGCTCCTGGACCTACTGGACTTCGACGGTGACATCGACCTGGACGTGGAGGGTAACCGCGCCATCGTCAGCATCGACGGCAGCGACGACTTGAACAAATTGGTCGGCCGCGTGGGCGAGGTGCTGGATGCTCTGCAGGAGCTGACCCGGCTTGCGGTCCATCAGAAGACGGGCGTGCGTAGCCGGCTGATGCTCGACGTCGCGGGCTGGCGCCGCCGCCGCCGGGAGGAATTGGCCGGGCTGGGCGATAGAGTGGCCCGGCGGGTTCTAGAGAGCGGGGAACGCGAAGAGCTCGCGCCGATGACCCCGTTCGAGCGCAAGATCGTGCACGACGCCGTTGCTGCGGTCCCCGGCGTGCACAGCGAAAGCGAAGGCGTTGAGCCAGCGCGCCGCGTTGTTGTCCTGCACGACTGAGTTACAGACATGTAGTTCGCCAGGGAGGAATGTTTCACGTGAAACATGTCAGTCCTAGCGAGCACGCAGACGCCGCGGTGGCGATGTTCGGCCCCCGGCTCGACATCGCGCAGTGGTACGCAGACATCCTCGCGGAAGCGGGGGTCGAGCGCGGGCTGCTTGGGCCGCGTGAGGTGGACCGCATTTGGGACCGCCATCTCTTGAATAGCGCTGCGATTGGCGAGCTCCTCGAACCAAGCGAGCGCATCGTCGACATCGGGAGTGGGGCCGGATTGCCGGGGATACCGCTGGCGATCGCGCGGCCCGATCTCCACGTTGTGCTGCTGGAGCCGTTACTTCGCCGGAGCGAGTTTCTCAATGAGATCGTCGCCGAATTAGGGTTGCGCGTTGAGGTGGTGCGCGGCCGCGCGGAGGAGGCGTCGGCCCGCGACCAGATGGGCGAGCGGGACGCCGCGGTGTCACGGGCGGTCGCGGCCCTAGATAAGTTGACGAAGTGGAGCATGCCGTTGTTACGGCCGGACGGGCGAATGTTGGCTATCAAGGGGGAGCGTGCTCCCGACGAAGTAAACGAGCACCGGCGTGCGATGGCGGCATCCGGTGCCGTCGATGTCAGGGTGGTGGCATGCGGCGCGGAATATTTGCGTCCGCCCGCAACCGTGGTGCTAGCGCGACGAGGAAAGCAAGAGCGCCGCAAGCCGTCGCGGTCGGCGAAGGTGGGCACGCGATGAGCACCCCACCGGGCTGGCCCACCGACTCTCCGCCCGACGACGCGACGATGAATGTTTCACGTGAAACATCGGACGAACTCGATACCCCGATCGGTGCCGCGGCGGAGCGCGCAATGCGGGTACTCCACACGGCCTACACACCGCTGCGCCGCCCGACGCGGCGCCGTGTCTTCACCATCGCCAACCAAAAAGGCGGCGTAGGCAAAACCACCACCGCCGTAAATCTGGCCGCCGCACTCGCAGTGCAGGGACTGAAGGCGCTCGTGATCGACCTCGATCCCCAGGGCAACGCCAGTACCGCGCTCGGCATCACCGACCGGCAAGCGGGCACACCGTCGTCATACGAGGTGCTCCTGGGCGAAGCCACGGTCCGGGACGCGTTGCGGCAAAGCCCCCACAGCGAGCGCCTATTCTGCATTCCGGCGACGATTGATTTGGCCGGCGCCGAGATCGAATTGGTAAGCATGGTGGCCCGCGAGAATCGGTTGCGAACCGCTCTGGCTGAGCTCGACGACTTCGACTTCGACTACGTGTTCGTCGACTGCCCACCGTCGCTGGGGCTGCTCACGATCAATGCCCTTGTCGCCGCACCCGAGGTGCTGATCCCGATCCAATGCGAGTACTACGCGCTTGAAGGTGTATCGCAACTGATGCGCAACATTGAGATGGTCAAGGCACACCTCAATCCTCGGCTCGAGGTGACGCACCGTGATTCTCACCATGTACGACGGCCGAACCAAACTCGCCGACCAGGTCGCAGACGAGGTGCGGCGGTATTTCGGAAGCAAGGTATTGCGGACGGTGATTCCGCGTAGCGTCAAGGTCTCCGAGGCGCCCGGATACAGCATGACGATAATTGATTACGACCCCGGCTCACGCGGGGCGATGAGCTATCTCGATGCGAGCCGCGAGCTCGCCGAGCGGAACCACTGACATCCGTGAAGGGACGATCATGACGCAGCCGTTACGCAAGAAGGGCGGCCTCGGGCGGGGCCTGGCTTCGTTGATCCCCACCGGCCCCGCGGACGGCGACTCCGGGCCGGCGACCCTCGGCCCGCGGATGGGCGATGCCGCCGCAGATGTTCTGATCGGACGACCGGCGCCAAATTCTGGCGAGCCGGGCTTCGAGACAAGCACGGCAATGGGCGCCGTCTATCGGGAGATCCCGCCAGCGGACATCGAACCCAATCCGCGTCAGCCGAGGCAGGTCTTCGACGAGGAGGCACTGTCCGAATTGGTGCACTCCATTCGCGAGTTCGGCCTGCTGCAACCGATCGTCGTGCGCGCGGTGCGCGGATCGCAGACCGGAGCCCGCTACCAGATCGTCATGGGGGAGCGCCGGTGGCGGGCCGCCCAGGAGGCGGGCCTGGCCGCCATCCCAGCCATCGTCCGCGAGACCGCCGATGACAATCTGCTGCGCGATGCCCTGTTGGAGAATATCCACCGGGCACAGCTCAACCCATTGGAAGAGGCGGCGGCGTAT
Organism: uncultured Actinomycetota bacterium; assembly: GCA_963850135.1. Lineage (GTDB taxonomy): Bacteria > Actinomycetota > Actinomycetes > Mycobacteriales > Mycobacteriaceae > Mycobacterium. Next base: position 1,265,599 of record CAWKKH010000003.1, on the reverse strand, counting down.
CAGCAGCTGCTCGACGAGTTCGGAGTCACCCACGATGAACTCGCCGCGCGGATCGGCCGTTCTCGGCCGCTGATCACCAATATGATTCGGTTGCTCAAACTGCCGATCCCGGTCCAGCGCCGGGTGGCTGCCGGCGTGCTGTCCGCGGGCCACGCTCGGGCCCTCCTGTCCCTGGAGTCCGGTCCCGAGGCGCAGGAGGCTCTTGCCGCCCGCATTATCGCGGAGGGCCTGTCGGTGCGGGCAACCGAAGAAGCGGTCACGCTGGCCAACCACGAGGCCAGTCGCGGCGATCCGACCACGTCGCGCACCGACGACGCAAGCCGATCCAGATGCCTGGCCTCCAAGACGTTGCTGAGCGGCTGTCGAACGCCTTCGATACGCGGGTGACAGTCAGCCTCGGCAAACGCAAAGGCAAGATTGTGGTGGAGTTCGGGTCGGTGGACGACCTCCAACGAATCATCGGCATGATGACCCCGCCCAAGGCATGACCCGCCATATCATGTAATTACGTCACTGTGACACTGCGCCGGTTCGGAGGTCCGACACAACTCACCGTGCGCACCGAATCCGGTGCGCGCCAAGTTATTTCGATGTTCGGCCACGTCGCAGCCGCAGAGTGCGCTGTGTTCCGACCGAGCCACTTCCAAGCCAGTACAAATGGCGGCGCCAACACTGGCCCGATGACGAGAAACTCTCCTATCCTGGAGGGGTTGCGGGTGCATCGGCCGTTGGCTGCAGTACCGCACGGAAACCAGGAGACTAGTGTCTGCTCGAATCACACCGCTGCGGCTCGAAGCCTTCGAGCAGCTCCCCAAGCATGCGCGCCGCTGCGTCTTCTGGGAGGTCGACCCAGCGACGCTGGGGGACCAGGACCACCTGGCCGACCCAGAATTCGAAAAGGAAGCCTGGCTGTCGATGGTGATGCTCGAGTGGGGCACGTGCGGCCAGATCGCGACTTCGATCCCGGAGGAGCGCGGCGAGCGTGAGCCGCCGTGCCTGGGGTATGTGCTTTATGCGCCGCCGCGAGCGGTGCCGCGGGCGCACCGATTTCCCACCGCGCCCGTGTCCGCGGACGCCGTGCTGCTGACCTCGATGGGTGTCGAGGCCGGCTACGAGGGCGACGACTTACCGCACGGCCTCATCGCTCGCGTGATCGACGAGTTGGTGCGCCGCGGCGTCCGGGCCCTGGAAGCCTTCGGTCGCACACCGGCAGCTGCCGAATTGCAGGATCCGCGGACAGTGGATCCCGAGGTCCGGCCGGTGCTGGAGGCGCTAGGCGATTGCTCGGTCGAGCACTGCATCATCGCCGCCGACTTCCTGAAAGACGCAGGCTTCGTTGTGGTCGCGCCACATACCTACTTCCCACGGCTGCGGCTCGAGCTGGATAAGGGCCTGGGATGGAAAGCCGAAGTCGAGGCGGCGCTGGAGCGGTTGCTGTCCAACGCCCAGCTGCAACAGCCGGTGGGAGCGGGATCGGTCAGCGTCTTGAAGACCGGAAATCCGATGAACGCTGGTTCAAGAAGCTAGGACCCGCTGACTCGACCCGCCCGTTCGACCGATAATTCGTGAGCGAGCAGCTCGGCGAAGGTGAATGTGCCGGTAGGCCGATCGTTCTTGCCCAGTAGATAGAGCCGCTTGACCGCGGCCAGGATGCCCTCGGCGATAGCATCGCGGGTCTGCGTTGAGACCAGCATCGCGCGGTCGCGCGGGCTGGTGATGTAACCGATGTCGACCTGAACGGTAGGCATCCGAGTCCGCGTCAGCAGATCCCAGGTTCGGCCATGCGTGCGGCAATCCCGTAAACCAGTGCGGGCCACCACCTCTCGCTGAATGAAGTCAGCGAGATTACGGCCGATGGTAGATACCGAGCCGTGCGAGTTGCCGAAGTGGAAGGAAGCCACTCCGTTAGCCGCAGGGCTGATCTGAGATTCGCAGCGCAAGCTGATCATCAGGTCCGCGCCGACATCGTTGGCCATCATCGCGCGTTCGGTATCCGACGGGCTGCGATTTGTCGGTCGGGACGGAAATGTCTCCATGCCGATGGCGGTCATCCGCCCCTCGAGGCGGCTCGCCACGTCCCACAACACATCTGCTTCGCTTACAGGTCCATCCGGACCGTGCAAGATCAGACCGTGGTCCGCGCCGCCGCGGCCCGGATCGATGATGATCCGTTTGCCCGACAGCTTCGGGCCGGATCGGCGAACCAGTTCTTCCTCACGAATGGCGTGTGGCGATCCGCCAGTAACCCTTGAACTCAGAAAGTAGAGCGAGCGCAGCGTCTCCGGACCGCAGATACCGTCGGCGGAAAGCCCGTAGTCACGTTGGTACGACATCAGCGCCTTGTGGGTCTGCAAACCGAAGTGTCCGTCCACCAGACCGGTGTAGAAACCGAGATCCTGCAGCCGAGCCTGCAACGTGGCCACATCGTCGCCGTAGAGCGGGGCACCGAATTGGTGATACAGCGTGCGGGCACCGAGTCGGTAGGAGGCCTCCTTCAAGGCCCGGTAGGTGGCCTCGCCGACCATCCCGTCCACAATCAGTCCTCGGTGCTGCTGGAAGGCTCGGACCGCCTGATCGAGATCGGCGTCGAACACCTCGAAGGCCACGTGACGGCCGGTGTTCAGGTGCTCGTCGGGATTGTCCAACATCCCGAGCGCGGCCAGCGAGGCGCGGATCTCGGTGACAGCTGCGCTGCGGTCACCGCAGCGCAACGCGTCGCCGGCTTCGCGGCGCGGACTCGCCATACCAAAGGCCCTCCGGAACAGTCTAAACACGCTGGCACGAGCACAACAGCTAACCGGTATTGTCGCAGATCCTGCTCAATTTCGGGAAAACCGCAGGCTAACCGGCGGCGCGGGCGCGCCGAACAGGACCGGGGCTAGGTGAGGTTGGGTACCACGTCGGAAAGCTCACGCAGCAAGGCCGCCTTACCCTTTGCCCCGACGATCCGCTTTACCGGCTGGCCGTCCTTGAACAGGATCATGGTGGGGATCGAAACGACCTGGAAGTCCCGCGCCGTGTCGGGATTATTGTCCACATCGAGCTTGGCGACGGTGAGTTGGCCCGCCCGCTCGACGGCGATCTCCTCCAGGACGGGCGCAACCATCTTGCACGGTCCACACCAGGTTGCCCAAAAATCAACCAGCACAGGCTTATTGCTGGACAAGACATCGGTAGAGAAGGACGCGTCGGAGACTTCTACTGTGCCCCCGGCATTTTCGGTGTCGGTCATCGTGGTGCTCCAATCAAGGTGTCGTTACTGTCCGTGTTTCCGGCTTCCTGCCCGGGCGCGCCGGACTCTGCGTACTCGGCCAGCCAACGTTCGGCATCGATAGCTGCGGCACAACCGCTACCCGCGGCGGTGACAGCCTGTCGGTATGTGTGGTCCACCAAGTCGCCGGCCGCGAACACACCGTCCAGCGAGGTACTGGTGCTGTGCTCCTGCACAAGTACGTAGCCGTCGGGGTCGACGTCAACGACATCGCGCACCAGGCTGGAGCGCGGCTCGTGACCGATGGCGACAAAAACGCCGGTCACGGCCAAAGTGGATTCTTCGCCAGTTGTGTTGTTGCGCAACCGCAATCCGGTTACCGTTTTGTCCCCGTCCACCCCGAGTACGGCGTGGTTGGTGACGAATTTGATCTTGCTGTTGGTACGGGCGCGGTGGAGCATGATTTTGGAGGCCCGGAACTCGTCGCGGCGGTGCACCAGCGTCACGCTGCGGGCAAACCTGGTTAGAAAGGTGGCTTCCTCCATCGCAGAGTCACCACCGCCGATGACCGCGATGTCCTGGTCACGGAAGAAGAACCCGTCGCAAGTGGCACATGAACTCACCCCGCGGCCCAGCAACTCCTGCTCCCCGGGAACCTGCAGATAGCGTGCGGCGGCGCCCATTGCCAGGATGACGGCGCGGGCCCGATACGTCTCCCCGTCGGCCGTCACCACCGACTTGACCGGTCCGTTCAGCGATACCGACTCGACGTCCTCCATCCGCAGGTCCGCCCCGAAGCGCAACGCCTGCTCGCGCATCTCGTCCATCAATTCCGGTCCGGTGATGCCGTCACGGAAGCCCGGGTAGTTCTCCACTTCGGTTGTGGTCATCAACGCGCCCCCGAACGAGGTGCCCTCGAAGACCAGCGGCGCCAGCTGCGCGCGGGCCGTATAGAGGGCGGCTGTGTAGCCGGCGGGACCGGAGCCGATAACGATCACGTCGTGGACGGTGTCATGAGCAGGACTGGCGGCGGTCATTCGTGCCTTTCAGGGAACATTCCGAGACATTCAGAGACAGACGTAAAACAAAAGTAAATCAACCGTACGAACGCCAGCGTAGGCAGTGGTGTTCCCGCGCGCGTCGCACCACACAACATTAGGGGCGAGGGATCTGGGTGTCCGCCAACAGGCCGGTATCGGCGGCGCTACAAGTGAGCGCGACCGCGAACACCGCGAGGTTGTTGGGGGTGTCCCCGGGCAGCACCAGCAGCACTCCCGGGCGGGCGCTGATGTCGATCGGCTGCGCGCCCAGCACCGGGGTGGACGCCGGATAGCCCAGGCCGCTGAGGCAGGACGCCAGCCGCGGCGGGTCGTTGAGTGGGCTGGACAGCGCGCCTTGCGGGGGACCAAAGTCCGGCTTTCGGCCGAGGAGCGCCAAAATCTGGGCCGGCGACAACGGAATCAACATGGGCGACGCGGACACCGTGATGTGCTGAGCCGTGGCCGGTGTGGTCGCGGAGGGCTCAGGTGAGTTGACGAGCGCGACCGTGCCGACGGTTATCGCTGCGATTACTGCGCACAAGCCGGCGCCGGCCGCGAGCATGCTGGCGGTGCGAATGCGCGGCCGGGCCAGGTGCGCGCCGCCGCCCGACCCGCTCGACGGGAGATCCGTTGACCCCTCCGTTGACCTCAGCACAGCTGAAATTCGCGCGATGACCTCCGGGGGTGGGTCCGGCGCTGTGGCCTGATCGGCGCCGACGGCGGCGACGTCGCGGCGCACCTGGTTCAGCGCCCGCAACATCCGCGCGGCCTCCGGGTCTGCACGGATCTGTCCGCGCACCCGAGCCGCTGCGGCGTCGTCCAGCAGGCCGGCCTGCAATTCGGCGAGGACCTCGACGCTCAGCGGTGGGTCCGCACCCGCCGAATCATGATCCGCGGGGTCGTTCTTGGCTTCACCCATCCACCCCAGTGTCCGTCATGCCGGAAATGGTGTGGGCGCCGGCGTTCAGGTGGCCGAGCATCCCGGCCAGGCGAACCCGAGCGCGGGCACATCGGCTCTTGACGGTGCCTTCGGCCACGCCCAGCAGCTGGGCGGTGTCGGCGATCGAGTAGCCCTGCATATCGACGGCTACTACCGCGGCTCGCTGCTCGACGGGCAGGCGCAGCAGCGCCCGTTGCACCAAAATCGCCGTCTCGATATGCGCCGTCCGATCGGCGACCGGGTAGATGTCCTGTAGGGGTGCGGTCGGGTGGGCTTTGGCCCGGCGCAGCCGGTCCAGGCAGGCGTTGACCACGATGCGGTGCAGCCAACTGGCCACCGCGGCGTCGTAGCGAAACGAACCCGCGCCGCGGTGGGCGGAGAGCATGGCGTCTTGCAGGGCGTCTTCAGCGTCCTCGGCTGTCCGGCTGGTGAGCCGCGCAAGCCGGTGCAGTTGCCGTCGATGCCGGTGGAACAACTCGTCGAAGGCGTGCCTGTCGCCCGCGACATGGGCTGCCAGCAGCTCGGCGTCACTGCGTTCCCTTGGCGTTTCTCCCCCGAAGCCCACTGGCGGGACAGTAATGAATCGGTTGTCGCGCGGCACTTCACCCGCGCGGGTGCCCTGTGTGGGAGGTCAGGACGCTGCTTGGACCGTGATCTCGGAGAGGTCCGTGCGGTTCTTGCCGTCGATGGTGCCCAAAGTAGAAATCCACACCAGCAGATTCGACGTGGCGGCGCCGGCTCTCACCGGTATGACGTTGTGACCGGGTTTGAGCGCAAAGGCCGGAGCCAGCACCGTGGTGTCGTCCAGCTTTGCCGGCGTGGCCGTGGGTGCGGACCGAATCTCTACCTTGGTCCCGGTGCTGACAGTATCGAGGGTCACCGCGCCGACAACCGTTGGGCTGGGCAGTTGCAATAGCAGCCCGACCCCGCTCTTGAAGCCGGGGAACGGGATGGTGTCGTGGTAGATGTCGGTTTGCCAGGCGGTGGACGGGTCGCCGTCGATGGCGTTGCCGGCACTGCCCGGATTATCGGCCTCGCCTTCCGGGGAGAAGACCGTCGCCTGGGTGGGCTTCACCAGGATGCCGGAAGCGGCCGGGGCAGTCGATGTCGTCGGGTTAAGCCCGAGCTCGTCTTTGTTGAGTCCGCCACCGACGTTGCCGAAGACCTTGCTTACTACGGACGCCAGCACCACCAAGGCCACCAGGATGATGACAGCGCCCACGCCGACACCGATCAACAGGCTGCGCCGCCGGCGGCCGAACACGCCGAGGTCCCGAGCACCGGGCTGGCGCGCCGAGGCGGGCAGGGGCGTGTCGTCGATGGGGCCCAGCACCTCGGTGCGGTCGGCCACCGCTGTCGCTTGCTGCAGTAGGTTCAAAAGCGTTGACGCACTGCGTATCCCCCCGTCCTCCTGAACCGATCGGACAGCGACCGCGGAAATCTGGAAGGGGATGTCGCGGTCGACGACGGTGGGTTCGACCGGCTGGCCCGAAGCATCCCGCTCGGCGGACGCGAGCCCGCTGCGCACCCCGGATTCGGGCAGTGGCCATCGGTTGACGAGTAGGGCATACAGCGCGGCACCAATTCCGCGGATGTCCTCTTGCGGGTTGGCGTCGGGCATGGTGGCCGGGTAGGCGAGCACAACGTCGCCGTCGATGCTGACGCGCACCCGGCTGGGGTGGTCGATCGATAGGGCTACGCCGGCCCGGTGAGCAGCATCAGCGGCGCCGGCCAGCGACTGCATTGCCCGGATGGCGCCCACGGGGGACGGCGCGGTGTCGGCCACTTCCTGTAGCGAACCGCCACGGATCCACTCCGCGACGACCAAGCCCCCGGATCCGGTGTGGACGACGTCGAGCACCCGGGCGATGCCGGGCTTTTCGATCCGGCTGAGCCGCAATGTACGTGCCAAGATCTCCTGTAGGACGTCTTCCGGGAGAGCGCCGTCCGGGTCGACGAACGTCAGCGCGACCTGGCGGTCCAGGGCGGTGTCCAGGGCCTGCCAGAACTGCAGGGGCGGCGGTCCACCGTGGAAGACCAGCAGGCGGTAGCGGCCGCCGGCGATACGCGCGCCTGGCACCAAGTGAGCATCGTCGGAGGAGGGGGGCGGCTCAGGGCTCCGCTCTCGGGGCGCATCGAATGGAATCGGACCTCGGGTGTTCTCCGCCGAGAGATCGGGCCTTGCAGATACACCTGGAGACGGGATGTCGGGCTGGAAGTTGTCAGCGACCGGGTGTGGTAACTCGGCACCTGACGCGGAGCTGGGTGCGGCGCTCTCCATTGGGCGGTCGGTCACCTCCGGTCCTTTCGCTGTCCGGACGCTGGCTACCCGCTCCGGAGGCCTGCGCCGGATCGGCTCCTGGACCGCATTGACCCCCGGCAGGGGCGAATTCCTGTGCTCAGGGTACGTGACGGGCCCGCGCTCAGATGATTGATATGCCCCCCGCGATTGCACCCCCTTTTGCGCCGGCTTTTTTGCAGGCACCGGCGGGCGGCCTCGGCGCCCGATCACGCCCGTGACGGCGGCCAGTGCCGCGCGCGCTTCGGGGACCTGCGCGCGAACCATGACCGTGGCCATGACCGGCAGCATGATGGCGCCCAGCAGGAGAAGTCGCAGCAGGGAACCCGCAGCGCCGCCACGCGCGGTGAGTTCCCGCAACCCCAGTAGCCGATCGGCCAGGTGGGCAACGAGACCGGCCAGCAACGAGGCGGCGACCGTAACCAAGACGTTCCGCACCTCCCGCACGCCGACCAGGTGGCCGCCGGCCGGCAGCAGGGCGCGGCGCAACAGGACGTAACCGACGATCGCGCCGGCCAGAAACCCGACGCCGTTTGCCAGGCCCAGCAGCCCGGCAACCAGCTGGGCATCCCCGGTGAGGTGGGGCACCGCCAGTGAACCGGCGATCTTGACGGTCGTGATGACGAGGATGAGCAGGATCGGCGTCCACGGCTGCTCCCGGGCGTAGAACACGCGCAGCTGTAGCAGCACCAGCCCGTATGGGATCAACGTGAACGCGGACAACGCGATCGCGGCTCCCAGGTATCCGGCGTCGACCTGCCCGAAATGGCCGTATGCGAAGAGGGCGGTACCGATTGCCGGGCCGCCGACGGTCATGAACGCCACTATCGGGATCAGCGTGACCAGCGTCAGTCGGGTGGCCAGCGACAGATCGGCGAGCACCCCCCGGGTGTCGTCGGCGGCGGCGTTGCGGCTCAGCCGCGGCATCACGACGGTCAGCACCGTAACCCCGATAATGCCGTACGGCAGCATCAGGACCATCCAGGTGTAGTTGTAGATCGCGGGCCCGGAAGCCGCTGCCGTACTTGCGATTCGGTTGCCGACCACTAGGCCGATCTGACTGATCAGCACGTAGAGCACCATCGCGCCGGCCATCGCGCCGAAGCGTTTCAGCCGCTCGTCGATGCCCCATAGCGGGCGCAGGCTGATGCGCTCTCGCAGCAGCGCCACCAGGAGCACCGCGGCCTGCGCGAACACCCCCAAAGTCGTGCCGATCCCGAGCACCAGCAGCTTGGCGTTGCCCATCCGGACAGGATCGACGGAAAGCTCACCGGGAACCGCCAGGTACACGCAAAACGTCGCGAGCGCGACGCCGTTGTTGACGACCGGCGCCCACGCCGTCGGCCCGAACACGTTGCGGGTGTTCAGGATCGCCATGAATACCGAGGTGAGGCCATAGGCGAGTACCTGCGGCAGCAGCAGGTAGGCGAAGGCGGTGGTGAGCGGCTCGTTGACCTGCGGGTTCCGGCCCAGCATCAATCCCACCAACAGCGGCGCGGCCAGCACCGACAACGCCGTGGCCACCAGCAGCAGCGCGGTTGTGAGTGTGACCAGGCGCCGCACGAATGCCACACCGCCGTCGGGGTCGCTTTGCTCGGCGCGGGCCAGCACTGGCACGAAGATCGCCGTGAACGTCGCCTCCAGCACGAGCGCGGCGACCAAGTTCGGCAGCTGATTTGCCACCGAGAACGCGCTCGACAGGGCCGCGCCCAGAATCGCGGCCAGCAGCACAATCCGGGCGAAGCCGGTGATCCTGCTGATCAGCGTCGCGAACGCCATCGCCCACGACCGCGATACCAGCGCGGCGTCGGACAGTTCGACCCTGCGCGCAGGTGGTGCCTGGGTCCGCCGGGAGGCGGGTGTCATACGTGGTGCTCTTCGTCGACCCGCCGGCCGATCTCGTCGTACGGCTCAGCAGGTGTCCGGTGGCGTGGATCGGGTCGATCCAGGTCGGCGCGGTCTGGTTGGCCACGGAAGCGGTGCCAGAGCCGGCGCCCGGCGAGCAGCACCAGCACCGCTGCGGCGGACAGCGTGATCGCGAACAGCACCTTCCCGTAAGCATTGGAATGCACGGACAAGCGCACCGGCTCACCCAACCGCATGCCGTCGGGGGTGTGTAACGCGACGTCGATGGCAACCCGCTGGGTGAAATTCACTTCGATCGGTATGCGCAGCGGCAGATATCCGGGAGGCAACTCGATCTCCCCGGGGTCGGTGACGTTCATACCGGGTGGAGTGTCGACCTGGAGCCGGACCCGGATGGGCACAGCCAGGCCGTTGTGCAGCGCCAACGGAAGGGGGCTGTGCTCGGTGGCCAACGTGTAGGAGCCGCCCGGATTGAGGATCGTGACCGCGCCGACCAAGTCGCCGATCGTCTTCCCGACGACCGCCAACCGCTGCTGCGCCAGCCCGTTGCGAGTATCGGGCGGCTCCGATTGGCTCAGCGCGCGCAGCATGTCCTCGCGCAGCGGGGCGGTGTACTGGACGCCGGTCAGCCCGGTGCGATCGTCGGTGGTCAGCGCCGAAGTCAGGCCCCACAGCCGGCCGACCTGACCGGCGATATCGCCGGTGACGGCATCACTGAACCGGCCACGCGCGGAGGTATATGCACCCGGGGCACCCGTTGGCTCCGCTGGGTCGGTGCGGCTCGCGGCGTCGGCGATCACCGCCGGTAGCGGTCGGGGCACCGCCAGACCCGAGTGGATGGTGGTAGCCAGCGCCGTCAAGATGACCTGCGCATCCTCGCCCCGCAGGTTCCAAGTCGCCGGCGGCACGAGGATCTGGGTGCGCGGTGCGGCCTCCGGCTCCAAGGCGTGCCAAAAGATCGAGCCCAGGGCGTCCTGACGCCGAGCGGTGTTCGAATCGTGTGCCAGTCGGACCGCCAGGGATGAGTCCAGATATGTGGGGGACATCGGGTTGGTCCCGGCGCCCGCCAGGGCGGCTCCGACGGCCGGGTCGAACGGCGCGAGCACCACCTGCGGGGATAGCCGCCGGGGCGCGGTGTCGATAGCCGCGGGTGACGTCCGACCGGAGTCCGGGGCGGATAAGTCAGCGGCCGCGATTGCGACGGTGCTGTCGTTGTCGCTCAGCAGGTCGACCGCCCGGCTTGTCAACGGACCGTCGGGCAGCAGCGTGGCCCCGCGCGTGGAGCTGGCACCCAGAATGTGGTCGACGATGTCCCCGACAGTGTTGGTCGCGATTGTGTTCAGTCCGTGATCCTTCACCCGCTGCAAGGCATCCAGGTCGGCTTGCGCGTAGGGCAGCGGCGCCACGCATGTTCGATGGGCCAGCGCGCGCAGCCGGTCGAGCCATAGGCTCGCCGCGACCTGACCGGTGCCCGGATGGGTTGGCGTACCCGGTTGTTGAGCGGAGCCGTCGGGCGAGTTGGACACCACGTAGCCGCCGGTCATCGCGTTGACGGTGACCAGCAGGTCCGGGTCGACGGTTATGCACAGCGCCCGCCCGACGGCGCCGTCGGGATCGGTGTCGCGGCCGGTGGCGACCTCGGCCGCGGACAGCAGAATGTCCAGCCGGCCGCCGGGAGCCAGAGATGCGGCGAGCTCGTCATCGACTAATCGGACCGGGATGGTGCCGCCGGGCGCACCTGGGGACAGTCGAGGGCGATCGGCCAACGGCCACAGCATGGTGACCCAGACTGGCTTCGAGGTGTCCGGCGCAATGCTGGTATCCACCGCGTCGGCTTCGTCGGCCGGTACGCCGACCACCGGGAGGAGAAACCGCGCGTTGTCGAGACGGGCGGGGGTGCCGTAGTCGGGCGTCCCGTTGACGTTGACGAGCAGTGGATAGACCCCGGGTCGGTCCATCGCCAACGACGGCTTGGTCAACGAACGTGCCGGGGCCGAGAGGGTGAAGCCAACCTCTTGCCCCCGTTGCAGCTGTGGGGAAACGGTCAGGAAGTCCGCGGCAGGGCGGTACTGGTCAGTTCCGCCGGCCAGGGAGGTGCGTAAGCCCGCCGACTCTGTAACGGCGGCCGCATGCTCCAGTCGGACCATGACGTCATGCACTGGGCGGTCACCGATATTGCTAACCGTTCCGGTGACGGTGACGAGGGGATCGCTGGTGGTGCTGACCACGTCCGGGGTCACTTGATCGATGCGGACGCGCACGAAGGGTGTCTCCTGGGGCTCGCCGGCGGTCGCGCGCGGCGCTGCTGATCCGGTGAGCACGGAAAACCCGGCCACGATGCCGATCACCGCGGCAAGACGCAACACGCCGTCCCAGTTGAATCGAGGCACGGTCACGGCCCCGGCCCGTGGCCGTTCTTCCGGCCCGGTGCCTGTTGGTCGGCATGTCGCGCGCGTGAATGCGTCTGTGGCCGCCGCCGCGGTGAGCTGGGCGGCAGCGGCGGCAGCGCCCCGGGGCCGTCGCTGTGCAGTTTGTCGATCAGCTCGTCGGCCACCTCCGCGAGCCGCCGTTCGTCGGCGTAGGCCAGCCGTGCCGGCAGGTCCGGTAGCGGCACCCAGGCCACTTCGGCGACCTCGAGGTCCTCGCTGGAGAGCTCTCCGCCGGAGAACCGCATTAAGTAGTGGTGCACGGTCTTGTGCACCCGACAGCCGTCGGTGACGAACCAGTAGTCGATGCGCCCCAGAGCGGCCAGGACGCTGCCGCGAATCCCGGTCTCCTCAGCGACCTCGCGGATGGCGGTCTGTTCCGCCGTCTCGCCGAGCTCGATGTGACCCTTGGGCAGCGACCACAGCATCCGCCCACGCCGGTCGACGCGGCCGATCAGAGCGGCAACCTGTGAGTCGCGCGGCCCGTCGATGCCGTTGATCACCAACCCGCCGGCGGACGTCTCGTGCACGGTTCGAAGCCGCTCTGGTCCGCGGCGTGCAGAGCGGGCGCGCCGCGGTTTCTTGGCCGCCGAGTCGCCGGCCGGTTGCCCGTCCGTCTGGTTCTCGGCCGAACCGGCAGCACCACGGCCTCGGCGCCGGCCCCGGCGCCGACGTGGTTTGGCTTGTTCGCCGTCCGACACCCAAGCGATAGTAGCTGGCCACACACGGGCCTCCAGGACATACTCGCCGCTAGAGGGGTGCGCGATAACGCGGCGCGGGTTATTCCGAACCCGCCGCCCGGGCAGTCATCCGGCGAACGGGACCAGACTAGGCTAGGCGAACGTGCCTGACGCCGACGCCGATCTACTGACCGCAGCCGCGGTCGTTTTGAATCGGCACGCCCCGGTGCTGAGCGAGTTGGGCGCGGCTTTCGACGCCGCGGGCCACGAGTTGTACCTGGTTGGCGGGTCGGTCCGCGACTCGCTACTGGATCGGTTGACTGACTACTCTGACCTGGACTTCACCACCGATGCCCGCCCCGAGCAGATCCAACACGTCGTGCAGGGGTGGGCCGACGCGATATGGGACACCGGGATCGAGTTCGGCACCGTCGGCGTTGGCAAGGCCGCCGCGGGACACGAATACCGGCTGGAGATCACCACCTTCCGCGCGGACCGCTACGACCAGGTGTCGCGCAACCCGGAGGTGCGGTTCGGCGATCGGCTCGAGGACGATCTGGTGCGGCGCGATTTCACGGTCAACGCGATGGCCGTGCGCATCACGCCGAGCGGGCCGGGCGAGTTCGTCGATCCGTTGCACGGCTTGGCGGCGCTGCGTGCCGGAGTGCTGGATACGCCGGCGGCACCGTCGGTGTCCTTCGGCGACGACCCGTTGCGCATGCTGCGCGCGGCGAGGTTCGTGTCGCAACTGGGCTTCACCGTCGCGCCGCGGGTGCGGTCGGCCATCGAAGAGATGGCCCCGCAGCTGGCCCGCATCAGTGCCGAACGAGTGGCCGCCGAGCTGGACAAGCTGCTACTCGGGCACGACCCGGTCGCCGGAATCGATCTGGTGGTGCAGACCGGGATGGGTGAGGTGGTCCTACCCGAAGTCGGCGGCATGCAGATGGCCATCGACGAACACCACCAGCACAAGGACGTCTACCAGCATTCGCTGACGGTGTTGCGGCAAGCGATCGCGCTGGAGGACCCCCTCCCGGAAGGCGGCCCCGATCTGGTGCTGCGCTGGGCGGCGCTGCTCCATGACATCGGCAAGCCCAGCACCCGCCGGCACGAGCCGGACGGCGGCGTGAGCTTCCACCACCATGAAGTGGTCGGCGCCAAGATGGTCCGAAAGCGGATGCGGGCGCTGAAGTACTCCAAACAGATGATCGATGACGTCTCCCAGCTGGTGTACCTGCACCTGCGGTTCCACGGCTACGGCGATGGGAAGTGGACCGATTCCGCGGTGCGCCGCTACGTGACCGATGCCGGGCCGCTGCTGCCCCGGCTGCACAAGCTGGTTCGTGCGGACTGCACGACCCGTAACAAGCGCCGGGCGGCCAGGCTGCAGGCCAGCTACGACCGGCTGGAGGAGCGGGTCGCCGAGCTGGCCGCCCAAGAGGATCTGGCGCGGGTACGCCCAGACCTGGACGGTAACCGGATCATGGAACTGCTGGGTATACCGGCGGGCCCACAAGTCGGTGAGGCGTGGCGATACCTCAAAGAACTGAGGCTGGACCGCGGGCCGTTGACCGACGATGAGGCAGTCGCGGAGTTGCTGGCCTGGTGGCGGTCGCGGGGGAACCCCTAACGGCGCGGACGCGTCGGTAATCTCGTGGACTATTGTCTCGCCGGCGATTTACCCGGCCACGACGACGGCGCGACTATCTGGCATCGCCCACCCGACCTGGACCTCGATGGCGACGGTCGGCTCGACGCGATCGGCCTGGATTTGGACGGCGACGGCCTGCGCGACGACGCGCTGGCGGATTTTGACGGCGATGGGGTGGCCGATCACGCGGTGTTCGACCTCGGAGAGGACGGCACCGCCGAGAGCTATTTCACCGACGACGGATCGGGGACGTGGGCGGTGGCAGTGGATCGCGGTGGGCAACTGCGCTGGTTCGGGCTCGATGGTGTCGAGCACACCGGGGGCCCGCTGGTCGACTTCGACGGGCACGGGCATGCCGATGACCGACTGCTCGACACCGACCGCAACGGCGTGGCGGATCGAGTGCTGTGCGGCGGCGAAAGCGGCGCAACCGCGTATGTGGATACCGACGGCGACGGTAGGTGGAACGTCCGCTTGACGGACACGGACGGAGACGGTTTGGCCGACGGTGCGAGCAACCTGTGACGATGTCCAGCCATGCAAGCCGTGCCACCGATTGACACGTCGTACGTTGTGGTGTGCACTGAAAATGCCTGGTCGGCCGCGTGCGCGGACCTGGGAATTAGTGAAGTGACAGCTGGCGACAGCTGGTTAAGCTTTAGGGAAAGTCCGGCCCCGGGGGGCCCAAAAAGATCAAGGAGAAAAACATGGCGGGCACAACTGTTGTAACGCCGGATCTGCTGCGGAGCACCAAACAAAAGATCGAGGCACGACTGCAAGAGGCAGCCACCATCGCCCAGCAGTACCTGAGTGGCCACGAGAACATCCTCAGCGCGGGGTGGAAGGGCGACGCTGGGACGACTTCCCTCAGCACGGCGGGTGAGGTCGAACACGACCTCCAACAGATCATGAATGGTGGTCAACGGTTGGCGCACGGGCTCTCGCAGACCGCCCTGCTCATGGAGCACCACGAACAGGATGCGTCGCACAGCCTTTCCAACCTGTCCGGCTTGTTCGGCGGAGCCCAGTCCACCTAGATCGCGTTGTGCGCGAACCCACCCAGAGCTTCTTAACGTAAGGAACAACTGACATGACCGAAATCGTCTACAACCACGGCGCCGTCACCGGCTTGGCCGGGGACGTGGCGCAGCAGGCCGCGCAGCTGATGGACATCCACGACGATGTTCAGCACCTCACCCAGTCCCTGGCCGACTTCTTCCTGGGGCACGGCGCAACGGCCTTCTTCGACGCCCAACAGCAGATGTTGCATGGCCTGAGCAACCTGATCCAGGTTGTCAGCCATCACTCCCAGACAATCGGCGACGTGGACGCGAACGCGCTGCACACCGATATGCAGACGCAGAGCTTCTTTTCGTAGGGAAGCGGGTTTGGCCCCTTTCGTCGGGTTCGTGGTCTAGGACTTGGGTTTAGGACTTAGGGTTCAAGACAAAGTGCTAACCACAACAATCGACGGCCTATGGGTTCTGCAGGTGCTCACCGGCATTGAGGTCCTAGCCCCTGAACTTGGGCTGCGGCCGCACCTGCCGAGCGTTGAACCCAAGCGGCTCGCTTTAGAACACCCGGTGGCGGCGGACCTCAGGGCAGCCGGTGTCATCGGCGCGTCCGGCGATGTGGACTCGATCGTCGTCGAGTGGCTGACCGTGCTGTCCCGGCGCGATATCGGCCTTTTCATGCACTTCCAGACGCCTGGCGAAGACGAACCGCCGCGAGTGCTGCTCGCGAGGTTCGCACAGTGGTGGGTGGCCATGGAGCGGTCCGCCGATATCGTCCGCATCGGCGGCGCCGGCATTTCGAACACGGAGGGCGCTGCCAACGCGGCGCTCAACACCCAGATCGAGCGATTGTGCGGAACGAATGCGCCCGCGACTTTTAGGCCCGTCACGCTGGACGCGGATGCCATCAAAACTGCGTCAACCAGCCGGGAGAGTCTGTGCGAATTCTTCGACAGTCAAGGACTGGAGCCCGATCAGTCGCAACTGCTGAAAATCGCCACCGATCCAGGGCGGTCGGCCCAGGCATCGATTGTCGCGATCCAGTCCGGGGTGGACACGGGGCGGCCCACACGAACGTTCATCGAACAAGGCGCGGTGGCTATCATCGATACGCTGCAAGGGAGGCTGGTCGCCGAGCACGTCGCTTCCGGGGGAAAGCAGTGGATGATCATTGCTCCGGGGACCAAGAACAATATTGCTTCCGCGATCCACCATATGGTGCGGCGCCTGCCTGCTGATGAAGAATGGCATTCCTACCGAAAAGTTGTGTAGTCGAGAGGTATCGCGAAAATGTTAGCAACGGCATCGTGAGTTACCAGCACCAAGATTCGGTATCGGGAACACTGCGCATCTCCGATATGGTCGCGCCGCGCAAAATTCCACCTGGCGGTGGTTGGCGGAAATTCATATACCGCACGTCATTTCAAAGCATCAACCCGGGCGAGTCGCCAGCCGAAAGACATTATCGAGAGTTGCAGGAGCGGATACGCCGGCACATTCGCAAGCAGTATGTCATCGGTGTGGTCTCGGGAAAGGGCGGCGTCGGCAAAACCACCATGACCGCGTGCATCGGCGCGGTGTTCCGGGAGTGCCGGCCCGAGAATGTGGTTGCCATCGACGCAGCCCCGGGTTTCGGGACGCTGGCCGGGCGGATCGATGAAGCCCCGCCGGGTGATTACGCCGCGGTGTTGAACGATACTGACGTCCAGGGCTATGCGGATATTCGAGAACATTTGGGGCAGAACAGTATCGGGCTGGATGTGCTTTCCGGCAACCGAGTGTCGGACCAACCGCGGCCGCTGGTTCCGTCGATGTTCACCGGGGTGCTGTCAAGGCTGCGCCGCACGCACACCGTCATTGTGGTGGACACCTCCGATGACCTCGAGCACCCGGTGATGAAGGCGGTGCTCGAGGCGTGCGACACGCTGGTTTTCGTATCTGGCCTGACCGCTGACACCTCCCTGCCGGTCACCCGCGCGATCGACCTACTGCGGTCGATGGGTTATCACGAAGTGGTGTCCCGCAGCACGGTCATCTTGAACGACAGCCGCAATAAATACGATCAGGAGTCGCGGGCCTATCTCACCGAGCGCTTCGAGCTGGCCGGCGCGACGGTTGAATTCATGCCCTACGACCCGTATCTCGCGAAGGGCGGGATAATTGACACGCGGCATGAACTGAAAAAGACCTCGCGGCTGCGGTTGTTCGAGATCACCGCGGCGTTGGCAGATAAATACATTCCAGATGCTGACAGGCCGCACTAATGGCCCCGTTGCTGGGGAAGGTGTCGTTTCCGGCTCGCTGCGCGGTTGCGGTCGTATGCGGAGAACATCTGGTTTCGCAGGTGTACCCGGCGTCCGTGCCCATCGAGGCCTTCATTGACAACGTGGTCGAATTGCTTAACGACGAACTCAAGCGCAGGGGGCTCAACGGGCTCGAGCCCGGCATTGGGTACGAGTTACACAAGGCCAACGGGGTGCGGCTCGATGTCACCAAGACGCTCGACGAGCTCGGCGTCGAGGACGGCGCCACGCTCTCCTTGGTCCCAGCCTGGCGCGGTGAATCGTTCGAGCCGCAGTACGAGTCGTTGTCCACCGGACTGGCCCGAGTGGGCAAGAAGTTGTTCGAGCCCGTTACGGTCCTAACCGCCGCACACTCGGCACTGGCCATCCTCGCCATGGTCTGCGCGACGGTGCTCGGGCTTGCTGTGCGCCAACGCATCTCGACCGATTCGCTGATGCCCGCCATCGTCACCGGCGTCGCCGGCCTGTTGGTCGCCGGAGGTGCAATCGCGGTGGGGCGTTGGTGGCCCGATCGCGTCGATATGATCGACGCGCTCGGCTGGCTTGCGCTGCCCTTGCTCGCGGTAAGTCTCGCCTGCAGCGCGCCCGGTCACCTCGGATCCGCGCACGTATTTATCGCGGCCCTTTCGGCGGTGGTCTTGACGTGTGGAATGGCGTCGGTGACCCGGCGCTATGTCAATGTGGCGGCGGCCGTGGTGACCCTGTGCGGTCTCGGGGGGGCTGCCGCGTTGGTCCGGATGTGGTGGGCGGTCCCCGCCCAGCGACTGGGGATGTGTGCCCTCGTCGCCCTGCTGTTCCTACTGACGATGGCTCCGACGATCGCGTTGTGGGTCGCGCGGATTAGGCCGCCCTATTTCGGATCAATCACCGGACGCGATCTCTTCCGGCGTAGCGCCGGCCTACCCGTGGATGCGGTCTCCCCCGTGGACGAGGCCTTTGAGGGCGGCGCGGGCGGCGCGGGCGGCGCGGGCGGCGAGGGTGCCGAGGAAGAAGCGAATTCCGATACCACCCCGCGCGGTGCGCAGATCGCCGCGGCGGCCGTCGGCGCCAACAACGTTCTGACCGGAATCTGTGTCGGCGCAGGGCTGACGTTGCCGGCCGCGGCATGGGCGACCCTGATGCCGGGCCGGGATCGCAATGTCGCGGCGGCGGCACTCGCCGGGCTATTCGTGCTGATCTTCATCGGCCGGGGGCGGGCGTTCGCCGACAAACGGCAGGCCGTCGCGCTGGTGTGTGGCGCGGGCGCCGCGACGTGTGTCGGCGTCGCCAAATACGTCGTGTACGAGCCCGCCGGTTCGGCGTATTCAGTGCTGTGGGCCGCGCTGGTATTGGCCGGATTCGGTGGCGCCGGTTTGTTGGCGGCGCTGCTGGTACCGGTCACCAGGTTCACTCCGCTCGTCAGGATGACCGCGGAATGGGTGGAGATCGCGGCGATCATCGCGGCACTACCGCTGGCCGCATGGATCGGCGGATTGTTCACCTGGGTGCGCATGCGATGACCCTGATGCCGCTGACGACCCGGGTCGCCGTGCTGGCGCTGACGGGGCTCGTCGTGCTGCCGTGGTCGAGCCTGCCGGCAGCCCTGGCGATTCCGCCGCCGAGTGTCGACCCCGGCCGGGTACCGGTAGATGGCAAGCCGGCCCCTGATCAGCCGATGCGGCAGAGCTTCGCCTGCGCGCGGACGATCACCGTCGCGGATCCCAACGTGGCCGTCACCGCACCCGGCTTCACGATGCTCAACATCAGCAAGGCCTGGCAGTACTCGACCGGCAATGGGGTGCCGGTAGCGGTGATCGACACCGGTATCAATCCGAGCAGACGGCTCCGCGTTGTCGCCGGCGGGGACTACATCATGGGTGGCGACGGGCTAACGGATTGCGATGCGCACGGCACCATCGTGGCGTCGGTCATCGGTGCCGCCCCGCAGGGCACCCCGATGCCGCCGCCGATGCCGAGTGCCGCCGCCTTTCCGCCACCGATGGGCCCACCGGCGACCGATTCGGCAGCGCCGCCTCCTGGCGGCCCCCCGCCGCCGCCCGCGCCGCCGCCGCCGCCCGCGCCGGCGACGATCACCCAAACGGTGCCGGCAGCGCCGCCACCACCGCCACCCCCACCGCCGGACGCCCCTGCCAACGGGCCGGGGGATCTCACCCCCGACCAGCCCGACGATCCCGAGGTGCCGTCACCGGCGCCCGGTGCGCCGGACGGCATCGCAGGCGTGGCGCCGCACTCGGTGATCATCTCCGTCCGGCAGTCGTCGCGGGCCTTTGAACCCGTCAATCCTGGGCCCGGTGACATGGAGGGACGCAAGAAGGCCGGTACCATCGCATCGCTCGCCAGCGCGATCGTGCACGCCGCGAACATGGGCGCCAAGGTAATCAATGTCAGTGTGACGGCGTGTGTCTCGGCGGCCGACCCGCTGGATCAGGGTGCGATCGGTGCCGCCGTCTGGTATGCCGCCACCGTCAAGGACGCGGTGATCGTGGCGGCGGCGGGCAACGACAACGAAGACGGCTGCGCCCAGAACCCTTCGTTCGACCCGTTAACCGCGTCGGACCCCCGCGACTGGCATCAAGTCAAAACGGTGTCGTCGCCGTCGTGGTTCTCCGACTACGTTCTCTCGGTGGGCGCCGTCGACAATTCGGGCGCACCGATCAACAAGAGCCTGGCCGGACCATGGGTCGCCGCCGCGGCGCCGGGGGTCGGGATCATGGGGTTGTCCCCGGCAACAGGGGGGCCGGCGAACGCCTATCCACCGATCCGCCCCGGGGACAAGAACATGCCGTTCTGGGGCACCAGCTTCTCGGCGGCGTACATCAGCGGAGTGGCCGCGCTGGTGCGGGCAAAATATCCCGGGCTGTCCGCCCACCAGATCATCAATCGAATCCTGCAGACAGCACACAATCCGCCACGTGGAGTCGATAATCAGGTCGGCTACGGCGTGGTCGACCCGGTGGCCGCGCTGACCTTCGATGTTCCTGCGGGAGAACGGCTTCCAGCCGCGGCGGAGACCAGGGTGATCAAGCCGGTCGCACCCCCGCCGCCGCCCGACCACCGTGCCCGTACCGTCGCGTTGATATTCGCCAGTGTCGTTGTGGCCGCGATCGCCGTTGTCTCCCTGATCGCGCGGGCGCGGCGGGAACGATGAGCGCCACGACGAAGCTGACGATCATCAGCGGCGTCTTTGCCGCTGTCCTCACCGGCTGGGCGGCCGCTGGGATTCCCGGCGCCGCAGCGGGGTTGGTGACCGGAATTGTCCTCGGCGTCATTCCCTGGCGCGGTCAGCCGTTGTGGTCATGGTTGATCCTTTGGCGTGAGCGCCGCCGGCCCATCAGGCTGCACATGCCTCTGACCGTAGCCAATGACCGCGCCGGCGGCGGAGTCCGATACCAGCACGGCGTCGCGGTGGCGGCGGTGCAGCTACTCGGGAAGGCCCATACGCCAACTCTGTTTATTGGGTCGAACTCGACGTACACCGAAAATGCCTTCGACATAGCTGAGCTGCTTCCGCTGTTGCGCCAGAGCCTTGGCCTGCAGATCGATTCGCTCAGTGTGATCACTGCGGGGGCTCGACGGCGCAGCACCGGCGACTACGCGAGGGTGTATGACACGTTAATCGGAACGCCGCCTTACGCCGGGCAACGCGAAACCTGGCTGGTACTGCGGTTCTCGGCTCTCGGCAATGCGGAGGCTCTACGCTGGCGTACGTCGGTCGGAACCGCGGCCCTGGCCGCCGCGCAACGGGTCTGCGCGGCGATGCGCCAGCAGGGGATCCGTGCCAAAGTGGCGACGGCCACCGACATTGTCGAGATGGAGCGGCGGCTAGGGCGATCCGCACTCGACCCACTCAATAGGCGTTGGCGATCGGTGCGCAGTGACAGCGGCTGGTTGACGACCTACTGGTACGCGCCCGGGGACATCACCACGCAGAAGCTGGCCCAAGCCTGGTCGGCGCGCGTCGACGGGATCGTGCAGAACATCACGCTTTTCGGCTCAGAAACCGGCCCAGAAACCGGCTCAGCCACCGTCACCGCGACCCTCACTGTCCGCAGTCCGCAACCGCCGACCGCTCCGCTGAACACGATGTTGCATGCGTTGCCCGGCGAGCAGGCCCGAGCGGTCGCGGCCAATCTTTGTGGCCCACTGCCGGCGCTGCGCGGCATCCGTGCTGGAGCGTTGCGGGGTCCGCTCGTTGTCCCAATCGGGCCGTCGGGTGTGCTGCTCGGCAAGGTTGATGGCGGAAACCGGATAATGGTGCCACTGGACGACGCGGGCGAGTTCAGCCGGGTACACATTGCGGCCGAGGACGCGTTGGCCAAGCGATTCATCATCCGATTGGCCGGGGCCGGTGAGCGGATTACCGTGCACACGCGAAACATCCAGCGGTGGGCCAGTGTTCGGATGCCCGACATCATCGTCAGCGACCAGTCCAAACCCGTCGCCGGCACGACGGTCAGCGTCGTGGACGGCACACTTACGCCGACGCCACGGCCGAACACGCTGGTCTCGGTAGGCGATTCGGGCGAGCCATACCGCGGAGCTGTCAGCGTGCTGATCACGCAGACCGGCCCGGCGACGGTGGAACTCAGGGCTGCCGGTCAAGCGCATACGGTGGAGGTCGAGTTGTTCCGAGCCGAAAATCGCTACGTTTCCTCGGAGCCGACGACGTTGCGTAGTTCTGATCTCGAAGCGGTGGAATGACGATGACCGGCAGCAGCGCGCCCGGTGCCGCACGCAAGCAGTTCGATCAGGCGATGGCATTGTTCGCAGCCGGTGGTCAAGCCGACACCCGAGCCGCTCACAAGGCGGCCGGGGCGCGGTTTCGGGAGGCGACGGAGATCGATTCGTCGATGGCCGACGCTTGGCTGGGGCGGATCGCCACGGGTGACGAAACGCTATCGACGGTGCAGCAGCTCTACACGTATGGAGCTCGGCTCCACCGGGAAACCAATCGGCTCGGCGTGCGGCTGTCCGCACCCGTGAAAGCCGGCCCCTACCTTTCGATTTCGGTGACCGAGGCGTCGCACGCGGGGCTCGCGCTCGCAAGCGCACTGATCGATGACCGCCAGTACGAGAAGGCCGAGGCATTGTTGGCGGATTCGTCGCTGCTGGACACCTGGGAGAATCACCAGTGGCGTCAGTACGTCGAGGCCTACTTGATGTTCGCCACGCAGCGCTGGCCGGACGTGATCTCAGTCGCCGCGGCCATCTTGCCACCCCAGGCCATCATCATGTCGGCGGTCACCGCGGCGACCTGCACGCTCGCGGCACATGCCGCGGCCCATCTCGGTCAGGCCCGCGTGGCGCTGGAATGGACCGACCGGGTCGAGCTGCACACCGGACCGGGAGGCCGAACCGAGTCGCGCCGCCAGCATCTTGAAACCACTCTCGCCGCAATCGATCCCAATGACTTTCCGCTCATCGCAGCCGACCTTGCCTACGTGCGCGGGATGGCGCACCGCCAGCTTGGTGAGGAGAACAAGGCGCAGATCTGGCTGTCGAAGGCGACGATCAACGGTGCGCTGATCGAGTCTGCGAAACAGGCGCTGGGCGATCCCGCGCTGCAGTTGGTCGTCACCGACGAAGACGCGATCGGCACCCGTAGTAACAAATGGGACGTCTCCACCGAGCTGTCTGAGCAACAGCGTCAAGAGGAAGGAAACCGGGAGCGGCGCAGCGAACTCCTGCAGGAGGGCCGCGCGCTGCTGGACAACCAAGTGGGTTTGGCCGAAGTCAAAAGGGCGGTAGCCGAGCTGGAAGACCAGATCGAGGTCCGGGCACTGCGCCTGGCGGCCGGGCTGCCGGTGGCGAATCAAACGAATCACATGTTGCTGGTCGGGCCGCCCGGGACCGGTAAGACGACCACCGCCGAAGCGCTTGGAAAGATCTACGCCGGGCTGGGAATCGTGCGGCATCCCGAGATCGTCGAAGTGAAGCGGGCGGACTTCTGCGGCGAACATATTGGCGCATCGGGACCGAAGACGAACGAACTGATCGACCGATCGCTTGGCCGGATCCTGTTCATGGATGAGTTCTACTCGCTGGTGGAACGGCATCAGGACGGCCGGCCGGACATGATCGGGATGGAGGCGGTCAACCAGCTGTTGGTGGCGCTCGAGGTGCACCGCTTCGACTTCTGTTTCATTGGAGCGGGATACGAGAAGGAAGTCGATGAATTTCTCACGGTGAACCCCGGTCTGGCGGGCCGGTTCAACCGCAAATTGCGGTTCGCGTCCTATACGCCCGACGAGCTGGTGCAGATTGCTGTCCGATACGGCGCGCCGCGCGCGACCGTTCTGCAACCCGCCGCGGGCGACGCGTTGAGGGCTGTCTGCACCACCTTGCGCGCCTATCACGCGCCCGACGGCCTGCACGGCATCGACGTCATGCAGAACGGCCGGTTTGCCCGCAACGTGGTTGAGCGCGCCGAGCGGCTGCGAGACTCACGGGTGGCAGCTCAGCACCGCACCGACAAGGGCTCGGTAACGGTCGAAGATCTGCAAACGCTGCGAACTCAGGACGTGCTTGCCGCGGTCCGGGACGCGTGCACGGAAAAGCATGTGCAGATAGCGCTTTGAGCGCCTTACGGCGAAGTGATCGTCTCAAATCGGAATACCGCAAGCCGGCCGGCTAACGCCTCGAATTCGTCGGGCGTTCCTTCCCGCACCATCCCGGAGCGTTTGGCGAACGCCACCCCTACCGGCACTTCGGTTGGAAATGCTCGCAATACCGGACGAGCATCCTCGGCGCTCAGCTCGACGATCTTGACGCGACGCGACCGTCGGCCCCGGGCGAGCGTACCGGTACCCGCCGCACGGGCGTTGGCGGCCCAATCGGCGCCGGGGTACCCGGCGACCACGAAAAGGCCGCCCTGGAAATCGAACGGAGTCATCGGGGTGCTGCGCGGCTGACCAGATTTACGACCAGGCACCGTCAACACCATGGCCGGGCCGGTCGGTATTCCGAGCTTCTGCACCGCCATCATCAGTTTGTTCATGGATTTGAGGTAGCGCGGCGGATGTGGTTCAGACATGACTTGCCTCCCTTTCCGGGGTGAATAGGTCGCGGTGCTGGGCCACCCAGTCCGCGAAGACCGTCGCCGGCCGGCCCAGGATCCTTTCCAGGTCTGGGGTGACAAGGGCGGGTTTGTCGAGGGTGTCGGCGAGCATGGCCGTGTAGGCGTCGGCGAACTCGGCGGGGAAACCCAAATCGATGAATCGCTGCCGCACCAAGTCCGCCGGCACTTCGAGGTACTGCAGCGGGCGATTAAGGACGGACCCGATAACTTTCACCAGTTCTGAATTCGTGAACACCTGCGGCCCGGTCAGCGGAATTTGCTGACCGACAAGGTCATCGGTGAGCAACGCGCGCGCGGCAACCGCCGAAATGTCGCTGTCGACGATCGGCGCGGCCGAGGCGGCCGCGTACGGACCGGCCACCACATCGCCTGCACGGATCTGGCCCGACCACATACCCGCGAAATTTGTTGCGAAGACCGCGGGCCGCAAGCTCACCCACTCCAGGCCGGAGCTGACGGCGGCCTCTTCGACCTCCATGTTGCGGTCCCCGCGAAAGCGGGACGGCTGCCGTGAGAATTCGTCGTCAGCGTTGATGGCCGACAGCGCAACCAGCTTGGTGACGCCGGCCTCCCGACATTGGGCAACGACGGGGGCAAGCTCCGGGCCGAGTGCGCGGGAATTGAGGAATACGGCGGTCGCCCCGACGAGAGCTTCGGCTGTCGAGCCGACCACCTCGACGGCAGAGGGGAACCGCGCGTTCTCCGGACTGCGGGTGACGGCCCGTACCCGGGCTCCCGCGGTGGCGAGTTCGGCAACCAGGGGGCGGCCGACGTTTCCGGTCGCTCCGGTGACGACGATCGGCATGGCGTGGTCCCTTCGTTTGTCGGGGTAGCTCTTCTTCAACCTCTGCAACAACGACGGGGCCAAAGGTGGGAAAGTTACAGTTCCAAGTAACTTTCTTCCCCACCGGATCGTCGATACTTCATGAACCATTCGCAGGCACCCACTGAACAGGTCAGCGAGGCATGGCGCCGACACCGCCCGTACCTGGTCAACCTCGGTTACCAGATAATCGGGGATGTCGGTGACGCCGAAGACGTTGCGCAGGAGGCATTTCTGCGGCTGTCACGAACTGGTCCGAACGAGATCGACGACGTGCGCGGCTGGCTCACAGTCGTCACCACCCGTCTCTGCCTCGACCAGGTGCGCTCGGCACGCGCCCGGTACGAACGCCCGGGTGAACCGACCCGGGAGGTCGGCGCCGGTGACGACCCGGCCGACAGGGTCACCCTGGACGACGAAATCCGCACCGCTTTGCTGGAAGTCCTGCGCAGGCTCAGTCCCGCCGAACGGGTCGCTTTCGTGTTGCACGACATCTTCGGCCTGCCATTCGACACGATCGCCGAAACCGTGGGCCGCCCTGTTGGCACCTGCCGTCAACTCGCGAGCCGCGCCCGGGCCAAATTCAGTGTGGCACAGCCGAAGTTGAGTGAGGTGGCTTCGGCCGAGCACCAGCTGGTAACCGAGAAATTCATCACGGCGTGCGCCAACGGCGACATCGCCTCCCTGACTGCGGTACTGGATCCCACGGTCTGGGGCTCGGCCACGATCCTGGCCGACTCGGTGCCGTTGTCCCAGGTCAACCATGGGCCGCACGATGTGGCCGCCAATCTGCTGCAGTATCTGGGCCCGGGAGTGACCCTGGTCAGCGGCCCCGCCGGTCAGTCGGTGCTGCTCGCCTTCACGGAGGGCCGCCTTTTCGCTGCGATTGTGCTGACAGTCCGCGGCAGCCTGATCGCCAAGATCGAGGCGGTTGCCGATCCCGCGGCGCGAGGCTAACGCGAACGCTCGGGCTGCGCCGCGAAGTACCCGGCGATCGTGGCTGTTACCTCGAGGAATCTGCGCCGTGTCGCCGGCGACATTTCGCGGTTCACATCGATGACACCGCCGGGCCGCAGATGCGGATCGAAGGGAACCTCGACCACAGGCTGCCCGTGGTCGACAAACTCGCGAGCAAGCAGCGCCCGGGTGCGTTTGTCGGCGTGGCCGTCTGAATCGTTGAGAACCACGATGCTGTTGTGCAGCAATCGTGTCAGGCCGCGATCCGACAGCCACTCCATGGTCCTGGCGGCAGCTGAGGCCCCGTCCGCCCATGGCGAGGACACCACGATCAGCGCGTCCAGGTCGCGCAGGACTTCGTGAGTAACCGGTGCGTCCATCGTCGAACCGCAGTCGATCACCGAGATCGCGAAATGGCGATCCAGCCGCAGCGCCGCCTCCCGGTAGATCGCGGGATCGAGCACCCTGCGCGGACCGGTCGCAGGCTCGCCGCCGAGCACGTGCAAGCCGGCGGAATTCCGCCCCACCCGCGCGATCACATCGCTGAAGGACCGCAGGTTTTTGTCGGCGGTCAGTTCCCAGAACGAGCCGGTGGTGTGTGGGTCGATCCTGCTGCTCAGCCGGCCGAAGGCGGTGTCGGCGTCGATCGCCACGACGCGGTCTTGCTTGCGCAGTTCGGCGAAGATCGAGCCGACACTGGCCGCCACCGAGGTTTTTCCTACGCCGCCCTTGCCGAGCACGCCGACTTTCTGGTTGCCCCGCAGAACGGTCCGGATAGCCGCCTCGAATTGAGCGTCTTGGCGTTGCGTAGCCGACGGACCGGGATTGATCAGGCCGAACGTCGCCAGCCGGACCATCCGGCGCCAGCCGTGGTCCGATGGTCCCCAGTAGTCCGGCGGCGGCTGCTGGCGGTGCTGGGGAGGTGTCGGCTGGCGCGGCTGCGGGATAGGCAGGGGCCCGATCGGTGGGAAATCTCTCGGCTGCGGACCGGGCGGGCGCGCGGCGCGGGTGACGGGTTGCTCGGGGATCAGCCGGTCTCGCAGAAATTCTTCGCGGTCGTTCATGTGCTCCTCGGAGTGTCCGCAACCAGTATCGGCCACGCGCCGCTTTTAGACTCTTATTAGTATTGTGCAAACTAAGTAACGCGCCACCACGGCTCCGCTTCGACGTCTTCGGCAGTGCTGGGCGCGCGGCCGCTGCCCGACCGACACCATTGCTGCCTCGCTTTATCGTGTGCCCTGTTGCCGGTGTGACAACGCTCCATGTCGCCGACGGCGCAGGCGGCCAATGCCTGGCAGAGATCGCAGCAAATATGCTTCAGCGGGGTCGGAAGTCGGTTGGGAAGCGGGTATCCAGGTCGTCGCAGCGGATTGCCACCGGCGAAACGGACCGCTGTGATGTGGTCCAGTCGTCGATACGGTGCAGGTACGCGCGGTCGCCGGACAGGTTAGTATTAGGGAAAGTTGGCATGTCAGGCGGTCTTTGTCATATCGTTTTACGACTTGTCGAGACCGATCGCACGGCCCCCGTTCAGCGCTGCACGGACGCAACCCTTACCGGAACATCTCCGCTCGGGGGGCAGCCTATCGACAAGACCGAACGGGCCCAGCCCGCAACCTCCGGGTGCGGCCCAGTCGGAACCGCACATAGCCGCGCAGAAAGTTCTGGTGAAGGGTTAGGTGGGTATGACGCCCAAGCGCGTCGGGCTTTATAACCCCGCGTACGAGCACGACTCGTGCGGGGTAGCCATGGTCGTCGACATGCACGGCCGTCGTAGCCGCGACATTGTGGACAAGGCGATCACCGCGCTGCTCAATCTCGAACATCGTGGTGCTCAAGGGGCTGAGCCGCGCAGCGGCGACGGCGCGGGCATCCTGATTCAAACCCCGGATGCGTTCCTTCGGGAGGTGGTGGACTTCGAGCTGCCCGCCCCGGGTAGCTACGCGACCGGTATCGCGTTTTTACCGCAGTCGTCCAAGGACTCTGCGGCCGCCTGCACCGCGGTGGAAAAGATCGCCGAATCCGAGGGCCTGCAAGTGTTGGGCTGGCGGAACGTGCCCATCGACGACTCCTCGCTGGGCGCGCTGTCCCGCGACGCGATGCCCACCTTCCGGCAGCTGTTCGTGGCCGGCGCCACGGAAATGTCGGCCATGACCCTGGAGCGCCGCTGCTACGTGGTCCGCAAGCGGGCCGAGCACGAACTCGGAACCAAAGGCCCGGGACAGGATGGGCCGGGCCGCGAAACCGTCTACTTTCCAAGCTTGTCCGGCCAGACATTCGTCTACAAAGGCATGCTGACCACCCCACAACTCAAGGCGTTCTACCTCGATCTGCAGGACGACCGGCTCACCAGTGCGCTGGGGATCGTGCACTCGCGGTTCTCGACCAACACGTTCCCGTCCTGGCCGTTGGCGCACCCGTTCCGCCGTGTCGCGCACAACGGCGAGATCAACACCGTGACCGGCAACGAGAACTGGATGCGGGCCCGCGAGGCGTTGATCAAGACCGACATCTTCGGGTCGAGGGACGACGTCGAGAAGCTGTTCCCGATCTGCACCCCGGGCGCCTCCGACACCGCGCGATTCGACGAGGTCGTCGAACTGCTGCACCTGGGGGGCCGCAGCCTGGCCCACGCCGTGTTGATGATGATTCCCGAGGCCTGGGAACGTAACGAGTCGATGGACCCCGCGCTGCGGGCGTTCTACCGGTACCACGCGACGCTGATGGAACCCTGGGACGGCCCGGCGTCGATCACCTTCACCGACGGCACCATCGTGGGCGCCGTGCTCGACCGCAATGGCCTACGGCCATCACGGATCTGGGTCACCGAGGACGGTCTGGTGGTGATGGCTTCCGAGGCGGGTGTGCTGGACCTGGATCCTTCGACGGTAGTCCGCCGGATGCGGCTGCAGCCCGGCCGAATGTTCCTGGTCGACACGACGCAGGGCCGGATCGTCGCCGACGAGGAGATCAAAACCGAACTGGCGGCCGAGCACCCCTACCAGGAATGGCTCGACAAGGGAGTGGTGCCGCTCGAGGACCTGCCGCAGGGCGAATACGCGCGGATGCTGCACCACCGACTTGTCATGCGGCAGTTGGCTTTCGGCTACACCTACGAGGAAATCAACCTGTTGGTGGCACCAATGGTTCGCACGGGCGCTGAGCCCCTCGGATCGATGGGCACGGACACCCCCGTCGCGGTGCTCTCGCAACGTCCACGGATGCTGTTCGATTACTTTCAGCAGCTTTTCGCCCAGGTGACCAACCCGCCACTGGACGCCATCCGCGAAGAGGTGGTGACCAGCCTGCAGGGCACCACCGGCGGAGAGCGCGACCTACTCAACCCCGACGAGAAATCCTGTCACCAGATCGCGCTGCAACAGCCGATTCTGCGCAACCACGAGCTGGCCAAACTGATTAACCTCGACCCCGACATCGAGGTCAACGGACGCCGGCATGGCATGTGGTCCAAGGTAGTTCATTGTTTGTACCGGGTCGCCGACGGTGGCGCCGGACTGGCTGCCGCGCTGGACGACGTACGCGCCCGGGTATCGGCGGCCATCGCCGACGGCGCGCGGGTGATCATCTTGTCGGACCGCAATTCCGACGAGGAATTGGCGCCGATCCCGTCCCTGCTCGCCGTCGCGGGAGTGCACCACCACCTGGTGCGGGAGCGGACCCGCACCCATGTGGGCCTGGTGGTCGAATCCGGGGATGCCCGCGAGGTGCACCACATGGCGATGCTGGTCGGTTGCGGCGCCGCTGCGGTCAACCCATACCTGGTGTTCGAGTCGGTCGAGGACATGCTTGACCGCGGTGTCATCGAGGGCATCGACCGCCACACGGCGCTGAACAACTACGTCAAGGCGGCCGGCAAGGGCGTGCTGAAGGTGATGTCCAAGATGGGCATCTCGACACTCGCCTCCTACACCGGCGCGCAACTGTTCCAGGCGGTAGGCATCTCCCAGGACGTGCTCGACGAGTACTTCACCGGGCTCAGCTGCCCGACCGGCGGGATCACACTGGACGACATCGCCACAGATGTGGCCGCCCGGCACAACTTGGCCTACCTGGACCGGCCCGACGAACGCGCGCACCGCGAACTCGAGGTAGGTGGCGAATACCAGTGGCGCCGCGAAGGCGAGTACCACCTGTTCAACCCCGAGACGGTTTTCAAGCTGCAGCACGCCACCCGCACCGGGCAGTACAAGATCTTCAAGGAGTACACCCGTCTCGTCGACGACCAGAGCGAGCGGTTGGCATCGCTACGCGGGTTGCTCAAGTTCCGCGCCGATGTGCGGCCACCGGTTCCGTTGGACGAAGTCGAGCCCGCCAGCGAAATCGTCAAACGCTTCTCGACGGGAGCCATGAGCTATGGCTCGATCTCGGCGGAGGCCCACGAGACGCTGGCCATTGCGATGAACCGCCTGGGCGGCCGATCAAACTGCGGCGAAGGCGGCGAAAACGTCAAGCGATTCGACCGCGACCCCAATGGCGATTGGCGCCGCAGCGCCATCAAGCAGGTCGCCTCCGCCCGATTCGGGGTGACGTCGCACTACCTGACCAACTGCTCTGACATTCAGATCAAGATGGCACAGGGCGCAAAACCTGGTGAGGGCGGCCAGCTTCCGGCACACAAGGTGTACCCGTGGGTTGCCGAAGTACGCCACTCGACACCGGGGGTGGGATTGATCTCGCCCCCGCCGCACCACGACATCTACTCCATCGAGGACCTGGCGCAGCTGATCCATGACCTGAAGAACGCCAACCCGTCGGCGCGGGTGCACGTCAAGTTGGTCTCGGAGAACGGCGTAGGCACAGTTGCGGCCGGGGTTTCTAAAGCTCACGCTGACGTGGTCCTGATCTCTGGGCACGATGGCGGCACCGGGGCAACCCCGCTGACATCCATGAAGCATGCGGGTGCGCCGTGGGAGTTGGGCCTGGCCGAGACGCAGCAGACATTATTGCTCAACGGGTTACGCGACCGCATCGTGGTCCAGGTGGATGGCCAGCTGAAGACTGGACGCGACGTGATGATCGGCGCGCTGCTCGGCGCAGAGGAGTTCGGCTTTGCCACCGCCCCTTTGGTCGTTTCCGGCTGCATCATGATGCGGGTGTGCCATCTGGACACCTGCCCTGTCGGCGTGGCCACCCAGAACCCAGTATTGCGGGAGCGCTTCACCGGCAAGGCCGAGTTCGTCGAGAATTTCTTCATGTTCATCGCTGAGGAAGTCCGGGAATATATGGCGCAGTTGGGCTTCCGAACCTTCAATGAAGCCGTGGGCCAGGCGGGAGCGCTGGACACCACCCTGGCGCGCGCGCACTGGAAGGCGCATCGACTGGATCTGACACCGGTGCTGCACGAGCCGGACTCGGCATTCATGAACCAGGACCTCTACTGCAGCTCCCGGCAGGATCACGGCCTGGACAAGGCGCTCGATCAGCAGCTGATCGTGATGAGCCGTGAGGCACTCGATTCCGGCAAACCGGTCAGGTTTACCAGCACCATCAGCAATGTCAACCGTACCGTGGGCACAATGCTCGGCCATGAGTTGACGAAGGCTTATGGCGGCCAGGGCCTGCCGGACGGCACCATCGATATCACCTTCACCGGGTCGGCGGGCAACAGCTTGGGCGCCTTTGTGCCCAAGGGCATCACGTTGCGTATCTATGGCGACGCCAACGACTACGTCGGCAAGGGCCTGTCGGGTGGCCGGATTGTGGTGCGGCCGTCGGACAATGTCCCGAAAGACTACGTTGCCGAGGAGAACATCATCGGTGGCAACGTGATCCTGTTCGGCGCCACCAGCGGTGAGGTTTTCTTGCGCGGAGTCGTCGGCGAGCGATTTGCAGTGCGGAACTCTGGCGCGCACGCCGTGGTCGAAGGCGTCGGTGACCACGGATGTGAATACATGACCGGAGGCCGGGTCGTCATCCTTGGTCACACCGGCCGCAACTTCGCGGCAGGCATGTCGGGAGGCGTGGCCTACGTCTACGACCCTGAGGGTGAACTGCCAGCCAACCTCAACACCGAGATGGTGGAACTCGAGGCGCTCGACCAAGAGGACAGCGAGTACCTGCAGGCCATGATCCAGGCGCACGTCGATGCCACCGATTCCGCTGTCGGACAGCGTATTTTGGCCGATTGGGCAGGACAGCACCGGCACTTCGTCAAGGTGATGCCGCGGGATTACAAACGGGTACTGCAGGCCATCGCCGAGGCAGAACGTGACGGCGAGGATATCGACAAGGCGATCATGGCGGCCTCGCATGGCTGATCCGAGCGGCTTCCTGAAATACACGCATCGGGAATTGCCGACGCGCCGGCCTGTCCCGCTGCGACTTCGTGATTGGAACGAGGTCTACGAGGAATTCGACGGCGAGACCTTGCGCCATCAGGCAACGCGTTGCATGGACTGCGGTATCCCCTTCTGCCACAACGGATGCCCGCTGGGAAATCTGATTCCTGAATGGAATGACCTGGTACGGAGGGGGCGTTGGCGCGAGGCGAGCGAGCGGCTCCATGCCACCAACAACTTCCCCGACTTCACCGGTCGTCTGTGCCCGGCGCCGTGTGAGCCGGCCTGCGTGCTCGGCATCAATCAGGATCCGGTCACGATCAAGCAGATCGAGCTGGAGATCATCGACAAGGCCTTCGACGAAGGCTTCGTGCAGCCGTTGCCGCCGGACAAGCTGACCGGAAAGACCGTCGCCGTGGTTGGTTCGGGACCGGCAGGCTTGGCGGCCGCGCAGCAACTGACCCGTGCCGGCCACAGCGTCACTGTCTTTGAACGGGCAGATCGCATCGGTGGCCTGCTCCGGTACGGGATTCCGGAATTCAAGATGGAGAAGCGCGTCCTCGACCGGCGGCTCGAGCAGATGAGCGCCGAGGGAACCGTATTCCGCCCTGGCGTGAACGTCGGAGTCGACATCACCGCCGAAAAGTTGCTGGCCGATTTCGATGCGGTGATGCTGGCCGGTGGGGCCACCGATTGGCGCGACCTGCCCGTGCCCGGCCGCGAGCTGGACGGGATTCACCAGGCGATGGAGTTCCTGCCGTGGGGTAACCGACAGGCACTGAACGAGCTCGCTGACGACGTGCTTGACGAGGACGGCCAACCGCCGATCACCGCCAAAGGCAAGAAAGTCATCATCATCGGCGGCGGCGACACCGGGGCCGACTGCCTCGGTACCGTGCACCGGCAAGGCGCGGCGAGCGTGCACCAGTTCGAGATCATGCCGCGTCCGCCGGATGCCCGCGCCGAATCCACACCATGGCCGACCTACCCGCTGATGTACCGGGTCGCATCGGCACACGAAGAAGGCGGCGAGCGGGTGTTCTCGGTGAATACCCACGAGTTCGTCGGCAAAGACGGGCGTGTGACCGCACTCAGGGTGCACGAAGTGGCGATGCAGGACGGCAAGTTCGTCAAGGTGGACGGCTCCGACTTCGAGCTCGAGGCCGATCTGGTGCTGCTGGCGATGGGATTCGTCGGGCCGGAGAAGCCGGGCCTACTCACCGACCTGGGAGTGCAGCTGACGGACCGCGGCAACGTCGCGCGGGGTGCGGATTTCGACACTTCGGTCCCGGCGGTTTTCGTTGCCGGGGACATGGGGCGCGGGCAATCTTTGATCGTCTGGGCGATAGCGGAGGGCAGGGCTGCTGCCGCGGGCGTGGACCGGTATCTGATGGGGTCAACCGCGTTGCCGGCGCCAGTCAAGCCGACAGCCATGCCGCTTCAGTAGTAACATCAGTCACACCAGAAACAACTTTATTTTTGGTCGGCGTGCCTTCGTTAGTTTGCCAAGGGCCGGGTGTCTAATGAACTGCTGTGGGGTTCGTCACAGAGGGGCCCCGGTCGAACGGACCGATCGCAGGAGTGATGACGGTGCACATCAACCCATTGCCGCGGACACGAGTGGGGCGAATCGCCAGGTCATGGTTTCGCCATCCATTAAAGAGTCGTGAGTTTCCCGCGAAGCACGAACGCCTGGTAACCGCCGAGGATCTGCTGCTATTCGGGGTGTGATCGTTAGAGCGCCTCGCTGACCGCATTAAATCTGTTTGCTCATCTGTCCAGTAATCCCGAATCCCGGATTGCCTCAGCCAGCGGTTCCAGGACGGCGGGGTCGTGCGGTGTCGGGATGTAGACGATACCCAGGTCCAACCCCTCGGCAGCCAAGCCGGCCGCGTCCTCCACGACCTGCCCGTAGTTGCGGTCCGCTTCCAGTCGAAGGTGGGCGGACAGGGTGATTTCTTTTGGGTCGCGTCCGATGTCGGCACAATGCGAAGCCAGCACGTCGCGCTTGTGCGCGAACAGATCCGGAGGACCGCCGACGAAGTTCCAGTGTTGGGCGTAGCGCGCGGTGATCCGCAGCGTGCGCTTCTCGCCGCTGCCGCCGATACAGATCGGAGGGTGCGGCCGCTGTGGGCCTTTGGGCTCGTTGCGGGCGCCCTTGAGCTGGTAGTACTTCCCATCGAAATCGGTGGTCTCCTCGCTGAGCAGGCTGGTCAGCACTTCACACGCCTCCTCGAACCGGTCGAACCGTTCCTTGAGGGTGCCCAGCTCGATGCCGTAGGCGCCCGACTCCTCTTCGTTCCACCCCGCGCCGATGCCGAGCTCGAGGCGTCCGTTGGAGATGACGTCCAGCGCGGCGGCCATGTTGG
Source organism: uncultured Actinomycetota bacterium (assembly GCA_963850135.1). Taxonomy (GTDB): domain Bacteria; phylum Actinomycetota; class Actinomycetes; order Mycobacteriales; family Mycobacteriaceae; genus Mycobacterium. Next base: position 1,230,644 of record CAWKKH010000003.1, on the reverse strand, counting down.
CCAGCACGGCGGGGTGGCGGTAGTGAATGCCGGTGACCAGCGTGCCCAGTCGTAGCCGCTTGGTGGCCTGCGCGAGCGCGGTCAGTGTCGTCCAACCCTCCAAGCAGGGTCCGCTGCTGTCGGAGAAGATCGGGTAGAAGTGGTCGAAGGTCCAGCCAGACTCGTAGACGTCGATGTCATCGGCGGCCCGCCAAACGGCCAGCATGTCTGCCCACGTGGTGTTTTGGGGTGAGGTTTTGAACGCGAATCGCATGAAATCGACGTTAGCCTAGCTTTCTGAAGCGCAGCTAAACTCGGTCGGACGATGGACTTCTCGCTGGGAATCGACGCCAAGGTCACCGTGCTCGCGGCCGGGCTGATCTTTTTGCTGGCACTCTGTCCTCGGGGTATGGAAGTACAGGCAGATCATGACCTCCGCGGACCACCGGGCGCATCCCTACGTTGACATCGCTCACCGCGCCGCGTTGCTCTATTCGTTTGCGACCCTGTTGGTCGCGGCGTTCGTCGCGCTCAGCGCCTGGCCGGCGTGGGTCAACCTCACCGCGGCGATGGTGGTGGTGGTCTTTTTCGTCGGCGCGATCGTCGGCTACATCAGCCACGGTCTGCGCCGCGACACCGTCAACCAATTCGAGGATCCAGGTGGTGGAATCAAGGTCGGGATGGCCCTGCTGATTGCGGGCGAGATTGGCGGCTTTTCGGTGCTGTTGGCCGGGTTCGTCGAGTCATGGATCCGGTAATCGCACTGCGGCAGATCGCGTACTACAAGGATCGCGACCGTCAAGAGCCCAGGCGCGTCATGGCGTACCGCAATGCTGCCGACATCATCGAAGGTCTTGACGAGGCCACGCGCGAGCGCCACGGCCAAGCCAACAGTTGGCAGTCGCTGCCGGGCATCGGGCCCAAGACGGCGAAGGTAATCGCCCAGGCGTGGGCCGGCTGCGAGCCCGATGCGCTTGCCGAATTGCGCACTGCAGCAAAGGATTTTGGCGGCGGGGAGGTCCGGGCCGCGCTCCGCGGCGATCTGCACCTGCATTCCAACTGGTCGGACGGGTCGGCGCCGATCGAGGAGATGATGGCCACCGCGGCGGCGCTCGGCCACGAATACTGCGCGTTGACCGACCATTCGCCACGGCTGACCATTGCTAATGGCCTGTCACCGCAACGGTTGCGCGATCAGCTCGACGTGATCGACGGATTGCGCGAAAAGTTCGCCCCTATGCGCATTCTCACCGGGATCGAGGTCGACATTCTCGACGACGGCGGCTTGGATCAGGAACCCGAGCTGCTGCAGCGCCTCGATGTGGTCGTGGCCAGCGTGCATTCGAAGCTGACGATGGATTCCGCGGCGATGACCCGCCGGATGGTTAACGCGGTGCGCAACCCCAACGCCGACGTGCTGGGCCACTGCACCGGTCGATTGGTCGCGGGCAATCGAGGCATTCGGCCCGAATCAAAGTTCGACGCCGAGGCGGTGTTTACCGCCTGTCGCGATCACGGCACCGCGGTGGAAATCAATTCCCGTCCCGAGCGTCGCGACCCACCCAGTCGCCTGCTGAACCTGGCGCTCGAGATCGGCTGCGTGTTCAGCATCGATACCGATGCGCACGCACCTGGGCAGCTGGACTTTCTCGGCTATGGCGCCCAGCGCGCGTTGGACGCCGGTGTGCCCCTTGACCGCATCGTCAACACCTGGCCCGCCGAGAAGCTGCTGGAGTGGACGGCCTCAGTGGCGTAGGGCGCCGACGTCAGGCGGGAACCGCCCCGTGAAATCCACGGGTAGCAAAAACGTGCCGGTCTCCGATGGATCGGGAAAGGAATTCGGAAAAGCAAATTCCACCGAATCTGTTGTCGTGCAGCGGGTCAATGGCCATTTCACTGCAAGTCCTAATCGCGGGAACACAATTAGTCGGGTAGATGGGGCATTTCCAGGCCCACGTCGCGCCCGAGCAGCACCGCGGGTGTGAGCGCGGATTTGCCGTAGCGCCGACGCACCTGATCGATCGCCGTCTCTACTGCCGGGCCCTGACCCTCGCCGAATGGCAGCATCAACTGCTGCACGCCGCTGCGGTCGATACCCGACACCGCGAATCCCACCAACGTCAAACCGCGCTCGGCGATCAGGGGCGCGGTCGACGCGATCAGCAGCCGAGCGGCGCCCAGAATTGGCTGCGTCGACGAGGTGGCACACGGCAGGGTGCGCGATCGGGTGGCCCGGCTGAAGTCGTCGAACCGCAAGCGCAGCAGCACCGTTCGCCCGCTGCGCCCGGCGGCGCGCATCCGAGCGGTGATCCGGTCGATCAAGTTGATTACTACTGCATCGACTTCAGCGGGCGACATGCGACTACCCGCGCGGCCGAGCGCGCGCTGAGCACCTACGGACCGGCGCCGCACGCCGGTGTTCACCCGGCGGCGGTCGATGTTGTGCGACAGCGCAAACAGTTGACGTCCCATCGCGGCACCCGTCAGCGAACCGAGTGTCGACTCGCTGAGGTCCGCGACATCGGCCACGGTTTCGATCCCATGTGCGTTTAGCTTGTCGGCGGTCTTGGCGCCGACGCCCCACAACCGGCGCACCGGCAGCGGATGCAGGAACGCCAACTCGTGCTCGGGAGGCACCAGCAATAACCCATCCGGCTTGGCTTCCTGACTGGCAACTTTCGCGAGGAACTTGGTACGGGCGATCCCGACGGTGATCGGTAGGCCAACTATGTCGCGCACGTCGGCTCGCACCCGGGCCGCAATCTCGACCGGGGTGCCGGAGATCCGGCGCAGCCCGCTGACGTCGAGGAATGCCTCGTCCACCGAGACCGTCTCGACCACCGGCGTGGTGTTGCGAAATACCTCGAACACGGCGTTGCTCGCGCGGGTGTAGGCCGACATTCGCGGCCGGACCACCACGGCTTGCGGGCACAGGCGGCGCGCCTGGGCCCCGCCCATTGCAGTGCGTACTCCGTAGGCCTTGGCCTCGTAGCTTGCAGCCAGCACAACTCCACCGCCCACGATCACCGGACGGCCGCGCAACGTCGGGTCGTCGCGCTGTTCTACGGACGCGTAGAAGGAATCCAAGTCCGCGTGCAGGATTGACGCGTCAGAAGGGCGGTGGGTCATCGTCGTCTGGAAGGGGACGGTGGGTGGCGGCTTGGTAGGTGACTAGGCGGCGTTTGCGGTTGTGGCTTCGTTCGGTGGCCACGCGGTAGGCGCGGTCTTGGGCGCGGGTGCGGCGGCGTTTGGGCATCATCGCGGCACGGTCTGGGCTGTAGGTGATGCGGTGATGGGTGTGCAGGATCGGCATGCCACCGGTCGGGGCGCACAGGGTGGGGAAGAGCAGGGCGCTGCCCGGGGTGGTGACGTAGGTGTGTTTGGTCGGTGAGGTCAAGATCAGGGTGCCGTCGGCCAGTTGTTGTTCTCGCCAGCCCCAAAAGGTTTTCACCAAATGATGCGTGCGGCAATAACATTTCAGATTCCCGGCATGGGTGGGGCCGCCCTCGGAGTAGGGGACGGTGTGGTCGAGGTCGCAGTCGTAGGCGGGGCGGTCACAACCGGGCCAGCGACACGTCACATCGCGGCACCGCACAAAATCCGCCAACGCCTTCGACGGTGTGTAGCCGGGCTCAGGTGCGCTGTCGCCGGGATGGGCCAACGCCACCAGTCTCGCGGTGCCGGCCAACTCGGCGATCAACTCCGGCGCGATCAGCCCGTCGGCGCCGACCCCGGAAGCCGGGGTGTTCCCGCCGTCCAGGGTGGCCTGGTTGGCGACCACGTGGATCACCACCGGGCCGGCTGGTGGGCGGCCCCCGGCCGCACAATCCGAGCGTGCGCAGCGACAGCCCAGCCGGTCCGCGCCGGCAGCCAACGCCCCTAATGCGTCCGCGCGGCGTTGATCGCGGCTACGCGGGTCGTGCGGGCACACGGTTGCCGCCAACGCGTTGAGCCGTTTGTCCAGGGCCATCCCGTCGAGGTGCATCAGGGTGCCCGCCAGCTCGCACAGCCCGTCGGTGCGCTCGCTGATACCCACCTGACGATCAGCGTTGCTCAGGATGCGTTGGCGCAGCGCATCGCGGTCGGCGGTGACCACGATCTTGTCGATCGCACCGGCAAGCCGGCCCCGGCTCATCGACGGCCAGCGCACCACATTGGCCGCCAACTGCGCATCCACCCGCGCCATCAGCGTGGGATCGATGATCAGATCGGTGCGAAACACGATCGTGGCGAACAGCCGAAAGCCGATATCGCCGGCTCGAAACAACTCCGCTACCTTCGGCAGCCGCTCACGCATCGCCCGCCCATAACGCAACCGGGACGCCGCCAGACCCTGGCTGATCCGCAATGCGGCGCCCACTTGGGCGGCCACCGCCTCCATGGTGTCGACGGCCCAGTCCTCGGTTTCGCGATGCCTAGCCAACTGGGAGGAGAACAAGTCCCAAATCCCATCCAGTTGCGCGGCCGCAGCCCGGTTCTCCCACCGCGTAGCCTCGCGGATCCGCTCCACCATGCCGGCCGGCCCCGGCATCGCCGATGGATCGCGACGCTCACGAGCCTCGGTGAACCAAGCGGTCAAATCATCGAACATATATTCGATTATGCCACGACCGACTGACAGGCAAAGGGACCCGGCTAGTCGGGCGACGCGTCGAGGGTGCCGTAGATGCTGCCAACCCAGATCTGGGTGAGGGTGTCGACGAGGCGATCCTCGGCCACCGCCGGCTGTTCGCCGGACAGTGTCGCCATCATGGTCCGCTCGTTCATCTGGTTCAGCGACGTCGCGAGGTCTGCCGCAGGAATGGTCTCCGGTGCGGCGCCCCGCGCACGTTCGGCGGTGATCATGACCGCCGTCTGGTCGATCCATTTCTGCATGTAGCCCGACCACACGGCCCGGAGCTCCGAGCTGGTGGCCAGGGCCTCCGTCGCCGCCCGGGCCACTGCACGGTGCGCGCCGAACGCGCTGAAGAACGCTTCGATGCCGTTTCTCCATACCCGGCGTGGATCCGCGGGTAGGCGTTGCGTCGCGCCTTCGAATTCAGCGTCGCCGCGGGCGATCATCGGCTCGAGCAGCGACAGCAGTACGGCCTCCTTGGACTTGAAGTAGAAGTAGAACGTCGGCCTGGAAAGGCCCGCGCCCTTGGCCAGGTCGTCGACGGAGATGTCGGCGAACGCACGCTCCTCGAGGAGCCGCTCGGCGGTCGCGAGGATCGCCTGCTCACGGTCGTCGCCGGACGGGCGCGTGGAACGCCGTCCCCGCGGTGCGCGGGTCGAACTGGCTTTCAGGCTAACCGGAGTCACGCCCGTTACTTTACACGGTGTTGAGTATTCAGACATATCGTTGACTTACTCAACACACTGTTGATAATCTCGTGTCATGACTGAGCACCTTGACGTCGTCATCGTGGGCGCCGGTATCTCCGGCGTAAGCGCCGCCTGGCACCTGCAGGACCGTTGCCCGACCAAGAGCTACACCATCCTCGAACGCCGCGACGACCTGGGCGGCACCTGGGACCTATTCAAATACCCGGGTATCCGGTCGGATTCCGACATGTTCACCCTGGGATTCCGGTTCAAGCCGTGGCTCTCGGCGAAGTCGATCGCGGACGGCGCCTCGATCAAGTCCTACATCAGGGAAGCCGCGGTCGAGAATGGGATAGACCGGCACATCCGTTACGGCCAGCGGGTACTGGCGGCCGACTGGTCCGACGCCGACAACCGCTGGACCGTGACGGTCGAGACTGACGGGCAACAACGAGAGATCACCTGCTCGTTCCTCTTTGCCTGCACCGGTTACTACAACTACGACGAGGGGTTTTCGCCCGCGTTCCCCGGTGCTGAAGACTTCGCGGGCACGATCGTGCACCCGCAACACTGGCCGGAGGACCTCGACTACGCGGGCAAGAGGATCGTTGTAATCGGTTCTGGCGCCACCGCAATCACCCTGATCCCCGCGCTGGTCAACTCCGGCGCCGGGCACGTCACGATGTTGCAGCGGTCGCCGAGCTACATCGGTTCGTTGCCGGGCGTCGATCCGTTCGCCGCGCAGGCCAACCGGCTGCTGCCGGATCGCCTCGCGCACGTGGCCAACCGTTGGAAGGCCATCGCGTTCAGCACCTTCCAGTATCAGCTCGCGCGAAAAGCACCCGCGTACATGCGCAAGACGCTGATGACGATGGCTAAGCGTCGCCTGCCCGCGGGTTACGACGTCGAAAAGCACTTCGGACCCAGCTACAACGTCTGGGACCAGCGGCTGTGCCTGGCCCCTGATGGCGATTTCTTCCGGACGATCCGGCACGGCAAGGCAGACGTGGTCACCGACACCATCGATCGGTTCACCGAATCCGGGATCAAGCTCACCTCGGGCGAGGAATTGCAGGCGGACATCATTGTCACCGCCACAGGTCTGAACATGCAGTTGATAGGCGGGGTAAAGCCCACCCGGAACGGTGCACCCCTGGAACTGACATCGCTGATGACCTATAAGGGGCTGATGTTCTCCGGCGTGCCCAACTTCGCGATCACCTTCGGATACACGAACGCGTCGTGGACGCTGAAAGCCGACCTGGTGTCCGAATTCGTGTGCCGGTTGTTGAACTACATGGATGCCAAGGGTTTTGACTTCGTGGAACCGCAGCATCCGGGTGACACCGTCGACGAGTTGCCCTTCATGGACTTCAGCCCCGGCTACTTCCAGCGCTCGATGGACCTGCTGCCTAAATCCGGGTCCCGCGCGCCGTGGCGCCTCAAGCAGAACTACCTGTTCGACATGCGGACGATTCGGCGCGGCAAGGTCAACGACGAAAGCCTGCGGTTCGCGAAGAAGCGGACACCGGTTGGGGTTTAGGCGCCGTTAGCGACCACGACAATGCCGTCGTCGTCGCTGTAGGCGATTTCGCCCGGCACGAACGCCACGCCGCCCAGGCTGACCTCGACGTCGTGCTCTCCGGCGCCGGTCTTGGTGCTCTTGCGCGGATTGGTGCCCAGCGCTTTGATGCCGATGTCCATGCCGCGCAACGCGGCCGCATCGCGAACCGCGCCGTTGATGATCAGGCCGGCCCAGCCGTTGGACCGGCCCAATTCGGCGATCAGGTCTCCGACGAGCGCCGTATGCAGTGAGCCGGCGCCGTCGATCACCAGCACCCCGCCCGCCCCGGGCTGCGACAGAACCGATTTCAGCAGCGCGTTGTCTTGAAAGCAGCGCACGGTGCTGATCGGCCCGGCGAACTCCGAGCGGCCACCAAACTGGCGGAACTGGAGATCGCAGCTACGTACCTCGGGCCCGATGCTGTCGACGAGGTCGGCGGTCGGCTGGAATGAGGCGGTCACCGGCGGTGCAGCTGGCGGACCAGCAGGATGGCCAACAGGCTGAGCGTCACGGCGACCAGCAGCGGTACCGGAGACTGGCTCGACGCCGGTATCGGAGCGACCGGGGGGATCGGGTTGTTGGCGGCCTCGACTGTCGACTTCGCCTGCGCTGCGACATCTTTGGCGGCGTCGGCAATCTGGCCGTTGGTCTCGATCCGTTGCTCAGGGCTTTTTGCGGGCACCTTCTTGGCGCCCGCTTTCTTGGCCGGGGCCTTTTTCGCGGCCGCCTTTTTCGCGGGCGCTTTCTTGGCCGGGGCTTTGGCGGGCTTCTTGGCTGCCTTGGCTTCAGGGTTCTTGGCCAGCGGTGTTGATCCGCCGTCGTCGGCTTCGCTGTGGGGTGGATCCTGCGGGTCTGCCATGCGGCCGCTCCTTTGCAGATTTCTCAGCTACCTGCGTTCCATCATGCCAGGACGGGTGGCGGCGCCACCCGGCGGAAAACTCTCACGGCCTGCGCCGCACCGCCCATAGGCAGCCTGCACCGATGAGCGCCACCGCGACGACCGCAAACGGCCATGCCGCGATCCGGTTGTCGGCTGAGGTGGCAGCGGCAGCGGGTCCGGGCGTCCCGGTGCCGGCCGCCGAGAGCCGAAACGACCAGGAACCGGAGACTACATGGCCATCGGCGGAGGTCACTCGGTAGTTCACCGTGTAGGTGCCGGCCGGTCCGAGCGCTCGCATACCGATGCTGGCGACCGGGCCTTGGATGGTCGCGTCGCCGGCGGACCACAGATTGCCATCGGGGCCGACCACCGTCATGGCCACGAAGGTGGTTTGCAGTCGCTCGTTGAACGTCGCGCTCACCCGTTCGGGGCCGGTCGTAAGAACTGCGTTGTCCGGCGGGTCTGCGGACAGCCGGGCGGCGTGCGCCCACGCAACTGGTGCGCTGGGCATCGCGGCCAACGCCATGGCAGCCAGCAACAGACCTACCCACGTAAGGCCGAGCAGTCGTCTCATGCCCGCCGGCGGACTAGCACAAGACAGACGGCCAGAGCGCCAACTGCCAGCGCCGCCCCGCCCAACACCCGCGCGGTGTTGTCGTCCGCTGATTCTGACCGGGCGCCTTGATCCGCCGGGCCGCCTGAACCGGGATGATGTTCGTGCGGTGAGACCGGGCCCGCGGCGAGGTTCAGCATCGGTGCCGGATGCTCGGGCTCACCGCCGCCGGGCAGCGGCGCCTGGTCCCACTTGACGGCCGACCCGTCGGAATAGGTCTGTGTGGCTGGGAGGCTGACCACGTCGGTGTCGGGCAGCTGCACCGATATCCGGAACAACGCGAATTGGTCGATCGGGATCCCACCGTTGGGCACGGCCGTCCAGGTCACCGACCGGACGCCGCCCGATGCCGCGTCGCGGTCGAGCTTCGCCGTCCAGCCGGGCATGAATTCGGTGGCCGCGGCCGCCACGTTGGGAAGCGTGACGGTGAGGCCGGTGGTGGCTGCGCCCGTGTTGGACTCGTTGGGTACCTGGAAGGTGACGATCGCCATGGCACCGCGTACGGCGTTGTCGCTGCTGGCGTGGACGTGGGCCCAGGCCGGCGGCGTGCCCGCGGGTGCGCCAAGGTAGAGCGCGGCGGCCCCGCAAAAGGGCAGGCACGCGGTGATCAGGACGCGCGCGATCGGTCGAGTGCGTGGCATCTCAGGTCAATCCGAGCCGGGCCATCAGGTCCGCTTCGATACCGTCGAGTTGCGAAGAGATCGCGCCGTGCGCCTCCCGTCGCCGGGCGGCGGGCATGTTCTCCGCCGCGGTGACGGCCACCGACAGGTCGGCGAGGCGTTCGTTGATAGCGGACACGAATTGCTTGGTCTCGGTGTCCTTTGGCTTCTTGTCCTGCGCCATCCGCAGCGATTTCTCCGCCCCGGCAATCCGGGCCGACAGCTGGGCGCCGTGCCCGGAGAACTGACCGATCTGAGCCAACGGGATGCCGAGTTGGTCGGCGCGACGCTGGTCGATCAACGCACGGCCAGCGATGGCCGCCCGATAAACCAACGGCGTCAGGATCGGGGCGAGTAGCCGAGATACCGTCAGGATCCGGCGAATTCGCGTCGGAGATAACAACTTCCCCTCCCGGACCGCCTTTAGTTCGGCCTCCGCGACTTTGAGCGCCGCGCGGTCGCTATCCCGTTGAGACTTGACCTGCGCCTTGAGTCCTTTTTCGGCGGAGCGCAGGTCACCTTTGATGCGGCGGGCCTCATTCTTGGCGGCCAGTTTGGCCTCGAGTTTGGCGCGGGCCTTGATCGCACGGGCTTCGGCGCGGCGTGTTGCGCGACTCTTTCTCTTGCGGAACAGGCCCATTCCCGGCCGCCTCCCGGTATCTCGTCAAGAATCGCGTCGCTGGTGCGCGATCCGTGAGCCAACCCTAATCGGACCGACTCAAGCGGGGGATAGCGGAGGGCAGCCCGTCAGATGATGCCGGGCAGGAACAGGCTCAGGCGTCCAGCCGCTCTAGGCGGCGCAACTCGTCAACACGCTCCACGATGTCCTGCTGGGCTTGGGCGGACAACCCAACCGACCGCACCGCGATGCGACGCACACCGTCATCGCGGACCGAGTCCCACCATGACAGTTCCTTGTCGAGCTTCTCGTAGTACTCGTCGTCGGTGAAGTAGGCCGGCTTGATTCGGAAGAAGTTGGCCAAGGCGGCCATGGTCGCTGACGACGGGTTCGTGCGGTTGCCCGAGCGCAGCTGTGACAGGTAGGGAGCCGACATCGTGATGCCCTCGGCCTTAAGGGCCGCGATTACCTCCGCGGAGGTGTGCGGCCCCCGTCCGGGTGGATACACCGTGTCGAATAACCGGTTGAGGCGGGCAGAGAACGTCGTGCTCATTGGAACTTGACCTCCATGGGGGCTGGAGAAGTGAACTGTTACCTGTGTGTATTAGCTGATCGTGGTAGCGACGGATTTTTTCCACAACTGCTTGCAAACCCGCGCGAATTAGCTACCACCGCTTTAAGCATAGCTGAATTCACACTCGCTGAGCGTCCAACCGATTCGGCGAAGTGTCCACAATCTCAATGAAACTCACAGGTTATCCGAAGAAAGCCCACTGGAAATTCCCGCCTGGCACGTCCCGGTTGTTGCGCGACGAGAGCGGCAGGCAGAGCGTGTCGGGGCGGCTGCGCCGCAACCGGCAGACAGCGCGTACCCGCCCAGAGGTCTTCTTTGCTGTCTGAGTCAGGCCGTGGGCGGCGCGTTAAAAACCGTCCGGTGGCCCCCCACCGGCCGGAACTTCAGCCCGGCGGCAATCACAGCCGCCGCGCCGCCAAAGTCGCCGCCGCCAGCGCCACCGCCGCGGTCGCGACGACGGCGACCGAACGCCACCCCAGTGCGTTGTCGAACAGCATCCACAACCCGAACATCACGAACAGCACGCTGGCCAAGCTGTGCAGAAGCCGCGCCGGAAGGCGCTGATGCAGCAGTACGCCGACAGCGATCGCCAGGCCGTCGGCCAACACCATGCCCAGGGTGCTCCCGATCCACACGCCCGCCCAGTCATGCTCGCTGGCCAAAGTGACCGTCGCCAGTGTCGTCTTGTCGCTCATCTCGGCGAGTGTGAACGACGACATGACGGAGAGCAGGGCGAACCGGTGCTCGCGCATGGTCGGGACGGTTTCGTCCGCGACGGCGCCCTCCCGCCAGGCCCACACGGCGAAAATCAGGAACGCGACCGCAGACGCAAAGGCCATCTGTCGCGCCGGCAGCGCCGCGCCCAGAAAGTGGCCTACCGTCACCGAGACCCCGTGCGCCAGAAATGTGGCGATCGCAACCCCGGGCAGCACCACCCACCAGCGGTAGCGCAGCGCGTAGGCCATGGTGATGAGCTGGGACCTGTCGCCGAGTTCGGCAAGGAACACCACGCCCAGACTCAGCAGAGCGGCGGCGAGCATGGGCGACCTTTCGACGCCTCCGGGGGCTAGTCCCCTTCGCTAACGATTTCAGGCTAGCGGCCGCGTGTGGTGTGCGCCATGTAGGCCGTGAGATTTCAGGAAGTTCGGACGCCCGCATTCCTCGTTTCGGCCGCGAAGTGAATTGTGTTATGCGGCAAGAAGCATCGCGAGAATCGCGGTGTCGGGATGACTGATTGGGTCGACGCCGACGCGGCTGACCATCGATGTGATGGTGCCGTCGGCTTCCGCTTCCACCCAGGCCGCCCGGTGCTCCAGCCCCAGATACGGCAATCCGGGCAGTAATACGCATCCCGACGCCGCACCGGTGCACTCGGGCAACGACGGAGTGGTCTCCGAGGGCGGGTGCAGCATCAGCAACGCAGGCGGTTGGTGATCGGCGAAATACCCTGGCTGAATGGCGGAGTCACCGAAGACCGTGCCCTCGGCCAACACCAGGCCGACAGTGCCCGGCTCGGGCTCGTCGGGCAGTTCCTCGCGGGCACCGAACACGGTTGTGGTGGAGAGCAATCCGGGCAATGACGCGACCCGGACCGCCACCATCAGCAGCTGCGCCCACTCTTTCGTCGAATCCGGCCAGCGCCCGGAGATGACGAACCCTTTGAGCGCACCACGAGAATGGAAGGGAGCGATCCCTATAGGCCCGCCTGACTCAGTGTCCATCTAGCCCTCCGCGCAACGCTTCGGCTCGATTAACCACGCTGGTAGCTCGAATAATTCAGCATGCCTGCGGTTTAGGTGCCGTGCAACTCGACACGGCCGCTATTGCTCATGGTCTTTGGGATCGGACCCGGTCAAAAAGCAAGGGCGCCGCGCGATCTGCGCGACGCCCTAGCTGGTCGAGATCGAATCAGGGGAATATCAGACCCTGTGTCTTGGAGGTCGCGGCCTTGTAGCGCGCCTGCACGTCCGCCCAGTTGACGACATTCCAGAACGCCTTGACGTAGTCGGCCTTGACGTTCTTGTACTGCAGGTAGAAGGCGTGCTCCCACATGTCGACCTGCAGCAGCGGGATGATGCCGAGCGGGACGTTGGCCTGCTGGTCGTAGAGCTGGAAGGTCAGCAGCCTGTCGCCCAGGGTGTCGTAGCCGAGCACCGCCCAGCCCGAACCTTGCAGGCCGTTGGCCGCCGCGCTGAATTGGGCGCGGAACTTGTCGAACGAGCCGAACGCGTCGTCGATGGCGGCGCCGAGGTCGCCGGTCGGCTTGTCGCCACCGTTCGGCGACAGGTTCTTCCACCAGATGGAGTGGTTGACGTGGCCGCCCAGGTGGAAGGCCAGGTTCTTCTCGTTCAGGAAGATCGCGGCGTGGTCGTCTTTGGCGCGCGCCTCTTCCAGCTTGGCGACGGCGTCGTTCACGCCTTTGACGTAAGCGGCGTGGTGCTTGCTGTGGTGGATCTCGTTGATCTGACCGGAGATATGCGGTTCCAGCGCTGCGTAGTCCCAGTCCAAATCGGGCAGCGTGTATTCGGCCACGTCGTTCCTTTCTTCGATGATCGGATCGTCTTACGCTCGTTCGCAGCGGTGCCGCCACGCAGGCGACCCAGCCTAGTTAACCCTGCTCTATGACCGCGCGCGCCGCAAGAACGACCGTTTGGGCTAGGTAGGCCGGGTACCCGGTTGGCGAGAATTCAAGACACGCCTCAAGACAAGACGATGAGGGCGAGAACCGCGAGTAAAGCGAGTGCGATCAGGCCCGCACGTAAAGCGGCGACAGCTGTAGGCCGTGGTTCCACGCGGCCGAGCCCGAGTATGGGTTCGGCGAGGGCGATGTACCTGGCCCGAACGGATGCGTCGCCATCAAGCGCCTTTCACCTGCATGTTCTTCTCGCACGAGTGAGGTTAGTCACATCGAGCTATCGTGATCGAGATCATAGCGCCTCGTGGCGGGGATGAGAAACGATGAGAAACAAAGCTGGGAAAGACCCAGCATGGCGGGCTCAAATGGGCCCTCGCTCGGCGCCCTTTGCGAGCTGTCTATAGGCATGCGTCAACCACCCGGTGTTATCCACAGTTGTGCCACAAGCCAACAGATAAGGCTGTGTCGGAGGCATGAATACCCCGATTACCACTGTGGATAAACCTGTGGAAACTGTGGATAGCGAGGCGTTAACTCGGGCCCACCCCGCCCGGCTTGGCACCGCTTCGCCCCGGCCCTCAAAGGGCCGCGGCTAGGCTGGTCAGGTGATCCAGGTGTGCTCCCAGTGCGGCACTCGGTGGAACGTGCGCGAGCGGCGTCGTGAGTGGTGCCCACGCTGTCACGGCGCGCTGATGGCGCCGACGGCAGATGTGCCCGCACCCGACCCACGCTGGGGTACGCAGGGCGGGCAGCGCACCCCGCCGCGCCTGCCGCCAGGCTTCCGATGGATAGCGGTGCGCCCCGGTGCCGCGCCGCCTCCGCGACACGGACGACGACCCCTCGGGGCGACACCGCGCTACGCCGTCATACCTCGTTGGGGGCTGGCGGATCGTGTCGATTACGCCCCTGCGCTGGCCGAAACACGTACGCCGACAGGGCCGTCGGCAGCGGCGGTGCGCTTCACGCTGTTCTTGAGCCTGCTGGTGCTTTGCGGTGCGACCCTGGTCTACGTCGCGCGGTATGTGCTGCTGGTTATTAACCGGAACATCTTGCTGAATTCGGTGGTGGCTTTCGCGGCGAACTGGCTTGGCGTGCTCGCCAGTGTGGCGGCGATCGTTGCCGTCGGTGCATCCGGGGTGATGCTGACCCGGTGGCTGATCGCGCGCCGGGCCCGTGCCTTCTCGCACTATGGCCTGGAGGATCAGCGCTCCGTCCGGGCGTTATGGGCCGGCTGCCTGGTGCCGCTCGCCAATCTGCTGTGGGCTCCTGTGTACGTCACCGAACTGGCAACGATCGAACAGCATCACGCGCGGCTGCAGCGGCCGATCGTGCAGTGGTGGATCGCCTGGGTGTTCAGCTGCGCGGTTTCGATCTTCGCCATCGCCACCAGTTGGGCGAAAGACGCCCAGGGCATCGCGAACAACACCGTCTTGATGGTGCTTGGCTATCTACTCTCGGCGGCGACGCTGGCAGCCGTCGCCCGGGTTTTCGAGGGATTCGAGCGCAAACCGGTCGAACGGCCGGCGCATCGCTGGGTCGTAGTGGGTGACGATCGACCCGGCGCGTCCTCATCTACCCCACCGGTTGAGTTGGAGGGGCAGGAACCGGCAGCATAGGGGGCATGACGTCGCCCGACGAGGAACTCGCCGGGCATCCCTATGTCGTTGCCCACCGTGGTGCTTCGGCCGCTCGGCCCGAACACACGCTGGCCGCGTACGACCTTGCACTCAAAGAGGGCGCCGACGGCGTTGAGTGCGATGTGCGGCTGACCCGCGACGGTCACCTGGTTTGTGTGCACGACCGCAGTCTGGACCGCACGTCCAGCGGGGCCGGTTTGGTGAGCACCATGACGCTGGACCAGCTACGCGAGCTCGAATACGGCGCGTGGCACGACAGCTGGCGCCCCGACGGTACGCAGGGCGATACCAGCCTGTTGACCTTCGAGGCCCTCGTCTCACTCGTTCTGGACTGGCACCGGCCGGTCAAAATCTTCGTCGAGACCAAGCACCCAGTCCGGTATGGCTCGCTGGTGGAGAGCAAAGTGCTTGCCCTGCTACACCGTTTCGGCATCGCGTCTCCGGCGTCCGCCGACCGCTCGCGCGCGGTGGTCATGTCGTTTTCCGCGGCCGCCGTGTGGCGCATCCGCCGGGCCGCGCCGCTGCTGCCGACGGTGCTACTCGGCAGCACCGCCCGTTACCTGACCAGCAGCGCGGTCAGCGCCGTGGGGGCCACCGCCGTCGGGCCTTCACTGGCGACCCTGAAGGAATACCCGCAGTTGGTGGACCGCGCTGTGGCGCAGGGCCGAGCGGTGTACTGCTGGTGTGTCGATGAGCTCGAAGACATCGACTTCTGCCGGGATATCGGGGTGGCTTGGATCGCGACCAACCACCCGGGTCGCACCAAGGCGTGGTTGCAGGACGCGCGCACCGGCGAGGGCACCTTCTAGTTCGGCGAGATCCAGCTATCCGGTGGGTGCCGGTGTGTCCGAGGCCAGTGCGTCGAACAAAGCGAGGGCGGCATCATGGTTCCACACCACCACCGAGCCGGCGTCGCTGTCGGTCAGCTCGCCAATCGGCACCGTCATGGCGACAGTCGCTCCGTGCATTGCCCAGCCGAGCCGAGCCAGGTCCCAGACGTGGTCGCCCCGATCAACGGTCAGAGCTCCGGCCACCGCACGCGGCACCGAGTACCAGCGCCACGGATTGAGCCACACCGCCGGGCTGGCCGTGCGCTGCAACAGCGCCGACATGAACTCGCGTTGGTGGACCATCCGGTCCAGATCTGCCCGCGGCGTGGCCCGGCTTCGCACGTATCCCAGCGCGGCGCGGCCGTCCAACTCCTGGCAACCTGCGGGCAGCTCGACGCCGGCCAGCGGATCATCCATCGGCGCGGTCGGGCACACCGTGATGCCGCCGAGCGCGTCGACCAGAACGGGGAACCCGCCGAACCCGATCTCCGCGTAGTGATCGAGTCGTAGACCCGTGGCCTGCTCCACCGTCTGGGTCAGCAACGGCGGCCCACCGGCCGCGAACGCGGCATTGATTTTGTCCCTGCCTTGACCGGGGATCGGTACATAGGAATCGCGCGGTATCGACACCATGGTCGTCGGGATGCTCGACCCAATTTCAGGCACGTGCACCAGCAGAATGGTGTCGGTCCGGCTACTGCCGATGTCGCCGCCGGTGGCCAGGTCTCGCTGCTGGTCGGGGGACAGACCCTGGCGGCTGTCCGAGCCGACGAGCAGCCAGTTCGTCCCTCGCCCTGGTGCGGGACGGTCGGGATAGTCCGCAAGCACCGACTCGCGATGCAAGGACGTGTCGAGCCAAACGGCCCCGCCGAGGATGCCGCCGCAGGCGAGCACAAAAAGAATCGGCAGAGTCAGTGCCAGCGCGCGCCTCCAGCGGCGCGGGGCCGCTTTGGTTCTGGGGATCGCGGGTGGCGTCCGGCGCAGCGGCACAGCCTGGCCGGCACCCGGTGGGGGCCGCCGGGCTGCACGGCGAATCACCTGCGAGGGCTCTGGACCCGCCTCCCGCGGCGGGACCGGCCTCGGCTGCCCTCGAAAGCCGGGTGATCGATCGGCGTTCACCCGGATAACGTACGTCCCCGGTGCCCGCTATCGGCGTGCGCGCAACCCGTTGATGAACGGGCAACCCATCAGCACCCGAATGGCCTGCCCCAAGCCGACCATGTCGTCCACCGGCTTGTGGAACGGCAACCGGACGTCGTGGTCGCCCTGTCCGCTTTCCGGGTCGCCTTCAACCCGAAAACGCACGCCGTAGCGGTCGAGCCCCAGCGGTCGAACCCGCCCGCGGCGCTGCGGTCCGGGCAGTCTGGAAACCAGCCGCGCCAGCACGTCATTGTGGTCGGATTCCCAGTGCCGCAGCAGGCTCGATTCGACCTCGGAGAACGGGTCGGGCGCGGCGGCGAGCAGGTCCTGGGCGCTGACCGGCTCGGCGCCCGTCGCGTCCGCCACCACCACGGACTCGATCTCGAGCCGCAGCAGCGCGTACCGTGCCTCTTCCTGATCGGCCGGCATGGACATCGGGGTTTTGAATTGCAGCAGCACCGGGTTCGGGTCGGCTGAGGCGATCAGGTCGAGCGTGCTTGTCACCGCGGCAGGAGGGACCGGGCGTAAACAACCGCGAACCCAGACCAGGGAGCGGACGGGCTCGCGCAACGGAAGTGGCGCGTAGTCGGTCAGCTCCAGCAGCGCCTGTGCTCCCGACAGCGGGGCACCGGCTTGGCCGGTCCCATGGCCTATCGAATGTGCGACAGCGAAGGATCCGTCGGGCAACAAGTGGTGTAGCGGTGTGGCGACCGGGTCCTCGCGCTCGACCGCCAGCAGCGCGCCACCGGCCCGCGCGCAAGCGCTGCGGATACGTTCGGCGGTCGTCGGCGAGGCACTGGTCAGCGGTAACATCATTCTCCTTCTTTAATTAGGTAAGGCTAAGTTAACTTAGTTGGGAGTGTGCCGCAAGGACTGTTCCGGATCGCGCGCCATTAGGGTTGGGGTGTGGTCCGCATCGCTTATCTCGGTCCCGAAGGGACCTTCACCGAGGCGGCGCTGCTCCAGATGACGGCCGCCGACCTCATTCCCGACCGGGGGCGGGATGCTTTGCGGCGGTTGCCACTGGACAGCACTGTCGCGGCGCTGGACGCAGTCCGAGACGGCATCGCCGACTACGCATGCGTGCCCATCGAAAACTCGATCGATGGATCCGTGATGCCGACTCTGGACAGCCTGGCGATTGGTTCTGCGCTGCAGGTCTTCGCCGAGACAACCCTGGACGTGGCCTTCAGCATTGTCGTCAAACCCGGCCGTGCCGCCGGCGATGTGCGTACGTTGGCGGCTTTTCCGGTCGCTGCCGCGCAGGTGCGTCGGTGGCTGGCTGCGAATCTGCCCGGCGCCGAACTGCGCCCGGCGTATTCCAACGCCGACGCGGCGCGGCAGGTGGCCGAAGGACAGGCCGATGCGGCGGTGACCGCGCCGCTGGCGGCGTCTCATTGGGGATTGGCGGCCCTGGCCGACGGTGTCGTCGACGAGCCCAACGCTCGCACCCGCTTCGTTCTGGCCGGGCTGCCGGGTCCGCCACCGGTTCGTACTGGTGCTGATCGCACGTCGGTGGTGTTGCGCATCGACAACGCGCCGGGCGCACTGCTGGCCGCGCTGGCGGAATTCGGCATCCGCGGCATCGACCTGACCCGGATCGAATCCAGGCCGACGCGAACCGAACTCGGGACCTACCTGTTCTTCGTCGATTGCCTCGGGCATATCGACGACGACCCGGTCGCCGAGGCACTCAAGGCGCTGCACCGCCGTTGCGCGGATGTCCGCTACCTGGGTTCCTGGCCGACCGGGCCGGCCGCCGGCGTGGGGCCGCCCCCCGCGGACGAGGCGTCGCTCTGGCTGGCGCGGCTGTCCGGGTCGGGGGAGATGCGCCCATGAGCGGTCGCTTGGTGTTGCTGAGGCACGGCCAATCGGAGGCCAATGTCGAACGCAGGCTCGACACCAGACCACCGGGAGCGGCATTGACGCCGTTGGGCCGCGAGCAGGCTCGCGCGTTCACCGTGTCTTACCCGGGCCTCGAGCGGCCGCTGATGCTCGCGCATTCGGTGGCCACCCGGGCGGCACAGACGGCCGCGGTGATCGGCGCCGAACTCGACCTGCCGACCCATGAGGTCGCCGGCATTCACGAAGTACAGGTCGGCGAGCTGGAAAACCGCAGCGATGACGCGGCGGCGGACGAATTCGGCGCCATCTACGAGCGGTGGCAACACGGTGAGCTCGACCTCCGTCTGCCTGGTGGCGAGACCGGCAATGAGGTGTTGGATCGCTACGTGCCGGTGCTCACCGACCTGCGAATGCGCTACCTGGACGACGACGAGTGGAACGGCGACATCGTGATCGTCAGCCATGGCGCGGCGATCCGGCTGGTCTCAGCGGTGCTGGCCGGAGTCGATGCAAACTTTGTGGTGGACCACCATCTTGAGAATGCGGAAGCTGTGGTGTTGGCCCCGATCACCGACGGGCGGTGGAGCTGTGTGCGATGGGGAGCCCTGACGCCGCCGTTCTATCCGGACTCCAGCGAAGCCGGAGCCGGCTCCGTTGCCGACGCGGTGCGGTCTGGCACCGACCCGATGGGCTGAGCGGAGATCAGACCGCGAGTGCGACCGATTCAACGCACCCGCAGCCGATGGCATCGCAGTCGAGGATGAACTTGTGGGGCAACAATTCTGGGCTGACGCAGTCCGGCTCCGTGCATTCCGCGCGGCGCAGAGAATGGCGAATGATGGCGCCGTGGCAGTGATCCAACCCGTCCCGGCAGTCGCGGCAATCTGCACTCATGACCCGTTCATAGCACCGGGCGCGCAGAAATCCGGGATGGCGCGCCCAGCGCGGGGTCCGGATCAGGCCCAGCCCAGTTCTTCCAATCGGTCGTCATCGATACCGAAGTGGTGGGCGATTTCGTGGATCACCGTTATCGCCACCTCGTCGACGACCTCATCGGCGGATTCGCAGGCGTCGAGCAGCGCCTCGCGGTAGATCGTGACGGTGTCGGGGAGCGCTCCGGCATAGTCGGAGTCCCGCTCCGTCAGCGCCACCCCTTCGTAGAGCCCAAGCAGTTCGGCTTCCTCGGGGTGGCGATCAGCGACCAGGACGACGACGTTGTCCATGGCGGCCGCGAGCCCGGCCGGGATCAGGTCGAGTGCCTCGGAAACCAACTCGTCGAACCGCTGCGGATCCATCCGCACGGCCACCGGGCTATTCCCCTGGCGCAGGCGGCTCGGCCGGCCCGTCTTGCGGGGCCATCGGTGGTTGGGCGTAGGGCGGCACACCGGGACCGTCGGCCGGGGGCGGGGCCTGCGGCGGAGGCGCCGGACGACCGGAGGCTGCGATGCCGGCGCCCGGGTGGCCGTCGCAGCCGGCTGTTGCTGTTGCTTTGGGGGAGATGCTGATTGCCCGGGGGCGTGCTGGCCGGCGGCGTGTTGGCCGGCGCGGCGCTGGGCTGGCTGTTCGGCACCTGCACCGGAATCTGCGGCAGCGTGAGCCGCTCTTCGGGAATGTCGGGCGGTGGTACCGGGGGCTGACCATTGATCAACAGCGGGCCTTTGGCGCTATTGACCAACGCGGCCCAGCCGCCATTGCCCAGCGTCGCGCCGATGCTGCACGCGACCTCACGGCTGCCGGCCGACCAACTCGGCAGCGACAGGGTGGGGTAGATCAGCGTGAGGGTGGTGGTGCGCAACTTGATAGGCGCCAGGTAGGCGTCCGTCATCTTGGTGCAGGAGTCCTTGATAAACCCGTCCTGGTCGGCCTCCGCAGGTAGGGCGCCGGGGAACTTCTCGGCCAGATTGACCGTGCCGGTCACTTCCATCGCGTGTGGGGCTTCGCAATCGACCGGTACGTCGATTGGCTGGTTGGTCGCCGAGTCGATGCCCAGGCACGTGCCCGACGGCCAGACTTTGGACTGGTCGATGTCGGTGACCTTGCCCTTGAACGCAACCTGTTGGTTGTTCTGGCCGGGCAACTCCAGGCCGCACAGCACGCGGCGGTTGCCGCCCTGCCGCCACGCACGGTCACCTGACCACAGCATGCTGACCGCGAATTTGCTGTTGGGATCGTATTTAGGTCCGAGGTAGCGGTGCACCGCGGCCTCGCACTGCTCCTGGGTGATCTGCTGAATGCGAGTGGGCGACGGAGGCGCGGCGTCGGGTCCGTATTCCGAGCCCGGGAAGGTCCGCATATCGATGGACTCGGCAACTTCAAACCGGTGATCGTCGGTGCAGTTGACGATGCTCCCGGACTCCGGCGTGATATCCGGCCACATCAGGCAATCGCCGCCGCGGGCACGGTTGAAGGCGGCGTCACTCTTGGCGCTGGTGCTCGGTACGGGATCGCTGTTGATGTAGCCGGCAAGCCGCCCGGGCCCGGTACCGACAGCGGGAATCGCAGTCACCAGCCCGGCGATCAGCAGGCCCCCGAGAGCAGTGAGAAGGAGACCCCGCCGAGTCTGCGTCGCCTGCAGACTGCGCGGCCACCCGAGCCCGGCCAGCGGCAGTTGCTCCTCGGCGACGGCTTCGTCGACGGGAGAGCTGGCGGGGGGAAGTTCCTCCTCGGGCGCGTCCGACATCGCTTCCATTCTGACAGCACTGCCCCAAACCTCCCCGGCCGCGTGACAAATGTGGCAGAGGTGGTGCCGGATCGAGATGTCGAAAGTTCAAAAGTAGTGTCGGGGCCGTGATCGACCTGAAGCTGCTCCGGGAAGACCCCGACGCCGTGCGCCGTTCCCAACTCAGCCGGGGCGACGACCCGGCACTGGTGGATGCGCTACTGACGGCAGACTCGGCCCGACGAGCCGCGATTTCGACCGCTGACTCGCTGCGCGCCGAGCAGAAGACCGCCAGCAAGAGTGTGGGTGCCGCATCCGCCGAGGATCGCCCCGCTCTACTCCGGCGCGCCAAGGAACTCGCCGAGCAGGTGAAACTCGCTGAAACCGGGCAGGCAGAAGCCGAGACGGCGTTCGTCTCGGCGCACATGGCGATCTCGAACGTCATCATCGACGGAGTGCCCGCCGGCGGCGAGGCCGACTTCGCGGTCCTCGACGTCGTCGGCGAGCCCAATGCGATCGAAAACCCGAAGGACCATCTGGAACTTGGCGAGTCGCTGGGCCTCATCGACATGCAGCGCGGCGCCAAGGTCTCCGGCTCGCGGTTTTATTTCTTGACCGGTCCGGGAGCGCTGTTGCAGCTCGGGCTGTTGCAACTGGCGCTGCGGCTGGCCATGGACAACGGCTTCATACCGATGATCCCGCCGGTTCTGGTGCGTCCGGAGGTGATGGCCGGCACCGGATTTCTGGGCGCCCATGCTGACGAGGTGTACCGGTTGGAGGCCGACGACCTCTACCTGGTGGGCACCTCAGAAGTACCGCTGGCCGGGTATCACTCGGACGAGATCCTGGACCTGTCCGGCGGACCGCTGCGGTACGCGGGCTGGTCGTCGTGCTTCCGCCGCGAGGCAGGCAGTTACGGAAAGGACACCCGCGGCATCATTCGGGTGCACCAGTTCGACAAGGTGGAGGGTTTCGTCTACTGCATGCCCGACGACGCCGAAGCCGAACACCAACGGTTACTGGGCTGGCAGCGCGAGATGCTGGCGCTCATCGAGGTGCCGTACCGGGTAATCGACGTTGCCGCGGGAGATCTCGGCTCGTCGGCCGCCCGCAAGTTCGACTGCGAAGCGTGGGTTCCCACCCAGCAGACCTACCGCGAGCTCACGTCTACGTCGAACTGCACGACCTTTCAGGCGCGCCGGCTGTCGACGCGGTACCGGGATGCCAACGGGAAGCCGGAGACCGCGGCCACCCTCAACGGCACGCTGGGCACAACGCGGTGGTTGGTGTCGATCCTGGAAAACCACCAGCAGCCGGACGGCAGCGTGCGGGTGCCCGCGGCCTTGGTCCCGTTCGTCGGGACCGAGGTGCTCGAACCGACCCGCTGAGGTCAGGCGTTCACCGACTGGTGGGACTGCTCATGGCGGCGCTGCCGTTCGAGGGCGGCGAAGTAGAAGGCAAACCCGAACGTGAAGCTGGTGAACAGGCTCGATACGAAGAACAGCCAGGGCCGCCGGAATCCGCGGCGGTAGCCGTCGACGATGGTAAAGATCGGCAGCAGAACGACATTCGCGATGGTGTAGTCCTGGCTGGCCGAGTCTGCGGCAGGGTTGGTGAACATCAGCTTGATGTATTCGGCCCAGCTGCCGTGTTCGCCCCAGAGCGGGTTGGTGGATCCGTGCGCGTACTGCTGCACGTAGGTGATGTTGAAGTACCACCCCAGCACAACCGAGGCGATGCCGACGACGTAATAGACGCATTCCAGTCGGCGAGAACAGCGGGCCACTGGCCGGCCGGGCGAAAACCTTGGAGTTGGACGCGACGATCCAGGCGATGACCGAAATCCCTAGAACCGCGTGAACTAGAAGCGAGACCATGGGCGCAGTGTCACCCCTGCCGCAAAGTTTTGTCAATGTTGACATAACCTTACTTCATGGTCCGGCCTGCTCAGACGGCGCGCAGCGAGCGCACCCGCGAGGCGCTGCGCCAGGCCGCGCTGGTGCGTTTCCTGGCCCAGGGTGTCGAGGACACGTCGGCGGAGCAGATCGCGGCGGATGCGGGGGTCTCCCTGCGGACCTTCTATCGCCACTTTCGCTCGAAGCACGATTTGCTGTTTGCTGACTACACCGGCCTGCACTGGTTTCGTGCTGCGCTGGACGCCAGACCGTCCACCGAATCGATCATCGATTCAGTGCAATCCGCCATCTTCTCGTTCCCCTATGACGTTGATGCCGTCGCCAAAATCGCAGCCCTACGGGGTGACGAGCTCGACCCCGGCCGCATCGTCCGGCACATCCATGAAGTTCAGGCGGACTTCGCCGACGCCATTCAGGCCCGCCTGCAACGGCGTAGCTGCGCCGCGCTTGGGGGGCAAGACCCGACACCGGACGACCAGTTGCGGGTCGCGGTGGCCGCTCGCAGCATCGCGGCGGCGGTTTTCGGCGCGATGGAATTCTGGATGCTCGGGCAGCGACCGATCGCTCGGTGAGCTGGCGCGGGTGTGCCACGTGGCGCTGGAATCGCTGCGGGCCGGCATCACCGATGCCTGGGCGAACCCAGTTTCGTCATAATTGACAAAACTTTGGCCGCGTGCCAGCCTGCATTCCGGAGGGCAGACATGGCTGAATCAGAGACTGGATATGACGCGATAGTTATCGGCGCAGGCCACAACGGGCTGAGCGCGGCGGTGCTGCTACAGAAGGCGGGACTGCGGACCCTGTGCCTGGATTCCAAGCTCTACGCCGGCGGCATGGCCTCCACCGTTGAGCTCTTCGACGGCTACC
This sequence comes from uncultured Actinomycetota bacterium, assembly GCA_963850135.1. Taxonomy (GTDB): domain Bacteria; phylum Actinomycetota; class Actinomycetes; order Mycobacteriales; family Mycobacteriaceae; genus Mycobacterium. Next base: position 1,206,923 of record CAWKKH010000003.1, on the reverse strand, counting down.
AGTTCGAGATCGCCGGATCGGTGCAGTTCCCGACGGCGTCCGTCGTCGTCCAGGAATTGGGCCTGGACACCATGCCGACCATCGACCTGGACGTGATGTCGGTGGCGCTGCGCGGTGTCGGTGACGACCCGCTGGTCCAGTACAGCGACCCGATCAAACTGTTCACCCACCTCAACGAGGTGCATGGGGCGGACGCCGTCAACGGGATGGCGGGGCTGATGGGCTGGGCTATGGCGCCGACCCGGGCGCTGGGCCGATTCGACGCGGGCGCGCCGCCCAAGACCCTCGACGAGATGTACGCCTGTGCCACCAATGAATTCGAACGCTCGGCCATCGATGACATGTTGTTCGGATCGGTCACCGACGTGCTGGACCGCTATCTCCCGGACAAAGAGAAGCACGGTGCGCTGCGCGGCTCGATGACCGTGCTGGCCGTCAACACCCTCTACCGCGGGCCGTCAACGCCGGGTAGCGCGGCGGCGCTCGCCTTCGGGCTGGGCGTGCCCGATGGCGACACCATGCAGATGAAGAAGCTGCGCGGCGGCATCGGCGCGCTCACGGCGCATTTGTGCGACCTGCTGGAAAGCCATGGCGGAGAAGTTCGGTTGCGCACCAAGGTGACCGAAATCCTGGTGGCCGACGGCCGGGTTGGTGGAGTGCGCACCGAGGCCGGGGACACGATTACCGCTCCGATTGTGATCTCGGGGATCGCGCCCGATGTCACGCTCAACGAGCTGATCGATCCCGCTGCGCTGCCCGCCGATATCCGCGAACGCTACGCCCGGATCGACCACCGCGGCAGCTACCTGCAGATGCACTTCGCGCTGGAAGAGGCCCCCGTATTCGCCGCGCCCTACGAGGCGCTTAACGACCCGGCCATGCAGGCATCGATTGGGCTCTTCTGTACGCCCGAGGAAGTGCAGCAGCAGTGGGAGGAAGCCCGGCGCGGGATCGTTCCGGCCGACCCGACGCTGGTCCTACAGATCCCTTCGCAGAACGACCCCGACCTGGCGCCCGAGGGTAAGCATGCCGCTTCGGCATTCGCGTTGTGGTTCCCGATCGAGGGCGGGGCCGACTACGGTGCGGCGAAGGTCGAAATGGGCCAGCGGGTCATCGACAAAATCACCCGGCTCGCCCCGAATTTCGAACGCAGCATCATCCGGCACACCACCTTCACGCCCAAGCACATGGGGGTGATGTTCGGTGCTCCTGGCGGCGACTACTGCCACGGCCTGTTTCATGCGAATCAGATCGGCCCTAACCGGCCCGGCCCGAAAGGCTATCTCGGCCAGCCGATCCCGATCGAGGGGTTGTATCTCGGCAGCGCCGGTTGCCACGGCGGGCCCGGAATCACATTCATCCCGGGCTACAACGCGGGCCGCGCCGCGCTGGCCGACGCGGGCCGCTAATCTCGCTGACCGAGCAGGTCGTCCAGCAATGCGGTGAACTCGTCCGGACGCTCCGGTGTGAATGCGGGGCTGGGCCAGGTTCCCGGCACGTCCAGGGTGATCAATGTCGATTTGAGCGGCCGGTGCACGTCCAGCGGCAGCCAGCGACGCAGATCCGGGCTGCCCCAAAGGTTGAACCGAGCCATCAACAGACCCAGCGACTCGGCTTTGTACCCATGGACCTTGTCAACCGAGATTACTTTTGCCGTTCCCGACGGGAAGTGGTAGCGGCGCAAGGTGATTGCCGCGTGGTCGAGTTGGACGACGTCGTCTCGGTAGTATTGTTTCATGCCCGGGAACTCCGTAGTTGGTGGCCCCGTGAGGTGAGGCAGTGGCCGTCCCGCAGCCGCCACTGCCACCCGTGCAGATTGCAGGTCAGCGTGCCGCCTTCGACCACCCCGAATTTCGACAAATCGGCCTTGAGATGCGGGCAACGACGCTGAATCTCCCAGCCGTTCAGTGTGATAGACGCCGAGTCGTCATGGGTCTCGGCGAACCAGCCGTCGGCGTAGGCGATCCGCTGGTCGGTCAGGCACTTGAAGAAGGTGTAGAGGTATTCGTTGTAACCGCCTACCCGCCATGCCCGGAATCGGGTGGACAAGAAGATGGTGTTGACCCAGTCCGGTTCGTGGTCGCGCAGCACGGTCCGCACCAGTTCCGGCGCTACCGCGAAGCCATAGCGCACCTTTTCATCCGGAATCTTTTCCCGCACCAGGCGTTTGGGAAAGTCCAGAACCACGACCTCTTGCTGGTCTCCGGACCTCATCACCAGCTCGACGGGGTAACCGATGCCGTCGCAGATCTCGTCGCTTTGCAGCATGATCGGCTCGAACAGTGCGCGTAGCGGCTCCAGCAGCGGATCACCGGCGGCTGGGGCCCAGCTGGCCCGTTCTGCGGCCAAGACGGGGGCCATTCGTTCGGCGTAGTCAGCGATGTACGCCGATTTGCCGGTGGTGAAGATGGCCTCGACTTCGTCGGTGGGAAGCGGGTGATTGCAGCGAATTCAGCTTCTTGCCAGTGAAGTCGGCGGTCGAACCGGGCATCATCAGCAGGCCGCGGTCGTGCCCGTGCATCCGCAGTTGATCCAGGAACACCATTTGGTCGGGGAAGATGTTGGCCGGATCACCGCGATCGTCGTTGAGGTGGCGCAACTCGGGGTCCAGAAAGCATGGCGGTCCCGCCGATGGCACCACCCAGCTCGCGCCCACCTGTGCGATGTACTGCCGGGCGCGGTCCATCTGACGCTGCCGTTTCTGGGTCCCGAACGACTCCTTGGCGCGGGCCGGCATGTCGTAGACCATCGGGTACCAGATCGCGCCGGAGTACTGCAGCAGATGTACATCGACGTGTCCGAATCCGGCTGTCAGCACGTCCAGATCGACTGGCCGGGCATCGTTCATGTTGAAAACGGTTGTCGCGCCATCCGAAACCACCAGCGCAGAGTCGCCGATCGGGCCGTCGGCCGGGGCCCGCAGGGCAATCACCATGATGTCCAGGTCGCCCTTCGGTCCGGACAGCCGGTGCTTGACCGAATCGCTGGTCTCAAAGAACCGGTGGAACCCTAAGCTCTGTAGCTCATTTCGAAGGTCGGGCACGGGATAGTCGGGCAGCAATACCACCGCGTCTTTGTTGACGTGTGCGCTCAGATGTTTCGCGTCGTAGTGGTCTTTGTGCAGATGCGACACGTACAGGTAGTCGCAGTCGCCCAGGGTGTCCCAGTCCAGCCCGCTGTTGTCGGGGAACGGGAACCAGGACGCGAAGTAGGCCGGATTGACCCAGGGGTCGCACAGAATGCTGCCCGCATCGGTCTGGATCAGGAAGCCGGCGTGGCCGACGCTCGTGACCTGCACAAATACCTTTCTGGGGCAGAATTTATGACGTTTCGGACCATGTCGAGTTTAACCTGACATGGCATGCGAGGGCGGCTCACAGCCGGGAGCACTAGGCTTGAGGGCTGTGGAACCGGTATACGGGGCTTGCATTCAACTCGCCCGCTCGATCTTTCGGGTACAGGGTCTGAAGATCACTGTCTCCGGTGCCGAGAATCTACTCGCCAGCGGTGGCGCCGTCATCGCGATCAACCACACCAGCTACCTCGACTTCACCTTCGCCGGTTTGCCCACCTACCAGCAGGGCCTAGGGCGCAAAGTGCGGTTCATGGCCAAGCAAGAGGTGTTCGACAGCAAAATCACCGGTCCGATTATGCGCACCCTGCGGCACATCCCGGTGGACCGGCAAGACGGCGCTGCGTCCTACGAATCCGCCGTCCGGAATCTGAAAGACGGCGAGCTGGTCGGCGTCTACCCCGAAGCAACCATCAGCCGCAGCTTCGAGATCAAGGAATTCAAAGCGGGCGCCGCCCGGATGTCGATCGAAGCGGGGGTGCCGATCATCCCGCACATCGTCTGGGGTGCGCAGCGGATCTGGACCAAGGGGCGCCCCAAGAATCTGTGGCGGCCGAAGGTGCCGATCACCGTGCTCGTCGGTGAACCGATTGAGCCGACGCTGGCGCTGGCGGAATTGAAGAATCTGCTGCACTCACGCATGCAGCATCTGCTGGAACGGGCACAAGAGCAGTACGGACCGCATCCCGCCGGTGAGTTCTGGGTGCCACACCGGCTGGGCGGCGGCGCTCCGACGCTGGCCGAGGCTGCCCGTCTGGATGCTGAGGAGGCGGCTGTGCGAGCGGCGCATCGCGAGCAGGCCGCAGGGGCGCCGGAGTAGTCACTCATGGTTGAGCCGACGTTCCGCATGATCGAGATCGCGTCCGCGCTCGGCGTCCTGGCCACCGGCACCCGGATCAGCTACATCGGCGAGGAGAACATCCCCCAACAGGGCGGCGCGGTGATCGCGATCAACCACACCAGCTATGTCGACTTTCTGCCCGCCGCGTTGGCTGTGCAGCGTCGGCGCCGCCGGCTGAGATTCATGATCAAGGCCGAGATGCAGCAGGTGAAGGTGGTCAACTTCTTGATCAAGCGCGCGGGCACCATCCCGGTGGACCGAGACGCCGGCGCCGGGGCCTATGCGCTGGCGGTGCAGCGGCTGCGCGATGGGGAGTTGGTCGGCGTCTACCCCGAGGCCACGATAAGCCGCAGCTTCGAGCTCAAGGGCTTCAAGACGGGTGCCGCCCGGATGGCACGTGCAGCGGACGTCCCGATTGTTCCGATGATCGTCTGGGGGGCACAGCGGATCTGGACCAAGGACCACCCGCGGCAGATAGGCCGCAACAACATCCCGATCACGGTGCGGGTGGGTGCACCGCTGCGGGCGACCGAGGACATCCTGCGCACTGACGCCGCGCTACGCGAGTCGATGATCAGCCTGCTGCACCAGGTGCAGGAGGGCTACCCGCACCCGCCCGGCGTGTACTGGGCGCCGCGCCGGCTCGGCGGTGGGGCACCGACCCCGGGCGAGGCGGCGCAGATAGAGGCCGACGAGACCGCGGCCAAGGCCGCCGGCCGTATCCCGCGCCAGGCACGCAAGGCGCTGTAGGGACGGAGAGGCACAGCTATGGCAGAAGCGTTCTATCGGTTAGGGGAGTGGATCGTTCCGCCGGTCGTTGCGATGCAAGGAACCAAGTTCACGTTCCGCGGACTCGAGAACATTCCCGAGCGAGGCGGTGCGCTGCTCGCCCAGAACCACACCAGCTACCTGGACTGGCTTCCACCGTTGTTCGCGGTGCGTGAACGCAGGCGGCGGATGTACTTCATGATCAAGGCCGAGATGGCCGATGTGAAGGCGGTCAACTACGTGATCAAGCACGCCAGGCTGATTCCGGTGGACCGCAGGACGGGCCACGACGCCTTCGCGGCCGGCGTGCAGCGCCTGCGCGAGGGTGAACTCATTGGCATGCACCCCGAGGCCACCATCAGCCGCAGCTTCGAACTCCGGGAATTCAAGACCGGGGCGGCGCGGATGGCGCTCGAAGCCCAAGTGCCGATCGTTCCCATTATCGTGTGGGGTGCACACCGGATTTGGCCGAAAGACAATCCAAAGAAGGTGTTCCGCAACAAAGTACCGATCACCGTGGCCGCCGGTGCGGCGCTGCCTCCGCGTGGCAACGCTGACCAACTCAACGTCGCCCTGCGAGATGCGATGAATACGTTGTTGTACCAGGTGCAGCAGGAGTACCCGCATCCCGAAGGGGAGTACTGGGTGCCGCGACGGCTGGGCGGTACCGCGCCGAGCCGGGAAGACTCTCAAGCAATCCGGCTGTCCGAATTGCAAGAGCGGTTACAGAAGTACGGGACCGACGGCGTAACGAAGCCGGGCCAAAACCAGAGCGGATTGCATTGACGAATACGCGGCCGGCGCTTATCGCCTGCGACGTCGACGGCACCTTATTCGACGAAGATGAAAACATCACCCCACGCACACGCGACGCGGTGCGGGCCGCTGTCACGGCGGGTGCGCACTTCGTGGTGGCGACCGGGCGGCCCCCGCGCTGGGTGCGGCCCGTCGTCGAAGCACTCGGGTTCGCGCCGATGGCCGTGTGCGCCAACGGCGCCGTGATCTACGACCCGGCGACCGACCGGGTGTTGTCGGCGCGCACCCTGCCGGTCGACACGCTGGGCGAGTTGGCCGAGATCGCGACGCGCGTCATCCCGGGTGCCGGGCTGGCCGTCGAGCGGATCGGCGAGCGGGCCCATGACACGGCGACGCCCCAGTTCATCAGCTCGCCCGGCTACGAGCATGCGTGGCTCAACCCGGACAACACCGAGGTGTCGCAAGCGGACCTCCTCAGCGCACCCGCGATCAAGCTGCTGATTCGCAAGTCCGGGGCCCGCAGCGCCGATATGGCTGCCGAACTGGCCAAGCACATCGGCTTCCAGGGCGACATCACCTACTCCACCAACAACGGACTGGTGGAGGTCGTACCGCTGGGCGTCAGCAAGGCCACCGGTGTCGAAGAAGTCGCCAGGCCACTGGGGATCTCTAGCGACGAAGTGGTGGCATTCGGCGACATGCCCAACGACATCCCGATGCTGGTGTGGGCCGGCCGGGGTGTGGCGATGGGCAACGCACATCCCGACGTGCTGGCCATCGCCGACGAGGTCACCGCTTCCAACTCCGACGACGGGGTCGGACGGTTGCTGGAACGTTGGTGGGGCTAACAGCGCCGGGGCCGGGGATGTGGGAGACTGCCCGCGTGCCCGCCTTTCGGCCCGACGCCCGCCGCGTTCCCTACGGCGCGAAAACGGTGGCGCCATGACACCGGACCCACCGGAAGGCGGGGAACCGACACCGGCACACGAGCCGGAACTTGACGAACCAACCGACCACCGATCAGGCGGCAGCGTCCAGTTCCAAGATCCGGCAACGACGAAGCCGCGCCCGCCGACTCCCGCCGAATTGCGCGCGCGGGAAAAGTTCGCCAAAAAACAGCAGGAGATGGAGGAGGCGCGGCTCGAGGCGGAAGCCAAGCGACGCAAACAGAAGCGCACGCTGATCGGCGCCGCAGCCACCGTCGGGGTAGTGGGTGTGGTGGCGGGCCTGGGCTATTGGGCGTTATCGGCGCCGACCGTCACCGCACAATGCGTCCGGGAAGACGCCAACGGCCAGCCGCTGGTTGTCCAGGACGAGTACTGCACCGGACACACCGCTGGCCTCGACGGCTTTTTCTTCTACGGCGGACATCAATACCGGTACTACTACGGCAGCTCGGGGCCCGTCGGTTCGCGGCCCATCGGCGGAACAACAACCCTGCCCCAGGGCGCCACGGTTAAAACGAAGTCGGGCAGCACCATTGCGCGCGGCGGACTTGGTGGCAAGTTCGGCCGGGGCAGCGGCTCGTGAAGCGTGCCAGGACGCAGCCCAGGCCGAATTGGCGGTCGATCGTCGAATCGCAAGGATTGGTGTACGGGACGCCGGCCCGTGACGCCCGGGGCGCGGACCGCCCGTACTGGGACGAGTCGGTGTACTACGAATTCGACATGGACGAGATCCTGGCGCTGGAAGCCGACGTCGAACTGCTGCATTCGATGTGCCTGAACGCCGTCGAGCAGGTGGTCCTGATGGAACGGTACGCGGATTTCGGTCTGCCGGAATGGAGTTGGCAGCCGATCGCCGAATCGTGGCGCCGCTCCGATCCCCATGTCTACGGGCGCTTCGACTTGCGCTACGACGGGCGACGGCCGGCGGTGTTGCTGGAGTACAACGCGGATACACCGACCACGCTGCTGGAAGCGGCGATCCTGCAGTGGTACTGGCTCAAGGACAAATTCCCCGGCGACGACCAGTGGAACTCACTGCACGAGCAGCTGGTCGACCGCTGGAAGCAGCTGCGGGACCTGTTGCCCAGCAACGAGCTGCACTTGACCTGGTCGGGTGCGGAAGCAACCGGTGAGGATCAGATCACGACGACCTACATGCAGGAGACCGCGGCCGAGGCGGGTTTCCAGACCATCGGGCTGATGATCGAGGACCTCGGTTGGGACCCCGCACTGGAACGATTCGTCGATCTCGAAGAGGCGCAGATCCACGCGATCTTCAAGCTGTACCCGTGGGAGTGGGTGCTCGACGACGACTTCGGCAAGACACGTGGTGACGAGCCTGCCGCAGACGGCGTGGATCGAGCCGCTGTGGAAGACATTGCTGTCGAACAAGGCGATCCTGGCCGTGCTGTGGGAGATGTATCCGGGCCACCCGAACCTGTTGCCCGCATACATCGACGACCCGCATGAGCTCACCGAATACGTGCGCAAACCCAAGCTCGGTCGGGAGGGGGCGAACATCTCATCGTCGGCGCCGGCATGGAGACCGCCACCGGCGGCGTCTACGGCGAAGAGGGTTCGTCTACCAGCTGCTGGACCCGCTGCCGCAATTCGACGACATGCGACCCGCGCTGGGCGCGTGGATCGTCGGCGACTCGTCGGCCGGGCTGGGCATCCGCGAGACCGCCGGACTGGTGACCGACGACGGCGCCGCCTTTGTCCCACACCGGATCCCGCAGAAATGAATCGGAGTTGAACGGATGACGACAAACCATCGTGGCGCTGAATTCGGGCTACTGGGACGCGGGCTATTTGAGCACGCTCGGTCGCGGTGCCGGGGCCATCGTCTTGTACGCGATCGTCGGGCTGGTGCTGATGCTGATCGGCTTCTACGCGATCGACCTCACCACGCCGGGACCGCTGCGCAAGATGGTCGACGCCGGAAAACCGAACGCGATCATCGTGTCCGCCGCCGGCATGGTGAGCATGGCACTCATCGTGGTGCTGGCGATCTACTCGTCGTCGGGAAGGCTGGTCGAAGGGCTGCTGGGCTCGGCGGTGTTCGGCCTGGTCGGAATCGTCGCGCAGGTGGTGATGATGCGGATCGCGACAATGGTGATCGGCATCGATATGGACCAGTTGTTCAACGGCGACGAGTTCAATTACGAGGCGCTGATGGTGGCGGCGGCGCAGTTCGCGCTTGGCATCGTGGTGGCGGTAGCGATTCTGTGATGCTCCGCAGCGCCTTCGGCGGGACAGTGGACGCGACCAGGGACGCGGCGTCGATGGTGCGGGGTCGGTAGGCCAGCGTCGGCAATCGCGCCGACATCACCGCGACCGCGTCCGTTCCCGCCAGGCCCGCTCCCGATAGGCCGGACAGGAATGCCCACTCGTGTTCGTCGCTGCCGAAATAGACGACGGTATCGAAGGTTTCGTGAAAGCGCCGCCACGACGAGCGCAGAGACTCGTTGCGCCAGAGTGTAGGGCAGCCGGCCTGGCCGACCACGACGCCGTCCGATCCCGCGGCATTTCTTAAGGAAATCGAGCCCGTACAGACGGTTGTGCTGCGCTTGCGCGGATCGTCTCGTCGGGCAAGTCGATCACCACGATGTCGTACGCGGTCGTGCAGCGGTCCACGAATTCCCAGCCGTCGCGGTAATGCATGGTGACCGGGCCGAATCGAGCTTTCGGCTCTGCGCAATTCATCCATCGTGTAGCCATAGGGCAGATGTTGGGCGCTTACCCGTACCGCTTCGCGATCGATGTCGACGTGATCGACATGGGTGGCGCCCGCGGACACCGCGAGCTGGCTCACCACCCCTTCACCGGATCCGATGACGAGCACCCGCTCGATCCTGCCGGCCAGCAGCAGCGCCGGCACCAGCAGCGCCTCGTGGTAGACGAGCTGACTGAACTCGGTGCTTTGACGTTCGCGGTCGCTGAACAATGCGATGCCCTGTTCGGTCCGGCCGATCACCAGATGCTGGAACTCGGTGCGCACGTCGCAGATGACCTCGGACAGGTGCCAGATCCGGGTGATACCCGGCGCTAACGGCTCGACGATCTCGCGCTCGCTCGAGGCCGAAATACACAGGCAGCGGCGGAAATCCATTGAAACCCGCCGACGCGTAGCTGGCGGTGTACGCGCCGGCGTCGAGGATCTCGACACGATCGCCGGGGCACAGCGTGACGGGAAGCGGATAGCTCTGATAGAGCACGTCGTCGCCGTCGCACGTCGGTCCCGCGATGACCGCGTCGTCAACGGGGTCGCCGTCGCGGCCGGTCCGCAGCCGGTACCGGATGTACTCATTCTCGGTCTCCGCGAGACCGCCGTAGCGCCCGATATCGAGATACACCCAGCGCCGGCCATCGGTACCGGTCCGCAGCGCTACCACCTCGCACCGGATCGTGCCCGCCGAACCAACGATCACCCGTCCCGGTTCCACAACCAGTTGTGGTGGATGCGCGCCGAAGTAGCGTGTCAGCGCCGACTCGATGGCATCGCAGCTGGCCTCGAGTGCGGGCACGCTTCCGGCATACGCGATCGGGAACCCTCCCCCGACGTTGATTGTCGTGAGATCGCCCAGCGCATCAAAGATGGCCGCGGCACAACGTATCCCCATTTCCCACGCGGACGGGTCGAGTTGCTGCGATCCGACGTGAAAGCTCACGCCCTCCGGGCGCAGTCCAAGCTGTCGGGCACGGTTCAGCAGCCGCGCCGCGTCTTCGGGAGCGCAGCCGAACTTGTGCCCGAACGGCGTCACAGAAGAAGGAAACGGCGGCGCGATGCGGCATTCCACGCTCGCCGCGGGGGCGTGTTCGGCGATCGCTGTCACGCCTTGCTCGGTGTCGAAAGTGAAGCGGCGGACCCCTTGTGCCGCGGCCGGCGGCCGTCTGCGCATGCTTGCGGAGGGTGTTTCCGAATGTCAGAAGACGGCCGTCGATGCCGGCCGAATCGCAGGCGTCGATCTCGCCGACCGAGGCGACGTCGAAGGTGACTCCTTCGGCCGCAAGTAGCCGCAGAATCGGTTCGGCCGGATTCGCCTTCACCGCGTAGCGGATCGTGGCGGCGGGCAACGCGGCGCGCAGGGTGTGGAGGTTCTCGCGCACCCGATCGAGATCGATCGTCAGGTAGGGCGACTCGGGCGGCATCAAGGACCTTGCTGATTAGAAATGCTAGTTAGAGACCGCGCGCCCCGGTACCGAGAAGTGTTCGGCCGGCACCGTCGGGCCGCCGGTGGCTTGTGCCGGCAGCGGCGCACGGATGCCGTCGATCACCGCGGTGATGTTTCCGGTGAGCCGCTCGAAGTTCAATGTTCCGTGTGCAAAGTTCTGCGTGATCTGCAGTGGTTCTTGTATTTCCGCGCTGGTGGGCAGACCGAGTGGACCACGTTCGTAACCTTGCGACACCCACGCGTCGTAGATCGCGCCGGTGATCGGCTGTGTGCCGATGTCAGGGGACCAGTACATGGCGCCCCTGGCGAAAGTGGCATAGCGGGCGTCACCCTCCGCGTTGTCCTCGGGCGAGGTCGGTGCGCCCAGATAACTTTTCATACCGCCCATCGCCTGCCAGCGCTCGTAGATCGCCCCACCCTTCAGCGCGTTGATCAGCTCCTCCGGCGGATCGTTGAAATGCGAGGCTATATCCCGGATCTCGTCCATCCGGGCGTAGGCGGCATTGCCGGGACAGTCGGTGTTGCCGACGTCGCGATGGGTGAAGACGGTGGGCAGCGTCGCGATCGCGCCGGCCGGAAAGTTGGTGAAGTGGCCGCCCGCCGACTGCAGCGTGACGGTGCCTTTGGGGTCGACCCCGTCCATGGCGAGCCGCCACCCAATTAGCTGGCCCACCATGCGCAGCTGGATTGGCGTCGGCGGTACCTCGTCGAAGTCACCGAGCATGGCCACACCCCAGGTATTGCGGTTGAACCCGCCGGTGTGGGAGCCCATGACGGGTTTGCTCGGCCCCCCGGCGCTGCCCTCGAACACCTGGCCGTATTTGTCGACCAGGGCGTTGTATGCGATGTCGCACCAGCCCAGGGTTCTGGTGTGGTACGTGTAAATCGACTTGATGATGCCCGCCGAGTCCTGCGGCAAGTAGTCGTTGCTGCCCGCGGTGTGATGGACGATCGCGGCGCGAACTCCGCTGTGATACTGCGGAGTTCCGCATCGCAGGGCCGGATCGGCGCCCCACTCTTCCCGGCTGATAAAGCTGGGTGCCTGCCCCGGCATGATGACCCCAGACGGCGGTTCCCAATGCTTTCTGGGTGGCTCCAGCGGCGGGGAGATGAGGACGGCGGAAATGTTCTGCGCCAAGGGCTGGCCTTTAACGACCGGCCGGTAGCCCAGACTGCCCTTGCCCGGCGAACCGTTCGGTGGTGCGGGCTGGGTTACCTGCGCGTCGATCGGGCGGGTGACCGCGATCTGGACGGCTGTGGTTGCCCCGACGAACACCGGACCGGTGCTGCGGGGCTCCACGGGTCCACTCGGCGCGTCCCGCTCGGGGTCGGGCTCTTCGGTTTCATACTCGGTCTGATACCACGGTCCCCACGAGCCATCGGGGCGCTTTGCGCGGACCCGCGTGGACGTGCCGGCCAGATCGCCGGTCATCGCGACCAACGAAAACGGGGCGTTCTGGGTTAGTTCGCGAACCGTGACGCCGGCGCCGAGCCCGATCAGCGGCTGCTCGGTGAGCTTGGTGTCGCGCGCAGCTGACGGCGGGGCGGCAGCCTTGTTCAGCGTTGAGCCCGCCACCCACGCGACGACGACGGCGGTTACCGCGAAGGTAATCACCAGCATCGCCGGTGCACGGCTGCGGGACTGCACGGGCTGATGTTACGTGTGTTTCTGATGTTCTTTATGGGACGACACGGTTGACCGCGGGAGAAACTCCACGAAAACGTGTTCGACGGCACCGCAGAGATTGGTCCAGCTTGGCTCTGCGGTGCCGTCAGGTGACACGTTCCTAAGTAATTAGCCTGCAGGCAGTGCTGCCGCGGGAGCGGTCAGGGCCGGAGCCGCCGCCGCACCCGGCAACGCCTTCGCGGCACCCGGCGCAGCAGCTGCCGCACCTGGCAGCGCCTTCGCGGCACCCGGCAACGCACCCGCGACACCCGGCAAGGCACCCGGGGCACCCGGCAACGCGCCCGGCGCACCCGGCAGGGCACCCGGCAGGGCACCCGCGGCACCTGGCAGGCCGCCGCCTTGGGCCTGTGTGATCGCCGGCATGATCAGGCCCTTGATCAGGTCGATGGCCTGAGTAGCGCCCAACTGGTTAGCGGCTTGCATTACGTCATTGACCAGGCCGCCGCTGCCGCCCGAGCCGCCGCCGGCCCCGCCGCCCAGGGACGAGGGGTCACCGAGGATCGGGTAGGTGCCGTCGGCGCCAGGGTCCAGTCCCGTCGGCGTGGTGATCGGCACCTCGCTGGGGGATGCCAGGCCCGGGCTCGTCAGTGCCGGGTTGGTGAGCCCCCCGGCGGCCGTCGAGGGCAGGGCAGTCGCCGGCGTAGTCAGGCCCGGACTTGTCAGGCTGGGACTGGTCAGGCCCGGACTTGTCAGACCGGGACTTGTCAGGCTGGGACTCGTCAGGCTGGGACTCGTCAGACCCGGGGTGGTGCCCAGGCCCGGACTCGTCAACCCAGGACTGGTCAGCCCGGTGCCGCCGCCGGCCCCGCCGAGGGCGGGTACGGGTGGCAAGTTGATCCCGAACGACGAAAGGCCCTGCGACAGCGCGCCGATCAGTTCGTTCGGCAGGTCGGTCATCACGGCCGCCTGCTTGAATTCGTGGTGTTCGGGCGCCTTAGCGCTCGAGGTCGATTCGTAGACCAGGAAGTATGCGCAAGGACTCGCGACTGCCAAGGCGGAAACCGCGCTGATGGCTGTCGAGAGCTTGCGTCGGCGTCGGTTCGGCACGGAAGTCTCCTCAATCTTGACTATGTTTTGTGTGCGTCTCCTGCCTGTCTTGCCCGGCAAGAACCACACACAGTTGATGGTACGAGTGAGGATGCTGTTACTGGAGTGACGAGATTGAATCGTGAGGTAATTAGCACCTTAGGTGTTACTTAGGATTCGGCGGTCCCCCAATGCAGTCGCCAAATGGGTTAAGCCCACCGGGTCGGATACCCTAGGCAACCGATGACCGCTCGTTTTGACCTCCTCGTCGTTGGCTCCGGATTCTTCGGTCTGACTATCGCCGAGCGCGCGGCTACCCAACTCGGGAAGCGCGTGCTCGTCATAGAGAAACGACCCCATATCGGGGGCAACGCGTATTCGGAAGCCGAGCCACAGACCGGCATCGAGGTGCACAAATACGGCGCCCACCTGTTCCACACCTCCAACAAGAGGGTCTGGGACTACGTGCGGCAGTTCACCGACTTCACCGACTACCGGCACCGGGTGTTCGCGATGCACAACGGGCAGGCCTACCAGTTCCCGATGGGACTTGGCCTGGTGTCGCAGTTCTTCGGTAAGTACTTCACTCCCGAAGAGGCGCGGCAGTTGATCGCGGAGCAGGCCGCAGAGATTGACACCGCTGACGCACAGAACCTGGAAGAGAAGGCCATCTCGCTGATCGGCCGGCCGCTCTACGAGGCGTTCGTGAAGGGCTACACCGCCAAGCAGTGGCAGACCGATCCCAAGGAGTTGCCGGCGGCCAACATCGCCCGGCTGCCGGTGCGCTACACCTTCGACAACCGCTACTTCAGCGATACCTACGAAGGCCTGCCCGTTGACGGCTATACGGCGTGGCTGGAGAACATGGCCGCCGACGATCGCATCGAGGTCCGGCTGAATACGGACTGGTTCGAAGTCCGAGATGACGTGCGCAACGACAGTCCCGACGCGCCAGTCGTGTACACCGGACCCCTGGATCGCTACTTCGGTTACGACGAAGGTCGGCTCGGCTGGCGCACACTGGACTTCGAAGTGGAGGTATTACCTATCGGGGATTTTCAGGGCACGCCGGTGATGAACTACAACGACCCCGACGTGCCATATACCCGTATCCATGAGTTCCGGCACTTCCACCTCGAGCGCGACTACCCGACCGACAAGACGGTGATCATGCGGGAGTACTCCCGCTTCGCCGGGGATGGCGATGAGCCCTACTATCCGATCAATACCGAGTCCGACCGCGCCCTGTTGGCCACCTACCGGGCGAGGGCGAAGTCCGAGACCGCCGCCTCGCGGGTACTTTTCGGCGGCCGCCTGGGCACCTACCAATATCTGGACATGCATATGGCCATTGCCAGCGCGCTGAACATGTACGACAACACCCTCGCGCCACACCTGCGCGATGGCACCGCGCTATCAGACAACAAAGAGGAGGGCCCGGGCGCATGAATGCCGTGAGCCTGCTGTCCCGAATAATCCTGCCGCGTCCGGGTGAGCCCCTCGACGTGCGCAAGCTGTACCTGGAGGAGTCGACCACCAACTCGCGGCGGGCGCATTCGACAAGTCGCACTTCGCTGGAGATCGGCAAAGAGTCCGAGGTGTCGTTCGCCACCTACTTCAATGCGTTCCCGGCCAGCTACTGGCGCCGCTGGACGATCTGCAAATCGGTGGTGTTGCGCGTGGAGGTGATCGGCGCCGGACGCGTCGACGTCTACCGGACCAAGGCCACCGGTGCCCGGATCTTCATCGAGGGCCGCCAGTTCGCCGCCGGCAGCGCAGACGAGCCCGCTGCGACCTCAGGTGGTCGAGGTCGAGGTGAGCCTGGGGCCCTTCGAGGATGGCGGATGGATCTGGTTCGACATCACCACGGACACAGCGGTCACGCTGCTCAGCGGCGGCTGGTACGCGACGGAACCGGCACCGGGCAAAGCCAACGTCGCGGTCGGCATACCAACGTTCAACCGCCCGGCGGACTGCGCCAACGCGCTGGGTGAACTCACCGCAGACGCGTTGGTAGACGAAGTGATCGGCGCGGTGATCGTGCCCGACCAGGGCGTTCGCAAGGTGCGCGACCATCCCGACTTCCCTGCCGCGGCTGCCCGGTTGGGCAACCGACTCTCCATCCATGACCAGCCGAACCTCGGCGGCTCGGGCGGCTACAGCCGGGTGATGTACGAGGCGCTGAAAAACACCGACTGCCAACAGATCCTGTTCATGGACGACGACATCCGCATCGAACCGGACTCGATCCTGCGGGTGCTGGCCATCAGCCGCTTCGCCAAAACTCCGATGCTGGTGGGCGGCCAGATGCTAAACCTGCAGGAGCCGTCGCACCTGCACATCATGGGCGAAGTTGTGGACCGTTCGAACTTCATGTGGACCGCCGCGCCACACACCGAGTACGACCACGATTTCGCCGAATATCCGCTCAACGACGCCGAAGACAACAGCAAGCTGCTGCACCGGCGCATCGATGTGGACTACAACGGCTGGTGGACGTGCATGATCCCGCGGCAGGTCGCCGAAGAACTCGGGCAGCCGCTGCCGCTGTTCATCAAATGGGACGATGCCGACTACGGCCTGCGGGCTGCCGAGCACGGTTACCCCACGGTCACGCTGCCCGGCGCGGCGATTTGGCACATGGCCTGGAGCGACAAGGACGACGCCATCGACTGGCAGGCCTACTTCCATCTGCGCAACCGACTGGTGGTCGCGGCGATGCACTGGGATGGTGACGTCACCGGCCTGGTCCGCAGCCATCTGAAGGCAACGCTGAAACACCTTGCCTGCCTGGAATATTCAACGGTGGAGATCCAGAACAGGGCAATCGACGACTTCCTTGCCGGCCCGGAGCACATATTCTCGATCCTGGAATCGGCGCTGCCCGAAGTGCACCGGATACGCAAGGAGTACCCGGACGCGGTCGTGTTGCCGGCGGCCAGCGAATTGCCTCCGCCGTTGCACCAAAGCAAGGCGATGAAGCCACCGGTGAACCCGGTGTCGATCGGCTTCCGGTTGGCCCGCGGGATCCTGCACAACCTCAAAGCCGCCGACCCCGCCCACCATGAACGCCCCGAGTACAACGTGCCGACCCAGGACGCGCGCTGGTTCCGGCTCTGCACGGTCGACGGCGTCACCGTCACGACGGCCGATGGGTGCGGAGTCGTCTACCGGCAGCGTGACCGGCGAAGATGTTCCGGCTGCTGTTTGCGTCGCTGCGCCGTCAGCGTCAGCTGGCCGGGCGGTTCGACGAGATGCGCAAGGCGTACCGGGACGCGCTGCCCGTGCTGTCCAGCAAGCAGAAGTGGGAGACGGTGTTGCCCGTCGCCGAAAAAGAGCCCGAGCATGCGTGAAGCACTCCAAGCAGAAGCACCGCGCGGCGAGGTCGCCGCGATGGTGGCCGTTCAGTCGGTGCTGGCTGAACGCCCGGGTGTCCTGACCGCGGCGCGCGCGCTGTCGCACTTCGGGGAGCACAGCCTCGGCTGGCTGGTGGTGTCGCTGCTCGGGGCGGTGCTGGTGCCCCGCCGCCGGAGCGATTTCCTGCTCGCCGGGGCCGGCACCTTCGCCGCCCACGCGGCCGCGGTGCTGCTGAAGCGTTTGGTGCGGCGCAAACGGCCGCATCACCCGGCCGTCGCGGTCAATGTCGGCACGCCCAGCCAGCTCAGCTTCCCGTCAGCGCATGCCACTTCCACCACGGCCGCGGCCATCCTGTTGGGCCGCGTTATGGATTCAAAGCGATTGACGGGATTACCGCTCCCCGTATTGCTCGTTCCGCCGATGGCAATTTCGCGGATACTCCTTGGCGTGCACTATCCCAGCGACGTGGCCTGTGGGATCGGTCTCGGTGCCGCCGTCGCGGCCATAGCGGTCCGGACGCGAGAGGTGTGGCATAGGTGAGTGGGGACAGCGAGGCGGCCGTGAAAGGCCCGCCGGCCAACCTGTTCACCGGGGTGATCAAGGCGATGCGCCCGCGGCAGTGGATGAAGAACGCGCTGGTGCTGGCCGCGCCGCTGGCAGCGCTGGGCGGGCCCATCCATCACAACTACGCTGCGGTGCTCATCCAGGTTTCGGTCGCGTTCGTAGCCTTCAGCCTCGGGGCCTCGTCGATATACCTGGTCAACGATGTGCGCGACGTGGAAGCCGACCGGGAGCACCCGACCAAGAGGTTCCGTCCGATCGCGGCCGGCGTGGTGCCCGAGTGGCTCGCCTACACCCTGTCGGCTGTGCTGGCCGTGGCCTCGCTGGCCATTGCATGGTGGCTGACCCCTAACCTCGCGGTGGTGATGGCCGTCTACATCACCATGCAGCTCGGGTACTGCTTCGGCCTCAAGCACCAAGCGGTCATCGACATCTGCATCGTGTCGTCGGCATTCCTGCTCCGCGCAATCGCCGGGGGTGTTGCCACCGGCATACCGCTGTCCCAATGGTTTTTGCTGACCGCGGCGTTCGGATCGCTGTTCATAGCGGCGGGCAAGCGCTATGCCGAGCTGCAGCTGGCGGAGCGAACCGGCGCCAAGATCCGCAAGTCGCTGGAGAACTACACAAGCACCTACCTGCGCTTTGTCTGGACGATGTCCGCCACCGCGGTCGTCATGTGCTACGGGCTAGTGGCGTTCGAGCGCGACCACCACTCAGGGTCCTGGTACGCGATCTCCATGGTTCCGTTCACCATCGCGATCCTGCGCTACGCGGTGGACGTCGATGGTGGCCTGGCCGGGGACCCAGAAGACATCGCTCTGCGAGACCGGGTGTTCCAGGTGCTGGTTCTGGCGTGGATTGGAACCGTTGGTGCCGCTGTTGCCTTCGGCTAGTCCCGGTCTGACGGCCACCTGGCAGGGGGCGGTGCGTCGCCGCCAGGTGATCAGCCGAGGTGTTCGACCGGCGTTCCCGTACAGCGTCAGCGTCCGGGTCAGCCTGTGGACCAGCGTGGTTGTGGTCGCCGTGCTGTTCGGCTGGGGGAGTTGGCAACGACGCTGGATCGCCGACGACGGATTGATCGTGCTGCGCACGGTACGCAATTTGGTGGCCGGCAACGGGCCCGTTTTCAACCAGGGCGAGCGGGTGGAGGCCAACACCTCCACGGCGTGGACGTACCTGATGTACGCGGGAAGCTGGATCGGCGGGTGGATGCGGATGGAATACGTGGCGCTGGCGCTGGCCCTGGTGCTTTCCGTCCTGGGCGTGGCCTTCCTGATGCTCGGAACGGGTCGGCTGTACGCACCGAGCTTGCGCGGGCGCAAGGCGATCATGCTGCCCGCCGGGGCGCTGGTCTACATCGCGCTGCCACCGGCCCGTGATTTCGCCACCTCCGGCTTGGAAAGCGGATTGGTGCTTGCTTATTTGGGTTTGCTGTGGTGGATGCTGGTCTGCTGGTCGCAGCCGCTGCAGGTGCGCTCCGACAGCCGGGTGTTCCTCGGCGCGCTGGCCTTCGTCGCGGGCGGCAGCGTGCTGGTGCGGCCCGAACTGGCGTTGATGGGCGGTGCCGCGCTGATCATGATGCTGATCGCGGCCCGCGACTGGCGCCGCCGGGCCCTGATCGTGGTGGCCGGCGGGCTCCTGCCGGTCGCTTACCAAATCTTCCGGATGGGCTACTACGGCCTCGTGGTGCCGGGAACCGCCCTGGCCAAGGACGCCGCCGGGGACAAATGGTCGCAGGGCATGATCTACCTCTCGAATTTCGACGAGCCCTACGCGCTGTGGGTGCCGGTTGTGCTGCTGATACCGCTGGGACTGCTTTTGCTGGCTGCGCGTCGGCGGCCGTCGTTCGTGCGTCCCATGCCCGCCCCCAACTACGGCCGGGTGGCCCGGGCGGTGCAGAGCCCAGCGGCCGTGGTGGCTTTCGTCGTCGTTAGTGGACTGCTACAGGCGTTCTACTGGATCCGGCAGGGCGGCGACTTCATGCACGGCCGCGTCCTGCTGGCTCCGCTCTTCTGTTTGCTGGCTCCGGTCTCGGTCGTCCCCGTAGCGGCGCCCCACGGATCCGATGCGTCCGGTGGACCCGAATACTCGCGCGAGACCGGTTACTGGCTGGGCATTGCCGCCGGTGTGCTCTGGGTGGCGATTGCAGGCTGGTCGCTGTGGGCGGCGAACTCGCCTGGCATGGGTGATGACGCCACCCGCGTCACCTACTCCGGAATCGTCGACGAGCGCCGGTTCTACGCCCAGGCCACCGGGCACGCCCACCCGCTGACCGCCGCTGACTACCTGGATTACCCCAGGATGGCTGCCGTCCTGGTCGCACTCAACAACACTCCGGACGGCGCGCTGTTGCTGCCGTCTGGCAACTACACGCAATGGGACCTGGTACCGATGATCCCGCCACCGCCGGGAACCCCTCCAGATGGCAAGGGAGCCCAAAAGCCACAACATACGGTGTTTTTCACTAACCTCGGGATGCTTGGAATGAACGTCGGTCTCGATGTCAGGGTGATCGATCAAATCGGTTTGGCAAATCCACTCGCCCAGCACACGGCCCGGGTGGAGCACGGCCGGATCGGGCACGATAAGAACCTCTTTCCGGACTGGGTGGTCGCCGATGGTCCGTGGGTGAAGGTGCCGCCGGGTATTCCGGGCTACCTGGACCAGCAGTGGGTCGCGGAAGCGGCGGCGGCCCTGCAATGCCCGGCGACCAAGGCAGTGCTGAGCGCGGTTCGCTCGCCGATGACGCCGCACCGATTCGTTTCCAACTTCATCAACTCCTTCGAATTCACCCAGTACCGGATCGACCGGGTTCCGCTTTACGAACTCGTCAGGTGCGGGCTCGACATCCCCGACGCGGGGCCGCCCGCCCCTCGCGAGTAGGCAGCGCCAGGTTAAATTTCGGCAAATCTCCGAGAATCGCGGCACAACCACGGCCGCGCGCGGTCGGTCCAGGCCACGCACCCTCACAGCAACATCACAATTGACTGCTCACCAGCACCGCAGCCGCGGGCAGGCACGTGCGACGATGTGATGCCGGGGCTTCGTTCGCGGCCACAAAATCACAGCGAACCGCAGCCGGATCACGGTTTGCGTGACCTGCTCGATGAGAAGGCTTGCCCTATCTTGTGATTGACTACGTAGGCACTGCTGCGCCCAGCGCATGCAGATTGACGTAATCGAGATGCGCCCGGACGTGGGGATGCGCCGATGGGGATGTGCCGAAAGGAAAAGCAAGGTATGAGGCTTGTTGACAGGTTTCGCGGCGCCGTGGCGGTTCTGCCGCGCCGACTCCTGGTGGGGGTCGCTAGCGCGGCTTTACTGTCGGGTCTGATTGGCGCCGTGGGGGGCGCGGCAACGGCCGGAGCGTTCTCACGCCCGGGTCTGCCGGTCGAGTATCTGCAGGTTCCGTCGGCGGCGATGGGCCGCAACATCAAGGTCCAGTTCCAGAGCGGCGGCGCCAACGCGCCGGCGCTGTACCTGCTCGACGGTATGCGCGCCCAGGAAGACTTCAACGGCTGGGACATCAACACCCCCGCGTTCGAGTGGTACAACCAGTCGGGCATTGCCGTCGTCATGCCTGTCGGCGGCCAGTCCAGCTTCTACTCCGACTGGTACAAGCCCGCCTGCGGCAAGGCCGGCTGCACCACCTACAAGTGGGAGACCTTCCTGACCAGCGAGCTGCCGGCTTACCTGCAGAGCACCCAGCAGGTCAAGCCGACCGGCAGCGCCGCCGTGGGTCTGTCGATGGCCGGGTCGTCGGCGCTGATTCTGGCGGCCTACCACCCCGACCAGTTCGTCTACGCCGGCTCGTTGTCGGCGCTGTTGGACCCGTCCCAGGGGATGGGCCCGACGCTGATCGGCCTCGCCATGGGTGACGCCGGCGGTTACAAGACCGCGGACATGTGGGGCCCGACCGGTGACGGGGGCGCATGGCAGCGCAACGACCCGTCGCTGCAGGTCGGCAAGCTGGTCGCCAACAACACCCGCATCTGGGTGTACTGCGGCAACGGCAAGCCGTCGGACCTGGGCGGCGACAACATGCCCGCGAAGTTCCTCGAGGGCTTCGTTCGCGACAGCAACCTGAAGTTCCAGACTGCGTACAACGGCGCGGGCGGCCACAACGCGGTATGGAACTTCGACGCCAACGGCACGCACAGCTGGGAATACTGGGGTGCGCAGCTCAACGCCATGAAGGGCGACCTGCAGTCGACGCTGGGCGCCACCCCGGGCAACGGTCCGGCTACGGCTGCTGCTGCTCCCGCGACCGGCAGCGGCACCTAGCCGAATAGCAACAACAAGCCGAATAGCAACAACAGCGGCGGCGATCCTTCGGGGTCGCCGCCGCTTTTGATGGCGCGCCAGGGCGCTCCGGGTGTGGCCTATTTCACTACCCGGCGGATCGGCTCGTGTCGCGGCGCTGGATACTGTGCTCACAGCCGGTAGGTGATGCATGAGGGAGGTCAGACATGAGGGGCGTTCGGAGTCTGTCAATTCTGCTGCGGATGTTCTGCGTCGCCGCGTTATCGGTTGGATTCGGTGGTGCCGCGGTGATGTCGGAGGCAATCACCGGCCAAGCCCGGGCGGCCGGCGCCGAAAGCCTGATGGTGCCGTCGGGAGCGATGGGCCGGGATATCCCGGTGGCGTTCCTGGCCGGCGGACCGCACGCGGTGTATCTGCTGGACGCCTTCGACGCCGCCCCGGATGTCAGTAACTGGGTGACCGCGGGCAACGCGATGAACACGCTGTCCGGCAAGGGGATTTCCGTCGTAGCGCCCGCCGGTGGGGCGTACAGCATGTACACCAACTGGGAGCAGGACGGCAGTAAGCAGTGGGACACGTTCCTGTCCAGCGAGCTGCCCGATTGGCTGGCCGCTCACAAGGGCCTGGCGCCCGGCGGCCATGCCGTGGTGGGGGCAGCCCAAGGTGGCTACGCCGCAATGGCGCTGGCCGCTTTCCACCCCGACCGGTTCGGCTTCGCCGGCTCGCTGTCCGGGATCCTGTACCCGTCGAGCACCAACTACAACGGCGCAATTCTCGCCGGACTGCAGCAATTCGGCGGCATCGACGGCAACGGCATGTGGGGCGCCCCCCAGCTGGGCCGATGGAAGTGGCACGACCCGTGGGTGCACGCCGCACTGCTGGCGGAGAACAACACCCGGGTGTGGGTGTACAGCCCGACCAGCCAGGACGCCAGCGACCCCGCCGCCATGATCGGCCAAGCCGGCGCCGCGATGGGCAGTAGCCGGGACTTCAACCAGCAGTACCGCAGCAACGGTGGGCACAATGGCCACTTCGACTTCCCGGGCGGCGGCGACAACGGCTGGGGCGCATGGGCGGGCCAGCTCGGCGCCATGTCGGGCGACATCGTCGGAGCCATTCGCTAGTCAGGCGGTCCCGGTACCGTGTGAGGGGCGCAGCAGAGGTCCGGCCGGCCACCGCGTGTACCCAGGGCTCTCCGAGCCCTTCCGCCTCGTCCTAGCAGGAGAACATGGCCAAGAACGCCCGTGCCAAACGCCACCGAATGCTGGCCTGGATTGCGGCCTGCGCTATGGCCGTCGTCGTGGGATTGGTCATTGTGGCCGTGGTGATCATGCTGCGAAGCAACGAATCTACGCCCGACGCGGTGCCCCCAGGCGTGTTGCCGCCAGGGGCTACCACCACCCACCCGCACAAAGCCCGGCCGGCGTCGCAAGACGCTTCCTGCCCCGACGTCCAGTTGATCAACGTCCCGGGCACCTGGGAGTCCGCTCCGCAGGACGACCCTCTTAACCCCGTGCAATTTCCGAATGCATTGCTGCACAACGTCATTAATTCGATCAGCCAGGCGTTTCCTGCGTCCCGGGTGCAGCCGTACACCGTTGCGTACACGGCGCAGTTCAACAATCCGGTCGGCGGCGTCAAACAGATGTCCTATGACGACAGCAGGGCGGAAGGCACCAAAGCGACGGTCCAAGCGATGACCGATATGACCAACAAATGCCCATTGACCAGCTACGTGCTGGTCGGCTTTTCGCAGGGCGCGGTGATTGTCGGCGACATCGCCAGTGAAATCGGCGACGGCCGCGGCCCGGTGGATGACGACCTGGTGATCGGTGTCACGCTGATCGCCGACGGCCGCCGCCAACAAGGCGTAGGTAAGGAGATCGGGCCTAACCCGCCGGGCGAAGGTGCCGAGATAACCTTGCATGAGGTGCCCATCCTGGCCGGGATGGGGTTGACCATGACTGGCCCTCGGCCGGGTGGTTTCGGCTCCCTCGACGGGAGGACCAACGAGATCTGCGCTCCGGGCGACCTGATCTGCGCCGCCCCGGAGGACGCGTTCAGCGTCGCCAACCTGTCGAATACACTCAACACGCTGGCCGGCGGCGCAGGCCAGCCCGTGCACGCGTTGTAT
Source organism: uncultured Actinomycetota bacterium (assembly GCA_963850135.1). Classification (GTDB taxonomy): domain Bacteria; phylum Actinomycetota; class Actinomycetes; order Mycobacteriales; family Mycobacteriaceae; genus Mycobacterium. The sequence goes on along the minus strand of CAWKKH010000003.1, from coordinate 1,183,056 downwards.
GCGACCACCCAGTTCTGGAACTTGGACGGGGCGCCCGCGACTGATTGGACGCTGAACTGGGCGCATGGGCAGATAGACAACGCGCCGCATCCCAAACATGGGTGACATGGCTGTGTGCTGGTCAATCCTGGGAGCGATCGGCGGTACCTTGTGATTTGGTTTGCCGCGCGGCGCGCCGTAACATTAAGAGAAAATTAAGAGCAGTTAGAGGCTTGTGGTTGACCCGATCGGGGTCAAGCCGGGTTGCACCGGCGCTGACCGCGCGCATGCGGGCGCGGGGCGCGGGCCGTCGGCAGTACCGGCGTATAAGCCGGCATGTTAGGTGTGACAGGAGAGAACGGCATGGCGTACCACAACCCCTTCATCGTGGACGGGAAGATCAAGTTCCCGTCCAACACCAACCTGGTTCGCCACGTTGAGAAGTGGGCGAAGGTTCGTGGCGACAAGCTGGCTTACCGATTCCTGGACTTCTCCACCGAACGTGACGGCGTCGCGCGCGACATCCTCTGGTCAGATTTCAGCGCCCGGAACCGTGCCGTCGGTGCGCGTCTGCAGCAAGTGACCCAGCCGGGCGACCGGATCGCAATCTTATGCCCGCAGAACCTCGACTACCTCATCTCCTTCTTCGGTGCGCTGTACTCCGGCCGGATCGCGGTTCCGCTGTTCGACCCGGCCGAGCCGGGTCACGTCGGCCGGTTGCATGCGGTTCTGGACGACTGCACCCCCTCGACGATTCTGACCACCACCGACGCCGCTGAGGGCGTCCGCAAGTTCATCCGCGCCCGTTCGGCCAAGGAACGACCCCGCGTGATCGCCGTCGATGCGGTGCCCACCGAGGTCGCCTCCACCTGGCAGGAGCCAGAGGCCGGCGAGAACACCACCGCCTACCTGCAGTACACCTCGGGCTCCACCCGCACACCAACGGGCGTGATGATCAGCCATCTGAACTTGCCCACCAATGTGCTGCAGGTGCTGAATTCCCTGGAGGGCACCGAAGGTGACCGCGGATGTATGTGGCTGCCCTTCTTCCATGACATGGGTCTGATCACGGCGTTGCTTGCGCCGGTGCTCGGCCAGAGCTTCACCTTCATGACGCCCGCCGCGTTCGTGCGCCGGCCTGGCCGCTGGATCCGCGAACTCGCCCGCAAGCCGGGCGAGACAGGTGGCGTTTTTTCGGCCGCGCCGAACTTTGCGTTCGAGCACGCGGCCGTGCGCGGCCTGCCCCGCGACGACGAGCCGCCCCTGGACCTGAGCAACGTCAAGGGAATCCTCAACGGCAGCGAGCCGGTGTCGCCGGCGTCGATGCGCAAGTTCTACGAAGCGTTTGCGCCTTATGGGCTGCAGGAGACGGCCATCAAGCCGTCGTATGGTCTGGCCGAGGCGACGTTGTTCGTCTCGACCACGCCAAAGGACGAGAAGCCAAGGATCATCCACGTAGACCGGGACGCGCTGAACAAAGGCAGCTTCGTCGAGGTGGCCGCCGGCGGTCCGAACGCCGTCCCGCAGGTTTCCGCCGGCAAGATCGGCGTCGACGAGTGGGCAGCCATCGTGGATGCCGACTCGGCGACCGAGCTGCCGGACGGGCAGATCGGCGAGATCTGGTTACACGGCAATAACCTGGGATGCGGCTACTGGGGCAAGGAAGAAGAGTCCGCCCAGACTTTCCGGAACATCCTCAAGTCGCGTATTCAGGAATCGCACGCCGAGGGCGCGCCGGACGACGGGTTGTGGGTGCGAACCGGCGACTACGGCACCTACTACGGAGACCACCTCTATATAGCCGGCCGGATCAAGGACCTGGTAATTATCGACGGTCGCAACCACTACCCCCAGGATCTGGAGTCCACGGCGCAGGAGTCGACCAAAGCGCTGCGAGTCGGCTACGTGGCGGCCTTCTCCGTTCCGGCCAACCAACTGCCGGAGGCGGTTTTCAACAATCCGCACGCCGGGCTGAAGTTCGACTCCGAGGACAGTTCGGAGCAGCTGGTGATCGTCGGCGAGCGTGCCGCCGGTTCGCACAAGCTGGACTATGAGCCCATCGCCGACGACATCCGGGCGGCCATCGCCGTCGGACACGGCGTGACCGTGCGTGACGTGCTGCTGGTATCGGCCGGAGCGATTCCCCGTACCTCCAGTGGCAAGATCGGCCGCCGCGCATGCCGCACGGCGTACCTCGACGGCAGCCTGCGTAGCGGCGTCGGTTCCCCGACGGCGTTCGCCAGCGAATCGAACTGAGCACGGAAACCATGACAGAAAACAACACCCCCGAAATCCCCGAAAACCTCGATATCGATCCCGAACCCGACCAATCGGGCGTGCCCGCGAACAAGACCGAGTTGACGGTGCCCGAGATGCGGCAGTGGCTGCGCAACTGGGTGGGCAGGGCCGTGGGGCAGTCACCGGACGGGATCGACGAGTCGGTGCCGATGGTCGAGCTCGGCTTGTCGTCGCGGGATGCGGTGGCAATGGCCGCCGACATCGAGGACATGACCGGCGTCACGCTCTCGGTCGCGGTGGCTTTCCAGCATCCGACCATCGAAGCCCTGGCGACTCGCATCGTCGAGGGTGAGCCGGAACGACCGGACGACGGCATCGACACCGTCGACTGGTCACGTCTCGGCCCTGCCGAACGCGTGGACATCGCGATCGTCGGCCTGGCCACGCGACTGCCCGGGGATATGAACAGCCCCGATGAAACCTGGCAGGCGTTGCTGGAAGGCCGTGACGCCATCACCGACCTGCCCGAGGGTCGCTGGTCGGAATTCCTTGCAGAGCCGCGGCTGGCCGAGCGGATCGCGCAGGCCCGCACCCGCGGCGGCTACCTCAAGGACATCAAGGGCTTCGACTCCGAGTTCTTCGCGGTAGCCAAGACCGAAGCCGACAACATCGACCCCCAGCAGCGGCTGGCGCTGGAGCTGACCTGGGAGGCGCTCGAGCACGCCCGCATCCCGGCCTCCAGCCTGCGCGGCGAGGCCGTCGGCGTCTACGTCGGATTTACCAACCAGGATTACGGCTATCTGGCTATCTCGGACCCGAGCGTCGCGCATCCGTACGCGATCACCGGTAACTCGACTGCGATCATCGCCAACCGGGTGTCGTACTTCTTCGACTTCCGCGGCCCGTCGATGAGCATCGACACCGCCTGTTCGAGCTCTCTGGTGGCGATGCACCAGGGCGTGCAGGCTCTGCGCAACGGCGAGGCCGACGTGGTGGTGGCCGGCGGCGTCAACGCGCTGATCACACCCGCGGTGACCCTCGGTTTCGACGAGATCGGCGCGGTGCTGGCACCCGACGGCCGGATCAAGTCGTTCTCCTCAGACGCCGACGGCTACACCCGCTCCGAGGGCGCCGGCATGCTCGTGCTCAAGCGGGTCGATGACGCCCGCCGCGATGGCGACCAGATACTGGCGGTTATCGCCGGCAGCGCGGTCAACCACGACGGCCGGTCCAACGGCCTGATCGCGCCCAACCAGGACGCACAGGCAGAGGTGCTGCGCCGGGCCTACAAGGACGCGGGCATCGATCCGCGCAACGTCGACTACATCGAGGCGCACGGCACCGGCACCGTCCTCGGTGACCCGATCGAGGCCGAGGCGCTGGGCCGCGTCGTCGGCCGGGGGCGTCCCGCCGATCGGCCGGTGCTACTGGGCGCGGTGAAAACCAATGTCGGGCACATGGAGTCGGCTGCCGGTGCGGCCAGCATGGCGAAGGTCGTGCTGGCGCTGCAGCATGACAAGTTGCCGCCGTCGCTCAACTTCGCCGGGCCTAGCCCGTACATCGACTTCGATGCGAATCACCTCAAGGTGATCGACTCGGCCACCGACTGGCCTCGCTACGGCGGCTACGCCTTGGCCGGGGTGTCGAGCTTCGGCTTCGGTGGCGCCAACGCGCATGTGGTGGTTCGCGAGGTGCTGCCGCGCGATCTGATGGAGCGCGAGCCGGAGCCAGAAGCTGAGACGCTCAGTGAAAGTGCACCGGCCCAGGCCGCTCTCGAAGGGCACTCACTGCGCTTCGACGAATACGGCGAGATCATCGGCGATGCACCAGTGCTTGATGAGCCGGAGTACGAGCTGCCGGGCATCACCGACGAGGCGCTGCGGCTAAAGGAACTCGCACTGGAAGAGCTCGCGGCCGAGGAAGCCTCCGACGGGGTACGGCCGCCGCTGATTCCGCTTGCGGTGTCGGCGTTCTTGACGTCCCGCAAGAAGGCCGCCGCCGCGGAGCTCGCGGACTGGATGGAGACCCCTGAGGGTCAGGCGGCATCGCTGGAATCGATCGGACGATCGCTGTCGCGCCGCAACCACGGCCGGTCCCGCGCGGTGGTGCTGGCGCACGACCACGAGGAGGCCATCAAGGGCCTGCGGGCGGTCGCCGAGGGCAAGCAGCGGCCGAACACCTTCAGCGTTGACGGGCCGGTCAGCAACGGTCCGGTCTGGGTGCTGGCCGGATTCGGCGCCCAGCACCGCAAGATGGGCAAGAGCCTGTATCTACGCGACGCGGTTTTCGCCGAGTGGATCGAGAAGGTCGACGCCCTGGTCCAGGACGAGCTGGGCTACTCGGTGCTCGAACTGATCCTGGACGACTCGCAGGACTACGGCATCGAAACCACCCAGGTCACCATCTTCGCGATCCAGATCGCGCTGGGTGAGCTGCTCAAGCACCACGGGGCCAAGCCCGCCGCGGTCGTCGGCCAGTCGCTGGGCGAGGCCGCGTCGGCCTACTTCGCCGGCGGCTTGTCGCTGCAGGACGCCACCCGGGCGATCTGCTCCCGTTCGCATTTGATGGGCGAGGGCGAGGCCATGCTATTCGGCGAGTACATCCGCTTGATGGCGCTGGTGGAGTATTCCGCCGCGGAGATCAAAACGGTGTTCTCCGAGTTCCCCGATCTGGAGGTGTGCGTCTACGCCGCACCCACCCAGACCGTCATCGGCGGTCCGCCCGACCAGGTGGACGCGATCATCGCCCGTGCAGAATCCGAGGGCAAGTTTGCCCGCAAGTTCCAGACCAAGGGCGCCAGCCATACCCAGCAGATGGATCCGTTGCTCGGCGAGCTCACCGCGGAGCTGCAGGGCATCAAGCCGATGAGCCCAACGGCCGGGATCTACTCCACCGTGCACGAGGGCAGCTACGTCAAGCCCGGCAGCGACCCGATCCACGACGTCGAGTACTGGAAGAAGGGGCTGCGCCACAGCGTCTACTTCACCCACGGCATCCGCAACGCCGTCGACAGCGGGCACACCACCTTCGTGGAGCTGGCGCCCAACCCGGTCGCCCTGATGCAGGTGGGGTTGACGACGGCGGACGCCGGCCTGCATGACGCTCAGCTGCTCCCGACGCTGGCCCGCAGGCAGGACGAGGTCGAGTCGATGGTCTCGACGATGGCGCAGCTCTACCTGTACGGCCATGACCTGGACATCCGGACGCTGTTCACCCGCGCAAAGGGCCCACAGGATTACGCCAACATCCCGCCGACTCGGTTCAAGCGCAAAGAGCACTGGCTGGATTCGCACTTCTCCGGCGACGGTTCGGTGGTCCCGCCCGGTGCCCACGTCGCGCTGCCGGATGGCCGCCACGTCTGGGAATACGCGCCGCGCGATCAGACCGATCTCGCAGCCTTGGTGCGATCGGCTGCGGCGGCTGTGCTTCCGGATGCCGCGCTGACGGCCGCCGAGCAGCGGGCGGTGCCCAGCCTGGGCGCCCGGCTGGTGACGACGTTGACCCGCCACCCCGGCGGTGCCTCGGTCCAGGTGCATGCTCGGGTCGACGAGTCTTTCACCCTGGTCTACGACGCGCTGGTGGCACGGGGCGGTTCGGAAGCGGTGTTGCCGCTCGCGGTTGGTGCCGGAACCGCGGTCGCGTCCGCCGTCGACGCACCGGCTGGCGTCCTCCCCAACCAGGATCCGCGGATCGCGGCGATCGAGGGCGGCGAAGACCTGACGTCGGACACGCTGGGAGACAGTCTGACCACCCGCTACATGCCGGCCGGCTTCACCAAGTGGTCACCGGATTCCGGCGAGACCATCGCCCAGCGACTGGGCACGATCGTCGCGGCCGCCATGGGTTATGAGCCCGAGGACCTGCCGTGGGAGGTGCCGCTGATCGAGCTGGGCCTGGACTCGCTGATGGCGGTGCGGATCAAGAACCGCGTCGAGTACGACTTCGACCTGCCGCCGATTCAGTTGCAGGCCGTGCGCGACGCCAATCTCTACAACGTCGAGAAGCTGATCGAGTATGCGCTCGAGCACCGTGACGAGGTGGAGCAGCTGCACGACTACCAGCAGGTTCAAACTGCCGAGGAGATCGCTAAGGCGCAGGCCGAGTTGCTGAGCGGTGAGGCCGCCGAGCCGGTCCCCCCGCCCGCCTCGGACGTCCCGATCCCGCCGCCGCCGACTGACCCGTCTGGTCCCGCGGCTAACGGTGCCAATCCGAACCTTGCCGGCCCGCCCGAAGCGCTCAACCAGGAAGCGGTTGCCAAGGCACTCAACTCTGATGTGCCGCCGCGCGATGCTTCCGAGCGCGTCACCTTCGCCACCTGGGCGATTGTCACCGGCAAGTCCCCGGGCGGCATTTTCACCCCGTTACCCAAGCTGGATGGCGACGCGGCCGCCAAGATGGCGCAGCGCCTCTCCGAGCGCGCCGAAGGGCCGATCACCGTCGAGGATGTGCTGACGTCGGAGAACATCGAGGCGCTGGCCGACAAGGTTCGCAATTATCTGGAGGCCGGGCAGATCGACGGGTTCGTCCGAACGCTGCGTGCGCGTTCGGAAACCGATCCGAAAGTCCCGGTGTTCGTGTTCCACCCGGCCGGCGGTTCGACGGTGGTGTACGAACCGCTGCTCAGTCGGCTGCCGGCGGACACCCCGATGTACGGCTTCGAGCGCGTCGAGGGCACCATCGAAGAGCGCGCGGCGCAATACGTTCCCAAGCTCATCGAGATGCAGGGCGACGGGCCGTACATCCTGGCGGGCTGGTCGTTGGGCGGTGTGCTGGCCTACGCGTGCGCGATCGGTCTGAAGCAGCTGGGCAAGGACGTCCGGTGGGTGGGTTTGATCGACGCGGTGCGTGCGGGCGAGGAGATCCCGGCGACCAAGGAGGAGATCCGCAAACGGTGGGATCGCTACGCCCGGTTCGCCGAGAAGACCTTCAACGTGACCATCCCGGAGATCCCTTACGAACAGCTCGAGGAGCTGGACGACGAAGGTCAGATCCGGTTCGTCCTCGACGCCGTCAAAGCAAGCGGTGTGCAGATCCCGGGCGGAATCATCGAGCACCAGCGCACGTCGTATCTGGACAACCGGGCAATCGACACCGCCCAGATCCAGCCGTTCGATGGGCACGTCACGCTCTACATGGCGGATCGATACCATGACGACGCGATCATGTTCGAGCCGCGGTATGCCGTTCGTAAACCGGACGGTGGCTGGGGTGAATATGTGTCCGACCTCGAGGTCGTGCCGATCGGTGGGGAGCACATCCAGGCCATCGACGAACCGATCATCGCCAAGGTCGGCGCGCACATGAGCCAGGCTTTAGCCAACATCGAGGTCGAGGACAAGGTAGGCAAGTAGTGACGGGTACCGTGCCTTCTCGCGCACACACGACGGCCGAGAAGCTGGCCGAGTTGCACGCTCGCCTCGAGTTGGCCAAAGAGCCCGGCGGTGAGAAGGCCGCTGCCAAGCGTGACAAGAAGGGCATCCCGAGCGCCCGCGCACGGGTGCATGCGCTGGTTGATCCCGGCACCTTCCTGGAGATCGGCGCGCTCGCCAAGACCCCCAACGACCCCACCGCGCTGTACGGCGACGGGGTGGTCACCGGCCACGCCATGATCGACGGTCGGCCGGTCGGGGTTTTCTCCCACGATCAGACGGTGTTTCAGGGCACCGTCGGCGAGATGTTCGGCCGCAAGGTGGCCCGGCTGATGGAGTGGTGCGCGATGGTCGGGTGCCCGATCATCGGCATCCAGGATTCCGGTGGCGCGCGCATCCAGGACGCGGTCACCTCGCTGGCCTGGTACGCCGAACTCGGCCGCCGCCACGAGGCGTTGTCCGGAGTGGTGCCGCAGATCTCCCTCATCTTCGGTAAATGTGCTGGGGGAGCGGTGTATTCGCCAATCCAAGACGATCTGCTTGTCTCCGTGCGCGACCAGGGTTACTTCTTCGTCACCGGGCCGGACGTGATCCGGGAAGTCACCGGCGAAGACGTCAGCCTCGACGAGCTCGGGGGCTCAGACGCCCAGGCCCGCTACGGCAACATCCACCAGGTCGTAAACTCCGAAGCCGAGGCGTTCCAGTACGTACGCGATTTCCTGTCGTTTTTGCCGTCGAACTGCTTCGACAAACCACCGATCGTCAACCCGGGGCTGGAGCCGGAGATCACGGCTACCGACCTGGAGCTCGACTCGATCATTCCGGACTCCGACAACGCGGCCTACGACATGCACGAGATCCTGCTGCGGATCTTCGACGACGGCGACTTCCTCGACGTCGCCTCCCAGGGCGGCCCTTCCATCATCACCGGGTACGCCCGCGTCGACGGCCATCCGGTCGGCGTGATCGCCAACCAGCCGACGTACCTGGCAGGGTCGATCGACAACCAGGCGTCCGATAAGGCGGCGCGATTCATCCGATTCTGCGACGCGTTCGAAATCCCGCTGGTGTTCGTGGTGGACACCCCGGGATTCCTGCCGGGAGCCGAGGAGGAAAAGAACGGGATCATCAAGCGCGGCGGACGGTTCCTGTCCGCCGTGGTCGAAGCCGACGTGCCGAAGGTGACGATTACGATCCGCAAGTCTTACGGCGGCGCCTATGCGGTGATGGGGTCGCGGCAGCTGACCGCCGACTTCAACTTCGCATGGCCCACCGCGCGCATCGCGGTAATCGGCGCCGACGGCGCCGCGCAATTGCTGATGAAGCGGTTCCCCGACCCGACCACGCCCGAGGCGCAGCAGATCAAGAAAGACTTCATCGAGGGCTACAACCTCAACATGGCGATCCCGTGGGTCGCCGCCGAGCGCGGGTTCATCGACTCCGTCATCGACCCGCACCAGACCCGGCTGCTGCTACGCAAATCGTTGCACCTGCTGCGCGACAAGCAGTTGTGGTTCCGCGTCGGCCGCAAGCACAGCCTGCTGCCGCTCTAGGGCTTGATCCGGATCGCCCCTGGAGACCACCATCCGGTTCGGGTCGCGGTGCCCAGGTCGAGTTGCGCCGGCGGCGCGTCAACCAGAGTGTCGAACTTGCGCAGCGAGCCCCAGTCGCGGCCCCAGTCATGGGACAGGTAGGTGGACATGACGTGGGCCCGCAGCAGCAAGTCCGTGATGCCCAGCAGGCCGCCGTTGACGCCGTCCTCCCAGGTATCGGTGTCTTGCTTCTTGGCGTTGTAGTCCGGCGTGATCCGGTATTTGGGGATCTCGGTGACGCCGTTGACGTGCAACATCGGCTGTTGGCACGGGAAGGCCAACCCGACCGCCCAGTCCAGCAGCACCGGCTGCGACGAACCGAGGTATTCCTGCACGGAGCGCAGCTCCGGCACCCGCGGCGGGGTCACCGCGATCCAGGCCTCCGGAGTCAGCGACAGATCCTCGGCAATAACCCGGACCGCAACCGCGTCGGCGGGCATCTGGGACCGGGCGAAGCGCAGGTTGCGCCACACCTTCGGCTGTTCTCCGTACAGGTCATAGGGCACCAGGCGCCCGGCCGGCACCATATCGCCGTCGGGACCGGGCTTGCCGTATTCCAGTACGACGGTCTGCCCATCGGTGTGACCGTGCAGCACGCTGTTCCCGGCGATCTCGCCCGCGGCCGTCACCACCACCAGTGGATGTCCGGGGTCCAGTTTGGGCAGCTGGTACCACGCCGACGCCAGCTTGCTCTGCTGCTGGCGGGCCGTTGGTGTAGCTGCCGGCCAGCGGAACCTGATCGGGCTTGAGGCCGTAGGGCAGTGGCACCAGCGAACCGTTGATGCCCGGCGCCTCCAGTTTGGTCGGGGCGTCCCAGTCGTAGTCGGTGCCCGGCTGTGGCACCGACGTCTCCTTGACCGATTCGGCGAGCGTGCGTTCCGGTACCCCGTTGGGGGTGAACCCGGTGGGATCGACTCCGCCCAGAGGGCCCAACGGGCCGTAATCGGCGGGTTCATTTGTTTTGGCAAGCGCCATGAATCCGGCGTTGCTGTCCGGCTCGACCAGCAGATCGTCCGCCAGCCCGCAGCCGCCGGCGAACTCCCGCAGGTTGGCCCAGCCGTTGGAGTAGGTGGGGTACTGACGCACGATTCCGGCCACCATCGATGCGATGAACACCAACGTCATGAATCCGGCCGCTATCGGGACGGGCGCGGCAGTCACCGCTCGCGCCAGCCGGCCCTCGCCGTGATCCCGGGAAGCGAAGTGCAACCCGATCGCGCAGAGTGCGGCGATGGCGAACAGGACGAAAAAGACTGTGCTGACGCTGATGCCGTGGAATCTGGGCATGACGCTGTTGAACGGCACGCCATAGCTCGAGACGTACCACCAACCGTTGGTGGTGGCGAAGCACAGCGCTAGGACGAACAGCACCGCCGCCAGGAACGTCATCCGATTACGTGACCAGCGCAGTACCGCCGGCGACACCAGCACCGTCGTGAGCGCGGCCATCGCCGCGCCGACGGCGGCGAACAGCCCGAAGTGGTGCACCCACTTGGTGGGGGTGAACATCAGGAAGAACATGGTGCCGAAGATGACACCCATCAGCCGCCAGGCCGGCCCGCGGGCCACGCCGGGAACTCGCTTGCGCCGCAACATGATGAACACCGCGGTGAACAGACACAGCGCGGTGATCAGGAAGCCGAACCGGCGTGACAACGAGCCGTCGACGGTGGGCAGGATCAGGTAGTAGTAGCGCAGGTTCTCCGTGTACCACGCCTGGCTCGGTCCGACCGCGGTGCGGATTCTGGTGGCTTCCAACACCGTTGACAATGTCTGGTCGGCGAACACCACGGTGAGGATGACGGTCCCGGCGGCCAGGATAGGTGCCACCAGCGGCCAGGTTCCGACCAAACGATGACGCCGCACCAAGATTCGAAGGATCGGACGGCCACCGGCGATCAATGCGGCCACCGCGATCAGGCCGGTGGGCTGGACACCCAGAGTGAATGCCGCGGTCACCACCGCCAGCGCCGCCGGCGTCAGCCGAGACGTGCACATCGAGCGTTCGATCAGCACGTAAGTGATAAGTGAACCGAGCGCGATGATGGGTTCGGGTCGGAGGCCGTTGTCGAACGGCATCCACGCGGTGAGCAGGACCAGGCCGGCCGCCCAGTTGGCGGCCCTGCTCGACGTCACCGCCGGCCCCAACCGAGGCAGCACCTCACGCGACAACAGCAGCCAGCACACCACTCCCGCGACCAAGTCCGGCAACCGGATCCACAGGCTGGCGTCGCTGACGTGGGTCATCAACGCCAGCAGGTTGTAGTACCAGCCGAATGGGTCTTCGGGGCTGCCGAACCAGCGGAAGTAGTTGGACATGTAGCCGGCACGGTCGGCGACCCGGGCCATGCCCAGGATGTAGCCGTCGTCGGAGGAGTTCGCCCCGATTACGTGCCAGAGCAGGAATCCGAATATCACCGTGGCGTCGGCCAGGGTGAACTTGCGCCAGCGCGTCGGAATCAGCCGGTGCATCCGCCGGCCGTCCAGCTGGTCGAGGCGCCACAGCGCGACCAGCGCCACGATGGTCGACGCCACCGCCAGCACCATAGCGAGCAGCTTCAGTGTCGTTGGGGTGGTGGAGAACCGGGTGTCGATGGTCGCCGAAAGCTGAAGTCCGGGAGGCGCCGGACCGGTCAGATCGGTGAACACTCCAACGATCTGGGGACGCAGGTTGGGATCGGGAAAACCCCCGCGCACGGGCTTGCCCGCCGGGTCGGTCAACCCGACGAAGGTGGCGAAGGCGCCGGCCTTTGTGGAGGTGATTTCGATGCGTTGGCATTGCGGGGATGAGACCTGGTCCCGAGGTGCGCTGGCGAGCACCACGTTGCGGTCGGTGACGACGACGCTCTTGCTGCTGGCGACGACGAACAACGCGTTCAGCGCGGCGTCCTTGCCCTTCTTGGGCGCTGTCCCCAGCACCACCCCGCCCTCGGCTGGTAGGTCGCGCACCACAGAACACGGCACGGTTGCCGTCACGTCGACCGGCGTCAGCGAGATCAATGGCGCCGTCACGCTGCTTAATTGGGCATTTTGAGGCCAATTAAGTGAAGCGGTCGTCTGCACGACGGGCAGCAGCGGCGTCGCGACCGATAAGACGAAGCCGAGCAGGCCGGCAATCGTCGCGACCAGGCGGGTGACCCGCAGATTGCGGTCCGCGGTGTCGGTGCCGCCTTGGGCTGCTCCATCCAGTAGGAGGCTCATGGGAGGGCCCGTATCGGTCCCTGCCGGCTCCAGCCGGGCACGGTGATCACGCCTTGTTCGATAGCGGCAACCGGTGCAGCACTGGCCGGCACCAACGGGTAGTACTCCTCGATCGATCCCCAGTCGCGATGCCAGTCGCCGCGCAGGTACGTCGAGATGGTCGAAGTACGCAGCATCGCCTGAGTGAACAGGAACGGACCGCCGGCCTCGCTCGCCTGCCACCCGTTCGACGACGCCGCCGTCTGTTTGTGGTCGGGCAGGATGCGGTATTGCGGAAGTTCGGCAACGCCAAGGTGTTCGGAAAACGGCCGCTGGCAGGGGAAGTTCGCCGCGGTCGCGATGTCCATCAGCACCGGCGTCCGTGACCCAATTAGCTGCTGCAGGGTCTGCAGCAGCGGGACCCGCGGCGGCGTGAATGCGAACCACTGCTCGGAGCTCAGGTTCGGGTCGTAGGCGACGATGCGTGCCACATTGGCCTCCGGGGGTGCCCAGGCCAGCGGGAATCGCAGATTGCGCCACGCCGGTTCGGGCCCGATGTCGATCGGACTCACCTCGGCGAGCGGCTGGGTAGTGCCGTCGGGGCGAACGACGCCCCACTGCAACTTCAGCGACTGCCCGTACGTGAAGGTGCCGTCTTCCTTATACGACCAGATGGCACCGGCGGCGGAGACCACCACGAGCGGCCGATCGGGGCTGGTTTGTTTCCAATTGGCGGGCAGCTGGTACCACGCCGAGGTCGCTGTGGCGGCCAGCGAGTTCTCGCCGTAGCTGCCGATCACCGGTGTGCGGGCCGGGTCGAGGCCGAACGGCAGTGCCACGTGCGACCCGTTTACCCCGACGGGGCCTTTCCCGCCGGCCGTGCCCGCGGAATCACTCATCGCGGCGTTGGGCTTGTTGGGTGACGCGTCGGAATTCACCACCCCCGGTTTGGTCACCACCGGGTACGACCTCAGGTCGTCGCCCACCCCTTCGGGCTTGAAGCCGGCGGGGTTGATCCCGCCGAGTGGGCCGTCGGGGCCAAAGGTCTGTCCCGGCGCCGGCTGCAGGAGGCCGGCGTTGGGGTCGGGCTCGGTAAGTACGTCATCGGCCATCGCACAGCTGGTGCTGGACAACCCCGAAGTAATGGCGGCCAGGTTGGATTTGGCGGTGGTGTAGAGCGGGTAGCGGAACACCGCGCCCTTGGCCAGCGAGCCGACGTCGCCGAGCACCATGATTGTCGCGACCACCAGCAGGGGGGTCGATGCCAGGACGCGGTTGCGCCGGTTGTTCTTGACTTCGGTGTGGCCGGCGTAATCCATCCGGAAGTGCTGCCAGGCGGCCAGCAGCCCCGTGATGATCGACAGCGTGAGGAACATCGACGTCACCGGATGGCTGGCGATAACGGGTTGGATGTCGTACCAAGGCACCCCGTAGTTGCCGACGCCAAACCAGCCGTTGATGCCGGAGGTGGCCACCGCCAGCACGAACAGCAGCGCCGTCACGTACAGCGTCAGGTTGCGGCGGTTGTGCAGCCCGATCCTGGCGAGAGCGAACGCGGTGAGCGCGCCGAGGGCGCCGGCCAACCCGGCGAACGCGCCGAACTGAATCGCCCACTTCGTGGGAGTGAAAGTCAGGAGCAACAGGCCGATCGCGGTGGTGCCGAGCAGTCGCCACGCCGGGCCGCTGGCCAACCCCGGCACCCGGCCGCGGCGCAGCAGGATGACCAGCATTCCGAACAGGCACAACAGCAGCACCAGCACAGCGAATCGTCGCGACATTGACCCGTCGGGATTCGACTCCACGGTGAGGAAGTAATAACGCAGCAAGTCTTGGTACCAGGCGATCGTCGGCCCGACTTTGTATTTGATGCGCATCGACTCGGCAATGGTGGCCAGCGTCTGGCTGCGGAATACCACCACGGTGACCAGGGACAACGACGCGGCCAATACCGCGAGCGGCGCAAGCAACCCGTCGGTGGCCCGGCGCCGCCGGACCGTCTGGGCGATGGCGCGGGCCCCGGTCAGCAGCGCCGCGATGGCGATCAAACCCTGCGGCGCCAGGGTTGCGGTGAGCGCTGCGATGACGATCGCAACCGCAGCCGGGGCCAATCGCTGCAGCGCGATCGCGCGTTCGACCAGCATCCAGGTGACCACGACACCGAGGGCGATCAGCGGCTCAGGGCGCAGTCCGTTGTTGAACGGCAGCCAGGCGGCAAGGAACACCGCGCCCGCGGTGAACACCGCCACCCGGTTGGCAGCCAGGCCGCCCTTTCCGGGTCCCAGCCGCCGCAGCACCCGATGGCCGATGATGAGCCAGCACACGATGCCCGCCAGCGTCGCGGGTAGCCGCATCCACACGCCCGCGGTGCTCACCGTCGCCAATTTGGCCAACATCGCGAGATACCAGTCGAACGGCGCCTCGGTCGCCCCGAAGTACCGGTAGTAGTTCGCCACATACCCGGCTTTCGGCGCCACCCGCGCGATGGTCAGGTTGTAGCCGTCGTCAGACGAGGTGGCACCGATGACATGCCAGACCAGCAGCGTTCCTATCACGCTCGCGTCCGCGAGCCAGGTCGCGACGCCGGCACGCCGCCACGTCGAGAGCCTCGCGATCGGGGAACGCCAGTCGACCAGAGCCGCGCCCCGGCTGTGCCGGTCCAGTGCAGCCAAACCGAGGATCGCGACGAGGACCGCCAGCACACCCACCACCATCACGATGGCCTTGATCGCGCTGGGCGCGGTAATGAACCGGGTGTCGATGTCGACGCGGGCCGACAGCCCCGGCTGCGCGGCCACCTTCAGGTCGGTGAAGATTCCACCCACCTGCGGCTTCTTCTCAGCGGGCAGGAGACCGACGGCGCCGGGTATGCCGACGAATTCCGCGCCGGCGCCACCGGCGTCGGCCCAGGCGTGCAGCCTGGTGCAGGCGCCCGCGGCCACCGCCGAGCGCTGCGCCACCGCGGCCACGGTGTCCCGGAACGCAACCACGATCACGTCTTTGTCCGCACGTACGAAGAGCCCGTTCTTGCCGGCATCCACCCCACCGGTCGGCAAAGTCGAGACCACCAATCCGCCCGCGGCAGGCAAGGTGGCGATCGCCGAGCAGGGAATAGAGATGTCGAGTGCGCGCGGCGCGCCGGAAACAAGTGGGGCGGTGATCTGGGTGACGTGGCCGTCGGGACCAGCAGAAGTGCCTTGTGGCCACAGGACGGTCGCCGTGGTCTGCTTCACCGGCAGCCCCGGGACGACCACACACAGCAGGAGGCCCACCAACCCGGCCAAGCCGACCAAGACGGCGATCGACCGCGGGATCCGGTGTGATCGCTGATTACCGTCGTGGGGCACGAGGGTCGATCGTAAGCGACTCCCCTGAGACCCTGCGGAAGGGCGCGTGGATGACCGCGGGTGGATTGTCGTCAAAAGGTCGTGTCGCCGCGCGAGCCTTGGCGCCGATTGCTTATCTGCGATCAAAATAGGAGTTGTGGCCATAGACAACCTCAGGTTCGGCGTACTGGGACCGTTGGCGATGACGGTCGGCGGTACTCAAATGCCGTTGGGCGCGCCGAAACAACGCGCGGTATTGGCCATGCTGGTGATCAACCGCAATCGGGCGGTTTCCGTCGACGCGTTGACCAACGCGGTGTGGGGCCTCGATCCCGTGCCGGCGGCGCGGACCAGCATTCAGTCCTATGTATCCAACCTGCGCCGGCTGCTGCGGACCGCTGGCGTCGACCCCTACGCCGTGCTGGCGAGCGCACCACCTGGCTACCGGCTCAGCGTCGCCGACGCGCAATGCGACCTGGGGCGTTTTGTCAGCGAAAAGACTGCGGGGATCCAGGCTGCCGCCGCGGGCCGATTTGAGGAAGCCAGCACCCACCTGTCGGCTGCGTTGGGGGAGTGGCGTGGACCAGTGCTGCATGACTTGCGAGACTTCGCGTTCGTGCACGGGTTCGCTACGACGCTGTTGGAAGACAGAGTGGTAGTGCAGACCGCCCGCGCCGAGGCCGAGATCGCATGCGGGCGCGCCAACAGCGTGATCGGTGAGCTGGAGACGCTCACCGCGCAACACCCCTATCGCGAACCGCTGTGGGCGCAGCTGATCACCGCCTACTACGTCACTGAGCGTCAATCGGATGCGCTCGGCGCCTATCGAAGACTGAAAAGAGCCCTGGCCGACGGCTTGGGCATCGACCCCGGTCCCACGGTCAACGCCCTGCACGAGCGGATCCTGCGTCAGGAGCCCCTTGTGGTCAAACGACGCATTCCGGCCACGCACAAACAGGGCGTCGTCAAGATCGCCCCGAACGCTGACGTGGCTGGCGAGGCGGTTCGTGCGCGGTTGCGTGACCAAGCCGGACGCGAATATCTGCTGAATGGGGCGACCACCCGGATCGGACGGCTTGACGACAATGACATCGTCCTCGACGATGACGATGTCAGCCGCTATCACGCCACGATCACCCACACCAGAACGGGTTTCGTGATTACCGACCTGCGCTCGACGAACGGGGTCCAGGTGCGGCGCCGGCAGATCCAGGTCAACGCCAGCCTGGCCGACGGTGACCAGATTCGCATCGGTAGATGCGAGTTCGTCTTCGAAATCGATCGGAGCTGACCGCTATTTGGCTAGCCGCGCAGCCAGCGTGGGAAGCGTCAATTCCGCCCTGACCTGCGGTCGCAAGAATTTCGCAAGAATATCTCCAACATCTGCCAAGGGGTCGCAGGCAACCTGATGTTGTCGGCCACCGCAACCGACCCCATACAGGGACGAACTGCAGATAAAGGACTCCAACCATGGCTACAAACAAGGCACCTAAATCTTCGAAGGTCCGCATGGGCGCGGCCGTCTTGCTGGGCACCCTCGGTCTCTCAGTCGCCGGGGCGTTAGTGCCGGCCACCGCGTCGGCCAACCCGTACGTACCGTTCAGCGGGCCGCTGCACCCGATCCGGCACTACGCCGCGGATGCCCTGCACCCGATCTACACGATCACCCACCCCATCCGGTCGCTGATTCCCTGATCTGAGCCGGTCGGCTTATAGCAACTTCTGCCCTGTTTCCGGGTTAATACGGGGGTCACCCGGAAACGGGGCAGGAGTATGTCTGAGACGCTTTAATGCCGAAGCGGAGCGGGGTTCCACAGGCCGCTGCGGGTCTGGATGCCCAGCTGGAGTTGGGCAGGCTGGGCGCTGGGGTAGTAAGGCGTCAACCGTTGCAACGAGCCCCAATCGCGCGACCAATCATCCTTCAGATACGTGGCCACGGTCGTCGCCTTGACGAGCAACTCGGTAACACCCAGCGGGCCACCACCGTTGTTGTCCATCACCGGCGAATTGGCCTCAGCGCCGAACCGGTCCGGCAGGATGCGCCACTTCGGTGTTTCGTCGACGCCGTTTTGATGGCCGAACGGCCGCTGGCACGGGAACGCCAGGCCGACAAGCCAGTCCAGCAAGACCGGGTCCTGTGAGCCCACCACATCCTGCAGGGTGCGCAGCTGTGCGATGCGCGGCGGTGTGAGCGCGATCCAGTGCTGAGGCGCCAGATCCTCGTCGTCGGCGACGAGGCGTACCTGGCTGGCGGTGCTCGGGATCGCTGACATTGGCAACCGCAAGTTGCGCCAGGCCGGGGACGCCCCGACATCGGCGAATTGCAATGATCCGCCGGGATGTCCGCTGGCCGCTTCGGTGTCGTTCGCCCACTGCACCTCGACCTCGCGGGGGTCGAAGCGGCCCGCCGCGGTCACCACCAGCAGCGGGCCCGCCGTATCCCGTTGCGTGGGCAGTCGATACCAGCCCGAACGCAGCCTGGCGGGCACCTGGACGCCGGACCGCCAGCTGCCGAGCACGGGGGTGCGGGCCGGGTCCAGGTTGTACGGCAGCGCAGCCCTGGAGCCGTTGACGCCCGGTGCGGCGCTGGTGCCGCCTTCGTTGCCGGCCTCGCCACCGGTGATCGCCCCGTTGTCGTTGACGAAACTACGGTCGCCCGGGCGCTCCATAACCGGGTCGGCTGAAACGTCGGCGGGAATTCCGTTGGGGGTGAAGGCTTCCGATAGGCCAGCGCCCAGCGCGTCTTGCACCGACGCCGTCACCGGGAGCAGCATGCCGGCATTGGGATCTTGCTCCGCCAGGACGTCCTCGGCCAGCCCGCAGGACTTACCCGTCAGAGCTTGGAGATTGGACCGGCCCACCGACCACGCCGGGTACTGGTCAGCCATCGCCAGGGTCAGTGATACCACCTCGAAAATCACCAGCGCCCACGCGGCAATCGCCAACGGAGACCGAATGATCCGGGCTGTGCGCGCCCCGTACCGGGTCTTGGGGGGCGGACGGGATGGTCCGTCCGTGGCGACATTCTCGGTAGAGACAAAGTGGAACCACGCCGCCGTCAGCAGCACCAGCACGGTCAGCCCGAGCAGCATGGTGGCAAAGCCATACCCCAACTTCGGGAACGAATTCGACCACGGCACACCGAAATTGGATACGTACCACCAGCCATTGACGCTGGCGAACGACAGCGCCACCAAGAACAGCACCACCGACGCGAACACGGTGCGATTCCGTCTCGAACGCATCGCCGCAGCTGACACCGCGACCGCGGCCAGCGCGCCCAGCGATCCGGCGAGTCCGGCGAACACCCCGAAGTGGTGCGTCCACTTGGTCGGAGTGAACATCATCGCGATGAACGAGATAATGGTGATGCCGATGATGCGCCGGCTCGGCCCGGCGGCGGTACCCGGAATCCGTCCCTTGCGCAACGACACTGCCACCGAGATGCCAAGCGCGAGCAGCACTGCCAGCACCGCGAACCGGCGGGCCACCGACCCGTCGGGACTGGCCATGAACAGCCGCTCGTAGCGGAGGTGTTCGTCGAACCAACTCAGACTCGGTCCGACGGCACGTTTGAGGCTGGTGGCCTGCGCCTCGCCGGCCAGGGTCTGGTCGCGGAAGATCAGGATCACGGTGACAGTGGCCGCGGCCAGGAGTGGCGCCAGCAGCGGCAGCGCACCGAACTGTTTGGATCTACGGTGCAGGATCGTCCGCAGCGGCCCGATCGCGACCAGCAGGGCGCCGATGGACGCGATGCCCGTCGGCCCGGAGAACAGCGTCAGCGCGCCGAGGATGCAGGCGACGGCCACCGGCAACAGCCGGCTGGTGGCCACCGCGCGCTCCACCGAACACCAGGTCAGCAGGATCCCCAGGGCGATGATCGGCTCGGGGCGCAGGCCATTGTCGAGCGGCAACCAGGTCGCCAGGAACATGCCGGCCGCCGTCCAGGCCGCGGCTCGGCTGCGCTTGGCCGCGTGACCAAGGCGTGGGATGACTTCGCGGCTGATCACCCACCAGCACGTCAACGCCATCACCAGGGTCGGCAGTCGCATCCAGATGCTGGCCGTGCTGACGTGCGCCCACAGCGCCAACAGGTCGTAGTACCAGCCGAACGGCGCCTCCGGTGTGCCGAACCAGCGGTAGTAGTTGGCCATGTATCCGGCATGCTCGGACACCCTTGCCATGGTCAGGATGTAGCCGTCGTCGGAGGTGTTGGCGCCGACGAAGTGCCACCACACCAGCACCGCGATGACGAGGGCATCGAGGGCGCCGACGGACCACCACCGCGACGGCAGGAAGCGGCGGTGCCGGGTGCCGTCGGCGGTGTCGAGGATGTGCAGCGCGACCAGAGCGGCGCCGGTCAGCAGCACGCCGAGGATCATCGCGAACAGCTTCAGCGTGGTGGGGCTGCTGCTGTAGCGGGTGTCGACGGTCGCCGAGAAGCTCAGGCCAGGGGGTGCCGGGCCGGCCAGATCGGTGAAGACACCGGTGATCTGGGGCCGGAAGTCGTAGCCGCTGCGTTCGCCACGCAGTGGCGCGCCGGGATGTTCGGCAGTTGGTCCCTGTGTCAGCCCCACGAATTCGGCCGTGACCCGATCGGCGTGGGCGGTAAAGGTCAGCCGCTGGCACGCCGGGCTGAGCACCTGGCTCAGCGGGGCCGTGACGACCGGGACATTTCGCACCACGAGCACCAGGTCGTCGTTGGCTCGCTGGATGAGCAGCCCGCGGTCGACGGCCTTCGGGGCCTGCTTGGGCACCGTGGACAACAGCACGGTCTTGGAGCTGTTCTCCGGGCCGGCGAGCCCGGCGGCGGCTTGGCACGGCACGGCGACGTTCAATTCGGTGGCGACATATCCGATCAGCGGTGCCTCGACGCTGTTGAACGTGTCGTTCTGCGGCCAGTTCAGTTGCGCGGTGGTCTGGTTGACCGGCAACACCGGGGTGGCGATCGCCAGCAGCGCCCCCAGCAGACCCGCGACCACCGCGACGAGGCGGGCGTTCCGGTGATTTGCGCCCGCGGCTGCCACGGAGCTTGATGGTAGTTGTTCGGCCGCGGCGGTCGAGGTTTCGGTAGCCATCAGCCGTCATTCCGCCGGTTTGCGGATCGCGAGCACAAACGGGCCGACGGTCTGCACAACGAAGCGCGGGTCGGCGAATAGCGCCGTCCGCATATCAACCATGTAGCGACGAACATTGGGCTGGTTGGGGTAGACGTCCTCGGCCAGTCGCAGGGTGTAGCTCGAACCAGAGCCGCGGCGCATCAGGAACACCGTCGGCGGCGGCCAGGGTGACGCGTCCAGCGCGTGGATCAACTCGTCGGCGGTCTTGAGACCGGACCACTTCTTGATCTGCGCGGCCCGTAGGTCGAACTGCGCCAGGGGATTTGCGTAATGCGAGGTCAGCCCTTGAAAACCCCAGTACGGGTAGAAGGACAGGAAACTGTAGTCAGCGGTCAGCACCACGGTCTGATCGCGCGGCTTGCCGGTGACCTGCAGGATCGCGGAGTCGATCACGGGGTAGTACTTCTCCGAGCCGGCCGGTCGCAGGTCGCCGCGCTGGCCGTGGCCGTCGGTGTCGGTGTAGGCGATGGTGAGATCCGGCCGCAGCACTTCGGGAATGTCCTGGCTGAACGCGATCGCCCCGGTCAGCCCGATCGCGGCGGCCACCGGGACGACAGCGCGAGTCCGGTCTCTGAGAGCGAGCGTGGCCTCGACAAAGCCGAACACGCCCGCGGCGACCAACAGGACAGTCAAGGTCGGTTGCAGCCGGAACGACAGCAGCGTGGTGCGCGCCAGTGTGGTCAGCATCGACAACAGCGACCACAGGTAAACGGCGACCACCCCGACGGCCAGCGCGCCGGCCCGCGTCGAGGACCGGGCCCGCACCACCAGCCACCCGGCGCCCAGCATGCAGATGGCTCCCAGCAGCGAGAACTGCAGCATGGGGAAGGTCATTTCGGCGCCGTCGGCCGGCAGATAATGCAAAGCGCTGCCGGTGTTGCTGACCGGGTTGCGGATTGTCCGCAGAAAAAACGGGAACCACGTGGTGGCGCCGATCGCCGCCGCGATCACGGCGATGACGGCGAGCCGGCGCAGCGGTTCGAGCGCGCCCCGCAGTCCGGTCTGGCGCCAGCGGGATGCGGCCAGCAGCGCGGCCATCAGCGTCATCGTGAACGCGCTGTAGGCCACGAGCAGCGTGTACCAGGTGGCGGCGAAGCCCAGGAATAGGCCCGCGCCCACCACCGCGGCCCAGCCACTCCGGGGCACGCCCTCGTCGAGTGTGCGGCCAGCCTCATCCTCGGGCTCGACTGTGCGGCCGGCCGCTCGTTCGCCGGCGCGCAGACCCGACCAGGTCAACACCAGTACTGGCGGCAACAGCACGGTAATCATCGCCGAATAAGGCTCCGGTGAGCCATAGGCCAGCGTCACCGCCGCGGTGGCGATGGTGACGATCAATGCGTACTCGAAGCGGATCATCCGCCACCACAGCACCAGAGCGACCGCCACGGCGATGGTGAACGAGGTGATCGCCCACGGCTTGTATATCTCCCAGCCGGGTGTGCCGGTCAGCGCCGCGACCCGCCCGCCGATCCAGAACCAGCCCGGCGGATAGAAAGGGGGCAGACCGAGGTAGGTCATGTCGTGCAGGGCGGGGCTGTCCGTGAGCCGGGTCAGGTACTCAGTGCGGAACTGCTGGTCGACGGAGATGCCGAACAGGTACAACTTGGTGGCTCCCAGCGGCATGCCCAGCGTCACGACAGTGAACGCGGACACGAACACCAGTCCGATTACCTTGGCGAGTACCCGAAGACGGCTCCGTCGCGACACCCACCCCGCGGCGACCAGCCCGGTCAGGCACGCGACCTGTCCGACGGTGGTCAGCGCATGCAGTTGATTGGACGACGGAAAGGCGGGCCACTGCACGCGCGAGATCGCGATCAGCGATATCACCGCGACCGCAATCGCCAGCACCGCCGCCAGCATCATCTGACCCAGGCCGGCCAGCGCGTTGCGCATGATCAGATTGGCAGCTTGCGGAAGATACTCCGGGGGATGTGTCGCAGCACCACCATCACGTACCGGAATGCTCCTGGCGCCCAAACGAGTTCCTTACCTTTTGCGGACGCGGTCACCGCCAGGTTGGCGACGTATTCCTTATCGACGGTCAGCGGAGCTTCTTTCACGTGAGCGCTCATTCGGGTACGGACCTGGCCCGGTCGAATCACCAACACGTGAACCCCGAACTCGCGCAACGCCTCTCCGAGTCCAAGGTAGAAACCGTCCAGGCCCGCCTTGGTCGAGCCGTAGACGAAATTGGATCGCCGCACCCGTTCCCCGGCCACCGTGCTCATGGCAATGATCTGACCGAAACCCTGAGCGCGCATCTTCTCGCCCAGCAGCACGCCCACGGACACTGCTGCGGTGTAGTTGATTTCGGCGGCCTGCACCGCCTTGCGCTGGTCCTGCCACAACTCCTCGGCGTCGCCGAGCACACCGAATGCGACGATGGCGACGTCTATATCGCTTGGATCGCTGCCGCCAAAGGCTTGCTCGATCACCTTCGGGTGGCTGTCAGTGTCGAGCGCGTCGAAGTCGATCAGCTCAACCGAGCGTGCGCCCGCGGCCTTCATTTGCGCGACCGCGTCTTCACGGCCCGGGTCTTCGGGCATGCACGCCAGCACGATGCGGGCGCGGGCGTTCTGCAGATAGCGCTCGCAGATGGCGAGCCCGATCTCGGAGGTGCCGCCGAGCAGCAGCACGGCCTGTGGGTTTCCTACGGCGTCTAGCACCATTTAGAGCAACTCCAAACGTCGGGCCATGTCGGATGCGAACACACCGTTGGGATCGGCCTTGCGGCGCAGGGCGATCCATTCGTCGATGCGGGGATACATGGCATGAAAAGTCTCGGCATTGACGCGGGAGTCCTTGGCGGTGTACACCCGCCCGCCGAATTCCAGTACCCGACGGTCGAGTTCGTTGAGGAATCTCGTTGACCCCGGGCCGGTTTGGGAAGTCCATCGCGACGTTCCAACCAGCCATTGGAAAGCTCAGCGGTGCGCGGTTGCCCGGGCCGAAGAGTTTGAACACGTTCAGCGCCGAAATGTGGCCTTGTGTCTGGATCCAGCGGATGATGGCCTTGAACTCGTCCATCGCGTCCGGTGGGACCAGGAACTGATGTTGGGCGAAACCCCTTGGCCCGTAAATGTTGTTCCAGTCACTGATCAGATCGAGCATGTGATAGAACTTCGAGAGGTTCTGGATCTTGCCCGTGTAGGTTCCGCCCAACCGGTAGTACGTCTCGCCAAGCGCCATGGCCGACAGTTTGTTCAGCGCGCTGACCGGAAAAATGTTCGGAACCGTCAACAGTTGCGGTGCATCGAATTTCAGCGGGTTCTTGGCAAGCTTCTTCGGTAGTTGATCCAGCTTCGCCAGGCTGCCTCGACTGACCGCGGCCCGACCGAGCTTCGGTGGCGCGCTGATCAGGTCGAACCAGGCGGCGGAATATGTGTAGTTCGCTTCGCTGCCGTCGAGGTGGACGGCGACCGTCTCGTCGAGGTCCTTAGTGGCAACACCGTCGGCGATGAAGTACGCGGTTTCGGTAGGTGTCATCGCGATGCTGGCGCGCAGGACGATTCCGGTCAGGCCGTTGCCGCCGACCGTGGCCCAGAACAACTCAGCGTCCTCGCCCTCGGGGGTGAGGTGACGGATCTCGCCGCTGGCCATCAGCAGCTCCATCGACCGGACGTGATTCCCGAAGCTGCCCGCGCTGTGGTGGTTCTTGCCGTGGATGTCGCATGCGATCGCGCCGCCGACCGTGACTTGCCGGGTACCGGGCAGTACCGGCACCCAGAGCCCGAACGGCAGCGCCGCCTTCATCAGCTGATCGAGACTCACGCCGCTATCGACGTCGGCAACGCAGGTGTCGGCGCTGATCGAATGGATCGTGTTCAGCGACGTCATGTCGATCACCAGGCCGCCGCCGTTTTGCGCGTTGTCGCCGTAGGAGCGGCCGAGCCCGCGTGCGATCACGCCCCGCCCGCCTGCATCGGCTGCCCGGGCCACCGCCTTGGCGATGATTTCCGGGTCGGGGGTGCGCAGTACCTCCGCGACCGACGGCGCGGTGCGGCCAAAGCCCATCAGCCGGGTGGTGGTGGTCGGAACGTCAGCGCTGAACATCGTCAAAAAGGCTACCTGTCTGGTCGGGCCGGAATGACCAGGCTCAGCGGATGCGGAAGATTACCGCTCGCTGCACGATGAAATTAATGACAGTGGCCGCACCCTGCGCGATTACGAACGCGACGGGGAGCGCCCAGTCCCGGTAGTGGAACAGCACCAGGCACAGATGGTTGAGCCCGACCTGCACGGCGAAGGTCACCGCGTAGAGCCCCATGACCGCGATGAATCGGGCGGTGCTGGGGGGCGCCTGAAATGTCCACCTGCGGTTGATCAGGTAGGCGGTCAATGTGCCGACGATGAAGCTGATGGCTTTGGCCAGGTCAACCTGCATTCCGACAACTTTGTAGAGCATGAAGTACAGGCCGAAGTCGACGATGCCCGCGAATCCCCCGGTGACAACGAACCGCCACACCTGCGTCTTGAGGCTCAGCTGTGCGCGCTGCGGCACGGCGCTGGGCGACGGGGAAACCACCGGGGGAGTCTAACCGTGGCCCGGCCTAGACCCAGTACGGAACTCGGGCGCGGAATTGCCGCATCGCGAACGCCGCCAGTAGCCAGCCGACGACTGTCAGCGCCACCACGACCGCCCAGTGCCGAAGTTCCTGGTGTGCACCCAGCAACGGCGCCCGCACGATATCCAGGTAGTGCAACAGCGGGTTGAGCTCGACGATGTTTGCCCAGCGTCCCGCGCCCTGCTGCCGCAGGGTGTCGTCGTTCCAGATGATCGGCGTCATGAAGAACAGCAATTGGACGACGGAAAACAGCAGCGGACCGATGTCTCGATAGCGGGTCGCCAGGATGCCGAAACACAGCGACACCCAGACGCTATTGAGCACGATGAGCGCCAGCGCCGGAATGACCGACAGGTCGGCCCACGACCATGGCTTGGGGAAGATGATCGCGACCACGATGTATATGACGATGTTGTGGGCGAACAGAATCGTCTGCCGCCACACCAGACGGTAGACGTGCACCGACAGTGGCGTCGGCAGCTGTTTGATCAGTCCCTCATTGGCGACGAACACGTCGGCGCCTTCCAGGATGGCGGCGTTGATCATGTTCCAGATGATCAGCCCGAGTGTGACGTAGGGCAGGTGCACCGACAGCTCGAGGTGGAACAGCTTGGAATACAAGCCGCCCATCGCCACCGCGGTGGTTCCGGTCGCGATGGTGATCCAGAACGGTCCCAGTACCGAGCGGCGGTAGCGCTGTTTGATGTCCTGCCAGCCCAGGTGTAGCCAGAGCTCGCGTCGGTGGAAGCCGTCGGTCAGATCACGCCTTGCCCGGGTGAACGTCCTGGATTGCGCCGCCGCGTCGATGAACGTCATCAGGATCCTCCAACGTCAGGTTTGCCGAATTTCTCACGACGCCCCAAGCGGCGCAGCCGAATCCAGTCCAGCATTCCCTTTGGGTCGCGGCGCGACACCAGGAAGAACCAGCCGAACCGCAGCCACTCCTGCGGCAGCAGCTTGCGCAGGCCCGGTTGCGCCATCAGGTAGCCGCGATTGCGGTAGGTGAAGAACCGCTTGGTGGGGTCGTCGGGATATTGGGTGTGCATCCGACCGCCCAGAATCGGACGGAACTCTTCAGATCCGCTGGGATGCAGGTAGATCGCTTCCAGGCACGTTCCGAACGGTAGGCCGGACCGCACCAGCCGGCGGTGCAATTCGACTTCGTCGCCGCGAATGAACAGCCGGATGTCCGGGACACCGACGGCGTCCAGGGTCGAAGCCCGAAACAGCGCGCCGTTGAACAGCGACGCGATCCCGCGCAGCAGGTCCTGCCCTCCGTCGGTGCGCAATTCGCTGGTGTGCCTGCGCCATACCAGGCCACGGCGCAACGGAAACGCCAGCCGCTGCGGATCGTCCAGATTGCAGACCATCGGCGATACCTCAGCCAGGCCATACTTCTCGGCGCACGCCAGCAGCGTCGCCAGCACCCGGGTGTCTTGCGGGCGGCCGTCGTCGTCGGCCAACCACACCCAATCGGCACCCTGAGCCAGCGCGTGCAGGATACCGAGCGCGAAACCGCCTGCGCCGCCAAGGTTTCTTCGTGAGCCAAGATATGTGGTAGGGATCGGTTGTCCGGCAACGAGGTCCCGGACCTGGCCATCTTGGGGACCATCATTGTCGACGACGATCAGGTGATCGGGCAACCGGGTCTGCGTGCTCAGCACGTCCAGTGACTTGGCCAGCTCGTCGGGGCGTTGGTGGGTTACCACGACGGCGAAAACAGTCCCACTCATCCCTGGAGGTCTCTGCTGGCTGGGATCTCTTTCTGGGTCTCGGCCAGCACTTCGCGCACGTGCCGCGCGGCGTCCTCTCCCTCGTAGGCGCGCACCACGTCTTCGATGCCGCCGGTGAGTCTGATGACGCCGTGGTCGATCCACATCGCCGTCTTGCACAGCCGGGCCAGGAACTCGTTGGAATGGCTTGCGAAGACCAGGATTCCGGAGCGCTCGACGAGGCTCTGCAGCCGGGATTGAGCCTTTTTCAGAAAATCGGCGTCCACGGCGCCGATGCCTTCGTCGAGCAACAGGATCTCCGGGTCGATGCTGGTGACTACGCCCATCGCCAGCCGGACCCGCATGCCGGTGGAGTACGTGCGCAACGGCATCGACAGGTATTCGCCCAGCTCGGTGAACTCCGCGATCTCATCGACCTTGGCCAGCATCTGCTTTCGGGTCTGCCCCAGGAACAAGCCGCGGATGATGATGTTCTCGTACCCGGAGATCTCGGGGTCCATGCCGATCCCCAGGTCAAATACCGGCGCAACCCGGCCAGTGACCGTGGCCGAACCGCGGGTGGGTTCGTAGATGCCCGAAAGTAGCCGCAGCAGAGTCGATTTCCCGGCCCCGTTGTGACCCACCAGGCCGACCCGGTCGCCGAGGTTGAGCGACATGGTGATGTCCCGCAACGCCTCGATGACGACCACGTTGGAATTGTTACGTCCAATGGTGCCGCCGGCCTTACCCAGGACGGCCTTCTTCAACGAACGCGACTTGGCGTCAAAGATGGGAAATTCCACCCACGCGTCGCGCGTCTCGATATGCGGACCAGTCGACACGGCTTACAGGTATTGCCCGGTACCAGGGCCGTGGCCGTGGCCCGGCTTGCCGACTCCGGGTGGCAACGCGCCCTGACGCATCTGCTCCAGTTGCGAGCGGGCGGCCATCTGCTGGGCGAACAACGCGGTCTGGATGCCGTGGAACAGCCCTTCCAGCCAGCCGACCAGCTGCGCCTGGGCGATCCGTAACTCGGCGTCAGACGGAATCGAACCGTCGGTGAACGGCAGTGTGAGGCGATCGAGTTCATCGCGCAGTTCCGGCGCCAGACCGTCCTCGAGCTCGCGGATGCTGGTGGCGTGGATCTCGCGCAGCCGGTTGCGGCTGGCATCGTCCAGCGGTGCCGCACGTACTTCCTCGAGCAACTGCTTGATCATGGTGCCGATGCGCATCACCTTGGCGGGCTGCTCGACCAGGTCGGTCAAGGAACGTTCATCCGAATCGTCGTCGCGCATCGCCATGAACCCCGGACCGTCGCCCCCGATGATCTCGATGCCTTGGAGATCCGAGTCATCGTTGCCGGTACTCAATCCAGTCACCATCCTTGGACCTTAAGGGTGTGGCCCTGATGAGTCGGCGGCATTTCCGCGCCATTCGTAAATTCGGGCCCCACCGTTGTCGTAGATCATCTCCCACGACTTCGATTTCTCCAGTGACATTAGTCCGTCGGGCACGGCGAACCCGCGCACCGTCGGCGAGCTGGTGTAGATGTAGCGGATATTGAGGTCTTTGACCGCCTGGACAACCCGGGGATCGGAATCGCCCTTGCGGGCGTAGGCCCAGATGATGAAACGTTCGGGGCCCGGCCCGGTCTGCTGCGGGTAGTCGTAGTGGGTCCACAACGGGTGCAAGTCGGCCACCGCGTACATCCAGGCGGTGCCGTCGGTGTTGGAATTGCCGATCAAGGTGTGGCGCGCCCCCGGTAGCTTGGCCAGATAGGACATGGCCATCAGATCCCGCTGGTCGATCATCACCGAGTCGTATTTGTCGCCGAGCAAAACGATGTGCCGGTATAGGTAATGCCGGCCTGTGAGCACGGTGATTCCCAGCAGCAGGATTGCCGTGGCAGCAACCCAGGCCGGCGCGGGCAGCGGCTTGAACCGGTCAGACCTGTCGAGGACTCGCTTGGTAAGTGCCACCGCCACCGAGACGATCGCAAACAACGCGATGGCCGCCATCGGAGTCACCAGCATGGTCACCACTGACGTGAGCCGGCGCGGATCGTTGTAGAAGAACTCGCTGAACTTCTCGATGACGGAGCCGGCGAGGTTGTGAAACGGCGCGCTCGCGTAGATGGTTGCGACGGTCAGAACCAGCCACATCGCCGGCGGCCACCAGATTCTCCGGTAAAGCAGGATCGCCATGCCGATGTACATCAGCACGACCAGTCCGTATTGCGTCGGGAAGTCGTTGAGGTGGCGAGTGTGCAGGAGCAGCGCGTCGATGACTCCCTGCTTGGCGCTCTTGAAGCTGGGGAACGCGTGCCCGGCAATGATGTCGGCCTGCTTGAGTACCCCGATGAACTGTGGCGCCAGAATCAGCGCCGTCGGTACGGCCACCGTGGCCAGGGTCAGCACGTCGGGGAGCCGCCCGCGTATCGGATGCCAACACGCGTCCAACAGCCACCACGCCGCCAGGAATAGGATGACGATGAACCCGCCGGTGAGATGTACCGACAGGACACCGACGAGCGCCAGCACCGCCACCGGGATGCGGTCGCGGTGCCGCAGGGTCGAGGTGATCAACACAAACGTCGGCACCGCGACTCCGTATGCCGCCAGGTTGGGCATCGCGGCAACGCCGAACTCTACGAAGGGCACCGAGGTGAACGAGGCCGACAGCGCCCCCGCGGTGGCCGCTGCGCCCGCGGTGCGCCACTCGTCGGTGCGCGACCTGAGCAGATTCCAGGTGAGCATCGCCGCGCTGGCCGGGAACAGCCAGACCGATGCCGCCACCGAGGTCAGGGTGTAGCCGGTGGTGGGCGCCGCACCGGTGAGCTGACAGAACACCGCCGTCACGGCGTGGAACACCGACGGGTAGTACAGCGCCTGGTGTGTCTCGACATTGCGAAGCTCACCCATGTGGGTGGAC
The DNA here is from genome assembly GCA_963850135.1 of uncultured Actinomycetota bacterium. Classification (GTDB taxonomy): domain Bacteria; phylum Actinomycetota; class Actinomycetes; order Mycobacteriales; family Mycobacteriaceae; genus Mycobacterium. The sequence goes on along the minus strand of CAWKKH010000003.1, from coordinate 1,153,044 downwards.
GAGGCCTGACCGGTGTCCAGAATGAAGCGCACGGTGTTGGCGTGCCAGACCGCGTCCCATGTGCTGGGTATGGATTGCCAATGCGTGAGCCCTCGATAGGCCGCCCACATGATCAGCAGGGCGCCCAGCAGCACACCGGCCGCCACCGTCAGCGCCGGCCACCGGCTGACCGCCCGGGCCTCCGCTTCGGTGGCGCGGTAGCGGGCCAGCAGCAGCTGCAAACCCGTCGTGAGCACGCATACCGCCACCAGCGTGGCAAGCGCGGTCCAACCGTTCCAGGGGATTCCAACCGCGCCAAAAGGAATGATCGCCAATGCGACGACGCCATACGTAAGCGCGGGGCCAACCGCGACGGCGACCGGCCAGGTCAGTTGCGCGATACGTGCGACGATCACCCCCGGAACGATCAACAGGAACAATGCGATCAGCGTTCCGAACCAGAGCCCCACTCGACTAGTATGGCTGGCCGGGTGTCCTGGCTCGCGAAGCCCCGATTTGTCGGCACGGCTAAGGCGATTCCGGGCACCCGTCACCGTCACAATTTCGCCGCTTAGTGGAAGCCCTAAGGTGGCTGGTATGGCATACGACGTCGCCCGGGTGCGCGGACTACACCCGTCGCTGGGTGATGGGTGGGTGCACTTCGATGCGCCGGCCGGGATGTTGATCCCGGATTCGGTGGCGACCACTGTGTCGACGGCGTTTCGCAGGTCCAGTGCCAGTGCCGTGGGCCCCCACCCGTCGGCTCAACGCAGTGCTGCCGTGCTGGAAACGGCGCGTGCCGCGGTGGCCGATTTGTTCAATGCCGACCCGGCGGGCGTCGTGTTGGGCGCCGATCGTGCGATCCTGTTGTCCTCGCTCGCTGAAGCCTCGTCTTCGCGTGCCGGCCTGGGGTATGAGGTCATCGTCAGCCGTCTCGACGACGAGGCGAACATCGCCCCTTGGCTGCGCGCCGCGCATCGCTACGGCGCCAAGGTGAAGTGGGCCGAGGTCGACATCGAGACCGGCGAATTGCCCACCTGGCAGTGGGAGAGCCTGATCGGCAAGGCGACCAGGTTGGTCGCCGTCACCGCCGCGTCGGGGGCGCTGGGCACAGTCACCGATCTGCGGGCGATGACCAAGCTGGTTCACGACGTGGGCGGACTGGTGGTGGTGGACCACTCCGCCGCGGCTCCCTACCGGTTGCTCGACGTCAAAGAGAGCGACGCCGACGTGGTGGCGGTCAACGCCGTCGCGTGGGGCGGCCCGCCGATCGGGGCGATCGTGTTCCGCGATCCTTCGCTGATCAATTCCTTCAGCTCGGTTTCGACGAATTCCCAAGCCACCGGCCCGGCGCGCCTCGAGGTCGGCTTGCATCAGTTTGGCCTGCTGGCCGGCGTGGTCGCCAGCATCGAGTACCTGGCGGCGCTCGACGAGACTGCTCGCGGGAGTCGGCGTGAACGCCTGTCGCTGTCGATGCAATCCTCGGCGCTCTACTTGAACCGGGTCTTCGACTACCTGATGGTTTCGTTGCGGTCGTTACCGTTGGTGATGATCATCGGTCGTCCCGAGGCGCAGATACCGGTGGTCAGTTTCGCTCTGCATGAGGTGCCGGCCGAGCGGGTGGTCCAGCGCCTGGCGGACAACGGAATTCTGGCGATCGCCGACCAGAGTTCACGCGTGCTGGATGTGCTGGGCGCCAATGACATCGGCGGAGCTGTCACGGTCGGTCTGGCGCATTACTCGACGACGGCCGAAGTGGACCAACTGGTCCGCGCGCTTGCGTCACTGGGCTGACGCCTCGCGGGCCGCTACACGGTCAGCACTATTTTTCCGTGCACCTTTCCCGCCACTAACTCTTGATGCGCCTCGGCTGCCTGTTGGATCGGCAGGCGCGCACCGATGAACGGTTTGACGCGCCCGTCGACAACCATCGGCCAGACCGAGTTGACCACTGCCGCAACGATCTCGCCCTTGCTGTTGGGGCCGCTCACCGGCCGGCCGCGCAGCGTGGTGCCGATGACCCGCGCCCGTTTGATCAGCAGCTTGCCGAGGTTGAGTTCGGCCTTCACCCCGCCCTGCATGCCAATGCAAACCAGCTGTCCATCGGGGGCCAGGGCGTCGATATTGCGCTCCAGATAGGAGGCGCCCATGATGTCGAAGATCACGTCGGCGCCACCGGTCTCCTTTATGCGCGCGACGAAATCCTCTTCGCGGTAGTTGATGGCGATCTGGGCGCCCAGGTCGCGACAGGTTTGCAGTTTTTCCGCCGACCCGGCGGTGACCGCCACCCGGGCGCCCAACGCGCGTGCGACCTGGATGGCGTGGGTTCCGATGCCGCTCGCTCCGCCGTGCATCAGCAGCAGCTGGCCCTCGCTCAGGTGAGCGGTCAACGCCAGATTCGACCACACCGTGCAGGCCACCTCGGGTAGTCCGGCGGCCTCGACGAGGTCGACACTGTCGGGAATAGGCATCACTTGGACAGCGGGAACCGCGACACGCTCGGCGTATCCGCCGCCCGATAGCAGGGCGCAAACCTGCTGTCCAACAGACCATTCAGTGACATCGGGGCCCAGTTCGGCGATGACGCCGGATACCTCCATGCCGATGATCTGGCTGGCGCCCGGCGGCGGCGGATAGTTACCGGCGGCCTGCAGCACGTCGGCTCGGTTGACGCCGGCCGCGGAGATCTTGATCACGACCTCGCCGGGTCCGGCGGACACGTCGGGCACTTCTTGCCAGGAAAGTTTTTCGGAGGATTCGGCGACGATGGCGCGCATGTGGGCCACGCTACGCGGGCCCGTTACCCTGGTTAGCGGTGGCGTGGCAGAGCGGCCTAACGCACTCGCCTTGAAAGCGAGAGACGGCTAAAACCGTCCGGGGGTTCAAATCCCTCCGCCACCGCCAAAAAATTCCGCCGCTAACCGGCCGGTATCGCGGCGGTAATGGTGTCCATCAGCGCGGTGTGACGGCCCGCTTCGGGATCCCGGCCGGGCTTGCCGCTGCTGATCAATCCGGCGGAGATCCCGCGCGCGGGGTCAGCCCAGATGGCGATGTTGGACAGCCCGAGGTTGCCGAACGCGGCCGGCGCGTTGCGCCCGAACGGCCCGAATCTCTTGGTTCCGAGGTTGAACCCGGTGCCCCAGCGGGCCGGCATCAGCCCGACCGCGAAATCCGGCCGCAACCTGCGCGACTCCTGCACCGCGCCGTACATGGTCTCCGGGGCTATCACGCGCACGCCGTCGAGTTCGCCGCCGCGACGCCATATTTCAGCGAAGCGCGACAATTCGTTCGCGGTCGACACCGTATTGGACGAGGGGACTACCGTGGTCAGGAATTCCGCGGTGTTGGTGTACGGGATCATCTCGTGCACGGTGCCGCCGATCGCCTTGCGGAAGATCGTAGCGATGACCGGCGGGAGGGGTTGGCCGGTGGCGTGACTCGGCGCTACCAGCGGGACGTCTCCTTTGTCGACACCGAAGTTGGTCCAGCGGAAGCCGAGCGGATCGAGAATCTCGGTGGCCAGGATCTCGCGAATGTCCTTGCCCGCAGCCGCGTAGATAATCTCGCGCATCAGCGGACCCCAGGTCAGGGCGTGGTAAATGTGCACCAGCCCGGGCCGGTACTGGGGGCGCAATTGCGCAAGCATCTCCTGCGTGTACTCGTGATCGTCGGCCCGTTTGAGGTCCGGCTTCGGCCCAGTAGGAAACGGGACACCCGCGCTGTGGGTTATCACGTGCCGGATGGTGGTGCGGTCCTTGCCGTGGCTGGTGTAGCTGGGCAGGTATTCGCACACTCGGTCGTCGAGGGCGAAGACTCCCCGATCGACAAGCATGTAGGCCACGGTCGCGGCGATGCCCTTGGCGGCCGAATACACGCAGAAGGGTGCTATCCGTCGTGACGGGGATCTTCTCGGCGCCGGGGCCGTCGGTCGGGGCGTTGCCCCAGCCGTGGCCGATCGCGCGGTTCAACACGACGCGTCCGTGCCGGCGGATGCACAACTGGATCGCCGGGTGCATGCCGGCTTGATACCAGTGTCGCGCGGCCTGCCAGATGCGATCAACGGCGGCGCTATCGACGTCGGAGTGGTCCTCTTCGCCGATTGCCGTCACGGAATCCAGGTCCAATGGCACCCGGATTTTGCCGTCTTGCGTAGCGTCCCCCACAGTCTTCGAGCGTACGTGGCGGCGAATCACTCCCCGGTGAACTGGGGCGGACGCTTGGCGAACGTCGCCGAGATGCCCTCGGTCAGATCTTTGGACGGCAGGAAGGCCGCGTTCCAGGCGGCGACGTAACGCAGGTTCTCCGAGACGGCGGAGGTGCGCTGCTGGTCGAGGACGTCCTTGACGCCGTAGACGGCGAGCGGCGGGTTGGCGGCGATCTCCGCGGCTGTCGCGTGGGCGGCGGCGAGCGTCTGATCCGCGTCCTCGTACACGTCGTTGACCAGACCTATCTTTTCGGCGCGCGCGGCGCCGATGTCACGGCCCGTCAGCGCCAGCTCCCGCAGATGACCGTCACTCAGGATCAGCGGCAGCCGGGCGAGACTGCCCATGTCGGCGACCATGGCGAGTTTGACTTCCCGCACCGAGAACTTGGCGTCAGCGCTGGCATAGCGGATGTCGACCGCCGAGATCAGGTCGACCCCACCGCCGATGCACCAGCCGTGCACCGACGCGATGGTCGGGGTGCGGCAATCGGCGACCGCGTTGATCGCCTTCTGCATGCGCAGTATCAAGGCATGGAAGTCGGTGCGGGCCCGCGCCAGTGCGCCGTCGGCCAACAACGGAGCGAATGTCCCCGCCCATCGCGGGCACGTCCAGGCCGTAGCTGAAGTTCTTGCCCGATCCGGTGATGACGATCGCCCGCACGTCACGGTCGGCGTCCAGCGCGGCGAACACCTCCGGCATCTCCGACCAGAAGGCGGGCCCCATCGCATTGCCCTTGCCCGGTCCGATCAGCGTTACCTGGGCCACTTGGTTTTTGGTTTCGACGGTGACAGACTCGTATGCTTCGCCCATCAGGATTAGACCCGCTCCAAATAGAAGTAGTAGTAGCGGCCGTTATCCAGAACGCCTTTGCCGTTCATGATGCCCAGCACCGCGTTGTCGTCGACCTTCTTGAAGTGGTCATGCACCGGCTGTCCGTCGTAGACCATCGTCGCCGTGACTTCGCCGCGGAAGTCTTCCAGCCACAGGCTTGCCTCGCCCTTGCCCATAGCCTTGTTGGAGAACTTGTTCCCGTCGGCGTCGATACACACCAGCGGCTGCACGTCGCCGGCCGACGTGAAGGTCTTGCCGAACCAGCCGGCCTTCTCCAACTGCCCATTCATCATGTGGCCGGTGCGGAACTCACCGCCCTTCCACTCGCCGATCATGCCGTCGATGGTTGCGGGCTCGAGCGTCGCCCAGAAGTCATCCAGTTCGGCATCGGTGATCTGGTCGCCGCGCTCCTTGAATTCCGTGAATATCTTGCGGGCCAGGCTCATTGCTTCCTCCTCATGATTCCGAGCGGTTGATCCACTCGCCGGCGAACTTCAGCAGGGCGTCGTTTTCCTCCGGCGCGCCAATGCTGACCCGAACACCGTCGGCGCCGTACGGGCGGACCACAATGCGGGCGTTGGCGGCCCGCGTGACGAAATCCGATGTCCGCGGCCCCAACGGCAGCCAGACGAAATTGGCCTGCGACGGTGGCGGCGTGAACCCGGCAGCACGCAGCGCGGTGCTGACTCGGGTGCGTTCGGCGACTACGGCGTCGGTGCGGGCCAGTAACTCGTCGGCGGCGTCCAGCGAGGCAATGGCGGCGGCTTGGGAGATGGCGGTCACGGTGAACGGCACGTAGACCTGATTCAGCGCGGTGATCAGCTCGGGGTGGCCGACCGCGTAGCCGACGCGCAAGCCCGCCAGCCCATAGGCCTTGGAAAAGGTACGCAGCACAACGACGTTGCTGTGGGCGCGGACCAGCTCCAGGCTGTCGGGCAACATGGGCTCGCGGATGTACTCGACATAGGCCTCGTCGAGGGCGATCACGATGTGCGTCGGAACCGCTTCGATGAAGCGGGTCAGGGCCTCCGGGGCAACCACCGTGGATGTCGGGTTGTTGGGGTTGCAGACGAAGATCAGCCGGGTGCGGTCGGTTACCGACGCCAACATCGCGTCGAGGTCGAACGTGTGGTTGGTCAACGGCACTTGGATGGCGGTCGCACCCGCGACCTGGACTTGCGGGGGATACAGCTCAAAGCTGCGCCAGCCGAAGATCACCTCGTCGCCCGCCGATGCGGTGATCTGCACCAGCTGCTGGCACAGGCTGACCGAGCCGCAACCGGCGGCGACGTGTTCGGGAGCGAAATCCGAACCCAGGTGTTTGGCAAGCGCCGCTCTGAGTTCCACGCAGCCGTTGTCCGGGTATCGGTTGATGGCGTCCGTCGCCCGCTTGATGGCTTCACGGACGCCGGGTAGCGGCCCGAAGACGGTCTCGTTGCTGGCCAGTTTGATGGCGCCCGGCACTGTCTTACCAGGTACGTAAACTGGAAGCCCGGCCAGCTCGGGCCGCAGGCGGGCAGTCACTTCGACAGCATATGTCGCCGCTGTGTACGCTATGCCTCCGGCGGTTCCGGGACAGCGGAAAGGGGTCGGGTACCCTCGGGAAGTCCAATGGAGGCGTGCCAGAGTGGCCGAATGGGACTCACTGCTAATGAGTTGTCCCCCTTAAAGGGGACCGGAGGTTCAAATCCTCTCGCCTCCGCCAGGGGAAAAACTGAACACAGGCGCCCGTAGCTCAACGGATAGAGCATCTGACTACGGATCAGAAGGTTGGGAGTTCGAATCTCTTCGGGCGCACTTTTCGGAACATCTGTTTAACCTGACCCGCGCTCTCACCGCGCAGCGTCGGCAGGGTCAGCGCCGCGCCCAGTGCGGAACGCTTGCCGAGCCAAACCCTTATCTCTGGTACCTCGATCCGTCAGCAGTTTCGTCGCCGAAATGCACGTTTAACCCACGGAGCTTATTATTTGAACGCTGGATGTCCGTCAGGCGAACAGCGGGCCCTGAGCGCCGAGTTGGCCGGGAGGCGTCGTTTTTGGCAAATACGTCGGTTACGTATCGGCCGACGACGCCATGTACGGATTTCTGTGCGGGATCTTTCGCGATCAATTGGGCGTGCACGAGCAGATACCGGCGTTTCGCGCCTTTCGGCTGCGGGGCAGCAATGAGGTGTATGCCTACGAGGAGAAGCACAGCCACGCGCGGGTAATTTGCAAGTTTTACGGGCCCAGGTTCGGCTGGGACCGAGACCGCGCGGCGCGGGCGGCCTATCGGGAGTTCGACACGATGCATGGGCTGCGCGGCTACAACCTGGTGGGCTCGCCGCATCATGTGGTTCGGCCCCTCGGCGTGGACCGGGAGACTCAACGGTGTGCTCGCCATGGAGTTCTATGCCGGTGAGCAGTTCAGCCAAGCCATCAAACGCTCGATCCGCCACCGCTATGACGCACACCTGTACTGGCGCCTGAAGGCGCTGGCGTATTTCCTTGCGACTCAACATAATCGGACAGCCTGCGCTGACGAGGTCGACTTCGACGCTGACTGCCGCTACTTTAACGAGTTGGTGTACAAGCTAAAGCAGCGCAACCGCATCGGCGCCTGGGATACCGACGAACTGCTGTGGCTACAGGGGTTGTGGCGGGACAAGACGTCGATGTGGGCGGATCAGCAGGTGTGGTTGCACGGCGACGCGACGCCGGCCAACTTTCTGTTCGGTCATGGGTTGGACGTCGCCGCGATCGATCTCGAGCGGGCGAAACGGGGCGACCGAATGTTCGACGTGGGACGGGTCGCGGGCGAGATCCAGCACGCGTTCATGTCGGCGACCGGTCACGCCGATCGTGCGGAGCCGTTCATCGGCCATTTCCTCTGGGAGTATTGCTGCCATTTCCCCGACCGCGACGCCGCGTTCGGCTCGATCACAGCGCGACTGCCGTATTACATGGCGATGAACCTGTTGCGGGTGGCCCGCAACGACTACATCTGCAGCGACTACGGCGAGAAGCTGATCCGGCAGTCGAAGCGCCTGCTGCAGGCGTCCTGACGTGGCGACCGCCATGACCGGTATCGCCGCCGTCGCGTTCGATGTCAATGGCACGTTGGTTCACATCCGCACCGATGAGCACCGCGAGGACATTTTCCGGAGCATCGGGCACTTCCTGACTTACCAGGGCATCGACATGCGTCGGGACCAGGTGCGTGACGAATACTTCGATCGCCTGAAGCGTCAGCAGCGAGAGAGCCCTGAGAAGTATCCGGAGTTCGATGCGGTGGCCATCTGGCGGTCGATCGTCGACGACTTCGGCTCGGAGATTACACCCGGGCGTTGCCCCCCGAACGCCTCGCGCAGCTTCCGCTGACTCTGGCCGAGATTTATCGCGGCGTGTCTCGCAAGAAGCTGAAACTGTATCCGCACGTTCGCGCGATGCTTGACCAGTTGCGCCAGCGATTCCCTCTGGCGATCGTCACCGATGCCCAAAGCGCCTATGCATGTGGCGAACTCCACAAAGTCGGCCTGACGCAGTACTTCGGCCCGATCGTCGTCTCCGGAGATCACGGTTTCCGCAAGCCGGACGCCGAGGTTGTTCGAGTACGCGCTGGAGAAGATGGGGGTGTCGGCGGCCCAGACCGTCTATGTCGGAAACGACATGTTCCGCGACATCTACGGCGCGCGTCAGGTCGGAATGCGCACCGTCATGTTCGACTCCGACCAGGGAACCAAAGAATACGAGGACTGCGCACCCGACTACCGCATCACCGATCATCGGGAGCTGCTCGAGATCCTCGGGATCAGCACATCCGCACCCAGACGCCGGCTAATTCACCGCAATGACCCAAGGTTCTCTCTGTGCGGAAACACGGCCGTGTCAAACTTTCGGCGCACTCGCGATCAAACCACCAGGGAGCATGAAGAATCGAATGACCGATCTCGTACGTAGCACCGACGGCGCTGTGGCAGGCCTGAACAACCCGACCGCTCGCCCGCACCGGAACGTCGGCTGATGCACTGCGCCAGGCCGTCAGTGACCATCTGGTTTACTCGATCGCCAGGCCGCCGGCAGCGCTTACACCGGAGCACTACTACCGTGCGCTGTCGCTTGCCGTGCGCGATCGCATGCAGCAGCGCTGGATGGCCACTACGCAGAACTGGCTGCAAGGACCCGACAAGGTGACGTGCTACCTGTCGGCGGAGTTCCTGATGGGGCCGCAACTGGGCAATAACCTGCTCAACCTGGGCATCGAGGACGCGGCGCGGCAAGCGCTGGCGGACCTGGGTCAGGACCTCGACACCATCATCTCGTGCGAAAAAGAGCCTGGCCTGGGCAATGGTGGCCTCGGTCGACTTGCCGCCTGCTATCTCGACTCGCTGGCCACCCTTGAGCGCCCGTCCATCGGCTACGGCATTCGCTACGAGTTCGGCATCTTCGAGCAGGAGATACGCGACGGTTGGCAGGTGGAAAAGACGGACAACTGGCTGGTTTACGGGAACCCCTGGGAAATCGACAAGCCTGACGCCAGCTACATCGTCAACTGGGGTGGCCATACGGAGGAATATCAGGACGACGCGGGCATTCCACGGGTCCGCTGGGTTCCCCAGCGGGTACTCAAAGGCGTCTCCTACGACACCCCGGTCCAGGGCTACGGCGTCAACACCTGCAACACCCTGACCTTGTGGAGCGCGCGGGCGGTCGAATCGTTTGCGGTGGAAGTCTTCAACACCGGTGATTTCTACAAGGCGGTCGACGAAGAGGTGATCTCGGAGACCGTCTCCAAGGTGCTTTACCCCAACGACGAGCCCGAAGCCGGCAAACGCCTGCGGTTGCTGCAGCAGTACTTCTTCGTCAGTTGCTCGCTGCAGGACATCCTGCGCATCCACCAAGATCGGGTTGGTCAGCCCCTTAGTACGTTGCCGCAGAAATGGGCGATTCAGCTCAACGACACCCACCCCTCGATTGCCGTCGCCGAACTGATGCGGCTGCTGATCGACGACTACAGCGTCGAGTGGGACCAGGCGTGGGAAATCACGGTAGCCACCTTCGGCTACACCAACCACACGCTGCTGCCCGAGGCCCTGGAAACCTGGCCGCTGTCGATCTTTGGTGAGGCGCTGCCGCGACACCTGCAGATCATTCTGCACATCAACGAAGCCTTCCTCGACGAGGTGCGCGCGCGCTTCCCGGACGACGAAGATCGCGTACGACGAATGTCTCTGATCAGCGAGGACGGCGGCAGGTGCGTGCGGATGGCACACCTGGCCACCGTCGGCAGTCACGCGGTCAACGGCGTTGCGGCACTGCATTCGGAGCTGCTGAAGGCCAGCGTGCTCAAGGACTTCTACGAGATGTGGCCGCAGCGATTCGGCAACGTCACCAACGGCGTGACGCCGCGACGTTTCGTGGCGCTGGCCAACCCGGGGCTGCGGACGCTACTCAACGAAACGATCGGCGACGGCTGGCTGGTGGAGCTGGACCGGCTGCGCGGGTTGGAGGCGTTCGTCGATGACCCCGCGTTCCGCAAGCGATGGCGAGACGTCAAGCGCGCCAACAAGGCACGGCTCGCGGAATACCTGTACGCGGCGACCGACGTCGAGCTGGACCCGACCTGGATGTTCGACGTTCAGGTCAAGCGGATCCACGAGTACAAGCGCCAGCACCTCAACGTGCTGCACATCATTACCCTCTACAACCGGCTCAAGAAGAATCCCGGGCTGGCAATCGCGCCGCGGGCGTTCATCTTCGGCGGCAAAGCCGCGCCCGGATACTTCATGGCGAAGCGGATCATCAAAATGATTACCGCCGTCGGCGACACCGTAAACACCGACCCGGATGTAAACCCGTTCATGAAAGTCGTTTTCGTACCCAACTTCAACGTTCAAAACGCGCACCTGATCTACCCGGCCGCGAACCTATCCGAGCAGATCTCCACGGCGGGCAAGGAGGCCTCGGGAACCGGGAACATGAAGTTCATGATCAACGGCGCGCTGACCATCGGAACGCTCGACGGCGCCAACGTTGAGATGCTTGAGGAAGCGGGCGCAGAAAACTTCTTCCTATTCGGATTGAACGAGGAAGAGGTGGCAAAGGTCTACGCCGGGGGCTACACACCGGCGACCTACATCGAGCGCGACCCCGAGCTGGCCGAAGTGCTGGACCTCATCGCCGAAGGGCACTTCACCGGTGGCGACACCGAAATTTTGCGCCCGGTAGTCGACTCGCTGCGGCACCACGACCCGTTCCTGGTGTTGGCGGACTACCGGTCCTACGTCGATTGCCAGGCCCAGGTCAGTTCGGCCTGGCAAGACGCCGACGCATGGTCGCGGATGTCGATCCTCAACGCTGCGCGCAGCGGCAAGTTCTCCTCGGACCGGGCCATCGCCGAGTACTGCGATGGCATTTGGAATGTGGGGCCGATGAGCGTCGAGTTGTAGTCGGGGCGTATTCGGGCTACTCCTAGCCTGGCTTGCCGCTGCTGCCGCTCAGGAGTCCGGCGGTACCCGCGGCCCCGCCGGTGCCTGTCGCCCCACCGTTCCCACCGTCCCCGCCGTCACCGATCAGCCAGGCGTTGCCGCCCGCGCCGCCGTTCCCGGTGCCGGTGCCGTTCCCGCCGTTGCCGCCGTTGCCGACCAGCCCGGCGCCCCCGCCGGCGCCGCCGACATGGCCGTTCCCGCCGTTCCCGCCGTTGCCGTTGAGCAACCCGCCGGCACCGCCGACACCGCCGACGTGAGTGCCTCCGCTGTTGCCGCCGTCGCCGCCGTTGCCGAAGAAGTAGGCGTTGCCGCCCGCGCCGCCGACGCCGGTCGCGCTGGTCGCGCCGTTGCCGCCGTTGCCGAACAATATGCCGCCGCTCGCACCAGCCTGGCCGGCCGCAAGGGCATTGCCGCCGTTGCCGATCAGCAGCCCGGCAAAGCCGGCTGTTCCGCCGTCGCCGCCGTTGCCGATGAGGTAGGCGCTGCCGCCGGTGCCGGTGGCCCCGCCGTTGCCGCCGTCGCCGTACAACAGCCCGCCGTTCGTGCCGGAATTTGCAGCCAAAATGGCATTGCCGCCGTTGCCGACGAGCAGGCCGGCGTTGCCGGCGTAACTCCCGCTTCCGCCGTTGCCGAACAGCCAGGCGTTGCCGCCGTTACCGTTGATCGCGCCTTGGCCGCCGTTGCCGTACAGCAGGCCGCCGTTCGCACCAGCCTGCCCGGCCCCACCGCCATTGCCGCCGTCGCCGATCAGAAACCCTGCGGCGCCTGCGGCACCGCCGGACGTCGTCGTGCTGACTCCGCCGTTGCCGCCGTTGCCGAACAAGATGGCGCTGCCGCCCTGACCGGCGGCGGCGTGCGCGCTCGCACCGCCGCTGCCGCCGTTGCCGAACAGGAGGCCGCCGTTGCCGCCGTTGCCGCCGGCGGTAGTTCCCAGGTACCCGGCTCCGCCGTTGCCGCCGTTTCCGAACAGCCCGGCGGCGCCGCCGGCCCCACCGGCCTGGCCGGCAACGCCGGCCCCACCGTTGCCGCCGTTGCCGAACAAGATCCCGCCGGCCCCGCCCGCCTGTCCCGGGGCGCCGTTGGCGCCGTTGCCGATCAGCGGGCGACCCAACACGGCCTCTGCGGGCGCATTCAATGCACCCACTGCCGCCGCCAACGGTGACGCGTTCGCGGCCTCGGCGCTGGCATACTGCGCCGAGGCACCCGAGACGAGCTGCACAAACTGTTGATGGAACGAAGATGCCTGCGCGCTCAGCGCCTGAAAGGCCTGCGCGTGTGAGCCGAACAACCCTGCGATCGCCGCCGACACCTCGTCGGCGCCGGCCGCCAACACCCCGGTAGTCGGCGCCGCCGCGACCGCGTTGGCCGCGTTGATGGTCGAACCGAGGTTCGCCAAATCGGTAGCCGCGGCTTCCACCGTCGCCGGCACCGCGATCACAAACGACATCGCCATCCTCCTGATCGGGCTGCCACCTTTGCTCCTGGAGTGGCTCGACGGTAGACAGTATCGATTTGATCGGTCATGCCGGACTGCCGAACCAGGACCAGTCGCGCAAGGAGCGGCGGAATTACGCAGCTAGATCGTCGAATTGGACTGCAGCGACGGTCTGGATCACTCCGATTTCATTACCTGATTACCCCGATTTCATGATTCGCGGGCCATGTCTGCAGCTGTGTTTGTCGGGGCCGCGCCGGCCGAGGCGAACTAGCGCGCTGCGAACGTCGTCACGCTGGTGTCCAGCTTTCCCACAACTCGGGGAACTCGACCGGTTTTTTTGCGAACTGCGCGACGCTGATGATCTCGCGAAAGTGATCCTGCCAGCCCCACCAGCCGTTGATCTGGAACACGTGCTGGTACCAGCTGAGCTGATAGTTGACGGGAATTAGTTCGTCTTTGTTCTCCGGCGCAAACACGGCGATTGCCAACAGGCCCAATATCGACGACGCGGGAAGCTGAATCTTGCCGTCGCGCCAGATGTGCACGGTTGCGGTGCGAGACCCGAACGGGGTTATTTCGAAACCGTTGGGCAGTTCTTCGCTGTGGTCGTGGCCGGACCTGTGGATGCCGTGGAGAACATCGGCGATGTCGGGACGTCCGTCGGGCAGGTCCGACTTCACCGCTATGGGGAATCGGGTCTCATCGAAGTCGATACCGGGTGCCGTCATCACGTGGAAGATGTCGAGACCGTCCCGGATCGTACGTTTGAACCGAGTTGCCACTCCGAGCTGCGGATATCGCTTTTTCGCGGTTCCATCGGCAGCGTTGCACGCGTGCAGGATGGCGCCGTCCCACGCCCGCCTGGCCCAGTGATCGAGCGACTGCCTGACCGAATCTCCCACATTCACGGCTCTGAGGTTAGCGGGCGCTATCGCGTTGTTCGTGCGGTTGACGCCCATCCGGTCAGGACTGGTGGTCGATAAGAGTCAGCGCCCGCTCGAAAAGATGCACGGTGGCCGCGTGCAATTGGTCGCCGATCGCCTTTTCGGCCTTGCCCGCGCAGGCCCGCGCCAACGTGCCTTCGATTACGATGCCGAGCTTGAAGCAGGCCAGCACGACGTACCAGGTGATGTGCGAGAGGTCGCGGGAGGTATTGGCGGCGTAGCGCCGGAACAGATCGTCGGTGCTGGCCAGGCCGTCCTGGCTGCCCAGGGCGTGGCCGAACACACTGGACCCGTCCGGCTGGCGCCAGGTGGCCAGCAGCCATCCCAGATCCAGCAGTGGGTCACCGATTGTGCACATCTCCCAGTCGACGATCGCGACCACGTCCGGGCCGGTGCGGGAGAACATCACATTGGCGGCGTGGTAGTCCCCGTGCATGATGCCGGGCGTCCAGCTTTCCGGTCGATGACTGTCCAGCCAGCCGGACACCTGTTCGATGCCAGGAATCTCCGGTCCGGGATAGCCCTCGTACTCCTGATAGGACTCCAGTTCGGAAAGCCAGCGCGGCACCTGTCTTTCCAGGAAGCCGGCCGGTTTGCCGAAATCGGCGAGGCCTACGGCGACGTGGTCGACGGCACCGAGCTTGGCCAGCGCTTCGGCCATCGACAGCCCCATCTGGAATTGAATGCCGGGATCGCCCGCGTGCAGGGCCGGCAGACCTTCGCCGGCGTTGAATCCGTCGACGGGCTCCATTAGGTAGAAGACAGCGCCATCGAGGACGTTGGGATCCTCGCAGGTGGCAAGGAGGTGTGGGTGCGGGACGTCGGAGCCGGCCAGCGCAGCGAGGACCTTGGTCTCCCGCAGGATCACGCTGTTGCTGCGGGTGCGCAGGTGCCGAGGTCCGCGGCGCAGCACGTACGGCGTGGCACTCCTGGTGAATCGCAGCATCACGTTCTGCGTTCCACCGGTGACCACGGAAACCTCCGTCAGCGGGCCCTCGCCGAGCCCCTGCTCGGACATCCAGCCGGCCACGGCATCGAGGTCCACGTTCAGCTCCGGGTGGTCCACGTCGCTAAAACCTACTCTCTATGGAGAACCTGTTCACCGTCTGGGAAAAGCCGTCGGCCACGCTCGTTGAGCGGTCCGGGGCGTCGACGGCTGGAAGACTGGAAGAGAAGAACATTGAGCGGAACTCCCTTTCTGGGAGAACCGGCAAGAAACCGGGAAGATAGGAGCTGGTCATGCCCCGTACCGACAACGATTCCTGGGACATCACGCAAAGCGTGGGATCCACCGCACTGGGCGTTGCCGCGGCCCGCGCCGCGGAGACCGAGAGTGAAAATCCGCTCATCAACGACCCGTTCGCCCGCGTGTTCATCGACGCGGCGGGTGAGGGAATGTGGAGTATCTACCGCGACCCCAAGTTGTTGGCGGATGCGGTCGAGATCGAACCGGAGGTGCAGGAGCGGCTGCAACTGATGATCGACTTCATGGCCACCCGGACCGCGTACTTCGATGAGTTCTTCCTCGATGCGGTCGACACTGGCATTCGGCAGGTGGTGATTTTGGCGGCCGGTCTGGATGCGCGTAGTTGGCGGCTGCCGTGGCCCGAGGGCACTGTCGTCTACGAGCTGGATCAGCCCAAGGTGCTGGAATTCAAGTCGGCCACCTTGCGCCAGCACGGCGCGCACCCGACGGCGCAATTGGTGAACGTCCCGATAGATCTTCGCAACGATTGGCCAACGGTGCTGCAGGAAGCCGGGTTTGACGCTTCACGGCCAGCCGTCTGGTCAGCGGAAGGGCTGGTGCGTTACCTGCCTGCGCAGGCCCAGGACCTGTTGTTCGAGCGGATTCACGAGCTCAGCGTGCCGGGCAGTTGGCTGGCATCCAACGTGCCGGGCGAGGGTTTCACCGACCCCGCACGCATTCTGCGCCAGCGCGAAGACACGCAGCGCATCCGTGCCACGGCCGCCAAGCTCGTCAACGCCGAGATAACCGACTACGACGATCTCTGGTACCCCGAGGAACGCACTCCCGTCGACGGCTGGCTGCGTGACCGCGGCTGGGACGTGTCGGCGTTAACCTTCGAGGAACTGATGACTCGTTATGGTCGCCGGATTCCGTCCGGGTGCGAGGAGTCATTGCCGCCCACCCTTTACGTGTCTGGGCAGCGAAAAGACCGTTGATCCACGGAATCATTCTGCGCTGCTTGACAACTGTTCACAGCGAATCCAAAGCTGTTCGCTATCAACGACGAACGCGCTGGACTTCGCAGGAGGCTGCGTTTGCTTGCTGGGCGAAAGCCTTATTCGTTGCTAACCTGTTATGTAACAACATGATTCATGCCGTTTACGCCTGATGGACCGTGGGTAAATCGGTTGGCGTGAGAAAAATATTCAGCATCTCCGCATCAACAGTTGTCATGACCGCAGGTCTAGGGCTCGCCGGTTTGGGGGCGGCGGCCGTCGCCGATGCCCAACCCGCCCCCTTTCCGGACTACCACTGGTGCCCCGGCCAGTTCTGGGATCCAGGCTGGGGCTTCAACTGGGAGGGGGGCCGCTGCCACGACGATCACTGGCGTGACGGCGATCCTCGTGACCAGGGCCATTGGCATTGAGCCAGTGCCACACATCCAGTCGAGTCCATTGAACGTCCCGTTCCCGTGGCCGGCGCCTAGCGCGCCGGCCACGGCCGTCAAACGCGGACAATAGAACAGAGTTCGTAACGGTTCCGGCAATGGCCCACCGAGTGGATCCCGGTACGCTCAACTGGTGGCGATCTTCGGTCGGAAGACGGCGCGCCAGCGCCTGCGGAGAGCGGCCCGAGAATCCCTGACGGTTCCGGCATTCAGCTCTCCCATCGATTGCACCCCTTGGGTGATAGGTGGACTTTGGCCGGCCGAGCTGTCGGTGATCAGCCCCGAAAATGCCGGGCTTGCACAACATCTCAGGGGCGATCTGCAGCAGATCGCCAATTCCGCCAACGACGAGCTCAAGATCATCCGGCGAGCGGGAATGGCTGATTCGGCCCGGCAGGCCGAGGAGGCCCGAGTCATCGACGACGCGCGGGCCCGCGCGATGCGACGAGTCGAGTCCGCGGTACGCGACTTGCGCACCGCGACTACAGTCCTGCCTGCCATTACCGATGAAGATCAGCCGCAAGGATCCCGAGCTCGACATCCGTGCCCCAGCCGGCGACAGCGACGGCCGGCGGCCGAAACCAGACGTCGCGGACTTTCCGGAACTCCGAGATGCGCCGGCGGCTGCGCTCGTACCCGAGCCCGACCCCGAGTCCGACCAGGAACGATTGCAGCGGATTCTCGCGTTCGTGGTTCGCCAGGAACCCGGGCTCAGATGGGCGGTTGGCGACACAACGGACGGCACGACTGTACTGGTCACCGACCTCGCGCACGGCTGGATACCCCCAGGAATCACCCTCCCGGAAGGGGTGCGGTTATTGGCGCCCGAGCGACGAACGGGCAGAGCCCCCGCCCTGATCGGCGAAACCACGTGCGCGGCGTCTTACGCTCCCGGCGACTCCCTGAGTCGATCGGCGCACCGCGCGGCGACGAACGCCTCCGTGCAGCCGCGCGACCTGCCGCCCATTGAAGACCTGGGTTGGGCGCTAGGCCAAGCCACCCACTGGCGCGATGAACTGCCGCGGATCGTGCACACCCTGGCCAGGGCCGCTGCCGCAGGAACGGGTGTGGTGGATGAGGAGGTAGATCTGCTGCGGGTACATCTAGATACCGCGCGCTACCAGCTGCTCGGCCAGTATCCGGATACCGATCCCGCGCTCTTGCTCAACTGCCTGTTGCTGGCCACCACAGAGTGCCTCGTCGCCGGAGACACCATAGCGGCGAACTACCACCTGGCCTGGTTCCAGAAACTGAGTGCGCCAGCGCCCAGCAAGTGGGCTGCGAACCAGCCGCTCTAGGCACCCGGAACTATGAATTGACGCTGGTCGGAGGGGTCGACAATACTTACACCGTGTCGGGATCGGGCAGTCGCGGCGAGCGGAGCGACCTGAAGGACCGAGATCTCGTCGAGTCGGTGCTGCGGGAGCTCAGCGAGGCGGCCGATAAGTGGGAAGCCCTCGTCGCCCAGGCCGAGACCATCACCTACAGTGTGGACCTGGGGGATGTTCACGCTGTCGCGAATTCAGACGGCAGATTGCTCAAGTTGAGGCTGCACCCGGATGTGATGACCGGGTACGGCCATGGCGAGTTGGCCGACAGGCTGAACCTCGCGATCGCGGCGCTGCGCGAAGAAGCCGAGGCCGAGAACCAGGCCAGGTATGGCGGCCACCTGAAGTGACGCCGGCGTCGATGCA
Source organism: uncultured Actinomycetota bacterium (assembly GCA_963850135.1). GTDB lineage: Bacteria > Actinomycetota > Actinomycetes > Mycobacteriales > Mycobacteriaceae > Mycobacterium. The sequence goes on along the minus strand of CAWKKH010000003.1, from coordinate 1,134,851 downwards.
ATAGCAGGATCGGCAGGGATTTCCCTGTAAGGAGTAATAACTGTGCCACTCAATCTGTCGAATCGGGACCAGAATTCGGGGCACCTGTTCTACAACCGGCGCCTGCGAGCCGCTATCACCAGATTTTCGGTGCGGATGAAACACGACGATCGCAAACAGCAAGCGGCGGTGGCACTGTCGATCGTGCTCGTCGTCATCGGCGTCGGCTGGATGGCTTTGCTGCACTTCATGAAGCCGGCGGGCTTGATCGGCGAGTCGGCGATCGTTGGTGACCGCGACACCGGCGCGGTATACGCGAAGATCAATGGCCGGTTGTATCCCGCGCTCAACCTGACCTCCGCGCGGCTGGCGGTCGGCAACGCCTCCAGCCCCACCTGGGTCAAGGCGAACGAGATCGCCAAATACCCGACGGGGCCCGCTGATCGGCATTCCCGGTGTGCCGGATAGCCTGCCGATTACGTCGAGCGGCGTTTCGGCCTGGTCGGTTTGCGATACTGCGGCCGCCCGGGGCAGCGGAACCGCTCCGGTGGTGACATCCATCGCCGGCCAGCTCACTCCGTTCGGCCGCGCCGCGGCGATGGGCCAGACACAGGCAGTCCTTGCGACCCATAAGGGCGCCACCTACGTGATCTGGGGTGGGCAACGATCCCGCATCGACCCGACCGACCGGTCTGTAACCTTCAATCTCGGCCTCGACCCGGGAGTGACGTATCCGATCGAAATCTCCAACTCCGTTTTCGACGCCATGCCGTCAACGGAACCCCTTGTCTTGCCGGCAATCCCGGAAGCAGGAACACCATCACGGTGGCTTCCCGGCATATTGGTCGGTAGCGTGCTGGAAACGCGGGACGCCAGCGGCGAAGTCGACGGCTTCTATGCGCTGCTTCCGGGCGGTCTGCAGAAGATCACCAGATTCGTCGCGGATCTGTTGCGTACCGGGGACTCGCAGGGCACGACGACGCCGACGCTGGTCGCCCCCGACAAGCTGATCCACATCCCGGTGGTTGACGTGATCGACGTCGACTACTACCCGTCGGGCAAGCTGGAATTCGTTGACACCTCAGCTAATCCGGTGACCTGCGTAGGGTGGGAGAAGCAGACCAGCGACCCTCAGGCCAGGATCACGATCTTCACCGGACGCGGGCTACCGGTCCCGATCGGCATGGATTCCCGTGTAGTGCAGCTGGTCCGCGACAATCGCGATCCGGATTCAGCCGAGGCGCATCAGACCCTGGTTCTGCCGGGCGCGGCGAATTTCGTAGCGACCACCAGTGGTGTGGTGACGGCGGGTAGTCGAGAAAGTTTGTATTGGCTTTCACCCCAGGGTGTTCGGTATGGGATTCAGGAGGATCATCCGACCTTGCAGGCGCTAGGGCTGGATCCGCGCCTGGCGGTGCAGGCACCGTGGCCGGTGCTGCGCACCTTCGCCGCCGGGCCGGCGATCAGCCGCGACGCCGCCCTAGTGGCGCGCGACGCGGTGTCCGCAGGTGGCGCGGTGGCGCCCATTCCGCAATCCAACCCCATTCCGCAATCCAACGAAGCGTCTATCGGAGGGTAAACGTGTCCAAGCGAGGTTTCGTCCGCGGTGCCCGTAAGACGCCGCCGAGCGTTCCTCCGGTTCGAATCGCGGTCGCCGCACCGCTGGCGCTGCCGGAGCGTGAGCCGCGCAACATCCTGTTGATGATCGCGCTGCCCGCGCTGCTGATTGGGATCGTCGGCACCCTCGTGGTGATGTATGCATCGGGGATTCGATCGCTGCAGTCCGGATTCTTCCCGATGATCGGCCTCGTTGGGTTCGGTACGCTCATGTTCAGCGGGCGCTTCGGGCGCGGGCGCCGGATAAGCTGGGGAGAGCAAGAAAAGCAGCGACGTAGCTACCTGCGCCAACTCGACGATGATCGCGACGAAGTTCAGCGGGCCGCTCAGGAGCAGCGCCGCAGCCAGCTCTTTGTAAACGGCGATCCGCAGCAGTTGGACACGGTCATTGGTGGTCCGCGGATGTGGGAGCGGCGCGTGGGTGACCCGGACTTCCTTGACGTCCGGCTGGGCATCGGTGTGCAGCAAGCCAGCGAATCGGCGGTTTCGCTCCAATGGCCCGATGTCCCGGTAGGGGAAGAGCTGGAACCCGTAACCGGCGGCGCGCTAAGGGATTTCATTCTCGAGCAGAGCAAAATTCGCGGTATCGGAAAGGTGCTGAGTCTGCGGTCGAAACCCGGGTTCAGCTTCATCGGCGACGATCCGGCCGAACTGCACAGCCTCCTGCGGTCGATTATCTCCTCTCTTGCCGTGTACCACAGCCCTAGCGATCTCAAGCTGATGGTGGTCACTCGACATCCCGAGCAGTGGTCGTGGCTGGTGTGGCTGCCGCACAATCAGCATGACGAGATGTTCGACGCCTGCGGACTGCGCCGACTGGTTTTCGCGTCTCCAATGGAGTTGGAAGAAGCGCTGGACGCGGAGCTGCACCGCAAGGGCCGGGGACCGTGGACGCCACCGGTCGGCACAAGTCCGACCTCGATGCCGTCGCCTATGGAGTCGACGCCGGGCCTGACGCTGGGTCCGCACTGGGTGATCGTCGACGACAACGTCGGCACGCCAGAGCAATGGGAGGGCGTGACGGGCCAGAAGGGCATGGTCGGTATCACTGTGTTGCGGCTGGCGACCCGGCCCGGTGTCGGCGTCGGGTTCGCGGAGGAAAGCCAGCGTTTCGGGCTGCGCGAAGGCAGGCTGTCGCACCGCGGCACCTTCTACGCGGTGGCCGACATGCTCGCCGAGAGCACCGCCAATCGGTACGCGCGGGCGCTCGCCCGCTGGGCCCCGATGAGCGCCGGGGAGTTATCCGAGACCGACAGTCAAGGCGGTGAATTATTACGGGCGCTGGGGATCAGCGACCCGCGCGAACTCGACGTCGACAGGCTTTGGGCCGAGAGCCGTGGCCGCGGCGACCACAAATGGGCGATGGTGCCCGTCGGCGTCAAACAGGGCGGCGATCTGCAATATATCATCCTGCGCGCCAAGGATTTCGGTGGTTTCGGATTCCACTCCGTGGTGATCGGGACGTCGGGCTCGGGGAAGTCGGAGTACTTCCTGTCGCTGTGCAGTGGGATAGCGCTGACGCACTCACCCGAGACGTTCATCGTGATCTTCGTCGACATGAAGTTCGAGTCGGCTGCCCAGGATCTGCAGGGATTTCCGCACGTCGCCGGTTCGCTGTCTAACCTGGGCAAGGACGACCGACACCTGGCAGAACGGATGCGCAAGGCGATCAATGGCGAGATCGCCAGGCGTTACCGACTTTTCAAAGATGCCGGCGCGCGCGATGCCAACGAGTACGAGGAGATGCGCCTGGCCGGCCGGGACCTGGAGCCGGTGCCGATTCTGCTCGTGATCATCGATGAGTACCTCGAGTTGTTCATTCATCACCCGGAGTGGATCGATCTGGTCATCCACATTGGTCAGGAGGGACGCGGGTGCAACGTCTTCTTCACGCTCGGCGGCCAGCGACTGGATCTATCGTCCCTGAGTAAAGCCAAGAGCAACATCGCTTTCCGAGTCGCGTTGCGCGCCGAGACGGCCGAGGATTCCCGCGATGTCATCGGCAGCGATTCGGCGCTGCACCTTCCGTCTAAAGAGAACGGGTACGCCCTGCTCAAGGTGGGGCCGCGTGACCTGGATCAATTCCGGTGCTTTTACGTGTCGGCCCCATTCGTTGTGCCGAAGCGGGCCGTTAACGTGAACAAGACGGTGGCCGTGAGCTTTTCACAGCCGCGCTCCTTCACCTGGGCTTACCAGCCCCTTAGTGAAGAGGACAGCGCGGCCTTGGCCATCGCCGATGAACCAGAGGAGCCCGACGAGTTCCTGTTCCACTCCGATGGATTTCGCAAGAAAAAGCTGGTCGACATCATCCGAGAGTCGCTGCTTTCCCACCCTGCGCGCCCGCCGCACCAGATCTGGCTTCCACCATTGGAAGTCAGCGAGCCCGTCGACGCCCTGGTGGCCCGCTGGCGCGGCAAGCCGTGGCACGTCGACTACGGGCAAAACCCGGGCCTGGTCTTTCCGGTGGGAATCGTGGACATCCCCGAAGAGCATTCCCAACGCGTGCACGCGATCGACGCCGAGATGGACAACATCATGGTGGTCGCCACCGCTCAGCGCGGAAAGTCGACCACGTTGATGACGCTGATGGCATCGGCGGCGTTGATGTACCGCCCCGAGCGCGTCACCTTCTTCTGCGTCGGTGCGTCGCTGTACCCGGTTGAGGAGTTGCCGCACGTGGCATCTGTCGTCAGCCAAACAGACACGGAGGGTGTGTCGCGGACCCTCGCGTCGATCGAGGGATTGATCATGGCCCGGGAGGCGTCATTCAGGGAGTACCAAATCGACATCTCTGAATTCCGGGAGCGTCGGTTCGACGCGGACGGGCGATGGCCCCACTGATCCGGACGACAAGTTCGGCGACGTCTTTCTTGTGGTGGACAACTTCAGCGACCTCTACGACAAGGCAGCAGCGATGGGAGACCGCCTGATCGCAGTCGCCCGCCAGGGCCTGTCCTACGGCGTCCATGTCATGACTACTGCGACGGCGTGGCTAGTGGGACAAAAGCAACACCTGGTCAATGTGTCCAACGCGCGGATCCAACTGCGACTGAGCAATCCTGACGAAACCCAAATGGGCGAGGGTTTCGAGCGGCGGAAGGCCGCCCGAAACACGCTTGACCGGCCCGGTTTCGGAGTCACCCGGGAAGGCCATGAGTTACTCATCGGAGTGCCGGAGATCGCCGGGGCCACCGGTCAACGGGTGCCTCCGCGCGAAATGGGCGCGGTGATCGCGGACGTGACCGGGGCCGGCAGGCTGGAGAAGTTGGCACGACTGCCCGACCGGATTCAGCTCAGCCAGGTTGTCGCAGCGTTCGGGCAGACCGCGGAGGCGGCCGACCCTTTGAACATTCCGTTTGCGATCAGCGAAAGCGCCCTGCAACCGGCGATTCTTTCGACCCGAACGGTTCCCAACATGCTCGTGCTCGGGCGGCAGTCGTGCGGCAAGACAACGACCCTCGCGGCAGTCGGGCAGGCGATCACCGGCAGGCTTACCCCGGAACAGGCGCAGATCACCATCATCGATCCGAAGACATCGCTCATCGGTAAGGTTCAAGGACCGCATGTGCGCGCCTACGCGTACACGGCCGACGACATCGACGAGGTGATCGCGGGATTGGCGGAGAGCCTGCGCGGCCGCCTTCCTCCCTCGGGCCTGAGCCAGGAAGAGTTGTTGAACCGCAGCACCTGGGACGGTCCGCACCATTTCCTGCTGATCGATGATGAGCAGGAATTGCGCCCACACGGTGTGATCGGCAAGCAGGCCGCAACCGCGCCATTGTGGGGACTGCTCGAACGCAGCCGCGAGATCGGTCTGCACGTCATCGTTTCGCGCCTGCCGGGCAACTGGGCAGGGGTATCGGTGACGAACCCATTCCTGCAGAAGATGACCAGTTCGCGGGCGCCCACGCTATTCATGGACAACGATCCGGCGGGGGTCAAGGTGTTCGGCCGGATAGCAGCGCAGCAATTACCCCCGGGGCGCGGCCTGATGGTCACAACCGAAGGGGTGATTGAGGGAGTGCTGGTAGGAGCGCCGGAATAGCTGGGTGAGTCGACAGCGGGCGCTGTCCAATTTAGAATCGGACGCCTCCGCGGGGTTATCACCACAACTTTTCCGGAGAGCGGTACGAGGGGAATTCTGCCACGTAGGGTTGTCAAAAAGTGGGAGGGGAAATATGGCTGGGCTATTCAGTATGGTTCCGGGCGCCGTCGACACTTCGGCGGCCACCGAGGCGGGTATCGGCGAGGAGATGGCAGCCACCACCGGCGCCGGATCGGCCGCGCTGACCGGCGTGATACCGATGGCGTTGGATGAGGACTCCGCTCAGTTCGCGGCGGCATTGAACGCCACCGGAGCTGCGTACATCGCCACCACGACCGAGCACGTCGGGCAGCGGACCGCCTACTCGGGTGCACAGGGGCTGGCCTCCGCCACCACGGGCGCCGTCGAGGCGATCGGTGCTGCACTCAGCCAATTGCCGATTTAAGACACCACCATGCCCGACCCCAGGTGGACAGGTCCGCCCGAAGTAGTTGCCGGGATCTTCGAGGCGGGTAACCCGGCGTCGGTGGTCGCCAATACCGCGGTCTGGGTCACCGAGACGATTAACAAGGAATTGGCGATGGGCCTTTCCACGCTCAACGCCTTGACTACGGCCGCGCAGTGGCAAGGTTTTGGTTCGGTTGCCTCCATGGTGGCAAACAACGGGCTCAACCTCGGTTTACAGACACTGGTGGGCTGGACAGCGCACAAAATTACCGTTACGCAGGCCGCCGTGCAGGCATTCATGCTCGCGCAATCCTCGGTCATCCCCTCGTTGGTATCCCTTACCAACCGGGCCGAGACTCAAGTGCTGTACGCCACCAACGCCTTTGGGGTGAATTTCCCGGCGATCACCGAGCGTGAGACGGAATACTACGGGGAACATTGGCCGCACAATTCCAGCGTGGGTTGGGCGTACTCCGGCGCGCTCAGCGCGCTGACGGCGGTATTGGCCGTTCCGCCGCCCGCCGCCCCGATGGGCGCGTCGCCGGCTGCGCCCGCGGCCGCGGGTGAGGCGGTGGCCGAAGCGGCGGGACAGACCGGCATGAGTGACGCGGTGCAAGCCTCGGGTCAGGTCGCGGGTCAGGCTGCGTCGGCGCCGGCCGATGCGGGCGGACAGATGAGTTCGCTGCTGCAGCAGCCGATGTCGATGATTTCCGGCGTCACCCAACCGCTGCAAGAGCTGGTCCAAGCCCCGACGCAGGGAATTCAGGGTCTCACGAGCCTTCCGCAGGGACTGATGTCTTCGATGATCGGTCTACTTCAGTCGGGTGGGGCTCCGAATGCCGCTGCGGAGGCCGGGGCTGTCGCCGAGCCCGTGCTGGCCGGTGGGGGCGCCGCGGGAGGCCTCGGCGCCGCGTCGGTGGGTGGCGGGGGCGGCCTCGGCGGTTTCTCAGGCGCCGGACTTACCAGCTACACCCGTCCCACCAGCAGCTTCGAGCCAGAGGCCGGTGGCAGGCCGGGTAGCCTGCGCGCCGGCGTGCTGAACGCTGCCGAAGTACGTGGCCCGACAGCTTTCATGGGAATCGGCGGTAGCCCGATGCCCATGTCGCCGGCGGGCATGCTGTCGCGCGGAAGTGGTGGCGATACTGACAAGGACGTGACGCGTGCGCGCGTCGTCGTTTGCGGCGACCGGACGGACTCGGAATAGTCCCATCCGCCGAGATCGACGTTAGCGCGCGGCGTACTCGGGCGGATTCATACGGTCAGTGCAACATCCGATGATTTGGGAGGTTGCTATGCCGCGTGGTTATCCGGTCGCGAGGTCGGTCAAGCGTGAGTTGTTCGATCGAGTCTGCGGTGGTGTGGCGGTGGCGCGGGCCTCGGTGGAGTTGGGCGTGTCGCGCAGCACGGGGTGGGTGTGGTGGCGTGAAGCTGGCGGGATGGAGTTACTCAAGGGAACTGGTGATCACGGTCTAGCAAACCCGGGGAACGTGTCCTTGCCCGGCGGGCGTGGGCACCGGCTCAGCGCCGGGGAGCGCGTGGAGATTATGCGTGGCCTTGACAACGAGCTGAGCTACGCAGAGATCGGCAAGCGGATCGGGCGTGATCGATCGGTGGTCTATCGCGAGCATCAGCGCAACCGTAATGCTGATGGCGATTATCACGCCCTGATGGCACATGCCCGGGCCGGTGAAAAAGCCTGCCGACCCAAGGCATTCAAGCTGGTCGACAATCCGCTGTGTACGTCGATCGAGAACTGGATGGACGACGGGTGGAGCCCGAAACTCATCGCCGAGATGTTGGCCCGCGATCACCCCGATGACAAGCTGGCCAGGGTGAGCCACGAAACGATCTACAAATGCCTGTACGTGCAGACCCGCGGCAGCCTGCGCGCTGACCTGCACACGTGCTTGTCGACGAAACGGGCAGCACGTAAGCGCCGGGGCTCTGATAATCGTCGCGGGGTATTTAGCAGCGGTGAGCAATTCACCATCGCCCAGCGGCCCGCCGAAGCCGCGGATCGTGCCGTGCCCGGGCACTGGGAGGGCGATCTGATCCTGGGCAGCACCGCATCCGGTTCAGCGATCGGCACCCTGGTCGAACGCAGCACCCGTTTCACCATCTTGTTGCACCTGTCCGGCGATCACACCGCCGACACCGTCGCCGCGGCCATGATCGAGGCGATGCGCGAGCTTCCCGACCACCTGCGGCGCTCCATCACCTGGGACCGCGGCAGCGAGATGGCGAACTGGAAACAGATCCACCTCGACCTCAACACTCCGGTGTATTTCTGCGATCCACACTCACCGTGGCAACGCGGCAGCAACGAAAACACCAACCGGCTCTTACGGTTCTGGTTCGAAAAAGGCACCGACCTCAGCGCCCACACCAAAGCCGACCTCAAACGAGTCCAAGACAAGCTCAACAGCCGGCCCAGACCCACACTCGATCTCGACACACCCGCCCAACGCCTCGCCACACTAATTAGCCAAGCCGCCTAGCCCGTGTTGCACTAACCACTTGACTTTGAGTCGCGCTTTTCCGCGCTGACGTCGATCTCGGTGATTACACGTATCTTCGCGCGCAGCGCGCTCATCGACCCCTGCCGGGTGGCCCCGCGAAGGCTTGCGCGATCTCAAGCCAGCGCCGCGCATCGGCGCCGACCGCGGTGATGTCGAGGGTGTCGCGTGCGCGTCGCTGAGTGACCAGGAAACAGAAGTCCTCGGCGGAACCGGTGACACGCTGGGCGGCATCGCGCGGGCCCCACGACCAGGTGTCGCCGCCAGGTCCGCGTAACTCGACCAGAAACGGCTCGCTCGGAGGAGCGAGATCGTTGACGACGAACGCGTAATCGCGGGTCCGTACCCCGATATGTGCGATGGACCGCAGGCGTTCCGTGGCGGGCCGTTTGACGCCGAGGGCGTCCGCGACGTCGAGACCGTGCGCCCAGGTCTCCATCAACCGCGCGGTCGCCATGGACGCCGCGCTCATCGCCGGCCCGAACCACGGCAATTTGCGGCCATCGGGGACGGTCAGCAGCGCCTCGTGTAACCGCGCGCGGGTGAGTCGCCAGTCGGCAAGCAGGTCTGCGGGTGGCGTGGTCGCGAGTGCTTCGGCACCGGCGTCGACAAAGCCGGCTGGATCGGCTGCAGCGCCGGAAAGCACGTCAGCGAATTCCGCCTCGTCGGTCACCGAGGTCAGCGCCACCCGGTCCGTCCACAGCAGGTGGCCGATCTGATGTGCGATGGTCCAGCCCGCCGCGGGCGTCGGATCGGCCCAGGCGGCGGCGGGTAGCGGCGCAACGAGCGCGTCGAGGTCGTCGCTTTCGGCACGCAAGTCGGCGACGATCGGCCCGGGACCAGCCATCATTGCCTCCGACGAGTAATCACCCGTCGTACTTTAGCGATCGTTCGCCGGCTGGCTGCGACGGCCGATGACGCTGTGGACGACGAGCCCGAGTAGATAAATCAGCGACCCGACGAGTACGAGTATGGGCGCGTGCCCATCTTCGGGAATCAACGTCGCGGTGATCGTGATCGAGACGATAAACGCCACCCAAAAAAGTGCGTCCTGTACCGCGAATACGTGTCCGCGCAGGGCGTCGTCGACGTCGATCTGCATCGCTGAGTCGGCGCACAGCTTGATCATTTGGCCGGTGACGCCCAGGAAGAAGCTGCACGCCACCATGACCGGTAGCAGCAACCCGGCCGCGGAGGCCTGGATCAGCGCGGCTGCCGCCAACGCACCGTTCGCGGCGGCGTAGCGTCCCCAGCGCCGCACCGAGGGCGGCGTCAGCACCGTGGCCAGGAACGATCCAAGTCCCGACGCGCCGAAGAACAGCAGCGCGATTCCCAAGCCCCCGACCGCCGCGTTTTTCGTGTGATGTGCGAGCACCAACATCAGCAGCGAGTTGATGCCCACCACCATCCGGTGCGCGGCCAGGGCGGACAGAGTGGCGGCGACCGTCGGGTAGCGCGCGACCGTGCGCGCGCCGTGCATCCAGCCGCTGATCACCGCATAGAGAACGGAACCGTGGATCGCGCGTTGAGTGTCGTCCGGACCGAGTACGCGGGGGCCGAACCGCAACGACAGCAGCAACGCAAGTGCCACCGGAATCGCGGTCAAGAAGACGATTATGGAGGCGCCGCCATCGCCGGGGCCGACGAACCAGCGCGGCAAAAGCATGAAGTTTGCGCCGAGGAAGGCCGCTACCGCACCTGATGCGGTAGATACCGAGTTCATCGTCACGACCTGTTCGCGCGGCACCACATGGGGCAGGGACGCGGACAGGCCTGATGCCACGAATCGCGAAAAACCGTTGGCGAACAGCGCGCCAAGCAGCAGCGGCATCTCGCCCGCACGAACCGCCAGAATCGTGCCGATCCCGGCAATCAGCACCAGGCGACTCAGGTTGGCGCCCACCAGAACCCACCGCCGGTCCCAGCGATCCATCAGTGCCCCGGCGAACGGACCCAGCAGCGAATAGGGCAAGAACAGCACTGTGAACGCGCGCGCGATCGACATAGGGTCCGCGGCGCGGTCCGGGTTGAATAGCAGCGCGCCGGCCAGTGTGGCCTGGAAAAGCCCATCACCGAACTGGCTCGCCATCCGGACCTGCAGCAGTCGCCAGAAGTCGGGCAACTCGTGCGCCGCCCGCCAAATCTCACCGGCTGCGCGCGACCGCGTCCGGGCTTGGATCACAGAACCGACTTTCAGGATTGGAGTAAGTGAGGCTCGCGGCGCCCCTCGGAAAAACAGCCGCCCATCCACAGTACAAATATTCGTAGCCCATGCTCGTTTCCCCCGGATGATTGTGCGGGGATGCGATGATGGTTGGGTGGCGCAGTCCGAAGATCCCGAAGACTCTGTCGCACCCGCCGCACAGCGGGTGCGCGCAGGCACTTTGTTGTTGGCTAACACCGATCTTCTCGAACCGACGTTTCGCCGCAGCGTGATCTACATCGTAGAGCACAACGACGGCGGCACACTGGGCGTGGTCCTCAACCGAACCAGCGAGACCGCCGTCTACAACGTGTTGCCGCAGTGGGCGAAACTGGCGGCCAAGCCAAAGACGATGTTCATCGGTGGACCGGTGAAGCGGGATGCAGCCTTGTGCCTGGCGGCATTGCGGGTCGGCGCCGATCCCACCGATGTGCCGGGCCTGCGGCATGTATCGGGCCGGATGGTGATGGTCGATCTGGACGCTGAGCCCGACCTGATCGAACCGCTGGTCGAAGGGGTGCGAATCTTCGCCGGGTATTCTGGTTGGACCGTCGGCCAGCTCGAAGGCGAGATCGAGCGCGACGACTGGATTGTGTTGTCGGCGTTGCCGTCTGACGTTCTGGTAGGGCCGAGGGCCGACCTGTGGGGGCAGGTGCTGCGCCGGCAGCCGCTGCCGCTGTCGTTGCTCGCTACCCACCCGATCGACGTGAGCCGAAACTAGGGTTCCTCCCCGACTTCCGTCAGTGGTGAAGTGTTCTCGGCATTACCTCGTGCGAGTCGGCTGGCGATCACGGCGCAGACGACCAGTTGAATCTGGTGAAAGATCATCAGCGGCAGCATGGTCAGCCCGACGGTCGCGGCGGGGAAGAGCACCAACGCCATCGGAAGGCCCGACGCCAGGCTCTTTTTGGAACCGCAGAAGAGCAGGACGATCGCATCGCCGCGGTCCAGTCGGGTCAGCCGGCCGATCACCGTGGTCCACATCAGTACCAGCGCCAACAGCAGCGCGGCGACGACGGCCACCAACACCAGCCGCCACGCGTCGACGCTCGCCCAAATGCCCTGGACAACGCCCATCGAGAAGGCCGTGTAGACGACCAGCAGAATGGACCCGCGGTCGACCACCTTCAGCAATGCCGCGTACCGGGCGGTCACCCCGGCAATCCATGGACGTGCCAACTGGCCCGCTCCGAACGGCAGCAGCAGCTGCAGCACAATGTCGCGGACGGCGGCGCCGTCGACGCGGGGCGCGCCACTGGTGTTCATCAGCAGCACCACCAGCAGGGGTGTCAGCACCACACCGAGGATGTTGGACAGCGATGCGCTGACGATGGCCGCCGAGACATGGCCCCGCGCGATCGAGGTAAACGCGATGGAAGATTGCACCGTCGACGGGACGAGGCACAAGAACAGCAACCCGTTGTACAGGTCCATGTTCAGCACCGTCGGGACCAACACCCGAGCGGCTAACCCGAGGACCGGGAAGATCACGAATGTGGTGGCCAGCACCAGCAGGTGCAGCCGCCATTGCCGGACGCCATGCCAAGCCTGCTGCGGCGACAGCCGGGTGCCGTAGAGAAAAAACAGCAACGCGATAGCCGCTTTGGCGGCTGTGGAAACGGCCTGAGCGGCGTCACCATGAGCCGGGAGCAGGGCGGCAAGGGCCACAGTCGCGGCCAGCGCCAGCAGAAAGGCGTCCACCGGAATCGTGGAGAGCCGCGCCAGCGGCTTCACCATGACGGCATGGGCAGCTTGGTCAGTGGCAAGACTGGGTGCACGCCACGCAACTGCCGGCGCAATTGCCCGGCTTAGAGTTTGACGCTTCGCGTTGCACGGCGAAGCGCGCGCTCTGCCAGGACCCCGCGGCCAGCGTGCCCAGGGCGCCGGCGACACACACGATCAGCACCACCAACGCGGTCCGGGGAGCCGCAGCCAGTGCCACCACACCGCCCGCGGTGAGCATAACCGCGGCCGCCAGCTGCGTAGGCGCCATCGCGCGCAGCGCTACTTGAGTGGAGCTAATGGTCTGGCCCTGCGAAAGTGACCAAGTTCCGAACCCGGCGGCCGCCACCGCCGCACACATGCAGAGCATCCCCGCGATCAACATGCGCCCACAATACGAGTCCGGGCCGCCACCCGCCTGCCGGGCCGCCGGCGCCTGGTTACTGCTGGGGCGCGAAGTTGAAGTTCGGCAGCGGCGGCAGTCCGGGTACCAGCGTGAACAAGTTCGGTACCGCTTGCTGGGGCGACGTCTGGCTGGACAGGGCCGCTTGCCCCGGCGCCAGCGCCGGGGCCACCGGGGGTGTCTGGGCGGGGGTCCCGACCCGTGCCGCACTGGGCGCCTGGGCCGGCAGCGGGGCCGGAGCCCCGGGCACGGCGACCCGGAATCCGTTGATGATGGCGTCGGTCGCTGGACCATCGGTAACTGCCTGCGAAAGCGCGGTCGTCACCGCCAAAGACACCAGGTACTTGTCCGACCCGGAAGTGGCGATGACGTGGCGCCGCGAGGTGTTGAGCATCATCTCGTTTTGCCGGTACGTGCCTTCGATGGAGGACGACGGGAATCCGGCGAAATCAGCCTGTGAGGCGTTCGTGGTCTGCCACGCGAGTAGTTGCTGGCTGTCGACGAAGCCATGCGTGATGGCGTCCTTGGGGTCGAATTTACCGACCAGCTTGTAGACCACCACCTGCGCGTTCGACGTGTAGAGGCTGCTACCGAGCCGGTCGGCGATCACCGCGAAGGCGTCGGGCACGTTGGGGTCGGGAACCTGTGTCCAGCGACCGGGCACCGGAAGTGTGATATCGAGGGCCTTGAATCCCTCCGGCTTTTGCGCCTCCAGCTTCACGCCCTTGGCCTGCAGGTAATCACGCAGCGTCCCGGTGACGGCGGGTGTCACGGTGGGCGGCACCGGCGCGGGCAGCGCGGCCGCGGTACTGGGAACTACCGGTACGGCGGCGGGAGTTGACGGCGCGAACGCGTTCGCTGCCGGCGGTGTGGCGATGAATCGGCTGGTTCCCCCTGGCGCGATGACGCTCTGCGCGGGTGGGCCCTGGGCGGCGACGGTTGGGACGGGTTGTGGTGCTGGAGGCAGAGGATCAGCCGAAGCCTTGGCGCCCGCGAAAACCGCGACGCCGATCATGCCGGCGACCATACCCTCTGCGAATGCCCGGTAACTGGGTGCGATGTGCATCATCCGCGTCGATCCTTCCCAATGGCTGGGGCGTGAGCACCCGTGGTTAGAGCCTGACTGTAGGCACGGTTCAAACGTCGTGAACAGGCTCGATATGCAGCTGGGACGAAGTCCTGACCGGCACGCAACGCAACCGAGATCAACCTGTGGCCGGCGTACCCGACGCCGCGGTCCTTATACCCTGTTCAAGTGACCGACTCCCCGACCGACGCGCCAGGTGGCTCCGATGCGCCGCGCTACCGCTACACCGCGGAGCTGGCGGGCCGTATCGAAGCCACCTGGCAGCAGAACTGGACGAGCCGCGGGACGTTCAACGTTCCTAACCCGGTCGGCTCGCTGGCTCCGACGGACGGGCAGGCGATACCCGAGTCCAAGCTATTCGTGCAGGACATGTTCCCCTACCCATCGGGTGAAGGACTGCACGTCGGACACCCGCTGGGTTACATCGCCACCGACGTCTACGCTCGTTATTTCCGGATGACCGGCCGTAATGTGCTGCACGCATTGGGGTTCGACGCCTTCGGTCTTCCCGCCGAGCAGTATGCGGTCCAGACGGGCACCCACCCGCGCGCCAGAACCGAGGCCAATGTCGTCAACTTTCGGCGACAGTTGGGCAGGCTGGGCCTCGGGCACGACACTCGACGTAGCTTCTCCACCACTGATGTCGAGTTCTACAAGTGGACCCAGTGGATCTTCCTGCAGATCTACAACGCCTGGTTCGACACTGCGGCCAACAAGGCCCGCCCGATCGCCGAGCTGATCGCCGAATTCGATTCCGGTGCGCGCCGGGTCGAGGACGGCCGGAACTGGGCGACGCTGCCGGTGGGGGAGCGGGCCGACGTGATCGACAGCCACCGCCTGGTCTACCGGGCGGATTCGATCGTGAACTGGTGTCCGGGTTTGGGCACCGTGCTGGCCAACGAAGAGGTCACCGCGGACGGCCGCAGCGACCGAGGCAACTTCCCGGTATTTCGGAAACGGTTGCGGCAGTGGATGATGCGTATAACTGCTTATTCCGACCGGCTACTCGACGACCTCGACCTGCTGGACTGGCCAGACCAGATCAAAAGCATGCAACGCAACTGGATTGGCCGCTCCCGCGGCGTCCAGGCGCTGTTCTCGGCCACCACCAGCCGCGCCAACGTAGCCAGGGAAGTCGAGATCGAGGTATTCACTACCAGGCCCGACACCATGTTCGGCGCCACGTATCTGGTTTTGGCGCCCGAGCACGACCTTGTCGACGACCTTGTCACCGCAGCCTGGCCCGACGCGACCGACCCCAGTTGGACATTCGGCGCAGACACCCCGGGCGAGGCCGTCGACGCCTACCGCCGCGCGATAAGTGCCAAGTCCGACCTCGAGCGCCAGGAGAGCAGGGAGAAGACCGGCGTCTTCTTGGGCAGCTACGCGACCAACCCGGCCAACGGTAAGCCGGTGCCGATTTTCATCGCCGACTACGTGTTGGCCGGCTACGGCACGGGGGCGATCATGGCGGTGCCGGGGCACGACCAGCGCGACTGGGACTTCGCGATGGCGCTGCACCTGCCGATCGTGGAAGTGATCGCCGGCGGCGACATTTCGGAGGCAGCTCACACCGGCGACGGCGTGCTGGTGAACTCCGACTACCTCGACGGCATGGATGTGGCAGCTGCCAAGGCCAGAATCACCGCGCAGCTAGAGTCCGAGGGCCGAGGCCATGCGCGCATCGAATTCAAACTCCGCGACTGGCTTTTCGCGCGGCAGCGCTATTGGGGCGAGCCCTTCCCGATTGTCTACGACAGCGACGGACGCCCCCACGCGCTCGACGAGGCCGCGCTGCCCGTGGAGCTGCCCGACGTGCCTGACTACTCGCCCGTGGCATTCGATCCCGACGACGCCGATAGCGTGCCGTCGCCGCCACTGGCCAAGGCAACCGATTGGGTGCGTGTCGAGCTCGACCTGGGCGACGGCTTGAAACCCTACAGCCGTGACACCAACGTGATGCCGCAATGGGCAGGTAGCTCCTGGTACGAACTGCGCTACACCGATCCCCACAATTCAGAGCGGTTCTGCGGCAGGGAGAATGAGATCTACTGGATGGGTCCGCGGCCGGCAGAGCATGGCGCGAACGACCCTGGCGGTGTCGACCTGTACGTGGGAGGCGCCGAACACGCGGTGCTGCACCTGCTGTATTCGAGGTTCTGGCACAAGGTTTTGTACGACCTGGGTCACGTCAGCTCCCGGGAGCCTTACCGCAGGCTGGTCAATCAGGGCTACATTCAGGCCTACGCCTACGCCGACGCTCGTGGGTCGTACATGCTGGCGGACAAGGTGATTGAACGCGGAGACGGGTTTTTCTATCCGGGTCCGGAAGGCGAGATAGAGGTTTTCCAGGAATTCGGGAAAATCGGTAAGAGTCTAAAGAATTCGATATCACCGGATGAGATCTGCGACGAGTATGGCGCGGATACGCTGAGGGTGTACGAGATGTCGATGGGCCCGTTAGAGGCCTCTCGCCCGTGGGCGACCAAGGACGTCGTCGGCGCGCACCGCTTCCTGCAGCGGGTGTGGCGGCTGGTGGTCGACGAGAACACCGGCGAAACCCGGCTTCTCGACGACGCCGACCAGCAAGCCGACCAACAGGAGCTAGGTGTCAATACTCTGCGGGCTTTGCATCGAACCATCGCGGGGGTATCCGAAGACTATGTGGCACTGCGTAATAACACCGCGGCGGCCAAACTGATCGAGTACACCAACCATCTCACCAAGGAATACGGTGGCTCGGCGCCACGAGCGGCGGTGGAGCCGCTCGTGCTGATGTTGGCGCCGCTGGCGCCCCATCTGGCAGAAGAATTATGGCTCCGCCTAGGCCACACCACCTCGCTGGCGCACGGCCCGTTCCCGGAGGTCGATCCCGCCTACCTGGTCGAAGACACGGTCGAATATCCGGTGCAGGTCAACGGCAAGGTCCGTGGCCGGGTGGTGGTGGCCGCCGACGCCGACGAGGAGACACTCAAAGCTGCGGCGCTGAACGACGAAAAGGTCCAGGCATTCCTGGCCGGCGCCAGCCCGCGCAAGGTGATCGTCGTCGCCGGCCGACTAGTCAACTTGGTCGTCTGAAAGCGAAAGCGATCCAGCTAGCGCTGTCCGGGCCGGAGCACGACCTCGTGCAGGTGACCGTCGCGCGGCGTAGCCACGGCGTTGACCACGGCCGCCGCGACGGTTTCGGGCCGCAAGAAGTTGGCGGGGTCGTACGCGCCGCCCTCGAACGCCACGAGCTCACGCTGCATGTCGCTATCGGTGCGGCCGGGAAAAATGGATGTCACCCGCAGTTGCGGCTCGCTTTCGCGCAGCGAGTCGGCAAACGCACGCAGCGCGAACTTGCTGGCCGAATACGACGCCATGGCCGGCGAAGCGGTGCGTCCCGCACCGGAGTTGATGAACACCACGTGTCCGCGAGCGCCTCGCAGCGCCGGCAGCAGGGTGAGTGTAAGAGCCACTGGCCCAAAGATATTGACGCTGAACGTGGCATGCCACTCTTCGACGCTGGACTCGGCGACACGGCCGGGGATGGATACCCCGGCATTGTGCACCAGCACGTCGAGTTCATCGACGATCTCGCAGCTTGCCTCGATCTCGTCGGTGTCGGTCAAATCCAGCGGAAAGGTCGTCGCTCCGAGCCGGTCCGCGACGGCATCGAGGCGATCGGAAGGCCGGCCGGCCAGCAGCAGGGTGTGGGTCGGGGCCAGTGCTGTGGCGATCGCCGATCCGATACCGCCACCGGCGCCGGTGATCAAAGCGGTTGGCATACCGGTCAGCTTACGGGTGCAGCTAATCCCTTTGGTAAGCAGCTACTTTCATGCCCGCTTGCGCGCGGGTGCTCCTGCCGGGCCAGATGTCGGGTCACCGGAGGCCAGTCGCTCCAGCGGCGCCAGCGCCTTCATCAGGGTGTTGAGCTCGGACCCAGAAAGTTGACTGAGCATCGCGGCCAGGGCGGCGCGCCTGTTAGCCAGCGACTCGCCATGCACCGCGCGCCCCAGCGGGGTGATGTCGACCAGCACGGCTCGCAGGTCAGACGGGTCACGCGAGCGTTTTACCAACCCGACCTTTTCCAGCCGGCGGATCGCCACGGTGGTGGTGGGCGTTCGCACCCGCTCGTGGGCGGCCAGGTCGGTCATCCGGATGGGGCCCTTATCGAGCAACGTGACCAGGATGGATAGCTGAGCCAGCGTCAAATCACCGGCGACTGCCCCGCTGGGGTCACCGCGACGCAGCATCGAAAAGAGTTTGGACAGCGTGCGGTGCAAACCCTCCGCAAGCTCCGTCACCTCGACTGCGGTGGAATCGCTGTCCGCCATAAGTCGGCAGTCTAACCCGAGATGGCAGGTCTAAGAGGTACCAATCCCGTCTTGGTCCCCGTCTTGCCAAACATTGTCAAAGCACCTGGGACAGAAAACGCTGCAGCCGGTCGGTCTTTGGTGCCTCGAAGATCTGCTCGGGAGTTCCGCTTTCCAAGACCTTGCCATGATCCATGAAAACGACGGTGTCGGACGCGGACCGGGCAAAGCCCATTTCATGGGTGACAACGATCATCGTCATACCGTCCGCCCCGAGATCGGCGATCAGTTGCAGAATTCCCTTGACCATCTCAGGGTCCAGCGCGGAGGTCGCCTCGTCGAAGAACATCACTTGCGGGCCCATCGCCAGCGCACGGGCGATTGCGACTCGCTGCTGTTGACCACCCGATAGCATCGCAGGCCGGGCACCGGCCTTGTGCTTCAGGCCAACTCGGTCCAGCTGGGCCAGCGCCAAGTCGCGGGCATCGTCGGCGGAGAGCTGTCGCAATTTACGCGGTGCCAGCGCGACATTCTTCAGCACGCTGAGTTGGGGGAACAGATTGAATTGCTGAAACACCATCCCGATGCGCTGGTGGAGCTCGTTGGGGTCGTCGCGTAAGACCGACCTGCCATCTAGCAGGATGTCGCCACTGTCGGGCTCGTGCAACCGGTTCAAGGTGCGCAGCAGCGTGGATTTTCCGGAGCCCGACGGGCCGATAATGGCCACCGTGCTACTGGCGGGCGCCTCGATGTCTACGCCGCACAGCACCTTGCTGCCGCCGAGGGTCTGGTGAATACCATTGGCCGCCAGGGACACCGGCTCGCGCCGTGTAGCGGCGGCGGTCACGTCATTGCCTGGCCGAAAGTGGCCGTGTCCGCGGGCTCATCTGATGTTGAGCCACTGCGGCCCCGGCGCATTCTGGTATCGATGTGGTTCACCAAGTGTGTCAACGGCACGGTGAGCATCAGGTAGAAGGCACCGGCGGCGACGAGTGGTGACAAGTTGCCGGTCTGGGCGTTGAGGTCCCGGCCAACTTGAAACAGCTCTCGCTGTTGGGCGATCAGGCCCAGGAAATACACCAGCGCGGAGGCCTTCAACAGGGCGATGAGCTGATTCACCAGTGCCGGCAGCACCCGCCGGATTCCCTGCGGCACGACCACCAGTCGCAACGCGGTCGGATAGCTGAAGCCAAGCGCACGGGCGGCCTCGAGCTGTCCGGTATCCACGCTCTGGATTCCCGAACGCAGAATTTCGCCGATGTAGGCGGCGGCCGTCAACCCCAACGCCGCAATGCCCAGCGGGTAGGGATTGTTATTGGTCAGCCCGCTTACCAGGGGCCCGACGCCCAATCCGATCAGCAGGATGATCACCACTTCCGGGAGGCCGCGGAAGACGTCGGTGTACACCCGAGCCGGCCAGCGCAGCCAGCGAGATCGGGACATTCCGGCAATAGCCAGCGCCATGCCCAGAACCAGTCCTATGACGGCGGCGCTGTTGGTCAGGATCATCGTGTTGGGTAACCCGGTGAATAGCAGGCTCGGGATGGCCTGGCGATACATATTCCAATCGAAGAATGAATCGCGTAACTGGGCCAGGGTCGACTTCGGCCCAGCCGGGCCCGCCGGCGCGTGGGGGTGACTCGCCGCGATCGCGGCGAAGTCCGGCAGTGCCGGGACGGCCACTGCCCGGGATCCCGGTTTCCAGCCCGGCGGCAGATTTCCTGGCACCCACTGGGAGTAAAGGTCTGCCCAGGTGCCGTCGGCGATGACGGCGTCCAGCCCGGAGTTGAGTGCGTCCCTCAACGGTTGGTTGTCTCTGGCGACCGCGTAGGCCACGAAATCGCCCGGGGTGTAAGTGTTCGCGACCACCACGGCCTGGTCTCCCGAGTGCATCGTGGCTGCTGCCAGCGTTGCCGGCGCCACCCAAGCATCGATCTGGCGGTTCTTCAGGCACGCGTACACGGTTGTGAAGCCGGGATACTTCACCGGCTGCAAGTGCAGGGTGTTGACGACGTATGACTCCTCGACGGTGCCCTGGACCACACCGATCCGCTGTCCGGCCGCGAGATCGCTGAATTTCTTGATCGCTGATCCGGGTGGCACCACCAGCGCGTAATAGCCGAAGTCGTAGCCGTTGGTGAATGCGACGGTATGACGCCGCGCTTCGGTGGCTTTGATGGCCGCGGAGCCGACGTCGAAACGTCGCGTCGCTACTTGGGCAAGCAGCCCGGCGAAGTCCGTGCCCATGAAGCGCACTTCCAGACCCAGCTTGGCGGCGATGGCAAGCAGCAACTGGTTGTCGAAGCCGCTGAATTGCCCGGTGGGGGTGACGCAGATGTTGGGTGGCGCGTCCGACAACGTGCCGACTGTCAGGATGCCGGGCTTGCCGAGTCCCAGCGCTTCTTTATTCACCGCGCGCAGCGGTTCGACGGTGGATGTGGTGTGGTCGTTGTCCAGGCCGACGCCACCGGTCGCGGTCAGGTCTGTAGGCAGTGTCGTCGCGCTGTCCAACCCGGCCGGCGCGCATTGGTTCCGGTCCGCCGCCGCAGGTGCCGCCGGTACCGCCAACGTCAGACCGCAGACAATCAACATTGTCGCGGCCAATCCGAGCAGCTTCTCGCCGCGCTTCGCACGCCGGCCGTCGCACAAGCTCATCACGGCCACCGTATCGGCCGGGCCCCGATTTGGCTTCTTCAGAGCAAGATTGACCAACCGGTTAACGACTGTCGCGCCACTTGCATAGGGTTTCGGCGGCGGTCAGGTCGTAGTCGGGGCCGTCGCAGCCGACGGTCAGCAGCGTCACGCCAAGGGCTGCCAGGCCCGCGGCGTTGGCGATCAGCTCGCTGTTGTTCTCGACTCCGGCGGACCGTTCTATGGCCGCGGGATTCCGCCCGACGGCGGCGCAGTGGTCGCCAAGCGCGGCGGCGGCGGCCGGATAGGTGTCGACGGTGGTGAACCCGTGCCAGACATCACCGTATTCGGCGACCAGTCGAAGCGTCTTTCGCGGACCCTTGCCGCCGATCAGCACGGGGATCTCGCGGGTGGGTACCGGATTCAGTTTGGCCAGTCGCGCCTTGATGCGGGGCAGCGCGGCGGCCAACTCGTCAATGCGGCTGCCGGCGGTGCCGAACTCGTAGCCGTACTCGTCGTAGTCCTTTTCCTTCCAGCCCGAACCAATTCCCAGGATGAGCCGACCGTCGGAGATGTGGTCGACGGTACGGGCCATGTCCGCCAGCAGTTCCGGGTTGCGGTACGAGTTGCAGGTGACCAGGGCACCGATCTGGATGCGGGATGTCTGTTCGGCCCAGGCCCCGAGCATGGTCCAGCATTCGAAGTGCGCGCCGTCGGGGTCACCGTAGAGCGGGAAAAAGTGGTCCCAGTTGAAGGCGATGTCGACGCCGAGGTCTTCGCAGCGGCGAACGGCGTCGCGGATATTCGGGTAATGCGGCGCGTGCTGCGGCTGCAGTTGCACGCCGATTCGAACGGGGCGATCAGGGCTCATAGAACCACCGTATGCCCCGTGAGTTGCCAGGGCTCAGCGGGCGTCGAGCACCCCGCGCAACAGGTCGATCAGCACCAGCGGCTGGTCGCTCTGGACCGAGTGACCCGAATTGGCGACCACGTGTGTCGTGCGGAAATGTGTTGCGCGTCTGGCGAGTTCGGCGGCGTCGTCGTCGGTGACGAAGCCCGATGTGCCACCGCGCACCAGTGTCACGGGCGCCGATAACGCGTCGACGTCGTCCCACAGACCGGCGAAGTCGGGGACGGCGCGGATGGAGTCGTAGCGCCACGTCCAGTTGCCGTTGTCGAGCTGCCGCGAATTGTGGAATACGCCGCGGCGCAGCGCCTTCACCTCGCGGTGCGGCGCCGCGGCGATTGTTAGGTCCAGGATGGCCTGGAAGCTGGGAAACTCCCGCTCGCCTTCCATCAGCGCTACCGTGCCGCGCTGGTCGGTGCTCAGCTCAGCGTGCCGCTGCAAGGCCGACGGGGTGACGTCGACGAGGACGAGTTCAGGCACCAGGTCCGGCGCCACCGCCGCGAGCCGTATCGCAGTCAGACCTCCCAGCGACATGCCCACCACGAGGTCGGCGCTTGAGGCGTACTCGCGCAGCACAGGCACCAACGCCTCGGCGTTGTGGCGCGGCGAGTAGTCGCCGTCCTCACGCCAGCCGGAATGACCGTGGCCGGGAAGGTCCACCGCCAGCGCCGGTTCACCCAGGCCGACGATGACGGTGTCCCAAGTGTGTGCGTTCTGGCCGCCGCCGTGCAGAAAGACGACCCGCGGCGTCTGACCCCAGCGCAGCGCGCTGACTCTGTTCGGCGTGTCCACGTCGACTCGCTTTACGTCGGGCAGTGGACCGGCAACCCCGGCTTGCTCAGCGTTCTCCGATAGCAGCGAGAACTCGGATAGTCCGGCCAGTTCGTCTTCAGAGATCTCAGTCACAAGCTTCAACTTTATTCGAAGGTAGAAGAGACCCCTAAAGAACATAGCGGCGGCGAATGCCGCGGAACCGCTCCCACATAGCGGCGGTCCGTTCTGGCTCACCCACCATGGCGGTGTCAGCGGGGAGTGCGCCGATCAGCTCGTCGTGCTTGACCACTTGGGTGTCAAGCACGGCGGGCTGGCCCTCCAGCATGTGCCGATAGGTTAGGTTGCCACGTTCGAAGCCCTGGGTGTCGAGCCAGTTGTGGATGCCCGGATCACGATGAGCGATAACGAGACGAATGCGGCCGTCGCTGTCGACTTTGGTGCGGCTCGGGGTATAGCTGATCGGGCGGTAGAGGTAATCCATGCTGTTGAAGAACACGCCCATGTTGGTGAACATCCACAACCCGTCGTGGGCGTCGAACTCGACGATCAGCGCTTCGTCGGAACCGAGCTCCCAGTACATGTTGGCCGCGGCGCGACCCCGCTTGTTGTCGGCGCCGGTCGCGTCCACCTGGGGGAATGTGTTCGGGCGGTTGGCATCGACACCTCCGTAGGTGAACGGGAATTCCGGCCAGTCAGACATCAGACCGGTGACGAAATCGCCGGCCCACTCCATCGCCTCGGTCATGACCGCGGGGCTGGGTAGCGGTTTGGGGGACTCCATGTCGATCCGCTCGATCCGGATCTGTGCTGGGAGCTCGTCCCACCGGTCGAACCCTTGGCGGATGAAAAGTTTGCGTGATCCCGGGGTGGTGGGCAGCCAGTTAGGGCCGCGCTCGGGGCCGCCGATGTAGAGCTCGAATTCTCCGTCATCGGTGATGTTGAGTTGTTGGCCGAATATGTTGGCCTCGGGTGTGTCACCGAAGGGTTCGTGCAGCACGCCCGGCCCGGGTGTGCGTGGGCCCTGCACCGTGACGTTGAAGAATCGCGAGGTCCCACGGCTGCCGGTCAGCCGATAGGTCGACTGCCCGTCGATCCAGGCCTGCTGGTAGGTGAAGTCGGCGCAGTCGCCGCCGAGCTTTCGGGTCGGACCGCAGAATGCGTGCAGCGCCGGGTAGCGGGTGTCGCGGGTCTCCAGGGCCAGATCGAAGGCCTGGCCGAGATTCTGCGTGAGAAAGCGGAACGCATCGACACGTTGCTCGCCCGAGGTGGCGTTGGCGTTCTTGAAGACCTGCTCGCCCGCGCGTTGCAGCTGCCCGCAGAATTCGGTCCACGCCGATCGCAGCGCCGCGTCGTCGGGGCCGTCACCAAATGCCATTCACGCACCCAATCTGTTGAGCATGTCGCCGACGACATCGCATGCGCGCCGGGTGGATTCAAAGCGGCCCTCTTCCTCGATGCGGGGACCGATCAGTTCCAGGTCGAAGCCGTGTGAGTAGCCGCCGGCGAGAGTTTGGGCCACGAAGGCTTCCAGCGGAATCGCGCCGTCCCCGGGAACCGCCCGGGCCGGGAGTGCCCGGTCACCCAACACGTAATCGCTCAGCTGGATGAGCTCAGTTCGCGGCAGCGCGCGCTGCACCAGCCCTTCGAAATCGCCCTCCGTCCAACAGTGAAATACGTCGATGCAGATGCCCACTCCGCCCATCTCAGCCAGCGTGATGGCGTCGCGGAGCGTATGGGCGAGATGGATGTCGGCGTACAGACTGGAGGCCGTCTCGATTGCCAGCGTGACGCCCGCCCGCTGAGCCTGCTTTACGCCCGGGGCGACCATGTCGCAGAACCGTTCGGCGGCCTGCTCCCAGGTGAGACTGCCGCGACCGCCGGTGAGCATGTAGACGGTTCGCGCCCCCAGCTGGGCGGCGGCGTCGATCACGCTTGACAACGCCTCTTGTGCAGCGTGCGGGTCGCTGGTCAGTAGGCCACCGGCGAAAACGTGGGTAACGGCCTCCACGTTATACGCGTTGCGCTGCAACAGCATTGGAAACTCCGGATCGAGCAGCTGGTTATCCAGGATGCTCAATCGCGACACGCCGAGCGCTGCCCAGTGCTGCTCCAGATCGGCCAACGACGCACCGTAAAAGGTGACGTTGTGCACCGACAAACGTTCGTGCGCCGTCACCACGTCACGCCCGGTTCTCGATCGCGACCCCGAATCGCTCTCGGAACGGCCGGAATTCGTCGTGCAGAGCATCGAGGTCTTCGCCGATGTCGACGAGCAACTGGGTGGAATACCTGAACTTGCCGTACCGATCACCGCGATTGTTCGCCAGATAGGCGCGCATCGCCGATCTGGCGGCATCCGTGAGCTCACGACCACAGAACGCGTAGTAGCGCGCAACCGTACCGACCTGATCGGCGATGAAGTCGGTGTAGCGAACATGCAGAATGCGCGGATCGTCAACCAGGGGATTGGTCATCGTGTTGGCGACGCCGGCGCGGGTCATCTCGAGGTGCTTCTTGGCTTCGGCGTGCAGGTCGACGGGGCCGACGATGCCATCCATGATGTCGGCCATCATCATGGTGCGCGACGCGGCGACCTGTACCGGGTCCCGATGTAGCCAGACCATCTTGGCATCAGGGTAGGTCTCGAACATCTCTTTGAGCCGGAATCCGTGAAAGCCTTTCAGGACCCAATATTTTCGCGGCCGGTTGTATTGCAGCTGTTGCAGCATGGCCTTGTGCAGCCGGTACTGCGCCGCGGAGTCGGTGGGCAGACCGCCCACCAGCGACTGCATCGGTACCCGCCACCATGCGGTGGGTGTCATGACCCGGAAATCGAATGCCCAGGTCCGTTCGTCTTCGGGCAGGCCGTCGCCCAGCATGTCGTTGTAGGGATGGCTGTGCAGCCATTTGGGCATCTTGGCGTTGATCTCGCGCCAGTCCGCGTCGGCCCGCGCACGTCGGCCGTCATCTGGGCCGGCGAGGCCGGGTGGCGGGGATGGATACATCACTTCCCAGAACCGCAGCGCCCGCGCGTCCGGATCGACGGACATCAGCGCGTGCATGAGCGTTGTCCCCGAACGCGGTTCGCCAGTGACGAACATCGGCGCCGCGACCACTTCATCGCCGATCGGGTATCGGTTGCGGTCTTCGACGAATTCCAGACGCGAAGTGAGCAGCCATCGGCATACCTGCGCCGCTTGGGATCTGCCGTCGGCATCCATGCCGATGGCGTTCAGATGGTCGACGGCAATCGCGAACCGCTCAGGCAGCGTGGTGTCGCCGTAATCGCTCAGTCCGGTCTCGGATTGAGCGGCGTCCAGCATTGCTAGGGCGTCCAAGCGCGCGGTCACGATAGCTCACCGCACAGCCGGATCAGTTCGTCTTCGGCCGCGCTGACGTTCGCCGCCGAGGACGCCGCGTACTTCAGGCCGGCCATCGCGCCGTAGTCGAGGATCTTTGGTACCTGTAAACCCGCATCCACAAAATTCTTGATGATGTTCGCGACCTCCTTAGGTGTTCCGTGCGGCACGACGGCGAGGAGCATTTCGGGCTGCACGTTGTCCAGGAACTGGATGATCCGTTCGCGGTTGAGAATCGCCGGGTCGATGTCCTGAAATCCGCGCCAATCGTCGCCCATCGGGTGCTCGAATCCGAAGCCGCGCAACGTCGCGGCCGAGACCTGTAGCAGGACCGACTTGACAAGGGGGGCCCGGAGGATGTCGGTGAGCGCGTTCTCGTCCTCGCCGATCAAGCAGATCTGGATGAAGCACGGTGTGATCGCGAGCGGGTCCCGGCCGGCGCGGTCCGCGGACGTCCTTACCGCACCGAGCATCTCGGCGTAATGCTCTGGTGTCCAGGCGCCCGCGGGCCACCAGCCGTCGGCGTGCCGGCCGGCGATGTCGAGCATTCGTGGTCCGCTGGCGCCGATCCAGATCTGCGGTGTCCGGCCCTCGTATGGCTCGGTGTCGAGGCGGGCGTGCCGCAGCGTGTAGAACTGTCCATCGAAGTCGACGGGGCCGTCGCCTTCCCAAAGCAGCCGGATCACCGTCAGCGCTTCCTCGAAGCGGGCGACCGGGCGGGAGAAGTCGAAGCCGTACGGCAGGGTGTTCTCGCTCTCACCGCTGCCGAGGCCGAGGATGAAGCGTCCCTTGGCGAGATGGTCGATGGTCAGCGCCGTCTGCGCGAGCAGGCTCGGGTGGCGGCGCACGGTGTCGACGACGGCGGTGACAAGCGGGACGTTCTCGGTCAGCACCGCGGCCGCTGCGGCTATCGCCAGCCCGTCGAGGTGGCGGTGCGGGGAAGGGGAGGCGCTGGCCAGGTCGGTGAATTCGGGAGTCCAGAGGGCGTCCGGCCAGAAGCTGACCATGTGATCGGGGAGCCAGATGGAGTGGTAGCGGCCGCTGTCCAGCTCCTTGAGGCGGGACAGGTCGAGCGGAAGGGTCGTTCGGAGGAACGCTGCGGGCTGCAGGTCCGCTGATGGCATGTGTGCTCCCGCTCTCGTGCTGTGCGACCAATGCTAAGCAGTCGCACAGCACACCCTGCAGCGGGATGCCGTCAACCCCGTCCGAACGTCGAGTCGTTGGGCGATTTCTTCGGACTTTGGCCCAACAACTCGACGTTCGCGGGTTAGCGCAATCTAGTCGGCGCCGATGATGAACTCTTCGAGCTGGGTACGAGCGATATCGTCGGCCAGTTGCTTCGGCGGGCTCTTCATCAGGTAGGCCGACGCCGCGACGACGGGGCCGCCGATGCCTCGGTCCTTGGCGATCTTCGCCGCGCGCACCGCGTCGATGATGACGCCGGCCGAGTTCGGCGAATCCCACACCTCGAGCTTGTACTCCAGGTTCAGCGGAACGTCGCCGAACGCACGGCCCTCGAGCCGGACGTAGGCCCACTTGCGGTCGTCGAGCCAGCCGACGTGATCGGACGGGCCGATGTGCACGTCCTTGGTCTTGAACTCGCGCTGCAGGTTGCTCGTCACGGCCTGGGTTTTGGAGATCTTCTTGGACTCCAGTCGCTCGCGCTCGAGCATGTTCAGGAAGTCCATGTTGCCGCCAACGTTCAGCTGCATGGTGCGGTCCAGCTGGACGCCGCGGTCCTCGAATAGCTTGGCCATCACCCGGTGGGTGATGGTCGCGCCGACCTGGCTCTTGATGTCATCGCCGACGATCGGCACACCCGCGTCGGCGAACTTTTTGGCCCACACCGGGTCGGAAGCGATGAATACGGGCAACGCGTTGACGAAGGCCACGCCGGCGTCGATGGCGCACTGCGCGTAGAACTTGTCGGCCTCCTCGGAACCCACCGGCAGGTAGGACACCATGACGTCGACGTTCGCGTCCTTGAGCGCCTGGACGACGTCGACGGCCTCGGTGTCGGAGATCTCGATGGTCTCGGCGTAGTACTTGCCGATCCCGTCCAGCGTCGGGCCGCGCTGAACGGTCACGTTGGCCGGTGGAACGTCGGCGATCTTGATCGTGTTGTTCTCCGACGCGAAGATCGCCTCGGACAGGTCGAAGCCGACCTTCTTGGCGTCCACATCGAACGCTGCCACGAACTTCACGTCCCGAACGTGGTACTGGCCGAATTTTACGTGCATGAGGCCGGGCACGGTGTGGTTCTCGTCGGCGTCGAGGTAGTACTGCACGCCCTGGACCAGCGAGGACGCGCAGTTGCCGACGCCGACAATGGCGACTCGTACCTCCGGTGCCTCGGAAGACTGGTGCTCACTCATAGGACGTTCTCCTAACCTCATAACCTGTTTGTGTCTCGCGTGTTCCGTGGCGTTCGTTTGGTGCAGGGGCTCTACGTTTGTTCGGACAGACCGGGGGCCGCCCGCTCCGCGGCGATGAGTTCGTTGAGCCACTTGACTTCGCGCTCGCTGGACTCGAGGCCGAGCTGATGCAGCTGGCGGGTGTAGCGGTCGAAAGAGTTGCTGGCGCGGGCGACCGCTTCACGCAGACCTTCCCGACGCTCCTCGACCTGACGGCGGCGGCCTTCCAGGATGCGCATCCGTGCCTCGGCCGGAGTGCGGTTGAAGAACGCCAGGTGGACCCCGAAGCCGTCGTCGGTGTAGTTGTGCGGACCCGTGTCGGCAACCAGCTCGCCAAATCGCGCCCGACCCTCGTCGGTTAGCTGGTAGACACGCCGCGCCCGCCGCACCGGGGTGCCGGCCGGCGCGGCGTTCTCGGCAATCAACGCTTCGCTTTGCATGCGCCGCAGGGCGGGGTACAGGGAACCGTAAGAAAACGCCCGGAACGCGCCGAGCAGGCCGGTCAGGCGTTTGCGCAACTCATAACCATGCATCGGCGATTCGATCAGGAGACCCAAGATCGCGAGCTCCAGCATCGACTCACCTCCTTATGCGTGATCTGTTAGGTCGTTCCGACGCCTCGGATAATTATATCGCGCCGATATATTTGCCACAACACAACCAAGCGTTCACGCGCTGCTTATCACACTGGCCCGGCCTCTCGGGAGCGTCGTTACGAGGGCAGATTGACCCGTTTGATAGCGCCGTCACCTGCGAAGACGATGTAACCGCTACCGGAATCACCGGAAACGTAAGCCGACAGCGACAGCGCCCCCGGTGTGGTCGGATCGCTGGCGGCCGAGATGATCAGGTACGTGTTTTTAACGCCCGCCGGGTTCATATGCAGTGTTTGTGGGGCGCCGCGCAGGATGCCCACCGTCGCCGCTATGTCGAATTGACTCAGGTCGACCGGGGAGCCCTGGGTGGCGCCGCCCCTCGAGGAGTTTCTCGGATCGTCCCATCCGCCGCGGTAGTCGTAGCTCAGCACTCGGTGGCTGTTGGAGGGGTCCGCTCGGTCGAGGGTTGCATAGGTCGGGTAGATCACCAGCCGGTAGCCCATGGCGTCTCCGAACCGTTTGCGCATTTGCTCCATCAATCCGGTGAGCCCGCCGAGCGACTGCAGCTGCGTGGGAGGGGTCAACACCACGGCCGCGATTCCGTCGGGCTTGGCTCCCGGATCGCTGGTGAAGTCCAATGGCGATCTGGTGTTGCCGTACAGGCCCCAGCCGATGCCGACGCCCAAGAGCACCGACACGGCGAAGGCGGCGGCGAGAATGCCCCGACCGCCGAACTTCGGTAGCGATTTGGTCTTGGCGGGTGGCACCGGAGTGCTGTCGGTCTGTAGGTCCGAGAGGAGGGCTTGCAGGTCGCCCAGCGTGACGGCGTTGGTGGCGGTACCGATTCGCTCCCGGTGCTCTGACATGGACAGCTCGCCATCGTTGAGCGCGTCGTCGAGGAGCTTGCAGGTTTCTTGGCGGTCGTTGTCTTTGGCCCGGGTGCTAGATGTTACCCCGCCGGTAATGGGTGCTCCGAGCCAATTCGCCACGGGAATCATCGTAGAAGCCGACTTGGGAATATCACGAGAATGTGATCAGCGAACGCCGCGGCGCGCGCATGGCGACTACGTCGCTGACATGTCGGTCCCGCGGGGGGCCACGTACTCTGGTCACCGTGCGACTGCAGCGACAGGTGGTGGACTACGCGCTTCGTCGGCGCGCCCTGCTGGCCGAGGTGTACTCGGGGCGCACCGGCGTGTCCGAGGTATGCGACGCGAACCCCTATCTGCTGCGCGCCGCGAAGTTTCACGGGAAACCCAGCCAGGTGATGTGTCCGATCTGCCGAAAGGAGCAACTCACGCTGGTGTCGTGGGTATTCGGCGAACATCTGGGTGCGGTATCGGGCTCGGCGCGCACCGCCGAAGAATTGGTCGTGTTGGCAACCCGCTTTGCCGAGTTCGCCGTCCACGTCGTGGAGGTGTGCCGAACGTGCAGTTGGAATCACTTGGTCAAGTCGTACGTGCTCGGTGCGGCGCGCCCGCCGAAGGGCACACGGACGGCGCGCAACGGCGCCCGTACGGCCATTGAGTAACTCTGGGGACACGGGGAATAGCGAAGGGCGCCAGGATAAGTCGTCCAGTGACGCGAGCGGGTCGGATACTGGGCGGGCTGGCAAGCATGCAATTCCCGACGACTCCCCTTCAGCCGATCGGCCGGGCTCGGCGTCCGATCAACGCCGCCAGGTTCCCCCCGACGACCGGTTGACCACGATCCTCCCGCCGGTCGTCGACGACCGATCGCCCCGACGGCCCGACCCGATCGAGGCGGTCAAGGCCGCATTGGACGGCCCGCAGTCGACTGCCGTGCCACAGGACTCGATCGAAGAGGTCAAGGCCGCGCTGAACGACCCGCGTACTCGGCGAGACCGGCCGCTCGCCGGACGCCCCCCGGGAAGCGGACGTCCGCCGCCACCGTCGGACGGGCCGAGCGGGCGGATTGTCCCCGACGGCCCAGCTGGCACAGCCCCCGCACCGCGTGGTCGCCTGGACTGGACCCAGCGGGTGAATTGGCGTTGGTTGCGACGAGCGTCCTATGTCGGGGCCGCTGCGCTGATTCTGTTGCCGATCGTCACTTTCACGATGGCCTACTTCATCGTCGACATTCCCAAGCCGGGCAACATCCGTACCAACCAGGTCTCGACGGTCCTGGCCAGCGATGGTTCGGAGATCGCCAAAATAGTTCCGCCGGAGGGCAACCGGGTTGACGTCAACCTCAGTCAAGTGCCGGTGTACGTGCGTCAGGCGGTGATCGCCGCGGAAGACCGCAATTTTTATACGAACCCGGGATTTTCCTTCACCGGCTTCGCCCGGGCGGTGGAGAACAACCTGCAAGGCGGCGATCTGCAGGGTGGGTCGACGATCACCCAGCAGTATGTGAAAAACGCGCTCGTCGGTTCTGCGCAGCATGGGCTTCGAGGTCTGATGCGCAAGGCCAAGGAATTGGTTATCGCCACCAAGATGTCGGGTGAGTGGTCCAAAGACGACGTGCTGCAGGCCTACTTGAACATCATCTATTTCGGCCGGGGCGCTTACGGAATTTCCGCCGCCGCCAAGGCCTATTTCGACAAGCCCGTGGACCAGCTCACCGTCGCCGAAGGCGCGTTGCTCGCGGCGCTGATTCGTCGGCCGTCAACGCTGGACCCGGCTGTCGATGCCAAGGGCGCCGCGGCCCGCTGGAATTGGGTGCTCGACGGAATGGTGGAAACCAAAGCTCTGTCGCCGGGTGATCGCGCGGCACAGGTGTTTCCACCAACGGTGCCGCCCGATCAGGCGCGCGCGCAGAATCAGACGACCGGTCCGAGTGGGCTCATCCAGCGCCAGGTGACCAAAGAACTCATGGGGCTTTTCAACATCGACGAGGAGACCCTGAACACCCAGGGTCTACAAATCACCACGACGATCGATCCGAAGGCCCAGCAGGGCGCCGAGAAGGCGGTGTCGAAATACCTCGACGGGCAGGACCCCGACATGCGGTCCGCTGTGGTTTCCATTGACCCGCACAACGGCGCCGTACGCGCTTATTACGGCGGCTCGGACGCCAATGGCTTCGACTTCGCGCAGGCCGGATTGCAGACCGGCTCATCCTTCAAGGTGTTCGCACTGGTTGCCGCGCTTCAACAGGGGATCGGCCTGGGGTACCAGATCGACAGTTCGCCGCTGACGGTGAACGGCATAAAGATCACCAACGTCGACGGCGAGAGTTGTGGAACCTGCAATATCGCCGAGGCGCTGAAGCTTTCGCTGAATACCGCCTACTACCGCCTGATGCTCAAACTCAAGGGCGGACCGGTGGCCGTCGCGGACGCCGCACACCAGGCCGGCGTCGCGACCAGTTTTCCCGGAGTCGAGCACACGCTCTCCGAGGACGGCAAAGGCGGACCGCCGAACGACGGGATCGTGCTGGGCCAGTACCAAACTCGGCCTGTCGACATGGCATCGGCGTACGCCACGCTCGCCGCATCCGGCGTCTATCACAAGCCGCATTTGGTGGAAAAGGTTGTCAACGCTGAGGGTCAAGTGCTGTTCGACGCCGGCACCGCGGAAAGTGGTGACCAGCGCATCGATAAGGCCGTCGCGGACAACGTCACCGCTGCGATGCAGCCAATAGCCGGATATTCGAATGGCCATAACTTGGCCGGCGGCCGCGCATCAGCGGCCAAGACCGGCACCGTTCAGCTCGGTGACACCGGCGCCACCAAGGAAGCCAATAAGGATGCCTGGATGGTCGGATACACCCCGTCGCTGTCGACGGCTGTGTGGGTGGGCACCGTGCCGGACAACGTGCCGTTGGTAACCGCTTCGGGTGCAGAGGTTTACGGTTCGGGTTTGCCGTCGGACATCTGGAAGTCGACAATGGACAGCGCGCTGAAGGGTACCTCGAACGAGACCTTCCCCAAGCCGACGGAGATCGGTGGCTACGCGGGTGTGCCGGCAGCGCCACCACCACCGCCCCCGCCGCCGCCTGCCGAGACGGTCATCCAGCCCACTGTCGAAATCGCGCCGGGGATAACCATTCCGGTCGGTCCGCCCACCACGGTCACCGCTGGGCCGCCGCCTCCGCCGCCGCCACCGCCGCCCGGCGGTCCACCCGGTCCCGAAGCGCCACCATGATCGACGCGCCGCAGTCAGGCAGCACCATCTCGCCGCGCCCACTGGCCGCCGATCTGCGTAGCGTCGACAGCCGGGATTGTCCCAGCCGCACCGACTTTTTGGGCGCCGCTCTGGCGGATGCCGTCGGAGGGCCGGTGGGCCGGCACGCGTTGATTGGCCGCGCCCGGATGATGACCGCTCTGCGGGTGATGTTTGTGATCGCGCTGGTATTCCTGGCGCTCGGCTGGTCAACCAAGGCGGCCTGCCTGCAGAGTAGCTCCACCGGGCCGGGTAACAAACGGGTTGCCAATTGGGACAACCAACGCGCCTACTACGAGCTGTGCTACTCCGACACAGTCCCGCTCTATAGCGCGGAGTTGTTGAACCAGGGCGCCTTTCCGTACAAGTCGAGCTGGGTGGAGCGCGACTCCAACGACGTGCCACAAGTCCGCTACGACGGTCAGCCGGCAGTGCGATACATGGAGTATCCGGTGTTGACCGGGGTCTATCAGTACGCGTCAATGGCGTTGGCCAAGACCTACACCGCGCTGAGCAAAGTCGCCCCACTTCCGGTGATTGCCGAGGTAGTGATGTTCTTCGACGTCGCCGCATTCGGACTGGCGCTGGCGTGGCTGGCGACGGTTTGGGCAACCGCGGGTCTCGCGGGCCGGCGGATCTGGGATGCGGCGCTGGTGGCAGCGTCACCGCTGGTGATCTTTCAGATATTCACCAACTTTGATGCGCTGGCAACGGCATTCGCGATGGGTGGACTGTTGGCCTGGGCGCGGCGCAAGCCGGTGATTGCCGGAGTGCTGATCGGCTTGGGCGCCGGGGCCAAGCTGTATCCGTTGTTGTTCCTCGGACCGATGTTGGTGCTGGGAATTCGGACCGGGCGCCTGGGTGCGCTGGCCCGCACCGCGGCGGCAACAGTGGTGACCTGGTTGTTGATCAATCTGCCCGTGCTGTTTCTCGCTCCACGCGGGTGGTCGGAGTTCTTCCGGCTCAACACCCGACGCGGCGACGACATGGACTCGCTGTACAGCGTCGTGAAGTCATTCACCGGCTGGCGCGGTTTCGATCCCAAGCTGGGCTTCTGGCAGCCACCGACGGTGCTCAACACCGTTGTTGCCGTGTTGTTCCTAGGGTGTTGTGCGGCGATCGCTTACGTCGCGTTCACCGCTGACCAGCGGCCAAGGGTGGCGCAGTTGCTGTTTTTGGTGGTGGCCGCGTTCTTGTTGACCAATAAAGTCTGGAGCCCTCAGTTCTCGCTGTGGCTGGTACCACTGGCCGTGCTTGCCCTCCCACACCGTCGCGTCCTGCTGGCGTGGATGACGATCGACGCATTGGTCTGGGTGCCGCGGATGTACTACCTGTACGGCAATCCGAATCGGTCGCTGCCGGAGCAGGTTTTCACCACCACGGTTTTGCTGCGCGACATTGCGGTGGTGGCCCTGTGCGTGCTGGTGATCCGGCAGATCTATCGTCCCGACGAGGATTTGGTGCGCTGGGGCGGGCGGGTGGACGACCCGATGAGCGGGCCGTTCGACCGGGCCCCCGACGCGCCGCCGGATTGGCTGGCGGATTGGTTGCGTCCCGGCACGCTCAGGCGACCGGACGTGCCGGTGCTGTCCGAACCAGAGATAGAGGCCGAACCACCGACCGAGACAGACGCTGAGACCGAAACCGAGCCGTCGACCTCGTCGGGGCTCCGATGATGCCTCCGGCCTGGTTGCTCACAGCTTCCAGGTTTCCCGGGTTTTTGAGGTCAGCCAGGCATCCGGTAGCCTAGGGCGGTTGCCGACGCAGGCGACTCCTCCTGCCACGGACCTACCGTGGCCGCATAGACCAGAGGAGGTGATGAGGTTTCCATGCGTCCGTACGAAATCATGGTCATTCTCGACCCCACGCTCGATGAACGTACCGTTGCCCCATCCTTGGAGACGTTCCTCAACGTCGTCCGTAAGGATGGCGGATCGGTCGAAAAGGTCGACATTTGGGGCCGGCGCCGGCTCGCTTACGAGATCCTGAAGCACGCTGAGGGCATCTACGTCGTAATCGACCTGAAGGCCGCGCCCGCGACGGTATCCGAGCTGGACCGCCAGCTCAGCCTGAACGAGTCGGTGTTGCGCACCAAAGTGATGCGCACCGACAAGCACTAACAGGCCGGCCGGCGATCGGCTGCCCGCTGTCGTCGCCGTTGCGTAGGCTCACCTCGAATGCGCTCATGACCATCCACCGACCCAAGTCGACACACCAGGCGGACCCAGGAGGAAATTGTGGCTGGTGACACCACCATCACCGTCGTCGGAAACCTGACTGCCGACCCCGAACTGCGGTTCACGCCGTCGGGCGCCGCCGTAGCGAACTTCACCGTGGCATCGACGCCGCGGATCTTCGACCGCCAGAGCTCGGAGTGGAAGGACGGCGAGGCGCTGTTCTTGCGTTGCAATATCTGGCGGGAGGCTGCGGAGAACGTTGCCGAGAGCCTGACCCGTGGGTCGCGGGTGATCGTCACCGGGCGGCTCAAGCAGCGTTCCTTCGAGACCCGCGAGGGTGAGAAGCGCACCGTATTCGAGGTCGAGGTCGACGAGATCGGTCCCTCGCTCCGGTACGCAACTGCCAAGGTCAACAAGGCCAGCCGCAGTGGCGGCGGAGGCGGCGGCTTCGGCAGTGGGTCGCGGCCGGCGCCGGCGCCGGCATCGGCTCCGGCAGAGGCGAGCGGCGGATCGGGTGACGACCCGTGGGGCAGCGCCCCGGCGTCGGGCTCCTTCGGCGGCGGCGACGACGAACCGCCCTTCTGATTCAAGAACTTCACACCAGTAAGAAACGGAAAGAAAGAAGCACATGGCCAAGTCCACCAAGCGGCGTCCGGCTCCGGAGAAGCCGATCAAAGCGCGCAAATGCGTCTTCTGCTCTAAAAAGGGCCAAAACATCGACTACAAAGACACCACTCTGCTGCGTACCTACATCAGCGAGCGCGGCAAGATCCGGGCGCGCCGTGTCACCGGCAACTGCGTGCAGCACCAACGGGACATCGCCATCGCGGTGAAGAACGCCCGCGAGGTGGCGTTGCTGCCGTTCACCTCAGCGTCGCGATAACCGACGCCAACTTGAAGCACAACGGAAAGCTACGAAAACGATGAAGCTGATTCTGACGGCTGATGTCGACCACCTCGGTGCCCTTGGCGACACCGTTGAGGTCAAGGACGGGTACGGCCGCAACTTCCTGCTCCCGCGCGGGCTGGCGATCGTCGCCTCGCGCGGCGCCCAGAAGCAGGCCGACGAGATCCGCCGGGCGCGTGAAACCAAGACGGTGCGCGACCTCGGGCACGCGAACGAGATCAAGGCGGCCATCGAGGCGCTGGGTCCGGTCTCGCTGCCGGTGAAGACCGCAGCCGACTCGGGCAAGCTGTTCGGCTCGGTCACCGCGAGTGACGTCGTGGCCGCGATCAAGAAGGCCGGCGGCCCAAATCTGGACAAGCGGATCGTCCGGTTACCCAAAACACACATCAAGGCGGTGGGCACCCATCCGGTGTCGGTGCACCTGCACCCCGAAGTCAATGTCGAGTTTGCCCTCGACGTCGTCGGGCAGAGCTAAACCCGCTACATTTGCTGAACCCCGGTGGCAGCCGCGATAGGGCTGCCTCCGGGGTTGCTTGTGCTTTGAGGCCGCTGTGAAGGCCGAATCAAACCGGCGTCCTGGCGAACTATTTTCAATGTGTCGCCATGGGGACCTCGTTACCGGTACGTAACGCTGCCAAAATCTGGCCGAAAGCCAACACGCCCGGCGCAGTAACCTGGGCCGACACGCCGAAGAGATTCTTGTCCACACAAAACGCGCCGCTCTGTATGACGCTTAACTGGGCTGATGTCGCAGCGCCGCGAATTGATCCACAGGTTCTCCACAACCCACTCAACACAGGTGTCGACGGATATGCACACGCCATGCACAGGTTAATGAACAGGCACCCCTTGGAGTACTCGCCAGCAACGTTTACCTTCGTGCAGTTGCGAAACGATATGCGTGCCGGGGGCGCGGGTGTCGGTGCCGTGGCTTACGCTGCCGTGTGACGGCTATCGAATGTATGTTCGGATGGGTGGTTCGGAACTTACGCGGTTCGGTATTTACGTGGTTGGGAGTGAGGTGAGGGTCCGTGGCGGTGGTCGATGATCTGGCGCGCTCTGACATGGATGCCTCAGGGGGCCCCAGTGAAGATCTCGGCCGTCAGCCACCACAGGACCTGGCCGCAGAGCAATCGGTGCTTGGCGGGATGCTGCTGAGCAAGGACGCCATCGCCGACGTGCTGGAGCGGCTGCGCCCGGGTGACTTCTACCGGCCCGCTCACCAGAATGTCTACGACGCCATCCTCGACTTGTATGGGCGCGGTGAGCCGGCCGATGCGGTCACTGTGGCTGCCGAACTTGACCGGCGCGGAACGCTGCGGCGCATCGGCGGAGCGCCATACCTACACACCCTCATCTCGACGGTGCCGACCGCCGCCAACGCGGGCTACTACGCGGGCATCGTCGCTGAGAAGGCGCTGCTGCGTCGACTGGTGGAGGCCGGCACGCGGGTGGTGCAGTACGGCTACGCCGGAGCCGAAGGCGCCGACGTGGCCGAGGTGGTCGACCGCGCACAACAGGAAATCTATGACGTTGCCGATCGTCGGCTCTCCGAGGATTTTGTTCCCCTCGAGGATCTGCTGCAGCCGACGATGGACGAGATCGACGCTATCGCCTCCAGCGGCGGCGTGTCACGCGGGGTGCCGACCGGCTTCACCGAGCTCGATGAGGTGACCAACGGTCTGCATCCGGGCCAGATGATCATCGTTGCGGCGAGACCAGGTGTGGGTAAGGCGCTCGCGCTGGACACGCCGCTGCCCACGCCGGCCGGCTGGACGACGATGGGCGACGTCGCGGCCGGTGATGAGTTGCTCGACGCCGACGGGCAGCCCACGCGGGTGGTGGCTGCCACCGTCGTGATGCTGGGACGGCCGTGCTACGAGGTGGCGTTCTCCGACGGGACGGTCATTGTGGCCGACGCGGCGCACCAGTGGCCAACCGCTGACGGCATCCGGACGTCGGCTCAGTTGCGTGCCGGCCTGGACACAATCGTGGTGGAAAGGTCCGTCGCTCGGTACGCCGAGCGGCGGACCGCCACGGCGCTGATGGCTCCAGCGCTGCGGATTGTCGCGGCGCGCCGGGTGGCCAGTGTCCCGGTGCGTTGCGTGGAGGTCGATAACGCTGCGCATCTGTATTTGGCCGGCCGCGGGATGGTGCCTACGCACAACTCCACCCTGGGGCTGGACTTCATGCGGTCGTGTTCGATCAAGAACCGCCTCGCCAGCGTCATCTTCTCGCTGGAAATGAGTAAGTCGGAAATCGTGATGCGGCTGCTGTCGGCGGAGGCGAAAATCAAGCTCGCCGACATGCGTTCGGGCCGGATGAACGACGACGACTGGACGCGGCTGGCGCGGCGGATGAGCGAAATCAGCGAGGCGCCACTGTATATCGACGACTCGCCGAACCTGACCATGATGGAGATCCGCGCCAAGGCGCGTCGGCTGCGGCAAAAAGCCGACCTGAAGCTTGTTGTCGTCGACTACCTGCAGCTGATGACGTCGGGCAAGAAGGTCGAGTCACGACAGGTGGAAGTCTCCGAGTTCTCCCGCCATCTCAAGCTTTTGGCGAAGGAGCTTGAGGTTCCGGTGGTCGCGATCAGCCAGCTCAACCGCGGTCCCGAGCAGCGCACCGACAAGAAGCCGATGCTGTCCGATCTTCGCGAATCGGGCAGCCTGGAGCAGGATGCGGACATGGTCATCCTGCTGCACCGGCCGGACGCCTTCGAACGCGACGATCCGCGTGGGGGCGAGGCGGACTTCATTCTCGCCAAGCACCGCAACGGCCCGACGAAGACCGTGACCGTCGCGCACCAGCTGCACTTGTCGCGCTTCGCCAACATGGCAAGGTGAGCAGACGCTGTTCTTGTTGATTGTCGGTCCGTCTCACTAGCCTTGGCTCATGGCAGTACAACTGCGAATCACGAGGGCAGATAACGGTTCTGAGGTCACCCTCGATGAGCTGATGCGCACCGGCGAACGTCCGTACGCATGGTCGACAAATGAGCGAAACCGAGTGGTTACTAGGCGCGTGCGGGGGCATCCCGCGGTCCATCGCCGAGAGATCATCCATCTGCAGTTGGCGTCGGGGCGGCAGCTGGCCCTGGCTGCAGGGTCGTGTGTCCTCGGCATCGACGGCTGGAAGCCGTCGACAGAGTTGGGAGTGGGGAGCCGGCTAGCTGTGCTGCGCCGGTTGCCTGAGCCGACCCAGCTGGTGTCCATGGATGACTGTGAGGTCATCATGCTGGCCCATATGATCGGAGACGGATCGTGTGTGAAGCGACAACCGATCCGGTATGCGTCGATCGACGAGGCGAATCTGGCCGCGGTAGCGATCGCGGCCTCCCATTTCGGCGTGACGCCGATTCGCGATGACTACGCAGCCGCGCGAGTGACAACCTTGCGACTTCCTGCGCCGTATCGGCTGACCCACGGCAAGCGGAACCCGATCGCTGAGTGGTTGGACGGCCTCGGCCTGTTCGGTTTACGTAGTTACGAGAAGTTCGTGCCTACAGAGGTATTTGCGATGCCGAACGAGCAGGTGGCTCTGTTCTTGAAGCACCTGTGGGCCACTGACGGCTCCGTGCGGTGGGACGCTAAGACAGCGCAGGGAAGAGTCTATTACGCCTCAACCAGCCGCCGATTGATCGAGGATGTTATGCAGCTGCTTCTTCGGGTCGGTGTTCAGAGCAGGATTACCAGGACGGCGAAGCCGGGCTATCGCGATTGCTGGTTCCTTTCAATTGACCGGGCAGCCAATCAGGTTGCGTTTCTCACGAAGGTTGGCGTGCACGGTGAGCGCGGCTTCAAGGCGAGGGAGGTGGTAGCGCAGTTGACCGGCCGCGTCCGTCGACCTGGCACCGACACGATTCCCATTGAGATCTGGGGCCACGTCAAAGAACTTATGCACGAGCGAAACTGGTCGGACTATGACTTCGCATTGGCGACGGGGACGAGGTTTGACGGGCCGCGGATGTGGACGCACGCTCCAGGTCGAACCCGGATGCACCGCATAGCCGCCGTGTTCGCTGACAGGGAGCTTCACGACCTAGCGACGAATGACATCTATTGGGACAAGCTGGTGAAGGTCAGCCCCCTTGGTTCTAGCGAGATATGCGAGTTGACGACGCCCAATGCCGATCCCGTTGTGGTGCAGGGAGTCTTACTGCGTTGCGCGATTGGTTGAGCGGCCGTCGCGCGGGCGGCGCTGCCTCTCCCGTCGCGTCGGCAGCGTTAAGTGCCTGCGCGTCACTGGTAGCGTGCAGCCACCCACCGGCTGGGCATCCGGCGCTGCTAATCATGCCGGTTCTGGTACGTACGCCTTTTCTTACTCGTGGTGGTCGGGGGTGTTTGTTCTCGAGGTCAATCGAAGCCGCAGGCGTGAGTGGTCAAGCGTCAAGGGCAGCGGATTGTGTGGGTTGAGTTCGACACCGGTAGCCGTCGGGGCTGCGCTCGCTCAGTAATGCCGTCAGAACGACGGCGCCGAGTTGCAGCGCAAGGTCGGCTCCGGGACATCCTTGCGGGCCGTGACTGAAGAAGTTGAATGACCAAGAGGATTTGGCGGAGTCCTTCTGTCCAGGCGGTGGGATTGAAGTGGTCGGCCTCGGGGAACCGGTTGGTGTCGCGGTGGTTGAAGGTGTTGACGATCATGACTTGCGTTCCTTCGGGAACTGTCACGCCGTCCCACTCAGTGGCCCGCGTCAGGGTTCGAGCCAGCACGGGGGTGCTGGGCCAAAGGCGCATCGCTTCGGATAGGCAGCCGATGAGGTAGCCGCGGCTGTTCTGTGTCGCCGATTCCGTTCTGCGCCTTCGCGAGAATGGCAGGGTGAGCGGCTAGCAGCGCCAGGCAACGCCAAAGGTTGATGGCCAGGGTGTCACCCATCGCGAACATCCAGTGAATGACTTGATGGGTCGGATGAGTTATGTCGCTGGCGGGTGCCGCGGCGAATTGTCCGACTAAACTGTTGGCTTCTGCGGCTTGTACGTAGCGGTCCAGTGCGGCCAGGAATGTGCTGAAGAGCTTGGGGTCTCCCTTCCCGGGAGGGTTGGCTTTGGTCATAAGTGTCGCCAGTTGGGCCGAGATTTGTTCGTCGTCGGTAGCTTTGTCGCCGAGGATGATCCGCCGCGAAATGCGTTGTATAGCGGTGTGGAACTGTGGCCAGTCAAGGTTGTCGGGGATAGTTCGGGCTTCCTCGTGGGCGACGGTGTCGCATCGGTTCGCGATCGCGCCGCTGCCGGTGGCGTGTGCTAGGACGGCGTCGGTGAATTGGCGCCGGTCGGACCAATGGCTGCCTCGGGATATGGTCAGGGCGTGCGGCTGAAATTTGTTCATCCCCGAGAGCTTGGGTTCAGGGTCGGAGGCAAAAGGCTCGGGCGCGTGGGAGAGAACAAAGCGGATCTGATCGGGGCCAAAGACGAGCAGTGTCTGCTTGCCTGCCACGTTCACCCAGATAGGTCCGTCGCCGTAGCGACGATGCAGTGCGGTTAGGAGTCGGTGTGCGCGGCGGGCGACACCGACTCGGTTTAGCGCAGCGGTCACGTTGGGCCGGCGGCTGAACAAGCCTTCGGCCAGATTAGGCAGTGCCACCAGCGTTGTGAAGCGCAAGCTTTCGGCTGTGGAGGTGTGCGGGGAGGCGATTGTGGAGCTCATCATGGTTTCCTACGGGAGATGATGGCGACGGTCGTCGTCATGTCGAGGTGCGTAGACGGTGGCTTGGATGTGGCTGAGCAGTGTGTGGCGTGCGGGCCTGGCTTCGGGGACTGGTAGCAATGGGTAGACATGAATTGCCCCGGGTCGCTCGTGATAGGTGATGCGGCCGTTGCCGACGCTGTCACGTAGTTGACGGCAGTCGGCAACGAAGATGTCGCGGTCGCCGACGTACAGGTCGATTGGTGGAAGGTTCTGCAGGTCGCCGTGAATGGGGCTGACTCGGTTGTCTTCCGCTGGTAAGTGTCTGGCCCATACGCGGCCGCACTCGCGCAGTCCGGGAACCGCGAGCCACGGGTCGCGTTTGGCGATGGTGGCGATCGCGGGATTGGTGAGTGCGATGTCGAGCCAGGGACTGATCAGGGTCAGTCCAAGGAGAGGGGTGGCGCCGGCGATGATGACCGTTTGGGCCGCTGCCAGGGCGAGTCCTGCTCCGGAGGAGTCGCCGGCGATGTAGATCGGCCCTTGTTGTGCCGCTCGGCCCATCACCGTCCCCAGCAAGGCGATCGCCTCTTCGGCGCAGTGTTGTGGCGCGAGCCCGTAGAGAGGCACGTGTACAGGGAGCCGGGCGGCGTCGGCGATCGCGCAGACGAGTTTCCAGTGCGCGCGCTCGATTTGGTTAACGTAGGCACCGCCGTGGATGTAGACAACCGAGGACCGGTCGGCAGCAATGCTCTCGCTGCGGCTGGATTGCACTGTATAGCAGTCGAACCCGTTGATGGTGTCGTGGGTCAGCCGGTAACGAGCGGACTTGGTCAGTTGGGAGGGCGGTCCGCTGGCCTTCTTGGGCCGATTGAGGTAGGCGCGCGCGCTCTGTGGTGTTGCGTAAGTGCGGGGTCGGCGTACGAGGCGCCCGTAGGTAGCGATGGCGTGCATCTGCCAAGACATCGTTCGGCCCTATCGCAGTTGCGGTGTTACCGGGTGACCGCAATTTTGAATACAGCGCTGG
The DNA here is from genome assembly GCA_963850135.1 of uncultured Actinomycetota bacterium. Taxonomy (GTDB): domain Bacteria; phylum Actinomycetota; class Actinomycetes; order Mycobacteriales; family Mycobacteriaceae; genus Mycobacterium. Next base: position 1,091,993 of record CAWKKH010000003.1, on the reverse strand, counting down.
TGATCGTTCCGAATGCATTGTGGCCGCCGATGAATAGACGCTTGGTGTCGTAGCCCGCGACGTCTTTCATGTTCTGCCCGCCGAAGCGGGCCACGGCGGCGTCGTCGGGCAGGACGACCTCGACGCCGAGCAGTCCGTGGCGCACTTCTCGGCGTTCCTCGCCCGTTGCGTTCGCGATCAGTTCGCCGACGGTGCGTTCAGTCTTCTCGGTTGGGATGGCAGGGCATGTCACGCCTTGCTCGTCGAGTTTCTTCGATAGTTCGTCGAGGGTGACTGCGGCGCCGACCACTAAATTCAAGTTGCCGGTGTTCACCTCGACCGTGGTGTCGTCACCGTCGACTTGCGCAGCCGAAGCGCGGATGGCGGTCGAGAGCAGCGCGCACTGCGGCCTCAAAGGAGGGCAGCGCGGGTTCCTCCGGCGACACGTCAGGCAACATGATGCCGGGATTGAAGCGCTGCGCGGGATCGAAGACCTGCTTGAGGACGCGCTGGGCTGCGATCTCCACCGGGGTGAAGCGTTTGGTCATGAACTGGATTTTTTCGGTACCGACACCGTGCTCGCCGGTGATGGTGCCGCCCAATTTCAGCGCTGCTTCGATGATTTCGTTGTTGGCGGCCTCCAGCGCGGCGGCTGCGTTGGGGTTTTCCTTGTCGTAGAAGGTGGTCGGGTGTAGGTCGCCGTCGCCGGCATGCCCGGTCACGGCGATGAACAGTAGAGCGTCGGAGTGCCGCTTGGCGGTGTCCTGGATTGCCTGCTGCATTTCCGGGATGTGTTGGCGGGGAACGGTGACGTCGCCGATGAAAAAGCCTTTGCCGCTGTGCACGACGGCGTCGGGGGCGTGGAGGCGTCCGTACCAAAGCTTGGCGCGGGCGTCGTCGTCGTCGGCTCGGCGCACCTCAACGGCGTGTTGCCGCAGCACTTTGTCCACGATCGCGGCGTCGCGGTCGACCTCGTCGGCGGTGCCGTCGACGTCGATCGAGCACGATCGCATCCGCATCGGTGGGATAGCCGGTGTCGGTGAACTGTTGCAGTCCGGCGATACCGACGCGGTCGAGCCATTCGACGGCGGCGGGCACAGTGCCCGTCTGGATGATCGCGGCGATGGTTTCGGCTGCCTCCCGGGCTGTGTTGAAGCTGCCCATCAGGCTGCGGGTGACCGGTGGGATGGGCCGCAGCGCCACAGTTGCCTCGGTGAGGATGGCCAGGGTGCCCTCCGATCCGATGAGCACGCCCAGCAGGTCAGGGCCATCGTCGTCGGCGCTGAATTGGACTACCGAGCCGTCGGCGAGGACCGCTTCCACGGCCACGACGTGGTTGTAGGTGACGCCGTATTTGAGAGCATGCGGGCCACCGGCGTTTTCGATGATGTTGCCGCCGACGGTCGCCAGGTGTGCCGATACGGGGTCCGGTGAGAACACCAGCTTGTGCGGGGCTAACTGCTCCTGCAGATCGGAATTGATGACGCCGGGCTGGACCCGGGCGGTGCGAGCTGCCGGGTCGATGTCGAGAACCTGATTCATCTTCGTCAGGTCGATCACCACGCGGTCCGAACCGGCCATGACTCCGGCACTGCAATTCGACGCGCCGCCGCGGGTGACCAACGCGACATTGTGTTCAGCGGCCACCTTTACAATTGCGACGACCTCGTCGCGAGTGTGCGGGCGCAGCACCAGACCGGGCTGTTGACCGAACCCCCAATAGTCCTTTGCGTTTTCGGCCAGGGTGGCGGCGTCCGTGGCAACGGCGTCGCGGCCAGCTAAGACCGCGGCAAACGCCGATACGGTTGTGTCATCCATTGGAAGTCCTCCTAGCTGCCGAATCCGCCCGAGACGGGTGTGGTGCGTGCGTTGATCAGGGTGGGTCGGTCGCGGTCGGCGATGCCCGCCTTGACCAACTCGAATACTTCGTCGGAGCTGTGTGCTTCGTGGGCGTCGACGCCGTAGCTGGCCGCGGTTCCGACGACGTCGAGGCCGGGGATGTCGAGCCCGGGGACGTTCGGGGTCTTTTCCCAAACGCCGAATTCTTTGACCACGCCGTACTCGGCGTTGGACGCCACGACCACGGTGACCGGGATCTTGTATCGCGCCGCGCTCCACAGCGCGGTGATCGCGTAGTGCATTGAGCCGTCGCCCATGAGGGCGACCACGGGCCGATCCGGTGCGGCGATTTGGGCGCCCACCGATGCGGGTAGGCCCCAGCCGAGTCCGCCGCCGGCGGCGGACAGATGCGACAGCGGATTGCCCGGACGGATGCATTCGGTCATGGGGATCTCGTTACTGCCGGCTTCGCTGACCCACAGCGTGTCATCGGGCGCGGCGTGACCGACCGCGGTCCACAACTCCCCGGGCTTCAGCGGCACCTGCGCCGATACGTGTGCGGGGACCGCCGCGCGGGGCGTGGGGGCCGGGCGCTGATTTGGTTTCACCGTCGCTGCCAGAACCTGGGCCGCTTTGCGGACGTCGGCGACGATCGCATCCCCGATCGGGGCCCGGGCGGCCTCGTCGGGATCGTTGGTGATGTGGATCAAGCGTGCACCCTCGGGCAGGTACGGCCCCGGCACCTGTGGGTAGTAGCGGAACACCGAGGTTCCGATCGCGAGGATCAGGTCGTGCCCGGCGAGAATCTGCGAGATCCAGCCCGCACCCGGTGGTAGCGCGCCGTGATAGAGCCGGTGATTCTCTGGGAATCCGCTCCAGCCGGTCAGCGGAGCGGTGAACACTGGCGACTCGGTGCGTTCTGCCAGTTCGATCACCGCCTTGTATGCGTCGTAGCGGTCGATGTCGCCGCCGACGACGATCACCGGTGATGTGGCGGCGTCTAATCGCGCGCCGATTTGTTCGGCCAACTCGGTCGGGAAGCCCGTTGCGTGGGTGACGGTGCGCTCGCGCACGACCTTGATATCGGCGACTTGGTCGTCGGTCAGTTCGATGGGCATATCGTCCATCGGGAGCGAGACGAAAACCGGTCCCATCGGCGGTGTGGTGGCGAGGTGGATTGCGCGGGCCAGCACTGCCGGGGCTTCACTCGCGATGGCGGGTTCGGCCGCCCATTTGATGAACGGCTTGGGCACCGTGGTGGGTTCGTGGTTGGTGAGCAGACAGTACTGGTTCTGCATGTTGCGCCGTTGGTTGCCCGCGGTGATGATCAGGGGCGTTTTGTTGACGTAGGCGTTGTAGATCTGGCCTTGCGCGTTACCCATTCCGGGGGCGGTGTGCAGGTTGACCACGGCGGGACGCCGTGTGACTTGGGCATAGGCGTCGGCCATCCCGACCGGGATCATCTCCTGCAGGCCCAGGAAGTACCGGAAGTCGTCGGGAAAGTCTTGCAGCAGAGCCAATTCGGACGACCCGGGGTTGCCGAACCAGGTGGTCAAATTGTGTGAGCGGAACAGGTCGAGGATGGCGTCGCGCACTGTGGTCATCGGTGGTCATTGCTTTCTTGCAGAAGTTGCAGAAGGGTTCAGTCGAGTTCGCCGCGCAGCGGGTTCATTGCCCAGTTCAAGGCGAAGTCGGCGACTTCTTCCCATCCCGGTGCGCCGCAAGTGAAGTGGTCTCGTTGGGGGAACAGCTTGTAGGCGGTGATCGCAGACGAGTGTTTGGCGTTTTTCGTGTAGTTCTCGTGTTGCACCGCTGGCGGCAGGATGTGGTCGCGGCCGCCGGCGATGAACAGCAGCGGCGCACGATCGTCGTTGGCGAAGTTGTATGTGGTGGCAGCGTCGTGCGTGAAGTTGGCCAGTCCGCCCTGGAACAAGATCCGTCCCGGGACCGGAACCGCGTAACGCTCATAAGCGATTTTAGAATCGGATTCGGCAAGCGTGTTGGTAAACGCGTAGTGAAATTCTGCTGCTGTGATGGGAACTGCGCGGTGCACATTGGCGGGATTTTTCAGAACCGGGAACGTGGCCCGGATTTCTGAGAACGGCAGCGCCTTAATGCCCTTGACGGCTGCACCGTCGATGGAAACGCCAGCCCGCCCGTAACCGGCGTCGAGGAGCAGCTGCACGAAGGTGCCGCCGAATGAGTGGCCCATCAATATCGGCGGTTCGGCAAGTTCATCGACGACCGCGGCTAGGTGATCGAAGACCTCCCGCACCCCGAGTTCGGCCAGGGGTGTGGGGTCTTCGCGCAGCGCTGCGACGCCCGCCGGGCCGGGAGCGACACCGGGGTAGCCCGGCGTCACCACTTCATAACCGCGGGCGCGGTAACGCGCCACCCAATCCTCCCAAGCCAACGGAGTCATCCATAGCCCGTGGATGAGAACGATCGTCTGCGCAGAATCGGTTTCCATGGCAGCCAGCATGCGGAATCCAGGTGGGCGCCGACAATGGACCGCAGCCTAAAACCGTCCTTAAAAACTTTGTGCCAGGGCACAAGGCCGCGCGACGTTTTACGATCCGGTACGTGCCGCAGCAACGAACACGAACACGAACCAATCTCACCAATCGCGTCCGGCAACAGTCGGAGGCGATCGTGGCGAAAGTCCTCACTGTGCTGCGCATCGAAGTTTCTGACTACGTCGGCCGCGACGATGCCGGCAACACAGTCAAGGACAATATCGCCGGCTATCTTGCCGAGATGCTGGACTGGATCGACCTCGGCGCCGAACCTGGCCACCAAAGTTTCGACTCCGCAATTCGTCACCGCGCCAGCCAGGGCCTTACACTTTCCAGCTTGCTGCATGCCTACAGGCTTGGTGCGGCCACCATCTGGGAAGAGCTCGCACGTCTAGCGGACACAGACGAAATCGAAAAGGAAGCGCTGATTGCGGCAACACCATCCATCTTTGCCTGGATGAACACCAATTCGCTTCGCGGGCATGCGGTTTTCCGTGAAATCGACATCCGCGATGCGCGGCGCAACGAACAAGTGCGAGCCGCGCTGCTGGATACGATTCTGTTCAACGATTCCAGCATCGGAGCAGCGTTCTGGGACGCCGTCGCCGCGCTCGGTCTCCCACGGACGGGCCAGCTGACGGTCATCGCGGCCACAAGCGCCGAGCACACCTCGATCGGGGACTCGCCCCCCGACATCGAGACGCTGATCTCTTCGCACGCCGCTGTTCAGGACGCGTGGTTTCGCCTCACGTCCAGTTCGCAAATCGGAGTCGTGTCGCTTCGACGGAATCGCGCCGACGCACTGGACAGCATCACCGGCACCATCTGCTCGGACATACCGGTTTTGATCGGTCTCAGCAGTCCCTTTACCGCAATCGCCGACTGTTCGAAAGCCCGCGCCCAAGCACAAATCGCCATGGCAGCCTGCGTGAACAGCCGACCAACCACTCGTTACAACCGCGACGTGTTACCCGTGCTGCTCGCCAGCTCGCCCGATGCCGCCGCGGCCGTCGTCGCGACCACCTTAGGGCCGGTGCTCGAGCTTCCGTCCGACAGAGCCGAACCCCTACTCACCACTGTCCACACCTGGCTACGCCTCGGCCAATCCGTATCAGCTACCGCCGCAGAACTGCATTGTCATCGCAACACCGTCAACTACCGGCTGCGTCGATTCACCGAACTCACCGGACGACCGTTAACCGACAACTTCTGGCTGGCCCAAGTCGCCTTGGCGCTTGAGGCTCCACGCACGCAGATGTGAGAAAGCATTCAACGGGTAGGCGTGGGCCGCTCTGGCGTAGGGGACTTCAATTACTCCCTTGGCGTCAACTTCGGCTGAGCTCGGCGCCAGATCCGGCATGCGTCCCCGTCCCGGTTGACGGGTTCCCGCCCGCGCCGGGCGGTACCGCTGCCGCGGGGACGGCGTTATCGATGAGGACAGCCGCGATGGCGGCGGCGGTGGCGAAGGTTTCGGTGTTGAGGACTCGGTTGCGGGCCGAGGCGCCATCCAAGAGCAGCGCCAGTTGTTCGCCGAGCTGTTCGGGGTTGGTGGCGCCTGCCTCGCGCGCGGTTTCGGTGAGCCGCGCGGCAAAGGCTTTCTTGTAGTCGCGGGCGTGTACGCGTGCCGGGTGGTCCGGGTCGTGGAGTTCGACGGCCGCTGCGATGAACGGGCAAAGGGGCGCGTGAATGTCGAAAGCGGCGAGGAGCCGTTCGCGGGCTGTCAGGTCGGTGCGGTCGAACACCTCGGGCGCGATGTCGGGATCGAATCGGCGTAGGTGTTCGGCGATCAGCGCGTCCTTGCCCGTGAAGTGCTGGTAGAACGTGCGCTTGGACACCTGGGCCACCGCGCAGAGCTGGTCCAGGCCGGTGGAGTTGATGCCTTGATCGCGGAACAGTTGTTGTGAGGCGCCGAGGATGCGCTCACGTGCGCCCCTGCCGCGGCGCAGGCCTCGCGGCCCTTTCTCTAACTCCGTCATGGATCCAGCGTAGCCCAGATGGGTACCGATCGGTGTGCATAGCTTGCATTCCCCCGGAGCCTTCCGCTACGTTAAGTAATCAGATCGGTGTATATAACATCGGCACTTTTTAATCAAGGGGGTAATCGTGGGAAAACTCGATGGCAAGGTCGCAGTGATCACCGGCGCAACGAGTGGCATGGCGCTGGCCGGTGCCAAGTTGTTCGTTGACGAAGGAGCTCACGTCTTCATCACCGGCCGACGCAAGGACGCTCTGGACGAAGCCGTCGAGCTGATCGGGCGGAACGTGACTGGCGTGCAGGGCGATTCGGGTGACCTCGACGATCTGGACCGGTTGTTCGGCAAGGTCAAGCAGGAAAAAGGCGCGATCGACGTGTTGTGGGCTAGTGCCGGGATAGGCAAGCAGAGCAAGCTCGGCGAGATCACCGAAGAGGACTTCCATGACGCCTTCTGGCTAAACGCGCGCGGAACGCTGTTCACGGTCCAAAAAGCGCTGCCGCTGTTCAACGATGGCGGCTCCATCTTCATGACCGGGTCAAACGCCTCGCTCCGGGGCTACCCCAATTGGAGTGTGTACGCGGGAAGCAAGGCCGTGCTGCCCGCCTACGCACGGGTGTGGGTGTCGGAATTGCGGGACAGGAAGATCCGGGTGAACGTGCTGACCCCCGGCCAGGTCGCCTCGCCGATGCTGGAAGAGGTGATGGACGAGGAGGCGAAGGCGCAGTTCGAGTCCGTGATCCCGCGGCGAGAGATGGGCCGCCCCGAGGAGATCGCGTCGGCCGCGTTGTTCCTCGCCTCCGACGACTCGAGCTATGTCAACGGCATGGAACTGGTCGTCGACGGCGGCACCACAGTGATCTGAGTGCCAGACACCGGGATGTATGCCGACAGAGACGTCGCGCCTGGGCGCACCGATCAGGTCTCACAAACCACAAGCAACAAAGGACATCAGGAGCAACCATGACCACTTTCGCCCCGCACCGCGACACGGTGGAGGCCTTCGTCGACAGCATGCACGGCGGCGCAGACAAAGACGTCCTCTCCGCCATCCTCGCCGAGGACGTGGTGATGTATAGCCCACTCGGCGATGAGCCAGTCATCGGCCGCGAGGCAGTCCTGGAAGCCATGCAGGGGGTCGGCACGGTGGCGACGGACCTCACCTACAGAGAAGTCCTCAGCGGCGAGACCCACCACGCCGCGCACTTCCGACTACAGATCGAAGACACCGTGGTCAACGGGATGGACTACATCCTGCTCGACGCAGACGGCAAGATCGCAGAGGTGACCATCTGGTGGCGGCCGCTGCCGTCCGGCGTCCAGATGCAGAGGCACCTTGCAGGCCGCCTCGGCATGAAGCCCTGGGAACTCCTCACCCAAGCGCAGTGACGGCGAGACCCGCCAGTAACGCGGTCAAACAAGGTCCCGAAGTCTCCTACCGATCGCATTCATCGTGACGAGCACCGTGTCTCGCAGGTCCTGCTCGCGGGCGTCCCAATTGGCGATAATGGCATAGGACAGCGCGTTGGTGTCGCGGCAAACCGTGCCTGCATCTGCTCGGATTCCCGCGTCGGTGCCGGTCTTGTTACCGACGGAGTAGCCGCGGTCTGGTGCTGCATGTGCCAGTGGATCGAAGTTAAAGGCAGCCGCCACCATTGATAGATCGACGCCGGTTGCCAGCCAGGTCCTGAGCTGTTCGCAAACGGGTTGGGAGATCAGGGTATTCCGGGCAATGCTACTCATCAGAGAAGACAATTCAGCGGCTGAACCGGTCGAAAAAGTGGGCACATCATCGGGTCCGCGTTGGTCTCGCACGTAGTCCAGCAGCGCCGTGTTGGTTAATCCAAGTGCCGCGCGTAGGTCGTTGATTTTCTCAAACCCGATGCGCTTCAACAGAACGTTTGTCGCGACATTGTCGCTCACGCTGGCGATCAGCACGCAAAGATCGTGGACCGGCAGCCGGTCGATGCGAAGATGCTGCCAGATGCCGGAATCGGCAACAACGAGCGCCGGATCACGGAAAAGCACTTCGGTGTAGGCCAAGTCGCCCGCTTCGCATTGCCGGGCGACCTCAATGAGCAGCAGAAGCTTTCCTACGCTTGCAATTTCCATGGAAGCGGCGTGGTTAACGCATGCGAGTTCGCCACCCCGGCCGTCCCGAACGCAAATAGACCACGCAATATTCGCGGTCCTACTTATCGCGTCCTCGATAAAGCCTTGCAGGGCAGAAGATGGCATTTGCGTCGTCGCTCGTGCCAGGGCTTTATTCGTTACGCCACAAGTGGTTTCGGACTGTCAACCACCGAATACTCGGTAGCGTCACCCGAGATCACCCGGCTTCGCTCACCGCGCACGCTCACCGGAATGTCGCCGGCCAGCGTGATCCGGTGCATGCGGCGGGGTTGGTCGCCGAAGTCCGAGACGGCGTAATGCTGGGTGCCGCGGTTGTCCCACATTGCGACGTCGCCGAGTTCCCAGTTCCACCGGATCGTATTTTCCAGCCAGGTTATGCGGTCCTGGAAGATCTTGTACAACGCCTGTGACTCGGCGCCGTTGACTCCAAGAATGGACTTGGCGAAGGAGCCGAGGAGCAGCGCCTTCTCGCCCGTTTCCGGATGAACCCGCACCACCGGGTGATGGGTCTCGAAATGGATCGAATGGAATTCGGCCGCGTACTTCAGCAGAGCGTCGGGGTCGGCGTCCAGTGCCGCCAGCTTGGCTGGATCGATCTGGGCGTAATCGAACGCGTTGTTATGCACGGCCCACAGATTGTCGGCGAGGTCCTGTAGCGGCCCCGGTAGCTGTTGGTACGCGGCAACGGTGGAGGCCCAGGTGGTGGTGCCGCCATAGGAAGGCAACTCGACGGCCCGCAGGATCGAGACCTTTGGCGGGCGGTCGACAAAGGTGACGTCCGTGTGCCATTGGTTAGCGCCGCCACCTCCGACGGCTTCGAGCCGCATGACCCTGCTTCCATCGAATTTCAGCGTCGGGTGTGGAGTCGTAGGCACGCCCAGGCTCTCGGCGAAGGCATATTGGGAGTCGTCGTCCAGGTGGTGCTGCCCCCGGAAGAACACCACCTTGTGCGTGATCAACGCTTGATTGATAGCAGCGGCGGTCTGAGTATCGAGTTGACCGAGTCGCACGCCATCGACGCGCGCACCGATGTTCTCGCCCAGCTTCACCACACGAAGATCGCTACTCATGGCGTGCCTTTCGGGTATTCCGCATGTAGTCAACTGTGTACATGAGCGTTGTACGTGACCGTACAGAGATGGCTACGCCGAAAGCAATGGGATGCGGCTGCCGGCCAAGCAACGACGCGAAGAAAAGGCCTCGTACCGGCGATGCGCCACGTTCGTCGGCCCGGGACCGTTGTGATCAGGCGGAAGATAAAGCCCACTCGAACTGGCGCGCCACAATCAGGTGCCGCCCTTGATCGCGTTTGCGGCGAAGTCGGCGGCTTGGTCGGTCATTCCGTTGACTCGGTAGGCGCTGTGGGCGGCACGACTAAAACCGCTCGTCGAGCAGACCGGATCGCTGGGAGCGCATAGGTCGATGGTTTTTCCGGTGTACAGGTGCCCGATGGTTATCGGTGGGGCACTGTGGTCAACAAGATCAAGGAAGCCGTTGGAGGGTTTGCCGAACAAAGTGACAGCCGCGATGTGTTCGGCGTCGCCAGGTGGCAGGGGCCCGGAGATACCCGGCGGCAACGCGTAGCCCTCAGGGACGTTGTCTGTCGTGATGTACGCCGCGATCGCGGCACCTTGCGAGTAGCCGCCCACCACAATTTTCGTATGCGGGCAAGCGGCAATCACAGACAGGATCTTGTTTCCTGCGTCGCCGACTCCATCGGCCGCTCTTGAGAAGTCCAGGGATGCCGGATAGTCGACAGGGTAGACGTCGACGGACATGCCAGGCAGGCGCGCGGTCAGCGCATCGATGAATGCCTGGCCGGTGACCCCCACACCCGGCGGTTCGTTTGTCCCTCGAGCGAAAACGACTTCCACGTCAGGGCATGCGTCGCCGTCCGCGGCCCTACTGACCCCAGTGGACGCACTCACCGACGTTGCCGCGACAACCAAAGCGGCGATCCACCAGCAGGTGATGCCAGCCGTTCTGAACCACCGCGAGCTGGTGCCGTTGGATGCTGTCGTCGGTGCCATCTAGGTCCCTTCTGGTGACGCGTACGGTGCACGGGTTAGGCGCCCCACATTTTGCAACGCTGCACACTAAGCCCCGGGGCGTGGCGTCATCACGGCGCCCGGAGCCCAGCGGAGACGGATCAGCGCCCGGCGCTTCGGGTGACGGGACTGAGCAAAATCATATCGGGGCCGCGGAACGGGGCCTTCGCCTAGCCCTCGGCGGCGAGCACTTCAAGCACCGCATCGTCAACGGTCGATAGCACGCCCGGGTCGATTCCGGCGCGGCCGCGCACGAACACCGAAGCCCGGTTGGCGGCGGGGATGCCTTCGGCCACACAGAGTCCGTCAGGGAGCCGACCGATCATCGGCAACAGTGCAACGCCCAGCCCGGCCCGCACCGCGGCGTAAAGACCTGCCAAATCAGCGCATTCGGCGGCGATCGTGTATTCAATGGCGAGTCTGTCCAGCGCCGAGAACGCCGGCTCACGCAACGTGCACGGCTCGGCGAAGATAACCACAGGCAGCGGCTCGCCCGCCGATGCAGCGAAGGTACGTGACGAAATCCATTTCAATCCAACAACTCCGGAAGCGTTCTTATGGTCGAGTCCGGAACCGTCGAGCATGACGGCCACGTCGACGATGCCGCGTTCGACGGCGTCGGCGAGCGAAACGTTTCGATCGAGTCGAAATCGCACCCGCCATTGCGGCAACCGGTCGCGCAACGCGGCGGTGAGCCCCGGCAGCATCACGTCGGCGCCGTGTTCGGTCGCCCCGATTACCACCAAACGACTGTCGGTGGCCCCCAGATCGGCAAGAGCGTTGTCGTGCGCGGCGAGAATCGCGCGGGCATGCCGCAACACCCGCTGCCCAAGCTCGGTAAACACCATCCCCCGGCCGGAGCGCTCGACGACGGGTCCGCCGACCACAGCCTCCAATTTGCGCAAATGCTGGCTCACCGCCGACTGGGTGAGATGCAGGGCCGCCGCCGCTCGGTGAAATCCGCCACAGTCGGCCACGGCCACCACACTTCGCAGCGGTGCGATATCGAGCGTCTGAGACATAGAGGCACCTTATTCCGATCAGTTTTAATGTTCAATTATCTCGTCTGCCAGCAATTATCACAGGCTTAGCACGCCTATCAATCAGCATTGGCGATCAATCGCGATCGCCAATAATCGTTGGACGTTCAGCCGGCCTCCACGCAGCATGGAGAAATGCCCAATGTCCGCATGCCACTGCGTACCGCGTCGGCGGTGACATTCTTCTACGCGCTTGGGTTCCCGATCGGCACGCTCGCGGTGACGGCGATGACGCCCATGGCGGTGCTGGTCTGGCGGTTCGGACTGGCGGCAGTGATCCTGGGCGCCTGGACCCAGCTTGCCCGAGTGCGCTGGCCTACCGGCAGCCAACTCGGCCACGTGATGGTCACCGGGGTGCTGATGCAGGCGGTGCAGTTCTGCTGCGTGTACTTCGCGGTCCACCGGGGAGCGCCGGCGGTGCTGTGCGCGGTCGTGATCGCGATGAACCCGGTCGCGACGGCAATTCTGGGCGCGCTGTTCCTCGGCGACCGGCTGGGTCGGTGGCGGATCCTGGCGCTGGTGCTGGGGGTCGCGGCCGTGCTGTCGGCCTGCGCGAGTCGATTGATGGCCACCCGCGGTGTCGACTTGGTGTTTGTACTGCTGATTGCCGGCTTGCTCGGATTGGCTGCCGGCGGCGTTTATCAGCAGCGGTTCTGCGCAGATGTCGACTTCAGGGCAACGTGCGCGGTCCAGAACGCGGTCGCCTTTGTCCCTGCGACGGCGCTGGCAGCGCTGACGACCTACGCGGTGCACGACGCCGCGAAGGCTGCTCTGGCGATCGGCGCCACCGTGCTCCTGAACGCCACACTGGCGGTGTCGCTGTACGTGCGCTCGATCAACCTCTACGGCGCGGCCGCGGTTTCGATGCTGTTCTGCGTCATACCGGCGGTGGCCGGCCTGCTTTCCTGGTTCATGCTCGGCCAGCGGGCAGACATCGGAATCGGTGTCGGGCTGGTACTCGGCGCCATTGCGTGCTCGTTGAACGCGTGGGCATCCGGCAAGCAGCGCCGGGACGATTCTCGGCGCGACGCCGCGGACCAGCGGCGACTCGAGCCAGCCCCCCAGTAAGAGGCATGACAGGATTGCCCGAGTGACGTACCGCTCGCCGACACTGGCCGACATCGTCGCCACACTCGACGTCAGCCGCACCGACGACCACCTCTTCGTTGCCACCCAGTTGGACAACCCGGACCACCACATCGTCGGAGGTCATATCGCCGCCCAGGCTCTGATGGCGGCGAGCCTCACCGCGCCCGGGCGCAGACCCCACAGCGTGCACGTCTACTACGTGCGTGCCGGTGATGCCAGCAAACCCGTCGACCTTCATGTCGACGTCGCACGTGACGGCGGTACGTTGTCCACTCGGAAAATCACGGCCCGCCAAGACGGCAATATCTTGCTCGAAGCGCTCGCGTCGTTCAACGAGCCTTTCGACTCGCTCGACTACCAGCAGCCGATACCCGAGGTCATCGACCCGGACTCGCTTCCCCCGGTGCAGGAGCAGCTCGCGGCCTATGGCAACGAACTGGGCGGCCATTGGGTTCGGCCTCAGCCCTTCGACCTGCGCTACATCGACCCCCCGCCGCGGATTGCGGTCGATCTGGCCGAACCGTCGCCGCGGTTGCGAATGTGGTGGAGGCCCAACGGATCTGTGCTCGCAGACGAGGTGCTACACAGTTGCCTGCTGACTTACCTGTCCGGAACGACGATGGTCGAACCCGCACTCGTCATGCGGCGAGCCACGCCCGTCAGCACTTTCAATGCGCTCATCGACCACGCCCTGTGGTTTCATCGACCGATTGACCTGACGGACTGGGTGCTATCGGATCAGGTGTCGTCCAGCGGCGTCGCCGGCAGGGGGCTGACGACGTCGACGATGTACAACCGCACGGGCCAACTCGTCTGCATCGCTACCCAGGAGCTTTACTTTGGCCGAGCCGCCACTTGACCTGCCAGGGTCAGGTCAGCGGAAGCGGACATTCAAAGTCGCCATGCCGAAGATCTTCCGGCCACCGGACTTCGCGGTGACAACGACGACGCCGCTGCGGGTTGCCGGGTCCAGCGACTTGATCCGTGCCGCTGTACTCGATGTCTGCGCCTTCGGCGGCCGACACGATCGCTGGCTGGGACAGCCGCACGGCGTAGCGGGTGACCGCACCGGGGTCGCCCGACCAGGCGGAGGCGAATCCCGCGCCCAAACCCATGGTGAGCATGCCGTGGGCGATCACGTCGGGTAACCCGGCGAGCTTGGCGATGGCCTCGTCCCAGTGGATCGGGTTGGCGTCGCCTGCCACGCCGGCATAGTTCACCAGGTCGCCGCGGGACAGTCGGGTGTGGTGCGCCGGTAGCTCGTCGCCGACTTTCACATCGTCGAAGGACGGCGTCCCCGGCGTGCGGGTTGCGCCTCCGTCGGCGATCCGAATCCCGCCCGCGGGGCGCACCGTTTTCTGGTACGCGGCATCGGATTCGCCGGGTCCCATGATGTTCACGTCGTGCATCATCGCCTTCTGCACGGCGGTCTTGACCGCCGGATCCAGATCGTCGGCCGTTATTCCGACGACGGTCGTATGCAAGGTGTGCACCCGCTCGCCGGCCGTGTCGGTGTAAGTGTTGGTCACGGTGATCAGATCTCTGCCGCCGATCCTGCGCACCGATGTCAATTCGGCGTCAACATGCAGTTCGTCGCCGGACACGATCGGGCGGTGCTGTTCGAAGACCTCTTCGGTCTGCAGATAGGTGTCATAGCCGACGACCACCGACTCGAACATGCGGCGATTGCAGGCCATGGCCGGGGTCGACGTGAACGTCAGCGGTGCTACCAGGCCCGAGTATCCAAGCGCCTCAGCAGCGGCGACATCCCAGTGCGCGGGGTGGTAGTCCTGCACTGCGCGGGCGTATTCGCGCACCTTTTCGTGGCCGACCCGGTAGGTGTCGTCCATTTGGTAGTAGTGGCCGACCCGCGATTCGAGCGCTGGCGCGTCTGTTGCTGCGGTCATGAATTTTGCTCAACTTTTCTATCGGCCTGTTCGCTGAGGCCCACAAAGGCACCCTAACGTGCGGACATCGTGGCAATTCACGCCGATACGCTTCGCCCAGCGTGTGTCCTCGCCAGCAGCTGGTGCTAGCCGGCGGCTCGGTTACGCCTGGCGGCGAATGTCGAGGAGGTGGTGCTGCACATCATGGGCGGTGTGCATCGCCAGCCACCGCAATGACCGCTCGTGTGGTTCAGGGTAGTTGTAGACCACGGTGCGTTCCCAGTCGTCGTCGGCCAAGCGTGTGAGCACGTTCGCGAATAGCGTTGCGGCGTCAACCAACTGGCGAGCCACATCATGAGGATTCTGTTCGGAATACCCGTCATGCGCGACACGCTCTTCGCGACCCATGGGCGTACAAACGACCCGATCAGCGCGGCGCGCCGCAAGCACGCGTTCTCGCTGCACCAACAGCACATCTCGCAGATGGCACCCGTACTCCAGCCCGGACCACACCCCCTGCTGCGACCGGGACCGCACGTCGATGTCGCGGTCGCGCAGGATCGCCGCCACCTCGGCGGTCCTCTGCCTGATTGTCCCCCCTATCCGCCCGGCCTGACCGAGGTTGTAGCTGAATCCGCACTCCGCACACGGATCCGTCTCCTCGGTCATTGTTGTCGCCATTCGGAATTCAGATGTTGCTGCTGATCAAGGAGAAAATGCGGGGGCCGTTCCGTCCCGGGGCAGCTGCCCGCGCATGAAAACGCGACGCGCACAAGCGATTCAGGCGGCGCGAAAGAGATAGTACCACTTCGGAGAAACCCCGTATTTCTGCACCTGCGCGTTTTGGTATTTCGGCTCGGCATGAGCCAGCTCGTAGCCGCGTTGCGCCAGCAGCGGACTAATGTCGGTCCCGTTCATCAGCCGTACGGCCTTTCCTCCCTCCCCGCCCACATTAGGGACGATGAAAAGATATTTGATCTTCAACTCGGCGCATCGAGAAAGCCAGTAGTCGACGGCCTCGATCGAGCATTCGGAAAAGCTATGGATGCTAACCGCCAGGTCAATTGTCCCCGGGACGAGATCTTCCTGAGCGTCGAACGCGATGACACGCGTACGTTCCGCGGCCTTTTCAGACAGGTAGTACTGGGAGAGGAACGTTGACTCCGGAATGGCGTCGATGCAAAAGTAGGTGTCGATATTGCTCAGCGCCGTCACAGCGCGGTAAGCGAGCCGGCCATATCCCGCGCCGATATCGAGCACCTTCAACCCCGGCCGACGCGAGATTTCCAGGGCCCGTTCGAGAAATAACAGCTCACAGACCGAGTCCAAAAGGTCGCGGCTGACGAAATTGGCATTCCCGTCCTTGGCGGTGTCGCCAGTTGGAAACGTAAAGACGCCATAGTCGCCCGCTTCAATGAGGATGTCAAAAAGCCCGAGCGTGTCGATGGTTCTCAAATACAAATACGTCAGGACGTATTTTTCCGGCGTATTATTATCCTGGAATTGCCAAACGTAACAATTGTCACCCCTGAAATAAAGCAAATCCTGTTCGCCGATGTATCCGGGACGCCAAAAGGGCGCTGTTCCGATGAGATCCTGCAATCCCGCATAGCGCTGACGCAGCGCCACGAGCGCGGGATTGGTCGCCCGCAGAGCGGCGCGATCAGCAGGTGCGATGCCCCGCCCCGAGTGGCCCCTGCGGTTGCGAAGCCAGGCATCGACGCGCGCCCTGGCGACGTTGAGGGGCTGCCGTGCCCCTAAGCCGATCAGCCACGTCAGCGCCTCGCCACGCTGCCGCGACGCGGCGCTTCCTTTCACCGTGCCCCCCTCGCCGGGGCTCGAACCCGTGACTAACGGATTGGCTGATGTTCGGTCCCCAAAGTAACGGAGTTCCGGAATGCCGAGCCCTGCCCCTCACCAATCTGGTCGACCCAATCGACGCTACAGGGCACCGCTCCCATCCGACACAGCATCGGTGACGAATCGATGGTGATTGCCGGGGAGGTGCGGCGAAAAGCAGATGGCCGCCTATATCCGCTTCGCGTCCGCAACTCTGGGTACACCAGCTGCCTGTAAGGGGGCCTTCGTGCTGCATCGGGTTGCATTGCTGGCTATTGCCGCGCCGCGGCGGGTTCTGGGTCTCGCCGCCCTGGTGATGGTCGCCGCCGCAGTTTTTGGCTTGCCGGTGGCGAGCAGCTTGTCGGCGGGAGGCTTTCAGGACCCCGCCGCGGAGTCGTCACGTGCGACGGGGCTACTCACCGACAAGTTCGGTCGGGGCGAAGTGCAATTGCTGTTGATGGTCACCGCTCCCGACGGTGTTGGCGGGCCGGCCGCTCGTGCCGCGGGGCTGGACATCGTGAACCAGATCCAGGACCAGCCGTACGTGATCAACGTGGTGTCGCCGTGGACGGCGCCGCCGCTGGCCGCCGCCGACCTGGTCAGCAGGGACGGCCGATCGGGGCTGGTCGTCGCGGGCATTGCCGGTGGTGAGAAGGAGGCGCCTTCGCGTGCGAAGGCTCTGTCGCAGGCTGTGTTGTCCAGACACCGTGATGTGGAGGTGTTGTCGGGCGGGTCGGGGATGGTGTTTTCGGAGATCAACTCACAGACCGCGCGGGATGTGCTGGTTATGGAGTCGATCGCCTTTCCGGTCAGTTTCGTGGCGCTGGTGTGGGTCTTCGGGGGTCTGCTGGCGGCGGCGCTGCCGGTGCTGGTGGGTGGGCTGGCGATCGTGGGATCGTTGGCGGTTTTGCGGTTGATCGCGACGACAACCGATGTGTCGATTTTCGCTCTGAGCTTGTCCACCGCGTTGGGTCTGGCGCTGGCTATCGACTACACACTGCTGATCGTCAGCCGCTACCGGGACGAAATCTCTGACGGCGCCCAACGAGATCAGGCGCTAATTCGGACGGTGCGGACCGCGGGGCGCACCGTGCTGTTTTCGGCGACGACGGTGGCGCTGTCCATGGCGACGATGGTGCTGTTCCCGATGTATTTCCTCAAGTCGTTCGCCTACGCCGGCATCGCGACCGTGGCCTCGTGCGCGGTGGCCGCGCTGGTCGTCACGCCGGCGGCCATCGTGCTGCTCGGGTCACGCCTGGATGCTTTCGACGTACGGCGGGGGATACGTCGGATGCTGCACCGCGACCAACCATCGGACCAACCTTCGCCAAAGCCGACAGAGCAATTGTTCTGGTACCGGTGGGCGAAGTCGGTGATGCGCCGCCCGGTCATGATCGGCCTGGCCGGCTCGACCGTGTTGATCGTGCTGGGTCTACCGTTCCTGGGAATCAAGTGGGGATTCCCCGACGATCGCGTACTACCGAGGTCTTCGTCTGCGCATCAGGTTGGCGATCGGATGCGCGACGGCTTCACGGACAACGCCGCCACAGCGGTGACCATTGTGGTACCTGACGCGGAGGGCCTGACTCCGGCCGATTTCGAGCGCTACGCCGCCCAACTTTCCAGAGTCGCGGACGTCACGGGGGTTAGCGCACCCACGGCCGCGTTCACCGGCGGAAACCAGATCGGACCACCGGAGGCCCCGGCCGGGGTGAGCGGCGGGAGCGCGTTTCTGACTGTCGGCAGTAACGTGCCGTTGTTCTCGTCGGCGTCGAAGACTCAGCTGGATCGTCTGCGCGCGGTTGCTACGCCGGGCGGTCGTGCCGTGGAACTCACCGGCCTGGCTCAGATCAACCGCGACGGCGTCGACGCCATCACCTCGCGCCTGCCGCTGGTGCTGACCGTCATCGCAGGCGTCACCTTCGCATTGCTGTTTCTGCTGACCGGCAGCCTGGTCCTGCCGGCCAAAGCCCTCGTCCTCAATGTGCTTTCGCTGACGGCCGCATTCGGCGCGCTGGTGTGGATCTTTCAGGAGGGCCATCTAGGCGCGTTGGGAACCACACCCACAGACACGTTGGTCGTCAACATGCCGGTATTGCTGTTCTGCATCGCCTTTGGACTCTCGATGGACTACGAGGTGTTCCTGATCTCACGGGTCCGCGAATTCTGGCTAGCGTCCGGAGTCGCGGAGGACGAAGCATCCACGCCATCGACCCGCGAACGCACCCAGGCCCGCAACGACGAAAGCGTGGCACTCGGTCTGGCCCACACCGGGCGGGTGATCACGGCCGCGGCCCTGGTGATGGTGATCTCGTTCGCCGCGCTTGATTGCCGCCCAAGTCTCGTTTATGCGGATGTTCGGGGTGGGCCTGACATTGGCTGTTCTGGTAGATGCGACGTTGGTCCGGATGGTGCTAGTTCCGGCCTTCATGCACATCCTCGGGCGATGGAACTGGTGGGCACCCGCTCCCATTGCCCGCCTTCACACTCACGTCCGGGTCAGCGAATCCGGTTCGCGGCACCGTAAAAGACCTGCTCATCGCCGCGGCAAAACTTTTTCTCATCTTGACCCACCCAACCCCCCTGGCGCTCCGAATGACAAATGCACGCTTGGTTCGCGCCGCGAGCGGACCGCCGGCGTGACTGTCACACGACCCACAGAGTTCAGATAATAGGGAGCACTGAGTTGCGCGACACACGAAACCGAATGCTTCTAGATTCCCGAGGTATCCACTGCGCAAAGGAACGCAGTTGAGCAGTAGCGACGGCGGAACGCGAGCACTGGTTCCGCCGTATCGCGCACGTTCGTGAGTACCGAGGCCATCCCGGCACCGGCGTTTTATCGCACTGGCGTGAGGACGTGCGCGCCCGTGTGCGGGGACACCTGACCGAATTCGTGGCGAATCAGTGCCGCGCCGACCTTGGTAACGCCAACGTCGACGTCGCGGGCGAGGTGCTGTCGGGTTTCGTCGACGGCGGCAAGTTCGTGCGGTCGACGTTCATGTACCTGGGCTGGTTGTGCGGCGCGCAGCCGGACGAGGCGGCGCTGCGCGCGTCGGCCAGTCTCGAGCTTTTCCACGCGTTCGCCCTGATGCAAGACGATGTCATGGACGAATCGGAGTTGCGCCGGGGGCGGCCGTCGGTACACGTCTCGTTGGGTCGCTGGCACCGAGAGCGCGGGCTGAGGGGTTCGTCGGACCGATTCGGTGAGTCGGCGGCGATACTGCTCGGCGATCTGTGCCTGGTCTGGGCGGGCAAAATGCTGCGCGAGAGCGGTATTGACGCCGAAGCGCTCGCTCGGGTGTGGCCCCTGCTACGACGACATGCGCATCGAGTTGGCGATCGGTCAATTCGCCGACCTGGTCAACGATTCCCACGCCTTTCCGACGCTCGAGGACGGTGCTCGACGTGCTGAGGCGAAAATCGGGCAACTACACCGTGCGCCGCCCTTTGGAGATCGGCGGGGCGATGGCCGGCTGCACACCGGAGATTCTCGACGCGCTGGCCGGCTACGGAGCCGCCATCGGCGAGGCTTTCCAGCTGCGGGATGACCTCCTGGGCGTGTTCGGGTAGCAGACGGTCACCGGTAAATCGGTCGGCACCGATCTGACGGCACAGAAGGCCACCAGCGTGGTCGTCGCCGCCCATCAGCTGGCCGACGCCGGACTGCGGCGCCAGCTCTCGGAACTGATGACCACCCCGACGCTGGGTCCCGCCGACGCCGAACGCTGGCGAGCCTTGATCACTGTCAGCGGCGCCGTGCAATGGATCGAGCAGCTCATCGACGAGCGTGCTGACCGAGGCCCTGGACTGCCTCGACACCGCCGGTATTCCCGAAGTTCCTCGCGCCGCACTGGAAGACATGGCCGTCGTCTGTACAGAAAGAGCCGCCTGATGCGCACCGTCGAGGGAAGAACCGACCGGGTCGTCGTCGTCGGCGCCGGGCTGTCCGGTTTATCGGCGGCGCTGCATCTGGCCGGACGCGGACGAAGGGTCACCGTGCTCGAACGCGGCGACCATCCCGGTGGCCGGGTCGGGCGCGCCGACATCGCCGGCTACCGCCTCGACACCGGACCGACGGTGCTGACCATGCCCGACATCATCGACGACGCCTTCGCCGCGGTCGGCGAAACGATGACCGACCGCGTCGAATTGCAGCCGGTGCACCCGGCCTATCGCGCGATGTTCGCCGACGGCTCCACGCTGCAGCGTCCACACCGACCCGACGGCGATGTGCGCTGAGATCGAACGATTCGCCGGACGCCGAGAGGCCGACGCGTACCTACAGCTACGCGCGTGGCTGACCAAGCTCTATCAGACGGAATTCGACGGGTTCATCGGCGCCAACTTCGACTCACCGCTGTCGCTTCTGACGCCGCAGCTGGCCCGCCTCGTCGCGCTCGGCGGCTTCCGGCGCTGGGAGAACGGTGGTGCGCCGGTTCTTGAACGACGAACGTCTGCTGCGGGTGTTCACCTTCCAGGCGCTCTACGCGGGTGTCCCCCCGCAGAGCGCGCTCGCGGTCTACGCGGTGATCGCCTACATGGACACCATCGCCGGGGTGTACTTTCCGCGCGGCGGGATGCGGGCACTGCCCGATGCGATGGCCGCTGCCGCGGCCGATGCCGGGGTGGAATTCATCTACGGGTCAACGGTTTCCGAACTCGAGTTCAGCGGCTCCAGAGTCACCGCGGTGCATACGGCGGCGGGCCATCGGGTTCCCGCCGACGCCGTGGTGCTGACCACCGAACTCCCCGACACGTATCGACTGCTGGGCCGCACACCGCGGCGGCTGCTGCGGCTGCGGCCGGCGCCGTCGGCCGTCGTCGCCCACGTCGGGTGCCGCAAGCTCGATGACCGAGTCGGTCACCACACCATCTTGTTCGGCGACGCCTGGCGGCAGACGTTCCGCGACATCATCGACGAGGGGCAGCGTCATGGGCGACCCGTCGTTACTGGTGACCCGACCGACAGCCAGTGACCCGAGTCTGGCGCCGCCCGGTCGCGATCTGCTCTACATCCTGGCTCCGGCGCCGAACACCGAAGTGGGCAAGGTGAATTGGGACGCCGCCTCGCCGGCCTACGTCGAGCAGATGCTGGGCGCGGTCACGGCGCGGTTGCCCGCAGCTCGGTGATGACGCCGATAGTGCTGTCCGTGGTAACACCCAGCGACTGGGCCCGTCAGGGCATGGCAGCGGGAACCCCGTTCGCGTTGGCGCACACCTTCGCCCAGACCGGCCCGTTCCGGCCGGCCAACACCGTGCGTGGCGTCGACAATGTTGTTCTCGCCGGCTCATCGACGGTGCCCGGGGTGGGCGTGCCGACCGCGGTGATGTCCGGGCGGCTTGCCGCCGACCGGATCACCGGAGCGCCTGTCCGACAGCCGAATCGCGAAGTTCAACAGCGATGATCGGCTCCGAACTCGACGCTGCCGGCGTTGGTGATCCGCGTTGCGCGACGCGTACCGGCGGTGTCGCGCGATCAACGCCACGCTACGGCAAGACATTCTTCCTGGCTACCCGGTTGCTGGCGCCCGGGCAGCGACCCGCAGTGCACGCGCTGTACGGGTTCGCCCGGCGCGCCGACGACATTCTCGACGACTTCGACGGCGCATGCGATGTCGAAGTGCGCGCGTTGCAACTCCAGCGGCTATCCACCAGCCTGTTCAACAGCTTGGTGGAAGGGCGGCCGTGCGGCGGCGACCCCACGTTGACGGCCGTGGTGCACACCGCGCGCCGGTACGGCATCGGATGGGATCTCTTCGACGACTTCCTGGCCTCGATGCGGATGGACCTGACCGTCACCGACTACCCGGACCGCGCCGCGCTGGACCGCTATATGCACGGGTCGGCGGAAGTGATCGGGCTTCAGGTGCTGCCGGTTCTCGGCACCGTCGGCCCGCGGGAGGACGCCGCGCCGCGAGCCGCCGCGCTCGGCAAAGCATTTCAGCTCACCAACTTCATCAGGGACGTCGACGAAGACCTGCGTCGTGGGCGCGTGTACCTGCCGGCCGACGAGCTCGCCGCCCACGGCGTTGACCGTGACCTGCTGGGCTGGTGCCAGACCAACCGGCGCACTGACCAACGCGTGCGTCGGGCCTTGATCGAGCAACACGCGATCGCACGCGGAATCTACGCGCAGGCCCGGCCCGGCATTGAGATGCTCATCCCGGCGTCGCGCCCGTGTGTCGCGGCGGCTCTGGCGCTCTATTCGGAGATCCTGGAACGGATCGAGGAGATCGATTTCGAGATCTTCAGTCAGCGCGCCACCGTCGGCAAGCGGCGACGACTCGCCGTCGCGACCACGGGGCTTGCCCGGGCCTGGGGCGCGCGCCTCCGGGACGGGGGTAGGTGAGAGTGGACCGCTGGCAGTACCTGATCGTGTTGGGCGCCTGTCTTCTGATCACCGCACCGCTTGAGTCGTTCGGGCGCGGGGTCTACCGCCAGCCCCGCCGCGCAGTGTATGCGGTGCTCCCAGTAGCCGTGGTGTTCCTGTTCTGGGATGCCATTGCTGTTGCCGCGCACGTGTGGTGGTACAACCCGCGCTTCATCCTTGGGGTGATGGCACCCGGCAATCTGCCGCTGGAGGAAATCCTGTTCTTCGTTGTGATTCCGGTATGCGGACTGCTCACCTACTCGGCCGTCGGATTCCCTGCTGACGGTACTTCGGCGTCGTGACGCGGAGGTGAAACACCGGTGACAGGTCTTGGCTACACGCTCCCGGCGGCGATAGCGGTGGTTGCCGTTTGTGCGATGGAATTCGGAGTGTTGCGCACCGGGCTGTTCCGACGCCCTGCCTACTGGATTGCCATGGTGATCGTGGTCGGCTTCCAGATCCTTGTCGACGGTTGGCTGACCAAACTCAGTGCGCCCCTGGTGATCTACGATAACCGGTACACCATCGGCGTCCGCTTCCCGTTCGATATTCCGATCGAAGACTTCCTGTTCGGCTTCGCGCTGGTGACCGCGGTATTGCTGCTGTGGGAGCGCCGTGGGCCGCGACCCGGCGGTTTCGGAGCAACCATGAACGAGACCGATCGGCACAGCGAGACACTGCCCGCACCGCCGGGCCTTGCCGACGCCAGTGCCCTGGCGCACACGCCCCGCGTGGTCGTCGTCGGTGGCGGAATCGCCGGGTTGGCCGCCGCCGCCGGGCTCAGCGAGCGGGGAGTCAGTGTCGACGTCGTGGAAGCGCGCGACTACCTCGGTGGCCGGGTCGGCGGATGGCCCGACACCTTGTCCGACGGCTCCGTCGCGACCATGAACCGGGGTTTTCACGCTTTCTTCCGCCAGTACTACAACCTGCGGGCGCTGCTGCGCCGCGCGGACCCCCACCTGTCCGCCCTCACCGCCGGTCGATGACTATCCGTTGATCGACGAGTCGGGTCGCCTCGACACGTTCCGCGGACTGCCCCGCACCCCGCCGCTGAACGCGCTGGCTGTTTGCGATGCGCAGCCCGACCTTTCGGCTGCGCGACCTGGTTCGGCTCAACGCCAAAGCTGCGGCGCCGCTGGTCATCGTTTCGGTGCCGCAGACATACTACGATCTCGACGACCGAGACGCCGCGAACGTTCCTGCGGGACATCAACTTTCCAGACGCCGCACAGCATCTGGCGTTCGAAGTGTTCGCGCGCAGCTTCTTCGCCAGGCCGGAGTATCCTGTCGGCGGGTGAGTTGGCGACGATGTTCCACATCTACTTCCTTGGCTCCAGTGAAGGGCTGATCTTCGACGTCGCCAACGCGAATTTCGATGTCGCGCTGTGGAATCCGCTGCGGAAGTACCTGGAGGGCAACGGCGTGCGGTTTCACACCGGGCTGACGGTCGATCGGCATCTCACCGGCACTCCGGCGTCCGGGTGAGCTGCGGTGCCGACGCTGAATTCGCCGCGGACGCGGTGGTGCTTGCGCCCGATGCCGCCGGCCTGCGTGCACATCGTCGCCGGATCCCCCGGCCTCGGTGATGACGAGTGGCGGCGGCGAGTCGCCGATCTGCACACTGCGCCACCGTTCGTCGTGCTGCGGTTGTGGCTGGACCGCCCGGTGCGCCCCGAACGAGCGGCCTTCGTGGGGACCGGCGGCCGTCCACCGCTGGACAACATCAGTGTCCTGGAACGCTACGAGCGCGAAGCGGCGCAGTGGGCCGCACGTACCGGTGGTTCGGTCGTGGAGTTGCACGCCTATTCGGTGACGCGACTCCGACACCGACGTGCGCGACGCCCTGGTGGCACGCATGCACGAACTGTATCCGGAAACCATTGGGTTCGACGATCGTCGATGAACGCCAACTGCGCCGGGACGACTGCCCCCGTTTCGCCCCGGGAGATTTCGCCGGCCGGCCTACGGTGCGGACACCCGATCCGCGAGTGGTGCTGGCGGGAGACGGGATTCGCATCGACCTGCCGGTGGCATTGATGGAACGCGCCGCGACCACCGGTTGGGTCGCCGCCAACCATCTGCTCGACGGTTTCGGTCTGGCCGGACACCCGGTGCGCACTGTTCCTAACCGAGGCCGCTCGGCGCTATTGCGCCGGCTGGCCGGGCTTGCAAAAGGGGAACGCCGATGAGCGTTCTCTCGGAACTACGCGCCAGGGCGGCCAAAGCCTGGCCGTTCCAAACGCTTCCGCCGCTCGACTGGTCGAGGCAGGCGCCCACCTATGCCGATGCCAACCCGGCAGTGATCCGGTCGGCGCTCACCCGGGCGCAGCGCCGCCCCAGCGGCAACTGGTACGCCTTTGCATCGAGTTCTCAGATTGCCGCCAAGGCCTGGGGCACCAGGGTGGCGGGGGTGCAGATCGTGGCCTGGCGCGGGGCCGACGGGGAGTTACGTGTGGCGCCGCGTGCCTGTCCGCATCTGGGCGCAGACCTTTCAATGGCGCCGGTCGAGTGCGGGACATTGGTGTGCCCGTGGCACGGCCTTCGGCTCTCGGACCAGCGCCAGGGAAAATGGAAACCATTCCCGGCCTATGACGACGGCGTGCTGTGCTGGGTGCGGTTGGACGCCGCAGGCGGCGAGAGTCCGACCGATGCGCCGATTGCCTCACCTCGCCCGGGGAATCCGCGACTGGCCGCTGTTACAAGACTGGAAGGTGTTTGTGAGACTCGCGATGTCGTTGCCAACAGGTTGGACCCATGGCACGGCGCGTGGTTCCATCCGCATTCATTCACCCAACTCAAGGTTCTCAGCGCACCTGCTGCCGACGATAACCTCCGTGACGAGCTTGACCGCTTCCTCGTGGCCGTGACCTTCCGAATCGGTCGGCTCGGTGTCCCGGTCATCGCTGAATTCACCACCCCCGACCCGCGAACTGTCGTCATGCGGATCATTGACGGAGAAGGGTCAAGGCAGCGTCGTCGAGACACATGCCACCCCAGTGGGTCCCGGTCGCGACGGACTGCCAAGGACAGCCGTCGTAGAAGCCGTCATCGCGCACTCCGACCGACCATTCTTCGGCAAGGCGCTGATCGCGGCCTCGGTGATCAGGCCGCTGATGAGGCGGTCAGCGACGCGGTTGTGGCGCGACGATCTCGCCTATGCCGAGCGTCTTTTCGAGATAAGGTCCTAATTTTGCCGACCCACTCCGGCAGCCTCGAGCAACGGGACCTGCTCGACAGCCCAGGGGCTGAGTGCCCAGCCGAACTGCGCTACCGTGCGCAGATGATTCCAGGGCACCCATACGGAGTCCATGATCTCCTCCGGGTCGGCGTCCACCGTCCCCACCGCGCGGCCACAGAACACGGGGCACACTTCGTTCTCCACGACGCCGTTGGATCGCGACCGCGTGGTACCGAAAGTTCGGTATCACACAGTGCAATTCCGCGATTCCCAGGCCGAGCTCCTGTCTTGCGCGGCGCATGACCGCATCAGCCAGCGATTCGTTCGGTGCCGGATGCCCGCAGAACGAATTGGTCCACACCCCCGGAAAAGTGGTCTTCTCCAATGCCCGCCTGGTCAATAGCACCTGGCCAGCTTCGTCGAACAGGTAACAGGAGAATGCGAGATGCAGTGGGGTGGAGTCGTGATGCACCTCCGACTTGGGCGCCGTGCCGATACTGCGACCTTCGTCGTCGAGGAGGACAACCAGCTCTTGGTTCCTAACGAAGTCCATGGGTATCCCGTCGACACGACTCGCACTGAGGAGGCATTGTTGATGCTTTCCATCGATTCGTTGCAGATGCTGTGTCGGATGGGTCCGCTCGGTGATTGCCGGGCAGGTGGGCGATGGCGGTAGTACTGGCCTACACGTCACCGGCCATTGGTCACCTATACCCATTCTGCGCGCTGCTTACCGAGCTCGCCTCGCGTGGGCACCGGATTCACGTCCGCACACTCCGCGCCGGGGTGGACCTGTGCCGCCGGTCGGGTTTTGCCGCACAGAGCCTCGATCCCCGCATCGAGTCTTTGCAGAGCCGCGAATGGAGCACTGGCAGTGCGCTGCGGAGGGCTCGCGAAGCAGTCGAGGTGTTGGTGCGTCGGGCCGCCATCGAGGTGGCCGACATTGACGCCGCGGTCGGAAGCATCAAACCCGATATAACGATCATCGACGCCAACTGCTGGGGGGCCATATCGGCCGCCTCGCGCCAGGGTGTGCCGTGGCTGGTGTTCAGTCCGTTCATCCCATATCTCGACAGTCCGGGCTCACCGCCGTTCGGGCCCGGAGCCCGGCCCCGCCCGGGATGGCCCGGCAAGATTCGCGACGCCGGCATCCGGACGGTGACCGCCGCAACATTCGACCGGCCCTTCCGAGACGGAATCAATCCGATCCGCGCCGAACTGGGTGTCGCGCCGGTGCGCTCCGCAGACGATTTGCTACGCCGCGCCCCGGGAGTCCTCGTCGCCACCGGCAAACCGTTCGAGTACGCGCACACCGAGTGGGGTGATTCGGTCCACATGATCGGCCCGGCGGTATTCGAGCCGCCGTCTCAAGAACCACCCGGGTGGCTCGACGACATCGATCTACCTATCGTTCTGGTGACGACATCATCCGTGCCGCAACGTGATACTTCACTGGTGCGCACTGCGTTGCGCGCGCTCGACGGCGAGCCGGTGCATGTCGTCGCGACACGTCCGGCCGGACCCGTCGATGTCGATCCGGGCGGCTATCGGCATGCGACTTTAACGGGGTTCATACCGCACTCGGCGGTCCTGGACCGCGCGATCTGCGTGGTGACGCATGGTGGAATGGGGATCACTCAAAAGGCGCTCAGCCGCGGAATCCCGGTATGTGCGGTGCCGTTCGGTCGTGACCAGTTTGAGGTAGCTCGCCGCGTGGAGATCGCCCAGTGCGGTACCAGGCTGCCCTCTCGTCGCCTCACCGTGAGCGGCCTGCGCGGCAAGATCTTGTCCGCGATGACGATGACCACCGGAGCGGCTGCGGTCGCCGCCGGGTTCGCCGCCTTCGGCGGCATGCGCCGCGGTGCGGACGTTGTGGAACGGCAACTCGGTGTGCCGGGGGCCGGGGCCGATGGAAGGGCCGGATCACACCACGCCGAGATAGCCGAGCAATGCAGCACCGCCCACCATAATCAGCGGATTGGTCTTGGTGAGGACGAAGATCAGCGTGCAAACTCCGGTGAGCAGATAGGCGCGCCAGTCGTGATCGGCGGCCCTGCTCATCACCAGCGAGGTGGCCAGTATCAGGCCAACGGTGAGCGGAGCGAACCCTTTTTCGACGGCGTGCCGCAAGCGAGATTTCTGCGCCTTCTGCCAAAAGCGGGTGAGGACGAATACCAGTGTGGCCGCAGGGATAATCATCGCAGCGGTGGCGGCGATTCCCCCAAGTATTCCTCCCGCAACCCCTCCGACCGTCAGCCCCGCGGCGTAGCCGACCAGCGTGACAATCAGGATGCTGGGCCCCGGTGCGGCTTGCGAGATGGAAAAGATTCCGGCGAATTGGGAGTCAGTCAGCCAATGCTCCGCATTCACCGCCTCCAAGTGCATCTGCGGCAGGACGGCGTTTCCGCCGCCGATCGAGAGCAACGACAACGTAGTGAACATCGCCAGCAGATGGACATAAACCTTCACGCGGCGACCTTCACGCGGCGGCTTTCCTCGGCCACGCCCAGACCAGGCTCAGGGGAGCAAGGACGGCCAGGGTCATCGGAAGCGGCCACCTGACCAGGCCGCTCAGCACGAAGCTGGCGAGGAATAGCAGTACCGGCACCGCTCCGGTCAAGCATTTTTGGCCGGTCTTGATGACCATTGCAAAGGTGAGCGCTACGGCGGCCGCTGACGCGCCGTGCAGGGCGCCCTTCAGTGCCGGAACTTCCTTGAACCGAAAATATAGGTATCCCATTGTCAATATGAAGAACACCGGCATGAGACAAAGCCCGAACAACGCCGCGAGCGCACCGGGGATGCCGCCCATGTTGGTGCCGACGAAGACCGCCATGTTGACCTGGTTTGCGCCGGGCAGGATGCGGCACATCGTCATGGCGCTGAGAAATTCCTCCTCTTCCATCCAGTGCTTCTCGACAACCAGGACCTCACGGGACCAAGCGGACAGCCCACCGCCAAACGAGGCGAGAGCGATGTGATTGAACGTCCACGCCAGTTCGAATAGCGACACTTTCTGGCGGGGCGGGTCGGTTTCACTCATGGACAAGTTCGGGATCGTGCGGAAAATCGGTTTCGACATGCTGGGACGGGTCGAGCGGATCCGGGGGATCGTAATGATGGGACAGGTCCCAGTCGGCGTCGAACGTTTCACGCAACCGCGCCAGGACGCCCGGATCGGTTACCGTGATGCCGAGCTCCCGGCGCAAATCGAATGCGCTGCGGTCGATATTCATCGAACCCAGCAATGCGCGCTCGCTGTCGACGATGAGCAGCTTGGCGTGCACCCTCAGGTTCTTCTGCTTGTGCACCTTGATGCCGCCGAATCGTCGCAGTGTGCGCAGTGACGCGAACGTATCAAGAACGTCCCACTCGCTGATGCCGTGCCGGCCGCCGCACAGAACGTGCACTTTGACGCCGCGCTCCGCAGCGGCCGCGATGCGATCGAGAATCACCGCGTCGACGTACTTGGGGTGCTGAATATCGAGTCGGTGTTGCGCCGTATCGATGAAATTGGCCATGTACAACCGTGAATTCGAATTACTCCATAACAGGCCTTCGTATAAAGCGGGAGTCGCATCGCGTTGCTCCCAGTCGATGTCGAACACCTCGATGATCTGGGCGACGTGCTGCGAGTCATGTGTGATGACGCCGTAGTCGCGGGTGCGTGAAAAATATTTGAGGCTGAGATTGTAGGTCGCAACCATGGCCGCCTGCTCGTCCACAACGATCGACTTTTCGTGGGTCACGGCGAACCTGGGGCTGGACCACTTGACGTTTATTCCAGCGGCCGCGAAGCGCTCATAAGTCTCGTCGTTGACGCGGTCTCCGCTCGACCGTTGCGGATTGAGCATGACGCGCACGTCGACACCCGCATTGCTTCGGTCGATGACCGCCTGGATCAGACTTTCCTCGGTGAAGTTGAATTGTTTGATCAGCAGGGAACTTTGCGCGTTTTGGATGAATTCGCGAACCGGCGCCAGCCCGTCGTCAGGCTCGACGATGAGACGGGGCGTTAACGGGGGCATAAGTTGAAAATGTTAGGCGACGGGTGCGTCTGCGGTGGCGTCGGCTCGGTCAAGGCTCTATGGCAGCCCGAAGCCGGCGTCCCGAGGCCGAGAAACCGGAGCCCTTGCATCGCTTTGGGAAGCGGGCGGTCGCTGTAATACTTGTTGGTCGAGGACCAAGGCCCGGTAGCCGTTCACCCAACGAAGGAGTACCGGCATGGCAACATCCGACGCGCTTCGCTATTCAAGAATTCAGCTTAGCCACGGAACGGGTGCGATCCCCGCCGTCGGATTTGGCACGCTGATCCCGAGTCCTGTCGATACCAAGCAAGCCACGAAGACCGCACTGGGAGTTGGCTTTCGGCATCTCGATTGCGCAGAACGGTACGGCAATGAAGAAGCGGTCGGCGATGCGATGCGCGAGGCATTCGAAGAGGGCACGCTGCAGCGGGAAGACTTGTTCGTCACCACGAAGCTGTGGAACAGCAATCATCGCCCAGAGCGGGTCAGACCCGCGTTCGACGCGAGCCGCCGGCGACTGCAAGTCGACTACGTCGATTGCTATTTGATCCATACCCCGTTCGCCTTTCAACCCGGCGACGACCAAGATCCGCGAGACGACCACGGCCAGGTGATCTATGACCAAGGGGTCACGTTGGCGGACACGTGGGGGGCGCTGGAGCGCCTCGTCGACGACGGCGACTGCAGGTCGATCGGCCTATCGGACATCACCCTGGACAAGTTGCGCGAGATAGTCGCGGTCGCGCGGATCAAGCCGGCCGTGGTGGAGGTCGAATCCCATCCGTATTTACCCGAGTGGGAACTGCTCGAGTTCTGCCAAGAGCAGGGCATCGTGTTGCTGGCGTTCGCACCGCTCGGGCATGCCATGGAACCAAAGATCATTGACGATCCGGTGATTACAGCCATCGCGGAGCGAGTGCACATGTCGCCGGCCCAAGTAGTTCTCTCCTGGGCCGCACAGCGCGGCACCGCCTTTCTGACGACCTCGACCAAACCGCAGCGCATCCAAGAAAACTTCGAGGTTTCGACCCTCCCCGAAGACGCTATGCGAGACATCCGGGACCGCATGAGCACGAACGTCAGGTTCAACGCGGTGGTGCACAGCGGCGTGCCGGGATTCATCCCACGGCCCAGGATGAACCGAAATCAGCGGAGCGCGTCAGCAAACGGACGAAGTTCGCTGTGGCCCAGCGCATGCGCGCAAAGGGTGCGCGAATTCCGCTGACAACTTTACCGAATTGTCGCGCGGGTGTAGCGTTCGGAACTCGCGGACCGTCAAGCTACCCGGGCAGTAGACAAAGACGGAGGTAACGCCGATGGGTCGTGTTGCGCTGATCACCGGAGCCAGCCGCGGAATCGGTGCGGCTACCGCAGTCGCCCTCGCGGAGCAGGGATTTCGGGTGGTCGTCAACTACCACTCCAATGCCGAGCAAGCTGACGAGGTGGTGCGGGCCGCGACCGCGGCCGGCGGTGAGGCCGTGGCGATTCGGGCCGATGTCACCGAGGCCGACGATGTGGCCGCAATCGTGCGTGAAACCGAACAACGGTGGGGCCAGGTCGACGTGCTGGTACACAACGCGTTGATCCCGTTCGATGTCACCTCGTTCGCCGATCTGAGCTGGGAGCAGCTCGGCGGGAAGCTGGACCGAGAGCTGCACGCCGCCTACATGCTAACGAAAGCTGTTGTGCCGGGCATGATTTCGCGCAGCTACGGCCGGCTGGTCTATCTCAGCACGGGGTTGTCCCGCCGGCCCCGCGAAGGCATGATCGCGCTGGGCACCGCCAAAGCGGCGCTGGACCAGTTTGTCCGGTATGTCGCGCTTGAGTTGGCGCCGCACGGGATCACCGCCAACCTCGTCGCGCCCGCCACCGTGGATGAAACAAAGGTAACCGGGCAGTTGACGACCGGGCAGGTGCATCAACTCGGCGCCACCAATCCCATGGGCCGCCTCGTCCGCCCCAAGGAGGTGGCCGCGACGGTGGCGTTCTTGGCGAGTGAAGATTCCGGCTTCACCACCGGCCATTACATGGAGGTCAACGGTGGCCTTGCGATGGATTGAATCAGGCTCGGCCGCTGGGGAAGTCAGCAGATCAGGAGAGGGGTTCTGGCTGTGCATACCATCGATCTGGCTTATGTCGGGCGCGGCCTCCACGAGGAACTGATCGCCCATGTCGCCGACCAAGAGGGCTATTACGAGGATGAAGGCGTCCACGTCGCGATCCGTGACGGGGTTGGCTGGCCAATAGAGCGGCTGCGCCACGGCGCGACGATCGGTCTGGGTCGGGCCTTGTTGTCGCGGTTGACCGATGGGACCGGTTGGACAGCGCTGAGCGTCAACACCGATCGCCCGCTGTTCTGGTTTATCGGCAACGCCGATGTGACGTCGATGGCCGAACTGCGTGGGCGGCGCCTGGCGGTCCACGCCGCCAAAAGCCCTCCGGGCACTTTCGCGCGGATCGTCCTGCGCAAGCACGGTCTGGACCCCGACCGCGACCTGGAATGCGCGGAGCGCCACCCGGGTGACTACCAGATGGACCTGCGACGCCTTCGCGACGGCTCGATCGACGCCGCCTACGTGGGCAGCACGCTCTCACCCGAGCAGGTCGCCGCCGAAGAAGGGTTTCACGTGCTGGCGTGGGTCGGCGATCACTTCCGGATCCCCACGGTGGGCATCACCGTAGATCCCACCCGGATCCCGCTGGACAAGGCCCGCGCTGCAGGGGCTGGTGCGGGCCAACCAGCGGGCGCTGCGGACCCTTGCCGAGCAACCCAGTCGGGCCGTCGACTACGTCGCCTGGTTCCTCGACCGACTCACGCGTGACGAAGCCCAGGACTACTACGAGCACTACGTTGCCCCCTACTTCACCACCGACGGTCACGTCGACCTCAACATTGCGCAGCAAGGAATCGACGCGGTCGCCGCCGAACTAGGTGTCGCCTCAGTCGCCGCCGCCGCCGTTTATGCGGCGCCCCTCGGTGATAGCTGACCGGTCGACTACTATTGGGCGCATGCCGCGGCCATCGAACCCAGAGGTGCGCCGCCGGCTACTCGACGCGGGGCTCGCCCTCGTGCATGCGGATGGATTCGCCGCCAGCGGCGTCAAAGACATCACCGACGCAGCCGGCGTGCCGAAGGGGTCCTTCTACGCGTATTTCCCGAGCAAAGAGGCTTTCGCCGCGGCGATCCTCGAACACTATTGGTCCGACATCGAGACCCGGCTGCTACCCATCCTGGACGAGGACGGGGTGGCGCAGGAGCGGATCACCCGCTTTTTCCATGCCCTCGCTGACGAACACGAGGCCGGCGACTTCCTGCTCGGCTGCCTGGTCGGCAATCTGTCGCTCGAACTTGGTGGTTCGAGTGAACCGGTACGCACCGAACTCGCCAGCATTCTCGATCGCTGGGACGCGGCGCTCACGGCGTGTGTCCGTTCCGGTCAGCGGGGCTCCGGTGGACTTCGGAAGGACCTCGATGCGGGGGAGCTCGCCTCCCGGCTGATCGAGGCGTGGGAAGGCGCGGCCCTTCGTGGGAAAGTGACCCGCAGTCGCATCCCATACGACCGATTCGAAGCGGTCACCGTTCCGGCGCTTCTGCACTGATCGGTGTCGACCGGCCATCCGGCCACCACAGTCTTGTAAATAGACGACTGGTCATCTATAGATGGAGTTCAATGACAGACCTGACCATCTACGCCGAACCCCAGAACCCTGCGCTGCCGGCTTCCGGCTTTGTGTTCGATCCGGCGCACGCCGCACTGGTCATCACCGATCCGCAGATCGACTTCCTAAGCCCAGAGGGTGTCTCATGGCCGGTGTTCGGCGACAGCGTCCGCGACAACGACACCGTGGCTCACATCGGCGAACTGTTCCACGCCGCAAAGCTGGCGGGAATCACGGTCGCGGTGTCGCCGCACTACTTTTACCCGACCGACAAGCAGTGGCTGTTCGGGGATCCGCTCGAGCAGTTCATGAGCGCCGCAGGCATGTTCGACCGCCTCGGCGCTTACACGACAATCCGATTTTGCCGGTTCTGGCGCCGACTTCTTGCCCGCGTATTATCAGTACATCCACGATGGGCAGACCGTGATCGCCTCTCCGCACAAGATCGTTGGTCCCGAGTCGAACGATCTCGTGCTTCAATTGCGCAAGCGCGGTGTGAACCAGGTCATTCTGGCGGGGATGGCCGCCAACCTGTGCGTCGAGGGCCATCTGCGCGAACTCATCGAGCAGGGCTTCGAGGTCGCGGTCGTCAAGGACGCCACCGCGGGCCCGCGCCTGCCCGAAGGCGACGGCTACCTTGCCGCGCTGGTGAATTTCCGATTCCTCGCCAGTGCGATCTGGACTACGGACGAGGCGGTCGCCATCCTCAAGGAGCGATGAGCCGAGTGACAACATAAAGGAGTGCCGAAAGAACATGGCAACGATCGAGGACCTGAGTCAGCACAGATTTCCCTTGAACAACGGCAGCGGTGAGATCCCGGCGCTCGGGTTCGGGACTTCGCTTTCTGACAACACCAAGACGCGAGATGCCGTCAAGAGCAGCGGTCGAGATCGGCTTCCGCCACCTCGACGCCGCCGAACGGTACCGCAACGAAGCCCAGGTCGGCGCGGCGCTCAAAGAGTTGTTCGCCGACGGAACGGTCCGCCGCGAGGACCTGTTTGTCACCACCAAACTGTGGAACAACAACCACCGCCCGAACGGGTCAAACCCGCGCTGCAGGCCAGCCTGGACAGACTCGGGCTAGACGCCGTCGATCTGTACCTGGTGCATACGCCGTTCGCGTTCAAGCCGGGCGATGACCAAGATCCCCGCCACCCGCACGGAGCTGTCGCCTACGACGACGGAGTCACCTTGGCGGAGACCTGGACCGCGATGGAGGCCCTCGTCGATGACGGGCTTGCGCGGGCGATCGGCCTTTCCGATATCGACGTCGAAGGAACCCGAAGCATCGTCAACACCGCCCGGATCAAGCCGGCGGTCGTGGAGGTCGAGTCGCACCCGTACCACCCGCAATGGGATCTCCATGAATATGCCAAGTCGGAAGGGATCATCCTGCTGGCGTTCGCTTCGCTGGGGCACGCGCTGGAACCGCGACTGCTCGACGACCCGCTCGTCGTCTCGATGGCTGCAGCGTTTTGGCAAGACTCCGGCACAAGTGCTGCTGGCGTGGGGAATCCAGCGCGGCAGCGCTGTGTTGACGGCATCCGTTACGCCCTCGCGCATACGCGAGAACTTCGATGTCACCGCGCTTCCGGAGAGCGCGATACAAGAAATCAGTGAGCGGCTCCAAACCCGCTACCGGTTCAATTCCGTTGTGGATGGCGGCGAACCGGGATTTGCTGAGGTGCCGTCGGGCAGTTAATAGCTACAGTGATTTGATGGCTCCCAAAATTGCGACGGCCGATGTGGTGGGCGTTTCCGAGTTGCTGGAGTTCATCCGGCCGAGGCACAGGATGGTTTTGACCACCTTTCGTGCGGATGGGTCCCTGCAGAGCTCACCGGTGACCGGCGGGGTCGACGGGCAAGGCAGGGTAGTGATCGCGAGCTATCCGCGGCGCGCCAAAAGCGTGAACATCCGCCGCAACCCGAGAGCGAGCGTTGTGGTGCTCTCTGACGAATTCAACGGTGCCTATGTGCAAGTCGACGGCGACGCAGAAGTGATCGGGATGCCCGATGCTGTTGAGCCGCTCGTCGATTATTACCGCGTGATCGCCGGCGAACACCCGGATTGGCAGGACTATCGCCGCGCCATGGTCGATCAAGGCAAGTGCCTGATTCGAGTAACCCCGCGCCGGTGGGGGCCGGTGGCCACCGGTGGTTTCCCGCCGTCGTAACCGGGCGGGGTTTCGAAGCGCGTGATTCGGGAGATCCTGACTGGAACCATCCGCATTCGCTCAGAGGAGATCTCGCGTGCACGAGCCAACCGACGCCAACCCCTCCCCGCAGCCCAAGGACGCCAGAGAATCGACTGAGGAACAGCGTCAAATGCAGGACCAACTGGACCACGACAAGGGCGATGACCCGGAGGCGCCAGGTTTGCGGCAGACTCACCATCAAGTCGCCGATGAGACCACGCGGTAGGTGGAACCAGGACGCTGGAAGTGGACGGCGGCACGGACGGGAGAGTCGCAATGAAAGCTGCTGTCGACCCAAAGGTACCGCCGAGCGGTATCGGCTGCGCCGAGTGTGATGCCACCGGCGGCTGGTGGGTGCACCTGCGGCGGTGCGCGGCGTGCGGCCACATCGGTTGTTGCGACGACTCGCTGTCCCGGCACGCGACGGCGCATTGGCGACAGACCGGCCATCCGATCATCCAATCGTTCGAGCCGGGTGAGGACTGGTTCTGGAATTACCAGACCAACGACTATTACGACGGTCCCGAACTTGCCCCACCCGACTGCCATCCCGAGGACCAGACGGTCCCCGGCCCCCGCGCTCGAGTGCCGCGCAACTGGGCCGATCTACTCAGTCAGCGACATGACTGAGGCCGGGAACCCGCAGAAGACCAGCGGCGTGCTGCGGATCGGCCGGCTCGAACGGTCCTTCGAAGACGAGCTGGCCGCGCGGTACGAAATCCCGAGCTTCCCGACGGTCCCAGACGGGCCGAGTTCCTGGCCCAGCATGCGGCCGACATTCGCGTGTGCTGACGAACGGTCACCCCGGCGTCGACGCGGACACAATCGCGGCGCTGCCGAACCTCAAGGTGATCGTCAACAACGGGGCCGGGGTCGATTCGATCGACTTGGAGGCGGCGAAGCGCCGCGGTATCGGCGTGAGCAACACCCCGGACGTGCTGTCGGACACCGTTGCCGACACGGCACTGGGACTGATTCTGATGACTCTCCGCCGTTTTGGCGCCGCCGACCGCTACGTGCGGGCGGGTCGATGGGCGCGCGAGGGCCCGTTTCCATACGCCAGGGACCTCAGTGGCCTTCAAGTCGGGATCTTGGGCATGGGCCGTATCGGTTCGGCCATCGCAACCAGGCTACTCGGATTCGACTGTGCCATCGCTTATCACAACCGCCACCGCATTGAAGCGTCGCCATACCGCTATGCGGAGTCGCCGGTGGAATTGGCCGAGTCTGTCGATGTTCTGGTCGTCGCGACCACGGGCGACCACAGGACCCGAAAGCTGGTCGACCGCGCCGTTCTCGAGGCGCTGGGCCCCGAGGGCTATCTGATCAATATCGCCCGCGGCGGCGTCGTAGACCAGGACGCGTTGGTGGAGTTGGTGGCCGGCGGCGGATTGGCCGGAGCGGGGCTTGACGTCTTCGTCGACGAACCCAACGTGCCTGCCGAGTTGTTCAATATGGACAACGTGGTGCTGTTTCCGCACGTTGGCAGCGCGACAGCCCGGACCCGCCGGGCTATGGCGCTACTTGCGATCGCCAACCTAGACCGTTACCTCAATGCCGGTGAGTTGGTAACACCCGTACTGCGACCGCGGGGATGAGCGATCAGCCGAGGGTCGCCGTCAGGTAGCCGGAGTCGCCGCCCAGCGCGGCCAGCCCGTCTTTCGGTACCTCGAATCCATGGGCGGCAAAGGCCTGTGTGGTCGTTTGGATGTCGACCCGCCAACCGCGTGCGCCGAGATATTCGGCGGCGGTGTTGCGATCCCCGGTGTAGAACAATTCGGCGAGGTTGATGTTGGAGCCGATGCGTCGAGAACGCTCCGTGAGCCTGTCCGCCCAGTCCGGTGGGGCTTTGCGCATATCCAGGTGTTCGGTTGCGATCCTGCTGCCGGGTGCTGACAGCGCGGCGATGTTGTCGAACAACCGGTCCTGCGCATCCGGCGGTAAGTAGGGCAGCAGGCCCTCGGCGCTCCAGGCTGTGGGTTGCTGCGTGTCGAAGCCGGCCTGTGTCAAAGCCGAAGGCCAGTCGTCGCGCAGATCGACCGCGACCGTGCGGCGCTGCGCACTGGGTTCGGCGCCCAGATCGGCCAGCGTTCTTGTCTTGAATTCGATCACCTCGGGTTGATCGATCTCGTACACCACCGTGCCCGACGGCCACGGCAGCCGGTAGGCCCTGGTGTCCAGGCCGGACGCCAGGATCACGGCCTGGCCGATCCCCGAATCCGTTGACTTCAGAAAGAAGTCGTCGAAGAAGCGGGTACGGACGGCGATCTGTTCCTTCATGTTCTGGCGGCTGAGAACGGGATCGTCGTCCTTGGGGCCGATCTCGCCGTCGACCAGCTTGATGAAGGTGTCGATGCCTACCGCGCGGACGAGTGGGTCTGCCCAGGGGTCGTCGAGCAGAGCATCCGGGCCTTGGGAAGCCATCGCGCGCGACGAAGCAACTGCCGTCGCCGTCGCGCCGACGCTGGACGCGAGATCCCATGAGTCGTTGTCCGTGCGGGCCATCGGCGGCCCCCCTTCCGCGAGCGCCTGATTACTTAGATGATTTATGTATACCACCGACCGACACCGCGCTTTATGGTCGAGCAGTGACGATCACCTACGACGAGACGCTGAGGGAACGGTTCCGGACGAACTTGGCCAGTCACGAACGCCGTACCGTGAGCGACCCGACGAAGCGGCACGCGGCGGTCGCGGTGGTCCTGGTCGATTCCGAGGTCGGCGAGGACCGGGTGGATCCGGCGCCCGTGGACGATTGGATTGCCGGGCGGCCGATGGAGGCCGGACTCGACGGCCGCATGGTCGATGTGTCTGGAGGTGCGGCGTTCCTGCTGTGCCGCAGGGCGTCTCGGCTGACGTCCCACGCGGCGCAGTGGGCGCTGCCCGGGGGTCGTCTGGACCCGGGTGAAACCGCGGCCGGTGCCGCGCTGCGGGAACTGGACGAAGAGGTTGGCATCAAGCTGTCCGACGCGGCGGTGCTGGGGATGCTCGATGACTACCCGACACGATCCGGCTATGTCATCACGCCGGTGGTGATCTGGGGCGGCGGCAAGCTCGATCCCCGCCCCGCGCCCGCCGAGGTGGTCGCCGTCTACCGGGTGGGGTTACACCAACTGCAGCGGGATGATTCGCCGCGCTTCATCACCATTCCGGAGAGCCCGCATCCGGTCGTACAAATACCGTTGGGCAACGACCTGATCCACGCGCCGACGGGAGCTGTGCTTTTGCAGCTGCGGTGGGTGTGCCTGGAAGGCCGCCATGACCCGGTCGACGAGCTGGAACAACCGGTGTTCGCCTGGAAATAGATCGGGTTACTCGTCACAAAGCGGAAGCCTTTC
This sequence comes from uncultured Actinomycetota bacterium, assembly GCA_963850135.1. Classification (GTDB taxonomy): domain Bacteria; phylum Actinomycetota; class Actinomycetes; order Mycobacteriales; family Mycobacteriaceae; genus Mycobacterium. The sequence continues at coordinate 1,052,877 of CAWKKH010000003.1, read as the reverse complement.
CGGCAATAACTGGCGGCATCAACTCGGCGGATGGTTGTCTGGAAAGAACGGCGCTGGTCATAAGCAGCGGTAGGCGACCCACTCCCTCGGGGGTGGTCACAGTTCGAGAGGATGTCAGTGGTCTTCCGCGCAGACCAGGAGATCGGCCGTGACCTCGCCGCCGTCGACTGGACGTCCACCTCACTCGGGCCCGTGGACGGATGGCCACAAAGCCTACGTACGGCGGTAAACATCCTGCTGTCGTCGCAGTTTGCGATGTGGATGGCCTGGGGTCCGGAGCTGACGTTCTTCTGCAATGCCGCCTATCGCCGCGACACTCTGGGCCTCAAGTACCCCTGGGCGCTGGGCCGTCCGGCCAGCGAGGTGTGGGCGGAGATCTGGGATGACGTCAGTCCGCGGGTCGAGCGCGTCCTGTCGACCGGAGAGGCGACCTGGGACGAGGCCCTGATGCTTTTGCTGCAGCGGTCAGGCTACAGCGAAGAGTCCTACCACACGTTCTCCTACAGCCCTTTACGTGACGACGACGCGCGCGTGGTCGGCATGCTGTGCGTGGTCAGCGAGGACACCGACCGGGTAATCGGTGAGCGTCGGATGGCCACGCTGCGCGACCTGGGTTCCGACCCGAGCGTGGCGCGCACCGAGCGACAGATGTTGGACTTCGCCGCCGACCAGCTCGCTCGTAATCCGTACGACCTGCCGTTCACCCTGACGTACCTGTTCGGCGACGACGGTGACGCGCAGCTTGCCGGGGTCAGCGGAATCGAGCCCGGTCACCCGGCCGCTCCGGCGGTGCTCCCGAGCGGGGGCGATTCGATATGGCCAGTCCAAGTGATTGCCCGCGGTCAGCCCGACCTAATCGAGCTTGACGGTGCTGCACTGAATTGGCCGACGGGTGCCTGGCATGAGCCGCCGACTCGGGCGCTCGTGGTGCCGCTGTCTCAGCAGGGCGGCCACCCACTTGGGTTCCTGGTCGCGGGGCTGAATCGGCACCGCCCACTCGACGACGGCTACCGCGGCTTCGTCGAGCTGGTCGCCGGGCACATTGCGGCGGGCGTCGGCAGCGCGCGCAGTTATCGGGCCCAGCAGGAGCGCGCCGAGTCGCTGGCCGAACTCGACCGCGCGAAGACCGCGTTCTTCTCCAACATCAGCCACGAGTTCCGCACCCCGCTGACTTTGATCCTGGGACCGGTCGACGAACTGCGCGGCCGGACGGCCGGTATCGATGAGCAGGCCCACCAGGAACTGGAGCTCATTTACCGCAACGGCTTGCGGCTGGCCAAGCTGGTCAACACGCTGCTGGACTTCTCGCGGATCCAGGCGGGGCGGATGCAGGCCCAATTCGAGCCCGCCGACTTGGCCACCGTCACCGCCGAACTCGCCAGCGTCTTCCGGTCGGCGATCGACCGGGCCGGACTGAGCTTCACCGTGGACTGCCCGCCGCTCGACCAACCGGTGCATTTGGACCGGGAGATGTGGGAGAAGGTGGTGCTCAACCTGCTCTCCAACGCATTGAAGTTCACCTTCGAGGGCTCCATCACCGTCCGGGTACGCCGGGAGGACACCCCTGAAGGTCAAGCGGTCGTCACCGTTACCGACACCGGGATCGGAATACCTGCCGTGGAGATGCCCCGGCTGTTCGAGCGTTTCCACCGCATCGAGACGTCACGCGCGCGGTCCACCGAGGGCAGCGGCATCGGCCTCGCTCTGGTCAAAGAACTAGTCGGCCTGCACGGTGGCACGATCACCGCCGACAGCCGGGAGGGCGAGGGCACGACGTTCACCGTCCGGCTGCCCTTCGGTGCGGCCCATCTGCCGGCCGACGAACTTGCCCGGCCGCGCAGCACCCGCGCGATCTCCGGCGTCATCGCCGAACCGTACGTCCAGGAAGCCTTGCGCTGGCTGCCCGCCGAAATTAGTACGGAGGGCGACTACGGCCGTCGGCGGGACAGCCGTTACGCCAGCCGAGGGCGACGGCGAGCGGGCACGCGTGTTGATCGCCGACGACAACGCCGACATGCGTGAATACCTGACCAATCTGCTGCGGAACTCCGGCTATCAGGTCAGCGAAGTCGAGGACGGCCAGCAGGCGCTCGAGGCCATCCGCGCGCAAGTCCCCGACCTGGTCATCAGCGACGTGATGATGCCCGAGCTGGACGGTCTTCAGCTGGTCGCGGCGTTGCGGAGCGACCTGCGAACCGCCGCCGTCCCGGTCCTGCTGCTGTCCGCGCGCGCCGGGCAGGAAGCCTCCATCGAAGGCTTGCAGGCCGGCGCCGACGACTACCTCGTCAAGCCGTTCGCCGCCGCGGAGCTGCTCGCCAGGGTGCGCGCCAACATCGAGCTGGCGCGGCTGCGCAACCATCAGGCCCGTTGGCGCACCGCGCTGGTGGATTCGCTGCAGGAAGGGTTCTTCGTCTGCGACGAGCAGGGGGCCGTCGTCGAGATCAACAACGCGTTCGCCGAGATCCTCGGCTACGGCCCCGAACAGCTGCCGTACCAGCCCGTCCATCCCTGGTGGCCGGACGCCGACACCGACCCGGACGCTTATCGGCAAGTCGAGGCCGCGTTCGCGGGACTGCTCAGCGGCACCCAGGGCGCCTTCACCATTCCCGTCAACCACCGCGACGGCCACCGGCTGTGGGTCGCGGTCAACGTCAACCATGCCGACGACCCCGACTCCGGGCGCCGGATCATGGTCGGCACCCTGCGCGACGTCACGGCCGAGCACTACGCCGTGCAACGTCAGACCGCGCTGGCTGCGCTCAATCAGCAACTGGCTCAAGCCGACACGCTCGACGATGCGCTGCGCGGGGCCGCCGAGGAGCTGCGCCGGTTGTGGCAAGCCCGGCGCGTTCTGGCAGCGACGTTTCCCGGCACCAACTCCGCGGAATCCGTCACACCGGAGTTGGTCTGCGCGGGTGACCCCGTCGAGTGGGCCGACCTGTCGCCACGTCAACGGCAGCGGATCGAGTCGTTGCGCGACGCCGACCTGCTGACCCCCGTCACCGAGGAAGCGGGCGCGGCGGGCATCGCGTTACGACATCCCCGGGGAGTGCTGGTCGTCTGGGTCGAGTTGGCTGAGCGACGGCCGTTCACCCCGGAGGATCACACCCTGCTCACGGTGCTGGCCGGACGCCTCGGTCAAGGCCTGCACCGCGTCTACCAATTGGACGAGCAACGCGAGACCGCCGTCGTGCTGCAACATGCGATGCTCGGCCCGGCGACGCTGCCCGGGGGCTTTGCGGTGCGCTACCACCCAGCGAGCCGCCCGCTGCAGGTCGGCGGCGACTGGTACGACGTCGTCGACCTCGACGGGGGCCGCGTCGCGTTGATCGTCGGCGACTGTGTCGGGCACGGCTTGGCGGCCGCCACCGTGATGGGCCAGCTGCGCAGCGCGTGCCGCGCCCTGCTGCTCGAGCAGTCCAGTCCCAGCGCTGTACTCGCCGGCCTGGACCGTTTCGCCGCGCGCCTTCCCGGCGCCGACTGCACCACCGCGTTCTGCGCGGTGCTCACCCTCGAAACCGGTGAATTGGTGTATTCGAGCGCGGGGCACCCGCCGGCAATCCTGGTGCACGCCGACAACACCATCACGATGCTCGATGGCGGACGCGGGCTTCCGCTGGCGATCCGGCCGGACTGGACACGGCCCGAAGCCCGTGTCACGCTGCCGGCGCGCGCGACGCTGCTGCTCTACACCGATGGCCTGGTCGAGCGGCGCGGAAGTTCGATCGATGACGGCATGGCCCGAGCTGCCGACCTCGTACAGGACGGCCGTTCACGGTCGCTCGATGAGGTGGCCGACCACCTGATGTCCCGGCTCGAGCCGGCGGGCGGCTACCCGGACGACGTGGCCATGCTGCTGTACAGGCAGCCTGCTCCACTGGACGCTGGACTTCGTCGCCGACGTCAGCCAACTCGCCCCGGGCCGCGCCGCTTTGCGCAGCTGGCTGACCCAGGCGGGCGTCGAGCCCGGTCAGATTCAAGACGTGCTCATCGCGACCGGCGAAGCCGTCGCCAACGCGATCGAGCACGGCCACCGTGATCGACCCGCGGGCACGATTTCGTTGCGCGTGAGCGCAGTCGTGGACGGGCTGCAGGTGACCGTCACCGACACCGGTGCCTGGCAGACACCGCAAACGGTCGCTCACGGAAATCGCGGTCGCGGCATCTTCCTGATGCGGCATCTGATGCAGGACTTCAGCATTCAATCCGGCGGAGCGGGTACTACAGTTCATATGTACACCAGGATCACGTAATGGCCACACCGCTTAGCCTTAACACCGACCGCGGCGTCGACGGAACGCCCAGGGTGACTGCGGCGGGCGAGATCGATATCAGCAACATCGATTTGTTCAGCCAAGCGTTGACCACCGCCAGCGAGGGCGCGCGCGGCCCGATCACCGTCGATCTGAGCGCGGTCAAGTATCTCGACAGCGCGGGAATCAACGCGCTTTTCCGGCATGCCGATGAAATCGACCGTCTGCACCTCATCGTCCACCCCTTCTTGCTTCGAGTCCTTACGATCAGCGGTCTCAGCAACATTGCAACGGTCCAACCGGCGTCCAGCGACTGCGACGGCTAATACCGCCGACAAGCTGTTCGCGCTGTCACTCGAAGGACGTGCACTGTTTGTCTTCCGGTCACCGACGTGCGGATTGGGTCTGCGAACCTTGACGGGACTAACCGGGGACGGTGAGTCGCCGCGACACGGTGAGAAGCGGTAACAAGTGGGACAACAAGAATGAAGAGGCCTGCCATGACGGAACATTTGCACGCTTACAACAGTCTGTGGCAGGTCCGCAGTGACACGTGGTGCCGGTTGGAGGAAGCCGCCGACCGCCTGACGCGCCCGCATACGGCGGGGGCCGTGAAAGACAAATGCCTGAGTGCATGCCAGGAGCAATTGGCTTCGCTGAGCGCACTCGAGCCCTACTGGGCCTTTCCGGGCTCACCCCAATTCGCCCGCATCCAGCGACTTTTTGCCGCCGGCAGCTATGACAAGTTCGCGCAAGACGTTGCTCGGATCAACCGCGCGCTGTCCACGGAGTCCTACCGTTCGGGCGACGTGGACAACGCCGGTGTCGACGAATTGGACATGTTCCCTGCGGACCCGCGTCAGCTCGAGCACCAGCCGGCGACCCAGACCGACCGGCCCTACTTTGAGGTGCTCGTCGTCGAGAAGATGACCGAGGCCCAGGAACGGGCGCTGCGCAGCGAGGTACGCAAATGGCGGCGCCCCGACGACGAATTCGTCTACGAGCTCGTCGTGGTGGCCAGCGGAGACGAAGCGCTCATCGCGGCGCGGCTCAACGTAAACCTGCAGGCCGTGATCATCCGGCGGCGCTTTTCTAGTCATTCGACCCGGGACCTGTCCAGCCTGGAGGAGTTCGTCGATGACGGGGTGTCGCATGACCTGGCCGATCACCAGTCGCCCGAAGAACGCGCGCGGATACTGGCGGTTTCCATAGCCAAGTTGCGGCCCGAACTCGACCTTTACCTCATGACCGAGATCGAGGTCGAAGAGATCGCTGGGCGCTTGGGCCACTACTTCCGCAGGGTTTTTCATGCCCGGGAGGGCATGCTCGAACTACACCTGTCGATCTTGCAAGGTGTGGCCGCGCGCTACCGCACACCGTTCTTCAGCGCGCTCAAGGAATACAGTCACCGGCCCACGGGTGTCTTTCACGCCTTGCCGATTTCGCAGGGCAAGTCAATTGTGAACTCGCACTGGATCAAGGACATGGTCAGCTTCTACGGACTGGAAGTGTTCATGGCGGAGACCTCGGCGACGTGCGGCGGCCTGGACTCACTGCTGGAGCCGACGGGGCCGCTGCGCGAATCGCAAAAGCTCGCGGCGAAAGCGTACGGGGCACGCCACACGTACTTCGTCACCAACGGAACGTCGACGGCCAACAAGATCGTCACCCAGGCGCTGGTGGCACCCGGCGACATCGTGCTGCTGGACCGCAACTGCCACCAGTCGCATCACTACGGGATGATGATGGCCGGCGCGAAAGTCGTTTACCTGGAGGCGTACCCGCTCAACGACTACTCGATGTACGGCGCCGTGCCGTTGCGGGAGATCAAGTCGAAACTGCTGGCGCTGCGACGCGCCGGCAAGCTCGACCGCGTCAAGATGATGTCGTTGACGAACTGCACCTTCGACGGCATCGTCTACGACGTCAAGCGTGTGATGGAGGAGTGCCTGGCCATCAAGCCCGATCTGGTGTTCCTGTGGGACGAGGCGTGGTTCGCGTTCGCCGGCTTCCACCCGGTCTATCGGACTCGGACCGCGATGGCTTCGGCACAGGCGTTGCGAGAGCAGCTGCAAGACCCGGAATACGGGCGCCGCTTCGAGAAGTGCCTCGCCGAGGACGCCGCCAACCCACCCAGCGACGAGGATCTTTTGAACCGCCGGCTCATTCCCGATCCGGCGAGGGCCCGGGTCCGCGTGTACGCCTCGCAGTCGACGCACAAGACTCTGACTTCGTTACGGCAGGGATCGATGATCCACGTCTACGATCAGGACTTTGACCAGAAAGTCGCGGTGCCGTTCCACGAGGCCTACATGGCGCACACGTCTACATCGCCCAACTACCAGATCCTCGCGTCCCTGGACCTCGGGCGCCGGCAGGTAGCGTTGGAGGGCGTCGAGCTGGTGCAGCGGCAGATAGAAAGCGCGATGCAGTTGCGTGACGCGATTGACAATCACCCCGTGCTAAGCAAATACATGAACTGCCTCACCACTTCTAATTTGATCCCGGAAGGTTTCCGGCCGTCGGCCATCGACCAGCCCCTGCGCTCGGGGCTGCGCAACATGATGGCGGCCTGGGAGCAGGACGAGTTCGTCCTTGATCCGACAAGAATCACCTTGTCCATCGGCCGTACTGGGTATGACGGAGACACGTTCAAACGCCAGCAACTGATGGACCACTACGGAATTCAGATCAACAAGACGTCGCGTAACAGCGTGCTGTTCATGACCAATATCGGCACCACGCGCAGCTCGGTCGCATTCCTGGTGGAAGTGCTCGTCAACATCGCCCGCGAGCTCGATCAAGACATCTCCGAGATGAGTCTGGGTGAGCGTGAACATTTCGAGCGGGCGGTGCACCGGCTGACCAAACAACCGGTGCCCCTGCCCGATTTCAGCGGCTTCCACCCCGCGTTCCTGGATCACACCGGAAGCGAGCCGACGCCCGAAGGGGACGTCCGTCCCGCGTTTTACCTGTCCTACGACGACACCAACTGCGAATACCTCACCGGGGAGCAGATTGATGAACGACTGGACGCGGGGGTCGACATCGTGTCGGCGACCTTCGTGACGCCATACCCGCCCGGTTTTCCGGTGCTGGTGCCCGGCCAGGTGGTCAGCCGCGAGATCCTGCAGTTCATGCGCGATCTCGACACACCCGAAATCCACGGTTATCTACCGGAATTCGGCTACCGCGTGTACACGGAGAAGGCCATCGAGATGCTTAGCGCGTCGGTGGGGGCGAGCTCCAACGGACAGCGTCCCGCGGTAGCGGCGACTTCCGGGGACGCCGCTGCGCCGCAGAAACCGCCGAAGAAGAAGCAGGCGAAGGATGGCGGGTTTGCTGCCGGTCAATCTCTTCCCGAGATCGGTCAGGACGAACTGCTAGGTCAGCAGCAGCCCGGCGACGCGGTGGCCCGCTCTTCGTAACATGCCCCGCCCAATATGCGGGGTCAGCTAGAGAAATCAGCGGTCAGCCAGCGGTCGGGGCGGACGGTGAACAATACGGTCGTCTGACTGTCCATAGCGCCGACGAACGCCTTGCCGCCTTCCTCGCCGAGGTATCGGATGGCGATCTCTTCTCGCACGTCTATCGGGGTGGGTTTGGTGGTTTCGACTACGGTGCCCTCTACGACCACGTATTGGTACGGGGGCTCTTCGTGCTGGACGACCAGCGTCACCGTACCGGCTTGTTCGATGAGCCTGGCCTTGCGCGACCCCGCGCCGGTGTTGATCCGGATGTCCCCGCCGGGGGTGTAGTCGTACCACATCGGGACGCTCGCCGGCGGCCTGCCGTCGGCGGCGGCGACCGATAGCACGGCGACGTGCTTCGCGGCGAGGAATTCCTGACGCTGGGTTTCGGTGAAGGCAGCCATACGTCGGGCAACACGGGCTAGAGGTCCGGCTATTCCCGATGGGCGTGGTCTGGGTATTCGGGAATCCAGCGCACCTCGGTGATGCGTTGGGTGAGTTCCTCAGCGCTGCGTTTGGGGGCGACGCCGTCGGCGACGGCCTGGACGGCGACGGCGTGGGCGATGCGCACCGCGATCCCGGGCACGTCGGGCCACGCCGGCAACAGCGACTGGTCGGGATCGGCGAGTGCGGGCGATGCGTCGCCCAAGGCCGCCGCAGCGACCCGCATCATCTCGTCGGTGACCCGCGTCGCCTGGGCGGCGGTCACCGCCAGCCCCATCGCCGGGAAGATGTAAACGTTGTTGCACTGCGCGATGGGTCGTTCCACCCCATCGCGTTTTACCGGTGCGAACGGAGACCCGGTCGCGACCAGCGCGCGCCCGTCGGTCCACTGGTCCAATTCCGACGGACGAGCCTCGGAGCGGCTTGTCGGGTTGGACAGCGGGAAGATGATCGGGCGCTCGGTCTTACCGGCGAGTTCGCGGACAATGTCCTCGGTGAAGGCACCGGTCGCGGTGGACAAGCCGAGCAGCACACCGACATCCACGTGGTGCACGACATCGGCGAGCTGGGCCGGCCCGGACAATCCCCAGCCCGCCACACGTGCGGCGGGCTGGGCGAATTTGCGCTGAGCCTCGGACAGGTCGGTGCGGTCAGCGGTGAGCAATCCCACGACGTCGACCACCCAGATGCGTTCCAGCGCGGCCTGTTCGGATAGTCCCTCGGTAACCATCTCCTGGCGGATCATGTCCAGCACACCGATGCCGGCCGAGCCCGCGCCAAGCATCACGACCTGTTGTTCTGAAAGCGGGCGGCCGGCCACTTTGGCGGCGCCGTGCAGAGCGCCCAGGGTGACCGCGGCGGTGCCCTGGATGTCGTCGTTGAAGGTGAGCAGCTTGTCGCGGTAGCGGGCCAGGATCGGCATTGCGTGCACGGTGGCGAAGTCTTCCCACTGCAGCAGCACATCGGGCAGTTGGTTGCGCACTGCGGCGACGAATTTGTCGATGAACGCGTAATAGTCGTCGTCGTCGATGCGCCGGTGACGCCAGCCCAGATACTGCGGGTCGTCGAGCAATTCGGCGTTGTCGGTGCCGACGTCGAGCACGATCGGAAGCGTCCGTGCCGGGTCGATGCCGCCGATGAGGGTGTAGAGCGAGAGCTTGCCGATCGGGATGCCCATCCCGCCGATGCCCTGATCGCCCAACCCGAGAATCCGCTGCCCGTCGGTCACCACGATCACGTCGACGTCGCGGTGCGGCCGGTTCGCCAGTACTTCGTCTAGACAGTCGCGGTCGGCGTAGGAAACGAACAATCCCCGGGGGCGACGGTAGATCTCGCTGAACCGCTGGCAGGCCTCACCGACGGTCGGGGTGTAGACGATCGGCAGGGTCTCGGGGATGTGGTCGGCCAGCAACCGGTAGAACAGGGTCTCGTTGCGGTCCTGCAACGATCGCAAATACACGTGCTTGTCGAGATCGTCGGGGCGAGTGGAGAACTCATACCAACAGTGCTCGACTTGCTGGGCGAGGGTCTTCACTGTGGTCGGCAGCAGCCCCAGCAGACCGAACCGGCGGCGCTCGTCCAGCGTGAACGCGGTCCCCTTGGTGGTCAAGGCATCGAACAGTCTGGCCTGTCCCCGTTGTTCGTTCGACACCGCATTTTCGTCGGACACCGCTTTTTCGTTCGACATGAGCTACCCCTTCCCGCCAGTGCTTACGGCGCTACTCCTCAGCTGCCTTTCAGGCTGCCAATGCCGAGCGAGCCAAACGAGCGGTCGGCGGGTTCGGACTGCGCGGCGTTCTCGAAATCCTCGACATAGTTTCTCGGGTCACGGTCGGCGATCAGCAATCCCTTGGTGGTGGGATGTTGCGCCATGAACTCGCTGTACTGGCGCCCAAGCGCTTCGCGAAGACCGACTGGGGCATTGCGGCGAAAGTCGGACAGCCCTTGCCGCTCCTCTTCGCCCATGTGGTCGTCGTTGGCCAGCCGGGTGCGACCGACTGCCGCCCACCATTGTTCACTGCCGGCCTGGGCCGCGTTGGCGTCGCGCACTCCGTCGCGGATTTCGTTGTGATCGCCGATGGCGTCGAGCGTCTCGCCTTCCGGATCTTCGGTGCCCCGCTGCAGCAGTTGCGGGTAGAAGATCTTCTCTTCGATGTAGGCGTGGACGTCGAGCTTGTTGGCCAGGGGCCGCCAGACCCTCTCGAGTGCTCCGCGGTTAGCCGGCGTCCGCGCCTGCAGATCGTCGAGCTTGGCGAATTGTTCGCGAAACCAGCCGTGGTCGGCGAGGATCAGCATCGTGATGTCAGCCATTGGGACTTCCAGCCTCTCCTGACCACTGCGCCTTGTGGCAATCGTGTCCCACGCCGGCGGAACCAGTCAACTCGTTTCATCTTTGAACCTGTGCGGCGTAACCCACGTCCTTATCTAGGTACGTCGCGCAGTGTCAGGAGGGATGACGATGGATATCGGGGTTCTCGCGGCGGAGATCAATTCCGAGCGAAGCGTGCGGGATGCCGCGCCGACGAGGCGGGTCTTGGTGGTGGCGATCATGGTGTCGATGGTCGCCTTTCTCGACGGCACCGTGGTGAATCTGGCCCTGCCGGCCACGCAACGCGACCTGGGCGGGGGCCTGGCATTACAGCAGTGGGTGGTCGACGGATACCTGCTGGCGCTGGCGGCGACGATACTGCCGGGTGGGTCGATCGCCGATCTGTTTGGCCGCATACCGGTGATGCGGTTCGGCCTGGTGGCCTTTGGAACGGGGTTGCTGCTGGCGGCGACCGCGGCCTCGCCCGCGATGCTGATCACCGGACGCGTTGTCCAGGGGCTGGGCGGCGCGTTTCTGGTTCCGGGCTCCTTGGCGATGATCAATTCCGCGTTCGACCGCGCGGACCGACCGGCGGCGATCGGTTCCTGGACCGCCTGGACCGCCAGCGCCTTCGCGTTGGGACCACTGCTCGGGGGGTTAGCCGTGGATTTCCTGAGTTGGCGATGGATCTATGTCTTGTCGGCGATACCGATGGTCATCGGGTTCGCCCTGACGTTCTGGCTGTGTCCGATGCCGGGGCCGTCCGAACGCGCTCGCGTCGACTTCGCCGGTGCCGCGTTGTCGGCGACCGGTCTGGCCGCGATGGTTTACGGGCTGATCGCGTCGCACCGGCGCGGATGGGACGACCCGTTGGTCATCGCATCGACGGCTTTGGGGGTCGCGGCATTGCTGGGGTTCGTGGCGTGGGAGCGCCGAGCCGCCCACCCCATGCTGCCGCTGGGCTTGTTTGCGACCCGCAACTTCGCCGGCGCCAATCTGGCCACCGCCTTCGTCTACGGCGCCCTGACCTTGGGCTCGCTTGCCATCGCCCTATACACCCAAGAGGTCGCCGGCTATTCGGCCACCGTTGCGGGCTTGGCCACGCTGCCCAGCCCGATCATGTCGTTTCTGTTCGCCAGGCGCATCGGCGGTTTGGCCGCACGGATCGGACCGCGGATTTTCGTAACGACGGGCCCGCTGCTGGCCGGATTCGGGCTGCTGCTGATCCGCCCGGCTACACACGGATTCAACATCCTCACCCACCTGTTGCCCGGGATGATCGTGCTGGCCTGTGGTCTCGTCCTCACCATCACCCCGCTGACAGCGCTCAATTTATCCGCCGTCGACCCCGCGCAGAGCGGGATCGCGGCAGCGATCCAGAATGCGGTGGGGCGGCTTTCCGCGCTTGTCGCCGTGGCCTGTGTGGGCCTGGTTGCCGCCTGCAACTTCACCAATGCGAGCTTCACCCGGTTATTGCCGGTCAGTGCGGTGTTGTTCTTCCTCGGCGCCGTGATCAGCGGCGTCACCATCACCAACGGCCGCCGCCCATCGTGATTCATCGCTCGCGCTTCGCCACCAGACCGCGAGCGCTACGGCGATGAGCGCCGCGGCGCCCGCGCCCGCGAGGGTGAACCCCCAACCGCGACGGACCGCGGCCAGGTCGATGCCGGGTTGATAGATCATGGTCAGGATTGCGGTGCCCAACACCGTGCCCAGCTGCCGCGCGGTGTTTGTCAGCGCCGATCCGGCGCCCCATCTATGCGACGGCAGCGCCAGGCCGCTGACGGCCGAAAGACTCGGAATGACCAACCCGACTCCGGCCCCGGTGAACAACTGGCCCGGAAGGAAATCCGCGAAATAATCGGCTCGAGACCCCACGCGGCACAGCCAGATCACGATCCCGATGGCATACAGGGTGGCCCCCGTCGCGGCGACGGCGCCGATGCCGACCCTGCCGATCAGTCGGCCGGCGAGCGTCAGCGAGACGATCACCACGACGACGGGCCCTGGCGACAGACACAAGCCGGCGACGGCCGGTGTCTTGCCCCACACGGTGGTAAGCAGCATCACACTGCCCAGCAGCATCGCAGCGAATGCCGCGGCAAACAGCAACAGCGCCAGGCAACTTGACCACATCGGCAAGACGCGCACGGCGTCGAGATCCAATGCCGGCGATGGATGGCGCAACGAACGCCATATCGCCAGCACCATCGCGCTCGTGGCGACGACGGCGGCGACCGCGACCCGCGTGGCGGTCCAGCCCGCCACGGGCAATTCGATCAGTGCCCACACCAGCGCCCCGACCCCGAGCACCAGGCTGAGCGCTCCGAACAGATCGGGTATCCCGGCGCCGGTCGCAGCTGTCTTAGCGAGGACCCAGGGGCCGGCGGCGAGGGCCAGTAGCCCCACCGGAACATTAACGAAAAAGATCCAGCGCCAGGATAATTCGACCAGCATGCCGCCAACCGGCGGACCCAGTGCCGCGGCCATCGCCCCGGCGGCCGACCACGTGCTCACGGCGACGGCGCGCCGCGCGGCGGGAACCGCGGCCATCAACAGCGCAAGTGAACTCGGCATCAGCATCGCGGCGCCGACCGCCTGAACGACCCGGGACGCGACCAGCATGGCAAGGGATCCGGAAAGCCCGCAGGCCGCTGACCCCAGGGTGAACACAGCCAGGCCGCCCAGGAAGATTCTGCGTTGCCCGTAACGGTCGCCGAGCCGACCAGCCGGATTCATGAACGCGGCGAAGACGAGGGTGTAGCCGTTGAGAATCCACGACATCGCACCGAGATCAGCGGTACCGAAAGCCCTACGGATGTCAGGGAAATGCGATGTTGACGATGAACAGGTCCAGGCTGGCCAGAAATGCCGCGGCGGACACCACGAGAACCGTCGCCGCCGAGCGCGTCGTCGGTAACTGCGTCGTCACTGCCACGTTTGCCTCGCAGTCGAAATCGCCGGCCCGGCCGTCGGGAGCGCTCCGCCCCGCCGACCGCTGAATATAGCCAACTATACTTAGGTGGCGCGGCGGGCGGCCAATGGGGCTCGGGGCGCAGCCCTACGCCGCTCGGCGCCTGCGCCCGCTGATCAGGTAGACGGCAGCGCGCAGCTCCAGGAGGGGGTCATCGGACGGCTCGATCCCCGGCAGGCGTGGGATCGGGTCGAAGATGATGTGCTTCTGTTGCGCCGCGTCGTCCGGGATCGGGGCGGTGAGCTCAATGGTGCCCAGCTCCCTGACCTCTCGATCGGACGGCCAGTGGATGGTGGCGTCGTCCACCACATCGGTGTCCTCGGCGAGTTGCACGGCCAGGGTGAAGCGCACCGGTTCGCCGGCGATGCGCTCGGCAAGTTCGGTGAACAGATAATTGCCGTCCTTCGACTGCGCAGCAGACTCGCTGAGATACTCGTTCCCGGCTTCCGGAATGATGTGGTAACGCCCAAATCTGCTGTGGCCGGCCGCATTGGTGAACTTCAACGCGGTCACACCGAAATAGGATTCCCGCGCGAAGCTGACGGGAAAGGGTTTGGGCGCCTGCACAAAACGCAGCGCGGCCGGGTGTGAACCGAGGAAGGCCTCTAGCCGCGAGCCCGCGAGGTTGGCCGGGTCACTGGTGGCCTGCGCTTCCAGGAATTCGAGGAATTCTTCGCCGGTCCGGGTCGGGAAGCCGTCGGTTGAATGACTGATGACGTCGGTGTGCACTCTGTCGCCCAGCACGAATCTGACGCCGATCCCCTTGGGGATAGCGTTCGGATCGTTATCCGGAATGTTCGGCAGCCCAGTCGAGTCCGAGAAACGCACCAAGACGGGCGTCGAGGGCTGTTGGAAATGCTCAGCAATCGACACCTCAGCCGCGGCGGCAGACGATGTGAAGGTCCCGTTCAGGAGGGTGCCCTTGCCGTGGGCCGGACGAATCCCGGGATGTTCGCCGAAGATCTTGGCGAACGTCGCCAATATTTTGTTGCTGAGGTCGAGCAGTTTCTCATCCGAGGGCAGCGGCATGGTGTTCTCCTGTCCGGTGTGCCCTACCCTACGCCCAGCCGCCCGCAATCATCAGGGCGTTGGGCTCGGCCGGTCTGGCGCTAGTCGACGCAAGGGTAGCTCCAAATCCCAAGTCCCAGCGACGGAATGCGACGATTTAGCGAGTCACAACCGCATCCGCGCATCCGGATCCAAACCTCTCCGCGTCGGCGGTTGATGCCTAGCGCGGATTCTTCTCGCCGGCTTCGACGGCGACGGCGAGCCTGTTCTCGGCGGGTGCGACGGGGCACGTCGCGTAGTCGGTGAGCGCGCACGGCAGGTTCGACGCGCGGTTGAAGTCGAGCGTCACCGTCCCGTCAGCGTCGGGCGGGTCGATCGACAACACCCTGGCGCCAAGGTAGGTGGTCACACCGCTGGTGGCGTCGGTGAACAGCACCCGCAACCCAGCCGAGGTGTCACCGAAGGCGACCAACTGCGCAGCTGAGCCAGCCAATTCGAAGTCGATGACGCCGACGGCGTTGAGGCGGTGCTCGAGCCCCTCGACGACGGCGCCGGTCGTGACGGTTCTCGGCGCTTCATACGGCGTGAATGTGCCGGCCACCCGCCACCGTTCGCTCGGCGCGTAGGCGGGAATGCCGTTGTAGGTCTTCAGGTGTGGCGACTTGGGATCGTGCACGCGCAACGCAACCGAGCCGGTTCGGCGGATCACCTCGATGCGGCGATCGCCTGCCTCGACGAGCAATCCTGGTGCACCCTCGATGGGCTCGAGCCGCTCGGTTCCGTCGATGCCCTGCACGTACACCCCCTGGGCGTCTGCTCGCCAGCGACCCGGCAGATCGGCGACAGTCTCGAATTCGTCGGTGAGCCAGTACAAACCGGTGAGGCTTACCCAGCCCAGGGGATCAGCGTAGGAGCGTTCGCGTTCGCCATGCCATTGGTTCCAGGCCGCCTCGAACGTAAGTTCTGCGGTGTCAGCTGTGCTAGTCATGGTTCACGTACTCCTTCTTCTTGGTCGTATCGTTCGGCGCGGATTGCGAGACGAGTGGCCTGCTCGGTATCCGCTCGCGCAGCACGGGAGCGACGTCGGACTGGAACAGTTCGAGGCTACGACGCTGGTGACGCCGCCGGCACACCGTCGAAGTCTGCGCTCAGGTGAATCACTTCGTGACCGAGTCGCTCGTGGTAGCGACCGACCTTGTCGATCACCTGCTCGGGACTGCCTACCAACGCCGAGCTCCGCTCGAGGAGGTCTTCGATCGAGTCGAACACCACCGGAATCCCGGCACGGCGCTGCATCGCCAGACGTGCCTCGAACGTTGCCCGGTACGCGGCCACTGCTTCCTGTGACGTCGGAGCGACATAGAAGCCGGCGGTCCCGGCGCCGACGAGGGCGTCTTCGGGTCGGTGGCCGTAGAACTCCCAGCGCTGCCGGTAGTGGCGAACCAATTCGGCGTAGGGCTCGATAGGGTGGCTGACGTTTGCCGAGAAGATCGGGTCACCGTGGCGCGCGGCGAGATCGACGGAATCGGTACTGGTCGCGCTGCCATGCCAGACGCGTATCCGTTGCTGCAGTGGCCGGGGAAGTGCTTTGGCGTTGACCAGAGGCGGCCGGAACTGGCCAGACCACGTCACACTCTCGCTGTCCCAGAGCTTGCGGAACAGTTCGTAACCCTCACGATTGCGGTCCCATTGATCGTCGACGGTCACATGAAACAGCTCAGCCTGCGCCGCGCCGTTGCCCTTCCCGATGATGAGTTCGAGCCGCCCGCCGGACAGGTTGTCCAGCGTCGAGTAATCCTCGAATGCGCGGACTGGGTCGAGCAGACTCAACGTCGTCACCCCGGTGAACAACCCGATCTTCGACGTGCGTGCCGCGATGTTGCTGAGCACCACCGGCGGAGCGGACGAGATGAACGGATCCTCGTGACGCTCGCCCACGGCAAAGCCGTCGAAACCCAGTTCCTCAGCCAGTACGGCCTTGTCGAGGACATCGCTTAACCGATCTGCGGGGCTCTTCTTATCGCCGGTCGCGGGATCCGGCGTATGCGCTATGAGCGTCAGCAGCAGAAACTTCATCCCGCCAGGCCACCCAAGGGACTATGGCTGGCCACGTGTTGCCCAAACCGGCGTCGCGGCGCGGCATCAGCCCCGTCGCGTGTCTTGGTCACGCCCCACCCCTCCATCGCTTTGGATCGCCTACACCCATGTCCGGCAACCTAGGGGCGCGTCACTTCATTCCCTCTGGATGCCGTCGGTTCGCGCGGCTGCGTCGAGCGGCGACGCGCCGGCGTGGGGCGACGTAACCTCGCGATAGCAGGCGCTAACGACGAAAGGTGTCGCATTGGCAGACGACCACCGGTACGTGATCGTTGGTGCTGGGGCTATCGGGGGCACCGTGGGTGCAGTGCTGACGCGCGCCGGAATTCCGACGGCGTTGGTCGCACGGGGCCGGCACGCGGAGGTCCTGGCTGCGGCGGGCATGACGCTGAGAACACCCGATGGCGCGTTCCGCACGCCCGTCACCGCGGCGGCCGGGCCTGGGGATGTTCAGTTGACCGCTCGTGACGTGCTGGTCTTCGCAACGAAAACCCAGCAGCTCGACGCGGCACTCCAGGAGTGGGTGGACCAACCCGTCCACGGTCCCGAGGGCGTGCTCGGGACCGCGGGGGAGTGGCTGCCGGCGATGACCGCGCTCAACGGTGTTGCCGCGGAGGAAAAGGCGCTGCGCTATTTCCGTCGGGTATTCGGAGTTTGCGTCTGGCTGCCCGCCGTGCACCTCGAGCCCGGTGAGGTGATTGTGCGGTCGTGGCCGGTGGTGGGCCAATTCCATATCGCACGATGGCCTGCCTCGATCAGCACGCAGGGCGACGCCGACCTGTTGACGGGGCTCGCCGAAGCGTGGAGCGCAGCGGGCATCCGAGTCCGTACTCCCGATGACGTCGCCCCCTGGAAGTACAACAAGCTGTTGAGCAACCTCGGCAACGCCGTGGGCGCCCTGTCCGCCGACGCGGCTGACGTCAGCGCAGTGGTTGCCGGAGTGCACGCCGAAGGCGTGAACGTCTTGCGGCATGCCGGAATCGAATTCATCTCGTTCGAGACCTCGACGGCGGCGCGGGCCGATGGACCGACACCGCGCCCGGTACCCGGATGGAACACCGGACCGAGCAATTCCACCTGGCAGTCGTTGAGCCGACAGACGGGCAACGTCGAGACCGACTTTCTCAATGGCGAGGTCGTCCGGCTCGCTCACCGGCACGGCATCACCGCGCCGCTGAACTCCGCGTTGGCGAGTGCGGCACGTCAGGCGGTTCGGGACGGCCTTGGGCCGGGAGGCTATTCGGCCGCTCAATTGGCAGAACTGCTCGGGATTAACGCGAGTGCTGAGCGGTAAGCAGGTCGTCGATGCGACGCAACGCGATTCCGCAAACCGTCAGATATGCCGCCGACCACCACGGCACAGCAATCGTGCCGCGTGCTCCGTCGCCCGACGGTTCGACACGGTGACGGGTGGCGGGTACGCCGGCTACCGTCCAGGCCCAGTGCCTTCCCGGGTCGAACTCGGTGATCACAAACGGCAGCGAGACTAGTAGCGGGGTTTGGACGGTACCGGTCGCGTGCAGCGCCAGCCCGGTGTGCGGGGGGTCAAGTTCGGCGCGGCGGATGGTCAGACCCCATTTTGGCCACGCTTCGAGGTCAACCAGAAGCTTCCATACATCCGCCGGCGACGCCTCAAACACCCGGTCGACGCTCAGCATGATCTCGACCATTCGCAAGCTAGTACCCGATTGGTATGTCGCCAAACCGGCGGTACCCGCCAGCGGCATCCGAGCACGGACAGACGGGTAAGGATGTCCGGGCCTCAGGTACTGTTAGTTGTGCGAACAAAATAACGATGCGATACGGGAGGCACGTATGCCCCGAACTGCCGGTGATGCCTGGGATATTGTGACGAGCGTCGGTTTTACGGCGTTGGCTGTCTGTGCGGCGCGCGCGCTCGATGCCGCGCTGGACCCGCCGTTGGCGAACGATGATTTCGCCAAGGGCTTCGTAATAGCAGCAGGTGAGCCGAATCTCGTTGCTGCAGTGGAAAATACCGATCTTACAAGCGCGACGGCCTTCAACGCCCAGTGGGTTGGGGTGCGAACCCGGTTCTTTGACGACTTTTTCATCCGCGCCAGCCAGTC
Organism: uncultured Actinomycetota bacterium; assembly: GCA_963850135.1. Taxonomy (GTDB): domain Bacteria; phylum Actinomycetota; class Actinomycetes; order Mycobacteriales; family Mycobacteriaceae; genus Mycobacterium. The sequence continues at coordinate 1,034,236 of CAWKKH010000003.1, read as the reverse complement.
AGGAATACGGCAGGCGGTCATCTTGGCGGCCGGATTAGATTGCCGCGCGTACCGGTTGGAGTGGCCGGCAGGCCACACACTTTTCGAGGTCGATCAACCGCGAGTGCTCGAGTTCAAGCAGCAGGTCCTTGACGAGCAGGGCGCCGGGCCGTCGACTCGTCGTCTCACCGTCGCCACCGACTTGCGGGAAGACTGGGTGGCCGAGCTGGTTGCGGCGGGTTTCGACCCTGCCCAACCCACAGCGTGGGCGCTGGAGGGTCTGCTGCCGTATCTGCCCGGTACCGCCCAGGATGCGCTGTTCGAGAAGCTACATGAGTTGTCGGCCGTGGGTAGCCAGATAGCTGCCGAGCTAGGGCCAGAGCCGGGGGAGATTCAGGAATTCGCCGACAGCATGCCCGGGTTCGGCCAAGACGACACGCGTCCTCCAGTTGCAGATCTTTGGTACGACGATCCACGTGCTGACACCAAAGCGTGGCTTGCTGAACGGGATTGGGCAGTTGCCGGTGCCGACTTGGTGGACAAGGCCGCCAATGAATACGGCAGGCCGTTCGAGAGCCTGCCGCCGACGTTTGAGCGGCTGCTGCGTGCCAAATTCTTCACTGCCGCCCGCACACGTTGAACCGCTCAGAAATGCCACGACTGGCTGCGGTCCACCGAGTAAGGGTTGCAGTCCACGCGGAGCGGTCGGCCGAATCGCCGGCCCAGGCGATGTAGCCGTCTGGCCGCACCAGCGCCGCTGGGCCGCGATCGGCCCGCTCGGCCTGGAGGAGCTCGCCCGCATCCACCGGGTTCGCTCCGTGCTCGCGGACGAAAACGAAGCCGGGCAAGACGCGTTGTAGCTGGGTGAGCCGCCCCTGCAGCAATGGAATCTGTGTCGCGCGGGTGCCTACCAGCCGGCTCTTGCCGTTGTGCGCGTACCGCAGCGTCGTTCCCGCAAAGCTTCCGGCGACCGCGTCGCGCACCCGGGGAATGCGAAGCAAGCGGGGCGCCAGCAGGTTTCGTACCGAACGCGCGACTCGCGGATGAAGTGTGACGCCACGCGCCATCAGACCGGACTGCATCAGCACCCGTTTGCCAATCGGATGGCGCTCGTCGTGGTAGCTGTCGAGCACGGTGTCGTCTGCACCCGCGAGGACGGCGTCGATTTTCCAGGCGAGGTTTGCCGCATCCTGGATGCCGGTGTTCATGCCTTGGCCGCCCATTGGGGAATGGACATGGGCGGCATCGCCGGCGAGAAACACTCGACCGTGCCGATATTGCGTGACTTGTCTTTCGTCACAATGGAATCGGGACTTCCACCCGACCTCGAGGACCCCTGGGTCGGTCGGCAGCGCGCGACGGAGGATATCGACGATCTCGTCCTGGCTCACGGGGTCGCTGTCGGGCACCTGGTGGCCGCGGTCCCACACCATCGCGCGATACCACGAGCCGTCCGGTTCTTGCCGGGCAGCGGGGGCCTCGAAAGGGGCCAAGAACCCGAAGACGTTCCGAGTGCTGCCGAGCGTCAGGCCACCGTCGGACGGGCCATGCGCCAGCTTGACATCGGCGAGCACGATCGACGACAGGATGGTCTTGCCCGGAAAATCCGCGCCCACCAGCCCGCGCACTGTGCTGTGTGCTCCGTCCGCGCCGATCAAGTACTTTGCCCGCCAGCGGGCGTGACGGTCTGTGGCGCCGCCCTGCGTCCGTACGGTCACCGTCACGTCGTCGGCGTCCTGATCGAGTCCGATGACTTCGATCCCGCGTCGGATCTCGGCGCCTTGCTCCACGGCGTAGTTGCCCAGCGCTTGATCGACATTGGTCTGCGGAGTGATCATCGCGAATCGATAGGGCGAGTCGAGATGGGTGAGGTCGATGCGGGCGCCGCCGAAAATTGTGACTCCGGGTGCATGGTGGGAGTGCGCCAAGAGCTCGTCGGCGAGTCCACGGGCGTCGAGAAGCTCGAGCGTGCGGGCCATCGTGGCGAAGGCCCGGCTGGCCGGGTTTATCGTCGGCCAGCGCTCCAGGACCGTGACAGACCGGCCCGCCCGCGCCAGGTCACCCGCGGCGGTTAGCCCCGTCGGACCCGCGCCCACTACGAGGACTTCGACGTCTACGTCCACGTCATGCGCAGTCATCCCGTGCACTCCGATCTATAGTCAACGGTCGTTGACTTTCACAGTAAGGGCCGTCGCCAGCTATGTCAACGGTTGTTGAATACACTGTTCGGCATGCCAGCGAAAGCGCGCGACGGCAGCGGCGACCCGATCGACGATCCTGACGACTGCGCGATCGCAGTTCGGGGAGTCACGGCTTCGAACGCACGACCATCCGCTCGGTCGCGTCGGCGGCCGGCGTCGATCCTGCACTCGTCATGCATTACTTCGGCAGCAAGGCAAAGCTTTTCGCCGCCGCCACCCGGTTTGACATCACTTTCCCTCGGATCTCTCCCAAATTCCGCCCGACCGTGTCGCTGATGTGCTGCTGCCGCCGCATTCGTGTATCGGGGATCGCAACTGCTTGGCCTCGCCGTGGGCCGCTACATCCTTTGCATCCCGGCAATCACCGGCATGGCCGACGAGACCCTCATCGAATGGCTGCGACCGGTGCTCACCCACTATCTGACCGGCCACGCGCCTGAAAAACCACGCCTGCCCGGGTGGGCGTTTTCGGCGGTCGTCCGGGCACCCTCTACCGTGAACCAGGTCTACTCAACAAATTAACCAATGCGAGGTGTCGCGTGAGCTCAAAGCATCCCTTCCGCGAGGCAGTCGAGGAACGCGATGAGGCGGCCATGCACGCGTTGCTGGCCGACGACGTGGTGTTCACCAGCCCCGTGGCGTTCAAGCCGTATGCCGGCAAGCCGATCACCGCGGCGATCCTGAGCGGTGTGTTGCGAATCTTCGAGGACTTTCACTACGTCCGCGAAATCGCCGACAGCAACGGCCGTGACCACGCGCTGGTGTTCGAGACGAAGATCGCGGGGGCGCCGGGTGTACAGCTCACCGGTTGCGACTTCCTGCACTGCAACGACGAGGGGCTGATCGACAACTTCACGGTGATGGTGCGGCCGCTGTCGGGCGCGACGGCGTTGTCCGAGGCGATGGGAGCGCAGTTCGATCGGATCCAGCGCGAGGCCGTCCAGCTCGCCGGCACGTTCGCGACGGCGCAGGGCTGATCATGCGAATCGGATTGGGCATCAATTACGCGGGCGGCTTCAAGGACGTGGCCGCCGAGGTGGCCGACCTCGAGCGCGCCGGGCTCGACATCGTCTTTGTCCCCGAGGCGTATTCGTATGACGCGGTGAGCGCGCTCGGCTACCTGGCGGCCAGCACGGAGCGGGTTGAACTGGCCTCGGGAATCCTGCAGCTCTACACCCGAACCCCCACCCTGACCGCGATGACCGCGGCCGGTCTCGACTACGTGTCCGACGGCCGCTTCACGCTCGGCCTCGGCGCCTCCGGACCACAGGTCATCGAAGGTTTCCACGGCGTACCCTATGACGCTCCGATTGCCCGAACGCGCGAAGTAATCGACATCTGCCGTCAGGTGTGGCGGCGCGAACGCCTGCAACACCAAGGCAAGCACTACACGATCCCCTTGCCCGCCGACCAGGGCACCGGCCTGGGAAAACCGCTGAAGCTCATCAATAAGCCTGTCCGGGAACGTATTCCGATCCTCGTGGCCGCGTTAGGACCCAAGAACGTTGAGCTGGCCGCCGAGATCGCGGAGGGCTGGCAGCCGATCTTCTATCTGCCCGAGAGGGCGCAGGACGTATGGGGTGAGGCGCTGGCCGCCGGCCGGGCCAAGCGGGACCCGGCATTGGGCGATCTCGATGTGTACGCCGGTCCGGCATTGGCTATCGGCGAAAACGTTGAGCCGCTCCGCGATTCGGTCAAGCCGCACCTGGCGCTCTATATCGGCGGAATGGGGGCCAAGGGCAAGAACTTCTACCACACCCTGGCCACCAGCTACGGCTACGGACCGCAAGCCGACCGCATCCAGGAGCTCTACCTGGCCGGCGACAAGGACGGCGCCGCCAAGGCCGTGCCCGACGAACTCGTCCGCGACGTCAACCTGATCGGTTCGCCCGGGTTCGTCAAGGAACGTCTGGCGGCCTACCGCGAAGCGGGGGTGACCACGCTGAATGTGGTACCGATCGCGGCGACGCCCGCCGAGCGGATCAAGCTCATCGAAAAGCTACGGCAGTTGGTCTAAGCGCCGCCCCCCAGCGCCGCATTGAAGGTCTTGCTCGGCCGCATCACCGCCGTGGTCTTGTCGGTATCCAGTTTGTAGTAGCCGCCGATGTCCACTTCTTCGCCCTGCGCTTCGTTGAGTTCGGCCACGATGATGTCTTCGTTCTTGGCCAACGTGTCGGCTAGAGGGGCGAAGTGTTCGCGCAGCTCCTGGTCGTCCGTCTGCGCGGCGAGTTCTTGTGCCCAGTACAGGGCGAGGTAGAACTGGCTCCCGCGGTTGTCGAGCTCACCGGTCTTGCGCGACGGGTTCTTATTGTTGTCCAGCAACTTGCCGGTCGCGGCATCAAGCGTCTTGGCCAGAATCTTCGCCCGTTCGCTGTTTGTCTTGGTGCCCAGGTCTTCCAGGCTGGCGGCCAGCGCGAGGAACTCGCCGAGCGAATCCCAGCGCAGGTGGTTCTCCTCCACCAGCTGATGGACGTGCTTCGGCGCCGAACCGCCGGCTCCCGTCTCGTACATGCCGCCGCCGGCCATCAGCGGCACGATGGACAGCATCTTGGCGCTGGTGCCCAGCTCCAAGATCGGGAACAGGTCGGTCAGGTAGTCACGAAGGATATTGCCGGTGGCGGCAATGGTGTCCTGCCCGCGCATCGCCCGCTCGATCGTGTGCCGCATGGCCCTTTCCTGCGACCTGATCGAGATGTCGAGGCCCTCGGTGTCGTGGTCGGCCAGGTAGGTGTTGACCTTCTTTCGCAATTCGTTCTCATGCGGGCGCCAGACGTCCAGCCAGAACACCACCGGCATGCCCGAGTTCCGTGCCCGGTTGACGGCCAGCTTGACCCAGTCGCGGATCGGTTCGTCCCGGACGATGGGCATCCGCCAGATGTCGCCCTCTTCCACGTTTTGGGTCAGCAGGACCTCCCCGGTGTCGAGGTCGACGATGTTGGCGACGCCGTCCTCGGGGATTTCGAAAGTTTTGTCGTGTGAGCCGTACTCTTCGGCCTGCTGTGCCATCAACCCGACGTTGGGAACGGTGCCCATCGTGGTCGGATCGAATGCCCCGTGTGTCTTACAGAAATTGATGATCTCCTGGTACATGCGGGAGAACGTGGACTCGGGGTTGACGGCCTTGGTGTCCTTTTGCCGTCCGTCGGCGCCCCACATCTTGCCGCCCGCGCGGATCATCGCGGGCATCGACGCGTCCACGATCACGTCGCTGGGCGAATGGAAGTTGGTGATGCCCTTGGCCGAATCAACCATGGCGAGCTCGGGGCGATGCTCGTGACACGCGTGCAGGTCGCGGACGATCTCGTCGTGCTGCGACGCGGGCAGCGCTTCGATCTTGTTGTACAGATCGACCAAGCCGTTGTTGACGTTGACGCCGAGTTCGTCGAACAACTCCTGGTGCTTGGCGAATGCGTCCTTGTAGAAGATCTTCACCGCGTGGCCGAAGACGATCGGGTGCGAGACCTTCATCATCGTCGCCTTCACGTGCAGCGAGAACATCACGCCGGTTTCGTAGGCGTCCTGCATCTCCGCCTCGTAGAACTCGCACAACGCCTTCTTGCTCATGAACATGCTGTCGATGATGTCGCCAGCAAGCAGCGACACCTTGGGCTTGAGCACGATCGCCTTGCCGCTCTTGGTGACCAGCTCCATCTTCACGTCACGAGCGTGGTCCAGCGTCATCGACTTCTCGCCGTGATAGAAGTCGCCGTGTCGCATGGTCGCGACGTGCGTGCGCGACGCCTGCGACCACGGCGCCATGCTGTGCGGATGCTTGCGCGCATACTCCTTGACCGCCTTGGGTGCGCGGCGGTCTGAGTTACCTTCCCGCAGCACCGGGTTGACCGCGCTGCCAAGGCATTTCGCGTAGCGGTCGCGGATTTCACGTTCTTCGTCGGTCTTCGGGTTTTGGGGGTAGTCCGGAAGTTTGAAGCCCTTGTCCTGCAGTTCCTTCACGGCGGCCACCAGCTGTGGTACCGAGGCGCTGATGTTCGGCAGCTTGATGATGTTGGTGTCGGGTGACTGCGTCAGGCGGCCCAGCTCGGCAAGGTTGTCCGGCACGCGCTGCTCTTCCGTGAGGTAATCGTCGAATTCGGCGAGGATGCGCGCCGCCACCGAGATGTCGCTGGTCTCGATTTTGATGCCCGCCGGTTCGGTGAAGGCGCGCACTATGGGCAGAAAGGCGTAGGTCGCCAACAACGGCGCCTCGTCGGTCAGCGTATAGATGATGGTCGGCTGCTGGCCGCTCATGATTCTTCTCCCGGCGTCACTGTCGTCGTTGGTCTTTCCGCTACCAGTATCCCGTCGGTGTGTTACGCGCGCTGTGCGCAGGGTCTGTTTGGTTATCAGAGCGAGGTCAGGAATGTGACGAGGGCGTCGTTGACCTGCTGCGGCCGCTCCTGTTGTATCCAATGACCCGCGTCGGGCAGTACGTGCACGCCGCGCAAACCCGGCAACGAAGCCGGCAACTTTTCCAGTGCGGGCGGGTTGGCGGCGATGCGATCGTTTTCACCGGATATGTACAGCGACGGCGCGGAGATGGTGGCCCCGATGAACGGCTCGAGGATGGCGGGCTGGGTTTCGTAATTGCGGAAGTAACTCACGCCCCCGTGCAACCCGCTGCGGGTGAGTTCGGAGCTGTAGAAGTCCACGTCGGCCTCGCTGAGCCAGGGGGGCAGGGTCTCGGGCACGACGAGCTGCTGGACGAAGTTCTGCCCCACCGGGAAGTAGCCGTCCCATCCCTGGTCGAAAACCCCGTCGGTCACGACTTCCCCGCTGACACTGTAGAGGAAACCCCGAACGGACCGGTCGAGATCGGCTTCCAGCTCGGCCTCGGCTACTCCGGGCTGCTGGAAATACAGCCGGTAGTAGTCCCGGTCGGGACCGGCGGCTTGCCGCATGCGACTCGTGATTGTGACGCCGGGTGGCAATAGGGCAGGCGCGACGTAGGGCACGCTCATCCCCACCACGGCCCGGAACACATCGGGTCGCATCAATGCGCTGTACCAGGCGATCGGCGCTCCCCAGTCGTGGCCGACGACGACTGCCTGGCTCTCACCGAGCGCCGCGACCGCCGCGACTACGTCGCCCGCCAGGTGGCTGAGGGTGTAGGCGTCCGTGGCTTCGGGCGCGGTGGTGCCGCCGTAGCCGCGCATGTCCAGCGCGACCGCCCGGAATCCGGCCGCTGCGATGACGGGCAGTTGATGGCGCCAGGAGTACCAGCACTCGGGAAAGCCATGACAGAAGACGACGAGGGGCCCCTCGCCGAGGGACACGGTGTGAATCGATATGCCGTTGGCGTCAATCTTTTTGTGTTCGAACGGATTACCGTCCATATTTGCTAGATCTTGCCGTTAGCGATGTCAATGACGACCAGCGCCGCGCCTAAGAGCGGCGTGTCGATGTCATACCGACGGGCGTAGTCGGCAAGCTCGGAGAGCACGCTGACCTCGACGCGCCGGTGCGCCGCCAGGTCACGGAACATCGATGGCGCGAACATCGACGTGGGATCGGTCAGGGTCGCGTCCAACCCCGACCGCACAGCCGGGGACAGCGGGTAGCCGTCGGCGGCGGCGACTGCGGCTACCTCAGCGGCCACGCGTCTGCCGAGTGCGGGGCCGCCCGTCGTTCGGGCCACGACGCCGATGACGCTCCCCGTCAGGCAGGTCAGGATGGCGGTCGCGCTGATGAAGGCGAATTTCTCCCACATGCCGGCCACCATGTCCGCACGCACGCGCACCGTGACGTTGTCCACGGTGAATTGCCGCACCACCGCGTCGAATACCCCTGACGTGCCACCATCGAGCTGGCCGAGTTCGAGGTTTACACCGGGCACGACCTCATCGATGATGCCGTCGGCCAGCATCGATGTAGCCAGCCGCACCGCGGCTCCGAGGACCGCCTGCTCACCGAATGCGGCGGTCAGCACCGAGAGGTGCGCCATGCCGTTGATCAACGGCACGATCCGGGTATCACCTGTGACCACGGCCCGGAAGTCGTCGACCGCCGAGGCGACCACGTCGCTACGCACGGCCAATACGACGATGTCGTAGCTGCCCTCGAGGTGCGACGCGGTGACAGCGCGCACCGGCAGGGCCGATGTCCCGGACTTGCCCTGGATGCGCAGTCCGTGCGCGGTGAGCCGCTCAAAGCTGCTCTGGTGCACCAGGAACGACACATCGCGGCCGGCTTTGACCAGCTGGGCGCCCAGGTAACCGCCAGCGGCTCCCGCGCCCACGACAAGCACCTGCATACTGCGACCCTACTGGTGGCCGCCCAGTGGACACCTGGTGATCACTTAGTAGTCACCCACGCTACGTGTGATCCGACACACTGGAGGTCGACTGGCGGTACCTCTGAGTCAGCCGCCGCGACTGCGGGTATGCATGAGTACATGGAATGGGTGATGTCGCACGCACTGGCGATCGGATCAGCGTTGCTGGCTGCGTTGGTCGCGGCGGTGGGTATCGTCGTGCGGCAGGCCGCTCTGCAACGCCCTGCCGCTGATGAGCGCCTTTCTGGCGTGATGGTCCCCGCCTACCTGCGCGACCGGTTGTGGTGGGCCGGAACGGTCGCAGCCGCCGCCGGGTACGCGTTTCAGGCGATGGCGTTGGCACACGGCTCCCTGTTGTTGGTTCAGCCGCTACTGGTGTCCTCGCTGCTGTTTGTACTGCCGCTGAGCGCCTGGCGGACCGGTAGCCGGGTTCCTAGCGTCGAGTGGGCCTGGGCGCTGCTGCTGACGGCCGGTCTGGCGGTGTTCGTACTCGTGGGACAGCCGCGCGAGGGTGACTACCGGCCGCCTGTGCCGGCGTGGACTCTGGCGCTCACCCTCGCGCTGCCGGTTGTGCTGATCTGCGTGGCGGCTGCCCGTCGCAGTGATGGTCGCGTCCGCGCAACGTCCCTGGGGGTGGCTGTGGCGGTCGGTCTGGGAATGATCGCGGTGCTGACCAAAATTTGCACGCACCGGTTCACAGTCGGGGGCTGGCAGGGCCTGCTCACCATCCCCGCGCCATACGTCCTTATCGCGCTGGCGGTCACCGTTACGGCCTTGCAGCAGTGGGCTTTCCGGGCGGGGGCTTTGCAGGCGTCGGTACCGATCATGCTGGTTGGCGAGCCGGTCGTCGCGGTGCTGCTCGGCATTATCGTGCTGGGCGAGCATCTGCGGCCGCACGGAGCCGGAATTCTGGCGTTACCGGGAGCGGTTGTTGCGATGCTGGCGGCGACGATCGCGCTCGGCCGCGAAGAGGCCGCCCAAACCGAGGAGGCGGGAAAGCAGCTGGCCACGCCGAGCGCGCACGCAAGCTAGTGGGGATGAGCGTTGCCGGCGGCGAGCCAATCGTGGTCACGGGCGACATGCGACGCGAAGAGCACGCGGCATAACGGCTGGTCAGTCCTGTCGGTGGTTGCCCCGCCGCAGCCGCACTGCCCGGCTGACTGCTGTTAGCGACGCCAGCACGGCCAAGAAAACGAGAATCATCGCCGACTCCGCAGAATCGATCGCGCTCAGTAGCAGCGGCAGCCCGAACCCGAGGTAAGTCACTGCGTAGAACGCTCCGGTGAGGGTGCCACGCAGCCGTTGCGGTGCCGCGGCTTCCAGATCAATCAACCCCTCGCGCAGGCACAGGCCGGCCGCGGATCCCAGAACCACAACGAGCGCTAGGCCGAGTAGCGGCGTGATGGTCGGCGGCGCCGCCGCGGTCAGCACAAAGCCGACGGCGGCTAGCGATGCGCCGACGGTGCCGGTCTGCGGTCCCCACCGACGCGCACGCGCTAGCACCTGAACGCCCCCGCTGACTCCGTTCGCGATCAGCGCGGCCATCCCCGCTGCCAGGGCGGCCGCGAACCCGGTGTGTATACGGGCGGGAATCGTGATGAAGGCCAGCGTTGCCGAGGCGAATACCCACGGCGCCAGCGGCATCGCCCAACTCAACGCCCGCGTGCTGTTTCCCTGTGAAACTCGGACGGACTGTTTGGGACCACTCGTTGATGTCGGTACGGCCACGCCTGGGCGGTGGACCGCCGCGACGGCGGCGACCGTCGCCACCACGACAAGCGCGGCGGCGATCGCGAACGACAGCAGAATGCCGGGTTGCCCAGCGGCGGCGACCGCGCCCGAAGCAAATGGGCCGATCGCGAAACCGGCAGTAAGGACGGCTCCCGCGATCGCAGCGCCCGCGGGACCTTTCAGATCGGAGGCCCATGCGGTGCATGAGCTGATCGCAAAACCCGTGCCGATTCCGATAATCAAGCGTCCCGCCAACAACACGTCAGAATGCTGCGACACCAGCATCGCCACCGTTCCCAACAGGACAATCGCGGATCCCACCCAAGCCACGGGCTGGCGCCCCAGCGCATCTGAGACACGCCCACCGACGAGTAGCCCGGGAAGTATTCCCACCGCGTAAATGGCGAAAACCGCGTCGAGCATGGTTGCGCTGAGGTGTTGACGATCGCTCATCGCGGGGATCAACCCAGCGAAATGGCTGGCCGCCCATCCGATTGCCAGCACTAGAGCCAACAGGCTCGCGAACACGGCTCGGGTGCCGCCCGGCGCCCGGGGCCCCTCGGACTCATGCACGGTTGCCCGTCCCGATCGGGGCAGCGGCGTCACACCGGAGGCCGCATTCGACCAGCTCACAGGCTTCCTCCCAATGGCCGCTACGCGCAGCGGCCGACGAATGCCGACCGGTTAGACGACGATGGCGGCGATGGACTTATTCCCACATGGTCGATAACCGCACGGCGTATCCGGCTGCCGCCTCCGTCATAATCGGCCAATGACCTCACCCATCGCAGCAGTCCGCGCACCATGACGGTGACCGTGCTGCTGGGGTCGGTTGCCTTGGCCGAACTCGCCGCCGTCATCGCGCTGGGAGTTGTGCTGATCGTCTCGCGGCGCCAATTGAAGGGAGCACGCACAGAACTCGAGCACGCCCGCGCTGTGGGCACGCGGCGGCGCCGACGGCACGTCGGGGTCGCACCTCTTGCGATCAGGACGGCCTGGAAGACGGCCGATTCACTGATCACGAAGGGCCTCGGCGCCACCGTCCGAAACTCGGTCGAAGACCTCGCCGGCTGGGCGCAGGTCGAACGCCCAGATCTCGCCAGATTGACCGCCGACGGCGACGTCGTGATCGTCTTCTCCGACATCGAGGATTCCACCGCACACAACGAAGCGTTGGGGGACCGAGGCTGGGTCAAGGTACTCGAGAGGCACAACAGGCTCATCCAAAAGCTTGTCGACGACCACAGCGGCCACGTGGTCAAGAGTCAGGGCGACGGGTTCATGATCGCCTTCGCCGACGCCGGGCAAGCCGTGCTGTGCGCTGTCGACGTCCAAAGAGCCCTGCTCGGCGGCGCTGACCGCTGGGAGGGAATCCGCGTCCGGATCGGAATTCATCTGGGTTCTTCGGTGCGACGCGGCGACGATCTGTTCGGGCGCAACGTCGCGATGGCGGCCCGGATTGCCGGACAAGCCAATGGCGGTGAGATCTTGGTCAGCGAATCGGTGCGCGACGCGATCGACGGCCTGCCGGATGTCGAGCTCTGCGCCCCCATCGAGGCTGAACTCAAAGGCCTACAGGGCAGCTACAACCTCTACGCGGTTAAGGTGCCTGCCTGACGCGTTCGGTCGTCAGGACGCAGGCTGCGGTGAACAACTGCCAGATGGTGATTGAGTACACGCTCCCGCGCTCCCACGCCCCGTCGGGCAGCAGGTTGGACCTCATTGTCGCGGAGTTGACCATCAACATGATCAGGCACAGCAGACCGAGGGCCGCAACGAGTTTGGAGACGTTGCGGTACCAACGGTGGCTGCCGACTCGTCCGACCACCGCAGACCCCGCCAGAATGGCGATGTTGCCACCGACAATCGCCAGCGCGGCGCCGGCGACATGCACCGTCCCGCTATGCACAGTCCCAACCACGATATTGCCGACGGCATTGACGGCGACGAGGCCTAAAAACGTTCGGGCCCTTCGACTGTCGGGGAACCCCACGATGAGCAGCGCCCCGGCAAGGAAGAGAAATCCCTGCAGGTAGAACGCTAGCTGCATCAGGTAGGCCCGTGGGGAGTCGATCATCCGGCCACGCACCATCCCGCCGCCGGCGATCCCGAGATCGCTGATGTAGTCATGCGCGTAGCTGTAGGAGGGCTCGAAATTCGCGGCGGCTGCTGCCTCGAGAATGAGGTAACCGACGGCTGCCACGACCCAGAGGGCAGCTCCACGTGTGATACCCACGGCCATCAGATGATTCGTTCGAGCAGGCTCTTGAATTCCTTCTGCTGGGCGATTGTCAGGCGTTCCAGACGCTTGCTGAACGCGTCCGATAGCACCGCGAGGCCGTCCTGGTTGGCTTGTCGCCCGGCCTCGGTAAGCAAGAGGCGATGGCGCCGCAGATCGGTCGGGTCGATCTCGCGCCGCACCAATCCCGCGGCCTCGAGCCGCTTCAAGTAAACCGTCACCGTCGGCTTTGGCATGCACAGCGTGGCCGCCAGCTCGGCGGGGTAGGGATGCTCGTCGACCTCCGCGAGTAGGAACAGCTCCTTGGATTCGAACCCCAACGCGGCGAGGTCAGGTTCCGCGGCGGAGATCACCGACACCAGCACCCGGTAGTTCAACGACCAGATCTTGGCTGCATCGATTTGCGGCACTGAACTTGCAATCCTCGTTAGTTCAGTCATAAACTAGTCCTGAAATAAACAAACGCATGGATGAACAATCTACCAGGAAGTGACCCCGCATGCCCTTGGATCACTACGTGACACTCGGTCGATCCGGTCTACGGGTCAGCCCGCTGTGCCTGGGTGCGATGACCTTCGGTGAAGACCTGGGCTGGGGCTCCAGTGTTGAGGAATCCCAACAGATCATCGATCGGTACGTCGAGCTCGGTGGCAACTTCATCGACACCGCCAACTTCTACACCAGGAGCCACTCCGAGAAGATCATCGGCGATCACATCGGGCATGACCCCGCCGGTCGCGATCGGTTGGTTATCGCCACGAAGTTCAGCGGCAACCTGTACCCGGGCGATCCCAACGGCGGGGGCTCGGGCCGCAAAGCGGTGATCAACGCCTGCGAGAACTCCCTGCGCCGCTTGCAGACCGACTACATCGACCTGTACTGGCTGCACATCTGGGACGCCAACACCCCCATTGAGGAGACGATGGCCGCGCTCGACGATCTGGTTCGCGCCGGCAAGGTTCGCTACCTCGGCGTATCGGACACCCCGGCGTGGAAGATCGTGGAAGCCAACCTGACCGCCCGCTTCCGTGGATGGTCCGCATTCATCGGGCTACAGGTCGAGTATTCGTTGCTGGAACGCAACATCGAACAGGAGCTGGTTCCCATGGCCGGCGAATTCGGCCTCGGGATCACCCCGTGGTCACCGCTCAAGAGTGGCGCGCTCAGCGGCAAATACACCCGTCGCAATGCCGGGGAGGATCAGGGTGGCCGCGGCGCGATGGTCGATGCGTTCCTGACTGAGAAGACCTACAAACTCATCGACGAACTCGAGATCATCGCCAAGGCGCATGAGACCACCGTCGCCCGGGTGGCGCTGGCGTGGGTGGGCGCGCAGCCGGCGGTGAGCTCAGTCATCATCGGCGCACGCCGGATCTCTCAGCTCGAAGACAATGTCCGCGCCGTTGATGTGAACCTCACCGCTGACGAACTCACCCGTCTCGGCGCTCTTACGAAGCCGAAATTGGGCTTCCCCCATGACATGCTGACAATGGCCCCGGGCATCATCAACGGTGGAACAACTATCAATGGTGTCTCGGGACCAATCTCCGAATACGTCATGCCCGCAGGCGGCCAGCCTTTCTGAGCTCAGAAGAAGAACCCGGCGTGGGGTGCTTGCGAGCCGGCGAACAGCTGGTCGGCCGCGCCGATTGCCGCCGGATCGTCGGCCACGGCCATCCCGGCGACGGCGAGATTGCGCCAGGTTGCGCCACCGAGCAGCACCGTGGCCAACCCCGCGACGCCAACGTGTAGCTGTGCGTCCAGGTCGGTTGGCTGGGCGCCCTCGCCTGTGATGGCGAAGCTGGCTGAATTGCCCGACAAGAGCGGATCATGCACGGCGATGGTGACGCTGCCATCACCAACGTATCGTCGTTCTGCCAGCGCCTTTGGCACATCGACGATGCGCAGCCAGGTTTCGTCGTGGACTGCCGTCACCTTTGCGGCGCGCCGATCGAGGAGTAGCGAGGGTAGCGGATCGTCGATGGGCAGCATCCAGAACAGCACGCGGTCAATGAGATCGAGCCCGAGCAGGAAACGCAGCAGCCCGAGATAGGCTTCCGTCGTAGGCGCGAAGAAGTCCTCCACCGCGATGGTGCGCTGATCGCTGACGAACCATGTCTCGGTGTCGATGGGGCGGTAGCGGGCGAAGCCTGTCTCGGAGCCCCGCTCGCCGTGTACCGCGATGTACGAAGGGCCCGGCGAGGATTCGGTGCGCAGGCGCAGACCCTGCCACCACGCGCCCGGCCGGTCAATCGTTCCCGGCCGGGACGGCCGATTCGCCCCGCAGATGCGGGGCAGGACGTCCCATGCTTCGGCGGCGTCGAGCAATCGCACCGCACCCCCGGACCCGACATCCGGGCGTAGTGCCGCCCGCGCAGTCAGTACCTCCACGCTTTGCGACCAACTCGCCACGCCGTAGCCATACCGCTCATAGATCGTCGCCTCCGACGCCCGCAACGTAGCGACTACATCACCCCGTGCGGCGATCTCGTGCAACTGATGCTCGATCAGCTCCGTGGCGATACCTCGTCGGGTGAACGAGGGCAGCACGCCGATGTGTGTCACGGCCGCGTGGCCCACGATCGCTCCGCCGGGAAGGGTGAGGCCGCCCGTCGTGGCGTCAACGGTCCCGACGAGCTGTCCTTCGACGAACGCACCGACGGTGCGGCCGGGTTCGAGCAGCTTGGTGATCTGGCCGGAGGGCAAGTCCGGCAGGGGCGGGAATCCGATCATGGCAACGCGAAACACGTTGGCCGCGGCAAGGAGGTCGTCCTCGCTGTCGAGAACTCGGATCTCGGTGGTCATGCCGCCATCATCTCTGGTGGCCTCGGCGGTCGACTGAGCGCGTGGGTTAAATGCGGCCAGACTGCAACTTGCACCCCCGCCCGCCGTAGACCTAGCGTCGGGGCGGATGTCTCCCAAATTTTTCTGGTTCTTGCCCACCACCGGTGACAGCCGCTCGATCGTGGGCGGCTCGCACGCCTCGTCCAACCGCGATATCCCGAACGGATACCGCGCACCGAGCCGGCGCTACCTGGCCGAGGTGGCTCGCGCCGCCGACCGGCTGGGCTTTGAGGGCGTGCTCACGCCCACCGGCACCTGGTGCGAAGATGCGTGGCTGACCTCGGCGGCATTGCTGGCCGAGACCGAAAAACTGAGGTTCCTGGTCGCGTTCCGTCCCGGGCTGGTGCCCCCCACCCTGGCTGCCCAGCAGACCGCAACGTTGCAACGGTTTTCCGAAGGCAGGGTGCTGCTCAACGTGGTCAGCGGCAGCGACGACGCCGAGCAACGCCGTTTCGGCGACTATCTCGGGCACGATGAGCGCTACGGCCGCACCGCCGAGTTTCTGCAGATCGTGACTTCGGTGTGGAGGCAGGACTCGGTGAATTTTTCTGGCAAGTACTACACCGTTGAGGATGCCCGGGTCTCGGCGCCGCCGAATCCGTTGCCGGAAATCTACTTTGGCGGTTCTTCGGGCCCGGCGTTGCCGATCGCCGCCGAATATGCCGATGTCTACCTGACGTGGGGTGAGCCACCTCAGGCAGCCGCCGCCAAGATCGACAAGGTGCGGGCGGAGGCCGCTGCGCGTGGCCGCAAAGTCCGGTTCGGGATTCGGCTGCACACCATCAGCCGTGACACCTCAGCCGCGGCCTGGATCGTCGCCAACGAGTTACTTGCCGAGCTGTCCGACGAGCAGATTGCCAAAGCTACCGCGCTGCACGCCAGTTCGGAATCCGAGGGACAACGACGGATGACCGCGCTGCACGGCGGGCAGCTCGACAAGCTTGAGATCTACCCGAATCTGTGGGCAGGAGTGGGCCTGGTTCGCGGCGGTGCCGGCACCGCGCTGGTCGGTAGTCACCAGGAAGTTGCGAACCTGATCGCCGAATACCATTCGCTGGGCTTCGACGAGTTCATCCTGTCGGGCTACCCGCACTTGGAAGAGGCGTACTGGTTCGCCGAAGGCGTGCTGCCCTTGCTCCAAACAACGAAGCTGCCCAAGGACGTACCAACCGCCGGGTAGCGGAGTTGTAATCGCGATGATTCCAGCGGCGCCACAGCCAATCGGGCGGTCAGAACGCGGTCGCCTTTCGCGCTCCGACGCGATCTGTGTTGCCTGGCTAGGCTTGAAGTTTGCACAGGTTGAGCGGTAGGTGGGAGACGACAATGCAGCCCGCAAAGTCGCTGCACCGCGACGCGTGTTGTCGGCCGCCGACACAGTAGGTGGTGCGGCGGCCTCCGGAATCGACTGACGATTCCTGTCGTTGGAGATATCTGAGCGCATCCGTGGTTGCCGCGCCGGTTCCATGTTCGTATCCGTCAGGAAGGCAGGTCTCGTATGCCCGATCGGTCGAGTCCCTTTCACCTCGCCGTCGCATTGGACGGCGCCGGCTGGCACCCGGCCGCTTGGCGGGAAGCCGACGCCCGACCCGAAGAGTTGTTCGACGCCGCGTACTGGGTCGATTTGGTCACTGAAGCCGAACGCGCGTCGTTGGATTTCGTGACGATCGAGGATTCGCTGGCGCTGCAGTCCGACGAGCACTTTGCGCCCGACAACCGGACCGATCGCGTCCGGGGCCAGTTGGACGCGGTGCTTATCGCCGCGCGGATCGCCCCGCGGACGCGCCGAATCGGGCTTGTACCCACCGCAATCGTCACCCACACCGAGCCGTTCCATGTGTCCAAGTCGATCGCCACCCTTGACTACGTCAGCACCGGCCGGGCCGGCGTGCGAGTTCAGCTCTCAGCACGCCCCGACGTGGCGGCTCACTTCGGGCGCCGCGAACTGCCCCGCCTGTCGATCGCCACGATTGACGATCCGGCCGCGAAGCAACAGATCGATGCGTATTTCGCCGAGGCCGCGGACTACGTCGAAGTGCTGCGTCGTTTGTGGGACAGCTGGGAAGACGACGCGGAAATCCGCGATATCGCCACTGGACGGTTCATTGACCGGGACAAGTTGCACTACATCGATTTCGAGGGACGCTGGTTCTCCGTCAAGGGACCGTCGATTACTCCTCGGCCACCGCAAGGCCAGCCGATCGTTGCGGCGCTGGGCCACGGCGGTGCGTCTTATGAGTTGATCGCCGGCAGCACCGACGTCGGATTCGTCACACCGCACGACGCCGCGCAGGCGGCAGAAATTGTGGGCGAGATCAAGGCGTTGCAACGGGCCGCCGGTCGAAGTCACGACACGGTGCACGTCTTCGGAGACTTGCTGGTCTTCCTTGATCACGCCCCGCAGGCAGCACAGTCACGGCAACGCCGACTCGACGGTCTCGCTGGAGCTGAATATCGCAGCGACGCAAACATTTTCGTCGGAACTCCCGCACAGCTGGCCGATGTCTTGCAGGACTGGCACACGGCGGGGTTGTCCGGCTTCCGGCTGCGCCCCGCCGCGCTCCCGCATGACCTGACCCAGATCACCGATCACCTGGTGCCCGAGTTGCGTCGCCGAGGGCTGTTTCGCGCGGCCTACGAGGCGGACACGCTTCGGGGGTCGCTCGGGCTGGGCCATCCCACCAATCGCTACGCCACCGCGTGACCTCACTCGACATACTTTCCCAATCCCGAGGACTTCAGATGAGCAAGCCGACGAAGCAGATTCACCTGGCGGCGCACTTTCCGGGCGTCAACAACACCACCGTGTGGAGCGACCCTGCCGCCGGCAGCCACATCGAATTCAGCTCGTTTGCGCAATTCGCGCAGACCGCTGAGCGGGGCAAGTTCGACTTCCTGTTCCTCGCCGAAGGGCTTCGGCTGCGCGAGCAGAACGGCCAGATCTACGACCTCGATGTGGTCGGCCGCCCCGATACCCTCACAGTGCTGGCCGCACTGGCTGCGGTCACCGAGCGACTTGGGCTAACCGGCACGATCAACTCGACGTTCAATGAGCCATACGAGGTGGCTCGGCAGTTCGCCTCCTTGGACCATCTATCCGGCGGGCGTGCCGCCTGGAATGTCGTCACCTCCTGGGATGCGTTCACCGGAGAGAACTTTCGCCGCGGCGGATTCCTGGCAGAAGACCAGCGCTACGAGCGGGCGAAGACCTTCCTCCAGACAACGGAGGAGCTGTTCGACTCGTGGCGCGGCGACGAGATCGCGGCGGATAAGGCGACCGGAGTCTTTCTGTCGGATCCCAAGGCCGGCGCGTTCGCGCACCAGGATGCGCATTTCGACATCCACGGCAGGTTCAACGTCCCGAGAAGCCCCCAGGGCCGGCCAGTGATCTTTCAGGCGGGCGATTCCAATGAGGGCCGCGACTTCGCCGCGGCTGCTGCGGACGCGATCTTCTCCAGGCACAGCACTTTGCTGGAGGGACAAGCGTTTTACGCCGACGTCAAAGGGCGCCTGGCCCGCTATGGCCGCCATCGTGACGAGTTGCTCATTCTCCCGGCCGCAACTTTCGTGATCGGCGACACCGACGCCGAGGCCGCCGATATTGCGCACGAGGTGCGGCGCGCACAGGTCTCACCACAGACGGCGATCAAGTTTCTCGAACAGCTCTGGAACCGGGACCTCTCTGACCACGACCCGGACGGACCCTTGCCCACAGCGGATCCGGTCGTGGGAGAAAACACGATCTCGCGCGGTCGCGCCAGCGTGCGGATGTTCCGGGATTCGGTCGCGATCGCCAACGAGTGGCGCGCCAAGGCCGAGGCGGAGAACCTGACCACCCGCGAACTGATCGTCGAGGTCACCGGGCGCCAATCATTCATCGGATCACCGCAGACCGTCGCCGCCACCATCAACGACTTGGTGCAGGCTGATGCCAGCGACGGTTTCATCCTGGTCCCGCACATCACACCGGGCGGGCTGGACCCATTCGTGGATCAGGTCGTGCCGCTGCTTCAGGAACGCGGCGTGTTCCGCGCCGACTACACGGGCAGCACGCTGCGCGACCATCTGGGGCTGTCGCCGCTACCGGGGCCAAGGCGATCCGCGGCTTCGGATTCCTCGACGGGGGTCGCCTCGTAGGCCTTATGACTACCACGCTCGCCGTCCTCGACCTGGTCCCGATCTCGTCGGGATCC
Source organism: uncultured Actinomycetota bacterium (assembly GCA_963850135.1). Classification (GTDB taxonomy): domain Bacteria; phylum Actinomycetota; class Actinomycetes; order Mycobacteriales; family Mycobacteriaceae; genus Mycobacterium. The sequence continues at coordinate 1,014,781 of CAWKKH010000003.1, read as the reverse complement.
ACCGCGCCGCAAGCCTTGCGGAACAGCATCGACCTCGCCCAACGAGCCGAGCGCCTGGGTTACACGCGCTACTGGTTCGCCGAACACCACCTCAATCCCGGCGTGGCCGGCACATCACCGGCGGTGTTAATCGCGCTGACCGCCGCCAAAACCTCGACGATCCGGCTCGGTTCCGGCGCGGTGCAGATGGGGCATCGAACTGCTTTGGCCACGGTGGAGGAGTTCGGCCTGCTGGATGCGCTGCATCCCGGCCGATTCGATCTTGGTCTGGGGCGTTCCGGCGGTAAGCCACGCGAGCCCGCATCCTCGGTGCCGGCCGCCACCCTGTCGCGGGCGTTGACCAACGGACACACGCCGAATGGGCTGTTGATCCCGCGTGGTTTCGATATCCGGCCGCTTTTGAAATCACCGCGCTTCGCCTTACATAAGGCGTTGCTGCAGTTGCCCGGCGCGCAATCGCAGGACTACACCGAGCAGGTCGATGACGTTCTGGCGCTGATCGCCGACACCTATCAATCCGCAGACGGCGAGGAGGCCCATGTGGTGCCCGGGGCGGGCGCTGACCTACAGATCTGGATTCTGGGTAGCAGCGGTGGGGAGAGCGCGATCGTCGCCGGTGAGAGGGGCCTGCGGTTCGCCGCCAACTACCACGTGGCACCGGCCACGGTGCTGGAGGCGGCCGACGGTTACCGGGCCGCCTTCAGACCCTCGGCCGAGCTTGATCGGCCGCACGTCGCCGTCTCGGCTGATGTTGTGGTGGCCGACGACGAGGCCACCGCCCGCGACCTGGCTGCGGGCTATGGTCCCTGGGTGCGCAGCATCCGAACCGGGGAAGGTGCGATCCCGTTTCCGACCCCGGATGAAGCGCGGGCTCGCCCCTGGACTGAAGCTGACCAGCAACTTGTCGCGGATCGGGTCGATACCCAGTTCGTGGGGTCGGCAGTCCAGGTAGCGGATCAACTTGAGCGGTTGCGCGACGCGACGGAGGCTGACGAGCTGATCATCACGACGATCACGCACGACCACCAGGACCGGGTGCGTTCCTATGAGCTGCTTGCCGACGAGTGGGCTCGCCGATGAGCGGCGCTCCCCGGGCGCAGGAATGGATCGACCAGTGCGACACCTTGATCAGCCGTCGCGGACATCGCATCGCATTCCGAAGGCGCGGTCAGGGACCCACGGTGCTGATGCTGCACGGATTCCCCACCTGGTCATACGACTACGCCGAAGTCGCCGACGACCTGGCCGCCGACCACGACGTGATCACGCTGGATTTCCTCGGTTACGGCGCCTCCGATAAACCCAACCCCTATGAGTACTCCGTTGCCGAATCGGCCGACGTGGTCGAGGATCTGGCAGCCCACCTGCACCTGGACTCGGTCCGCTTGGTCATCCATGACTACGGGGGCATCGTCGGTCAGGAACTCATCGGCCGAGCGCAGGCCGGCCAACTCCGCTTCACCATTGACAGCGTTGTCTTGCTGAACTGCGGGATCGTGTACAGCGCCTACCGCCCGACGCGCATGCAGAAGCTGTTGATTCTGCCGGTCATCGGCAGGTTGCTGGCCGGCCGCATTACCCGGGGCCGCTTCCGTTCCGCGCTCGACGGGGCCCGCGGGTCAAGGATCACCGACACCGAGTTCGACGACCTCTGGCACGGCGTCTCGCGACAAGGGGGCCACAAGATCGCGCACCTGCTTATCCGGTACAACGCCGAACGCGCCGCCCATCACGGCCGGTGGGAACAGGCATTGGCCGACTGGGAGGGTCCGCTGCATCTGGTATGGGGCCTCGACGATCCGGTGTCGGGGGCCCACGTCCTGGAAAAGGCGACCGCGGTCCTGCCGCGCGCCGAGGTCACCGAACTCCACGGCGTTGGGCACTTCCCCCCGTCCGAAGCGCCACAGGCCGTTGCGGCCGCGGTGCGTAAACGCTAACGGATGGGCAGGCCGGTCAACGCCCGCGAAATCACCAGGCGCTGGATCTCGCTGGTTCCCTCGAAGATGGTGAAAATCTTTGCATCGCGGTGCATTCGCTCGACGGGATAGTCGCGGGTGTACCCGTTGCCACCCAGGATCTGGATGGCCTCGTCGGTGACGTAAACGGCGGCCTCGCTCGCGGCGAGCTTGGCCATCGAGCCCTCGGCGCAGTCAAAGCTCTTGTTGTTGCGGGCCATCCAGCCGGCCCGCCACACCAGCAGACGGGCCGCATCGATCCGGCTTTTCATGTCCGCCAGTTTGAACGCCACCGCCTGGAATTCACCGATCTTGCGCCCGAATTGCTCACGCTGGCAAGCGTATTCGAGGGCGTATTCATAAGCCGCCCGCGCCACGCCGACGGCCATCGCACCGACGGTCGGACGGGTGCGCTCGAAAGTCTTCATCGCCGCCTGCCCACCCGCGGATGCACCGGATTTCACCCGGGCGATCCGTGCTTCAAACTTCTCCCGACTGCCGAGAATCGTGTCCTCGGGCAGTCGGACATTGTCGAGCACCACCTCGGCGGTGTGCGATGCGCGGATCCCGTGCTTCTTGAATTTCTGCCCCTGCGAAAATCCTTTGATATCGGGAGGGATGACGAAGGACGCTTGGCCGCGGGTGCCAAGGTCGGGGTACACCGATGCCACCACGATGTGCACGTTGGCGATACCGCCGTTGGTTGCCCAGGTCTTGGTGCCGTTGAGGACCCACTCATGGGTGGCCTCATCGTAATGTGCGCGGGTGCGGATGGCGCCGACGTCAGATCCCGCGTCGGGCTCCGACGAACAGAACGCACCGAGCTTGGGGTCGCCGGGCGTCCCGAACATCTCGGGGAGCCAGCGCCCTAGTTGCTCGGGAGTTCCGTTGGCCGCCAACGCCGCCGCCGCCAGCCCGGTACCCATGATGGATAGCGCGATGCCGGCGTCGCCCCAGAACATCTCCTCGAATGCGGTGAGAAAGCCCAATCCCGTCGGCTCGGCGGCTTGCTGTGCGAAGAAGTCGGGGGAGTAGAGTCCGACCTTCGCGGCCTCCTGGATGACCGGCCACGGAGTTTCCTCCCGTTCATCCCATTCGGAGGCGGCAGGGCGAATGACTTCGGCCGCGAATTGGTGCACCCAATCGCGGACCTCGATCACATCTTCGCTGAGATCCAGTGAGAACGTCACGGCTTGACTCCTGAAATAGGTTGGTGGTCTGCGGTTTCGGTATGTCTGTGATTGGTGTACTGCGCGAGGACGCTGACCGTTTGGTTCACCCACGCCTCAAAGTAACGGTCGCCATCGACGTTGCCCGGCGTGCGGCCGGTCAGCGCTTGCAAGGTCGCGGCGTAGGACAGCGACCCGATGGCGACGGCCGCGGCTGCGGCCGGATCCGGGATGCTCGTTTGGCCAGAGCGATTCGACGCAGCCAGTTCGTCGGCGAATCGCTGATAGGCGTTATCCGTGATGGCCTGCCAGGTCTTCTCGTCCAGATCGCCGAGCTCATCGGGTTCGCGCAGCATGACCTTCAGCACATCCTCGCTCTGGGTCAGGTTGTTCCAGATGAGCTGGCCGGCCGTGCGCACCGCCTGCTCGACGCCGCCCGGTTCTCCGGCGTCGTACTGTTCTCGCGCCGCCACGATGCTGTCGATCCGATGCGCAACCGCGGCCTCCAACAGCTCGCGCTTGGAGGTGAAGTGTTTGTAGAGTGCGCCCGACCCCGGCGCGAGGCCTGACGCCCGCTGGATGTCGGCCACCGACGTCGCCGCGTACCCCTTGGCGGCAAAGAGCTTGAGCGCCGCGGCCAACAGCCGGTCACGTCCCGAGGCGAGCACAGTGAGAGAGTACTCACTCACCAGGTCGAGGGCAAATAAAACTGGCGGATCGCGGCCCGCACGTGCAGAGGTCCAGACTTTGTCCGGGATAGTCATCGGAAGCGATGATGAAGATTCGATGGAGGACAAGACAGTGGAAGTCGCCGCGAGCTCAATAGTGGAGCCGGAGGGTCGCGCGGCCCGGTGGGTGCGGCTGCCGATGCGGGTGCTGTCGTTGCGCACCATCGTCATCATCGGGCAGCTGGCGGTGATCACACTGGTCGTCATTCTGGGCGTGTGGGTGTGGGTTGGCGTCACCAACGACCAATACAGCCAGCTCGACCGGCGACTCGATTCGGTAAGCAGCCTGGGCGATATCAACACCCTGCTCAACAACGCACAGCAGACCGACCCCGATCGGCCCACGCCGGACGGCAACTTGGTGCGAACCGCACGCATCGGGGGTGTGACCGTGTCGGTGCCCAACAGCATCGTTTTGCCCAAACTCGCAAACGGCTACGCGAACACCACCATCAACGGAGTGCAATACCGGGTCCGTACTTTCAGTGCCGGCCCGGCTTCGATTGCGCTCGCCGCGCCACTTGCTGAAGCGCAACATCGGATCAACGAATTGCACCTGCGAGTCCTATTGATCTGCGCCGGGGTCATCACCGGCACATTCCTTGTCGGTTGGGTGATTTCGCTGATCATGGTCAACCCATTCCTGCTGTTGGCCCAACAGGCGCGCGCGATCAATGCCCAGTCCCGCCCCGACGAGGTGCAGGTCCGCGGCGTGCGTGAGGCGGTGGAGATTGCCGAGGCGGTCGAGGGAATGCTGGCCCGCATCGGAAACGAGCAACAGAGAACCAAGGCAGCGCTCGAGTCGGCTCGCGACTTCGCGGCTGTCGCCTCGCACGAGTTGCGGACCCCGTTGACGGCCATGCGCACCAACCTGGAGGTGCTGTCCACCCTGGAGTTGGCGCCCGAACAGCGTCACGAGGTGATCGGTGACGTCATCCGAACCCAGAGCCGGATCGAAGCCACCCTGACCGCGCTCGAACGGCTGGCTCAGGGCCAACTGACGACCATCGATGATTTTGTTCCGTTCGACATCACGGAGCTGTTGGATCGTGCCGCGCACGATGCCCTTCGGATCTATCCCGGTGTCGACGTGTCGCTGGTGCCGTCGCCCACGGTGCTGATGGTGGGGCTGCCCACGGGGCTGCGCCTGGTGATCGACAACGCGATTGCCAACGCCGTCAAGCACGGCGGCGCCACCAAGATTCAGCTCAACATCGCCAGTTCCAGTGACGGCGTGGAAATAGCTATCGACGACGACGGCACCGGTGTACCCGAGGGCGAGCGCACGGCAGTGTTCGAACGCTTCTCGCGCGGGTCGACGGCATCGCGTTCCGGCTCCGGATTAGGACTAGCGTTGGTCGCTCAGCAGGCCGAGTTGCACGGCGGCACCGCGTCTCTACACGCCAGCCCGCTGGGCGGCACCCGGCTTTTGCTGAAGTTGGCCGGTGACGGGCGTGGCCCAGCTTGAGTCGCAGCGTCCACCGGGGCCGCGGCAATTCCCAGAGAGGTAACCGACGAGATGACGGATCCGAAACCGCCGGCGTGGCTGCGGCCGGTAAACAAGGTCCTGGTTGCCATCCAGAAGCTCGGCATCGTCGCCGGGCCGGTGCGGGTGCTGACGGTGCCCGGCCGAAAGTCGGGTGAGCCGCGCAGCACCCCGGCGACTCCGTTCACCCTTGATGGCGGGCTCTACGTCGTCGGCGGATATCCCAAGGCAGATTGGGTGCTCAACGCCCGCGCTGCCGGCGCGGGAACCGTCACCGCGGGCCGCAAGTCGGAGCGCGTCAGCTTCGTCGAGCTCTCCGCCGAGCTGGCTCGCCCGGTGTTGCGCGCATTTCCCAGAGAAGTACCGACGGGTGTCGGCTTCTTTAAACGCTCGGGGTTGGTACAGCAAGGAACCGCCGACGAATTCGAGGCCCTCGCGGGCCGATGCGCGGTATTCAGACTCGACACTATTTCGCCGGTGTGAGACCTGGCCCGTCGACGGCCTCACTACAAAGGCGGCGCTTGTTCGGTCAGGTTCAACAACACGTAGGCGATGCAGAAAAGAAAGTTCAACACGACAAGCACCAAGCCCGCAAAGATGAGCGAGTGGGTGCCCCGGCGCCGTAGCCCTCTGAACTTCGCGGCCCGCTTTTCAGCGTTGATCTGCGTCGCGATCAACGCGAAATTGACGTCGGTAAATTCATCGTCCGCGACGGGAACGCCCGCCACCATGGCCTGAAGACGCTCCGGCCGGGTTTCAATGCCAACGCGAGCGCAGCGTCGGCACACGCGCCGCGCCTCCCTGCGGCCCATAACTTCACCCCGCATCTGTAACTGATGCGGGAATCTCCCTCGTTCGTCGCCCCACGGGTTCGACGCGGTGGTCACAATCCGGGAGTCTAGTTCGTTTCCGCCGGAATTTGGGGGCAAAATCCACGTTGATTGTGCATTCACGGCGACGACGCGCCGACCCGACCCGCCCTGGGCGCACAGTCACCCGGAGAGTGGCTCAAAACGACGGAAGGGGCGGTGCGTGTGGACGCCAACGATCGCGGCGACGAGCAAGCCGACGCACCAGCCGATGAGGGCGCTGAGGCCGCGCCCATGCCCCCGGCCCGCGGCGCGCTGACCCGCCGGGGCGCGCTCCTGGGGCTCGGTGCGGTCGCCGGTGTCGCCGCGGTGGACGTGGGCGGGTTCGCCTATGCCGGCGGCTGGGTGCGGCCCCCCGGACCGGCCCGGCTAACCCCTTCAGGGTTCGCCGACGGCTTCGAGCAGGTCTACGGGCGGCACGACGGTTTTCGCCGAAATCATGCCAAAGGCCTCAGCGCCACAGGATCTTTCGCGAGCAACGGGGCGGGCGCGGCGATCTGCCGCGCCGCGGTTTTCCAGCAGGGCGACTTTCCCGTGATCGGCCGATTCTCGCTGTCCGGGGGGCTGCCGGATCAGGCCGACAAACCCGCCACCGTCCGGGGGCTGGGCCTGCTGTTCCAGGCGAACGGCCAACAGTGGCGCACCGCGATGGTCAACATCCCCGTTTTCCTGGACAGCACCCCGCAAGCGTTCTACGAACGCACCCTGGTGTCCAAACCTCTGCCCGATACCGGCAAGGCTGACCCGCAGAAGATGGCCGCATTCCTCGATCGCCATCCCGAGACCGTGGCGGCGATGAAAATCGTCAAACAGTCGCCGCCCAGCTGCGGGATTCGCGGACAGCACGTTCTACGGGCTGAATGCCTTTCACTTCGCCAACAGCGCAGGCGCCACTGTCCCGGTGCGCTGGTCCGTGGTTCCGCAGCAGACGGAGCCGGGGCCGCGCCGCCGGCATCGCTTGGCAAGGATTACCTCTTCGACGACCTCATCCGCACGGTCGCGCAGCGGCCGCTGAATTGGCGGCTGATGCTCACCGTCGGTGAACCCGGCGATCCGACCAACGACGCGACCAAACCCTGGCCGCAATCGCGGCGATCCATCGACGCCGGCACCATCACCATTACCGCGGTCCAGACCGAGGAGGCCGGCAACGCGCGCGACATCAACTTCGACCCATTGGTCCTTCCAGACGGCATCGCCGCATCCGATGACCCGCTACCAGCCGCGAGATCGGCCGTGTACGCGCGGTCGTTCACCCGCCGGGCCGAGGAACCCAAATCGCCCAGCGAGGTCGACGTGCGGCGGGTGCTGACATGACGAACGAGACAGCCGAAGCCGGCACCGCTGCTCCGCGTTTCGCCCTCCCGTCCCGGATTCTGCACTGGCTGATGGCGCCGATGGTCATTGCTCAACTTTTCATCGGCGTGGCCATGGTCGCTTCCCTGGCCTGTTACCCCCTGCTGCTGGCGATCCACCGGCCGTTAGGGGTGCTGATCCTGATCTTCGCCGTGGTGCGCCTGGTGAATCGGCTCACCCACAAGCTGCCGCCGTTTCTGGCGACCATGAGCCCCGTCGAACGTCGCATCGCGTCGTGGTCGGAATACCTGCTCTACGCACTGCTGTTGATCCAACCGCTGGTCGGGTGGGCGCATGCTGTCGGCCGCGAGGTTCCCGATCACTCTCGTCGGACCAGTTCATCTGCCCGGAATCGCACCGCACAACATCGACGTCTACGCGGTGTTACGGGAGTGCCACAGTGTGTTCGCTTTTCTGCTGTTTGCGACGTTTACCGCTCATGTATGCGCGGTGTTGTTTCACACGCTCGTTCTGCGCGACCGCCTCCTCGACCGGATGGCGCTGTGGCCCACAAAGCGCGGTCCGTAAGTCAGTTCCGCACCCACTCCTGCGACAACAGCCATAGTCGCTGCGCCGTGGCCGAATCGGTCGCCGCCGGGGCGGCCTCCGCAATCTGACAGTCGGCCAGGTAGGCGCCGCCACGGCCGGCCAAGGATGGCTCGGTGGCGCCCCAAACGGTGGTGGCGGCGGCTTGTGCCACGGACTTCATGTTCTCGGGGGCGAATGTCTCACCGCCCATTGCGAACAGCTTCTTGGCTGTGGCCCGCTCCATGTAGCGGCCCAGGTTGGTCGCGCAGGTGCCCGGATGGACGGCCAGCGCGGTGATGCCGTCCGCGCCGACCCGCCTGTGCAGCTCCACCGTCATCAGGATATTCGCGGATTTGGCCTGGCCGTAGGCGAGAAACGTGTCGTAGCCGCGCCGGTCGAAGCTGATGTCATCGAGGTCGATGCCCCAGTTTCGGTGCGCCTCGGAGGTCACCGTGACGATGCGGGCGTCGCCCGAGACCGCGGCGGCCGCAAGCAGCTGCGGCAGCAGCAGCGTCGTCAGCTGGAAGTGCCCGAGGTGGTTGACGCCGAACTGCAGCTCGAACCCGTCGGCGGTGGTCTGGTGCGGGGTGAACATCACGCCGGCGTTGTTGATCAGGATGTCGATGCGTGGGTACCGCGATGCGATCGTTCGGGCCGCCGCACGCACGCTCGCCAGGCGTGCCAAATCCAGCGGCACCGGGTGGATTCGCGGTGTCAGTTCACCCAGCCCGAGCCAGTCGCTGCCGGCGCAGAACGCCTCGGGATCCCGCACTGCCGCAACAACGTCCGCGCCGGCGGAGGCCAACGCGGCCACGGTCTGCAGTCCGAGACCGCTGGACGCGCCGGTCACCACGGCGGTCTTGCCGGTGAGGTCGACACCGGCGATCACGTCGTCGACGGTGGTGGCAAACCCAAACAACGGCTTTTCTCCTTCAGTCGTCAGCGGCGAGCAGGTCGGCCAGCGCTAAACCTAGATTGTGCAGATTGGTCGGTAACGAGTAGGTGGTGTCGACGCGCCAGTTGACCAGCGCCCCGGACAGCGCCCCGACGATGATGTCCGCCACGATCTGTGGGTCGTGCCGCGTGTGGACCTCGCCGCGGGCGAGCCCCTCCTTGACGAGTTCGACGAACGTGTCGTGGAATGGCGATCCGCGCTGGGCGCCGTAGTCGGCCGCGGCCATCATCTCGCCGATCATCTCGCGATAGGTCTCACCGGAATCGACCAAAGTGGTTGCGATGTCATCGAATACGGTGACGAGGCGCTGCGGGATCGGCTCGGAGCTCCGCGCGAAGACTACGTCGTGCAGGTTGACCAGTCGGCTCTCGGCCAGTGCGCGGACCATGTCCTGGCGGGTGGGGAAGTGGTTGAAAAAGGTGCGGCTGGCGATGTCGGCCCGCTCGCAGATCTCGTCGATTTTGGTCGCCGACACACCCTGGCTGAGAAACAACTCGAACGCCGAAGCCAGGATACGTTCGCGTAGTTCGCTCTTCCGCCGCTCGGCGCGATTCATTGCGAGGTCCTAGCCGGCGGGGGTCAGGTCGGGATCGTGCCGCTGCCCCAGGCGCCACAGTGGTACGACGACTTCGGGGTCGCATTCCTCGTCGACAATCCACTTGCACATGCGGCGGATGGGCTCGATGGCGTCCTGCGGCATGGCGACGGCAACGCTGCACGCGTAACCCAGGCTGGTCAGCCGCTGCGCCCCGAACAATGGAAGAATATCCCGCAGTTGGCGTTTGAGAGACTCCGGATAAATGCCGATCGTCTGAGTGTAGGCGTTGACGGCTCGGGTGACCTGGCCGATGTCGTCGACAGGCACGATATTGGCCACCCGGCCAGACAGCATTGCCGCATAGTCCACGGGTTCGTCGAACTGGGACACCACGATCGCGCCTTCGCGCCGCTCGCCGCCGAAGACGCGGTAGAAGTCCTCGGTCATCCGCGACGTCTCCAGGTGCTCGAACAGGTCACGGTTGGGGTAGAGCGGCGGGGTGCTGATGAACTGCGGCAGTTCGATGAGCTCCTGGTAGATCATCTCGCCCAGTTCGTTCGCGTTCGCCAGGCCGGCATCGTCGGTTCCCGAGAGCGTGTAGATCACCCGGGCGTTGGCGCAGCCTTCTTGGTTGGCGACGCCGATGTCGGTGGCGGCGCGTTGCGCGACCTCGCGCATGGTGGCGTCGTCGGTGAACGCCTCCGCGCCGATGATGGTGGCGCTGCGTTTGGGGTCTAGCGCGATCAGCTCCAGACCGGGCTGGATGTAGCGGGTGACGTGCTTGACCGACGCCAATCCACCCCAGGCGACGATCTTTTCGACATACCCCGGCCGGTACAGCACCTCCTCGACGGCCAAGTCGCCGCCCTTCCAGTAGCCGACCGCCAGGTGCCTGGTGATCGGGTGGCCGGGTGCGACGTCGGCGAGGGTGCGCGCGATGGCGACGGCCGTCAGCGGGTCGTTGGATGGTGCTTTGATGATCGTGTCACAGCGGGTGATCACCGAACGCAGGATGGTGACCGCGGAAACCAGGCCGCCGTTGCCCGCCGGGATATGCAAAACCCGCGACCCGAAAGCGCGCACCCGCAATTGCCGGCCATCGGAAAGCCTTTGCGGCACCCAGCCATTCAAATAGTCCAGGCCGACCTGGGTGTCGGCGACTTCCAGCACGTGCCGGCGGTTGAAGATCGGGCGCAGCACACGGTAGCTGTTGCGCATCATCTCCGCGGGCAGCACGTTGGCCAGCAGCGAGGCTTCGTAGGCTTCCTGCAGGTGGGTATTCCTGTCGAAATCCAGCGCGTCGCCAAGGGCTTCGAGGACATCAAGGATCTCGTCGAAGCCCACGTCATATAGGTCGGCCATCTCACCGGGACTCTTCAGCGGCAGTCGTTCGACATACTTCGCCATGTCGGGCGCCTGGAATTGGGCGGCCCCGTCCCGGGTTCCGAACGACACCAAGTCGTCGACGATCAGCTGTCCACGCAGGAATAGCGGGACGGTGTAAGCGGCACCTGTCATAGTTCCAGGCCTTTCATGAAGTCGATGGCCTCGTTCTGCACCTCCTGCGTGGCCGCACACGTGATGCGGTCGTCCTCGACGCCCTGTTTTTCGCTGTACCGGATGATGTCTTTCTCGAAAGCAACACTGCTGCGCCCACACGGGCACTGCAGTTCCCAGTCGATGGTGACCTCGTCACCCGAGATCACCCCACCCCAGTGCGCCCGGAGCAGGATGTCGTAGACGGCGGCACGGCCGGTTTGGCGCCCAGTACGCGGCAGTGGCTCGCTGGTGTCGGGATCGAGGACGAATGGGATGACCCACGGCATCACGTGATAGCGGCCCTCCTCACATGCCCAGTGGAAGGTGCTGGACTCGGAAAAGCCGTAGCCCTCCTGGATCTTGTCGACGCCGAGGAATTCGGTGATGATTCGCATGAAATCCGGTGGTAGCGCAACGCCCTTCATGCCGCCGCCGGTGAGGATCGCCGAGTCTTTGGCAAAGACGTTCGTGACGCCGCGGTCTAGGCCGGCCTTGGCGATCTCGTACATCTGGGGGTAGGCGCTGGTCATGAAAACCCGTTTGCCCTTGAGCGTTTTGGCGAGCTTGGTGAAGAAGGCGTCAAGCTCCTGGGGTTGGCGCAGCTGCATGGCGATGAACTCGTCTTTGCGTGCCGCCAGTGCCGGGTCGATCTCCAACCGGTCGAGTTCGCCGCGGGATGCCGCCGCCCGCATTTTCGAGGCCAGGAACATCAGGTCGGTTTCCACCGATCCCGGGTAGAGCGGATGGAATTTCGACTCGTCGCCGCCGGTGAAACCCTGTTTGATCATTTGCGCGATGCGCAGGTGCCCCAATTTGCCGCTGGCGAAGTTCGGCCAAATCACATCGACGTTCGGGTTGAGTTCCTCTTTGGTGGGCTCTTGGCCGAAGGTTTGAAACAGGCAGATCTTCCAGAGCACCATGCCGTCCGTCGCGCCGTGCTTGTCCTTGGGCAGGATCGATATCGTGCCGGTGGTGCCGCTGGAGGTGATCACCTGCAGCGGTGTCTGTTCGTCGAGCAGGTCGATCCAGTCATCGATGCTCTTGCACCCCTGCGCGTCGACGTTCGACAGGTCGTAGCTGGTCAGCTTGTCCAGCCACTTGGTCATCAGGTCGAACCGCTTCTTGTCGATCAGCATCGGCGGGTACGACTTGAACGCGGTGTGGGAGAACATCAGCGGGACAACGTCATTGAATTCGCTGAGCTCGGTGACCGCGAGCCGATCCGCCAACTTACGCAGCATCTCGATGCTCTGGAGATGTTGCTGGAAGCGGATAGTCATGGCCCGGCGCTGCAGGTCCTCAAGTTCGGCGCGCCGAATGGTGTGCATCTGCGTGTAGGACTGCCCGAAGAACTGGATCGGGTCGTCCATGAACTCCGTAACCGACTTCGTCGTTGGCGCGCTCATCCCCCGATGCTAACCGAATATGCAGTTGAATGCAATTATGCAGTCATATGCAATTGGGAGATCCGGTGGGTCTGCGGGCATCGACCGCCGCCGATAGCCGGAGGCCACCCGTATGCGGTAATAGACATTGCTTTGCCACCACTGACTAGCGGTATTGATAGAGGTTTCGAGTGAAAGTCCACTTGCAAGTAGAGGGATCGCCGGACCGGGTGGCCGCCCACGCGGCCGAGCTCGCCGAGTTGGGCGCCGACGGTGCCTTTACGTTCGAAGGCCCGAACGACGTATTCCTGCCGTTGGTGGTTGCCGCCGGCCAGCCGTCACTGGAATTGATGACCAACGTGGCGATCGCCGGTCCGCGGAGTCCGCTGCACATGGCGCACGCGGCCTACGACTTGCAGATCTACAGCCGTGGGCGATTCCGTCTGGGATTGGGTTCCCAGATCAAAGTGCACATCGAGAAGCGCTACGGCGCGCAGTGGGCCAAACCCGCGGCCAAGATGGCCGAAACGGTGGCGGCGATCAAGGCGATCTTCGCGGCCTGGGAAGGGCAGGCGCCGTTGAACTTTCGCGGCGAGTACCACACTCACACTCTGATGCCGCCGAACTTCAACCCGGGCCCCAACCCGTTTGGTCCCCCGCCGGTGCTGATGGGTGCACTTGGGCCGATCATGACCCGCAAAGCCGCCGAGGTCGCCGACGGCCTGTTGGTGATGCCGTTCAACAGTGCCCGCCACTTCGCCGAGCGCACCGTGCCCGCGCTCACCGAAGGTCTCCGCCGATCCGAGCGGGCACCCGGGGACTTTCAAGTGGTGGCACAGGCCATGGTGGCCGTCGGGCGCACCGAAGCCGAACTGCGCACTGCCGTCAACGCGGTAGCAATGCTCATTGCCTTCTACGGATCGACGCCGGCCTACCGGCCGGTCCTCGAGGTCGAAGGATGGGCCGACGTCCAGCCCGAACTCAATGCCTTCTCGAAAGTGGGAAAGTTCGCGGAGATGAGGGCGCTCATCAGCGACGAGATGGTGGCCCGCATCGGTGTGGTCGGGACGCCGGAGCAATGTGCGAGCGAAATCGGCCGTCGCTATGGTGCGTACGCGAGCGACGTCTGCTGTTACTTCCCCGGCTACGCGCCGCCGGGCGCCCAGATTGCCGATCTCATCGACGCGTTTCATAACACGCCAGCGCTGCCATGACCGATCTGACGGTCAGCGTCGCCGGCGGAGTCGCGCTGGTCACTCTCAACCGCCCAGAGCGCCGTAATGCATACACCGCGCAGATGGGTGAGCTACTCAACCGTGCTTACCGGGACTGCGACAACGACGACGGGGTGCGCGCGATCGTACTCACCGGGGCGGGCGACGCGTTCTGTGCCGGCGCGGACTTCGGTGATTCCCCAAAGGCGACAAACCCTTTCGACACCCCTGCGGAAGACTTCGCGTTCACGGCCTCGCCGACCGATCCAGCCGCGTTCGAACTGCGCACTCCCGTTATCGCGGCGGTCAACGGTCATGCCATCGGAATCGGTCTGACCATCGCGTTGCAGGCCGACATCCGAATCATGGCCGTCGACGCCAAATACGCTGTCGCGCAGGTCCGGCGGGGCGTCATACCCGACTGCATGTCGCATTGGACGCTGCCGCAGCTGGCGGGTGGCGCCGTGGCGGCTGACCTTCTGCTGACCGGGCGCACGTTCGGGGGCGCCGAGGCAGTGACGATGGGCATCGCCAGCCGGGCGCTGCCCGGCGGTGAGGTGCTCGAGCACGCGCTTGGGATCGCGCGCGACATCGCCGTGAATGTCGCGCCGATGTCGGCGGCGCTGAGCAAACGCCTGCTCTGGGACACCATGATCAAGGGCTACACCCCCCGCCAGGTCGCCGACTTGGAGACGGAGCTGCATCACCGGGTGATGGGTAGCGCCGATGCCCGTGAGGGCGTCGAGGCGTTTATCGAGCGCCGTGCTCCTCGCTGGACCCTGTCGGTGGCGCAGGAGTGGAAGCCGTTGCCCGAGTGCTGATCCCGGTGCGGCTCAGAGGTGTTCGCGTAGGTAGTCCACCGATTTGCGGCGGAATTCCTTCATCGCCGGCGCGTTCCGGGCCAGGCCGTCAGCCCCGTGATACATCCCAGGAACGGTGACGAGTTCGCACGGGACACCGCAGGCCTTCAACGCCTCCGCGTACGCGACGGATTCGTCGTAAAACAAATCGAGACCGCCGACTCCGATCCAGGCAGGCGCGAGGCCCGACAGGTCGGCGCGCCGCGCCGGCGCCGCGTATTCGGGCGCGTCGGAGAGCCGCGGCTGGCGGCCCAGGTATGCCGTCCACCCGAACCGGTTGCCCTCCGGCGTCCACACAAACTTCCCTCGACCGAAATGGTTGTCGCGCAGCGTTGTCCGGTCGTCGATCATCGGGTAGACCAGCACCTGGGCGCGCAACGCGATGCCCTCGTCGTGTGCCCGTTGCGCAACGGCGGCCGACAATCCACCGCCCGCGCTGGACCCGGTGACCGCGATCCGATTGGGATCGATGCGCAGCTCGTCGGCGTGGTCGCGCATCCAGGCCAGCGTCGCCATGCAGTCGTCCAGGGCGGCGGGGAAAGGGTGCTCGGGTGCGAGGCGGTAGTCCGGCGACAGCACCACGGCGTCGAGTTCGCGCGACAGCAGTCCGCTGCCCGAGGCCTCCATTTGCGGCGAGCCCAAGACCATTCCGCCACCGTGTATCGAGAGGACCGCCGGGCGCGGATGCGGAGCCGGCTCGACTGGCGCGATGACGAGTACGGGGATGATCGAGTGGTCGGGGACACGCCGCGTCGTCACTGCGACGCCCGGTCCCGGGCGTGTGTTGACCCGGAGAAGCGGTCGTGTCAGCGGCAGCGTTCTTGCCTTGGGGGCACCGGTGAGCAGCGGCAGGACCGGGCTGCGAAGGTCGGGGGCTACCTCGGCGATGGCGTCACGGGCGGTTAGATAACGTCGCGCGACTGCAGCGGCGCCGGCCAGAGCCGCTAACGTCATGGCTTTCTTCAGCACTGCTGCAGGCCTCCAGACAGCCAGCGGAGTTCGCGGCTCGTGATTGACGATGCTAGCTGGTCAGGCTCGCGAGCAGACGAAGGCTTTCCTCGGCTGGGGTTCCCGGGTCGGCGTGATAGGCGACCAGTATCTGGCGATAGTCTGGTAGGTGCAGCATGGTGTAGTGCAGGTCTAACGGCCCGACGTCTGGGTGGTAGAAGAGGGCCGGACCGGTGCTTCGATGTTTGACGTCGTGCCGTGCCCATAACTTTCGGAACCGCTGACTCTCGATGCTGAGTTCGCCGATGAGCTCGACCATTTGGCGATCGGGAGGTTCCGCACCAAGGGTAGCCCGAAGAAATGGGACAACCCTGGTGGTCATCGCCTCCCAGTCGCGCCAAACCACGCGCATCTCGGGCTCGAGAAACACTGCACGCGGGATGTTTTCGCCCGGCGCGAAGAAGCGCGAGAGCGTCCGCGCCAAACGGTTGGAGGCGAGTACCGTCAGGTTTCGATTGAGAACGAATGCGGCGGTTAGCGGCCAGCTGTCGATGAGAGTCTGCACGGCTGGATCGATTCTTTCTGGGACTGTGCGTCGACGCCGGTGTGGTTGTGGTCGCGCTAACTCGCGCAGGTAGCTGGCCGCGTCGTCATCGAGTTGCAACGCTCGGGCCAGGCCTTCCAGGACTTGATCCGAGGGCTGGTGGTCATGCCCTTGTTCGAGCCGAAGGTAGTACTCGGTGCTGATCCCGGCAAGCATTGCGACTTCTTCACGGCGCAGTCCCTCGACCCGCCTCCGGTCGCTGTTTGGCAGGCCCACATCAGCAGGCTTGACCAATTCGCGACGCGCTCGAAGAAAGGTTGCCAGCGCGCTGGCCGTCTCCATGGATCAAGGGTAGGACGCGTATCGGCGGAAAGGTGACCCTGGCATTACCAGTAACGGCTTGGCCTGGATACCAGGTGTCTAGCCGGATAGTTTGAGCCGGTCCCACCAAGGATGGAGCTGGGCATGCCCACAGTTGACTACGGGCCCGCCACGACAGCGGCCGAGATCGTGCGCGACCTCGATCTACACTCGCGACGTATCGTGGTGACCGGTGCCAGTTCGGGAATCGGCGTCGAGACCGCCCGCGCTCTGGCATCAGCCGGCGCCGACGTGACCTTGGCGGTGCGCAATCTCGAGGCAGGTACCCGAGTAGCCAACGGCATAGCCCAGGGCTTATCGCCCGACGCGGGAGAGCTCCGCGTCGCCCCGCTCGACCTTGCGGATCCTGTATCGGTGACCGGATTCGTGCACGCTTGGACCGGGCCCCTGGACACACTCGTCAACAACGCCGGGGTCATGGCGTTGCCGCAGCTCAGCCGCACGGCCTCCGGTTACGAAATGCAATTCGCCACAAACCATCTGGGCCATTACGCCCTGGCAACCGGCTTGCGTAAGTCACTGGCCGCTGCCGGTGGAGCCCGTGTCGTCTCGGTGGCCTCGATTGGGCATTTGTTTTCCCCGGTTGTCTTCGACGATCTGCACTATCGTTTTCGGCCGTACGATCAGTGGACGTCGTACGGGCAGTCGAAGTCAGCGAATGTGCTGTTCGCCGTTCGCGCGGCCCACCTCTGGGGCGACGACGGCATTGCGGTCAACGCGCTGATGCCGGGCAACGTCGCCAGTACCGCACTCGCCCGGCACATGACGGTCGACGATCTCGCCGCATTCGGGCAAACGACAACGCTCGCGTTGCCACCGGAGAAGACGGTCGAGCAGGGTGCGGCAACATCGGTCTTGTTGGCTGCCAGCCCCACCGTCGAGGGGGTCAGCGGGCGCTACTACGAAGACTGCGCCGAGGCAGTACAAATCAGCGAACGCGCCGACCATACGGCCGGAGTTGCCCCGTATGCGCTTGACCCAGAAAACGCCGATCGCCTATGGCAGATCTCTCGCACGCTAATCGGATAAAAGCGAAATTGCGGGCGAGTTTGTCACTCACGAACGTTAGAACGCAGCTGCGGCGACGATGTCTCAACTGGGGCATCACCCAACAATTGGTGAGGTGCAAGCGATGAGCGTGGCAAGCCAGGGCGCTGAGGTCATGGACGAACTGCTAGCTGACCTTCGGCGCGAAGAGCGCGCGATGTCGGTCGCCACCGCGCACTTGTACGCGGAAGAGCACTACCCGGCCGAGCAGCGGAAGGCCCAGCACCCTTGTGATGCGTCGCGGCGTACGTGGCTGATGGACTCGCTGCTCTATGGACGGATCTTCGATCAGTGGAGTTTGTGGGAAATTGCCAACCGTCTTCGGTTGCCAAGCCGGGGCCCGTTTGTGGTCATTGCGGCCGAGGCGTCCGGCGTCGGTGACGTGGTGCTCCCCCGGATTGAATCGAAACTGCGCAGCATCGGGGTGCACTCGGCGTGGCGCATTCTGCCCGATGTGCAGGTCGGCATCGTCCACATCAAGTCCGACCAGCATCTCGACAGGATCCTGGCACTCCTGTCTCGCACCACCGACGGTCGTGTCGGGATCAGCGCCCGCTTTGATGATCTGCGGGACACCCCGCCGGCTTTCCACGTGGCAAAGGTGACATTGAGAAGCCGTGCCCCCAGTTCGTCCCGAATCAACGTGTTCGATGGCTCCATTCTGGCTACCGCCGCCGTCAGCTCGCCTGCGGTGATGATCAAATCGGTCGCGACGGTGTTAGACGGTTTCGGCGAGCTTGGCGCGGAGGAGCGGGAACTTCTCTTCGAAACGTTTCGTGTCTGGCTGGAATGCGACGCATCGGTACGCACGACCGCCGCACTCCTCTTCTGCCACCCGAACACCGTGCGGTACCGGCTTCGGCGAATCGAGCAGCACGCGGGGCGATCGTTATCCCGCCCAAGGGATATCGCCGAATTATGCCTGGCATTTGAAGTTCAGCGTCGTCTGCTGTGGCCAGAGGACAGTAACCGCCACAGGCGTGACACCAAGCTGGCGCAGCATTCGTGACGTCGTCTCGTATGACATCGAACGCCGAGACATATCGTTGCCGCGAACATCGACAACCGCGTTGGGTCGCCCAACAATCAAGGGAGCGGACCAAGCGGCCGTCCCCCATTGCCGCACCGATCGTGGACGGTAAGGAGTAAGAATGCCCATCTATACCTGCACAACAACGGATTCAACATTGCGCATTGAAACAAAGAAGGCTCTCGCGGGCGAGATCGGATTCATTCACTCGGCGATAAATCACGTGCCCAGTACGTATGTGAACGTGGTCTTCAACGAACTTCCGGCCGACAGCGTCTACACCGACGGTGTACCTGCCAGCCCAGTCTTGGTGAATGGCTGGGTACGCGAAGGGCACCCAAAGGCCGAGACCACCCGTCTCGCAAACGAAATAGCGGGTGCTGTCACCCGGATCACCGGCATACCCGCCGAGCGGGTGCTCGTAGTTTTCCAAAGCAGTCCGGCAAGTTTCGCCGTCGAAGGCGGGCGCGTGTTGCCGGAGCCCGGAGAAGAAGAAGCCTGGATAGCAGGCAGCTAACGTTCTCGGGTCAGTCACGTTCAGTCGAGGCGTGCGCCGAGAATAATTGCTGAAAAAACCGTGCCCAGGATGCGGTGACGCCGGTAACGTCGTCGGCATGCTTTTCGCGGCCCTGCGTGACATGCAATGGCGAAAGCGCCGCCTTGCCATTGCGGTCGTCAGCACCGGGCTGATATTCGGGATGACGCTCGTTCTGACCGGACTCGCGAACGGCTTTCGGGTGGAGGCCCAGCACACCGTCGATTCGATGGGCGTCGACGCGTTCGTGGTCAAGACAGGCGCGGCCGGACCATTCCTCGGCTCGACACCGTTCCCCGACGTTGACCTTGCTCGGGTGGCCGCTGCACCCGGTGTCGTGGCTGCCGCCCCACTGGCCTGCGTGGGAACGATCATGAAGGAGGGCGTGTCAGGGCGAAACATCACGGCCTTCGGCGCGCCTGAGCACGGACCCGGCATGCCGCGGGTCTCGGAGGGCCGGGCGCCGTCGAGGCCGGATGAAGTCGCGGCGTCCAGCACGCTGGGCCGGCATCTCGGCGACACCATTCAGGTGGGTGTACACAGCTTGCGGATCGTCGGCATCGTGCCCAATTCGACTGCACTGGCGAAGATCTCCAACATCTTCCTGACGACAGAGGGCCTGCAGCAAGTGGCGTACAACGGGCAGCCGATGGTCACGTCGATCGGGATCAAGGGCACACCTCGGGGGCTTCCCGACGGCTACCAGACCTTCGATCGAACGGGCGCCGTCAACGACCTGTTGCGGCCGTTGAAGGTCGCGGTGAATTCGATCTCGATCATAGCTGTCGTGCTGTGGATCGTGGTGGCGCTGATCGTCGGATCAGTGGTGTACCTCTCCGCGCTCGAGCGCCTGCGCGACTTCGCGGTGTTCAAGGCGATTGGCGTTCGGACGCGGTCGATTCTGCTGGGACTCGCGGTCCAGGCGCTGGTCATTGCGTTGCTTGCGGCGGCGGTGGGTGTCGTCCTCGCGCAGCTATTGGCGCCGTTGTTCCCGATGATTGTCGTGGTTCCGAAGGGTGCTTACCTGGCGCTACCGGTAATCGCGATCGTGATCGGCCTGTTGGCCAGCCTTGCCGGCCTGAGGCGCGCGGTGACCGTCGACCCCGCGCTCGCTTTCGGAGGTCCCTGACTAATGGCGGATCTGAGCATTCGAGACCTCGTGGTCGAGTACTCCAGCGGCGGCTATGCTCTGCGCCCGATCAACGGTCTGAACCTCGAAGTGAAAGCCGGGTCGCTGGTGATCCTGCTCGGCCCAAGCGGCTGCGGGAAGACGACGTTGCTGTCGTGCCTGGGCGGCATTCTGCGTCCGAAGTCTGGGGTAATCAAGTACGGCGACGTCGACGTCACCGCGCTTAACGGCCGGGAGCTGGCGAAATATCGGCGCGACACGGTGGGCATCGTCTTCCAGGCGTTCAACCTGGTGCCTAGCCTCACCGCTCTGGAGAACGTGATGATCCCGCTGCGGGCGGCCGGGATGTCACGCGCGGCCTCACGTCGACGCGCCGAGGAACTCCTCACGCGCGTCAATCTTGCAGAGCGCCTGAAACATCGACCGGGCGACCTCAGCGGTGGGCAGCAGCAACGCGTCGCGGTCGCGCGCGCGATCGCGCTGGAACCGCCGTTGATCCTCGCAGACGAGCCGACCGCGCATCTCGACTTCATCCAGGTGGAAGAGGTGCTGCGGCTGATCCGTTCGCTCGCGGAGGGCGAACGCGTGGTGGTGGTCGCGACCCACGACAGCCGGATACTGCCCATGGCTGATCACGTCGTCGAACTGGCGCCCGCGCTCGTATCGCCGAACCGGCTCCCCGAAACCATTCACCTGAAAGCCGGCGAAGTGGTGTTCGAACAGTGCACCATGGGCGACCTGATCTATGTGATTTCCGAAGGTCAGTGCGAGATCGTTCACGAATTAGCTGACGGCGGTGAGGAATTGGTCAAGGTCGTCGGGCCCGGGGATTACTTCGGCGAAATCGGTGTGCTGTTTCACATGCCGCGCTCGGCGAAGGTACGCGCACGCACCGACTCGACCATCATCGGATACACCGCGCAAGCATTCCGTGAGCGGCTGGGTGTGACGGGTATTGGTGCGCTGAGCGGTCAGCGCGAGTAGTCCCCCAAGATCGCCGCAACAATGATGCGCGTGGTCAACTCGGCACGCCGTCGCGAATAGGGCTGCACGCCAGAGAGGATCGGATACACCACGCCGCCCACGATGGCGTCCGCAGCCGACTCGGCGGTCGACTCATCGACGCCGTCGGCGAGCAGGCGGACCCGGACGCTGTCGTGCAGTGGCGTACTGAATCCGGCCCGCAATCTGATAAGGGTCTCTTCGTGCTCCATACCGGCGACGGTCAGGGTTCGCAGCATGGCCGAGCCGTGTGCCGTCGTCAGGGTTGTGGCGAGTTTGCGCACCCATCCCACCAGGTCGGTAGCCAGGTCGTCGGTACGGTCGACCGACGCGAGGATCTTGTCGGCATCTTCGAGCAGGACGTCTGCGACGAGTGCGGGTCGGCTGGGCCACCAGCGATAGATGGTTTGTTTTCCGACACCGGCGCGTGCGGCGACCGCCTCAATGGTCAAGCCGTCGAAACCGCGCTCGAGTAGAAGTTCGCGCGTGGCCGTGACGATGGCCATACGCGACTTTTCGCTACGGCGCCGCGGCGGCTTCACCGGGGTGCTCGGGTCCAGATCGATAGGCATCCGGGGTCCTCGTTCGCTGGCTTTACCTACTTCGACTAACATCGTAGCTTGCTACAAGACGAGACGGTTCGTCTTGTCTAGTCGAAGAGGATTCCGGTCTATGACCCTGGGACTAACCCCAGAACAGCAGGCGCTCAGCGAAGCCGTCGGGCAGTTCGCCGGACGGCATGCCCCATTAGCCGCGACGCGGGACAACTTCGCCTTGCTGGCGGACGGGCAGACACCGGAATGGTGGGACGCGCTGGTAGCTAGCGGCTTCCATGCGGTTCACCTGCCCGAACACCTCGGTGGCGAGGGAGGCACGCTGGTCGACGCTTCGTGCGTGCTGGAATCGGCGGCCAAGGCGCTGCTGCCCGGGCCACTGCTGCCGACGGTAACAACGGGAGCGGTTGCGCTGCTGGCAGATCAGACACCGGCCGCCGAATCGCTGTTGCGGAACCTGGCGTCGGGGGTGCCGGCTGCCGTCATCCTTGTCGACAATGGTGAGTTCCACGCGCGGGCAGACGGATCGCAGTGGCTGGTCACCGGAACGTCCGAGGTCACCGCGGGTATCGGTGCGGCGCGGGCCATCCTGGTCGGCGTCCATACCCAGGACTCCGGCGTCATGTGGGTTTCCGTCGACACCGGGAAACCGACGGCAACGGTCGAATCCGTGCACGGCACCGATCTCACCACCGACGTCGGGATCTTGCGACTGGCCGACTATTGCGTGGCCGAATCCGACGTGCTCACCGGAATCGATGCTGATCGCGCTGAATGCATCGCCGTGGGACTCGTGGCCAGCACCATGGCCGGCATCACGCAGTGGTGTGTCGAGGCGGCTACCGCGCACCTGCGCGTCCGGGAGCAGTTTGGCAAGGTGATCGGCACTTTTCAGGCGCTGCAGCACAACGCGGCGATGCTGTTGGTAAACAGTGAGTTGATGACGGCTGCGGCCTGGGACGTGGTGCGCGCCGCCGACGAACCCCTCGACCAGCACCGAATCGCCGCGGCCGGAGCGGCGGTGATCGCGATCTCGCCAGTGCCGGACCTGGTGCTCGACACCCTCACGATGTTCGGCGCCATCGGTTACACCTGGGAGCACGACCTGCACCTGTACTGGAGGCGGGCCATCAGTCTGGCTGCGTCGATCGGCCCAGCGAACCGCTGGGCCCGGCGTTTAGGGGAGCGCACCTGCACCCAACAGCGCGACATGTCGGTCAATCTCGGCCCCCTTTCTCAAGCCGAATCGGATTTCCGGTCGCGCACCGCCGAGACACTGGATGCGGCGTTGGCTTTGCACAACGACCGGCCCGGACGGCAAGGCCCCTACGAACACTTCGCCGGCGGCCCGCAGCGTACGGCGATCGCCGAAGCGGGCCTCGTCGCCCCGCATTGGTCACCGCCGTGGGGAATCGATGCCAGCCCCTTGCAGCAGCTCATCATCGACGAGGAGTTCGACAAACGCCCCGCCATGGTCCGTCCGTCCCTGGGCATCGCCGAGTGGATCTTGCCCTCGGTGCTCCGGGCCGGGTCGAAAGATTTGCAGGAGAGGCTTGTTCCACCAACACTGCGAGCCGAGCTCGCGTGGTGCCAGCTGTTCAGTGAGCCTGGGGCTGGGTCCGATCTCGCCGCCCTGGTGACTCGCGCAACCAAGGTTGACGGTGGCTGGAATATCAACGGACACAAGATCTGGACGTCGTCGGCACACCTGGCCGACTTCGGCGGGCTACTGGCTCGTACTGACCCGGCGGCGAGCAAGCACCGCGGTCTGGGCTACTTCATTCTCGACATGCGATCCCCCGGTATAGAGATCCAGCCGATCAAACAGGCAACCGGTGACGCGGAGTTCAACGAAGTCTTCCTCAACGATGTCTTCGTGCCGGACGGCATGCTGCTCGGAGATCCCACCGACGGTTGGAGTCTGGCGATTGCCACCATGGCCGAAGAGCGCTCGGCCATCAGTGGATACGTCAAGTTAGATAGGGCCGCAACGCTGCGCCGGCTTGCGGCGGAGTCCGGACCGGACCGCGACGATGTGCTGCGCGCGCTCGGTGAACTCGATGCCTACACCAATGCCATCAAGGCGCTGGGTGTGCGAGAAACCATCCGGTTGCTCGACGGCCAGGCGTCCGGTCCTGCGTCGAGCATCGCGAAGGTGGCGATGAACGTCCTACTACGACGTACGTTCAAGGCGACTCTGGAGTTAGCCGGGCGGCTGGCCATGGTCACCAATTCCGACCCCGCGGTTGTGCGGCCATATCTACACTCGCCTTCCGAGCTGCTCGGCGGCGGAACCAAGGAAATTCAGCTGAACATCATCGCCCAGATGATTCTCGGCCTGCCCCGCAAGTGAAGCGCTAAAACAGAGGACACGGCATGGGATTACGTGGAGAGGCCGCGATCGTCGGCTACGTGGAGCTCCCACCCGAGCGCATGAACAAGGCATCGCCCGCCCCGTTCGCCATTGAACAATGGGCCGAACTCGGCGCCGCCGCGCTTGGCGATGCCGGACTCCCCTTCGATGTCGTCGACGGCATCGTGGCGTCGCACCTGGCCGAGTCGGAGATCTTCGTGCCCTCCACGATCGCCGAATACCTGGGAGTGGGTGCGAGATTCGCCGAGCATGTGGACCTGGGCGGGGCAAGCGCCGCAGCCATGGTGTGGCGTGCCGCCGCGGCAGTCGAGCTGGGCATCTGCGACGCCGTGCTGTGCGCACTGCCGGCCCGGTATATCACCCCGATGTCCAGCAAGAAGCCCAGATCGCTGGGCGATGCATTGTATTTCGGCTCGTCGAGCAACCAATACGGTTCTCCACAGGCCGAATTCGACATTCCCTACGGCAATCTCGGGCAGAACGGCCCGTACGGCCAGGTGGCCCAACGCTATGCGGCGGTATATGGCTACGACGAGCGCGCGATGGCGAAGATCGTCGTTGACACGCGAGTCAACGCAAACCACACCGACGGCGCGATCTGGAAAGACAAGCCGCTCACCGTCGAAGACGTGCTGGCGAGTCCCGTCATCGCCGAGCCGTTGCACATGCTGGAGATCGTGATGCCCTGCGTCGGTGGCGCAGCAGTCGTCGTCGCCAGCGCCGATGTGGCGAAGCGATCGCGCAACCGGCCGGTGTGGATCAAGGGATTCGGCGAGCATGTGCCGTTCAAGACACCCACCTACGCCAAGGACCTATTGCACACTCCCATCGCGGCGGCCGCGGAAACCGCGTTCGGTATGACCGACCTGACCCGTGACCAGATGGACATGGTGTCGATCTACGACTGCTACACCATCACGGTGCTGCTCTCGCTCGAGGATGCCGGCTTCTGCGAGAAGGGCAAGGGCATGGAGTTCGTCGCCGATCACGACCTCACCTTCCGCGGTGACTTCCCGCTGAACACCGCGGGTGGCCAACTCGGGTTCGGTCAGGCGGGATTGGCGGGCGGAATGCACCATGTGTGCGACGCCACCCGCCAGATCATGGGTCGCGCGGGTGCGGCCCAAATCGCCGACTGTAACCGGGCGTTCGTGTCCGGCAACGGCGGGATTCTGTCCGAGCAGACGACGCTGATCCTGCAGGGAGACTGACGACCATGACGACTTTCGAGCATCCGATGCCGGTCAAAACCCCTACCTCCGCGCCGTTTTGGGATGCGCTGGCCCAGCACCGGATCGCCATCCAGTACTCGCCGTCGTCGAAGGCCTACGTGTTCTATCCGCGGGTCCGCGCTCCGGGTACCCTCGCCGACGATCTGGAATGGCGGGAGATATCCGGCATGGGGACGTTGTACTCATTCACCGTGGCGCATAGGCCGGTCAGCCCGCACTTCGCCGACGCGGTTCCGCAGCTCCTTGCAATCGTCGAATGGGATGAGGGGCCAAGGTTTTCCACCGAGATGGTGAATGTCGATCCCGCCAAGCTGCGGGTCGGCATGCGGGTCCGGCCGGTGTTCTTCGACTACCCCGACCATGACGTGACGCTGTTGCGCTACGAGCCCGCAGACTAACTACGTCGAGATCGACGTTATCGCGATGCCCTCTTGAGCTTTTCCGCGCTAGCGCCGGTCTCGGCGCAACGGCCGCGTGTCAACGCAACTGTTCGGTCGGCACTGAGTAGCGGTCCTGGTAAGCGCGCACCCGGTCGCGAACCTCGCCGGCGTCCAGGCCAGTTTCTGACCAGGTGTAGCGGCCGTGTCCCCCGTCGGAAGGATGGGCGGCCAGGAAGTCCCGCATCTTCTGTTCGGTGTCGGGCAGCAGATCGCGGCCCAGCTTCTGATAGATGCCCTTGATGGTCGTCCAGGGGTCCTTCATGAAATCGGTGAATTGGACGTCGATCACGCGGTCTGCCGGCACGGTGCCGCTGTCGCGCAGAGCCATCGCACGGTCGAGACCGACGACGATCTCCTCGTAGGACTGGGCCGCGCACTCGGCGATGTTCGACTCGTCGCTGCCCATCCGTCGCAGGTGGTGCGTCAGCGCGGCGATCGACGAGATCACGTTGAGTGGATCGCGGTGCGTCTGCACGATCAACGCGTCGGGGTATTCAGCGATCAGCGTGTCCAGCTGCCACAGGTGCGCGGGCGATTTCAGCATCCACTGCCCGGGAACGCCAGACTGTAGATGCTGCAAGAAGATTCGGTGAAAGCGGTAGGCGCCCGCGTGATCCGCCTCGTACAACAACCAGCGGTAGTAGCTCGGCAGGCGGTACTGCACGGTATAGATCATGCTGGTGAACTCGCTGGCGGTGATGCGGACGCACTCCTGCCCGACGAGAGCACCCATCGGGTGAAATGCCAGGAACCCGGGGACGATCTGCTCGGAGAGCTCGATGCTGGCCTGCGTCGTTGCGATGCGCGGATCCGTGCGATAGGTCTCGGGCTGCGGGACCGGACAGGGCTCGTCGACCTCCCAGGTCAGCGGTGCGCGCAGGTCGGGGTCCTGCGCGAGCAAGTCGTAGAGGATCGTGGTTCCGGTGCGCGGTTGGCCGCAGATAAATATCGGCGCGGTGATGGGCTTGGTTGAGATCTCGGGGTGTTGATTGCGCCAGGCAATCACGCCGAGGCGGTTCTTCAATGCGCGCATGATGTCGAGGTAGGCGACCTCCACGCCGATGGCCGATAACCGCGCCTCGTTGACCAGGCCGTCGGTGACACGATCCAGCCCGGGCCGCCAGCCGTCCGCGCCAAAGTCGTCGCTGCCGACTTCCGCGCAGGCGCTGTCGATGAGCTGTTGTGGGTTGAACCGTTCCTGCAACGTCACGTCGGCTCCCCACCGTCGTCGCCTGGCTGGCGCACCGACACGCTGACCGATGGCGGCTTGGGATTATCGAGCCAGCGCACAACCACGAATCCGCGTTGTCGGCCCCCGGTGTCAAGCCAATGGCCAAATCCGAAGTCCTCCGCGGAGATTGCGATGCGCACCCGCCCGTCGGCGTCTGGCTGCACTGCACGGTTGGTAACCGAGCTGTGCCGGCGGCGCGGCTCAAGGCACTCGTGCCAGATGTTCTCGAGCGTGACGTTCCAGTACCGGGTGTCGGGTGGCTCGATGTCGAGCACCAACGCCTGGTCGGGGTCGAGCCGGAAGGTCCCCATCATGTACAGGTTGTCCGGGGTGGTGTCGGCCGCGCCCAGATCGGCGGCCTCGGCTGTCAGCAGCGTGTTGGGGGTCGTAAGGAGCTCGGGCTTGATGGTGCGGTGCAGGGTAACGAGTTTCATCAGCGACCATGCCATCGCGGTGAACTGATCGGCGAGTTCGCCGTCGGTCAGCGGTGTCACCGGGTCGGGGTCGAGGGCCTCGATCCGCATGGTGGCCAACTGTTCGGAAGCGGGATCGCCGATGTACTCCCGGACGACGACCGATGACGCGTCGTCGGGGATTTGCACCCAAAGCGCGCCGGCGAGATCGGGTGGTTCATCTGCCGACAGAATCAGCGCGAATTCGCCAGCGGTCAGGTTCAGGTCGACGTCGCTGACGTAGTTGGACATCCTCCGTGGAGTCAGGCCGGTGCCGGCGAGAATCTGGAATCCGAGGTAGGCAGTGGTGCCCCGGGTGCCGGTGATCCGGTAGCGCCGGTTGCCGCGGATCATCGCCAGGTAGTAGGCGCCGTCGGGATTGGGTCCGCCGATCATCCTGGTCGGCGAGCACATGTCGAAGAACGACGGCCGGTCTGGGTCGGCCTCGACGGACAGTTGCGCGCACAGTGACGACACCCGGGCAATGACCCGCAGCCCTTCGAGAAGCTCCCGCTCCGATTCGGCGTCCTCCGTCACGATCCTTGTGACGTCGGCGAGCATCTGCTGGAAGAATCCCCACGCAGCCTTCGCCAGATCTTGAGTCATAGTCTTATACTTAGACGATGTCTCATGCGTTGTCCAGCGCGATGTCGCCGTCCGCACGCAGGCGGGTGGCGACGCGTCAGCGCATCGCGGCGGCCGCCGCGCAATTGGTCGGTGACGTCGGTCTGGCGGGGGCAACGGTGGATCGCATCGCGGATGCGGCCGATATCGGCCGCGCGACGTTTTTCCGCTACTTCAACTCTAAAGAAGATGCCGTCGCCGAGGGCGTCAACGCCCACTGGCTCGATCGGATCACGACGGCGCTGGCCGCCCAGCCCGCCGGGCTGACCGCGGCCGAAGCCGTCCTGGGCGCCTTTCATCAGTTGGCTCTCGGGTTCCCTGAAATCGAGCACCAGGTGCGCGAATTGGCCACGCTCACGAGGTCGTCTGAGACGTTGGACGCTTGGACGCTGCACATCTATGTCCGGTACGAATCGGCGATCGCCGAGTTGGTCGCACCGCGGATGCCCGACTTGGCGCCCCAAGATGCCAGGCCCCGGCTGCTCGGTGCGCTGGCGATGGCGACGGTGCGCATCGCGCTGGACGACTGGCTTAGCGAGGGCGGATCGCTGCCCGAACGGGTGCGCACGGGCCTAGCGGCTGTCACCATCGTCTGAGAACGGACTAATAGTCCGCCTCTGGCCTGGGCATTGAATCGCACTAAGCGGCGCTCAAGTGCAGATCGGCGTGGTCGCGCAACCGTTGACTCTATGACCAAGATCATTATCTACTAGTCCCTATCGATCCTCGGTGTAAACGGAGCGCGGAATGAACAAAGACGATCTGATCCTGATCAGCGTTGACGACCACATCGCCGAACCGGCGGACATGTTCGACGCGCACGTCCCCGCGAAGTACAAGGATCGCGCACCCCGGGTGGTCCTCGAGCCCGACGGAATCCAGCAGTGGTACTACGGCGAGGTCCGCGGGCGGAACATGGGCCTGAATGCCGTCGCGGGAAAACCCCGCGAGATGTACAACATCGACGCATCCCGCTACGACGAAATGCGCCCGGGCTGTTTCAACGTTGATGAGCGAATCCGCGACATGAACGCCGGCGGTCAGCTGGCCGGCCTGAACTTCCCCAACTTCACCGGCTTCTCGGGCCAGGTCCTCAATCAGGGTCCAGACCGCGACGTCAACCTGGTGATGATCAAGGCCTACAACGACTGGCACGTCGACGAATGGTGTGGGGCGTACCCGGGCCGGTTCATCCCCTGCGGCATTCTCCCGCTCTACGACGTGGCCGAAGCCGCCAAGGAAGTTAAACGACTCGCAGACAAGGGATGCCATGCGGTGACGTTCTCGGAGAACCCGGAAGCGCTGCAAATGCCCAGCATCCACACCAAGTACTGGTACCCGCTGTTCGAGGCCGTCTGCGAGAACAAAACGGTGCTGTGCACCCATGTCGGCTCCGCATCGCGATCTCCGCAGGTGTCCTCCGACGCTCCACCCAGCGTGCAGATGACGGCGTCGTCGATGATGAGCATGTTCACCTTCACCGAGTTGATCTGGGCCGAGTTCTACACCGACTTCCCCGAAATCAAGTTTTCATTGACCGAGGGCGACGTGGGGTGGATACCCTACTTCCTCTGGCGCGCCGAACATGTCTACAACCGCCACTCGGGTTGGACGCTCGCCAAGTTCCCACCGGGATACAGCGGCCCGACCGATGTGTTCAAGCGACACTTCTACACCTGCTTCATCAGCGACAAAGTCGGCGTGCGAAACATGGACTGGTTCAACGAGGACATGCTCTGCTGGGAGTCCGACTTCCCGCACTCCGACAGCAATTGGCCGTTCGCGCCCGAGGACATCATCGACGAACATGGGGCACCTCGACGACCACGTGATCAACAAGATCACCCACGAAAATGCCATGGCCGCGTATTCATTCGATCCATTCCGACACGTTCCCAAAGAGCACGCCCGCGCGGGCAGCCTGCGCACCGCAGGCCACCGACGTCGACGTGGTCACCCACGTCGGCCGCCAGGCCAGCCAGCGCGACCGCGACGCGTGGACCCGGATGACGCAGTTCGCCCAGCAGGCACAAGCGACGGGGCCGGTGACGGCTGCGAGCGTTGAGGTTGCCAGCATCGCGGGGCGCGCGACAACTCTGGGCAACTGAGCGTGACGAGCCACGCCCAGCCCCCGTTCGCGGACTGGCGTGTCCTGGAATTGTCGAATGGGATCTGCGGTGTCCTACGCCGGCAAGATGTTCGCCGACGCGGGCGCCGATGTCGTGAAAGTCGAATCCTCGCAAGGTGATTCGATGCGCTGCAATTCGGCCGATGGGCCGCCATCGGCGTTGTTCGGGTATCTCGCTGCCAGCAAGAAGTCGGTGATTTGCGATGGCCAGGCGGAACTCATCCCGCTATTAGCCGGTGCCGACGTTGTGCTGACCGACCTCACCGATGGCTGGACGCTCGACGACCTCACCGCCCACACCGCCCCGTCGGCGGTGGTGGTGTCGGTGACGCCGTTCGGGACAACGGGCCCCTATGTCGACGACAACGTTCTGGCTAACGAGTTCATTCTGCAGGCGTTGTGCAGCTCGATCGGCGGGCGCGGCTGGCCGGACGACGAACCTGTGCAGGCGGGTGGCCGGCTAGGTGAATGGCTGGCTGGCACGTTCGCCGCGGCCGTCGCGGCCGCCACGGCACGGCACGCCAGGAGAGGTGGCGGCGGCGAGATCATCGACGTCTCAACCTACGAGGCGATGGTGATAGCCATGGGCGGCCTTTCCGCCATGTCGGCCAGCGTCCTGGGCGCGGATTCCCTGATCGGCCAGCGCAGCCTGGAATTGCCGTCGATCGTGCCGACCGCCGACGGCATGGTTGGCTTCTGTACCATCACCGCGCAGCAGTTCCAGGACTTTCTGGTGATGATCGACCGTGCCGATCTGGTCGACGACGCCGACCTCGCTTCGTTCGCCGGGCGCATCCGCGCGCCGCGACGAGTTCCTCGCCATGGTCACTCAATGGACCGAGACCCGTACCACGCGATGAAATCGTCGACCTCGCGGTGGCGTTCCGAATTCCGGTGGCCCCCATCGCCACTCCGGCTACGCTGCCAAAAATCGACCACTTCGTACAACGCGGCGTGTTCGTTGAATCGGAGCTCGGAGTGCTGCAGCCCCGAGTGCCGTATCGCAGCGACGCCATGGCGACGCGGCCACCTGGGCGCCCTCCGCAACTCGGGGCCGACAACGGGCGCGTCCACTGGCCGGCGCGAGCCGACCCGCACGGGAGGACCGAAATCGATGCACTTCCGTTGTCCGACATCCGGGTAACCGACTTCACCGCATTCTGGGCGGGACCGGTCGCCACCCAATTCCTCGGCGCTCTCGGCGCCGATGTGATCAAGATCGAGGGCGTTCGCCGGCCGGACGGGATGCGATTCTCGGCCGGCCGCCCACCCGACTGGGACCAATGGTGGGAATGGGGACCGGTCTTCCTGTGCAGCAACAACAACAAGCGCGGCATCAGCTGTCGAGCTCAGCAGCGAGGCCGGACGGGCCATCGCCCTGCAGCTCATTGCCACCAGCGATCTGGTCATCGAGAATTTCTCGCCGAGGGTGATGGAAAACTTCGGCCTCCAATACCGCGCGGTCGCGGCCGCCAACCCTCGCGCGGTCATGGTCCGAATGCCGGCGTTCGGCCTCGACGGGCCGTGGCGTGACCGTGTTGGCTTCGCGCAGACGATGGAACAAGCGACCGGGATGGCTTGGATGACTGGGCACTCCGATGGGCCGCCGGTGATTCCGCGCGGAGTGTGCGACCCGATGGCGGGGCTGCACGCCGCGTTCGCCGCCATCGCCGCGCTGGTGATCCGAGACCGGAACGGGGCCGGGATGCACGTCGAGTCGACGATGGCCGAGTCCGCGCTGAACGTGGCCGCCGAAATGCTGGTGGAATACTCGCGCAACGGGATCGAGATGCACCGCAACGGAAATCGCGGACCCGGCGCGAGCCCGCAGGGCGTGTACCGCTGCCGGGACGACTCCGACGACGACGACGCATGGGTCGCGGTGGCGGCGCTGGATGGCGCCGCCCGGATGTCGTTGGCGGGCCTGATCGGTCAATCCGAGTTGGGACCGGACGAGGCTGGCTGGCGGCAGCGTGCCGACGAGATCGACAAGTTGATTTCCGACTGGACCGCACGGCGGTCGGTGTCCGAAGCGGTCGCCGGGCTGCGCGGCTGCGGCGTGGCTGCGGCGCCCGTGGTGGCACCCGGGTCATTGTTGACCGATCCACAGCTGCTGGCACGGGGCTTCTGGGAAACCGTCGAACACCCCGTTGCCGGTTCGTTCCTGTGCACTGGGATGCCCTTCGCATTCGCTGGAAGGCCGCGGAGCTGGATTCACCGGGGGTCCCCGTTATATGGCCAGCACACCGATGAGGTGCTGATCGACGTGTTGGGGCACGGTCACCAAGATCTAGCAGAATTGCGCGAATCGGGGGCCACCAGCGCACGGCCCGCGGGTCTTTGACGTGGCAGTCACCTTGTGTGTTCCGCCGCGCCCAGGCGAATTGTGCGCGCCGGTGCGGTTTTTGGTACGCGAAGACTCCGTGGTGATGGAGCTGACCGCGCGGCACCGAATCACCAGTGTCGAGTGGGACGCCAGCGAACGCGCCGTCGCGATGGTCGTCGAGATCACCGACCCGCAAACCGCGCGGCCAGTGGACGTACGGATCGACATTGTGGACGCCGATGCCGACGTGTGCACAACCCACGACCCACGGGCCAGGATGATCGGGACCGTCACGCGCGATGGGCGCGAGTTCAATGTCGTGGGAACCTATCTGGGAGTCGTTGCGGATGAAAACTAGAGCAGCAATCGTCGGAGTGCACAACACCCGACAGGGACGCCGCCTCGAGGGTGAGACCTCGCACGGGTTGGCGCTCAAGGCCATTGAGGGCGCACTCAGCGACGCCGGCCTTACCCTCGACGACGTGGACGGCATCAGTGCGGGCGCGCTGTCCACCGCACTGATCTACGACCTACGTGTCGGCCCAGCGTGGCAGGGGCTGGCCTTTGGGGTCGGCATGATCACCGAGGCGGCCACCGCGATCGAGCACGGCATGGCCGACGTGGTGGTGCTCGTCGCCGCCCAAGCGGGCGAATACCGCGATCACGAGGCCACCGCCCCCTGGACCCGGCCGGAGAACGAATTCGTTGCGCCGTGGGGAATGTTCACCACCGCAGAGTTCGCGCTCATCGCTCGACGGCACATGCACGTCTACGGGACGACGCGTGAACAAATGTCGATCGTCGCGGCGACCATCCGCAACAACGGATCGCAAAACTCCGAAGCCGTCTACTACCAACGCGGACCGTTCGCTCCCGAGGACATCACCGCATCGCGGCCGATCGCGGACCCGTTTCATCTACTCGATTGCGCCACCACCTCCGAAGGCGGCTGCGCGTTGGTCGTGGCCAATCTAGAAAAAATCGCAGACAAAGTCGACCTTCCAAAGCGCCCGATCTACGTGCTGGCCAGCGGCGCGGACTTCCACGGCCCGTCGTACCAGCACCCGCCGGCATGGGATCTCGCGGGCCGGCGCGGCGATAGCGGCCACTATGTCAACGGTGTCGTGGGCCGGCGAGCGGCCGACCGCGCGTTCAGCCACGCCGGCCTTCGGCGTGAAGACGTCGATGTGCTGGAACTCTACGATCCGTTCTCATTCGAGATCATTCGGCAGCTAGAGGCGTTCGGATTCTGCGGCGAAGGAGAGGGGGGTCCATTCGTCGCCGATGGCCACATTGCCCCCGACGGGACCCATCCGATCACCACGGACGGGGGAACCATGTCATTCAGCCATGCGGGCGCCAACCCGCAAATGATGCAGCGGGCCATTCGGGCGGTGCAGCAATTGCGCGGCGAGGCCGGCGCACTGCAAGTACCGGACGCGCATATTGCCTTGTGCAGCAACGGGGGAGCGGGAGCCTTGTTCACGACACTGCTGATTTTGGGAGACGAACCGCTGTGAATTTCGAGACGTCCGAGCCGCTGCGGCCGCAGACCGGGCCGGTGCCCCATGCCAGCAGTGAGGTCAGCGTTCCGTTCTGGCAGGGCTGCCGATTGGAGGAGCTGCGTTATCAGCGCTGCGCGGCGTGCGGCCTGGCGAACTTCCCGCCGACGGAGAACTGCCGCCAATGCCTCTCGGCTGAACTGAACTGGACGCCGGGTGGGGGTGTTGGGGAGATATATAGCTGGACGGTGGTGCAGCGTCCGGTGTCCGCGGAATTCGCGCCGCCCTACGCGCCGGCGATCATCACGTTGGATGAGGGCTACCAGATGTTGACCAACATCGTGGGTATTGCGCCAGACGATTTGGCGATAGGGCTGCGCGTTCAAGTGCAATTCCACAATGTGGAAACGGATTTGACGCTTCCGTACTTCACCGGGTCAGGGTAGGCCGCGGTGAGTCCGGCACGCACAAGCAGCGGCCTGCCAGTTACCGCCTACCTTGTTCTGGGTGTGTTGGCCGCCAATGACGAACAGCTCACCGCCGGTGAGATAAAGACGCGCGCCGAGCTGTCGGTCGGGCACTTCTATTGGTCGCCCTCGGTCAGTCACGTGCGGCGTGAACTGAACAGATTATTGGCGTGGGGGATGGTCGGCGAGATCGGCGCTCAATCCGGGAAGCGTGCCATCACGTTGTACGAGACCACGGACGCCGGCCTTGATGCGCTTCGCCGCTGGGTGCAACACTTTCCGGGTAAGGACCAGGTCGTCATCAAGCACCCGGTCATCCTCAAGACCTGGTTGGCCCGAGGCGGGGATCCCGAAAACATCATCGATACGTTGGAGCGCCATCTTGAGGCGACCCGGACGCGGCTGGACGAAGCGCTTTGGTCGCGGCAGCGTTCGCGTGAGCTCGGCATCGTCGACGATCCGGAGCAGCGTTTTTCCTTCGCCGTCCTCGACTATGCGATCCGCGGCTTGTACGCGGAGATCTCCAACATCGAGCAGCTGCGTGACGAGATCGCCGCCGGCACAGCACGGGATCCGGTCAAACGGGCGCGACGGTCCAAGGGCCAGATCCGCCGTAGGATCCGTGTGGTCCCCTAACTTGGAGCGGCGACGCGGTATGCGGTACCTCGCGCCTCGCGCACCCACAGCGTTTCGCCCTCGCCGAAGACAGTTCCCCGTGCTATCAACTGACGTTTGAGCACCTTGTGGGTGGCGGTGCTGGGCAGCTCGGCGGCGATGCGGACGTAGCGCGGGCGAGCCTTGGGAGACAGGTCGGCCTGCGCGTCGAGAAACGCTTCGAATGACTCAGGGTCGAGGACCCCGCCGTCGTTGAGGACGACGGCCGCCATTACCTGATCACCCACGTGCCCATCGGGGACGGCGTACACGGCAACGCGACTAATGGAGCTGTGGCGCAGCAGGATTCGCTCGATCGGCGCCGTCGCGAGATTCTCGCCGTCCACCCGCATCCAGTCGGCGGTGCGGCCGGCGAGGTAGATCCAGCCGTCGGAGTCTTTGTAGGCGAGGTCCCCGGACCAATACATACCGTTGCGCATGCGTTCGGCGTTGGCCTCGGGATCGTTGTAGTAACCGGTGAAGAAGCCCGAGCCGGTCGTATTGACCAACTCGCCAATTGCTTTGTCGGCGTTGGTGAGAGCTCCATGGGCATCGAATTCCGCGGCGGCGCATTCGGTTATGGTGTCGCTGTGGTAGACGGCGACACCGTCGGCTCCTCGTCCGATCGATCCTGGGGGCGTGCCCGGTTCGCGTATCACCATGACGGCGTTCTCCGTCGAGCCGAAACCGTCTTCGACCTGCACGCCGAAGCGGCGCTGAAACTCCTCGATGTCTTTGTCATTTGCCTCGTTACCGAAGGCCACCCGCAGCGGATTGTCCATATCGTCGTCGCTGGCGGTGGTGGCCAGAATGTAGGCCAGCGGCTTGCCGACATAATTCATGTAGGTGGCGCCGTAGTGCCGGACGTCGTCGAGGAAACTGCTCGCCGAAAATTTCGCCGGCGCAATCGCGGCGCCGGAGCACACCGCGGGTGCCCAACCGGCGACCACGGCGTTGGAGTGGAACAGCGGCATGGACACGTAACAGGTGTCCTGGTCGGTGAGGTCGAAGCGTGCGGCCAAGGCAAGGCCGGCGACCGATGCCATGAGATGAGAAACCAGAACTGCCTTGGGATTTCCGCTGGTACCCGAGGTGAAAATCATCATGTAGGGGTCGGTCATTTCGGCCTGCCGATGCGGGACCAGAGCACCGGCACTGCCAACCAGCTCCGCCCACTGCGGTGTCGAAGTATCGAAGACCTGTGTGCCAGTGAGGTCTAGACCCTCCAACAGCGGCGCGATGTTCGGCGTCGGTCACGACGATCTGACAATCCGCCCGCCGGATGTCGGCGGCCAAAGCTTCACCCCGTCGCGTGGTGTTGAGACCGCACAGCACATAACCGCCCAGCCCGGCAGCCGCCATCTGGGTCAGCATGTCGGGTGTGTTTCCCAACAGGGCGCCGATGTGGACCGGCCGGTGCGGATCGGCGGCACCGAGAAGGGCCGCGGCGCATGCCGCCGACTCCGCCAGATACTGAGCCCAACTCAGTTGCAGATTGCCGTATTTCACGGCAACGGTCGTGTCGGAGATGCGCCTGTGCAGCAGCGACTGAATCGTGTCGGTCATGAATCCGGATCCACTTTCTCGCTTGGGTCTGTGTGTTGGTCTGTCTTTCGGTCACTGTGAATGTAGTTACTGAGCACGTCGACAAGGACTCGGCGGTCCTGAGTCGTGTCGACGGGCTTCGGCATAATCAGCTGGGTCGCGATCATTCCGCGCAAGGTGGTCAGCATGTGCTCGCCGAGGGCCGCGCCCCGCGTCGGGTCGAGGTCGTTGTCGATCATCCTGCCTAGGGTGCTGAACGTTTCAGCCAGTTGCCGTACGTGGCCCGCGGCCTCGGCGCCGCGGGTGGCACGGGTTCCTATCAAAATCTCACCGGCGGCCCGCGCCGCTGGACTGGACATCGCTTCCCAGGCCGCCGTCACCACGGTTTGCACACGGTCTCGAGTCGTCGTCTCCGGTGTCGCGGGCGGTAGCGACTCCAGGGCGTGTAGCAGTTCGCCGAACCCCCGGTCGACGACCGCCATCAAGAGGCCGTCACGGTCTCCGAAGTGATACTGGATCACCCCCCAGGTGACACCCGCCTCGTCGGCGATGTGCCGGCCGGTGGCGGCGGCAAACCCTTCCTTCAAAACGATCTGCACGGTGACGTCGATCGCCAGAGCCCGGGTGCGTTCGGCCCGTGCCTGATTGCCGTGCGCAGGCCGGGTTGGTGCAACCCGTCGCGTTATCACCACCAGATCACCGCACCTGCTTGAGTATCGGGCGGGGCCCAGTAACGCCCGCTGTCCTCGATACTAAAACATTGCACCCGCTAAGTTATATCGGGCGTGGCGGCAACCATCGTTAGCCACCAACCATCATCAGGCCACCGTCGACCGCGAGCAGTTGTCCGGTGATGAAGCCCGAACCTGCGCCCGCCAGAAAGACGAGCATGGGCCCGAGATCCCGGGCCGGGTCTCCCAGCGCCCCGCCAAGCGGAATCGTCGCCTTGATCTGCTGGTCGATGAATGCGCTGGCTTCCGGGCCGAGGAAATCCCGCAACCGGTCGGCACCGGGCGTCTGTACAGCGGGAGCTAGGGCGTTGACGGTGACGTTGTCAGCGGCCCAGGTGCGAGCGGCGGATCGGGTCCACGCCTGCACGGCTCCCTTCGTCGCGGCGTACACCGCCGAAATCGGGCTGCCCATAATGGCTTCGGAGGAGCCGAAGTTGATGATGCGGCCGCCTTTCGGATCTTGGTCCTTCATCGCGGCGTACGCGGCCTGATTGGTGAGGATGGTTGCCTTCACGTTGGTGTCCAACAGGAACGAAATCTGGTCGGCGCTGATGTGT
Source organism: uncultured Actinomycetota bacterium (assembly GCA_963850135.1). Lineage (GTDB taxonomy): Bacteria > Actinomycetota > Actinomycetes > Mycobacteriales > Mycobacteriaceae > Mycobacterium. The sequence continues at coordinate 976,766 of CAWKKH010000003.1, read as the reverse complement.
CCGGGTATCCCGGGCTGCCACAGCCCCGCGGCATTCACCAGGACGTCGAGTCCGCCCAGGCTATCGGCGGCCTGGTGCACCATCGCCGAGACCGCGTCGTCTTCGCGTACGTCGCATTGCAACCATGTGGCGGCCAGGCCATCCGGTGGTGGAGTTTGGTGATAGGTGGCAACGACGTCGGCCCCCGCCTCAGTGAGTACAACGACGGCGGCCGCGCCGATCCCGGTCGCTCCTCCGGTAACCAGGATCCGTCGGCCTTGCAGCGGTGTCGCCAAATTTGACATCCCGAAACGCTACCAACCGTGGCTCGTAAGTTGGTCGTTGTCGGCCAGTGCCGGGGTAACGGATAGCCGGACCCGTCCAGCGAGCATTCGGCTCCGAATTCTCGTGAAAAAGATCGATGAACCAGAAGTGCACCTGAGTCGTCAATGCACCATAGGGCGATGTGGTGACATTTCGCTCATACGCACGTCACATTAGGGACATACAATTGGGGTCATACAGTTGGGAAGCGTGATGGACAAAGGCAGGACGCCTATCGCTTTGCGTGGTGCCGGGGCCGCGTTTGTCTTGATGGTGGGATGCGGTGCGGCAATCGGTGCGCCCGCAAGCGCACCGACATCAGATACGCCGGCGACGAGCGCTCTGTCCAGTGAAATGCCTGCGCCCCCACAAGATCCCGGTGGGCTTACCGGCGGCGGCGCTTTGCCTGTGGTTCCTGCCAGGCTTGCCCCGCTGCCCGATCCAGGTGGCTGCATCATCGGCCTCGACTGTGGGTGCATCCGTGGTCTCACTTGTCCCGGTACCGTCCATCACCGCCCGACTCCCAGCAACGACCATCCACAAGATGTTCCCCCACCCCCGGCCCCGTAGCCGCCGGCGGGCGGCTAGCCCCGGCACGGTCCTCTTCATTCTGTTGATCGGTTGCGGCGCCGCGGCGCCAAGCGCGCCCGCAGCGGCCGACACCGCGACGAGCGCCTCATCGAGCGAGTCGACGGCGACTTCACCCGCTCCGAGCGGTACTACTGGTGGCGGCGCGTTGCCCGTGGTTCCCGTCGGCGGAGGCGCATGCATTGCCGGCCTCAACTGTGGCTGCATCCGTTACATCACCTGTCCCGGCACCATCCCGCACCACCATCCCGCGCCCGCCAACGACCATCCGCCCGACTCGCCCGGTCCCGGTCCCGGTCCCGGCGGCGGGTGAAGGAACTAGGCGCGCACCGCGACAGTCGAGAGCAGATCGGCAAGCCGATCGGGCCGATCCACCATCGAGAACGTCCGCGCTCCCTGGATCACCTCTAGGCGGGCGTTCGGGATGGTCGCGGCCAGTCGTTGTCCATCTTCTTGGGCAAAGAAGACGTCGTCTGCGGACCACGCGATGAGCGTGGGCTTGTCGAACTCCGGCAGCCGCGCCGCGACGCCGGTGGCGACCTCCGTACGTAGTGACAACGACAACTGGCGCAGGTCTTCGGCGACCGCCGCATCTTTTAACGCCCGACGTACCCAGGCCTCGGTGAGATCGTCGATGTCGCTGTGCGCCAGGCCATCGAACGCGCGCTTGCGCGCGACGGGTGCCCGCAAGGCCTGGATCGCGGTACGGAACACTGTCTTCGATTTCGCTGCGAGGATCACCGGCTTGAGGATCGGCGGCGGAAAGTGTTCGAACGCATCGCAACTTGTGAGCACTAACGCACCGATCCGCTCGGGGTGGTGGACCGCGACCAACTGAGTGACGAGGCCGCCGGTGTCGTTCCCAACCAGCACCACATCCTCCAGGTCGAGGGCGGCAAGCACGTCGGCGACCATGTGTGCGACGCCGGTGATGGTCGGGTCGGCGCCGGGGCGCAGCGCCTCGTGGTGTGCGCCGAGCGGCCACGTCGGTGCGATGCAGCGTAGCCCCACTCCGGCGAGTCGTTGGCTGACGCGTCGCCACAGCTCACCGCCCATCATGAACCCGTGCACGAACACGACGGGCCTGCCGTCTTCGGGTCCCGTTGCTTCGTAATGGATGGTTCCGGCACTAATGTCGATCGACGACATGAAGGACTCCTCACTCCGAGAGAACATTTACAAACAGTCTGTCTGTTCGTAAGATACCAACAGGTTGTATGGAAATCAAGAGACGTACTCAAGAGCAGCGTTCCGCGGCGACCCGTGATGCGCTGATCTCGGCGGCCCGCGGGCTGTGGGGCCAACGCGGCTACGCGGAGGTGGGAACGCCGGAGATCGCCACCGTCGCCGGTGTAACCCGCGGCGCGATGTATCACCAATTCGCCGACAAGGCGGCGCTATTCCGTGAGGTCGTCGAGGTCGTGGAACAAGATGTGATGGCCCGGATGGCCGCGGTCGTGGCCTCGTCGGGACCCGCGTCTCCTGCGGACGCGATCAGGGCCGCGGTCGACGCGTGGCTTGAGGTCTCCGCTGACCCGGAAGTGCGTCAGCTGATCCTGCTCGATGCGCCAAGCGTGCTGGGCTGGGCCGCATTCCGCGATGTCGCGCAGCGTTACAGCCTGGGCATGACCGAGCAGTTACTCAACGAGGCAATCAAAGCCGGTCAGCTCGCTGTTCAGCCGACGCGACCGCTGGCCCACGTCCTCATTGGCGCCCTGGACGAGGCGGCAATGGCCATCGCCACCAATGAAGACCCGAAGCGTGCGCGCCGGGAGACGGGACAGGCGTTGCACCGAATCGTCGACGGGATGCTCAACCAGCCCTAAGCATCACGAGCCTTGGCAGGAGCCGTCTGGTTTGACCGTGTAGATGTGGTAGAGGCCGTCACTTCCCTTGGCGTTGAAGGCGATTAGATCGTTGGCTTTCGACCAGTCAACCCCGAAGGCGTCTTTTTGAAACACGTCATACGTGATCGGAGGGCCACATCCGCTGTGCTCAAGGGATTTTCCGGTGGATGTCTGGGCCGGCTGGGCGCCATGACCCGCATGCCGCGGTCCGCTGCACGAACAGCAGAAGGCAGCGAACACGAAAAGGGCGAGTACCGCGTATACGCGCTTCGAAAGCCGCACCTCAACCAGGCTACGGATCCACGAACAGGCGATGTTTGCCGGTTCAGCGGTGGTTCTGGGTGAAGAATTGCCAGATGGTGTCGGTGGCGTTGATGGCCGTCGAAGGCGCTGGGAGACCAGCGAGCCTTTCCAGCAGGGGACTGGGCTCTCCACCGGGCCATTGATGTCCTGCCCCCGCCACCGAGATCAGTTGTACGGTGAGCCCGTCGGCGCACCCGGCTGTTTGGATCGTCACGTCTCCGGAGGTGCTTGAGCTGGGTGCTCCGCACGCATCGATGGCGCGCCAGGTGGCGTTGACCGACTCTATCGACGGGCCGTCAACGCGCGCAGTCCCCTGCGCCGTGAACGCTTTTCCTGGTCCGCCGTTGTAGGGGACCCGGTCGTCGGCCGTGCCGTGTATCTGCAGAACCGCCGTCGGCCGAGCTTGAGAGCAGTCGGTCGCAAGTGTTCCCGCCACGGGCGCGATCGCGGCGAAGATGTCAGTCTGGCAGCCCAGTCGAAGTGCCATCATGGCGCCGTTCGACATACCGGTGACGTAGACGCGCGCGCGATCGACGGGGATCTCTTGCTCGATGGCACCGACCATGGCGGTGATGAATCCGACGTCGTCGGTGTTGTCACGCTGAGGCTCCCCACAACACGTCCCGGCGTTCCAGGCGCGGTTGAGGCCGTCCGGGTAGGCGACCAGGAAATGCCCACCGTCGGCCTCGCCGTCCCAGTTATAGGAATGCTCGGCCTGTGCGCCGGTGCCGAAGCCACCGTGCAGCATAACCACCAGCGGTGCCCCATCGGCGAGCCCTGGCGGGCGGTACAGGTTAAAGGTCCTGCTGACCCCGCCCACCCCGATCGTCTGAGAGGACTGACCGACCGGAATTGATTGGGAGCCAGGGGTTCCCAGCGCATGACCGCCGCCGAGGCAGCCCCCGAGGAAGACAACCAGGGTTCCGACGAAAAGCACGGTGAGTACCCGAACGCATCCAGATCGCATAAGCCCATCGTGGCAGTTGGGCGCCATTTTGACAAGGTACTTGTCAAAATGGCCCAAATGGCACACTCTATGGCCATGCGACGCGTTCTGGATGGTGACTGGGAACCCACCGTGCCGGCCCTGGTGCAGTTGCTGGCTGCATCCAGGGCGCCCGAGCTAAGAGCGGCGTTCGCGGCAGCGGGCCTCGACGGGATCCGCCCTGCGCAAGCGGTTGCCCTGGTACCGCTGGGAGCCGGCGGTTTGCACGCATCGGATCTTGCCGACCGACTCAGGGTCAGTCGTCAGGCGGTAGCCCAGGCCGTAGCAGCACTGGAACGGCATGACTACGTCACCCGACTCGCCCACCCCGCCGATGCCCGCGCCCGGATCATCGAGCTGACGCCTCGCGGTCGGCAAGTCCTGCGCGTGATGCGTTCCAACGCAATTGATATGGAGAAGCGGTGGGAACGAACCCTGGGCCGGCAGCGGTTGGGAGAACTGCGCGAAACTTTGCAGATGCTGCTGTCCGGCGAATCGCCGGGATCCCCCGAACCCCCAGCATCCACAAGTGAGACTTTAGGAGTCGAATGGCGCTAGCCGCGCGGCCAACGGCAGTCCGCAGCGGACGAGGAGACCGAAGCGTCCTGCCGGCACCGCCGCCGCCTCCGCACGCATCATGCCGATAAGCTCCCGCTTGAAATCACCTCTCGGGTAACGGCGCAGCACTTCCTCGACGTTGCCGGGAGCGATGTCCCAGATGCGCAGTCCGGCGCCATCGACCATCGCCCCCATTGGAGGTAGCAGCCAATCGTGCCGTCGGTTTCGACCTTAACTCCCGGTGTGGTGTGAACACAGATGCTGTCGGCGAGCAGATCCGCACGTGTATCAGCGATATTCGCGGAACTCGCGCAACGAAGCATCCGTTCGACGCTACCGAGTGTGAAATCGCGGTCCGCCGTGGGACTCACAATGCCGTAGTCGTGCAGGAGCGCCCCGCAGTAGAAGAGTTCGTCGTCCATCGTGGACCCGTCGATGACCGCGAGCGCGTGCCCGAACAACCAGGTGCGGTACGAGTGGCCCTGTAGAGACCGCGGCATTTCTGCACAAGCGTCTTCGGCCTCACGCGCGAACTTGGAATCGGGTACTTGGAATGTATCTAGGTCGACGCGCGCTGCCGCGTCCGGAACCCGTCCTAGCGCGAGCTTGGCCCTGCCCACGGCGTTCTCCCACTGGCCTACCGCAATCGCACGCAGAAGGCGGCGCCGCTCTGCGCGGCATAACTCGCCACCGGTGCGCCGGACCCAAGCGAGACCACCGAGCCGCTGCGGATCGGGCGGGTTCATTTCGCGCGTCGACCAATGGTCGCTACGGGGTTTTGAGGAACACGTCGTTGAGCGTGACGGTCCGAAGGTTGCGCGAGCGGATGATGTCGATGAGTTGCGGGTAGACGTGAGTGACGGGCAGGTGATTGAGGTGCCCGATAACGATGGATTGCGGCGTGAAGTACTGATCCGCCATCTTCACGATGTAGTCCTCGTGGATCAGCGTGGAGTCGGACAACGAGCCCGACCATAAGGTCGGTACTTGGTAGCCGTGGTACTCCGCCACAGCATCGACACTGGCGTTGTGTTTGGCATACGGCGGCCGATAGTAGGGCTTGGCGCCGATGCCGTAGTTCTTCTTCAGGAACTCGTCATTGCGGCTGAGCTCTTGGGAGATTTCGCTCGCCGGCAGCGTCGTGAGATCCGGGTGTGACCACGTGTGGTTGCCGAGTTGGATCTGACCGGAGTCCACCAGCGGACGCAGCATGGCCCGGTGGTCGGTCCACGCGTCATAAATCCCGTTGACGAAAAATGTCATTCGAGCGCCGGTGTCTTTGGCCAGCTGTATGTAGGCGCGCACCACATCGCTGTTCACGCCGTCGTCGAGAGTCAACGCAAGCAGGTCACCGTCGCCGGGGATTGTGCTGAGCGCTCCGCCGCCGGGCAGCGGGATGCGGGCGCTCCGGGGTGGGGGCGGTAACAACATTCCGGGCGCGGCCGGCCCGGGGGCCGCCACCGACGCCGATGGCGCCTCGGCCAAGGTTCGCGGTTGCGGGTCCACGATCAGCCGTGCCACGCCCACACCGGCGACGGTGGCCGCGGCGAGCGAGCCGAGGAACTTACGCCGATTCAACTCGGAGCCGGCGCGGCTGGAAGCGGCCAACCTGGAAGCGGCAGACGTGCGATTCGCTGTGGATGACCTGCGGCGGTGCCGCGCCACGGGCACACCCGGGTACCGGGCGTCACCGTCGCCAAAGTTCACAGCCACAGCAGCGAACCGTACCACCACCAGCGTCGATCAGTCAGATTAGAGCTGCGCGTACTGGCTAACGAATTGGTCTCGGTGGAGGCTCTTGAGGGAGGCCAAGTGGGCGCTGATGAAGTGGGCGCTAATGAGACGCCCCGCTACCGCGCTGCGGTAGCGCCACCGGCTCGGCAGCCGGGGTGCCCAACGTCGCGGCGAGCCAGGGCAACGCCGCGGAGAACGCCTGAGCCGCGAACGGCCAGTCGTGTTTGCCCGGCTGGCTGACCACCGCACAGCTGATGCCATTGGCGGCGGCCACGTTGCACAGCGTGCTGGCCGCGGCGTCCTGGCCTTCTGGGTTCGCGATGGGGTCGCTGCTGGCAGCGAGGGTGGGGTTGGCCGCCTCGGCGAGGTTTCTCGGACCTGACGACGCGGGAACATCGAACCATCCCCCTACCCCGGCGTAGCGCCCATGTTGGGTGATGGTGGTGACCGGGTCGTAAGCGGCCCACGAGGTGGGGTTGCCGCCAAATAACCGGGCGATTGTTTGTTCCTTGGTACCGACGTTGGGGCTGCGGTCGCCGGCGATGTCCACGAACGCGCTGAACATGTCCGGATGCATGACGGTCAAGTTGACGGCGCAGGTACCGCCCATCGACCATCCGGCCACTCCCCAGTTGGCGCGATCGGCGCTGACGCCGAAGTTCGAAGCCACGAATGGCACGACGTCCTTCGTCAGGTGATCGGCGGCGTTACCGCGACTACCGTTGACGCACTCGGTGTCGTTGTCGAACGCTCCGGTCGGATCGACGAACACCAGCACCGGGGCGAAGCCATGATGGTGTGCCGCGAAGTTGTCGATGGTGTCGAAGGCGCCGCCGGCCCGGAGCCAGTCCGCCGGAGTGTTGAAGGCGGAGCTGATCATCATGACCGTCGGCAGCCGCGGCGGCGGATTGCTGTTGAACCACGCCGGAGGCAGATATACCAGCTCCTGGCGGTGCGAAAAGTGTGACGCGTCGGAGCTGATGGTCACGGGCACCACGACGCCCTTGGTCGGCTTGGTTCCGGCGACCTGCATCGCGGTGACCCGTAGCCGGTCGATCTGGTCAGGTAAGGGCCCCGCTGTCAGCTGATTCCATGCGGTAATGACTGTGGGGAAATAGCCGACCCAGCCGTTCAAAGCCAAGGTCGCGCATAACACGCACAGTGGCACAGAAAGTAACGCCAGCCCGCGTCGCCACCAGCGGGCACCAGCCCAGCCGAGCAGCAGCACCGCGCCCGCGAGCCCGCTTAGCGCTATCCATAGCCATAGCGATGTCGGTGCCGGGTCTCCGGCCACCCCGAGCGACGTGATGTACCAGTGCGACAGCGCCGTTACCGTCGCCGCCACGCCGAGCGCGACCGGTAGTGCCCACATGAGCCAGCGTCGTCTGCGCCATCCGACCGCGCCTACGGCCACCAGCAGCGCGAGCGCCTGCACCGCCGAAGGCAGCCACCCGCGCAGTAGAGACGCGTGCCCGATGAAGTCGCTCAACGGTTGCGACCTTCGCTGCGGACCGGCATCGCCCTCCCTCTGCGAGGCTGAACTTCAAGCTGACTCGTGATCTGTCCACCAGTTGTGAATCCCCGAACGTGGTGGGCCAGACCAACTATCCCATACCGTCCCCGGCTACCGCGGTTGCGAAGGACCGCAGGCGCAGGCTGTTGCCGACGACGAAGGCACTCGAGAAAGCCATCGCGGCGCCCGCGATCATGGGGTTGAGCAGGCCGAGCGCGGCCAGCGGGATCGCGGCGATGTTGTAGCCGAAGGCCCAAAACAGATTCGTCTTGATCGTGGATAGTGTCTTGCGGGAGAGTCGGATCGCGTCTGCCGCGGCGCGCAGATCGCCGCTTACCAGCGTGATGTCGGCGGCTTCGATCGCAACGTCGGTGCCGGTTCCCATGGCGAGTCCCAGATCGGCGGCCGCCAGCGCGGCGGCGTCGTTGACGCCGTCGCCGACCATTGCGACGATCTTGCCCTCGGACTGCAGGCGCTGGACTTCGGCGACCTTGTCTTGGGGCATCACCCCGGCAATGACCTGGGTGATGCCGACCTCGGCGGCGATCCGCTTCGCGACGGTCTGGTTGTCGCCGGTCAGCAGCACCGGTGTCAGCCCCAGGTCCTTCAACTGCCGGACCGCCTCGGCGCTGGTTGGCTTGACCGAGTCCGCGACCACCAGGATCCCGCGGGTAAGACCACCCCAGCCGACGGCCACGGCGGTCTTGCCGGCGCCCTGCGCCTGGGCCTTCGCGGTCGACAATTCGGGATCTTGGCGCTGGCCCCAGTCGGCCAGCAAGCTGTCCCGCCCGACGACGACGGCGTGGCCGTCGACAATGCCATGCGCACCTTTGCCTGCGACGTTGGCGAAGTCCTCAGCGGCAGGCAGGCTGCCGAGTTCGGCCCTGGCCGCCCTGGCGATCGCCTGCGCGACGGGGTGCTCGGAGGCGTCCTCGACGGCTCCGGCGTAGCGCAGCAGGGTTTCACGGTCGGAACCGGGCACGACGATCACGTCCGCGAGGGTCATCTTTCCGGTGGTGACCGTACCGGTCTTATCGAGCACGACGGTGTCGACCTTGCGGGTCGATTCCAGCACCTCGGGTCCCTTGATAAGCACGCCGAGCTGCGCCGCCCGCCCCGTGCCGACCAGCAGCGCGGTCGGTGTTGCCAGCCCGAGCGCGCATGGGCAGGCGATGATCAACACCGCGACTGCGGCCGTCAGCGCCGCGGTGACACTAAAGCCGGCGACCAGCCACGCTCCCAGGGTGACCACCGCGATGGCGACGACAGCGGGAACGAACACCCCGGAGATGCGGTCGGCGAGGCGCTGCGCCGCGGCTTTGCCTGACTGGGCGGCTTCGACCAGCCTGGCCAGCTGCGCCAATTGAGTGTGTTCGCCGACCCGGGTGGCGCGCACGATCAGCCGCCCACCGGCGTTCACGGTGGCTCCGGTGACGGCGTCGCCCTCACCCACCTCGACGGGAACGGATTCGCCGGTGATCATCGAGACGTCCACGGCCGATGAGCCCGCGACAACGACGCCGTCTGTCGCAATCTTCTCGCCAGGGCGGACCACGAACTCGTCGCCGACGGCGAGCTGGTCGATGGGGATGCGGGTCTCGGCGGTCTCGGATGGTGAGCCAGATTGCGGACGCAGGACAGCGACGTCCTTGGCGCCCAGCTCAACCAGTGCGCGCAACGCGGCACCGGCGCGCCGCTTGGAGCGCTTCTCGAAGTACCGCCCGGCCAACACGAACAGGGTCACTCCCGCGGCCACTTCGAGGTAGATGTTGGCTGCGCCGTCGCCGCGGGTGGCGGTCAGCTCGAAGTGGTGTCGCATGCCCGGTTCGCCCGCCGTTCCGAAGAACAAGGCGTACACCGACCAGAGGAACGCCGAGAGCGTTCCGACCGAGACAAGCGTGTCCATGGTGGCGGCGCCGTGCTTGAGATTGGCCCAGGCGGCGGTGTGGAAAGGCTGGCCCGCCCACAGGACGACGGGTGTTGCCAGGATCAGGGACGCCCATTGCCAGTAGCGGAACTGCAGGGCTGGGATCATCGCCAAAAGGATTACCGGGGGGGCTAGCAGGATCGCCACGACCAGGCGGTTGCGGAGCGATGCCAGTTCGAGGGCCTGGTTGTCGAGGCCAGTCTCGCGCTGGTGAAGCGATGCGCTGTAGCCGGTCCTTTCGACTTCGGCGATCAGCGCCTGCGGGCCGTACCCAGCCGGGACGGTGACGGTGGCCCTCTCGGTCGCGTAATTGACGCTCGCACTGACCCCGTCGAGCTTGTTCAGTTTGTTCTCGATGCGCATCGCGCACGAGGCGCAGGTCATCCCGCCGATTTCGAGCTCGATGTCGTGCACGGGCGTCGTGCCCATGTGGCTCCTCATGTGACGAGGACCGCCTCATACCCCGCCTCGTCGACGGCGCCCAGGACGGCCCGCTCGTCGATCGGCGCCGAACTCGTGACGACCAGCCGACCCGTGCTCGAGCTGACGTCCACGCGGTGCACGCCGGGGATCTGGCTGACCTCGTCCCGGACGGCCGCCTCGCAATGACCGCAGCTCATCCCGCTCACCAGGTACTCGCTCGTGGTCATCCCGCTCCCTTGTATATAACTCGGCGTATACCCCACCAGGGTATAGCGTAGTGACGCGGAGCTGTATTCCCTGGGTACTGAGCGACTGGATGTTGAGGCTGGGACGAGCGCCCTGGCGAAGCGTAGCGTCGACCTGGCGTTGCCGGACAAACGGAAGGACACCACATGACTGTCACCGTCGTCGACGCGGGACCTCGGCAGGTGAGCCGGTCGGTCGAAGTGGCCGCGCCTGCCGCGGAGCTGTATGCATGTGCTGCCGACCCGCGACGCCACTGCGAACTGGACGGCTCGGGAACTGTCCGCAGCAACATCGCGATGCCCGCGGAACTGGTTGTGGGGTCCAAGTTTTCGACCAGCATGAAGATGTTGGGCGTGCCGTACCGCGTCACCAGTACGGTGACCGCACTGAAACCAAACGAAGTGGTCGAATGGCGCCACCCAGTGGGCCACAGCTGGCGCTGGGAATTCGAGTCACTGACACCGACCCTGACCAGGGTCACCGAGACATTCGATTACAGCAACGCCGGTGCGATCAAGAACAGCCTGAGGTACTACGAGCTGATGGGTTTCTCGAAGGCGAACGCGTCGGGCATCGAGGCGACGCTGGCGAAGCTGCGCGACCGTTACGCGACGGCTTAGTCAGCTTTGCCACCTAGCAGGTGGTCAGTCCGTCCCAAGGTCGGCCGCATCCCACGGCACCACGCCAGATGCCCAGTGGGTCAACTTTTCTACCTGGTCGTTTTGGTATAGGTGGCGCGGTGGCGTCGCGTAGGTGCCGTAGGGCCGGCAACGGATGACGACGCGGTCCTCTTGCTCGCACATCGCCTGGACGTGCGGTCGCGCTTCCTGACCCAGCGGTTCGCCCGACATGCGGCCCGCGACCGCCATCATCACGTCAACGGCCAGATCACGGTCGCGGTCCAACGTCGCGTCGGCATAGACCTGCAGGTAGGCGAACGGCCACCGCTCGTCGAGTATGCACAGACTGATTTTGCCGTCGCGTCCGATGACGCGGGCCTTGCCGCGCGTTTCCATCGTGGATACCAGTAGTTCGCCAGTGTCGGTGGGGATGTAATAGACGATCGACATGCCAGGACCGTCGTTGCGGCGGCGGTAGCCGAACACGGCAGTGCGATGGGTACGCACGAATTCTCGGCGCTCCGAGGGAAGCATGTCGCGGTCGGTGGGAACTGTGGAGGGCTCGGAAGCCAAGGGGAGGAGCATGGCTAGATTTCCTTGCTTTAAGTCGGTTTGTCCGCATTCATTAATGGATACACTGTAACCATTAATGAATGGTGTCGTCAAGGAAGAGCTGGAGGCAGATGTGGCCGCTGTTTCACTGAGCATCGATAATTTTTGCACCGCCGTGCATTCGACGATCCGGGCGACGTGACCACCCGCTCACGCGGACGTCCGGCCATGCCGCTGGACCGGATTGTCGCCGCGGCTCTCGAGCTCGTCGAAGAGCAGGGAGCCGATGCGCTGTCGATGCGATCCCTGGCGCAGCGGCTTGAGTCGGGCACCGCCACTCTCTACCGTCGGTTTGCCACCCGGTCCGAACTGATTTCTACGGTCATCGACCACATCCTCGGCGAGGCCGACTTCGACGCCCGGACAGTGGCCGAACGGACCTGGCAAGAAGCCTGTATATCGTTTGCGCAGCGCATGTTCGACGCGCTCAGCCGGCACGGCAACGTTGCCTCGTTGCTTGTCGAGTACACCCCGATCGGACCCAACGCGTTAGCCAACCGTGAGCTATGTCTATCCGTGCTACTCGACAACGGCTTTCCGCCGGCTGTCGCCGCCCACGCCTACGCCACGCTGGCGCGTTACGTGCTCGGCTTTGCCATCCAGCACGGCGGATCGACTGCGGTTGCCGGCGAACAAGATGCCGAGTTATCGGCCGCCTTCCATCGTCTCGATCCCTCCCGGTATCCCGCCACGGTTGCTGTCGCCGACGAACTCCCGGTGCCATTGGAAGAGGAGTTCGAGTTCGGATTGCAGCTCATCGTCGGCGGGCTGGCGGCGTTGCACGCTTAGGCGCCGAAATCTCGCCGAGAATGCACGCTCGGCGAACGCGATCAACGACGGGTTATAGAGTCGGGTCGCGGAGAGGAAGTCGAGACCTTGACCGAGACTGCTGGGCGGCCGTTCGATGTCGACGCGCTGCGACAGAAGTACGCCGACGAGCGGGCACGGAGACTGCGCCCCGACGGGATCGCACAGTACCTGGAGACAGCTGGTGAGTTCGCCCGGTTCGCCGAGGACCCCTGGGTGGATGGAAAATTCGCGCGCGAGCCGCTCGCTGACGAGGTTGACGTGGCGATCATCGGCGCCGGGTTCGGCGGCCTGTTGACGGGTGCTCGGTTACGCGAGCTGGGTGTCCAGAGTGTGCGGCTGATCGACAGGGCGGCCGACGTGGGTGGCACCTGGTACTGGAACCGCTACCCGGGAATCGCCTGCGACGTCGAGTCCTATGTGTACATCCCGCTGTTGGAAGAACTCGGCTACATCCCCACAGAGAAGTACGCCAAGGGCGCGGAGATCTTCGCGCACTGCCAGCGCATCGCCAAGCACTACGATCTGTACCGCGAAGCGTGCCTGCAGACCGACGTACATGAGATACGTTGGGAAGAAACAACTTCCCGTTGGATCATTCGCACCAACCACGGCGACGTGATAAGCGCCAAATTTGTCTCGATGGCCAACGGCTATCAGGCGAAGCCCAAGCTGCCCGGCATCCCCGGCCTGGATTCATTTCGCGGGCAGACGTTCCACACCAGCCGGTGGGACTACGACTACACCGGCGACAGGCTGGAGAACCTGGCCGGCAAGCGCGTCGGCATCATCGGTACGGGAGCGACCGCCGTCCAGTGTGTGCCGCATCTGGCCGCGGCGGCGCAGCACCTCTACGTCTTCCAGCGCACACCGTCATCGGTCGACGTACGGGCCAATCAACCGACGGATATGCAGTGGGCCAACGCATTACAACCCGGCTGGCAGCAACATCGGATACAGAACTTTCAGGTGCTCACCGGCGGCGGACAAGCGGAGGAAGACCTCGTGGCCGACGCCTGGACCAGCATCACCAGGAAGCTTCCGGTCATGCGTCACGACAGTGACAGCTCATCGAACCCCGAGGAGCGCACGCGCGACATCGAACTGGCGGATTTCGCCAAGATGGAGGAGATCCGGGCGCGGGTCGATGAGATGGTCACCGATCGCGCCACCGCCGAGGCGCTCAAACCCTGGTACGGCTATTTCTGCAAGCGGCCCTGCTTTCATGACCAGTATCTGCAGACGTTCAACCGGGACAACGTCACACTGGTCGACACCCGCGGCCGCGGGGTGGAGCGCATCACCGAGTCCGGCGTCGTCGTCGGCGGGGTGACCTATCAGCTCGACTGCTTGATCTTAGCGACGGGCTTCGAAGTGGGCACCGACTATTCCCGCCGGACCGGTTTCGAGCTGATTGGGCGCGACGGTGTGACATTGACCGAGCGGTGGTGCGACGGCGTACGCACATTCCAGGGCCTGTGTACCAACGGTTTCCCGAACTGCTTTGTCGAAAGCATCGCCCAGGCCGGGCTCACGGTGAACTTCCCGTATCTGCTTGATGTGCAGGCCAGCCATGCCGCTTGGATCATCGCCCGGGCACTCGAGCGCGGCGTGACCGAGGTCGAGGCGTCGCTGCGGGCTGAAGCCGCGTGGGTCGACACCGTGGTGGCACGTTCGACCGCGACCGCCGAACGGGCCAAAACCTGCACGCCCGGCTACTACAACCGGGAAGGAAAGGCCGACGCCAAGACCCGCCAAGGCAGCTTCTTCTTCGGTGGACCCACGGAGTATGCCGACATCCTGCAGAGGTGGCGGGCCAACGGCGATATGGAGGGCCTGGATATTCGCGGCGCCGAGACCGGTCCATGAGGTACCTCCTCGGCCGGTTGCGGGCGGCGACCCGGCGTCGCCCCGCACCGAGGGTTGCGATCATCGGCGCGGGATTCGGTGGGCTTGGTGCCGCGGTCGCGCTGCGCCGCGCCGGCGTCGACAACTTGGTGATCATCGAGGGTGACGACGGTGTCGGGGGCACCTGGCGGCGCAACATCTATCCCGGCGCAGCCTGCGATATCCAGAGTCACCTTTACTCGTTCTCCTTCGCGCCCAACAAATCCTGGAGCCGAACCTACGCGCGGCAGCCCGAGATCCTGGCCTACCTGGAGTCGGTAGCCGACAACTTCGATCTGCGTCGACATCTGATGTTGGGCACCGGCGTCCGCACCGCCCGCTGGAACGAGGAGACCGCGCAGTGGGACCTGCAGATGGACCGCGGGGGCCAGACCTTCGCACTGAGGGTCGACGTCGTCGTCTGCGCCGCCGGCTTGTTCGGGTCACCGAAACTCCCGGATATCGCCGGTCTGGCGGACTTTGGCGGCGCCGTCATGCATACCGCCCAGTGGGATCGTGACACCGACGTGACGGGCAAAAGGGTGGCGGTGATCGGCACCGGGGCCAGCGGGGTGCAGGTCGTTCCCGAACTGGCACGGGACGCCGCACGCCTGGCGGTTTTTCAGCGCACCCCCCCATGGATGGTTCCCAAAGACGACCACCCCTACAGCACAGCCGAATTGACGCAATTCCGACGCAATCCGCTGGCGGTACGCCGGACGCGTTGGCAGATCTGGAAATTCCAGCACGACAACACCGCGACGATGGCCGACGACCCGGTGGTAGCGTCCCGCAACCAGGTTGCGACGTCATTCCTGTACCGCACCGTGGCCGACGAGCGGCTTCGCCGCGCGCTGACACCGGACTACCCGTTCCGCTGTAAACGGGTGCTGCTGGGCGACGATTATTACCGAGCTCTGCAGCAACACAATGTCGACCTTGTCGCGGACCCGATCGAGCGGATCACCGAAACGTCGGTTGTCACCGCTACCGGGATCGTGGACGTCGATGCGATCGTGCTGGCCACTGGATTCGAGACGTCGCGCTATTTGTCGGGCATCGACGTCATCGGCATTGGTGGGCATAGCCTGCACGAGCGCTGGGGCGACGATCCCAGCGCATATTTGGGCGTGGCGGTCGGCGGATTCCCGAACTTCTTCATGCTGTACGGCCCCAACACCAATCAGGGCGGCAACTCGATTGTCTACATTCTCGAGGCCGGTGCGCGACTGGTCGCCAGCGCGGTTAGTCGGCTGGCGCGTCGCGGCGGGTATCTCGAGGTGCGTCCTGACGTCGAACGGCGATACAACGAGCGGCTTTCCGCGGACCTTGAGCGCACCATCTGGACCCAGTGCGACAGCTACTTCCGCTCATCCACCGGCCGGATCGTCACCCAATGGCCGCACACCGAGCTTGAATATGCGCGCCGGACTTGGCGGCTACGGCCCCGAGATTGGGTGCACCGGCACGGGCACTTAGCTTCAGGCTGATTCTCATGGCTGCCACCAGGTGGCTTGATCGTTAACATTGCCTAAAGATGTCTAATGCCGGACTAGACCGGATAGTCCGGGAAATCGCTGGTGAGGGGACGCTCGGATGGTAGATGCGCGTCCGGTGCTCAAGCGTCTCCGCCCCCGGTTCCGCCCCGATCAACTGGCTGAACATCGTTGGTGTTGTCGCCATCGTCCTGGCCGGGACCGCGATCGTGGTCAAGAACGATCCACGCCGGGGGAGCCAACCAAATCCTCAACGTCTCCTACGACCCGACGCGCGAGCTGTATGCGGCGGTCGACAAGGCGTTCATCCCGCAATACCGCGCGCACACCGGGGTCACCCTGGACATCAAACAGTCGCACGGTGGCTCAGGGCGACAGCTGCGCAGCGTCCTGGACGGCACCCAGAAGGCCAACGTGGTGTCGTTGGCGCTGATCAGCGACGTGGAGACGCTGAGCAAACGGGGATTGATCGCCGCCAACTGGCAACAGCGGCTGCCGAACAATTCGGTGCCGTACACGTCGACCATCGTCTTCGTCGTCCGCAAGGGCAATCCCAAAGCCATCCACGACTGGCCCGACCTGGTCAATGGGGACGTGTCCGTGGTGACACCCAATTGGCGCAGCTCGGGCAATGGCCAATTGAGCGCGCTGGCCGCGTGGGGCTCGGTTACCACCCGCGGCGGTAGCCAGGCCCAGGCCGGCGCCTACCTGAAGGCGTTGTTACGGCATGTGGCGGTCTCCGACGCCGGTGCCCGCGGCGCAGCCGACAGCTTCACCCTGGCCAAGACCGGTGATGTGCAGCTGGCTTGGGAGAACGAGGCGCTGCGCGAGGTCGCCGCCAACAAGGACGAACTCCAGGTCGTGTACCCACCGGTCAGCATTCTTGCCGAGCCCGCGGTGGCATGGGTCGACGCGAACGTCACTGATCCGAAGACAGCCACCTACGCCAAGGCATACCTCGACTATTTGTTCACCGACGCCGGACAAGAGCAGGCGGCGCAGTATGGCTACCGGCCCTTCAAGCCAGAAATCCTCGCGAAGCACACCGACCGGCTGCCGCCGCTGACGCTTTTCCCGGTCAGCGCCATCGCCAAGGACTGGAGCGACGCGCGCGAGCAGTTCTTTGGCGTCAACGGAATTCTCGACACGATCTCAGCGTCGCCAGCCGCGGCGTCGGGGGCATAGGGGAACAAGGTGGCCCTCGCGCTGAACTACAACCTGATCAAAGGCCGGCATGACGTCATTGCCGGCCTCACCGTCGCGGCGATTTCGTTCCCGCAGGCCATGGCGTATGCGCTGATCGCGGGCGTGGATCCCAGGTTCGGTGTGTACTCGGCAATCGTCGTGACGATCGTCGCCTCGATCTTCGGATCGTCGTCGCACCTGATCAACGGACCGACGAGCGCCATATCGCTGCTGGTTTTCACCGCGCTTGCCTTCGTCGATTCGGAGAACTCCAAGGAACTCTTCGAGGCGCTGTTCGTGCTGGCCATCCTGGTTGGCGGATTTCAGATCATCATCAGCCTGTTCAAGCTGGGCAACCTGACCCGCTACATTTCCGAGTCGGTCATCATCGGTTTCATGGCGGCCGCATCGTTTTTGCTCGCCGTGGGACAGTTGGGCAACGCGCTGGGGGTGCACGACAAAGGCAACGGCCACATGCAGGTCTTGCGTCGCGTCTGGCTCACCTTGTTCCACGGCGATCACGTCAACTACCGGGCGCTGATATTGAGCGCCTCGGCCGTAGTACTTGCGGTCGTCCTGCGTAAGGTGGTGCAGCGCTTCGGATTGCCGCAGATCGACATGCTTGCCGTGTTGATCATCACCGCCCTGATCGCCTACCTCACGGGATGGTCGGTTCCGGGAACCAACGGCCACACCGCGGTGTCGGTGGCCGCGAAAATCCCGCGGAGCCTGCCGAGTCCGCACATACCCGAGGTGCACACCGAGTGGCTTGCCGCATCTTTCCACGGGGGCGCTGGCCATCGCGTTCGTGGGCATCATCGAGGCGTTGTCGATCGCCAAAGCCATCGCCCACCAGACCCAGCAGAAGCTCGATTACAACCGGCAGATCATGGCCGAAGGCCTCGCCAACCTCGCCGGCGGGTTCTTCCAGAGCCTGCCGGGCTCGGGCTCGCTATCGCGGTCGGCGATCAACTTTCAGTCCGGCGCCAAAACCCGGTTCTCCGGGATCGTCTCGGCCGCAACGGTTGCCGCCGCGCTGTTGCTGTTCGCGCCCCTGCTGCAGTACGTCCCGCAACCGGCACTGGCGGGGCTGCTGCTCGTGACCGCCGCGCGGCTGGTCGACTTCAAGCGTCTGATCTATACGCTCAAAGCCTCGCGATATGACGCAGGCCTGGTGATCGTCACAGCCGTCACCGGGGTGGCCATCGATCTCGACAAATCTGTCCTGCTCGGCGTGGTCCTCTCGATCGTGCTGTTCCTGCCGCGCGCGGCGAAGCTGAAGTCCAGGGAGCTCATCGTCACCCCCGAACGCGTTGTCCGCGAACGCCTTCCGGGTGAGCCCGCGGACCCGCCGCTCGTCATCTTCGACTTGGAAGGCGAGCTGTTCTTCGGGGCCGCACCCGAATTGGACCGCTACCTGCAGGAGCTTCAACAGCGGATCGAGGACGATAACGTCAAATTCGCGGTGTTGCGGCTCAAACGGGTACGCCACCCGGACGTCGTCTGCATCGAGCACATCGAGCACTTCCTGCGCGAAGAGACCGAGCGCGGCGTCACCGTCCTGCTCGCCGGGGTGCGCCCCGATACGTTCGGCCTCTTGAAAAACGTCGGATTCGAAAGTTGGTTCCCCGCGGAGCACGTCTTCCCCGAAGAAGAAGAGGAATACTCGGCGACGCTCAAAGCGGTTCGTTACGCCCACAACAAGCTTGCCGAGCTGAAACTCAAGGAGCCGTTCACGACGCGACCCGAACGCACCGAGCACACGGACCTGTACTACCTGGTCTGATTAGCGGCCGCCACCCTGGCCCGCTCCGCCATCGAGGCGACCACCCCACCGTCGTTGAGTATGTCGGTGCCGGTGAGGTAACCCGCCTTATCGCTGGCACAGAAGGCGAGTAGCTCCGCCATCTCCTCCGCCTTGCCCCATCGCGGGACGGCGGCGTCGGCAACCATCGCGCCGGCGCCGGCCTGCTCCTCGAGCCTGCCCATCTCGGTGTCGACGGACCCGGGAGAAATCGAGACGATGCGCAAGCCGCGCGCATTGAATCGTTCCGCCTGCGACTGGCTGTACCACTTAACGAAGCTCTTGCTCACGGCGTAGGCCATACCGGGCCGCATCTCCTCGGGCGCGATGCTGCACGCCGTCATCATGGCGTCCATGAAGGCGTCGGCGTCTTCAAACGCCAGCGGGAATTGTTCTGCCGGAACGATTTCCGCGGGCAACAGGTGGGCCGCCATTGATGCCACGTTCACGATCACCGAACCCTCGCCGGCTGCCGCGTGGAACGCCTCGTTGACGTTGAGGGTGCCGACCGCATTGGTCCGCATGACGTAGTCGGCGGAGCCCATGCTTGGGCTTACCCCCGCGGTGTGGATGACCGAGGCGATCGTGCCGAGGCCGCTTGCGGTTTTGAGCAGGGCATCGACCGCATGCCGGTCGGTGACGTCGCAGTTGACGATCGTGGGAGTGATCCCGAGTTGTTCCAGGGTTGCGGCCGCGGTGGTCAGCCGGTCCTGCCTGACGTCGCAGAGGACCAGGGTGTGGTCGCGGCCAATGATCTTGGCTGTGGCCAGACCCATGCCGCCCGCACCGCCCGTGATCACCGATACTCGATTCATATCTGGGACGGTATACGCCGGCCGCTACGCCGGGGACGTGGGGACTATCCGACTCGTGCGGGTGGCCGCCGTGCCGGATCGCCGTTCCGACGAATGGCGCCCGGACGGTGGCGGCGAGGTTGCGGCGGTTGATGATCAATCCGGCGACCGCCACCGCCGCGTAGACGCCGCAGAGCACCAGTCGCCCTTGGGTCGAGGTGAGCGGGAATTGGACGACGAACAGCACCAGTAGCGCCACAGGCGCTCGCTCGGGAGAAGCGCAGCGCCAGGATCAGCGCGACGCCCATCAGCGTTTGGGTGGCGGTGAGCAGGACTTCCTCGACCTGGCGGGAGTCGAGCGACAGCGCGAATCCGCCGCCGCCCGCCAGATGGGCCATCGGCAACGATCCGATTAACAGCGTCCACTGGTTGACCTTGGACGAGATCAGCGTGGCGATGGCGGCCGTGCCCTTGCCGCGGGCGGCGAAGATGGTCGCGATGATGAACTCGGGAGCCTCGGAGGCCAGCGGGGCAAGCCACTGCACCAGCAGGAACCGGTCGATGCCCAGCTCCGTCCCGGCGGCTACCAGATTGTCGGCGAAGGGCTTGGCGCAGAGCAGGATGACCACGCCGGACACCAGCGAACATGCCGACGACGGCGATGCGCCGGCTGCGGTCGGGTAACTCCCCGAGTGCGGCGGCGGTACCGATCAGGTCCGGCTCTTCCACGTCGCCGTGGCTGACCTTGTAGAGGTAGAAGCCGAACCAGGCCAGCAGCGCCAACCCGAGCACGAGGTGGATCTGGCCGGTCGCCGGTATGACGAACGCGGCCACACCGGCGATCAGCAGGAACCCGAGCTCGACCCGGTTGGCGGGCTCCAGGACCAAGCCGGTGGACTTGGTGGCGCCGGCCTTGCGGGCCACCAGCACGCCGACCAACACCACGACCGGCCAGCCCAGGCCCATCAGCAGCCGGTTGGACCCGGTCATGTTGGCGGCGGCGTACTGGGTGTAATCGGGATTGTGACCGGACACGTACGCGTAGTAGAGGTCGACGGCGTACTCGGGCAGCACCGCGACCAGCGCGAGCACCGCGATGGCGAGTCCACCGGAGACGTCGATCTGCGCGGTTTCGGCGGCCCACGCCAGCAGGAAGCTGGCCGAGACCACGGCGGCCCCATAGATCAGCAGGGCGGCCACCGGGTCCAGATGCCAGACCGACGATCCGGAGCACCACGGCGGGGGCGATGAATAGCGCGGTGATCAGCGCCGACCGGGTCAGCGTGCGGCGCCGCAGCGCGAGCGCCGACGCGTCGAGCCGGCGGGCCCATCTGTGGCGAGCATCGTCATCCTTCAACTCGGCGTTCAACGCGGGAAGGACGCCGATCAATTGGTGGCGGTTTCGGCTCGCGGCGGCGGCCAACTGTTGACCAAACTACCTGCTCAACTGCGACGCCAGCAACGTTATGGAGATGCCAAGCGATCGGCACGTGGAGGCCTGTATTTGCTGGCCAGGTAATGCGATCCGAAAAGTTCGGGCACGCTGATTTCAGAATTTGGCAAAGCCGATTCTTGAGGCGGCGGTGGTGTTTTGGCCTGTCAGCACCGCTAGCTGGGCGCTGCGCGGCTAGTGATCCGGGCCCATCGCCGCGGCCGCGGCTTGGGCAAAGAGCTCGACGGCCTGATTGCGGGGCAGCGAAGCCAGCATCTGCGCGGCGAAGCGCATGGTCTCGCCCGCCAACCAGGTCGGGCCGTTGGTCAGGTTCTCGAATGCCTCCGCGATGACCTCGTCCACGGTCGCGGCGCCCTCCGGCACGTCGTCGGGCGAACTTATCTGGCCGCGGCTGTGTTCGAGCTGGCGCAGCGCGGGTGTATTGGTCTTGCCGAGGATGAGGCCCAGCACGTCGACGCCCTTGTCGTGCAGTTCGGCCCACAGCGCTTCGGCGAACACCATGTCGAACGCCTTGGATGCGCCGTAGGCGACCATGTTGGGTCCGCCGGCCAATCCGGCGCCGGACCCGAAGATGACGATTCCGCCGCTGCCTCGCTCGACCATTGCCGGAGCGAAGTGATGGCACAGTTGCATCGGCACCATGCAATTGCGCTGCACCATCGCCTCGGCGGCCTCGATCGGGTTGGCGAGGAAGGGCTCGAAGGTCGGGTCGGCACCCGCGCAGTACACCAGGAACCCGATCTCCAGGTCGTCGGTGGCCGCGGCGATCGCCGATGCCGCGTCCGGCTGCGCGAGATCTACGGCAAGGGTGCGGGTTTGAGCGGACGTTTCTGATTCGATCTCTGCCGCAACCTGGTCGAGCACCGCTTGCCGGCGTGCCAGCAGCACCACGTTGACGCCGCGCTGCGCGAGTCCCTTGGCGAATGCGGCGCCGACGCCGTCCGAGGCGCCGGCGACCAGCGCCCACGGTCCATACTTCGTCGCGAAAGTCATCCGAATACTCCTGCTCCGTTACGGTTGGCCGAACGTGGTCAGCCGCACCTGGGTGAACCGGCGGCGGGCGATGCGCCAGCCCGTCCGCGGTGCGGACGATCTCGTCGTCGTAGAAACCGAGCGGCGTTGACGCCGGCCTGGTTGTCGCCGAACATGATCACCGCGTCGACGTAGGTGCGGGCCGATGCCTTGTCGCCGTCGACCGCGATGGCCTGATTGGTCAGGCGGTGCATGGTGTGCCCCGCCATGGCGTGTGTCTGGTCCATGAAGTTCGTGACCTCGTCGACTCCGTTCCATACGCCGATCTCGCCGTAGTCGAGGTCGACAGTCGTCGGTGAACACCGTGCGGAACAGCGGCCAGTCGCGACTGTCGATCCCGGTGGCGTAGCGCACCAGTAGATCGGAGATGTCCTGACGGTCATCGCGTTCGGTCATGCGGGGTCTCCGTTCGGATGGACCACGATGCGGGGCGGCCCGTCGGACCGGCGGGCCATGTCGATCGCGTCGGGCACCTCGTCGAGGGTGATGATCTTGCCCACGCTGGGTAACGGGTCCAGCCGTCCGGACGTGATCGCGTCCAGCGTTCCGTACCAGTCCTGCGGGTGCGGGCCGCCGCCGAATTGAATGGTGACGCCCTGGCGGGTGGCGGTGGTGATGTCCAGCGTGTCGCCGGTGTACCAGCCGCCCGCGCAGTAGAGCCGGGCGCCCATCTCCGCGGATTCGACGATGCTCTGAATGAGCCCGTGTGCGCCAACACATTCGAAGATGACCGCGGCGCCGGGCAAACCGCGCTCCGCGCGAACCTCGTTGAAGGCTTCGAAGGGGGTCGTCTCGGCGGGATCGACCAAGATGTGCGCCCCGAAGTGGGATCGCGCGAGCTCGCGCCGCTCGGATTTGTAGTCCAACACGACAATCGGCTCGATGCCGCGGCTGGCCAGGGCGGCGACGGCGGAGAGGCCGACCGCACCCGCGCCGATGACGATCGCCACCTCGCCCGCTTGGACCTGTGCCGACCGCACGTAGAACTCGCCGACGGCGAACGCGTCGGTCAGCGCGACGGCGTCGCACGGAGACGTCGTTCGAGACGGGTTTGGCGGCCACTTCCGAAACCACCAGCAGCTCACCGAAGCTCCCCGGCGCCTCGCGGGTGCTGACCGATGATCCGCACGCCGCCGGCCCCGCCGTCGATCAGGCGTATCGGCACGGAGGTCACCCGAGTGCCGACCGAGAACTGATCCGAGCAGTCCGGACCGTGTCCGATGACCTCGCCGACGAACTCGTGGCCGAGCACGATGTCCTGATCCGCGTCATACAGCGAGCGGCCGGTCGGATCGTTGACGCCGAGGTCTGGGTGGTCCATGAAGTGCACGTCCGATGCACAGATCGCGGTGCTCAGCGTCCGCAGCAGCAGCTCACCGGGGCCGGGCTGCGGGTCCGGTGTCTCCCGGACCTGTAGCCGGCCTTCCCTCAAAACGACAGCGCGCAATGTGTCACAGCCCTAGATTTCTCGAATAGTCGAGTTAAAAGTTCGAATGTTCGGTATAACTGTAGGAACCTCGTGGTAAAGGAGTCAACCCATCCGCGGATCGACGTCAGCGCCGACCGCCCGGGTGCTCGACGTTGTCGAGCTGCTCGCGCGGTCCGGAAATGCGCGGCTGCGGTTCTCCGACATCGTGCGCGAACTCGACGTCACGCAGGCCACCGCACACGCGATCCTGAAGACGCTGTGTGACCGCGGGTGGGCCAGCCGCGATCCCGTCACCAAGACCTTTACGCTTGGCCCGGCGCTGGCCGTGGTGGCCGCGCGGACCGACACCGCTCGCCCGCTGGCGCATGCGGCTCGTTCGGCGGCGCTGCGGCTCTCCCGTGAGGTCGGGTATGCCGGCTCTGTGGTGGAGCGATTCGGTGATTCGTTGGTGGTCACCGCGTTCGAGGGTGACCCCGCCACCCAGCCGGCGGGGATACCGGGTGATCGCATCCCGTACGCACCGCCGTTCGGCGTCGCGTTGGCCGCCTGGGACACCGAAGAGGAACAACGCGCGTGGATCCGCCGCGGTGCGGGCAGTAACGCTGATCGCACGCTGCGCCTGGAACAGGTTTTGCAGCACACCCGCGAGCGCGGATTCGACGTCGACTGGACGACGCCCGCGCTGGCGCAGGCCGTCCAGGTGGTCGGCACGCTGGACAGCGACCAGATGCCGACGCCGGTGCGACACATCATGGACCAGTTGCTCGTCGAGTTCACCACCATCGGCTTCCTGTCCGACGACAACCCAGGTCGCCGGAAACAGCCCGTAGTCACCATCGCCGCGCCTGTTTTCGATCATCGTGGACAGGCCGCGCTGATGGTGGCGGTGCATCCGCTGTGCCCGCTCAACGCGCGTCAGATCCGGGTAATCGGGAAACAGCTCAATGAGGAAACGGCGGCAATCACGGAATCCCAGCAGCGTTCCGTCGGCCCGGTCGGCTGAAAAGTCATGGCGGACAGCTACGTTGTGGACGATCTCGCCGGTTTCGTCGTCGGCGCGAGGCAGGATGATCTGGTCGGGCGGCCCCGGGCATTGCTCAAACGCAACGTGCTGGACAGCGTCGCCTGTGCTGTCGGCTCACTGGACGGTGAGCTCATCGCCGACAATCCGCGAGCAAGCCGAGCAGTTCAGCGGTCGCCCGACGGCCACCCTCGTCGGCGGCGGGCGGGCATCGATAGATCAGGCCGCGTTTTTCAATACGGTGTTGGTGCGGTACCCCGATCTGCTGGACACCTATCTGACGGTGGGCGGACTGTGTCACCCCGCCGACAACTTTGGCGCTCTGCTTGCGGTGGCCGAGCACGTCGACGCCAGCGGCGCGGACTTCCTGCTGGCCCTTGCCGTCGCATACGAGATCCAATGCCGTTTCAGCGCGCAGGTTCCCGTGATGGCGCGGGGACTCAACCACGCACTGCAGCTGGCGATGTCGGTCGCGAGCGGTTCGGCAATACTGCTCGGGCTGAGACGCCGAGCAGACCGCCAACGCCATCGCGGCATCCGCGGCAGACAACGTGTCCCTTGCCGCCGTGCACGCTGAACCGGTTTCGAACTGGAAAGGCATTTCACCTGCCATCACCGCCATGCGCGCGATCTACACGACGATGTTGGCCGGCCGCGGCGTCACTGGGCCCAAGGCATTGTTCGACGGCCCGCACGGTTTGGTGCAGCTCTTCGATCAGCCGATCGATTTCCACACCGCCGACCGCGGACTCGCCGCCGTCGAGCAGACCTACCTCAAGCAGTACTGCTCGCTGATCCACGGCCAGGTCATCATCGACGCGGTCCTGGCAATTCGCACCGAGAACAATCTGCGCGGGGAGGACGTCGCGCGGGTGTCCCTGGAAGTTTTCCAGGGCGCCTACGACTTCGCCGGCGGCGGAGCGTACGGCGACAAAGATCACCCGCGCACCAAGGAACAGGCCGACTACAACCT
Organism: uncultured Actinomycetota bacterium; assembly: GCA_963850135.1. Classification (GTDB taxonomy): domain Bacteria; phylum Actinomycetota; class Actinomycetes; order Mycobacteriales; family Mycobacteriaceae; genus Mycobacterium. Next base: position 951,226 of record CAWKKH010000003.1, on the reverse strand, counting down.
CAAGTACCTGAGCGCTGTCGCGCTACTGGATGGTGGCGTGGGTCCCGAACAGCTTGAGACCGAACGGGTTATGCGAGGCGATGTGCAGGAATTGCTGACGCGCGTCGACGTCAGGCCCGCTGCTGACTTGACCGCGGACTACCCGCAACGCACCGCCGCGCGGGTGCACATCGTTTTGCGCGACGGGCGGGAATTCAGCCGCGAGGAGTCCGATTACGAGGGATCCCCGACCCGGCCGATGTCCTGGGACCGTGTCGTGGACAAGTTCGGTTGGCTCGCCGAGCCGTTCTGCGACGAGGAACTGCGCGCCGATATCGTCGCCGCGGTCGATCATCTGGACGAGATACCCGTCGCCGAACTCACCGCACTGCTGGGCGCGGCCAGTTCCACCGCCCAACGTCCGCGCAGCAAGCCGCGCTTCTGATTGACTCGGTTCTGATTGAATGGTCGCCCATGGGCAAAGATCGCAATCGTCCCAAAGATCTGAAAGCCGCCATTAACCGGTGGGAGTTGGTCACCTGCGCGCTCGCAGGACACGTCACGTATGCGCCCGACGAGGAAGACTCTTGCCGGCCGCCTCAGCGGCTCCACCGGCCTGGGTGAGGTGTGGCGCTGCCTGCGCTGCGGCGAATTCACGTTGGGCGAGCCGCACGGACGCGGCCACGCCGATGACGCGCCGATGATCATGCGCGGCAAGGCTTTACGGCAGGCCATCATCATTCGTGCGCTGGCGGTCGAGCGGCTATTCCGGGCGGTGGTGATCGGGCTGGCGGCGTATGCGGTGTGGAAGTTCCGCGGCGTGCGCGGCTCCATCCAGGCCACTCTCGACCGCGACCTGCCGATTTTTCGCGCCGCGGGATTCAAGGTCGACCAGATGACGGCGGTGCATGAGCTGGAAAAGGCGCTGGCGGCCAAGCCGTCCACGTTGGCACTGCTGACGTTGATGCTCGTCGCCTACGCGCTGCTGGAGATCGTCGAAGGCGTCGGCCTCTGGTTGCTGAAACGCTGGGGCGAGTACTTCGCGGTGGTGGCCACCTCGGTGTTTTTGCCCTTGGAGATCCATGACCTGGCCAAGGGCATCACGATGACGCGGGTGGTGACCTTCACCATCAACGTCGCCGCCGTGATCTACCTGCTGATCTCGAAACGGCTGTTCGGTCTGCGCGGTGGCCGAAAGGCCTACGACGAAGAACGCCGCGGTGAGCAGCTGCTGGACGTCGAACGAGCGGCTATGACGACATGACCCGCCCAGACGTATAGAAAACCTAAACTGTCTGCGCGTCGTGGTAATGTCGGGCCTCGAGCAAACCCCGCCACAAGGTTGTGCCGGGTTTTCGCCACTGCGCCAATGAGGCCTGTGCCCTACGCCACACAACGGCTTTTCGAGCCGTTTACCGCAGCGCGGCGGATTCGTAAAACAGACGCGGTGAAATTCCATTGAGGCGGCCGACTGGCCGCACTGACGAAGGGCTAAGCTGTGCTGCACTCCAAGCTCTGACCAATTTCGGCCTAGACACCAACTTCGACCTAGTCACTCCGATCAAGGCACGCGCCTGCGACGCACTGCAGGCCGTGCTCAAAAGCAAGCCACGCGCCTTGAGCACCGGTCCACGGCTCATGCGCAAGGGCGTCGAGCGCTGCTGAATTAGGCGGGGAGGCCGGCCGCCGTTTCGCGTTCACGTCGGCGCGCCCGTGAAGCCCGCAAATTCTCGGCATTGCCGCACGTCTTCACGTTGTGCCAGACCCCGCTGTTGTTCTTCGAGCGGTCGTAGAACGTCGAATCGCAACCATGGCGGTGGCATTGCTTGAGCCGCCGCCAGGTGTCTGCCTGCTGGCTCAGCAGGATCTCACCCCACAGCGCCGAGGCCAGCCAGCGCCAGCCGCTGCCCGCGGGTACCAGCTGCACCTCACCCGTATCTGACAATGCGAAGGACGCGCTAACCCCGCCGATTCCGCGCCCGTCCGGCTGTTGGCCGACGAGCATCTGCGCGACGGTGTCACGCAAGGCGCGGAGTTTCGGCAGATCCGCCGTCGTTCAATGCCGGGGGCTCCGCGTCGACGCCACGCAACCGCGACCAGGTCCGCACTGCCTGGGTCGGCCCAGGCCTGCGCCAGCGCAGCGTCGGCCAGCAGGTCCGGGCCGTATTCCTGGATGCCGACCGTGTTCAGGAAGTCCTGAACCAGACCGAGGCCCCCGGGCGCCGGCGCAAGTCGGTACCGGTGTGACGCAGACCATTCAGACATATCCAAAGATTACTTGACTCTGTCTCGCTCGTCAATTACCTTGACTGAAGCAAAGCTATTTCACCTAAGTCAGGGAGAACGGATCATGGTTAACATCAAGGGGTCGACGGTTGTAGTAACCGGTGGGCAGCGTGGCCTCGGCAAGGCCATCGTGGAGGAGTTCCTGCAGCGGGGCGCCGCCAAGGTGTACGCCACGGCGCGGGCGCCTAAGCCAAGCGCGGATCCGCGGGTGGTGAGCGTCGAGCTCGACGTCACCAGGCCCGATTCAGTTGCGGCGCTGGCGATTACGGCAGCGGATGCCGAAATCGTCATCAACAATGCCGGCGTCCTGGGTGCGCCGCAGCTGCTCACGAGTGACATCGAGGAAGTCAAGGCGGTATTCGAGACCAACTACTTCGGTGCGCTCCGGGTGGCCAAGGCGTTCGCGCCGGTGCTGGCCGACAACGGCGGCGGAGCTCTGGTGGACGTCAGTTCCGTCTTGGCTTGGGTGGGTGGCTTCGGCGGGTACGGAGACTCCAAGGCGGCCATCTGGTCGCTCACCAACTCGCTGCGCATCGAGCTGGAGAAGCAAGGCACGCTGGTCACGGCGGCGCACTTGGGCTACACCGACACCGACATGACCACCGAGTTCGACGTCCCCAAGAACGACCCGCGCGACGTGGCACGGCAAATCGTCGACGGTATCGAGAATGGAGACGCCGAGGTGCTGGCCGACGACATCACCCGTCACATCAAAGCGGCGCTGTCCGGGCCGGCCGAGGCACTGCGAGTCAGTTGACGCGGCTGCTTCCGAAGGTCTGGCTGCGGCGTGTGCGGGACCGGCAGTGGTCGGTCCCGCACATTGCCGTCGTGTTTGGATTAGCGACATGGAACCCGACCCGCCACGTACGCATCATCAGCGCCACCCGCGCAATGTCCGCCGGCGCCGAGAAGATTTTCGGCCTGATCGCCGATCCGTCCCTCCAGCCGAGCTGGGACGGCAACAACAACCTCGCCTCGGCTGCTCCCGGGCAGCGCGTCCGCCAGATCGGCGACGTGTTCAAAACGACGTTGACCAATGGAGCGGTCCGGGAAAACCATGTCGTGGAATTCATCGAGGGCAGCCAGATCGCCTGGCTTCCCGGCGGAACCCGGAAAGCAGCCGCCCGGCCATCTGTGGCGCTGGAAGGTCGAGCAGATCAACTCCACGCTCACCAACGTGACCCACACGTACGACTGGACGGCGCTGACCGACAGCAAGCGGCTGGAAAAGGCTCGTTCGATGACGCCTGAAATGCTGCGCGAGTCGATGGACCGCCTGGCTGAGGTCGCACGGACGTCCGGAGCCTAACGATGGCTCTCCCGGCACCAGGAAAAGACCGCGCTGCCGTCATCACCGGCGCCTCGTCAGGAATCGGCGTCGAATTCGCCCAAATACTTTCCCGCCGTGGCTACCAGGTCGTCCTGGTGGCGCGCAGCGCCGACCGCCTGCAGGAGCTAGCCGGGCAGTTGGGCCCGCAAGCCCATCCGCTGCCCGCCGACCTGTCCGACCGGACCGCCCGGGCGGCCCTGCCCGACCGGATCGCCGCACTCGGCCTGACGCCGGACATCCTGATCAACAACGCCGGTCTTTCGACGCTCGGCACCGTCGCGAAGTCGGTTCCCGAGCAGGAACTCAACCTCGTCGAAGTCGATGTGGCCGCGGTCGTTGATCTGTGCAGCAGGTTGCTGCCGGGCATGGTCGAACGCCATCGCGGTGCGGTGCTGAACGTGGCGTCGGTGGCCGGCTTCGGTCCGTTACCGGGCCAGGCGGCCTACGGTGCCGCCAAGGCGTTCGTGCTGTCCTATACCCACAGCCTGCGCGGTGAGCTGCGTGGGACTGGGGTCATTGCGACGGCGTTGTGTCCGGGACCGGTGGATACCGGTTTTGGCGAGGCCGCCGGGTTTAGCAAAGAGGAAGCCGAATCCGCTCTGCCGCAGGTGATGTGGGTTCCTGCGGACAAGGTGGCGCAGGACGGAATCGATGGACTAGCGGCGGGCAAGGCCGTCGTCGTGCCTGGCCGGGTCAACCGGGTTGCGGCCGCCTTTTTCCGGGTGGCGCCACCGGAGCGGCTGCTGTCGGTGTTGATACGCCAACACCCCGCTTTCAATCGGGACTAACGCTTGACGATCGCGTGCTCGGTGACCAGGGCATACATCCGCCAGTAGCCCGGCACACCTTTGAGCGCGCTTTCGCCGCGCTCGGCAAACCTGTGCCGCGACCCGGTGACGATATCGCGCACCGTCGAGGACACCAGCACTTCGCTGTCTCCTGCCAGAGCCGCCACGCGTGCGGCGATGTGCACGGCCATGCCCGCGATGTCGGCGCCGCGCATCTCGACCTCGCCGGCGTGAATGCCCACGCGCACTTCGATCCCGAGCACTCGAACCGCGTCGACGATTTCGTCCGCGCATGCGAGCGCGGCGCTGGGGCTGCTGAATGTCGCGACGAAACCGTCTCCGGCCGTGTTGACTTCACGGCCGCCGAACCGCTGCAGGTGGTGACGCACGATGGTGTCGTGGTTGTCCAGCAGGTCGCGCCACCGGTCGTCGCCGAGCAGGGCGGCGCGCTCGGTGGAGGCGACGATGTCGGTGAACATGATCGTTGTGAGCAATCGCTCGGCATCGGAGCCGCCCCGCACGCCGGTGATGAACTCCTCGATCTCAGCGAGCATCGGCGCGGTGTCACCGACCCAGTAGAGGGCCTCATCACCCGGCAACTCGACGAACTGCGCTCCGGCGACGCGCTCGGCAATGTAGTGGGCGTGCCCGATGGGGCTGAAGTCTGGGTTGTCGCGGTGCAGAATCAGCGTCGGCACGCTGATGCGTGGCAGTGTGTGGCGCACGTCGGCTTTCCGGATGGTCTGAATGAAGGTGCGGGCCATGCTGGGAGACGCGGCACGGTTGCCGGCCATATCCCACCACGAGCGGAACGCGTCGTCGCCCGCTACGGAGGGCGCGATGATGCCCAGGATGTCGAAGCCCTGATCGACGGCATCGGGCTCGATCCCGGTCGTGGTGAATCGATCGCTGCTATCGATCTCGGCGCCCACCGGATAGTCCTCGGCCCACATGGTGCGCGCCGCGCCGTTGATGATCACCAGGCTATTCACCCGTTCGGGGTAATCGGCCGCGAGAACGAGCCCGGTCAACGAAGTGAAACCGGGGGCCAAAATCGTCGCCCGGTCGCAGCCAACCGCATCCATGACCGCAAGGGCGTCCTGCGCCCAGTACTCGGGCCCGATCATGTCTGCCGAGGGGATCCGCGACGAGAGACCTATCCCGCGCTGGTCGAGCCGGATCACCCGGCAGAACGAGGCCAGCCGTCGGTGAAAGCGGTACATCGACGGCTCGATGTCCACGCAGTCGATCGGGATTAACGGTCCCGGCAGCACGAGCAGATCGATCGGGCCATCGCCAAAGACCTGATAGGCGATGTCGATCTCGCCGCAAGTGGCGTACCTGGTCCGCGGTGCCCCAGAAGATCCGGCCACGGTTACAGGCTAGTTGAGGGCGCCGACACGTCGAAAGGTGAGCTAGCGGGCAGTTCGGCCGATGTTCGGATAGTCGACTGCGGCGGCCCATCCTTCTTTCAGTAGTCGACTCTTTCAGTAGTCGTCTACTGCCTACCGCCCCGCCGATGGGTGTCAGGGTGGGTCCAGGTCGGCCCGATGAGCTAATGGGGTGGATGGACACGTCCTATGTGATCGCGGATCCGGAGTTGATGGCGTCAGGACTATCAGGCACTGGCCGGGCAGGCCTCGGCGTGCAACGACACCCGCCACCATACATAACCAAATAACCAGTCAGATCGATGGCGCTTTATCCGTAATCCTTCTCCCATTCTGGGTCTTCTTTTTAGTTTCGTTTGCGCTATTTATCTATTTGGCTATCTGGGTATTTTGGTCTGCTAATCGAAGAACACATCACATAATTCCGCAGCCGCCACTAATCTGCGGTTAGGTGCACTCAAGTTTGGGGTTTATTGACGGCCTCGTAAGAAATGGCATGCTAACGCGTAACTGGTTAGTGAGGTAGCGGACTGTACGTGCAGACCTTCGGTCCTCATTGGTAATCTGCAACAAAGAGCTCTTTTGCTTCAGTGCTTCATGGGGGTTTGCGATGGCGGCCGAGAATGGCCAGGAGTCGGGATGTGCGGCCGCGTTCGAAGCCGGTGTCCGCGAAGCGGAGCCTGTCCTTGTTGACGAGGTCGCCGACGGGTCACCGCGGCTGGGGCCCGAGTCCCTGATTTGGAAGTTCTACGGAGATAACCGCACGCAATTCTTCGGGTTCCAGCGCGTCGCGGGCGTCGAAAACTGCATCGAACAGCTCGGTCAGGGGGTTCTCGATCACTCGGTGTTCTTCAGCGACACGTTGGGCCGGGCCAAGCGAACTGGACCACCACTGATGAAGACCGTCTACTCCGAGGATCCGCAAATGTGGGGCCGCACGGTGCGCGACTTCCACAAGAACATCAAAGGCACCATCAATGACGGTTCCAGGTACCACGCGCTGAATCCGGAGTTGTTCTACTGGGCACACGCCACCTTCGTCGACCAGGTGATCTACACGACCGACACGTTCATTCGCCGGCTGTCCCGCGAAGAGAAGGAACAGATCTTCAACGAGGGCAAGGTCTGGTACAGCCTGTATGGAGTCAGCGACCGCGGCCAGCCGCAGACGTATGACGACTTCGTCGCCTACTGGGATGAGATGTGCGAGCGGTTCGTCCCGCACAAGACCGTTCTCTACGGCACCGGGTACATCCGAAAGGGGATCCCGGGCCCGCGCCGGCTTCCGAAGCCGGTGTGGAGGATCTTATGTGCGCCGCTCAACGCTTACACCCGACTGGTTCTCGTCGGAACGATGCCGCCGCAGATGCGCGAGGTATGTCAACTGCACTGGGATAAGAAGCGGGAGAAACGATTCCAGCGGTTTGCAGCCGCAGTGCGAGCGTTGAATCCGCTCATCAATCGGCTGCCGCTCTCGTTCGTCTACACCCCATGGGCGGCCGAAGCGTGGCGCCGCGCAGGCGTCGACCCGCGGCGCGTTGCGTAATCACGCACCTGACTGATGATCGATGCGCTTCGGTATGGTTTCAATGTGAGCCGAGTCGCGCCGCTAGCTCCGCCCTGGAACGAGGCGGATGCTGCGAGCATCAACAGCTGGGGCCACCCCGACCGCAGCTACGAACCACTACTCCTGGTGCGTTGCCTGCAGCGGCATCCGGCGCTGGCCACCCGGCTGCGCAAGCTCGGTGAATCCCTTTATACATCAGCGCTTTTACCGCCCCGATCCAGGACGATCGCCATCCTGCGCATCTGCGCCCTCGTGGGCTGCGAGTACGAGTGGGGTGGGCAGGCCGCCTTCTGGGGCCCGATCGCGGGGGTCAGCGACGACGAGTGCGACGCACTGGTCACCGGCGGCAAAGATACCCCCGCTGATCCGCGGTGGAGCCCGACGGAACGGACGCTGATCGAGGCGGTCGACGAGTTGGAGCGCACCGGGTCGTGGTCGGAGGCGACTTGGATCGCTTTGGGGCGCTTTCTCGACGATGAACAACGAATCGAGTTGCTCACCGCCGTCGGCTGGTATCGGACAATCTGCACGCTGTGCAATGCGCTCGCTTTGCCGGTTGAGGGTTGGATGCGGCGCTGGCCCGGCTCAGCCCGCTGACCTGTCCCGGCGCAGGCCCGGGTGCTGCTTGGCCAGCAGGGGCAGCAGCAGCCGCCGCGGCATGAATTGAAAAAGGCGGGTGCTGATCTGGTTGGGCAGCCCGGCGATCACCGTCCCACGGTCGCGGTCGAGCGCGTCGACCCCGGTCCGCGCCACATCGCGTGAAGCCATCCACATGAACTTCGGAAACGCGTCCGCGAAGGCGCGCTCATCCATGCCGGCGTTCTGCAGGAACTCGGTGCGCACGGGACCCGGGACCAGGAGCGCGACGGTGACGCCCGTGCCGGCCAGTTCCGCGCGCACGCCTTCGCTGTAGCTCTTCACGAACGCCTTGGTGGCGGCGTAGCCGGCCTGCCCGGGAAACGGCTGGTATCCGGCGGTGGACCCGACGTTGAGGATCGCGCCGCGTCCCCGCGGCACCATTTGCTGGATCGCGCGGGTGGTCAGATCGATGACGGCCTCGACGTTGACGCGCACCTGGGCGATCTCATCGGCGACGGGCGATTTCGTCACCGACCCGATGGTGCCGATGCCGGCGTTGTTCACCAGGATGTCGACCGTCAGCCCGCGACGAGCCACTTCGTCGAAAAGGGCCGCGCGCGCCGCTGAATCCGCGACATCGCAGGCGATCACCTCGACGCGGACGCGGCCCGCGAGTTCACCGGCCAGATCCCGCAGCCGGTCCTCGCGGCGCGCGACCAGGGTGACGCCGTGCCCGCGATCTGCCAGTTCACGGGCGATGTCGGCGCCGATGCCCGACGATGCCCCGGTCACGACGGCGGTACTGGTTGGCGATGGGTTAGGTAGGGCCACGTGTGAAACCTACGCGGTCGATCGCCGAGCGGGCCGCGCGCTTCACGTTCGGCGCGATGTGGGCGAACGTTCAGACGTTGTATACCCACCGGGGGCCGCGCGAGCATGGCGGACCGGTCCGGCGTGCGACAGGATCGGTGGTGTGGCCGACATCGATTTTGCACTGCTGGACGTCCCGAGATCGGCACCGGTCGACGACCCGGAGGCCTACCTACGAACAGCGATCGCCTGGCACTTCGGCGAGGACACCGGCTCGGCGTTCTGGTTGCGCACGGCCAAGACGCTGGACTTCGACCCATTGACCGACATCGCGACCTTCACCGATCTGCGTATGTTTCCCAACCTGGTCAATGAACTGCGGGATGTGCCGGTCGAGGATCTGATACCGCGCGGTTATGGCTCCCCGCCCCCGGTGCCCCAGATATTCGAATCCGGTGGCACCACCGGCGCTCCGAAGCGGACCGCGCAACTGCCGGATTGGACAGCGCAAGTCATTCAATGGCAGACGGAAGACTTCGCCACCGGCGGCTTCGTTCCCGGTCAGGGCTTCCTGTGCCTGATGCCCAGCGGCCCACACGGTGTCGGTTACTTCTCGCGATTGGTCTCCGAGCGTCTCGGCTCGGCGTTTCACGCGATTGACATCGATCCCCGCTGGGTCAAGAAGATCGCGGCCCGCAATGCCGCAGCGGAGGTGGCGGCGTACGTCGACCACGTCGTAGACCAGGCCGTGTTCGTCCTGCAGACGCAGAATGTCGCGAATCTGCACGCCACTCCGCCGCTACTCGAAGCCATCGCCCGCAACGACCGCGTGGTTGACTTGGTCAACGACAAGATCCGCTACCTGCTGCTAAGTGGGGCGCACGTGGATGCGGACACGCTCGACCTGGTGCGGGACATCTTTCCGGGCACGACGATCACCATGGCCTTCGGCAGCACCATGGTGCTGTCGCAGGCGGTCACCCGAACCACCGCCGACGGTTCGTTCGCCTTCGACCCGCGGACACCCTATGTCGTATTTTGGGTGGTCGATCCGGAAACTGGCGAACAGGTGCCGCACGGTCAGCTCGGTCAGGTGGTGATGAACCACATCAGCAAGGGCATGTTCATACCGAACAATCTCGAACGCGACATGGCGATCCGGATGCCCGGCCCCGCAGGGCAACTCAGCGATTCGGTGAGCGCGGTGCGGCCGGTGGCCACCTTCGAGGGCGAGGCCGTCATCGAGGGCGTGTACTGATCATGGCCCGCGAACGGGCAAGTGTCACAGCCGATCTGGTGTGCATTGACGCGCTCGGGCCGCGGGGAGAGTACCGAACCCGAAACCGCGAAGTGATCATGAGTACGGCCGGTGTGCCGGTTGCCGAGTTGAGCCTGGTGCCACCGCTGTACGTTTCGAGAACCATAGCCGCGCAACGAAAAATCAAGCCACTGCCGGTGCCGGCGCGTGAGGCGGCTCTGGCCAACGCGGCCGATGTGTTTCGCGACCGCGGTCATCGGCGGCTTGGACTTCGACGCCTACGTCGAGCTGGCCACCAGGATTTCGGGGCTGCCGATCGCGGTGACCCGCGCCGGCGCCCGCGGCGTTGCCGACGCCGTCGCGACGGCATTCGATGCGGTGCGACCGGCCCGGCCGGTGGGTGCGGCGCTCGATTGGCGAGAGGAACGCGCCCGCAACGGCGGGGCAGTGTGGGCACGCCGGGGAGAGCTGTTCGCGGTGCATGCCGCCGGGAACGGTCCGGGCGTGCACGGCCTGTGGCCACAGGCGCTGGCGCTGGGCTATCGGGTGGCGGTGCGCCCGTCGCGCCGCGAGCCACTGACCGCGCACCGGTTGGTGAATGCGTTGCTCCTGGGCGGATTTCGTCCCGAGGATGCCGTGTATCTGCCCACCGACCACGCCGGGGCCGACGAGATCATCCGCTCGGCCGACCTCGCCATGGTGTATGGCGGGCAGGACGTCGTGGACATATACGTCGACGATCCGACGGTGATGGTGAACGGCCCGGGGCGCACCAAGATCCTGATCACCGCCGACCGCGATTGGCGCGACCACATCGACCTCATCGTGGACTCGATCGCCAACCTGGGCGGCATGGCGTGCGTCAACACCACCGCGGTGCTCTACGAGGGCGATCCGGCGCCGCTGGCTCAGGCGATCGCCGAGCGGCTGGCGACGATTGAGCCGCTGCCGAGCGAGGATGAGCGCGCGATCCTGCCCACCCAGCCTGTCGAAAAGGCGCAGGCCCTGGCGAACTATCTGGCGGGGAAGGCCGCCGGAACTACGCCGCTGCTGGGTGCCGATCAAGTGGTGGCGCCGCTGGGCGACGGCTATGCCGCGCTGCGTCCGGCCGTGCACGTGTTGGCCGCGCCCGGCTCCGGCAAGCTCACCGACACGCTCAACATTGAGCTTCCCTTTCCGTGCGTATGGGTGTCGCCGTGGTCTCGTGACGCCGGTATTGAGCCGCTGCGGAACTCGTTGGTCGTCACCGCGATCACCGGCGACGACGAGCTGATCGACGACCTGCTCGCCGAACCGACGGTCACCAACGTCTACTCGGGCAACCACCCGACGTACTACTCGGCGCCCGAGATTCCGCACGACGGGTTCCTGGCGGATGTCCTGATGCGTAACAAGGGCTTCATCGGCGGACGAGCGGGCATAGGCCACTATTGCTCGTGACCTTCAAGCGTATGCCCGACGAGGCGGACATTCCCGATACCGGCATCGCGCCGCAGATCGCCGTCGGCATGACGATGGCCGAGCGGTACGAGTGGCACCAGGCTTACCTGCGCCGCCACCGCGTGTCCAGGCGCAGGTTTCTGCATGGGTCCGCGGCCGCGGCGGCGGTCGCGGCGCTCGGTGGTTCACCGTTCGGTCCGCGCGCGTACGCGCAGGATGCGCCGCTGACCGTGGCCAATCGGCGGGTCGGCTACGGTGGCGACGCCGCCAGCCAGCTGCGGCTCGCCGCGCAGCTTTCCGGCAACCCCGGCGCCGCCAAGGTCTATCTCGATCATGGTCCGACACCGGCGCTGGGCGGCTCGGTGCAGGCCGAGATCCGCAACCTGGTGACCCAGATCCCCGACAGCAGAGGCGGGGTGCTGGCTGCCGAGCAGTTCTACGCGCACGCACCGGTCAACGGTCTGCCCGGCCGCGCGCCGCTGTTCTACCGCTGGCGCACCGCCGACGGTTACACCAGCGATGTCCGTTCCGCGGCGACGGCGATGCCGAATACGCGAGCGGCGTTGGCCCCGTTCCGGTTCACGATGATGGGCGATCAGGGCACCGATGACACTCCTGTGCTGCCGCCCGGATTAGCGCCCGGCATCTACGACGACAGTTACTACAAATCCGACGACGAGCCCGGCGGCGCCACACACCGCCAACGTGCTCAACCAAATCATCGCGTCCCGCCCTGACTTTCACGTCCTCGCCGGTGACATCGCTTACGCCGACCCGTCCGGCGCGGGCAAGCCGGCAACGTTCGACCCGTCCGCGGCCCAGCCGCCCACCGGTCTCGACAAGTTCAACCCGTTCGTGTGGGACGTCTACCTCGGCTCCATCGAAGGCAGCGCCTCGACCACCCCGTGGATGTTCGCCACCGGCAACCACGACATGGAGGCCGCCTACCCCACCCACGGCTACGGCGGGCATCTGGCGCGGCTGGATTTCCCCGGTAACGGGCCGGCGCCGTGCCCGTCCGTTTACTCGTTCGTCTACGGCAACGTCGCCGTGCTGTCGCTGGACGCCAACGACGTCAGTTATGAGATCACCGCGAACACGGGCTACTCGGGCGGAACCCAAAATCTTTGGGTGGAAAAGACATTGGCTGCCTACCGAGCCAACCCCGACATCGACTTCGTCGTCTGTTTTTTCCACCATTGCGCCTATTCCACCGCCAAGCAGCACGCCAGCGACGGTGGCGTGCGCGCGGCCTGGTCCGACCTGTTCGATCGTTACCAGGTCGACCTGGTGCTGCAGGGCCACAACCACCTGTTCGAACGCTCCGACCCGATCCGCGCCGGCAAGCCCACAATGATCGCCGCCGACAACGCGGTCGTCTACCCCGAAACCGACGGCACCGTCTACTACACCGTCGGATCCGCGGGGCGGCCGCGATACGAGTTTCAGCCCGGCGAGCAGGAAAGCTATCGCGGCAATGTACTTGCGGACACCTTCGTGCCCAACAGCTACGCGTGGACCGCGGACGGCGGCAAACAACCCGAGGCAGTTGGCTGGTCGCGGGTGCGGTTCCGCAGCTACGCGTTCGTTCGCGTCGATGTGCGGCCGGGGTCCTTCGTCAGCGAGATGGACGTGGTGGCGGTCGACGAGTACGGCCGGGAGTTCGACAAACTCACCTACCGGCGGCAACCCCGCGCCTGAGGCTCCGAAAAGTGCTCGAAAGTGTTCCGCGTCACCTGGCCGCGGGTTCGGGGTCGCTGTGCGAGCGCTAGCGGTAAGTTAAGTCATGAGGCGTTGACAAACAGCGCGGTACCAGGGTTTGGTGCCATTTCGGTGAATGCGATGAATATGAATGTGAGAGTTCGGACCGTTAAAACGGCTTCCGATGGGTCGGCTGCATGAACGTGCTGTCAACGGGTGGGCTGGCCGCCACGGCGGCTCGGGTGCTGTTGTCCTCCGGGTTGATGGGTCCGCCCGGCCCCCTGGCGGCGGTGCGGCTCGCGCGCGAGTTGCAGCGAAGTGGTACGAATCTTTACGCGCTGCTCGCCATTGCGGCCGCCCGGTGGCCGGACCGGACTGCAATCATCGACGACGATGGTGCGTTGAGCTACCGCGAGCTGCGGACCGAGACCGAATCGCTGGCTCGTGAGCTTTCCGGCCATGGCGTGGGAGCTGGGCACGCCGTGGGAATCATGTGCCGCAATGGACGCAACTTCGTCGCGGCGGTGTTCGCGACCGGACTGGTCGGTGCCGACATGGTTCCCCTCAACACCGACTTCCGGAGCAATGCCCTGGCGAGCGCGTTGAACACTCATCAGATCATGACGATGTTCGCCGACTCGGAATTCGCCGAACAGATCCGGGAAGTCGATGGGTCTGTCAGGACGATCGATCCCGCGGACGTCGAGCCCCGACCGGGTGATGCGCGACCGAAAGTCGCAGCTTCGGGCCGAATTATTCTGCTGACCTCGGGCACGACCGGCGTACCCAAGAGCGCGCCGCGCTCACCACGGCTGAGCTTGGGAGTGGGTGTCGGCGTCACGCTGCTCGAGCGGACCGGGCTACGCGTCGGATCACGAATTATGTTGGCCGCGCCAATGTTCCATGGATTTGGCCTCGGCACGCTGATTCTCGCAGTCGGCTTGGGCGGGACGGTGATGACTCTTCGGCGCTTCGACGCGGAAACCACCCTCGTGCGGGCGTCGCTGCAATGCGCCGACGCACTGACGGTAGTCCCGATCATGCTGGCACGCATCATGGAATTGCCTCAACAGGTGCGGGCCCGCAACCCGGTGCCCGCGCTGCGGACAGTGATATCCAGCGGCGACCGCCTCGACCCCGCCCTGGTCCGACGGTTCATGGACGCCTACGGCGACGTCCTCTACAACGCATACGGCGCAACGGAAATCGGGATCGGCGCGCTGGCAACACCGGCTGAGCTGAGGCGCGCGCCCGAAACGGTCGGCCGACCGGTCGCGGGGTGCCCGGTGCGGATTTTCAGCCGAAGCGGCAAGCCCGTCGGACCGCGAGTGACCGGACGCATCTTCATCGGCGGTGAACTAGCCACCGATGGTGACGCGGGTGGCGGTGCCAATGCTGTCATCGACGGTTTGACCGGCACTGGCGACATGGGGTATCTGGACAACGCGGGCCGGCTGTACATCGTTGGCCGCGAGGACGACATGATTGTCTCGGGCGGTGAGAACGTCTATCCGCGCGCGCTGGAAAACGCGCTAGGTGAACATCCGGATGTCGCTGAGAACGCCGTCGTCGGTGTCCCCGACGAGCAGTTCGGGCGGCGACTGGCCGCGTTCATCATCCCCCGGCCCGGCAGCGACATCGACATCGCAGCGCTGCGAGATCACCTGAAAAGTAGGGTCTCTCGCTTCGAGCAACCGCGAGACATCCACATCATCGATAGCATTCCACGCAATTCCGCCGGCAAGGTGCTGCGCAGGGAGCTGACACGCTGACGATGTGGTTTGGATCAGGCGGATCGTGACTCTTCTGCGGAGGTCGCTTAGCCCCATATCGTTCCCGAATGACATCGAACGTGGAAAGCGTCCCGACCCAGGTGCCTCGAGCCGTACCTGCGACTTTCAAGCAGGCGCTCTTCGTTGCAGTGACGGCTGGTCTGGGCTATGGCTTCGACTCGTACGCGGTGAATATCTACGGGTTGGTGCTGCCGGACATCAAGAAGACGTTGCACATCACCGACGCCGAAGCCGGTTACATAGGTTCGATTTTCCTGCTCGGTTACACCATCGGCACCATCGGATTCGGATACGCCGCTGACAGGTGGGGGCGTAAAGCGACACTCGGGGCGTCGATCCTGCTCTACGGCATAACCACTGCACTGGCCGGGCTCACGACGAACATCGCCGCCTTCACGGGACTGCGTTTCCTCACCGGTGTGGGCGGAGCCGGAGAGCTCGCGGTCGGCGCGCCATACACGGCCGAGGTTTGGCCAGCGAAGACCCGCGCCATCGGCGTCGGCGGCGTGATCTTCTCCCTCTTCTCGCTGGGCTATGTCCTGGCCGCGGCCGTCGCGCTGGCCCTGGTCCCGCACTTCGGCTGGCAATCCGCCTTCATCGTGGCGATTGTCCCGGCCATCATCTTGTTCCTTGTCCGGCGAGGTATCAAAGAGTCGCACCGCTACACCGACGTGCAGGCCAGAGTCGTGAGCGGGGCCGTGAAGCCCCGGCTTTGGCGACTCCCCGGCGTGCGGCGACGACTGGTCGCCGGCTGGCTGATTTACACCGCCAACGCCGTCGGCTACTGGGGTATGACGCTCTTTTTGACGACTTACATCGTGAAGAGGTTTCACGCATCCCCGATCGAGGCCATCCGCTACGCACTGGTGTTCTTCCTGCTGCAATTCGTCTTCGTCTACATCGGGACAGCGCTCGCGGACTGGATAGGCCGGCGCCCATCGGCGATCGTCGCCGCAATCATTGAGTTCACCTCAACCGTTCTCGCTGCCACCTCCCATTCGCTGGACAGATACCTCGTCTTCGGCGCGATCTCGATTGCCACCCTCGGCTGGCTCTGGGGCGTCGGCGACACCTACATCTCCGAGCTTTTCCCAACCGTGTTGCGCGGTACCGGCTTCGGAATCGCAGTTGGCGGCGGCCGCATCGTCTCCATCGCGGCTCCAACCGTTATCGGCTGGGGTATCACGCATTACGGGTTACAGACGCCATACCTGGCGCTGGCCGGCCTCTGGGCGTTGACAGTGGCCGGTTACCTGCTAGGACCGGAGACGAAAGGCAAGGAGCTCGAAGACCTCGCCGACGAAGCCCTAACAGAAGACCTCATACCGGCCGCTTAGGAAGGCGGCGGAATGCCGCGTTTGCTCGCGATCCTGTTCAGCTTGTCGAGTGGAAGCTCAAACTCTCCCTCGGGTGTCACGGCGCCGACCGACTTCGCTAACCAGTTGGGCGCCAGCGCAGAGATCGCGGTGGCCCCCGCGGTGGCACCCAACACGCCCGACCAGGCCACCGGCCCCAGCGGTGTGCAGCCGAAGAACTGGCTGACGACCGGGGTTTGAACGATGCCGACCAGCACGCCCGCGCTGCCCAACGCGGTCGCCACCACGAGCGGGCTGCGCCGGCGCGTGAGCAGGGTTTGCGCGAGCTGTGTCGTCACCAACGCCGTCAAACCCATTGTCGACGTGCGGCGTTCGGTGCCCGGCGTCCAGCGCCCGATGCCCCAGGCCGCCGTCGCGCCGGCGGCCGTCACAGCGCCACGGGTGACGATCTGTCGCATCAGCGGGCCGTCTAGTGAGGGGGTCGGCCCGGTCAGTACCGCGAGGCGATCTTCGCGACGTGCCTCTTCGGCTTCTTGGTCGGTCGCGAACTCGGACTCGTCGGGTTCGACATATTGCGACGTGACGGCGACGGCAAGCGCGGGGAACATATCGGTGAGCAGGTTCACCAACAGCAGCTGACGGGTCCCCACCGGCGCCCGTCCCGAGCCGAACGCGGTCCCGATGATCGTGAAGAGCACTTCACCCACGTTGCCGCCGACCAGGATCGTGACCGCATCGCGAACGCCGGCCCACATGCTGCGGCCCTCGACCAACGCATCCAGCAGCACGCCCAGATCGTCGTCGGTCAATACGATGTCGGCTGCCCCGCGGGCGGCCGACGAGCCGCGACCGCTGACCCCGATGCCCACGTCGGCCATCCGGATTGCGGCGGCGTCGTTGGCGCCGTCTCCGACCATCGCGGTCACTCGTCCGCAGCGCTGCAGCGCCGCCACAATCTGTACCTTTTGTTCCGGGCTGACGCGAGCGAAGACCTGAACGTCGGCAACAAGTTTGGCGCTGGCGTCCTCGTCGAGGCCGGCGAGTTCGGCGCCGGTTACCACTCGCGCTTCCATGGGCAGTCCCAGTTGGCGGGCGATGGCCCGGGCGGTGACCGGGTGGTCGCCGGTGATCAGGACGACGTTGCGCTTGGCTTCCACCAAAGCTTCGATCAACGGGCGCGACGACGCCCGTGCGGTGTCCGCCAAACCGACATAGCCCAGCAATTCCAATCCTTGAGCGGCGGCGTCGACGGCGTCCGCGTCAGTGTCGTCATCATCATCGGTGTCGTGGATCCAGCTGCGCCGCGCCACTGCCAACACTCGCAAACCTTGCTCGGCAAGGCTGTGTACCAACGACTCTGCATGCTCGAGGTCGGCGTCAGCATCGGCGAACCGGCAACGCGGCAGCACCACTTCGGGAGCACCTTTGAGCACGAGGACCGGCGCCGCCAGGTCTGAGCTCAGCGTGCCTATCGCCGCGGCGAAGCCGCGGCTGGACTCGAACGGCACCTCCGCGAGCAGCAGCCATTCGGAATCGCTTTGGCCGTTGAGAAAACCCGCCGCCGTCAGGATCGCTTCGTCGGTGGCGTGCGCATGTCCTTGCCCGTCTTGGGGCTGCGAGGATGCCCGCGCGGCTGCCCGAAGCACGGCGGCGGACTCTGGATCGGCCTTGTCGGGGAAGGCTGCATCCGGGATGGCCCCAGCCGTCACGGCGCACACGACACGCAACCGGTTCTCGGTGAGAGTTCCCGTCTTGTCGAAACATACGGTGTCGACCCGGCCGAGCGCTTCGATGGTGCGCGGCGCACGGACCAATGCTCCGCGTTCGGTCAGACGCCGGGCGGCGGAAAGTTGAGACATGGTGGCCACCAACGGCAGGCCCTCGGGAACCGCGGCTACCGCGATTGCGACGCCGTCGGAGACGGCTTGTCGCAGCGTCGCGTGGCGCAGCAACGCCAAGCCCGACACGGCCGCACCACCGGCCAGGGTCAGTGGAAGGACCTTGCTGGTCAGCTCATGCAGCCGTGCCTGCACACCGGCCGCCGTCTCGACGTTGGCGACCGCCGCAATCGCCCGCTGTGCAGCGGTACCGACCCCGGTGGCCACCACGATCGCGCGGGCGTGTCCGGCGACGATTGTGCTGCCCTCGAACAGCATGCTGGCCCGATCGGCGTCGTTGACGGCGACGGGCTCCACCTGCTTGTCCACCGGCATGGACTCACCAGTGAGTAAGGACTCGTCGACCTCGAGGTCCTCGGCCACCAACAGTCGAGCGTCGGCCGGCACCACTTCCGGTGCGGCCAGGTCGATGACGTCCCCTGGCCTCAGCGATTTCGCCGATACGGTGGCGGTGCGGGTGGCGTGCTGGGCGGCGTCCAGCCGGCGTCGCGTCCTCGCCACTGCGGGGACGACGACCCGGCGCACCAGTTGGTCCTGCTCGGCGAACAGCTCGGCAGCCGCCGCTTCGGCCCGTAATCGTTGCGCTCCACCGATTATCGCGTTGGCGGTCATCACGCCCGCGACCAGTAGTGCGTCGATATTGCTACCGACGATCGCCGACGCGGCCGCCCCGACGGCCAGGATCGGCGTCAGCGGATCGGCAAGTTCGGCCCGCGTCGCAAGGGCGAGCCGTCCGGCGGTTCGTGCCGGCCCGCGCAGCGGTTCGAAGACCGGCGTGTACGCCAGGTCGTCGAGACGGCTCCGCCACGACGACCTACCGGACTCGACCGCCAGCGGCCGGGCACCCCCGGCCAGCCGCGAGTAAACGATCTCCGGGTCCAGCGCATGCCAAGCGGTCAACGGCTGCGGCGTGGGGTCCGGCAGCCGCAGCACCCGGCTGGCCGAGAAGGTTCCCGACACCAAAGCCGTGGCGGCGGCGGCGTTGACCGGGTTGAGCCAGCGTCGGAAGCTGGCCGGATTGCTCGTGGTGCCCTCCTCGCCGGTGACCAGCAGCAGCCCGGCCAGCGTGGTGCCGCCCTGGGCAAGGTGCACCGCCGATTCGCTGGCCGACCGGGCTACCGGAATCGCCGATAGGATCCGGACCGCATCGGCCAGGTCGGTGCCGGTGATGATGTCCGCGGTCCACGCCGTAGCCGCGCGTGGGTCATCAAGGGCGACACCGACATCGGCGACTGCCAGGGCCGCCAACGTATCCGTCGACGCGAAGTCTCGGTGCAGCGCGGTGATCAGCAACACCGGTCCGCGATCCGCCCGCAGCTCGCGAACCACCTTCAGCAGCGGCGTGCCGGGAGGATGCGTCGCGGCAACGCTTGCCGTGAGATCTTCGGTGCCGGCGACATGGCGCAACACCACCCGAGCTCCGGTCCGGTTCGCGGTCTGGAACAGCGGGATCGCGTAAGGGTCGACTTCCCACCCGACCTCGACATTGCCCACGCATTCGCCGTCGACCACCAGGTCGGCGATTTCCAGGCCCTGAGCAGGCGTGGCCGAGGGACCCTGTGACGGAACCCATCTCAGCCGCGCGCCGGTGGCCGGTAACTCGTCGGAGTCGGGCTCGGGCGCCTCTTCACCGTGCAACAGCGCATCGGCAACCTCATATACCCGGTCGTCGTCCCAGCCGGGTGCGTCTCCGCGCGAATGCAAGACGGCGCGGTGATCGCCGCGCAGCGCGGCGCCGTCGATGACGACCACCTTCACCCGGTCCAGGCGGCGCAGAGCGCCAGGGTCGAGGACGAGTTGCCCCGCATTCGCCAGGCCACGGCCTAACACCGCGGCGAACGCCTGCCGGCCCAGATGCGCCGCCTTCGGCACGCCGGCAAGAACCGCCTCCGCGGCCTCTGCCGCCCCGCCTCCGGCCAGCAGCGCACCGGCCGCGGCGATCAACACCCCGTTGGCGGCCTGACCCGACGTATTGCTCGACCGGACCTGCACCATGCGCCCTTGCCGGTATCGATCGCGCCGTCAATTGCCCCATCGACCACGACGTGCGAAGCTTCGCCCGCCGCCGTGACCAGTGAGTCGTGCCGCGGCGCGTGCGAACCGGCGGCGGACGAGATGACCGGCACCACCGGAGCTTGCGGGCGGTTGGGTGAAGCCAGTTCGGGTTCGCGGGATCGCCACCTTTGCCGATAGCCGCCGCCTCGGAGACCTCGAGGCCACGCTGCGCCAGATCCAGCAGTGGTGTGCCCGGTGATTGGGTCAGCCCGTAGGCCATCGCGGTGGTAGCGGCGAGCGCCAGGTCCGTGCCGACCCGACCCAGTCGCGACTCCAGCACGGACACCACCTGCGGTTGGTATTTGAGCAGCGCCGCAGCGGCCCGCGCGCTTTTCGGTGCCATGGGCAGCCGGGTGAACAAGCCAGTCACTGCGGCGCCGATCGCGACGACGTCCATAGCCGCAGCGGTCATCGGCACCAATATCGCCAACGGGTTACCCGGATCGGCGAAGGGCGCGGAATCAGGATGCCGATCCCGGCCCCTGGCGGCCAGGTCGGCAGCGATCGGAATCGACCTTTCGCGTACCTCGTCCAAGACGGCGCCGTTGTCCGCGCCTTCCTCGAGTTCGACGACCAGCCGGCCCAACGACCCCTCGATGTGGGCCTTGGCCACTCCCGGGATCCTGCGGATCGGCTCCTCCACTACCGCGGCGTACTCGTGCCAGCGGGGGAACGGCAGCAACGGGTCCAGGTCCAGATGCACCCGCTGCCCGCTCTGCCAACGCACCGGCGGGGTGATCGCCCTCACGAGACCCGTCGGGCGAATTGCTCATCCCGAGCGCCCGGCCGGTCGAGTTGGCCACCGACTCCACCGCCGGGCCCGCCAGCTCCACTACCGGGCTGGCCAACAGCTGCACTGCTCCCGCCGCTCCTGCCGCACTGGCCACGCCTGCCCGCACCACCTGCGCGACTCCACCGGTCACGCCAGCGACCACGCTGGCTACGCCGGGAATCTTCATTCAGTCACCCTTCAACTACTTCTACCGCGCCTAATACTCCTGGGGTGTTACGGAACTGTCCACATGTGGCGCGCGCGGAGCCGAGCGATGACATCGGCGACCTGGTGATCCCGGATTCCCCGCTCACCGGGAGTGCAACCATTTGACTGTTAGGAAGCCTACCGGGTTGACGGAAGATCGAACGCGCCGAACAGGTCGGGGTCGAGGAAGACGGTGATCGCGGCGATCCCGGCGCCACCCGGTGTGAGCACGTGGATCGAATGGGCCCGCATGACACGGTCGGCGGTGCGCCGGTATTCGGCGACGGCGGGTTGCCCGTTCGCGGCCGTCGGGACCAGCGACCACGTCGCCGGGCTTGGCGAAGGCGCGCGCGGCAAGGAACCGCACCACCGTGTCGCGGCCGCTGAACCAGACCGGCATCGGCGGCATTTCGAGCTTGACGTCGGTCTTGCAGCAGCTCGGTCAGTGCTGCCATGTCCGCGTTTTCGAAGGCCGCGCAATAGCGGTCGAGCAATTCACGGCGCTCCGCGTCGTCGGGCTCGCGTCACGTCCTCTTCGGTGGGGGCGACCTCGGCAAGATGTGCCCGGCCCGCTGCAGCGAGCTGTTGACCGCGGCGGGTGTGGTCTCCAGTAGCTCGGCAACCTCGGCGGCGCTGAACTGCACGACGTCGCGCAGGATCAACACGGCTCGCTGGCGCGTCGGGAGCTCCTGCAGGGCCGTCATCACAGCCAGCCGCACACTTTGCCGGGCGGTGAACGCCGTTTCAGGCGTGAACGTGTCGGGTAGCGGCTCAAGCCACTCGTGGCTGCCGGCGGTCCCTTCCAGACCGGCACCCGGGTCGCTCGAGGCGTCGCCAAGACCGGCCGGCAGCACTCGCCGGGCCCGGCTCTCCAGCGCGCGCAGGCACGCATTTGTGGCGATCCGATACAGCCAGGTGCGCAGTGCGGCGCGTTCCTCGAAGGTCTGGTAGCCGCGCCAGCCACGCAAGTACGTCTCTTGGACCAAGTCCTCGGCGTCATGCACCGAACCGAGCATGCGGTAACAGTGCGCGATCAGCTCGGCACGAAACGGCGCCGCCCGCTCGATGAAGTCCTCCTCGGCCTGCATGGGCGGGCTCCTATCTCGGCTGGAACAGAACGCTTCATCTATATAGAGCCAACCGGGTGCCGAAATTAATCGGTCGGCGGCGATGAATCTCGCTGTCGCGACGTATCTGAATTAGTAGAACCGATCCGCGTCACCTGAAAGCGAGTACGACATGAACCAGCCTCCGCAAACCCTCGAAAACACCAGAGCAATCGTGACCGGGGCCGGCCGCGGCTTTGGCCGCGGCATCGCCGCCGCATTGGCTTCCGCCGGGGCGCACGTGATCGGTGTTGCGCGCACCGGGGCGCAGCTCGATGAGGTCGTCGGCCAGCTGGGCGACCGCTTCACGGCGGTGGTTGGCGACGCCGCTGATCCGGCAACGGCGGCCCGGCTCATCGACGAGTACCAGCCGCACACGCTGGTGCTGTGCGCCGGGGCAGCTCCGCTGATGGGCCCCCTACAGGAGCAAACCTGGGAGAGCTTCAGCCTGAATTGGAATGTGGACGTCGCGCAGGCGTTCCACTGGACGCGGTACGCGCTACAGCGGCCGCTGCCTGCCGGGCAGCTCGGTGATCGCGATGTCCAGTGGCGCCGCCGTCAACGGGTCACCGCTGAGCGGTGGCTATGCGGGCGCGAAGGCCACCGTCAAGTTCATCACCAGCTACGCAGCTGTCGAATCGCAACGGGCCGGATTGGGTATCCGTTTCGTGTCCGTGCTCCCGCGGCTGACGCCGGCCACCGAACTGGGCGGCAAAGCCGTGGCGGCCTACGCCGAGCGACAAGGTGTCGACGTTGAAACCTTCGTGCAATCCACGGGTCCGGTGCTCGACGCCGAGCAGGTCGGCAAGTCCGTCCTGGAGATCGCCACCGGTGGCGCCGGGGACCACGGCGCATACCTACTCGCGTCTTCCGGCCTGTCGGCACTGGCCTGAAGCTACTGAAACCGAAAGGCGGACTTAACAAATGGACATACCCCCGATCGTGTCGGAGCAAGAGTGGACGGCGGCACACCAAAAACTGCTGGTCAAGGAGAAGGAGTTGACCCGGGCCCGTGACGCGCTGGCCGCCGCAGCGTCGGCGGATGCCGTGGCTGGCGGTGGAAAAGGACTACGAGTTCGAAGGGCCCGAAGGCAAGGTGAACCTGCTGGGGCTGTTCCAGGGCCGCCGTCAGCTGGTGGTCTACCGCGCGTTCTTCGAGCCCGGCGTGCACGGCTGGCCCGATCATGCCTGCCCGGGCTGCTCAATGATCGCCGACCACATCGGCAACCTCGCGCACCTGAACGCCCGCGACACCACGCTGGTGTTCGCCACGCCTTCGCCGCAGACCGACATCGAGCGGTTGAAGGCGCGGATGGGCTGGCAGATGCCGTGGTACACGATTACCGACGGTTTCTGACGCCGACTTCGGCGTGGACGAGTGGCACGGGACCAATGTGTTCATCCACGACGGGACCGGGTGTTCCGCACCTACTTCATCAACAACCGCGGCGACGAGGCACTGGGAACGACCTGGAGCTTCCTGGACATGACGGCGCTGGGACGTCAGGAGAATTGGGAGGACTCGCCGGAGGGTTATCCGCAGAGCCCGCCATACGAGTGGTGGGCCTGGCATGACGCATATGGTGCGCACGTTCCGTCCCGATGGTTCGGTGAGCCGGATCCGAATGATCCGAATGACCAACGGCCAACGTTGGACAAGCGCAAAACGACCGGCTGAGACTTAACGCAATGATATTGCGTTAACTGACAGGGAGGAGTAGGTTCCTTAACGCAGTACTGATGCGCTAACAAGGTGGCGACGGTTCGGTCCCAGGGAGGAGCACATGACCTCGAAGCTTGAACTCGACCCACGCCTCGATCCGCGGATCAAGGCGGCTTTCGCCGGCATTGACCTAGGGGCCGTCAGGCCCAACGTCTCAAGCCGGGAAGAGTTGCTGGCGCAGGAGTACACCCCGGACGCTTTGGCCGCCCAGGACCGTGCGAATGCCCTATTCAACGCGATGGACAGCGAGGAGATCGCCCCGTCGGCCGGCCTTGCGGTCCGCACGGAGACCTTCACCTCTTCCCCGGATGGCAACACCATCAAGATCCAGTACATCCGGCCCGACAACGGCGAGACCGTGCCATGCGTCTACTACATCCACGGTGGCCGCATGCAGTTCAGTTCGTGCTACCTGGGCAACTACAAAACGTGGGGCCGCATGATCGCCGCCTGCGGCGTCGGGGTGGCAATGGTCGATTTCCGCAACTCGGTGCACCCGTCGTCGGCACCGGAAGTGGCTCCCTTTCCTGCCGGATTGAACGACTGCGTATCGGGCCTCAAGTGGGTCCACGGCCACGGGGACTCGCTCGGCATCGATCCCGGGCGCATCGTTGCCGCCGGCGAAAGTGGCGGCGGGAACCTGACTCTCGCTGTCGGGATGAAGTTGAAGCAAGACGGCAATCTTGGCTTGATTCAAGGCCTTTTCGCGATGTGCCCCTTCATCGCGGGCCAGTGGCCGCTGCCGCAGAATCCTTCTTCGGTCGAGAACGAGGGGATCTTCATCTTCGTGCAGGAAAACCGCAGCACGATGGCCTACGGCATCGACGCGTTCAAGGCCCGCAACCCGCTCGCGTGGCCCGGCATGGCCACGGCCGAGGATGTCCGGGGTCTCCCCCCGGTGGTGATCAGCGTCAACGAGTGTGATCCGTTGCGCGATGAAGGGATTGGCTTCTACCGACTGCTTCTGCAGAGCGGCGTCCGTGCGCGTTGCCGCCAAGTCATGGGCACCGTCCACGGCACCGAGATCCTGCCCGTCCTCTGTCCCGACATCAGCCGTGACACCGCCCGCAGCATTGCAGACTTCGCGACGAGCACCTCATGACGACGTCACCGCTGCCGGTAGTCGATCCGGAGTCGGTCGGGTTCTGTCCAGAGCGCCTGGACCGGCTCGACGACGCGATGCGGGCCGAGATCGATGCCGGCCACTACGCGGCAATCAGTGTGATGGTCGCCCGCCATGGCAAGCTTGCGAAGTCCCAGCGCTACGGCTACCAGACGCTCGAAAGTCGTTCGCCGTTGCGAGAAGACGCTATCTTCCGCATCGCCTCGATGACCAAACCCATCATCGCCGCGGCCATGATGACCCTCTACGAAGAGGGCAAGTGGCAGCTCGATGATCCCGTCACAGCGTTCATTCCCGAATTCGCCGATCTGAAGGTGCTCGAAAACGACAGGCTGGTTCCGCTGGATCGTCCGATGACCATGCGTCATCTTATGGCGACCTGCGCCGGCTTCGCCTTCCTCGTCCCAATGGGTAGCACCAATCCGAAGTTGGACGAGATATACGCCGCCGCAGATCTTTTCAGCGGCACCAACGAGGACTTCATCGCCAAGCTGGCGAAGCTCCCGCTGGAGGCGCAACCCGGCACACTGTTCCGATACGGCCTCCAACAGGAAGTCCAGGGCGTCATCATCCAGCGATTATCCGGTGAGCCGCTAGACACTTTTCTCGAACGCCGGATCTTCGCTCCGCTTGCCATGCTGGACACCGGCTTCGGTGTCGCGCCGCAGGACCGCGACCGCATTGCACCTAGATACGCACTCGACAAGAACCTGAAGCTCGAGCTTGCGGCCGACCAATCGCCCTTCCCGGTGCTGGCCGGAACTCCCGCAGGGGAGAAGCCGAAGTATCTACTTTCGATCGCCGGGCTGTACTCGACGGCGCAGGACTACCTGCGCTTCGCGCAGATGCTGGCCAATGGCGGGGTGCTTGACGGCGCAAGGATCTTGGCGCCGACCTCGGTCCGGCTGATGACGACCAACCTGCTGCCGCAGGGCGTTCCGCTGCGTTTCAACCAACCGTTCGTCGGGGTTGGCTACGGCATGGGGGTTGGCATCGTGCTCGACCCCGCACACGCCGATTTCAACGGCGGCGCGATCGGCGCGGCCAGTTACTACTGGGGTGGCGTACACGGCACCTGGTTTTGGGTCGACCCAGCCTACGACGTCATCGTCATCGGCATGGTCCAACAGGTAGACGCCGGCAACCCGCCGACCGGCCGGCCCTACCCGGTACCCGACATCCGCGGGATATCGCGATCAATCACCTATGGCGCGCTGATCGACCCATCCCGCTAGCAACCCGAACCTATTCGGCCAGTCCGCGCAGCAGGGTGTCGACCAATTCCTCGATGTAGCCGCTGTCGACGGGGTGCCTGGTGATCAGGGCGCGATAGTGCAATGGCCCGACGAGAAGTTCGAGCGCGACCTGCGGGTTGGTTCCGGGACGCAGTTCGCCCCGTTCGGCGGCACGGTCGATCATGACCCGGGCGGCCTCGTAACGGGCCCAGACCAGCCGCTCACGATTAGCGGCCAGGAAAGCGTCATCCTCGCTGGCAGCCAGCGTCCGCGCCACCGTCCCACCCGCGGCTGACGCAAGGTAGCCGGCCATCGACCGGCCGAACGCGGCCAGGTCCCCCCGCAACGAACCGGTATCGGGAATCGGCACTTTCTGCTGGCTCAAGGTGAGGAGAGCCTCGAGCAGGACGTTCTCCTTCGATCCCCAGCGCCGCTGAATCGAGGTCGCATGAACTCCTGCCCGACGGGCGATCTCGCTGATCGTCACGTCCCCGGGCTCGTGCTCCGACAATGCCTCGAGAGTCGCGTGCAGCACCGCGTCTCGCACCCGTGCGGATCTACCGCCTGTGCGGCGCCGAACTTCTTGCTCAACATCCACAGGGCCCATGCTATACGCGTTAACGCACATTATCTGCATTAACTCAACAAACTGTGTGACTCCACCTACGACGCGGCCCCCCGCTGCTTGAAGAAGACACTCACGCGAGAGATCAGCCCGTCGTCGCCCTGCTCAAAGAGAATGCATTCGGGCCATTCGGTCGTGACGCCGTCAATCTTGAAGGATTCGGTTAGCTCCACATACGACACCCGGTTTTCAGCGCGCGAGACACGGTGCACGTCGAGCCGATGACCCTTGAGTTGGGTGAGGACCTTGCGAAGGTAGGCAACGTAGTGCGCCTTGCCTTCGATGACGTCGCAGAACGGGCCCTCTCGGACCAGGCCCTCATCGGCAATGGTGCTGGCCAGTCCGTCCCAATCGTGATCGGCCAGGTACTTCAGATATCGCTCAACCACGCCCGCGCTGAGAGTCGGCTCGCCCACTTCGCGAGCGTAACGCCACTGCGAAAAATCTGGCGGGAAGTCGCAGTGCGGTTACGCTCGTGGACTCAGGAGATAGGTTGTGTTCTATGAGCTGGTGGACGGCCCGCGCCGAGAGAACGCTGACCGAAGAGGTGCCCGCGCCGCCAGCTCAGGTTCGCGACTTCTACGTCGACCTGGACAACATCAAACTCGTGCACCCGCTGATTGTGTCCGTGCAGGTCGAGTCCCGCGACGAGACCCCGGACGGATACCGTCAGAGCTATCGCGTGATTGATCGGATTCCGTTGGGACCGTTCACGATGCAGATCACCTACCGGGCGCGGCTGCACGTTCGATCCGATGACCCGCAACTCACCGTGACCACAGAGGCGGATCAATCGCCTGGAGTGCGGCTGCGCGGGACGGTGAGTTTTGGGCCGATCGACGGCGGAACCCGCGTCACGGAGCGAATCCGATTCGCCGCGCCGCGGCCACTGGCCGCGATCACGGTGGGCGAAGGAGTCAAAGCGCACATTGAGATGCTGGCGGGCATCCGGCGGCACTTCGAGACCGCCTGAGCGTCAGGGCTAACGGGCCCGCCACTCCGAGTTGAGGGCCCAGTCGGAGAGGTATTTGGTGGAGCTCCAACCGCCATCGACGACAATCGTCTGGCCGTTGATGAACTCGCCACCCGGAGAACACAAGAACGCCACCGTGCTCGCGACGTCTTCAACCGTGCCCAGCCGCTGATGGGGCGTCATCTCGACCTGCATCCGCCGGAACCGCTCATCCTGCATGCGATGCTCGGTCATCGCGGTCTGAATGACCCCGGGAGCCACCGCATTGCAGCGGATCCCTTGCGCCCCGTATTGACAGGCGATATGCGTGGTCAGTGCGGTGAGTCCGCC
This sequence comes from uncultured Actinomycetota bacterium, assembly GCA_963850135.1. Taxonomy (GTDB): domain Bacteria; phylum Actinomycetota; class Actinomycetes; order Mycobacteriales; family Mycobacteriaceae; genus Mycobacterium. The sequence continues at coordinate 922,941 of CAWKKH010000003.1, read as the reverse complement.
CTTGGCGGCTGAGTAAGCGCCGCCGCGCAGGCCGCCAACCACCGCGAAGGTGGAGGTGACGTTGATGACCGCCGAGCCGGCCGGCATGTGCGGCAGTGTCTCGCGAATCAGGCGAAACGGCGCGCGCAGCATCAAATCCAGGAAATGATCCAGCAATTCGTCGTCCGTCTCGTCCACCGGCTTCGGGCTACCGATCCCGGCGATGTTGATCAGGAAGTCGACGTGGCCCCATTGAGCAACGGCGAGCTCCACGATCCGTCCGGGAGCCTCGTCCTCGCGCAGATCGGCGGCGTGCGTCAACACCCGATCGGATTCGCCTTGTGTTTCCTTCAAAAATTGCGCCAATTCGGCGAGCTTGTCCGCGTTTCGGCCCGTCGCCAACACCGCCATGCCCATCTCGGCGAGCTTTGTCGCGCAGCCGAAGCCGATGCCGCCGCTCGCCCCGGTTACGATCGCTACCTGCATCGCCTGCCCTTCATCGATCCTTCTTCATAAGTGCCGCCTTGATCTGGTGCTTCAGTATTTTGCCCGCGTCATTCTTCGGTAGGACGTCCCAAAGAACCACTTGCTCGGGCGCTTTGAACTTGGCAACGCCTGACTCGTGCAGGAAACTGCGCAAGCTTTCGACGTCCGGGCCGGGTGTCGCCGCGGGCACCACGACGGCACATGCCCGTTCCCCGGTCCGCGGATCGGGCAGCCCGACGATGGCTATCTCGGCAATGCCGGGGTGGCCGCTCAGGATGTCCTCGACCTCTTTGGGTGCGATGTTCTCGCCGTTACGGATGATGATGTCTTTGGCCCGTCCAGTGACGAGGAGATACTCATCGTCGACCCAGCGGGCGAGGTCCCCGGTGCGGAAGTAACCTTCGGCATCGAAGGATTCGGCCTCATCCTCCGGATGCTGATAGCCCACCAGCATCTGCGGCCCGCGGACGTAAATTTCGCCGGCGCCGTTGTCACCGATGAGCTTGATGTCGGCAAGGCCCGTATGGCCGTCGGTGTCGGCGGCGTGGTCGGCGTCTTGCAGGCTTCCTATCGTTGTCACCGGCACCTCCGTCGAGCCGTAAACACGGGTGACGATCGCCGACTCGAAATACGCTGCTGCCCTGCGGATCAGCGATGGCGAAACGGACGCACCGCCACAGATGAATACCTTCAGGTCAGGCAGGCGAGTCCCGGAGCGTTGTGCGGCAGCCAGGATCTGCTCCAGGAAAGGCGTTGCTCCGGCCATGTGCGTGCAGCCTTCGGACTGCATGAGCCGCACCGCGTCGTCGCCGTTCCAGTGGTCCATCAGCACCGCTGTCGTGCCCAGCAGCAAAGGGCATTCGAACGCGTAGATGGAGCCGCCGATGTGAGCGATCGGTGAGGCGACCAGGAATCTGTCGCCTGGGTCGACGAGCCAGTGATCGCGGATCTGGCAGATCAGGGCGTGGATCGAATTATGGCTGTGTAGAACACCTTTCGGCCTTCCGGTCGTCCCGGAGGTGTAGAGGATCATCCGCACGGCTTCGGGGTCCAGCTCGGGCAGCTCTCCGATGTCGGCCTGCTCCGCAAGCAGTGACGCGAACGGGATGAAGTTCGAGCCGGCGTCACCGCGGACTACCACCACGTCGGGCGGTGATTCAAGCTGCGCGGTCACCCGCGCCAGCATCGCGACGTAGTCGTGGCGGCCAAAATGCGCTGGAACAAAGATCATCCGGCTGTCAGCGTCTTCGAGGATGAAACGCAGTTCACGATCCCGCATGGACGGCAAGATCGGGTTGGCCACCATGCCCGCCAGCGTCGCGGCCAGATAGATCACCGCGGCTTCGTGCCAGTTGGGCAGCATGAAAGACACGACGCTGCCCGTCGGGCATGCGCGCCAGCAGGCCGGCCGCAACCGCGCTGGCCTGGGCGTGCAGCGTGGCACAGTCCAACCGAATGTCGGCGTCCACCAGCACCGTTCGCCGCGGCGAGCCCTCCGCCGCCGCGCGTAGTGAATCGGCCAGTGTGGTGCGTACCCACAGGCCGCGCCGGTAGGCTTCCGCCGCAAGTGCCGTGTCTTGGTGGACCCGGGCGATCACCTCAACCGGCCTGGTTGTTGACGCGGCGCATGGTCATCGCGTACCGAAAGTTCGATGAGAGATGAGTGTTGATCGTCACCTGGGCGACCTCGCCGTCCGAGGTCTTGTAGGTGCGCTCCATTTGCAATGCCGCCGTGCCCGTCGCGACTCCGAGGCCGGCCGCCAGCTCGGCTGACAGCTGGACCGCGGCGATCTCCTGGTGCAACTCGGCAATGTTCACGCCGAACAAATCCTCGATCAACGGGAAAATCGGTCCGGTGTGACGTTGCAGCAGTCTACCCACCGCGGCGAACGTGCGGTTGATGTAGTACTCCGTTCGGCACATGGGCACCGAGGCGCCGTCGGCTTGCCGGTAACCGCATACGGCAAGCCACTGGGTGCCGAGCTCCAGTCCGGTCCGGGTGGCGGTCGCGACGTCGATCGAAACCATCGCGTTGGATTCGATGGTCAGCTGCGCGCCGGCGGCGAAGGCGAGTAGGTCGTCGATCGACATCACGTCCTGCGCATAGGAACTGGACGACGGCCGGGGAACCACATGCGTGCCCGCCCGCGGCCGTGACGCGACGAGGTTATCCTCGCGCAGCCGCCGGAGTGCTTCGCGGACGGTGTAGCGGCTGACGTCGAATCGCTGACACAACTGGTGTTCGGTCGGCAGCTGCGAACCCACCGGATAGACCCCGTCGACGATCTCCTTACGCAGCGTGCGTGCGATCTGCAGGTAGCGATGATCATTCGAGATGGCTTGGGGCATCAGCGGATGTCCTGCGTTCGGCGCAGTGCCAGGATGCTGCCCTCACCGTCGGCCGAGATGTAGAGGGTCCCGTCGGCGGCGGCGGCAATTCCAGCGAATGGGCCCTGCGGCCCGGAAAACGGCGCCATCCCTTTCAGCGGTTTGGGGGTCACGCCCGGCGGGGGCCCGACCGGTAAGCCGGCCGCGATGGTCTGCTGAACATGGGTGTTCAGGTCAAACGCAATCAACTTCTTGGCGCCGGCGTCGACGATGTAGAGCACACCGTTGCGCACCAGGATGCCTTGCGGGCGTTGGAGGTCGGCGACGACGGTCTCGATCCTTGATCCGTTGACCTTGACCACGGTTCCGGCGCCGGCCTGTGCCACCAGGCACGCCCCGTCTGCGTCGATCGCGACGCCGACCGGTTCACGCAGATCGGTCGCCAGCACCTCGATGCCTGCCGAGCTCAACGAAAGAAGCCGACCCGTGCCCAATTCGGCGAAAACCGGACCGCCGGGACCGACGGCGACGCCGTAGAGCTGGTCCAAACCGTCGGCCAGCACGTCGCTTTCGCTCAACCCCGGTCGGTAGCGCGTGACCTGGCCACCCGACGTCGTCACCACGAACTCACCGGGTCCGGTCGACGTAACGCCGCGCACGAAGCCGGGATAGCCGGGACTGAACAGCATCCCCATGGTCTGCAGAGACCCGTCGGGCAAGACGACATAGAAATACGTGCCGTCGGCAACGTAGAGCCGTCCGTCGTGGCCCACCGTCAGATCCATCGGCCAGTTAAGCCCGCCGGGTAACACCGCTCGCGTCGTCCCGTCCGGCGATATCTCGGTGATCTCGCCGGTGAAGTTGGATACCAGCAACCGGTCGCCGACGAAGGTGCAGTTGTCCAGCCCCGGATTCAACTGGGCCAGGAGACGTTGTTCGCCGCCGCGAGGATCGATGCGCAGCACTTGGCCGCTGGCCGCCTGGGTCGAGACGATGTAGCCCTTGGAATCGAATTTGACCGAATCGGGCACACCGAGATCGCCGGCAACGCGCTGTGACTCGCCGCCGTCGGGGTCGATGCGCCAGATCTCGTTCGCGCCCATCACCGGGAAATACAGCAGGCCGTCCGGCCCGACCTCCATGGCGTTCGGTGACGGCACATTCTCCAACAGCACGCGTGGTGATCCGCCGCCCAGGTCGAGTTCGAGCAGACGCCCACCCTCGCGGCATTCACCGATGAACAACCGGCCCTGATGAACGGTGATGCCGTTGGCCGACGGGATATCGTCGCGCAGCACTCGGGCGCGGCCGGCGGTGTCAAGCATGCTGACCCGGCCGTCCATGACTTCGGTCGCGTATAGGTTGCCGCTCGCGTCAAACGCGACGTCGTCGGGCGCCACGATGTCGGCGCCCTTGGGGCTGATGGTTCCCAGTTCCCCGGTGCGGTGATCCAGCGCGCTGATCTGACTGCCGGTCACCTGGGCGATGTAAACGCGACCGTCCGGGCCGGTGCGCAGCCCGTTGGCGCCGAACAGGCGACTGGGCGCGGTGATTCGCTCCAGTCGCCAGGACTCGGCGACATCGGCTTGGTGCGCGTGGGATTTCAGGGAATTCGAGGGGGCATACCGTGATGGCTGCGATGAGAGGCCCATGGTCTCGCCGTGATCCTTCCCATGAAGACGGAAGCGCCCGTTTGGGCTGGACGCTACCAAGTCCTGCTAGTCCAGACAATAGCCACCAAAGCCTCGTGCTCGACCTTGACAGCGACGTACAGCGATGGGAATAGTATTCTCCGACGGGCAGAATCTCATATCTTGTCCGGACAACATTCGAAGGTATGCCGAAAGCAGGCTATGGAGGATCTCCTCAGGCTCGATGGTCGCATCGTGGTGGTCTCCGGCGCCGGTGGCGGCGGAATCGGCACGACCGTAGCCGCGATGACCGCTCGAGCCGGGGCCACGGTGATCGCCGTGAGCCGGTCGAAGGAAAACCTCGACGAGCACATCTCGCCGTTGGCCCACCAGGGTCTGGCGGTGCTGCCGGTTGCGGCCGATGCGTCGACCGACGAGGGCGTCGCCGCGGTGATCGACCAAGTGCGGCGAACCGAGGGCAGCTTGTACGGTCTGGTCAATGTCGCCGGCGGTGCTGCGCCATCGACCTGGATGCCGTCGACCCGGGTGACCCGCAGCGACTGGCGCGAGATCTTCACCGCGAATCTCGAGACGGCGTTTTTCATGAGCAGGGCCGTCGCGGCCGAACTGGTCGCGCGGCAGCTCCCCGGGTCGATCGTGTCGATCTCGTCGATCAGCGGCATGAACACTGCGCCGTTTCACGTCGCATACGGGACCGCCAAGGCCGCGATCACGGCGATGACCCGCACGATGGCGCTCGAACTGGCGTTGGCCGGAATCCGGGTGAACGCCGTGGCGCCGGGCGTCACCGAGACCGCGGCCTCGCGGACCTATGTCGACGAGGACCCGGACCGCGACCGGCAGGCGATCGCGATGGGCCGGCGCGGACGCCCCGAGGAACAGGCCGGCGCCATCCTCTTCCTGCTCTCGGAATTGTCGAGCTACATCACCGGCCAGACGCTTCTCGTCGACGGCGGGCTCGACCTCAAATGGAGCCATCTCGCGGCCGACAACACATCGTTGTTTCTCAAAGACGAATCCTTCCGCGCGGCCATTAGGAGGATGTGATGACTGATCTCGCCAAGGGCGTGGATTCCGCAGCAGCCGATGAGTTGTCGAAACCGACGACGATCGGCGTCGAGGCGTACATCAGCGAGGAATATGCCCGTGCCGAGCGCGACAAGCTGTGGCGAAAAGTCTGGCAGCAGGTGGGCCGCGTCGAAGAGCTGCCCGAGGTGGGCAGTTACCTGACCTACGACATCCTCGACGACTCGATCATCGTGGTGCGCACCGACCAGAACGACGCAGACGCGATTTCGCGCCCACCACAACGTCTGCATGCACCGCGGACGCCGGTTGATCGACACCCCCGAGGGCGCGAAGAACGCCCGCGGTCGCGCGCGCAAGTCGTTCGTCTGCGGATTCCATGGCTGGACCTACGGCCTGGATGGGGCGTGCACCCATATCCGCGAACAACCGGACTGGCAGGAAGCGCTGACAGCCGAGAACACCCACCTTGCTACCGTTAAAGTCGACACCTGGGGCGGCTGGTTGTGGATCAACATGGACCCCGACAGCGAGCCGCTGGCGGACTTCCTGTTCCCCGCCGCCAAGATCCTTGACCCGTTCGGTCTCGAGAACATGCGCTGCAAATGGCGCAAGTGGTTGGCCTTCGATTGCAATTGGAAGGTCGCAATGGAGGCCTTCAACGAGACGTACCACGTCTACACCACCCATCCGGAGTTCAACCAGTTCGGCGAATTCAAGGGCTGGGCCAAGGCGCAGGGCAAACACAGCAACATCGGCTATGACGCTCCAAAAGACCTGGAAGCCACCAAGTCCAAGATCCGTCTCGGCACCGGCGCCGATCCACGTGTGTCCACCGCGCAGATGCAGGTGTACACGATGGAGGAGACCAACGCCACGACCACCCAGACGCTGGTGAACGCCGCCAAGCGACTTGTCGACGAATTGCCCGAGGGCACACCGGCCGACAAAGTTCTCGAGCACTGGCTGGCATCGGCACGCAGGGACGACGAGGCCCGCGGCGTGATCTGGCCGACGATTCCGTCCGACATCCTCGGACAGGCCGGCACCGCATGGCAGATCTTCCCGAACTTCCAGATCGGCCAGGGCCTGACCAGCGCGCTGTGTTACGGCGCACGGCCGCACCCCAGCTACAACCCGGACAAGTGCCTCTTCGAGGTGTCGGTGTTCGAGCTGTACCCGAAGGGCCAAGAGCCCGAGGCGGACTGGGAATACACACCGGTCGGTGATCCCCGGTGGCGGTCGGTTTTGCCGCAGGATTTCTCCAACATGGCCGCCGTGCAGCAGGGCATGAAATCGCTTGGTTTCCCCGGCACCAAGCCCAACCCGTACCGCGAACGCAGCACCGTCAACCTGCACTACCAACTGTCGAAGTACATGGGCACCGGCGAACCACAGGAGCTTTGAAATAGATGACCACCGCTGAAACGCCGTGCGGGCCCACCGACGTAGCGCAGGACGTCGACATCGACGCGATGCGGGCCAAGTACGCCCAGGAGCGCGAGAAGCGCCTGCGCAAGGAGGGCGCCGCGCAGTACCTCGAACTCGACGGTGACCTGGCCGACCTCTACGAGGTAGACCCGTACACCCCGGTGGCCGACCGCGCCCCGATCGCCGAGGACATCGAGGTGGTCGTCCTCGGCGGCGGGTTCGCCGGATTGTTGTCGGGCGCTTACCTGAAAAAGGCTGGTGTGCAGAATGTTCGGGTCATCGACATGGCCGGGGACTTCGGCGGAGTGTGGTACTGGAACCGCTTCCCGGGCATCCAGTGCGACAACGACGCCTACTGCTACATCCCGATGCTCGAGGAACTCGACTTCCTGCCGAGCAAGAAGTTCGCCGACGGCGCCGAGATCTTCGCGCACTGCCAGGCCATGGGCAAACACTTCGACCTCTATGACGGCGCGATCTTCTCGACGCAGGTCGATACCATGCGCTGGGACGAGAAGAGCAAACGCTGGCGGCTGACCACCAACCGCGGCGACGACATCCGCGCGCGGTTCGTGGTGATGGCGCAGGGCTCGTACAACAAGCCGAAGCTGCCCGGTATCCCTGGTTTGAAGGAATACCTGGACGGCGGCGGCCACGCGTTCCATTCCGCGCGCTGGGACTACGACTACACCGGCGGCGACGCCAACGGCGGCCTGCATAGGCTGGCCGATAAGCGGGTCGCACTCGTCGGCACGGGGGCTACCGGCGTCCAACTGGTGCCGCATCTAGGCCGGGATGCCAAGCAGCTCTTTGTTTTCCAGCGCACCCCGTCGTCGGTGGACATGCGCGCCAACACCCCCACCGACCCGGCCTGGGCGGCGGCCCTGCAGCCCGGTTGGCAGGAGGAGCGCAAGCGCAACTTCCACAACTGGTCACCGTTTGTCGGGGTGGTCTTCGGCGAACCGGATCTGGTGTGCGACTTCTGGACCGAATTGGGCCGCAACATGACCGCCCGGATTGCCGCCAGCCCGGATCCCGCGTCGCTGGGGATCGAGGAGATCATGGTGATCCGTGAGGAAGAGGACTACAAGATCATGGATCGGCTGCGGCGCCGCGTGGACGCCCTGGTCGACGACCCCGACACCGCCGAGGCACTCAAGCCGTACTACCGCTTCATGTGCAAGCGGCCGTGTTCGAGCGAGACGTACCTGCCGGCGTTCAACCTGCCCAACGTGACGTTGGTTGACGTGTCGGAATCCAAGGGTGTGGAGCGCCTGACGGAGAAGGGCATTGTTGCCAACGGCATTGAGTACGAGGTCGATTGCGTCGTATTCGCCAGCGGGTTCGAGATCTCCACGGAGATCAGTCGGCGCTTCGCGGTCGACGTCATCGAGGGCCGAGATGGCCAGTCGCTGTTCGACTACTGGCACGACAGATATCAGACGCTGCACGGCATGACCACCCGCGGATTCCCCAACCAGTTCTTCACAGGTTTCATCCAGGGCGGCGTCTCGGCCAACACCACCGCGATGTTCGAGCAACAGGCCGAGCACATCGCCTATATCATCGCCGAGGCGCAGAAACGCGGCGCGACCACCGTCGAACCTAGTCCGGAGGGCCAGGACGGCTGGGTCAGAACGGTCCGCGAGCTCGCGATCGACAACTCGTCCTTCGAGATGTCCTGTACCCCTGGCTATTACAACAACGAGGGTCAGGGTGGTGCCAAAAACAATGGTGCGTTCCTCGGTGATTTCTACTCGCCGGGCTTCTACGCCTTCGGCGACCTGCTCGCCGATTGGCGCGCCAGGGGTGACCTGGAAGGCCTTGAGCTTTCGTGAGCGAGTTGCGGTTTGACGATCGCGTCGCCGTGGTGACCGGAGCCGGCCGCGGCCTGGGTCGCGCGTACGCGTTGCTGCTGGCCTCGCGCGGAGCGAAGGTCATCGTCAACGATGCCGGCGGTAGCCTCACCGGCGAGGGGATCGACGTCGGGCCGGCCGAGCAGGTGGTCGGCGAGATCACCGCGGCCGGGGGAGAAGCCGTCGCGTGTACCGCGTCGGTCGCGACCCGCGAAGGCGGCGACGCGATCGTCGACACCGCACTCGAGCACTACGGCCGCATCGACATCCTGATCCACAACGCGGGCAACGTCCGTCGAGCCCCGCTGAAGGAGATGACCGGCGACGACTTCGACGCGGTCCTCGACGTGCACCTACGTGGCGCGTTCCACGTGGTGCGGCCCGCATTCTCGGCCATGTGCGATGCGGGATACGGCCGCATCGTGCTGACGTCGTCGATCGGCGGCATGTACGGCAACCACGACGTGGCCAACTACGCTGCGGCCAAGGCCGGCGTGATCGGGCTGTCGAACGTCGCGGCGATCGAAGGCGCCGCGGACGGCGTCAAGTGCAACGTCATCGTTCCTGCCGCTGTGACCAGGATGGCGGAGGGCATCGATACCTCCGCCTACCCGCCGATGGGCGCGGACCTCGTGGCGCCCGTCGTCGGTTGGCTGGCGCACGAATCCTGTTCAGTGACTGGGGAAATGTTCATCGCGCTGGCGGGTCGAGTGGCGCGGGCGGTCATCGCCGAGAGCCCGGGCGTGTACCGGCCGTCGTGGGCGGTCGAGGACGTCGGCGAGCATCTCGATGCGATTCGGTATGTGGAGGCACCGCTGATTTTTCCGGTCGTGCCCGACGGACATAACCAGCACATCCGCTACAGCTTCGAACTGGCGCACCGCCAGAGTGACCAAGGCGCGCTCCATGGCTAGCCCGACCAGGTCGGGCCCGCTGGCCGGTGTGCGGGTGATCGACCTCACCGCGATGGTGATGGGGCCGTACTGCACGCAGATCATGGCCGACATGGGCGCTGACGTGATCAAAGTCGAACCGCCCCAGGGCGATAACACCCGCTACGTCTCGGTCGGTCCGGCGCCGGGCATGAATGGCGTGTTCGTCAACGTCAACCGGGGCAAGCGCGGCATCGTGCTGGACTTGCAAACCGAAGCGGGAACGCGGGCGCTGCGCGCGCTTATCGAGACCGCGGATGTCTTCATCCACTCGATGCGCGCCAAAGCGATCGCCAAGCTCGGCTTCAGCTACGACGACGTCGCCGCGATCAACCCGGCGATCGTCTACACCAATTGCTACGGATACGGGCGTCGCGGACCCGATCGCGACCGGCCCGCCTACGACGACACGATCCAGGCCGAATGCGGTCTGCCGGCGGTACAACAGCAACTGACCGGCGAGGCCGACTTACGTCGGAACCATCATGGCCGACAAGATCGCCGGGCTGACGGCGGTGTACGCGACGACCATGGCGCTATTTCACCGCGAGCGCACCGGGGAGGGCCAGGAGGTCGAGGTCGCGATGTTCGAAACCATGGCCTCGTTCATGCTCGTCGAACACGCCAACGGCGCACTGTTCGATCCTCCCCTGGGGCCGGCGGTGTATCCGCGTGCCGTGGCGCCTAACCGTCGCCCGTACCGCACCAGCGACGGCCACATCGCCGCGTTGATCTACAACGACAAACACTGGAACGCGTTCATGGCTGCCGTCCGACCCACCGTGGGCCAGTGAGCTGTATTCGACGCTGGAACAGCGAGCACGCCAGATCGACTCGATCTACGGGCTATTGGCCGAGACGATGAAACAGCGATCGACCCAGGAGTGGCTGGCGCTTTTCCGTGAGCTCGAGATACCCGCCGCGCCGCTGAACACCCCCGGCGAGCTGTTCGACAATGAGCATCTCAACGCCGTCGGCATGTTCGAGACCGTCGACACCCCGCACGGGCCCGTGCGCTTTCCGGGCGTACCCACCTGGTTCTCGCAGACCCCGGGTCGCGTCGCGGGGCCGGCGCCGGAGCTCGGCGCCCACACCGCAGAAGTCCTCGCCGAAATGGGCACGAGCGGACGCAAACAGCCGAAATGCGCTCCAGAGGGCGCTTTCGCGTCTACCCGCGAACTAAGGAGTTATCCACTATGGCTGTGCCCGTTTACAAGCGCATTCTCGACCTGTTCGAGGCCGAGGGCATCAATACCCTGTTCGGCATCCCGGACCCGAACTTCGTGCACATGTTCGCCGAAGCCGACGCGCGCGGGTGGTCGGTGGTCGCACCGCATCACGAACTCAGCGCGGGATTCATGGCCGAGGCGGCGTCGCGGATGACGGGCAAGCCCGGCCTGTGCATCGGCACGCTGGGCCCGGGCATGGCCAATATCGCCGGGGCGATTCAGTGCGCACTCGTCGAGAACTCGCCGGTGATCTTCCTCGGCGGTCAGCGGGCCCGCATCACCGAGCGCCGGGTGCGACGCGGCCGCATCCAATTCGTCCAGCAGGAACCGCTTTTCGCCGCGTCGGTGAAGTACAGCAGCTCGATCGAGTACGCCGACCAGACCGACGAGATCATCCACGAGGCCATCCGCAGGGCGATGTCCGGCACCCCGGGTCCGTCCTATGTCGAGTTCCCGTCGCACGTGATCCTCGAGGAGCTCGATGTCGACGAGGCGCCGAGCCCGTCGAGCTACCGGCTGGTCAACCAGGGCGCCGGCACCCGCGAGCTGGCCGAGGCCGTGAAGCTGATCCGCGAGGCCAAGAGCCCCGTCCTGCTGGTGGGCCACGGCGTACACACCTCCCGTACCCAACAGGAGGTCAAGGAGCTGGCCGAGCTCATGGCCTGCCCGGTGATCCAGACCTCCGGCGGGACCTCGTTCATCCCGGGACTGCAGGAGCGGACGTTCCCCTACTTGTTCTCCCCGGCCGCCAACGAGGCAGTCGAGGAATCCGACCTGTGCGTTGCGCTGGGTACCGAGCTCGGTGAGCCGATGCACTACGGCCGGACCCAGCATTGGGCCGGCAACGACGCGAACCGCAAATGGGTGTACGTGGAGCAGGACCCGGCCGCCATCGGCGTCAACCGCCGGTTCGACGTGGCGCTGGTCGGCGATCTGCGCGGCGTGGTGCCGCAGCTGGTCGAGGCGCTCAAGGATGCTCCGCGCAAACCCGCACCCGCGCTGCAGGTCCTGATCGAAAAGGATGCGAAAGAGCTTGCGGACATGGCGGAATCGGCCCCGTCCGGACGCTCGCCGATCCACCCGGCGCGCTACGTCGTCGAGGCCACCAAGGCGTTCAACGAACTCGAGGACGGCATCTTGGTCCGCGACGGCGGCGCGACCGTGATCTTCCAGTGGACCTACTCGCAGTCCAAGCCGCGCGACGTCATCTGGAACCAGAACTTCGGCCACCTCGGCACCGGCCTGCCCTACGCGGTTGGGGCATCGGTGGCCGAAGGCGGCAAGCGCCCGGTGATGCTGCTGACCAGTGATTCGGCGTTCCTCTTCCACATCGCCGAGCTGGAAACCGCTGCGCGGCTGAACCTGCCGCTGGTGTGTGTGGTGGGGGTGGACCACCAGTGGGGCCTCGAGGTGGGTGTGTACAAGCGCACCTTCGAGCAGCCGTCGCCGCAGCCCGGTGTGCACTGGAGCAAGGACGTCCGGATGGACAAGGTTGCCGAGGGCTTCGGTTGCCACGGCGAGTACGTCGAGAAGGAGGAGGAGATCGTCCCGGCGATCGCTCGCGCCTACGCCAGTGGCAAAGTCGGTGTAGTGCACGTGTGCATCGATCCCAAGGCGAATTCCGAGGAGATGCCAAAGTACGACCGATTCCGCACCTGGTATGCCGAAGGCACTCAGTAAGTAGAAGGACCGCGAAAAGGAGCAGCCATGCGCGACTACTTGAACTTCTACATCGACGGCAAGTGGGTTGACCCGCTGCAGCCCAAAACCTCCGACGTCGAGAACCCGGCGACCGAGCAGGTCGCCGGCAAGATCTCGCTCGGCTCGGCCGACGATGTCGACGTGGCAGTCACCGCCGCCCGACGCGCCTTCGCCGGTTGGTCGCAGAGCAGTCGCGAAGAGCGGCTGGACCTGTTGCAGGCCATCCTGGCCGAATACCAGAAGCGGGCGGGCGACCTCGCCGACGCGGTCACCGAGGAAATCGGCGCGCCGCCGTCGCTGGCGGCGGGTCCGCAGGTGTTCCTCGGCATCGCTCACCTGACGACGGCGATCGACGCGCTGAAGAACTTTCAGTTCGAGGAGCAGCAAGGCGCGACGCTGGTCGCCAAGGAGCCGATCGGTGTCTGCGGGCTGATCACACCGTGGAACTGGCCGCTCAACCAGGTCGCCGTCAAGGTGTACCCGGCTCTGGCGACGGGTTGCACGATGGTTCTGAAACCGTCTGAGATCGCGCCTTTTTCGGCGTACATATTCACCGAGATCCTCGATGCCGCGGGCGTCCCGGCCGGCGTGTACAACCTGGTCAACGGCGACGGCCCGGGCGTGGGCGCGGCACTGGCCAGCCATCCCGACATCGACATGGTGTCGTTCACCGGGTCCACGCGCGCCGGCATCGAAGTGGCCCGGCTCGCCGCCACGACAGTGAAGCGGGTGACTCAGGAGTTGGGCGGCAAGAGCCCCAACATCGTCCTCGACGACGCGGGGTTCGCTGACAGCGTGCGCGCCGGGGTGGCCGGCATGATGCCGAATTCCGGGCAGAGCTGTAACGCGCCGTCACGCATGCTGGTCCCGAATTCCCGGATGGACGAGGCCGTCGCAGTCGCGCGCGCGGTCGCCGAGCAGGTCAAGGTCGGCGACCCCGACGACAAGACCGCGATCGGGCCGGTGGTGTCCAAGACGCAGTTCGACAGGATCCAGCGCCTGATCCAGAGCGGCATCGACGCGGGTGCGTCCGTCGTCGCCGGCGGTACCGGTCGGCCGGCGGGGCTGGACAAGGGGTATTACGTCCAACCGACGGTCTTCGCCGACGTCAGCAACGACATGCAGATCGCGCGCGAGGAGATCTTCGGGCCGGTGTTGTGCATCCTCGGCTATGACGACATCGATCAGGCCGTCGAGATCGCCAACGACACCGATTACGGCCTCGCCGGTTATGTCTCGGGAGTCGACCTCGACCATGCCCGCGCGGTGGCCCGCCGGATACGCGCCGGCTGGGTGGTGATCAACCATGCCTTCGACCTGAATGCGCCGTTCGGTGGCTACAAACGCAGCGGCAACGGTCGAGAGTGGAGCGGATACGCGTTCAACGAGTATCTGGAGGTCAAGAGCACCCTGGGCTACGCGCCCGCCTAGGCCGCGAACTTAGTCGCACTTGTTCGACGAGGGACGCGTGTCCTTCGGTGAATCTCGCCCGAGCCGCCCCTAAACTTGCTCAGATCACGAGGAGGGGCAGCGACGCATCGGCAGCAACGACGGCGCCGGACCAGAAGGTGGTCTTGGCGCGCTAGCAGCAGGCGCCGAGCCGGGCGGGACTGATCCCGCGCCGGCCGGTTCCCCTCGGCAGCGCCGATGGGTAGCTCCGGTGCGGCGCGTCGGCCGGCTGGCCATTTGGGATCAACCGGAACGGCGCGGCGGCATTCCCGCCCTGAACGGCCTGCGCGCGATAGCGGTTGCGCTGGTGCTCGCCCAGCATGGCGGCATCCCCGGCATGGGCGGCGGGTTCCTGGGCGTCGACGTCTTCTTTGTGCTGAGCGGATTCCTGATCACGTCGCTGTTGCTCGACGAGCTCGGCCGCGCCGGGCGTATCGACTTGACCGGGTTCTGGATTCGCCGTGCGCGCCGGCTGCTGCCTGCGCTGATGTTGATGGTGCTGGCCGTGGGCGCGGCCCGTGAACTTCTGCCTGCCCAGGCACTGACCGGATTACGGGACGACGCGCTGGCCGCCTTTCTGTGGGTGGCGAACTGGCGGTTTGTGGCCCAGAAGACCGACTATTTCACCCAGGGCGCTCCGCCGTCGCCGCTGCAGCATGCGTGGTCGCTGGGGGTTGAGGAGCAGTACTACTTTGTCTGGCCGGTCCTGCTGATCGCGGTGACCCTTCTGTTGGCGGCGCGAGCGAGGCGCTACTTCATGCGGGCCACCGTGGGCGGGGTGCGGTTCACCATATTCGTGATCGCCACGTTGGGGACGCTGATTTCCGCCGGGTTAGCCGTCGCCCTTGCCTCCGACGCCACCCGTGACCGCGTATATTTCGGCACCGATACCCGTGCGGAGGCTTTGCTAATCGGGTCCGCGGCATCGGCTCTGCTGGTGCGGGATTGGCCGTCGCTGAACCGCGGGTGGTGCATGATCCGGAGTCGATGGGGGCGACGGGTCGCCCGCGTGCTGCCGGTCATCGGCCTGGCGGGCCTGGCGGCGGCGACGCACTATGCGACCGGCAACGCCGGCGAGTTCCGCCACGGCCTGCTGATCGGTGTCGCTGTGGCAGCGGTTCTCGTCGTCGCGCCCGTGACATTGGAACAGCGCGGGGCGATCGCCCGCATCCTGGCCGTGCCGCCGCTGGTGTGGCTGGGCGCCATCTCCTACGGCGTCTACCTGTGGCACTGGCCAATCTTTATGGCGCTCAGCGGCGAACGCACCGGGTTGTCCGGGCTCCCGCTGTTCGCGGCTCGGTGCGGAGCCACGCTGGCAGCCGCGGCCGCATCATGGTGGCTGATCGAACAACCCATCCGGCGCTGGCAGCCGTCGGGGGTCCCGTTGTTGCCATTGGCGGCGGCCACCGTAGCCAGCGCCGCCGCGGTGACATTGATGGTGATTCCGGTGAATACCGGACCCGGCTTACGAGAGACCGGTCTGCCGCCCGGCGTCTCGGCGGTCGCGGCGGTTTCGCCGTCGCCCCCCAGCAACAGCCACCCGAAACCCCGGGATCCGAAGCGGCCGTTCACCGTATCGGTATTCGGCGA
Organism: uncultured Actinomycetota bacterium; assembly: GCA_963850135.1. GTDB lineage: Bacteria > Actinomycetota > Actinomycetes > Mycobacteriales > Mycobacteriaceae > Mycobacterium. Next base: position 907,282 of record CAWKKH010000003.1, on the reverse strand, counting down.
TTCGATTGGCTGGACCTGGATGCATTACCTTCCCCCGACGCCGGGGTTCGCCTTTCTCGACCACACCGTGATCGGTTGCAGCCTCGTGCGCGGCACCCCGTACCGGTATATCGGGCAAACCCTTGAGCAGCGGGCTGAATGCGACAGCTGGCCGACCAGATGGTCGACGCAAGTCGGTCAGGACCAGCCAGACGTCGCCCTGCTGGTTATCGGCCGCTGGGAAACCGTGGATCGGGTCAACGAGGGACAGTGGACCCATATCGGCGACCCGACCTTCGACGCATACCTCAACGCCGAACTCGAGCGGGCCCTCACCATCGCGGGCTCAACCGGGGTCCGAGTGGTGGTCGCCAGCGTGCCCTACAGCAGGGACGGCGAAAGGCCGGACGGTCGTCTGTATCCGGAGGACCAACCGGATCGGGTCAACCAGTGGAACACCATGCTGCGCAACACGGTTAGCCGCCACAAGGGCGTCCAGATTCTCGACCTGAACAAAAAGCTATGCCCCGACGGCGTTTACACCGCCAAGGTCGACGGCATCAAAGTACGCAGCGACGGCGTGCACCTCACGCCGGAGGGCGTGAAGTGGCTGACACCGTGGCTCGAGGAATCCCTGAAGTAGGGGTCAGTCGTTGGTGCGGCAGCTGATTTCCATGCTGTCACTCTCCCGAACCAAGAAGTTGAAGCTGACGTAGCCATTGCCGGGGTCGCGCACGTAATCAAGATATGGCTTCATGTCGGCGGCGCTGGCGTTGTCGGCGATGACCAGCGCCCCGGTGGGCAAACGCGGTTCGAGCAGCTTGATCACCGGTAGGTACAGATCCTTCCAACCGTCGAGCAGAACGAAATCGGCCGGCCCGTCCAACCCCTCGAGCGTTTGCAGCGCGTCGCCTTCGAGGATGGTGATCACGTCGTCGAGCCCGGTCTCGGCGAAGGTCTTCTTCGCGGCGGCGATCTTGGTGGTGCTGAGCTCGGTGGTCACCACCCGGCCGTTGCCGTTGTCGCGCACCGCCGCCGCCAAATGTACCGCCGAGATGCCGAAAGACATGCCGAATTCGACCACCGTTCTCGGGCGGGTCGCGCGGATCAGCGAGTACAGCAGCCGACCGGCCTCGGGGGTCACCGGGATGTAGAACTCGCTCATCGCCTCGGTGCGTTCCTGCGTGGTCATCGGTCGATCCAGACCTTGCATCCCGCGCAACCGTGACATCTGGTTCTTCGACTCGGCGTACATCCGGTCTAGCAGCGGCGCAACTTTAGGATCCTGCAACGTTGTAGGCATACCGACGAGAGTAGGCCGCAGGCCGATCGCCGCCAGGCTCGGACGCCGGTCACTCCAAGTCAAACAAATGACAGGTAAACGTTTGACGAACGGCGGGCGACGGTGCAAGCTGGAGTCTGCAAGCACCTCGGTAGGTGAGGCGTCTTCATGGACACAGGCCACTGACCCCGAACGTCGAGAGACGCCCCGGGTCAGGACAGCTCTTCCCGGACCCAAGGGTTGAGCCCAAGTGGCTTCCGGGCGAAGGTCCGGATACGCCGTGCAGTGCCAAAGCTCCGACGAGAGGGGTGCGCCCGGCGATTTTCGTCGGGCCGTCGTGCCTCTTCCGTACAGGTGATTATGGCGGCACCGTGGGTGTCCCGGCTCTGAGGAGGTGAGGACGAGATAAGCGACCATAGTCTGGGCGACAGTCCACATCCCAAATCCGTCTTGTCCCCATCTGGTTCCAGCATTCTTATCTGAATCTTGTTTGACTCGTGCGCTTCTCGCGTAACCATGGGGCTCATCTCCGAAAAGGAGAACGTTATGTCTTTTGTTGTTGCTAACCGTGTCAACGGTTTTGAAACGGCGCTCGGTCGTGCGGCTCGCCGAGTGACCAACAGGTTGAGCGCGCTGCGCATCCCGACCCCGGACGCGCGGGCCGATCTGTACGTGTCGCGGATGCCAATCGGCGTACTCGCGGCACCATCAGACGTGTCGCACGGTCATTGATCGGACCACTCACCAGTTTCGGAAAGAGGCCCCGTCGCCGCGACTACGGCGAGCCGTTCGGCAGTAGCACGATCTTGCCGTGCGTGTGCCGCTTCTCGAGTTCTTCGTAGGCATCGGCGACCCGGTCCAGCGGAAAGGTGGCCGCTACGTCGAAATCGATGGCCCCGGTCACAACCAGGTCGGCGATCTCGGCGAGCACTTCCGGTGTCGACGCCTCGGCGCTGCCCTCGGTCTTCGCACCGACTTCGCCCGCTTTTTGAAACGAGATGATGGTGTCGATCCGCTCCGGTGCCACGCCGAGATCCACGGCGAGCTGGACGTAGTCCGGGCCGAACAGATCGATGAATGCGTCGATGCCATCGGGGGCCGCCTTTTGCAATCGCTCGGCCAGCCCTTCTCCATAGACGATCGGGGTGACGCCGTGTGCGCGCAACCAATCGGCGTTGTCCGGCCCCGCGATGCCAAGCACCGCCGCCTTGCGCAGGGTCAATAGTTGGACGACGAGGCTGCCCACCCCGCCCGCGGCCGCCGATACGGCGACCGTGTCGCCCTGCTGCGGCGCGACGGCGCGGACAGCCGCGTACGCCGTTGCCCCGACCACGTACAGGGAGCCCGCCACCTCCCAACTCAACTGGGCAGGTTTGCGGATCAGTTGATCCACCGGGACTGCGGTGTGGGTGGCGTGGCTCGATCTGCGGAAGCTGAATCCCAAAACTTCGTCTCCGACCGAGAACTCGATGACGCCGGGTCCCACCGCGGTAACGACGCCGGCCAGGTCGCTGCCCTCGCCGGACGGAAACGTCGCCGGGAAGATTTCCTCCATCGCTCCGGATCTGATGGCGGCCTCACCCGGGTTGATGCCGGCGGCGCGTACCTCCACCACCACCTCGCCTGGACCAGCCGACGGCATCTCGATGTCCGCCACATACAACACGTCACGTCCCCCGTACCGGTCGAACCGTACGGCGCGCGCCACCGGACCCGTCATCGCGATCTCCTTAGCAGTGAGTGGAGCAGGTAGGGGAAGCTTTCACTGTGCAACACGGCACCATGGGCGGCTTGTTCCGGTCAGCTTTTCGCAGTAGCGTCAGGCGCCGCGGCTGATGGACCTGATTGATCTCGAAGGAATGCCCATGAAGCTTGCTCGCAAAACTTGCGTTGTCGCGGCGGTTGCCGCCAGCATCGTGGGTGCGATTTGCAGCGGATGCGGCGACGACAAGGCGCCAGCGCCCACGGCTTCGGCGACTTCCCCGAGTTCGCAACCCTCGGGTTACAGCGCGCTGCTGATCAAGCCGAGTGATATCGGCGGTGATTTCAACGCATCTCAGCCGGCGGTACAGAATCCCAACGGCACCGCCGGTGTGGAGGTGCTCTTCGCCAACCCGGATAACAGTCGCCGCATCGGGGACACCATCTCGATCGCAAGCGATCCGGCCGCGGCGGCGGCCGCACTCGACAACGCAAAACACGGTTACGCGGGCAGGTTCACCGGTACCTGGCAGCCGGCCGACGTCGGCTCCAACGGTTCAATGATCTCCGGCACTTCGCCGGACAAGTCTCAGGCGGTGACGGTGCTCTTGTTCACCGAGGGCAAGGCGCTGGTGAAGCTGGAATTCGCCGGCGCGGCCAACGATCCGATTGATCCCGGCGTGGCGACGGATATCGGCCGAAAGCAGGACGCCGCGATCAAGAACGGGTTGCCCAGCTAACCGGAGCGTCAGGGGAATGCGACAACGACTTTGTCGGCGGCACCAGGCGTCCCGGCTAATTCGAACGCTTCCCCGATCTTGTCGAAGGGGATGGTGTGGCTCACGATGAGCGCGTACTTCTCCCAGTTCGCGACGAGATCTTTGGTCACCTCGAAGATCTCGTCGGGGTATCCCATGCTTCCGACGATGGTGATTTCGTTGCTCATCACGTTGACGAGCTCGACCGGAACGGGCTCCTTGTGGACGCCGACGATTGCCAGGGTCGCGCCGCTCTGGGCAGCCGCCAAAGCAGTGTTCACCACGGCGGGCACGCCGGCGGCGTCAAGGTAGATGTTGGTGCCGGCCTTGCCGGGAAACCTGCTCTCGCCCTCGCCGTGCAGCTGGATGAGGCGCGCCAAGACGTCTTCGTCAGCGGAATTAATGACGGCGTCGGCGCCGATCTGCAATGCCTTGTCGAGCCGGGATCCGATCAGGTCCACAACCACCACGTGTTGCACGCCAACGGATTTGAACGCCAGCGTCGCGCCCAGTCCGATCGGCCCGGCGCCGAACACGACAACCTTGTCCGAAGGTTTGGGTCTGCAGCGGTTGACGCCGTGGCGTGCGACGGCCATCGGTTCATTCAGCGCAGCCACTTCCCACGGAATGTGGTCTGGGATGACTTCCAGGCTGGTTCCGCGGACCGCGTTCTCGATGAGCAGGTAATCGGCCAGCGCCCCGGTCGCACCGCCATTGCCGATGATGCCGCTGGGCGCAGCCATCGGGTTGATGACGACGTGATCACCGACATCGATGCCGGCCACCTCGGCGCCGACCGCAGCGACTTCGCCGGCGGGTTCGTGGCCGAGCGGGGTGTGGCCCTGGCGCGGGGGGACGCCGCCGATGGTGATGTAGAACGCATCCGAGCCGCAGATACCGCAGGCGCGCATTCGCACCAGGACGTCGTTGGGGCCGACCTGGGGACGGTCGGCGTCGACGACCTCCGCCTTACCCGGGCCGGTGACCATTGACATCTTCATGCGTACTCCTAGCTCTGATGGTTTAGGCCGCTATGGATTTCAGGAACCCGGGCCAGTCGGGGAAGAGCGCTCGGTCCACGATCTCGATGCGGACGCCGGCGGGATCCGTGTAGTAGGCGAACATGGACAACGTGTCGCCGCTCGGGCGCGCCTCAAGCCGGTACCCCGCATGTTCGAGTTGCGCCGCGGCGGCGGCGAGATCGTCGACCCAGTAGCCGAGGTGATGGGCGGCACCGCCGGGCGGCGCGGTCCAGATCGTCCCCGGCACTTCCTGAATCAGTTCCAGGTGTGGTTCCGAAACGGAGTAGACGAACCGGAACGGAACCTCAGCTTCGCCGTCAGCCGTTGCGACACTCAATGTGGCCTCGACCGGATTCGTCCACTGATACCCCATCGCAGCGGTGAGTCGAGCCGCAGCGGCGGGGATGTCCTCGACCACCAGTCCGACGTGATAGCAGTCGGCCGGTTTCACGAGGTTCCTTCCAGCTCGATGTCGAAAGTGTTGAGGTACTCCGCAAAGATCGGTTCGAGTTTCTTCACCGTCAAGCCGTACTGGTCGAGGCTGTAGGTGTTCGTGCCAAACAGATCCTGAGGATGCGCGGCGAGCCAATTCTGCATGCGCGCCTCGGTTTCGGCGGTGAGCGGATCGCCGGCCCATTCGTAGATGCGACGCATGACGTCCATCGGATCGCGCATCATCTCGTGGTAGTACATGTGGAAGAAGCGGTCGTCGCCGATGCGATCGCGTGCCCGCAGCGGCCGGTCGACGTGATATCGCATCTGCGCCGCCGCGTCGCGTCCCATCGCCTCCAGGTCGATGGCGTCCGGTTGCAGCACCATCCCTTTGGGAAGTTTCCACAGGTTGGCCAACGATCCCGTCGCCTTGTACGGGTCGCGGTGTGCCCACACGAGTCGGGCGTCGGGGAACACCTTGAGCAACGCTTCGATGTGCACCGAATGCGACGGCATCTTCAGGCTCCAGGCAGCCGGCGCCTTGGGAGAGGGAGACTGCAGGACCTGCAGGTAGCGCTTCTGGTACTCGTAGGTGGTGGTCATGTCGGTTTCCTCGAACAGCCATTTGTAATAGCGCGAGGTTGACAGGAAGGAGTCCCAGGACAGGCCTTTGAAGTCCTGGTTGTGAATGAACATGTCTTCGGTGGGGCCGTCGGCGTCTTCCCAGTGCGGTAGCGGCAAGTTCGCCTGCTTGACCATCTCCAGGATCTTCTGCTGCTCCTCCAGCAGGGCCACGCACCGCGGATCGGTACGTAGGGTGTCGGTGGTGGCCGGCGGAATCGGGTCGACGCACTGCCAGTGCAGCAGCGACCGGCGTGCAGGGTCCTGGTCCAGTAGGTAGCTGATGACCGTGGTGCCGGTGCGGGGCATACCCAGCACGATCAGTGGCCGCTCGACGGGCGCGTCGAGCACCTCGGGGTGGGCCTGGATGTAGTCGTGGATCTGTAGGCGGCGCCCCAGCGCGCCGGTGGCGTCTTCGAGGATGCGTTCCCGGCCGTACGGGGTGAAAGCCGGCGAGGTGTTGAGGTCATCGAGGATGAGGTCCAGTCCCGCACGCCAGGAGTCGGAGTCGGTCTCGGTGAGGCCGGTGCGCTGCGCGGCCAGCTTGAGCACGTCGTCCGCGGTAGCAACCTGATCGAATTCACTCATGATTTCCCCTAAACCGTCAGGTATCCGCCGTCGACGGCGATGCTGCTTCCGGTGATGTAGGACGCGGCGTCGGTACACAGGAACAGCGCCGCACCGGCGCAATCCTGTGGCGTACCGGGTCGGCCCAGCGGAGTGTGGAAACCGATCTCGACGTCCATCACCGCGGGAATGCCCATCGCTGGGTGCGTCATTCGGGTGTCGATGAGGCCCGGAGCGACGGCGTTGACACGTATTCCGTCGTTGGCCCACCGGCGGGACAGGTTCATCGTCAACGCGATCAGGCCCATCTTCGATGAGGCGTATCCGGGGACGAAGACCGCGGAGCGAAACGCGGACATCGAGACGATGTTGACGACGCTGGCCCCGCCAGGGGCTTTGCTCGATTTAAGCCGGTCATAGCAGCGCATCGTCAGCCGCATGGGGCCGAACATGTTCTGCGTCACCGATGCGATGTAGCCCTCGGGGTCGTATTCGTCGCCCGCCGGGTAGGGTCCGCCCGCGTTGTTGATGAGGATGTCCAGTTCGCCCAGCGAGTTCACTAGCGCGTCAACGGAATCTGGTTCTTGGATCCGGCATTGCTGGTAGGCAAAGGCGCTCAGGTCGTCGTCGTAGTCGGCCGGGGCGGAGCGGGTGCCGGTGATAGTGACCGCGGCGCCGGCCTCGGCGAAGGCCGTCGCGATGCCATTGCCGATTCCGGCCGTGCCGCCGGTGACCAGCACGTTGGCGCCGGTGAAATCGAATTTGATGGTGTTCATTCGGGTGTCCTCAGTTCGGTGATTTCTTTTGTGAGCCAGGCCTTTTCCCAGAAGTTCTCGGCTTCGCCCAGCAGCGCCTCGTGCGCGTCGGCGGCCGCGGCGCGCGCGCCGGGGTGTCCGGGCTCGGCGTTGCGGACGAGGTCGGTGAGATGTAGCGCCTCCACCGGCCGCCCACTTGCGAGGTGCGCGCGGGCAGCCTCGACGAGCGCGTCGGCGCCGGCGGCTCGAACCACGTCGGCGGCCACCGACGCGGACGCCACACCGTAGAGCTCAGTGGTGGAGCGGTGCTGGAACCACCCGGCGTACATCTCCCAGATGGCACGCACATTCCAGGCGGTCTTCCCGTAGCCCTCGCCGACGTCGAGATGTTCGGGCACTCGGACCTCGCGCATCGCGGTATAGACGTCAGCCCCGGAATTCATCAGCTCGGCGGTGCGGTCGTGCACCGCCTGCATGGCGTCACGCATCGCGGTAACCTCCTCCGCGATGCGGTCGGCACCTTCAATGGGAGCGAAGTGGCCGGTGATCAGCCGCCGCGGTGCGTATTCGAGCACGGTGTTCAGCGACTCGATGTAGAGAATCGGATCCCGATACCGGTCGCCGCGGATGGTCATCAGATTCGGAACGTGACCGAAAAGTGGTCCGAACAGGTTGCCGCTGAAAAGGGTTCGATCTCCGGGTAGCCATACCACGAGCGCGTCGGTGGTCTCGCCGCCCGGCGTCCACGCCAACTCGAAGGCGCGCCCGCCGATGGCGATGTCGTGGCGGCGGTCGAACGTGGTGGTCGGCTCGGGAAACGAGAAATCGATGGTTGCAGGATCGATGGTCTTGAAGTGCTCGAGCACGGCGTCGGAGAACTTCTTGAAAGCAAACGATGTCTTGGGCACGCGGTAGCCCATGAGTAGACCGTTGTCGTCGCGCCAGTACTTGTAGTTGCGGTGCATCACGATGTCGGTGTCCGCGTCGCGCAGCGAGTTGACGCCACCCCAATGATCGGCGTGCCCCTGGGTGACGACGATGGCCCGTGTCGGACCTGGCACGTCGGCAAAAGCCTTGCGGTGCAACGGGCCCTCGAACACCAGCCCGGCATTGACAACGACTCGTCCGTCGTCGGTGGCTATCGCGTAGGAGTTGGATACGCCGGGAGACATCCAGATGTCTTCGCCCAGAGGGATCGCTGGAGCGCCGGTGGCCGTCGCGAGGTCGGCAGCTCCGGGACGCTCCCGATGAATCCCCGCCATGACAACACCCTTCCTCTAGAAGTCTAGAGGCGATCCTCTATAGTTCTAGAGGTAATGTCAATATTTTTAGATTTCTTTAGATATCTTCCGAGGTCGAAAGGGTTCTCCATGGGACTGCGCGGTCTTGCCGGCAGGGTTGCGGTCGTGGTCGGCGGCGCCACGGGCATCGGCGCCGCGACGGCCGCACGCCTCGGGGAGGAAGGCTGCCGGGTGATTGTCGGCGACATCGCGGCAGACGCGGCGGAACAGACGGCTCAGCGCATCGTGGCGGCGGGCGGAACCGCGACTCACCTCGCCTTCGACCTGTCGGACACCGCGTCGGTCGCAGACCTGATCGACACGACCGTACTTACCCACGACGGAGTCGACCTGCTGTTCAATGTCGGCGCCGATATGGGCGCGATCCGCGCCGATACCGATGTGGTCGATATCGATTTCGACGTGTGGGACCGCGTGATGGCGGTGAACCTCCGCGGATACGTAGCCGCCATGAAGTACACCATCCCCGCCATGCTCGGTCGGGGCGGCGGAGCGATCGTCAACATGTCCTCGGCGGCGGCATTTCAGGGCGAGCCCGCGCGACCTGCCTACGCCGCCGCGAAAGCCGGCATCGGCGCGCTCACCCGGCACGTCGCGTCGCGGTGGGGAAAGGAAGGGATCCGATGTAATGCGGTAGCGCCGGGATTCACTGCGACAGAAATGATTCGCTCGGTTCCACAATGGCCGGAGCTGGAGGCCGGTGCGCTCAAACGCATCCGCGGAACCCGCGTCGGAGAGCCCGGCGATATCGCCGGGCTGGTCGCCTTCCTGCTGTCCGAAGAAGGAGCGTGGATCAACGGTCAGGTCGTCAATATCGACGGCGGCACGGTTCTCCGCTGACTCACCTGGACACAGTCATGGCGAACAACACACCACGCAAGCGAGACGGCGACGAACGTCGGCGCGAGTTGTGCGACGCGGCAATCCAAGTCTTGGCTGAGCACGGGTCCCGGGGGCTGACGCACGGTCAAGTCGATCGCTACGCGGGAGTCCCCGACGGCACCACGTCGTATTACTACCGCACCCGGGCGGCGTTGCTCCGGGGCGTCGGCAAGCGCGTCGGTGAAATCGACGTGGCGAATCTGCGCTCGGTGATCGACGAGCCGCTTGATCCGCAGTCGCCGTTCGCTCACCTGGCGGAGCTCACCATGATGCAGGCTGTTGGACCCGGGCTCGTGCTGAACAGGGCCCGCCATGAGCTGCTGCTGGGGGCCGCGCGTGATCCCGATCTAGCCGAGACGTCACAAGATTTCGTTGCCCAGATCAACGCGATGACCCGCGACGCGATCGCTCATCTGCAGCCCGGCACCGATGACCCTGATTTGCTCGTGGCGCAGACCACGGCCGTGACCACGTTCATCGCGGGCGTTTTCACCCGGTTGGTGTCGGGCGACCGCACCATCAGCAGCGCCGAGCAACTTGCCGCCCTACTTCAGGCGGTAGCCACAGCGGTGTCGCTCCACCGGCTAGAGCAGACCCAATAACTGCAGATCCGACACGTACTTGTCGATCAGTGCGGCCGAAAGGTGTGGAATATCCTTTTCAGCACCGATTTTGGCTTTCTGCACCGCCGCGCGGAACACGTCCGTCGGGGCCGGCGCGCCGCGCAGTGGCGCCTCCGGCTTCCGGTAGGCGGTGAGCAGTGGAAGCACTGACTGCTGACGCTGCTTATCCGGCAGCGCCCGAAGGGTGGTTTCGAAGCGGGCGAGCCACTCGTCGTAATCGTCGATCCGGCGGATGTCATGACCGGCATCGTTCAGCCAGTCCACGAACACGTCCAGGGAAATGCCGTCGTCGTGCGGGTTCATCAGGTCATAGGACCGATAACCATCCACGTCCAGCGAGGTGACCGCCTCGGCCACGAAGTCCGCCGGCAGCCCGTCGTAATGGGCCCGCGGCCGGGTGCCTTTGACTCCTGTCTCGGAGGTCTCGTAGAAAGACCACGGGGCGATGCCGGTCAGCAACAGGCTGAGTATCAACCGGGTGAACGCGTCAGGCACATTCAGCTGGCCCGCATACTCACTGTGGGCGAGGATTAGGTCGGAGCGGAACACAGCCACGGGCAGGTCGCAAAGATCGTGTGCCTCGCGTAGCAACACCTCGCCCGCCCACTTACTGTTCGCGTACCCATTCGCGTAGCCGTCATCGACCGGGCGAACCGCGCTGATGGTCCGGATATCACCGTCCTCTTCGAATTTCGCCGGGTCGACGGAGAACGCGACTGCCACGGTCGACAGGTAGGTGACCGGTTTGAGACGACCGGTGATCGCCAGCCGGATCAGCTCCGCCGTGCCGACGACGTTGGGGCCGAAAAGCTGGTCGTAGGGCAGCACGTGGTTGACCAGGGCCGCCGGGTGCACGATGAGGTCGACGCTGTTCGCCAGCCACTCCCAGGTCGCTTGGTCCAGGCCAAGGTTCGGCTCCCCGATGTCGCCGACGACGATCTTCAGGTGCTCGGCAGCCAGGCTCCGGAACCGCTCGAGCAGTTGTGCGTCTCCGCTGTCGAATACATCCTCCAGCCGCTTGGCCGCCGCATCCGCGTCGACGCCGCGCACGATGCAGATGAGTTCTCCGCCGGTTTCAGCCAGCCGCTCTAGCCAATTCAGGGCAAGGAAGCGTCCCAGATAGCCGTTGGCGCCGGTCAGCAGAACCCGATGTGGTGTCCCGGTGGCTCGCGGCAGCGTCGGGGCCTCGGCCAAGGTCTTGGCATCGATGAACTTGTCCAGGGTGAGGTCGGCGGCCCGGGCTGCGGTTGCGCTGCGCCCGTGCACCGTGGCGAAAGTCGGCCGGGTAGACGCGGAGGCGCGTTCGGTCTGCACGTATTCGGCGATCTGACGCAAGCCGGATGTCGGGGCGATGATCTGCCCCACCGGAACCTCTACGTCAAAGATGTCGTACAGCAAATTCGAGAAGGTCAACGCGGACAACGAATCTCCACCGAGGTCGATGAACTGCTCGTCCGGATCTGGCGGACCACCCGCCAAGCCCAGCAGGGCTTCGGCGGCACGAGTCAGCGTGTCGATGACCGGACGGTCGGCCGCTCCTTCGCGCAGCGCGCGTAATTCCGCGGTCCGGGTGGCGGCCAGCTCGGCATAGCGCGCCTCGAGCCGGTCGGCGTAGTGCTCCTTGAGTTTCGGCCGCAGTACTTTTCCGACCCCGGACAGCAGCCCGTTGTCGGCGCTGAACGGCTCGGACTCGATGAGGAAGTCAGCGGGTACCTCGTAGGACTGCAACTCAGCGAGTTCCGCTGTCTGTCGTAGCGATTCGTTCAGGGCAACCTTTAGACCGTCGGCATCGTGCGCGAACTTCTGCAGTGCCTCCTCGGTAGGAACGATGACGGCCAGCAGGTAAGGGCGTTCGCTGTTGCCGTAAATGAAAATCTGCCGAACCAGGGCGGCGTTGGTGAAAACAGCTTCCAGTTGCGCGATGGCCACGAACTCGCCCTGCGCCAATTTCAATACGTTGTTGCGGCGGTCGACGTAGGCCAGGCGATCCGGCCCCAGTTCGGCCATCACGTCACCGCTCCGGTAGTAGCCGTCGGGATCGAAGGCGTTGGCGGTGACGTCGGGACGCTTGTAATACCCGGGGAAGGCCGTCAGCGACTTGATCAGCAGCTCACCTCGCGGGAACGGTTTGTCCGTAAGGAAATAGCCCAACTCGGGGACGTCGATGAGCTTGTAGTCGGTCACCGGAGGCCGGTTTATCACACCGTCTTTGGACACCATCCCGACCTCTGTAAGGCCGTAGCCGTCGAGCACGTGGACGTCCAGGCACGCCTCAACAAATTTCTCCAGCTCGACGGCCAGCGGTGCCGTGCTGGAGAAGCTGGTGATGATGCGCCCGCCGAGGACTTGCTCGCGTAGCTCGGCCTGCGCCTCCGTCTCGGCGATCTCCGATTCGGCACCCTCGAAGACCAGCCGGTCCACGGCGCTTTGATAGCGCTGGTGCAGCATTTCGGCCACCCGGGGCACCATGCCCATCTCGGTGGGGCGCACCAGATTCCAGTCCTCGAACAGCGTGGACAAGTCGCTTTCCGGTACGAAGTAGCTGGTTCCACCGGCCTGGAATGATGTTGACAGGGGTATCCGCCCGCCAATGTGATTGAGCGGCATAAAGTTAACGTTGAACACCGGTACGTGGGCGTATTCGGGCAGCAGCTCGTTGGTCCATAATTTCACGATCATCCGCTCGGTGTACATCGCGCCCTTGGGCAACCCGGTGCTACCCGACGTGTACAAGATCATCGCGAGTCGCTCGTCGGTCTCGCCGGTGTACATCGGCTCGGGCGGCAGCGCGCGCCCACGTTCAACCAACTCGTCGAAAGTCTCGATGGTGACCGTCATACCCGCGGCGGCCAGCTTCGCCCGCGCACTGTCCAAGTTCTCCCGCTGGGCGTCGACCTGCGGCTGGTAATCGAAAACCGTGATTCGCCGCAACGACGTGCTGCCCAGGGCTGCTTCGACGGCTAGATCCAGATACCCTGCACCGGTGGCGATTACCCGTGGCTCGATCTCGGCGACGATCGGTTGTAGCCGCGACGCCGCGGCATTGTGCTGCAAGGGCACCACGACCAGGCCAAGATAGCTGGACACCAGATCGATGGTCAGATACTCCGGGCTCGAGAAACCCACTGTGCCGACGAAATCTCCGGGCGCCACTGGGTTGGCCGCGTCGTGGCGCCATGCGGATGCGATGGCCCGCACGTTCGCCCACAGATCCCGGTAGCTGATGGTGTCGAAGCGAGGCAGCAGCTGCGAGGCGGTGCGGCCGGTCCTGGGATCGGTTGTCAGCGAGCGCGCCCGCCAGCCCAATGCGGGTCGGTCCGCGTAGCCGTCGGCGAACATCTCCAAGATCTGTGGCAGTCGAAGGCCCGGTTGGCGCGCGGCTGCTTGCAGCGCGAGATCTGGCTTGGCGTTCCGAAATTGCTCGTCGTCGGCGAACAGCCGATTGATGCGTTCGGCCAGTCGATCTTCTTGCGTGCCCTGAGCCATGTCAGCCTCCCGTCGCGAAACACTCGCTCTACCGACAACCTCGTCGCTGGGCGCGCGTCTTCCATCCGGCAGGTGTGACCCCTCTCACACCACGTGGTCGTTAGGCCACGACGTTGATGGGATCGCCGACGTTGACGTTGTCGAAGTACCAGGCAGCGTTGTCCGGGCTGAGGTTGATGCAGCCGTGACTGACGTTCGAATTACCCTGCTGGTCTACCGACCATGGGGCCGAGTGCACGTAGACGCCGCTCCAGGTCACCCGGACGGCGTACTGAGCCGTGATCTTGTATCCCTCGGGCGAACTCAGCGGTATGCCGATGGTCCGCGAGTCCATCACGACGCTGCGCTCCTTCTCCAGGGCGGTGAAATTGCCGATCGGTGTCGGGCGGGTGGGCTTACCCATCGACGCCGGCATGGTGCGGAGCACTTCGCCGTCCCTGCTGACGGTAAATGTGTGCGAGGAGATGCTCGCGACGCCGACCAATGCGGAACCGGTGCCAAAGCCTGTCGTCAGCGCCTGCACGCCTACCGAGACGTGACTGTGTGCCGGCCAATAGTGGTCCGGAACCCACTGCACGACATTGTTGTCGACCCAATCAAAGTGTCCGGTCACGTTGCCCGGCGCGTTGACCCGGATGGACCGCTCGGTGCCGACGCGGTCGCTGACCGGCGCGGTGAATGTCACCACGACCGGGTGCGCAACGCCCACAACGGCGCCGTCAGCTGGCAAAATCGACGCTACGCCGGGAAGCGGCTGGGGTGCCGGGACGGCGGCCGTCGCGCGGCTGCCCGATCCCACGAAGCCCAATACCGAGATCCCAACCATAACGAATAGATAACGAACCGCTCGGCGCATAGCGTCTGCCCTTCGAGATGGTGCGATCGACACAACGATATTCTAGTGGGTGGTTTACCCATTGCGTGTTTAGCAAATCTCCATTCGGAGGAGGTGGGGTGCTCTTCCGCCAACTGGAGTACTTCGTCGCGGTGGCCCAGGAACGACATTTCGCCCGGGCCGCCGAGAAATGCTACGTCTCACAACCGGCGCTGTCCGCCGCGATCGCCAAGCTCGAACGCGAGCTGAACGTCACGCTGATCAACCGCGGGCACAGCTTCGAGGGCCTCACGCCCGAGGGAGAGCGGTTGGTGGTGTGGGCCAAGCGGATTCTCGCCGAACACGATGCGTTCAAGGCCGAAGTAGATGCAGTGCGGTCGGGGATCACCGGAACCCTCCGGCTCGGCACCGTTCCAACCGCCTCGACGACAGCATCCCTGGTGCTGTCGGCTTTTTGTTCGGCCCATCCCTTGGTGAAGGTGCACATCCGCTCCCGACTGGCCGCCACCGAGCTATACCGGCAGCTGCGCGAGTTCGAACTGGACGCCGCCATCGTGCACGCGTCGCTGGAGGACACCCGCGACGTGGACCTCGTGCCGCTTTACGCGGAGCACTATGTCCTGCTGGCACCGACGGACATGTTGCCTTCCGGTGCATCGACGCTGTCGTGGCCGGACGCCGCGCAGCTGCCATTGGCTTTGCTCACTGCCGACATGCGGGACCGTCAGATCATCGACGAAGCCTTTGCCGGGCACTCCATCTCTGTCATTCCGCAAGTCGAGACAGACTCCGTCGCATCGCTATTCGCCCAAGTTGCCAGCGGAAACTGGGCGTGCATCGTTCCGCACACCTGGCTGTGGACGTCGCCGCCGGGCGGAGAAATCCGGGTGGTCGAAATGGTCGATCCTGTTCTGACGGCCGAGATCACGTTGGCGACCAACTCCGCCGGTCCGGGGTCACCGGTTGCCCGCGCTCTGACGGCGTCCGCACAAGAGCTGGCGCTGAATGAGTTCTTCGACGCGCAGCTGGCCGGAATCACCCGGCGGCGCTGACCGGGCGAGGCGTGGCTGCGCTGATGGGGTTCAGGCTCGCCAGATGCCCGCTTTCCACGCCGGCGGACGGGTCGAGCTCGCAGTCGATGATCGACGGGCCGCCGGATGCGAGCGCCTCGGTGAGTGCGGATCGCAGCTCGGACGGGGTGGTCACATGATAGCCCTTGCCGCCGAACGCCTCTGCAATAAGCTCGTGGCGTGCGTGCGCGTTGAGCACCGTCGGTGCCGGGTCGTTACCATGATGCGGCTTCGTCACCGCGATAGACACCGCCGTTGTTGAGGATGACGACGGTCACGGGTAACCGGTAGCGGCATATGGTCTCGATCTCCATGCCGCTGAAGCCAAAAGCGCTGTCGCCCTCGATCGCGACGACCGGCTTTCCGGTTTCGACGGCCGCCGCGATGGCGTAGCCCATGCCGATGCCCATCACGCCCCAGGTTCCGGTGTCGAGCCGGTGCCGCGGCACCTCCATGTCGATGATGTTGCGGGCCAGGTCAAGTGCGTTGGCTCCCTCGTTGACCACGTAGGCCTCCGGGTTATCCTGCAGCACAGAGTGAATGGCGCCGAGTGCGTTGTAAAACCGCATTGGGTGGGGATCCTCGGCCAGCCGCTCTCGCATCTTGGCGTCGTTGCGTGTTTTGCGGTCAGCCAGATCGTTGACCCACTCCGCCGGCACGGTGATCGGATGGGTAGCCAGGCCGGTGTGCAGCGCCGCCAGCACCGAGCCGATGTCGCCGACCAACGGCGCCGCGATCGGCTGGTTGCTGTCGAACTCCGAGCCCGCGATGTCGACTTGCACGAACTTGGCATCGGCGGACCATTGCGGCGACTCGCCATGACCGAGTAGCCAGTTCAGCCGTGCACCGACCAGCAGCACCGCGTCCGCATGGGCGATCGCCAGCGAGCGTGCGGCCGCGGCGGACTGTGGATGCGAATCCGGCAGCAGCCCCTTGGCCATCGACATTGGCAGGAACGGAATTCCGCTGGCTTCTACAAATTCCCGAATTACGTTGTCGGCCTGTGCGTATGCCGCACCCTTGCCCAACACGATGAGTGGCCGCCGCGCGTCCGCGAGCACGGCCAGGGCCCGGTCGACAGACTCCGGCGCCGGCAGCTGACGGGGAGCGGGATCGACGACCCGCCAGATTGTGTCGGCAGCGGCCGATGCTTCCAGGGCCTGCCCCAGCACGTCACCGGGGATGTCGAGGTAGACACCGCCCGGCCGGCCCGAAACCGCGGTGCGGATAGCTCGCGCAACACCGCGCCCGATGTCCTCGACTCGGCCGACCCGATACGCCGCTTTCGCGAAAGGCCTTGCGGCGCTGAGCTGGTCGAGCTCGCCATACTCGCCGCGTTGCAAATCAACCATCGCTCGATCGCTTGAACCCGAGATCTGGATCATCGGAAAGCAGTTTGTGGTGGCGTTGGCGAGGGCGGCCAGGCCGTTGAGGAATCCGGGCGCCGACACCGTCAGGCACACACCGGGGCGGCCGGTGAGGAATCCGGCGGCGGCCGCGGCATTGCCGGCCGAGGTCTCCTGGCGAAAGCCGATGTAGCGAATTCCCGCCGCCTGCGCGACGCGGGCGAGGTCGGTGACCGGAATGCCGACGACCCCGTAGATGATGTCGATGTCGTTGGCCTTGAGGGCGTCCACGACGAGGTGAAAGCCGTCGGTCAAACGCGGCGAAACTGTGCTCATGTGCCGACTCCTCGGATGCGTCTCGGTATGTCTGTCCAACACAGTCGTCCGGTCGCCCCACGGTGTCCAAGACCGAGCGGCTATCCAGCGATTCACACTGTTTATCAAACCGCTCGATAGTCGCCGCTTATTGATCGTGAGCAGATGAGTATTGGACGAATACATCGGTGGCCCGGCAATCTGCGAGCAGGTGCTTATCGCATTTCAATTATTAGAAGGAGCGGGCCGATGAAGTCTGAATCGATCACCGATCTGGTCGCGGCGGCTAGCCGGCCAGAGGCGCCGGCACTGATCGTCACGCCGGATCGCATCCCGGTCAGCTACGGCGACTTGGTCCGCCTCGTTGACGACCTTGCCGGGCAACTCAACAGAAGCGGTCTGCAACCGGGTGATCGGCTCGCGTTGCGCGCGGGCAGCAACGCCGAATTCGTCGTCGGCTTGCTGGCTGCGTCACGCGCCGAGCTGATCGCGGTCCCGCTGGATCCGGCGCTGCCCGTCAGTGAGCAGCGCGCGCGGAGCGAGGCGGCCGGCGTGCGGGCGGTGCTCGTCGACGGTGACGGGCCCGGCGATCGGGACCAACAAGCGCTGACTTCGTGGCCGTTCGTGGTGACCGTCGGGCGCAATCGCGGCCCCCTGAAAGCGGTCCCGGCCGTCCCGGCGGTCCACCTGGACGCAGCCACCCCGCCGATTCGGGCCACGTCGACGCCCGAGGGGCTCCGGGACGACGATGCCATGATCATGTTCACGGGCGGGACAACCGGTGTGCCGAAGATGGTTCCGTGGACTCGTTCAAACATCGTCAGCTCGGTACGCGCTATCGTCGCCGGTTACCGGCTCGGCCCGGAGGATGCCACCGTGGCGGTGATGCCGCTGTACCACGGTCACGGGTTGCTCGCCGCGCTGCTGTCGACGCTGGTGTCGGGGGGAACCGTGCTGTTGCCCGCTCGGGGGCGGTTCTCGGCGCACACGTTCTGGGACGACATCGATGCTGTGCGCGCCACCTGGTACACGGCCGTGCCGACCATCCATCAGATCTTGTTGGAGCGGGCCAAGACTGACCAGTCCGGGAAGAAGCCGGCCAGGATGCGCTTCATCCGGAGCTGTAGCGCGCCTTTGACTCCCGAGACGGCGCTGGCTCTGCAGGATGAATTCGCGGCACCGGTGGTGTGCGCCTTCGGTATGACCGAGGCTACCCATCAGGCGGCTACCACCGGCATCGAGGATGAGAGCAAAAATCCAGCTGCGACACCGGGTCTCGTCGGGAGGTCGACCGGACCGGAGATCCGAATCGTAGGGTCCGAAGGAATGCCCGCGGCTGCGGACGGCGTTGGCGAGGTCTGGCTGCGTGGCCCGACCGTGGTGCGTGGCTACCTCGGTGATCCGGCGATAACCGCCGCCAACTTCACCGACGGGTGGCTGCGCACGGGCGATCTCGGGTCGTTGTCGCCGACCGGCGAGCTGACGATTCGCGGCCGGATCAAGGAGCTGATAAACCGTGGCGGCGAGAAGATCTCACCGGAGCGCGTCGAAGGCGTGCTGGCCAGCCATCCCGGCGTGCTGGAGGTTGCCGTCTTCGGCGTCCCGGACAAGCTGTACGGAGAGACGGTGGCCGCGGTGATCGTTCCGCGGAAACCCGCCGTGCCGACCCCGAACGAGCTTGCGGTGTTTTGCGGCGAGCGGTTGGCCCCATTTGAGATTCCCGCCAATTTCCAAGAGACCAGCGCGCTGCCACATACCGCCAAGGGCTCGCTGGACCGCCGCGCTGTGGCACGGCAATTCGGTGGCTGATCACGGGGCGGCCGACGCCATATTGCCCCAAGCGGCTCGCGCACCGGAATCGCCGATGCGATAGGTCTGCACCATCGTGGCGACGGCGGCGGCGATGACCAGCACTGCGACCAGAGCGTGCAGGCCGAATTTGACCGCGCGTCCGCGCGCCTGACGGACATGGACGGCCGCCAGCAGCGCGATCGCGGCCAGCTGTGCCGCCACGATGTAGACGAGTGTTTCGCCGAGTTGCTCGTGGTTGGCCAGCACGGGCGAGGTGCTGACACCTGGCCTGTCGCCCAACCACTCGCCCGCGCTGGCTGTCACCGGGGTCACCGCCAGCGTGATCAATGCAAGCAGTAGAACCAGCCAGACCAGCCTTTGTCGCGCCGCGGGCCACAGCGCACAGATGATGGCCAGGATCGCTGTCAGGGGACCCAGGACGACGACGAAGTGGTTGAGCAGGATGTGAGCGGGGAGTCCGTTAACGGTCGACATGGGTCCAACTGAATCAGATCAATCCATGGGCGGTCAGGTGTGCCAGCTGGACCAGCGGCCCACCGTCACCGCGATCATCGGACCGTTCAACGGAACGGATTGGTACTGAGGGTATTTGGCGCGCAGCAGCCGGTACCCGATCTGTAGTTCGGCACCGTCTCTATGAATTGCGGCGACGCCGTCGACACGGACCCACCACAGCTGCGTCCAATCATCGGCGTAGTGGTCGACAAGCAGGCTGACCTGTGGATTGCTCACGATGTTGGCCAGCCTGCGCAGCCGCTGCGTTGTCTTCGGTTTCGCGTCGACTGCGGTGTACACCGTGTGCACGGGGCCGGCCGATGAGTCTGGCGAGGTGTCGACCGCGAATACCACCGGCACCAGGTGGGGCGCACCCCCGGGCGTGACCGTGGCCAGTCGCGCTACCGGAGACTTAGCGAACCTGGCCATCGGGTCGAATCCGCCCACCGTGTCAGCTTAGGCGGCCCTCGCCGAGCAGCGCTCCCGTTCGAGTGCCGCCGCCGGGGCCTGCAAACTATCCCTGACAGTTATCTGGACTACGGTGAATCAAGCCGTGTCGTGCCGCCCAGACCCGGAGGCCCGGACAGTTCTGGTTCTTTTCGTGACGCAGGAGGTAACGGGATGAGCAAATCGCACCACCGCTCCGTCTGGTGGTCCTGGTTAGTCAGCGTTCTGGCCGCAGTCGGATTGGGCCTGGGCCTGACCACCGTGCCGGCGTCCGCGCGGCCAATGCCGCCTCTGGACCCCTCGGCGATGGTCGGGCAGGTCGGGCCGCAGATAGTCAACATCAACACGCAATTCGGCTACAGCAACGCGATCGGGGCCGGAACCGGCATCGTTATCGATCCGGGTGGCGTGGTGATGACCAATAACCACGTGATCTCGGGCGCCACCGATATCAGCGCCTTCTCCGTCGGCACCGGCCAGACTTACGCGGTTGACGTGATCGGCTACGACCGCAGCCAGGATGTCGCGGTGCTGCAGCTTCGTGGCGCCGGTGGCCTGCCCACCGCCGCAATCGGTGGCGGCGTCGCAGTCGGCCAGCCTGTCGTCGCGCTGGGCAACGCTGGCGGCGGAGGCGGGACGCCAAGCGCGGTGGCGGGCCACGTCGTCGCGCTCAACCAGGCCGTTTCGGCGACCGATACCTTGACCGGTGCCGCGGAGAACCTGGGCGGCCTGATCCAGGCCGACACCGCGATCCGGCCCGGCGACTCCGGTGGGCCCTTGGTCAACAGCAACGGGCAGGTGGTCGGCATGAACACCGCGGCCACCGACAGCTACAAGATGTCCGGCGGGCAGGGCTTCGCCATTCCGATCGGTACGGCGTTGGGGGTGGCCGGCGCCATCCGGGGCGGTGCCAGCGGGGGCACGGTCCACGTCGGCCCGACGGCCTTCATCGGACTGGGTGTCACGGACCACAACGGCAACGGCGCGCATGTCGAACGGGTAGTCGGCAGCGGTCCCGCTGCCGCGGCCGGGATTGCCGCCGGCGACGTCATCTTCTCGCTCGATGGCGTGCCCATCAACGGGCCCACTTCAATGACCGATGTGCTGGTCCCGCACCACCCCGGGGACAACGTCACGCTGTCCTGGCATTCCGCGTCGGGCGGCGACCGCACCCAGACTGTGACATTGGCGGACGGACCACCGGCCTGATAGTTGCCCGGATAATGCGGCCCGACCAGCCAATTCATTTGCTGGGGGCCGTGATTCCGGACGGCGCCGCCCGGGTACCCGTGGCATCGTGGACCTGATGAACGACGCAAGGGACGCCGCCGAGCACCCTCCCGCGGGGGGCAGTCACGTCGAAGGCGGTGTGGTCGAGCACCCGAACGCCGAGGATTTCGTCAATGCCGCCGCGCTGCCCGCCGACCCGACCTGGTTCAAACACGCCGTCTTTTACGAGGTGCTGGTCCGGGCGTTCTACGACGCCAGCGCGGACGGTTCGGGCGATCTACGTGGGCTCATCGATCGCCTGGACTATCTGCAGTGGCTCGGTATCGACTGCATTTGGCTGCCGCCGTTTTACGACTCGCCACTGCGCGACGGCGGGTATGACATCCGGGATTTCTACAAGGTGCTGCCCGAATTCGGCACCGTCGACGACTTCGTCGCCCTGATCGACGCCGCTCACCGGCGGGGTATCCGGGTCATCACCGACCTGGTGATGAACCACACCTCCGAGTCTCATCCGTGGTTTCAGGAGTCACGTCACGATCCCGACGGGCAGTACGGCGACTACTACGTGTGGAGCGAAACCAGCGAGAAGTACACCGGCGCCCGGATCATCTTCGTCGACACCGAGGAGTCGAACTGGACCTTCGATCCGGTGCGCCGCCAGTTCTACTGGCACCGGTTCTTCTCCCATCAGCCGGATCTGAACTACGACAACCCGGCGGTGCAGGAGGCGATGATCGATGTTCTTCGCTTCTGGCTCGGCCTGGGTATCGACGGGTTCCGGCTGGACGCGGTGCCCTACCTGTTCGAGCGCGAGGGCACCAATTGCGAGAACCTGCCCGAGACGCACGCCTTCCTCAAACGCGTCCGCAAGGTTGTCGACGACGAATTTCCGGGGCGGGTGCTGCTGGCCGAGGCCAATCAGTGGCCGAGTGATGTCGTCGAGTATTTCGGCGACGCCACCACCGGTGGCGACGAATGTCACATGGCGTTTCATTTCCCGCTGATGCCGCGGATCTTCATGGCCGTTCGTCGCGAGTCGCGGTTTCCGATCTCGGAGATCATGGCGCAGACACCGCCAATCCCTGACATGGCTCAGTGGGGGATCTTCCTGCGTAATCACGACGAGTTGACGCTGGAGATGGTCAGCGACGACGAACGCGACTACATGTATTCCGAGTACGCCAAGGATCCGCGGATGAAGGCGAATGTCGGAATCCGCCGCAGGCTGGCGCCGCTGCTGGACAACGACCGCAACCAGATCGCGCTGTTCACCGCGCTGCTGCTGTCGCTGCCCGGCTCCCCGGTCCTGTATTACGGCGACGAGATCGGCATGGGCGACGTGATCTGGCTGGGGGATCGCGACGGTGTGCGCACCCCGATGCAGTGGACACCGGACCGCAATGCCGGATTCTCCACCGCAAACCCGGGCCGGCTCTACCTGCCGCCCAGCCAGGACCCGGTCTACGGCTACCAGGCGGTCAACGTCGAGGCGCAACGTGACACCTCGACGTCGTTGCTCAACTTCACCCGGATGATGCTCTCGGTACGTCGCCGGCACGATGCCTTCGCCATCGGGACATTCCAGGAGCTGGGCGGTTCCAACCCGTCCGTACTGGCTTTCGTGCGCGAAGCGGCCGACGATGGCGACACGGTGCTGTGCGTGAACAACCTTTCGCGGTTCCCGCAGCCCATCGAACTGAACCTGCAGCATTGGAGCGGCTGCATCCCGGTCGAGCTGACCGGGCACGTCGAATTTCCTCGCGTAGGCCAGCTGCCCTACCTGCTGACATTGCCAGGACACGGGTTCTACTGGTTTCAGTTGTCGGCATCCGAGGAGGACGCATGACCGCCCCGACGACGATGCAGAGCGAAGCGATGAGGAGGAGTGGCACAAATGACCCTGCTGTCTAAGTTGCCCTGGTCTGAGTGGCTTCCACAGCAACGTTGGTACGCCGGACGCAACCGGGAGCTGTCCAGCGCTGAGCCCAGCCTCGTCGTCGCACTGCGGGACGACCTCGACCTGGTGCTGATTGACGCCGAATACACCAACGGCCCGTCGGAGCGTTATCAGGTGATCGTGGGCTGGGATTCCAAGCTGGTCTCCGAGTACAGCAGCGTGGCCACAATCGGGTCGGCGGACGATCGGGACGCCTTTGACGCACTCTATGACGCCGGTGCGCCCCAGTTTCTGCTGTCGCTGATGGACGCGTCAGCCGTTAGGGACTCGGCGGGCACCGAAGTGATGTTCGCCAAGGAACCGGATGCGCAGCTGCCGCTGCGGGAACAGCCGCACGTCTCGGACGCCGAGCAGAGCAATACCAGCGTCATTTTCGACCGGCACGCCATCTTCAAGGTGTTCCGGCGGGTCAGCAGCGGCATCAACCCCGATATCGAACTGGGCCGGGTGCTCGGCCGAGCGGGCAACCCGCACGTTGCTCGATTGTTGGGTACCTACGAGATAGCCGCACCGGGAGGCGTTCCTGATGGCGCCTGCCCGCTGGGCATGGTGACCGAGTATGCGGCCAATGCGGCTGAAGGCTGGGCAATGGCTACGGCCAGCGTTCGTGACCTGTTCGCCGAGGGCGACCTGTATGCGTACGAAGTCGGCGGCGACTTCGCCGGGGAGTCCAATCGACTCGGTGAGGCGGTCGCGTCGGTGCATGCCACGCTGGCCGAATGCCTGGGAACCGCGCAGGCAACCTTCCCGGTGGACAACGTGCTGGCGCGGTTGTCGTCGACCGTGGCGCTGGTCCCCGAACTGGGGGAGTACGCGGCAGCCATCGAACAGCAATTCCGGAAGCTCACGAGTGAGCCGGTCACCATTCAGCGGGTGCATGGTGACCTGCATCTCGGACAGGTGCTGCGCACCCCGGAAAGCTGGCTGCTGATCGACTTCGAGGGGGAGCCGGGCCAGCCGGTGGACGAGCGACGGGCGCCGGATTCGCCGTTGCGCGATGTGGCGGGCGTCCTGCGCTCCTTCGAGTACGCGGCCTATGGGCAGCTGATAGAAAAGGGCTCAGACAAGTTAGATAAGCAGCTGGCGGCTCGCGCCCGGGAGTGGGTCGACCGCAATCGCACCGCGTTCTGTGACGGTTACGCCGCCGCGTCGGGGATCGACCCCCGAGATTCGCCGCAGCTGCTGACCGCATACGAGCTCGACAAGGCCGTCTACGAGGCCGGCTACGAGGCGCGGCACCGGCCCGCATGGTTGCCGATCCCGTTGCGGTCCATTGCCCGGCTTACTGATGCCTAGGCATGTCCACACCATTGCGGCATAGGGGCCGACCTCTGAAAGCATGTACCTGTGGCGCGTGAGTTGTTCGACAGTGAAGCCCGGCTGTCCTGGGTGCTGGCGGCTCTAGCGGGTCTGCTGGGAGCGACGGCATATACCCACTCGGCCGGATACTTCGTCACCTTCATGACCGGCAATGCCCAACGAGCCGTGTTGGGTTTTTTCCGGGGTGATGTGGTGCTATCGATCTCGGCGGCGCTGATAGTGGCGTGTTTCGTTGCCGGCGTGGTGATTGCGTCAGTGTGCAGGCGACATTTCTGGGTGGCGCATCCGCACGGACCGACCGTGCTGACCACCTTCAGCCTGATGGCCGCTACCGTCGTCGACATCTTCGACGAGGGCTGGGAGGAAGCTAACCTTGACTTCGGGCCAATTCTGTTGGTGGCATTCGGCATCGGTGCTTTGAACACCTCCTTCGTCAAGGACGGCGAGGTGTCGGTTCCGCTGAGCTATGTGACCGGCACGTTGGTCAAGATGGGCCAAGGTATCGAACGCCACATCGCCGGCGGACAGGCGGCGGACTGGCTCGGCTACTTTCTGCTGTTCGCCAGCTTTGCCTTGGGTGCCGCGTTGGGCGGCTGCATCAGTTTGGTCGTCAACGGCACCTGGATGCTGGTCGCCGCTTCCGCGGTGTGCGCGTTGACCACCGGCTATACGTACTTTCACGCCGATCGCCGCAACCTGTTCGATTAACCGATCGAAAAGCATCGGCAGCAGCGCTGACCGGGGCGCTGCTGCCGATGCGGCTCGGGCGGTTCTAGGCGGAGTTGTTCACGGCGTTGAGCACCTGCAGCATGTCGGGCTTCATCGCCATCAGCTGCTGGTTCCAGTACGGCCACGAGTGGGTTCCGTTGGCGGGGAACTGGAACACCCCGTTGCGTCCGCCCGCGGCGGCGTAGGTGCTCTGGAATTGCTGGTTGGTGCGCTGCGTGAGGCCTTCCAGGAACTTCGCCGGCATGTTGTCGCCGCCGAGGTCGCTGGCCGTGCCGTTGCCGCAGTAGACCCAGATGCGAGTGTTGTTAGCGACCAGCCGCGGAATCTGGACCATCGGGTCGTTGCGCTTCCACGCCGGGTCGGTGGACGGGCCCCACATGCTGTTGGCGTTGTAGCCGCCCGCGTCGTTCATCGCCAACCCGATCAGCGTCGGCCACCAGCCGTCGGACGGGTTGAGGAAGCCGGACAGTGAAGAGGCGTAAGGGAATTGCTGCGGATAGTACGCGGCCAGGGTCAGCGCCGACCCGCCCGCCATCGACAGGCCCACCACGGCGTTGCCGGTCGGCGACACGCCCTTGTTGGCCTGCAGCCACCCGGGCATCTCCTGGGTCAGGAAGGTCTCCCACTTGTAGGTGTAGTTCTGGCCGTTGCCCTGCGATGGCTGATACCAGTTGGTGTAGAAGCTGGACTGGCCGCCGACGGGCATGACCACCGAGAGGCCGGATTGGTAGAACTCGTCGAAAGCCGGGGTGTTGATATCCCAGCCGTTGAAGTCGTCCTGCGCCCGGAGGCCGTCGAGCAGGTAGACCGCGTGGGGGGCCCCGCCTTGGAACTCGACCTTGATGTTGCGGCCCATCGACGGCGACGGCACCTGCAGGTATTCCACTGGAAGACCCGGCTTGGAGAACGCCCCCGCGGTCGCCGAGCCTCCGACGACACCGATCAGGCCGGACAACAGGGCAGCCCCCACAGCCGCGAGAGCCAGCCGGCGCGGCGTACCTGCCACGGCGCCAGGGAACTTTCGCATCTCACCCAAGAACTTCATAGCTCCTACCCATCCCAATTTTGGTCGAATCCGTTCTGGGTGAGTGGAACACAAGGGGAGACCGTAATTAGGTTGTCGCGGCCGTTGTGTGAAGTCGCGGTTGGCTAACGATTGAGCATCGGCCCGGCTTCGTACCTTTGAGGTGCCGCGAAACTGCATTCCACGACGCATTTCGCGAGTGGACCCGACGGTAGCTACAGTTTCGCGGCTTGACCCGCCTATGAAACGAGCCGCCGCAAAAGCCTTGAAGCGGTGGCAATTCCGATTACCGCTGCCGCGACTAACACGACGAGGTCCAGCGGGTTCATCGGTGTACCGATCAGCAGCGCCCGCAGGGCGTTGACCTCGTAACTGAGTGGGTTGACGGTACTCAGTACGTGCAGCCATCCGGGCATCACATCCACCGGGTACAGCGCATTGGAGGCGAAGAATAGCGGCATTGTGATGGCTTGGCCGATCCCCATCAACCGATCGCGACTGCGAACCAGTCCGGCCAGGGTCATCGACAGGCAGGCGAAGAATGCGGCACCGAGCATGACGACCCCCATCGCCGCCAGGATCCGCAGCGGGTTGATGGTCAGGCCGATGCCCATCAAATAGGACAGCGCCAGCACACCGATGACCTGAGCTACCGAACGCACACCGGCCGCGAACGCCTTCCCGGTTATCAGCGCCGATGCCGGCGCCGGTGTCACCATCAGCTTGGCGAGGATGCCCGCGTCGCGGTCCCAGATGATCTGGATCCCGTAAAAGATCGAGATGAACAGTGCCGACTGGGCGATGATGCCCGGTGCCAGGAATGCCAGGTACGAAACCGACCCGGTGTTGATGACGTGTAAGTGGCTGAACGTGGTACCGAAGATCAACAGCCACAGTGCCGGCTGCACCATCCGGGTGACGAGTTCGGTCCGATCATGTTGCAGCTTCTGCACTTCCACGATCGCGAACGCACCGACGCGGCTCAGCGTTGCGCCAACCCGCTGCCATCCGCGCGGGGCCCTAACAAGGCTCGCCGCGGTCAATTCTGAGGTATCAACTGACACGACGGGCCACCTTTCTGGTGGAACGGATTTCGCGAATACTCGAAGAGGCGCCTTCTTCCGGTTCTTCGATTTCTGCCAATTCCGATGCCGTGTAATGGCGGAACACGTCCTCGAGCGTGGCGTGTGGCGACACCTTGGATACCTCGGCCTTCAATTTTTTCGGCGTGCCCACGGCCCGTAGCTCACCGCGATGCATCAGCGCGACCCGGTCGCACAGCGCGTCGGCCTCTTCCATGTAATGAGTGGTCAGCAGGACGGTCATGCCGAACAGCGTCTGCATCTTTTGCACCTGCGTCCAGACGCCGTCGCGGGCGATCGGGTCCAGGCCGACGGTGGGCTCGTCAAGCACCAGCAGGGATGGGCGGTTGACCAGAGCCTGGGCCACTTCCAGGCGTCGCACCATGCCGCCGGAGTAGGTTGCCGCCAGCCGGTCGGCCACGTCGTGTAGCTCCAAAGCTTCCAGTGCCTCATCGACGCGCTCGGCGCGTTCGGCGCGGGCCACGCCGTACAACCGTGCGAACCACTCCACGTTCTGCCGGCCCGTCAACGTCGGCTCGATCGACAGTTGTTGGGGCACATAGCCGATGTTGCTCCGGATATCGACGGTCTCGTCCCGGGCGTCCATGCCGAAGATGCGCAGTTCGCCCTGCTGAATCGGAGTCAGCGTGGTGAGCATGCGCACCATGGTCGTTTTCCCGGCGCCGTTGGGCCCAAGCAGACCCATCGTCTCGCCGGGCCGCACCTGTAACGTCACGTCATCGACCGCGGTGAACTGGCCATAGCGGTGGGTGAGGCGCCGGCCGTCGATCGCCAGCGGCAGTGATCCGGTCATGATTGTCGCTCCTGCAGTAGTCGGGTGACCTTGTCCAGAACTTCCAACCCCTTTGTCAGATCCTGGATTTGATCGTCATCAAGTTCGCCGAGCACCTCGGACAGCAACGCTCTTCGCGCGGCCCTCGACGCATCGACGATCTGCTGGGTGGGCCCGGCGAGCCGCAGCTCGCCGACGCGCCGATCCGCCTCGCCCGCGGTACGGAGGAGCAAGCCGTTGGCTACCAACTTGGAAACCAAGGTGGATGCGGTGTTCGCCGCCAGCCCGAGTTCCGCAGCGGCGGCGCTGACCGAGATCCCGGGATGCCGGCCGACGAGCCACAACAACTCTGACTGCGACTCGCTGAGCCGCCCGGAATCGAGCCCGCGCCCGGCTGACCGGCGCAGCTGCCGGCGGAATCTACCGACGACACCGAACACCTCGGCGACCGGGACGGTGCGTGACTTCACGAGATACAAATGCATATACCTCTGTTTACGAGGTAAATATGTGTACAGGCTATGTTTGGGCTGGCCGTGGGCTACTTGTCGAGGCGATGCAGAATCACGTCCGTCATGGCGGCGTCGTCGACGTTGGCGGTCACGTAGCTGCAGAACGGCTGGCGGCGGCGATCCGTCGGCGAGCCCGGATTGAGCAGGCGCAACCCGGCCTTTGTCGTTGTATCCCAGGGGATATGACTGTGTCCGAACACCAGGACATCGGTGTCCGGATACAGTCGCGACATCCGGGCCTCGCGGCCGGTCGAGGCGCCGGTCTCATGGGTGACCGTGAAACGCACACCCGCCAGCGTCACGTCCGCCCGCTCCGGCAGCCGCGCTCGCAGTTCAGGGCCGTCGTTGTTTCCCCAGCACGCGATCAGGCGCGCCGACCTCGACTCGAGCTCGTCGAGCAGTTCGAGCGCTATCCAATCGCCGGCATGCACGACGACATCGGCGCTGGTGACCTCGTCCCACACCCGCGCGGGCAGGTCGCGCGCACGGGACGGGACATGGGTATCGGCAATCAATAGCAGCCTCATGGGATTATTTTGCTTCTATCGGCCCAGCGTCGACTTGTTGGGCCAGAAACGTTGTCTTAGCCCCAACGAGTCGACGTTCGACGCGCCGTTACGATGACGATCATGCGCACCTTCGAGTCAGTCGCCGCCCTCGCCGCCGCCACGGGCGAGATCATCGGGCAAAGCGACTGGGTAACTATCACCCAGGACGACGTCAACCTGTTTGCCGATGCGACCGGTGACCACCAATGGATCCACGTCGACCCGGAGCGGGCGGCGGCGGGTCCGTTCGGCAAGACCATCGCGCATGGGTACATGACGCTGGCCCTACTGCCCCGGCTGCAACACGAGATCTACACCGTCAACGGCGTAAAGCTGGCAATCAACTACGGTCTGAACAAGGTTCGGTTCCCCGCCCCGGTGCCGGTGGGCTCCAGGGTGCGTGCGCAGGCCTCGTTGGTCAGCGTCGACGACGTCGGTGACGGTGCCGTGCAGGCGACGGTGGCGACCACCGTGGAGATCGACGGGTCACCCAAGCCGGCGTGTGTGGCCGAAAGCATCGTTCGCTACATCACCTAGTAGCGCGAGCAGGCGTCACGCGCGAGAAGTGAACCTCGCACAGCTTTCGCGGCGTGTCGTGCGCGTAGGTTATGTGTCGCGGCCCAGGGAAAGCTCGCTAAAATTCCGCGATCGCGTGTTCCAGGCGTTCGGCCAGTCGGGCGTTGGATTCCGCGCGTCTCGTCGGTATGTGCTGAGACGGGAAAGGCGTTGTTACCGGGTCATATTCACGCAGGGTTCGGCGGGCAACCGTCATCTTGTGCAGCTCGGTGGCACCGTCGGCGATGCCCAGCGACTCGGCGGCCACCATCATCTTGACGAACGGCATCTCGTCGGAGACGCCGAGCGCGCCGTGCAGGTGCAAGGCCCGTTGCGCGACGTCGTGCAGCACCTGTGGGCATGGCGACCTTGACCGCCGCGATGTCGCGGCGCACCTTCTGGTAGTCGTGGTGCTTGTCGATCAACCACGCGGTGCGCAGCACCAGCAGCCGGAACTGCTCGATCTGGATCCAGCTGTCGGCGATCTTCTCCTGCACCATCTGGAAGTCGGCTAAGTGCCCGTGTCGGGTCTTGCGCGATACCGCGCGCTCGCACATCATGTCAAACGCCTTGCGCGCCAGCGCAATTGTGCGCATCGCGTGGTGGATCCGGCCGCCGCCGAGGCGGGTCTGCGCGATCATGAACGCTGAGCCTTCACCGCCCAGCACATGGTCGGCGGGCACTCGGACGTCGTTGTAGCGCACGTAGCCGTGCGAGCCGCTCGCCCGACTCGCCTCCAACGCGCGACGTTGCGGATGATCTCGATGCCCGGCGTCTCGCCCGGAACGATGAACAGCGACATCTTGTCGTAGGTGCGGGCGTCGGGCTTGGTCACCGCCATCACGATGAAGAACGACGCGTGCTTGGCGTTGCTGGAAAACCATTTCTCCCCATTGATGACCCAGTCCCCATTTCCCGAGGTTCCCGGGTCGCCGTGTCACGAACATGCCGGGATCGGAGCCGCCCTGCGGTTCGGTCATCGAGAAGCAGGAGACGATCTCGCCGTCCAGCAGCGGTTGCAGGTAGCGCGCCTTCTGCTCGTCGGTGCCGAACAGCGCGAGGATCTCGGCGTTGCCGGAGTCCGGCGCCTGGCAGCCGAACACCGTCGGCGCCCAGCGCGAGCGGCCGAGGATCTCGTTCAGCAGCGCCAGCTTGAGCTGGCCGAAGCCCTGGCCGCCGAGCTCGGGCCCCAGGTGCGCGGCCCACAGCCCCTGGTCCTTCACCTGCTGCTGCAACGGCCGCAGGATGGCCATCATCTCCGCGTTCTTCTTGTCGTAAGGATCGAGTGCCACCAGATCGAGCGGTTCGAGTTCTTCGACCATGAAGTTTTCGACCCAGTCCAGCTTCGCCTGGTATTCCGGATCTGTTTCGAAGTCCCACATCGTGGCCAACCCGTTCCCCGGTGCAGCGTCGCGCCGGCATCGTCAATGGAGCCACCCCATCGTAGATGCGGCTGACCGCGACGCGCCGCCACGATTCAGCCGACGGTATTTCCGCCAATATCGGCCAGCTGGGTGAGCCGGACGCTGTTGCCAGACGGGTCACGGAATCCGCAGTCGATGCCGTAGGGCATCTCATGCGGTTCCTCGGTGAACTCCACGCCCTGGGACCGCAGCTTCTCGTAGGCGGCCTGGCAGTCGTCGGTGGTGAGGAATACCGTGCCGGCGAAACCCTTCGCCATCACTTCGCTGACCTGATTGCGGGTAACGTCGTCCATAATCGGCGGCCCCGGAATCGCCATCAGCACGATCGATATGTCGTCCTGGCCCGGTGGGCCGACCGTGAGCCATCGGAAGCCAAGGTCTGGCAGCGAAACATCCTGTCGCACTTCCATACCCACCCTATCGGTCCAGTATTTCAGGGCAACATCCTGGTCATGCACCCACAGATGGGCGCTGGCAATCTTCAACATGAGAACGACGCTACGGTCCGTCCGCGTCGCGCGTCTTCTCCCCATGTGCTGTCTTGACGCGGCTGTCGGCGGCTCGCCGGGTATCGCGGCTCAGGATGCAGCTCGGCACCCGCGCGTGCACCGAGGCCGGTGGGAGGCTGGCCCGGTAGGCCGCGGGTGGCAACCCGTACACGCGGGCGAAGCTGCTGGTGAACGAACCGACGCTCTGCAGGCCGACCAGGACGGCGATGTCAGCGACGGATCGGTCGGTGTAGCGCAAAAGCGCGGCGGCTCGTTCCAACCGGCGCGACCGCAGGTAGGAGCGTGGTGATTCGCCGAAAGTCTGAGAAAACATGCGGCTGAAGTGGGCACGCGACAACCCGGCGGCAGCGGCCAGATCATCCACGGTGATGGCCTCGGCGTAGCGGACATCGGCCAGGTCTTTGGCGCGGAGTAGATGACGGGCCGGTGGAACGCGCGGCATGGGTTAGGCGCTGCGTTTCGTTGCGACGGCGGCGTTGATGATGACGGCGTGCAGTCGGTGCCAGTGCGGGCGATCGAAGCCCGCGCGCAGCAGCAGCCGGTTCGCCCGGGCGCGTGTCCGCGCCTTGCCGCGCCGGCTGCCTGCGAGCGTGGGAATCAAGAAGCGGGAAAACTGATCGACCAGAATCAGGTGGCCCCCCGCACATAGCACCCGCGCGCACTCGCTGAGCCCGGCGTACTGATCGGACCAGTGGTCGAACGACGTGCTGCTGACCACGAGGTCAATCGACTCGTCGAGGTAGGGCAGGTGCTCTGCGACGCCGGTGGCGAAAGTCAGTCGTTTGTCGTCGGTGAGGCGGCTGGCGGTCTCGATCATGTTGGGAGCGGCGTCAATTCCGGCGAGCTCTTCGGCTTCCGGGTAATGAGTGGCCAGCGTTCGCAGGAGGTAACCGGTTCCGCATCCCACGTCGAGGACACGACGGGGACGCGGCTCGGTCGACGTCGCCAACGCGGCGGTTCGGTCGCCGATCGTGTGGTGTAGCCGACCGAGCCAGCCCTGCTCATATTGCGCAGCGCGATCGTCATAGGCGGCGACATCCCGATAGGGTGGCACGGCGCCAATTCTAAGAGCCCTCGCCGTCCGTCACTAGCCTGGCTTAGGTGACCCCACAGGCACGCCCGGCGCGAAAAGCCGACATCCGAGAGATGTCGAGCGTGATGGCCAGAGCGTTCGATGACGACCCGGTGATGATCTGGGTGCTTCCAGACGACGAGACGCGGCTGGCGAGCCTGGCGCGGATGTTCACCGCAATCACCCAACACCATCATCTGGATGGCGGCGGGTCGGAGGTTGCCTACGACGGGCCCGTCATCGGCGCGGCCGCGCTGTGGGACCCGCCGAACCGATGGAAGCAGACCGGGCGAGAGCAGATCGCCATGCTGCCGTTGTTCTTCCGGGTGTTTGGTTTCCGCTCGGCGCGGGTGCGTCAGTTACAGGAGATCATGAAGCGCGAGCACCCAGAAGAACCGCATTGGTATCTCGCCGTCATTGGAAGCGATCCTGCGTTGCGCGGCAAAGGCTTTGGACAGGTCTTGATGCGGTCGCGCCTGGACCGCGTCGACGCCGTGCATGCGCCTGCTTACCTAGAGTCGAGCAAACACCAGAATATTGCTTATTACCAACGGTTTGGCTTTGAGGTAACCGGCGAGGTCGTGCTGCCCGAAGGCGGTCCCACTATGTGGCCGATGTGGCGGGCGCCGCGCTGATTTCCATTGCGCATCATGCAGTGGTGAATTAACTGGAACGCGAACTATTGAATTAACTGGGACGCAAATAAAGGTCTTGTCTACATAGCGCGTCGGTAGAGCGGCCGGGTCGGAGGGTGGCGATGGCGTATGTCTTGGCAGCACCTGAGGTGTTGCCGTCGGCGGCAGTCGATGTGGCGGGTATCGGCTCGTCGCTGAGGGGCGGCGTATCGATCCCGACGACGGCGATGTCGGTGGCGATTGCGGCATTGACGCGTGGAGCTCAGGTCTTCTAGGGCTTACCGTTTGTGCCGTTTGCGCCGCCATATGTTCCGCCGGTCCCGCCCGTGCCGCCCGTGCCGCCGTCGACCCCGTTGCCGCCGTTGCCGCCGATACCGAATACCGATTGTCCGCTGCTGCCCTGGTAAATCAGCGCGGCATTGCCCCCGTTCCCGCCGTCGCCGCCGAAGCCGCCGGTGCCGCCGGCGCCGCCGTTGCCGCCGCCGCCGATGAAGCTCAAGGCGCCGCCGCCGTCGCCGCCGCTACCGCCGGTTCCAGCGACACCGGCGGCACCGCCGTGACCTCCGGCGCCGCCGACAGCAGCTAGGAAGGAGGCGGCGCCGCCACCCGTTCCACCGTTACCCGCTATCCCTGCGCCGGTGACGGCGCCGCCGGCGCCGCCATTGCCGCCGCCGGCAATCCCCATGAGGGTCGCACCAAGGCCACCACCGCCGCCCTGGCCGCCGGCCCCGCCGGCGCTCGCAACACCTCCGGCTCCGCCATTGCCGCCCTGCGCGGCCGCGAACCCTAGGAAGTCGGGGGCCGCTGCCAGGCCACCGATGCCCCCCGTGCCGGCAACCCCGGTCGTGGTGACGCCGCCGGCGCCGCCGGCGCCGCCGGCGACGATGTCGAAGCCGATGAAGGCGGTGGCGGCCGTAAGACCGCCTTGCCCGCCGCCGCCGGCCATCCCTGTTGGGCTTGCGCCACCCGTGCCGCCGGCGCCCCCTTGGGCGAGTCCTAATCCGACGGGAGAGAAGGTGGAGGCCTCGCCGCCGTTGCCACCAGTTCCGCCGCCGGTGGCACCAGTGCCGCCATGGCCGCCATTGCCGCTGAAGGCGGTGAACACGCCGCGGGCAGCGCCGCCGTTGCCACCGGCGCCGCCGGTGCCGATCGAGGCCTCGCCCCCGTTGCCACCGGCGCCCCCGAGGCCCCAGGTGAGGCTGCTGTGGCCGCCCGTGCCCCCGGTTCCGCCGGTCCCAGTGGTTGCGCCGCCTCCGGTGCCGCCGACGCCTCCGGCGCCGATGAACCCGCCGGCGCCGCCGGTGCCACCCGTACCGCCAGTGCCGGCGGTGACGCCGCCGCCGGTGCCGCCGCTGCCGCCGTTGCCGAAGAGCCACGCGTTGCCACCTGCACCGCCCGTGCCCCCCGCCCCGCCGGTGCCGCCTGTTCCACCGTTGCCGAACAGGCCCGCGGCGCCGCCGGCGCCGCCGCTAGCTCCGCTGTTGGTGCTGTTCCCACCGGTGCCGCCGTTGCCGAATAGCCATCCGCCGGCGCCGCCCGCAGTGCCCACGCCGTTCACGGTCGCGCCGTTGGCGCCGTTACCGAACAGTGGGCGCCCCGTGTACCGCGCGAATGGGTCGTTAACCGTCGCCGAGACGCTTTGCTCGACCGCCTGCAGAGGATTGGCGTTGGCGGTCTCGGCCGCGGCGTAGTTGGCCGCACCGGAGTTCAAGGCCTGCATAAACTGCGAGTGAAAAGCCGCGGCTCGGGCGCTCAACGCCTGATATTCGGACGCGTACTGCGAAAACGCCGACTTGATCGCTGCCGACACCTCATCCGCGGCGGGCGCGATCACATCCGTGGTGGACGCTGCCGCCGCCGCGTGGGCCTGGCTCACTGACGAACCGATACGGGCCAAATCTGACGCAGCACTTGCGAGGGCCTCTGGGCTCGTGATCACAAATGACATTGGGTGACTCCTAATCCGCTATGAGACATCTGCCTCATAGTTAGCGATTAGTTGGACCGCTCGTCAGATGAATCCCGGGATTCTGCAGCCCCTCATAAGCCCCTCATAAGCTCCGCACAGGGTTCAGCAGCGTCGTCCGTTCACGCCGTATCAAGAACGGGGACAAGAAACGCGGCGCATTAGGATTCGCTTCGCCAGCCGGCGATCCCGATGGCGATCATCCGCAGCTGCTTGACCGCGGTCCGCCGGATGTCTTCCAGCGCCTCGGGGCTCTGGGCGTCCTCGATCGCCTCCGCCGTGACGATCATCGCGTTCACAAACAGGGTCGCAAGCGCGTTAAGGTCCTCGGTGCTCCAGGCGTTGAGCCCGGGGAAGCGCGCCAGGTCGGTGGCCAACTCCGAAGTGATCAGCCGAATCTCGGTGCGGATCGCGTAGCGCAGCACGGACAGGCCGCTGTTGCGCTCGCGGCCGATGAGGCGCCAGTGCTCGCGTCGTTCGGCGACGCTGGCAACCAGGATCTCGACGGACGACTCGATCACCCGGTTCGGGTCGAGCTTTCCGGCGCGCGCCCCGCGCAGGGTGTCGCGCAGGGTGCGAAACGATTCGTCGATCAACACCAGGCCGAGCGCTTCCATTGACTCGAAATGGCGGTAAAACGCCGCGGGCACAATCCCGACTTCGCGGGTCACCTCGCGCAGGCTCAGGCTGCTCAGACTCCGTTCCTGCAGGAGCTTGAGGGCGGCGGCGATGATGGCACGCCGGGTGGCCTCTTTGCGCTCTTCGCGTGACGGGGTTTCGCGTGAACGCTCGCGCGAAGACCTATGCGGTCGCGAGCTGGGAGTACGGCTGTTCACTGTGTGAAGCCTACCACAGAGGGGTAGAAACCCTTGACTAGCTGCATCGTTTGCGCGCACAGTGTACATATGTTCACTGAAACTACTCAGACTTCGGGCCGCACCTTCATGGAGGCTTTCCGGAAGCGAGTGCTGGGTTCAGACCTGGTAGACCTGCTCACCGGACCGCACGGCGTAGACCGGTACACCGAGCAGCTGGCGCCGACGTGGGCGCTGGGCGAGGCCCGCGCCAAGGTCATCGACGTACGCAGGGCCACTCCGCGCAGCGTCACCCTCACCCTCGCTCCGAACGGGAGCTTCACCTCCTCTTTCGCCGTCAAAGCCGGTCAGTACGTCAACCTCGCGGTCGACATCGACGGCCGCCGGCACACCCGCTGCTATTCCCCGGCCAACGCCGAAGGCAGCCGCAATCTCGAGCTGACCATCGGCCAACATGGCGGCGGGCTGGTCTCGAACCACCTGTATGAGCATGCCCGACGCGGCATGGTGGTGGGCCTCGCCGGCGTTGGGGGCGACTTCGTGCTCCCAGACGGGCGGCCGCGGCGGATTCTGCTCGTTTCCGGCGGAAGCGGCATCACACCGGTCATGGCGATGCTGCGCACGCTGGTCGCCGAGGGTCACCCCCAAACCGAGGGTGCCGAGGTGGCGTTTGTCCACTACGCGCGCAATGCGCAAGAGGCGTGCTACCGCGACGAACTGGCCGCCTACGAAAATCTGCCCGGTGTCCGGGTGCTGCACGGCTTCACGCGTTCGGATGCCGGCGACCTCGTCGGCCGGTTCGGGCCCGAGCACCTGGCCACAGCCATGCCGTCCCCCGATCTGGTTTTCGTCTGCGGCCCAACCGCGTTGGTTGAAGCCGTGCGGGAGCACTGCGAGAACGTGCACACCGAAAGCTTCGTCCCGCCCGCCTTGCAACCATCCGCCAATCCGTCCGGTGGTCGAATCACCTTCGCGGACACCGGCGTCGACGTCGTCGACGACGGGCGCTCGCTGCTGGAGCAGGCCGAATCGGCCGGCTTGACGCCCGATAACGGATGCCGGATGGGCATCTGCCACACCTGCACCCGGCGCAAGACCACCGGAACCGTGCGAAACCTGATCACCGGCGCGGTCTCGACCGTTCCCGACGAGGACGTGCAGATCTGCGTGTCCGTCCCGGTCGGCGACGTCGACCTCGCGCTCTAACTAGCCCTTTGCATCCACCAAACCCTTTGGAGGAAGAATCATGTCCCAGAACTCGATCACCCTGACCCGCGAGCAGGCCGACGAATTCGGCCGCGAGCTCGACGCCATCAAAGAACGCGTGATGGCAGACCTAGGCGCCGAAGACGCCGACTACATCCGCCGCGTCATCAAAGTCCAGCGATCGCTCGAAGTGGGCGGCCGCGCGCTCTTATTCGCCGGGATTCTGCCGCCGGCCTGGCTGGCCGGCACCGCGATGCTGGGCATCGCGAAAATCCTGGACAACATGGAGATCGGCCACAACATCATGCACGGCCAGTACGACTGGATGCGCGACCCGGCGATCTCCGGGCGCACCTTCGAGTGGGACACCGCATGCCCGGCCGACCAATGGCGGCACTCGCACAACTACATGCACCACACCCACACCAACATCGTGGGAATGGACCGCGACATCGGCTACGGCATCCTGCGGATGAGTGAAGACCAGAAATGGCACCCCTATTATCTGGGCAACCCGGTCTATGCGTTCCTGCTGATGGTGTTGTTCCAGTACGGCGTCGCGCTGCACGAAATGGAAACCGAACGCATCCGCACCGGCGAGATCAAACTCCGCGACAAGCGCGACACCATCAAGGCCATCTGGAAAAAGACGCGCCGGCAGGTGCTCAAGGACTACGTGGCATTTCCCCTGCTGGCCGGGCCGTTCGCACCGTTCGTGTTCACCGGCAACCTGTCGGCCAACCTAATGCGCAACGTGTGGTCCTACATGATCATCTTCTGCGGTCACTTCCCGGACGGCACCCAGGAATTCACCGTCGAGGAGACCAAGGACGAGTCCCGCGGACAATGGTATTTCCGGCAGGTGCTCGGTTCGGCAAATCTGACCGGGGGCAAGATCTTTCATCTGCTGTCGGGCAACCTGTCACACCAGATCGAGCACCACCTGTTCCCGGACATGCCGGCCCGACGGTATCCCGACATCGCGCCCGACGTGAAAAAGATCTGCGAACGCTACGGCGTCACCTACAACAGCGGTCCGCTGCCGCGACAGTTCGGCACCGTCGTCCGCAAGATCGTCAGGCTGACGCTTCCGGATTCCTTGCCGGTGCTGGGCAAACGGACGGCCGACAAGCCGGCCGATCGGGTACCCGTCGCCGCATAAACCCGGTGTTTCACCGCCGGCCGGGCGGTGCACAATGGGCTTCGTGGAATGGACCGGCGCGCGCTATTCGGATTGCCCAACGGTGGAGGTCTCGACGTGGATCGACGCCGATGCGGACCGGGTCTGGAGCCTCGTCTCCGATATCCAGCTGATGCCAACGTTGAGTGACGAGCTGCAGTCCGTGGAGTGGGCCGAGGGAACGAGCGGGCCACGGCTGGGTGCCAAATTCATCGGACATAATAAGCACGACGCGTTCGGGCAGTGGAGCACCACGTCACACGTCGTGGCCTTCGAGCAGCCACACGAATTCGCCTGGGCGGTCGGTGATCCCGACCGCCCGGCTTCGATCTGGCGCTTCCGGCTGACGCCGCGTGACGGCGGGACCACGTTGGTTTACTGGATGCAGATGGGACCCGCCCCGTCGGGGCTTTCAGCGGCCATCGAGTCGATGCCCGACAAGGAGCAAAAGATCGTTTTCGTGCGACTGCGCGAGTTCGAAACCGCAATTGGCAAGACCATCGGGGCGATCAAGAGGCTCGCTGAGCATGGGGTGCGTTGATGCGCACGGCTACGACCGTCGAGTTGTCCCGCGAGACCGACGAAGTCATCCAGTTCGCGGTCGAGGCGGAAAAGTTGGGTCTCGACATTTGTTGGGTTGCTGAGGCCTGGGGTTCTGACGCGCCGTCGGTGCTGGGTTATCTCGCGGCCAGCACCGATCGGATGTTGCTCGGTTCCGGAATCCTGCAGGTCGGCGTTCGGTCACCGGTCATGGTCGCCCAGACCGCGATCACGCTGTCCAACGTGTCGAATGGCCGGTTCCTGCTCGGCCTGGGTGCATCCGGTCCGCAGGTGATGGAGGGCCTGCACGGCGTCTCGTTTAGCCGACCGCTGGCCCGCATCCGCGAAACCGTTGACATCGTGCGGCAGGCGTTCACTGGCGGCAAAATCGCCTATTCCGGCAAGGAGTTTCAGATTCCCCGCCCCGGCGGGGAGGCGGTGCCGATGCGGCTGTCCACCACGCCCCAACATCCCATTCCGATCTACCTGGCGGCGCTGTCACCGGCCATGCTGCGGTTGACGGGAGCGATCGCTGATGGCTGGCTGGGTACCAGCTTCGTTCCGGAAGGCGCCGTTGACGCCTACTTCACCCACCTCGACGAGGGACTGGCGTCCGCCGGCCGGACGCGCGCCGACATTGACATCTGTCAGGGCGCCGAAGTCGCCTTCGCCTCTGACGAAGACGAGCTGCGCACGATGGTGGCGGCGCGGAAGAAAGAGCTCGCGTTCAGCCTGGGCGGCATGGGGTCCTCCAGCACGAACTACTACAACCAGGCCTACAGCCGGCAAGGCTGGGCGGATGTCGCCGTTGAGGTGCATGAGCGTTGGCAGAGCGGCGACCGCGACGGCGCGGCCGCCCTGGTGACCGACGAAATGGTGCTGGCCACCACGCTGATCGGAACCGAACAGATGGTTCGCGCCCGGCTCGCGGTCTGGAAAGACGCCGGCGTGGACACCGTGCGGCTCTACCCCGCCGGCGAGACGTTGGATGCCAAGTTGGCCACCCTGGGCCGGGGGATCGAGTTGGTCCGGGCGGCTTAGTTGACGGTCAGCGGCGCATCGGACGCCTTCACGAGTTTCACCTCGGGCCGGGTCGGCACGCCGTTGCTGAGGAACCAGCGGAAGGCGAGGTTGCCCCGCGGATAGCCCAGCGCCGTCAATGAATTCGGGTGCGCGGTCATCCCGCGGGACA
Source organism: uncultured Actinomycetota bacterium (assembly GCA_963850135.1). GTDB lineage: Bacteria > Actinomycetota > Actinomycetes > Mycobacteriales > Mycobacteriaceae > Mycobacterium. Next base: position 867,261 of record CAWKKH010000003.1, on the reverse strand, counting down.
ACACGATCGTCACCGAGCCGTCACTGTTGAGCACGGCGCTGTGGCCGTTGAGGGAGCAGCGGGCGTCTGAGGCGCCGTAGGTGGCCATGAACTGGTTCCACACCACCAGGTTCCAGAATCTGCACGACGGGGGCCGATGCGTGATGACCAGCGCTTCGTCGTCATCGAGCACGAAACTTCCGTAGGCGTAGCAGGCATCGCGTGCCGACCAGCCGAAGTTGGCGTCGGGCACCTGGTAAGGATCGGCGAATTGATTTGCCGCGTTGGCGGTCTCGTGCCCGAGCGCGTGACCTTCGTCGATCCGGGCACCGACGGCCAGCGGGACGATGGCAAACATCGTGCGCAACCAGGTGGCAGTCGCGCGGAGAGCCACGGCGGTTTCCGCGTCCCCGTGTCGGATCGGGTCTGGCTCGTCGAGTGCCTCGATATTCCACAGCACCGGGCGTCCGGTCAGCGGGTCGGCCTGGTAGTCACGGGTCATCAGTACGGCCGCGTCGGGCGTCGGGGGGAGGTCGAAGGAGAAGTTGCCGTCGGCGTCGATGTCGAGATCGCTGTCCCGGACTATCGCAACCACCCGGTCGGACCACGCACCGGGGGACGGTTCGTTGTAGGCGGTCACCGAGAAGTACACGCTGTCACCACGATTGCCGGTGATCCGGTAGCGCCGCGCCGGATCGACTGGGCAGATGCAGTAGTAGGCATCCGTGTTGTCGCCGCCCCATCGACGATCGCGGCGGAACGGTGTGTTCACCGCGACGAACTGCGGCCGGCCCGGTTCGGCGAACAGGTAGGTGTCCAACGCCACGCCCAATGTGGTGGCGAGCGTGCGGTAGCCGTCGGCGATGTGCCGGTCGTCAGTAACCGCGCGGTCACCCTCGAGGAACGAGCGGTCGAGGCTCCCAACGGTCGCAAGCAATTCTTGCCAAGCGGCAGTCGATTCGTGCGTCATGCGCTAATTCCTTTCAGGAGCAACGTGGTTGTGCGATCAACCCAAGGGTCTCCAAGTCCCGAGCCGAGTTCAGTGACCCGGGTCAGCAATCCGATTAACGTGATGCCGGCGATGGCTTCGGTTAGTTGGGTGGCAAGTTCGGCTGCCGTCAGGTCGCCCCGAACCTCGCCCCGGTCCACGGCCCTCTCGAGTAACTCGGCGAGCCCACCGCCGATGATGCCGGCGAACCGCTCCAACAGCGCCGAGTGCAACGTCGGGTCGGCCGCCATCTCGCCTACCAGCCCCGGCAGGGCCGCCCTGGCGGCGGGCGTCGTCAGGAAAGCCGTTGCGCGACGCACCATCTCGCGCAGGTCCTCCGGCAGCGATCCGGTGTCCGGAAGCGCGGTCGCCGCGCCGATCGGGAACACCGCCTCGTGCACCAAGTGCGCCTTGCTGGGCCAACGCCGGTAGATCGCGGGCTTGCTGGTACCGGCCCGCTCGGCGATGGCGGCGACCAAGAGCCCGGGATAGCCGGTTTCAGCGAGAAGCTCAACCGTCGCGCGAAGCACCGCCGCGTCAATACGTGGGTCACGGGGCCGGCCAAAGTCTACTACCATTACGGAACTCAGGGTAACATAAGTCCGGTGACCGCTGCCGTTCGCCTAGAAGACCTGGCCCAGCCCCGATTCAGCGAGGAGGGCCAGCAGATCCTCGACATGATGGCCTCGATGGCCTCGCTCTGTCCGCTGGATGTCGACGCGCTGCACGCGCAGGCCAGCGCCGACACCGGCCTGCACGACTTCGGTCCTGACGATTACCGTGAACGGCTCGATGTCTACCTCGCCGCCCTGCACGACATCGACGGGCTGCACGAGGCCGGGGTGGTCAACTTCTATGGACAGCTGCTACAGGTACTGAAGAACCGACTCCTGTTGACCGACCTGCTGAGCCGCCATCCCGAGATCGACGACATCGAACTGCAACCACCGGTGGTGATCGCGGGTCTGCCCCGCACCGGGACCACCCACCTGCACAATCTGCTGGCGACCCCGTCGACCTTCCGCAGCATGCCGTACTGGGAAAGCGTCGAGCCGTTTCCCCTGCCGGCCGAGGTGGGCCGGAACCCTCAAGCGCCGGATCCGCGGCGGGATCGCATGGACGTCGCGGTGAGCGTAATCAACACCGTGATGCCGCATTTCGCGCTCATGCACGAGATGACCACCGATCACGTCCACGAAGAAATCCAGCTGCTGGCCAACGACGTCTCGACGATGCTGCTGGAGACGCTTTCCGACGTGCCCCGCTGGCGGGACTACTACCAGGCCCACGACCAGACGCCGCACTACGAATACATGGCCACGCAACTCAAAGCGATGCAGTTCCTGCGCGGGGGACGGCGCTGGCTGCTCAAGTCGCCCCAGCACCTCGAGCAGGTGCCAGTGCTGGATCATGTCTTCCCCGAAAGCATTGTCGTGTTCACCCACCGCGACCCGGTGCCGGTGGCGCTGTCGATGATCGCAATGATCACCTACTCCGCTCGCATGCACCGCTCGCCGGTGCCGGTGGAACAGATCGCGGGCTACTGGATCGACCGCCTCGAGCAGATGTTGAACGCGCTCGTCCGCGATCGGGACACGATCGGCCCGCAACGCTCGATCGACATTCGCTTTGATGATTTCCTGGTCAACGAACTCGGCGCCGCCGAGCAGGTGTATGACCTGGCCGGCGAACCGTTCACCGACGAGGCACGTACGGCGATCGCCGACTACCTCGCGGGCCACCAGCGCGGCCGACTGGGAAATGTCCTTACGTCCTGTGAGATGTTCGGGCTGACGGAGGACGATTTGCGGGCGCGATTCGCGCCTTACGTCGAGCGGTTCCTCAGATAGCGCTTACTCTGCGCCGAGCGTGTACTCAGTGCGAAATTCGAGTCCGATTCTCGCCCTGGTTTCACGTTCGGTGAGGCAGTACGTTCTCACCATATGGTCACTATGCCCGCGCTGGACGGCCCTGCCCTTGTCGAACATCGGTATATACAGCTAGGTGACGGCGTCACGATCCACGTCGCCGAGTCAGGGCCGACCGACGGCCCGGCGGTCATGCTCGTGCACGGCTTCCCGCAGAACTGGTGGGAGTGGCACGAGATGATCGGTCCGCTGGCCGCCGACGGCTACCGGGTATTGTGTCCCGACCTGCGCGGCGCCGGCTGGAGCTCGGCGCCGCGCTCGCGCTACACCAAGAACGAGATGGCCGACGATCTCGCGGGCGTTCTAGACCAGATGGGCGTCGACAAAGTGAAGCTGGTCGCCCACGACTGGGGCGGACCAGTCGCATTCATCATGATGCTGCGGCATCCGGAAAAGGTGAGCGGCTTCTTCGGGGTCAACACCGTGGGGCCCTGGGTGAAGCGCGACTTGTCCAGCATCCGCAACGCCTGGCGGTTCTTCTACCAGATTCCGATGTCGCTACCGGTTATCGGTCCGCGGTTGATCAGCGATCCCGATGGCCGCTTCGCGCGCTGGCTGGGGTCTTGGGTGGGCGGCGGATTCACATTGCCCGACGAAGACGTCCGGATGTACATGGAGTGCATGCGTCAGCCCGGCCACGCCGAAGCCGGATCGCGGTGGTACCGAAGCTTTCAGACCAGGGAGATGCTGAGCTGGATGCGCGGCGAATTCGATGACGCCCGCGTCGACGTTCCGGTCCGCTGGCTGACCGGCACCGACGATCCGGTATGCATACCGGCCCTGGTCGAAGGGTACGGAGACCGCATTCGCGACTTCGAGACGGAGTTGGTCGACGGCGTCGGCCACTGGATCGTTGAGCAGCGACCCGAGCTGGTGCTGGATCGAATCCGCACGTTTTTGAAAATCGAAACATAAACTGCGGCAACGCCTTTCGGCGTGTTGTATGCGAGGGTTATGTGTCGCGGCACGCCTGCCGCGGTTTTCAGGGCTTGACCAAGATACGGATGGGGTTGCCGTCCTGGCGCTCCAGCTTCTCGATGCCCGACGGCAGGTCGTCGAGAGAGACGATCTCGCTGACCGATCGCGACAGGTCAAGGCGCCCAGCCGAAACCAGCTTCGCCAGGGTCTCGATGTCGACGTTCTGATAACCGAGGTGGCCGAGCACCTGCTTGTGGCTCAGCCCGAATGCAGACGTGGGGCCGATGGTCGGTGATTCCGCGCTCATCCCCACGCCCGCCAGGCGGCCGCCCGCGGTCAGACAATCGAGCGCCTGCTCGAAGGTCACTTTCAGTCCCACGGCGTCGAAGGCCACGTCCAGTTTGCGACCACCGGTGACCTCGGCGATCTTGTCGGGCAGCTGGTCGTCGCGGGAATCGAAGGCGTAGTCCGCGCCGACCTGTAGAGCACGCTCCAAGACGGCGGGGTTGAGGTCGACGGCGATCACCGGCACCGCGCCTACCAACCGTGCGAGCTGAACGATGTGGGTGCCCACCCCGCCAACACCCCACACCCCGACGGATTCCCCGACCGCGACCTTTGCGGTCCGGACCACGGCACCGTACGGCGTCGAGACGGCGTCAGCCAGGATCGCGGCTTGCTCTAGCGGGACGTTGTCCGGTACCCGGGTCAGGCCTGCCGCCTGGGCCACCGTGTATTCGGCCCACGCGCCGTCGTAGGCGAAGGCCATCAACTGGATCCGCAGGCAGTTCACCACGTCGCCGCGTCGGCAGTTCGGGCACTTCTGGCAAGGCCGGCCCGCGGCGACGATCACCCGGTCGCCCTCGGCCCAGCCGGTAACGTCTGTGCCCAGTTTCGCGATGGTGCCCGACGCTTCGTGCCCCTGGGTCACAACCGGCAGCCGAGCCGGGAACGTTCCATTGATCAGACTCAGGTCCGAGTGGCAGATCCCGCAGAACGCAACCTTGACCAGAACCTCGCCCGGGCCCGGCTCGGGGATCGGAACATCCTCCAGCGCAACCTTTTTAGCATCGGCGTAGAAGCGCTCGGCACGCATGGTCGACGGCGGCATCGCGGTACTCCCTAGTGTCGAGGCCCGAGCAACGCGATGGACGCATCCACCGCCGGCTCGAGAATCTCCCTGACTGATCTTCCATCTTCGACGGCAAGCGCGGTCAGTTCCCGCAGACCGCCCAGCAAGATCACGGCGAGCGGGGTGGTCAACGGCGGCAGGTCAGCCCGCCGGAATCCCGGACTGGCGCTGAGGTCGATCAGCAGGTTCGACAGCAGCTGCATACCGCGGCGCTGCAGCGGGCGGGCGACGTCGCCCAGCGACGGGAGTTCGCGGATCCAGCTCAAGGTAATGGCCGACCGGGACTCGATGTGATCGACATAGGCTTGGACGGCCTGACGGATCTGCTGGTGCCAGTCGCACTCGGGATCGACGGCTGCCTCGATGCTCGCGCCCATGTTCTCGATGTCGGCCTGCAGGAGCTCCAGGAAGCACTGTTCCTTGCTCGGGAACTGGTCATAGAACGTGCGTTTCGACGTGCGTGCGTGGCGCACGATGTCGGCGACGGTGCTGGCCCGGTAGCCGCGCTCAACAATCGAGGCGCCGAGGCCTTCGAGCAGTCTCAGCCGAAACGGGTCAGGCTCCGCCTGGACTTCATCGATGACGCGGCCGAGAAAGGGGCTGCCGGCCACTGCTGTCATACGCGCTCCCCTTCCATGCTTGTCAGGCTTGGTACCACAGAGTACCGTACCGGAAAAGATCTGCGGTACGCCGTCGTACCACCGCGGACCGACCTGGTTCGAGGCAGACAGATGTTGGGAGTCAGCACCGCCATGAGCGAACTAGTCACCCCCGCACCGGCGGCCACCGCGGTCAGGTTGCCTCCGGGGACGCGCCTGCCAAAAGCCCTTCAGGTCCTTGCTTTTGCGACGGGACGACGGTGGATGATGCGACACCTGGTGAGTAAGCATGGCAGCGTCTTCACGCTCAACATCCCGTTGTACGGTCGCATCGTTGCGGTCGCCGACCCGCAACTGGCCAAGCAGGTTTTCGCCACCAGCCCTGACGAGTTGGGCAACATCCAGCCCAATCTGAGCAGGTTCTTCGGCTCAGGGTCGGTGTTCGGACTCGAAGGCGACGAGCACCGCCGCCGGCGACGGCTGCTGGCGCCGCCGTTCCACGGCAAGAGCATGAAGAAGTACGAAAGCATCATCGAGGAAGAGGTGCTGCGTGAAATCGCGGACTGGCCGGTAGGTCAGCCGTTCGCAACGGTGCCGCCGATGATGCGCATCACGCTAAACGCCATCCTGCGCGCGGTCTTTGGGGCCGAAGGCGCCGAACTCGACGAGCTGCGCCGCCTCATCCCGCGGTGGGTCAAGCTCGGTTCGCGGCTGGCCGCACTGCCCAAACCGAAACGCGACTACGGCCGTTATAGTCCGTGGGGTCGGCTGGACGAATGGCGCCGCCAGTATGACATCGTCATCAATAAATTGATCGACGATGAGCGGGCAGACCCGAACTTCGCTGATCGGACCGACGTGCTCGCCCTGATGTTGCGCAGTAGCTACGACGACGGCTCGACCATGTCGGGCAACGACATTGGTGATGAATTACTGGCGCTGCTGGCCGCCGGGCACGAAACCACCGCGTCCACCTTGGGCTGGGCATTCGAGCGGATAAGCCGGCATCCCGATGTGCTGGCGGCCCTGGTCGAGGAAGCCGACAACGATGATGGCGGCAACCAGCTGCGCCAAGCGACCATCCTGGAAGTCCAACGGGCCAGAACGGTTATCGATCTGGCTGGCCGCCACGTCTACCCAGAGGTTTTCCAACTCGGCGAGTGGGTTATTCCGCGCGGGGATTCGATCATCGTCGGCATCGGCCACATACACGGCAATCCCGACGTCTTTCCGGAACCCGAGCGCTTCGACCCGCAACGCTTCATCGGAACAAAACCCGCGGCGGCCTGGATTCCGTTCGGCGGCGGGACCCGCAGGTGCGTGGGGGCAGCGTTCGCCAACATGGAGATGGATGTGGTGCTTCGAACAGTACTGCGCCACTTCACGATCGAGACTAGCGATGCACCAGACGAACGCTGGCACAGCCGCGGTGTCGCGTTTGTTCCGAAGGACGGGGGCCGAGTTGTCCTGCGCCGGCGCTGAGAACTACTGGTTCGCGGCGGCGCGCCGGGGCAGCTTCCAGCCGGGGCGGATGTAGTGGCAGGTATACCCGTTGGGGTAGTGCTCCAGGTAGTCCTGGTGCTCAGGCTCGGCTTCCCAGAAGTCGCCGGCCGGGCTGACCTCGGTCACAACTTTGCCAGGCCATAAGCCAGACGCCTCGACATCGGCGATGGTGTCCAGCGCGATCCGCTTCTGCTCGTCATCGAGGTAGAAGATCGCCGAGCGGTAGCTTGTTCCCCGGTCGTTACCCTGCCTGTTTCTTGTTGTTGGATCGTGAATCTGGAAGAAGAACTCCAGCATCGTGCGGTAATCGGTAACCGAAGGGTCGTAAACGATTTCGATGGCCTCGGCATGGCTGCCGTGGTTCCGATAGGTTGCGTTGCGGACGTCGCCGCCGGTGTAACCGACCCGGGTTGACACCACACCCGGCTGTTTGCGGATCAGGTCTTGCATTCCCCAGAAGCAGCCCCCGGCCAGGATGGCTTTTTCAGTGGTTGTCATGCGAGTTCCTCCCGAGTCCTCCTGATCGGCCAGATGATTCCCACGCTACACTCCGCCGATGAGCCGGGACGGCGCAAAGGAGCCCATGTGACGGTGCGGTCGTTCACCCGTAGCGAACTCGCCGCGGCGTTCGGGAAGTTCGAACAGACAGTCGCTCGCGCCGCCGAGACGCGGGACTGGGACGCCTGGGTACAGCACTACACACCCGACGTCGAGTACATCGAGCACGCGGCGGGCACCATGCACGGCCGCGACGAGGTGCGCAGCTGGATTCAGCAGACGATGACGACCTTCCCCGGCAGCCATATGGTCGCGTTTCCGTCGTTGTGGTCGGTCATCGACGAACCGACTGGCCGCATCATCTGCGAATTGGACAACCCGATGGCCGACCCCGGCGACGGATCGGTTATCACCGCGACGAACATCTCCATCGTTACCTACGCCGGTGATGGATTGTGGTGTCGTCAAGAAGACATTTACAACCCGCTGCGCTTCCTGCGCGCGGCGATGAAGTGGTGCCGCAGGGCGCAGGCTCTCGGCACGCTCGACGAAGAAGCGGCGCGGTGGATGCAGGAAAACGGGGGTGGGCTCAAGTGACTCCCGAGATAAGCCCGGAAGCGAACGCAAAACCCAAGCTGGTCATCGGCGCCAACGGCTTTCTGGGTTCGCATGTCACCCGTCAGCTGGTCGCCGGCGGTGCCCGAGTGCGGGCCATGGTGCGCCCGAACGCCAATACCCGCAGCATCGATGACCTCGAACTCATTCGCTTCGAGGGCGACGTATTCGACGCCGCCACGGTGCGCGAGGCGATGAACGGCGTCGACGACGTTTACTACTGCGTTGTCGACGCCCGTGCCTGGCTGCGTGACACGGCGCCGCTGTTCCACACAAATGTGGAAGGTCTGCGGAATGTCCTTGACGTCGCGGTGAAAGAACCCGGCCTGTGCAGGTTCGTCTTCACCAGCACATATACGACGGTGGGTCGGCGGCACGGCCACGTCGCGACCGAGGAGGACGTGATCGACCCCCGCGGCCTGACGCCCTACGTGCAATCCAGGGTGCAAGCCGAAGACCTGGTGATGCGCTATGTCGCCGAGGCCGGCCTACCGGCCGTCGCAATGTGCGTGTCAACGACCTACGGCAGTGGCGATTGGGGTCGCACCCCGCACGGCGCCTTCATCGCCGGCGCGGTGTTCGGCAAGCTGCCGTTCATGATGAATGGCATTCAACTGGAAGTCGTCGGCGTCGACGACGCCGCCCGGGCCATGATTCTGGCGGCCGAGCACGGACGGATCGGCGAGCGATACCTAATTTCCGAGCGCATGATGGCACTGGACGAGGTGGTGCGGATCGCGGCCCACGAGGCGGGTGTGCCGCCCCCCGGACGCTCGATTTCGGTGCCCATGCTGTACGCACTGGGCGCGTTCGGCACTCTGAAGGCCCGGCTCACCGGCAAAGATGCCGAACTCAGCCTCGCGTCGGTGCGGATGATGCGCGCCGAAGCCGACGTCGACAGCAGCAAGGCGGTCCGCGAATTGGGCTGGCAGCCGCGCCCGGTGGAGGAGTCGATCCGCGAGGCCGCCCGGTTTTGGGCGGCGATGCGCGACGCAAGAAAGAGCAGTACGCCCGCCCAATCCGAATAGCTCTGGCGAACTCGGGAAGTGTTGACGGCCGCCGGGTGTTGAACACGGCACATTGTCCGAGGAGGAAGTTATGAGTCACCCCGAAATCTTGGAGCCGAGCGCCGGGCACCCGATCACCATCGAGCCGACCAAGGGGCGGGTACAGGTTCGCGTCAACGGAGAGCTCGTCGCCGACACTACGGCGGCGCTGGAACTGCGAGAGGCTTCTTTGCCTGCGGTGCAATACATTCCGATAGGCGATGTGGCTCGGGACAAGCTGACCCACACCGACACCAGCACCTACTGTCCATTCAAGGGCGACGCCGGCTACTACAGCGTGACCACCTCGGCCGGCGAAACCGTCGAGGACGTGATCTGGACGTACGAGCAGCCCTACCCCGCGGTAGCGGCGATCGCCGGGCACGTCGCTTTCTACCCGAACAAAGCCGAGGTCACCGTACTGGCGCAATAGCGCCGACTGTTGAGGTCAACCGGCGAATACAGCCGCCGACCTGGTGTCGCTGTATTCGCGCATCGACACGATCAGCCCGTCGCGGGTCTCGAAGATGCAAAGGAACGGGGTGTCGTATTGGACGTCGTCCGACGCGGCGCCCGAGACCAGCGCTTCGACCACGACAGTGTCTCCCTCGTTGACGCAGCGCAGCAGATCGATATCGATCTCGACGATCTTTCTCCGCCGTTCATTGGCTTCCCGAAAAGTCTCTTTATCGACGGAGACCCGGGTGACGATGCTCCAGTAGATGAAATCGTCGCTGAGCAGTGCGAAGCCCTCATCGGCATCGCCACCGTGGCTGATGCTCTGAAGGAACATCCATGCCAGTTCGGATTGCGGGCCATCGAACGGCGTCATCACACCGCCATACTGTCCTGGCCAACAGTCGTGGTCAATCGACGGGACACCGGAGTCGACAGGTGAAGAGCGCGCGCACGGTCACGTTGCCGGGGACGGCCGGCTTCTGGCACACGTTGGCGCCGCTTCGCCGGGGACCACGCGATCCGTGTTTTCAGCTCACCGGCGACGGTACGATCTGGCGGACCAGCCTGATGTCCGGTGGGCCCGTGGCGGCAAAGATCACCGCGCCCCATGCAAAGGATCCCGACGTGGTCCAATGCGAGGCGTGGGGCCGGGGTGCCGAGGAGTTCGTTGAGATGCTGCCGGCGCTCCTGGGTGCGGACGACGACGCGTCGGGCTTTGTGCCGCGGGACCCGACGGTCGCCGCCGCACACCGGCGGCTTCCGCACCTACGGCTGGGACGCACCGGACAGGTCCTGGAAGCCCTAATCCCGGCGATCATTGAGCAGCGGGTGCCCGGAGCCGACGCGTTTTCGTCATGGCGTGTGCTGGTGTCCAAGTACGGGACGCCCGCACCTGGGCCGTCGCCGACCGCGATGCGGGTCCCGCCGGCGGCCGACGTGTGGCGACACATCCCGTCGTGGGAGTTTCACCGCGCCAACGTCGACCCGAAGCGGGCTCAGACCGTGGTGGCCTGCGCACGCCGGGCGGCCTCACTGGAACGGCTGGTGTCCGGCCCGACGGCGCAGGCACGAGAGGCGCTGACATCGTTACCGGGAGTCGGGGAGTGGACCGCTGCGGAAACCGTGCAACGGGCGTTCGGTGACGCCGATGCTGTTTCGGTGGGCGACTACCACATTTCGAAGATGATCGGCTGGACACTGCTTGGGCGCCCGGTCGATGACGCGGTCATGCTCGAGTTGCTGGAACCGATGCGACCGCACCGTCACCGCGTCGTTCGCCTGCTTCAAGCCAGCGGACTGGCATACGAACCACGCCGCGGTCCGCGGTTGCCTGTGCAGCACATTCACTCGATCTGACTCGGGGCCGTGTTTCCGGCGGCATTCATCGGGTACCCGTCGGGCTAGTGACTATCTGAAACTCAAAGACGTGCGAACTCAAAGGGGAGCGATCCATGACACAGTTCACGATTCCGGGACTGACCGACAAGCAGGGCGTTCGGTTGGCAGAATTGCTGCAGAAGCAACTGAGCACTTACAATGATCTGCACCTGACGCTGAAGCACATTCACTGGAACGTGGTGGGCCCCAACTTTATTGGCGTGCATGAAATGATCGATCCGCAGGTGGACGCGGTGCGCGCGTACGCCGACGAGGTCGCTGAGCGCATCGCGGCTCTGGGCGCCTCGCCGCAGGGTACCCCGGGCGCGATCATCAAAGACCGCGAGTGGGACGACTATTCGGTTGGCCGTGACACAGCGCAGGCGCATCTGGCGGCGCTGGACTTGGTCTACAACGGCGTTATCGAAGACATCCGCCACGGCATCGAGGAGACAGATGAACTCGACCCGGTTACCCAGGACATTCTGATCGGACACGCCAGGGAGCTGGAGAAGTTCCAATGGTTTGTGCGGGCGCATCTGGAAAGCGCAGGTGGGAAGTTGGCCCACGCCGGTTCGTCCCACGAGAAGAGCGCAGCGAGCGCCGCGCGGCGCAAGGCCAAGTAACCGCAACGCCAAGTAACTTCGGCTCTAAGGGATTTGACCTGCGCGCTCGGCCTCGGCGGTCTTGCGATCCAGTCGCTGTACCTCGTAGATGGTGACGTTGGTGCGCGACATCAGCATTGACGCGATGCCGACTGCGAGGATTGCCCCCACCACGAAGATTCCCGGCCCGTCGGGCACGCCGGGCAGGCCGGTCAACTCGCCCAGCCGCCAGACGGCGGGGCCGACGAAGCGCCGATGACGATTCCGGGACCGTATAGCCCCCGGATCCGCCGGTGCCGATGGACAGTGCCGTGGCAACGATTTTGGCGACGGGCAGGACGATGACGATCCACAACGGAATCTGCATCAACGATCCGCGGTCCGCGGCCAACTGGGTCCAGCCGTAGCCGCTGCTCAGGATCTGGGGGATCAACAATCCCAACAGCCCGACCAGGGGTCGGTATGTACCGATTCCACCGGCCGCGGTGTCCGGGGCCAGCGCGGGCTGGGGTTCGTCCTGCGTCGGTTCAGTCACGGCGCGGACCCAGCCTCCCCAACCACCACGCCATTTTATTCACAGCGCCGGTCCGATAGCCCGGGGAATAAATGGACTGTAGTCCGGTTATATGGGTAACTCTAAAACAGGAGGTACACATGCCTGCTATTACTGCAGACACACTCACGTTGCCCCGGGTGCGCCCGGCAGGCCCAGCCGACACCGAGCGTCCCGTCCGATCCATCACCACGGGGCCGCGAGGCTACGAGGGAGAGGGCTTCCCGGTGGTCCGGGCGTTCGCGGGGGTCAGCACCGCTGCGCTGGATCCGTTTGTGCACATGGATCAGATGGGTGAGGTGGAATATCAGCCGGGCGAACCCAAAGGTACCGATTGGCACCCACACCGTGGTTTCGAAACCGTCACGTACATGATCGACGGCAAGTTCGCGCACCAGGATTCCCACGGCGGTGGTGGCCTGATCGCCGACGGTGCCACGCAGTGGATGACGGCGGGGTCGGGCATTCTGCATATCGAGACCCCGCCCGCCGAACTGGTCGAAAGCGGTGGTGTGTTCCACGGCGTCCAACTGTGGGTGAATCTGCCGAAGCGAGACAAGTTCACTCAGCCCCGGTATCAGGCCATCGAAGGCGACGACACCACGTTGATCGCGTCAGACGACGGCGGAGCGCTGGTCCGCATCATCGCCGGTGAGCTCGACGGTCATCGCGGACCCGGCGTTACCCACACTCCGATCGCGTTGGTGCACGCGACGATCGAGAACGGGGCTCGTCTCAACATTCCGTGGCACGCGTGATTTCAACTCGTTGGTATACGTGCTGTCGGGGAGCGGCTACGTCGGTCCGGTCTCGCATCCCGTGCACCAGGGTCAGCTGGCTGTGCTCGGACCGGGTGATCGGATAAGCGTCGCTGCCCGGTCGGTCCAGGACTCATCCCGGACCACGGCAATCGACGTGCTGATCCTGGGGGGCCGGCCGATTCGGGAGCCGGTATTTCACTACGGGCCATTCGTCATGAACTCCAAGGCCGAATTAATCTCGGCGCTCGAAGACTTCGAAGCCGGGAAATTCGGAAACGTCCCCCCGAATGCGCTATTGCCGCACCGTAGTTAGTGGCATGATTTAGCGATGTCGACGTCGGGAACTCGCAAACCGGGCCGCCCCCCCGCGGCGAAGGCCGACGATACGCGGAAACGCATTGTGGGGGCCGCTCGCGAGATATTCAGCGAGCGCGGGTACGACGGAGCGACCTTCCAGGCGATCGCCGTTCGTGCTGACTTGACCCGTCCGGCAATCAATCACTACTTTGCCAGCAAGCGAGGGCTATATCGTGAGGTGGCCGACCAAACCAACGAACTCGTGCTCAACCTCAGCATCGAACAGGCCGAGCAGGAGACGACCCTGGTCGGGCGACTGGCGGTATTCATCACGTTCGCCTTACGCGCTAATTTCGAAAATCCAGCGGGGTCCGCGTTTCTGATAACCACTGTTTTTGAATCGCAACGACATCCGGAATTGAGCAGCACCGAAAACGAAGCTATCCGAATCTGCCGGGAATTCTTGGGGCGAGCGGTCAAGGATGCTATTGACCGCGAGGAGCTTGCATTTGACGCTGACGTCAATTCTTTGGTCGAGACTTTGCTCGTAGTTCTGGTTGGCGTGGGTTTCTATGCCGGTTACGTGCGGAGCCCTAAAGAAATGGATGGCATCACCGACACGCTGCGACAGTTGCTGGCCGGCACGCTTTTGATGCCAAAGTCTTAGGCGCGCGTCCGCGCTCCGCCGGTGGGCAGTGATGTGGCGCACAAAGCGCATAGTCTGCCTAACTTATTCGGGTAGCATGGTCGCGACATGACTGAGCTTGACGAATCGCCCTTGCTGCCCCCTTCGCTGCGAACCGCCGGCGACAGCTGGGCCATCACCGAACTGGTCGGCGCCACCGCATTAGGCGTCGCCGCCGGGCGCGCCGTGGAAACGGGCGGCCCCGATCCGTTGATCCGCGACGAGTTCGCCCTGACGTTGGTGTCGTCGGCCGGTCCGGCGTGGATCCGGCTCGCTGACCCGCAATTGGCCTGGCTCAACGGTGATCCGCACGGGCAACGCGTGCACCGGCTGGGTACGGACTACCAGGCGGTACGCACCCATTTCTTCGACGAGTACTTCGAGAACGCGGTTAGCGCCGGCATTCGGCAGGTAGTGATCCTCGCGGCCGGCCTGGACTCCCGCGCCTACCGGCTGAGTTGGCCGGAGGGCACCGCGGTCTACGAGATCGACCAGCCCAAGGTCCTGGAGTACAAGACTGGGGTCCTCGAATCGCATGGCGCGGTTCCGACGGCTAGTGCGCTGCCCGGTACCGGTGGATCTGCGCGACGACTGGCCGGCCGCGTTGCTGGCCGCCGGATTCGACCGCACCCAACCGACCGGATGGCTTGCCGAAGGCTTGCTTCCATACCTGCCAAGCGACGCTCAGGACCGGCTGTTCGAAAACCTCAGCGCGCTAAGCGCTCCGGGCAGTCAGATCGCCATCGAGTTGTTCGGCATGAATTCGAGGAGCAACAGCCAGCGTTGGCAGCGCATGCGGGAACGGCTCGGTCTGGACGTCAACGTCGCGGCGCTGACCTACCACGAACCCGACCGTACGGATGCCGCCCAATGGTTGACCGACCACGGCTGGCAGGTGCAGAGCGTGAACAACCGCGAAGAGATGGCCCGACTGGGCCGCGCGGTACCCGAAGATCTTGCCGACGAGGCCGTGCACAGCACGCTGCTGCGAGCGCGTCTCGGCGAACCGTCCAGCTGACAACCACTATCCGAATATCGGAACAGACAGATCAACGACCAAACGAAGGACCGGCGCAAGCAATGAGCTCACTACGCACCCACGACGACACTTGGGACATCAAGACCAGCGTCGGAAGCACCGCGGTGATGGTGGCCGCGGCGCGCGCCGTCGAAACCGATCAGCCCGACGCGCTGATCCGCGACCCGTACGCCAAACTGCTGGTCACCAACGCCGGTGCAGGTGTGTTGTGGGAGGGCATGCTCGATCCGGCGGTCGTAGCCAAAGTGGAAGCGCTCGATGCCGACTCGGCTGCTCACATCCACCATATGCGGGGCTACCAGGCGGTACGCACCCATTTCTTCGACGCGTACTACAAGGACGCTGTCGCCGCCGGAATCCGGCAGGTGGTGATTCTGGCGTCGGGGCTGGATTCGCGCGCCTACCGGCTGGACTGGCCGGCCGGCACCACGGTGTATGAGATCGACCAGCCGCAGGTGCTGGACTACAAGTCCACAACGCTGTCGGAAAACGGCGTGACACCGTCGGCCGATCGCCGCGAGGTGGCCATCGACTTGCGTCAGGACTGGCCGGCCGCTCTGCGCGCCGCGGGCTTTGACCCGACGGCGCGGACTGCTTGGCTGGCCGAGGGGCTGCTGATGTACCTGCCGGGCGAAGCCCAGGACCGGTTGTTCACCCAGATCGGTGAGCTGAGTGCCGTAGGGAGCCGGGTGTCGGCCGAAACCGCGCCCTCGCACGCCGAAGAGCGGCGGCAGCAGATGCGGGAGCGGTTCAAGAAGGTGGCTGACGAGATTGGCTTGGAGCAGACCGTCGACGTCGGCGAGTTGATGTATCGCGACGACGACCGGGCGGACCTCACGGACTGGCTCAACGCGAACGGTTGGCGTGCCAACGGGCAAAACGCGACAGACGAGATGCGCCGGCTAGGCCGCTGGATCGAGAATGTGCCGTTTTCCGAAGACAAGGGCGCATTCTCCGACTTTGTGATCGGGGAGCGGTTGTAGTGGCGCGCACCGTCGACGACTCCTGGGACATCGCGACAAGTGTCGGGGCGACGGCGGTAATGGTCGCGCTGGCCCGTGCAGCGGAAACCGCCAGCGACGACCCGCTCATTCGGGACGAGTTCGCCGAGCCCCTGGTTTCGACCCCGGAACTCGAGGGCGTCCGGGAGCAGGTGACGGCGTGGTGGACGCCGGAGCCGGATGACGCCGGGCAAGCTGCCCCGAATTCCCAAGCGGATGCGCAGCAGATGATCAACTATCAGGCAGTCCGCACCCACTTCTTCGACGCTTATTTCGCCGACGCTGCCGCGGCCGGAATTCGGCAGGTCGTGATTCTCGCCGCCGGCCTGGATTCGCGCGCCTACCGTCTGGACTGGCCGGCCGGTACCGCCGTGTACGAAATCGATTTGCCCAAGGTGCTGGAGTACAAGGCGCAGACCCTCGCCAGCCACGGTGCCACACCCATCGCCGACCGACGCCCGGTTCCCGTCGACCTGCGCCACGATTGGCCTCAGGCATTGCGCGACAACGATTTTGACGCGAGCAAGCCGACGGCGTGGCTGGCCGAAGGGCTGCTGCCGTTTCTGCCCGCGGCGGCGCAGGAAGCCATGTTCGGCTCGATCGACACGCTGAGCGGCTCGGGCAGCCGACTCGCCGTCGAAAACTTCGGGGTCGACCAAGACAAGCGCCAAGAGGCCGAGCAGAGATGGGCTGAACTGAAGGCCAAGCGCGAGGCTCGCGGGCAGGACACCTCGTTCAACCCCTTCGACCTCTGGTTTGAGGACGAGGGCCGCCCCGACGCCGGTGACTGGTTCGCCGCCCGCGGCTGGACCATCCGCACGGTGAATGCGCGCGAAGAGGCGACTCGATTGGGCCGCGAGCCGCAATCGGAGGACAGGCCGTTTGCGAACAGCTTTGTGACGGCAACCAAGCACTGACGGTCTGACTCGGATCTTCCTTACTGCTCTCCCAGCCTCATCGCTAGGATCGCGGTTATCACCCATTGGTGCCGCGCGCGCAAATCGCATGGCATTTTCCGGGAAGGTGCACGAAAAGGAAGGACACTGATGACCACCGAATCAGTTGCACCCAAGACCTCCGAGACATACGCGACCAAGAACGGGGCTCCGCCGGCTGAGCCGGTCGACGTCGCCGCGACGGTAGCGCGGCTTCGGCGGACTTTTGCGACCGGGCGCACTCGCGACATCGAGTGGCGCAAACACCAGTTATTGCAGTTGCAGAAGCTGATGGAGGAAAACGAACCTGCGATCGCCGCTGCGCTCGCCGAGGATCTAGACCGCAATCCCTTCGAGGCATTTATCGCCGACATCGCGACCACCGCCGGCGAAGCCAAGTACGCGGCGAAGAACCTGCGGAAGTGGACGCGCCGCAAGTACCGGCTACTCGAGGCTGCGCAGCTGCCCGGCCGTGGCTGGGTGGAGTACGAGCCCTACGGCACCGTGCTGATCATCGGTGCCTGGAATTACCCGTTTTACCTGACGCTGGGTCCCTTGGTCGGGGCCATCGCCGCTGGCAACGCCGTCGTGGTCAAGCCCTCCGAAATCGCCGCGGCGTCGTCCCGCCTGATGGCCGAGTTGGTGCCGCGGTATCTCGATACTGATGCCATCGCGCTGGTCGAGGGCGACGGCGCGGTGAGCCAGGAGCTGATCGCGCAGGGCTTGGACCGGGTGATGTTCACCGGCGGCACCGAGATCGGTCGCAAAGTCTACGAAGGCGCGGCGCGCCATCTGACCCCGGTCACGCTCGAGTTGGGCGGTAAGAGCCCGGTGATCGTCGCGGCCGACGCGGACGTCGATGTGGCCGCCAAGCGGATTGCCTGGATGAAACTGCTCAATGCCGGGCAGACGTGCGTCGCACCCGACTATGTCTTGGCCGACGCGAAGATTCGTGACGAGCTTGTCACTAAGATCGGCGCGGCCATCACAAAGTTCCGGTCAGAGGAACCGCACGGGATGCGCATCGTCAATCAGCGCCAGTTCGACCGGCTCAGCGGTTATCTGTCCGGCTCGGATGGCAAGGTCATCGTCGGCGGCAGCTGCGACACGGCGACCCTGCGCATCCACCCGACCGTCGTCCTTGACCCCGATCCTGAGGGTCCGCTGATGCAAAACGAGATCTTCGGGCCGATCCTGCCAGTCATCACCGTTCAATCCCTGGACGAGGCAATACGTTTCGTCAATGCGCGGCCCAAGCCGCTCTCGGCGTATCTGTTCACCAAGGCGCGTGCCACGCGCGAGCGGGTGATCAAGGAGGTGCCCGCAGGTGGCATGCTCATCAACCATCTCGCCTTCCAGGTATCCACGGCTAAACTGCCGTTCGGCGGAGTCGGCGCTTCGGGCATGGGCGCCTACCACGGCAAGTGGGGCTTCGACGAGTTCAGCCACCGCAAGTCGGTTTTGACCAAACCGACCAGGCCCGACCTGTCGAGCCTCACCTACCCGCCCTACACCGCGCGAGCCTTCAAAATGGCGCGCAAGATCTTCTGAGCCGACTCTTCAACACCACCGATAAGACACAGCCCGAAAAGACAGAAAGGGAACTGATGCCTGGAGTGCAGGATCGCGTCATCGTCGTCACCGGAGCCGGGGGAGGGCTGGGGCGTGACTACGCAATGACTCTGGCCCGGGAGGGCGCCAGCGTCGTGGTGAACGACCTCGGTGGATCCCGCGACGGCTCGGGCGCCGGATCCGCGATGGCCGATCATGTCGTCACCGAGATCCGCGAGGCCGGTGGGCGTGCGGTCGCCAACTACGACAGTGTCGCCACCGAGGACGGTGCGGCCGGCATCATCAAAACCGCGCTCGACGAATTCGGCGCCGTGCACGGTGTGGTGAGCAACGCCGGGATCCTGCGCGACGGCACCTTCCACAAGATGACCTACGAGAACTGGGACGCCGTGCTCAAGGTTCACCTCTACGGTGGGTACAACGTGCTGCGCGCGGCCTGGCCGCATTTCCGCGAGCAGAGCTATGGCCGCGTCGTCGTCGCCACCTCGACCAGCGGGCTGTTCGGCAACTTCGGCCAGACCAACTACGGGGCCGCCAAGCTCGGCCTGGTCGGCCTGATCAACTCGCTGGCGCAGGAGGGGGCCAAGTACAACATCCACGCCAACGCGGTCGCCCCGATCGCGGCCACCCGGATGACGGAGGACATCTTGCCGAAGGAGGTGCTAGAGAAGCTGACCCCAGAGTTCGTCGCTCCGGTGGTGGCTTATCTGTGCACCGAGGAAAACCCCAACACTGCTTCGGTTTTCGTCGTCGGTGGTGGGAAGGTGCAGCAGGTTGCACTCTTCCAGAACGAGGGCGCCAACTTCGACAAGCCGCCGTCAGTCGAGGACATCGCCTCGCACTGGGCTGAGATAACCGATCTCTCCGGGGCAAAAAAAGCCGACTTCAAGCTGTAGGGGTCATGAAAGCCTGTGTAGTACAGAAGCTGTCCGGCCCGGGCGGCATGGTGTACACCGATATCGACGATGTTGCCGATGACGGCGGCAACGTCGTCATCGACGTTCGTGCTGCCGGGGTGTGCTTTCCGGACCTGCTACTGAGCAAGGGCGAGTACCAACTGAAGTTGCCGCCACCATTCGTTCCCGGAATGGAGGCCGCGGGTGTGGTTCGTTCCGCGCCGGCCACATCGGGTTTCAAAGTGGGCGAACGGGTTTCGGCGTTCGGAATCCTGGGTGGCTACGCCGAGCAGGTGGCCGTTCCGGCGGGCAATGTGATGCGCAGCCCGGCGGAACTCGATGATGCCGAAGCGGTGTCGTTGTTGGTCAACTACAACACTATGTATTTCGCGCTGGCGCGCCGCGCCGCGATGCGGCCGGGCGACACCGTGCTGGTGCTGGGTGCCGCCGGTGGCGTGGGCACTGCGGCGGTCCAGATTGCCAAGGCAATGGGCGCGAGCAAAGTGATAGCCGTCGTGCACCGCGAGAACGCGGCGGACTACGTCTCCTCGCTGGGCGCCGACCTGGTGCTGCCGCTGGCCGACGGGTGGGCTCAACGCGTGCGTGAGTACACCCATGATCAGGGCGTTGACATCGTCGTCGATCCCATCGGCGGCTCGACCTTTGATGACGCGATCCGAGTGCTTGCTATCGATGGCAAGCTGCTCGTGATCGGCTTCGCCGCGGGCGGCATTCCCACCGTTAAGGTCAACCGATTGTTGCTGCGCAATGTCAGCGTGCTGGGTGTCGCGTGGGGTGAGTATCTGAACAAGGTGCCGGGTTCGGCCTCCTTGTTCTCCTGGGGACTGAGCCAGTTGGTCTTCCTGGGGCTGAGACCGCCTCCGCCGCAGCGCTTTCCACTGTCTGAGGGGCAGGCGGCGTTGCAGTGCCTGGCCGACGGCGGCGTGCTCGGCAAGCTTGTTCTCGAACCCTGACTCTCGCTCAGGTCAGAGGCTCACCGGGGTGGACGGCTATGTCGGGGCCGGCGTCGGGGGTGTGAAGCCGTCGATGATCGATACGGCTGCATGCTCGAGGACTCGGAATTCGAAGCCGGTTGCGAGCGTCAACAGCGCCGTGTCGGCAGCGACCGGAGCACCGATGGCGTAAATCAACCCGTCGACGGGGTCGCCATTGATCATCTGCTCGACCCCGTCGAGGAAAAGGTTGACGTCGTAGGACGGCATCGAGATTGCCAGCGCGTTGACGATGTCGGCCGTCGGAAGCAGGGTCCCGTACGCCGCCGATAGCCCGCCCGAGACGGCGCCGGCGAGAAACGCATTCGTGCCCTGCACAGTCGAAATGAAGCTCGCCGGCGAGGACAGCGCCGACGCCATCGCGGGCAACAAGGCCGAGCCGGTTGCGACGCTCGATCCCAGCGTCCCCAGGCTCGACGTCATGCCCGCAAGTGAGAAACTTGCGGGCGACGCGGCCATGGCGGTGATGTCGCTTGCGAATGCACCCATGCCTTGCTGAGTGCCGGAAGCCAAAGCGCTCAGCACTGTGCCCGGACTGACCGGCGGTATGACCCCGAATGCTGTTTGAACATTTGGTGGATTCGGTGACCACCCCTGGGTGGTGCTGCCGTAGCCGAGGTCCACAAGGACCTTTAGATCCGGCTGGATCAGGTCAACGATCGGCTGGCCGATCACTGGGATTGCCCGTATCGGGTCGAGCAGCGGAAGATTCTGGGTCTGATAGATGTAGTAGTCGGTCAGTGGGTGGCCCGTCGTATTCGTCAGCAGAGTGGCGGTGCTGGGGTCCATGTACGGGTATTGGCCGTGCAATTCGATGATGCCGGCAAAGGCGTTGACATCCGACACGACATTTAGCGGGTACTGCGGGAAGTCGGCAAAGCCGTCGTACTCGATCGTGAAAATCTTGGTTGGGAATGAGTTGTCTGGCGTCGCGAGACCGAACGTCAGGCCCAGACTCGGCAGGCTCAGTCCCGGGAAGCGTGCGAGCAGGCCGCCGTTGGGGTTGCTCACGTCACCGACGAGAGTGAAATTAAGGCCGCCGAGGGGTATTCCGCTCCCACCCGGAGTGTTTGAGGGATTGAGCGCGACCATTTCCTGGGACACGATGTTTGCGCTCTGCGAGTACCCGAAGACATTTATCTGGGTGGCTCCGGAAGAAATGGCCGAATTTATGTAGCTGTTCAAGATGGTGACGCCCTGGCGGGCGGACACGTCGAAGGTCAGGCTATTGACGCCGGTAAGGGGATATAACCCCTCGGGTGTGGCGATGGGGATGATGGTGCCGAACGACCCTAGGTTCCACAGATTGTCGAGATAAATGATCGGAAGTTCGGTTACGTACTGCGGAATTTGCCAGGGTATGGGGTATCCGCTGGCGCCCAACACCAAATCGACGATGTTGTTGGCTGCCGGGCTTGCGGCACCACCGCTGGCGCCCAGCAGCGTGTTGGCGATCTCGGTCTCGGCATACGCGAGCCCGGAGCTGGACAGCAATTGGACTAGGTGGTCGTGGAAAGACGATGCCTGCGCGACAACCGCCTGATACTCCGCGGCGAAGGTGTTGAACATTGCCGCAGCGGCGGCTGACACCTCGTCATGCGCCGCCGCAACCAGAGAGGTCGTTCGACTTGCCGCCGCCGAATTGGCCGCACCGATCGCAGAGCGAATCCCTGCCAGGTTTGCGGCGGCCGCCGCCATCGAGTCCGGTTGTGCGGTCAAGTAACTCATCGACACGTCCTTTACGGCTGTGAACTGCGCTTGGTCCGAGCCCTTATGCTTGAAGTGCTTCTATGATGGTGATGAGTTCGATACCGCCTGCCAGGGTAACGATTCCGGTGTCTGCGGCGACCGGCGCGCCGAACGCATAGATGAGTCCACCGACGGGGTCTCCGGTGGTGGCCTGCTGCACCCCGTCCAGGAACAGGTTGAGGTCGTAGGACGGCAGGGAGATTAACAGTCCGTTCGCGATGTCGGCCGTCGGGAGTAGAACCGAATAGGCGTCCGAGAGCCCACCCGAAAGGCTGTCGGCGAAGTTGCTGTTCGCCGACTTCAGGGCATCGATGAAGCTGTCGGGCGAGGACAGCGCGGCCGTCAGCGCGGAGGGCACGGCCCCGGCACCCGTTCCGGCCGACGCGATCATCGACGTCAGACCGGCGGGCGAAAGGCTGTTGGCCACAATCGGGGCTTCCACGTGGACGTCGCCCATGAACGCGTTGACTCCCTGTGGCGCTCCGGCGGCCAGTGCGCTGAAGACGGCGCCCGGACTGACCGGCGGGAGCAAGCCGAACGGGGTGGGCACATTGGCCGGCCCGGGTGACCAGCCCTGAGTCGTGCTGCCGTAGCCGAGGTTCACGATGACCGACAGATCGGGTTGGACCAAGTCCGCCAGTGGGTTGCCGATGACCGGTAATGGCCCGTATCGGCTCCAGCAGCGGCAGGTTTGGGTGCTGGATGATGTAGTAATTGGTATTCCCAGTGCCACCCGGGAGAGTCGACGACCCTGGCAATTCGATCAGCGTCGCCGGGGGGAAGCATCGACGGGTTGATCATCGGATAAGTGCCGTGCACAAACGCGATGCCCAATACGGCGTTGAGGTCCGAAACGAAATTGATTGGATATTGCGGGAAGTCGGCGAAGCCGTCGTATTCGAGCGTGTAAATCGCTGTGGGGTAGGGCGTGTTCGGAGGTGTCGCGCCATAGAACGGGATGCCCAGACTCGGGAGGTTCAGACCGACGAAGCGCTCCAGTGCGCCACCGTTGGGGTTCATCTCGTTGCCCAGCAGCGTGAAGCCGAGCTGCTGTGGCGTCGGGATGTTGGGGTAGGGCCACTGCCCGTGCGCGATCTGGTCCATCACCAGTGAGGAGATGATGGCGCTCTGCGAGTAGCCAAGTACGGCGACGCTGCCGGTGGGATGGTCGGTCAGCTCGGTGTTGATCTGGTTATCGAGGATCTGGATGCCCTGAGTGACCGAGGTGTTGAGGGGCAACTCCTTGGCACCGAAGATCGGGTACAGCCCCTCGGGAGTGAAAAGGGCGTGCGCGTTGGCGGGGAGCACCATGAAGTTTTGGTTGACGTAGTTGAGGACGTTGGTCACGTAGCTTGGCGGCGGTACCGGCAGGCCGCTGCCGCCGATGATCACGCCATATTGGATTCCCGTTAGCTGCGGCGGCAGCGCCGGATCCGCCATGCCGCCCCCGCCGGGGGAGGGGGCGAAAAGGAGGGTTTGGGCCTCTGCCTCGGCCCCCAGGTAAGCGGCGTTAGCGCTGGCCAACGCCGCGGCCAACCGCTCGTGGAACGCCGCGGCTTGCTTTAGCAGCGCCTGGTAACCCTGGGCGTAGGCATCGAACAATGCCGCGGCCGACAGCGAAACCTCATCACCGGCCGCCGCCACTACGCCGGTCGTCGAGCCCGCCGCGGCCGCAGTGGCCGCGGTGATCGTTGAGCCGATGTCTGCCACATCCGCGGCAGCCGTCGACACAAGTTGTGGTTGCACAAGCAAGCTCGACATCGGCTATTCCCTTCGCGACCACATAAGCGGAGCCAGTATTGCTCAGCTTAGGGTGAATGCGTCACGTTTCTCAAGGGCATTGATACAGCCGACCAACAACAACTGAAACTGATTGCGCCACTGCGCTATCCGTTGTCGAGAACATTTCTGGGTACGTGTGCTGGACACGGTCGAGGTGAGCGCACCACCTCATCTTCGGCGGCGGCCACCGGACCGTGGTCTGGCCCGCGACGGCCGTTACGACCAACTGTGATCAAGCTCGGCATCGGCTATTCTTTCCGACCGCTTGTTTGCCGGGCCACCGTGGAGCCGGCGCTCGTGTGCTAGAGGCTAACTCCGAGTCCATTCAACAGCACTTCGAGCTCGATACCACCCGCGAGTGTGAGTAATCCGGTGTCGGCAGCAAACGGAGCGACGAGTGCATATTCCAATCCACCGACAACGTTCCCGTCGATCGCTTGCTCGACCCCGCTTAGGAACAAGTTGACGTCATAGGCTGGGAGAACGGTAACCAGCGTATTCGCGATGTCTGCCGTCGGAAGCAGCGCTCCGTAAAGATTCGCGGTGGTATTCGAGATCCCGTTGGCGAAGTTGGTGACCGACGTTTGGATGTCCGTGATGATGCTGTCGGGCGACACGCTCCCCGTCACCGCGGACGCCAATGTGGAAAGGGGCGAGCCCCCTCCGCCTGTCTGTGTCATCGATTGCAGTGAGTGGGAGAAGCTCGACAGCGACACGCCTCCTCCGCCCGTTGTCGGCAGCGAGGCCAGCGAGTGGGAAACGTTGGACATTGCCGTCGAGGCCTCCGCATGGATGTCTCCTGCAAAAGCGATGCCCCCTAGATTCGCACCGGCGATCAGATCGTTGGCGACGAGCGCTGGGCTGACATTTGGGAACAGCCCGAAATAAGTCTGAACATCGGCCGGCCCCGTACTCCAGCCATAGGCTGGGTTCCCGTAGCCCAGGTTGACGATCACCGACAGATCCGGTTGCAGCAGGTCGGCGAGTGGATTACCGATGCCCGGTATCCACCGCAGCGGCTCCAACAGCGGCAGACCGTTTGGCGTGGTGATCATGCTGTAGGTGGTTACGCCGGTGTAGCCGGGAGACGTCGGCAAATTCTGAACGGCGTAGCCAGGGGGAAGCGCCGACAGATTCAGGCTCGGGTAGGTGCCGTGCACAAATACGATGCCCGCCACGGCGTTGAGGTCGGAGATGAAATTGATGGGATATTGCGGGAAGTCGGCCCATCCGTCGTATTCCAGGGTGTAGATGTGGGTCGGGTAGATGGTATTTGAGGGCGTCGCGCCGTATAACGTCAACCCCAGGGCCGGGAGCGTTAGTGGCTGACCCCCGAAGCCCGGGAAGCGCGCAAACATGCCGCCGTTCGGATTCATCTGATCACCCAGCAGGGTGAAGCCGAGTTGAGTTGCGGTCGGCGGATTCGGGTTGAGCGCTGGGTTCGCGAGATTCAACATTTCCAGCGACGAAATGTCGGCGCTCTGCGAGTAGCCCAGCACGGCAACGTTGTTGCCCGTGGCAATGGTGGCTTTGATTTGGCTGTCGAGAATCTGGAGGCCCTGTGATATCGACGGCGTGAGGGGCAGGCTCTTCAGAATGAGGGGGTAGTAGCCCTCGGGTGTGAAGAGTGCTTGCGCATTAGCCAGGGACACACTGAAGTTTTGGTTGACGTAATTGAGGACGGCGCTGACGTAGGACGGCGGTGGGATTGGCAGGCCGCTGCCGCCCATGATGAGGCCAATCGTAATCGGCGCCGCGGGAACCGGTGAGCCACCGCCAGCCGCAGCGGTGAGGCCTCCCAGGAAGCCAGAGATCGCGCCGGCATTGGCGGCTTCGGCTCCCGCGTAAGTGTTCCCGGCTGCGGCCAGCAACTGCGCGAACTCGACATGAAACGCTGTCGCCTGGCCGAGGAGCGCGTGATACTCCTGGGCGTAGGTATTGAACAGGGTCGTGGTGAGAGCCGACACCTCATCTTCGGCCGCGGCCACCAGACCGGTGGTTCGGCTGGCGGCGGCGGTCTTGGCCGCGCTGATCGCCGAACTAATCTGCGCTGTATCCGCCGCGGCGCTCGCTAACAGTTGGGGTTGCGTGATCAAGCTGGTCATCGGCTCTATCCCTTCGTGGCGGGGGTTCTCTTCGTGGTACCCGAAGGCGCTGCTAGACCGATGGTCCGGCGCATCGCTGGAACCGGCACTCAAGTCACCTTATGCCGGTCGTCAACGTCTGTCTGGGATTTACTACCTCTTTCTCCACGGTTTCAGAACAGCCCGGCGTTGTTAGATACTCGCGAAGTCTTTGAGGACTGCCACCGCCCCGCTTATCAGGACCAAACCTTCGACACCGCCCGCTACCGTGAGCAGGCCCGCGTCAGCAGCGAGAGGATCGCCGACCGCATTGATGAGCCCAAGTGGGTCACCGCTGGCCGCCTGCCCGATCCCATTCAGGAACAGGTTGATGTCATAGGAGGGGATTGAGATTAGGGCGGCATTCGCGATGTCGGCCGTAGGAAGCAGCACAGAGTAACCATCCGAGAGGGCGCTGCTGAAGGCGGTGGCGACATGGGTGTTGGCCGCCTCGAGGGAGTTGATAACGCCGTCGATCGACAGCGCCGATAGCATTGCGCTAAGCGACCGCGGCGAAATCGACGGTAGCGAATGCGGAATGCCCGCTGGTGAAATGCTTGATCCCTCGGCCATGAGATCGCTTGTTGCGGCGAGGATTCCCTGCTGAGTCCCGCGGACCAGATCGGCGGCGACAGCGCCCGGACTAACGGGCGGGAACAACCCAAACGGCGTAGGCACGTTCGCGGGTGCAGTCGAATAGCCGTAGTTCGGGTCACCGTACCCGAGGTTGACGAGGACCGTCATGTCCGGCTGGAGCAGATCTGCCAGCGGATTACCCACGACGGGTATGTAACGCAGCGGGTCCAACAGCGGCAGGTTCGGGGTAAGCGCGATCCAGTAATGGGTATTGGCAAGGCTTCCGGTGTAATCCGACGAGACGGGCAGCGGAAGAATGGTGGTCGTAGATGGATCAAGATGCGGATACATCGGGTGGACAAAGACGATTCCCGCAACGGCGTTGAGGTCCGAGAAGACGTCGATCGGGTACCGCGGGAAGTCGGCGAAGCCGTCGTACTCGAGCGTAAAAATGTTGGTCGTCCAGGGCGTGTTGGCAGGCGTAGCGCCGTAGAAGTCCAGACCCAGACTCGGCAGGCTCAGCCCGGGGAATCGCGCGAGGAAACCCCCGTTGGGGTTCATGATATCGCCCAGCAGGTTGAAGCCGAGTTGAGTCGACGACGGTGGGGTTGGGTTGAGCGCGGGGTTCAACAGGTTCCGCATTTCCAGCGAAGAGATGATGGCGCTCTGCGAGTAGCCCTGAACGAGAACGCTACCGTTGGTGGCGATTTGCTGTTTTATCGCCTGATCAAGAATCTGCACGCCCTGGTTGACCGAGATGTCGAGGGGCAAGCTCCTGACACCTGTAAGGGGATATAAGCCCTCGGGAGTGAAAAGGGTTTGGACGTTGGTTGCGGACCAGGTGAAACCGCCTTGAGTGGCCCACTTGAGAACGCCGTCCACATAAGTCTGGTTGGGAATCGGGTTTCCGCTGCCGCCGATGACGATAGCGGCGTTGAAGTGCGGGTCGGTTATCGGCGAAAACACCGGATTCCCGGCAGGCGCGCCCGCAATGCCAAGCAGAGCCCGGGCGTCTGCCTCCGCTGCTGCGTAGGCGTTCTCGGCAGCGGCCAATGCGTGCGCGAATTCGTTGTAAAGGAGTCCGCCCTGCCTGACGGCAGCCTGATACTCCTGACCGTAGAGGCGGAATAGGTCTGCGACGGCCTCCGATACCTCGTCGGCGGCCGGCGCCAGCAGGCCGGATGTCGGGGCCGTCGCGGCCTCGTTGGCCGCGTTGATCGCCGAGCCGATGCCGTCGACTTCGGCGGCAACCACCGCAATGCCTGCGGTTCAGTGGTCAGGTACGTCATCGGCCCATCCCGTCTGGCGAAGAGCAACAGCGTTCCAGACTCACCATAGGAGGGATCAGCGTTGGCATAAAGGGACCCGGAGTGCCGGGAAAATCGAGTCGGCTCAAGCGAGTAGCGCGGTGCGCAGGCGATCCACATCGGCCTCGGTGATACCCGCGTCGCGCAGGTAGTCGTCCAGCGATCCGTAGTCGTCATCGATCGACTGCCACGCGGCGGCGAGGTACTCCGGGCGAACGCCGAGGACGCCGTCGGATAGCCGAGCCTCGGTGAACGTCACCACCTCGGGGGTCAGTTCGGTGTCCGAACGTTGCAGGATCATCTCCGAGATGCGCGCCCGCAGTTGCGGTGCGGCTTCGTTACTGCGAAGAAAGTCGGCGAGGATGGTGTCGCGGTCCACGCCGATGGTTTCCAATACCGTCGCGACGACAAAGCCGGTGCGGTCCTTTCCGGCGAAACAGTGCGTGAGCACCGGGCGCCCGGAAGCCAGCAATGTGACGACGCGGTGCAGCGCGCGTTGTGCGCCGTTGCGCGAAGGGAATTGGCGGTACTCGTCGACCATGTAGCGAATGGCGGACTCGTTCACCGACTCGTCGGAATCGCCGCCTTCACCGGTGAGGAGCCGCTGAAATGCTTGTTCGTGCGGGGCCTGACCGTCGGCGTCAGACTCTTGTTCGTCCCCCTCCTCGCCGAGATCGGGGAAGGGCAACAGGTGCACCTCGACACCGTCGGGAACGAGTCCCGGACCACGGCGGGCCACCTCGCGCGTTGCGCGCAGGTCGGCGACATCGCGGATGCCTAACCGGCGCAGCGTTTCCTGGCCGTCGTCGTCCAAGCGACTCAGTTCGCCGGACCGGAACAGTCGCCCCGGACGGAGCGCCGGGGTGCGGTCCGCGACGTCACGGAAATTCCACGCGCCCGACAGTTCCTGCAGCGCCTCAGTCATGTGATGTGACCGCCGCGGCGAACGATGATTGCTCCCGCCCGATTTCGGCGCGCGAGATGGATCGCATGTGCACCTCGTCGGGTCCGTCGAAGATCCGCATGGCTCGATGCCAGCCGTATAGCCGCGCCAGCACCGTGTCGTCGCTGACGCCGGCGGCCCCGTGGACCTGGATCGCGCGATCGATGACGTCGCAGGCCACCTGCGGCGCGACCGCCTTGATCTGTGAGACCAGCAGATGCGCGGCCTTGTTGCCGTGTTGATCGATCGTCCACGCCGCCTTCTCGCACAACAGCCTGGCCTGGTCAATTTCGTTGCGGGACATGGCAATCTGCTGCTGTACGACGCCCTGCTCGGCTAATGGACGGCCGAATGCCACCCGATTGCGGGCCCGGTCGACCATCAGGGCCAGTGCGCGTTCTGCCCCGCCGAGCGCGCGCATGCAGTGGTGGATGCGGCCCGGCCCCAGCCGGGCCTGGGCGATCGCGAACCCGCCGCCCTCTTCGCCAAGCAGATTGGTAACCGGCACCCGCACGTTGTCGTAGACGATTTCGCAATGACCGTGCTGGTCCTGCCAGCCGAAGACGGGCGTCGAGCGGACAACCGTCACGCCCGGAGCGTCCATAGGTACCAACACCATCGACTGCTGCTGGTGGCTGGCGGCGTCGGGGTTGGTGCGGCCCATCACGATAAGGATCTTGCAGCGCGGGTCCGCCGCACCCGACGTCCACCACTTGCGGCCGTTGATCACATAGTCGGCGCCGTCGCGCACGATCGAAGTCTGGATGTTGCGGGCGTCGCTGCTGGCCACGGCCGGCTCGGTCATCGAGAATGCGCTACGGATCTGGCCGGCCAGCAAGGGCTCGAGCCACTGCTTGACGCTGCTCGTCCGTGCCGAACAGATGCAGGGTTTCCATGTTGCCGGTATCCGGCGCCGCGCAGTTCAGCGCCTCGGGCGCGATCTCCAGGCTCCAGCCGGTCAGTTCGGCCAGCGGAGCGTAATCCAGATTGGTCAATCCCGACTCGGCCGGCAGGAACAAGTTCCACAGGCCGGCGTCCTTGGCCTTGATCTTCAGTTCCTCGATGACCGGCGGGACGGAGTGGTCTTGCTGGCCGGCCTCGTGGCGGTATTTGTCGTAATCGGCTTCAGCCGGGAATACGAAATCGGTCATGAAGTCGGACAGTCGCTTGTGGTAGTCGTTGGCTTTGGCCGACATCGCGAAGTCCATGTTCGCCACCATAGGACACGCAGAATTGGGTGGCGGATTCTGCGTCTGCTGCCGACGTGAGTGAGGTTCGGGTCTGCTCGCGGTAACGCGGCACGATATATGGCATGACCGAATCCCTCCCTCCCTTTCCCCCGTTCACGCTCGAAACAGCACTCCAGAAGGTTCAGGCGGCCGAGGATGCCTGGAACACCCGCGACCCCGAGCGGGTCAGCCACGCTTATACGCCAGATTCGCAATGGCGAAACCGCGATGAACACATCGTCGGACGTGACGAGATCGTGGCCTTCCTGACCCGCAAGTGGCAACGCGAACTCGACTATTCGCTGCGCAAGGGTCTCTGGGGCTTCCGCAACAACCGGATTGCCGTGCGGTTCCAGTACGAGTCCCGAGATCACGCCGGCCAGTGGCACCGAAGCTATGGCAATGAGCTGTGGGAGTTCAGCGAATCGGGTTTGATGGCGCGCCGCGAAGCCAGCATCAACGACGTGCCGATCGACGAATCCGAGCGCCGCCATTTCGGGACCCGTCCAGTATCTGGGCACGGCCAAGACTTTCCGCTCTGGTAGCTGCACTCACCCGGTGACGATGCGGGCCGCGCAGCGGGCCGAGGTGGGGCACCTCCCGCTTTGCGGGGGAGAATCGCGCAGTCAGTTAGGGTGTCTGAGCACGCCCGGCCATCAACTAGTCGGGCGATCTCCGCGGGGTACCCGCAGGGCGGCAAACCCAAGTAAGTAAGGAAAGCAGATGTACGCGCCATGACAGATGCGCAGACGGTGTTCGTCAAAGTTGGGGTGGTCGCGGAGTCCGGAACGGACGAGCGGCGCGTCGCGCTGGTGCCGAAGGCCGTCACGTCGCTGGTGAACAGCGGTGTGGCGGTGGTGGTCGAGTCGGGTGCGGGCCAACGCGCACTACTCCCCGACGAGCTCTACACCGAGGCCGGTGCCACTATCGGGGACGCGTGGGCCGCCGATATCGTCGTCAAAGTCGCACCGCCGACCAATGACGAGGTCACCAGGTTGCGCAGCGGACAGACGCTCATCGGCTTCTTGGCGCCCCGCAACGCCGAAAATTCCATCGGCGCGCTAAGCGCCGCCGGGGTGCAGGCGTTCGCGCTCGAGGCGATCCCGCGAATCTCACGAGCACAGGCTATGGACGCGTTGTCGTCGCAGGCCAACGTGTCGGGCTACAAGGCCGTACTGCTCGCGGCTTCAGAGTCGACCCGATTCTTCCCGATGTTGACGACGGCCGCGGGAACGGTGAAGCCGGCCGCGGTACTGGTGCTCGGCGTCGGCGTTGCCGGGCTGCAGGCGCTGGCAACGGCCAAACGGCTGGGGGCGCGTACCACCGGCTACGACGTGCGGCCCGAGGTCGCCGACCAGGTCCGCTCGGTGGGTGCCCAGTGGCTCGACCTGGGCCTTGAAGCATCCGGTGAGGGAGGGTACGCCCGAGAGCTCACCGAACAGGAACGCGATGAACAGCAGAACGCGCTGGAAAAAGCGATCACCGGGTTCGATGTCGTCATCACCACCGCGCTGGTTCCAGGCCGCGACGCTCCTCGACTGGTGACTGCCGCCGCGGTCGAGGGGATGAAGCCCGGCAGCGTCGTAGTGGACCTAGCCGGTGAGGCCGGCGGCAACTGCGAGCTCACCGAACCCGGCCAGACGGTGGTCAAACACGACGTCACTATCGCCGCGCCGCTCAACCTCCCGGCTACCATGCCCGAGCACGCGAGCGAGCTCTACAGCAAGAACATCACGGCGCTGCTGGAGTTGCTAATCAAGGACGGCAAGCTGGCCCCGGACTTTGACGACGAGGTCGTCGCCGAGTCCTGTGTGACGCTTGAACGAGGACAGTAAGGACTCAATAGATGTACGACGAGCTATTCGCCAACCTGGCGATCCTGGTGCTGTCTGGATTCGTCGGATTCGCGGTGATTTCCAAAGTGCCGAACACGCTGCACACGCCGCTGATGTCGGGGACCAACGCCATCCACGGCATCGTGGTGCTGGGTGCCCTGGTGGTGTTCGGCGAAGTTGACCACCCGTCGTTGGCGGTGCAGATCATTCTGTTTGTCGCGGTGGTGTTCGGCACGCTGAATGTCATCGGCGGCTTCATCGTCACCGACCGGATGCTGGGAATGTTCAAGGGCAAGAAACCTGGCTCAGGCGCCAAGGCCGCAAAAGCAGGGGAGCCGGCGGCGAAATGAATTACCTCGTCACCGGTCTCTACATATTCGCGTTCTCCCTCTTCATCTACGGCCTGATGGGCCTTACCGGGCCCAAGACCGCGGTGCGCGGCAACCTGATCGCCGCGGTGGGCATGGCCATCGCCGTCGGGGCGACCCTGATCAAGATCCGGCACACCGACCAATGGGTACTGATCATCGGCGGCCTGGTCGTCGGCGTCGTACTGGGCGTGCCTCCCGCGCGGTTGACCAAGATGACCGCCATGCCGCAGCTGGTGGCGTTCTTCAACGGCGTCGGCGGCGGTACCGTCGCGCTGATCGCGCTCGCGGAATTCATGGATACCAAGGGGTTTTCGGCCTTTCAGCATCACGAATCGCCGACCGTGCACATCGTGGTCGCGTCACTGTTCGCCGCGATCATCGGGTCGATCTCGTTCTGGGGATCGATAATCGCGTTCGGCAAGTTGCAGGAGATCATCTCCGGATCACCGATCGGCTTCGGGAAGGCGCAGCAGCCGGTCAACGCGCTCTTGCTGACCGCGGCTGTGGCGGCCGCGGTGGTCATCGGCCTGCACGCGCAACCCGGTAGCGGCGGAGTGCCGTTGCTGTGGATGATCGGTCTGCTGGCCGCCGCCGGCGTACTGGGCCTCATGGTGGTGTTGCCCATCGGCGGTGCCGACATGCCGGTGGTCATCTCCCTGCTCAACGCCATGACCGGTCTCTCGGCGGCAGCGGCTGGTTTGGCATTGAACAACACCGCGATGATCGTGGCGGGCATGATCGTCGGTGCGTCCGGCTCGATCCTGACGAATCTCATGGCCAAGGCGATGAACCGATCCATTCCAGCCATCGTCGCGGGCGGTTTCGGTGGTGGCGGTGTGGCTCCCAGCGGTGACGGCGGCGGCGACAAGCACGTCAGGTCCACCTCGGCTGCCGACGCCGCGATTCAGATGGCGTACGCCAACCAGGTGATCGTGGTACCGGGTTACGGCCTGGCCGTCGCGCAGGCCCAGCATGCCGTCAAGGACTTGGCCAGTCTGCTGGAAGAACGTGGCGTGCCGGTGAAATACGCCATCCACCCGGTTGCGGGCCGGATGCCGGGGCACATGAATGT
Organism: uncultured Actinomycetota bacterium; assembly: GCA_963850135.1. Classification (GTDB taxonomy): domain Bacteria; phylum Actinomycetota; class Actinomycetes; order Mycobacteriales; family Mycobacteriaceae; genus Mycobacterium. The sequence goes on along the minus strand of CAWKKH010000003.1, from coordinate 833,875 downwards.
GCTGCTGGCCGAAGCCGAAGTCGACTATGACGCAATGAAAGACATGGACGACGTCAACGATGAATTTTCCCGAACCGACGTCACGATCGTCATCGGCGCCAACGACGTCACCAACCCCGCGGCCCGCAACGAGACATCCAGCCCCATCTACGGCATGCCGATTCTCAACGTGGACAAGTCGAGATCAGTGATCGTGCTCAAGCGGTCGATGAACTCCGGCTTCGCCGGCATCGACAATCCACTGTTCTATGCGGACGGGACGACCATGTTGTTCGGTGATGCAAAGAAATCGGTGACAGAGGTCGCCGAGGAATTGAAAGCGCTGTAGATCGGGTCGGGCCAGGTCTCAGACGGGCGGGTAAGCGGGCGGCGGGTATCCGTTGCCGTCTTGAACTCCTCGGAGGCCCCAGGTGAGGTAGCGCATGAAGAACTCGATCTCGTCGCTAGTGTCGTAGTCCGGACTCGGATCCATTAGCCCACCTCTCAACCGGTCAATATGAAGCCTAATCCCATCCGTGTCGGGGCGATAGGAGAGTCCACCAGCGTGGTTGCTTAAACTGTCCAACCAGTTGATTGATAATTTGCCTTGCCGGGCCGGCTTTTCCCTGGCAGCGACGATTGCGAGCACAGATGTCATCCGCCAGCCGCACCACCAATGGGCTAACGCGCCGCGAGGAGCTGCTGACTGTTGCCACCAAGCTATTCGCCGCGCGTGGCTATCACGGCACGCGGATGGACGATGTGGCCGACGTGATCGGCCTGAACAAGGCCACCGTCTATCACTACTACGCCAGCAAATCGTTGATCCTGTTCGACATCTACCGCCAGGCCGCCGAGGGCACGCTGGCCGCGGTGCATGACGATCCGTCCTGGACGGCCCGGGAGGCGCTCTACCAGTACACGGTCCGGCTGCTCGCGGGGATCGCGGAAAATCCGGAGCGGGCCGCGGTGTACTTCCAGGAGCAGCCGTACATCACCGAGTGGTTCACTAGCGAACAGGTGGCCGAGGTCCGCGAGAAGGAAGCCCAGGTTTATGAGCACGTGCACGGACTCATCGACCGCGGCATTGCCAGCGGTGAGTTCTACCCATGCGACTCGCACGTGCTGGCACTGGGCTATATCGGGATGACACTGGGTAGCTATCGCTGGCTGCGCCCGAGCGGTCGACGCACGGCCAAGGAAATCGCCGCCGAGTTCAGTACCGCGCTGCTGCGCGGGCTGATCCGGGATGAGTCGATCCGCGAGCATTCTCCGCTCGGGCTTTAGGGGTTTTAAGTTGTGATGTTCAAGTTGAACACCGGCGGAATGATGCTCAGGATGTCCCCGAGGTCCCCGCTCAGCGTGGAGAGCAATGTTGTGCTCGGCTGGCCCAGGAAGAAGTTCAGGTGTGGGTCCACCGACGGCACCCACGGGTAGGCGGTCGGGAAATAGGACGGCGACACCAATCCGGACTCCACTCCGATCTCCACCGCGGCGGCGTACGGGCCTTGCCATGCGCCATTGATCAGGTCGGGGATGACTGTGAACGGGTTGGGCACTGAGAACAGCCCGGACGGGGTCGGAATGTTTGCGTAGTTTGCGCCAGTCCCGTAGTCGGCGTAGCCCAAGTCGACGAGCACCCGCAGATCGGGCTCGAAGATGTCGGCGATCGGGGGACCGGCGTAGGGGATATCGCGAATGGGCTGCAGCAGCGGCAGGTCCTGCGTCATCAGCATGTAGTACTGGGTGTGGCCGGTGTAACCCGGAGACGTGGGCAAGGGCACCGCGTTGGCGACCTGGGTGGCCGTCATAAAGGGATAGGTGTTGTGCACGTAGAAGTAGCCCATGATGGCGTTGACATCGGACAGAACATGGAGCGGATATTGCGGGGCGTCGGCGATGCCGTCGTACTGGGCCGTGTAGATGGAGGTCGGATAGGGCGAATTCGGCGCCGTCGCACCGTTGAATGCCACGTCCAGGATCGGGATGTAGAAGCCGTGGAACCGTTCGAGCAGGCCGCCGACCGGGTTGTTCGGATCACCAACAAGCACGAAGGACAGCTGGCCCTGATAGGGCGACCCGGCCGCTATCAGAGCGTTTATCTCATTGGTGGCGACCGTGGCGCTCTGTGAGTAGCCAAACACGACCACGTTGTTTCCCAGGGTGTTGATTTGGTGATTGATCGCGCTGTTCAGCGCGGTGACGCCCTGGGCGACGGATTGGCCGAACGTCGAGAAGGGGGCGCCGAGTTGCGGCGTAACCGGCCAGAACATCTCGGGTGTGAACTGTTGCATTGGGATGGCCAGGGGGAAGAGGCGCTGGATGTACGAGGTGCTGATACCCAGCACATAGTCGAGATCAGGCAACGGGTTGGCGGTGCCGCCCATAATCAACGCGATCGAGGTGGCCGCCGCTGCGCCGCTGCCCGTCAGTGCGGCATTGCCGGTCTCGGCCAGCGCGTAGGCGTTTCCGGCTGCGGCGAGCGCCTGGCTGAACTCGCTATGGAACGCCGCGGCTTGCCCGACGAGTGCCCGGTACTCCTGGCCGTACAGGCCGAATAGTTGCGCGACGGCCGCTGACACCTCGTCTTCGGCCGCGGCCGGCAGACCGCTTATCGGCGCCGCCGCGGCCGCGCTGGCCGCGTCGATCGCCGTGCTGATCCTCGCCACGTCGGCGGCCGTCGCCGCCAACGCCTCCGGGGCAGTGATCAAGTACTGCATGTCCCCGTCCAACCTGATAAGCCCAGGCCTTTCGGCCACTGCTGGCAAGCGCGAACGCTGGTATCAATCGAGGGTAGAGCGATGACGCCCGGAAGTCTGGCATTTGCTCAACTAGTAGGGGCGCATTATCGGCAGTGATGGTGGCGCGCACGCTCGCGTTCGGTCCCAAAAATTGTGGACTAGTGTCTAGAAAAGTTTTCACCGTTCGACCCAAGAGACGGAGGACTCTCATGGCGATCCGCGTCGCGCACGTCGGCACCGGAAATGTCGGAGGGCTGGCCTTAGCCGAACTGATCACCAATCCGCAGTTCGAGCTGACCGGCGTGTGTGTATCCACGCCGGAGAAGGTGGGAAAGGACGCCGGGGAGCTGTGCGGCGTCGGGCTGGAACCAGGGACGGTGACGGGCATCGCAGCGGTCGGGGATCTCGACGCCATCCTGGCCACCAAGCCCGAGTGCGTCGTCTACTGCGCTATGGGCGACACCCGGCTGCCCGATGCCATGGCGGACGTCATGCGAATCCTCGCCGCCGGGATCAACGTGGTCGGATCATCGCCCGGGCTGCTGCAGTACCCCTGGGGCGTCTTGCCTGAGAAGTACATCGGGCGCGTGGAAGCCGCTGCCCAGCAAGGCAATTCGAGCATATTCATCACGGGGGTCGACCCGGGATTCGTCAACGACTTGATCCCGTTCGCACTGGCCGGGACGTGTCAGCGCGTCGAGCAGGTGCGCTGCATGGAGATCCACGATTACGCGTCGTACAACGGCGCCGAGGTCATGCACTACATGGGGTTCGCCCGGCCGCTGGATGAGGTGCCGATGCTGCTGCAGCCGGGCGTGCTCAGCATTGCCTGGGGCACGGCCATCCGCCAGCTGGCGGCAGGCCTAGGCATTGAGGTCGACGAGATCGTCGAGTCCTACCAGCGCGAGCCGGCTCCGGAAGACTTCGACATTGCGATCGGGAAGGTCGCGAAGGGAACTCTGGCCGTGCTGCAATTCGAAATTCGCGGCATGGTCAAGGGCCATCCCGCGATCATCATCGAACACATCACCCGGCTGCGGCCCGACCTGCGGCCCGACTTGCAGCAGCCCGCAGCCGGCGGCGGCTCTTATCGAGTCGAGATCACCGGCGAGCCGTCCTACGCCGTGGACATTATTCCCACCAGCCTCAAGGGCGACCACAACCACGCGGCGATCGCCGGTGCTGCCGGCCGGATCGTCAACTCCATCCCGGACGTGATCGCGGCGCCGCCTGGCATCAGGACTACTCTCGATCTGCCACTGGTGACTGGAAAAGGGCTTTTCTCAACGGGTTCCACCCCGAACAGCCTCGTAGCCAGCAGCTAGTCGAATCGTCTCGAACGGATCTAGAAAGGAAGGGAACCCTCCAATGGAACGACCCGGACGGGTAGAGGGAAAGGTCGCGCTCATCAGTGGCGGCGCCGGCGGGATGGGTGCCGAAGATGCGCGCCTGCTCGTCGCGGAGGGCGCCAAGGTGGTGATCGGTGACATCCTCGACGAACAGGGCAAGGCGCTGGCCGACGAGATCGGTGACTCCGCGCGCTACGTGCACCTCGATGTCACCCAGCCCGACGAGTGGGACGCCGCGGTCGCGGTCGCCATCGGCGAGTTCGGCAAGCTCAACGTGCTGGTCAACAACGCCGGTACCGTCGCACTCGGACAGCTGAAGAATTTCGATCTGGCCAAGTGGCAGAGGGTGATTGACGTCAATCTGACCGGCACCTTCCTGGGTATGCGGGTGGCGGTCGAGCCGATGATCGCCGCTGGGGGTGGGTCGATCATCAACGTGTCGTCGATCGAAGGACTGCGCGGGGCCCCGGCCGTACACCCGTATGTCGCGTCGAAGTGGGGGGTGCGCGGGCTGGCCAAGTCCGCGGCCCTGGAGCTGGCGCCGCACAACATCAGGGTGAATTCGATTCACCCCGGCTTCATCCGTACCCCGATGACCGCGCACCTGCCGGAAGACCTGGTGACCATCCCGCTGGGCCGTCCGGGCGAAGTGCGCGAGGTCGCGACGTTTGTGGTGTTCCTCGCCAGTGACGAGTCCTCGTACTCCACCGGCAGCGAGTTCGTCATGGACGGCGGACTGGTGACCGACGTAAACCACAAAGAGTTTTAGGGGCGATAACCTCCGAGTATGTCCCGCATCGTGGCGTCTCTGGCAGCCCTGGAGTCGATAGTGGGATCGAACCACGTCGTCGCCGATCCCGACGTTTTGGCCGGGCGCAGCGTGGACTACACCGGCCGCTATCGTGGCCGGGCCAGTGCACTGGTGCGGCCCGGCTCCCCCGAGCAGGTTGCCGAGGTGCTACGGATCTGTCGTGACGCCGGCGCGCATGTCACCGTGCAGGGTGGTCGCACATCGCTGGTGGCCGGCACCGTTCCCGAGCATGACGACGTGCTGTTGTCCACCGAGCGGCTGCGCGCCGTGGGCGATGTCGACACCGTCGAGCGCCGTATCGAGGTGGGTGCCGGAGTGTCGCTGGCAGCGGTGCAACGTGCCGCGAACGCGGCGGGCCTGGTGTTCGGCGTGGATCTGGCCGCCCGTGACACGGCGACCGTCGGCGGCATGGCGTCGACGAACGCGGGCGGCTTGCGCACGGTTCGCTACGGCAACATGGGCGAACAAGTCGTTGGTCTGGAGGTGGCCCTGCCCGACGGCTCGCTGCTGCGCCGCGACAGCCGGGTGCGCCGCGACAACACCGGCTACGACCTGCCCGCGCTGTTCGTCGGCGCCGAAGGCACCCTCGGCGTCATCACCGGGCTGGATTTGCGGTTACACCCGGCGCCGTCGCATCGGGTGACGGCAGTTTGCGGGTTCGCCGATCTCGAGGCGCTCGTCGCGGCCGCCCGGACTTTCCGGGAAGTAGACGGGATCGCCGCGCTGGAGCTGATCGACGGGCGGGCCGCCGCGCTGACCGAGGTGCACTTCGGGGTGAGCGCACCCGTGGAGGGTGACTGGCTGCTGTTGGTGGAGCTGGCCGCCGACCACGATCAGACCGATCGGCTGGCCGACTTGCTCGACGATGCTCAGTTGTGCGGCGAGCCCGCGGTGGGCGTGGATGTGGCTGCGCAGCAACGGTTATGGCGGGTCCGCGAATCGTTGGCCGACGTGCTCGGCGTATACGGGCCGCCGCTGAAGTTCGACGTCTCGTTGCCGCTGGCGGCGATCGGCGGCTTTGCCCGAGAGGCGGTCGCCTTGATCCACGCACACGACATGCCCGACCAGCAGGCGCTGCCGTTGCTGTTCGGCCATGTCGGCGAAGGCAACCTGCACCTCAACGTCCTACGTTGCCCGCCCGAGCGGGAGGCCAAACTGTACGAACCGATGATGGACCTCATCGCCGGGCATGGGGGCAACGTGAGTTCTGAACACGGTGTCGGCAGCCGCAAGCGCGCCTACCTTTCGATGTCACGCGAGGCCGCCGACGTCGCGGCGATGCGGGCGGTCAAAGCGGCATTCGACCCCACCGGATACCTCAACGCCGCAGTGCTATTCGGCTAACTCGCCCACCACTTCGAACGTCGACTTTTCGGTGGTTTTCTGGGGTTTTTGGCCCGACAACTCGACGTTGGGCGGTGCTGAGTCAGTTGGGTGGCGCTATTCAGACGACGCCTTGATTCCGACCGTATTTCGCAGCTGCGCCAGGAACTCGTCGGCGTCATCGCCCCGAATTATATAGTGCGATATCGCGATTCGGATCACCGAGGCGGCTTTCACCGCGGCGTTGGGTCCGGGAAGCAGCCGTTGCAGACCGTCACGCATCTGCGGCATGACGCGGGCGAACTCGGCAAGGGTGTGCTCGGGCTCGACGTCGACCATCCGCACACCCGAGTACGAGTGCTGGTACTCGACGATGAACCGCAGCGCCGCGTCGAGCTTGTCGACCCCCTTCAGCCCCGCGGTTGCCCTGGCCAGGCCGCTGTCGAAGATCTGCCGCTCGTAGTGCGAGAACGCGGACAGCAACTCCTCTTTGGAGGCGAACCAACGGTAAAGGGTTGGGCGAGAGACGCCGGCTTGTGCCGCGACTTCGGACAGGCTGAGCTTGGTCTTGCCATTGCGGCCCAGTACCTCGGCTGTAGCCGCAAGGATTCGCAGACGCGTCGAGGTATCAGCCTCGGCGCTGGTCGCCGCCGCCGGTTGGCTCATATCTCCGTGTCCCCCATCAGGCTTTGTCCGGACGGCGGCGCACCAGCACCGACTGCTGGATAGCGCCGATCGCGCCTTGCTCATCAAACAACGTGCCCACGGTCGTCCCGATGCCGTCCGGTCCGTAGCTGGTCTCCGCGCGAATACCGATCCATTCTCCGTCGGGAACGCGAAACACGTGCGCCACGACATCGGTGTTGAGGAACGTCCACTTACGGATATCGATCTTGCTGCCGATGCCGTTGGCGCAGTCGGCCACCGCGAACAGCCGTTCAAGCGGGGTCATGGTCTCGCCGTTGACCAGGTCCACGATCGGCTTGATCCAGGATTCTCCCGGGCCCGGGTTGAGGGGTTTGGTCAGCCATCGCCAATCGAGGCTGTGCACGTAGTTGCGGTCCCAATCCTTTGCCAGGTTGCGGTTGTGGGCCTCGGCCAGGGGACGGGGTAGGGGTGCGGCCGCGTGGGCCACGTCGTGTGTGTCGAGCTGTTGCATCCGCCAACCGCTGGCCCGAGCGACGGGCCGGGGCTGACCATCGGGGCCAAGGGCCAGCATCTCGGCGCTGACCAGTTCGATCTGCTTGCCGCCGCGGTCCTTTTGCGACCGCACCCACAGGTCGCCCTCGGCCGGCACAGGGCCCAACAGGTCGATGACGACCCTGCTGAGCCGGGTGTCGTCACGCGGCTCACAGCGCTCGAGCGCGCGAGCTAGCAGCGCCGACACCGGCGCGCCATGTTGGATCGCCGCCGTCCAGGTGCTGCGTACCAGGTCGGTCGCGCGAAACTTCTCGCCCACGGCGTCGGATTCATCGATCAACTCGTAGTAAGCGTCGGTCATCTGCTACCTCTCAGGTCTAGGGCGAGCCGGCGCCGGGAGTTGTAACCATCACGGCGTCCAGCCGGGAGAGTTGGGTGCCGACCAGGCGCTCCGGAAATGCATCGGTGCTGGACAGCAGAAATAGGGTACGGCGTTCGGGTCCGCCGAGCGTGCAGGCGATCGCAACACGCTCGCCCATATCGATGCGATCTGTGACGTCCCCGCCCTCAACGATCCGTTCGAATTGGTGGGCCAGTGTCATCGACGTCCATACGCCGCCCTCAGCGTCGAGCGCGATGCCGTCGGGCGGGCCGTCCAGGCCGTCGGCGAAGATCCGACGGTCGTGCAGTGGGCCGTCGGGAGCGTCGGGGTCGATGGTGAACGCGGTCAGCCGTCGACCGATCGACTCGGCGACGATCAACGTGTTGCGATCCGGCGTGATGACCATCCCGTTAGGAAAGTCGAGATCCTTGGCGACGACAATCGCGCTGCCGTCGGGATCTAGGCGGATGATCACGCCACCCGAGTAGGCCTGGGATCCGATGTAAGCGCGGCCCGCGTCATCGATGACCATGTCGCCGAGGTTGGCCGGAGCCAGCTCGCTCAGATCCGCGATGGTGACCACCGATTCGCCGTCGTAACGCAATACCTGGCGGTCTTCGGTCGAGACGATCAGCAGTGAACCGTCTGGGCGGAAGCCCAAGCCCGATGGAGAGTGTCCCGGTAGCGGCAACGTGGTCAACGAGCCACGCATGTCGGAGGTGTGGACGGCTTCGCCCAGCATGTCGGAGAACCACAGCAGTCCCTCGAACCAGCGCGGGCCTTCGCCGAAGCAGAATCCGTTCGCCAATGGCTCGGGGATCATCCCCTCATTGCCTTTGAATCCTCCGCTTTACAAAACACTGCAAAAGTGTCATGCATCGCGGGCACCGGTGTCAATCTGATACCCGTCTGATACCCGTCCGAGCTCGCGCGCGACCGCCGCGTGATAGGCATCGATCCTGGCCGGGTTGGCCTGCTGGAATAGCTGGTCGGGCAGCGGTGCGTGCTTGTAGGCCTCGATCGTCATGGTCCGGGTGAACAGCGTGACGTCCTGGCCCGGCCTTGTGAACCGGTATTCAACGGTGATGCGGCCTTCGAGGCCACTGTTTACGCCGCCTGGGTCGTCGCGATCGTGGCCGAGCCGACCGGCCGAGTTGAACACAAATAGCCTGGGCCGCATCGCGATGGCCAGATGCCAGGTGAAGATGCGGTCGCCGTCTGGACCCGCTTCCTGCCAGGTGTCACCGACCTTCAGCGGGAGCGCCGGCAGGTTGCCGATGTGCGCGCTGCCCGGATAGGTCTTCGTCCAATTCTCGGGGTTGGTGACGAAGTCGTACACGGTCTCCGCGGACTGGGTGAAGGCGGTCTCTGACGTAGCGGTCACGATTCCCAACGGGCTTTCCTCTCTGTGCGCTTTTGGTACCGGCCGGGTACCCGGCGGGGTGGCTCCGGGTGCCAACCGTTAGCTTTACAAAGGTTACTCAGAGTGTCACGCTGGGCGATGGACCGCCGCGGCGGTGCCAAGCCATTTAAAGACATTTAATAGCGATGAGGTGAGACGGATTTGACCACGGATTCCGAGCAGGCTCAATGGTCGGTGGAGAGCCTGCTTGAACTGTTCGACGCCAAAGCCGACGGGCCCGACCGGTTCACCGCCGAGACTGGCGTCGCCGGCCAGGACGAGCGTCAGGTGGTGGAAGGCACCCAGGTGCTCGCGCAGGCGATTGTGGCTGTGGCGAAGCGATTCCCCGACAAGTCGATACGGTCGGCGCACGCGGTCTTCTCCCGTGCGGTCGTCGTCGGACCCCCAATCGAACTTGTCCTCGACGTAGTGGCCGAGGGCCGGTCCACCGCCACCGCGATCGTCGCCGTGCACCAGAACGGCCGCCGCTGCCTGAGTATCACCGTGCTGGCCGACGTCCCGACCGCCGACGTCATCCGTCACCACCTGCCGCGGCCCGACGTGGCGCCGCCGGCCAATGCCAACCACGCCGAAATGCCGATGATCGGGCGCGAGTTGCGGCTGGTCGACGTCGTTGACGTCAACAGCCCCGATGAGGTGGGGCCGCCGGAGCTCTATGCGTGGCTGCACTACGACCCGATCCCGGCCCAGGACGATCTGGCCAAGGCGCTCCTTGCGTACTTCACCGGACACCTCGGGATTTCCACCACGATGCGCGCCCATCCGGGGATCGGCACCAGCCAGGCACACTTCACCGTTTCCACCGCGCCGATGACCATCTCGGTCGCTTTCCACGAACCGGTGCGCTGGGACGGCTGGCTGCTGTACACGCACGAGAGCACGCAGGTGGGCGCCGGAATGTCGTACGTGCGCGGTGCCGTGCACTCCGAGGAGGGTGAACTGTTGTGCTCCTTCGCACAAGAGGCCCTGATCCGGCCGCTGCGCACCACTGACACGGCGATCGACGCCAGCGCTCGCTTCTGAGTTCTGACGGCCCGAGAACACCGCGAGGGACATAGATGCGCTTCACTATCACGCACCCAATGCACAGCCATCCCTACAACCCGGAGTTTTTGAGCGGGGACGCTATCGGGCAGGTGGCGGCAGCCGCCGAGGCGGCGGGAGTACACGGCTTCGGCTTCACCGACCACCCGGCACCATCGCAGCGGTGGCTGGAAGCCGGAGGTCACGACGCGTTAGATCCGTTTGTCGCATTGGGCTACGCGGCGGCCAAGACGACCACGTTGCGGTTGATCCCCAATGTCGTGGTGCTGCCTTATCGAAACCCGTTCGTGGTGGCCAAGGCTGGCGCGTCGCTGGACCTGCTCTCCGGTGGCCGGTTCACCCTTGCGGTGGGCGTGGGTTATCTCAAGCGGGAATTCGCGGCGCTGGGCGTCACCTATGACGAGCGTGCCGAGTTGTTCGAAGAAGCGCTGCAGGTGATCCGGGCGATCTGGACGGGCGACGACATATCCTTTGAGGGAAAGCATTTCAGCGCACGCGGCATCACCGCGCAACCTCGCCCGATCAGCGATCCGCATCCGCCGATCTGGATCGGTGGCAACACGACGGCCTCCCGCCAGCGAGTGGCGCTCTACGGCGACGGCTGGTGCCCGTTCCCTGCCCCGCCTCAGCTGGCCCAGACGGCCGGCACCGCGGTCATCGACTCGCTGGAGCGTCTCAGTGAAGGCATCGACGACCTGCGGCGCAGATGCGATGCCGCCGGCAGAGATTCGTCGGCGATCGACATCACGTTCACGAACTTCGACGGCGGCAGCCCCACGGACGACGAGTTCAATGCCGACGCCTACCTTGACGGCCTGGAAAAGCTGACGAAGCTGGGCGTGACATGGGTGAGTGTGCATTTGCCTGGCGACAGCATGGCGCATGCGCTCGAAACCCTGGAGCGCTTCCGTTCCCGGGTGATTGACGCGCTCTGATGGACTTCTCGCACGTCGCGCTTTCGCCCGAAGACAACGCCTTTCTCGAACAGACGCGGGCGTTCGTAGCCGAACACGTCACCGACGAGGTTCTCCAGCGCGATCGCGAGTTCGGCGAAAACTTCGATGAAAAAGTGCATTTGGCGCTCGGTGAGGCGGGATATCTGGCCTCGGATTGGAAGACCGAGTCCGAGGGCGGATTCAGCGCCGTTCGCCGGCGAATCTTCCAGCTCGAGATCGCCCGTGGCCACACCCCTTGGTACCACTGGGGTACCACGGCGGTCGTAGCGCGGTTGGTGCAGCAATTTGGTGCCGCGGAGCTCACCAGCCTGGTACTGCCGGGAGTGCTTTCCGGGGACATCCGGCTGTGTCTGGGCTACACCGAGCCTGAAGGTGGTTCCGACGTTGCGACCTGCAAGACGCGCGCGGCGCGCGACGGAGACACGTGGATCATCAACGGCTCCAAGATGTTCACCTCGAATGCCCAGAACGCCAGGTACGTATTTCTGCTCACCAACACCGATCCGCAAGGGCCGAAACACAAGAACCTGACCATGTTCCTGGTGCCGCTCGATTCGCCTGGGATCGAGATTCAAGGCATCCGCACATTGGACGGCGACCGCACCAACATCGTTTTCTACAGCGACGTGCGTGTCGACGATCTCTACCGGATCGGTGAGGTCAATGGCGGCTGGACGGTGATGCGGTCTGCGCTTGACTCCGAGCATGGCCTGACAGATCCTGAAGACCATGGCCTGCAGTATATTTCGGCGATGGGAATGCATGGCACGGAGTTGGCGGACGCGGTCGACAAAACTGCTGCGACGGTAGCGGAAACGGACGACGAGTCGGTGAAATACCGGCTCGGGCGCAGCGTCGCCCGGATGGAGGCCGCGCTGTCCGCGCCCGGGATGTTCGGACGCGTAGCCATCGCACAAACGATGCGCGACATTTCCGGGGATTTGATGGACATCATGGGGGCCGCATCAGCCTTACCCACTGATGCCCCGGGTTCGGCCGATGACGGCGCAGCGGAACACATATTCCGGTTGGCTCTACCGGTGGGAATCTATGGCGGCAGCCTGGAGGTCTTCCGCAACATGATCGCCCAGCACGTGCTCAAGCTCGGACGACCCAGCTACTAACTCCGCGAGACGGTCAGTACCGACGGCGCTACCCGCCCCGGGAAATGCGGCGCCAGTTACAGTTTCGCGGGCTAGGCGAGGGGTAGCTCGGCGACGACGTCGACCCGACTGGCATCGAAACTCAGGAAGCCTTTGATGGGCAGGGTTTCGGGCGGTGGGTCCGGATAACTCCAGGCGACGTCGTCGACGACCAGGTCACCAATGACCGCGGACCAATACGTCGCGTATCCCTTGTAGTTGCAGTAGGTCGTCGTCTCGGAGCGCCGCAGCAGATCGGTGCGCACTTGTGCGGGATCGACATAAAGCCGCGTTTCGACCGCGGTCTCGAAAACGACCGTCGTGTCGTCCGTATCCACCAGCGGTGTGCCCCCGACAGTGACGCGCAACCGGCGCTTCGTCGGGCGGCAGTCGACGCGGTGGTACGGATTCGGCGGGTAGTGGACGAGCTTGCGGCCTTCCTCCAGCCAGGTGTCGACCGCATCCCACGGCACCTGCACATAGCCGGGTGCCTCGGGCTCGGGCTCGGCGGGCAGGCCCGCGACCTCGTCGGCCGGGAAGACATAACTGAGCGGGTGACCCTGCCGGTGCACCATCAGCGCGCGTTCGGTGTCGATCACCACGCGGCCATCCTGAACAGCTTGCACGCGCCGCGGATGCGGCTCGACATAGACGAGGCCGGCGGGCACCGAGGGACTGAATCGCCCTGCGGGATCCGAGCTGAGCGGACCACGTCCGGCCACCAGCGTCATGGGTTCCAGTGTAAGCACCCCGCATTGCCGCGGTCCGGTTGGTGAGGCATCGGGCACACAAGGTAGGAACTAAACCATGGCCGGACCGGTAGAGGGCGTCAAAGTTGTCGAGCTCGGAGTGTGGGTGGCCGGACCGGCCGCAGGGGGCATCCTGGCCGACTGGGGCGCCGACGTCATCAAGATCGAACCGCCGGCCGGTGACCCGGGGCGCATGTTCGGCCTGATGCTGGGGTGCGACCTCGGGGTCAACCCCCCGTTCGAAATGGACAACCGCTCAAAACGCAGCGTCGTCCTGGACCTCACTACCGAGGCTGGTCTGGACATCGCATTCGAATTGCTTTCTGATGCAGACGTTTTCGTGACCAATCTGCGACCCGGCGCGTTGCAACGCCTTGGCCTCGACTTCGAGTCGGTGTCCGCGGCCAACCCCCGCCTGGTCTACGGCCTGATCACCGGGTACGGGCAAACCGGGCCCGACGCCGACCGCGCCGCCTACGACGTGGCGGCGTTCTGGTCGCGCGGCGGTCTGGCCCATTTGCTCACCCGCCCGGGCGACACGCCCCCCTTTCAGCGGGGCGGCATGGGAGATCATTCGGCCGGAATGACCCTGGCCGGGGCCATTTGTGCGGCGCTGCTGGCTCGCGTACGCACCGGAACGGGTCAGTTGGTGACCACCTCGCTATACCGCCAGGGCGCCTACACGGTGAGCTTCGACCTCAATACCTACCTGTTGACCGGCCAGCCGATAGCGATCGGGCAACGCGAGACCATGGGCAACCCGTGCATGAACAACTACGCCGCCGGCGACGGGCGGCGGTTCTGGATTGTCGGGCTCGACTTCAACCGGCACTGGCCCCCGCTGTGTCGCGCTGTCGGCCGTCCCGAGTGGTTGACCGATCCCCGCTTCGCCGACGCCCTCGGGCCGCGCCGTCAACGCGGTTCAGCTGGTCGCGGAGCTGGATGAGATCTTCGCGACCAGGACGCTCGAGGAGTGGGCGGAGGTCTTCGCCGGCGAGCCGGACTTCTTCTGGTCACCGATCAACAGTCTCGAGGACATCGTGGCCGACGAGCAGTTCCACGCCGCGGGCGGAATCGTCGATGTACCCGATGGAGAATCCAGCATCCCGATGGCGGCCACGCCCGCGGATTTCCATGGCACACCGTGGGCGCCGCGTTCTGCAGCACCGGAACTCGGGCAGCACACCGACGAAGTCCTCGCCGAACTCGAGGCGCGCCGCAGGTCGTGATCGGCTGGGGCGACTTTACAAATTTCCGTCGGAAATGTCACGCTGTCTGGTGAGTCGCGTCACCCGATTCGCCGAGCCCGGCCAGTCCCCGGGAGCGGTGCCGCGTGAGGAACGGATTTGATGGTCACTCCAATTTTCGACACCACCGCGAGCGGCCCGGGTCGGGCTCAACGGGATCACCCGGCACGGACGACGAGTGTCTGCGCTATCGGCTCGACGTTGTCGGTGTCAGCGCCGTCGATGTAGTGCAGTCGGCCGGGGGTTGGCTCTACGACCGGATGATGGCCGGCTGGGAGGTGACCGTCCTATTGCCGGATGGTTTCGACACCCGCCCGCTGCGCATCCTCGGGATGCGGACATTGGACCTGCAGGCCGAACTGGCGCCCGCACCGGTCGGGATGGGCGCGACGAGCCAGAGTCTGGCGGTCAGTGCCGAGGCATTCAGCTCAGACTCCCGTGTGCGTGACAAGGTGCTCGACGCGCTGGATCGCCCTTTGACCGAAGTCGCTCTGTGGGGTGACGGGTGGCCCCTGCGGATCAATCGGGGGATGACCAGAGCGCAACACGTGCTCAGCTCGGGGGCGCGGGTGTTCAAGGGCTATGCGCTGGCTGCAGCCGGGATCAGCTGTGACACCGTCGATCCCACCGAGACATTGCTGTGCGATCTGTCAGCCTGCCTGCCCGTCAACTCCGAGCTCATCCGGCTCGGCTAGTGAAGAAGTATTACGGCCACGCTCTGCTCTACCTGCACGAAACGATCTCGCTCGGATCTGGCCGAAGCGATCGCTTTACCGAGGTGTTCGTCGACACCTACCAGCCGATGATGGACGAGCTCGGCGCGCGGCTGTTCGCGATGTGGGAATCCACCCCTTACAACGGCCACTGGCCCCAAGTGACGATCATCTGGGAGATCGACAAGTTCGCCGACTACGCCAGGATCGGTGCTGCGCAGGCGTCTGGCGGTAGCCATGCGGCCGCCGCCGGCAAGTGGTCGGAGTTTTTGGCCGGCATCGGCGCCTCGGGAGAGGGGCGGATCATGTATCCCGGGCCCAGCAACAAACCACTGGCCCAGCTGATCGAGGCTAATTTCGCTGCGCCGCTGGTGATTCAGGAGATCATGCAAACCAAGCCGGGGCGTCAGGACGACTACATCCGCGAGCTGGAGCGCCTCTATGTGCCCTGGTCCGAAAGCACCGGCAAACGCTGGCTGGGTTCGTTCACCACGACCTTCCGCTACAACGAGGTCATCCACTATTGGGCGTTGGACGGCGGTTGGGATTGTTTCGCCAATCACTACCCGTCCTGGAAGGACAGCCCGCCCGCCGAGATCGTCACATGGATGAGTGTGGCGCCGGCGCTGCGCGACGGTTGGGAAGACTCGATTCTGCAGGCCCTGCCCCCATCGCCGCTGCAGTGAAGCGCTGAGTCGTGGCGGAGATCATTCACAGCAACCTGCAGCGGGCGCTGGGCCGGCCAACTCCGATATGGGGCGGTTGGATCACCGGCCCGACCCTGATCGGGCCGGAGGAATTCGCCCGGGCCGGTTACGATTACGTGGGTTTCGACGCCCAGCACGGTTACTTCGACGACGCCGGCATCAGCGGCATACTGCGGCGTATCGAACATCTGCCCCTCGCCACCGCGGTGCGGCTGCCCAATGCTGACGCGGCACCGATCGGGCGCGTACTGGATGCCGGCGCCGACGCCGTCATCATCGCGATGATCGAGTCGGCTGACCAAGCCGCCGCGGCGGTGGCCGCCACCCGTTACCCCCCGACCGGTATCCGCAGCTTCGGCCCGCTGCGTGCCAGCCTCGGTCACGACCCCGCCGCCCTCGAGTCGCGGGCAAGCGTGTTCGCGATGATCGAGACGGCCGCGGGCATGTCAGCCCTCGACGAGATCTGCGCTGTCGACGGTCTAGCCGGAATCTATATCGGGCCAGCCGATCTCGCCATCTCGATGGGTGTCGACGTGATCGGGGCGACCAGGAATCCGGAAGTGCACGACGCGATCGTGCGAATACATCGGGCAGCAACAGCTGCCGGGCTGGTCCCCGCGATCCACGCCATCGACGGCAAGACGGGCCACGCCATGGCGCAGCTGGGATTTCGGATGATCACTCTGGCGGCCGAATCGCAGGCGCTGCGGCGAGGTGCGACGGAGCACCTGCGCGAGGCGACGGAACAGTGATTCGACAGCAGCGATGACCGAATTGGACGGTGCCGACCGGCTCGATCCCCGGTTGCGCGCCGTTGCGACCACGCGGACCGCCTTCTCGGTGGAGGCGATCCGACTGGTGCGCGGGCTGTTCGATGAACGTCGCCGGGACGAAGCCGAAAACCTTGAGACATCCGGCGTCCAAATCAGTGCGCACAGTGTGGTCTTCGGGAACGGCCCCGAATCCGCCCCGATCCCCGTCCGCATCTATCGCCGCAGCCAGGTTCAGCGAGCGCCCGTGGTCATCTACTGCCACGCGGGCGGCTTCGCACTGGGCAATCTCGATACCGATCACCGCCAGTGCGTGGAGCTCGCGCGGCGGGCCAGTTGCGTCGTCGTGTCCGTCGATTATCGGCTGGCGCCGGAGCACCCCTATCCGGCCGCGGTCGGCGACGCGATCGCGGTGCTGAACTGGGTGGTCACCAATGCGGCGGAACTAGATGTCGATGCCGGGCGCCTTGCCGTCGCCGGCAGCAGCGCGGGGGCCGCCCTGGCCGCGTGCCTGGCGCAGCGCGCCGCCGACAAGTCGCTCCCGCCGATCGTGTTCCAACTGCTCCATCAACCGGTGCTCGACGATCGCGCCACCGCGTCCAAAGTGGAGTTCCGGACCAGCCCCGCATTCGACGGCGAGGCCGCCGAACTGATGTGGCGTCACTACCTGGGTACCGTCGCGGCGTCACCGGATGCCGTCCCGGCCCGGCGCAGCCGATTAGATGGTCTGCCACCGGCTTTGATCACCTGCGCGGAGATCGATCCCTTCCGGGACGAAGCCATCGATTACGCGCGACGACTGCTGCACGCGGGAGTCTCGACCGAACTGCACGTGTTCGGCCGAACCTGCCACGGATTCGACTCGCTGCTGCCCGGCTTGCCGAGCTCGGAGCAACTGTTCACCATGCAAGGCGATGCCCTGTCGAACGCGTTCCGCGGCGCCTGAGAGTCTCCACACGCGAAACATGTTGGAATACCACCATGGCTTCACCCCCAACGGTTCCGCCGGGGCCGGACGGGCTCACCAGTAGCGACTTCCCGGTGCTGTGGCCGGTAGGAACCCGGTGGGCCGACAACGATATGTTCGGCCACCTCAACAACGCCGTGTACTACCAGCTGTTCGACACAGCGATCAATGCCTGGATCAATACCAACACGGGGCTGGACCCGGTCGCCATTCCCTCGTTGGGCATCGTCGCCGAGTCGGGCTGTCGTTACTTCGCCGAACTGGGTTTTCCGGAAAGCCTCGTCGTGGGGCTGGCCGTGACCCGGCTGGGGAACAGCAGCGTCACCTATCGGCTCGGCGTATTCCGGGCCCCTCCGGAGGACGAGCGGCATGGCGCAACCGGGGCGCCGCAGCCGATTACCGCGCTCGGGCATTGGGTGCACGTTTACATTGATCGGGCCGCGCGCAAACCCGTCCCGATTCCCGACACCATCCGGGCATTGCTTTCGACGGCTCGCGTGAGTCAATAGGCCGCAACGGCTTTCGCCGAGATGGCGGCCCGGGCTGCCCAGGTATGCTTCGCCAATGCCAGTTTTGAGCAAGACCGTCGAGGTCGGTGCCGACGCCGCATCGATCATGGCTATCGTGGGCGACTTCGAGTCCTATCCGGAGTGGAACGAAGGCGTCAAGGGCGCGTGGGTGCTCGCGCGCTACGACGACGGGCGTCCCAGCCAGCTGCGCCTCGACACCGTTGTGCAAGGCGTTGAGGGTACCTACATTCAGGCCGTGTACTACCCCGGCGCCAACCAGATTCAGACCGTCATGCAGCAAGGTGAGTTGTTCACCAAGCAGGAGCAACTGTTCAGCGTGGTGGAGACCGGCGCCTCGAGCTTGCTGACGGTCGACGTCGACGTGGAACCCAGCATGCCGGTGCCAGCGCCGATGGTGAAGATGCTCCTCAATAACGTCCTCGACCAGCTCGCGGAAAACCTCAAGCTGCGCTCCGAGCAACTAGCCGCCGGCTAGCCGCATCTCCGTCAGCCGGCGTGCCGCGTCGGTGAATTGCCACGCGGTCTGCTCGATCACGGCAGGCGGGTCGCGCCGGCGCAACGCGGCGATCAATTTGCGATGGTTATCGACCGCGGCGGCGCCCCACTGCGGATCGGCGGCGTACAGCCGCACCGGCATGTAGCGCGCGGCATTCAGCAGGAACCAGGCCAATTTGATCCGGCCGCTGGCCTGGTTGAACACACGATGAAATGCGAACTCGAGCCCCGCGATGGTGTCGGCGTCGCCGGATCCGATGGCCGTCGCAAGCGCATCGTTGATGCGGTCAAGGTCATCGATTTCGGTCTCGGTGATGTGGTCGGTGGCCGCGGCCGCCACTTCCCGCGCGATCGTCGCCTGCAGCCAGAAGATGTCGTCGATGTCCTGGCGAGTCAACGGCAGCACGACGTGGCCCCGGTGCGGTTCGAGCTGGACCATGCCCTCGCCGCGCAGTTTCAGCAAGGCTTCACGGACCGGCGTGATGCTGACCCCGAGCTCGGCGGCCGTCTCATCGAGGCGGATGAACGTCCCCGGGCGCAAGGACCCGGACATGATCGCCACCCGCAGGTGGCCCGCCACCTCGTCGGACAACTGGGCCCGGCGCAGCGGCCGCCGCTTCTGCGGCTGCCGGGAAGGTTGCGTGGATGTGGGTGCGTTCACGTGAACTGCCAGGGCTTTCGGGGGGTTGCAAGGGGCCAAGCACGGGTTGTCTAACGACTTGTCACCGGGGCGTCAAAGCAATAATGTGACCCAGGTAACACCATGTTTTATCAAATATCAACCCGGCGCAAGCGGTGCTCGAGTGACGGGACGGGATACGCGAGTGAAGGAACGGGATCAGTGACCGCGCAATTGTCCAGCAACCTGACCTCCGCCCCACGGCACAACGAGCAGCCCTACCTGGCCCGTCGGCAGAACTGGGTCAACCAGTTGGAACGGCACTCGCTGATGCAGCCGAACGCGACGGCGCTGAGATTTCTCGGCAACTCGGTGACGTGGGCGCAGCTGCACGATCGGGTCGTGGCGCTGGCCGGCGCGTTGAGCCGCCGCGGAGTCGGTTTCGGTGACCGAGTCATGATTCTGATGCTCAACCGCACCGAGTTCATCGAATCGGTTTTGGCCGCAAACCTGCTTGGGGCCATCGCGGTGCCGCTGAACTTCCGATTGACCGCCGCCGAAATCGCGATGCTGGTCGAGGATTGCGAAGCGCGGGTAGTGATCACCGAAGCGGTGCTCGCCCCGGTGGCCACCGGAGTCCGCGTTATCCAGCCGCTCTTGGCGACGATCGTCGTGGCCGGTGGCTCCGTTGACGACACCGCGTTGGATTACGACGACTTGCTCGCGGAGGAGGGTAAAAGTCCCGAGCCGGTCGACGTCCCCAACGATTCGCCGGCTTTGATCATGTACACCTCGGGCACCACGGGCCGGCCAAAGGGCGCCGTGCTTACCCACACCAACTTGACCGGCCAGACGATGAGCCTGCTGTACACCAACGGCGCCGACATCAGCGGCGACGTGGGCTTCATCGGGGTTCCGTTTTTCCACATCGCCGGAGTCGGCAACATGCTGGGCGGGCTGCTGCTGGGCGTGCCCACGGTGATCTATCCGCTCGGCGCGTTCGACCCCGGCCAATTGCTCGATGCACTGGCGGCGGAGAAAGTCACCGGCATCTTCCTAGTGCCCGCGCAGTGGCAGGCGGTATGCACCGAGCAGCGAGCCAGACCCCGTGAGTTGAGGTTGCGGGTCATATCGTGGGGAGCCGCGCCGGCACCGGATGCGCTGCTGCGGGAGATGTCGGCAATCTTCCCCGGAACACAGATATTGGCCGCATTCGGCCAGACCGAGATGTCGCCGGTCACTTGCGTGCTGCTCGGCGAAGATGCGATCCGCAAGCGTGGATCGGTTGGCAAGGTGATCCC
Source organism: uncultured Actinomycetota bacterium (assembly GCA_963850135.1). Lineage (GTDB taxonomy): Bacteria > Actinomycetota > Actinomycetes > Mycobacteriales > Mycobacteriaceae > Mycobacterium. The sequence goes on along the minus strand of CAWKKH010000003.1, from coordinate 813,487 downwards.
GACGGTTGCTGCCCGGGTGGTCGACGAGAACATGAACGATGTGCCCGTCGGCGAAGTCGGCGAAATCGTTTACCGGGCACCAACGTTGATGAGCGGCTACTGGAACAACCCCGCCGCGACGGCCGAGGCCTTCGCGGGCGGCTGGTTCCATTCCGGCGACCTCGTCCGGATGGACGAGGAGGGCTACGTATGGGTGGTGGATCGCAAGAAGGACATGATCATCTGCGGCGGCGAAAACATCTACTGCGCCGAAGTGGAGAACGTGCTTGCCAGCCATCCCGGCATCGCCGAAGTCGCGGTCATCGGCCAAACCCACGAGAGGTGGGGTGAGGTGCCGATCGCGGTCGCCGCTGTCACCGACGACAGCCTGCGACTCGCGGATCTCGTCGAGTTCCTGGGCGAACGGCTCGCGCGCTACAAGCACCCCAAGGCGCTCGAGATCGTCGATGCGCTGCCCCGCAACCCCGCCGGGAAGGTACTCAAGACAGACCTACGGACGCGCTACGGGGGCGGTCAGTCAGGTTGAAAGCCGTGCTACTTCAATTGTTTTGACAAGAAGGGAGGAAAAGGGACAGAAGCCGTAACGTTTGCCCTCTGTTGGCGAAGGGTTAATTGTGGTGATCCAGTTCACACGTGCACGACCATCGGGTACATTCCTGTGGTCCTTGTTGCTACCCGCGGGTAGCAAGACGGGGGTCACACTCGTAGGGTCGGGGCAAGGAGGAGGCGTGCGACACGATCCGACGCGGTGCCTCCAGGTACGGGGTGCACGCGTGAGGGGGGAGCGGTGACTTCAACGTCGGCAAGCCGACGCGGACCGCACGCGCTCGGGTATCTGCGTGACCAACTACAAACGCCGCTGACTCTGATCGGCGGCTTCTTCCGGATGTGCGTGCTGACCGGAAAAGCGCTATTCCGCTGGCCATTTCAGTGGCACGAATTCATCCTGCAGTGCTGGTTCATCATGAGGGTGGCATTCCTGCCCACGATCATGGTTTCGATACCGCTGACCGTTCTCCTCATCTTCACCCTTAACGTCCTGCTGGCCCAGTTCGGTGCCGCGGACCTGTCCGGCGCCGGCGCAGCGATCGGCGCGGTGACCCAGCTCGGCCCGTTGACGACGGTGCTGGTGGTGGCCGGGGCAGGATCCACGGCCATCTGCGCCGACTTGGGCGCCCGTACCATCCGCGAGGAGATCGACGCGATGGAGGTGCTCGGCATTGACCCCATCCACCGACTGGTAGTGCCCCGGGTGGTCGCCGCCACCCTGGTCGCCACGCTGCTCAATGGCCTGGTCATCACAGTCGGGCTGGTTGGCGGCTACCTCTTCGGCGTTTACCTGCAGAACGTATCCGGTGGTGCCTACCTCGCCACCCTGACCACCATCACCGGCCTGCCCGAGGTGGTCATCGCGACGATCAAGGCCGCGATATTCGGTTTGATCGCCGGCTTGGTGGGGTGTTTCCGTGGATTGACCGTGCGCGGTGGATCCAAGGGCCTGGGCACCGCCGTCAATGAAACCGTCGTGCTGTGCGTGGTCGCGTTATACGCGGTCAACGTGATACTGACGACCATCGGCGTGCGATTCGGAACGGGCCACTGAAATGTCCACCGCCGGAGCATCACCCGCCCGCTATCCACAGATCGCCGCAAGACTGGACCGGTACGGCGGTGCTGCGGCCCGCGGACTTGACGCCCTCGGTCAGATGGCCTGGTTCGCGGTGGTTGCCATCGGCAACATCCCGCATGCGCTGTCCCGCTACCGCAAAGAGACACTGCGACTTATCGCGCAGATCGGCATGGGTACCGGCGCCATGGCGGTGGTCGGCGGCACGGTTGCGATCGTCGGTTTCGTGACACTGTCCGGCAGCTCCCTGGTCGCCATCCAGGGTTTCGCGTCACTGGGAAATATTGGCGTCGAGGCATTCACCGGCTTCTTCGCCGCGCTGATCAACGTGCGCATCGCCGCCCCGGTCGTCACCGGCATCGCGATGGCCGCCACCGTCGGCGCAGGCGCCACCGCCGAGCTCGGAGCCATGCGCATCAGTGAAGAGATCGACGCACTGGAAGTGATGGGCATCAAGTCGATTTCGTTCCTGGCGACCACCCGCATCATCGCCGGGCTGGTCGTGATCATTCCGATCTACGCGATGGCGATGATCATGTGCTTCCTGTCGCCACAGATCACCACGACGGTGCTCTACGGCCAGTCGCAAGGTACCTACGACCACTACTTCCGGACCTTCCTGCGCCCCGATGACGTGTTCTGGTCATTCCTGGAGGCCATCATCATCACCGCGGTCGTGATGATCACGCACTGCTATTACGGGTACAACGCCAGCGGCGGCCCGGTCGGAGTTGGCGAGGGCGTGGGCCGGTCGATGCGCTTCTCGCTGGTCTCGGTCCAGGTTGTGGTTTTGTCCGCCGCGTTGGCGCTTTACGGCGTCAACCCCAACTTCGCGCTCACGGTTTAGCCACCATGCCGGGGCCAGGAAAAGTCAACGCGGCACGGACACCGCCGTACAAAATCGCCGCTGTGGGACTGCTGTTGATCAGCGCGCTGGTTCTGTTCTTGGTGTATGGGCAGTTCAGGGGCAACTTCACTCCCATGACAAAGCTCACCATGGTGGCTTCCCGAGCCGGTTTGGTGATGGATCCGGGCTCGAAAGTCACCTACAACGGGGTGGAGATCGGCCGGGTGGCCAGCATCTCGGAGATCCAGCGCGACGGCAAACCGGCGGCGAAATTTACCCTGGATGTTCATCCGAAATACCTCGCCCTGATTCCGGTCAATGTGACTGCCGATGTCAGGGCCACGACGGTGTTCGGCGGTAAATACGTGTCTTTGACGACACCGACAAACCCGTCACCGCAAAGGATCACGCCGCAGAACGTGATCGACGCCAGGTCAGTGACGACGGAGATCAATACGTTGTTCCAGACCATCACCTCGATTTCGGAGAAGGTTGATCCGGTCAAGCTGAATCTGACGCTGAGCGCGGCCGCGCAATCGCTGACCGGGTTGGGCGACAAGTTCGGGCAATCGATCGTCAACGGCAACGCTGTCCTCGACGATGTCAACCCGCAGATGCCACAGATCCGGCACGACATCCAGCAGCTGGCCGGCCTGGGCGACACCTATGCCAACGCCGCGCCGGATTTGTTCGATTTCCTCAACAACGCGGTGACCACTTCGCGCACATTCAATCAGCAGCAAAAGGATCTGGACTCCGCGTTGTTGTCGGCGGCCGGGTTCGGCAACACCGGAGCGGACATCTTCGGGCGAGGCGGCCCGTATCTGGCGCGTGGCGCCGCCGATCTGGTGCCTTCGGCCCAGCTGCTGGACACCTACAGCCCGGCCATCTACTGCACCCTGCGCAACTACCACGACGTCGAACCAAAAGCGAGGCAGTTCCTCGGCGGCAACGGCTACTCGCTGAACGCCCACACCGAGGCACTGTCCGGGTTGGGACTCGTGGCGAACCCGCTGTCGCTGGCCGCCGTCGGCCTGCTCACCATGGGGCTCGGCGGCGTCGCAGGCTTAGTGGGTGGGGCGCCGAATCCCTATACGTACCCGGAAAATCTCCCCCGGGTAAACGCCCACGGTGGACCGGGGGGCGCGCCGGGCTGTTGGCAGAAGATCACCCATGATCTGTGGCCCGCGCCCGAGTTGGTGATGGACACCGGCAATAGCATTGCGCCCTACAACCACCTGGATACCGGTTCGCCCTACGCGAATGAATACGTGTGGGGCCGTCAGGTAGGGGATAACACGATCAACCCATGAAAATTACCGGCACTCTTATCAAACTCGGCATCTTCTCGTTTGTGCTGCTGCTTTTCACCGTGATGATCGTCGTGGTGTTCGGTCAGATGCGCTTCGACCGCACCAACGCGTACTCGGCAGAGTTCAGCAATGTCAGCGGGCTGCGGCCGGGCCAGTTCGTTCGTGCCTCCGGCGTCGAGATCGGCAAGGTCAGCGCGATACACCTGGTTGACAGCGGCAAGCGCGCGCGGGTGGACTTCGCCGTCGACCGGTCGGTGCCGCTGTACCAGTCGACGACCGCACAGATCCGCTACCTCGACCTGATCGGTAACCGCTACCTGGAGCTCAAACGCGGCGAAGGTGACGGCGCCGGCCTGGTTCTACAGCCGGGTGGATTCATCCCGGTGTCGCGCACGTCGCCGGCTCTCGACCTGGACGCACTCATCGGTGGTTTCAAGCCGCTGTTTCGGGCCCTGGACCCCGGAAAGGTCAATACCATCGCGTCGGCGCTGATCAACGTGTTCCAGGGTCAAGGCGGCACCATCAACGACATCCTCGAGCAAACGGCACAACTGACCACGCAGATCGGCGAGCGTGACCAAGCGATCGGCGAGGTGGTCAAGAACTTGAACATTGTGCTGGACACCACGGTTCGGCACCGCAAGGAGTTCGATCAGACCGTCAACAACCTCGAGGTGCTCATCACCGGTTTGAAGGATCACGGTGACCAACTGGCGGGCGGTACCGCGCACATCAGCAACGCCGCCGGAACGGTAGCCGACCTGCTGGCCGAGGACCGCTCGCTGCTGCACAAGTCGATCAACTACCTGGAGGCGACTCAACAGCCACTGGTCGATCAGCGGCAGCAGCTGGACGAATTTCTACACAAGGTGCCGACGGCGTTGAACTTGATCGGGCGGGGCATCGGTTCCTACGGCGACTTCGTGAACTTCTACGCCTGCGACATCTCGATCAAGATCAACGGGCTGCAGGGTGGCGGCCCGGTCCGCACGGTTCGGCTATTCAACCAGCCGTCGGGTAGGTGCACGCCGCAATGAGATCGCTGGAACCTTCGAATCGCCTCCGCATCGGGATGATGGGCATCCTTGTGATGCTGCTCGTCCTCGCAGTGGGGCAAAGCTTCACCAGTGTCCCGATGTTGTTCGCCAAGCCCAGTTATTACGGCCAGTTCACCGACACGGGTGGGATCAACACGGGTGACAAAGTCCGCATCGCCGGCTTCGACGTCGGCAAGGTGGAGGACCTCAAGATCGACGGCGACCACATCGCCATCAAGTTCTCGATCGGCACCAACACGATCGGCACCGAGAGCCGACTGGCGATCCGCACCGACACCTTGCTCGGTAAGAAAGTCTTGGAGATCGAGGCGCGAGGCAACCAGGTGCTACGACCCGGGGCGGCCTTGCCGCTGGGCCAGAGCACCACTCCCTACCAGATCTACGACGCCTTCTTCGACGTCACCAAGGCCGCCTCCGGGTGGGACATCGACACGGTCAAGCAGTCACTGCACGTGCTGTCGCAGACCATCGATCAGACCTATCCGAACCTGAGCCCCGCGCTCGAGGGGGTGGCCAAGTTCTCCGACACGATCGGCAAACGTGACGAGGAGATCAAGCATCTGCTTGCCCAGGCCAACCAGGTGGCCAGCATCCTGGGTGACCGCAGCGAACAGGTCGACCGGTTGCTGGTCAACGCGAAGACGCTGCTGGTCGCGTTCAATGAGCGCGGGCAGGCCATCGATGCGTTGCTGGGCAACGTCGCCGCGTTCTCGCAGCAGGTCAAGGGATTGATCAATGACAATCCCAATTTAAATCACATACTTGAACAGCTGCATACGATCAGCGACGTCCTGGTCCAGCGCAAAGACGACCTGGCCAGGGGGTTCGTCGAGGTCGGCGGGTTCCTGCCGTCGTTGAACGAGTCCATCGGATCGGGCCCGTTCTTCAAAGTGGTGCTGCACAACTTGGCTCCGGGATGGATCGTGCAGCCGTTCATCGACGCGGCCTTCAAGAAGCGCGGTATCGACCCGGAGAACTTCTGGCGCAGCGCCGGGTTGCCGGCATACCGGTTCCCCGACCCCAATGGCACCCGGTTCCCCAACGGCGCGCCGCCACCGGCGCCGCCCGCGCTGGAGGGAACCCCGGAGCATCCGGGACCGGCTGTACCGCCTGGGTCGCCCTGCTCCTACACGCCCGCGGCTGACGGGCTGCCGCGGCCCGGCAATCCGCTGCCGTGCGCGGGAGCGACCATCGGCCCGTTCGGCGGCCCCGGTTTCCCGGCGCCGATAGACGTCGACGCGTCGCCGCCCAATCCCGACGGTCTGCCACCCACGCCGGGCATCGGAATCGCGGGGCGGCCGGGTCAGCCGGCTCCCGACCTTCCGGGGACACCAGTGCCGCTACCTGCGGACGCACCGCCGGGCGCCCGCACCGAACCGCTGGGTCCGGCGGGTCCGACGCCGCCGCCGTCGACGTTCGCACCCGGTCTTCCGCCGGGCCCCCCGGCGCGGCCGGGGCCCGGGAACCAGCTCCCGGCACCGTTCATCAACCCGGGCGGAACCGGCGGCAGCGGCGCGGCGGGAGGTAGCCAGAATTGAGCACCATCTTTGACGTCCGCAACCTGCGGCTGCCGCGACTGAACCGCACGTCGGTGATCGTCGGTTCGCTAGTGCTAGTGGCCGCCATCGTCGTCGGGTACTTCGGCGTGCAGCTCTACCAAAAGCTGACCAATAACACCGTGGTCGCCTACTTCCCCGCAGCGAACGCGCTCTACGAGGGGGACAAGGTCCAGATCATGGGCTTGCGAGTGGGCGCGATCGACAAGATCGAACCGGCCGGCGACAAGATGCGGGTGACTTTCCACTACGAGAACAAATACAAAGTCCCCGCCAATGCGTCCGCGGTGATCTTGAACCCCACCTTGGTGGCGTCGCGTTCGCTCCAGTTGGAGCCGGCTTATAAAGGTGGGCCGGTGCTTGCCGACAATGCGGTGATTCCAATCGAGCGCACTCAGGTGCCCGTGGAGTGGGACGAGCTGCGCAACAGCATCACCAACATCATCTCCAAGCTCGGTCCGACACCAGAGCAACCGACGGGGCCGTTCGGTGAGGTGATCGAATCATTCGCCGACGGGCTGGCGGGCAAGAGCAAGCAGGTAAACACCACGCTTGACAGCCTCTCGCGGGCATTGACCGCACTGAACGAGGGCCGTGGCGACTTCTTTGCGGTGGTGCGCAGCCTTGCGCTCTTCGTCAACGCACTACACCAGGATGATCAGCAGTTCGTTGGGCTCAATCAGAACCTGGCGCAGTTCACCACCCGGCTCACGCAGTCCGACGGTGACCTCGCCAATGCGATACAACAGTTCGACAGCCTGCTGTCCACGGTGCGACCGTTCCTCGCCAAGAACCGCCAGGTGCTGGCTACCGACGTCAACAACCTGGCCTCGGTCACGAATACGTTGCTGCAACCGGAATCTTTGAATGGGCTCGAGACTGCGCTGCACGTCCTTCCGACGGCCGCGTCGAATATCAACCAGATTTACCACCCGTCGCACGGTTCCGTCGTCGCCATCCCGTCGATCACGTTCGCGAACCCGATGCAGTTCATCTGCAGCTCGATACAGGCCGGCAGCCGGCTCGGATATCAAGACTCGGCCGAACTCTGCGCGCAATATCTGGCCCCGATCCTCGACGCCATCAAGTTCAACTACCCACCGTTCGGCTTGAACCTGTTCAGCACCGCCGAGGTGCTGCCCAAAGAGGTCGCCTACTCCGAGCCGCGACTGCACCCGCCGAACGGGTACAAGGACACCACCGTTCCAGGGATCTGGTCGCCGGATACACCGACATCGCACCGCAACACGCAACCGGGCTGGGTGGTGGCGCCGGGCATGCAGGGACAACAAGTCGGGCCGATCACGGCGGGCCTCATGACCCCCGAGTCGCTGGCCGAACTCATGGGTGGGCCCAACATCGAGCCAGTTCAATCAAACCTGCAGACACCGCCGGGACCGCCGAATGCGTACGACGAGAACCCGGTGCTCCCACCGATCGGCCTGCGGGCTCCGGTGCCGATACAACCGCCGCCGCCAGGTCCCGACGTGATCCCAGGCCCCGTCGCTCCGACCCCCGCGCAAGTGTCCGCGCCTGGACCCGCCGCCGGCGGCCCGGCGATCAATGATGCAGGAGCGGGCCAGTGAGGCGGGCGAGGAACAAGCCGAACCAACGGCTTCAGAGGCGGGCGACGAGGCTGGCGCGTCTGCTCCGCCACCGGACCTGGCAGGCACTCGTGCTGCTGGTGGCCGCGCTGGTGCTGAGCTCGTGCGGGTGGCGGGGAATCGCGAACGTGCCGATTCCGGGCACCGTGGGTAGCGGGTCGGGAGCCTACGACATTTACGTGCAGGTGCCGGACACCCTGGCGATCAACGGCAACAGCAAGGTGATGGTTGCCGATGTGGCCGTCGGGTCGATCCGCTCGATCAGCTTGCAGAACTGGGTGGCCACCCTGAGGCTCGGCGTGGACAAGAGTGTCAAGCTGCCGAAGAACACCCTCGCCAAGATCGCCCAGACCAGCCTGCTGGGCTCTCAGCACGTCGAGCTGGTCGCGCCGCCGAACCCGTCGCCGGAACTGCTCAAAAACGGCGACACCATCCCGCTGAAGAATTCGTCCGCGTACCCCTCTACCGAGCAGACGCTGGCCAGCCTTTCCCTGATCCTGCGTGGCGGCGGCATTCCGAACCTGGAAGCGCTGCAGAACGAGGTGTTCAATATCTTCAACGGGCGGGGGGACCAGATCAGGGCCTTCCTCGGCAAGCTGGACACCTTCACTCGCGAGCTCAACGAGCAACGCGATGACATCACCCACGCCATCGACTCCACCAATCGGCTGTTGGTGTACGTGGGCGGTCGGGCGGATGTGCTGGATCGGGTACTGACCGAGATCCCGCCGCTGATCAAACATTTCGCCGACACCAAGAACCTGCTCATCAACGCCGTCGACTCGGTGGGCCGGCTTAGCCAGAATGCGGACCAGTATCTGTCGGAGGCACGCCCGAACCTGCATACCGACCTGCAAGCCCTGCAATGCCCGCTGAAGGAACTCGGCCGCAGCGGCCCCTATCTTATCGACGCGCTGAAGGTGATCCTCACTCAGCCGTACGACATCGACACCGTTCCGAAGTTGTTCCGCGGGGACTACCAAAACATTTCGCTGACGCTCGACGTGACCTACAGTTCCGTCGACAACGCGTTCCTGACGGGTACCGGACTGTCCGGGGCGTTGCGCGCGCTGGAACAGTCATTCGGGCGCGATCCCGAGACGATGATCCCCGATGTCCGCTACACGCCGAACCCGAATGACGCCCCCGGCGGACCACTGATCGAAAGGGGCGACAGGCAATGTTGATTCCCTTCATCAGGCGGCAGCTGGTGCTATTCGGCATCATGACGGTTGTCTCGCTGCTGGTGTTGGGCATCTATTACCTGCAGATTCCAAGCCTGATGGGTGTCGGTCGGTACACGCTCAAAGCGGAGTTGCCGGCGTCGGGTGGGCTGTATCCGACGGCGAACGTGACGTTCCGCGGGATCACGATCGGCAAGGTCACTGACGTGGAGCCGACCGAACGCGGCGCCGAGGCGACGATGAGTTTGGATAGCGACTACAAGATTCCGGTCGACGCGGTTGCGAATGTGCACTCGGTGTCGGCGGTCGGCGAGCAGTATTTGGACCTGGTGTCGACGGGGAATCCGGGCAAGTACCTGTTGTCTGGGCAAACCATCACCAAGGGCACCGTGCCCAGCGATATCGGGCCGGCGCTGGATACCGCGAACCGGGGCCTTGCGGCGTTGCCGAAAGAGAAGATCGCGACGTTGCTGGACGAGACTGCGGGATCGGTGGGTGGGCTGGGTCCGGCGCTGCAGCGGCTGGTCGATTCGACGCAGGCGATCGTCGGTGATTTCAAGACCAACATCACCAGCGTCAACGACATCATCCAAAACTCCGGACCGGTTCTGGACAGCCAGGCCGAATCGGCCAGTGCGATCGAACACTGGGCGCACAACCTGAACACGCTGGGAGCGCAAACCGCGCAGCAGGATCAGAGTGTGAGAAGTGTTCTGGCCCAGGCGGCGCCGACGGCCGATCAGGTCAATGAGGTGTTCAGCGACGTTCGCGATGCGCTGCCGCAGACGCTGGCGAACCTCGAGGTGGTATTCGACCTGCTCAAGCGTTATCACGCCGGGCTGGAACAAATTCTGGTATTCCTGCCGCAGGGTGCGTCGATCGCACAGGCGGTGGCCGCGCCGTTCCCGCACCAGGCGGCGCTGGACCTGGCGTTGTCGATCAATCAGCCGCCGCCGTGTCTGACCGGCTTTATTCCGGCGTCGGAGTGGCGGTCGCCGGCCGACACCAGCTTGCAGCCACTGCCAACGGGCACGTACTGCAAGATCCCGATGGATACGCCGTCCAACAGCGTGCGGGGTTCGCGGAACATTCCGTGTGCCGATGTGCCGGGGAAGCGGGCGGCCTCGCCGCGGGAGTGCCGCGACCCCAAGCCGTACGTGCCGGCGGGGACCAACCCGTGGTTCGGTGATCCGAATCAGCTGGTGACCTGTCCGGCGCCGGCGGCGCGTTGTGATCAGCCGGTGAAGCCGGGGATGGTGATTCCTGCGCCGTCGGTCGATAACGGCCTGAATCCGGCGCCGGTGGATCGGGTGGCGGGGACGCCGCCGCCGGTCAGCGATCCGGTGTCGCGGCCGGGGTCCGGTACGGTGCGGTGCAACGGCCAGCAGCCCAACCCGTGTGTTTACACTCCGGGCGGGCCTTCGGCGGCGATCTACAGTCCCCAGAGCGGTCAGCTCGTGGGGCCTGACGGGGTGAAGTACTCCGTCGAGAACTCGACCAAAACAGGAGACGATGGATGGAAGGAGATGCTGGCGCCGGCCGGCTGAACCCACCACCCGACGCCGAAGCCGAATGACGCGCCCGGGGGACCACCGATCGAAAGGGCGGTTGGTCGATGTTGACCACCTTCATGAGACGACAGCTGTGGCTGTTCGCTGTCATCACCATGGTGTCTTTGCTGGTGCTGGGCGTGTATTACTTGCAGGTTCCGAGTCTGGTGGGGATTGGTCGGTACACGCTCAAAGCGGAGTTGCCGGCGTCGGGTGGGCTGTATCCGACGGCGAACGTGACGTTCCGCGGGATCACGATCGGCAAGGTCACCGACGTGGAGCCGACCGAACGCGGCGCCGAGGCGACGATGAGTTTGGATAGCGACTACAAGATTCCGGTCGACGCGGTTGCGAATGTGCACTCGGTGTCGGCGGTCGGCGAGCAGTATTTGGACCTGGTGTCGACGGGGAATCCGGGCAAGTACCTGTTGTCTGGGCAAACCATCACCAAGGGCACCGTGCCCAGCGATATAGGGCCGGCGCTGGATACCGCGAACCGGGGCCTTGCGGCGTTGCCGAAAGAGAAGATCGCGACGTTGCTGGACGAGACTGCGGGATCGGTGGGTGGGCTGGGTCCGGCGCTGCAGCGGCTGGTCGATTCGACGCAGGCGATCGTCGGTGATTTCAAGACCAACATCACCAGCGTCAACGACATCATCCAGAACTCCGGACCGGTTCTGGACAGCCAGGTCGAGTCAGGCGGTGCGATCGAGCGCTGGGCGCGCAACCTGAACAGGTTGGCGGCGCAGAGTGCGCAGCAGGATCAGAGTGTGAGAAGTGTTCTGGCCCAGGCGGCGCCGACGGCCGATCAGGTCAATGAGGTGTTCAGCGACGTTCGCGATGCGCTGCCGCAGACGCTGGCGAACCTCGAGGTGGTATTCGACCTGCTCAAGCGTTATCACGCCGGGCTGGAACAAATTCTGGTGTACCTGCCGCAGGGTGCGTCGATCGCACAGGCGGTGGCCGCGCCGTTCCCGCACCAGGCGGCGCTGGACCTGGCGTTGTCGATCAATCAGCCGCCGCCGTGTCTGACCGGCTTTATTCCGGCGTCGGAGTGGCGGTCGCCGGCCGACACCAGCTTGCAGCCACTGCCAACGGGCACGTACTGCAAGATCCCGATGGATACGCCGTCCAACAGCGTGCGGGGTTCGCGGAACATTCCGTGTGCCGATGTGCCGGGGAAGCGGGCGGCCTCGCCGCGGGAGTGCCGCGACCCCAAGCCGTACGTGCCGGCGGGGACCAACCCGTGGTTCGGTGATCCGAATCAGCTGGTGACCTGTCCGGCGCCGGCGGCGCGTTGTGATCAGCCGGTGAAGCCGGGGATGGTGATTCCTGCGCCGTCGGTCGATAACGGCCTGAATCCGGCGCCGGTGGATCGGGTGGCGGGGACGCCGCCGCCGGTCAGCGATCCGGTGTCGCGGCCGGGGTCCGGTACGGTGCGGTGCAACGGCCAGCAGCCCAACCCGTGTGTTTACACTCCGGGCGGGCCTTCGGCGGCGATCTACAGTCCCCAGAGCGGTCAGCTCGTGGGGCCTGACGGGGTGAAGTACTCCGTCGAGAACTCGACCAAAACAGGAGACGATGGATGGAAGGAGATGCTGGCGCCGGCCGGCTGAACCCACCACCGATGTCAAGGATGAGCCGTTTGCGTCGGCGAGAGCCGAAGATTCGTCAGGAGTCTGAAGGCACGGCCGACGAGATCAGTACCGAGGTGACGGCCGAGGTTTCTTCGGGATCCGAGGTCGGAGCCGAGCAATCAAGCCCCGAGGTGACGGGCGCCGAACGTGGCCCGTCGCGCCTGCGTGGCGGGTGGTTGGCCGGCATCGCCGCGGCGCTTCTGCTACTGGCTGGTGCGGTCGGGTTCGGCGGCTACCTGGCAGTGCGATACCACCAGGAAAGCCAGGCCATAGCGCGCAACGATGCGGCGGCTCTCAAGGCAGCGGTGGATTGTGTTGTGGCGACGCAGGCACCGGACACCAGTGCGATGATCGCCAGCGAACAGAAGATCGTTGACTGCGGCACAGATGCTTTCCGGTCCCAAGCTCTGCTGTACACCAGCACGCTCGTCCAGGCCTATCAGGCCGCGAACGTGCACGTTCAGGTCTCCGATGTCCGGGCAGCGGTCGAGCGCAACAACGATGACGGCAGTGTCGACGTTCTCGTCGCACTCCGCGTCAAGGTGTCGGGCGATCAGACGCAAAACGAAACGGGCTACCGCCTGCGAGCGAAAATGGCGCACGCTGATGGCCAGTACAAGATTTCCAAGCTCGACCAGGTGACGAAGTGACGGTGGTGGTCGAGGAAACTTCCATCACCGCGGGCATCCAAGAGTCATCGCGAAAGCGGTTGGCGCCGTGGCAAATCCGTGCCGGCGCATTCGCTGTCGACGTCTTGCCGGCAATCGCCGTGGTTACCACGATGGCATTGGTCTCGCTGACGGTGCCCTCGCGCGGTGCCTGGTGGTGGGTGGGTATTTCCGTCATCGGGTTGACCATCCTCGCGACGTTGGTAAACCGACTGTTGCTGCCGACCGTCTTGGGCTGGAGCCTGGGCCGCGCACTTTTCCGAATCGCCGTGGTACAGCGCGGTGGTGCAGCCATCGGGGCGTGGGGCCTGCTGCTCAGGGACCTCGCGCATCTTCTTGACACCGCGTCGGTGATGGTGGGATGGCTATGGCCAGTGTGGGATCCGCGGCGCCGCACTTTCGCCGACATGTTGCTGCGCACCGAGGTGCGACGAGTCGAACCAGACGAGCCGCCGCGCGACATCGGCCGGTGGACCTCCGCGGTGGTGCTGACTGCGGCGACACTCTGTCTGGGAGGCGCGGCGGTGAGTTACGCCGTTGTCTACTCGCGCGATCGGGCGACGGATCAAACCATTGCCCAAATTCAGATCGAGGGGCCCACGATCGTCGCGCAGATGCTGACCTACGATCCGAAGTCGTTGCACGACGACTTCGCCCGAGCCCGTTCGCTGGCGACCGACAAATACCGCGGCCAGCTGGCTGCTCAGCAGGAGGTCGTGCAGCAGGGGCGCCCGGTCATCAACGAGTACTGGCCGGCCGACGGCGCCGTCAAATCAGCGTCGCCGGACCGGGCGACGATGCTGCTGTTCATGCATGGTCGGCGGGGTGCGCCGCCGGACGAACGCTACATCAGCGCAACGGTTCGGGTGAGTTTCGCCAAGGGCGGCGATAATCACTGGCGCGTTGACGACCTCACCGTGGTGACCAAACCCAAGCCGCCCGGGAACGGAAAATGAGCCCCCGTCGCAGGTTTCAGCCAGGCGAGGAACCACTGCTCGTCGCGCAGCCCGTGCGGGCGCGCCGACCGTCGGGCTTGCCGCTGGTTGCTGCGGTCGCCGGGTTGCTGATGGCGGCCGCCGTCACCGTGTCTGCCCTGATGTTCGGGGCCCACGAATCCCGCGACCGCGCCGCGTCGAAAGACCGCGATGTGCTCGGCTACGTGACCGGGTTCATGGCGGAATTCACCTCCATTGATCCGTATCACGCCAACGACTACGTGGCTCGAGTACTCGCCCAAGCCACTGGCGATTTCGCCAAGCAGTATCAGGACAAGGCCAACGAGATTCTCCTGCAGATCGCCCGAGCCGAGCCGGCCACTGGCACCGTCCTCGACGCCGGCGTGGAGCGGTGGAACGACGACGGCAGCGCCATAGTGATCGTGGCCACCGAAGTCACTTCGAAGTCACCGGATGAAAAGCAGGTGCTGGAGAACACAAACCGTTGGACGACAACCGTCACGCAGGAAGGGAAGCAGTGGAAGATCAGCAACCTGCAGCAGGTGATCTAACCGCGGACGCGGCCTCCACGCTCGGCGGAACCGATGAATCCGACACGCTCGCCGGCGACGAGATCGACGGTGCGGCAAAGGAACCGGAAGAGGCAGACGGCGAAGCCGACGCCGACGCCACGGCGACCACCGACGGGGGCGTCCGGGCCAGAAGGCGGCCCGGTAGGCGGCTCGCTGTCGGGGTCCTGGTGGCGGCCGTTCTGTTCGTCGGCTCCGCCGCGTTCGCCGCCGCGGCCGCGCAGCCATATTTGGCCGATCGGGCCACCGCCGCAACAAAGCTAAAGGTGGCGCGGTCGGCGGCCAATGCCATAACGACGCTGTGGACGTACACACCGGACAACATGAATACCCTCGCCGATCGCGCGGCGGCCTACCTCAGCGGCGATTTCGGAGCCCAATACCGGAAATTCGTCGATGGGATCGTGGCTCCCAACAAGCAGGCTCAAATAACCAACACCACCGAAGTAACCGGTGCGGCGGTCGAATCGCTGGATGACCCGAATGCCGTTGTCATCGTGTTCACCAACACCACGTCAACGAGTCCGCTGACGAAGAACATCCCGAGCCTGAAGTACCTGTCCTACCGGCTGTTCATGAAACGCGCCAACGACCGCTGGTTGGTGACCAGGATGACGACCGTCACCTCGCTGGATGTAACGCCGCAGTTGTAGCGAGAGCAGGCGAAGAGAACTGGCAGGGTTGCCCCGAAAGGTATTGCACCGCATGGCCGTGACTTCGCCGCTATCCGAGCGGGCTACCGTCGCAGCGCTACTATTGCTGACCTTTGCCACCGGGTTGGCCGACGCCCTCAGTATCCTTGTCCTTGGCCACGTCTTCGTCGCGAACATGACTGGCAACGTGATCTTCCTCGGCTTCTGGCTCGCCCCGAGAACCAACATCGACCTGACCGCTGTGGCGGTTGCTCTCCCGACCTTCTTCTGCACCACCATCTTCAGCGGTCGATTGGCACGGCATTTCGGTGATCGAACGCGAGCGTGGATCACCACGGTGCTGGCGATGGAGATCCTGTTGCTGTTGACGTTGTCGACCCTGGCTGGCACGGGAGTGTTGCACTATCACGACAACACCAAGCTGCTCATTATCGGCCTGCTGGCGGCGACGTTCGGTCTGCAACATTCGAGCGCGCGCCAGTTCGGGATTCAGGAACTGTCCACCACCGTGTTGACATCGACGATCGTCAGCCTCGGGCTGGACAGCCGTCTGGCCGGTGGCACGGGCGCCCGCCAAAAGCTGCGTTTCAGCGTTGTTTTCACGATCTGCGCCGGCGCCTTGCTCGGAGCGACCATGTCCCGATACGTCGTGGCGCCGGTTTTCGCCCTGACGGCTGCGGTGGTGGGGGCAAGCCTGCTGATCTTCCGGTTCGGGCCGACCGATCCGACAAGTGCTGCAGTGCAGCCTGTTACCGACTAATTGAATCCCAGCCAGCTGGGCAGCCCGCGCTCATGCGAGTCGCACAGCACCTGCCTGGTGTCGCAGGATCCCTTTGGCGACCCGGCCCCAGCCCACATGCCCCCGGTGTCACGACGGAGCACAATGGCCGACGATCCGCCGCCGTCGAGCAGGATTGCGGTATCGCTGCCCAGGCCGCGGAACAGGTCTTGAATGTTGTCCGGGGTGTAGTCGCCGCCCTGGAATATGTACATCTCGTCTTTTTGCCTCGAGTACGCCAGGGCCGTTCGGGCCGCGCTCGGACCCGGGTCGTGCAGTTGTTCGGTGTGACCGGGAGCCAGCAGCCCGATTCCGGACACCGCGACGAACTTCTCGTTCTTGTTGAGCAAGTCCTCGATCACCGGGGTGGCGGAGTCATAGTCGGTCTTGCTCCTGGGCCACACCACGTACGGCGCACCACCCGATGGAATGACCATGGTCGTCAGTGTCGACCAGCTCTCTCCGCCGCCAGACAGGCCCTGCTTACCTGAGTAGGCGACCGTGCCGGTGACCCTCTCGTTGGCGCGACCCTGACCGTTGGTGTTGTCCACAAAGGCGCCCAGCGGCGAACTGCAGCCGGTCGTGCGCCACGAGCCGCCCTTCTGCCCGCGCACGTCGAAGAAATTCGCATTGATAGCGACGGTCGGTTCACCCATCCGCTGCCACGCCTGCCGCGGCTCGTAGAGCTCGGCTGCTTGCAACAACCCCTCGCTGGTGCGGGCCCCGGGGTTCCTCTCGCAGCGCGCCTGCGCACCCTGGTGGGTGTCCACCAACAGACGCGGCGAAAGCCGTCCGGCCGCATTTTTGATGACCAGCAGGTGACCGCCGTTGTCCGATTCGTACCAGCTGCCGGCGCCGTTGAGCAATGGCGTGGGGTGACCGGAGCCAAAGTTGTAGACCAGGTAAGAGCCCTTCGTGGTGCCGATGGCGCTCTCCAGCATTTCGCGACCGTCAGCGGCGTGCGCGACGGGTTGTCCCGTGCTGATCGCGAGGAGCGCGCACCCAACGAGGGCAGCCCAGCACGCCGCCCGTCGGCGCAAGCCTGCGCTTGGTGTCAGCACGGTGGTTCCTTATGTGGACGCAGCAGTAGACACAGCATCAGTCACACAAGCAACGCTGTCAACTTTAGTAACAAACGAGTGACGCTAAGGGCGCGCGGGAATTACGTTTGCTCGCTTGAACTTTCGGTTTCGGTTTCGTCTCGTTCGGTCTCGTGTGTCGGAGTGCCTGCATCTTCGTTCTTGGCTGTGCGCGCCTGATGCTGGGTCTGGTGCGCCTCCGCGATCGCGACGCCGACCGCCCCCGGGATCCGGTGAAATCCGCTGCGGTCATAGATGCGGGTGGTGATGCCGCCCAGCAATAGTCCGATGACGAGGCCGATCGCCGTCATCAACAACGCCTGGGACAGACCGGCTTCCGGGGCACCGTTGAGATAGAGCAACGACCGCACGCCCAGGAACACTTGGTGCATTGGTTCGAATTCGGCCAGCCACCGGAACAACGGTGGCACCGCCTCCAGCGGGACGGTGGCGCCCGCCGACGGCAACCCCAGGATCACGAAAACCAGCATGCTGAACAGCAACCCCATCGAGCCCAGAACCGCGATCAGCGAGCTGGACGTGACACCCACGGCGATGATCGCGAACACCCCGTACGCCCACGTCTTCCAGCCGAGTGCAATCGGCATACCGAGTCCGTGGGCGATTGCCAGGTAGACGCCCGACGTCAGCAACGCCAGCACGATCATCATCCCCCACTTGACCAACAAGGTGCGGAAGCGCGAGATGTTTGCCTTTTCGGCGAAGCGATACACCGGGCCCCATTCGGCGGGCACGTAACCGAGCAATGAGTCAACCAAGGTGCTGACCACAATGCTGCCGGTGAAGCCGGCCAGCAACAGCAACAGTGCGTAGTAGAACGCGGAGAGCCCGTTGCCGGTGCCGTTGGGTAGCGGGTTGTATACGGTCGACTTGACATCGATCGGGTTTGCGAGACCCGTCTGCGACGCTCCGGTCAGCGTCGCCCCGTCGGACTCCTCGGCGACAGCCTGCGTAAGCCGCTGGCCCACTTTGCCATTGACCACTGCCATCGCTTGGGTCAACGTTTGATTTGCGATGCCGGAAGCCAGCGTGCCCGCGCGGGGGTTCGTCGAGATCGTGACGGAGGGCCGGTCCGCGTGGCCGGGCAGTACCGCACTTTCCCCGAAATCGTGGAGGTTGGACGAGAAAGTCGGTGGAATCAACAACTCGCCATACGCTTGAGCCCGGTCCAGCAGCAGCTTGGCCTCGTCGTGCGAGACCACCCGCAGATCGAACTTGTCCTTGTCCAGCCCGGCGGTCAACCCGTCGACGATCTGCCCGCCGGCCGTCCCGGCGTCCTCGTTCACCACGGCGATCGGGAAATGTCGCAGGTTCGTGGTGGGATTCAGGATCCCGCCGAGGTACAGCGCGCACAGCGCCGACATCAGGGCCAACGTGACAACGATGGGCAACGTCCAGAACTCCACGGTCCGTAGCGCTCGTACATCGCGCTTGGGGTTCGGCGCCGCGTGCCGCGGCTGCGCTTTAGACATGCCGGCTCCTGTCTGCCGTGCCCAACTCTATGCGGCCGTTCACATTCTGATTGCTGGAATCAACCTCTCGAGGTTCCACAACCGGTCCCGTCGGGCGGACAGACTGGAAATTGCCACCGCGACGGCCCAGATGACGAAGAGCACGATGATCGCCTGCCAAAGCCGGCCGTCGATGCCGCCCAATATGAGCTGGCGTAGTCCGTTGACGCCGTAGGTCATCGGGTCGAAGCGGTGCAGGACCTGGAACGGCTTCGAGGTCGTCTCGACGGGGTACATGCCGCCGGCGCTGACCAACTGCAGCATCAGCAACGCCATGATCAGAACCCGGCCCACCGCGGGGCCGACGAGCGCGTTGATCGCCTGTGTCGCGGCGACGAACGCACACGAGATCAGAATCATGAAGGCCAGCATCGCCAGCGGGTGGGTGGCGTGGATACCGAGGGCGAACCGCACTACGCAGTACAGGATGGTCGCCTGAAATACTCCGATGACAGCTGCGGGCAGGTAGCTGGACAGCGCCACGCGTAGCGGTAGTACCTCCGCGGCGATCGCGCGGCTTTGTAACGGCCGCAACACCATCCATAACACCAGTGCGCCGAAGAACAGGGCGAGTGTGAGGAAGAACGGCGCCATGCCGGTGCCGAAGTTGGGTGCGGCGTTCTCGTGCGTGGCGTCGAGTCGAACCGGGCCCCCGATGGTGTCGGCGATCGCGTCCTTTTGTTGGGTCGTCCAATTGGGTACCTGGTTGGCGCCGTCGGTGAGCTTGGTCGCCAGCTCGTTCGATCCCGTCTTCAGCTGCGCGGCTCCGTCATCGAGTTTGATTATGCCGCTGGACAACTCGGCGTTGCCGGCGGCAACTTTCTGGGCTCCGCTGCGCAGTTGGTTGAGCTTGTCCGTAACGTTCTGTGCCCCGCCACCGAGCTGGTCGAGTGCGGACGCCAACGGGCTGCCGGGCGTGCGCAGCCCGGACGTCATCGCGATGGCGGAGTTCTGCGCGTCGGTGAGCTGTTGGCGGATCTGTGGGGTGAACTGATGCCCGCGCAGCTGATCCTCGATGCCGCGCAGGTTCGCGGCGGCGCCCACCACGGCGGGGTCCTGGCTCGCCGAGAGCTGATTGATCACCGACCCCAGCGATGCGGCCGCCCCGTCCTGCGCCGCGGCGATGGCGCCGATCTGATCGTTGGCCTGTTGCAACGCGGCCGCACCCTGCTGTAGCTGAGCGGTGTTGCCGCCGATCTGCGACAGCGCCTTGGTCACCGTGAGTAGCGGGTCGGTGGCCTGGTCGATGCCGTCGGAGAGCTGCTTTGCGCCGTCGGCGAGCTGCCCCGAGGCGGACCGGGCC
Source organism: uncultured Actinomycetota bacterium (assembly GCA_963850135.1). Taxonomy (GTDB): domain Bacteria; phylum Actinomycetota; class Actinomycetes; order Mycobacteriales; family Mycobacteriaceae; genus Mycobacterium. The sequence continues at coordinate 793,573 of CAWKKH010000003.1, read as the reverse complement.
GCGTGCAGGCCGGTGGCCAGCTGACCCACACCGTCGTCGAGCCGTCGGGCCCCGTCGGCGGCCTGCTTGATGCCCGACCCGGACGAGACGACCACCGACAGCACCTGATTGACCGCCTGTCCGGCGATCCGGCTCGATACGGCGTTGAGTACCTGGTCGATGGCGGTGCGTCCGATGCTGGACGAGATGTAGTTGTTGGCGTCGTTGTAGACGGCGATCAGTTCGGCTTTCTTCGGTTGCCCGGTCAGTGGCGACGCGATCGCTTCGCTGAAGTCCGGCGGTAGTTCGACCATGAAGTAGTACTTGCCGTGATCGACACCGCTGCGCGCCTCCGCGGGGCTAACGACATGCCAGTCCAGGCTATGGTCCTGGGTCAGGCTCTTGGCGATTTCGGTGCCGGCGTCGAACTGCTGCCCGGCCGCGGTGGCACCGCGGTCGGAGTTGACGAGCGCCACGGGCAACTTGTTCACGTGACCGAAGGGGTCCCAGAACGCCCACAGGTACAGCGCGCCGTACACCAGTGGCAGCAGCATCAGCGTGACGATCGCCACGCGGGTCAAGCGGCGGCGGCCGAAACGCTTGATCTCCGAGCCGAATGCGAGTCCAGCCAGCATTGTCAATCCCTTTCGATCAGGATTCGGTGATCGTGCAGACCGTGGTCGGGCGCGTCGATGCCGAGGGGGTTGGTCACGCCGACGACGACGGTGCGCGATTGGGCTATCGCGCCGAGTCTCTCGACCGCGAGCGCCCGCTGTGAGTTGTCCCGTACCTGTTCGAGGTCCCCGACCACCAGGATCGGGCGATCCGAGAGCAGGGCCAGCGTGATGCGCAGCAGGAACAGCTCCAAGTCGGACAGTTCAACGATGTATTTCTTGGTGTCCGGCGCCGGGATGTCGCCGAACACGGCGACCATTTCGGCGCCGCCGGCGTCAGCGGTCACTCGCGAGTACCACGGCGCCAGCCACCCGCTCTGCTCGGCGAGCACGGTCTGCACGGTTACTGATTCCTCCAGCTCGTCGATGTCGGAGAACGCCGCGATGGCGCAGTGTCGACGTATCGCTCGCGGGTGTGTGTCGCCGAGCACCGTGACGGTGCCGTGGGTGGGTTTGAGGCGCCCCGCGAGCGTGAGCAGGAAGGCGTCCTGCCCCGGACCGCCGGGGAGCTGAATGGCGTGCATGCCCGACGTGAGTGCAAGGTCGATGCCTGAGAACAGCGGCTCGTGCTCGCCGTCCACGCCCACACCGACGGCGGAGATCACCACCGGGTCGGGGTCATTCAGGGTCGACTCTTGCAGCTCCTGCTGCTCGTCTGCATCCCGCACCTCGTTTGCGTCCATTAACTGTGCTCTTTTCCGGCCGAGACGCGTTGGTTTTTGCGATTGCGCTTTCGGCTTCCTCAGTAAACCAGTGGCGCGTGTGGCCAACCGCCAAAAGTGCACCGCCAGCCACTGGACGTTCCAAAGTCACATTGGCCGCGCGATGTGTTCCGGATCATGCCTGTTCAGCCAGTGTGGCGTGCATCTCCCAGATCAGGACTTCCGACGGGCCTTGCGCGGTCAGGCGTCGGCCGTCGGAATCGGTGAACCGGACTGCGTCGCCCTCGTCCACTTCACCGACGCCTTCCACGATGATCCGGCCACGCGGGACGAATAGATGCACGTAGGGCGCGCGCGGCAAGTTGACGGCGGCACCGGGATGCAACCGCGCGCCTTGCAACGCGGCACTACGGTTGTGCAGGGTGATCGCCGCGTCATGCCCGGGTATTCCAGACGCGATGGTGACGAGCTTGTCGGTGAGTTGTTGGGCGTCGATTTCCTGCTGCTGGTAGCTCGGGGTGATGGCGGTATCGTCCGGGGTGACCCACATCTGCACGAAATGCACTGGTTCGGTTAAGGAGTCGTTCTTCTCCGAGTGCAGGATCCCGCTGCCCGCCGACATCCGTTGGGCCAGGCCGGGATATATCACCCCGCTGTTGCCCATGGAATCCTGATGCGTCAGTTCGCCCCGCAGTACCCAGGTGACGATCTCCATGTCGCGGTGCGGGTGGGTGTCGAATCCGTTTGCGGGCTGCACGGAGTCGTCGTTGTTCACCAGCAACAGCCCATGGTGTGTGTTGTCCGGGTCGTAGTGGTCACCGAACGAGAATGAATGTCGAGACTTCAGCCATGCGGTGGTGGTGACGGCCCGGTCGGCCGCGCGCCGGATCTCACCACTGGCAGACACGGTGTCAGTTTAGTCAGGCCGTGCCGGCGCCAGTAACTCCTGCGCGTGCCGCAACGCTGTATCAAGCGCCGGCAGCGACAGCGTGTCGGAGCGGCCCAGGTGGATCTCGATTTGGTATTCCGGCTGTCCGTCCGGACCGAGGATCGGAAGAACAACGAATTCCGTTGCTGCCAATTCTGTTTCGAGCACATCGGTGACTGATTGCAATGTCACCATCGTCATCAGGGTGGTGAGCTGCCGGGTCAGCTGCGCCGTTGGCTCCAGCGATGCCAGCAGGATGGTGAGCCGATGGTGCAGCGATTGGTGGGTGTCGTCGAATCGCCATGCCCCGTAGCCACGGGCGCGGATATCACCCAGCACCCGCTGGTGATCGGCGATTTCGGTGCGGGTCAATCGGGGCCTCACCCGCTGCAACCACCCGTCGATGAAATCGGGGTCCCGCCAGGCCATGGCTACCAGCCCGAACGACGGGTCGATGGGGAAGTGCTGGCCGACCGCGTGCTCACCGTCGGCACCGTGCCCGACGGTGTCGACGGTGGTCAAGTGCCGGGCACCGATCTTCGACATCGAACAACCCGCGCCGAGCGTCTCGTGCAGGAAGCGAAGTGCGGCGCGGCCGCGGTCCAGTAGTGGGAACTGCGTTCGCAACCCGTGCACCAGCGCGAACAAGCCGCTGCCAAGCCCGTAACGGCGGTCTCCGCGCCGAGCCACCCAGGCGCCGCGTTCCAGTTCCGCGAGCACCAGAGCGCACGTCGAGGTGCTGATCCCGCAGATCTTCGCCAACTCGGCCGAGGTGCGCCCGTTCGGTGAATCCGCCAATGTGGCAAGCACATCCATCACGCGGCCGGTGGGTGGTGACTTGGCGGTTGACGTACCGATGACGCGCTCCTTACGCTTTATCCTAAATATAGCGATATAAATCCTAATATTAGGAGAGCACCACATGTTCAAGGTGGGGGTCTGGGGTCCGGGTTCTATGGGTGTGATCGCGCTGCGCGGCGTCATCGACCACCCGCAGCTAGAGCTCGTCGATGTAGTGGTGCACAGCGATGCCAAGGCCGGTCGCGACGCTGGAGAGCTGTGCGGAATCGCATCGGTCGGAGTTCTCGCCACGCAGGATCCCGCGCCGATGCTCGCCGGCGACGCCGACGTGGTCGTGTACGCCGCCGGAGCGAACCTGCGGCCGCTCGAGGCGGTCGAGGACATGGCGTCCATCCTGCGTGCCGGTAAGAACGTGGTGTCGTGCTCGGTGGTGCCTCTGGTGTTCCCCGAAGCCGTCGACCCCGTGTTCACCGAATCGCTGCGGCAGGCGGCGCTGGACGGTAATGCGTCGTTCTTCACAACCGGAATCGACTCGGGATTCGCCAATGATGTTTTGCCGCTGGTGCTCTCGGGCGTATCCCGGGTCATCGAATCGGTGCGGGTGACGGAGATGTTCAATTACGCCACTTACCCGGACAAGGCCGCGGTGTACGAGATCCTGGGGTTCGGCAAGCCCCCGGAATTCACGGCGTTCGCGGCCACACCCGGGGTATTCACCTTCGGCTGGGGCCCGGTGTTGCACCAGCTAGCGGCCGGGCTGGGGACCAAGATCGACCACCTCGACGAGAGTATTGAACGTGTCCCGGCTTTCGAATCCTTTGACACCCCTACCGGTCACATCGCGGCCGGGACGATCGCGGCGATGCGCTCGACGCTGACCGGCTACACCGGTGACAGGGCGACGTTCGTGCTCGACCACGTGACGCGCATGCGCGACGATATCGCCCCGGAGTGGCCGCAGCCGCAGATCGCCATCGCGCCAAAGGATCTGGGCTACGGGTTGGCATCGGGCCGCGGGCTCTACCGCGTCGAGATCGAGGGTTCCCCGAGCATGCGCTGCGAATTCGAAATGGCCGACGACCATGACCACGATCTGGGTGCGCGCATGGCCGGCGCCTCGCGAATGGTCAACGTCATCCCCGCGGTGTGCGCGGCCCCGCCCGGATTGCTGTCCGCGCTGGACCTCCCGCTGGTTACCGGGGCAGGTCTGGTTCGCCCGGTCACCGGACCGGCACCGGACAGCCGGCTATTCTGACCGGGCTTCTGCGTTACTCCTGGAATACACCGCGGCCGCGAGCTCGAGTATCTCTACACGATCCGCCGGCAGGATGAACGCGGAGTTGATCGCGGTGTCCAGTGCCCCCGTGAATCTTTCGAGGTATTCCGTGCGCCCGCCGGGGTAGAGCCGGTCCAATTCGGCGGCGTCGAAGGGTTCACCAGAGCCGAAGAGCAATGCCATCACGCTCTCGACGGCGCCGGAACCGGAAGTCCGTGCGATGGGCACGTCCACCCATGGTGTCCGTACGCCACCTTGGGCGAGGCCATTGGCATCCAGAATCGGCTGGGGCTCATCGGCTTCTCGTACCTCAATGAGCGGCCCGGTGGGCGCCGGCACGCCGGTCCGGACCCAGGTGTTGAGCGCGGAAACTGCCGCCTGCAGCACGTAGTGGTGCTGGGGGGCAAAGTTGATGAAGTGGCCAAGTTGCTGACCCATCAGCATGTTGGTCGGCGCGTACGCCGCCACGATGTCGTCGATCGGCGCGGAGCCGGTGTCGATCGGCGCCACTTGGATCGTGTAGTTGTCGGCGTGCGCGGTGCCCGGAATTTCCCAGACACGCAGGCGGTGGTTGTCGGGCTGCCTGGCGAAATAATAACCATGTCGCACGCCGCCCAACAGGTCGGTTTCGGTGATGACCGAGACGAGCGGAACGCGTAAGTCCGCCCGGAACGGGACCGCTTGCGGCGTATTGGTCTGCGGATCCTCGAATATGGAAATACCGTCCAGCGGCGCGGCCGGACCGAATCGGGAATGCACCAGAAAGCCGTCGTAAATTCGGGCGAGCGGATCGACGGCGTTGACGTAAGTGGTCAGGAACATTGCCGACTGAGACTCGCCAAGGGCGACGACGTGCTGCACGTTCAACTCGCCCAGGACGTTGTTACGCTCGGCGTTTTTGATCAGCCCGCCGATCTGCGAATAGATGTCGTAGGCGAAGGCGTCGCCCGGATGCGACAGAGACGCATATCGCGTCGGATTCTGGCTCTTCAGGGACATATCCGCGCCGAGCATGCTCGCGCCGCCCTCAACGCCCACCCGCTGGGCGGAGACCGCCACGTACGCGTAGCCGGCGCGCACCATTTCGCGGTGCGCCATCATCCACACGGCCGGAGCATCGATGCCGCCGCTCACATTCAGCCACTCGACCAGCACTGTCCCGTTAAACCGCGTCCGATCGGCCGGCGTCAGCACCACAATCCGGGTGGAATAGTCGGCCGCTTCCGAGGGCGTCACATTCCATCGGCCGTCCGGCCTCGGCAGTGCTGCTGAGGTGTAGGACGAGGCCGTTCCGGAGACGAAGAACTCTTCGGCGACATAGCCCACGCTGCCGATGTCAAAGGCGCCCAACAGCAGGTTCGGCTTCCCGGGCACATGCTCGACGAGCAGGGTATCGGTCATTTGCGCTACCTTCCTGGAGCCGGTCAGCTCAGACAGCCACTCATCGCGAGTGGCGGCTCTCCCCGAGTGAGCCTACGCAGCGCCTCCGGCCCCAGTCCGCGCACGGAGCCATTACGCTGCCCATAGTGACTATCACCCGGACTGAACGGAATTTCGACGGCGTCGGCGGCGTGCGGATCGTCTACGACGTCTGGACTCCGGACACCCCGGCACTGGCGGTCGTGGTGCTCTCGCACGGTCTGGGCGAGCACGCCGGCCGCTACCACCACGTTGCGCAACGCTTCGGCGAGGCCGGGCTGGTCACTTACGCACTCGACCACCGTGGCCATGGCCGCTCCGGCGGCAAACGGGTGCTGGTGCGGGACATCAGCGAGTACACCGGTGACTTCGCCACCCTGGTCGGGATCTCAGCCCGCGAACATCCCGGCTTGAAGTGCGTCGTGCTCGGGCACAGCATGGGCGGGGGGATCGTCTTCGCGTACGGAGTCGAACGCCCCGACAACTACGACCTGATGGTGCTTTCCGGTCCCGCGGTGGCGGCCCAGGACCAGGTGTCGCCGCTCATGGCGTTCGCCGCCAAAATTCTCGGTGTCGTCGTGCCTGGCTTGCCGGCGCAGGAACTGGACGTCAATGCCATCTCCCGGGACCCCGCCGTGGTGGCCGCCTACAACGCCGACCCGCTGGTATACCACGGCAAAGTCCCCGCCGGCATTGGCCGCGCACTGCTGCAGGTGGGCGAGACCATGCCTCAGCGGGCACCCGCGCTGACCGCGCCGCTGCTGGTGGTGCACGGTTCCGAAGACCGACTGGTCCCCGTTGCCGGGAGCCGCCGGCTGGTCGAATGTGTCGGCTCCGCCGACGTCGAGCTGAAGGTTTATCCCGGGCTGTATCACGAGGTCTTCAACGAGCCGGAACGCGACCAGGTGCTCGATGATGTGGTCTCCTGGATCCTGAAGCGATTGTGAACGGCTGTAAGCGAAGTGTCGTACCCCTCACGTAGTTTGGCGTTATGACCGACGACAAAATGCTGGCGCGCATCGCCGCGCTGCTGCGTCAGGCCGAAGGAACCGACAACGCTCACGAGGCTGACGCATTCATGAGCGCGGCGCAACGGCTGGCGACGACTTCGTCCATCGACCTTGCGGTAGCCCGGTCGCACGCGGCGCAGCGCTCCGCCGCGCAGACCCCTATCCAGCGCACCATCACTATCGGGACCGCAGGCACCCGCGGGCTGCGGACGTACGCGCAGCTGTTCGTGGTGATCGCGCATGCAAACGACGTGCGATGTGACATCGCGTCGAATTCGACCTTCCTGTACACATACGGGTTCGCCGAGGACATCGACGCGAGCCACGCCCTGTACGCCAGCCTGGTGGTCCAGATGGTGCGGGCGTCCGATGCTTACCTCTCCTCGGGCGCGCACCGGCCGACGCCGACGATCACCGCCCGACTCAACTTTCAGCTGGCGTTCGGAGCCCGCATCGGCCAGCGCCTGGCGGAGGCGCGCGAGCAGACCAGGAGCGAGGCTACCAAGGACCGCGGTCGGGCACCGGGTACCGCTATTGCCTTGCGTGACAAGGATGTCGAGTTGCGCGACTACTATCGCAGCGCATCGAAAGCGCGCGGTACCTGGCGGGCCACCAGTGCAACGGCGGGCTATTCGTCGGCGGCGCGCCGCGCCGGTGACCGGGCGGGTAGGCGAGCCCGCCTCGGTAATAGCCCCGAACTGCCAGGGGCGCGAACCGCTCTGGGCCGGTGACTGCGGGGGATTCTGGCAAGCGGGACTCCCAGCGCGCCAAGGTATATGCCGCCGAGGAGTTCGTTCGGACGCTCTTTGACCGCGCCGCCAAGCATGGCTCGCCCACGGTGGAATTCTTCGGTGCGCAGTTGACGCTGCCGCCGGAGGGTCGGTTCGCGTCGGTCGAATCCGTCCAGCACTACGTCGACGACGTACTTGCGCTACCGGCGGTACGGCAACACTGGCCGGAGGTGTCGCGGGCCAGGGTGCGGGCGCGGCGGGCGGCCACCGCGGCGCACTATGAGAACCGTGACGGCGCCGGCGTTATCGCGGTTCCCGACCGTGACACCGCTGACTGGGCGATGCGCGAGCTGGTGGTGCTGCACGAGGTGGCGCATCACCTGTGCCACGAGCTGCCGCCGCATGGTCCGGAGTTCGTTGCGACGATTTGTACGCTGGCAGAGTTGGTGATGGGGCCAGAAGTCGGGCATGTGCTGCGTGTTGTCTACGCGAAAGAGGGTGTGCGTTGGACGAGCTAGCCGACGCGGACCTCCGTGCGCGCAACGTCGAGGCCCAGATGACCGACGACGAGCGCTTCTCGCTGCTACTCGGCGTGATGGGCGGCGGCGAAATGTGGCCGCTGCGGGATGAGCGGATCCCGCCGGGCGTTCCGATGAGTGCGGGGTATGTGCCCGGGGTTCCGCGGCTCGGTGTGCCGGCGCTGCTGATGAGTGACGCCGGCCTCGGGGTCACGAATCCCGGCTTCCGGCCGGGTGACACCGCCACCGCGTTGCCGGCCGGCCTGGCGCTGGCGGCCAGCTTCAACCCGGCGCTTGCCCACTCCGCGGGCGAGGTGATCGGCCAGGAGGCCCGCAGCCGCGGGTTCAACGTACAGCTGGCCGGCGCGATGAACTTGGCACGCGATCCGCGAAATGGCCGCAACTTCGAATACCTCTCCGAAGACCCGCTTTTGACTGCCACGATCGCCGCCGAGTCGATCAACGGGATACAGGAGCAGGGCGTGATCTCGACGGTCAAGCACTACTCACTGAACTGCAACGAGACCAACCGGCACTGGCTGGACGCGGTCATCGATCCCGCCGCCCATCGCGAATCGGACCTGCTGGCCTTCGAGATCGCCATCGAGCGATCGCAACCCGGCGCGGTGATGACGGCCTACAACAAGGTCAACGGCGACTATGCGGGTGGAAACGCCGCCTTGATCAACGACGTTCTGAAAGGCGACTGGGGATACCGCGGCTGGGTCATGTCCGACTGGGGCGCAACGCCGAGCTGGGAGTTCGCGCTGCACGGCCTCGACCAAGAGTGCGGCGCGCAGATCGATGCCGTGCTGTGGGGGTCGGAGGCATTCAGCGACCGGCTGCGGGCCGCGTATGCCGACGGCAGGTTCCCAAAAGAGCGGCTGTCGGACATGGTCCGGCGGATATTGCGGTCGATGTTCGCCGTCGGAATCGACCGTTGGGACGCCGCGCCCGCACCGGACCTGGCTGCACACCAAGAGATTGCGTTGCAGATCGCGCGGCAGGGGATCGTCCTGCTGAAGAACGACGGGATATTGCCGTTGGCGCCCGAATCGTCGGTGCGCATCGCGGTCATCGGCGGCTACGCGCACCTCGGTGTGCCGAGTGGTTGCGGCTCGAGTGCCGTCGTGCCCCCGGACGGCTACGCGGCGGTGATCCCGATCGGTGGCCCTGGACTGACGGCATCCTTACGTAATCTGTACCTACTGCCGTCGAGCCCACTGGATGCGTTGCGGCGGCAATTCCCGCATGCTCAAATCGAATTCGACCCCGGCATGAGCCCGGGCGACGCGATGTTGGCAGCACGGCGAGCCGATCTTGTGATCATGTTCGGGATCCGCGTCGAGGGTGAGGGCTTCGACAGCGCTGACCTGTCGTTGCCGTGGGGACAGGACGCGGTGATTGCCGGCGTCGCGGCCGCGAATCCGAACACGGTTATCGTGCTTGAGACCGGCAACCCGGCCGATATGCCCTGGCGGGATTCGGTGAACGCGATCGTGCAGGCGTGGTACCCGGGTCAGGCCGGCAGTCAGGCCATTGCCGAAGTCATTTCCGGCCAAGTGAATCCGTCGGGCCGGCTGCCGATCACCTTCCCGGTCGACCCTCGCTCAGACTCCACGCCCAGAGCTACCCGACCTCGGCGCACCGTTGGGAACATCGACCACCATCCACTACTCCGAGGGAGCCGACGTCGGCTACCGCTGGTTCGCGAGAACGGGCCAGGACCCGATGTTCGCCTTCGGACACGGCTTGTCCTACACCAGGTTCGAATACCGAGACTTGGTGGTCGCCGGCGGAAACACGGTGCGTGCCAGCTTCAGCGTCGTCAACGTCGGCGACCACACCGGGACGGATGTCCCGCAGTTGTATTTGACGGCGGCGCCCGGTGATCGGCGGTTGAGGCTGCTCGGATTCGAGCGGGTCGAGCTCGAGCCCGGCGCGGTCCGGCGGGTGACCATCGAGGCGGATCCGCGCCTGCTTGCCCGCTACGACGGCAACGCCGCCGCGTGGCGGATCGAACCGGGAAGGCATGCCGTGGCGGTGGGTGCGTCGGCGGTGGCCCTGCGATTAGCAGCCGAAGTCGCGCTGACGGGGTGCGTTTTCGCGCGCTGATTGGTCGTCACCGGGGACGCCGGCGGTAGCGGCGGGTTGTTGCTTGGGACCGTTGGGGCTAATGAGCAACAGGGACCCTGGCAGGCAGAGACGACCGTCAGCGACGGCAACCAGTGCTCAAGGCAACGGAATACATGTCCCGGGAAACCCGACGGACGGGCAAGGGCGTTTGATGGGCAATCCCGTGCGTGTTTGCCAGGGTCGCGCTACGATTTGATTCTCGCGGCACGGCATCACGATCCACCCGAACCGAGTAGCCGAAAAGTCGTACGGCGGGGCGGGAGGTCGGCAATGTCCTTTGTGATTGCACAGCCAGACGCGGTAGGAGTAGCCGCGACGGATTTGGCGAGCATCGGTTCGGCGGTCAACCAGGCGAATGCGGCCGCAGCATCTCGGACAACGACGGTCGTCGCGGCGGCCGCGGATGAGGTGTCGGCGGCGGTGGCCGCACTCTTTGGGGCCCATGCGCAGGAGTATCACGCCCTCAGTGCCCAAGCGGCTGTCTTTCATCAGCAGTTTGTCCAGAGCGTGAATGTGGCCTCGAGTGCGTATGCCGGCGCCGAGACTGGGAACGCCGCAGCCGTGGCCAACCCATGGCAAATCCTGCAACAGGACTTCCTCAACGCGATCAACACGCCCACCGAACTGCTCTTACAGCGTCCGCTGGTCGGCAATGGCAGCAATGGGGCGGCCGGTACCGGGCAAAACGGTGGCGCAGGCGGCCTGCTGTGGGGCGGCGGCGGTGACGGCGGGTCCGGCGCGCCCAATCAGAAGGGTGGGAACGGCGGCGCCGCCGGACTGTTCGGCAACGGCGGTAGCGGCGGGAGCGGCGGTGCGAACACCGTCTCCGGTGGCACCGCCGGTGCGGGTGGCGCCGGCGGCGGCGGCGGCCTGCTGTTCGGCAGCGGCGGTGCCGGCGGTGCCGGTGGAGTGTGGGACGGCGCCGCCGGTGGCGGCTTCGCCGGTGCGGGTGGCGCTGGCGGAGACGCGATCGGGTTGTTCGGCAACGGCGGATCGGGTGGTGACGGGGGCGCCGGCAATACCCAGCTGTTTTCCACGGCGGGTGCGGGCGGACAGGGCGGCCACGGTGGCCTGTTGAACGGGAACGGCGGCGCGGGGGGCAACTCCGGATTGGGTAGCTTCGGCAATAACGGCGGTAACGGCGGCGCAGGTGGACTACTGACCGGCAACGGCGGAAACGGTGGTGCCGGCGCGCACAACCACCACGGCGGCGACGGTGGGAATGCCGGACTGATCGGGCGGGGCGGCGATGGCGGCGCCGGCCTGGCTGACGGTTTCGACAGCGCCGGCGGTGACGGCGGGAACGGCGGGCAGCTGCTCGGCGACGGCGGAAGCGGCGGTGCCGGCGGTCAAAGCACTACCGGTCGGGGAGGCCTGGGTGGCGCGGGCGGCAACGCCGTGGGGCTGTTCGGCAATGGTGGGACAGGTGGCCTGGGTGGGGACAGCGGCAACTTCATCGCCGGCAGCGGTGGCCACGGCGGCAACGGCGCCATCCTGATCGGTAACGGCGGCAACGGCGGTAGCGCCGGGACCGGCATCAATCCCGGTAACGGCGGTGACGGCGGCAATGCCGGGCCGATAGGCAACGGCGGCACAGGCGGTGACAGCACCGGCGGCGGCATCGTCGGCGTCGGCGGCAGCGGCGGGATCCTGCTCGGGCTGCCCGGGACCGACGGGCGGCAGGGCGCCTAAGTGTTTGTCAGTCGCTGGCGGGCAGCGGCTTGACCTCTTTGAGCTGCAGCGCGGACGCACCAACACTCAGGCTCCCCACGCCCGGCTTGGTCACCAGCACCTCGGCGCCGGTTTCGTCGACGTAGCGCTTGCCCATCACCGTGCCGCCGGCGAACTCCGGGTCGAGTTCACCGGAGCGCTCGCCGCCGACCGGCACCATCGGCACCCCGCCGCAGCGCAGGTCGTCGAGGCTGTCGGAACTCCTGACGACAATCACCTGGGTGTCACACACCTGGCTGGCGAGACGGGTTCCGTTCTTGATCATGCTCGTAATCCTTCTAGCGTCTCGATGATCTCCCGGCGAAGTACCTTGCCGGTGGGAGTGGTGGGCAGCTCGTCGCGAAACACTACTCGGTCGGGGGTTCGCGACCCGCGCAAGCTCTTTCGAACATGCTCGCGCAATTCCTCGGGATCGGGCTCGACACCCGGCTTGGGCACCACCACGGCGACAATCGCGTGGCCCCACTGCGGATCTTCGACACCGACGACGGCGACATCGTGCACGTGCGGGTGCTCGATCAACACCTCCTCCAACTCGGCGGGCGCGATGTTCTCGCCGCCGCGGATGATGGTGTCGTCGCTGCGCCCGCCGATGAACAGATACCCGTCCTCGTCCAGCATGGCGATGTCTTTGGTTGGGAACCAACCGTTTTCGTCGAGCACCGAGCCGATCCCGGTGTAGCGGCCGGAGACCTGCTCGCCCCGTACGAACAGCTCGCCGGTTTCGCCCGGCCCCAGCACCGTGCCGTCCTCGTCACGGACCTCCAGCTCGATGCCCGGCACCGGTTGTCCGACCGATCCAAGCCGCTTAGCTTCGTCATGTCTGCCGGCCGCGCCCGCCGCCTGCGCGTCGCGGTGATCGTCCGGGGTCAGCACCGCGATCGTCGAGCTCGTCTCGGTCAAGCCGTAGGCATTGACAAAGCCCACATCCGGCAGGAGCTCGAGCGCGCGGCGGACAAGTGGCAGTCCCACTTTCGAGCCGCCGTAGGCGAGGTTGCGCAGTGATGGCAGCTGCACCGGGGCGCCGTCACCCGCCTCGAGCACGGTGACGACGCGGTCCAGCATTGTGGGCACCAGCGTGGCGGTGGTGACCTGCTCGGCGCCGACCAACCGCACCCATTCCTGCGGATCGAAGTTCGGTAGATATACCATCTTGCGCCCGGCATACAGGTTCGACAGCGTCGCTCCGACCCCGGCGATGTGGTACGGCGGCACGCAGATCAGCGCGGCGTCGGTGGGTGCGGCCGACTCGAACTCGACCGTGCCGGTGACATAGCTGGTCAGGTTGTTGTGGCTGAGTTCAACGGCTTTGGGCTGCGACGTGGTGCCGGACGTGAAGAGGACGATTCCGACGGAGTCGGGGTCGGGGAACTCCGCTGCCGGCTCGCTGCTGCGTGCGGCAGCGAGAAACTCGTCGGATTCGATCACTCGTGTGGCCGCATTCCCGAGCATGTCGCGGTAGCGGCGGTCGACGATCACCATGGGTTCGGGCAGCCGCTGGATCAGGGACTGGATGCCGTCGGCGGACAGCCGGTAGTTGATCGGGGTAAAGGGCAACCCCGCACGCGCCGCGGCGAAGATCAGGATCGGCAGCATCGCGCCACCGGTGCCGATGTAAGCCACGTGCTTGGCGTTCGATGCCGCGATGACGCCGGCGCCGCCGTCGGCGAGGTCGCTGAGTTGCTGCGTTGTCAGCCGCAGATCTCCGGAGACGACGGCGGTGCGATCGGGATTGCTCGACGCAGCCATCTCGAGAAGCAACGAAATACTCACGCTTCAACTTTCTGTGCTCAAGACGTTACAAAGGCCACCAAAACTGTCATGCGCGCCTCGGCAGTAGTTTAGATCACCCAACTATCTGGCGGCCCCGTGGCGTCGGGCGCCCTCAGGTGCCGGTCCAGCGCGCCGGGCGCTTCTCCGCGAAAGCGATGGCTCCTTCTTTGGCATCGTTCGAAGAGAACACCGGCATCAGGATCTTGTTCTGCTCGGCGAACATCGTGTCCGGGCTCCACCCGCGGGACTCGACGATGATCCGCTTGGTGGCGGCCACCGCGAGCGGCCCGTTCGCGGCGATCTTCTCCGCCAGCGCGATCGCAGCCTCCAGCGCCTTTCCTGGCTCGGCCAACACACTGACCAGCCCCAGCTGGTGAGCGCGCTCGGCCGACAGGTTCTCGCCGGTCAGCGCCAGTTCCATGGCGATGGCGGACGGTATGCGCTGCGGCAGCCGCAGAAGCCCGCCGCCGCCGGCCACTAGCCCGCGTTTGACCTCGGGAATCCCGAACGCAGAGTCCTTCGACGCCACGATCAGGTCGGTGGCGAGCGCCAGTTCGGTGCCGCCGGCCAGCGCGTAGCCCTCGACGGCGGCGATGAGCGGCTTGACCGGCGGACGTTCGGTGAAGCCCATACCGCGGCCCTCGACGATGGGAAGCTCGCCGCGAGCGAACGCCTTGAGATCCATGCCCGCGCAGAACGAGCCACCCGCCCCGGTCACGATCCCCACCGAGAGGCCGGGATCGTCGTCGAGTCGGTCCACGGCGGCGGCCAGGCCATTGGCCACCGCGGAGTTCACCGCGTTCTTGGCCTTCGGCCGGTTAATCGTGATGATCAGGATCCGGTCGCGTTGTTCGACCAGGACCTCGGGTTCGTTTTCGCCAGCTTCGTCGCTACCAGTCACAGTGCTGATGGTAACGGCCTGCAATCAAGCCCTAAATCAAGCCTTCGCCATCGCCGTCTCGACGACCGTCAGCTCTTCGGAAAGCCCGGCGGCTCGGCGTAATTCGATGAAGTCGGCGACCATCGCCTCGGTGACCTCGTGCGGGTCCTTGACGGTAGCGCCGTCGGTCAACACCGAGATGTTGAGCTGATCGACGTAACTCCACACAGTGATGTTGAGGCCGCTGCCGGTGGTCAATGGCCCCACCGAATAGATCTCGGTGACCATGGCACCGCCGACTCGGCCGCGCTCGCGGGGACCCGGGACATTCGAGATCGGCAGGTTGAGCACCTTATTCAGCTCACGGCCGGCCGCCCAGCGGAAGAAGGACTGGCTGGCCACCGGCGGCATATAGTTCGACCAGCGGCTGATCAGTTCAGGCCCGACCAGGTTGTAGCCCTCCTTGGCGGAGGTGGCGTTGTCGCGGCAGGCCCGCAGCCGCTCCAGTGGGTCATCAAGATCGGCCGGCAGCGCCACCATCATCCCGGTGAAGTAGTTGCCCGAGATCCGCTCCGGTGAGAAGTCGAAACTCACCGGCACCGAAGCCAGCAGCGGATCGGCTTTGCCGTCGTAGCGCAACAGCAACGTGCGCAGAGCCCCTGTGGAGATGGCCAGCACCACATCGTTGATCGTCGCCCCGAGCTTCTTGCTGGTCTCCTTGACATCGGCTGAGGGCCAGTGTGGCGGTGGCGAACCTGCGCTCTGGGGTGAGCTTGTGATTGATGAAAGTTGGTGGCGGTGTGAAGGGCATGGTCAGTTCGGGTGAGAGCTTGCGCGAGCTGCGTCGGACCCGGCCGATACCCCGCGTGGTGTAACGCATCGTCGCCGGGAGTTTTCCGATCTGCCGCAAATGGTCGCTGAATGCCGACGTCATCAGCTCCCGCTCGGATGGGGCCGGGTCGGTGATTTGCGGACCGCTCTCCGGCGTGGGCACCAAGTCCATGCCGCGGGCCATCAGGTTCGCCGAAGCGATGCCGTCGGCGAGCGCGTGGTGGATCTTGCCGACCACCGCCACCCGGTTGTTGGCCAGTCCTTCGACGAAATACATCTCCCACAGCGGACGGTCCCGGTCCAGGGGGGTGCTGGCGATCTGTCCGATCGCCTCGTCCAGCTCGCGGCGACCACCCGGCGCGGGTAGCCGCCACGGGCGGATGTGGTAGTCGAGGTCGACCTCGCAGTGCTCGCGCCACATGGGGTGGTGGAACTTGAACGGAATGTCGACCAGCTGGTACGTGAACGGCTCGAGCTTGTTCAGTCGGCTGCCGATGACGTGGCGAAAGCCGGTCGAGGTCGAAGTCCTGGCGATCCGCGTCCAGTTCGATCACCGCGACTTTGAGGGTGTGCATGTGCACGTTCGGCGCTTCGCTGTACAGCAGTACCGAGTCCCAGCCGCTCAGCCGTTTCACCGGCCGCCCCTTGCCCATAGCGCGACCTTACTCAGCGGCCGTGCTCAGATGACCTGTTTCGCACCAATCGGTATTTTGGTGCGATAGATCTGGTTGAGAAACAGCGAAGTCGCATGGGCCGCCACGCCCGCCCGTGCACCGTCAATGAGGTCGAAGCCATGGCCCGCGCCGGGCAACTCCACGTAGCCGACCGTCGAGTTCGACGCCTCCCGCAGCCGCTCCACGAAGACTTGCGCCTGCTCGACCGGGATGACGCTGTCTTTGCTGCCGTGAATCACCAGGAACGGTGGAGCATCCGGATGGACGCGCGCGAGCGGCGACGCGTCGCGGAATACGTCGGGGTGACGGGCGATTGTCCGCTTGACCACCACCCGTTCCAGGAAATCGACGAACCGGACACGCTCGGGGGTCGAACGGTCCTCCCAGTCGTAGCGGCCGTATATGCCGACCACCGCGTCCACCGAGCTGTCGGCGCCTTCGGGCAGCTTCGCCTGGAATTGGGGGTCATCGGGGGTGAGTCCGGCCAGCGCGGCCAGGTGCCCGCCCGCCGAACAACCTGCCACCGCAACGAAGTTGCGGTCGCCGCCGAACTTGTCGACGTTGGCGCGCGCCCACGCGATGGCGGTCTTGACGTCGATGATGTGGCGCGGCCAGCGATGGTGTGGTGCCGACGCGGTAGTCGATCGCCAGGCACACCCAACCCAGCTCGGCCAGACGTGACATCAGCGCAGATCCCTGGCCCATGCTGCGACCGTGCACCCAGGCGCCGCCCGGAACGAAGATCAGCACGGGCGCGGGCTCGGCCGGCAGATCCTTGCGGCGCCAGACGTCGAGGCGCAGTGCCGGACTGTTCCCGTAGTGAACGCCGCGTCGGTATAGATAGCGCTGCTGGCGGAATGCATCCCAAATCGGGGGAGTCGGATCGGCTGCGGGCCAGTCGGCGTCCAGATCTGCGGATGACACGACCCCTCGCAGGGCCGCGACGGAGACGTCGCGTGCGCTTCTTCTGTCCTTGCGGCGCGCGTCGCTGACGCCCGGCGTCAGCCAGTCCTTTGTCATTGCCGACATGGATTCCGGTGCGAGCCGGGCGCCCCAGATGCTCATCGCGGTCACGCCACCCAGGGGTTCGAGGTGCTTACCCACCACCGGTAGCGAAGCCCCGGCGACACTCAGGGCCAGCGCATAGTCGGCCGGGCGGGCCCGTAGCAACCATTTCATCCAGGGCGTCATGCTCGGTCCCCTTGCCGTCATGTAGGGCAGCGTACCTCCGCGCAGTTTGCGAAATCTGACGATTGGTAACGGCTACCGGTTATGCCCGGGAAGGCAGAATGGTTCACCCGCGTGATTCGGCGCCGAACCAAGCCCAGATGGATACTGGCCCGATGCCGAACACTGATGTTCACCCCGACTTGCGCCGCTTCGCCCGCTTCGCCCCAAGACATATGATCGGGCGACGGACTTTGCCGGTGATCCGCGCGTTGACTGGACTGACGGGGCTTCGCAGCGCGCCCAGCGATGTCGAAGTGCTCACCCTGCCGTCCGGAGTCGGAGTTCGGCTGTTCCGCCCCGCCGGCGTACCCGGACCGGCGCCGGCGCTGCTGTGGATCCACGGCGGCGGCTATGTGATAGGCACCGCGCAACAAGACGATGCGCTGTGCCGCCGGTTCAGCAGGAAACTGGGTATCACCGTCGCGTCGGTGGACTACCGGCTGGCACCCGAACATCCCTATCCCGCACCGCTGGAAGACTGCTATTCCGCGCTGACCTGGCTGGCCGGCCTGCCTGCGGTGGACCCCGACCGGGTGGCGATCGGCGGAGCGCAGCGCCGGGCGGCGGTCTGGCGGCGGCGCTGGCACTGCTGGCCCGCGACCGCGGCGAGGTCAAGCCGGCATTTCAGCTGCTGGTGTACCCGATGCTCGACGACCGGAGTACTAGCGCTGGTCCCGCCAATCCGAACCACCGGTTGTGGAGTCCGCGTTCCAATCAGTTCGGCTGGGACGCCTACCTCGGCAATGCGGACCCAGCAAGTCGCCGTGCCGGCCAGGCGCGACGACCTGAGCGGGCTGCCGCCGGCGTGGATCGGCGTTGGCACCAACGACCTGTTCCATGACGAGGATCTCGCCTACGCCGAACGCCTGAAGGACGCCGGCGTGCCGTGCGAAGTCGAAGTGGTCCCCGGCGCCTTCCATGGCTTCGACCTGGTGGTAGCGAAAGCCCAAGTTTCGCAGCGGTTCTTCGCAAGTCAGTGCGACGTGTTGCGCTCGGCGCTGCAAACGGTGGGTTGATCGTCCGCGTTACTGTGCCGCGTAGGCGACCTCACCGCCGATGACCGTCGCCGCGACCATGCCGGCGTCGAGTTCGGCCGAGCGCCGCCGCGGGTGGTTGCGTCAGCACACACAGGTCTCCCGGCTGCCCGGGTTCAACGGTCCGCGGCTGGCCGGGCCGGTCGGGCCACCCCAGAAACATCGTCAAAGCCGTCAGCCGCCGAGACACATTCGGCTGCATTGAGGATCGGCGCCGCTGGGCGTGGCGCGATGCACCGCGGCGCGCATCGCCGCCCACGGGTCGCCCTGGCCGAACGGCATATCGGTGGACAGCGCGACCGTCAACATTCGCTTTCAGCAGGGAAGCCGACCCGCCACAGCTGAGCGTGCTCGGCGGCGGGAACCTCGGCGAGGTATTGATCGCCGCGCTCGGCGACGAAGTTGGGTTGCGTCACGACGGTGACCGCGAGGTCGGCGAGGTCGGCCAGGTTGTCGTCGGGCACCACTGCGGCGTGTTCGATGCGATCGAGCGGATGGCTGCCCGCCGCGCGCAACGCCGCGATGGTCACCACCAGTTGGGCGCTGGTCACACAGTGCACGGCCACCGGCCGACCGGCGCTGTGCTGGTCGATGATCCAGTTGCGTCAGCGCGTCCAGATCGAGCCGGTCGTCGTGCAGGATCTTCTTGCCCGGTGACAGGAAATGCACCCGGGGCCGGAAATCGCCGCGCTGGTGCGCCATCTGCAGCGCGACCATGTCGTCGGCCGCCAGGTCGGGCGTGGCGTCGGTGACACCGGTGACGCCGACCGCGGTGAGTCGTCGGCTCAGTTCCGTGAGGTCGGCTTCGCGCCGTTCCCACGGCGTCCGACCAGCCGCGATCGGCACTGCGCAGGCGCCCGTCCGGGTGGTCGGCCATCCCGACCCGGCCCAGCGCCGCGGAGTTGAGAATCCACAACGCGCCGCTGCGGTGCTGGACGCGGACCGGAATGCCCGGCAGCAAAGCATCGAGGGCGGCCCGGTCCAACTCGCCGGCAACCGAATCGTGATACCCGACCGCGCGGATCCACCCGTCGGATCCGGGAATGGCGTTCGACAGGATTGTGCCAGTTGCATCTTTGGTGCTCACATCCGGGGGGCCGACGGAAACCGAAGTCAAAGCGGAGGCCGCCGAACGCACATGCACGTGGTGATCGTGCAGGCCGGGCAGCACGGTTCCCCCGGCCGCGTCGAGCACGTTCTCCCCATGTCGGGCAACAAGATTGCCGCCCACTTCGTCGATCCGCGGGCCCAGCCGGATATCGGTGACCGTGCCGTCAAGCAACGTGGCCCGCTGAATCAGCATGATAGCCGGCGTCTTTCGGTGACCAACCGACGGACGCGATCGTTGTCCGCGCCGAGTCCGGCCGCGGGTGCGGCTGCGGGCGGAGCTCGGTGGGGCCGGGGCCGGGTGCGCTGAGGCCGACGCCGTCGATCGGCAGCGCCGCGTAGGTCGCGGCGACCTCGGCCATGGACACCTGAATCAGTTCGCCGCCCCCGCGGCCCAGCGACTCGACCACCGCCAGGGTTGCCTCCAGTCCGGTCAGCGGGTCGGCGATGGCGTCGCCGCAGAACACCGGTCCGTCAAACCCGGCGCCAAGGCCGGAACCGACCAGCCCACCGGCCACCGCGGCATCGTCACCGAACGCGGGCCGCCCGGGGTGCTCGATCGTGGCCGTTGATCCGCAGCCAGACGCGGCCAGCGCGCGGTGCGACGTCGTCGGGTCCGAGCCGGCGTCGCGCCAGCGCGGCGGGCGCGAGCCTTCGATCACGACGTCGGACACCGCCAGCAGCTCCCGCAACTCGTCGGCCTGGCGATCAAAATCGACGCAGTAGGAGAGCTTCTCACCGTTCATCCAGTCGAAGAAGGCGCGATTGCCGCCCCGGGTGCCGTCGGGCCGGCGCGGACTTTCGACTTTGACGACGATGGCGCCCGCGCGGGCCAGCAGATGCCCGCACAACGGGCCCGCCCACATCGACGACAGGTCGGCGACCAGCAGACCGGCTGGCCGCCGCGCGGAACGAGCGGGAGCCGTTCTGGCGGATCCGCGCCGGCGCGGCCGCGGCCTCGCCCAGGGCGGCCACCGGAATGTCGAGCAGGCCGGCCCGCTCTGTGATCTCGGTCACCGAACGGGTCGCGGACCACCGCTGCAGCACCGGCCACGGGTCGGCGGGCACGTCGTCGGCGAGCAGCAGCGCGGGCACGGCGGCGATATCGTCGGGGCGCGACAGCGTTACCGCGCACCAGCCGTCCCGGGCGGCCAGCAACCGGGTGGCGCCACCGGCCGAGACCTGGCCGGCGCGGGTCAATCCAAGCAATCCCGCTCGCCCGGTCAGCAGGGCCGCCGCGCTGGTCTCGGCGCCGGCGGCGGCCGCGACCCGCTCGGCACGCTCCAGAATGTTGGCGCGGGAGAAATCGGGCGGCCCGCCGGACAGACCGGTCAGGTAGGCCAGCCCGCTGGTACCCCACCGCGCTTCTGCCGAGCTCACGGGCACCATTGTGCTCGGTGGGCCACGGCGGTGTCGCCGGCGCGATACCTGCCGCCAGTGCGGGCCAAAGTGGGGCTGTGAGAAATTCCACCCTATTTTTTCCGGTCTTTTTTTCGGAAGTGGTGTTCTCGCAACGCCTCGGACCGTCTATGTTCGTTCAGGGCCGATACGTCGGTATGCACGGGGGGTCATATGCATCACGTTGGCTTTTGCCATCGTGACTGAACTAGTTGGGTGGTCTCGCTGTGTCGTATGTGGTCGTATCTCCTGATGCGCTGACGTCGGCGGCTTCAGATTTGGCTGGCATCGGCTCGACGATCCAGACGGCCAACGCGGCTGCAGCGACCCAGATCACCAGCGTGGTCGCTGCGGGCCAGGACGAGGTTTCCGCGGCCATTGCGGCATTGTTCACCAGTCATGGTGAGGCATACCAGGCCCTGAGCGCTCAAGCGGCGGCGTTTCACAGCCAGTTCACGCAGCTTATGTCCGCGGGTACGAATGCCTACGCCAGCGCCGAGGCGGCCGGGGCGCGACGCCGTGCAACAGATGGTCGCGGCGGCTAACGCGCCCGCCGAGACGCTGCTGGGCCGTCCGCTGGTCGGCAACGGCGCGAACGGCGCCGCCGGTACCGGACAAGCCGGCGGGGCCGGCGGGCTGTTGTACGGCAACGGCGGTAACGGTGGCTCAGGCGCAGCCGGTGGCGCTGGTGGGGCCGGCGGTTCTGCCGGGTTGATCGGCTCGGGCGGTAACGGTGGTGCGCGGTGGGACGCTTTTGGGCGGCGTCGGCGGTGCCGGCGGTGCCGGCGGCAACGGTGGTTGGCTGTTCGGTAACGGCGGCATCGGCGGCAACGGCACCGGCAGCACTGGCTTCGGCGGGGCAGGTGGCAACGGCGGGTTCCTGTACGGCAACGCCGGGAACGGCGGGGCTGCCGGCACCGGCGGGATCGGCGGCGCCGGCGGCCATGCCGGGCTAATCGGAAACGGCGGCGACGGCGGTAGTAGCGGCGCCACTAGCAGCGGCGACGGCAGTGTCGGCGGTACGGGCGGCCGTGCCGGCTATCTCTACGGCAACGGCGGCGACGGCGGAGCCGGCGGGTTCAGCAGTAGCGGCGACGGTGGCGCCGGCGGTGCCGCCGGCGGCACCTCTCTCCTCGGCAACGGCGGCCACGGTGGCAACGGTGGCGCCAGCAGCAGCGGCGACGCTGGCGCCGGCGCAGCGGGGGCCAACGGCGGGTTCTTGATCGGTAGCGGTGGGGACGGCGGAACCGGCGGAGCCAACACCGGCGGAACCATCGGCGCCGGCGGTGCCGGCGGTGCGGGCGGCCACCCCTGGCTCATCGGTAATGGCGGACAGGGCGGCGGCGGCGGGGCCAGCGCCACAGGCGCCGGTGGCGCCGGCGGGACAGGTTCCCAGGCTGGGTTCTTGATCGGCAACGGCGGAGGGGGCGGTATCGGCGGTTCGTCAAGCGCGCTCAATGGCTTCGGTGGCGCCGGCGGGGCGGCCGGCGACGCCGGGCTCATCGGCTATGGCGGCCAGGGCGGTGCCGGCGGGAGCAACACCAACATCGGCACCTTTGTCGACGCGGCCGGTAACGCCGGCGGCGGTGGAAACGGCGGGATCCTCGTCGGTAACGGCGGGTTCGGCGGGGTCGGCGGGGCCAGCATCTTGGGCGGTGGCAACGGCGGGTCTGGCGGGAACACCTACTTCCTCGGAAACGGCGGTAACGGCGGGAACGGCGCGGTCGGCGGAGCCGGCGGAAACGCTCTGATATTCGGCACCGGCGGTCACGGCGGGGACGGCTCCATCGGCGGCCATGCAGGCAGGGCCGGGATTTTCATCGGCAATGGCGGCGCTGGCGGAACCGGGCAAGCCGGCGGTAACGGGGGGTTCTTCCTAGGCAACGGAGGGGCCGGAGGCGCCGGCAGCGTCGCGCCCGGGTTCGAAGGGGCCGGCGGCCGCGGTGGCAATGCCTGGCTGTTCGGCAACGGCGGCGCTGGCGGCAGCGGTAGCGACGGCACGACCGGCGGGAACGGCTTCACGGGTGGTAGCGGCGGCATCTCAGGCTTCTTCTTCGGCCATGGTGGCGTCGGCGGAGCCGGTGGCGGCGGTGGTATCGGCACTGCTACGGCACCCGGCGGGATCGGCGGCACCGGTGGTGCCGGCGGGGCTGCCTGGCTGGCCGGAGCCGGTGGAGCCGGCGGGGCCGGTGGGAGCGGCGGGGCTGCCGGGGGTAACACTACGGCCGGGAACGGTGGTCACGGCGGTAACGCGGGCAGCAATGGGTTGCTGTGGGGCAATGTCTTCGGTACCGGCGCGGCTGGCGGCGCCGGCGGGGCCGGCGGCGGTGGCGGCAGCGTCGGCGGCATTGGCGGTGACGGCGGCCTTGGCGGCAACTCCACGTTCGTCGGCGTCGGCGGCAATGGTGGGGCCGGTGGTGCCGGCGGCGGCACTCCGCCCGGAGCCAACGGGAACGGCGGGGCCGGTGGCCGCGGCGGCGTGTTCGGCCACCCGGGGGCAGCTGGACCAACCGGTTAACGGCCGGCTCTCCTTCGGGGCACCCCGGTTTTGCCCGTAGTCGGTGTACCCGGGTATGCTCGCGCGCCCGGCAACGCCCCGGGTTTGCTGGCGGGGCTGTAGTAAAGCAGTCGATTGAGGAGATTGGCAGCGGTACCGCCAACGTGCCCCCCGCTTCGTTGTCTGTTTTGACGCGTTGTGAGCACGGGATCGTCTGAATCGATAAAGATCAAGATTGAAGCGGCACAGCGGTTTTCGTGCGCCAGCTTGGCCACCGTCTGGGTTGTGGCGTGACCAGTCGACAGAGCACGTGGGCCTGTCGTGAAGCATCATTTTCACGGGTAATCACGGCCACTGCGACGTTCCATTTCGGACGGCGGGGGTGCGCCGGTTTGCTGTGTGATGGGTGTTGCTGAGGGGTTGCTGCTGACGGACTCGAGTTTGACGTCGCCGCAGGTTGTGAAAAAAATCTCCTACTAATTTCCGGTCTTTTTTTCGGAAGTGGTGTTCTCGCAACCCTCGGACCGTCTATGTTCGTTCAGGGCCGATACGTCGGTATGCACGGGGGGTCATTTGCATCACGTTGGCTTTTGCCATCGTGATTGAACTAGTTGGGTGGTCTCGCTGTGTCGTATGTGGTCGTATCTCCTGATGCACTGACGTCGGCGGCTTCAGATTTGGCAGGCATCGGCTCCACGCTCCAGACGGCCACTGCGGCCGCAGCCGCCCGGACCACCTCAGTGGTGGCTGCGGCCCAAGACGAGGTTTCCGAGGCCATCGCGGCGCTGTTCGGCACCCACTCCCAGCAATTTCATGCCGCGACCGCCCAAGCGCAGGCGTTTCACAGCGAGTTCACGCAGGCTTTATCCGCGGCTACGGGCCAATACGGCAGCGCCGAAGCCACCAGCGCCCAGACTCTGGAGCAGGACCTGCTCAGCGCAATCAATGCGCCCACCGAGGCGCTGCTAGGCCGTCCTTTGATCGGCAACGGCGCGAACGGCGCCGCTGGCACCGGACAAAACGGTGGGGCCGGCGGACTGTTGTGGGGCACTGGCGGCACCGGCGGGTCGGGCGCAACCGGGCAAAGCGGCGGGGCCGGCGGGTCTGCGGGATTGTTCGGTACAGGCGGTGCCGGTGGTGCCGGCGGGGCCGGAGCGAAGGGCGGGTCCGGTGGTAACGGCGGCTGGCTGGTAGGTAACGCCGGGGCAGGCGGGGCCGGTGGCGCTGGAGCCGCGGGTACCGGAGTCGGCGGCGCCGGCGGAACCGGCGGCCAAGCCTGGCTGATCGGCAATGGTGGAATCGGCGGTGCCGGCGGTGCCGGAACTACCGGCGGAACCGGAGCGGCCGGCGGTCAGGGCGGGTTGATTTACGGCAGCGGTGCGGCCGGCGGGGCCGGCGGGGCCACCACGAGTGCCACCGGGAGCGGCGGAGCCGGCGGAGCCGGCGGCAACCCCTGGCTGCTGGGCGGCGGCGGGGCCGGTGGGGCCGGCGGCGAAGGTCCCCGCGGAGGTGTCGGCGGCGCGGGCGGTCACAGCGGCTTCCTCGGTGGCGCCGCCGGTGCCGGTGGCGCGGGCGGCATCGGTGACAACGGAACCGGCGGTTCTGGCGGGGCCGGCGGCCATGCTGGCCTGTTGTCCCAAGGTGCCGGTGGTGCCGGCGGTGCGGGCGGTGTCAGTGACAACGGAACCGGCGGTTCTGGCGGGGCCGGCGGCCATGCTGGATTCATCTCCGGCGGCTCAGGCGGTGCCGGCGGGGCCGGTGGTCTCGGCGCAAACGGTGGTACCGGCGGTGCAGGTGCTGCTGGCGGGTGGCTGTTCGGTACGGGCGGGGCCGGCGGCAGCGGCGGCACCGGCTTGTCCGGCACCGGCGGGGTCGGCGGGGCCGGCGGCGGCGCGGGCCTCCTGTTCGGTCCCGGCGGGTCCGGTGGCGCAGGTGGGACCTCGGCGGTCGGTAACGGCGGAACCGGTGGAGCCGGCGGCAGGGCCGGGTTCTTGCTCGGCGCCGGTGGGGTCGGCGGCAACGGCGGCAACGGCGCCAACGGCACCAACGGCAGCAGCGGTGGCAATGGCGGCTACGGCGGTGTCGGCGGCAGGGGCGGACTGCTCTTCGGCAATGGCGGCGACGGCGGTAACGGCGGCCTGGGCGGGAACGGCGGCACCGGCACTGGGGGCACCAACGGCGCCAACGGTGTGACCGGCGAAGACCTTTACGGCAACGGCCTCGGCGGCGGTCAGGACGGCGGCAGCGGCGGCAGCGGTGGAAACGCAGGTAACGGCGGCAATGGCGGTATCGGCGGCCAAGGCGGGCTGTTCGGTCGCGAGGGCATCACCGGTCGCGGCGGCAACGGCGGCAACGGCGGCGCCATAGGCGTCGGCGGGAACGGTGGCAACGGTGCAGTCGGTGACGCCATGTACATCAACGGCGGCAACGGCGGCAACGGCGGCGATAACGGCGGCACTGGTGGGGGCGGCGGTGTTGGGGGCATCGGCTCCATCGCCGGCAACCACGGCGCATCCGGCACCATCAGCAGTGGGGGCGGTAACGGCGGCACCGGTGGAGACGGCTACAACCAACCCGGTAACGCCGTCGATTCCAGTGGAAATGGCTTGGCCGGCGGCCAGGGCGGCCAGGGCGGTAACGGCGGCGGCTTCGGCAACGGTGGCGCTGGTGGGGCTGGCGGTACGGGCGCCAACGGCGCCAATGGTGTCGGCGGGGTAGGCGCCGGTGCCTCGGGCACGGCTGGCGGCAGCGGTGGGGCCGGCGGCAACGGTGGGGCCGGCGGCCACGCCGGTGCGTTCGGCACTGTCGATGGCAGTGGTGGCGCCGGCGGTGCTGGTGGCGTTGGTGGTGCGGGCGGCAGCGGCGTGGATGGTGCTGCTGGTACCGGGACGACTGCGGCGGGTGTGGGCAACGACGGCGGTAAGGGCGGTAGCGCCGGGGCCGGCGGCGATGGCGGTGCGGGCGGTAATGGTGGCGCGGTCGGCGGCACCGGTGCTGGTGGTGCCACGGTGGGCGCCAGTGGCGCCGGCGGTAATGGTGGGGCTGCGGGTACCGCGGGTAATGGTGGCGCGGGTGCGGCCGGTGCCAATGGCATTGGCGGGGTCAACTACGGCACCGGGGTCGGTGATGGCGGCAAGGGTGGCGCTGGTGGCTGGCGGCGGTAACGGCGCTCAGGGCGGTAACGGTGGGGCTGCTGGCACGGGTACGGGCACCCACACCAATGGTGTGGGCCAGGTAGGCAGCAACGGCGGTGACGGCGCTGTGGGCGGTGCCGGTGGTGTCGCTGCGGCCGGTGCGGCGGGCACGGCCGGGGTGGACCTGGGTACGGGCAATGGTGTCGGTGGCGGCACGGACGGTGGTAACGGCGGTAACGGCGGTACTGGTGGTGCCGGTGGTCAGGCCGGTGCCGGTGGCCTGAACCCGGGTAGTACGGCTGCCGCGGACGGTACCGGCGGTAACGGTGGTAACGGCGGTGCCGCGGGTGCAGGTGCGGCCGGTGGGCGTGGTGCTGATGGGGTGGCCAACACCATCAACATCGACGGCGGCAAGGGCGGTACGGGCGGTAACGCGGGTGTGGTCGGTGCTGGTGGGGCCGGCGGCGCCAACGCGGCCGGTGGTACCACGGGCACGGGTGTCGGCGCGGCCGGTGCTGCGGGTGCGGGCGCTAGTGGTGGTGTCGGTGGTGGCGGCGGTAACGGTGCCGCGGGTGACGGCCGGCCATGACGGGGTTGTCGCTGGTGACAGTGGTACGGCGGGCACGGCGGGCGGTAAGGGCGGCGACGGTGGGGCCGGTGGCGCGCGCAGCACTGTCGGTACGGCCGGCACTGTCGATGGCAGTGGTGGCGCCGGCGGTTCTGGTGGCGTGGGTGGTGCGGGCGGTAGCGGTATGATGGTGCTGCGGGTTCGGGTACGACTTCGGCGGGTGTGGGTAACGCGGGCGGTAAGGGCGGTAACGCCGGGGCCGGCGGCGATGGCGGTGCGGGCGGTAATGGTGGCGCGGTCGGCGGCACCGGTGCTGGTGGTGCCACGGTGGGCGCCAGTGGCGCTGGCGGTAATGGTGGGGCTGCGGGTACCGCGGGTAATGGTGGCGCGGGTGCGGCCGGTGCCAATGGCATTGGTGGGGTGAACTACGGCACCGGTGTCGGTGATGGCGGCAAGGGTGGCGCTGGTGGTGGCGGCGGTAACGGCGCTAAGGGCGGTTCCGGTGGGACTGCTGGCACAGGTTCGGGCACCGTCACTCAGGGTGTGGGTGCTGCGGGTAGTAACGGCGGTAACGGCGCTGCGGGCGGTGCCGGTGGCGTCGCTGCGGCCGGCACGGCGGGCACGGCCGGGGTGGACCTGGGCACGGGTAATGGTGTCGGCGGCGGCACGGGCGGCGGTAACGGCGGTAACGGCGGTACTGGTGGTGCGGGCGGTCAGGCCGGTGCCGGCGGCCTCAATGGGGGTTCGGCCACGCATGCCACCGACGGGACCGGCGGTACCGGTGGTGTTGGCGGTGCTGCGGGTGCGGGTGCCGCTGGTGGGCGTGGTGCTGATGGGGTGGCCGGCACGGCCAACATCAATGGCGGTAAGGGCGGTGCGGGCGGTAACGCGGGTGTTGTCGGTGCTGGTGGGGCCGGCGGCGCCAACGTGGCCGGCGACACCACCCCCGGCGACCCCAATGTGGGTGTCGCCGGTAATGCGGGTGCGGGCGCTAGTGGTGGTGTCGGTGGTGGGGGCGGTAACGGTGCGGCGGGTACGGCCGGTCAAAACGGGGTGAACGCCGGTGACAGTGGTACGGCGGGCACGGCGGGCGGTCAGGGCGGTAACGGTGGGGCCGGTGGCGCGCGCAGCGCTGCGGGTACGGCCGGCACTGTCGATGGCAGTGGTGGCGCCGGCGGTTCTGGTGGCGTGGGTGGTGCGGGCGGCAGCGGCGTGAATGGTGCCGCGGCTACGGGGACGACTTCGGCGGGTGTGGGTAACACCGGCGGTACGGGTGGTAACGCCGGCGCGGGTGGCGCCGGCGGTGCGGGCGGTAATGGTGGCGCGGCGGGCGGCAGTACGGGTGCGGTGGGTGCCAGTGGCGCTGGCGGTAATGGTGGGGCTGCGGGTACCGCGGGTACTGGTGGTGCCGGTGCGGCCGGCGCTAATGGCGTTGGTGGGGTGAACTACGGCACCGGTGTCGGTGACGGCGGTAAGGGTGGCGGCGGCGGCCTGGGCGGTAACGGCGCTAAGGGCGGTGCTGGTGGGACTGCTGGCACGGGTTCGGGCACGGTCACTCAGGGTGTGGGTGCTGCGGGTAGTAACGGCGGTAATGGTGGCGCTGCCGGGGCTGGTGGTTTGGGTGCGGCCGGCACGGCGGGCACGGCCGGGGTGGACCTGGGTACGGGCAATGGTGTCGGCGGCGGCACGGGCGGCGGTAATGGTGGTAACGGCGGTACTGGTGGTGGCGGTGGTCAGGCCGGTGCCGGTGGCCTCAATGGGGGTTCGGCCACGCATGCCGCCGACGGGACCGGCGGTACCGGTGGTGCCGGTGGTGCTGCGGGTGCGGGTGCGGCCGGTGGGCGTGGTGCTGATGGGGTGGCCGGCACGGCCAACATCAATGGCGGTAAGGGCGGTGCGGGCGGTAACGCGGGTGTGGTCGGTGCTGGTGGGGCTGGTGGCGCCAACGCTGCGGGTGGTACCACGGGCACGGGTGTCGGCGCGGCCGGTGCTGCGGGTGCGGGCGCTAGTGGTGGTGTCGGTGGTGGCGGCGGTAACGGTGCGGCGGGTACGGCCGGCCATGACGGGGTGAACCCCGGTGACAGTGGTACGGCGGGTACGGCGGGCGGTCAGGGCGGTAACGGTGGGGCCGGTGGCGCGCGCAGCGCTGCGGGTACGGCCGGCACGACCGATGGCAGTGGTGGCGCCGGCGGTTCTGGTGGCGTGGGTGGTGCCGGCGGCAGCGGCGTGAATGGTGCCGACGGCAACATCGACGTGAATAACGGCCACGCCCAGGACGGTGGCACGGGCGCTGCGCGGCGGCGATGGCGGTAACGGCGGTACCGGTGGCGCGGTCGGCGGCACCGGTGCGGGTGCCACCGCGGGTGCTGGTGGCGCCGGCGGCAGCGCTGGCGCGGGCGGCAACGGCGGGGCAGGCGGTAACGGCGCACAAGGCGTAGCGGGCATCAACAGCGGCGACGGCGGCGGCGCGGGTAACGCCGGCGGCGGCGGTGCGGGCGGGACCGGCGGCAACGGCGGGACGGGTTCGACTACCGGCGCCGCGGGTAATTCCGGCAGCGGCGGCAATGGCGCGGTCGGCGGCGCCGGCGGAAATGGTGCCGATGGCACCGCCGCCAACCCCGATGGTGGAGACGGCGGCCAGGGTGGCAACGCCAGCACTGGCGGCGCCGGCGGCGTCGTTGGCACCGGCTCCGGCTCGCCCACCGCCGGCGGCAAGGGCGCCAGTCCCACCACAGTCACCGGTAACGGCGGTAACGGCGGTAACGGCTACACGTCCAGCGTCGCCGGCACTAGCGGCGGCGACGGCGGAAACGGTGGAAACGCCGGGACATACGGCAACGGCGGCACCGGCGGGTATGGCGGTGACGGCGTAGCGGGTGCGGTGGGCAACAACGGTGGCGCCAACAACACCGGCACCGCCGGCAGCGGCACCGACGGTACGGCCGGCGGGTCCGGCGGCAGCGGCGGCCACGGCGGCGACGCCGGTTCGAGTGCCGGCGTCGCAGGCAACGGCGGCAAGGGCGGTAACGGCGCCAACGGCGGCAACGGCGGCAACGGTGCGTTCGGTGCCATCGGCCAGGAAGGCGTCGATGCATACGGCAACGGAATTGGCGCCGGCCAAAACGCTGGCAACGGCGGCAGCGGTGCCAATGGCGGCTCCGGCGGGGCCGGTGGCGCCGCCGGTAGCAATCCGCGTGGTGGCAGTGCCACCGGCGGCATAGGTGGCAACGCCGGTAATGGCGGGAACGCCGGGACACCCGGCGACGGCGGCGCCGGCGCAGCGGGTGACGCCGGCATAAACAATGGCACCGGCGGTAAGGGCGGCAACGGTGGCAACATCGGCGCCGTTGGAAAGGCCGGCGACATCGGCGGCGGCGGCAGCGGCGCGGCCAACGGCAACCCCGGCCATGACGGTGTGATGCCCACCAGCCCGGTCGGCGACCACTCGGTCGGCAACGGCGGCATTGGTGGCATCGGAGCTAACGCGACCGCTCCGGGCGCGACAGGCAGCGCGGGTGGTGCCGGCGGCGACGGCGGAAACTACGGCGACGGCGGCGCCGGCGGTGCGGGCGGCAACGGTGCCACGGGTGGCAACGGGGCCGATGGCGAGTTCGGCGCCAGCACGGGCTCAACTGCTCAGAGCGGCAACACCGGTCAGACCGGTGGCGGCGGCGGTCAGGGTGGCGTCGGCGGCAAGGGCGGCACCCTCGGCGGCAACGGCGGTGACGGCGGTGCCGGCGGCAACGGTGCCACGGGCGGCAACGGCGGGTCCGGTGCCAACGGCAACGAGGGCGTGTCCGGCGTCGACGAATACGGCAACGGCTACAACAACGCTCAAAACGCCGGTGATGGCGGCGCCGGCGGCACCGGCGGCGGCGGCGGCACGGGCGGCGCGGGCGGCGCCGCGCAATCGATCTTTGGCAGCGGCGGTCTGCAGGGCAACGGCGGCAATGCCGGCAACGGCGGGAACGCCGGAACACCGGGCAACGGCGGCAATGGCGCGACCGGCGTCGAGAACCACACCACCGGCGGTACCGGTGGCACCGGCGGCAACCCGGGCACGGCGGGCGTCGCAGGCGCAGTAGGCGCCGGGAACAACCCGGGTCAGGCCGGCACCAGCGGCACCAGCGTGACCGGCAACGTCGGCAACGGCGGCAACGGCGGCGCGGGCTACAGCCAGTCCGCCGACGCAGTGGACAGCAGCGGTAACGGCCTGGCCGGTGGCGACGGTGGTAAGGGCGGGGCCGGTGGCGCGCTCGGCAACGGCGGGATCGGCGGCGACGGCGGCGACGGAGCCAACGGCGCCAACGGCCAGAACGGAACCAACACCGGAACCGACCAATCGCTTCTCAATGGCACCGATGGGGGCACCGGCGGCGGCGGCGGTAAGGGCGGCGGCGGCGGGGTCGGCGGGTCGATCTCCGGTAACGGCGGCGCGGCCGGTAACGGCGGCAATGCCGGGAACGGCGGGATCGGCGGCAACGGCGTGAACGGCGCCAACGGCGTCACCGACATTGACGCATACGGCAACGGCATCGGCGGTGGCGAAAACGGTGGTAACGGCGGTACCGCGGGAGCCGGCGGCATCGGTGGCGGCGGCGGTGACGGCGGCACAGCCACCAACGGCAGCACGGGCGCCGCCGGGTCCGGCGGTGACGGCGGCAACGCCGGCGCCACGGACGGCATCCAGGGCGACGGTGGCAACGGTGCCACCGGTACCGCCAACAACCCCACGGGCGGCAAGGGCGGTACGGGCGGCAACCAGGGCGGTCCGAACAACGGCGCGCCGGGCGGCATCGTCCACGGCGGCGCCGGCGGCGTTGCCGGCACCGGCACCGGCACGGCGACCAACGGAAACCCCGGCACCAACACCGTGACACCCGACACTGTCGGCGGTAACGGCGGGCGCGGCGGCGACGGCTTCCAGCCCACCACGCCCGGACAGAACGGCGGCGACGGCGGCGCGGGCGGCGCGGGCGGCATCCAGGGCAACGGCGGTGATGGCGGCAACGCCGGCAACGGCACGGCCGGCTCGAACGGCACCAACGGCACCAGTCTCACCGATCCCAACGGCACGAACGGCCAAAACGGCGGACACGGCGGGGTCGGCGGGGCCGGTGGCCAGAGCGGCGCAGACAACGGCATCGGCGGTAACGGGGGCGCCGGCGGCAGTCGGCGGGAACGGTGGAAACGGCGGCAGCGCCTTCCCGGGCAGCAATGGCAACGGGGGCAATGGCGGCATCGGCGGCGGCTCGTCCACCACGGATCCCAGTTTGAACGGCGCAGGCGCCGGCGGGGCAGGTGGCGACGGCTTCCTCGGTGGCGGCCAGGGCGGTAACGCTGGTTCTAGCAACGGCCTCGGTGGCACTGGTGGTGCGGCATCAGGGACCGGTACGCCTGGCACCAACGGCACCAACGGCACCGGAATTGCTGACGGCGGCAACGGTGGTAACGCCTTCGGCGTTCCAGGCGCCGGCCAGCAGGGCTACGCCGGCGGTAACGGCGGCGACGCCGGGATGTATGGCAACGGCGGCAACGGCGGCAACGGCAACACCGGCGGCAAGGGCGTGATGGGCTCCACTCCGACTACGCCCGGCGGCGCTGGCACGGATGGCGGTACCGGCGGTCAAGGCGGTTCCGCCGGCAACGGCGGGGCCGGCGGCACGGTAGCCGGCAACGGCGGCAAGGGCGGGAACGCCGGCGCCGGCGGTATGGGCGGGACCGGCGGCACCGGCGCTGAAGGCGACTACACCAGTCCCTCCGACCCGACCGGTGCGGGTGGTGACGCCGGCAACGGCGGCAAGGGCGGGGCGGGCGGCATCGCCGGCATTGGCGGCAGCGCGACCAACGGCAATGTCGGCAACGGCGGTAACGGTGGTGATGGCGGCGACGCCGGCTTCGGCGGGGTCGGCGGACAGGGCGCTACCGGCATCGCTGGCCAAACCACCGGCGGTGCTGGCGGCAGCGGCGGCGACGTCGGCACGATCGGGCTAGGCAGCGTGGGCGGCACCGGCATGACTGCCGGCGCCCCAGGCGCGAACGGCGTTATCGACACCGACACGGTCGCAAACGGCGGCCAAGGCGGCACCGGCTACAGCCCCACGACCCCGGGTCAGGCCGGCGGCGTTGGCGGCGTCGGCGGCAACGCCGGGCAGTACGGCGTGGGCGGCACCGGCGGTACCGGCGGCGCCGGCGCTGACGGCGCGACCCCGGCCACCCCCGGCGCGGCCGGAAGCGCCGGAGGGCTGGGCGGCCAGGGCGGTGACGGCGGCAACGGCGGCACCATTGCCGGTAACAGCGGCAATGGTGGCGTCGGCGGCCAGGGCGGCAATGGCGGAGCCGGAGCCGACGGCGCCGCAGGCACCACCGCAGACTTCGATGGTGGGGACGGCGGCGATGGCGGCAGCGGCGCCAACGGCGGCCAGGGCGGTAACGCCGGAACGGTGTTCCAACCCGGTAGCAGCGAAGGTGTTGGCGGACAGGGCGGCACCGGCGGCAACGCCGGAGTCGGCGGCAACGGCGGGGACGGCTTGGCCGGCACCGCCACCCACACCGCCGGCGGCAATGGCGGCAAGGGCGGTGACCCCGGCGCCACCAACGGCACCGGCGGCTTGGGAGGCACCGGCACCGGCGGCACCGCTGCCTCCGGCGCCAACGGCACAACGCCGACCACCACGGCCGGCAACGGCGGCAACGGCGGCGCCGGCTTCAGCGAGCCCGTCGGCGCGCACGTGGGCATCAACGGCATCGACGGCGGCGCCGGTGGTAGCGGTGGCGCCGGCGGCGAGTACGGCGACGGCGGTACCGGCGGCGCGGGCGGCAACGGCTCTGCCGGAGTTAATGGCATCAACGCCAGCGGCCACGGCGTCGACGGCACCGATGGCGGCCTCGGCGGCTCCGGCGGTCAAGGTGGAGCGGGTGGCGACGGCGGCTCCCTAGGCGGTAACGGCGGCAACGGCGGGGCGGGCGGCGCCGCCGCTGTCGGCGGCAACGGCGGCAACGGCACCAGCGGCACGTTCGGTGTCCAGGGTGTTAGCCAAGGCGGCGTCCTCGGCGCCGGCCAGGCGGGCGGCAGCGGCGGCAACGGCGGCAACGGCGGGACCGGCGGCAACGGCGGCGCCCAAGGCCACGCCCAGGCCCCTACCTTCAGCGATGGCACCCTGGGCGCCGCCGGCAACGGCGCCAACGGTGGCAACGCCGGAACG
Organism: uncultured Actinomycetota bacterium; assembly: GCA_963850135.1. Classification (GTDB taxonomy): domain Bacteria; phylum Actinomycetota; class Actinomycetes; order Mycobacteriales; family Mycobacteriaceae; genus Mycobacterium. The sequence continues at coordinate 759,377 of CAWKKH010000003.1, read as the reverse complement.
GGTGCCAACGGCGGCGTCGGCGCGGCCGGCAACGCCATGCACCCGAACGGCGGCAATGGCGGTAACGGCGGCGACGTCGGCTCCGTGGGTACGGGCGGCGCGGCCGGCAGCATTGGCTCCGGCACCCCAACCGCCGGCCAGGACGGCATCCCCGTCACGGCAACGGTAGGCAATGGTGGTCAGGGCGGCGCGGGCTACAGCCCGCTTGCACCCGGCGCGGCCGGCGGCGCTGGTGGCGCCGGCGGCAACGGCGGCAACATGGGTAACGGCGGCGACGGCGGGGCCGGCGGTAACGGCAACTCGGCCGTTCTGAGCGGCGTCAACGGGACTGCGCCAGGCCAGAGCGGTACCAACGGCCGCGCCGGCGCTAGCGGTGGGGCCGGCGGCGCTGGCGGTCTCGGCGGATCGATCTCCGGCAACGGCGGCGACGGTGGAACCGGCGGAAACGGCGGCAACGGCACATCCGGCGGCAACGGCGTCAGCGGCGCGGCCGGCGTGGCTGACGTCAACCAGTACGGCAACGGCATCGGTGCCGGCCAAAACGGCGGCAACGGCGGCAACGGCGGCAACGGCGGCACCGGCGGCGCGAAGGGCCTCGGTGGCGGAGTTGCTGCCGGTGGCAGCGGCAACTCCGGCGCCGACGGCGGCACCGGGACCAGCGGCACCGGCGGCAATGCCGGAACGGCCGGTGACGGCGGCAACGGCGCCAACGCCGACAACGCCACCAACCCCAACGGCGGGCTTGGCGGCAACGGCGGCAACGCCGGCAACGCCGGCCTCGGCAGCACCAACGGCACGGTCGCCAATGGTGGTAAGGGCGGTACCGGTGGGAACGGCTTCGCAGCCACCACCACCGACGGCAGCGGGAACGGCCTAGCCGGCGGCAGCGGCGGCCAGGGCGGCAACGGCGGCGGCGGCGGGAACCTCGGCACCGGCGGTGACGGCGGTCACGGCGGCAACGGCGCAACCGGGGCGAACGCAACCGGTTCCGGCACCAACGGTGGGGCCGGCGGATCCGGCGGCGGCGGCGGCACCGGCGGTGCTGGCGGCACCATCTCCGGTAACAGCGGTGGCGGTGGCGACGGCGGCACGGGCGCCGCCGGCGGCGCCGGCACCAACGGCACCAACGGCGTCAACACCGGCAGCGTGTCCGCCTTCGACGGAGGCAACGGTGGCAACGGCGGCGCCGGCGGCGGCGGCGGCGCCGGCGGCAACGCCGGAACGTTCACCAGCGGTACCGCCGGCGCGGCCGGCAGCGGTGGTGACGGCGGCAACGCCGGTATCGCGGGCAACGGCGGCACTGGTGCCGACGGCACCTCCAGCAACATAAATGGCGGCAAGGGCGGCAACGGCGGCACCACCTCGGTCGGCGTGGGCGGCTCGTCCGGCACCGGCTCGGGCACACCCACCACCGGAAGTGACGGCGCCGCACCCGCCAGTGGCGGCGACGGCGGAAAGGGCGGTGCGGGCTTCAACGCCACCAACGCCGGCGCCACTGGCGGTAACGGCGGTAACGGCGGTAACGCCGGAACGTACGGCAAGGGCGGCGGAGGCGGTAACGGCGGCAACGGCGCAGCCGGCGGCACCGTTGGCACTGGGCTCACCGGCCAGACTGGCGGCAGCGGCGGCACGGGCGGCCAAGGCGGCACCGGCGGCACCATCTCCGGTGATGGCGGCGTCGGCGGCAACGGCGGGACCGGTGCCACCGGCGGCACCGGCGGCAAGGGCGCGAGTGGTATCTCCGGCACCAACAACGGTGCCGGCGGCACCGCGGGCGACGGCGGTCTGGGTGGCAACGGTGGCGCCGCAGGCGCCGGTGGCGCGGCCCTCGGGTCGGGCGCCGGTGGCGGTGGCGGTACCGGCGGTGCGGCCGGCAACGGCGGCACACCCGGTACTGGTGGCGCCGGTGCGGCCGGCAACTCCACCAACCCGAATGGCGGCGTCGGCGGCAACAGCGGCACCGGCGGCAAGGGCGGCACCGGCGGTGCCGGCGGCAGTGGCGGAGCTGGCAGCAGCCTCGGCGCCAGCGGCAGCGGCGGTGCCGGCGGGGCTGGCGGCAGCTCGACCGGCTTCGGCGGTACGGGCGGCGCCGGCTACGGCCCGCTCAACGGCAACGGTGGCGACGGCGGCACGGGTCCCAACGGCGGTAACGGCGGTGCCGGCGGTGCAGCAGGAGCCGTGGGCACCGGTGGAACCCCCGGTGGCCCCGGCAGCGGCGGGACGGTCACTGCCAACAACGGCGGCGCTCCCGGCGGCAGCGGTGGAGGCACCGGCAGCACGGGCAACCCGGGCACTTCCGGCACCGGAGGCCAGCCCGGCTAAGCGGGGTCCCCTGCCGGCCGAACTGGCCTGGCGGTCAGAACTGCAAAGCGCTGAACCGCCAGTCCAGCACCGGCCGGTCGGGCTCACCCGTCGTCTCGCTGACGGCGTATACCACCGACCGCAACCCCAGCACGCCACCATGGGCGGTGGCTTCGGCGGACTCGATGTGCAACTCGCTGTACAGGGTGTCCCCTTCGTGTACCGGGCCGGTGTGGTCGCAGGACTCCCAGCCCAGCACCGTCACAAGATTCGGCAACAGCCGATTGGCCTGCGCGAGGGCGAGCCCAATGGTGTGCCCGCCGTAGACCAGCCGCTGTCCGCCGACCCGTCGGTCGTGATGGGTGGCGGCGATATTCAGGGTGAGCCGGGCCAGCTCCGGCGCGCTGCTGACGACGTCCGCGGTGCTGTGCAGCACCGACCCCGCGGTGGCGGCTCCGACGTCACTGAAGTGAGGACCGGGCACCCGCTTCCGGAAAGCGTCGCCGTCCCACCCGGCGGTCGGGTCATGGGCCGGTGGCGGCGCGTCGGCGCCGATACCGGAAAGGTCGTCGTCGGGCGCATCAACGGGATTCCAGTCGGGGCCGGTGGGCGCCATGGCACAGCGGTAGAAGTCGAGGACCAACCGATCGGCCTGATCGGTCGCAATCATCCGCAGCGCTGCCAGTCCGGTCGGCGCGCGACCGGGTTTGACCGAGTTGGCACGCAGCCCGACCACCTCGGTGCGCGTATATATAGTGTCGCCGATCACCGGGAACCGGTGAAACGTCAGCCCACGGTAGAAAAGGTTCGCCTTCACGCGCTGCGTCACCAACGTGCTCTGCCCGATCGCGACGTTGCACACCAGCGCCGGATGCGCCAGCGGTCCGGGCCCGCCGGTCACCGCGGCACACAGACCAGCGTCCAGCGCCAGCCGCAGCCGATCTCCCAGGATCGCCTGATGGGTGGCCGCCATCCCGGCCGTAAGCGTCAGCGTCGGCGCCCAGTCGAAAACCTGCCCTATATAGAGGTCATCGAAGTAGGGACCGCCGGCGCGTTGACCCGAGTACCCGTGCACACCCACAAGGCCACATGCTGGCAGGCTGTCGAACCGGGGGTCAACACGGACGGTGGTTGCGGGTGAGGCAAGAGCATAACGACGAAGAAGAGATGCTGGTCGCCACCGTGCGGGCGTTCATCGACCGCGATGTGAAACCAACGGTCCGCGAGGTCGAGCACGCCAACACCTATCCGGAGGCGTGGATCGATCAGATGAAGCGCATCGGCATCTACGGCCTGGCCATCCCCGAGGAGTTCGGCGGATCACCGGTGTCGATGCCGTGCTACGTGCTGGTGACCGAGGAGTTGGCCCGCGGCTGGATGAGCCTGGCCGGGGCGATGGGCGGCCACACCGTGGTGGCCAAGCTGCTGACCCTGTTCGGCACCGAGGAGCAGAAGCGCACCTACCTGCCGCGGCTGGCGACCGGCGAGCTGCGCGCCACCATGGCACTGACCGAACCGGGCGGTGGCTCCGATCTGCAGAACATGTCGACCACCGCTGTGCCTGCCCCCGACGGACTACTGATCAACGGTTCCAAGACCTGGATCAGCAACGCGCGCCGCTCCGGGCTGATCGCGTTGCTATGCAAGACCGATCCGAGCGCCACTCCCCGGCACAAGGGTATCTCGATCGTGCTCGTCGAGCATGGGCCCGGGCTGACGGTGTCGCGCGACCTGCCAAAGTTGGGCTACAAGGGCGTCGAGTCGTGCGAGTTGTCGTTCGATGACTACCGGGCACCGACGTCGTCGGTGCTGGGTGGCGTTATGGGCGAAGGCTTCTCGCAAATGATGAAAGGCCTTGAGACGGGCCGTATCCAAGTGGCCGCCCGGGCGCTGGGTGTCGCGACGGCGGCGTTCGAGGACGCACTGGCCTACGCCCAGCAGCGGGAGAGCTTCGGCCAGCCGATCTGGAAGCATCAGTCCGTCGGCAACTACTTGGCCGACATGGCAACCAAACTCACCGCCGCTCGCCAGCTCACCCGCTATGCCGCCGAACGTTACGACAGCGGAGAGCGCTGCGACATGGAGGCCGGAATGGCCAAGCTGTTCGCCTCCGAGGTAGCGATGGAGATCGCCCTGAACGCCGTGCGGATCCATGGCGGCTATGGGTACTCCACCGAATACGACGTGGAACGCTACTTTCGCGACGCGCCGCTGATGATCGTCGGCGAAGGCACCAACGAGATCCAGCGAAACGTGATCGCCGCGCAGTTGGTGTCGCGTGGGGGGATCTAAAGAGCGGGATCTAATGGGAGGGCCCGCCGTTTGCCCATGCTGTATATTTGCCTGACTTCGGCATCTGCAGGGCGGCGCGGGAGTAAACCTGTTTGCACCGGCGGGCATCCAAGGAAGGCAGTCGCTATGAGTTATCCCCCAGGGCCGTACGAGGGTTCCCCGGAATGGCAGGGCCAGCAGCCGGATTGGCAAGGCCAGCAGCCAGGTTGGCCGGGCCAACAGCCGGTTCCGCAAGGGCAGCAACCGGGTTGGCAGGGGCAGCCGCCGGGTTGGCCGGCCCAGCAGCCACCCGACAATTACCTCGTCTGGGCGATTCTGTCCACCGTCTTTTGCTGCCTCCCGTTCGGCATTGTGTCGATCGTCTACTCCACCAAGGTCTCCGGGCTATGGGCGCAGGGACAATTCGCCGAGGCGCAGGCAGCGTCCGCCAATGCGAAGAAGTGGGCCATCATCAGCGCGATCGCGGGACCGGTCGTCTACGCGATCTTCATGGTGATCTGGTTCGTCTTTATCGCGGCGGTTATCGCGAACGACCCCTCCATCAACCACCACCACTACATACTCGAGTTACTGATCGTCGGGGCGAGCCCGCCCGTCCACCAACCCCCAAGCCAATGCGGTATCGAGCGTCAATAGTGCGGCCGGACAGCACCAGATAGGCCGTGCGCCAGCGGCCGATCCGGCGGGTGACGCTGACGGTGCCGCCCGCGCCGGGGATCAGCCCCAGACTCAATTCCGGTAGCCCGAACACCGAATCATCTTGCGCCTCAACCCATCCGCAAAACGCCGCCATCTCCAGTCCGCTGCCCAGCACCCGGCCGTGCACCACGGCCCGGCAGGCCCGGCCGAGCCTGGCGGTGAGCGCGTCGAGCGCCAGCGCCGGGCTGTGCCGGGTGCGGGCCAGATGCGCGCTCGCCGGGTCGGCGAAGCGTGCCGAATTCGGCGAGGTCTCCGCCGCTGCAAAACGATGGCCCGTTGCCGCTCAACACGATCCCGGTCACCGACGGGTCCAACTGCGCCACGGTCAGCGCCTCCAGCAGCGCGGCGCGCGCATCGGTGGAGAACGCGTTGTGCCGCTGCGGCCGGTTGAACCGGATATGCAGGGTGTCGCCGTCGCGGTCGGCGACCACCGGGTCGGCGATGTCGGGCATACTCGCGCGGGCCGCGCTCCTGCGAGCCAGCGTGCGAATTCCGGGCCGGCCTGCAGCGTCGAGTAGGCCAGCGATTCGGTGATCACGCCGGCCACGCGTCGGGCCGTCGGGGTCGATCGCACGCAGCACGTCGTCGCACACCGCACTCGAGTGCGGCCAGTGCGCACAGCGCTCGGTCAGCTCGGCCAGGGTGTCGGGCACCGAGTCGACGGTCACCACCCGGCGGATCGGTACTGGGATGCTCAGATCAGCGTGAAAGTCGCTGTATTCAGCCAATATTCGTCGCGCGGCGCGCCGAACGCGACGATCACCCCGAGTGGCGGGGCGGCTGCCATCCTGTGGCGCCGTCGCGAGGTCGACCACCCGGAGCATGGGTTACGCCGAGTACTTCTCGATCAGCCCGTTCTTGTAGAGCTTTCCGGTGTCGGTACGCGGAAGCTGCGGTTCGAACGCGACCGACCGCGGGCACTTGAAGTGCGCCAACCGGTCTCGCAGCCAGCCCAGCAACTCCTCCGCGAACGCCTCGGTGCCGTCGGCCTCGTCGACGGTCTGCACGACCGCCATGACGCGCTGCCCCATCTCGTCGTCGGGAACCCCGAACACCGCCGCGTCCATCACCTTTGGGTGAGTGACCAACAGGTTCTCGGCCTCTTGCGGATAGATGTTCACCCCGCCGGAGATGATCATGTGGTGGCGCCGATCGGTCAGGAACAGGTAGCCGTCCTCGTCGAGGTAGCCGACGTCGCCAACGGTCGCCCAGCCGTGCTTGTCGCGTGATGCGGCGGTTTTGGTTGCGTCGTTGAGGTATTCGAAGGAATACCCGCCTTCGAAATAGATCTCGCCGGGCTGGTTCGGGGGCAGCTCGGTGCCGTCCTCGTCGAGGATGTGCACCCCGCCCACCATGGGCTTGCCAACCGAGCCCGGATGCGCCAGCCAGTCTTCGGCGGTGATCAGGGTGGAGCCGATGCGCCTCCGAGGATGCGTAGTACTCGTCGATGATCGGCCCCCACCAGTCGATCATCTGCTTCTTGATCTCCACCGGGCACGGCGCGGCGGCGTGCATCACCCGCTTGAGGCTGGACAGGTCGTACGAATCACGAATTTTCTCAGGAAGTTTCAGCATCCGGACGAACATCACCGGGACGAACTGCGCGTGGGTTATCCGATGGCGCTCGATGGCGTCGAGCGTCCCTTCGGCATCGAACTTCTCCAGCACCACCGTGGTGATGCCGCCGTCCTGGGCGCTCATCGACCACACCGACGGTGCGGTGTGGTACAGCGGCGCCGGGCTCAGGTACACCGCGTCGGGATTCATCCAGAAGCTGACCAGCGCCGACATCATGCCGGGCACCTCGGCCGGCGGCCGGTGCGTCAGCTCGCGTTTGATCCCCTTGGGCCGACCGGTGGTGCCCGACGAGTACTGCAGCAGGTCGCCTTCGATCTCGTCGTCAATCGGGGTGTCCGGTTGATCCGCAACGCATTCCGGGTAGCGCTCCCAGCCCGGCAGGTCGGTGTGAGCGTCGGGAGAGGCGATCATCAGCAGCTCCGGCAGCCCGCCCGGCAGGTGCTCGGCCAGCCCCGCGCAGGTGTCCCGCAGCGCCGCCGACCCGATGATCGCCTTGGCGTTGCTGTTGTCGATGATGTACGCCGCCTCGGCGGCGGTCAGGTGGGTATTGATCGGCACGTAGTACAAACCGCTGCGGCGGGCCGCCCACATGACCGCGTGGATGTGCTCGTTGTTCTCCATCAGGATCGCGACGGCGTCACCCTCGCGCAGACCGGCCTGGCGGAATCGATGTGCCAGCCGGTTCGCGCGGGCTTCCAGCTCGTCGAACGTGATCACGGTTCCCGACGGGTGCAGGATGACAGCGGGTTTATTGGCGCCGACATGCTGGCGAATCTGCATGCGCCGACTCTACCGTCGCGAACTTGACGGTCGTCAACACCTCGAGTGTGCGGCTGGCCGCGCACTGGCCCCGAACGTGCGGCTGCCCGCACACTCGGCCTTGGGTTAGTCTGCCTGCGCCAGGCGCTCTTTGAGCGCCTCGAACTCGTCCTTGACGCCGGTGGGCAGCTTGTCGCCGACGAACTCGAACCACTCTTCGATCAGCGGCAGTTCTTCGCGCCACTCGGAGGGCTTGACCGCAAGCGCCGCGGCGACGTCGTCGGCCGTGACGTCGAGTCCGGCCAAGTCCAAGTCCTCGGCGGTCGGCACGACGCCGATCGGGGTGGCCTGGCCGCCGGCGTTGTGCTCGATGCGGTCGACGATCCACTTGAGCACCCGGCTGTTCTCGCCGAAGCCCGGCCACAGGAACTTGCCGCCCTCGCCGCGACGGAACCAGTTGACGAAGAACACCTTCGGCAACTTGGACTCGTCGGAGTTCTTGCCCAGGTCGATCCAGTGCTGGAAGTAGTCGCCGACGTTGTAGCCCAGGAACGGCAGCATCGCCATCGGGTCGCGGCGCACGGCGCCGACCTTGCCTTCGGCGGCCGCGGTCTGCTCGCTGCCCATGGTGGCACCCATGAACACGCCGTGCTGCCAGTCGCGGGCTTCGGTCACCAGCGGCACGGTGGTCTTGCGGCGGGCGCCGAACAGAATCCCCGAGATCGGCACACCCTGCGGGTCGTCCCACTCGGGCGCCAGGATGGGGCACTGCGACATCGGGGTGCAGTACCGCGAGTTCGGGTGGGCCGCCGCGGTTTCCGTCTCGCGGAAGTACCAGTCGTTACCCTTCCAGTCGATGAGGTGCTGCGGGTCGCCTTCCAGGCCCTCCCACCACACGTCGTTCTCGTCGGTCAGCGCAACGTTGGTGAAGACGGTGTTGCCGGCGGCCATGGTGCGCATGGCGTTGGGGTTGGACTTCCAGTTGGTGCCCGGCGCGACGCCGAAGAAACCGAACTCGGGGTTGACCGCGTACAGGCGGCCGTCCTTACCGAACCGCATCCAGGCGATGTCGTCGCCGAGGGTTTCGGCCCGCCAGCCCGGAATGGTCGGCTGCAGCATTGCGAGGTTGGTCTTGCCGCACGCCGACGGGAACGCCGCGGCGAAGTAGTACGCCTTGTTCTCCGGGGAGATCAGCTTGAGGATCAGCATGTGCTCGGCCAGCCAGCCCTCGTCGTGGGCCATCGCCGACGCGATGCGCAGCGAGTAGCACTTCTTGCCCAGCAGCGCGTTGCCGCCGTAGCCCGAGCCGTAGCTCCAGATCTCGCGGGTCTCCGGGAAGTGGGTGATGTACTTGGTGTCGTTGCACGGCCATGGCACGTCCGCCTGGCCAGGCTCCAGCGGAGCGCCGATCGAGTGCAGCGCCTTCACGAAGAAGCCGTCGTCGCCGATCTTCTCCAGCGCGGCCTTACCCATCCGGGTCATCACCTTCATGGAGACGACGACGTACTCGGAGTCGGTGATCTCCACCCCGAGCTTGGGGTCGTCGGCGCCCAGCGGGCCCATGCAGAACGGCACCACCCACATCGTGCGACCGCGCATGCAGCCGCGGTAGAGCTCGGTCATGGTGGACCGCATCTCGGCGGGTTCCATCCAGTTGTTGGTCGGCCCGGCGTCGACCTCGCGCTCCGAACAGATGTAGGTGCGGGATTCCACCCGTGCCACGTCGGACGGGTCGGACAGCGCCAGGTACGAGTTGGGGTGCTTCTCGTCGTTCAGCCGCCTGAACGTGCCGGCGTCGACCAGCTGCTGGGCGAGCCGTTCGAACTCCTCCTCCGAGCCGTCGGCGAAGACCACCCGGTCAGGCTGGGTGAGCTCGGCGACCTCCTGCACCCAAGACAGCAGCCCCTGGTGCTTGGTAGGCGCGGTGTCCAGACCGGGAATGGTCGCTGAGGTCATCGAACTCTCCTGTGAATTCATCTGCGTACTGATGGGCATCTCTCGTTGCGTATAGCCCACGCAACCGTCGAGATCGTTAACTACAGGTTATCGCGATCCCCTTGTCGGGGCAGGTTCGGGCGGGTATAAGACTGCTCACAACAACGATTCAGAAGCTGGGAAGACGTCAACCAACATTGCCATTTCCGCCGCTGGAAGTCGATTCCCCAGCAGCATCCGGCTGGCCCGGCTCGCCCAGTTCCGCACGCACGGCGTCGAGGGCGGCCCGCACGGTCGGCATCTCCCGTTCGCGCACCGCGGCGGCCCGCGCCGTGGCGATGGCGTGCTCGCGCAGTTCGCTGTCGATGACGCTGACCCGGTCGCCTACCTGCGCGGTTTCCGCCTCGTCGCGGGCCGTCAGCCCGCTGCTCAGCATCGAGTCGGCTACCAGCACCCGAGTGGCGGCCAACTCCTCGACCACCGATTGCAACGACGACGTCAGGTCACCCACCCAGCGGTCCAACAGCGCGCGGTCACGGAGCAGGCCACGGATGTTGGTCACCGAGAACGCGAAGCCGAGTCCCACCAGCACGCAGCCCACCGCTCCGGCTATCAATAGCCCGGGGTTGAGCCGGTGGGCCAGACCGGCGAGCAACCTGCTGAGCGTCAGCACCACGCCCAGCCCGAACCCGGCGCCCAACAGCGTTATCAGCCAGGTTTCCTGGCGCCGCGATTTCAGCGGCGGTGGCGGGACGTCGACCGTCGGCAGCTGCTCGAGGAGCCGGCAGGGTCACCGGCACGCCGGCTGCCTGCGCGACGTCGGCGAGTTGTGCGGCGGTGCCTTCGCTCACCTCGGCGACCACTTGCGCGGCCCGGTCGCGCGCGTGCGCCTCGAAGCCGGCCATGTCGCGCCTGGACAGACCCGCGGCGTCCTCTTGCAGCTCGCTACGGATCGACGAGCACCGGTTGCGGGCAAAGTAGGTCAATTGGACGCGAGCCTGCTGGATCTGGCCGCGCAGCGTGATGGTGCGCTCGGATTTTGCCTGGCGCCGCTGGCGCAGGGCCGCGCTGCGCTCTTCGCGCAACGCGTCCACCCGGGCCTGCCGACCGGCGCCCTCGGCGTCGCGATCAATGCGCTGTGCGACCGTTCGGAGTCGGGAGTCCCACGCCCGCAACCTATTTCGCCGCGCTCCATCCGAATCCGCGAGTTGCGCCGAGACCGTTTCGGCCAACTCGTCCACAATCGGCTCGCCCAGGTCGGGCGCGGCGGCCGCACCCACCCAGGGCAGCCCGGCCATAGCGCGGCGCGTGCGCGGCGAGCATCTGGCAGTTGGCGGCAAGCACGTCGCGCCACGCGCGATGCACGTCGATCTTGGAGACCACCCCGACCAGCACATCGGTGTGCTCGGCCGCGGCGTCCAGCAGCGCGCAATCGGACTCGGTCAGCGGCGGCCGCCGCAGAAACAACGAACACCACCGCCGTCGGCGCATCGCCGGGTCCCAGCTCCATCGACTCGACGAACTTGTGCTGCGGAAGCCGTTCGCGCAGCGCGGCGACCACCCCCGTCACCCCGGCCAGCCACGGCCCGGTCACCAACACCACGTCGCGGCGGTTGATGACGGGTGCACCGAGCCGCGGGCCGATCGGATGAGCGGCGACCAGCTCGTCCACTCCGGCCGCCGAATCGTCGTCGGCTGGACTTTGCCGGGCCGGTCACCGGCAGTGACCCGCGGGTCTGCGACCAAAGCCGTAACGATCCTCTGGCGATATCCGCAGCCCAGGCACGGTGCAGCTCGCTCACCGGTCCACAATTTTGGCGCCTGGGCTTCTGGAGACTGTAGCGCTGCCATCGCGTCGCGCGGGGCAGGTGCGCGGCCGAGTCATCGCATCATCTAGGACGGCGGCGTCCGGAAATCCAGCCCGCGAGCTTCGGCCAGGTCCACGGCGGCGGCCATCCGCGCGACCACTGTGTCGTCGCGGGAAAGGAACCCACTGATCTGCTCTTCGATCCCCTCTTCGGTGACGGCCAGAGCCTCCAACTCCGCGACGGCGTCGAGCACCCGCCGGTAGCGGGCCTCGGCGCCGAGGGCGGCGATCTTGTCGACCACGGCGTCGACGCCGCTCACCCGGCGCAACAGCGCCCGTACCTGCGGCGCCGTCGCGCCCCGGCGGACCGCGGCGACGGCAAGCGCGGAGCCGAACAGGTCGAGGCTGTCCAGTAAGCGCCGCCGCAACTCGATCGGTACCGGACCTGTCGGGGTTGTCCAGCGACGAGAAAGCCGTCGCAGGAGCGCTCGAAAAGGGCTTGAAAATAGGTCGAGTCGGAGGCGGCCAACAGCCGCAACGGCGGTCCACACGTCCTGATCGAGAGCATCGAGCCCGGCGACGGCGAGCAAACCGATCATCGGCTCCATGGGCACCCCGGCCAGCGCGGACAGCTGCGCGCAGCGAGCGCGGGCCGCCGCGATCGGCCCGTCGCCGCCCCGACCCGACAGCGAGCCGGCCAGATCGGCCTTGTTCAGCACCGCCAGCACCGGACTTCGCGCGGCGGCGATCGCTTCGCTGTCCTCGGGCTTGAGCACCTCGGTGATGACGTAGACGACGAACGTCTTCTTCCGTGTGTCGGCTGCGTCGACACCAGGAGTCCCGACGCCAGCCCGGCGGGCTCAGGGCGCCTGCCACCGTCCGGCGGCCCACCCCCCGACGCCCACGGACTGCCACGCGCAGCGGTGCGGCCGCTCGCTCGGCGATCGCCGTCACGCGCCTGTCGGCAGCCCCGGCCGCGAATCGTGCCAGCGCTTCGACGAAAGTCCGGTGCCCTTGTCCGTTCATGTCCTGCCCGCTCGATCGGATTGGCCCGATCGCCCTGCCCGGACGGCCGATCGACTACCCAGAATGGTGACACCTGATGCCGTTGAGGCGCGAGCCACCGCGTATCTGGTACCAGCTGAAAGCAACTGTTGGGTATCAATCTGGACCTGAGGCGGCAACATCGGCCGTTCATGGGCCACGATGGACGAATGCACGCGCACGCCGGGATGGGGACCGACGCCCATCAAGCCCACGGTGCGGACGTGGACGGCGTTATACATCAGGATGGAGCCCAGCCTGAACGGCGTCGTCTCCCGGCCACCGCCTTTCGCTCGCGGCGTTCGGCGCTGTCCGGCGCCCAGCGGGATACCTGGGAGCGGCTGTGGCCAGAACTGGGCATGTCGGAAGTTGGTCCCGGTCCGGACCCTAAAGAGCCGCTGGACACCGACGCGTGGTTCGGCCGGCGGGCACCGCTGGTGCTGGAGATCGGATGCGGAAGCGGCACGTCAACGCTGGCGATGGCAAAGGAAGAACCCGGCGTCGATGTGATCGCGGTGGAAATCTACCGCCGGGGACTGGCGCAGCTGCTGTGCGCGATCGAGCGTGAACAGGTGCGCAATATCCGGTTGATCCGCGGTAATGCGCTCGACGTGCTGCAAGGTCTGATCGCACCGGGTTCGCTGAGCGGTGTCCGCGTCTTCTTCCCCGACCCGTGGCCAAAGGCGCGCCACCACAAACGTCGATTGCTGCAGCCGGCCACCCTCGACCTGATCGCTGACCGACTGGTCCCGGGCGGGGTCCTGCACGCCGCGACGGACCACCCCGGTTATGCCGAGCAGATCGCCGAAGTCGGCGACGCCGAACCCCGACTCGTCCGCGTCGACCTCGGCAACGAATCCCTGCCGATCTCGGTCATTCGCCCGACCACCAAGTACGAGACGAAGGCCCACGAAGCGGGCAGCGAGGTCGCCGAGCTGATCTGGGAAAGACGGGGCTTATGAGCCTGACCGAAGAGACGGCAACAACGGCCATGTCCGACCCCCAAATCGGAGACGGCCTCAACAGCATCGGGTCAGCAACCGGGCGCGTGCTGCTGGTGTGGGACGCACCCAACCTCGACATGGGCCTGGGCTCGATTCTGGGACGGCGCCCGACGGCGACGGAGCGTCCGCGTTTCGACGCGCTCGGCCGGTGGCTGCTGGCACGCACGGCAGAAGTCAGCGCCGATCATCCCGGCGTGGTGGTCGAGCCCGAGGCCACTGTCTTCACCAATATCGCGCCAGGCAGCGCCGATCTGGTTCGACCATGGGTCGACGCACTGCGCAACGTGGGGTTCGCGGTGTTCGCCAAGCCGAAGATCGACGAGGACAGCGACGTCGATCGCGACATGCTCCGGCACATCGAACAGCGACACAGGGAAGGGCTCGCGGCGCTCGTTGTGGCCTCGGCCGACGGCCAGGCGTTTCGACAACCGCTGGAAGAGGTAGCCCGGCACGGAACTCAGGTTCAAGTGATCGGATTTCGTGAACATGCGAGTTGGGCACTAGCGTCGGATACCTTGGACTTTGTCGACTTGGAGGACATCGAGGGCGTCTTCCGGGAGGCGTTGCCGCGAATCGGCTTAGATTCGCTGCCCGACCAGGGAGCTTGGCTGCAGCCGTTACGGCCGCTGTCCGCGCTACTGACCGCGCGTGTGTGACACTGGAAAACCAATGCGCGGGTCGCTCGCGATCCAGTAAGGAGCTTACGTGTTCGCCTGGTGGGGTCGAACCGTGTACCGGTACCGGTACATCGTGATCGGAGTCATGGTGGCTCTTAGCCTCGGCAGCGGCATTTTTGGGCTCAGCCTGGGTAAACACGTCACCCAGAGCGGCTTTTACGACGACGGCAGCCAGTCCGTGAAAGCCTCGGTCCTCGGCGACAAGGTCTACGGTCGCGACCGAACCGGCCACATCATCGCGATCTTCAAGGCGCCGGACGGCAAGACCATCAACGACGCGGCCTGGGCGAAGCGGATCACCGACGAGCTCAACAAGTTCAAAACCGACCATCCCGACCAGGTGGTGGGATGGGCCGGCTACCTGGCGGCACCCGAAACCACCAGCGCCGTCGTTCAGGGCATGGTCACTCAGGACAAGAAGGCCACGTTCGTCAGCATCCCGCTCAAGGGCGACGACGACGACACCATCCTCAATAACTACAAGGCGATCGCGCCGGACCTGCAGAAGCTCGACGGTGGCAAGGTACAGCTCGCCGGCCTGGAGCCGGTCGCCAACGCCTTGACCGGCACCATCGCCACCGACCAGCAACGCATGGAGATCCTGGCGCTGCCGTTGGTGGCTATTGTGCTTTTCTTCGTGTTCGGCGGTGTGATCGCCGCCGCGCTGCCGGCGATAGTCGGTGGGCTGTGTATCGCGGGCGCGCTGGGTATCTTGCGGCTCATCGCCGTCTTCGGTCCCGTGCACTACTTCGCCCAGCCCGTCGTATCCCTGGTCGGTCTGGGTATCGCCATCGACTACGGCCTGTTTATCGTCAGCCGGTTCCGCGAAGAGATCGCCGAGGGCTACGACACCGAAACGGCGGTGCGGCGAACGGTGATCACCGCCGGCAGGACGGTGATATTTTCGGCCGTCTTGATCGTCGCGTCGGCGATCGGGCTGCTGCTCTTCCCGCAGGGCTTCCTGAAGTCGCTGACCTACGCCACGATCGCGTCAGTGATGCTGTCGGCCATTCTGTCGATCACCTTGTTGCCGGCGTGCCTCGGTGTACTTGGCAAGCACGTCGACGCGCTCGGCGTCCGGACCCTGTTCCGGGTGCCGTTCCTGCGGAATTGGAGCGTTTCCGCCGCGTTCCTGAACTGGCTGGCCGACCGCCTGCAGCGGACGAAGACCCGCGAAGAGATGGAGAACGGTTTCTGGGGCAAGCTGGTCAACCGAGTGATGAAGCGGCCGGTGCTGTTCGCCGTGCCCATCATCCTGATCATGCTTGCGCTGATCCTTCCGGTGGGCAAACTGTCGTTGGGCGGCATCAGTGAGAAGTATCTGCCGCCGGACAACGCGGTGCGCCAGGCGCAGGAGCAGTTCGACAAGCTCTTCCCCGGATATCGCACGAATCCGCTGACCCTGGTCATCCAAAGCACCAACCACCAGCCGGTCTCCGACCAGCAGATCGCGGACGTGCGTAGCAAGGCGATGGCGATCAACGGGTTCATCGAGCAAGACAACGACCCCGCGAAGATGTGGCAGGAGCGCCCGGTTGCGCCGGGTGCATCCAAGGATCCGTCGGTCCGCGTCCTGCAGAACGGTTTGACCAGTCAATCTGATGCCCCGAGAAAGCTTTCGGAATTGCGTGCGATCACGCCGCCCAAGGGAATCGCGGTCTTGGTTGGCGGAACGCCTGCGCTGGAACAGGATTCGATCCAGGGCCTGTTCTCGAAAATGCCGCTGATGGTGGTCATCCTGCTCACCACCACCATCGTGTTGATGTTCCTGGCGTTCGGCTCGGTAGTGCTGCCGATCAAGGCGACTCTGATGAGTGTGCTGACGCTCGGGTCCACCATGGGGATCCTGACGTGGATATTCGTCGACGGGCACTTCGCGACGTGGCTGAATTTCACGCCAACGCCACTGACCGCCCCGGTGATCGGACTGATCATCGCGCTGATCTTCGGTCTATCAACGGACTACGAGGTATTCCTGGTATCCCGAATGGTCGAGGCGCGAGAACGCGGCATGTCGACTCAGGAGGCCATCCGGATCGGCACGGCAACCACCGGGCGCATCATCACCGCGGCCGCCCTGATCGTTGCCGTGGTCGCGGGCGCGTTCGTGTTCTCCGACCTGGTGATGATGAAGTACCTGGCGTTCGGCTTGATGGCCGCGTTGCTGCTGGACGCGACCATCGTGCGAATGTTCCTGGTCCCGTCCGTGATGAAGCTGCTGGGCGACGACTGCTGGTGGGCGCCACGGTGGATGCGGCGCCTGCAGACCAAGATAGGACTCGGCGAGATCAATCTGCCCGACGAGCGCAAACGGCCCAGCGTCAATGGACGACCGGCGCGGCCGCCGGTGGAGGCCAGCCTGGTTGCCGTCGCCGCAGCTCCAACTCCAAGTCCCCAGCCGGCACACGATCCGACCCACCCTGACGCGGCGGAGGCACGGGAGCCGGGCCGGCCACGTCCTGTGACGCCGGAGACCAGGCCGGCACCGGATGTGCCGTCCGGGGCGAGCACGACCCGCATTCCGACCAGGCCGTCGGCGGGACCTGTGCCACCGGTGGAAGCAGTGCCACCGATGGAAGCCAAGACGGCTCGCTTCTCAACGCCGGTCAAGCCGACCACGCCCGGCCGCGAACGCCCGGCCAACTCCGCGCCACCCGCCCCCGCGCGTCCCCCGTCGGCCGCGCCCCCGACCCCGCCGGCCTCCGGTCCAACCGTGCCACCGTCGGCCGGTGAGACCAGAGCTTTCCCAGTTTCTACGCCAGCTTCGAAGCCAGTTTCTACCCCAGTTTCGCAGCCGGTCCCGACCGACCCGAAAAGCAAGGACGACGCGGCCGACCCGACTACCGCCATCCCGGTGATGCGTCCGGAAGCCGACGACTCCGATGCAGCCACCAACAAGCTGAACGCCCTTGGAGCCAGCGACGGCCACGGCGATAACGGTGACGCAACCGGGCCGCACCGGCGCGGCGCCAGCGGCGGCCTCAGCGCACAGGACCTGCTGCGCCGCGAAGGACGGTTGTAGGCCCGGTCAGCCGGAATCAACCTCGGCGGTATCCGAGTCGGCGTGCATCACGCCAGAGGCCTGCGCATCCTCGCCCTGCTGGTCGAGTTCGGACGCCGGATCTTTGGCGAGCAGCACCTGTATCGCGTTATTGAAGAACGCGACCGTCGGTACGGCCAGCAGGGCGCCGACAATCCCCGCAATAAAACCACCGGTGGAGATAGCCAGCACCACCGCGAGTGGGTGAATCGCGACCGCGCGGCCCATCACAAGCGGCTGCAACACGTGCGCTTCGATCTGAGCTATCACGATCAGCAAACCCAATGTCAGCAGCGCGTAGACAATCCCCTTGGCGAGCAGGGCGACCACCACCGCCAGAAATCCAGCGACCAGGGCACCGATCAGTGGGATGAAGGCGCCCAGGAACACCAGCGAGGCCAGCGGCAGCGCAAGCGGTACCCCCATGACCGCCAGCCCGGTGCCGACCCCGGCCGCATCCGTCAGGGCCACCAGGAACGTCGCCCGCACGTACCCGATCAGCGACCGGTATCCGGCGGCGCCCGCGTCCAGCACTCTCGCCCGCACATCGGCAGGGAAGATCTTCGCCACGTACTGCCAGATGTTGCGGCCGCCGTAGAGAAAGAAAATCAGCGTGAACAGCACCAACACCGCGGCGGTGACCAGTTCGGTGATGGTGGCGGCTGTCGACAGCGCGCCGCTGGTCAACTTCGCCTGGTTGTTGTGCAGCGCCTGGACCGCGGCGTTACCCGCGTTGTTGAGCTGTTCGCCGCGCAAATGCGCGGGCCCGTGGATGAGCCATCTTTTGGTGGACTCGATGCTGCGGGTCACCTGTTCGACCAGATCAGGCACACCGACGATGAACTGGCTGATGACGAACGTGAGGATGCCGCCCAGAACGGCCAATCCGCCGAGCAAGACCACCGCCACCGCGCCGCCGCGCGGCAACCCATGCCGGTCCAGCCAGTCGACCGCCGGTACCAGCAACGCACTGAGCATCAATGCCAGCAACACCGGCACGACGATGATCTCCAGCTGCTTGACCACCCACAGCAGGGCGAGGAAGGCGGCCAGAATGACCAGCAACCGCCACGCCCAGGCGGCGGTCTTGCGGACCAGGGGCTCGACTGAGGCGCTGTCCGAGGCGGCTTCGCGGAAGTTTGCCGACATCCGGCCAGCCTAGTCCGGCCGCCCGGCACGATCCGATTACGTCCAAGACACGGCCGGAGAGCCGCAGAGGGTGGCGCCACCTGCGCGGTTACCCTAAAACACGTGTCGTATGACGCCCCGGCCCAAAAGATCGCGTGCGCGCGCGAGGAAGCTCCGCGCGGCAAGTACTGGTGGTTGCGCTGGGCGGTCATGTGCATCGTCGCCGTCGTGCTTGCCGTCGAGGTTGCCCTGGGCTGGGACCAGTTGGCCAAAGCCTGGATGAGCTTGTACGACGCCAACTGGTGGTGGCTACTGGCGTCGGTAGTCGCCGCGGCCGCCTCGATGCACAGCTTCGCGCAGATCCAGCGCACCTTGCTGAGGTCGGCCGGGGTGCACGTCAAGCGGTTACGGTCGGAGGCCGCCTTCTACGCCGCCAACTCGCTGAGCACCACGCTGCCCGGCGGCCCGGTGCTCTCGGCCACGTTTTTGCTTCGCCAGCAACGCATGTGGGGCGCCTCCACGGTGGTGGCGTCGTGGCAGCTGGTGATGTCCGGTGTGCTGCAGGCGGTGGGATTGGCACTGCTCGGATTGGGCGGAGCGTTTCTGCTGGGCGCGAAGGACAACCCGCTTTCGTTGTTGTTCACCCTGGGCGGCTTCGTCGCGTTGCTGTTGCTGGCACAGGCGGTGGCGTCGCGGCCGGAGCTGATTGAGGGGATCGGCAGCCGAGTCCTGGCCTGGGTCAACTCGGTTCGCGGTAAGCCAGCCGAGACCGGCCTGGACAAATGGCGCGAGACGCTTATGCAGCTCGAATCGGTGAGCCTGCGGCGACGCGACCTGGGGGTGGCGTTCAGCTGGTCGATGTTGAACTGGATCGCCGATGTGGCGTGCCTGGGCTTCGCCGCTTATGCAGCCGGCGACCATGCGTCCGTCGCGGGGTTGATGGTGGCTTACGCCGCGGCCCGCGCGGTCGGCACGATTCCGCTGATGCCCGGAGGGTTGCTCATCGTCGAAGCGGTGCTGGTGCCGGGCCTGGTCTCCAGCGGCATGTCGTTGCCGAGCGCCATCTCGGCGATGCTGATCTACCGATTGATCAGTTGGTTGTTTATCGCGGCGGTCGGCTGGGTGGTGTTCTTCTTCGTGTTCCGCACCGTGAACACCGCCGACTCCGACGACGACGCGCCGACGGGTCCGCTACCGCGTCTGGACCTGCCGCCGGACCTGCCGTTGAACGCAGAAGCCGCCCTGCAGGGTCCACTGCCTCCGCTCGATCCAACCCACGATCGCGTGCCCGAAGGCGACCGTTAGCCGACGGTCTTCGGCGGAAGCGTGCCGGCTGCGGCGGGTGGCGCCACCGGCGTTCCGGGCAATGGCACCGCGCCCTGCGCCTGCTGCATGATGCCCATGGCCTGCGGAAGGCTGATCGGGAGCTTGCATTGGGTCGAAAGGACGGTCAGCGGTTGCGAGATGGACGTCATATCAGCGGCGGCCTTGGGGTTGGCCTCGAAGTAGGACTTCATCGAAGTCAACGATTGCGGGCCTGCCTGCTGCTGCAGGATCCCGGTCATCGACTGATTGGTCTCTGGATGCGAGTCCAGGTAGTCACCCATCGACTTGGCGACCGAACCGATCGTGCGGGCGACTTCACTGGCCGCACACGGATCCGAAGCGCCAGTGGCCGGCGGCCCGCTCAGCACCGCCAGAACTCCGCAGGCAGCGCTCGGTACGGCGGCGGCGACCAGCCCTGCGAAAAGTCTGCCGCGTCTGGTCGCAATGGCGTTCATGTCCTAGCTCCTAATTGAATCTAGCTTCCAAATGAATCGGGGCCACGCTCCGCACAACCGGCTGCGATAAACGATCTGCGCTGAACTGCGGAGTTTGTCTGAAGTCCCCCGACTTACCTGCGCGGCCGTCTGTCATCCTGCCATCTCCGCGGTCGGGGGTGCCAACTCGAGTGGCCGGGGTCCCAGACCATCGACCTGTCTCCCAGTGTCGGTCGGTGACCTTAACGCGTCCTTGCCGCGACCGAATCGTTGCAGTTCAGCTATGAGAAGCCGCCCAGCCGCACAGTTCGCTGCGGTATTCTCGCGCGTGCACGCGTTGTGTGTGTGTACCAACTCGGGGAGACCGAAATCCAGCAGTTCATGATGCGCCTAAGCCGCAACCTGCGCAGGCATCGCTGGTTGGTCTTCACAGGTTGGCTGCTTGCCCTGGTCCCGGCGGTCTATCTGGCGCTTACCCAGTCGGGAAATCTCACCGGTGGCGGCTTCGAAGTGGCCGGGTCGCAGTCGCTGGTGGTCCACGATCAGCTCGAGGATCAATACCACGAGCAGGGTGCGTCTTCGCTCGCGCTGGTGGCGGCTCCCCGTCCCGATGCCACGTACCAGGACATCAATGACGCGGTCGGGTTGCTGCGGCAGATCGCGGGCGAGTTCCCCGGCGTGACGGAGGTGTCCAACCCCACCCAGCGGCCACCGGAACCGGACCGGCCGTATGTGGTGTCGCTCCGGCTGGACTCGCACAACGCCAGCACCAGTGACCTCGCCAAGCGACTCCGCGACAAGGTCGGCGTCAAGGGCGACCAGTCCGGCCAGACCGCCAACGGCAGGGTGCGGCTCTACGTCATTGGACAGGGCGCGTTGACCACCGCGGCGGCAGCCAACACCAAACACGACATCGCCAAGGCGGAACAGTGGAATCTGCCGATCATTCTGGTCGTGCTGCTCGCGGTGTTCGGTTCCCTGGCCGCCGCGGCCATCCCGCTGGTCCTCGGCATCTGCACGGTGATCGTGACCATGGGCCTGGTCTTCCTGCTGTCGTCATTCACCACGATGTCGGTGTTCGTGACCTCGACGGTGTCGATGTTCGGGATAGCGCTCGCCGTCGACTATTCCCTGTTCATCCTGATGCGTTACCGCGAGGAATTGCGCGGCGGGCGCCAGCCACGCGAAGCCGTGGACGCCGCGATGGCTACGTCCGGACTGGCGGTGGTGTTATCTGGGATGACGGTCATCGCCTCGCTCACCGCGACCTATTTCATCAATACGCCGGCGCTGAAGTCGATGGCTACCGGGGCAATTCTCGCCGTCGCTGTCGCGATGCTGACGTCGGCCACCTTGACCCCGGCGGCGCTGGGGACATTCGGCCGCGCAGCCGCCAAGAGGTCGGTGCTGCTGCACTGGTCACGCCGGCCGGAGGCCACCGCGTCCCCGTTCTGGAACCGCTGGGTCTCCTCGGTGATGCGCCGGCCGTGGATATCGGCGCTGGCTGCCTCTATCGTCCTGCTGTTGATGGCGGCACCCGGCAGGGTCGATGGTCCTGGGTAACAGCCTGCTGCGTCAGTTCGACTCGTCGCACGAGATCCGCGCAGGCGTGGCGGCGGCCGCCCAGGCGCTCGGGCCCGGCGCGCTTGGCCCGGTTCAAGTGCTGGTCACCTTTCCGGACGGCGGCGCGTCCTCGCCCGCGCACAGCCAGACCGTCAACGCGATCCGTGAGCGGGTGATCAAGGCCCCCAACGTCCTCTCGGTGACACCCCCGCAGTTCGCCGACGACAACGGCAGCGCGCTGCTCACCGCCGTGTTGTCGGTCGATCCCGAGGATATGGGCGCCCGCGACACGGTCGGCTGGATGCGCTCCCAGCTGCCCGACGTCACCGGCGCAAGCGCGGCGCAGATAGACGTGGGCGGCCCGACCGCGCTGATCAAAGACTTCGATGACCGGGTGTCGGCGACACTGCCGACGGTTTTGCTGTTCGTCGCGCTCATCGCGTTCGTGATGCTCTTGATCTCCATCCACTCGGTGTTCTTGGCCTTCAAAGGCGTCCTGATGACCCTGCTGTCGGTGGCCGCGGCCTACGGCAGCCTGGTCGTGGTCTTCCAGTGGGGCTGGCTGGAGAGGCTCGGATTCCCGCACCTTCCCTCGATCGACAGCACCGTTCCCCCGCTGGTGCTGGCGATGACCTTCGGGTTGTCCATGGACTACGAGATCTTCCTGCTGACCAGAATCCGGGAGCGCTTCCTGCGGTCCGGCAACACCCGCGATGCGGTCGTCTACGGCGTAAGCACCAGCGCGCGCACCATCACCAGCGCCGCCCTGATCATGATCGCGGTGTTCATCGGCTTCGCGTTCGCCGGCATGCCGCTGGTCGCCGAGATCGGCGTGGCTTGCGCCGTCGCGATCGCGGTGGACGCCACCGTGGTTCGGCTGGTCCTGGTACCGGCGCTGATGGCGATGTTCGCCGAGTGGAACTGGTGGATGCCCCGGTGGATGTCCAGGATCTTGCCGTCTGTCGACTTCGACAGGGCGCTGCCCGACGTCGACCTCGGTGACGTCGTCGTCATCCCCGACGACATCTCGGCGGCGATCGCGCCGCCTGCGGACCTGCGGGTGGCGCTCAAGTCGGCAGCCAAGCTCAAGCATCTGGCACCCAACGCCATCAGTGTGGCCGACCCGCTGGCCTTCACCGGCTGCGGCCGCAACGGCAATGCGCCCGGTGAGCCCTATGGGCCCAATGACATTCACGAGCAAGCGCGGAACGGCGGTCACGGCAAAGGCAACGGCAACGGTCACGCGGCGACCGGGAGACCGGCGGGCGCGGTGGTGCCCCGTAACGGCCTCGCCCGAGCGATCCCCTGGACCGACCGGTCGGTGCACCCCGTCACGCTGTGGCGCGATCGGCTGTCGGTCGCCATCGACGCACTGGAGATCAAAGCCGACAAGACCACCCGGCCCCGGTATGAACGGAGCAGCCCGGTGGAGACCACTCAGGTGCAATTGCCCACCGGCGACCGATTGTTGATCCCAACGGGCGCCGAAACGCTGCGCCTGAAGGGCTACCTGATCATGTGCCGTAACAGCAGCCGCGATTACGCCGAATTCGCTGACATGGTGGACACGTTAGAACCCGAAACCGCTGCTGAAGTACTAGCGGGAATGGACAGGTACTACTGTAGTCAACCACCCAGGCGGCAATGGATCGCCACCCAATTGGTCTCTCGGCTCTCCGATCCACATCCATCCGATTTCAACGATGACCAGTGGTCCGAACCGGATGCTAAAGCGGAATGGGACGAGGTCAGGCAGCGGTGCCTGTCAGTCGCCGTGGCGATGCTGGAGGAGGCGAGGTGACGTTGGCAGCCGACCGACGCCCCGTACCGCCCCAGCGGACCGGCATTGAACGGGACGGGCCCGACAGCGGATCTAGCGGCGCATCTGAGCAAGACCTGGACCAGCCGGTGGAGTTCTGGCCGACCGCCGCCATTCGCTCGGCACTGCAAGGCGGCGACATCGACACCTGGAAGCGCATTGCCGCGGCGCTAAAACGCGACCCGTACGGGCGGACAGCCCGCCAGGTCGAAGAAGTCCTGGCCGGCACTCGGCCCTACGGCATCTCCAAGGCGCTCTGGGAAGTACTGGAACGTGCCCGCATCCACCTGGAGGGCAACGAACGCGCCGAGGTGGCCCGCCATGTGCGCCTGCTCATCGACCGTTCCGGGCTGGGACCGCAGGAATTCGCTTCCCGCATCGGGGCGGCACCCGAGGATCTGGCCACTTACCTCGACGGCAGCGCCAGCCCGTCGGCCTCGCTGATGATCCGGATGCGCCGATTGTCGGACCGGTTCGTCAAGGTGAAGTCCGCGCAAGCTAGTCCCGACTAGGCCGCCCGACTAGGACGCCGGGTTAAGGAGTCCGGCGGTGGTCTTCCACAGCCGTGCTTCCCGCGCGGGGTCCATCGCAACGGGTTTGACCTCGCGTTCCGCGTCCTTTACGACGAACGCTCCGTCGCACAGGTGCCCCCAGCGGTCGTCGAGGACGATCGAGGCGAGCGCCGGACCCGACTCGGTCGGCGACGAGACGCCCGGGATCCGCTCCAGTAGGCGGCCGATCCGCTGAAAAGCCGGGCCGTGCCCCCGGCTGAGCCCGGTGCCCGGCATGAATCCCGGCTCGAACACCACAACGCCGATGCCCGGGTTCCCCGCCGGAAGTCGGCGTTGCAGTTCGTGCGCGTAATACAGGATCGCGAGCTTAGAGTCGGAGTAGGCGACACCGCTGCGGGTCCTCGTCGCGGGCTCGTCCGGCTCCGCGGGCCGGGCAAGTTCGGTCGGATCCCGCCACTGCGCCGGCGGAACCCGAAGAATTCGGCGAAAGATGTTCTGGTGGTAAGTGTTCGAGCCCAGCAGCACAATGCGTGCGGGGGCTACGAAGGAATCGACGAGGTCGCCGATTAGCTGCGCGTGGGCTAGATAGTTGACGGCGAAGGTCAGTTCGTATCCGTCCGCGGATGCGGTGTGGGTGTCGATGGACGTGACGCCTGCGTTGGCCACCAACCCGTGCAGTGGGCGCACCGCGCCGGCCCCCAGCAGCTCGTTGGCGCGTTGCGCGGCGGCGCGCACGTCGGCCAGCCGGGCCAGGTCGCAGCCGATCTCGTGGGCGGTCGCTCCGACTGCCTGGGCGGCTTCGGCCACCTCTGTCAACGCAGGACCGGCCCTGCCCACCAGCAGCAGGTCGGGGCGTTGTGAGGCCGGACGACCGGCCATGGCCAGCGTTGCGGCCCGGCCCAGCCCGCCGGTCGGTCCGGTAATGAGCACGGTTCCAACAGCATCGGAAGCAGTAGCGGTCATGCTTTGAGTCTCGGCCAGAATCCGGCGGTCAGGCAGTCGTCCGCTTGTCGTAGGACTGGCAGTGCCAGGACAAACCCTTTCGCGGGTGCCCGCGGCGCCGCACAGTGGAGTGATGGATTTATGGGAGTTCGGTCCGACGGTGCGTCATTGGCGCGACCGGGTGGCGCCCACCACGGTCGGCGTCCCGATCGGGGGACGGCGCCGGGCGGCCGGGCTACGCCGAGAAGAGCTCGCCGGGCTGGCCGGGATCTCGGTGGACTATCTGACCAGGCTCGAGCAGGGCCGGGCCACCTCACCCTCAGTGCAGGTGGTGGAGGCGCTGGCCCGCGCCCTGCGCATTTCCGACGCCGAGCGTGACCTGTTGTTCCGGCTGGCCGGGCTTGTCGCCCCGGGACTCGACCTCGTCTCGTCCCGAATCACGGCCAGCGTGCAGCGTCTGCTCGACCGCATGGCGAACACCCCTGTCGCCGTCCACGACGCCACCTGGACACTCGTCGTCGCCAACGCGCCGTATGACGCGCTGATGGGCCGGACAACGGGCTGGCGCGGAATCGAGCGCAACGCCGTATGGCGCAACCTCGTCGGGCCGGGCAATCGCGCGGTCCACACCCCCGAAGAGCAGGCCGACTTCCAGGCTCGGTTGGTCGCCGACCTGCGCCTGACGGCCGCCCGTTATCCCGCCGACCCGCGGCTGAAGCAGCTGATCCGCGAACTGTCTGCGCAGAGCCCGCGCTTCGTCGAACTCTGGGACGCAGGCGCCCCGGAGCCGCACCGGGAGCAGGGGCGGCGCAAGGTTGTCGACCACCCCGACGTCGGGCGCATGACGCTGGACTGCGACACGCTCATCGTCGCCGCCGACGACCTGCGCATCACGATCTATACGGCCGAACCCGCGACGGAGGACGCCGAGCGGCTGGCACTCGCGATCGTGCTCGGCACTCAGACCTTCGACACCGCTAGCGGGAGTTGAGCGGCATCAGTTCGAACACCTGCCAGTCGCTGCCGTGCTTTTTCAGTGTCACCCGCAGTGCGGGCGCCGCCTGGCTTGGTGGCTGGCCGGGTGTGGTCTCGATGACGCGCAGCACCACCGCCACACTGGCCGCGGCCGGCCCCAGGGCCTCGACCCCAGCCGCCAGGGTGGTGGCTTGCGCCGTGACGTTGTGCTGGGCCAGGTCGGCACTGAATTTGGCGTATTGCTGCTTGAACGGGCCGGCCTGCTCCGGCACCATCATTGCGGCCGCCCGGTCGATAGAGCTTGTCGGGGGAACTGGGGGTGAACGACGCGGCGGCCTCGGCCATCCCGGTCGCGACCTGCACTGCGTCGCGGGAGTCCGCCTTGAAGTCGCGGTCCGGCGTGGTCCAGTGGGTATACCCAACCAGCACCGCCGCCACCAGGGCGGCCGTGCACAGGAACACAACGGCCAGCCGCAGCCCGGGCCCGTCGTCGTCGGTCCCGACGCTGACCGAGTCACGGCGCAGCAGCCAAAAGTCCGCCCCCACTCCTTCCAAAATCAGCAGCACCAGTGCCGAGCACGCCGACACCCACCACAGCGGCCAGCCGAGGACCACGCCGATCATCAGCAGCGCGGCGATCGCGGCCAGCGGGGCCACGATGTCGAATGCGAGCAGCCGCCACAGGTTTCTCATCGGATCGATCCCAGGCCGGAGATCATCAGCTTGCCGTCCACGTTCGAGACGTCGAGGCGCAAATTCCAGCGCACCGTCTGCGGCTTGGCGCCGGCGTTCTCGCTGACCGACGTCGCGACCAGCATCACCGAGTCGGTCCGGGTGGCGAACGCGGGCAGTTTGGTGGTGACCACCGGCCGCGCCACTCCCGGTTGGGAGTCGAGGTCGTGCTGCACGGTTTGGATGGCCACCGCCTCGATCTGGCCGGCGCTCTTGGACTGCAGCTTTTCCACCACCTGCCGGTAGGGCTGTACGGCGGCGTCGAAGTCCGTGTTGAGTTCTCCGACTGTTCCGTCGTGCAGCTTCTGCAGGCTGGCGTCGATGTTGGCGCTGTTCATGTTGATCAGCACGCCAGTCCAGTCGGCGGCGGTCTGCATGACCCGGGTCAGGTAGGTGCGTTCGGCGTCATCGTTGCGGTGCGAAGACCAGATCAACACGCCGAGCACGATCGCGGCGACCGACAGCACCCCGAGAAAGGTCGACGCGATGCCGTAAGTGGACAGCATCCGGCCTCCTGGTTCAGGCCCTGTTTCAGACCCGGCTTCAGGCCCAGCGGATTCGGATCCGGCTGCGTCGGCCGATCCGGCGGCAGCATCTTCGTCGGCCGCTGGCTCGGTCTGCTCGCCGTCTGACATGGGCCGATCGTCGCACCCGAAAAGAGATGGAAGGATGGCGGGGTGACTGTAGAGGCCATTCGCTCGGGCATCGACCTGAGCCACGTCGATCCCGATGCCCGACCCCAAGACGACCTGTTCGGCCACGTCAACGGCCGCTGGCTGGCGGAATACGACATGCCCGCCGACCGAGCCACCGACGGTGCCTTCCGTGACCTGTTCGACAAGGCAGAGGAACAGGTGCGCGACCTGATCGTCGAAGCCAGCCAGTCCGGGCCGGCGCCGCGAACGGACGCACAACGCATCGGCGACCTCTATGCCAGCTTCCTCGACGAGGAGGCCGTCGAACGCAGGGGTGTCCAACCGCTGCTCGACGAACTGGCAACGATTGACGACGCCGCTGATGCCGCCGCGCTGGCCGCCGTCATCGGTGCGCTGCAGCGTACCGGTGTCGGCGGCGGTGTCGGGGTCTACGTGGACACCGATTCGAAGAACTCGACCCGCTATTTGGCGCACCTGAGCCAATCCGGCATCGGCCTGCCTGACGAGTCTTACTACCGCGACGAGCAGCACGCCGAGGTGCTGGCGGCCTACCCGGGACACATCGCGCGGATGTTCGGCCTGGTGTTCGGCGGGTCCTCCGAAGACCATCGCGACACCGCAGCCCGCATCGTGGCGCTGGAGACGAAGCTGGCCGCCGCGCACTGGGACGTGGTCAAGCGCCGCGACGCCGATCTGACCTACAACCTGCGGACTTTCGCCGAGCTAGAGACCGAGGCGGGTTTCGACTGGGCGGGCTGGGTGGGCGGCGCTGGGCACCACGCCGGAGGGTGTCGCCGAACTGATTGTGCGGCAACCTGATTACCTGACCGCTTTCGCCAGCTTGTGGGAGAGTGAGGATCTCGACGACTGGAAGCGCTGGGCGCGTTGGCGTTTGATCTCCGCGCGGGCCAGCCTGTTGACTGAGGCTCTGGTCGACGCGGACTTCGACTTCTACGGGCGCCTGTTGACCGGCACCGAGGAGATCCGGGACCGCTGGAAGCGGGGCGTATCGCTGGTGCAGGGTCTGATGGGCGACGCCGTCGGAAAGCTCTACGTAGAGCGGCATTTCCCGCCGGGCGCCAAGGCCCGTATCGACACCCTGGTCGACAATCTGCGAGAGGCCTACCGGATCAGCATCAGCGACCTGGACTGGATGACGCCGGCCACCCGCGAGCGCGCGCTGACCAAGCTGGACAAGTTCACCGCCAAGGTCGGCTACCCGGCTAAATGGCGCGACTATTCGACGCTGGTGATCGACCGTGCCGATCTGTACGGCAACTATCAGCGCGGCAGCGTGGTCGGCAGCGACCGGGAGCTGGCCAAGCTCGGCGGTCCGGTGGACCGCGACGAATGGTTCATGACGCCCCAGACCGTCAACGCCTACTACAACCCGGGGATGAACGAAATCGTCTTCCCCGCAGCCATTTTGCAGCCGCCGTTCTTCGACGCTGAAGCCGACGACGCCGCCAACTACGGTGGCATCGGTGCGCGTGATCGGACACGAGATCGGGCACGGCTTCGACGACCAGGGCGCCAAGTACGACGGCGACGGCAACCTGGTCGACTGGTGGACCGACGACGACCGCACCGAGTTCGGTTCTCGCACAAAGGCGCTCATCGAACAGTACGAGGCCTTCGCGCCCAGAGGACTGCCCGGTGACCACCATGTGAACGGCGCCTTCACCGTCGGGGAGAACATTGGCGACCTGGGTGGGCTCTCCATCGCGCTACTCGCTTACCAGTTGTCGCTTAACGGCCAGCCGGCTCCGGTTATCGACGGTCTCACTGGCGTCCAGCGGGTGTTCTTCGGCTGGGCTCAGGTGTGGCGGACCAAGTCGCGTGACGCGGAGGCGATCCGGCGCTTGGCCGTCGATCCGCACTCACCGCCGGAGTTCCGGTGCAACGGCGTCATCCGCAACCTGGACGCCTTTTACGAGGCCTTCGAGGTGACCGAAGACGACGCGTTGTTCCTGGAGCCCCGGCGTCGGGTCAGGATCTGGAACTAGCCCCACCACTTCCCGCGATCAGACGCAAAATCGCCCTTTTCCGATCCGAAAAGGGCGATTTTGCGTCTGCTGGGCGTGGAGAGGCTAGTTCTGCCAGTCGTTGGAGCCGTCGTTCTTCGTGTAACTGCCGCCGGAGGAGTTCTTCACGACGATCGGGTCGCCCGCACCGAAGTTGTCGAAGAACCACTGCGCGTTGGTGGGACTGATGTTGATGCAGCCATGGCTGACGTCACGCTTGCCCTGGTCGTCCACAGACCACGGCGCGCTGTGTACGAAGTCACCGACGTTGTCGAACCGGACGGCCAGGGCGACTGTCACCTTGTAGCCGTACGTCGAGTTGACCGGGACCCCGTAGGTCGAGGAATCCATCACCACCGAGGGCATCTTCTCTTGCACGTAGTACGTGCCGTTAGGGGTTTGGTGATTACCGGCCGACATACCCATCGACATCGGGAATGTCTTCTCCACGACGCCGTTGCGGGTGATGGTCAGTTGGTGGGTGGAGTCGTCGGCGGTGGCGATCAGCGAGTCACCGGTCTGGAAGCCGGATACGGTGCCGCCCGCGTCGACGGTCACCGCGGTGTGGGCGGGCCAGAAGTTCAACGGGCGCCAGCGCAGCTGCGTCGGAGTCATCCAGTAAAACTTGCCAGAAACAGGGGGGATCGACGAAACGTGGACGGCGGCTTCGGCCGCCCCGGCGTCCTCAACGCGGCCGGGGAAGTTGATGATGATCGGCTGGCCCACTCCCACCGTCGCGCCGCCTTTCGGGACGAAGTTCGGCGGACCGAACGGAGCCGTCCCGGTGAACGGTGTCGGATCCTGGCCGGTGACCGGACCCGGTGCCACCCCTGCTGCCGGGCCGAAGGGCGGCAACCCCAACGGGTTGGCGGCAGGCGGCAACCCAAAGGGCAGCGGAGCGGGCGGCCCGCCCGGGGCCGCGACCGCACCTGGATCGCCGGGCGCCTGGTCCGGGTCCGCGAGGGCAGCCCCGGTGCCGAAGCCACTGCCCAGCACCAACACCAGAGCCAATCCCGAAGCAATTCCTACTGTGTTGCGGACGGCGAACAGGCTTCCCCTCGTCCAGCGCGACATGATGCATCCCTCCAGTTCACTTTCTTGAATCTAAGTGTGGCATAAGAAAGAGGCCAGCTACCGCTTCGACGCCCGCCGGAAAGCCGGTAACGACTCGATTCAGGGCGTTGAGCTGGTGCGATCAATCGACATGTGAAGTTGCGGCGGGAACGATCAGCATCTGCCGGTTAGCCGCAACACCGATGAGCGCGAGACCCATCAAGGCCGCGGAGGCGGTCAGCATCATCGCCACACTGCGCTCGTAGAAAAGCCCACCCAACAGCGAACCACCCATGATGCCGACCTGAAATGCCGTCACGTACAGGCCCGACGCCCCGTCGGGATCATCAACCCCGTTGCGCATCGCCGCGGATTGCATCATCGGCGACACCGCGGTGGCCAGGGCTCCCCACAGCACGATCGCGCCCACCCCGATCAGGACCGTCGCAGCAGCCGGCCGCCCCCAGAATGCCAGCGTGGTCAGCACGGTGAACGCGGCCGTCAATCCGGCCATGCAGAAGATGATGGCGCCCCGGGGCCGGCGGTCGAGCGGCCGTGCCACCAAGGGTACGGAGAGCAGGCCCGCGACCCCGTAGACAGCCAGCACCCAGGCCAGATTCGGCCCGCGGACGCCGACGACGTTGCGAATGATCTCCACGATGTACGTGTAGGAAACGAAATGGCCGGTAACCGCGATCATCGCGAGCAGGCTGACCGTGATCAATCGCCAATTGCGGTGATGCCGTGACCGCGGACCGACATGGGCCAGCTGATCCTCGGTGAGCACCATTTCCGGCAACAACACCCGCGCGGCCACGGTGACGACGGCCGCAACCACGATGATGCACACCACCGCCAGCCGCCAGCCCCACATCAGACTCAGGGCGGCGGTCAGTGGACTGCCGACCACCAGCGCCAGGCTGGCCCCGATGTAGATCGACGTGGTGGCCCGTCCGGCATGGCTCGCCGGCACCAGTCGGGTGGCAATCGGGGCGATAACCGACCACAGCAAGCCGTGGGTGACCGCACACAGCACCCGTCCGGCGGCCAGCACCGCGAAATTGGGCGCCAGCGCCGAGATCACCTGCGACGTCGTCAGACAGGTGAGGCTGATCACCAGCGCGCGGCGGCGGGGCCAGTGCGCCGTCCACCGCACCAGCGGAATCGTCGTCAGGGCCGCCACCAGCGCGTACCAGGCCAGCAAGGTTCCCACTAGGACCACGCTGACGTGCAGGTCTCGCGATATCGCCGGCAGTGCGCCCACCGGCAGGATTTCGGCAGTGACATAGGTAAAGGCAGCTGCGGCCAGCACAGAAAGCTGCGCCGCGACCCGTGGCGTCCACGTTCGTGCGGCGGTGGCGGCAGTTGCGGTTTCAGTAGTCATGGCGTTGGCGGCGGCATCGGCCGGCCACTGGCGTAGGACGCGGCGCGATCACGCTGTTCTTACCGTACGCACTGCACGGATGGGACACCCGACTTTAGGTTTTCAACACACCCCCGGGAGATCAGGAGCGAACCAGGCGCGCGATGGCGGCCGAGGCCTCGGCGAGCTTGTTGTTCGCCTCGTCGCCGCCGTCAGCCACGGCCCGGGTGACGCAGTGGTTCAGGTGCTCGTCAAGCAGGTTCAGCGCCACCGAACGCAAGGCGCTGTTGGCGGCGCTGATCTGGGTGAGGACGTCGATGCAGTATTTGTCGTCCTCGATCATCCGCGCGATACCACGCACCTGACCCTCGATGCGCCGCAGTCGTTTGGCGTAGTTGTCTTTCTGATCCGAATATCCGTGTGTGGTCGTCATGCTTCCTCTCCCGGACTCTCCCGACGCACTGGACAGGCTATACCCCAGCGGGGTATACCCCGATAATTATGGGCGCAAATTAGGCGCGCATACTTGATCAATGGCTCATACCACCGACGCGGCGGGAATCGCTGACATCAAACCGCGCAGCCGTGACGTCACCGACGGTCTGGAGAAGACCGCCGCTCGCGGCATGCTGCGGGCGGTCGGCATGGAAGACGAAGACTTCGCCAAGCCACAGATCGGGGTCGCCTCGTCGTGGAACGAGATCACGCCGTGCAACCTGCCGTTGGAGCGGCTGGCCAAGGCGGTCAAGGAGGGCGTGTTCGCGGCCGGCGGCTATCCGCTTGAGTTCTGCACGATCTCCGTTTCCGACGGCATCTCGATGGGCCACGAGGGGATGCACTTCTCGCTGGTCTCCCGCGAGGTGATCGCCGACAGCGTGGAGACCGTGATGATGGCCGAGCGACTCGACGGCTCGGTGCTATTGGCCGGATGCGACAAATCGCTGCCCGGGATGCTGATGGCTGCCGCACGCCTGGACCTGGCGTCGGTATTCCTCTACGCGGGCTCCATCCTGCCCGGACGGGCCAAGATGGAGGACGGCAGCGAGCGCGACGTCACGATCATCGACGCATTCGAGGCAGTCGGCGCCTGCTCTCGCGGCCTGATGTCGCGCGCCGACGTGGACGCCATCGAGCGGGCGATCTGTCCGGGGGAGGGCGCGTGCGGCGGCATGTACACCGCAAACACCATGGCCAGCGCCGCCGAGGCGATGGGGATGTCGTTGCCGGGCAGCGCGGCCCCGCCGGCCACCGACCGGCGCCGCGACGGGTTCGCGCGGCGCAGCGGTCAGGCCGTCGTCGAACTGCTGCGCCGCGGCATCACCGCCCGCGACATCCTGACCAAGGAGGCGTTCGAAAACGCGATCGCGGTGGTGATGGCCTTCGGCGGCTCGACCAACGCGGTGTTGCACCTGCTTGCCATCGCCCACGAAGCCGACGTCAAGCTGTCGCTCGACGACTTCACCCGGATCGGGTCGCGGGTGCCACATCTGGCCGATGTCAAGCCGTTCGGCAAGCACGTGATGTTCGACGTGGACCACATTGGCGGTGTCCCGGTGGTAATGAAAGCACTGTTAGGCGCTGGCCTCTTACACGGCGACTGCCTGACGGTCACCGGCAAGACCATGGCCGAGAATCTCGCCAGCATTGCCCCGCCGGATCCCGACGGCAAAGTGTTGCGCGCGCTGGACAACCCGATCCACCCGACCGGTGGCATCTCCATCCTGCGGGGATCGCTGGCGCCCGAGGGAGCGGTGGTCAAGACGGCCGGTTTCGACTCGGACGTGTTCGAAGGCACTGCAAGGGTTTTCGATGGCGAACGAGCCGCGCTGGACGCTCTTGAGGACGGCACCATCACCAGTGG
Organism: uncultured Actinomycetota bacterium; assembly: GCA_963850135.1. GTDB lineage: Bacteria > Actinomycetota > Actinomycetes > Mycobacteriales > Mycobacteriaceae > Mycobacterium. The sequence goes on along the minus strand of CAWKKH010000003.1, from coordinate 725,853 downwards.
CGACGTCGTGGTGATCCGCTACGAAGGCCCCAAGGGCGGCCCGGGGATGCGTGAGATGCTCGCGATCACCGGCGCCATCAAGGGCGCCGGACTCGGCAAAGACGTTCTGCTGCTTACCGATGGCCGGTTCTCCGGCGGCACAACCGGACTTTGCGTGGGGCACGTCGCGCCCGAGGCGGTGGACGCCGGCCCGATCGCATTCGTGCGCGACGGCGATCGGATCCGCCTGGACGTCGCCAGTCGCACGCTCGACGTGCTGACCGACCCCGCCGAATTCGAGGCTCGGCAAAAGGATTTCAGTCCTCCGCCGCCCCGTTACAAGACCGGGGTGCTGGCCAAGTACGTCAAGCTGGTCAGCTCGGCCGCGATCGGCGCCGTCTGCGGCTAGCCGGGCGGGACGCTACCGGACCAGCGCGAGGGCGAAGCCGTCCCAGTGCTTTGAACCGACCGTCTGGATGACCGACGTGTCCAATTGAGGATGGCGGCCCATCAGCTCCAACGTCTCGCGTGTTGCCTGGATCCTGAGGTCATCAGATTCCGGATCCAGGATCTTGCCATCGCGGATGACGTTGTCCAGCACAATGACCGAGCCCGGCCGGGTCAGCCTGAGCGCCCACTGCAGGTACTCGGGGTAGTTCTCCTTGTCCGCATCGATGAAGACCAGATCGAACGGGTCGCCGGTGACGGTCGGCAACGTCTCCAGTGCCGCGCCGACGATGATCTGCACCCGATCGCCGATACCAGCGCGATCGAGGTTGGTCCGCGCGACGTCGGCGTGCCTGGGCTCGTATTCCAGCGTCACCACGCGCCCCCCGGGGCCCGCACCCCGCGCCAGCCAGATGGTGCTGAAGCCGCCCAGCGTTCCGATCTCGAGGATGTTCTGCGCTTTGGTCGCGCGGGTCAGCAACGACAGGAACTTGCCCTGCTGTGCCGAGACGGCAATCTGTGGGAGTCCGGCGGCGTCACTGGCCTCCAGCGCTGCGGACAAGTCCGGGTCGTCGCCGATCATCGTGGCTGTCCAGGAATGCGTCGACGTCTCTCGGGGTGGGTGTCTGGGCCATAAACCCAAAGTAGCCGCGTTCAGTGGGCCTCACGAGGCCTAGCAGGCCTCAGCAGGCCAAGCTGGCCGGCGATCGTCAGCGTTACCAGTGCAGCTGGGGGTTGTTGCTCAGGCCGCCGGTGCCGCCGTCGCCCCGTAGGAGTCCGCCGGCCCCGTTGGTCGCGTTGAGCAGACTTTGCTGCGCGGGTTGCCACGAGCTCTGCAGGGCCTTAGCGCCGGCAGCCTCGGCGTTGGCGTATGCGCTGGCGCCCGCAGTGATGTTCTGCACGAATTCCTGGTGAAACGCCTCGAGTTGAGCGCTGAGGATCTGGTAGTCCTGGGCGTGCGCGCCGAATAGCTGCGCAACACCCAACGACACGTCGTCGGCGCCCGCGGCGACCAGTCCGGTCGTCGGGAAGGCCGCGGCCGTGTTGGCTTGGCTGATTGTCGACCCGATGTTGTCCAGGTCGCCGGCGGCAGCCGCCACCGCGTCCGGAACTTCGAACAAATTTGACATCGCCACCTCCTCGCCCGAGCACCGCACTTCGCGCTTGCTTAGCCCGGCTGGTCGGTGAGCCGCGCGCTAACTCCACATCGTAACCCTGTCAGGGGGACACAAACCAAATACGAGCGAATTGCCATCGCGGGCCAGTGACTTTACGTTCGCGATCCCGGCAACGCGTTATTGCGTCGACGGCTCGCGGGCTCCGTCCTGAGCGCCGGGAATTCCGTTCCGAACGACAAATTCCCTGGCCTTGACCAGGAATTCCAGCTGGTCAGCGACCTGATGCAGCGGGTCGGCGCTGCGCTTCGAGCGGCACAGCACGATGGCACCTTCGAGTGCCGCGATCGACGTCACCGCCAGCGACGCGGCCCCGGCGTCGTCGAAACCGTCGTTGACGAACGCCCGGGTCAATGCGGTACACCAGTGGCCCAAGATGACGCCGGCATCGGCGGAAAGCTTGGGATCGCCGTCGTCCGAGCCGATCGCCGCTGCCACAACGGGGCAGCCCGCGGCGAAATTGCCGTCGCTGAGCTGACGAACCCAGAACTCGACGAACTCCCGCAGCAGGGCCTTGGCGCCCCAGCCTGCGGCGTCGTCGATCATGGCGGTGATGGAATCGCCCGAGTACCGCAGCGCCTCGGTCAGAATCTGATTGCGCCCGTGGGGGAAGTGGTAGTAGACGGAACCGCGGGGCGCTCCGCTGCGTGCCAGCACTTCATCGATGGTGACGCCGGCCGCTCCGCGCTCGCGCATCACTTCGGCGGCGCTGACCAGCATCTTCGTGCGGGTATCAGCCCGCTTGTTGGGGGCGTTCGCGGGAGTCGAAGTCATGCAGCGTGCGTGTGGCGCAGTGTCGGCCAGTGCATGTTGCGCGGGCTGAACCGGAACGTCTGTCGCAAGTCAGGCATTTCGCGGGTAAAGCGATAACCGGCGACGTTGAACTCGATGATCCACATGCTTCTCTCCTGGCCTGTGTGCCGCACTCATGCGCCGAGGCCGCCGGCTCATGATTATGGGCGCCAGCATATAAGAGATTCTTAGACCAAGCAACTTCTATTGCCTATGTAAATGTTTTGACTAGGGGTGATGCCCTACAGCACGCTTGTCGATGGTCCGGCTCGGCCAGAGTGTTTAATCCCACAATTATGGTCGATTGCATAATGACCGAACAGACGCAAAAGCCCCCAAACCGGTCAGTTCGGGGGCTTTTGCGTCTATTCGGCTGAGTTACTCGACCGTGTACCCCATCGGCATCAGCACGCTCTTCTGCTGGGTGAAGTGCTCGACGCCTTCTGGCCCGTTCTCGCGGCCAATCCCGGAGTTCTTGTAGCCGCCGAACGGGGCGCCGGGGTCAAACGCGTACCAGTTGATCGCGTACGTCCCGGTGCGGATCTGCTCCGAGATCTCGATGCCGCGCGGCACGTTAGTGGTCCACACACTGCCGGCCAGGCCGTAGGCGGAATCGTTGGCGAGCTTGATCGCGTCCTCTTCGGTGTCGAACGGGATGATGCTCAGCACCGGCCCGAAGATCTCCTCCTGGGCAATGGTCATCTTGTTGTCGACGTCGGCGAACACCGTGGGCTGCACGAAGAAGCCGTTGTCCAGGCCTTCGGGGCGGCCACCGCCGCACACCAGCCGCGCGCCTTCTTCAATGCCCTTGGCGATGTAGCTCTCGACCCGGGCGCGCTGCTTCTCGGAGATCAGCGACCCGATCTGGGCGCCGGGGTCTGACGGCGGCCCGACCGGCAGTGCCTGCACGAAAGCGCTTACCGCGTCTACAATTTCGTCGTACCGCGAGCGTGGCGCCAGGATACGGGTCTGACCCACACAGGCCTGCCCGGTGTTCATGATCCCGGAAAACACCAGCATAGGAACCGCAGACGCCAGGTCGACGTCCTCGAGGATGATGGCCGCCGATTTGCCGCCGAGCTCAAGGGTGCACGGCTTGAGTAGCTCGGCGGCGCGCTTGCCGATTTCCTTGCCCACGCCCGAGCTGCCGGTGAAGGTGAACAGGTCGACGTCGGGGTTGGCGGTCAGTGCCTGGCCGGTTTCGATCCCGCCGGGCACCACGGACAGCACGCCTTCGGGCAGGCCGGCATCGGCAAAGATCTCCGCCAAAGCGTTTGTGGTCAAAGGAGTTTCGGCGGCCGGCTTGAGCACCACGGTGCAGCCGGCGAGCAACGCGGGGCCCAGCTTGTTGACAGCCAGGAACAGCGGCACGTTCCACGCCACGATCGCGCCCACCACGCCGATCGGCTCCCGGTGCACGATGGTCTGCCCGTAAGAGCCGTTGCGGACCTCGCGCCACTTGACCTGCTCGACAGCGGGACCGGCGAAGAAGTTCATCGCCCCCATCGACCCCATCCAGTGCATCGTTTCGATTGTCATCGCCGGCTGCCCGGTCTCGGCGGCGAGCAGCTCGCTGAGCAGTTCCTTGCGCTCCTCCATCAGCTCGACGACCTTGGCGAGGAGGGCCGCGCGGGCCTCCGGTGCCGTCGTGGGCCACGGACCGCTATCAAATGCGGCGCGGGCTGCGGCTACGGCGGCGTCGACGTCGGCGGCTGCTGCCAGCGGCACCTTGCCGACGTACTCGCCGGTGGCCGGATTGTGCACCTCGATGACCTCGGAGGTGGACGGTTCGACCCATCGTCCGCCGATGAAAAGTTTGTCGTATTCGGTCTTCTTGTCGAGTTCGGTCTTAACGTCGGTCACCTGCGCCGCTCCTCCTGATCGCTCCGCACTGCATCGTCGCCGGCGGTCTTAGCGCCAGACTACCGAAGCCGAATGCAAATTAGAACATGTTCTATTACTGGGGTTGGAGCACCAGCACGAGATTGCTCACCAGGAATTCGCGCAGCACCGGCGCGGACGTCAACCACCACGCCCATCGAGGGTGGTAGCGCGGGAATGCGGCTATCGCCGCCCCGGTGCCGGCGGCCCAGGTCAGTCCATCGGCGGCGGACACCGCGAACAACGACGACCCGTAGTTGTTTTTTGCGGGATGGCCGTGTTTGCGGGTGTACCGCGCCGCTGCGCGGGCGCCGCCCAGATAGTGAGTCAGGCCCATCTCGTGCCCGCCGAACGGCCCAAGCCAGACGGTGTAGGACAGCACCGCCAGGCCACCCGGCCTGGTCACCCGCAGCATCTCGGCGCCGAGTCGCCAAGGCTGCGGCACGTGCTCGGCGACATTCGACGACAAGCAGATATCCACTGAATCGTTCGCGAACGGCAGCGCCATGCCGGAGGCCCGCACGAACGTTTCGGTCATCCCCCTCGGTGCGGGAACGGCCGCGTGCATCTCTTTGGCATCCGGTTCGACGCCGACGTAGCGGACCCCGGCGTCGGCGAATGCCCCCGCGAAGTATCCAGGTCCACCGCCGACGTCGAGCAGCGTGCTGCCGATCGGCGGCTCCCCGTGCGTGGCCAGCCAAAGGTCGCCGACCATCGCTACGGTGTCGGCCGCCAGCGTGCCGTAGAAACGTGCCGGATCCTTCTGTTCGTAGCGGAACTCGGACAACAGCCGCAGCGAACGGGTAAGCGTTGCCCGCCGCGCGAAGATGTCCGTGCCGGCCACATCGGACAACCCTACGGTGACGACCATTAGGCTGGCGGTTGATGTCTGGTCTGCGCTCCGTGCTGCTGTTGTGCTGGCGGGATACCGGCCACCCGCAGGGGGGCGGCAGCGAAACCTACCTGCAGCGCGTCGGCGCGCAGTTGGCCGCGTCGGGCATCGACGTCACCCTGCGCACCGCGCGCTATCCGGGTGCGCCGCGACGTGAAGTCCTCGACGGTGTGCGGATCATCCGCGCGGGCGGGCGCTACTCGGTGTACGTGTGGGCGTTGCTGGCGATGGCCCTGAACGAATTAGGGGCGCGGCTCGGCATCCGATCGCTCCGGCAAGTGCGGCCCGATGTCGTAGTTGACACTCAAAACGGCCTGCCGTTTCTGGCCCGGCTGGCGTATGGCCGCCGGGTGCTGGTGCTGGTGCACCATTGCCATCGCGAGCAGTGGCCGGTGGCGGGCCCGATACTTAGCCGGCTCGGCTGGTTTGTCGAGTCGAGGTTGTCGCCCCGGCTGAACCGGCGCAATCAGTACCTGACGGTGTCGCTGCCGTCGGCCCGCGATCTGGTCGCCCTCGGAGTGGACAACGAGCGGATCGCGGTGGTTCGCAACGGTCTAGACGAGGCGCCGCCGCAGTCGCTGGCCGGTTCCCGCTCGGAAACACCGCGGGTGATCGTGCTGTCCCGGCTGGTCCCGCACAAGCAAATCGAAGACGCGCTGGAAACGCTCGCGGAGCTGCGGCAGCGAGTGGCCGGTCTGCAGTTGGACATCGTCGGCGGCGGGTGGTGGCAGCAGCGCCTCGTACATCATGCGCAACGGCTCGGCATTTCGGACGTGGTGACCTTCCATGGCCACGTCGACGACGTGGTCAAACACCAACTGCTGCAAAGCTCGTGGGTGCACGTGCTGCCGTCGCGCAAAGAAGGTTGGGGACTCGCGGTCGTCGAGGCGGCCCAGCATGCGGTGCCCACCATCGGTTATCGATCCTCGGGCGGCCTGTGCGACTCGATCGTCGACGGTGTGACCGGGATATTGGTGGACAGCCGCGCCGAGTTGGTGGATCGCCTCGAGCAGCTGCTGTGCGATCCGGTGTTGCGCGATCAACTCGGTGCCAAGGCCCAGACGCGCAGCTGCGAGTTCTCTTGGGCGCAAAGCGCCGACGCGGTGCGCACCGTGCTCGAAGCGGTGCAGGCCGGCGACTTAGTAAGTGGCCTGATCAGCAACCCCGTCCCGGCCTGAATCCAGGCCGCGCTCGGCTGAGCACCGCGCCGACGCCGCCCACGATCAGCATCGTCAGCCACACCAGATGCGCGAGCATCGTCACCCGCCGGGTGTCTGGGCTGGCGCCGACGGTCTGGCCACCGATCCGATACAGGGCGAGCTCCGTGTCGCGGTAGACGGGCGTCATCGCGTCCAGGGTGCGGGCGGCCGCGCCCATGTCGCCGGCGCTGTCCGATTCGACGACCAGCCAGCCCATGCCGGCCGGGGCCAAGGCCGACGGATCCGGGCCGGCCAGCAGCAATTCCTGTACCGCGCGGGCCCGGCTGCCCTCCCCGGAGATGGTGACCCCCGAAATGATCAGGTCGCCGGTGCTCAGTACACCCGCGCGCAGCCAGCGGGGCAGCGGATCGAGTACCGGTGCCGAGCCCGACCAGGAGAAGCGTCGCATCGTGCCGGCGGGCAGAACCGCGACGGCTGCCGGTTGATCGTTGATCGCCGCCGCCACCGTGGCCCATCCGCGCGGGTAGCGCACCGGTTCAACCTTGCCCCAAACCCCCCAGGCCAGATCGGGAAGCGCCAGCAGCAGCGCAAGGCAGCACACCAATGCGGCGACCGCCGGGCGCAACCAACGCCGCAGCGTCACCACCGCGCCCGCGCCGGCCAGCGCGTATCCCGGCACGGCCAGAGCCACCCACTTCTGCCCGTCGCGCAGCACACCGAGGCCGGGCACGGCGTCAACGACCGCACCCAGCAAGTGCAGCCCGGGGCCGGTGGCCAGGGCCGCGGGTACCAGCACAGCCACAGCGGCCAGCCCCAGCAACGGCGACGCTGCTGGATGACGCACCGCCGCGGGCAGGCCGGCCGCAACCAGACCCAGCAGCACGACGGCAGACGACACCGCGAAAAGCGTTGTCCGCGAATCGGGTACAGCGTCGCCGTTCCAAATCCCGCCAAGGCTGGCCAGGCTGCCAAGCGTGCCCAATCCGGGTTCGGCCCGGGGCGCGAACGCGTTAACCCCGGTCGCGCTCGCCGCAGTATGGCCCGTCAGTGAGGAGCCCGCCACCGATGCCGTCAACCAGGGCAACGCGGCCACCAACGCGGCACCCAATGCTGTTGCGGCACAGAGCCAACGCGGTCGGGACCGATCCGGGCCCTCAACCGGGACGGCGACGCAGACCAGCGCCACCGTGGCGCCCAGCATCAGCCCGGTCGGCGTCAGCCCCGCCAACGCGATCCAAAAGGCCAGGCCGAACAATGCGGGGGACCAGCGACCCGCGCCGTCGGTCCGCAGCGTCAGCATCGCCGACGCAACCCAGGGCAGACAGCCGTACCCGACCAGCAGGCTCCAATGACCCTGCAGCAGTCGTTCAGCGACGTAGGGATTCCAGATCGCCAGGGTGATCGCGACGAACTGGCCACCCACGCCCGCGGACGGTAGTGCCACAGCCACCAGTCGCGCCGCACCCCAGCCCGCCAGCCACAGGCCGAAGACGAGCAGCGACTTCACCACGACGCCGCCGTCGATCAGCTGTGAGGCCAGCGCTACCGCGAAATCCTGCGGTGTCGCGCGCGGCGCCGACGTCAGGCCCAGGGCGGTATCGGATAAATACGACCTCGGCGTCGAGACCGCGTCGCGCAGCAGCAGATACCCGGGCCGCAACAGTGGCGCGACGATCAGGAGCGCGAGCAGCAGCGCATACGCCGGCTGGGACCAGTGCAGGGCCCGGACGCGTGCCTCAGTCACCGCCGGTCCAGGTGCGTTACGTCCGTTCGGATGGTTCGGGGCTGCCGGGCCCCGAATCCGGCGGATCATCCGGGGAATCGGTCCCGCTGGGATCCTTGTCCGCACCCGGCCGGTGGGCGGGCAACTTCTCGGTCTCCGCCTCAGCGCCGGGCACCCGCGGCGCCGGCCTTTCGTGGTCCACGTATTCCTCGTCGCCCCGATCCAGGCCGGGGTCGGTCAGCGCACTCTCGGTGCGCAGGCTGAACGCGGCGAGCACGCCGCCGCCGATCAGCGCGATCAAGCCGACTGCGGTGAAGGTGATCGGCAGCACCCGTGACCACAGCGACAACCGGTCCCGCTCGTCACGGGCTGCGTTGACCTGCGATTGGACGGTGTCTTCGGTAGAGGTGACCTTGTAGTCGGCCAGTGTCGCCTCGGGCCTGAGCTGGTCGCGAGCGAAGTAATGGTTCTCGTGCTCGGTTTCTTTGACGATGGTGCCCGACACCGGATCCACCCAGAAGGTGCGCTGCGCCGCGTAGTAGCGGGTCATGGTGACCTGCTCGTTCGGATCGGGACCCGGCGGCAAGTTCCACATCGCCGCCGAAGCGGTGACTTTGCCGTCCTCATTCCCGGCGTACAGCGACGGGTATCTGACGGGATTCTCCAGCTTGCCGTCGGCGCTGTAACCGACGTTCTGGGTGAAGCGGTACGTGCTCAACCCGTTGACGTCTTGTTGGTCCTCGTAGTTGGCGGGAAACGCCTTCTGCGCGATCGGGTCGAAATAGGCGTACGTCTTCTTCTCGGTGTGCAGGGGGAACCGGTAGGACAGCCCCTCGTGGCGCAGCGCGCTGTTGGTGGGCGGGTTCTCGTCGGTAATGGTGCGCGGCTTCTGGATCGCGCCGCCAGTGCGGGTGTCGTCCGAAACAGAAAGCGCAGTTTTGCGGTTGAGGGTGACGGTGTCGACGATCGCCAGCAGCAGGCCGGCGTCTTTTTGCTTAGTGGTGCGCCGCAGCGTGGAGCCGACCTGCAGCGTGACCACGTCGGCGTTGGCGGGCGACTCGACGCTGATCTGCTGCTGAGACACCAGCGGCACGTCCTGGTTGATGACGAAGTGCTCAGCGGACAACGAGGCCGGATCGAGGGCGGTTCCGCTTCCTTCACTGATCAACGTGGTGTCGATGTCGAGCGGGATTTTGCTGATCCGGCCGCTGGTGTAGGTCGACAGGAGCAGTGCGGCGATCAACAGGGCGGCCCCGAGCCCAATGACTCCGCATGCGGCAAACCGCAACATGACTGCTCGGTTCACGTTGCTGTGCCCTCCTAGTGGTGCCCGGTGGTTTCCTGGACTTGTCGGCCGCGACCCGCTCCGGCCCGACCAAGCAGCGAGGCGAACCAGTTTGACCCTAACAGCAGAATGTAAGGCTCAAGCGGACGAACCTAACGCCGCTTTGCCGGATTAATCCGGGTATACGTGATCTCCCTTACCGCGATCAGAGGCAGACTGTGATCGTGACCGATGGCCAGTCGGTGGGTGGGATCCGCAGCTTCCTGCCCGCCGTGGAGGGAATGCGCGCGTGCGCGGCCATCGGCGTGGTCATCACCCATGTCGCTTTCCAGACCGGGCACTCCAGCGGTGTCACCGGCCGGCTGTTCGGCCGGTTCGATCTGGCCGTGGCGGTGTTTTTTGCCCTGTCGGGGTTTCTGTTGTGGCGCGGCCACGCCGCGGCGGCAAGGGGTCTGGGCGCGCGGCCGCGCACGGGCCACTATCTGCGGTCCAGGGTTGTCCGCATCATGCCGGCCTACCTGGTGGCGGTCGTGGTGATTCTGTCCCTGCTGCCCGACGCGGATCACGCCAGCCTCACTGTCTGGCTGGCGAACCTGACACTCACCCAGATCTATGTGCCGCTCACCCTGACCGGGGGCCTCACCCAAATGTGGAGCCTTTCGGTCGAGGTCAGTTTTTACCTGGCATTGCCGGTCCTGGCGTTGCTGGCCCGCCGCGTCCCCGTCGGCGCTCGGGTGCCGGCGATCGCGGCCCTGGCGGCTCTGAGCTGGGCCTGGGGCTGGGCGCCTTGGCAGGCCGGGTATTCCGGTTCCGGGATCAACCCACTGAATTGGCCGCCGGCGTTTTTTTCCTGGTTCGCCGCGGGCATGTTGCTGGCGGAATGGGTCTATTGTCCGGTCGGGTTGGCACACCGGCTGGCGCGCCGGCGCGTGCTTATGGGGGTCGTGGCAGCGCTGGCCTTCTTCGTGGCGGCGTCACCGCTGGCGGGTCCGGAGGGGCTGGTTCCGGGCACGGCCACGCAGTTCGCGGTGAAGACGGCGGCGGGCTCTCTGGTGGCGTTCGCGCTGGTTGCCCCGTTGGTGCTGGACCGGCCCGACACCCCACACCGACTGCTGGCCACAACGGTCATGGTGACGTTGGGGCGCTGGTCCTATGGTCTGTTCGTGTGGCACTTGGCCGCCCTGGCGATGGTGTTCCCGGTGATCGGGACGTTCCCATTCGCCGGCAGGATGCCAATTGTCTTGGCGCTGACGCTGATCTTCGGTTTTGCGATCGCGGCGGTGAGTTACGCCCTGGTTGAGTCGCCCTGCCGCGAGGCGTTACGGCGCTGGGAGAAGCGCGGGCCTCAAAACGCCAGCGCGGGAGACCCCGTCACCGACCTTGAGGCTGACGCAATCGCGCCATGATCTCGTTGCGCACGGCCGAGCGACGGGCCTTGCCGGCGTCGTCGCGCAGGGGAGTGTCCACGAATTCAATGAATTCCAAGGTGGGCGGCACTTTGTACGACGCGATGTGTTCGCGAAGGAACTGCTGCACACCTGCGGCGTCCAAGGCCGATCCGTCAGCCGTGTGCACCAGGGCGTACGGCACCTGACCCAGGTCCCCCGAGTTCGGGTCCGGCACGCCGACAACCAGACAGGACAGAACTTCCGGGTGCGCCGAAAGGGCGCCCTCGATCTCGGCGGGGTAGACGTTGCGGCCGCCGACGGTGAACATGTCGACCCGTCGGTCTGACAGGTACAGGAACCCATCGGCGTCGAAGTAGCCGAGGTCGCCCAGCGAGTCCCAGCCGTCGCGGCTTTTCGCCGTGACGCCGATGTAGCGGTACGTCGGCGCACTACCGGGGCTGGGCCGCATGTAGATCTCGCCCTCCACGCCGGGCGCACACGGGTTGCCGTCGTCGTCGAGCACCTTCATCTCGCCGGCGACCACCACGCCGACCGAGCCCGGATGGGCCAGCCACTGGCTTCCCGAGATGAACGTCATCGCCTGCAATTCGGTGCCGCCGTACAGCTCCCAAACCACTTCGGGTCCGAGCAGGTCGATCCACGCCTGTTTGACGGCCGGCGGGCACGGCGCGCCGACATGCCAGAACCGCCGGATCGATGACAGGTCGTAGGAATCGGGATCGGCACGGTAGACCGGCAGCAGTCTCTGCATGATGGTCGGGACGGTCGTCAGCAGTGTGACGCGATGTTGCGTGATCGCCCGGAGGAATTCGTGCGGGTCGAAGCGGCTCATCAGCACCAAATGGTTGCCCATCAGCAAAGCGATTGTGGCGGTGGTCATTCCGGTGTTGTGGCTCAGCGGCACCGGCACCAGGAAGGTATCGCCCTCCTGCGCACCCAGGGCGTACCCCATTATCGACGGGACCCGGCTGTCGCCGCCGACTTCGATGAGTTTTGGTCGCCCGGTGCTTCCGCCCGACGCCATCGACTTCCAGCATGGCGACACAGCCTCTGGCAGCGGGCCATCGGACAACGCCGGGTCCGGAACGAAACCTGGCGGCACACTTGGCAGCCCCGGGTGTTCCCGCCCGACGAGCAGTGCGCGCGGCTTCAGTTCCAGCAGACCCTCGAACTCCGCGGCGGGCAGCCGCGGTGGCAGCGGCTGAGGGACAGCGCCCAGCTTCCAACAGGCCACCGCGGCCTGCACCCATTCAATGGAGTTGGGCAAGGCGATGGTCACGTAGTCGCCGATACCCACACCGAGTTCCGCATAGGCACGGGCCAGCCGGTTCGTCGAGGAGTCCAATTCGCCGCGGGTGATCGTGCTCCCGTCGCAGCTCACGGCCGGCTCGTCAGGGGCGAGCGCGGCCAGCGCCGAAAGCTGGGTGCCGATCGGCGGAACGGGCTGCGTCATGCGTAAGCCCCCTTCCGCTCGAAGATGTGGCGCGGGTTGTCGACCAGCATGGTGTGCAGTTGCTCGTCGGTTACACCGCGTTCCTTGAGTGCCGGGATCACGTCGTTGTGGATATGCAGGTAATGCCAATTCGGCAACACCACCGGCACCAGCTCCTCGGGCAGCGCGTCGAAATAGCAGTTGGCGTCGTGCGACAACACCATCTTGTCGGCATGCCCACGCTCGCACATCTGCGCCACGATGTTCACCCGGTCCTCGAACGGTGAGATGTTGTCGATGCCGAACCGGTCCATCCCGAGATAGGAGCCGGCGGCGATGAGCTCTTCGAGGTAACCGATGTCGGTGCTGTCGCCGGAATGCCCGATGATCACTCGGCTCAGGTCGACGCCCTCTTCTTCGAAGATGCGCTGCTGCTCGAGGCCGCGCCGCAGCCCCGCGTGAGTGTGGGTGGAGATCGGCACGCCGGTGCGCTTGTGCGCTTGCGCGACCGCGCGCAGCACCCGCTCGACGCCCGGGGTGATGCCGGGCTTGTCGGTGGCGCACTTGAGGATGCCGGCCTTGATTCCGGTGTCGGCGATGCCCTGCTCGATGTCGCGGACGAACATGTCAGTCATGATCTCCGGGCCGCCGACCTCGCCGCCCGGACCCAGATAGTGGAAGTAGTACGGCACGTCGTTATAGGTGTAAAGCCCGGTCGCGACAACGATATTGAGCTCGGTGGCCGCCGCGACGCGGGCGATGCGCGGGATATAGCGCCCCAGGCCAATCACCGTGAGGTCGACGATGGTGTCCACCCCGCGGGACTTGAGCTCGTTGAGCCGTTTGATGGCGTCGGCGACCCGCTGTTCTTCGTCGCCCCAGGCTTCCGGGTAGTTCAGCGCGATCTCGGTGGTCATGATGAATACGTGCTCGTGCATGAGTGTGACGCCAAGCTCGGCGGTATCAATATGTCCGCGTGCGGTGCTTACTTTTGACACGAAGCTGATGCTAAGTCGCCGGGGCGGTTCACCAACAGAGGCGTTTGCAGTACCGTCCCCTCATGTTGCTCAATCCCAACCGCCTGCAACGCAAATATCCGGACAGTCGCTCCGGGGAGATCATGGCCGCGACGGTGGAGTTCTTCGAGTCCCGCGGCAAGGCGCGACTCAAGCGCGACGATCACGAACGGGCCTGGTACTCGGACTTCCTCGATTTCATCGCGAAGGAACGCATCTTCGCCTCGCTGCTGACGCCCGCCGAGTACGGCGCTGACGACTGCCGCTGGGACACCTACCGGATCAGTGAGTTCGCCGAGATCATCGGTTTCTACGGGCTGAGCTACTGGTACCCGTTCCAGGTGACCGCGCTGGGCCTGGGCCCGATCTGGATGAGCGACAACGAGGACGCCAAGCGCAAGGCCGCCGCACAGCTGGAACAGGGCGAGGTGTTCGCGTTCGGTCTGTCCGAGCGGACCCATGGCGCCGACGTGTATCAGACCGACATGGTCCTGACGCCCGCAAACGATATTGGGCACGGCTGGAAGGCGAACGGCGAGAAGTACTACATCGGCAACGCCAACGTCGCCCGGATGGTCTCGACTTTCGGCAAGATCGACAAGTCCGACGAATACGTGTTTTTTGTCGCCGACTCGCATGACGACCGCTACGACCTGATCAAGAACGTGGTGAACTCGCAGAACTACGTCGCCAATTACGCGCTAAAGGACTACCCGGTCACCGAGGCCGACCTGCTGCACCGCGGTCCGGACGCGTTCCATGCCGCCCTCAATACCGTCAATGTCTGCAAGTACAACCTGGGCTGGGGCGCGGTTGGCATGTGCACCCACGCCATGTACGAGGCGGTTACCCACGCGGCCAATCGCCACCTTTACGGGACGCTCGTCACCGACTTCAGCCACGTGCGACGGCTGCTCATCGATGCCTACCTGCGACTGGTCGCGATGCGGCTGGTGTGCAGCCGCGCCTCGGACTACATGCGCAGCGCTTCCGCCGACGACCGTCGCTACCTCCTCTACAGTCCGCTGACCAAAGCGAAAGTCACCGGCGAAGGCGAGCGCGTCATCACCGGCCTGTGGGACGTCATCGCCGCCAAGGGCGTGGAGAAGGACACCTTCTTCGAGACCGTCGCCCGCGAGATCGGGCTGTTGCCGAGACTGGAAGGCACCGTCCACATCAACATCGGACTGCTGGGCAAGTTCATGCCCAATTTCCTGTTCGCCCCCGATGCCGCGCTGCCCCTGATCCCGCGCCGCGACGACGCCGCCGACGACACATTCCTGTTCGCCCAGGGACCGACCGGCGGATTGGGCAAGGTGCGCTTCCATGACTGGCGCGCGTCGTTCGACACCTGCGCGCATCTACCCAATGTGGCTTTGCTGCGGCAGCAGATCGACGTGCTCGCCGAGATGCTGGCGTCCGCGACTCCGGACGCGGCCCAACAGAAGGACATCGACTTCGCCTTCGGAGTGGGCCAGCTCTTCGCCCTGGTGCCATACGCACAGCTCATCATCGAGGAGGCGCAGCTGTCGGGTGCCGACGAGGCGTTGATCGACCAAATATTCGGCCTACTCGTCAGGGACTTCAACAGTTACGCGGTCGAGCTGAACGACAAGCCGTCAACCACCGACGAGCAGGCCCGCCTGGCGATGCGGATGATCCGACGTCCGGTGCACGACCCTGCGCGCTACGACCGGGTCTGGAAGGAATACGTCCTCCCGCTCAACGGCGCCTACGAAATGCGCCCCTAAGACGCGCCGCCCGACGATAAGGCCCGAGCGTAGACTGTGACGTAGCTCACCGTAAGACGGCGCACGCTCGTCTCGGTCTAGGAGGTCAACGTGACACGGACCCGACTGGGCTCACTCGAAGCGGGCGGGCTCAACTGGGACAGCCTGCCGCTGAAGCTGTTCGCTGGAGGCAACGCAAAGTTCTGGAATCCGGCGGACATCGACTTCTCCCGCGACCGGGAGGACTGGGAGCGGCTGACGGACAGCGAACGCGACTACGCCACCCGGTTGTGTGCGGAGTTTGTAGCCGGCGAGGAAGCCGTAACCGAGGACATCGCGCCGTTCATGTCCGCTATGCGGGCTGAGGGACGGCTCGGCGACGAGATGTATCTGACGCAGTTCGCATTCGAGGAGGCCAAGCACACCGCGGTGTTCCGGATGTGGCTCGACGCCGTTGGTGTCACCGAGGACCTGCACCATTATCTAGACGAACTGCCGACCTACAGCCAGATTTTCTACGACGAGTTGCCAGAGTGCCTCAACGCTCTAACGACTGATCCCTCACCGAGAGCGCAGGTCCGGGCGTCGGCGACCTACAACCACATCGTCGAAGGCATGTTGGCGCTGACCGGCTATTACGGCTGGCACAAGATCTGTTCAGACCGCGGCATCCTTCCCGGCATGCAGGAGCTGATCCGGCGCATCGGTGACGACGAGCGACGCCACATGGCATGGGGCACCTTCACGTGTCGGCGCCATGTCGCCGCAGACGATGCCAATTGGGCCGTCTTCGAAACGCGCATGAACGAACTCATCCCGATGGCACTGCGACTCACCGAGGAAGGCATGGCTCTTTACGACCCGCTGCCGTTCAACCTCTCGATTGACGAATTCCTGCAGTACGGCTCCGAAAAGGGGATGCGGCGGTTCGGCACGATCTCCAGCGCCCGGGGTCGCCCGCTTGGCGAAATCGATCTGGACTACTCGCCACTGCACCTCGAGGACGCATTCGCCGACGAGGACGAACGGGCACTGGTCGCGTCCGCCGGCTAGGTGGGCGAGCAGACACAAAAGCCCCTACTTACTCGGCGTGTCGGGCGCTTTTGCGTCTGCTCGCGCAGGTGTCGCTAGCCCACCCAGACGGTCTTGGCGTTGCAGAACGCGCGGATCCCGAGGCCCGCCAGCTCGCGGCCGTATCCCGACCGCTTGACGCCGCCGAACCCCAGCTCCGGGTACGACACCGTCATCCCGTTGATGAAGACCTGGCCGGCCTCGATGTCGTCGATGAAGCGCTGCTGCTCGGCCTCGTCATTGGTCCAGGCGTTCGATCCCAGCCCGAACGTGGTGGCGTTGGCGATCTCGATGGCTTCGTCGATGCCCGACGCGCGGTACATCGAGGCGACCGGGCCGAAGACCTCTTCCATATACAGCGCCATGTCCTTGGTGATCTCGGTGACCACTGTCGGCGGGTAGAACCACCCTGGCCGGTCGGGAGTCTTTCCGCCGCAGCGGATCTTCGCGCCCGCCGCGACGGCGTCGTCGACCTGCTGGGCGATTTCGTCACGGCCCGACTCGGTGGCCAGCGGACCGACGTCGGTGTCCGGGTCGGTCGGGTCGCCAACCTTCAGCGCCTCCATCCGCTCGACGAACTTGTCGACGAAGGCGTCGTAGATGTCGGTGTGCACGATGAACCGTTTGGCGGCGATGCAGGACTGGCCGTTGTTCTGCACCCGGCCGGTGACCGCGGTCTTGACGGCCTCGTCGAGGTCCACGGAAGGCATCACGATGAACGGGTCGCTGCCACCGAGCTCCATCACCGTGGGTTTGATCTCGTCGCCACAGATGGCGGCCACGGATTGGCCCGCCGGTTCGCTGCCGGTCAGGGTCGCCGCCTTGACCCGCGGGTCGCGCAGGATGCGTTCGACGGCGCTGGAGGAGACGAGCAGCGTCTGGAAGCAGTCTTGCGGGAAGCCGCCGCGGGTGATGACGTCTGAGAGATACAGCGCCGACTGTGGCACGTTCGAGGCGTGCTTGAGCAGCCCGACGTTGCCCGCCATCAGCGCGGGCGCGGCGAACCGGACGGCCTGCCAGAGCGGGAAGTTCCACGGCATCACGGCCAGCACCACCCCGAGCGGCTGGTACCGGGTGTAGGCCTTCCTCGCGCCGACCTTGGACGCCTCGGCCGGCTCATCGGCCAGCAGCTTCTCGGCGTTCTCGGCGTAGTACCGAAAACCCTTGGCGCACTTGAGCGCTTCGGCCTTGGCCGACTTCAGGGTCTTGCCCATCTCCAGGGTCATCATCGCCGCGACGTCGTCAGCCTCCTTTTCCAGGAGGTCCGCGGTGGCATTGGCCCATTCGGCGCGCTGGGCGAAGGTGGTGTTGTGCCGGTAGTCGAGGAACCGCTCGTGGGCGCGCGCGATGGCTGCGTCGACTTCCGCGTCGGTTGCGGGTGTGAAGGTCTTGACCGTCTCGCCGGTGGCCGGGTTGATGGTGGCGATCGCCATGCTGACATCCTCCGTTGCTCTCTATTTTCCAGGCTGTGAAAGGTCCAACATCTAGCCTGCCACTATCGTTCCCATTAAGGGAGGTGCCGGATGAGCAAACCCGCTCAGCTGATGGTCAAGTGCCTGGAGAACGAGGGCGTTTCCGTGGTCTTCGGGATACCCGGCGAGGAGAACATCCGCTTCGTGCAGGCGCTGGCCGGCTCGAAGATCCGCTACGTGCTGACGCGGCACGAGCAGGCGGCCGCCTTCATGGCCGAGATGTATGGCCGGGTCACCGGCCGCGCGGCGGTGGTCTCGGCCACCTTGGGCCCGGGCGCGATCAACATGCAACTGGGCGTCGCCGACGCCACCACCAACAGCACCCCGATGGTCGCGATCTCCGCCCAGGTCGGCCAGGACCGCGAGTACAAGGAATCGCACCAGTACGTCGACCTGGTCTCGATGTTCGCCCCGATCACCCGGTGGGCCGCCGGCATCCCCACCGCGCACGCGATACCCGAGATGTTCCGCAAGGCGTTCAAGCTTGCCGAGACCGAACGCCCAGCCGCGGTTTACCTGGCGGTGCCCGAGCACTTGGATGCAGATGCTGCCGACTATCCCGACCTAACGCCTCTGCCGCGCAACGTGGTCCACGCCGAGGCGCCGGCGCCAGGGCAGATAGAACGTGCGGTCGAAATCCTGCGCAGCGCGAAGCGGCCGGTGGTGCTGGCCGGGCACGGCGCCGCCCGCGCCGACGCCACCGCGGCGTTGGTGCGGTTCTCCGACGAATTCGGTTTCGGCGTGGCCAACACCTTCCATGGCAAGGGCGTGATGCCCGACGACCACCCCAACAGCATCGGGACGCTGGGGTTCATGCGACACGACTACGTCAATTTCGGCTTCGACAACGCCGACGTCGTCATCGCGGTCGGCTACGAGCTGCAGGAATTCGACCCCGTCCGGATCAACCCGAACGCCGACAAGAAGATCATCCACATTCATCGGTTCCCGGCCGAGGTGGACATGCACTATTCGGTCGACGTCGGCATCATTGGCGACATCAGCGCGTCGCTCGACGCGCTCACCGAAGCGCTGGCCGGGCACCACTTCGACCACTGCGACGACGTACCCGGGGGCGGTCTGCTTGCCGAAGAATTCGCTCGGGGGCAACAGGATTCGCGGTACCCGCTGGCTCCCCAGCGGGTGGTGGCCGACACCCGCGCGGCAATGGGCCGCGACGACGTTGTGCTAGTCGACACCGGCGCCACCAAGATGTGGATGGCGCGGCTCTACCCGACCTACGAGCGCAACACCTGCCTGGTCTCAAACGGCTTGTCCACCATGGGGTTTTCCCTCCCCGGTGCGTTGGGGGTCAAGCTTGCGCGCCCCGAGGCCAAGGTGCTGGCGGTGGTGGGTGACGGGGCATTCCTGATGAATTCGCAGGAGATCGAGACCGCCGTGCGGGAGCGCATCCCGCTAGTCGTGTTGATCTGGGAGGACAACGGCTATGGCCTCATCGAATGGAAGATGGACCTCGAACTCGGCGAGCATTACTACGTGAAATTCGGCAACCCCGACATCGTGAAATACGCGGAAAGCTTCGGCGCCAAGGGGTATCAGATCAACAGCGCCGACGAGCTGTTGCCGACGTTGACGGCCGCACTGGCCGACGACGGTGTGTCGCTGATCTGCTGCCCGGTCGACTACTCCGAGAACCTGCGGTTGACCGACCGGCTGGGTGAGCTGGACGAA
The DNA here is from genome assembly GCA_963850135.1 of uncultured Actinomycetota bacterium. Lineage (GTDB taxonomy): Bacteria > Actinomycetota > Actinomycetes > Mycobacteriales > Mycobacteriaceae > Mycobacterium. The sequence goes on along the minus strand of CAWKKH010000003.1, from coordinate 706,697 downwards.
ACCCTGTAAACGCTCCGAATCTCTTGTGTCACATTAGTTCCAGGAGTCACTGACGGCGCGTTCTGTCGGTGGCCGGGCGTAGTGTTTCGAACATGAGTTCGAGTAGTCGCGAGGAGATCGATGAGGTCTTTGCCGCGCTCGACGCTGCTCTGGACCGGCTGTGCGGATTGACCTTTGACGCAATCACGACCCCCGAGCGGCTGGCGCTACTGGAACGCTGCGAACGGGTGCGCCGCCGCCTGCCGGTCGCCGAGCACCCGCTAATCAATCAGCTGGCCCGCCAAGCCACCCCAGAAGAACTGGGCGGCAAGCTGTCGCACGCCATCGCCGAATCGACACTGATCAGCCGCGCCGAAGCCAACCGACGCATCCACGAAGCTGCCGATTTGGGACCGCGGCACGGCCTGACCGGCGAACCGTTGGCGCCGGCGCTGGCCGGCACCGCCGCCGCCCAACGTGACGGGAAACTCGGCGCCGGTCAGGTCGCGGTGATCCGGCGCTTCGTCAAGCAACTCCCCGGCTTCGTCGACGACGTCACCCGCCAACATGCCGAAGCCCACCTGGCCAAACTCGGCGGCACCTACCGACCCGAACAGCTGGTCGGCCTCGCCGACAAGCTCACCGACTGCCTCAACCCCGACGGCAGCTATACCGACCAAGACCGGGCCCGACGCCGGGGACTCACCCTCGGCAACCAGCAAACCGACGGCATGTCCGAGCTGCGCGGCTGGCTCAGCCCCGAGTTGCGCGCGACCCTGGACGCCGTGCTCGCCAAACTCGCGGCCCCCGGCATGTGCAACCCCGACGACGACACCGCGGTGGTCGACGGCGCACCCTCACAAGACGCGATCGATCGCGACCCCCGTAGCCCCGCCCAACGCAACCACGATGCACTCAACGCCGCGCTACGCGCGATCCTGGCATCGGGAAAACTGGGCCAGCACAACGGACTACCCGCATCGATCATCGTCACCACCACCCTGACCGACCTCGAAGCCGCCGCCGGACATGGACTTACCGGCGGCGGCACCCTGCTGCCGATGTCCGACGTGATCCGGATGGCCCGCCACGCCCATAATTACCTGGCGATCTTCGACAAAGGCAAAGCCCTTGCTTTGTATCACGCAAAACGGTTGGCCTCGCCCGGGCAACGGATTGTGTTGTACGCGAAGGATCGTGGCTGCACCGCGCCCGGCTGCACCGTGCCCGGCTACTACTGCGAAGTCCACCACGTCATCGACTACGCCACATCTCGCACCACCGACATGAACCAATTGACCCTGGGCTGCGGCACCAACCACCGCACCGTCCGACCCGGCGGCTGGACCACCCGCAAAAACGCCCGCGGCGAGACCGAATGGATCCCACCCCCACACCTCGATCGAGGTCAACCCCGAATCAACAACTTCTTCCACCCCGAAAAACTTCTCCGCGAGGGCGTTGAAGACGAGGAAGAAGACGGCGTGCCATAGCGCAGTGCCATCGCCGCGGTCACCGTAGCGCGGTGTCGCCGGGCAGCATCATCGGCGGAAGGTAGGTACCGAGCAGCTTGCGATCCCACCATGCCCCATCGCGCCGCCGTTCGGATGGCGTCGTGAAGCGGTACTCGTACAGCTGCGCGCGCACATAACGGGGCGGCGACTCGGGGAAGGGGTTGTGCCGCAACAGACGTAGCGCCACCCGATCGTTGCTCAGCAGCCGCTCCATCAGCGGGCCCATCCATTCCTGCGCGTAGGCGGGCGAGATCGCGGCGAACCACATCAACCAGTCCAGCCGCAGGTGATAGGGCGCCCACTGGCGGGGCAGCCGGCGCACCGCACCGGGCTTGCCCTTGAATTCGTACTCCCTGCCATACGGTCTGCAGGCTCAAGTCCTTCGGCGGTGCCTTCGATCACCACCTCGCGGCGGACGCGGCCGATGACGCCAAATGCCCCGTAAGTGTTCACCAGGTGAAATGAGTTGAACGACATGTTCATTCGCTGCTGCGACGACAGCATGTTGCGAAATGGCCAGTAGGTCAAGAACAGCATCCCGACGGCGACCGCGATCACCACGGCGGCGAACCACCGCGGCGCTGCCGCTGCTTCCGGGGACGCCGATATCGGCAACACCAAAGCGAACCATGACCGGTCAATAGCGCTGAACGCCAGCAGGATCGTCAGCCAATTGAGCCACGCGAAGTTGCCCGATGCCACCAGCCACAGCTGAGTAACCACGATGATCGCCGCGGCCGCGCCGGCCACTGGCTGCGGCGCGAACAAACCGAACGGCACGATGAGCTGGGCGAAATGGTTGCCCGCCACCTCAATCCGGTGCAGCGGCTTGGGCAGGTGGTGGAAGAACCAGCTCAACGGCCCCGGCATGGGCTGGGTCTCGTGGTGGTAGTACAGGCAGGTCAGGTTGCGCCAGCACGGGTCGCCGCGCATCTTGATCAGCCCGGCACCGAACTCGACCCGGAACAGCAGCAATCGCGTCAACCACAGCGTCAGCACCGGGGGAGCGAAGCGGTCATTGCCGAGGAAGATCATCAGGAAGCCGGATTCCAGCAGCAACGATTCCCAACCGAACGCGTACCAGGCCTGCCCGACGTTGACGATCGAAAGGTAGAGCACCCACAGCGTCAGCCACATCAGCATCGCGGCCCACAGCGGCACCAGGTCGGCCGCACCGGCGACGATCGCCGCCGCCAGCGCCGCACCGAACCAGGAGACGCCGGCGAACAACCGATCCGAATAGCGGAGATGAAAGACGCTGGGAGATTTCCAGAAAGACTGCGCAGCCAAAAACCTTGGCACCGGCAGTATTCCGTGCTCGCCGATGAGCGCCCGGAACTGCAGCGCGGCCGCGACGAACGCGATCAGGTAGATGGCCGCCACGCCGCGCTCGAGCACCAGTCGGCCCAGCCAGTATTCGGGTGCCCAAAACCATCCCATGGCGGACAAATTACTCGTCCCGCGGCCGGCGTATCCGGTCGGGCATGCTGACTACCGAAGCCGCCACCGCGGCAAGCGAAATCAGTGCCAGCAGTTGCACATACGCCGAATGGCCGGCATAGCCGTCGACCGAACGCCACGGATGCCGCGACAACGCGGCCCCGGCCAGAATCAGCCCGCCGGCGCTGAGCGCGACGGTGACCGGGTCGCGCCGGCGCGGCCGGTCGCGCAACGCGTACCGCAGGCCGAAAGCGGCGCCGGCCACCACGACCCCGCCCACACCCGCGATCACTGCCGCGGCCGCCAGCACCCCGACCGCCGCCCACGGCCCGGGCGACCACGGTTGTGCGGGCGCGATCATCGGGGCGCCGTTCCCGACCGCGCCAGAAAGCCAGCAGCGCCAACAGCGGCAGCAATGACAGGCCCACCGCCAAGCCCGCCCGGTACAGCGAATTGGACGCGAACGTCAGCGTGATGGTGCCGGAACTTCCCGCGGGCAGCACAAATCCTTGTTGCCACCCATTGACCGCGACCGGAGTCAATCGGGCACCGGTGCTGGTGCGCGCCACCCAACCGGGGTTGATGCTTTCGGGGATGACCAGCACCCGGGATGTCGGCGAGGCGGGGGCCTGCACCTCGCGGCGGCTCGGACCCCACGCGCCGGTCGCGGCGGGGGTCGGCGGGGGAGTGCTGGCGGGGGGCAGCTCGGCGACGTCCGGCGTGAGCAGCTGCGCTCCGTCGACGACGAACGCGGCGCCCGGGCTGATCAGCAACTCCTCTTGCCCGGCCGGCAGTGCGATCGGGTTGCGGTCGCAGGCCTGCGCCGCAATAGGTTGGCCGTCCAGCAGTGCGCCCACCGTGGTCCGGATCGAGGTGTGCACGAACCGGCCCGCGACGCGCGATGACCGGTCCGCGGTCGCAGTCCACGGTGATCTCCCGGATGCGGTTGCGGGCGGCGTCGGCGGGGGCGATCGGGTTGCCGTCGGCGCCGAGCACCGCGACTTCGGCCAGCCCCGGCGGCTTGAGCTGGTCAAAGCCCAGCGCATTGCGGTCGATGATGTCTTCCCAGTCGAGCAGGCTGACGGTGACGGTATCGGTGACCTCGGGGTTTCAGGGTCAAGGTCTGCGACTCGGCCGCCTCGCAGTTCCCGGACCTGTGGGCCGTCGCCCAGGTTGACGGCAACCACCGTCGGGTGGGCGGGCAACGTCGACCGGCTGAGGACCAGGCGCAGCCCGGCGACCTCGGTGGGCCGCGGCAGGGTCAGCGTCAGCGTGGGTGCGGTCTTGTGTTGCACCACCCGCTGCGGTGCCGTCCATGCCGTGGCCGGGTCGCCGTCGGTGGCCGCATACGCCGAGCCCAGAATGTCCAGCGGGTCCGAATCGCCGCTGGCCCTGGTGGTATTCGGTTCGGCGATCAGATCCGCCAGCTTGGGGCCCTGCCGGGGTCGCACCCACACCAGTGGGGTCACCGGGACGGGCTTCGGAACGGTCAGCGTTCGGCTGAAGTTGACCGGTTCTTCCGGGGCCAGCGCCATCGACGCCGCGCAGCGCATGCTGTCGGGCGCCTGAGCGCACCCCGGTCTGCCGAGCAGTTCCGATCCCAGATCCCAGCCCGCGATCGACGAACCCGGCGGTGGTCCGGGAACCAGCGCGGTGTGCCGCAGGTCGACCGGGTGGGCGAAGCCGGACGCGTCGTACTGGGTGATCGACAGGTCGGTGATGCCGAACTGCACACCCGCCGACCCGTCGTCGGTGCCGACGGCGGTGATCCGCACCCACGGGGTTTCGCCATAGGGCAACGCCGCGGACAGCGGCTTGCCGGCCTCGTCGAACCTCAGCGTCGTGCTGCCGGTGGCGGTCTCGATCTGGATCCGGCGGACCTGGGCGCCGACGGCGGTCGCGCTGGGCGTGATCGTGATTGCGGCGTTGGTCACCGGGTGGTCGAAATCCACCCGCAGCCATTGCCCGACGGCCGCTTGCAGTGCGTTGGACACCCACGCAGTCGCCGGGTCGCCGTCGATCGCCGCCGCGGCTGAAGCAGCCGGTGCGGCATCGGGCATTGCAGTGGAATCCGACGAAGAGCTGGATACCGTGATCCGGCCGCCGGTCCAGCTGCCGAACACGCTGTCGGCACCGGGCACCGGGTAATCGGGCACGCGGTTGTAGGTGTTCCGGGCGTCGCCGGTGGCGCGGATCGCCGACGAGTGCTCGTCCACCCGGCCGTAGTCGGTCTCGCGGGCCACCGGCGTATCGGTCGCCGTCACGACCGGGGCCGGTAGGCCCGCGCCGCGGGCGTCGGCGCTCATCAGCACCGGACCCAAAGCCGAGTGGCCCAGTAGCCGTCGCCGCTCGTCGAGACGAAGCAGCGCCTCGGGCCCGCCGTCGACGCGGGCGAGTTGGTCGGTGTCGGCGAAGTACGGCGCGGCGGGATCGGCGAGCCAATCGTCAAGCGGGCCGACCCGGTAAATCTCTACGGCCGGGTAGCGCGGGCGCAGACCGCTATCGGCGACGAAGCCGGCCAGGGTGCCCGGGCCCACCGGCGCACCGAACTGCGCGACCCGCCGGCAGCCCCGGCGACCCCGCGATGGTGCGGTGCACCAGGATCGGGCGCGCCGAGCGCGACGAGTCGGGATCCAGATCGTTGCGCAACACCAGATAGGAAATGCCTTGGCGGGCAAGGGTATCGGCAAGTCCGGCAGATGGGCGCCCGGCGGCGAACAGGCGTTGCACCGCGTCCAGCGCCCTGATGGTTTGCGGTGGGTGTCAGCGGGATGGAATCGCGCACTCCCCACGGGGCGGATCCGAGCACCTGGAGCGGCTCGTCGTGGCTGGTGCCCCACATCTGGGTGGCGAACGGCGCACCGGGAACCACCAGCACGCGCCCGGCCATCGGTGTCCCTGAGTCGTGTTCGCTGAGCCAGTCGGCCGCTTCGTGCCAGTACTGAGGTATCGCGGCGAACGTGCCCGGCGGAGCGAGCCGGCCCGTCCACGCCAGCGAGGTGCTGACCGCCAGTCCCGTCAGCACGACGACGCCGACCGCCACTCGCTTGTCCCGCTCGGGATGGGCAAATGCGCTCAGCCACGCCGACACCGGGGCGCTGCCGGGCCCCCAACCTGGCAGCGGTATCCGGCCCAGCAGTTGCGTGACGCCCAGCACCAACGGGATCCGGATCACCGACTCGAGTTTGTGCACGTTGCGAAGCGGCGCCCCGGAGGCGTCCAGGAACGCCTGCACCTGGTGGGCCACCGGCGAACCCAGACCCCCGCTGTAGCCGGCGGCCATCAGGACCACGCCGATCAGCAGCATCGTGACCAGTCGTCCCCGTGCCGGCATTTCCCGGCTGGCCAGCCCGGCCAGCCCGGCCGCCGCGACCAGGCAGGTGCCCAGGATGGCCGCGGATCCGGTGACCAGCGGCGCCCCGGCGGTGGCGGTCGGCGCCACGAACGGGGTCCAGCCGTCGGTCCCGCGCAGCATCTCGACCAATGACGACCATTGCGTCGTCACGCCGGAGGATTCGATGAAGTCGAGGAAGGGCGGGCTGATGGCCCGCAACAGCACCAGTGCCACCACCCACCACAACATTGCCAGGACCAGGGCCAGCGCCCACCACGCGGTGTAGCGCCACCACAACCGGTTCGGCCGGTGACAGGCCCACCAGATCACCGCCGGCAGGCAAGCGGCCAGCGTTGCGATCGCGTTGACCGCGCCCATCAACGCGACCGCCAAGCCGGCCTGCGCGGCGAGCGTTCGAACGGGCCTGCCAGAACGCTCCCCGCAGCGCGAGGATCGTCGGTAGCAGCACCCACGGCGCCATCATCATCGGCAGGGTTTCCGACGAGATCGATCCGATTGTCGTCAGCACCCGCGGCGAGAGCGCGAATGCCACCGCGCCGATCACGCGGGACGTCGGACTGCCGATTCCCAGCGCTTCGGCGACGCGGAGCAACCCCCAGAAGCCGGCCGTGAGCAGCAGCGCCCACCACACCCGCTGGGTTATCCAGCCCGGTAGACCCAGCATGTGGCCGATCAGAAAGAAGGCTCCGTGCGGAAATAGGTAGCCGTAGGCCTGATTCTGCGCCTGGCCGAACGGCAGATCGCTATTCCACAGGTTGGTCGCGCGTGCCAGGAAGCGCAGCGGGTTGGCGGTTAGGTCGAGTTTCGTGTCGGGGGATATCTGCCCCGGGGACTGCGCAAACGTGAGTGCCAGCGCGACCGGCCCGACCAGCAGCAACCAGCGACGGGAGAGCGCTGACCCTGCGGCCGGGCTAGCTACGGTTGCCGTACTCGACCCGGTTCAACACCGACGAGGACGGATCGCCTCCGGGCAGCTGCGGCTTCGTGTCCTGCTGCACCATCAGAGTGACCCCGAAGATCGCCGCGGCGCCCAGCAACAGACCAACCACCACGCTCGCGGCGGCGGGCGCAATGATCCGGTTCATCGATGGCTCCTTGGGGGTCGGATCGTGGAGTGCTAACACCAAGATAGCCACGATCTAGCGACAACCTAGCAGAAGCGCTGCCCCCGCCAGGGACCCGATTCGCCGCGCCCGGGCCGGGGTCGGAGCGCGAATAGGAACGCTCGTCATGACAACATGGCCCGGTGGATGAGGTCGACTTCGGGCGCTATCGGCTGATCGAGCTGATCGGCGAGGGCGGCATGGGACGGGTATTCAAAGCCCATGACGCCCAGCTGGGTCATGACGTGGCGATCAAGGTGCTGCTGCCGGAGTTCGCCACCGAGCCCGGATATCGGGAGCAGTTCCTGCGCGAGACACAGACGGCGGCGCAGTTGACGGAGCCGCACATCGTCCCGATCCGCGAGGCCGGGGAGATCGACGGTCAGCTGTATCTGGTGATGCCCGTCGTCGACGGCATCGATCTGGCGAGTCTGCTGGAACGGGACGGGCCGATGAGCCCGCAGCTGGCGGTCCAGGTGGTTGAGCAGCTGGCGGCCGCGCTCGACGCGGCGCACGCCGCCGGCCTGGTGCACCGCGACGTCAAACCGTCCAACGCCTTGGTGGCCGGGCAGGGCTTTGTCTGTCTGATCGATTTCGGGATCGCCCACGGCTCCGCGGCGACGAAGCTGAGCAGCACCGGCACCCCGGTCGGCACCTTCGCCTACCTGGCACCCGAGCGCTTCAGCGCGGGCGTTGTCGACGCCCGTTCCGATGTTTACGCATTGACGTGCGTGTTGTACGAGTGCCTCACCGGTGAGCATCCCTTTCCGGGGGAGACCATGGAGCAGCAGGCCGTCGGCCACCTGACAGTGGACCCGCCGCGGCCCAGCGCGGATCGACCCGACGTGCCACCCGCGTTCGACGAGATCATCGCCCGCGGCATGGCCAAAGACCCCGACGAGCGCTACCAGACGGCGCTGGACCTCGCCGCCGCCGCCAGACAGGCGCTTCCTGAGCCCGCCGCGGTGGCCGTCCCCGGCCCCGTCCCCGTCGCAGCTTTCGCCGCCGCTACCCCGCCGGCAGCGCAGCCGACGCCCGGGGCCGATCAGCCTGCGAGGCGCAGCCGCATCCCGTGGGTCATCGCCGGGGTGGCGGCGCTCCTTGTCGTGCTCGTCGCCGCCGCCATCGGGATTCGTGTCGTCATGGTCAAACACCACGCAGCCGCCAAAGCCACTTCGGTGCCGGAGAGCACGATCACCAAGCCCGCGGCCGCTCCCGTGCCGCCGGCGTGCGCCGACCCGACCGCCGTGCCGGACGCGGTGCCCGACCTCCGCAACAAGCTGGCCCAGCTGCTCATGGTGGGTGTGAAGAACGCGGACGACGCCCGGGCGGTGGTGGGCGACTATCACGTCGGCGGCATATTCATCGGCAGCTGGACGGACATGACGATTTTCAACGGCCCGCTGGCCGACATCGCGGCCAACGCCGGGCCGCTGCCACTTTCGGTCAGTGTCGACGAAGAGGGCGGCCGGGTGTCGCGGCTGAAGTCGCTGATCGGGACGTCGCCGTCCCCCAAGGAGTTGGCCCAGACCCAAACGACCCAGCAGGTTCACGACTTGGCGCTGCAGCGGGGCCAGGCGATGAAAAAGCTCGGCATCACCATCGACTTCGCGCCGGTGGTCGACGTCACAGACGCCCCCGACGACAGCGTGATCGGGGACCGGTCGTTCGGCTCGGACCCGAAGGTGGTGACCGCCTTCGCAGGGGCGTACGCGCAGGGTCTGCGAGACGCCGGCCTGCTGCCGGTGCTTAAGCATTTCCCCGGCCATGGGCACGGCTCTGGCGATTCGCACAAGGGCGGAGTCGTCACGCCGCCGCTGAGCCAGCTGCAGGCCAATGACTTGTTGCCCTATCAGACGCTGGTCACCGAGACACCGGTCGCCGTCATGGTGGGCCACCTGCAGGTTCCCGGTTTGACGGCCGGTGACGATCCGGCGAGCCTGAGCCGCGAGGCGGTGCAGTTGCTGCGCACCGGCACGGGCTACGGGGGACCTCCGTTCAACGGCCCGGTATTCAGTGACGACCTGTCCAGCATGGCCGCGATCTCCGACCGGTTCGGCGTCGCCGAGGCCGTGCTGCGCGCCCTGCAAGCCGGTACCGACGTCGCGCTGTGGGTCACCACCGATCAGGTGCCCGCGGTCCTGGACCGGCTGCAGAACGCCGTGGCCGCGGGCGAATTGCCGTTGTCGGCCGTTAACGAATCGCTGGTTCGAGTGGCAGCGATGAAAGGCCAAAGCCCCAAGTGCGGCCACTAAGGCGTGTGAGGCGCCGTCGCATTGCTTACTCTGGAGTCAGATAGACAGAGGCCCGAAGGGCTTGAAGGGGTACAGCGATGGCAGGTGGTACCAAACGGCTACCGCGCGCTGTCCGTGAGCAGCAGATGCTCGACGCCGCCGTGCAGATGTTCTCGGTCAACGGGTACCACGAGACCTCCATGGACACCATCGCCGCCGCCGCGGAGATCTCCAAGCCGATGCTGTACCTGTATTACGGCTCGAAGGAGGACTTGTTCGGCGCCTGCCTGAACCGTGAGATGAGCCGGTTCATCGACGTCGTGCGCAACGATATCGACTTCGAGCAGAGTCCGAAGGACATGTTGCGCAACATCATCGTGTCGTTCCTGCGCTTCATCGATTCCAACCGGGCGTCCTGGATCGTGATGTACACCCAAGCCACCAGCTCGCAGGCATTCGCCCCGACGGTGCGCGAGGGACGCGAAAAGATCATCCAGATGGTGGCCGCGCTGGTGCGCGCCGGCAGTCGCACCCAGCGCCCGGACTCCGAGCACGAGATGATGGCCGTCGCGCTGGTGGGCGCTGGCGAGGCGATGGCCACCCGCGTCAGCACCGGCGACATCGACGTCGACGAGGCGAGCAAGCTGATGATCGGCTTCTTCTGGCATGGCCTCAAGGGCACACCAGAGCAGCGCGAACACGCCGCTGAGGCGGACGACCCGAGCGTCGCCGCCGGCTAGTGGCTCGCCGAAACGTTGATTTCTTCTGTGCGGTAGTCATCGTCGGTCTGCTGGCGGGCATCGCGGGGGTGGCGACGACGTTTGTGCTGCGGTTCGTCCAGCACGCCACGTACGCTCTACACATTCGGCAGCTTTCTGGTCGGGATCACCGGCGCCAGTCCGGTCCGCCGCGTCTTGGGCCCGATGGTGGGTGGTGCGCTGGCCGGAGCCGGCTGGTGGGCTTTGCGGCGCCGGGCCCAGGTGCCGCCGCTCGCGCAGACCATCGCCCGCCGTGAGCGGATACCGCGGGCGGTATGGAGCATCGACGCGGCGCTGCAGGTGCTGTTGGTGGGCTCCGGAGCCTCGCTCGGCCGCGAGGGCGCTCCACGCCAATTCGCCGCCGCCTTAGGCGATTTGGCGACCGGATGGCTCAAGCGGCTGTCGAGCCGCGACCGGGAGATCTTGCTGGCCTGCGCGGCAGGCGCCGGACTTGGTGCGGTCTACGCCGTTCCGCTGGCCGGCGCTTTGTTCTCCTCCCGGATCATGCTGAACAGTTGGCATCCGCGGGTGCTGGGAGCGGCGCTGCTCACCTCCGCCCTGGCCGTGGCGACCGGCTCGGCCCTCACGCACGATCAGTCCAGCCTGCAATGGCCGATCGGGGAATCGTCTTATCTGCTGACCGCGCATGGACTGATACTGGCGCCGGTGGCCCTGGTGGTCGGGTTGGCCTTCAACAAGATCATGGCGGCGGCGCGGCCGGCCCGGCCGATGCGGAGCTGGATATTGGTTCCCGCGCTCGCCGGGGCCGGGTTGTTGATGGGCATCTGCTCGTATTGGTGGCCCGAGCTGCCCGGCAATGGAAAAAGCGTCCTGACCGTCAGCCTGGCCAGCGGCCTGACGCTGTCGGCGGCGGCGGTGATCCTGGTCTTGAAACCGCTGCTGACGGCTCTGTTCTTGCGCGCCGGCGGGGCCGGCGGAATGCTGACGCCGTCGCTGGCAACTGGCGCGGCGGCGGGCGCGGTACTGATCTTGGCTGTCAACGCCGCTTTCGGAACGCATCTGCACGTGCCCGCGGTCTCGTTGTGCGGTGCTGCCGGGGTGCTCGCGGTGACCCAGGGTTCGCCGATCTGGGCGGCGATCTTCGTCTGGGAACTTGCTCACCCGCCGATCTGGCTGCTCGGAGTGTTCTTGCTGACGGCCGTCGGTGCGCACGGACTGAAAGTGCTCTTGCTGGGCCGCAGCCGAATGCATGCCGGCTAGATAGGCTTCGGGAAGCGTCGCCGAGATCGACGTTGGCGCGCCATCTTCTCGGACTCTTCCGCGCTGCCGTCGGTCTCGGCGTGAAACTCAAAGCGCTTCGACGGTGCCTGTCAGGTGGGGGTATCCCTTGGCGATATTGCGCAATGTCAGATCCCAACCTTCCGAACCGCGACGTTCCTCGATGTACAGCCCCGCGGTGGCGGGCAGCAGCACCGGCTTACCGAACCGCACCGAATACTGCACCGAATCCGGCAGTCGAGCCTCGATGTTCGCCAATACCGCTGCAGCGCTGAACATCCCGTGCGCGATGACGGTTGGGAACCCGAACAACTTGGCGGCGATCGGGTTGGTGTGGATCGGATTGTGATCACCGCCGATGCCGGCATAGCGGCGGATCTGGCCGGGGCTGATCCTGAGCACGGCGCTGGGAGGCGCAATCTTGGACTGCTTCCGCGGCGGTGGTTTCGGTTCATCGGACAAGCTGGTGCGCTGCTGGTGGAGGAATGTCGTCACCTGCTGCCAGGCGGCGTCGTTGCCGACGCTGACGTCTGTCACCAGGTCGACCAGCAGACCCTTGCGGTGTTCGCGCAGGTTTTCGGCATGTACCTGTACGCCGACCGTGTCGGTGACCGCGATGGGCCGGTATTGCGTGATGCGGTTTTCGGTGTGCACCGATCCCATTGCGGCAAAAGGGAAGTCGAACCCTGTTACCAGTGACATCACCGCCGGAAAGGTCAACGCGAACGGGTAGGTGAGCGGTACGTTGCTGCCGTAGCGCAGGCCGGTGATCGACGCGTAGTCGGCCACGTTCGTCGGGTCGATGGCCAATTCCTCAACGCTCACGGTGCGGTTGGGCAACTGGCCGGAGCGTCCCCTGCTTCCTACCAACGGCAACGCACCGGCGGCCGCGCGCAGCATGTTTCTCAGTCCGCTTGGTTGGTTCATCATGCTCCCAGCATGGCCTGGCCGCAGACCCGAATGACGTTGCCGGTAATAGCGTTTGACGCCGGACTGGCGAAGTAGGCGATGGTCTCGGCAACGTCGACGGGGTGCCCACCCTGCAGCAGCGAGTTCAAGCGGCGGCCCACCTCCCGGGTGGCGAGTGGGATCGCCGCGGTCATCTGGGTCTCGATGAATCCCGGTGCCACGGCATTGATCGTGACGCCCTTTTTGGAAAGTTCCGGTGCCAGCGCCTGGGTCAGCCCGATCATCCCCGCCTTGGTGGTGGCGTAGTTCGTCTGCCCGCGGTTGCCGGCAATGCCGGCCATCGACGACAATCCGATCACCCGGCCCCCTTCGCCAATGCTGCCATTGCCGATCAGTCCCTCGGTAAGCCGCTGCGGGGCAAGGAGATTGACGGCCAACACGGCGTCCCAGCGGGCATCGTCCATGTTGGCTAGCAGCTTGTCGCGCGTGATACCGGCGTTGTTGACCAGGATGTCGGCGTGGCCGGCGTAGTGGTCGCGCAGGTGTTCGGTGATTTTCTCGACGGCATCGTCGGCGGTGACGTCGAGCGACAGCGCGGTCCCGCCGACCCGGGCGGCGGTCTCGGCCAAAGCCTCGGCCGCGGACTCCACGTCGATCGCGACGACGCGAGCGCCGTCGCGATCGAACACCTCGGCGATGGTTGCGCCGATGCCTCGGGCGGCGCCGGTCACGATGGCGACCTTGCCGTCCAGCGGCCGGTCCCAGTCGGCCGGTGGCGTGGAATCGGCCGCCCCGACATTAAAAACCTGCCCGTCGACGTAGGCCGACTTGGCCGACAGGATGAATCGCAGGGTGGATTCCAGGCCCGTCGCGGCAGGTTTGGCGTCCGGCGACAGGTACACCAGCGCCACGGTGGCACCGTGGCGCACTTCCTTGCCCAGCGAGCGGGTAAAGCCCTCCAGTGCGCGTTGCGCGATTCGCTCGTCGGTGCTGGCGGCCTCGTCGGGGGTGGTGCCGATTACCACGACGCGCGCGCTGTGGCCCAGGTTGCGCAGCACCGGCGTGAAGAAGTCGTGCAATCCCTTAAGACCGGCCGGCGCCGTGATGCCCGTGGCGTCGAAAACCAGCCCGCCGAACTGGTCGGCCCACCGGCCGCCCAGGTTGTTGCTCACCAGGTCGTAGTCCTTATCGAGCGCCGCCCGCAGCGGCTCTACGACCCGGCCATCCCCTCCGATCAGCAGCGACCCGGCCAGTGCCGGATCACCGGGCCGGTAGCGGCGAAGCGTCTCCGGCTGCGGCACACCAAGTTGCTTTGCCACAAACGATCCGGGGCCGGAGTTGACCACCTGCGAGAACAGATCGGACGAGCCTTTGGGAGCCACTGAGCTGCCTTCCGTTTAGAGAGTCTGTCTAGGGCAACCGTCTCGAGAACGAACTTACTTGAAAGTAAGAACAGTGGGTAGGATGGCACGGAACGGCCAATCCCCAACTTGAAAAAGCCGGCGATTCACGGAGAAGAAAATGGCCCAACCGCACACCCAAACCTCCAAAACACGAGTTGCCGTACTCGGCGGCAATCGAATTCCGTTCGCGAGATCGGACGGCGCATATGCCGACGCGTCCAATCAGGACATGTTCACGGCGGCCCTCGGTGGTCTGGTGGACCGGTTCGGGCTGGCCGGTGAACAGCTGGGCGTGGTCGCCGGCGGAGCGGTGCTCAAGCACAGCCGCGATTTCAACCTGATGCGTGAATGTGTGCTGGGATCCGAGCTGTCCCCCTACACGCCGGCGTTCGACCTGCAGCAGGCTTGCGGCACCGGTCTGCAGGCGGCGATCGCGGCGGCCGACGGCATCGCCGCCGGGCGTTACGAGGTGGCGGCTGCCGGTGGCGTCGACACCACCTCCGACGCGCCGATCGGTCTGGGCGACAACCTGCGCCGGACCCTGCTGAAGTTGCGTCGGTCCAAGTCCAATGTGCAACGCCTGCGGCTGGTGGGCACGTTGCCCGCCACTTTGGGGATCGAGATCCCGGCCAACAGTGAACCGCGCACCGGGTTTTCGATGGGGGACCATGCCGCCATCACCGCCAAGCAAATGGGCATCAAACGCGTCGACCAGGATGAACTGGCCGTTGCCAGCCATCGCAACATGTCCGCCGCCTATGACCGAGGTTTCTTCGACGACCTGCTCACGCCGTTTTTGGGGCTGTACCGCGACGACAATCTGCGTCCCAATTCCAGTGTCGAGAAGCTGGCCACGCTGCGTCCGGTCTTCGGCGTCAAGGCCGGGGACGCGACCATGACGGCGGGCAACTCGACTCCGCTGACCGACGGCGCCTCGGTTGCGCTGTTGGCCAGCGAGCAGTGGGCGGACAAACATGCGGTGGCGCCTCTGGCCTACTTGGTGGACGCCGAGACGGCAGCGGTCGACTACGTCAACGGACGAGATGGCCTGCTGATGGCGCCGACCTACGCCGTTCCCCGGCTGCTGGCGAGAAACGGACTGGGACTGCAAGATTTTGATTTCTACGAAATCCACGAGGCGTTCGCCTCGGTGGTACTCGCGCATCTGCAAGCCTGGGAGTCCGAGGAGTACTGCAAGGAGCGGCTGGGCCTAGACGCCGCCCTCGGGTCGATCGATCGGTCCAAGCTCAACGTGAACGGTTCGTCATTGGCGGCTGGCCACCCGTTCGCGGCCACCGGCGGGCGCATCCTCGCCCAGGCGGCAAAGCAGCTCGCGCAGCGAAAGGCGGAGCGCACCGATGGCGGACCCGTCCGGACGCTGATCTCGATCTGCGCCGCAGGTGGCCAGGGCGTCGCCGCGATTCTTGAGGCCTGACGACTGCTCGATGAGATCCGTCACAAGGGTGATTAGTAACCCCACTTCGATGGGTATCTCTATGGCTGGGTAGCCCCGAGTTGTGTCTGGCCCCGACCGTGATGGCGATGCGAATTCCGCGAATCGACCGCCGGTCAGTGGAATTAAGACCGGCGTACGAAAAGGGCCGCCGTTGGATAGAGGGGATCCAACGGCGGTCTTTTTCGTGGCCACGGGACCTTTTGGGGTGGTCCTCTTGACGAAAACTGTTGTCAGAAGGCGGCTTCGTCGAGCTCCATGATGTCGTTGTCCAGCGTCTCGATGACCTCGCGGGTGCTGGTCAGCACCGGCAGGAAGTTCTTCGCGAAGAACGAGGCCACCGCAACTTTGCCTTCGTAGAAGGAACGCTCCGCACCGGTGGCGCCGGCGTCGAGTGCCTCCACGGCCACCGCCGCCTGGCGCTGCAACAACCAGCCGATGAGCAGGTCACCGACGCTCATCAGGAAGCGCACCGAGCCCAGGCCCACCTTGTAGAGGCTGCTGACGTCCTCCTGCGAGGCCATCAGGTAGCCGGTCAGCGTGGCCGCCATCGCCTGCACGTCGGCCAATGCCGTGGCGAGCAGCGCGCGTTCGGTCTTGAGCCGGCCGTTGCCGGTCTTGGCGTCGACGAATTCCTGGACCTGGCCCGACACGTAGGCCAGCGCCTCGCCCTTATCGCGGACGATCTTGCGGAAGAAGAAGTCCTGCGCCTGGATGGCGGTGGTGCCTTCGTACAGGGAGTCGATCTTGGCGTCCCGGATGTACTGCTCGATCGGGTAGTCCTGCAGGAAGCCGGACCCGCCGAACGTCTGCAGGCTCTCGGTGAGCTTCGCGTAGGCCTGCTCGGAGCCGACGCCCTTGACCACCGGCAGCATCAGGTCGTTGACCCTCACGGCGAGCTCGGCATCCACGTCGTGCAACGCCTTGGCGATCGGCGCGTCCTGGAAGGTCGTGGTGTAGAGGTACATCGCCCGCAGACCCTCGGCATAGGCCTTCTGGGTCATCAGCGATCGGCGCACGTCGGGGTGATGGGTGATCGTCACCCGCGGTGCGGTCTTGTCGGTCATCTGGGTCAGGTCGGCGCCCTGAACCCGGGACTTGGCGTATTCCAGCGCGTTCAGGTATCCGGTCGACAGCGTGGCGATTGCCTTCGTGCCGACCATCATGCGGGCGCTCTCGATGACCTCGAACATCTGCGCGATGCCGTTGTGCACCTCGCCGACCAGCCAGCCCTTCGCGGGCACGTCATGCTGGCCGAGTGACAACTCGCAGGTCGCGGACACCTTCAGGCCCATCTTGTGCTCGACGTTGGTGACGAATGCGCCGTTACGCTCGCCGAGCTCGCCGGTCTCGAAGTCGAACAGGAACTTGGGTACGAAGAACAGCGACAGGCCCTTGGTGCCGGGCCCGGCGCCCTCCGGGCGGGCCAGCACCAGGTGGATGATGTTCTCGTACAGGTCGCCGGAGTCGGCGGAAGTGATGAACCGCTTGACCCCCTCGATGTGCCAGGAACCGTCGTCCTGCTTGACCGCTTTGGTCCGGCCGGCGCCGACGTCCGAGCCGGCGTCCGGCTCGGTGAGCACCATGGTCGCGCCCCAGCCGCCGTCCGCGCTGAGCACCGCCCACTTTTTCTGCTCTTCGGTGCCGAGGTGGTAGACGATGTTGGCGAAGCCTGCGCCGCCGCCGTACATCCACACGGCGGGGTTCGCGCCCAGAATGTGCTCTTGCAGCGCCCACACCAGTGTCTTGGGCATCGGCATGCCGCCGAGGGCCTCGTCGATGCCGACCTTGTCCCAGCCGGCGTCGTGATACGCGCGCACCGACTTCTTGAATGCCTCCGGCAGCGTCACGGAGTGCGCCTTCGGGTCGAAAACCGGCGGGTTGCGGTCGCCCTCGACGAACGACGCAGCGATCGGCCCTTCGGCCAGCCTGCTCATCTCGGTCAGCATTTCGTGGACGGTGTCGACGTCCAGGTCGCTGTACTCGCCTTGGCCTAGCGCTTTGTCGACGCCCAGCACCTCGAAAAGGTTGAACACCTGGTCACGCACGTTGCTCTTGTAGTGGCTCACTACCGTCCTCCTCGTTGAGAATGCCACCTGTGGTTGGGTACTCGGGCTAAGTTACCCACCAGTAACTCCGTTAAAAATATATCCATCCGTGACCTCATGCAAGTCGATGTGAGCTAAATTTCATTGTCTAATTAACCAACCGGTTGGGTTAAAGCTGTCCGCGGCGCTGACAACACCCGTCACCTGCGGGGATGATGGATGTATGCCAACTGTGGGGAGCGTCACGGCCTTGCCCGTGGTGGATCTGCGAGCTGATCCCCGACGCCTTCGGGACGGACTCCGCGAAGCGGCCCACGAAGTGGGATTCTTCTATCTGACCGGCCACGACGTGCCCGATGACCTGGCCCGCAGGGTGCTCGAGGTGGCGAGGCGGCTTTTCGAGCTACCGCAGGCCGACAAAGACGCCATCGCGATGGTGCGCAGCCCGCATTTCCGGGGTTACACGCGGTTGGGTGGCGAACTGACCCGCGGCGAGGTGGATTGGCGCGAGCAGATCGATATCGGACCCGAACGCCCTTCGATCGGCGGACCCGGCAAGCCGGACTATCTCTGGCTGCAGGGCCCCAATCAGTGGCCGGCCGCGCTGCCGGAGTTGCGCTCGATCGTCGACGAGTGGGACGCCGCATTGTCGAGGGTGGCGCGCACCCTGCTCAGGCACTGGGCGGCCGCGCTGGGCAGCCCGCCCGACGTGTTCGACTCGGCGTTTGCCGAGACGCCCGCCACGCTGATCAAGGTCGTGCGGTACCCCGCGCGTGCGGCCAGCGCTCAGGGCGTGGGTGCGCATCGCGACTCCGGTGTCCTCACGCTGCTGCTGGCCGAGCCGGGCAGCAGGGGCCTGCAGGTGCGTCGGGGCGGGAGTGACGATTTCGACGAGGGATGGGTCGACGTTCCGCCGCTGGACGGGGCGTTCATCGTCAACATCGGTGAGCTGCTCGAGGTCGCGACGCGCGGCTACCTGCGGGCCACCGAACACCGGGTGAACCTGGGTGCCCCGGCCCCCGAGCGGATTTCGGTGCCGTACTTCTTCAATCCCCGGCTGGATGCCCAGATACCCGTGCTGTCGCTGCCCGAAAAACTGGCGGCACGCGTCGACAGCGGCTGGACGCCGGCGCAGGATCCGTCGGACCGGATCTTCTCGATTTATGGGCGTAACGCCTGGAAAAGTAGGTTGCGCGCGCACCCGGATGTGGTCGCCGCACACGGATACTCGGAAGGTAGTGTTGACGAGAATTCCGCGCATCCGTCCAAGGCTTCAAGGGGCTATGAAGTCCGGTGAACTCATCGAACAAGCTGACACCGACCTCGCTGCGTGAGGCATTCGGCCACTTCCCGTCCGGCGTGGTGGCGATCGCCGCCGAGGTAGCGGGAACCCGGCACGGCCTGGCCGCCAGCACCTTCGTCCCCGTCTCGCTGGATCCCCCGTTGGTGTCCTTCTGCGTGCAGAACACCTCGACGACGTGGCCCAAACTCAAGGACCTGCCGACGCTGGGCATCAGCGTGCTCGGCGAGTCTCACGACGAGGCGGCGCGGACCCTGGCCGCCAAGACCGGGGACCGGTTCGCCGGGTTGGAGACGGTGTCCACCGACACCGGTGCGGTCTTCATCAAGGGCACCGGACTGTGGCTGGAGAGCGCGATCGAGCAACTGATCCCGGCGGGGGATCACATCATCGTGGTCCTGCGGGTCACCGAGGTGACGGTGGATGCCGAGGTGGCGCCTATCGTGTTCCACCGCAGCGCGTTCCGCCGGCTCGGCGTCTGAAGCGTTTCCGCCGCAAGACTGTAAGTACCGACGCGTTTCTCGAGCCGGACTCGTCGGTACTTAACCGTCTCGCGGGAGACTAACGCCTGAAGAGCTTGTTGCCGAGCCACACGACCGGGTCGTACTTGCGGTCGGCGACCCGCTCTTTCATCGGGATCAGCGCGTTATCAGTGATCTTGATGTGCTCCGGGCACACCTCGGTGCAGCACTTGGTGATGTTGCAGAAGCCCAGGCCGTGTTCTTCCTGGGCGTCGTCGCGCCGGTCCCGGGTGTCCAGCGGATGCATTTCCAGCTCGGCGACGCGCATCAGGAAACGCGGTCCGGCGAAGGACTTCTTGTTCTCCTCGTGGTCGCGGACCACGTGACAGACGTTCTGGCACAGGAAGCATTCGATGCACTTGCGGAACTCCTGCGAGCGCTGCACGTCCTCCTGCGCCATCCGGTATTCGCCGGGCTGCAGATCCTTGGGCGGTGCGAAAGATGGTATCTGGCGGGCCTTCTCGTAGTTGAACGAGACGTCGGTGACCAGATCTCGGATCACCGGGAAGGTCCGCAGCGGCGTGACGGTGACGACCTCGTCCTCGGCGAACGTCGACATCCGGGTCATGCACAGCAACCGGGGCTTGCCGTTGATCTCGGCCGAGCACGACCCGCATTTGCCGGCCTTGCAGTTCCACCGCACCGCGAGGTCCGGCGTCTGGGTCGCCTGCAGGCGATGGATGATGTCGAGCACCACCTCGCCCTCGTTGACCTCAACTGTGAAGTCCTGGAGTGCGCCGTCGGCGTCGTCGCCGCGCCACACCCGCATGCTCGCGTTGTAGGTCATTCGCTTCTCCGTCCTGGGTGGTCGGCCAGCTCTTCAGCGGTGAAGTACTTCTCCAGCTCGGAGATCTGGAAGAGCTCGAGCAGATCCTCCCGCACCGGTATCTGGTCTTCGTGGGTGACGGAGATGTCGGGAATCACCGCATCGCCGCCGGCCGCGCGGCAGACCAGCAACTGCTTGCGCCATGACGGGTCCATGCCGGGGTGGTCGTCGCGGGTGTGCCCGCCGCGGCTCTCGGTGCGCTCCAGCGCGGCCTTGGCCACACACTCGCTGACCAGCAGCATGTTGCGCATGTCGATGGCCAGGTTCCAGCCCGGGTTGTACTGGCGATGCCCTTCGACCTTGATGTTCTTGAACCGCTCGCGAAGCTTGTCCAGCCGGCTCAAGGCCTCGGTGATTTCGTCCGCCTTGCGGATGATCCCCACCAGATCGTTCATCGACTGCTGCAGTTCCGAATGCAACGTGTACGGGTTCTCCGCCGCGGTGCCGTTCGTCGGTCCCTCGAAGGGCGCCAGCGCCCTTTTCGCCGCCGCGTCGAGGTCGCCGTCGGCGACGGACGGCCGGCTGCCCAGCGCCCGCACGTAGTCGGCGGCGCCGAGCCCGGCTCGCCGGCCGAAGACCAGCAGGTCCGACAGCGAGTTGCCGCCCAGCCGGTTGGAGCCGTGCATACCGCCGGAGCACTCACCCGCGGCGAACAGCCCGGCGACTCTCGCGGCACCGGTGTCGGGGTCGACCTCGACACCACCCATGACGTAGTGGCAGGTGGGTCCGACTTCCATTGGCTGCTTGGTGATGTCGACCTCGGCCAGCTCCATGAACTGGTGGTACATCGACGGCAGCCGTCGCTTGATCTCTTCGGGTGTCAACCGCGACGCGATGTCCAGGTAGACCCCGCCGTGCGGGGTGCCGCGGCCGGCCTTGACTTCCGAGTTGATCGCGCGCGCGACCTCATCGCGGGGTAGCAGGTCCGGGGTGCGACGGGCCGAGTCGTTGTCCTTTAGCCACTGGTCGGCTTCTTGTTCGGTTTCGGCGTACTGGCCCTTGAACACCGGCGGAATGTAATCGAACATGAACCGCTTGTTGTCGGAGTTCTTTAACACCCCACCGTCGCCGCGGACGCCTTCGGTGACCAGAATCCCCTTGACGCTGGGCGGCCACACCATGCCGGTCGGGTGGAATTGGACGAACTCCATGTTGATCAGCGTCGCCCCGGCGCGCAGCGCCAGCGCGTGCCCGTCGCCGGTGTACTCCCAGGAATTCGAGGTGACCTTGAACGACTTGCCGATCCCGCCGGTGGCCAGCACCACCGCGGGCGCCTCGAACAAGACAAACCGGCCGCTTTCGCGCCAGTAACCGAACGCTCCGGCGATCGCGTCACCATCTTTGAGCAGCTCGGTGATCGCGCATTCGGCGAACACTTTGATGCGCGCCTCGTAGTCACCGGTTTCGGCGAAATCCTCCTGCTGCAACGACACGATTTTCTGCTGCATCGTTCGGATCAGCTCCAGGCCGGTCCGGTCGCCGACATGCGCCAGTCGCGGATAGGTGTGCCCGCCGAAGTTGCGCTGGCTGATCTTGCCGTCAGGGAGGCGGTCGAACAACGCACCGTAGGTCTCCAGCTCCCAGACCCGGTCGGGCGCCTCTTTGGCGTGCAGTTCGGCCATCCGCCAGTTGTTGAGGAACTTCCCGCCGCGCATGGTGTCGCCGAAGTGGGTCTGCCAATTGTCCTTCGGGTTGGTGTTCCCCATCGACGCCGCGCAGCCGCCCTCGGCCATCACCGTGTGGGCCTTGCCGAACAGCGACTTGGACACCACCGCGACCTTGAGGCCGCGTTCGCGCGCCTCGATGACCGCACGCAATCCCGCGCCGCCGGCACCGATCACCACTACGTCGTAGGAGTGCCGCTCGACCTCAGCCATGGAACCTCACTCAACTTTCTAATTTCCGTGAAAGGGCTTATCAGCCAACAAATCTCAGGTCCGTGATGGCGCCGCTGGCAACCAGCGCCACGTAGAAATCGGTGAGCATCAGCGTGCCCAGTGTGATCCACGCGTACAGCTTGTGCCGGGTGTTCAGCCTGCTTACCTGGGTCCAGATCCAGTACCGCACAGGGTGTTTGGAGAAGTGCTTGAGCCTTCCGCCGGTCACGTGCCGGCACGAATGGCAGGACAGCGTGTAGACCCAGAGCATGATGACGTTGCCGACCAGGATCACGTTGCCCAGGCCGAAGCCGAATCCGCCCGGTCCGTCCTCGGAATGGAACGCAACGATCGCGTCGTAGCTGTTGATCACCGAGATGATGCCCGCGATGTAGAAGAAGTACCGGTGGGTGTTCTGGATGATCAGTGGGAATTTGGTCTCGCCGCTGTAGTGGGCGCGGGGCTCGGCCACCGCGCAGGCGGACGGCGACTGCCACACGGTGCGGTAGTAGGCGCCGCGGTAGTAGTAACAGGTCAGCCGGAACAGCAGCAGGAACGGCAGTGTCAGCGCCGCGTACGGCAGCCACCACACGTCCGGCAGGATTTGCGGCCAGAAGTCGCTGGCCTCTTTCACGCACCCCTGGCTGACGCACGGTGAGTAGAACGGCGTCAGGTAGTGATACTTCGCGACGAAGTAATTGTCCTGCTGGAATGCGCGCGCCGTGGCGTAGATGATGAATGCGGCGAAGCCGAGGTCGATCCGTAGCGGCGACATCCACCACCGGTCGGTGCGGAGCGTCCGCTGTTGGATGCGGGCGCGCGTCGGTGAAAAGACGCCGGACGCAGGACGGTTCGCCGCTGGTGCGCTCATCTAGTTTGTTCCTCTTCGAACGGGCTGATGGTCGAAGGGTACACAGAGAAAGCCCTCCCATTCGTCGGGGGGCTTAATTGCGGGGGCCTTGTCAGGACCTGTTGTGACCCCCGACACCCTCATCATCGACATCGCGCCAGAATTCGCTGTCGTATTGAGTATCAGGAATGGCGATCTTCTCGCCGGATTGCTGCACCGTAGCGCGGGTTAAGTCTAATTCCGAAACATCGGTGTCAAGTAATTCGATGTCGCTCAGAATCCGGTCGGCGTCGATGACGATGCGGCGCATCGCCGGATTGTCGCCGTATCGCGCCTTCAACGAGTTCGCGCACCGCCGTAAACCGCCGATGAGGTTGTGCAGTTCGGCTAGTTCAGGAGCGGTTGACACGGGATCCCCCTGGGCAGATGGTGTTACGGATCACAATATTTCTCGATCCTATCTACAGTCCGGGAAGAAAACACCGGTATGCCAGCTGACTCAGATCCATCCACCCCGGCCGAGCGGGCCAAGGCACTGCTGGAGCTGCACCGGCCGGGCAACCCGGTGGTCCTGCCGACCGTGTGGGACGCCTGGTCGGCGCGTCTTGCCACGGGCGCCGGATTTGTCGCACTCACCGCGGGCAGCCATCCGCTGGCCGATTCAATCGGCAAGCCGGACGGCGAAGGCATGTCGTTCGAGGACGTACTGACCCGGGTCGCGCAAATCACCGCCGCAGTCGACGTCCCGGTGTCGGTGGACATCGAATCGGGCTACGGCCTGCCGGCGTCCCAGTTGATCGAGGGCTTGCTGAGCGTGGGGGCCGTCGGCCTCAACATCGAGGACACCGTGCACTCCGAGGGCAACCGGTTGCGGTCGGCCGGCGAACACGCGGAACTGGTGGGCGCGCTGCGGACGGCCGCCGATGCTGCCGGGGTGCATGTCGTGGTCAACGCCCGTACAGATGTCTTCCTCCGCAGGGACGGTGACGACTCTGACCGTGTCGAAAGGGCGGTGGCGCGACTGACCGAGGCCGCCGCGGCCGGCGCCGATGTCCTCTATCCAGTGGGCCGCCACGACCCGGACACGTTGCGGCGCTTGACCACTGAGTTGCCGTTGCCGGTCAATGCGATTGCGTTGCCAGACCACGATGACCCCGCATCGTATGGCCCGCTCGGCGTCGGCCGGATCAGCTTCGGCCCGTTCCTGCAGTCCGCGCTGGCGGGCCGGGCCAACGAGATTCTGGCGCGCTGGGCCTGACTCAGATCGGCTCAAGCATTCGATGCGGGCGCCGCAGCGCACGGCTCACCGGGTCGTGGAGATTCGGATCTTGCGGCCGGCGCGCTGGGTGCACAACCAAGTCGCCGACCTCGGGGACCTGCCCGCATTGCCGGCAGACGCGATCATGTCCGATCGAGCCGCCGCATTCCGCGTGCCGATAAGTTCGGGTCGGCTTGTTCAGTAGGTTCTCGCTTCCCCAGGTGATCATCGACCAGATCACCGGCCAAAGCTGCTCGCCCTTGGGTGTCAGTTGATATTCGTTCGCCGCCTTTGCCAGCACGCCTTCGGCTACCAGGAACGCCAGCCGGTCGGCCAGCACTGCCTTGGGAATGCCCAGGTGATTGTGCAGATCACTGAAACGCCGTGCCCCGTAGAAGGCGTCACGCACGATCAACAACGTCCAGCGCTCGCCGACGATCTCAAGAGACCGCGCTATCGGGCAATGTTCGTCGGGATATTCACGGGGTAGCGCCACGTCTCTGATATTACACCTTGTCGGTTCGTTCACCGAACCGTATACTCCAAATCACGGGAGTTCATTCACCGAACTAGGAAGGTGATCCGCTGTGAAGGGAATCAGTTACGCCCGCTTCGGCGGCCCGGACGTTCTTGAATACCAGGATCTTCCGAACCCCACGCCCGGCCCGGGGCAGCTACTCATCGAGGTCGCCGCGATAGGTGTGAACTTTCCCGATATCCGTGAACGGCTTGGCGTCTACAACCGGGCCGAGACCCGCGTTGGCGGGGTGCAGCTGCCGCAGGTGGGCGGACTGGCGGTCGCGGGCACGGTGATCGCGGCCGGCCCGCAGACCTCAGTGCAGACGGGCCGACGGGTTGTGGCCCTGATGAAAAAGGGTGCCTACGCGCAGCTCGCTGTGGCACAACAGGTGCTATGCGCGGTAGTCGACGATGATGCCGACGTCGCAGTCCTGGCGGGCTTCGCCGCCCAGGCCGCCTGTGCGCACTTGTTGTTGCAGGCCTCGACCACGCTGCGGGCCGGCGAGTCGGTGCTGGTGCACGGGGCGGCGGGCGGGGTCGGGAGCCTTGCGGTGCAGATCGCCAAAGCTCTTGGGGCCGAGCCGGTCATCGGGACAGCTAGCTCCGCCGAGCGTCGCGAGTTCGTCATGTCCCTTGGTGCCGACGCAGCGATCTCGTATGACGAGCCGGGATGGCCCGACCAGGTCCGCGAGCTGACGTCGGGCCGCGGGGTTGACGTCTTGATCGAGTCGATCGGTGGCGAAGTCTTCGAGCAGAACTTCGATGCGCTGGCCACATTTGGCCGGTATCTGTTGCTGGGTTCGACTCGCGGACCTGGAGAGCCGTTCGCCCCACGCAGGCTGATGACGAAATCGCAAGCGTTGATTGGCTTTTACCTGCCAGTGTTTTATGACCGGCCCGAGCTGATCGGCAACGCGCTGCGTTTCCTGGCCGACGGGCTCAAGGCTGGTCAGATCAAATCCCACGTGGACCAGGTGTTGCCACTGAGCAACGCCGCCGAGGCGCATCGGAGGCTGGAGAGTCGCGAGGTACGCGGCGTAATCGTCTTGGACCCAACGTCTTAGACTCAACTATCGAATCCTGAGGAATCCCATGACAAGTAGCGTGAAGTCAGCCAAATACCAGGTCGTGCCGCACACCCTGAACCGTGTCGACGTATCCACCGGTGTGGCGTTCGACGAATTCAGAGCGGCTTTCGAGAAGGCGGCGCCGCCGTTCGACCCGACAACCGTGAGGGAGATCGTCGAGCGCGGTGGCAGCTGGGACGAAGTCCTTTCGGCTGCAGCGAAAAACGCACCGCACGATCTGATGGTGTACGCCACCATCGATGCGCTTCCGCTGTTTGTGCTGGCGGGTCACACCACCAAGGCGGTGGAATACCTGCTGGGCAACCATACGATTGCCGAGACCATGTTTCGCCATGACCCGAGGGCGCTGTTGTATGCGCCGCTGCGGGTACTGATCTACGCCGACGCCAACGGCAACGCGGTGTTCTCGATGGACCAGCCCAGCGCCGCGTTCGGCAGCCTTGGTATCGCGGACGTCACCAGGGTGGGCGAGAGCCTGGACCGCAAGGTCGTGAATCTGCTGCGAGTGATCGGAGTCGACGCCGATCGGGCGTTCGCCTGAGACGCTTCTTCTGCAACACCAAAGTCGAGTCGTCGGGCGGCTTTCGCGAATGTCCGCCCAACGACTCGACGTTGGCCCGAAACTACTTGGTGATGGCGATGCGCTGCGCCTGAGCTCCGGCATAGGCGCCGGTGACCCGGACGGTCAGCACACCCGCGTCATACGAGGCCGCGATGGCCTCGCCGGTGACGTGCGCCGGCAGCTGGAATGAACGGCGGAACGATCCGTAACGGATCTCTCGCAGCGTGCGGCCGTTCTGCTCCTCGGCGTGCTCGTCCCGGTGCTCGCCGTGAATCACCAAGCGGCCCTTGTCTACCTCGACATTGACATCCTTCTCGACGTCGACGCCGGGCAACTCCAAGCGAACCACCGCGTCGTCGCCATCTTTGACGACTTCTGCAGCCGGCCTGAAACCGCCGCTCGCCGGCCTATTCCAGTCGGCCGTCGCGGCGGGGCCGAAAAAGTCGCGCAACCACCGGTCGGTGTCCCAGGCCGGTCGCGACCACAATGCGAGATTACTCATGGGCGTGTCTCCTTAAATTGCTTTTGCCGTGGCCGGCGCTTTCCCGGCCGGCTAAAAGGACAAACTTGAGCGGACTACGCTAAAGTTCCCGCCGCCCGTTCGCCGACAGCGAACGTCGAGTTATCACCGAATGCAAGCCGTTTCAGGCCAACAACTCGACGTTGGGTCGGGTCCTACCAGACGTCGCCCGCGCGCCAGTCGCAGATCAAGTCCGCGCTGGTGTCCAAGCTGATCCCGACCGGCAGCACGAACACGGTTCCGTCGTCACCCGGCGTCCGGGCCGGTCCGCTGGGGGCAAGCACCGACGTCGGCCCGCTCCACGGCAGCCAGCCGCGCGAGGAGTAGAGCCCGCGGGCCCGGGCTGAGGAACTGACGGCGCCCACCTGGTATGCGCCGCGCATGACTTGCTCGACCGCGTCCAGCAGCGCATGCACCAGCCCCTGGCCGCGCCAGTCCTCGCGCACCGCGACACCTTCGACGTAGCCGCAGCGCAGCGGGTTTCCCCGGTACATCAACCGCCGCTGCACCACCGCGGCGTGGGCGATGATCGCGCCGTGGTGGCAGATCAGCGCGTGCATTCCACCCAGCGTGTGCTCCCAGTCGGTCTCGGTGAATTCGCCGGCGAACGCGTCGGTAACCATCTGGCGGACGCGGCCACGCGCCTCGCCGTCGAGATCGGCGGTGTGTACCAGGCGGGCCGTGTGTACCAGGGTGTGCACAGTCCTTGTTCTACCAGCTTGGTGACCGTTTCGCGCTTCAGGAATGTTTCAAGAATGCTTCAAGATTGGTTCACGAATGCGTCAAGATTGGCGAAGTCGAGGCCGTGCCCAGTGCAATCGCACATGCTGGCCGGGCCGCACCTGGGCGAGTTTGTCGATGTCGTCGTCGATCACCACCCCGGCGACCGGGTAGCCGCCCGTTACCGGGTGATCGGGCCCCAGGATGACCGGTAAACCGTTGGGCGGCACTTGGATCGCGCCGCGGGTGGCGCCCTCGCTGGGCAGTTGTTGGTCCGGGTACCGGTGTTGCAACGGGTGGCCGACCAGCCGCATCCCCACCCGGTCGCTGTGGTCCGACGCCACCCAATCGGTGTGGACCAGGACATCGGCATCGGCTAACCAGTCGTCGCGTGGCCCCGGCACCACCAGCAGCTCGACCGCCGCGCCGGTGATCGCGGCCACTGGGGCCTGGTCGAGTTCGGGGTAGTCGGCGGTGTGCTCACCGATCGGCAGCCGGTCTCCCGCTTGCAGCGGAGACGGGCCGATCGCCGACATCACGTCATAACTGCGCGAACCGAGCACCGGCGCGACGCTGATGCCGCCGCGCACGGCGACATACGTCCGCAGGCCGGCGCTCGGGGTCCCCAGAGCGATCACCTGTCCGTCTCGGACATGGTTAATGCTGTTGGTACCGAACATGATTCCATCAACGGTCGGGTTGGTATCGGCGCCCGTCACCGCGATATCGACCTCGCCGCCGCGAACCCGGGCCGAGAAGCCACCCAAGGTCACTTCGACGGTGGCCCGATCGTCTGGATTGGCGACCAGCCGGTTGGCCAGCGTGTGCGAGCGGCGGTCGGCGGCCCCGGAGCGACCGACGCCGAGGTGAGCCAGCCCGGCCCGGCCGAGGTCCTCGACGACGGCAAGCGGTCCGGTCCGCAAAATTTCCAGGGTGGTCATGGCGTGCTCCTTGCGGCCTTTATGTTGCGCGGAACTGGATCCACATGCCCTGAGTCAGCAACGCCGGGGTGGAGCGCTCGATGTCCCACAGGGCGGCATCAGTGCGGCCGATCAGCTGCCAGCCCCCAGGTGACCGACGCGGATAGATCGCGCTGAACTCGCCGGCTAGGGCAACCGAACCGGCCGGAACCGAAGTTCGCGGTTCGGACCGGCGCGGCACCCGCAGTCGGGGATCGCCGTCGACCAGGTAGGCGAAACCCGGTGCGAAGCCACTGAATCCAACCTGCCACAGGGTGCCGCAGTGCGCGTCGATCACCTCTGACGTGGTCAGCCCGGTGCGGCTCGCGACCTCGGCAAGGTCGGGACCGTCGTAGACGACGTCGATCACCACGTCGGCCTGGCGGTCGGCGGGAGCGGCCGGGATCGATTCGGCGGTGATGCGAAACTTGCGCAGGCGCTCACGCGTGACGCCTTGATGGCGGGGGCCGTCCAGCTTCACCAACACCGTTCGGGCGCCAGCAACAACATCGATCACACCGGGCAATGCCGCGCCGTCCACGGCGGCCGCCCACGCCAATACCTCAGTGGTGCTGCCGCATTGCACCATCAGCGCATGGTCGCCGTAGTCCAGAATGTCCGCCGCGCCCATCACTCGACCGTAACCCCGGAGCGGGTCCTCGCCAACAAGCGCGGCTAACCCAGGATCTTGCTGATTTGCGGCGGCAGTTGATCGGCGACCAGCGGGTAGCTCAGCGGTGACGCAAAGGCGATTGCGCCGGCCAGGTCCTTGGAGGTGAAGATGTGCCGGTTGAGGGCGGTTGCCTGCGCAGCCGCCACGTCGGGGTCGGCCAGCAGCGCCTTTTGATCGTCCGGACTCTCGGTCGTCCAGATCACCACGTCGGCGGAATCGAGTACCGCTTTGATGTGATCGCGCGGGATGATGGCGTGGTGATCCGTCGCGAAGGGGTTGATGCTGTCGGCGACAACCAAACCCATCTCGGTCAGGAAGTCGGTCCGCCACCCCGCGACCGTTGCGACGATCGTGCCCTGCCACAAGGTGCCCTGCATGAGCAAGACCTTCTTGTTCTTCCATTGCGGATTCTTCTGTGCGACAGCGGCGAACTGCCTGTCGACCGTGTCGATCAGCGACTTCATTTGGTCGGCCTGAAAAACCGCTTGGCCGACCGCGGTCGCCTGGTCCTGCCATGCCTCGAAGAACGCGTCGCCGCCCGACTGCGGAACGGTCGGGGCGATCGCCGAGAGCTTCTCGTAGGTGTCAGCGTCCACACCGGCATTGATGGCCACGATGAGATCCGGCTTCAAGCCGGCTATCTGGTCCACCGGAATGCCGTTGTCGAGGTTCATCACCACCGGCTGCGCCGCGCCGAGCTTCGGCTGGGCCCACGGCCACACTGCAAACGGCTGGTCGCCAAACCAGTTGGTCACCGCGATCGGCACCACCCCCATCGCGAGCAAGTCGTCCTGCTCCGTGTAGCCCGCACTGACCACCCGCTTGGGCGGTTCCTTGATGACGGTCTGACCGAAGAGGTGGGTGATGGTCACAGCTCCGCCGCCAGGGTTGCCCGGCGGCGGTTTGGGCGACGAACCCAAGAACAGCTCGGCGGCTCCGCCCACCCCGGCGGTGAGCAGCCCCGCGGCCCCGGCCAGCTGCAAGAATCCCCGCCGATTCCATCGCTGTTGCATCGCGTGAGAGTAGCGCGTGCCAGGGCCTAAGGCTTTTTCCTGTTCGGTGTGTACTTCTCCCAAGGGCTGTAATCGGCGATCAGCTGTTCCTGCGGCGGACGCTGGTCCGTGGGCACGTGTTCCAGGTTTATGCGAACCCGGTACCAGATCGAACTCGGTCCGCGCATGCCGTCCAGCAGCACATCGACCGGCTGTAGCAGCCTTGCCGCCGCGGGGTAGCGGTCACGCCAGGTGTCCAGCGCGGCCGTCGCTTCGCCCTTGGTCTTGGTGCGGGCGATCTCGATGAGCGGCTTCGAGGATTGGCGCCTCCCATCGGCGCCCTTTGCGGTGCTTTTCGCGCCCTTGGGCGCGCGCTCCGCGGGACCCATTTCCTCGGCCAGCGCCAGCAGCCGGTCAAGCTCGCCGGCAGTGGCGTCCATCTCCGTCCACGGGTCACCCATTTCGGCTAACCGGCCGGGAACGGTCGCGATGGTGAACGCCTCCGGCTTGCAGTCGGCGACCTCGTCCCAGCGCAGCGGCGTGGATACCCGGGCGTCCGGAGTCGCCCGCACCGAGTAGGCCGATGCGACCGTGCGGTCTTTGGCGTTCTGGTTGAAGTCGACGAACACTCCTTCGCCGCGTTCCTCCTTCCACCAGCGGCTGGTTGCCAGATCGGGCACCCGGCGCTCGACCTCGCGGGCGACGGTCTGGGCGGCCAGCCGAACCTGGGCGAACTCCCACCGCGGGGCGATCCGGGCGTAGACGTGGAAGCCTCGCGACCCGGATGTCTTCGGCCACGCGGTAAGCCCGTGGTCCTCCAACACCTCGCGGACCACCTGTGCGACCTCGACGATCCGCTGCCATCCGACGCCGGGCATCGGGTCCAGGTCGATCCGCAGTTCGTCGGGGTGATCGAGGTCGCCTGCAAGCACCGGATGCGGGTTGAGGTCGACGCATCCGAGGTTTATCGCCCACGCCAATCCGGCGGCGTCGTGGATGACGGCCTCGGCGGCCGACGTGCCCCGCGCGTAGCGAAGTTCGGCGACCTCTACGAAGTCGGGTCGGTTGGCGGGCGCGCGCTTCTGGAACACCGCCTCCTCGGAGATGCCCTTGACGAAACGCTTCAGAATCATCGGACGTCCGGCCACGCCGCGCAGCGCCCCGTCGGCGATCGACAGGTAATAACGCACCAGGTGCAGCTTGGTATACGGGCCGGCGCCACCCGCTGCGGGGAAGACCACCTTGTCCGGATGGGTAATGGTGACTTGGCGCCCGGCCACGTCCAGTGACTTCGGGCCGGTCATGGGTTTCATGGTAATTCCGGCAATTTTTCTGGCTCGTTTTGCGACCTGCGTCACATAGGGTGAGGTCATGCCTAACCCGATTGACCTGCCTGGGCAGGTGCTATCGAAAGCTCAGCAGTACTTCGAACGCGGCTCAGCGGAACTGCACTACCTGCGGAAGATCATCGAGGCCGGTGCCTTCCGGCTCGAGCCGCCGCAGAACTACGCCGCGCTCGCCGCCGACCTACGAAAATGGGGCGAGTTCGGAATGTTGCCCGCGCTAAACGCCAGGCGCACCCCCAACCGGGCCGCGCTGATCGACGAAGAGGGCGAACTCAGCTACCAAGAGCTCGACGAGGCCGTTCACGCGGTGGCCAATGGGCTCATCGAAAAAGGCGTCCAGGGCGGCGACGGCGTCGCCATTCTCGCCCGTAACCATCGGTGGTTCGTCATCGCGAATTACGGCGCCGCCCGGGCGGGGGCCCGCATCATCTTGCTGAACAGTGAGTTCTCCGGCCCGCAGATCAAAGAGGTGTCCGAACGCGAGGGTGCCAAGGTCATCATCTACGACGACGAATACACCCAGGCCGTCAGCAAAGCCGACCCGCCGCTGGGCAAGCTGCGGGCACTCGGGGTCAACTCTGATGCGGACGAGCCGTCGGGCAGCACCGACGAGACGTTGGCGGAGCTCATCGCGCGCAGCAGCAAGGCGCCCGCCCCGAAGCCTCGCAAGCATGCGTCGATCATCATCCTGACCAGCGGGACGACGGGAACCCCGAAGGGGGCCAACCGCAGTACCCCACCGACGCTGGCACCGGTCGGCGGCATCTTGTCACTCGTTCCGTTCAAGGCCGGCGAGCTGACGTCGCTGCCGGCGCCGATGTTCCACGCGCTGGGCTATCTGCACGCCACCATCGCGATGTTCCTGGGGTCGACGCTGGTGCTACGACGCAAGTTCAAGCCGCCGCTCGTGCTGGAGGACATCGAGAAGCACAAGGTGACGGCCATGGTGGTGGTGCCGGTGATGCTGTCCCGCATTCTCGATGCGCTCGAAAAGATGGAAACCAAGCCCGATCTGTCCAGCCTGCGGATCGTGTTCATATCCGGCTCGCAGTTGGGCGCCGAGTTGGCCACCCGCGCGCTCAAGGATCTTGGTCCCGTCATCTACAACATGTACGGCTCGACCGAGATCGCGTTCGCCACGATCGCCCGGCCCGAGGATCTGGAGCTCA
This sequence comes from uncultured Actinomycetota bacterium, assembly GCA_963850135.1. GTDB lineage: Bacteria > Actinomycetota > Actinomycetes > Mycobacteriales > Mycobacteriaceae > Mycobacterium. The sequence continues at coordinate 674,082 of CAWKKH010000003.1, read as the reverse complement.
ATGCGGCGACGGTCGGTCCTGTCGTCAGGGGCGTGAAGGTGAAACTCCTCGACGACAACGGCAACGAGGTGCGGCAGGGCGACGTCGGGCGGATCTTCGTCGGGAACGCTTTTCCGTTCGAGGGCTACACGGGCGGCGGACACAAGCAGATCGTCGACGGACTGATGTCCTCGGGCGATGTCGGCTACTTCGACGAGCATGGCCTGCTGTACGTCAGCGGCCGCGATGACGAGATGATTGTCTCCGGCGGCGAGAACGTGTTTCCTGCCGAAGTCGAGGATCTGATCAGCGGGCACCCCGAGGTGGTCGAGGCCACCGCGATCGGTGTCGAGGACAAGGACTGGGGCCACCGGCTGCGTGCCTTCGTGGTCAAAAAGCAAGACGCCAGCGTCGATGAGGACGCCATCAAGGTCTACGTGCGCGACCACCTGGCCCGCTACAAGGTTCCGCGGGAAGTGATCTTTCTCGAGGAGCTGCCGCGCAACCCGACCGGCAAAATCCTCAAGCGCGAGCTGCGCGAGATGGAGATCTAGGCTGCCTCCAACGGCAGTCTCGCCGTCAGCGTCGGGCCTGAATCGTCCTGGTGATCTGGGCGGTGAGTTTGGGATCGATCAGCAACTGGTCGATGAGAGCGCTGAGGACCTCCTGCCCGGTCACCCGGGCAACGCCCAGGCGATCGGCGGCTTCGCGTTGCCAGATGTCGAGAGCCCGGTGAGTAGGGGCAGGGAGATCGACGGTTCGTCGCGTTCGTTGTGCCCGTGCGGGCTGGTCGCGTCGATGGTCGATCACCGGTTGGCTGAGCGCGTGTTGGGGCGGCAAGGGTCGGTTGGTGTTGAGGCGCTCGGTGGGATCGGAGTCCCCGGACCCTGCGCCGGCGGAGAGGTGCGTACGGAACGATCCGGCGCCGGGCACGACGCGGTCTGGGTTCATCGCCATGTGATGGATCCCTCCCCGTAAAAACTGGCCTGCAAAAAACCCGGCACGCCAGCCAAATCAGTAAGTCAGTACTTCAGTATACAAGCGGACGCGGCAATCGCCCGCCGACTCGATCGGGCGCGGCGCTCGGGCCGACGGTCCGTCAGTGGACCTGCCAGGTCATTTACCTATGTTAGCTGCACGTAATATGTTCGCGTCGCGATTCGGGAACACTTTCAGTAATACCTAAAGTCGCCTCCGCGACGAGAGTAGCGGGATCGGCGGTGATGTATGAGCTTCTTTCTTGCGTCGATTGGTGCTGAATTCCTGAGTTACTGATATGTGTAAAGGCACATCTCAGTACATCAGTAGATAGCCAGTGAACTGCATATTCAGGTCGCCACGGAGCGATACTGATCTCAGTATTCGCACAACTCCTGAATGTCGTAAATGCGAATATACACAAAATCGTCCTAAAAATAACCTTTTGAAATTAGTGGACCGCCGCCGTCAAGCTGTTTTGCAACTTACTCACAGCATTATTTAACGTTGAATCCATTGTTTGCCAATGCTTTTATGGGTAGCGTCCACTGCATCGGTTAAAGAGCCTTTGGAAGGAGCCATCCGATGTTGATCTCGATGCGTTCAATCCGTGGTGCGGCCGCGGGTGCAATGGGTGCCGGCGCGCTCACCGGAGTGATGTTGTTCGGCGCCATCCCCGAGGCGGACGCCGCACCCGCACCCGCCCCCGCCACCAACTTTGCTGTTTCCGGATTCCAAGCCGGCCCCCAAATGGGGCCCGGCGGGATCTCTGACATCCCGCAATCGCCCGCCTTCTCGCCGACCCGATGGGGCCACGGTGGTGGCGGTGGCTTCGGGCACGGTGGCTTTGGCCGCGGCGGCTGGGGTCACGGCGGCTGGGGCCGCGGCGGCTGGGGCCGGGGCGGCTGGGGTCACGGCGGCTGGGGCGGGGGCTGGGGCCGCGGTGGCGGCATCTTCAACCACGGCCATTTCTGGCGCCCTTGGTGGTGAGCCAATAAGACGTGGGGAGCGGCCAACCTCGTCTGCCGCAATCGTGGTTGGCCGCCTCGCGAATGGGGGGAACCCATGCCGGTCTGACAATCGTCAGGCCGGCATGGTTCGTTCCGGGCCGATCAGCGCTCTGTTATGGGTCGCGGGGCAGGCCCAGCAGCCGTTCGGCGATGATGTTGAGCTGAACTTCCGACGTGCCGCCGTAGATGGTGGTGGCGCGGCTGGCCAGCAGGTACTCGCCCCACTTGCCTTGCAACTCGTTGGTGTCACCGATCGCGGCGTCGGTCCCGAACGAGGACACCGCGAATTCCGCGTAACCCTGGCCGGTGCGCATGGACAGCAACTTGGAGATCGCTGCCGAGGGCATCGCATCGCCGCCGGCCAGGGTCAACAGCGTGGAGCGCAGGTTCAGCACCTTGGCGGCGTGACCTTCGGCGATCAACTGCCCGGCCCGGTGTCGCGCGACCTGGTCGAATTGCCCGTCCCGAATGAAATCGACGAAGTCGGAAAGGTTGGCGAGGAAGCTCGTGTCGCTGCTGCCCAGCGATACCCGTTCCGCCGTCAGGGTGTTGCGGCTGACCTCCCAGCCCCGGTTCACTTCGCCGAGCACGAACTCATCGGGGACGAAGACATCGTCGATGTAGACGGTGTTGAACATGGCGTTTCCGGTGAGCTCGCGCAGCGGCTTCACCTCTACGCCTTCGCTTTTCATATCCAGCAGGAAGTAGGTGATGCCATTGTGCTTCGGTGCCGATGAGTCCGTCCTGGCCAGCAGCGCGCCCCACTGCGAGAACTGCGCGGCAGTGGTCCAGATCTTTTGCCCGGTAATGCGCCAGCCACCTTCGGCCCGGGTCGCCTTGGTAGTCAGACTGGCCAGATCCGAACCCGCGCCGGGCTCGGAGAACAACTGGCACCAGATCGTTTCGCCGCGCAGGGTCGGTGGCAGGAACCGGAGCTTTTGCTCCTCGGTACCGAACGCGACGATCGAGGGAATGAGCCACGCTGCAATGCCGACCTGAGGCCGCCCGACACGGCCCGCGGCGAACTCTTGGGCGATGATGACCTGCTCGACCGGGCCGGCCGCCCGGCCCCACGGCCGGGGCAGATACGGCAACACCCACCCGCCCTCGGCGAGTGCGACCTTGCGTGGCTCACGCTCCATCGCCTTGAACGCCGCGACCTCGGCGCGGATTTCGGCCCGCAGCTGTTCGGTTTCGGGGTCCAAGTCGATGTCCACCGCCCGCATGCCTGTGCTCGTCGCGGTGTTCACCACTCGTTGCGGGTATTCCGAGCGTCGGCCGAAGCATGCGGCAAGCATCAGGGCCCGGCGGTAATAGACGTTGGTGTCGTGCTCCCAGGTGAATCCGATGCCGCCGTGCACCTGAATGCAGTCCTGGGTGCATCGCTGAGCGGCCGCCGGCGCCAGCGTCGCCGCCACGGCGGCAGCGAACTCCACTTTGGCGGCGGCTATGTCCCAGTTGTGTTGGCTAGCTTCGTCGATTGCGCGGGCCGCATCCCACACCGCGGCGGTGGCTCGCTCGGTGTCGGCGGTCATCTCCGCGCATTTGTGCTTGATGGCCTGGAACTGGCCGATCGGCCTGCCGAACTGCTCACGGATCTTGGCGTATTGCGCCGCGGTGTCGGTCGCCCAGCGTGATACGCCGACTGCCTCGGCGGACAGCAGCGTGGATATCAGCGCGTGCGCCGTGGTCATGGTCAGGTTGCTCAGCACGGCATCGTCGTCGACCTCGACGGCGTTGGCCCGCACGTGTGCGATGGGGCGCAGCGGGTCCAGGCTTTTCACCTGCTCGATCTCGAGTTGCTCGGCGCGCAGCACGACCCATTCTCCGACTTCTGGGTCGCTGTCAATCGTGACCGGGAGCACCAGCACGGATGCCTGCGCCGCCGCTGGAACAGCCCGGACTTCGCCACGGATCACCAGCATGTTCCCGTGTCGGGTGGCGGTCAGGTCGGAATCCAGCGCATATGCGGCGATGGCAGCGCCGGACGCCAGCTCGGCGAGCACCTTGGCTTGCGCGTCATGCGCGGCGATCAGCGCGCTGGCGATCACCGACGGCACGAACGGCCCGGGCACCGCGCCGTAGCCGAATTCGGCCAGCACGACGGCCAGCTCGAGGATGCCGAAACCCTGGCCGCCGACGGATTCGGCCAAATGCAGGCCCAATAGCCCTTGTTCGGCCGCCGCCTGCCAGTAGGCCGGCGGGTTTTCGATCGGGGTCTCTAAGGCCGCGTGCAGTACCTCCGATGGCGCCACCCGCGCGACCAGGGACCGCACCGAGTCGGCCAGGTCTTCATGCTCAGGAGTTATCGCGATCGGCATTGGTCGCCTTTCCCATGCTGTCTGATGCTGTTCGGGCCGTCTTCGGCCGAGCACCTTCCAAGTTAACAACCGGGCGGTTGGTTGACGACATGGGCCGCCGGCTGCCCATCGCGCAGCCGACGGCAGTTGGCGACGGCCTCGGTCAGATAGCGCCGCATTGTGTCGGCGGTGGACCAGGTGACGTGGGGCGTCAGCACCACGTTGTCCAGGCCGAGCAACGGGTTGTCAGGCGCCACCGGCTCAAGCTTCGAAAACGTCCAGGCCCGCGGCGGCCAACCGTCCGTCCCGCAGCGCGGCCACCAGCGCATCCTCGTCGACGACGGCGCCTCGCGACGTGTTGACCAGCACGCGCATGGGGTTTCATGCAGGCGATGCGTTTCCCGGTCCAGCAGATGACGGGTGCCGGCGGTCAATGGCAGGTGTAACGAGACCACGTCGCTGGCGGCCAACAGTTCGGGCAGCGGCCGCCAGTCGGGGTGCCCGTCGTCGTGGGTACTGGTGTGCAGGACGGTCGCGCCCATCGCCGCGACCATGCTCTCGACACGCTTGGCGATGTTGCCGTAGCCGACCAGTCCGACGGTGCAGGCGCCGATATCGCGTACCGACTCGCTGAGGTCCGGGTCCGTCGGCCAGCCGAGCCCTGACGGGTCGCGCGATCCAGAACCGGCAGCCGCCGCATCGCGGCCAGCATCAACAACACCGTGCCCTCGGCCACCGACGGCGCATTGGCGCCGGGCATGTTTGCGACGGCGATACCGCAGTTCGTCGCGGTCTCCACGTCGATGGTGTTCACACCGGCGCCGAGCTTCTGCACCAGCCGCAGTCGCGGCGCGCGTCGCAGGTCGTCGCCCGAGAGCGGACGGAGCACATGCCAAATTACTTCGGCGTCGGGCAATTCCCGGTAGAAGCTGGTTTGCGATTCGGGAGAGTCATCGTCGGCGCACCAGCGAATATCGAGCCAATCGGCCTCGGGGGAAAGGAATTCGAGCACCTTGTCGCCCGGAACGAAGTGGGCGAGAACTCTCAACGCCGGCGCTTGTGGATCCACTTGGCGATGGTATCGGCCTGCTGGCTGCGCGCACCGGGGGTGGTGAAGTCGTGGTCGGTGTTGCGCTGGGCGTCGGATGGGAACACGCTCGCTTCGATCATGCGTGGATTGGCCCAGGTCCACTGCGAGACAGTAGGTTTCGGCGAGCGGCAAATTCCGCCGCGCCTTTGTATCCGTAGCCCGCTGCAACGGCTTGGGTGGGCGGGGCGAGCTATCGGTATTCAATGCATCGTCTGCTGGCATGCCATCAAGGTCGTTGGCATCGAGGGGTGTTTCGCCGCGATCCCGACGCTGCGATCCCGGGACGTATAGCCTCGATTTCAGAACTGGTTGAACATCGCCACGGTCGCCGCGGCGATCAACTGCAGATCATCTAGCCGGGGATGCCCATGACGACCGACGCCATTTTGACCGACTTGCAGATCGCGGCGTTGACGCCCGAGCAGCGACGCGAGCTGATTACCCGGCTGCGCGCACCCCTCAGCGACATCATCGACCCGGTCGTGCTCAATCGGATGCGGCGCATCCGATTGAGTCTCATGATCGGTGGCTCGATCGCGATGATCCCCTGGCTTGGGTATCTCTCCGTGACGCTGCCGGAGAACTATGTTGCCCACAATTGGACTGCAACCTGGTTGGGCTTCGACGCTCTGCTGGTCGGGTTCATGGTGGCAACCGCCGTGTTCGGATACCTGCGTCGTCAGGTGCTGCTGCTTGCGGCGTTCACCTCCGGGGTGCTGCTGATCTGCGACGCGTGGTTCGACCTGATGACCGCGGGACCCAATGACATCCGGCTGTCGCTGATTACGGCGTTCGGGATCGAGCTGCCGTTGGCGATCTTCCTGATCACCGGCGCTCTGCGCATCATGCGGCTCACGATGATGCGTCTTTGGCGGCTCGATCCGGGGATGTCTCTGTTGCAGCTGCCGCTGTTTCCGTGATGCGCGGCCCGGCAAGCCTCGGGTCGGCGAGATCATCGAGCAGCGACGTCAGCTGATCGACGAGCTCGTCCGGTCCCAGTTTCACGTCGCCGGCCAACCAGGCGCTGATCGTTTGACTGACGCCGCCCACCACGAAGTGCGCGGCCGCCTTGATGTGGTCGTTCGCGGGCATCTGCAGCGCGTCGCCGACGGACTGGCCGGACAGCATGACGAACAACGCCGTGGATTCCGCGCGCTTGCGCACGATGACCGAGTTCGCCAGCTGCGCGCTGAACAGCAGCCGCCCGACACGCGCGTCGCCGTCGATGGTCCGCACGATGTTGGCCATCCCCGCCCGCGTTCGCTCGCGCCACGGCAGTGCATCCGTTGCGGCCTGGGTGGTGGCGGCCAGTTCGGCTGACCACCGAATCGAAAACCGCGCCGACGAATTCGTCTTTGTCGGTGAAGCTTTCGTAGTAGTAGCGGACGGCCAGGCCGGCCTCGCGGCAGATGCCCCGAACCGTCAGCTCCGAGATGTCTTGTTGCTCGGCCCCCAGCAGGTCCAGGCCGGCGGCCAGGAATCGGCTGTGGCGCATGGCCAGTCGCTCGTCGGCACGCACTCCGCGGTACGGCCGGGCGCTCGACGCGTCGGTCCGGGCAGGCATAGCACCCATCTTGACAGCGGGGCGAGGCGGCGACAAGTATCAGGAAACAGCTGTTCTCACAATTGCGCCGCCAGTCCTGCAGGAGGTTCGTAGATGGCGATTCTCGAGTCCGCTCGACAGGTGGAGCGCCCCGTGGCCGATCCGGCCGATCCACGCCGCCCGCAGTCGGGCCGCGGGAAACGGGGGATCGGTGTCGACGACGGCCTCATGGGGGTGGCCCTGCTGGCGGGCCCGGCGAACGTGATCATGGAGCTAGCGCAACCCGGCGTCGGCTACGGCGTGCTGGAGAGCCGCGTCGAGAGCGGGCGCACGGATCGGCATCCGATCAAACGGGCCCGCACCACCTTCACCTACCTTGCGGTGGCTACCGCCGGCAGCGACGCCCAGAAGAAGGCCTTCCGCGACGGGGTGAATCGTGCGCACGCTCAGGTCTACTCCACCCCCGACAGCCCGGTGCGGTACAACGCGTTCGACCGTGACCTGCAGCTCTGGGTGGGCGCCTGTTTATACAAGGGCGGCCTCGACATTCACCGCATCTTCGTTGGTGAACTGGACGATGAGGACGCCGACCGGCATTACCGCGACGGCATGACGCTGGCGACCACGTTGCAGGTGCCGCCGGAGATGTGGCCGCCGGACCGGGCGGCCTTCGACCGGTACTGGCAGGAGTCGCTGGCGAAGGTGCACATCGACGACACCGTCCGCGCATATCTTTATCCGATCGCGGCCGGGCGGATGCGGGGGGTGCGGCTTCCGGGACCGCTACAGCGCCGGTCGGACGACTTCTCGTTGCTGATCACCGCCGGGTTCCTGCCGCAGCACTTCCGCGACCAGATGCGGTTGCCGTGGGACGCCGCCCGGCAACGCCGGTTCGACCGGCTGATGGCCGTGGTGCGCACGGCTAACCGCCTGCATGCCCCGATTTGTCCGGCGGTTCCCGTTCAACGTGTTGCTGTGGGACGTGGACCGCAGGATCAGGACGGGCCGCCCGTTGGTGTAGCGGAGCCCGCGCGACGCGCCCGTCGCCCGTCGTGTTGATAACGACAATCATATTCATTAAGCTCTGTTCGGTCTGGTGAAATCTCTCGGCCCGAGGAGTGCTTGTGATCGCGTTGCGCTTCGTGCATCGGGACGGCCCATGACAGCGCCGATCTGGATGGCTTCGCCGCCGGAAGTGCACTCGGCGCTGCTGAGCAGCGGACCGGGGCCGGGGCCAATGCTGGCCGCCGCGGGAGCGTGGTCGGCGTTGAGTACCGAATACGCATCTGCCGCAGGAAGAACTCAGTGCGGTGTTGGCGGCGGCGCAGGCCGGGGCGTGGGACGGGCCGAGTGCGGAGGCGTATGTGGCCGCGCATGCCCCCTATCTGGCGTGGCTGACGCAGGCCAGTGCTAACAGCGCGGGAATGGCAGCCGACCACGAGACTGTGGCCACGGCCTACATCGCTGCGTTGGCAGCCATGCCGACGTTGCCGGAGCTGGCCGCCAACCACGCGATTCACGGGGCGTTGTTGGGCACGAATTTCTTTGGTATCAATGCGATCCCGATTGCGCTCAACGAGGCCGACTACGTGCGGATGTGGACCCAGGCCGCCACCACGATGGGAATTTATCAAGCGGTATCCAGTACCGCGGCGGTGTCGACGCCGCAAACCACCCCGGCGCCGCAAATCGTGAAAGCCGCAGAGGGGTTTGCACAAGAGTTCGTGCAGGAGGTCGAACAGTTCCTGCAGAACCCGCTGGAGATTCAGCAGCAGATCTCGGCTGCGATCCTCAACCAGGGTTACACCGACAACCCGCTCGGGGTCCCGCAGCCGCTGGTGAATTTCCTGCAAAGCTTCGGTATCGGGAACAGCCAGCTGGCACACGACCCGACGATCGACCTTCCGTTCGACAACGTCATCGCGAGCATCCTGCAGCACTTCGGCATTAATTGGAGCCCAGCGGGCGGCACCATCAACGGGGCCACCTACGACTCGTTCGTCAACCCCGCAACCACGTCGTTTTGGGTCGCCCGAACCCTCGAGCTTTTTGAGGATTTTCAGAATTTCGCGGTAGATCTGACGCAAAATCCGGTGCAGGCCTTCCAATGGCTGATCAGTTGGGAACTGTTCGATTTCCCCACCCACATCGCGGAAGTCGTCGCCTATACGGTCAGCAACCCGGCGCTGGCCCTCGCGGCGTTGCCCGCCGTCTCCTCCGCGGGACTAGCCGGGCTGGGGGGGCTGGCCGGGTTCGCTGCGTTGCCTCCAGCCGTTGTGGCGCCGGCTCTCGTGCCCATGCCAGCACCCAGCATTTTGCCGCCCGCGGGGCCGGCGTCAATCACTCCACCGCCCGCGGCCCCTGCACCGCCGCCGTCGCCCGCGTCCACCCCTTCCGGGCCTCCGGCTCCTCCCGCTCCGGCGCCCACACCGCCTCCCGCGACGGCGGGTGGGGCGGGATTTTTCCCTCCGTACGTGGTGGCGCCTCCCGGCATCGGGTTCGGCTCCGGGCTGAGCGCGCGCGCGAGTTCCAGCGCCAAAAGCAAGGCACCCGAGCCGGATGCCGTCGCGGCTGCCGCAGCAGCGGCCGCGCGGGAGGCGGCGCGGGCGCGGCGGCGCCAGCGGGCGCGGCAACGTGGCCATGGCGATGAGTTCATGGATATGAACGTTGACGTCAGCCCCGACTGGGGAGGGCGGCCCGGCGCACAGGCGTTGGCGTCAAATCAGGGCGCCGGAGATCTGGGGTTCGCCGGTACCGCACCCGATCAAACGGTGACGGCTGCGGCCGGTTTGACCACGCTGGCCGCCGATGAATTCGATGGCGGCCCGCGGATGCCCATGGTTCCGCGCAGCTGGGATCGCGACGGCGGCCGCAAATCGGACCAGAATGAGGAACAGGTAGAAAACCAGGAGGCGCACGATAGCCGTTGCGCCCCATCCGGATAGGCAGCACAGCCGCCTCGCGTAGTGTTTGTTGGGTGCGTAGCGAAGGTGATACCTGGGACATCACAACCAGCGTGGGTTCGACCGCGTTGTTCGTGGCGACGGCGCGGGCGCTAGAGGCGCAGAAGCCGGACCCGTTAGCCGTCGACCCCTATGCGGAGCTGTTCTGTCGGGCCGTCGGCGGTCCATCCGCTGACGTCCTCGACGGCAAGGTTCCCGACCACCCGCTGAGGAGCGCCGACTTCGGCGAGCACTTCGTCAACTTCCAGGGTGCCCGCACCAAATACTTCGACCGATACTTCGGTCGGGCCGCCGATGCCGGCGTGCGACAGGTGGTCATCCTGGCTGCTGGGCTCGATTCGCGCGCCTACCGGCTGGACTGGCCGGCCGCGACGACGATCTTCGAACTGGACCGTCCGCAGGTGCTGGATTTCAAGCGTGAGGTGCTCGCCGGCCACGGCGCCCAACCGAACGCGGAGCGTCGCGAGATCGCTGTCGATCTGCGCGAGGACTGGCCGCAAGCTTTGCAAGACAGCGGTTTTGACCCGGCCAAGCCGTCGGCGTGGATTGCTGAGGGCCTGCTGATTTATCTGCCGGCGGCCGCGCAGGATCAGCTGTTCACCGGCATCGACGGACTTGCCGGCCCTGGAAGCCACGTCGCCATCGAGGAAGGCGCCCCGATGGAGGCGGACGAATTCAAAGCCAACCTCGAAGAAGAACGCTCCGCGATCGCCTCGGGTGAAGACCAGCGCCCGTTCTTCCAGCTGATCTACAACGAGCAGCACGCGCCGGCTGCTGAATGGTTTGGCCGGCGCGGCTGGACCGCGGTCGGCACTCCGCTGGGCGATTACCTGCGCGAGGTGGGCCGGCCGGTGCCGCAAGCCGGAACCGAGGGCTTCGCGTTGCTCCGGAATACCCTGGTCAGCGCGGTGAAGCCGAACTAGGGCCAGCACGCGCTGGAACTTTTCCGGCCGTACAGCCGACTACCTATCTGCGTGTTCAATTCGCCGCCGCACAGCCCAGGCGGTCGTTTGAGTTCACCCTGATTGGTAAGGAGTCGCGGCTGATGACTGCGCCGATCTGGATGGCGTCGCCGCCCGAGGTGCATTCAGCCCTGCTCAGCGGTGGTCCGGGGCCGGGATCATTGCTGGCGACGGCGGGGGCGTGGGATTCGTTGAGTGCCGTTTACGCCGCGGTCGCGGACGAGCTCACCTCTATCTTGGCGGCCGTGCAGGCCGGCGCGTGGGAAGGGCCGACCGCTGAGGCGTATGTGAGCGCGCACGCTCCCTACCTGCTGTGGCTGATGCAGGCCAGTGCCAAAGCAGCGGCAGCGGCCGGCCAGCATGACACCGTGGCGTCGGCTTACACCTCAGCGTTGGCCGCAATGCCGACTCTGGGAGAGTTGGCCGCTAACCATGCGATCCAGGGGCTGCTGGTCGCGACTAACTTCTTCGGGATCAATACGATTCCCATCGCGCTCAATGAAGCCGACTATGTGCGGATGTGGATCCAGGCCGCCGCGACAATGCTCACGTATGAACTAACCGCCACTGAAGCGGTCACCGCGGCGGAGCTGGCCAACGTCACGAGCAGCCCATATTGGCCACCGAATATCTTGAAAGAAGCGTCGGAATTCGCGCACAACACAGTCCCACCCGGTACCAAAGACATTATCGACAATGACGCCGGCGACCCACGGATGCTGAGCTGGTGGAGCAATCGGGTCACGGAAATCACCGATACCTTGGGTAGGGACATTGCTGAGTTTCCCCAAAATCCAATCGGGGCGTTAGGGGATTTGGAGAGCGACCTTCCCGGACTCGTTCTCGACGAGACCGGCCACGCGCTCGAGGTTTACCAAGCATTTCCCAACCTCGTCGAAGCGCTCGCGGTCAGCCCGCTCCTCGCTACCCTCGCGCCGTTGACCGGTCTCGTCGGGTTGACCGGCCTGACCGCGATCCAGCCCATCGAAGCGCCCGCGGCTGCGCCGATCCCCGTCGAAGCTGCGCCGAGCGTGCCCACCGTCGGTAACACCAGCTTCGTGAGCACTGCGCCCGCCGCTCCCGCGCCGGTCCCGGCTTCGGTTGCGGCGCCGGCCGCTGCGCCAGCCCCGGCAACTGTGGCCAGCGCTCCACCGCCGCCGGCAGTTGGCCCAGGGGGTTTTGGCTACCCCTACCTGGTGGGTCCTCCCAGCGTTGGATCGGGTTCGTCCATGGGGAGCAGCGCTGGCTCCGGCGCCAAGCAGAAGGCGCCAGAACCTGAAATTGCCGTGCTGGCGGCAGCGGCGGGGGAGCAGGCGCGGGCACGCCGCCGGCGCCGCGCAAAGCTGCGTGGGTACGGCCACGAATTCATGGATATGAACGTCCACGTCGAGCCAATTTGGAACGCGCCGCAGGGTGCGGAGTTAGCCGCATCAACGGCGGCATCGGGCCACAACGCAGGGCCCTTGGGCTTTGCCGGAACAGCCTCCAGGGGGGTTGGCATCCCGGCGGCCGGGTTGACCACGCTGAATGCCGATGACTTCGGTGACGGCCCGGTCGTGCCGATGGTGCCGGGCACCTGGGAGCGGTGAGGTCACCGGCCGACGTGCGCCATCGGCAACCGGGCCACGCATCGTGTTGATAATGATAATCATATTCACTAAGCTCTGCTGCTTAGTGTGAATCTGCCAAGGAGGGGCTCGATGAGCGACCGTAATGCGCTGGTCAGTGCATCGGCAACGGGCGCCGCGGCAGCGAGTTGGTGCGGTTGCGGCGCCTCGACAACTTAGCTTAGGGAATGCTAACTTCAGCGGGTCAGATTAGGGATGCCATACATATGGAAAGAAGTGGCCGTGGAACGCGGTGATACCGGCATTTTGGCGGCTCAACCTGCCAATTCTCGGGCAGACGCCAGGGTTGACAGCGATGTCGTCACCCGATTCGCGACGTGTTGCCGCGCGCTCGGTATCGCGATCTACGAACGGCAGCGGCCGGCGGACCTGGCGGCTGCCCGCTTGGGTTTCGCCGAGCTGACCCGCATCGCCTATGACCAGTGCGACGCGTGGACAGGGTTGGCCGCGGCGGGTGACGTATCCATCCGCGTGCTTGAATCCGTGTCCCGCACCGCGGCCACCGCAGGCGCGTTGCAGCGCCAGGTGGAACTGGCACCGGACGCGCTGGGCTTCCGCTACGACACCGGGCTGTATTTGCAGTTTCGCGCCACCACCCCGGACGATTTTCAGCTCGCCTACGCGGCGGCGTTGGCTGCGGAAGGGGGGGCCGCCCAGTTCGCTCACGCGCATGAGCTGATCGCCGGTATCACCGAACGCCGCCCGAGCTGGCGGCAGGCCCGCTGGATCAACGTCGTCATCAATTACCGCGCCGAGCGCTGGTCGGACGTCGTCAAACTGTTGACCCCGATCGTCAACGACTCGGCACTTGACGAGGCCTTTTCACACGCTGCCAAGATCGCCCTGGGCACCGCGCTGGCCCGGCTGGGCATGTACGCCCCGGCTTTGTCCTACCTGGAGGAGCCGGAGGGCCCGGTCGCGGTGGCCGCGGTGGACGGGGCGCTGGCCAAAGCGTTGGTGCTGCGCGCACACGTCGACGAGGACTCGGCAAGCGAGGTCCTCCAGGATTTGTACGCGGCGCAGCCTGAGAACGAGCAAGTTGAACAGGCCCTGTCCGACACCAGCTTTGGGATTGTGACCACCAGCGCGGCACGGATCGACGCCCGCACGGATCCGTGGGACCCCGACACCGAGCCCAGCGCCGATGATTTCGTCGACCCCTCGGCCCACGAACGCAAGGCCGTGCTGCTGCACGAGGCCGAACGCCAGCTCGCCGAATTCATCGGTCTGGACGAGGTCAAGAACCAGGTGTCACGGCTCAAGAGTTCGGTGGCCATGGAGTTGGTGCGTAAGCAGCGCGGGCTGGCGGTAGCGCAACGTGCGCACCACCTGGTCTTCGCCGGGCCGCCCGGTACGGGTAAGACCACCATTGCCCGGGTCGTCGCGAAGATCTATTGCGGCCTGGGTCTTTTGAAGAGGGAGAACATCCGAGAGGTACACCGCGCGGACCTCATTGGCCAGCATATCGGTGAGACCGAGGCCAAAACCAACGCGGTCATTGACAGCGCACTGGACGGGGTGTTGTTCCTCGATGAGGCCTACGCGCTGGTGGCGACCGGGGCCAAGAACGACTTCGGGCTGGTGGCCATCGACACTCTGCTGGCCCGGATGGAAAACGACCGCGACCGGTTGGTGGTCATCATTGCCGGCTACCGGGCCGATCTGGACAAATTCCTGGACACCAACGAGGGCTTGCGGTCCCGATTCACCCGCAATATCGAATTCCCGTCGTACCAGTCGTCCGAACTGGTCGAGATCGCCCACAAGATGGCCGAACAACGCGACAGCATCTTCGAGCATTCCGCGCTCGACCACATGGAGGCGTTGTTCTCCAGGCTTGGCCGCGTCCACGACTCCCGACACCAACGGAATCGCGCGGCGCAGCCTCGACATCGCGGGCAACGGCCGGTTCGTCCGAAACATCGTCGAACGCTCCGAGGAGGAACGTGAATTCCGGCTGGACCATTCAGAACATGCGGGAACCGGTGAATTCAGCGACGACGAGCTCATGACGATCACCGACCAGGACGTCAGTAATTCGGTGGAGCCGCTACTGCGCGGCCTCGGCCTGTCGGTGCCGGCATGACCAACATCGAGCCGGACGGCGAACGGGCAGGGGGACGGCGTGCGTTCTCGTCCCGAACGCCGGCCAACGACAACCCCGACCAGGTCGTCTATCGCCGTGGCTTCGTCACCCGTCACCAGGTCACCGGTTGGCGCTTCGTGATGCGCCGGATCGCCTCCGGGATCGCCTTGCATGACACCAGGATGCTCGTCGACCCGCTGCGCACCCAGTCGCGCGCGGTGCTGATGGGCGGCCTCATTCTGGTTACCGGCTTGGTCGGCTGTTTCGTGTTTTCACTGATTCGGCCCAACGGGTCGGCCGGTACCAACGCCGTGCTCGCCGATCGGTCGACAGCCGCGCTGTACGTGCGGGTCAATGACGAGTTGCACCCGGTGCTCAACCTGACCTCGGCCCGGCTGATCGTGGGCAAGTCGGTCAATCCAACCACGGTGAAAAGCAATGAGCTGGACCGGTTTCCGCGCGGCAACCTGATCGGCATTCCGGGCGCGCCGGAACGCATGGTGCAGAACGCCTCACACGATGCCAACTGGACGGTCTGCGAAGGCGTTAGCGGGACTGCGCGTGCCGCGCACAGCCTCGGGGTCACCGTGCTGGCGGGTCCGCCCGACAGTCGCGGCGCGAAGGCTGCCGCCCTGGGGGCCGCGCAAGGCATCCTGGTCGACAGCGGCGCCGGTACCTGGCTGCTGTGGGACGGTCGACGCAGTCAGATCGACCTGGCCGACCACGCCGTCACCAACGCTCTCGGCCTGGGTGCCGAGGTGCCCGCGCCGCGGCCCATCGCGCAGGGGCTGTTCAACGCGGTGCCCGAAGGGCCGCCGCTGACGGCGCCGGCCATCCCGAATGCCGGTGCCCCGGCGGGCTTCCCGGTGCCGGCTCCGATCGGCGCCGTGGTGGTGTCTTACGCGTTGGAGCAGAACTCCTCCGGTGGCGTGCGCTACTACGCGGTGTTGCCGGATGGCCTGCAGCCGATTTCACCGGTGCTTGCCGCGATCCTGCGTAACACGAATTCCTATGGCCTGGAACAGCCGCCGCGGCTGGGCGCCGACGAGGTCGCCAAGCTGCCGGTGTCGCGGATCCTGGACACCGGGCGCTATCCCGAGCCAGCAGGTCACCCTTGTCGACGCCGCCAAAGATCCCGTCACCTGTGCGTATTGGAGCAAGCCGGCCGGGGCTAACACCAGCTCGCTGAGCCTGCTGGCCGGCTCGGCGCTGCCCGCCCCCGATGCGGTGCGCACCGTCGACCTGGTCGGCGCAGCCAACGGGGCCACCCGCGTCGCGATCGCGCCGGGTACCGGCTACTTCACTCAGACCGTGGGCGGCGGACCGGCCTCGCCGGGCACCGGGTCATTGTTCTGGGTCTCCGACACCGGTGTCCGCTACGGTATAGATACTGAGGCTACTGAGCCGGGCACCGCGACGTCTGCGCGTGGCAAAACCGTTGAGGCGCTTGGACTGAACGCGCCGCCCATTCCCATCCCCTGGTCGATGCTGTCGCTGTTCGCCAACGGCCCGACGCTGTCGCGCGCCGATGCGCTGCTGGCACACGACGGCCTGGCGCCGGACAGCAAGCCTGGACGTCCGGTGTCGGCCGAAGGAGAATCCCGATGAGTCGACTGATCTTTGAAGCACGCCGGCGGCTGGCACCGCCGAGCAGCCGTAAAGGCACCATCACCATCGAGGCGCCGCCCGAGCTGCCCCGAGTGATTCCGCCGTCGCTGCTGCGGCGCGCGATGCCTTATCTGATCGTGATCCTGATCGTCGGCATGATCGTCGCGATGGTTGCCACCGGGATGCGGCTCATCTCCCCGCAGACTCTGTTCTTCCCCTTCGTCCTGCTACTGGCGGCCACCGCGCTGTTTCGCGGTAACGACAACAAGATGCGCACCGAGGAGGTCGACGCGGAGCGCGCCGACTATCTGCGCTACCTGTCGGTCGTGCGGGACAACATCCGGACCCAGGCTGCCGAGCAGCGCGCGGCCGCACACTGGTCCCATCCCGACCCGACGGCACTTTCAACGGTGCCCGGATCGCGCCGTCAGTGGGAACGTGACCCGCACGACTCCGACTTCCTGGTGCTGCGGGCCGGGCGCCACGACGTGCCCCTGGCCACCGCCCTGCGGGTGCAGGACACCGCCGCCGAGATCGACCTGGAACCGGTGTCGCACAGCGCATTACGCAGCCTGCTCGACACCCAGCGCACCGTTCGAGACGTGCCCACCGGCATCGATCTGACCAAAGTCTCGCGGATCACCGTTCTGGGTGATGCAGGACGAGGTGCGGGGGGCGCTGCGCGCCTGGATTGCCCAGGCGGTGACCTGGCACGACCCGACGGTGCTTGGGGTGGCCCTGGCCACCCGCGATCTGGAAGATCCCGACTGGTCGTGGCTGAAGTGGCTGCCGCACGTCGACATTCCCGGCCAGCTCGACGGCGTCGGCCCGGCACGCTTCCTGGCGACCGACCCCGACGAGTTGGTCTCGCGCTTGGGATCCGCCCTGGTGGATCGTCCGGCGTTCACGGGTGAGCCGGCCGACGCGCTGCGGCACCTGCTGATCGTCGTCGACGATCCCGGACTACGACGTGAACGGCACGGCGCTGGCGGTCGGCCGGGCCGGCGTCACCGTCGTGCATTGCTCCACCACCGCGCCGCACCGCGAACAGTATTCGGATCCCGAGAAGCCGATCCTGCGGATCGCGCATGGCGCCATCGAACGCTGGCAGACCGGCGGCTGGCAGCCCTACATCGACAGCGCCGACGCGCTCGGTGCCGACGAGGCCGCGCACTTGTCGCGCCTGCTGGCGCGGTGGGACTCCAACCCGACCCACACCGGGCTGCGATCGGCGGCCACCCGGGGCGCCAGCTTCACCACGCTGTTGGGAATCCCGGACGCGTCGCGGTTGGATGTGCCGGCGTTGTGGGCGCCGCGAAGCCGCGACGACGAGTTGCGCGTCCCGATCGGTGTCACCGGAACCGGTGAGCCGCTGATGTTCGACCTCAAAGACGAGGCCGAGGGCGGGATGGGTCCGCACGGCCTGATGATCGGCATGACCGGCTCTGGAAAGTCGCAGACGCTGATGTCGATCCTGTTGTCGCTGTTGACCACTCACTCGGCGGACCGGCTGATCGTCATCTATGCCGACTTCAAGGGTGAGGCCGGCGCCGACAGTTTCCGGCACTTCCCGCAGGTTGTCGCGGTGATCTCGAACATGGCGGAGAAGAAGTCGTTGGCCGACCGGTTCGCCGACACGCTGCGTGGCGAGGTGGCCCGCCGAGAATCGCTGCTGCGCGAGGCCGGTCGCCGAATTCAGGGCAGCGCGTTCAACTCGGTGCTCGAATACGAGAACGCGGCTGCGGCTGGACACGATCTGCCGCCCATCCCGACACTCTTCGTGGTCGCCGACGAGTTCACCTTGATGTTGGCCGATCATCCGGAATACGCAGAGCTGTTCGACTACGTGGCGCGCAAGGGCCGCTCGTTCCGCATCCATATTCTTTTCGCGTCCCAGACGTTGGACGTCGGAAAGATCAAAGACATCGACAAGAACACCTCATATCGCATCGGGTTGAAGGTGGCCAGTCCCAGCGTTTCCCGGCAGATCATCGGTGTCGAGGACGCCTACCACGTCGAATCCGGCAAAGAGCACAAGGGAATCGGCTTTCTGGTTCCCGCCCCGGGCGCCGCGCCGGTGAAGTTCCGCAGCACCTATGTCGACGGCATTTACGATCCGCCGAAGACGACGAAAGCCCTGGTGGTGCAGTCCGTTCCAGAGCCGAAGCTGTTCACGGCCGCAATCGTGGAGCAAGATCACGGCGCCGTGATTTCCGGTGGCGAGGATGACGAATTCGCCGGACCGCCGCGCAAGCTGATCGCGACCATCGGTGACCAGCTGGCCCGCTATGGGCCGCGAGCGCCGCAGCTGTGGCTGCCGCCACTCGACGAGCCGATTCCGTTGACGGCGGTGCTGGCCCGCGCCGGGGTGCCGCAACACGAGTGGCGCTGGCCGCTCGGCGAGATCGACAAGCCATTCGAGATGCGCCGCGACGCGCTGGTGTTCGACGCCACGGGGTCGGCCGGCAATGTCGTCATCCATGGCGGCCCCAAGTCCGGTAAATCAACTGCGCTGCAAACCTTTATCCTGTCGGCTGCCAGCCTGCACTCGCCGCGTGATGTGACGTTCTATTGCCTGGACTACGGCGGCGGCCAGCTGCGGGCGCTACAGGATCTGGCGCACGTCGGCAGCGTCGCGTCGGCGCTGGAACCCGAGCGCATCCGCCGAACCTTCGGCGAGCTGGAGCAGTTGCTGCTGTCCCGGCAGCGGCGAGAGGCGTTCCGGGAAAAGCAGGATAGCGGCTCCGGGATCGACGATGGCTTCGGCGAGGTGTTCCTGGTCATCGACAACCTCTACGCGTTCGGCCGGGACAACACCGACCAGTTCAACACCCGTAATCCGTTGCTGTCCAAAGTGACGCAGCTCGTCAACGTCGGTCTGGCATATGGCATCCACGTGATCGTCACGACCCCGAGCTGGCTGGAGGTGCCGCTGGCGATGCGGGACGGGCTCGGGTTGCGGCTCGAGCTCAAGCTGCACGACGCGCGCGACAGTAACGTGCGCGTGGTCGGCGCGCTGCGCCGTCCGGCCGACGCTGTCCCGCACGATCAGCCGGGCCGCGGCTTGACGATGGCCGCTGAGCATTTCCTGTTCGCGGCTCCAGAGCTCGATCAGGTGGCCGCGATCAACGCCCGCTACCCCGGCGTGGCTGCGCCGCCCGTGCGGTTGCTGCCCACCAACCTGACGCCCGACCAGGTCGGCGCGCTCTACCGGGGATCAGAGCGGGTGGTCATCGGCCAGCGTGAGGACGATCTCGCACCGGTCGTACTCGACTTCACCGAGAACCCGCTGCTGATGGTGTTCGGCGACAACAAGTCCGGCAAGACGACGTTCCTGCGGCACATCATCCGCACCATCCGGGAGAACTCTTCGGACGATCAGGTGGCCTTTACCGTGCTGGATCGGCGGCTGCACCTCGTCGACGAACCGCTTTTTCGCTGACAACGAATACACCGCGAACATCGACCGGATCATCCCTGCCATGCTCGGCTTGTCCAACATCATCGAATCGCGCCGGCCACCGGCCGGCTTGTCGTCGGCCGAGTTGTCCCGCTGGTCCTACCAGGGACACACCCACTACCTGATCATCGATGATGTGGACCAGGTGCCGGATGCGCCGGCGATGAGCGGTCCGTACATCGGACAGCGGCCGTGGACTCCGCTCATCGGCCAGCTCTCGCAGGCCGCCGATTTGGGGCTGCGGGTAATCGTCACAGCGCGCGCCACCGGGTCGGGGCACGCCCTGATGACCAGCCCACTGCTCCGCCGCTTCAACGACTTACAGGCGACCACGCTTGATGTTGGCCGGTAATCCGCAGGACAGCGGCAAGATCCGGGGTCAACGATTTGGCCGGCTGCCGGCCGGACGGGCGATCCTGTTGGGCGACAGCGATACTCCGACGTATGTGCAGCTGGTCAACCCATTGGTCGGCGAGAACGCGATCGAAGGCTCCAGCGACGGTCTCGTCGGCTGATGATCGGTTGAGAAGCAACGGGAAAGACGACAAATAGACAAGGAGGAGTGGCCATGACGTTGCGAGTGGTTCCGGAGGGCCTGGCCGCGACGAGCGCGGCGGTTGAGGCGCTGACGGCTCGGCTGGCGGCCGCGCATGCCGCGGCGGCCCCATTGATAACCGCGGTGGTGCCGCCGGCGGCGGACCCGGTGTCGCTACAGACGGCCGCCGGGTTCAGCGCCCAGGGTGCGGAGCACTCGGCGGTCGCTGCCCAGGGCGTCGAAGAGCTGGGTCGCGCCGGTATGGGTGTGGGCGAGTCGGGCGCCAGTTATCTCGCCGGTGATGCGGCAGCCGCTGCTACGTATGGATTTGCGGGCGGCTGATTGTGGTTTCCCCGGTTGGGCCCATCTGGATGGCTTCGCCGCCAGAAGTGCATTCGGCGTTGCTGAGCGCCGGTCCGGGACCGGGGCCGCTGCTTGCGGCCGCGGGTGCCTGGAACTCGCTCAGCGCCGAATATGCCTCAGCGGCAGCCGAACTCAGTGGGCTGCTGGGGGCAGTGCGGGCGGGAACATGGTACGGGCCGAGCGCCGAGCGTTATGTGGCCGCCCATGCGCCGTATCTGATGTGGCTGCAACACGCCAGTGCCGCCAGTGCGGGGGCGGCAGCTCAGCACGAGGTCGCGGCAACCGCTTATACCGTCGCCTTGGCGGCGGTGCCGACGACGCTGGAGTTGGCCGCCAACCACATCATTCACGGGGTGTTGGTCGCGACGAATTTCTTTGGCCTCAATACGATTCCGATCACCCTCAACGAGGGCGACTATGTGCGGATGTGGATCCAGGCCGCGGTCGCCATGGGTGCCTACCAGGCCGCTTCCAGCGCGGCGCTGGCATCGGCCCCGCGTACCGCCCCGGCGCCCGTGATCGTCACACCCGGTGCTGGATCGAGCGCCGCGGCCGCCGATGCGACCCAGACAGCGGCGCTGGCGCCGGCAGCCAATTCAGGCTCGGCACTGGACAGTTCGAACGCCATCGTGCAGGTCCTGGAGTCCTACGTGAAGGGCTTGCCAGGCGGAGACATGATCTGGAAATTCCTGATGAATCCCATCGGGGAAACCCAGCAAATACTGATGGACTTTGCGAGCAACCCGTCACAAGCGCTGGTCACCTGGGGGCCGTTGCTTTCCGCGCTTGCATATCAGGCGTTCTTCGAGCCGGTCGGATTTGGCACGTGGGGGCTTGCGCTCAGCGCGCCCGCCTGGGTTCCGGCGCTGCTCGGAGTCGGACTCGCGATCACCGTCGCCGGGCTACTCGACCTCCTGAACCAGTTCCAATTTCCCGATTTCGGTCCCGGCCAAGCCCCGTTGCCAGGCACAACCGATCAGCAATGGCCGACGGCAGCAACCCCCTCAACCGTCGCGAGCCCCGCGTCGGCTGTGCCCGCACCCGCGCCGACGGCGAGTGCTGCAGCGAGCCCCGCACCGGCGGCCGCCGCTCCAGCGGCGCCAACGTTCGGGTATATAGTCGCTGGCCCAGGTGGCTGGGGACCCAGTTTAGGGCCGACGCTCGGTGGCCGCGGCGGTCTAAAGGCGCCGGCCGCCACTATCCCGGCCGCGGGAGTTGCCGCGGCAAGCACCGCACAAGCACGGGCACGAAGGCGCAAGCGGTCGGCGCTGCGCGAGCACGGCGATGAATTCTTGAATTTAGACTCCGACATCGGTGTCGCACCCGACTACGGCTCGGATAGCGAATCCGATTACCTCGCTTCAGAGAACGGCGCCGGGGGATTGGGGTTCGCCGGGACGGTGTACGCCGGCGCCGCGCAGCGGGCGGCGGGGCTGACCATGCTGGCCGGCGACGAGTACGGCGGCGGACCGCGGATGCCAATGGTGCCCGGGACCTGGGACCAAGCGGCAGAAGACCCGGAAAAGCCCGGTGCGCCGGGCGGGTCGGGGAGAGGGGGCTGAAACGGTTAGCACGGTGAAGGTCAGTAGACGGAATCGACAGGGAAATTCGAAGGGAGACAACACACTATGAGTCTTTTAGATGCTCATATTCCGCAGTTGGTGGCGGCAGAGGCTGAGTTCGGCAGCAAGACCGCGCTGATGCGCCACACCATTGGTCAGGCCGAACAGGCGGCGATGTCGGCGCAGGCGTTCCACGTGGGCGAGTCGGCGGCGGCGTTTCAGGCCGCTCACGCCCGTTTCGTTGAGGCGGCCGCCAAGGTCAACACTTTGCTGGATATCGCCCAAGCCAACCTGGGTGACGCGGCGGGGACGTATGTGGCCGCCGACGCCGCCGCGGCGGCCAGCTACACCGGCATCTGACCGGACCGACTAGTTTCTCGCGAAAGGACTTGTGATGTCGCAGATCATGTACAACTACCCGGCGATGCTGAGCCACGCCGGAGAGATGTCGGCCTTTTCCGGCACCTTGCAGGGGCTGGGCGCCGATATCGCCAGCGAACAGGCGGCGCTGTCGAACGCCTGGCAGGGCGATACCGGGATGTCCTACCAGGCCTGGCAGGCCCAGTGGAACCAGGCAATGGAGAACCTGGTGCGGGCCTACCAATCGATGGCCAGCACCCACGAATCCAACACTATGGCCATGCAAGCCCGTGACGCGGCCGAAGCCGCCAAATGGGGCGGTTAGTTCTGCTCGATGAACGTTGAACCCAACGCTGTCGAGCTGACGGTGGATCACGCGTGGTTCATCGCGGAAACCATTGGTGCGGGGACCTTCCCGTGGGTGCTGGCAATCACCACGCCCTACCGCGATGCCACGCAACGGGCTGCATTCCTGCAGCGTCAGAAGGCCGAGCTGACCCAGCTGGGTCTGGTGTCGGAAAGCGGTGCCGTCAACCCGGCGGTAGCCGCGTGGATCAAGGTGGTGTGTTTCCCGGACCGCTGGCTTGACCTGCGCTACCTGGGGCCGGCCGACGGCGAGTTGCTGCGCGGCATCGTTGCGCAGCGCTTCGGGATCACTGGTAAGACCGTGGTTGCGCTTCGCAGCGCGCAGCTGATCACGTTCACCGCCATGGACATCGACGACCCGCGTGCATTGGTGCCTGTCCTCGGTGTTGGGTTGGCACAGCGACCGCCGGCACAGTTCGACGAGTTCGCCATGCCGACGCGGGTCGGCGCGCGGGCCGACGAGCGGCTGCGGTCCGGCGCACCGCTGGCCGAAGTTCTCGACTACTTGGGCATCCCGAAATCGGCACGAGCGGTGGTGGAATCGGTGTTCGCCGGACCTCGTAGCTACGTCGAGATCGTCGCCGGTTGCCACCGAGACGGCCAGCATGCCAGCACCGAGGTCGGGGTCAGCATTGTCGACACCACGGAGGGCCGGGTACTGGTCAGCCCGTCCCGCGCGTTCGACGACGAGTGGGTTTCGACGTTCAGCCCTGGCACGCCATTCGCCATCGCCGTCGCCGTCGAACAACTGATCAGCAGCTTGCCGGACGGCCAGTGGTTCCCCGGCCACCGGCTCGCCCGAGATTTTTCTTCCCAATCCGCATAGCAAAATCCAAAATCCAAATAGAGAAGAGAGCACGATGTCCCAGGTTTCGCCTCAGCGTTCTTCGAGGGCTCGATGACGTCCGGCGCCGTGATGCCAATCGTCCGCGTCGCCGTCCTCGCCGACAGCAGGCTGACGGAGATGGCACTGCCCGCGGAGTTGCCGTTGCGTGAAATCCTGCCCGCGGTGCAGCGTTTGGTGGTTCCCATCCCCCCCGACGGTGACGTCGGCGACACGGAGAATGCCAGCCGGGCGGCCACCGACCTCGGCTCCGCCTCCCAGTTGAGCCTTGCGCCCATCGGTGGCGCGCCGTTCAGCCTGGATGCCAGCCTGGACACCGTCGGAGTCGTCGACGGCGACCTGCTTGCCTTGCAGCCGGTGCCAATAGGCCCGGCCGCCCCGGGCATCGTCGAGGACATCGCCGACGCCGCAATGATCTTTTCGACCTCCAGAACACGGCCATGGGGCACCGGTCATATCCAGCGCGGAGCGCTGGCAGCCGGGATCGGTGTGGCTCTCGCGGCGACCGCCTTGGCGGTCACTTACCGGGTGGCCACCGGTGCATTGGGTGGACTGGTCGCGGTCAGTGCGATCGCAGCAGTAGTCGCACTGGCCGCTTTATTGGTCGGGACACGTTCGGCAAGCATGGGGATAGCGCTGTCGATCGCCGCGCTGGTGCCGATCGGCGCCGCGTTGGCATTGGTGGTTCCGGGAGCATTCGGGCCGGCACAGCTGATGCTTGCCGCAGCCGGCGTTGCCGCGTGGTCACTGATCGCCCTGCTGACTCCTGGCCTCGACCGGGAGCGAATCGTCGCTCTTTTCACCGCGGTGGCGGTGGTCGGCGCGGGGGTATTGCTGGCGGCCGCGGCCAAACTGCTCTGGCAGCTACCGATATCCACCATCGGCTGCGGACTGATCGTGGCGGCTCTGCTGGTCACCATCGAGGCGGCGCAGCTATCCGCGCTCTGGGCGCGCTTCCCGTTGCCGGTCATCCCGGCGCCCGGCGACCCCACCCCGTCGGCTCCGTCGTTGCGGGTGCTCGAGGACCTACCGCGGCGAGTGCGCATCAGCGACGCGCACCAGAGCGGCTTCATCACCGGCGCGGTGCTGCTCAGCGTGCTTGGATCGGTGGCGATCGCGCTGTGCCCCGAGGCGTTGAGCGGTGTGGGCTGGTACGTGGTGGCGGCCGTCGCGGCCACCTCGGTCCTGCGCGCGCGGGTGTGGGATTCGGCCACGTGTAAAGCCTGGCTGCTCGCCCAGCCTTACCTGGTCGCCGGCGTCCTGTTGGTGCTGTACACCGCAACCGGTCGCTACGCCGCGGCTTTGGGCGCGGCGCTCGTGCTGGTCGCGCTCGTGCTCATTTGGATCGTAGTCGCGCTGAACCCGCGCATCGCTTCGCCAGAAAGCTATTCGCTGCCGGCGCGCCGCTTGTTGGGCTTCGTCGCGACCGGTCTCGATGCGTCGCTGATCCCAGTCATGGCATACCTGGTCGGTCTATTCAGCTGGGTTCTCAATCGATGATTCGGGCCGGATTAGTCCGCTTCACAACGATTTTCGCCGCGGCAGCGGCGGGTTTGATGAGCAGCGTTTGGGCGACTCCGTCGGCACTGGCAATCAGCCCGCCGGCGGTTGACCCCGGTGTGCAACCGCCGAGCGGGGCCCCGGGGCCTGGGCAGCCCATGGAGCAGCGCGGCCCATGCAGCAGCTCCGGAATCATTCCCGGCACCGATCCAGGCGCACTAACGCCCAACCAGGCGATGCTGAACCTTCCTGCGGCATGGCAATTTTCCCGTGGCGAGGGCCAGCTCGTCGCTGTCATCGACACCGGGGTGCGGCCGGGTCCGCGGCTGCCCAACGTCGACCCTGGCGGCGACTTCGTGGAGACCACCGACGGCCTCACCGACTGCGACGGCCACGGAACGCTGGTGGCCGGGATCATCGCCGGCCAGCCGAGCCCGGCCGGTGAGGACGGATTCTCCGGAGTCGCCCCCGCCGCGCGCCTGGTGTCGATCAGGGTAACGTCCGCCAAGTTCTCGCCGCGGACGCCGGGTGGCGACCCCCTGCTGGCGCGTGCCTCCGCCGACGTCGCGTCGCTGAGCCGGGCCATCGTGCATGCCGCCGACCTCGGAGCGCGGGTGATCAACATTTCCGCGATAACCTGCCTACCCGCGGATCGGACCATCGACCAGGCTGCGCTGGGCGCTGCGCTCCGGTATGCGGCCGTCGACAAAGACGCGGTGATCGTGGCCGCCGCCGGCAACACCGGGTCCACCGGATCGTTCGGGGGCGGAGCGTCCTGCGAATCCAATCCACTGACTGACCTGAGCCACCCGGACGACCCGCGGAATTGGTCCGGTGTCACGTCGGTCTCCATCCCGTCGTCGTGGCAGCCGTATGTGTTGTCGGCGGCCGCGCTGACACCTGATGGGCAGCCGTCGAAATTCACCATGGCCGGACCGTGGGTTGGTATCGCGGCGCCGGGCGAAAGCATTGTGTCAGTGAGCAATCGGGACGGTGGCGGCCTGGCCAACGGTCTGCCCGACGACCATCAGCAATTGGTCGCGCTCAGCGGCACCAGCTACGCGGCGGGCTATGTCTCGGGCGTCGCTGCGCTGGTCCGCAGCAAGTATCCCGGGCTGAACGCCGCGCAGGTGAGAAACCGCATCTCCTCGACCGCGCACAACGGTGCACGTGCGCCCTCCAATGTCGTCGGCACCGGCAGCGTCGACCCGGTGGCTGCACTCACGTGGGAACTGCCCACTGGTAAAGGGCCCGATGCGGCGCAGGCCAAGCCGGTGGCCGCGCCGAAGACACCCGCTCCCAAGGACAACACACCGCGGACCGTCGCCTTCGCCGGGACCGGCGTATTGGCCGTGGTCGTCGCGGCTGCCGCCGCAACCGCGGCGGTCGCCGCGCGCAGACGAAAGGAAACCAGCCTGTGAGCCAACTACGCTCGATACCGAGACCGGGGAGCGGCCGAATCACGTTGGCGCTCCTCGCCATTGTCCCGGCGATCATGGCATACCCATGGCACTCGACCCGCGGCTACTGGTTGCTCGGCATCGCTGCCGCCGTCGTGATCGTATTGTTCGGTTGGTGGAACGGGCTGCACTTCACCACCATCCTGCGTCGGCGGCTGGCGATGATGAGGCGTCGGGGCCGGCCGATTCCTGAATCCGACCGCGAAACGAAAACAACCGCTTTACTGCGGATCGGGCCGCCCACCAGTGACCTGCACGTGCTTCCGCTGCCGCTGATCGCCCGGTACCTGGACTGCTACGGCATTCGTGCCGACGCGATACGAATCACCAACCGCGACAGTGACGTTCGGGAAACGTGGATCGGGCTCATCGTGTCCGCCGTCGACAACTTGAACGCATTGCAAGGGCGCTCATCGTCGATCCCACTGCACGAAACCGCACAGGTCGCGGCGCGCCGACTCGCGGATCACCTCCGTGAAATCGGATGGGAGGCCAGCGTGGTCGGCCCCGACGATGTCCCCCAGTTGCTTTCATCCACGTCCGGCGAGACCTGGCGCGGGGTGCAGCAGCGCTCGCATTACCTTGCGGCATATCAGGTCAGCTCGAATGATACGTTGCCCGAAGTCTTAGAGGCGATCCGGTCGCATCCAGCACTCGAGACGTGGACGGCACTCGAGATAGCGGGATCCGGGGCCCGCGAGACCGTCGCGGTCGCCTGTGCGTTCTTGACCGATGCACAGCCGACGGGTGCGGCACCGTTGGCCGGACTGACGGGGCAAGGCGGAAACCACCTACCGGCGCTTTTGGCAATGGATCTGTCGTCCACGCAACGCCTCGACGGGCACGCTGACGCGCCGGTCGACTTGTTGCGGCGCCTGAACTGGGCCACGCCCGAGCCGGGAGCCCATCGGGCACCGCTAACGCATGAAGTCGTCGAGGGAGCTGGTCAGCCCGCGCGTGTAGTTACCGCCTGACCCGACGGTTGATCACTCGATTAGCTACGGTGTCATCAGGAGGACCGACATGTGGGATCCCGATGTGTACCTGGCGTTTGCCGACTACCGCAGCCGCCCGTTTTATGACCTGGTGTCGCGGGTGGGCGCCGAAAGCGCGCGGCGCGTGGCCGACCTCGGTTGTGGGCCGGGCCACCTGACGCAATACCTGTCCAAGCGCTGGCCCGGCGCGGCGATCGAGGCTATCGACAGCTCGCCGGAGATGGTCGCGGCCGCTCGCGAACGCGGGATCGACGCCACCACGGGCGACTTGCGAACCTGGAAGCCAAAGCCTGACACCGACGTGGTGGTCAGCAACGCTGCGCTGCATTGGGTGCCCGAGCATGCCGACCTGATGGTCCGGTGGGCCCAGGAGTTGGCTCCCGGATCGTGGATCGCCGTTCAGGTTCCGGGCAACTTCGAGACGCCCTCGCATTCCGCCGCGCGGACCTTGGCCCGCCGCGAACCCTATGCAAAGCTTCTGCGCGACATACCATTCCGGGTCGGAGCGGTGGTCCATTCGCCGACGCATTACGCCGATCTGCTGATGGACGCCGGGTGCCGGGTCGACGCCTGGGAGACTACGTACCTGCACCAGCTGACCGGTGAGCACCCCGTCCTGGACTGGATAACCGGTACCGCATTGGTACCGGTGCGCGAGCAGCTCGACGATGACAGCTGGGAGCATTTCCGCCGGGAACTCATCCCGCTGCTCGACGACGCCTACCCGCCGCGGTCCGACGGTACGACGATCTTCCCGTTCCGGCGAGTATTCATCGTGGCTCAGGTTGGTGCCGCGTAACCCAGAGTTGAACATTCAACCGCGTTACCGTTGTCACATGTCGTACGTGATCGGCACCGCCGGGCTACTGCTTGGCACCGACGGGCTAGCCGAGTGAGTTATTCCTCCACGCCGCGGTCGGCCGCGATCGCCGACCGGCTGACCGGCGGCGTGTGGTGGATCCGTAAATACGTTTCGGTATAACGGGTCGCGATTCGGGTACCGGCGAACTCCGACGGTATGACGTCGCCCGTGCGCTCGCGCCAATCATTCAGTAGGACAGCTAGATCGGCTGCTATTTCATCCATCCGCGGGTCGACGCGAGAATCTGGGGCCAGCAGGTTGGTGATCTCGTTGGGGTCAGCGTGCAGATCGTAGAGTTCGCGCTGTGGCCGGGGCGAGGTGACGAACGGTGCGACCGCCAGCCCGGATGGACTTTCTTCGATGTCGAGCGGCAGATCCAACAGGGGTCCTGGCACGAAGTTCTCGATGTAGCTGTATTCCTTTGTCCGGATTGCCCGAATGGGATCGAACGAGTCGTGATAGGTCTTGGTGGTGTACACGTGGTCGCGCACCGGCTCGGTTTGGGCGTCCGGCGCCAGCAGGTTGCCGGCATGGGATACGCCTTCGATGTCGGCCGGCACGTCTAGGCCGAGCAAGCCCAAAAGCGTTGGGACCAAGTCGACTCCGCTGAACAGCTCGTCGTAGACGCCGGGCGCCGGTCCCCGACCGACGGGCGGCCGGATGACCATTGCTATGCCCGTTCCGGCCTCGTAAAGTGTGGATTTCGCGCGCGGGAACGCCGGGCCGTGATCGGTGAAAAACACCACCCAGGTGCTGGCATCCAGCCCGGTTTCGGCCAGCGTGTCCAGCAACCGGCCGACCGCGGCATCGGCCGAAGTGATTGCCCCGTAGAAGTCAGCGAGGTCCCCGCGCACCTCGGGGGTATCGGGCAGGTAGGCAGGCAGATTGACGTCTGCGCTGTCGGCCGGCTCGTAACGGTCCCGCGGGTAAGGCCGATGGGTTTCGAAGAACCCCGCCGTCAACAGGAACGGTTGGCCCGACAGGTTCTCGGGACTGTTCCTGAGCCATTTATCGGCCTCGTCCACCACGTAATCGCAGTACGAGTTCGACACGTCGAACTCATCGAAACCCAACCGCTTCGGATAAGACGTCTCGTGCTGCATACCGAAAAGAGCTGAATACCAGCCCGATTCGGACAACATCTGCGGCAAGGTGCGGACTCCGGCGCGGTATTCCCAGCCATGATGAGCCAGGCCCACCAGCCCGTTGCTCTGCGGGTAGCGGCCGGTGAACAGTGATCCCCGCGACGGCGAGCACAGCGGCGCGGTGGAATGCGCTCTGGTGAAGAGGATGCCCTCGGCGGCAAGCCGGTCCAGCCGGGGGCTGGACACATCCGAGTGGCCGTAGGCGCCCAGGCAGCGCCCCAGGTCGTGCCAGTGCACCATCAGCACGTTGTCGCGTTGCCTGATTCCCGCCACACCCCTACCTATCATTTCCGTCCCTTCGACCGGCGACGATACCCCAGGCCTTGGTTACGTGCGCGGATCGAAGTGGCAGCTGGAACAATGCGGGTATGCGCACGCTGACGTCCGGGTCTGGGCCTGCTGGAGTCGCCGCGTTGGCGCGACGGACGATTGTGGGTGGCCGACTGGACGGCCGGTCTGATCCGCGCGATCGACCCCAACGGGCAGGGCGCGGACGCCGTTCGGATCGTGCTCGAACACCACTCGTTGCCAATGTGTTTCGACTTCCTGCCGAACCTGCCGGCCAGTGAGGGCCTGGTGCTGACGTCGAGTTCTGAGCGGGCGTTGCTTCGCCTGTCGGCGGACGGAACGCTGGCGCGGCATGCCGACCTGTCGGCGCTGTCTCCATACGCCTACAACGACATCGTGATCGACGGCCGCGGCAACATTTACGTCAACAACGTGAATTTTGACTTCGCTGAGGGAAACTCCGGCGGCGATCCGGCGCCCGGGTTCGTTGCCCTGGTCACCCCGGATGGACACGCCCGGTTGGTCGCCGACGACCTGGCGTTTCCCAACGGGATGGCCGTCACCGCGGACGGCGCCACGCTGGTCGTCGCCGAGTCGTACCGGCACCGGCTGACCGCCTTCGACATCGGCGCCAACGGTTTGCTGTCGAATCGCCGGGTGTGGGCAGACCTGGGCGGTCACTCGCCGGACGGCATCTGTCTCGACCGCGACGGCGCGGCCTGGTACGCCGACGTCGGTGATCGCTGCTGCGTGCGCGTGCGCGAGGGCGGTGAGGTGTTGCAGCGGGTCCAGCTCGATCGTGGCGCGTTCGCCTGCATGCTCGGCGGCGACGACGGCAGCACCCTCTTCGTGGTCGCCGCGCACTGGCCCGGGCCGCAGCACTTGATGGATCACACCGACTGGGACGGCACCGTGCTGGCCGTTCCCGCACCGGCGGCCGGCGCGGGCTGGCCGGGGACCGGTTGACCCCATCCGTTCTCGGAGACGAACTCGCTGAGCGGTCGCGCGAAGGCCCAGCCGTCCAATTCCAGCGCCGGTCGGTCCGGGAACTCCGGCACCGGGCCCAGGCACAGGATGGCGATGGGTTCGGCATCGGCGGGCATGTCCAATAGGGCCGCCAACCGTTGCGGGTCGAACAGCGACACCCAGCCCATGCCGAGACCTTCCGACCTGGCCGCCAGCCACAGGTTCTGGATCGCGCACGACACCGACGCCAGGTCCATCTGGGGAAGCGTGCGCCGGCCGAAGATGTGCGCATCGCGCTTGTCGCACAGCGCCACCACCAGGAGTTCTGCGCATTCCAGAATTCCCTCGACCTTGAGTTGCAGAAATTCCTCGGCGCGCGCTCCCCAGGGCTTGGGCGGTGAGCGCGCGCTCTTCGTCGACGAGCGCGTGTATGCGTTCCCGGAGCGGTTCGTCGATGATCCGGATGAAGCGCCACGGTTGCATCAGGCCGACGCTTGGCGCGGCGTGCGCCGCTTGCAGCAGGCGCGCCAACACGTCCTCAGGAATCACGGCACCGGTAACGAAGCGGCGCATGTCTCGCCGTTCGGAGATCACCCGGTAAATGGCCCGTCGCTCTTGCGGACTGAACGCGTGATCGGCCATCTGGCCATCGTATGGAATGCCCGGCGTGGTATCCGTCTAGTCATGACCCGCCGCAACACCCGGGTTTTCCCGGCCCGCCTTTCTCGCCGCTGTCTTCGCGGCTGCCGCCATCGTGGTCTATGCGGCCATGTGGGTGGGCTACCGCCAGCAATGGAGCTGGTTGCACGATTTCGATTGGGCGCTGCTGAACGCTGGGCCACGAGACAGGAATCAAGCACCCCGGAGCGGTGCAATTCTGGAATGGCGTGTCGTTTGTGCTGGGCCCTCCCCTGTTGCGGTGGATTGGCGTGGCCGCCGCGGTGGCGGCTCTGGTGCAGCGCAACGTGCGTGCGGCGCTGGTGCTGTTCGCCTGTGCGCTGCTCAGCGGACTTGTCACGACCGGGGCAAAGGATCTGGCCAACCGTCCGCGACCGTCGACCATGCTGGCTTCCGTGCCTTCCACCTCGTTTCCGTCCGGGCACGCGCTGGAGACGAGCGCGATCTTCCTGGCGTTGCTGAGTTTCGTGTTGCCGATGCTTAGCCGGTCGATGCGCCGTGTCGCGATCGCGGTGAGCGCGCTGAGCGTGCTGGCGGTCGGGATAGCCAGGGTCGCCTTGAATGTGCACTATCCATCCGATGTGCTGGCCGGCTGGTCGCTCGGGTACCTGTATTTTCTCTTGTGTCTGCTGGTGTTTCGGCCGCCCCAGGTTTCGCGGGTAACGGCGCAGTGACCTAACTGGACCTAAAGCTTAACTTGACCTTTGAGTCAATCGGGCCTGACCATTGACCCATGCGCCGACTGGGAGCTCTGCTGGCTGCTGCAGCGTGCCTAGTCTGCTCGTCGCTCGTGCTCGCGCCGGTAAGTGGCGCGGCCGGCGCGCCCTGGTTCGCGAACTCGGTCGGCGGTGCCACGCAGGTGGTTTCGGTGGTCAGCACGGGTGGTTCGAACGCGAGAATGGATGTCTACCAGCGCACCACCGCCGGTTGGCAACCGCTCGCGGCCGGCATTCCCACCCACGTCGGCTCGTTGGGCATGGCGCCGCAGGCCAAGAGCGAGGTTCCGGCCACCCCGATGGGTGTCTACACCCTCGATTCCGCCTTCGGTACCGCCCCGAATCCCGGTGGGGGACTGCCGTACACCCAAGTCGGACCCAACCACTGGTGGAGCGGTGACGACCATAGCCCTACCTTCAACACCATGCAGGTGTGCCAGAAATCGCAGTGCCCGTTCAGCACCGCCGACAGCGAGAACCTGCAGATCCCGCAGTACAAGCACGCGGTCGTGATGGGGGTCAACAAGAACAAGGTTCCGGGCGGCGGTGCCGCGTTCTTCTTCCACACCACCGACGGCGGCCCCACCGAGGGCTGCGTGGCGATCGATGACGCCACCCTGGTGCAGATCATCCAGTGGTTGCGGCCGGGCGCGGTCATCGCGATCACCAAGTAACGACTTGGCATGCGAGACCGCAGCTAGGTACGCAAAACTAGATACGTATCGCGCGGCCCGGCTTGACCTTGAAGTCCATACCCGCCAATGACATTGTCGCGTCATAGGTTCTGTCGTAGCCGGTGAGGGATATCTTCCAGCCGCTTTCAGTGCGCCGGTACTCGTCGTGGTAGAAGGCCGCACCGATGAGCAGGAAGTCGAATTCGGCGACGATGACTTTGTCTTGCAGATACCAATTACCCGACGCCGTGTTGCCGTTCAGAATGATTTCCGGATGGGTCACCCGGTGTTCGGTGATGGTGTTCGGGCCAAGCGACGTGCGCATGTAGTCCACCAGGTCGTCGCGGTTGGTGAAGTGCAGCTCTTTGCCGATCGACGGTCCGTAGTCGGCCTTGATGTCTTCGGTCAGCGTGTCGGCGTAGTCGTCCCAGTGCTTGGTGTCCAGCGCGCGTAAATACCGGTATTTGACCTGTTTGATCGCTTCGATGTCGGCTAAGTCAGCGGCGTGGTCGTGGAGGCTCATCAGGCCATTGCAGCACATCCGCCGTCGTCGTCGATCACCGCTGACCACTTTTTGCGCCGTGGCGCGGCCGGCGTCGGGTGGATCGCCCGCGCCTTCGCCGAGATCGACGTTGGCGAGCCGAATATCGGCGTGTCGTCACGATAACGTCAATTTCGCGGGTGGAAGTGCTTTGGAAGGGACGACGTGAAGCAACGCAAGTTTGTCAAGGTGTTGGCGGTACCACTTTGGCGACACAACCGCATCGAGCGGATACCAATGACGTTGTGACCCATCGGCATAAGGCTCGAGCCCGGATAAGGTTAGCGCTGGCCACCGACACCTATAGAGGAAAGTATTCGCTCTATGTACGACCCACTGGGGTTGTCGATCGGGACCACGAACCTGGTCGCCGCGCGCAACGGAAGTTTGCCGGTTTTACGGCGTGCTGTGCTGAGTCTATATCCGCACTGCGCGCCGAAAATCGGTTTGCCCGTTGAGAACCTGTACGAGCCCGGCATGCTCATGAGCGGCTTCGTGCAGCGCATCGGCGACTCCGTAGCGCTGGTATCCGGCGACGGATCGTCGCACGACGCGGACCTGCTGGCGGTCGAGGCACTGGACGCGATGGTGGTCGCCGCCGGCGGGGACGTGGGTTCTTCGGATATCTCCATCGCCGTCCCCGCCTACTGGAAATCAGACACGGTCCAGGCGCTGCGCGACGGACTCCGAACGCATCTGGGATTCATTCGTAGCGGCATGGCGCCTCGCCTGGTTTCGGATGCCATCGCATCGCTGACCTCTGCGAACGCGGAGCTGTGCTTGGCGGCGACCGGCGTGGTTGGACTGCTCGATTTCGGCGGCACCGGCACGTCGGCGACGTTGGTGGACATCTCCGGCGACTTCCAAGCCCGCCAGCGCTACGTTGCGTTACGCGGATTTCTCCGGCGATGAGATCGATCAGGCCGTGCTGCTCCGGGTTTTCGAGGAACTGGGACACGGCAGCGGGATCGACCCGGCCAGTACCGCCGGCGTCGGCCAACTCGGCCTGCTCAGAGAGCAGTGCAGGGCGGCCAAGGAGCGGTTATCCACCGATACGGTAACCGAATTCGTCGCTGAGCTCGGTGGCCGCCGGTGCACCATGAGGCTGACTCGTGACGAGCTGGGCGACCTGATACAGGACCGGCTGACAGGCTTCATTTACGCGTTCGACAAGATGCTGGCCCGGTACTCCAAGAGCTGGACGGACCTTGCCGCTGTGGTCACCGTTGGTGGCGGCGCCAGCATTCCGCTTATCAATGAACGCCTTTCCGTGCATACCCGCAGACCGGTCGTGACCGTCTTGCAGCCCGCGTTTGCGGCGGCCACGGGCGCATTGCTGCTGGCGTCTCGCGGCGAAGAGTTGGATATCCGCTCTAACACGTCCGTCGGCCTCGCAGTGTCGGCCGCCGGCACCGACGTCATCGCACCGCCCCCGGGCGACTTGCTGGTGATCGACGACGATGCGATGACGGATCGCGAGTTGGCCTGGTCGCAGACCGAGTTTGGCGGCGATGTACGGGTCCCGTACTGCGGCGACACCTACGACGAAGACAATGCGGCCGGCTGGTCGATGCGGCTCAACCTGATCGAGCCGCCCACTGAGCCGTCGTGGCCGCGCTTCAGAATCTCGCAATTGATCATCGGCATATGCGCGCTGGTGGCGATGACCGCGATCGGCGGTGTGGCCTACACGCTGGCCGGCATCGAGAACCGCCAAGCCCCGGCGGTACCTACCGTTGTGCCGGTGCCGGTGCCGCCGGTCAGCTCGCTGATTCCCAGTCCCGCGCCCCCACCTCCGACGTCCCTACCGATGCCCAGCGCCGAGCCGGCTCCCAGTGCGGCACCTCCTCCTCCGCCGCCGCCACCCCCACCCCCACCCCCCCGCCGCCGGTGATTGTGACCACGCAGCCGCCGCGCGTGGTCACCACCCGGCCTCCGGCGCCGAAGCCCGTTACGACTGTGCCGACGCCGACGACGGTCATGACGACGACCCAGCCGCCTCCGCCGCCGCCCAGCACGACCACGCCGCCTCCTCCGCCGCCGACGATGACGACGACGCCGACGACGCCGACGACGACGGTCCCAATGACGACCGAGTGGATTCACGTTCCGCTGCTGCCAATGCCGATACCGATACCCGTTCCGAAGAGTCAGGTTCCCCAGTTCCCGCAGCAGTACCCGAGCGATCCGAACTCGCAGAATCCGTTCCTGGGTCCCGGCGGCTACTAGTGCCGTCGTGGCGGATGCCGCCCGCTAAGCGCACACTGGACGTATCGGTAACAGCTGTAAGGAGTTCGCGTGGGCGAGAACGGTGCGTTCGGATTTGATCCCGATGACTTGGATCGAGTGATCAGGGAGGGCAGCGAGGGATTGCGCGACGTGTTCGAACGGGTCAGCAGGTTTGTAGGACCTGTTGGGTTCGGTTCTGGGACGGGTTGGTCGGGAATCTTCGAAGACTTGTCACGTCGCCCCCGCTCGGGGCCGGAAACCACCGGCGAGGCCGGTGACGGGGTGTGGGCCATTTACACGGTGGGCACCGACGGCGACGCCCGAGTCGACCAGGTCTATGCGACCGAACTCGACGCGTTGCGGGCGAACAAGAACAATGTCGATCCCAAGCGCAAGGTGAGATTCCTGCCCTACGGCATCGGGGTCAGCGTGCTTGACGACCCAGATCTCGATTCCGCTTCCGATATCGATTCCGAAGACCCTTCATAGCGCGATAGCAAGACAACGCCGTCAGCCACGTTGGACGACGTTGCCGTCGCCAGATTTGCTGATCTGCGGCGTGCCCGAGTGGTATGTCACTTGGTTGTTGAGCCCGGAAGCGTCGATGGTGTCGGTGGCGTCGACGGTGATCATGTTGTTCAGGCCGGACACGCTGAGACTTACGCAGTGACCGGTGATCACCACCGTGTTGGACACGCCGCTGACGGTGACGGTGTTGCTGTTACAGGTCAGCGCTTGATTCTCGTTGATCCCGGTGACGGTGAGCTCGGCGCCCTGCGGTGGTAGCG
Source organism: uncultured Actinomycetota bacterium (assembly GCA_963850135.1). Lineage (GTDB taxonomy): Bacteria > Actinomycetota > Actinomycetes > Mycobacteriales > Mycobacteriaceae > Mycobacterium. The sequence goes on along the minus strand of CAWKKH010000003.1, from coordinate 637,603 downwards.
GTGTCACCGACGGTGTCAACGACGGAGAGGCCGGGCTTCGCGGGATAGCCCTGGGCGGGCTAATAGCCCGCGACGTGCCCGGCGTGGCGGACGGAACGACAAGGTTGCCACGGGAAAATCGGTGCGAGACGCTGGCGGCGACGATCCCCACCAACGCCAGCACGCCAACGACGAACAGCGCGGCCAGAATCCACCACACCCGGGTGCCCGACGATGATTGTGGCGCCATGCCGGGTGGTGGGCCGCCATAGCCGTAGCTGTACGGGGCTGGTGTCAGCGGCGGTGGCACGGGGCCGGGTGGTGGTGGCGGCGGGTAGGCGTATCCGCTCGGCGGCGCATTCCCAATTTCGGAGCCGAGTTCGGAGGCGTGCGCGGTATCGGCCAGCGGTCGCTCGAGTTCCCGGATCCGATCCTCCGGGTTGTCCTGCGGTTCCATGGGGGAGATGCTCCCACTCCGTGTGCCGAATGGGTAGTTTCAGCGTGTGCCCGATTTGCCGAACCGCCAGGTCTTGTTGCGTAACCGTCCGACCGGGCTGGTCCAGCCCGGTGACACCGAGTTGGTCACCACGGCGGCGCCCGCGCCGGCCGAGGGTGAGGCGCTCGTCCGAACCACCTACGTCGGTCTCGACGCCGCGGTTCGGACCTGGCTTAATGACCAGCCGGGCTACCTGCCGCCGGTGCAGCTGGGGGAGGTCATTCGGGCGGCCGGGATCGCCGAGGTGATCGAGACGCGATGTGACGCCTACGCCGTCGGCGATGTGATCACCACGCTGACCGGCTTTCAGGAGTACGCGATCGTTCGCGATGACGTGTTTTGCACGCCGATCCCAGGCGAGCAGGACCAACTGGCGATCATGTCGGTGTACGGGCCGACCGGTGCCACCGCGTACTTCGGGATGGTGGACATCGGCAAGCCGCAGCCGGGCGAGACGGTGGTGGTGTCGGCGGCGGCCGGCGCCACCGGATCGGTGGCCGGGCAGATCGCCAAGATCGCCGGGGCCCGCGTGGTGGGTATCGCCGGTGGCCCCGAGAAGTGCCGGGCGGTGGTCGAGGACTTCGGTTTCGACGCGTGCATCGACTACAAAAATGACGACCTGTCGGCCGCGCTCAAGGAGCACTGCCCGAGGCGGGTCGACGTCTACTTCGACAATGTCGGCGGACCGATCCTCAACGCGGTGCTGGGCAGATTGGCCCCCAAAGCGCGAGTCGTGCTCTGCGGTGTCATCTCCAGTTACCTGACCGGGGAACACCCGGGGCCGGCCAACTACGTGAACCTGCTGTCCAGAACCGCGCTCATGCAGGGCTTCAACGCGCTCGACGAATGGGGTCGCTTCGACGAAGCTTTCGCCTCGCTCCGTCAGTGGGAGGCCGACGGTGGCCTCAAGCACCGGCAGACCATCTTTGAGGGCATCGAGACGTGCGTCGATGCCCTCAACGGCCTATTCACCGGGGCCAATATCGGGAAGACGCTGGTCAAGCTGAGCGAACCCACCTCTGCCTTGCAGGCCTGAGGCGGGTTCGCCCGGCCGTCAGCCCTCAGTCCTCACCGAGAACGCGGTGCAGCGTCTTCTTGGCCTCACGCAGGGCTTCGAGCACCTTGGTCCGAGCCTCGGCGAGCTGCTGCTTCTGCTCATCGGTGCCCGTCCAGGTGATCGTCCGCGCCAGGCCGGCGACCTCGAACAATTCCCGGCGGATCTTAAAGGCGTCGCCGAACTTGGCCGCCCGCCCAAGGAATGCATGTGCGGTTTCGCTACTGACGCCGCGCCAGGAAAGCAGATTCTGGCCGAACTCGGTCAGGGTCGCCACGCCCCCGTCGACGGTGACGACACCCCGGCCGGCGAGCAGCCCAATGGCAAGCTCTGCCACGTCCTGGGGAGGGGTAAACGCCCCCTCGGTTGCGTCGGACACCCGCTGCACGATCTGCGCGGCGTCAGCCGGCCCGTCGAGCAACAACGCCGCGGTGACAAACGCGGCACGCTTGAGAAAATGGCGACCCCGACCCGGGCCCCGACCGCCGCTGTGGCCGTGGTCGTGTCCGCCACCAAAACCGCCACCGAAACCACCGGGACCGCCGCCGAAGCCCCCGAAACCGGGTCCGCCGAATCCGGGTCCGCCGAATCCACCGAAAAATCCACCACCAGACATCTTTGTCATTCCTTTCCGTTGATGAGGCTGACGCTCATCTAAGTATCAACTTCCTTGATACCACCGACTCCGGCGATGTCAATCAACCTGATGGTCGACCGGCCTGCTCGGGCGCCGGACGCCCGATCCGGCGCGTCGATCCGTGGGCTTTGGCGCCCGGCAACTCACATGCCGCGGTGTTCGTCTGGCACCGATCCGGGCGATATGCTGTTCGCGCGCTATCGAGGACGATTCGCGATGAACCGCAGCAAACGAATCGTCGAACGTCGGATCGATGCTTGGCGGGGGGCGCAACTTCGGCTGCGGGATGCGCGCTAACCCCTCGCGTGGTTTCATAACACCGTTTGCGAGAGTTGCAATGGGGTGCACTGGGGCCAGCAACGCGTCAGACGTCCAGACTTAACGATGGGTGGTAGGTGAATGGATCGTCGCAGCATGTTGATGATGTCGGGGATGGGCATGCTTGCGGCCGCGGTCGGTGCACCGGAGGCTAACGCTCACCCGGCACCTCCTGCGGCGCCGACGGCCGGTCCAGGCGGCCCCTACCTTTTCCAAGATGAGTTTGACGGTCCAGCAAACTCGGCTCCCGACCCCGGCAAGTGGACCGTGCAGAGCTGGCAGGACGACGTGTTTCCTCCGGTCGAGGGGATATACCGGGATGATCGCCGCAATGTCTTCCAAGACGGCAATTCCAATCTCGTCATCATGGCGACCAAAGACTTCGACAAGTACTACTCCGGCAAAGTGCGGGGCAACTGGCGCGGCATGATCAATACCACCTGGGAAGCACGGATCAAGCTGGACTGCCTGTTCACCGGCCTGTGGCCGTCGTTCTGGGCTGTCAACGAGGATCCGCTGCCAGACGGCGAGGTCGACTTCTTCGAGTGGTACGGCAATGGCGACTGGGCCCCCGGAACCACGGTGCACGCGGCATCCAACGGGAAGACATGGGAAGGCAGATCGATTCCCGGGATGATTGACGGCAATTGGCACACGTGGCAAATGCATTGGGGCGAGGACGGATTCCACTTCTCCCACGACGGGGCACCGTACTTCACCGTTCCCAACAAACCCATCCACGTCCACGGCGGCGCTCCGGACGACTTTCGCTGGCCGTTCAACAAACCCGGCTATTGGATGTCCCCCATGTTCACCCTCGCGGTCGGTGGCGTCGGCGGCGGCGATCCTGCGCTCGGTAACTTCCCGTGCGCGATGCTCGTCGACTACGTGCGCGTCTGGTAATTACCGCTGCGCCTTGATCACCTGAACCAGGTTGAACTGCCAGCGCTCCACCAGTCGGAAGCCCAGATCGCGCGGAACCGCGAAGGCAGGGGTGGCCCCATAGCGGGGACCCGGCGGAATCGCTGCGCCCTGCTCATGCGCGGGCATCGACTCGTCGGCCTGGGTGATGATCCACACCACTGCGCAGTGGCCCAACGGATTTGCGACCACCTCCGGGATGAGATTGGTATCGAAGACGTCATGGCGGTCCGTTGCCCGCTGCCACAGGGTCAGGTCGATCAACTTCCGGTACGCATCGGGGCGCGCCGCCAGCAGCGGGCGCATCGGGGCGGGCATGAACGTCACCGTGTCGTTGACCAGCAAGCAATCACCGGGCGCAGCCTTAGTACTGATCAGATCGGCCACCTGGCTGTAGTCCATCCCGTACTTGGCATACGGGTTGCGTTGCGCCCGAATATAGTTCGGCGCCGCGGTAACAGCGAAAAGGCTGACGATCGCCACCGCCATCCACGGCTTGGTCGCCACCGCGCCAACGCAGACGCCCAGCACCAGCGCCATCGCCGGTGCAGTGAAGCAGAGGTAGCGGGGCGTGTAGATCGGGTGCACCGCTGCCGACCAGGCGACGATCAAAGCTGTCGGTATCACGAGCCACCCGACCGCCAAGATCAGCAATTGTCTTTCCGGCTTTGCCAATTCGATGGACGCGAAACGCCACAAGGCAATGGCCGTCGCTATGACCAGTGCCGACAGGATCGCGAACATTGGGCTTCGCTCGAAGTACTGCTGCACCGAACAGATCCTCGATCGTTCGCCGCCCGATCGGCGCGACCCAGCTGATCTGATGCACTTGCCCGACAGCCTTGACCAGGAACGGTGCGACAGCCAGACCCGCGAGCGCAGACGTCATTGCGGACCGCATCACGACCTGTCGCGTGCGCAGGCAGACACAGATGAAAGCGAAGTGGGCCAAGAGCAACAGCACGAGGTAAAGGTCGAGCACGACTGACATCGCTTGCGCGGCAGCGTAAGACAGCCAGAGCCATCGGCTGTCGCGGCGTGCGGTGACGACGAGCAGCACCGTCAGCCACACGGCGACCATCATCGACATGGCATACGGGCGAGCTTCCACGCCCGCCCACGTCGTTCGGGGCAAGATCGCGCAGACCACTCCGGATGTCACTGCGACTGTGCGAGAAGAGAACTGTTTGCCTAGCACCACAACCCCCGCTGCAGCGCCTCCGACCGCCAGGCCGCTCGGTACCCGCGACCAGAACTCCGTGGGCGGGAAAATCTGGAACCAGCCGTGCATGAGCACGTAGTACAGGCCGTGCACCGCGTCGACGTTGCGCAACATCTGCCACAACTGGTCCAGCGAACGACTGTAGGACGCCGAAATGGTTGCGGCCTCGTCGTACCAGAAAGAGGGACGGGCCGTGCCGACCAGACTCACCGCGGCAGCGAACACCGCGATAATCAGCGGGTCCATCGCAGCAAGATGACGTTGCGCCTCGCGGGTATCCGAGACGCTCACCGGGTCGCCAGGCCCGCCGCGGTCTCGCTGAACACACCGTCATGTTGCCAGATGCTGCCTACCCGGCTGTAACTCTTGCCTGCCGGATATTCGAACATATGATCGATAGATGGTTCCGCTTGGGTCGATTGGCTACAACGGCCAGCCGATCCGCGATCCGTTTCGGGTGGTGCGCCCACCCATCACGGTCCTGGTTGACCTGACGGTGCTGTTCCCGCGCGAGCCGCACCGCTCGGGTCGCTATCAACCCAACGGTCTGCAGCTGCACAAAGTCGTCGAGGGGCGGCTGAGTTGCTGGGGCATCTGCGAGCAGGGCGATTGGTGGGGGCTGGTGACCTACCCGATCGACTACGGGTCCAAGCGGAAAACCGTGACGCACTGGATACCGGCCTGGACGTTGCGCAGAAAGGGTTAGTGGCAAGATTGCTGCCCGTGACAGCAAGCTGGGGTTCCGAGCTGACCGCGCTCATTCCGCTGGCGCTCGTCATCGCGGTCTCGCCGCTGACGATCATCCCGGCGGTACTGGTCCTGCAAGCCCCGCGGCCGAGGCCGGCCAGCCTGGCGTTCCTCGCCGGCTGGCTGTTCGGGCTGGCGGCGCTCACCGCGCTCTTCGTGGTGGGCTCCGGCGTGGTCGGTGGCATGCCCAAGTCGGCGCCGGCCTGGGCGTCCTGGCTGCGCGTGGTTCTGGGGTCGGCACTGATCGTGTTCGGCATTTACCGTTGGCTGACCCGGCGCAGTCAGAGCGACTCGCCGGCCTGGATGCGTTCGTTCGCGACCATTTCGCCTAGGCGCGCGGCGATAACAGGGGTGGTGCTGACGGTGGTCAGAGTCGATGCGCTGGTCATGTGCCTGCTCGCTGGCTTGGACATCGGCACGGGCCATCTCAGCGTTGCCGGCAAGGTGATCTGCGCGGTCGTTCTTCGTCGCCGTCGCAGCGTCAACGGTCGCAATACCCATATTGGCCTACGCGGTCGCCGGCAGCCGCCTCGACGATGCGCTGGGACGCCTCAAAGACTGGATGGAGAAAAACAACGCCGCGCTGCTCGCGGCAATCCTGGTCTTGATCGGCGCGATGCTGGTCCACAAGGGAATTCACGCTCTGCACACCTGAAATTCAGCGCCGGCTGCGCGCAAACGGCGCATGCGTACCGGTGTGTGCAAGGATTGCTGCTCGTGGCAGAAGACTGGAGTTCGGTGCTGACCAAGCTCGTTTTACTTGGGCTCGTCATCGCGCTCTCGCCGATCACGGTCATCCCCGCGGTGCTGGTCCTCCATGCGCCACGGCCGCGGCCGGCCAGCCTGGCATTCCTGGGCGGCTGGCTGCTCGGGCTGACCGCGCTGACCGCGGCCTTCATTGCTGCTTCCGACCTGCTCGGTGAACTGCGCGAGGCGCCGCCGACCTGGGCGTCCTGGACGCGTGTGGTCCTCGGGTCGGCACTGATCGCGTTCGGCATCTACCGGTTGCTGACCCGGCATCGTCAGACCGACCCGCCGGCGTTGGATGCGTCCGTTCGCGAAACTGACGCCAGTGCGCGCCGGGCTGGTCGGGGCCGTGCTGGCGCCGATCAGGCCCGAGGTGCTAATCGTTTGCGCGACAGCCGGACTGGCCATTGGCACCGGCGGATTCAGCGACGCGGGCGCCTGGCTGATGGGTGCGGCCTTCGTCGCCATCTCCGCATCAACGGTCGCGATCCCCATCTTGGCTTACGCCAGTGCCGGTGACCGGCTCGACGATCAGCTGACGCGCCTCAAAGAGTGGATGGAGAACAACCACGCCGCGCTCGAAGGGGCGATCATGGTTGTGATCGGTTTAATGGTGCTCTACCACGGAATTCACGCGCTGTCGGCCTGATAGCCGCCGTCGGACAGGCCGGCGTCCGCCTCGAGTCTGTTTGTCCTGCCAAAGACCCTCTCGCGGATGATCTCCCAGCTGTAGTCCCTCAGCATCCGCGCGTAGCCTTTCGCGGCCCATTGTTGGGAGTGCAGCTCCTCGTGGTGAAGCACCCTGTCCAGGTTGAGATTGCCCTCGACGGCTCGGCCGTGGGCGTCGGTGTACCAGGTGTGTCCCGACCGGACGATTTGGCGCAGCCGCTGGGCGGGATCGCTGGTGCCACCGATGTTGAGCATGAATATGTCACCCCACGCGGTGCCGCCCTGCTGGCTGAACTGCCGTTGGATCCAGTTGCCGCCCAGGCCCATCAGGATCCCGTTCGGGGTTGCGACTAGGCGGGCCCCGTTCCGGTGGACGAACCTGACGTCGCGGGCGTAGCTCCAGCCATTTGCGCTCTGCCGGTTGATGATCCGCCGAATCTCGGCGGCACAGTAGGGCGTGTCGGGGAAGTCTGTGGACTGCGTGCCCGCCTTGCCGTAGCCGGTGCCCGCGTTGAAGACGTAGGTCATCAACACCACCTCGCGGGCGTGGTCCCCGCTCGCGGCCGCCGGCAGAAGGAAGAACGATTTACCGTCCGGGTCCGTGATCTCCTCGGCTTTCTCCAGGACCCCGAAGCTGTCCGGGACGATGCCATGCCGTCGGGCGATCTCGTCGACGACCTCAGGAGAGACCTTGTGCCGTGCGGCGTTTTCCAACCACCTGTCGTGGTAGGTCTGCGCGACCGGCCGATTCCGAGGAGCCATTGGTCGCCATTCTATGGGCATTTCGTGGAATTACCGGTGGCCGCCGCCACTCTCGCCGCCACCGCTAGAGCTGCCGCCGCCAGAGCTGCCTGCGCCGCCGCCAGTTTCGGCTCCGCCGCCACCGCTGCCGCCGATCGATCCACCGCCGCCAGAGGGCTCACCACCGCTGCTGCTCGGCCCGCCTCCGCCGGCAGGGCCGCCGCTTGATGGTTCGCCGCCGCTCGGGCCGCCGCCGCCATGGGTTTCGCCGCCTCCGGCCAGGCCCCCGCCAGAGGGTTCGCCGCCGGCGATCGGGCCGCCTGCGCCATGAGGCTCTCCGCCCCCTACCGGCCCGCCTCCGCTGGGGGGCTCGCCTCCGCCGTGAGGTGCAGCCTCGCCGGGCGGCGCGCCACCCTCGGGCGGCCCGTTACCGGGAGTGCCGTGGCCCGGGCCGGGACCATTGACGGGCCCGCCGTCGCCTCGGTTGCCGGGGTGCGCCGCCGGGATTGGGCCATGGCCCTTGCCCCGGTGGGGTTTGGTGGGGTGGCGGCGCAGTGCGGCGGGGTGACATGGATCGGCGGCGGCTCCGCAGGCGGCCACTGGTGCGGCGGGGCCTGGATCACGGGCGGGCTCGCCGGCGGGTCGGGCAGCTGAACGCGGCGGCGCCGGCGAGCCGGCGCTATCGGCGGGACCACCACCGGAATCGGCACGGCCGGAGCCGCGGGAGGGAGCGCGGGAACCGGAGCTGCGGGCACCGCGGCTGCGGACGGCGGTGCAATTGCGGGTGGACTCAGCGGTTTGGGCGCTGCCGCCTTCGTCGGCCGCCACCGGCCAAGGTGCAGGAACGATTGCCTGCTCGACCGGGGCGATGAAGTCCTGGATCGGGGCAGGAAGCAAACCGACCGTCGTGCGGATTCCGAGAGACAGTGCTATCTCAAGCGCCAGTGCCGCGCTGATGCCGGCCACCGCCAACGCAGTTCCCGCCAACAGGCCCGGCCTACGACGTGGCGCGTTTTCAGGCGGGACGCCTGGCACCGACTCTATGACGACCGTTGGGGCACTGGCCTCGTCGTCTGCCGCCGCGCTGTAGGCGAGGTCGCCCTCGCCAACCTCGGCACCTGTGAGGCTCAGATATTCGGGTAGGACAGACATGTCGACCGCACCCGTCCCGGGGTCTTGTGCGTAGGCCAGCGCGGCAGTCGACGACGCGAACAACGGCGCATTCGCGGACGCCAGGGCCGCCCCTCGGGCCAGTGCTGTCTCCGGCTCCTCAGCAGCGTTCACGGTAAGCGACGTCACCTCCTCCAAATGCGGCTTGATCGCTCGCGATGTCGAAGCCGTAGCCGATCAGAAACAGACCGCCGGGCCGTGTCGGTAGCTCGTCGAGCCCGGCGACCATCTCCATCAGCTCGGCGGTGGAAATCTGCCCGGAAGCGTTATTCAACTGTTCTTTGCCGACATCGGCGATAGAACCGTCGGAGGTCTCGACAATGGCCAGAGTCGCGGCCCCGGGCTCCAAGAAAAGCACTGCGGTGCGCTCGTAACCCATTGCACCGCCGACAAATTGAGTCAAGGCTGCCGCGGCCAAAAACGCCGAGACCAGCATGACGTTCTCAATTTTGTGGGCGGCCAGCGCGTCGCGCAGTGCCGCAGCTTCGAGCTGGTCGGTACATGCCACCCCGACGGAGGACAGCTCAAGGCCCGCACTGGCCGCGTCTTCGCGGGTACCCAGGATGGCGGCCACCACTCGATCAGACGCGCTGACGGTGGGTGAGTCTTCGGAAGCCGGTGACTGCGAACCCATTCTCATCTACCGTTGCGCCGTCGGCATTTTCGCCTTGTAGCAGCACCATCTGAACCGAGGCTGGCGCCATCGACACTCCGAGCACGATATCCACGACCCACGCCTCCCGAATCTTGGCGGTCAGCATGGCCGGGGGAGAAGACACCACGCGAACCGCTAACTGATCGTCGCCGGGGAAGCTGTGTCGGAGTCCTGACGAAATTATGTAGGCGTTATGAGGTTCAAGTCGTCGCGAGGCGCGCGCTACGCCGCCTCGGCCGCGGCATTGCCGAGTGCCCTACCGGCGGTTCGTGGAGGCTTGTCTGCACCGGTTGATTCGCTGACGCCGATATGGCGGTGCAGCCAGACGAGCGGGCTCGGCGCCCACCAGTTGGCTCGCCCGAGCAGTCCCATGAACGCGGGTACCAGCAGCGCCCGAACGAGTGTGGCGTCCGCCAACACCGCCAGCGGGAGCCCGACGCCGAATACCCGCATGACCGAAACCTGGGCGGTGGCCATAGACGCGAACGTGATAGCCATTAATATTGCCGCCGCAGTCACTACCCGCCCGGTGCGGGCCAAGCCGCGCGCAACACTTTCGGCGTTGTCGGCGCGGGTTTTGCCCGATGCCGTCCAGTACTCGCGGACCCGCGAGATGACAAACATCTGATAGTCCGTCGCGAGGCCGAAAGCCATGCAGAACAACAACATCGGCACGCTGGCGGTAAGCGTACCCGTCGCCGTCGTTCCGAGCCCGCCGAGATGACCGTCCTGGAAGACCCAGACCAAAGCGCCGAACGCCGCGGTCAATGACAGCACGTTCAACACCAACGTCGTCAGCGGCACCAGGATGCTACCGGTGAACAGGAACATCAACAGGTATGTGACGACGGCGATGACCGAAAGTACCAATGGCAGATATGAACTGACGGCGGCGGCAGTGTCCCGGTCCAGCTGGGCCCACCCGGTGAACTCAGCCGCGCGGCCAGCGGGTGGGGTGACGCTATGCAGCAGATCCAGCTGCGTTTTCGATGCCTGCGAATACAGCGGCGCGGTGGAGTTGACCGTTAGGAAGGCGCTCCCATTCGCCATTCCCGTTGCTGCCGATGGCGACCCGGTGCGGACGCCGTCCGTGTAAGACCCGTCCGGGGATGACACCGACGTGACGTTCGGTGTGCGGGACAACTGTGCGGCGTATTGGCTCAACTGTGCCGGAGCCAATCCGGCGGCGTCCGGTACCACAATGATCACGTCGTCGATCGAGTTGATCGCGAATTGCGTGCGCAACTCGTCGCTGACCTGACGGGCCGATGCCGATGGCGGCAACAGCCTGTCGTCGGGATAACCGAACTTGATCCCGAGGAACGGTGCGCCCAGGAAGAGCAACAGGGCCGTGACCGCGAGCCCGATCGGAACTCCATGGCGCATAACACCTTTTGTCCATTCGGTACCAGAATCCGTGTTCTGCGGAGCGTGGTTTCTGGTCCGGTCGGCGCAGGATGCGTCGGGCGAGTCGCCGCACGTCCAAAGCGTCGATCCGTGGCCCGAGCAGCACCAGTGCCGCCGGTGTTACCGTGAGTGCCGCGGCCGCGGCCAGCACGACCACCGCAACGCCGGCATAGGCGAACGACTTGAGGAAGTAGATCGGGAAGAACACCATCGCGGCCATCGCCAACGCGACGGTAACGGCGGAGAACACGACTGTCCGGCCCGCGGTTGCCATCGTGCGAAGCAGGGCCTGCTCTCTGTCCGCACCCGCGCCGAGTTCGTCGCGGAATCGGCTGATGACGAGCAACGTGTAGTCGATGGCCAGCGCGAGTCCCATTGCCAGGGTGAGGTTCAACGCGAAGATCGATACATCGGTAACGAACGCAGTCGCGCGTAGCACCGCCATGGAGCCGATGATCGCGAATACTCCGACCGCGAGCGGTAGTGCCGCCGCCAGCACTCCGCCGAACACCCAGACCAGCACCACGAAGCTCACCGGCAAGGCGACGGTTTCCATTATGCGCAGGTCCTGCTTGGACTGCTCGACGATCTGGACCAAACTCGCTGCCTCACCCCCCATCTTCACCGTCACGTTGTTGAATTCGGGTAGCAAGTGCTGGATTTCGCCAGCATGCCGCTGTGCGACGGATTCATCACCGATGATGCCCGCGACGATCAACCCGGACTTGCCGTCGCGACTGATCAGCGCCGAGGCGGCCTGTGGTGGCTCCCGTCCACGCCGAGTGCAGCCCGACCACGTAGGGCAGCCCTGCCAGTATTCGCTGGATTTCGGTTCCCGCTTTGCGTGCCGCAGGACTGGCCGTCCCCGCCGTCGGCAGTGACGGCGACCACCAGCTGCATTCCTCCAGTGCTGAACTTGTCAACCAGCAGCTGCGAGGCATGCGACGACTCCGCGTGCGGGTTCCGGAAGCCCCCGTTCGAAAGCTTGTTGGCGACCGGCATCCCGAAGATGCCAGCGGCGACCATAGTCAGCAGCGCTGCGGCGACGATCCGCCGAGGGGCGCTCAGCGCGAGCCTGCCGATTGCCTGAAGCGGTCGGAAGGCCATGCCATTCAGAGATCTTGGGGCAGTTGCCGGCATGCGTACACCGTCGCACCGGTCTGCCGGTCTTGGCGCGAGTAGTCGGCTACTCCACTTTTTTGGGCCGCTGGAGCCTCGGGACCCGCCTCGCCTCGCTGACCAGCGGGATTCCGCCTGGTCCGCTAGCTTCCGTTCGCGAGTGTGGTTTCGACACGGCAAACGTCCGCTGGGATGGCTACCAGTTCTGCTAACGTCCGGCCGGACGCTACCGATCGGTGGAGGCTGTCATGCGAAACCCCTTGGGGGACAGATGAAAATGGCGCCGCAACATTTTGCCCTGACGGCGGCCGTCACGATGACCGGCTCGCCGGCACGATCGGCCGCGTCGTGCAGCCCGACGGCCAAGGTTGATGCCTCCGGCGCGGACCTTCTGCCGGATCTGCCACCCGGGATCACGCCTTATCGGGCGGCGTTCAAGAACTGGTCGGGCGAGATCGTCGTCGACTCGCTGTGGTCCTGTTCGGTAGATACGGCGGAAGATGTTGTACTACTGGCTAATTGGGCTCGAATCAATGGCTATCGATTACGACCACGAGGGTATGCCCACAATTGGTCGCCGCTGACGATCCCGGCGGAGGACCGGACGCGATGATCGGATACTGCTTGTCGACACAACTACGTCATTGACCAGGGTCACGGTCAATTCAGGCATTCCGCCGTCGGTTACCGCTCAGGCGGGCGCGAGTATGGAGGCGATCCTGGGCGCGCTCGAGGAGCGCGGTTATGGACTCACGCACCATCCTGCACCTGGTGACCTCACCATCGGAGGCGTACTGGCAATCGACGGGCACGGCACCGCGATTCCCGCCGACGGCGAGACGCGGGAACTGGGACATACTTTCGGGTCTCTGTCGAATCTAGTGTTGGCCATCACCGCGGTGGTATGGGATGCGGCGAGCGGTGCGTACGTGCTGCGCACATTTCGGCGCACCGAACCGGAGATGGGCGCGTTGATGGCGCATCTCGGCCGTGCATTCGTGACCGAGGTGACCCTGCGCGTCGGCGACAACGCGATGGTCCGCTGTCGCAGCTATATGGACATTCCCGCGTCGGAAATGTTCGGCGCCCCCGCCGCGGGCGGGCGGTCCTTTGAGAAGTTCCTCGCAGAGTCCGGCCGCGTGGAGGCAATCTGGTTCCCGTTCACCGCTAATCCGTGGCTGAAGGTCTGGACGAAGGCGGCCACCAAGCCGTCCTCGTCGCGCGAGGTGCACTCGCCATATAACTATGCGTTCTGCGACCATTTCTCGCCGTGGGTGACTTCGCTGATGGGCCGGTTTCAGTCCGCGTTGCCACGGTTGGCGCCGGTCCTCGGCAAGATGCAGTGGACTTGGGCTGCAGCGGGTCTGGCCGCGACCGATAGCTGGGATCTGTGGGGCTGGTCGAAGAACACCTTCCTCTATATCCGGCCGCATACGCTGCGCGTTACCGCCAATGGCTACGCGATCGTCTGTCGGCGCGGCGACGTCCAACGGGTGATCCACGAGTTCACCGAGCTATACCAGTCGAAGGTCGCCGAATATCGGGCGCTGCACCGGTATCCAATGAACGGACCGGTCGAGATCCGGGTGACTGGACTCGACCAGCCCGACGATGTGGGCGTTGCGGGCTCCCAACCGGTGTTGCTATCGGCAACCAGGCCGCGGCCCGACCATCCCGAGTGGGACTGCGCGGTCTGGCTGGACATCCTGACGGTTCCGGGCACCCCGTATGCGAATGCCTTCTACCGTGAAGTGGAGAAGTGGTGCCTGGCCAATTTCACCGGAGACTATGCGTCCGTACGCGTCGAGTGGTCCAAGGGCTGGGGCTACACCGACGAAGCGGCCTGGACCGATGCGACCGTGCTCGGGGTAAGCGTGCCGGCCGCGCTCAGCGACGGTCAGCCGGCCGGACATCGGTTCTGCGATGCTCGCACGATCCTCGACGAGCTTGACCCACACCGCATCTATTCGAGCCCGCTGCTCGACAGGCTGTTCAGGCGTCGCGGGCTGAAGAATACGAGAACCGTGAGACCGCGTGCGCCTCTCAGGAGTTTTGGGTGGTGAGAGGGTTGGGGGTACCGGGATTGGTCACCGCGGGCGGCAGTTCCTCATGCAGTGGTTCGGAGGGAGGAGGAGGCGGCGGCTCGGGAGGAGGCGGCGAAGGTTCCGGGCCAAGGATTGTCGGCACCGGCGCCACCGTTTTGCATTTTTCCGGGGTGATCTTGTTCTTCCACGCGCCGGGCGGGTTGGGTTGTTCGGCCTGGGTCATGTCCGGGCAGGCAAAGTAGCAGTTTCCGCCGCCTCCACCGATCTGAAGTCCAAGCGTGGCTCCGAAATTCGGGCCGTTACCACCTAAGCCGCCCAGGACGAAGATCCCATAGGCGCAGTGCCAGTGGCTGCCGTTGATTTCGGTTGGAAAGTCGCAGTAGAACCAGTTGCCGCCCATCACGTTGCCACTCGAGCCCACGCCGGGGTAGTCGCACAAGCCGGGTCCGGGAATGTTGCCACCGATGTCCGCGTGGGTGACGGGAACCGTGAAGCACAACCATGCAGCGCTGAGGATCGTGAGTGCGATGCTGCGCTTCTTCGCCAGTCCGCCGCGAGGGCCCGAATTAGTTGCCCACTGCGTCGTATAGCGCACGGATGGAGCATAAGCCCAGCGCGAGAGTGGGGCGTTGGCAGGCACCGGCCTCTCAGGTCGCCAACGGCTAATTCTGCGTCTGGTCGAATTACTTCTCCGTGGCGCGTGGCCGCAGTGATGACGTGGAGCACACGAATTTGAACCCTCACATATGTTCACGAAATCCATGCGGTCAACTTTGCGGCCGCATACGCTTTGGGCACCGTCTCCGACGCTAGGGAAAGGTTTCGATGTCTTTTGTTATCGCCGCGCCGGAGTTTGTGACAACGGCCGCATCGGATTTAGCGCATATCGGGTCGACGCTTAACCAAGCCAACGCCGCGGCAGGCTCCTCTATCACCGGGGTTCTGGCCGCGGGCGCCGATGAGGTGTCGGCAGCCGTCGCGTTGGTGTTCGGCGCCCACGCGCAGACCTATCAGGCACTTAGTACCCAGGCGGCGGGGTTTCATGCCGAGTTTGTGCAGGCGTTGAGCTCGGGCGCGGGTTCCTATGCCAGCGCGGAGGCCGCCAACGCTGCAGCGTTTGCGGCCCGTCCGGCGCAGAGTTTGCAGGACCTGCTCGGGGAAACGCTCAACCTGGGTATTGGCAACATCGGCAACGCCAACGTGGGCAACGGCAACACGGGCTTTCAAAACGTCGGCGGCGGCAACTCGGGCAACTTAAATCTGGGCGGAGGAAACCGGGGCAGTAACAATGGAGGCAGCGGCAACACTGGCAACTTAAACATCGGCAGCGGAAACTTCGGCAACAACAACTTCGGCATGGGCAACTTTGGCTTCACCGCCGCCGGCGTCGCCGATCCGGGCCATGACGTGGGTATGGGGAACATCGGCAACAACAACGTCGGCTTCGGCAACGCCGGTAACGGCAACCTGGGTGGCGGCAACACCGGCAACAACAACATCGGCTTTGGGCTCACCGGCAACAATTTGGTCGGCTTCGGGAATGCCTACCTCAACACGGCAACTAACGGGTACTCCTTCTTTGGTCTGAACTCGGGCACCGGCAACATCGGCTTCGGGAACTCAGGCACCGGCAACATCGGCTTCTTCAATTCGGGCACCGGCAACATCGGCATATTCAATACCGGCAGCAATACGGTGGACGCGAGCAGCTTCAACAACTTTGGCTTCGGGAACTCGGGCGCGCTCAACATCGGCCTCGGAAATGCGGGGACCATAAACCACGGCTTCGGCAACTCCGGCCAGCTCAACACGGGCTTTGGGAACTCCGCCGCGCTCAACACGGGCTTCGGGAACTCCGGCGCCGAGTCTGCGGGCATCAATACCGGCTTCTGGAACGCGGGCGAGGCGAACACCGGCTGGGCGAACTCGGATGTGGTGAACACGGGCTTCGGAAATTCGGGCGGCTGGAACACGGGCGCCGGATTCATATACGATTCCGGGCAGTCCAACTCGGGCTTTTTCAACACCGGTACCAACGTCTCGGGCTTTGGAAACAACGGCGAAATTATGTCGGGCTTTTTCAATACCGGCGTCCCGGCCAACCTTGGCGGCAGCCTCCAAAATGGCTTTGACTCGGGCTTGCTCAACACAGGCACCGGACTATCGGGCCTCTTCAACCAGATGTCGCACTCTTTGTCGACGATTATCTTCAGCACAGACCCACCGACATAGGGCTTGCCGTCGAGCAGGAGACGAGCCAAGCACACCACCGTCATTAATCGGCTAAGGGCTTGGTTCCAGTCAGCTTTCGACATCGTCGCTAAGCACGCGGTAAACCGTGGTGCGACTGACGCCGAGGGCCGCCGCGATGGTCGCCGCCGATGCATACTTGCCTAAGAGATTCCCGGGCACGAAGGTCGCACGGGGCGGTCGGAGCCGGTACGGAATCGGACCCAGGTATTCAGCGCTGAACTGCGTTTCCCGATCCGGGCAATGCGGTAGAGACATCGGCAGTGGCCAGGAGCAACGCGGCGACAATGTCGGCGACGTGCTCGCGGGTGGTGTTGAAGTCGCCGCGTAGCCAACCGGCGATCACTTCCATGGCACCACTGACGAGGGCAAACGCTGCCATGTCGGTGTCAGGCTGGCTGGCTGAGGAAGCTTCGAGCGGCTGCCTGATCATCGCCGACATCGCGGTGGATATCGCGAGGGTGTTCTCCACGCGGGCGCGGTGCAGCACTTCGGAGGTGTGAGATCGCAGAAGTAGCTGGCCACGGCGCGGGTCGGCGGTCAGGAAAGCAAGTGCCGCTTCGGCTGTTGCACGGACTTGCGCGCGGATATCGGAGGCCACGCAGCGGGTGGCGGCGTTGACCGCCGCGAGTCCCTCGGCGGTGAGGTCGCGTGTGATCGCTTCGAGCAGCGCACCCGAGTCGGCGAAATGCTCGTAAAAGTAGCGGTCGTTGAGCCGTGCACGTGCGCACACCGCACGTTTCGACACGGCCCGCGCACCGTCTTCGGCGAACAGATCAAGCGCCGCCTCGATCAGTGCTGCGCGACGTAGGGCGCGGCGTTGCGCGGCGGTCACGCCGCCGTAGCTGCGGGTCGCGGTTGCCATGGACTGCATTGTGCCTGACCCCCCTTGACCAACCGATGTTTCTGGTGCAATCTGACACCACAATACTTTCTGGTGTCGGTCTGCACCAGAAATTATGAGGGCGGAGGAGGCACTATGTCGGTCGAATCGCTGAACGTGCCGGTGGAGCAGGCAGATGTGTCCGTGGGATCCGTCGACACCGCTGCCATATCTGTGGCGGATCGATTCGAGCGTGTGATCGGTTCACGGTTTCTGGCCCTGTTCGCCCCTGCATTGTTCGACGAAATGATGTTGCCAGCCGTCTCGGCAGCACTTGTAGACACCGCCCGAATCCGCGACGACCCGTTCGGGCGGGCACGCCGGACCGCTGCCTCGGATCAACTGGCGTTTCTAGCAAATTGCGATGACCGTCGGGAGGAAATGCAGCGGCTGGTTGAACTGCATCGCGACGTGAAAGGCGTTGGGCCCGAGGGGGAACGCTACAGCGCCCTGAGCCCCGAGCCCTGGAACTGGAATCTGATCAGCATCTTCTTCATGCATCGCGGTGCATTTCTCGCCCTTAGCGGCGAACGGCTCACCGCCGCCGATAACCAGGCGATCTGGGACCGCTTCCGTGGTCTTTGCGCGGACCTGCTGATGCCCGGTCGTGCACGACAGCTCGACGAGAGCTACGAGGAGCTGTGCACGTACTACGACCAAATGGCCACCGAGACGCTAACGCACACAGCCGCTCTCGACATCGCCATGGATGCCACGTTGCGACCGCGAAGGCCTGACTACGCCCCAGCTATCGCGGATCCACTATGGAAGCTGTTAGGGCCAGTTGGCGGACATACGGTTGCTGTGCTCGGGTTCGGCATCATGCACCCCCGTGTGCGTGCGTTGGTACCCATGACTTGGACTCGCCGCCACGATATCGAATTCAGGGCGCTGACCAGGCTTCTCCGCCTCGCGTACCGATGGTTGCCCAGCCGAATCACCGACACACCGTTAGCCCGCAATAGGCGTCAATACGAGCGAATCATTGCCCGCTACAAAACCGTTGGGCTGACATCCTTCGCGGCGGGTGCAACGCAGACCTGCGGTCGTTGAGAAGCACCTGTCGACCCATTTTGGTGAGGAGTAACCGATGACTGCTGAGCAGATCATAGTGCCGTCCGGGGAACCGGGGACGGGGCAGAAGCGGTCAATGGCCCGGTCCGCTTGGACTTGGCTGTGGACTGCTGTCGGTGTCGGCGCGGTCGTCACTGTGGGCTGGAACGCACGCGACCACCCCGATGAGCGGATCGGCAATCCGAAAGTCGTAGGTACGCCAAGACCTTTCGAGCCGCTGTTCGGGTTCGATCACTGGATCCCCGTCCTGCAGATCTTCACCGTCGTCGCATGTGTCCTCTTGATCGCGGCTGCTGTATGGGGGTGGCGTCGCTACGGGCCGCACCCCTACATCCTCATGGGCTTGGTGACTACGATCATCGTTTGGCAGGACCCGATGATGAACTGGGCACCGTACGCGGTGTACGACCCGCGTCTTTGGCACTGGCCCGAGTGGTGGCCGTACGTTTCGCTCGCACCCACGGTGGAACCGTTCGTCGTCTTCGGCTATGTCATGTTCCAGTTCGGGCCATACTTTCCGGCAGTCTGGGCGCTGCGCAGGATTCAGGCCCGGCGAAGTACTGACGCATTTGTATCGCGCCACCCCTTGCTCAGCCTCGGCATACTGATCTTCATCGCCGGGTTCATCATCGACATGATCCTCGAGGTCACGATGATCCAAACCGGGATGTACATGTACTCGCAGGTCATTCCGTTCGGCTCGATCTTCGTGGGCACGCCCCACCAGTTCCCTCTGCTCTGGGAGTCGTCGTTGGTCACGCTCGTGATGATCCCGGCGGGCGTCCTGGTCTACCGCGACGACACGGGCCGCACGGTGTCGGAGAAACTCGCCAAGCGGGCACAAATCTTCCCGACCCGGCCCGCGCTCGGGTCATTCATCGTGATGCTGATCATCGTCAATGCCTTCTACTTGGTGTACGGGCTTGCCTTCGCCTCCTTCAAGTGGACAAGGATCGCGACATCGGTCGCGTGCCCTTGGCCGTACCCAGAAGCGAAAGTCTATGACCCGCAGGGCTTCTACGAGCAAAACGGTCAAGAAGGACCGTATTCGGTCGGTATTTGGTCTGGCTGGATGATGGCTCAACCGCAAGGCCGCCCAGCCGTGCAGCTGGCCTCCGCCAGCGATCGTTGCGGCCCCACCGTGGGTGAGCCACCCAGCGTTGCAGCACTTGCGAGCAGGCTCACGGACTTACGTTGCAAGCCGCAGATTCATCCGATTAATGGAGGTTCCTAATGCCCGACCCTGTCGATGTCGTACGCCAGTTCTGCGCACTGATGGAAAAGCGCGATCCTGAGGCCTTGCGGCCACTCCTGGCCGACGACGCTGTGTACCAGAACGTGGGCATGCCCGCCGTTTACCGGGGTGGAGGCCATTCTCGAAAACATGGGAGCGCAGTTCTCGATGTTCCCCGACGCTTACGCATTCGAGATCGTGAACATCGCCAACGACGGCCCGGTCGTTCTCACCGAACGACTTGACTACATCCAGGCACCCGACGGAACCAAACCAGCCGTACCGGTCATGGGCGACATTCGTCATTGACGGCGACGGCAAGATCGCCCGCTGGACGGACTATTTCGACGTGTCCTTGACAGTCAAGCTGCTGCAAGGCGAAGACATCAGCGCACTGGTCCCTGCCACATCTGCTCGGTAGACGCCGCCGTGTTCAAACGCCGATCCTGTGTAAGCCATCGGACCGGGGTATTTCATTTTTGGCTGCCCACGGCACCATGCACACCGTGGAACTCAGCGACCGACGCCTGTACATCGGCGGATTGTGCGCATTCAGCGCTATCTCGGCAGCAGTACTCCTGTTGCCTTGCAGCGAACTTCACCTCTGGTCGGCGCAGCTGGAGCGCGACGCCTGCCTCCAACATAACGTCCTGGCCCGTAAGACATCGCTGCGGGCGTCCAAGCAGTGGGAGGGCTCATCGCGGGCCTCGGCCTGGGCGCTACCTACATCCGCGCGCAACACGACATGCCTGTCACAGAGTGGATTCGTCGGGGCTTCCCCAAAGGCCGAGACATCATCCTCAGGCCACTAGGAGGATTTGCATTCCGCGGGTCTGGTGGACTTTCTGCATCAAGGCAAGCGCTGATCACCCTCAATCCCACATGGTGGAACCTCCGCGAACAGTTAGGGCGGCTAGCTGATTTCGTCAACGAACGTAGTAAAGAAGTCGGCGCGATGGATAAACAGATCGCCGATCTAACGCGGAAACTCAGGCGAGCGCGCCTGGCGACAACGCAGGTGCAGCAAACAACGTTGACGCATATCGAAACTCGAATCGACGACCTCACCAATAAACTCAGCACGTATCAAGCGGTGGGCCTGAGATGGGCGATGTGTGGGCTGTTCATGACAGCTGGCGGAGTAGTGCTGAGCTTCGGCACCTGACCTCTCAGAGTGGGCTCTGAGACGACACGCACGCAATCTACTCGATCCGCCGAGAACAACCGTGCAGATGCTGACAGGCAACACTGCGGTTAGGCGCCCTGTTGATCTCATGCAGGAAGCGCTTGGCGCGGAGCAGCGCGCGGTTAAGAGCGCGCTTTCGATACCGACGATCCGGCACCTAACCTGGGGCAAGGCTGCCGGGGCGAGTTTGAATCGAGTTGTGTCACCCTCGTGTCACCGAGGGCTATGTTCGAACGATTTTCGAACGAACAGCGTCGAGGCTGGTCAGGGTGGAGCCGATGACGGGAATCGAACCCGCGTATTCAGCTTGGGAAGCTGATGTTCTGCCATTGAACTACATCGGCACGGCTGCCTAGGAGGCTAGCATCCCGCGCGACCGGAGAAGGCCGAGCCGGCATCCCCGATATTAAGACCGCCATGCCCGATATTAAGAAATGGATGTTTATTCTTTCGTTATTTGTTGTCGCGCCGTAATCTTATTCGCATGGGGCGGAATGGATTAGCCATGATACGGCGAAAGTCGCCAATGGTGTTGGCCGCAACTGTCGCCTCGGCAGCCGTGTTCTTCGCGGCCGGGGGAGATGTTCATCCGTCCGCCGCCGGCGCTTCTGGGGCGTCGATTGCCGACGGCAAGGGGCCCTGGCACTTCGAGCTGGTGGAGGCCAAACTCCCCGGGTCGTCCTCGATGAATTCGTACAGCGAACTTGCTGTGGCCTCCAGACTGGCAGTTGATCGGGCGTCCCGAATTTTGCCCGTCGGCGTCGCGAACGAACAGCGCTTGCAAGTGCGGACCATCTTGACGGCTCGCAACATCAGCGCGGCGTTTCCGCAGATCCACGAGATCGGCGGCTACCGACCGGATGCGCTGAGATGGCATCCCGTGGGTCTGGCGCTCGACGTGATGATTCCCAACCCCAAAGCTCCGACGGCGTCGCGCTGGGAAACCAAATCGTCGCGTATGTGCTGGGCAACGCGAATCGATTCGGGATACAAGACGCAATTTGGCGTGGCGTTTACTACACGCCCGACGGCGCGCGATCGGGCGGCTACGGCCACTACGACCACGTTCACGTCACCACCACCGGCGGCGGATACCCGACCGGCGGAGAAATCTACCTGCGCTGAGCCGAGGTACGCGCGGATAGGCTCTTCGCGTGCTGCTCTCCGATCGTGACCTGCGGGCCGAAATCACCGCCGGCCGGCTGGGCATCGACCCGTTCGACGACACCCTGGTGCAGCCGTCCAGCATCGATGTCCGCCTCGACTGCATGTTCCGGGTCTTCAACAACACCCGCTACACCCACATCGACCCCGCGCAGCAGCAAGACGAGCTGACCAGCCTGGTGGAACCCGCCGACGGAGAACCGTTCGTGTTGCACCCGGGCGAGTTCGTGCTCGGCTCGACGCTGGAGCTCATCGCCCTGCCTGACGACCTGGCGGGACGGCTGGAAGGCAAGTCGTCGCTGGGCCGTCTGGGCCTGCTGACCCACTCGACCGCGGGCTTCATCGATCCGGGCTTCAGCGGTCACATCACGCTTGAGCTGTCCAACGTCGCCAATCTGCCGATCACGCTGTGGCCGGGCATGAAGATCGGCCAGCTTTGCATCCTGCGATTGACCAGCCCGGCCGAACACCCCTATGGCAGTTCGCGCGCCGGCTCGAAGTATCAGGGTCAGCGGGGGCCGACGCCGTCTCGGTCCTACCTGAACTTCATAAGGTCTACACAGCTTCGCTGAGGCGCGCTCACAGTGATTGTGCGCGATCATTAGTTGGTCCGTGGTTTCACCTCCGGTCGACCACGGTTTTGGTCGGCGACACCTTTGGGAGGGGGTTTGGTTTTGGATATCGTGCTCGGTGTGTCGATGGCGCCCGATTCTGTGCAGATGGTCCTGGTCGAAGGCGAAAATGCCGATGGCGCTTTGGTCGAAGACGACGAGTTCGACGTCATCGCTACGGACGACGCGGCAACGATCACCGCGACCGATCAGGTGATCTCGGCGATCCTGGGTACCCGCGAAGGCGCGGCTGACGCCGGCCTGCAGCTTTCCTCCATCGGGGTGACGTGGACCGACCCGGTCGAAGCGGCCGTGCTGCGCGACGCACTGTCTGCCTACAAGCTCGAGAACGTCATGCTGGTCTCGGCGTTTCTGGCCGCGACGGCGCTTGGCTCAATCCGTTGGCGGGGCAATGGGTTACGACCGCACCGCGGTGCTTTTCGTCGAGCCCGAGACCGCGACTCTGGCCGTGGTCGAGACCGCCGACGGCTCCATCACCGAGTTCTACAAGGAACAGATCGACGACGCCTCCAGCGACGAGGCCACCGCGCAACTCACCGGGATTACTTGCCGAACTGGATGAAACTGCTCCAGGCGGCGTGTTTTTGGTCGGCTCCGGGGTCGACGTCGCCTCGATCAAGCCGGCGCTGGAGTCGGCGACTTCGCTCAGTGTCAGCGCCTCGGAGGAACCGGAGACGGCGCTGGCCCGGGGCGCGGCCCTGGCGTCCGCCAACGCGCCGTTGTTCGCCTCGTCCACCGCGGCGCTGGCCTACGCGCAAGACCCCGGCACCGGTGTGGTGGACCCGTACGCCGCTTCCTGACTACCTCAATGTTTTGGGCGGTCCCGCCGTGACGCCTGGCGGCGAGCTCGGCGACGACGGCCTCCTCGCCTACAGCGCGTCTGCCGGACGACGACGCCGATGCCCCGACTGTCCTGATAGAACGGCCGCAATTCGCCGGACTCCACGAGAGTCCAACCGCGCGCCGATCCGGGCCTGCTGATCGGTAGCGGGTTGGCCGTGGTCGGTATCAGCGCTGTGGTCGCGCTGGAGATTGCGCTGGCGATCGGCATCCGCACGACGGTGGCTCTGCAGCCCAGCCCCAACCAAAGCCTCATCGTCCCGGCCCAGCCGGCCCCCGCAGCCCGTCCAATCGAGGCGTCCGCCCCGCGGCCGAAGATCAGTTTGCCGGCGCCGATGGCTGCGCCGAGGGCGCTGAACCCGATGCCTGCGGCTGAGCTGCCCGCGGCTCCGCTGCCCGCCGCTCCGGTGGTGCCCGTTCCCGTCCTGGCCCCCCCGGTGATGCCAGTTCCGGCGCCCGGGATCCACATGCCGATTCCCGAACAGTTATTAAGCCCACCAATGGTTCAGGCTCCGATGCGCCTGTCGCCGCCGCAACAGATAATGGACCAGCCGCCGGTCCACGTGCCGCAGCAGCCATTCCACCAGACTGCTCCGAATGAAGGCATGTTCCCCAGCCCCAGCCGGGGCGGCGGGCACGGCTTCGGCGGTGGTGGTGAGCCCGGGACTTCGGGGCCCTTCGGTGGCGGTGGGCACGAGCCCTCGGTTGGTGGTCCGTTCGGCGGTGGTGGTGAGCCCGGCGCTCTGGGCCCTTCGGTGGCGGCGGGCACGAGCCCTTCGGCGGTGGCCCCGGCGGTGCGGTGGGCCCTTCGGCGGCGGCGGGCACGAGCCCTTCGGTGGCGGCCCCTTCGGCGGTGGCGGTGGCGGCCCCTTCGGGGGCGGCGAGCACGGTCCCTTCGGTGGCGGCGGCGGTCCCGTTCGGCGGCGGCGGGCTGTTCGGCGGTGGCGGCGAGGGGCCGTTCGGCGGCGGCGGTCACGGTGGCTTTGGCGGCGGCGGCGGCTTCGGTGGTGGCGGCGGCTTCGGCGGCGGGCGGTGGCCACTTCGGCGGTGGCGGTGGGGGCGGTCACGGCGGTGGCGGACACCACTAACCGTCCGCTCGACTGCCAGACGTTGCTCCGTTGTCGCAAACCGCTGGGTCCGCCGGCTCGGCTCCTACAGACCCGTGCACGCCGATCGCGCGTAAAATTGCACTACAGGGGGAATGCAGAGTGGGGACTCAAGCAGTGTCGCTGTTAGTGCGGCGACCGGTCCTTTCCGGCCTTTTCCAAGGCCTGGCAAACGACTAGGGGAGGAGCTATGGACACCGTACTTGGAGTGTCGATGGCACCGACGGCGGTCCAAATGGTGCTGGTCGAGGGAGAAAATGGCGATGGCGCCACCGTCGATCAGGACAATTTCGATGTCGCCGGCGAAGACGAGGCGGCAACGATTGGTGCGGCCGACCGGGTGGTCGCCGCCATCCTGGGAACCCGCGAAGGTGCGGCCGAGGGCGGCTACCAGCTGACGTCGACGGGCGTCACCTGGACCGACCCCATCGAGGCCGCCGCGCTTCGCGATGCGCTGGCCGCCCACAAGGTCGAGAACGTGATGCTGGTCTCGGCCTTCCTGGCCGCGGCCGCGCTGGCTCAGGCGGTCGGCAACGAAACCAACTACGCCCACACCGCGCTGCTGTTCGTCGAGGCCGATACCGCGACCCTGGCGGTCATCGACAGCGCCGACGGATCGATCGCCGATGTCCATCGGCACCAACTGCCCGACGATGACGACGCGGCGGTGGCTGAGCTGGCCTCCATCATCTCTGGTGCCGAGCAGCTGGAGACGCGCCCGAACGGCGTGTTCGTCGTCGGAGCCGGCATCGACATCCCGCTGATCAAGCCCGCGCTGGAGGCGGCGACGTCGCTGCCGCTGAGCGCGCCCGAGGAGCCGGAGACGGCGCTGGCCAGGGGAGCGGCGCTGGCGTCGGCGAATGCGCCGCTGTTTGTGTCGACCACGGCGGCGCAGGCCTGGGCACAGGATCCCGGCACGGGCGTCGCTGAACCCGTTCGCACATCACGCCCGGTTACTTCGAGGTCACCACCGACGCGCGAATCGGGTGCCAACCTCCTGGCCTACAGCGCTGTCCCCGACGATTTCGCCGACGGTTACACCGGCGAGTACACCGCGGCGACCACCGTGCTCGGCGACGAAGATCACGAGAAAAAGCCGTTCGCCCTGCTCGGCAGCGTCTTAGCGTCGATCTTCATCGTCGGCGTGGCGGCGCTGGTCGTCTCGTTGGCGATCTGCCATCCGGCCGACGGCCGGTGTACGGCCCGATCCCGGCCACAATGTCGTCGCACCCGCCATCCAAGCACCGGCCGCCCCGGCGCCCGCTCCGGAGCGGCTGTCCCGGCTCCCGCGGCTCCCGCTCCTGCTCCGCTGCCCGAGGCTCCCGTTCAGGTGCCCGAGGCGCCCGCGCCCTGCTCCCATACCCGCGGCCCCGGCTCCGATCCCCTATGTCCCGGCGCCGGCGGCGCCGCCTCCGGCCCCGCTGCCAGATGGCTCCTGCGCCCGCCGGTTGCGCCGGTTGCGCCGGCGGCGCCCATCCCAGTGCCCATTCCGATACCGCTGCCGATCATTGGGGGGCCGTTCGGGCCCCACCCCGGTGGCGGATATCCCGGCGGGGGCGGCGGATTCCCCGGCCCCGGTGGCGGACACGGCGGGCCCTCGGGGTGGTGGCGGCGGTCCCTTCGGGGGCGGCCCTTCGGGGGCGGTCACGGTGGCGGCGGTCACGGCGGGTTCGGTCGCCGCTAACCTTCCGGCGACCAGCTGTCATCTGCCGTTTGCCTGCCGCTAAGTGTCGCGATGCAGTTAGCTCATCGGCAGCCACATACACCGGACGTATGCGATGCACCGTCTTTGGCACTGGTTATCTGGGTGCCACCCACGCCGTCGGAATGGCGGAACTGGGACACGAGGTCATCGGGGTCGATATCGACCCGGGCAAGATTGCCAAGCTCGCCAGCGGTGACGTTCCTTTCTACGAGCCCGGCTTGCGAAAGATGTTGACCGACAACCTTGCCGCGGGGCGACTGCAGTTCACCACCGACTACGACATGGCGGCCGAATTCGCCGACGTGCACTTCTTAGGGGTCGGGACCCCGCAGAAGAAGGGCGAATACGGCGCCGATCTGTGCCATGTCCACGCCGTCATCGACGCGTTGGTGCCGCGGTTGACCAGAAACTCGGTGCTGGTGGGCAAATCGACCGTCCCCGTGGGCACCGCCGCCGATCTGGCCAAACGGGCTGCGGCGCTGGCGCCCCCGGGAGTAGACGTCGAAATAGCCTGGAATCCCGAGTTTTTGCGCGAAGGCTTCGCGGTGCACGACACCCTGAACCCGGACCGCATTGTGCTTGGGGTACAGGAGAATTCGCAACGTGCCGAGGCGGCGGTTCGCGAACTTTACGCGCCGGTGCTGGACGCGGGTGTGCCGTTCCTGGTGACGGACCTGCAGACCGCGGAACTGGTCAAGGTCTCTGCCAATGCCTTTCTGGCTACGAAGATATCGTTCATCAACGCGATTTCCGAGGTGTGCGAGGCTGCCGGTGCCGACGTGAGCTTGTTGGCCGACGCGCTCGGGTACGACTCACGGATCGGGCGGCAATTCCTCAACGCCGGATTGGGTTTCGGCGGTGGCTGCCTACCCAAGGACATCCGCGCGTTTATGGCGCGGGCTGGCGAGCTGGGCGCCAACCAGGCGCTGACATTCCTGCGCGAGGTTGACAGCATCAACATGCGCAGGCGCACTCGGATGGTCGAACTGGCCACCGCAGCGTGCGGCGGATCATTGCTGGGCGCCAACATCGCCGTCCTCGGCGCGGCGTTCAAACCCGAATCCGACGACGTGCGTGACTCGCCCGCGCTCAACGTCGCGGGTCAGCTGCAGCTGAACGGTGCCGCGGTCAACGTCTTTGACCCCAAGGCCCTGGACAACGCGCAGCGACAGTTCCCCACGTTGAACTACGCGGTTTCGGTGGAAGAAGCCTGCGATCGCGCGGATGCCGTGCTGGTGCTCACCGAATGGCGGCAGTTCATCGATCTCGACCCCGACGATCTGGCCGATCGGGTACGCGCACGGGTCATTGTCGACGGGCGCAATTGCCTCGATTTCGCCCGTTGGGAGCAGGCGGGCTGGCAGGTATATCGGCTCGGCGTGCGACGGCCCTAGGCCGGCGGGCTCACTGGGCCTACCAGCGCAGCTCGAGGCTGCCGAGGTGGCTGACGCCAGTTGGCTTATGCACAATGACTGGCGCGAAGCCTGGTTCCAGTTCGAATTGCGGTATACGCCTCAACCATTCGGTTATAAACTCGGCTATTTCGAGACGGGCCAGGTGCATGCCCAAGCATCGGTGCATGCCGGCGCCGAACGCCCAGTGGCGCTGCCGTCGAATCTCTCCGTTCGTCGTCTCGTCGCTATCTCGTCGCCGCCGTTCTCCCTGCCCGCGGCTTCCAAGGCCAGCCAGACGTTCCTTTGGGCAGGGATCGTGACGCCAGCGATCTCGACGTCCCTTGTGGTGAACCGCGGAATCGCCGGCCCCGGGGTTTCCAGCCGCAAAATCTCCTCGATGAATGCTGGAAGCTGTGCTGGATCCTCGCGGAGCGTGGCCTGCAGTTGCGGATCGCGCGCGAGATGTAGGAGCGCGAAAGAGATTGCCGAGGCCGCCATTTCGATGCCGGCAACGGAGAACAACAAGAGGATGAACGAGACCACCTCGAGACTCGTCAGCGGAAAGTCGCTGTCGCCCTCGAGCCCCTCCAGTAGCGGCCAGAGAATGCCGGGCGGGCGCCGGGAACTTTTCATCCCGGCGCTCAGCCCCGCCGTCAGCCAGTTGATGAGTTCAAGGTGCGCCGCCCCGTCGGTGTCGCCGACTACTGCGGCGCGGGTCAACCGTTCCGCGTTGGCGGCATCTGTCGGTAGTCCGCAGACCGTGACCAGCGCCTGGCAGGCGTAGGTGTCGGCGAGGGTGGTTGCCTCACATCCCCGTTTGGCGGCGACCGTGCCGGCCAGGGTCGCGGCGTGGGCGCGCAGGACCGGCGCGAAGGGGGCCAGCGATTTGGGGCTGAAGAGAGGATGTAAGACGCGGCCGAAGCGGGCATGCTCCGAGCGCGTCACGCAAGAGAGCGGCACCTGCGGAAGCGGTGCGCCGAACGAGTTCAGCTTGAAGGTTTTGGGCGGCGAGGAAAAAGTCTCCGGGTCAAGCAGAGCCGCGCGCACCTCGTCGCGCCCGGTGAGGTAATAGCCGTGCAGCATCGGATTGCCATTGGTGATTTCCACCACCGGGCCTAGCGCGCGAAGGTCGCGCCAGTAGGCGCTGCGGTCTGCTGCGAAGGCCGGACTCTCCTTGAAGTGCAACGGAGGCGACGAAGTCACGCTGCTCCGTGCGGCGGCATCGGGTTCCCCCTGTTTTGCTCATTCGGGCGCGCGTCCGCGGGCGCAGTGCGCTCTGCGGGGCACCTCACTGGTAGCTGTTGCCGCCCAAATTTACACTCTGGTCGCGTGATCTGTCGGGGACGCCGGAAAGTAGGACGTGGATCACCGCAGCTTTGCTGGCTGAAGAACACTTCGCAAACGCCCCTCAACCGCGATTACATGCCGTGACCTTTTACCCGGTCATGGAACAACATCCCACTGTTGCTCTGCTGCATCGCCGTTGCACCAGCGGGTGCTCACCCAGGTCCCAGGATTCAGGTCGCCGACTGGGGTAAGGCAAGGGCCACCGATTTGTTGCTGGACCAGGCCGTTGGGCTGGATAGCCCAAACCTCGTACCCAGGATTCAGACAGCCAAGGACGAATGCCCAATAATCGCTGTTTTCCTTGGACAGACACATCGCGGGGAAGGCTGCGCTTTGGATCTGCCCGGTACCCAGCAGATTCCAACGCTGCGAGAGCGACCCATTACAGGGGTTGATCACTGTCTTGGTGTAGATGCTGCCATCGGGACGGTCTAGACAGTAATCGCCTGCCCTGTTTCTCAACTGGACGGGGCCATCGGCATGTGCCACACCATCGCCTAGCGCCGCGCCACCGAGCACCGTGCTGACCACGACAAGTGCGCGGCCGATACGGCCCATTAACCGCAACTCATGCATTGTCAGCGCCGCATTCTTCGCGGGCCGATCGACACAGCGCAATAGCGGACCCTGACCGCTGGTGGCCGATGGGCGGGGTCATTCCTAGATATTGGGCGTCGTTGTTATCCGCAGGATGGGCGCCGATTACTGATCTGCTGTGAGGTGATGCAAACGGGGGTCCCTGGTCGAGCGTCACGCCGTAGTCACGGATGTGTGACTAGATACGTCTCGTTGCTCAGTTCAGCGGTCAGGTCTTCCACGTCGAAGGGGCGGTCGAGCCGGGCCCGGAGCTTTGCGGGGTCGATGAGAAGGCTGATTTCGGCGGTTTGGCGTGCGAACAGCCTTCCGATACGCGGGTAGAGCCAACGCATCACTGCACGCTCTGCGCTAGTGCATCGTGATGCGCAGTAGCCGACATGGCCAACCTCGTCGGTGAGAATCTCGCTGTATAGCAGCGAAACCCGCTCGGAGACTTCGGGTTCGTCGGCGAACAGCTCAATGCCGACGCGGCGAAGTTCGTCGAACATCACACAGCCTGCCATCTCTGCTGCTCCGACAAACACAAATCCGAGTCTTTCCGGGATGAACACCGCCGTCTTGACGAACTGGCGCATGACGAACGGCGGGGGCACCACTTGGAATGTGAGGTCAAATACGTCGAGGACATATGCGAGCAGTCGGGTGTGGTAATGCTCTTCGAGTTCGAGGTACACCCGCTCTGGCGGCAAGTCCGGATCGCTGCTGACGCCATATGTTTCCCCGAGGCCGACTCCGAATCGTTCTGCCTGATTGAGCTTGGCCGTGGCCAACAGAAACAGCATCTTCTTGTCCAACCCCGGCTCCGGCCGTCTGCGGCGGAGGTTCCGGAGGAAGGTCGGTCTGTCGGCTGGGCGGGCTGATCGGACGCAGTTGGTCTCGATGCCAGTGAAGAAGTCTTCGCGATTCGCCAATCGTCGATTCAACAGATCAGCCTCCCCGTCGCGCCTTTTCAAGAAGTCTCGGTAACCGTCGATCCCCGTGTTGCTCATCGTGTCTCCATTCCCTTGACGATCGTCATTACGTACCGATCCATGACGGCATCCGCCGTCGTCGAATCTTGAGAGCCAGTGGCTAGTAGCGCGAAGAGTCCGGTCATGAAGAACACTCCGAGTTCACTGGCGTTTGCCTCCGCGGGGACTCGACCCGCTGCCTGGGCATTGGTGATGGCGGCAATCACGAACTGCGCGAGCGGATGCTCCGATAGTTGGTCCTCAGCGGGTCGTGTTGCGGAGAAGTGCAGTCCCAACATGCCTCGGAAGACCGCCGGACCTACCTGCCGTTCAGCGGCGATCACATGTCGAACCAACTGCGACAGGACTGCCGACAAGTCATCAGGCTCGGCCTGCGCGTGGTTGAGTTCAGCGACGATCCTGATTTCTTCGTTTCGCTGCAGCTCGACTAAGACGTGCTCCTTGGTGGGGAAGTGAAAGTAGAAAGTGCCCCGCACCACCCCGGCCGAGCTGGCAATAGCACTGACGTCGGCACCGGCCAATCCGCATCGGCCAATCTCAGCCAGTGCGGCGTCGAATAGACGCGCCCGCGTCTCTAACCGTCGGGTCTCTCGAGCCCCTACGGCAGGCGATCCAACATCCGCGACGGCGTTCGATGACCCCACGGAGCCACGGTATCTATTTCATTGGCGCCCGTCAATGACAGGCGTCAATGAGCGGACCATCTGTTTCCAGTGCTCATTTCAGGCGTGAGAGGGGTTAGGCGAACACGGCGCGAAACATCGCTCCTAATGCCCATTCGGGTGTTCAGAATGTTGCGGGGTGGAGCCCGTCTGACCACATGGACGGGTGGCCCCGTCGCGGCGTCCAAGCCAGAGCGGTTAGGGACCAGGCATATCTAGGCCGGGTAGCGTGACCCCTGTGGACTACGCGGCCGCATTCATCGAGGAGAATCGCGCTTTTTCGGAGCTTTTCCACGACTTGGACCACTTAGACGACTCCCTGCCGGTGCCGACGTGCCCGGGCTGGACCCTCCAGCAGTTGTTCCGCCACGTCGGCCGTGGTGACCGCTGGGCTGCGCAGATCGTCCACGACCGACTCGACCACCCCCTCGATCCCCGCAGCGTCGAAGGCGGCAAACCACCACCGGACCCCGCGGACGCCATCTCTTGGCTGCACGGTGGTGCGCAGCGGTTGGTCGACGCCGTCGAGTTGTCCGGCGAGGAGACACCGGTATGGACTTTCCTGGGATCACGCCCGGCGAACTGGTGGACACGGCGCCGGCTGCACGAAACAGCGGTGCACCGAGCCGACGCCGCCATCGCGATCGGCACCGACTTCACGCTCGAACCCGATATCGCTGCCGATGCGATCACCGAATGGCTTGAGCGCGTCCAGATCCAGGCCGGAGCCGGCGGGGCAGCCCTTCCGCTGGAAGAGGGCAGCATCCTGCACTTGCACGCCACCGATGCCGGGCTGGGCGAAGCCGGGGAATGGACGATCGGCCTTTCCGACGGTGGCATTACCTGGTCGCACGAGCACGGCAAAGGCACCGTGGCGCTGCGTGGCGGCGCCACCGAGCTGTTGCTGGCGATCGTGCGCCGAGTCGAGGTCGCCGACACCGGCATCGAGCTGTTCGGCGACGACTCCGTATTGCAAAACTGGCTGGACCGCACACCTCTGTAATCGGCGCACGGTAACTTGCACACCATGACCACATCGGAGATCGCCACCGTGCTGGCATGGCACGACGCTCTTAACGCCTCCGACCTCGACACGTTGGTGGCGTTGTCCAGCGACGATATCGACATCGGCGACGCCCACGGGGCCGCGCAAGGCCACGAGGCGCTGCGCACGTGGGCCGGCTCGATCAAATCGACCGCGGTGCTCGGCCGAATGTACGTCCACGACGGTGTCGTGGTCGTCGAGCAGACCGTCAGCCCTGCGGCCAGCCCCGAGGCGGCGACCGACGCCGCGTCGGCATTCCGGGTGGTCCACGACCACGTCACATCGGTGTTCCGCCATCGAGGATTTGGCGTCAGCGCTCGCGGCCACCGAACTCACCGAGGCCGATCTCGTAAATTAGCGGTCGACTGGAGGTATTAGGAGGCACTCATGCGAGGGATTATCTTGGCCGGCGGCTCGGGCACGCGCCTGCATCCGATCACCGTGGGCATCAGCAAGCAGCTGCTGCCGGTCTACGACAAACCGATGATCTACTACCCGCTGTCCACTCTGATGATGGCCGGCATCCGCGACATCTTGGTGATCACCACTCCCCACGACGCGGCCGGGTTTCAGCGACTCCTTGGGGACGGCGCGCAGTTCGGCATCAACCTCAGCTACGTGACACAGGACAAGCCCGACGGCCTGGCACAAGCTTTCGTCCTCGGCGCCAAGCACATCGGCAATGATTCGGCAGCTTTGGTGTTGGGGGACAACATCTTCTACGGACCGGGACTGGGCACCAGTCTGAGCCGCTTCCAATCCATCAGCGGCGGGGCAATTTTCGCCTATTGGGTGGCAAACC
The DNA here is from genome assembly GCA_963850135.1 of uncultured Actinomycetota bacterium. Lineage (GTDB taxonomy): Bacteria > Actinomycetota > Actinomycetes > Mycobacteriales > Mycobacteriaceae > Mycobacterium. Next base: position 604,784 of record CAWKKH010000003.1, on the reverse strand, counting down.
CGTCGGCTTATGGTGTGGTTGAATTCGGCGCCGACGGCATAGCGCTGTCATTGGAGGAGAAGCCCGAAACCGCCGAAGTCTCAGTACGCAGTACCCGGGTTGTACTTCTACGACAACGACGTGATCGAGATCGCCAAAGGCTTAAAGAAATCGGCGCGCGGCGAATACGAGATCACCGCGATAAATCAGATCTATCTCAACCGGGGGCGACTGTCGGTCGAGGTGATGGCCCGAGGGACGGCGTGGCTGGACACGGGCACGTTCGACTCGCTGCTCGACGCCAGCGATTACGTCCGGACGCTGGAACGACGCCAGGGCCTGAAGGTCAGCGTTCCCGAGGAAATCGCCTGGCAGCAGGGCTGGATCGACGACCAGCAGCTAGTCGAACGGGCAAGCACACTGCTCAAGTCCGGTTATGGCGGCTACCTGCAGGGGCTGCTGGAACGGCGCTGATTTCGGCAGGCTTGGCCAGCACCGCCGCGATCGCCGTCGTCAACGGCACCGACAGCGCGAGCGCAATGCCGCCCACCGCTGAGCGGACGAGCTCGATGGCCACGCTCTCGCTGCTCAGCACGTCCCCCAGTGATCGGTTGGCGACGCTGAACAGCAACAGCAGCGGCAGCGAACTGCCGGCGTAGGCCAGCACCAGCGTGTAGACGGTGCTGGCGATGTGATCTCGGCCCACCCGAATCGCACTCAGGAAGATTGCTCGCCGCGAGGTGTCACCACCCACGTGAGCGAGTTCGAACACCGTCGAGGCCTGCGTCACGGTCACATCGTTGAGCACACCCAGCGATCCGATGATGAACCCGGCGAGCAGCAACCCGCTGATCGACACACTGCCGAGATACGCACTGACCGTCGAATTCTGTTCGTCTGAGAGTCCGGTCAAATGCGTCAGTTGTATTGCACCCCAAGATAATCCCGCGGCCAGCAGCAATGACGACAGGGTGCCCAGCAAGGCGGCACTCGTCCGCAGGCTGACTCCGTGCGCCAAGTAGATAACCGCGTAGAGGATCGCCGCCGATGCCACCAGCGCCACCGGCACCGCGGGTGCGCCGTCACGCAACGCGGGCAGCAAAAACACCACCAAGCACCAAAAAAGCGACCACGATGCCGACCATGGCGAGCAACCCGCGCCAGCGCGCCACCGCGACGATCACCACCGCGAACGCGATGGCGAGCGCGATCAGCGGCCAGCCGCGTTCGAAGTCGTAAAACGCGTAAGCTGGTGGCGCCCTTCTCGTCGACTTGCCGGCTGACCCGGATGTGATCACCCGCCGCGAATTGAGGCTGGCCGGGGCCGGGGGAGAACTCCAACAGGGTGTTCGCACCGGCGTTCGGGCCGGAATCGATCGTGACGAGCGTTTCGACGCATTGCCCGGAGCCCGGCGGTTCCCGGCTGAGGCGCCGTGGTCAGCACCTGACCGGCTCGACGGGCTGCCGCAGTCGCCCAATCCGCTGGACACCACGTGCCCGCTCTGCGTGCTTACCGCGCCGCCGGACGCGTTCTGGAACGGCATTGGGATGTCGACATGCTGCTGGCTGGGCCACAGCCACACCGCTCCGGCTATCACCGCAACACCGATCGCGGCCAGCAGCCCGACGATGATCCTGGCGGGCAACGAATCCACCGGAGACGGGCCGGACGGCAGTGTGTGCGAGTGGGCGTGGGTCACCCGCTACACGGTAGAGGCACGCGCAACCGGCTCACTGCCGATAACTGGCCAGGAAGTTGCCCAGTCGGTCGATCGCGGCCGAAAGGTCGCGGGACCACGGCAGCGTCACCAGCCGCAGATGATCCGGCGCCGGCCAATTGAACCCGGTGCCCTGGGTGACCAGGATCTTCTCTTGCAACAGCAGGTCCAGGACAAGCTGTTCGTCGTCGTCGATGTCGTAGACCTCGGGGTCCAGCCGCGGGAACACGTACAACGCACCCTCTGGTTTGACGCACGACACGCCCGGAATCTCGTTGAGCTTGGTCCAGGCGACGTCGCGCTGCTCGAGCAGCCGGCCGCCGGGAAGCACCAGGTCGTCGATGCTCTGGTGACCGCCCAGGGCGACCTGAATCGCATGCTGCGCGGGAACATTGGGGCACAACCGCATGTTCGCCAGCAGGCTGATGCCCTCGATGAAACTGCCGGCGTGGTCCTTAGGCCCGGTGATTGCCAGCCAACCGGCCCGGTATCCGGCGACCCGGTAGGCCTTCGACAGGCCGTTGAACGTGAGGCACAACAGATCGGGCGCGACGGTGGCCAGGCTGATGTGCTTGGCGTCGTCGTAGAGGATCTTGTCGTAGATCTCGTCGGCAAGCAGCAGCAGTTGGTGCTTGCGGGCCAGCTCGGCTATCTGGGCGAGGACTTCGCGACTGTAGACCGCGCCGGTCGGGTTGTTCGGGTTGATGACCACCAGCGCCTTTGTGCGCTCGGTGATCTTGGATTCCATGTCGGCGATATCCGGCTGCCAGCTCTGGGTCTCGTCGCACAGATAGTGCACGGGTGTGCCGCCCGCCAGCGCCGTCGCCGCCGTCCACAGCGGGTAGTCCGGCGAGGGGATCAACACCTGATCGCCGTTGTCCAGCAAGGCCTGCAACGTCATCGTGATCAGCTCGGAGACCCCGTTGCCCAGAAAGACGTCGTCGACATCGAATCGCGGAAAGCCGTCAACCAGTTCGTAGCGGGTGACCACCGCACGCCGGGCCGGCAGGATGCCCTTCGAGTCGGAGTAGCCCTGTGCGTAGGGCAGCGCCTGGATCATGTCGCGCATGATCACGTCGGGCGCCTCGAAGCCGAACGGTGCCGGGTTGCCGATGTTGAGCTTGAGGATGCGGTGGCCCTCGGACTCCAGCCGCGCGGCATGCTGGTGCACCGGGCCGCGGATTTCGTACAGGACGTCCTGAAGCTTGGACGACTGCGCGAAGGCCCGCTGCCGGTGATGACCGGCAGTGTGCACGGGCAGGTGGTGAGTGGTCACCACACTATGGTGCCACTGTTGTCCACTGAAATTTGCTGACAAGTATCAAACCGTGATCAACGCTTGCCCGGCGGACGGGCGCCGCGTGCGATGCCCAGCCCTTTAACCGGCGCGGCCGGTGCGGACGGGGGGGCCGGGTCGCCATCGGTCTGCGCGGCCGGCTCGGGTTCTGGGAGCGCTTCGGACTTTGCTTCCGGTTTTGCTTCGGGCGCCGCAGCCGCGGGAGGTGCCGCTTTCTTGGCGCCGGGTCGCTTGGCGCCCGCTGCCAAACCCAGCCCCTTAACGGGCGCGGCGGGCGCGGCCGGTGCCGCTGTCGTTTCAGGTGCGGGCGCCTCGGCTGCCTCGGTTGCTTCGGTTTCTCTGGTAGGCGCTTCAGGAGCCGCAGACGCTTGCGGCGCCGGGGCTGCCTTCTTGGCGCCGGGTCGCTTGGCACCGGCTGCCAGGCCCAGCCCCTTAGCGGGTGCTGCGGGCGCGGCCGGCGCTTCGGCTGCAGCGGGCGCTTCGGGCGCCGCCGCAGCAGCTTGCGGCGCTGGAGCCGCCGCCTTCTTGGCGCCGGGTCGCTTGGCGCCGCCGGCGATACCGAGCCCCTTAGCGGGTGCAGCGGGTGCCGCCGGTGCGGCGGCTGCTGGCGTCTCGGCGGATTCCGTGGGGGCCGCAGCAGGCGTCTCAGCGGGCGCCGCGGGAGCCTCAGCGGGCGCGCTCGGTGCGGCAGCCTTCGGGACCGCCTTGGCCGCCTCTTTCGCGGCCGTACCCTTGGCCGGCAGCGTCGCTTTGTCGTACTCAAGCGACCCGAGTAACACCTGGGACACGTCAAGCACCTCAACGCCGCTGCGTCCGGCTTCTTCTTGCCGATCGTTGACGCCGTCGGTCACCATCACCCGGCAGAACGGGCAGCCGGTGGCGATCGCGGTGGCGCCGGTTGCCAGCGCCTCGTCGACGCGTTCGTGGTTGATCCGCTTGCCGATGTGCTCTTCCATCCACATGCGCGCACCGCCGGCGCCGCAGCAGAAGCTGCGCTCGGCATGCCGGGGCATCTCGGTGAGGTTGGCTCCAGCGGCCTCGATCAGCTCGCGTGGCGGCTCGTACACCTTGTTGTGCCGACCCAGGTAGCACGGGTCGTGATAGGTGATGTCCCGGGAGACCGGGGTGACGGGCACCAGCTTCTTGTCGCGAACGAGCCGGTTGAGGAGCTGGGTGTGGTGCAGCACGCTGTAGTTGGCGCCTAGCTGGCGGTATTCCTTGCCGATGGTGTTGAAGCAGTGCGGGCAGCTGACCACGATCTTGCGGTCGACGGTCTCCACACCCTCGAACACGCCGTCCAGGGTTTCGACGGCCTGCTGGGCCAGCTGTTGGAACAGGAACTCGTTGCCCGAGCGGCGCGCCGAGTCCCCGTTGCAGCTTTCCCCGGTGCCCAGCACCAGGTATTTCACCCCGGCGATCGCGAGCAGTTCGGCCACGGCCTTGGTGGTCTTCTTGGCCTTGTCGTCGTAGGCGCCGGCGCAGCCCACCCAGAACAGGTACTCGAAGCCGTCGAAGCTATCGACGTCCTCGCCATAGACCGGGACGTCGAAGTCGACCTCGCTGATCCAGTTTGTCCGGTCGGAGGCGTTCTGCCCCCACGGGTTGCCCTTGTTTTCCAGGTTCTTGAACAGTGTGGACAGCTCGGAGGGGAACTCCGATTCCATCATCACCTGGTAGCGGCGCATGTCGATGATGTGGTCGACGTGCTCGATGTCCACCGGGCACTGCTCGACGCACGCGCCGCAGCTCACGCACGACCACAGCACGTCGGGGTCGATCACGCCGCCTTGTGCGGCGGTGCCAACCAGCGGGCGTGCGGCTTGTTCGGGACCGTGCCCGGGCACCCGGCCGAAGCCGGACTCCGGCACGTGGTGGCCCTCTTCGTGGGCCGTCTCGAGGTCAAGACCTTCGAGCGGCTCAGCTTTCTTTTCGCCAAGTATGTACGGCGCCTTGGCCATCCAATGGTCGCGCAGGTCCATGATGACGAGCTTGGGCGACAGCGGCTTGCCCGTATTCCAGGCCGGGACATTGCGACTGGCAGCGCCCGCACTCGGTACAGGTGGCGAAGTCGAGCATGCCCTTCCAGGTGAAGTCTTCGATTTTGCCGCGGCCGAAAACGGCGTCTTCGGCAGGATCTTCGAAGTCGATTGGCTTGCCACCAGACTCGAGAGGGAGGAGTGGACCCAAACCGTCGGGCAGTCGTTTGAAGGTGACGTTGATCGGCGCCAGGAAGATGTGCAGGTGCTTGGAGTGCAGCACGATCAGCAGGAAGAACAGCGCCACGGCGATGTGGGCCAGCAGCGCGCCCGACTCGATCCACTCGTTGGCGGTGAGACCCAGCGGGTGCATGAGCGCGCCCATGGCGTGCGAGAAGAAAGCGCCGTTGCCGTAGGGCAGGGTTCCGATATTCGCCGAGGCACCGCGGAAGATCGCGAAGCTGAAGATGACCAGGAAGATCATGAACAGGATCAGCCAGGCGCCACCGGTGTGTGAACCGTAGAAGCGGGATTGGCGTCCGTATTCCTTTGGCTCGCTTCGCAATCGGATGATCGAGAAGGTGACGATGCCCGCTAGCACGGCAAGGGCGATGAAGTCCTGCAAGAAGCCGAGCGCATCCCAGCGGCCGACGATCGGGATGTGGAAGTTGGGTTGGAACAGGGCGCCGTAGGCCTCGACGTAGACCGTGGCGAGGATGAAGAAGCCCCACATGGTGAAGAAGTGCGCCAGCCCGGGTATGGACCACTTCAGCAGCTTGCGCTGGCCGAACACCTCAACGATCTGCGTCCAGACCCTGGTACCGATGTCATCGGTGCGTCCACTCACCGGCTGGCCCGACATGACCAACTTGAAAAGCCACAAGACCCGCCGTAGCGCGAACGCGGCCACCACCACAGTCAGGCCCAGGCCGAGTATCAGTCTGATGAGTGTGAGCGTCGGCGTCACAGAAGGCCTCTCCAAACGTTGTCACTGCGCGAAAACCCATTAATCTCTGGCCTGCCCATAGTGACATCCGCGCGGCTTTCGACGTGAGAAAGGCTCCCCTAACCTCCCCTCTGTCAGAGCCCCTGGCCTGCGGTTCACTGTTCGGGCGCCAGCATGGCGCGCAGCATCGACAGCATCTCTGAGCGTGAGCTGGCGCCGAGCCGCCGGCGGATCCGGGCAACGTGGTGCTCGACCGTCTTGGCCGAGATGAACAGCTGGCCGCCGATGTCGCGGTAGTTCATCCCCAACAACAGAAGTTCGGCGACTTCGCGCTCGCGGTCCGACAGCGGCGAACCCGCCGCTGGTTGGCGTGGCCGCGAAGGGGCACCGGCTGTCGACTCGGCGTCCGAGGCCTCGCTGGGCATCTCGGTCGAGGCTGCGCCCAACTTGAGGTCTCGGGCCAGTTGCAACATGGCCCCCGACACCCGCCCGTCTTGGGTTTGCAGTGCGGCCTGGCCGGCCAGGCGCGTCGCATCCGAGGTCATTCCGACGTGCGACAGCGAGCGGGCCGCCGCGGTGACCTCGTCAGCTTCGACCTGGTTGGCCAAGACCCGCAGCCAAGTTCGACCGGCACCGGACAGGGCCCGCGCAAGGGTGCTGTCGGCGGCCGCCGCGCTCAGGGCCTGTCCGTGCGGCGCCAGCGACTCCGGTGAGCCCAGGAGGATTCCGGCGTGCACCCCGGCCCAATGCAGCGGCACCGACCACAGCGGCGGGTTGCCCAGCGATTCCAGCAGGGTGAATGCCTGATCCAGCGCGTGCCGTAGGCGTTCGACTTGGCGCAGCCGCGCTGCGGCGACCCACAACTCCCCAAGGGGCAGCAGCGAGAACAAGTCGATGGAGTACTCGGCGAGCACTTCCATGGCGGCGTGCCAATGCATTTGCAGTGCGCCCGCGTCGCCGCTGCGACGCGCAACCGCGGTCTGCAGTGCTGTCGCCCACAACGCGTCGCGCCGGCGCAAGTCAGGCGAACCGGTCCCGAGGCCTACGGAGGCGGTATGCTGCCCGTCCTGCATCTTTATCCAGTCGTCTAATAGCAGGTGGCGCCGTCCGAACAGGACGTCGTCGCCACGCACGGCGCGGCCGATCACGCTGCGCGCACGGACTGGATCGCCGCCGTGAATCGCCGCCAGGGTCACCAGCCCGGCCGGGCTGTCGGGAAGCACTTCGTCCACGGCGTGCTCAGCCGCGAGAGCCTGGCTGAGTTTCGCCATGGCCACCGGGTACGGCTGGTCCATGGTCAGCAGCAGCCCTTCGGCGAGACTCCGCGAGCTACGCGCGGCCATTGTCGGCGGGCCGGCGTCCTTGAGATGCAGTGCGGCGCGCGCGGTCGCGAGGTCGCCGGCGGCGACGAGCGCGATCGCTGCCGCCGCGCCGACGACCGAGTCCGGGTGCGGGCCAAGCCAGCCGAACAGATCCGCAGCATGAGTTGCGTTGCCGTCGTGGGCCGCAACACTGGCCGCGATCCGGACCGCCGCGGCGCGCTCGGCGGAATCCGGTGAACCGAGCAGATTGTCGGCCAGTGCCGCCGCTGTCTGGCAGTCACCGGCCAGGGCTAACGCGTCGGCGAGTCGTGACCCCAGACCTTCGGCGCCAGCGTCGACCGCGGCCTGGTACAGCCGCGCGACCCTGGCAGGCTCTCCGCGCGCAGCGGCCGCTTGCCGCGCGAGGACGGCGGCCAGCCGGTCGTCTCGAAGCCCGTGTTCGGCGAGCCGCAGCGCGAGTTCCCGCGATACCGTCGACATGTCCAGTTGTGAACGCATGAGCGCGGTCTCGACCTCGTGCCGGTGGGCATTGCCCACGATCAGGGCGACCGCGTCATGGACTGACGCCAGGAACTCCGGGCTGTGCGACGGTTCCGTGAGTCCGCTGGCGCGCGCCCGGTCGACCAGCCGCCGAGCGTCTGCCGCCGAAACCCCCAGGGCGGCAGCCACATCGGCGGCGCCCAGTTCTTGAGCCAGCGACGTGATGAGCAGCGCGTCCAGGGTGGGCTCGTCGAGCCGCCTTAATCGGTCGATCAACGTGAACCGGGCCGTCCGGGCTGGAGCGTGTGCACCATCCGCGGCGACCGCGCGCACCAGAAACGGGAGTCCCGCGGTGTGATCCAGCAGATCGTCCGCCACCGGCAGCGGACCGAGGGAAATACGCGGCCGTTCCCGTTCGATCGCCACTGCCAGGTCGCGCATGTTCTCCCAGGGCTCGGCGGCCACCACGACCGTGGCTCGCGGGTCCGCAACGCGCTCGGTCAGGCTCAGCAGTTCTTCCCCGGTCAAAAGGTGGGCGTCGTCGACAACCAGCGCGGCGTCGGGGGGATCGCCAGGGCGGGGCGGACGCGTCAGCACGGTCAGTCCCCCGCGGCTCAACGTGTCGCGGGCGACGCCGGCGATGGTGGTTTTGCCAGTTCCCATGCCGCCGGTGATCAGCAGCTTGGCCGGCGCCGTCGCGGCCTCGGACAAGGCCCGGATAGCGTGCTGCGCGGCTGGGGATGGGTCGATCGATCGCTCTGGTGGGTGGTCAGCCATCCCCGTAGCCCCAATCTTCCCCTAATGTCCTGCCCCCTAATCATGCCTCAGCGCAGGTGGGTTGAGCACCGATCACGCAGCAACTGTTGGCGGATAGCATTTTGATAGATGGGACGACTCGGCTGGGAGGTGTGCGATGGCAAACGAGTTGCTTGATTTCGTGATCTCGCTGGTGCGCGATCCTGACGCCGCGGCCCGCTACGCCGCGAACCCCGGGCAGTCCATCGCCGACGCGCATTTGGCCAATGTGACCAGCGCGGACGTGAACAATCTGATCCCCATGGTGTCGGATACGCTCTCGACGTCGATCCCCGGCGGCGCCGGCGCGGGGGTGGTGCCCATCGAACACGGCAACATTTGGGCAAGTGGCGCCGCCGCAGCCGCGCTCGACTCGTTTACGCCGCACCCACCCGCGGGTGCCGTTGACCACTTCGGCCATCAAGGCGCTGTTAGCGGCGTGATCAGGCAAGTGTCGCCCCCGGAATCCGGTCAAGCGCCGGCAGGTCCGGATCCCTTTGAGGTCGACCCGCACGGACCGTCGGTGCTGCTCACAGGGTCTGATATGCCGGTGAGCCCGGCCGATCACGGCGTCTTTCCGACGGACGATCCTGGCGCGTGGGACCACGCAGACATCCACCCGGACTCCGCCAGCCCCAGCCATCACGGCTTTGGGGTTCACGGCTGAGTTCGGGGCCCACAATCGAGTGGGCTCGCAGCCCGCAAGATGCGTCTGAGCTGCACGAATACCCTTGATTAGGGGTGCACACAGCTGTTCCATAGGGTGCCCGAGAAATCCCCTAGTCCCCTACTTGGGTGAGCCGGGCGAACCCGGTGGGTACCCGATCAGTGGGGGGCGTGGACCCCGATTCCAAGTGAGAGCGAAATCCATACCGTTGATCTCAACGCCGGTTAGTCCGGCTAAAAGCTTCAGAGTTCTTAAGGGGAACCAATCATGGACGCGCTGATCCAATACATCCTGGACCTGTTCAGCAATCCCGCGGCGGCCTCCGCCTTCATGGGCGGCCCGCAGCAGGCGATGTATGACAACGGACTGGTCGACGTGGCACCAGACCAGTTCGCGATGGCCGCGGCCAATGCGCTGCCGGGCACCGAGCTCGGTCCCGACCCGATCGGCGGCCTGCAGCAAGTCCTGACTGACCAGTACGGCTACGCGCCGGGCTACGGCGGGGACGTCGACGGGGGCTACGGCGGCTATGACCCGGGCTACGGCGGGGACGGGGGCTACGGGGGGTATGACCCCGGCTACGGCGGGTACGACCCAGGCGTTGGTGGCCTGGTGGGCGACGCCCTTGCTCCCCTCGTGTATGGCGCCGACGCCGGATTAGGAGTCGTCGGCGACGTCGCGGGCGGACTGCTCGGTATCGGGACTGGGCTGCTCGGTGGCTTCGGGCCCGGGTACGGCTACGGTTGGCAGCCCGGTTTTGGCGATTACAACGGAGGCTGGGGCACGGGCTACGGGCCCGGATGGGGCGGAACCGGTTGGGGAGGCCCAGGTTGGGGAGGCCCCGGTTGGGGCGGTCCCGGTTGGGGTGGCCCGGGTTGGGGTGGTCCCCGCTGGGGGGAGTTCGGGCACGGTTTCGGCCCTGGTTGGGGCGGCTTTGGTCCTGGTGAGTTTCGGCCTGGTTGGGGTGGTTTTGGTCCTGGTGAGTTTCGGCCTGGTTGGGGTGGTTTTGGTCCAGGTGAGTTCCGACCCGGTTGGGGTGGTTTCGGACCCGGCGAGTTCCGCCCCGGTTTGCACGGGTTTGGTCCTGGTCTAGGTGGTTTTGGCCCCGGTCTGGGTCTCGGCGGCGGCCTCGACATCAATGCCAACCTAAATTTCGGCCTCGGCCTCGGCCTCGGCGGTACCGGTTTCGGGCTCGGCGGCCGCGGCGGTCTGGGCTTCGGTGTTGGCGAGCACGCCGGCCTTGGCGAGCACGCCGGTTTGGGCATCGGTGCTGGCGAGCGCGCCGGCCTTGGCGAGCGCGCCGGTTTGGGCGGCGGTCGTGGCGGTGAGGCGGGTTTGGGTGGTCGGGCCGGTCTTGGCGGTGAGGCGGGTTTGGGTGGCCACGCCGGTCTTGGCGGCGGTGCTGGTCTTGGTGGTGAGGCCGGTCCTAACGGTGGCGCCCGTTTGGTGGGTGCGGGTGGGCTCGGCGGTCACTCCGGTCTCGGCGGTCGCGCTGGAGTTGGCGGTGGGGCTCGTTTGGCTGCTGACTCCGGTGCCGCCGGCGGTGCCGATTTCGGTGGAGGCGCACGTTTGGCCGGTAATGGCGGTCTTGAGGGCGGCGCCGGCGTTGGCGGTGCGGGGCTTGGTGAGGGTGGTCTTGGCGGCAGTGCGGGGCTCGGGGCCCGGGCTGGAGGCGGCCTTGGTGGTGGCGTCGGTGGCGCGGCCAGCGGGGGCATCGGCGGTGGTGCGGGCGGTCCCGTGAACGTCGGATTGACTGGTCAGCCTGGTGGTGGTCTGGGTGGTCAGGCCGGTGGTGGCTTCGGCGGCCAGGCCGGATTTGGCAACGGCTTAGCGGGCGGTCCCGGTCTAGGGAATCAGGCCGGTTTGGCGGCCGGAGGCGGGCTCGCCGGTTTCGGAAACGCCGGCGCGGGCGGTCAGGCGGGATTGATCGCCAGCGAAGGCGCTGCGATGAACGGCGCTGCCACTCCTCACGTTTCAGGTCCGCTGGGCGGTGTCGGAGTCGGCGGTCAAGCCGGCGCCGCAGGCGCGGGCGGGGCGGGGCTGGGCATCGGAGGCGAACGCGGAGGCGCCATCCTGAGCGGCCAGAGCAATGTGTTGGGCGGCCACTCCACGCCGCAAGCCCAAGCTCCCGCCATCGCGGGTGGGTCCGGTTTAGGGGCCCATGCCGGCGGCGGTGGCGCTGTCGCCTCGGGGGTCGGCGGCGGCGCTCACCCAGCCGGCCCTGGGGCTGGCGCGTCGGCCGGCGGACCACATGGCGGAATCCTTGGCCAGGAAGGTGCCACGCTGGGAGGTGGCGGAAAGGTGCCGAACGGTGGAGGAATCCCGGCTGAGCACGGCCCTGCGGCTGGCCCAGCGCACGGACCCGCTATCCAGGGTGGCACCACTCCAGGCGGCGCGGCGGGCGGCCACGGGATGCCGTCGGGCCCTGGCTCCGTCATTCATAGCCCGGGCACCGGCGCTCCGCTGAGCCATGGCGACGCGGGTGCGCCCGTGATCCACCAGCCGGCGACGCACGCCCCGACGCAGGCTCCGGTTCAGCACTCGCCTGCGCCGGTTCAGCACTCGCCTGCGCCGGTTCAGCACGCGCCTGCGCCGGTTCAACACGCGCCCGCTCCGGTTCAGCACTCGCCTGCGCCGGCACCACACAGCCCGTCGGTGTTCGAAGGCACCCCGCATGCCCCGGCGCCGGTGCATGCGCGGGTCGCCGGCTCCGCATGCGGCGCCGGCACACGGCCCGCACGGGTAACGGCCCGGGTCGGCGTAGCACGGCGGCGGGGACTTTGTGGTCCCTGCGCACTTGCGCGCATACCGTGATCTCAAGCAGCGACAAGTGGGCTGAAAATGGGGAGGATAGGGGCAATACCGTGACTCAACCCAGTGATCCGCGGCGCGTCGGTGTGATCGTCGAGTTGATCGATCACACCATCGCGATCGCCGAGCTCAACGACCGCGATGACTTGGCAAAGCGGCTGACCCGCGCCCGCGAACGCATCATCGACCCACGGATCAAGGTGGTGATCGCCGGTCAACTCAAACAAGGCAAGAGCCAACTGATCAACTCGCTGCTGAATCTGCCGGTCGCCCGGGTCGGCGACGACGAGGCGACCGTGCTGATCACGGTTGTGAGCCATGGGGACCCGCCGTCAGCCCGGCTCATTGTGGGCGCCGGGCCCAACGGTGAAACGGCCACCGTCGACATCCCGGTCGATGACCTCAACACCGATCTGCGCTCAGCGCCCCAAGCCGGTAGCCGAGAAGCCCTGCGGGTCGAGGTCGCGGTGCCGAGCCCGCTGCTGGAGGGCGGCCTCGCGTTGATCGATACCCCTGGTGTGGGTGGCCACGGTCAGCCCCACCTTTCCGCGACGCTGGGGCTGTTGCCTGACGCCGACGCCCTGTTGATGGTCAGCGATACCAGCCAGGAATTGACCGAACCGGAGATGTGGTTCATTCGGCAGGCCCATCAAATCTGCCCGGTCGGGGCACTCGTCGCCACCAAGACCGATCTGTATCCGCACTGGCGTGACATCGTCAACACCAATGCCGCCCATTTGCAGCGAGCCCGGGTTCCGATCCCGATCCTTCCGGTCTCCTCATTTTTACGTAGCCACGCCGTCACGCTCAACGACGAGGAACTCAATGAGGAGTCCAATTTCCCGGCGATCGTCAAATTTCTGAGCGAGAAAGTGCTTTCCCGCGAGACCGACCGGGCCCGAGATCGGGTTCTGGGTGAAATCCGCTCGGCAGCGCAGCATTTGAGCATGTCGGCGGGTTCAGAGCTGGCGGTCATCAGCGATCCGGGTCTGCGCGACCGTCTGGCCGACGACCTGGAGCGGCGCAAACGGGAAGCGATAGACGCGCTCGACCAGGCCGCTTTGTGGCAGCAGGTACTTAACGACGGATTCAACGACCTGAGCGCCGACGTCGACCATGACATGCGCGCCCGATTCCGCTCCCTCACCGGGGACATCGAACGCCGGATCGATTCGTGTGACCCGACCCAGCATTGGGCCGAGATCGGCAGCGAGGTCGAGGACGCGGTCGCCATCGCGGTTGGTGACAACTTCGTGTGGGCCTACCAGCGTGCGGAGATTCTTGCGGAAAGTGTGGCCAATTCCTTCGCCGATGCGGGCTTAGATTCGGTGCTGTCCCCCGAACTGAGGGCCCGGGACATGGGCGAAGATTTCGGTGAGCTCAAGTCGCTGGCCGAGCTGGATTCCAAGCCCGCCGGCAAGGCACAGAAGGTCGTCACCGGCTTGCGGGGCTCCTACGGCGGCGTGGTCATGATCGGCATGCTGTCCTCGGTAGCGGGTCTCGGCCTGTTCAACCCGTTGTCGGTTGGCGCCGGGCTGGTCCTTGGCCGCATGGCGTTCAAGGAAGACAAGGAAAACCGGGTGCTGCGGGCGCGCGCCGAGGCGAAGACCAACGTGCGACGCTTCGTCGATGACGTATCTTTCGTGGTAGGCAAGGAATCTCGGGACCGGCTCAGGATCATCCACCGCACCCTTCGTGACCATTACCGCGACATCGGAAACGAGATCAACCGTTCGCTCAACGAGTCGCTTCAGTCCACCATCACCGCGGCACACGTCGAAGAGATCGATCGCGACAATAAGGTCCGCGAACTCGAACGGCAGTTGGATATCCTGAGACAAGTCATCGACAACCTGGACAAGTTGGCACCCTCCGGTCGCCTTAGAACAGTGTGAGACGGGCGTGAGCACAAGCGATCAAGTCCGCGCAATTCTGGGCGGAACGGTTCAGGCGTACCGGGGTGAGCCGGCATATCGGCAGCGCCAGGATGTCTTCCACGAGTTGGATCGCATCGGCGCGCGCCTCAATGAACCCATCCGCATAGCCCTGGCGGGCACGCTCAAAGCCGGAAAATCCACGCTGGTCAACGCATTGGTGGGCCAGGACATCGCCCCGACCGACGCCACCGAAGCAACTCGGATTGTCACCTGGTTCCGCCACGGGCCCACCCCAAAGGTCACCGCAAACCATTGGGGCGGAAAGCATTCGAATGTGCCGATCAACCACGGTGTCGGATCAGAAGGAGGCCTGACTTTCGACTTCCGGACGGTCAATCCCGCCGAGGTGGTCGATCTGGACGTCGAGTGGCCGGCGGAGGAACTCGTCGGCTCCACCATCATCGACACCCCGGGGACGTCGTCGTTAACACGGGATGCATCCGAGCGAACCCTGCGCCTGCTGGTGCCCCCGGATGGCGTGCCACGGGTGGACGCGGTGGTGTTCTTGTTACGCACCCTCAACGCCGCCGACATCGCCCTGCTTAAACAGATTGGTCAGCTGGTCGGCGGGGCTGCGGGTGCACTCGGCATCGTCGGGGTCGCGTCGCGCGCCGACGAGATTGGCGCCGGACGAATCGACGCAATGCTGTCAGCGGCGGACGTGGCCCAGCGGTTCACCCGCGAGATGAACCAGACCGGCATCTGCCAGGCGGTGGTGCCGGTGTCCGGGTTGCTCGCGCTGACCGCACGCACACTGCGCCAAAGCGAGTTCGTTGCGCTGCAGAAGCTCGTCGGCGCCGACAGAGCCGAGCTCAGCAAAGCCATGCTCAGTGTCGATCGCTTTGTGCGGGCTAACAACCAGTTGCCTGTGGACGCGGCAACCCGGGCGGAGTTGCTCGAGCGATTCGGTATGTTCGGCATTCGGATCTCGATCGCCGTGCTGGCCGCTGGGGTCACCGACGCCCCAGGTCTGGCCGACGAACTGCTGGAGCGCAGTGGGTTGATGGCACTGCGCGACGTCATCGATCAGCAGTTCGCGCAGCGTTCCGACATGCTCAAGGCGCACACCGCGCTGTTGTCTTTGCGCAGGTTTGTGGAGGCTTTCCCGATCGTCGCGACGCCATACATCGTCGCCGATATCGAACCGCTGCTCGCGGATACCCACTCTTTTGAGGAACTCCGGTTGCTCAGTCAATTGCATTCGCGGCCAACGACATTGACCGGCGACGAGATGGTATCGCTGCGTCGGATCATCGGCGGGTCGGGCACCAACCCGGCAAATAGGCTGGGTCTGAACGCCGAGGATTCAGATCCGAACGAGGGCCCGCGTGCCGCGTTCGCCGCGGCGCAACGCTGGCGCCGCCGCGCCGAGCATCCGCTCAACGACCCGTTCACCACCCGGGCGTGCCGTGCCGCGGTGCGTAGCGCGGAGGCGATGGTGGCGGACTTCGCGGCGCGCGGTTACGAAAAGCCGAACATCCAGCCACGCTAGCGCCGCCATGGCGGGTCAAAGCGACGAGGAGGCCACGGCCTTTCTCGCGTAGGCGGTTCCGGTGCGGTCGTGGTCACCTGCGTTGTCGTCGGAGGCTGGGTGGTGGTGATCGGCGGCGGAGGCGCGGCGCTCGTTGTCGTTTCCGGGGGAGGTGGCTCGGCGGTCGTGGTCACCACGGGCGGCTGCGTGGTGTCGCTGGGCGGCGGTGCCGTCACCGTTACCGTCTCCGGCGGAGGCGGAGGTGCCGGTTGGTTCGGACTGGGCTCGTCGCGGCCCAAGGTCAGTGCCAATATCACCGCCGCCAGAATCGCTGCGACCGCGCCGGCCAGGATCAAGACCAGCGCCGTGCGTTTGTACCACGGCAGTCGTACGGCTTGGGCGTCGTAACCATCGTCGTCGAGGTCGTCGAATCCCGTTGTCTCCCGGCCATACCCGCCAGTGTGTTCGGGGCCTGTGTAGGGGACGGGATCGTCTGCGTCGGCGTCTTCTGACCAGGCCAACGGAGGGCCATCGTCGCCGGCAAAGGTGTTCCCGCCGGTTTCGACCAATTCGGTCGGGTTCTCGATCATGGGACTCGCGGTCGTGAGGACGGCTGCCGACGATCGCTGTTGGCCGAGTGCGGCCGCGCCGACGGCGGCGCAGCACTTACCATCGGGTGCGGTGATGATCGGCACCTGCAGGCGCCCCGACAGACGCGCCGCAATCAACGGAATACATGCGCCACCACCGACAATCGCCAGAGCAGCCAGCGCTGACCGCGGAATGCTGTTGCGCTGCAATGTCTCTTCCAGCGCGCCGACGAATCGGTCCAGTGGTCCAGAGATAAGTTGCTCGAACTCGATGCGAGACAGTTGGACATCGTCACCCGAACCCGGCGGCACCCCCTGCGATTGTGGTTACCGTGGCCGTTGACAGCCGCTCCTTGGCGCGCCGGCATTCGCTCAGCAGGGGTGGCGCTAAGCGCAAGTGATCGAGGATCAGCTGATCGATTGCGTCACCGGAGAATTCGGCGTACCGGAGCGGCGGCCCGAGCGGCTGGGAGTTCGGCTTGGCGTTGATTAGCGAGACGCTGGTGCCGCCGGCGCCGAAGTCGCACAGGGCGACGACGCCATCGGTCGGGAATCCCGGTTGGGTGCGCAGCGCTGTCATGGCGGCGGTGGCATCGGAGACCAAAACGGGAGGCACGCCGCCCGGCGCCAGGCCGGGTTGGGCGAAGAACTCCTCGCGAAGCGCCGCGATCTGGGCCTCGGACCAATACGCCGGAACCGCGATCGTGATCGGCGTCCCGTAGTTGACGGTGCGCGCCATCGCTTCGAGCGCTTCGACGGTCAGCGCCGCGCCGAGGTACTTTGTTCCGTCGGCGGCCACCAGTGGAGCCCGGTCGCCGACCCGCTCGACGAATCCCCACATCACCAGGCCGGATTCAGGCAGGCTTGGGGTTTCTTCCGGCGTACCCACCTCGGATGGTCGCTGGTCGTAGATCCTCAACACGGATCTGCGGGTCACCGGGGCGCTACCAGGACGGGCCGCAACCAGGTTGGCCACGCCGAGCGACAACCCGAGCGACGAGCTCATCTTGTGCACCCCTGTGTCCGTTGTGTCACTGGCAATCGGCCGGTCTCACCATATCGGCACTAGATTCCGCTGACCCGCAACCGACTTGTTAACGGAGCTCGGGTGGCACCGTGATCACCGTCGGCACCTCCGGAATGGTGATCACCGAGGGCAATTGCGGCAGGTGATGCCGATGCGTTGGTTGCTGTTGGGTTGGCTGCTGCTGTTGGGTTGGCTGGTGTGCGGGCGGCTGGATTGCGCTGCTGGTGGGCGGCTCTGTCGTCGGAGTCGTGGTTGTCGTAGTTGACGGCGAGGGGGTGGAGCTGGTGGCGGTTGTCGACGGGACCGTCGTGCTGGTCGGTGGGTGATCGGTGGTGCCGTTGCCGTGGATGAGCTGGAGGATGCCGTAGACGATCACTCCGATCAGGATCGCAACGAACAGACCCCAGCCGATGAGTACTTCGGGCTTGCGGTACCACGCGGTGAACTCTGCGTCTTCGTCCAAAGGATCGAGAAATTCGGGGGGCTCGAACTGCTCAGGAGCAGGCGGCGACGTTGGCGGAGGGGTAGGACCGCCGTCCCCAGTCGGAGGCGGCGTCGGCTCCGCAGCCGGTGGTGGAGGTCCGCCCCTGCCGTATCTGGCGTGCTGGGTCGGTTGATCGTTGAAGTCGTCCGGCCGTCCGGGTGCCACCACATTCATGCTACTGATACCGGCCGGCGGTTACATGCAGTCAGAACGTGTTGACCTTGTCGATGCTGACGAACCTATCCGGGCGTTTGGTACGCCGAGCTGTGTTGGCAGTGCTATGAACCAGCAGCTCAGACCGTTGGCTCCAACGGTTGCAAAGAATCGCCGCTAGCTCTACTGCGGACTATCTGCGGACCCAGCCGCTTGACCGTGCACTCTGGTGTATCTCAGCATGAACACGAAGACGGAGGACGCGAGTCTGCAGCAAGCCCCTCAGCTCGGGATCTCGCCCTCGCCGGCGTCACCGTGAGCGGCCACGACCAGCTCGCTGATGACGGCCTTCAGCTGCCGAAATGAGTGCGAGCGTTGCCGGTTGAGCACACGCCAATAGTGCCGATAATGCGGTTCGGACATCTCAGTGCTCCCGTCTTGACAAGTAGCGGTTGGCTACAAGCCCTGGCCTTCTCCGAAGGGCACCGTGCCGGTAGCGCGGTTGCCGTCCGCTCACGTTCGGAGGCGTGCGAGCGAATCTCTTGGCCTGATCAAGGATACCGAGCCGAATATCTGAGGCCGCCCGCCTAGTACCAACATTGAATGGGATGGGGTGCCTAGTTTGAGCCGGGGTCACCAGGTTGATGAGGACCGCGATGGTGGTCGCGATACTGCCAGGTCGCCGTCCTGGCCGAACCGGCGCTACGGGCGCACACTTGAGGTGTCGGTCTGAAATCTGGGGAGCTGCGATGAGCGAGCATCTGTACGACTTTTTCGGCGATATCTTCCGGCGGTACTTCAGACCCGCCATCGACGGATATCCGCGAACGGGTGGAGTACTCGTCGAAAAGTTATTCACGCTGTCTGACGAGGTTCCGGATAGATTGGCGCAGACCCGTTGCGCCGCAACGGCATGGGCCAAAGCCGAGATCCCGAGCGCCAGTATCACCTCGGAACTCTTCGTGATCACCCAGCACGGACTGATGTATGCCGCCGGGTTGAACGAGTCGCGCCGGGCACTGTATTACCTGGCGACGCCGCCCGCATTGTTCGATCCGTTCGTCGATCAGGTCGACACCGCCGAACTGCGTGAGGGCGCGGTAGTCGTGGTGGACAGCCGGTTGGGCCGCGACCTCGCATCCGCGCATCCCATGGACGCCGCGCTGCGCCGGATACTCGATGAGCACCTGGCGCTGCGGGTGGATCTGCCCGCCTAGCTCATTTCTTCGCTGCGGTCTTCTTGGCCGCATGACCCGCCTGGACCCCATCAGGCGACGAGAAGTCAGGTCGTTGTGTGCTGGTCGGATGAGTCGCTGGGCTCGATGAGCTGTGCCCCGGGGGTGACCTCGATGCGGCGCGGTTTGGCCCTTTCCGCCACGGGCAGGGTTACGGTCAGCACCCCGTTCTGATAGGTGGCGGCGATGTGGTCGGCGTCGATGTCCTGACCGAGAGACAGGCGACGCATGTAACGCCGGTGAAGCGCTCGGAGGTCAGCCATTGCACGTCGTGTTCGGTGCATTCGCTGCGTTGCTACATGTCGGTCGCCGCACCGCGCCACAGGGACGGGTGTCGGCTGGTTGCCCTCCTTCCGGTGTAGCACTCCACCGGCGCGAGCACCAGGGGCGTCGACGCTGAGCCCGGGGTCGTCGGCGACGAGGATGCTGGTGACTTGGGGTCATCCTCCGCAGTGACACAATGGCTTTGATGAGTCAACGCGGTTCTTCACACCCACAGCCCTGAGACCTACAGTTGTTGCCATGAGGCAAATCATGGTGCGAGCAGTTGTGCTTCTGGGATCTTGGGCGATCGGACTACTGGTGGCGGCGTGGGTCGTTCCGGGAGTTTCGTTGTCGGTGTCGGGGTTTATCGTCGCCGTAGTGGTGTTCTCGGTAGCGCAGGCGATCTTGTCCCTGTTGATCTTGAAGTTGCCCCACGGGTATGCGTCACTGCTCCTTGGCGGCACCGGCCTGGCACTGACCCTCGTCGCGTTGAGTCTCGCCTCGGTATTAACTCACGGGCTCACCATTCGCGGCATTGCATCCTGGGTGGCCGCAACGGTTGTGGTGTGGCTCGTGACAACCGTTGGGGCAATTTCAATGCCCGATCTGTTCGCACGCGACGAGGCCGCCTCGACCTGACCAAGTCGAGGCGAACGCACGTGAGATCCGTGTATTCACGACACCATGCAAATTCGCACACAGGCTCTGGAACGTCGGACGCAACCCTCTCGAACGCAGGCGCGTCACTGTCGGCCAGCGGGTGTTCGACGAGGTCTACGCACCGTCGACGTTGGTATCTTCTTGCGCGAGTTTAGCTTCGGGGCGCTGGCGCTGGTCGTAATGACGAAGACCGGACGGGCGGCATTGCTGTAACGCGGCCAACAGTATTTCCCCGACGGCTGAGCCGCTGGTCAGCGGCAAAATTCTGCATTTCGCTGGGTCCGCCGAGCGAGTAGCATTCTATTATCTCGTCCGACGGCGGAGGGAGACGTGATGGGCGACACGCACCACGATCCGACGGATCATTCACGGACCACGCAACCGCACGCCGGTATCGCGATGAAGGACAACTTCCTCTGGCCAGGGTTCATCCTGTTGGCCGTGGCAGTGTTCGGGATAATCAGCACGGTCACTGCCGCCGCCTACGGACATTACGAGTGGCTCGCCACTACGGTGCTCGTCGCCGTGCTCGGAACGGTCGCCGGAGCGCTATGGCTCGTCGTGGAGCTTCGCCGTGTGAGCCGCATCGAGGAGCAGTGGTACGCCGCACACCCCGATAGTCGGCCGCGTCCGCGCGCTGCCCAAAGCTGACAGCCGACCCGTAATTGAGCGCAGGTCTTGAGCGATTTTCGAGGGGTCGCTACCGCGACATGGCGACATCGCTTGGCTTCGAAGGACATATCGCGTGGGCCGGGGCGATGTCATGAACGGCGATGCTAGGCCGGGAGCCCTGCCCTCGGGTCTTGCCACGTTCCTGTTTACCGATATCGAGGGTTCCACCCGTCGGTGGGAGGCCGACGCCGATGCGATGCGGGTGGCGCTGGCCGCCCATGACTTGGTGTTGCGCGGGGCGATTGAGGCGCACGGGGGCTGGTTGTTCAAGCACACCGGTGACGGGGTGTGTGCCGCGTTCGCCTCGCCGCGTTCGGGGGTGGATGCGGCGGTGGCCGCGCAGCGGGTGTTGGAGTTGCCGGTGCGGATGGGTTTGGCGACCGGGGAAGCCGAGCTGCGTGCGGGCGATTATTTCGGAGCGGTGTTGAATCGGGCGGCACGGGTGATGGCGGCCGGGCATGGTGGTCAGATCCTGGTGGCCGATTCCACGGCGGGTCTGCTGGGCGGGGTAGAGCTGCTGGATCTGGGTCAACGGCGATTGCGTGACTTATCGACCTCTGTCGGGGTTTTCCAGGTCGTTGCCGAGGGGCTGCTGACCGCGTTCCCGCCACTGCGGACCCTGGATGCGACGCCGGGGAACCTGCGCCCGCAGGTCGGCAGCCTCATTGGCCGCGGTCCGGAGCTCGTCGAGGCCGAAGCGGCGCTGCGGGGACATCGTTTGGTGACCTTGACCGGGGTGGGCGGGGTGGGCAAGACGAGGCTGGCGCTGGAGTTGGCGGCGCGGGTGGCCGATAAGTTCCCGGACGGTGTCTGGGTTTTCGAACTCGCCAGTGTCGGTGATCCGGGTGCGGTGCCGGATGCGGTGGCCTCGGTGTTGGGCATTACCCAACAGCCCGGCAAGAGCGTGACCGAGAGCATCGCTGCCGCGCTGGAGGGCAGGGTGCGGTTGTTGGTGTTCGACAACTGCGAGCACGTCCTGGATGCTGCCGCTGACCTGATTGAGGCGATCTTCGCGGCCTCGGCGACCGTGAGGATCCTGGCCACCAGCCGCGAAGGGCTGGGAGCGGTCGACGAGCAGGTGTGGCCGGTGGCATCGCTGGAGGTGGGTGCGGGCATCGATTCGGCCGCAGTGGCATTGTTCGTTGAACGCGCCCGCAGCGCGGCCCCGCGCTTCTCGCTGGCCAGGGCCGATGAGGCGAGCGCGGTGGTGGAGATCTGCCGCCGCCTGGACGGGATTCCGTTGGCGATCGAGTTGGCGGCCTCGCGGATGGCGTCGATGACCGCCAGGGAGGTGCGGGATCGTCTCGATCAACGGTTCCGGCTGCTGGTCGGATCCCGGCGCGGATTGGAACGCCACCAGACCCTGCGCCACGCCGTCGCTTGGTCTTACGACCTGCTGGCTGACGCTGAGAAGGCGCTGTTAGAGCGGTGTTCGGTGTTCGCCGGGGGATTCGATCTCCACAGCGCCTGCGCGGTAGTCGGATCCGACGACCCCGACGACTACGCGGTCCTTGACCTGCTCGATGCCCTGGTGCGCAAGTCGCTGCTGGTCGCTGATCGCTCGGGCGGGCGGACCCGGTTTTCGATGCTGGAGACGATCCGCCAGTTCGCCGAGGAACAACTCGTCACCCGCGGCGAAGCATCCGAGATTCGGGCCGCCCAGGCGCGCTACTTCGCCGGACGCGAAGCCGACATCCTGGCCCTATGGGACAGCCCCCACCAGCGGCAGGCCTGCGACTGGGTCACTGCCGAGCTGGCCAATCTGCGCACCGCATTTCGGTGGGCCGCCGACCACGGCGATCTGGATGTCGCCGCCACCATCGCCACCTATGTGGGGTTGCTCGGCGCTTGGGTCCAAACCTATGAGCCGATAGCGTGGGCTGAAGAACTGATCGAGCCCGCCCGCGCCGCCGACCACCCGCGCCTGGCGTTCCTGTATGTGATTGCGTCGCTGTGCTACGCGACCGGACGGATTGAGGCGGCTGTCGGCTACGCCGACGCCGGTCAGATCGTTGTCGGCAGGAGCCGCGAGGCGCTGCCGTACGGCACCGAAGGCTTGCTTGGAGGCGTATACCTAGCCATCGGGCAGCCCGAGCGGTGGGCCGCGTGGTGCCGCGCTCTGCTCGCACGCCGCCGCGACAACGATGTGCATCTCCGGGCATTGCTGGTTATCACGCTTGCATTGGCCGGTTCCCTTGGGGAGGCGATGGATTGCGCGGACGGCCTCGTCGAAGCAGCGAAGGCAACAGGCAACCCGTTGTTGCTCGGGTCGGCGCTCGGTGCCTACGGTGTGGCTTTCCGTGACGCGGATCCCGTCGGGGCGCTTAACGCCCTCGGCCGGGGTCTCGTGATTGCCCAAGACAGCGGCAGCCGTGCCCAAGCGTCGGCCCTGGCGGATCTTCTGGCACGACTTGAGGCCGAGCACGGCGACCTGGTGGCCGCATTCGATCACCTCACGCTGGCAATCCGCAACTACCACAATGCGGGCAACACCACGACGATCCGCACCCCGCTGGCCGTCCTCGCCGCTCTTTTCGACCGGCTCGGACGCTACGAACCGGCGGTCACCATCGCCGGGTTCGCGCTCAGTCCTTTCTCTGCAGCGACGGTCCCCGAAATCACCACCGCGATCACCCACCTTCGCGATGTCCTCGGCGAGGCGACCTACGAATCACTCGCCCGCAAGGGTGAAACGATGACCACCGCCGCCATGGTGACCTACGCCTACGACCAAATCGACCAGGCACGAACAGAACTGAAGGCCGTCTCGGAATAGACCACATTCGAGACTCGAATAACGGGCCCTCCCAAGTCCGGCTGGCTATAAATGTTCTGGCGTACACGGGCCTGCGGTGGGGCGAGATGGCCGCGCTGCGCGTCGGCGACTTCGACATGCTGCGCCGACGGGTGAACGTGTCGCGTTCGGTAACCGAGTTCAACGGTCTGGTGTGGTCGACACCGAAGTCATGGGAGCGTCGCTCGGTGCCATTCCCGGCCGCACTGGCCGACGGGCTGTCGGCGTTGATGGTCAGCAAGGGCCGTGACGACGGTGTTCACCATCTCGCGTGGCGACGTGCTGCGGGTGTCGAACTACCGGAAGCGGGTCTTCGTCCCAGCGGTGGCCAGCCTGTCGGAAGTCCGACGAGTCGTTCCCTCAATCACCCCGCATGACCTGCGGCACACGGCGGTGTCTCTAGCGGTGAGCGCAGGGGCCAACGTCAAGGCGGTCCAGCGCATGTTGGGGCACGCCAAAGCGTCGATGACGCTGGACGTGTATGCCGACCTGTTCGAGGACGATCTGGACAGTGTCGCGGACAGTTTGGACGCAGCGATCAAGTTCTACTGCGGACCGACTGCGTACCAAGTCTTCCCAATGATGCTCTGAACTGGCCTTTCAGGCTCTCAGAACGTGTTGACCTTGTCGATGCTGACGAACATGCCATGGCGAGTGTTTTCGTTGGTGAACCGAGTGCCGTCGGTGGAGGCGATTATCGTCCAGCCCTGCGCGGCATAGGTCTTGTAGTCGATGGTCACCGTCGGGATGGCTCCCAGGTTGCCGAGCACCCAATTAACTGTGCCGCTGGCGGTGACGCTGACGCCGTTGGCGTGCTCGCCATCTTGCAAGGGGGAATGGGTGAACGGTGCCTCGCACCCGACGCTGTCTTTATTGATCTGACACCGCGTGAGACCCGACTTGGTTTCGATGAAGACGTAACCATTCTGGTCGGGTTTGAGCGGGACGGCGCCAGCCGGGGGGGTCGGACTCGCAGGTGTGGTCGGTGGCGCCGGAGTCGTGTTGGTGGTGGTCGGGGGTGGCGTCAACCGGGGTGTAGGAAACGACGGCTCAGTTGGCCCTGCCTCCGGACCGGCCACCGGCTTGCCCTCGATGATGCTGCTGCAGCCGGAAAGCAAGATCCCACCGGCTAGCAACAGCGACGAGGCACCGGCCAGCAACCCGCCGAGCCTTTTGCGATAACCGCACGCGCTACTCCCCCAGAATCTGAGATACCAGGGGTCAGATTACGCACCAGCTGACGCAAGTTACTGCAGTGACGCGCTTTTGGAACGCCGCCGATGTCAAAGTGTTACCGCGCGCGGCAGGTCAATCCTGCAGATCCACCACGGGCGGGGGCGCGACGTCCCCGGTGCTAGGGCCGCCGCCCGCTGCAACGGCCGTGACACGGCCACGGACCAGAAACCAGCCGCCGATGAGGGCGGGAATGCCGACGACGGTCGCGCCCATCATCCAGGGGCCTTGCACTTTGTCGAAATACATCAGGATCAGCACGCGCGACCAGAAAAACGAGCGTGGCGTAGCCGCTGTAGGGGGACAACGGCATCTGGAATTTCGGCCGCTCGTGCGTCCCGGCTTTCGTCAAGTAGTAGAACCGCAGTTGGCACGCCACGATCGTCGCCCAGGCAACGATGACACCCGTCGCGGCGATGTGGAGCACGATCTCGAAGGCTTGGCTCGGTTTGACCGCGTTGAGCACGATGCCGAACAGACCGATCCCGGCGGTGAGCAGGATCCCGCCGAACGGCACGCCGTTCTTGGACATGACCGCCGTGAACTTCGGGCCGCTGCCACTCATCGCCATCGACCGCAGGATCCGGCCCGTAGAGTACAGGCCGGCGTTCAGGCTCGACAGCGCCGCGGTGAGCACCACGAGATTCATCAGGCTGCCCGCACCGTGAAAGCCGGCCTTGGAAAAGAACGTCACGAACGGGCTCACGCCGGCGTGATAGGCGGTATAGGGCAGCAGCAGGCCCAGCAGGATCGTCGACCCGACGTAGAACACCGCGATCCGGAACACCACCGAGTTGATCGCGCGCGGCATGACCTTCTCCGGGTTGGCCGTTTCCCCGGCCGCGATGCCGATCAATTCGACGGCGGCGTACGCGAACACGACCCCTGAGGTGACCATCACCAGCGGCAGCAGGCCGGTCGGCAAGAGCCCCCCATGGCCGCTCCACAGCTGTGGCCCGGTGCCATGACCGTCAACCTTGAAGCCCCCGGCCAGAAAGACGGTGCCGACGATAAGGAACGTCACCAGCGCCAGTACCTTGACCAGCGAGGCCCAGAACTCCAGCTCACCGAAGACCTTGACCGAGATCAGGTTCATCGATGTGACGGCGACCAGTGCGATCAACGCGAGCGTCCACTGCGGGACGGATGCGAACACGTTCCAATAGTGGATGTAGGTCGCGATCGCGGTGGTGTCCACGATCCCGGTCATCGCCCAGTTGAGGAAATACATCCAGCCCGCGGCGAAAGCCACCTTCTCCCCGAAGAATTCACGGGCATAGGAGACGAAGGATCCCGAAGACGGGCGGTGCAGCACAAGCTCACCCAAAGCGCGCAGGATCAGGAAGACGAAGACGCCGCAGATCCCGTAGACGATGAACAGTCCGGGTCCCGCCGAGGCAAGTCTTGCTCCGGCGCCGAGGAACAGGCCGGTTCCGATAGCCCCACCGAGAGCGATCATCTGCAGCTGCCGGTTTTTGAGGGACTTGTGATAGCCGGCGTCTTCGCGGGTGAGTCCCTCGGCGGCGTTCTCTGGCGGTGGCATCGAGCTCCTATCACGAAGGGCGATTGACCGTTAAGTTATGCCACCGCCCGAGCGGGCGCGCGCTGATCTATCAACTGTTAAGGAGAAGTGGACCCCAGGCGTGACTAGTGATACGCACGGTGCGGCTGTGGCTGGCGGGGCGGACCGACCCGCTTGCTGGACCCTACAGCCCCAGCAGTCGCTCGGCGTTGCGATGGCTGATGTTTGCCCGCTCGTCGTGCGGCAGCGGCAGGTTGTCGAGGAACGCGCGCGCCGCCCGCATCGACCCGAACGGGTAGTCGGCTGAAAAGGCAACGCGGCTAACTCCGACTTGCGCAACCAGGTTGGCGTACGTCGGTACGTCGTTGAAGTTGGCGAACGTGTAGTGAATGTTCTGACGAAGATAGGTGCTGACCGGGTGCCGCAGGCCGGTCAGTTCCGGCTTCAGCGTGGCGTCGAATCTCGGCAACATGAACGATGTCGCCTCACCCATATGTCCGATGATCATCTGCAGCTCCGGGTAGCGGTCGAACACGCCGCCGAGAATGATCCGCAGCACGTGCGTTGCGGTGTTGATGTGCCATCCCCAGCCCACCGTGGCCAGCGCGAATGTCACCTTGTCGGTAAACCCCGCATAACTGGACTCGATGACGCCCTTGGGCGGGATGGTCGGGTGCAGATAGATCGGAACCTTCAGTGCGGCTGCGCGATTGAGGACAGGGTCGAAGAAGGGGTCGTCCAAGTAACGGCCCTGGCTGTGTCCGTTGATCACCGCGCCGGGAAAGCCGAGTTGGCTCACCGCCCGCTCGAGTTCGTCCGCCGCCGCATCCGGAGCGCTGATGGGCAGCGCCGCGAAGCCGGCCAGTCGATCCGGATATCGCGTGATTGCCTCTGCGAGTTCGTCGTTGCAGTCCCGGGCCAGGCGTGCGGCTTCCGGTCCGTCCAGCTGCTCCACGCCGGGTGCGGCCAATGACAGCACGGCCAGATCGATACCGGCGTCGTCCATCGCCGCGATACGGCCGTCGCCCAGGTCGGATATGGGTTCGACAATGCCAGGACGAGATGCGAGCCAAGCGCCCGGGCCGCGCAGGAATCCTGCTGTCGCGTAGTGCTCTTCAAGGGCGATGGTCCGCATCCGATGCCTAATCCTCGAGGACTCGGGCGGCGGCCGTCCAGTAGGGCAGCTCTTCACGCTTGGTCGCCAGCCGTATCGTCTTGCTGTATCCGTATTCCGCGAGGGTCTCCTGGGCGTGCTCGCGCCCAAATCCGCTATGCCCGACCCCGCCGAATCCGGTACCGATGGACACCCGGTGATAATTGTTCACGAATACCGTCCCGGCCCGGATCTGTTGGCTCACCCGCAGCGCGCGGTCGGCGTCCTGGCTGAATACCGCCCCGACAAGTCCGAATGGTGTGCCGTTGGCGATACGGACGGCCTCGTCTTCGTCTTTGAATGGAATCAGCGTTACCACCGGCCCGAAGATCTCGTCCCTGGCTACCAACATCTTTGGAGTAACGTCGGTCAGCACGGTCGGCGCGACGTAGAACCCGTCTGCCAATCGGGGATCGTCAGGGAGCGGCGCCTGAGCGGCGATGGTGGCGCCTTCGGCCACCGCGATCTTGATGTACTCCGAAACTTTTTGCTGCTGCACCCGGGTGACCAAGGGACCGACGTCGGTCTCGGGATCGGCGCCATCACCCACCCGCAGCCGGGTCACCGCAGCGGACAGCTTCGCCGCGAACTCCGCATAGATGGTGTCCTGCAAAAGAATCCGCGACGCGGCCGTGCAGGCCTCGCCTTGATTGAAAAACCCGCCGTCGACGGCGGCCAGCAGCGCGTCGTGCAGATCGGCGTCGTCGAAGACCACCAGTGGGTTCTTGCCGCCCAACTCCATCAGCGACGGGGTGAGATTGGCGGCCGCGATCCGCAGCACCGCCGCGCCCGTGCCAGGCGATCCGGTGAATGAGACTTTGCCGACCAGGCGGTGTCCGGCGAGCCGGCCACCCACCGGGCCCTTGCCGGGCACAACGTGCACCACGCGGTCCGGCAGGACCGACTGAATCAGTTCCACCATGCGCAGCACCACCGAGGGCGCCTGCTCCGGTGGTTTAAGCACTATCGCGTTGCCGACAGCCAGCGCCGGTGCGATCTTCCCGGCAGTGTGGATGGGCGGCCAGTTGAACGGCACGATGCCGGCGATCACCCCATACGGTTCCAGCGTGGTCACGTCCAGAACCGGGCCGTAGTCGCGCGCCTGGCTGGGCAGCGCCTCGACCAGGCTGCCGAAGTAATCGAAGATGCCGATCGCCGCTTCGACGTCGAAATTACGGGCCTGGGTGATCGGCTTGCCCATTTCGAGTGACTCGAGCTCGGCAATCTCGTCGGCGTGGACCCGGAGGAGTTCGGCGATCTCCCGGAGGTAGCGGCCACGTTCCCGCGCGGGCCGGCGCTTCCAGTTCGGCTGCGCCGCATGCGCCGCCCGCACCGCCTGATCCACCTCGTCCGGCCCGGCGCCGTGGACAAGGGTTACGGGCCGGCCCGTGGCGGGATTCTCGACGACGAATTGGTCATCGACGGACGCAGATGACCAGCGGGTTTTGGACCTGGTCGGAGGGGGAGCCTCCTGGGTCATGGCGGACACCATCCAGCACAGTCGCAGGGTCGAAGGCGCGCGATCTCTGTCTGCGAGCAGACCTTCTCGCTCGAAAAATTCGCCGACGCATCGAGCGGTTGGGAGGGGTTCGCGATGACCGTGAGCGGGATCGCCTGAGCTCGATAGCTCGACGCTACGCGCGACCGTCCGATCAGGGCCAACGAAATCTTGTGATAACTGCCAGCACTATCAGTGATAATCACTGGGTGGAGCTTCGTCATCTCGAGTACTTTCTTGCGGTCGCGGACAGCCAGAGCTTCACCGGCGCCGCCAAGCGCCTTCAGGTGGTCCAATCCGGAGTGTCCGCGACGATCAAGACTCTCGAACGCGAACTCGGCGCGAAACTGTTCGTTCGGGGTCCGGGGGGCGTGTCACTCAGCCCGGCCGGGGAGGCACTGCGGCCCCGCGCCCGCGAAACCCTCGACGCTGCCTGCGCCGCCAAGGACGCGGTCAACGCAACCCTCGGCGGAGTGCGCGGCACGGTCACGGTGGGAACGTTGACGTCGATCAGCATCATCGACATACCTGCCCTGCTGGTCGACTTCCATGCCCGGCATCCAGAGGTGGTGGTGCACTTGCGTGCAGCGAGCGCCGGATCGGCCGGGCTCTTTCGGCAACTTCGCGACGGCGATCTCGACGTCGCCTTTCTCGCTTGCACCGGTCCGCCGCCGCCCGACCTGCACGCCCGCCTCGTAGCCTCGATACCGCTAATGCTGGTCGTCCCCGATGGCCACCGGCTCGCCGCAGCGGGATTCCGTACCGCTGGCCGAGTTGGCCGGAATGTCTTTCGTTGACGGGCCGCCGGGGTACGGCAACAGAGCCGTAGTCGACAACGCATTTGCCGCCGCAGGCGTGGAGCGGACCGTTGCCGTCGAGGTCGCCGACATCGGCACGGCCGCGACCTACATCCGAAACGGCCTGGGAATCGGCATTCTCGGCCAGTTCACCCCCGACGACATCAACGGTTCCGGCCTGGCGACGGTCCGCATCGCCGATTACGACCTGCAATGGCGGCTTTTCGTCGCGAGGTCTGCGACCCGGTCGCTGAGCGCGGCCACCCGTGCATTGCTGGAGCTGATCGACGAACTCATTCCGGATCTACGCGATGCCACTGCCGCCCGGTAACGCACGCAACTTGGGCCCCGTTGCCGGCACCGGCGCCGATGGAGCCATCCCGGGGATCGGCGCGGCGGATTTGGGCGAGATTGTTCAATTGCCCGACGGCTCCTTCGTTGCCGTATTCGGTGATTCGTTCGGCGGCGACAAGGTCGGGGTCGGTCCGCACTACCCGTCGGTGGCGGTTCCGGTGACATTCGACGAGAAGGGTCGTCCGCGATTCGGCGAACCCTTTAACGGGCCCGCCGGCGGCCCGAATCCGCTGTTCATTCCGCCGCGGCCGGCACGAGGGAAGAACACGTTGCCGGCGGGCAGCGTGCTGGTCGACGGCAAGACGTACATGATGGCGGTGGGGACCAGCAACCTGAGTCCCGACGGGGGTTCGTGGCTGGTGGAGGCCACGAGTGATCCAGCAAAAGGCTGGAAGCCGATCAAAGGATCGTGGCGGCCCGCCCGGGGTTCTCCTACACAGATCAGCGGCTACCTGGGTGATGACGGGCACGTGTATATCGCGGCAAACTCCTTTGACCGCAGCCAGGGAGTCAGTCTGTACCGGGCCGATCCCGACACCTTCACGAACCGTTCGACGTGGCGCCCCTACATTCGGGCACCGCTGGGGCCGACCCGGACGCAGGGCCTCACCCATCAGCCAAGGGCAGAAGTTCGGCGAGATCAGCCTGCGGGAAGTCGACGGCCAGGTCGTGCTCGCGGGTTTCAACGCGACGACCGGAAACATCGAGGTCCGCGTGGCCGATGAGCCGACGAAAATATTCCTCGAAGGCGCCGTGACGACGATCGTTGACCACAAAATCACGCCTCAACCCTATGGGGGGTACATCGTCCCTGGTTCCACCCTCGAGAATTTGAATGTCTTTGTCAGCCAGTGGAATACGCTCAACGATGCACGTGGAATCCCTGTTGGCGCGCCGTACAACACCCAACACGTCGTCGCCAACGTCAATACATCGCGCCCCGCCGTGCGGGGAAGGAAGGTGGGTGAAACGCACAGATGAATGATCAATACGGCGATTCCACGCGCTGCGTCAAAGCCACGAGCCCGCCGGCGATCCCGGGTCGGCCGGTGGCACCGTCGCCCGTCCTGGCGTCCACGTACCATCTGTCGACCGATGATGACCCGCCGAGTGATGACGCCGTCGACCTGGACACCTACGGCCGCGGCTCCAATCCGACGTGGCGGCAGCTGGAGTCGGCGATCGCCGAGCTCGAGGGCGCAGCCAGCGCGTTTGTTTTCGGCTCCGGCATGGCGGCAATCAGTGTGGTACTGCGCGCGCTGACGAAGCCCGGCTCGGTGCTGGTTATCCCCGCTGACGGCTACTACCAGGTGCGCCGTTATGCCGCTGAATATCTTGCGCCTGTGGGAGTTAACGTCATCGAGGCGGCGAGTTCGCAAATCCTCGATGCGGCCGCGGGCGCCGACGTGGTGCTGGCGGAGTCTCCCACCAACCCTGCACTGGATGTGGTGGACTTGCAGCGGCTGGCGTCGGTTTGCCGGAGTCACGACGCGCGTCTGATCGTCGACAACACCACCGCCACGCCGCTGGGTCAGCGGCCGCTGGCGCTGGGCGCGGACGTCGTGGTCGCCAGCGCCACCAAGGCCCTGTCCGGCCACAGCGACGTGCTGGCCGGATACGTGGCCACCAACCGTCTCGACTTGGCCGCTGTGGTGGAACGTCAACGCCTGCTGGCGGGCGCGATCCTCGGCGCCTTCGACGCATGGTTGGTGCTGCGTGGCTTGGGTAGCGCCGGACTGCGTTACGGGCGCCAATGCGACAACGCACACGCGCTGGCCGCGATGCTGCGCGACCACCCCAGCGTCAACGCCGTGCGTTACCCCGGGCTGCCCGACGATGTCGCCCATCCGGTGGCTTCGACGCAGATGCGGAGGTTCGGTGCGTTGGTGTCCGTGGAGTTCGCCAGTGCCGCGGCCGTGCACGCACTCGTGCGGCGCAGCGAGCTACTGATCGCGGCCACCAGCTTTGGTGGTATCCATACCTCGGTGGATCGCCGGGCCCGCTGGGGAGACCAGTTCCCGGAGGGTTTCGCGCGGATCGCGTTGGGCATCGAGGACACCGATGACCTGCTGACCGACGTCGAGCGGGCCCTCGCGACGAACCCATGACCGGTGAAGTTGCCACCCCGGGAACAAGATGCGCGGGCGTACCGTTAGCATGGTCAGCAAGTTGAGTGAACCAGACTCAATAAGGGGTTGACATCCCACTGCCCAGCGGGGCAGACTTGAGCGAGGTTCACTCAGCATAGTGCATGAATCAAGCAAGAAATGCAGCTCTACCACAATCAGGAGGAATCACTATGGCTCGTGCGGTCGGTATCGACCTCGGGACCACCAACTCCGTCGTCGCGGTTCTCGAGGGTGGCGAACCTGTTGTCGTCGCCAACTCGGAAGGCTCTCGGACCACTCCGTCGGTCGTCGCGTTCGCGCGCAACGGCGAAGTGCTGGTCGGCCAGCCCGCCAAGAACCAGGCGGTGACCAACGTCGACCGCACCATTCGTTCGGTCAAGCGCCACATGGGCACCGACTGGTCCGTTGAGATCGACGGGAAGAATTACACCGCGCAGGAGATCAGCGCCCGCATCTTGCAGAAGCTGAAGCGCGACGCGGAGAGCTACCTCGGCGAAGACATCGCCGACGCGGTCATCACCGTGCCCGCCTACTTCAACGACGCCCAGCGTCAGGCCACCAAGGAGGCCGGCCAGATCGCCGGTCTGAATGTGCTGCGCATCGTCAACGAACCCACTGCCGCGGCGCTGGCTTACGGCCTGGACAAGGGCGAGAAGGAACAGACCATCCTGGTCTTCGACCTGGGCGGCGGCACCTTCGACGTCTCGCTGCTTGAGATCGGCGAGGGCGTGGTCGAGGTTCGTGCCACCAGCGGTGACAACCACCTCGGTGGTGACGACTGGGATCAGCGCGTCGTCGACTGGCTGGTCGAAAAGTTCAAGGGCACCAGCGGTATTGACCTGACCAAGGACAAGATGGCCATGCAGCGGCTGCGTGAGGCCGCCGAGAAGGCCAAGATCGAGCTGAGCTCGAGCCAGAGCACCTCGATCAACCTGCCCTACATCACCGTCGATGCGGACAAGAACCCGCTGTTCCTCGACGAACAGCTGACGCGTGCGGAGTTCCAGAAAATCACTCTGGATCTGCTGGACCGCACCCGCAACCCGTTCCAGTCGGTTATCAAGGACGCCGGTATCCCGGTCTCCGATATCGACCACGTGGTTCTGGTGGGTGGTTCCACCCGTATGCCGGCGGTCTCGGATCTGGTCAAGGAAATGACCGGCGGCCAGGAGCCCAACAAGGGTGTCAACCCCGACGAGGTCGTCGCGGTGGGCGCTGCGCTGCAGGCCGGCGTTCTCAAGGGTGAGGTGAAAGACGTTCTGCTGCTTGATGTTACTCCGCTGAGTCTCGGTATCGAGACCAAGGGCGGCGTGATGACCAAGCTCATCGAACGCAACACCACCATCCCGACCAAGCGGTCGGAGACCTTCACCACGGCCGATGACAATCAGCCGTCGGTGCAGATCCAGGTCTACCAGGGCGAGCGCGAAATCGCTTCGCACAACAAGCTGCTCGGCTCCTTCGAGCTGACCGGCCTGCCGCCGGCTCCGCGCGGCGTGCCCCAGGTCGAGGTCACCTTCGACATCGACGCCAACGGCATCGTGCACGTCACTGCCAAGGACAAGGGCACCGGCAAGGAGAACACGATCAAAATCCAGGAGGGCTCCGGCCTTTCCAAGGAAGAGATCGACCGGATGATCAAGGACGCCGAAGCGCACGCCGATGAAGACCGCGCGCGTCGCGAGGAAGCCGACGTTCGCAACCAGGCCGAGACGCTGGTCTACCAGACGGAGAAGTTCGTCAAAGAACAGCGCGAGGCCGAGGGTGGTTCGCAGGTTCCCGAGGACACCTTGAACAAGGTTGACGCCGCTGTGGCCGAGGCCAAGACGGCGCTCGGTGGCACGGACATATCCGCGATCAAGACGGCGATGGAGAAGCTGGGTCAGGAGTCCCAGGCGCTGGGGCAGGCGATCTACGAAGCCACCCAGGCCGCCGGGGGTGCCGATGGCTCGCAGCCCGGCAGCTCGAGCTCAGCGGACGACGTCGTGGACGCGGAGGTGGTCGAAGATGACCAGGAGTCCAAGTGAGCCAGGAAAACCGAAACAGGGATGACAGTCCCGAACAGGTAACCATCACCGACAAACGGCGGGTTGATCCCGAGACCGGCGAAGTACGGCAGGTCCCTTCCGGCGAGACGCCGGAAGGGACCGCGCCGGCGGCCCCGGTGGGCGTCGAGGCGCAAAAGACGGTGGACGAGGTCGCCGAGCTCACGGCTGATCTGCAGCGCGTGCAGGCGGACTTCGCGAACTATCGCAAGCGGGCGCTGCGCGACCAACAGGCCGCCACCGATCGGGCCAAGGCCGCCGTCGTCAGCCAATTGCTAGGCGTACTTGACGATCTCGAACGGGCACGCACGCACGGCGACCTGGAATCCGGACCACTGAAGTCGGTCGCCGACAAGTTAGACGGCGCACTGACCGGGCTCGGGCTCGAGGCGTTCGGTGCCGAGGGCGAAGATTTCGACCCGGTGTTGCACGAAGCGGTGCAACACGAGGGCGACGGTGGCCCGGGCTCCAAGTCGGTGATCGGCACGGTCATGCGGCGCGGCTACAAACTGGGTGAGCACGTATTGCGCAATGCCCTGGTGGGTGTAGTCGACACCGTCGCCGAAACCGGGCACGCCGACACAGACGATAACGCCGACGCTTCAGCCGAATAGAGCACAGAATCAAGACAACAAAAGAGAAAGGCGAACGGAGGTGACGCGACATGGCCCAACGTGAATGGGTCGAAAAAGACTTCTACAAGGAGCTGGGCGTCTCCTCTGACGCCACGCCCGATGAGGTAAAGCGCGCGGCGCGCAAGATACTCGCCGAGAACCACCCGGACCGCAACCCCGGCAACAAGGCCGCTGAAGACCGGTACAAGGCCGTGTCAGAGGCCAAGGAAGTGCTCACGGATGCGGCCAAGCGCAAGGAGTACGACGAGACCCGACGGCTGTTCGCCGGCGGTGGCTTGGGCGGACGCCGGTTCGACACCAGTGGCTTCAACGTCGGTGGTGATGGCGAGTTCAACCTCAACGATCTGTTCGACGCGGCCGGGCGAAGCGGCGGCAACAACATCGGCGACCTGTTCGGTGGTTTGTTCGGACGCGGCGGCACCAGCGCCCGGCCCAGTCGGCCGCGGCGCGGAAACGACCTGGAGACAGAGACGGAGCTGGACTTCGTCGAGGCCGCCCAAGGCGTAGCGATGCCATTGCGGTTGACCAGTCCGGCACCGTGCACCAACTGCCATGGCAGCGGAGCCCGGCCGGGCACCAGCCCGAAGGTGTGTCCCACCTGTAACGGCGCCGGTGTCATCAACCGCAATCAGGGTGCCTTCGGCTTCTCTGAACCGTGCACCGACTGCCGGGGCAGTGGCTCGATCATCGAGCATCCCTGCGACGAGTGCAAAGGCACCGGCGTGACGACCCGGACCCGCACCATCAACGTGCGGATACCGCCCGGCGTCGAGGACGGCCAGCGAATCCGGCTGCCCGGGCAAGGCGAGGCCGGATTGCGCGGTGCTCCGTCGGGTGACCTGTATGTCACTGTGCACGTGCGGCCGGACAAGGTCTTTGGCCGCGACGGCGACGACCTCACCGTGACCATTCCTGTCAGCTTCAGCGAATTAGCCTTGGGTTCAACGCTTTCGGTGCCGACGCTGGATGGGAAGGTTGGGGTCAAGGTGCCCAAGGGCACCTCCGACGGCCGCATCCTGCGGGTGCGCGGGCGCGGTGTGCCCAAGCGCAGTGGCGGTAACGGGGACTTGCTCGTCACCGTGAAGGTGGCCGTGCCGTCCGACTTGGAAGGCACCGCCCAAGAGGCGCTCGAGGCCTACGCGGAGGCCGAGCGTGCCAGTGGTTTCAACCCACGGGCCGGATGGGCAGGTAATCGCTAAATGGCGAAGAACTCCCGGAGAGACGAAGCGCGGACCTTCTTGATCTCGGTGGCCGCCGAATTGGCCGGCATGCACGCGCAAACCCTGCGCACCTACGACCGGCTCGGACTGGTCAGCCCGCAGCGCACTTCCGGTGGTGGGCGCCGCTACTCGCAGCATGATGTCGAATTGCTGCGCCAGGTGCAGCGGCTCTCCCAGGACGAGGGGGTCAACCTCGCCGGCATCAAGCGCATCATCGAGCTGACCAATCAGGTCGAGGCGCTGCAGTCGCGGCTGCAGGAGATGGCGGTCGAGATCGAGGCGTTGCGCGCCAACCAGCGCCGCGAGATCGCGGTGGTGCCCAAGAGCACCGCGCTGGTGGTTTGGAAGCCGCGCAAGTCGCGCTAACGCGGAAATTGCGTAGTCGACTACTCGTGTCGCTGCCACGCAAAGTCTGACAGGCTGCTCGCATGGTCGGCGGCAACGGCAGCTCCCGGTGGACGGACACGCTGCTCGACAGCATGCGCAAGCTAGGCGATCCGGTGGCCGATGCGCCGGTTGCGGCCGTGCTCGAGCGTGGCGGCGTCGATGCCGTCAACGCCATGATGCAGACGCTGGTCCGCGTCGACCAGCCGGTGCCGGAGGCGTTGCCCGCGGAGATCCAGGACTATTTGGGCGCGACGCTACCCCTGCCCGAGTGGGCCGACATGGGCAAAATCAAGCGCGGGCAGCAGCTATTCGAGACGTGGGGTCTCCAGATCGCATGCTGCCTGTTCTGCGCATCGCTGCCGTCGGCGTACGCGGCCGCCAAGGGCGTCAAGGTGCTGTGCATGACCGCCCGGCTCGACACCGACGCGCGCCGGCGGGTGATGGAGACCGGCCAGTTCCTGGTCGACGTGGCAACCGTCGGCGGGCTCGACGAAACGGGCAAGGGCCGGCGCACCATTCAGCGCGTCCGATTGATGCATGCCGCTGTTCGGCACTTGATCAAGGCCCGCAACGAGTTGACGCCTGGCATGTGGCCCGCGGACTGGGGAACACCGATCAACCAGGAGGACCTGGCGGGGACCCGCATGAGCTTCTCGTATGTCTTTTCCGATCCGATGCGTCGCCTTGGCGTGCGCGTGCCTGCCAAGGATGTCGAGGCGTACCTGCACCTGTGGAACGTCATCGGCCACTTGCTTGGTCTGCGCGATGAGTTACTCGTGCGCGACATCGCCGACGCCGCCGACCTGGTCGACACCATCCGGCGCAGGCAGTTCAAGGCGTCGGCCGAAGGGC
This sequence comes from uncultured Actinomycetota bacterium, assembly GCA_963850135.1. Taxonomy (GTDB): domain Bacteria; phylum Actinomycetota; class Actinomycetes; order Mycobacteriales; family Mycobacteriaceae; genus Mycobacterium. Next base: position 567,681 of record CAWKKH010000003.1, on the reverse strand, counting down.
AGGAACTCACCGGTGCGCTCATCAATCTGATGGACGAGCTGACACCTCTGCATCGGTTCGACGACACGATCCCGCCGCTGATTCGCCATTTGATCGGCGACGAGACCGCCGACCTGTTGCTCGTTCCGAAGTCGGATCTGGTCGACGACCTCGGGCCACTCGCACGCATCGCCAAGTGGCTGTTTGTGCACGTCTTGGGGCAGGTAGAACGCGACCTGCCGCGTTACCGACTGGCCTCGCGATTGGCAGTGCCATTCGGGCATGACCTGTTCGACGCAGGATTCAAATTGGAGCGGGGTGGCGACCGGGCGTCCTTCGACATACCTGATCACCTCGCCCGCAAGTGGGACGTTCTCGCCTGACGTCAGGGCTTGCGTGTCGCTCTAGTACCTGTCGCGGACACGATGGAGTAGTCGGCTACGCGTGACAGCACTACCCAGTCGGCCCACGCTGGCACACATGACCAAGATGATCACGCGCCAGCTGCCCCGCTTCAAGGATGCGCAGAACATTGACGATGTTCTGCGCAACGTGGATCAAATCATCGACTGGTCTGTCAATGCGAACAGCCACATCGGCTACTTCGCTGTCGTATACAAGCGCGTCACCCTAGCCATTCGCGAAGCCATCAACGAAGGTCAATTCGACGACGGGCAGCGTGTTGAGCGGCTCGATGTGGCCTTTGCCCAGCGCTACTTCAACGCATTGAACGCGTACTTTTACCCAAACGATTACTCGCCTCTGACGCTCGCATGGGAGGTCGCGTTCGTCGGGGACAAGGACGGTCAGGCGATCATTCTGCAGCACTTGATGAGCGCATTCAATGCCCACATCACGTTCGATCTGGGCATGGCGTGCATCACGATTGCGCCTCACTCGCTGGACACGCTGGAGGACGACTTCAATCGCGTCAACGCGGTGCTCTGCTCCCAGATCCCCGGCATCGTTGACGTGTTGCAGCGGCTCTCACCGGAGTTGCGCTGGACCCGCCGGCTAATACCCGATGAGCTCGGCGTGCTCAATCGGGTGCTGGTGAAGTTGCGCAAAGGGGCTTGGTTGTTCGCCGTCTACATGGCCATGCATCCGGAGAGTGCCATCCAGAAGCAGGTGAACCAGGCGGCCTGGACGGCGGCGCTGGGTGACTGGTACCTGCAACCGCCCGAGCGGTTGACGCCGTTCCCCGCGCTCGTTCGCGCCGTCGCCAAGCATGAGAGCGACGACGTTTCCGCCAACATCCGGGCGCTCGAAGGGATCTCGAATACGCCCGACAGGCTGGACGAGGCATACCTCTGACCTGTTCCTCACAGAGGTTCAGCGGGCTCGCAATCACGAGCACGATGCGCGGCTTTGCCTACTTCACCGTGGCGTGTTGCTTCTGTGCGCGGCACAATGTGCAGGCGTGGACATTCAAGCCGGCGTGATTACGTCGCTGAGCCGGAGCACGCGACCATGTGCCCTGAAGTGCGACAATTGGGAGGGGTGATCGAAATGACTGACTCCATCAAGCCAATGGCCTTCTACTGCTGTGGTATTCGCACCGAGGACGCGAGGTCGGCCCGGCCGCTGTGTGGCGATATTTATGCCGAGGATTTCATGACCAGCCAGGGGTGGGCAATTTTGTCGCGCTTCGAAGGCCATAGCGCTGCCAGAACCAAGTCAGTCAACGTCGTGCGGTCAAGGATTTTCCAGGACGAGATCGCTCGTCGCCTCAAGGACGACAAGGATCTGCAAATTGTCAACATCGGCGCCGGGTTCGACAGCCGCCCCTACCGGCTGGCCGGCGGGCGCTGGTACGACATCGACGAACCCGCTTTGATCGCCCACAAGAACACATGTGCACCGGTGGAAACCTGTGGCAATCCGCTTTGGCGTATCCCGGTGGATTTCGCCAACGGCGAGTTGCCGGCGGCGCTACGTCAGTGCGATCCCGGTGCTCACACCCTTCTCGTGATCGAAGGCGTGCTCATGTACCTCGACACCGTCCGGGTGAAAGAGCTATTAGGGCAGCTAAAAGATGCTTTTCCAGCGCATACTTTGATCTGCGAGTTGCTGGACAAGACGTTCGTCAACAGATATCTGCGCAAGAACGCGCGGGAGCAGACCGAGGCGCTGGGCAGCCCATTCATGCTGCTGGAAGATCACCCCGAGCAACTGTTCCTCGGCAGTGGCTATAAGCGTTCCGGTGAACCGATTTCGGTGGTCGGACGTGCACGTGATTTCAAAGCGATGACCATCCCCGGCTTCCTGTTAAAAACGGCGTTGCGGAGTATGCGCGATGGTTACCGTGTGCATACGTTCGAGTTTTCGTGACCGGCCTGCTGCTGGCGCCTATCAATCCAGTCTTACCGCGGAGTCACGAAAGAATCCTTTGCGCGTGTGCGAGTTCCGGCCAACGCGCGTCGCCACGGAACCGACCGACGGTGTCGGACAGCTGAGACCGATCACCGTCACCGGTGAGGACGAAAAAATCTAAGAGACAACGTAATTCGAATAGAGTCGCGCCTTGTTCGCGTGCGAACTCAAGCGCGGCGGTCAAGGCGCGGTGTTGTTCCTGCGGGTCCGTGAAAGTGTGGGCTCGTACGCGCAGCAGCTCGGCGTCGTAGAAGTGCATTCCCGTCTCTTCGGCGTGCCCGAGCGACATCTCCAACCGTTCACGCGCCTTATCGGCTTGACCCGCGGCTATTAGTAGGCGGCCGATAATCGCGTCCTTGAACGTCAGATAATTGTTGAGGTGCAGCAGGCGCGAGCCGTCCACTCGAAGGGCTATCTTTTCGGCCCGGGCTGTCAGCGTGGCTGCGTCGGCACCACCGGCCAGCGCGGTCAGCGCCTTGACAGTCGCGTGCTCGGTGGCGCCGATTTGCAACCATAAGTCGAGTCCCGACTGCTCGCTCAGCTGGCGAAGGCCTGCGATAAGGGCGGCTGCCTCCGAGAGTAGGCCCGCCTCTAGGCATACCCAGATCTCGATGAAGTACGTAAACGCCCGGTTGTAGGCGTTCTGCGGGTAGCCGAGGCCATCACTGCGGCTCACCGCTTCGGCGATGTCGGCACTAGCGCGGTCCAGGTCGCCATGCGCCACATGGATCAGTGCCAGGTAGTTGTGCGCCGCGGTAATGGGATCCGTGGCGATCCACCAGGTGGCGTTCAACTTGTCCGGATCGGCCGCGGAGCGGTCGGCCAGCGCCCGCCCCAGGTGATCGCGTGCGGCAACGAAGTCGCCTTCCAACCAGAAGACCGTTCCCAGTGACGATTCGATCGCCGGATAGCCCCACTGTCGGTCTTCCGCGATCCGGTCATAAAGCGTTTCGAGTAGCTCATGGGCTCGGCGCAGTTCGGCCCTCGTTACGTAGTAGCCGATCAGCGCGGTAAGCGTGCTGAGCATTTCGTCTTGATAGTTGCCGGTGTTCGCCAATGCCAGGCACCGTTGGAAGTCGGCGGGGCCCTCGCCGCTCATGCTTCCTTCCGTGGCGCCCGCCAAGAAGCCGCGCTCCAGCCGGATCGCGATCTCTTTGCGGTCACGCTGTGGTCCAGCGGCGCATTGGGCGAGTTGATCGAGGGCATTGGTCAGGCATACGCGTGCTTCCACTACGGCGCCGCGGCGTCGAGCGTTCGTCGAGGCCTTCTGGTAGGCCTCGACGGCTTCTTCGTGTTGCTGTGCTTCCTCGAAGTGGTTTGCGACCACACGCCAGTCCGCTTCTGCGCCGTCCGCCGCACCGACCAGCGTGCGGGCAGCGCGTGCGTGCAGGTCACAACGCAGGGTGAGCGGTGTCAGCTCGGCGGCGAGTTCCCGGAGCAATTCGTGGCGGAATCGCCAACCGTCGGTGCCGCGTCGTTCCAGCACGCGCACCCGCACCAGTTCGGTGACGACTTTGTCGACTTCTTTGGCGTCGCGTCCGACCACGGAGCGGAGCAAGGGCAGATCACCGGAGCGCCCGATGGCGGCAGCGGCCTGCACCACCGGCACAACATCGGCGTGGGGGTGCTGCAGCCTGGCGAACAGCGGGTCGTACAGCGCGTCGGGTACCCCAGAGTCGGGTTCAGCGACATCGAGCTCGCTGACGACGTGTTCGATGTAGAGCGGCACCCCGTCACATCGATTCCGTACCGCGATTCGCTGGGCATCGGTGACCGACGGCTCCAAAGCATCGATCAACGCGTCGGACTGCTCGTCAGTCAGAGGCGCGAGTTCGAAGATTATTACCGGCCAATCTGTTCGCAGCCAGTCACCTTCGCGTCCCGTCAAGACGATCAGCAACCCCCCGTCCACGCGTTTCAGCAATGAGTTCAGCAGCTCGCACGTCGACGGGTCGAACCAGTGCGCATCCTCTGCGATCAGTAATCCGGCCTGTTCACCGACGCAAGCGAGCACGTACTGCTGAACGGTCGCGCCGATCAATTCGTAAAGGGTTCGGCCTTCCACAGCAGGCGGGTGATAACCGTTTTCGGGACCGACTCCGATTACCGGGGCGAGCAGAGGCACCGCCTCCGCGGGATTCAGCCCGCAGGCCTGCAGTTCGGCTTGAAGTAGGCGCAGACGCTCTGGACCGTCGGTGAGCCGGGTGATGCCGCATCGGCGTTCGATGAGCCTGCGCACCGGGTGCAGGCCGGTGTCGGTATGTAGCGGGGAACCAAACAGCTCGATCACGGGCGCGCCCGAACTCCGGACGAATTCGGCTGCCTCATTCGCCAGCCGGGTCTTACCGATTCCCGGTTCACCGCGAAATACGACGCCCGGGCTGGTCGGCAGTCCGTCGCGTACCCACTGCCAGCTCTGCCGTAGCCAGTCCCGCTCATGGTCGCGCCCGATCAGGGGAGGGCTCCGCGGGGGCGCCGCTGCTGGCCGCTCACCGAGCACCCGGTGATGGTTGAGCAAGCCGCCCTCGCCCTGGATCAGTGCCGTCGTATACGTGCTGAGTTCAAACAAATGACTCACCAGGGGAGCGACCGAATCCGACACCGCCACCGTGCCCAGCTCGGCCAAACCGGAAAGACGGGCGGCCAGATGGGCGGCGGAGCCGTAGACGTCGTCCTGGTCGGTGTCGAGATAGACCAGGCCGCGGTGGATTCCGACGCGAACGTTGATGACTACGCCGAAGCTGTTGAGTTGCGCTGCGGCGCGGGTGATATCCAGCCCTGCCGCGACGGCACGTCGCACGTCGTTCTCATGCGCCTTGGGGTGCCCGAATACGGCTAACAATCCGTCGCCCGTGATCGAGCTGATGTGGCCCTCATATCGATCGACAATTCGGCGCACTTCGTCCTGGTAGCGGCCGACCAGGGTGTGGTACGTCTCGCGCTTCGCACCGGTCGATAGCGCGTTGAAGGGGGCGAGGTCGACGAGGTCGGTGAACATGATTGTCAGTCGGCGCATTTCGCCGTAGCGAGCCGGCGCGGCAAGGAGGTCCTCGGCTTCTTGGTTGCCGCGGTCGACAGCAAGAACCCGCTCGGCCAACGCGGTCGCGGTCGCACGGTCGCCTTCGTTGATGGCCCGCACCGCGCGGTCCAGCAAGTCATCGATCGACGTACCGCTGTCGCCAGGGCTCAACTTGCTCCTCCTGCCCGGGATTGGCTAAGAATGCTAAACGCGGATTGAAAACTGCGCGACTGCCGGTTGGCCCGGACGTGCGGATTCGTAGCCGCCGCGGCTTAGCGCGTCGGTCGGTGCGGTCATCGGCTCGAAACAAATCAAGTCCTCGCCGACCGGCGCGAAGATCTGCGCCGCCGGATACCCCTGTTCGAAGTGCACCTCGATGCGGCGCCCGCCGCCGGACACCGCGAACACCGCCCCGACCTCCACCTGATCATAGGCATCATCAAAAGCCTTGTCACCTAACGGTTCCACGCTCTCCGGCTGTGGCGTCGTTTGGCCGGTTGGCAGCCCCTGCCCGTCCAGACCGAGGTGCCGCAGCGGCGGTGTCTCGATGATCCACTCGCCGCGGGGCGCCTCCGGTATCCGCAGGTATGGATGGAATCCGAAGCAGAGCGGGACCGGGGTGTCGCCGGTAGCGGTGATCGTGGTGCGCAGCGTCAGCGTCCGTTCGGCCAGTCGGATTGTCACCGCGAGCACGTGCGGATACGGGAAGCTGGCCAGCAACCGGGGGTTGGCGCCGAAGTCCACCTCGGCGGTCAGTTCGTTCCCCGACTCGGCCGTCACCCGCCAGTCCGGATATGCGGCCAGCGTGCCGTGGATCGGTAAACCGTTGGGGTCGGGGCGGACACCGTTTTCGCCCGGTGTCAGCGTAACCGTCTTGTTTTCGGCGGTATAAGTGTTGCTGCCCAACCGGTTTGCCCAGGGATACAAAATCGGTATCCCCATCGTCTTGCCGGCTTCCAGGTAGGCATCCAGCCCGCGCCGCTGACCGAGCAGTTCCACTCCCGAGTCGGTCAGCGAGGTGCCGATCATGCCCGCGCCGGGCACGAACTGAGCGGCTACCGACGACGACGGGTCGCGCAACGTTGTGACGTTCACGCCGTTAGCCTAAACCGCTACCGCGACAATGGGTCGTGCTGAATCCGCTCCGGAGGGGCACCTTTAGCGATCAGAGCGGCTTTCGTGGCGCGAACCATCGCGGGGCCGCCGCAGATCAGGATCTGTCGGTCACCCCAGCCGCCGTACTTGGTCACCACGTCGGGCAGCCGGCCGGTTTGGCGCACGTGCAGCCCGCGCGGAGGGGTGGCGTCGGGATAGTCGGCGGCCCACGACGGATCGCGGCCGTACTCCGCGACCGGTGTTACCGACAGCCACGGATTGTGGGCCGCAACCTGCCAGAGAGTGGGCAGGTCGTAGAGCTCGCACGAGTACCGACCGCCGAAGAACAGATGCACCCGCGGGTTCACCGCGTAGCGCGTGAGGTCCATGATCACCGCGCGTAGCGGTGCGAGGCCGGTGCTACCGGCGACCATCAGCACGTCACCGCCCTCGCGGTCGACGTGAAGTCCGCCGTGCGGACTGGATAGTCGCCACCGGTCGCCGGGGAGCGTTTCGTTGATGATGGCGGTGCTGACCAAGCCGCCGGGGACGACGCGGACGTGAAACTCGATTCCGCCGTCCGGATCAGCCGGGATGGCGGGGCTCAGATAGCGCCACCGGCGCGGGCATTGCGGAATGTGCACATTGACGTACTGCCCGGGGTGATAGTGCATCGGGCGATCCAGGCGCAGCCGAACCACCGCGAGATCACGCGACACCCGACTGTGCTCGATGACGGTGCCGTCCCACCAAGCGGGCGCCTCGTCGGCGTCGGCGGCGCCGCTCATCACGCCGGTGATCAAGTTCAGCGACTGGTTGGCCGCGTCCTCGACGGCGTCCGTCCAGGCGTCACCGAGGTGACTGCGCAGGGCCGCGTGCAACGCGCGCCGCAACGTGTCGTAATGGGACGGCAGCACCCCATATTTGCGGTGATCCTGGCCGAGCTGGGCAAGAAAGGCCACCGGCTCCTGCGCGCGCTGGGCGACCAATTCGCCGTATACCCACTCCATCGCGTACGCGAAAGCGGCTCGCTGGCCGTCCATTTCAGGCGGGAACAGATCGCGTACCGAGGGATCGAGGCCGAACCAGTGGGCGTAGAACCGGCCCACGAGCTCACCGCTTGCGTCTGCTGAGCCCGGACCCTCCTGTTTGAACGCGTCGCGCAACACCCCCAGCGCGTCCCGGTTCTCTAAGCCCACGGCCCCCGATTCTAAGCTCGCCGCCGACCGGCGGGCCTCAACCCGCCTTGGTGTACACGAGCCAGCGCATCTCGATCGGGCATTCTTCGCGCTCGAGGTCGAACACGTCAAGGCCACTGACCCAATGGGCATACCAGCCGGTGGGCGGCCAAGCGCCGTCGGGCAGGTGAGCCTTCTCGTACTCATATACGGAGTCGTCGGCTGTCAGCTCGATGGGTAATCCGGCTGCTGCAGTGGACATTTCGGGTCGTGTGAAGATGCTCGAATACATTTGCTCCGCGAGTTCACGCGCGGCGTTGTCCGGCGTGTAGCCCGGGCACGCCAAGAACGTATTGAACACCAAACGTCCGCCGGGTACGAGACAATTGGCGGCGAGCTCGAACAAGCTTCGCAGCTCCTGCGTGGTTCGGAATTCGGGCACCACCTCGGAGAGGACTATCAGTTGATAGCTGTGGCGTAGATCATCCGTACTCGCGAAGATGTCGCGCTGGTGGACCACCACGTCGAGTGATTCTCGCTCTGCGTCCGCGCGAATCATGTCTGCGAACTTCGGGGTCAACTCGACTACGTCGACCGGGTGCCCACGTCGTGCCAGGGCCAGGGCGTTGCGTCCGGTTCCCGCGCCGATTTCGAGGACCCAGTGCGCTCTGGGATTGGCTGCCTCGCTCGCGAGCGCCCAGACGCGAGCATCCGGTTGGGTACCAAACAGTGGCGGCTCGCGGGTGGCAATCCAATTGTGGTAGGTCTCGCTGATCGTCTGCCATTTGGCGGCTATGTGGTAGTTCAGGTTCGTGCCGATCGGGACGTCGTGCGAGATGCTGATGGTCGAGCGCGGCGTGGCCGCGTAGGCCTGCGCCGATTGTTCTTCCAGCACCGTCCTGAGATGAGCAAGTTCTTCGACGTTGAACCTGCTGCCCATGGCCGCGAACAAGGTGTCACACATGGTCACGTACTCGTCGACCATGCTCGGAACGGCGGGCAGGGTGATGTGCCCGGCGGCCGTCGATCGGCGCAACAGCCGGCGGGTCATGGACTCGCGCAATAGCTTCGGATCGGTCAATCGTCGCCCGCTCGGCCCCGGCCCCGGCTGTTCCGGAAGGCGGTTGTTACTTGGCCGGTGTCGTGATTCTATGCGGGGCATGAAGCGGTCGCGGAGCTCGATCGCGAGGCGCTCGACGTCCGGAGTCAGGGGATACATGTGCTGGTACTGCAGCACTTGCTTGCCGATCAGGCCGAGACGCTCCGCAAACGGCGGGATGCGCCGCGGGTCCAGCAGCGGCTCGTTGAAGGGTGGCTTGTCGCCGCGCTGGAACTCGAACGCCGCGCTCGTTCGCGGTCCCTCCGCGCGCCGGCTGGCGCGGCCGCCCCAATGCAGGATCGCCTGATTCCAGGCGAGAAGGCTGCCGGCCCGGGCCGGCACGGCGCGGATGTCCTGCACATTCTCGACCGCGGTGTTGCCGGGTCCGTCCCAGACGCGGCGGCCGAACCGCTCGTCGTGCTGGGCGGGCAGCACGTAAATGCAGCCGTTCAGTGGTGTCGCGTCGGAAAGCGGCAGCCATACCGTGAGCGCGTGCGGCGAGTTGTCGGGGTCGAGCGTCGGCTGGACACGGTCGCGGTGCGGCGCGAAGCCCGTTGCCTGCTCCGATGCGGTCAAGTGCCACACCCAGAAGTCGGGCAGCGCGAAGTAGTCCTTACCCAGCGCGGCCTCGATGAAGCGCGAGACACCTTGGAACGCGAGCCAGAATTCGTCGTAGACGAAGGCGAACGCGAGCGGAATGCCCGCCCCGTGTAGTGCCTCAACGCAGGCCCGGAGCGGCTCGAACACCGACCGACCCATTACGCCCGGCGCGTTCACGTAGCCTTCGAGGCGAAGGTTTCCGACGAGTTCGTTCACATCACCGACGTCGAATATCGGCTGGCCAACCGCGCTTTCTACGCGCAGTTCGGGGCAGAGCGCCCGCCAGTGGTCGAGGCTCTCGACGTCACGCGCCGTCAGGGGAGCGGTGGACACGCGCAAAGCGTGCCGCCTCCATCTCTCTTTGGCAAGCGCGTCCGGCCGCGACCGCATGGAGCCCAGGCGGGAAGATCCGTTAGAGTTGAGCGGAACAGACTCAACCTTGACGGCGTTGTACAACGCGACAAGCATTTTCCCTAATACCCGAACGGAGGTGTCGTGGACTCTTTCAACCCGACAACCAAGACGCAGGCTGCCCTGACGTCGGCCTTACAGGCGGCGACAGCTGCCGGTAACCCCGAGATCAGGCCGGCCCATCTACTGTTGGCCTTGCTGACGCAGAACGACGGGATCGCCGCGCCGCTATTGGAGGCTGTCGGCGTTGAACCCGCGACCATCCGCGCTGAAGCGCAGCACATCCTCGACCGGCTGCCACAGGCCAGCGGCGCCAACTCGACACCACAGCTGTCCCGCGAATCGCTGGCTGCCGTCACTGCCGCTCAGCAGCTGGCCACCGAGATGGACGACGAATACGTTTCGACAGAACATCTGCTGGTGGGGCTGGCTACCGGCGATTCCGAGGTAGCCAAGCTGCTCACCGGCCACGGTGCGTCCCCGGAGGCATTGCGCGACGCCTTCGTCAAAGTACGTGGCAGCGCTCGGGTGACCAGCGCTGACCCCGAGGCCACTTACCAGGCGCTGGAGAAGTACTCCACAGACCTGACGGCCCGCGCCCGCGAGGGCAAGCTCGACCCGGTCATCGGACGGGACAACGAGATTCGCCGCGTCGTGCAGGTGCTGTCTCGTCGTACCAAAAACAACCCGGTGCTCATCGGGGAGCCGGGTGTCGGCAAGACCGCGATTGTGGAGGGCCTGGCCCAGCGCATCATCGCCGGCGACGTGCCTGAGAGCCTGCGCGACAAAACCGTGGTCTCCCTGGACCTCGGCTCGATGGTGGCAGGCGCCAAGTACCGCGGCGAGTTCGAGGAACGGCTCAAGGCCGTGCTCGACGACATCAAAAACTCAGCGGGGCAGATCATCACGTTCATCGACGAGTTGCACACCATCGTCGGGGCCGGCGCGTCCGGTGAATCGGCCATGGACGCCGGCAACATGATCAAGCCGATGCTGGCCCGCGGCGAGCTGCGGCTGGTCGGCGCCACCACGCTCGACGAGTACCGCAAGTACATCGAAAAGGACGCGGCGCTGGAGCGGCGCTTCCAGCAGGTCTTCGTCGGTGAGCCGTCGGTGGAGGACACCGTCGGCATCCTGCGCGGACTCAAGGACCGCTACGAGGTGCACCATGGCGTGCGCATCACCGACTCGGCGCTGGTGGCCGCGGCCACATTGTCCGACCGCTACATCACCGCCCGATTCCTGCCGGACAAGGCGATCGACCTGGTCGACGAGTCCGCCAGCCGGCTGCGGATGGAGATCGATTCGCGCCCGGTGGAGGTCGACGAGGTCGAACGGCTGGTGCGCCGACTCGAGATCGAAGAGATGGCGCTCGCCAAAGAAGCAGACGCGGCATCCAAGGAGCGCTTGGAGAAGTTGCGCGCCGAACTTGCCGACTACAAGGAGCAACTCGCGGAGCTGACCACGCGCTGGCACAACGAGAAGAACGCCATCGACGTCGTCCGCGAGCTCAAGGAACAGCTCGACACGTTGCGCGGCGAGTCCGAGCGTGCCGAGCGCGACGGTGACCTGGCCAAGGCCGCCGAGCTGCGTTACGGCCGCATCCCCGAGGTGGAAAAGAAACTCGACGCCGCGCTGCCGACGGCTGAGGCGCGGACCGACGTGATGCTCAAGGAAGAGGTCGGTCCCGACGACATCGCCGATGTGGTGTCGGCATGGACCGGCATCCCGGCCGGCCGGCTGCTGGAGGGCGAGACCGCCAAGCTGCTGCGGATGGAAGACGAGCTGGGTCACCGGGTCGTCGGGCAGAGGAAGGCCGTTCAGGCCGTCTCCGACGCGGTCCGTCGCACCCGGGCCGGAGTCGCCGACCCCAACCGGCCCACCGGGTCGTTCCTGTTCCTCGGCCCCACCGGTGTCGGAAAGACCGAGCTGGCCAAGGCACTCGCTGACTTCTTGTTCGACGACGAGCGGGCGATGGTCCGCATCGACATGAGCGAGTACGGCGAGAAGCACTCGGTGGCCCGCCTCGTGGGCGCGCCCCCCGGCTACATCGGCTACGACCAGGGCGGTCAGCTGACCGAGGCGGTGCGCCGGCGTCCCTACACGGTGGTGCTCTTCGACGAGGTGGAAAAGGCGCACCCCGACGTGTTCGATGTACTGCTGCAGGTGCTCGACGAGGGCCGGCTCACCGACGGGCAGGGCCGCACGGTCGACTTCCGCAACACGATCCTCATCCTGACGTCCAACCTCGGGTCGGGTGGCAGCGAGGAGCAGGTGATGGCAGCGGTACGCGCGGCGTTCAAGCCGGAGTTCATCAACCGTCTCGACGATGTGCTCATTTTCGAGGGGCTCAATCCCGAAGAGCTGGTGCGGATCGTCGACATCCAGCTCGACCAGCTGGACAAGCGGCTCGCACAGCGCCGGCTGCAGCTGGCGGTCTCGCTGCCGGCAAAACGTTGGCTGGCGCAGCGGGGATTCGACCCCGTTTACGGCGCCCGGCCCTTGCGCCGGCTGGTGCAGCACGCCATCGGCGATCAGTTGGCCAAGATGCTGCTCGCCGGTGACGTACACGACGGCGACACCGTTCCGGTCAACGTCAGCCCCGACGGCGACGCGCTGATCCTCGGCTAGCTTGCGGGTGTTGCACCCGTAACTGGGTTGTGACCGGGCGGGGATCTGTGTTCCAGGCAAACAGCAGATACGCTACGTGGGATGGTCCCGCTATGGTTCACGCTCTCCGCACTGTGCTTCGTCGGTGCGGTGGTGCTGCTGTATGTCGATATCGATCGGCGCCGTGGGCGTAGCAGGCGCCGCAAGTCGTGGGCGCGGTCGCATGGATTCGACTTTGAGCGCGAATCAACCGACATCCTGAAGCGCTGGCAGCGCGGCATCATGTCGACGGTGGGCGACGTCCCCGCCCACAACGTCGTGCTGGGTCAGATCCGTGGCGAGGCCGTGTACATCTTCGACCTCGACGAAGTCGCAACGGTAATCGCGCTGCACCGCAAGGTGGGCACGAACGTCGTTGTCGACCTTCGGCTCAAGGGGCTGAAAGAACCCAGGGAGAGTGACATCTGGCTGCTCGGCGCGATCGGGCCACGGATGGTGTACTCCACCAATCTGGACGCGGCCCGGCGGGCCTGCGACCGGCGAATGGTCACGTTCGCGCACACTGCACCCGAGTGCGCCGAGATCATGTGGAACGAGCAGAACTGGACGTTGGTCGCTTTGCCGGTCACCAGCACACGCACCCAGTGGGACGATGGCCTGCGCACCGTGCGCCAGTTCAACGACCTACTGCGGGTTCTGCCGCCGCTGCCCCAGGAGACCCCTCAGGAGTCCGGGGAGCCGGGTGCGCTCCGCAACGCGGCACCGAGCCGTCCCTTGGCGCCGGCCGGGCGCGCCGAGCTACCGACCAGGCGCGCCGAGCAGGACGTAGCCGGACTGCTGGGAGACCAAGCCCGTCGCAGCCCTGAGCCCATCCGCCGCGACGAGAGTCGCACGGAGATCCGCAAAGAGGGTCGCCCCGAACGCCGCCCGCCGCCCGCCGCCCGCGGGGCGTAATGGCAGTCAGGCCAGCGACTACCAGCGCGGATAGCAAGCTGGGCGACCCCGGGGACGGCAAGCTCCCGGTCAGTACACTGTCGCCCATGGCTGCACCTGACCGCGCTGAGTTGGCCGAGTTGGTGCGCAAGCTGTCGGTGGTGCACGGTCGAGTCACGCTGTCGTCGGGCAAGGATGCCGACTATTACGTCGACCTGCGCCGCGCCACCCTGCATCACCGGGCCTCCGCACTGATAGGCCGGCTGATGCGCCAGCTCACCGAGGACTGGGACTACGCGGTGGTCGGCGGCCTGACGCTGGGCGCCGATCCCGTCGCGACCGCCGTCATGCACGCGCCCGGGCGGCCGATCGACGCCTTCGTGGTGCGCAAGTCCGCGAAAGCCCATGGCTTGCAACGTCTTATCGAGGGATCCGAGGTTTCCGGACAGCGGGTGTTGGTGGTCGAGGACACCAGCACCACGGGCGGATCTGCGCTGACGGCGGTTCGCGCGGTCCACGACGCGGGCGGCGAGGTGATCGGCGTCGCCACCGTGGTGGACCGCGCTACCGGCGCCGCCGAGGCTATCCAATCCGAAGGGTTGCTGTACCGCAGCGTGCTGGGCCTTGCCGATCTTGGGCTGGGCTAGGCGGGCTTGCGTACTCTGCTCGCCCTGACCGTGTTGGCCGCCTGCCTGGTGGCCTGTTCGAGCTCCGAAGAATCGGTGCGCCCCTACGGCGCCCAGGGCGCGCGGCTCGGCGAATCGCTGGCGCTGCTCGGCTGGAACATCTCGGTGTCGAACCTGCGCTGGGACGGCGATTACGTGCTGATCGACGTCTCGGCAGTGTCGCTCCCCGGCCGACCCGAAGGCGCCGCACGCCAAACCCGAGGACATTCGCTTCGGGCTCTACGGCGCGCTGGCACACCCGATCGAGGCCACCGGGCTGGGCAGCTGCGACGTCGCGATGACCACCGTGCACGACATCACCTCGCCGCTGTCCGCGCCGCCCGACCGGCTCACCGGCGCTGTGTGTCTGGGTCCGCTGAAAGAGCGAAGCCAGGTCCGCGGTGTGTACGGCTACTCGCCGCGTGACCGGATCACAAACACCTCGGCGGCGTATCCGGTGGCATTTCCGGTGGGCTTGTTGCCCACGAACGCAAACGACACCGGGCTGGTCGTCAAGACCGTCAGCCTCTCGGCCTGGCGCGCCGACGGGGCCCCGGTGACCAAGGCGCAGCTCGGCGACGCCGCGGCGTTCCACGGCAACGGCTACATGCTGTTGGGGCTGGCAGCCGACGCGGTCGCGGCCCGGTATCGCGACGAGTCCGCGAGCCGCGGTGGTCCGATGATGCTGCTCGCCTCGCCGACGCTGCCCGGCGCCGGTCTGAACCGGGCCTGCGCTGTCTATGGTGCGTCAGTGTTGATCCTGCCCGACGCATCGTTGGATGCGGTGCACGTCGACGCGTCGTTGTGCACCCAGGGCGAAATCAATCAGGCTTTGCTTTATGCGACGGTGGCGATCGTCGGCACCCACGCCGGGGTCTGGACGCTGCGATGAGCGAGCCCGGGCCCACCGAGTGGAGTGCATCGCCCGCCGCCGGCGTCGGGCCGTGGCTGGGCGAGCCGCCCGCTGACCCGCGCTATGACCCAGTCCTGTTGCGCGACGGCGACACTCGCAATGTCGTCGACGCCTACCGGTACTGGACCCGCGAGGCGATCATCGCCGACATCGACAAGCGCCGCCACCCGCTGCATGTGGCGATCGAGAACTTCGGCTACGACGCGAACATCGGCTCGGTGGTGCGCACCGCCAACGCGTTCGCCGTGGATACCGTGCACATCGTCGGCCGCCGGCGGTGGAATCGCCGCGGCGCCATGGTGACCGACCGCTATCAACGGCTGTGCCATCACGACAGCACCGCCGAACTCTGGACTTCGCAGCGGGCGCCGGGCTGAGCGTGGTCGCGGTCGACAACCTGCCGGGCGCGGTGCGGTTGGAAGAGGCGACGCTGCCACGGGAATGCCTACTGGTGTTCGGCCAGGAGGGCCCCGGCATCACCGACGACACCCGCGTGGGCGCGGCCATCACGGTCTCGATCGCCCAGTTCGGCTCGACGCGCAGCATCAACGCCGGCGTCGCCGCCGGGCATCGCGATGCACGCCTGGATCAGGCAGCACGGGGACCTGACCCGCGCCTGGTGACCGTTCGGCGGCAGGCGGGCCGACGATGGCAGGATCTGCAGGCATGGATCAGCTATGGGCCAACCGCGCGGCCAGCGCCGAAGCCGCCGTCGAGCAACGACACCTGAAACGGCTCTGGGCACTGCCCGGAACCCAGCTGGGAGTGGTGGCCTGGCCGTCGGAGCGGCGCGACCGGCTGTTCGGCACCTGGCACTACTGGTGGCAGGCGCACCTGCTGGATTGCCTGGTCGACGCCCAAGTGCGGGACCCGCAGCCGGAACGCCGCACCAAGATCAACCGGCAGGTCCGCTCACACCGGCTGCGCAACAACGGATCATGGATCAACAGCTACTACGACGACATGGCCTGGCTGGCGTTGGCGCTGGAACGCGCCGCGCGACTGGCCGGTGTCGAGCGCAAGCGTGCGCTGCCCAAGCTCGCCGACCAGTTCGTCAAAGCGTGGGTGCCCGAGGACGGCGGGGGCATCCCGTGGCGCAAGCAGGACCAGTTCTTCAACGCCCCGGCCAACGGGCCGGCGGGAATCTTCCTGGCCCGCTACGGCAACCGGCTGCGGCGGGCCCAGCAGATGGCTGACTGGATCGACAGCACACTGATCGACCCGGACACACACCTGGTGTTCGACGGCATCAAGGGCGGCTCCATGGTCCGCGCGCAATACACCTACTGCCAAGGGGTGGTACTCGGGCTGGAAACGGAGTTGGCGGTGCGCACCAGCGACGATCGGCACGCCGCCCGGGTGCATCGCCTCGTCGCGGCTGTCAGCGAACAGATGGCGCCGTCGGGGGTGCTCCATGGCGGCGGCGGTGGGGACGGCGGGCTTTTCCCGGGCGTCACCGTCCGATACCTTGCTTTGGTCGCCACGACGTTGCCGGGTGACTCGGCGCCAGACGTCGCCGCCCGCGACACCGCCCGCACGATCGTGCTGTCCTCGGCGAAATCGGCGTGGGACAACCGGCAGACGGTGGACGGGCTGCCGCTGTTCGGTGCGTCGTGGGACCGCGAAGCGGAGCTGCCCACCGACGGCGCCAAGGCGGCGCAGTTCGTCGAAGGCGCGGTGCACCCTTCCGAGATCGCCGAGCGCGACCTTTCTGTGCAGCTTTCGGGGTGGATGCTGATGGAGGCCGCCAGTAATGTCACCGCCGTGAGCAAGTCATGAGCGAACTCGACGGCGGCTGGAGCCCTGACAAGACAACCCTGGCCGCAGCCAACCTCACCCACTTCATGGCCTGGCTGGTCGAGACCGGACGCGGCGAGTACGCCAATTACCAAGAGCTGTGGGCGAAGTCGGTGGATGACATCGAATGGTTCTGGGATGCCGTCTGGAAGTATTACGACGTCCAGGCGGCCAGCGCCGCCGACCGCGGTGCTGGCCGAACGCGAATATGCCGGGCGCCGAGTGGTTCCCCGGCGCCACAATGAATTACGCCACCGAGATATTTCGACACGCAACAGACGAGCGCCCCGCGACTGATAGTCGCCGGCGAAGACGGCTCGACCGAGTGGTCTTGGGCCCGACTGCAGCGCCGAAACCGCCGCGTTCGCGGCCTACCTGCGGGGTCTCGGGGTGAAATCCGGCGACAGTGTCGTCGGATACCTGCCCAACGTCGGCGAGGCCGTTGTCGCGGCGCTGGCCGCGGCGAGCGTGGGCGCGATCTGGGCGGTGTGCAACCAGGACGTGTCTGTCGACGGCGTGGTAGCCAGGTTGGGCCAGGTTGACCCGAAGGTGCTGGTCGCCACCGACGGCTCGCTGTACGGCGGCAAGCGCATCGATCGCCGGCCGGAGCTGGCCACGATCCGGAAGGCGATGCCGACGCTGCGGGCCACCGTGGTGGTGCCGCGGCTCGGCCTGGACCTCGAAAGCGACGCGCAATTCGTGCCTTGGGCGAAGGCCGTCGCGTCGGACGCCCCCTTGGAAATCACCGCCGGTGCCGTTCGCGCACCCGCTTTGGGTGATGTTCTCGTCGGGAACCACCGGCAAGCCGAAGGGCATCGTGCACGGCCATGGCGGCGTGCTGCTGGAGCACCTGAAGTACCTGAGCCTGCAACTGGACCTGCACCCCGGTGAGCGCTTCATGTGGTACTCGTCCACCAGCTGGATGATGTGGAACATCATGTGTCCGGTCTCCTGGTCGACACGACCATCGTGCTTTACGACGGCAGCCCGACCTATCCCGACGACCGATGGCCTCTGGCGGATTGCCGCCGACGCCGGTGTCACGGTGCTCGGCGCCGGGGCCGGCTACCTGCTGGCCTGCGCCAAAGAGGACCTCACCCCGGGTAAGTCGTATCCAGCTCGATGGGCTGCGCACGGTGGGGTCGACGGGTTCGCCGCTGCCGGCGTTCGCGTTCCGCTGGGTGCAGGAGGGGCTGGGCCGGCGGGTTCCGGTGATCTCGATGTCCGGTGGCACCGATGTTTGCACGGCCTTTATCGGCGGCAGCCCGACCGTGCCGGTAGTTGCCGGCGAACTGAACTGCCTGTGCCTCGGTGCGGCCATCGAGGCTTGGGTCGGCCCGGGAAACCCCGGTCATCGGGGAAGAGGGCGAGCTGGTTCTGACCAAGCCGATGCCGTCGATGCCGGTGTTCTTCTGGAACGACGCCGACGGCAGCCGCTATCGCGCCGCCTACTTCGACAAGTACCCGGGCGTCTGGTGCCACGGCGACTGGCTCACCGTCACCGACCGGGGATCCGTTGTGGTGCATGGTCGTTCAGATGCCACCCTGAACCGGCTGGGTGTCCGGATGGGCAGCGCCGACATCTACGCCGTGCTCGAGCGCATGCCAGAGGTGCGCGACAGCGTGGTGGTCGGCATCGAGCAGGACGACGGCGGCTACTGGATGCCGCTGTTCGTGGACCTGGCCGACGGCGTCGAGCTTGACGAGGAACTGCGCTCGAGGATCGTCGCCGCAATCCGCAACGGCGCATCCCCGAGGCACGTGCCGGACGACATCCTGGTGGTTCCCGGTGTCCCGCGTACGTTGACCGGAAAGTCGCTCGAAATCCCGATCAAGCGGATTCTGCTCGGTGTGGCACCGGCCGACGCGGTGCAGCGGAGTTCGGTCGACAGACCGGAATTATTCGACGGTTTCGTCCAATATCGCAGGACCGAAGTCTCCTGAAGTCCTCTTGTGACGGGCCAGGTAGCCGCGCCCGGCCGCGATGAACGCCGGCAACATCGACACGAACAGGATGACCAGGACGATCTTTTCCAGATTCTGGTGAACGAACGGCACGTTGCCCAGGAAATAGCCGGCGATCGTGACGCCACCACCCCAGAGCACGCCGCCGACAATGTCGAATGCCAGGAACACCGGATAACGCATGTATGAGACCCCGGCGACCACCGGCGTGAACGTGCGCACGAACGGCATGAACCGGGCCAGGATGATGGCCCGGCGGCCCGTACTTCTCGAAGAAGGCGTGCGAGTCGGTCACGTGGTGCTGCTTGAAGAAGCGCGAGTCTTCCTTCTTGAACAGCGCCGGACCGATCCGGCGGCCGATGAAGTAGCCGGTCTGGTCGCCGAGGATGGCGACCACCGCGACGGCGGGGGCCAGCACCCAGATGTTGGGATTGCCATGGGCGGCCAGCAATCCGCCGGTGAACAGCAGCGATTCGCCCGGCAGCAAGGGGAACAGCAAGCCCGGTCTCGACGAAGACGATGACCAAGATCGTCGGCAGGACTGCCGACCCGAACAGGCCGTCGCCACCGAGCCAGAACATCGGGTCGAGGATGTTCCCCGAGGCCATCACGGCGGTGCTCACGATGTCTCAACATACCGGCCCCGTCCTCACTGCCCACAATCAATGTGATGTTGCGATACTGGGTGGACCCAGTCTTTTGGAGGAGGAAGTTTCATGCCGATCGCAACTCCCGAGGTCTACGCCGAGATGCTCGGACGCGCCAAGGAGAACTCGTACGCCTTCCCGGCCATCAACTGCACCTCTTCGGAGACCGTCAACGCAGCCATCAAAGGCTTCGCTGACGCGGGAAGTGACGGCATCATCCAATTCTCCACCGGTGGTGCGGAGTTCGCCTCCGGTCTCGGGGTCAAGGACATGGTTGCCGGCGCGGTGGCGCTGGCCAAGTTCACCCGCAGCATCGCGGCGAGGTACCCGATCAATGTCGCGCTGCACACCGACCACTGCCCCAAAGACAAACTCGACACCTACGTGCGCCCGCTGCTGGCGATCTCGGCCGAACGGGTGGCTGCCGGCAAGGACCCGCTTTTCCAGTCGCACATGTGGGACGGCTCCGCGGTGCCGATGCACGAGAACCTCGCCATCGCCCAGGAGCTGCTCAAGGAAGCGGCGGCCGCCAAGATCATCCTGGAGATCGAGATCGGCGTCGTCGGCGGCGAAGAGGACGGCGTCGAGGCCGAGATCAACGAGAAGCTCTACACCAGCCCGGAGGACTTCGAGGAGACCATCGAGGCGCTGGGGCATGGTGAACACGGCAAGTATCTGCTGGCCGCGACGTTCGGCAATGTGCACGGCGTCTACAAGCCCGGCAACGTCAAGCTGCGTCCCGACATCCTCGACCAGGGTCAGAAGGTGGCGGCGGCCAAGCTCGGACTCGCTGCCGACGCCAAGCCGTTCGACTTCGTTTTCCACGGCGGGTCCGGCTCGCTGAAGTCGGAGATCGAGGAGGCGCTGCGCTACGGCGTGGTCAAGATGAACGTCGACACCGATGCCCAGTACGCGTTCACCCGCCCGATCGCCGGCCACATGTTCACGAATTACGACGGCGTCCTGAAGGTCGACGGCGAAGTGGGCAGCAAGAAGGTTTACGACCCGCGTACCTATATGAAAAAGGCCGAAGCCAGCATGACCGAGCGGGTCATTGAGGCCTGCAACGACCTGCACTGCGCCGGCAAGTCGGTCGCTTAACTCCGTCCCTCTCTGGGTCCAGCGTCGAGTTGTTGGGGTAAATCGGGCAGAATCCGCGCAATAAGTCGACGTTGGCCAGGAATTTAAAGCCCATTCTTGACGATCATGCTCAGGCTTATCGTGCTCGTGGTGTCCCTTTAAGCGCCAGCGCTACCCGGTGGAGGATTGACAGATCTTCCACTGGTTGTCGCGGTATTGCAGGTCAAGACTGCGCGTCGAGCGGACCTGCGGGTCGTTGGCCATGAACGTGGTGACGTTGGCCTCGGCGTGTTGGCCGTTGACGACGACCTGGTCGATGTTCGCGATCACCGGGTATTGCTTGGCCGCCGAAACCCGCTCATAGGTTTCCTGCCACGCGTGTTCGTCGTAGTCCACGTAGCCGTCGCGGCTGGAGCCGCACGTCATGCCGCGCAGCGCGGTGAGATCGCCCCGCTGCACCGCGGCGTCGAAATCTTGAATGGTGTGCCGTACTCGGTCTTCCTCGGAGACCTTCGCGTTCCTACTGCGCGTCAACAACACGGTGAGCAAGATCGCTATCGCGGTCACCGCCAGTACGATGACCACAATCGCGAGCACCCAGCCCCACTTGGATTGCCTCGCGATCCGCGAGCTTTCCATCTCGCGGGGTGGGATTGCCTGTGGTGCAACATTTTTCAGTGACGACCCCGATTGTTCCTGCGGTCCGCCCGGCCCCGAGATCGGCGCGAAGACTTCCGTCGCGGGTTCCAGTGTGGTGGCGATGATGGTGGTCTCTTTGGCGTCGAAACCGGGTGCGGTGAAGCGACGTTCGGGTTCGGGATCCTCCAGCGGCGTCCCGGCATCGCCGTCCGGGCCGTTCTTACTGATCACGACGGTCTCGGTCTCGGTGTCGTTGGGCACCAGCGGGTACTCCTCGGTGGCCCCTTCGTCGGGCGTGTCGCCGTGGTGGGGCTCGGGCGCATTGGGCATGACGGTGCTGTTCTCCCGGAATCGAGTAGGTAGTTGGAGCTTAGCGACCCGGCCCGGGGTTGGGGCGTCAGCCGAGGTCCGGCACGATGTAGCCATGGCACCGATGGGTGATCTTCTGGGACCTGATCCGATCCTGCTTCCCGCCGACAGCGATGTTGAAGCGGAATTGCTCGCCAACGAGAACCCTGGCGTCGTCGCCGCCGCGCATCCGTCGGCGTCGGTGGCCTGGGCGGCTCTCGCCGAGGAGGCGCTGGCGGATGACAAGGCCATCACGGCCTACGCCTACGCCCGCACCGGTTATCACCGCGGCCTGGACCAGTTGCGCCGCAACGGCTGGAAGGGTTTCGGCCCGGTGCCGTACGCACACGAGCCCAACCGGGGCTTCCTGCGGTGTGTGGCGGCGCTGGCCAGGGCCGCTGACGCCATCGGCGAGACCCCGGAATACCTCCGCTGCCTGGATCTGCTCGACGATTGCGACCCCGCGGCGCGCGCGGCCCTGGACCTTTAGAAGGCCTCTAAAAGGTCTCGTTGCATTTGCCGTCCGGGCACTCGATCTGGACGGTGGCATGGTCCAGTCCGCGGGCGGACAGCACCGCGCGTGCGTCGCGCAACACCTTGGCCGAGTCGGCGGCACTGGTCAGATGTGCCGTGCACATGTCCTTGCCGGGCGACAGCGTCCAGACATGGAGGTCGTGCACCTCGCTCACGCCCTCGACGGCGCCCAGGGCCGTAAGCAGTTCCTCCACGTCGATATGAGTCGGCGACGATTCGGAGAGGATTCGCAACGCGTCGCGGGCCAGGGAGATGGCCCGCGGCAGCACCCACAGCGCGACCAGCACGGCGACCACCACGTCGGCATACGGCCAGTGCGTCGTGACGGTGACGATCCCGGCGATCAATACGCCCAGGCTGCCGACGGTGTCGGCCACAACTTCCATGTAGGCGCCTTTGACCGCCAGGCTCTGCGACGAATTTGAGCGCAGCAGCAGCGCCACCACGAAGTTGGCCGCCAGCCCCGCCAGGGCCACGACGATCATTGGGACGCCGGGAACGGACGGCGTGTCACTGAGCCGTTCGATCGCCTCGTAGAGGATGAAGACCGCGACGCCGATGAGCAGCGCGGCGTTGGCCACGGCGGTGAACACCTCGGCGCGATGCCAGCCGTAGGTGCGCGCGGGTGACGAGCTGCCACGACGGGCCAGCGTGACGGCGCCCAGCCCCATGAACACGGCAACGACGTCGGTCAGCATGTGCCCCGCATCGGCCAGCAGCGCCATCGAGTTGATCAGCAACGAGGTGGTCAGTTCCACCACGAAGAACGCGGCCAGAATCGTCGCCCCCGCGATCATGCGGGGAATCATCCGAGATTCGTCAGCCTCGGCGGGGGTGTGACTGTGGCCGGCGCCCATGCCCACAATGTATGCGTATTAGTGCATATATGGCAAGCGTTAGAACCACTGGCTCCAGAAGCGGGTCAAGTTGTTGCCGAAGGTCGCCAGCTGACTGGGCACACCGGAGAACTCGAAAAGCCAGCCGACAAAACCAAAGAGGTACCGGCTGGCGGCGAAGAGCAGGAACACCAGAACAAAAACGCCCCACTGCTTGGCCGGCGCCACCGCACGCTGCGTCTCGGGGCTCAGGTGCGGCTCCAGGGCGTCGTAGCCGTCCAGGCCCGGGACCGGCAGCAGGTTCAGCACCACCGCCATGATCTGGAGAAAGCCCAGGAACGCCACGCCGGCCCACAGCACCCAATGGTCGGGGTCGAAGAATGACCGGGTGAGTGCCAGCAACAGCACCGCCAGCACCAGGTTGGCCGCAGGGCCGGCCAGCGCGACCAGAGTCCGCCGGGTGGGCGTCATGAACCAGGTTCGCAAATACACCGCTGCACCCGGCAGGCCGATTCCGCCCAGCGCGATGAACACCATCGGCAGCAGCAGCGAGAGCGCGGGATTGCTGTACCGGCGCGGGTCCAGTGTCAGGTATCCGCGCACCTCAGGGTCGTGGTCGCCGAATCGCCAGGCCGTCACCGCGTGACCGAACTCGTGCAGGCACAGTGACACCAACCAGCCGCCGATGACGAAGATGAACACCCCGGCATATGACAGCGGCCGCACGGTCGCGCCGGCCAGCCAGGCCAACACACCCCCGACCGCCGTCAACCCGATCAGGGCCAAAAAGATTGGGCTGGGCCGCACCGATTCGCGCGGGCCCGTTTTCCTCATGAGGGACTCACCGCTGAAAAACTACCGGACCAGCAGCCATCCTTCGACGTTGCGGTAGAACGTCGACCGGCGAGCCGAGCGCGGGGCCGGGACACCGTCGCGCACCACCGTCACCCCGGTGCTGCCCAACTGGACCGCGCGGCCGGCGATCCAGCGGTGCCAGAGTCCGTCCAAAGAGGCCCGCAGGCCCGGCATGGCCAGCGTCGGTTCAATCGCCACGGGGGTGACGTCTCCGTCGAACAGTCGGGTGTCGTCGACCACGGCCTCGCCGCGTGCCGGCTGCTGCTCATCGGCTGGTAGCCAGCGGGCCCGGCCGACGATCACCGACCCGGTCTCGTCGCGGATCAAAGTCACCCGTTGGGGAGAGCCGCGCCGGGCGCGCCGGGCCGCTCGTCGACCGGCCGGTAACCGGTACACCCGGGTCGCCGTCGTGCGCCGGCGCGGCACGTAGGCCACCTCGATGTCAAGCCGGTCGGCGCGCAACAACCGGCTGAGCACCGTGGCCAAATCCGCGTCGGCGCCCACCACCACGAGTCGCCCGTAATCCCCGATGACGGAGTCGATTTCGGCCGGACCTTCCGGGCGATGGGCGGGCAGGTCACTCAACGCGGCCGAGACCCGGCCATCCCCGAAAACCAGCACTGCCGCGCTGAGGGTGTTCTCGGCCGTGTTCAAGAAGCTCCTCGCAATTCGCTGGGATAGGGTAGGTCCCCGGCTGGACCACAATAAGCAGGTTAAGCAGCGGGATTAGGTGGGAGCGAGTCATGCCGGCAATCGTCCTCATCGGCGCCCAGTGGGGCGACGAGGGCAAAGGTAAAGCCACTGACTTGCTCGGCGGGCGCGTGCAGTGGGTAGTGCGCTATCAGGGTGGCAACAACGCCGGGCACACCGTCGTGTTGCCCACCGGCGAGAATTTCGCGCTGCATCTGATCCCATCGGGAGTCCTCACGCCAGGGGTCACCAACGTGATCGGCAACGGCGTGGTGGTGGACCCGGGCGTCCTGCTCGACGAATTGCAAGGCCTGCAAGACCGGGGCGTGGACACGTCTAAACTGCTGATCTCCGCCGACGCGCACCTGCTGCTGCCCTACCACGTCGCCATCGACAAGGTCACCGAGCGCTACATGGGCAGCAAGAAGATCGGCACCACCGGCCGCGGCATCGGACCGTGCTACCAGGACAAGATCGCCCGGATGGGGATTCGGGTCGCCGACGTGCTCGACCCCGAGTTGCTTGCCCATAAGATCGAGGCGGCGCTCGAACTCAAGAACCAGATCCTGGTCAAGATCTACAACCGCAAGGCGCTGGACGCCGACCACGTGGTGGAGGCTCTGCTCGAGCAGGCGGCGGGCTTCCGGCATCGCATCGCCGATACCCGGCTGTTGCTCAACGATGCGCTGGATGCCGGCGAAACGGTGTTGCTCGAGGGTTCGCAGGGCACCCTGCTCGATGTCGATCACGGCACCTATCCGTATGTGACGTCGTCGAATCCCACTGCGGGTGGGGCGGCCGTCGGGTCTGGCATCGGTCCGACCCGGATCACCACCGTGCTGGGAATTTTGAAGGCTTACACGACCAGGGTGGGCTCGGGCCCGTTCGCCACCGAGCTGTTCGACGAATACGGCGATTACCTGTCCAAGACCGGGAGCGAATTCGGCGTCACCACCGGTCGGCGCCGGCGCTGCGGCTGGTTCGACGCCGTCATCGCCCGCTACGCGACCCGGGTCAACGGCATCACCGACTTCTTTTTGACCAAGCTCGACGTCCTGTCCAGCCTGGAAACGGTGCCGGTCTGCGTCGGCTATCGGATCGACGGTGCGACCACCGGCGAGATGCCGATGACCCAAAGCGACCTTGCCCGCGCCGAGCCGATCTACGAAGAACTGCCGGGTTGGTGGGAGGACATCTCTGACGCCCGTGAATTCGGCGACCTGCCCGCCAAGGCTCGCGACTACGTGTTGAGACTGGAAGAGCTTGCCGGGGCGCCGGTTTCGTGCATCGGCGTCGGTCCGGGACGGGACCAAACGATCGTGCGCCGCGATGTCTTGCAGGCTCGCTCGTGACGGATGCTGCCGCGAGCGCCGATCGGGACCCCAAAGACCTCGACCCCGAGTACGACCACCATGGCGGTTTTCCCGAATACGGCCCGGCCAGCCCCGGCCCGGGATTCGGCCGGTTCGTCGCGACCATGCGGCGGCTGCAGGACCTTGCCGTGTCCACCGACCCCGGCGACGACCTCTGGGATCTCGCGGCCGACCGCGCCGCAGCGCTGGCAGACCTGCTGGCCCCGTTTCAGACCGATGAGCAAGGCAAGGCGCCGGCCGGACGGGCGCCGGAGCTGCCCGGCATGGGCAGCCTCTTATTGCCGCCCTGGACGTTGACGCGATACGCCCCCGACGGTGTCGAAATGCAGGGGTATTTCACCCGGTTTCACGTCGGCGGCAACTGGGCTGTGCACGGCGGCGTGCTGCCGCTGCTGTTTGATCACCTGTTCGGGATGATCTCGCACGCCGCGGGCCGGCCGATCAGCCGCACGGCCTTCCTGCACGTCGATTACCGCAAGATCACCCCGATCGAGACGCCGTTGGCGATTCGCGGCCGGGTAACCAGTACCGAGGGGCGTAAGGCGTTTGTGTCCGCGGAACTTGTCGACGGCGATGACACAGTGTTGGCCGAGGGCAACGGACTGATGGTGCGGTTGCTCCCCGGCCAGCCCTGAGGGGCCCGATCGCCGTCGGCTCGTAGCATGCAGGGATGACTGACGGCTTGACCGAGGGACGGCACGCGGCCTCTGCAGCCCGTAGGGCCGCCGAAGCCAGGCCCCGGGTGATGCTGCTGGGTTCGGATGAGTTCGCCCGGCAGCTGGCAGTCGCGTTGCTGCGTCTCGGCGCCGAAGTGATTGCCGTCGACGAGTACCCGGGTGCGCCCGCGCACGGGGTAGCCGACCAGTCGCTGGTCGTCGCGATGACCAACGCCGACGAGCTCAGGGCGTTGATCGGCGGACTGCAGCCGGATTTCGTTGTGAGCGTGGCCGATGCGATCTCCGCGGATGCTCTTGAAGACCACGACGGCATTGAACTGGTACCCAGCGCGCGAAGCGTCCGCATCACCGCCGACCGGGAGGGCCTGCGCAGGCTCGCCGCTGATCAGCTCGGGCTGCCCACCGCGCCGTTCTGGTTCGTCGGGTCGGCCAGTGAACTCGAGGCGGTCGCCGCGCATGCCGGGTATCCGCTGTTGGTGAAGGGGGTCGCCGGGGCGGCCGGCCAGGGCCAATCGGTGATCGCGGGTCCCGACGATGTCGAGGCCGCCTGGCAGCGTGCCGTCGCGTTTGGTCCGGGTAGTGCGCAGCATCGCGTGCTGGCTGAAACCATGGTCGAGGTCGAGTCTTTCGTCACCCTCCTTGCCGTGCGCAGCGATGGCCCCGGCGGGCCTCTGATCGAGTTTTGCGCGCCCATCGGTCATCGCGACGCCGACGGCGAGGTGCTGGAATCCTGGCAGCCGCAGAATTTGAGCGCACCGGCGCTGGACGCCGCCAAGTCGATCGCCGCGCGGATCGTCAAAGCTTTGGGTGGACGCGGCGTGTTCAGCATCGAGTTGATGATCAACGGTGACGAGGTGTACTTCGCCGGCGTCACGGCGGGACCGCGCGACAGTGCCTGGGTCACCACGTGCAGCCAGCGACTTTCGGTGTTCGAATTGCAGGCCCGCGCCATCCTCGGCCTGCCAGTGGACACCGTGATGATTTCGCCCGGCGCCGCCCGCGTCATCAGTCCGGGCCGCGCGACCGGTCGGCCCGGCTCTGAGGCGCTGAGTCGAGCACTCCGCGTGCCGGAAAGCGATGTCCAGGTGTTCGGGCCCCCTGGGGGAGGGGTGGCGCTGGCCACGGCGCCCGATCTGGCAAAGGCTCGCGACCGAGCCCGAGATGTCGCGACCGCGCTCGATGTGCCAGACTCACGCGGTTGAGCTACCCGGCTCACGTTAATCGCGATTGACACCTCAAGGGGCCGGTAGTGGCGAAGACATCGATGATGGCAACCGGCTTGGGGGCGAGCATGCTGGTGGTTGGTCTGGCGGTCAGCGGGTGCGGAAGCGACAAGCCGTCGAGTCAACCGTCGGCAACGTCATCGCCGACATCGACGTCCTCCGCGTCGCCGTCGTCGTCGGCGCCGACATCCAGCAGCGGTGCTGCGCAGCCTTCGGATTACAGCAATCTGCTGATCAAGCCCGCCGACATCGTCGCAGCAGGCGAGACCTTCACGCTGGCGTCATCGAAGCCAAGTACCAACCCGGCGGGGGTTACCGCCACGTTTGCCAGCGCCTCCGTCGACGTTAATGGCCCCACTCATGAAATCGACGTCGTGATCCACGTTTATCCGGACGCCACCGCGGCGGCAACGGAACGCGATCAGATCGCCCCATCCATCGCTGACCCGAACATGGGATTCACGCTTGTCGGAGGAACATCGACTCCAGCCGACGTTGGCACCGGCGGCGCGATGGCGATCGGGTCCAATTCCGACAACTCCAAGTCTCGAGCGAGGCTGGTGTTCAGCGAGGGCAACGCTTTCGTCCAAATCGAGTTCTTCAACCCGGGCAACGATCCGCTGAAACCGGACTTCGTTCTCGATATTGCGCGCAAGCAGGATGCGGCAATCAAGGCCGGATTGCCCGCCTGAGGTCTGTGTAAGCTGCTTAGGCGTGGAATACGCAGGAGATATCACGCCACTGGAGGCATGGAAGCTGCTCAGCGACAACCCCGAGGCGGTGTTGGTCGATGTGCGCACCGACGCTGAGTGGCGGTTCGTCGGGGTACCCGACTTGTCGAGCCTCGGACGCGAAGTGGTGTACATCGAGTGGAACACCATCGATGGGCGACGCAATGCGAACTTCCTCGCCGAACTGCGGGACCAGGTTCCGCCGGTAGCTGCCGGCGCCGAGCAGCGGCCGGTGGTGTTCCTGTGTCGTTCGGGCAACCGTTCCATCGGTGCCGCCGAGGTCGCGACCGAGGCGGGCCTGGCGCCGGCATACAACGTGCTGGACGGCTTCGAAGGTCAGCTCGACGCCACTGGCCACCGCGGTGAAAATGGTTGGCGGGCAGTCGGATTGCCGTGGCGGCAGAGTTGATGCAGCGATGACCGACTCAGGGCGCTCGGTCCGCACGCCCAAGGATCTGCCCGACGGCGTCGGCCAGGCCACCATCGGCGTGCGCGGGGGACTGCTGCGCTCCGGTTTCGACGAGACCGCCGAGGCGATGTATCTGACGTCCGGCTACGTCTACGAATCGGCAGCCGTTGCGGAGCAGTCGTTTACCGGCGAACTGGACCACTTCGTATATTCGCGATACGGCAACCCCACCGTGACCATGTTCGAGGAACGGTTGCGGCTGATCGAGGGAGCCCCCGCGGCGTTCGCCACCGCAAGCGGCATGGCCGCGGTGTTCACCTCGCTGGGCGCGCTACTGGCCGCCGGTGACCGGTTGGTGGCCTCACGCAGCCTATTTGGGTCGTGCTTTGTGGTGTGCAACGAGATCTTGCCGCGTTGGGGCGTGGAGACCGTCTTCGTCGACGGCGACGATCTGTCGCAGTGGGAGCAGGCGCTGTCGGTCCCCACTCAGGCGGTGTTCTTCGAAACGCCGTCGAATCCGATGCAGTCGCTGGTGGACATCGCCGCCGTCACCGAGCTTGCTCATGCGGCTGGCGCAAAAGTGGTGCTGGATAACGTGTTTGCCACGCCACTGCTGCAGCAGGGCCTTCCGCTCGGGGTCGACGTGGTGGTGTACTCGGGCACCAAGCACATCGACGGCCAGGGTCGGGTGTTGGGCGGCGCAATCCTCGGCGACAAGGAGTACATCGACGGGCCGGTACAGAAACTGATGCGGCACACCGGCCCTGCGCTGAGTGCTTTCAATGCTTGGGTATTGCTGAAAGGCCTAGAGACGCTCGCGGTTCGGGTGGATTACTGCAATTCCTCCGCGCATCGGATCGCGGAGTTCTTGGAGGGCCACCCCGCGGTGCGGTGGGTACGCTACCCGTTTTTGGCATCGCATCCCCAGTATGATCTGGCCAAGCGCCAGATGACGGGCGGCGGCACGGTGATCACTTTTGAGCTCGACGCGCCGGAGGGCGGCGCCAAAAAAACCGCCTTCCAGCTGCTGGACAAGCTGCGGCTGATCGACATCTCCAACAACCTCGGCGACGCCAAATCGCTTGTCACACACCCCGCGACCACGACCCACCGGGCGATGGGCCCGGAGGGCCGAGCCGCGATCGGACTGGGTGACGGCGTGGTCCGCATCTCCGTCGGGCTCGAAGGCACCGACGATCTGATCGCCGATATCGACCAGGCCCTGAGCTAGCGGGGCTGATACCACCACTGCTCGGCGAGGTGGCTGGGTGTCGGTGGGTCGTGGCATAATCGAATGTATGTTCGATCCTGATGCGTTCTCCGCGATGATTGCCGACAGCTCGGAGCGGAATTGTCCGACGAGGACCGAAGAGTCGGCGGCGATGGTGGATCGGATCTGTGCGGTTACGCGTGTTGAGAATCGGGCGGCGGCCGGGCAGTTGGTGGCGATTGGGGAGTTGTTCGGGTATCGGTTGTCGCGGTGTTCGGAGAATGAGGACTGGGCGATCGACACCATGGAGGCCGTCGCCGGTGAGGTGGGTGCGGCGTTGCGGATCAGCCAGGGCCTTGCCGCGAGTCGGTTGCGGTACGCCCGGGCGATGCGGGAACGGTTACCGAAGGTGGGCGAGGTATTTTCGGCTGGGGATATCGATTTCCGGATGTTTCAGACCATCGTGTTTCGCACCGATCTGATCGAGGACCCCGCACTGATGGCCACCGTCGATGCCCAGTTGGCCGCGAATGTGACGCGCTGGCCGTCAATGAGCCGCAACCGGCTTTCCGGTGCGATCGACAAGATCGTCGTCACGGCCGACCGTGACGCGCTGCGCCGACGCATTAAGAGCCAGGCCGAGCGGGAGATCACGATCACCGAGCCGCTCGACGGGTTGTGTCACATCGACGGCACCTTGCTCAGCCCCGACGCGCGCGCCCTGGACAAACGGCTGACCGCGCTGGCGGCAACCGTGTGCCCGCAGGATCCGCGGACCCGCGATCAGCGCCGCGCCGACGCACTCGGTGCCCTGGCGGCTGGGGCGGACCGGTTGGGGTGTCGCTGCGGTCGTCCCGATTGTGCGGCCGCGACCCGCCCACCCGCGGGCCCGGTCGTCATTCACGTGATCGCCGAGCAGTCCAGCGTCGACGGCACCGGGGCCACAACGGCCTCCGAGATCGCCGCGGATGGACTGATCTCCCCGGAGGTGATCGCCGAGTTGGCCGGCACCGCGAAACGGGTGCCGCTGGTTCATCCCGGTGACAGTGCACCCGAGCCCCGCTACAGCCCGTCGAAGGCGTTGGCGGATTTCGTGCGGTGCCGCGACCTGACGTGCCGCTGGCCCGGCTGTGATCGCCCCGCCTGGGACTGCGACCTCGACCACACCGTCCCGTACTCGCAGGGCGGGCCCACGCATGCCGCGAACCTGAAATGTTATTGCCGCACACATCATTTGGTAAAGACCTTCTACGACTGGCGGGAACAACAACTCGCCGACGGCACCCTGATCCTGACCTCACCGACCAAACACACCTATGTCACCACCCCGGGCAGCGCCCTGCTGTTCCCCACCCTGTGCGCCCCGGTCGCCGGCATGCCCGCCGTCCACACCCACCACCGCATCGCCTACAACCCCGACCGCACCGCGATGATGCCCAAACGCCGCCGCACCCGCGCCCAAGACCGCGTTCAACGCGTCGCCACCGAACGCAGCCACAACCGCAAACGCCGACAACAGGCATACCAAGCCGCACAACCCAAACCCGACGACGAACCGCCGCCCTTCTAGCTCACGGCCACGAGCTCGAGTTGGTCTTGAATTTCCCATTGACCGCAGCGCAGAAATCCTGATCGGTACCCGCGATCAAGACGAAATAGCCCTCGGTGCTGTGGCGGCTGCTGTAGTCATTTGGGTAGACATATCCACTGGCGCACATCAGATTTTGCCCCACCGGCCGAGGGGCGATGCCAGTTCGTCATTTCGCAGGCGGTAAGAGTGTCGACGTTCGAGACGTTGCTCTTGGCGATGACCAACATCCCGCCTCCCCACTGCCCGTCCGTCCGCCGGAAGGCCCGCGCGCCGAATCCGGCGTTGTTGTTCTGGCATCCCAACGCCCGGCGTAGCGGCGAGAACGGGGCGGCGAGCTGCGGGTTGGCGACCGCGGCGGCAGCCGTGATGAATCCGGCCGCGTCCGAGCCGTCCACCTCCTGGACATTTGAACTTGCGAAGCTGAATAACTGTTGCGAGACTGCCCCATTGCTTCCGCCGCCGATGATCGGTCCGCCGCCGCCGGACGTCATCGGGGGCAGGGTGACGGAATCGGCCTCTGCCGCGGGCATCCCGACTGCGGCGCACAGCGCATAGCCAGGCCGCCGCGAGGCGTGCGTACGAATTGAGCATCGAAACTCCTATCAGCGGAACGCGTCGCTACCGGTGAAAGCCTGGCCGAGAATCAGTTGATGCATCTCCGGCGTGCCCTCGTAAGTCAGCACCGACTCCAAGTTCACCATGTGCCGGATTATCGGGTATTCAAGCGATATCCCGTTGCCACCCAATATCGTTCGAGCGGTCCGGCAGATCTTGATCGCCTCACGGGTGTTGTTGAGCTTGCCGAAGCTCACCTGCTCCGGGCGCAGCCCGACGC
This sequence comes from uncultured Actinomycetota bacterium, assembly GCA_963850135.1. Lineage (GTDB taxonomy): Bacteria > Actinomycetota > Actinomycetes > Mycobacteriales > Mycobacteriaceae > Mycobacterium. The sequence continues at coordinate 535,366 of CAWKKH010000003.1, read as the reverse complement.
TGTCCTTGAGACGGCCAAGATGCAGCGACAGTAGCTGCCCCTTGTGGAGTTCGACCGCCATGTCGACCAGTTTTGCCTGGGTCAACTGGAATCCGGCAATCGGACGGCCGAATTGGGTGCGATGCGTCGCGTAGTCCAGCGCGGATTGCCAAGCAGACCGGGCGGCACCCATGGATCCCCAGATGATTCCGTAGCGTGCCTCGGAGAGGCAGGACAACGGCCCTTTGAGGCCCTTCGCGTCGGGCAGCATCGCGTCGGCGGGCAATCGCACGTCGTCAAGCACCAGCTCGCTGGTGATCGATGCCCGCAGTGAGAGCTTGTGATGGATGGTGTTCGCGGTGAAACCCGCTGTGCGCGTGGGGACCAGGAAGCCCCGGATTCCGTCGTCGTCGGTGGCGGCCCACACCACGGCCACGTCGGCGACCGAGCCGTTGGTGATCCACATCTTGCGGCCGTTGAGAACCCAGTCGGTGCCGTCGCGTCGCGCGCGGGTTTTCATTGCGGCGGGATCGGATCCGACATCGGGCTCGGTCAGCCCGAAGCAGCCGAGAAGTTCGCCTGCGGCCATGCCGGGCAGCCATTGCTGTTTCTGCTCCTCGGAGCCGAAGTTCCAGATCGCGAACATCGCCAGCGATCCCTGCACCGAGACCATCGACCGGAGGCCAGAGTCGGCCGCCTCCAGTTCTACGCATGCCAGGCCGTAATGGACGGCCGAGGCCCCACCGCATCCGTAGCCGTCCAGGTGCATGCCGAGCAGGCCGAGTTCGCCGAACTGCTTCCCGAGCTGGCGGACCGGAAGGTCGCCGATTTCGAACCACTCGGCGACGTGCGGGCTGACGTGTTCGGCGCAGAACTTCCTAACGGTGTCGCGCACCGCGATCTCGTCGCTGGACAGCGAGGCATCGAGCCCGAGGGGGTCGTATCGGTCGAAGGCGGGTTTGGAGAAAGACGACGCATTCGTGCTCATAGCGATCAGCCTGCCACGTCAAGGTATGAAGCAGGCCCGGTAGTCTCGCTCCATGCAGCGGCCGGGGTGGCTCTTCGTCGACGTCGTGGGTGTGCTGGTGTTTTGCGCCGTTGGACGCCGCAGCCACGCCGAAGGAATCACTATCAGCGGCGTCGCGACGACGGCGTGGCCGTTTCTCACCGGAACCGTCGTGGGATGGCTGGCGTCCCGTGCCTGGCGGCGGCCCACCGCTGTAGCCCCCACCGGGGTGGTTGTCTGGCTGAGCACCGTGCTGGTCGGCATGGCGCTGCGCAAAGCCAGTGCCGCGGGCGTCGCGGCGAGCTTTGTGGTGGTCGCGGCGTCGGTCACCGCGATTCTGCTACTCGGTTGGCGCGTGGTCGTTGGGCTGGCGGCCCGGAATGCGCGGGGGTCGGAGACGTTGGATCGTAGGTGATGCCCAAAACCCCGCTCAGGTTTGTGCCGGCCAACTTGGACGATGCGCTGGCGCAACCGTTGGTGGCGGAATTGGCGGTCGAGTACGCGCAGCGCTATGACCGGCCGCGGCCGATGGTTCTGGGCTGGTTGAAACACAATCCGACCGACGAGTTCGCACCGCCCGACGGCGGTATGCTGATCGGTTTGCTGGACGGCCGTCCAGTCACCGGCGGGGGATTCCGGCGATTTGACGCCGACACCGCAGAACTCAAGAGAATCTGGACGGACAGCGAGCATCGGCGGCGCGGATTCGCGATGGCGCTGTTGGTTGAGCTCGAGGCTGAGATCGCCGCCCGCGGCTACCGGCGGATCTACCTGATGACCGGCGATCGCCAGCCCGAGGCCGAGAGGCTGTATGAGGCGGGCGGGTATACCCGGCTGCCGGGACCGCTGCCGTCAGAGGGTCCGGTCTTCCCGATCGCATTCGAGAAGCAGCTCGCATGACCGGTCCGCTGCTGCACCTGGCGGTCGCGCTGGACGGGTACGGATGGCGCCCGCAGGCCTGGCGGGCGACGCTCGGGTCAGAGCCCTGCACCCCGTCGGTACTCAGCGGTCGCTACTGGGCAGATCTGGCGGCCACCGCCGAACGTGGACTGCTCGACTTCCTCACCATCGACGACAGCCTGATGCCGCAACCGGGGCGTCGCGAACGGATCGACTCGCGACGACTGGCCGGCCGCGGGGACGCCGTACTGGTGGCGGCCCGCATTGCTCCGGCGACGCGCCACATCGGGTTGATTCCGGTGGCGACGGTCACCCACACCGAGCCTTTCCACGTCTCCAAAGCCATCGCCACCCTCGACTATGCGTCGCACGGCCGGGCGGGTTGGCAGCCGCGCATCAGCGCGACCGCGCACGAGGCGGCCCTGTTCGGCCGACGAAACGAGGCCCAAGTTCCTTATTTCGAAGAGGCCGTCGAGTACGTCGACGTGGTGCGCCGTCTCTGGGACAGCTGGGAGGATGACGCGATCATCCGCAACGTGACCACCGGGCGCTACGTGGACGCCGACAAATTGCACTACGTCGACTTCATCGGACAGCACTTCTCGGTCAAGGGCCCGTCGATCACGCCGCGCCCGCCGCAGGGCCAGCCGGTGGTTGCCGCGCTGGCGCATGCCGGCCCGGTATATGAATTCGCCGCAGCCAGCACCGATGTCGTCTTCATCACTCCCACCGACGACGCATCCCTGCGAGGCATCCTCGATGAGGTTCACGCGGCCGGTGGCGACCGGCTGAAGGTCTTCGCGGACGTGCTGGTCTCGTTCGACGGTGAGGGTGACCCCCGCTCCGATGCACTCGACTTCGGCGGCAGCCCAAAGGAATTAGCTGACATGCTGCTCGACTGGCAACGGCTCGGCATCCACGGCGCGCGGCTGCGGCCGGCCGTCAACGCCACCGATCTCCCGGCGATCGTCGACCAAGTGGTACCCCTGCTGCAGCAGGCCGGGCGATTCCGGCCCGGCTACCGGGACGGCGAAACGCTGCGCGCAAGACTGGGTCTGCCCGTCGCGCCCAATCGCTATCAGGCGGTGGCGCCGTGACGGCCGTTCCGCTCTCGATCCTGGACCTGGCGCCGATCAGCGCGGGCAGTGACGCCGCCACGGCGTTACGAAACACCATCGAGCTGGCCCAGCGCGGCGAGGACTGGGGGTTTCACCGGTACTGGATCGCCGAGCATCACTTCGTCGCCGTCGCAAGTTCCGCACCGGCGGTGCTGATCGGCCAGATCGCATCCGCTACCAACAGAATTCGAGTGGGCGCGGCCGCGGTCCAGCTCGGTTACACCACCGCGGTCGCGGTGGTCGAGACCTTCGGCATGCTCGACACCTTTCATCCCGGGCGGATCGATCTTGGTGTTGGCCGGTCCGGGCAGCGTCGGTCCGAAGAGCACAAGCCGAAGAAGCCGCGAGAGCCCCGGCCACCGCGCGTGTGGCATGAGGTGGAAGGCGTTGTGATTCCGACCCCGTTCGATCTGCGCGGATTGCTCGATCTCGAACGCTTACAGCCCACCATGGAGATTCTGCAGCAGCCGGAGGCGGTGTCGCCGGACTTCGCCGAGCAGGTGAAAGACATTCTGGCGCTACTGGATGGCACGTACCACGCCGGCAAGTTCGACGTGCACGCGGTGCCCGGCGAAGGCGCCGACCTGACGCCGTGGGTCTTCGGAAGCACCAGAGGACAAAGCGCCAGGGTCGCCGGGGCATTGGGATTGCCGTTCGTCGCGAGCTATCACATCACACCGGCCACTGCCCTGGAGGCCATCGAGGCCTACCGCGACACGTTCGTACCGTCGGCGGCTTTGTCGCGGCCCTACGTTGTGGTGTCGGCCGATATCGTGGTGGCCGACGACGGCGCCACCGCCAGGCACTTGGCTTCTGGCTACGGGCAATGGGTGTATTCCATCCGTACGGGTGTCGGCGCGATGCCCTACCCGGACCCCGACGCATGCCAGCCGCTGACTGACGAGCAACTTGCGGTGGTAAAAGACCGAACAGCAACGCAATTCGTCGGCGATCCGGACGAAGTCGTCGAAGGGTTGCGTGCGCTGCAGCGGGTCACCGATGCCGACGAACTCCTCGTCACCTCGGTTACCTATCGGCACGAAGACCGGTTGCGCTCGCACCAACTGATCGCCGAGAAGTGGGGTCTGCTGTCGTGAACGTTCGGGAAGGCAAGGACCGCAAGCCGATTCACCTGGCAGCCCACTTCCCGGGCGTCAACAATACCACCGTGTGGACCGACCCGAGCTCGGGCAGCCAAATCGATTTCGGCTCGTTCGTGCACCTCGCCCGCACCGCGGAACGCGGATTGTTCGACTTCTTCTTTCTGGCCGAGGGGTTGCGGCTGCGCGAGCACCGGGGCCACATCCACGACCTTGACGTCGTGGGTCGCCCAGACACCTTCACCCTGCTGGCCGCGCTGGCCGGCGTTACCGAACGGATCGGTCTGACCGGGACCATCAACACCACCTTCAACGAGCCGTTCGAAGTGGCAAGGCAATTCGCGACGCTCGACCATCTTTCCGGCGGCCGGGCCGGCTGGAACATCGTCACCTCATCGGACGCCTTCACGGGCGCCAACTTCCGGCGCGGCGGATTCCTCGACTACGCAGACCGGTACGCGCGGGCCGAGGAATTTCTGACGGTGGCGCGCGGATTCTGGGACAGCTGGGATGCCGACGCCGTGCTGGCCGACCTGGATGCCGGGGTCTACGTCGATCCGGACCGAATCCACAGCGTCGTCCACGCGGGATCGCATTTCGGCGTGCGCGGATTCGCGACCCTGCCGTCGGGGCCGCAGGGTCACCCCATACTGCTGCAGGCCGGGGACTCCGCCGACGGCCGCAACTTCGGCGCGCGGTACGCCGACGCGTTGTTCACCCTGCACTCGTCGCTCGAAGACGGCCAGCGTTACTACGCGGACGTCAAGCGCAGGGCCAAGTTCTTCGGTCGGGATACGGGCCAGCTCAAGGTTTTTCCCGCTGCGACCTTCGTCATCGGGGATACCGATGCGGAGGCTGAGGACAGGGCGCGACACATCCGCTATCAACAGGTGAGCGGAGCAACGGCGATCGCGATGCTCGAGCAGGTCTGGGGCCGCGAGCTTTCCGACCATGACCCGGAAGGCCCGTTACCCGATTCCGATCCGGTCGTAGACAGCACAATTACCCAGGGCCGGGTGCGCTACGGCGATCCGGTCGCGGTTGCGCGCGCCTGGCGCGAGCGCGCCGAGGCGGAAAACCTCTCCATCCGTGAGTTGATCATCGCGGTCACCAGCCGGCACCAGTTCGTCGGCACCGCCGCGCACATCGCCACGGAGATCGACCAATACGTTCAGGCCGACGCCTGCGACGGCTTCATCTTGGTGCCGCACCTGACGCCGCACGGCTTGGACGAGTTTGTCGACCGGGTGGCGCCGCTATTGCAGGAGCGCGGGGCATTCCGCACCGGATATGCCGGTGAAACCCTGCGTGAGCACCTGGGGCTAGGGCCAGTCGGTGTCAGTGAGTACGTGGCGCGTACATGATGACGGCCACGCCCAGCAGGCAGATCACGGCTCCGGTGACATCCCAGCGATCGGGGCGAAACCCATCGAAGCCCATTCCCCACAGAAGTGAGCCCGCGACGAAGACACCCCCGTACGCAGCCAAGATACGACCGAAATGGGCGTCGGGTTGCAGGGTGGCAACAAAGCCGTAGGCGCCGAGCGCGATGATGCCCCAGCCCATCCAGACCCAGCCCCGATGTTCACGCGTCCCCTGCCAAATCAGCCACGCGCCGCCGATCTCGAACAGCGCCGCCAGGACAAACAACGCAATCGACTTGGCAACCGTCATGAAGCGCCTGCTTTCTCCAGTGCCGCATTTGTCGCTTCGCGGATTGGGCCGCGCCACAGCGGGCCGTGCCCGGGTGCGAGGATCTCGGTCTCCAAAAGGGCCAGCGCCGAGAGTGTTCGGATGCAGTTCTCCTGGCTGTAGCTGAATATCGCAGGCAGTAGTTGCGGTCCGTCGTGCCGTATGAGCGGGTGGCCGGTGATCAGCGCGTCACCGCTAGCCAGCACACCGTCGACCAGGTACGAGCAGTGGCCGTTGGTGTGGCCAGGGCTGAATACGGACCTCGGGTGGCCCGGCAGTCCCGCGGCGATCTCGGGTGTCAGCGGCTTGGTCGTCGGAATCCCATCGCGGATCAGGCCGCCGCTGCGCACCACGTGGGCGGTCCACACCGCCCATCGGGGCCGCCAGATGCGCAGCGCCAGATCAAGAATCGACACCTGCTCCAAGTACTCCCGCTTGGCGTGACCCACTTCGTCGGCGTGGCAATAGACCGGAGTGCCGTGCTCGCCGGCGAACCAGATCGCCGAGCCTAAATGATCGATGTGGGCGTGCGTCAGCAGGATCGCGCGCACATCGCCGGGGCCGTAACCGAGCGCGGCCAGCGAGGCCAGCACATCCTCGCGGTCGCCCGGATAACCGGCGTCGATCAGCAATACCCCGGACTCGTCGGTGACCAGTGTCCAATTGACGGCATCACCGTGGGCGAGGTGCACGGTGTCGGTTACTTGAACAAGCGCCGGTGCCGGTCCCATGCCGGTGAGTCTAGGGGCGCGGCGGGTCGCGACCGAGGCTTTAGGAGTAGAAAGAACGGGTGGCTGAACTGAAACTCGGATACAAAGCATCTGCCGAACAATTCGCACCGCGCGAGCTCGTTGAGCTGGCTGTTTCCGCCGAAGCTCACGGCATGGAAAGCGCCAGCGTCAGCGACCACTTCCAGCCTTGGCGGCACAAGGGCGGGCATGCCCCGTTCTCGCTGGCTTGGATGACTGCCGTCGGCGAACGCACCAAGAGGCTCCAGCTGGGCACCTCGGTGCTCACCCCGACCTTCCGGTACAACCCCGCAGTCATCGCGCAGGCCTTCGCCACCATGGGGTGTCTCTATCCGGATCGCATCTTCCTCGGTGTCGGCACCGGGGAGTCGCTCAACGAGATCGCCACCGGGTACGAGGGCGAATGGCCGGACTTCAAGGAGCGCTACGCGCGGCTGCGCGAATCGGTGCGGCTGATGCGCGAGTTGTGGCTAGGTGACCGGGTCGACTTCCAGGGCGAGTACTACCACACCAAGGGCGCCTCGATCTATGACGTTCCCGAGGGCGGCATCCCGATCTACATCGCCGCGGGAGGCCCCCAGGTTGCCAAGTACGCCGGCCGCGCGGGCGACGGCTTCATCTGCACCTCCGGCAAGGGTGAGGAGCTGTACAAGGACAAACTCATCCCCGCCATGCGGGAGGGCGCGGAGGCGGCGGGCAAGAATCCCGACGATATCGATCGGATGATCGAAATCAAGATCTCTTACGACACCGACCCGGATCTGGCGCTGGAGAACACTCGGTTCTGGGCGCCGCTGTCATTGACCGCCGAACAGAAGACCAGCATTCACGACCCGATCGAGATGGAGAAGGCGGCGGACGCGCTGCCGATCGAACAGATCGCCAAGCGCTGGATCGTGTCTTCCGACCCGGATGAGGCCGTCGAAAAGGTCGGTCAATACGTGGGGTGGGGCCTCAATCACCTGGTGTTCCACGCACCGGGTCATGACCAGCGCCGGTTCCTGGAGCTGTTTGAAAAGGATCTGGCGCCCAGGCTGCGGCGGCTGGCCTGAGAGGCAGCGGGGTGGTCTCCGGTCCGTCCGCGATCTACATCGCCGCGGCCGAACCGGAGACCGGCAAGTCCACGATCGCTCTGGGGATCCTGCACAGATTGACCGCGACTGTCGCCAAAATCGGCGTGTTCCGGCCGATCACCAGGCGATCCCGAGACCGGGACTACATCCTGGAACTGCTGCTGCAGCACACCACGGTGGGCCTGCCCTATGAGCAGTGCGTCGGGGTGACCTACCAGCAGCTGCACGCGGACAAGGACGCCGCGATCGCCATGATCGTCGACTCGTATCAAGCGATGGCTGAGGCGTGTGACGTGGTGGTGATCGTCGGGACCGACTACACGGACATCACCAGCCCAGCCGAACTGTCGATCAATGCTCGGATTGCGGCCAACCTCGGGGCGCCGGTCGTGCTGGTGGTAAACGCTCAGCGGCGAAGCTCCGACGAGGTGGCGGACGTCGTCGATGTCTGTCTGGCCGAGCTGTCCGCGCAGAGCGCGCACACCGCCGCGGTGGTGGCCAACCGTTGCGAGCCGTCGGAGCTCGGCGCGGTCCGCAATGCTTTGGCAGCCCTGCCGCTTGCCCCGCCCAGTTATGTGCTGCCCGAAGAACCGCTGCTGTCGGCGCCGACTGTGGCCGAGTTGACGACCGCCGTGGACGGAACACCGATCAGCGGAGACGCCCAATTATGGGAACGCGAGGTGATGGCCATCCTGGTTGCCGGGATGACCGCCGACCACGTGCTGGAGCGGCTGAGCGACGGGATGGCCGTCATCACCCCCGGTGACCGCTCGGACGTTGTCCTCGCCGTCGCCAGTGCCCATGCAGCCCAGGGGTTTCCGTCTCTGTCGTGCATTATCATCAACGGTGGCCTGGAGCTGCATCCGTCGATCTCGGCGTTGGTCGCCGGTCTGCGGCTACGGCTTCCCATCGTCGCCACCGCGCTGGGCACATTTGAAACCGCCGAGGCCGCGGCGTCCGCCCGGGGGCGGGTCACGGCGGGCTCGCAGCGCAAGATCGACACCGCGCTCGAACTGATGGATCGCCACGTCGATGTCCCGGATCTGTTGGCGCAGCTCGCCATCCCGATCCCGACGGTGATCACTCCGCAGATGTTCACTCATCGCGTGCAACAGCAGGCCCGGTCCGATCGCAAGCACATCGTCCTTCCGGAAGGCGACGAAGATCGCATCCTCAAATCCGCCGGGCGCCTTCTGCAGCGCCGTGTCGTCGAGCTGACCATCCTTGGCGACGAACCTCAAATCCGTTCTCGTTCAGCCGAACTCGGTGTTGACCTGGACGAAGCCCGGGTAATCGACCCACGCGCCGAGCAATTGCGGCACCAATTCGCGGACCAGTACGCGGATATCCGCAAGGCGAAGGGAATGACGGTAGAGCAGGCCCGCGAGATCATGCGTGACGTCTCGTATTTCGGCACCATGCTGGTTTACAACGGGATGGTCGACGGCATGGTGTCCGGCGCTGTCCACACTACCGCCCACACGGTTCGACCGGCTTTCGAGATCATCAGGACCGCTCCTGACGTGTCAACGGTATCCAGTATTTTCCTTATGTGTCTGCCCGACCGGGTATTGGCGTACGGCGACTGCGCGATTGTCCCGAACCCGACATCGGAGCAACTTGCCGACATTGCGATCTCGTCGGCGCGCACCGCGACACAATTCGGCATCGAGCCGCGGGTGGCGATGTTGTCGTATTCGACCGGTGAATCCGGCACCGGCGCTGACGTCGACAAGGTACGGACGGCAACGGAATTGGTGCGTACGCGCGACCCGCATCTGCTCGTCGAGGGGCCCATTCAGTACGACGCCGCAGTGGACCCCTCGGTCGCTTCAACAAAGATGCGTGATTCGCCGGTGGCGGGTCGTGCAACGGTGCTGATCTTTCCCGACCTCAACACCGGCAACAACACCTATAAGGCCGTGCAGCGCACCGCCGGTGCCGTCGCGATCGGCCCGGTGCTGCAAGGCTTGCGGAAGCCGGTCAATGATCTGTCCCGCGGCGCTCTGGTCGAAGACATCGTGAACACCGTTGCCATCACCGCAATCCAGGCGCAGGGAGTCGCGAATGGTGGATAGTTCCGCCGGAGTAGTGCTGGTGATCAACTCCGGGTCGTCATCGCTTAAATACAAGCTTGTTGAACCGGAGTCGGGCAACACCCGGGCGGGCGGCGTCATCCAGGAGATCGGCGAGCCGTCCTCGCGGGTCGGCGACCATGAGGAGGCTCTGCGTCTGGCATTCGCTGAGTTGGCCGAGACGGGCATAGATCTGAAGTCGTGCGGCCTGCTGGCGGTCGGGCACCGGGTCGTGCACGGAGGAGGGGTTTTTTATCGCCCAACGCTTCTCGACGACGCGCGGGTCGTAGAGCTGGAGAAGTTGTCGGAACTAGCGCCGCTGCACAACCCGGCTGCGGTGCAGGGCATCAGGGTGGCGCGGAAGCTACTGCCCGACGTCACGCAGATCGCGGTCTTCGATACCGCGTTCTTTCACGACCTGCCGGCCGCGGCCGCGACTTATGCCATCGATCGAGTGTTGGCGCAGCGGTGGAAAATACGCCGCTACGGATTTCACGGCACGTCGCATCGCTACGTGAGCGAGCAGGCTGCTGCTTTTCTCGGCAGGCCGCTGGAAGGCCTGAATCAGATTGTGCTGCATCTAGGTAACGGCGACTCGGCATCGGCGATCGCAGCCGGGCGACCGGTCGACACGTCGATGGGCCTGACGCCGCTGGAGGGCCTTGTGATGGGCACCCGCAGCGGCGACATCGATCCCGGTGTCATCAGCTACCTGTGGCGCACCGCGAAGATGGGTGTCGAGGAGATCGAATCCATGCTGAACCAGCGGTCCGGAGTGTGGGGCCTGGCTGGGGAACGGGACTTCCGACGGCTGCAGCTGATGGTCGAATCGGGCGATCAGGCAGCGCAATTGGCTTACGACGTCTTCATTCACCGGTTGCGCAAGTACATCGGGGGTTACCTCGCGGTGCTGCGGCACACCGACGTGATCACCTTCACTGCCGGGATCGGGGAGAACGCGCACTGGGTGCGTCGGGACGCCGTTGCCGGTATGGGTGGCCTCGGCGTGCTAGTGGACGAGGAGCGCAATCTCAGCGCAGACAAAGGGCCGCGGCGGATTTCACGGGACGATTCACCGATTACCGTGCTGGTGGTGCCGACAAATGAAGAGCTGGCGATCGCGCGGGACTGTGCCGGCGCGCTTTCCGGGATGACGCCCGGCCTATAAGAAGCCCAGGCTGGTGCGTCCGGTGCCGACCGACGGTGTGGGATCGGTTCCGACGGTCCGCAACAACAGCTCATAGTAGATGTCGCGAAAGTCGGTGCTGAACTTCAGGTCTCCGTTGTGGAGGTCGGTGAGGCTGGGTTCCTCGCCGTAGAACCCGCCCGTGACCGGTACGCCCGCGACGAAAACGGGACCTGCGGTGCCGTGGTCGGTGCCCTGGGAAGCATTGGCGCGCACTCGTCGGCCGAACTCCGAGTATGCGAGCACGACCACGTTCCTGCCGTAGGCATCACCGGCCATATCCTGCAGGAATCCGCTGACGGCCGCGTCGAAGGTCTGCAGCAGGCGCTGCTGAGTTTCGCGTTCGTTGGCGTGTGTGTCGAAGCCGCCGAGTTGTACTGTGTACACCCGCGTCGGGACACGGGCCTTCACCGCGTTGGCCACCGTACTCAGCTGGGTGGCGAGCGAATTATGGTTCTCGGTGGCCGGTTTGACGGACGCGAAGGTTGCCTCGGTGGTGCGAGCGGCGCGGTAGGCCTTGCAAACCGCCGCCATCGCCACGGTGTCGTTCGGATCGTCGTTACCCAGCGCACTCATGACGGTATGAAATTTCTCGGCCTTGGCCGGTTGGCCACCTGTGGAAAGCGCTGCCGCGGTGTATTTCTCACCGACCGCCAGCGGGGGCAGCACGGCGCCGATGTTGACCGCGCGCAGCGGGTCTCCAGCATCGGGACCACCGGCGTCGAGCCAGCGGCCGATCCAGCCGGTCGAGACCGGCTCGGCCGGCGACGCCGTCTGCCAGATATCCATGGACCGGAAGTGGCTGTGGTCGGGCTGCGGGTAGCCCACGCCGCGCAGGATCGCCAACTGCCGCTGGTTCCAAAGCTGCTCGAAACCTTTCATCGCGGGGTTGAGACCCAGTTGCTGGTCGAGGTGTAAGACATCGCCAGGGGCGTAGGCGAGTTCGGCCCGGGCAACGTGATAGGCGTTGTCGGCGTATGGGATCAGCGTGTTGATGCCGTCGTTGCCGCCGTACAGGGAGACGATGACCAGGACGCCCGCATTGGCTGACAACGGCCGGTCTTGCGCTGCCCGCATCAGGTCGGGCCAGCTGATCGCGGCCGCTCCGGACAGCAGGCCGGCCGCGCCGGCGCCTGCGCTGGCGATGAGGAATTTGCGACGATTGATCTCCGGCATGGTCAGTCTCGCTACGAGGTCAGGTATTCGGGTGTGTTGACCGCGGCCGCGACCAACTGCGGCGGTTGGTGCAGCAGGGGTTCGAGCGCATCGACTGTGCGGTCCGACCATGCTCCGACGCCGATCAGGTAACCGACCGCATCGATGCGATCTCCGGCTGCGGCACTCTCGATGCTGGACAGGTCACCGGCGTGCGCCATCTGGGTCGCCGCGCGCAGGCGTGTCCCGGCGCTGGCAGTGGACAGCCACGCCTGCCCGCTCGGCCAGCCGCCGACGCTGGGTGGGTAGAACGGCCGTTGGCCGAGCGTCCGCAGCGTCGCGTCGAACATCTTGGGCTGGCCGGGCACCCGCAGGGCGCGGATTATGCCGACCAGCCATTCGATCGGTGTGTTGACCACGGTCGCCCGGCCACCGGTGAACTCTTCGTCGACAAGGATTGCTCGCGTCAGCGCCCGCAGATCGCGACTGGGTCCGTAGGCCGATACGATCCGGCCTAACGCCTGCGGCGACGGCGGATCGTCGGAGGCCAGCTGTTGCCACAGACGTCCGGCGACGTGTTCCGCCGACTTGGGTTGGGCCAGGACGGTGTCGCAGAATTCGGCCGCATCGAAATCACGGGTCAGGCCGAACAACGTTTTCGCGCTGCCGTCGTGGCGTTTGGGGACCATCGAGGTTCGGCCGTCGGCGCCGATTACCCATCCCGTCAACGCCCGGGCACCATCGCGCACGTCGTCCTCGGTGTAGCCGTTTCCGTGGCCCAGGGTGAATAGCTCGATGAACTCGCGCGCGAGGTTTTCGTTGGCGGCCTTGGCGGTATTGCTCTGCCCGTCCAGCCAGCGCAGCATCGCGGCGTCGGTCAGCATCGCGTAGGCCAGGCTGCGGAAATCGCCCAGCGCAAGAGTGCGCAGCTTCTGATTCTGTGCCGCCATGTGTGCCGCGCTGCGGACTTTCTGCGCCGAGGTGGCAAAGTGGTTGTGCCACAGCAGGGTCAGCTTCTCGTGTACCGGCTGTCCGACGGTGATCATGCGGCGCAACCACCAATCCGACAGCGCGCTTTGCTGTTCGGACAACTCGTGGTCGTGTTGCTTGCGGGCCGCTTGCGTCGCGCCTTTGCCAAGGGGGTGAGGTTCGGCCAGTGAGGGCATCGGGGTAGCGGCGGCGCCCGGATCGGCGTCAGGATCCGCGCCCAGCATGGCTTCGACGTATGCCGGCCATGGCCGGGTAACCGCAGCGTCGACTTCGGGCCCGGTCACCCCGAACCCGGCCCGCCGCAGCACCCGGGCCGTGGCCACCCACTGTGTGGACTGCCCCGCCATGTCATAACTGTGCAGCCCGTAGCTGTAAATTGGCTGAATCGGCTTGCGATTTTCTTGAGGCCCTGCGTGAGTGTGCTTGCAGGGCGGAAAAATCGCCTAGCCGCCGCCCTCAACGCACACTCAATGCCCTGAGGACACACTCGAAGCCGCGATCGCGGCCCGGACCCGGCGAAGGATGTCCGCTGGGTGGTCTTCTGCGACAACCCGCACAATGATCCAGCCCATCTGCTCGAGCATCTCCAGCCGGCGGATGTCGTTGACGTACTGGCGCCGATCGGTCCGGTGGTGGTCGCCGTCATACCCGACCGCAACCATCCAGCTCTCCCAACCCAAGTCGAGGTAAGCGACCGGGATGCCGTCGTCACCGAGCACCGGTACCTGGGTCTGCGGCCGAGGGAGTCCGGCATCGATGAGGAGCAGCCGCAAGTAACTTTCCCGCGGCGACTGCGCGCCCGCGTCAACCAGGGCCAGCGCAGCTTCTAGCCGCCGAAGTCCGGGCGAACGCGGGTGTCCCTGCGAAACACGCAGCACATCGTCGACCTTGATGCCCGTTGCCCGTGCGAGTGCGTCGAGCCGCACCACCGCTGAATGGAGGGCGCCGCGTCGGCCGATGTCAAAGGCAGTTCGCTCGGGCGTTGTCACGGGGTGCCCGTCTAGAATCTGAGTCTCATTTTCGGCCAACGCATCTCGCCGAATTATCACGCCATGGGGTGCGCGAGTGCTGGCGTGGATCAGTTCGACGGGAACATTTTCGGGAATCCACTTGGCACCATGTAATGCTGCGGCAGCCGCTCCGGCGATGGTCGCCCGGCGACCGGACCAAAGCCACGCTGCAGCGATGCGTAGCTCAAGCGAAGTTTGGACATTTTTTGATAGGTAGACGTTCGGAAACACCGCGCGGTAGTGCGTTCGCAGCTGAGGCCGGGTCAACGCACCAGAGGCCAAGGCCTCGCTGCCAATAAACGGTTGCACCGAACACTCCATCTTGCGAAGAATCGCACGGAGGCGCGGAACTCTGACTACGCCCATCCACAGGCACCGTCGAGTGTGCAGTCACGGCGTCAAGTGTGCGCTGAGGGTGGGATCTGGGCCTGGATGCACACTCGACGAGAAGAGAAGCGCTAGAACGTGCTCGTGGGCCTTACCTGGTTCGCCATGTCGACCAGCGTGTAGCGGTGCCGTTGGGTGGGCGCCACCCGCGCCAGGGTGCGCAGCGAGGCCTCAACGCCCAGCCGCAGGCCATGTTCGGTGAAGGGGAAGCCCAGGATGTGATTGGTGCTGGCGTCGTTGCCCGCGAGCCAATCCATAGCGCCGCCCAGCACGAGCGCACGGATCTGCAGTACGCGGGGTTCGGTGGGTGGTAGGGCCTCAACGCGGCGGGCGGCGTCGCGGACCTGCTCCTCAGTGACCTCAGTCGTCGAACGGCCGGACAACAAGGTCACCGCACTGGTCAGGCGCGCGGTGGTGAAATGTCGTGAGGTGGCGGGCACTTCGTCCAGGGTGCGTACCGCACCGGCTCGGTCACCTTCTGCCGAAAGATATCTGGCCAACCCGAAGGCCGCCGAGATCACGCCGTCGTTGGTGCTCCACACCGTCTCGTAGAACTTGTGGCCGTCCGTGACACCGGCCAGCTCGGCGGTGGCGGCCAGCGCCAGTTTGGGGGCCAGCTCGCCGGGGAAGGTGTCGAGCACTTCGGTGAAATGTTTGATGGCGGAGTCGTAGTCGCCGGTGATCAGTTCGGCGACGGCCCGATACCAGACCAGACGCCAGCGCCAGCCGACCCGTTCGGCCAAGTCGTCGAGCTTGCGGGTCGCCTTTGCGACGTCACCGAGGTCCAGCAGCGCACGGACTTCCATCAGCGGCAGTTCGACCGACTCGGACAAGTCGACGCCCTCTGCGTCCAGGGCGCCGTGCCGGGCGGCGCGCAGCGAGTCCAGCGTCTGCACCGGCTGGGAGAGCACAGTCGCCTGCAGCACTGAGGCGGCGACGTCGGCCGGATCGACCAGCGGCACCGACAGCGCGGTCACGATCTCCCCGGAGGTCAGCTTCTCCGAATGCACCTGGCCGTCCAGGTAGACGTCGGTGTGCGCGACCAGTAGGTCCACCCCGAATGTCGAGCGGTTTGGGCTGAAGATCGTCGACAGCCCGGACCGCGGCACGCCGGTGTCCTGGGCGACCACCTCGCGCAGAACACCCAGCAACTGCCCGGACATCTCGTCGGCGGTGGTGAAGCGGCGTCGCGGATCAGGGTCGGTGGCCCGGCGCAGCAACCGCCCGAAGGAGTCGTAGGTCTGCAGCACCGGGTCGCCTTCGGGAAGCCCGTCCTGGTATCGGCCATTGCGCGTGCGCAAGTTCAAGGTGAGCGCCGCGAGCGTGCGTCCCACGGTATAGATGTCGGTGGCCACGGTGGGGCCGGTCCGGACGATCTCCGGAGCCTGGAAGCCGGGTGTTCCGTAGAGGTAGCCGAACGAGTTGATCCGCGACACCGCGCCCAAGTCGATCAGCTTCAGTTGCTCCTCGGTGAGCATGATGTTCTCAGGCTTGAGGTCGTTGTAGACCAGGCCGATGGAGTGCAGATAGCCCAGTGCCGGAAGGATTTCCAGCAGATAGGCGATTGCCTCGGCGACTGGCAGTTTGTCGTCTCGCCCCTTTTTGAAACCGCCCTTGAGCGATTGGCCGCCGATATACTCCATGACGATGTAGCCGACCGGATCCCCGTGCCGGTCCGCGTGCTCGACGAAGTTGAAGATCTGCACGATCTGCGGGTGCACGACCTCGGCGAGGAACTGTCGTTCGGCCATCGCGATGGCTTGTGCCTCGGCGTCACCGGAATGCACCAGGCCTTTGAGGACGACCGGGCGGTCGTTGACGTTGTGGTCGACCGCGAGATAAACCCAGCCCAGACCGCCGTGCGCGATGCAGCCCTTGACCTCATACTGCCCGGCCACGATGTCTCCGGGATTCAGCTGCGGCAGAAACGAATACGGACTACCGCAGGACGGGCACCAGCCCTCCGACGACCCCTTGGCGTCCGAGGTGGACCTGCCAACCGGCTTTCCGCAATTCCAGCAGAACCGTTTGTTCTCCGGCACCACCGGATTAGTCATCAGCGCTTCGAGGGGGTCGATATCGCGCACCCGGGCGATCTCCACCAGGCCACCGCCGAGGTGTCTGACCGGCGGGAGCACGCGCGTCGCCACCGAGACCCGTTCTTGCGATTCGGTATCCACGTCGCCGATGGAAATGTTCGGCAAGTCGTCTTCATCGTCGAAGTCGGGGCGGAAGAGCGCCTGGGTGGCCTGCGGCCGCGCCGCCGCGGTCACGGCACTGCCCTCTGATTGATCGGAGTCGCTGTGCTCGGAGTCCGTGTCGAACTCTTCTTCCCGCCCGGCCATCAGTCCACGTACCTCGGCGTAGGCGGCGCGGGTGCTGGACCTAGAACCGTCAACCACTTGCGGTACAAGGCGTTCCAGGTGCCGTCTTTGCGGATGCGTTCGAGCGTGCCGTTGACGAAGCGCACCAAGCCGGTGTTGTCCAGGTTGATGCCAATGCCGTAGGGCTGGGTGGCCATGTTGGGGCCCACGATGTGCAAGTAGGGGTCTTCTTCGACCAGCCCGGCCAGGATCGAGTCGTCGGTGCTGACGGCGTCGATCTCGCGCTGTTGCATCGCCACCAGGCAGTCGGCCCAGTTGACGACCGACACGATCACCGGGGCCGGATCGATCTCCTGGATCCGGTGCAGCGATGTGGTGCCCCCGGCCACGCAGACCCGCTTGCCGGACAAGTCGGAGACCTTGACTATGGGGGAGTCACGCGGGGCCAGGATGCGCTGGTTGGCGTCCAGGTACACGGTGGAGAAATTCACGAGCTTGCGCCGGTCGCAGGTGATGGTCATGGTCTTCGCGACGATGTCGACCTCCGCGTGCTGCAGCGCGGTGGTGCGCTCCTCGGAGGACAGAATCCGGTACTCGACATGGGAAGGGGCGCCGAAGATGTCGCGCGCGATCTCGCCGGCGATGTCGACGTCGAATCCGGTGATCTCGCCGGTGATCGGGTCGCGGAAGCTGAACAGGTTGCTGCCGATGTCGAGCCCGACGATCAGCCTGCCGCGGGCGCGGATATCGGCCACCGCCGCGTCGGCTTCGGCCTTGGTGGCGAAGGGGCGCAGGCTGGCTGTCGGATTGCAGTCCTGGCTGGAGTTGTCCGGCGCCAGTGGGGGCTCCGGCGGCAGTTGCTCCATGCCCAACGGTGTCGGCGGCGGCAATGTCGGAACGGTCTCCACCGACAGCGATTCCGTGTGACCGCAACCGGCCAAAATAACCATCGCCGCGAGCGCCCCGACACAGCGGCTCGCTCGCCGGATCGTTCCGGGGCGCGGCATCATCGATACTCTTTCAACCGGGGCCACAGGCCGAGGGCCACCGCAATGGCCGCACTGAGGCTGAGCACTACGCCGCCGACTTGGGCGCCCGACAGCCCGCTGCGCGCGTTGAGGACGTCGTTGCGCAGCTGTGTGCGGCTTTGGTCCATCGCCTTGCCCAGCTCTTCTTGGAGCTTGTCGAATGCGGGGGTGGAGTCGTCCTCGCCGGTGCCAAGCGCAACCTGGGTTGCGGCTCGATAATTGCCCACCGAGATATAGGTGTTGATCCTGTCGTTGGCCTGCCGCCAGCGGACCAGCAGCTGGTCGGCGCCTTGCAAGTCGGCCTTGTCGACGGCGTCGCTGCGGGCCATGTAGCGGTCGAGCTGCTGATGCATGAAGTCGATCCGCTGGTAGAAGGATTGCTTCCGAATGTCCTCATCGCCACGCCGGATGAGCGACAGCGTCTCGTCGGCGCGCGCTAGCTGGGCGGTGATCGCGACATTGGTAACGGTCTTGAGCGACTCGGCGGCGGTGACTTTGGCGCTCCGACTGGCGGTCGTGGAGATCGTCAGCGCAATTGCCATCCACACCACCATCACGAGGATACCGAGCGCACCGACGACCAGACCTGGATTGATGCGGCGTCTGGTACGCCGTGCCAGCCAGCGATGGGAGAAGGCGCCGAACACGACGGTGGTCAGCACGACCAGGATGACGGGTGCCGGGATCTCGGTCGAGGCGGTGGTCTCGGTGTCAACCCGCGCGGAGGTCGCTTGGTAGAGCTGCGCTGCGTCCGGCAGGATCGTCGACTGCATCAGACCCGATGCCTCGGACAGGTAGGACGATCCGACCGGGTTGCCCTCCCGGTTGTTGGTCCGCGCGATCTCGATCAGCCCGGTATAGACGCCTAGTTCGGCATTGATCTTGCCCAGCAACTGCACCAGCGGCTCGTCGGTCAGCCCGCTTGACGCCCTGGTCACGGCCACCGTTGCGTCAGTGATGGCCTGCTCGTAGCGAAGTCGGACCGGGCGGGGTTCGGCCTGCGCGATGAACGCGGTGGCCGCGGCGGCGTCGGCCACGGACAGCGTGGTGTAGAGCCTGCCGGCGGCGAACGACAGCGGCTCGGTGTGGTTGAGCACGGTCGTCAGCACTTGCTGCCGGTGGTTGATTGTCGTCGAGGTGGCAAACGCGCTGCCGACACCCAGGGCCGCCAGAACGATCCCGACGGCCAGGATGCGGCCCGGTGTAGTTGAGATGAACCACCAGCGGGGATGAGCCGGCTCGACCGGCGACCGCGACCCCAGCGGCTCGGTCGACGGGTGCGCCAGCTCAACCGTCACGTCTGTTCAGACCTCATCTCTCGGTCGTCCCACCAACTCTATAAGCGAATTCTAAGAGAAGGTTCCGGGAGATGGGGGGAGGCCGACTCATATTCTTCGGATTGCCCGGTTCGCGTCGGGTTCGTTCTCGATCTGGGCCCGCATATCCTGAACGCGTGCATGGCGACGGCGACGGATGGGTGGTATCCGACAACGGCGCTCACTACTGGGGGCGGTATGGCGCGGCTGGTCTATTGCTACGTGCCCCGCGGCCCGACGGCACCCCCGCGGTCTTGCTACAGCATCGGGCGGTTTGGAGCCATCAGGGCGGTACCTGGAGTTTGCCGGGCGGTGCCCGAGACAGCCACGAGACCGCCGAGGAGACCGCCGTCCGCGAAGCGCGCGAAGAGGCCGGCCTGACGGCCGCGCACCTCTCGGTGCGAGGGACAATGGTCACGGCCGAGGTGGCCGGGCTCGGCGGTATGCCATGGACCTACACCACCGTCGTCGCCGATGCCGGTGAGTTGCTGGATACCGTTCCCAACCGGGAAAGCGCCGAGTTGCGCTGGGTTGGCGAGAACGAGGTGGCTCAGCTCCCCCTCCATCCCGGCTTCGCCGCCAGCTGGCAACGGCTGCGGATCTTGCAGGCGCTGGTTCCGTTGGACGAGGAAGACGAACGGCGCCGGCGCTTGCCGCGCACGATGGAGATCGAGGCCGGTGTCTTCGTCTGGTGCATGCCCGGCGACGCCGGTCACGCGCCGTCGCAGCTGAGTCGCCGGATCAGCGCGCTGCTGCAAGCGTCGACTTGAGTTGTGCGGCGGCGGCCCGCGGGTCGTCGGCCGCGGTGATGGCACGCACCACCACGATCCGTCGAGCGCCGGCTTCGAGTACGGCGGGCAGCCGGTCCGCATCGACACCGCCGATCGCAAACCAGGGTTTGCCGGTTTTAAGTTCGGCGGCGCGCTTCACCAGCCGCAGGCCCGGCGCCGCGCGGCCGGGTTTGGTCGGGGTGGGCCAGCAGGGGCCGACGCAGAAATAGTCGACGTCTGCTGCGGCGGCACCACCCGCCGCAGCGGCCACCTGCTCCGGGTCGTGGGTGGACAGCCCGATCAACGTGCCCGGCCCGACGATTTCGCGCGCCAGGGCCGGCGGGAGGTCACCCTGCCCCAGGTGCAACACGTCGGCACCGGCCGCGCGGGCGATATCGGCGCGGTCGTTGACCGCGAAAAGGGCGCGGTGGCGTCGGGCGGCGTCGGCGAGGACCTCCAGCGCCGCCAGCTCGTCGCCCGCTTCCAGCGGGCCGAATCGCTGCTCGCCGACCGAACCCTTGTCCCGCAGCTGAATGATGTCGACACCGCCGGCCAGCGCGGCGTCGGCGAACTCGGCCAGGTCACCGCCTTCACGTCGGGCATCGGTGCACAGATAGAGGGTGGCTTCAGCTAGCCGGGCGAGTCGGGCGGGACGGGGTTCGTGCACACGGCGACGCTAGCCGCTAGCGTATAGAGGCAACACGGGAGTCCCGGGCGGAGTTTCTGCGGGGCTGAGAGTGGGCGCAGCCATCTTGCAAGCCAGCTTGCAACCTGGACCTGCCCTTACCGTCACACCTGATCCGGATCATGCCGGCGAAGGGAGGACAACTCGTGCCAGGTTCGCTCGCTGTCATCGGCGGCGGTGTCATCGGGCTGTCGGTGGCGCGCAGGGCGGCGCAGGCCGGCTGGTCTGTGCAACTCCATCGGACCGGCGATCAGGGTGCGTCTTGGGTCGCCGGCGGCATGCTGGCCCCGCACAGCGAAGGTTGGCCCGGTGAAGAGCGGTTGCTGCGGCTGGGCCTGGAGTCGCTGCGGCTGTGGCGCGAGGGCGGCTTTCTGGACGGGCTGCCACCGGCAGTGATCACCGCCCGCGAGTCGCTGGTGGTGGCCGTCGACCAGGCCGATGTCGCCGACCTGCGGACCGTCGCGGACTGGTTGTCCACGCAGGGGCACCCGGTGGTCTGGGAGTCCGCCGCCCGTGACGTCGAACCCCTGCTGGCGCAAGGGATCCGGCATGGCTTTCGGGCGCCGACGGAACTGGCAGTGGACAATCGTGCCGTCCTGGACGCGCTGTCCCTGGACTGCGAGCGCCATGGAGTCCGATGGGCGCCGCCGGTCAACGTCCTGTCCGATGTGCAGGGCGACGTGGTAGTGATCGCGAACGGTATCGACGCACCTAAGCTTTGGCCCGGCCTGCCGGTTCGGCCGGTCAAGGGCGAGGTTTTGCGCCTGCGTTGGCGGCAGGGTTGCATGCCGTTGCCGCAGCGGGTGATCCGCGCCCGGGTGCACGGTCGGCAGGTGTATCTGGTTCCGCGCACTGACGGCGTTGTCGTCGGCGCCACCCAGTATGAGCATGGCCGCGACACGGCGCCGGTGGTGTCGGGAGTGCGTGACCTGCTTGACGACGCTTGTGCGGTGCTGCCGGCGCTGGGTGAGTACGAGCTGGCCGAGTGTGCCGCCGGACTGCGCCCGATGACGCCAGACAATCTGCCCCTTGTGCGACGCCTGGACGACCGGACGCTGGTCGCCGCCGGTCACGGCCGATCGGGATTTCTGTTGGCGCCGTGGACAGCCGAACAGATCGTTTCGGAACTTCTTCCGGTCGGATCAGTGTGGTGATTGTCTTGTGATAGTCATTGTCAACGAACAACAGGTCGAGGTCGACGAGCAGACCACTGTCGCCGCGCTGTTGGCGTCGCTGGGTTTCCCGGAGCGCGGCGTCGCCGTGGCCCTGGACCTCTCCTTGCTGCCGCGATCCGGCTGGACGACCAGACTTTCGGAATTCTGCGGGCCGTCCGGCCCGTTGCGATTCGAGGTGGTTACGGCGGTGCAGGGTGGTTAACAAGTTAACGATCGGGGACCGCAGCTTCGCCTCGCGGCTGATCATGGGCACCGGGGGAGCGAGCAATCTGGCGGTGCTCGAAGAGGCGTTGATCGCGTCGGGCACCGAACTGACCACCGTCGCGATCCGCCGGGTAGATACCGAAGGCGGAACGGGATTGCTCGACCTCCTCAACCGACTTGGTATCACGCCCCTACCGAATACGGCGGGCTGCCGCAGCGCTGCCGAGGCGGTGCTGACCGCACAGCTGGCCCGCGAGGCGCTGAACACCAATTGGGTCAAACTCGAGGTGATCGCCGACGACCGCACGTTGCTGCCCGATGCGATCGAGTTGGTGAGGGCGGCGGAACAATTGGTCGATCAGGGGTTCGTCGTGCTGCCCTACACCAACGACGATCCCGCACTGGCCCGCCGGCTGGAGGACATCGGATGCGCGGCGGTGATGCCGCTGGGCTCGCCGATCGGTACCGGCCTTGGCATCATCAACCCGCACAACATCGAGATGATCGTTGCCCGGGCGGGCGTCCCGGTGGTGCTCGACGCAGGCATCGGCACCGCGAGCGATGCCGCGTTTGCGATGGAATTGGGCTGCGACGCAGTGCTGTTGGCCAGCGCCGTAACCCGGGCGGCCGATCCTCCCGCGATGGCCGCCGCGATGGCCGGGGCCGTCACGGCCGGCTATCTGGCACGCCGGGCCGGGCGGATCCCGAAGCGCTTCTGGGCGCAGGCGTCCAGTCCTGAACGATGAAACGTTATGTGGCACTGGGTAGTTCGATGGCCGCCGGGCCAGGTATCGGACCCCGCGCCGCGGGTGCGCCCAGATGGTCAGGCCGGTCGGCGCGCAACTATCCGCACCTGGTCGCGGAACGCCTGAACCTCGACCCGGGCCGCAACTTTGTTGACGTCACATTTTCCGGTGCGACCACGGCCAACGTGCTGGTCGACCGGCAGCGTGCCGCTGCGCCTCAGATCGCGGCGCTGGACGGAACGGAAACGCTGGTCACGGTCACCATCGGGGGCAACGATGTCGGCTACGTTCCGCTGCTGATGGCCGCGGCGCTGCCGCGCGCCGCCCGGCGGCTGCCGCTGCTCGGCAGCCGGATATCCGAGCTGCTGGATCGCGACGCGCGTGATCGCGCGCTGGCAGACGTGTTCGATTCGTTGTGCGCGGTGGGCAGCGCTCTGCGTCAGCGCAGCCCTGCCGCCCGGATCTTCTTCGTCGACTACCTGACGATGCTGCCGCCCGCGGGTACGCCCGCACCGCCGCTTTCCGGCGCGGACGCCGAGGTGGGTCGCCACGTCGCCGAAACCCTGGAGCGACTTACGGCCGACGCGGCGACGGCAACGGGCTGTGAGGTGGTCCGTGCCGGGGTAGCCAGTCGGGAACACCACGCTTGGTCGGCCGCACCTTGGACCACCACCCCGGCGAGATACGGGGTGCCGCTTCCGGGGCGGCCGGCTCCGCTGCACCCGAATGCCGCCGGGATGCGCGCGGTGGCGGAACTGGTGCTGGATCAGTTGTAGGCGATCCCGAATTTCAGCCGTTTGTGCGCCACCACTGGTAGAGGGTGGAGACGTCGTTGTTGGACGCGCGCACGTAGGCCAATACGTTTTTGGCGTCAATGGTCCAGATGATCTCCGCGGCACTCTGGTAGGTCCCGCACGCGACCGTTCCCCCGCCGGCACTGCCCTGATGCCAGTTGGTCGGTGACTGGCCGGTGTCTCCGCACGAGGTCAGGGTGTCGTCTTTGATGCTGGCTTTGAACGAGCCCGATAAATCGTCGGCACTGGTGAAAAGAACGTATTTGGCCTGAGCGGGCCCGCCGGAATCGGAGCTAGGCCCGCAACTGAGTGCGGCCAGTTGACTGCCCGCCACATTCTGAGGGGTGCAGTTATTGAGGCTGTAGCCCTTCGACAGCGCGCCGGCGAGCGTGCTGACAGCCGCGGAGTTGCCGGTGGTGGGGTCCGCACTTGCGGTGGCCGGACCCAGGCAGGCGAAGCTGCACACCAACGCAGCGGCCGTCCCCGCACGCAACGCATTGCTGAGGTGAGACATCCCGTGACTCCTTAGACTCGAACCGACGGTACCGGGAACAGCGACACTGCGCGACGGTCCTCCCGCAACTTATTCGCAAGAGAAGCCATCGCGACTTCCGTCCGGTATGGTAAGCACCGCTGTACGCCCAGCTAACTTCTCATGACTGGAGAATCCATGACGGCACAGCCACCACCACCCGCTTACCCGCCGGCGCAGCCCGCGGGGCAAGCACCAAAGAACTATTTGGTGTGGTCCATCCTGGCAACCATCTTCTGCTGTCTCCCCTTCGGCATCGTGGCGATCGTCAAGTCCAGCCAAGTCAACGGTTTGTGGGCGCAGGGCCAGTACGCCGAGGCTCAGGCTGCCGCCGACAATGCCAAGAAATGGGTGACCTGGGCGGTCGTCGTCGGATTGATTGTCAACGTGATCGTGATCGTGATCAACGTGGCGACCATGAACTCTGACACGAATGCGGCTGCGGCCATGCTGTTTTCAGCATTTTAGGCCGGGCTAGGCTAGGCAGGGGTGATAGTCCGCCAGCGGTCGGTGCCGGTTAGTCTCGGCGCACCACTGCTGGTGGTCACATCCGCAGCGTGCGTCTGTGCGGCCGTGTGGATAGGTGATCCGACCACCCCGGGTGGTCCGCTCCCGCTCTGCCCCACCAGGGCTCTACTGGGCATCGACTGTCCGGGATGCGGCACCGCGCGGATGCTGTACTCACTGATGCATGGCAACCTGTTGGCGGCCGCCCGGTTCAACGCTCTGGGCCTGGTGGCCCTGGTGTTGCTGGTGTGGGCATACCTGGCTTGGACCTACGGCCGCGTGACGGGCCGCCAGATCAGGAGCTGGCAACACCATCGCTGGGCCGCGGTAGTGACGCTGTCGTTGGTGACGATTTGGTTTGTGGTGCGAAACATTCCCTTTCCGCCATTCAGCGCGCTGCACGTCTGATTTGATGTGCCGCGGTCTAACCTTGGCGGAGATGGTGCACAAAGCAAGGACGATGTCGGTGCTGCTCGCCATGATCGCGCTCACCGCATCTGCGACCGGCTGCTTCAATCGGTCGTCGCAGCAGGCCGGCAATGCCGCCGCGGCCGAGTTTGCCGCCGCATTGCGTAACCGGGTAACCACCGACGCGATGATGGCGCACCTGTCGAAACTTCAGGACATCGCCAACGCCAACAACGGCACCAGGGCGGTGGGCACGCCCGGCTATGACGCCAGCGTCGACTACGTCGTAAACACCCTGCACAACAGCGGCTTTGACGTGCAAACACCCGAGTTTTCAGCGCACGTCTTTCGGGCCGACAAGGGGTCGGTGACGCTCAATGGCAAGACGGTGGACGGCAGTGCGGTCGAGTACAGTCTCGGCACTGGGCCAGACGGCGTGACCGGCCCGCTGGTGGCCGCGCCTGCCGGCGAGCGGCCGGGCTGCACGGCCTCCGACTACGACGGACTGCCGGTACAGGGGGCGGTGGTGCTGGTGGACCGCGGCGGCTGCCCGTTCCACCAGAAACAGGACGCCGCGGCTACGCGGGGCGCTGTCGCGATGGTTATCTCCGACAATGTCGACGAGCAACAAATGAGCGGCACCCTGGGCGCGGACTCCGACGTCAAGATCCCAGTGGTCAGCGTGACCAAGTCCGTTGGGGCGCAGCTACGCGCGCAACCCGGGCCGACCACGATCAAGCTCAACGCGAACACGCAAAGTTTCCGGGCCCGCAACGTCATTGCGCAAACCAAGACGGGTTCGCCCTCCGACGTCGTCATGGCGGGCGCGCACCTGGACAGCGTGCCCGAGGGGCCGGGTATCAACGACGACGGATCCGGGGTGGCCGCGGTACTGGAAACCGCAGTCCAACTGGGGAACTCACCGCAGACGCATAGTGCGGTACGGTTCGGTTTCTGGGGCGCGGAGGAACTCGGCCTGATCGGGTCGCGTAACTATGTCGAATCCCTGAGCCTCGACCAGCTGAAAGCCATTGCGCTATACCTGAACTTCGACATGCTCGCGTCACCCAACCCCGGCTACTTCACCTATGACGGGGACCAATCGCTATCGCCGGATGCCCGCGGCAAGCCGGTGGTACCTGAAGGGTCCGCCGGCATCGAACGCACGCTGGTCGCCTATCTGAATGCGGCCGGCAAGACCGCGCAGGACACCTCGTTCGACGGTCGCTCTGACTACGACGGCTTCACCCTTGCCGGTATCCCGGCAGGCGGGCTGTTCTCCGGCGCGGAGGCCAAGAAGTCCGACGAGCAGGCCAAGCTGTGGGGCGGGACGCCCGACCAACCGTTCGATCCCAATTATCACCAGAAAACTGACACCCTCGACCACATCGACCGCGTCTCGCTGGGCATTAACGGCGGCGGCGTCGCCTACGCGGTCGGTTTGTATTCGCAGGACCTCAACGGCCGAAACGGGGTGCCGGTAATGAACGACCGAACCCGCCACGTGCTCACCAAATCATGATCCGTCGACTGGGTGCGGCCCTGCTGCTGCTGACCGGTTTACTGGCGGGATGCTCGTCGTCGCGGCCGGGGGCGCCCGCCACGGCACCGGACCTGGGTCGTGGATTAGCCCAGAAGGTAACCGGCGACCGGCTGTTCGCTCACCTGCAAGCACTGCAAGATATCGCCAACGCCAACAAAGGCAACAGGGCAGCGGGTACAACGGGTTACGACGCCAGCGTCGAATATGTGGCAAAAGCATTGCGCGGAAAAGGATTCGATGTATCGACGCCGCAGTTCGACCGGCTGTACTCAGTGTCACAGGGTAACCCGGCGCTGACGGTTGGCGGCCGCAGTTATCAGGTCGACCAGGCGTCGCTGCTGATCCGGACACCGCCCGGTGGCCTGACCGGGCAGCTTGTCCGCCCGACGCAACCGGCGGGCTGCGCACCCGCCGACTACCCCTCCGTCGTACCCAAGGGCGCGATAGCCGTCGTCGACGACAGTCGCTGCTCCGTTGTCGACAAGCAGAACAGCGCGGTGGCCAGGGGGGCCGTCGCGCTGATCGTGGTGAGCGCGCCCAACGGCAACGGAGCCCCGGCCGGGTTGTTCAACCCCGGCTATTTCAAGCAGCTGACCGTGCCGGTCGCCGTTGTCGGAAATAACGGCGGCGCCGCGCTGGCACACACCACCTCGCCGGTTCGCCTCGTCCTGGACGCCGAGAACATCAAGATCACATCGCGAAATGTGCTGGCGCAGACCAAAACCGGGTCATCGAACGACGTGGTTATGGTCGGCGCACACCTTGACAGCCCGCACGACAGTCCTGGCATCAACGACAACGGGTCCGGGGTGGCCGCGGTACTGGAAACGGCGCTGCAGCTCGGCCCCCTGCCGGCACTGAACAACGCGGTGCGGTTCGTGTTCTGGGGAGCTGAAGAGAATGGGCTCAACGGCGCAATGGATTACGTCTTCGGCATGGATCGGGATCAACTCAACGATATTGCGATGTACCTGGACTTCTCCATGCTGGGGTCACCTAACGCCGGCTTCTTCACCGACGACGGTGACCAGTCCGGTCCGCCCGGGCCCGGCGTGGCATTCGGGGACGTGCCCGAAGGTTCGGCCGGTATCGAGCGCACCCTGGCCGGGTATCTTTACCTGGCCGGAAAGCGGCCCGCCGATATGCCGCTGAGCCCTACGAACGACTACCACCCCTTTATGGTTGCGGGTGTGCCGATCGGGGGTATCACCGCCGGTGCCGCCCAGCTGAAGACCACCGTGCAGGCCCGCCTCTGGGGCGGACAGGCCGGCGGGGCCTTTGATCCGAATTTCCAAAGTGCCCGGGACACGGTCAACAACATCAACCGGGACGCCTTGGCGGTCATGGGCTCTGCGGCCGCATTTACGGTGGGCAGCTACGCGGAATCGATCGGGGGCATCAATGGTGTCCCGCCGCATGACAAACGGCATCGCACCCGGATGCCGTAAACCAACGGATCTAGAATGACGCGCATGCGTCAGTTCTGGAGGGCCGCGGTTGCTGCGTCAGCGGCGGTGCTGGTGGTGGCGGGATGTTCCAAGTTCGTCGATGGGCGGGCGCTGGCCACGCTCAACGACCCGTTCCGAGTGGGCGGCCTGCCGGCGACGAACGGCCCAAGCGGGATCCGCTCGAATGCACCTGGCCCGACCGGCACAGTGGTCAACACCAACAACGGGGCAATCGACAAGTTGGCGTTGTTGTCGATCAACGACATCGAGGAGTACTGGAAGGGCTCTTACAGCCAATCGCTCAAGGGGACGTTCCTGCCGGTTGGCAAATTGGTGTCCTACGACTCAAATCAGCCGAGCAGCCCAATCATTTGCCACAGCGAGACTTACAAGCTCGTCAACGCCTTCTTCACGTCGCGGTGCAACTTGATCGCCTGGGACCGCGGAGTATTTCTGGCCGTAGCGCAGAAATACTTCGGCGACATGTCCGTCAACGGCGTGCTCGCGCACGAATTCGGGCACGCTCTGCAGTCCATGGCCAAGCTGGCGACCAAGAAAGACCCCACCATCGTTCGCGAGCAGCAGGCGGATTGCTTCGCGGGCGTCTACATGTACTGGGTCGCCGACGGCAAGTCGTCGCGCTTCACCCTGAGCACCGCTGACGGGCTCGACCACGTGCTCGCGGGGCTTATCACCACCCGCGACCCGGTAATGGAATCCGACGCCGAAAACGACAACGAACACGGATCGGCGCTGGATCGGATCAGTGCCTTCCAGAAGGGCTTCATCGACGGCACCCCGGCATGCGCTGGGATCAACACGCGGGAAATCGAACAGCGCCGCGGTGACCTGCCGACGACCCTGCAGGTCGATCCGAACGGGGACCCGGAAACCGGTGAGGTTCCGATCAACGAAGACACCTTGTCAATGCTGATGGAACTGATGGGCAAGATCTTCCTCGCCCAAGCAACCGCCGACGCTGTCCTACACGCCGGCCAATTGCCCCGACGCCAAGGCGAGCCCTCCGGCGTCCTACTGCCCGGCCACCAACACCATCACGATCGACTTACCGGGCCTGGCGGCGTTGGGGAAGGTCTCGGACGAGACGGAACACTCCCTGCCCCAAGGTGACGACACCGCGCTTTCGGTCGTGATGTCCAGATACGCGCTGGCGGAGCAGCATGAACGCGGCCTGCCCATGCAAAGCCCGTGGACCGCCTTGCGGACCGCGTGCCTGACCGGCGTCGCGCACCGCAAGATGGCCGAACCCATCGACCTATCCTCCGGAAACCACCTGACGCTCACCGCCGGCGATCTCGACGAAGCCGTTTCCGGGCTGCTGACCAACCGCATGGTCGCCAGCGACGCGGACGGCACCAGCGTGCCCGCCGGTTTCACCCGGATCGCGGCGTTCCGCGCGGGCGTGGTCGGCAACATGGACCTGTGCTACTCGCGCTATCCAGGGTGAGGGTTCGGTTGGTCGTGCGTCAGCCCAGCAGTCCCAGCGCTGCATCGACCGCCAGGGCGGGCACATCGAGGCTCTTTGAGCCCAAATCGTGCCGCGCACCAGCGATCTCGACGACCGCGGTCCGCGCGGCGATCAGCTCGGCCGCCGCACGCACTTCCGCCGGCGTGCCGAATGGGTCCGACGTTCCGTGCGTGAACACGGTAGGCACGGTGATGTCCGGCAGGTGTTCGGTGCGGGCGCGCTCCGGTTTGCCCGGCGGATGCACCGGATAGGAAAACAGCGTCAGCACGTCCACTTTGGCCGCTGCATCTTTTCCCAGGGCTGCCACCACCATGGATGTCTGCCGACCGCCGTATGAGTGGCCGCCGGCGATCAGCGGGCCGCCGGCAAGTTTGCGGCACAGCGTGATCGCCTCGACGATGCCGGCCCGGTCGCCCGTTCCCGAACCGGAGGGCGGGCCCTTGGGCCGACGCCGGCGGAAGGGCAGGTTGTAACGCACCGCCAGCCAGCCGCGCCGTGCCCATTCGTCGCAAACCTGCTGCAATAGCAGGGATTCACGGCTTCCCCCGGCGCCGTGAGTCAGCACCACGATTCCTTTTGGGACCGATTTGGCGTCGCTTGGAGGTTCGTGCGCGACGCCGGCGATCTGTTCGAGGTTCATGCGCGGGCAATCATGTCAGCCGGAACAGGGGGGAAACGGGGCCGTGGCCGGCGCCAAGCGGATAAGCGGCGCGCAGGCATTCGGTGACCCAGCGCTTCCCGAAACCAACCGCGTCGGGCACGGTGAACCCGTGGGCCAGCGCACAGGCCACCGCGGCCGCCAGCGTGTCGCCGCCGCCATGGTCGTTGCCGGTGGCTACCCGCGGCGCGTCGAACTCGTAGAATTCGACCGCTTCAGAGGGGCCGCCATAGAGCAGGTCGCAGCTGCGATCGGACGAACGCAGGTGTCCACCCTTGACCAACACCCACCTTGGGCCCAGTGCATGTAGGGCCTTGGCCGCTGCGCGCTGGGATGTTGGATCGGTGACTTCGATGTCTACCAGCAGCCGCACCTCGTCGAGGTTCGGTGTCACCAGCGTGGCCAACGGGAAGAGTTGATCGCGAAGCGAATCCAGGGCACTTCGCGGCAGCAGCGCGTCGCCGTGCATGGATGCGCAGACCGGGTCGACGACGAGCGGAACTGTCAGCGCGAGCCGGCGCCAGGTCGCGGCCACCGCGGCGATGATGCTCGATGACGCCAGCATCCCGGTCTTGGCGGCCTGGATCCCGATATCGGTCACCACGGCTTCGATCTGCCCAGCGACGACGTCGTCCGGCACTTCATGAAAGCCTTTGACCCCCAGAGTGTTCTGCACGGTAACAGCCGTGACCGCCACGCACGCGTGCACGCCCAGTAGCGCAATTGTGCGCATATCGGCCTGGATTCCCGCGCCGCCGCCGGAGTCCGATCCGGCGATGGACAGCACTCGAAGCGGCGTGTTGCCCGGCGGCGCCAGCGGCAGGTAACTCACTGCGTGAGAGGGAGATACACCCGGTTACCGTGCTCGGCGAACTCGGCCGACTTCTCCGCCATGCCCTCCTGCAGCGCCGCCTCGATGGCTTCCTCGGTGTCGAGTCCGTGTTCCGCGGCGTACGCCCGCACGTCGGCGGTGATCCGCATCGAGCAGAACTTGGGTCCGCACATCGAGCAGAAGTGCGCGGTCTTGGCCGGCTCGGCCGGCAGGGTCTCGTCGTGGTACTCGCGGGCGGTGTCGGGATCCAGCGACAGCGCGAACTGGTCGTGCCAGCGGAATTCGAAACGCGCGGTCGACAGTGCGTTGTCACGGTCCTGCGCACCGGGATGGCCCTTGGCCAGATCCCCTGCATGCGCGGCGATCTTGTAAGCGATCACCCCGTCCTTGACGTCCTTGCGGTCCGGCAGACCCAGATGTTCCTTCGGGGTGACGTAACACAGCATCGCGGTACCGGCCTGCGCGATGATGGCCGCCCCGATCGCCGACGTGATGTGGTCATAGGCCGGCGCGATGTCGGTGGTCAGCGGGCCCAGTGTGTAGAACGGAGCTTCCTCGCACAATTCCTCTTCGAGCCGCACGTTCTCGACGATCTTGTGCATAGGCACGTGTCCTGGACCCTCGATCATCACCTGCACGCCATGGGCTTTCGCGACCTTGGTCAGTTCGCCCAGGGTGCGCAGCTCGGCGAACTGCGCCGCGTCGTTCGCGTCGGCGATCGAACCAGGGCGCAGCCCGTCGCCGAGTGAGAACGTGACGTCGTAGCGTGCCAGGATATCGCACAGTTCCTCGAAGTTGGTGTACAGGAACGACTCCCGATGATGCGCCAGGCACCAGGCCGCCATGATCGACCCGCCTCGGCTGACGATGCCGGTGACCCTCTTCGCGGTCAGCGGCACATATCGCAGCAGCACGCCGGCGTGCACGGTCATGTAATCCACGCCCTGCTCGCACTGCTCGAGAACGGTCTCGCGGTAGATCTCCCAGGTCAGCTCGGTCGGATCGCCGTTGACCTTCTCCAGCGCCTGGTAGATCGGCACCGTGCCGACCGGCACCGGCGAATTGCGCAAGATCCACTCGCGAGTTTCGTGAATGTTCTTGCCGGTGGACAAGTCCATGATGTTGTCGGCACCCCAGCGGGTGGCCCACACCATCTTGTCGACCTCCTCGGCGATCGAGGACGAAACTGCGGAGTTGCCGATGTTCGCGTTGACCTTGACCAAGAACGCCTTGCCGATGATCATCGGCTCGCTCTCGGGGTGGTTGTGATTGGCCGGGATGACCGCGCGGCCGCGGGCGACCTCGTCGCGCACCAGCTCGGCGGGCAGGCCCTCGCGGGCGGCGATGAACGCCATCTCGGCGGTGATCTCACCGGCGCGGGCACGCTGCAGCTGGGTGCCGCGGTCGCGGACCACTCCGGGCCGTGCCGGCAGGCCCGCCGCCAAGTCGATCACCGCGTCCGAGTCGGTGTAGGGCCCGGAGGTGTCGTAGAGGTCGAAGTGATCTCCGTTGGACAGGTTCACCCGGCGGAACGGGACGCGCAGAGTGCCCCCACCGCCCGGGGCATCTATTTCGCGATAAGCCTTGCAGCTCCCCGCGATGGGTCCGGTGGTCACGGCTGGCTCGACGGTAACGGTCATTTTGTCATCTCCCTACGCCGGCATTACCCGGTCAGGTTCGTACGGTCGACGGCCCCAAGCCGTCCTCTCAGCGCACTGGGCGTGCGCTCCCGCGTCTTTTGGACTTAACCCACGCGACGTTACCCCCAATCCGGCCCGCGGGCGGCCTGCCCGTCGCTTTCAGGCGGGATAGGTCACCGGTGAATCCGCCGAGTGAGATGATGCCGGGATGCGCAAGCAGCCTGCCAGCGCGACCGAGGCGTCCGCCGCGCCCAACTTGGGCGTCGGCAGCTTCCGGTTCTGGTTCGTGGGTCAACGGTGGGAATGGTCCGACGATGTCGCGAGGATGCACGGCTACCAACCGGGGGCCGTGGTGCCGACGACGGAATTGTTGATGTCGCACAAGCATCCTGACGACCGTGCGCACGTCCAGGATCTGTTGGATTACGCGTTACGGTCGGAGGAGTCCTTTTCGAGTCGTCACCGCTTTGTCGACACCGCGGGAAACGTGCACGACGCGATTGTGGTGGCCGACCGAATGCTGGACGAAAGCGGGGCGGTGTTGGGCACCGCCGGTTACTACGTGGACCTCACCGGCGCCTTCGACGAGACCCGACAGGAACTCCTGGACGAGGCCCTGCCGGATCTATTCGAAAATCGAGCGGCGATCGAGCAGGCCAAGGGCGTGTTGATGTATGTCTACCGCGTGAGCGCCGAGCAGGCCTTCCGCGTCTTGCAATGGAGATCGCAGGAGACGAATACGAAGTTGCGCTTGTTGGCCCAGCAACTGCTCGCCGAGGTCCAAACCTTGCCGCCCCAGTCGGCCACAGTCCAAAGCGAGGTCGACCATCTGTTGCTGACGGCGCACGAACGGATTCCCGCCGAGTCGGCCGAGGGCTAGGCTTCCGTTGCGGCTGGACCGGACGGGTCGAGGCGGGTTCGAGGCGGTGAAGAGATGGCATTGCTGGCGGTCGACCATGCGGCCAGCGCGGACGCTGTGGTCGTGCGCGTCAAAGGCGACGTCGATTCCAGTAGCTTCGACGAGCTGACCGATGAGCTGTCCACCGCGTTAGAACTGGCCGCGAAGCACCCGGCCCGGCTGCTCGTCGTCGACCTGCAAGCGGTGACTTTTTTCGGCAGCGCAGCGTTGAATGCAATGCTCAACTGCCATCACGAGGGGAAGAAAACCGGTACCTCGGTCCGATCGGTAGCCGATCATGAGGGTGTGCTTCGGCCGATTGCGGTGACCAAGCTGGATCGGGTCCTCGAGGTATACCCGACCCTCTCCGAAGCGCTGCAGGGCAAGCGGTAGGGCTAGACCTCTTCCATCGCCTCGCCGAGCTCCTCGAGCAGGCGGTTGTGGTGGTTGCTCGCCATGAGGTGTCCGGCAGCGATGACTAGGGCAACCGGCCAGTCGATGAGTTCGAACGCGGCCAGGGCGGCTACACCGCCGTAGTAGGCCAGCTGCTCTGGCCGCGGTATCTCGATCTGCCCAACCAGAGGAAGGTTGATTACAAAGGTTTCGCCTTCGCGGACTTTCTCCACGGCCTCGGCTTGAGACGTTGCCTGCCGCGCTTTCTTTTCCGCCATCATTCGCCTTTCAGTAACGAAGGGTTCGCGACTCCCTGGCCGATCCGAAAATTTCGCCGTTTGCCCGTGTGCTGAGCGTGCCGTTGGTGGAACTCTATGCGCTGTTGTGGCGCGTCGGGGTGGTACAGGTCGTGCCGACCGATCCGAAGACGCCCCACAAGGCGGCATAACCGCGACTCGCCGCGGGAAAAGCTGTCAGTTGGTGCTGCGCAACGCGGTGGTGCCGGCCCGGCGGCCGGCCGCCTTCTTGGCTGGCGGTTTACCAGTGGATTTCGGCGCTGCGGCCTTTTGCGGCGTTGGCTCTGTCGGCACCGGCTTGAGCGTCGCTTTCGTAGCCGGGGTCGCGGATTTCTCGGTCAGCCTGCGCAGTAGCAACGCGCCACCGCCGACGGCCAACAGAACCGGCCACTCGACCAGACCGGCGACGCCGAGCGCGCCGAGGGCCAATGCCGCGGCCGGGGTCGAATGACTGCCCGAGCCGATTCCGCGCTTGACGCCCTCCGCGGCTCCGGTGACGCCGCCGACAACTCCGTTCACCGCCGCGCCGCCCACGGCGCCCGCGGTCGCGGTGGCGGCGCCCGCCGCGCGATTCACCGTCTTTCCCACGTTGCGAACTGCGCCTCCGACGACACTCATGCTGACTCCCTGGCTTTCGGTCGTTCTCTTTGCAAAATGTGTTGCCAATATGTATACCCGCCAAACGCGAAGTTAACAGCAACGACGAAAATGGCTCCACGGCATCTGACAAGCGAAATGCTGCCACGTTACAAACGCGCAGACAACGCGCAAACGGTCTGGAATTACTTTTGGCTCACGTCGACGAGAACCGGCGCGTGATCGCTGGGAGCCTTGCCTTTGCGCTCTTCGCGGACGATCTGTGCGTCGACCACGCGACCGGCCAACGCCGGGGACCCGAGGATGAAGTCGATACGCATACCCTGCTTCTTGGGGAACCGCAGCTGGGTGTAATCCCAGTAGGTGTAGACCCCGGGTCCCGGGGTGAAAGGCCGCACCACATCTGTGAATTGCGCGTCGACCATAGCGTTGAACGCTTTTCGCTCCGGCTCGGACACGTGCGTGGAGCCGGTAAAGAATTCGGTGCTCCAAACGTCGTCGTCTGTGGGGGCGATATTCCAATCGCCGACCAGTGCGATAGCCGCGTCAGGATCATCGCGCAGCCAACCCGATGCGGTATCACGCAGCGCGGCAAGCCAATTCAGCTTGTAGGTGTAATGCGGATCGTCGAGCGTACGCCCATTGGGCACGTACAGGCTCCAGACCCGCAGGCCGCCGCAGGTGGCGCCGATGGCGCGGGCTTCCGCGGCCGCCGCCAGCTCCGGCTTGCTGCTCCAATGGGGCTGGCCGGCGAATCCGACCTGCACATCGTCGAGGCCGACTCGCGAGGCGATCGCCACGCCGTTCCACTGATTGACGCCGACGTGCGCGACCTCGTAGCCGAGTTCGAGGAATGGCATGGTGGGGAACTGGCTGTCGGAGCATTTGGTCTCCTGCATGGCCAGCACATCGACGTCGGCGCGGGCCAGCCAGTCCAGGACGCGGTCCAGGCGGCTGCGGATCGAATTCACGTTCCAGGTGGCCAGTCGCAGTATGCCTTCGGGCATGGCTAGACGGTATCTCAGCCGGCCGGCTGGGCCGTGAAGTAGCGCCTGCGATGGTGCAGTCGGAAACCCGAGCGCTGGGCCAGTGTGGCCGTGCCGGAGTCGTGGTCCGCAACCCGCAGATAGGCGCGGGTTGCGCCGCGACCCGCACCCCAGGCCAGCAAGGCCTCGCACTCGTCCGTTGCGCGCAGTGCCCAAAGGCCCAGCCATCGGGTGCCGTCCGGCGCGTCTGTCACTGCCGCACCCGTGACGGTGACGTCCGGGTGCCGGTTGTCCAGCGAGAGTTCGGCATCGGACAGGTCGCGCACCAGGACCTGCTCGGCACCGTCTTCCCGTAGTCCGGCCGGCAATTGCAGTAGGCGATCGGGGATGGCCAGCCGTGGCGTCAGGTTGAGGCGGGTGTACCAGGCGATGATCGAGGGAATCGCATTTACGTTTGCTGAAATATCCAGCGGTACAGCGAAATTGGCGGCCGCCGTGGCGCTGGTCCCGGCGCGCAGCAGCCACCCGTCCAGCCAGGTTTGTTCGATGCCGGGCCAGGATGCGGCGTCCGCTTGCTCAAGCGCCCGGATCTGGGAGGTGCGTACCGGCGCATCGCTCAGCACCCGCAGCCCCACCACATCGGCGGCCGCGAACTCGGTGACCGCGCCCGTTTTCGTCCGCACCCGCACCATCGGATCGAGGGACAGCAGGTGACCCACGGCGTCGCTCAGCGGCGGGACGGATCCGGCGGGCCGTCGATAGCGAACCGCCACCCGTGTTCCCAGGGCCGGCCACGGGACCATCAGTTAACCATCAGTTACCGAACGGGTCCGGCACCTCGCCCGGCATCCAGGAAAGTCCGGGAACGCCCCAGCCGTGTGACTTGACGCTCCGTTTGGCGGCGCGGGCGTGCCTCCCGATGAGGCAGTCCAGGTACAGCAATCCATCCAGGTGCCCGGTTTCGTGTTGCAGCATTCGGGCGAACAGCCCGGTGCCCTCGACTTCGATCGAACTGCCGTCGGCGTCCAGCCCGGTGACCCGCGCCCACGTCGCACGCCCGGTGGGGAAGGACTCGCCCGGAACCGACAGGCATCCTTCGTCGTCGTCGCCCGGGTCGGGCATGGTCTCGGGGATTTCGGAGGTTTCCAACACTGGGTTGATGACTACCCCGCGGCGACGGTCGGCACGTCCGCGATCGTCGGCGCAGTCGTAGACGAACAGCCGCAGCCCGTACCCGATCTGGTTGGCGGCGAGGCCCACCCCGTGCGCGGCGTCCATGGTGTCGTACATGGACGCGATCAACCCGGCCAGCTCCGTCGGCAGCGAACCGTCGGCGCCGACCCGCACCGGAGTTGTCGGGGTGTGCAAGACCGGATCGCCCACGATGCGAATGGGTACGACTGCCATGGTCGGCTAGCTTAAACGCGGATGGGCCTGCGGGCCGGAACGGCCCGAGGAAGAACCGTGCAATCTGGGCGAATCCGCCGACTCGCGGGTCTGGGTGCCGCGTCAGCGGTTCGCGGCGTGGTTCAATATTCGCCGAAACGTGCCTCTATGTAAGTCAAGTCATCAGAGCTATTCGAGAATCCGCCGGAAGGGTCCAGGGGAAGCGATATGGACAGCGCCATGGCGCGGGCAAATCGATCGGGGGACGACTCTGAAATCGCCGATGGGCTCACTCGCCGCGAACACGACATTCTGGCATTCGAACGACAGTGGTGGAAATTTGCCGGTGTCAAGGAAGAAGCCATCAAAGAGTTGTTCTCGATGTCGGCGACGCGTTACTACCAGGTGCTCAACGCGTTAGTCGATCGGCCCGAGGCGCTTGCCGCGGACCCAATGCTGGTGAAACGGCTGCGACGGCTGCGTGCGAGCCGTCAGAAGGCGCGCGCGGCGCGGCGCCTCGGCTTCCAGGTGACCTGACACCCGCCCGGCTTAGCAAGAGCCGTTGCAGGTTCCGGCGCTTTCCTGGCTACAGTGGGCTCGATGAATGAGCGCGTCCCCGACTCCACGGGGCTTCCCCTGCGGGCCATGGTGATGGTGCTGTTGTTCCTCGGCGTGATATTCCTGCTGCTCGGATGGCAGGCCATCGGTTCGTCCGGGAACGCCGACGATGACTCGGCGTCGCCGGTGTCCAGCAGTGTGAGCAGCGCTACCAGCTCCGCCCCGGCGACGTCGGCGAGCGCTAAGCCCGACGCCAACCAGGCAGAGGTACACGTCTACAACATCTCGCCGACATCCGGCGTCGCCGCTCGCACGAAGGACCAACTGGTCGCCGCCGGTTTCAAAGTCACCACGGCCGAGAATCTGTCGGTGCCTGAGGTCTCGGCCACCACGGTTTACTACACCGATAACGACGGCGAGAAGGCCACCGCGGACGCCGTCGGCGAAAAGCTGGGGGCACAGGTCGAACCGCGGATCGACGCGATCAAGAACCAGCCGGCCGGTGTCATCGTCTTAGCGGTGGGCTGAGTCCACTCGATAGCGTTCGAGCCGCCGGGTTAGGCTCTCGCTATGCCTAAGCTCGCCGGTCACCGGAATGTCGCTGCCGCCACCATGTCCGCACTGCCCCCAGTGCTTCTGGCCACGGGCGTCGCGCTGCTGAGCGCGTGCTCGTCACCCCAACATGCATCGACGGTCCCGGGTACCACGCCGCCCGTCTGGACCGGGGCACCCGCACCAGCGGGGACCTCGGACACCGAGGGTGGCGCGTCCGCGACGCCTGCGGCGCAGACCGTGGTCACTCATTTGAAGGCGCCCGACGGCACGCAGGTCGCGATCGCGAAATTCGATTTCAGCAACGGCTACGCCACCGTGACGATCGCGACGACCGGTGTCGGTGTGCTCGCGCCCGGCTTTCACGGAGTGCACATCCACAAGGTGGGCAAGTGTGAACCCAACTCGGTCGGCCCGACGGGCGGCGCGCCCGGCGACTTTCTGTCCGCCGGCGGGCACCTCCAGGTGGGCGGCCATTCCGGCGAGCCCGAAAGTGGTGACCTGACGTCTCTGCAGGTGCGCAAAGATGGTGTCGGGACGCTGATGACCACCACTGACGCCTTCACGCTGGCCGACCTGATGAGCGGCGAGAAGACCGCAATCGTCATTCATGCGGGCGCCGACAACTTCGCGAACATCCCGCCCGAGCGCTACAACCAGGTCAACGGCGGCGCTCCGGGTCCCGACGCGATGACGATGAGCACTGGTGACGCCGGCAAGCGGGTGGCGTGCGGTGTCATCGGTGCCGGCTAGCCCGCCGGCCAGCAGAGCCAGTAGCCGCATCGATTTCGCCCGGTCGCCGCGGCCGACCATCGGAGTGGAGTGGGAGTTTGCGCTTGTCGACGCGCAGACCCGCGACCTGAGTAACGAAGCCACCGCGGTCATCGCCGAGATCGGCGAGAACCCTCGCGTGCACAAAGAGATGCTGCGCAACACCGTCGAAGTGGTCACCGGGATCTGTCGATCCGCCGGCGAGGCGATGGAGGATCTGCGCGAAACGTTGGGTCCGGCCCGACGAATTGTCCGGGCTCGCGGCATGGAGTTGTTCTGCGCGGGTACACACCCGTTCGCGCTGTGGTCTTCCCAGCAGCTCACTGACGGTCCCCGCTACGCCGAGCTGATCAAACGCACCCAATGGTGGGGCCGGCAGATGCTGATCTGGGGGGTGCACGTCCACATCGGGATCTCGTCGGCCCACAAGGTCATGCCGATCATCTCGTCGTTGCTGCAGTATTACCCGCATTTGTTGGCGCTCTCGGCCTCGTCGCCGTGGTGGGGTGGCGAGGACACCGGATACGCCAGCAATCGGGCCATGATGTTTCAGCAGTTGCCAACCGCCGGGCTGCCGTTCCACTTCCAGACCTGGGCGGAGTTCGAGGGCTTCGTCTACGACCAGAAGAAGACCGGCATCATCGACCACGTCAACGAAGTGCGTTGGGACATAAGACCATCACCGCATCTGGGCACCCTCGAGGTGCGTATCTTTGACGGCGTTTCCAACCTGCGTGAGCTGGGCGCGCTGGTGGCCTTGACGCATTGCCTGGTGGTCGACCTGGACCGCAGGCTGGATGCTGACGAGTCGCTGCCGACAATGCCGCCCTGGCATGTCCAGGAGAACAAGTGGCGCGCCGCCCGCTACGGCCTGGATGCGGTGATCATTTTGGATGCCGACAGCAATGAGCGGTTGGTCACCGACGATCTCGTCGATGTGCTGACCCGGCTGGAGCCTGTCGCGTCGTCGCTGGGTTGTACTGACGAGCTAGCCGCGGTGGCCGACATCTGGCGCGTGGGCGGCTCATATCAGCGGCAGCGCCGCGTCGCTGAAGACCACGACGGCGATCTGCGCGCGGTCGTCGATGCGCTTGTCGGCGAGCTCGACATTTAGGTTGGAGTGATGGCCGATCCCGAAACCATTGAATGGGCGATGTTCCCGCTGGAAACGCCGATGCTGCCCAACCAAGATCTTCCGCTGCGCATCTTCGAGCCCCGTTACGGTGCGCTGGTGCGGCACTGCGTCGACAGCGGTGAACCGTTCGGCGTGGTGCTGATCTCCCGCGGCCGCGAGGTCGGCGGTGGCGATTCGCGCAGTGACGTCGGCGTCCTGACCAGGATCACCGAATGCGTCGATCAGGGCTCGGGCCGATACTCACTGCGCTGCCGGACCGGCGAACGGATCCGGGTGTGCGAGTGGCTGTCTGACGATCCCTACCCGCGGGCGGCGGTGCAGATCTGGCCGGACGAGCCGGGGAAACCAGTGACCGGGGCCGAGCTGCGCGCGGTTGAAGACCGGGTGATGGCCTTGTTCGAGCGAATCGCCGAGGCTCGCGGCGCGCAGCTGGCCGGTCGCGACGTCGTGCTGGGTTACGACCCGGGAGATGACCAAGTCAGGCCAGACGAAGCTCTGTTCATCTTGGCGTCTCGCCTCCCGATCGGCTCCGCCGACCGCTATTCCGTGCTGTCGGCGCCTTCGGCGGCCGATCGACTGCTGGCGCTGCGCGAGGCGGTCGACGCACTTGCCGAAATGGTCGAGTTCCAGCTGTCCGAATAATCGAGATACCGGCCGCGTGGCCGCGCCGTCTGTTTAGGGAG
This sequence comes from uncultured Actinomycetota bacterium, assembly GCA_963850135.1. Taxonomy (GTDB): domain Bacteria; phylum Actinomycetota; class Actinomycetes; order Mycobacteriales; family Mycobacteriaceae; genus Mycobacterium. Next base: position 494,592 of record CAWKKH010000003.1, on the reverse strand, counting down.
CTTTGGCGAACGCGCGTAACGACTCCAGCTGCAGGGGATCCAGCGAGGGGCGCACAGTTTTGCGGGCCGCTTCCAGGTCGGCGGCGGTCACGTCGGCGGCATCGATGGAACGCCGCATCGCGGTGAGCGCGGCCTCCCGCAACAGCGCCACGCAGTCGGCCGCGCTGTAGCCGTCGAGTCCGGCGGCCACCTCGTCCAGGTGGACGTCCGCGCTCAGCGGGATCGATTTCCCCGCGGTGCGCAGGATTTCGCGGCGGGCCGCGGCGTCGGGCGGTTCGACGAACACCAGCCGCTCCAGCCGGCCCGGACGCAGCAACGCCGGGTCGATCAGATCGGGACGGTTGGTCGCCCCAAGCACCACCACATCCCTGAGGGGGTCGATGCCGTCGAGCTCGGTCAGCAGTGCGGCCACCACACGATCCGTCACACCCGAATCGAAGCTCTGGCCGCGGCGGGGCGCCAACGCGTCCACTTCGTCGAGGAACACCAGCGACGGGGCGGAATCGCGGGCCCGCCGAAAAAGCTCGCGGACCGCCTTCTCCGAGGACCCCACCCACTTGTCCATCAGTTCAGAGCCTTTGACGGTGTGCACGCTGAGTTGCCCGGTGCTGGCCAGTGCGCGGACCACGAACGTCTTGCCGCAGCCGGGTGGGCCGTAGAGCAGCACCCCGCGCGGTGGGTCGACACCTAACCGCGCGAAGGTGTCCGGGTGCTGCAACGGCCACAGCACCGCTTCGGTGAGCGCCTGCTTGGCCTCGGCCATGTCGCCGACATCGTCGAGCGTGATGTTGCCGACGGTCAGTTCTTCGCTGGCCGAACGGGAAAGCGGCCGGATGACGGAAAGCGCCCCGACGAGATCGTCCTGGTTCAGCTTCGGTGGTTGGCCGTCGGCGCTGGCCCGGGACGCTGCCCGCAGCGCTGCCTCGCGGATCAACGCGGCCAAATCGGCTGCAACGAATCCCGGTGTGCGGCCTGCAATCTCGTCAAGGGTTAGCTCGCCGACGGGCACCTGCTTGAGTAGCGTCTCCAGGAGCGCCTTGCGGGTGGCGGCGTCGGGCAGCGGTAGGCCCAGCTCCCGGTCGCACAGTTCCGGGGCGCGCAGCCGCGGATCAAGCTGGTCGGGTCGCGCGGAGGTGACGACCAGCGCGACGCCGTCGGTGGCCACGGCGGTGCGCAGCTCGGCCAGCAGCAAGGCCGCCACCGGCTCCGAGGTTGTCGGCAGCAGCGCGTCGATGTCGGTGATGAGCAGCACGCCACCGCCTTCGCGGACCGCCGTCACCGCCGAGCCCAGGGCCTTGAGCCGGTCTTCCGCGGCCAGCGCGCCCACTTCCGGGCCGTCCAGCTCCACCAGCCTGCGTCCGGCGCATACCGCGCGCACCATCGTCGTCTTGCCGACGCCGGCCGGACCCGACACCAATACGCCCAGATTGGCTTCGGCGCCCAAAGTCTTCAGCAGGTGCGGCTCGTCGAGTGCCAGCTTGAGCCATTCGGTGAGCTTGCCAGCCTGCACCTGCGAGCCCTTGAGATCAGCGACCCCGATCTTGGGGTTCGACACACCGACCGACTCGTGTTTGCCGGCCCCTGTTCCGGCCCCGGCGCTGGAGGGCACGCCGGCGCCCCAGCTGACCAGCGAGTTCGGTTGCACGCTGACCGGTCCTTCGGGATCGACACCGGTGACCGTCAGCAGCTCGGAGGTCCAGCTGATCCCGACCGCGGAAGCCAGGGCGCGGCTGGCGGCCGACGTTGAAGTACCCGGGCCCAGATCGCGGGGCAGCAGCGACACCGCATCGCCGACGGTCATCACCTTGCCGAGCAACGCCTGCCGCAGGGTCGCAGGCGAAACCGACTGGGTCGTCAGCGACGATCCGCTCAACGTCACCGACCGCGCTCCGTAGACCGTGACCGTGCTGACGATCACGGCGGTCCCCTCGCGCAGTCCGGCGTTGGACATTGTCACGTCGTCGAGCAACACGGTGCCAACCGGAATATCCCGGTCGGCCAGTGCCGCCACCGCCGCCGTGCTCCGCGACCCGGTCAGCGACACCGCATCCCACTCCCGGATGCCGAGGGCCGCAACGGCACTGGGGTGCAACCGAATGACACCGCGTCGGGAGTCGACGGGCGAGGTCGTCAGCCGGGCGGTCAGCGTGAGCTCCCCGTTCACGGCAGCCGCCCGCCTGGCTTGCGCAACCTCAACCGCGCCATCGAACGTCCGCCCGGTCGGCCCGGCTTTCCAAGTCCCAGCCGCGGTATCGGCCGGCGGTTCGGCTGTGCCCGGCGGGTCGCGCGCCGCACGGCGCGGCGCTGTTGGGGCTTCTCGTCCCACATCTCGGGGTGCTGAGCCAGCCAGCGCTGGTTTCGCACCGCGAACGGGACGTGGCACAGGTAGGCGACGATGATCACCCAGATCAAGATGTAGGGAACCGTCACCGCCGCCGCCGCGCAGATCGCAAGCACGGCCAGCAACGGTGCCGCCCAGTTGGGTGGCACCGCCAGCGCGTGCATCTTGCGCATCGGGATCTTGCTGACCATCAACATCGACGTCCCGATGATCCAGACGCACTGGAACGCCGTCGATGACCACCAGCCTTCGTGGTGGAACTGAAGTTTGAGACCGATCAGGCCGATCATCGAGATGGCGCCCGCAGGCGCGGGCATTCCGACGAAGTATTCGTGCGTGTAGGCGGGTTGCATGCCGTCGTCCTGCAGGGCGTTGAACCGCGCCAGGCGTAGCACCACGCACACCGCGTAGAGCAGCACCGCGATCCAACCGGCGGGAGACGTCGGCAGCAGCGTCGCGTAGACGACGATCGCGGGCGTGACCCCGAAGTTCACCGCGTCGGCCAGCGAGTCGATCTCCGCGCCCATTGCAGACTGGGCGTCCAGCATGCGGGCCACCCGGCCGTCCAATCCGTCCAGGATGGCAGCGGCGGCGATGAGCGCCATCGCGGGAATGGGCTGGCGTTCGAGGGCGAATTTGATCGAGGTCAACCCCGCGCAGATGGACAGCACCGTCATCGCGCTGGGCAAAATCTGCAGGTTGACGTTCGGCCTGTTGCGGGGCTTGTCGATCATGACAGGTTCGCCAGCACTGTCTCACCGGCGACCGCGCGCTGACCCACTTTGACGAGAGGTTCCGCGCCCGCCGGCAAATAGGTGTCGAGCCGGGACCCGAACCGGATCAAGCCGTAGGTGTCGCCGATCGCCAGCTTGTCGCCCACTTGCGCGTCGCACACGATGCGGCGCGCCAATAGGCCCGCGATCTGCACTGCCACGACTTCGGCCCCGTCAGCGGTCCGGATGCGCACGCTGTTGCGCTCGTTATCGGTGCTGGCTTCGGGTAGGTCGGCCGACGCGAAGCGGCCGGGCCGATGTTGCACGGCGATCACCTCTCCGCTCACGGGGGCGCGCTGGACGTGGGCGTCCAACAGGCTCAGAAATATGCTGATCCGCGGCAGCGGCACGTCGCCCATGTTCAGCTCGGCGGGTGGCGCCGCCAAGTCGATGACGCAGATCAGCCCGTCGGCCGGCGCGACGACGGCGCCGGGGCGCGTTGGTGGCACGCGTGGGGGGTGTCGGAAGAAGCCGGCGCAGGCCCCGGCGGCCAGTAGGCCTGCCCGGCGCAGCCACCGATAATCGCGTCCGGTGACGGCCCGGCCCAATATCCCGGCCGAGGCGACGGCCAGGCCGGCGGAGATGAACGGGCGCCCGGCGGGGTGAACCGGTGGAACGGTGGAACGCACCAGCTCCAGGAGGTGCTTCGGGTCCGCGGGCGGGGGGCGTCTTGCCACGCGGTCATCTTACGGAGCCGTAAGGCTAGGTGAGGTCCCAGACCTGCAGCAGAGTTCCGGCGAACACTTCCTCAACGTCCTCAGGGATGTCCAGCAAGCCGTTCGCCGATGCCAGCCACCGCAGGTGGTGGGAGGCCGCCGGACCGTAGCCCGTTACGCGTCCGACCTGGCTCGCCGGGTCGTTCGGGGACTCGAGGATCGCGCGCCTGAACTGCCTCTTGCCACGTGGCGAGGTCAGCGTCTCGGTAAGCAGCGCCGGCCGGAGCGGGCGGTCGGGATCCGGTAGCCCCATGGCGGTGCGCAGCGGGGAACGGATGAACACCTCGAATGACACCAGTGCGCTGACCGGGTTGCCGGGCAGCGTGACAATCGTGGCGCCGGCCACCCGCCCGATGCCCTGCGGCATGCCGGGCTGCATCGCCACCTTGACGAATTCCACGCCCTGGTCGCCGTCCCGGCCGAACGCGTCTTTGACGACCTCGTAGGCGCCGGCACTCACTCCACCGCTGGTGATGATCAGGTCCACCAGGCCTTCAGGGCCGGCGTATTGGTCGAGGATCGAGCCGAACTGAGCGACGTCGTCTTCGGCGGTCGCGACAGCGATGACGGTTGCGCCCGCGTCGCGCACCGCCCCCGCCAGCATTATCGAGTTGGACTCGTAGATCTGACCCGGCTGCAGCGGGCTGCCCGGCGGCACCAGTTCCGACCCGGTGGATATCACCAGCACCCGCTGGCGCGGGATCACCGGTAGCTCAGCGATTCCCAGCGCAGAGGCCAGGCCGAGCATTGCCGGAGTGACGACCTGGCCCTGGCGCAGGACGGTCGTCCCGGGGGCGACGTCTTCACCCGCCCGCCGGATGTGCTTGCCGGACGGCCCGGTTCGGCTGATCGCCACGGTGTGCACGCCGCCGTCGGTGTCCTCGACCGGCACGATCGTGTTCGCCCCGGCCGGCACCGGTGCGCCGGTCATAATCCGGTGCGCCGTACCGGGTTTCAGTGAGAGCACGTCAGTGCGTCCGGCGGGGATATCCTCGGCAACCGGCAGCGCCACCGGATGTTCAGCTGTGGCGTGCGAGGCATCCTCCGCGCGCACCGCGTATCCGTCCATCGCGGAGTTGTCGAAAACGGGCAGCGCGCGCTGCGCAACCACGTCGTCCGCCAGGACCAGCCCTTGGGCATCCTCCAACGCGACCGTGGTCGGGGGACGGGCGCGGATCATCGCCGCTACGACGCGCTGGTGTTCTGCTACCGATCGCATGCTTAAAACTTAGTCGTCGTTGAGGGGTTTCAATTTGCCCGGTCCGACGTAAAGTCTTGAACGTGTTTACCGGGTTGGCCGATTCACCTCAATTCTTTCGCGAGGGTTAAATGTCGACAGACGAGTTACCACCGGAAATTGGTTTTTACTTCGACGCGATGTCGCCGCCGCTTGCCGACGCGTCGACGCAGTACAACACCGATGACCGCTTCCAGACGATAGCGACACTGCTGGCAACCATTTCTGCGGAGTGGACGGGGGACCCTGCGCGGACGAGTAGCGACTTCGATGCATTGGGACAAACGCTGACGGATGTGCAGCAAAGTCATCCCACCGACTCGAACGTCATTTCCCTAATGCAGTTTTATGTGGCGCTCCAGGGTGTTCGGTCCGATCCGCACTACGCGCCGGGCAAGCCCCCACCGGCGCCGCATCTCGTGCCGGCTGGCACGAAACTGACCGTGTTCGACGTCGCGGGAACGTCTGCGGCATCTGTCATCACCGCCGGAGGAGTACCGACGACGGCGCAAACGCCCCCTTCGTGGAACCTTGCGAATATGGTCAATACGAGCCTCATCACGGTCAAAGAGGTGCCATACCCGGCGTGCGTTCCGTTTGGCACGAGCTATCTGGCGGGTGCGAACAAGTTGGTGACCATGATCAGCCAAATGACGGGCCCGTTCGCGATGGTCGGCACTTCACAGGGTGCGATGGTCATCGCCAGCGCTTACCAAACTCTTCTCGACAACAGCGCCCCAGTGGCGGGACGCATCGACGATTTCAAGCTGGGCGTGACGTACGGCAACCCCTGCAGGAAGATGGGATCTATCGCGCCCAACTGCAAGGATCCCGGCGGTCAGGGCATTAACCACGAATCGTGGCTGATGACCACGGTCGATCCGGACCGCTGGTGGGATTTCGTCAATCCTGGTGATCCGGCTGCCTGTAACGGCGGAGGCCCGTGGACGGTCAACGGGATGCCTTATGACTATAGCGGTCAGATTGGTGATTTGGCGGCCGGAATGTTTTTGGAAATGTACAGGAGTTTCAGCGGCGATCTCGGGGCTTTGCTGGCGGATTTGAACCCGCCGCCCAACTTGGTGCTGGTGCTGATTACGGTGTTTAACACGCTGTTTGGTGTGGCTGGGCCGCACTCGACGTATGACAAGACGACACCGGACAGTACTCAGCCTGGGGTGACGTGTACGCAGCTGGCGGTTAACAAGCTGAATTCCATCGCGGCAGCGCTGTAGCTGTGATTACCGGGTTGGCCCACACCGGGGTGTGCGTGCCCGATTGCGAAGCGGCGGTGGAGTTTTATCGCGACGTGCTGGGCCTGCGGGTGCTCTCGCCGCCGTACGTGATGGCGGGTGATGCCATTCGCGACGACATGGGCGAGCTGGTGTCCGATCCTGCGATGAAGGCGGCGATCATGGGATTTGGCGACGGCGGCGACCGTGTTCTGGAGGTGATCGAGTACCTCAACGTCGACGGGAGTGCTGGCCGAGTTCGTGCGGCGCTGACCGATTACGGGCTATCCCACGTCGGGCTGATCTGCACAGATCTCGATGCCACGCGCGCCGCACTCGAGAGCAAAGGAGTGCGCTTCCTCGTCAGCGGCATCGCCGACGTCGCACGAGTGCGCACCACGTGGTTCGTCGATCCGTGGGGCGTGGTGTTCATCCTGGTGGAGAAAAGCCGTCCCGCGCGACCCTACTTTTCCCAATGGGCATAACTTTTCTAGATGGGTGCTAAACCGAGAATCGGTGTCATCGGCGCGGGCGCGGGGGGCATCGCGATGGGCATCCAGCTTGCAGCCGGCGGTTATGATTTCACGATCTTCGACCGCGCCGACGGCTTCGGCGGGACCTGGCGGCACAACACGTTCCCGGGCGCGGCCTGCGACGTCCCGTCCCATCTGTACTCGTACTCGTTTGCACTCAACCCGCGCTGGAGTAAGACCTACGCGAACCAGCCGGAGATTTTGGCTTACCTCGAGAAGGTCGCCCTTGGACACGGGCTTGGTCCGCACCTGCGGCCCAACACGGCGATCGTCTCGGCGCGCTGGTCGGACGCCGACCGGCGCTGGACCCTGACGGCCGACGACGGCCGGCAACATGAGTTCGACGCCGTGGTGAGCGCCGTCGGAATGCTCGACGTGCCGAACATTCCGGACATCCCCGGGGCGAAGCGGTTCCGCGGCCGCCGATTCCATTCGGCCCGTTGGGATCACAGCAAGTCGACCGAGGGGGAGCGGGTCGCGTCCATCGGCACGGGTGCCAGCGCGGTGCAATACATTCCCGCGATCGCGCGGCAGACCGCGCATCTCACCGTGTTCCAGCGGACCCCGATCTGGATCTCGCCGCGATTCGATTTCCCGTTCACCGCCGAGCAGCACGAAGAGTTCGAACGCAACCCGGACGCTGCGCGGAAGCTGCGCGACGAGGCCTTCGATGCCTACGAGTCGGCCAGCTTCGACGTCGACGCCGCACAGACCCGCGAAGCGACCGAACTCGCCCGAAGCTACCTGATGCGTAAGGTCGCCGACCCCGAGTTACGCGCAAAGCTGACGCCGGACTATCCGGTGGGTTGCAAGCGGCCGTTGCTGTCGCGCGAGTGGTACCCCACCTTCGCGTTGCCGAACGTCAATCTGGAAACGACCGCCATCGCCGAGCTGACCGAGCGGGGGGTGCGCACCACCGACGGCGTCGAACACCGCGTCGACACCGTCATCTACGGCACCGGATTCACCGCCAACGACTATCTGGCCAGCATCGACGTCTACGGAACGGGTGGTCGCCACCTGCGCGACGATTGGAGCGACGGCGCCGAGGCGTATTACGGCACGTTGGTGAACGGTTACCCGAATCTCTTTGTGCTCTACGGTCCCAACACGAATGGGGTCAACTCGATCATCTACATCCACGAGACACAGACGACCTTCATCCGCCACATCCTCGACACGATGGGCCGCCAGGGATCGCGCACGGTCGAGGTCCTGGCTGCCGCGCAACGGCGCTACAACGACGAGATCCAGGCCGCGATGGAGGGTAAGGTCTGGCTCGCCTGCACGAACTACTTCCGTCATCCGAGCGGCAAGGTAGTCACCCAATTGCCTTACAGCGGGCGGACATTGTTCGAGCGCACCCGCGCTATGGTTCCCGGGGATTACGCGCTGCGTCCCTAGCTGCTGGCGGCGGTAGTTTCAACGCAAGATGAAATTCACGCTAAGATGAAATTCATGCCGAAGAAAGCGATGACGCCCGGTCCGCGCGATCAACGCGGGGTGCTGGCCGCGCGAATTGTTGGCGCCGCGCGCGACGAGTTCGCCCAAAATGGCTGGGCCGGAACCACCATCCGGGCGGTCGCTCGGTCGGCCGACGTCGACCCCGCGCTGGTCTACCACTACTTCGGATCGAAAGAGGGCTTGCTGGACGCCGCGACCAATCCCCCGCAGAAATGGTTGGAAAACGTCGCAAAGGTCTGGACCACGCCGATCGAGCAACTCGGCGGCGCGCTGATCAGGCTGCTGCTGGCGGCATGGGCCGACGACGAGGTCGGGCCGACCTTGCGCGCCATTCTGCAGACCGCCGCGCACGAACCGTCCACCCGCGAGAAGCTGCGCCGGGTCGTTGAGGGCAACCTGATGGGCGTGGCGGAACTCGGCGACGACGAGCGAGACCGCCTGATCCGCAGCGGGCTCGTCTCGTCACAAATGATGGGCCTCGCTCTGATGCGCTACGTCTGGAAGATCGAGCCCATCGCATCGATGACCGACGACGAGGTGATCGCCGCGGTCACCCCCAACCTGCAGCGCTACGTCAATGGTGATCTGCTCGCGAAGGGGGGCTCACGCCCCGGCCTCAGCCCAGGGGGTACACCACCCCGGTGAGTTCCTCGGAGACCGCCCACAGCCGGCGCTGGAGTTCTACGTCGTGGGACTTGCCGCTGGACGGGACAACCTTCGGGTAGCCCCGCGTTTCGCCGAAGCCATCGGGTCCGTAGTACTGCCCGCCGAGAACGCCCGGGTCGGTGGCGGCACGCAGGGTCGGCAACGCTCCGGTGGCCGCGTCCTGCGCGATGCGCGGTTCGATCAGGTTGAAAACGCGTCGAAGCAGGGGCGGGAGGTTCCGGGACAGCTCGGTTTGCGAGCCGCCCGGGTGGGCGGCCGCGGCGATTGTCGTGTGCTGCGGGGCCAGCCGTCGCTGCAATTCGTAGGTGAACAGCAGGTTGGCTAGCTTGGACTGCCCGTAGGCCCCAACCCGGCTGTAGCTGCGTTCCCACTGCAGGTCGTCGAAATGAATGTCGGCGCGGATTCGGTGGCCGATGCTGCTGACCGTCACGACGCGAGAACCCTCGACCGGCAGGATCCGATCCAGCAGTAAACCGGTGAACGCGAAGTGGCCGAGGTGGTTGGTGCCGAACTGCAACTCGAAGCCGTCCTTGGTGGTCGACTTCGGCGTCCACATCACGCCGGCGTTGTTGATCAGCAGGTCGATGCGGTCGTACTCGGAGCGCAGTTGTTCCGCCGCGGACCGAACGGATTCCAGCGAGGTCAGATCGAGCTCCTGCAGCGCGACGTCGGCCTGTGGGCTGTTGGCGGAGATCCGGGCGACGGCATCCTTGCCTTTGTCGAGATTGCGTACCGCCAGCACTACGTGGGCGCCTTTCTCGGCGAGCGCCGCGGCGGTCTCGTATCCGAGGCCGGTGTTGGCGCCGGTGACGACGGCGACGCGACGCGACTGGTCGGGAATGTCCTTTTTGGTCCACTTGGCCATGAAAAGCTCCTAGACTTGTAAGGTAAGCGGGGCGAGCGCTCCGGTTTAGTAACACTATACGGAACGCACGCCCCGTTTTGTCAAGGTCAGTGCAAATTGAGGCGGTGTTCGAGATGGCGCAACCCGCGCGCCCTCTGCGCGCCGACGCGGCGCGCAACCGTGCCCGCGTGCTCGAAGTTGCCTACGAAACCTTTGCGGCCGAGGGCTTGTCGGTACCGATCGACGAGGTCGCGCGGCGCGCCGGAGTCGGAGCCGGCACCGTCTACCGGCACTTCCCGACTAAAGAGGCGCTATTTCAGGCGGTCATCGAAGACCGGATGCGGCGCCTCATCGGGGACGGATACGCGCTACTCAAATCCGATGGGCCGGGCGAAGCGATCTTCGCCTTTCTGCGTTCGATGGTGCTGCAGTGGGGCGCGGCGGACCGCGGCCTGGTCGACGCGCTGGCCGGATTCGGCATCGACATCGAAAGCGCCGCGCCCGACGCCGAGGATGCCTTCATGGCTCTGCTTGCTGAGCTACTTCGCGCCGCGCAGGGGGCGGGCACGGTGAGACAAGACGTCGGCGTGCGCGAGGTGAAGGCGATCATGGTCGGTTGCCAGGCGATGGAGGCCTACAACTCGGCGCTGGCGGAACGGGTGACCGACGTCGTCATCGATGGTTTACGCGTGACACGCGCCTCGCGCTCGTAGCATCCTTTTTGTGGAGAAGCCGATCGCTGACGAAAAAGTCCGAGTGGAAAGGCTTCTCGATGCCCAGGACAAGGCGGCGCACTTGTTCGACGAGATCGAGCGTCGCGTCATGATTCGTGCCGGTGTCGGAGAGAAACAGCTATCCGACGAGATCAACGACCTCGCCGCGGAGATGTTCGGAGTAACCCGGCACTGGCACAGGCGGATTGTGCGGTCCGGAGAGAACACCTTGCAGCCCTTTCAGGGCCGCCCGCCGGACCGCATGATCGCGGCCGACGACATTGTGTTCTGTGACCTAGGCCCGATCTTCGAGGAGTGGGAGGCGGATTTCGGGCGCACCTTTGTGCTGGGCGACGATCCGGACAAGGTGGCTGTCCGCGATGCGCTGCCGCGGGTGTGGCGGGCCGGGCGCGACTATTTTGAACGCCACCCCGACGTCACCGGCGGCGAACTTTTCGAACACGTCGTCGGGGTGGCGCACGCCGAGGGTTTCGACTGGGGCAGCCACATTGCCGGCCACCTGCTCGGGGAGTTCCCGCACAAAAAGATCGCCGGAACTGCTGCTGAGTGGTACATCAAGCCGGGATCGGACAAGCCGATGCGGCGCAAGGACCCCAGCGGCCGCCTGTGCCATTGGATTCTCGAGATTCATCTGATCCACCGGGTCCGCCGCTTCGGCGGGTTCTACGAGGAGCTGCTCGATCTGCCCTGATCCCGCCGCTGCGTGAGGCAACAAGGGTGGGCCGTTCTTGCACTCGACATGGGCGAGTGCTAAGAATGACATTGGCACTCGCGACTGGCGAGTGCTAGGTCGGGACGGTGAGACCAGCAGACAGTGACTGGCTGGTCGTCCGTCGCGGGCACTGCGCCCGGCCAGCGTAAGTCATCCGGGTGGCCCAGACATGTGAGCCATCCGGCGTCACCCCCAATCCGGAGGAATCACTTCGTAATGGCCAAGACAATTGCGTACGACGAAGAGGCCCGTCGCGGCCTCGAGCGGGGCCTCAATGCCCTCGCCGACGCGGTAAAAGTGACGTTGGGCCCCAAGGGTCGCAACGTCGTCCTAGAGAAGAAGTGGGGTGCCCCCACGATCACCAACGATGGTGTGTCCATCGCCAAGGAGATCGAGCTGGAGGACCCTTACGAGAAGATCGGCGCTGAGCTGGTCAAGGAAGTTGCCAAGAAGACCGACGACGTTGCCGGTGACGGCACGACGACGGCCACGGTGCTGGCCCAGGCTCTGGTCAAAGAGGGTCTGCGCAACGTTGCGGCCGGCGCCAACCCGCTGGATCTCAAGCGCGGCATCGAGAAGGCGGTCGAGAAGATCACCGAGACGCTGCTGAAGTCCGCAAAGGACGTCGAAACCAAGGAGCAGATCGCGGCCACCGCGGCCATCTCCGCCGGCGACAAGTCGATCGGCGACCTGATCGCCGAGGCGATGGACAAGGTCGGCAACGAGGGCGTCATCACCGTCGAGGAGTCCAACACCTTCGGCCTGCAGCTCGAGCTCACCGAGGGCATGCGGTTCGACAAGGGTTACATCTCGGGCTACTTCGTCACCGACGCTGAGCGTCAGGAAGCGGTCCTGGAGGACCCCTACATCCTGCTGGTCAGCTCCAAGGTGTCGACCGTCAAGGATCTGTTGCCGCTACTCGAGAAGATCATCCAGGGCGGCAAGCCACTGCTGATCATCGCCGAGGACGTCGAGGGCGAGGCGCTGTCTACCCTGGTTGTCAACAAGATCCGTGGCACCTTCAAGTCGGTGGCGGTCAAGGCCCCCGGCTTCGGTGACCGGCGCAAGGCGATGCTGCAGGACATGGCCATCCTTACGGGTGGTCAGGTCGTCAGTGAAGAGGTCGGGCTCTCCCTGGAGACCGCCGACGTCTCGCTGCTGGGCAAGGCTCGCAAGGTCGTCATCACCAAGGACGAGACCACCATCGTCGAGGGCGCCGGTGACACCGACGCCATTGCCGGTCGGGTGGCCCAGATCCGCGCCGAGATCGAGAACAGCGACTCCGACTACGACCGCGAGAAGCTGCAGGAGCGCCTGGCCAAGCTGGCCGGCGGTGTTGCGGTGATCAAGGCCGGAGCTGCCACCGAGGTGGAGCTCAAGGAGCGCAAGCACCGCATCGAGGACGCAGTCCGCAACGCCAAGGCGGCCGTCGAAGAGGGCATCGTCGCCGGTGGCGGCGTGGCCCTGCTGCAGGCGGCTCCGTCGCTGGATGGGCTCAAGCTCAAGGGCGACGAGGCCACTGGCGTCAACATCGTGCGCGTCGCACTGTCGGCCCCGCTCAAGCAGATCGCCTTCAACGGCGGCCTGGAGCCGGGTGTCGTCGCGGAGAAGGTGGCCAACCTTCCTGCGGGTCACGGCCTGAACGCCGCGACCGGCGAGTACGAGGACCTGCTCAAGGCCGGCGTTGCCGACCCGGTCAAGGTGACCCGTTCGGCGCTGCAGAACGCGGCGTCCATCGCGGGCCTGTTCCTGACGACCGAGGCCGTTGTCGCCGACAAGCCGGAGAAGGCGTCCGCTCCCGCGGGCGACCCGACCGGTGGCATGGGCGGAATGGACTTCTAGCACAAGTCAACGAGAAAGCCCGGTTCCCTTTTCTGGGAGCCGGGCTTTCTCGCGCGTTAGGCGGGTTCTGAAAAGACCACGCAGTCATGCAGATAACCGTCGGCCACGGACTCGGGGTCGGCGGCGCGGTGCAGCAGCGCGCGGGTGGGTATGACACCGAACCGCGCGGTCTCGGGTTTTGACTGTACGCCGGACTCGGTGGCCTCGGCTCGGCCGTCGACGATCAGCGAATAGCCTCCCGGCTCGGGTGGCGGCCACAGCAGAGTGACGTCACTGCGGTGGGCGAGGTTCTCCCGGGTGTGACCACCGATGAGCCCGATGTCGAGCACCGCCCCGGCGGAAACTCCGGGATCGTCTGGAAAATTCCGCAGCACCGGCTCGACCGTCACGGTGTGCACGCGGTAGTCGTCATCGACGGTAATCAGGTACGCGAAGGGGTAGTCGGCCAGCGCTGCGACAAGCCGCTTGAGGTCCACTTTCTTGTTCGTGCGCACGGTTCGAGGCTCTATTCGGACAACAACGGCAGCTTGATGAATTCCGCTAACAAAGACTCTCCGAACATGTCGGCCTCAGGCAGCGCGTCACGGGCAGCCTTGTTGAAGAAGTTCGAATTGGGAATGCTCGAGTCACGGTGAGCCGTGCTACGGATACCCGCGTCGGCATTGCCCGGGGCAAAGAAGGCCGTGTCGGTGACGGCCGCCCGCAGGCCTGCGGTCGGAGTGGGGGCGTTCGCCACGCTGACCATGCCGGTCGGGGCGCTCGAGCTGATACCCGCGGCGACGGCGGCGCCCGCATTCGGGGCGCTGAAGCCGGCGTTGCCCATAGCCGGGCTGAGTACGTCCGCGCTTGCCATGCTCGGGGTGATGCCGCCAGTGGCCGCGCCGGCGGAGTTGAGGAAGCTGGAGCTCATGTTCGCCGCGCTCAGGCTGCCGGTCATGGCCTGGCCGGAGAGCATGCCCATTGCTGGACTGTTCTGCATTCCGAAGAAGCCACTGTTGGCGGCGCCGCTGTTGAAGAAACCCGTATTGACGCTGCCCGCATTCGCCAAGCCGTTGTTGAGCGAGCCCGAATTTCCGATGCCAAAGTTCCCGTTTCCCGAATTGAAGAGACCGATGTTCCCGGTGCCCGAGTTCCCGAAGCCGATATTGCCGCTACCGGAATTGAACCCACCGAAGCCGAACTGGTTATTGCCGGTCAGCCCGATCCCGAAGTCGTTGTTGCCGGTATTGCCGAAGCCGATATTTCCAAGGCCCAAGTTCCCCAGGCCGATATTGCCGAAACCTGTGTTGCCGGCGCCCACATTCAGGTTTCCGACGTTTCCGAGGCCCAGGTTCAAACCGCTACCGGAGCTACCGGAGCTACCGGAGCTACTGACAGGCGCGCTGGAGGTACTGACGGGCGCGGTGGGGGTACTGGGGGTTGTGGGGGTAGTGCCGCCAGCGGAGACGTGGCCGTGGGGGGTGAGGTGGAAACCAGCACCCTGCAGGATGTCGCGCCAGGGCGCCAACTGCGAAACGGCTTGGGCCGCGTCGGTGTAATAACCGAACATCGCCGAGACGTCCAGCGCCCACATCTGCTCGTATGCGGCTTCCGTGTCCATGATGGCCGGGGCGTTGAGTCCGAACCAGTTTGTGGATGCCAACATCTGCACCAGGTTCCGATTCGCGGCCACCATGGCGGGCTGCACGGTGGCTGCCAGCGCCGTTTCGAATGCGGCCGCCGTGGCCATGGCCTGTCCGGCCGCTCCCTCGGCCTGGGCCGCGGCCGCGGTGAGCCACCCGACGTACTGGGTGGCAACGGCCATCATCGCCGCCGACGAGGCACCTTGCCATGAATTGGCGACCAGGTCCGATGCAACCGAACTAAACGAAGTCGCCGAAGAAGCCAGGTCCTGGGCCAGGCCGTCCCACGCCGTCGAGGCAGCAAGAAGCGGCGCCGCTCCCGCACCGGCGAATATGAGTGCCGAGTTGATCTCGGGGGGTAACCACGCGAAATGCGCCACTAACTAAACTTAACGGGCGAAAGCCGCCGTCGTGGCGTTATAGCTAAGGTACTGGCACTGGTTGTCGACCACGGACCAATTTGCCTGGGCGCGCCGCTGTCGGAACGCCATTCTCCGCGATCACCTGACCGGAGACCACGGTGGCAACGTACCCGTCGGCAGTCTGGTCCAGGCGTCGCCCACCCGCAGGCAGATCGTGGCTTATTACCGGCTTGTGCAGCTGCAATGCGCCGTGATCGATGACGTTGAAGTCGGCCTTAAACCCGACCGCGATCTGACCCCGGTCGCCCAGGCCGGCCACCCGGGCCGGTACGGAGGTGAGTTCGCGGACCGCTTCGGCCACCGAGAACCTCCCCGACGCTCGGTCGCGCGCCCAATGCGTCAGGAAGAACGTCGAGTAGCTGGCGTCGCAAATCATGCCGTAATGCGCACCGCCATCGCCGAGGCCCAGCATCACGTCCTCGCGGTGCAGCAGCTCACCGACCGTATCCAGCGAGTTGTGTTCCAGGTTGCTGGTCGCGACCAGCAACATCGCTCGGCCGTCGTCGTCCAGCAGCCGGTCGTAGGCCTCTTCCATCGGGTTGACTCCGCGAGCCCGCGCCCGGGCCCCGATGCTGTCCGCCGGGTTCGGCTCGTAGTTGGGGTTGTCGTCCAGCGGGAAGATCCAGTCCCACATCTGCGCCACGTACAGGATCGGATGACCGTGGCCCGGCTTGTCGGCCAGGATGCGGGCCCGGACCTCGGGCTTGCGCATTTCGGCAACACGCTCGGCCAGCGGCAGGTCCGCGATCTCCTGATAGCTCGGGTAGAGCACGAACGGGTTGGCGGTGAGTTGCAGCCCGATGATCAGGCCGATCGGCCGCGGCAACAGCTGCGCGGTGACATCACCACCGGCAGCATTGGCCTTCTCGATCATATTGATGGCGTCGGGCCAGGTCGGGTCGCCGGAATTGGCGACGACCATGGTGAAGGTGACTGGCAGGTTCACGTCCTCGGCGACGTCGAACACCGTCTGCAGCACGTGTTGGTACCCGCCGGCCGGAATGTCGGGCACGAATTGCAGCAGGCCGCCGCCACCGTCGACCACACCCTTGGCGATCTCTTCGATCTCTTCGCGGGCGGCGTCATAGCTCGGGATCGGCGAGCCGCTTTCGGTCTTGTGAATGGTCAACCTCGACGACGCAAAACCGAGAGCACCGATCTCGATCGCTTCCTTGGCCAGCGCCCGCATCTTCGCGAGGTCATCGGCGGTGGCCGGCTCGCGGTCGGCGCCGCGCTGACCCATCACGTAGACCCGCAGCGGGGAATGCGGGAGATAGGCGGCCACGTCGATGTCGCGCCTGCCGGCCTCCAGGGCGTCCAGGTATTCGGGGAAGGTTTCCCAGTTCCAGGGCAGGCCGTCGGTCATCACGACGCCGGGAATGTCCTCGACCCCGGCCATCACGTCGACGAGCACGTCGTGGTCTTCCTGGCGGCACGGCGCGAAGCCGACCCCGCAGTTGCCCATCACTACCGTGGTCACCCCATGCGCCGACGACGGGGTCATCCGCTCAGACCAGATTGCCTGGCCGTCGTAGTGGGTGTGCAGGTCAACGAAGCCTGGGGTGACCAGAAGACCGGTCGCATCGATTTCCCGTTCGGCGGTGCCGCCGTTTATCGAGCCGACAGCCTCGATGACGCCGTCGCGGACCGCAACGTCGCCGACGTACGGCTCGCCCCCCAGGCCGTCGACGATCGTGCCATTGCGGATGATGAGGTCGTAGGTCATCTAACTAATCTCCTACTAAAAACCGGCTTTGTCCAGCTTAAGGGGTGTTTTTCAGAATGGACCACTGCCCGAAAGTGCCACGAATGTGCCACCAAACCACCAGGTGAATTGCACTGCGGCGTGTCCGGCAGACACACGGCGCGGACATGCTGCGCGTCCGCGCAGCGGTTCGCTGGGGCCACAAGCTGACGGTACTCCCCACCGTCGGGTTTTCACGAGGGGTCCCGCGCGGTCCGGTGCGTGTGTCCTAGCTGAGGGCTTGGGCATTCGCGGGTAAAGTTAGCTGACGCCCACGATTGCGGGAGGTGACTCAGTGCGCGGACTGCCTGACGCTGCCCTGGCTGCCGCTCGCGACCAGGTCGCCGTCGACATGATGGCCAATCTGGCCAATCTGGCGACCGTGGACATGGACAAGGTGCTGGGGCCGTCGACCGTCGACATGATGGCCAATCTGGCCAATCTGGCGACCGTGGACATGGACAAGGTGCTGGGGCCGTCGACCGTCGACATGATGGCCAATCTGGCCAATCTGGCGACCGTGGACATGGACAAGGTGCTGGGGCCGTCGACCGTCGACATGATGGCCAATCTGGCCAATCTGGCGACCGTGGACATGGACAAGGTGCTGGGGCCGTCGACCGTCGACATGATGGCCAATCTGGCCAACCTGGATTTGGGGAAGGTGCTGGGGCCGTCGACCGTCGACATGATGGCCAATCTGGCCAATCTGGCGACCGTGGACATGGACAAGGTGCTGGGGCCGTCGACCGTCGACATGATGGCCAATCTGGCCAACCTGGATTTGGGGAAGGTGCTGGGGCCGAGCGTCGACATGATGGCCAATCTGGCCAACCTGGATTTGGGGAAGGTGCTGGGGCCGAGCGTCGACATGATGGCCAATCTGGCCAACCTGGATTTGGGGAAGGTGCTGGGGCCGAGCGTCAACATGGTGGCCAACCTGGACCTGCAGAAGGTGCTTGACCGGTTTGCCGCAGACCTCATGCCCAACGGTGAAATCCAGAAACTGTTGGACCAATTCCACACCACGGCACGCAACGCTCAGCCGGAAGAATTCGTCAGCGCAATTGAGCCCACGGCACCCGCGGTCGTCAATCCCGTGCGGCCACTGACGAGCCGACAGACAGTTGTCGCGTACCTCAACATCGTGACCGCGCTTGTCCAGCTCATCGTGGTGATAGTGCAGATAAACGCGGCGTTTTTGACCTCGCCGCGTGAAGCACCGCCTCAACCGGCGCCCAGCCACGTTTGGTGCCGTGCATTGACTGGGGAAGCGCCTGTTGGCGGGGCCGGCACCACGGTTCCGCCACATTTGGTCTGCAAGGCCAGGCCTTATCCCTGGACGCGCCGCTGACACGAAGCGTGTGGCTGCGACGCATGCGGGAAGCACTGTGGTGTTCACCCCAAGTCACGTCCTACCGGGGACGTCCATAACCTCACGGTCGCTTGCTATTTCGGCGGATTCCCAACGCGGGCGAGCTGAACGCGAGAAGTAGGTGCGGTTCCACGTTGTGACGCGTTGCCGCGTGTCTCCGCGCTGATGCTGACTCATGCCCTGGTTGACTTCTGATGTGAGCAAAGTGAACAAACTGTCTGGCTCGGAGCGTTGGGCGATGGGCGGAATAGTCCTTAGTAGCGGGGTTTTGGGCTTTCTCGTCGACTACGGGCTCTTAAGGAATTGGGGCGCAAACCAATGGGGGCCGGTCGCAGCATGGTTGGCGGGCGCACTGACCCTGGCTGCTGTGGTCATCGCACTGTGGCAGGCCGACAACGCACGGCGCGAGTCGATGCGTTTACACCTAGCCCGGCTCGCGGACCACGAAGTCAGCAGACGGCGTGAGTGTATAGAGGCACTCGGGAAGCTATGGGCAGCGATTACTGGCATGCAAATGGAGTTCACTGCTTGGACCGACAAACTGAGTACAGTGCCGCTCGATTCAATTCCCCATGAAACACAGAGGTTTTCGCGGGAGTGGCAGAACAGAATTGAGCCACCACTCTTCGTCGCCTTACTGGTGCTCCGCGGTACGTGTCTCTATGATGCGGTGGAAGGCCTCAACCAGAAAATTGACGATATCAAAACCGAGGGGTTAGAGCCGATTCGGCAGGCGGCTAAGGACAGACGCCGACCTGACACGGAGGAGATTACGTCGATGTGGAGAAATGTTATCAACCGCCGCAGGGAACATCTGGCATTGGCACGCAAACACTTCAGCCTTGAGCGCCGAGATGTGGAGGAAAGCCTGCGGGGCTAGCCATCTCTGCGGCCGCCATTAGGTCACTGGCCTCACTCAAGCGTAGAGCGTTCAAATCTGTGTGCATTGCAGGTTGCGGCGAACGTTCCACAGGTGCTGCTTGGCTAGAGCTGGCCAAACATCTTTGGTGGCCACAAACATTGGTAGCTGCGGCTGGGCGCTTCCGTCATGGGTCACGGCTCGACCCTATCGGTCAGGAATGTGCACGGCGGGCTCGATAGCGTCGGTTGGCATACACGCGCACCAACCGGCAGACGGCCAGCCAGGGCACTCTCGGACTGGTGGTTAATGTTTGGTTCGTTGGGAAGGGTTTGGCTGTTCCCTTGGAGGTGGAATCTGCCCCAGGGGTGGCGGTACTTGGTAGGGGGTTGAATCGCTCGGCGGGGGTCGGAACCAGTCCGGCCATATCGTCTTTCCGTCGTAATAGATGTGGCTGAGGTTGGCCGAGGTGAGACTGGGCGCCACTTCTTTCAGGTCAGCACCTGCGAGGTCAGAATAAAGAAGGTCGGTTTTCGTTAGGTTCGACCGGTCAGACTCACAACCCTCTTGGGTGTGTTCATCCATCTGGAATTCGCTCGACACAAACTTCGCCCCGGTCAGGACTGTATGTTGAAAATTAGCTTCGGTGAGATTCGCTCCAGCGAGTATCGCGCCACGAAGGAGTGCCGAATCTACGAAAGCCCCGCTCAAATCGGCAGCACAGAGGTTCGCTCCATCGAGGTTAGCGCCCGAAAGATTCGCTCCCCGCAAGTCGGCACCCATAAGGTCCGCGCCGGTGAGGTCGGCTCCCGCGAGTAGAGCCCTGCTGAGCTTCGCATCGCGAAAGTTTGCATGGGACAATGGAAGCAGATACAGGTCTTGGCCTTCGAGGTCGAGACCGGCGAACTGGAATCGCTGATTGGGCGTGTTGGCGACACGCTCTCGCACAAAACGGACATTATCTAGGTGCAGCGTCTGGCGCGCCTGGATATCACTGAAATGTTTGCCGAGGACAAACGTCGTACCGCCGACAAGAACGCTTACAAGAAGGCCCACAATGCCCGCGCCGAAGAGTTGCTCCACCCACCACGGCGGCCTGGTTTTGCTCCGATTCCACTGCCGCCTAAGCCAACCGGGCTGCTTTGAATCGCTTAGCGCAGCATCTGTTTCGTGTTGCTCAGCTTCTGGCCTGCCGCTTACCGGGACGCCCGCGTCGTTTTCGCCGGGCTGCTCATGCGTCATTACTTCCCTTTGTCGAAGTTGACATCGTTAGGCGCCGTTACGCGCCAATCATGTCAAACCGCTGCGGAGCCCCGCAATGGCGATAATTTGCCTTCCAATTAGCGCGGTTGGGTTTTCCTGGGCTTGTTGGCGCGTGGCCCGGTGCTCGGCGAGAACCTGCTGCGGTGGCTGCCACCAGCTCGGCGGCCCAATTCTGCTCAGCCGAAGGCGTTAGTCCGATACCGACAGAGTCAGGGCTGAAGCGAATCAGCTTCGGGCTGCGTTACACCTGGCCGCGACCGGAATTGGGCTGACAAATTTGCACAGAGGTTAATAAATTGCTCCTACTATTCCCGGCGATGACTAGTTACGCTCCCGCCTATGAAAACGCGCAACCCGCCTGGGCCGGTGAACCTTTTACCCATGCGGCGGCGGGCGCCCCGAGTACTTATGGCTCTCGGGCTGGGGTTCGCGCTGGCCACCGTCGCATGCACGCGGCAGACGTCGGGGCCACCGACGCCGACCACAACCGTCGCGCCGACGAACACTCACGCCGCCGCATCAGCATCGCCAACTGCCGCATCGCCACCGGCAGTGGCCACAGGGCCACGTTCGAAGATGCTGCCGGAGATTACCCTCCCGGCAGGCACCACCGAAGCGGCTCACAATACGCCGGGCGATGAGACGTGGTTTGCAACAACGCCATTCGACCAGACGGCGACAATGCTGAAGGCGCAACTTCCAATCGGGCACACCTTCAGGGGCGTGCCCTGGTGTAAGGGAGATGGTCCCGTCGATAAGGACATCAATGCGTGGGAGTGGTCGACCGATACCGAAGCGATAACTGTCTTTGCGCAACGACCGGGGCTCATTGGTCCGCAGCAAGAGATTGAATTCCGTTGGGAAGCAATGCCAGACGGAGATGGCCGAGAAGGCTGCACCGCTCCGCTACCCGCCTCGTTCAGTGCCGAGCCGCCGCCAGGTCCAGCGTCAACAAATGCCCAGGGCGCGGGGGCGCTGCCGCATTCGGACAAGGCCGAAATCGACTTACCGCCTGGGTCTTGGTTGGCTCCGACCAATCCGGAAACGGTGCGGACCAACAGTGAGGAATGGTATTTCGACGTGTCGCAATCCGACATGGTCGCGTGGCTGACGCAGAGGCTGCCGTTGGGAAAGCCCTTCCATGGGATCGCGTGGTGCGGCTCTCCCCCGGTCGACGGGCAAACGGACTGGGAGTGGAATAGCGGCGGCCAGTGGTTTCACGTCCAGGTCACGAATTACAACATGGTAGAGTTCCAGCGCGGCTCTGTAAGCATTGGGTGCGTTGGTTAAGTGAAGCAACGGGGAAGGCAATCCAAACCGCTTCCTGCACAGGCCCTTCACCGGTGTAGGGACAGTGACCTAAACTGCGTTTTTATGCGGGCGAAGCTGGTCGCCGTTCCCGTGTCGATTGCCGCCACGGTGTTGCTCGCCGCTTGCGGTGCATCGCCACCACAGGCGCAGCCATCGACGATGACAGTCACGGTGGCGACCCCGGCTCCTACAACGTCGTCAGCGGCTGCCGTCCGGCCTTCACCTGTCGCCGTGGGTCAGGCCGCCATCGACGGCGCATTCGCGTTCACTGTCAAAAGTTCCGACACAGACACCATTGTCGACTGGGACGAACCCGACCAGGTGAATGCCCAAGGCACGTTTGTGATTGTGCAGATGCAGGTCGCGAACATCGGCAGAAGCTCACAGAGGTATTCGGCGGATGTTCAGAGGCTCTTGGATAACGAAGGACGACAGTATTCTCCAGACCTGCGTGCCTCGCAGCATTTCAGCGAGCGCAGCGGCTCCGACATCAATCCCGGTAATAAGGCCTACGAGGGGCTGGTCTTCGACGTGCCCAGCGAAACGCAGCCGAGTCAGTACGCGTTATTGGTCCACGGTTCCTTGGACTCGCCCGGGATAGCACTCTCGATTCCGCCGCCGACGCCGCCGAAAGTATTTGCACCAACTGCCGATGACGACCAACGACTCTTAGAGAAGCTGGCATCTGACCCCTACGTTCCCCTCTCTGGCCGATTACCGGTCTGGACCGCTAACCCTGCGTTAGCCGTGAAAGCCGGACGCGACTCCTGTGTCATCTACCGCCAGCACAACGGGCATATCCACGCAGCGGAAGTAGATGGCATGCTGCAGCAGCGCTGGGGTCTCGACGACAACGAAGCCGCCTCCATCGGCCTGTACGCGGGAGAGACTTACGCTAACTGCTACTGAAGATGGCGACTGTGCGCCGCGCACGGCGGCCAGTCTACGGCGGGGGCCAATCACCTGTTTGGAGCTGAGTGTCGGGTGGGTTGGTCAGTCCCATGTGTACGGACCATTCGTCAACCATGGCCACGCAAACATCACATGCCCATTTAGCGGCGTCCGCGTTCAGAATCCCGCTTGGGAACCCGACACCAGCTACAAGTTGCCTACTCTCCGGCATTCGCTTATATCGGGACTGCACGTCGCCCTGTGTGATGCTCTGCCATTCAGGCGTGTAGTGCAGCAACGCATTTCGTAGGTCTAATACGGTCTGGACGTCCTGGCAGGTCGGTTGCCCCTTGGGCATCGCTGTGGGCTTTCCAATTGCACTGAGGGCGCCTTGGTACTTGTCGACTGCGGGTCTGCGTTCCAGCCCAACCTTCCGACTGGGCTGGCTTGCCTTACGGCCCCAGAGCGCATCCCATGCGAGCCGCAACCGGCCAGGCTTCACTTCCTGCGGTGTTGGCGGATTCCAAAGAGCTTTCATTGTTTCGATGGCACCGGGGGAAATCCCTGCGATGTTGGGGGTCAATACCTTTGGCGCGTTGCCAGCCGCACGAAATATCTCGTTAATCAACGATTCGACGAAGCCCGCCGCCGACGCAACGGTAACCATAGCCAGTCCGCGAACTTCGTAGTCGATATTCTGACTGCCTTGGGCAATTACGGCATCTTCGCGCGTCTTACATAGCGCGGCCATGTGCCGGGCGTTCCAGAGGTGCTGCAGCGCGAGAGCGGGCCAAATGTCGGCGGTGGCCGTCAGGCCTACCTTAGCGCTGAGGCTTGCCTGCACCCGGCTGATTCCATTGTTGGTAGTCACGGCTCGACCCTAACGGTCAGAAGCGACCGGCTCGATGCTGTCGTCCGGAAACACGCGGACCAGGCGCACGCTGCGGTCGGCCAACCACGGAATACTCGCGACGGCGGGAAATTCGCTCGCGCTCGGCGCCCCCGTCACCGTCCAGCCGTCCTTTCCGAGCGCCACCAGGTGCCGCCGGGCCATCGACGGCCCCGAGCCGGGTGACGCGTCGACCGCCTGGCGCTCGGCCTCGGTGAGCGATGGCGCGAAGTCGCACGCGATGCGCGGGTCGCCGCGCTTGATGTCGTCGAGCAGTCCCGTGCGCTGCGCTTCCCAGATGCCGGGAATGACGCACCGCCGCCGGTCCTTGCCGTTGCCGCTGGCGCTCCTACTCCTCGCCATTCCCTAGCCTCTCCTCGGGACGATGCCGCGCAACTCGCCGCTGGCGCTGCGCGCGGCCCAACTAGCCTGGCCGGCCCTTTGCTTCGCCGCATTCTTGGCCGCCGGGGCGGGGCTCATCTGGAGGCCGTTTAGGCAACGGGTCAACACGATTGTCTGTTGCCGGATTTCGGCGAGGAGCGGGCTCGGCCTCACGGTGCCGTCCTTGTCGGTATATGTCAGGCCCGCTGAGGCCACCGCTGATTCGAGCAGCTCGATACGGTCGGCTGCGTCGGAAGCCTTCGCGAGTAGCGCGTTTTCACGGCTGTCGGGGTCCATATCCTGCTCGTCCAAATCGGCCATTATCGCGGCGACGAGGACGCCCCCGGCGGTCGGCGCCTTCGGGGTTTGTTTGCTGGGCATTGCGGGCCTTTCGTGTTTGCTGCTCGTGCGCCTGCGTCGGCTGCGCGGGGCGATTGCTCAAAATTGCTGCTTTATCAGCGATACCCTTCCGCTGTCTTGGCCGCTACGTGCTGAAGGGAGGCGGGGGGGCTGGTGGCGGAGGGGTGGCCGTGCCTCTGAGCTGCGACGATGCGTGCCTGCTCGCTGACTCGGGTATCTAATTCGATGCTCGGGCGGGATTGCCTGGGGGTTTGTACGGCGGGCCGGACGGCGGCGCGATGCGCGGGGCGATGTTTGCTGGCCGGGCAGCGTTGCCGCGCTGGGTGCGCTGGCCTGCGCCGGGCGGTCGTGCTTCGGCGCTCGCGGTCGCGTTGAGTCGTGTTGTGCTGGGTGGTTTCTGGTGGCGTGATGGCACGCGACGACGAGGCGCTTTCGATGCGCCGCCGTTACTGCGCGGCCCGGCGCTGCGCTCGGCCTGTCATGTTGGCCGAGTGTCTTTAGGTCAACCTCGACATTTGGCGAAGTTGCAACGTCGTTGGCTGTCGTGCCGCTGATAGCGGTTGCGCTGGTGTCTGTGATGCGCTGCGGCGCTGCGGCGTCGAGGCCGCGCTTGCGGGGTCTACTCACCATTCACGCGCCTATCTTGACGTTGCCGATGTGTCGACCCCCGGCCCGGTGATTCGGGACATGAGGGAACCGTTTCAATCGGGTCGGGGGCCAACACTTTTGAGGAGCGCCGCAGCGATGGCCTGTCAAACCAAGCAAGCCAGCGCGGCCTCTCCTCGGACACGCGACTACGTTTTCGAGGCCGTAGCCGCGCGCCACGTTCTACTTATCCGGGTCATACTTCGCGAGCGAGCCGACCAGCGGCACGGCTGGCCTTCGGCCTTCGGCTATCCCGTCGCGTACACGCTTCGCATCGTTGCGGACGATGCTCTCGGATTGCCGTGCCTTCGTGACCGTTTGGGCCGCCGTGCGCAGCTCTGGCACGGCCTGCACTGCTGCCGCTGTCAGCGTTTCGGGTGAAACGCCAAACGACGGTAGTTCTTCGAGAATGACCCCCAACGATTCGCGGTCGGCGCCAGCAATCATCTGCCGCGCCACCTCGGCACGCTTGCCGGGCTCGATGCCGCCGAGTTGGCGCTCGATGCGTGCGGCGGTGCGCTGCGCCCTGCCTTCGGCGGCAGCATCGCCCTTCGACGACAGGCCGCTTAGAGCCGCCTTGAACTCCTGTTCGGCTCGCTCGCGGCGTCCTGTCGATATCTGCTCGGCCGTGTCGATGGCCTTCGCGGCCTCGGTCGTGCTGAACGCCTTGAGCTGCTTGCTGTAACCCTCGGGCGTCATCTGGGATTGAAGCGGCGCGATGTGTTCGATGTATTTGCCGTGTTGCGCGAGCGAGCTTTGTAACAGGCTATGCGCCTGCTCGGTTGGCGTCTCGCCGCTCCCGGTCGCCTTGTACCAGTCCGGCACTTCCATCGGGTCTACCGGCTTGTCTCGATACCCGGCGCGCTGTTCGTCGTTGATTGCCATGCGTTTAAACTCCTTGGGTAATAGTCGATTTAGGAACGATATGCGTATAAAGCGCCTCGATGTCGCTAACCCGCAACCATATCCGGTCGTTCGGCCCGCGCAGCGCCTTTAGCCTGCCGCTGTGGATGTATCCGCGCAGCGTCGAATACGCCAGGCCAGGGAAGTGCTGTGTCGCGGCGCGCAGGCCGATGTATTCGCCTCCGCCGTTGAGAGCTTCGGCGGACACCGCGGTGAGGGACAGCATTAGAGCGCAACGCCTTCGGCGCCTTCGTCGAGGAATTTACCTGCCCTGGCCTGAGCTTCACGAAACGAAGTCTCTAGGCCCCCGCGCTCGGCCTCGGTCTGTGCGGAGGATTGGTCGCTGGTGACAGACAGCGGCGCGACGTATGCCTGACGACCCGATAACGAGTCGTCGTCGCCGTCGACGGCGTTCGCGGGCTGGTTGTCGTCGGACGGGTTAACCGGGCCGAGAATGCGTCTCTGTGTGATTCCCATGTGTGCCTTGCTCCTCGATGTTGAAAGGTGTTGCGGCGGTTCGGGCGGTGCGCGCCCGTGACGGTCGAACGTAAGTAAAACAAATGTGCAGTTGCGGCCTGGCGCTTGCGGTCGCGCCTGGGCGCGGGTGAGTAGCGACTACTCACCTAGCGCGGCGCGGTCGAGCACGGCGATTTCTGCGGCGATTCGGGCGCTGAGCCGCGGGTCCGATGATTCGCCCATGCCGAGGCTGCCGTGTCGGCGGCCCTGCTCGATGTCGACGAATTCGGCCGGCTCCCGCGGTGCGAGGCCGCGTATCGCGCTGGCGTACAGGCTTTCACGGTCGACGACACGTATCAGCGCCTGGCCGCTGCGGAGGCGGCCTTCGCTCTCGGCCCGAGCCAACCAGCGGCGCAGTATGCGGCTCGCGACGGTGTAACCGCGGGTGTGTAGCTTCCGCGGCACGAGGCCATCGAAAACCACATGGGTTACGACGTTGTCAGGCCAGTCGAATGCGCTCAGAATGTAAGCGGCGCTTCGCTGTAAATCATGCATCGGTGCTGGAAATGTCATGCGCTGACTTCCTTTCGTGGGGCACATCGAGGACCAGGGCGCCGACGATGCCCGTGGTAATGCCCGAGTCGTCGTCGAGCGCCCAGGTGCGGCAGGCGTCGAGTACCGGGCAGGCTCGGCAGGCCGCCGTGGCGGCGACGATGTCGTCCTCGGTGTCGCCGTCGAATAGTTGCGGCGGTAGTGATTTACACGCGCCGCCGTCGAGCTTGGGCGTTTCTCGGATAACGGCGGCGATGAGGTCGACCCACGGCGTCGCGACGCCGCCGCGCTGGGCGGCCTGGCGTTCGACCTGGGCGCGAGTCACGTACCGATTCCCGTGTGTACCCGCGCCGCGCTGGCGGTCGTAATGGTGGCGGCATAATCCGCGGATTACGGGCGCTGTGTCGCAGCCGTCCTCGTGTATGCATCTTGTGGGCTTCACGGCTTCCCTTTGCGTTTGCGTGTAATGGCTGTGGCACAGGCCGCGCGCGTGGATGCGTGCGGCGCAGCCGTCGCCGTGGGCGCACGGTCGAGGCGGCCCGAGCGTCGGCCTTCGGGTGCGTTGCTTGCCTGGCGGCGTCTGTCTGCGGGCCGCCTGATAGTGCCGCGGACATAATCCGAGCGCCGAGTGTGGCTCGGCGCAGCCCCGCCGCTTACAGACCGGCATCGTCGCCCAGGCTGCGGTAGTCGGGCGCTCGCATTAACGCGAGCGTTTCTCGCCCGTTTATGCGGGCCTGCTTTCGCCTCTCAGCAGCGCGCAGGTTCGCCCCGGCCTCGGCGGCCTTCTTGCGCTCGGCGGTGTCCCTGGCGTCAATCATCACGAAATAGGCGAACGCGGCGAGCGCGGCATCTTTGGCCGCCTTCGAGCGCGCGAGTAGGACCAGAAGCGTCGAGGTGACTTTGGCGGTGTCGTCGTCGACGGTCGCGGCGCCCACGAAGTTCTGCACGTTCGCCCAGGCGTGATTCGCCTCGCGATGCGTCGCGACGTACCGCTTGCCCGCCTCGACGAGTTCGGCGCTCGGCTGCGGCTGCCGCGGTCGCGCCTCGCGGCGCTGCTGGGCCCGGCGGTGAATGCGGGCGCCGCGGGTTCTGTGACAGTTGCCGCAAAACGCGTTGCCGCCGGACCTATCGAGATGAAATGCCTTCGCGCTCATCGGGGCGCGGCATACCCGGCATTCGAACGTCGAGCGGTCTCCCGTGATGGTCATCGTCGAGGCTCCTCTGCGGTGGGGTGCGCTGCGGGCTGAGTGCCGCTTTGACGCGTTGGGACGGCGTCGGTCGGTGTCAGTGCCGCCTGGGACGCCTGGGCCGCCGTGCGCGGGTTCATCGGGCTTCGGGTACTGAGGTGATGGCCCCGGCGCACTAGCGCACTGGCGCACTGAATTTTGAATGAACCAACTGCGCGTGTGTGTGCGTGTGCGCCGCCTATACGTAGGCGGCGGCGCACTGGCGCACTGACGAACGCCTGTGCGCTGGCGCACTGGCGGCGCACTGGCGGCGCACTGGCGCACTGGACCGCTGAGCGCCTCACGAAGCCCGCCCCCGAGCATCGGTTTGGCACTCGAAATGTTGCGTGCCCTGGCCGCCGACAATCGGCTTCCCGCATATGTCGCAGGGATTGACGATGCGGTGAAGCTTTGCTCGTTTCGGTCCTGGCGCCCTTTCGACAAGGTTGCGACCGATGGCAGCCTGGATTGCCTGACGGACGGCGGCCCGCGGATGCTCGCCCTCGACGGCGTCTTCGAGGGTGCGCCCGCTCAGGCCCGCGCCGTCGTCCTTCCTGGCGTCCTCGGCGAGTATGTCGATGACGGTGTCGAGTGCCGCCTCGGTCTTGGCGTCGCCGCGCGTGCCGCCCGCGTAGGTGAGTCGCCTTGTGGCCTGGTCGTAATCGAGTCGGCCTTCGCGCACGTCGACATCGCGCCCGTGGGCGCGGAAGAAGCGGGCCGCGTGCGGGTTGTCAGGCTCGGCGCGTACGAGCTGCCAGATAGCGTCAGGCCAGTCTTGGAGCCTTGAGTCACCGCGTGCCCGCTCCTGCCCGTGTCCCATGTGGTGAACCATCAGTGCATCGGGTATGCCCGCTTCTGCGAGTAGCGCGTCGAATGCGACGAGGAACCGCCCGGCGTCGCGGTTCTCGTCAAGACCGAGCGCGTCAAGGATGGGCCGAAGGCAGTCGAACGCGAGATAATCGCAACCGGCGTCGCTTAGGCGCTGTGCCCATTCGGCGCGGCAACGGTCGTCGATGATGTTGAACGTCGACACCCTCCCGCGCAGCGATATCACGTCGGCCACGGCCGCGGTGTTCGTGATGTTCTGCTCGCGCAGCCATCGACACAACGTGCGCTCGGCTAGCTCGTTATCTATCAAAACGATTCGTCGCTTCTGCTCGCGTATCACGAACTTGCCGAGGAACGGGTCACCATCGACTAACGAGCGAATCAGGTTGCCGGTGAGACTGGTTTTTCCGGCTTTCTGCGGGGCGCTGAGCATGGTGCGCGCGCCAGCTGGCGCTACATCGTCGATGAGATACGGGGTCGGTGCATCGGGCTCGGCCAGAAGCGCGTCAAGGCTTTTGATGGGCGGTAGGCCGAGGGCCGGGCGCTCGGCATCATCGAGGCGGCGTTTGGCTTCCCGCTCGACGCGCAACCGGTCCATGCGCGCGCCGACTTCGGTCTCGAAAAGCGATGGCTCGTAGTCTGTATCGGCGTCGACACGATCGCCGGCGTCGGCGGGCGCCGTGAGTAGTTTGCACTCATCTGCCTTTAGGTTGCGTTCGACCCGCGCTCGTATCTCGGCGCGGGTCTGACTCGCGGCCTGCCCGATTGACCACGCGAGGATTCCCGCGAATTCGTCGCGGGCCTGCGTCTCGTCGAGCTTCGGTGGCTGCCCGTTGTAGATGCGAGTCTTCGCCGCTATGAACGCGGTTCGCAGCGTGTCGACGGCGGGGCGGGCTGGGTAGTAACCGCCTTTGGCGTTTTCGACCGCTGCGACGAGGTTGCTCACCATTGCCTCATGTCGGGAGTCGTTGCGGGCCAGCGCATCGGCGAACCTGCGCGGCCAGACGTTCGCGAGCGCGGGCCGACTGGCCTCGATGTGCTCGGTCAGGAAGGTAGACACGGCGGCATCGGTGGCGGCGCTGGCGTTCGCCTTACCAGCCTCGCCGAGCTTGTCGTCGATGCTGTCAGGCAGTACCGGGACCGGGCCGATGGGAGTTATCCAGCGGTATGCGCCGCCATCCTCGGGATGCTGGGTCGGTTCGACGATGATGACGCCGCCGCAGCCCTTGACGTCGAGGCCCATCCCGGCGAGGCCGCCTTTACCGCAGCCTATCCGGCGCCCTGGCGGCTGGCTGAACACGTAATGCCCGCGCCCAGCGGTATCGGGTCGTGTCGACTGATACGGCGCTCGTGACCCGTTTAGCGTGGTCTCTAGCCAGCTCTCCAGCAGCTCAGGCCGGTCGACGTCGATGACAACTAGGCCGCTTCTGCCGAGGTCTAACGCGATGCCGCGGTCGGTGCCGGGCCACAGCGCCGCAATTACTTTCGGGTCGCGGGTCGACTTGTCTTGCCAGCGGTTACCGACGACGCTGCCGGGATGCTTGCCGCCGCGTTTGACAGGCAGCACGTAGAGTCCGGCCTTCGCGTAGGCCAGGGCCGCGGTGGTGGCGTCAACGTCGGCGGGCAGCTTGGGAATGGCAGGATGTGCTGTCGTGCAATGTGTTTCGGTCATGAAAAAGCTCCGGACTTGTCGAGCTGACTGGTCCGGAGCTGCGCTTGGGCGGCGTGGTGGGCGTTACATCGGAACCGGTCAACGGTTTATTAGGTTGGTGCGGCTCGGCAGATTTGAGCATTTGAGTAGTTGACCGGTTTAGCGTGTTGAGCCTCTCGCCGAAACACTACGCGCCTAGTGCGACGGCGCCGGTCCGGTCGTACGGTCGTGCTATTCTGCGGGGGCTTGTGGTGAGCGATGCATTGGACCAAGAAAAAACCGCTCTCCGACTTAAAACCTCGGGAGGCGGTTTTTTCGTTTCTGTTGCGACGCTTGCGCTTATCCGGTGCGGCGTCGGCTGCGCGCGGTCGGGGTGGGGAGCGCCGACGCGGCGGCGCCCTGGCGCTCGACGACCACGCAGGCGCCGACAATTCGGGCGACGTCGTCGTCGGTGAATCGCAGCGTTCGCACGACGCGATGCGCCGGGAATGTGCCGTTGCGGACTTTATCGACGAGCCAATCCTCCGAGTCGCAACCGATTAGGGTGCAGACTTCGGCGACGCTGTGGGTGTGCGGGGCTGTCGGGCATTCGGTGATTGGCCGAGAGTTCACTTCATAACCTGCTTTTCGCTGGCGGGCGGCTGGGTTCTCGGCACCACGAGGGGCCGATATGAAGTTGGTTCGGCGAGCATAACAAAGAGGCACGACGGCGGCCCCTGGCGACGAGGCGGCTCGACCTATTCGGCCCATGCCCTCGGTGTTCTGATGCGACCGGGGGCAGCTCAGCCCATGAACAGTGCCACGGACGACGAAGCCCCCCAGCCGATTAGGGCCGAGAGGCTTTGGGTCGGAGCGCTCGCCAGCCTTAGCCCAAGTTCTCAAGGGCTTCGAGTATGCGTTCCTCGCTATCAGCCGCCGGGTGCCCATACATCGCCAGCGTGGTCATCACGTCGGCATGACCGAGGCGCTTTTGTATTGACGGCAGCGAAACCCCGGCGTCGATGAGCAGGCTCGCGTGGGTGTGTCTCAGGTCGTGAATACGCGGCTGGCGGTGCCTCGGTAGGCCGCTGCCCTCGACAGCGGGTATCCAGACGTTGCAGCGGAAGCTGTCACCGTTGATTGGCCCCCGGTCGCTGTTCATGAAGACGAACTCGCCGGACAGGGTGAGGCGTTTGAGCAGCTTTTCGGGAACGCTGATATCCCGCTGTGATGCAGCCGTCTTTGTGTTGCCGACCGTGAATGGCCTAGAGCCGCCGTCGCCCGCGCCCCGGCGGCTGTAGCTCTTGTCGAAGCGCACCTTGCCCGTGTCGAGGTTTACGTCGGCGGGGGTAAGGGCCGTGGCCTCGCCGAGGCGGCAGCCCGTGTCAGCGAGGAAATCCACGAACGCCTGGTACCGGGCAGGAATTGCCTTTAGCACGAGCGCGTACTCATCGCGGGTAAGGAAGACCGGTTCGCGCTTGCTTCGCGTACGCGGCAGCCTGACGCCATTCTGGGCCACGCGCGAGGACCTGCGGGCCGGGTTGGTCTGAATCTCGCCGCGCGCCATCGCTGCGGCCAGGGCGACCTTCAGAACCATGTGAACGTGTTCGATGTAGTGGCCGGTGCCCGATAGCGAGTTGAGCCAGAGCTGGACTTCCTCGGTCGTCAATTTGTTGATTCTGATTTTGCCGAGCGTCGGTGCAATGTGAAGGCGCGCCGTGCGCCGGTACTTGTCCCTGGTGTCGGGATTCGAGCGCTGGGCAATGTAGCGCTCAAGGCACTCGCTCACGGTCGACCCGGTGGCGATTCGCTTCGGCTGCGTCGGCTGGTTGATTTTCTCAAGCGCCGCCACCAGGCCGTAGTCGCCAATCATGCGGTCGAATTGCTGTGCCTGCGCCTCGTCGGGGAATGTGGTCGCGCCAGACCGACCGTCGGGGAAGCGGTATCGGACTTTATAGGCTTCGGGGAATCGTTTGCTGGGAGATGCGTGAACCGAAGCCATGCGTCAACGGTATCAGGGAGGATGTGTCTTATCGTGTGTACTAATCTTGCACCGCAGCTCATAGGGCATGAATTAGACCTAACTAATCTACGACCGCGCAGGTGGATCATGCCAGGATCTTCGCGTGATTGACCACCTGGGAATCAACTGCGCCGACTATGCGAAGTCGCAGGCCTTCTACGACACGGTGCTCGGCGCTTTCCACGCGGCGGCTATCGGGGTGGGTGCGGAATCGCTGCATGCGCCTCGGCTGTGGCCCGAGTATCACTCTCCTCGTTTTGGAGGCTACTTCGGTGCTTTCGTGCGCGATCCGGACGGCAACAACGTCGAAGCGGTGTGGCACGGCGGCCCGTAATGTCGTTGGTATGGGAGCTGCGAGCGACGCCGCCGTCCAAGAACTGCTGCGCGACGCGTTCACCCGGTTGATCGAACACGTCGACGAGCTCACCGACGGCCTGACTGACGACGTCTCCAACTATCAGCCCACCCCGGACGCCAACAGCATCGCCTGGCTGATCTGGCACAGCGCGCGGGTGCAGGACATCCAGTTGGCACAGGTGGCGGGGGTGGAACAGGTGTGGATCCGCGACGGCTGGGTGGAACGGTTCGGGCTGGACTTGCCGCGCAACGACACCGGTTACGGACACAAGGCGGCACAGGTAGCGAAGGTGCGGGCGCCCGCGGCGCTGCTGTCCGGCTATTACCGGGCGGTGCACAAGCTCACCCTCGAATACATCGCCGGCGTCACCGCCGACGAGCTGTCGCGCGTCGTGGATAGGAACTGGGACCCGCCGGTAACCGCCAGCGCCCGGCTGGTGAGCATCATCGACGACTGCGCACAGCACCTCGGACAGGCCGCCTACCTGCGGGGCATCAGTAGTGTCTGAGGCGTGCGGTTCGCTGCGACGCTGGTTCTCTGGCTGGTGACCACGGTTGCCCTGGCATTGGCGTTACCCGCGGCGTGGGCGCAGCTGAACATCGTCGATGAAGGCGGCTATGCCGCGCTGGCTCAGCAGGCGGCGGAGGATCCGGCGCTGCAATCCGCGGCGGCGGGCGAAATCAGCACCCGGGCGATGGCGCTCATCACCGCGCACGGCGGAGGGCGCCATCCGGTCGACAGCTCGCAGGTGCGCGATGCCGTCACGGCTTTCGCGGCCGGCCCGTCCTTTCCGCCGCTGTTCGCCCAGGCGAACCGGGCGGCGCATCAATGGTTGTTCAGTGGCTTGTCCGAGGCCCCGGGCCCCGGTGACACATGGGCGGTCGACCTGGCCCCGATGCTCAACGACGGTTCGATCCGTCAAATTTTGAGCAGCCACAACGTGAAAGTGCCGGCGACGCTCACCGTTCCGCTGACGGTGTCGACGGCTTCGGTGTCGTTGCGGCGGGGGCAGCTGAGTCGACTGACCACCTGGGGGCCCTGGGTCAGCGCCGGCGCTGGTGCGCTGAGCGCTGTCTGCGCGCTGCTGACGGTGATCGCCGCGCGACACCGCGGCAAGGCGCTGACCGGTCTCGGAGTCTCGGCATTACTAGTAGGCGCAGCCGGCTGGGCCGGGATCGAGCTCGGCGGGCGGTATATCAACGCCGCGCTCAACGGGACCACCGGCGAGGTCCGCCAGATTGCCGAGGTCATGGTGGGCCACGCCGAGGCGAGCCAGCATCAGTGGCTCAACTAATTCCCTGATCGGAGGCGGTGCGCTGGTGGCGTTCGGGGTGCTCGCCGCGATAGTCGGCAGCGTCCGGCGCCCGTCAGGTTAGCTGCAACGCCGCCAATATCTTCCCGGTCGGTTGCGGCGAACCGGTGCCGGGTTCGACGGTGAACGCCAGCGTCGTCGACGCTCCGAGGTGATCCAGGGTCGCCTTCGTCGAGGGCGCCACCGCCGCGGTGTCCATCGTGCCCGCCGAGGTTGGGCCCTTGGCGTCGATCAGCCACATCTGGTACACGGTGCCCGGGGATGGCGGCGGCACATTGTTCATCACCAGCACACCCGCATTGCGGTCGCGGGAGAACATCACGGTGGCCGTCCCGCCGCCCAACGAGCCCGAGACGGTCCGCACGTCGGGGGCCGACAGTACTTGTTCGGCAACCGTCGACGGGGCCGCCGGCCGCATTAACACCCCGACTCCGAATGCGGCAGCCCCCACCACCACGGCGGCCGCCGCCGCGACAGCCGCTGTGCGCCAATTCGATTGGCGCCTGGTCTGCAGTTTGACGGGTTCGGCCAGGGCAAGAATGGCGGCGCGCAGTTGTGCTGGCGGTTCGGCTGCGGTCGTCGCCGACACGATTGCCATCGTCTCGCGAATGGCACGAACTTCGTCGCCGAAGGCCGCCGCGACCGGCGACGGCGCGGCCGCGAGCCGACGGTCGATGTCGGCGCGCTCCGGGTCCGTCACGGCATCCAGCGCATACGGCGCGGCCAGTTCGAGCAATTCGAAATCATTCGGCGCGGTCATGCGACGTCCAGGCAATTACGCAGGCCGCGCAGCGCATCGCGCATGCGGGACTTGATCGTCGACAAATTGGCGGCCAACCGTTGTGACACTTCCACATACGTCAACCCACCGTAGTAAGCCAACTCGATGCACTCCCGCTGCGTGTCGGTTAACCCACCCAGGCATTCCGTCACCCGGCGGCGCTCGTCACCGGCGATCGCCGAATCGGCGACGACGTCTGACGGGGTGTCGACATTGGCCGCACCGTAGCGCGATTCGCGTTGGGTGCCGGCTTGCTCGCTGCGCACCCGGTCGATTGCGCGCCGGTGTGCCATGGTCAGCAGCCAGGCCAGGGCTGAACCCCTGGCGGAGTCGTAGGCCGACGCCGTCCGCCACACCTCGAGGTAAACCTCCTGGGTGGTTTCTTCGCTGTAGCCGGTGTCACGCAGCACTCGCGTCACCATTCCATATACCCGGCTCTTGGTGAGGTCGTAGACCGCGGCGAACGCATCGCGGTCGCCGTTTGCAACCCGGCGCAGTAAAGCGTCGAGGTCGCTGCTCAGCCCAGCTGGTCCGGTCATCGATCGGTAGCCTAGCGCCAGCGTTGACGACATGCCGGAAATCGTCATCGAATTGCCGATTTGGGAGGCCACGGGATGAAAAATGCGGTTCGTGCCTTGTACTCGTCGAATCCAGGACGGCCGGCCATCAACTTCTCGGTCAGCCTGGCGCCAGTCACGTGGACCAGAAAATACGCCATCAGCAGTGGCGAGCCAACGGTCGCCACTGCCCACCAGCCGTTGATGGTGATCAGCCATAAGCCGAACCAGACGGCGGCGTCACCGAAGTAATTGGGGTGGCGGGTCCAGGCCCACAAGCCGCGATCCATCACGATGCCGCGGTTCGCCGGATCGGATTTGAAGGTCTTCAACTGCCGGTCGCCAACCGCTTCGAATGTGACACCGACCAACCACACGGCCACGCCCAGCGCCGTGACGACCGTCAGCGGTTTCGGCGTCGCGCCGGTTACGGCCGACAGCTGCAGCGGGAGCGAGACGAACCAGGTGATACAAGCTTGCAGCACAAAGACCTTGGTTAGCACCTGGCCAACCGTGGCGTCCCGCAGTAGCGCGTCGTAGCGGGGATCCTCTCCTTTACCGGCGGTCTTACGCTGAATGTGCCAGCTCAATCGCACGCCCCAGATTGAGACGAGTGCCAACACCAGCCATCGCCGGGCGGGGTCGCCGTGGCCGAAGATCGCGGCGACGGCGGCAATGGCCACAAATCCGATGCCCCACGCCACGTCGACGACGTTGTAGCGACCGATCCGCCTGCCGATGGCGAACGTGACCGAGTGCACCACGGCGACTACCAAAATTGAGCCGCCGGATACCTGAGCAAGGTTGGTCAGTTGCATCGGTGTCACCAGGCGCTCTCGCGCGCGAACGTCCACTGATAGACGTTGAGGTAGCCGGACCGGAAGCCCGCCTCCGAGTAGGCCAGGTAGAGCTCCCACATTCGGGCGAACACATCGTCGAAGCCCAAGTGCGCCAACGCGTCTCGCCGCTGCATAAACCGCTTGCGCCACAGCCGCAGGGTCTCGGCGTAATGCGGGCGCAGCGAGGTCATGTCGACCGTGCGTAGACCGGTCTGGTGCTCGGTGATGGCCGAGATCGCATGGGTGGAGGGCAGCAGTCCGCCGGGGAAGATGTACTTCTGAATCCAGGTGTGGGTGTTGCGGCTGGCCAGCATCCGGACGTGCGGCATGGTGATCGTCTGGATGACTACCCGCCCGCCCGGCCGCACCAGCCGTTCGAGCGTGGCGAAATACCCTGGCCACGAGTGGTATCCCACGGCCTCGATCATCTCGACCGACAGCACGGCGTCGTAGCACCCGTCGATGTCGCGGTAATCGCACAGGTCGATCTGCACTAAGTCGGACAGTCCCGCCTCGGCAACCCGGAGCCGGGCCAGGCGCTGCTGTTCGACCGACAGGGTCACCGAGCGGACGTGTGCTCCGCGGGCGGCCGCGCGGATGCACAGTTCGCCCCAGCCGGTGCCGATTTCGAGCACCCGGCTGCCCGACCGGACGCCGCGCCATATCCAGCAGCCGGTCGATTTTGCGTCGCTGCGCTTCGGCCAAGTCGGACGAAGATGCCGGCAGCTCGCTGAACAGCGCGCATGAGTACGTCATGGTTTCGTCGAGGAACTCGGCGAACAGGTCGTTCGATAAGTCGTAGTGCTCGGCGATGTTGCGCCGCGACTGATCGCGGCTGGCGCTTCGCCAGCGCGGGCGGAAGGCCGGGGCAATCGGGCGCAGCCATTGCAGCGTCCCGGGCACCAGATCGGCCACTGAGTTGGCGAACACCGTCAGGACCTGCGTGAGGTCTTTCGAGGACCATTCGCCTGCCATGTAGGACTCGCCGAACCCGATCAGCCCGTGCCGTCCGATCCGCCGTGCCAACGCGTCGGGCCGGTGGATCGCCAGCGTCGGCGCCGAAGGGTCGGCGGCACCGATCACTGTCCCGTCGGGATAGACCAATCGCAGCGGCAGGCGGGCGGCGGCGCGGCGCAAAAGCCGGTCGGCGAATCACCGCCGATGCAGCGGAAACGGGGCCCGAAGGCACCTTCGCTACGGCCGGCCAGCGGTCGGAATCGATTGCCGGCGTCGACTTTCGGCTGGCTTCCCGGCTGGTTTGCAGGCTCATCGCTGCACCACCGGAACTCGCCGTAACCACAACTTGATCCCCTGTATTCGGATGCGCGCGGCCACCACCAACGGCGCCAGCGGCGAAATGATTTGCATGATCAAGACTTCTTTGATGGTTGCCGGGCGCCGTTGTCCGCGCAGGTTGGCGGTGAATGCCGGGACTGACGACCGTTCGTGGCGATGCAGCGCCACGGTGATATCGACCTCGCTGTCGGGTCGTGGCGCCTGAATCAGGTATTGCCCGTCCACCTGGAAGAACGGCGATACGTAGAACTCCTTGTTCGTCACCACGGGCTGGTCGGCCGGCGGCAAGAGGTAGGCATGGCGCTGGCCGTAGGTGTTGTGTACCTCGGCGATCACATAACTCAGCTGGCCGTCGCGGTCATGGCACCAGAAAATGCTCAGCGGGTTGAAGACGTAACCGAAGACGCGTGCCTGCAGCAGCGCGGTGACGCGGCCCTCCGGCAGGGCCAAATCGTGGTCGGCGAACACGGTGGCGAGTTTGTCACGCAGCGAGCTGCGCGGCCGGTCGCCCGAAGAGTTCGAAAAGTGATCCGAGGCGTGGAATCGCGCGAAAGGCCGCAGCCACCAGGGCAGCCGGGGAAGGTCGTCGACGTCGACATACCAGCTGTAGCTCCGGTATTCGAACGAGTGCTGCACCGCGGCCTTTCGGGTGTGGGTGATCGTGGTGCGGTAGATCGCCGGCGTGAGCGTTTGAGTCAGCATGGCGTGACCAACTCCCGTCGGGCTGCTGCCGGCCAGTCGGCGCCGAGCCGGCGGGCCGCGCGAAGTCCCGAAGCGGCCCCATCCTCGTGGAATCCCCAGCCGTGGTAGGCGCCCGCGAAGACCACCCGGTCGTCGTCCAGTCTCGGGAGTAAGCGCTGGGCTGCAGCGGATTTCGGTGTATAGAGCGGGTGGCTGTAGTTCATCTCGGCAATCACTGAGGCGGGATCGACCAGGTCGTGGCCTCCGAGGGTGACCAGGTACCGGCGATTTCCCTTGATGTGCATCAGTCTGCTGACGTCGTAGGTGACCACCACCCGGTCGGTGCCGGGTGTCACCAGGTAATTCCACGATGCCCGCGCACCGCGGTGGCGGGGCAGCACCGATTCGTCGGTGTGCAGCTGAGCGCGGTTGGTCGAGTACGGGATCGCGCCGAGAACGTCGCGCTCCCACTGGGTCAGCTCGTCGAGCAACAGGAGCGCCTGGTCGGGATGGACGGCGACGACAGCGGCGTCGAACAACCGCGGTGCGTCCGTGCCCGCCCGGAGGACGACGCCGTCGGACACCCGCTCCACCGAGTGCACGGGCGATTCGAGGAACACCTCGTCGAGCCGGGCGGCGACGGCCTCGACGTAGGTGGCCGAACCGCCGGTCACGGTGCGCCAGGTCGGTGAACCGAAGACCGACAGCATGCCGTGGTGCTGGAGAAAAACGAACAGGTAGCGGGCCGGATAGCGCAGGGCGTCGTCGCCCGCGCAGGACCAGACCGCCGCTACCAGGGGCGTGATGAAGTAGTCGACGAAGTACGACGTAGAAGCGGTGCCGCTTGAGGAATTCATCCAGGGTCTGCTGGTCGTCTTCTGCGGCGTTTTCAGCGGAGCCATCACTTAGCACCCGCAGCGCGGCGCGGTGGAAGCGGGCGACCTCGGCGAGCATCCTTAGATGGCGGGGCCGCAGCGATTGACGGCAAGCAAACAGCCCTCGGAATCCGAGGGCGCCGGCATATTCGAGTCCGATGTCGTCGGCGCGCACCGACATCGACATCTCGGACTCCTGGGTGGCCACACCGAGTTCGGCGAACATCCGGCACAACGTCGGATAGGTCCGGTCGTTGTGCACCAAAAACGCGGAATCGACGGAGACGAGATTGCCGACTGGTCCGTCCGGGTCGACGACGGAGTGGGTGTGCGCGTGCCCGCCGAGCCGCTCATCGGCTTCATACAGCGTCACCCGGTCCCGCCCGGACAGAGCGTAGGCGGCGGTGAGGCCGGCGACACCGCTGCCGATAACGGCTACCGAGCGCGCGTATGACTGATCCACAACCACTATTCGGAGCAGCCGCCCTGACGGACGGATTATCCAAAAGTGAACGAAAAGACCTGTAGGCCTTTGCTGACTCGCATGTCGAGTTGGTCGCGATGCGGGGAGTCCCCAGAGTCATTGCCGACGATCTGATGCAAAGTGGGCGGCCCGCTGATCTGCGTCGTGGTCGTGTGCTGATCCCGGGTCACGGCGATCGATCCGGTACCGCCGACGACGGCGTAGACGTTCTTCCCGTTGTAGTTGAGTCGAATAGCGGCATCGTCGCTGTCCGCGGTGGCCCCCTGGTCGTTCAGTGTCCAAGTGCCGAGCAGGGCGAATTTGTCGTCGGCCAAATTCGGCGGGTAGCCAAACGTCGCGGTTCCCGCGCGATAGTCCCCGCCGCCGCCGTACAAATTAGCCTTTCCGATGCCGAGGTAGGTCTCGGGCGTGAGCTTGGTCTGGGGAGTGGTGTCCGCCGAGTGCGTCGCATCGGGCAGCCGGACATCAGGGTTCGCGTCGATCAGCAATTGGCGGATGAGATTTTCGGTGCCGTCGTAGTCGCCTTCGCCGAACTTGGTGTGCCGGACGGTCCCGTTCGAGTCGATCAGGTACTCGGCCGGCCAGTACAGGTTCTGGTAGTTGTTCCACGTGGTGTAGTCGTTGTCGAGAGCGACCGGGTAAGTGATGTGCAACGCGGCGGCGCCACTGGCGACGTTGCCGGGGACGTGTTCGAAGGCGTACTCCGGGGTGTGCACACCAATGACGACGAATCCGTCGTCCTTGTAACGGTTGTACCAATCGACGACATGCGGGATGGCGCGTTGGCAGTTGATGCACGAGTACGCCCAGAAATCGATCAAGACCACCTTGCCGCGCAGCGAACCCAGGTCGATCGGTTTTCCATCCGGAGTGTTGAGCCACTGGGTAATTCCGCTCACGGCGGGGGCCGGCCCGCACTGTTGCAGCTGCTCGGCGCCCTCGGCGCAATCCGCCAGCTGGCCACCCGGCCCGCCCGGATGCTGGTCGTGCCGGATGCGCTGGATCACCCGGCTGTCCGGGCCCCCCAGACTTCGCTGCATCGCTGCCGTGTAGTCGGGAACGGCGCGCTGCAGTAGCGCCGGCAGATTGAAGACCAGCGCGACGGCCAGCACGATCATCGTGATTCCGCCGGCGATCTGAACTGCGCGCTGGCGGCGCCGGAACGCGCCGACCCGTTCCGCGACGCGGCGCCCGGCTAGCGCGAAAATCAGCAGCGGGAGTGCGGTACCGATCGCGAACGTCGCGGTCAGGATGAGCGTCGGCAGCCCGATGGATCCGAAAGGTGTTGTGCCGCCGGCAACCACGATCGCGGCCAGCACCGGACCCGCGCACGGCACATACAGCGCACCTAGCGTCAGTCCCAGCCCGAAACCATTCCTGCGGAAGTTGTTTGAGCCGATCTGGCGCTGCGGGATGCGAGCGAATGGTCGCTCGATCAGATGCTGCAGCGGGGGGAAGATCAACCCGAGGCCGATGATGGTGAGCGTCACCAGTGCGGCCCACCGGATCGCGTCCTGCGGCAGATGCAGCGCTGACAGCAGCGCGGAACCGGCCAGAGTGACCACGCCGAAGCTGCAGACCAGGCCCGCGATCACCAGATACGGGCGCGCCGGGCTGCTGGCCGGGGCGCCGTCCGCGGCGCCGGGGCTGCTGCCGTTTACGCCGGAAAAGAACACCACGGGGAGCACCGGCAGGATGCATGGCGAGATGCCGGTGATCAGGCCACCGAGGAACCCGATCAGGGCGACTGTGAGCACGGGCTAGTCGCTGTAAGCGAGCGAGCGGTCCGGCGGAAGAGGTTCGACCTGCCCGGCCGGTGTCCTGGCAGGCCGCGTACGCACTCGCATCGGCCACCAGAACCAGCGTCCCAACAGCGCGGCGATGGACGGCGTCATGAACGAGCGCACGATCAAGGTGTCGAACATCAGACCCAGTCCGATGGTCGTGCCCACCTGACCAATTATCTTGAGGTCGCTGACGATCATCGACGCCATCGTGAACGCGAACACCAGGCCCGCGTTCGTCACGACCTTCCCGGTACCGCCCATCGACCGGATGATGCCAGTCTTCAATCCGGCATGGATCTCCTCTCTGAACCGGGAGACCAGAAGCAGGTTGTAGTCAGATCCCACAGCCAGGAGAACGATGACGGACATCGCCAGCACGAGCCAGTGCAGTGGGAAACCGAGCAGGTGTTGCCAGAGCAGTACGGATAGTCCAAAAGAAGCGCCCAGAGACAGCGCGACGGTACCGACGATGACGGCGGCGGCCATCAGGGCACGCGTGAGGATGAGCATGATGATGAATATCAGGCAGAGGGAGGAGATTCCCGCGATCAAAAGATCCCATTGGGCGCCCTCTTTGATGTCCTTGAAGACGGCGCCCGTGCCGGCCAGGTAGATCTTGGAATCCTCCAGTGGAGTGCCCTTGAGCGACTCTTCGGCCGCCGTGCGAATCAAGTCAACGCTCGCGATGCCCTCGTTCGAGGCGGGGTCGCCCCGGTGCAGAATGATGAAGCGGGCCGCGTGTCCGTCTGGGGATAGGAAGTTGTTCATGGCCCGCTTGAAGTCTTTGTTTTCGAAGACCTCGGGCGGGAGGTAGAACGAGTCGTCGTTCTTGGCGCCGTCAAAAGCATGGCCCATGGCCATCGAGTTTTTGCTCAAATCGTCCATCTGAGCGAAGATTCCGGACATGGTGCTGTGCATCGACAGCATCATGGTTCGCATGCTCACCATGGTGTCGATCATCGGCGGGAACTGGGCGATCATCTGCGGCATCACCCGATCGAGGTCATGGATGTCGGCTACCAGCGACTTCAGATTCTCGGAGATCGCATCCACGCCATCCAGGGCGTCGAATATCGACCTGAGCGACCAGCAAACCGGAATATCGAAACAGTGCTTCTCCCAGTAGAAGTAATTGCGGATCGGGCGAAAGAAGTCCTCGAAATCCGAGATGTGATTGCGTAGCTCATCGGTGATCGCTTGCAGCACTACGGTGTCGCCGACCATGCGGTGCGTCGTATCGTTGAGCTGCTGCATCAGCCCGTACATCGTCTGCATAGTCGCGATCGTCTTGGCCATCTCGTCGGCCTGCGATTGCATGTCGTCTATCTGCTTGCGCTGGTATTTCATCGTCTGCATTTGACCGGCATTTTGCATGCTCATCTGAAACGGGATCGAGGTGTGATCCATCGTCGTTCCATCGGGTCTGGTTATCGCTTGCACCCGAGAAATTCCGGGAACGCGGAAAATGCCCTTGACCAATCTGTCCAAGACCAAAAAATCCGTGGGATTGCGCATATCGTGATCTGACTCGATCAGGAGAATTTCAGGCTTCATCCGGGCCTGGGAGAAATGGCGGTCCGCGGCTGCGAATCCCTGATTGGCGGGGATGGCTGCGGGCAAATACCCCCGATCGTTGTAGCTGGCCCTGTATCCGGGCAGCGTGACCAAGCCGATGAGGGCGACGGCCAATGTCGCGGCGAGCACCGGCACCGGCCACCGAACCACCACGGTGCCTATCCGTCGCCATCCCCGAACCAGGATCTTTCGCTTGGGGTCGAACAGGCCGAAACGGCCGCCGACGGTCAGGACTGCCGGCACCAAGGTGAGCGCAACCGCCACCGCGGTGACCATCCCCGCCGCGCACGGGATGCCCAGGGTTTTGAAGTACGGCATCCGGGCGAAGCTGAGGCAGAAGGTGGCCCCGGCGATCGTCAGTCCGGAGCCCAAGATGACGTGGGCCGTCCCGCGGTACATCGTGTAGAAGGCCGCTTCCTTGTCCTCGCCGGCCTGTCGGGCTTCCTGATATCGCCCGAAGATGAATATCCCGTAGTCGGTTCCGGCCGCCATCGCCAGCGAAGTGAGCAGACTGACCGCAAACGTGCTGAGCCCGATCAAGCCGTTATGCCCGAGAATCGCGACGGCCCCGCGCGCGGCGAGCAGTTCGACCCCAACGGTCATCAGCACAGCAATCACGGTCGTGATCGAGCGGTATACGAGCAGCAACATCAGCGTGATCACCCCGACCGACGCGATGGTGATCTTCATGATGGATTTGTCGCCGGCGCTGTGCGTATCCGCGGCCATCGCCGATACCCCGGTGACCCAGGTGGTGACCCCGGGCGGCGCGGGCGTGTCGTTGACGATCTTGCGGACCGCTTGAATCGATTCGTTGGCCAGCGGTTCGCCTTGGTTGCCGGCGAGGTTCAACTGCACATATGCGGCCTTGCCGTCGTTGCTTTGCGCACCCGACGCCGTTAGCGGGTCCCCCCAGAAGTCCTGAACGCTCAGCACATCCTTGTCGGCGCGCAATTTGTGGATCAGGACGTCGTAATACTTGTGGGCATCATCGCCAAGGGGCTGAGTCCCCTCCAGGATGAGCATTGCCGAACTGTCGGTACTGCCCTCTTTGAATAGCGTGCCGATGCGTTTCATCGCCACGATCGACGGTGCATCGTCAGGGCTCAAGGCCACCGAACGTTCCTGCCCAACCTGTTCCAGTGACGGGACGGCGACGCTCACCAAGACGATGATTCCCAGCCAGCCCAGGATGATCGGCACCGCAAGCCGGTGGATCATCCTGGCGATGAACGGCCGTTCGTTGTGGGTGCGGAGGGGGGCGTCGTTGGCGAATTGTGTATTCACGCGGATTTCA
The DNA here is from genome assembly GCA_963850135.1 of uncultured Actinomycetota bacterium. Taxonomy (GTDB): domain Bacteria; phylum Actinomycetota; class Actinomycetes; order Mycobacteriales; family Mycobacteriaceae; genus Mycobacterium. The sequence continues at coordinate 450,276 of CAWKKH010000003.1, read as the reverse complement.
CCACGCAGAAGGTATAAGCGTTGACTTCGTTGGTAACCCGCTCGGCCTTCACCTCGCCGTCCACCGTGATCCGGCAGCCAATGCTGTCGCCATCACTCTGTGCCACAAGGTTTCCCATCACTGTTGGCTTGGTCGTCGAGATATCCAACGTCCAAGGCAGCTTGGCTCCGTCAACTCGTTGGGGGTCTGAATTCACATCGAAGTAGCTGATGTCCGCCGATGATCCGGCTGGGCCGAAGACTTGGTAAATGATCCGCTTGGGGTTGAACGGTTTCGCGTTCTCCAGGTTGGCGTCTGCATAGGACTCTCGCTTCTGAGAGCCGAAGTAGCCGTGGACCCGGTGGACGGCGAAACCCCCGACGATGACAACCGCCAGGACCACCATCGGAATCCAAAACCGCGACAGAAGCCTGAAAATTAGAATCCCTTTCGCCCGCGGCGCCCCAATCCCCGGTAGGTGCCTGCGCTCCGGCCGTCCCGAGCTAGCGGCGCCTGGTGACAGCGTAACGAAGCCTTACCTAAAGAGAATCCGGCGCGTCCACCGTAGGCCGGAACCAACTCCTTCCCGTCGCGCTTTGAGTGTAACGCATATCACGTGCGTAACAGCAGGCTAGCTTTCCGGTGAATCCGCCGTGAACTGATAAGTCACGTCGTGTGTGTTACACAAATCACAGTGCGTGCGTTATACAAATCACACGACGTGCGTTATACAAATCACATGATGTGCGTTATCCTCTGCCGGTGCCGCCGGTGACGTTCCAGCGCGCCCGCACCGAGGAGAACAAGCGCCAGCGTGCGGCGGCGCTCGTTGAGGCGGCGCGGTCACTGGCCGTCGAGACCGGTGTTGCGTCAGTCACGCTGACCGCCGTGGCGAGCCGTGCCGGAATCCACTACTCCGCGGTGCGCCGCTATTTCACCTCCCATAAGGAGGTCCTCTTGCATCTTGCTGCCGAAGGCTGGGTGCGATGGTCGGCCACGGTATGCGACGAATTGGCCGGTCCGACGTCGCCATCGCGGGTTGCCGAGGTATTGGCCAACGCACTGGCCGGCGACCAGCTGTTTTGTGACCTGCTCGCCAACCTCCACCTACACCTGGAGCACGAAGTGCATGTCGACCGGGTTGTCGAGATCCGGCGGACCATTGCCGCCGCCGCGATTGCGCTAGCGGATGCCATCGAGCGCGCGTTGCCCGAGCTCGGCCGCTCCGGCGCGTTTGACATGTTGATCGCCGCCTACTCGTTGGCCGCCGCTTACTGGCAGATCGCCAACCCGCCGAAGCGGCTCACCGACATCTATGCCAAGGAGCCCGAGGCCCTCCCGCCCGAGTGGAACATCGATTTTGCGTCCGCGCTCAATCGAGTGCTCACCGCCACGTGTATTGGCCTCGTGTCCGAATCGCAGTCAGCACAAGGGATTGGTGGCGCGAAGTGAAGCACCAAAGCATCTGTGGGGTTATGCCGTGCCGTGCCTTTGAACGAAAGGTGTTGGGGTGGTGAAGATTCCAGTTGCCAACACCTTGAAGAGGCTGTGGGTTCCACTCGTGATCGTGATCGTCATTTTGGTCGCGGGGTTCGTTGTCGATCGGATTCGCGGCATCTTCGGCAATCACGACAAAAGCGGGATCACCAGTAACAGCTTGGACGACATCAAGCCGTTCAACCCCAAGCACGTGCTTTATGAGGTTTACGGCCCCGCCGGGACCGTCGCCGACATCAACTTTCTCGACGTCAATGCCACGCTCCAGCAAGTCAGCAACGCGCCACTGCCGTGGACGCTCGCGGTCACCACAACACTCCCTTCGGTGAGCGTGAACGTCGTGGCGCAGGGCGACACGGACCAGATCGGCTGCCGAATCACCGTTAACGATGTGGTGAAGGATGAAAGGTCCGTGAACGAAATGAATGCCCAGACCTTCTGCATTGTGAAATCCGCATGAGCAAATACCAGGCAGCGGGCCTCCCACATATGCCGTTTTTTGCCCGGACGGTCCACAAGTTTGCGGTGCTGATCGTCCTGGCCTGGGTTGGGTTGGTGGTGTGCCTCAGCATGTTCGTCCCCGACCTGGAAACGGTCGGCAAGGCGCACACAGTGTCGATGAGCCCGAAAGAGGCGGCATCGATGCAGGCGACGCAGCGCGTCGGCACGGTGTTCAAGGAGTTCGACAGCGACAGCAACGTGATGATCCTCTTGGAGGGTAGCCAGCCGCTCGGCGACGACGCCCATCATTTTTATGACCAACTGATCAAGAAGCTGCGCGCGGACACGACGCACGTCGAGCACGTGCAGGACTTCTGGGGTGATCCGTTGACGGCGGCCGGCTCGCAGAGCTCGGACGGCAAGGCCGCCTACGTGCAGGTGTATCTCGTTGGTAACCAGGGCGAGACCAAGGCCAACGACTCCGTCAGGGCGGTCCGCAAGCTGGTGGAAGACACCCCGGCGCCGCCCGGGGTCAAGGCCTATGTGACCGGCGCGGCGGCGCTGACGGCTGATCAGTCGGCAGCCGGTGACAAGGGCGTCGTCTTGGTCACCATGCTCACGTTCCTCGTGATCATCGTGATGCTGCTGTGGGTCTACCGTTCGATCGTCACCGTGATCGTCACCCTGCTGATGGTGATGCTCGAACTGTTCGCGGCGCGGCAGGTTGTCGCGTTTTTGGCCGATAACAACATTATTGGCCTGTCGACCTTCGCGGTGAATCTACTGGTGTTGATGGTGATCGCGGCGAGTACCGACTACGCGATCTTCGTGCTGGGCCGGTATCAGGAGGCGCGGTCGCTCGGTGAGGATCGAGAACAGGCCTTCTACACCATGTTTCATGGCACCGCACATGTCGTCCTGGGCTCCGGACTGACCATTGCCGGTGCGATGTATTGCCTCAGCTTCACTCGGCTTCCGTATTTCCAGAGCCTTGGCGTCCCGTGCGCGGTGGGCACGCTTGTCGCCGTTCTTGCGGCGCTCACGCTGGGTCCGGCGATTTTGACGGTGGGGAGTCGGTTCGGTTTGTTCGACCCGAAGCGCAAGATGCGCACCCGGGGTTGGCGTCGCGTGGGCACCGCGATTGTCCGGTGGCCCGGGCCGATCCTGGCCGTGTCGATCGCCATCGCGCTCATCGGCTTGCTCGCGCTACCTGGGTACCGGACCAATTATGACAACCGCCAGTATCTGCCGGATAGCACCAAGGCGGTCGTCGGGTATGAGGCCGCGGAGCGGCATTTCTCGAACGCCCGGATGAATCCGGAATTGCTGATGATCGAGACCGATCACGACATGCGCAATCCGGCAAACATGTTGGTGCTGGACAGGATCGCCAGGGGCGTCTTCCATATACCGGGTATAGCGCGCGTCCAGACGATAACCAGACCTCTGGGGGCGCCGATCGAACACACGTCGATCCCGTTTCAGATCAGCATGCAGAACACGACGCAGGTCGAAAACTCGCAGTATATGAAGAAGCGTATGGCGGACATGCTTCGCCAGGCCGACGCTATGCAGAACACGATCGACACGATGAATCACATGTACTCCATCATGCAAAGGTTGGCCGCCGTCACTCACCACATGGACGGCCTCACGCATGAAATGCTGGACGTGACAAATCAGTTGCGCGACAACATCGCCAATTTCGATGACTTCTTTCGACCGCTGCGCGCCTACCTCTATTGGGAGAAGCACTGCTTCGACGTTCCCAGCTGCTACGCGCTGAGATCGATTTTCGACGCACTCGATGGTCTGGATCAGATCACTGAGAAGTTCACCTTCTTGACCGACGATATTTCCAAGTTGGATGCGTTGATGCCGGAGATGCTGGCGACTTTTCCGTCGATGATCGAGACCATGGTGACGATGAAGTCGATGATGCTGACAATGCACAGCTCCCAGGCCTCGCTGTATGACCAGATGGACGTGATGAGCCAGAACTCCACCGCCATGGGTCAGGCGTTCGACGCGGCCAAGAACGACGACTCGTTCTACATTCCGCCGGAGGTCTTTGATAACCCCGATTTCAAGCGCGGTTTGAATATGTTCCTGTCGCCCGACGGCCACGCCGCCCGTTTCATCATCTCCCATGACGTCCCTCCGGCGACGCCCGAAGGCATTTCGCACGTCGAGCCGATCAGGACAGCGGCGAAGGAAGCCATCAAGGGAACACCATTGGAGGGTTCCAAGATCTGGCTCGGCGGCACGGCCGCGGTCTATAAGGACATGCGCGACGGCTCCAAATACGACCTGATGATCGCCGGGATCTCGGCAGCCAGCCTGATCCTGATCATCATGTTGATCATTACCCGAAGCCTGGTCGCCGCGATCACCATTGTGGGGACGGTGCTGCTTTCCCTGGGGGCCTCATTTGGGCTTTCGGTCCTGCTGTGGCAGGACATTCTGGGTAAGGAACTGCACTGGATGGTGCTGGCGATGTCCGTCATTTTGCTGTTGGCGGTCGGCTCGGACTACAACCTGCTACTGGTTTCCCGATTCAAAGAGGAGATCCATGCCGGAATCAAGACCGGCATCGTCCGGTCGATGGCCGGCACTGGTTCGGTCGTGACGTCTGCGGGTCTTGTTTTCGCCGCTACCATGGCGACGTTTGCGATCAGCCCGCTGCGGGTTATGGGGCAGGTGGGAACCACCATCGCTCTGGGTCTGTTGTTCGACACGCTGATCGTGCGTTCGTTCATGATGCCGTCGGTCGCGTCGCTGATGGGCCGCTGGTTCTGGTGGCCGCAAAAAGTGCGTACCCGCCCCGCCAGTCAAATGCTTCGGCCGTACGGGCCTCGTTCAGCGGTCCGTGCCTACATGCTGCCCGAGGACACCACGTACCCCAGGGGGCCCAGGGAAAGCGAATCGCTCAATGGCGAGTCTGCGCATACCGAACGGTTCCCGGCGCACTACTGACACCAAGCCGTGGACCTCCGTCCCTTTTGCCCGGTCTGCGATGTCCGTAGCATCGCGTTAGGACACCACGGGGGCGAGGGATGTGAGCAGTCATGCCGGACGGTAAACCCAACATTCTGGTGATCTGGGGCGACGACATCGGCATCAGCAACCTGAGCTGCTACAGCGACGGGCTGATGGGCTATCGCACCCCCAACATCGACCGCATCGCCAACGAAGGGCATGCGGTTCACCGACTCCTACGGTGAGCAAAGCTGCACGGCGGGACGCGCCGCGTTCATCAGCGGGCAGAGTGTGTATCGCACCGGGATGAGCAAGGTCGGTGTGCCGGGTGCCGACATCGGTTGGGCCGCAGAGGACCCGACCATCGCCGAACTGCTCAAGCCACTGGGCTACGCCACCGCCCAGTTCGGCAAGAACCACTTCGGCGACCTGAACAAGTACCTGCCGACCGTGCACGGGTTCGACGAATTCTTCGGCAACCTGTACCACCTCAACGCCGAGGAGGAGCCGGAGCAGTAGGACTATCCGCATAAGGACCAGTTCCCGCTGCTCTACGAGCTGGCGCATCCGCGCGGGGTGCTCAAGTGCAAGGCCACCGCCGAGGTATCCACCGAACCCGACGACCCGAAGTACGGTCCCGTCGGCAAGCAGACCATCGAGGACACCGGGCCGCTGAACAAGAAGCGGATGGAGACCATCGACGACGACATCGCCGACGCGACAGTCGACTACATCAAACGTCAGCATGCCGCTGGCAACCCGTTCTTCCTCTGGTGCAACTTCACCCACATGCACGTGTTCACGCACACCAAGCCCGAGAGCATCGGCCAGGCCGGGCTGTGGCAGTCGCCGTACCACGACGCGATGATCGACCACGACAAGAACGTGGGCCAGGTGCTCGACGTCCTGGACGAACTCGGTATCGCCGATGACACGATCGTCATCTACTCCACCGACAACGGCCCGCACCGCAACACCTGGCCCGACGCCGGCACCACGCCGTTCCGCAGCGAGAAGAACACCAACTGGGAGGGCGCATTCCGGGTCCCGGAGATGATCCGCTGGCCCGGGAAGATCAAGGCGGGCAGCGGTTCCAACGACATCATCCAGCACCACGACTGGCTGCCGACGCTGTTGGCCGCCGCTGGCGATCCCGATGTCAGCGACAAGCTGAAGAAAGGTTACCAGGTCGGTGAGCGCGATTACCAGGTGCACATCGACGGCTTCAACCTGCTGCCCTACCTGACAGGCGAGGTCGAGCACAGCCCGCGGCGCGGTTTCTTCTACTTCTCCGACGACTGCGAACTGGTCGCCATGCGGTTCGAGAACTGGAAGGTCGTTTTCGCCGAGCAGCGTTGCCGGGGCACCCTGCAGATTTGGGCCGAGCCGTTCACGCCGCTGCGGGTCCCAAAGCTGTTCAACCTACGCACCGATCCGTTCGAATACGCCGATATCACTTCGAACACCTACTGGGACTGGTTCATTCGCCGCGATTTCTTCGTGTTTTATGCGACGGCGATGGCCTCCAAATTCCTCGATACGTTCAAGGAATTCCCGCCCCGCCATCCGCCCGCCAGCTTCAGCATCGACCAGGCGGTCGAGAAGCTCAAAGAGTTCCTGGCCAAAGATTAGATAGGACCCGATGCTCGACTCCTGGCACGACGGCCCGACGAAGTCGGCGATCGTCGACTTCGTGGACCGGGTCACGGCACCGGGCGACCCGGATTTCGTCCCGCCCGAGGAACGTGTTGCGGTATTCGACAACGACGGCACGCTCTGGTGCGAGAAACCGGCCTACATTCAGCTGGATTTCCTGGTCCGCCGACTTGCTGAGCAAGCCGCGGCGGATGTCTCGCTGCAGGACAAGCAGCCATACCAAGCCGCGGCGCAGGGGGATCTGTCTTGGTTCGGTGACGCCGTCACCAAGCACTACACCGGGGATGACTCCGCACTCAAAGTCCTTGCCGGGGGCATTCTTTCGGCCTATCAAGGACTCACCGTCGAACAACATGCCGAGCGGGTGAAGGGCTTTTTCGCCGAGGCCACGCACCCGACCTTGAACCGCCCGTACACGGCTTGCGGGTACCTGCCGATGGTCGAGTTGCTGCGCTACCTGGAGGCCAACGGGTTCACCAACTACATCGCCTCGGGGGGTGGCCGCGACTTCATGCGGCCCGTCACCGCCCAGATGTACGGGGTGCCGCCCGAGCGGGTCATCGGTAGTTCGGTAGGCATGGACTTCAAAGACGGCCACTTGCTGACGACCTCGCGGCCCGAGTTCCTGGACGACGGCCCGATCAAGCCGGTGCGGATCTGGGGGCGCACGGGCCGGCGGCCGATCCTGGCGGCGGGCAACTCAAACGGCGATATCCAGATGCTTCAGTACGCCCATGCCGGCAGCCCGTCGCTGTGCCTGTTACTGCTGCACGACGACGCCGACCGTGAATTCGACTATGTGGGGGGCGCGGAAAAGTCACTTGAAGAAGCGGACGCGAACGGCTGGACCGTCGTCAGCATCCGCAATTCTTGGACGACCGTCTTCGGTGACTGAGAAAGCGGTTATGCCGTCCAGTCCCAGACGGACATGTCGCCCTTCGGATAGCCGTCGCAGACGTCAGTGGCCTTCGCGACGACACCCTTGTTGTTGAAGAAGATCTTCGCCCAGTTGCTCCAGTGCGTCGCGACCTGCTCGTAATAGATGTCCGTCGCGGTGTCCTCGGAGTACTGCCGGCGTCCGGCGGAGTCCAACGAATAGAACCAGTGGATGCGGTCGATCGCGGACTGCTCGATGGGCAGGGGCCGGTTGTGGAAGTCGATCATGTACCGCTGGTAGTAGATCGGGCTGGTGTCCCGGGCGGCCGCCAAGTACTGCTCGGCGTCGCAGGTGGTCGCGATCTGCCTGCGGGGGATCGGGAAGTCGTCCGTGGAATCGGCGACAGCGACCTTCGGGAAGGTCACCGCGGCGATACCCAGAGCGAGGAGAACGGCGCCTGCACGCAGGCTGAAAGTCGGCCTAGACATACCAACACCGTAACACTTTTTCAGATCTGCACGGGCGGCCGGGTGAATATTCGTAGTCCACCTCACTATGCGTCGCGATCAGGCACGATGATGTGGGCGGGATCGGGCCGTAGCTCCGGGGAACGTCGCGGTCATACTGGCTGCCGGTTCGAGGAGTCGTTTGGGATGCATGCCGTCGACTTGGCCGATGAATGGGGGGTGGATGCTGTAGCCGAGCATGCGGCGAATATCTTCCGACACGACACGCACGGTGTCGCGGGTGGTCGACAAAGTAAACGCTTCCTGGGGGCGCAGCCACGGCTCGCAGTACTGGGCAGTCACGGCCAGGCGCGGGGCAGCAGAGCGGTTGGCGCCGCCGCCGTGCCACAGCGTGCTCAGGAAGAACACACACGAGCCGGCCTTCATCACCACGGGTTCACGTTCGGCATCCTCGGGTGTCCGCTGCCCCCAAACGTGGCTGCCGGGGATGATGTCGGTGGCGCCGTTGTCCGCGGTGAAGTCGTCGATCGCCCAGATCGTGGCGGCTCCGAGCGCGGCGCGCGGGCGCGGCAACGGGTAGAAGCCGTCGTCGGTGTGCAGCAGCTGCGCCTGCTCTCCGGGCAAGATGTTGATCACCTGCAGCATCGATAGCAGATAATTCGGCAGAAACAAGCGATCCAGCAATGCCAGGACCCGCGGATGGTCCGCGATCCGATCACACGTGCGGGTCTTGTTCAACACGCTGTACACGCGCTGGGTCATTCGCCCCTCGAAACCATTGCGGCCGTGTCGATCCAGCAGCGGCGCAACAGCGTCGCGGATCTCGCCGAGCTCGGCCGGTGTCAGGAGATCGGGCAGGATCACGTACCCGTCGCGCTGCAGCGCAGCCAAATCTGCCTCGCCAACCGCCGCCCCGACGCTCTCGCCGCTACTGGCGGTCCGGCGGTAGGTCCCGGCCAAATCCCCACTCAAATCCATTAACGACGACACGTCGGTAGTCACGCCGGGCTCCTCGCAGTCCAATAACATAACTGACTTCTGTTATGTTTTGTCACTATGGCACGTGCCCCGATCGGACGTCAACAGCTACTCGACGCCGCCTGCGAGGAACTGGTCCGCGGCAACGGCGTGATGGAACTGAGCGCGCTCACCCGTCGCGCCGGGCTGAGTACGGGCGCGCTCTACCACCATTTCGGCTCCAAAAGCGGTCTGCTGATAGCGATTTACGACGGCTTCTATGAAAGACTCCGCGAGGCCATCGCTGACACCCATCTGCCCGCAGGCGCTGACTGGGCCACCCGTGAACACGAACGCACCCGCTTATTCGTCGCATGTCACTTCGCCGATCCGCTCGCGCCCATCCTGCTCAGCCGCGCAACCCTGGACCCGCAGCTCCCCGAACTTGAGGCGGCCTACCTCCAGAACCTCATCGATAACGCCGCCGACAACATCCGCCACGGCCAGCAGCTGGGCCAGCTGCCCGCCGACCTCGACCCCGACAGCGCCGGCGCCTATATCATCGGCGGTCTGCGTCACGGGATCGCCCAACAGCTCCGCACCATCCCGGCACCCAGCCACGACAGGGTCACCGAACGACTCTGGCGCCTGACAGCTGCCGCACTCGGAGTCGCCGGACAAGGAGGTCGAATTTAATGGGGCGGTCTGATTAGTGGTGACCCGACCTAGGCCTCCTCGGTAGATGGGGTCCCACTCACGGGCTGCGGGTGTCCCCGCTGGATAACGGCGATAACCCGTTCCTGTGCGTCGAACCGGGGACCTCGTTCGGCTACCTGATTCGGGTTCCGCCCGATCATCCGGCGGTCACCTTCTGGTATGACCCACACCTCCATGGCATGGTGGCCAACCGGATTGCGTCCTTTTCGCACCGTGGCGGCGCACGCTCAAAGCGACCATCACCGACCGCAGGAGCCCCCAAAGACCACCACCGAAACACCTCGCCCCGACCGCATCTCGCCGGACCCGTCCACGCCACCCGGCGTGCCCGCCGACCGGTCGCCCGTGCCTAAGCCTGTTCGACTGGTGCGCCATGCTGTGCAGGCGCGACGAATCGCCTACCGGCAGTGGCGCGACCAACGCAACGAGCAGGGCCGTCGAACAACAGCGCTGGATCGACCAGCACCTGCACCGCAGGGGGGAGCAAACTAAAGCCTGTTGGCATTGTGCTGTAGAGGCGCGATACTGGTCATGATGGCGACACTCACTTCGGCGTGTGCATTTTCCATGGCTTGCACTACCTCTACCCGCTCTCGGTCAATACAGTCTGAGGTGCTTATCGCGTCTGTCTCACAAGCCAATTGGACACGATAAGCCCGGCGGTGATCGTCCTGCAGTCGCTTGCACGGCCCGTCGCGATCGCATCGGTGACCGCGCTCTGTTTTCCTTGAAGGTGTTGGCTAGCATTGGCGTGACCCTTATCGCCTGGGGTGGATGGATGTGAGCACGCCGTCCGAAGCTGACCCCTTTCCGGTATTTGATGATGGCCAGCTGGCGCGGTTGCGCAGCTACGGCACACCGGTGCAGGTCGAAGTTGGTGAGTTGTTGTTCCAAGCCGGCCAGCCCAGCTATGACTTCATCGTTCTGGAGAGCGCCGCGGTGGAAACGTTCCGCGAGGGCAGCGTCGAGAACGGCGAAGCTGTACTTGCCCGCCACGGCCCGGGCCGGTTTTTAGGTGAGTTAAACCTGTTGACTGGCCAGGCGACCTACCTGAGCACCCGGGTAGTTAAAGCCGGCGCGATTATCCGGATTGCCCCCGCGCGGTTCCGCGAGCTGATGGACCGCGACACCGCGCTGTCGGATTTCATCCTTCGTGCCCTGCTGGCCCGCCGTCAGCGGCTGCGCACCGGTGAGGCCGCGCGCAGCATCGAGCTCATCGGCAGCGCGTTTTCCGCGCAAGCAATGACGCTGCGCACTTGGCTGGCACGCCTTCAGGTACCGCATACCTTCACCGACACCGACACCGCCGAAGGCGCAGCGCTTGCGGAGGCGCTGGGTTTAAGGGTCGAGGATTTGCCGGTTTTGATAACGCCGATGAAAACTTTGCGGCGCGCAACAGCGGCGTCCGCTTCGGCTGAATTGGGGCTGGCTTACCGCCCGGCGCCCGGCGGGGGCCAGATTCGTGACTTGATCGTCGTCGGTGGGGGCCCCGCCGGCTTGGCCGCGGCTGTCTATGGTGCGTCGGAGGGTTTGGACACGCTGCTGTTGGAGGCAGTCGCGATCGGTGGTCAGGCCGCGGCCAGCTCGCGCATCGAGAACTACCTGGGGTTCACCTCGGGCATTAGCGGTGCCGAGCTGACCGGGCGCGCCACCATTCAGGCGCAAAAGTTCGGCGCTCAGCTCAACAGCCCTAGTGCTGTCACCGCGGTCAACACCGACGCCGCAGCGCTGAGCGTAAGACTCGCCGACGGCACCGACGTAGCCACCCGCGCGGTAGTGATCGCCACCGGGGCGCGCTATCGCGCCCTGCCGCTACCCCGCTGGAATGAGTTCGAAGGCGCCGGAATCTACTATGCGGCAACTGAATTGGAAGTACGGTTGGTCGCGCCGTATCCGGTCGCTGTCGTCGGCGGCGCGAACTCGGCCGGTCAGGCCGCGCTGTATTTGGCTGGCGCCGGCAGCCCGGTCGATCTGATCGTGCGCGGCGCAGACCTACGCAAAGACATGTCGGCCTACCTCGCCGACCGGATCAGCGCCAACCCGCTCATCAATGTGCGCCTCAGCACCGAAGTCAGCGCCCTGCTCGGTGAGCGTCATCTCACCGAGATCGCCGTCACCGACAACGCCAGCCAGACCACTAACACAGTGCCCTGCCATGCACTGTTTGGCTTCATCGGCGCCGCGCCGGCCACTGACTGGCTGCATGGCATCTATCTCGACCGCCATGGTTTCATCCCCACCGATGCCGCACTACCCGAGGACGCGCTGTCAGCGACCTGGCCGCACCTTGGCCGCCGTCCGTTGCCCTTCGAAACTTCGGTGCCTGGCGTCTTTGCCGTCGGCGATGTGCGCGCAGGATCTATGAAACGCGTCGCCGCCGCCGTCGGTGAAGGAGCCAGCGCCGTGCGCTCGGTGCACCAGATCATGGCTACTCCGAATTTGGGCACCGCGCCGTAACCGAAATCGGCGTTGTTCGTTTAATAACCCGCCTCGGTTCTGACGAACGGGACAGGTGCCGAGGCGGCTGAGGCGCCGAGCCTTCCCCAGGTCGTGGTGTCTCGACTCTTGTGGTGCTCGACGCCGGCTCTCACAGCACCGACCGCGACGACACCCGTGCCATCGACTCTAAGACGGCGGTGAGGGCCCCGTCGGGGAAGTCGACCGCGCCCCCGATCTGGGCCGCGGCGAGCTCTGCCTCGGCGCTTTCCTCGATCTCCACCACCAGCCGGGCAGTGGCCACAGGGTCAGGGCCGAACGCCAAGAGGCCGTGGTTGGCCAGCAGAACCGCGGTCGTCGTCGGGTGTTGTCCCAGAACTTCGGCGATGTTCCGAGCCGACTGACCCGACCCGCGAGGTCCCCATGCCGCCACCGGCACGTCTTCGGCCTGCCCGAAGCGCAGCAGCGGCTCGAACCGGCATGGCAACGGCCGGTGGGCCAGCGCGAACGCCGTCGCGGCGGGAGAATGGGTGTGAATGACTGCGCCCACCTCACTGCGAGCGTTGTAAACGACGCTGTGCATGGCGACGATTTCGGCGTTTTCAGGCGCCAGCTCGCCGTCTAAGACTTTCCCATCTAGACCGACGGTGGCCAGCTGGTCAGGCCGCAACTTTCGCACGTACCCGGTGGTGGTCAACAGGAACCGGTCGGCGTCGAGTCTGGCGCTGAGGTTGGCGAGCCCGGAGTGCGATAACACCCCCGAGGTGAGTAGATGCCCGGTGGCTTCGATGACCCGTCGAGCTTGGGTCTGCACTTCATGTGCGCTTGTCATCTCGTCTTCTCCGAGTACTTGTCGGCTCAGGCAGTTCTTAGTTGAGCGTGCTACCGCCCGCAGGCGCGGTCAAGCGCGGTTTGCTTGATGGCGCCGAGGACCGGCGCAGGACGGCCGTGGGGGCGTTGGACTTGGCTTCGAATTGGCTTTCGAATTGGAATAAGTCATCGCAGCAGCCGATCAGTTGTCGAGCGTGTAAACCAACAAAAAGCGCAGGTACAGGTATTTGAGCCAGCTGGGCGGCAATACGACTCTCGCCACGTCGACGGCGTGATCAGCAAGCCAGGCCAGCGCCGATTGATACGCGGCGCTGCTGGGCCTTCCTGTCGAGTAATACCTTGCGAACAGAGCAACGTGGAAGGCAAGCAATAACTTGCCCGGGCGGCTGTACGGGAGCTCTTCGAACACGATGACGCTGCGCCGGGCGATGCGATGACATTCCCGAGCCAGGACCAGCGGATCGTCGGCGTGATGCAGCACATAGCTAAGCACAATGTGGTCAAACGATTTGTCCGGGAACGGAATTGACGTGCCGTCGAAGCTGCTGAAGGCGATTGGCAACACCCGGGCATCCCTGATGTCGACGCCGGTAGGGTCGACGCCGTACAGGTCACCCAGGTGGTTGGCGAGATATCCTGTCCCGCATCCGACATCGAGAATGCTGTCGCCCCGATCGAGGTGCCCGGCGAGCAAGTCGGCTTGGCGCCGGTTCCTGGCCCTGATGGACGCCGTGACGATGGATGCCGGCGAGACCGTCATTTCCTTTGCGGCTCTTCTTCTGGTGGATCCGGCTCCCGGTCGGCCGGGCTCAGGGCGTAGATGCGTTCACCGATTTTGAGATACGGCGTGGACAGGTAGGCCGAGCCGGCAACGATAGCGGTGAAGAACAACGTCACTAGGATGGCGTTCGGCCAGATTCTGTCGACGCCGAGCGCAAAACAGACGATTCCGATAGCCGAGGTCAGCCAGTAGAAACGCCGGCCGCGCTGGCGGCCGCGGACATAGCGGTAGCGCGCCTGCAACGCTCCGGCGGCGATCAGGATCAGCCCGAGCACCGGCAAGCCGACTTCGATGCGTTCGATTACAGACACGCGGGCGATCTTACGGCTGCGGTCAACCCCGAGGGCTCAGCGTCCGGTGCAAAAACGAGTAGCTCAGCGCGGACTTGAAGGCAAGCTGTTCGTTGTCCGCTGCGCCGGCATGGCCGCCCTCGATGTTCTCGTAGTACCAGATCCGATGGCCCGCGGCCTCTAGCGCCGCGACCATTTTGCGGGCGTGCCCGGGATGCACCCGGTCATCGCGAGTGGAGGTGGTGAACAGCACTGGCGGATACTTCAGCGTAGCCGAAATGTTTTGGTAGGGCGAGTATTCGGAGATGAACTCCCAGTCGCTGGGGTTGTCCGGGTCGCCGTACTCGGCCACCCATGAGGCGCCGGCCAGCAACAGGTGGTAGCGCTTCATGTCCAGCAGTGGCACAGAGCAGACCAGGGCGCCGAATTTTTCCGGGTACTTCGTCAACATGATGCCCATCAGCAGTCCGCCGTTGCTGCCGCCTTGCGCGCCGAGCTGCTCGACGGTGGTGATGCCGCGGGTGACCAAATCGGTTGCAACCGCGGCAAAATCTTCGGCCACCTTGTGCCGCCCCGCACGCATCGCTTGCGTGTGCCAGCCGGGCCCGTACTCGCCGCCGCCGCGGATATTGGCCAACACATAGGTCCCTCCGCGGGCCAGCCACAGCCGGCCCAGTACCCCGCTGTACCCGGGCGTGAGCGACGTCTCGAATCCGCCGTAGCCGTTCAGCAGGGTGGGGCCGGGACCGGAGTCTGCACCGGGCCGAACCACGAAGTACGGAACCGGCGTTCCGTCGTCGGAGTCTACGAAATACTGCCGCACGTCTAGGTTTTCGGCGTCGAAAAAGGCCGGTGCGGCCTTGACCCGTTCCAGCGGACCGGTGTCGGTGCCGCGCAGCAGTCGGGAAGGGCTGTCGAATCCGCTGGAGTCGAGAAAGAATTCGTCGCCGGTGTCGTCGGCGGCGGCAATCACCGTGTTGGTCGCAGCGGGGATGCCCGACAGTGGTTCGCGCTGCCAGCTGCCGGGCGTGACGATCTCGACCCGGCTGGCTACGTCGGCGAGGGTAATAAGCAACAGCCGGTCGCGTGTCCACGCGTACTGGTGCAGGCAGGTGTGCTCGTCGGGCTCGAATACTACTTGTAATTCCTTTGTGCCGGACAAGAATTCGTCGTAGTTGGTGGCCAGCAGCGAGCCCGCGCGGTAGGTGTTGGCCCCGACAGTCCAGTCGGAGCGCAACTCGATCAGCAGCCACTCGCGATGAATCGACACACTGCCGGCATCGGTGGGCACATCTATGAGGACCAATTCCGCACCCCGCAGCTCGTATCGCAAGCTGTTCCAAAAGTCCACCGAACGAGCCAGAAAGGTGCGTTCGAAACCCGGCGTTCGATCCACGGAACCTCCGGCGCTGACATCGGTGCGCGTGCCCTCGAAGATGGTTTCCGCATTCGTCAGAGGGGTGCCGCGGCGCCACCGCTTGACGATGCGCGGGTAGCCCGACTCGGTCAGCGAGTCGGGGCCGAAGTCGGTGCCCACCAGGACGGTGTCCGGGTCTGCCCAGCCGATCTGTGATTTCGCCTCCGGTAGCTCGAAGCCGTCAGCGATGAATTCCCTTGTAATCATGTCGAATTCGCGGACGACAACGGCATCGGAGCCGCCCGGTGAGAGGTTGATCAGGGCGCGGGTGAATTCAGGTTCGATGACGCTGGCGCCGCCCCACACCCACTTCGTGTCGTCAACTCGCCCTAGCTGATCGATATCTATCAGCACATCCCATTCGGGCGCGTCGGTGCGGTAACTATCCAGGGTGGTGCGCCGCCACAGCCCGCGCGGGTTGGTGGCGTCTCGCCAGAAGTCGTAGAGATAGTCGCCGCGGCGGCGCACATAGGGGATCCGGGCGTCCGTGTCGAGCACCTCGAGTGCCTCGGTGCGCATCTGCTCGAACTCCGCGTCGCGGAATTCCTCGAGCGTTGGAGCGTTGCGTGCGCGCACCCAATCCAGCGCCTCTTCGCCGGTGACGTCCTCCAGCCACAGATACGGGTCTTGTTTGTCGTCGGAGGCGGCAACGGCGTCAGCTGTCATGGAGCCATTGTGGACCCGGCGGTAGTGTGAGTTGTATTACACGGTTCGTTCGAGTTTTTCTTGAGGAGCGCCGAGCAGATGACTGTTTTCGCACGTCCGGGCAGCGCAGGGGCGCTGATGTCGTACAAGTCCCGATACGACAACTTCATCGGAGGCCAGTGGGTCGCGCCCGCCAAGGGGCTCTACTTCGAGAACCCGACGCCGGTCACCGGCCAAACGTTCTGCGAGGTGGCGCGGTCGGATGAGGCCGACGTAGAAAAGGCGCTCGACGCCGCGCATGCGGCCGCCCCCGGGTGGGGCAAAACCGCGCCGGCCGAGCGGGCGGCGATCCTGAACAAGATCGCCGATCGCATCGAGGCGAACAAGGACTCGCTCGCGCTGGCCGAAGTCTGGGACAACGGGAAGCCGATCCGGGAGGCGCTGGCCGCCGACATCCCGCTGGCGGCCGATCATTTCCGGTATTTCGCCGCGGCGATCCGCGCCCAAGAGGGTTCGCTGTCGCAGATCGACGAAGACACCGTTGCCTACCACTTCCATGAGCCGCTCGGGGTGGTGGGGCAGATCATTCCGTGGAACTTCCCGATCCTGATGGGCGCCTGGAAACTGGCCCCGGCGCTGGCGGCCGGCAACACGGTGGTGCTCAAGCCCGCCGAGCAGACGCCGGCCTCAATCCTTTACCTGATGTCGCTGATCGGCGATCTGTTGCCCGCCGGTGTCGTCAATGTCGTCAACGGGTTTGGCGTCGAAGCAGGTAAGCCCCTGGCATCCAGCAACCGGATCGCCAAAGTCTCGTTCACCGGGGAAACCACCACCGGGCGCCTCATCATGCAATACGCGTCGCAGAACCTGATCCCGGTCACCCTGGAACTGGGTGGCAAGAGCCCGAACATCTTCTTCTCCGACGTGATGGCCGCCAATGACAACTTCCAGGACAAGGCGCTCGAAGGATTCACCATGTTCGCCCTTAACCAGGGCGAGGTATGCACGTGTCCGTCGCGCAGCCTGATCCAGGCCGACATCCACGACGAGTTCCTCGAGCTGGCGGCGATCCGGACCAAAGCGATCCGGCAAGGCGACCCGCTGGACACCGAAACCATGCTGGGTTCCCAAGCGTCCAACGACCAGCTCGAAAAGATCTTGTCCTACATCGAAATCGGCAAGGGGGAGGGCGCCAAGATCATCACCGGCGGTGAGCGCGCCGAGCTCGGCGGTGACCTGTCCGGCGGCTACTACATGCAGCCGACGATCTTCAGTGGGAACAACAAGATGCGCATCTTCCAGGAGGAGATTTTCGGGCCGGTGGTGACGGTGGCGTCGTTCACCGACTACGAAGACGCCCTGGGCATCGCCAACGACACCCTCTACGGCCTGGGTGCCGGCGTGTGGAGCCGTGATGGCAACACCGCCTACCGGGCCGGACGTGAGATCCAGGCCGGCCGGGTCTGGGTCAACTGCTATCACGTCTACCCCCCGCATGCGGCCTTCGGCGGCTACAAGCAATCAGGTTTTGGCCGGGAGACCCACAAGATGGCGCTCGACCACTACCAGCAGACGAAGAACCTGTTGGTTTCCTACTCCGACCAGGCGGTCGGGTTGTTCTGATGGACCTGTGATGGAGGTAGCTCCTGCGGGTGCCGTCGTCACCCCCGCCGCCGCCGACCTGTTGGCCCGGCTGCAGGACCGGCACGGTCCGGTGATGTTCCACCAGTCCGGCGGCTGCTGCGACGGGTCGTCGCCGATGTGCTACCCGTGCGGGGACTTCCTCGTCGGCGACCGCGACGTCTTGCTCGGCGTCCTCGACGTGGGGGGCGAGGGCGTGGCGGTGTGGATCTCCGGGCCCCAGTACGAGGTGTGGAAGCACACCCAGCTGGTCATCGACGTGGTGCCTGGCCGGGGCGGCGGGTTCAGCCTGGAAGCCCCGGAGGGCGTGCGCTTCCTCAGCCGCGGACGGGTCTTCACCGACTTGGAAAGGGCGCTGGTACAGGAGATCCCGGTGATCACCGGCGCGGCTTACGAGCATGGTGAGCGTCCTTCAGTCCGCGGCGAAGTGGTGGTCGCTCCAGCGAAAATTAATGAGCCGGCCGCGCCGGGAATGTCTGGCTCTGGGAGCCACCAACCGCAGTAAGGTCGTCACCGTGATACCCCTTCCGCGTCCATGGCTGCTGGCGGGCGCGATGCTGATCGGCAGCGCGGTCGGATTGCTGGCGGCGGTCGGCTTCACCGCGGTCGTCCACGCGCGAATAAGGCCGGACGCGGTTGTCGCATTGGTGTTCGGAATACCCAGCGTGATCGGGCTGCTGACGATCCTGCTCTCTGGACGTCGATGGGTGACGATGGCCGGCGCATTCCTGCTCGCGTTGGCGCCGGGCTGGTTCGGCGCGCTCGTCGCCCTGCGGGTGGTGTCCGGTGGCTGAACGCGATCACCCGTCGAACCCGGGAACCGAGGCCTTCGTGCCGGATTTCAGCGATACCGGGGACATCGGCGAGGACTCGGTCCCATTTGTGCCGGACTTTAGTGATGACGGAGACACCGACTCACAACCCGCGTTGTTACCGCTGGTAGGCAAACCCGAGCCAACGGAGACGCCCGGGCCGCTTGAAACACCCTCGCCGGACGCGGCGGCGGTGCACTCGGTCACCGTTCCCGGCCGATACCAGTACCTCAAGTGGTGGAAGCTGACTCTGGTGATCCTGGGCGTGTGGATCGGCGCGGCCGAGATGGGGCTGAGTCTGTTCTATTGGTGGTTTCACACCGACGACAAGACAGCGGCGGCGTTCATGGTCCTGGTTTACGTGGTCGCGTGCGTCGTGGCCGGCGTGATGCTGGCGATGGTGCAGGGCAGACCGCTGATTTCGGCGTTGTCGATCGCGGTGATGTCGGGCCCGTTTGCCTCCGCCGCTGCCGCTGCGCCGCTGTACGGCTATTACTACTGCGCGCGGGCGGCGACCCACTGCGTGGTCGGTGTCATTCCGTACTGACGCCGCAGCCCACTAGTCTGGGCTCGTGACTTCTCACTATGACGTCGTCGTCCTCGGAGCCGGTCCCGGCGGGTATGTCGCGGCCATTCGAGCCGCACAGCTAGGCCTGAACACCGCAGTCGTCGAGTCAACATACTGGGGCGGAGTCTGCCTCAACGTCGGCTGCATCCCGTCGAAGGCGCTGCTGCGTAACGCCGAGCTTGCGCACATCTTCACCAAAGAGGCCAAGACCTTCGGTATCAGCGGCGAGGCGAGCTTCGATTACGGGGTCGCCTACGACCGCAGCCGCAAGGTGGCGGAGGGCCGCGTCGCCGGCGTGCACTTCCTGATGAAGAAGAACAAGATCACCGAGATCCACGGCTACGGCAAATTTACCGACGCCCATACGTTGTCGGTCGATCTCAATGAGGGCGAAACAGAGACGGTCACGTTCGACAACGTCATCATCGCCACCGGCAGCAGCACCCGGCTGGTTCCCGGCACGTCGCTGTCCGCCAACGTGGTCACCTATGAGGAACTTATTCTCTCCCGGGAGCTACCGGAATCGATCATCATCGCCGGGGCCGGCGCCATTGGCATTGAATTCGGCTACATCCTGAAAAACTACGGCGTCGACGTGACGATCGTGGAGTTCCTGCCGCGCGCGCTGCCCAACGAGGACGCCGAGGTGTCCAAGGAGATCGAGAAGCAGTTCAAGAAGCTGGGCGTCAAGATCCTTACCGGAACGAAAGTCGAGTCCATAACTGACAGCGCCTCCGATGGCTCCGGAGTGACCGTGACCGTGAGCAAGGACGGTCAGTCCCAGGAACTCAAGGCCGCGAAGGTGTTGCAAGCCATCGGCTTTGCGCCCAATGTCGACGGCTACGGACTGGAAAATACCGGGGTAAAACTGACCGAACGCAAGGCCATCGACATCGACGACTACATGCGCACCAACGTCGGCAACATCTACGCCATCGGCGACGTCACCGCGCTGCTGCAGCTGGCGCACGTCGCTGAGGCCCAAGGCGTGGTCGCCGCCGAAACCATCGCCGGCGCAGAGACTTTAACGCTCGGCGACTACCGCATGCTGCCGCGTGCGACGTTCTGCCAGCCGCAGGTCGCCAGCTTTGGGCTCACCGAGCAGCAAGCCCGCGACGAAGGCTATGACGTCGTGGTGGCGAAGTTCCCGTTCACCGCGAACGCCAAAGCCCACGGTATCGGGGATCCCAGTGGGTTCGTGAAGCTTGTCGCCGACGCCAAGTACCTCGAACTGTTGGGCGGACACCTCGTCGGCCATGACGTGTCCGAACTACTGCCGGAACTGACGCTGGCGCAGAAGTGGGACCTGACCGCTACCGAACTGGCTCGCAACGTGCACACCCATCCGACGATGTCGGAGGCGCTGCAGGAGTGTTTCCACGGTTTGACCGGCCATATGATCAACTTCTGAGCCGCCGATGATTCGCACCGATACTCAGGAAACCGTTGTGGGCGCTATCGGCGGCGCAGCCGCCGGGTATGTCCTGTGGTTGGTGGCGTACTCCATCGGAGACGCCATTACGACGGTGGGCCAGTGGAGTTTGATCGTGCTGGCGCTCTCGGGTGTGCTGGCGGTATGCGCCGGAGTGTGGGGCTGGTCGCTGCGCCGGCGTAGCAAGCGGCTATGGGCCTCCTTCGCGCTCGGCCTGCCGGTGCTGCCGGTGCTACTTTCGCTGGCCGTGTTGGCCGACATCTTCTTCTAATGCTTAGCGTGGGTTGTCCAGCGGGATGTCGAGGGCACTGATCGTTGCGGCCAGCCCATCGTATTGGCTTGCCAGCAAACAAAATTCGATCAGTCGTTGCCGATCCAAGTGACTCGCAAGTTGCTGCCAAGTGTCGGCGCTGACGGTCCGGTCCGTGACGAATTCATCGGTCGCCTGCAACAGCGCCAGCTGCCGGGTGCTGAGCTTTTTGCCGGCTTCTTCCGGCGCACCGGGCCACGCGAAAATGGCGGCCTGGATGTCCGCATCAAGTCCTGCTTTGCGCGCCATCCGACGATGATGCTGCAGCTCGTATTCACAACTGCGCAGATGTGCGACCCGCAGGATCACCAATTCGGTATCGATTCGCGGCAGTCGCCCGGTCAAAAGCCGCGTGCCATACACCGCCCACGCCCAGAATAGGAGCCGACGCTGACCGAGCGTTGTGAACAGATGCATCTCCGGTGCTCGGACTTGGAGCGCAGCCAACTTCGTGATCACCCAGTTGATCGGTCCGAGTTGGCGGAATCCGCTCGGCGGAATACGGCTGACTTGAGCCGGCTGATCGCCGGTCATGCGTGCTTCACCAGGTACGGGGACACCGTGCTGCGGTGTTCGTCGAGATCGAGTGCGCGCCCCAGAGCGGGGAATGCCCGCTGCGGACAGTTGTCCCGCTCGCAGACGCGGCAACCCGCGCCGATGGGTGTGGCCACAATGTTCGGATCCCCCGACAAATCGAGTCCTTCCGAGTAGACGAGCCGGTGAGCGTGGCGGAGTTCGCAGCCCAGTCCGATCGCGAAGGTCTTACCTGGCTGACCGTACCGGGCGGCGCGGCGCTCCACGGTGCGCGCCACCCACATGTAGTTGCGGCCATCGGGCATCTGGGCGATCTGCACGAGGATCTTGCCCGGGTTGGCGAACGTTTCGTAGACGTTCCACAAGGGGCAGGTGCCGCCGCTGGAGGAGAAGTGGAAACCGGTGGCCGACTGGCGCTTTGACATGTTCCCGGCCCGGTCTACCCGGATGAACGAGAAGGGCACGCCGCGCATCGAAGGCCGTTGCAGCGTAGACAGCCGGTGCGCGATGGTCTCGTAGCTCACCGAGTAGAACGCCGACAGCCGCTCGACGTCGTAGCGGAAGTTCTCAGCTACGTCATGAAACTGGCGGTACGGCAGTATCGCGGCCGCCGCGAAGTAATTGGCCAGCCCGAGCCGGGCCAGTGTGCGCGACTCGGCGCTGGTGAATTTTCCCTCTTCGACCATGCTGTCGATCATGGCGCCGAACTCCAGGTACGCCAGTTCGGCCGCCATTTTGAACACCTGCTGACCCGACGAGAGGTGGTTGCTGATTTCGAGCGTGTTGCTGCTGGGGTCATAACGGTGCAGCACTGAGTCGCCGAGGTCGATCCGCCTGGTGATGTGGACTCCGTGTACCTCAGAAAGGCGGCGCGTCAGCTCGCGCGCCAGGTCGCCGTGGTGCAGCCGCATCTGGATTGTCAGGTCTTCGGCGGCGGTGTCCAGCTCGTGCAGGTAATTCTGGCGCTGGTAGAAGTAGTCGCGTACCTCTTCGTGCGGCATCGTGATCGAGCCGGTGCCACTGCCGTCGGCGAATCGTTCCTCGGTGGCGGCAGCCAGCTGTGCGGTGGTGATCCGGTAACGCCGGTGCAGGTTGACCACCGCGCGGGCCAGGGCTGGATGAGAGCTGACCATTTCGGCGATCTCGTGCGGGTCGACGTCGATGTCCAGATCACGATCCATCGTCACCTCCCGCAGTTCGGCGACCAGCCGGGTGTCGTCCTGCGGTGCGAAGAAGGTCGCATCCACGCCGAAAACCTCGGTGATCCGGAGCAGCACGGCCACCGTCAGTGGACGAACGTCATGCTCGATCTGGTTGAGGTAGCTCGGCGAGATCTCCAGCATCTGGGCCAGGGCGGCCTGACTGAACCCGCGCTCGCTACGCAGCTGCCGAACACGTGAGCCAACGAATGTTTTGGACACCCCAGCGAGCCTACGCGCGGTGCGAAGGCACGATTCGCAGAGTTGGCACGACGTCATTGCTGGGTATGGGTGGTGGCCGCGGGCCAGCGTTGGCATGATTCGAGAGGGAAGTTTGGAGGTAATCCCGGGGGGTTAGCCTGAGCTGGGCACCGAGAGATAACGGGGAGCGAAGTCGTGAGCCTGGACAAAACAATGATGCCGGTGCCGGACGGTCACCCCGATGTATTCGACCGCGAGTGGCCCCTGCGCGTTGGCGACGTCGACCGCACCGGCCGACTGCGGCTGGACGCGGCATGCCGGCACATCCAAGACATTGGCCAGGACCAGCTGCGTGAGATGGGCTTCGAGGAGACTCATCCGCTGTGGATCGTGCGCCGCACCATGGTCGACCTGATTCGCCCCATCGACTTCCAGGACATGTTGCGCATGCGGCGATGGTGTTCTGGCACGTCGAACCGGTGGTGTGAGATGCGGGTGCGCATCGATGGACGCAAGGGCGGCCTGGTGGAATCCGAGGCATTCTGGATCAACATCAACCGGGACACCCAGATGCCATCGCGCATGGTCGACGACTTCCTGGCGGCCCTGCAGAAGACCACGTCCGTCGATCGACTGCGGTGGAAGGGGTATCTGACGCCGGGCAGCCGTGACGACGCCACGGAAATCCACGAGTTCCCAGTCCGGGGCACCGACATCGACTTTCTCGACCACATGAACAACTCGGTGTATTGGAGCGTGATCGAGGACTACCTGGCCTCGCACCCAGAGCTGCTGCGCTGGCCGCTGCGCACCACGATCGAACACGAGGCGCCGGTTGCGCTGGGCGACAAATTGGAGATCATCTCGCACGTGCACCCGCCCGGATCGACCGATCAGTTCGGTCCCAGCCTGGTCGACCGCACTGTTACAACGCTCACATATGCCGTCGGTGACGAGACGAAAGCCGTCGCCGCGTTCTTCTCGCTCTAACCGGACAAGCGTCCTGGTAAATCACCGTTTGACCTGCGGATCAGGTTACTGCCGAGTAGCTTCTGAAACGGTTCAGTTAATAACAAACTTCGCAATCTTCGCAGATTGCCTGGAAGTCATGGCCGAAATTTGCAAGTGAAATGGGTGGACCTGCATCAACAGGCTGTGCCATCGTCGTGTTAGCACACCAGTGAAGTTGAGTCCGTAGCTCCCCCTAAATCTCTTGAGTGGCGGATTTCAATGAGTTTTCAAGTTCAACCTTGCGATTGTTAAGGAGCGAAAACCAATGTCTGTCGTTGGCACCCCGAAGAGCCCCGAGCAGATCCAGCACGACTGGGACACCAATCCCCGCTGGAAGAACGTCACCCGTACCTACACCGCCGGAGATGTGGTCGCCCTACAGGGCAGCGTGGTTGAGGAGAGCACCCTGGCCCGCCGCGGCGCGGAGGTGCTGTGGGATGAGCTGCATGACCTGGAGTGGGTCAACGCACTCGGCGCCCTCACCGGCAACCAGGCCGTCCAGCAGGTGCGTGCCGGCCTCAAGGCCATCTACCTGTCCGGCTGGCAGGTCGCGGGTGACGCGAACCTGTCTGGCCACACCTACCCCGACCAGAGCCTGTACCCCGCCAACTCTGTCCCGCAGGTCGTTCGCCGGATCAACAACGCACTGGTGCGCGCGGACCAGATCGCCAAGGTCGAGGGCGACCGTTCGGTAGAGAACTGGCTGGCCCCGATCGTCGCCGATGGTGAGGCCGGCTTCGGTGGCGCTCTGAACGTGTTCGAGTTGCAGAAGGCCATGATCGCCGCCGGTGTCGCGGGTTCACACTGGGAGGACCAGCTGGCCTCGGAGAAGAAATGTGGTCACCTGGGCGGCAAGGTGCTGATCCCGACGCAGCAGCACATCCGGACGCTGACCTCGGCCCGGCTGGCCGCCGACGTGTGTGACGTTCCGACCGTTGTCATCGCCCGGACGGACGCCGAAGCCGCGACGCTCATCACGTCGGATGTCGACGAGCGCGACCAGCCGTTCATCACCGGCGAGCGCACCCGGGAGGGGTTCTATCGCACCAAGAACGGCATCGAGCCCTGCATCGCGCGGGCAAAGGCCTACGCCCCGTTCGCCGACTTGATCTGGATGGAGACGGGCACCCCGGACCTCGAGCTGGCACGGAAGTTCTCCGAGGCGGTCAAGGCCGAGCACCCCGACCAGATGTTGGCCTACAACTGCTCGCCGTCGTTCAACTGGCGCCAGCACCTCGACGACAGCACCATCGCGAAGTTCCAAAAAGAGCTTGCGGCAATGGGATTCAAGTTCCAGTTCATCACGCTGGCTGGCTTCCACGCGCTGAACTACTCGATGTTCGATCTGGCCTACGGCTACGCCCGCAACCAGATGAGCGCATATGTCGAGCTGCAGGAGCGCGAGTTCGCCGCCGAGGAGCGTGGCTACACCGCGACCAAGCACCAGCGCGAAGTCGGCGCCGGCTACTTCGACCGCATCGCCACCACGGTCGACCCGGATTCGTCGACCACCGCTCTGACCGGCTCGACCGAAGAGGGCCAGTTCCACTAATTGATTGCCGAGCAGCCACAGAATCGCACTGCTGCGATCCAGATCAGGCGATTCTGCGTCTGCTCGCGGGTGAAACCGCGAGTTGACAGCATAGGCCCCGCCCAGCGAACCTGGGCGGGGCCTATTGCGGTGCATGACAATACGACCGGAGAAAAGACTAGTGAGTAATGCAGCGATCCAGCGGGTAGGGGTTATCGGGGCCGGGCAGATGGGCTCCGGTATCGCCGAGGTCTCCGTGCGCGCGGGTGTCGACGTGACGGTGTTTGAGACCACCGACGCGCTGATTACCGCGGGACGCAACCGCATGGTGAAATCGCTGGAGCGTGGCGTCAGCGCGGGCAAGGTCACCGAGCGTGAGCGTGAGCGCGCATTGAGCAAGCTGACTTTCACGACGGATCTCAACGACCTAGCCGACCGGCAGCTGGTGATCGAAGCCATCGTGGAGGACGAGGCGATCAAGGCTCAGATCTTCGCCGACCTGGACCGGGTCGTCACCGATCCTGACGCGGTGCTTGCGTCGAACACCTCGAGCATCCCGATCATGAAGATCGCCGCGGCCACCAAAAACCCGCAGCGCGTGCTGGGGCTGCACTTCTTCAACCCGGTGCCGGTGCTACCGCTGGTGGAGTTGGTCAGCACGCTGGTCACCGACGAAGCCGCCGCCGCCCGCACCGAAGAGTTCGCCAGCACCGTATTGGGCAAACAGGTGGTGCGCTGTTCCGATCGGTCCGGCTTCGTGGTGAACGCGTTGCTGGTGCCCTATCTGCTGTCGGCGGTCCGCATGGTCGAGGCCGGTTTTGCCACGGTGGAAGACGTCGACAAGGCCGTGGTCGCCGGGCTGTCCCATCCGATGGGCCCGCTTCGGCTTTCCGACCTGGTTGGTCTGGACACCCTCAAGCTTATTGCCGACAAAATGTTCGAGGAATTCAAAGAGCCGCAGTACGCGCCACCACCCTTGCTGCTGCGTATGGTGGAGGCGGGCCGGCTTGGCAAAAAGTCGGGTCGGGGCTTCTACACCTACTGAAATCCCCAGCTAGGGCACAGTGAGTTGGTGTGACACCTACTAACGCGTCGGGTACGATTCTCGGCGATCAACACACGAGAGGTACGTAGCGAGCATGACGCAGTTGAAGCCATATTACGAAGAGTCGCAGTCATTTACGATGTTTCGGACGAGTTTTTCGGGCTCTTCCTAGACCCGACGATGGCTTACACCTGCGCGTATTTCGAGCGCGACGACATGACGCTGGAAGAGGCGTCCAACGCGAAGTTCGACCTGGCGCTGGGCAAGCTCAACCTCGAGCCGGGGATGACAGTGCTCGACATCGGTTGCGGCTGGGGCGGCGCGATGGTCCGGGCAATCGAGAAATTCGACGTGAACGTCATCGGCATCACGCTGAGTAAGAACCAAGCGCGTACAGCAAGGAAGCTCGCGACGATCCCGACAGAGCGCAACGGTCGAGATGCGGCTGCAGGGATGGGAAGAGTTCGAGGACAAAGTCGACCGCATCGTCACCATCGGTGCATTCGAAGCGTTCAAGAGTGAGCGGTATCCCGCGTTCTTCGAGCGTGCCTATGACGTCCTGCCCAGCGACGGCAGGATGCTGCTGCACACGATTCTGGCCCATACCCAGAAATCAGATGTTCGATCGCGGCGTCAAACTGACGATGAAGGACATCCGCTTCATGAAGTTCATTGGCGAGGTGATTTTCCCGGGCGGGCAGTTGCCGGCTCCATGGAGAACCTCTTGAACTCGCGCCGGCCGCCGGATTCAGCGTCGAACGGGTTCAGCTACTCCGGGAGCACTACGAGCGGACGCTGAACCTCTGGGCGGCCAACCTGGAGGCCAACAAGGACAGGCGATCGAGATCCAGTCCGAGGAGATCTACGACCGCTACATGCACTACCTGACTGGGCTGCGAGGCTTCTTCCATAAGGGCATCTGCAGCGTGGGGCAATTCACCTGCGTGAAGTAATGGGCCCAAAGGCCAAGGCCGCACGGAGCCTACTTCTCTAGGGTGAACTGGTCGACGCCGGTGTAACCCTGCCGGAACAGCTTCGCGCAGCCGGTCAGATATTTCATGTATTTGTCGTACACCTGCTCCGACTGGATTGCGATCGCCCGGTCGCGGTTGGCTTCCAATGCCGCGGCCCACATCTCCAAGGTTTGCGCGTAATGCTTTTGCAGTGACTGGATTTGGGTCACCGTGAAACCGACCGCGGCAGCATGCTCTTCGACCGTCTGCACCGTCGGCAGCCAGCCGCCCGGGAATATCTCGGCCAGGATGAACTGGGTGAAGTGGACGATTTCGCGGGTCAACGGCAGGCCCTGCGCCTTGGCGTCTTTGAACGTCGGGCGGTCGATGGTGTGCAGCATCATCACGCCGTCAGTCGGCAGCGCCTCGTAGGCCATTTCGAAGAAGCTCGGATAGCGCTGGCGGCCGAAGTGCTCGAACGCACCGATCGAAACAATCCGGTCAACGGGCTCGCGGAACTTCTCCCAGCCCTCCAATAACACCCGCCTGGTGTGGGTGGTGTCCATCGCGTCGAACATCTTCCGGACATGGTTGGCCTGGTTTTCGGAGAGCGTCAGGCCCACAACGTCGACGTCGTATTTCTCGATGGCGCGGCGCAGCGTGGCCCCCCAGCCGCAACCGATGTCCAGCAGTGTCATCCCTGGCTCGAGGCGCAACTTGGACAACGACAGGTCGACCTTGGCGCGCTGGGCCTCCTCCAGCGTCATGTCGTCTCGCTCGAAGTACGCGCAGCTGTAGGTCTGGGTGGGGTCGAGGAACAGTCGGAAGAATTCGTCGGACAGGTCGTAGTGGGCCTGTACATCTTCAAAATGCGGCGTGAGTTTCGCGGCCATACTGATATGGGCCCTCCTATATGCCGCAGGCATTCACGGCATTTCGAACGTCCGCCCAGACCCCCCATTAAGTTCTGGGCGGGCTGGCTACAGCGCGGGCCAGTGACAGCCACAGTACCGGCGGACGACGAGTACTGCGAGGCCCCTAAACCGGTCTCAATGCGGCAGGGGCGGCACGATCGGCGACGGATGCGGCGCCTCGCGGAACTTCTCCAACGATCCGGCGACCTCGACGATCCCGCACAGCGCGCTCCAAACTGAGCATGGTCAGGTAGTCGATCAATTCGTCGCTGCTCATCCGCGGATCTGACATCCACGAGTGCGTGGCCAGCTGCACGCCGCCGACCATCGAATAAGCCCACGGCTCCACGCCGCCGGTGTCCATCCCGGCCTGCTGCATGCGGCGGCGCAGCACCACCGCCAGCATGCGGGCGATGATCCGCTCGGAGTCGGCGATCACTTTGCTCTTGCTGGCTGAGCTGTTGGCCATCACGAACCGGTATGGCTCGGGTTCGCTCGCCACGGTTTCGACGTATACCCGGATGATCTCGCGGGTCAGGTCGATGCCGTCCAGATTCGAGGACAGCGCGGCGGCCATGTTGGGGATCAACGTCGTCTGCGCAAAGCGCATCATCACTGCCGTCGTCAGATCGTTCTTGTCGACGAAGTAGCGGTAGAGAACCGTCTTGGAAACCCCGATCTCCGCGGCGATCTCGTCCATGCTCAGGTAGCGGCCGTGTCGGCGAATCGCCACGATCGTGCCGTCGACCAACTCATTGCGGCGCTCCACCTTGTGTTGGTGCCAGCGCCGCTTGCGACCGTCTGTCTTCACGGTCCGAGCCGGTACGTGGTCTGCCACTGTCGCGAGATTCCCATTCACTAGACCTCTTGATACTACGGGCCGTAGGGCGGGCGGCCCGCACGCGCCGACGGGCCGGAAAAGGTGTCGGTCACATTAACTGGTACTCGCCTATTCGCGGCGATGGCGGATGATGGTGTGGTGGCACACAGAGCCTCCCTTGGAGGCGAAGCATCGGGTCCGGCAATCGCCGACCCGGACTCGATCACGGCGCCCAGGGCCCGTGCATCCTTCGCCGAATCGTTCGCCGGGGCGGATCCCGCGGCGGACGCCGAGCGTCGGGTGGCGCTGCGCCGAATGAAGGCGCTGGCACTGAGCTTTCTGATCGGTGCCATCGGCGTCTTTCTCGCGTGTCGATGGGCGCAGGCCCATGGCAGCACGGCCACCTGGGTCGGTTATGTCGGCGCGGCCGCGGAGGCCGGCATGGTGGGTGCGCTGGCGGACTGGTTCGCCGTTACCGCACTGTTCAAACATCCGCTCGGCCTGCCCATCCCGCACACCGCGATCATCAAGCGAAAGAAGGATCAGCTCGGCGAGGCCTTGGGAACCTTCGTGCGGGAGAACTTCCTGTCGCCGCAGGTGGTGGAAACCAAGTTGCGCGACGCGCAGGTGCCCAGCCGGCTGGGTAAGTGGCTGTCGGAAACCGCGCATGCCGAGCGGGTGGCCGGCGAGGCGGCGACGGTGCTGCGGGTACTGGTGGAGCTGCTGCGCGACGAGGACGTCCAGCAGGTGATCGACCGGATGATCGTGCGGCGCATCGCCGAACCGCAGTGGGGTCCGCCGGTCGGCCGGGTACTGGGGACCGTGCTGGCCGAGAACCGGCAAGAGGCCCTGATCCAGTTGCTGGCCGACCGGGCGTTTCAGTGGTCGCTCAACGCCGGCGAAATCATCCAGCGGGTGGTCGAGCGTGATTCACCGACCTGGTCGCCTCGCTTCGTCGACCACCTCGTCGGCGATCGCATCCATCGCGAGTTGATGGACTTCACCGACAAGGTGCGCCGCAACCCTGACCACGAATTGCGCCGTTCGGCGACCCGCTTCCTGTTCGAGTTCGCCGACGATCTGCAGCACGACCCGGATACCATCGCGCGCGCCGATGCGATCAAAGAGCAGTTGATGGCGCGCGATGAGGTCGCCAATGCGGCCGCGACGGCGTGGAAGACGCTGAAGCGGCTGGTGCTCGAAGGCGTTGACGACCCGTCCAGCACGCTACGCAGCCGCATCGCCGACACGGTGATGCGCGTCGGGGAATCATTGCGCGACGACGTCGACCTGCGCGACAAGGTCGACGACTGGATGGTGCGGGCCGCGAAGTCATCTGGTCTCGCAGTATGGGATTGAAATCACAGCGATCATCACCGAGACGATCGAACGCTGGGACGCTGAGGAGGCGAGCCGGCGAATCGAACTTCACGTGGGTCGTGACCTGCAATTTATTCGGATCAACGGCACCGTGGTCGGGGCATTGGCGGGGTTGGTGATCTACGCCGTCGCGCAGTTGCTTTTCTGAGTAGTGCTAACAGAGTGCTTGCAAAAGCAAGCACTCGTTTGTAGCCTGGGGTTCGGCGAGCATCGACCCAACCGACCCAGGAGAACGCAATGGCACCCGAGGAGAAGCTCTCCACCAAGGTGACCACCGTGGCGACCACCGCGGCCTCCGACATCGGCAGCTTCATCAGGAGCCAGCGCGAGCTGGCACAGGTGTCGGTGCGTCAGCTCGCCGACCTGGCCGGTGTCAGCAATCCGTATCTGAGCCAGGTGGAACGTGGGTTGCGTAAACCATCCGCCGATGTTCTGAGCCAGATCGCAAAGGCCCTGCGGGTTTCCGCCGAGGTTCTTTACGTGCGGGCCGGAATTCTCGAGCCACGCGAGGCCAGCGAAGTGCGCGACGCCATTATCACCGACGTCGCGATCACCGAGCGGCAGAAGCAGGTTCTGCTCGACATCTATGCGTCTTTTCTCCAACAAAACGAACCGACCCGTGAGGAGCGTCCGACCCAACCTGAAATTGACGAGTGACCCGTGTGGCGGCGAATCGGCTGACGCGACCGATGCATAGACGAGTGGATGTCCGGTTACTCAGAAGCGAGGCAATCGTCTGCTTCCGGCCATCCACAGGCTGAGCGCCGATATTGCGGCCAGAAGATCAACAAGCCCAATCGAAGATTTTCCGGCAATTTTTCCGGCAATGAGGAATGTCATCAACCGACCGAGCAACGCAGGAGGTTTCGACGCAAGTTGTGTGCCACGTCAGACCACCTGATGCCGACAACCCAAAACAAACCATGAAAGGTAAACACCATGGCTGAAAACACGAACATCGAAGATTTGAAGGCGCCGTTGCTTGCCGCGCTCGGCGCGGCCGACTTGGCCCTGGCCACCGTCAACGAGCTGATCACCAACCTGCGTGACCGTGCCGGAGAGACCCGTGTGGACACCCGCAGCCGCGTCGAGGAGAGCCGTGCTCGCCTGACCAAGTTGCAGGAGGAACTGCCCGAGCAATTCACCGACCTGCGTGAGCGGTTCACCAGCGATGAACTTCGCAAGGCCGCCGAGGGTTACCTCGATGCCGCGACCAACCGGTACAACGACCTGGTCGAGCGTGGCGAGGCCGCGCTGACGCGGCTGCGTAACCAGTCGGGCTTCGACGACGCGTCGGCGCGGGCCGAGGGCTACGTGGACCAGGCTGTCGAGCTGACCCAGGAAGCGCTGGGCACCGTCGCTTCGCAGACCCGCGCGGTCGGCGAGCGTGCCGCCAAGCTGGTCGGCATCGATTTGCCCAAGAAGACGGATGCTGCGGCCAAGAAGGCGCAGAAGGCCGTGGCCAAGAAGGCTCCGGCCAAGAAGGCCCCGGCCAAGAAGGCTGTCGCCAAGAAGGCGCCGGCCAAGAAGGTCACCCAGAAGTAGTTCAGGTCTCACGACCTAGCAAAACACTCGTCGGCTCCGGGCTGCCCTGCTGCCGCAGGCAGTCCGGAGTCGACGTTTTGGGCGGTGGCCGCATACTCTGTAAAGCGTGGTGACCCAAGTCATGAACACCGTCATACTTGTCTTGCAGGTCGCCGTCGTGGTGATGGCCGTATACGCGTTCGTCCATGCGGCGATGCAACGATCCGACGCATATACCGCCGCTGACAAGCTGACCAAACCGGTCTGGTTGTTAATCCTCGGCGTGGCTGTCGCGATGGCCTCAATCCTGTCCCAAGTTTTCTGGGTCATGGGGCTGGCGATCGCGGCCTGCGCGGCCGGTGTGTATCTGGTCGACGTGCGGCCCAAACTTCTCGAGATTCAGGGCAAGTCACGCTAACGCGATGAAAGCCCTGGTGCCCGCGGCGCTCGTGTTCGCGCTGGGCCTGTTACCCGGGATATCTCCCGCCTCTGCGGATCCGGGCACCGGCGTGTCGGGCGCCGGGTACTCCCCACCATTCATCGACCACACCGAATGGGCTCACTGGGGGTACCAGAACCTCACCAGCCTGCGGGTCTACCCGACGCCCTCCGGACGCGTCGCCGCCCGACAGCCGGGGACGGCTGCGGCGGCCGACGAAGCCTGGGCCGAAGTGCTCGCCGCGTCGCCCGATGCCGACACCGCCGGCATGCGCGCTCAGTTCGTCTGCCACTGGCAATTCGCCGAAATCGCGGAACCCGGTAAGACAAGCTGGAACCTCGAGCCGTGGCGGCCGGTGGTAGACGAATCGCAGATGGTCGCTTCCGGTTGCAACCCCGGCGGCTCGGGAGAGCCGTTTTAGTGGCAAGCCGACCTACTCGGGCACAGTTGGCCGCGGTGGTCGACCACACCCTGCTCAAGCCCGAGGCCACCCCGACAGATGTCGGCCGCGTTCGTTGCCGAAGCCACCGAATTGGGCGTCTACGCAGTCTGCGTATCGCCGTCGATGGTGCCGTTCGCCATCGAAGCCGTCGAAGCCGGCCCCGGACGGGTGCGGGTTGCGGCGGTGGCGGGTTTCCCGTCGGGCAAGCACTTGGCGGCGGTCAAGGCGCACGAGGCCGCGGCGGCCGTCGCATCCGGAGCAATTGAGATCGACATGGTCATCGACGTCGGTGCCGCGCTGGCCGGCGACCTCAAGGCGGTCCGGTCCGACATCGAGGCGGTGCGTGCGGCGACAGCCGGGGCGGTGCTCAAGGTCATCGTGGAGTCGGCGGTGCTGCTGGATCAAGCCGACGGGCGCACGCTGGCAGATGTCTGTCGCGTCGCCGAGGTCGCGGGGGCGGACTTCGTCAAAACCTCTACCGGGTTCCATCCCGCGGGCGGCGCGTCGGTGCGTGCGGTCGCGTTGATGGCCGACACTGTCGGTGGCCGGCTTGGGGTTAAGGCCAGCGGGGGGATCCGCTCCACTGCCGACGCACTCGCGATGCTGGATGCAGGCGCCACCAGGCTGGGCCTGTCGGGCACCCGTGCCGTGCTCGACGGCCTCAGCTAGCTAGGTCCCGCGAGACGCAGAATCGCACGATTCGCGCCGGTGATGCGATTCTGCGTCTGTTCGCGAAGGTCAGACGTTGGCGAAGCAGGGGTCCTGGCCGTCGTTACCGGTCGGGATGTTGGCGTTCTGGGTGGAGAAGTGACTGGTCACACCCGTCGACGTCACCTCCACGCTGTCGGCGTGGATGCCCAAGGGGTAGTTCTTCGTCAGGTTGGAGGTGAAATCGTCCAGCGTCGACTGCACGGTCTCTTTGGGCAGCGTGACGCCGAGCGCGTTGAAGCTGACGATCTGCAGCTGCAAGCCTGTGCCGGACACCACCGGCTTGGCCGTGATGTCGTCCAGCATTCCCTTCAGCTCAATGGTGCCGTCGCTGGGGTGGGTCGTCACCGAATTGGTGACAAACGGCCCGAGGAGCGGGATCCCGTTCTGTACTGACTGTTTGATGCCGTCAGCTGTCCAGCCGATGGTGGCATCAAGTGATCCGATGGTCCCCTTGGACGTCGAGGTATCCCTGAGCCGGACATCCTTGATATTGATGTCGATCTTCATGCCCTTGGCATCGCGAATCTGGTTGCCGGCCGTCGAGACCGTAATGTTGGTGAAATGCTCGGTGGCCAGCTGCCAAAGCAGCAGCGGAGCCACACCGAACGATGCGGTGGCCTGATCCTTCACCTCACACGCCACCGCCTCTGCGACCTTGGTGTCCGCGACGTGACGGGCATAAAGCTCGCCGCCGATCAGCCCGGCAATGACAAGCGCGGCGACGGTGATGCAGATCAGCAGAATGGACAGCGGATCACGCAGCCAACGTCGCTTCTTTTTCGCCGGTTCCGGCTCGCCTTTCGGCGCGGCCGGCCGACGCGGGCCGCTCGCCGGCGGGGCTGGCGGAGTTGGGCGGCCGGGCCCCTGCGCTTCCCGGTGGGGCGTGGCTAGCTGCTCGGTCGGGAGCTGACCGGGCACCGGCGGAGGCGTTTGAGCGGGATCGCCCGTGCGGATCTGCTCGGTAGGTCGCTCAGTTGGGGGTTGGCCGAAGGAACCTTGGTTGCCGGGACGGCCCCAGGTCGGTGGGCCTTCACTCGGCGGTCCTTGGGGGTTCGTCACCCAACCGATTGTGCCTCATCACCACGAACAAAGCTCGAGTGGTTGCGTAGTACGGCGATGCTGTCGCGCGCCTTGTCGACTTTGTCGACATCGATGTCCGCGACCACCAGTTGAGGCTGAGCGCCCGCCGCTGCGATTACCTCACCCAGCGGCGAGACCGCCAGGCTGCCGCCGACTCCGGTCGGTGCGCCCGAGCCGGTCCCCGGGCCGGTCAGGGTGCTGCCCGGGTCAGCCTGACCGACCGCGGCGACGTAGCTCATCGAGTCCAGCGCCCGCGCTCGGGCCAGTAACGTCCACTGCTCGAGTTTGCCGGGACCCGAACCCCAGGATGCGCAGGCGGCGATCAGCTGAGCGCCGCGCCGAGCCAGCTCGGTGTACAGGGCCGGAAAGCGAATGTCGTAGCAAATGCTCAACCCGACCCGGATGCCATCCACCGTGATTACCACCGGTTCGCGCCCCGGCGCGACGGTGCGTGACTCGGTGAAGCCGAACGCGTCGTAGAGATGGATTTTGTCGTAGTGGGCGTCTGGCTCGTTTGGCGTGCCGGGGCCGGCCGCGATCAGTGTGTTTGTCACCCGCCCGTCATCCGTGGGGGTGAACATGCCCGCTATCACTGTGATCCCGGCATTGGTCGCGATCCGCCGGACACCGTCTGCCCAGGGCCCGTCGACGGGCTCGGCGATGGGTCGCAGCGGGACGCCGAACCGGCACATGGTGGCTTCCGGGAAGACCACCAGCTTCGCTCCGGCGTCGGCTGCTTGGTCGGTGTAGTCCCGCACCAGCTGTAGGTTCGTCGCCGGATCGGTGCCGCTGAGAATTTGCGCCAACGCGATTCGCATAGTGCCAGCTTAAAACCAAGCCGGTCAGGCGTTGTTCGCGATCCACTCCGAGGTGAACCGTTGTTCCCTGGTCACCAGCTCGGACAGCTGGGCGCCGATCAGCTTCTCGATCTTGCCGCCGATGATGGGGGCACGCACCTGGATGGTGATGTGGAACGTCTGCCGCGCGCCGCCCGACTCGGCGATCGGCGACAGCAAGGCGGTTCCCCAAAGGTCCACCGGAGTATCCAGAATCGATCCCGAAATGGACGCCGTCGCCGCGCCATCGGTGACCGGGTCCCAAATCTCCTCGCGCTTTATCGACATATCTCCCCGGTGCAGCTGGGTGACCACCGCCGGCAGGTTGTGGCTCCGCAGCGTCTGCACGGTGACCACTTCGATGGTGCCGTCGCTTCCGGACTCGCCGCCGACCCGTATCGACTCCACCGTCGCCACGTCAACCGGGGTATCTGCCAGCCTGGCCCGCCAATATTCCGGCTCTTGGAAGGCTCGATAAACCTCTTCGACGGTGCCCTGGTAGTCGGCGGCCATGTCGAATGAACGCGGCATAGCAGGTCAGGCTACCGTCAAGGGCCATGAAGCAGAGCGGTGCCGGTTTGCGCATTGCGGGTGCCGATGTCGCTGAAGCGGTGTCTTTGGCGCCGTTGACCACGTTGCGGATCGGCCCGATCGCGCGACGCCTTGTAACGTGCACGACCACCGAACAGGTCATCGGGGTTCTGCGAGAGCTCGACACCGAAGCCCGTAGCGGGGACGCCCGTCCACCGCTGGTGTTTGCCGGCGGCTCCAATCTGGTGATCTCCGACACGCTGACCGACCTGACCGCGGTGCGGTTGGCCAATCGCGGCATCGCAATCGACGGCAACGTGGTGCGGGCCGAGGCGGGCGCCCTGTGGGACGACGTCGTGGTGGCGGCGATCGGGCGCGGTCTGGGTGGGCTGGAATGCCTATCGGGTATCCCCGGGTCGGCCGGCGCCACCCCCGTGCAGAACGTCGGGGCGTACGGCGCGGAAGTGTCCGACACCATCACTCGGGTCCGGATCCTCGACCGCGGCAGCGGCGCCGTGCGCTGGCTATCAGCCGACGAACTGGGCTTCGGCTACCGCACGAGCGTGTTCAAGCGGGCTGACGGGCTAGAGGCCCCCTCGGTGGTGCTCGAGGTGGAGTTCGCACTGGATGCCTCGGGCCGCAGCGCCTCGTTGCGCTATGGCGAGCTGACGGCGGCGCTGAATACACCCAGTGGCGAGCGTGCCGACCCTCGGGCGGTCCGGCAGGCGGTGCTGGCGCTGCGCGCCCGCAAAGGCATGGTGCTCGACGCGGCCGACCATGACACCTGGAGCGTGGGTTCGTTCTTCACCAACCCGGTGGTCGCCCCCGATTTCTACGAGCGGCTAGCCGGTCAGGTCGATGGGCCGGTGCCGCACTATCGCAGCGCCGGACGGCATCAAGCTGGCGGCCGGCTGGCTGGTGGAGCGGGCCGGCTTTGGCAAGGGCTATCCCGACTCAGCCGTTGGCGGGGCACCTTGTCGGCTTTCCACCAAGCACGCGCTCGCCCTGACAAACCGCGGCGGTGCCACCGCCATCGACGTGGTCACATTGGCTCGCACCATCCGCGACGGGGTCCATGGGGTGTTTGGTATCACTCTGAAACCGGAACCTGTAATGGTCGGCTGCGAACTGTAGCTGCTACTCTCATCCGGTCCCAATCCGGAAGTGCCCTGCTCGCGCGTCATCGCGGCGGAGGAGGGAGTCGTTCTCCCGGTATCTTTGTTTGTCGTGAGCACATCCAGCGCCCCACCGCCGATTAGTCGGCGTTTGGCGTTGGCGGCGCTCGGTGCCGGAGTGTTTGCTCCGGGTCTTCTGGCCGCGTGTGCCAGCCCCGGCACGAAACAATCCGAGAAGCCGGCGCCGCCGGCGGCGCAGCTGAAGTTCGAGCCCGCCGACGCCACCGCCGACGTGGTGCCGACCGCTCCGGTCAGTGTCCGGGTGGGCGACGGCTGGTTCCAAAAGGTCGCATTGACGAACTCGTCGGGCAAGGTCATCGCCGGGTCGTTCAACCCGGACCGCACCGCCTACACGATCACCGAGCCGCTTGGCTACGACTCGACGTACACCTGGACCGGTTCGGTCGTCGGGCACGACGGCAAGGCGGTCCCGGTGACGGGCAAGTTCAACACCGTGGCTCCCACCAAAAAGATCGGCGGGCAATTCCAGCTGGCCGACGGCCAGACCGTCGGGGTCGCGGCCCCGATCATCATCCAGTTCGATGCCCCGATCAGCGACAAGGCCGCCGTCGAGAAGGCGCTCTCCATCACCACCATCCCGCCCGTCGACGGCAGTTGGGCGTGGCTGCCCGACGAGCGGCAGGGCGCCCGCGTGCACTGGCGGTCCCGCGAGTACTACCCGGCGGGCACCACCGTCAACGTCGACGCCAAGCTGTATGGGCTCCCGTTCGGTGAAGGCGCGTTCGGTGCCGACGACATTTCGTTGCATTTCCAGATCGGCCGGAGGCAGGTCGTCAAGGCCGAGGTTTCGTCCCACCGCATTCAGGTGGTCACCGACGCCGGCGTGATCATGGACTTCCCGTGTAGCTACGGGGAGGCCGACAAGGCGCGCAACGTGACACGCAACGGTATTCACGTGGTGACCGAGAAGTATTCAGATTTCTACATGTCCAACCCGGCCGCCGGCTACACCAATGCACACGAACGCTGGGCAGTTCGGATCTCCAACAACGGCGAGTTCATCCACGCCAACCCGTCGAGCGCGGGCGCGCAAGGCAACACCAACGTCACCAACGGCTGCATCAACCTGTCGACGGGCGACGCCCAGGAGTACTTCGGTTCGGCCATCTACGGCGACCCGGTTGAGGTGACCGGCAGCTCCATCCAGCTGTCCTACTCCGACGGTGACATCTGGGACTGGGCCGTGGACTGGGACACCTGGGTGGCGATGTCGGCGCTACCGCCCACGGCAGCGCATCCGCCCGGCAGCCAGATCCCCGTCACCGCGCCGGTCACGCCGTCGGATGCCCCCAGCTTGTCGGGCACTCCAACCAGCACCACGACGAGTGCCGCGACCACTTCGTCTAGCCCCGCGACCACCCCGTCTAGTCCCGTGACCTCGTCCAGCCCCGAGGTCACGACGACCTCGTCTAGCCCGGGCGGTTAGCCCAGCGGCTGGCTGAGGCCTGGTCGCGGGGACGGATGATGATCTGGTCCAAGTTGACATGGGACGGTCGCGAAGCCACGAAACCGATTACCTCAGCGACATCGGCCGCCACCAGCGGAGTGATGCCGGTGTAGACCGCGCCCGCACGCTGCTCGTCGCCGTCGAAACGCACCAGCGAAAACTCGGTTTCTACGGCGCCCGGGGCGATTTCGGTCAGGCGCACCGGCTTCCCCAGCAGCTCGCCGCGCAGCGTGCGGTGCAGTGCACCCTGAGCGTGTTTGGCCGCCGTGTAGCCGGCCCCGCCGTCGTAAACCTCCATCGCCGCTATCGACGTGATGGTGACGATCAGGCCGTCCCCGGACTCGATCAGCTTGGGCAGCAGCGCGCGGGTGACGCGCAATGTGCCCATCACATTGGTTTCCCACATCCATCGCCAACGCTCCAGGTGTGCGTCGGCGACGGATTCGAGTCCCTTGGCGCCTCCGGCGTTATTGACAAGCACATCCACCCGGCTCAAATTGCGCGTCAGTGCGTTGACCGCCTCGTTGTCTGTGATGTCAGCCACAATTGCGCTGCCGCCGATTTCGTTCGCCAGTGCGTTGATCCGGTCCGCGCGACGCGCCACCGCGACGACATGAAACCCTTGAACTGCAAGGGTTTTGGCTGTCGCCTCGCCAATTCCGGAACTGGCGCCGGTGACCACTGCGACCCGTTTTTGCCGATTAGCTGAAGTCATCGAGACAACTCTAATAAACGTGCTAAATTCTGCGTGTGCACCACAGCGCCTTGTCCAACGTCACCACCGTGGGTATTTCCGCGGCTTGTGAGTGTTGTTGTCGCGCCTTCTGCCGCGCCTGATTTCCAGGTGTGGCCAAGGACCGGCCATTGGAACTCGGACAAAGGACGCTCGTGCGCTCGACAACTCTCACCCACACACACATCACCCACCACTCGCCTGGCCGCAAGGGTCATCTGCGCCTACACCGCCAAATTGTGCCGCCCTCCCTACAGTTGTCTGACTCTGCGGCGGCGTCCGTATTCCGCGCGGTGCGGTTACGGGGCCCGGTCGGCCGCGACGTTATCGCCGGGGTCACCTCACTGAGCATCGCGACGGTAAACCGCCAGGTCATCGCGCTGCTCGACGCGGGTCTGCTGCGCGAGCGCGCTGACCTGGCAGTTTCTGGGGCTATCGGTCGCCCCCGCGTGCCGGTGGAGGTCAACCACGAACCATTCGTGACGCTGGGCATCCATATCGGCGCGCGGACCACCAGCATCGTGGCCACCGACCTGTTCGGCCGCACCCTCGACACGGTCGAAACCCCGACGCCGCTGAGTCCAGGGGGCGCCGCGTTGGCGTCGCTGGCCGAGAGCGCCAGCCGTTACCTGAGGCGCTGGCATCGGCGTCGGCCGCTCTGGGTCGGGGTGGCGATCGGTGGCGCCGTCGACAGTGCAACGGGCCACGTTGACCACCCGCGGCTGGGCTGGCGGCAAGCGCCCGTCGGGCCGGTACTGGCCGACGCACTGGGCCTGCCGGTGTCGGTGGCATCGCACGTCGACGCGATGGCCGGAGCCGAGCTGTTGCTTGGCATGCGGCGCTTCGCGCCAACCTCGCCGACCAGCCTGTATGTCTACGCCCGCGAGACCGTGGGCTATGCCTTGGTGATCGGCGGTCGCGTGCATTGCCCAGCCAGTGGCCCGGGCACCATCGCGGCACTACCCGCCTACTCGGAACTGCTCGGCGGTACCGGACAGCTGGAATCCACCGTCAGTGACGAAGCGGTGTTGGGTGCGGCACGCCGACTCCGGATTTTGCCCGGCTTGGTTGGTGGGGCCCCGGCGACTCGCACGGGCGGATCCGCCGCCGGCATCACCGACTTGGTGCGGGTCGCGCGATCCGGCAACCAGCAGGCCAAAGAGCTACTGGACGAGCGGGCCCGGGTTCTTGGTGAGGCGGTCGCCTTGCTGCGTGACCTGCTTAACCCCGACGAGCTGGTCGTCGGTGGCCAGGCATTCACGGAATACCCCGAGGCGATGGAGCAGGTCGAGGCGGCGTTCGTCGGGCGCTCCGTGCTGGCGCCGCGCGACCTTCGCGTCACCGTCTTCGGTAACCGGGTGCAAGAGGCCGGGGCGGGGATTGTGTCGCTGGGTGGGCTCTACGCCGATCCGCTGAGCGCGATGCGCCGCGCCGGGGCACTGGACTCCCGGCTGCGCCAGGTTGCCCCCGAATCTTCCGCTTAACGCGAACAACGGGCCCGCACGCACGATTCGACGCTGGGTCCGCCCGATAAGGGTGGCACCGTCCTGTAAAGATGAAAGTGTGCGGCCTTCAGAGCGGAGCGGGAATCGGAGCGTTCCCGCAGCGGACAACCCGCGCCGGGTTGCGGTGTTGGCAGTGCACACCTCGCCACTTGCCCAGCCGGGTACCGGCGACGCCGGGGGTATGAACGTCTATGTGCTGCAAAGTGC
Organism: uncultured Actinomycetota bacterium; assembly: GCA_963850135.1. Taxonomy (GTDB): domain Bacteria; phylum Actinomycetota; class Actinomycetes; order Mycobacteriales; family Mycobacteriaceae; genus Mycobacterium. The sequence continues at coordinate 409,304 of CAWKKH010000003.1, read as the reverse complement.
GTTGCACCTGGCCAAACGGGGCATCGAGGTAGAGATCTTCACTCGGGCCACCGCGTCCGCCGATTCGCCCGTCGAGCGCGTCGCGCCCGGTGTGCTGGTGCGCAATATGGTGGCGGGGCCGTTCGAGGGTCTGGACAAATACGATCTGCCCACCCAGCTGTGCGCTTTCGCGGCCGGGGTGCTGCGCGCCGAAGCGTCCCATGAGCCGGGTTACTACGACATCGTGCACTCGCACTATTGGTTGTCGGGTCAGGTCGGCTGGCTGGCGCGCGACCGCTGGGCGGTGCCGTTGGTGCACACCGCGCACACCTTGGCGGCCGTGAAGAACGCGGCGCTCGCCGCCGGCGATAGGCCCGAGCCGCCGCTGCGCACTGTTGGCGAACAGCAGGTCGTCGACGAGGCGGACCGGCTCATCGTTAACACCGAAGATGAAGCCAGACAACTGATCTCGATTCACCGCGCAGATCCCAGGCGAATCGACGTGGTCCACCCCGGTGTTGATCTGGAAGTGTTCCATCCGGGTGATCGACGTGCTGCCCGGACCGCGCTGGGGCTGCCGCTCGACGAGCCTGTGGTGGCCTTCGTGGGACGAATCCAGCCGCTGAAGGCACCCGATATCGTGCTGCGGGCCGCCGCAAAACTGCCGGGGGTTCGCATCGTCGTTGCGGGTGGGCCGTCGGGCAGCGGCCTTGCCTCACCTGATGGATTGGTCCGGCTCGCTGACGAACTCGGCATCACGGCGCGGGTGACCTTCCTGCCGCCGCAAACTCGCCCGAACCTAGCAACGCTGTTTCAGGCCGCGGATCTGGTTGCGGTGCCAAGCTATTCGGAGTCGTTCGGGTTGGTCGCCGTCGAGGCGCAGGCCTGCGGTACACCCGTGGTTGCCGCCGCCGTGGGCGGTCTGCCGGTGGCGGTGCGCGACGGGGTCACCGGCGCCCTGGTCTCCGGGCACGGTGTCGACCAGTGGGCGGATGCCATCGATGATCTGCTCCGGCTGTGCGCCGGTCCCGGCGGACAGGAGATGAGCGCGGCAGCGGCGGCGCATGCGGCGACGTTCTCCTGGGAGAACACCACTGACGCACTGCTGTCCAGCTACCGGCGTGCGATCGGCGGTTTCGCTGCCGAGCGCCAGCGCCGGGGCCGTGACCGGGTGGCGGCGCGCAAGCCGCGGCACTGGACGCCGCGTCGTGAGGTCGGTGCGTGAAACCGCCGGTGCAGCTGGTGATCGAGGAAGCACTGCGGGCCAGCGAGCTGACATACGCGGAACACGCTGGGGTGCAAGGCGGATTGCCGGGACTGGTGGTGGAGCTGCCCGGTGAGCGCAAGCTCAAGACCAACACCATCCTGAGCGTCGGCGAACATTCGGTACGGGTCGAGGCGTTCGTCTGCCGCAAGCCCGACGAGAACCATGAGGGCGTTTACCGCTTCCTGCTCAAACGCAACCGCCGGCTTTACGGTGTCGCGTACACGCTGGACAACGTCGGCGATATTTACCTGGTGGGCCGGATGTCGTTGGCTTCGGTCGATGCCGACGAGATCGACCGGGTTCTCGGACAGGTGCTCGAGGCGGTCGACTCGGACTTCAATACGTTGCTGGAGTTAGGTTTTCGTTCGTCGATCCAAAAAGAGTGGGAGTGGCGGGTTTCTCGCGGCGAGTCGCTGAAGAACCTGGAGGCTTTTGCGCATCTGATCGATGACGACGGGCAAGACGACTAAGTGAGTGCGTGAGAGACTAACCGGCATGGGTGACACTGGCACGTTGGTTCTGCTCCGCCACGGCGAAAGCGACTGGAATGCCCTCAACCTGTTCACAGGCTGGGTCGACGTCGGGCTGACCGAAAAGGGCCGGGCCGAGGCGGTTCGCGCCGGAGAGCTGTTGACGCAACACGACCTGTTGCCCGACGTCCTGTACACGTCGCTGCTGCGGCGTGCGATCACCACCGCGCACCTGGCCCTGGAAAGCGCCGACCTGCTGTGGATCCCCGTCCACCGCAGCTGGCGGCTCAACGAACGCCACTACGGCGCGCTGCAGGGCCTGGACAAGGCCCAGACCAAGGCCCGCTTCGGCGACGAGCAGTTCATGGCGTGGCGGCGCAGCTACGACACGCCGCCGCCGCCGATCGAAAAGGGCAGCGAGTTCAGCCAGGACGCCGACCCGCGTTACGCCAACGTCGGCGGCGGCCCGTTGACCGAATGCCTGGCCGACGTGGTGGTCCGTTTTCTGCCGTATTTCACCGACGTGATCGTCCCGGATCTGCGGGCGGGTAAGACCGTGCTGATGGTCGCCCACGGCAATTCCTTGCGCGCTTTGGTCAAGTACCTGGACCACGTATCCGATGACGACATCGCTGAGCTGAATATCCCGACTGGTATCCCGCTGCGCTACGACCTCGATGCCGACTTGCGGCCGCTGGTGCCGGGGGGCACCTACCTCGACCCGGCTGCGGCCGCCGCAGGCGCCGCGGCGGTAGCCAATCAAGGACGCAAGTAACTGCGGTCGCCGACCCCGGTGGCCCGTTTTTGCGGCTGAAAGCCCCGTTTGCCAAACAATCCGTTAACGTCAGCGGAACACCTGCCACGCAATGTGTGACTTGTCCGTTTTTGGCCTTGCCCCGCTAGGGTGGCGTTCACCAAATTTGTAGGATTTTGCTGTGACTGTGTTCTCGGCAGTGTTGTTGGCCGGGGTCTTGTCCGTGCTGACGCTGGCCGTAGGCGTAGCCGTTGGCACTCGGCTTTCGCCCCGGGTAGCTAAACGCCGCCAACGAGTGGCCACCGAGTGGACGGGGATCACTGTCGCACAGATGCTGGAACGCATCGTCGCGCTGATGCCGCTGGGCGCCGCGGTGGTGGATTCGCATCGCGATGTCGTATATCTCAACGATCGGGCCAGGGAGCTCGGCCTGGTGCGCGATCGGCAGCTCGACGACCAGGCCTGGCAGGCCGCGCAGCAGGCGCTGGCCGGTGACGAGGTCGAGTTCGACCTGCAGCCGGGCAGACGCCAGGTCGCCGGCAGGTCCGGGCTGTCGGTGCATGGGCAAGCCCGGTTGCTGAGCGAGGAAGACCGCCGATTTGCCGTGGTCTTCGTCCACGACCAGTCCGACTACGCCCGCATGGAGGCGACCAGACGTGACTTCGTGGCCAACGTCAGCCACGAGCTCAAAACGCCGGTTGGCGCCATGGCGCTACTCGCCGAGGCCCTGCTGGCTTCGGCCGACGACTCCGACACCGTTCGCCGGTTCGCGGAGAAGGTGCTCATCGAAGCCAACCGGCTGGGCGACATGGTTGCCGAATTGATCGAGCTGTCGCGGCTGCAGGGCGCCGAGCGGCTGCCCAACGTCACCGATGTTGATGTCGATACCGTTGTATCCGAGGCGATTTCACGCCATAAGGTGGCCGCTGAGAATGCTCACATCGAGGTTCGCACCGACGCACCCGGCGGCTTGCGGGTGCTGGGTGACCAAACCCTGCTAGTCACCGCCCTGGCGAATCTGGTCTCCAACGCGATCGCTTACTCCACTCCGGGCTCGCCGGTGTCGATCAGCCGCCGCCGCCGCGGTGACAACATCGAGATCGCCGTCACCGACCGGGGCATCGGGATCGCCCTGGAAGACCAGGAGCGTGTCTTCGAACGGTTTTTCCGCGGGGACAAGGCGCGTTCGCGCGCCACCGGGGGCAGCGGTCTTGGGCTGGCGATCGTCAAACACGTGGCGGCCAACCACGACGGCAGCATCGGCGTGTGGAGCAAGCCGGGAACGGGATCGACGTTCACGCTGTCTATCCCGGCGATGCCCGCTGACCAGGACGACGACGAAGAACCCGAGCAATCGCGGGGTCGCGACATACGGCCCGCTAGATCCCAACGAGAGGAAGAGCTAAGTCGATGACTTACGCCAGTGACCATGCCGAGCAAAACAATGGGGAGTTGCGCAAATGACAAGTGTAATGATCGTTGAGGACGAGGAGTCGCTTGCCGATCCGCTGGCCTTTTTGCTCCGCAAGGAAGGCTTTGAGGCCACGGTGGTGACCGATGGGCCGGCCGCGCTGGCCGAATTCGACCGCGCCGGTGCGGACATCGTGCTACTCGATCTGATGCTGCCGGGCATGTCGGGCACCGATGTGTGCAAGCAACTGCGTGCTCGTTCCAGCGTGCCGGTGATCATGGTGACCGCCCGGGACAGCGAGATCGACAAGGTGGTCGGCCTGGAGCTGGGCGCCGACGACTATGTGACCAAGCCGTATTCGGCGCGTGAGTTGATCGCGCGGATCCGGGCCGTGCTACGCCGGGGTGGTGACGACGACTCCGAGATCAGTGACGGGGTCTTGGAGTCCGGCCCGGTGCGGATGGATGTCGAGCGGCACGTCGTATCGGTCAATGGCGACGCAATCACTTTGCCGCTCAAGGAATTCGACCTGCTCGAATACCTGATGCGCAACAGCGGGCGGGTGCTGACCCGGGGACAGTTGATCGACCGGGTCTGGGGTGCTGACTACGTCGGCGACACCAAAACCCTTGACGTTCATGTCAAGCGGCTGCGTTCCAAGATTGAAGGGGATCCGGCGAACCCGGTGCACCTGGTGACGGTGCGGGGGCTGGGCTACAAGCTCGAAGGCTGAGTGCCGCCCTGATCCACGTTCCTAGCTGATCACAGACACCGCGTTCGTGGGGCGTGACGCCACGGCATGGGCTGCGTTGACTGCTGAACCCATATTCGCCAAGTCGGACGCCCGCAGCCGTCACAAATTCAGGTGTGGCCATAACAAACGACGGCTTGGGCTACAAGACCGACGGCCAGCCCATCGAGGGGTTGCATCTGCGGTGAGGGCGTCGAGTGTGCGTTGAGGGCGTTGCGTGTGCGTTGCGGGCGGGAATATCGCGGATTTCCGGCCCAGGAGGCACACTCGACTAGCGAGCCGGCGGCTGGCTACTCGGCAGCCCGCGTCGCGGGGTGCACGGCGATCAGTCCCAATTTGTTGCGGCGCTTGCACATTGCCGCCAACTCCCCATAGGCCTTCTCGCCGAGAAGTTCGGTGAGCTCGTCGGCCAGGCTCTCCCACACCTGCTTTGCGCCCACATGGGCGGCAGGATCGCCGCTGCAGTACCAATGCAGGTCGGAGCCACCGGAACCCCAGCCGCGACGGTCGTATTCGGTGACGGTGGTCTTGAGGATTTCGGTGTCGTCAGGCCGGGTCACCCACTCCTGGCTGCGCCGGATCGGCAACTGCCAACAGACGTCGGGTTTCATCGTCAACGGCGGCACGCCCAGCTTGAGTGCTTTGCTGTGCAGCGCGCAGCCGGCACCGCCGGCAAACCCTGGCCGATTCAAGAAGATGCATGCGTCCTTGTGTTTGCGGGTCCGGTATTGGGGTTGGCCCTCGTGCTCGTCAAGCTCCAGATAGCCCTTGTTGCCTAGACCTTTTTCGCGGTATTGCCAGTCGTTGTCGGTCAGCTTTTCTACCGCGTCGTCCAACCGGGCCCGGTCGTCATCGTCGGACAAGAACGCGCCGTGCGAGCAGCAGCCGTCATTCGGCCGGCCCAGAACGGTGCCGCGGCAGGCCGATGTGCCGAACACGCACGTCCAGCGGGACAGCAGCCACGTGAGATCGGCCGCGATCAGGTGCTCGGGATTGTCCGGGTCATAGAACTCCACCCATTCGCGGGCGAAGTCCAGTTCGACTTCTTGTCCCGGTTCCTGGCGCGAGTTCACCACGGATCAACGTTAGACCACAATTCCGGCCGCTGGACCCGCTGACACTCGGGCGGCGATGGCTCCTGCTGGATCTAAATTGTCGGGCTCCTCAGCGGGCCGCACGCGCCCCGCATCGTCGCACGCTCGATTTAATTGTCGGGCTCCTCAGCGGGCCGCACGCGCCCCGCATCGTCGCACGACTAGGTTGGCTTTCGTGCGATTAGGCGTCCTCGACGTTGGCAGCAACACGGTCAACCTGCTGGTGGTTGATGCCCACCGTGGCGGGCATCCGACGCCGATGAGTTCGACGAAAGCCACGTTGCGATTGGCCGAGGCCACCGACAACTCAGGCAACATCACGAAACGCGGGGCGGACAAGCTGGTTTCCACGATCGATGAGTTCGCCAAGATCGCGATCAGCTCCGGTTGCTCTGAGATGATGGCGTTTGCCACGTCGGCGGTCCGGGACGCCGAGAATTCCGATGACGTGCTTTCCCGGGTACGCAAGGAGACCGGCGTTGAGCTAGAGGTGCTGCGCGGCGTCGACGAGTCGCGGCTGACCTTCCTGGCGGTGCGGCGATGGTACGGGTGGAGCGCGGGGCGGATCATCAACCTGGACATCGGCGGCGGCTCGCTGGAATTGTCTAGCGGCGTCGATGAGGATCCCGAGGTGGCGTTGTCCCTGCCGCTGGGTGCCGGAAGATTGACCCGCGAATGGTTGTCAGAGGACCCGCCCGGTCGGCGTCGGGTGGCCATGCTGCGTGACTGGCTGGACTCCGAGCTGGCAGATGCCAGTGAGTCGATTCTCGAAGCCGGTGATCCTGACTTGGCGGTGGCGACATCGAAGACATTTCGCTCGCTGGCCCGGCTGACCGGTGCGGCGCCGTCGGCGGCGGGGCCGCGGGTCAAGAGGTCACTCACTGCCAACGGCCTCAGGCAACTCATATCTTTCATATCTAGGATGACGACCGCTGACCGGGCCGAATTAGAGGGAGTTAGCACCGAGCGAGCGCCGCAAATCGTGGCGGGCGCTCTGGTGGCGGAAGCGAGTATGCGAATGCTGTCGATAGAAACAGTAGATATCTGCCCGTGGGCTTTGCGGGAGGGTCTCATCTTGCGCAAACTCGATAGTGAAGCCGACGGAACTGCCCTCGTGGAGACGTCGGTGCGAGATGCTAAGGGTCAGGTAGTTGATCGGAACGCAGCTAACCGATCGAGAGGCGACAAAGCATGACCGGACCACAATCTGAGACGGACAGCAGCAAGCCGATCTCGGTCGCCGAATTGCTGGCCAAGAACGGAACTCTGGGTGCCCCGGCGGTCACCCGCCGGCGCAGGCGACGGCGCGGCGACGATTCCATCACGGTCGCCGAGCTGACCGGTGAAATTCCGATCATCCGTGACGGCGACGACCTCGAGCAGGCCCGGAAAGCTGCGATGCCAGCACGGGCGCCCGGTGCCAACGCGGGAATCCGAGCCGCCCAACCGGTAGCCCCGGCGGCACGCACCGACGTCGTTTCCGAGCAGACCGGCGTCGAACCGGCCGGCGAAAAGCCGGCTAGCGTAAAACCAAGCAAGGCCGCGTACTGGTCCGAACCCGTGCCACGCTGGCCCAAATCAGCGCCACGGAGTCAGCGCCAGGGAGGGCCCGAGCGCAGCGCTTACCCGCGACCTCTGCGCCAAGCAGATGCCCGAGACGACGAGAGCCTGCCTGCCGATACCGACCAGTCGGAGCCGCAATCCGGTGCGGAAGGCATGAGTCCTGATCCCGTTGACCATTACGCCGGCTCCCCGGTGGACGTAATGGATTCCGAGGTGCGCGAAGCGGAGCCGGCCAGCGAGGATTCCGCCTACGTGCGTTCCTATCTGCAGGCGTCGGAGGGGACATTGTTCGGCGGTCAGACGCTGGCCGATGAACTGGCTCGACGGCGCAGTGACCAGCGGGCCAACGATGCGGCTTCGTCGGGCGTCGAGTCGGCGACAGCCGAACCCAGCGAGGACGCCCTCGATAAGGGATCCCGGCTGCCGGGCCGCGATAGCCAGGCTCAGGACGCCCACCGCGGATCGGGCGCGTCCGAGACCAGGTCCGAGACCAGGTTGGAGACATTGTGGCGCGGCAGTCTGATCGTATTTCAGTCGATCCTGGCCGTGGCCTTCGGCGCAGGGCTGTTCATTGCGTTCGACGAGCTGTGGCGTTGGAACAGCATCGTGGCGCTGGTGCTGTCGGTGCTGGTCATTCTGGGCCTGGTCGTTGGAGTCCGGGTGGTGCGTAAGACCGAGGACATCACCAGTACGTTGATCGCGGTTGCGGTGGGGGCGCTGATCACCTTGGGACCGCTGGCATTGTCCTTGCAATCGGGATAGACCCGCCACCTACTCAGAACCTCAGAGACACTTGCGCCCAGCAATCAAAGTCGGCCTGTCGACGGCCTCGGTCTACCCGTTGAGGGCCGAGGCCGCGTTTGAGTACGCGGCCAGGCTCGGCTACGACGGCGTCGAGCTGATGGTGTGGAGCGAGACGGTCAGCCAGGACATCGATGCCGTCCAGACGATGTCCCGGCGCCATCACGTGCCGGTGCTCTCCGTGCATGCCCCGTGCCTGCTGATCTCGCAGCGGGTGTGGGGCTCGAACCCGATTTCCAAGCTGGAACGCAGCGTCAAGGCCGCCGAACAGCTGGGCGCCCAGACGGTCGTCGTGCATCCGCCGTTTCGCTGGCAACGGCGCTACGCCGAGGGGTTCAGCGACCAGGTCATGGAACTCGAAGCGGCCAGTGACGTGCTGGTCGCCGTGGAAAACATGTTCCCGTTCCGCGCGGACCGGTTTTTCGGGGCCGACCAGTCGCGTCAACGGATGCGCAGGCGCGGCGGTGGCCCCGGTCCCGCAATTTCGGCGTTCGCGCCGTCCTACGACCCGCTGGACGGCGAGCACGCGCACTACACGCTGGATCTGTCGCACACTTCCACCGCCGGCACCGACGCGCTGGACATGGCCCAACGGATGGGCTCGGGGCTGGTGCATCTGCACTTGTGCGACGGCAGCGGCCTGCCCGCCGACGAGCACCTCGTGCCGGGGCGCGGAACGGAGCCCACCGCCGAGGTGTGTCAGATGCTGGCAGCCAGCCATTTTGCGGGCCACGTCATCCTTGAGGTGTCCACCTCAAGTGCGCGTTCAGCCAACGAACGAGAGGCCATGCTCGCCGAATCGTTGCAGTTCGCCCGCACGCACCTGCTGCGCTGACGTCCCGCTGAATTCGCAGAAGGACGAGACCATGACCGCGCTCTTCACCACCGCAATGACGCTGCGTGAGGTCGACCCGGGGGTATTTGAAGGTGAGCTGGACAAGCACTGGACGATCGGGCCCAAGGTGCACGGAGGCGCGATGCTGGCTCTGTGTGCCAACGCCGCCCGTACCGCTTGCGCCTCCGTGCCGGGTCGATCCGGCGGACCCTTAGAGCCTGTCTCGGTGTCGGCAAGTTTCCTGTCGGCGCCCGACCCGGGGGTGATGCGCCTGGTGACCTCGATCCGCAAGCGCGGCCGCCGCATCAGCGTGGTTGACGTTGAGCTCATCCAGGGCGACCGTGCCGCGGTGCACGCCGTCGTCAATCTGGGCGAACCGGAGCATTTTCTGCCTGGTAGGGAGGGTCAACCCCTGCTGTCGGCGAACCCAGTTGTCGGTTTGATGGCACCGGAACCGCCCGACGACATCGAACCGATCGGACCTGGCCACCCTTTGGGCGGCCTGGTGCACCTAGGCGAAGGTTGCGACGTGCGACCAGTGCTGTCGACGATGGCTCCGGCCAGGGACGGGTGGGCTGGGCGTCCCCCGGTGTTCCAGATGTGGGCACGCCCGCGCGGCGTCGCGCCGGACGCGCTGTTTGCGCTCATGTGTGGCGACCTGTCGGCGCCTGTGACCTTTGCCGTGGACCGCACCGGCTGGGCGCCCACCGTGCAGCTGACGGCCTTCTTGAGGGCCTTGCCGGCCGACGGCTGGCTGCGGGTGATCTGTACCTGCCTGGAGATCGGACACGACTGGTTCGACGAAGACCACATCGTCGTCGACAGCCTGGGCCGCATCGTGGTCCAGTCGCGGCAACTGGCGATGGTGCCTCCGAAAAGGTGATGCCCGGTAGCTCGGATCCGCCGGGCTGTCTGCGATGCTTTCCGGCATGGCAAGAATCGCGATCATCGGTGGCGGCAGCATCGGCGAGGCATTGCTGTCGGGCCTGCTGCGCGCGGGGCGGCAGGCCAAAGATCTGGTGCTCGCCGAACGCATGCCCGACCGCGCCACGTATCTGGCCGATACCTATTCGGTGCTAGTGACGTCGGTGAGCGAAGCGGTGGACAACGCGGCGTTCGTTGTCGTGGCGGTCAAGCCCGCCGACGTCGAGTCGGTGCTGGGGGAGCTGGCCCGTGCGGCCGGCGGAGCCGAGAACGACAGTCCGGAGCAGGTGTACGTCACGGTCGCGGCGGGAATCACGATCGCCCATGTCGAGTCCAAACTGCCGGCGGGGACGCCGGTGGTCCGGGCAATGCCGAACGCGGCAGCGCTGGTGGGCGCGGGCGTCACCGCATTGGCCCAGGGCCGTTTCGTCAGCGCGGACCAGCTCGATGAGGTGTCGGCATTGTTCGACGCCGTCGGCAGCGCGCTGACCGTTCCCGAGGACCAGATGGATGCGGTGACGGCACTGTCCGGATCCGGTCCGGCGTATTTCCTGTTGATGGTTGAGGCCCTGGTGGACGCCGGCGTCGCGGCGGGCTTGAGCCGCCAGGTCGCAACCGAGTTGACAGTGCAGACCATGGCGGGGACCGCGGAAATGTTGGTCGACCGGATGAATCGGGACCGGTCGGTCGACGGCGAATCGTCGAGTACGCGGGGCGACACCGCGGCGGCCCAATTGCGGGCCACCGTTACTTCGCCCGGGGGTACTACCGCTGCTGCGCTGCGGGAACTGGAAAAAGGCGGATTCCGAGCGGCTGTTGATGCAGCGGTTCAGGCCGCAAAAAAGCGCTCTGAGCAGCTGAGAATTACATCCGAATAATTCAAGAGTTTGATAATGATTGTCCCCCACCAGTACCAGTAACCCCACTAGTCCCGCTATTCTCCTCTGTGTAAGCGCGCGTGGGTGCCAGCGGAGGGGAAGCCACTGGCATTGCGCGTGCCTGACAATGATTGGGTTGCAATGACGTCTACGAACGGGCCATTGGCGCGGGATTCGGCTGGCGGTAAATCGGTGCGAGATGCCGGTTCCGCCGACGGCCAGCAGGCCAGGACACAGTTTTTGACCGTCGCCGAGGTGGCCTCCCTGATGCGGGTGTCCAAGATGACGGTGTACCGGCTGGTGCACAACGGCGAACTGCCCGCGGTACGCGTTGGGCGGTCCTTCCGCGTGCACGCCAAGGCTGTGCACGAGATGCTGGAGACGTCGTACTTCGATGCAGGCTGATCCGAACGCAGGCCGCGCGATGACGCCCGGCCGCATCGGTACCTGACCTCGTCGGATGGCCCTTTAACGTAGTCTGACGCCGCCGTTTGGTGTTCGGTGCCGGCAGCCGGGTAAAGTATCCCGGTCCTTAAAAAAGCCGGTCACGGGTCAGATAGCGGAGTTCATGGGTTCAGTAATCAAGAAGCGGCGCAAACGTATGTCGAAGAAAAAGCACCGCAAGCTGCTGCGCCGCACCCGGGTGCAGCGCAGAAAACTTGGCAAGTAAGGCCCAGTCTCCCCAGGGCGTCACGCGGCCGTAACGCCCGTGTCTCGCCCGGCCGTTACGCTGCTTAGGTGGATTCCTCGAATGGGGAAGATGCCGGAACGGGCGGTATCGGCGACGACACCATGCATTACCCCAAGGTGGTGCTGGTTACTGGTGCGTGTCGATTTCTGGGTGGTTACCTGACAGCTCGACTTGCGCAGAACCCACTGATCAAAGGGGTCATCGCGGTCGACGCGGTTGCGCCGAGCAAAGACATGCTGCGGCGAATGGGTCGAGCCGAGTTCGTTCGGGCCGACATTCGTAATCCTTTCATCGCCAAGGTGATTCGCAATGGCGACGTCGATACGGTGGTGCATGCTGCGGCGGCCTCCTATGCGCCGCGCTCTGGCGGTAGTGCCGCGTTGAAGGAACTCAACGTGATGGGCGCGATGCAACTTTTCGCCGCGTGCCAGAAGGCGCCGTCGGTACGCCGCGTCGTGCTGAAATCGACCTCTGAGGTGTACGGGTCGAGTGCGCACGATCCGGTGATGTTCACCGAGAACAGCAGCAGCCGTCGGCCGTTTCGCGAGGGATTCGCCAAGGACAGCCTCGACATCGAGGGTTACGTGCGCGGATTGGGCCGCCGACGGCCCGATATCGCGGTGACCATCCTGCGGCTGGCCAACATGATCGGGCCGGCGATGGACACCACCCTGTCGCGCTATCTGGGCGGCCCGTTGGTTCCCACGATGTTCGGCCGCGATGCGCGATTACAGCTATTGCATGAGCAAGACGCGCTGGGCGCGCTGGAACGCGCGGCGATGGCCGGGCGGGCCGGTACGTTCAACATCGGCGCCAGCGGCATCATCATGCTGTCGCAGGCCATCCGGCGAGCCGGCCGGATCCCGTTGCCCGTGCCGGGTTTCGGGGTGTGGGCTCTGGATTCGCTGCGGCGGGCGAATCGCTACACCGAGATCAATCGCGAGCAATTCGATTACCTGAGTTACGGCCGGGTCATGGACACCGCCAGGATGATCTCCGAACTCGGCTACCAGCCCAAATGGACGACGGCCGAGGCGTTCGACGACTACGTCCGCGGCCGTGGCTTGACTCCCATTGTCGACCCACATCGGGTACGCTCGCTGGAGGGTCGCACGGTGGCGCTAGCGCAGCGCTTGGGTAGCCGGAAACCAGTTTCATGGGGTGGGGTCAGGTAGATATTGTGGCGGGCGAAACAAGAGCGAATGTTATTCCCCTGCATACGAATAGGGGTCGAGTAGCGGCACGTCGCCGTGCCGGTCAACGAGCGGACGCATCGCGCCAGCATCCGTCGATGCTGCCCGATCCGAACGGCCGCGCGACGGCCGAAGAGATCGCTGCGGTCGTCCGTGAAATCGATGAGCACCGACGTGACGCCGGTGCGCCTGCCATGTCGGGGACCACCGGCGCGCCGCTGAATGATCTCGCACAGCGCGTCGCCGCCGTCACCGGATTCCTGCGGCAACGGCTTACCGGCGATTACACGGTTGACGAGTTCGGGTTCGATCCGCACTTCAATGATGCGATCGTTCGGCCTTTGCTGAGGTTCTTCTTCAAATCCTGGTTCCGGGTTGAAGTCAGCGGGATCGAGAACCTGCCGGCCGATGGTGCCGCGCTGTTGGTGGCCAATCACGCCGGGGTCTTGCCGTTCGACGGGCTGATGCTGTCGGTCGCTGTTCACGATGAGAATCCCGCGCAGCGGGACCTGCGACTGCTGGCCGCCGACATGGTTTTCGACTTGCCGGTCGTCGGCGAGGCCGCGCGCCGGGCGGGCCACACCATGGCCTGCACGACCGACGCGCAGCGACTGCTAGCCGCGGGCGAACTCACCGCGGTGTTCCCGGAGGGCTACAAGGGCCTGGGCAAGCGATTCGAGGACCGCTATCGATTGCAGCGGTTCGGCCGTGGCGGCTTTGTGACGGCCGCGCTCCGCACTCAGGCGCCGATCATCCCGTGTTCGATCATCGGTTCTGAAGAGATCTATCCGATGTTGACCGATGTGAAGCTGCTCGCGCGGCTGTTCGGCCTGCCCTACTTCCCGATCACGCCCCTGTTCCCGCTGGCCGGCCCAGCGGGCTTGGTGCCGTTGCCGTCGAAGTGGCGTATCGCGTTCGGCGAACCGATTTACACCACCGATTATGCGGCCAGCGACGCCGACGACCCGATGGTGACCTTCGAGTTGACCGATCAGGTGCGCGAGACGATTCAGCAGACGCTCTACCGCTTGTTGGCCGGGCGCCGCAACATCTTCTTCGGCTGAGCTTCTCGGACCTACGTTCCGGCCGAAATTGATGCGATTGCGGCGACAGTGTCACCGGTGTTCTGGTGGATCGCTTCGCCCAGCATGGTGACGACGCTGGTGACCACGGGTTTGCCGTCAATGTCTGTGACTTCGCTCCGGATTTCGGCGAGCACGGTGCCGTGGGATTCGATTACCGAATCCAGGTAGGTGTCGAAGTAGAGCCTGTCGCCGCTCAGGATCGGCCGATAAAACTTGAACTTCTGGTCGCGGTGGATGACCCGGGCGAGGTTGATCGGAATGCTGAACTTGGTAAAGATCTCCTGCTGCACGCGCCGCCCGGCGATGGCCAGGAACGTCAGCGGAGCGACCGCTGCGGGGTAGCCGGCATCGGCCGCATTGGCTTCGCTGTAGTGCGTTGGCTGGTCGTCTTGGAGCGCGATCGCAAACTCGCGGATTTTCTCGCGCCCGACCTCGTAGTAGTCCGGTGCCCGGTAATGGCTACCGATGAGCCCTTCGGCCTCTTGGCTGACTGTCATGCCGCTTTGCTCCCCGCTCAACTTTGTACTCAGCGGCGCAGCCTATCAGCGCGGCTGCCGGCGTGACGCCAACGCTGCCAATGCGCCACCGGCCGCACCCAGCGCCAGGGCCGATGGCACCCCGATCCGGGCCGCCTTGCGAGCGGTTCGGAAGTCGCGGATCTCCCAGCCGCGTTCGCGGGCCAGGCTGCGCAGGCGAGCGTCGGGGTTGATGGCGACCGCGGTGCCAACCAGCGACAGCATGGGCACGTCGTTGAAGCTGTCTGAGTATGCGGTGCAGCGTTTGAGGTTGAGGCCCTCCCGGATGGCCAGCGACCGCACCGCGTGGGCCTTTCCCGGGCCGTGCAATATCTCGCCGACCAGCCTGCCGGTGAAAACGCCGTCGGCCGACTCGGCAACGGTGCCCAGCGCACCGGTGAGGCCGAGCCTGCGTGCGATGGTGGCCGCGAGTTCGTACGGAGTCGCGGTGATCAGCCAGACCTGCTGGCCGGCGTCAAGGTGCATCTGGGTGAGCTCGCGGGTGCCGGCCCAGATCTTGTCGACGATGATCTCGTCGTAGATCTCCTCGCCCAGCCCGATCAGTTGCTCGACCGATCGGCCCTCGATGAACGCGAGCGCTTTGCGGCGGCCGGCGGCCACGTCGTTGCTGTTCTCCTTGCCAAGCAGCTGGAACTTGGCCTGGGCGTAAACGAATCCGACGACGTCCCGGTAGGTGAAGTAGTCGCGGGCGGCCAGTCCGCGGCCGAAATGAACTGCCGAGGAGCCTTGCACAAGCGTGTTGTCCACATCGAAGAACGCGGCGGCGGTCAGGTCGATGGGCGGCTGCCGATGGCCCTCGGCGGTCTCCTCGGCATGTAGGCCGGCAAGCGCGCGCTCCGCGCTGGCGTTAGCCGCCAGCGACTCGAGGTCGAAACCGCCGGCACCTTCCGCGCTGTCCGATGCATCCGCGCGGTCAGACTCATCCGCTCTGTCCGCCTCAAAGGAAGCCATCGAAAACCTCCTATGTCGGTGTGCAGTCCGGGGCTTTCGGCGGCCCCTATCAACCCTATCCGGCGATGAGTAGGCCCGTTATGGTAGCCGAGGAGCGTCGACCGTGGAGTATCGATGGTCCAGCCCGAGTCATGTTCGGCGCTGCAATCGCTATTGGCCGCTTGCACCGAGCCGTAATGCTTCGCGATCGAACACGATCCAGTCATCCGCGTTATTCATGATCTGGACACCGCCGATTCCGGGTGCGGCCCTGACCATCTCTTTAAGCGGTGCCCATTGAATACCGCCGTACTTAATTCCCGGCCGGATTCGGCTGGTGTACACCCGCACTACATGCGCGAGGTGTTGAATTTGAAAGGTTTTCAGAACTGGTTGACCGTCTTCGCTCTGTCCCGCGGCCAACTCGAGGAATAGCTCTCGGTCTCGAAGTGCCGCGCTGACCTGGTGTGGCACTTCGTCTGATTCGGATCTTGCACTCTGTGTGATGAAGTCTTCAAGGAGGGTGCTTGAGGCGTCACCCGCAGAAGGTGGCTGAGCGTAATTCTGGCCTCTGTCATCCGAATTGAGATCGTCGAGAATGGTCGCGATCTGCTGCTTGTGGATCGCCACCCGCTGCGATGCGCTGTTCGACAGAATCACCCAATCTAGAGGGGGCATCTTTAGCGCTGCGGCGAGGTGGTCCTCGAAATTTCCTCCGGCGAAGTGCTGGTGCTCCGAGAGGTGTGGATGCGCTTTCGACGTAAACAACATCATCGCATGCGTACCGTCGGAAAGCCGGGCAAGGGGGGTTGATCTGACCTTATTCGTGTCATGCAGGTCCAACTCGCAAGGAGCAAACACCTCCGTCGTGCGGATCGTTTGAAACAGGCGCTGGCGGGCAGCGGGAGAATTCTCTTGTGCGGCGGCCTCAACCAGTTTATCGATGTCGTTGTTATCCATCATCCATATCGATTCCTTCGTACGGTGCGAATATGCCTGATGATTCATCATAGACTCCCCCCACATCATATATTAAACCCGTTGGATTAGCTTCGTCGAATGGACATATTGCCAGGTGTACGTCCCCCATATCGGCTTCTATAAGTTCTGTCAAACGGGTCGGAGTCGCAACTACTCGTGGTGCACCGACAACGTTCAATCCGTCGGGTGGATAGATCGTGTAATTTGGCATCCTTTCGCCGGAGTGGAAAGTGCGTGAATAGACGCGAGAGGTATCGCCTCCGGACTCGATCAGATTGCCGAGTTCATCCGTGATAGACGATCCATGTTCCGCATATATGGTGATTGTGGTGCCGCGCGGCACAATTATGTAGCCATCGATGGCGTAATAGGCGCCGTGTCCGCTGATCGTCGTTCGAGGTTCATTCTCGGGATGGTCCGGATGGTTCGGGGTCGATTCCGGCGATTGCAAAGCTTCGTGGTGGCTGGGTCCACCCGGCTCCCCGCCATGGGGCTCGCCGTGGTGACTCCTCAGCGGCGCGGCCTCGCCCGGCACGGAATGTGCAGCCCGTGCGTCGGCGGCCGAGGGTGCCGAGTGCGGCATGCGGCGGGTGCGCGGCATCGGGCGCGAGCGGGCCGGATCGGTCGCCGGGTAAGGCTGGTGTCCGCGCTGAAGCAGGTTCGGCGGGCGCCGGACCCGGGTGCTGGGTCGCCGGTGCCGCGGGCGCATCGTTCGGCGCAGATGCGCTTGCGGGCGAGGGTGTGTGGTCGGCGCCGGGTTGGCGACCACCGCGGTTTTTGACTCGGTTGGGCTATGCGGCGCCGGTGTTCCGGCCGGAGCGGGTGCCGGCTTGGTCTGTGGCGCGGATTCGCGCGGCGAGGCCCGAGGCGCCGGCTCTGGTCCAGGCGGCGCAACCTTGGGCGGCTCGACGCGTGGGGGTGTCAGGGGCTTGAGCGTCGGCGGCTTCCTGAGCCCTTCGACCCCTCCGACGGCATCGAGCCCCTTGACGGCGTCGAGCCCTTCAAGGGCATCGCGAGCACCCGTGCCGATCTTGCCCAGCTTTGCGGCGGGGCCGCCGGGAAGCGCCATCGTCGCCAGGTCGAACCCGGTTTTCCCGAGCGCCTCGAAGGGGTGGCTCTTCCAGTCGTCCCAGTGGGTGAGTTCCTTGCCGAGCTGCTGCCACGCCTGGCCGACGGTGGGCCCGTGCTCGCCCAACCCACCGACCAGTGGTGCGATGCCCTTGGCCATTTCGCCGCATGGAGTTCGACCAACCCGCCGGGTCGGTGACGGCCCGCACTTGGCTGACTTCCCACAGTCCTTGGACCAGCCCAACGGCCTCCTCCCCGAAGCCCTTGCCGAACTGCCCCAGCTGGGTCAGCACAGGGCCGACGGCGCCCGAGAACTGATCCCACTGTTTGACGGCGTGGTCACCCATCGAGGTGACCACCGCCGTCGCTTGCTCAAGCACTGCCGCGAGCTGGGCTCGTAGCGCGTCGACTTCGGCCGCGAAGTTGTCGACGAGCGTGCGGATGTCGCCGGCGATCTTTTTGATCTCGTCTTCGTCCTGGTCGGTCAGGATGTCCCAAACCTCTTTGATCCCGGTGAACGGGTCACAGATGCGCGCCAACAGGTCCAGGATCGCCGCGTGCACCTCGTCGACCTTGGCGGCGTAGCTGGCGAGCTGGGCCGCGATCGTCTGGCACTGCTGCACGATGTTGGTGGTGCTGTCGTACGCGTCGGAGAAAGCGGCATCGATGGCCGCCCCTTCGGGAATCTGCTGGGCGCGAACCGCGCCTATCGCCCGCCCCGTCCCGTCGATCTCGGCAAGCGCGAACTTCGTGCCGGTGGCCGTCCACGCCGCCGAGGCGGTCCGCAGTTTTTCTGAATCCGCTGTGGGCCAAATCATTCCGATAAATGGGGACACCCACCCCCAGCCCCGCGGGGCGTCGACACCGGGCCCTACGGAGGACAGCGGCTCGCCGACCAGGAGCGGCTCGATCGGCGTCGGCGCTGCAAGCGGACTGCCTCGGCCCCCAACATCAGACGTTGCCTCGGCCAGTGAGTAGTTGTGCGCTGACATCCGCAGGCCGGTTCCGAGACTGCACAGCCCGTCGCGGGTGGTCGCCATTGCCTCCATGAGCTTGGCCGCCGAGTCGTCGTAGCTGTGACCCAGCCTCGCGCCCGCCGGATCATCGCCAGCCATCTCGGCACAACCCAGCAGCGCCACGGTCAGCGTCATGACGGTCCACCCCAGACTCTCGCCCGCCGAAACCACGTCGGTGCCCGCGCGGTCGAGAGCCGCGGGATCTACGGTCAGCGGCGCCATCGGGTTACGACCACATCGCCAGATTGGTCGACATCGCGCCGGTGTAGTTGCGGTGAGCTGTCGTCCCGGCGCTGCGCAACTGAGCCAACGCTTCGCGCATCATCGCCTCGCCACGGGCCCAGTGCCGGTGCGCCTCGGCGTGGGCCGCCGCACCTTCCCCCGCCCACGTTGCGTGGAGATTGGCGACCAGAGAGTCGATTTCGGCGAGCATGCTCTCGGCGCAGCGGTGAAATTCTGTCATTCGTTGCACCGAATCGGCCAACGCCTGCGGATCTACCCGAAACGCCTCAGCCATGGCAGACCCCGCGCAGCGCCTCGCTCGATGCGGCCTCGTTCTCCTGATAAGCCCGGCCGGCTTGGGATACCAACCTCTCCAAGATCGACAACCCCACCTGCACCTCGCCGGCGCCGCGATGCCACAGCTCCCACTGAGCGGTGTAGGCGCCGCCAGATCTGCCCCGCCAGCCGGCCAGCATTTCGCTGACCTGACCATCGAGGTCGGCCAGGCGATTCCGTAGATCCTCGGCACCACCCCGGAGCGCCTGGGAGAACCCCTGCATCACCAAGGGGTTGACGCGCAGATTGTCTGAAGCAGCCACAGCGGCAACGTAACGACCACCGCGCGGCCCGACAATTCACCTGCAATGCCCTCTGTGAGCAAGTCGCCGGCCCCGCAGCCACACTGGTGTGATGACGCCCTCGTTCCAAAAGGCGACAAGTCGGCCGCAGGTGGAGTTGCTGACCCGCGATGGGTGCGATATCTGCACCCGAGCGCACGCGAGGCTGGCTGAACTGGCTGGTGAGCTGGGTTTCGAGCTCTCTAGCACTGACGTCGACGCCGCGGCGCTGGCCGGCAATTCCGCGCTGCGGGCGGAGTTCGGCGACCGGCTGCCGGTGATCCTGCTGGACGGCCTCGAGCACAGCTACTGGGAGATCGACGAACCCCGGCTGCGGGCCGATCTCGCCGAGCACGACAAATTTGGTAGCCCAGCTGATAAACGTTTACCGTAGACACCGGTTGAGACGCTGGTGAATAGCAAGGGGGCTGCCCAGGTGATGCTGCCGTGAGCATCCTGCTCTTCGGGGTTTCGCACCGCAGCGCGCCGGTCTCCGTCCTGGAACGGCTCAGCATCGACGAATCCGATCAGACCAAAATCGTCGAACGGGTGCTGCAGTCGCCGCTGGTGACCGAAGTCATGCTGCTGTCGACGTGCAATCGGGTCGAGGTCTACGCGGTGGTGGACGCGTTCCACGGCGGGTTGT
The DNA here is from genome assembly GCA_963850135.1 of uncultured Actinomycetota bacterium. Lineage (GTDB taxonomy): Bacteria > Actinomycetota > Actinomycetes > Mycobacteriales > Mycobacteriaceae > Mycobacterium. The sequence goes on along the minus strand of CAWKKH010000003.1, from coordinate 389,592 downwards.
CGGTAGTCGGGCAGGTGCTGTCGGAATACTCCGGGATGTCGATGGGCGACCTGACCAAATACGCCTACGTCCGCTACAGCGAGGCCGCCGTCGAGCATCTGTTCGCGGTTGCCAGCGGTCTGGATTCCGCGGTGATCGGCGAGCAGCAGGTGCTCGGCCAGGTGCGTCGCGCGTACGCCGCCGCTGAGGCCAACCGCACCGTCGGTCGGGTGCTGCACGAGCTGGCCCAACGCGCGCTCTCGGTGGGCAAGCGGGTGCATTCCGAAACAGCTATCGACGCGGCAGGTGCCTCCATGGTGTCGGTCGTCCTCGGCATGGCCGAGCGCAGGCTGGGCGGGCTGGAAGGCAAGACCGCCGTGCTGATCGGCGCTGGAGCGATGGGTGCATTGTCGGCCGCGCACCTGGCCCGCGCCGGCGTTGGGCACATCGTCGTGCTCAACCGGTCGCTGCCTCGGGCGCAGCGGCTGGTTCGCAAAATCCGCGAATCGGGCGTTCGGTCCGAGGCGCTCGACCCTCGATCGGCTGGCAGACGCACTGGCGGCGGCCGACGTAGTGGTCAGCTGTACCGGGGCGATCAGCCCGGTGGTTTCGCTTGCCGATGTGCACTATGCGCTGGCGGCCACGCACCGCGACGAAGCGACCCACCCGTTGGTGATGTGCGACTTGGGTATGCCCCGCGATGTACGACCCGGCGGTGGCCGGGTTGCCCGGCGTCTGGGTCATCGATGTGGACCGGGTGCAGCGTGAACCCTCGGCTCACGCCGCCGCCGCCGACGTCGACGCCGCTCGCCTCATCGTGGCGGACGAAGTCGCCACCTATCTGGCAGGGCAGCGGATGGCCGAGGTCACCCCGACGGTGACCGCTCTGCGCCAGCGGGCCGCCGACGTGGTCGAGGCGGAGCTACTGCGCCTGGACAACCGATTGCCCGGGATGGAGAGCGCCCAGCGCGAGGAGGTTGCCCGCACTGTGCGAAGAGTGGTGGACAAGCTGCTGCACGCGCCCACCGTGCGGATCAAGCAGCTCGCCAGCGCCCCGGGTGGCGACAGCTACGCCGAGGCACTGCGCGAGCTGTTCGAACTTGACCAGACGTCCGTCGACGCAGTCGCCACTGCGGGTGAATTGCCAGTGGTGGCAAGCGGATTCGAGGCGCACCTCACGCTTGATAGCCCGCGTGATCATCCGAAAAAGTCCGCCGAGTAGCCGATTGGCGCACGTGATCCGAATAGGTACTCGGGGCAGTCTGTTGGCCACCACCCAGGCCGGTGGAATCAGAGATGCCCTCATCGCCAATGGCCACCCGGCCGAGTTGGTGATCATCAGCACTGCGGGCGACGAATCTTCAGCGCCCATCGAAACTCTCGGGGTGGGAGTCTTCACGACTGCTCTGCGAGAGGCCATCGCAGACGGTCGCGTCGATGCGGCGGTGCACTCGCACAAGGATTTACCGACCGCCGATGACCCGAGGTTCACGATTGCTGCCATACCGCTACGTAACGACCCTCGCGACGCCCTGGTAGCCCGCGACGGGCTGGTACTCGGGGAATTGCCGGTCGGAGCGCTGGTAGGCACATCTTCGCCGCGGCGGGCGGCACAGCTTAGAGCATTGGGTCTCGGTTTGGAAATCCGCCCCCTACGAGGCAACCTAGATACCAGGTTGAACAGGGTAAGCAGTGGTGATCTTGACGCCATCGTGGTGGCCCGGGCAGGTCTAGCCCGGCTGGGCCGTCTCGATGACGTCACCGAGACGCTTGAGTCGGTGCAGATGTTGCCAGCCCCGGCTCAGGGAGCACTCGCGGTCGAATGCCGCGCCGGTGAGAGCCGGTTGGCGGCAGTGTTGGCGGAGTTGGACGATGCCGACACACGAGCGGCGGTCACCGCGGAGCGAGCCCTGCTCGCCGAACTGGAGGCCGGCTGCTCCGCACCGGTGGGCGCGATCGCTGAAGTGGTCGAGTCCATCGATGAGGAAGGCCGGATCTTCGAAGAGTTGTCGTTGCGCGGCTGCGTGGCGGCGCTGGACGGATCCGACGTGATCCGCGCGTCCGGCATCGGCACTTCAGGTCGAGCACGGGAGCTTGGGCTTTCGGTCGCCGCGGAGTTGTTCGAGCTGGGCGCCCGGGAACTGATGTGGGGAGCGCGGCAAGACCCCGCGCAAGGAAGTGACTAACAGTGACGTGGGAGCGACAATGACTCGCCAAATGAGCATACGAGGGCGCAAGCCGAGACCGGGCCGCATCACTTTCGTGGGCGCTGGTCCGGGGGATCCGGGTCTGTTGACCACGCGGGCCGCCACGGTGCTGGCGAATGCCCCGCTGGTGTTCATCGACCCCGACGTCCCCGAGCCGGTGCTGGCACTGATCGGTAACGACCTGCCGCCGGTCTCCGGCCCTGCGCAGGCCGGTCCCATTCCCGGGAGCGCCGACAACGCCGCCGGGCCCGCCGAGGGCGACCACAGCCACGCCGTGCCGGCAGTGATGCCCGGTGGTCCAGATGTTCGCCCGGCGCTGGGCGATCCCGCAGAGGTCGCCAAGACGCTGATCGCCGAGGCCCGTTCTGGCGTCGACGTGGTGCGGCTGGTGGCCGGTGACCCGCTGACGGTCGATTCGGTGATCACCGAGGTGAACTCCGTCGCACGCAGTCACCTGCACGTCGAGATCGTGCCCGGTCTGGCCGCGACCAGCGCCGTCCCGACCTATGCCGGCTTGCCGCTGGGTTCCTCGTACACGGTTGCCGATGTGCGTGGCCCGCATGTGGATTGGGAGGCTTTGGCAGCGGCTCCTGGGCCGCTGATCCTGCAGGCCACGGCTTCACACCTTGCCGATGCGGCCCGCACCTTGATCGAGCACGAGCTGGCCGACTCCACACCATGCGTAGTGACCGCTGAGGGCACCACCTGTCAGCAGCGTTCGGTCGAGACGACGCTGCACGGATTGACCGACCCGGCCGCCCTGGGCGGTACCGATCCGGCGGGCCCGCTGACCGGACCCCTGGTGGTCACGATCGGCAAGACCGTGACGAGCCGGTCGAAGCTGAACTGGTGGGAGAGCCGCGCACTGTACGGCTGGACCATCCTGGTGCCGCGCACCAAGGACCAGGCCGGCGAGATGAGTGAGCGACTCACGTCCTACGGTGCGCATCCGATTGAAGTCCCGACGATCGCCGTCGAGCCGCCACGCAGCCCCGCCCAGATGGAGCGCGCGGTCAAGGGCCTGGTCGACGGCCGTTTCCAATGGGTGGTTTTCACTTCCACCAACGCGGTGCGTGCAGTATGGGAGAAGTTCGGCGAGTTCGGTCTGGATGCGAGAGCGTTTTCGGGTGTGAAGATCGCTTGCGTCGGCGAGTCGACCGCGGACCGGGTTCGCGCGTTCGGGATCAGCCCCGAGCTGGTGCCGGCGGGGGAGCAGTCCTCGCTCGGTCTACTGGACGACTTCCCGCCCTATGACAGCATTTTCGACCCGGTGAACCGGGTCCTGCTGCCGCGCGCCGACATCGCCACCGAAACGCTGGCCGAGGGACTGCGCGAACGTGGCTGGGAGATCGAGGACGTCACTGCCTACCGGACCGTGCGCGCCGCGCCACCGCCGGCCACCACCCGCGAGATGATCAAGACGGGCGGCTTCGACGCGGTGTGCTTCACGTCGAGTTCCACGGTGCGCAACCTGGTCGGCATCGCCGGCAAGCCGCACGCGCGGACCATCATCGCCTGCATCGGCCCCAAAACCGCCGAGACCGCCGCCGAATTCGGCTTGCGGGTGGATGTCCAGCCCGAGACCGCCGCGGTTGGCCCGCTGGTCGACGCATTGGCCGAACATGCCGCGCGGCTGCGCGCCGAGGGCGCGTTGCCACCACCACGCAAGAAGAGCCGCAGGCGCTAGTGGCTTCCTGGCAGTCGGGCTGGGGGCCCCTCCCGCTTGCGGGGGAGCGTGTCTGTACACCGACACGCCGTCACTGCTGGCATCTTGCGCACGCTCGCGGCTGATGGGTGCCTACCCGCGGCAGCGTCCGCGTCGGCTCCGTTCCACCCCCGCGTTACGTCGCTTGGTGGCGCAAACATCCTTGGAACCAAGACATTTGGTGCTGCCGATGTTCGTCGCCGACGGTATCGACCAACCCCGGCCCATTGCTTCGATGCCGGGCGTCGTGCAGCACACGCGAGATTCGCTGCGCAGCGCGGCGGCCGATGCCGTTGCCGCCGGAGTGGGTGGACTGATGTTGTTCGGCGTCCCACGCGACCAGGACAAGGACGCGACCGGCTCGTCGGGCACCGACCCCGACGGCATCCTCAACGTCGCCCTGCGTGACTTGGCCAAGGATCTCGGCGAGGCCACCGTGCTGATGGCCGACACCTGCCTCGACGAATTCACCGACCACGGGCACTGCGGAGTCATCGACGAACGAGGTCGGGTTGACAACGACGCGACCGTAGCCCGCTACGTGAAACTTGCAGTGGCTCAAGCGGAGTCGGGCGCGCAAGTGGTAGGGCCGAGCGGGATGATGGACGGCCAGGTGGGTGCGATCCGTGACGGTCTGGACGCCGCGGGCCACGCCGACGTGGTGATCCTGGCCTATGCGGCGAAGTTCGCCTCGGCGTTCTATGGCCCGTTCCGGGAGGCGGTGAGCTCCAGCCTTTCCGGTGACCGGCGCACTTATCAGCAGGAGCCGGGCAACGTCCGCGAGGCGCTGCGCGAGATCGCACTAGATCTCGAAGAGGGTGCCGATATCGTGATGGTCAAACCGGCCATGGGTTACCTCGACGTGGTGGCCGCCGCGGCGGAGGTCTCGCCGGTGCCGGTCGCTGCATACCAAGTCTCGGGGGAGTACGCGATGATCAGCGCTGCGGCCGCGAACGGCTGGATTGACGGCCGCGCCGCGGCGCTCGAATCGCTGACCGGCATCCGGCGCGCCGGAGCGGATATCGTGCTTACCTACTGGGCCGCCGCGGCGGCGGGTTGGCTTTCGTGACCGGCCCGTCGGCCGGCGACAATCACCAGATGAGGCTGGAGATGGCAGCAGCGAAGGATCCTAAGCCGTTGTTCTACGAACCCGGTGCCAGCTGGCTCTGGGTGCTGTCAGGCCCGGTCGCGGCGGTGTCGATGATTCTGATCGAAGTGTGGAGCGGTGCCGGAATACAGCTGCTGACTCCGGGGATCTTTCTGGTGATGGTGTCGGCGTTCATCGCGCTGCAGGTGAAGGCCGCGCGCATTCACGTCTCAGTCGAACTGACCGAGGACGCCCTACGCGAGGGCACCGAAACGATCCTGGTAAGCGAGATCGTCAAAATCTATCCGGAAGCCGAACACTCTGTGGTTTCCGACAAAGAGCTGGCGCCATGGCAGTCGGCGCGGGCGCTTGGCGAATTGTTCGGGGTGCCGCGTCGCCGCACCGGTATCGGGCTGAAACTGACCCAGGGGCGCACCGCGCAGGCCTGGGCGCGGCGTCACCGTCACCTTCGGGCAGCGCTGACACCATTGGTCCAGGAGCGTGTGGAGCCGCCCGCGGTCACCATCGATGGTGATGACGCAGGGTCGCGGCAATGAAGACCCAAGTCCGGGCGCTGGCGGAATTCGTCCTGGCCGGCGCCGCCCTGGTGGCCGCCGGGCTCAGCTGGCTGCGCGCTCGATACGTGGTGGCTGTCGCACCCATCGCGGACGGGCAGCCGGCCACCGCTTCGCTGGTTTACAACCCTCAGCTGTTGCTGCTGACCCTGCTGCTGGCAACCACCGCCGCGGTGCTGGCGGTAGTCGGTGTGGCCAGGCTAAGGCGTTCTAAGGCGTTCTAAGGCGTTCTAAGCCGACTTCTTGATGAGCGGCAGCACCAGCTGACGGCGGCTGACGATGGCGTCGGCCAGGTTGTGCAGCGCCTCGTGTACGGAGGGCGCAATCGGAAACACGGTGCCGTTGGCGTCCTGGTCGCCGCAGGCATCCAGGACTTCGGTGACCGCCGGGCTCGCGATCAACGTCCACTCCACCCCGGCGGCGCGGCAATCCTCGTCAATTGCGTACAAAAGCGAGATGCCGGACACCGCGAACTGGCGCATGTCGCTCATGTCGATCACCACCGGGTTCGACCCGACGAAGAAACGCCGAATGTATTTGCTCACCCAATCGACGTTGACGGCGTCGATTTCGCCTCGGATGGTCACCACCGTCGCCAGGTGCCGACAGTGCGCCCGAATCTGGGCGCCACCGCAATCGAAGGTGCAGTTTCCCTGTCGAGTCGCAGCGTTAGCTCATAAGCAGCCCCATTCAGCGTGACGTCATGGAGGCCGACTCATCGCCGACTCGACCTATCCACAACGTTCCTCGCGAAATCTAAGGGGACCGGAAGCCGCGTCTAACTCTTCGGTAAGGCTTTCGGGCCACTCACTTGCCCTTGAGGCCCATCGCGGCGATCGCGCTGTTAGGCTCCAATGGCTGCCGGTTGCCAGTCGGGGGGCTTGCGATATGGCTTTCCTTTGATGGCCCGGTAGTGGTGAACATCGCCAGGTCAGCCGGACCAGAAGGCGAACGAAACAGCAGAGTTCAGACGGAAAGAGCGTCGTGCGCTTCGGAGAGCTAAAGGGAGAAATCAAGGCCCTGACAGGCCTTCGCATAGTCGCCGCGGTCTGGGTAGTGCTGTTTCACTTCCGGCCGATGTTGACCGATGCGTCGCCGGACTTCAAGGACGCGCTGTCACCGGTGCTCAACTGCGGCGCGCAGGGCGTCGACTTGTTCTTCATCCTCAGTGGGTTCGTGCTGACCTGGAACTACCTCGACCGGATGGGCCAATCGTGGTCGACGCACGCCACCCTGCATTTCCTGTGGCTGCGGCTGGCCAGAGTGTGGCCGGTGTACCTGGTCACCATGCATCTGGCGGCGTTGTTGGTGATCCTCAGCCAGCACGTCGGTCACGTGCCGTTGCCGGAGGTGCAAGACCTCACCGCAGTCAGCTATCTCCGGCAAATCCTGTTGGTGCAGCTGTGGTTTCAGCCATTCTTCGACGGGTCCAGTTGGGACGGGCCCGGCATGGTCGATCAGCGCGGAATGGCTGGCCTACCTGCTGTTCGGTGTAGTCGTGTTGGTGATTTTCCGGATGCAGCATAGTGACGAGGGCGCGAAGCCTGACGTTGTTGGCGTTCGCGGCCTCGTTGCCGCCGGTGATGCTGTTGCTGGCCAGCGGCCAGTTCTACACGCCGTGGAGCTGGCTGCCGCGGATCGTGACGCAGTTCATCGCGGGCGCGCTGGCTTGTGCCGCCGTGCGCAGGCTGCGGCTCGGCGATCGCGCTCGCCGCGCAGCCGGGTACGGTTCGGTGCTCCTGACCGCCGCGATCGTGGGCATCCTGTACCTGTTTGACGCGCACCCGATCACCGGGCTGTACGACAGCAGCGGGGTGGTGGACATGCTGTTCGTGCCGCTGGTGATGACGCTGGCGATCGGTGTGGGCAGCATGCCGCGGCTGCTATCGACGCGGTTGATGGTTTACGGCGGGCAGATCTCGTTCTGCCTGTACATGGTGCACGAGCTGGTGCACACCGTCTGGGGATGGGCAGTGCAGCAATTCGAGCTCGTACCGCAGGAAAACCCGTGGAAATGGAACGTCATCGGCCTGCTCTTGATCGCAGTGGTCGCCTCGATCCTGCTGTATCACTTCGTCGAAGAGCCGGCGCGGCGCTGGATGCGCAGGATGGTTGGCGGCGGAGCGGCGAAAGCCGACATCGGGCCCGGCGAGCCGGTCGACACCAAGGTTCATCAGCTCGACGTTGCGCGGGAAGCGGTTTCGATCCGCGCGGTGTGACGATTGTCCGGTTGGATTCGGCACACGACGCTGCCGTTCACTGTGGAGGTAGTGGTGAGTCGTCTGGCCACGTTACTCATTGGCCTGACTCTGCTGGTCGGCGTGGTCGTCGGCTGTCCCGGGTTTCTCGCACACCCGGAGCGGGTGCGGGTTGACGGCATTCGCATCGTAGATTCGCAGCTGACCCACGTCGCAGTGATCGGCGACTCGTATACCAACGGCACAGACTTGGGCGGCCGGGGTCCGAAATCATGGACCGCGCGCGCCTGGCGGGTGCTCGCTCAGCACGGCGTGCCGATCGCGGCAGACGTGGCGGCCGAGGGCGGAGCCGGCTATGGCGTGCCCGGCGATCATGGCGGCGTCTTCGGAGACCTGACGGCCAGGGCGGTCAAGCCCGACGATGCGCTGGTGGTGTTCTTCGGCTCGCGCAACGACCAGGGCGTCGATCTCGGGCTACTGGCCGACCGGGCATTTACTGACTTCGATCTGGCCCGCCACATTGCGCCGTCCGCGAGACTCCTGGTGATCGGACCGCCGTGGCCAACCGCGGATGTGCCCGACGCGGTGCTGCAGATTCGTGACGTCCTCAACGCCGCGGCCCGCGGCGCGGGAGCCGCGTTCGTCGATCCGATCGCCGAGCGCTGGTTCTTCGACAGGCCCGACCTGATCGGCCCGGATGGTGTGCACCCCAACGACGCGGGGCATGCGTATATGGCGGACAAGATTGCGCCGCTCATTCGCACGCAGTTGTCCCGGTGAAGTCGGCTTCTTTTGCAAAAGTGAATTGCCAAAGTGAATGCAGTGCAGCGCATTCAGGACGAACACGATTTCGTGTCAGTCCTCTGCGTGCCGCTCGTAATCCCATTGCTCAAGGCGCGCTTGCAGTTGCAACAGGCCAAGTCCGGCGACCGGCGCGGTAGCGGCCAAGCAGATCAGCAGCAACGGCGTCATCTCAAAACCTCCAAAACCCTTTCACTATTGAGACGTTCATCTGCGTAAAGAAGTTCATCCGCGTCAAGAAGTCCATTGGCATCAAGAAGTTCATGCTCGCCACCATGGCTCAGCCGCCCATCAGTGCGCGATCGGCCAGCGCGCCGATAACGGGCGCCAGCAGTTGCGCGTACTCGGTCGTCACGTGGTTGTCATCCCGGAACACCAGGGTGTTGCCGACGATCACCGGACAGCGGTCCGGCGTGCAGAACAGGTCGGTCAGGTCCGCGTAGTGGCCGCCCCCGGCGCTGGTCGCCGCCTGCTCAGCGGCAATACCGTCGTGGCTGACCGCGGCCGACCGCGCCGGCGCGCAGGCGGTTGCGTCGTCCAGGTGCCCGGACAGACAGGTGGGGACGGATGAGTGCGGGTCCGCGACCGGCCCCAAGACCAGGACCGTGCTGCCGGCGCTGCGCAGTTGCGCCACAGTGCGGTTCAGGGTGTCGATCCACGCCGGGTCGTAAGACGTCGAAGCCGAAGTCCGCTCCGTAGCGCCGGCTCATGCTCAGCACCACCAGGCGCGGGTGTTCGGCCGTCACCCGGGCCATGATCTGGTTGCGCCACTGTTCGCACTCGGTGTACTCGCGGCCCAGATAGGGGCTGTCGATGGGCAGGTCCTGCAGCGGGCAGGTCACCTTGGCCAGCGTCTCCAGTCGCCAGTGCCGCTGCTCGGCGAACTGCTGCAACGCCGGGTTCCACATGGCGGCGTGTGAATCGCCGATCAGGGCTACGGTCCTTGCGGAGGACGCCGGCTCGGCGGTATCGCCCGTCGCGCACTCGCTTTGGCGACATCGCGCCAGGAACGCACGCAGCCATTGACGAAAACGGCCGCCTTGTCGGCCGGCGCGTGATCAAGCGACGGGTTCAGGTTGGACGGGACGGCCCGCACGCTCGGCGGTCGCCGCAACCGCATCGCGCACCTGCGCGAACACGCTTTCGACGGCCGCATCCCGTGGGTCGATGGCCGGCGGCTCGGCTTCGTGCGGCTTGCCGGTTGGGAAGGCCGCCGAAGGCAGCGCGACGATACTCGCCTTCGGCGGCGGCCACCCCATGGCCGACCGGCACCGGTGTCACGCGTCAGCAGCAGCAAGCACGCGCACGCCGCGACCGCGCTGGCGGCGCCGGCCAGCGCCAGGCTGGCCTTCGCCGACCGGCGCAGGGCGGCGGCGAACCGGCTGGGGTTTTCGACCAGGTGCATGGTGATGCACGGCGAGTCCGGCGGAGACCAGCGATTGCGGCCAGTCGGCCCGGCAGGCCCGTGGGATCGCCCAGCAACGGCGGCATCAGTAGCAGCACCGGCCAGTGCCACAGATACCACGAGTACGACATCCGGCCGATCGCCCGCATCGCCGGCCGGCACAGCACAGCGACCGACTCCCATGCGGCCGGTGACGCAACCGCCGCCGATCACCAGCACGGTGCCGAGCACGGGCAGCAGCGCCGCTGTCCCGGGGTAGGGGGTGCCGCGGGTCGAGTTGGGTGCAGGTCAGCAGGATCAGTGCCAGCCCTCCCCACCCGACGACCGCCGCGGGCAACAGCGGTAGCCGGCGCCACTGCCGGATCGAAAGGGCCACCAGTCCGCCGGCGGCCAGCTCCCAGGCCCGGGTGGGCAGCGAGAAGAACGCCCAGGCGCGGCGCGATGTGCTGGTCCAAACCACGGCCGCCGCCAGTGAAGCCGCCCCGACCAACCCCAAGACCACCACAAACGGCGCCCGACGCCGCGCGGTTCCTGCGAGCGCGCCGGACCAGCCACGCCGTGCCGATGATCAGCACCGGCCACACCAGGTAGAACTGCTCCTCGACGCCCAGTGACCAGTAGTGCTGGAACGGCGACGGCGGGACGTCGGAGGCCAGGTAGTCGGTGCCCTGCAGCGCGAATCGGTAGTTGCCGACGTACAGGGCGCTGGCGATGCCGTCGATGAAGACGCTTCGTGCCTGCACGGCGGCAGCACGATGGCCGCGCCGATCGCGGTGGCGATGGCGACGGTGGCCGCGGCCGGTAGCAGGCGGCGGGCCCGTGCGCCGTAAAAGCGGCCGAGCCGAACGGTGTTCGTTGTCGCGACCTCGCGCCAGAGCAGTCCGGTGATGAGGAAGCCGGAGATGACGAAGAAGACGTCGACGCCGATGAAGCCGCCGGCGGTGCCAGGCATACCCGCGTGGTAGAGCACCACCGCGATCACCGCGACCGCGCGCAAGCCCTCGATGTCCGGGCGGAATCCGGTCGGCCGGACCCGCCGCTCCACTCGACGGGGAGGGCGGTAGGCATCTTCCTGCTGCGAACTGTCATCTGCCTCCATTGGCTTATGACGCCATCCAGGTCAGCTCGCCGGGCAGCTGCGCGCGCCACCAAACCATGTCGTGCCCGCCCAGGGTGAAACTGGCAGCCGGCGGCGTCGTCAGCTGGCTGACGAACTGGCGGGTGGCGGGATAGAAGCGGTCAAAGGTGCCGCAGTCCACGCGCAGCGGGATCTGTGACAGCGCCGGAAGGTTCAGCACACTGTTTTGCACGTAGTCGTCGTCGCTGTCGAACGCCCCGGGGGCGCTGTCGGCGAACGACGTGTACAGCGCCGGGCTGATCGCGCAGATACCGGCGGTGCGGGCCGGTCCCAGCTTGGCTCCCAGGCGCAGCGCCCCGTAGCCGCCCATCGACCATCCCATGAAGCCGACCCGGGAGGTGTCCATGCCCATCGACGACAGCATCGGCAGCAGCTCGTTGAGCACCATCGCGCCGGAGTCCTCGCCCGATGCGCGCTTGTGCCAGTAGGTGTTTCCGCCGTCGACGCCCACCACCGCGAATCCCGCTTTGCCTCTCTTGGCCAGCTGGGCAAGCCCGTCGTCGACACCGGCTTCCAGCATCTGGGTCGCGTCGCCGTCCATGCCGTGCAGCGCGATCACCGGACGCGGCATTTCCGTCTGTCCCGGCGGCATGGCGATCACCCAGTTCGTCTTGATCCCGCCGCGGGCCGCCGAGACGAACGAGCCGGTGAGCCTGGTCGGCAGCGCCTTGCCGGCCGTCGAGGGCTCGAACGGCGCGGGCCCCTGCAAAGCGGGCGCCGCTTGCGGCTGGAGCGGATCCAGCAGGCCGCCCAGCGCCCACAGGCCCGCGGCTCCAACGCCGGCGCCGAAGCCCATCCGCAGCACCGAACGTCGGGTCAGGTCAGACATGATCATCAATGATGCCGGGCCGGAGGCGGTTTGACGGCCCTGCCACGCCGTATCGCAAGGTAGTCGTGATTTCGGCGTAATACGCCACGGTGAGTTCGGGGTTCTGAATCTGCGCGGTTTCAACCCTCGCGCGTTTGCTGGTCGCTCGAGCGAGGATTGAGCGTTTGAGTTAGACCTGTAAGGAGTTAACGGATGGGCTTGGCATTTCATTGGTTCTTGCCGACTTACGGCGATTCGCGGAATCTGGTCGCGGGCGGGCACGGCACGTCGATGCACGGGGACCGGCCCGCGACGCTGAGCTACCTGCGCCAGATTTGCGCGGCCGCCGAAACCAACGGCTTCGAGGGGGTGCTGACGCCCACCGGCTTGTGGTGCGAGGACGCCTGGCTGACGACGGCGATGCTGGTCGAGGACACCGAGACGCTGAAATTCCTGGTCGCTTTCCGGCCCGGGCTGCTCAGCCCGACGCTGGCCGCGCAGATGGCCGGCGACCTACCAGCGGCACTCGCGCGGTCGACTGCTGCTCAACGTCGTCACCGGCGGTGAACCGCATGAGCAGCGGGCCTACGGGGATTTCCTGGACAAAGAGGCGCGGTATGCCCGCACCGGCGAGTTCTTGCATGTGGTGCGGCAATTGTGGACCTCGGAAGAGCCGGTGTCCTTCGCCGGCGACCACATCCGTATCGAGGGCGCGGCGCTGAACAACCGGCCCGACCCGGTGCCCACCGGTGTTCTTCGGCGGATCGTCGGGACCCGCCGGTCCGATTGCGGCCAAATACGCCGACGTCTACCTCACCTGGGGGGAACCGCCGGCCGCGGTCGGCGAGAAACTCGACTGGATTCGTGGACTGGCCGCGGACAACGGGCGGGAGCTGCAGTACGGCTTGCGGATCCACGTGATCAGCCGGGACACCTCCGAGGAAGCGTGGGCCGAGGCTGACCGGCTGTTGGCGGCGGTCGACCCGGCGGATGTCGAGCGGGTGCAGGCCAGCCTGGCGCGCAGCGAATCCGAGGGGCAGCGCCGCATGCTGGACTTGCATGGCGGCAGCAGCAATCGGCTTTTGGTCGGGCCCAACCTGTGGGCCGGGGTGGGCCTGGTGCGCGGCGGCGCCGGTACCGCGCTGGTCGGGTCGCACGCCGAGGTCGCCGAACGGCTGGTCGAGTACGCACAGCTGGGCATCGACCACTTCATCCTGTCGGGATATCCGCACCTGGAAGAGGCCTACTGGTTCGGCGAGGGCGTCCTGCCGCTGCTCGAGCGCAAGGGGCTGTGGCAGCCATCCCAACCGTCAGGCGCAACCCGCGCCGGCGACGCCGTTCGCCGTCGCCTCGGCGCACTGAGCGATCGTGGCGACCACATTGCCTGACGTGGCGACACCGCGGCGAGCTCTCGACGAGCTGACGAGCCGTGGCTGGCGTGCGGCTATCTGGTCGTGACGGCAGTGATCAGCGTCGTCGCCACGGCGCTGATCCGCGAGAAAGACCTGTACTTCTGAGCCGCGCCAGACGGCCCATAACTGCTAGCGTCCGGTGATGGCGCGCACGCAAGGCCAGGCGATCTCCGGGCCCGGGGGCGAGGACCAAAGCGAGCCCGCGGTGTCAGATCCAGATGCTAATCCGCAACTACGCCAAGGACTTTCGCAGCGCCAGCTCAGCATGATCGCGATGGGCGGTGTCATCGGCGCCGGACTGTTCGTCGGGTCAGGTGTGGTGATCAAAGACACCGGGCCCGCCGCGTTCCTGACCTACTCGATCTGCGGTCTGCTGATCATTCTGGTGATGCGGATGCTCGGCGAGATGGCCGCCGCGAACCCGTCGACCGGATCGTTCGCCGATTACGCCGGCACAAGCTCTGGGTGGCTGGGCGGGATTTTCGGTCGGCTGGCTGTATTGGTACTTCTGGGTGATCGTGGTCGGCTTCGAAGCGGTCGCCGGCGGGAAGGTCCTCAACTACTGGTTTCCGGCGCCGCTCTGGCTGATGTCGCTGTGTCTGATGCTGCTGATGACGGCGACCAACTTGTTCTCTGTGTCTTCGTTCGGCGAATTCGAATTCTGGTTCGCGGGAATCAAAGTCGCGACGATCGTGATCTTTCTGGCCGTCGGTACCGCTTTCGTTCTCGGGCTTGTTCCGGGTCATCACGAGGGTCTGTCCAACCTGCACTCGCACGGCGGCTTCTTCCCGAAGGGTGTGGGCGCCGTCTTCGCCGCCGTCGTGGTGGTGATCTTCTCGATGGTCGGCGCGGAAGTCGTCACCGTCGCTGCGGCCGAAAGCCGCGACCCGGGGCTCGCAGTCCAGCGGGCGACGAGAACGGTGGTCGTGCGCATCGGGATCTTCTTCGTCGGTTCGGTCTTTCTGCTCGTCGCGATCATGCCGTGGAATTCGGTGGAACTCGGATCATCGCCGTACGTCGCCGCCCTCAAGCACATGGGTCTCTCCGGCGCCGACCAGTTGATGAACGCGGTGGTGCTGACTGCGGTGCTGTCCTGCCTGAACTCGGGCCTCTACACCTCATCGCGCATGCTGTTCGCGCTCGCCGGGCGCGGCCAGGCGCCGGCGCGGCTGGTCAGGCTCAGCCGCCGCGGAGTCCCTCACATCGCCATCTTGTTCTCGTCGGCGGTCGGTTTCGGCTGCGTGATCATGGCGTGGCTGGCGCCCGACACGGTGTTCCTGTTCCTGCTCAACTCATCTGGCGCCATCATCTTGTTCGTCTACTGGCTGATCGCTCTATCGCAGATCATCCTGCGGCGCCGGACACCTCCGGAAAAGTTGCGGGTCAAGATGTGGCTTTTCCCGGTGCTGTCGATCCTGACTCTGGTCGCGATCACCGGCGTGCTCGTGCAGATGGCGTTCGACCACTCGGCGCGCGGTCAGCTTTGGCTGTCGCTGCTGTCCTGGGCCGTGGTGATCGGGCTGTACTTCGTCGGTCGCGCCCGGCGGGTTAGGACGTCTTGCTGAACAGCACCGCCTGCTCGAACGGCAGGCGCCCGAATACGCGCCGCGTACCGCTGCTCACATGCTCCGCCGCCTCGTCCCTGGTGACGACCTGTGGGTTGGTGATGCCGAACGTCTTGCCGTGTCGGCGCATCTGCCCGCCGCCGGCCGCCTTGAGGTTCTTCAGCCAGTCCCGGTCCGGGCCGTAGGTCAGCAGGACCGCAATGCCGGGCTTGCCGTCGACGGTCGCGTCGAACACGGTCACGGGCGTGCGGAACTCCTTGCCGGACTTTCGCCCGACGTGCTCGATGATTCCAAATGATGGGGCCCAGCCGGCCCACAGCCGCTGAACGGGGTTGGTCGACGTGCCGGTTGAATCGGGCGAGCCCTTGGGGTAGTTCCATGCCACCATCCAACTCGCGGGCCGGACGGAGTACAACTCTTACACCCTGTAGTTGAAGCGACCACGCAGGCTGGGACACTGGTCAGCATGAGCAGCACTGACCAGGCGGGCGCGCGCGCCGGGACAGCGGTAACCGCGTCGGCCAAGCTGTTCGAGGAGGCCTGCGCGGTGATTCCGGGCGGGGTGAACTCTCCGGTTCGGGCGTTTACCGCGGTGGGCGGCACGCCGCGGTTCATCACCGAGGCCCACGGCTGCTGGCTCACCGACGCCGACGACAACCGCTACGTCGACCTGGTCTGCTCGTGGGGCCCGATGATCCTCGGGCATGCCCACCCGGCCGTCGTCGAGGCCGTCACCAAAGCCGCGGCGTCGGGCCTGTCGTTCGGGGCGCCGACGCCGTCGGAGTCGCAGCTGGCCGCCGAGATCATCGGCCGAGTAGCGCCGGTGGAACGCATCCGGCTGGTGAACTCCGGCACGGAGGCCACCATGAGCGCCGTCCGGCTGGCCCGTGGGTTCACCGGCCGGCCCAAGATCGTCAAGTTCTCCGGCTGCTACCACGGGCACGTGGACGCGCTGCTCGCCGACGCGGGTTCGGGGGTGGCGACGCTGGGTCTGCCGTCCTCGCCAGGAGTCACCGGCGCCGCGGCGGCCGACACCATCGTGCTGCCCTACAACGACATCGAAGCGGTGACCCAGACGTTCGCCCGGCTCGGCGACCAGATTGCCGCGGTGATCACCGAGGCCAGCCCCGGCAACATGGGAGTCGTGCCCCCCGGCGCCGGCTACAACGCGGCGTTGCGCGCGATCACCGCCGAACATGGTGCGTTGCTGATCGTCGACGAGGTGATGACGGGCTTCCGGGTCAGCCGAAGTGGTTGGTACGGAATCGATCCGGTCGCCGCCGACCTGTTCACGTTCGGCAAGGTGATGAGCGGTGGATTGCCGGCGGCGGCATTCGGTGGGCGGGCCGAGGTGATGGAGCGGCTGGCGCCGCTGGGGCCCGTCTATCAGGCCGGCACGTTGTCCGGTAACCCGGTGGCGGTGGCCGCCGGGTTGGCCACGCTGCGCGCTGCCGACCAGGCGATCTACGCCACTCTGGATGCCAATGCCGACCGGCTGGCTGGGCTGCTGGCCGAGACGTTGACGGATGCCGGTGTGCCGCATCAGATCCCGCGCGCCGGCAACATGCTCAGCGTGTTCTTCAGCGAAACACCGGTGACCGACTTCGCGTCGGCGCGAGGCAGCCAGACGTGGCGCTATCCGCCATTTTTCCACGCCCTTCTGGACGCCGGCGTGTACCCGCCGTGCAGTGCGTTCGAGGCGTGGTTCGTCTCCGCCGCCCTCGACGACGACGCGTTCGAGCGGATCGCCGGCGCGTTATCTTCTGCCGCCCGGGCAGCGGCGCGGGAGCGGCAGTCCTGATGGGCGAGCAAACCCGGGTGCACGTGATGCGGCATGGCGAGGTGTACAACCCCGACGGCATCCTCTACGGCAGGCTGCCGGGATTCCATCTCTCCGACAAAGGCCGGGCGCAAGCCGCGGCGGTCGCTGACGCGCTCGCCGGCCGCGACATCGTCGCGGTCATCGCCTCCCCGCTGCAGCGAGCCCAGGAGACCGCCGCACCCATTGCGGCAAAACACAACCTGCCGGTGGACACCGACCCCGACCTGATCGAGTCTGCCAACTTCTTCGAGGGCCGACGCCTCAGCCCCGGCGACGGGGCATGGCGGGATCCGAGGGTGTGGTGGCACTTGCGCAACATGTTCACGCCGTCGTGGGGCGAGCACTATGTCGACATCGTGGCCCGGATGTCGGTCGCGGTGGATAAGGCACGCGCCCGGGCGGCCGGCCACGAGGTGGTCTGCGTCAGCCATCAGCTGCCGGTATGGACGTTGCGGCTACACCTGACCGGTAAGCGGCTCTGGCACGACCCACGCAAACGGGAGTGCGGGTTGGCGTCGTTGACGACCCTGGTCTATGACGGCGACCAGCTAGTTGACGTGAAGTACTCCGAACCGGCGGGCGCTTGACCGTGAACAGTTGGCGGCTCGCGGTCACCGCGGTGTTGGCGACCCTTCTCCCCGGTCTTCTCGCAGGCTGTTCGGGACGCGATGCGGTCGCGCAGGGCGGCACCTTCGAATTCGTCTCGCCCGGCGGCAAGACCGACATCTCCTATGACCCGCCCGCGAGCCGCGGCCGCCCCGGCCCGCTTTCCGGGCCCGATTTGATGGATCCCTCGCGCACGCTTTCGTTGGACGACCCGGCGGGCCCCTTTGCCGGCAAGGTCGTGGTCATCAATGTGTGGGGCCAGTGGTGCGGACCCTGCCGGGCCGAGATCGCCCAACTGCAACAGGTCTATGACGCCACCCGCGGAGTGTCCTCGGTATCTTTTCTAGGCATCGATGTTCGCGACAACAATCGGCAAGCGGCCCAGGACTTCGTCACCGATCGCCACGTAACCTTTCCGTCGATTTACGACCCGGCGATGCGCACCCTGATTGCGTTCGGCGGCAAATACCCCACCACCGTCATCCCTTCCACCTTGGTGCTGGACCGCCAGCACCGGGTGGCGGCGGTGTTCCTGCGCCAATTGCTGGCCGATGATCTGCAACCCGTGGTGCAGCGGCTGGCGCAAGAAAACGGAGCGGGCCAGACGGAGCCCGGACGGCAGTGAACGGGTTCAGCCAGATCGCCGCTGCCGGGCCGCTGCTGGTGGCGCTGGGCGTGTGCCTGCTCGCGGGGCTGGTGTCGTTCGCCTCCCCGTGCGTGGTGCCGTTGGTTCCGGGTTATCTGTCGTATCTGGCCGCCGTCGTCGGCGTTGACCAGGAGCCCCAACCGGGTGCGGTGAACACGGTCAGAACCCTCCCGACCACACGGTGGCGGGTCGCGGGATCCGCGGCGTTGTTCGTGGCCGGATTCACCACGGTGTTTGTGCTCGGCACCGTCGCGATCCTGGGCATGACGAGCACGCTGATCACCAACCAGCTTGTGCTGCAACGGGTCGGCGGCGTGCTCACCATCGTAATGGGCCTGGTGTTCGTCGGGCTGGTCCCGGCCCTGCAGCGCCAGGCCCGGTTCAGCCCGCGGCAGCTGACCACGGTTGCCGGAGCGCCGCTGCTGGGCGCCGTGTTCGCGCTCGGCTGGACCCCGTGCCTGGGGCCGACACTGACCGGAGTGATCACCGTCGCCTCGGCCACCCAGGGCCC
The DNA here is from genome assembly GCA_963850135.1 of uncultured Actinomycetota bacterium. Classification (GTDB taxonomy): domain Bacteria; phylum Actinomycetota; class Actinomycetes; order Mycobacteriales; family Mycobacteriaceae; genus Mycobacterium. The sequence goes on along the minus strand of CAWKKH010000003.1, from coordinate 371,127 downwards.
CAACGTGGCGCGCGGAATCTTGCTGGTGGTCGCCTACTGCCTGGGGCTGGGCATCCCGTTCGTGCTGCTCGCCTTCGGCTCGGCGCGGGCGGTCGCGGGTTTCGGCTGGCTGCGCCGGCACACCCACGCCATCCAGGTCTTCGGCGGTGTGCTGCTGATCATGGTCGGCGCGGCACTGGTCAGCGGGGCATGGAATGACTTCGTCTCCTGGTTGCGGGATGCATTCGTCAGCGACGTGAGGTTGCCAATTTGATGGCGCGAGCAGTCGCAAAAGCACCCCAAAATGGCTCATTTTGGGGGCTTTTGCGTCTGCTCGGCCGCAAGAGTGCGCAACACTTGGCGCGCGCTGACGTCGATGGGCACCGCCCTGGTGCTGTTGTTCTTGCTTGCGCTTGGCGCTGTACCTGGCGCACTGCTGCCGCAGCGCAGCCTCAACGCCGGAAAGGTCGCCGAGTACCTGGCCTCCACAAGGTGATTGGCCCGTGGCTGGATCGGCTGCAAGCGTTCGACGTGTTCTCCAGCTTCTGGTTCACGGCCATTTACGCCCTGCTGTTCGTGTCCCTGGTTGGTTGCCTCACTCCGCGGATGGTCGAGCACGCCCGGAGCCTGCGCGCCAAGCCGGTAGCCGCCCCTCGGAACCTCGCCCGGCTGCCCAAGCACGCCAGCTCCGAACTGATCGCCGGCCCCGAGGATCTGAACGCCCTGGCGACGACGATCACCGAACGGCTGCGCGGCTGGCGTACGACCGTCCGGAACAACTCCGGGACGGTGGAAGTCTCCGCCGAGAAGGGGTACCTGCGCGAATTCGGCAACCTGGTCTTCCACTTCTCGTTGCTTGGGCTGCTGGTTGCGGTTGCCGCCGGCAAGCTGTTCGGCTACGAGGGCAACGTGATCGTCATCGCGGACGGCGGGCCCGGCTTCTGCTCGGCGTCGCCGGCCGCGTTCGATTCGTTCCGTGCCGGCAATACTGTCGACGGCACATCGCTGCACCCGATTTGCATCCGGGTCAACGACTTTCAGGCGCACTACCTGCCGTCGGGCCAGGCCACTTCGTTCGCCTCCGACATCGACTACCAGGACTATCGGGCCGGCGACGATCCGACGACGAACAGCTGGCGGCCCTACCGGCTGGAGGTCAATCACCCGCTGCGAGTCGGCGGCGACCGGATTTACCTGCAGGGTCATGGATACGCGCCCACCTTCACCGTGATTTTTCCGGACGGCCAGACGCGCACGTCGACCGTGCAATGGCGACCGGACAATCCGCAGACTCTGCTCTCGTCGGGCGTGGCGCGCATCGATCCGCCCGCTGGCAGCTATCCCAACCCCGTCGAGCGCCGCAACCACGAGATCGCGATCCAGGGCCTGCTCGCGCCAACCGAGCAACTCGACGGCGCCCTGTTGTCGTCTCGTTTCCCGGCCCTGGACGCTCCCGCGGTGGCTGTCGACATCTACCGCGGCGACACCGGGCTGGACAGCGGGCGGCCCCAATCCTTGTTCACCCTCGATCCCCGGTTGATCGACCAAGGCCGGTTGACCAAAGAAAAGCGGGTCAACCTGCGCGCCGGCCAGCAGGTCCGCCTCGATCAGGGGCCGGCGGCCGGCACCGTGGTCCGCTTCGACGGCGCCGTGCCGTTCGTCAACCTGCAGGTCTCCCATGACCCCGGCCAGACCTGGGTACTGGTCTTCGCCATCACCATGATGGCCGGATTGTTGGTGTCGCTGCTGGTGCGTCGACGTCGCGTGTGGGTGCGCTTTTCACCTGGCGAGTCCGCCCCCGCCGCGCCGGGTACGGTAAACGTCGAGCTGGGCGGCTTGGCGCGGACCGACAATTCCGGTTGGGGCGACGAGTTCGAAACGCTGACCGAGCGGTTGCTGGACGGACTCGGCAAGCCGCGCGGGCAGGACCCGGTTGGCACCCCCGCGTCCGGAAGGAGTTCTCAGGTGGACGTCAAATGAATACCCTCCACGTCAACATCGGCCTGGCGCGGTACTCCGACTGGGCGTTCACGTCGGCGGTGGTCGCCCTGGTGGTCGCACTGCTGCTGCTGGCCTTCGAGCTGGCCTACGTCGGAAGCCGCCGGGTAGACCGCCGGGCGCGGGTGCTGGCAGGTTCGGTTGCCGCCGACAGCGAAACACCCGGCGTCGTCGGCGATGTCGCCCCACGGCCATTCGACGAACGCGTCGGGCGGGCTGGACTTGCGGTGGTCTACCTCGGCATTGGGCTACTGCTGACGTGCATTGTGCTGCGCGGCCTGGCCACCATGCGAGTGCCCTGGGGCAACATGTACGAGTTCATCAACCTGACCTGCTTCAGCGGGCTGGTCGCCGGCGCGATCGTATTGCGCCGCCCGCAGTACCGCGCGCTGTGGGTATTCCTGCTGATGCCAGTGCTGATCCTGCTGACAGTTTCCGGACGCTGGCTCTACACCAATGCGGCACCGGTGATGCCCGCGCTGCAGTCCTACTGGCTGCCCATCCACGTGTCGGTCGTCAGCCTCGGTTCCGGAGTTTTCATGGTCGCCGGTATCGCCAGCATCCTGTTCTTGCTGCGCACATCGCGGCTGGGCGACCCCGACACCGAAGGCGCGCTGGCGCGGGTGGTGCGGCGCTTCCCGGACCCGCAGACCCTGGACCGCATCGCCTACCGAACGACGATCTTCGCGTTTCCGGTGTTCGGTTTCGGGGTGATTTTCGGTGCGATCTGGGCCGAGGAGGCGTGGGGCAGGTACTGGGGCTGGGACCCCAAGGAAACGGTGTCGTTCGTCGCGTGGGTGGTGTACGCGGCGTACCTGCACGCCAGGTCAACCGCGGGATGGCGGGACAGGAGAGCGGCGTGGATCAACGTCGTGGGATTCGTGGCCATGATCTTCAACCTGTTCTTCGTTAACCTGGTGACTGTGGGTCTGCATTCCTACGCGGGCGTGGGCTGACAGCTAGCCAACCGAACGGAGTACTGCAAACAAGGGGGAGCGCACGTGGCCGACGATTCGACGACCGGCTGGGGGACGCCCGGTCATCCGACTACTCAGCTGCCGGCCCAACAACCACATCCGGGCGAACCACCGGTCGATTCCGGCGGCGATGCCAATTCCCAGGCCAACACCCAGGCCTTCGCCGGATTCCGCACCCGGCGGCCTCTTGGACCCGGCAGGCCGCAGCAACTGCCGCCGCCACCGCCGGCCCCGCCCGGGACGTCGCCCTGGGATCCCACACCGATTACCGGCGTCGCTCGGGTCGACCCGACGGCTTTCGGGGCGTACTACAGTGGCCAGCCCGGAGGCCCGTCCGAGGCGCCGCTGACCCAGCAGTATCACCACGAGCGCGTGCCACACACCCCCTATCCGGAGCTGTCCACCGGAGTGCTCCTGCGGCCGGTCAAACCGCCACCGTCTCAGGGCTGGCGGCGGTGGTTGTACACGCTGTCCGGTCAGCTGATCAATCTCGGAGAAAGCCCCCGGGCCGCTCGTTACAACAACCTGGTGGCACAGGTGAATCAGCCGCTGCGCGGCTGCTACCGGGTGGCGGTGCTGTCGCTGAAGGGCGGTGTCGGCAAAACCACGATCACCGCGACCCTGGGATCTACCTTCGCCTCCCTCCGGGGCGATCGGGTGGTGGCTGTGGATGCCAGCCCCGACCGCGGCACTCTTAGTCAGAAGGTCCCGTTGGAGACGGCGTCCAGCGTGCGACAGCTCCTACACGACGCCAAATCGATCGATCGCTACAGCGACATCCGCCGCTACACCTCGCGGGGCCCGAGCGGAATGGAAGTGCTGGCGTCCGAAAGCGATCCGGCGGTGTCGGAACCTTTCAGCGCCGACGACTATGTCAACACCCTCTATCTGCTGGAGCGGTTCTACGGCCTGGTGCTGACCGACTGCGGCACCGGACTTCTACACTCCGCGATGTCGTCGGTGCTGGACACGGCCGATGTTCTGCTGGTGGTCAGCTCGGCATCCATCGACGGCGCGCGCAGCGCTTCGGCGACGCTGGACTGGCTCGACGCGCACGGGCACGAAGCGCTGGTTCGCAACTCGATCGCGGTCATCAACGCGGTGCGGCCCCGGACGGGCAAGGTCGACATGGACAAGGTGGTCGAGCACTTCTCCCGGCGGTGCCGCGCGGTGCGGCTGGTGCCCTTCGACCCACACTTGGAGGAGGGCGCCGAGATCAGCCTCGACCGATTGCGGCGGCCGACTCGTGAAGCGCTTACCGAACTGGCGGCCGTTGTCGCCGATGGGTTCCCCAGCGACCAGCGGTCCGTCAACTGACTCAGCGCGGGTTGTTGTCCCCGTGTCCTAACCGCCGCATGAAATCGGGATCGTCGTCCGGTCCGATGACGCGAGTCTTCGTCCGCAGGATCTGCGAACGCGCCGCACGAAGGCCAACGTAGAGCAGCGTCCCCAAAACCAGGACGAGCAGCAGGTAGAGCACTCAACACCTCCTGCGCCCGAATATACCCGCGCCGTAGGCTCTAACTGTGCCTGAACGACCTACCGACCACAGCCCTGGCAGGCCTGCGGGTGCCCACATTGACGATCGACGGGACGGGGTCGTCGTCGACGTCGTGCTTTACGCATCGGCGCGGTTGCTGCTGGTGGCTGCGCTCAGCGCCGCGATTTACGGTGTGGCGCGCTTACTCGGGTTGGTCGAGTTCCCGATCATCGTTGCCGTGCTGTTCGCCTTCATCATCGGGATGCCACTGGGCATCTGGCTGTTCACACCTTTACGTCGCCGCGCGACGGCCGCCCTTGCGGTGGCCGGCGAGCGACGGCGCCAGGAACGCGAAACGCTGCAGGCCAGGCTGCGCGGCGACACTGTGCGCGACGAGGCGCCCGGCGACGAGTAAATGCGCGCCCTCAGCCGTTCGGCATGAGGACGACCTGTGCGGCGTAGCTCAGGCCTGCGCCGTAGCCGATAAGCAGGGCAAGGTCGCCGGGCTTCGCAGCCCCGGTCGTCAGTAATTCGGCCATCGCCAGCGGAATGGAGGCCGCCGAGGTGTTTCCGGTGTGCTCGATATCGTTGGCGACAATCGCGTCCGGCCGCAACTCCAGGCTCTTGGCCAGCACTTCGTTGATCCGACTATTGGCTTGGTGCGGTACAAACACGTCTATCTCGTCGGGCCGGACTCCTGCCGCGTCCATCGCCTGCCGACCGACCTTGCCCATTTCGAATGCTGCCCAACGGAATACCGCGCTGCCCTCGAGTCGCAGATACGGCCGGGGGCCGGTGGGATGCTGCGTGTAGGAGATCCAGTCGATGTCCTGACGGATGGCTTTGGACTGGTCGCCGTCGGTGCCCCACACCGTCGGTCCAATACCCTGGTTGGGCGTCTCGCCCAGCACAACCCCGGCCGCTCCGTCGGCGAAGATGAAACAGTTGCTGCGGTCCTGCATGTCGACAGTGGGCGACAGTTTCTCCGAACCGATAACCAGCATCTTGTTGGCGCTCCCGCCGCGGACCATGTCGGCGGCGACGCCGAGCGCATATCCGAAGCCGGCGCACCCCGCCGCGACATCGAACCCAGGAATACCCTTTGCCCCCAACGCCGCCGCGACCGTCGGGGCGCAGCCCGGCGTCTGCCGGAAATGGGTGTTGGTGGCCACGATTATGCCGTCGATGTCGCTCGGCGTCAGCGAGGCCTTTGCGATAGCCTGTCGACCGGCCTCGATCGCCATGGAAGCGGCGGATTCTTCGGCAGCGGCGAAGCGGCGGGTTTTGATTCCGGTTCGGGAGAAGATCCACTCATCGGAAGACTCGATGTGCTGGCATACCTCTTCGTTGGTGACCACCCGCTGTGGGCGGTATGCGCCGACACTGAGCAATCCGATGCTTTTGGGCCCGCTAGTCGTGGCGATCTGCTTCATGCCCGTCCTCCAGGTTCCGTGTGCATCCAGGGTGAAGACACGCCGACCAGCCGCGCCGTGAGGGCACACTCAACGCCCACAGTGCACACTCAACGCCGCTTAGCGGGCTAACCCCAAAGCTACCGCCACCACGATCGCCCACACCACCATCGCCAGCCCGGTGTCACGCAGCACCGGAATGAGCTCCGGGCCGACGCGGCCCGATCGCACCGGTGCCGCCGCGCGCAGGGCCAGCGGTGTGGCCACCAAGCCCACCGCACACCACGGCGTCGCCAGCATCAGCACCAGCGTCAACGCTCCGGCGGTCGCCAGCAACGTCTGATAGAACACCCGGGTCCGGGTGTCGCCCAGGCGTACCGCGAGGGTCACCTTGTCCGATTGCCGGTCGGTGGGGATATCCCGCAGGTTGTTGGCTACCAGTACCGCTGACGACAGGGCGCCGATCGACACCGCCAGCACTAACCCCACCCAGTCGACCCGCAGTGCTTGCGTGTACTGCGTGCCGAGCACGGCGACCAGGCCGAAGAATACGAACACGGCGACCTCGCCGAAACCCGCATAGCCGTAGGGTTTGGACCCGCCCGTGTACAGCCACGCTCCGGCAATGCACGCGACGCCGACCATGATCAGCCACGGCGCGCTGAACAACGCAAGCACCAGGCCGGCCACCGCCCCGACCGTCAGGCTCGTCAGCGCTGCGGTCAGCACCGATCGTGGGGTCGCCAGTCGTGAACCCACCAGTCGCAGCGGACCGGCCCGTTCGTCGTCCGTGCCGCGGATGCCGTCCGAGTAGTCGTTGGCGTAGTTGACACCGATGATCAGCGCCAGCGCGACGGCCAGCGCCAGCAGCGCCTTCCACCACACGGCAGAATGCAGCCATGCGGCAGCGCCGGTTCCGGCGATGACCGGCGCGACCGCGTTGGGCAGTGTCCGCGGCCGGGCACCTGACATCCACTGCGCGAAGGTGGCCACCAAGGCATCCTCCGCTTGCCACGCGCACGCGATCAACCCGGGTGCATGCACCACAATGGGCGCATGCTCGGAGTGATCGGCGGCAGCGGTTTCTACAGCTTCTTTGAGGACCCGTCGGCAAGCAAACCTCGTGATATCAGCATCGACACGCCTTACGGTCAGCCCAGTGCGCCGATCACGGTGGGCGCCATCGGTAAGCACGAAGTCGCCTTCCTGCCCCGCCACGGCGCCAAACACGAATACTCGGCGCACACCGTGCCGTACCGGGCCAACATGTGGGCGCTGCGAAAGCTCGGCGTTCGGCGCGTTTTCGCACCGTGCGCGGTCGGCAGTCTGAAACCTGAACTGGGTCCGGGAGTCGTCGTCGTGCCCGATCAACTGGTCGACCGGACCAACGGCCGCGCTGACACTTATTTCGACTCCGGAGCCATCCACGTTGACTTCGCTGACCCGTACTGCCCGACGCTGCGGGCCGCGGCCGGTGGGCTACCCGGCGTGACCGACGGCGGCACCATGGTGGTGATCCAGGGGCCGCGGTTTTCCACCAGGGCTGAGAGCCAGTGGTTCGCCGCGGCCGGGTTCAGCCTGATCAACATGACCGGCTATCCGGAGGCAGTCCTCGCCCGGGAGCTCGAAATATGTTACGCGGCAATTGCTTTAGTGACCGACCTGGATGCGGGCATTACTCCCGGCGACGGTGTCAAGGCGGTCGACGTGTTCGCGCAATTCGAGAAGAACATGGCTCTGTTCAAGGATTTGGTGGGGGCGGCGATCGGCCGGGTCGCCGTCGACCGCACCTGCACGCACTGCATGCCGCACACCGGCGTCACCTTGCCGCTGCAGTTGCCGTGAAGGGCGTTGGCGGGGAATTGACCTAAGTGTCCTGCGGCGGTCGATAGAGTCTGGGCTTCTCGCTCGGTGTCTGCCGCCTGGCGGAATCGTCGCCGCGGAAGATTCGAGGCGAGGCGCCGGTCGGGATGCGGGTGGTCGCCGCAGCCGACGGCGGGACGGCGGCCCTGGGTGCGCGACGCTGTGCCCTGCGGGCGGGGCCGACACGGCGCTTTTGCCGGCGCAGTCGCAGACCGGCGAGGTGGCCGGTGATGATGGCGAAGGCCAGGATGCCGAGGGCCAGACCGCACAACACCACATCGAAGGTGCTGGTGATCTGCTGCGCGAGGTCGTTTCCATAAACCGGGTTATTCCACCCTCCCCCGTTTGGAGGTTGTTCGAATCGCGGTGCCAGGACGAAGCCCAACACAACCCGAGCAATGCCGAGGGTGACCAGAAGCCCGGCAAGCGAGGAAACCAGCCTCGCGCGCACAGAGGCGTTGGCCAGGTTCATCCGAAGCCAGATCGCAAGGGCCGCGGTGGCCAGATCGAACGCGGCCAGCGTCAGCGTGTCGTACCGGGAGATGGGGTAGTCCAGGCTCACCGCCACGGCGAGGTCGTTGGTCCTCATTAATATCGACCCAACACACCAAACGGCGATGAGCAGCAAGCTATTTCGGGCAGCCGTCCGCCATCGGCTTTCGTCGGTCGACGGTGTGTGCCGGTACCCGAACAAGGTTCGCGGACCGAAGATCGCAGCGGCCGCGGCCCACGCCAGATAACCCTCGAACCCGACCCCGGCCGTCGACGTGTTCTGCGCGATGCCATGGAAGGCATCGATGTCACGGCCGATCGGCAGGCTCCACACCAGGATCCCGGCGACCAGTGTCGAGGCCCCCAGCGCGATGGTCGCCAGTTGTGATGCATTGGTGCTGCGAAGCAGCCACCTGGACGCGATCAACACCGCGACAAACGCCACCAGGCCGTACACCAGCGCCGTCGAGATGACCGCGATGTTCTGCTTGCCGAAATCAGACGAACCGCCCTGCAATGCGTACTTCATCCGCCAGAACAAATTGAAGCCAAAACTCAGCGCCGCGAAGAGTATCGACGCATAGCCGAGGATCCGGGCCGACTTCAGCCACCCGCTGAACGCGTCGTCTGCTCCGGTGATCGCCGGTTGCGCGGCCAGGAGCGCGCCGGCAATTCCCAGCCACCCGCCCGGCCCGACGCCGCCCGGCACAGCCACGCCGCTTCCGGACCGGATCGTCTCGAATACGTCGAACAGGACGAAGCCGAGCACCAGCAGCAGATAGGGGAGGTTCAGTGCGAGGCGAAGCGGCCCACTCACGGCTAGGGACGCAAGGGAAAGCAGCGTCGCCAAGCCCAGCACCCCGAATACGGCCGTTTTGCTGTCGGGGATTCCGACGCCGAAATACAGGTTCCAGGGCAGCAGCACCGCAACGATGAGCAGGACCGCCGCCACGAGATTGCGGCCGGTGTTCCAGCGTCGCGCCGGGTCGTGCTGGCCTGCCGGAGCGGCCGATGCCGGCCGTATCAGCCCACTGACCGGGCCGGTCGGCGTCTCGTCGTTGCTCTGCGTCACGATGCCCCCCGGGTATCAAGGACGGTCACTATCGGCGCGGATTCGGTTGGGCGGCGAGGGAACACCCTGCCGGGCCGAATGTGACGCTCAGTTGCGAACATAGTCTCCATTCGGACGGCGCGGCAGTGGCAGCGAACAGCACGTCCGCACCGGTGGTCCCGCGGCGACCGTCCCGCTGTTGGGGAATCCAGTTACGCTGCGTTGTAGGCAAACCTTGTCGGCTGGAACGATTGATACTGCCGACGGTATCGCAGTGTAATGATGGCTGGAGATTGCTGGTGCGGGGTGGCCAGCCGAAGGAGAGCCGCGTTGGACGTCATTTTGGGGGTTGCGGTCAATGGCCCCGTTGCCCGCTTGGCGCTTGTCGGGTCGGGACCGGGCCATGCCGTGATTGACCAATCCGTCGTCGATCTGGCTGATCAACCGATCGAGACGTTGACGCAGACTGTGGTCGGCACGAATCGACTGCTCGCCGACGAGCGCCACCGGCTGGTCGCCACCCGGCTGTGCTGGACAGATCACCCCAAAGCCGACCAGTTGCGGCGCGCGTTAGAGGACTCCGGCGTTCACGACGTCGCGGTGTTGTCGGAGTCGCAGGCGGTGACTGCCCTGATGCGCGCGGCGGGGCGCCCCGGCGCCGTGCTGGTGATGGACGACGAGACCGCAACGCTGTCAATCGTGGGTTCGGGCGTGGATTTGGCGGCGGGGGACGAGTACGCGCCGCCGACGCTGCTGGCCAGCGGGTCGTTTGCCGGCCAGGAGGGCACGTCCACCTTCGACACGTTGATGGCGAGGCTCGGCGAGCGGCCGGACACCCCGGGGGATCTGTACCTGGTGGGCGCGTCTCCCGAGCTCACCCAAGTTGCCCACCAGCTTCGCGACGCGACGACGATGCGGGTGGAGATTGCCGACGACCCCACTTTTGCGCTCGCCCGCGGCGCTGCACTGGCGGCGGCGCCGTTGGCTGGGCCTGACGCGACCGCGATGGCCCCGGCCGTGCTCACCGGAGACGAGACGACGGTCGTACCGGCGGCCGAGTACGCGGACCCGGATGCGGAGGACCACCAGCTGGCGTACTCGATGGCCGGTGAGAACGAACTGCTTCCCGTCGACATGGATGAATATGGCCAAGAATTCGATGGCGAGTACGACGACTACGACGAGTTCGTCGATGGCGACACGGAGACCGGACCCCTGCGGCTGAGCCGCCGGTCGTTGATTGTCGGCAATGCTGTCATCGCGTTCGCGGTGGTCGGAATCGCGTCGCTGGCTGTCGCCGTGGTGGTCGCTGTCCGGCCGACCTCGGCTCAACAGCCCGTGGTTGGACTGCAGAACGCCGCCCCGGGAAAGTTCATGCCGCTGTTGCCGACGCAGCAACAGGCGCCGGTACCGGCGCCGCCGCTTGACCAGCCGAACGCGGGATTCCAGGGCGGCATCATTCCGGACACCAACGGTTACATTCCGGAGCAGCTGATACCGCCCAGTGAGGGTGGGATAGCGCCGGTTGTCCCCGCACCCGTCGCGCCGCCCGGGCCGATCCCGCCTGGTTTTGTACCGGGCATGCCATATGTGCCGGGCTTGCCGTACCCGGGTTGGCGGCCGCCGTACCAGGGGTGGCAGCCACCGTACCAAGGGTGGCAGCCGCCGTACCCGGGCTATAACCCCTACCCGGGGTGGCAGCCGCCGTATCCGGGTTGGCGGCCGCCGTACCCGGGGTGGCAGCCGCCGGGCTACCCGTCGACGCCGCCCACCAAGCCTCCGACGACACCTCCCACCAAGCCGCCGACGGAGCCGCCGACGGAGCCACCGACGGAACCGCCGACCACGCCGCCGACGGAACCCTCGACCAAGCCGTCGGAGCCTCCCACGAAACCGACGGAGCCCCCGACAGAGCCCTCGACCAAGCCGTCGGCCCCCTCCACCACGGCTCCGACGGAGCCCTCGACCAAGCCGCCCGAGACGCTGACGACGCAACCGCATACGACCGCGGTTCAGCCGACGACGCAACCGACGGTGGCGCCGACCACAGAACCGACGGTGGCGCCGACTAAGCAGCCAACGGTGGCACCGACCCAGCAACAGACGGTGGCGCCAACCCAGCAACAGACGGTGGCACCGCCGCAACACACCCAGGCGCCGCAAACCGTTGCCCCGCAAACCGTTGCCCCGCAAACCGTGGCTCCGCACGCACCGGCGACGCCCCAACCGGCTAGCCCCGCACCGCAGCAGCCACACGCTGGCGGGCATCACTAGCGACTCGGCTTGGAAGGGCGCCTACTGATCGGGGACGCCGGCGAACCGGCGCACCAACTCCGCCCGGTCGACCTTGCCGATGCCGCGTCGCGGTAGCGCGTCGAGGATGTGCAGTTCGCGAGGCGCGGCGGTGGCATCCAGGGTGTGTGTCACATGCGCCCGCAACGCGTCCAGCGTCAGTGGCCCGTCTGCCGTCGTTCAGCACGACCGCCGCGACCACCCGCTGCCCCAGTCGGTCATCGGGAAGCCCGAACACCGCGGTGTCGCTGACGGCGGGGTGGCTGCGCAGCGCGGCCTCGACCAACTGTGGCAGCACCGTCAACCCACCGGTGCTGATCGCATCGTCGACGCGGCCGAGAACGGTCAGCACGCCGGAAGGATCGACGGTACCGACGTCGTCGGTGCGGAACCATCCCGGTTCGGCGAACGGATCCGGCTCGACCGGATTGCGGTAGCCCTTGGCCAGCGTCGCGCCACCGATCACGATCCGCCCATCGGCCAGCAGGCGCAACCGGACCCCATCCAGGGCCGCACCGTCGTAGACGCAGCCCCCGGCGGTCTCGCTCATCCCGTAGGTGCGCACAACCGCGACGCCGGCGGCCGCAGCGGCCTCGAGGATCGGCTGCGGCGCCGGGCCGCCGCCGATCAGCACGGCATCCAATTCGGCGAGTGCTGCCGTCGCCGCGGGGTCGCTGAGTGCCTTGGCCAGCTGTGTGGCGACCAACGACGTGTATCGGCGACCGCGGCCCAGTTTTTTTATCGCGCCGGGTAATTGGGCGACGTCAAACCCGTTAGAGACGTCCAGTTCGACGGGCATGGTACCGGCGAGCACGCTGCGCACCAGCACCTGCACCCCGGCGATGTGATACGGCGGCAACGCCAACAGCCAACTCCCGGGTCCGCCCAGACGGGCGTGGGTGGCCGACGCGCTGGCGGACAACGCGGCCGCGCTCAACAACGCGCCCTTGGGCGCACCGGTGGTTCCCGAGGTGGCTACCACCAGGGCCACGTCGTCGTCGACCTCTTCGCCGACTCGCAGAGCACGATGCACGGAAGCGTCGTCGGCGGGGACGGCGACCATCGCGGGATCGCGACCGTCCAGCACCCGTTCCAGGGCGGGCAACATGGACGGAACAGCGGAGCCCGGTGGGACGCTAAGCGCCCGCAGGACTGCTATACGTGATCTCCGTCGTTGTGCTCGTCGTCGACCGGCCAGCCGCCTTTGGCCACCAGCCGTGCGCGCACCCGCTCGATGTCTTCTTCCGACGGCAGCTCATCGGTGAGCTTGCTGATCAGCACACCGATGTCGGCTTTGTCGAAGTCGCCGCGCTCCATGAGTGCGTTGGCCACGATTTTGACTTCGTCGTTGCCCAGCCGGCGGGTCAGTAGGGCCAGCAGCGCGAAGGTGTCGGTCGGTGGAACGCCTTCCGGATAGCCCGCGCGTAACCACGAAACCACCGAACTAAGGAATCCATTCATTTGCTTCACTCCGCCCCGGGGGCTCGGTAGTTAGGTGGACATCGACTTCGATGTTACTTAACTTTGGCCCCCAGGAAGGGGGAGCCCGTCTGGTGCGCGATGAAGTCGCGGGCGATGTAGAGCAGAGCGAAGACAATCACAACGACGACCAGCCCGTAGATCACCCAGGCCGCCGCCAGCATCACCGGGTTCTTGTCCGGCACGTGGCCGTCGGACGTCGCTTGCTGTCCAGCGCCGACGGCCTGAAACCGGACCCCCACGGCGAACAGTGCCGGCAGTGCAGCGCCGGCCAGCAGAGCGAAGATCAAGATCTTGAACGAGGCCTCGTAGTTGAACCATTCCTTGAATTCGTTCATGAGGAGCTCCTTGCGTTGACCGAGCCGTCCCCGGAGCCGACGCCCGCCGTAGCGGAAGGCGGGTTGCCTGGGTCATCGTCGAGTCCGGCGGTGACGCTGCCTTCCCACTCGGCGTTGACGTTGTTGTGGTCGACCTTGGTCTTGCGCGACCGGATGTAGATGGCGGCGGAGGCCGCGACCAGCAGCCCGAAGCCGACGATCGCGCCGGGGTATCCACCGATCCGTGCACGATCTCGTACGTGATGCTCCGACCAACCCGGCCAGCGGAAGTGTGACCAGCCACGCGACCGCCATTCGGCCGGCCACGCCCCAGCGCACCTCGCCGCCGGGCTTGCCCAGCCCGCTGCCCATCACCGAACCGGTGCAGACCTGGGTGGTCGACAGCGCGTAGCCGAAGTGCGCGGAGAGCAGAATGATCGCGGCCGAAGATGATTCGGCGGCCATGCCCTGCGGCGATTTGATCTCGACGAGACCCTTGCCCAGGGTGCGGATGATCCGCCAGCCGCCCAGGTAGGTGCCCGACGCCATCGCCATGGCGCAACCCACGATGACCCACGAGCGGCGGCGCCGCCGCGGTCTTGCTGACCGAGCCGTAGGTCATCAGCGCCAGGAAGATGATGCCCATCGTCTTCTGCGCGTCGTTGGTGCCGTGCGCCAGCGAGACCAGCGACGCCGAGCCGATCTGGCCACGCCGGAAGCCGGCCTCGGTGCGGGTCTCGCCGACGCCGCGGGTGATCCGGTAGACCAGCCAGGTGGCCACCGCCCCGACGAGGATGGCCAGGAGCGCGGACACGACGGCCGGGATGATCGCCTTGGACGTGATGCCCTTCCAGATCACCCCGTGCCCGCCGACCGCAGCGATCGTGGCACCGACGATGCCGCCGATCAGCGCGTGCGAGGAACTCGAGGGGATACCGAGGAGCCAGGTCATCAGGTTCCAGACCACGCCGCCGACCAGGCCGGCGAAGACCAGTTCCAGCGTGACGATGTGCCCGTCGATCAGACCTTTGGCGATCGTGGCCGCAACCGTGGTGGACATGAACGCCCCGACCAGGTTGAGGACGGCCGACAGTGCGACCGCTGCCTTGGGCTTGAGTGCGCCACTGGCGATGGAGGTCGCCATGGCATTGCGCGGTGTCGTGGAAGCCGTTAGTGAAGTCGAAGCCTAGTGCCGTCACTACGACAATGATCAAGAGGAACAATTGGATGTTCACAGCGCCTGATTCTGGTGGTCGGAGGATTCAATTGTCGAATGCACGAGTAGGCAAAACGCGAGAGTATCTTGACTCGTCGTCAGATGTTATCCGCTAGTTAACCTACCGTTTGTCGCGGGCTTGCCCCGGGTGTCTCGGCGCAGCGGGTGATCGGCCGGAATCTCTATGAAAATAAGCGGTGATTCCGTCCGGGTCGGTCACGTGCATCTCGTGCAAACCCCACGGTTCGCGACTGCGCCTTGCGGGTGATCGGCACTCCCCGGCCCAGCAGCTCGGCCTGGGTTGCGTGGATGTCGCGAACGTGCAACCACAGCGCGCCGGGAAAGGGTCCGCTGCGAGTGGTCCGGGGCGCCGTAACCGGCCAGCTCGATCAACGACTGCCCAGCGAAAAACACTGTGCCCCCGCCGTAGTCACGGGCGATCGCCAGCCCGAGTTGATCGCGGTAGAAGCTCAGCGACCGCTGGTAGTCCGCCGGCCGGAAAAGTATTCGGCTGGAGAGAATCTCCATGGATCCGTGTCTACCACGTCTCTACGGTGTCTGGGTCGTTTCAGCATAACTGGTCCCCAGGCGTTGACTGTTGACGCCGTTCAGTTACCGAGGGTCCTTGGGCTGGATGTTCTGCCGCTGCATGATGGCGTTGACCCAGCGGGGGCCGATGGTGTCCAGCGCCCTGGCAGCGATCGCCATCCGCGGTGCGATCCGGACCGGTCGGGTGCGGGCCGCCGTGATCATCCACTCGGCGGCTTCTTCGGACGTCAGCGCGGGCACCCCCTGGTATGCCTGGGTGGGCTCGATCATCGGAGTCGCCACCAGCGGGTAATACAGCAGCGTCGTAGTGCACACCGCGCGGTCCCCACTCGGTCTCGGCGATCCGGCTTGCCGCCGACAACGCGGCTTTGGACGCGTTGTACACCGAGAACAGCGGCGCGGCTTCCGACATCACACCCCAGGTCGAGACGTTGATGACGTGGCCGTCGCCGCGCTCGAGCATCCCGGGGGTGAATCCGCGCATCAGTCGCAGCGGCGCGTAGTAGTTGAGCACCATGGTGCGGTCGACGTCGTGCCAGCGTTCCAGCGATTCGGCCAGCGGCCGCCGGATGGAACGGCCGGCGTTGTTGATCAAAATGTCGACACCGCCGATCCGGTTTCTGACATCGGCGACCAATGCGTCGATGGCGTCCATGTCCGAGACATCGCACGGGATCGAGATCGCTGTGCCACCGGCCGTCGGTGATCCGCTCTGCCACGGCGTCCAGCAGATCCTGGCGGCGGGCCACGACGACGACGGTGGCGCCGTGCCGGGCGAACTGTTCGGCCGCGGCCTCGCCGATGCCGGACGATGCCCCGGTGATCAGGATGCGCTTGCCCGCCAGCTCGACCGGTTTAGCCGCGGGCCGGTTGAACAGCGCTTGCGCTGACAGCGGCGGCCGCATGCTGGTCAGGACGATCTGGTCGGTCAACCGGCGAAGCGGACTCTTGCTCACGGGGGGAGTCTATGGGGCCTGATTCAGCGAAACGTCGAGATCGTCGTTAGCGCGAGGCGTACTCGAACTTTTCCGCGCCAGCGTCGATCTCGATGCCGCTTCTCCTAGAAGTAGCGGGGGAATGGGCTCCAGTCCGGCGGCCGCTTTTCCAGGAACGCGTCGCGCCCTTCGACGGCCTCGTCCGTCATGTACGCCAGCCGGGTCGCCTCGCCCGCGAATATCTGTTGGCCCACCAGGCCGTCGTCGATCAGGTTGAACGCGAACTTCAGCATGCGTTGCGCCTGCGGTGATTTGGCGTTGATCTCGGCCGCCCACTGCACACCCACCCGCTCCAACTCGGCGTGGTCCACGACCTCGTTGACCGCGCCCATGTGGTGCATCTGCTCGGCGGTGTAGGTACGGCCCAGGAAGAAGACCTCACGGGCGAACTTCTGGCCGACCTGACGGGCCAGGTAGGCGCTGCCGTAACCGCCGTCGAAGCTGCCGACGTCGGCGTCCGTCTGCTTGAAGCGGGCGTGCTCGCGGCTGGCCAGGGTGAGGTCGCAGACCACATGCAGGCTGTGCCCGCCGCCCGCCGCCCATCCGTTGACCAGGCAGATGACGATCTTCGGCATGAACCGAATGAGCCGCTGGACCTCGAGGATGTGCAGTCGGCCGGCGCGGGCCGCGTCGACCGTCTCCGCGGATTCTCCGCTTGCGTACTGGTAGCCGGAGCGCCCGCGGATTCGCTGGTCGCCGCCGGAGCAAAACGCCCATCCGCCGTCTTTCGGCGACGGCCCGTTGCCGGTGAGCAACACCACGCCCACGTCGGGGGACATCCGGGCGTGGTCGAGCGCGCGGTACAGCTCGTCGACGGTGTGCGGCCGGAACGCGTTGCGCACCTCGGGACGGTTGAACGCCACCCGCACCGTCGCGTCGTGGACGTGGTGGTGGTAGGTGATGTCGGTCAGATCGCCGAACCCCGTCGACCGGTTGCCAGGCCTGCTCATCGAATGGGTTGTCACTCAAGGCCATCGCAGGGACGCTACCTGCTGGGACGCGCGACCCCTCAGGGCGCCTTCTGGAAGGCCTCCAGGGCGGCGTCGAAGCCATGAGGCGGTAGCGGGCTCGCCTCCGGTGTGGTGACGGCGTCGAGCCGGGCGAGCGCATCCGCACTCAGGACGACATTCGCCGTCCCGATGTTCTCCTCGAGGTGTGCGATCGACCGCGTTCCGGGGATCAGCAGGGTGTTCGGCGCATGCGCCAGCAGCCAGGCCAGCCCGACTTGGGCTCCCGTGGCGCCGATTTCGCCGGCGACTTCGGTGACCACCGGGTTCTCCGCGACATTCGGGAAGCCGGCGAACGCCGATCCGAGGGGAAAGTACGGCACCCAGGCGATGCCTTCGGCCACGCACACATCGAGCATCTTTTCCTGAGCTGCGATCGAGCAGGCTGTAGGCGTTCTGCACGCACGCGATGCCCGCCGGCAGTGCCCGCAACAGCACCTCGAGCGGCACGGCGCTGATCCCGATCGCGCCGATCTTGCCCTCGTCGCGCAGCGCGATCATCTCGGCCAGCTGGTCGTCGAGGCTGACGATCTGGTCGCCCTCGGCTTGCAGGCCGGGCCCGAGGTCGAGGCGCCGTAGGTTCACTACCGGAACGCAGTCGAGGCCGAGCTGGCGCAGATCGTCCTCGACGGCGGCGCGCAGCTCGGCGGGCTTCTGCGCAGCGGCCAGGGGTATCGGATCCTCGCCGGTGTAGCGCGCTCCGACCTTGCTGACGATGACGAGGTCTTCCGGATACGGGGCCAGCGCCGCACGGATCCGGCGGTTGACCTCGCCGGGGCCATAAAACGACGCGGTGTCGATGTGGTTGACACCGAGATCGACGGCGCGACGCAGTACCGCCGCGGCGTCCGCGGGCGTCAGCTTCGAACAATTGCATTGCGCCGAAGCCGACGCGAGCGACGGTTCCGGTGCCGATCGTGCCCTGGCCGCCGGGGTGGGTTTGGGCTGTCATGGTGTTCCCCTCATGAGACACTGAATAGATGCGGAGGTCCCTCCGCTTCTCACCGTAGCAGAAACGGAGGAGACTCCGCTTTGGCCGAGCCAATCCGGTCCGACGCGCGGCGGAACCGCGAAAAGCTGCTCGAGGTCGCCACCGCGGCGTTCGCCACCGCGGCGGGGCGCCCGGTGTCGCTGGAGGCCATCGCCCGCGACGCCGGCGTCGGAATCGGCACGCTCTATCGCCACTTCGCCAACAGGGAAGCGCTTGTCGAGGCTATTTACCGCGCCGAGCTTGCCGAAGTCGCCGAGGCAGCCGGACAGCTACTCAAGTCGCATCCGCCCAAGGTCGCGCTGCGACGCTGGATGGACCGCTATGCCAACTTCGTAGCCGCCAAGCGTGGGATGGCCGAGTCGCTACACGCGATCTTCGATTCCGGCGCGATGCAGCCCAGTCAGACTCGCGACAGCATCGCCGCTGCCGTCGACACGCTCCTGAGGGCCGGCGCCGAAGACGGCAGCCTGCGCCCCGACGTGCAAGCCGACGACGTGGTGTCCAGCCTCATCGGCATCTTCTTGGCGAGTGGCTCGCCGGAGCAGACGGGCCGCATGCTCGACCTGCTGGTGGCCGGCATCGCCACCCCTCGGCCGAGTGTCAAGCCAGCCTGCACGCTCGGCCGCGAGTGTGAAGCTAGCCGCGACGCTCGGCGCCAGAGCATCAGCCGACGGAGCGGCCGGCGCCTTCCCAGAACCGCGCCCGGACGGCCTTCTTGTCCGGCTTGCCGAGCCCGGTCAACGGCAGCGAGTCGGCAAGGACCACCCGCTTGGGTGACTGCACCGAGCCCTTGCGCTCCTTGACCGCGGCCTGAATCTCGGCGGTCATCTTCTCGATCGCGGCATCATCGCGGGGCGCGTCGGAGCGCAGCACCACCACCGCGGTGACGGCCTCGCCCCACTTCTCGTCCGGCGCGCCGACCACGCACACCTGGGCAATGGCCGGGTGCTCGGCGATCACGTCCTCGACCTCGCGCGGGAAGACGTTGAAGCCGCCGGTGACGATCATGTCCTTGACCCGGTCGACGATGAAGTAGAAGCCGTCTTCGTCCTCTCGGGCCATATCGCCGGTGTGCAGCCAGCCGTCCCGGAAAGCCTCGGCGGTGGCTTCCGGCTTGTTCCAGTAGCCGCCCGCCAGAAGTGGTCCGCTGACACAGATCTCGCCCGGTTCGCCCTGCGGCACCGGCTTGCCGTCCTCGCCCAGCAGCGCGACCCGAGCGAACAGCGTCGGGCGCCCGCACGAGGTGAGCCGCTTCTCATCGTGATCGGCCTTGGCCAAATAGGTGATGGCCATCGGCGCCTCGGATTGCCCGTAGTACTGCGCGAAGATCGGGCCGAACCGCCGGATCGCCTCGGCCAGCCGCACCGGGTTCATCGCCGAGGCGCCGTAGTAGACGGTCTCCAGTGAGGACAGGTCGCGGGTGTGCGAATCCGGGTGGTCCATCAGCGCGTAGAGCATCGACGGCACCAGCATGGTGGCCGTTATCTTTTGCTCCTCGATGGTTTTCAGCACCTCGGCCGGGTCGAACTTGGCGCAGCACCACCATCACGCCGCCCTTGACCACCGTCGGCGTGAAGAACGCCGCGCCGGCGTGCGACAGCGGCGTGCACATCAGGAACCGCGGGTCCTCGGGCCATTCCCATTCGGAAAGCTGGATCTGGGTCATGGTGGCGATGTTGCCGGTGGTGCCCAGCACGCCCTTGGGCTTGCCGGTGGTCCCGCCGGTGTAAGCCATCCCGCCGATGTGGTCCGGCGCCAGCTCGGCGACAACCAACGGCTTCGGGTCGTATTTGGCCGCCTCGGCCGACAAGTCGACCGCTTGCACCTTCAGGTCTACGAGCTCCCGCGGCACCGGGCCGATGGTGAGGATCTGCTTGAGCGAGTCCACCTTCTCCAGCAGGCCCAGCGCCCGCTCCACGAACATCGGGTTGGGGTCGATGATCAGCGAGCTGGCACCGCAGTCGGAGAGCACGTAGGCGTGGTCGTCCAGCGAACCCATCGGATGCAGTGCGGTGCGCCGATAGCCCTGGGTCTGGCTCGCGCCGAGAATCATCAGTACCTCGGGGCGGTTCAGCGCCAACAGCCCCACGGTGACGCCCGTGCCGGCGCCCAGCGCCTCGAACGCCTGGGTGTACTGGCTGATCCGCTCGGCCAGCTGGCCACCGGTCAGCGTGGTATCGCCGAGGAACAGCACCGGCTTGTTCTTATGGCGCTTGAGCGCGCCTACCAGTAAGTGGCCGTTGTGGGTCGGATGGCGCAGCAACTCGTCGCTCATGTGGCCAGACTAGAACGTGTTGCAGTTCTTGTCTGCTACCCCCTCGGGCCAACCCTTTTCGGCCGCTGATCAGTAGGCTTCCTGCCCATGGCCGACGCAGACCTCGTCATCACCGGAACCGTGCTCACCGTTGACGAAGCCCGGCCGACCGCCGAGGCGCTCGCCATCGCCGACGGCCGCATCGTCGCCGTGGGCACCAGGTCCGATGTCGGGGCGCTGGTCGGCCCGAATACCCAGACATTCGATGTCGGCGACGGCTGTGTCATGCCGGGATTCATTGAGGCACACGGCCATCCGTTGATGGAAGCCGTTGCGTTGTCGGACCGGAT
The DNA here is from genome assembly GCA_963850135.1 of uncultured Actinomycetota bacterium. Taxonomy (GTDB): domain Bacteria; phylum Actinomycetota; class Actinomycetes; order Mycobacteriales; family Mycobacteriaceae; genus Mycobacterium. The sequence goes on along the minus strand of CAWKKH010000003.1, from coordinate 350,425 downwards.
CGTCGATATCCGCCCGGTCACGCTTGCCGAACCCGACGACGTCCTCGCCGCGATCCACCGCGAGGTGGCCAACCGGGGATCCGATGGCGCCTACCTGAACGGCTGGGACGCACTGCTGCAGCCGGGCCTGCCGACCCCCACGCTGGCCTGGCTCGACGACATCGCCCCGGACAGCCCGCTGGTCATCATCCACAACTCCGGGCACAAGGCCTTTTTCAATTCGCACGCCGCGCGGCTCAACGGACTGACCCGCGACACCCCGGACCCGAAGGGCGCCAAGTACGGCCGCGACGCCAACGGCGAACTCGACGGCACCGCCGAGGAAATCGGCGCGGTGTTCCCGCTGCTGGGCGGCGCCATCGCGCCCGCGGATTACCCGGCGATGCTGCTCGCCGAGTGCGCCCGGCTCAACCGCGCCGGCCTGACCACCTGCTCGGAGATGGCCTTCGACCCGAACTTCGGCCCGGTGGTCGAGCAGCTGCGCGACCAGCTCACGGTGCGGCTGCGCACCTACGAGGTGTCCAATCCGCAGATGTCCACCACCGCCACGCCCGGCCAGGGCGACGACATGCTGCGCCAGGTCGGCATCAAGATCTGGGTGGACGGCTCGCCCTGGATCGGCAACATCGCGCTGTCCTTCCCTTATCTGGACACCGCGGCGACGCGCACCATCGGGGTGACGCCCGGCTCCTGCGGATGCGCCAACTACACCGCCGAGCAGCTGACCGAAATCGTCGGCGCCTACTACCCGGCGGGCTGGCAGATGGCCTGCCACGTGCAGGGCGACGCCGGAGTCGACACCATCCTCGACGTCTACGAAGAGGCGCTGCGCCGCAACCCGCGCGACGACCACCGGCTGCGGCTCGAGCACGTCGGCGCCATCCGGAACGAGCAACTCCAGCGTGCCGCCGATCTCGGCGTCACCTGCAGCATCTTCGTCGACCAGATCCACTACTGGGGTGACGTCATCGTCGACGGCCTGTTCGGACCGGAGCACGGATCTCGTTGGATGCCAGCGGGATCCGCGGTGGCCACCGGCATGCGCATCTCGCTGCACAACGATCCACCGGTCACACCCGAGGAGCCGCTGCGCAACATCAGCGTGGCCGTGACTCGGAAGGCGCCAAGCGGCCGGGTGCTGGCGCCCGAGGAGCGGCTGACCGTCGAGCAGGCGATCCGTGCGCAGACCATCGACGCCGCCTGGCAGTTGTTCGCCGACGACGTCGTCGGCTCGCTGGAAGTCGGCAAATACGCGGACCTGGTGGTGCTGTCGGCCGATCCACGGACCGTGTCCGCCGGAATTGATCGCCGATCTCGACGTGCGTGCGACGTTCCTGGCGGGTCGCCAGGTTTACCAGCGGTGACGCCGACCTGTGCGGATCTGCTGGACCGCTTGCACGTCGTGGCGCTGCCGATGCGGGTTCGGTTCCGCGGCATCACCACTCGTGAGGTCGCGTTGATCGAGGGCCCTGCGGGCTGGGGGGAGTTCGGGGCGTTCGTGGAGTACCAGGCTGCGGAGGCGGCCGCCTGGCTGGCGTCGGGCATCGAGGCCGCTTATCGCCAGCCGCCACCGGTCTGTCGACACCGCATTCCCGTCAACGCCACCGTGCCGGCCGTCCGCGCCGATCAGGTCGCCGAAGTGCTGGCCCGGTTTCCCGGTGTACGTACGGCCAAGGTAAAGGTCGCCGAGCCGGGGCAGACGTTGGCCGACGACGTCGAGCGGGTCAACGCGGTGCGCGAACTCGTGCCGGTGGTGCGGGTAGACGCCAACGGGGGCTGGACCGTGCAGGAGGCGGCCGAGGCGGCGGCAGAGCTTACCGCCGACGGTCCGCTGGAGTACCTCGAACAACCCTGTGCCACCGTCGCCGAACTCGCCGAACTGCGCAGACGCCCAGGTATGCCAGACGTGCCGATCGCCGCCGACGAAAGTATCCGCAAAGCCGACGACCCCCTGGCCGTGGTGCGCGCTCGCGCCGCCGATATCGCCGTGCTGAAAGTCGCTCCGCTGGGCGGGGTTTCAGCCCTGCTCGGCATTGCCGCGCAGATCGACATCCCGGTCGTGGTCTCCAGCGCGCTTGATTCGGCGGTCGGGATCGCCGCCGGGCTGACGGCCGCGGCGGCATTGCCCGAGCTTCGTTACGCCTGCGGGTTGGGTACCGGGCGGCTGTTTGTCGAGGACATCGCGGACCCCGCGGTGCCGGTCGACGGCACCTTGGCGGTTGGGCCCGTGAGTCCAGACCCGGCACGGCTGCAGGCGCTTCGGGCCTCACCCGAGCGCCGGCAGTGGTGGATCGACCGGGTAAAGAGTTGCTTTCCGCTGCTTGTACCGTCGTCCGAATGATCAACCTGGCTTACGACGACCGCGGCAGCGGTGAGCCCGTCGTCTTCATCGCCGGTCGCGGCGGGGCCGGACGCACATGGCACCCCCACCAGGTTCCGGCCTTCACGGCAGCCGGCTACCGGTGTATCACCTTCGACAACCGCGGCGTCGGCGCAACCGAAAACGCTGAAGGTTTCACCATCCAAACCATGGTCGCCGACACCGCCGCGCTCATCGAATCGCTGGACATCGCGTCCGGCGCGCATCGTCGGAGTGTCGATGGGCTCTTATATCGCGCAGGAACTCATGGTCGTGCGCCCGGAGCTGGTTAGCGCAGCTGTGCTGATGGCCACGCGGGGTCGCCGGGACCGCACCCGGCAACTCTTCTACGACGCCGAGGACGAGCTTTACGCCTCCGGCGTGCAGCTGCCAATCGCGTATGACGCGAAAATCCGCCTGCTGGAAAGCTTTTCACGCAAGACGCTCAATGATGACACGGCCGTTGCCGACTGGATAGCGATGTTCACGGCGTGGCCGATCAAGTCCACCCCCGGATTGCGCTGCCAGTTGGACGTTTCCCCCGGGGAAAGCCGTTTGGCGGCGTATCGCAGCATCGCAGCGCCGGTGCTGGTGATCGGCTTCGCCGACGACCTGGTGACGCCACCTCACTTGGGGCGCGAAGTAGCCGACGCCATGCCCAACGGCCGTTACCTGCAGATACCCGACACGGGCCATCTCGGGTTCTTCGAGCGGCCGCAGGCCGTCAATGCCGCGGCCTTGCAGTTCTTCGCTTGATTTTGCGGCGCCCAACGTCGACTTGCTGGGTTCGGCGCTCGGTAGAGCGCCTGTGACACCCTGTAGGAGTGAACCCCTCGACGACACAGGCGCGCGTGGTCGTTGACGAACTGATCCGCGGTGGGGTCCGCGATGTGGTCCTGTGCCCTGGTTCGCGGAACGCACCGCTGGCATTCGCCTTGCACGACGCCGACCGTAGTGGCCGGATCCGCCTGCACGTTCGCATCGACGAACGCACCGCCGGTTACCTGGCCATCGGGCTGGCGATCGCCGCCGGCGCGCCCGTGTGCGTCGCGATGACGTCGGGCACCGCCGTCGCCAATCTCGGTCCGGCGGTGGTGGAGGCCAACTACGCCAGGGTGCCGCTGATCGTGCTCTCGGCCAACCGGCCCTACGAACTGCTCGGCACGGGAGCCAACCAGACCATGGAGCAGCTGGGCTACTTCGGCACCCAGGTTCGTGCCACCATCAGCTTGGGTCTGGCCGAGGATGCGCCCGAGCGGCTGGATTCGCTCAACGCAACATGGCGGTCGGCGACCTGCCGAGTAGTGGTGGCCGCCACCGGTTCTCGGACCGCCAACGCCGGCCCTGTGCACTTTGACATCCCGCTGCGCGAACCTCTGGTGCCGGATCCAGAACCCCACGGCGCGGCGATGCCGCAGGGTCGGCCGGGCGGTATGCCGTGGACTTACACGCCGCCGGTCACGTTCGACCAGCCGCTGGATATCGACGTTGTCCGCCGACACCGTCGTCATCGCCGGGCACGGTGCGGGCGTGCACCCGAACCTGGCGCAGTTGCCGACCGTCGCCGAGCCCGACAGCGATTTTTGGGCAAGTCGCGGCCCAACTCCGCTGCACCCGCTGGCACTGTCGCTGCTGCGGCCGAAGCAGGTGATCATGCTCGGCCGCCCGACGCTGCACCGTCCGGTGTCTACGCTGCTGGCAGATTCCCAGGTGCCCGTCTACGCCCTGACCACCGGACCGCGCTGGCCCGACGTCTCGGGTAACTCACAGGCCACCGGCACGCGTGCGGTTATCTCCGGGGCGCCTGATCCGGCCTGGCTGCAGCGTTGCGCGGAGCTGAACCGGCGCGCGCTGGCAGCTGTCCGGGACGAGCTCGCGGCGCACCCGCTGACGACCGGCCTGCATGTCGCCGCCGCGGTGGCCGACGCGCTGCGGCCCGGTGACCAGCTGGTTCTCGGTGCGTCCAATCCGGTCCGGGATGTGGCGCTGGTCGGCCTGAACACCGAAGGCATCCGGGTGCGATCCAATCGCGGTGTCGCCGGCATCGACGGCACCGTTTCCACCGCGATTGGCGCAGCCCTGGCGCACGAGCACACCGGCGGCCCCGACGGCCCGGCGCGCACCATCGCGCTGATCGGCGACCTGACCTTCGTCCACGACAGCTCCGGGCTGCTGATCGGCCCCACCGAACCGACGCCGCGGCAGCTGACGATCGTCGTGTCCAACGACAACGGCGGCGGCATCTTCGAACTGCTCGAGCAGGGTGACCCGAGATTCTCCGACGTGTCGTCGCGGATCTTCGGCACCCCGCACGACGTCGACGTAGGCGCACTGTGTCGCGCATACCACGTGGAGAGCAGGCAGATCGAGGTCGACGAGCTGGACGCCGCCCTCGCCGAACCCGCTGCCGGCATGCGGGTCCTGGAAGTCAAGGCCGACCGCTCCTCGCTGCGTCAGTTACATGAGGCCATCAAGGCGGCCCTATGAGGACCCGGTGATATCGCCGAAGTCATTGCTGCGCATCCTGCTTCACGGCCGCAGCGATGAGCCACAACAAACCAAGACGCGAACTCTCCTGCGCTGGCTGCGGGTCGCGGTGCTGATCATGGCCGGCCTGGTCACGCTGCAGTCGCTGCTGTTGGTGACCGGCGCCTGGCGCGATGACCTGGCGATTAACCACAATATGGGGGTGGCGCAAGCGGAGGTGCTCAGCGCCGGACCGCGAAGGTCCACGATCGAATTCGTCACACCCGAGCGTGTCACCTATCGACCCGAGCTCGGCGTGCTGTATCCGTCCGAATTATCAACGGGTATGCGGATTTACGTCGAATACAACAAGAACGATCCGAACCTGGTCCGGGTGCAGCATCGCAACGCCGGGCTATCGATCATCCCGGCCGGGTCCATCGCGGTGGTGGGTTGGTTGGCCGCGACCGCCGCGCTCGTCGCTCTTGCCGTAGTCGACAAGCGACTGGATCGGCCTGCCGAGTCCACGGGCCAACTTGGAACAAACGGCGCCAGAAAGCAGCTGAACAGCAAATTTCGCGTGACGTATGCCCCTCGGCAACCTTATCGACAGGCTGTGCTGAGACCATGTAGGCGTGCGCGTGGCGATCGTCGCAGAGTCCTTCCTGCCCAATGTCAACGGTGTCAGTAACTCGGTGATCCGGGTTCTCGAGCATTTACGCCGGACGGGCCATGAAGCGTTGGTCATTGCGCCCGACAACCCGCACGGTGAGCCGCGGGCCGAGCGCATTCACGACGGCATTCGGGTGCACCGGGTGCCGTCACGGATGTTCCCGAAGGTGACCACGTTGCCGCTCGGTGTGCCCAGGCCCCGACTGGTGAGCGTGCTACGCGGATTCGATCCTGATGTCGTGCATCTGGCGTCGCCGGCGCTGCTGGGCTACGGCGGGCTTCGAATTGCGCGCCATCTGGGAGTGCCTACGGTCGCCGTATATCAAACCGACGTACCGGGTTTCGCGTCGAGCTACGGAATCGGGATCACCACCCGGGCGGCGTGGGCGTGGTTCCGTCACCTGCACAGCCTCGCCGACCGCACCCTGGCGCCGTCCAGTGCGACGATGGAATCCCTTATTGACCAACGTATTCCGCGAGTTCATCGGTGGGCGCGCGGAGTTGACGTGATACGGTACGCGCCGTCGGCGCGCGACGATGGGCTGCGGCGGAAGTGGTCGCCGGACGACAAGCCGATCGTCGGCTTCGTGGGCCGGCTGGCGCCGGAGAAGCACGTCGAACGACTCGCTGCGCTGGCCGCCGGCGGCGAGGTGCAGCTCGTCATCGTCGGCGACGGCGTCGACCAGCGCAAACTGCAGTCGGCAATGCCCGCAGCGGTTTTCACCGGCGCGCTTTATGGCGAGGAGCTCGCCGCGGCTTATGCCAGCATGGACGTCTTCGTGCATACGGGCGAGCACGAGACGTTCTGCCAGGTTGTTCAGGAAGCGCAGGCGTCTGGGCTGCCGGTGATCGCCCCCGACGCCGGCGGCCCACGTGATCTGGTGGCTCCGTACCGCACCGGACTGTTGCTGCCGGTCAACGAGTTCGAGGCCAGGCTGCCCGCGGCTGTCGCGCACCTGCTCGAGGAACGGCCACCGCTACTCGCAGGCCGCCCGTCGCAGCGTGCTGGGCCGGAGTTGGCCGGTCATTTGCGACGAGTTGCTCGGCCACTACGAGGCCGTGCAGTCCCCAGAAGCGAGGGCCCGAGCGCGCATCTCGCTTCGGCGGTACGCGCAAGGGGAATGACGTTCCGCAGCTAGCCCTGCGCCAGCTCCGCGATCGGCTGCCACTGCTCCCAGTTGCGTAGCCGGCTCTCATAGTCGGCCTTCGCCAACTGCAGCGGCAATGTCCCGAAGAAGACCCGCAACGGCGGCTCCTCTGCGTCCACCACCTTCAATAGCGCGGCCGCCGACGCCGCCGGATCGCCCTGGTAAGCGGCGCGCTTGCTGTGCACTTCGTCGGCGGCGGCGTGCACTTCTGCATAGGCCGGCAGCCGTTCAGCGTGCTTGGCCGACGGGCCAGACCAGTCGGTGTCGAAGCCGCCAGGTTCGATCAATGTGACGTGCACCCCGAAGGGACCGACCTCCTGGGCCAGCGACTGGGAGAAGCCTTCCAGCGCCCACTTCGAGGCGTGGTAAAGGCCGAGGTTCGCAAACGCGAGGATGCCCCCGATAGAGGACACCTGGATGATGTGTCCGCTGCGCTGCTCACGCAAGTATGGCAATGCGGCTTGGGTTATCCAGAGCGCGCCGAACACGTTGGTCTCCAACTGATCACGCGCCGCTCGCTCCGATACCTCCTCGATGAACCCGAACTCGGCGTAGCCGGCGTTGTTCACCACGATGTCGAGGCGCCCGAAATGCTCGTACGCCTGCTTGACCGCCGCGAAGTCCGCTTCCCGGTCGGTGACGTCCAGACGAATCGGCAACAGCGCGTCGCCGTATTTGTCAACCAAATCGTCCAGCGATGCGGTGTTGCGTGCCGTGGCGGCGACCTTGTCGCCCCGCTCCAGCGCTGCGACGGTCCACTCACGCCCGAATCCGCGCGATGTTCCAGTGATAAACCAAATTTTCCCACTCACGCCACGTTGCAACGCATCGGCCAGCGCCGCATTCCCGGATCGTGGCCGGTACCGTCGAGTCGTGAGTCGTGCGGCGTTGGATAAGGATCCCCGGGATGTCGCGTCGATGTTCGACGGTGTCGCCCGCCGTTACGACGTGACCAACACAGTGCTGTCGCTGGGGCAGGATCGCTATTGGCGGCGGTCCACCCGTTCGGCGCTGCATATCGGGTCCGGCGAAAAGGTGCTGGACCTGGCTGCGGGTACCGCGGTGTCCACTGTGGAACTGCAGAAATCCGGGGCGTGGTGCGTGGCGGCCGATTTTTCGGTCGGGATGCTCTCAGCCGGCAGCGCGCGCAAGGTCCCGAAGGTCGCCGGTGACGCCACCAAGCTCCCCTTCGGGGACGACGTATTCGACGCGGTCACCATCAGTTTCGGGCTGCGCAATGTCGTCGATCACCAAGCGGCGTTGCGCGAAATGGCCCGCGTCACCCGGCCCGGCGGCCGGCTTGTGGTCTGCGAGTTCTCCACGCCCAGCAACGCGTTGTTCGCAACGGCCTACAAGGAGTATCTGATGCAGGCGCTGCCCCGCGTGGCACGGGCGGTGTCCAGCAATCCCGAGGCCTACGTGTACCTCGCGGAGTCGATCAGAGCCTGGCCGGATCAGGAGACGCTGGCCCAGCAGATCTCACAGGCCGGCTGGGATGCGGTGCGATGGCGCAACTTGACCGGCGGCATTGTGGCGTTGCACGCCGGGGAAAAGCCGCTTGGACACGGCCAGTGACGAAGTTTTAGACGCCGGACCGTTGCAGGAAGCCGATTTGGTCGGGGCAGTAGTGGTTGATCGCGGCGCCGACGAACTGCAGCGACTGCCCCTGCGTGGTGCCGAGCGCCAGGTTGCGCTGGACGAACGCCGCCGATTTGTGCGCGTCGCTGTCCACGCCCCTGGTCACCCGCTCGCAGGTGATCTTGCCCAACCAGGCGGTGAAGTCCTGCGGGCCGTAAATCCCGTACGTGTGCAGCTGAGCGTTGAACGGAGCGTCGTAGTCGTCGGCCTGTGCCGGCGCGGCCACCGTGATAGCTGCAGCCGCCGCGGCGGCGAGAGTAGCCAGCCTCATACCCATCATTAGCTGCACTATACACCTCGATAACGACTCGATCTCAGGCCGATATCAGCCCCCATTTGCAGGCAGATGTGCCGACAGAAGCCAACCAGCCGATCGATATCAGTCCATTGGGCTCATCACGCACCTCGCCGACGTTGGTCATGCTGAAAAACTCCTTCGGCGCCTTGGCGTGCAGGCGGGCCGGCCTGATCTCGTCGACCACCCAGTATTTGGACACCGCATCGCGCAGCTCCTCTTCGTCGACCGCGTTGATGGGGCCCTGGGGCACCGCAGCCTTGTCGAAGACCAGCGCGAAGTAGGACGCGCCAGGCGCGGCGGCCCAGCTGATCGCCTGTTGGTAACCCTCGCGTGCCTCAACCGGGATCGAGTGGAACAACGTGCTGTCAACGATGGTGCCGAACTGGCCGGCTGATCCCGCTGGAAAACCGGTGGAATCGGTGATGTCGGCCACCTCGAAGGTGGCGTTGGTCAAGCCGCGTTTTTCGGCCTCGCGCCGGGCCAGGTCAATCGCGGTGGGGGACAGGTCCAGCCCGAGCGTGCGGTGTCCTTGCGCAGCAAGCGCCAGGGAGATGGCGGCTTCCCCGCATCCGACGTCGAGGACGTCGCCGTGAAACTTGCCCTGCTCGATGAGCGCGGCCAGCTCAGGCTGGGGTGCCCCGATGCTCCACGGCGGGCGGACGCCCTCGCCGAACTGGGTGGACTCGCCGCGGTAAGCAGATTCGAATCGAAAATCGGTCGCTTCAGTCATACCGGAAGATATATCAGGCACCCTGATACATGTCAATGAGACTGATACTGATTCAGCTGAACGGCGCTCGGCGATCGAGCAGCCGTGACAGCCGCCCGCCGCCCCGCCACGCCCGCGCCACCCAATCGGCGTCGTCGTCGGTGACCAGGTTGGCCATCACCCGCACGGCGATGGTCATCAACGTCGTCGAACGCATTGCGATCGGCCCGGTCGCGGGCAGGAATCGTTGGAAGGTCAGCAACAATGCCAGCCTCCGTGCCACCGAAAACCCCCGCGCGTAATGGTCCTGCAGCAGCGACGGCCAGACGTCCGACAGGTCGTGCGAACCCAGCAACTCGGCGGCCATCCGGCCCGTCTCCATGCCGTAGTCGATGCCCTCGCCGTTCAGCGGGTTGACGCAGGCCGCGGCGTCGCCGATCAACATCCAATTCGGCCCGGCCACCCCGGAAACCGCGCCGCCCATCGGCAGCAACGCCGACGACATCGATCGCGGCTGGCCCGTGAAGCCCCACTCGTCACGTCGCAGGTCGGCGTAATAGGACATCAATGGGCGCAGCGCGAGATCCGCCGGCCGCTTCGACGTCGACAACGCCCCAACGCCGATGTTCGCCTCGCCGTTGCCCAGCGGAAAGATCCAGCCGTATCCGGGCAGCACCGCACCGTCGGGGGAGCGCAGTTCCAGGTGCGACGTCAGCCAGGGATCGTCGCTGCGTGGGGTGGCGAGATAGCCGCGGGCGGCCACGCCATACACCGTCTCCTGATGCCATCGCCGGCCCAGCTTGCGGCTCAGTGAGGAGCGGGCCCCGTCCGCGACGATAAGCTGCCGGCAGCCCACTTCAGTGCCGTCGGCCAACGTCAGCGACGCCACGCGCCTCGATGAATCATGATGCACGGCAACGACTTTAGACCCGAGCAGCATGCGTGCGCCGGATTCCTCTGCGACTCTGCGAATCCGGTCGTCCAACTCCATGCGGGCAACCGCGCTGCCGGTCGACGGGAACGACGGGCCGGGCCAGCCCACCTCCAATTCGCCGCCGAATCCACTCATCCGCAGGCCGCGGTGCCGGATGCGGGTATCCAGCCAGTCACCCAGTCCCAGGCGTTCCAGCTCGGCGACCGCCCGCGGTGTCAGCCCATCGCCACAGGCCTTGTCGCGGGGAAACCTGGCCGAGTCGATGACGAGCACATCGTGTCCGGCCCGGGCGGCCCAAGCGGCCGCAGCAGACCCCGCCGGTCCGGCACCCACAACCACCACGTCTGCCTTGGAGGCTCTGGTCTCCACACCCACAAGTATGTTGGTCGAGTGAGGACTCCGGCGACGGTGGTGGCGGGCATTGACTTCGGCGACGCCGCATTCGCCGCCAGCCTGGGCGCCGGTGTCGCCCGGATCGAGCAGCTCATGGATGCCGAACTGCGCAGCGCCGACGCGGTGATGACCGACTCGTTGATGCACCTTTTCAAGGCCGGCGGCAAACGGTTCCGGCCGCTGTTTACCGTGCTATCCGCGCAGATCGGCCCAAACCCGGACGCCCCGGAGGTGACAATCGCCGGCGCGGTCATCGAGCTAGTGCACCTGGCCACGCTCTACCACGACGACGTCATGGACGAGGCGGAGGTCCGCCGCGGCACGCCCACCGCCAATGTGCGCTGGAGCAACAACGTCGCCATCCTGGCCGGCGACTATCTGTTCGCGACGTCGTCACGACTGGTGTCCCGACTGGGGCCGGAGGCAGTGCGGCTTATCGCCGAGACGTTTGCCCAGTTGGTCACCGGGCAGATGCGCGAGACGCGCGGCAACGACGAGGGAGTGGATCCCATCGAGCACTACCTGAAGGTGGTGTACGAGAAGACGGCCTGCCTGATCGCCTCTGCGGGCCGGTTCGGCGGGATGTTTTCCGGTGCGGATGACGAACAGGTCGAGCGGTTGAGCCGACTCGGGGGCATCGTGGGCACCGCGTTTCAGATCTCCGACGACATCATCGACATCGACAGTGACTCCGACGAGTCGGGCAAGCTACCCGGCACAGATCTTCGGGAAGGCGTGCATACCCTCCCGATGCTCTTCGCGTTGCGCGAGGGTGAGCCCGAAGGCGCGCGGCTGCGGGAGTTGCTGGCCGGACCCATCGAGGACGACGCCGCGTTGGTCGAAGCGCTGACGCTGCTGCGGGCGTCGCCTGGCATGGCCAAAGCGAAAGATTTCCTGAGGCAGTATGCGGCAAAAGCGCACGGTGAGCTGGCCCTTTTGCCCGATGTCGCTGGCCGGCGTGCACTGCAGGCCCTGATCGATTACACGGTCAGCAGGCACGGCTAGCACTGTTCGCCTCTGGTCATGGAACCCAGACGGTCATGCTGGGCGTTGACTTAGCAATAGTCGGCTTCAGTAGTCGGCTGAAGCCGAGTTTTTTGAGTGCGTTGAGTATCAAAGGGAGGACCCCGATGACTTGGCATCCGCATGCCAACAGGCTGAAGACTTTCCTCCTGTTGGTCGGTATGTCCGTGATGATCGTGGCCGTTGGCGCGTTGTTCGGCAGGACGGCGCTGATCTTGGCCACGCTGTTCGCCGTCGGCATGAACGTCTACACGTACTACAACAGCGACAAGTTGGCGCTGCGGGCCATGCACGCGCAGCCCGTTTCCGAGCTCCAGGCGCCGGCGATGTATCGCATCGTGCGCGAGCTGGCGACGGCCGCGCACCAGCCGATGCCGAGGCTGTACATCAGCGATACCAATGCACCCAACGCGTTCGCCACCGGCCGCAATCCGCGCAACGCCGCGGTGTGCTGCACCTCCGGCATCCTCGACCTGCTTACCGAGCGTGAGCTGCGCGCGGTGTTGGGCCATGAACTCTCGCACGTCTACAACCGGGACATCCTGATCTCCTGCGTGGCTGGCGCGCTTGCCGGAGTGATCACCGCGCTGGCCAACATGGCCATGTTCGCCGGCATGTTCGGTGGCAACCGAGATGGTGAGAATCCCTTTGCGCTGCTGCTGGTTTCGTTTCTGGGACCGATCGCGGCGACGGTGGTGCGACTTGCTGTGTCGCGGTCCCGGGAGTACCAGGCCGACGAGTCGGGCGCACTCCTGACGGGCGACCCGCTGGCTTTGGCGTCGGCGCTGCGCAAGATCTCCAGCGGCGTCCAGCTGGCCCCGCTGCCACCGGAGCCGCAGCTGGCCAGCCAGGCACATCTGATGATCGCGAGCCCGTTCCGCGCCGGTGAGCGGATCGGCTCGCTGTTTTCGACGCATCCGCCAATGGAGGACCGCATCCGCCGACTGGAGGAGATGGCGCGGGGGTAGACCCGGCCCATTACAGCCCGGGCAAGCAGGCGGGGTGACCTGTTGCTGCAGCCCCGGCTACCACTATCGCTGTGATTCTGATGGGGGCTTCTTTTCTGTCGGCCGAGGTGGTCGACACTGCCAGGCTGCCGTACACCGCTTGCCGGATCTTCGTGAAACTCTTGAGGAATGCTTGCGCTCCGCCGATGCCCGTAAGCTTTGAAGATGACTGCTTCAACACCAGCGCGGCCGTGGTCGGCCGTGACCCGGCGGCGCATGCTGCTGGGTACCGCGGGTCTGGGCGTGCTGGTCGGGTCCGGCTCGCTGCTTGCCTCGATCGCCGCCGGTTCGCCAAGAACGTCGCCCGCAACATTCGAGGTCAATCACACCGACGACGAGTGGCGCCAACTGCTGACACCACAGCAGTACGCCGTGCTTCGTGGGGCGGGCACCGAGCGGCCCTACAGCAGCCCGCTCAATGATGAGCACCGGCCCGGGATCTTCGGATGCGCGGGCTGCGCGCAGGACTTGTTCTCGTCAACCACCAAATTCGACAGCGGCACTGGCTGGCCGAGCTTCTGGAAGGCCCTGAACAACGCCGTAGTCGAGCAGCAGGACAGCAGCCTGGGCATGACACGCACCGAGGTGCTCTGCAGTCGTTGTGGCGGGCACCTCGGCCATGTCTTCGACGACGGCCCCCAACCGACCGGCTTGCGCTACTGCATGAACGGCGTGGCGATGAGCTTCCGCCCCGCCTAGGCGGGACGTCTAGAAGCCGGCGCCGTGGACCTCGTGTCCGGGGACCTCGGCCGCCAAGCCGAAATAGGCTTGCTCGACGGTCGAGCCGTGGTTGATCACCGCGTCGACTTCCCTGGCGATCGGCATATTCATGTCGAACTCGTCGGCGAATTCCATGATGACGCTGGCGGCTTTGACGCCCTCGGCGACCTGGTTCATCGATGCGATGATCTCGTCGATGGGTTTACCCGCGCCGAGTTGTTCGCCCACGTGCCGGTTGCGGCTGCGCTGGCTGGTGCAGGTGACGATCAGGTCGCCAAGGCCGGCCAGCCCGGGGAAGGTGTCCGGGTTCCCGCCCATCGCCACGCCGAGCTTCGTCATCTCGCGCAGGGCGCGCGCGATCACCAGGGCGCGGGTGTTCTCGCCGATGCCCAACGAATAGCCCATCCCGGCGGCAATGGCGAAGACGTTCTTGAGGGCCCCGGCCATCTCGACGCCGACCACGTCATCGCTCGTGTACACGCGGAATCGCCGGGTGCGGAACAATCCCGACAGCCGGGTTGCCAGATGCTGGTCGGGCATTGCCAGTACCGCCGCGGCCGCGTAACCCTCGGCCACCTCGCGGGCGATGTTCGGTCCGGCCAGGATCCCCGCCGGATGACCGGGTAGCAGTTCCTCGATGATCTGCGACATCCGCATGTTGGTGCCCTGCTCGAGACCCTTGACCAGTGACACCACCGGCACCCACGGCCGGAGTTCTTTACCCAGCTCGGTGAGCACGCCCCGGAAGCCATGCGACGGCACGCCCATCACGACGACGTCGGCGCAATTGGCGGCCTCCGCGAAGTCGGTAGTGGCGCGCAGGGTGTCGCTCAAGATGACGTCGTTGCCGAGGTAGCGGCTGTTGCGGTGATGCTCGTTAATGTCCTTGGCCGTTGTGTCCGAGCGCACCCACTGCAGCGTCGGTCCGCGGCGGGCGCAGATCGACGCCACCGTGGTTCCCCAGGAACCGCCACCGAGAACAACGACTGTGGGTTCACGCTTGTCGGCTGTCATGAAGGTCAGCGTATGACCGAATCCTCACATTTAATAGAAGTTCATTCGCCGCTGCGGCCTAACTTGTCAGCGGTGCCCGATCGTGCGCGCGGCCGAACACCATCGCCTCCTCGATGCGGTCGAACTGGTAGTCGATGGCGTCGGCGAAAAAGTGCTGCCGCACGTTCCACGGCCGTTTGATACCCGACTTGGGTAGCAGGTGTGCTGACCGCTTCACGTAGCCGGCCGCAATGTCCCAGGAAGGCTTCTCCGGCATCGACTCATCGCCTCGATGGGGACTGGCATGGGTATAACCATGAGTCGCCATGTGTGCCAGCAGCTTTGCCGTGGCCCGGGCCGTCAGGTCGGAACGCAGCGTCCAGGACGCTTTGGTATAGCCGACGGCCCAGAACAGATTGGGCACGTCTTCGAGCATGTGCGCCTTATAGACGAAACGGTCGCCGACATTGATCTCGTTGCCGTCCAAACGGATTGCGACCCCGCCCAGCGCCTGCAACTGCAGGCCGGTAGCGGTGACGATGATGTCGGCATCGACGCGGCCGCCGGATTTGAGCACGATGCCGGTGGCGTCGAAGTGGTCGATGTGGTCGGTGACGACATCGGCGCGGCCGGCGGTGATGGCCTTAAAGAGGTCGGCATCGGGAATCAGGCACATCCGCTGCTCCCAGGGGTTGTACCGGGGCTTGAAGTGAGTGTCGACGTCGTAACCGTCGGGGAGCTTGTTGATCGCCTTACGCCGCAGCAGCGATCGCACTAATCCCGGTCGCCTCTGGCACACGGACAAGAACACCGCCTCCGCCAGCGCGTTGTATGTCCGGATTGCCAAATGGGCAGCCTTGCGGGGCAATAGGGTACGAGCCACGGCGTTGACCTTGCCGTACTTTGGCGAGGAGACCAGATAGCCCGGCGAACGCTGCAGCATGGTCACATTCGCGGCCCGCTCCGACATGGATGGGAGCAGCGTGACGGCGGTGGCACCACTGCCGATCACCACCACGTTCTTGCCGGTGTAGTCGAGGTCCTCCGGCCAATGCTGGGGATGCACGACGGTGCCTGCGAACTGCTCGATGCCGGGGAAGTCCGGGGTGTAACCCTCGTCGTAGTTGTAGTAGCCGCTGCCGAAGTAGACGAACCGGCTGCAGTATTGCTTTTGGGTGTCGCCATGCTGGACGGTGACGGTCCACGTGTCGGTGGACGAATCCCAGTCAGCCGCGCGCACATAGCTGTTGAACTGAATGTGCCGGTCGATGCCGTACTTGTGTGCGGTGGTGCTCAGGTACTCGCGGATGTCGGAGCCGTCGGCGACGCCTTCCTTCCGGGTCCACGGCTCGAACGGAAAGGACAGCGTGAAGATGCTGCTGTCGGAGCGCACGCCCGGATACCGAAACAGATCCCAGGTCCCGCCGATCCGTTCGCGGCGCTCCAGGACGGTGTAGGTCAGGTGTGGATTGCGCTCGGCGATCCGATAGGCCGCGCCGACGCCGGAGATTCCGGCACCGATGATCACGACATCGAAGTACTCGGGCTCTGCCGGTGTGCGGTCAGCGGCTTGCTGGGGAGCCACGGTCATCGTGAACCTCGCTTGAAATTG
This sequence comes from uncultured Actinomycetota bacterium, assembly GCA_963850135.1. GTDB lineage: Bacteria > Actinomycetota > Actinomycetes > Mycobacteriales > Mycobacteriaceae > Mycobacterium. The sequence continues at coordinate 334,453 of CAWKKH010000003.1, read as the reverse complement.
TGGGATCCGTCACCAGAGTAGGACCGAATGCTCGGCGCGAAGCCGACGACCACTACCGGTAGTTGACGAACTGCAATGCCACGTCCAGGTCGGCGCCCCTCAGCAGCGCCTGGACGGCCTGCAGATCATCGCGCTTTTTGCTGGTGACGCGGACCTCGTCGCCCTGGATCTGGGTCTTGACGGTCTTGGGACCCTCGTCGCGGATGAGCTTGGTGATCTTTTTGGCGTCTTCGCTGCTGATGCCCTGCTTGAGGGTGCCGGTGACCTTGTAGGTCTTGCCGGAGGCCTGCGGCTCGCCGGCATCGAAGGCCTTCATCGAGATGTCGCGGCGGATCAACTTCTCCTTGAAGACGTCGATTGCCGCCTTGATGCGCTCCTCCGTGGACGACGTCAGCTCGATAGCCTCGTCGCCCTTCCACTCGATGCTGGTGTCGGTGCCGCGGAAATCAAAGCGGGTGGCCAGCTCCTTGGCGGCCTGGTTCAGCGCGTTGTCGACCTCCTGCCGGTCGACCTTGCTGACGATGTCGAACGATGAGTCAGCCACTCCATGCGTCCCTTCATTCAGTGATAGCCATTTGTGCCTTGTCTACCCGTTCGTTGTAACCTGCTAGGCGGCAGGTTGCCCGAGCGGCCAATGGGAGCGGACTGTAAATCCGTCGGCTAACGCCTACACTGGTTCGAATCCAGTACCTGCCACCAGCATCGCAGCAGGGTACAGATGGTTTCTCAAACCCAAGACCGGCCTCATGGGCCAGATATGGGTCAGTCGGTCAGCGAGCTAGCAACCCCACCAGAGAGATGAGCTAGCCATGACCACGCCCCAGTTTTCACAGCGCCGTTGACGACGTAGATATCGCCATGCCCGCCTGTCCCGCCGGCCTGCCCCATACCCGCCGCCCTATTGGCACCTTTACCTACCCATAGCGGGCGCCCCGTCAGGAACTTCCACGGCGAAAACACCAGGCCCTGCAGGTCGTGCTCCAACGGCGCGGCGTTCGCCGCTCCGCAACCACATACGCGCCCCCGCACCGGTCATCGCCTGTAAGAACTGGGCATGAAACGCCGCCGCCCGGGCGCTCGGCGCCTGATAGGTCTGCGCGTGCGCATCGCACACCGCCGCGATCTCCCGTCGACCGGGTGTCGCGACTACGGACGCCGGTGCGCCCAGCAAGCCAGCCGGTACATGCCGGTGACGTTCAACCTGCCGGTCGCCACAGCAGGACGCGGCATCGACAAAAGCCAACATTCGGCGCCGTGTCGGCGTGGCCTAAAACTGTTCAATGCCAACCAGACTGGCATTTAAGTTAGGCCAGAGCGCTGGCGTACAGTCGGTTGTCCGGTTCCGGGCGCGCCAATGCCGCCGTGATCTCTCTCACCAACAGAGCCGGAATACGCCTTCCGTCTTCGCTGTCAAATGTTATGGGAGTTCAAGGAAGACGAGGAACGAAGATGATCGAGAGCAGCATCCTGCAGGAACTTGAAGGCGACCTGGCCCATGACCGGCAGGCGCAATTACTCGCCGCCGCCGTGGAGGCCCGATGGCTCGCGGCCAGCACCAACATCAGCCACGAACTGCGTGAACGGTTGTTGATGGTGGCATGGGATTCCGTTCGCGAAGCCGGTCCACAATAAGTTTCTGGATCCATCATTGCGCGTCGAGGCGGTACGTGGGCGGAGACATCAACACCCAAGCCCGGACGATGGTCAGCCGGTCGGAAATGTCTGGGTCGTTGCGCCGGTGGTCGCGGTGGCCCGTCACCTTCCCGCCGCCACCGTAATCAAGGCGTTTAACGCCATGTTCGCCGCCTACATCAAAGCCGACCCGCACCACGTGGAGGGCACGCAGATTGTGTTCTGTGCCGGCGACGACGAACCCGCAGGCAAAGCTTTTGCCGAGTTCGTCGAGCGACTGGGCTTCGCCCATCAGTCAACCCCCGTTAACTTCGTGCAACCAATGAGCGTAAGCGCGGGTCGGCCCAACCGCGAGTCGTGGTGGCGATCGCCGCTCGGGTGCGTGGTAAACCGGGAGCCATGAGCGCTCTTGCCGACGAGACCCGCTGGATGGATGCCACAGACCAGGCGACGCTGGTGGCCAAAGGCGAGGTCACGCCAAGTGAGCTGTTGGAGGCGGCGATCGAGCGGATCGAGCGGTCGAACCCATCGCTAAACGCTGTGGTCATGCGATGGTATGAGCACGCCCGGTCAGTGGCCGCAGATCCGGACCTGCCCGACGGCCCGTTTCGTGGCGTCCCGTTTTTACTCAAGGACCTCTATACGAGCTTCGCGGGGCAGACGCTGTCGAACGGCAACGTCGCGCTGAAAGAGGCGGGCAAGATCGACGCCGCCGACACCACGCTGGTGGCCCGGTTCAAGGCGGCCGGCCTGGTCATCGCCGGACGGACCAATAGCCCCGAGCTCGGTAGTCTGCCGACGACCCAGCCGCTGGCCTGGGGAGCGACCCACAACCCGTGGGCGTTGGGGCGCACGCCGGGTGGGTCGAGCGGTGGTGCCGCTGCGGCGGTGGCCGCCGGGATGGTCCCGTTCGCCAACGCGTCCGACGGTGGCGGGAGCATCCGCATCCCGGCGTCATGCTGCGGACTGGTGGGGCTCAAGCCCAGCCAGGGGCGGATCACGGTCGGCCCGGCGCGCGCAGAGGTAGGCCTCGGGGTCGAACTGGGCCTCAGTCGAACAGTGCGGGACACGGCGGGGTTGCTTGATGCGGTGCGCGGCCCTGGTGTCGGCGACACCGTGATCGCTCCGGCGCCAACGCGTCCGTACATCGAGGAGGTCGGAGCCGATCCGGGTCGGTTGCGCATCGGGCTGCTCGATGTCCATCCACGCGGCGAATTCTTACACCAGGACTGCGTTTCGGCGGTGCGCGCTGCCGCGTCGATGCTGGAGGGTCTCGGACACGATGTCGAGCCGGCCTGGCCGGCATGCCTCGCCGACGCCACGGTGGCCGAGAAGTTCATGGCGCTGTGGGCGACGCAGATGGCGATGGGCGTGCGGGGATTCAGCCAGACGCTGGGTCGTGAGCTGACTGCGCGCGATGTCGAGCCGGGAAACTGGGTGCTCGTCGAGTATGCGCGACAGCTGACCGCCGTTGACTACGCCGCAGCGCAGGCGGCGGGCTGGGCGTTCCGGCGTGCGCTGCAACAGTGGTGGGCCGACGGCTGGGATTTGCTCCTCACGCCGACGCTGGCCAAACCGCCGCTACCGCTGACGGAATTGGCGAACAATCCCGAGGATCCAACGGCGCCGATGCGCCGCGCCGGCGAGTTCGCCGTATTCACACCGCCGTTCAACATGAGTGGGCAGCCGGCAATCAACCTGCCCTTGCACCGCAATGCCGAGGGCATCCCGATAGGCATCCAGCTCGTCGCGGGCTACGGCCGGGAGGATGTCCTCATTCGCGTTGCCGCCCAACTGGAATCGGCTCATCCCTGGTCGTCGGATCACCCGCAGGTAGCGTGAGCAGACGCGAAAGCGCCCTAAAATGTGCCCTTTTGGGCGATTTTGCGTCTGCTCGCGGGCTTATCCGGCGCGGTCGAACTCGAGAGGCAGGCTCGTGGGCCCGCTGAGGGTCAACATCGGCTTCCATGGCGCGGGTCCGACGATACGTGGGTTCAGCAACCGTTGGGTCAGAATGTTCAGCGCCTCGGCAAGCTCGCGCCTGGCCAGGTTGGCGCCGAGGCAGTAATGTGCACCGCCGCCGAAGGTCAGTATGGGTGGCGCGCCTTCGCGGGTAATGTCGACCCGGTCCGGGTGATCGTATACCGTCGGATCACGGTTAGCCGCAGCGGTATTCACCACAACCATCGTGCCCGCGGGGAATATATAGCCGTCGATCTCGGCATCCTCGGCCACGAGACGAAGGGTCCCGCACGCGATCGGCGAATGGCGCATGGTTTCCTCGACTGCGGGCATCGCCAGCTCGGGGTGCTCCTTGAGCAGTGCCCATTGCTCGGGGTGCTCGCAGAGGAGTTGCGCCGAGGCGGCCACTTGGTTTCGGGTTGTGTCCGTCCCGGCCAAGAGCAGGCCACCGGCGAGCATCCGCAGTTCGGCGGCATTGAGCCGATCACCGTCATCCTCGGCGCGAATGAGGTCGGAAAGCAGGTCGTCGGTCAGGCTGTGTCGACGCTGGGCGACCATGTCGTCGACGTAGTCGTCGAGCTGCTTCCACGCGCGCATGACGACAGGCTCCACTTCCCGGACGTCCACAACGAAGGTAAACGCTTTGAAGACGTCGTCGGCCCACAGGGAGAACTGGTTCCAGTCTTCGCGCGGTGCGCCGAGCAGCGCACAGATGATCGGCACGGGGTACGGACGCGCGATGTCGGTAACGACGTCGCAGCGGCCCGCGGTTGCGACCTGATCGACCACCTCGTTCATCACAGCGGCCATGGTGTCGTGCAGGCGCGCGACCGTTCGCGGCGTGAACGCCTTGGAGCACAGGCTGCGCAGTCGATGGTGCGCGCCTCCCTCAAGGCACAGCAGACTGTTGACCACCTTGTCCCACAACGGACCCGACGTGATGCCCTGAACGAGCAGGTTCATGCCGGGTGGGATCTGGAACCGGGTATCACGCAGAACCGAACGCACGAGCTGATACGAGAGTACTTCGGGTCCGAAAGGTCCGATCGCGACGGGCGCTTGCCGTTGCGCTGCTTGCAGGCGGGGATATACCTCCGCGGGCGTTTCCTCAACGTCGTACGCGAGCGTCGGCAGATCGGCGTCGAAAACGCTTGCGGGAGCGGTACCGACGGGCATTGGCGGTCTCCTTAGCGCGGATCCGCGGGGGCGAAGCTCGCGGGACAACTCTCACACAATGTATGGCCACTGTTGGTGGGTGTCAACGACGCGGATCGCCCGTTGCTGGATCTCGGCGCTGGCCGCTGCAGCGCCGTTATTTTGAGCTTCGGCGAGGCCATACATAGACAAGAAAGCGTATTGCGCGCTCTAGTGGGCGACGGGGCAAGCGCCCTTGTAGTCGACCTGCCAATGTTTGACGCCGTTGATGAAGGCCGACCGCAGGCGATCGGGATCCCCCACGGCGGTCAGGTCGGGCGCCTGATCGGCGATCGCGTTGAACATCAGGTCGATCGTCATGCGCGCCAGGTTTGCGCCGATGCAGTAGTGCGCGCCGGTGCCACCGAACCCGACGTGCGGGTTGGGGCTGCGCATGATGTTGAAAGCGTTGGGGTCGTCGAAGACCTCTTCGTCGAAGTTGGCGGAGCGATAGAACAGCACCAGTCGCTGGCCCTTCTTGATTTGCACACCGCCGAGTTCGGTGTCTTCCAGCGCGGTGCGCTGAAACGCCGTGATGGGGGTGGCCCACCGGATGATCTCGTCGGCTGCGGTCTTGGGTCGCTGCGCCTTGAACAGTTCCCACTGGTCGGGGTTGTCGGTGAAAGCCATCATTCCCTGCGTGATCGAGTTGCGGGTTGTTTCGTTGCCGGCCACGGCCAGCGTGACCATGAACATGCCGAATTCGGCCTCGGAGAGCCCTTGGCCGTCGGCGTCGGCTTCGATCAGGGTCGTGATGATGTCGTCACCCGGTTCTGCACGCTTTTGGGCCGCCAACTGCATGGCGTACCACATCAATTCGCCCGCTGACGCCAGCGCATCGTTGTCGGCGAATTCTGGGTCGTCGCTGCCGATCATGTTGTTGGACCAGTTGAACAGCTTTTCGTAGTCCTCAAGTGGCACCCCGAGGAGGCCGGCGATGGCCTGCAGCGGCAACTCGCAGGCCACTTGGCGGACGAAGTCGCCCGAACCCTCCGCCGCAGCCTGGGCGGCGATCAGCTGAGCACGCTCAGCAAGGTCGCCGCGCAGCCGATCGACCGCGCGCGGCGTAAAGGCGCGGGCGACGATCTTGCGCAATCGGCTGTGTTCGGGATCGTCCATCATGATCATTGACGTTCGACCGGCCTCAATCTGGCCCTGCGCCAAGTCTTCCCGGTATCGCGGAACGATGGACTTCTCGGCCGAGGAGAACACGTCGCTGCGCAGCGACACCTCGCGGATGTCGCGGTGTTTGCTGACCACCCAGTAGCCGCCGTCGCCAAATCCGCCTTGATCGAGCGGCTGCTCGTTCCACCAGATCGGCGCCGTTGCGCGCAGCTCCGCGAACTCCTGCGCCGGTACCCGGTGGGCGTAGATGTCGGGATCGGTGAAGTCAAAACCCGGCGGGAGATTGGGGGTGGCCATGGGCTGCTCCTTCGAGTGCTGTTAGGGAGATGCTAGCCGCGTCGGGCTGGGCACCTTCCTACCGTCGCGCGCGCCGAGATTGGTCGCGGCAGTGATGACGGACCCTTCGATCTGGCGTAACGCGTGCACCGCCGTGAGGAATCGGCGGGTATCGGGCTGTGGCTCGCCCTCGCTGGCCTGATGCCGGGCCAGGGTTTCGGCGGCGTCGAGTTCATCGGTCGCGGAGTTCACGGTCGCCGAGCAGTCGCCATCGATGATTGCCACCAGCGAGTCGATGTTGCGTCGGGTCTGCGCTGCGGCCGACATGAACGCATCGGCCATGCGGTTGCGACCCGACGGGTTCTTGATACTGCTCGCTAATACGCGCGAGGCTTCGTCCGTACCGATCGCACGCGGTGAACAGCCGCAGGCCGCGCCGAATGCTGCGCCGTCCGGCAAGTCCGGCCACTCCGGCCATCAGCGGTTTGGCGGTCACCCGGAATTGCTGCAGGCTGCGGTCGAGTTCGCGTGCTTGCTCGGTCGGGCTCGTCGCCTTGCCGTCACAGAACATGGTCGCAATGGAGTTCTCGATGAGGGCGGACAGCGCCGCCAAAAACGAACGGGTGTCGTCGCGGATAGCGGTGCGAGTGTTCGTCGGCAGCACCAGAATGGCCACGGTTATCCCGATGACGGCCCCGATCGCAGTCTCTTCGATCCGAAGCATCAGCACCCCCAGCGAGAACTCGCCGAGCAGGCCGTACAGCAATGCCAGCATCGTGGTGATCCAGAAGGTCATCAGGCTGTAGGTGACGTCCTTGAAGTAGAACGCGCAGAACAGGCACACGAAGATCATCGCGAGCGAGCCGAGCTGATTGCCGGCGAACAGGGTGGCCACCAACATGCCGCACGGCACGCCGAGCATGGTGCCGATCAGCCGCTGCCACCCTTTGGTGAGGGTTTCGCCCCAGGAGTTGGTGCCGGCGAAGATGACGAACGCCGCGATCACGGCCCAAAACCAGCGGGTCGGGGACACCAATTGGCCGGCGCCGATAGCCAGTGCCGCGGCAAGGGAAACCTGGATGGCTTGCCGGGTACTCGGCCGTAGACCGCTCTGCTTGTCCGCCTGCTGGCCGTCGCCGTCGGACTCGGGCGGCACTGCTTGGGCGTCTTGCAAGGCGCTTTCCAGGACGTCGGTGCTCATCGGGGCGGCGCCCTCGACTAAGGCCCGGACGTCGGCAGTTGCTTTCGCGGCGTTGATGATTGCCAGGGCGAGGCGGCGGACGTCGGCGCGACCGGGGTCATCGGCAGGTGTGGGGCTTGGCTGCTGGTCAAGGATCCGTTGGGCGCGGTCGGCGGCCCGTTGAAGCCCACCCGGTTGCGGTACGCGTAGTGCCCGTGCCAGCTGTGTAAGGGCCGCGACCAGTTCGCCGCGGGTGGTATTAGGTATGGCTGCGGGATTTTGCGGTGGTGTGTCGGTGTCGAGGACGGCAAGTCGTCGTCCGGCCGTGGCGACCCACTCGACGGCGAGTTCGGCGTCGAACAGCCAGGGCGTCAGTTGCTCACCGGTTACTCCCGGCCACAGCGTGGCCGGGTTGGCTTTGTCTTCGATCTGATCTTGTATCAGCAGCGCCGTCTCGTTGAGCCGGATGATGCGGGACCGCATGCGGCGCAGTTGCCGTTCGTCGAGGCGGCCGGTACGAACGGCTTCGGTGGTGGTGTCGACGACGATGGCCATCCGCGCCCGCAGCGCCCTAACGGTGGCACGCAGCACGCGCTCGGGTCGGTCGGGCAGCACGTAGGTGCGAATGACAAATGTGGACACCGCTCCCACCACAACGGCCCCGATCATCCAGGGCAACTCCGAAATGCTGGCCCGCAGATACAAAGTGGCGAAATATGCATTGAATGCGACCATGCCCAGCGCTCTGCCGCGGGCCCCGTAGCGGCGCGCGTAGACCGCGGCGAAAACCACGACCACGAAGACGACGTCGCCCGCCAGCAGGTGGCCCGCGAGCAGCGAGGCGGCCGTGATGGAGATTGCGGCGGGCAGTGGCAGCAGCGCCATCGTGATCCGCTGCTGCCGTGGGTCGGCCTCGTTGACGGACTGGGCCGCGATCATCGTGATGATGACGCCGAGCAGCGCGACCGTAAGAGGTTGTCCGGTCGCTCTGGTCAGCAGGTAGAGGATCCCGAGGGAGGAGGCCAGCGAGGCGGTCGTCCGGGTCGCGGCCCGCAGCCGCAGTAAGCCAGGGTCGGAGCCGATCCACCAATTTCGCGCACGTTCGCAGAACATCGTTATCGATGCGCTGACTCCACCGGTGCGGGCGAAACCCGGATTTACTAGCCGGGTGTCCCCGACGTCGTGCTCGTGCACGCCGAACTGACTCGACACCCGTGACCCCCTCTGCTGTGCGCGCCCCCTTCACATGGTGCCTCATTGAGCCGGGCTTTCTCGCGGGACAGCATTGGGAATGGTTGGCCATGTAATCGTCCGGGCCTACGCGGACCTTGACGATTGATGGAGCCGTGTAGGAGAACACACGATGCGGTGCGTGACGAGACGCCACCACGTCCGAGCGCGCTATACAGCCGGGTCAGGCAGGCCCGCCGGCGCCGCCGGACCCGCCGGTCCCGCCGGTCCCGCTGCCGGCACCGCCGGCGCCCCCCATGATGCCGACAGGCGCGCTACCCGCGGTGCCGGTGCCGCCGATACTCCCGCCCGTACCGGGAGTTCCGGTGGTGGCGCCGCCGTTGCCGGTGCCGCCGGTGCCGCCGGTGCCGCCGGTGCCGCCGTTGCCGCCGCCGCCGCCGGCGGCGCCGATGCCCGGAGCGCCGAGGGTGGCCGTGCCACCTTTACCGCCTGCACCGCCGGTACCGCCGCCGCCAGAGGTACCGGCGGTGCCGCCAACCCCGCCGGCGATCCCGGCGGCGCCACCGGTACCGGTGCCGCCGGCGCCGCCCGGGCCACCCACGCCGCCGGTGCCGCCCACCCCGCCATTACCGCCGTCACCGGATGTCGCCCCGCCTAAGCCGCCATCGCCGCCGATGCCGCCGATGCCACCGGTGCCACCGGTGCCGCCAGCGGCCCCGCTGCCGGCGGCGCCAGCCGTGCCGGTAAAGCCAGCGCCGCCGCTGCCGCCGACGCCGCCGTTGCCCCCACTGCCGGCGCCGGTCTCTGCGCCGTTGCCGGCCGCGCCACCGTTGCCACCTTGCCCGCCGGCACCGGCACCGGTGCCCGCGGCACCGCCGTTGCCGGCCGCGCCACCGTTACCGCCGTTGCCGGTCGCGCCGAGGGCGTTGCCGCCCGCGCCACCGTTGCCACCTTGCCCGCCGGCACCGTTACCGGCACCGGCCGCGCCACCGTCGCCGCCGGCGCCACCGACAGCGCCGTTGCCACCGGTGCCGTCTCCACCGACCCCGCCGTTGCCACCGGCACCACCGGCACCGATTCCGGCGGTGAAACCGCCTTTGCCGGCCGCGCCGCCGATACCGCCATCGCCGTCAGTGCCGGCGCCACCGACACCGCCATTGCCGCCGTGACCACCGGCACCGCTGCTGGCAGCGTTGGTGACGTCACCGCCGACGCCACCATGGCCGCCGGCACCACCTATGGCACCCGCACCACCGGTGCCAGCGTTGCCGCCGGCACCACCGGCACCGGCACCACCTGTGACGTCACCGCCGTTACCACCGTCGCCGCCGACACCACCGGTGCCGACGGTGCCGACGGTGCCAGCTGCGCCGGGGCCGGTGCCGGCCGCGCCGGCTGTGCCCGCTACGCCGCCGTTCAAACCGTCACCGCCGGCGCCGCCCGCCGCGCCAGTGTCCGCCACGCCGGCGCCGCCGCTGCCGCCCGCGCCGCCGTTGCCGGCGTTGCCGCCGTTGCCGTTGATTCCGGTGACGCCACCGGAGTTGCCGCCGACACCGCCGTCGCCGCCGACGCCGCCTTGGAAGCCGTCGCCGCCCGCGGCTCCCGCGGCACCGCCCACGACACCGTTCTGGCCGGCGCCGCCGACACCGCCGTTGCCGGCATTGCCGCCATTGCCGTCGTTGCCTGCGGCCGCGCCGGTGCCGAGCGCGGCGGCTACGCCGCCCGTTCCGCCTTTGCCGCCGTTGCCGGCGTCGCCGCCGTCGCCGCCAGCGCCGACACCGGTGGTGCCTGAGCCGCCGTTGCCGCCCTGGCCGCCGGTGCCGCCGGTGCTGCTGGTGCCCGCGATGCCGGCGGCGGAGCCAGGGCTACCGCCCTGGCCGCCGTTGCCGCCGTTGCCCGCGTTGCCGCCAGAGTCGCCGGTCCCGGCGGTCCCGGAAACGCCAGCACCGCCGGTGCCGGCTATCCCGGCGTTGCCGCCGTTGCCCACCGTCCCACCGCCGCCGCCGGTGCCGGCCAGCCCGCCGGTGCCGCCGTTGCCGCCGTTGCTCGCGTTGCCGCCGTTACCGCCGCCGCTGCCAGCAACGTCTGCACCGCCGCCGCCACCGTTACCGCCGGCCCCGCCGACACCGCCGGCGCCGCCGGAGCCGTTGGTGCCGCCAGCAACGGAGTTGCCGCCCTGGCCGCCTTGACCGCCTACGCCACCCGCAAAGCCGTCACCGCCGAGCCCGCCACCCGCGGTGCCCGTTGCGCCGACAGCACCGGCGCCGCCGGCCCCGCCGACGCCGCCGTTACCACTGGCGCCGTGGCCGCCCGCGGCACCGGCGGACCCGAAGAATCCGCCGGCCCCGCCGGCACCGCCAGCCCCGACAACGTTACCGCCGGTACCGCCGGTACCGCCGTCGCCGCCGGCCACGCCAAAGCCCACACCGGTGCCACCGCCCCCGCCCACGCCGCCGGCCCCGGCGGCGCCACCGACGCCGCCGTGGCCGCCGTCGCTGAACAACCCGAGGCTGGCGCCCCCGGCGCCGCCGTGGCCCCCGCCCCCACCCACAGAGCCGTTACCGCCAAGCCCGCCGATCGGGCCGCCGCCCGGGGTGCCCGCGGCGCCCGCGGCACCGGCCCCGCCAGCGCCGCCGGCCCCGCCAACGCCGCCCGTATAGAACAGGGGCGCCCTGTCGACGCCGCCTGTTCCACCGGTCCCGGCCGGGCTGAACCCGCCGATCGCGCCGGCCCCGCCGGCGCCGCCCTGTCCGCCGAAGCCGCCGAGGAATCCGCTCGCACCGCCGGTCCCGCCGGTACCGCTGGCGAAGCCTGCCGCACCGACCCCGCCCGCCCCGCCCGTCCCGCCCGTGCCGAACAGGCCGGCGTTCCCACCCGCCCCGCCGTGGCCGCCGGCGACGCCGATGCCGGTCGTGCCGGACCCACCCGTGCCGCCGTTGCCGATCAAGAACCCGCCCAGCCCACCGGCTTGCCCGGTCCCCGCCGCACCATTACGGCCATCGCCGATCAACGGGCGGTTGAATAAGAAATTGGTAGGCGCATTGATCACGCCCAGGGCGTCCTGCTCCAGCGTCTGCAGCGGCGACGCGTTGGCGGCTTCGGCGGCCGCATACGCGCCCCCGCCTGAGCTCAACGCCTGCACGAACTGTTCGTGAAACAGCGCCGCCTGCGCGTTAAGTGTTTGAAACTCCTGGGAATAGGTGCCAAACAGCCTCGAGAGCGCCACCGACACCTCATCTTGGCCGGCCGCCAACACCTGGGTCGTGGGGCCCGCCGCCGCGGCGTTGGCCTGCCTAATTGCCGATCCGATTCTGGTCAAATCCGAGGAGGCTGTGGCCAATGTGTCGGGTACTACGTTCACAAAAGAAGACATCTGCGGCTTCCCATCACGAGGAGGATTATTCGACGAAACAGCCACGGTCGCGCCCAAAAGGTAAGCGTGACAGTGAGAATGGCGAGAGCAACAGCCCTAAAGGGCTTTCCGCCTTCTGCGATCGCAGCAGTCCACGGTCTGGGCCTGCGATCGGGTCGGTTACGAACCCGAATAATCAAACGAGTGAACGAAGCGGCTGGGGCCGGGTTTAACCGCCCATGCCTCGTGCGTCGTGCACTGTGTCGCGATCGTACAACGCGACTCGCGAAAAAAGATAGACCCAAATGACTTACGCAAGCGTTAATTTTGACGTGGTGCGATGCACGACGTCACTGCAAGACTCTTTCTATTCGAAAATGCAGTCCACCAGCTGTTTTCGCAATGCAGTTCTAGTCAACGTCCGGCTTACGTTCGTGTATAAGGTGTTTCGCTTCAATGGGATCCGTCCGGGTAAGACGGGGGCACCGGAGGAGATGGCTGCAGCTACTCGGCTGGAGTCAACCGCACGGCTGCCAGATGAAGCCGCCCGACCGCCTCGGTGAACTCCTCGAGCGTCGGGATTTTCCGATCGCGGAACTTCACTCCCATCATGCGCTGTGCGCGCTGGACGCCGTAGGACTGCACGCATTTGAGGTAGAGATCGGAGACGGTCGCGCTGTCTTGGATGAGTTCTCCGTGCATAGCCGTCGTCTTGCCGTCGTAGACCACCTCGGCGGGGCCGCCGCCGCGGAAGTTCAGCTTCCAGGTCGCGCTGCAGAGCGCATAGAGATCGTTGTCGATGATGTGGGCGCTCAACGGAATTGAGTATCGCCGACCGGTCTTGCGTCCGGAGAAGCTCAGTACCATCAGCTGCTTGCGGGCGGGGCCGGCAAGCGGAGTGCGCAGCAAAAGGCTCAGGATCGGGTTGACGAGACGCAGCAGCGCCGACGGTGGATGCCCGGCGTCTACCGCGGGCGACTGTTCTGCCATGTCAACACCGTAAGGCCAGTCGGGTTTTACGGTGCGTCGGGCTTTCTCGCCTCATTGGGCAATGGTGGTTTGGTCGTCGATGACGTTGGTGGCGTCCATCAACGGCCCCTGATCGCTTTCGAGGGCGTCTGCGTTGAGCTGCAGCACGTATACGGCACCCTGGCTGGGAATCACCACCGTCTTCTGTGCGACGGTGCGTGTCTTGCCGTCCTTCTGATACGTGCCACTCAGCTGCCACGCCTGAAATCCGCTGAGCGTTGCCGCCATGCCGTTGCCCGGGCCCTGGTATCCCGGCAGATTCTGCAGCTCGCCGGGGGCGTACTGGATGATCTTCGCGGGATCGACGTCACCGGTGAGTTTGGAAACAAGCGCCACCACGGTGGGCGGATCGGCGGGATTCGCGGGCTGAGCCAGCACGATGCCGCCGTACGGTGCGCCGGGGCTTTCGTTGAGCAACTGCCACCCCGCGGGTACCGGCAGATTGATGGTCGGTCCCGGGTCGCCGTGGTGGATGGGGGTTTCCGTGATGTGGTTCTCGGTGATGTAATCGGCGACGGTTTTGTTGGCCTGTGCGCCTGGCGTCGAGCTGGGCGATGTGGTTGTCGTCGACGTCGAGGTCGATGTGCTCGTGGAGGTTGATGTCTTGTGGTCGTCTGACTTCCTGTCAGAGCCGCAACCGACGAGCGCCAGACTCAGCGCCACGGTAGCCGTTGCCGCGGTCAAATATTTCATCTGTGCATCTCCCGAAATTGGACCGGCACCAGCGCCAGCCACGCCGGAATGAGATTAGCTGACGTCGGCGCGTGACGTTGCTGGGCGGCCCGCGGGAGGCGGCTAGACCATGTCGTTGTCGGCCAGCCACCGCATCGTCGGCCAGCCGATGAAGACGGGGAGCCAGCAGGTGAGCACCCGGTACAACAGCACCGACGGCACAGCCACCCCCGCCGGTAGGCCGAAGGCGGCCAGACCACCGATCAACGCCGCTTCGACGGCGCCGACGCCGCCTGGTGTCGGCGCAGCTGAGGCCAGGGTTCCGCCGACCATTGTCACGACCGTACAAGTCACGAATGTTGCGCCGCCGCCGAATGCCTCAACGCTGGCCCACAGCGCCAACGCCGCACCCAGTGTCGTTCCGGTGCAACCGAGCACGATCAGCGCCAATCGTTTCGGTTCGCGGACAAGCTCGACGAGGTCGGTGGTTATCTCCTCGAGCTTCGGCCGCAATCCCGTCGCCAGCCAGTGCCGCAGCGTGGGCACGAACAGAAATGCGCCGACGATACCCAGTGCCACACCGGCGATCAGGTAAAGCACGGTGGCATTCGGGACGAAATGCGACAGGTTCATCGAGGCCCCCGCCACAGTGCTGAAGAAGATCAGCAACAGGACATGGGAGATGACCTGTACCGATTGCTGCACCGCCACCGCGGCGGTGGCTCGTGTTGCCGTCAGACCCCCCTTCTGCAGGATCCGGGTGCTGAGCGCGAGGCCGCCGACGCCGGCCGGGGTAGTGGTTGCGGCAAAAGTGTTGGCCACCTGCGCGATTGACAGTTTCCAGAAACTCACCGTGCCATCGGTGCAGGCCCACAGAGCGGTTGCCGCGCCGACGTAGGTCAGTGCCGAGATCGTCAGGCCCAGCAGTGCCCACCACCAGTTGGCGGTCCTCAACTCGGAGAAGAACGTCGGCACCGTGCTCATGAACGGATACGCGACATAGACGAGCGCACCCAGCAGCACCAGCTGGATCACCTGACTGCGGGTGAACCGGGTGATGGTTTCGGTTTTGATCTGATCGGCACCCGTTTGGCGCTTGACCTCGGCGCGGGCGCCGGAGATGACGCCGCCGGGATCGGCCAAAGATTGCCGGATTCGCTTTGGCACAGCGGATTTGGTCAGTCGACGGGAGGCGGTCAGGACGGCTCTCTTGCCAAACGCGTCGATCGCCGCGCTGACCGCGGGCTCGGCCTCGTACAGCGCCGACGTCGTTACTAAGAGTTGGGCCAGGTCGGATTGGAGTTGGGCGTCGGTGGCGCCGTATTCGGCGCTGCCGAAACCGCCGAAAAGCACCGCGCCGTCATCGACGGTGATCTCGTGATCGCGCAAGTCCCCGTGCGAGATCTGGTTATCGTGCAGGGTTCGCAGCGCCTCCCACACCCGCGCGACGGGTGTCGTCTTCGCGCACTGGTCGAGGGGCGTCCCCCGAACGGGCTGATGCGCGTACATCGTCCAGCCGCGGTCGAGGGCGGCGACGGCGATCGTCGACGTGTTGGAGACGCCAGCGCCGCCGACGGCAATGGCCATCAGGGCGCGATGCTCGACGGCGCGGCGCATGGAGGTCTGCAGGGGCGCGGTCTCGGTGTCGCGCAACCTCAGCTTGCGCCAGAGTTGGCGCAGCGCGCCGCCGCTGCTCTGGTGCGGCCCATACAACTCGATCGCGGCCTGGGTCGTGTCAATGTCGAGAACAGCATCCGGACCCCTGCAGTCGGCCGAAAGAACAAGCGCCCCGGGCCCGGCCGGCCGGACCACCAATAGCCGCGTCACGGTGAATCCGCGTTTGCCCATCGCACGCACGGCCCCGTCCAGCGGCACCTCCAGTGCGGGGGTGCCGACGATCAGGACCACCAGGGCTCCGACGAACCATCCGACCGCCAGACCCACCAGCGAGCGGGCGGGCACGATGGCGCTGATCACCAGATGGATCGGCACGAAGGCGAGCAGTAGCGTCCACCACCAGCGTCGCCAGCGCGCCGGCAGCCAGGGACCCGACACGGTGAGCACGGCCGCCAACATCGCGATCCACCTCGGGTCGTCGAGCAACTGAGCGGGCAGCGTGCTCAGCCGGTCCGAGAGTTCGAAGTGCCACCGCGGCGCAGCAATGCGGTTGTTGTTGATCGACAGGGATAGGACGGCGATGAGCGCGGCAGCCGCGTATGCGCCCAACGATCTCCATTGCCGGGCAACGATCAGGCCGATCAGGATCACGAACGGCAACGCCAGTATCGCGAAGCCGTAGACCAGATAGACCACATCGGATTGCGTCGGCGTCAGGACCCCGACGATCTGCGAGATGGATTTCTCCAGCGCGATCCAGCGTGGGCGGGTGATCACCGAGCTCGTGATCACCGTGACAAGGAACAGCGTGGCCAGGACGAGCCGCAGGATGTCGTTGGTTCGCCGGGTCAGTGGTTGCAGCACGCTGCCGGACACCGCGATGTCGCGCCCGTCAACCCGCATGCTGGCTTTTCCTTCGGGATCCTCAGGTCAGGGGCGCTCGGTTGGCAACCCCTTGGGAAACCTAAAGAAACTTAGCCAAACTTAATCGGTTTTAGCCGTATGCCTGCGGGTCGGCATTGATGAAGCAGACAGACAGGTTGTTCACACGGTGCGCGCGTAGGGTCGATACGTAGCCGTGCTAGCGAATGGGAGGACGCGAGCGTGGCGAGAACCGAGAACGACAGCTCGGAGATCAACGAGAGCGCAAACTTGCTGATCAGCGACCTGTTCGGCCGAGCGTTTGGTGGACGCCGGCGGGACAGCCGAGCGGCAATCCGACTAAGAGGAGTGGGTAAATGAGCGCGGCAAGAACCGAGAACGACAGCTGGGAGATCACCGAAAGCGTGGGCGCGACGGCGCTGGGCGTCGCGTCGGCCCGCGCGGCGGAGACCGAGAGTGAAGACCCGCTGATCAGCGATCCATTCGCGCGGGTGTTCCTTAATGCCGCCGGAGACGGCGTGTGGAATTGGCACGCCGGACCGCAGCTGCCTGCCGAGCTGATCGAACTCGAACCCGATTTGCCGCTGCAGCAGAAGGCGATGGTCGGCTATATGGCCTCGCGGACCGCCTTTTTCGACGCCTTCTTTCTCAATGCAACCCGCGCGGGCATCCGCCAGGTCGTGATCCTGGCGGCCGGGTTGGACTCGCGATCCTGGCGGTTGCCCTGGCCGGACGGGACGACGGTCTACGAACTCGACCAGACCAAAGTGCTGGATTTCAAGGCGTCGACATTGCGCGAGCACGGGGCGGAGCCGACCTGCAATCGGGTTGCTGTCGCGGTCGATCTGCGCCACGACTGGCCGGCGGCGTTGCAGCAGGCGGGGTTTGATGCCTCGGCGCCTAGCGCGTGGTCGGCCGAGGGGTTGATGCCGTATTTGCCGGCGGTTGCCCAAGAGTTGCTGTTCGACCGCGTCCAGGGGCTCAGTGCCCCCGGCAGCCGGGTCGCCGTGGAAGCGCTGGGACCGAAGTTTCTCGACCCCGAGATCCGCGCAAAACGTCGCGCTCGGATGGATCGAATCAGCGCCTTCCTGGCCGAAACCGACCCACAACGGCAGGTCCCCAGGACCGACGAACTGTGGTATTTCGAGGAGCGCGAAGACGTCGGTGACTGGTTCGGTCGGCACGGCTGGGACGTGACAGTGACACCGGCCGACGAGCTGATGGCCGGCTACGGCCGCAGGGCGGCCAAAGAGGTGGAGGACCGGGTCCCGGGGAATCTGTTCGTGGCCGCGCATCGGACTTAACTGTCGTCGATAGGGCGCCCGCGCCCACGCCATTTCCTGAATCCACGCCGCGCACCAAACGCGCCAATGATGGCGCTGACGCACCACACCGCTATCGCCGCGTACGCCAGCGGCGCCGAATGGTTCCGGATCGATGCGCCCAGCGCGGTGTAGACGAACGCCCGTGGCGCCGAGCCGACGAAGGAACCGACGGCCATCTGCCACAACGGAACTCCGAACGCCCCGAACGCGTAGGAAGCCAGCGCGTCCGATATTCCGGGAACGAACCGCTGGCCGGCCACCGCCCACAGGCCGCCTCGTTCGATGACCGCGTCGATGCGGTCGGCGCGCGTGTTCCCCAGCAGGGCCCGCGCGCTGTCCCGGCCCGCCCGATGACCGATGCGGCTTGCGACGATGGCGGTGCCCACCGCCGAGCCCAGCGTCACCAAGACGCCCCACACCGGACCGAACAGCATCCCGCTGCCCGCGGCCAGGATCGCGCCCGGGACGAACAACGCACCGAGAACGGCCGACGCCACCACGTACGTCAGCGGCGCCAACGGGCCCGTCTCGGCAATCGTGCGGCGCACCGCCTCGAAGTCGATGACCCGTGCGACGGCAACCAGATAGAACATCGCGATGAGAAAAGCGAAGAACACGACGAGGCGCGCGATGTGGCGGCGCCGCGATGTCGGCGCTGGGCTGTCGTCGTTGACCATATCGACCGCGATTCTTCCGCATCGTCGGCTACGACTCGCAAAGACACTGAACTCGGCCTGAACGGTGCTCAGTCCTGTAACCGCAGCCGCAGACCCGTCGCGCGAATGGCGCGGCGGTCCAGCGCGGCGAGTACCTCGGCTTCGGAGCCGACCACCCGCACCTTGGCTTTGGCACGGGTCACCGCGGTGTAGAACAGTTCCCGAGTGAGCAACCGCGAATCCTCTGGCGGCATAAGGACCGTGACCTCGTCGGCTTGGCTGCCCTGGCTCTTGTGGATCGTCATCGCGTGCATGGTCTCGATATCGCCCAGCCGGCTGGTCGGGAAATCAAGGGGGCCGGCGGCGCTCGCGATGACGGCTCGCAGCGCGCCTTGTTGACCTGCGCCGCCTAAGACGGCCACCCCGGTGTCACCGTTGTAGAGGCCCAGGCCGTAGTCGTTGGCCGCGATCAGCACCGGGCGCCCGGCGTACCACGAGGACCAAATCGGCTCGCCGGTCGCTTCGGTGAGCCACCGCTCGACTTGGCGGTTCCAGTGCGCAATCGCCGTATGGTCCGCGCCGGTGCGCGCACAGCAGCCGGTGCTCGTCGAGTGCCGCCACCGCCGCCGCCGCGTCACCCAACACGGCGGCCTGCCGCAGCCGAAGGGCATGGGGCAGTAGCACATTGCGCAGCCGCTCGGTCCAGTCGTCGGTGTTGATCCATTCGATGTGCTCGTCGCCGGTGCGCAGCATGTCGATGACCCGGTCCGCGTCGCCGACCCGGATCCCCGACGCGAGTTCGCCGATTGATGCGCCGAATCGATGCGAAGTTGTCAGTGCCGCCACCTGAGTATCGGCACGCCCGTTGAGCCCATCGACCAGGTCGGCCAACACCGCGCCTGCCTCCACCGATGCCAGTTGGTCGGCGTCGCCGACGAGCAACAGGCGCGTCTGTGGCCGCACCGCCTCCAGTCAGGCGGGCCATCATCGTCAGCGAGACCATGGACGTCTCGTCTACGACGATCACATCGTGCGGGAGCCGGTTGCCGCGATGATGCCGGAACCGCGACGAGGTGTCCGGCCGGCTGCCCAAGAGCCGATGCAACGTGGTGGCCTTCAATCCTGAAAGCCGCTCTCGATCAACGGTGTCGAGCTGGTCGATCTCTAACTGCACCGCCTCCTGCAATCTGACCGCGGCCTTGCCGGTGGGCGCCGCCAGCGCGATGCGCAGCCTCGCATTGCCGCTCGGTTCCGCCTGTCGGGCGAACAGCGCCAGCAGCCGCGCGACCGTTGTCGTCTTGCCTGTCCCCGGACCGCCGGTCAGCACCGTCAGGCCCTGTCCCAGCGCGATGTCCGCGGCCGCGCGCTGCTCCTCGTAGCCGGGTGGGAAGAGCCGGTCGATGTCCGGTGTGGTCCCTGGGCGGGTAGGTGGGCGGGCGGACAGCAGGGTCAGTAGATCGTCCGCGACCTGTTGTTCCTCGCGCCAGTACCTGTCGAGGTACACCAGGGTGTCGGCGTAGATGCGCAGCACGCGCGGCGATCCGGTCAGCGGGCTGGCCGCTACCGCTGCCAGCCAGTCGTGGGCCGACGGCCACGGCAGGCCGGCCACGCCCGCCTGCTCCTCGGCCGATCGCAGGTCAACACATACCGAGCCGCCGCGCAGCGCTCGCACCGCTAACGCAACAGCCAGCGCCACCACCGGATTCGACTCGCCCGCCATCGCCGTGAGTCGTTGCGCGACGTGAACGTCCGCGGCGTCGATCACACCCGCCTCGTTGAACGTGCGTAGCAATCCGTCGGCACTGACGACCTGCCGCCAGTCGGCCGGGTCGAGCGCTTCAACGGTCACGCGGCCGCGCTCCCCGCGTCGAGAAGGTCCGACAGCGCAATCACCAGCTCGGCCGGCGGTTGCCAGCTGAACACTCCGGCCGGTTGGTCGTCGATCACCGGAGTATCCGGCCCACACATCCCCCGCACGAACAGATACAGCACGCCCCCCAGATGTCGTTGCCGGATCATAGGCCGGCTGCCGCCACCGCAAGAATCGGTGCAGGACAACGCTATACAGCAAAGCCTGCAGCGGATAGTCCGAGTGCAGCATGGCCTCGGTCAGTCGGGGCCGATGGTAATCGGCAGCGGTCAATGGCCGATCCGAGTTGCCCAGCCAGTTGGTTTTATAGTCCACGACCAAATAGCGGTGTCCCAGTCCGTCGGGAATCCGCAGCACGGCGTCGATCGAACCGCTGAGGTACCCGCGCAACGACTCTCGGCCAAGTGCATCGCTGATCAGCCTGTCCGCGTATGGCGCCAACGGATCCTGCGCCGCCAGATGCGATCGCAGCAATATCCCAACGTCAGCCAGTCGAATATCGGGCGCAGCGGCTCGAAGATCGCCGCCTGCCAGGGGAAACTCGAAGTCGAGCTCCCGCAACCGGTCACGCAGTCCGATCTGTCGCAGCGTCAATCCCGGCGCCAGCGGACCCAGTGGGGTGTCGTGCATCGGCACCATCGCGGTGGCCAGTTCGGCAGCGGGCACATCCACCGGCCACCACTTTGAATGTACGCGGATCTGCGTCTCGAGCTCGGCAACGAGATCGGTCGCTAACGGATCGGTCGTCTCCAGCACAGCGTGCACCAACGTGCCGAATTTCGCGCCGGCCGGTAGGTCGGCCATCGGTGACGGCATGTCTGACCCGGATGCCGTTTCGGTCAGCGGAATTTCGCCGACCTCGTCGTCCAATTCGGTGACTTCTGGCTCACTGCTGACGCCCGCCGCTTGCGAAGTCCCGGTCCCTTCCGACCCTTCCGAACCCTTGATCAGACCGGAATACGAAGTACGTCGCCACGCGGTGTCGATACCGCGATGGAAGTGCCGGATGTCGAGGTCGGACGGTGGCGTCTGGCCGGAAACGCCAGGTGCGGAACGGATCACGGATTCCTCAAGCACGGGTCCGCCGGCAATCTCCCATTCTCGAAGGCGATCCCACGCCTCTTCGTCGGTGATCTTCGGCGGCGAGCAGCGGTCGGGGATCACCGACTCGCCGGGACGACGTCCCCGCAGCAGCCGCGACAGCCCGCCGTTCGGTTCGCCGTACGCCGGCGACCACCAGGCCACCACCTGGGACTGGGCCCGCGTCATCGCGACGTAGGTCAGCCGGCTGTCGTCGCCGGCGGCCTCCTGGCTGCCCAGTTTCGCGGCGCTGCCGAAGTCGGGGCTGTCCTGACCACCAATGTGCAGACATCGGGCACCCTCGTCATGGAACAACACCAGATCACGCTCCCGCAGATTGCGGTTGAACGTGAAGGGCAGGTAGACGATCGGGTATTGCAGACCCTTGCTCACCCACACGGTCATGATCTGAACGGCCGCAGCATCGCTGTCGATCCGCCGGTTGCGTTCGGTTGAACCGCCACGTTCCTCGCGTTGCCCGCGCAGCCAATCCCGCAGCGCGGGCAGGGTGTAATGCTCGCGGTGCGCGGTCTGCTGTAGCAGCTGCGTCAGATGTGCCAGATCGGTCATGTGCCGCTCGCCGCCCTGCCACGACAGCACGCGGTCGCTCATGCCGTTCAACTGCGCGGCCTCGAAGATCGCGGCCACCCCGCGCTCACGGGCGTGGTCAGACCACTCCCGCAAGGTTTCGGCGACGTGATCAGTCAGCGTATGGCCCTCGGCGGCAAGCTGTTCGGCAGTCTTGCCAAAGAACATCGTCGCTGCCGCCGCGCGCACCACACCGGGGCGGTGCGGCTGGTCGAACGCCTCCAACAGGGACAGCCAATCGTCGGCTGCCTCCGAACTGAACACGTCCGAGTCGCCGGTGTACACCGCGGGGATCCCCGCGTCGGACAGCGCCCGGTCGCAGGCCCGCGCGTCCTTGTGAGTCTCGACGATCACCGCGATGTCGCGCGCCACGAGCGGCACGCCGTCGAACGTTGCACCACTGGTCAGCAGCGCACCGATGTCGGCTGCGAGGTCGCGACCGATGTGCTCGCGCAGGTCGTCGATCGCCAAATTCTGTGTCCCGCTGCGGCCGAAGGTGGCTCGGCGTACCACTCGCAGCCGGAACGGGTCGTTGCGCGGCGCGCCGGCGAGCCGATGACCCTGGTGTTGTGCCTCGACGTCGCGAACCACGATCGCGGGATCGCCGAGTTCGGCGCCAAGCAGCACCGCTTGCAACCGCTCAACGAGCGCCGCATCGCTGCGCCAGTTCGTGGCCAGCGTTCGCCTGTCGCCCGCGGACTCGGCCGCACGAAGGTAGGTGACGATGTCGCCGCCGCGGAACGCATAGATCGCCTGCTTCGGGTCGCCGATCAAAATCAGCGTGGATCGGCCGCTGAACGCGCGGTCGATCACCTGCCATTGCACCGGGTCCGTGTCTTGAAACTCGTCGACCATCACGATGGGCCAGCGCTGCTGCATCCGTACCCGGGCGGGGGAGTCCGCGGCGTCGAGTGCATCGGCCAGTCGAATCAGCAGGTCGTCGTAGCCGAGGATGCCCCGCCGGCGCTTGCGCGTGTCCAGTTCGGCGAGAACGCTATTCGCGAAGCCGACGCAGATTGCTGCCCGCGAGCCGGGCAGTGGCTCGCGCGGCCGCAACGCTGTCGACGGGTTGTTGACCACCTCGCGGGCGATTCGCAGCGCATCTCGGTAAGCCAGCACGGGATCGTCCCGATCCTGCCCGAAATGGGCCAGGTAGAGATCGTCGACGATCTCGGTGACCAACTCGTCGAGGTCCTCGACCAATGTGACGCCCGCGTCCGTATCCCCGGCCACACCCAGCGATTTCAGCACCAGCTGACAGAACTGGTGTGTGGTGGCGATCGTGGCGGCATCGAACCCGGCCAGCGCGTCGCGCAGTCGTTGTCTCCGGTCGTCGCGCTCGATAGCTGTGCCGCTGATCAGGCAGGCCAGGAACTTGTTGTCACCGACCACCGAGTTGTCAGCGAAAGCGACTAGGGCGTCTACGATTTGGCAGCGGACACGCTCGCGTAGTTCTTGGCTGGCCGCACGCCCGAACGTGATCAGCAGCATCTGGTCGAGCGTCGCCCGGCCCTCTGCCAGGTAGCGGGTCACCAGTCCGGCCAATGCGAACGTCTTGCCGGTTCCGGCGCTGGCCTCCAGTACCGTGGTGGAGCGCGCAGAGGGCAAAGGCCCTAAAAGATCGAAGCGATCCATCAGCACGGGCCTTTCTCAGCGCGCAGCATCGGCAGCCACACCCGCGCGGCGAAGGCGCCCAGACGATGTGTCTCGGTGCCGTACTCCTCGCCCGGCCGTAGAGGTTGCATCAGGTCGGCCAGCGGTGCGTATCTGCCCCACGCGCGCACGTGGGCCGGCGCTTCGTCCTCGCCCGGATAGTTACCTGACTTCCACCGGTACGTCGCATCTGGCATCGGGTCTTCGCCGGAGTGCCTGGCGACCGCCCAGGCGTAAGACGTCTTGATGGGCAACGGAATCGGCTCGCGCCGTCCCGCATCGTATATCGCCACCAGATCTGCCAGCAGACCGACCGCGTCGTCGCGCGAGCGCCCCAGCCCCTCTTGTCGCGGCATGGTGCCACGCTTGGGGCGGCCGATGCACACGGCCGACCAGTCACGGCCCGGATCGTGGGCGATCAACGCCAACAATGGAATCCAGGACTCCAGCAAGTGCTTACCGTCGAGCCTGGAGTACGTCACAGACACCAGACGATCGCCGAACACCTGCGACACCGTGCCGGTCAGTCGCCTGTTGCCGAGATCGATGTCGACATCGAACGCCGACGGGTCGTCGTGGCGGTGCTGCAGCGCAGCACGGGCCAGCAGCGCGGCCTGATCACGGATCTCGGTTGCCTTACGCCAGCCAAGCTGGCCGGGCGGCAGCGTGCCTCGACGCCATTCCGCCTGCTTGGCCTGATCCGGTGTCATGCCATCCAGAATGTCGCGCAGCATCCGATCGCCGACCGTCCATTCCTCCAGCGCGTTGATGTCGACCGGCATGGCATCCTGGACGCCCTCGACATCCCAGGGCAGCGTGTACTCGAGGGCCCGGAAGAAGCCCTTCACCGGATCTTTGAAGAAGGCGACCAAATCGGCCAGGACGACGTCATCCGGCGCGGGTTGTGGCAGCGGCCCGGAGATGAACTTCGGCTGCTGGGTGCGTTCGCCGGTGGCAATGCGGGCGGCACGCAGCACGGTCCGATCGAAACTGAACGGCACGCCGGGCACCAGCTTTCCCGGCTCCACATTCCGAACGTCGAACGGCTGCAAGGGATGTTCGACGACGACGTGTTGGCGGATTTTGCCGATGGTGGTCTGGGCCGTTTGGTCCAAGGCGTCGAGCAGCTCGGCCAGCGGCACAGCGGGTGGTCTGCGCTGGCCGGAATATTCATTGGCGCCGGTGTACGTGATCACCAGGTGCTCGGTGGCAGCACCGATGGCGTCGAGCAGTAGTTGTCGGTCCTCGGAACGCGCGTCACGCTCGCCGGTCATGGGATAGCGGGCCAGCACGTCGTCGCCGTCGACGGCACCGAGCCGCGGGAACAGGCCGTCGTCGAGGCCGACCAGGCACACCACCCGATGCGGGACCGATCGCATCGGAATCATCGTGCATACCGTCAGCGTGCCGGTCCGGAAGTTGGCGCGGGTGGGTCGCCCGGCGAGATGGCTGCCCAGCAGCGCCCGAACATCGGGTAGCCGCATGACGGTGTCGGCGCGCGGACCGGCCGTGCGGAGTACGTCGGCGAATTCCCGCTGCAGCTGGCTGCTTTGCCAGGCGTCGACATCCTCGGTGCGAGTCAGCAGTGTCACGCCGTCGCTCAGCGCGGCCAACCACTCATGCAGCGGGCGCGCCTCGGAGAGCGAGTCGACCGCGCGCTGCAGCCGGTCGATGTATTCGGCGAACTGGCCGGCCAACTGGATCCGATTGCTACTGACATCGTCGAGGGGCAGCGTGGCGTCGATCCAGGCGCCCGAGTCGTCGGACATCGCGACGCCGGCCAGCACCCGGTCGATGCCGAACCGCCAGGTGTTGTGGACGAAATCGACCCCGAACGGCCGACGGTGCTGTTGATCGAAGCCCCACCGGATGTTGGACTGCCGTACCCAGCGGGTGATGCCCTCCAGATCGTCGTCGTCGAAGCCGAACCGCGCACGCACAGGCGCGGACTGGGCGAGATTGAGCACCTCGCTCGCCGTGACTCTGCCGCCCGCGAGCGTCAGCAACTGCGACGCCATGCCCAGCAGCGGATTCGTCTGCAGCAGCGAGCGATCGGCGAGCCGCACCCGGAGCCGATGCGCGGGATGCGCTCGGGGCACAACCTCGCCGAGGCCGAAGTCCGCCATTATCAGCGGTGCGTAGGTCTCGATGTCGGGACACATCACCAAGATGTCGCGGGGCTCCAGCGTCGTGTCGTCGGCGAGCAGGCCGAGCAGCACCTCGCGCAGCACGTCGACCTGCCGGGCCGGTCCGTGGCAGCTGTGCACCTGCACCGACCGGTCATCGGGCGAGAGGGAGCGATTCTGCGGCCGCGCCACGTTGGCCGCGACGTCGGACTGCAGCCAACCGAGCAGGGTATCGGGTTTGGTTGCACCGCTCAGGTATTCGTCGGTCGCCGGGTTACCTGGCAGCGCGCGTTGCAATTCGCGCAGGTCCCGGCCCAGAGTCGCGAGCAACGGATGGCTAACGGCGCGGTGGCTGGTGTCTTGGCGCCTTGGGACTGTCCCGTGTGTGCCCGAAAGCGCCCGCCAGAGGTTGTCGCTGGGGTGCGGCAGCCACAGGTGCAGTTCGTGGTGGGTGGCTAGTGCCCCGAGCAGTTCGATGTCCGTGCAGGCCAACCGGGTGTGCCCGAATAGCGATAGCCGCGACGGCACGTCGGCTGGGCCTTCACGCAACCGGGTAATGGTCCGTTTCGTGCCGGATGTGCGGGGGATCGGCGGGGATGGCGGAGACGAGTGCCCGCCAGAGTGCGGGCTGCCAGTCCAGGTCAGCACCGAGATCGCCATCGGCGCCAAGGTCACTCCTGGTGCCGTCCAGCCAATCGACAAGCAGCTGCGGACGCTGCCGGGCGTATGACGCAAACAGCCCGGCGAGCCGGCGTGCCACCGCGTAGCGCCGGCCGCGCCTGAGTTCGGCCTCTTCGCCGCTGGCAAAGTGGCCCAGATGCGTCGCCAACGTGCGGGACCAGGGCTCGGCGAGGCTGGCGTCGATGACTTGCAGCAGCGGCCACGTCATCGCGTGCGGCGACCACGGATCGTCGTCGTCGGTGCCGGTGATCTCGGCGATCAGTGAGCCCGGACTCCGGAACACCACACCGGCGCACACGCCGTCGTCACCGTACGGCCCGCACCCGAGCGTGTGCGAAAGCCGTTGGCTCAGCCAGCGTTCTACGCCGCGGGCCGGCACCAGGACCAGATCTTCGGCGAACGGGTCGGATGGTCGCTCGGCCAACAGCGCGGCTAGCCCATCGGCAAGCAAATCGGTCCGCTCGGCACGGTGCAGGTGAAGCGCCATCGGGGGTCACCCTAGAGCGTCGGGGTGACAGCCCGCGATCGGCATGACCAGGACGTCCGGTACCGACGATTACGGTCGGAAATAGCGATGACCCCGCGCGGGGTTTAGCTGCAAGACGAACCACGAAGAAATCAGTCGGCGAACGTTAGGGGCGAAATGGAGACATGGGACGCGATCCGCGCGCGACGCAATGTACGGGAGTACAAGCTGGAGCCGATCTCAGATGACGACTTGAACCGTATCGCCGAGGCCGGGTGGCGGGCACCGTCGGCGAAAAACCGGCAGCCGTGGGATTTCGTGATCGTCACCGACCGGACACAGTTGCAGGAGCTCTCCACGGTGTGGATGGGCGCCGGGCATATTGCCGGTGCCGCGGCAGCGATCGCCTTCGTGGTGCCCGACCCGCCCGACGCCCGCAGGTTGGTGGTGGACCAGTACGACGTTGGTCAGGCGACGATGGCGATGATGATCGCCGCGACGGACCTGGGGATCGGTACGGGGCATTCGTCTGTGGGAGAGCAGGAGAAGGCGCGCGCCATCCTGGGTGTCCCCGACGGATACCAGGTGGCGTTTCTGCTCGGCGTCGGATATCCCGCCGACCGGCCGCTCGCCCCGATCCACAAACCGAACCGGCGGCCCTTCGACGAGGTTGTCCATCGCGGACACTGGTAAGGGCGCATCAGGCCGGCATGCATGCTGGGAGCATGGCCAAGACAGATCGGCGTCGGCGCAAGCCCGCAGATTTCGTTCTCTCCGGCGGCGGTGTCAAAGGCATCGGTCTGTCGGGTGCTGTTGTTGCGATGATGGACGCCGGATACGCCATCAAGCGCGTTTCCGGCGTTTCGGCCGGTTCGTTGGTCGGGTCGATCCTGGCCGCCGCGTCCAACGGCGACCAGCTGAGCGCCACGGAGATCAAAGAACTCGCGCTTACGTTGCCGTACCGAAAATTTCGCGACCCCGCCGGAAAGCTGCCTTTCGTCGGTCAAGCGTGGGGACTGTTGCGGGAGGACGGCATCTATCGCGGCGACTTCGCCCACGACTGGGTCCGCGCTCAGCTGAAGAACCTGGGCGTCAGCACATTTGGAGATCTGGCTGTCGACGACGATCAGCTGCTCGAGGAGCAGCGCTATCGGCTGGTGGTCACCGTCACGGATGTGACGACGGGGCAGCTGGTGCGGCTGCCCTGGGATTATCGGCGGGTTTACGGCCTCGATCCCGACGACCAGTTGGTCGCCGACGCGGTTCGCGCTTCGATGTCCATCCCGTTCTACTTCAGGCCGTCCACGCTGACCAGCGCCGGTGGTGTCACGTCCACGCTGGTCGACGGGGGCGTGCTGTCGAACTTCCCGATCGACTCCTTCGACCGGCTCGATCGCAAACCGCCCCGTTGGCCGACGTTCGGCGTTACCGTGTTGCCGAACTTGCCCGCCGGCAATGAGCAGCTGATTCCGGGGATGGGGGCGCTGCGCCTGCTGGGGCCGCCGACGCTGTTGGAACAGCTGATCACCACCATGTTCGTTGGCCACGATCAGACCTACTTGAACTATCCGTGGGTGAGTTCCCGGACGATCCGGGTCGACTCCACGGCCGTCAATTTTCTTGACTTCGGCATTACCCGACAGGACGCCGAGGCGCTCTACGAGCGGGGGTATCTGGCGGCGCAGGCCTTCGCGGCAAACTGGGACTGGGCCGACTACCTCAAACAACTCCGACAGAACAGCTGATGGCGAATTCGGATCGGGGCATGCCGTCGGCGTGACGTGACGCAGCGACCGGCACATGCCACACTCCGAAGTGGAGGAGGCGGATACGGTGACGCGGTTGCCGCGGCGCCCCCCGTAAGCGGCTGTACCAACGAGTCTTACTAGACCCCGAACTCGGCCTCAATCCCGTCGATTCCGGCGCGGATCGCTTTAAGCGCGTCGGCGCGGGCACGCAATTTCGTCCCGACATGGGCCTGCTGGTTCAGCCCGGCGAATTCTCGCGCGGCTTCCTCTGCCCGGCTGAGCACCATCTCGGGCAGCACGATCTCGTCGACAAAGCCTGCGGCCAGGGCGGTTTCGCCGAAGAATGTTTTGGCGAGTCCGGTCGCCTGCTGGTACGCGGACCGCGTCAGCCGCAGTTTCATGATTTCCAGCGCCGCGTAGGGGATGGTCATGCCGATCGCAACCTCATTGGCCTGGATGTTGTAGGCGTGGGCGGCCACTCGGTGATCGCCCGACGACAACAGAAACGCGCCCATCGCGATGGCGTGGCCGGTGCAAGCGATCACGACCGGCTTGGGATACGACAACAGGCGATACGACAGCTCGAATCCGCCTCTGAGCATGTCGATCGCCGGCTGCACTTCGCCGGAGGTCAGAATCTTCAGGTCGAACCCACCGCTGAACACCCGCTCGTTCCCGGCGATCACCAGTGACCCGACGTTGTCTCTGTCGGCTTGGTCGATCGCCTCGTTGAGCGCCTGCTGCATGGTGGGGCCCAACACGTTGACTTTGCCGTCGTCCATCCGAATGACCGCGACGGAATCCTCGTGGCTGTAGGTAACCGGGCCGCTCATGTTGCTCCTTGGATGTGGATAGCCGAATTGAATCAGACCGCCCTGAGTACGTGTTTCAGCCGCCCATCAGCATTCGCCATTGTTCGAGGTCGCGGGCTCGATACACGTAGTTGGATCGCTTGACCTCCGAGAGCGCAGCGCTGGGATCTGCCGAGTACCAATGCCCGGGAAACACCGTCGGGTCCCCGGGAAGCGCTGCGAGTTGCTGCAGGCTGCGGTAGATCTCGTCGGAGTCACCACCCGGAAAGTCAGTCCGCCCGCAGCCTTCCAGGAACAGCGTGTCGCCGGCGATGAGCCGGCCATCGAGCAGAAAACATTGGCTGCCGGGCGTGTGACCCGGGGTGTGCAGCAGCTCGATTTCGATAGCGCCGATGCTGACCTTATCGCCGTGCTCGTGGGCGGTGAGGTCACCGATGCCGATTCCGGTGACCCGCGAAACCCAAAGCGCTTCGTGGGTATTCACGTGCACGGGCACACTCGTCCGGTCCAGCAGCTCTGCCAGGCCTTTCAGCTCAAAGCCCATCATCGAGCCGCCGACATGATCGGGGTGATGATGGGTGACCAGAACCCCGGACAGGTGCATGCCGTCGGCCTCGAGGGTGTCGACCAGGTCACCGGCGGCGTACGCCGGATCTACCACCACACAGTCTCCGGTCTGACGATCGCCGATCAGGTAGGAGAAGTTGCGCATTTGCGTCGCAATCATGTCACCGGCGGCGAAATCGCGACCCGAGAGCAGTTGGCGGAAATAAAGCCGGTCCGTTGACGTTGACGTATCTGGCACGTCACCAGACTATGACCCGTGCCGGATGCATGTTCGCCGAGTGTGCCCAAAATCCGCTGGTTCGGCCGGTGCGCGGTGGGTATCAAGTAGCTAGACGAAACGGGGTGTCACCGGTAACAGACGCCGAACTGCCGAGACGCCTTAGTTTGGAGACGCTGCACGCCAGGCTGTAACCTCCTTTAGGCCCGCGGCACGACTGGTCGCTACGGGTGAAGGCCCCCTTAGCTCAGTCGGTAGAGCGTTTCCATGGTAAGGAAAAGGTCAACGGTTCGATTCCGTTAGGGGGCTCGGCGGACGCCGAGCAGCCGGGCGGCCCGTGCCAGAGGCGATGTAGCTCAGTCGGTTAGAGCGAACGACTCATAATCGTTAGGTCGCCGGTTCGAGTCCGGCCATCGCTACAACATAACAACGAGACGTATGAGAGAGAACGGACATGGCTTCCAGTACCGATGTGCGGCCAAAGGTCACTTTGGCATGCGAAGTGTGCAAGCACCGTAACTACATCACCAAGAAGAACCGCCGCAACGACCCGGACCGGCTTGAGCTGAAGAAGTTCTGCCGCAATTGCGGCAAGCACGAAGCGCACCGCGAGACCCGGTAAGTTCTAAAAGCGTGGCGTTATCTGCCGATATGATCGGGATGCATTTTCGCTATCCCGATCACTACATGGTGGAACGGGAGAAGATCCGCGAGTACGCGGTGGCCGTTCAAAATCACGACGGCGCGTTCTTCGAGGAGAAGGTTGCGGCCGATCTCGGATATCGGGGCCTGCTGGCCCCATTGACGTTTATCTCGGTGTTTGGCTACAAGGCGCAGAGTGCGTTCTTCGAGCACGCGAACATCGCTATTAACGACGCGCAGATCGTGCAAATCGATCAAGTGCTGAAATTCACCAAACCGATCGTGACAGGCGACAAGTTGTTTTGCGACGTGTACGTCGACGCGGTCCGTGAGGCGCATGGCACCCAAATAGTCGTCACCAAGAACATCATCACCAATAACGACGGTGAGGTTGTGCAAGAGACCTACACGACCCTGGCCGGCCGTGCAGGTGAGAATGGAGAAAAGGGATTTTCTGATGCCACTGCGTGAGTTCAGCTCGGTGAAGGTGGGGGACCAGCTTCCGGAGAAGATTTACCCCCTGACGCGTCAGGACCTCGTGAACTACGCGGGGGTCTCGGGCGACTTGAACCCGATCCACTGGGACGACGAGATCGCCAAAGTTGTCGGACTGGACACCGCCATCGCGCACGGCATGTTGACCATGGGCCTGGGCGGCGGCTATGTCACGTCGTGGGTCGGCGACCCGGGTGCGGTCACCGAGTACAACGTGCGGTTCACCGCCGTGGTGCCGGTGCCGAACGACGGTAAGGGCGCCGAGTTGGTCTTCACCGGACGGGTCAAGTCGGTCGATCCGGAGAGCAAATCGGTGACGATCGCACTGACGGCAACCACCGGCGGCAAGAAAATCTTCGGCCGGGCCACTGCATCAGCCACACTGGCGTAGCCGTGGCCCTTAAAATCGATATTCGCGGGATGAGCTGGGAATACCCGGACTACTTTGAGATAGGCCGCGAGCAAGTTCGTGCGTTCGCGCGAGCGATCAAGTGCGACGACCCGGCCAGCTTCACTGAGGCAGCTGCGGCCGAGCTGGGTCATGACAGCATCGTTGCACCGTTAACTTTCGCGTCGATCTTCGCGAAACTCGTCCAGGACGATTTCTTCCGGAACGTCGACATGGGCATGGAATCCATGCAGATCGTCCAGGTCGACCAGAAGTTCATCTACCTCAAGCCGTTATGTGTCGGCGACAAGATCTGGGGCCGTACCGAGGTCCAGTCGGTTGACGAGCGGTTCGGCGCCGACATCGTCGTCACCAAGAACACCTTGACCAATGTGGTCGACGGCCAGGTGGTCATGCTTGCTTACACCACCCTGATGGGCCACGAAGGTGACCAGTCCATTCAGCTCAGGTGGGACAAGGAAACCGGGCAGGTCGTCAGAACCGGGTAATTAGTATCTGGCTCCCACCCCGATGTACACTCGGACCTCGGGGTTTTCCCAGAACATGCGCGCTTTCCGTGAGTTGAACGAGCGGGGGGCGCGCGCGTCATGTTAAGCCCCGGCAACTTGGGTTGGCCTGCCAACCGCGAAGGGGCGTAGCTCAACTGGCAGAGCAGCGGTCTCCAAAACCGCAGGTTGCAGGTTCAAGTCCTGTCGCCCCTGCTGAAGGCGCAGCCGTGCCATGCTGGACACTGGGGATAGCGCCCAATCCAGCGGGACGGCTCGCGGGATAGCTGAACGAACAAAAGGAGCGTGCGGTGAGCGACGAAGGCGACACTGTCGACGACGCCGCCAGCGACGGCGGTGACACCGAGGCCGGCCGCGACAATGGCGGCCGGACGGCCGTGGTGACGAAGCCCGTGACGCGGCCGCAACGCCCGACCGGCAAGCGGTCCAGGCAGCGAGTGGCGGGTACCGGCGACGACGTCGAAGGCGTGTCATCGGACGAGGTTGAGGTTTCGGGGGCTTCCAAGGCGGACTCGGCCACAAAGAAAGCCAAGAAAGGCCAGAAATCCGAGAAAGCCAAGAAGTCGAAGAAAACGGGGAACCGCTCGGCTAACCCGTTTTTGTTCATCTACAACTACCTCAAGCAGGTCGTTGCCGAGATGCGGAAGGTCATTTGGCCTAACCGCAAACAGATGCTCACTTACACCTCAGTGGTGCTGGGATTCCTGGCCTTCATGGTGGCGCTGGTCGGCCTCGCCGATTTTGGCCTGACCAAGCTGGTACTCCTGGTGTTCGGCTGAGGTTGAGAGTGGCTCAGGGGATTAAACGAGCGATGAGGATTGTACTTACAGTGAAGAGGATTGAACCGTGACTACCTTCGACGGTGACACGTCCGCGGGTGAAGCGGTCGATGTACACGAGGCCCCCGACGAGGTCGACACCGCCGCTGCGGAGTCGGCCGAAAGCCCGGCCGAAGACCCACCCGAAGAACAAGACCCGGCCACCGCGCTCAAGGCGGAGCTGCGCAGCAAACCGGGCGACTGGTACGTCGTGCACTCCTACGCGGGGTACGAGAACAAGGTGAAAGCCAACCTTGAGACGCGTGTGCAGAACCTTGACGTCGGCGACTACATCTTCCAGGTGGAAGTGCCGACCGAAGAGGTCACCGAGATCAAGAACGGCCAGCGCAAGCAGGTCAACCGCAAGGTGCTGCCCGGCTACATCCTGGTGCGGATGGAATTGACTGACGACTCGTGGGCCGCGGTCCGCAACACGCCCGGCGTTACCGGGTTCGTCGGCGCAACGTCGCGTCCGTCGGCGCTCAAGCTCGACGACGTGGTCAAGTTCCTGCTTCCGCCGGGCGCGGCCAAGAAGGCCGCCAAGGGCGCGGCCAGCACCGCCGCCGCCAGCGAGGCAGGTGGACTGGACCGCCCGATCCTGGACGTCGAGTACGAGGTCGGCGAATCGGTCACGGTCATGGACGGCCCGTTTGCCACGTTGCCGGCCACCATCAACGAGGTCAACGCTGAACAACAGAAGCTCAAGGTGCTGGTCTCGATCTTCGGCCGCGAAACGCCGGTGGAACTGACCTTTACCCAGGTCTCGAAGATCTAGCCCGCCGGGCAATCAAACTAGGAAGGAATAGAAAAACCTCATGGCCCCGAAGAAGAAAGTCACCGGGCTGATCAAGCTGCAGATCGTGGCGGGGCAGGCCAACCCTGCGCCGCCTGTCGGACCCGCGCTAGGCCAGCACGGCGTCAACATCATGGAGTTCTGCAAGGCGTACAACGCCGCGACGGAGAACCAGCGTGGCACGGTCATTCCGGTCGAAATAACGGTCTACGAGGACCGCAGCTTCACCTTCGCGCTCAAGACACCGCCGGCCGCCAAGCTGCTACTCAAGGCGGCAGGCGTGGGCAAGGGCTCGGCGGAGCCGCACAAGACCAAGGTCGCCAAGGTCAGCTGGGCTCAGGTTCGCGAGATCGCCGAGACCAAGAAGACCGATCTCAACGCCAACGACATCGACGCAGCTGCCAAGATCATCGCCGGCACCGCCCGGTCGATGGGCATCACCGTCGAGTAAGTAACTCCTAACCCGTGGGAGGGCCAGCTTCGGCCCGCTAACCACGACCCAACAACGATTGGACAGATTGATGAGCAAGAACAGCAAGGCATACCGCGCGGCCGCCGAGAAGGTGGACCACGACAACCTGTACACCCCCCTCGAGGCCGCCAAGCTGGCCAAGGAGACGTCCTCGGCCAAGCAGGACTCGACCGTGGAGGTGGCGATCCGGCTCGGCGTCGACCCGCGCAAGGCAGACCAGATGGTCCGTGGCACGGTCAACCTGCCGCACGGCACCGGTAAGACGGCCCGGGTCGCGGTGTTCGCAGTCGGCGAGAAGGCCGATGCTGCCGTCGCCGCCGGAGCTGATGTTGTCGGCAGCGACGACCTGATCGAGAAGATTCAGGGTGGCTGGCTGGAATTCGACGCCGCGATCGCGACACCGGACCAGATGGCCAAGGTTGGCCGCATCGCCCGGGTCCTGGGCCCGCGCGGCCTGATGCCGAACCCCAAGACCGGCACCGTCACCCCCGATGTCGCCAAGGCAGTGAGTGAGATCAAGGGCGGCAAGATCAACTTCCGCGTGGACAAGCAGGCCAATCTGCACTTTGTAATCGGCAAGGCGTCCTTCGACGAGAAGAACCTGGCCGAGAACTACGGCGCCGCTCTCGACGAGGTGCTGCGGCTCAAGCCGTCGTCGTCAAAGGGCCGGTACCTGAAGAAGATCGTCGTGTCGACGACGACGGGCCCGGGCATTCCGGTCGACCCCGCCATCACCCGCAACTTCTCCGAGGCGTAACTTCCTCCGCGCTCGCCGGGGAGAGCTACCCGCCGCATTCGGCGATACGTCGCCGCAGAAAGTCGCGGCCAGGCTCGGAACCGTTGGACTCTAACGCCGCTCGGTACCAGGTCAGGGCCTCGGCCGGCCGTCCCGCGCGCCTCAACAGGTCAGCCCGCACTGTCGCCACGAGGTTCGAGCGCGCCAACCGGGGATCGTGCGCCACCTTCTCCAGCGCGACGAGACCGGCATCGGGTCCGTCGCGGAAACCCACCGCCAGCGCGCGGTTGGCGCGCACCACCGGCGAGTCGGTCAGCTGCATCAGCCGGTCATAGGCCGCGCAGATGGTGTTCCAGTCGGTCTGCGCCCAGGACACTGCCGTCGCGTGCAGCGCGGCGATGACGGCCTGCGGCAGGTAAGGGCCGGTCGAACCCTGCGCTAGTCGCAACCGCTCCAGGCCGCGGGCGATGCGGGCGCGGTCCCAGCGGTGCCGGTCCTGGTGCTCGAGCGGCACCAACGCCCCGGCGGCGTCGACCCGGGTGGCTCGCCGCGAATCATGTAGGAGCACGAGGGCGGCCAGGGCATGCGTCTCGGGCTCGCCCGGCATCAGCCCGCACAACTCCCCGGCGAGCCGCACCCCTTCGTCGCACAATTCGTCACGAACCGCGGTCGGGCCCAACGTCGACCAATACCCCTCGGTGAACACCGAGTAGATGCAACTCAGCACATGCGGTGTGCGCTCGGCGAGCAGCTCGGCGGGTGGCACCCGCAGCGGGATGTTGGCATGCCGGATCTTGCTTTTGGCGCGCGTGATTCGCTGACCGATCGCCGTCTCGGTCTGCAGTAGCGCGCGGGCGATCTCGGCGACGGTCAACCCGGACACCAACCGCAGCGTCAGCGCCAGTTGCGACTGCCGGTCCAGCGCCGGGTGCGCACAGGTGAACATCATCCGCAGCTCGTCGTCGCGTACTTGATGTGGCACATCCGGACGATCGGTGCGCGCGGTAATGTCGTCGAGCACCGCTGCCAATTCCTTTCCGGGACGGACCGATTCGCGGCGCAGCCGATCCCGGGCGCGGTTGCGGGCGACCGCCACCAGCCAGCCGCCAGGATTGTCGGGGACACCGTCGCGGGGCCACGCACGCAGCGCCTCGGCGCAGGCTTCCTGGACGGCGTCTTCGGCGACGGTGAGGTCGCCGGACCATCGGGCGAGGGCGGCGACCGTGGGTCCCCACTCCCGGCGGAAGACGCCGTCCAGGTTGGTCATTCGCAGGTTTACAGTCCCGCGACACCAGCCAGTTGCCGCACCACCACGGTGGAAGCGGGGATCATCGATGCGACTTTGACAGCTTCGTCGCGGTCGGCGGCGCTGAGCACGTAGAAGCCGTTGGCGACTTCGGCGCCTTCGACGTATGGCCCGTCAGTGATCAGGACCTCGCCATTGCGGACCCGCACGGTGGTCGCCGTCGACGGCGGATATAGGCCGGCACCGGCCCGGATGTGCGAGCCCGCCGCGGCCCCGAACTCCTGGTGCAGCGCCACCATGGACTCCCAAAACGGCGAGCCGGGCTCCGCTGGCCGTTCCGGCGGCTCCAGCAGCAGCGCGATCCAGTTGGTGCCCTCCAGCGGCTGCGGCTCGGGGCCGGGGCCGGCCATCGGCCAGATCTCCACCGCGCCTGACTTGGCCGCCGGGACGTCGCGGGCCAGCGCCAGTGCCTCGTCGAGGTTCTCGGCTTCGAAAACGTAATAGCCGCCTGCTACTTCGGCGCCTTCGGCGAATGGGCCGTCCGTAATGACCGGAGCGTCGGGACCGCCGGTGATGCTCGTCGCGGCCGCCGCCGGTGCCAAGGCATCGCCGGCGCGGATCGACGCTGCGGCCTTGGCATGGAAGCTCTGGTAGGCAGCCATCTCCGCTTCCCTCTCTTGGGGCGTGCGGTCTCGTTCCCTGCTGATCAACAAGGCGAAGTACTGCATGTGTGGTTCACCTCCGGTAGTGAGCGAAACCCTGTGTTCCACTCTCTACCTTTTAGACGAACAATGCTCGCACAATCCGACAGGCTTGAGACGCCCGAGACGACTTAAGCCGGTCGACTCTGGGCTTGATCGGATGCCGCGAAGTTGGCCGTCAGCTCGGTGGTCACGCGGGTCCACAGTTCTTTGGGCAAATCGTGACCCATGCCGTCGATCCACACCATCCGAGCGCCGTGGATGGCGCGGGCGATCGCGCGTCCACCGATGGGCCGCATCAGCTTGTCGGCGCGCCCGTGAATCACCACGGTCGGCGCGCTGATCCGTCGGTCGTGGTGCAACAGGCTGCCGCTGCCCAGAATCGCGCTGAACTGCCGGGCGACGCCCCACGGGTTGTGGTTGCGGTCGTAACTCTCGGCGGCGTCGGCGCGGACGTCCTCGTCGGGCATGGGGTAGCCCGGACTGCCGATGATCTTGCTGACGCGGACCGCGTTTTCGATGATGGCGTCTCGCGGAGCATTCGGCGGCGGACCTTTGATGAGCGCCAGCAGTGCCCGCGGAGCCGGCGGTGGCAGGAACGCACGGTTATTGCTGGAGAAAATGATGCCCAGGCTCTTGGTCCGCTCGGCGAATCGGGCGGCAAAGACCTGAGCGATCATGCCGCCCATCGACGCGCCGATGACATGGGCCGTATTGATGTCCAAGTGATCCAGCACGGCCGCGGCATCGTCGGCCATGTCTTCCAGCGTGTATGCGGCCTTGCTGGGCAGCCCGAGCCAGGACCGTATCAACCGCGTCACCAACGGCTGCCCCGAGCCGTGGGGCTCGACCTTGGAGGACAGACCGATATCCCTGTTGTCGTAGCGGATGACGCGTAGGCCCTGACGGACCAGCAGCTCGCAGAACTCGGTGCGCCACAGCACCATTTGGGCACCCAAGCCCATGATGAGCAGCACGGGTGGGTCGTCGATATCACCCATGTCCTCGTAGTGGAGCTTCAGATCGCCCGACTTGGATCTTGATACGGCGGACCCGCTGCGTACTTCCATGCCCTAGACCTCGATGTCCGTCTGGTGTTCGCGGCTGACCTCGACCATGAAGTTGGCGAAGTAGCCGGTCAGCTGTGGATCCGACATCATCTGCCACTTCGGCGCCAGCAGCTTCATGTATCGCTCGACGTAGAGGAACTGCTTGCCGATCAGTACCAGTTCGCGGGGAAGTTTGACGTCGTAGGCGTCGGCCAGGGTGGACAGCTGCCTGCCGATGTCGGCATAGGACATGTCGCCCAGCGACGTCATGGTCAAGGGTGTGGCGAAGCTTTCCAAGTCCTTGGCGGCCTCGGCTTCGGGCTTCATGGTGCCGACCGCCCCCATCAGCACGACGATCTTGCCGGCCGCCGCGTGGTCCTTTTTAACCAGCAAGGCGTGCACCAGCTCGCGCAGCAGCCAGCGGGTGCGGGGATCGATGCGGCCCATGATCCCGAAGTCGAAGAAGACGATGCGGCCCTGGTCATCGACGTAGAGGTTGCCCGCGTGTAAGTCGCCGTGGAACAGCCCGTGCCGTAGGCCGCCCTCGAAGACCGAGAACAGCAGCGCCTTCACCAGTTCGGTTCCGTCGAAACCGGCCTTGCGGATGGCGGCGGCATCGTCGATGCGGATGCCTTGGATCCGCTCCATCGTCAGCACCCGCTCGCCGGTGAAGTCCCAATACACCTGCGGCACACGGATGTTCTTGCCCAGGGGCGAGGCGTGCATATGCGCGACCCACGCGTCCATCGATTGCGCCTCGAGGCGGAAGTCCAGCTCTTCGGCCAGGTTGTCGGAGAAATCGGCCACCACGTCTTGCGCCGAAAGCCGACGGCCCAGCTTGGCCAGTTCGACGGCTTGGGCGAAGCGCTGCAGGATCTGCAGGTCGGCAGCGACGCGGCGGCGGATGCCCGGCCGCTGGATTTTGACGACGACCTCCTCGCCGCTGTGCAGCGTCGCGTAGTGCACCTGCGCGATGGATGCCGATGCGAACGGCTCTTCCTCGAAGGTGGCGAACAGCTCGGACGGGTCGCCGCCAAGCTCCTCGGCGAGGAGCTTGTGCACCTCGCCCGTGTCGGCGGGTGGCACCCGGTCGAGCAGGCCGCGGAATTCCCGCGACATCGATTCGCCGAACGCGCCGGGGCTGGACGCGATGATCTGTCCGAACTTCACATACGTCGGCCCGAGGTCGGCGAAGGTCTGCGGGATCTGCTTGATTACCTTTTGCTGCCATGGACCCTTGCCCGTCAACCCGGTGACGACGCGAGCGGCGGTGCGGGTGAGCTGCCAGCCGGTGACGGCTACCCGGGCCGCTTCGACCGGCAACGGCACCCGGTCAAGCCTGGCCACCTCGCGGTGTTTGGTTGCGCTCATCTGTGCAGTCTGCCAAACCGGCAGAATCAAGTCCCAATTGCTGTGAGCCCGCTCACTTCTTCCAGGCTGTGACCCACCCTTGGACCTCCCAGTTCTCCAGGCCGGCGATCAGCTCGTACATGGTGGCGCCGTCGATGGTTTCCCGAACGATGTCGGCGTGGCCGGCGTGCCGGGCCAGTTCGTTGATCACGTGCAGGATCACCCAGCGCACCGACCAGGCCTTCTGATCCTTCGGGAACCATGGAATGTCGTGCGGAACGGGCACCGCGGCGTCGAGGTCGGCGGTCTCGACCAGCCGCAGTGATGTCGCATTCTGCGCCTCGAAGGCGCGCAGCAGGCCCGTCCAAGGTCTCGTCCGGCCGCATCACGTGTTGCTCCCCGTACTCCTTCGAGACCTCCTCGAATGGCCGGGGGTCTTTCGGCGGCGCCTGCCGGCGCGGCGGCCACCCGTGCCATCCAGCTGCGTTGCATCCCGGTGACGTGTTTGACCAGGCCGCCGACCGACAGCGCGCTGACGGTGGGGGCCGAGCGGGCCTGTTCGTCGGACAGGCCGTAGGAAACCGCGAAGAAGGCGCTCTGGTGGAACGCCAGGTATCCGCGCAGGGCGCTGCGTTCGCCGGCGGCGGGTGGCGCAAGTGCGGGCATTCTCAATCCTCTCGGTGGACGGTGCGGTGATCGGGGCGCTAGACACTGAGCTTTCCAGCAATGGGTGACAGCTGTCCCCGATGAGCGTTATCGAGGTGCCGCTTTGCCTGGTCGGCGGGTCGCCGTAAGGTGCGGGCATGCGGGTGGTCTCGGCGGAATCGACCGAGCTGTTCGTCGGCCCGCCGGACGCGCCCGTGCAGCTGGCCCGCGTCACCGTCGAAGGGTGCACTCGAGCCCACTCCGATTCGCTATCGAGGGCCACGGCTTGCACGCGGCGAGGCGGTCGCCGAGGCCGGACCCGGAGGTCGTCGAGGTCCCGGTCACCGTCGACAGTCCGGTCGTCAGGGCAGCATCGAGTCGCCCGCGTGCACGCCGGCGGCGTCGTCAGCACGGAGCTCGTTCGACTTCGCCGTCGCGCGAGCCCGGCTGGACCATGTTCATGGTCAGCCACTTCCACTACGACCCCGTGTGGTGGAACACCCAGGCCGCCTACACCAGCGAGTGGACCGAGGACCCGCCCGGGCGGCGCGCGGCAGACCAACGGCTTCGACCTGGTGCACGCCGCATCTGGAGATGGCCCGCCGCGAACCCGAGTACAAGTTCGTGCTCGCCGAAGTCGACTACCTCAAGCCGTACTGGGACACCCATCCCGAGGACCGCGCCGACCTGCGCCGGTTCTTCGCCGATGGCCGTGTCGAGGTGATGGGCGGCACCTACAACGAGCCGAACACCAACCTCACCAGCCCCGAGACGACGATCCGGAACTTCGTGCACGGCATCGGGTTTCAGCGCGACGTGCTGGGTGCCGACCCGGCGCACCGCCTGGCAGCTCGACGTGTTCGGCCACGACCCGCAATTCCCCGGGATGGCCGCCGACGCCGGGCTGACGTCCAGTTCGTGGGCGCGCGGCCGCATCACCAGTGGGGCCCGGCGGCCAGGCGACGGCGATCCTCGAACGCATGCAGTTCTCCAGCGAGTTCGAATGGATCGCGCCGTCGGGCCGCGGCCTGCTCACGCACTACATGCCCGCGCACTATTCGGCCGGCTGGTGGATGGACTCCTCGGCCTCGCTGGCCGAGGCCGAGGACGCCACCTACGAGCTGTTCGAGCAGCTCAAGAAGGTCGCGCTGACCCGCAACGTGCTGCTGCCGGTCGGCACCGACTACACGCCACCGAACAAGTGGGTCACCGACGATTCACCGCGACTGGGCCGCGCGCTACACCTGGCCGCGGTTCGTCTGCGCGCTGCCGCGGGAGTTCTTCGCCGCTGTGCGCGCGGAACTGGCCGAGCGCGGCGACGCGCGGCCGTCGCCGCAGACCCGCGACATGAACCCGATCTACACCGGCAAGGACGTGTCGTACATCGACACCAAGCAGGCCAACCGGGCCGCCGAGAACGCGGTGTTGGAGGCCGAGCGGCTTCGCCGTGTTCGCCGGGCTGCTGACCGGCGCCGACGTACCCGCAGGCGGCGCTCGCCAAGGCGTGGGTGCAACTGGCCTACGGCGCGCACCACGACGCCATCACCGGCTCGGAGTCCGACCAGGTCTACCTCGACCTGCTGACCGGCTGGCGCGACGCCTGGGAGCTGGGCGTGCCGGCGCGCGACAACTGCGCTGGCGGCTGCTGTCCAGCGCCGTGGATGCCGGATGTCCGGCGTGACAGTGCGTGGTGTGGAATCCGTTGACGCACAAGCGGACCGACGTCGTCACCGCCCGGCTTGACCGAGCCCCTTGCGGCGGGGGTGCGGGTGCTCGACGCCGACGGCACCGAGTTGCCCGCGCATCGTCGAGCACGACGGGCAGTACGGTCAGCTGGCTGGCGCGCGGACGTGCCGTCGCTGGGCTGGCGGGCCTACCGGCTGCTGCCGCGCCGGCAGCGGCGATCGCGGCTGGGAAGCCGTTGACCGGTAACGAGATCGCCAACGAGCACTACCGGCTGACGGTCGACCCGGCCCGTGGCGGGCGGTGTCGCGTCGCTGGTTCGTGACGGGCGCGAGCTGATCGCCGACGGCCGGGTCGGCAACGAGCTCGCCGTCTACGAGGAATACCCGGCGCACCCGACGCAGGGGAGGGGCCGTGGCACCTGCTGCCCAAGGGGCCGGTGGTCTGCTCCTCGGAGTCGCGCCGCCGAGGTGCAGGCCTACCACGGCCCGCTCGGTCAGCGGCTGGTCGTGCGCGGCCGGATCGGCAAGCTGCTGCGCTACACCCAGACCCTCACCCTGTGGCGCGGCGTCGCCCGCGTCGACTGCCGCACCACCATCGACGATTCACCGGCGAAGACCGACTTGCTGCGACTGCGCTGGCCGTGCCCGGTGCCCGGCGCGATGCCGGTCAGCGAGGTCGGCGACGCCGTCATCGGGCGCGGTTTCGCCTTGCTGCACGACGGCCCGAATGGCGCGACTCGGTGGACACCGCCCAGCACCTGTGGACGCTGGACAACCCGGCCTACGGCTGGTTCGGGCTGTCCTCGGCGGTCCGGGTTCGGGTCGGGAGCACGGCGGTGCGGGCGGTGTCGGTGGCCGAGGTGGTGTCGCCGTCCGAGGAGGCATCCGGCCCGCTGGCCCGCGAGCTGATGGTCGCGCTGGTTCGCGCCGGTGTCACCGCCACCTGCAGCGGCGCCGACAAGCCGCGCTACGGCGACCTCGCCGTCGACTCCAATCTGCCCGACACCCGGATCGCGCTCGGCGGGCCGACCCGCAACGCGTTCACCAAAGCCGTTCTGGCCGAGGCCGACCCGGGTACGCCGACGAGCTGCAACCGGCAGCTGGCGAAGACCGGCCGGGCCACGGGTGTGGGTGCCGGCGGCCAGCGAATTCAGGCCTTGGCTCGACGTCTGGGTGCCCGGCGCCGACCTGCGGCACCCGCGCGCACTGCCGGTGCTGGTGATCGACGGCTCGGACGACAAAAAGCTGACTGCGGCGATCGCGTCCCTGGTCGACGACCTCGCCGACGCCGAGATCGTGGTCACCCAAGCGGCCCAGCAGGTCGCCGTCGGAGATCGAGCCCTTCGAAGCCCGCACCGTCGCGCTGCTCAACCGCGGAGTGCCGAGCTTCGCCGTCGACACCGACGGCACCCTGCACACCGCGCTGATGCGGTCCTGCACCGGCTGGCCGTCCGGCACCTGGATCGACGAACCGCGCCGCACCGCGCCCGACGGCTCGAACTTCCAACTGCAGCACTGGACGCACGTCTTCGACTACGCGCTCGTCTGCGGCGACGGCGACTGGCGGCAGGCCCAGATTCCGGCCCGCAGCGCGCAGTTCTCCACACCCGCTGCTCGCGGTCCGTGCACGACTCGGCCGGCCACGGCACCAGGCGCCCGGCTGGCGCCGTCGGCTCGCTGCTGCACGTCGAGCCGGCCGACTCGGTGCAGCTGGGCGCGCTCAAGGCGGCCGGCAATCCGCTGGCGGCCGGCAGCGCCGCGCCGGTCGACCCCGGCGCGGTGGCGCTGCGGCTGGTGGAAACCACCGGCGCGCGACACCCGCGTCGCCATCGGCTCCGAGGTCGGCAAGTTGCGCACGCTCCAGCTGGCCGACCTGCTGGAAAAGCCGACACGAGCGCAAACGGATCGATCGACCTGCACGGCTATCAGATCGCCACCGTGCTGGCCCGCCTCGAGTGCCCAAGGCGACTCGCCGGCTACCGGGGCGCAGCTGGCTCCGAACGCCGAGGCCGCCCAACCGCTCTACGCGCGCTACTGGCTGCACAACCGCGGCCCCGCGCCGCTCGGCGGGCTGCCCGCCGTCGCCCACCTGCACCCGCAGCGGCTGACCGCCGAGCCGGGCGACGAGGTGGTGCTGCGGCTCACCGCGGCCAGCGATTGCAGCGATTCCGCGCTGGACGGCGCCGTCACGCTGGTGTGCCCGCACGGCTGGTCGGCCACGCCCGCCGAGCTGCCGTTCACGCTGGCCAGCGGCGAGCACCTGGAAACCGACGTCGTCGCTGACGATTCCGGCTGCGCGCCGAGCCCGGGCTGTACCCGGTGCGGGCGCAGCTGCGCGCTCACCGGCGGTGATGCGCCGGCCGCCTGGCGTCAGGTGGTCGAGGACGTGTGCGTGGTCGACGGTCGGGCTCGGCCAACGAGCTGCAGATCTGGTGCTACCTCGTCGAGCGGGCCCGCCGAGGTCGACGCTGGCCGCCGGCGACTCGGCCCGGTTGGCCGTCACTGTCGGCACGCGACGCCCGGGCCGACTTGGCGCTGGAGGCCCACCTGATCAGCCCGTGGGGCACCTGGGAGTGGATCGGTCCCGGCGGCGCTCGGCGCCGTCGCTGCCGGCCCGCGGCACCGTCGAGCTCGGCTTCGAC
The DNA here is from genome assembly GCA_963850135.1 of uncultured Actinomycetota bacterium. Lineage (GTDB taxonomy): Bacteria > Actinomycetota > Actinomycetes > Mycobacteriales > Mycobacteriaceae > Mycobacterium. The sequence goes on along the minus strand of CAWKKH010000003.1, from coordinate 290,363 downwards.
GTGACCCCGCCGGCCGTGGCTGGAACCCGGCCAGTGGTGGGCGCTGATCCGGGTCGGTTGCGCCGGCCGGCTGGTCTATTCGCCGGCGGTGAAGGTGACCGTGACATGAGCGCTCATCCGGTCGCGACCGTCGCAGGTGCGCCCGGTTCCGGTCGACGAGGTCGACGCGCGCGAGGCGCGGCTGCGCAGCGGTCCGCGTGCAGCCAGCGCTGCCGGCCAGCGGCACCAGCGAGGGCCGGCAGCTGCGCCGCTGGCTCACCCAGCTGATCGTGACCGAGCGGGTGGTCGCCGCCGAGGCCGCGCGCGCGGTGGCCGTCACCGCGCTGCGACGCCCCGACCGAGGCCGAGCTGCTGCCCGACGTCACGGCCCGACTGGAGATCGGCAGCATCGCCGCGGCGGCGCTGGCCGATCCGCGGGCCCGGGCGCTGTTCGCCGACGTCACCGCCGCGGTCGAGGTCAGCGACGACGACGTCGCCGACTACCACGCCCGCAACCCGCTGCGGTTCGCCGCGCCGTGTCCCGGACCGTCACGGCTGGCGCGCCCCGGCGCGTCGCCGGCACCGCCGCTGGAACAGGTGCGGTCCGACGATCGCCGAGCACCTGCGGGCCGCCGCGCGGCGGCGGGCCTTCCGGGTGTGGCTCGACGACCGCCGCGCCGCGCTGGTGCGAGCTGGCCCCCGGCTACGAGCATCCCGGCGACCCGCGCCAGCCCGACAACACCCACCGGCACTGATGCTGCACCCTCTGCCTCGATATCGGCGGCACCAAGATCGCCGCCGGGCCTGGCCGATCCGGCTGGCGTGCTGGTGCACACCGCCATCCGTCCCACCCCGGCAGGCGTCGACGCCGAGCAGGTGTGGGCGGCCGTCGCCGCGATGATCGCCGAGGCGCTGCGCGCGGCCGACGGCCCGGTCCGCGCGGTCGGCATCGCCTCCGCCGGCCCGATCGACCTGGCCAGCGGGACCGTCAGCCCGATCAATATCCCGTCCTGGCAGGGCTTTCCGCTGCGCGACAGGGTCGCGGCCGCGGTGCCCGGCGTGCCGGTACGACTGGGTGGCGACGGCGTGTGCATGGCGCTGGGCGAGCACTGGCTTGGGGCGGGACGGGGCGCGCGGTTCCTGCTGGGCATGGTGGTATCCACCGGCGTGGGTGGCGGATTGGTGCTCGACGGCGCGCCCCTACGACGGGCGCACCGGCAACGCCGGGCACGTCGGCCACGTGGTGGTCGAACAGGACGGGCGAGCCGTGTACCTGCGGAGGCCACGGCTGCGTCGAGACGGTCGCGGCCGGCCCGTCGATGGCGCGGTGGGCGCGGGCCAACGGCTGGTCGGCGCCGCCCGGTGCCGGCGCCAAGGAGCTGGCCGACGCGGCGGCCGGCGGGGATGCGTTGGCGCTGGCCGCGTTTCGCCGTGGCGCCACCGCGCTGGCGAGGACGATCGCCTCGGTCGCCGCGGTATGCGATCTGGACCTCGTCGTCATCGGTGGGGGAGTGGCCCAGTCCGGCCCGCTGCTGTTCGAGCCGCTACGCGCGGCGCTGGCGGACTACGCCCGGCTGGAGTTCCTGCCCGGCCTGCGGGTGGTGCCGGCCGAGTTGGGGGCCGAGGCCGGCTGGTCGGTGCGCCGGCCAGGCTGGTCGGCTGCGGCGCGGCGGGCACGGTGAGGCGTGCACCGGAAGATCGAGGCGGGTTCCGACTGTTTTGGCTGATCGCGCAGGCCGCGCTATCCTTGGCGCTGATCCACCGAAGACCGTCGGTCACCGAGCAATCGGTTGAAGGTCCGGGAACATCCCGGCGGCCCACGCAGGAGGACGAGGCATAACCGCCGGCCGTGCGCCGGCGCATTTCAACGCCCCGGCCCTTTTGCGCCGGGGCGTTCGTCGTTTCCAGACCTTTCGAGGTGGTCACTTTCACCGGACACCTAGGAGGTATGCATGGCCAGGGCTGACAAGGCCACCGCCGTTGCAGACATCACAGAACAGTTCAACGCCGCGACCGCGACGTTGATCACCGAATACCGCGGTCTGACCGTGGCCAACCTGGCCGAGCTGCGCCGTTCGCTGGCGGGGTCGGCCACCTACTCGGTGGCCAAGAACACGCTGATCAAGCGGGCCGCTTCAGAGGCCGGCGTCGAAGGTCTGGACGAGTTGTTCGCCGGGCCGACGGCCATCGCGTTCGTCACCGGCGAGCCGGTCGACGCGGCCAAGGCCATCAAGACCTTCGCCAAGGAACACAAGGCGCTGGTCATCAAGGGCGGCTACATGGACGGCCGCGCGTTGAGCGTTGCCGAAGTCGAGCGCATCGCGGACCTGGAGTCCCGCGAGGTGCTGCTGGCCAAGCTGGCCGGTGCGATGAAGGGCAACCTGGCCAAGGCAGCCGGACTCTTCAACGCGCCTCTTTCGCAGTTCGCCCGCCTGGCGGCCGCACTGCAGGAGAAGAAGGCGCCTCTGAACCGGCTCCGGCGGCACCGCGCAGGCAGCCACTGAGTCTTCTGAGACACCGGCTGACGGTCGCCCGACGCACCGGCTGACGCGTCTTCGGACGCACCGGCTGACGCCGAATAACACAACCCGAAACCAGGAAAACCAGGAAGGACCCACATCATGGCAAAAGTGAACACCGACGAACTGCTTGACACGTTCAAGGAAATGACCCTGTTGGAGCTCTCGGACTTCGTCAAGAAGTTCGAGGAGGTCTTCGAGGTCACCGCGGCCGCTCCGGTCGCCGTCGCCGCCGCTGGGGGAGCCCCGGCCGGTGCCGCCGCCGAGGCCGCCGAGGAACAGTCCGAGTTCGACGTCATCCTCGAGGCCGCCGGTGAGAAGAAGATCGGCGTCATCAAGGTTGTCCGCGAGATCGTCTCCGGCCTGGGCCTCAAGGAGGCCAAGGATCTGGTCGACGGCGCTCCCAAGCCGCTGCTGGAGAAGGTCGCCAAGGAGGCTGCCGAGGAGGCCAAGACCAAGCTCGAGGCCGCCGGCGCCACCGTCACCGTCAAGTAGGTCTATTCGCGAAGACCCCCGGGACCGGCCCGCGTTTCCCCTTTACTATCACCCGCTCGGCTGGGGTATCCCAGTCGAGCGTTTTGCGTGGGCGGCCGTTGAGCTTGCTGGCGACGTGTTCAGGCTTCGGGCCGTGCCGCCAGGTCGGTGCCTTTCGGGAAGTACTGGCGCAGCAGGCCGTTGGTGTTCTCGTTGGTGCCGCGCTGCCAGGGGCTGGCCGGGTCGCAGAAGTAGACCGGCATGTCGGTGGCCATCGAGAACTGCTTGTGGCGCGGCCATCTCGCATCCCTGGTCCCAGGTCAACGAGCCACGCAGTGCACGGGCAGCGTGTCGATCGTGGCGACAGTGCCTCGCTCACTGCTTCGGCGTCTGGCCCTCGGGCAGATGCACCAGCATGGCGTAGCGAGTGGCGCGCTCGACCAGCGTGGCGATCGCGGTCTTGTTGGCTCACCCATGATCAGGTCGCCTTCCCAATGCCCGGCACCGCACGATCCTCGATCTCGCGGCCGCTCACAGATCATGACCATCGGGTCGACGAACCGTGGGTGCGCTGATCGGCGGTCCGGTGCGGTTTGCGTCGCGTACGTCCGCACGAGCGCCTGGGCCACTCACGTCGAGTCCGCCGCGGCCTGGATACAGCGCCTGGTAGATCGTTCGTGGCTCACTCCCAACTCTCGTCGCCTGGAAGTCCTTGACCAGACGATGCGAGATCTGTTCAGGCGACAACCGCCGCGACAACCCTTCTTCGACCGCCTGGCGCAGGTGTGTCGGTGACCAGTTTGGACTGCTTGGCAGCGCGCCGCCCAGCAGCAGCGTGAGCCCGATCGCGATACCACCCGTCGATACTGCGCTCACCGATCTCCCGCGACACTCGAGGCGTGTTTGCCGATCCCGGCCGCGATCACCTCAGCGTGTGTCTGGCCTGCAGGCCATCGGCAATCGCGAGTCGATCCGCAAGACAGATATCGCTGCTGATCTCAGGCACCCAGTATGGGCACCGCGGACCTTTCGGTATTCACCGGCTGTGTGTATCGCGTGCCGTCGTGTAATCGATGACCGTGCCATCGGCAAGCACCCGCGTGTGCGGACTTTGCGTCCCATCGCGCCAATCACGCCGGTGCGTTCATGCACGCCGACTTCGCGAGCCGCTCGCGTCGCTGACCACCCCGAGCGAGCAGTTCGAAGAACCGGCGTTTAGCCTCGGCCTTGCCAACAGGTGCCGCCGCGGGACCAGACCCTGGCCACCAACAGCCGCCGCGCAACGCCATGTTCACCCCGCCCTTCGCCCTTTATCCCTCCTACACCCCCCACCTCATCACTCCCACCACCCACCCCCCCCCCTCCACCTCATCACCCCCTAGTCCCCACATACCCCTCATCCCTACCACCCCACATCACCACTTTCTCCACCCCCACCACATCCTCCAAACACACTCCCTCAACCTCTCTATCAATTCACACCCTCCCTGTGCTAGGTCCCGGGGGTTTCGTGTGCGCGGCCCGCGGCTGCCGCCGACCGTTGCGACTGTTCGCTCGCTCGGGTGAATCTCCCAGCGCGACAAGCAGATTCGAGGTCATAGTGGCCAGCACCGGCCCGACGGCCGCGCCGTCGGCGCCGTAGTACCCGGCCAGTTCCAGCATCACGAACCCGTGTATCAACGCCCAGACCTGGGCCGCTGTGGCCACCACCGCCGCGTCGGCTGTCGTTATCGGCGGCGCCAACCGTGATGCGGCCCGCCAGCATCGATCGGTGCACCGCGCGCACCAGCTGCGCGAAGCTGGGGTAGCGCTGCTCGATACTCCGCGACGGTCAGGGTCAGGACGTTCTGTCTCACTCGCTCGGGTGAATCTCCCAGCGCGACAAGCAGGTTCGATGTCATGGCGGCCAGTACGGGCCCGACAGCCGCGCCGTCGGCACCGTAGTAGCCGGCCAGTTCCAGCATCACGAAGCCGTGGATCAGCGCCCAGACCTGGGCCGCGGTGGCGACCACAGCCGCGTCATCATGAGCGGTACCGACCGTGATCCGGCCCGCCAGCATCGATCGCTGCACCGCAAGCACCAGTTGCGCGAAGCTCGGGTAGCGCCGTTCGATATCCGCGATGGTCAAGGCCAGGACGTTTTCGGCGGGCGCATTGATGCCGTGCGCGCTGGTGCTGCCGAACATCAGGCGATACATGTGCGGCCGCTCGATCGCGTAGCGCCGGTACCCGGTGCCAATGGCAACCAGGTCCGCGACCGGATCGTCGGTCGGTGGCATCGTCATCGCCTCGTCGAACTGCCGCAGACCCTCCTCGGCGACCGCGGTCGATCAGCGGCTGCATCCCGCCGAAATGGGTGTAGACCGCCATCGTCGAGGTTCCGGCGGCGCCGGCGACCTTGCGGGTCTGCAGCGCGTCGGGGCCGTGCTCGTCGAGCAGATCGACGGCGGCGTCCAACAACTCATGGCGAACGCTGCGAACACTGCTCTGAGTCTGCGAAGTCATCCTTGTCATCTTCTCATCGACGGCGTACGGTTTCAATAACACCGAAATAACAGTGTTATAGACCTAGGGGTTCATGAAATGACTTCCACCCAGACCGCCAAGTCCGATAACCCATACCTCAACGGCTTCCTCGCGCCCGTCAGCGCGGAGGTAACCGCGACCGACCTCGAGGTCACCGGGCACATTCCCGAGCACCTGGACGGGCGTTACCTCCGCAACGGCCCCAACCCGGCCGCGGAGGTCGACCCGGCGACCTACCACTGGTTCAGCGGCGACGGCATGGTGCACGGCGTATCGCTGCGCGACGGGCAGGCCCGCTGGTACCGGAACCGCTGGGTGCGCAGCGCGGCGGTGTGCCGCACGCTGGGCGAGTCGCTGCCCGGCCGGCCCAACCCGCGGGCAGGCATGTCGGGCCTGGCCGCCAACACGAACGTGCTGACCCACGCCGGGCGGACCCTGGCCCTCGTCGAAGGCGGCGTCGCCAACTACGAACTGACCGACGAACTCGACACCGTCGGCCCGTGCGATTTCGACGGCACCCTGACCGGCGGCTACGCCGCCCACCCGCACCGCGATCCCCGAACCGGCGAACTGCACGCGGTGTCCTACTCGTTCGCGCGCGGAAAGTCGGTTCAGTACTCCGTGATCGACACCGACGGCCACGCGCGCCGGACGGTCGATATCGAGGTGACGGGGTCGCCGATGATGCATGACTTCTCGCTGACCGACAAGTACGTGGTGATTTACGACCTGCCGGTGACGTTCGACGCGGTGCAGGTGCTGCCCGCGACCGTGCCGCGCTGGCTGCAACTGCCGGCCCGGCTGGTGGTGCAGTCGGTGCTCGGGCGCGTCCGTATTCCCAGCCCGATCGCGGCGATGGCCAATCGGGACACTCGCCGCATGGTCGGCATGCCGTACGCCTGGAACCCCAACTATCCGGCGCGCATCGGGGTCATGCCTCGCGAGGGAGGCAACAAGGACGTGCGCTGGTTCGAGATCGAACCCTGCTACGTCTACCACCCGCTCAACGCCTACTCCGAGACCCGGGACGGAGCCCGTGGAACTGAAGAGGTGCTGGTGCTCGACGTGGTGCGCTACTCGCGGATGTTCGACCGCGACCGGCGTGGACCCGGCGACACCATGCCCACCTTGGACCGCTGGACCATCAACCTGACCACCGGCGCGGTGGCCACCGAATGCCGTGACGACCGCTCGCAGGAGTTTCCCCGGATCAACGAGACCCTGCTGGGTGGTCGGCACCGGTTCGGCTACACCGTCGGCATCGAGGGTGGGTTCCTCGCCGCGGGCGAAGCGGACATGTCCTCGGCGCTGTACAAGCACGACTACGCGAACGGCGTCGAGTGTGGTCGCCGCGATCGATCCCGACCTGCTCCTCGGCGAGATGTCCTTCATCCCGAACCCCACAGCAAGCGCCGAAGATGACGGCATCCTGATGGGCTACGGCTATCACCGCGGCCGTGACGAAGGCCAACTACTGCTGCTGGATGCCCAGACGCTCGAGTCGATGGCCACTGTCACCTGCCGCAGCGGGTGCCGATGGGCTTTCACGGCAACTGGGCGTCAACGGGCTAACGCGCGGCTGGGCGGGTCTCGGGTTGCCCAATTCTTCCTAACGCTCCCGTGCAACCTCGATCTCGCGCGCGACGTGTGCGCTACAGTGACTCAAGCCACACAAAGGGCCAGGTGGCGAGGCAACGTATGTAGACGGAAGGATCCCCATGGGCGTCGCTATCGAGGTCAACGGACTCACCAAGTCCTTCGGGGCCTCGAGAATTTGGGAAGACGTGACGCTGGAAATCCCGGCTGGCGAGGTCAGCGTTTTGCTCGGGCCCTCAGGTACGGGCAAGTCCGTGTTTCTGAAATCCCTGATCGGTTTGCTCCGTCCCGAGCGCGGCTCGATCCTGATCGACGGCACCGACATCATCGAATGCTCGGCCAAGGAGCTTTACGAAATCCGCACGTTGTTCGGCGTCCTTTTCCAGGACGGCGCGCTGTTCGGATCGATGAACCTCTTCGACAACACCGCGTTCCCGCTGCGCGAGCACACGAAGAAGAAGGAAAAAGAGATCCGCGACATCGTCATGGAGAAGCTGACCCTGGTCGGCCTGGGCGGTGACGAGAAGAAGTTCCCCGGCGAGATCTCCGGCGGTATGCGCAAGCGTGCCGGCCTGGCTCGGGCCCTGGTTCTCGACCCTCAGATCATCCTTTGCGACGAGCCCGACTCGGGTCTGGACCCGGTCCGTACCGCTTACCTGAGCCAGTTGATCCTCGACATCAACGCCCAGATCGACGCGACCATCCTCATCGTTACGCACAACATCAACATCGCCCGCACCGTGCCGGACAACATCGGCATGCTTTTCCGCAAGCATCTGGTGATGTTCGGCCCGCGTGAGGTGTTGCTGACCAGCGACGAGCCGGTCGTGCGACAGTTCCTCAACGGGCGGCGCATCGGGCCGATCGGCATGTCCGAGGAGAAGGACGAGGCCACCATGGCCGAAGAGCAGGCCCAGCTCGACGCGGGTCAGCACGCGGGCGGCACCGAGGAAGTCGAAGGCGTACCGCCGCAGATCATCGCGTCGCCCGGAATGCCGGAGCGCAAAGCGGTCGCCCGGCGCCAGGCCCGCGTCCGTGAGATGTTGCACACACTGCCAAAGGACGCCCAGGAGGCGATCCTCGATGACCTCGAGGGCACCCACCGGCTGAAAGCACACGAATTCGGCGACTAGCCGGTACGCGCGACCGCCGATCACGCCCCGCCCAGCTGGGTGTGGTGTGCGTTGGCGTGCGCGTCAAGCGGTCTTAGCAGTAGATTTCCCAATAACTCGTCGTAACTTGCCGTCGCGCCCTCTTGACGACAGGGGCGTAAACGGGTCAATCTGTTGGGCAGCAGATGGCCATATATGTCCAAGGGAAGTCCCGATCGCCAGCCAGCGCCGGTTTCCCACGGGCGGCTAGCGATGGGTAGTTGAGGAATGCGCAGTCCTGCGCTATTGTTGGACGTTGCGCTGGCTACCTCCTGCCCACCTCACCCGCCACTGACAATGTGGTCTTAGCCTGAGCCCCGTTTGCGGTTCAAGCTATTTAGTTGCGCGCGTGAGATCCGGACAGATCGTCCGCCAGCGAGACCGACACAATTATCGCGGCGCGAACAGATCCGGTGGCTGCTGGCTCTGGTACGTCGCAGGTGCTGGAAGGGTGCATCTTGGCAGATTTCCGCCAAAGCAAGACAGACCACTCACGTTCTACCGAAAGTCAGGGTAACCCGCAAAGTTTTGCTAACAGCTCCGTACCCGGAGCCCCCAATCGAGTTTCTTTCGCCAAGCTCCGCGAGCCGCTAGAGGTTCCGGGGCTTCTTGATGTCCAGACCGACTCGTTCGAGTGGCTGATCGGCTCGCCGCGCTGGCGCGAGATCGCCACCAATCGAGGGGACATCAAGCCGGTCGGTGGCCTCGAAGAGGTGCTCGAAGAGCTTTCCCCGATCGAGGACTTCTCCGGCTCGATGTCGCTGTCTTTCTCCGATCCCCGTTTTGACGAAGTCAAGGCGCCGGTCGACGAGTGCAAAGACAAGGACATGACCTACGCGGCGCCGCTGTTCGTCACGGCGGAGTTCATCAACAACAACACCGGTGAAATCAAGAGCCAGACGGTGTTCATGGGTGACTTCCCGATGATGACGGAGAAGGGCACGTTCATCATCAACGGCACCGAGCGCGTGGTCGTCAGCCAGTTGGTGCGGTCGCCGGGTGTCTACTTCGACGAGTCCATCGACAAGTCGACCGAGAAAATGCTGCACAGCGTCAAGGTGATCCCGAGCCGTGGCGCCTGGCTGGAGTTCGACGTCGACAAGCGCGACACCGTCGGTGTGCGCATCGACCGCAAGCGCCGCCAGCCGGTCACCGTGCTGCTCAAGGCGCTGGGCTGGACCAGCGAGCAGATCACCGAGCGGTTCGGCTTCTCCGAGATCATGATGTCGACGCTGGAGAAGGACAACACCGCCGGCTCCGACGAGGCGCTGCTGGACATCTACCGCAAGCTGCGCCCGGGCGAGCCGCCCACCAAGGAGTCCGCGCAGACCCTGCTGGAGAACCTGTTCTTCAAGGAGAAGCGCTACGACCTGGCTCGTGTTGGTCGCTACAAGGTCAACAAGAAGCTCGGCCTGAACGTCGGTAAGCCGATCACGTCGTCGACGCTGACCGAAGAGGACGTCGTCGCCACCATCGAATACCTGGTTCGGCTGCACGAGGGCCAGACCGCGATGACCGTCCCGGGCGGCGTCGAGGTTCCGGTGGAGACCGACGACATCGACCACTTCGGCAACCGTCGCCTGCGCACCGTGGGCGAGCTGATCCAGAACCAGATCCGGGTCGGCATGTCCCGGATGGAGCGCGTGGTCCGGGAGCGGATGACCACTCAGGACGTCGAGGCGATCACGCCGCAGACCCTGATCAACATCCGGCCCGTCGTCGCCGCGATCAAGGAGTTCTTCGGCACCAGCCAGCTGTCGCAGTTCATGGACCAGAACAACCCGCTTTCCGGTTTGACGCACAAGCGGCGCCTCTCCGCTCTGGGGCCGGGTGGTCTGTCGCGGGAGCGCGCCGGGCTGGAGGTCCGTGACGTGCACCCGTCGCACTACGGCCGGATGTGCCCGATCGAGACCCCGGAAGGGCCGAACATCGGTCTGATCGGCTCGCTGTCGGTGTACGCGCGGGTCAACCCGTTCGGGTTCATCGAGACGCCGTACCGCAAGGTGGTCGACGGCAAGGTCTACCGACGAGATCCACTACCTGACCGCCGACGAGGAGGACCGCCACGTCGTGGCGCAGGCCAACTCGCCGATCGACGACGACGGTCAGTTCCTCGAGTCACGCGTTCTGGTCCGCCGGAAGGCGGGCGAGGTGGAGTACGTGCCCTCGTCCGAGGTGGACTACATGGACGTCTCGCCGCGCCAGATGGTGTCGGTGGCCACGGCCATGATCCCGTTCCTCGAGCACGACGACGCCAACCGTGCCCTGATGGGTGCCAACATGCAGCGCCAGGCGGTTCCGCTGGTGAAGAGCGAGGCGCCGCTGGTGGGTACCGGCATGGAGCTGCGCGCCGCGATCGACGCGGGCGACGTCGTCGTCGCCGAGGAGAGCGGCGTCATCGAGGAGGTGTCGGCCGACTACATCACCGTGATGCACGACAACGGCACCCGGCGCACCTACCGGATGCGCAAGTTCGCCCGGTCCAACCACGGCACCTGCGCCAACCAGTCTCCGATCGTGGACGCCGGAGACCGGGTCGAGGCAGGCCAAGTCATCGCCGACGGTCCGTGTACCGAAAACGGCGAGATGGCGCTGGGCAAGAACCTGCTGGTGGCGATCATGCCGTGGGAAGGCCACAACTACGAGGACGCCATCATCCTCTCCAACCGTCTGGTTGAAGAGGATGTGCTCACCTCGATCCACATCGAAGAGCACGAGATCGACGCCCGCGACACCAAGTTGGGTGCCGAGGAGATCACCCGGGACATCCCGAACGTCTCCGATGAGGTGCTCGCCGACCTGGACGAGCGCGGCATCGTGCGCATTGGTGCCGAGGTTCGTGATGGCGACATCCTGGTCGGCAAGGTCACCCCGAAGGGGGAGACCGAGCTGACGCCGGAAGAGCGGCTGCTGCGTGCGATCTTCGGCGAGAAGGCCCGCGAAGTCCGCGACACCTCGCTGAAGGTGCCGCACGGCGAATCCGGCAAGGTCATCGGCATCCGGGTGTTCTCCCGCGAGGATGACGACGAACTGCCGGCCGGAGTCAACGAGCTGGTCCGCGTCTATGTGGCCCAGAAGCGCAAGATCTCCGACGGCGACAAGCTGGCCGGACGGCACGGCAACAAGGGCGTCATCGGCAAGATCCTGGCGGCCGAGGACATGCCGTTCATGCCGGACGGCACTCCCGTGGACATCATCCTGAACACCCACGGTGTGCCGCGACGGATGAACATCGGCCAGATCCTGGAAACCCACCTCGGTTGGGTGGCCAAGTCCGGCTGGAAGGTCGACGTGACCGATGGTCGGCCGGAGTGGGCGGCCAACCTGCCCGAGGGATTGCTGAACGCCGAGCCGGACCAGACGGTGTCCACTCCGGTGTTCGACGGTGCCAAGGAAGAGGAGCTGCAGGGTCTGCTGTCATGCACGTTGCCCAACCGGGACAACGACGTGATGGTGAACGGCGACGGCAAGGCGATGCTGTTCGACGGTCGCAGTGGCGAGCCTTTCCCGTATCCGGTGACCGTTGGCTACATGTACATCATGAAGCTGCACCACCTGGTCGACGACAAGATCCACGCTCGCTCGACCGGTCCGTACTCGATGATCACCCAGCAGCCGCTGGGCGGTAAGGCGCAGTTCGGTGGCCAGCGGTTCGGTGAGATGGAGTGCTGGGCCATGCAGGCCTACGGCGCCGCGTACACGCTGCAGGAGCTGTTGACCATCAAGTCCGACGACACCGTCGGCCGGGTCAAGGTCTACGAGGCGATCGTCAAGGGCGAGAACATCCCGGAACCGGGTATCCCCGAGTCGTTCAAGGTGCTGCTCAAGGAGCTGCAATCGCTGTGCCTCAACGTTGAGGTGCTGTCTTCGGACGGCGCAGCGATTGAGCTGCGCGAGGGCGAGGACGAAGACCTTGAGCGGGCCGCGGCCAACCTGGGAATCAACTTGTCTCGCAACGAATCCGCGTCTGTTGAGGATTTGGCTTAGCCCTAGCAAAGCGATGCGCGCTTGCGCGTGTCGCTAACGAACACAGTGTTACTACACCCGCAAGGGGAAAGGGAGTTACGTGCTCGACGTCAACTTCTTCGATGAACTCCGCATTGGCCTGGCTACCGCGGAGGACATCAGGCAATGGTCTTACGGCGAGGTTAAGAAGCCGGAGACAATCAACTACCGCACGCTGAAGCCCGAGAAGGACGGCCTGTTCTGCGAGAAGATCTTCGGACCGACTCGCGACTGGGAGTGCTACTGCGGCAAGTACAAGCGTGTGCGCTTCAAGGGCATCATCTGTGAGCGCTGTGGCGTCGAGGTGACTCGCGCCAAGGTGCGTCGTGAGCGGATGGGGCACATCGAGCTGGCCGCGCCGGTCACGCACATCTGGTACTTCAAGGGTGTGCCGAGCCGTCTTGGCTACTTGCTGGACCTGGCCCCGAAGGATCTCGAGAAGATCATCTACTTCGCCGCCTACGTGATCACCGCGGTCGACACCGAGATGCGCCACAACGAGCTGTCGACGCTCGAGGCCGAAATGGTGGTCGAGCGCAAAGGTGTTGAGGATCAGCGCGACGCCGAATTGGAGGCCCGCGCGCAGAAGCTCGAGGCCGACCTGGCCGAGCTTGAGGCCGAGGGCGCGAAAGCCGATGCCCGACGCAAGGTTCGGGACAGCGGCGAGCGGGAGATGCGTCAGCTCCGCGACCGCGCCCAGCGTGAGCTGGACCGGCTCGAGGACATCTGGACCACCTTCACCAAGCTGGCTCCCAAGCAGCTGATCGTCGACGAGAATCTCTACCGCGAAATCGTGGACCGCTACGGTGAATACTTCACCGGCGCCATGGGCGCGGAGTCGATCCAGAAGCTGATCGAGAACTTCGACATCGACGCTGAAGCCGAGATACTGCGTGACGTCATCCGAAACGGCAAGGGGCAGAAGAAGCTTCGTGCACTGAAGCGCTTGAAGGTGGTCGCCGCCTTCCAGCAGTCAGGCAACTCGCCGATGGGCATGGTGCTGGATGCCGTCCCGGTCATCCCGCCGGAGCTGCGCCCGATGGTGCAGCTCGACGGTGGCCGGTTCGCCACCAGCGACCTCAATGACCTGTACCGCCGGGTGATCAACCGCAACAACCGGCTCAAGAGGCTCATCGATCTGGGCGCACCCGAGATCATCGTCAACAATGAGAAGCGGATGTTGCAAGAGTCCGTCGACGCGCTGTTCGACAACGGTCGTCGGGGCCGCCCGGTTACCGGACCCGGCAACCGGCCGCTCAAGTCGCTGTCGGATCTACTCAAGGGCAAGCAGGGCCGGTTCCGCCAGAACCTGCTCGGCAAGCGTGTCGACTACTCGGGCCGTTCGGTCATCGTGGTCGGTCCGCAGCTCAAGCTGCACCAGTGTGGTCTGCCCAAGCTGATGGCGCTAGAGCTGTTCAAGCCATTCGTGATGAAGCGGCTCGTCGACCTCAACCACGCGCAGAACATCAAGAGTGCCAAGCGCATGGTCGAGCGTCAGCGTCCCCAGGTGTGGGATGTCCTCGAAGAGGTCATCGCCGAGCACCCAGTGCTGCTGAACCGCGCGCCCACCCTGCACCGGTTGGGCATCCAGGCCTTTGAGCCAATGCTGGTGGAGGGCAAGGCCATCCAGCTGCACCCGTTGGTGTGTGAGGCGTTCAACGCGGACTTCGACGGTGACCAGATGGCGGTTCACCTGCCGCTTTCCGCTGAGGCGCAGGCCGAGGCCCGCATTCTGATGCTGTCCTCCAACAACATCCTGTCGCCCGCGTCCGGCCGCCCCTTGGCCATGCCGCGATTGGACATGGTGACCGGGCTGTTCTTCTTGACCACCGAGATCGACGGGGCCGACGGCGAGTATCGGCCGGCCGCCAAGGATCGTCCGGAGGTCGGTGTGTACTCCTCGCCGGCCGAAGCGATCATGGCTTCGGACCGCGGTGTGCTCTCGGTACGGGCCAAGATCAAGGTTCGGCTGACTCAGCTGCGTCCGCCGGCCGACATCGAGACCGAGCTGTTCGGCCTCAACGGCTGGCAGCCGGGCGACGCTTGGCTGGCAGACACGACGCTGGGCCGGGTGCTGTTCAACGAACTGTTGCCGCTGGGCTATTCGTTCGTGAACAAGCAGATGCACAAGAAGGTGCAGGCCGCCATCATCAATGACCTGGCCGAGCGCTACCCGATGATCGTGGTGGCACAGACGGTCGACAAGCTCAAGGACGCCGGTTTCTACTGGGCGACCCGAAGCGGTGTCACGGTCTCGATGGCCGACGTGTTGGTTCCGCCGCGGAAGAAGGAGATTCTCGACTTCTACGAGGATCGGGCCGACAAGGTCGAAAAGCAGTTCCAGCGTGGTGCTTTGAACCACGAGGAGCGCAACGAGGCGTTGGTGGAGATCTGGAAGGAAGCCACCGATGAGGTCGGTCAGGCACTGAAGGAGCACTACCCCAGTGACAACCCGATCATCACGATCGTGGAGTCGGGTGCCACCGGTAACTTCACTCAGACCCGGACGTTGGCCGGCATGAAGGGCCTGGTGACCAACCCCAAGGGTGAGTTCATCCCGCGCCCGATCAAGTCCTCCTTCCGCGAGGGCCTGACCGTGCTGGAGTACTTCATCAACACCCACGGTGCTCGAAAGGGCTTGGCGGACACCGCGTTGCGCACTGCGGACTCCGGTTACCTGACTCGTCGTCTGGTGGACGTGTCCCAGGACGTCATCGTCCGCGAGCACGACTGCCAGACCGAGCGCGGCATCCTCGTCGAGCTGGCCGAGCGTCAGCCTGATGGCACCCTGATCCGTGACCCGTACATCGAGACATCGGCGTACGCGCGGACTCTGGGCGCCGACGCGGTCGACGAAGCCGGCAACGTCGTCGTCGCCCGTGGTGAAGACCTGGGCGACCCGTCGATCGACGCCTTGTTGGCGGCGGGCATCACCCAGATCAAGGTGCGCTCGGTGCTGACGTGTACGACTGGCACCGGCGTGTGCGCGACCTGCTACGGCCGGTCCATGGCCACCGGCAAGCTGGTCGATATCGGCGAAGCCGTCGGTATCGTGGCGGCCCAGTCCATTGGTGAGCCCGGTACTCAGCTGACCATGCGTACCTTCCACCAGGGTGGTGTCGGTGAGGACATCACCGGTGGTCTGCCGCGTGTCCAGGAGCTGTTCGAGGCCCGCGTGCCGCGTGGCAAGGCGCCGATCGCCGACGTCACTGGCCGTATCCGTCTCGAGGAGGGCGAGCGCTTCTACAAGATCACCGTCGTTCCCGACGACGGCGGCGAGGAAGTGGTCTACGACAAGCTCTCGAAGCGGCAGCGCCTGCGTGTGTTCAAGCACGAAGACGGTTCCGAAAAGGTGCTGTCCGACGGCGACCATGTCGAGGTGGGCCAGCAGCTGATGGAAGGCTCGGCCGACCCGCACGAGGTTTTGCGGGTGCAAGGCCCCCGTCAGGTGCAGATCCACCTTGTCCGGGAGACCCAGGAGGTCTACCGCGCTCAGGGTGTGTCGATCCACGACAAGCACATCGAGGTGATCGTTCGGCAGATGCTGCGCCGGGTCACCATCATCGACTCGGGCGCGACGGAGTTCCTGCCCGGCTCGCTGATCGACCGTGCGGAGTTCGAGGCGGCGAACCGCCGAGTGGTGGCCGAGGGTGGCGAGCCCGCGGCTGGCCGCCCGGTGCTGATGGGTATCACGAAGGCGTCGCTGGCCACCGATTCGTGGCTCAGCGCGGCGTCGTTCCAGGAGACCACGCGTGTGCTGACCGATGCGGCGATCAACTGCCGCAGCGACAAGCTGCAGGGTCTGAAGGAGAACGTGATCATCGGTAAGTTGATCCCGGCGGGCACCGGTATCAACCGGTACCGCAACATCCAGGTGCAACCCACCGAGGAAGCCCGCGCTGCGGCGTACACGATCCCGTCCTACGAGGATCAGTACTACAGCCCGGACTTCGGTCAGGCCACCGGGGCGGCGGTTCCGCTGGACGACTACGGGTACTCGGACTACCGCTAGTCAGCGCGAGCAGACGCAAAAGCCCCCGCACGCACGGCGTGTCGGGGGCTTTTGCGTCTGGTGGTGGTGTGCACAGTCAACCGCTTCTCCACATATTGCCGATTAAGGCCTGCTGTTGTCGCTAGCCGGGCAGCAATGTTGTCGCGGTGGATATCGAAAGTGTTCTCCGCGGCCGGGGAGGGCTAGCGACAACGCGTGAACTGCTGACTGTGGTGTCGCGCAAGCGGCTGGCCGGACTTGTAGAGGCGGGCAGACTTTTTCGGGTGTGTCACGGTGTCTATGCGGCGGAGGAGCCCGATGTCTTGGGCAAGCTGGCTGCGCTGGATCTCGCAGCCGGTCAGCCAATTGTGGCCTGCATGGGCACAGCTGCGACGTTGTATGGCTTCGATACCGAGAGCACGTCGCGGCGTCACATTCTCGATCCGGGTGTGCGGATGAGGCCGTCATCGAGTCTCATGGTGCATCAACGGATTGGCGCTCCACTCCGACGGGTGGAGGGTCGACTCGCGACAGCGCCAGCATGGACGGTGATCGAAGTCGCGCGGACGCTGCGGCGCCCGCGCGCCTTGGCAAGCCTTGATGCTGCGTTGCACGTTGGTGCCTGCACCAGGGGAGAACTGGACGTGACCATCCGAGAGCAGAAGGGCCGTCGCGGCATCGTCAAGGTCCGGGAATTGGTAGCCCACGCCGACGGGCGTGCCGAGTCGCCCATGGAGAGCGAGGCGCGACTGGTGTTCATCGACCACCGGCTACCGATGCCCGAGCTGCAATACCGCATCGTGGACTCCTATGGCAGAGTCTGGCGCGCCGACTTCGCGTGGCCGGGCTCAATGGTCGCCGCCGAATACGACAGCATCGAATGGCACGTGGGCCGCGATGCCCTGCTGCACGACCGGCTGAAAACCGCCCGATTGCAGGAATGCGGCTGGACAACGATCCCCATGACCGTCGGCGACATCCGACGTGACCCGACCGGACTTGTCGCGCGCATCAAGCGCCACCTTTAGTTGGCTGAGCAGACGCGAAAGCCCCCGCACGCCCCGCGTGTCGGGGGCTTTCGCGTCTGCTCGCCATGGCGAAGCGACCCTCACTAGACTGGGCCGCGTGCTCATCGGCTCACATGTCAGCCCCCAGGATCCACTCGCCGCAGCGCAAGCCGAGGGCGCCGACGTGGTACAGATTCTTCCTCGGCAACCCGCAGAGCTGGAAGGCGCCCAAGCCGCGCGAAGACGCCGAACAGCTCAAAGCAGCCGCCTTGCCGATTTACGTACACGCCCCCTACCTGATCAACGTTGCGTCCGCGAACAATCGCGTGCGCATCCCGTCGCGCAAGATCCTGCAGCAGACCTGTGACGCGGCAGCCGACATCGGCGCCGCCGCGGTGATCGTGCACGGCGGCCACGTCGGCGACGACCAGGAACTCGACGAGGGTTTCCAGCGCTGGCGCAAAGCGCTCGACCAGCTGGAGACCAAGGTTCCGGTGTACCTGGAAAATACGGCGGGCGGGGACCATGCGATTGCCCGCCACTTCGACACCATCGCCCGGCTTTGGGACGTCATCGGCGACACCGGCATCGGCTTCTGCCTGGACACCTGCCACGCCTGGGCGGCGGGGGAGGCTTTGGTGGACGCGGTCGACCGTGTCAAGGGCATCACCGGGCGGATCGACCTGGTGCACTGCAACGATTCCAAGGACGCCGCGGGCTCGGGTCGGGACCGGCACGCCAACTTGGGCGCCGGCGAGATCGGCACCGAACTGCTGGTCGCTGCAGTCAAGGCCGCCGACGCGCCGGTCATCTGCGAAACGGCCGAAGACGGCCGTAAAGACGACATCGCGTTCCTGCGGGAAAAGACCAGCAGCTGACGCCAGAGGGGTCGGCGCCGCGTAGCGTAGGCGCAATGCTCCGTCGAGCCGCCGCGCTTGTCGGGGCAGTGCTGATGGTCGCGGGCTGCTCACCGGCCGACGACAAGCCGCTGCCGTCCGGGTTCGTTACTGGCACCAGCATCCACACCATCAACGTCGGCGGGCGCGACCGCAACTATCGGCTCTATCAACCCGCGGGGTTGCCCGCATCGGCCCCGCTGGTAGTTATGCTGCACGGTATAACCGGCAGCGCCGAGCAGGCCGAAAGTTCCTACGGCTGGGATGAATTAGCCGATTCACACCACTTCGTGGTCGCCTACCCGAACGGTGTCAACCGGGCTTGGAATGTCAACGGCGGCGGCTGCTGCGGGCAGCCTCAACGCGAAGGGGTCGATGACGTGGCCTTCATCGGCGCGGCTGTCGCTGACATCGTGCGCAACGTCAGCATCAACGGCTCGCGGATCTATGCCACCGGGATGAGTAACGGTGGCATCATGTCGTACACCCTTGCGTGCAACACCGGCATCTTCGCCGCAATCGGTGCGGTGGCGGCGACCCAGCTGGACCCGTGCCGGGCGCCGCACCCCGCCGCTGTCATGGAGATTCACGGCACTTCGGACAGGCTCGTCCTCTACCAGGGTGGGCGGGGCGACAGCATCATCAACGGTCCCTCGACGCCGGACGTGAATGCGTTCTGGCGCAATGTCGATCGGTGCGCCGCCCCCTCCGTCACGACCTCTGGCGAGGTCACCACATCAACGGCGGAATGCGCCGACAGCCACGGCGTCGTGCTGATCACGATCGACGGCGGCGGCCACGAATGGCCTGACTTCGCCACCCAGGCGCTGTGGCAATTCTTCGGCGCGCATCCACACTGATATTACGACTCTTGTGCGGTTGTAGGAAAACTGTAATATTGGGGCCATGTCTGATACGCATGTCGTCACCAACCAGGTTCCGCCCCTGGAGAACTACAACCCCGCGACGTCGCCGGTACTCGTCGAGGCGCTGATTCGCGAGGGCGGCCAATGGGGACTGGACGAAGTGAACGAGCTTGGCGCGATCTCCGCGAGCCGCGAGGCCAACCGTTGGGGCGAACTCGCCGACCGCAATCGGCCAGTCCTACATACCCATGACCGGAACGGCTACCGCGTCGACGAGGTGGAATACGACCCCGCCTACCACGAGCTGATGCGTGTGGCGGTCCGCCACGGCCTGCACGCCGCACCGTGGGCCGACGAGCGGCCGGGCGCACATGTGGTGCGCGCGGCCAAGAACTCGGTGTGGACGGTAGAGCCGGGCCACGTCTGCCCGATCTCGATGACGTACGCCGTCGTTCCCGCGCTGCGGTACAACCCCGAGCTTGCTGCGGTGTACGAGCCGCTGCTGACCAGTCGCGAATACGACCCGGACCTCAAGCTGGCCACCACGAAGCCCGGCATCACCGCGGGCATGTCGATGACCGAGAAGCAGGGCGGCTCCGACGTGCGCGCCGGTACCACGCAAGCGACCCCGAACGGCGACGGCACCTACAGCCTGACCGGTCACAAGTGGTTCACCTCGGCGCCGATGTGTGACATCTTCCTGGTGCTCGCGCAGGCCCCAAGTGGGCTGTCCTGCTTCATGTTGCCGCGTGTGCTGCCCGATGGCACCCGCAACAGGATGTTTTTGCAGCGCCTCAAGGACAAGCTCGGCAACCACGCCAACGCCTCGAGCGAGGTCGAATACGACCATGCCACCGCGTGGTTGGTAGGCGAAGAAGGCCGCGGCGTGCCCACCATCATCGAGATGGTCAACCTCACCCGCCTGGACTGCACTCTGGGGAGTGCCACCAGCATGCGCACCGGGCTGACCCGGGCGATCTATCATGCCCAGCACCGAAAGGCGTTCGGCGCCTATCTGATTGACCAGCCATTGATGCGCAACGTGTTGGCCGATCTCGCGGTGGAGGCTGAGGCGGCGACGATGGTCGCGATGCGAATGGCCGGGGCCACCGACCGCGTTGTTCGCGGAGACCAAAAGGAAGCACTGCTGCGGCGCATTGGCTTGGCGGCCAGCAAGTACTGGGTGTGCAAGCGCGCCACCCCGCACGCCGCCGAAGCGCTGGAATGCCTGGGCGGCAACGGGTATGTCGAAGAGTCTGGAATGCCGCGGCTGTACCGTGAGGCGCCGTTGATGGGGATCTGGGAAGGTTCAGGCAATGTCAGCGCACTGGATACCCTGCGCGCCATGGCAACTCGTCCGGAGTGCATCGAGGTGCTGTTCGACGAGCTGGCCGTGAGCGCAGGTTCCGATGCCCGGTTAGACAGCTACGTCGAGAACCTGCGACCGCAACTGACCGATCTCGACACCATCCAATACCGCGCCCGCAAGGTCGCCGAGGATATCTGCCTGGCGCTGCAGGGGTCGTTGCTGGTGCGGCACGGGCATCCAGCGGTGGCCGAGGCGTTCCTGGCCACCCGACTCGACAGGCGGTGGGGCGGGGCGTTCGGCACCATGCCGGCCGGGCTGGACCTTGCTCCCATCCTCGAGCGTGCCCTGGTAAAGGGCTGAGCCGCCAATGACCCGCGCCGGCGACGATGCAGAGCAGAAGAGCGATGTGGGGGCACCTCCCGCTTGCGGGGGAAAGGAGCGGCGCCAGTGACCCATGCGATCAGGCCGGTCGACTTCAACAACTTGAAAACGATGACCTATGAGGTGACCGACCGGGTCGCCCGGATCACCTTCAACCGGCCCGAGAAGGGCAACGCGATCGTCGCGGACACCCCGCTGGAGCTGTCGGCGTTGGTGGAGCGGGCTGATCTTGATCCCGACGTGCACGTGATTTTGGTTTCCGGTCGGGGCGCGGGCTTCTGCGCCGGCTTCGACCTGTCTGCCTACGCCGACCGGACCGGCTCAGCCGGTGGCACCGGGGCCTACAACGGCACCGTGCTAGACGGTAAGACCCAGGCCATCAACCACTTTGCGAATCAGCCGTGGGACCCGATGATCGACTACCAGATGATGAGCCGCTTCGTGCGCGGGTTCTCCAGCCTGATGCACGCCGACAAGCCGACGGTGGTCAAGATCCACGGCTACTGCGTCGCCGGCGGTACCGACATCGCTTTGCATGCCGACCAGGTGATCGCTGCCGCCGATGCCAAGATCGGCTACCCGCCGACGCGGGTGTGGGGGGTGCCTGCCGCGGGCTTGTGGGCACATCGGCTTGGCGACCAACGTGCCAAACGTCTTCTGCTGACTGGCGATAGCATCACCGGCGCGCAGGCCGCCGAGTGGGGCCTGGCAATCGAGGCGCCGGAACCCCAAGATCTCGACGAACGCACCGAGCGACTCGTGGCGCGCATCGCGGCGATGCCGATCAACCAGCTGATCATGGTCAAGCTCGCGCTGAATTCTGCTCTGCTGCAACAGGGCGTCGCTACCAGCAGGATGGTCAGCACGGTGTTCGACGGGGTCGCTCGACATACGCCCGAGGGGCATGCATTCGTCGCCGACTCGGTCGAGCACGGCTTTCGCGACGCGGTGCGGCACCGTGACGAACCGTTCGGCGACTACGGCCGCCAGACGTCATCGGTGTAGGCGGGTATCGACATGCCGAACATGACCGCCCGGTCAGTGGTGCTCAGCGTATTGCTAGGTGCTCATCCGGCGTGGGCCAGTGCTAGCGAATTAGTCAGACTGACAGCCGATTTCGGAATCAGGGAGCCGACGTTGCGGGTGGCACTGACCCGAATGGTCAGCGCCGGCGACCTGGTCAGGTCCGCTGACGGCTACCGGCTCGCCGATCGCTTGCTCGCCCGCCAGCGTCGCCAAGACGCCGCTATGCGCCCACCGGTGCGGTCCTGGCGCGGGGATTGGGTGATGTTGGTGGTCACCAGCGTGGGAACCGACGCCCGTACCCGGGCCGCGTTGCGAACTACCATGCACGACGGGCGCTTTGGCGAACTGCGTGAAGGGGTGTGGATGCGCCCCGACAATCTCGATCTGGACCTGGATTCCGATGTGCATTCCCGGCTGCGGATATTGAAGGTGCGCGACGACGCGCCGTCTCAGCTCGCCGGCCAGCTGTGGGACTTGCCCGGCTGGGCTTCGGCCGGCCACCTGTTGCTCGACGAGATGGCAGCCGCCGCAGACGTTCCCAGTCGGTTTGGGGTTGCCGCGGCGATCGTGCGTCACCTGCTCACCGACCCGGTGCTGCCTGCCGAACTGCTGCCGGCCGACTGGCCGGGGGCCCGACTGCGCGACGCCTATCACGACTTTGCCGCTGAGCTTGCGCAGCGACGCGAACCAACACAACTTGCGGAGGCGACATGAGCGATCCGGTGCGAGTGGAGCGCAATGGCCCAGTCACCACGATCATCATCGACCGGCCGGCTGCGCGTAATGCCGTCAACGGCCCGACCGCAGCCGCCTTGTACGCGGCGTTCGAGGAATTCGACCGCGACGAGAACGCTGCGGTGGCTGTGCTGTGGGGTGACAACGGAACCTTTTGCGCGGGGGCAGATTTGAAGGCGTTCGGCACGCCAGAGGCGAATGCCGTGCACCGAACCGGCCCCGGGCCGATGGGGCCGACACGAATGGTGCTGTCCAAACCCGTGATCGGCGCGGTCAGCGGCTATGCCGTTGCCGGCGGTCTGGAGTTGGCCCTTTGGTGCGACCTGCGGGTGGCCGAGCAAGACGCTGTCTTCGGGGTGTTCTGCCGGCGTTGGGGCGTGCCGCTCATCGATGGCGGAACGGTGCGGTTGCCCCGGCTGATCGGGCAAAGCCGCGCGATGGACATGATCCTGACCGGCCGCGCCGTGGCGGCCGACGAAGCGCTGGCGATCGGGTTGGCTAATCGAGTCGTGCCCAAAGGCGAAGCGCGCCAGGCAGCCGAGGAACTCGCGGCGCAACTGGCCGCGCTACCGCAGCAGTGCATGCGGTCAGATCGACTGTCGGCGCTGCATCAGTGGGGGATGCCAGAAGCGGCGGCGCTGCGACGCCGAGTTCGCCAGTATGCACCGCGTCGCAGCCGAGGCCGTGGAGGGAGCCGGACGATTCGCCGCGGGCGCGGGCCGGCACGGCGCGCCCGCGGGCCACGATGGGCAGCGAGGTTAGCGAGTCAGCTCTTATTGACGGTGTTGCCGGAGCCGAGGTTGTCCACCTTCGGACTGCCGTCTTTATAGGTCACCGTGTTGTTGAGACCCAGCACCGTGAGGTGGCTGCTGATCTTGTCGAAGGTGACGTTGTTGGTCATGCCGGTGATGGTCACCGTGTCGCACGTGCCGGTGACGGTCAGCGTGTTGCTCGACCCGCCCACGTTCAGCGATTTGCCGTCGGCACAGTCAAGTGTGGCTGTGGTCCCCAAAGACCCGTAGTTGAGGGTGTTTCCGATTTCGACCGAAGCGGTGGTGCTAGGGGCGGTTGAGGCTGCGGTCGGCGCCGCCCCGGCGCTCGTCGTCGCGGTTGTGTGGGTCGTCGTTGCCGTCGTACCGCCCGGAGGGTTGGCTGTCGAACTGCAGGCGGTGAGTCCGAAAGCGGTTGCGAAGGCCGGCGCCAGGGCGAGCGCGACCAGTCTCGATGAATGCTCAGTGATGCAGGCGCGCATTGTTTCTCGATTCCCTCGGTTTGTTCGTGGCTTAGAAGGCGGCTCGGAATGGCTAGCAGAGGACGGGGGATATGGGGTGCTCAGCCGGGTACCTGCTGGAGCCGGTTGGTCATGCCCAACTCGCGGCCGCGGTCCCAGACGAACGGCGCACCGTTGTGGTAGAACACCGTCTGGTCCCACCCGTACACGGTGATGTCGTGCGTGACCCCGTCGGCGACGATCGTGTTCGACGAGCCCATGACCGTGATCGCCCAGCAGTTTCCCATCGCGTTCACGGTGTTCTCGGTGCCATTGACGATCAGGGTGGCATCGTTGCAGTCCAGCGTCTGCTCGATTCCGTGGCCGGTGATGTGAGTGTCACCGTTCTTGGCGTAAGCGGCCGGTGCGGCAGCGATCGTGATGACACAGGTGGCAAGCGACCCGGCTATGGTCGTCCAGTTCACTGCGGGGCCCCCTTATAAGCCGGCTGAATCTAGCTGCGACTCGGCTAGGACTTGATAAGCCTACGTGCCTCGACCTGCTGAACGGCAGAGTAATTGCGGATTTATGCGGCCGCACGTCCGAGTTAATTTCGTGGCCCCGTCAACTAGAGTCATTAGTTAACCGCGAAGTCGACCGAGTAGCGGGGGTGACCAAACCGGTCATCGCAAATGGAGGGCGATCGCCATGGCAGCTCAGCCGGTATTGCCGCCTGCGGGCGGGCGCCAGCGCGCTGCGAGATCCGGCGCGCGTCCGGCCAAGTTGAGTCGCGAGTGCATCGTCGATGGCGCATTGGCGTTCCTGGACCGGGAGGGCTGGGACTCGCTGACCATCAACGCCCTCGCGATGCAGCTCGGGACTAAGGGGCCGTCGCTGTATAACCACGTCAATAGCCTCGAAGACCTGCGCCGGGCGGTCCGGATTCGGGTCATCGACGACATCATCACGATGCTGCACAGGGTCGGTGAGGGTCGCGAACGCGACGACGCGGTGCTGTTCATGGCCGGTGCTTACCGTAGCTATGCCCATCACCACCCCGGCCGGTACTCGGCGTTCACCCGGATGCCGCTGGGCGGCGATGATCCTGAGTACACCGCCGCGACCAGGGGTGCGGCCGCGCCGGTGATCGCCGTCCTCGGCTCTTACGGTCTCGACGGTGACGAGGCCTTCCACGCGGCGCTTGAGTTCTGGTCGGCGCTGCACGGGTTCGTATTGCTGGAGATGACGGGCGTGATGGACGACATCGATACTGATGCGGTTTTCTCCGACATGGTGCTGCGGCTGGCAACCGGCTTGGACAGGCGCACCGCGGCCGGCGGCGCGAGCGTGAATTAGAGGTGTAATTAGGGTCTGGGCCCGTGCGCCAGGCGTCACTTTGACCTGCCAGACCGCCGACAGGTATTGTTGACCCTCGTGCCTGGCGGCTTACGGCGCCTGACGTAAGGAAGTGGATGCCGGGCTAATTCGCATGTCCCCGACGCAACGGAGAAAATCCGGCGCTGAGCGCATGCGACACACCCGGCCGCGGGGTATGGCGGCGGGGCATAACCGCAGTACAGAGACTTGTAACACTTAGCCAGAACGTAAACAGCAACACAGAAAGCCGGTAGATGCCAACCATCCAGCAGCTGGTCCGCAAGGGTCGTCGGGACAAGATCGCAAAGGTCAAGACCGCGGCTCTGAAGGGCAGCCCGCAGCGCCGTGGCGTATGCACCCGCGTGTACACCACCACTCCGAAGAAGCCGAACTCGGCGCTTCGGAAGGTTGCGCGCGTGAAGCTGACGAGTCAGGTCGAGGTCACCGCCTACATCCCCGGTGAGGGCCACAACCTGCAGGAGCACTCGATGGTGCTGGTGCGTGGTGGCCGCGTAAAAGACCTGCCCGGCGTGCGATACAAGATCATCCGCGGGTCGCTCGACACGCAGGGTGTCAAGAACCGCAAGCAGGCTCGCAGCCGTTACGGCGCCAAGAAGGAGAAGAGCTAATGCCGCGCAAGGGACCCGCGCCCAAGCGTCCGTTGGTCAACGACCCGGTCTACGGATCGCAACTGGTCACCCAACTGGTCAACAAAGTTTTGATGGAGGGGAAGAAATCCCTCGCCGAGCGCATTGTTTATGCAGCGCTTGAACAAGCCCGCGACAAGACCGGCACCGATCCGGTCATCACGCTGAAGCGGGCCCTGGACAACGTCAAGCCGGCGCTGGAGGTGCGTAGTCGCCGCGTGGGCGGCGCGACCTACCAGGTGCCGGTAGAGGTGCGACCGGACCGGTCCACCACGCTCGCACTGCGCTGGCTGGTCAGCTTCTCGCGGCAACGCCGGGAGAAGACGATGACCGAGCGCCTGGCGAACGAAATTCTGGATGCCAGCAATGGCCTCGGGGCTGCCGTCAAGCGGCGCGAGGACACGCACAAGATGGCGGAGGCCAACCGCGCCTTCGCACATTATCGCTGGTAGATGGGGACGCTACGTTCCCGGAGTCGCGCATTGGGCGACATCAGCGTGAGCCTTGGCGCAAAACCGACAGCGAACTAACTTAGCAATCGAAAGAGTGGGAAGACTTCTGTGGCACAGAAGGACGTGCTGACTGACCTGACCAAGGTCCGCAACATCGGCATCATGGCGCACATCGATGCTGGCAAGACCACGACCACCGAGCGCATCCTCTACTACACCGGCATCAGCTACAAGATCGGTGAGGTGCACGACGGGGCCGCCACCATGGACTGGATGGAGCAGGAGCAAGAGCGGGGGATCACCATCACCTCGGCGGCTACCACCTGCTTCTGGAACGACAATCAGATCAACATCATCGACACCCCGGGCCACGTGGACTTCACCGTCGAGGTGGAGCGCTCGCTGCGCGTCCTCGATGGCGCCGTCGCAGTATTCGACGGCAAGGAGGGTGTCGAGCCGCAGTCCGAGCAGGTTTGGCGACAGGCGGACAAGTACGACGTCCCGCGTATCTGCTTCGTCAACAAAATGGACAAGATCGGCGCCGACTTCTATTTCTCGGTGCGCACGATGGAGGAGCGCCTCGGCGCCAACGTCATCCCGATCCAGCTGCCCGTCGGCTCTGAGGGTGACTTCGAAGGCGTCGTCGACCTGGTCGAGATGAAGGCCAAGGTTTGGCGCGGCGAAACCCAGCTCGGCGAGACTTACGAGACGATCGACATCCCAGCGGACCTTCAGGAGAAGGCCGACGAGTACCGCACCAAGCTGCTCGAGGCGGTCGCCGAAACCGACGAGTCGCTTCTGGAGAAGTACTTCGGGGGCGAGGCATTGTCGGTCGAGGAGATCAAGGGTGCGCTGCGCAAGCTCACCGTCAATTCCGAGGCCTACTTGGTTTTGTGCGGTAGCGCGTTCAAGAACAAGGGCGTGCAGCCAATGCTCGACGCAGTGATCGACTACCTGCCTTCCCCCCTTGATGTTCCGCCTGCTGTGGGCCACGCCCCCAACAAGGAGGACGTGGAGGTCATCCGCAAGCCGTCGACCGACGAGCCGTTCTCGGCCCTGGCGTTCAAGGTCGCCACGCACCCGTTCTTCGGCAAGCTCACCTATGTTCGGGTGTATTCGGGCAAGGTCGATTCCGGATCACAGGTCATCAATTCGACCAAGGGCAAGAAGGAGCGGCTGGGCAAGCTGTTCCAGATGCACGCGAACAAGGAAAACCCCGTCGAGACGGCCAGCGCCGGCCACATCTACGCGGTGATCGGGCTGAAGGACACCACGACCGGTGACACCCTGTGCGACCCGAACAACCAGGTCGTGCTGGAGTCGATGACCTTCCCCGATCCCGTGATCGAGGTGGCCATCGAGCCCAAGACCAAGAGCGACCAGGAGAAGCTGAGCCTGTCGATCCAGAAGCTCGCCGAGGAGGACCCGACCTTCAAGGTGCATCAGGACAACGAGACCGGCCAGACCGTGATCGGCGGCATGGGCGAGTTGCACCTGGACATCTTGGTCGACCGCATGCGTCGCGAGTTCAAGGTCGAGGCCAATGTCGGCAAGCCGCAGGTGGCCTACAAGGAGA
This sequence comes from uncultured Actinomycetota bacterium, assembly GCA_963850135.1. Lineage (GTDB taxonomy): Bacteria > Actinomycetota > Actinomycetes > Mycobacteriales > Mycobacteriaceae > Mycobacterium. Next base: position 262,640 of record CAWKKH010000003.1, on the reverse strand, counting down.
CCATCAAGCGCAAGGTCGACAAGGTCGAGTTCACGCACAAGAAGCAGACGGGCGGCTCCGGCCAGTTCGCGAAGGTGCTCATTTCCATTGAGCCGTTCACCGGCGAAGACGGTGCGACCTACGAGTTCGAAAACAAGGTCACCGGTGGACGCATCCCGCGCGAGTACATCCCGTCGGTGGACGCCGGTGCGCAGGACGCCATGCAGTACGGCATCTTGGCCGGCTACCCGCTGGTCAACCTGAAGGTCACCTTGCTCGACGGCGCCTTCCACGAGGTCGACTCGTCGGAAATGGCATTCAAGATCGCCGGTTCACAGGTGCTGAAAAAGGCCGCGGCGCAAGCGCAGCCAGTCATCCTGGAACCAATCATGGCCGTCGAGGTCACCACGCCCGAGGACTACATGGGCGACGTGATCGGCGACCTGAACTCCCGCCGTGGCCAGATCCAGGCTATGGAGGAGCGGTCAGGTGCGCGCATCGTTCGCGCGCATGTGCCGCTGTCAGAGATGTTCGGCTACGTCGGCGACCTGCGGTCCAAGACGCAAGGCCGGGCGAATTACTCTATGGTGTTCGACTCGTACGCCGAAGTGCCGGCGAACGTGTCGAAGGAGATCATCGCGAAGGCGACGGGCGAGTGAGAGTCACTCACGAGTAGGAAGCGACGGACGAGTGAGTGTCAACTCACGAGTAAGCTGACGCGGTTAACACCGCGGCATAACTGAAAACATCAACACACTGCTTTTTTAAGCACCAACAGTCCAGGAGGACACAGAAGTGGCGAAGGCGAAGTTCGAGCGGACGAAGCCGCACGTCAACATCGGGACCATCGGTCACGTTGACCACGGCAAGACCACCCTGACCGCGGCGATCACGAAGGTCCTGCATGACAAGTTCCCCAACCTGAACGAGTCGCGCGCCTTCGACCAGATCGACAACGCTCCTGAGGAGCGTCAGCGCGGTATCACGATCAACATCTCCCACGTGGAGTACCAGACGGAGAAGCGGCACTATGCCCACGTCGACGCTCCTGGCCACGCGGACTACATCAAGAACATGATCACCGGTGCCGCCCAGATGGACGGCGCGATCCTGGTGGTTGCCGCCACCGACGGCCCGATGCCGCAGACTCGTGAGCACGTGCTGCTCGCCCGTCAGGTCGGGGTGCCTTACATCCTGGTCGCGCTGAACAAGGCCGACGCGGTGGACGACGAGGAACTGCTCGAGCTCGTCGAACTCGAGGTCCGTGAGCTGCTTGGCGGCCCAGGAGTTCGATGAGGACGCGCCGGTCGTTCGGGTCTCGGCGCTGAAGGCGCTCGAGGGCGACGAGAAGTGGGTCGAGTCGGTCGCCGAGCTGATGAATGCGGTTGACGAGTCGATTCCGGACCCGGTCCGTGACACCGAGAAGCCGTTCCTGATGCCTGTCGAGGACGTCTTCACCATTACCGGGCGTGGCACGGTGGTCACTGGCCGTGTCGAGCGCGGTGTGGTCAACGTGAACGAGGAAGTCGAGATCGTCGGTATCAAGCCGACCAGCACCAAGACCACCGTCACCGGTGTGGAAATGTTCCGCAAGCTGCTCGACCAGGGCCAGGCCGGCGACAACGTGGGTCTGCTGCTGCGTGGTATCAAGCGTGAGGACGTCGAGCGCGGTCAGGTCGTCGTCAAGCCCGGCACCACGACGCCGCACACCGACTTCGAGGGCCAGGTCTACATCCTGTCCAAGGATGAGGGTGGCCGTCACACGCCGTTCTTCAACAACTACCGTCCGCAGTTCTACTTCCGCACCACCGACGTGACCGGTGTGGTGACGCTGCCGGAGGGCACCGAAATGGTGATGCCCGGTGACAACACCAACATCTCGGTGAAGCTGATCCAGCCCGTCGCCATGGAGGACGGTCTGCGCTTCGCGATCCGTGAAGGTGGCCGCACCGTCGGCGCCGGCCGGGTCGTCAAGATCATCAAGTAGGTCTGCAGAACACGAAGCCCGGATCGCCGACTTTCGGTGGTCCGGGCTTCGTGCTGCTCGGGTGAAATAACGCCTGGCTGGCGTTGCGATCTGGATGTCTTCCAGGGCCATCTCAATGGCCAAGGCGGCACCGGCGGTCACGCCGCGTTGATCGGGAATGGCGGCGCCGGTGGCAACAGCACGCAGTTCGCGACCGCGGGTGGCACCGGTGGTGCCGGCGGCGTCCTGTTAGGCGCGCACGGCGCAAACGGTGTCGTGGTGCCATGAGACCACGCGGTCCCTATCGATATCGGGTTTGCCGCGGCCCCAAAATTTGTGATCGGTAGCGCCGACGCCAGCGTTACTCTTTCATCACCTTTCGGTCGAAATGAGGAGCACACGTGTTAGCGCGCTACCTAAAAGCACAGTTAACGGTTTTGCTGTTCGGCGGGCTCGTCGGGCCGATCTTTCTGGTCGTCTACTTCGCCATAGGCCAGATAGGTCTGCTGCAGTGGATGTTCTATGTCGGCCTGCTCATCACCGTGGCCGACGTGCTGATCGCGCTCTGGTTGACCAACTACGGCGCGCAGTCGGCCGCCAAATCGGCCGAGCTCGAGCAGCACGGGGTGCTGGCGCTCGCGCAGATCACCGGTCTCACCGAGACGGGGACCCGGATCAACGAGCAACCCCTTGTGAAGGTGAACCTGCACATCTCCGGACCGGGGTTGGTGCCGTTCGACAGTCAAGACCGCGTCATCGCCAGCATTACCCGGCTCGGCAACCTCACCGCACGCAAGCTCGTGGTGCTCGTCAACCCCACCACCCAGCAATACCAAATCGACTGGCAGCGTAGCGCCTTGGTTAACGGATTGGTGCCCGCCCAGTTCACCCTTGCTGAGGACAACAAGACCTACGACCTCAGTGGTCAGGCTGGCCCGCTGATGGAAATCCTGCAGCTCCTCAAGGCCAACAACATTCCGTTCAACGGGACGATCGACATGCGGTCGAACCCGGCGCTGCGTGAGCAGGTCCAGGCTGTGGTTCGTCGTGCGGCCGCGCCACAGGCGCCAGAGCAAGCGGCACCGGCCGCCCAGCCGCCGCCGGCCGCCGCGCCACCGCAACACTCGATCTCCCAACGGCTCCAAGAGCTGGAGAATCTGCGGGCCGGCGGTGCGCTGACCGACGAGGAATACAACAGCCGACGCGCCCAGATCATCTCTGAAATCTGACGCTTGGCAGAAGTTTGGCCGAGTTAGAACACGTTTCAGTTTCGCTGCTAGCCTGACTTCGGCTCTAACGGCGAAGAAGGGGATAACTCGTGGCCGGATCGGCTGGACCACTGCACGGACGCGTCGCATTTATTACTGGCGCTGCGCGGGCCCAAGGGCGGGCGCATGCCGTGCGGCTCGCCCGCGAAGGCGCGGACGTCATTGTTCTGGACATCTGCGCCCCGGCGTCCAGCAGTCTGACCTATGCGCCGGCCACCCCGGAAGATCTCGCTGAGACCGTCCGCTTGGTAGAGGCCGAGGGTCGCAAGGTTTTGGCTCGCGAGGTGGACGTCCGCGATGACGCCGCGCTGAAGCAACTCGTCGCCGACGGTGTGGAACAGTTCGGCCGGCTTGACGTCGTGGTGGCCAACGCCGGAGTCTTGGGCTGGGGCCGGCTTTGGGAACTCACCGATGAGCAGTGGGACACCGTGATTGGAGTCAACCTCACGGGTACATGGCGGACTTTGCGCGCGACAGTGCCCGCGATGATCGAGGCCGGCAACGGAGGCTCCATTGTGATGGTCAGCTCTTCAGCAGGGCTGAAGGCGACACCGGGCAACGGCCACTACTCGGCCAGCAAGCATGGAGTCACCGCGCTGACCAACTCGTTGGCGCTCGAGGTCGGCGAATACGGCATCCGGGTCAACTCGATCCACCCGTATTCGATCGACACCCCGATGGTCGAGCCGGAGGTGATGATGAAGATCTTTGCCGAGCATCCCGGCTTCCTGCATAGCTTTCCGCCAATGCCTTTGCAACCCAAAGGCTTCATGACGGCCGACGAGGTAGCCGATGTCGTGGTATGGCTCGCCGGCGATGGTTCCGCTGCTTTGACAGGGACGCAGGTCCATGTAGACAAGGGCGCCTTGAAGTACTAATGCGCGGTCGTGTATGAACACCACGTGACGAGTAGCGAAGGCGTACACCACAGCGACATCGGAATTGTGATCGTCGGCGGCGGGCTGGGCGCCGCCCGGACGGCCGAGCAATTGCGCCGTTCCGAGTTCGCCGGTCGCATCACGATCGTCAGCGACGAGGCGCATCTGCCGTACGACCGGCCGCCGTTGTCCAAGGAGGTGCTGCGCAAGGAAGTCGACGACGTGGCCCTCAAACCGCGCGAGTTCTACGACGAGAACAACATTGTCCTGCGCCTGGGTTCGGCCGCCACCAGCCTGGACACCACGGCGCGCACGATAACCCTCGCCGATGGCGCCGTGCTCGGCTACGACGAACTGGTCATCGCGACCGGGCTGGTGCCCCGGCGCATTCCTACGTTCCCGGACCTCGAGGGAATCCGGGTGCTGCGCTCGTTCGACGAGAGCCTGGCCCTGCGCCAGCACGCAACCGAGGCGCAGCGCGCTGTAGTCATCGGCGCTGGCTTCATCGGTTGCGAGGTGGCGGCCAGCCTGCGCAGCCTGGGAGTCGACGTGGTGCTGGTCGAGCCGCTACCGACCCCCTTGGCGGCGGTGCTCGGCGAACAGATCGGTGGCCTCGTGGCCCGGCTGCACCGCGACGAAGGCGTCGACGTCCGCACCGGAGTCAGCGTCGCCGAGGTACGCGGCCAGGGACACGTCGACTCGGTGGTGCTGAGCGACGGCACCGAGCTGACGGCCGACCTGGTGGTCGTCGGGATCGGATCGCGACCGGCAACGGAGTGGCTCGATGGCAGTGGCGTCGCGGTCGACAACGGAATTCTCTGCGACGAGGCCGGCCGCACCAGCGTGCCCCACGTGTGGGCGCTCGGCGACGTCGCATCCTGGCGGGATCCGACCGGACACCAAGCCCGCGTGGAACATTGGAGCAACGTCGCTGACCAGGCCCGAGTTGTGGTGCCTTCGATGCTGGGGCAGGACGTGCCGTCGGCTGCGGTGGTCCCGTACTTCTGGAGCGATCAATACGACGTAAAGATCCAATGTCTGGGCGAGCCGGAAGCCTCCGACATCGTGCACCTGGTCGAGGACGACGGCCGTAAATTCCTGGCCTACTACGAGCGGGACGGGGTCGTCGTCGGCGTGGTGGGCGGCGGAATGGCCGGCAAGGTGATGAAGGTCCGCGGGAAGATCGCCGCGGCCGCCCCGATCGCCGAATTGCTGGGATGACTTAACGCTGGCGTGCGCCCCGCGGCCTCAGGCTGCGCTATTGCCAAATCACCGGTGGCCCGTGCGGGTGGCACTCGCCCAGAATTTGTTGCTCGCCACCCGGCCAGCTGCGGGCCCGCACCAGGAACCTGATTGGAACGCCGGGCCCCTCGACCGCCGGTTCGAGGGTGAGATGTGCAAACGGTGACCGCGCATCGGCTTGTGCGCCCAGCGCGTCGACCCCGTGCAGGATCTCTTCGCGTTCGTCAACCGACAGGTACTGCCAGGTGATCGAATGCCAGAGCACGGTCAACGCTCCGTCTTTCAGAGCCAGGCCGGCTACCGCGTCGGCGCCTCGCTGGCGATCTAGGCGCGCGGGAACCTTCCGCGCGACAGCGATGGCGCCGCGTAGCCGGTCCAGCCGTGTGCTCTGATCGGGCCAGACGTAGCTCAACAGTGTCATTTCCCCGTCGGCGTCGATGACGTCGACGGGCGCGATGTCGTAGCCCTGCCGTTCGACGATCCGTATCGCACCTTGCGGTGGCAGCGCACCGCGCCACGCGTCGTCGATGGTCACCGGCGAGTCGGTCGGTCCCCACTGGCCGTCGGCGTACCGGTACCGGTAGTGGTCTGCCCGCAGGTTCAGTCCGGCGCTCGATCCGATTTCGAAAAGCCTTATGGGTAAATCGAATCCACGATTGATGCGCAGCAATCCGCCGATCAGCGCGGCGGACCGGCCCACCTCGTTAGTCTGCGGTGGCTGAACCAGAGCCGCATGCAGTGACGCGGAATGGTTGGCTGCGGCCGACACCACTTCGGGCCACGCGCGCTCACCGTCCCAGGTACCACCGGTGCTGGGATAGCAGCAGCGCAATGCCGCCGCCCGCCCGTCGAGCACCAAACGGTGCAGGCCGCCGAGCAGCCGGAGCGGCACCGCGTGACGCGCCGAATCGTCTTCGTGGCCGGACAGGATCGTCGCGAAGACTCCGCCCGCCTCAACGTCTTTGGCGACCAGCTCAAACAGCTCGGCATACATCGGGGATCCGGAGGAGCCGCAGAACCGTCCCTGCGAACGCAGAGTGTGTACCAGGTGCTCTGCGGCGGGTTTCGCATTCATCCGTCCAAGCTCTCTAGCCCGGCACCGACGACGTCGAACGCGTTTCCAAGTGCCTCCGGCAACGTGACGGATTGCTCGCCCAGCCAGTGTTCATAGGCAGACAGCGCGACTCCCAACATTATCCAGCCAACGGTCTGGGGCAGCAGGTCGATCGCCTTGACGCTCAGCCGGCGGGCTACGAAGCCAGCTATCACCTCGCGCCAACCGGCGTACATCGTCATCGAATAGTCCTGTAGCTCGGCGGATTGCAGGATGACCCGCATCCGCTTGCGGTGCTGCGTGGTTTCGGATTCGTCGAACGTGTTGAACGCCAGCAGCGCCGCCCGCAGGGCTTCGGCCAACTGGACCTGTGGGCCGACCTTGTCGAGCAGATCCTGCAGGTGCGCGAGGTGGGTGTCGAAATCGCCCCAGAGGATGGCGTTCTTTGATGCGTAATAGCGAAACAGCGTGCGCCGCGAAATACCGGCCGCCTGCGCGACATCGTCGACGCTGACGTCGGCGAATCCCCGAGCAGTGAACAACTCGATGGCGACGTCGGTGATGTGCTCCGGTGTCGTCGAGCGGCGCCGCCCAACGCGCGACTGCGACAACATCAGACCTGCCCTTCCATTGCGGCACTCAATGCCATATTGTGGCCAGAACGATTCACCAATGTCGAGTCCCAGTGAGAGGCAGATTCAGATGGACCACGAGAACGAGACCGGCACCGAGCTTGTCACCGAAACCCTGGTGGAAGAAGTGTCCATCGACGGTATGTGCGGGGTCTACTGACCGTGCCTGCCCCCGCGCAGGCTCGTCCGGCTGACAACAGCCTGTTCGACCCTGATCGCGGCTGGCGGTTACACCCACAGGTAGCGATTCGGCCAGAACCATTCGGCGCGCTCCTCTATCACTTCGGTACCCGCAAGCTGTCATTTCTAAAGAACCGCACCATCCTCGCGGTGGTGCGGTCGCTGACCGACCACCCCGATGTCCGGTCCGCCTGCCGCGCCGCGGGCGTTGACGATGCCGAGCAGGGGCCCTATCTGCACGCGCTTGGCGTGCTGGCCGAATCAAACATGCTGGTGCCACTGGAGGCTCATTAATGAAGACAGCTGTGCCCAGGCTCATCGAGCAATTCGAGCAGGGCCTGGACGCCCCCATCTGCCTCACCTGGGAACTCACGTACGCGTGCAACCTGGCGTGTGTGCATTGCCTGTCCTCCTCGGGCAAACGTGACCCGCGTGAATTGTCAACACGTCAATGCAAAGACATCATCGACGAGCTCGAACGGATGCAGGTGTTCTACGTGAACATCGGCGGCGGGGAACCCACGGTGCGCCCGGACTTCTGGGAGCTGGTCGATTACGCCACCGCGCACCACGTCGGCGTGAAGTTCTCCACTAACGGGGTTCGGATCACTCCGGAGGTGGCCGGGCGGCTGGCGGCCAGCGACTACGTGGATGTCCAGATTTCGCTGGATGGGGCGACCGCGGAGGTCAACGACGCTGTACGCGGCGCCGGGTCATTCGACATGGCCGTGCGGGCGCTGGAAAATCTCGCTGCTGCGGGCTTCTCCGATGCGAAGATCTCGGTCGTGGTGACCCGGCACAACGTCGACCAACTTGACGAATTCGCCTCACTGGCAAGCCGTTACGGTGCCACACTCCGGATCACCAGATTGCGCCCCTCGGGACGCGGCGCCGACGTCTGGGAGGATTTGCACCCCACCGCCGACCAACAGGTGCAGCTCTACGACTGGTTGGTCGCCAAGGGCGAGCGGGTGCTGACGGGCGACTCGTTCTTCCATCTGGCGCCGCTTGGCCAGTCCGGAGCTTTGGCCGGCCTGAACATGTGTGGGGCTGGCCGGGTGGTGTGCCTGATCGACCCCGTTGGCGACGTGTACGCATGCCCGTTCGCCATCCATGACCGTTTCCTGGCCGGAAATATCTTGACGGACACCGGTTTTGGCAGTGGATTCGCCAACGTCTGGAAGAACGCTCCGCTGTTCCGCGAGCTGCGCGAGCCGCAATCCGCGGGCGCCTGCGGCAGCTGCGGGCACTACGACGCCTGCCGGGGCGGGTGCATGGCGGCGAAATTCTTCACTGGCTTGCCGCTGGACGGCCCGGACCCCGAGTGCGTCCAGGGGCACAGCGTCTCCGCACTGGCGGGCGAGCGTGAAACTCCGCTACCCCGGGGGGATCATTCTCGCGGACAGCAGGTTCGCCAACCGGTGCCGTTGACGCTGTCCGTGCGGCCGCCGGCTGCACCGCCGGCGCGCCTGTGCAGCGAAAGCCCTGTGTAGTCGTGGCCGACGAGTGGTTTGAAACCGTCGCCATCGCCCAGCAACGGGCCAAGCGCCGGCTGCCGAAATCGGTTTATTCGGCGTTGATTTCGGCAAGCGAAAAGGGAATCACGGTCGCCGACAACGTCGAAGCATTCGGTGAACTCGGTTTTGCTCCCCATGTCATCGGCGCGCAGGAAAAGCGCGACTTGTCGACGACTGTTATGGGTCAAGATATTTCGATGCCGGTCGTCATTTCACCGACGGGTGTCCAAGCGGTCGATCCGGACGGCGAGGTCGCCGTTGCGCGGGCCGCCGCGGCACGCGGGACGGCGATGGGGCTGTCGTCATTCGCGAGCAAACCGATCGAAGACGTCATTGCCGCCAACCCCAAAGTCTTCTTCCAGTTGTATTGGCTCGGAGGACGCGACGCGATCGCCGAGAGGGTGGAGCGGGCGCGGCAGGCCGGTGCAGCCGGGCTGATCGTGACCACCGACTGGACGTTCTCCCATGGGCGGGACTGGGGCAGTCCCAAGATCCCCGAGGAAATGAACCTCCGGACAATCTTGCGGCTTTCTCCGGAGGCGATCACCAAACCGCGGTGGCTGTGGAAGTTCGGCAAGACGTTGCGGGCACCAGACTTGCGGGTGCCGAACCAGGGCCGCCGGGGTGAGCCCGGACCGCCGTTCTTTGCCGCATACGGGGAGTGGATGGGGACTCCGCCGCCGACCTGGGAAGACATCGCCTGGCTGCGCGAATTGTGGGGCGGACCATTCATGCTCAAGGGTGTGATGCGGGTTGACGATGCCAAAAGGGCTGTGGATGCTGGGGTTTCGGCGATATCGGTGTCCAACCACGGCGGCAACAATCTGGACGGCACGCCCGCCTCGATCCGTGCGCTGCCCGCTGTGGCGGCGGCGGTCGGTGATCAGGTCGAGGTGTTGCTGGACGGCGGCGTCCGGCGCGGAAGCGATGTGGTGAAGGCGGTGGCACTGGGTGCGCGCGCGGTGATGATCGGCCGCGCGTACTTGTGGGGCCTCGCGGCGTCCGGTCAGCCCGGCGTGGAAAACGTGCTCGACATCTTGCGCGGGGGTATCGACTCCGCACTGATGGGCCTTGGGCATGCGTCGGTCCACGACCTCCGACCGAACGACATTCTGGTTCCGCCGGGATTTGCGCGCGCGATCGGTGTGCCTCCTGGTCAGGGATGACCGGCTGAGATTTGAGCCGGAATTGTCCTAATTCGGGTCAAGTTTTAGTGCTTTACCCGGAACTGTCCGGCGCTCCTGACGTTTGCGCAAATTATTTGGTACGCGCGTGGCAACCGTGACGGACGTGTCGAACTTGGGCCGGTCGATGAACAACCCAGAAAGATTTTTATTTTGGTGGCTCAACGACTGGTGCACGCCAGGTGAATTCGTCCTACCATCACCGAGTGCCCCTACTCGGCGAACTGGGATCTGCGACGTCGAATCAGCTATCGGGCACCTCGCCGTCGATACTTATCCCACTGGGGTCAACCGAACAGCACGGTCCACACCTGCCCTTAGATACCGATACAAGAATCGCGACCGCAGTGTCACGGGGGGTTGAGGCCAGTCTCAGGGCAGCCACCCTGGAGCGCGATTGGCTAGTGGCCCCCGCCATCGCCTACGGCTCCAGCGGCGAGCACCAAAGCTTCGCCGGAACGATCTCCATCGGTACCGCGGCCCTGGCGACGCTGTTGGTGGAGTACGGCAGGTCGGCCGCCGGCTGGGCCGAGCGTCTGGTATTCATCAACGGCCACGGCGGCAATGTCGGTGCATTGAGCAGCGCGGTGGCCAGACTTCGCGCCGAAGGGCGTGACGTCGGATGGTGCCCATGCGCCGCGGCCGGCGGTGATGCGCACGCTGGCCATACCGAAACATCGGTGTTGCTCCATATTTCGCCCGCCGCGGTCCTGACGGATCGGTGGCTGGCCGGGAACGGAGCGCCGTTGCCGGAGTTGCTGCCGTCGATGCGGCGCGGGGGAGTGGCAGCGGTCAGCCCGGCGGGCGTACTGGGCGACCCGACCACCGCGACCGCGTCGGAGGGCAGGCGCATCTTCGCGGAGATGGTTGACGGGTGTGTGCGCCGCGTCGCCCGCTGGTCGCCCGGGTCCGACGGGAAGTTGGCATGAGTCAAACTCGGCTGCCCGACGGGTTCGCCGTCCAGGTTGATCGTCGCGTGCGGGTGCTCGGCGACGGCTCCGCCTTGCTAGGTGGTTCACCGACGCGTCTGTTGAAGCTGGCACCCGCGGCCCAAAGCATGCTCTCGGATGGCCGGCTGAAGGTCCGCGACGAGATGAGTGCCCAGCTGGCCCGGACCCTGCTGGATGCCACAGTGGCCCACCCCCGGCCCGCGGGAGGCCCGTCGCATCGCGACGTGACCGTGGTTATTCCTGTGCGGAACAACGTATCTGGGGTACGACGTTTAGTTAGCGCACTCCGCGGATTACGCGTGATCGTGGTCGACGATGGTTCATCGCCGCCGATCGGGCCGGACGACTTCGCCGGCGCCCACTGCGACATCGAAGTGCTGCGCCATTCGCGAAACAAGGGCCCGGCGGCGGCACGCAACACCGGGCTGGCCGCCTGCACCACCGACTTCGTCGCATTCCTGGATTCCGATGTTGCGCCGCGCCGCGGCTGGCTGGAAGCCCTGCTCGGCCACTTCTGCGATCCCACCGTCGCTCTCGTCGCGCCGCGCATCGTCGGGCTGGCGCAGAGCGAGAACGTGGTAGCGCGGTATGAAGCGGTGCACTCGTCATTGGACCTCGGGCAGCGTGAAGCGCCGGTGTTACCCCACAGCACGGTGTCCTACGTTCCCAGCGCGGCGATAATCTGTCGCCGTTCCGCCATACGTGATGTCGGCGGCTTCGACGAGACCATGCGCTCCGGCGAGGACGTCGACTTGTGCTGGCGGCTTATCGAAACAGGCGCGCGGCTGCGTTACGAGCCGATTGCCCTCGTTGCCCACGATCACCGCACGGAGTTGCGGGATTGGCTGGCGCGCAAGGCATTTTATGGCAGCTCGGCGGCCCCGCTGTCGGTGCGGCACCCGGACAAGACCGCGCCGGTGGTGATCAGTGGCTGGGCGCTGACGGCCTGGATCCTGATGGCACTCGGCACGAGCCTCAGTCAGCTAGCGTCGATCTTGGTCGCCATCCTGACCGGTCGCAGGATCGCCAGGGCACTGCGCACCGCCGACAGCTCCCTCTCGGACGTCGCGGCCATCGCGAGTCGCGGCCTGTGGTCGGCGGCGCTGCAACTGGCATCGGCCTTGTGTCGGCACTACTGGCCACTGGCGTTGCTCGCGGCTCTGGTGTCGCGCCACTTTCGACGGGTCGTCTTGGTCGCGGCCGTCATGGACGGCGTAGTGGACTGGCTGGGGCGCCGCGATTCCAGAGCTGAGGACGCCGAACCGATTGGGCTGCTGACCTATCTGTTGCTCAAGCGTGTCGACGATCTGGCCTATGGGTTGGGGCTGTGGCGGGGTGTCGTGCGCGAACGCAACCTCCGCGCGCTCAAACCGCAAATCCGAACTTAGTCGCCTTGACTCGCGCGGTTGCAGCGCACGCTGATGTGCTGATTGTTGGCGCCGGCAGTGCTGGATCGGTTGTTGCCGAGCGCCTTTCCGCCGAATCCGGATGTAGGGTGACCGTCCTCGAGGCAGGGCCGGCGCTGACCGATCCCGGCTTGTTGGCGCGCACGAGCGATGGGTTGCAACTGCCGATCGGAGCCGGCAGTCCACTAGTCCAGCGTTATCAGACCCGCCTCACCGACCAGCCCGAGCGCCAGTTGCCGATTGTGCGGGGCTCGACGATCGGCGGCTCCGGCGCGGTCAACGGCGGGTACTTCTGCCGAGGTCTACCGGGCGATTTCGATCGCGCCGCGATATCCGGCTGGGAGTGGTCGGACGTTCTCGACCACTTCCGCGCTATCGAGACGGATCTGGATTTCGGCGGTCCCGCGCATGGCGAGAACGGCCCGATCCTCGTTCGTCGAACTCACGAAATGACCGGCCCCACTGAACGTTTCCTGACTGCCGCCGAGCAAGCCGGATTTCCATGGATCGCAGACCTCAACGATTGCGGACCGCAGTTGACCTCGGGAGTGGGCGCTGTCCCGCTCAACATCGTTGACGGCGTGCGCGTTGGATCGGGTGCGGGATATCTTATGCCGGCTCTGCAGCGTTCGAACCTGACTCTGCTGGCGCAGACGCGGGCGGTGCGCTTGCGTTTCTCCGGAACCGCAGCGGTGGGTGTCGACGCGATCGGCCCAAACGGGCCGACGACCATCACGGCTGATCGAATCATACTGTGCGCCGGCGCTATTCAGACGGCACAACTTCTGATGCTATCCGGGATGGGGGACGAAGCGGTGTTGCGGGCCGCCGGAGTACCGGTGCTGGCGCCGTTACCGGTTGGGATGTGGTGCATCGACCACCCGGAATGGGTATTGCCCACGACGTGGATCGTGGCTGCCGGCCGCCCCGTCCTGGAGGTTCTGCTAACTACCGGTGACAGCATCGAGATCAGGCCCTACACGGGCGGTTTCGTTGCGATGACCGGCGACGGCACCCCTGGTCATCCCGACTGGCCGCATATCGGGGTGGCACTCATGCAACCCCGTTCCCGGGGGCGGATCACGCTGGTTTCGCCGAATCCCGACGTGGCGCCGCTGATCGAGCACCGCTACGACAGCGAGCCCGAAGATGTTGCGGCGCTGCGCAATGGCAGTGAGTTGGCCCGTGAGTTAGTCAGTGCGACAACCCAGGTCGGAGAGCCGGTGTGGTCGACGTCGCAACACCTCTGTGGCACGGCCCCGATGGGCACCCCCGACGATCCTCGAGCCGTCGTTGATCCACGGTGCCGGGTGCACGGCATCGAAAATCTGTGGGTGATTGACGGGTCTATCCTGCCGGTGATACCCAGCCGAGGTCCGCACGCGACCATCGTGATGCTCGGACACCGCGCTGCGGAGTTCGTCGTGTGAAAACGAGCCAAGCCGGCGATTAATCAGTGTGGTGGCGACCGGCCGACTCTTCGTCATACCCCTGATGCCCCCCAGGCTCGGGAGAAAAAGCGGGCGTTCCCGGCCGGGCCGCGTGTCGGGACTCGCCCGCGGCTGCGGCTGGCATCGGCCCTATCGGCGGCACAGCCGAGGCTGGCGAGGTCGTCGCGGGAGCGTAGTCCGGCGTCGCGGCCGTCTCCATCGCCGCCGCAGGCGTGCTGACGGCTGCGGGCGCCGCCGACGCCGCTGTCGCGTAATTCGCCGTTACCGCATGCAGCGGCGCCGCGGGCGTGCTGACTGCTGCGGGCGCCGCCGCCGCCGGCGTGCTGAGCGTTGCCAGCGCGACCGGTGCCGGCGAACCTGCCAGCGTCACGTATCCCGCAGTTGCCGCGGGCGCCGGCGCAGCTGCCGCCCCCGCGACGGTCGCCGGCAAACTCGATGCCACGGAACCTACCGACGCCGCGCTGCCGATCGCCGACTGCGCCGCGGTCAGCGTCTGGCCGGTCGGTGCGGCGGCCACGCTCAGCACACCTTGCTCGACGGTCTGCAGCGGTGACGCGTTTGCGGCCTCGGCCTGGGCGTAGTGACTCGCACCGACGTTCAGGAGCTGTACAAACTGCTCGTGGAAATATGCCGCCTGGGCGCTGAGCGCCTGATAAGCCTGTGCATGCGCGTCGAACAGCGCTGCGACCGTCGCCGACACCTCGTCGGCGCCCGCTGCCAGCACACCCGAGGTGGGGCCCACAGCCGCGCTGTTGGCAGAGCTGATCGTTGATCCGATATTGGCCAGGTCCGTTGCAGCCGCTGCCACATACTCAGGCGCGGCGTTCACATAAGACATGGAGAGTTCCCTCAGATAGTCGGACTATCGCTGGCCCCCACAAGACTAGCGTTGCCTGAGCGATCATGGCTCCGTTTGCAGAATCTATGCGAGTGCGATAGCTCGGCGATTAATAAGGGATTTCCCTACAAATTCGCTCCCTACCTGCTGCGCATCCGTCGGTACGGTGGCAACGATTCAGGCCGCTGGGGCCACCCCCGCGCCACCGCCGCCGCCGAGAACGGGCTGGCGCCGCCCGGACGACCGCAAAGGTTCTTGCGTACCTTAAAGGCGCTGCTAGAACCGGTCATGGCGGCAAACCCCGCTGTCCGGTGGGTATGGTGGCCGCGGCTCGCAGGCGACGCGCGCCGCACCGCAGGTCACCAATGAGCCGAGATTTGGCTCGAGCCATGAATTAGGGCATACTGTTCGGGTTGCCTTGCGCCAGGTTCACGCCTGGCCGGGCATACGACCAGCGCCCGAACGGGCGCGTCCGGTCCCATCCTTGAAGCGCGACGAATTTAAGCCGCGAACAAGGCTGCGTGCGGGTGACACACCCGAGCGCGGGGGCCGGTGGACCACGACAGGTAAACAGCGGCGCAGTATCCGGCGCAACGCTCGATTGGCCCGAGACCGGGCCACCGATCGGCGCGGTGGAAGGCACCAGGCCCGGATACGGGCCTAAGTGAGAGCAGGTCCGGACACGGACCTCAAGTGGAGTGAGGGTAGGAAAGCGTGGCGGGACAGAAGATCCGCATCAGGCTCAAGGCCTACGACCATGAGGCTATCGACGCATCGGCGCGCAAGATCGTCGAGACCGTCGTCCGCACGGGTGCAAGCGTCGTAGGGCCGGTGCCGCTGCCGACCGAGAAAAACATCTATTGCGTCATCCGCTCGCCGCACAAGTACAAGGACTCGCGAGAGCACTTCGAAATGCGGACGCATAAGCGGCTGATCGACATCCTCGACCCGACACCGAAGACCGTTGACGCTCTGATGCGCATCGATCTGCCGGCCAGCGTCGACGTCAACATCCAGTAGGAGATCCAGAGCAATGGCAAGACAGGGCATTCTGGGCACCAAGCTGGGCATGACGCAGGTGTTCGATGAGAACAACAAAGTTGTGCCGGTGACGGTGGTCAAGGCCGGGCCGAACGTTGTGACCCGTATCCGGACTCCGGAGCAGGACGGGTACAGCGCTGTGCAGCTCGCCTACGGCGAGATCAGCCCACGCAAGGTCAACAAGCCGGTGACCGGCCAGTACACCGCCGCGGGCGTCAACCCTCGTCGGTACCTGGCTGAACTGCGGCTGGAGAACCCGGACGCGGCGTCCGCATACGAGGTCGGTCAGGAGTTGACCGCCGAGATCTTCTCCGACGGCAGCTACGTCGACGTGACCGGTACGTCGAAGGGCAAGGGCTTCGCCGGCACCATGAAGCGGCATGGCTTCAAGGGCCAGGGCGCCAGCCACGGCGCTCAGGCGGTGCACCGGCGTCCAGGTTCCATCGGAGGCTGTGCCACTCCCGGGCGCGTGTTCAGGGGCACTCGCATGTCGGGTCGGATGGGCAGCGACCGGGTGACCGTCCAGAACCTGTTGGTACACAAGGTCGATGCCGAGAACGGCGTGCTGTTGATCAAGGGTGCGGTGCCCGGGCGCACGGGTGGACTCGTGATGGTTCGTGGCGCGATCAAACGAGGTGAGAAGTAATGGCAGCCGAAAAAGCGCAAACGAATCTCAAAATTGAGGTCAAGACGCCGGGCGGCAAGGTTGACGGCTCCGTTGAGCTGCCGGCCGAGTTGTTCGACGCTCCGGCCAATATTGCGTTGATGCACCAGGTGGTCACCGCACAGCGGGCGGCCGCGCGGCAGGGCACGCATTCGACCAAGACGCGCGGCGAGGTTCGCGGCGGTGGCCGCAAGCCCTACCGGCAGAAGGGCACTGGACGCGCGCGGCAGGGCTCGACACGTGCCCCCCAGTTCGCCGGCGGCGGCGTCGTGCACGGTCCCAAGCCGCGCGACTACAGCCAGCGCACGCCCAAGAAGATGATCGCAGCGGCGCTGCGTGCGGCACTGTCCGACCGCGCACGCAACAGCCGCATCCACGCGGTCACCGAACTGGTGGCGGGTCAGACTCCTTCCACCAAGAGCGCCCGAGAATTTCTGGGCACGCTCACCGATCGCAAGCAGGTGTTGGTCGTCATCGGCCGCAGCGACGAGGCCGGCACAAAAAGCGTGCGCAACCTGCCCGGCGTGCACGTCTTGGCGCCCGACCAGCTCAACACATACGACGTGCTGCGCGCCGACGACGTGGTGTTCAGCGTTGAGGCCCTCAACGCGTACATTGCGGCCAGCACCGCCAGTACCGAGGAGGTTTCGGCCTGATGGCGACCATCGCTGATCCCCGCGACATCATCCTGGCCCCGGTCATCTCGGAGAAGTCCTACAGCCTGCTCGATGACAATGTGTACACATTCGTGGTGCACCCCGATTCGAACAAGACGCAGATCAAAATCGCTGTCGAGAAGATCTTTGCCGTCAAGGTCGCATCGGTGAACACCCTCAACCGGCAAGGCAAGCGCAAGCGGACCCAGGCCGGATTCGGTAAGCGCAAGGGCACCAAGCGGGCCATCGTCACCTTGGCACCGGGCAGCAAGCCGATCGACCTGTTCGGCGCACCGGCCTAGCCGCGCGCGAGAGAAAGACCTGATTAGACATGGCAATTCGCAAATACAAGCCGACGACCCCCGGTCGTCGCGGTGCCAGCGTGTCCGACTTCGCCGAGATCACTCGCACGGAGCCGGAGAAGTCGTTGGTGCGCCCGCTGCACGGTCGTGGCGGGCGTAACGCCCATGGGCGCATCACCACCCGCCACAAGGGTGGTGGCCACAAGCGCGCCTACCGGGTGATCGACTTCCGTCGCAACGACAAAGATGGCGTCAACGCGAAGGTCGCGCACATCGAGTACGACCCCAACCGGACCGCGAACATCGCGTTGCTCCATTTCGTCGACGGCGAGAAGCGCTACATCATTGCGCCGCAGGGGCTGTCGCAGGGCGATGTTGTGGAGTCGGGCGCCAACGCCGACATCAAGCCGGGTAACAACCTGCCGATGCGCAACATCCCCGCCGGTACCTTGATTCACGCCGTGGAGTTGCGGCCGGGCGGTGGCGCCAAGCTCGCGCGATCGGCCGGATCGAGCATCCAGTTGCTCGGCAAGGAAGCCACCTACGCGTCGCTGCGTATGCCCAGCGGCGAGATCCGCCGCGTCGACGTGCGCTGCCGCGCAACGGTCGGCGAGGTTGGGAACGCCGAGCAGGCGAACATCAACTGGGGTAAGGCCGGCCGGATGCGGTGGAAGGGCAAGCGCCCGTCGGTCCGTGGTGTCGTGATGAACCCGGTCGACCACCCGCACGGTGGTGGTGAAGGCAAGACCTCCGGTGGTCGTCACCCGGTCAGCCCGTGGGGCAAGCCAGAGGGCCGCACCAGAGATCGCAACAAAGCCAGTGACAAACTCATCGTCCGACGCCGACGCACCGGCAAGAAGCACGGACGCTAGGGATGCCTCAGGAGCTTAGGGGAGTAAACCATGCCACGTAGCCTGAAAAAGGGTCCGTTCGTCGATGGCCATCTGATCAAGAAGGTCGACGTTCAGAACGAGAAGAACAGCAAGCAGGTCATCAAGACCTGGTCGCGTCGGTCCACGATCATTCCCGACTTCATCGGCCACACCTTTGCGGTGCACGACGGCCGCAAGCACGTCCCGGTGTTCGTCACCGAGTCGATGGTGGGCCACAAACTTGGTGAATTCGCGCCGACGCGAACCTTCAAGGGGCACATCAAGGACGATCGAAAGGCCAAGCGCCGATGAGCACCACAACCACGGAATATCCGTCGGCGATCGCCGTAGCACGGTTCGTGCGGGTGTCACCGACAAAAGCACGCCGGGTCATTGACCTGGTCCGTGGCAAGTCGGTGTCCGAGGCGCTCGACATCTTGCGTTGGGCGCCGCAGGAGGCCAGCGAACCGGTCGCCAAGGTGATCGCGAGCGCCGCGGCTAACGCGCAGAACAACGACGGGCTGGACCCGGCGACGCTGGTCGTGGCCACCATCCATGCAGACGGTGGCCCGACCGCCAAGCGCATCCGTCCGCGCGCTCAGGGGCGTGCGTTCCGGATTCGCCGTCGCACCAGCCACATCACGGTCGTGGTGGAGAGCCGGCCGACCAAGGATCAGGGGTCGGCGAAGTCGTCGCGCGCCCGCCGCGCCGCGGGCAGCAAGGCCGCCGCGAATGCACCGGCCAACAAGGCACCGGCCAAGAAGGCTCCGACCACAAAAGCAGCCAAAGCGCCTGCAAAGAAGGCAGCTGCGAAAACGGAGCCGACTTCTGAGACTTCTGATGCGAAGGGAGGCTCAGACTAGTGGGCCAGAAGATCAATCCGCACGGCTTCCGGTTGGGCATTACGACTGACTGGAAGTCGCGCTGGTATGCCGACAAGCAGTACGCCGAGTACGTCAAGGAAGACGTCGCGATCCGCCGGTTGCTGTCCACTGGGCTCGAGCGCGCGGGGATCGCCGACGTGGAGATCGAGCGCACCCGCGACCGGGTGCGAGTCGACATCCACACGGCCCGTCCCGGCATCGTCATCGGCCGTCGCGGTACCGAAGCCGACCGGATCCGGGCAGACCTGGAGAAGCTGACCAAAAAGCAGGTTCAGCTCAACATCCTTGAGGTCAAAAACCCTGAGTCGGTGGCGCAATTGGTGGCCCAGGGCGTCGCCGAACAGCTGAGCAACCGGGTGGCGTTCCGCCGCGCGATGCGCAAGGCCATCCAGTCGGCGATGCGTCAGCCCAACGTCAAGGGGATCCGGGTGCAGTGCTCGGGCCGCCTCGGCGGCGCCGAGATGAGTCGCTCGGAGTTCTACCGCGAGGGCCGCGTTCCGCTGCACACCCTGCGCGCCGATATCGACTATGGCCTGTACGAGGCAAAGACCACCTTCGGGCGGATCGGCGTCAAGGTCTGGATCTACAAGGGCGACATCGTTGGCGGCAAGCGCGAATTGGCTGCCGCGGCTCCAGCGGGCGCTGAGCGTCCGCGGCGCGAGCGGCCGTCGTCGGGCACCCGTCCGCGGCGCAGCGGTGCGTCGGGGACAACCGCTACCAGCACCGAGGCTGGACGGGCCGCGGGTGCCGAGGACTTGGGCCCGTCCGACGGCGCGCCTGCCCTCGAACCGCAGAGCACCGAGAGCACGGAGAGCACGGAGAGCTGAATCATGTTGATTCCCCGCAGAGTTAAACACCGAAAGCAGCACCATCCCCGCCAACGCGGCATCGCCAGCGGCGGCACGGAGGTGAACTTCGGCGACTACGGCATCCAGGCGCTGGAACACGCGTACGTCACCAACCGGCAGATCGAGTCCGCCCGTATCGCCATCAACCGCCACATCAAGCGTGGCGGCAAGGTGTGGATCAACGTCTTCCCGGACCGTCCGCTGACCAAAAAGCCCGCAGAAACCCGGATGGGTTCGGGTAAGGGCTCACCGGAGTGGTGGGTGGTCAACGTAAAGCCCGGTCGGGTGTTGTTCGAGCTCAGCTACCCCAATGAGCAGGTCGCCCGCGAGGCGCTCACCCGTGCAATCCACAAGTTGCCGATCAAGGCACGCATCGTGACCCGAGAGGACCAGTTCTGATGGCAGTGGGAATTTCCTCTGGTGAACTGCGCGAGCTCACCGACGAGGAGCTCGCCGAGCGGGTGCGCGAATCCAAAGAAGAGCTGTTCAATCTGCGCTTCCAGATGGCCACCGGTCAGCTCAACAACAACCGCCGGCTCCGCGTGGTGCGCCATGAGATCGCACGCGTCTACACCGTGCTGCGGGAACGAGAACTGGGCTTGGCCTCTGGTCCAGGGGGTCCCGATGGAAATAAGGAATCGTGATGGCAGAAGCTAAAACCGCCGCTAAGGCCGCCGCGTCGAAAGACAAGGGCCCCCAGCACACTCCGGCGAATCCGAAGACGCGCGGTCGGCGTAAGACGCGTATCGGGTACGTGGTGAGCGACAAGATGCAGAAGACCATCGTGGTCGAGCTGGAAGACCGCATGCGGCACCCGAAGTACGGCAAGATCATCCGCACCACCAAGAAGGTCAAGGCGCATGACGAGGAGAGCACCGCGGGCATCGGCGACCGCGTTGCGCTGATGGAGACGCGTCCGCTGTCGGCGAGCAAGCGCTGGCGGCTCGTCGAAATTCTCGAGAAGGCCAAGTAGCCGCAGATCGCAACAGACTCGCCCGGGACCTCATGGTCTCGGGCGAGTTTGCTATTCGGGTTATTGCTCGGCTGCTCGCCACGTCGCCGGTGTAGTCTTCACCGCGATTGTTCGGCTGGGAGTCCACTACGAAAGTGAGGCTGACTCGTGTGCAACTGGGTCCGCTGAGTTTAACGGCAAGATTGAGCTGGATATCCGTGATTCGGAGCCGGATTGGGGACCGTACGCGGCGCCGACCGCGCCGGAGAACTCACCGAATGTCCTCTACCTGGTCTGGGACGACACGGGCAT
The DNA here is from genome assembly GCA_963850135.1 of uncultured Actinomycetota bacterium. Classification (GTDB taxonomy): domain Bacteria; phylum Actinomycetota; class Actinomycetes; order Mycobacteriales; family Mycobacteriaceae; genus Mycobacterium. The sequence goes on along the minus strand of CAWKKH010000003.1, from coordinate 241,564 downwards.
CGCGACCTGGGACTGTTTCGGCGGCCTCGTCGAGATGCCCGCCATGACGCGTATCGCCGAGCGCGGTGTCCGACTATCGCAATTTCACACGACCGCTCTGTGCTCACCTACCAGGGCGTCGTTGCTGACCGGCCGCAACGCCACCACCGTGGGCATGGCTACCATCGAAGAATTCACCGATGGCTTCCCGAACTGCAATGGCCGGATTCCGGCCGACACCGCGCTGCTGTCCGAGGTACTTGCCGAACGTGGCTACAACACCTACTGCGTCGGCAAATGGCACCTCACCCCGCTCGAAGAGTCCAGTATGGCGTCGACCAAACGGCACTGGCCGACGTCACGCGGTTTCGAACGGTTCTATGGCTTCCTGGGCGGCGAGACCGACCAGTGGTATCCCGACCTGGTTTACGACAACCACCCGGTGAACCCGCCAGGGACGCCCGAAGACGGTTATCACCTGTCGAAGGACATCGCTGATAAGACAATCGAATTCATCCGCGACGCCAAGGTGATAGCGGCTGACAAGCCCTGGTTCAGCTACGTGTGCCCGGGCGCCGGGCACGCCCCGCACCACGTCTTCAAGGAGTGGGCCGACAAGTATGCCGGCCGGTTCGACATGGGCTACGAGCGTTACCGCGAGGTGGTGCTGGAAAACCAGAAGTCGTTGGGGGTTGTGCCGCAGGACACCGAACTGTCGCCCGTCAATCCCGTATCTCGACGTGAAGGGGCCGCAGGGCGAGCCGTGGCCCTTGCAGGACACGGTGCGGCCGTGGGACTCGCTCGACGATGAAGAGAAGAAGCTGTTCAGCCGGATGGCCGAAGTCTTCGCCGGTTTCCTGAGTTACACCGACGCGCAGATCGGCCGGATCCTGGACTACCTGGAGGAATCCGGCCAGCTGGACAACACCATCATCGTGGTGATCTCCGACAACGGCGCCAGCGGCGAAGGCGGCCCCAACGGATCGGTGAACGAGGGCAAGTTCTTCAACGGCTACATCGACACCGTCGAAGAGAGCATGAAGCTGTTCGACCACCTCGGTGGGCCGGAAACCTACAACCATTACCCGATCGGATGGGCGATGGCGTTCAACACCCCCTACAAGCTGTACAAGCGGTACGCCTCGCACGAGGGCGGTATCGCCGACACGGCAATCATCTCCTGGCCCAACGGCATTGCGGCGCACGGCGAGTTTCGCGACAACTACGTCAACGTTTCCGATATCACTCCGACGGTCTACGACCTGCTGGACCTGACACCGCCGGAGACCGTCAAGGGCATCGCGCAGAAGCCACTCGATGGCGTGAGTTTCAAAGCAGCCCTTGCCGATCCGACTTCCAGACACCGGCAAGAGCACCCAGTTCTACACGATGCTGGGCACTCGCGGGATCTGGCATCAGGGCTGGTTCGCCAACACCGTGCATGCGGCCTCACCGGCCGGCTGGTCGCATTTCGATGCCGACCGCTGGGAACTGTTCCACATCGACGCCGACCGCAGCCAGTGCCATGACCTGGCCACCGAACAACCCGACAAACTCGAAGAACTCAAGGCGTTGTGGTTTTCCGAGGCCGCCAAATACAACGGCCTGCCGCTCGCGGACCTGAACATCTTTGAAACGTTGGGGCGGTCGCGGCCTTACCTGGTGAGCGAACGTGACTCCTATATCTATTACCCGGACTGCGCTGATGTCGGCATCGGTGCTGCCGCCGAAATCCGCGGCCGCTCGTTCGCCATACTGGCCGACGTGACCGTGGACACCACCGGTGCCGAAGGTGTGCTGTTCAAGCAAGGGGGTGCCCACGGCGGGCATGTGCTGTTCATCCAGGACGGGCGGTTGCACTACGTCTACAACTTCCTCGGCGAGACCCAGCAGCTCGTTTCGTCGTCTGGCGCGGTGCCGCTGGGCAGACACCTGCTGGGCGTTCGCTATTCAGCGAAGGGAACCGTCCCCAACAGCCACACGCCGCTGGGTGACGTAACCCTGTTCATCGACGACGCACGTGGTCGGCACCCTTGCCGATGTGAGCAGTCACCCGGGAACATTCGGGTTGGCAGGTGCCGGCATCACTGTCGGTCGCAACGGTGGTTCAGCGGTATCCAGCCGCTACAAAGCCCCGTTCCTCTTCACCGGCGGCACCATCGCCCGGGTCACCCTCGACGTGTCTGGCCGGCCTTATGAAGACGTGGAAAGGGAACTCGCGCTCGCCTTTTCGCGTGATTGAGTGGCGACCAGGACAGCGACATATGACTGGTGCTGCCGCGGGCTGCTAGCATCTGTCCTCGTGGCCCATCTGGCAAGCTACTGCTCGCAGTCTCGCGGTGATACCTCATGACGGATGAAGCCCCGCCGCCGGAAGCGCCATCCGTTTCGCGGGCAACGCGCATCGCGATCGGTTTCGGGATTGTGGTGGCGATCCTGGTCATCTATGTCCTATCGCTGTTCACCGTGCACCTGCTAGCCAAGTCCGCGCCCCCGCTGCCGGCCGTAGACCTGAGCAAGTTCCACGCAGCGGACAGCATCGTGCAGCTGCGCGTCGACGATATGAAGACCGTCGCAAATCGCTTGTCGGTGAACGTGCTCGTTTATCCCGAGGACAAGATCTACGACGAGAATTTCGGCGTGCTGAAGGCTGACACTGCCGTGCGCCTGTACTTAGGGAAGGGCAATGCGGCGGTGCCCAGCGATTTGGGAGACCTGCAATACCCGGTCGGAAAAGCGCCGGCACAGGTCGCCACCACGATTGCGGCGCATGGCGATCCAGGCAATTGGCCATTCGATTCGTACAGTACCGATGAGATCTCGGCTGTCGTCTACACCGGCAACTATCACGAGAAGGTATCCGCCCGCATCGAGGTAACCGGGTCGGTGGAAGGCTGGGACGTGAGCGTCAACCGCGTTCACGACGTCGACGACACCGACGACCCAAACAGCCTTGACGACGCCGTCATCACGTTGCACCGGTCCAAAGGGCAGCTGATCTTTGACGTGGGGATCTGCCTGATCCTCATCGCCCTGCCCATTTTGGCGCTGGTGGTGGCCGTTCCGATGGCGTTGGGCAGGACGACGTTCTTACCGCCGTTCTGTACGTGGTACGCCGCGATGCTGTTCGCAATTGTTCCGCTGCGCAACTTCTTTCCCGGCTCTCCGCCGCCCGGCGCGTGGGTCGACCAAGCCATCGTGCTGTGGGTGTTGATAGCGCTCGTCGTGGCGATGTCGCTGTTCGTGTTCGCCTGGGTCCGGCAACGAGATCGAAAGCCGCCTAAAAACAAAAAGGCGTGACGGGGCGGTTAGCTCGAGGTCGGTGCCCCCGCATAAGTGATGGAGTCGATGGCGCCGGCGACTTTCGATTGGAAGCTGGGCGGCAGCGGGATGTAGCCGCTTTTAGCGAGGTCGGCCTGGCCCGGGCCAATCGCCGCCTGCAGGAACGCCTTGACCGCCAGGGCTTGGTCGGAGGTTTGGTATTTGGAGCAGACGATCTCGTAGGTGGCCAACACGATTGGATAGACATCGGGTTGGGCCGGGTTGTAGAACGACGAAAGGTCGAGCACGAGGTCGTTGCCGGTGCCGGTGATTTTGGCGCCCTTGATGGTTTTGCCGGACGTGTCGGTGCCGATGCGTACCGGGCGTAACGACCTGCGGCTTGCCGGGGTTTTGATCTCGGCGGCGTAAAGCCCCTGCTGCAGCGCGAACGCCAATTCGTTGTAGCTGATCGCGCCCTCGGTATCTTTCACGGCCGCCGAGGTGCCTTTGTTGCCTTCGGCTCCGGTGCCGACGCCGCCGTTGAACATATTGCTCACGCCCTGAGTCCAGGCTCCGCCGGACGCTGCCTGCAGGTAGGACTGGAAGTTAGCGGTGGTGCCGGATTTATCGCTGCGGTAAAACACGTGGATCGGCTCCGCCGGCATGGATGCGTTGAACGCGGTGAGGGCCGGGTCGTCCCAGCGTGTGATGGAGCCATTGAAGATCTTGGCCAGCGTGGGCGCGTCGAGCACCAAGGTGTCGACGGAGCTGAGGTGATAGGTGATGGCCATCGGACTGAAAACCAGAGGCAGGTTCCAGGCGTCGTTACCCCCGCATCGCTCCTTGGCGGCGCCATATTGGTCGCCGGACAATGGCGTGTCCGAGCCGCCGAAAATGGTTTTGCCGGCCAGGAATTCGCTGATTCCTTTGCCCGAGCCGTTGGAGGTGTAGTTGAGCGTCTGCCCGCAGGCCTTGCGGTAGGCGTCGACGAACTTCGTCATCGCGGCGGCTTGGGCCGTTGAACCGCTCGCCTCGATGGTCGGGGCGCCCCCGCATTCCACCCTGAACCCACCGGCATTGTCCGCGGAGTTCCCAGTGCCGCACCCCGAGAGCGCCAGGGCACCCGCGGCCAGCAACGCCATGCCGACACCTGGGCGAGTGTGCTTCACGTTGATTGCCTCCTTGAAAAGAACGGATACGGCTCTAACGGCTTCGCGTGGGCGCCGCTCATCGCGGGCCTCGATAGGTCAAAGACTGGGCCAGGTCGACCACGATGGCGCCCGGCGGCGACGGCGAGCTCGCTCTCGGGGCCGTACCCCGATTTCGACACATGTCGAGGTTTACAGCTATCGAATCCAGCACGCAAACAAACATCAGATGAACTGGTTAGCTCCACCGGATGAATACCCCGTGCCGCCGCATTTTCCGAGGTCTGGCGAGGTTCGGCGCGGGAGCCCCCCGATGGTCGGGCCTTGGTTGTGGACTTGGCACCGGCAAACGACTAACCCTCCTCGTGGGGACTGCCTAAGACTAGCGTCTGCCGGGGCCGGCTGCTGGTATCGCAGGCGTCGATATCAGGTTTCGCTGCGAGGCGAACAGGCGTTCGGCGATCCGGCGGAAACTGCCTAATGAGTCCGGAATTTGGGAGCCGTCGCGCCGCTGGCCCGGGTTCGCTACCATCTGTCCTCGTGTGACCTGTGTTACCCCAGCTGGTTTCCCCTACGGAGGTAGTGACAAATGACCCACCACGCTCCGCCCCCATTCCCGCCCCCGACACCCCCGGCGACTCCGCAGCCTCCGCTCGAGCCACCGCATCCTGCTGCGACAGCCCCGCCTGCGGCGCCGCCTCCGCCTGCGACGCCGCCTCCGCCCGCGGCGCCGCCCAAAACAGCGGAGCTGGCGATGGCTAATCGGTGTCGGTCTGCTGGTCGCTTTCATTGCCGTCTACGTCCTATCGCTGTTCGGTGTTCACCTGCTGGCCAAATCCTCGGCGCCGATCAAGGCACCCGACCTGAACGCGACCGACGACACCGTTGTGTTGGTGCGCCTGGAGGAGCTCAAGCCTGTCGCCAATCGCCTCTCGGTGAAGGTGCTGGTCAAGCCGCAGGAGTCGATGTGGGACTCCCGCCTGGATGTCCTGAATACCGACACCGCCGTGCGGATGGATCCGGCGAACGACCTGGGCGACCTGGTCTATCCGGCAGGAAAGTCGCCGGCGCAGGTCGCCACCACCGTGGAGGCGCACGGCAATCCCAATAACTGGCCGTTCGATTCCTACAGCACCGACACCCTGTCGGCCGACGTGCTGGTCGGCACCGGCGATGCTCGGCAGTACAAGCCCGCCCGTGTTGAAGTAACCGGCTCTTTGGAAGGCTGGGACGTCAGCGTCAAGCGCGTCGGCGAAGCCAGTCAAGAGTCCGACCGGGCCGACAGCGTGATCATCACGTTGCACCGCGCCAAGGGCCCGCTGATCTTCGACCTGGGGATCTGCCTGGTTCTTTTCGCCCTTCCTGCCTTGGCATTGGCAGTGGCCATTCAGGTTGCGCTGGGTAGGCGGAAATTCGTGCCGCCTTTCGTAACCTGGTTCGCCGGTATGCTTTTCGCCGTCATCCCGATACGTAATTTCCTTCCCGGCTCGCCGCCGCCGGGTGCGTGGATCGACGAGGCTCTGGTGATCTGGGTGCTGATGGCGCTGGTCGGGGCGATGGCCCTGTACATGCTCTCGTGGTACCGAAAGTCGGAGTGAGCCGCGCCGCAACTTTGAGGAGCCCGGGGCCATTCGCGGCCGGCATACCCTGAATTGGTGCTCACCGAGTTGGTCGACCTGCCGGGCGGGTCGTTCCGCATGGGCTCGACGAGCTTCTACCCCGAAGAGGCGCCGATCCACACCGTGACGGTGGCTTCCTTCGCGGTGGAGCGGCACCCGGTGACCAACGCTCAGTTCGCCGAATTCGTCGCTGACACCGGCTATGTGACGGTCGCCGAGCAGCCGATCGATCCGGCGCTCTACCCGGGGGCAGACGCCAACGACCTGTGTCCGGGTGCCATGATTTTCCGTCCCACGCCGGGACCTGTCGACCTGCGTGACTGGCGGCAGTGGTGGAACTGGGTCGCGGGTGCGAATTGGCGTCATCCGTTTGGTCCGGGCGCCCAGGACAGGCTGGACAGCACCATCGGGGAGAGAGCCGACCACCCCGTCGTGCAGGTCGCCTATCCCGACGCCGTGGCCTACGCGAGGTGGGCGGGGCGCCGGCTGCCGACCGAGGCGGAGTGGGAGTTTGCGGCTCGCGGCGGAAGCGAGACGACCTACGCGTGGGGTGACGAGGCGAAGCCCGGTGGTCAGCTGATGGCCAACACCTGGCAGGGCAGGTTCCCCTACCGCAACGACGGTGCGTTGGGCTGGGTGGGGACGTCTCCGGTGGGGACGTTTCCGCCCAATGGATTCGGGCTGGTCGACATGATCGGCAACGTCTGGGAGTGGACCGCGACCGAGTTTTCCGCCCAGCACCGGCTGGATCAGCCAGCCGAAAGCCTGCTGCACGCCATCGGGCCCCCTGACGGCCCCAGATCCGACCGTCAGCCAGACGCTGAAGGGCGGTTCGCACCTGTGCGCGCCGGAGTACTGCCACCGCTACCGGCCGGCCGCGCGGTCGCCGCAATCGCAGGACACCGCGACCACCCATATCGGGTTTCGCTGTGTGGCGGATCCCGCGTCGGGCTAGCAACGCTTGCGGCGCATCGCGAACCAACTGATGCGCGCGGATTTCGCACACGGCGGGTGAACGCCAGATGGACGATGGGTGACAGAACGCTCAAACGTTTGGGGACATAGGAATTCGTCGCGCAATGAGCGCGGGAATTCGCTAGCATCTGACCCCGTGGTGCCCCGACAAGCTGGATCTTGCCAGCAGGTTCTGGTCCAGTCCCAGCAATCAGTGCAGCGCCCGCAGCCCGGTCTTGACCGCGGCGGCGGCCAATGACGACCGAGGCCCGGCCGACACCGTCTCCGCCGCCCGACGTCGACGACGAGATCTCGCCGCCGAAGCCGGCAAAGCCAAAGCGGTCGAAACCGCGCATCCTGATCGGCGTGGCCGTTCTGGCCGCTCGTCATCACCACCTATGCGCTGTCGCTGCTCGGCGTCCACTTGCTGCAAAAATCGGCGGGCCCGCTTCCGCCGCTGGACCTCAGCCAGGGGGGGACCGACTCAACCATCGTGCAGCTGCGCCTCGAGGAGCTGAAGCCCGTCGCGAATCGCCTGACGGTGAATGTGCTCGTCTATCCCGGGATCGCCCAATACGACAATCGATTCGATGTGCTGGCCAACGACGTCGCCGTGCGCCTGTATCCGACGAGCGACCTGGGGGACCTGAACTATCCGAAAGGAAAGGCGCCGGCGCAACTCAGCACCGTCATCGAAGCGCACGGCGACCCCGGCAACTGGCCGTTCGACTCGTACAAGACCGAGCAGATCTCGGCTGATGCGTTCGTCGGATCTGGTGACACCCGCAGGAAAGTACCCGCCCGCGTCGAGGTAACCGGGGGGTTGGACGGTTGGGATATCACCGTCAACCGCGTCAAGGACCCGGCCGCGCTCCCGACCGCACGCGACGCTGACAACGGGAATGTAGTCATCACTTTCCGGAGGGCCAAGGGCCCGCTGATCTTCGACCTGGGCATCTGCATGGTCCTCATCGCGCTGCCCACCTTGGCGCTGTTGGTCGCCATTCCGATGGTGCTGGGCCGGAGGAAGTTCCTGCCGCCGTTCGCGACCTGGTACGCCGCGAACCTTTTCGCGATCGTCCCGCTGCGCAACATCCTTCCCGGCGCCCCACCGCCCGGTTCGTGGATCGACCAAGCGATCGTGCAGTGGGTGTTGATCGCGCTGGTGACGGCCATGAGTCTGTACATCTTGGCCTGGGTCCGCCAGGGCGACTAACGCGGAGACTGCAGCTAGCTACGTTAAATGCTCGTATCGGCGCTGCGTTAAGCGCTGTCGGCAAACACGACCGTTGTTAGGCATCTCCCTAATGGTCCACGAGGGCTTGACGACGTCAGCGGGTTATCGGCCTGGCGAGGTGAGCTCAGAGCTCGACCTCGCCGGGTCATCGGTGGCCCCCGCAAACGGCCACGCCGCTGTCCCAACAGATGGCGCTGTACCAACAGATCACCTCGCACCACCGAGTCCGGAGCCAGCTCAGCCCGCCTCACCGCCGGAGCGCAAACCGCGCCGACGACACCTGATGCTCGACATCTCCATCATCGCGGGCGTTGTCGTGATCTACCTCCTGTCGCTGCTCGGCTACCACCTCCTGGCCACCGAGCCGGGTCCGCTGCCCGCCCCGGTGTTGGGCACCGCCGACGGCACCGTGGTCTTGGTCCGGTTGGAGCAGCTGCATCCCGTCGAACATCGCCTCGACGTGAAGGTGCTGGTGATGCCCGACGATTCGACGGTTGACAAGCGCCTCAACGTGTTGACCATCGACACGTCCGTGCGCCTGTTTCCGCACAACGACTTGGGGGATCTGCAGTATCCCGTTGGGAAGTCGCCAGCTCAGGTGGCCACCAACATCGAGGCTCACGGCGACCCCGGCGACTGGCCGTTCGACACGTACAAGACCGACACCATCCAGGCCGACGTGCTGCTCGGCGTCGGCGAGAACCGTGAATACAGACCGGCCCGGGTGGAAGTGACCGGATTGCTGGAAGGCTGGGATCTCTCCGTCACCCGGGTCGGGCGCAATGCCGAAGACACGGAGCGCCCGGACAACCGCCCGGACAATGTCGTCGTCACCCTGCAGCGGGCCAAGGGGCCGCTGGTCTTCGACCTGGGCATCTGCCTGGTCCTCATCACGCTGCCGACCTTGGCTCTGTTCGTGGCCATCCAGATGCTCACCGGCAGGAGACAATTCCTGCCGCCGTTCTCCACCTGGTACGCCGCGATGTTGTTCGCCGTCGTGCCCCTGCGCAACATCCTGCCCGGCACCCCACCGGCCGGTGCGTGGATCGATCAAGCCGTCGTGATCTGGGTGCTGATTGCGCTGGCCGCCGCGCTGGTCCTGTATATCGCCGCGTGGTACCGGCACTCCAAGTGAGGGCGAGGCGACCGCTTAATTGAGCACCAGTCGGTAGATTTGGCTCTGAGCAGGTCGTCACCTAAACTCTAGGGGTTGCCTTGGGCAGACCTCGGCCGGCGCGTGCGAACGTCATCGGCCCTGCGTGCCTTTCGGTGACAACCGCTTTTAAAACGCGCACGTCAGGTCTTTGGCGAGCCTTGGTTACCGAGGCCCACCGAGTTGTTCAGCCTGCCGTGCACAGGTGAACCAGGTCAGGAGATCGAGTGATTCAGCAGGAATCGCGGCTGAAGGTTGCCGACAACACGGGCGCCAAGGAGATCTTGTGCATCCGTGTGCTCGGCGGTTCGTCGCGACGCTACGCCGGCATCGGTGACGTCATCGTTGCCACCGTCAAGGACGCCATTCCGGGCGGCAACGTCAAGCGTGGCGACGTCGTCAAGGCCGTCGTGGTGCGCACCGTCAAGGAGCGCAGGCGTTCCGACGGCAGCTACATCAAGTTCGACGAGAACGCGGCGGTCATCATCAAGCCCGACAACGACCCGCGCGGCACCCGTATCTTCGGGCCGGTCGGTCGTGAACTGCGCGAAAAGAAGTTCATGAAGATCATCTCGCTTGCTCCGGAGGTGTTGTAGATGAAGGTCCACAAGGGCGACACCGTGCTGGTCATCTCCGGCAAAGACAAGGGCGCCAAAGGCAAAGTGCTGCAGGCTTACCCGGAACGTAACCGGGTACTGGTCGAGGGCGTGAACCGGATCAAGAAGCACACGGCGATTTCGACCAACCAGCGCGGAGCGCAGTCTGGCGGAATCGTCACCCAAGAAGCCCCGATCCACGTCTCCAACGTGATGGTGGTCGACTCGGACGGTAAGCCCGCCCGGATCGGTTACCGGTTGAACGAGGAGACCGGCAAGCGGGTTCGTATTTCCAAGCGCAACGGCAAGGACATTTGATGACCACCGCTGAGAAGGTTCAGCCGCGCCTAAAGCAGCGCTACCGCAGCGAGATCAAAGACGCGCTGCACAAGCAGTTCGGCTACGGCAACGTCATGCAGATCCCGACGGTGACCAAAGTCGTGGTCAACATGGGCGTGGGCGAGGCCGCCCGCGACGCCAAGCTGATCAACGGCGCCGTCAACGACCTGGCGCTGATCACTGGGCAAAAGCCCGAGATTCGCAAGGCGCGGAAGTCCATCGCACAGTTCAAGCTGCGCGAGGGCATGCCGATCGGTGCCCGGGTGACGTTGCGCGGCGACCGGATGTGGGAGTTCCTCGACCGCCTCACGTCGATCGCGCTGCCGCGTATCCGTGACTTCCGCGGGCTTTCGCCCAAGCAGTTCGACGGAATCGGCAACTACACCTTCGGGCTGGCCGAGCAGTCGGTGTTCCACGAGATCGACGTGGACAAGATCGACCGGGTCCGCGGCATGGACATCAATGTTGTCACCTCGGCGACGACGGACGACGAAGGACGAGCGCTGTTGCGGGCCCTCGGCTTTCCCTTCAAGGAGAACTGAGCATGGCGAAGAAAGCACTGGTCAACAAGGCCAACAGCAAACCGAAGTTCGCCGTGCGCGGCTACACCCGATGCAGCAGATGCGGCCGCCCGCGCGCGGTGTTCCGCAAATTCGGGCTGTGCAGGATCTGCCTGCGCGAGATGGCGCATGCGGGTGAACTGCCCGGCGTGCAGAAGAGCAGCTGGTAACCGGCCGGCTCGACCGGCACAAGACAAACCGACACACAACACTTAAACAGACACGCGACAGGCCCCCAGTTCGAATTTCTGGGCGGGAACCAGCGCGAGGAAGGTGACAGACACTGTCATGACGATGACGGACCCGATCGCAGACTTTTTAACGCGTCTGCGCAACGCCAATTCGGCGTATCACGACGAGGTGAGTTTGCCGCATTCCAAGATTAAGGCCAACATCGCCCAGATCCTCAAGAGCGAGGGATACATCAGCGACTACCGCACCGAAGACGCGCGGGTCGGCAAGGCGTTGGTGGTCCAGCTCAAGTACGGGCCCAGCCGGGAGCGCAGCATCGCCGGTCTGCGCCGGGTGTCCAAGCCGGGGTTGCGCGTGTACGCGAAATCCACCGGCCTGCCGCGGGTGCTCGGCGGCCTGGGGGTGGCGATCATCTCGACCTCCTCGGGCCTGTTGACCGACCGTCAAGCCGCCAGACAGGGCGTGGGCGGCGAAGTCCTCGCGTACGTCTGGTAGCGGCGGAGCGGTAGGAGAGGTAACGAAAGACTATGTCGCGAATTGGTAAAAGGCCGGTTCCGGTTCCCGCCGGGGTCGACGTAACGATCGATGGCCAGAGCGTCTCGGTGAAGGGGCCCAAGGGCACCCTGGGTTTGATAGTCGCCGAGCCGATTGTGGTGTCACGCGATGACGACGGCGCCATCGTGGTCGCCCGTCCGGACGACGAGCGGCGCAACCGCTCGCTGCACGGGCTGTCGCGCACCCTGGTGTCCAACCTGGTCACCGGTGTGACCGAGGGTTACACCACCAAGATGGAGATCTTCGGGGTCGGCTACCGGGTGCAGCTCAAGGGTTCCAACCTTGAGTTCGCTTTGGGTTACAGCCATCCCGTTGTGATCGAGGCCCCGGAGGGCATCAAGTTCGCGGTTGAATCGCCGACGAAGTTCTCCGTCTCCGGAATCGACAAGCAGCAGGTCGGCCAGATCTCGGCAAATATCCGTCGCTTGCGGCGTCCCGATCCTTACAAGGGCAAGGGCGTGCGCTACGAAGGTGAGCAGATCCGCCGCAAGGTCGGAAAGACAGGTAAGTAGCAATGGCGCAATCACAAGCTGGCACTGCCGCGCGAAAGTCGGTGGGCAAGAACGTATCCGCAACCCGGCGTGTTTCCCGGCTGCGTAGGCACGCGCGGCTGCGCAAGAAGATCGAGGGCACCCCTGAGCGTCCGCGTTTGGTGGTGCACCGGTCCGCGCGGCACATTCACGTGCAGCTGGTCAACGACGAAAACGGCACGACAGTGGCCGCCGCGTCGTCGATCGAGGCCGATGTGCGCGGCCTGGACGGAGACAAGAAAGCCCACAGCGTTCGGGTCGGCCAATTGATCGCAGAGCGGGCCAAAGCGGCCGGCTTCAGCAACGTGGTGTTCGACCGTGGCGGATACACCTACGGCGGACGGATCGCGGCGCTGGCCGATGCCGCGCGCGAGAACGGATTGAGTTTCTGATGACAACTGGAAGGACCGCATAATGGCGGAGCAATCTGCTGGCGGCCAGACCGCCGGAGGCGACGCCCGCGGCGACAGCCGTGGTGACCGCGGTGACAACCGTGGCCGCCGCGACGGCGGCGGCGGGCGCGGTCGCGACCGCGAAGAGAAGAGTCAGTACCTGGAACGGGTCGTCGCCATCAACCGCGTCTCCAAGGTGGTCAAGGGTGGTCGGCGATTCAGCTTCACCGCGTTGGTCATCGTCGGTGACGGCAACGGCATGGTCGGTGTCGGCTACGGCAAGGCCAAGGAAGTTCCGGCCGCGATCGCCAAGGGTGTAGAAGAGGCACGCAAGAGCTTCTTCCGAGTCCCGTTGATCGGCGGCACGATCACTCACCCGGTGCAGGGTGAGAAGGCTGCCGGCGTGGTGATGTTGCGCCCCGCCAGCCCGGGTACCGGTGTGATCGCCGGTGGTGCGGTGCGCGCGGTGCTGGAATGCGCTGGGGTGCACGACATCCTGGCCAAATCGCTGGGCAGCGATAACGCAATCAACGTGGTGCACGCCACCGTCGCCGCACTCAAGATGCTGCAGCGTCCCGAGGAGGTGGCCGCCCGCCGCGGCCTGCCGATCGAGGACGTCGCCCCGGCCAGCATGCTCAAGGCGCGTCGGGAAAGTGCCGCACTTGCCGCGGCGGCAGCCCGGGAAGGAACTTCACAGCCATGAGCCAGCTGAAGATCACCCAGGTGCGCAGCACGATCGGCGCACGCTGGAAGCAGCGCGAGAGCCTGCGCACGCTGGGTCTGCGGCGGATTCGCCATTCGGTGATCCGTGACGACAGCCCACAGACCCGCGGGCTGATCGCGGTGGTGAGCCACCTCGTCGAGGTGGAGCCGGCCGAGACAGGTACCGGAGGTAAGACCAAATGACGATCAAGCTGCACGACCTGCGCCCCGCGCGCGGGTCCAAGACCGCGCGCACCCGCGTGGGTCGCGGTGAGGGCTCCAAGGGCAAGACCGCCGGTCGTGGTACCAAGGGCACCAAGGCGCGCAAGAATGTGCCGACCACCTTCGAGGGCGGGCAGATGCCGATCCACATGCGGCTGCCGAAGCTCAAGGGATTCAAGAACCGGTTCCGCACCGAATACGAAGTCGTCAACGTCGGCGACATCAACCGCCTGTTCCCCGAGGGCGGTGCCGTCGGTGTGGATGAGCTGGTGGCCAAGGGAGCGGTTCGCAAGAACGGCTTGGTCAAGGTCCTCGGCGACGGCAAGCTGACGGTCAAGGTCGACCTGTCCGCGCACAAGTTCAGCGGCAGCGCGCGCGAGAAGATCACCGCCGCCGGCGGCTCGGCCACCGAGCTCTAGCTAGAGCTGGCGAGCAGTCGCAAAAGCCCCCGCACGCACGGCGTGTCGGGGGCTTTTGCGTCTGCTCACGGTACTAGGCGAGATGCGGAATCACTTCAGCGGCAAGGCGTTCCATCTGTTCTTGGGCTTCCGGGGCGTCGTGGCCGATCGGATTGAGCAGCAACATCTGCGCGCCCGCGTCGATCACCTCGGTCAGCCCACGGACGACGTCGTCAGGCGTGCCCGATACCGGGTAGGTGTCCAGTTTTGGCACGTCGCCGTAGGTGCGCCGCAGACCGTCAAGCACCCGTTCGCGAGCCCGGGCCGCATCGTCGTCGATCATCAGGTAGACGCGTTTACCGATGGTGAAATGTGTGGGGTCTTTGTGCTGTTCGGCGAGCTCGCGGCGCACGGTGGTGACGGCTCCGGCGAAGGATTCGGTTGATGACGAGCCCGCGCCCAGGAACGAATCACCATGGCGCACTGCCCTGGCCAGCGCCTTGGGGGCAAGGCCACCGAACCAGATCGGCGGGTGTGGTCGCTGCACCGGCTTCGGCACCACCGCAAGGTCGTCGACGTCACGGAACCGGCCGTGGAACGTCACTGTGGGTTCGTCCGACCAGGCCGCCTTCATCAACTCCAGGCCCTCGGTGAAATACGAGATGAAGGTGTCCTTCTCGACACCGAAGGCGGCGAAGTTGCGAGCACCGCCCCCGGGTGCAACACCGACATCCAGCCGTCCGTGGCTGAGCCGGTCGACGGCGGTCACCGCCGAGGCGAGCTGGAGTGGCTCGTGCAGCGATGTCACCAGCACCGCGACCCCAAGCCGCAGCCGCTCGGTGCAGGCCGCGCAGTACGCCAACAGCTCCAGTGGCGCGAGCAGCGGTGCAGGGCCCACCGTCTGCTCGAGCACCCACCCACCCTCGAAGCCGAGCTCCTCGGCGCGCGCAAGGTACGTTCGGAGACCCGCTGCATCGAAGCCGTCGTAGTCGAACTGTGGGATAGCGATCGAAAACCTCACCCCGTAACCGTACGGGCTGTATCGCCGGGATTCGACGTACCCGCGGCATGTATGAATCGCCACGTGTTGAGGTGAAAGCAGGTAGTGGTGGGTGGTTTTGGGGTGAATTCCAGGTAGTGCGTTACGGGGCTCGTTCCCCGTTGGCGGCGCTAACGTTTCCGCGAGCATCGTCGGGGTTGGAGGGCCGTTATGTCGTTCGTTGTGGTTAGGCCGGATGTGTTGGCGGCGGCGGCGGTGGAGTTGGGCCGGGTGGGGTCGGGTGTGAGTGCGGCGAACGTGGCCGCGGCGGGCCCGACGACGGCGATGGTGGCGGCTGCGGGTGATGAGGTGTCGTCGGCGATCGCGTCGCTGTTTTCGGGCCACGCCGAGCAGTTTCATGCGCTGAGTGCGCGGGTAGCGGGGTTTCATGCCGAGTTTGTCCAGGCGTTGGCGGGGGCTAGCGGCGTTTATGCGGGCGCGGAGGCGGCTAGTGCGTCGCCGTTGCAGGCGTTGGAGCAGGACGTGTTGGGTGTGATTAATGCGCCCACTGAAGCGTTGTTCAACCGCCCCTTGATCGGTAACGGAGCTAACGGTGCGGCGGGAACCGGGCAAAACGGTGGGGCGGGCGGGTTTTTGCTCGGTGACGGCGGCAACGGCGGCTCGGGCACCAGCGGAACCGGTGCCGGGGGTTCTGGCGGCGCCGGTGGTGCGGCGGGTCTGTTCGGTCGTGGCGGGGCCGGTGGTGCCGGCGGGACCGGGGCGGCTGGGTTCGCCGGCGGCCATGGCGGCACCGGCGGGGCCAGTGGATGGTTGGGCGGGTTCGGCGGGGCCGGCGGGGTCGGCGGCACGGGCGGTGATGCCGGGTCGGGCCTGGTGGCGGGTAACGGTGGGATCGGCGGGACCGGTGGGGCGGAACGCTCGCTGCTGTTTTGGGGTGCTGGGGCAGGCGGGGCCGGCGGCCAAGGCGGGGCCGGCGCTGCCGGCGCCGCGGCGATGATGGCGGGTGGGACGGGGAGTACCGGTTTTGCGGGTGGTGTCGGCGGGGCCGGCGGGGCCGGCGGCAGCAGTCACGGGTTGTTCACCTCTGCCGGCGACGGCGGGGTGGGCGGCCAGGGCGGGACCGGCGGCCTCGGGGGTGCCGGTGGTAGCGGGGTGGGCTCCAATATGGCCGGTGGACAGGGTGGCATCGGCGGTGCCGGTGGCGCGGCGGGCGCCGGTGGCGCGGCGGGAGCGCCTTATTTGGCTGGGATGCGGGCAGCGCGGGTAGCGCGGGCACCGGCGGGACGGGCGGGGTTGGGGGCACGGGCGGGCAAGGCGATGTCGGTGCGGCCGGCCCCAACTCCACCGCCACATCGGCGCCCGTCGTGGGCAACCCGGGTTGGCAGGGCGGTCAAGGTGGGCAGGGCGGTCAAGGCGGCGCGGCGGCGGCCGGGGGCATCAACGGCAACGGCGGCCAGGGCGGTGACGGCGGGCAGAGTGGTAACGGCGGTCACGGCGGCTTCAACGTCACCCCCGCGGTCGTGGGCAGCGGCGCCGCGGGTGGTTCGGGAGCACCGGGGGCACGCCCGGTACCGGCGGTGCCCCCGGGGCCGGCGCGGGCGCCCCGGGCACCGCGGGCGCTCTCGGCGCCGTCGGGGCGACCGGCAGCGACGGAGCCCACGGCCTCGGCCTCACCAACACCATCCCCATCGGCGTCGGCACCGCACCGAACGGGGTGGCGGTAAGCCCCACCACCGGCGACATCTATGTCACCAACGCCGGCGCCAACACGGTGTCGGTAATCAACCCCAACACCCCCACCGTCACCACCATCGGCGTCGGCGCCAACCCCACCGGGGTAGCGGTCAGCCCCACCACCGGCGACGTCTACGTCGCCAACGATGCCGCCAACACGGTGTCGGTGATCAACCCCGCAGGCACGGTCATCGCCACCATCCCCGTCGGCGCCGGCCCATACGGGGTGGCGGTCAGCCCCAGCACCGGCGACATTTACGTCACCAACGTCAACACCAATACGGTGTCGGTGATCAACCCCAACACCCCCAACGTCACCGCCATCGCCGTCGGCGCCAACCCCAACGGGGTAGCGGTCAGCCCCACCACCGGCGACGTCTACGTCGCCAACGGTGGCGGCGGCTCGGTGTCGGTGATCAACCCCGCCGGCACGGTCATCGCGACCATCACGCTCGGCGGCCAGCCGGCCGCGGTGGCGGTCAGCCCCACCGGCCCCGAAGCCGGCGACATCTACGTCACCAACGTCAACACCAACACGGTGTCGGTGATCAACTCTGCCGGCACCGTCATCGCCAGCATCCCCGCCGGCGCCGACCCAATCGGGATCGCGGTCAGCCCCACCGGCCCCTACGCCGGCGACATGTACGTCACCAACTTCTCCGCCAACACGGTGTCGGTGATCAACCCTGCCGGCACCCTGGTGGCCAGCATCCCCGTCGGCTTCGAGCCGGTTGGGGTGGCGGTCAGCCCCACCACCGGCGCCATCTACGTCGCCAATTCGGGCACCGGCACGGTGTCGGTGATTAGCTGAGGGACTGGGCGGAACCTCTGTTGGGGTTCGCACGCTCAACAGCTCGCAGCGTACGGCGGCCGATCGGTAGGCTGGAAGGATATGTTTGACTTCCTGCCATCCCTTCCCGGCTTCTTAGACCGCACGGACGACGTCCGAGCCCTGGTTAACCGGGTCGATACCGCCCGCCATCAGGGCATACCCAACGGCTGCGTGCTGGAGTTCAGCCTGCGGTCGGTGCCCCCGGAGTCGTCGGGTTTTGATCCGCTGGCCATCATCACCGGTGCGGGTCGACCGATGACGCTGCGCGATTCCGTCGCAGCGATCCACCGTGCCGCGAAGGACCCGCGGGTGGCCGGGTTGATCGCCCACGTGCAGCTTGGGGCGTCGCCGCCGGCCGCGGTCCAGGAGCTGCGGGAGGCCATCGCGGCCTTCAGCGCCGTCAAGCCCTCGTTGGCCTGGGCCGAGACCTATCCGGGCACGTTGTCGTACTACCTGGCATCGGCGTTCGGTGAGGTGTGGATGCAGCCTTCGGGAAGTGTCGGGCTGATCGGCTTCGCGAGCAACGCCACCTTCCTGCGCGAGGCATTGGACAAGGTGGGGATCGAAGCCCAGTTCGTCGCGCGGGGCGAATACAAATCGGCGGTAAACCTATTCACCGAGGATGGCTTCACCGACGCCCATCGTGAGGCCGTCACCCGGATGCTGGAAAGCCTGCAAGAGCAGGTCTGGCAGGCGGTCGCCGAATCGCGCGACATCGATTCCGGCGCGCTCGACGAGTTGGCCGACCGGGCCCCGCTATTGCGCGACGACGCGGTCGCCTCCGGCCTGGTCGACCGGATCGGTTTCCGCGACGAGGCCTACGCTCGGATAGCGGAAATGGTTGGTGTGGAAGGTTGTTTCACCGAATGCCGGCGAATCGACCGATGACGCACCGCCTCGACTTTATTTGACGCGCTACGCCGGCGCGGGCCGGCCACGGCTGACGCCGCCGGTGCCAGTCGGTTCCCGGCCGCCGCTCCAAGCCCACGTTCGCAGTGATCGACATCGAGGGCTCGATCGTCGATGGGCGTGGCGGGCCGCAGTTCCTGCCGTTCGGCAACTCGTCGGTCGGCGGCGACACGATCGCGGCGGCGTTGCGGGAGGCGGCCGCCGACGATTCGGTGTCCGCGATCGTGCTCAGGGTGGACAGTCCCGGAGGCTCGGTCACTGCGTCAGAGACCATTTGGCGCGAGGTGACCAGGCCCCGCGAACGTGGCAAACCGGTGGTGGCGTCGATGGGTTCGGTGGCCGCCTCCGGCGGCTACTACGTTGCGATGAGCGCCGACGCGATCGTGGCCAATCCGGCCACGATCACCGGCTCGATTGGTGTGTTCAGCGGGAAACTGGTGGTTCGGGATCTGAAGGATCGGCTCGGGGTCGCGTCAGATGCCGTGCGCACCAACGCCAACGCCGACGCCTGGTCAATTGACGCGCCATTCACGCCGCAGCAGAAGGCCCATCGAGAGGCCGAGGCCGACTTGTTCTACGCCGACTTCGTGGAGCGCGTCGCCGAGGGCCGCAACCTGACCACCGAGGCCGTGGATGCCGTTGCCCGAGGACGGATCTGGACCGGTTCGGACGCCCTGGAACGCGGCCTGGTCGACGAACTCGGTGGGCTTCGAACCGCCGTGCGCCGAGCCAAAGTCCTGGCCGGCCTGGATGAGGACACCGAAGTCCGCATTGTCAGCTATCCGGGCTCGTCGCTGCTGGACATGCTGCGGCCTCGTGCGTCATCGCAACCGGCTGCGGCGTCGCTGCCAGAGGCGGTCGGTGCGTTGCTGGTCCGTTCGGTTGCCGGGATCCTGGAAAACCTCGAACAGGGCGCTGAGTGGTGCGAACGCGCTGTGGCTGGGGCAGTCGCGTTTCTAGCGGCCGGCTAGCCGGGCAGGGTGCCGCTGATGAAGATGATCTCGCCCAGCGGATCGTCGTCTTCCACGGCCGGCACATCGATGCCGTTGCGCTGGAACAGTTCCGCGCGCGTCACGCCCTCGGCGTCCCAACCCTTGCCCTTGAGATAGTCGACGACGTGATTGCGCTGGCCGGTGTAAACCAGCGATGCCATGTCGATGTCGAGTCCGTGGTCCCGGAACGGTACTGGCCATCTGGCTTACCCTGTTCGGGTCGAAATCGATGATGCCGGGCACGAATTCGGTGGCGACGGTGCTGCCCGGCGCGCTGAGCGCGGTGATGTTGTCGAACAACCGGTCCTGAGCCTCCGGCGGCAGGTAGATCAGCAGACCCTCCGCCAGCCACGCCGTCGGTGCCGTCGTGTCCAGCCCGGCGGCCTTCAGCGCGGCCGGCCAGTCCTGGCGCAGATCGATCGCGACGGTGCGCCGGGTTGCCGTCGGGCTCGGCGCCGAGGCCGGCCAGCGTGGCTGGTCTTGAATTCGATCACCTGCGGCTGGTCGATCTCGTAGACCACCGTGCCCGCCGGCCAGGGTAACCGGTAGGCGCGCGCGTCCAACCCGGACGCGAGGATCACCGCTTGACGCACGCCCGCTGTCCGCGGACGTCGAGGAAGTAGTCGTCGAAGAACTTCGTGCGCACCGCCATGCCGTCGGTGATCG
Organism: uncultured Actinomycetota bacterium; assembly: GCA_963850135.1. Lineage (GTDB taxonomy): Bacteria > Actinomycetota > Actinomycetes > Mycobacteriales > Mycobacteriaceae > Mycobacterium. Next base: position 221,594 of record CAWKKH010000003.1, on the reverse strand, counting down.
CTTGCAGGCGTGTCGGCGAAACGCTCTCCGCCGAGCTGAGGTCGAGCTCGCCGTCCATCATCTTGGTGAACAGATCGAGCCCGACCGCGCGCACCAATGGCTCGGCGAACGGATCGTTGATCAGACCGCGGGGATCCTTCGACGCCATCGCGCGACCGGCCGCGACCATGGTCGCGGTCGCCCCCACGCTGGACGCCAGATCCCAATTGTCGTCGTCGGCGCGTGGCATGAGACGAGCCTAGCTCAACTCCTAGTTGAGCGTGGCAGCCACGTAGCTCATTTCGCCCAAGGCCGCCATGATCTCGTCCTCGGGAAATTCGAACCCGTTGTGCGCGTACAGTTCCTCGGCGGACTGCGCGGTTACGTCCCAGCCGTGGTCGGTGAGGTACTCGATGACGGTGCTGCGCTCGCCGTGGAAGATCAGGTCCGACATATTGAGGTCGAACCCGAGGCGGCTCCAGCGCTCGGAGAGCTGCTGCGCACGTTCGCCGGAGAAGGCGGCGGGGTCGGGGAAGTGCTCGGTGGCGACGCGGCTGCCCGGCGCACTCAGCGCGGTGATGTTGTCGAACAGCCGGTCCTGAGCTTCGGGCGGCAGGTAAACCAGCAGGCCTTCGGCAATCCATGCCGTCGGTTGGTTGACGTCGAAACCGTGCTGCCGCAGCGCGTTCGGCCAGTCGTTGCGCAGATCGATGCCGATGGGCCGCCGGTCGGCGGTCGGGGCGACGTCGAGGTCGGCCAGCGTGCGCGTCTTGAAGTCGATGACCTGCGGCTGGTCGATTTCGTAGACCACCATGCCCTCCGGCCAGCCCAGCCGGTAGGCCCTGGTGTCCAGGCCTGAGGCCAGGATCACCGCTTGGCGGATCCCAGCGTCGGTGGCCCGGGTGAAGAAGTCGTCGAAGAACCGGGTGCGGACGGCAATCTGCTCGTTCAGCGCCTCCCGGCGCAGCAGGGCGTCATCCTCGAAGGTGACCTCTCCGTCGATCATCCGGATGAACGGGTCCAGGCCCACCGCGCGCACGAGGGGGTCGGCGAGCGGGTCTTGCAGCAATGCGTCGGGCCCTTTCGAGGCCAGCGCGCGTCCTGCCGCGACCATGGTTGCGGTCGCTCCCACGCTGGATCCCGGGCCCCAGCTGTCGCCGTCGGTTCTTGCCGAGTTGGTTGTCATTCGAAGCTCCTATTTCGCGTTCTTGTCGAGAGTGCCGCTCACGTAGAGCAAGTCGCCCATCCGGACGTCGTTGCCCTCGAAGGGGGGAAGTCCATTGGCGGCAAAGAGATCCCGCACACTGGCCGTGCCGAGCTGCCAGCCGCGGTCGGAAAGATAAGGCGCCGCCTCGTTGCGGTCGCCTAGGTAGACGAGGCCGGTCATGTCGAGCTCGAAACCGTGCGCACCCCAGCGTTCGGAGATGTGTTGCATGCGCTCTTTCATCTTTTCCAGATCGCCGGGATCCAAGTTGCTCGAGCTTTCGGTCGCGATCCGGCTGCCCGGCGCGCTGAGCTCGGTGATGGTGTCGAGCAGCCGGTCCTGAGCCTCCGGTGGCAGATAGCCGAGCAGTCCTTCGGCGCTCCACGCCGTCGGCTGGCTCGGGTCGAATCCGGCGGTCCGCAACGCGGTTGGCCAATCGTCGCGCAGGTCGATGGCGACCACGCGCCGGTCGGCGGTGGGCTCGGCGCCCAGATCGGCGAGGGTGCGGGTCTTGAATTCGATGACCTGTGGCTGGTCGATCTCGTAGACCACCGTCTGGGATGGCCAGGCCAGCCGGTACGCGCGGGAATCCAGGCCCGAGGCCAGGATCACCACCTGCTTGATGCCGGCCTTCGTCGCGTCCAGGAAGAACTCATCGAAGAATTTGGTGCGTACGGCCATGTTGTCTGCCATCCGGGACATGGCCCCGTTGGATCCCGCGCTGCCGTCGGTGGCGTCGCCGGCGTCGAAGACGTCGTTCAGCTCGGCCGGGTCCAGCTCGCCGCTGGCCAGCCGGGTGAGCAGGTCCACGCCGACGGCGCGGACCAGTGGCTCCGCGAACGGGTCGTCGATCAGTGGACGCTCTGCACGGGTGGCCATGGCGCGGGCCGCGGCGACCATGGTGGCGGTCGCTCCGACGCTGGACGACAGGTCCCAGGTGTCGCCTTCAAACCTAGTGCTAGAAGTCATTTCTTTGCCCCCTATCGGATGTACTTAGACTATCTTAGCATAATACTTAGTTGATATAAGCAAGCTTCCACCACTGTACGCAGATCCGCTCATGCGGCAACCTTGACGAATGGCGTATGCGGCGGCCGGCAAGCGGGTGCTCATCACGGGTGCCTCGTCAGGTCTGGGGGCGGCCATGGCCCGACAACTCGCCGCGCAGAAAGCCGTGGTGGGGCTGATCGCGCGCCGAGGGGATCGGCTGGCTGAGGTGCTGACCGATTGCCGGCAGACCTCGCCGGACTCCGCGATGTGGGCGGCCGACCTGGCTGACACCTCTGCGCTCGACGTGCTGGCGCAACAGGCGTGGGATGTTCTCGGCGGTATCGATGTGCTGATCAACAACGCGGCGATCCCGAAGCGCCGGGTCGTCACCGAACTCGATCCAGACGACGTAGAGAACGTCATGCGGGTCAACTTCTTCGCCCCGATGCGCTTGACGCTGGCGTTGCTGCCGCGGATGTTGGCACGAGGCACCGGCATGATCGTCAATGTGTCCAGTGTCGGTGGACGGCTCGGGATCATCCACGAAACCGCCTACTGTGCCAGTAAATTCGCGCTGTGCGGTTGGAGCGAGGCGATGGCCGTGGACCTGTACGGCAGCGGGGTCTCGGTAAAGCTGATCGAGCCGGGCCCAGTCGACACCGAGATCTGGGACCAACCGGGTAGCGAAGCACCCCTGTACCGGGGGCCCAGGATCGCGGCCGACGAGGTGGCCGCGGGCATCATCGCAGCGCTGGGCAGCGACGGCTTCGAACACTACGTGCCCGAGATGAAGGCCGTCATCGACGCCAAGAACGCTGACCTCGACACATTCATCGCCGGGGTGGCCGCTATGGCTCCGCTTGGAGAAAAATGAAGGCGCTCGTTTTCGGTGTACGACCGGACAAGTTTGACATTCCCGATAACGCCAACCTGTTGACCCAGAACATGTCGCGGACTCCGACGGCGCTTCAACAGGTGCCGGACCCGCAACTGCCGCATCAGGATTGGGTGATCACCCGGCCCCGGCTGACCGGTATCTGCGGGTCGGACTCCAAACAGATCCTGATGGATTTCGGCGAGGGTGACGCCGACAATGCGATGGCGGGCTTCTGTTCGTTCCCGCAGGTCATGGGTCACGAGGTGGTCGCCGACGTGGTGGCGTTGGGTCCCAAGGCCAGAGGCCTTGATGTGGGGCAACGGGTGGTGCTCAACCCGTGGCTGTCCTGCGGGCCGCGCGCCATCGAACCGCTTTGCCCCGCCTGCGAAAACGGCGACTACAGCCTGTGCTGGAGCTTCATCGACGGCGACATCAAACCCGGCATCCACACCGGGGTTTCGGCCGACGTGACCGGCGGATACGCCGAGTTGATGCCGGCTCACGACAGCATGCTCCTCAGCGTGCCCGACTCGATTCCCGACGAGCTGGCCGTGTTCGCCGACCCCTTCTCGGTATCCCTGCACGCGATCACCCGCCACCCGCCGCCCCGCTCCGGCCGGGCTTTGGTGTACGGCGCCGGCTCGCTCGGGTTGTGCGCGGTGGTGATCCTGCGGGCGCTCTACCCCGACGTAGCCCTAGCCGTGGTGGCGCGCTTCGAGGCCCAGGCCGAACTGGCCCGGAAGTTCGGGGCCGCAAAGGTACTGGCGCACGAGCCGCGGCTGAGCGTCATCGAAGAGCTGGTCGCGTGGGGCGGTGGTCGGCTCCACCAGCCGCTGCAAGGACTGCCCATGGCTCACCCCGGCGCCGTCGACGTGGTCTACGACACCGTCGGCAAGCCCGAGACATTCGAAGTCGGGGTGCGAGTTCTGGCGGCCCGGGGAACGCTGGTGAAGGCCGGTGTCCATGCCCCGGGCCGCTGGGAGTGGAGCCCGCTCTACTTCAAAGAGATCAGCTGGGTGGGCTCGAATGCCTTCGGGATCGAGGAGATCGACGGACAGCGCAAGCACGCCATTGCCCACTACCTCGACCTGGTCGAGGCCGGCCGGATCGACTTGCGCCCGATGCTGACCCACACATTTCCGCTGGAGCGGTGGCGCGACGCATTCCTGGCGATCGCCAATCAGGGCGACAGCGGCGCCGTCAAGGTCGCTATTGACCAGCGCTGAGCGGTTCGATGTCCAGCCAGTCGTCAACGTCGAAGTGGCCGGATCCATCGCTGACGGCGCGCAGCGTCGCCCCGCCGTGGCCGGGATAGTGCGCGGGGATGACCGCGGCCCCGCTTTGTGCGGCCTCGGTGAAGATACGGCGGCGGGTGGCCATGGCGGCGTCGGTATCGATGTCGAAAGCGCAGGGTTCGTCAGGTCGACGCAGTTGCAGTGGGCTGTGGGTGAGATCGCCGACGAAGACGGCGGGCTGACCCGCATCCAGCCACAGCACCGATGAGCCTGGAGTGTGTCCGGGGGCGGGCAGCAGTCGCAGCGACTCACTTATCTGGTAACCGTCCGACCATCCGACGAGCTGTCCGGCCGCCTCGATCGGCGAGACGCTGTCCGCGAACACCAACTGGTCACCGCGCTGCTGGGCCGCCTCGTCCTCGGTGCGCGGCGATCGTCTGGCCGCGGGCCCATCGGGCTCAAAGTGGCGGTAGTCGGCGGCGGGCACCAGATACCGCGCGTTGGGAAACGTCGGCATCCAGGCGCCGTCGTGCAACATGGTGTTCCATCCGACGTGGTCGGAGTGGACGTGGGTGTTGACCACGATGTCCACGTCAGCGGGCTCGATCCCCGCCGACAACAGCGCGTCCAGGTACCCGGTGTTGAGGTGATCCAGGGCCGGCATGTGCGGACGACGGCGGTCGTTGCCGACGCCGGTGTCGACGACGACGGTCAGCCCATCCACCTCGATGACCCAGCTCTGGACCGCGATGTGCCATTCGTCGGTCTCGGGGTTGTAGAAATCCGGCGCCAGCAGGTCAATGTTGTCCTGCCACCCCGACGGGGGAGTCCGGGCGAAAAACTTGGTCCCTAGGCTGAACTGGAACTCCACCACGCGGGCCACGCTCGCGCGGCCAAGCCGAACCCGGCTCATCACATGGGGTTGGTGCGCAGATAGCTGTAGACGCCGGCGAAGTTGCGGTTCACTTCGTCGGGAATCGGCACCGGGCCACCGAGAGCGCGTGCACCCCAGACGATTTGGGCGGTCCGCTCGACCAGTGCGGTGATGTGCAGCGCCTTGTCCGGACGGGGCCCGACGGCGACCAGGCCATGGTTGGCGATCAGCGCGGCGCCGCGATCCTGCAGCGCCTTGACCGCGTTGGCACCGACGTCGGGTGTGCCGGACGCGGCGTAGTCGGCGCACCGGATCTCGCCGCCGCAGTAGACTGCGAACTCGTCGATGCAGGCCGGAATCGGTTGATGCGCGATGGCGAACATGGTCGCCCAGACGGGATGGCTGTGGATCACGCTGCCGATATCGTCGAACGCCTGGTAACAGGCCAGATGCAGATGCATCTCCGACGACGGGTGCCGTCCGTCCCTGGCATGCTGGACGGCGCCCTCCAGGTCGATCAGCACGAGGTCGTCGAGCACCATCTCGGCGTAGTCGACCGAGGACGGTGTGATGACGATGTTGCCGTCGGAGCGCCGCGCCGAGATGTTGCCGGCGGTTCCCTCGACCAGGCCGCGGCGCAACATGTCCTTGGCAGCCGCCAGCACGGCGGCTTCGGGATTGTCGACCGATTTCACGGACGTCATGGGCCGAGCACCTCCGGGTTGACGATATGGACGGGCGTGTTCCCCTTCAGCAGCGCTTCCAGGTCGTCAGCCACCATCTGCGCCTGTCGGGCCTCAGTGTTCCACGTCGCTCCGCCGATGTGGGGGGTCAGCACAACATTGGGCATGCCCGTCAACGGGTGATCGGTGGCCAGCCATTCGCCGGCGAAATGATCCAGCCCCGCGGCGGCCACTTTGCCGGCGCGCAGGGCGTCGACGAGGGCGTCGGTGTCGTGCAGCTGGGCCCGCGCGGTATTGAGGAAGACGACGCCCTCGCGCATGGCCGCGAACTGCTTGGCACCAATCATCCCGACGGTGCCGTCGGTGACCGGCGCGTGCAGGGAGACCACGTCAGCGTCGGCCAGCAACTCGTCGAGGCTGTGGCGGGCTTCGTCGTTGTACGGATCGTATGCGATGACCCGCAGACCCAGACCGGACAGCCGCCACCGCAGGGCTCTGCCGACGGCACCCAGGCCCACCAGTCCGGCGGTGAGTCCCGCGATCTCCCAGCCACGGAACCGCTGATAGGGAATGCTGCCGTCGCGAAACATGTTGCCGCTGCGGACATCCGCGTCTCCGGTCACAAGATGCCGGGTGGCCGCCAATAGTAGGGCCACTGCCATCTCGGCGACCGCGTCGGCGTTGCGCGCCGGCGTATTCAGCACCGGGATGCCGGCCGCAGTGGCTCCCGCGATATCGACGTTGTTTGGGTCGCTCCGGGTGGATACAATCGCGCGCAAGCCCAAGTCCAACACCGGCCCGCGCACCGAGTCGGCCTCCACCACAATCAGATCGGCAGCTTCGGCTCCGATCCGGTCGGCCAACTGCTCGGGGGTGTAGATCCGTAGCGGGGTCTGTTCTATCCAAGGGTCATAGATCACGTCGGCCAGCTGCTGGAGCTTGGCGAACCCGGGTCCCCGTAGCGGGGCGGTCACCAATGCGCGCGGTCTCGATGTCACAACTGCCTATGCTGGCGTACGGTGACGCCCGTGTCACGTAAAGCCGTCACAATCGGCATCGACGTCGGTACGACGGCCGTCAAAGCGGTGGCCGCCGACGAGGATGGCCAGGTGACTGCGCGGGTCCGGATTCCGCACCAGCTACGGGCGCCGGCGCCCGACCGACTTGAGCACGACGCCGATGAGGCATGGCGGCGGGGTCCGCTGGCAGCCCTGGATCAACTGGCACGTCCCGATGCACGTGGGGTGGCCGTGTCCGCGATGGTGCCGTCGCTGACCGCCGTCGATTCCGTGGGTCGCCCCACCACCCCGGGCCTGCTGTACGGCGACGGCAGGGGCCGGGTCCCGGGCGCCCCGGCGCAACCAATCCCGGCGATGGGCGAGTCGGCCGAGTTTCTCCGCTGGACCGCCACCGAAGCGCCCGATGCGGCCGGATATTGGCCGGCGTCCGCGGTCGCCAACCACGCTCTAGCGGGCGAGGCGGTAATCGACTTAACGACGGCCTTCACCGCCTTTCCACTCTTCGATGGCACCGGCTGGGATCCGGCGGCCTGTGCCGAAGCCGGTGCAACGGTCGAACAGATGCCTCGCGTAGACACCATGGGAACCGTTGCCGGCGAGGTCCGGGCGATTAAGGCGCCCTTGGCCATCGGCGCCATCGACGCCGTCTGCGAACAGGTCGTCGCGGGTGCCGACCGCGACGGCGACGCACTGGTGATATGTGGCACCACCCTGATCGTGTGGATCACCATCCCCGAGTTCCGGCAGCTGCCGGGTCTGTGGACCATCCCGCACACGGCTCCCGGGAAGTTCCAGATTGGCGGAGCCAGCAACGCCGGCGGTTTGTTTCTCGGCTGGGTGGACCGGATCCTGGCGCGGGGCGAGGGCGGTGAGCTCGAGAAGGTCGATCCGCGCCGAGTGCCGGTGTGGGCTCCCTACATTCGCGGCGAGCGGAGCCCGCTGCACGACCCGGACCGTCGCGGCTCGCTCGATGCCCTAGACCTCACTCAAGACGCCGCGTCGCTGCGACGAGCCGCCTACGAAGCGTCGGGCTTTGTCGTTCGCCAGCTCATCGAACTCAGCGGTGCGCCGGTGACGCGCATCGTGGCCGCGGGCGGGGGCACCCGGGTGCAGCCGTGGATGCAGGCAATGGCCGACGCCACCGGCCGACCGGTGGAAGTGTCCGGGGTGGCCGAGGGTGCGGCACTGGGTGCAGCGTTCCTCGCCCGCATGGCAACCGGTCTGGAATCCGCGATCACAGACGCCGCGCGCTGGGCCTCGACCGAGCGTGTCGTCGAACCCCAACCGACCTGGGCGGCTGCGGTCGCCGATCGCTACGGGCGGTTCCTGGAGCTCGGCGAGCGGCCCTCGTATCAGGTCTTGCGACCCGACTAGCGCAGGATCTCGCGCAATACGGCAGGTGAAGTTCTAGGCTTATGCAATGACCGACCAGGACCGCAAAGCTGCCCGCCGCGAGATTGCCGACGCGCTGTTGAAAGCGCTGGAGCGCCGCCATGAGGTGGCCGACGTGGTGGTGGAATCCGAGAACAAAGCCGCCGCGGTAGAGGCGATCGTCCAGTTGCTTGACACGTCGCACCTGGCCGCCGAAGCCGTGATGAGCATGTCGTTCGACCGGCTCACCATCGATTCGCGCAAACAGATCCTCGCCGAACTGGAGGACCTGAACAAACAGCTGAGCTTCACCGTCGGCGAGCGGCCGGCCAGCTCCGGCGACACCCTGGAGTTGCTGGCTTTTTCCGCCGACCGGGACCGCGACGTCTTCGCCACCCGGACCTCGGACATGGGTGCCGCCGGCGACGGATCCGGCGGGCCGGCCGGCAGCCTCGACGATGAAATCAGCGCGGCGCTGGCACGCGTCGACGACGAAGAGGCCGCCTGGTTCGTGGCCGTCGATTCGGGCGAGAAGGTCGGAATGGTGTTCGGCGAGCTTGTCAACGGCGAGGTGGACGTGCGGATCTGGATTCATCCCGATCACCGCAAGAAGGGCTACGGGACCGCGGCGCTGCGTAAGTCGCGGTCGGAGATGGCGTGGTGCTTCCCGGCCGTGCCGATGGTTGTCCGGTCGCCCGGGGTCGAACCCGCCTAACCGGTCGTTACTTCCGCACCGCGGTGACGGACACGCTGGTCTGTAGCGACTGCAAGCTGTCACCTTTCGGTATAGCCAGCCCGGCGTCGGCGAACTGGTCCGCACGGGTGGTCATCGCGACCTGCCAGCCGTGGGCACTCAAATACTCCGCTGCCGGTGTGCGTTCGCCCCGGTAGACCAGAGTGGATACATCGATGTCGTAGCCGAATCGGCCCCAGCGGCTGGCCATCGCCTTGGCGCGCTTGTCGAGCAGCACCGGCGCGCCGTCCGAATGGTATTCGGTGGCCAGGCGGCTGCCCGGGGCGCTGAGCGTGGTGACGGCGTCGAACAGCCGGTCCTGAGCGTCCGGCGGCAGGTACATCAGCAGGCCCTCGGCGCTCCACGCGCTGGGACTGGATTCGTCGAAACCGTGCTGCTGCAACGCGTTTTGCCAATCGTCACGCAAATCGACCGAAACCGTCCTGCGCTCGGCGGTGGGCTGGGCGCCCAACCGGGACAACGTCGTCGACTTGAACTCGATGACCGCGGGTTGATCGACTTCGTAAACGACGGTGCCCGCGGGCCACGGCAGCCGGTACGGACGCGAGTCCAGGCCGGCGGCCAGGATGACGACCTGGCGAATCCCGGCACCGGTGGCTCCGGCAGGCCCCGTGAAGAAGTCGTCGAAGTAGCGGGTACGCACGGTCATCATGTCGACCATTCGCCGCAGGTTGAATTCCGCGTCGGGGTCGGCGTCGGCAGCGAGACCACCGGTCTCGTCCGTGATCTCGCCGTCGAGCACGCGGATGAAGAATTCCTTACCCACCGCACGAACCAGTGGATCGGCAAGCGGATCATCGATGAGCGCGTTGGGTTGCTTGCTGGCCAGCGCGCGGCAGGCTGCCACCCAAGTGGCGGTCGCGCCGACGCTCGATGCCAAGTCCCAGGTGTCCTGGTCTGCGCGCGTCATGCCGTAGCCCCGCCCTTCAAGACGGCGGATAAGTACTTGATGTCGCCGAAGGCAACCGCGGTCGGCTCTTCCGGGAACTCGAAGCCGTTCTCCGCGTAGAGCTCGGGCGTGCTGCGCACCGTCGTCTGCCAGCCCCGATCGGACAGATAGGTTGCAGCGTCGTTGCGTTCGCCTTCGTAGACCAGCTCGGACCAGTTGAGATTCAACCCCATCCGGCGCCAGCGGTCGCTGATCTCCTGGTGCCGCTTGTGCTTCGCGACGCGGTCGCTGATATCCGGGACGTACCCGGTACCGACGCGGCTGCCGGGCGCGCTGAGCGAGGTGATGTTGTCGAACAGGCGGTCCTGTGCGTCCGGCGGTAGGTAGCCGAGCAGGCCTTCGGCGATCCAGGCCGTTGGCTGGCTCTGGTCGAATCCGCTGTCGCGCAGCGCCGCCGGCCAGTCGTCGCGAAGGTCGATGCCCACGGCCTTGCGGCCGGTGGTGGGCTCGGCGCCCAGATCGGCCAGAGTCCGGGTCTTGAACTCAATCACCTGCGGCTGGTCGATCTCGTAGACCACCGTCCCGGCGGGCCACTGCAGCCGGTAGGCGCGGGTGTCCAGCCCGGACGCCAGGATCACGGCCTGGCGCACACCGGCTTCGGCCGCGCTCAGGAAGAACGAGTCGAAGAACCGGGTGCGGACCGCCATGCCTTCACTCAGTCGCTGCGGTGTGAAGGAGGGATCCTCCTCGGGGACCTCGATCTCGCCGTTCATCATCCGGATGAAGGCATCTACTCCGACGGCATTCACCAGCGGCTCGGCAAAGGGATCGTCGATCAACGGGTTTGGGCCCTTGGACGCCATTGCCCGCCGGGCGGCGACCGCGGTGGCGGTGGCTCCCACGCTGGACGCCAGGTCCCAGCTGTCCCCGTCGTGCCGTACGGTGCCCGCGCTTGCGCTGTCCGTCATGCAGGATCCCCCTAAATTCGAGCCTTCGCTTTTGCGTGCGGCGGTTATTTGAGTGTGGCGTTGAGGCTGACGATGTTGCGGAGCTGCGAGGTCTCGTCTTCGGGGAAGGCGAGACCATAATCGGCGAACAGCTCTCGCCGGGGCCGGCTGCTGGTATGCCAGCCCTGAGCGGTCAGGTAGTCGACGACATTGCTGCGCTCGCCATCGAAGAACAGCCCCGACAGGTCGATGTCGCAGCCGATGTTGGCCCACCGCTCGTTGAACTGCTGCGCGCGCTCGGTCATGGTCGGGCCGGCGTCGTCGCCATGGTATTCGGTGGCCAGCCTGCTGCCGGGCGCGGACAGCGCGGTGATGTTGTCGAAGAGTCGGTCCTGGGCTTCCGGCGGAAGGTACATGAGCAAGCCTTCGGCGCTCCACGCGGTCGGTTGCGCTACGTCGAATCCAGCCTGGCGCAGGGCGGCCGGCCAGTCGTCCCGCAGGTCGACGCTGACGGTTCGGCGCTCAGCGGTCGGAGCGGCGCCGAGGTTCGACATCGCGGTGGTCTTGAAGTCGACGACCCGGGGCTGATCGACCTCGTAGACCACGCTCCCGGGCGGCCAGGCCAGGCGGTATGCCCTGGCGTCAAGGCCGGCGGCCAGGATTACCGCCTGCTGCACGCCGTCGCGGGCGGCGTTCAGGAAGAAATCGTCGAAAAAGCGGGTGCGGACCGCGATCGAGTCGGTCTCCAGTTGCAGGTCGCGTTCGCCGTCGGCCACGTCGGACAAGTTGATTTCGCCATCGGCCAGGCGGGTGAAGAAGTCCAGCCCGACCGCGCGCACCAATGGCGCCGCGAACGAGTCGTTGATGATCGCGTTGTTCTGCGTGCTGGCCAGCGCCCGCGCCGCGGCGACCATGGTGGCCGTGGCACCGACGCTGGAGGCCAGGTCCCAGCTGTCTTGATCAGTACGTGTCATCTGATAAGCCTTCGATCCTCGGTTTCGGTACTTAGCTTTCGATACTTAGCAAATGTAAAGAACTACCAGAAATATACGCCACATGGCTGACGGCTTCCTGCAGGTTCACTGACTGTTCCCGGACGGGACATTTGGGCCCGGCCTAGGCCGCTCCGGGGACGGCTGGACGGCGGCGGTTAAGAATCTGGCCAGACCAGCTGTTAGTCTCGTACACGGTCTGACGCGCGACGCCGGACGTCCTGCCTGCGGGGCTTGGGCGCGTGACGCAGGATGACCCAGGAACGATCCAGTCGGCCAAACAGCCGGGTTGGAACACCGCGACCAGAGTTCGGCTGCGCAGGAGGAAGAGTGCTTTCGGCTTTCATCTCATCGCTGCGGACAGCCGACCTGAGACGGAAGATCCTCTTCACGCTTGGCGTCATCATTCTCTACCGCTTGGGTGCTGCCCTGCCGTCCCCGGGCGTGAACTTCCCGAACGTGCAGCAGTGCATCAAAGAGGCCAGCAGCGGCGAAGCCGGACAGATCTATTCACTGATCAACCTGTTCTCGGGTGGCGCACTGCTGAAGCTCACGGTGTTCGCGGTAGGGGTGATGCCATACATCACCGCCAGCATCATCGTGCAACTGCTCACCGTGGTCATTCCGCGGTTCGAGGAACTGCGCAAAGAGGGCCAGTCCGGCCAGGCAAAGATGACGCAGTACACCCGTTATCTGGCGATCGCGCTGGCCGTCCTGCAGGCCACCAGCATTGTGGCGCTGGCGGCAAACGGAGGCCTGCTGCAGGGCTGCTCGCTGGACATCATCGCCGACCAAAGCATCTTCACCCTTGTCGTCATCGTGCTGGTGATGACGGCCGGTGCGGCGTTGGTGATGTGGATGGGCGAGCTGATCACCGAGCGCGGTATCGGAAACGGCATGTCGATGCTGATCTTCGTCGGCATCGCTGCGCGCATTCCCGCTGAGGGACGATCCATCCTCGACAGCCGCGGCGGGGTCATCTTCGCCGCGGTCTGTGTGGCCGCACTGGCCATCGTCGTCGGCGTGGTGTTCGTCGAACAGGGTCAGCGCCGAATCCCGGTGCAATACGCCAAGCGCATGGTGGGCCGGAGGATGTACGGCGGCACCTCGACCTACCTGCCGTTGAAGGTCAACCAGGCCGGCGTTATCCCGGTCATCTTCGCATCGTCGCTGATCTACATTCCCCATCTGATCACCCAGCTGGTTCGAAGTGGCAGCGGCGGCGTGGGCAACGGCTGGTGGGACAAGGCGGTCGGCACTTATCTGTCCGACCCGAGCGACCCGGTATACATCAGCATCTACTTCGGGCTCATCATCTTTTTCACTTACTTCTATGTTTCGATCACGTTCAATCCTGACGAGCGTGCCGACGAGATGAAGAAGTTCGGCGGCTTCATTCCCGGTATTCGACCAGGAAAGCCGACTGCCGACTATCTGCGTTACGTGCTGAGCAGGATCACGCTGCCGGGCTCGATTTACCTGGGTGCGATCGCGGTGCTGCCCAATCTGTTCCTCCAGGGCAATGGCGGAACAGTCCAGAATTTGCCATTTGGTGGTACAGCGGTTCTGATCATGATTGGCGTCGGTTTGGACACGGTCAAACAGATCGAAAGTCAGCTCATGCAGCGCAACTATGAAGGGTTCCTCAAGTGAGACTCGTTTTGCTTGGACCGCCGGGAGCGGGCAAAGGTACACAGGCCGAAAAGCTTGCCGAAAAGCTTGGGATCCCACAGATCTCCACCGGTGAGCTGTTCCGGCACAACATCGGCAACGGCACCAAACTAGGCCTGGAAGCCAAGCGCTACCTGGACGCCGGCGACTTGGTGCCCTCGGAACTCACCAACCAGCTCGTCGATGACCGGTTGAATGATGCGGACGTGGCCGGCGGCTTCATCCTGGACGGATATCCGCGCGCGGTCGAACAGGCCAAGGCGTTGCACGAAATGCTCGATCGCCGGGGCCTCGAGCTCGATGCGGTTGTCGAATTCCGGGTGGCCGAGGACTTGTTGTTCGACCGGCTCAAAGGGCGTGGTCGCGCCGATGACACCGATGACGTGATCCGCAACCGGATGAAGGTCTACCGCGACGAAACCGCCCCGCTGCTGGACTATTACAGCCACGAATTGAAGACCGTGGACGCCGTCGGCACCGTGGATGAGGTCTTCGCCCGCGCGCTGAAGGTCCTGGGCAAGTAGTCATGAGCGCGCTGGCGCGCCTGCGGAGTCGCAGGGTAGTTCCGCAGCGCAGCCCCGGCGAACTCGACGCGATGGGCGCTGCCGGCGCGGTAGTCGCCGCTGCTCTGCAAGCGGTTCACGCGGCCGCAGTCACCGGGGTATCGACCCTGAGCCTGGATCAAGTCGCCGAAGCGGTGATTCGCGACGCAGGCGCCACCCCGTCATTCCTCGGTTACCACGGCTACCCGGCGTCCATTTGCTCATCGATCAACGACCGGGTTGTTCACGGCATCCCGTCCGCCGGGGAAATACTGGCGCCCGGGGACCTGGTGTCCATCGATTGCGGCGCGGTCTTGGAGGGCTGGCACGGCGATGCGGCGATCACCTTCGGGATCGGCGCCCTAGACCCGGCAGACGAAGCGCTTTCCGCGGCGACCAGGGAATCGCTGGAAGCCGGAATAGCCGCGATGATCAGTGGCAACCGGTTGACGGACGTCTCGCATGCCATCGAACTGGGCACGCGTGCGGCACAGGCCCGTTATGGGCGCGCTTTCGGGATCGTGGATGGCTACGGCGGCCACGGCATCGGCCGACAGATGCATATGGATCCATTCCTGCCGAACGAGGGCTCTCCCGGGCGTGGCCCGGTGCTGGCGCCCGGCTCGGTCCTGGCAATTGAACCGATGCTGACTCTCGGAAGCGGCAAGACGCGGGTGCTCGACGACGAATGGACGGTCACCACCACCGACGGGTCGCGCGCCGCACACTGGGAACACACCGTGGCGGTAACCGAGAGTGGCCCCCGCATCCTGACGACGACCTAAGCTGGTCGCTCAGACCCGGGCAGACCAGCGCTTATCGGGTTTTCCGCGGCGGCGGTGAACTAAACGCCTAGTCGACTCGTGTCAGTAGGCGGAGGTGATCGAGTGGCACGTTTGGCTAGCACAGCTGCCGAAACAGCTCTGATGAAGGCGCTGTATGACGAGCATGCCAGTGTTTTGTGGCGCTATGCGCTTCGGCTGACCGGCGACGCCAGTCACGCCGAGGATGTCGTCCAGGAAACGCTGCTACGGGCATGGCAACATCCCGAAGTCATCGGTGACACAGAGCGGTCGGCGCGCGCATGGTTGTTCACCGTGGCTCGCAACATGATCATCGACGACCGGCGCAGCGCGCGGTACCGAAATGTAGTCGCCTCGACCGACGTGGAGGGCGCACCTGAGCAGTCCACACCGGACGAGGTGAACGCGGCGCTGGACCGGTTGCTGATGGCCGACGCGATGGCGCAGTTATCTGCCGAACATCGGGCCGTCGTAGAACGGTCTTACTACCGCGGCTGGACGACTGCGCAGATTGCTGCAGACCTTGACATTGCCGAAGGAACAGTGAAGTCGCGACTACACTATGCGCTGCGGGCGCTGCGACTCACTTTGCAGGAACTCGGAGTTACCCGATGACGACGCTGGGCTTTTGTTTCAGCCCCACCCAGGTGGTCATCGGCTCCGAATACTTGGAGGTGACAGGAGATGGATGAGATGAGGACACCGCTACAAGGCATCGGCCCGCCCGGTGACTACGAGGTATTTGGACAGACCATGGAAGACAATCACCACTACGCGATGTGGGATGCCGCATACGTTTTGGGGTCGCTGTCCGCTGCCGAGCGCCGCGAATTCGAGACGCACTTGGCCTCTTGCCCGGATTGCCGGCAGGGCGTCGCTGAACTCAGTGGTATGCCGGCGCTGCTTTCGCAGCTTGACCACGCGGAAGTGGCCGCAATCGACGCCGCCGCCCTAACGGCGGGGAGCGGATCGGCAACTCCGGAGATCTCTCCGGAGTTGTTGCCGATGTTGCTGGGCACGGTGCGCTTCCGGCGCCGCCGTACTCGCGTCGCGACCTGGGTGGCATCGTCCGCCGCGGCCGTGGTTCTGGGAGTCGCTGTGCTCGTCGGTATTCAAGGTCATTCCTCGACCGCTCCACAGCAGGTGACCGCCTCCGCGCAGCAGATGACACAGGTCGGGACGCACCTGCTGGCCTCCTCGGTGGCGCTGACCCCTCAGCACTGGGGCACATTCATCGACCTGAAGTGTGTCTGCCTGGCTCCGCTGACGGCGCACCATGACACCCTTGCCATGGTCGTGGTGGGTCGCGATGGCAGCCAAACGCGGCTGGCAACCTGGGTGGCCGACCCCGGCCACACTGCGACGCCTGCGGGCAGCATCTCGACTCCGGTCGACCAGATCGCCGCCGTGCAGATCGTTTCCGCTGACAACGGTCAGGTGCTGCTGCAGCGTTCGCTCTAAAACCTCGCGGGGTAAATCCTCGGCCTAGCCGCAAAAGCGGCGAGGTCGAGGATTTTTTTACCCGTTTGACTGTCCGAGGGCGCCCGGTGAACCAAAGGCTCGCCTAACTCGTGTAATAGGCATCGTCACAATTAGAGGTGAAAAAGATGCCTAGCAAGCACACTCGGCAACAACGGGTGGTCGACTACATCGTCGAACGCCTCGCGGCACTCGGAGTCGGCCACATATTCGGAGTGGACGGCGCCAACATCGAGGACCTCTACGACGCGGCGCACTTCCAACCCGGAATCACCGCCGTACTGGCCAAGCACGAGTTTTCCGCCGCCGTGATGGCCGACGGGTACAGCCGCAGCGGGGCCGGATTGGGTTCGGGATTGGGAGTCGTAGCGGCGACCTCGGGGGGTGGTGCGCTCAATCTTGTTGCAGGCCTTGGTGAATCGCTGACCAGCCGCGTTCCGGTGTTGGCGTTGGTCGGCCAGACCGCCACGACGATGGACGGCCGCGGAAGCTTCCAGGACACCAGCGGCCGCAACGGATCGCTGGATGCGGAGGCAGTGTTTTCCGCCGTGTCGGTGTCGTGTGAGCGGGTGCTCGACCCGGCTGACATCGTCGCGGCACTGTCTCGGGCCATCGCCGCTGCACGTAGCGGCGGTCCGGCGGTATTGCTGCTGCCCAAGGACATTCAGCAGGCCAGCATCGCGGTAATGCCGCAGTGGGGCGGCCCGAGCGGCCAGCCGCAAGAACAGCGACGCATTGGGAACCCGCATCCCATCGTGCGGGCACTGCGCAACGCGAAAGGGCCGATCACCATTATCGTGGGCGAGCAGGTGGCCCGCGACGATGCCCGGACCGAATTGGAAGAGTTGCGGGCCGTGCTGCGCGCTCGGGTGGCCACCGTGCCCGACGCCAAGGATGTAGCCGGCACACCGGGTTTCGGTTCGTCGTCGGCGCTCGGAGTGACCGGGGTGATGGGCCATCCCGGGGTAGCCGAAGCGGCGGCCGCCAGCGCCGTCTGCCTGGTGGTCGGCACTCGACTGTCGGTCACCGCACGCACCGGCCTCGATGAAGTGCTCGCAGCGGTGCGAACCGTCTCAATTGGGTCGGCGCCGCCCTACTTTCCGTGCACCCACGTGCACACCGATGACCTGCGGGGCTCGCTGCGCATGCTGACCGACGCGCTGTCCGGATCCGGGCGGCCCACCGGTGTGCGGGTGCCAGATCTGGTCCAGCGCACCGAGTTGATACCGCCACACTGCGCGGAGGCGGGAGTGCGCTACCGCGACGCGATGGCGGTTCTCGACGGTGTCCTGCCCGACGGGACCGATATCGTTGTCGATGCCGGTAACACCGGCGCGGCGGCGATCCATTACCTCCCGGTGCGGCGGGGCGGCAGATTCGCGGTTGCCCTCGGCATGGGTGGCATGGGCTACAGCTTCGGTGCAGGCATCGGGATGGCCTTTGGGCGTGCCAACAGCGGCCGGCCGCGCGGGCGTACCGCGGTGATTGCCGGCGACGGAGCGTTTTTCATGCACGGCATGGAGGTGCACACCGCTGTCCACTACCGACTCCCGGTGACCTTCGTCTTGTTCAACAACAACGCGCATGGGATGTGCGTCACCCGTGAGCAGCTTTTCTATGACGACCTGTACAGCTACAACCGATTCCGCCCCAGCCAACTGGGCGCCGGTCTGGCAGCCATGTTTCCAGGGCTGGCCTCCATCGACGTCACCGATCTCGATGGGCTTGCCGCGGCTATGCGCGCAGCGCTGAACGTCGACGGCCCCGCCGTCGTAAGTATTGAGTGCGCGGCCGATGAAATCCCACCGTTCGCTCCGTTTCTCGTTCAGCACACCAAAACAGCCGCTAGAGAAGAGATTTCAACCGTGAAGGAGGAGCGAACAAATGTCGCTGCCAGCGCTTGACGATATCCAGACCCACCGTTCCACTCAGATGGGCACCGACGAACCCATCGAGGGTTTGACCCGCATTGAGACCAGCCCCCGGGAGCAGGCCACCCCGATCATCATGGACATGATGCGGTCGGTCTACCCGCACGATGAGGTCTTCGGCCAATATTGCACCGTCAATGAATATATCGACTGTCCTCCCGACGAGCTGTACGAATACCTTTCCGATACGCGCAGTCTCGAGGAGTGGACGTACAGCCTGCGTGGCTTCGTGCCCACCGATGAGCCGGGCCTGTGGTTGGCCTACGACCGGCTCGGTTCGGAGACCGAGATCTACACCCGGACCGTCGCCAATGAACAGGCCCGCACCGTCGATTACCACTGCGCGTGGGACCAGGGCAAGCATCTGTGGATGGTTTATCTGATGCGCGTCATCGACGCCCAAGTGGTCCTCGACAAGCCGGGTTCGGTTGTCCTGTGGACCAATTGCCATCACCCCTTCTACGACAACAACCCGTATCCGGAAACCGCACCCGCGGAGCGCCCGGTCTGGGTCGGCGACTTCTGGGACATGTTCGGCGCGGGCCACCTGCTGGAAATGAAGAACCTCAAGGCAATCGCCGAATACCGCCACCACAATGGCCTGCCGGTGACCCCGGTGTGGATGAGATAGGGAAATCATGAGCCAGCCAACCGTCAGTCTGACCGACGTTTCCACTTATCTGCCCGGCGAGCCGATAAGCGCGGAGTATTACGCGCAGTTCGCCGAGTCCGACGAGCTGCGTGACAACCTGATGTTCCGCGCACCCAAATTCCGTCATCACGTCGCTCCCGACGAGACCGCGGTCGACATGATCGAGCGTGCGGCGCAGGGTCTGATCGAACGGCACGGCCACGACGTCATCGCAGGTGCCGATGTTCTGATCACGCACACCCAGGCACCCGACCTGCCCTTCTACGGTGCGGGCGGTGGGATCGCGCACCGCCTCGGTATGAAGCCGTCCTGGGTGCTCGACCTGCACAACGGCGGTTGCGCCGCATTCGTGTTGGCGCTCAACGTGGCTCGCAAGCTGTTGTCGTCGGGGTCCGGGCACACCGCCCTCATCGCGGTGGCGCAGAATGCTGCGGGCCAGGTTTTCGATCAGCCTGGAGTTCGCCGCAAGGCACAGGCGGCGGTGCCCGGCGACGGGGCCGCGGTGGGGTTGGTCGAGCTGTCGGAGCGGTCGCCCATTCTTGATATCGAGTGCCGAACTTACGGTGAATTCGCCGGCGAGATGTCCCTCGCGTCCGACCCGCCTCGCAAGTGGTGGAAGCCGGGGCCCGGTGAGCTGTCTATCGGCTTCACCGAAAGCAAGATCACCAAGGTGCTGGCCCGGGGCAATCGACAGGTCCCCGAGGTGACGTTGGCGGTGTGCGACCGAATTGGTTTGCGTTCCAAAGATATCGATCTGCTGGTCACGAACCAGCCCAACCGGGCGTTCCTGCGCAACTGGCGTGACGCCCTCGAATTGCCCGAGGAACGCCACCGGGACACATTCGATCAGTGCGGCAACCTTTTCGGCGCCGGCATCCCGATCAATCTGGACCACGCAATATCTGACGGCCAGGTCAAGGCCGGTGACCTGGTCATGATGGCAGCGTTCGCACACGCCGGCGACTTCGCCGGTGCCGCGGCAGTGCGCTGGGGCGGGCGAGTCTGATGCATCCCCTGCAGAGCTTTGCCGACGTCGAGATTGATGACGTGCTTCCCAGTGCGATCGACCCGCATGCGTTGTCGCTCAACGAGAATCCCTTTCCGCCGCTTCCGGCGGTGCGATCGGCGCTGATCAGATCGATTGATTCAGCCAACCGGTATCCAGAGTTCTTACCCGAGCGGCTGCGCGGTTTGATCGGCTCTCGTGTCGGTCTGCCCGCGGACCATGTGATGCTGGGTGCCGGCGCGACGGGCGTAGTGCTGCAGGCGCTGCAGGCACTGACCGTCCCTGGCGACACGATGGCCATGGCGACGCCGACTTTCGACGGCTACCCGATTCTCGCGCGCATGACGGGTCTGGACTCGCTGACCGTCCCGCTCGACAAGCACGGTCATAACGACCTCGATGGGTTGGCCGATGCCGCCGCGAATGCCCGCGTTGTCGTGGTGTGCCGGCCGCATAACCCCACCGGCACACTGGAGCCGATAGCCGAGCTGATGCGATTCCTGGACCGGGTGCCGCGCGACACCGTCGTGCTGCTTGACGAGGCCTACATCGAGTTCGCCGCTCCCGAGCATCAGCTCGACGTTTCGGCGTTACTTGGGCGGTTTCCGAACGTGGTTGTGGTACGGACTTTTTCGAAGGCCTACGGGCTGGCTGGATTGCGGATCGGTTATGGGCTCGCTTCCCCGGAGCTAGCCCCGAAACTGTGGGCCCAGCAGCTGCCGTTCGGCATCGCTCTGACCAGCTTGCCCGCGGTCGCGGCTTGCTACGCTGCCGAAGACCAACTGCAGCACAGGATCCAGCTGATCACGGCCGAGCGTCGCTATCTGCGGATGCGGCTGAGTGCCATGGGGATATACACCACCGACGCGCAAGCGAACTTCGTGTACCTGCCCCCACGGGGCGGGCAGGGTCAACCGTGGCGTGACGTTTTCGCCGACAGCGGGTTGCACGTGCGGTGCTATCCAGACGGCGCCGCGCGGATCGCCGTGGGCAACCACGACGCCAGCCTTGCCGTGCTGTCCGCGGTAGGAAAATCCATGCCAAGGACCGCGGCCTGAAATCAGAGGGCAACCCGGCCCGGCCTCTCCTACTCGAGGGGGTGGGGGAGGCCGGATCCCGGATCTGCGGTAAGAATGGGCGTGGCTGCCTCAACGCCGGAGGGATCGAATGCGGGTCGCGCGAAGCGCGACCCGATCGCTGCAGCGCGGGCCAATTGGGAGCGTGCCGGTTGGGGCGATGTGTCGCCGGGCATGGTGGCGGTGACATCGGTGATGCGGGCGCACCAGATCCTGCTGGCCCGCGTCGAGACCGCACTGCGTCCGTACGACCTGAGTTTCTCCCGTTACGAATTGCTCCGGCTGCTGGCGTTCAGCCGGACCGGTGCGTTGCCGATCACCAAAGCATCCGACCGGCTGCAAGTACATGTCACCAGCGTGACCCACGCGATCCGGCGACTCGAGGCCGACGGGCTCGTTCAGCGGGCGCCGCACCCGACCGACGGACGGACCACATTGGTGCAGATCACCGATCTTGGCCGCTCCACTGCCGAGGACGCCACCGTCACGCTCAACGAGCAGGTGTTCGCCGACATCGGCATGGATGCCGACGAATCGCAGGCGCTGGTGTCGTCAATCGAGACCT
Source organism: uncultured Actinomycetota bacterium (assembly GCA_963850135.1). GTDB lineage: Bacteria > Actinomycetota > Actinomycetes > Mycobacteriales > Mycobacteriaceae > Mycobacterium. The sequence goes on along the minus strand of CAWKKH010000003.1, from coordinate 200,055 downwards.
TGCGGCGCAACGCGGGCGACTTCTAATTCGGGTCAGGTGAACATCTCGATGACCGCGCTGAAGTCCTTATCGGCGTGGGAGGCATCGGACGCGATGAACTCAGCGTAGATCTCGGCGGCGTGGCTGCCCAGCGGCGCCGTCGATCCCGTCGAAGTTACCGCGTCCATGGCCAGGCCCAAGTCCTTATTCATCAGCGCGCTCGCAAAGCCCGGCTTGAAGTTGTTGTTGGCCGGCGACGTCGGCACCGGTCCCGGCACCGGGCAGTTGGTGTGCACCGCCCAGCAATTGCCGGTGGCGCCGGTGATGACGTCAAACAACGATTGCGCTGACAGCCCCAGCTTCTCGGCCAGCACGAACGCTTCGCCGACCGCAATCTGCTGCACCGCCAGCACCATGTTGTTGCACACCTTCGCCGCCTGGCCCGCCCCGGCCGCCCCACAGTGGATAACCTTGCCCGCCATCGGTTCCAGCACCGGCTGCGCCCGCTGAACCGCGGACTCGTCGCCGCCGACCATGAATGCCAGCGTCCCGGCCACGGCACCTTTGACGCCGCCCGAAACCGGGGCGTCCAACTGAGAAAATCCATGCGACTGCGCCAGCGAGTGCACCTCGCGGGCGTCGTCGACCGAGATGGTGGAGCTGTCGATGAACAGCGCGCCGGGCGGTGCCGCGGGCAGCACGTCCGCGTAGCAGCGCCGCACGATGTCCCCGTTCGGCAGCATGGTGATCACCACGTCGGTACCGGCCACCGCCTCGGCCGCGGTGTCGAACACGGCGACGCCGGCGGCGGCCGCGGCGGCTACCGCCGCAGGCACCGGGTCGAACCCGCGCACACTATGGCCGGCTGCCACCAAATTCGTCGACATCGGGCCGCCCATGTTGCCCAATCCCAGGAACGCGATCTGGGTCATCGTTGAGCCCTTTCTAAACGGTGGCGCGAAACCGCGCGGCCTCGGCTCGGCCGACAACCACCCGCATGATTTCGTTGGTGCCTTCCAGGATTCGGTGCACCCGCAGATCCCGGACGATCTTTTCCAGGCCGTATTCGCGCAGGTAGCCGTAGCCGCCGTGCAGCTGCAGGGCCTTGTCGGCGACGTCAAAGCACGTGTCGGTGACGTAGCGCTTGGCCATCGCGCACAGCTCGACCTTGTCCGGATCGTTGTCGTCCAACGCATTTGCGGCTCGCCACAACATCATGCGCGATGTTTCGAGTCCGGTGGCCATGTCGGCAAGGGCAAACCGGATGGTCGGCTCGTCGAGCAGGGCGGAGCCGAAGGCGCGCCGTTCCCGCACGTAGCCGCCGGCTTTGTCGAAGGCGGACTGCGCGCCACCAAGCGAGCAGGCCGCAATGTTGAGCCGGCCGCCGTTGAGTCCCTGCATAGCGATGCCGAAGCCCGCACCCTCGCCGTCCATGCCACCCAGCATCGCGTCGGCGGGTACCCGCACTCCATCCAGGATGACCTGGGCGGTAGGTTGGGCGTGCCAGCCCATCTTCTCCTCTGGCGCACCGAAACTGATTCCCGGAGTGCCCTTTTCAACGATGAAGGCTGATATGCCGCGCGGGCCCGGCTTTTCCGCGCCTCCGGTGCGCGCCATCACCACGTAGACGTCCGATGCGCCCGCGCCGGAAATGAATTGCTTGACACCGTCGAGTACATAATCTGAGCCTTGCCGGACAGCACGGGTGCTTAATGCAGCGGCATCAGAACCCGCGTCCGGCTCGGTCAGGCAATAGCTGGCGATGACGTCCATCGGCGCCAACCGCGGAATCCACTTTTCGCGTTGTTCGGCGGTGCCGAAGCTGTCGATCATCCACGCACACATGTTGTGGATGGAAAGGAATGCGGCAGTCGTCGGGTCGGCGATGGCCAACTGCTCGAAAATGCGGACCCCGTCGAGCCGGCGCAATCCGCTGCCTCCGACGTCTTCCCGACAGTAGATCGCCGCCATGCCGAGTTTGGCGGCCTCGCGCAATACATCCGTCGGAAAGTGCTTGGCGGCTTCCCATTCCAGGGCGTACGGGGCAAGGCGTTTGGCGGCGAACGCGGCCGCAGTCTCGGTGATGACCCGTTCGTCGTCGTTCAGTCTGAGAAACTCCATGAAATGGCCCTGATGTTTCGTTAATTCATTGTCGGGATGACGAATTCGGCGCCGTCCTTGATGCCGGACGGCCACCGCGACGTGACGGTTTTGGTCTTTGTGTAGAACTGGATCGACGATGGGCCGTGCTGGTTGAGGTCGCCGAAGCCGGACCGCTTCCAGCCGCCGAAAGTGTGATACGCCACGGGGACCGGGATCGGCACGTTGACACCGACCATGCCCACCTCTACCCGGGAGACGAAATCGCGGGCGGTGTCGCCGTCGCGAGTGAAGATCGCCACGCCGTTGCCGTACTCGTGTTCGGAAGGCAGCCGCAGTGCTTCCGCATAGTCATGAGCGCGCACGATGCACAGCACCGGCCCGAAGATCTCGTCGGTGTAGATCGACATGTCGGGTGTGACGTGGTCGAACAGGGTGGGCCCGATGAAAAAGCCGCCCTCCAGATTCGCGTCGCCGTAAGCTAAGTCGTCACTGGCCCGGCCACGGCCGTCGACAACGATCTCCGCGCCGGCAGCGACGCCCTGGTGGATGTAGTCGCGCACCCTGATCAGCGCGGCCTCGGTGACCAACGGGCCGTAGTCGGCCTTGGGGTCCAGACTGTGGCCGACCCTCAGGTTGTTGATCCGCTCAACGAGCCTGGCGCGCAAGCGGTCCGCGGTTTGCTCACCGACCGGCACCGCGACGCTGATCGCCATGCACCGTTCGCCGGCGCTCCCGTACCCGGCGCCGATCAGCGCATCGACGGCCTGGTCGAGATCGGCGTCTGGCATCACGATCATGTGGTTCTTGGCGCCGCCGAAGCATTGCGAGCGCTTGCCGTTGGCCGCGGCCGTCGCGTAGATGTACTGGGCGATGTCGGAGCTACCGACGAATCCGACCGCCTTGATGTCGGGGTGGTTGAGCAGGGCGTCGACGGCCTCCTTGTCGCCGTGCACGACCTGGAAGACGCCGGCGGGCAGGCCCGCCTCCAAGAACAACTCGGCCAGCCGCAGCGGAACCGACGGGTCGCGTTCACTTGGCTTGAGCACGAACGCATTTCCGCAGGCCAGCGCGGGGCCGGCCTTCCACAGTGGAATCATCGCCGGGAAGTTGAACGGGGTAATGCCGGCGACCACGCCCAGGGGCTGGCGCAACGAGTAGACGTCGATGCCCGGCCCGGCGCCTTCGCTGTACTCGCCTTTGAGGAGATGGGGAATCCCCATGCAGAACTCGATCACCTCGATGCCGCGCTGGATGTCACCGCGGGAGTCGGCCACCGTCTTGCCATGCTCGAGCGACAGCAGCTCGGCGAGCTCGTCGGTGTTCTTGTTGACCAGCTCGATGAATCGCATCATCACGCGGGCGCGACGCTGCGGATTCCACGCGGCCCAGTCTTTTTGCGCTACGACGGCCGACGCAACCGCGGCGTCCACATCCGCAGTCGAGGCCAGCGGCACCTTCGCTTGAACCTGGCCGGTGCTGGGATTCAAGACGTCAGCAGTACGGGTGGACTGGCCGGCCGTGCGCCGCCCATCGATGAAGTGCGGAATTTGTGTGGTCATCAGTTGTCCTTGAGTGCACCAAAAGAATCGACTCGTTACTAGGACATCCTAGTAAGCGTGATTTGACGCCCGCAAGCGGGTTAGCGTTACTCGGTAGGCGAGCTATCGGCAAGCTGGACGAGCCCATGTGTAACCCGCGCCGATATACATCGGTGAAGGAGGGACGTGAGCGCACGAAACGAGCCCGTCGGTCCGCGACCGCTGCGTGCGGTGCCGGACCCCGGCGATGGCTATCCCGACTGGCAAGCGGTGTACCAGGACAATGCCACCTGGGTGTACCGCACGATGTTCGCGCGGGTCGGTAACCGGGCCGACGCCGAGGACCTCACCGCCGAGGTTTTCCTTGCCGCCTTGCGGCCGCTGCGGCTGACCGCGAGCGTCGCCGAGGTGCGCGCATACCTGCGGGCCACGGCCCGAACGGTGCTGGCTGCGCATTGGCGCGAAACCCTGGGTCGCGAGATAACCTCGATCGAGGACATCGAGCAGCCGGCCGATAGCGAGGAAGCGATCAGCACCGCGCCCCAGCGTGTCACCCAGGTACTCGACCGGCTGCCGGATCGTTATCGTCAAATTCTGGAATCGCGTTTTTTGCGGGGTAATTCGATTAAGGAGTCCGCCACCGAACTTGGTATCAGCGTTGCCAATGCCAAGGTGCTCCAACATCGCGCTCTGCGGCTGGCAGCCCAAGTCAATGACGGAGAACAGCCATGAACGCGCGTGGATTGCGTCGCTACGTCGACGATCTGCTGAGGGGACGTCGGCCCAAACCTTTTGCGCCCGACGACTTCGAGGCGGCACAAATCCGAACGGCGATCGAGCTGCGGGCGGCTGGGGAGGGCGATGCCGCGCCGCGCCCGGAATTCCTCGACGATCTGCATCGTCGTCTCGCGGAGCAGATGACCGGCGCACCCCCGGCGGCACCTCGGATGCAAAACGCGACGCGACGTCAAGTAATCGTTGGCACGTCGGCCGCCGCGGCCGCCGCTGTTGCGGCGGTTTCCGTCGACCGAGCCGTGATCGGCGACCATCCCGCCGAACCCCCTTCCGCTGACGCCGCCGCCGGGCAATTGACGCCGAACGCCGGAACCTGGCAGCGCGTCGCGGCCAGCTCGGAGGTGCCGGACTGGCGCATGCGTGCCTTCGACCTCGGCTCGGTCAGCGGATTCGTCCGCCGCGTCGACGGCAAACCGCAAGCCGTGTCCGGTACCTGCACTCATCAAGGGTGCCGACTGTGGTTCGACGCGCCCGACGACCGGCTGCGCTGCCCATGTCACTCGACATCGTTCGCACCCGGCGGCGAAGTGCTCACCCATCAGCTGCCGATCGCGCCAAAGCCATTACCCACATTGCTGGTTCGCGAAGTCGACGGGGCCATCGAGGTGTTCGCCCCGCCGCACCCCGACCAGCCTGCTTAGGCCCGGACCAAGCGGTGTAACCCGCCGCCCTATCTCTTGGCGACAGTTCCGCAGCCTTGGAGGGTCGCCATGTCTTTGGCCATGTTTCGAACACGTCGGGTCGTTCTAACGAAGGGGACCTTATTAGCGAAAGGGGTGTTTGCCGTTGGTGTGCTGTTGCTCGCCGGATGCTCGGCCCCACGTCAGGAATCGCAGCCGTCGGTAACTTTTGGATCCGGCGGTGGCGGCACGCCGGGAATGCCCGGCATGACCGGAATGCCGTCGGCGGGGCCCGGGCCGTCGGCAACGGCGTCGGCGCCGGTAGCGGGTGATCAGGTCAGTATCGATAACTTCGCCTTCGCCCCCGCAACTTTGACCGTCAAAGCGGGTGGCACCGTCACCTGGACCAACCGCGACGAAGAACCGCACACGGTGGCGGCGAACGACGGCACGTTTCACTCGCCGGGGATGGGTACCGGCGCCACCTTTTCGCACACCTTCCCCACCCCGGGAACCTTCGACTACGTCTGCTCCATCCACCCGATGATGCACGGCACCGTGGTGGTGACCGCATGACTGATGATCCAAGATCCCAAGATGCAAAGCCCCAAGATGCAAAGCCTCAAAATCCGAACACCATGAGCCGCCGCCAGCTCATCCGGCACTCGGCGTGGTTCGGGGCCGCCGTCGGGTTCGCCGTGGTCGGTGGCGAAGTCATCTCCCACGTCGGGGGCACCGCGGCGGCCGAGCACGCCCAAGGCCGACCCACGTTGCGATTCGCGCAGGTCAGCGACAGTCATCTTGGGTTCACCGGGGCGCCCAACCCCAATGTGACCGACACGTTCGGGAATGCCATCGATCGCATCAACAGCCTCGGCTACGCACCGGACTTCGTCATTCACACCGGCGACATCACGCACCTGTCCAGCCCCGGCCAGTTCGACCAGGCGAAGCAGATGCTGAGCGGACTCAAGACGCCCCATGTCTTCACTGTTCCCGGCGAGCACGACTCGGTTGACGACGCGGGACAGAAGTATCGAAGCGTTTTCGGCGCCGGCAGCCGTGGCGACGGGTGGTACAGCTTCGACATCGCGGGCGTGCACGTGATCGCGCTGGTCAACACCTTGAACCTGAAGAAGCTCGGGCACCTGGGTGCCGATCAGCTGGAGTTCGTCGAAAAGGACGTCGCGGGGCTGTCCAGCGATACCCCCATCATCGTGATCAGCCATATCCCGCTGTTTGCGATGTACCCGGACTGGGGTTGGGGCACCGACGACGCGGTCCAGGCGTTGGGTTACCTGCGCAGGTTCTCTTCGGTGACCTGCCTCAACGGCCATGTCCACCAACTGTTTTCCAAGACGGAAGGCAATGTGACGTTCTACAGCGGTACGACGACGGCCTATCCACTGCCCCATCCAGGCGAGGGTACCGCGCCCAAGCCAGTCACCCTGCCGGCGGGCAGACTCCGCGATGCGCTCGGCATCCGCGAGGTCAGCTACACCAAGGGGCAGAGTTCCCTCGCGTTGAAAGAGACGACACTGCAATGACCGCAAAGACCTTGTCCAGCGTGGCGCTCCGCATCGGCTTTGCCGCCTCGTTGGCCGTCAGCGCCACGAGCCATGCCTACCTATACATCCATGGTTACCAACACATTCCAAAGATCGGCACCGCCTTCCTGGTTCAGGCGAGCGTCTCGTTCGCCCTGGCTCTACTGATCGTCGCGGGAGGTCCTTGGTGGTTGCGCTGGGCGAGCGCCGCGATGGCAGGGGGGTCTCTGGTGGCGTTCGTGCTGTCGCGGACGGTCGGGATATTCGGCTTCTCGGAGACCGGTTGGGAGCCGGCGCCGCACGCCGCTCTCAGCGTGGGCGCAGAAGTGCTGACCGTGCTGCTGTGGGTGGCGCCGTTGGCGGTTGCGCGCCCGGTTTACTTGCTGCGCAGGCCTTCGTAGAACTGCTGCGCCTCATCCCAGGTGGGCATGACGCCGGAGGCGCGGACTTCCTCGAAGCTCGGAGCCACGGCGTCCCGATCGGACAGGGTCGGCGCGAGGCCGTCGACCAGTGGCCAGTCGATTGCCAGGGCCGGATCGGTGGCGCAGATGGTGTGCTCGCGCTGTGGATTGTATTCCGACGAGCACAGGTACATGATTGTCGAATTGTCTTGCAGCGCAAGAAAACCATGCCCGAGTCCCTCGGAGATGTAGATCGTCCTACGGTCCTTGTCGTCGAGCAGGACCGAATCCCACTGACCGAATGTCGGTGACCCCACGCGGGTGTCCACAACCACATCGAAGACCGAGCCGGACACGCAGGTCACGTACTTGGCCTGGCTGGGCGGCACCTGGGCGAAATGCACACCACGCAGCACACCGGCCGCCGACACCGAACAGTTGGCCTGCCGGACGTCCAGCCGATGACCGGCGAACGAGGTGAACCCGCGTTCGGTGATCCATTCGAAGAACATTCCGCGGGAGTCGCCGTGGATGGTCGGGGTGATTTCCCAGGCGCCCGGGATCTTGAGTTCGCGAACTTTCATCTCACTGACCACGTTCCTCGTAGCGGGCTTCGGCGGCATCCTTCAGCGGGCGCCACCACGATTCGTTGGCGCGATACCACTCGATGGTGTCGCGCAGGCCCTCTTCGAAGTCGGTGTGTTTCGGCTTCCAGCCCAATTCGCTGTACAGAAATGAAGGGTCGATGGCGTAGCGCAAGTCGTGGCCGACGCGGTCGGGGACATGGTCGAAGTCGTCGGGCTCGCGGCCCATCATCTGCAACAGTGTTCGCAGCACGGTCAGATTGTCGCGCTCACCTTCGGAGCTGATCAGGTAGGTCTGTCCGAGCTGGCCTTTTTCCAGGATTCGCCTGACCGCGCTGTTGTGGTCCTCGACGTGAATCCAATCGCGGATGTTGGCGCCGCTCCCGTACAACTTGGGCCGCCGGCCGGTGAGGACATTGGTGATCTGGCGGGGGATGAACTTCTCGATGTGCTGATACGGCCCGTAGTTGTTGGAGCAGTTGGAGATTGTCGCGCACACCCCGTATGACCGCGCCCAGGCCCGGACCAGCATGTCGGAGCCGGCTTTGCTCGCCGAGTACGGGCTAGACGGGTTGTAGGGCGTCGACTCGGTGAACCGCTGCGGGTCGTCGAGCTCCAGGTCGCCATAGACCTCGTCAGTCGAGACGTGATGCAGCCGCACACCGTGGCGCCGTACCGCCTCCAGGATGACGAACGTCCCGATGACGTTGGTGCGCAGAAAGAGCTCCGGATCGTCCAGCGCGTTGTCCACGTGGCTTTCCGCGGCGAAATGAATGACCGCGTCGCTCTCGGCGACCAGCTCGGAGACCAGCTCGGCGTTGCTGATATCGCCCTCTACCAGCCGGATGCTGTCCTGGACGTCCTCCAACGACTCCCGCCGGCTCGCGTAGGTCATGGCGTCTAGCACCGTGATCGAATCCTCGGGATACTCCCGAACGGTGCTGTGCACGAAATTGGCGCCGATGAAACCGGCGCCACCGGTGACGAGCAATCGCATGGCCCAAACCTTAACCGAGTGGGACGGTCAGCTTGGCGCAGTTACGCCTAATACGCCCGCCAGCTGGCTCAGAGCGGGCAGCAGGATCTCTTCCTTCCAACCCCCCAGCACCTGAATCGCCACGTGGTCGGCACCGGCTTCCAGGTGCTCGTTGAGGCGCTGCGCCACGGCGTCGGGGGTGCCATGGGCCACCACCGAGTCGATCAGCCGGTCGCTGCCAGGCTTGTGCACGTCGTCTTCGCTGAAGCCCAGCCGCAGCCAGTTGTTCACGTAGTTGCTGAGCCCCAGATAGTGGTCTGCCGTCTCGCGGCCGATCCTGCGGGCCTCGTTTGCGTCGGTCGTGAGCACCACCTTGTGCTCCGGTGCCAGGAACACCGAATTTCCGACCAGCTCGCGGGCCTTGGCCGTGTGTTGCGGTGTGGTGAGATACGGGTGGGCGCCCGCGCTGCGCTCCGCTGACAGCGCGAGCACCCGTGGCCCGAGCGCGGCCAGCACCCGCCGGCTGGTCGGCACCATGGCGGCGTCGAGCTCGTCGAGGTAACCGACCAGTGCGTCGTAGGGCTTGATGTATTCCTCAGTGTGCTCGCGATGGCCTACCCCGATGCCCAGCAAAAACCTGCCGGGATGGGCGTTTTCGATGCGGTGGAAGGACTCGGCGACGGCCGGTGCCGGCGCCGTCCAAATGTTGACGATCCCGGTGGCCAGTTGCAGCGAGGTGGTTTGTGCCAGGACCGGGTCGACCCAGGCCAGGTCGGCATCTGGTGATCCACCGATCCAGGCGGCACCGTATCCGAGTGCTTCGATCTTCAACGCCAGTTCGGGTGTGATCGAGCGGGTGGGTAGCCACACACCGAATCGGCCTAGGTCGGGTTTCAGTGAAACTGCCTCGGTCATCTATGTCCCCCCGGTGTCTCTGGCTCAGGACTGGGTCAGTCCGAGCGGCCCCGCCAGTTCGGCCAGCGCCGCGATCAGGTTTTCATCTTTGGTGAGGATTTGCACAGGCACGTGGTCGGCGCCGGCGTCGAGGTGCTCGTTGAGCCGCGCCGCGATCTGATCCACGGTGCCGTAGGCGACCACCGCGTCGACCAGTCGGTCGCTGCCCGGGCGTTGAACTTCTTCTTCGGTGAAGCCCAGCCGTTTCCAGCTGTTGCGATAGTTGGCCAGGTTGAAATACATATCGAGCGCCTTGCGGCCGACCGCGCGGGCTTTGATGGCGTCCGTGGTCAACACGACCTTGTGTTCGGGTGCCAAGAACGCCGCTGGGCCGATCAATTTACGTGCCTGCGCGGTGTGTTCCGGGGTGGTCAGGTACGGGTGCGCGCCCGCGCTGCGTTGTGCCGAGAGCCCCAGCACTCGCGGGCCCAACGCCGCGACCACCCGGCGGTTGGCCGGCACTCCGTTGGCGTCGAGCTGGTCCAAATACTCCACCAGCGCGTCGTAGGGCTTGCGGTATTCGGCGATCGCCTCGCGGTGGCCGACACCGATGCCGAGCAGGAATCGGCCGGGGTAAGCCTTCTCGATGCGGTGAAACGACTTCGCCACCGCGTCGGCGGCGTCCGTCCAGATGTTGACGATGCCGGTGGCCACCTGCAACGTGGACGTCGCATCGAGGATCGGTTCTACCCAGGCCAGCTCGGCGGGCGGCGAACCGCCCACCCAGACGGCCCCGTAACCCAAGGACTCGATCTCCTTGGCTTGCTGGGGCGTCACGCCGCGCCCGAACGCTCCGAACCGTCCTAGATTGGGTTTGCCCACAGCGGCTTCGCTCATGGTGTCTCCAACCCGCGGATTGGAGCGCCTATTCCGGCTCCGAGTCCAGAATCGCGACGTCGACGGTGGGTGGCATCTCCAGCGGCAGCAGCACGATGAACCGCGTGTCGCCGGGCACGGATTCAACCCGCAGATCCCCACGATGCTTTTTGACGACGATGTTCCAGGCCAGGTCCAGCCCGAGGCCGGTGCCCTCCCCGAACGGTTTGGTGGTGAAGAAGGGCTCGAAGATCCGCTCACGCACGGCGTCGGGAACTCCCGGCCCGGTGTCGCAGATCTCGATCCGGGCCATTTTCTCACCATCCCGCCTGGTGCGAATGGTCAGCGTGCCGCCCTCGTCGCGCATCGCGGCGATGGCGTTGTCAATGATATTGGTCCAAACCTGGTTCAGATCGCCTGGATAGCAAGGGATTGCGGGAAGTGACTTGTCGAATTCCTTGGTCACCGTGATGGATTTCGTGCCCTTGCCGTCTTTACTCAACCGGTCGGCGAACATCACCAGCGTGCTGTGCAGCAGTTGGTGCACGTCGGCCACCTGGAACGGGGCCCGGTCCATCTGGGAGTACTGCTTGGCGTCGGCGACCAGTGCGGAAATCCGCTTGCTGGCTTCCGAAATCTGGTTCAGCAGAAGCTCGCCATTGATGGTGTAGCTGAGCCAGCGGATCGCTTTCTCCACCGATGCCGACGCGTCCAGTTCCTCGGCGGTCGCCGCTATCCGCTCCAGCCAAGCGGTGTCGATGCCGCCCTCGACGAACGTCGACGCAATATCCGAGCTGTCGTCGATGATGCCGTGGTCTTCCAGCCAGTCACTGACGGCGTCCTCGCAGTCGGCGGTCTCCATCGCGGTCATGTGTTGCGACGCCGCCTTGGGGACTTGCTCGGCGAGCTGTTCCTGCAGCTGGACCAGGGCACGCAGCGCTGCCGGGCTGACGCTGCCGTCGGCGAGCATGACCAGCTTCTGGCGCATCCCGGCGATCCGCTCGCGCAGTTCGGCGGCGGCCCGCACGGTGGCCGCGGCGGGATTGTTCAATTGATGTGTCAGACCGGCCGACAACTGGCCCAGCGCCAGCAGCTTCTCCCGGCTGTCGATGATCCGGCGGGTGCGGTCGGTGCCGACGGCGATCCCGTCCAGCAGGTGCACCGCCATCGGGAACTGGTCCTTCATGAACTTGGCGAACACGGGTGCGTCCATCACAAAGAACCGCGACGGCTTGGTCACGTGCACGGATGCGTCGTAGTACTTCTGGTTCCCACCGGTGAACGCCCGCCAGGCACCGCAATACACGCCGCGCTGCGATGTCCGGTTGGTTTCGATGTCCTGTCCGCCGGAGAGCTTCGACATCATCAGCTCACCCTCGCAGAGCACATAAAAGCAGGTCGCCGGTTCGCCCTCGACGCAGATCGGGCCAGGCTCGAAGCTTTCGATGTGCCCGTTGGCGCACAACGTCGCAAGCTGCTCGTCGTTCAGCGCTTCGAAGAGGAACAGGGTGCGCAGCTGGTCGGGCTGACACGGCAATCTGGTCATGACGTTAGGGCCCTTCTAGCTCTCGGCCAGGTAGCGGTGCACCAGCATCACGGCCATCGATCCCTCGCCGACCGCGGCCGCGACCCGCTTGGCCGACTCGGAACGCACATCGCCGGCCACGAACACGCCCGGCACGCTGGTTTCCAGGTGATGCGGCGGACGATCCAAGTTCCACCCGCACACATTTCGCAGATCCGGGCCGGTGAGGATGAAGCCGTGGTTATCGCGGGCCAGCACACCGTCCAGCCAATCGGTGCGTGGCGCGGCGCCGATGAAGATGAACATCCGGGCACAGCTGACGTCTTCGGTCTCGCCGGTCTTGTTGTCAACCAGCGTCAGTTTCTCCAGGTGGCCGCTACCCATGGCGCAGTGCACCTCGGCGCAGGTGCGAACGGTGATCTTGGGGTTCTGCTCGATCTGCTGGATCAGGTAATGAGACATCGACGCCTCCAGCGACGGGGCGCGCACCACGATGGTCACCGATGCGGCGTCGCGGGACAGGAACATCGCGGCCTGGCCGGCCGAATTCGCCCCGCCGATCACGTACACCTCTTCGTCGGCGCAGTCCGAGGCGACGGAGGTGGCGGCGCCGTAGTAAATGCCCCGGCCGGTCAGCTCAGCGCATCCCGTCGCCTCCAGCTGGCGATACGAGACCCCGGTCGCCAGGATCACCGCGTGCGCGCCGAGGGAACCGCCGTCGGAGAATCGCACGGTGCGCGCGCTGCCGTTGATTTCCAGCGCGGTGGCCTCGCGCGTCGTGATGAGTTCGGCGCCGAACTTCTCGGCCTGCCTGCGCGCACGGTCGGCCAGTTGACTGCCCGAAACGCCGTCCGGAAAGCCGAGGTAGTTCTCGATCCGCGAACTCTGGCCGGCCTGGCCGCCGGTCGCGGTGCGTTCGATGAGCACGGTGCGCAGACCCTCGGAGGCCCCGTATACGGCGGCGGCCAGGCCCGCGGGGCCGCCGCCGATCACGACGAGGTCGTAGAACTCCTGCGACGGCTGGGTGCTGAGGCCCAACTTGTCAGCCAGTTCGGCGTCGCTGGGGTCAACGAGGGGTTCGCCACCTTCGGTCACCACGACCGGTAGCCGCAGGCCGTCCTCGCCGGCCGCCTGCAGGAGCCGCTCGCCCGCCGGCTCGTCGGCCATGAACCAGTTGTAGTCGAGCCCGTTGCGGGCCAGGAAGTCGCGCACCTCCCAGGATCGCGCCGACCAGCGGTGCCCGATCACCTTGGTGTGCAGGATGGGGCGTTCTGGCGCAGCCCGCCAGGCATCCAACAGCCCGTCGATGACGGGATAGAGCTTCTCCTCTGGCGGATCCCACGGCTTGAGCAGGTAGTGGTCGAGGTCGACGACGTTGATCGCGTCGATCGCGGCATGCGTGTCGGCGTAGGCGGTCAGCAACACCCGCCGCGCCGCCGGGTAGAGGTCCATCGCCTGTTCGAGGAACTCGATGCCGGACATCTGCGGCATCCGGTAGTCGGCGACCAGCATCGCAACGGCTTCGCCGCGAAGCTTGAGCTCTTTCAGGGTTTCCAGTGCGTCGGGGCCCGATTCCGCGCGCACGATCCGGTGCTCCTCGCCGTACTTGCGGCGCAGGTCCCGGGCCACGGCGCGGGACACTGCGGGATCGTCGTCGACGGTCAGCATCACGGGTTTGCGGCGCTGCTCGGCTGGGTTCGTCATCGGCCTCAAGTATGCCCTCGTCAGCGCTAGTGTGGGAGGTGCCCGAACGGGCTCCGTTTCCTCTGACAGCGATTTTGGCCAGGCCCGATCACCAGGTATTGTGGAACAACGGTGCGCATGCGCGCCGACTTCTTGCGTGCCTGTCCTAGGAATTTCCTGTCGCCGGCTCACGTTTCAAGTCGGGACTATTGTCGCGCCGGTTTGAGCGCAGCAGTGATACGAAACCAAAGACGAGGATTCCTGAGAGCTAATGGCCAAGAAGGACGGTGCCATAGAGGTCGAGGGCCGCGTGGTCGAGCCCCTGCCCAATGCGATGTTCCGCATTGAGTTGGAGAACGGCCACAAGGTGCTTGCCCACATCAGCGGCAAGATGCGGCAGCACTACATCCGCATCCTGCCCGAGGACCGGGTGGTGGTGGAGTTGTCTCCCTACGACCTGTCCCGGGGCCGCATTGTGTACCGATACAAGTAACGAAAAACCGCACCACATAACCACGAGTAGACAGAACAGGATCGAAAAGCCGTGAAGGTGAACCCGAGCGTCAAGCCAATCTGTGACAAATGCAGGGTGATCCGTCGGCATGGGCGGGTCATGGTGATCTGCTCCGATCCACGCCACAAGCAGCGCCAGGGCTAGTTCGGCGACGATGCGGGCCGTGCAACGGCCCGAGGAGGAGCCGGACGATCAAGCCTGAGCCGGCCTGCACCGTAAGTCGGCCCGCTGAACACAACTGAATGCAGACCTCCCAGCACCAATGAGTGGATTCGCCACTCATGCACGCCCGGTCGGAGGCCGGGCCCCGCTCATAGGCGGGAACGGACTGGGAAAAGACCTCCGCATAGAAAAAAGAGGAAACGCCAAATATGGCTCGACTAGTCGGCGTCGACCTGCCGCGCGATAAGCGGATGGAGGTCGCCCTGACCTACATCTTCGGCATCGGTCGTACCCGTTCCAACGAGATCCTGGCAGCCACCGGCATTGACCGGGACCTACGCACCAAGGACCTGACCGACGACCAGCTGACCCACCTGCGCGACTACATCGAAGGCAACCTCAAGGTCGAGGGTGACCTGCGCCGCGAGGTACAGGCAGACATTCGCCGCAAGATTGAGATCGGCTGCTACCAGGGCCTGCGGCACCGCCGTGGCCTGCCGGTGCGCGGACAGCGCACCAAGACCAACGCGCGGACCCGTAAGGGACCCAAGCGCACCATTGCAGGCAAGAAGAAGGCCAGGTAACCCCGGATGCCACCAGCAAAGAAGGCCGCCCCCGCGGCTGCCGCCAAGAAGGGGCAGAAGACGCGCAGGCGGGAAAAGAAGAACATCCCGCACGGCGCCGCTCACATCAAGAGCACGTTCAACAACACGATCGTGACGATCACCGACCCGCAGGGCAACGTCATCGCCTGGGCGTCGTCGGGTCACGTCGGCTTCAAGGGCTCGCGGAAATCAACGCCGTTCGCCGCTCAGCTGGCGGCCGAGAACGCCGCCCGCAAGGCGCAGGAGCACGGCGTCAAGAAGGTCGACGTGTTCGTGAAGGGCCCGGGTTCGGGCCGCGAGACCGCGATCCGCTCGCTGCAGGCCGCAGGCCTGGAGGTCGGCGCGATCTCCGACGTCACCCCCCAGCCGCACAACGGCTGCCGTCCGCCCAAGCGTCGTCGCGTCTAGCAGGGTCTAGGAGAAAATAATTATGGCTCGTTACACCGGACCCATGACCCGCAAGTCGCGGCGGCTTCGCACCGACCTCGTCGGTGGCGATCAGGCCTTTGAAAAGCGTCCTTACCCGCCCGGCCAGCACGGCCGCGCGCGGATCAAGGAAAGCGAATACCTGCAGCAGCTGCAGGAGAAGCAGAAGGCCCGCTTCACCTACGGCGTGATGGAGAAGCAGTTCCGTCGCTACTACGAAGAGGCCGTTCGGCACTCGGGCAAGACGGGTGAGAACCTGCTGCAAATCCTGGAGAGCCGCCTGGACAACGTGGTCTACCGCGCCGGGCTGGCTCGCACCCGCCGGATGTCTCGCCAGCTGGTCAGCCACGGGCACTTCACGGTCAACGGCGTGCACGTTGACGTGCCCAGCTACCGGGTGTCGCAGTACGACATCATCGATGTGCGGGAAACGTCGCTGAACACGGTGCCGTTCCAGATCGCGCGCGAGACGTCGGGCGACCGCCCGATCCCGAGCTGGATTCAGGTCGTAGGCGAGCGCCAGCGCATCCTGATCCACCAGTTGCCCGAGCGGGCCCAGATCGACGTGCCGCTCACCGAGCAGCTAATCGTCGAGTACTACTCGAAGTAACACCCCGGAGCCGCATCCGCGGCGACGAACAACCTGCACGGCATCAAATAGCGGGTGCCGAGAAGGAGAACAAGAAACACCATGCTGATCTCACAGCGACCCACACTGTCCGAGGAAATCCTCACCGACAGCCGCTCTCAGTTCGTCATCGAACCGCTGGAGCCCGGATTCGGTTACACCCTGGGCAACTCGCTTCGGCGCACGCTGCTGTCGTCGATTCCCGGCGCGGCCGTCACCAGCATCCGCATCGATGGCGTGCTGCACGAATTCACCACCGTGCCGGGCGTCAAAGAAGATGTCACCGGCATCATCTTGAACCTCAAGGGCCTGGTCGTGTCCTCCGAGGAGGACGAGCCGGTCACCATGTACCTGCGCAAGCAGGGTCCGGGTGAGGTCACCGCGGGCGACATCGTGCCGCCCGCCGGTGTCACCGTGCACAACCCCGGCATGCACATCGCGACGCTGAACGACAAGGGCAAGCTCGAGGTCGAGCTGGTCGTCGAGCGCGGCCGCGGCTACGTGCCGGCCGTGCATGAACCGGGCTTCGGGCGCCGAAATCGGCCGCATCCCGGTCGATTCCATCTACTCGCCGGTGCTCAAGGTGACTTACAAGGTGGACGCCACCCGTGTCGAGCAGCGCACCGACTTCGACAAGCTGATCCTGGACGTCGAGACCAAGAGCTCGATCACGCCGCGGGACGCGCTGGCTTCGGCCGGTAAGACCCTGGTCGAGTTGTTCGGTCTGGCACGCGAACTCAACATCGAGGCCGAGGGCATCGAGATCGGGCCGTCGCCGGCAGAGGCCGACCACATCGCGTCGTTCGCCTTGCCGATCGACGACCTGGACCTGACCGTGCGGTCGTACAACTGCCTCAAGCGCGAGGGTGTGCATACCGTCGGCGAGCTGGTGTCGCGCACCGAATCCGACCTGCTCGACATCCGCAACTTCGGGCAGAAGTCCATCGACGAGGTCAAGGTCAAGCTGCACCAGCTGGGCCTTTCGCTCAAGGACAGCCCGCCCACCTTCGACCCGTCGGAGGTCGCGGGCTACGACGTCGCCACCGGCACCTGGTCGACCGAGGGTGCGTACGACGACGCGGACTACGCCGAAACCGAACAGCTCTAACCCACCGTCCGGCGACGATGCGGCCGTGCAGCGGCCGCTGAGGAACCGGACACATGCAACAACGTCCGTCCCGGTCCTACCTGATACGGGGGCCGGCCCCATTTAGGAGAAGTCGCAATGCCCAAGCCCACTAAGGGTCCTCGCCTCGGCGGGTCGTCGTCGCACCAGAAGGCGCTGTTGGCCAACCTGGCCACGTCGCTGTTCGAGCACGAGCAGATCAAGACGACCGAGCCGAAGGCCCGTGCGCTGCGGCCGTACGCCGAGAAGCTGATCACCCACGCCAAAAAGGGCACGCTGCACAACCGTCGAGAGGTTCTGAAGAAGATCCGCGACAAGGATGTGGTGCACAAGCTCTTCGAGGAAATCGGCCCGTTCTTCGCCGACCGCAATGGCGGCTACACCCGCATCATCAAGGTCGAGGCACGCAAGGGCGACAACGCCCCGATGGCCGTGATCCAACTGGTGCGGGAGAAGACGGTGACCTCGGAGGCCGACCGGGCGCGTCGGGTGAAGTCGTCGAAGGACACCGCGCCTGCGACGGTTGCGGAACCAGAGGTTGAGGCTGAGGCTGAGGACGCTGCTGTTGCCGAGACGGAGGCGGAGGCCACCAGCGAGGCCACCGACGTGACGGCCGAGGCCGAAACGGCCGAGGAGACCTCCGCCGAAGAGTCGGGCGACGCGGAGAATTAATCAGGACGTCCGTCTTCGGCTCGACATCGCCTACGACGGAACCGATTTCGCAGGCTGGGCGGCTCAAACCGGGCAGCGCACCGTAGCGGGCGTTCTCGACGACGTGCTGACGACCGTTTTCCGGACGCCAGTTCGGCTGCACGCGGCCGGGCGCACCGATACGGGAGTGCATGCCCAGGGGCAGGTGGCCCACGTCGACGTGCCGGTCGATGCGTTGCCGAATGCCTACCCGCGTTCACCGCGGCCGGGCGATCCGGAATTCCTCCCGTTGCTGCGCCGCCTCGCCCGGTTTCTGCCCGCCGATGTGCGGGTCCTGAAGATCGCCCGCGCCGCACCGGGTTTCGATTCCCGGTTTTCGGCGCTGCGGCGCCATTACCTGTATAGGTTGTCGACCGCGCCCTACGGGGTGCAGCCGCACGAGGCGCGCTACATCACCGCGTGGCCGCGCGCTCTGGACCTGGATGCGATGAGCGCCGCGTCGCGAGACCTGCTGGGCCTGCACGACTTCGCCGCGTTCTGCCGCCACCGCGATGGTGCCACCACCATCCGCGACCTGCAGCGGCTCGACTGGTCGCGCGAGGGCGATCTGATCACCGCGTACGTCACCGCCGACGCGTTCTGCTGGTCGATGGTGCGGTCACTGGTCGGAGCGCTGCTGGCCGTCGGCGAGCAGCGCCGTCCGGCTACGTGGTGCCGTGAGTTGCTCACTGCCACAGCGCGGTCCAGCGACTTCGCGGCGGCGCCGGCGCAGGGCTTGACGCTGGTCAGCGTCGACTATCCGCCGGACGACCAGCTCGAGGCGCGGACGTTGATCACCCGGGATCTGCGGACTCCCGGTTAGAGCCTGCCGACGACGAAATTCGCGGCCTGACTGGTCATCCCGGGTACGTAGCTCAGGTGCGCGTTCCACTTGTTGCCATCCGAGCAAATCGGATCGCCCTGGTTGCACAAGTCGATCATCTTGCCGTCGAAATTCGGGCTCAGTGCGCCCATCAACCCGCCGGCCCGGCCCGACGGATTCCCGAACAGCGCTACTGCGGCGACGTGATTGGCCGCGCTGCCCGGCAGCGGCTGCTGAAAGCCGAGGCCCGGCACCGGTGCGGCGGTGACGATATCGATGACGGCTGCGCCCTGGGAGTATCCGCCGAGCACCATTTTTGTGTTGGGGCAATTGCCGGCCATCTGCTGGACGTGGCTGCTGGCGTCATTGGCGCCGTTTGTGGCGGCCAGGAAGTCCTTGTTCGCCGGGTAGTTGACCCCGTATGCGTTGACGTATCTCTTGGTCTGCCGACGCAGTGAGTCGACGAACGCTCCGCCCACCTTCCCGACGCCGGGCGGCTCGTCGGTTCCCCGGGCGAACACCACCTCAACGTCCGGGCACCCCGACCGGGCCCAGAGGTTCGGTGGGGGTGCGAGCAATAAGGCGGTCGCTGCGATGAACGCGGCCGCCGCCAGGGTGAACAAACGTCGCACCCATACAGCTATTGCGGCATGCCTCATGCCGCAATTTTAGGGCTTATTGGCAGTGCGTCAGTGGAACGCCGCGACCAAATCCGGGACGGGCGGGGTCGAATTATGTATCGACGTGCCGGGACCGGGAGCCTGCTGCGGACCGGGTAGCTCCGGGCCGTTATATCCGGGGGAGCCCGGGCCGGGCATCTGGATCGACGGCCCGAAACCGGGTACCTGCTGGTTGGATCCGGCCAGCAGCTTGGACGCGACGAAAGCCGCCGCCTGGGTGGTGTAGACGGGGACGTAGCCCTCGGTGTGCCCACTCCACTCATTGCCCGGACCCGCATGGCAGATCGGGTCGTTGGGGTTGCACAGGTCGATCGCCTTGGAGCCGAACAGGGCGCTCTGGGTGGTGATCGACCCGCCGGCGCGGTCGGCCACGTCGCCGAAGACGACGACGGCGACAACGTTGTTCGCGTACTCCGGCGGCAGCGACGTGCCCCAGTTGATGCCGCCGATGGGCACCCCGCTGACGATGTCGATCACGTCCGCGCCCTGCGAGTAGCCGCCCAGCACGATTTTGGTGTTCGGGCAGGACGACGCCATGGACTTGACGTGTGAAATGACGTCGTTGGCGCCGTCGCCGGTGTGTATCTGCAGCTTGCTGGCGGCGTAGTTGACGCCGTAGGTGCTGATGTTCATGCCGTTGGTCTGCTGGCGCAGCGAGTCGGCGAAGGCGTCGCCGACGCGGCCCATTCCCGGGTCCTCGTTGGTGCCGCGCGCGAAGATGACCTGGGCGTCCGCAGCAGTCGGCGTGGGCTACCGGGGTGCCGCTGGGGGTTGCCAGCAGGCCGGCGGCCGCGACGAAGGTGCCGGCGCCCAGGCCGACCCAGCGACCGGTTGTCCGAGCGGTGCCCACCCGAGGGGCCCGTTGTCTTGGCGTTCGGTGATAAATCACCCCCCGATTTTACCCAAAACCGATCGGGCCGAAACTCTCGTGACCTGTGGATGGACTGAGCGGGGCCGCCAGCTCACCGTCTAACGTGACCGGAACGGATTCGCGGATTATGGGGGGTCAGTGCCGCGTCAGCCGACGACCTGGTTGCACGTCAGCGGTTACCGATTTCTGCTGCGCCGGGTCGAGTGCGCGTTGCTGGGTGAAGAGAGCCGCGACGCCGCCGAAGTGCTGCGAGCGCGGACTGTATCGCTGACGGTTGGGTGTGCTCTCGCGGCCGTTGCCGTGCTGGCATGCGGTTTCCTGGCTTTGCTCCGACCACAGGCACGGCTCGATCAAGCCAAGATCGTGATGGGTCAGGAATCCGGAGCGCTGTACGTACGGGTGGGCGACACCTGGCATCCGGTGCTGAACCTGGCGTCCGCGCGGCTGATCGCGGCGACCGATGCCAACCCCCAACCGGTACGCGAGTCGGAATTGGGCCGCACCAAACGCGGTCCGCTGCTGGGCATCCCGGGCGCACCGCAGCTGCTCGGGCCGCCAGTGTCCGCCGATGAGTCGACCTGGACGATCTGCGATACGGACCGCAATGCGGCAACGACGGTCGTCATCGGCCGCCCGGCGGGTTCGTCGGTCCGTCGCCTGGAGTCGGACGGCGCCCTGCTGGTCGCCCCTGCATCGGGCTCGCCGGCCTACCTGCTTTACGAAGGACGGCGGGCTGTGGTGGATCTTGCCGACGGCGCGGTGGTGCGGGCATTGCGGCTCGAGGGCCACGGGCCGCGCGTTGTCTCGCGGACGTTGCTGAATTTCATCCCGGAGGCCGCGCCGATCGCGGCGCCATGGATTCCCGACGCGGGCGCCAAGGGCGCCGGGCTTCCCGGATTTCCGGTGGGCAGTGTGCTGCGCATTACACGAGGCGATGGTGACGAGTATTACGTTGTTCTGGCCGCCGGGATTCAGCGGATTGGCGCGGTTGCCGCCGATCTGCTGCGCTTCAGCAATTCGCACGGCACAACCGACGTCGTCACATTGGCACCCGACGCGATCCGTGCCAGCCCGATTGTCGGCACGCTGCCGGTGGCGACTTTCCCCGACCGGCCACCGCGTGTGGCCCAGGTGGACAGTGGCGAGTAGCACGGTGTGCGCTGAGTGGGCACCGTCGCTGCCCGGGTCTTCCGGCCAACCCGGCATCGCGTACCTGACGGGGACCGGGCTGCCGGTGCCGGTCGGACAGGCGCCGGTGACCCTGTCACAAGCCGACGGCGATGGTCCCGCGCTGGATGCGGTCTACCTGCCGCCGGGAAGCAGCGCTTACGTGCGGGGGAGTGGTCGGATCGGCACTCGATACCTCGTCACCGACATCGGGGTGCGGTTCGCGATCCACGACGATGACGCGGCGCACGATCTCGGACTGTCGGCGGCGACGTTGGCGCCGTGGCCGGTGTTGGCGGCGTTGCCATCCGGACCGGAACTGAGCAGGCAGAACGCGTCAGTCGCCCGGGACACGATCCCGGGGGCCTCGCAATCGCCCCTTGGCTGCGCCGATGGTCAGCGCTGTTAGCAGCGCGACGAAGCAGATAGCCGCCCCGCCGAAGGCTGTGTTTCGCGCGTGCGGATCAGCTGGCCTCGGTGTCGCCGGCGTGGTGATCGGCACTGAGCCGGGGCTGGGCGTGGAGGTGTTCGCGGCCGGCGCGAAGTCGGTGCTGACCGCGGCGAGGGCATCGACAGTGCCGTGGCCGACGAGCGCATCCCAGCCGGCGGGCGGATGATGTGCGGTCGACTCGATGCGCTGCATCACCTGTCGCGCGGTCAACGCCGGAAAGCGCGCGCGGATCAACGCCGCAACGCCGGCGACCACAGGCGCGGCGTAACTGGTGCCGGATACCGGCACCGAACCGAGCGAGGTCGCCGCCTCGCCGGCGGCGGCGACATCGACCCAGGGGCCGGCCAGAGTGAATGCCGACGGCGCCCCTTGGGAGTTCACCGAACCGACAGTCAGGACATAATCGTCGTACCAGGCTGGACTCACTGCGACCGTCGCGGTTTCCCAGGACGCGTCGGACCGCTGCTGCGGACACTGTGCGGCGCCACCGGTATTGCCGGCCGCGGCCACAACGACGGCGTTTTTGATGTCGACGGCGTAGGCGAGCGCAGCACCCAACGCCCGGTCGTCGAGCGCCGACCCGACGGGAACGCATGCAACCGAAGAAATATTGATCACTGACGCACCGAGGTCCGCGGCCGTCCGGACGGCTCTTGCCATCGTGTCGACATCACCCATCCCTTTGCCGGGCCGGCCGCTGGTGGGAGCGAACTTCGCGCTGGACTGGCGGATGCTGATCAAGGTGACCTCCGGCGCCACGCCGCTGAAGCCGTCGGATTTGGGATCCGGTGTGGCCGCGATTATTCCGGCCACCAAGGTGCCATGAGCGTCGCAGTCCTGGGTGCCGTCGCCGGTCGACACGTAGTCGCCCCCGGCGACCACATCGTGCAGCCGGGGGTGCCGTGAAACGCCGGTGTCGATTACCGCGACGCGCTGACCCGTGCCGCGGGTGAGCTGCCACACCTGCGGCAGGTCGAGATCCGTCAGCTGGTTTTGCCCCGGCGGCGGATTCGCCGTCAGCACGGCGCAAACCTCGCGTTGCGAGGTCGGCTGCGGTGGTGCAGGCAAGGCGGGTTTGGGCAGCAACCGATCGTCGATCCGGGCGGCGAAACCGCATGCGCCGCCGGCATGCCCAAGACAGACAGTCCCGTCAGAGCCCCTGCCGCCAGCAGGCGCATCACGCTCCCCGCGGTCAACTTGGACTCAGGCCGCGAACGGCGCCGTAGAGCCCGCATATCCAGCAGGTCAGGGGCACGATAGCGATCAGTGCCAGATACTCCAACAGATCGACGCTGCGTCGCATCGCGGGCGAGAAGGACGTCGCGGGAACGACGAACCCCAGGTAGATTGCACCGGCGGCCAATGCCGCGGTTGTCGCGGCTATCCATGGACCGTGCACGGGCGCGCTGACCGCCGCGCAAGCAAGCGTTGCTCCGGTCGTGAGGATTCCGGCGATGGCGAACACTGGCATCCTTCTACTGTCGTGGCGTGCGCGTAGCAACAGCAGGGCGCCGACGATCGCGGCAAAGGCGATGCAGCTAGGGCGTGAGCTGCCTGCAAGTGCGGTGGTGACGGCGCCGGCGGTCGCTGACGACGCGAATGCGGCGAGCAGGCTGACCAGCCAGCGATCAGCACGGGCAGCCCTGGCGGTCAGGGGGTCGCTTTCGGGAACCCCTGATAGGGCCTGGGAATCCAGGCTTGCTGCGGCCGGCAGGTGTGGAGCCAAACCCGAGATGACGATTGACGCCCGCCCCGCTGAACCGAGCAGGCCGAGGGATGTCAGCGCGCACACCGAACTGATCGTGGGCAGCGGGGAGGCGGTAATGACAGACACCGCTGCGCACGCCGCGATGACCGTCGCGAAGTAAGCTGATGCCGCCAATACGAAAACACCGCAACCTGTTACGCAGATGGCTAACACCGCGGTGACGGCCGCCGCGCTCGCCGCCAGCAGTACATTGGGGACGCCCGGCGACGCCGGGCACCGCCACAAAGCCCGCGGCCGCGGCGAACTCACTGGCGATCAGGTTCAGCGTTACCCCGGCGACCCGGCTCCGATATACCCGGTGTGCGACCACTGCAGCCAACATTGCAACGAAGCCGGCCACTGCCGCGACAGCCGCGGTGGTGCCGGAACCACGAATAGCGCTATTGCCAATCGCATTTCGCATCAGCACTAGGCAGCCAATGCTGGTAAAGGAGGTTGCGGCAACCGCCGCGGCGACCTGGACCGGTTGGCCGGTGCCAGGGTCGGGCTATCGCATCGATCGTTGCCGAAACGGCATCCGCCACGTCGTCGTAACGCGGATGCGTTAGGTGAGTACCGGATTGGCTCAGAACCAGGATCGCGCCGTCGAGGATACCGTTCTGCGCCAACGTTGCCGACGCGGGCAGCGCGGACGAGCCCGGCAGAGATAACTGGTAGCGCTTAGGCGACGGATCGCCGAACCTGTCGGTGCCGTGGCCATCCAGGATGTCTACGATCCGCGGGATCAGCTCGGCGACGGGCAGCCCCGCGGGCAGTACCAGGTCGACGATGGCGTTGCCGGCGTTGACGGAAACGCGGCGCAAGCCCGGATCTGATGCGGGCAACATTACTGACAAGAGTGGTCCCCTCAGAATCGGATGACCGCCACATTAGCCAGTTTTCGCGACCTTGATATCCAGCCATCCACAGCTGAATTGCGGCCCGTTCCGCAGCTGCCTAGCGTCGTTCGGCGATGGGAGGGGTGCCGGGATGACGCAGGGTTTCGTACTCCCACGAAGGCTGCCGCCGACCGCGTCGGCGACCACGGAGATCGCCGTTGAAGCGCCGCCGGAGCTGCCGCCGCCGGCATCGCACGGCCAGCTGCAGCGGCTGCTTCCGGTCGTTCTATCCGCTGCAACGGCAGCCGTCATGGCGGTGTTGTTCTTCTCCCGGTCCGCCGTTACCCAAAGCCCGACGTTTCTGGCGTTCCCGGTGATGATGCTGATCTCGGTTGTGGTCACAGCGGCAGCCCGACGTGGCCCGCAACGGGGTCGGTGTATTGAGGCCAACCGTTTCGACTACTTCGGATACCTGGCGGTGCTGCGCACACGAGTCCGTGAAACGGCTGCGGCACAACGTCTATCGTTGGTCTGGGATCATCCCGATCCAGATACATTGTGGACGTTGATCGGCGCCCCGCGGATGTGGGAGCGGCGGGCTGGCGACCCGGACTTCTGCTGTGTCCGCGTCGGGGTCGGGAGCTTGCCCCTTGCCCCGCGTTTAGTGAGCCCGGAGACCCCGCCCGCCGAGCGGTCGGACCCAGTCACCACGGCTGCGCTGCGTGGCTTCATCGAGACGCATGCCACGATCGCCGACGCGCCGATCACCGTCCCGCTGCATGGGACGGCCACCGTGACCGTCGATGGGGATCTGATTCAGCTGCGTGGACTGTTCCGCGCGATCATCTGCCAGTTGGCCGTCCTGCACGCGCCGGACCAGTTGCTGATCATCGGTGTGGTCAGCGACCACACTCGGATCCACTGGGAGTGGCTGAAGTGGCTGCCGCACAACGGGCATCCGGCCGCGACCGATGCCGTCGGTCCGGCCCGGATGGTGTATCAGAGCCTGGCCGAGGCGCAGCGGGCGCTCGTCGGCGTCCGACCGGCTCAACTGGTGGTGGTCGTCGACGCGGAGGAGCGCACGCCCGCCGGGGTAGAGGGTATGACCATTCTTGCGGCGGGAACCGGTGGCGACGGCGCGGAGTTGACGATCCGATATCGAGGCGAATCGCACACCTTGGCGCGCCCCGATCGGATGGATCAAACAGGCGCGTTGACTTGCGCTCGCCGGCTCGCCCGATATCGGGTGGTCGGGTCCGGTACGAGTGACGACTCGGGCTGGTCGAGCCTGCTCGGGATGGGACCCGGGATGGGAGGTGTAGCCCGGTTTGAGCCGACCACGCTGTGGCGCAAGCGGGACCACCAAGATCGACTTCGCGTTCCAATCGGCACCACCGTCGACGAAAGTCCGCTCGAGCTGGACATCAAAGAGGCAGCCGAGAACGGTATCGGCCCGCACGGGCTCTGTGTCGGCGCCACCGGGTCGGGAAAGTCGGAGCTGTTACGCACCGTCGCCCTGGGCATGATGGCGCGGAACTCTCCTGAGGTGCTCAACCTGCTACTCGTCGATTTCAAAGGAGGTGCAACGTTTCTCGACCTGGCGCGCGCCCCGCACGTGGCCGCGGTCATCACAAACCTCGCCGACGAAGCGCCGCTGGTCGCCCGGATGCGAGAAGCGCTGGCCGGTGAAATGCACCGTCGGCAGCAGATGCTGCGTACGGCCGGCGAGGTCAGCGTCGCGACATACGAGCGTTCGCGCCGGGCCGGCTCGCAGCTAACGGCTCTGCCCACCTTGTTCATCATCGTCGACGAATTTTCCGAACTGCTAAGCCAACATCCCGATTTCGCCGACATGTTCGTGGCGATCGGCCGGCTCGGCCGGTCGCTGGGTATCCATCTGTTGCTCGCCTGTCAGCGCCTCGACGAGGGACGGCTGCGCGGGCTGGAAGCCCACCTCTCCTATCGGGTATGCCTGAAAACTCTGTCTGCCTCTGAATCACGAACCGTGCTGGGCACACTCGACGCATATGAGTTGCCAAACACGCCGGGCGCCGGCTTTCTGCGTGCCGGGGCCGGCGAGCTGATCCGTTTCCAGGCCGCATTCGTGTCGGGACCGCTGGATGAGGGCAGGAGTGCCGTTGACACTGTGGAGGCGGCGGCCCTCGTGGTGCGACCGTTCACCACCCAACCGTCGGGGTCTGTCATCTGCACGGCCGCCGGCTCACCGGAGCGGACCGTCCTGCAAGCTGTGCTGGACCGATTGGCCGGTCACGGACCACCCGCGCACCCGGTATGGCTCGCTCCGCTGGGATCGACGCCCGCGGTGGACACCCTGCTAGGTGACGCGGAATCCGCCGCCGCGGATCTGGTTGTTCCGATCGGAATCATCGACTGCCCGTTCGAACAACGCCGCAAGTCGCTACTGGTCGACATGGCCGGGGCCGCGGGCCATGTCGCGATAGTCGGCGCGCCTCAATCGGGCAAGTCGACTGCACTACGCACATTGATTACCGCCTTGGCAGCCACCCACGATCCCGGCCAGGTGCAGTTCTACTGTCTGGATTTCGGCGGCGGGTCGCTGTCCTCGGTGAGTGGACTGCCGCATGTGGGTGCCGTCGCCGGCCGGGCCGAGCGGGAGCTCGCCCGACGCATCATCGCCGAATTGGAATCGGTCGTGCAACGCCGGGAAGTCATCTTCCGCCAGCACGGCGTCGACTCCATCGCCCGATACCGTCAGCTGCGGCGGGAGCAGGGTTCAATATTGCCCACCGATCCGTTCGGCGACGTCTTCCTGGTCGTCGATGGCTGGGCAATCCTGCGCCGTGACTTCGCGGCTCTTGAAGAGGCGATTGCGACCATTGCTGTTCAAGGGCTTTCGCTCGGTCTGCACGTGGTGTTGTCGGCGTCGCGCTGGGCGGAGCTCAGGCCAGCGCTGAAGGATCAGATCGGCACTCGCATCGAATTGCGGCTGGGCGATCCCGCCGAATCCGAACTTGACCGCAAGCGGGCGCACCAGGTGCCGCGCGACAGACCGGGCCGCGGTCTTTCGGGCGACGGGCAGCACATGCTGATTGCGCTGCCGCGGCTTGACGGCATCGAGTCGACTACTGGACTCGCGGAAGCCGGCGCGCGAGCGGTTGACATGCTACGCGGCCGGCACGGTGACTCGGCCGCGCCCCCGGTGCCGCTGCTGCCCACCCGGGTGGACCACGAAGCCGTTCTAACGCGCGCCACTGACGAGCTCTTACCGCGCGTTCTGCTCGGTCTCGAGGAACGCCGAATACAGCCGGTAGCAGTCGATTTCGAGCAACAGCCACACCTGCTAGTGCTCGGAGATAACGAGTGCGGCAAAACCGCCGTGCTGCGGATCCTGTGCCGCGAGATCACCCGGACCAACACCGCCTCGGAAGCCCAACTTCTTGTGGTCGACTTTCGGCGTGCCCTGCTCGGCGTAGTCGACTCGGAACACCTTGGTGGCTACGCCATGTCGCCGCCCACACTGGCCGCGATGCTGCCGAATCTGCTCGATTTGCTGCACCGGCGGATGCCCCCGCCGGATGCCAATCAGGCACAGTTGCGAGCCGGATCTTGGTGGTCTGGGCCAGACATCTACGTCGTGGTCGACGACTACGACCTGGTCGCCACGCCGGCGATTAACCCACTGGCGGCCTTGCTCGAATACCTGCCGTATGCCAGGGATCTGGGACTGCACCTGATCGTGGCGCGGCGCAGTGCGGGCGCCGAGCGCGCCCTGTTCGAGCCGCTGCTCGCGGGCCTGCGCGACCTTGGCTGCATGGCGCTCATGATGAGCGGGCGGCCCGACGACCGGCCACTATTCGGTACGGGTCGTCCAGGGCCGCTACCACCCGGGCGTGGCATCCTGGTTTTTCCCACCGGCGACGAGCAGCTTGTTCAGGTGGGCTGGAGCTCACGTCCATGAGCGTCACCACGCACAGCGCAATCATCGAGGCGGGTCCGGGGACGATCCGTCGATTGTGTTGTGGGACAACTGTGCCCGCCGACACTGAGACGTCCGAGCGCCATGCCGCAGCGCTCAACGCGATAGACGACCACCTGGCGCTGGTCGACGGGTGTCCGGTCACCGTCGCTTCGTTATGGCACGATGCGCTGCGCTCACTGGACTGCGGGAGCCCCGATACGACCGAGGGGATGGTCGTGGTGCATCCATCGTGGTGGCCGGCGTCGCGTGTCGATGTGGTTACCGCCGCCGCGAATGGCGTGGTGGCGACACCGCGCTCGCGGTTGCTCACTGCGGCATCCACCGCCTCACCGGAAAGGACGGTGGTAGTGGAGATCGCCGAGAGGCTGGTGTCGATCGCGGGTGACTCGAAAAGAGAGCGACTTGTCGCGGTACCCCGTAGGGCGGGGCTGCGATCCGTTGCCGAGGAGGTCGCGGCCGCCGCCGCCCGGATGGGACGGGGGTCGACTTCGGTCGTGCTGATCGACGCGCCAAGCGCGGTCGCTCGGGCCAGCGCGCTCGCGACAATGATCGTCGCCGCGGTCCGGGACGCGGACAACGGACAGACGGCCGTGGTTATCGACGACGCGCGGTTGCCGCGGTTGGCCCAATCGGTCCGCATGCGCGAGGACGAACCCTCCCAGTACTCCCAGCCTGCAGCCCACCCCGGTGGTTTTGGGTCGCGCGGCCGGAAGCGCTCGGGGGTTGTGGCCGCTGGGTTTGTCCTGGCTGTGGCGGCGCCGGCTGTAGTGGCGGTCGACCGCACTGGCGCGCCGGCCACCGTGGCAGCGCCCACGACGTTTCTGGTCGAGGGGCGGGTAGCGCTGGCAGCTCCCGCGAACTGGCCGGTGCAGCGCGTGACCGCCGGGCCAGGTTCGGCGCGGCTACAGATCACGTCGCCGTCGGATCCTGAAGTGGCATTGCATGTCACACAGGCACCGGTTCCCGACACGACGCACGAGGCGCTCGAGACGTTCAAAGCCGCCGCTGCGCGTTTGAAACGGGCCATCGACGCGGAGCCCGCTGGCGTGTTTATCGACTTCAACCCTTCCGCGATCAGCGTCGGCCGGTCAGCGGTGACCTACCGCGAAATTCGTGCCGGACATCAGGTGCGGTGGACGGTGTTGCTCGACGGAGCGGTCCAGATCAGCATCGGATGCCAGAGCAGGCCCGGCGGAGAGGATGCCTTCCGCGAGGTGTGCGAGCAGGCGGTGCGGTCCGCGCACGTCCTGGGATGAGCAGGACATCAATCCGAAAATCGCATGGAACCAAATGACCCTCGGGGCACTCGTATTTGGTATCAGCCCCGGAAGGAGAGCTCTCCTGCCAAATAGGACTGGAAGGAGAACAGATGCACACGCCGGCGGGTAGCAACTCACTGCGCACCGACTTTGACCTGATGCACTCAGTTGCAAGCACGACAGACAGCCGAAATGACGAAATCCGGGCCATGCTGCAGACATTCATCGGCCAAATGAGCAGCGTGCCGCCGTCGGTATGGGGCGGGCTCGCCGCCGCCCGCTTCAAGGATGTGGTGGACCGGTGGAACGCCGAGTCGACGCGGCTCTACCAGGTCCTGCACACGATCGCCGAAACCATTCGGCACAACGAGGCCGTGCTGCGCGAGGCCGGCCACACCCACGCCGACCACATTGCCGCCGCCGGCGGAGACCTTTGACTGAGGGGACTTCCTGTGGACCCACTGCTGTCGTACGACTTTGGCGAAATCGAATACTCAATACGTCAGGAGATCCACGCCACGTCGGCCCGTTTCAACGCCGCGCTCGACGAATTGAAGTCGCAGATCGCGCCGTTGCAACAGCTCTGGACTCGCGAAGCGGCGGCGGCCTACCAAGAGGAGCAGCTCAGGTGGCAAAAAGCGGCCACAGCGCTGAACCAGATCCTGATCGATCTGGGGAATGCGGTTCGCGACGGCACCGAAGAGGTGGCCAACGCCGACCGGCGCGCCGCCGGCGTCTGGGCAAGATAGCCGGCATCGGACCGAGCCGCCGAACGGACAATGTTTGGCGATAGTGCCCACGGACTCTGTGTGGTCCCGACGGAGGAGAGCCGTCACATCGGGTGAGGACCGCGCACCGTAGGCCCCCCGTTCCCTGGTCGCGGCTAGGGGCGGGGGTTTCTACGTGGCACAACTGGCGTGGCGTCCCGTCCCTCACCCTGGACTGTCGAAAGCCGAGGTGCAATCATCTATCGCCATGTTCACCGTCAGTCGGCTTCTCGCGGGGTGTTTAGCGGTAGGTCTGTGCACTGTCGTGCCCGTACCGGCGGCTTGGGCGGACGCCACTGACGCCAAGTTCCTCGACGACATCGCCACCATAGGCGTGTCCGAATCCCAGACCACACTCATCGCAGCAGCCCACAAAATCTGCACCTTGCACGCGCGGGGCTGGAACGACGACGAAATCGACGCGACCAGCATGGACACCTTCCCGAGCTGGGGCGAGGGACAGTACGTCATGCTGTTGATCGACTCGGTCGCCGACTGCTGTCCTGAATACCTGCCACCGGGGGTGCCGCGATGACCGCGATTCGACAACAGATCTACGGGGCGAGTCGTAGTCTCCGGTACGGGGCGGCGCCGGTCGTCGCCGCATTGGTGCTGGCCGGGTGCGCCACGGGGACGACAGCGACGACTGCCGAAAAGGCTGACGGTCAGTTCACTTCACACGTCGGCGCGCGTGGTGTCCCGACGAGCCCGTCACCGAGATCGGTGGGCCACTATATTTGCCAGAATCTCGACTCTTCGAGCAACGCGGGATCCGAGCTGTTCGCGTTGTCCAATCTGAAAGTGGACCACGAGCATCAGCCTCATTTCACGCTGAAACAAGCAGAGATAATCACCTACTGGGCAGTGAGCGATTTGTGCCCGCAGTACACCTCGCAACTGGAACCAAATTGGCGCGACGGCCAGTAACGAATAGTTCGGTCAGTCCGGCCATTAACGACGAACGCCCCCAGCCGGAAAGGAAGTGGCTGGGGGTGTTCGCGGTGCGCGGCGCTGTCGAAGACAACGGCGCACATGCCCGCCACCGTTCCAAGGGACACGGGCAATTAGGGGTGGCGCTGGCTTACCAAGCCCAGCGCCCGCACCGGCCGATGGCAAAAGGCAGCAAGTGCGTCGCTTTGGTGGCACAACTGGCACAGCTCAGCCGACGAGGGCCTCAGCGCGGATCCAGTAGTGGCCCATCACAGTGCCGGTGATGGCGTTCGGTGGCCGTACAGGCGCGGCCCCAGCAGCTCGAAGTACAAGCCGTCGGCCGTCAGCACAACGTCGCCGTGCTGCACGGTGGACGAGCACGGTGCTCACTGCGCTGTGACCCTGTACCTGTTGAGGCAGTACAGCTCCGAACTCGTCCAGCCGGTGAAGCCACCGTGGAAGCTGACAGTGTCGGGGCCGACCGTCTCGTCAAGCGCAAGCTGGCGGGGGTTGGCGACCAGCCTGGCCGCCGCTGTCAGAATCACGGCACTGATGTCGGCGTTAGGCACGCCACTGGTGAAGCCCACACCACGGGTGTAGGGGTTCGCCATCTGCGTGGCAGCCCATCAGTGCGCCGCTTCACGCCACCACACAGTCATTTTGACCTGCGGGGATGAGGGTCGGTATGCTGCACCGTTGGCGTACGGTACGCCGGGTCCTCGGGTCAATGTCGGTCGCCGAGATCAACCCCACCGTGCATGCCTGACCGGCACCCGGGTCACACCGGGATCCACCCGAGAAAGTAAAGGTAAGAGCTGTGCCCACCTATGCTCCCAAGGCTGGTGACACCACGAGGTCGTGGTACGTCATCGACGCCACGGACGTGGTGCTTGGCCGCCTTGCCGTCGCGGCAGCCACCCTGTTGCGCGGCAAGCACAAGCCGACGTTCGCCCCCAATGTCGATGGCGGGGACTTCGTCATCGTCATCAACGCCGAAAAGGTCGCCCTCAGCGGCAACAAACTGCAAAGCAAGCTGAATTACCGTCACTCGGGGTTTCCCGGCGGCCTGAGCTCACGCACCACCGGTGAGCTGCTGCAAAAGCATCCCGACCGCGTGGTCGAAAAGGCGATCGTCGGCATGCTGCCGCACAACAAGCTCAGCCGTCAGATTCAGCGCAAGCTGCACGTCTACGCCGGACCAGAGCATCCGCACATCGCGCAGAAGCCGGTTCCGTTCGAGATCAAGCAGGTGGCCCAGTGACCGAAACCAATGAGGCAACGACCGAGACAGCGCCTGAGGCAGCCGCCGAGGTAACGCCCGAGGTAACGACCGAGACGGAAAGCGTGGACACCCCGGCCCAGGCGCCGGCGGCCAAGCCCGTCGAGGCGTACGTGTTCGACAAGCCCATCCAGACCGTCGGCCGCCGCAAGGAAGCCGTGGTGCGGGTGCGCCTGGTGCCGGGCACCGGCAAGTTCCAGCTCAACGGCCGCAGCCTGGAGGACTACTTCCCGAACAAGGTGCACCAGCAGCTCATCAAGGCTCCGCTGGTCACCGTCGAGCGGGTAGAAAACTTCGACATCTTCGCGCTGCTGCATGGCGGCGGCCCGTCGGGTCAGGCCGGCGCTTTGCGCCTGGGCATCGCCCGGGCGTTGATCGTGGCCTTCCCGGATGACCGGCCCCCACTGAAGAAGGCCGGCTTCCTCACCCGTGATCCGCGTGCCACCGAGCGCAAGAAGTACGGCCTGAAGAAGGCGCGCAAGGCGCCGCAGTACAGCAAGCGCTGATCGGCGGTCTTTTTCTGGCTGCGAGCTGGGATCCTCCCGCGCGAGCGGGAGGTTCTCCACCCGGTAACGGGAGAGCATCGTTGTACGTCGCTTTCGGCGTGTCGCCACACAAAAGCGCCTGGTTGCGGTCACAAAGGTAAGTGCGCTTTGTGCACTTACCGTCACTGTGAGAGGTTTGTCCGCATGGGTCGACTATTCGGCACCGACGGTGTTCGCGGCGTCGCCAATCGCGAGTTGACCGCTGAGCTGGCGTTGGCGCTGGGCGCGGCGGCGGCGCAGCGCCTGGCCAGGTCGGGCGAACCGGGCAGGCATGTCGCTGTGGTCGGCCGCGATCCGCGGGCCAGCGGCGAGATGCTGGAGGCCGCGGTGATCGCCGGCCTGACGAGCCAGGGTATCGACGCGCTGCGGGTCGGAGTGCTTCCCACCCCTGCGGTGGCGTACCTGACCGGCGCCTATGACGCCGACTTCGGGGTGATGATTTCGGCCTCACATAACCCGATGCCCGATAACGGCATCAAGATCTTCGGGCCCGGCGGCCACAAGCTTGACGACGGCACTGAGGATCAGATCGAAGAACTGGTCCTCGATGTCTCCCGCGAACCCCGGTTGCGCCCGGTCGGCGCCGGGATTGGCCGCGTCCTCGATGCCGAGGATGCCGCCGACCGCTACCTGCGCCACGTGGGCAAGGGCAGCACGCTGAGACTCGACGCCCTGACCGTGGTGGTGGACTGCGCCCATGGCGCGGCATCGGCGGCGGCGCCGCGTGCCTATCGCGCGGCCGGTGCCCAGGTCATCGAGATCAACGCCGACCCCAATGGGCTCAACATCAATGACAACTGCGGATCGACGCACCTGGATTCGCTGCGATCAGCGGTGCTTGCCCACCGCGCGGACCTCGGCCTGGCGCACGACGGCGATGCCGACCGGTGCCTGGCCGTCGACGCCAACGGTGAACTCGTCGATGGCGACGCCATCCTGGTCGTACTCGCACTGGCGATGCGCGAGGCCGGCGAACTGGCTTCCGACACGCTGGTGACCACTGTGATGAGCAACCTCGGTCTGCACCTGGCCATGCGCTCCGCCGGTATCACCGTCCGCACGACCGGTGTGGGTGATCGCTACGTCCTCGAGGAGTTGAAAGCCGGTCAATACAGCCTCGGCGGCGAGCAATCCGGCCACATCGTGATGCCCGCGCTGGGCTCCACCGGCGACGGCATCGTCACAGGGTTGCGATTGATGACGCGGATGGCGCAGACCGGTTCGTCGCTGGCCGCCCTCGCCTCGGCGATGCAGACGTTGCCGCAGGTGCTGATCAACGTTGATGTCGCTGACAAGGAAACTGCCGCGGTGGCACCCGCGGTGCAGGCGGCGGTCGAGGAGGCCGGGGCCGAATTGGGTGATACCGGTCGAATCCTATTGCGTCCCTCAGGAACCGAACCGATGATCCGGGTCATGGTAGAAGCGGCTGACGAAGACGTCGCGCATCGCGTCGCCAATCGGGTCGCCGCCGCGGTGAGCGCTCAGCGCTGATCCGCGCCGGAACCGCCCAGCGGTGCCGGGCGTCAGATCAGGCATGAGATCTATAAGTCGAGAACACACTTTCGCCCCTACCGGGGTCGACGTCGCGGCGGTGTACGCGGTTGCCGACCAGTTGAGCGCCGCCGCCGAAATGATCGACGGCGCCGTGGCCGACCACCTGACGTGGTTCTCGTTCAACGGGGCCCGCGCCGGCCGGGCACACAGCGCGCGCGGCGACGCGTTGCGTACCGCGCTGGAGCGGGTGGCCGCCGAATTGTCGCGGTGGTCACGGGCAACAACCGAGATCGGTGCCGAGCTGCGGGCCGGAGCCGACCGTTACGCCGACGCCGACCTGTATGCCGCGGCGCGGATCGCCTGATCGTGGCGGACCGCCTAGATGTCGCCGAACGCTTGGACGAGGGCCGGCCCGCGGTCGAGCGCACGCAACGCTACGTGCGCGCCTGCGGGGCGCTCGGGTATGGAAATCCCGACCTGACATCGCATCCCGCGCAGGTCCTCGACTGGTACGACACCGAAGACGGCCTAGACCTCCGCGCGCTGGACAGCGACTGCGCGCAACTGCGGGCAGCGAGCGCCGCGGCCAGCGACGCGTTGGGTATACAACAGGCCCAACTTGCCAGGCTGGCGGCGGCATGGACGGGGCCGGGTGCCGATTCCGCGTCTGGGTTTCTGGAACGGCATTGCGACGCCGCAAGCGCCGTGGCCAACGAACTGCGCGCGGCCGCCCAGCGGTGCGAGTCGCTGCGCGACAACCTTTGGTATCTGCTCGACGCGAAGGTTTCGACGGCCGTCGCGATCGATGGTCGTAGTGCGCCGCAGCGGTCGGCGTGGTTGGCCGCCGCCGACGCGGTCGCGACCGGCGTGGGGGATCGGACGATGGCCGAGCGCACGGTCCACCAAGAGATAACGCCCTACGTGGACAACGATATTCGCAACGATTGGCTCGACTCGATGCGTTCGACACTGGCCGCGGTCGCGACGTCCTACGACATGGTGACGGATCGGATGGCGGCAACGCCGGCAGCGCACTTCGATCTTCCCGCTGACCTCGGACCCGTCTTGGATACGTTGCCGCCAGCCGCGACAAACGCATCCTTGGCAGCGGCGCCGGTCGGGCCTGCGGGCGCCTATTCCAGCCTTCCGGCGGACCCCGCGCCGGCTTCGAC
Organism: uncultured Actinomycetota bacterium; assembly: GCA_963850135.1. Taxonomy (GTDB): domain Bacteria; phylum Actinomycetota; class Actinomycetes; order Mycobacteriales; family Mycobacteriaceae; genus Mycobacterium. The sequence goes on along the minus strand of CAWKKH010000003.1, from coordinate 164,398 downwards.
CCCATCGATCCCGGCACCGTCTCCGTTGCCGCCCACTGCGCCGGCACCGGAATTGGGAACCGCGCCGGGCGATACCTCCGCCATGCCCACCGCCGCCGGGGATCTGGGCGGCCTTGGTGGGCTCGCTGGCCGGATCGTCGATGCGATGGGCGGTTTGCTTGGGTCTGCGGGCGCCCCGCTCGGCGATTCGTCGACATTGGACGATTCGCTGGGCACGAAGAACCCTTTCGAGGCTGATGCCTTCGACGGCGGCGACGACGATGACGATCAGGGCGACGATGACGACCAGGGCGACGATGACGATGACGACCGTGACGATGACGACCAGGACGCTGATCACCGCGACGCCGACGACAAGCCACACGACGCGCCTGACGATCCTTTTCAGCCCGAGGCAGCCGCACCGCCGAACGCGCCGCCTGCTGATGTCCAGCCGCCGACCGTCCCGCCCATCGAAGAGCAGCCGGCTCCGCCAACTAGAGAAGCGCCACCGACTGGCGGATCGGTGCCTCCGGTGAACGGCTCGCCGCCCGAACCGCCCGAGGGATCGACGCCGTGCGAAATCGCCGCGGACGCGCTTCCGCAAGCCGGGCAATGACAGACCAGGCAGGCCGGATGGGTGCTAGAACCGCTATGTGACCGTCTTCAACCCGGCACAGCGACGTCGCCGCCGCCGTGCCGTGCTGGCGTTGGTGATTGTCGCTGCCCTCACCGTGCTCGTCGTCTTCGTGCGGGATTGGATTGATCGGTCGTCGGGGCCGTCTCCGTCGTCCACTGCGGCCACGTCAGCAGCGCCGTCGGCGCCGGCCGCCGCCGTTCGCACTCCTCGGTTCGATGCGGCCCGTGCCCAACTCGCGGCATTGCAGATCAAAAGCTGGGACCGGGCTCAAGATTTCAAGCGCTTCCGGTTTGGTCAGGCATGGAGCGACGACGTCAACGTCGAGTTCGGGCACAACGGGTGTAACACTCGCGACGACATCCTGCGCCGCGACCTCGCCAATCTCGTTGTGCGGCCTGGCACCTGCTTTGCGCAGAGCGGGACCTTGCACGACCCGTACACCGGCGCGACCATCGACTTCGTCCGCGGGCCCGACACATCGGACAGCGTCGAGATCGACCACGTCGTGTCGTTGGCGGACGCTTGGTACAAGGGCGCACGGTTGTGGGACCCGCAGCGTCGCCTCGACTTCGCCAACGACCCGATCAACCTCCTGGCGGTAAGCCCGAAAGCAAACTTCGACAAGGCCTTTCGGGATGCGGCCTCGTGGCTGCCGCCCAACGAGGCGTTTCGGTGCGACTTCGTCGCGCGGCAGGTGAACGTGAAGGCCGTCTACGGTCTGTGGGTGTCGGGCAAGGAGAAACAGGCGATGGCTGACGTCCTGGCCCGCTGCTAGCGCGGCGTGTCCGAGTCGGCCCGCAGACGGACAAGCGGCAAGCGGAGGGCTGCCGTTTCCGGACAGCACCTTCGACCGGGCCTTCCTGTCCGCGGTGATCGGCGAGGTTCCCGACCAGGCGGCGTGCCTGCAGTCCGCGTGTTGAAGCCGGGCGGCATGTTGGTGTTCGCGGAACGCTTCCCGGACCCCGACCGGTTGAGCGTCGCCGCCCTGCGTCGGCTCGCTGAGCCCGCCGGGTTCGATTTCCTGGACGCGAGCGGAAACATCTGGCAGGACGTCGTCCGGTTCGCCCGACGCTGCCCTTTACTTCAGCAGCGCCTCTACTTCAGTAACGCGACGAACTTCTCTTCCGGGGTCACCGGAACCGCCTCGGGGTCCACTGGGTCCGTCTTGGGCAGGACCACTTCGGGATCGGCGAAGTCGCGATAGGTCTTGTCGCCGCCCAGTGTGAAGAGCAGATATCCGGTCAGTAGTGCGCGGACCCACTTTTGGGTGTCCCGGTGCGGACCGGGGAGTCCGACCACCTGGGTGAGTCGGCGGCCCTCCGCCATCCCGCCCGGCTCGGCCTTGCTGACGATGCGCAGCGTGGCCGCATCCCAGACCCGGGCAAGCGCAAGGGCGTTGGAATTGAACGCCTTCGGGTCTTTCGGCGAGGAGAAAATGACACCCGGGACCTTCAGCGTCGCGGCCGGATGTTCGGCCGGGGGACTGGTGACGGTCGGGAAGATGGCCGCCAAGGCGGCTGGCTTCTCGGGCATGCCGGCGGCGGCGAACACGGCGGCCGAGCCGCCGAAACCGTGCCCTACCAGGCCGAGCTTGGCGGGGTGCACGCTGATGTTGCCGGGTCCGAGCCGCACACCTGCGATGATGTCGAGTGCGGTGCCCAGATCGAAGGCCAGGTTGAGTACCGAGGGCGCCAGCCCCCGCTGGGTGTCGGGTGCACCGGCCACGATGCCCCACGACGCCAAATGCTCCAGCAGCTGCGAATAGCGGCCTGCGCCGATGAGCCAGTCGTGACCGAACGCGATGCCGGGCAGGTTCAGACCGGATTCGGGGGTGTAGACGATCCCGGGCAATCCGGCGAACGCCAGATCACCTCGCAAAATCCGGTGCGGGCCACGGCGGCTGAGGGCGGCAACGAGTCTGCGGATGCGAGCCACCCGTCGACGTTAGCGCACACGTCGGCTTGCACAGGTCGGAGTTAGGCCCTGACCTCGATCAGGCCGGCGCGCCAGAGCGCGGCGTACAGGTGCCGCAGCGGGATGCTCAGCAAACGAGCGCTCAGGTCAACTAGTGGGCCACCGCCGGCTTCGGCGCGCGCCCGGTGCGCCCGCATCGACGCAGGTTCCGGCGCCGGCGCCAACGTCAGCCTGGGCGCTGCGGCGGTCGTCGCTACTTCGTCGTACATAACAGCGGTCATGATTCCCTCCCAAGTGATGGCAATCCGAACGGCGGGTGTCGGAATTGGTCTTTTCCCGTACGATTCGATGCCTCGAATTAAGCGTTTATTAACGTTGAACGAGCGGTAGTTGGTTCTTTCGGAGATTTGCGTGTCTGGGAATATTTGTGTCGCCCGAATCCGTGGCTCCACCCCATACGCGGTTGGCGGGTTTCTGGACAATCGACGTTGATGTCTGACGAAAGGGGTAATTGCAAGAGAAACAGCGCGATTTGCTCCGTCGTTGCAGACAAAGGTAAATCCTTAAACTGCAGCAGTATTCGCTTGTAATTGTGTTCCGAAATCCGTGCAATCGTGATCAGGCGGGCGTCACCACCGTCGTCCTTCCCGCTGACCCCGGTGCCGTCTTTGCGGTATCGTTCTGCCGATTTTGGTTCGCTCATATCGTGCAGATTGCGTGACGTCTTGTTGGTTGCCAGCCTTGTCAATGTTTCCCGAGCTTAAGTGCACGCACTGTTGCGGCAATGACGGTAGCGAAAACGCCGCAAATACATCAGGTGAAAAGCATTTGCAGTTAATAAGAACATGGCATGAATTGAAATTAACGAAGCGTGCGCGCCCGCTCGCGAAGGTTAGGCTCCAGCACGCGCAGACCCGGGTGGTCTGCCGCCGGAACGGCATGCGTCGTGGCTGGTCAGCCGCGTCAAGCCGGCCAGCGGTACTGATTGCACTACCCTGGTCAGAATGTGCGGAATCGTCGGCTATGTCGGGCAGCGCCCCGCCTGTGAGGTCGTCATGGACGCGCTGCACCGGATGGAGTACCGCGGCTACGACTCGTCGGGAATCGCGCTGGTCGACGGTGCCGGCAAACTCACTGTGCGCCGTCGCGCCGGCCGATTGGCCAATCTGGAGGAGGCGCTGACCGAAATGACGCCGTCGGCGCTGGCCGGAAACACCGGCTTGGGCCACACCCGCTGGGCCACCCACGGCCGTCCCACTGACCGCAACGCGCACCCGCACAGCGACGCCGCCGGCAAGATCGCCGTCGTCCACAACGGCATCATCGAGAACTTTGCGACCCTGCGCCACGAGCTAGAGGTGGCCGGCGTGGAGTTTTCCAGCGATACCGACACCGAGGTCGCCGTCCATCTGGTGGCGCAGGCCTACCGCCACGGCGAGACGGCGGGCGATTTCGTCGCTTCCGTGCTGGCGGTGCTGCGCAGGCTGGAGGGCCACTTCACTCTGGTGTTCGCCAACGCAGACGAGCCCGGCACCATCGTGGCCGCCCGCCGGTCGACACCGCTGGTGCTCGGCATCGGCGACCGCGAGATGTTCGTTGGCTCCGACGTCGCCGCATTCATCGAGCACACCCGCCACGCGGTCGAACTCGGCCAGGATCAGGCCGTGGTGATCACCGCGGACGGCTACCGCGTCCTCGATTTCAATGGCGACACCGATATCGAGTTCCGCGAGTTTCACATCGACTGGGACCTGGCCGCCGCCGAAAAGGGCGGCTACGAGTACTTCATGCTCAAGGAGATCGCCGAGCAGCCCACCGCGGTGGCCGAGACCTTGCTGGGGCATTTCGTGGACGGCCGGATCGTGCTCGATGAACAGCGATTAAGCGACCAGGAGCTGCGCGAGATCGACAAAGTCTTCGTGGTCGCCTGCGGCACCGCGTATCACTCCGGGCTGCTCGCGAAATACGCGATCGAGCACTGGACTCGGCTGCCGGTCGAAGTGGAGCTCGCCAGCGAATTCCGCTACCGCGACCCAGTGCTGGACCGCAGCACCCTCGTGGTAGCCATTTCGCAGTCCGGTGAGACCGCGGACACCCTGGAAGCGGTCCGGCACGCCAAGGAGCAGAAGGCCAAGGTGCTGGCCATCTGCAACACCAACGGATCGCAAATCCCCCGTGAGTGCGACGCGGTGCTGTACACGCGCGCCGGTCCGGAGATCGGCGTGGCCTCAACGAAAACGTTCCTGGCGCAGATCACCGCCAATTATCTGGTCGGCCTGGCACTCGCACAGGCCCGCGGCACCAAGTATCCCGACGAGGTCGAGCGCGAATACCGCGAGCTGGAAGGGATGCCGGACCTGGTTGCCCGGGTGCTCGCAACGATCGAACCGGTGACCGCTCTGGCCAATCGGTTCGCGCAATACTCGACCGTGCTGTTCCTGGGCCGCCATGTCGGCTACCCGGTCGCGCTGGAAGGCGCGCTGAAACTCAAGGAACTGGCCTATATGCACGCCGAGGGATTTGCCGCCGGTGAGCTCAAGCACGGCCCGATCGCGTTGATCGAGGACGGCTTGCCGGTGATCGTCGTGATGCCGTCGCCCAAGGGTTCGGCCTTGCTGCACTCCAAGCTGATATCCAACATCCGGGAAATCCAGAGCCGTGGCGCGGTGACCATCGTGATCGCCGAAGAGGGTGACGACACCGTGCGCCCCTATGCCGATCACCTCATCGAAATCCCTTCGGTATCAACACTGTTGCAGCCGCTGCTATCCACGATCCCGCTTCAGGTATTCGCCGCTTCGGTGGCGCAGGCCCGCGGTTATGACGTCGACAAGCCACGAAACCTCGCCAAGTCCGTCACTGTTGAATAGCTGGCATAGCCGCGCATAGCTCGGCTGGCCAATGGGGAGGCATCCTTGTCGCGAAGATTCGGCATCATCGGTGTCGTGGCCTTCATCGCGGCATATGTCGCGTCGATCGTGCTGTACATCGACAGCGGTATGGGCCACCCGCATCAAATTGCGGAAAGCCCGTCGTCGGGCGACGGGACGACGGTGACTGTGGATATCGAAGAAATCGAGTCGGACAACAGCGTTCTTGTCGCCAACCTCTCCATTGCACCCGCACCCGCGCTGCTGGATCCGCAAAGCCATGATCTGAAGGAAGACCTCAGCATCGTGCTCACATCCGCGGTGTCGGCCGGCAAGCGCACCTGGGCGAAGGGCACGCTGCCGGATGTTTTTCGAGTTTCGCTGACCCTCGCCGGTGATGTCGCGGAATGGCCCTTCGATCGCTACCGTTCGGGACCGATCACGATCGACCTCTTCTCCGGCGCCGCGCGGGCACTCCAACATCCGACGGTGACGTTGGTCGACCGCCTGCTCGGCTGGAACGTCGACGTGGCTCGCGTCAGCACAGGCAATGCGCTCGCGGCGGATCGGGTGGATCTGTACCGATCGTCGAGCACCGTCGCGTTCGGTGTGGTGATCCTCGCTGTCCTCATCGCGCTTGCCGGGCTGGGCCTGTTCGTTGCGGTGCAGACGGTGCGCGACCGACGAAAATTCCAACCGCCGATGACAACGTGGTACGCGGCCATGCTTTTCGCGGTGATGCCGCTGCGAAATGCGCTGCCCGACTCGCCGCCATTCGGTTGCTGGATTGACGTCACCATCGTGCTCTGGGTGATCGTCGTGCTGGTCATCTCGATGACGCTCTACATCTCCTGCTGGTGGCGGCACCTCAGACCGGAGAACCCGACCTGACCACACGAGTGCGCGGCTTGGCCATCGCGGCGGGGCGGTTCATCGCCGGCGCGCCGTTGACGTACTCGTGGTTGATCGCACTGCTGGTCACGACGATCGTCAAGGAGAATTTCCTCACCAAACGGCAGTTGCACAACCTGGTCGTCGACGACTCGTCGACCAACATCAAAAACATCATGTACCTGGCGTGGGATACGCCGGGAGTGCTGATGGACAGCCTGCTGTGGATCGCCGGCCGAGACTGGACCCCATACCTGCTGCTGTTCACTCTGTTCCTCGCGCCGGCGGAACACTGGCTTGGCCAGTTACGTTGGCTCACTGTCGGATTGACCTCTCACGTCCTTGCCACCTATATCAGCGAGGGCATCCTCTACGTTGCGATCCGGTACCACGACGCGCCCAGACGGCTGATGTACGCCACCGACATTGGGGTCAGCTACTTTCTGGTGGGTGTGATGGCCGTGCTGACTTACCGCATCGCGCGGCCGTGGCGTTGGGTCTATATCGGGACACTGTTCGTCGTCTTTGGGGTTCGGCTGATCGAGATCGACCGCCACGGGCTGAATTTCACCGCAATCGGTCACTTCACCGCGATCCTGATCGGGCTGTGTTTCTACCCGATGGTCCGCAAACGCCAGCAGCCGCAGTGGAATCCCGCGCAGCTCAAAGCTGCCCTTCGTCGCCTGTCGGGAGCGACCGCGTAACGCACTGGTAATTAGCTGCTCATACGGTTGCAGGATGCGACGTATGTCGCCTCGAACGCTGGGGGCTGAAGAGGAATTTCACCTTGTCGACCTCAAGAGTCGGCGACTGACGGCGCGTGCGCCCGAACTGCTGGCCGAACTCACCGAAGAATACGTCGCTGAGCTGCAGCGTTGCGTCATCGAGACGAATACCTCGGTGGTCGATTCGCTCGACGAGCTGCGCGACGAACTCGGTCGTCGCCGGCGGGTCCTGGTGCAAACAGCCGCCGAACTGGGCATAGGAGTGGTGGCCGCCGGAGCGGTGCCCCTTTCGGTGCCGGCGGAAATGCAGGTCACCAAGACCGAGCGGTACCGCCAAATGCTGGCCGATTATCAGCTGCTGGCACGCGAGCAGTTGATCTGCGGAACCCAGGTGCATGTCGGCATCAGCGACCGCGACGAGGCAGTCGCGGTCGGTCACCGGATTGTGCCGTATCTGCCAACTCTGCTGGCAATCTCGGCCAGCTCGCCGTTCGCATCCGACGGCTCGGACACCGGCTACTCGAGCATGCGCACGTTGGTCTGGCAGCGCTGGCCGACGACCGGCCCGGCCGCGCCGGTGGAATCTGCCGAAGAGTACGACGAGCTGGTTGCCGACCTGGTGGCCAGCGGAGTCATCAGCGACGCCGGGATGGTCTATTTCGACGTCAGACCGGCCAGCAGCGCGCCGACGTTGGAACTGCGGGTGTGTGATAGCTGCCCGTCCGTTGACACGGTTGTGCTGATCGCCGGGCTGTTTCGAGCGCTGGTCGAGCGCGAGATCGAGGCATTGCGGGCCGATGTGCCGCCGCCGATCTTCTCCCCGGTGCTGGGTCGCGCGGCGCTGTGGAGGGCTGCCCGGTCGGGGCTGGAGGGCGACCTGGTCGACCTCAGCATTCCGGTCGCCAGGCCGGCGGCTCAGGTGGTCACCGAGTTGGTCGATTCGCTGCGCCCGCAACTGGAACACATCGGCGACTGGGAAACCGTCAGCGAATTGTCCCGCGAAACTCTGATCGCGGGAACCTCGTCGGCGCGGCAACGACGGGCGCTGCGCCGCCGCGGCCGTCTCACCGATGTCGTCGATCAGCTGATCGACGAGACGGCCGGCCGCCGATCGGGCACCGCCGTCGCCGTCGACGGTGTCCCCACCCTGCTGTTCGGTTACCAGGCCGGCAGCGATCCGGCCGCCGGCGCCCGCGGCGACCTCGATGCCGGCTATGACGAGGCTGTCGACGCCGCGGGTCGCCCACGTCAGCACTACCGGAAGGTGCTGGACACCATCGCCGGCCTCGGGGTGGCACAGCTGCGATCCCGGGAAGCAGATATCGAGCAGGAGCAGCGCGCCGACAACGTCACCTTCCGCGTTACCGGTCAAAGCCGCGCCCAGCTGTTCCCCATCGACCTGGTGCCGCGCATGGTGGCCGCCGACGAGTGGGCGCAACTGTCCGAGGGCCTGGCTCAGCGGGCCCGAGCGCTGGACGCATTCCTGCGCGACATCTACGCCGAACAGGCCATCGTCGCCGAGGGCATCATCGATGTGCAGGCCCTCGACCGGGCACCCGGCTTCCGCTCGACGGGCCGCGTCGCCGGCAATACGGTACGTGCACATATCAGCGGCACCGATCTGGTCTGTGACCGCGCCGGCCACTGGCTGGTGCTGGAAGACAATCTGCGGGTGCCCTCGGGCGCCGCGTACGCGATCATCAATCGCCGGCTGCTCAGCAAGGACCTACCCGAGCTGCAACCGGCCACCGCGATCGAGGATGCCGACCGGGCACCGGCGATGCTGCTGGAGACGCTGCTAGCGGCGGCGCCGCTACACAGCCCCGACGGCCCCACCGTGGTGCTGCTGTCCGCCGGCTGGGAAGACTCCGCGTGGTTCGAGCACACTTTCCTGGCCGAGGAGATGGGCGTCGCCCTGGTGCAGCCGTCAGACTTATCGGTGCGCGACGGAAAGCTGTGGCGCCACATTGGTTCCAGTGCCTCGCGGGTCGACGTTGTCTACGCGCGAATGGACGAGGACATGCTGCTGTCCTCCACCGGGCACGACGGCATCGCGTTGCGGCGTGGACTGCTCAGCGCGATCGCTGGCGGCAATCTAACCATCGCCAACGCGCTCGCCAACGGAGTGGCCGACGACAAGGCGATCTACGCATACGTCCCGGCCATGATCGAGTTCTACCTCGGCGAAAAGCCGAAGCTGGCCCAGATCCCGACCTGGATCTGCGCCGAGCGCGACCAGCGCGACTACGTACTGGCCAACCTGGCCGACATGGTGGTGAAGCCCATCGACGGATTAGGCGGGAGCGGTGTGCTGATCGGGCCGGAAGCCTCCGACGCGGCGCTTGCGGCACGGCGACGCGAGTTGGTCACCCAGCCGGAACGATTTATCGCCCAAGAGCTGATCGCGCTTTCCACGCACCCCACCTTCGACGGCGACGGGATATACCCGCATCACGTCGACCTGCGCGCTTTCGTCCACTTGCGAGCCACGAATGATGCCTCGGTCTCGGCGCACGTGTTACCCGCGGCGCTGACGCGGGTAGCCAGTCGTGGGTCCCGGATCGTCAACTCGTCGTCCGGCGGGGGCAGCAAGGTCACCTGGATTCTCACCGCCCCGGGCGCGGGCGCACCCTAGACAATCAACGGAAGCAGGAGACATGTGCGGTATCTGCGGTGAGGTCCGCTGGGACGGGCAAGCAGCGGATGTTGGCGCTGTCACCCGGATGACCGGCGTGATGATTTCGCGCGGACCGGACTCCGAAGGTGTGGTGGCCCACGGTCGAGTGGCTTTCGGGCATCGGCGACTGTCGATCATCGACCTGTCCGAGCGCGGCGCCCAGCCGATGGTCGATAGCGACCTCGGGTTGACGCTGGTGTTCAACGGCTGCATCTACAACTACCAGGAGCTGCGCGCCGAACTCGAAGCCGCGGGGTACCGCTTCTTCTCGACCGCCGATAGCGAAGTCGTGATCAAGGCGTTCCACCACTGGGGGGTGCGTTGCGTCGACCGATTCAAGGGCATGTTCGCGTTTGCGATCGCTGAACGCGACTCGGGCGTGGTGACACTGGCGCGTGACCGGTTGGGCATCAAGCCGCTGTACCTGGCGTCCTCGCCCGGCCGGCTGCGATTCGCCTCCACGGTGCGGGCGCTGCTCAACGCCGGCGACGTGGACACCGAAGTGGACCGCCAGGCCCTGCACCACTACATGACCTTCCACTCCGTGGTGCCCGCACCGCGGACGATTTACCGAGGCGTGCGCAAACTGCCACCGGCAACCATCCGGGTGATCCAGCCCGACGGATCGCACACCGACACCGTTTACTGGACACCGGAGTTCCGCCGTGACCCGGCCAAGGCGTCCTGGTCGGTCGGCGACTGGGAAGCCGCGCTGATGAGTGCGCTACGTACTGCCGTGGTGCGCCGGATGGTCGCCGACGTCCCCGTCGGCGTGTTGCTGTCGGGCGGCATCGACTCCTCGCTCGTCGTTGCGCTGCTGGCCGAGCAGGGCCAGCACGGCCTGGCCACCTTCAGTATCGGTTTTGACTCGGCCGGCGGCGAATCCGGCGACGAGTACTCCTACTCCGACTTGATCGCCAAGACCTTCGACACCGACCACCACAAGATCCATATCGACGCATCGAGGCTGCTGCCCGCGGTGCCGAAAACCATTGCCGCCATGAGCGAACCGATGGTAAGCCACGATTGCGTGGCCTTCTACCTCCTGTCGGAAGAAGTCAGTAAGTCGGTGAAGGTGGTCCAATCCGGGCAGGGCGCCGACGAGATCCTGGCCGGGTATGACTGGTATCCACCGTTGGCCAACGTTGCCCGCGAGCAGACCACCGAGGCGTATGCCAAAGTGTTCTTCGATCGCGGCCACAGCGATGTGCTGTCAATCTTGGCCCCCGAGTATGGGATTGACGGCGACGCCAGCCTCGAGTACGTGACCGCGCATCAGGGGGCGCCGGGTGCCGATTCCGCGGTGGACGCGGCGCTGCGCCTGGACACCCAGGTCATGCTCGTCGACGATCCGGTCAAACGCGTCGACAACATGACAATGGCATGGGGATTGGAGGCGCGCGTGCCCTTCCTCGACCACGACTTCGTCGAACTGGCCGCCACCTGCCCGCCCGAGCTGAAGCTGGCATCGGGCGGCAAAGGCGTGCTCAAAGACGCGTCGCGGGCGCTGCTGCCGTCGGAAGTGATCGATCGGACGAAGGGCTACTTCCCGGTGCCCGGCATCCGCCATTTGCACGGCGAGGTGCTCGACATGGTGCGCGACGCGCTGAGCAACAAAGCCGCCCGGAACCGTGGGCTGTATCGCACCGCTACCGTCGACGCACTGCTGGCCGCACCGAACGAGACTCGGACCACGCTGGGATCGAATGCGTTGTGGCAACTGGCGGTACTCGAGATGTGGCTGCAGAGCATGGAAGGCTGAGGGGATGGGGCAGCAGGTGCGCGCGTTATACGGCGCGTCAATGTCCCCAGACGCAACCGCGTTCGCGCACCTCGTCGACGACGGCGGATACCCGCGCGCGGTGCAACGCTTTTTGCGCGGCCGGCGGGCCAGCTCGTCGCGAGATGTCGAGCTTCCCGTTGAGGGCCCGGTCTCTCGTGTCATTCATTCCGCGGACGGGCAATGGCTGGCCTGTCAGGTGGCACCTGAGGGGGGAACCCGCACTCAGATCTGGCTCGTTACAACCGATCCCGAGGACCGGATGGCCTGGCGCATCGACGGCGACGTGGACGGCACCGCCGCATTGATCGGGTGGGATGGCACCCGGGTGGCGGCGATCCTGACCGGTGAGGACGGAGTCGGTCAGTCGTGTCTGATCGATCCGGCCGACGGCCAGCACACGGTGTTGGATCGCCGATCCGGCGGTCGGCTGGTAGACGCTTGGAACGGGGCATCGCTGATTCGGGTCGGTCCGCGCGGCTACCGGGAAATGATCATGCTGTACGGAAAGACCGAAATTGCGCTACTGCCTTCGGATCCCGGTTCCACGACCGAGGATGGAGTCATCCTCGACGACCACCAACCCCGCCGTATTCGCTACGGGCCAACCGGGCCGCCCAAGCTGTACTACCCGGGCGTCACTGGCGGTGGGTACGTCCGCACGCTGCTGCGCAGTGACAACGGCTGCGAGCACGCCCGGCTGGTGGAAGTGACGGCCACCGAGGATGGCGTCAGCTACTCCGTGGTGGCTGAGCGCCCTGACTGCGATCTCGATGAGTTCGCCGTCAGTGACGACTTGTCCACCATCGCCTTGCTATGGAACATCCAGGGCTGCAGCGAATTGCAGATCCTCGAATACACCGACAACACGCTGACCGAACCCATCCCGCTGCCCGGATTGGTCGCCGGCGAGCTGTCCATCAGCGCTGGCGGCTCGATGGTAGCCATGACCGTGCAGAGCCCGTCGATGCCGCGAACCGTCGAGCTCGTCGACCCGCGCACCCGGCAATGGCAAAGCATCGACCGCGAACCCAGCCGCGGTCCGGTGGCCCACGGGTTGGCGGCGCGGCCGGTGCCGCAGATGATCACTGCGCGCGATGGGACGAATCTGCCCGCCTGGCTGTACCGGCCGGAGGCCAGTGGCGCCACCGCGGGCGCGGTGGTCTACCTGCACGGCGGCCCAGAAGCCCAGGCCCGTCCCGAATACAGCGAAATCTTTCCGGAGCTACTCAACGCCGGCATCAGCGTGCTCACCCCGAACGTGCGCGGCTCCAGCGGCTCGGGCCGCACATTCGTGCACGCCGACGACAAGGAGAAGCGGTTCGCGGCCATCGACGACGTCGCCGACTGCGTGCGATTCCTGGTGGACAACGCGCTGGCCGACCCGAGGCGGATCGCCTGCGCGGGCTGGTCTTACGGCGGCTACCTGACCATGGCGGCCATGACGTTTCACCCCGATTTATTCGCGGCGGGAGTGACGATCTGCGGGATGAGCGACCTGACCACGTTCTACCGCAACACTGAGCCGTGGATCGCCGACGCCGCTTATCCCAAGTACGGCCACCCCGTCAACGACCGCGAGCTCCTTGAGCAGCTGTCCCCGCTGCGGCGGGTCGATGCGCTGGCCGCGCCGTTGCTGGTTGTGCACGGCGCCAATGACACCAACGTGGCGGTCAGCGAGTCGGAACAGATCGTCGACGCGCTGCGGCGGGCCGGCCGTGACGTGCGATTTCTGCTTTTCGACGACGATGGCCATGAGATCGCCAAGCGCGAGAACAGCACCGCGCTGGCCGCAGCTATGAGGGATTGGTTGGCCAGGGCATTCGACGTCGCGGAGGGCATCGGGTCCGCGACAGGCTAGGTCCGACCGAGGACGGCAGTAACACGTAGTCTTGGTTGGCGCGGGCAGGATCGGCTGCGAGCAGAGGAGCATGCGGGCGGATGCGGCATTACTACTCCGTCGACGCGATCCGCGACGCCGAAGCGCCGCTGCTGGCCAGCCTGCCCGATGGTGCTCTGATGCGGCGCGCGGCCTACGGACTGGCCACCACGATCATCCGCGAACTGATCGTCCGCACCGGCGGCGTCGCCGGCCGCCGGGTCTGCGCGGTCGTCGGGTCTGGCGACAACGGCGGTGACGCGCTATGGGCGGCGACGTTCCTGCGACGTCGTGGCGTGGCAGCCGACGCGATACTGCTCAACCCAGACCGCACGCACAGTGAGGGCCTCGCCGCGTTTCGCAAAGCCGGCGGCCGCGTTGTGCAGAGCGTCTCCGCGGCAACCGATCTCGTCCTCGACGGCGTGGTGGGCATCTCCGGCTCCGGCCCGCTGCGGCCGGCAGCCGCCGAGGTATTCGCCGCTGTCGAGGCCGCAGGGATTCCGGTGGTGGCCGTCGACACTCCGAGCGGCATCGACGTGGCGACCGGCGCAATCACCGGCCCCGCTGTGCACGCCGCACTCACCGTCACCTTCGGCGGCCTGAAACCCGTGCACGCGCTGGCCGACTGCGGCCGCGTCGAGCTGATCGAAATCGGGCTCGACCTCCCGCACACCGACATGCATAGCTTCGAGGCCGCCGACGTGGCCGCGCGCTGGCCGGTGCCCGGCCCGCACGACGACAAGTACACCCAGGGCGTCACCGGGGTGATGGCCGGCTCGTCGACCTATCCGGGTGCCGCCGTGCTGTGCACCGGCGCCGCCGTCGCCGCCACCTCCGGCATGGTCCGCTACACCGGCAGCGCGCACAGCGAGGTGCTCGCGCACTGGCCCGAGGTCATCGCGTCCCCCACCCCCGCTTCGGCGGGGCGGGTGCAGGCCTGGGTCGTCGGGCCGGGACTGGGCACCGACAGCGTCGGGGCCGCCGCGTTGTGGTTCGCGCTCGACACCGACCTACCGGTGCTGGTCGACGCCGACGGGTTGACCATTTTGGCGGCGCACCCCGATCTGGTGGCCAACCGCACCGCGCCGACGGTGCTGACCCCGCACGCCGGTGAGTTCGCCCGGCTGGCAGGGGCCCCGCCCGGGGACGACCGGGTGGGCGCCACCCGCAAGCTGGCTGACGCCCTCGGTGCGACCGTGCTGCTCAAGGGCAACGTCACCGTCGTCGCCGACCCGGGCGGTCCGGTCTACCTCAATCCGGCCGGGCAGTCCTGGGCGGCCACCGCCGGGTCCGGCGACACGTTGTCCGGGATCATCGGCGCGCTGCTGGCCTCCGGGCTCGCGCCCGCCGAGGCGGCCGCGGCCGGGGCCTTCGTGCACGCGCACGCCGCGGCGCTGTCGGCCGCGGACCCGGGGCCCGGTGAGGCGCCGACGTCGGCGTCGCGGATCGTGCCGCATATCCGAGCCGCATTGGCCGCCCTTTAGCTCCCAGCCGTCTCCCTCGTTTTCAAGAAAGGATCCACCGTGTCCCACCCGTCCGTTCCGGCACACTCGATCGCGCCCGCCTACACGGGCCGCATGTTCACCACCCCGGTGCCGGCATTGCGGCTGCCCGAGGAGTCGATGGACCCCGACGCCGCCTACCGCTTCATCCATGACGAGCTGATGCTCGACGGCAGTTCCCGGCTGAACCTGGCGACTTTCGTCACCACCTGGATGGACCCGCAGGCCGAGAGGCTGATGGCCGAGACGTTCGACAAGAACATGATCGACAAGGACGAATACCCGATCACCGCGGCCATCGAGCAGCGCTGCGTATGCATGGTGGCCGATCTGTTTCACGGCGACGGCCTGCGTGACGACGACCCGTCCAGCGCCATCGGGACGTCCACGATCGGGTCCAGCGAGGCGGTCATGCTGGGCGGGCTGGCCCTGAAATGGCGTTGGCGGGAAAAGGTCGGCTCCGGAAAAGAGGATGGCTGGCAGAAGCGGACCCCCAACCTGGTGATGGGCTCCAACGTGCAGGTGGTGTGGGAGAAGTTCTGCCGCTACTTCGACGTCGAACCCCGCTACCTGCCGATGGAGGTGGGGCGCTACGTCATCACCCCCGAGCAGGTCATCGACGCCGTCGACGAGAACACCATCGGCGTGATCGGGATCCTGGGCACCACCTACACCGGAGAGCTGGAGCCCATCGCCGAGATCTGCGCCGCGCTGGACAAACTGGCCGCCGGCGGGGGTGTCGACATCCCGGTGCATGTCGACGCCGCCAGCGGAGGCTTCGTAGTGCCGTTCCTGCACCCCGAGCTGAAGTGGGATTTCCGGTTACCCCGGGTGGTGTCGATCAACGTCAGCGGCCACAAGTACGGGCTGACCTACCCCGGCATCGGGTTTGTCGTCTGGCGCAGCGCCGAGTATCTGCCCGAGGATCTGGTCTTCCGGGTCAACTACCTGGGCGGCGACATGCCGACGTTCACCCTCAACTTCTCAAAGGCGGGCAACCAGGTGATCGGCCAGTACTACAACTTCCTGCGGCTGGGCCGCGAGGGCTACACCCAGGTGATGCAGTCGATGTCGCAGACGGCTCGTTGGGTGGGTGAGCAATTGCGGGTCGGCGACCACTGCGAGCTGATCTCGGACGGTTCGGCTATCCCGGTGGTCAGCTTCCGCCTCGCCAGGAACTGCGGCTACACCGAGTTCGACCTGTCCCACGAGCTGCGTGGATACGGGTGGCAGGTGCCCGCCTACACCATGCCGGATAACGCCAGCAAGATATCCGTGCTGCGCATCGTGGTGCGGGAGGGATTCTCTGCCGACCTGGCCCGCGCGCTGCACGACGACGCCCGCACCGCGCTGGCCTCCCTGGACAAGCTCAAGCCCGGTGGGCACTACAAGGCCGAGCACTTCGCGCATTAGCCGTTGCATGCCGCGAGGCTGTAACGGGCGACGCATTTCCCGAGTAGCGGCGTCGGTAGCTGCAGTTTCGCGGCACTTTTTTGACTCTGGGACAATGGCGGTGTGGCTGTTACGCCGATATCGCTGACACCGGGTGTCCTGGCCGAGGCCGTGGTGGACCTGGGTGCGGTTGCGCACAACGTGCGGCTGCTGCGCGAACACGCCGGGCGCGCTCAGGTGATGGCTGTCGTCAAGGCGGACGGCTATGGCCATGGCGCCACCCGGGTCGCCAGGGCCGCGTTGGCCGCGGGTGCCAGCGAACTGGGAGTCGCTAGCGTCGACGAGGCACTGGCTTTGCGCGCTGACGGGATCACCGCACCGGTGCTCGCGTGGCTGCACCCGCCCGGCATCGACTTCGGACCCGCGCTGCTCGCCGACGTGCAGATTGCGGTTTCCTCGGTACGCCAACTCGACGAGCTGCTGGACGCGGTACGCCGCACCGGGCGGACGGCAACGGTGACGGTGAAGGTGGACACCGGGCTCAATCGCAACGGCGTCGCCGCGGCGGACTACCCGTCGATGCTGACCGCGTTGGGACAGGCGGGCGCCGAGGACGCCCTCCGGTTGCGCGGGCTGATGTCGCACTTGGTTTACGCCGACCAGCCGGACAACCCCATCAACGACGTCCAGGCCCAACGTTTTAACGCCTTCCTGGCGCAGGCGCGCAGCCAGCGGGTGCGGTTCGAGGTGGCGCACCTGTCGAATTCGTCGGCCACCATGGCGCGCCCCGACCTGGCCTTCGACCTGGTGCGCCCCGGTATCGCGGTGTATGGCCTGAGTCCCGTCCCTGAACTGGGTGACCTGCAGTTAGTGCCGGCGATGACAGTGAAATGCACTGTTGCTCTGGTGAAGTCAGTTGCCGCCGGCGAGGGCGTGTCTTATGGACATACCTGGATCGCTGAGCGCGACACCACTCTGGCACTGCTGCCGATCGGCTACGCGGATGGCGTGTTCCGGTCGCTGGGCGGGCGACTCGAGGTGCTGATCAACGGCAAGCGACGGCGGGGCGTCGGGCGAATCTGCATGGACCAGTTCCTGGTCGACTTGGGTCCCGGGCAGGTCGATGTGGCCGAAGGCGACGAGGCGATCCTGTTCGGGCCCGGCAGCGCCGGCGAATCCACCGCGCAGGACTGGGCCGATCTGGTCGGCACCATCCACTACGAAGTGGTGACTAGCCCCCGCGGGCGCATCACTCGCTCTTATCGCGAGGCCGAAACCGTTGAGCGGTGAACACACCCGCAGGCACCTGTGGGGCGGGGCCTGGCTCGCGGGGGGCGCCGGGCTGACCGCGATCGCCACGATCGTCGGGGCTTCGGCCCGCCGATCGCTGGTTGCGCGGGCCAGTGCCCGCGAAGATCCCTACGCGGGCGAGGATTTCGAGCGGCTCGACGACGACCGCGGCCGTGTGGTGACTACGCCGGACGGGGTGCCGTTGATGGTCCGCGAAGCCGGCCCGGTGGATGCGCCATTGACCGTGGTCTTCGTTCATGGATTCTGTCTGCGCATGGCCGCCTTCCACTTTCAGCGCAAGCGCCTCGGCGAACAATGGGGACCGCGTGTGCGGATGATCTTCTACGATCAGCGCGGGCACGGCCAGTCCGGTGAAGCCGACCCCGAGACCTACACGCTGACCCAGCTGGGCAACGACCTGGAGACCGTGTTGGAGGCGGTTGCGCCGCGCGGGTTGATCGTGTTGGTCGGCCATTCGATGGGCGGCATGACGGTCCTGGCACATGCCCGGCAGTACCCCGTGCAGTACGGCCGCCGGATCGTCGGTGCCGCATTGATTTCCTCTGCCGCCGAGGGGGTGTCGCGCTCACCGCTGGGTGAAATTCTGAAGAACCCCGCACTGGAAGCGGTTCGGTTCACGGCCCGGTCCGCCCCCAAGCTGGTAAACCGTGGCCGCAACGTGTCCCGGTCACTGATTGGCCCGGTGCTGCGGGCGGCGTCCTTCAGCGACCTGCGGGTCAGCCGGAACCTGGATGCGTTCTCGCAGCGGATGATGAACGACACCCCGATCGCCACCCTGGTGGGCTTCCTGCCCGCCCTGGAGGTGCACGACGAGACCGCCGGGCTGTGGACGTTGCTGAGAATTCCAACCCTGATCGCCTGCGGTGATCACGACTTGCTCACCCCGGACGAGTACTCGCGCAAGATGGCGGACTCGCTGCCGCGATCCGAACTGGTCATCGTCGGTGGGGCCAGTCACCTTGCGCTGCTGGACAAGCCCGATGCCATCAACGACGGCCTGATCCGGCTGGTCAACCGTGCGGCTCCGGGCAAGATGGCGCTCACGGCGCGGCGCCTCAAAGAAGGCCTCAGTGAACGGTTCCGGCGCAATGGCTGAGCGACTCGACGAACGGAACGGCACGGCCACGCTGGACCTCGTCGAGGACACCGTCGCGCTGGGGTCGCGGCTGGGTGCGCAACTGCGGGCCGGCGACGTCGTGGTGTTATCCGGTCCGCTCGGCGCCGGAAAGACCGTGCTGGCCAAAGGGATCGCCGCGGCCCTGGATGTCGACGGGCCCATCACCTCACCCACATACGTGCTGGCGCGGGTGCACCCGGCGCGGCGCCCCGGCACTCCGGCGATGATTCACGTTGACGTCTATCGGCTGTTGGACCCCGCCGGCCAACACGGCGACGCCGACCTCTTGGGGGAGCTCGACTCGCTGGATCTCGACGCCGAGCTTGACGACGCGGTCGTCGTGGTGGAATGGGGCGAGGGCCTGGCCGAACGGCTCGCCGAGCGTCACCTTGTGATTCGTCTGGAGCGGGTCACCGACTCCGATGTGCGGATCGCGACCTGGCAGTGGAGCCCCTCGTGAGCCTGATCCTCGCTCTGGACACCGCTACCCCGGCGGTGACTGCCGGCGTCGTCCGGTGGACCGGCTCAGATTGCACCGTGTTGGCCGAGCGGGTCACCGTCGACGCCCGCGCCCACGCCGAACGGCTCACCCCCAACGTGCTTGCCGCGCTTGCGGATGCCGCGCTGACGATGTCCGATCTGGACGCCGTCGTGGTGGGCTGCGGGCCAGGCCCGTTCACCGGTCTGCGGGCGGGGATGGCGACGGCCGCGGCATACGGGCACGCCCTCGACATCCCCGTGCGGGGCGTCTGCAGCTTGGATGCCATTGGCGTACGAACCATCGGTGACACCCTGGTGGTCACCGACGCCCGTCGACGAGAGGTCTACTGGGCGCGATACACCGACGGACGCCGCACACACGGTCCGGCAGTGAATGCGCCGGCTGACGTCGACCCCGGCACGGCGCGGGCAGTGGCGGGCTCGGTCGAGCACGCGGCGCTTTTCGAGCTGCCCCACTGCGAGCCGGTCTACCCGACGGTGACCGGCCTGGTCGCCTCGGTGCCGGACTGGGGGGAGCCTGCCGTCCCGTTGGTGGCGCTGTATCTACGCCGACCCGACGCGAAGCCGTTGGCGGCGCGGCAATGACCGCCCACCTCGAGCCCGTCAGCATGGGTGCATTGACGCCCGCCGACGCCGAGCGCTGCGCCGAACTGGAGCGCCAACTCTTCGACGGTGACGATCCGTGGCCGGCGGAAGCGTTCAACCGCGAACTGGCCAGCCCCTACAACCAGTACGTCGGCGCGCGCACGGACGGCGCTCTGGTCGGTTACGCGGGGATCGCGCGGTTGGGGCGGCAACCGCCGTTCGAGTACGAGGTGCACACCATAGGCGTGGACCCGGCATATCAAGGGCGGGGCATCGGCCGCCGGCTGCTCGACGAGCTGCTGCAGTTCGCCGACGGTGGCGTCGTCTACTTGGAGGTCCGCACCGACAATGAGGCGGCGATCGCGCTGTACCGCAGCGTGGGATTCACTCAGGTTGGGCTGCGCCGGCGTTACTACCGAGTCAGCGGCGCCGATGCCTACACGATGCGACGGGCGGCGTTATGACGGGTAGCAAGACGATCCTGGCGATCGAAACCTCGTGCGACGAAACCGGTGTCGGCATCGCGCGGCTGGACGCGGATGGCTCCGTGACGTTGTTGGCCGACGAGGTCGCATCCAGCGTTGACGAGCATGTCCGGTTCGGCGGCGTGGTCCCCGAGATCGCATCGAGGGCGCACCTGGAGGCGCTCGGACCGACCATGCGCCGTGCTCTGGCCACTGCCGGGTTGGCGGCCCCGGCCAGGCCTGACATTGTCGCGGCCACGATCGGGCCCGGGCTGGCCGGCGCCTTGTTGGTGGGAGTGGCTGCGGCCAAGGCATATTCGGCCGCCTGGGGAGTGCCGTTTTACGCCGTCAACCACCTGGGTGGACACCTGGCCGCCGACGTGTACGAACACGGGCCACTGCCCGAATGTGTTGCGTTGCTGGTGTCTGGAGGCCATACCCATCTGTTACATGTGCGTTCGCTCGGCGAGCCCATCGTCGAGCTGGGCGGCACCGTCGACGACGCCGCCGGCGAGGCCTACGACAAGGTGGCGCGGCTGCTGGGCCTGGGCTATCCGGGCGGCAAGGTGCTGGACGACCTGGCTCGAACCGGCGATCGGGACGCCATCGTGTTCCCGCGGGGCATGACCCGCCCGGCCGATGACCTGTACACGTTCAGCTTCTCCGGCGCTCAAGACTTCGGTGGTGCGGTACCTGGAAAGCCACGGGAGTCAACCCGACTTTCGGCCGGCCGATGTCGCCGCCGGGTTCCAGGAAGCCGTCGCCGACGTGCTCACCATGAAGGCGGTCCGGGCCGCGACTGGGCTCGGTGTCTCGACGCTCTTGATCGCCGGAGGAGTGGCCGCGAACTCGCGGCTGCGGGAGCTCGCGGCGCAGCGCTGCGCGGCGGCAAACCTGACGTTGCGGGTCCCGTCGCCGCGGTTATGCACTGACAACGGAGCCATGATTGCGGCGTTCGCCGCGCAGCTGGTGGCCGCCGGGGCGTCCCCGTCGCCGCTGGACGCACCAAGCGACCCGGGTCTGCCTGTGATAAAAGCACAGGTCAGCTGAGTGCGCCGGGATTGAGGGCCACGAATCCGGGGGAAGCACCGGGGCGGCCTTGAGTGCTAGCACTCTCATGTATAGAGTGCTAGGTGGCACCCGGACAAACCCCTGCGTCGACACCCGCGGCGGCGGCGCAAAGGCACGGACGGATGCCGAATCATCTGGTAATTCGGACGGTTCGGGGCATGCCTCGAACCCGCTACCAACACCGTTCCGGGGCGAACGCTCCGGACCCGATCTAATTAGTGGAGGCTCCAAACGTGGCAAAGGTGAAGATCAAGCCACTCGAGGACAAGATTCTCGTGCAGGCCAATGAGGCCGAGACCACGACCGCGTCCGGTCTGGTCATTCCTGACACCGCCAAGGAGAAGCCCCAAGAGGGCACCGTCGTCGCAGTCGGCCCCGGCCGTTGGGACGAGGATGGCGCGAAGCGGATTCCCGTGGACGTGTCCGAGGGTGACACCGTCATCTACAGCAAGTACGGCGGCACCGAGATCAAGTACGGCGGCGAGGAATACCTAATCCTGTCGGCACGTGACGTGCTGGCTGTCGTATCCAAGTAACAAACCGTGTTCCGCCCCGGCGATCCCCCGCGCTCAAACGCGGGCGATTTCCGGGGCGGCATGCGTTCGTAGCGGTTATTAGCGGTTATTAGCGGTTAAAGGAACCTGATGAGCAAGCTTATTGAGTACGACGAAACCGCGCGTCGCGCCATGGAGGCGGGCGTGAACAAGCTCGCCGACGCGGTACGGGTGACGCTCGGGCCCCACGGCCGCCATGTGGTGCTGGCCAAGGCATTCGGCGGTCCCACCGTCACCAACGACGGTGTCACCGTCGCGCGCGAGATCGATCTGGAAGACCCGTTCGAGAACCTGGGCGCCCAGCTGGTGAAGTCGGTGGCCACCAAGACCAACGACGTTGCCGGCGACGGCACCACCACCGCGACCGTACTAGCGCAGGCGCTGGTCAAAGCCGGCCTGCGCATTGTCGCCGCCGGCGCCAACCCGATCGCGCTTGGCTCAGGAATCAGCAAGGCCGCTGACACGGTGTCTGAGGCACTGCTCGCGGCGGCCACCCCGGTGAAGGGCAAGAGCGGGATCACGCAGATCGCGACGGTCTCGTCCCGCGACGCGCAGATCGGTGAGCTGGTCGGCGAAGGGATGAGCAAGGTAGGGGTCGACGGCGTGGTCAGCGTCGAAGAATCGTCGACGATGAACACCGAACTGGAGTTCACCGAGGGCGTCGGCTTCGACAAGGGCTTCCTGTCGGCGTATTTCGTCACCGACTTCGACTCCCAAGAGGCCGTGTTCGAGGACCCGCTGATCCTGCTGCACCAGGACAAGATCGGCTCGCTGCCGGACCTGCTGCCCATGCTGGAGAAGGTTGCCGAGTCGGGCAAGCCGCTGGTGATCATCGCCGAAGACGTTGAGGGCGAGGCGCTCGCGACACTGGTCGTCAACTCCATCCGCAAGACGCTGAAAGCCGTCGCGGTCAAGGCGCCGTTCTTCGGCGACCGGCGCAAAGCCTTCCTCGAAGACCTGGCGGTGGTCACGGGCGGTCAGGTGATCAATCCCGACGCAGGCCTGCTGTTGCGCGAGGTCGGCATCGACGTGCTGGGCTCGGCCCGACGCATCGTGGTGAGCAAGGACGACACCATCGTCGTCGAGGGCGGTGGCACCAAGAAGGCGGTAGCCGACCGCGTCAAGCAGCTGCGCGCCGAGATCGAGAACACCGACTCCGACTGGGATCGCGAAAAACTGCAGGAGCGGCTGGCCAAGCTGTCCGGCGGCGTGGCCGTCATCAAGGTCGGGGCCGCCACCGAGACCGCGCTCAAGGAACGCAAGGAAAGCGTCGAGGACGCCGTCTCGGCAGCCAAGGCCGCGGTCGAGGAGGGCATTGTCGCCGGCGGTGGCTCTGCACTCATCCAGGCCGGTAAGAAGCTGAAGAAACTCCGCGAATCTCTGACCGGAGACGAGGCCCTTGGCGTCGACGTGTTTTCCACGGCGCTCAGCGCACCGCTCTACTGGATCGCTTCCAACGCCGGGCTCGACGGCGCGGTGGTGGTCAACAAGGTCAGTGATCTGCCCGCCGGCCACGGACTTAACGCGGCCACCCTGAAGTACGGCGACTTGATCGCCGCAGGCGTCATCGACCCCGTCAAGGTCACCCGGTCGGCAGTGCTCAACGCGGCTTCGGTGGCCCGGATGGTGCTGTCCACCGAGACGGCGGTTGTCGACAAGCCGGCCGAGGAGGCCGACGACGGCCACGGCCACGGCCACCACCACTAGAACGCGACACACGAAGCACCCCCGGCCCCGGCCGGGGGTGCTTCGTTGTTCAAGGTCTGATTGTCGTCCGTCGCGAGCACCCGGAAGATGGCATACATGACTAGCGCCTCATTCTTCGTCACTCCCGGATATGGTGATCGCCAAAGACAGAACTTCCATTGTTCGCAGGCAGTTCGGCAGGGCAACCGGGTCGAGACGTCCGGCCAGGGTGGTTGGGATGACTACTGGTGTTTTCCGGAGTCGGTCCGAGATGAAGTGATTCAAGCCTTCGACAATGTTGAGCGGACACTGGCGACCGCGGGAGCATCGTGGCGACACGTCATCAGCGTTCACTCCTACCACCTGCCGAACGCTGATGGCACGATCGGACAAGATCACCTAGCCACCATGGCGGAACAGTTTCGCCGCCGCATGGGTGAACGCGCTCCGCTGTGGACGTGCATCGGCGTCGCAGCCCTCGCAAATCCAACCATGCGGGTCGAGATTCAAGTCACCGCAGTGGTTGACGACGAGGATCAAACCACCGAGAGGGCGGTCGTTGATAACCCTGCCAGCACCGAGTGAGCAATGCGAAACACCCCCGGCATTCGCCGGGGGTGTTTTCGTTTCACTGTGGCGACAGCCTTCTCCCGAGACATAAACCCCGCATACCCATCTCGGGGAGTCGTGTGCGTGGTTTATATGTCGAGGGGTCCTCACACTCCGGCTAAGACGATGCCCATGCCGACCACGATCGACAGCGAGAGGGACACCAGCAGAAAACTGACGAATCTCTCCTTTCCCGCTGAGGCCTCGTGATCGGCTGCGGCGATCGGCGCGAGTTTGCGGCCGGCGCCCCATGCCGCTGCCAGCAGCGCCGCCACCCAGTTCGCATAAGCCGAGTAGACAATCAGCACGACCGCGCTGACCGCCAAGGCGTCGGGCAAGTGGATGCGTGGCCAGAGCAGGCCCAGCAGCACAAGGAACATGCCATTGAGTACCGCCTCAAGATGACTCGACAGCGCCATGCGTGGGTTCTTCAGCAGCGGTACGGCGAACCCGGTGAGCAGGCCGAGCAGGAACAGGGCCAGCCCAAGCCGGAACAGAACTTGTTGCATCGCGTCGACTGCCGCTAGCGCATGTCGATCGAGACCGTCAGAGCCGCGAAGGCAACTCCGAGCACGGCGAGCAAGATCGTATCTACCGCCCGAAGGCGTGGCCCCTCCGACTTGCCTGCCCGCATTTCGCGGGCGATCAAGAACAGCGGGAACGCGACGCTGATGGCGATGAACATTCCCGCGAGAATGTATGCCCACACCAGCCGGATGCCGAGTCTTCGCGCCTCGACGACCATGAATATTGCCGCAGCGAGGAAGAAATAAAGGATGTCGCATGTGATGGACCGCGAGGCGGGCGTCACCTCGACGCCGGCTAGGAAGTCGGTGAAAAAACGGCCGATCCCGGCGTGAAAATACGCGGCATTCTGCGTCCAGGTAGCAACGAGCGCCGCGAGCGCGATACCGCCGTAGGCAATGCAGAGCACTTTGCTAGATTGACGCAAACTATTGCCCGTAATGGTTGTAGTCATTAGCTGACGATACGGCGCTCCGCAGACGCTGCGCGCGAATCCATAGAGAGTTCTAATCCATCCGCGTATGCGGTCGGTGACTCAGGTAGCGAAGTGGAACAGTCCGTACCAGACGACGAACCCAAAGAGGGCTAGGCCGCCCAACAGTGCCAGCGCGAACCGATGCGGCGCGAGGATCTTGTCTTTGATGATGACGGTGCCGACCAGGATGCAGATCGGATAGTACAGGAGCATCGAGGTGACCAGGCCTGGCGAGTATCGGTCAAGGATCGGCGTCATGAATAGGTGAAAGAGGCCGTCCCAGAATAGGTTTGCACTGGCGAAGACAATGAGAAGAATGCTACGAAGGGGAGTGGTCTTGCGGAAATTCACGTAGACGAGCGTCAGCAGGATCAGCATCAAGGCGAAGTTGTTGATGGCGAAGTCGGTATCGTCGAAGCTCCCATGAACGTCGCGGGTGACCCAGGCTGGAAAACCGCCGACGTATTCCTCGATGATGTGCAGTGAGTACGCTGCGGGCAGCAGCCAGATGATATTCCGGAACTGCGGAAGCGTGATGGTTCGAACGGTGTTCCCCGATTGCTGCGCGTTCATGGGATCCATGATCGCTCAAACGATCTCTCGCACTCGCGACATGACCGCGCACTCGTCTCGGCGTGTCGTGTGCGTTGTTACCGGTCGCGCTGGGCCACGACGCTTCCGTCCGTAGGCTTCGATAGCTAACGCTTATCGACCCTTCGTGAATCGGTATTGGACGAGCGGTAGGCCGACCCGGCATCGTTGGGCCAGAGGAGCTTTTGCATCCGAACCGGGAGAAGAGACAATGGATTTCATATTCAGCGATGAGGCCTTCAAGTTTGAGACCTTGCGTGCCGCCGGATTCGCCGGCGATGCCGGTGCTGACATCGGCGAAGTGATTGTCACGACAGCCCAGATTCCCGAGGGTGACGAGGACGCGTGGACGGCGGCCTGGCGTTCAACCGCTGAGCGGATCGCGGAACGAGGCGAGGCCTCACTAGAGGTCGGGGACGACGTCAGCGCGCGGGAGGCGTTCCTGCGAGCCTCGAGCTACTACCGGTCGGCCGAGTTCTACCGGCGCAGCGACCCATTGAATGACCCGCAGGTCCTCGAGCTGTCGCGACTGTCCAGAGACTATCTGGTCAAAGCGGGCGCTTTGCTGGATGGTCCGTTTGCCGAAGTGACCATTCCCTATGCGGGCGGTGAGATGCCGGGCTATCTGTTCCTCGTCGACGACAGCGGGCAGCCGCGGCCCACCGTCATCTACACCAACGGCTTCGACTCGACGCGTGAGGAGGGCTACTTCGTCATCGGTGCCGCCGCGCTGCGGCGTGGTTACAACTTCCTCGCCTACGACGGGCCCGGCCAGGGCTGGATGATCCGGGAGCAGAAGGTGCCCTACCGGCCGGACTGGGAGAATGTCCTTGGCCCAGTCGTCGACTACGCAATGACTGTTCCCGACATCGATAACGGCAAGATCGTCCATTTCGGTTACAGCCTCGGTGGTTACCTGGTGGCGCGGTACGCGGCCCACGACCACCGGTCGGCGGCGATCGTCTGCAATGACGGCATGACGACCTTCTATGCCTCCTACCCGCCGATCCCGGCAGACGTGTTACGCCTTATCGAGGAGGAGCGCGACGACGAAGCGATTCCGCTGCTCGAAGCGATGATGAAGGACAACACCAACGCCCGCTGGGGATTGCAGAACGGGGTCTGGGTCAACGGGGTGACCAACACCGCGGAATACGTCCGCAGCACAGCCGACTACACGCTGACCGACAGCGACATCCACATGATTCAGACACCCGTCCTGCTACTCGAAGGTGAGGACGACACGGTTTTTGCAGGGCAGGCCGCACACGTCGCAGCGGAATTGCGGGCACCTCACGAACATGTCGTCATGCGCAACGCGGACGGTGCTGGCGCACACTGCCACGAGGGTGCGATGTATCTACTGCACCAGACGATCTTCAACTACCTTGCCAAGACACTCGGCTGATCAGTCAATCGGCGCCGGCCTTTCCCCCGGGTAGCAAATCCCTCGAGAAGCAAACCGCACACACCCGTCTCGCGTCTTTTGCGTGGTTCATATGTCGCTGCCCTGCGTCACAACGCATTACAGACGACCTGCGCGGATTCACCCGAACCGGTCGTGGACTTGGTGTCCTTCACTGTCCCATTGACGCTGATCGTGCATGTCGTTTGCTTCCCAGTGGGAATCGCGCTTACGACCAGCACCGGCGTCGAACTGGTGTCCTTACTTGTGAACGATAAGGTCCACGGCGAAGTCTGATTCGGCAGCACCTGCGTGGTTCCCGCCGCGTCGGCGTACGAGATCGCTGCCAATGGGCCGTCCGAGGTCACGGTGTATACGACTGCATCGCCTGATGTGGCATGCGCACCCGGCGCGGCTATCAGTGCAGCTCCCACCAGCAGTGCACCGGCCGCGGCAAACTTTCTTCTAACCATCAATGCTCCTCTGCTGCCCCGAACAAGCCCCGCGACAGTGAGTCTCCATGTGTTTCGGCATTTCAACAAGTTCTGTGAGCAAAGCCCTCGAACTCCTCCTCGAAACATCAACCCGGCGGGCCCGTGCTGGAGAGTCCAGGCAACGCCGCCGGGTGATCGCGCGAATCAGGGCGAGCTGTCCGTGACCGCAGGACTTCGCGGTGTTCCCTGCGCACTCAGAGCGTCTGTCAGCGCCTTGATCTCTGCACGAAGCGAGTCGATTTGTTGCGCGACGTCAGTGCGAAGGGCATCGATGTGAGTTTCGGTTATCGCCTGGCTCGCGGTGTCTTCTTCTGCCACGCGTTCGACGATCCACGCTGCCAGCGATGCGGTGATCAGACTCACCACGCCGATACCGCCGATCATGAGTGTGGCCGCGATCAATTTACCGAGAGTCGTGTGGGGTGATTTATCGCCGTAGCCCACGGTGGTCACCGTCTCAAGGGCCCACCACAGGGCGTCGCCGAAGTTATTGATGCTGGAACCCGAACGCGCCCGTTCGACTTGCAGTATCGACAACGAGCAGGCGTAGACGAGCAGCAGGGCGCCGGATGCGGTGTAAATGATCACCCTGCCGCGGATCGCTCGGCCGATTGCCTTCTCTATCACCGCTATCAGAAAGAGCAGTCGGAACAGGCGCAGTGGCCAAAAAAGTGGCAGTACAACCACAGCCAAATCCAACAGATGTCGGACGAACCACCGCCGACGGTCGCCGGCGAGGCAAAGCCGTGCGACATAGTCCAGGACGAAGATCCCCCACGCGACGGACATCACGAAGCTGGTTGCGGTCGAGCAGACTCCCGTGCGGCTGAACGATGACCTGCACTGTGACGCCGACCAGGAAGGTGATGGCGGCAGCGGCCATCGGCCACTCGGCGCGCTTCTCAAACCGTCTCAGCCTCCCCGACGGGTCCATGGCCGTGGCGGCGTCGCCCGCCTCGTAGTTGTTCACAACCGGGGCCCTTCGCGCGTTGGCTAACTGCACGAAAGGTCGTGGCTTGATCGGCATACCGGGTCCTCTGAACGGCGATTCTGTGGTGTGTTCTGAAAGTTTGCGCTATAGGGATGCTGCAACGGGAGAATTTCGCGTCATTCAGCGCGCCCACCGCCGGCGCACTGGTCAGTGTCTGAACGGCGCTGCAGTTTGCACTCGGGCGTGGTTGGCTATCCGCTGCTATCCGACATTTATCCGACATTTATCCGACATTGAAGTCGCCCAACTCACCCATCCGGGAGCAAGCGTGAGCATGGCATACCTGGCCCAGCCGGAACAGCAGCAGCAACTCGAATGGCTCGACGGCGGAACACTCGCGATCTTGCTGGACGGCAAGGCCACGGATGGCCAGTTGATGGTCGGACGCTTCGACGTCAACGAAGGCGAAGCACCCCCGTATCACAAACACACGCGGGAGGATGAGGTCTTCATGCTGATCAAAGGGACCGCGTTGGTCTGGTACGACGACCAGGAGATGGAGCTGTCGGAGGGCGGTATCGTGTTCTTGCCCAAGGACATTCCGCACGCATACCGGATCACGTCCAAGAAAGCGGATCTGCTCATGATCAATACACCTGCCGGAATCGAAGGCATGTTCCGCTACGCCGGTCGTGACAGGGCGACGCCGCGCCCGGAGGGTTTCGAAATCTCACCCGAGCGGATGGCCGAGGGCGCGGACCAGTTCGGGCAGGTCATTCTCGGCCCTCCGCGCTGAAGGCGCATGCGTCACCAGGGCAGTGATGTTCACCCGGTGGGGGTGAACGTATACGTCTCGCCGTGGGCGAGATAGACAAATTTCGTGGTTGCAGTCGAGGCCCGGGCGGCCTCCTTGAAGTCGTCGAGTCCTGACAGGAATACCGAAAAGTCGTTGTAGTGGATTGGGATGGCGGTGCGAGGTTTTGTGATCTCGACAGCCTTGACCCCTTGATCGCCGGTCATCGTGACAACCGTGACAAGGAAGGTCGTGCCACCGGTGTGAATCAGGCCGAGGTCTATGTCGGGGTAGCGGCGCGGGATGTCCTCGAGGCTATCGACGAGCATCGTGTCGCCGGTGATGTAGAGCCGGTACAGGTGCTCGTTGTTGCGGCTGAAGTCCAGCAGGTGTCCATTAACCGGCATGAGCAGTTCATTGACGGCTTCTTCGCTGGCGTGCTTGGCCGGCATCGCGGTGATCGTCAGCGTCGCGTCGGCTTTGTGCACGACGAGGGATTCCCAGGTGTCGAGGGGGTAGCCTTCCTCGAAACCCAGGGCGCTGAGTTTGTCTACTGCGTCAGCCGTAGAGACGATCGGCAGTTTCTTGTCTAGCTCCTCGGCGGCGACATCGTCGAAATGATCGCCGTGATAGTGCGACAAGACGACCACGTCAATCGGCGGTAGGTCAGCAATCTGGCAGGCCGGCTCCACCTCCCGCCGCGCCCAGATGCCATGACCCAGATAGACGTGTTCGCCTTTGTGCAAAAAGGCCGGATCGGTCAGGATCGTCAGGCCGCCGAAACGGATCAATGTGGTGGCGTTGCCGATGAAATAAACTTCGCCCTGGTCGAAATCTGCTGTTTCACTGCTTTTTAGCTCTAAGGAAGTCATCGCGCCCCTTCGTTTGGGTGGGTAGCACCCCGTCATTACCGGGGGCGGCTGCGGCAGTTGCTGACAGTGGCCGGATGCTCTATGGCCGTTGGTGTTTCATGGCGACGACTATCTCGTTGGTGTAGGGAACGGCGTGGGCGAGGAATGCGTAGTTCACCAGGGCGGCCTGGTAGCCGTCGCCACGGGTCGGGTGACGGGGACCTGCCGTGGCATCGCGGACCACGGCTACTTCGAATCCCTGCTCGAGCAGATCCCGCAGGTGCGACTCAACGCACATGTTGGCGAGCATGCCGCACAGGATGACTTCGGTGATCCGTCGCTTGCGGAGCTGCAGCACCAGGTCGTTGGTCTGCGGACCCCACACTTTGTGCGGGCTGGCGACGATGGTCGTTGAGTCCTCGATAAATGGCTTGAGCTCGTCGAGCCAGTCAGCACCAGAGCCGGTGAAGCCATCCAAACTCAAGGGTCCCGTGCGGGAAAACGTGTTGGTTCGAAGCTCATCTGATTCGAGCGGGCCATTGAATAACCAACTGTGGTCAGTCGGATAGAAATAGTGCGGAGAGATGAACGCGGTGAAGCCGTTCGCCTTGGCAGCAGTGAAAATTTCGACGAGATGCTCGACCGTTCTGTTCTCGGTCACGCTGGCTCCGAGGCTGTCCCAGTTCCTACCCGCGGGGCTGAGGACATCGTTTTGTGGGTCGATGACGACGACCGCGGTGGTGGCGGGGCTGTACTTCACTGTCACCTCCTTCGGTGCATGATGGCTGTCACAGGTCGATCACGATGGCCTCTGCGGGTTGTGAACAACAGATCAGGATGTTTCCGTCGGCCGGCCGTTCTAGAGGTTCGGGGTCA
Source organism: uncultured Actinomycetota bacterium (assembly GCA_963850135.1). Lineage (GTDB taxonomy): Bacteria > Actinomycetota > Actinomycetes > Mycobacteriales > Mycobacteriaceae > Mycobacterium. The sequence continues at coordinate 133,310 of CAWKKH010000003.1, read as the reverse complement.
TACCGAACGGTGCCGGACAGCAGCGCGGTCTCGCAGTTGTGACACACCCCGGTGCGGCAGGACCAGCGGGTTGGCACGTCGCACGCTTCGGCGAATTCGAGGAGGCTGGCATTGGGAGGACCCCAGGGTGCGCAGATGCCGCTGCGTGCGAATTGAATAGCAGGACCTGAGCCGGGCGGTCCCGCGGGCTGGTGCGGAGGGACCGAGGTTGCCGCGATCCCGGGCGTGAGTGCGGCTGCGGCCCCGAAGACTTCAGTGTGGACGCGGGCCGGATCCATTCCGTCGTCGACGAGGCCGGCGGTGAGTTCAGCCATGAACGCCGCAGGTCCGCAGAGGTAGGCGTCCGCGTCGCGGGGCAAGCCGAGTTTATGGAGCGATTCGACCGAGAGGCGGCCGCGCTCGGTGAATTCGACACCCTGACGGTCAGCCGGAGTTGGGCGGCTGTAGAAGATGTGCGATCGACCGTCGGACAACTGGTTCAGTAGAGTACGGGCCTCCGCGCTGAAGGGATGCTCGGAGCTGTCGCGTGCGCCGTGCAGCCACCAGACCTGGCGAGCCGAGCCTGTCCTGACGAGCGCGTGCAGCATGGACAGCACGGGGGTGGCCCCGATTCCGGCGGACAGCAGGATCGCGGGCGCATCTCCGTCGGACAGGAAGAAGGTGCCGCGTGGTGCGGCGACGTCAAGAAAATCACCGGCCTTGACTTGGGTGTGGATCAGTCCGCTTGCTTCCCCGTGTGGTTCTTGTTTGACGCTGATCCGGTATTCGTCGGAGCCGGGCGGGTTGGACAGCGAGTAGTTGCGGATGAGGGTGGTGCCGCTGACATCGGAAAATAGGCGCAGCGTGATCGATTGACCGGGAAGCCATCCCGGTAGGGCGGCACCGTCGGGGTCGGCCAGTGACAGCGAGCGCACGTATCGGGTTTCGTCGTGAACCGCAGTCACCCGGAGTGAGCGAAACCCGGTCCACGCCGGGGGCGGACTGCTCGCGGCCGCCGTCAAACCGACGTTTCCTGAAGCTGACTCCCCAACAGGTTGTTCGGCCAGACTCTGCAAGGAGGCTTTCCAACCCGGGCTGAGCGCTGGGACGCGGAGTGCACGTTGCAGAGCGTCTCGGGGATGCCCGGGTAGATAGAGCAGCGCGTCGATCTCCGCGACCGTGACCCGCTCAGGTCCGTCGCCGATCTTGACGATCTCCTGACCTGCCTCGATTTCGCCTTCGGTAATCACCCGGCAGTAGAAACCGGGGCGCCGGTGAGAAACGAGCAACGCGGCCATCCGGGGCTCGCCGATGCGCATGCCCGCGCGATAGCAGGTAACCCGGGGTTGGGTGACCTCGAGGACTGCCTGCCCGATCCGGTATCGGTCCCCGATGCACACCTCATCGTCGGGCAGCCCTTCGACGGTCAGATTCTCTCCCAGAAGCCCCGGCGCCAGGTCGTCGCGATGAAACTCCTTGGCCCAGTGGCGGTATGAATCGAGTTGATATACGAGGACGGCGCGGTTCTCCCCGCCGTGGCCCGCGAGGTCTCCCTGGCCGTCCCCGTCGATATTGAGCCGCCGAACCATCCGGCGACCGCTAACGGGTGTCTTCCACGCCCCGGTGTACACGGTGCGGTTTTTCCAGGCGATGTCTTTGGGTAGGCCGACATTCACGGACATCAGCTTCGCCACTGTGCTCTCCTGCCCCGTTAGGGTGATGGGTACCTGATTATTGCTCAGCCACGGCCACGTGTCGCGGAAAATCTGGACGGTTTGCGCGCGGCAGTTGGCGTTCTACCCGACGCCTGCCCTGGCGGCTGTACGCCGACTGAGGCGGGAATTGGATGCGGCCCAAAACTGTTCTTGCGGTGAGGCAAACCTTTCCAGCACCAAAAAAGACCGCGTATGCTGCGGGTTTTAGTTTCGTGTCCGTGACTGTTACCTCAGTCCCTCACCCGACCGGGGGTTTTCATGTCGGAGAATGTGCCGGGCAGTGACCAATGAGCAAGCACTACGGGGAGATCGCGTTCACCGATGCCGTCCGCGGCGTTCAGGATCGCTACGGCAGCGGCGCCTTCTACAAAGCCAAAACGATGCGGGCGCATGCGGCTGATAGCCCTGACGCCCTGACCGAAGACGCCCGCGAATTCCTGAGCCAGCGCGACGGTTTCTACCTCGCGACGGTCAGTGAGACAGGCTGGCCCTACCTCCAATTCCGCGGCGGCCCGGTGGGTTTCCTGCGCGTGATTGACGAACACACCCTGGGATGGGCCGACTTTCAGGGCAACCTCCAATACATCAGCACCGGCAACGTGGGCGCAGACGACCGCGTCGCAATGTTCGCCATGGACTATGCGCACCGCAGGCGGCTGAAAATCTACGGTCATGCTCGGATCGTGACGGTTGAGGATGACCCCAATCTCGCCGCAGCCCTGGCCGACCCCAGTTACGACGCCAAAGTCGAACGCGCCGTCATCGTGCACGTCGAGGCGTTCGATTGGAACTGTCCCCAACACATCACCCCCCGGTTCACCGCGGCCGAGATCGAGCCCAGCGTGGCTGCCTTGCGTAGCGAGGTGGAGGCGTTGCGCGCCGAAAACGCGGCCCTGCGCCGAGCCCAGCAATCCCGGCCTGGAGCCTCGTAGGCCACAGCGTACGTGGCGTGTTGTGTAACGGGTCAGCCTCGACGATCGGATGGAAACGTCATGAGCCAACTAGCCGACAAAACCGCCCTCGTGACGGGTGGCACCGCCGGCATTGGGCTGGCTGCGGCACGGCGAATGGCCGACGAAGGTGCCCACGTCTTCCTCACCGGACGCGCTCAATCAAGCATCGACAGCGCCGTTCGCGCAATAGGATCGGCCGCAACCGGAATCCGCAGCGATGTCACCAGCATGGATGACCTTGACACGCTCGTTGCCGCCATCGCTGACTACGGGCACGGGCTGGACATCGTCTTCGCCAACGCTGGAGGTGGTGAGTTCGCAGCGCTGCCCGACATCACGACCCAGCATTTCCTCGACACGTTCAACCGCAACGTAGGCGGTACCCTTTTCACGGTCCAGAAGGTGCTGCCGATCCTCAATCGCGGTGCGTCAATCATCTTGGCTGGGTCAACATCCGCCTACAACGGCACACCATCGTTCAGCGTCTACGCGGCATCAAAAGCCGCTATCCGATCGTTCGGTCGAACCTGGGCCGCCGAACTCATCGACCGACAGATCCGCGTGAACACTATCGTTCCCGGGCCCGTGCGAGACTCCTGGCCTGGCCGGCCTGGCGCCGAGCGGTCAACAGGAGGCACTTCTGGACCAAATCGGGTCAGCAGTGCCGATGGGCCGTCTCGGCCGGCCGGAGGAGATCGCCGCTGCTGTCCTCTTCCTCGCCTCCGACCAGAGCAGTTATATGACGGGCGCTGAACTGTTCGTCGATGGCGGTGAACAACAGCTCTAAGAGTTGCGAGTCGCAGACTGGCAGGATGCTCATTCCGCATCCAGCTCGGGTGCCCATGGTGAGCCATTGATGTGGCTGCCGCCGTCGACGAACAACGTGTTGCCGGTCAGGTAGCGCGAGCCGTCGCCGGCCAGGAACACCGCGACCGGAGCGATGTCTCCGTAAGGGTCTCCCATGCGCCCCATCGGGTTGGTCGCATCGGCCATCGCTTCCAGCTCTGGGTATTGGCCGATGGCCTGAAAGAACGCCTGGCTCTTGGCCGCCGGGCAGATCGCGTTGACGGTGATTCCCGTCGCCGCCCACTCCCGTGCGGCCGTTCTGGTCAGCGCTCGCAGTGCCTCCTTGGCAGCGTTGTACTCAAGTGTGCCCATGTGGGCGTTGACACCGTTGAGGCTGCACATGTTGATGATCCGACCCCAGCCTCGTTCCTTCATGTGTGGGAACGCTGCGCGCATCGCCCAGAACGGGCCGTAGTAGCCGACGGCGATACCTTGCGCCAATCGTTCGTCTGTCTTTCGCTCGACCCGGCCGATCGATCCGCCACCCCACGCGTTGTTCACCACGATGTCGATCGATCCGAACTCGGAAAGCGCTGTCTGCACAGCATTCTCGACCTGCGCACGATCGCTTACATCGGTGCCGACGAACGTTCCGCCGATAGCATCCGCGATGGCTTGGCCCGACTCCCAGTCGAGTTCGGCAACGACGACCTTTGCGCCCTCGTCGGCGAAGCGGCGAGCGATGCCCTCGCCAATGCCCGCCCCCGCGCCCGTCACCAGGGCGACCTTTCCCTCGAGTTGTCCCCCGAATTGTCCCTCGAGTTGCCCGCTCATCGGCCCGCGACCCCCGTCGACAACAGGTTCCGCGCCTCCGGCCCGCCGTCGAGGGTCCGCGTGGTGCGTGCCACGATCTGCCACCGCTCCTCGTTGCGCCGCAACAGAAAATGATTGGCGCTCGCACGCGCCACGGCGAATCGTTCATCGCGGCGTATCAGCAGGAGCGATTCGCAGACCGCCACCGCGTGATCGCCGTCGACGGATACCACGGCAGGGCCGAGGAAATGACAACAGCCACGGCCTATCAGCCGCTGGTGGGCGTCAGAGCGCACCATGGCGTCCACATCTTGACGGCTGCGCATCGGCATGCCTTCGACGTCATAGCTGCCGTCGGTCGCCCAGAGCAGGGCCGTCGCCTCGGCCTCACCGGCATCGACGAGCGGGCCGTAGGACGCGATCAGCCGTTCGATCGCACGCTCGTCCTCTATTTGTCGTAGCCGCCGCTCTATCTCTGCGAGTCGTCCGTCGGTCACCGGATCTCCCTTCCAATGGGTCCAATGGGTTCAAGCGGGCCTAGCGCGAGCCCAGCAGCTTCTGCATGAAGCGGTGCGTTCCCAGCACGACCTTGGCGCGGTCGGGGTCATTGCGCCGCGCGACGTCGCCGGTATTGCCCGCCGCCACGTGGACGGGTCCGTTTGGAAGTTGTTCCAGCCCTTCACGTGCCACGTCGGCCGGCTCGGCGACGTGCATGCCCGGCATGTCAAAGTTCAGCCCCACCCGCTCCATGGCCGGGGTGCGGGTGACGCCGAGCACCAGCTCGAGCACGTGAACGTTGTATTCGCGCAGCTCGAGCCAGAGGCTTTCGGCGAAAATCCGTCCGAATGCCTTCACCCCGCCGTACACGGTGTGGCGCATCGAGCCCAGATAGCCCGCCATCGATCCGACCATGAGGATGCCGCCGCGGCGACGCTCGCGCATCGGGCGGCCGAAGTGCTGAACCAGCGCCAGCATGCTGCCGACGTTGAGGTCGATCACCCGTGAAAATGCGGCCAGATCGCCATCGAGAAAGTGCTCACTGCAGGTGTTGGCGCCGGCGTTGTAGATGAGCAGGCCGACGTCGACGTCGGTGGTGGCTTCAACGATCCGCGCTACGGCGTCCGGGGCAACCAGATCGAGCGCCAGGGTCCGAACTTCGACTCCGCGGTCGCGACAGGTATTCGCGGTCTGGTCAAGGGGCGCCGATTTCCGGGCGATCAGAACGAGATTGAGACCCGCGTAGGCCAGTTGCCCGGCGAATTCGGCGCCGACACCTTCCGACCCGCCTGCAACGACGGCCCAGGGTCCATAGCGGGACAGATCCGTCATGGATAGATCCTCACCCACACGACACTAAGTGCTGCGGGCGGCCGCTGCGGCCAGGGTGGTCACGGCCGATCACACGCCAATCACACGCCAATCACCAAAAAATCGACCCCCGCCGATAACGGCGGGGGTCGACCATTTAGCTCGTGTCGAACCTTGTCAGGCCGTGCGGCGGATACCGCGGCCGCGTCCGATGTCGCCCTTGAGGAGCATGTCGCGCTCGGATTCCGACAGGCCGCCCCAAACCCCGTAGGGCTCACCGACGCCCAGCGCGTGTGAACGGCACTGCTCGATCACCGGGCATTGCCGGCACATCTCTTTTGCGCGCTGCTCGCGCTGCATACGGGCCCGGCCCCGCTCCCCGTCAGGATGGAAGAACATCGACGAGTCGACGCCGCGGCACAGGCCCTGTAGTTGCCAATTCCAGATGTCGGCGTTTGGCCCAGGTAGTTGCTCCGGCTGTGGCATTGCTTGTTCCCTCTCTGCAAGGCACGCCCATGTGAGATACGTTTCGCGAAGCGAGTGTGCGAGTTATTTGAAAGTGGCGTCTTCGATGACTACCCGTCGACAATAGACGTTAGGGCGGGCGCTGAATTTCCGTCAATAGCCGACTAGTTAAACCAAATATCTGAGCGTTGCGGGAGAATTTACTTCACGTTCATCTGCAGCGTTTTTACGGGGCGGTAACCGTGCTAACCGCATGCTGATCGATGCCGAATATTCCCAGCTCAGAGCCGCATCAAGGAGGAGAAGTGATTAGCCTGACGCTCGCCCTGTTTAATATCTCGGTAACGCAGTCAGCACAAACTGTTTACTACTGACGGCCCAACCATCCCATTGATTGAAATACATCACACATCAACGATTGACGCGACACTTGCCGGTGCCGCCTTCGGGAGCGTGCCCGAGCGCTGGCCGCTGCCGACGGCGACTACGCCACGGCAGTTGTGGCTGCGGGCCGTTGCGTCCGGCGGGCAGGGTCGCTATGCCAGTGCGTACCGCGACTTGGCGGTGCTGCGCCGTAGCGCCTCGGCCGGTCGGTTCGTCTCGCTCGCCCACAGCACGCAGGGATCATTCCTGCGCCAGCTCGGTTGGCACGCGCTGGCACGGGGCTGGGACGGTCGTGCCCTGGCGCTTGCCGGCGCGGACGTGGAGGCCCGCGGCGACGCGCTGATCGGGCTGGCGGCCGACGCACTCGGCGTCGGCCGCTTTGCCGCGGCGGCGGTGTTACTGACGCGCGCAGACCAGGATTTGACGCCCTCGTCGGAGCCGGACCGGCTGGCGGTGCGCCGGCGGTGGGTGGCGGCCGAGTTGGCGATGGCGCGTGGCGAGGGGCAAATCGCGATTCGCCACGCCGAGGAAGCCGTTGAGCAGTCGCGGGCCAGCAACGGCATGGGGTCGGTGCGACACCGCGTCAAAAGCGACGTGGTGCTGGCCGCCGCGCTGTGCAGCGCGGGTAACGCCGAGCGTGCGCGCGCCGTTGCCGAGGCGGCATTTGATGACACCGGCCGGTTGGGACTTATCCCGCTTCGTTGGGCATTGGCTTGCTTGCTGATTGATATCGGAAGCGTCACGTTTGGGGCACAGGAGATGCGCGAAATTCGTGATATCTGCGCAGGCCAGGTGCGGCGCGCCGGTGGAACCTGGCGTTGCGCCTGAAACGGCCTTTCGGCCGTTATTGTCAGTGCGTTAGTTAGCCCTTGATGTGTCCGGTTTGTAACGTTGGAGATACCGCCGTCGATGACAATTCAAGGAGAACGTCTCGATGCTGTGGTTGCAGACGCCGCGGCGGGAGACGCGAACGCCTTGCGGGAGGTGCTCGAAACCATCCGTCCGATTGTCGTGCGCTATTGCCGGGCACGGGTCGGGATAGTCGATCGAGGCGGCCTGTCAGCTGACGACGTGGCTCAGGAGGTGTGCTTGGCCACCATAACGGCGCTACCGCGCTATCGGGATCGAGGACGGCCGTTCCTGGCGTTCCTGTACGGCATTGCGGCCCACAAGGTCGCCGACGCGCACCGGGCCGCCGGCCGCGACCTTGCCTACCCGGCTGAATCACTTCCCGAGCGTTGGTCGGCCGACGCCGGCCCGGAGCAGCGGGCCATCGAAGCCGATTCGACCAGTCGGATGAGCGAATTGCTCGAAATCTTGCCCGCCAAGCAACGGGAGATCCTGATCCTCCGCGTTGTCGTCGGGCTCAGCGCCGAGGAGACTGCGGCCGCTGTCGGCAGCACCACGGGAGCGGTCCGGGTGGCCCAGCACCGCGCACTGTCGCGGCTGAAGTCGGAGATCATCGCGGCAGGTGACTGTGCCTGATTTCGGTTACCCACGCTCAGACCAGCCGTCATTGGACGAGCTGGCCCGCACCGACCTGCTCCTCGACGCACTTGCCGAACGCGAGCCGGCTGACACCGACGACCCCGAGGACAACGCGCTGGCCGCCCTGCTGGCGGAGTGGCGCGACGACCTGAGGTGGCCGCCGGCCACCGCACTGGTTTCGCCCGAAGAGGCTATCGGGGCACTGCAGACCGGATTAGCGGAAGCCAGACGCAACGGAAGCGGTGGACTCAGCCGTCGCGGCCTGGCGGCGATCGGATCGGTGGCCGCGACGCTGTTGGTCCTGAGTGGATTCGGTGCGGTGGTGGTCGAGGCCCGTCCCGGTGATGCTTTGTACGGTCTGCACGCAATGTTCTTCGACCAACCTCGGGTCAGTAACAATTCAATCGAGTTGTCCGCCAAAGCCGATCTGGCGAAGGTGCAGCAAATGATCGACCAAGGCCAATGGGATCAAGCCCATAATCAGCTCGCCGAGGTCAGCAGCACCGTGCAGTCCATCGACGACGGAGCCGGCAAGCACGACTTGATGGACGAGGTCAACCTGCTGAACACCAGGGTCCAGTCGCGGAATCCGAATGCGACGGTGCCCCCCGCGGCGCCACCGAGTGCGGGTCCGGCAGCAAGCCCGGCTCCGAAGGGTGCCAAACCGCCCAAGGCTGGGTCGACGACTCCGCCCGCGGTCTCGCCCAGCCCTTCACCGACTTCATCGGCAAGTGACCCAACGACTACGCCGCCTTCGGGTCGGCATCGTCATCACTCGCATTCGGACGCGCCGAGTACGACCCCCTGACCGGGCAATCAGCGCTGAGAGAAAAAAAGGGGCCGCGCTCAGTGGCGTCGGTGGAATCCGTCGGCGTCTGACGTCGCTTCGTTGAGCGAGGCGTCGGCGTATCCCCGGCAGTAATCCCAGGTGACGTAGGCATCGGGTTCGGGGTCATAGGCCGGTTCGTGCGGACGGACCGTTCCGTCTATGAGCAGCTGCAGCAGGTTGGCACGCAACATGTCCCAGTCGTGATAGTGGTCTTGCTGACACTCGTCGCAACAGACCACAAGCCCGCGAATTCCTCTGTGCGCCAACAACGCTTCGTACACGGCCAGATCGGCGAGGTCGGCCTCGACCGCCATCCGCTCCTGCTGATCCAGCGGTTGTCCGGGCTCGACAGCCTCCAGCGCCGCCGACGGGTCACAGGGGTCGTCGGCAAACGGGTCGGGCGGCAAACCCGGTGGGAGGTGGTCGCGCACGCCCCCAGCCTACGCAAGCGGGCGGTGATAACGCCAGCACGGAGATACCCGCCGTCGCGTGTTGGCAGGCACGGCCGCCGGAGGCACCCCCACTTCGCGCCGCGTCTACGGCGCGCCCGGACATGGCGGGCCACCAGTAGCGTGGCGAGCCGATAAGATGGGCTTCTTACTGCGCACGTGTACGGAGGGCCCCAATCATGTCCCGCGGCATGTCCCACCTCGAAGACAGCTCCGACCTGGTCGGCAGCCCCTACGTGCATGACGCCCCTCTTGCAGGCCTGGCGGCCGATCCGGTTCCGACCGGAGGCGACGACCCGCACAAGGTGGCAATGCTGGGACTGACGTTCGACGACGTCTTGCTGTTGCCAGCGGCTTCCGATGTGGTGCCCGCCACCGCCGACACGTCCAGCCAGCTCACGCGGAAAATCAGGCTCAAGGTACCGCTGGTCAGCTCGGCCATGGACACCGTCACCGAATCGCGGATGGCCATCGCGATGGCCCGGGCGGGCGGTATGGGCGTATTGCACCGCAACCTGCCGGTCGCCGAACAGGCCGGCCAGGTCGAAATGGTGAAGCGGTCCGAGGCCGGCATGGTTACCGATCCGGTCACCTGCCGGCCAGACTTCACCCTGGCCCAGGTCGACGCGCTATGCGCCCGGTTCCGGATCTCCGGGCTGCCCGTGGTCGACGACGCCGGTGCGCTCGTCGGCATCATCACCAACCGGGACATGCGGTTCGAGGTGGACCAGTCCAGGCAAGTGGCAGAGGTGATGACCAAAGCTCCGCTGATCACCGCTCAGGAGGGGGTCAGCGCCGACGCGGCGCTGGGCTTACTGCGCCGCAACAAGATCGAAAAGCTGCCGATCGTCGACGGCCACGGCCGACTGACCGGGCTGATCACGGTCAAGGACTTCGCGAAGACCGAACAGCACCCGCTGGCCACCAAGGACAGCGATGGCCGGCTGCTGGTTGGAGCCGCTGTGGGTGTGGGCGGTGATGCCTGGGTCCGGGCGATGATGCTGGTCGATGCCGGGGCCGACGTACTGATCGTCGACACGGCGCACGCCCACAACCGCCTGGTCCTCAAAATGGTCGGCGACCTCAAGGCCGAAGTCGGCGATCGCGTCGAGGTGATCGGCGGCAACGTCGCCACCAGGTCGGCCGCCGCCGCCCTCGTTGAAGCCGGTGCCGACGCGGTCAAGGTCGGTGTGGGGCCAGGGTCGATTTGTACGACCCGCGTCGTGGCCGGCGTCGGGGCGCCTCAGATTACGGCGATTCTGGAGGCCGTTGCCGCGTGCCGACTCGCGGGCGTGCCGGTTATCGCCGACGGCGGACTGCAATACTCCGGCGATATCGCCAAGGCGCTGGCGGCGGGCGCGTCGACGGCCATGCTGGGCTCGTTGCTGGCCGGCACCGCCGAGGCGCCCGGCGAGCTGATCTTCGTCAATGGCAAACAGTTCAAGAGCTATCGCGGTATGGGGTCACTGGGTGCCATGCAGGGGCGGGGTGGGGCCAAGTCCTACTCCAAGGACCGCTACTTCGCCGACGACGCGCTCTCCGAGGACAAGTTGGTGCCCGAGGGGATCGAGGGCAGGGTGCCGTTCCGCGGTCCGCTGTCATCGGTGATCCACCAGCTGACTGGGGGTCTGCGCGCCGCGATGGGTTACACCGGCTCGCCCACCATCGAGGTTTTGCAGCAGGCGCAGTTCGTCCGGATTACTGCGGCCGGACTCAAAGAGAGCCATCCGCACGACGTCGCGATGACTGTCGAAGCGCCCTAACTACTATGCCCGTTAAAGCCCGTTAGACGCGGCTGGATACCGTATGGTCGAAATCGGGATGGGTCGCGCTGCGCGTCGCACCTATGAACTCAGCGAAGTCAGCATCGTGCCGTCACGCCGCACCCGTTCGTCGCAGGACGTGTCGACGGCATGGCAGCTGGACGCCTATCGGTTCGAGATCCCGGTGGTGGCACACCCGACCGATGCTTTGGTGTCGCCGGAGTTCGCGATCGAACTCGGTCGGCTCGGCGGGTTGGGCGTGCTCAACGGCGAGGGACTGATCGGCCGGCATGCCGATGTCGAAGCCAAGATCGCTCAGCTTGTCGAGGCCGCCGAAAAGGAACCTGAACCCTCCGCGGCGATCCGGCTGCTCCAGGAGCTGCATGCGGCACCACTGAACCCGGAGCTGTTGGGCGCCGCGGTTGCCCGTATCCGGGAGGCTGGCGTGACCACGGCGGTGCGGCTCAGCCCGCAAAACGCCCGTTCGCTGACGCCAGTGCTGCTGCAGGCCGGTATCGACCTGCTCGTCATCCAGGGCACGATCGTCTCGGCGGAGCGGGTGGCTAGTGATGGCGAGCCGCTGAACCTGAAGACCTTCATCTCTGAGCTCGACATTCCGGTGGTTGCCGGTGGTGTGCTCGACCATCGCACGGCGCTGCATCTGATGCGCACCGGCGCCGCCGGGGTCATTGTCGGCTACGGCTCCACCATGGGGGTGACCACCAGCGACGAGGTGCTGGGCATCCGTGTGCCGATGGCCACCGCGATCGCCGACGCCGCGGCCGCACGGCGCGAATATCTCGACGAGACCGGCGGCCGTTACGTGCATGTGCTGGCCGACGGCGACATCCACACGTCCGGCGAGCTGGCCAAGGCTATTGCCTGCGGGGCCGACGCGGTGGTGCTGGGTACGCCGCTGGCCGAAGCCGCCGAGGCGCTGGGCGGCGGGTGGTTCTGGCCGGCCGCGGCCGCGCACCCGTCGTTGCCGCGTGGGGCATTGCTGCAGATCGCCGTCGGCGAACGCCCGACCCTGGAGCGGGTTCTCAACGGGCCGTCCGACGATCCGTTCGGCGCCATCAACCTGATGGGTGGCTTGCGCCGATCGATGGCTAAGTCCGGGTATTGCGACCTCAAAGAATTCCAGAAGGTCGGCCTGACCGTAGGAAGCTGACGCCAGCCGAGGCCAGCTCTCCCCGCGAGCAGTCGCAGAATCGCTCCTAAACCGTCGGCGTTTCGGGGGATTGTGCGTCTGCTCGCCGTGGGTCGATACTGGGGAAATGCCAGCCGGATTACGACGTCCTGATCATCGGTTCGGGTTTCGGGGGCAGCGTTAGCGCGCTACGTCTCACCGAAAAGGGTTATCGCGTAGGTGTTTTGGAGGCTGGCCAACGCTTCGCTGATGAGGACTTCGCCAAGACGTCCTGGGATCTGCGCAAATTCCTGTGGGCCCCGAAGCTGGGTTGCTATGGCATCCAGCGCATTCATCTTCTGCGCAATGTGATGATTTTGGCAGGCGCCGGAGTGGGTGGCGGCTCGCTGAACTATGCCAACACGTTGTACGTGCCGCCGGAGCCGTTCTTCAAAGATCCGCAGTGGTCGCACATCACGGATTGGCGGGCCGAGCTGACACCGCACTATCAGCAGGCTCAGCGAATGCTGGGTGTGGTGCAAAACCCGACTTTCACCGACGCCGACCGCATCGTCAAAGAGGTCGCCGACGAGATGGGGTGCGGTGACACGTGGGTGCCGACACCGGTCGGGGTGTTCTTCGGCGTGGACGGCACCAAGACCCCGGGCACGACGGTGCCCGACCCCTACTTCGGCGGCGCCGGACCGGAGCGCACCGGTTGCCTGGAATGCGGCTCCTGCATGACGGGCTGTCGCTTCGGCGCCAAGAACACCTTGCTGAAGAACTACCTTGGGCTTGCGGAATCAGTCGGGGCACAAGTGATTCCGATGACAACAGTGAAGAGCTTCGGGCAGCGGGCCGACGGAGTGTGGGAGGTCCGCACAGTTCGCACCGGTAGCCTGTTGCGGCGGGCCAAACGGACATTCACCGCGCAGCACCTGATCCTGGCGGCGGGTACCTGGGGAACGCAGCATTTGCTGTTCAACATGCGGGATGCTGGGAAGTTGGACCGGCTGTCAAATCAGCTGGGCGTGTTGACCCGCACCAACTCCGAATCGATCGTCGGCGCCGCGACGTTGAACGTCGTGCCCGGCCTGGACCTGACCCATGGGGTGGCGATCACATCGTCGATCCACCCGACGCCGGACACCCACATCGAACCCGTCCGCTACGGCAAGGGTTCCAACGCCATGGGCTTGCTGCAGACTCTGATGACTGACGGCACCGGTCCAGAAGGCACGGACGTGCCGCGCTGGAAGCAGTTGGTTGCGCAAGCCCGCAAAGACCCAAGCAAAATCATCCGGATGCTCAACCCCAGTGGGTGGAGCGAACGCACGGTGATCGCGCTTGTGATGCAGCACCTGGACAACTCGATCACCACATTCACAAAGCGCGGGAAGTTGGGTATCCGCTGGTTCACCAGCAAACAGGGGCACGGCGAGCCGAACCCGACGTGGATCCCGGCCGGTAACCAGGTCACCCGCCGCATCGCGGAGAAGATCGACGGCGTGGCCGGCGGCACCTGGGGCGAACTGTTCAACATCCCGCTTACCGCGCACTTCCTCGGCGGGGCGGCGATCGGCGACAGCCCGGAGCACGGCGTCATCGACCCGTATCACCGGGTCTTCGGATACCCGACGATGTTCGTCGTGGACGGGGCAGCGATCTCGGCGAACCTCGGCGTTAACCCCTCGTTGTCTATCGCCGCGCAAGCCGAGCGCGCTGCCGCGCTGTGGCCGAACAAAGGTGAGAACGATCAGCGGCCCCTACAGGGGGACGCCTACCGCCGGTTGGCCCCCATCCCGCCGGAGCGGCCGGTGGTACCGGCCAGTGCGCCGGGCGCACTGCGCTGGTTGCCCATTGACCCCATCAGCACTGCCGGCTGACCGCACTTAGCTCGCGATCGCTTCCAGGGGCGCGCCGCTGACCACCCGGCTGCGCTCCCCGTGCACGTTGACGGGCACGTCGCCCTGCAACGTCACCCGGTGCAGTAGGCGCGGCTCGTTGTCATAGTCGTCGATCGCCCGGTGCTGGGTCGCCCGGTTATCCCAGATGGCGACGTCACCGGCAGCCCAGTTCCAGCGGATCGTGTTCTCGGGCTGGGTGATTCGCCGCTGCAGCAGTTCGAACAGCGTGTCGGACTCGTGACTGTCCAGGCCGACGAAGTTGCGCACGAAGTCTCCGAGCACCAGCGTGCGTTCACCGCTTTCGGGGTGCACGCGCACGACCGGGTGTTCGGTGCGGAAATCCGCCTTTTCGAAGGCCTGCCGCAACGCCCGCTGAGCGTCGGTCATCGATTCGTAGGCCTCATCGGTGATGTAGTCGTAGCGGTTGCTGTGTAGCGCCCAGAGGTTCTCGACCAGGTGCTTGAGCGGTGCGGGCAGCTCGTCGTAGGCGGCCGCCGTCGAGGCCCATAGCGTCGACCCGCCGTAGCTGGGCAGGGTGACGGCACGCAGGATCGAGGCCTTCGGGTAGTTGGCCGCGAATGTGACGTCGGTGTGCCAGCGGTTGGCCTTGCCGTATTCGGAGTTGATCGGGGTGATGATCGGCCTGTTGTCGGCGGCTAGGTACGAACCGGCCGGATGCCCGACGGGTGTGCCCAGCAGGCCGCCGAATGCGAGCTGCTCGGCGTCATCGAGGTGGCCTTGGCCGCGGAAGAAGATCACCTTGTTAGCGACCAGCGCCTCGCGGATTTGCTCGACGGTGGCCGGGTCCAGGTCGCCGCCGAGGCGTACCCCGTCGACTTGGGCGCCGATCCGGCTGGCCAGCTTGGTGACGGTTACCGGGTGTGTCATTTCCTTCAGTCCTTTTGGGATCAGGTGTGTGTAGTCAATTGACTACATCAGCTAGTGTATACAGATGACTACAGAGTCGGCAAGTGCCGTGCGCCGCAAGATCCCCACCGGGCGTGCGGAGGTGGCGCAGGCCGTCTTGGAGGCCGCCACCGATCTGTTCGCTGAGCGTGGTCCGGCCGCGACGTCGATCCGTGACATCGCCGCCCGGTCGAAGGTCAACCACGGACTGGTGTTCCGGCACTTTGGCACCAAGGATCAGCTGGTCGGCGCCGTGCTCGACCACCTGAGTACGACGACGACCGCCGCGCTGCGGGCCGACGCGTCGGCCGCCGAGGCCGAACATGCGATGGACCGGCATATGCGGGTGATGGCCCGCACATTGCTCGACGGCTACCCGGTGGGGACGCTGCAGACGCAGTTTCCGGGCGCCGCGCAGTTGTTCGACGAGATCCGCCCGGATCACGACAACGACCGCAGCGCACGTCTGGCCGTTGCGAATGCCTTCGCGCTGCAGTTGGGTTGGCGGCTGTTCGCGCCCTTCGTCCGCTCGGCGGCCGGTCTCGATGAGCTATCGGACGACGAACTACGGCAGTCGGTGGCCGCAGAGGTAGCCCGGATCGTCGCCGAGCCGCACTGACGCGCTCAGCTGTCCTTTCGCGCCAGACTCCGCCGGTGCATGGGCTCGCGGCCCGGGGGCTGGGGCGGTGGCGGCAACAGTGCCTTCCTCGGACGAACCGCGACGGTCGTCGGTGAATCCGTCTTCAGCGTGAGCTCTTCACCGGCGTGCCGGATGGTCAACTCGGTACCGGTCCCGTCGCTCAGCGAATAGGTGACGTCGGAGTGGTTGGCGTCGACCACGAGCCGGAAATCACGCCACCGCACCCGGAACCGCAGCCGGGTAATGCCGTCGGGGAGTGCCGGGTCGATGTCCAGGATGCCTTCGTCGTCGCGCAGACCGCCGAAGCCCCCGACGATCGCCGTCCATGCCCCGGCAAGTGAGGCCATGTGCAGCCCGTCGCGGGTGTTGGCGTGCAGATCGCGCAGGTCGATCAGGGCGGCCTCGTAGGCATAGTCATGGGCCAGCTCGAGATGCCCGACCTCGGCGCACATCACCGCCTGTGTGCAGGCCGACAACGACGAGTCGCGCACCATGCGCCGCTCGTAGTAGTCGACGTTGCGGGCCTTCTGTTCGGGGGTGAACGCGTGGCTCTGCCACTGCATCGCCAGCACCAGGTCGGCCTGCTTGATCACCTGGGCGGGGTAGAGCCGCACATAGGCCTCATGCAACAGCAACGGGTATTTGTTGTCGTTTACGAAATCCCACTCCGCGAACTTGGTGAATCCTTCGCATTGCTGGTGGACGCCCAGTTCCTCGTCGTAGGGGATGTTGACAGCCTCGGCCGCGTCGCGCCAGGAGGCCGCTTCTTCGGAGGTAACCCCCATTGCCGACGCCGCCTCGGGGTGGCGGTTACAGGCATCGGCGGCCACGACCAGATTGTTTGCGGCCATCAGATTCGTGAAGACGTTGTCACGGACGATCGCCGTGTACTCGTCGGGACCGGTGATCCCATCGATGTGCCATACGCCGTGCCGATCGTGGTGCCCGATCGACATCCACAGCCGGGCGGTCTCGACCAGCACCGTGACACCACACTCCTCTTCCAGGGTGTGGTCGCCGGTGACCTGGCGATAGCGCTCGAAGGCCATCGCGATGTCGGCGTTGATGTGAAACGCCGCGGTGCCCGCCGGCCAGTACGCCGAGCACTCCTGCCCGCGGATGGTTCGCCAGGGAAAGCTGGCACCTTTGAGGCCGAGTTCGGCCGCCCGCTCCCGCGCCATGTCCAGGGTCGACGCCCGCCAGCGCAGCGAGTCGGCGACCGCGTGCGGCAACGTGTAGGTGAGCACCGGCAGCACGTAACCTTCGGTGTCCCAGAATGCGTGCCCGTCGTAGCCGGTTCCGGTGAGCCCCTTGCTGGGGATCGCCCGACGCTCGGCGCGGGCGCTGGCCTGCAAGAGGTGAAAGAGCCCGAACCGCACCGCTTGCTGAGATTCTCCGTCGCCTTCGACCTCGACGTCGGCGTTGTCCCAGAAGTCGTCGAGGTACTCCTTCTGCGAGTCGACCAGCCCCTGCCACCCGCTGTAGCGGGCGTTGTGCAGCGCCGCGGCGGCCTGATCGCGCAGGGCCGGACGGGAGCGCTTGCTGGACCAGCCATATGCCAGGTATTTGACGATCCGCAGCTTTTGCCCGGGCCGCAGCCCGCAGATCACGGTGGTGCGTGCCAGGTCTGCGCGCGCGTCGGTGGTGACCTCGAACCGCCCGGGCACCTCGATCTCGTGATCCATTCCCGCGGACATCATCAGGTCGCTGGCCCGGGTCCGGTGCATGAGAATTGCTCCGGTGTCGGTGTTTTCGTGGTCGACGGCCTCCAGGGGATTGTCCAGGATGGCCGCTACCCGGGGGTCGGCCGATGTCGTCGGCTGGTCCTCGTTGGTAACGAGTTCGGACTGCACGTTCACCCGGACGAATTCGTCCACCGCCTCGACCACGTACTCGATGGCGGCGATACTGCGGTGCGACAGCGACACCAACCTGGTGGAGGTGATTTTGACCTGCTTGCCCGAAGGTGAGCTCCAGTGCGCGTTGCGGACCAACAACCCGGTGCGCAGGTCGAGGACCCGCTCGTGGGAGATCAGTTTGCCGTACCGGACGTCGAACGGCTCGTCCTCGACGAACAGGCGAATGATCTTGCCGTTGGTGACGTCGACGACGGTCTGGCCGGCCTCCGGGTACCCATACCCGGCCTCGGCATAGGGGAGCGGCCGGATTTCGTAGAAGGAGTTCAGATAGGTGCCCGGGAGGCCGTACGGTTCGCCCTCATCGAGGTTGCCGCGCAACCCGATGTGCCCGTTGGACAAGGCGAACAGGGATTCTGACTGGGCTATCACGTTCAGATCGAGCCGGGTCTCGCGGACTACCCACGGTTCAACGGGAAAGGCGTCCTGCGTGATCATGACGGGAGCAATTCTGCTAGATCGGTTACCACTACGTCTGCGCCGCTCTTCCGTAAATCCTCGGCCTGGCCCACTCGGTCGACGCCCACCACATAGCCGAAGTGACCGGCATGGCCGGCCGCCACGCCCGATAGTGCGTCCTCGAATACGGCCGCTGCGTCGGGGGTGACGTTGAGCAACTGCGCCCCGCGCAAATAAGAGTCCGGCGCCGGCTTGCCGGCGATGTGCTCTTCGCGCAGCGTGATCCCGTCCACCCGTTGCTGGATGAATTTCTCCAGTCCGGTGATGTGGAGGACCTCGCGAGTATTGGCGCTCGAGGACACCACCGCGATACCGAGACCCGCGGACGAGGCCGCCTCCAGGTAACGCCGCGACCCCTCGAACACCTCGACGCCGTCGCGGTCGAGGATCTTCTGGAAACTGTCGTTCTTGCGGTTGCCCAGGCCATAAATGGTCTCTTTGTCGCCCGAGTCGTCGGGACTGCCATCGGGCAGTTTGATTCCCCGGCTGTCCAGAAATGACCGGACCCCGTCCTCGCGCTTCTTACCGTCCACGTACTGCCGGTAGTCCATGGCGGAGTCGAAGGGCACGAATTTTTCTCCGGTGCGCTCGGCCCGTTGGGAGAGGAAGGCGTCGAACATGGCCTTCCAGGCTTTGGTATGCACGCTGGCGGTGTCGGTCAGGACACCGTCAAGGTCGAACAGGCAGGCACGCACCTTGTCTGGCAGACCCAGCACGCGGGCCTCACTCTCGGGTTGTGGGGGAGTACTTAGGTACTTGGGCGATACCACTCCACCATGCTTGTCCCCGCCCCGCCAGCGGTCTCAGCTTTTTTCTGCGCGCCGGACCGATAGCCAGCATGCCGCGAGTGGCGCCGTCGAGAGCAGTCCGAGCACTGATACGCCGACGATGTGGTTGTGCTCGTGGGTCATCGTGATGGCCATGACGAGCATGACGCCGAAGTGGGCGGCGTTCGCGGTGAGGTTGAAGTCCAGAAACAATCCGTTGGCCTGTGGCGCGCGAGCGGAACGGAACAGGTATATCGCCCAGACCAGATAGACGGTCGAGAACATGATGCTCACCGCTTGATCGGTCGAGCCGGCCTGTCCCCAGTCGAAGACCGCATAATCCCGATGGGTCACTGCCACAACGAGGTTAGGGACGAAGAAGGCCAGATACCCGGCCGCCGTCAACCGGATCATCATGGGCAGCCAAGCGGCGGCCCGACCCGGTGAGGCCGCCTTCATAGTGCGCTTGCCCTTGCGACTCCTTGGATGGCTCGTAGGCGCCCGTCGGCAAGTCCGCGGGTGAGGTTCTCGACTTTCCGCTTGAAGTCGGTGACGAAGGCGTGCAGGCCTAGTGGGTTGGCCGGCTGCTTCAGCAGCACCTGCATAAATGCGCTCGCCTGATCGGTGAGGTCGTTCCACTGCTCGATCACGAACCCGCTGGACCCGATCGCGGCACGTAACTGGTCGGGGGTGGCCAGATGGCTGCGTTCGGATCGGTCGGCCCACGGGAGCGGATAGTCAAGCCCTTGAGCGTTCTCTGCGATTGTGATGTCCCACAAGCCGAGTCGGCCATCGCTGACCAAGACCCGGCGTGCTTCGGAGTAGAGCCGTTCCTTATCGGCCACGTTCATCTGAACGTGTTGGCTGATCGCGACGTCGAACGTGGCGTCGGCGAACGGCAGTTTGGTGACGTCCGCCTGACGAACGGATATACGTTCGCTTAACCCGACAAGTCCGTTAAGCCAACGGTTGGTGTCGCAGTATTCGTCGGTCAGATCGACTGCCGTAACACGGGAGCCGAAGCGGTCGGCGACGGCGCGGGCGGTGCCGCCGATTCCGCTGCCCGCGTCGAGCACCTCGCTGGTGCGGTCGATCTTGAGTAGGTCCAGCAGCTGGCTGGTTGCGATGCGGCCCATGGTGTGGAAGTCCTCCAATAGCCCGAGGTCTTCCGGCTGAAGGTGCTCGAGATCTTTCCCGGCTGCCATGAGGGCGTGCTCGATGTTGCGTTGTGAGAGGCCCGTCGAATACTGGGCTGCGATGGTGTCGTTCATGCGTGCACCGCTTCGGTGTGCTCGCTGCGCCAAGAGGTTCGCGGCGGCCAGAGTGCGGATCGGCCCGAGAATTCTCGAGGTTGCACCGCCGACCCTGCGGATGGCGCCGGTTACCAACACGCGGTTATTTGTCATCGGACTTCCTTTTCTAATTGATCCCAGTTGATGTCGGGGATGTCAGTGGTGTCGGCGATGTCCCCGTTCCGGGACCGCGCTGGCAGCAGCCAGGCCACAATGACCGCTGCGGCCAGCGCGATTCCTGCGCAGACCAGGGCGCTGACTTGCAGACCGTCCAGGAATGCGCGGTTGACGGCGTCGAGCACATAGCCGGACTGCCCCTTGGGTAGTTGCCCGACTACCCTGTGCGCCAGAGCCATTGAGTTACGCATCGCATCGGTGGTATCGCGGGGCAATCCAGTGATCGCGGTCGACGAACCGAGATGGCCGGAGTACACGGACGCGAAGATGCTGCCCGCGATGGCGACACCCAGGGTCCCACCAAGTTCACGTGTGGTGTCGTTGACGGCCGAGCCGATTCCGGCCTTATCCACCGACAACGACCCCATGATCGCCTCGGTGGCCGGCGCTACCGTCAGGCCGAGGCCGCCGCCGAGCAACACCATCTGCATTGCGATCTGGAGGTAGGGCGTCGCCGCGTCCACCGTGGACGCCCACGCCAGCCCTGCCGCAAAGACGGCCAGTCCGCCGGCGACGACGGCCGTGGTGCCGACCCGTTCGACCAGTCGCGGCCCCGCGATGCTGGCCAAGGCGATCAAAGCGGCGACCGGCAGCAATCGAACCCCGCTCTGAAATGCGGTGTAGTTCTTGATGAATTGGAAGTACTGGGTAATGACGAAGATGAAGCCGAACAACGTCAGAAAGCCCGCGGTCACCGCCAGGCTGCCGCCGGAGAACCGGCGGTTGGAGAACACCGAAATATCCAGCATCGGGTGGGTGCTCCGTCGTTCCCAGAGCGCGAAGCAGACCAGAACTATTGCGGCCATGGCGAAGCCGGTCGCCGTGCGGGTGCCGGTCCATCCCCAAGTCGGTGCCTCGATGACGGTGTAAACCAACCCGGTGATTCCGGCTGCGGACAGGATCAACCCGGGAACGTCGACCCGGGGAGCGGCGGGATCGCGGGAGCTCGGGACGAACAGGATCCCGCCGATGATGGCCACCAACGCGATGGGAATGTTCACCAGGAAGATGGCGCCCCACCAGAAGTGTTCGAGCAGCCAGCCACCACTGATCGGTCCAACGGCCACCCCGACGCCCACCATGGCCGCCCACAGTCCGATTGCTTTGGCGCGCGGTACCGGGTCGGTGAAGATGTTGGTGATCAGGCCCAGAGTGGTCGGAAAGATCACCGCCGCGCCGATCCCCATGGCGGCACGCGCGGCAATGAGCGCGTCTGCCGAATTCACTTGCGCAGCAATGCCGGAGGTGATCGCAAACAGGGCGAGCCCGAGGCTGAGCCAGCCCCGCCTACCGTAGCGGTCGCTGAGGCTGCCGGCCGAAAGCAGCAGCCCGGACATGACCAAGGTGTAAGCGTCGACGATCCATTGCAGTTGCGCGGTGTCCGCGCCGAGCTTTCGCGACAGAGTGGGCAGCGCGACGTTGACGATAGTGGCGTCGACGCTGATGACGAAGACGCTGAGACAGATGACGGCGAGCGCGGGCATCGGGTGGTTGCGGAGAATTGGGTCGGAACGCATGGACAAGACCCTAAAGTTAATAGACAAAATTATCAAGTAGTAAGTGGAAAAAGATGTCTAGGTTCGATATAGTGGGGAGGTGGCCACTCGCAACTACAACCAGAACTGCCCCATCGCGCGCGGCCTCGACGTGCTGGGCGAGCGATGGACCCTGCTGATCCTTCGGGAGTTGGTCGGAGGACCCCGCCGCTATGGCGATCTGCGCGTTGAGCTGCCCGGCATCGCAACCAATCTGCTTGCTGAGCGACTCAAAGAGCTACAGGAGGCCGGGCTCGTCGACCGCGCCGACCTACCCGCCCCCATCGGGCGCACGGTCTACACGCTCAGTGATATCGGCTGGCAGCGAGTGCTACCCATTCTGCAGAGCATGGCGTGGTTCGGTCTGGACCGGCTGGACCCGATCGACAGTGGCCCGGTATCGCCGCTGAACGGGTTCCTGGCAGGCATCCTGCTGGGCTTCGACAGCGGTAAAGCCGCGGGTTTGGATACGACTTGCCGTGTCGAGATCGACGGCCGCCGTTTCGAGTTCACCGTCACGCAATGCCGCCTCTCGGGCGCTCACGGGGAACCTTCGGTCACGATCACGGCCAGCGCGGCAGACCTGGTCACCGCCCGCCTCGGGGCGGTCGATGCCAAGCGAAAAGCGGCCCTGCGGCGCATCAACTTCGACGGAGACCCGCGAGACATCGAGGCGCTGCGTAGCTTGTTTTCGTTCCACTAAACTCATTCCCGTGGCCGAACCCGCTGACCTCGACAAGCCCGGACCGGTTGACCGGCCGGTGTTGGTGGTCGACTTCGGCGCGCAATACGCGCAGTTGATCGCCCGCCGGGTGCGGGAAGCGCGGGTGTTCTCCGAGGTCATCCCGCATACCACCACAGTCGAGGAGATCAAGGCCCGTGATCCGCTGGCGGTCGTGCTTTCCGGCGGGCCGGCCAGCGTCTACACCGCCGGCGCTCCGCAGCTCGATCCGGCGCTGTTCGACCTTGGTCTCCCGGTGTTCGGCATCTGCTACGGGTTTCAGGCCATGGCGCAGGCACTCGGCGGGACCGTCGCCCATACCGGCACCAGCGAATACGGCCGGACTGAGCTGAAAGTCCTTGGCGGTGATTTGCATTCGGGCCTACCTGATGTCCAGCCGGTCTGGATGAGTCATGGCGACGCCGTCACGGCCGCGCCGGACGGGTTCGACGTGGTGGCCAGCAGTCCGGGCGCCTCGGTGGCCGCCTTCGAGAACAGGGGCCGGCGCCTGGCCGGGGTGCAGTACCACCCGGAAGTGATGCACACCCCGCACGGGCAGCAGATACTCAGCCGGTTTCTGCACGACTTCGCCGGGCTCGGCGCGGATTGGACGGCTGCCAACATCGCGGGAGCGCTGATCGACCAGGTGCGCGCCCAGATTGGCGACGGCCATGCGATCTGCGGGCTATCCGGCGGTGTGGACTCCGCAGTGGCCGCGGCACTGGTGCAGCGGGCCATCGGCGATCGGTTGACCTGTGTCTTCGTCGACCACGGGCTGCTGCGGGCCGGCGAACGCGCGCAGGTGCAGCGCGATTTCGTGGCCGCCACCGGGGCCAACCTGGTCACCGTCGATGCGGAGGAAACCTTCCTCGAGGCGCTGGCCGGCGTGACCGACCCCGAGGACAAGCGCAAGATCATCGGGCGCGAGTTCATCCGGGCCTTCGAGGGGGCCGTCCGGGATGTTTTGGGCGACAGTGGAACTGACGTTGAGTTTCTGGTGCAGGGCACGCTGTATCCCGATGTTGTGGAGTCCGGCGGGGGCAGCGGCACCGCGAACATCAAAAGCCATCACAACGTCGGCGGCCTGCCCGATGACCTGAAGTTCAAACTCGTCGAGCCGCTGCGGCTGCTGTTCAAAGACGAGGTGCGCGCCGTCGGGCGAGAGTTGGGCCTGCCGGAGGAAATCGTTGGACGCCAGCCTTTTCCGGGGCCAGGGCTGGGCATCCGGATCGTCGGCGAGGTCACCGCTGAGCGGCTGGACACGTTGCGGCGAGCCGATTCGATCGCGCGCGAGGAGCTGACGTCAGCGGGTCTGGACAACCAGATCTGGCAGTGCCCAGTGGTGCTGCTGGGCGACGTCCGGTCGGTCGGGGTGCAAGGTGACAACCGCACCTACGGGCACCCGATCGTGCTGCGGCCGGTGTCCAGCGAGGATGCCATGACCGCCGACTGGACCCGGGTGCCCTACGAGGTGCTGGAGCGCATCTCGACCCGCATAACCAACGAGGTGTCCGAGGTCAACCGTGTGGTGCTGGACATCACCAGCAAGCCGCCCGGCACCATCGAGTGGGAGTAGCAACTTCGCGGTGCGTGTCCGCCCAGCGTCTCCTCGGGCCGGTGCCACGGCCGCCGTAATGCAGCCAGAAAGCACCATTGGTCACACCAGCACCGGCCGCATAAAGCAGCCTCTCGCGTTTCTTGACGGTTGTCGGAGGGGAGGTGTTTACTTCGAACATATTTTCGAATATGACCAGAAGAAGCTGGTAGGAGGCTTGGATGACCACGGCTATTGGCGCTGATGCCCCTGGCCCAGGCCTGCGCCGCGCTGAGCAGCTCGAATCGCTGCGCCGGCAGATGGCGTTAATCTCGGGGAGGGCCTCCGGAAAAGCTGCTGCTCCCGCCGATGACCTGCTGCCGGAATCGGAATCCCTGCTGCCGGTGCCAGGGTGGCTTGCGGAGCTGTTGCCGGCCCAGGTGCCGCGGGGAACGGTGGCGGTGTTGTCGGGAGCCCGGTCACTGCTGCTGAGCATGGTGGCTGCGGTGACGGCTGCCGGTGGTAACGCGGCCATCGTCGGTCAGCCGGATATCGGACTGCTGGCCGCGGTGGAGATGGGGGCCGACCTGAGCCGGCTCGCGGTGATACCGGATCCCGGGACCGATCCGGTGGAGGTGGCCGCCGTGCTCATCGACGGCATGGATCTTGTGGTACTTGGTCTGGGCGGGCGCCTGGTTCCGCAAACTCGGGCGCGGGCCGTGCTGGCCCGCGCTCGCCAGAAAGGCTGCACCCTGCTGGTCACCGACGGCGACTGGCAGGGGGCGCCGACGCGGCTTCAGGCCCGGGTCTGCGGCCATGAGATCACAGGGGCCTCCGGGGGCCGGGCCGAAGCGCCCGCTGCTGGATTCGGGCGAATTAGTGGGGTACGGCTGCAGGTCAGCGGAGTGTGTGCGGGTAGACGGGTGATCGACCGGACCCGGGTCGGGTGAATTCGGGTGGGTGCATCCCGAGTGCTGGCGATCTGGTGCATGGACTGGCCCGCGGTCGCGGCCGCGGCCGCGACCGCCGCGGGTCTGCCCGCGACGGCCCCGGTCGCGGTCACCCTGGCCAACCGGGTGATCGCCTGCTCATCGGCTGCCCGTGCGGCGGGAGTGCGGCGCGGGCTACGGCGCCGGGAGGCGGCGGCCCGTTGCCCACAGCTGCACGTCACGACCGCCGACGCTGACCGCGATGCCCGCTTCTTCGAGGGGGTGGTCGCGGCGGTCGACGATCTGGTGCCCCGCGCCGAGGTGCTGCGGCCCGGGCTCCTGGTATTGCCGGTGCGTGGGGCGGCCCGCTATTTCGGGTCCGAGCAGCAAGCGGCCGAGCGGTTGATCGACGCGGTGGCCGCGGCGGGCGCAGAGTGCCAGGTGGGGATCGCCGACCAGTTGTCCACCGCGGTCTTCGCCGCGCGGGCGGGCCGTGTCGTGGAGCCGGGGCAGGATGCGCGGTTTCTGTCGGTGTTGTCGATCCGGCAGCTTGCCGCTGAACCGAGCCTGTCCGGACCGGGGCGAGAAGACCTGGCGGATCTTTTGTGGCGGTTGGGGATCCGCACCATCGGGCAGTTTGCCGCATTGCCTCGCACCGACGTGGCTTCCAGGTTCGGCGCCGACGGGGTGACCGCGCACCGGTTCGCCCGCGGCGCATCCGAGCGGGGACCATTCGGGCGGGAGCTGCCGCCGGAACTCGAGGCCGTGCTGGATTGCGACCCGCCGATCGACCGGGTTGACGCCGCGGCATTCGCGGGGCGTTCGCTGGCCGCCACGTTGCATCGGACGCTGATGGGCGCCGGGGTGGGGTGCACTCGGTTGGCCATCCATGCCGTCACCGCCAACGGCGAAGAACTGAACCGGGTGTGGCGGTGTGCGGAGCCGTTGACCGAGGATGCCACCGCCGACCGGGTGCGCTGGCAACTGGACGGGTGGTTGAGCAATCGGACCACCCGGGACCGCCCGACCGCACCGGTGACGCTGTTGCGACTGCAGGCGGTGGAGGTGGTTTCCGCCGGGGCATTGCAGCTGCCGCTCTGGGGTGGTCTCGGCGAGGAGGACAGGCTTCGAGCCCGTAGGGCGCTAGTGCGGGTTCAGGGCTTGCTCGGCCCGGAGGCAGTGCGGGTGCCGGTGCTCAGTGGCGGTCGCGGGCCGGCCGAACGCATCACGTTGATCCAGCTGGGCGACGAGCCGGTACCGCGGGCCGATCCGGATCTGCCGTGGCCGGGCCGACTGCCCGAACCATCGCCGGCCGTGTTGCTCGACGATCCGGTGGAATTGCTTGACAACCAAGGAAATCCAATACGAGTGACCAGCCGCGGGATGTTCTCGGCCGATCCCGCGATCCTGACCGGCCACGGCCGGGACGACAGGTTGCGCTGGTGGGCGGGACCGTGGCCCGTCGACGAGAGGTGGTGGGACCCGGATCGGTCGGCAACCGCCGCCGGCCGCACCGCCCGCGCCCAGGTACTGCTGGAGAGCGAGCGCGCTTTGCTGCTGTGCTTCCGCCAAC
This sequence comes from uncultured Actinomycetota bacterium, assembly GCA_963850135.1. Taxonomy (GTDB): domain Bacteria; phylum Actinomycetota; class Actinomycetes; order Mycobacteriales; family Mycobacteriaceae; genus Mycobacterium. The sequence goes on along the minus strand of CAWKKH010000003.1, from coordinate 106,893 downwards.
GGCGGTGGTACCTCGAGGGAAGCTACGAGTAGTGACTAACGCGTCAAACCGCGCGCGAACGGTCCGACCCGCTCGATGAGCCGGTCGAAGAACGCCGTCGCATTGACATCAATACCGATCAGAGCATTGGGTTTTCGGCTCCAGCGTCCCGACCAGTCGGTCACCGTCATGCCGCGGGTCAGGGTTCCCGTCAGCTCGACGTCCACTGTCGCCGACCGGGTCGCGATCAGTTGCGGATCCAGCGCGACGGCAGCTGCCAGCGGGTCGTGCAGGTGCGCCAGGTATCCGTGCCCATTGTCGTGATAGCCCTCCAGGTAGAACCGCAATGCGTCCTCGATCACGCGGATCACCGGATTGGACGCCGTCGACCGGGTGCCCCGCTTGTCAAGCACACTCATCAGTGTTGTCGTCGACCCTGCGGCGGCCGCCAATCTGGTTAGGGTCTCTGGGGTTATCGCAACGTTGCGAGTCAGATTCAACCCGCACAGGATCGGCAGCCTGTGCGCGGCACTGCCTTCGACGGGCCAGGCCGCGAACACCTCCGCGGCTGCCTCGGGGTCGACGTTGATGTTCCATTCCGCGACCGGGGTCGTGTTGCCGAGGTGGTCGTAGGAGCCGCCCATGATCACCAGCCGGCGCAACAGCGAGGGCAGCGCGGGTTCGGCGCGTAGGGCCAGCGCCAGATTGGTCAGCGGGCCCGTCGCCACCCCGACCAGTTCGCCGGGAAACGCGTGTGCCGCGCGCACCCAGGCCGTCGCGGAATCGTAGTCGGTAAGCCGGCGACCGGTCGGCGGCAGCTCGGCATACCCCATCCCCCGTGGGCCGTGGACCTTCGAGGGGGCGCGCATCGGGCCGGTCAGGGTTTCGTCGGATCCCTTGGACACCGGGATATCGGTGGTTCGGCACAGCTCGAGCAAACCGAGGTTGTTTTCGCAGACCTGTTGTACCGCAACGTTTCCACCGGTCGACGCAATGCCTATTATCTCGGCCTCGGGACTGGCCAGCAGGTATATCAAGGCCAGCGCGTCGTCGACGCCGGTGTCGACGTCGACGAAAACAGGGGCCTTCATCATGGTGAGGATACCGGTCCGGCGGATTAGGCTGAGTCAATGCCCAAAACGCCCGAACCACCTGAGGGCGACTTAACACCGCACTTCAGCGACGTGCAGGCGCACTACGACCTGTCCGACGACTTCTTCAGGCTGTTTCTCGACCCGACCCAGACCTACAGCTGCGCCTACTTCGAGCGTGACGACATGACGCTGCAGGAGGCCCAGATCGCCAAAATCGATCTCGCGCTGGGCAAACTCGGGCTTCAACCGGGGATGACGCTGCTCGACGTCGGATGCGGCTGGGGCGCGACCATGATGCGCGCGGTGCAAACCTACGACGTCAACGTCGTCGGCCTGACGCTGAGCAGAAACCAGGCCGATCACGTCGAGCAGTTGATCGCGAAGTCCGAAAGTGCTCGCTCCCAAAGAATTCTGCTGCAAGGCTGGGAGCAGTACGACGAGCCCGTCGACCGGATCGTCAGCATTGGCGCTTTTGAGCACTTCGGACACGAACGCTATGACGCATTCTTCGCCACGGCGCACCGTCTGTTGCCTGATGACGGGGCCATGTTGCTGCACTCCATTACTGGGCTGCTTCCGAAGGAAGCGCTCGAACGCGGCTTGCCGATATCGTTCACCTTCGCGCGGTTCCTCAAATTCATGCTCACCGAAATCTTTCCGGGCGGACGGCTTCCGTCGATACCGATGGTGCAAGAGCGCTCATCCGCGAACGGTTTCACCGTGACCCGTGTGCAATCGTTGCAGCAGCACTACGCGAAAACTCTCGACATCTGGTCAGCGGCATTGGAAGCCCGGAAGGATGAAGCCATTACGCTGCAATCCGAGGAAGTGTATGAGCGTTACATGAAGTACCTGACGGGTTGCGCTGAGATGTTCCGCATCGGATACATCGATGTCAATCAGTTCACGCTGGCGAAATGATTACCAGTGCACGCCTGGCATCCGCCGCACCAGCCGCTTGACCGGCTTCGGGAACCCCACGCGGCCAACGGCGCGGACCGCACGCTTGGGCTGGCGGCGCGGCGCAGTACGGATCCGGTCGTCGTCCTTTGCGGCGGTGTCGACCGGCGAAATCCCGCGCGCTGCAGCAGAATCAGGGTAGCCCAAATAAAGCTGGTGCAGAAATCGCCGTGAAATCTTTGGCGCGAGGTAGTTACCGGCCTCGGCGAAGGTGCCCAGCGGAGTGTCGATCCGCGCTGGTTTCTCCACGAGGCCGCGTACCACCATTGCCGCCGCCCGTTCGGCGCTGATCGCGGGCACCGGGTTGAGTCGCTTTGATGGCGTGATCATGGGTGTGGCCACCAGCGGCATGTGGATGTTGGTGAACGTGATGTGGTCGGACAGCGTCTCGGAGGCGACCACGTCGGAAAACGCATCCAGCGCAGCCTTACTCGGCAGATACGAGCTGTACTTCGGATTGCGTGCCTGCACCCCCGCGCTGGACACGTTGACGACGTGGCCGAATCTGCGCTCCCGCCAGTGCGGCAGCAGCGCCAGCACCATCCGCACCGCGCCGAAGTAGTTGACCGCCATCACCCGTTCGTAGTCGTGCAATCGATCGGTCGAATTGACCACCGACCGGCGGATCGACCGGCCCGCGTTGTTCACCAGGTAATCGACATGATCGAAGCGCCCCAGGATGTCCTTGACGATGTGTTCCACCGACGTGTCATCGGTGACGTCGCACGTAAAAGCGTGTGCCTGCCCGCCGCTGGCGCGGATTTCGGCGACCAGCTCGTCGAGCGCGTCGGCGCTACGGGCCAGCGCGAACACCGTCGCGCCGCGCTTGGCGACAGCGATCGCCGAAGCCCGGCCGATACCGCTGGACGCACCGGTGATGATGACGTGCCGGCCGGCCAGGGGGTGCTTGGGGTCGGCGCGTCGCGCGCGGTCGGGATCGAGGTGCTCTGCCCAGTACCGCCACAGCCTTGGCGCGTAGCCGGCGAACTCGGGAACCTCGAGATCGGCGTTTCCCGAGCTTTGCAATGCTTCTCGGGTCTTCTCGCTTGCGAATGTGGGCGCCAGGTCCACGACGTCCAGAACCTCGGCGGGAATCCCCAGCTGGGTGGCGGCCATATTGCGCAACACCTTGGCACGCCCGGTCACCTGCAGCACCGGTGCGGCCAGTGAGCGGGGCAGCGAGCCACGAACGGGGGGTAGGCCGGCCGTTTCAGCGATGCCACGGTAGATGCCGCGCAGTCCAATGGCTTTCGGCGCTGTCAAGTGAAACGTCTGTCCGTCCCGATCGTCGGCGTGCATCAGTGCGACGAGCGTGTCAACGACGTAGTCGACCGGGACGATGTTGGTACGCCCGGTGTCGGGCAGCAGCATCGGGGTGAACCTGGGCAACACGGCCAGCCTCGCGAGCACGCCGAAGAAGTAGTACGGCCCGTCGACCTTGTCCATCTCCCCGGTGCGGGAATCGCCCACCACCACCGCGGGACGGTAGACGCGGTACCGCAGTCCGGGCGTCGAACGCACCAGCAGCTCAGCTTCGAACTTCGTCTGGTGATATGGCGTCGGCAGCTGCTGGCCGACGTCGAAGTCGTCTTCGGTGTACTCGCCGGCGAAATCGCCGGCCACGGCGATCGAGGACACGTGGTGAAAGGTGGCGTCCAGCCGCCTGGCCAATTCGATGGCGGCCCGGGTGCCTTCGACGTTGGTGGCACGTTGCTCCGTATCACCAGCCGTGATGTCATAGATCGCCGCGCAGTGCACTAGATGATCGACCGCGCCCAGTTCGGCGATGGTCTCGTCGCTCAATTCGAGCTCAGTCAGATCGCCGACCAGTGCCTTTGCTCGTCCGTTCCATTCGACCGACAGGCGCTCGAAGCGACCCAGCGACTGACGGCGGACCAGCACCCACACTTGCGCATCGGGCTGGGATTCCAATAATCGTGCTACGACGCGGCGACCAATAAACCCGGTACCGCCGGTAACGACATACCGCATGCAGCCCATCGTGGCCGCTGGCGGCCGCACACGTCAACCTGGTCAGCTGAAGTTGCGGATGCCGTCCCAATCCACCAGCGTCCAGCCGGTCATCGGATTGCCGGTGACCACCACCCGGCCGGCGTTCGGCAATGGATGGCTGGTCAGCAGCGTGTCCTTGACGTTCTTCGCGTTCATCAGCGTCCAGACCATGATCGCCGTGCCCTGGGAGAAAACGACCGGATTGGTGTGGCCGCTGTCGTAGACCTTCCGGACGGCCCCACTGAACTGGTTGTTGAACTGCTTTCCGCTGATCGACCCCGGGATGCTGTTTTGGGCATCACCGTGAATCCAGTCGACCGGTGCCACCATGTACGTCGAACTGGCCATGGTCTCAGGTTTGCCGTTGTACCAGCCGGCATTGAGTGACTGCAGGCCGTCTAGGACCTCGACCTGCTTACCGAGTTCGCTGGCCAGCGGAGCGGCAGTCTGCTGGGCTTCGGCCATCGCGGACGAGTAGATGCCGTCGATGTTGTGGGAAACCTGATTCACCAGCTGTTGGGCCTGCCCCATGCCGTCGGGGGTCAGGCTGGGCCCCGGTGCGTCGGTGTCGATGACCCCGTCCGCGTTCGCCTGGGACTGCGCGTTTCGGACGAAAGTGAGGGTGATGCTGCGGGCCTGCGGCGATCCGCCGCAGGCACCGACGATTACCGTTGCGACGAGCACCGCCAAGACTTGGGAGATTTTCCAGCTCCTGCTGCGGTTGGCCATGGCGATAGCTTGCCCCGCCGACGGTGCCGGTGGGAAGAGTTTGCGATGGTTGGGTACGCGAAACGGCTTGAATTTGGTATCGAGAGGAGACTCAGATGGCGATTGACCCGAGTGCGATCGGCGCGGTAACGGACCCGATGTTGTTCGATTGGACCGACCGGGACACCATGCTGTACGCCCTCGGCGTCGGCGCCGGCCTCGACGACCTGTCGTTCACCACCGACAACAGCCATGACATCCCACAACAGGTGCTGCCCACCTACGCGGTGATCTGCTGCCCGGCGTTCGGTGCAGCGGCCATGATCGGAAAGTTCAACTGGGCCTTGCTGTTGCACGGTTCCCAGTCAATCCGGCTGCACGCGCCGCTGCCGCCCGCGGGCAAGCTCTCGGTGGTCACCGAGGTCGTTGACCTGCAGGACAAAGGCGAGGGCAAGAACGCGATCGTAGTGCTGCAAGGTCGCGGTACAGATCCGGATTCGGGGGCCCTGGTTGCCGAGACGCTGACCACCCTGGTCATTCGTCAGGCAGGCGGGTTCGGGGGAGTGCCTGGTGAACGGCCCACCGCACCGGAGTTTCCCGATCGCGAGCCCGACGCCAGGGTTGCCCTGCCGACCCGGGAGGATCAGGCGCTGATCTACCGGCTTTCTGGTGACCGCAACCCGCTGCACAGCGACCCGTGGTTCGCCAAGGAAATGGCCGGGTTCCCCAAGCCGATCCTGCACGGACTGTGCAGCTACGGGGTGGCCGGTCGCGCGCTGCTCGCCGAACTCGGCAATGGCGTCGCCGCCAACATCACCTCGATCGCGTCGCGGTTCACCTCGCCGGTGTTTCCTGGCGAGACCCTGAACACGCTGATCTGGCGGACCGGTCCGGGCAAGGCAGTGTTTCGCACCGTTGTGGACGGAGCCGATGGCACCGATCCCCGGGTGGTATTGGACGATGGTGTGGTGGAGTTCGTCGAGAGCTAGCGAGATTCAATAGTTCGGTAGTAGTGCAGATATGCCAGCGCTGGTACGACGACGAACGTGACCACGATCAGGGCGATCGAGAAATAATTGGCGCCACCCCGCCCGGTGAGGATGATGGTCCGGTAGTCGAAGGACACCGCCAGCGCCACTGAAATCGCGACCGCGGCTATCGGCAACACTTTGTCGGTCAACGGATTTCGCTGCACCGACGCGTGGTCTCCGGTCCGGTCCCACGCTAATGCGATCACCGCAATCGGGACGATGATGAACTGGACGAATCGCCCGATCACCGCGAGACCAGTCAGGTTGGCGGTGTCGAAGCGCAACGCCAGCGGGAACGCCAGTGCCAATGACGCGGTGATGCCGAAAGCGAGTATCGGGACGCCGAACCTGTTCTTATCGGATAGGCGTCTCGGCAGGATTCCGTTGTCCGACAAAGCCGTCCACAGGCGGGGAGCGCCGAAAGACGCGGCCACGTTGATACCGAACATCGATACCAAGGCTCCGATGATGACAATCGTCCGGAACGTATCGTTCTCAATGGCCGCAGCCAGCGTCACGGGGTGATCGGAATGGGCGACCTTGTCCGACCCGAGCAGCATTGCCACCACGACGGCGAGAACGTAGACGGTGCCGACACTGAGGATCGCCAATGGTATGGCCTTGGGCAGCGTCCGCTCCGGTTCCTCCATTTCCTCGGCGGCGTTGGCTATCGATTCGAAGCCGGTGAATGCATACAACGCGGCGATGATGGCAAGTATCAAACCCGACACGGCGCCGTGCCCCACCTCGACGACCCCGAACAACGCGAACGGCGTCGGCTGATAAATCCCCGCCGAACCAGAAGTCCCGTAGTTGTTGATCTGCTGCGTGACGACGATCCACACCCCGCCGGCGATGAACACCGCGAGCGCGAATACCTTGCCGACGGTCGAGATCCCGTTCGCCCATGCGATCACCCGGTTGCCGAACAGGTTGATGGCCAATAACACTCCGATGAAGACCAGAAACGTCAACGTCTTCACACTGATGAGTTCGGTGTCACCGGCCCAAGGCTTGTCGGGGAAGGCCACTTTCAACAGGGTCGAGACGAAGAAAGACGCCAGCACGCCCCACGCAATGGACGCGGCTATCGCATTGGTGACACCGACATAGATGCCGATGCGCTGGCCGAATGCGGCCGTGGCGTACGCGTAGCAGGCGCCGTTGGTCTTGACGTATCTGGCCGCCGTCGCGAAGACGAACGCCATGATGCCCGCGAATAGACCGGCCAAAATGTATGCGAGAGGCGCCATCGGTCCCGCGAGCTTGATCACCGTGCCCGGAGTCAGGAAGATACCCGCTCCGATTATCCCGTTGATCCCGAGCATGACGACGCTCCAGAAACCAAGCTTGCCGGCCACACCTGCTTGCATCCGCGCATCGCCGCCCGCCACTGGGCTATTCCGCACGTGCGTCACTTAATTGACGTGCCAGCCGGTCGGTGAACTCGGCGGCTTGTGCCGGACTGTCCAGCGCGAACAGTGCTGCGGTGGCCCGGTCGCCGTCGTCGTTGTGCCGCACCAGGATTGGAATTCCGTCGTCGCGCACCGCGTCGAACGCGTCCTCATCGGTGATGTCGTCGCCGAGATAAATGGGCACCAGGGGAGCGGAGGGGGTTTGCCGCAGGTGGTCCATCACCCAGCGAAGCGTTTTCCCTTTGTCCCAGTCAATGTCCGGGCGCAGTTCGATGACTTCGCGACCGGTAGTCACCCGGAACGCGTCGCGCTGACCCGCCGTACGCACCGCCGCGGCCACCTCGCCAACGCGGTCACGGGCCGCGTTGCGGTAGTGTACAGCAACGCCAAACCGCTTGTGCTCCACAACAACACCGGGAATCAAACCGATCCGCTGGCGGAGCCGGGCGGCCGCCTCTTCCAGCATCGGGATCGCCGCCGCCGCGGCGTCGTTCTGATGATGCGTTCCGTCGGGCGCGGTCAGCTCGAAGCCATGGCTGCCGGCGTACCAGATACCGGGTAGGCCAACACGCTTTGTCACATCGGCGAGATCGCGGCCTGACAACACAGCGACCGGACACTGCGCGGCCAACTTTTGCAACGCCTCGGTCGCCCCGGCAACTGGTCTGGCCGCGTCGGGATCGTCGACGATGTCGGACAGCGTGCCGTCGAAGTCGAAGAACACGGCCGGCGGCCGGGAGAAGAGGCCGTCGGCCAGGCGCAGGGCCTGCAACGCATCGGGAAGCTGCGACATCCGGAGGTCCCCGGTTCGGACACCGATTTCGCTCAGGTCGCCAACCACCGTGTCGGCGCCGAGGCTCAGATGTTGGTGCCGATCCGTCGGGTCGACACCGATCACCAAAGCGAATCCGCCGTCGCGCGCGGCCGTGACCGCGGCCGCGCCCAGTGCGACCACCGCGCACCGTCCCGGCAGCACGCCCAGGCGCTCCGCGGCAGCAGCCAGGTCGGTTGAGGAGAAATCCGCTGCGTCGACGCCGGCTTCCTGCAGCCGCGCGACCAGCGGTGTCGGGTCGACTTCGGTGTCGAAGAGCACCGCGTCATGGCGGCGCGGGTCGATCGTGACCGGCATCAACCAACCCTCTCACGGTGATCAACGCCGCCGAGGTTGGGTCAGCGTCAGGCGTGTTCCGGCCTGGAGACGCGTAGCTGTTGCGTCCGACTGGGAATCGCGCGGGACGAACGCTTACGCCGGCGATCTTTGCCGAACAGCAGAACCGAGTCTTGGCTGAGCGCCACCATTCGCGCCATCCCCAACTCGATGCCCGCGGCAAGCTGCCTGATGTCGGGCGCCGCGTCGTAGCCGGCGGTGATGCCGAATACCAGTTCGTCGCCGTAACTGAGCACCGCGACTCCGGTGCTCAGCGCCAGCGCGGTCGGTGGGATCGGCAGCACCCGCTCCAGCCGCCGGCCCATCAGCCGTAATTGTTGGCGTGGCCCGGGCGCGTTGGTCGCCAGCGTTACGATTCCGCGTTGCGGCAGCCGGGTCAGCAGCGCAATCGCTTGTCCGCGCAACAAAAGTGGCAGGCAGTTGATTGCGGACTCCAAAATGCCGGATTGATGCTGATCGTTCTGCCCGGCCTCCACCCGGTTATGCACCGCCCGCAGTCGCTGGACCGGGTCGTCATGTTCGACAGGCAAATAGGGCAGCATCGCCGACGCGCGATTGTCGGCTCGCAACATGGTGCGTAGTGAGTCGGCCCGCGGTTGTTCACCGCGGCTTAGCAGAACCTTGCGGAAGCCTTCCGTAATCGCCGCAAGAGCTACGTCATTGGCGGTTACACCGAACTTGCGGCACACACTGTCGACCGCATCAATGGGCACTCGCACCGTGCTGTAGCGCCGCTTGGTGGCGACCGGGTCGATTGACGGGGTCCACGCCGCGGGCCAGACCGCACCGGAGAGTGCGCCGGCGACCTCGGAGAACCGCCACATGGCGCCAGACCAACTTGGCTTCCGCGTTGGGGACGAAACCTGCTTGGCGCCAGTATGTGTCGCAAACGTGTCGGTGTTGGCGTCGTCGCACAGCCTGGTCAGAATTTGGGCGGCCGAGGTGCCCTCGGCCAGGCACTGGTGGATCTTCATCAAGATCGCCCACCGGTTGCCCTTCAGGCCTTCGATGACCCAGCACTCCCAGAGTGGGCGCTCCAGGTCGAGGGGCCGCTCCAGCGCGTGGGCGACCGCCCGGAACAGTCCAGCGTCGTCGACCCGGCCGGGGAATCGCGACCCGGTGCAAGTGCTGGGTGAGGTTGAATTCCGGGTAATCGATCCATTGCTGGGCAGTGTCGGCGGGGTGCGTCCGCAGCACCTGAGTGCACCGTGGAATCGATTGAATCCGTTCTGCCAGAAGCATTTTGAGCATCTCGTTATCGGGCACGGCACCGTCGACCACAGCGACCGCGGCGATCGCCAGGCTCGCGTGCTGATACGGGTCTTGAGTTTTGAGGTAAGTCGTATCCAGTGTCTTCAGCTGTGCCATGCTCAGTACCGCCGTCATTTTCTGCCCCTGTACCAGTATCTGCGTAGCGACCTCCTTGCGATAGGTCTCGCGGTGTTAAGAACGCGTTTTGAAGTTGAAGATGCGTTTAACAACTCTAGCTAAATCGAACACTTGTTCGATAAGATGCGACCGTGAGCTGGTATGGGTGGATTTAATGGGCCGCCGAGCTGGGCGGAAATGGAGCGGATACTCGACGGCAAGCCGCGCCATGCCGGTGGTCCGGCCGCGGTCGAGCCTCCTGAGGACGTTCCCTGGTCGCGCAAGCGCAGGAAGTATCAGCCGCCGGACTCAAAAGCAAGACGCCCGGACGGCCCGCTCTTCTGTCCCGTATGCCGAGCTGCATGCGCATTCGGCTTACAGCTTTCTCGACGGGGCCAGCACGCCCGAGGAGCTGGTGGAGGAAGCCGCTCGGCTCGATCTGCGCGCTCTCGCGCTGACCGATCACAACGGCCTGTACGGCGCGGTGCGGTTCGCCGAAGCAGCCGCCGAGCTCGATGTGCGCACGATATTCGGCGCCGAGTTGTCGCTGGGATCTGCGCCGCGATCTTCGCTGGGATCTATTGCCCGCACCGAGCAGCCGGACCCGCCCGGTCCGCATCTGCTGGTGCTGGCCCGTGGCCCGGAAGGATACCGACGGCTGTCGCGACAGCTGGCCGTGGCGCATCTGGCCGGCGGCGAGAAGGGCAAGCTGCACTACGACTTCGATGCGCTGACCGAGGCGGCGGGCGGCCACTGGCACATCCTCACCGGATGCCGCAAAGGGGCCGTCCGCCAGGCGCTTTCCGAAGGCGGTTTGGAATCGGCGGAACGGGCGCTGGCCGATCTGGTGGATCGGTTCACCGCTAGCCGGGTCAGCATCGAGTTGACCAGTCATGGTCAGCCGCTCGACGACGAACGCAACGCGGCGCTGGCCGGGCTGGCGCCGCGCTTCGGTGTCGGCGTCGTCGCCACCACCGGAGCGCATTTCGCCCATCCGTCGCGCGCCCGGCTGGCGATGGCGATGGGCGCTGTCCGAGCCCGGCAATCCCTGGATTCGGCCGCCGGGTGGCTGGCTCCACTGGGTGGCTCACACCTGCGGTCCGGTGCGGAGATGGCCCGGCTGTTCGCGCAACGGCCCGAGGTGGTGACGGCCGCCGCCGAACTCGGCGAGCAGTGCGCGTTCGGGCTGGCCCTCATCGCTCCGCAGTTGCCGCCGTTCGATGTGCCGGGCGGGCACACCGAGGACAGCTGGTTGCGGCGGTTGGTCATGGTCGGCGCGCGCGACCGCTACGGGCCGGCCGAGGGCGCCCAGCGCGCGTACTCCCAAATCGAGCACGAGCTGAAAGTCATTGCACAACTGAGATTTCCGGGTTACTTCCTGGTGGTGCACGACATTTCCCGGTTTTGCCAGGAGAACAACATCTTATGTCAGGGCAGGGGATCGGCGGCCAATTCCGCGGTCTGTTATGCCCTGGGCGTCACTGCGGTCGATCCGGTGGCCAACGAGCTGTTGTTCGAGCGCTTTTTATCGCCGGCCCGCGATGGGCCACCCGACATCGACATGGACATCGAGTCGGATCAGCGCGAAAAGGTCATCCAATATGTCTACGACAAATACGGTCGCGACTACGCCGCCCAGGTCGCCAATGTCATCACCTACCGGGGCCGGATCGCGGTGCGCGACATGGCCCGCGCCCTTGGCTTCTCGCAGGGTCAGCAGGATGCATGGAGCAAACAGATCAGCCACTGGAACGGATCGGCCGACTCTCCCGACATCCAGGACATCCCGCCACAGGTAATCGACCTGGCGAACCAGATTAGGAATCTGCCACGGCATATGGGGATTCACTCCGGCGGCATGGTGATCTGCGACCGCCCGATCGCCGATGTGTGTCCGGTGGAGTGGGCGCGCATGGAGAACCGCAGCGTCCTGCAATGGGACAAAGACGACTGCGCGGCCATCGGTTTGGTGAAGTTCGACCTGCTCGGGCTGGGCATGCTCTCGGCGCTGCACTACGCGAAAGATCTATTGGCCGAACACAAGGACATCGACGTGGATCTGGCCAGGCTGGATCTCTCCGAACCGGCGGTGTACGAGATGCTCTCGCGTGCTGATTCCGTCGGCGTGTTCCAGGTGGAGTCGCGCGCACAGATGGCCACTTTGCCCAGGCTCAAGCCACGGGTGTTTTACGACTTGGTGGTGGAAGTCGCGCTGATCCGTCCCGGGCCCATCCAAGGCGGGTCAGTGCATCCCTACATTCGGCGGCGCAACGGCCTGGACCCGGTTGTCTACCACCACCCGTCCATGGAACCGGCCTTGCGAAAGACGCTGGGAGTACCACTTTTCCAGGAGCAGCTGATGCAACTCGCGGTCGACTGCGCCGGTTTCTCGGCCGCCGAGGCCGACCAGCTCCGGCGGGCCATGGGGTCCAAGCGTTCGGCCGAACGCATGCAACGGCTGCGTGGCCGGTTCTACGACGGCATGCGCACGCTGCATGGTGCCCCCGACGAGGTGATCGACCAGATCTACGAAAAGCTGGAGGCATTCGCCAATTTCGGGTTCCCGGAAAGCCATGCGCTGTCCTTCGCGTCGCTGGTGTTCTACTCGTCGTGGTTCAAGCTGCACCACCCGGCGGCGTTCTGTGCGGCGCTGCTGCGCGCACAGCCGATGGGGTTCTATTCACCGCAGTCGCTGGTGGCCGATGCGCGCAGGCATGGCGTACTGGTGCACGGCGCATGCGTAAACGCCAGTCTGGCGCACGCCACTCTCGAGAACGCCGGAACGGAGGTCCGCCTCGGGCTGGGCGCGGTCCGCCATATCGGCGACGACCTCGCCGCCCAGTTGGTCGAGGAGCGAACGGTCAACGGCCCGTTCGCCTCGCTGCTGGACCTGACTACCCGGTTGCAGCTGAGCGTGCCGCAGACCGAAGCGCTGGCCACGGCAGGAGCTCTGGGCTGCTTCGGGATGTCTCGGCGGGAGGCGCTGTGGGCGGCTGGCTCCGCCGCCACCCAACGGTCCGGCCGGTTACCAGGTGTGGGGTCGTATTCGCATATCCCGGAGTTGCCGGGGATGAGCGAGCTGGAACTGGCCGCCGCCGACGTGTGGGCCACCGGCATCTCCCCGGACAGTTACCCGACGCAGTTCCTCCGGGCAGACCTGGACGCGATGGGGGTGTTGCCCGCAGAGGCGCTGGGATCGGTGCCCGACGGCGACCGCGTGCTGATCGCCGGTGCGGTGACCCATCGGCAGCGGCCCGCGACTGCCCAGGGGGTGACGTTTATCAACCTCGAGGACGAGACCGGGATGGTCAACGTGCTCTGTACGCCGGGGGTCTGGAGGCGACACCGCAAGCTGGCGCACACGGCCCCGGCGCTGCTGGTCCGCGGTCAGATCCAAAACGCAAGCGGGGCCGTCACCGTCGTGGCCGAACGGTTGGGCCGCATCAGCCTCGCGGTGAGCTCGAAGTCCCGGGATTTCCGCTAACTTCCGCGAGAGTGTAATAAGCGACGGAGTCACTCGAGAAACGTGTCGCCAGTTACACTCTCGCGACGCGGGTCAGGCCGTGGGGGTCGTCCACACCTTGGTCGGGGCGATCTTCAGCCGAGTGGTGAAGTTGGCCATCGAGTCCGTCAGACCTTCCCGCGCGGCGTCGGCGCGGTACTTGGCCCAGTACGGCTCGTCGTCCCGGCAGTCGACGTCCGTGGCGTCTATCGTCCCGGTCCCGCCGATCACGATGACGCCCCCACCGTCGCCGTCGGAATCCAGGTTCAGGCTCACCTGCGGGTGTGCCTTGATGTGGGCGACCTTGGCGGCGGTCGGCATTGAATACACCCGCAGATCGGTGCCGTCGAAGTAGAACCAGACCAGCCGCGGCACCGGCCGTCCCGACTTGGCGACGGTCGTCAACCACCCGCAGTGGTCGGACGTCAGTCTGCCGGAAACCTCTTCTGTCAGCTCGACGCTCATGGCGCAACGATAGCCTCCATAAATGACCCTTAACTTGTCCGTCGACGAAGTCCTCACCACCACCCGCTCGGTTCGCAAGCGCCTCGACTTCGACAAGCCGGTGCCTCATGACGTGCTGATGGAATGCCTCGAATTGGCGCTGCAGGCGCCCACCGGTTCCAACTCGCAGGGCTGGCAATGGGTGTTCATCGACGATCCCGAGAAGAAGAAGGCGATCGGCGACATCTATCTCCGCCACGCCCGCGTCTACCTCAAAGCACCGCCGGCCGAGTATCCCGAAGGCGATACCCGTGGTGAGCGGATGGGCAAGGTCAGAGATTCCGCCATGTATCTGGCCGAGCACATGCACGAGGCGCCGGTCCTGCTGATCCCGTGCATCGAAGGTCGCGACGACAAGTCGCCGTTGGGCGGCGTGTCGTTCTGGGCGTCGCTGTTCCCGGCCGTGTGGAGCTTCTGTCTGGCGCTGCGTTCGCGCGGGCTGGGTTCGTGCTGGACGACGCTGCACCTAGTCGGTGACGGGGAGCGCAAGGCGGCCGAGGTGCTGGGCATTCCCTTCGACAGCTACAGCCAAGCCGGGCTGTTCCCGATCGCCTACACCAAGGGCACCGATTTCCGGCCGGCCAAGCGGCTGCCCGCCGAGACCCTCACGCACTGGAACACGTGGTGACTATTCGGCCCCGGTGAACCCGTGCTGGCGCCAGGCCTCGTAGACGGCGATCGCCGCGGCGTTGGACAGGTTCAGCGAGCGCCGGCCGGCCAGCATCGGAATGCGCACCCGCTGCGTGATATGCGGGTCCGCCAGGGTCGCGGCGTCCAGCCCGGTGGGTTCGGGCCCGAACATCAACACATCGTCCGGCGCGGTATTCGACGTCGCTGAACAGTGCGGTCGCGTGCGCGGTGAAGGCGACCACCCGCGTCGGCGCCAGGACATCCCACGCGGCCTGCAGCGACGCATGGACGGTGACCGACGCCAGGTCGTGATAGTCCAGGCCGGCCCGCCTTAGTTTGGGCTCGGACAGGTCGAAGCCCAGCGGCTCGACCAGATGCAGTTCACAGCCGGTGGCTGCCGCCGTGCGAATGGCGTTGCCCGTGTTGGGGGCGATGCGCGGCGAAACGAACATCAGCTTGAACACGAAGCGGCATCCGACGGCGTTGGCTATTCGCCGACGCCGGCCGGTTGACGCCGGGTGTGGCCGGTGACCGCTATCGGCACACCCAACAGCGGCGAAGTATCTCCGGCCGCGCGACGCGCGTCGGCCGCTCGCGCCTCGTGCAGCGCCGATTCAGCAAGTACCACCGTGAACGCATGCAGGGTCGCCTGACTGGCTTCAATCTGCTGGGAGCAGTCTTTGGACAAGCTCCACCGAATTCAACGAATCGCTTGCCAAGCGAAAACGCACCGCGTGCAATGTCAGCATCCGGCTATTTCCTTAACCCGATCACACCGGGAAGAATAGCGCGTAGACAAGCGCAGTCTCGCCGAGAGTAAAGGGCCCCGCAAGCTTCGCTTCGATGCTGCTCAGCGAAGAATTGTGGTGGCCCGGGCTGCGGGCTGTCATACTCTTCGGATTGCCAGATGTTTACCTTCGCGGCCATCTGCGCGGGCGGGCGGAATAAAGCAGGAAGTTTCATGAGCCTCTCGTTTTCTAAAGCGTCAACTACCAAAGCCGCGGCTTCTCGCGCGGCCGCGACCACGTGACCATGTTCACCCGCCCGACCCCACCGGCTGCGGCGGTTCCATCCGAGTTCCCGGAAGCCCCCGCTGCGGCGCCCGCACGGGCCAAGCGGCCGCCGGCCTGGTCGCTGAGCAACTGGCCAGTTCGCTGGAAAGTTTTGGCGATTGTGCTGGTGCCGCTGTTGCTGGCGACTGCCTTCGGTGCCTTGCGGGTCAAGGATGCGGTGACCAACTCCTCAGGTCTACGGCTGGCCGTCGCCCGCGCCGACGTATTGCCGGCGATCACGCAGTACATGTCGGCATTGGACGTCGCTTTGCTGGCGCCCTCGACCGGAGGCGACGTCGAAGGGGCCAAGAAGAACTTCCAGGCGTCCAAGTACGAGCTGCAGACCCGGCTGGCGAGCACCGACGTGATCCCCGATGTCCGTTCCGGAGTCAACACTCTGGTGAACGGCGGCCAGGCGTTGCTGGACAAGGTGCTGGACGACAGCATCGCTGTCCGAGACCGAGTGACGACCTACGCGCCGATCCTGCTGACGGCGGAGGACGTGATCAACGCGTCGGTGCGCGTCGACAACGAACAGATACGCGCGCAGGCACAAGGGCTGAGCCGGGCGGTCGGAGCCCGCGGTCAGATGACGATGCAAGAAACTCTGCTGACCCGTGGCGGTGACCTTCCCGAGCCGCAACTGCGCACCTCGATGATCACCCTGGCCGGCACCGAACCGTCGACACTGTTCGGGATGAGCCAGGTGCTCGGCGTGAGCTCGCCGGAAGCCAAGATGCTGCAACAGCAACTGGTAAGCCGTATGGCCATCCTGTCCGATCCGGACAGCGTGCTCGTCGACAATGCGGACCTGCTGCATTCGATGCAGAGCACCGACGGGATCGCCGAAGGGGTCATCAAAGACGCCACGTCATCGGTGACAAAGTCGGTGCAGGCCGAGGCGAATGATCGGCGCCATGCCGCGATTCTGGACACCTTCTTGGTGCTGACGGCCATCGTCATCGCATTGGTCATCGTGTTGCTGATGGCCCGCGCCCTGGTCCTGCCACTGCGCGCGCTGCGGGACGGCGCGCTCAGGGTCGCCCATACCGATCTCGAGGAAGAGGTCGCTCTGGTCAAGGCCGGTGGCGCCGAACCGATCCCGGTGCCGCTGCCGGTGCACACCACAGAGGAGATAGGGCAGGTCGCGCACGCGGTCGACGAACTGCATGCCCAGGCCCTGTTGTTGGCCGGCGACGAAGCGCGGTTGCGGTTGCTGGTCAACGACATGTTCGAGACCATGTCGCGGCGCAGCCGTTCGCTGGTTGACCAACAGCTGTCGCTCATCGATCGGCTGGAGCGCAACGAGGAGGATCCCGACCGCCTGGACAGCCTGTTCCGCCTCGATCACCTGGCAGCACGGCTACGTCGCAACAGCGCCAACCTGTTGGTCCTGGCGGGGGCGCAGCTTGCGCGAGATCAGCGCGAGCCGGTGCCGTTGTCGACAGTGGTCAACGCCGCTGTTTCCGAGGTCGAGGACTACCGCCGGGTGGAAGTGGCCGGTCTGCCTGAGTGCATGGTGATCGGCGCGGTGGCGGGGGGCGTCATCCATCTCGTTGCCGAGTTGATCGACAACGCGCTGCGTTACTCACCGCCGACGACAGTTGTCCGGATCTCGGCCGCTCGCGGCGGCGACGCAGGAGTCCTGCTGCGCATCGCCGACGCCGGCTTGGGAATGAACGACGCTGATCAGCGCATCGCCAACACGCGGCTGCAGGCCGGCGGTGAGGTCACTCCCGACAATGCCCGCCACATGGGCCTTTTCGTGGTCGGGCGGATCGCCGCTCGGCACGGCATTCGGGTGGGCCTGCGCGGTGCGACGGCCAGTGAAGCCGCATCCGGTACCACGGCCGAGATCTACTTACCACCGGCGGTGCTCGAAGGCTCGGCCGTCGTTCGGGCAGCGGTGCGGCACGAACACGATCGCCCGGTTTCACCACCCGCCGTAGCGGTGGTGCCGCAGGCTGCCCCGCCCGAGCCGGCAAATCAGAACGGTTTCGGAAATTCGTCCGGACCACCGATCACCCTGCTGCCGCGTCGCAGTCCGGGTTCCAGCGGCATTACCGACGTTCCGGCCCGGCCGCCCGAGCAGCCGCCCCGGCGGCCCCGCCGCGAGCTGATCACTCCCGCGTGGACAAGCGGTGACGCGCAAGAGGCGGAACAACCACCGGCGCACGCACCGGTCCAAGCGCCTTCGGATACCTCGACGTTCTTTGCCGCGCGGTCCCGGCGTGCGGCCGATCAGACGGACGCCCCGGCGGGGGAGACCCCGGGTGCGGCGGCCAGCGCAGTCCTGCGGTCGGTCCCATCAGCCACTCAAGCCCCGACTCAAGTCTCCGACGCCGACGACCTGATCTACCGGCGGATGCTTTCCGAGATGGTGGACGATCCGGTCGCCCTGGTCAACAGCCCCGACTTGGACTGGCAGTCGGTGTGGGACAAGGGCTGGTCGCTCGCCGCCGCGGCCGAGGAGCAGCCCGTCGAGTCGCACACCGCCGATCACGGCCTGCCGGTACGCACACCCGGGGCCCGGCTCGTGCCCGGTACCGCGAACGACCCCGACGAGGACAGCGCAGAATCCCCCGCCACATCGAATGGCGGTTTCCAGTCGCAGCGCCAGCCGCAGCACGCGGCCTCGTTACGCGACCCCGATGCCGTTCGCGCCTCCTTCAGTAACCATTTCGATGGCGTCCGGGCCGGACGGTCGCATGCCCACGAAACTCTCGAAACCCACGAAGGACCCGATCAGCAATGACCTCACCTGCTAACCCGTTGGACTGGCTCGTGTCGAAGTTCGCCGACGAGGTCCCCGGGGTGGCGCACGCCTTACTTGTGTCCGTCGACGGGCTGGCCATCGCCGCCAGTGAGCATCTGCCGCGCGAACGTGCCGATCAGTTGGCTGCGGTAGCTTCCGGACTCGCCAGCCTGGCGACCGGCGCCGCGCAGTTGTTCGAGGGTGGGCAGGTGCTGCAATCGGTGGTCGAGATGCAGAACGGGTATCTGCTGCTGATGCGGGTTGGCGACGGCTCACACCTGGCTACGCTTGCCGCGTCGTCATGCGATATCGGTCAGATCGGCTACGAAATGGCCATCCTCGTCGAACGGGTTGGCGGCGTTGTCCAGTCCTCCCGGCGTTCCGTTTCACACTCGCCCAGCGCGCCAAGCCTGTGAGTCGTCATGGACCCCCGCGAGCCCCGGCCAACCCCGCGCGAGGCGAACCTGGTCCGGCCCTACACGCTGACGGCTGGGCGAACGGGAACCACCGTCGACCTTCCGTTGGAGGCGCCGATCCAGACGTTGCAGGCCGGGCTGGCTCACCGATGGCCACCCGACGACGCGCGCGGCAAGATCACCCAAATCTGCGTCGACAGCCCCTCTGTCGCCGAAATCTCGGCCCGGCTGGATTTGCCATTGGGGGTCGCCCGCGTGTTGGTCGGGGATCTCGTGACGGCCGGTTACCTTCGGGTGCATAGGACTTTGACCGAACGGTCGACCCGCGACGAGCGCCATGAACTTATCGGAAGGACGCTGCGTGGCCTTAAAGCACTCTGACGGACGAGACACCGCCTCGACGAAGATCGTGATCGCGGGCGGGTTCGGCGTCGGTAAGACCACGTTCGTCGGCGCGGTTTCGGAGATCATGCCGTTGCGTACCGAGGCGATGGTCACCGACGCCTCGGCTGGCGTCGATATGCTCGAGGCCACCCCGGATAAGCGCACCACCACGGTCGCGATGGACTTCGGTCGGATCACTTTGGACGAGGATCTGGTCCTCTATCTCTTCGGTACCCCGGGCCAGCGTCGGTTCTGGTTCATGTGGGACGACCTGGTACGCGGTGCTATCGGTGCCATCGTGCTGGTCGACTGCCGCCGCCTACAAGATAGCTTTGCCTCCGTCGATTTCTTCGAACATCGCAACCTGCCCTTTCTGATCGCTATCAACGAATTCGACAGTGCGCCAAGGTATCCGGTGGCCGAGGTGCGCCAAGCGCTGGCGCTGTCCCCGCACATCCCGGTGATCGGGGTGGACGCGAGAGATCGCCGGTCGGCGAGAGATGCGCTGATCGCCGTGAGCGAATACGCGCTCTCCAGCCTGACGGCCAGTTGAGCGCGTTGCAGGAGTGGGTTGACTCCGAATTCATCGGCCGTGATTTCCGCGAGGAGGACCTCAGCCGATTCAGCACCGATCGCGTGTTATTCACCGACTGCGACTTCAGCGGCGCCAACCTGGCCGAATCCCAACACCGCGGATCGGCGTTTCGCAACTGCACCTTCCGTCGGACAACGCTGTGGCACAGCACATTTGCGCAGTGCAGCATGCTGGGCTCGGTCTTCGAGCAGTGCCGGCTGCGGCCGGTGACGTTCGAGGAGGTGGATTTCACGCTGGCGGCGCTCGGCGGCAACGACCTGCGCGGCGTCGACCTCAGCGGCTGCCGGCTGCGGGAGGCCAACTTGGTGCAGACGGATCTGCGCAAGGCCGTGCTGCGAGGTGCCGACCTCAGTGGTGCACGGACCATCGGCACCCGACTCGATGATGCCGACCTGCGTGGCGCGACCGTGGACCCGTCGCTGTGGACAACCGCTTCGCTGACCGGTGTGCGCGTCGACGTCCCACAAGCCATGGGCTTCGCGTTAGCGCACGGGCTTTGTTTGGACGTGGGCCCGGACGCCTGATTCGCCGCCCCGACTCATCGTCGCTTGAGCCGGATCCTCCACCAGACGATAACGCTGTAGACGATGCACAACACCCCGAGCATCCCCATGTCGAACAGCCATGCGGCCTTGGTGTGGTTCCAGTGCTGGTCCTTTGGGTCGGTCGGACCTGGTATCAACCGGTGCGCGTCGATCGTTGACGCCGACGCCGCGAAGCCCCACCGGGCGGGAGTGGCCCACGACAACTGATCGAGCACCATTCGGTTGGTCACCCAGATCATGCCGCCGGAGAACACCAGCTGAGACATGATCGACACCACCAGCATCGGCATGATCTGGTCTTGCGACTCGGCCAGCGCCGACAGTGCCATGCCGAGCAGCGCCGCACCAACACAGGTCGCGGCCACAGTGACGAACAGTTCGACGTTGACATTGCCGAGGAGCACGGCGCCGGAGATCGGCGTGCCCCAGCCCACCACCGAGATGGCGGTGGCGATGGCCGCCTGAACGATCGCGAACACGGAAAACACCACGATTTTCGCGCCTATATAGGCGGCCGTGGAAAGGCCCACCGCCTGCTCGCGGCGGAAGATGGGACGCTCGCCGACGAGGTCGCGGATGGTCAATGCGGTGCCCATGAAGACCGCGCCGACGTTGAGCATGACCAGAATCTGGTCGGGCTGAGCGGGATTGTTGCCCAGCGGATCCGACATGCCGTAGCCGCTGGTGCCGCGAACGGTGAGGGTGAGGACACCGATGAGAAACGGCAATAGCGCCAGGAACACCGTGTAGCCGCGGTCGGAGATGACGAGGCGAATCTGTCGGCGGGCGATCGTCGAAAACTGGCGGAACACGTCGGCGTGAACCGGCTCGCCCAAGTCGGCGGCCGGGCTGTCCTGGGACGGGACGGCCAGCGGTTGGTGGTTGTTTTCGGCGAGGAAGCGGCGATTGGCCTCGTCGGGGTCGGCGCCCACGTTGGTGAAGATGTCGGCCCAGTTCGTGGTGCCCATGGCCGCACCGATCTGGCTGGGCGGACCCAGAAACGCT
This sequence comes from uncultured Actinomycetota bacterium, assembly GCA_963850135.1. GTDB lineage: Bacteria > Actinomycetota > Actinomycetes > Mycobacteriales > Mycobacteriaceae > Mycobacterium. The sequence continues at coordinate 85,769 of CAWKKH010000003.1, read as the reverse complement.
GTCTTGCCGCCGGGCGCCACGAGTAGCAGCTGATCGCAGACGTCGAGGTAGGACACCGAGTGCGTGACGATCAGCACCACCCGGCCGGCGTCGGCCAGCTGGCGCAGCATCATCATCACCTGACGGTCCAGCGCGGGGTCCAGGCCGGTGGTCGGCTCGTCGAGGATCAGCAGCGACGGTCCGGTGAGCAGTTCCAGGGCTACCGAGGCGCGTTTGCGTTGGCCGCCGGACAGCTTGTCGACTCGGGTGTCGGCGTGTTTGGTCAGCTCGAGTTCCTCGAGGACCTGAGCGACGACCTCCTCGCGATCGGTCTTGCTGGTGTCCGGCGGCAACCGCAGTTCTGCCGCGTAGCCAAGCGCCTGGTTGACCGTCAGCTGGCGGTGCACGACGTCGTCCTGCGGGACCATCCCGATCCTGCTGCGCAGGGAAGCGTATTCGGTGTGGATGTTGTGGCCCTCGAACGTCACCGAGCCCGAAGTCGGGCTGGTATATCCGGCGATCACTCGGGAGAGCGTGGTCTTGCCCGCGCCGGACCCGCCGATGATGGCGGTGAGCGTCCCCGGACGCGCGGTCAGCGAGATGTGGTCGAGCAGTTCCTTGCCGTGGTCGACGGTGAAGCAGACCGAGTTCACCTCGAGGCCGCCGGTGCGGGTTGCGGCTTCGGTGCGGCGCACCAGTGTGTCGCGGGTGAAAACCAGGTCGACGTTGCCGATGGTGACGACGTCGCCGTCATTCAGCACCGCGGATCCGACCCGGACCCCATTGACGAAGGTCCCGTTGACGCTGTGCGCGTCGCGAATCTCGGTGCCCAGCGGCGTCTTGATCAAAAACGCGTGATGTCGCGACGCCAGCACGTCCTGGATGACGATGTCGTTGTCGGTGGCGCGGCCGATCGTGGCCGAGTCGACGGACCTGGGCATGGCCCCGGACCGGGAAGGCAACAATGCCTGGAACATCTTCGTTGCCAGGTTCGACACCTCTGGCGGCTTGGCGACAGCGGGTGACATCTGGGTGCGCGGTGCCGGTTGCGGGGGAGCCGCCGGGCCAACACCGGACATCCGGGGTTGGGGTTGGGGTTGTAAGAAGTTGTTCGGTGGGGGTGGTGAGTTGGTCGGATACGGGGCCGGTCGCCCCGTGCTTGTGCTGGTCGGATACAGGGGTTGCCCGGGCGGAGATGCGCCGGAATGCGGCCGCGGCGCCCCCGTCGAGGTGCGGTTCGTTTGGCGCCCAGGCTGCCCAGATCCGGGAATCGGAGGCCCTGGCTGACCCGATCCCTGCGAAGCAGGCCAACCCATCCCGGCTGCCTCCGCAAACACGGATGCCGGCCCGATGGGCATAGACGCGGTTTGGGGTGGGCGCCCCGCCATCCCAATGTGGCGCCCGACTTCGAACGTCAGCAACGGCCCGTCGGGATTTCCGACGTTGACGCTCTGGCCGTCGTGAATGTCGACCACCGGCACCCGGCGGCCGTTGACGTAAGTTCCGTTCAGCGAACCGTTGTCGATGGCCAGCCACCGACCCTGGTCGAACCGCAGCAAAAGATGGGCGCGCGAAATCAGCGGGTGCGTGATGCGCATGTCGGCCCTGAGGTCACGCCCGACGACCACGTCATGGCCCGCTGCGAAGGTGCGTTCCGACCCGTCATGCCGAACGGTCAGCGCTGGTGGGGCTGGCGGAGTCATTGAACCAACTGTAGCTCGGAGCCCCATCGCAGCATCTGCAACAAATGCGGCATGGCGGGGTTTGTTTACCGGTCGCCGTCGCCGCTGGGGAGAGTCAGCGCGAGTCAGGCATACCCGTCACGACGCAGCGGGTCCGGCTGTAAATGGTCGGCATGCACCGATTGCAATGTGTGCAGGCCGAACGCACGCTGTCCGCGGAGCCGTCGGCGGCGATCCGATTGATCAGGTCTGGCTCGGCCAGCAGCGCGCGGGCCATCGCGACGAACTGGAATCCCTCCGCCATGGCGAGGTCCATCGTCTCCCGGTTGGTGATGCCGCCGAGCAGGATCAGCGGCAGCTTCAGCTCGGCGCGGAACAGCTTCGCGTCCCGCAGTAGGTAGGCCTCCCGGTACGGGTACTCGCGCAGAAATTTCGTGCCCGTCATGCGCATGCCCCAGCTCAGCGGGGGCTTGAACGCGCCGGCGAATTCCTTCAGCGGCGCGTCGCCGCGGAACAGATACATCGGGTTGACCAGCGAGCTGCCCGCGGTGAGTTCGATCGCGTCGAGGCCACCGTCCTCCTCCAGCCATTTGGCCGTGATCAGCGACTCTTCGGTGTTGATACCGCCCCGGACACCGTCTGCCATGTTGAGCTTGGCGGTGACGGCGATCTGGCCGTCGACGGCTTCGCGGACCGCCATCACCATCCCGCGTGCGAGCTTGGCCCGGTTTTCCAGCGATCCGCCGAACTCGTCATCGCGACGGTTGATCAGCGGGCTCAGAAACGCGCTCGCCAGATAGTTGTGGCCCAAATGGATCTCGACGGCGTCGAAACCGGCATCGACGGCCAACCGAGCGGCGTTGGCGTGGGCGGCAATCACGTCGTCGATGTCGTCACGTTTCGCCTTCTTCGCGAACCGCATGCCGATCGGGTTGAAGAACCGCACCGGGGCCAACGCGGTGGCCTTGTTGGACCGGGCATTGGACACCGGGCCGGCGTGCCCGATCTGCGCGCTCACCGCCGCCCCCTCGGCGTGGATCGCCTCGGTCAGCCGGCGGAACCCCGGCACCGCCTCCGGGCGCATCCAGATTCCGTTGCCCTCCGTGCGGCCGCCTTGGGAGACCGCGCAGTAGGCGACGGTGGTCATGCCGACACCGCCGGCGGCGGGCAGTCGGTGGTATTCGATCAGGTCGTCTGAAACCAGCGCGTTCGGTGTACGCGCTTCGAACGTCGCGGACTTGATGATGCGGTTCCGCAGTGTCACCGGACCGAGCTTGGCCGGACTGAAGACATCGGGGGGATCGGGCAGGTCGTCGGACCTCTCTAGGGCCATGGCAGGAGCCTAATGGCGATCGCAAGCGCGGCGAAGCCGGGTGCAGCGGGTCGCCATCATCGAGCTTGCGGCGGCCGTGCCAGACTGTCAGGCGTGGGCGCAATCACGCTGGACGGCAAGGCCACCCGCGACGAGATCTTCGTCGACCTCAAGCAACGGGTGGCCGTATTGACCGCATCGGGTCGCACGCCCGGACTGGGCACCATCCTGATCGGCGATGACCCGGGCTCTCAGGCGTACGTCCGGGGCAAGCATTCCGATTGCGCGAAGGTGGGCATCACCTCGATACGTCGCGATCTGCCCGCCGACATCACGACGGCCCAGCTCAACGAAACCATCGACGAGCTCAACGCCAACCCCGAGTGCACCGGATACATCGTGCAGTTGCCGCTGCCCAGGCATCTCGACGAGAACGCGGCGCTGCAGCGGGTCGATCCGGCCAAAGACGCCGACGGGCTGCACCCGACGAACTTGGGCCGGCTGGTGCTCAACGAGCCGGCGCCGCTGCCGTGCACCGCGCGCGGCATCGTGCACCTGCTGCGCCGCTACGACGTTGAGATCGCTGGTGCGCATGTGGTCGTCATCGGCCGCGGGGTCACCGTCGGTCGCCCGTTGGGTCTGCTGCTGACCCGCCGCTCCGAAAATGCCACGGCGACGTTGTGCCACACCGGAACCCGCGACCTACCGTCGTTGACCCGGCAAGCGGACATCATCGTGGCTGCGGTCGGCGTGCCGCACATGCTGACCGCTGACATGGTGCGTCCCGGCGCCGCGGTGGTCGACGTCGGCGTCAGCCGCACCGACGACGGGCTGGTCGGCGACGTGCATCCCGACGTCTGGGATGTCGCCGGCCACGCCTCACCGAATCCCGGTGGCGTCGGCCCGCTGACCCGGGCGTTCCTGCTGACCAACGTTGTTGAGCTAGCCGAGTCGCAATGAACGCCGAGGCTGACAAGACGGGGGTGGCGAGGCTTACAGCCCTGGCCCAGTGGCCGATCCTGCTGGTTGGGGTCATCTTCGTTACGGCGTTCGTGTTGGCCGGAGCGAATTTCTGGCGTCGCGGTTCCCTGCTGATCGGTATCGGTGTCGGGACAGCCGCGGCGCTGCGGTTGGTGTTGTCCGACGAGCAGGCCGGCCTCTTAGTCGTGCGCAGCAGGGGCACCGACTTCGTGACGACTGCGACCGTCGGGGCGGCGATGGTCTACATAGCGTGGACCATCGACCCCCTGGGTACCGGCTAGATCCCGGGCATTCCGGGCATTCCGGGCATTCCGGCCGTTCCGCCCATGCCGGGGATCCCACCCGTTCCCGCCGTTCCGCCCATGCCGGGGATCCCGCCTATTCCCGGCGTTCCGCCCATGCCGGGGATCCCACCCATGCCGGGGATCCCTCCCATTCCCGGCACCTGGGGCATTTTGCCGCTCGCGAGGTCGGCCAGCACCGTCGGGCAATACATCTGAATCGCAATGGTGGCGAACATCTTGGCGGTCCCTGATGACATTCCGTTGCTGCCGCGGATCTGTTGTGCGGCAGCGGCGATGTTCCCGCCCGGCTTGGCCAGCATCGAGCACACAGACTGGCCCATCGACATCGCGTTCCCCGGTTCGCCGAAGTTGACACCGGCGTGGTTCAGCGCGTCGATGAAGTTGTCGTCGACTTGGTCTGCTTCGGCCGGCGCCGCGAATGCGGTAGCCGCGGTGAGGATGCCGGCAGTCGCCGCCAGCATTCGGACGGTCAGCGGTTGATGACTGTAGAGCCAGAGAAATTTCCGAGTTCGTGCGAGCGCTTTCATGCCAGGCTCCCCCCGTAGTGGAGTGCACTTGGCGCACTCAAATCACTTTAGAAACTCTGGTCTATAACTGTCACATTTACGACACGGTGCGATAAAGCTTTGCGCAATAAGCGATTCATAAGGGCGGCGTGCCGGGAGCGTCGATTATTGCGCCAGAGCTGTGCGGGCCACCGGCGGTGCATTGACGCCACACTGTGATCCGACACGGGCGACGACACCGGATTTTCCGGCGCAAAATGGTCCAGACTCCGGCCCATGACGACGAATCGCGGCCGTCCGCTGGCCCTCCCGTTAGACAGGGGCATCTCGCGCCAGACGTTTCTTCGTGGCGCCGTTTCAGCCTTGGCAACCGGAGCGGTGTTCGGCACCACGCCGGCAGCGGCGGACCCCGGTACGGCCAGCGGCTGGGGCGGTCTGGCTTCCTCCATCCGCGGCAGTGTTCTGTTGCCGGCCAACGGAACCCAATTCACTTCGGGCAAGCAAGTCTTCAACTCCCTCTACAACGGATCCAATCCGGCTGCGGTCGTTACGGTTTCATCGCAAGATGACGTCCGCAAGGCGGTCGCGTTCGCGACGGCAAACAAGCTCAAGGTCGCACCGCGTGGTGGCGGGCACTCGTATGTCGGTGCGTCGAGCACCACCGGCACAATGGTGCTCGACCTGCGCGGGCTTCCCGGCGGGGTGAACTTCGACGCCGGTAGCGGGAACGTCACGGTAACGCCGGCGACCAACATTTACGCGGTCCACCAGGCGTTGGCCAACGCCGGCCGGGCGATCCCGACCGGCACCTGCCCAACGATCGGCATCGGGGGGATGGCCCTTGGCGGCGGCATTGGTGTCGATTCGCGGCATGCGGGCTTAACCTGCGACGCATTGCAATCCGCGACGGTGGTGCTGCCTAGCGGCGATGTGGTCACCGCGAATGCCGGCAGTAACCCGGATCTGTTCTGGGCACTTCGCGGGGGTGGCGGAGGCAACTTCGGGGTGACGACGTCGATGACGTTCTCGACCTTCGCAACCGGGGATGTCGATCTCGTTCGGCTCGATTTCCCTGCGGCGTCGGCGATCCAGGTGATCGCCGGTTGGCAGTCCTGGCTGGCCGGGACCGACCGAAACACTTGGGGGATGGTCGATCTCTCGGTCGGCGACAACTCGGCCTGCCATGTGCTGGCGACCTGTCCTGTGGGGGCGGGCTCGGGGGTGGCCGACGCAATCAAATCCGCGGTCGGCGTGGCGCCCAGCGCTGTTCAGAACAGCACAGTCAGCCACATGGACCTGGTCATGTATTTGGCCGGTGGTAGCTCGACGCCTGCGCCCCGGGGGATCGTGGCCGGATCGGACGTGATCACCACGGTGGATTCCAGCTGCGGCGCATGCCATCGCCACCGGAATCGGACAGTGGCCTGCGGCGGCCGGCAAAGCGTCGGTGCTCGTCGACCCGCTCAGCGGTGCGGTCTCCGATGTGGCGGCCGGGGATTCGGCCTTCCCGTGGCGGCAGCAGGCCGCGGTGCTGCAGTGGTACGTCGAGCCCGTCGGTAACCAGGTTGGCGCGGCCAGCAAGTGGCTGAGCTCAGCGCATCAGGCTGTACAACAGTATTCGGTTGGCGGCTACGTCAACTACCTGGAAGCCAACACCCCGGCGGGGCGTTACTTCGGCTCGAACCTGTCGCGGCTGAGCGCCGTCCGGCAGAAATACGACCCCAACGGCGTCATGTTCTCCGGTCTGAACCTCTAACTAGTTTGCTTGGTGCCACTCTGATCCGCGCATCCGTTGAAATTGCTATGCAGCGGCGGCGCTTGCACCGAAGTGGACCGTTCCGAACCCGGCGCTGAGCGAGACGTAGCGGCCATCGACGAATCCCGCTTCCAGCATCGCCTCGCGCAGCTCATCGCGCGACAACCAGGTGCGGATCGAATCGGCGGTGTAATGATGGGCGTCACGATGCCAGGCCACCGCCCGGCCCACCTTCGGCATCATGCCGAAAAAGCCCAGGTCATGAAGGGCTTTCATCGGCTTGGAAGTCGGCGTGCTGAAATCGAGCACCATCAACCGCCCCCCCGGCCGCAGGACGCGCTTGAACTCGCGCAGCGCCCGGCTGCGGTCGGCGACGTTGCGCAGCCCGAAGCCGATCGTGACGACGTCGAACGACGCGTCTGGGAACCGCAGGTCCATAGCATCGCCCTCTTGGAAGTCGACGTCCCCGCGCTGGCGCTGCCGGGCGACCTCAAGCATCGCCACGCAGGAGTCGACGCCCACGATCTCACCTTCCGGCCCGACCGCCGCCTTCTCTGCGAACGCCAGATCGCCCGTCCCGGTCGCAACGTCCAGAACTCGTTCGCCGGGCTGGAGGGCCAAAAGCTCCATGGCCTGTCGCTTCCACAAGCGGTGAAGCCCCAGCGTCCACACATCGGTCATGATGTTGTAGCGCGACGCCAGCGCGGAAAACAGCTCGTTGACGTAGCTGCTCTTGGCCTCGTCCGATTCGTTCCATCGCCGTGTCACCATCGTCAGCCTCCGCACGACCACTGGGTACTACTATTCCGCAATTTACCACCGCAATCGATAGGTGGAGAGAGTGATCGTGGCCGCGGCCGGACCGGTTCACCGGCCCAGAAGGCGATTTCTCTGTTCGCCGAACTCCTCGTCGGAAATTAGCCCCTCGTCACGCAGTCTGGCGAAGTCGCGTATCTCGGCGGCGATTCCCGTCACCACAGTACGGGGCTCGCTCTGCGGGTCTGCGTCGTCGCCGGCGGCAGTCTTGATCTTCCGCGGGAGCCGTAATGCCTTCTCCGGCCATGACCCTGGGCCTGGCGGAGCCGTCCTTGGCAGGCGCCCGGCCACGCGCGCCGAGAGTATCGCTTACCGCGCGCCCAGCCGCGTTCGCCAACGTCATGTTGCTGAACGCGCTCTCCATACTGCCTGCCAGCGCTTGCTGGTCGACGCCGATGCTGGCGGCCGGCAACGCCAGCGCGATCGGACGCACCGCCGGTGTCCCGGCCATCCAGGTCGGTGGCACGGAGAGCGCGCCCATCGTGTCCGCCTCGCCTAACGCCGCCGACACGGTCCCGGAAGTAACCGCCGGAAGCGGTGTCGAGTACGCTCCCGCCACCCCAGGCAAACCCGTCTCTGCCCAGCCTTCAATTATGTTGTCCGTGTGCACACCAGTTTGAGCACCGAGCATGTCGAGGGGAAGAGAAATTATCCCCAATGGGGAGATCGGGGCGTCGACAGTGTAGGCGATGACGTCGGCCCCGTATTCGAACAAGTTCAGGGGCGTTAGCGGGCCGATCAAATCTGAGGTTGCGAAGTTGGCCAGCGCGTTGGGTATGGCCGAAAACACCTGTGCCAGCGTGCTCTGTGCGTTGCCAGCGGAAGACCCACTGGCTTGGCCGACTGCGGCTGCTTGGCTGGCCACTCCTTCCGCATCGGTGGTCCGTGGTGGTGAACTGAACGGGGTGACTTGGGTGGCCGATGCCGCCGAACCCGCGTAGCCGTACATCGCCTCGGCGTCCTGGGCCCACATCTCGGCGTACTGGACCTCAGTGGTCGCGATGGCGGGGGTGTTCTGCCCCAACAGGTTTGTGGCTACGAGCGACATCAGCAGGCTGCGGTTGGCCGCAACAACCTCCGGTGGCACCGTCGCCGCAAATGCGGCCTCATAGGCGGCGACGGCCGCTGCAGCCTGGTTCGCCGCCTGCTCGGCTTGCGCGGCCGTGCCGCTCATCCACGCCACGTAGGATGCGGCCGCAGCTGCCATCGTCCCCGACGAAGGGCCTATCCACTGCCCAGTGGTGAGTCCTGTGACCACCGATTGATACGAGCTTGCCGTCGAATGCAGGTCTGTTGCCAAGCCTTCCCAGGCCTCGGCTGCGGCGAGCATTGGTCCCGACCCTGGACCGGTGTAGAGCAGGCCGGAATTGATCTCCGGCGGTAGCATCGCGAAATCCATTGCAAGTTTTGCCTATCCGAACGCAGCCGGACGACTGGCGACTATGACTTGACGGATTTGCGCGGACAGGCCAGCATCCGTCGACAACCAGATCCCGTTACAGCCCAACGAATCTCCCCTTGGCTAGATGGACATACTGCCTAAAAGTCTGATGAATCAGCTCTCTTCTGAACTGAACCGACTTCCCGGGCCGTGAGCAGTCCCGGCCGGGAAACCGCTCAATAGCCCGGTTATTCAAGCCGACCTAGCGCTCACCTCCTCGTCTTCACGCCGGTACGCCTCATCGTTGAGTTCCTGTACCGGAGGCTGTCCCTTGCGCAGGGTCGCCAGCAGTTCTCGGTAGGGACCGACGAGGTAAACGGTGTCGCCGGCCCGAAGCCGGGCGTCGCGGCGCGGGTGCAGCTGAACCGCGGCGTCCTCTCGGGTGATCGCGATGACACGAGTTTGCGTCGACAATTCGAACATCTGCAGTCCATCTAATTCGCTGCCGGGCTCGACGTGCATCCTGCCGATCAGGAAGGGGCGGGTTCCGACGGAAAATGTGCCCAGCACCTGCAGGCCCAAAGCGGCGCCGATAAACCACGGTGCGGCCAGTTGAACCGTAGAACGGACGTTTTCGAAGCCGAAGCGTCGCGCTACCTCGGAGCCGAGCTCGTGGTCGTAGACCCGCAGCACAAGCGGAACCTGGGTCCACCGCTTGGTGGCGGGCGCCATCTGGTGGCCCAACATCTCGCGCAGCACGATTCCGGCTTCGATGTTGACCATGTCATCGCGGGTCAGCACCGCTATCGCGCGGGCGCGTTCGACGCGGGCCGCTTCCAGCGTTTCGCGTAATGTGGCGTCGCCGAAGATCACCGGTACGTCGAGTTCCTTCGTCGTCGGCAGGAAGCGGTTGTGCTCATCGCGCTCGATCACGGCCACGTCGTATCCGGCTGCGACCAGATCACTGACGACGCGGATGCCGAGCGCGCTCAGCCCGACGACGACGATGTGGTTGCGCAGATGGCGCGCCCGCGGGCGTCCCGTCGACCAGACGAACCGACGCGACAGCAACACGTCGGCGACAAAGGCGACGAGCAGAGCGGTGGTGGTTACGCCGGTCAGCATCAATAAGGTGGCATATAGCCGCAGCCAGGTGGGCTGCTTAGCAAAGCTGAAGTCGCCGTAGCCCGTCGTCGTGATCGTTTCGTTGGTGAAATAGAAGGCGTCCACCCAGGACATCCCGGGGTGTCTGTAGGCCAAGTGCAATAACGTCGTCGAGCCGATGACCAAGACCCCTAGGGCGGCGATTACGGGATAGAACGCGGGGTTGACTTCCGCAGGCAGAGTGCGCGCTGCGTCGAGCGCTCGGCGCAGTCGAGGCTGGCGGGTACGCGTCCTCTCCTGACGCGGAACTTTGATCCCGCACTCGCCCAGCTCGTCGGTGGTGCCGATCATCGCCGTCCAGTCGCCCGCCCGCACGCCCTCATCCCGTCCCGGACATGCGACCACCTTGCCGGGGGTCGTGCTGTTCTGGCCGTGCACGATCGCGACCGGAGCAAGGTCGCGATAGATCTCGCGCAGCGTCGCGTCACGTGGGGCCTCGGCGCCGAACGCAACGAACTTGATGTCGGCCGCCTCGAAAGGGTGCATGGTGCGTGCCAGGCAGGCTTCGACGACCACCGACGCCGCAAGGGCGGCGACGTCGAAGATCGCATTGGGCCCATCGTCGTCGGCCACCGCTTCCCGCAGCACCTCATTGGCTAGCCGCGCTACCACGCGAATCTTCGGGCTGGCTTTCCTTGCCAGCAAAGCGATTTCGAGATTGATCGCGTCGTCGTCTCCCGCACAGATGACGGCCGCTGCTTCGGTGATACCGGCCTTGGCGAGCTCAGTCCTGACTCGGGTGCCGCCCCGTTCCGGACCGGGGAGCCTGGTAACGCTCGCGCCCACTGTTTCCAACTCTTCGATGATCGCGGTGGCCAGCGAGTCGTCACCGCAGACGATGATGTGCTGGTCCATGAGTCTCGATTCCTCGGTAGAACATTGATCTGTACTGGCTACTCCGGGGGTCTTGCGACGCCCGGGCAAATCGGGGGCAACTGATGTCGTTGCGGCATATTTTGTCTTCTGGCATAAGCCCTCACCTTGCTGACAGTGAAGTCCACTGGGCTCCTCCGAAGATCGGAGATCTTTCGAAATACTAACAGCAGTATCGTTCGTGCTGTATCCGCCGAATGCGACCCGGGCTGCAACTGAGTAGCAATTCGTCAGGGCCGCAATTGAATTAGAGGTTCAGTCCAATGCCGGCTGGGGGACCTGCTAACTCACCTTCTGTTACCAAATTATGCGGGTTTACATTGTGTCAAGGCGCCTGATAGTCAGAAGCTTTGTTGCGCAGGAGATTTCGACCTGTGACGGTTGTCACCATCAGGCGAGGTTGAGCCCGTGATTGAAAGCTATGCTACGCAGGCTGTTTCAAACTATGATCCTCGTCACCCCTTTGCGTCACGAACGGATCACTTTGTTACATGAATATCACCCCAACTTGGGAACATCCTGGAAAAGCCTGGAAAGTTCCTGGAAAAATTGGCCCATTGACGTCTGGGGGACGGTTCAAGCGCGTGGAGGCAGTAGGGTCTAGTCGAGCTTCACTTACCGACTTCCGCATCCGGGGTAAAGGAATATTGATTCTTGGCAACAACTTTGGCTAACGGACAACGGGGCGCGGTCGTCGTTTTCGGACGTGTGTAAGCGCGGCTTCCTCGGGAAGCCCATGGTCAACGACCAGCTCCAGCATGAGCGACTGTCGAACCCTGTTGCACTGGGCGTGCTTTCACCGGATGCGATCTCCTCGACCGCCTACGGTTCCGAACAGATCATGATCGAACTGCTGCCGGCAGCCGGGATGGCCGCGTTTGCGCTGTTGCTGCCAATTACCGGTGTGATCTTGTTGATCCTTGTACTGGTGGCCGCGTCGTACCGCCAGGTTGTCATGCTCTATACGCGGTCCGGGGGCTCCTATGTGGTTGCCCGGGAGAACTTCGGTCCTCGAGTGGCGCAGGTGGCCGCGGCGGCGCTGCTGATCGACTACGTAGTGACAGTTGCTGTGCAGTGTGCGGCCGGGACGGTGGCGGTGGTGTCGGCATTACCCGCATTGGGCCCCTACAGCCTGGAAATTACTGTGGGCGTGGTTTTGCTGATGTGTTTCGCGAACCTGCGTGGATTGCGGGAAGCCGGGGCTCCTTTTGCGTTCCCGACCTACGCTTTTGTGGGCATGGTTTCGCTGACAATCGTGGTCGGCATTGTTCGCGAGTTTGTCGGGGGTTTGCCGGTATACGACGCGGAACACATCACCGGGGCAGTGCCGATCCATCAGGGCAGCGGCTTGATCATGGGTGCGACGGTCCTGATCTTGCTGCGCGCGTTCGCCAACGGTGGCTCCTCGCTGACCGGGGTGGAGGCGATCTCGAACACGGTCAACAGCCTTCGTAAGCCCGAGGGCATCAATGCCCGCAAGGTGATGACGGTGATGGCCTGCATCCTCGCGTTCTTGCTGGCGGGCGTGGCCTGGATGGCTCACGTGACCCACGCTGTGCCGTACGTCGACGGGTATCCGTCGATGTTGTCCGAAATTGCCCGGGCCGTCTTCGGCCACGGCATGGTCGGCAACGTCCTGTACATCCTGGTGCAGGCGTCGACGGCGGCGATCCTTTACACAGGAGGCAACACCAGCTTCAACGGATTTCCCGCGTTGGCCAGCTTCGTTGCCGAGGATCAATTTCTGCCGCGCCCGCTGCGGAAACGCGGCCACCGGCTGGTGTTCTCCAACGGCATCATCACGTTGACCGCGCTGGCATTGGCACTCCTTGTCATCACCGGGGGCTCGGTCGATGCGCTGGTGCCGTTTTATGCGATCGGTGTGTTCACCGGGTTCTCGATGGCGGGCTACGGCATGACCAAGCACTACCTGACCCACCGCGGGCCGGGCTGGCGAGGCAAGGTGGCGGTCAACCTGTCAGCGGGAATCCTGTCTACGGTGGTGGTGGGAATCTTCGCGGTGGCCAAGTTCACCGAAGGCGCCTGGCTGATCGTCATCGTTTTTCCGTTGCTGGTGTTTGCTTTGATGCGACTCAACAGGCAGTATCGCGCCGAGGCCTCCGTTCTGGAGACATCGCGGACCGAACGTCCCGACCTCGCCCGCTATACGCGGCACCGAGTCTTTGTCCTGGTGGATGCCGTTGACCTCGCGGAGGTCGAGGCACTGCGCTACGGCAACGGGCTGCATGCCGACGAGCTCACCGCGGTGCACTTTGGATTGGACGCGGTTCGCGCAGACCTTTTGCAACAGCGCTGGCATCGCTTCGAACACGACACCCCGCTGCGGGTGATCGACTGCATGGATCGCAACCTGACACGGGCCGCGCACGATTTGGTCTACCAGGTGCTGAAGGACCATCCAGAAACCATGGTCACGGTGCTGCTGCCACGTCGGTCGTATTCGGCGCTGGCGGGCCGGCTCCTGCATGACCGTACCGCCGACAAGATCGCCCGCGCCGTCAGCCGCATCCCGGGTGCGGCCGCACAAATCGTGCCCTACGACATAGGGTCGCGGATTGCCGAGGCCGCCCGCGCGGGATAAATCCCCACAGCCTGAGCAATGGGCGTGGATCGCGGCGCGACGTGCCGAAAAGGCAAAGGCGCCATGTCAAACAGTCGACCCGATGCACCCGATCGTGGAATACCCAAGAAAGTGATTCGTTGTGACCACACCGATTGGCGGGATACCGCCGTCTTTTCTCGACAGATGTAAGCGGATTTTCCTTGGGAAGCCGCTGACCACCGATCAGTTGGATTCGGAGAGATTATCGAATCCCGTTGCGCTCGGTGCGCTGTCGCCGGATGCGATCTCCTCGACCGCGTACGGTCCCGAACAGATCATGATCGAGCTGCTGCCGGCCGCCGGGATGGCCGCGTTCGCGTTGCTGCTTCCGATTACCGGCGTCATCCTGCTGATTCTCGTGCTTGTGACGGCGTCCTACCGCCAGGTTGTCATGGCCTACACGCGGTCCGGCGGCTCCTACACGGTCGCGCGCGATAACTTTGGTCCTCGGGCGGCCCAGGTTGCCGCGGCAGCGCTGCTTATCGACTACGTGGTCACCGTTGCCGTCCAGCCCGCGGCCGCTACGGTTGCGGTGGTCTCTGCGATACCGGTCCTGCGTCCCTATCACCTAGAAATCACCCTGGCTGCAGTGGCCCTCATCTGTCTCGTCAACCTGCGGGGTCTACGGCGGTCGGGCCGGGCGTTCGCGTTCACGACCTACGCATTCGTGACCATGCTCATGCTGACGATCCTGACCGGCTTTGTTCGCGAAGTCTTCTGGGGATTACCGAGATACGACGCAGAACACATCGTCGGTGCGGTGCCGGTCCACCACGGCAACGGACTGGTGATGGGTGCGACGGTCCTGATCGTGTTGCGCGCGTTCGCCAACGGCGGCACCTCGTTGACCGGTATTGAGGCAGTTTCCAATACCGTCAACCTTTTTCGGAAGCCGCAAGCCATCAATGCCCGTCTGGTCCTCACGCTGATGGCGTGCATCCTCGGATTCTTGCTGGCGGGCGTGGCGTGGCTGGCGCACGTCACGCATGCCGTGCCCTATCTCGATGAATATCCGTCGATGCTTTCCGAGATTGCCCGGGCGGTCTTCGGTCACGGGGTGATCGGCAACATCTTGTACTTTATGCTGCAGGCGGCGACCGCGGCGATCCTGTTCACCGGTTGCAACACCAGCTTCAACGGCTTCCCCTCGTTGGCCAGTTTCGTTGCCGAGGACCGCTTTCTGCCGCGTCCTCTGACAAAACGCGGCCATCGTCTGGTGTTCTCCAATGGCATCCTGACTCTCACCGGGCTCGCTTTGGTGCTGCTAGTCGTCACCGAGGGTTCGGTGAACGCGCTGGTGCCGTTTTTCGCGATCGGCGTGTTCACCGGATTCGCGATCGCCGGCTACGGGATGGCCAAGCACTATCTGACTGGGCGCGGACCGGGCTGGCGATGGAAGGTGGCGCTCAACTTGGCGGCGGGGATGTCGTCGACGGTCGTGGTGGGAATCTTCGTGGTGGCCAAGTTCACCGAAGGCGCGTGGCTCATCGTCATCATCTTCCCGGTGCTGGTGTTTGCTTTGACACGGCTCAACCGGCAATACCGTGCTGAGGCTTCCGTTTTGGAGATGTCACATACCGAAAGCCCCGAGCTCGCCAAGCATCCGCGACTGCAGGTGCTGGTGTTCGTGGATACGGTCGACCTCGCTGAGATCGAGGCACTGCGCTACGGCAATGGCCTGCATGCTGATGAGGTCACCGCGGTGCACTTCGTGGTTGAGCCCGATCATGCTGCGCGGCTCCAAGAGCGCTGGGGGATGTTCGAGCACGACACTCCGCTGCGGGTTGTCGATTGCCCGGACCGCCACCTGGTCCGGGGCGCATACGATTTGGTGGCCCAGGTGCTTGACGAGCACCCGGACACCAGGGTGACGGTGTTGTTGCCGCGTCGAACGTATTCGCCGCTCCTTGGCCGGTTGCTTCATGACCGCACCGCGGACAAGATGGCCCGCTCGGTGAGCCGCGTCCGGGGTGCGACCGCGATCATCATGCCCTACGACATAGAGTCGCGGATTGCGCGGGCGGCCCCGCGAGGCGGCGCGCAAAGAAGCCGGCTCCCAAGAAGTCGTCAGCAGCGCCGACTCCAACGGTCAATCCGCCAGCGTCGCCCGAATGCATACAGTGACGTAGGGGAAAGCCAAGCCAGCCGAATTCGCCAGTGCCGGATGGGTGGCCAGTAGCTCGCGGACTTCGTCGAGCGTCTTGGTGCGTACCTCGGTCGGTGAGGTGATGCAGTAGCTGCGGGATGCCACCAGGTCGATCAATGCTTGTGGCGTCAGATAGTTCGTCCACTCGATCTGATGGCGCTCGGGCTCGTCGAACGGCGCCGGCAGCGTCACGTCGAGGCGCCCCTGATCGCCGTCGCCACCGATGATCTGACCCAGTTCACGCACCCACCCGAGCCGTTCGTCGCGTGTGTTCCACACCAGCCCCAACCGCCCGCCGGGGCGCAGCACTCGCGCGATCTCGGGAATCGCTCGCTCAGGATCGACCCAGTGCCATGCCTGAGCCACCAGCACGGCGTCGACGCTGTTGTCTTCCAAAGGAATTTCTTCCGCGGTGCCCAGCAGTGCACGAGTTTGCGGCAGCGAAGCACGCAGCAGTTCCAACATCTCAGAAATCGGGTCGACGGCCACCACGTCCAGGCCGCGTTCGACCAGCCGGGTGGTCAGTTTGCCGGTGCCGGCACCCAGGTCGAGTACCTTTTGGGCAGATCGCGGCAGCAGCCAGTCGATGGCCTCCGGTGGATACGACGGGCGCCCACGCTCGTAGGCAGCAGCCGCCGAACCGAAGGAGAGCGAGCGGTCGTGCCTGGAGCGGGTCATCTCGGACACCTGCGGCGCGCGCCTTTCCCGTCGGCCAAATCGAGTGTGCTGCGGATCAATTCGCCAACGGCCTCGGTTTCCACCAGGAAGCCGTCGTGTCCGCAGATGGAGTCGACGACCTGCAACCCGGTGCAGCCCGGCAGCAGCTCGGCTAGTTCCTCCTGCAAACGCAGCGGGTAGAGCCGGTCGCTGGTGATGCCGCCGACCACGACAGGTACCGGGCAGCCGCGCAATGCTTTGCGGACCCCACCGCGCCCGCGGCCGACATCGTGACTGCTAAGCGTCTCGGTCAACACCACGTAACTGGCGGCGTCAAAACGCGCCAGCAGCTTGTCGCCCTGGTGCTCGAGGTAGCTCTGCACCGCGTAGCGGCCGCCTTTCGCCGGATCCTCGTCGCGCTGGCCAACGTTGGCGAACCGGCTGTCGAGCTCCACTTCTCCGCGATAGGTCAGATGGGCGAAGCGGCGCGCGATGGTCAGCCCGGCATCCGGCGCGCGACCGGTGTCGTGGTAGTCGCCGCCTTGCCAATTCGGGTCGGCCTTGATGGCCGCGATCTGGGTGCTCTGTGTGCCGATCTGATCGGCGGTGGCCCGCGCCCCGACCGCCAGCAGCAATCCGGCGCGGACCCGGTCAGGGTGGCCGATCATCCACTCCAAAGCTCGTGCGCCGCCCATGGATCCGCCGACGACGGCCGCAACCTCGGTGATGCCCAGCGCGGCCAGCGCGGTGATGTCGGCCTCCACCTGGTCTCGCACCGTGATCAGCGGAAACCGTGAGCCCCATGGCTTTCCGTCGCGGGCCAGCGAGCTGGGTCCGGTCGAGCCGCGGCACCCTCCGAGCACATTGGTGGCCAGCACGCACCAGCGGTCGGTGTCGATTGGTGCGCCCGGGCCAGCCACCCCGTCCCACCAACCGGCCGTCGGATGCCTAGGCCCGGCCGGCCCGGTGATGTGCGAATCACCGGTGAGCGCGTGCAGCACCACCACCACGTTGTCCCGCGCCGGCGACAGCTGGCCCCAGCGCTGGACGGCGATACAGACGTCGTCGATCACCGCGCCGCTTTCGGTCGTCAGCGATCCGATGTCGACAAAGCCGATTTCACCTTCAACAGGCAGCGTTTGGGTAGGCACGTCGGAGATCGTCATGTCAGAAGTCCTTAAAAGTCCTTAGTCCTCAAAAGTCCTCAGAAGGCCGCCACGGCCTGCGGGTCACTGCCGCTCTTGCGGGCGGCGGTGAAGCCGAGTTCCAGGTCGGCCAGGATGTCGTCGATGCCCTCGATGCCGACGGCCAGCCGCACCAGCCCCGGGCTGACGCCGGTGGTGAGTTGCTCGGCGGCGCTCAGCTGAGCGTGAGTGGTCGATGCCGGGTGAATCACCAGGGAGCGCACGTCGCCGATGTTGGCGACGTGGCTGTGCAGCTTCAGCGCGTTTACGAACGCCTTGCCTGCTTCAACGCCGCCGGCCAATTCGAACGCCAGGACGGCTCCGGTTCCCTTGGGCGCCAGCTTCTTTGCCCGTTCATGCCACGGCGAACTGGGCAGCCCCGCGTAGTTGACCGAAAGCACGCCTTCATGGCCGGCCAGGAATTCGGCGACCCGCTGCGCGTTGGCGACGTGCCGCTCGATGCGCAGACTCAGCGTCTCGAGGCCTTGTGCCACCAGGAACGCGTTGAACGGCGAAGCCGCGGAACCCAGATCGCGCAACAGTTGCACACGAGCCTTGAGCGCGAACGCCGGCGGTCCCAGCTCGGCATAGACCACGCCGTGGTAGCTGGGGTCCGGTGTGGTGAAGCCGGGGAAGCGGCCCGAGGTCCAGTCAAAGGTGCCGCCGTCGACGATCACTCCGGCGATCGCGGCGCCGTGTCCGCCCAGGTATTTGGTGGCCGAGTGCACCACGATGTCGGCGCCCTGATTGAAGGGCTGGATCAGGTATGGCGTGGCGATGGTGTTGTCGACGATCAGCGGTACGCCGTTGGCGTGGGCGACCCCGGAGACCCCGGGGGTGTCCAGCACGTCGATTTGCGGGTTGGAGATGGTCTCGGCGAAGAACGCCTTGGTGTTCGGCCGCACCGCAGCCTGCCAAGAATCCAGATCATCGGGATCCTCGACAAAGCTAACGTCGATGCCGAGTTTGGGCAGCGAATAGTGGAACAGGTTGTAAGTGCCGCCGTAGAGTCGCGGGCTGGAGACGATGTGATCGCCGGCGGCCGCGAGGTTCAGGATGGCGAATGTCTCCGCGGCCTGCCCGGAGCTCAGAAACAGCGCTGCCACGCCGCCTTCGAGTGCGGCGATGCGCTGTTCGACGACATCGGTGGTCGGGTTGCCGATGCGGGTATAAATGTTGCCCGGTACCTCGAGCCCGAACAGTGCGGCGGCATGAGTGGTGTCGTCGAACGTGTAGGACGTGGTTTGGTAGATCGGCAGAGCGCGGGCGTTGGTGGTCGGGTCCGGCCGCTGGCCGGCATGAACCTGCTTGGTCTCGAACGACCAGTGCTCGGTCGGATCTGCTTCTGTATCAGCGCTCATGAGCGGTGTCTTCTCCTGGGTATATGCGAATTGGGTGTCGGGATGTTCGCGGTCAGCGGGCGCCATTATTTGATGACGTCAACCGGTGTCCGGCGACTAGCACCGACACATGGTGGGACGCGAATGGCCTTGGGAAAGGCCTTGGAAAAGGCTTGAGTGGATACGCATCACGTTCCCTGTCTACTCAGGGGCCCGTCATAGCGGACCCGCGCTTGCCGACGTAGCCGTTTCTGGCTACTCAACCTGGTCTTCACCCGGAGCACCCCACCGCGGTTGGAGGGTTGCCGGCCAGCGAGCCGGGGCTTGACGCTGGCACTCATGACCGATTTCCAGGGTAGCTCATAGCGCCGACCCGATGCCAATAGACGGTCTGACTTGCCTGGTCGGGCGACTGTTGGCGCTGCGTGGGACCCTTTTGACCCCGTACAGGTTCCCGCAGCTCCCTTGTAGTCTGGCTTGGCGGGCACCCCGCTCGCTCATGCTCCTCACGGCTGGAGGATTCGGACGCTGATGTCCAATGAACCCAAGATCAAGGTCAAAGGTCCGGTAGTAGAGCTCGACGGCGACGAGATGACCCGCGTCATCTGGAAGCTCATCAAGGACCTGCTGATCCTGCCGCATCTGGACATCAACCTGGACTACTACGACCTGGGCATCGAGCACCGCGACCGCACCGACGACCAGGTGACGATTGACGCCGCCTATGCCATCAAGAAGCACGGCGTGGGTGTCAAGTGCGCGACCATTACCCCCGACGAGGCTCGCGTCCAGGAATTCAATCTGAAGAAAATGTGGCTGTCACCCAATGGGACGATCCGAAATATTTTGGGCGGCACAATTTTCCGCGAGCCCATCGTCATTTCGAACGTCCCTCGGTTAGTGCCGGGCTGGAAGAAGCCCATCGTCATCGGGCGGCACGCTTTCGGCGACCAGTACCGGGCTACCAACTTCAAGGTCGACCGGCCGGGAACCGTCACATTGACTTTCACACCCGCCGACGGCAGCGAGCCGATGGTGCACGAGGTCGTGTCCATCCCCGAGGACGGCGGCGTCGTGATGGGGATGTACAACTTCAAGGACTCCATCCGGGATTTCGCCCGCGCCTCGCTCACATACGGCCTGAACGCCAAGTGGCCGGTGTATCTGTCGACCAAGAACACCATCCTCAAGGCCTACGACGGCATGTTCAAAGACGAGTTCCAGCGGATCTACGACGAGGAATTCAAGGAGAAGTTCGAGGCCGAAGGCCTGACCTACGAACACCGGCTGATCGACGACATGGTCGCGGCCTGCCTCAAATGGGAGGGCGGGTACGTGTGGGCCTGCAAGAACTACGACGGCGACGTGCAGTCGGACACCGTGGCGCAGGGCTATGGCTCACTGGGACTGATGACGTCGGTGCTGATGACGGCCGACGGCAAGACCGTCGAGGCCGAGGCCGCCCACGGCACCGTCACCCGCCATTACCGGCAATACCAGGCCGGAAAGCCCACCTCGACCAACCCGATCGCCTCGATCTTCGCCTGGACGCGCGGGCTGCAGCACCGCGGCAAGCTCGATGGGACCCCGGAGCTCATGGAATTCGCCCAGCGGCTGGAAGCGGTCGTCATCGCTACGGTCGAGAGCGGGAAGATGACCAAGGACCTCGCCATCCTCATCGGACCTGACCAGAAGTGGCAGCAGAGCGAGGAATTCCTGAATTCGATCGCCGACAACCTGAAGCAGGCGCTCCGTTAGCTCGCCGGTGGGTTGACGGCCCGCGGCGGCAGGCTGTACTGGTCCAGAAACTCGACGATGACCTCGGTGACCCGCCCAGGCGCCTCGAACATCGGGACGTGCCCCACGCCGTTGAGCGTGGTGACTCGGGTTTCGGACGGCAGGAAGTCGGTGAAGTGCCGACTGAACCTGCGTGGGGGGACCACACGATCCTTTTCGCAGAGCACCAGATGGGCCGGCACGGCGGTGTCCGCCAACTCTTGCAGCCCAGGCAGCAGCAGCGCCTTGACCAGCAGCTGGAAGTAGGCCGGACAGTGCGCGGCGTCGTCGACGATGCCGCTCAGTGCACGCTCGGTGATGCCACTGGGCGATCCACTCAGCGGGAGCGCGGTCAACCGGCGGCTGAGCGGGAGCCGCAACGTCCGCTGGCCGAGCAAGCGGGTCAGCGCCAATATCGGCATCCCCGCGACGAACTTCCCGATCACCTCGAACTTGACGGGGCTCCATCGCGTCCAACCGCCGGCCGGGGCGATGCCGGTGACGCTACGTGCCCGACCGCGTCTCTCCAGCTCGAAGGCGACCCAGCCACCCAGCGAGTTGCCGATGATGTGGGCAGTGTCCCAGCCCAGTTCGTCGAGCTCGCGTTCGATGTGGTCGGCCAGCAGCGATGAACTGAGCAGCCAACTACCCGCTCGGGGACCGCCATTGTGGCCGGCCATCGTGGGGGCGAAAACCTCGTACCGCCCGGTGTCGGCCAGCTGTGCGGCCACGACATCCCATACCGTCTGGGACATCAGGAACGGGTGCAGCAGCAGAACGGGCTCTCCGGAGCCATCCCGCGGACCCACGTGGATCGGCTGGCGCATAGTCCCGACATTAAAGCCGGTACCGCCGGTACCGCAAGCACGCCGCGGCCGGTGCTAGGGGGCTACTTGCCCGCGCGTGAAAAGATCGGTGCATCATGAGCACCGCAACCGGATCGAGCCGGATTTTTTCCGGCGTGCAGCCCACTTCTGATTCGCTTCACCTCGGAAACGCGCTGGGTGCCGTCACCCAGTGGGTCGCGTTGCAGGACGAACACCCAAAGTACGAAACATTTTTCTGCGTGGTCGACCTGCACGCAATCACCGTGGCCCAGGACCCCAAGGCGCTGCGGCACCGGACCCTCGTTACCGCCGCTCAATATCTGGCGCTGGGCATCGATCCGGCTCGCAGCACGGTCTTCGTGCAAAGCCACGTGCCCGCACATACCCAGCTGGCGTGGGTGCTGGGCTGTTTCACCGGCTTCGGACAGGCGTCCCGGATGACGCAGTTCAAGGACAAGTCGACGAAACAGGGCAGCGACTCCACCACCGTCGGCCTGTTCACCTACCCCGTGTTGCAGGCCGCCGACGTGCTGGCCTACGACACCGATCTGGTGCCGGTGGGCGAGGACCAACGGCAGCACCTGGAGCTGGCGCGCGACATCGCGGAGCGGTTCAACAGCCGCTTTCCGGACACCTTCGTGGTTCCGGACATGCTCATTCCAAAGGCCACCGCCAAGATCTACGATTTGGCGGACCCGACGTCGAAGATGAGCAAATCGGCGGCCACCGACGCCGGGTTGATCAACCTTCTCGACGATCCCGCGGTGTCCGCCAAGAAGATTCGCTCTGCGGTCACCGACAGCGAACGTGAGATCCGCTTTGACACCGATACCAAGCCGGGGGTGTCGAACCTACTGAGCATCCAGTCGGCAGTCACCGGGGTCGACATCGCCAAGCTGGTCGACGGATACGCCGGGCGCGGCTACGGCGACCTAAAAAAAGACACCGCCGAGGCCGTCGTCGAGTACGTCAGCCCGATCAAGGCCCGGGTGGATGACTTGATTGCCGATCCGGGCGAATTGGAGGCCGTGCTCGCGGTCGGAGCGGAGCGCGCAAACGTTGTGGCCGCCAAAACGGTGCAGCGGGTCTACGATCGGCTGGGATTCCTTCCGCAACGGGGGTAGCACGTTTCACCATGACCGAGCCGTCCAAGCCCGGGTTTTTTAGCCGGCTACGGGCCCGGTTCCCATGGCTCGACCACATGATTCGCGCTTACGAGCGGTTCGACGAGCGCAACGGCAGCTTCTTCGCGGCCGGCCTGACCTACTACACGATCTTCGCGCTATTTCCCTTGCTGATGGTCGGTTTCGCTGCGGTGGGATTCGCGCTTTCCCGTCGGCCGGACCTACTGCACATGATCGACAACCACATCCGGGCCGCGGTGTCGAACGGCCTGGGACAGCAGTTGGTCGATTTGATGAACTCTGCGATCCGGGCACGGGCGTCCGTCGGGATCATCGGCCTGGCCACCGCGGCATGGGCGGGTCTGGGCTGGATGTCGCACCTGCGGACAGCGTTGACCGAGATGTGGTGGGAGCAGCCCTACGATTCGCCGGGGTTCCTGCGCAACAAGCTCTCCGATCTGCTCGCAATCCTATTGACGTTGTTGGTGATGCTGGCGACCATCGGCCTTAGCGCGCTGGGCCATACCGGGCCGATGCTGGCCGTCCTCAGATGGCTTGAAATACCCGAGTTTTCGGTATTTGACTGGATTTTCCGGGTTCTTTCCATCGTGATTTCGATGTTGGTGGCGTGGGTGCTGTTCACCTGGATGATCGGTCGGCTGCCGCGGGAGTCGGTAAGCGTGGTCGACTCGATGAAAGCGGGGCTGATGGCGGCGATCGGCTTCGAGGCGTTCAAGCAAGTGGCGGGCGTCTACCTGCAGGCGGTCCTGCGCAGCCCGGCGGGCGCCACGTTCGGGCCGGTTTTGGGTTTGATGGTGTTCGCCTACGTCACCTCGTTTCTTGTCTTGTTCTGCGCCGCGTGGGCGGCCACAGCATCGGAGGATCCGCGCGCCAAGTCCGTCGATCCTCCGGCGCCCGCGATCATCGCACCGCGGGTACAACTGGACGAGGGCATCAGCGGCCGCCAGACGCTGGCCGCGATAGTCGTGGGAGCCGTCGGCGCCCTAGCGTTTTCCCGGTTCACCAACCGGCGCCGTTAGCCTCCGGGGCCACCAGCCAGTCGCCGCGGACCATGACGGCCTTGGCGCGCAAATCATCATCCAGCACAACAAGGTTGGCGTCATAGCCGGGACGCAGGCTGCCCACCTGGTCGAGCCCCTGAGCCAGGGCCGGCGTCGCCGAAGTCATCCGCACTGCTGCAGCCAGACCGACATCCGTGTTCAGGCCGAGTCCGGCCACTGTGCGAAACACCTGATCCATCGTCGCGGTGCTGCCGGCGATCGTCGACGTTCCGCGCACCCGAGCGACGCCGGACACCACGTCGATCGGCACCGTGCCGAGGAGAAACGATCCGTCCGCGGAACCCGCGGCGGCAACCGCGTCAGTCACCAAAGCGACCCGGCCCGGTCCGATGGTCTCGATCACCCAACGCAGGACGGCTGGGGTGTAAATGCACGCCGTCCGCGATGAGCTCGACGGTCACCCGCGGGTCCTCCAGCAGCGCCAGCGCCGGTCCGGGTTCTCGATGGTGCAGCGCCGGCATCGCGTTGAACAAATGGGTGCCGACTGTCGCCCCAAGGGCGATCGCATGGCGAGCCTGTTCGTATGTCGCATTCGTATGCCCAATGGCAACAACAACACCCGCGTCCACAAACCGTCGAATCGCTGAATCGCTTCCCGGCAGCTCGGGTGCCAGCGTGACCATCCGAATCGAGTCACCGCCTGCGGCCAGCACGGCGTCGATCTCGGCGGGTTCCGGGTCACGCATCTGGGCCTGGTCGTGCGCCCCGCAGCGAGCCGAGCTCAGCCAGGGCCCCTCCAGGTGGATGCCCGCGATAATGCCCCGCCGGGTCTGCTCGGCGAGCGCGCGCACGCCGGCAATCAGTTCCGCGCGGCCGACGGTGACCAGGCTGGCCAGCGTCGTGGTGGTGCCGCGCTGCAGGTGGAACCCCGCGGCCCCGGCGATGCCGTGCGCTTCGGTGTAAGAGGCTCCGCCGCCTCCGTGGACATGCATATCGACAAACCCAGGCACCACAACGGAATCGGGGAAATCCATGTCGGCGGGCTCTGGTGGTGAGCCGGGACCGCAGGCCAGCATCCGACGACCGGACGTCTGCACCCAGCCCGGTCGGCAGACCTGCCCATCGATGACCACCGCGCCGGCACAGATCAGGGTCACGGGGTCTCCGTAGTTGGCTGAGGGCTCGCGGCGGCCCAATGCCCGCCGTTCTCCCAGAAGTGCCGGATATCCTCCAGCTGGCGTCCCTTGGTCTCCGGCGCATACCGGTAAACCACGCCCAAGGCTATCACCGCGAATGAATCCGAATACCGCGAAAGTCCCAGCGCCGCCCAGTGAATGCAGCACGGTTAGGAAGACGGCGGCCACGATCGCGTTGGCCACCAGGTCGGACGTGAGCATCGTGCTCGACCCCATCGAGCGCAGGCGGGTGGGGAAGCTCTCGCCGGCGTAAACCCATACCAGCGAACCGAACCCGAAGCTGAAGCCGATGATGAACAGCAGCACGCCGGCAAAGCCCGCAACGGTTCCAAAGCCCAATGCGAACACAGCGACCAACAAGAAGTCGGCGACGACCATTATGGCGATGCCGGACAACAGAATTGGACGCCGACCCAGCCGGTCGACGAGAACCAGCGCGGCACACACCGCCGCCAAACCGGCGAACTGCACCAGTGCCGGCAGGCCCAGCAGCGCAAAATTTCCGGTGAATCCCATGGCCTCGAACAGCCGCGGACTGTAGTAGACGATCGCGTTGATGCCGGTGATCTGAATGAGAAACCCGAGGGTGATGACGAATAGCGTGGCCCGCAGATACGGCCGTCGCAGCATCTCGGACATACCGCCTTTGGAATCTTCGCTCAGAGCCCGGCCGATCTCGGTCAGCTCTGCGTCGACCTTGTCCGCCGGTTCCACCCGCAGCAGTGCCGAGCGGGCATCGGCGACGCGGCCCTTCAGCAGGTACCACCGGGCGGTATCGGGCATGCGCAACAACAACGGCAGCAACAGCATCGCGGGGATGGTGGCCAGCCCGAGGATCAGCCGCCAGTTGTGCGTACCCGCCAACAGGTAGCCGGCCAGGTAGCCCAGGATGAGCCCGCTGACCGTCGCGAGCTGATAAGCGGCCAGCAAGGCTCCGCGCACCGCCGCCGGCGCCGACTCGGCCACGTACACCGGCACGACCACCACGGAGACACCGATGGTCAGGCCGAGCAGCATTCGCGCCGCCAACAACATCGGCATCGACACCGCGACGGCACCCAGCAGCGCGAATGCCGCGTAGCCGACGACGATCAGGACCATGGACTTCTTGCGTCCGATCGCATTGGCGAGCGCACCGCCGACCAGCGCACCGGCGATCTGGCCGATCACCACCATCGTCGTCAGCAGCTCCTGTTGCCGCGTCGTCAGGCCGAATTGGTCGGTGATGAACAGCAGTGCACCGGCGATGCTGGACAGGTCATACCCGTAGATGACGCCGACGCTGGCTGCGGTGAGCCCGACCAGCAGGCCCCGCCGCGATGGGCGCACCGATTCACCGATCGTCAGTTGGGCCCTACCCGGTTGCGCAGCACCTCAATGACGTGCTCAGGGTTCTCGGGGGTGATGCACGGCCGCACCCGGCCGCGGCCCACGTGCAGGACCAGCATGGTCTTTTTGCTTCCCCGATGGATGTCCAGCGGAAACCAGTAGCGCGGGTCGGCCGCGCCCCAGAGGCGGCCCTTGCCGGTGGCCCAGCTCATTGGCCGGGCCTTGATGCCCTGGATACGGGTGTACGCGATCCGCTTGGACGTAGCGAGCGGGAAGTAATACCGCCGGATCGTGATTCCGTCCTCGTCAAGCAGCAGGCCGGCGTCCTCGTACAGGGCTTCAGTCACGTCAGGAACGGTGCCACAGCAAAATCGGGAGGTCAACGGTGCTTAACGCGTGCGCAACGCGAGCGCAACGATGCCTAACGATGTAGGGGCCGCCGGTTCATCGAACGCGCGACCAGGATCAAACCGAACACGACCAGCGTGCCGATGATGGCCACCCCCACCCGCACCGGCAGTGTGTCGGAAGACGGCATGAACCCCGCCGCGTTGACGCCGCCGGCTTGCCGGTCCGCGTCCGGCTTGCTGGTGACGAGCGACGGATCGGGTTCGGTCAGCGAGCCGACCTGGGTGCCCGCGGCGGTGCCGAATCCGTAGTCCAATAGGTGCGCCGCCTGTTCCCACGGTGCAATCGGCTGGCGGGTCCCGTGCATCAGCACCGCCATCAGCCGTCGACCATTGCGGTTGGCCGCGCCGACGAAGGTCTGGCCGGCGTCGTCGGTGTAGCCAGTTTTACCGCCCAGTGCGCCGGGATACTTGTAGAGCAGCTGGTTGTCGTTTTCCAGCTGGTAGCCGGGGTGATCGCCGTGACCGGGGAAGTCGAAAGTTCGGGTCGCGACGATGTCGGCGAAGGTGGGGTTCTGCCATGCGTAGCGATAGAACAGGCCGATGTCGTACGCCGACGTGCTCATGCCCGCCCCGTCCAGTCCCGACGGCGTCGCCACCCGGGTGTCCCGGCCGCCGAGCTTGGCGGCCAGCACGTTGATCTTCTCCAGCCCCTGCTGCATGCCGCCGAGTTGCATGGCCAGCGCATGTGCCGCGTCGTTGCCGGAGTGCATCAGCAGCCCATGCAGGAGCTGGTTGATGGTGTAGGTGCCGCCCTCGTCGACGCCGACCTTGGTGCCTTCGGCGGCCGCGTCCTCGGCGGTTCCGACGACCGTCTTGTTCAAGTTGAACGCGTTGAGGCTCGCCATCGCAACCAGCACCTTGATGATGCTGGCCGGCCGGTGGCGACCGTGTGGGTCCTTGGCGGCGATCACCGCGCCGCTGTCCAAATCCGCCACCAGCCATGCCTCGGCCGACACGTCGTTCGGCAGTGGCGGCGTGCCGGGCGCGGCGACGATGCCGCAGCTGCCGAGCGCGTCGCCACCTACCGGCTTCGATGGCACAGCCAGCGGTATCGGCGGATCGCCGGCCTGGGGGACTTCCGACGAGTCCACCGCGGGTGGGGTGGTCACCTTGTACGGACAATTCGCTGGACCTGCATTGGGTCCTGGACCCGGCTCGGCGAAAGCCGCGGGCAGCCCGACCGGTACAGCGAGCGTGAAAGCCACTGCTGCCAGGCATGATGCGGCGCGCAAGAAGGACCGTGAAGTGGACATCGTGTGAGCAGATTAGGCGATCGGCGGCCGGATCTCGGGGAGCCGCGCTGTGACTGGTGGG
Source organism: uncultured Actinomycetota bacterium (assembly GCA_963850135.1). GTDB lineage: Bacteria > Actinomycetota > Actinomycetes > Mycobacteriales > Mycobacteriaceae > Mycobacterium. Next base: position 58,066 of record CAWKKH010000003.1, on the reverse strand, counting down.
ACGGAAGTTACTCGACTGGGCCGCAGCGGGCAGGGACGCGGTCCGCGCATTACGCTGACATCCGTCCCGGATGGAAGTTCAAAGGGTGTGCCATTAGCGATCGATTTTGGTCAAAGTTCCGGCGCGACGGTGCCGGCGACTCGAGCAGCGCGGATCCCCGACCGCTGAAATATCTGCTCAAGCAGGTCGACAAAGCGACTCAGGTCCGCCGTTCCGGGCTCGATCAGGTGTTGGTTGAGCTCAACCTGCATCGCGACACCACACCCAGTCCCGAACTGCAGTCCGCGCTCGCCTGGCTATGCAACTCGCTATCGCGGATGGTGAGCGACCCGAACGCGGTGCATTCGCGGGAAGTGCTGGTGGCGGCAGACGCGGTCAAGCGGGCGTCTGCCTGACCCCGGCTAGAGGCTGGATAGCACTGTGCGCAGGATCGATTCGATGGTGTCGAATTCGGCCTGACCGCTGATCAGCGGCGGGGCCAACTGGATGACTGAATCGCCGCGGTCGTCAGTGCGGCAATACAACCCGGCTTCGAACAGCGCCGCCGACACGCGGCTCAGCAGCGCCTTGCGCTCCTCGTTAGTGAAGGTCTGCTTCGTCGCCTGGTCCTTGACCAGTTCGACGCCGTAGAAATAGCCCTCGCCGCGGACGTCGCCGACGATCGGCAGGTCGTACAGCTTCTCCAACGTGGCGCGGAACCCGGGCGCATTGTGTTTGACGTGGTCGTTGAGGCCCTCGCGCTCGAAGATATCGAGGTTGGCCAGCCCGACGGCAGCCGACACCGGGTGCCCCCCGAACGTGTAGCCGTGTCGGAACATCGTGGTGCCATCGTTGAACGGCTCGAACAGCCGGTCGCTGGCGATCATCGCGCCTATCGGCGAATAGCCCGACGTCATCCCCTTGGCGCAGGTGATCATGTCGGGCACGTACCCGACGTCATCACAGGCGAACATCGAACCGATCCGACCGAACGCACAGATCACTTCGTCGGAGACCAAAAGCACGTCGTACTCGTCGCATATCTCGCGAACTCGCTCGAAATAGCCTGGGGGCGGCGGGATCGAGCCGCCGGCGTTCTGCACCGGTTCCAGGAACACCGCGGCGACGGTATCGGGTCCTTCGAACTCGATCACCTCGGCGATACGGTCGGCAGCCCACAGGCCGAATGCCTTGGCGTTATTCGCATATGGCTCCGGCGCGCGGTAGAAGTTTGTGTTGGGAACTCGGAACCCACCCGGTGCCACCGGCTCGAAGGGAGCCTTGAACAACGGCAGCCCGGTAATCGCCAAGGCCCCATGGGTGGTGCCGTGATAGGCGATCGACCGCGAAATCACCTTGTGTTTACCGGGTTTCCCGGTGAGCTTGAAGAACTGCTTGGCCACTTTCCACGCGGTCTCGACGGCCTCGGTACCGCCGGTGGTGAAGAACACCCGATTCAGGTCGCCCGGCGCGTAGTGCGCGAGGCGTTCGGCCAACTCGATCGCGGGCGGCGTCGCGTATCCCCACACCGGGAAGAACTCAAGCGTGCTCGCCTGCCGGGCGGCGACTTCGGCGAGTTCGGCCCGTCCGTGACCGACTTGCACTGTGAACAGCCCGGACAGCGCGTCCAGATAGCGCTTGCCGCGGTCGTCGAAGATGTGGACACCCTCACCGCGGGCGATGATCGGCGGCGTGATTCCGGGGCCGTGCCGGGCGAAGTGGCCCCACAGGTGGCGATCGGCCTTGGTCGACAGGTTCTCGGTCATCGTGCTCGCGAGCCTAACGCTAGGCTCGGGCCATGACCTCAACGCAGGTCACCGAATTCGAATCCCTGCGGCCGCACCTCATGGCGGTCGCTTATCGGCTCACGGGAACCGTGGCCGACGCCGAAGACATCGTCCAGGAAGCCTGGCTGCGCTGGGACCGGCAGGATCAGGCCATCACCGACCTTCGCGCGTGGCTGACCACCGTGGTGAGCCGGCTCGGACTGGACCGGTTACGCTCGGCGACCCACCGGCGCGAGACCTACACGGGCCACTGGTTGCCTGAACCCGTGGTCACCGGTTTTGACGGCACCGAACCGCTGTCTGCCCTGGTTGCCCGCGAGGATGCCCGGTTCGCCGCGATGGTGGTGCTGGAAAGGCTCAACCCTGATCAGCGGGTGGCCTTCGTGCTGCACGACGGTTTCGCCGTGCCGTTCGCCGAGGTGGCCGAGGTGCTGGGAATCAATGAGGCCGCCGCCCGGCAGCTGGCCTCGCGGGCCCGGAAGACTTTGGCCAGCCAGGACGCGCAGCCTGCTCCCAAACCCGATCCCACCCACAACGAAGTGGTCGGCAAACTGATGGCAGCCATGGCCGAAGGCGACTTGAACGCCGTGGTCACGCTGCTGCATCCTGACGTGACGTTGACCGGCGATGCCAATGGCAGGACATCGACGGCCGCTCAAATCATTCGCGGGCCGGACAAGGTGGCGCGGTTCCTGCTCGGGCTGGCCCGCCGCTACGGCCCGGCGTTTGTCACCGAGAATCAGCTGGCGTTGATCAACGGTGAACTGGGCGCCTACACAGCTGGTTTTCCGGCTGCCGACGGGCAGCGGGCGATGTCGGCGCGGATTACCGCGATGACGGTGCGAGACGGAAAAGTTTGCGCGATATGGGATATCGCTAACCCCGACAAGTTCACCGGCTCGCCGCTGCGGGAGTCGGCTCGCTAACCGAGATCGACGTAGGCGTGATGCCTACTCGAACTTTTCCGCGCTGCCGTCGACCTCGGCGACTGTGGCGTCGGGGGACCTGAGCCCGTCAGATTGGTAGCATCCAGGCCTCACTTCGTGTGCGCAGAGGAGGCTTGCGGTGGACGGGGTGGACGGCGAGGTCTTCGGACGGTACCGGCTGCTCGGGGTGCTCCGATCTGGCCGCACCGGCACGGTGTATCGGGCCCACGACTCGATGATGAATCGCGACGTGGCCATCAAGGTGCTCTCACCGGAGTTGGCTGCCGAGCCGGGCTGTCTGGAGCGGTTCCAGCGTGAGGTCTCCATCGCTACCCAGCTCAACGACCCGAACATCATCCCGACCTATGAGGCCGGCGAGATCGAAGGACGGCTCTATCTGGTGATGCCCGACGTGCCCGACGGCAGCACAGTCCAAGACTTGCTCCGTCGCGACGGCCCAACACAGCCGGCCGTGGCGGCGCGGGTAATCGTGCAGGTCGCCTCGGCGCTGGAAGCCGCCCACGTGGCTGGGCTGGTGCACGGCGACATCAATGCCTCGAGTTTGTTGGTGGGCGGCGCGTTCGTGTACCTGATCGATTTCGGAGCCACACCACCTGGCGCCGATACCGCCGACGTCCGCACCGACATCTACGGCCTCACCGCTGTGCTCTACGAGTGCCTGACCGGTCAGGCCGCCGTCACGGGCGAGGATGGGCCGCCCAAACCCACCGATGTCGACCCGGCGATTCCAGCGGGCTTCGACGGGGTGATAGCGCGCGGCATGGCCGAAGATCCCGATGAGCGTTATCAGACGGCCCGCGAGCTGGCCGCTGCCACGCACAACGCACTCACTGCCACCGCCACCGCCGCTGCCGACGCTTCGGGATCGGTCGCGACAAAGGAAGTGGAGTTCGGTCGCTATCGGCTTTTCGAAAAGCTCGGCCAGGGCAGTATGGGCGCGGTCTACCGTGCCCACGACACCGCGCTCGGCCGTGATGTGGCCATCAAGTTGCTGCAGCCGGAACTGGCTGCGGAGCCGGGCTTTCAGGAGCGATTTCGCCGCGAGGCCTACGCGGCGGCACGGCTGGCCAGCCCGAACATCATCCCGATCTACGAGACCGGTGAGTTCGACGGGCGCCTGTATCTGGTCATGCCGATCATCGACGGCGTCGATCTGAACAAGGTTCTCAAGAGCGATGGACCGATGAGTCCGGAGAAGGCCGTGCGGGTGGTCGAACAGGTTGCCGCGGCGCTGGATGCGGCGCACAAGTCCGGGCTGGTGCACCGCGATGTGAAGCCGTCGAACTTGCTCATGGTCGGCGAAGATTTTGTGTACCTGATTGATTTCGGACTCGTTCATGAGGCCAGTGCCGGCCGATTGACGCTCACCAACGTCGCACCGGGATCTCCGGCGTATATGGCCCCGGAGCGCTTCACCGCCGGAAAGTCCGTCGACGCTCGTGCGGATGTGTACTCGCTCACCTGTGTGCTCTACGAGTGCCTGACCGGGCGGTTGCCGTTCAGCGGTGGCGGTGTGGAGGGTTTGGCCGCCGCCCATCGCACGGACGAGGCACCCAAACCCAGCAGCCTCGACCCCGCGATACCGGCCGCGTTCGACGGGGTGATCGCACGGGGCATGGCGAAGGAAGCGGATGACCGCTATCAGTCGGCACCCGAACTGGCCATGGCTGCCCGCGCTGCGCTCACCGACGTCCACGCTGCGCCGCCAATTCCCAGGCGCTATGCCGACCCCAACGAGGATGCCGACCCCAACGAGGGTGCCGACCCCAACGAGGAGGGCACCGCACCCACGATCCCGTCCCAACCACGCACCCCGCCAAACAGACTTGGCCGCGGCGCTGTTCTGACCCTCGCTGCCGTGGGGGTAGTCATGGTGATCGCCGTTGCCGCGTTCTTGCGGATCACCAACCAATTCCCGTTCGATTCAGCGAAACCGCAGGGTCAGGTCGTGCTGCCGTTTTCCGGTCTCGACCACCCCGAGGAGGTCACGGTCGATGCGAAGGGAAACGTCTACGTCACCGACAGCGGCAACAACCGGGTGCTGGAACTGGCCGCGGGCTCGACCAGCCAGACCGTGGTACCGGTGGCCGGTCTGGACCGTCCCGAGGACATAGCGGTCGACGACGCAGGTGACTTGGAGATCACCGAGCCCGCCCAGCACCGGGTGCTGGAGCTGACGGCGGGCTCGACCAGCCCGACCGTGCTGCCGTTCACCGACCTCGGGGAACCCACGGGTGTGGCGATCGATTCGAGCGACCCCGGAAACGAGCGCGCCGTCGTTGTCACCGACTGCACGCACAACCGGGTGGTGGCGCTGCGCGCGCATTCGACCGAGCAGACGGAGCTGCCGTTCAGCGCACTGGCGTGTCCCTCGGCCGTGACGGTGAATCCCACCGGCGCCCTCTTCGTCATCGATCGGGACAACGAGCGGGTGCTGAAACTTCCGTGGACGGCGACGGTTCCGACTGCGCTGCCCTTCGTAGTCGGACGCCCGGATGATGTGGCGGTCGACACCAGCGGAAACGTGTACGTGACCGACAGTCATGACAATCTGATCACAAAGTTCGTCCCGGCCTTCAACACGTCAAAAGCACTGCCGTTCAACGGAGTTAACCATCCGCAGGGCATCGACGTCGACGCCGCTGGCAACGTCTACGTCGTCGACACGGGCAACAACCGTGTGCTGAAGCTCCCGCCGAGTTAGCGCCCTCAGCGCGAGAACATCAGGGCGCGCTTGACCTCCTGGATTGCTTTGGTCACCTGGATGCCACGCGGGCAGGATTCGGTGCAGTTGAAGGTGGTGCGGCACCGCCACACGCCGTCGACTTCGTTGAGGATGTCGAGGCGCTCCGCGGCCGCCTCGTCGCGGCTGTCGAAGATGAAGCGGTGCGCGTTGACGATCGCGGCCGGCCCGTAGTAACTGCCCTCGCTCCAGAACACCGGGCAGCTGGTGGTGCAGCAGGCGCACAGGATGCACTTGGTGGTGTCGTCGTAGCGGGCGCGGTCGGTCGGGCTTTGGATCCGCTCCCGGGTTGGCGAGTTGCCGGTGGTGACCAGGTACGGCTTCACCGCACGGTAGGCATCGAAGAACGGCTCCATGTCGACCACCAGGTCCTTCTCCACCGGCAGTCCGCGGATAGGTTCGACCGTGACGGTGAGTGCCTTGCCCGACTTGCCATTCCGCTTTTGCGGCAACAGGTCCCGCATCAGCACCTTGCAGGCCAGCCGGTTCACGCCGTTGATCCGCATGGCGTCCGACCCGCACACTCCGTGGGCGCAGGATCGCCGGAAGGTCAGCGTGCCGTCCAGATAACCCTTGATGTAGATCAGCAGGTTGAGTAGCCGGTCGCTGGGCAGGCAGGGCACTCGAAAGCTTTGCCAGCCGCCGGTTTCGGTGAACGCGTCCGGTTCTTCCGGGTTGAACCGGGCAATCTTGACGGTCACCAGCACCGCACCGTCCGGGATCGGCGGCAAGGGCTGTTCTGGCCCCGCTGTCCCTTCTTGTTCGAAAGCGGCCATCAGTACTTCCGTTCCTTGGGTTCGTAGCGGGTCTGCACGACGGGTTTGAAGTCCAACCGGATATCGCTGAGCAGTTCGGCGCCCTGCTTGTCGGCCCCAATTTCCTCTTATAGGCCATCGTGTGGCGCATGTAGTTGGTGTCGTCGCGGTTCGGGTAGTCCTCACGTGCGTGGCCGCCGCGGGATTCCTTACGATTCAACGCACCAACCACGGTGACTTCGGCCAGCTCCAGTAAAAAGCCCAGCTCGATCGCCTCCAGCAGATCGCTATTGAAGCGTTTCCCTTTGTCGTGCACCGTGATTCGCGAGTAACGCTCCTTGAGCGCGTGGATGTCGGTGAGCGCCTGCTTCAGAGTGTCCTCGGTGCGGAACACCGCGGCGTTGTTGTCCATCGTCTGCTGCAGCGCGCCCCGGATGTCGGCGACCCGCTCGTTGCCGTGCTCGGACAGGATGTCGCCGACCCAGCCTGACGACCATCGCCGCCGGCTCCGGCGGCATCTCGACGAAGTCGTGGCCCTGCGCGTAGCTGGCGGCGGCGATGCCGGCCCGGCGGCCGAACACGTTGATATCCAGCAGCGAGTTGGTGCCCAGCCGGTTGGCGCCGTGCACCGAAACGCACGCGCATTCGCCGGCCGCGTACAGGCCCGGGACGGTGGAGGTGTTGTCCTGCAGCACTTGGCCGGTGACCGTGGTCGGGATCCCGCCCATCACGTAATGGCAGGTCGGGTAGACCGGCACCAGTTCCTTGACTGGGTCCACCCCCAGGTACGTGCGGGCGAACTCGGTGATGTCGGGCAGCTTGGCTTCCAGCACGTCCGCGCCAAGGTGGCGGACGTCGATGTAGACATAGTCCTTGTGCGGGCCGGCGCCGCGACCCTCCAGGACCTCCAGCACCATCGAGCGCGCGACGATGTCGCGGGGGGCCAGGTCAACGATCGTCGGGGCGTAGCGCTCCATGAAGCGCTCGCCCTCGCCGTTGAGCAGCCGGCCACCCTCGCCACGCACGGCCTCGGAGATCAAGATCCCCAGGCCCGCCAGGCCGGTCGGGTGAAATTGGTGAAACTCCATGTCTTCCAGCGGAAGTCCTTTGCGGAAGACAATGCCGATGCCGTCGCCGGTAAGGGTATGTGCGTTGGAAGTGGTCTTGTACATCCGGCCCGAGCCGCCGGTCGCGATCACCACCGCCTTGGCGTGGAAGACGTGGATCAGGCCGGTGGCCAGCTCGTAGGCGACCACTCCGGTGGCCACCGGGCCGGTTGGGGTCTCGGTGAGCACCAGATCCAGCGCGTAGAACTCGTTGAAGAACTCGACGTCGTGCTTGACGCAGTTCTGGTACAGCGTTTGCAGGATCATGTGTCCGGTGCGGTCGGCCGCGTAACACGCCCGGCGTACCGGCGCTTTGCCGTGGTCGCGGGTGTGCCCACCGAAGCGGCGCTGGTCGATGCGGCCTTCGGGAGTGCGGTTGAACGGCATCCCCATCTTCTCCAGGTCCAGCACCGCGTCGATGGCTTCCTTGCACATGATCTCGACTGCGTCCTGGTCGGCGAGGTAGTCGCCGCCCTTCACGGTGTCGAAGGTGTGCCACTCCCAATTGTCGTCCTCGACGTTGGCCAGCGCGGCGCACATGCCGCCCTGGGCGGCGCCGGTGTGGCTTCGGGTGGGGTAGAGCTTGGTCAGCACGGCGGTCCGCACGCGGGGGGCTGCTTCGACGGCGGCGCGCATCCCGGCGCCGCCGGCGCCGACGATCACCACGTCGTATCGGTGTTGCTGGATCACGCGGCGCCCTCTCGAGAGATCACGAAATGTTGGGGTCGAACGTCATCAGCACATAGGTGCCCAACACCAACGTGAACGCCATCGACAACAACAGCAGACTGTTCAGCCAGAAACGGGTGCTGTCCTTACGGCTGTAGTCATCGATGATGTTGCGCAGACCGTTGCCGCCGTGCAGCTGCGCCAGCCACAGCAGCGCGAGGTCCCAGAATTGCCAGAACGGCGAACCCCAGCGCTGTGCCACAAAGTTGAAGTCGATCCGGTATACGCCGTCGTCCCACATCAGCATGACGAACAAGTGTCCGAGCGCCAGGACGATGAGCGCGACACCGGAAAACCGCATGAACAGCCACGCGAATTTCTCGAAGTTGGGTATGCCGGCCCGACGCCGCGGTGAGCGCGGATTGTCCAGGCTGGCCGGGCGATCGTGGCTGCGTTGTTCTACCGGCGCCACGTCGCCGCGACCGAGCTGCAAGTCGGGGCTGCTCATCGGAAGTGCTCCCACAGGTGGACGCCCAGCACCACGGCGACGGGAACCATCAGCAGCAGGTAAACGACCCCGATGATCCACAGCATCAGGCGCTGGTAGCGGGGGCCCTCCTGCCAGAAGTCGATCAAGATGATCCGGATCCCGTTCAGCGCGTGGAAAAGCACCGCGGCGACCAGACCGAACTCCATCAGGCCGACGATCGGGGTCTTGTACGTCGCCAGCACCGCGTTGTAGGTCTGCGGGCTCACCCGCAGCATCGCGGCGTCCAGGACGTGGACGAACAGGAAGAAGAAAATCGTGGCGCCGGTGATGCGGTGCAACACCCACGACCACATACCGGGATCTCCTCGGTACAAGGTCCGTGGTGGCCGCCGCTTGCGCGAAGCCGGCTCTGCCGGACCCGCGCTTGTCGCCTGCTTAGTCACCCCGTCCTCACCGCCTTTTCGGAGTCAAATCGGTCTTTAAAACCGGGCAGTTCACTACGCCCGGCGACGATGCGGGCCGCCTGCGGGCCGAGGAGAAGCCGGGCAATCGAGCTTAGCCCGGCAATGGCGCCGGGCGGTACGAACGGGCCGAACCTGGCGACGCGTCGGCTCGCGGCTAGGGTTGGCCTTCGTAAGTTGGCCCATTCGGTGAGCGGGGTTGCGGGATGCCTAATATCGATTGGAATATGTTGCGGAGCAAGGCGATACAGGTATCAGTAGGAGCCTATGCGCCATATTCGCGATTCCGGGTCGGTGCGGCCGCGCTGGTCGACGACGGCCGGGTGGTCGCCGGATGCAATGTGGAGAATGTCTCATATGGCCTTGCTCTCTGCGCCGAGTGCGGGGTGGTCTCCGCTCTGCATTCGACCGGTGGTGGCCGTCTGGTCGCGCTGGCGTGTGTTGACGCCCAAGGCTCGCCACTGATGCCGTGCGGGCGATGCCGGCAGCTGCTTTTCGAGCACGGCGGTCCCGAGTTGCTCATCGATCATCCGGCCGGGCCCCGTCGGCTTGACGACCTGCTCCCCGACGCCTTCGGTCCCGACGATCTGGCCCGGGAAGCAGGGGAAGGCCCTTGACCAACATCGCATTCGACGCGCCGACCGTAATCAGGACCAAGCGGGACGGCGGTCGGCTGTCGGATGCGGCCATCGACTGGGTCATCGACGCCTATACCGAGGGTCATGTCGGTGATGAACAGATGGCGGCACTGCTGATGGCGATCTTCTGGCGCGGCATGGACCGCGCCGAGATCGCCAGGTGGACTAACGCGATGGTGCGGTCCGGTGAACGGATGGACTTCGGCAACCTGCGCACCGTCGACAAGCACTCCACTGGTGGGGTCGGAGACAAAACCACGCTGGTGTTGGTGCCGATCATCGCGGCCTGCGGCGCGGCGGTGCCCAAGGCATCCGGTCGGGGGCTGGGCCACACGGGCGGCACTCTGGACAAGCTGGAATCCATTCCGGGCTTCACCGCCGAGATTTCCAGCCAGCGAGTGCGCCAGCAACTGCGTGACATCGGTGCGGCGATATTTGCCGCCGGCCAGCTGGCACCCGCCGACAAGAAGCTGTACGCGTTGCGGGATATCACCGCGACGGTCGAGTCGCTGGCGCTCATCGCCAGCTCGGTGATGAGCAAGAAGCTGGCCGAGGGAGTCGGTGCGCTGGTGCTCGACGTGAAGGTCGGAGCCGGGGCGTTGATGCGCTCCGACGCGCAATCTCGCGATCTGGCCCACACCATGGTCGAACTGGGCGCCGCGCACGGGGTGCCCACCCGCGCGCTGCTGACCGACATGAACTGCCCGCTGGGCGCGACAGTGGGCAATGCGCTCGAGGTGGCCGAGGCGTTGGAGGTGCTGGCCGGCGGGGGGCCGCCCGACTTGGTGGAGCTCACTTTGCGGCTGGCCGAAGAGATGCTCGACCTGGCCGGGATCGATGGCCGTGATCCCGGCGAGACACTGCGCGACGGCACCGCGATGGACCGATTCCGCCGACTGGTCGCTGCGCAGGGGGGCGACTTGTCAGTACCGTTGCCGATTGGTTCGCATTCGGAGACCGTTATCGCCCACCGGAGCGGCACAATGGGCAATATCGACGCTATGGCAGTTGGACTGGCGGCTTGGCGGCTCGGCGCGGGCAGATCGCGCCCGGGCGGCGAGGTGCAATTCGGTGCGGGTGTCAGGATGCATCGCCGCCCCGGTCAACCCGTCGCCGCCGGTGAGCCGTTGTTCACGCTGTATACCGACACCCCGGAGCGTATCGGCCCCGCGATGGCCGAGTTGGAGGGCGGCTGGAGCCTCGGCGACACAACGCCGGCCCCGCGGCCGCTGATCATCGATCGGATCGTCGAGTGACCCCCTTGGACCTGCAGCAAATCAGCAAAGCGCCGAAGGCCCTGCTGCACGACCACCTCGACGGTGGACTGCGTCCGGCAACCGTGATCGACATCGCCGGACAAACCGGTTACGACGGGCTACCCACCACCGACGCCGACGAACTGGCCACCTGGTTTCGCACTCAGTCGCACAGCGGCTCGCTGGAGCGTTATCCTGGAGCCGTTTTCGCACACCGTGGCGGTGATGCAGACGCCCGATTCGCTGCATCGCGTCGCCTACGAATGCGTCGAAGACCTGGCCGCCGATTCCGTCGTCTACGCCGAGGTGCGATTCGCGCCGGAATTGCACATCGACCGCGGGCTGTGGTTCGACGAGATCGTGGACAGCGTGCTGGCCGGCCTCGCCGACGGTGAGAAGGCCGCCGCGGCCGCGGGACGTGCCATCAAGGTGCGCCTTCTGGTCACCGCGATGCGGCATGCCGCGGTGTCCCGGGAGATCGCCGAGCTGGCGATCCGGTTCCGGGACAAGGGAGTAGTCGGATTTGACATCGCCGGCGCCGAGGCCGGCAACCCGCCGACGCGACATCTCGATGCATTTGAGTATATGCGAGATCACAACGCGCGCTTCACTATTCATGCGGGAGAGGCGTTCGGGCTGCCGTCTATCCACGAAGCAATCGCGTTCTGTGGCGCCGACCGGTTGGGCCATGGGGTGCGAATCGTCGACGACATCGAGGTTCTCGAGGGTGGCCCCGAAACCGGAGAAGTCCGATTGGGCCGGCTGGCATCGATCCTGCGGGACAAGCGGATTCCGCTGGAGTTGTGTCCGAGCTCGAACGTGCAGACCGGCGCGGTCAAAAGCATCGCTGATCATCCATTCGATCTGCTGGCCCGGGCCCGGTTCCGGGTAACGGTTAACACCGACAACCGGCTGATGAGCGACACTTCGATGAGTCGCGAGATGTACCGGTTGGTGGAAGCCTTCGGCTACGGGTGGAGTGATCTGGAGCGTTTCACCATCAATGCGATGAAATCGGCCTTCATTGCCTTCGACGAGCGGTTGGCGATCATCGACGAGGTGATCAAGCCGCGGTATGCCGTGCTGATCGGCTAGTCAACGACATAGCTGAAGAACCCTCGGCGGGTCCGAAGCTCATCAACATCTTCCGGAATGCGCCTTTGCCCGATCGTGTTATAATTGGCCGCGGATGTATGGCAATTACATCCTTTTGAAAGAGAAAGAGTTAGCATGACACAAGGAACCGTGAAATGGTTCAATGGTGAAAAGGGCTTCGGCTTTATCACCCCCGACGGCGGCGAAAAAGACGTCTTCGTCCACTATTCTGAGATTCAAGGAAGCGGTTTTCGGTCGCTTGATGAGAATCAACGAGTCCAGTTTGAGATCACCCAGGGCGACAAAGGCCCCCAGGCGGTCGGAGTGACCGCAGTCTAAGGATCGACACGAAAACCCCTGAGGTAACCGGGTTATCGTCCAGCTTCATTGCCGGATGCCAGCCCTATTCCTCAGGGGTTTTTCATGCACAAAATATTGCCATTTAAACCTAGGCGAAACAATCCACGGTCTATAGATACGCGCGTTGTTCCCGGCGATCCGATTCGACACTTCAGTAACCGAGCAATCATGCTTCGATTGTGCAACGCAGTGCTCGAATAATTTCAGTTGGAAACTGCATCGCATTCTGCGGTTGTTTGTGCGCGGTGGTCCGCGCCGGATGCCGATCTCTGGAGGGTGGCCAGTGCGGCGCCGACACTATCGACGGACGGCAGCAACCCGTCCGGGTCGCAGATTCGTAGCAGTCGGGACACCGCGAAGCCAGGTACCAACGCCCAGTTTATTCCAGCGTGCGTGCAACTCAGCGAGATTCTGTGCAACGCCGAGAAGCCGGCCGCGCCAAAGAATTCCAATTCGGTCAAATCGAGGATCAGTCCGCTGCGACGCGCCAGGCAGGCGAGTGAATATTCAGCGAGGGTGTGCGCGTTTGCCTGGTCGATCTCGCCGCGGGCGCAGATAATGGCCACCGGCGACTTCACCCATTGAGTGCCCGATCGCGCCAAGCGGCCGTTGCCTGGCGTGAGGACGGTGAAAGCGGCAAGAAGCGGCGGGGCAGAGGAGGTTAACACTTTGTGGGCCATGGTGATCCAGTCGTGCGGGCGATCACCGAATTGTCAGGGTTCGGAGCCAATACTCCTTGGGTTCAGCAGCGTGCGGCTAAGACCCGTCCCGGACCAGCTGAGATTCTCAGCATCCATGACATTACACCGGGTGGTGCGTCCGCGCAGGGGCAAGTTGGCGGTCAACTTCTCCCTGAGGTCGGCCAGCCAATTCCGCCCTATATGATGAGGTTCATCCCGCGGTGAGTGCGCCCCGGGTGTACGGCTGGTTGCCGGTGACGTCGGGTTCCAGAAGGACTATTCGGGTTCCAGAAGGACAATGAAGTAGGTACCGCCAATGGTGGGGTCAACCGAGGACGCTGCGAGCCCCCAGTCGGGTTCGCGAACACCGGACCAGCTCAGCGCCGATGACGACGATCTGCGAGTGGGGATCGGCGAGCTCGCAGGCCTCGTCGCCGATCACTTGCGATTGCCCGAGTTGTTGGCGCAGGTGGCGGCGTTCGCAGTGCGCGCGATACCTGGGGCCGACGGTGCGGGGGTGACATTGTTGAATGTCGACCGGGTGGACAACATGGTCGCCGCGTTGGCGGCCAGCGCCCCCTTTGTCGCCGAGATTGACGAGATCCAGTACGTGACCCTCAACGAGGGGCCCTGCATCACTGCGGCGCTGGAACGTCGCACGGTGCGTTCCGGATCGCTCGGCGGGGAGAAGATGTGGCCGCGGTTCGGTCCCCGCGTGGGCAGGATGGGGGTGCACAGTGCGCTGTCGCTGCCGCTGTTATTGCCTGATCGGGTGGTCGGTGCGATCAACGTATATGCCCACGGCAAAAACGTTTTCGACGAGCACGCCGCCGAATTCGGTGAGTTGTTCGCCAAACCAGCGGCTGTCGCTGTGCACAACGCGCAGATCCTCGCGGACGCGCTTGCTCTCTCGGTCCAGCTACAGGCGGCGTTGTCCACCCGCCCGGTGATCGATCAAGCGATCGGGCTCATCCGCGGACGCACCGGGCGCAACGCCGAGGACGCGTTCGCCCAGCTGCGGGCGATGAGCCAATCTGAGCACCGCAAGTTGGCTGATGTGGCTCAACGCATTGTCGATGAAGCCGTGCGCCGTGCCCGCGCCCGCATCCGCTACCAACCGGAAGGCCAAATCGGCGTACCGTGACAACCGGGGAGCAATGACGAGGCGGGTCCTGACCCGCGTCATCAAATCCTCACCGCGTACGCCAACCGGCTATGCGCGGCTCCGGCAAGCTCGATCGCGCTCGGGAGCGTGCAGCGGAGCAGTTCACTCGTGGAGATCGCTGCTGCCTTAGCCGCAGAACTGGGCTATCTGACCGCGGCGTTGGATGAGCCCGAGGCCGATTTAGGCGATAGCTTGCGCCGGCTCACGGCCGGAGCGACTGCCGCGATTCCGACTTTCCTGGGTGTGAGCGTGACCGTCGTCGGCAGTGATCCGGCGTTCGCGTTCACCGCGTTCGTCGACGGTGTCGGAGCGGGTGACGTCGGCACGTCCTTGAGGCTGGCGCTGCCCGGTGTCGATGCACGTCTTCCCTCGCCGGTGGTCGTCGTATTTTATGCGGGGTCGCCGGGAACCTTTGTCGACCTCGCCGCGGATCTCGCGTTCTTAACCGCCCGGCCGCTGAGTGACTTCGCCCTCGATCAACACCTCCCGGGGCCTGCCGAACAGGCTTGCGCAACAAATCTTTTCGAGATGTCGATCACCAACCAAGCGGTCGGGGTACTCATTGACAAGGGCTATACGCCCGAGCAAGCGCGAGCGGCACCTTGAGGTTGAGAGTGTCCACGCCGGTATCAGCCGGTACGCCGTTGGCCTGCGCATCTTGGCGGAGCTCGATAGGCGGTAGCCGCTGGATCGCGTGGAGTGTTGAGAGTGGTTGGGAGCCCAGCCAGTCCCGGATGAAGTCAGCTGTCCGCCGCTGATCTAGAAGAGCAGCAGCTCGCGCCGGACACGCCGGTGACAACCGTCGTTGGGATCACCTTGAGCGCTGAATCTACCTTTGAATTGTCGAATGTTCCTCTCGCTGGGCAAGGCCCCTACCGGCTCAGCGAGTTTCGGCATCCTCAGCACGTATCCGCCGACACCGTGCGGGTTGGCGACGTTCAGTGCGGCCTTGCTAAAAGGATTGTGCGCGAACGGATCCGATGTCAGCGTTGTCCGGGTGGCCGACGGTTCGTTATCCTCCGACCCTCGGGTGAGCGGAGAGCTGGTCAACGGTTCCGCCAGATCCGTCGCTGCTACCTCCGAATTACTGAACGAGAGCGACGTCGCGGTCGTGCAGCATGAGTACGGCATTTACGGTGGTGTCGACGGCGACGAAGTGGTGGACATCCTCGGCGGCCTGCGCATCCCGTCGATCGTGGTAGCCCACACGGTCCTTAAAAGCCCAACCCCGCACCAACGTTCGGTGCTCGAGGCGGTCGCGGGGCTGGCGGCTCAGGTGGTTGTGATGTCAGAGGCGGCAAGTCAACGCCTCTGTCTCGGCTTCGACATTGATCCCCGGAAAGTCACCACGATCGCGCACGGTGCGAAGGTGCCGAGGCATCTGGTCCCGCCCGCGCGGTCGGACGGGCCGACGTTGTTGACGTGGGGCCTGCTGGGGCCGGGAAAGGGTATCGAGCGCGTCATCGACGCGATGGGTTCGCTGCACAAGCTTCCGCTGCGCCCCCGCTATTTGATTGCCGGAAGGACGCATCCGAAGGTTCTCGCGGCCGACGGCGAGGCATACCGCAACGCTCGTGTCGAACAAGCGTGGCGGGGCGGGGTAGCGGACTCGGTAGCCTTCGACGCGAGCTACCGCGACGTTCCGTCGTTGACGGCGCTTGTCCAGTCCTCGGCCGTGGTCGTGCTTCCTTACGACTCCACCGATCAGGTCACCTCCGGTGTTTTGGTCGACGCCATCGCCAGCGGCCGGCCGGTGGTCGCGACGGCCTTTCCGCACGCCGTCGAGCTCCTCGCAAGTGGGGCGGGGATTGTTGTCGACCATGACGATCCTGATGCTCTCGCGTTGGCCTTGCGCCGGCTGCTGACCGAGCCGCACCTCGCCTCGACGATGGCTGCCGAGGCCGCACGGTTGGCCCCACGAATGGCGTGGCCGGTCGTGGCCACTGCTTATCAAGATCTGGCACAGCGCCTCCTCGCCGAGCGTCCGGCGCTGGTGTGAGCGCCGCGCTGCCAGAACCGATATTCGACCACCTGCTACGTTTGACGGACGGTCGGGGCACGTTCGAGCATGCCTGTTTCGCCGAACCCCGGCACGAGCACGGCTATTGCACCGATGACATGGCCCGGGTTTTGGTTGTAGCAACCCGAGAGCCCAACTCCAGTGGGGAAGTCAACCGCCTTGCGGGCGTGGCAGTGCGGTTCCTGAACGATGCGCAGTCCTACGCCGGCCCCTGCCGGAACCGGATGAACCGCAGTCGCCGATGGGAGGATGAGCCCTCGCTCAAGGACTGGTGGGGGCGCTGCATCTGGGGCCTGGGAACCGCCGCGGCGCATAGCGATGTCGCTCTGGTTCGCCGGTTAGCCGTCATTCAGTTCGAACGTGCCGCCAAGGCGCGGTCGCCGTGGCCCAGGGCGATGGCGTTCGCGGCGTTGGGTGCTGCCGAAGTACTCTCCGTCGAACCCGCCCACCTGGCCGCGCGCGCACTCCTCACCGATTACGCCGATGCGGTGGCCAAACCCAACGGCAACGCGGCGTGGCCTTGGCCCGAGGCGCGCCTCACCTATGCGAATGCTGTTATCCCCGAGGCGATGATCGCCGCCGGCGTTGCGCTTGACGATTGGACGCTGCGGCAGCAGGGCCTGGAACTGTTGGGGTGGCTGGTCGAATACGAAACGGCAGAGGATCACCTCTCGCCCACTCCCGTGGCGGGCAGGGGACCCGACGACGCACGGCCGGCGTTCGATCAGCAGCCGATCGAGGTATCCACACTCGCCGACGCGTGCGCGCGTGCCGCTGCCATTGACCCAGCTTCGATCTGGCCCGCTGGCGTCCGCGCCGCCGCGGCCTGGTTCATGGGCGCAAACGACGCGCAACAGGTCATGTGGGATCCGCAGACCGGCGGCGGATTCGACGGCCTGCTGACCGACGGGGTCAACCGTAATCAGGGCGCGGAGTCGAGCCTGGCAGTGCTCTCGACGCTGCAGCACGCCCGATACCTGTCGACTGTGCGGCAATGACTTCCGTGCGGGCCGGGCTCGTCACCCGCTGCCCCCAGCGGATTGAGGCCGACCCATCGCGGGTCATCACCCGGCTCTTCGTGCCGGGCCAAGAAGGTTTCGAGCACCAGGACTCGCGAGCGGGAGTCGTGCTGGCGCGCCTCCTCGCCCTCGACGAAGAGCAGGTTCGGTCGACGCTGGACGACATCGTGATCCGCTTCAATGGACGTCACCGCGACCTTGCCGGCACCTTCCGTCGGCACGCCCGCGAGCTCGCTGATCGACTGGATCCCGGCAGGGAGCTCTCCGAGCCACGAAAGTTGTTGCTGGGTGCGACATTTACCAGTGAATACGCCATCGAAGGCGCGGCATTGTGCAACCCGAGCATGGTGGCCCATCCGGACCAGGCCGGGACCGCCGCGGGCAGTCTGCGATTCGTGATGAGCGTCAGGGGTATCGGCGAGGGGCACCGTTCGTCCATCGGCTTTCGGACCGGCGTCATCGACGCAACCGGTGGCGTCATCATCGATGATCCGAACCCGTTCGCCACAATTGCGGCCGCGGAGCCCGCCCTGGTCGATGCGGCCGTCTTCCGCAGTGAACTCACCCGAGTCGACGACGCCGGCGAGGCGGCCGACTACGTCCTCGACCGACTCGGCGAGCGCTTTACCCAAGCTGCTCTCGAGGAACAATTCGCCAGGCTGCAGGCTTCGCTGAGCACCCGCAGGCATGCGAAGAAGACGATTTCTTTACTGCGCAGCATCGCCGAGCGGACATATGTCGTCGAATTCACAGACCGCATAGCGCTTTCCGAGCGGGTCCTGTGGCCCTCGATGGGTGCGGAACAGGCCGGCATGGAGGATGCACGCTTCGTCCGTTTCACCGACGAGGACGGCTCCGAGACTTTCTATGCAACCTACACGGCCTACAGCGGCTCTCATATCAGCCAGCAACTCCTCGAAACCAAGGATTTCCTGTCCTTCACCTCAGCGCCGATCGTCGGCCAGGCCGCCGTTAACAAGGGTCTGGCGCTGTTTCCGCGGCGGATTCGCGGTCGCTTCGCCGCCATGTCGAGATCAGATCGCGAGACGAATTCGATTGCCTACGCTGATCATCTGTCCGTTTGGACGAGTGCTCTTGCCTGCCAGAGCCCCACCCGGGCCTGGGAGGTGCTACAACTCGGGAACTGCGGTTCGCCGATCGAAACCGACGCCGGGTGGCTGGTGCTCACCCACGGTGTAGGTCCGATGCGCACCTACAGCATTGGGGCGATCCTGCTCGATCTCGACGATCCGACACGGATTATCGGTCAGCTAGCGGAACCGCTATTGAGCCCCGCTGTTGACGAGCGGGACGGCTACGTGCCCAACGTCGTCTACTCCTGCGGCGCGCTGGTCCACGCCAACACGCTGGTGCTGCCTTACGGGATCAGCTGACGGCGCAATCGGTATCGCCACGGTGCCGCTACCCGAACTCATTGCGGTCCTGACCCGCTGAGCGCGAACGCCTCCCGTTCAGCCAGACGTTTGTATCCGTCAATCAAGGAGAACGAAGACAATGAAATCAGAAGATGCACAACGGGATGCCTTCGTCAACGTGCTTCACGTCGGTGCGGGCTTCAAAGAAAAAGAGCGACCGCATGTATTGGAGACGTTGTCGACGCTCGGTCCGCATCTGATGGGGCGATGGCATTCGCGGGACGTGGTTGTGGAGGTGTCGTTGCACGACCGTGGCGGCAAGCAGCAGCGCGTTACGTTGCGCACGAGCCTGCCCGGCCGTCCGCCGGTGGTAGCGGTCGCCGAGAACCCGGACGTCACCCACGCTCTCAGCGACGCGAAGCGCGAGCTAATCCGGCAACTTCAACACCAGAAGTCGGCGCATGACCCCATGAGCGGTCGCCACGGCAGCAGTGCGACGATCCGCCATTAGCCAAATCCCGAACGCCCCGGCGGTAGCACGATCATTGGGCTGGTAGCCCCGGTTGCGAAGTCGGCGGGGCGGGCGCTGACTTGCCGGCTTGCTTTACCTTCTGCTGCTGCCATGGGCAGTCGGCGATAGCCGACTGTTCAATGACGTCCGCCGCGTCCTTGATGCTGAATTTGCCGTCATGTGCCACGGTGAGTGCCAGTCTGAAGAAGTCCCCGCCATCTTGGACCTTGTCGAGCTCCGCGCACACCGCCTTACCGCTGCGACTGACGTAGTCACCCATGGGATCAGCGTGGGCCACCGCCGGGGTGAGCACGATGGCGGCGAGCAACGACACCGCACTGCCCACGGCCCGCGCTATGGCGGCGGCAGTGCTGAGGTTCCGCATGCGGTCGCTCCATGTTGGGCGCTGGTTGCTGAAGGCCAACCTCAAGGTATCAAGTTGGCGATGTCGGCGCAGTGCGAGGTGAATCAGACTTCCGCAATGAGAATCATTGCGGCCGGACTGTGGCAGCGAGATAAAGTGTGGCACAACCATTATCGCGATCTGCCTGGAGATTTAAAACGCGCATCCGGCGATGTTTTTCTCCGCGGTCTGGGCCGCTCGAGCAAAGCGATTCCACGAGGAACGCCGTGCCGTCGAGGTAGCTGCTTAGCGGGCGGCGTGCCGGCGTCGGTCAGATCGGAGTCCATATCCCGTTGTTCCAGAGTCCCCAACTACCGGCGGTGGGATTCCACATCAAATTGGCCCCGGGTGCCCACGGCGGTGGAGGTGGCTGCGGCGGCGCCCACCCCGGCGGGGGACCCCATGGCCCCCAGCCCGCCGGACCAAACGGGCCTCCCGGACCTTGCCAGTCGTGGCAATGATTCCAGTCCCAGTCCGAGATCTTGCCCCAGCCCGGGTTCCACTGATCGCCCGGGCACCAGTGCGAGCTCGGCGCAGGCGTCGGCGCCGCCTGGGCCCGGGGATCGGCGCGGCCCGCGAGTCCGAAAGCGGTCAACGTCAGGCCGCCGACCAGCACGCCGGTACACAGGTGAACCCATCGCCTAGTCTGCTTCACGGTCATAACTGTTGATTATTCGCCCTGGCCGCCGCGCCGATACCGGGACCGCCGGCGCTGAGTTGGCACGCGCGATGAAGCCCCAGCGGCTGGCCTTGTGCATCATGGACGAATGAGGTTGCCCCTGCTGGGCCCGGTGTCGCTCACGGGCTTCGAGAACGCCTGGTTCTTCTTGTTCCTGTTGATCGTTCTTTTACTGGTGGGGATCTATGTCGCGCAGCAGTACGCCCGTCGCCTTCGGGTTCTGCGATTCGCCAACATGGAGGTGCTTCAACGCGTCGCGCCGAAGGGGCCCACCCGCTGGCGGCATGTGCCCACGATCCTGCTGGTCACGTCGTTGGTGCTGCTTACGACCGCCATGGCCGGGCCGACATCCGACGTCCGGATCCCGCTCAACCGTGCAGTGGTGATGCTGGTTATCGATATCTCGGAGTCGATGGCGGCCACCGATGTCGCTCCGAACCGACTGGCCGCCGCCCAGGAGGCCGGCAAGCAATTCGCGAGCGACCTGACTCCGGCCATCAACCTCGGGTTGGTGGCATTCGCGGCCAACGCCACGCTGTTGGTCGCTCCCACGACGAACCGTGAGGCGGTGAAAGCCGCGATCGACACCCTGCAGCCCGCGCCGAAGACCGCCACCGGAGAAGGAATTTTCACCGCGCTGCAAGCCATCGCCACGGTTGGGTCCGTCATGGGAGGCGGCGACGGACCGCCGCCCGCGCGGATCGTGCTGGAGTCCGACGGTGCGGAAAACGTGCCACTGGACCCTAATGCCCCGCAGGGAGCATTTACCGCGGCGCGGGCCGCCAAGGATCAGGGAGTGCAGATATCGACGATCTCCTTCGGTACTCCCGACGGGACTGTCGTCTACCAGGGCGCCACGATTCCGGTTCCGGTCGACGATCAAACCCTGCAGAAAATCTGCGAGATCACGGACGGTCAGGCTTTCCATGCCGACAGCCTGGAATCGCTCAAGCAGGTCTACACGACCCTGCAGCGCCAGATCGGCTACGAAACCGTCAAGGGCGACGCCAGCCTCGCCTGGATGCTGCTGGGGACCCTGGTCATGGCCGGTGCGGTGTTGGCCGGTCTGTTCCTGAATCGCCGGCTGCCCGCCTGAGCGATCAGATCGGGAGTCGCCTGTTGATCAGGAGCGCTAATGCTGCGGCGATCAGGGCGGTTATGACACCGAGCCGCAGCCAGCCCGCGCTGCCGGGCCCGGGCACGGTGCGGTAACCGATCTCGTTCTGGATGGAGTCGTAGTCCTTGTTGAGTTCGCTGAGGTTGGTGGCGGTGTAGGACTGGCCGCCGGACAGCCGGGCGATGGTCTTCATCTGGTCGGCGGCAACCGGGACGGCCACGCGCGCACCCGCCATCTCGATCTCGCCGTTGGGCGTGCCGAACGTGATCGTCGAGATTGGCACGCCTTGATCCTTGGCCAACCGCGCGGCGGTATAGGCGCCGTCGTGTGGATCGCTCGGATCCGACGGCTTGTTCTCCTTGCCGTCGGAAAGCAGCACGATGCGGGCCGGCGGCGGAGTGTCGCCGCCGGCGACGGCGGTGGCCTGGATCGCATGCAGGGCGGTGTAGATGGCCTCACCTGTTGCGGTGCCGTCGGCGTAATCGAGCTTTTTCAGGGCGTCCATGGTCGCCTGATGTTGCGGTGTCGGAGGCACCAGGAGGTACGGCGTTCGCGCAAAACCGACGAGCCCGAGATTGATGCCCGGCGTCAGCTGGGTGGCGAACTGGCTGGCCGCCTGCTCGGCGGCCTTCAGCCGGGTGGGTTCGACGTCAGTTGCTCGCATGGACTGCGACATGTCGATCACCAACATGATGACGGCACGGTTGCGTGGAATCTTCATGTCGTGAGTGGGGGTGGCCAGCGCCACGGTCAGCAGGGCCAGGCAGAGCACCGACACGGCAATCGGAATGTGCCGCCAGAACGACTGCGGCACATTCGCCTCGGTGAACCGGTGCAGGCGGCGTTGGCGCCGAGCCTGAACAACGACATAGATCCCCAGCAGGACCAGCGGGACCAACGCGAACACGAGCATCGCCGGGCGCTGAAATCCGTACAGAGGCAATGGGCCGATTCCGGGAATCGTCATGCACCCACCCCCACCCGGGCGCCGGCCGACGGGAGGTCGCGTGTCTCCGCCATCGACTCACCTCCCCGGTCTGGCCGCCCCGTTGAACGTGGCGGATGCTACGGCCAGTAAATACGGCCAGTAAAGAAGTGTCTTGACGGCCCGTCAAACACGCTACCGGCCGCAACGCCGGGACGTCGATCAAACGGCCGGCGTGGGCCGCAAAGCATCGGTGTCCTACTCGCGCCTTAGCC
This sequence comes from uncultured Actinomycetota bacterium, assembly GCA_963850135.1. Taxonomy (GTDB): domain Bacteria; phylum Actinomycetota; class Actinomycetes; order Mycobacteriales; family Mycobacteriaceae; genus Mycobacterium. The sequence goes on along the minus strand of CAWKKH010000003.1, from coordinate 35,610 downwards.
GCGAATCTACGAACTGCTCCAACTTCTCCCATTCCCGTACCACCGGGGAATACGGGGCCGGGGGCTTGGCGGGCCTGTCGGGCGAGCCTCGCTCTAGGACGTACGCCACGAGTTGGCCCAGCGGCCGCCCGGTTTCGAGGGCTTTGTCCACCGTGCTCTCCTCGGAGTAGTCACCGATATCGCGGAGCAGTTCGACGGCCAGGTCCAGTTGTTCTCGGTCCACCGCGTCGGGGCCGTCGGCGAAATCGTCGGCCAGCCCGCTGAGCACGTAGATGTTGTCGTCAGTGATCTCGACTGCCAACGAGCCGTCAGTAGCGGCCGTACGGATGTCGTCGTAGGTGCTCATGTCGGATAAGTCGTGATCGTGCTCGTCGGCGAGGTAGCGAGCCAGCGCCCGTTCGGAGGTGAAGACGCTGATCCGTCCGTTGCGGCCCAAGAAGATCGGGCGATCGTCCAGGTAGCAGCGAAGTGTGTAGAAGGTGCCGGAGCCTGTCATGATCCGGACCGGATCGATACCCACCTGGAGCCAGAAGTCCTTGTCGCCGCCCAATACGACGGCGTCGCCGGTGGCGCGGGCCTTGTCTTCGGCCTCGCTGGCTTCTTCGTCGTCGGTGTCGTCGGTGTCGTCGGTGTCTTCGGCGTCGCCCGCCTCAGCGACCTCGTCACCGGCGTCCCGCTCGTCGTCGACCGACTCCTCCGGATCCTCGGGTTCCTCGGCCAATTCATCGGCGGCCTTGGCTGACAGGTCAGCATCGACCTCAGGGGTGCTGATGATCTCCTCGATCGCGCCGAGCACGTCGTCCCAGCTCCGGTTGATAATCTCGGCAATCAAATTCCAGCGTTTCTGGCCGGCTTTGCCGGTGAAGTTTTCGATTCCGCCGGACACCATGCCCAGGGTCGGATTGCCATTGAAGAATTTCGACACCGGCGGCAGTTCGCACACCGATCCGATCGACGACACGATCGCCAGCGCGGCCGCCAGCGCCGTCACCGACTCTTCGGTCGGCTTCTCGGCCACCAACTCCTCGACGGTGATCAGGTCGAACTGCCTGCCCTTGGTTGGATCGAGGTCGTGTGCGGGAGCCGAGATCAGCTCCTTCCACGCCGGATGGTCGACCAGATCGTTGTCTGAATCGGTGCGCACGAACGCAACCAGGTCGGAGACGGCCTCAAAGGCAAACAGGTCGTCGTCTTTGCCCAGGAATGCCTCCCACTCGTCGCCGGCGTCTCGCCACCGGGGTGCCCACACGGTGTAGCGGTCGCCGATGGACAGACTCAGGCGGATGGGCAGAAGGTCAGCAACCATGCGGCACACAATAGCGACGGCCGGGGAACGTGCCCGGAGCCGGGCAACAGTCCCATGCCCGCCACGAGTGATGAGCCGGGCTGCAGAACTATGGGCCTGCGGGAGGCCTAAGCGCCCCAGATCGTGGCGATCGGCGCAGCGTTCGCCGCGTTACCGGTCTTGGGCAGCCCATACATCTGCTCCACGGTGGAAAGCACGTTGTAGTGGCTGATCTGCTCGTTGTAGGTTCCGGGCTGGACGTGTGCGCCATAGATCACTGTCGGGATCTGATTGCGATTCGCGTCGTCATCGTCCTCGTCCCAGGTCAGGATCAGCAGGCTGTTGTTGGCCACCGCCCAGTTGGCGTAGCCCGACATTTCACTGTTCAGCCAGGCGTCCGCCTGCGCGATCGAGCCGTCGTGCATGTTGTCCTCGTTATTGGGAATCACGAACGAGACGGTCGGCAGGCTGGCGTAGTTGCCCATCGGGAAGGACGAGAACGGCAGCGAGTTCGCCGGTGGCACGTTGGTGAAGTTGGCCCACGGCACATGCTTGCGTGCGTACTTGCCTGCGCTGCAGACAGGCGACCCGGCCGCCGGCAAGTCTTCGGCGAACCCCACGAAGGTGTATCCGGCGGCCAGCAATTCAGAACCCAGGTTTGGGGTGTTGCCACCGTTGACCGGGCACGAGTCCTTGGTCACCCCGAGTGTGGTGCCCGCGAACAGCGAGAGATAGTTCGGTTCGCTCGGGTGTGTCTCGGCAAACGACTGGACCATGTTTGCGCCATGGGTGGCCAGCGCGGTCATGAAGGGCGCCGACTTGTTGCCGAGTATGTTGCCGCGGTTCTCTTCCACCACGATCACCACGTGCGCGGGCTGCGGCATCGCGGCCGCGACCGGGCTCACGCGTGGGCCCACAGCGGGCATCGCGACCACGGACGCCGCGCACACCACCAACGCGCCCGCCAGTCGCAGCGCTCGGTAAGCCGCACCCGGCACGATCCTGGAAAGGCGCACTCGGGGAGCTTATGCGCGCGTCCGCCTTGTCGAAGGGATGTACTCAAGCGTGTCAGCAGGCCTTTTCCCGATTGTTATATAGGGTCACGTCCCGTGGATGTGCACGTCGTTGACCACCCGTTGGCCGTCGCCCGGCTGACCGTGCTTCGCGACGAACGTACCGACAGCGCGGACTTCCGGGCCGCTTTGCGCGACCTGACCGCAATGTTGGTCTACGAGGCCACCCGGGACGCGCCGCGCGAATCGTTTCCGATCCGCACGCCACTGGCCGAGACACTCGGAGTGCGGCTGGCCAGACCGCCGCTGCTGGTGCCCGTGCTGCGCGCCGGGCTGGGCATGGTCGACCAGGCCCTTGCGCTGTTGCCGCAAGCCCGGGTGGGATTCGTCGGCGTCGCCCGCGACGAGGAGACCCACCAGGCGAACGGGTACCTGGAGTCGCTGCCCGACGACCTGACCGACCAGCCGGTGCTGATCCTCGACCCCATGCTCGCCACCGGCGGTTCGATGGCGCACACCGTCAGACTGCTGCAGCGGCGCGGCGCCGTCGACATCACGGCGCTGTGCGTGGTTGCTGCACCGGAAGGCGTCGCGGCACTGGAAAAAACGGCGCCAGACGCGCGGCTGTTCACAGTTGCCATTGACGATGGACTTAACGAAATCGCCTATATCGTGCCCGGTCTCGGCGACGCCGGCGACCGACAGTTCGGGCCCCGCTAGCCGGCTTACCGTTGAGTTACCAGTCCCGCACCGAGGAGACCAACTCGTCGCGCAGCGTGCGGGCTCGTTCCCGCGCAACTGCCAAGTCGTCCCTTCCGCCGGCCAAAGCGCAGCGAACTTCCAAGTAAAATTTCAGCTTTGGCTCAGTCCCCGAGGGCCGCACCACCACCCGGGCGGACAGATCGTCGTCGCCGCCGGTAAAAATCAGCGCGTCGGTGATATCGGTGGTGGTCACGGCGAGGCCGGCCAACCGATTCGGCGGTTCGGCCCGCAACCGGCGCATCAACCCCATGGCCTGGTCGGCGTCAGCGACCCGGCGCGACACCGCGGCAACGTCATGCACGCCGTACCGTCGCGCGAGTTCGTCGAGCATGTCAGGCACCGAACTGCCCTGGTCCGTGACGGCGGAAACCAGATCGCACATCAGTACCGCGGCGCTGATGCCGTCTTTGTCGCGCACGGCACCCGGGTCGACGCAGTGCCCTATCGCTTCCTCGTAGGCGTACACCAGGGTGCCGCCGGGCACATTCGCATCGGCACGCGCCAACCACTTGAAGCCGGTGAGAGTCTCGACGTGGATAGCGCCGTGGCGCTGGGCGATGGCCGCCAGCATTCGCGACGATACGACGGTGCTGGCCACCGTCCTGGTTCCGGGCGTACCCCGGCCCCACCCGTGAGACAGGATGTAATCACCGATCAGCCAACCGGTTTCGTCGCCGGATAACATGCGCCACCCCGCCGCGGTGGGTATTCCAACCGCGCATCGGTCCGCGTCGGGATCTAGCGCGATCGCGACGTCGGCCCCGACAGCTGAGGCCAGGGCGAGCACCGCGTCAGCAGCACCAGGCTCCTCGGGATTCGGGAAAGCGACAGTTGGGAAGTCGGGGTCCGGCGCGAACTGAGCCGCGACGGTGTGGACGTCGTCGAACCCGGCCCGCCGCAGCGTCTCGACGGCCACCGCGCCGCCCACTCCATGCAGCGGAGTCAGGGCCACTCGGACCGAACCGGTCGAACGTCGCACGGCCGCCGCACGCTGCACGTAACGGTCGACCAGATCGGTGTCGGCTTCTGAGACTGGCGTGCGGGGTATTTGGTCGGCCGGAGGAGCGGCGTCCATCGCCGTTTCGATCTCGCGGTCAGTGGGGGAAATGATTTGGATCCCGCCGCCGAAGTACACCTTGTAGCCGTTGTCGGTCGGCGGATTGTGCGATGCGGTGATCTGAATCCCGGCCGCCGCCCCGGCTTGGCGCACGGCGTAGGCCAGCACCGGAGTGGGGGCAGCGCCGGGCAGTTTGAGCACCGAAAAGCCCTGGGCAGCAAGCACTTCAGCCGTCGCAGCGGCGAATTCCGCCGAGCCGTGCCGGGCATCGCGCCCGACGATCACCCGCGAGCCGGCCAGGCCGCGACCCGCCAGCACCTGTGCCACCGCCCAGGTGGCGCGCAACACCACCGCGACGTTCATGGCATCCGGCCCGCCGCGCACCGGGCCACGCAACCCCGCGGTGCCGAACGTCAGCGGGTGGGCGAACCGCCCGCGCAGTTCGTCGGTACTACACGCGGAGAGTTCGGCGGCCGTCCGCGGGTCGGGGTCGTGCGTGATCCACTCTTCGGGCGTCACGTCTGCTAGAACCGGCCTACGACCTCGGCCAGCAGTGCGCCCATTCGGCCCGCTGACGCGGCTCCGGCGGCGAGCACCTCGTCGTGGCTCAGCGGCTGGCCGGTGATCCCGGCCGCGAGGTTAGTCACCAACGAGACGCCCAACACCTCGGCGCCCGCCGCCCGGGCCGCGATGGTCTCGTGCACCGTCGACATACCCACCAGGTCGGCACCCAACGTCCGCAGCATGCGGACTTCCGCGGGCGTCTCGTAGTGCGGCCCGGGCAGGCCGGCATAAACGCCTTCGGTCAGTTGAGGGTCGGCCTCGCGGGCGAGTTGCCGCAGCCGCGGTGCGTAGGCGTCGGTCAGGTCGACGAACTGGGCGCCCAGCAGGGGCGAACGGGCCGTCAGGTTCAGGTGGTCGCTGATCAGGACCGGCTGCCCGACCATCATGTCAGGACGCAGTCCGCCGGCCGCGTTGGTGAGCACGACGATGGCAGCCCCCGCCGCGCACGCTGCCCGAACCGGGTGCACGACGTGGCGCAGGTCATGGCCTTCGTATGCATGTACGCGGCCGACCAGCACCAGCACCCGGTGCGCGCCGATGGGCACCGACAACAGCTCACCGCTGTGCCCGACGGCGGTTGGTGGGGTAAATCCGGGGATTTCGGCTTGGGGCAGCACGGTGGTCGGCGAGCCCAGGGCTTCAACCGCCGGCGACCATCCGGATCCGAGGACGATCGCGACGTCGTGCTTAAGGACTCCCGTGCGCTCGGCGATGGCATGCGCCGCCCGCCGGGCGAGTTCGCCGGGATCCGGCGCAGGGGCGGTCACACTGCGGGAGCCTAGCCAAACCGCTCGCCGCGTGAGGAATAGCGCCTCAGTGCGATACTGCGAGAGTGCCCACCGCCAACGCATTCGACAGCGTCGAGGACGTCGTGCGGCGGCGTGGTGCCGATCTTGTCGAGTTGTCCCACGCCATCCACGCCGAGCCCGAGCTGGCGTTCGCCGAATATCGCAGCTGCGCAAAGGCGCAGGCGCTGGTCGCCGAACGTGGTTTCGCAATCACAGCGCCCGTCGGTGGCCTGGACACCGCCTTTCGCGCTGACTTCGGCAGCGGACCGCTGGTCGTCGGCGTCTGCGCCGAGTACGACGCGTTGCCCGAAATCGGGCACGCGTGCGGCCACAACATCATCGCGGCCTCGGCGGTCGGGACCGCTCTGGCGCTGGCCGAAGTCGCCGACGAGCTGGGTCTGACCGTGGCCCTGCTGGGAACCCCGGCTGAGGAGGCCGGCGGGGGCAAAGCGCTGCTACTGCAGGCCGGGACGTTCGACGATGTGGCCGTGGCCGTGATGGTGCATCCCGGGCCAACGGACATCGCAGGGGCGCGCTCGCTGGCATTGTCCGAGGTGATCGTGCACTACCGCGGTAAGGAATCGCATGCCGCCGTCGCGCCCTACCTTGGGGTCAACGCCGCGGACGCCGTGACCGTGGCGCAGGTGGCCCTCGGGCTGCTGCGGCAGCAATTGGCCCCGGGGCAACTGGTACACGGCATCGTCACCAACGGCGGACAAGCCGTCAACGTCATTCCCGGGTACGCGGCGTTGCAATACGCGATGCGGGCTGTGGAATCGGATTCGCTGCGCGAGCTGGAGGGCAGGATGTTTTCGTGCTTTGCCGCCGGCGCGCTGGCCGCCGGCTGCGAATACGAAATCGAGGACCCGGCACCGGGATACGCGGAATTGAAGCCCGACCAATGGCTGGCCGACGCGTGCCGCGAGGAGATGCGCCGACTGGGACGCGAGCCGGTGGCGCCCGAGGTCGAGGTGCAGCTTCCGATGGGCAGCACCGACATGGGCAACGTGACGCAGGTGCTGCCGGGGATCCATCCGGTGATCGGTGTCGACGCCGGGGGCGCCACCGTCCACCAGCGCGCCTTTGCCGCCGCGGCCGCCGGCCCCAGCGCCGATCGCGCGGTCATCGACGGCGCCATCATGCTGGCGCGCACAATCGTCCAGCTCGCCGAGACCCCGGACCAGCGCGATCGGGTAATGACTGCGCAAGAGCGCAGGGCGGCATCGTGAACCTCGTCGGCGCCGCCGACTCGTGGCTGGCAGCCCACTACGACGACATGATTTCGTGGCGCCGGCATTTCCACCGCTATCCGGAATTGGGCCGCCAGGAATACGCCACCACGCAGTTCGTCGCAGAGCGATTAGCCGATGCCGGGCTGAACCCGAAGGTGATGCCCGGCGGAACGGGGCTGACCTGCGACTTCGGCCCCGAACATCAGCCGAGAATCGCGCTGCGCGCCGACATGGACGCACTGCCCATGGCGGAGCTGACCGGCGCGCCTTACGCCTCGACGATGCCCAATGTGACCCACGCCTGCGGGCATGACGCGCATACGGCGATCCTGCTGGGCACCGCGCTTGCGTTGGCATCGGTGCCGGAGCTGCCAGTCGGGGTGCGGCTGATCTTTCAGGCCGCCGAGGAGTTGATGCCCGGTGGAGCCATCGACGCCATCGCCGCGGGCGCGATTACCGGCGTATCGCGGATCTTTGCGCTGCACTGTGATCCGCGGCTCGAGGTCGGCAAGGTCGCGATCCGGCGAGGACCCATCACCTCGGCGGCCGACCGTATCGAGATCACGCTGTATTCGCCTGGCGGCCACACGTCCCGCCCGCACCTCACCGGCGACCTCGTCTACGGGCTCGGCACGCTGATCACCGGGCTGCCCGGGGTGCTGTCGCGCCGCATCGACCCGCGCAACAGCACCGTGCTGGTGTGGGGCGCGGTCAACGCCGGCGTGGCTGCCAATGCCATACCCCAGACCGGCGTGTTGTCCGGCACAGTTCGCACCGCCAGTCGGCAGACCTGGGTCTCCCTCGAGGAGATCGTCCGCCAAACCGTCGACGCATTGCTGTCGCCGCTGGCCATTGAACACACCCTGCAGTACCGGCGCGGCGTGCCGCCGGTGGTCAACGAGGACGTTTCGACGCAGATCTTCACTCACGCGATCGAGGCCGTCGGCACCGATGCGCTGGCCGACACCAGACAATCCGGGGGCGGCGAGGACTTCTCGTGGTATCTGGAGGAGATTCCCGGAGCGATGGCGCGGTTGGGCGTGTGGCCCGGCGAGGGACCGCAGTTGGATCTGCACCAGCCGACGTTCGATCTCGACGAGCGCGCCCTTGCGACAGGACTACGGGTGATGGTCAACATCATCGAGCAGTCGGCCGCGATCTAGCTGCCCTCAGGTCGGCGTTCCGGGGCCGATGTTGCGGGCCGGCCGGGTTCGCAGGTCGTGCACGTAATCGTTTGGAGCGCCGGCGATCTCGGCGGCATCCGCCATCACGCCGATATATTGCGCCGACGGCAACCCGCCCTCCCAGGCGTCCAGTACGTAAAGCCACGCGAGCACGGGGTCGGTGGTGGTATCGGACGACAACCGCTCCACGCGGCACCGGATCTTCTTGTGCACGCCGAACTCGGAGCCCTCCCACTGGTCGAGGTTTATCTCGTCCGCCGGCGTCATGTCGTAGAGCACGACGAACACCCGGGAATCCGGATCCTCAACGATGGTGGCCAGGGCGCCTTCCCAACCGATGTCTTCGCCGCCGAACGTCAGCCGCCACCCCGGCAACCAGCCAGTTCCGGCCATCGGCGAGTGAGGTGCGCGCTTCAACATCTGCTCGGGATGCATGTTCGACCCGTAGGCGGCGTAGAGCGGCACGGGGAAAGCTTAAACGGCACACGCTCGAACGCTATTCACCCGACGGATTCGCGGTGCCTCGAGCGCGCCGGGATTGCCCGGCTGCGACCCGGATCACAGCCTCGGCGGCAACCTCGGCGCAGAAGGCCGCTCCGAGCTAGGTTAAAGGCTGTGGTGACCCGCATCGTGATCGTCGGCGGCGGACCGGCCGGTTACGAAGCCGCCCTGACCGCTGCCACATCGCACCCCGACACCACTGAAGTAACCGTGATCGACTCCGACGGCATCGGCGGTGCCGCCGTGTTGGACGACTGCGTGCCGTCAAAGACGTTCATCGCCTCGACCTGGCTGCGCACCGAACTGCGGCGCGCGCCGCAGCTGGGCTTCGACATCGACATCGACGATGCCAAAATCCTGCTGCCGCAGATCCACGCCCGCGTCAAGACGCTGGCCGCCGCGCAGTCGGCGGACATCACCGCCCAGCTGCTCAGCATGGGTGTGCGCGTGGTTGCCGCCCGTGGTGAGCTGTGCGATAGCGCGCTGGGGCTGGCCCACCACCGCATCAAAGCCACGGCCGCCGACGGGACCATCACCGAGCACGACGCCGACGTGGTTCTGATCGCCACCGGGGCGAGCCCGCGGATTCTGCCGTCGGCCCAGCCGGACGGCGAACGCATCCTGACCTGGCGTCAGCTCTACGACCTGGACGCGCTGCCGGAGCACCTCATCGTGGTGGGCTCCGGGGTCACTGGCGCCGAGTTCGTCAACGCCTACACCGAACTGGGTGTGCAAGTAACCGTGGTGGCCAGCCAGGACCACGTGCTGCCGTATGAGGACCCCGACGCCGCGCTGGTCCTGGAAGAGGCGTTCGCCGAACGCGGCGTCCAGCTGTTCAAAAACGCCCGGGCCGCGTCGGTCACCCGTACCGATACCGGCGTTCTGGTGACGATGAACGACGGCCGCACCGTCGAGGGCAGCCACGCACTGATGACCATCGGGTCAGTACCCAACACCGCCGGGCTTGGTCTGGAACGCGTCGGCATCGAGCTTGGCCGCGGCAACTACCTGACGGTGGACCGGGTGTCGCGGACCTCGGTGGCCAGCATTTATGCCGCCGGCGACTGCACCGGTCTACTGCCGCTGGCGTCGGTCGCCGCGATGCAGGGACGGATCGCGATGTGGCACGCGCTGGGTGAGGGCGTCAGCCCAATCCGGCTGCGCACGGTGGCCGCGACCGTCTTCACCAGGCCCGAGATCGCCGCCGTCGGTGTATCGCAAAAGATGATCGACGACGGATTGGTGTCAGCCAGGACCGTCATGCTGCCGCTCCGGACCAACGCGCGAGCGAAAATGTCCGGGCTGCGGCAGGGTTTCGTCAAGCTCTTCTGCCGGCAATCCGCCGGCGTGATCATCGGCGGGGTGGTGGTGGCGCCTATCGCCTCCGAGCTGATTCTGCCGATCGCCCTGGCCGTGCAGAACCGCATCACCGTCGACCAGCTGGCGCAGACGCTGGCCGTCTACCCGTCGTTGTCGGGTTCGATCACCGAGGCCGCTCGCCGGTTGATGGCGCACGACGATCTGGATTAACGAGAGCGATCTCGATCAAGGACGACTCCGGGAGGTCCGACGAACTAGCCTTGGTGGTGCACACCTACCGACGGGTAACCGGACAAGAATTTCCCCAGTGAGGAGTCCTCTGTGGTGAGCAACCCGATCCAAGCGCCGGGCAGCGCACAGACCTGGCCGGCTTCCACTCTTGGACCTCGGCAACGCGCGCTGGCCTGGGAGCGACTCGGCGCCGAGCAGTTCGATGTGGTGGTCATCGGCGGAGGCGTGGTGGGCTCCGGTTGCGCGTTGGACGCCGCTACCCGCGGGCTGAAGGTGGCGCTGGTCGAGGCTCGTGACTTCGCCTCGGGTACGTCGAGCCGCTCGTCGAAAATGTTCCACGGCGGCCTGCGCTACCTCGAACAATTGGAATTCGGCCTGGTACGCGAGGCGCTGCATGAACGGGAGCTGTCGCTGACGACGCTGGCGCCCCATCTGGTCAAACCGTTGCCGTTCTTGTTTCCGCTGACCAAGCGTGTTTGGGAACGTCCGTACATCGCCGCGGGCATCTTCCTCTATGACCAGCTTGGCGGCGCGAAATCGGTTCCGGCACAGAAGCATCTGACCCGTGCCGGCGCATTGCGCTTAAGCCCGGGGTTAAAGCGGACGTCCTTGATCGGTGGCATTCGCTATTACGACACCGTCGTCGACGATGCCCGGCACACGATGACCGTCGCACGCACCGCCGCTCACTACGGCGCTGTCGTGCGCTGCTCGACCCAGGTGGTCGCGATGCTGCGCGAGGGCGACCGGGTAACCGGCGTGCGGGTGCGCGATTCCGAGGACGGCGCGATCACCGAGGTGCGCGGTCACGTCGTGGTCAACGCGACCGGCGTCTGGACCGACGAGATCCAGGCGTTGTCCAAGCAGCGCGGACGGTTTCGGGTGCGCGCCTCCAAGGGCGTACACGTGGTGGTACCGCGGGACCGGGTGGTCAGCGACGTCGCGATCATCCTGCGCACCGAGAAGTCCGTGATGTTCGTCATCCCATGGGGCAACCACTGGATCATCGGAACCACCGATACCGACTGGAACCTCGATCTCGCGCACCCGGCGGCCACCAAGGCCGACATCGACTACATCCTGAAGACGGTCAACACCGTGTTGGCCACCCCGTTGACCCACGCGGATATCGACGGCGTGTACGCAGGACTGCGCCCGCTGCTCGCCGGGGAGAGTGACGAGACGTCCAAGCTGTCCCGAGAGCACGCCGTGGCGGTACCGGCGGCCGGGTCTGGTCGCGATCGCCGGCGGCAAATACACCACCTACCGGGTGATGGCCGCCGACGCCATCGATGCTGCGGCCGAGTTCATCCCGGCCCGGGTCGCACCGACGATCACCGAGAAGGTGCCCCTGATGGGCGCCGAAGGCTACTTCGCACTGGTCAACCAGACCGAAAAGGTCGGTGCGTTGCAAGGCCTGCACCCGTACCGGGTGCGCCACCTGCTGGACCGCTACGGTTCGCTGATCGGGGAGGTCCTGGCGTTGGCGGCAGACACTCCGGATCTGCTCAGTCCGATCAAGGAGGCACCGGGCTATCTCAAGGTGGAGGCGGTCTATGCCGTCGTCGCCGAGGGAGCCCTGCATCTGGAAGACATCCTGGCCCGCCGGATGCGGGTGGCCATCGAATATTCGCACCGGGGCGTCGCCTGCGCCCGGGAGGTGGCCGACCTCGTCGCTCCAGTGCTGGGGTGGACCGCGCGCGGACATCGACCGCGAGGTCGGCAACTACACGGCGCGAGTGGAGGCCGAGGTGCTCTCGCAGGCCCAGCCCGACGATGTTTCAGCGGATATGTTGCGGGCCAGCGCGCCCGAAGCGCGGGCCGAGATCCTCGAGCCGGTCCCCCTCAATTGAGTCTGTGGTGAGACCCGCTCCGCTTCCGGTTCGTGACGGCCTGGGGCCCGCCCGGGTGCGGCTGCACGGCGGACCGGTCCTGGCGGAGCTGACCGCCCGATTCGGCGAGCAGGCCCGCGCCAAGGTCCTGGCCGGAGAAGTTGTCGACGTCGACGGGGCGGTGATCGATGCCGCCACAATGCTGCCGAACCGGCTCAAGCGTCTACCTTTACCGCGACCTGCCAGACGAAGTCCCGGTGCCCTTCGACATCCCGGTGTTGCACCAAGACGCGGACATCGTCGTAGTCGACAAGCCACATTTTTTGGCCACCATGCCACGAGGGCGGCACGTCGCGCAGACCGCGGTGGTGCGACTTCGCCGGGAACTCGGATTGCCCGAGCTGAGCCCGGCCCACCGGCTCGACCGGCTGACCGCCGGGGTGCTGCTGTTCACCACCCGTCGGGAGTTACGTGGCCCGTACCAGACCTTGTTCGCCCGCGGCGCCGTGACCAAGACCTACTTCGCCCGGGCGGTGGTCGATCCCGCGCTGGTGCTGCCGCGGATCGTCCGAAGCCGCATCATCAAACGCCGAGGACACCTGCAGGCGGTCTGCGAGCCCGGTGTGCCCAACGCGGAGACGCTCGTCGAGCTGGTTTCGCCGGACGGCCTATACCGGCTGACGCCCCGTACCGGACGAACTCACCAATTACGCGTCCACATGGCGTTGCTCGGGATACCCATCATCGGTGATCCGTTGTACCCCAACATTGTTGATGTACCGGCTGACGACTTCAGTACGCCGCTGCGCTTGCTGGCGCAGCGCATCGAGTTCAACGATCCTTTCACTGGATTTCGCCGGGAGTTCATCAGCCGACGAGGACAACAAAGTCCTTGTTAGTATGCGTCGTGAGCACCAGTTTGGCGGACTGCGGACACCCGGATGGCGATCATCTCATCGGTATCATTCAGAGGAATTGGATTGAAACTCAATCGAGTTGGCGCCGCACTGAGCATCCTGACCGTTGCTACGGTGGCGTTGTCGGCATGCGGCGGTAACAACAACGCCACCGGCGGAAGCGCAACGACGAGCCCAGGGTCACCGACAGTGGCCTGCGGCGGGAAGCCCACTCTCAAGGCGAGCGGTTCCACCGCCCAGGCCAACGCGATGGCCCAGTTCGTCAAGGCGTTCGAGCGGGCGTGTCCGGGTCAGACGTTGAACTACACGGACAATGGGTCGGGCGCCGGGATCAGCGACTTTGTCAGCAACCAAAATGATTTCGGCGGGTCGGACTCGCGGATGATTCCGAGCGAGTATGCCGCTGGCCAGCAGCGCTGCGGCTCGCCGGCCTGGAACTTACCGGTGGTGTTCGGTCCCATCGCCATCACCTACAACGTCAAGGATCTGGCTTCGTTGATTCTCGACGGGCCGACCGCGGCCAAGATCTTCAACGGCACCATTTCCACGTGGAACGATCCGGCCATCCGGGCGCTGAACGCGGGCGTCGCCCTGCCCGCTGAGCCGATTCGGGTCGTTTTCCGTACCGACGACTCCGGGACCACGGATAACTTCCAGAAATATCTCGATACCGCTTCGGACGACACGTGGGGCAAGGGTGCCGGTAAGAAGTTCACCGGTGGCGTCGGCGAGGGCGCCGAGGGCAACGACGGCACCGCCGCGGCCGTCAAGCGCACCGAAGGGTCGGTCAGCTACAACGAGTGGTCGTTCGCTCAGACGCAACACCTGAACATGGCCAAGATCATCACGTCGGCCGGTCCGGACCCGGTAGCGATCAGCGCGGACTCGGTAGAGAAGACGATTGGCGGGGCCAACATCCTCAAGAAGCTGAGCAACGACCTCGCCATCGATACGATCTCGTTCTACCGGCCCAACCAGCCGGGCTCCTACCCGATCGTGCTCGCGACGTACGAGATCGTGTGTTCGAAGTATCCCGATCCGCAGGTCGGAAAGGCCGTCAAGGCGTTCCTGCAAAGCACCATCGACGCCGGCCAGAACGGGCTGGCGGACATCGGATACAGCCCCATTCCGGACGCGCTCAAGTCCCGATTGTCGACCGCGGTCAACGCCATCTCCTGATCACGATTTGCAACGCATCGCCGAGGTAAATATCCGTTCGGGCGCAGGTCGGGGTAATGTTTGGCCGGCACGGAAGACTGCGACGCACAATGTTCCTGGGGTTTTCCCGCAGTGGTCAACCAAATGTTCCAGAGGTTTTCTTACGGAAGTCAATGTGAGGTGTTATGTCGTTCATAACATTGCCGCCCGAGATCACCTCAGCGCTGATCCATTCGGGGCCCGGCGCGGGATCATGGCTCGTGGCGTCCCGTGCGTGGGAGCGGCTGGGCACCGATCTGGAGGATTCCATTCGCGACTATGCCCCGGTCCTGTCGTCCCTGAGTGAGGCCTGGCATGGTCCGTCCGCAGCGGCGATGACCCAGGCTGTCGGCCCCTACGTGACCTGGTTGCGCACCACAGCGCAGCAGTGTCAGCAGCTGAGCGCGTCGGCGCAGGTCGCTGCAGCGGCGTTCGGCTCGACTCTGGCCTCGGTGGTTCACCCGTCGCTGGTCACCGCGAACAGGGCGCAGCTGCTGCACCTGCTGGCGACGAACGCATTCGGCATGAACCTTCCGGCTATCGCCGCGACGGAGGCCCAGTACCAGGAGATGTGGGCGAACAATTCGTCGGCGATTTTTCGCTATCAGGCGGCCTCTGCACAAGCTCTCCCGTCGTCGCAGTTCACTTCGCCGCCAACGATTACCACTGCGACGGGGGCGGCCACTCAAGCCAGCGCTGTGCCCGCAACCGCTTCCGGCACCGCCGCCCCGACGTCGGCCTCGATATTGTCATCGCTGGAGAGCTTCGACCCGCAAGCCGGCTGGTTTGGACTGGCGAACCAATATGCCAACCAATTCATCTCGTCCGGATTTCCCATCAATCTGCTCAGCTATGCGGCGCAGAACACTTCGGCCGAGGCGCTGCAGTCGGTTGCCCCCGAAGTCGGCCAGGGCCTTTCGGAGGGGGAATCGGCGCTGGGAACGGCGTCGGCCAGTCTCTCCAACGCGGTCCAGGCCCTTGGCGGGTCGCAAGCGCCTACCGCGGCAATGGGGGCTGGAATCAAGATCGGCAACTTGATGGCGCCGCCTGCGGTGGTGGGGCTGTTGCCCGCCGCGCAAACGCCGGTGCAGCTTGCGTCGTCGGTAACCCCGCTCGCCGCGGCGGACTCCGGGTTCCCCTTGCCCCCGTTGATGCCGCCGCCGATGTCGTCGGCAGGCAGCGGCTGGCGTAAGCGCAAGCCGCAGAAGTACGAAGACGTTGCTTACGGAAAGGACGTCGAGGGTACGGTCATACCCCGACCGCCGTCGGCGGGGTGAACGGGCAGGTTAGCCCGCAACCCCTTGCAAATCAGCGAGACCGCTCTCGATCCCGTCATTCATTTGGTCCCGCACGCTGGGGCCGCGAACCGCCTCAGAGATTTGACCCGCGCAGCTGCAGCTCAGGGCACGAAAAGCGCTTGGGTCCGCGTTCACCGGTGTGGCCACCGCGACCCCGACACTGACCGCGACTGTGGCCGCTACAACACCAAATAACGCTTTTGTGATCACTTACACTCTCCGAGATACATGCACCCGGAGTCTACGCGCTACCACCCCGGTCGGCGCACTGGGCGGACGCCTCCGGGTCTATGAATTATCTATTAATGATGTCGTGGGCAGTATGCAGCGATGCTGGCGCCCACAAAGTATCCGGCGCGGTAGCCGTCCAGGTTGCTGCTGCTCATCACTTCATTCGCGACGTCGGACTTCTGCCTGCCGAGATCAAGTTCATCGCAGACCTCATGGCCGGCAACGATCGCGGCTTCCGGCGTCGCGAAGTTGATGCCCTTAGCCTGAATCGCATTTAGAAACGCGTTGTCGACTTCGTCGGCCTTCGCGGTCGCGGTCCCCGCTCCCACGAAGCAAGGCAGCGTAAGCGCCAGCACAAAGCCCGCCAAAACTGATCGGACGGGTCTCGGCAAGCGCGCTCGGATAGTGGTCATTGCTGGAACCTCCCCGATCAGAAGTAGAAGAGCGGATGGCAAGTTGTGCCGCTGACGATGCGATCATCCCACGCCGCCAATCTTCCTGGCACATACCTGTCCACAATTCACCCGCCCGCCCTCGTCGATCCACAAGCGTGGTCGGTAACTTGACGAACATGCCCTGGGTGCGACTGCTGTCGCTGGCCGTTGTCGCTGTTTGCGTTGCGAGTTGCGGCGCCCACCAAGGGCAGGCCGCGGAGCGAGACCAATCCGGGACGTTCCAGTTCGGCGGCCTGACCCGGACCTACCGGGTGCATGTGCCACCGGGCCCTCCCGTCGGCCTGGTGCTCAATCTGCATGGCGGCGCCGCGACCGGAATGGGGCAGGAGGGGCTCAGCGAATTCGACTCCGCTGCCGACGCCACCAACCTGCTGGTCGTCTACCCCGACGGCTACGACAAGAGCTGGGCGGACGGACGAGCAGCATCGCCGGCGGGCCGCCACCACATCGACGACCTGGGATTCCTGGTCGCGCTGGTGGGCAAGCTGGCGAACGACTTCGGAGTTCCGACTGGGCATGTCTTTTCCACCGGCATGTCCAACGGGGGATTCATGTCCAACAGGCTGGCCTGCGATCGCGCCGATGTCTTCGCGGCGATCGCCCCGGTGTCCGGCACGCTCGGTGCCGGGGTGGCCTGCAATCCATCGCGGCCGGTGTCGGTACTGGCGGTGCACGGAACCCACGATCCGCTGGTGCCGTTCAACGGTGGCGACGTGCACGGCCGCGGCGGAGTCAGCCACTCGGTCTCGGTGACCGGCATGGTCGACAAGTGGCGCTCTCTCGACCGATGCCAAGGCGATCCGGTGGAACAGGACCTGCCCGATGTCGGTGACGGAACATCGGTTCACCGCTTTGATGCCTCGCTATGTGCTGATTCCACCGAAGTGGTTTTCTACAAGATTGACAACGGGGGTCATACCTGGCCGGGCGCGAAGCAGTATCTGCCCGCGGCGGTAATTGGAACCACCACGCGCGCATTTGACGCGTCGGAAGTCATTGCGCAATTTTTCCTCGCGCACGCGCGCAATTAGTCGCGTTCGATCCAGGCTTACGGATCAGACGGAGTTAAAGTCGTGCCGTCATTCCGCACTTTGATACTGCGGGCAGTACGCCTCTTCGGCAATGGCGACGAAGAACCCGGAGTTGTCACCGTCCAGTCCGCTGCTGTTCATTACGTCGGTCGCGACCTGTTGCGGCGTCTTGCCCATCCCGAGTTGGTGGCAGACCAAATGGCCGGCCATGATCTCGGTTTGTTCCGACTCGTGTTCGATCCCGTGAGCCCGCAGCGTTGATATGAAAGCTTGATCGGTGTTGTCAGCGTGAGCGGTCGCGGCAGTTCCCAGCGGGCCAAGCATCGCGGCCGCCAGTGCGAAGCCGACAGCTGATAGCGAGCGCAGCGGGCTGGGATTGCCGGTACGGATACTCGTCATTTCGGATACTCCCGTGGAACATAAAGAGCGGATGTCTGGTGAGAATGAAGCCCGGGCCGCCAATGCTGCAAGTACGTACGACGCCGCGCAACTCAATGATCGCGCCTAGCTTGCAATCACCGCAACCACAGAGTGCCGAGACAAACCATCGCGCAGATGACTCAAAGGTTAACGGAGCCTAAAATGCGGCAGGCTGCTGGAAGGTGCAGGTAGTCGACATTCTGGGTTCCATTGGATTCATCCCTGGCAGGCCGGGCACCAGTACGCCACCCGGCCGCCGGAGTTGTCGTAGCTGATGGGTGTGCCGCAACGCCGGCAGCCCCGTCCGGCTCGGCCGTACACCCATAACTGCCGGCCTGCCCGCGTATCGCCGGTGGTGCAGCGGTTCCAGCGCAACCGGTTGGCCCACAGCATGTCCCGGGCGCGGGTGACGAGGCGATGCACATCGGTGATGGAGCTGACCGGCGTGGTCGGGAGATGTCCGGCGATGAAACACAATTCGTTGCAGTACACGTTGCCGACACCGGCCAGCACCCGCTGATCCAACAGTGCTGCGGCGATGGATCGGTTCTGGTCTGCCGTCAGATTCGCTGCAGCAATCTGCGGGTCCCAATCGTCGCCCAGCAGGTCGGGTCCCAGGTGTGCGACCGCGTCACCATCATGATCGCGGTCGAGCACTTCCAGCACGCCGAGGTCGACGCCGACGGCCCGAACGGTGTCTGCTTCCAATACGATTCGCGCCCGGTGCCCCCCGGGCACCCGGCCTCGAACGATCGGGCCGACCCGCCAGCTGCCGTCCATCTTCAGATGCGAGTGAATGCTGGCCCGCCCGACTCGAATGAACAAATGCTTTCCCCGACTGATCACTTCGTCTACCGACTCCCCGGCGAGGTCGACGGTGGCGAACCCGGGCACCCGGATATCGCAGCGGCTCAGCGTTCGTCCCGCCAGGTGCTGGCGCAGCGTGGCCGCCGTGTGCCAGACGGTGTCACCCTCGGGCATTGCTCACCGCAGCCGCAAGCCGCGCGGTGTACGGATGAAACCCGCTTCCGAGAGCGCGGTCAGCGCTGCGGGCTCCCCGCCGGCGCGCGGCTGCAGCGCCGGTACCCCGTCGACACGCTCCACCAGAATCGATGCCACGCGCCCACTGGCGACCAAGTCGGCCAGTGCGGTGGCCGCGGCATGACCGGCCGCGGCGTCGTTGGTGAAGGTCAGCAATGACCGCCCGCCCCGCTCGAGAAACCAGGTCAGCTCGCCGTCCACCAGCACGACGAGTGCCCCGGCTTTACGACCCGGCCGGGCGCCGGTGGCCCCATTACCGCCGCCGTCGGCGCCGGAGGTGGGCCAGGGCAGGGCGGCGCCGTAAGGGTTGGCCGGGTCGGCGGCGGCCAACGCCACGGCCCGGTACTCCGGCCGTTCCGGGTCTCTGAACGAGCCCGGGTCGTCGAGGTAGCTGCGCAACCGGTCGACGGTCGATGAGACCGCGAACTGGGCGCCTCCCAGGGACTCCACGAAATAGCCGCGCTGGCACCTGCCGGCGTCCTCGAAGGAGCGCAGCACCTTGTAGAGGTTGGCGAACCCGCCCGGCACACCCTCGGCGGTCACCGCCCCCCTGGTCAGCACACCATGCCGGCTTAAGAGCAGCTCGGCCTGGTAGTGGGCCCGCAGTGTGGAATCCGGCTCGGGAGCCGGCAGGGCAGACCACCGGCCTGCCACCGTCGGTTCGATGCTGCGGGACTGCGGGTTCGCGAGGCTGTATCGGCTCAGGCGCGGCGGCCGGCGTCCGCGGTGCGCCGGCGCGGAACGCCTGCGCGTGCCGGCGCCGCCCAACAGTGCGCGCACCGGTGCAAACGTGTCGCCGGTGACCCAGCCCGCCCAAATCAATTCCCACAGAGCGGCTTTGAGTGCAGTCTCCCCGATCTCGTGTTGGGCGAGCTGGCGGAAGAAGTACGCGCCGCCACCGGACAGCGCACCCAGGATCGCCCGGTGCGCGTCGGTGAAATCGATCTCGACCGGGGCGGCCAGCGTCAATGGCGCGGAATCGGCCGGGTGCAGCGCGATCCAGCCGTCGCTGCCCGAGATGGAACCGGCGCCGGACCACGTGATCTCGCCGGCCGCGAGTAACTCGTCGAGCATCGCCGGTGAGTAGTCGCGGACCCGCGGCGTCAGCACCAGCGGTTCGATCGCCGAGGCGGGTATCCGAACGCCGGCCAGCTGATCGATGACGGAGGCCAGGCCGTCTAGCCCGGCGTAACCCGAAGCGCTAGAAGAACCCGAGACGCCGATGTGCTGCCAGGCCGGCAGGAAGCGCCCGTAGGCGGCGGTGCTCACCGGCTCTACCTGGGCACGCAGCGCGGCCAGCGAACGTCGCCGCAGAATGCGCAGCACGTCCGCGTCGCACCATTGCTCCGCGCCGGCCCCGCCGGGGGCGACGTCGTCAGGGCCGACTTCAAAAGAGACGTCAAACGAAACGAAATCGCCGCGTACCAGCCGGCCGGCGCCGCTGAGCCGGCCCAGGACGTCGGCTGTCACCCGCAGTCCCAGGCCGAATCGGGCCGCGGCCTGGGCGGTGGTGAATGGGGTGCGGGTGCGCGCGTAGCGGCCCAGCAGCTCGCCCAGTGGGTCGGCCACCTCTTCGGTAAAGGTGGCGGGGACGCCAACCGGCACCGCCACACCGACGCCGTCGCGCAGTCGGCCGATGTCTTCGATGGCGACCCACCAGCTGCGGCCGGCGAACGACACCGTCAGCGCACGCCTTGCGGCGCGCAAGCCCTCCAGCCAGCCCCCGATGGCGTTGCCGTCGCTGCTGTGGCTGGCACTGCCGGCCCGGGCGGCCACCTCCTCTTCGGTCAGCGGGCCCAGCAGTCGCAGCAGATCGGCGACCGCCTCGGCATCGCGGGCGACCCGGTCATCGGACAGGTGCTGCAACTGGCGGCCAGTCGCGGTGATCACCTGGGGATCGAGCAGCTCGCGCAGCTCCACCCGGCCGAGCAGCTCGGCCAGCAGCGTGCTGTCCAGCGAGAGCGCCGCTGCGCGCCGTTCGGCGATCGGGGTGTCACCCTCGTACATAAAGGCCCCGACGTAGCCGAACAGCAGTGACGCCGCGAACGGCGAGGGCTTCGCGGTTTCGACTTCCAGTACCCGCACCCGGCGCTGGGCGATACCGGTCATCAACTCGACCAGCGCTGGGACGTCGTAGACGTCCTGCAGGCATTCCCGGACGGTCTCCAGCACGATCGGGAAGTCGGGGTACTTGCGCGCCACGTCCAGCAACTGGGCGGCACGCTGGCGCTGGTGCCACAGCGGTGAGCGGCGGCCCGGATGCCGGCGGGGCAGCAGCAGGGCGCGGGCTGCGCACTCACGGAACCGCGACGCGAACAGGGCCGACCCACCCACTTCGGCGGTGACGATCGGGTCGATCTCGTCGGCGTCGAAGACGAATATCTCCGCGCCGGGCGGGGTTTCGTGGGATGGGCCCGACCCAAGATCAGCGAAAGTGTCGGGCAACCGCACCACGATCCCGTCGTCGGATGCGGTCGGCTTCTCGTCGATGCCGTAGCGTTCGCGCAGCCTTCTGGCCCACGGCCAGGGCCAGCGGCCCGTGCACCCGCAGCCCGTACGGCGAGTGCAGGATTACCCGCCAATCGCCCAACTCGTCGCGGAACCGCTCGACCAGCAGGGTCGCGTCGGTCGGCACAACCGAGGTGACGGCGCGCTGTTCGTCAAGCAGCCCCCACAGATTATCGGTCGCATAAGCGTCGAAACCCAAACCCGCACAACGCGTATCAAAAGCACTGCGACCCAATCCGGCCAGCTCGCCGGTGAAGGCGCCGAGCGCGCGGCCCAGCTCTGCTGGACGCCCGACGTTGTCGCCCCGCCAGAACGGCAACCGCGCCGGTTGGCCCGGCGCGGGGATCACCAGCACCCGGTCGTGGGTGATCTCGGTGATCCGCCAGCTGGTGGCCCCCAGCGAGATCACATCGCCGGGACGCGATTCGTAGACCATTTCCTCATCGAGTTCGCCTACCCGCGAGGGTTTTTCGGAGCCTTCAACAGAAGAAGCCAGGTACACAGTGAAGAGTCCGCGATCGGGGATGGCGCCGCCGGAGGTGACGGCCAGGCGCTGCGCACCGGGCCGCGCGGTCAGGGTGCCGGCATCGCGGTCATAGACCAACCGCGGGCGCAGCTCCGCGAATTCGGTGGACGGATACTTGCCGGACAACAGGTCCAGGGTGGCCTCGTACACGCTGCGGGGCAGCGTCGCGAACGGTGCGCTGCGCCGCACGGTGTCAAACCATCTGTCTGCGTCCAGCGGCTCCAGTGCGGCCGCCGCCACGGTCTGTTGTGCCAGGATGTCGAGCGGGTTGGCGGGCACCCGCATGGTCTCTATCTGCCCGGCCAGCATGCGCTGCACGCTGACCGCGCAGCCGATCAGGTCGGTGCGGTGTTTGGGGAACAGTACGCCGCGCGAGACCTCACCGACTTGGTGTCCGGAGCGTCCGATGCGTTGCAGGCCACTGGCCACCGATGGCGGTGCCTCCACCTGGATCACCAGGTCGACGGCGCCCATGTCGATGCCCAGTTCCAGGCTCGAGGTGGCCACCACCGCTTTGAGCAGTCCGCGTTTCAGGTCATCCTCGACGAGGGCGCGCTGCTCCTTGCTGACCGAACCATGGTGGGCGCGGGCCAGGACCGCGTCGGCGCCGAAGGTTTGGCCGCTACCCATGATGTGCGCCGGTGCCCCACCCGCCACTCGCGGGTTGGCTTTTTGATCGGCTTTTTGATCGGCTTTTTGATCGGCATTAGTCGTGAGCTCAATGCCGAGCCGATCCGCGTGAATCTCGTTGAGCCGCGCGGTAAGCCGTTCTGCCAGTCGCCGCGAGTTGGCGAAAACGATAGTCGAGCGGTGCGATTCGATCAGGTCGACCAGACGTGCCTCGACATCGGGCCAGATGGTGTTGTTCGCCAAGTTGGCCATATCGGGCACCGGCACCTGCACGGACAGTTCAAGCGTCTTGTCCGACGGGGGAGCGACGATAGTCGTGGGGGCTCCGCCGGACAGGAACCGCGCGAGTTCCTCGGGCGGACGCACGGTCGCCGACAACCCGATGCGCTGTGCGGGGCGCCCTGTATGCAGTGCGTCGAGCCGCTCCAGCGACAAGGCCAGGTGTGCGCCGCGTTTGCCTGCGGCGATCGCGTGGATCTCGTCCACTATCACCGTCTGCACGCCGGCCAGGGTTTCGCGCGCGGCAGAGGTCAGCATCAGAAACAGTGACTCCGGGGTGGTGATCAGTACGTCGGGCGGCTTGGCGATGAGCTGGCGGCGCAGTGCAGGCGCGGTGTCCCCGGACCGGACACCCACGCTGATGTCGGGTGCGGGCAGACCACGGCGTTCGGCGATTCTGGTGAGCCCGGTCAGTGGCGTGCGCAGGTTTCGCTCGACGTCGACAGCCAACGCCTTGAGCGGGGACACGTAGAGCACGCGGGTGCCCGTCGGCCGGTCATGCGCACCGGCGAGGCGAGCGAGGCTGTCTAACGCCCACAGAAAGGCCGCCAGCGTTTTTCCCGAACCGGTCGGCGCGATGACCAGCGAGTTATGACCGCCGGCGATGGCCTCCCAGGCACCGGCCTGTGCGGCCGTGGGTGCGTCGAAGGTGCTGACGAACCATTCCCGGGTGATCGGACTGAACCGGGCTAACGGGTCAGAATGCGCGGTGTCCACCTAGCCATGGTGCCAATGGGCACCGACAGTCCAGCTCACTGCTGCGGTAGATGCCGCGCGGTCGCCATCGCATGGGCCAATGTGTCTGGGATTTTGGGTACCCGGGCGATCGAGTCGAGGAGCGTGTGCGCGCAGGCGTCGGCCAGGCGGTCGGCGTCGGTCGTCGGGTCGATGATTCGCTGCCGGCACACCTCGAAGGTGAACGCGATCCAGCCATGAATGATGACCCGGAGATCCCGTTCGACGTCCGGTTCCAGCTTTGCTTCTTGCACCCCGGCCACGACCTCGCCGATGCGGGTCATGATGTTCTCCAGCTGGCGTTTCTTGGCTTCCTCGGTGATGCTCAGCAAGATGGGGTCGGTGTGGCCCATGTCCACGTACGCGGCCCACGCGGCCTCGGGATTCTGATCGTGATAAGCGATGTAGGCCAGCACCCCGGCGCGCGCCTCCTCGAACATCGTCAGGCCGGTGACAGGCTCCCTATTGGTGGCCTCGTACAGCCGATCAGCCTCGTCCTTGACAACCGCGGCGAAGAACGCCCGTTTGTCAGGGAAGTAGTGGTACATCAGAGCCCGCGAAACTCCGGCCCGCTCGGCGATCTCGTCGATGCGGACTTCATCGTATGGCCTTTTCCCGAAGACCTCCGCCCCCAGAGCCAGCAGCTCCGCCCGGCGGTCTTCGGGCGATAATCGCCTTCTGGCGCTCCCCATGCGTCAGATGATACGCATGGCGATTGAGTAAGCGTTCCGTTTTGATCCGAACTCAAATCCTTGGGCCGGCCCCCGCTGCCGGTTTCTTGGCACAGCCGGTCTCGACGCCGGGACCTGCAAATATCGACGTTTGCGACACTCTGGGCCTCGCGCAGGTCGGCGGCGCAGACCGCGAATGTTCTTTCGACTGTGTTGAAAGAGCACTTGGAGCGGAGTATGGGATTTGACGATGCCGACAGCAGATGAACGACCGCATGGGGATCGCTTGGGTCAGGATGACGGCGAAGTGCGCGCCGCCGTCCGGTTTGCCGTGTTGGCCGCGACCGTCGGAATCGGATTTCTTGTCGTGGCCGCGTTGTGGGTGAGTGGCTGCGGGGAGACGGCCACAGCCACGGTCACGTGCGGCCGGCCCCAGCGCATGCTGCTCGCCTTTGGCGGACCACTGATCCTGTTCGTCGGCGCCCTTTGGGCATTTTGGCGTACCAATCGCGTCTGGCGCAGCGACGGCGTCTGGTGGGCGTGGCACGGTGCCGGCTGGTTTTTGTTGACGCTGATGATCATGGCGCTGGCCATCGGGGCGCCCGCGATCGCCGGTCCGTTACTCGGCCTCTGAAAGGACGGGGTGACGAGCGGGCCAAACGAAGCCCGATATGCGAATTCGCGATTGCCGGCATCGTCCAGCGGGTATTAGGACTAAACAATGATGAATTCGGGCGAAATTGCGTTGGCGTGGCCACTCCGTCAACAAGGACATAATGCGCTCAGGCGCTCATGACTAACGGGATCGGACGTAAGGTCCAAGGCGAGCACCAAAACGGGACCCAAAACGGGACCCAAAACGGGACCCAAAACGGGACCCAAAACGGGAGTAGTCTCACTAAAACATTGCCGGGAGACCATATGACCGATGCAGCTTTGCACGGTAGCAAGCGCGAACGAGGCCACCGGGCCGTCGAATTGCACGTTGCTGCACGCCTGGAGAACCTTGCGATGCTGCGTACTCTGGTCGGCGCGATCGGCACCTTCGAAGACCTGGACTTCGACGCCGTCGCGGACCTGCGGCTCGCGGTCGACGAAGTGTGCACCCGGTTGATCCGTTCGGCCACTCCCGACGCAACGCTCGTCGTGGTCGTCGATCCGCACGAGGAGGAGCTGGTGATCGAGGCTTCCGCGGCGTGCGAAACCCACGATGTCGTGTCACCCGGCAGCTTCAGTTGGCATGTCCTGACATCCTTGGCTGACGACGTGCAGACCTTCCATGACGGTCGTGAACCCAGTGGGTCCGGCAGTGTTTTCGGTATCATGCTGACGGCGCGGCGGACAGCCACCAGCAGGTGACGGTGCGCACCAGCGGCAGTTCGGATTCACGCCCGAACGAATACGCCGACGTCCCGGACATGTTCCGTGAGTTGGCCCACCTGGCCGCCGACTCAACGGAATTCCAGCGCCACCGGGACGAGATCGTTGAGCGGTGCCTGCCGCTGGCCGACCACATCGCCCGCCGCTTCGAGGGCCGGGGCGAACCTCGCGACGACTTGGTTCAGGTTGCGCGGGTCGGATTGGTCAACGCGGTGGTGCGCTACGACGTCGAAACCGGTTCGGACTTCGTGTCTTTCGCTGTCCCGACAATCATGGGTGAGGTCCGGCGTCACTTCCGAGACAACAGCTGGTCGGTCAAGGTTCCCCGGCGGCTCAAGGAGCTGCACCTGCGGCTTGGCTCCGCCACCGCCGAGCTGTCGCAGCGCCTGGGCCGGGCGCCCACCGCGACCGAACTGGCCGCCGAACTTGAGATGGACCGCGCCGAGGTCGTTGAAGGCCTGGTGGCGGGCAGCTCGTATAACACCTTGTCCATTGACAGCGGTGGCGGCGGCGAAGATGACGAAGCCCGGGCCATCGCGGACACTTTGGGCGACCCGGACGCCGCCCTCGACCGGATTGAAGACCAGGAAGCGCTACGCCCGTTGCTCGAGTCGTTGCCCGAGCGGGAGCGAACGGTGTTGGTACTCAGGTTTTTCGAGTCGATGACACAAACGCAGATCGCCGACAGGGTCGGCATTTCACAGATGCATGTGTCTCGGCTACTGGCTAAGTCGCTGTCGCGACTGCGAGACCAGCTGGAGTAGGGGCCGTCCGGATCTATTTGATCTCGGCGAGCACCGTGCCCTGAGTGACCGCGGCCCCCGCCTCCACGGCGAGTCCGGTGATGGTCCCGTCCTTGTGCGCGGTGACCGGGTTCTCCATCTTCATCGCCTCGAGGACCGCGACCAAGTCGCCGACCGCGACTTGCTGCCCTTCTTCCACCGCGACCTTGACCACGGTGCCCTGCATCGGCGCGGTTACCGCGTCACCGGAGGCCGCCGCGCCGGCATGTGCACCCCGCTTGCGCGGCTTCGGCTTTTTGCGGACGACGCCGGCCGCGTCGGCGGCACCATTGGACAGCGCCAGGTCGCCCGGCAACGAAACCTCGAGCCGGCGGCCGCCGACCTCGACGACCACCTTGTGTCGCGGCAGTGCGTCGTCCTCATCGAGTGGCGCACCACCGGTGAAAGGCTCGACGGTGTTGTTCCACTCGGTCTCGATCCAGCGCGTGTGCACCGTGAAGCCGTCGTGGTCGCCGATGAAGGCCGGGTCGGCCACCACAGCGCGGTGGAACGGGATGACGGTGGCCAGCCCCTCGATGTGGAACTCGTCCAGAGCCCGGCGCGAGCGCGCGAGCGCCTCCTCGCGGGTGGCGCCGTACACGATCAGCTTCGCCAGCATCGAATCGAACTGGCCGCCGATCACCGAGCCGGTCTCGACGCCAGAGTCCAACCGGACACCGGGGCCGCTGGGCGGCTCGAATTTGGTGACCGGGCCCGGCGCCGGCAAGAATCCGCGTCCGGCATCCTCGCCGTTGATCCGGAATTCGATGGCGTGTCCGCGCGGAGTCGGATCCTCGGTGATATCCAGCTTCTCGCCGTTGGCGATCTTGAACTGCTGCAGCACCAGGTCGATGCCCGCAGTCTCCTCGGTGACCGGGTGCTCGACCTGCAGGCGGGTGTTCACTTCGAGGAACGAGATCAGGCCGTCCTGGCCGACCAGGTATTCGACGGTGCCGGCGCCATAGTAGTGCGCTTCCTTGCAGATCCGCTTCGCCGATTCGTGGATCTCCTTGCGTTGCGCGTCCGTCAGGAACGGCGCGGGCGCCTCTTCGACCAACTTCTGGAAGCGGCGCTGCAGGGAGCAGTCCCGGGTGCCGGCGACGACGACGTTGCCGTGCTGGTCGGCGATCACCTGCGCCTCGACGTGGCGCGGCTTGTCCAGGTAGCGCTCGACGAAGCACTCGCCGCGGCCGAATGCCGCGACGGCCTCGCGGGTGGCCGACTCGAACAGCTCGGGGATCTCGTCGATGTTGCGGGCCACCTTCATGCCGCGGCCGCCGCCGCCGAAGGCGGCCTTGATCGCGATCGGCACGCCGTACTCCTTGGCGAAGGCCACGACCTCGTCGGCGTTCTTGACCGGGTCAGGGGTGCCGGGCACCAGCGGCGCCTGCGCGCGGGCGGCGATGTGGCGGGCGGTGACCTTGTCGCCGAGGTCGCGGATCGACTGCGGGCTGGGCCCGATCCAGATCAGGCCCGCGTCGATAACCGCTTGGGCGAAGTCGGCGTTCTCGGACAGGAACCCGTAGCCGGGGTGGATGGCGTTGGCGCCGGACTTGGCCGCCGCGTCGAGGATCTTGCCGAAATCCAGGTAGGACTCCGCGGACGTCTGACCGCCCAGCGCGAACGCCTCGTCGGCAAGCGCCACGTGCGGCGCCTCGGCGTCGGGTTCCGCGTATACCGCCACGCTGGACAGGCCCGCATCGCGGGCCGCCCGGATCACCCGGACGGCGATCTCGCCGCGATTGGCGACGAGCACCTTGGAAATTCCGGTGATCGTCGAGCTGGCGTGACTAGCCACTGCGCCTCCTGTTGGCATCTCTGCAGTCTTCTTGTCTAAGAGAGTTTCTTACAACTCGGGGGAAGTCTAAGCGCCGCGCCGCGAGCCCGACGAAGCGGTGCCGAATTTCAGGTTCTGGTTTGAAGGTTCTAGCGATTCTCACGCAATCGCCGCTTGATACGGGCCAGCATTGCCGACATTCCGCGCAACCGCAGCGGGCTGATCAGAGCGGCCAAACCGAGGTCGGTGTAGAAGTCCTCGGGCACCGCCAGGATGTCAGCCGCGGGCTGTTCATCGAGGCCGGCGGCCAGGATCGAGGCAAACCCGCGAGTGGTCGGGGCTTCGGCCGGGGCGCTGAAATGCAGCCGCACCCGGTTGGGATCGCTTGCGTCGACATGCAGAAACAGCGGCGACTGACATTCGGGCACCGGCTCCATGGCCGCCTCGGCCAGATCGTCGGGCAGGGCAGGCAGGTCGTCGGCGAATTCCAGCAGCAGCTTGAGCTTGTCCTGGCCATCGACCTCGGCGAAGTCGGCCACCACTTCGGCTAGCGGTGCAGGGAGACTCATGGGAGGGCCATCAGGCGGGGATGGGTCCCGGGCTTTCGCCGGCGACGATCGGCACGCGCACGGCATTTCCCCATTCGGTCCACGAGCCGTCGTAATTGCGCACGCCCGGTTTGCCCAGAAGGTAGGTGAGCACGAACCAGGTGTGGCTAGACCGCTCGCCGATGCGGCAGTAGACGACCGCCTTGTCTTCGGGTCCGATGAAGCCGTAGAGCGCGTCGAGCTCTTCGCGGCCGCGGAATCGACCGCTGTCGTCGGCCGCCTTGGCCCACGGGATCGATCGAGCGGTGGGGATGTGGCCGGCGCGCAGCGCGCCTTCCTCCGGATAGTCGGGCATGTGTGTGCGCCTGCCGGTGTATTCATCCGGTGAGCGCACGTCGATCAGCGGCTCGGCGCCCAGGATGGCCAGCACGTCGTCCTTGAACGCACGGATCGGCCCGTCGTTTCGTTGCACGACGGGATAGCCGGTTGACGCCTTGGCGGGGACCTCGAGCGTCACGTCGCGGCCTTCGCCTAGCCACAGATCGCGCCCGCCGTTGAGCAGCCGCACGTCCGGATGGCCGAACAAGGTAAAGACCCACAGCGCGTAGGCGGCCCACCAATTGCTCTTGTCGCCGTAGATCACCACCGTGTCGTCGCGGGCAATGTTTTTGCGGTTCATCAAGTCTGCGAACTGTTCGCCGTTGATGTAGTCGCGGACCCTCGGGTCGTTGAGGTCGGTGTGCCAGTCAATCTTCACCGCACCCGGGATATGGCCGACGTCGTAGAGCAGCACGTCCTCGTCGGATTCGACGATCGCCAGACCGGGCGCACCCAAGTTGGCCGACAGCCAGTCGGTGGTCACGAGCCGTTCGGGGTGCGCGTAGTCCGACAGTGCGGGGCTCGGATCCGGGGGCAGCGGCACACCAGAAAGCCTACTCATCCCGGTGTTGCTGGATCCAACGACCGCTGGCGCAGCGGCCGCTTGATCTACCCGCTCCCCCCCTTTGTCAGCCGATGACAGTTTGTCAGCTAAGAATGGAAAATTGTCAGCTAAGAAGGGAAAGGTGAGGGGCTGACGCCGACGCGCGGCTAGCCTGCCGTGCCAGGGCTCCCGGACAGGAGCCCGCGGCTGCCGCCGATCCCATCGGAGCCGATCACTCCGGCCCCACCGTTACCGCCGTTGCCGATCAGGATGGCGTTGCCGCCGTTGCCGCCGTCGACGCCGCTGGAGCCCCCGTTGCCACCGTTCCCGATCACCCCGGCCCTGCCGCCGGTACCGCCGCTGCCCGTGATGCTGGTCCCACCGTTGCCGCCGTTGCCGTGCAGGAAGCCGCCCACACCGCCCGCACCCCCGTTGCCGCCGCCAGCGTTACCGCCGGCGCCAGCGTTGCCGAACAGGAATGCATTGCCACCAGCGGCACCGCTGACTCCGCTGGCTCCGTTGCCGCCGTTGCCGAACAACAGCCCGCCGTTCGCCCCGGCCTGCCCAGGCGCAAACGCACTGCCGCCGTCGCCGATCAGGAGCCCGGCGTGGCCGGCGACTCCGCCGCTGCCGCCGTTGCCGAACAGGAAGGCGCTGCCGCCGGCGGCATTGGCGGCGCCGCTGCCGCCGTTGCCGATCAGCAGGCCCGCGGTACCTGCGGCGCCGCCGGACGTGCCAGTGCCCCCGCTAACCACCGCTGCCGAACAGGAACGCGTTGCCGCCGCCACCGCCGGCGCCGCCGGGGGCGCCACCACCGTTGCCGCCGCTGCCGAACAGCAGGCCACCAGCCCCGCCATTACCGCCGGCGGTACCGCCGGACCCGCCGTTGCCGCCGTTTCCGATCAATCCCGCGGCCCCGCCGCTACCACCGGGGCCGCTGGCTGTGGAATAGCCGTTGCCGCCGTTGCCGAACAACAGCCCTCCGGCCCCGCCGTTATGACTGGTTGAGGTGCCGTTGGCGCCGTTGCCGATCAGTGGGCGGTCAAACAGTGACTCGGCGGGCGCGTTCACCGCGTTGAGCGCTTGCTGCATCGGGGAGACATTGGAGGCCTCGGCGCCGGCATAGGCCGCCGCACCGGAGTTCAACGCCTGAACGAACTGCTGGTGAAACAATGCCGCCTGCGCGCTCAGTGTCTGAAAAGACTGAGCGTGCGAGCCGAACAACGCCGCGATGCCGGCCGACACCTCATCGGCACCCGCGGCCACCACCGCCGTGGTCTGGGTCGCGGCGGCCGCGCTGGCCGCACTGATATTTGAACCGATACTTGCCAAATCAGTTGCTGCTGACTCAACTACCGCCGGCGCCGCGACCACAAACGACATAACTCGCCCTTCATCAGCCCATGAAAATCGGTCAATTCCCGACGTCTGTGCCCCGTTCGGAGAATTCCCAAACCCCCGGAAACCGATTTAGGTAACCGGATTTGCCGCCCACAGCGCGGCGATCGACAACCCGGCCCGGGCCAACAGTGACCGCGTCAAGGGCAATCCGATCCCGACCACGGCCGATGGGTCGCCGTCGACGCCATCGATGAACCACCCGCCGAGGCCGTCAAGGGTGAACCCGCCGGCGACCCGCAACGACTCGCCGCTGGCCAGGTAGGCATCCAGGTCTTCGGGCGACGGATGTCCGAAATGCACTGTGGTACTTGATGGTTCGCTGTCGCTATGAACGATTTTGTGATCCAGCAGCCGGATGACGCAATGCCCCGTGAAAAGGATGCCCGCGCGGCCCGCCATTGACCGCCAAAGTTCGCGTGCCTCCGCGACCGACGGCGGTTTGCCGCAGAGCACGCCGTCGATGTACAGCATCGAATCACAGCCAATAACAACGCAATCCGCCGCGATATCGCTGGTCAGCTCGCCGGCCACCTGCGCGGCTTTGGCCTCCGCGAGAGCACACACCACGTCCTGAGGGGAAGCCTCCCGTCCCAAGCCGGCAGCGATCGCATCCTCATCGACCCCGGAAACCAGCACCAGCGGATCGATGCCGGCTTGGCGGAGCACTTTGAGCCGACCGGGGGACGCGGACCCGAGCACCAGGCGGGTCATCGCTGCATGTGCACCCGTTCCTGCAGCGTGATTCGTTGGTAATTAGAGATCGCGTAGCGCAGCCGGTCAACCGGAAGCCCCCAGCGCGTGCTCTCGGGTTGCGCCGGCGCGGGCGCACCGCCGACGCTGCCGAGCGCAACGATCAGCGCGGCCAGTTCCTCGTCAGTCGGCTTGCCCTTGAGTATCCGGATGCGCGGCTCTGTGGGCTGCGGGGTCTCCTCGGTCATAGCGGAATGTTCCCGTGCTTCTTCGGCGGCAAATGGGAGATCTTGCGTTCCAGCAGGCGAAGCGCAGTGCCGATGTAGCCGCGGGTGTGCGACGGCGGGACCACCGCGTCGACGTAGCCGCGTTCCGCGGCGACGTAAGGGTTGACCAACGTGTCCTCGTACTCCTGCTGCAACTGCAAGCGAAGCGCATCAACGTCCTGGCCGTCCTTGCCGGCCTCCTTCAGTTGCTGGCGGTAGACGAATCCGACAGCGCCGGAGGCGCCCATCACCGCGATCTGCGCGGTGGGCCAGGCGATGTTGACGTCGCAGCCCATGTCCTTGGAACCCATCACGCAGTAGGCGCCGCCGTAGGCCTTGCGGGTGATGACGGTGATCTTGGGGACGGTGGCCTCGCCGTAGGCGTACAGCAGCTTGGCGCCGCGCCTGATGATGCCGTTGTATTCCTGGTCGGTGCCGGGCAAGAAACCCGGAACGTCCACCAGCATGATGATCGGGATGTTGAAGCAGTCGCAGGTCCGGACGAACCGGGCCGCCTTCTCCGAGGCGTTGATGTCCAGGCAGCCGGCGAACTGCGTTGGCTGGTTGGCGACGATGCCCACCGGCCGGCCGTCGATACGTCCGAACCCGACGATGATGTTGGTCGCGTAGCCGTTCTGGATCTCCAGGAATTCGTCGTCGTCGAGGATGCGGGTGATCACCTCGTGCATGTCGTACGGCTGGTTGGGGGAGTCCGGGATCAGCGTGTCCAACTCGAGGTCCTCGGCCGTGAGGTTGTCCTCGATGGGGCCATCCGGATGCGGCACGGGATACCGCGGCGGGTCGGTGAAGTTGTTGGGGGGCAGGTAGCTCAGCAGGTCGCGAACGTATTCGAAGGCGTCTTGCTCGCCCGATGCGACGTAGTGCGCCGTGCCCGACTTGGCCATGTGGGTGTGGGCGCCGCCCAGTTCCTCCATGGTGACGTCTTCGCCGGTAACGGTCTTGATGACGTCAGGTCCGGTGATGAACATCTGGCTGGTCTGGTCGACCATGACCACGAAGTCGGTCAGGGCGGGCGAATACACGTGGCCGCCGGCCGCGGCACCCATGATCAGCGAGATCTGCGGGACGACACCGGAGGCGAGGATGTTGTTGCGAAAGATCTTGCTGTACAGACCCAGGGAGACGACGCCTTCCTGGATGCGCGCGCCGGCGCCGTCGTTGATGCCGATGAGCGGACGCCCGGTCTTGACCGCCAGTTCCTGGACCTTGACGATCTTCTCGCCGTACACCTCGCCGAGGCTGCCGCCGAACACCGTTGCGTCCTGGCTGAAGATGCACACGTCGCGGCCGTCGATGGTGCCGTATCCGGTGACCACGCCGTCGCCGACCGGGCGGTTGCTCTCCGAGCCCGAAGTTGGTGCTGCGGTGCTTGGCCAGCGCGTCGAGTTCGACGAACGAGCCGTCGTCCAACAGCGCGGTGATGCGCTCGCGGGCCGTCAGCTTGCCCTTGGCGTGCACCTTCTCAACGGCGGCTTCGCCGACCGGATGCAGTGACTCTTCGGTCCGCTTGTGCAGCTCGGCCAGTTTGCCGGCGGTGGTGTGGATGTCGATGGTGTGCTCGGCGGCGGGCTCGGCGGTGTGGTCGGTAACGCTTGTCATGGGAGTTGATGTTATCGGCAGCCCCTGGGCCGACCCTTTTGTAGGCCCTTAATCAACCCTTAAGTAGTCTCCGCTGATGGGCGCTTGATCCGGTTGGGACTGCGGAAGTCGACTGGGCCGAAGAACACGATGTGTTGGTGGCCGGGTCCGGCGGCGGGGGTGTCACCGGCGCGTATACCGCTGCGCGCGAAGGCCTCGACGTACTGCTGATCGAG
This sequence comes from uncultured Actinomycetota bacterium, assembly GCA_963850135.1. GTDB lineage: Bacteria > Actinomycetota > Actinomycetes > Mycobacteriales > Mycobacteriaceae > Mycobacterium. The sequence continues at coordinate 2,301 of CAWKKH010000003.1, read as the reverse complement.
GCCACCGACAAATTCGGCGGCACCACCGCCTACTCCGGCGGAGGTGGGGTGTGGTTCCCCTGCAATCCGGTCCTGGTTCGCGCCGGCACCGATGACACCATTGAGGACGCGCTGACCTACTACCACGCCGTGGTCGGCGACCGTACCCCTCGCGAACTACAGGAGACGTTTGTCCGCGGCGGCGCCCCCCTGATCGAATACCTGGAGCGGGATCCCGACCTCAAGTTTGTGCCACTGCCGTGGCCTGACTACTACGGGAAGGCGCCGAAAGCGCGCCTCGACGGTCAGCGCCACATTGCGGCGAAGCCTCTGAAAGTGGCGGCAGCGCCCGAATTGCGGGACGCGATCCGCGGGCCGCTCGACACCGACCGGCTCGGCGCCGAAACCCCGCCCGACTATTTCGTTGGTGGTCGCGCTCTGATCGCACGTTTCCTCAAGGCGATCGGGCAGTACCCCAGCGCGTCGCTGCGGCGTGACGCGGCGCTGGTCGAGCTCGTGGTGGCCGGCGGTCCCGAAAGCCGCGTCGTCGGCGCCATCGTCGAACGTGGGGGTAAGCGAACCGCCATCCGGACCCGACTGGGCGTGCTACTGGCCGCCGGCGGCTTCGAAAGCAACGACGAACTGCGCCACCAATATGGCGTGCCCGGGGTCGCCCGGGACACCATGGGCGGTCCGGGCAGTCGTGGCCAGGCGCTACAAGCCGGCATCGCGGCGGGCGCCGACACCGATCTGCTGGACCAGGCGTGGTGGTCGCCCGGCATGACGCACCCCGACGGCCGTTCGGCGTTTGCGTTGTGGTTCACCGGCGGCATCTTCGTCAACCAGGACGGCGACCGGTTCGTCAACGAGTCCATGGCCTACGACCGGGCCGGCCGTGAGATCATCGACCCAGCTGAATAAAGGGTCAATCACGTTGCCGTACTGGATGATCTACGACGACAAGGAGGGCGAGGTGCCGCCGGTCAAGGCCGCCAACGTCTCCATCGTGGAGACCGCGAAGTACGTCGCGGCCGGCCTGTGGCACACCGCAGACACCCTTGAAGAACTGGCCGAGAAGATCGGCGTGCCCGGCGAGCGGCTGGCGGCAACGGTCGCGCGCTTCAACGAGTTTGCCGCCGCCGGAATCGACGGCGATTTCGGCCGCGGCGACGAGGCGTTCGATCGCGCGTTCTCCGGTGGCGCGTCGCCGCTGGTGTCCATCGACCGGCCGCCATTTCACGCGGCCGCCTTCGGTATCTCCGATCTGGGCACCAAAGGTGGCCTGCGCACCGACACCGCGGCACGGGTGCTCGACGCGTTCGGCAATCCGATCCGCGGGCTGTACGCGGCCGGTAACACGATGGCCGCGCCCAGCGGCACGGCCTATCCGGGCGGCGGCAATCCGATCGGGACCAGCATGCTGTTCAGCCACCTGGCGGTGCTGGACATGCTCAACCAGCATCGCGGAACGGGAGGGCGGTGATGGATCGGGATCGGCTGAGGCCGGCGCTGGACCCGGCCGCATTGCGCGCCGAGCTGGTCGGGACCGGGTTGGGTTGGCGGCAACTCGATGTCGTCGCGCAGACCGGATCTACCAACGCCGACCTGCTGGCCCGGGCGGCATCGGGTGCCGACATCGACGGCGCGGTGCTGATCGCCGAGCACCAGACCGCCGGTCGCGGACGTCAGGGGCGCCGCTGGTCGGCTTCCCCGCGCGCTCAGATCACCATGTCGGTCGGTGTGCGGGTCGCCGACATCCCGGCCGCGGCGTGGGGCTGGCTGTCGCTGGTCACCGGCGTGGCGGTAGTCGACGCGGTGGCCCCCCTGATCGAAGGGACCGGCGCCGAATTGGGCCTCAAATGGCCCAACGACGTGCTGGCCGGTCCAGCGGGCTCGCACGGCAAGTTGGCCGGGATCCTCGCCGAGGTCACCCGCCCCGTCGTGGTGATCGGGCTGGGGCTCAACGTCACCCAGGCCCCCGGCGAGGTCGACGAGCCCGGGGCCACCTCGCTGCTCGACCTCGGCGTGCCGGCGCCCGACCGCGACCAGCTGGTGCGCGCGCTGTTGCGCGAGCTCGGTGGGCGGATCGTCGCCTGGCGGGCCGCACGCGGCGCCGACTGGCAGCTGGCGGCCGACTATCGGGCCCGCAGCCTGACGATCGGCTCACGCGTGCGCGCGCACCTGCCGGGCGGCAAAGAAATCGTGGGGACCGCCACCGGCATCGATGACCAGGCCCGGCTGTGTCTGGACGTCGAGGGCGAAACCGTCGTGGTTTCCGCCGGTGACGTGGTGCACTTGCGTTAACCGGCGCTGCCGACAGCT
>CAWKKH010000002.1:0-17195 GCA_963850135.1 uncultured Actinomycetota bacterium | reverse complement strand
CGGAAGGCCCCGACATGCGACGCCTACGCGGCGAGGCCACCCGACTACTCGGCAACGGGCACTGCACCCGGCCCAAAGTCCTGGACTGCCGCTACGAAACGATCTGCGAAACCTGCACCCGCTTCTTCACCAACGAGCAGCACCGCCAGGTCCTGACCAACCAGCTCGACAATGCCACCCAACGCGACGAACCCCGCAGACAGAAGGCCTACCCGAGCCGCTCACCAGGCTCGACGGACCCCGGACTTGACACCGATCACCCGCATAAGCACTGGCTTTTTTTAGGAACGCGTTCTCGATTTCCAGTTCCCGATTACGGCGTTCGAGCTCCCGTAACCGGGCGCGTTCGGTCAATTCCAGCGCCGGCTCGTCAACGGCGTGTGCGGCCCGGTATTTCTTCACCCAGCCGCCACGGTAGTCCCATTGAGCCCGTATTCACGGGCCACCTCCGCAATCGAACGATTCGACTCAACCACGAGCTTCGCAACCTCGTCACGAAATTCAGGCTTGTATTTCGTGTATTTCCCAGCCAATTTCTCTCACCCTTTCCAGATCGGACCCTATTTGGTCCGCAGTCCGGAAAACGGGAGGCACGCCACCGCAGCACCCGGGAGACGGCTGCACCAGGTACGAGCGCCCAGCCTATGCCGGCGCGGGCGCAGCCGGCAGAGACCTTGTGTAGCGCCCAGAAACCTTTGGCCCCAAAGAAATCCACACCGCGCAGATCAAGGATCAGCCCACGACAGCCCGTCACATGCCCCAGCGTGTACTCGGCCAAAGTGCCCGCGTTGGACACGTCAATCTCGCCGTGGGCGCTGATGACGGCCACCGACGACTTCAACCGACGACTCTCTAAACGTGCGGTGTGACCCTCTAATGGCTGGGAAAGAACACTGCTATCCGGCAGGACGGAAGGGGAAGATAGTTCTGTCTCCATAACAGCGGACATGGTGACTCCAATCAATCGGTATGCAGAAAAATTCGTTGTCGGTCGACGGGGTTGGGTTGACGGCGGTGCATCAGGTTGGGATGCCTTGCGCGTGGTCGGCGCCGGGCCGTGGTACTAGTCGGGTCACCACGGCTTCCGGCGCGTCGGCGGTGTGCGGCCTCACCCAGCTCTGCGCATCGGTCGCGGACCGTGGGTGTGGCTGGGCGTTGCTGGCGGTGTTTCGCGGGTGCTGGTTTTGGGCAGGATCTCGACCGTGGGTCGAGGGGTCCTAAGCTAAGGGTCAGAGACTTCATCGCCGCACACCGCCCGGCTTGGCCGGTCAGCCGTACCGCGTCGTGCTCGCGATTGCGTATCGGGGACGGCTCTTCTGGGAGCGGTCAGATCCGCACGGGCACGCACCGTGGCGGGAGTCGGCTCCCCAACGACCAATCGTCTGCAATCTGGCTGGCCCAGGGCAGGCCGATAGGCGAGCGGGGAAAGGGCGAGCGGGAAAGAAGGTGAAGCAGTCATGGTGGTCCCGGACCAAACGATCACCGGAGTGTCGGGGCTCGGAGCCAATGCTCCTTGACTTCTGCGGCGGACAGCCGAACTCAATCCCGGACCAGCTGCAAATTCTCAGCTAACGCTGACGCTACACCCGTTCGAGGGCTCCCGCCCTATCGCGTGGGTGACCTATTTCCCAGCGTCGATTCCGGTTAACCTTTCGACCCGCAGCCGACACCCACGATCGTTGGCGGTACCGGGCAAGCCAGCCCGACGGGAGCCGGCTTCACCTGTCGCATCGGCGGCTACCATCGAAGGGTGGGAACCATCTCGCGGCGGGTGCGCCACGAACGACGTGGCGGGCTGTGGCGGATACTGGGCTTGGGCAGGATGTTGAGTACAGGTAGGCGTTGATGACGGAGTTCACCGGGGACATCAGCCGCGCAGGAGATGGGGCGTTGGCCTCAGAACAGGTAATCGCTGATGCCGCCGACTTGCGGGCCGGGATCGGCGCGCTGGGGGGCCTGGTCGCCGACAGTCTGGGATTGCCTGAGTTGCTGGCGGAGGTGGCGGCGTTCGCGGTGCGCGCAATCCCGGGCGCTGACGGTGCCGGGGTGACTTTGTTGCGGGTCGACCGGGTGGACAACATGGTCGAGGCGTTGGCGGCCAGCGCTGCGTTTGTCGCCGAGATCGACGAGATTCAGTACGTGACCCTCAATGAGGGACCCTGCATCACCGCGGCGCTGGAGCGGCGCACGGTGCGGTCCGGGTCGTTGGGTGGGGAGAAGATGTGGCCGCGGTTCGGTCCGCGAGTGGGCCGCTTGGGCGTGCACAGTGCGCTGTCGCTGCCGCTGCTGGTGCGGGATCAGGTGGTCGGGGCGATCAATGTCTACGCGCACGGCAAAGACGTCTTCGATGAGCACGCCGCCGAACTGGGGGAACTGTTCGCCAAACCCGCCGCGGTGGCGGTGCACAACGCCCAAATCCTCGCGCAGGCGATGACGCTGACCGCCCAGTTGCAGACGGCGCTGTCAACGCGCCCGGTGATCGATCAAGCGATCGGCCTGATCCGGGGACGCAGCGGGCGCAGCGCCGAGGAGGCGTTCACCCAGCTGCGGGCGATCAGCCAAGTCGAACACCGCAAATTGGCTGAGGTTGCCCAACGCATCGTCGATGAGGCCGTGCGCCGCGCCCACGCCCGACACAACCCGACCTGAGCCCGAACCGCCAGGTCGACCCACGGCCGAACTGTCACCGCACGGTGTCACGCGCGTAGGTTGGAGGGTGGCAAACAGTCAACGCGACGGGTCCTGGCTCGGGTCGCGTGTTCCCCACCGTGCGGGCGACTCGCCTGTTCGGCACCGGCAGGCTCGATCCGCGCTCGGGAGCGCCCAGCGGAGCAATCCCGTCATGAAGATCGTTGCGGCCCTGGCCGCCGATTTGGTCATCCTCACCGCCGCCCTGGATGAGCCCGGCGCCGATGTGCTGCACAGTCTGCACCAATTGGGCCTCAACATCCGAGCGGCGGTGCCCACCTACCTCGGGCTGAGTGTGACCGTCGACGACGGTGATCCGCCGTTTACGTTCACCACCCTTGAGGATGGCGCGGCCGACGATGTTCGCACTTCGCTTCGGCTGACGCTGCCCGGTGTCGGTGACGGCCGGGCATCGCCGGCGGTTGCCTTCATCCTCTACGCGCGGACGCCGGGAACGTTTGTCGACCTCACCGCGGACCTGGCGTGGCTAACGGGCCGCCCGGTCAGCGATTTCGTGCTCGATCAGCATCTCAGCGTTCCTGCCGGGTCGGACACCGGGACAGTTCTGCGAGCGGCGTCGGTCATCAATCAGGCCATCGGGGTCCTCATCGGCCGCGGCTACACCCCGGGGCAAGCTCATCGGGAACTGGACACCCAGGCTGAGAGCGCGGGCACCGATCGACACAGCGCCGCCCAGTTCATCCTCGACACCCTCACCCCCGAGGGCCCGGCCGAAGCCGAGAATACCGATCAGGAGCCCAACATCGGCTGAGTTACACAGCGTGGGCTTAGCCAGCCACCGCGCCGCGCGATTTTTACGTGCGTAGCAACAAGACGGTGTCTCGTCGCCAGGACGGATTCAAGGCCCACGCGGCGGTTGAGCCTGATACCGGCATCACCGGCATCATCACCAACTGCGCAACTGCGCACTACCACGGCCCAGTGGCGCCGACAATTATGAAGCAACATTCGGGCTGGGCCTGCTGGCCGACGAGGACACCGGTGAGGTGTTGGCGCGATTCTGCTTATGGCACCGGGGAATTCGGCGCCGAACTGGCCGAGTGCGGCCACATCGACCGGGTCAAGCCCGCACCGCCTCGGTCAAGCGCTTGCGGGTGGGTTCAGCGTTGATGACTTCGCCGTCGACCACGCCGCCGGCACCGCGACGTGCCTCCAACGGGTTGACCCGAACGATCAGCCGCACCCGATACGCCACCTTAGGCGCGGCCTGCGCCGACTGCCCGCTGCGAGCCCGCTGAATCGAGACACCCCGCCGATCACACGCCCCGGTGAATGCCGTCATAAGGGCGCCACTGCTCGGTCAAGTCCAAGGGCGCGAAACCGCGCACCCGCCGTCGCGGCCCGACCTACGCCGAACACGTCCTGGCTGATCAGGAACAGTTGGCGGGTTGGTTGGCCCGTGAGGTCTGCGCGAGCGAGTTGCGGCGGGAACGGCTACGGGATGCGGTGCTCGCGCGGTGTCGTGCGGTGAGGATGGAACCGCCAACGCCTGGCCAGATCGCTCGCCTGGTGGGCAGCGGGATCGAGCGATGCGAGGAATCGTTTTGCCGCACAATCGAAACCAGGCTGGATTCGGCAGACGGTGTGACGTCGCGGCTGGAGCAGCTGATCGGTGGCGACCCAGGCCAGCCGGACCGGGATTCGGCTGCCGGCGGTGGGGAACGCTTCCTGGCGGAGTTGAAATCCGATCCCGGACCGGTGGCGCGAGATTCGATCGAAAGCCTGGCTGTTTGGCTTTGGTACGGGCCTTATAGAACTACCGATAGAGCGTTGCGGGTGCCAGATGGTCGGCGGACGGTAGAGCCCCCAACGCCGCGGCCTTTTTGTCACGTGACGACAGATGCAACGCCAAAGATATGGTTCTGCATCGGTTTCCCCGCATTTGATGGATAAGATAGATTATCTATCTTTTCGCGGCCACACTGGTCTGGCGAAGCTGGGCTGGCAATCCCCCGGTGGGGGAGCGGCGGATGCGTCGAAGACCATCCGCACGGTGAGCTGTTCTCAACGCGCGCACTCTGATTCATCTAATGCGACGACATCGAGATACTGATGGGATGACCCTGGTCGCAAGAAGCGCTGGGAGAGTGTTGATCACATCGGCAAGATATTATCGGCGGTTTTGTTTACACGAAATATGTTGAGATACAGCGTAATAGCGAACGCCGAGTGGCTTACTTGACATAACGTCGATTATCGGCAAATCAGGTGTGGCACAATATCGTTCGTTCACCAGCACTTTTATCATGTTGCCAGACTTGTATATATCTCGGTTTCGTGGCTCGGGCGCACGGTCGCTACTGAATCGAGCGACGCGGCAGCGTCACGACGACTGCGTCACCACGACTCAGGAGTCGTACCGCCGGCCGGCGCGACGCCATACTGCCCGGCGGCCCCGAGTCACGTCTGCCTCCAACCAATATTTGGCAGGACGCCCGGCCGGCGACCACTGCCCATGGCGCCGGCGCCGTCGACGGTGTTTCGACGATGCTGCGACGCGCATACCGCAGACCGAGGACACTGCCCGCACCGAGTGCACCGAGCGTGGCGAGCGCCGCCCGCCGGGTCAACCTAGCCATCGTGGTTAGCGGTGTTCGTGCAGCAGCGTAATGCGTGCCCTTTCTAGGGCCATTAGTCCCTACCCCGGTTGGGTATATGGGTGGCATCGTTCGAAAACATGGCGCAAACACCTGAATCCGGGGCCGAACCGACCACCGTGGCTGGCCAACCCCGGCACGACGACCGATCTGATGGGTCAAGTCGGCTGGGTCGACTGTTGGCCTGGGTAGGCATTGTCGCCGGTGTCGTGTTCGTCGTCGCGGTGATCTTCTTCTCGGGGTTCTTCTTGGGCTGGTCCTCAGACGGCCACTATGGCTGGCACGGCGGCCGTGACGGTACCTGCCCGATGATGGGACAAGGCGGAATGATGGGACCCGGCGGCATGGGTCCGGGTGGAATGATGGGACCCGGCGGGATGGGTCCGGGTGGGCCAATGGGTCCTCAGCAATCGCCTACGACGACGGCGCCGACCACGCCGCGCCCCTAGCGCCAAGCAAGTAGACTCAGGCGACCAATAGTCTGAGACGACAGCGCGAATCACCCGCTACATCGAGCGCCACGGGGACACAGTCGACATCCCGACAGCTGGCGACACTCAGGGTCCGTCGCTGAGACGACAGGCAACAAATCGGAACACCACTACGTGGACTAGGTTCGACCGACCCACGGATCCACCGCATCGACACCGGTGTCGACGAAGTCATCGACATTGCGAGTCGCGAGTCCAGCTCTCCAGTTACGGCAGATTGCTGCTATCTGCGCGTCCGCCATACTGATCGGGCGTCCAGCACGTTCTCGGGAGGCAACGATTTCGGCGTAGTGCGTCGCCGCCGGCCCATCAAACGGCAGAATCTGGTTCTGAAAATCTTCTGTCAGCAGTCCCTCAACCTTGACGTGTAGCTCCTGCTTGCGGCGGCCGTCGGGCAACCGGGCAACGCCATACATAAGCTCGGCCGCCGTAACGGCGGTGACCAGGACGTCCGAGGGGGGAAACCTGTCAACCCAACTAACGACACGGGGTTCTGGCGCCTTCCGCATCAACTCCGACAAGACGTTGGTATCAAGGACGATCACCCGCCAAACTCCGCGGCTCGTGGGCGCTCAGTTCGGTTCGGCAGTTCAAGGTCTGCGGACCCGGCGACATCAGAGAACCGCTGTCGAATCCGTGTAGCCATCCCGGGACCACTCGACGGGCGCTCCAACACAGTACGCAAGATCTCTCGAACCTCGGATTCCATGGAGCGACCGTGCTCAGCGGCGCGCACACGTAGTGCCGCCTTGAGGTCGTCGTCAAAATCGCGAATCGTCAGAGTTGCCATTCACCCTCCTACCCATGCTGTCATTGCACTCAATGCTAGCACTCAAGTGGGGTGTCTGTGGTGCGATTTCGGTGCAGCAGACGCGCACATACATAGGCAGTCCGGACGACACCGATAGCGCGCATGCCGACTCGCCCGGATTTTTCGTGGATTGTTGTGAGTGTCGGGTTGTAGATAAGCGAAGTGCCTGTCCTGCAAGGGATAATTGGAATTCTCTACGGTTCAAAGATCCTGACGGGAAGGCACTTCGCAAGTGAAGAATATCGCGGTGGCATCGCGGGTGAAGGTTTCCGCAGACGGCCATGGTGTCGTGTCGCATGCCGGGATGGCCATGCTGCGTGAGCTCGCCGACCGGACCGGGTTATCGGCGCAGGTCACCGCCGCGTTGGCAGACACCTACCGCAGCCCGTGGGTGTATGCGCCCGGGGAGGTGTTCGCTGATCTGGCGGCCGCGGTCGCCGACGGGGCGGACTGTATCGACGCGGTCGGACAACTGTGCGGCGACCGTGAGTGCCGATACCTGCCTGCACGCCTATGAGGTGCTGCGGGGACTGGCCGAGCGGTTCCCCGATGAGCTCGTCAACGAATTCTTGCGCGAGATCGACCCGCTGCTCCCCCGCTCGCACGGCTACCGCAGCATGGATAAGCACGTGGCCCACATCCTGGTGGGGCTGGATCGCAGCAACCCGGCTCATGCCACCGCGGTGGCCGAGCGTATCGCTACCTGTTTCGAGCAGGCCGACGATCTGGCCGCCAGGGTATACGAAAGGCGTTGGGCATCACTGTAAGTGACGCATCACCACATCACCACAGTTTTCGTAGGACCGACAGTTTTGCTACCGCCGGTTAACGAGTTGGGCCGTGTCAGCGCGGGATAGGCAGGCTGTGGGTAGGTCGAACCATCGCAGGTGTTCAAAGTCCTCGGACAGGGTCCGTGGATGCTGGGCGATCGAGTGGTCGGGCTGTGCCCGTGGACCTGTCAGGATCGCCGTGGCTTCTTTTAGCCTCAAACCATGGATCGGTGATCTCAAGTGGTCTTGGGGTGGATTTGGATGAGGCGGAGCTGCCCGGGGGGTACCGGGCATGGGTGATCGGCTGGCCTGCACCAGCTTTTCCTTGTTGGGGGTTCCTGGGTCGGGCCTGTGCGGGCGGGGTGAACAGGGAAGGTCCGTTGGGTTAGGCAGCGCGAGGTTGCGCGGTTGGATAGTGGTGGCCGATGACGTTGTGCCACAGTGTTTTCCATCCGGCTTGCCAGGGCCAGTGAGCGGGTAGGTGCAGCATCGGCTTGCGGGCCGGTGCGGCGAAGCGGGCGGGCACGTTGACCAGTTCGCGGCGCAGGGTGGCGCCACGGGCGACGGTGTGATGGCCACCGGCGAGGGTGCCCGTGGCGCGTAGCAGGTTGTGCGCGATGCTCGCACAGGCCAGCCACGCGCAGTTGGCGGCAAACAGCCCCGAGGGTATTCGGGCCAAGGGGCCGTCGATGAGGTCGGCGAAGGTGGTTTCGATGATGGCGTGGCGGCGGTGGGTGATGTCGGCCTGGTCGGTGGGTAGCGCGGAGTTGGTCAAAAACGGGTGATAGCGCCACACCGGGAACAGCGCATCGGGGTAACGGGCATCTTTGACGCGGCGCACCACTAGCCGGGCGGTGAGGTTTTTGCCGCGGCCCAGCGACAGTGTGTAAGGGGTTTCGGCGACCTGGGCATCGGAGACCAACAGCCCGGTGTCGGGGTCGGTGACCGCGCCCGGGTAGCGCACCGGGGTGTAGGCGGACTCCTCGATGGCATCGATCGCCCTGGTGATGGCGCGGTTTCGGGCCATCGACAGCGAGAACTGCACCTCATGGCCCAGGCAGGTGGTGATCACCTTCTTGGTCCCAAACGCGCAGTCGCCGCGCACCATGATCGTGGCGGTGGCACCGCAGGCGCGTGCGGTGGTGATGGCCTGGATGATCTGGGACGCGGCCGCGCGCCCGGAGCCGCTTTTACCCGAGCGCAGCCGCGCCTCGGCGATCACCGGTGTGCCGGTCGCGGTGGACAGGGTGGTGATCTGCGGCGAGAGTCCCTTGCGCAGCAGTGCGCGGCCGGCGATCTTGGCGTGCCCGAACGAGGCGCCCTGTTTGTGGCGGCCGTAGACCGGGCGCAGCAGTGAGTCGATGTCGACAAACACGCACTCGGCGATCCCGGGCAGCAGCGGCACGTGTTGGGACAGGGACACCAGATGCGCGCGTGCCACCGCGGCGAGCTGGTTAGCATGGCCGAAGGTGAACTCGCGCAGAAAGATCCCGAGTGTCGAGGGCGCGTACACCTCGCTAAACACCCGCGGGGTACCGCCGGCGCGCAGCAGGTTGGCGTCATCGATGTTGTCGGCGCCGCACACGATTGCGGCGATGATCGTGGTGAGTTTCCCGGCCGGGTTGACCGCCCCGGATTTCACCCGGGTCGAGGGCAGGTCCACGTGCTCGTTGATCAGTCGCGAAAGCCCGGTCTGTTCAGCCAGTTCCAGTACCGGCGCCAACCCGGCCGCCGACACCAAATTCTGCTCGTCAAATACCACCGACTCTGCGGTGAACCGATAGGATGAGTGCACCGAAAATGCCTTTCTGAACTTTGAGAAAATACGACGTCAGCACTCGTATTGTCCCAGCTCGGAAGGCATTTTCGCTGTTCACACGCCGCCAAGCCGCAGGCCCATCCACGGATTCAGGTTTAGGTAGCGTTCGAGGTCGGTTTCGGGGGCGCGGTCGTCGTGGTGGGGGTATTGCATTGCGCCGATTTCGTCGTAGGAGATTTGGCGCAGCCGCAGCGGGGGCTCGACGGGGCCGAGGTGGTGTCGCCACATTCCACTGGCCGGGTCGAAGCGGTAGTCCTCGAGCAGTCGCCAGCCGTCTGTGGCGACGAGCCGGACGGCCGCGACGAGGTAGCTGAAGACCGCCTCGGAGATGAAATAGTTGAAGTTGACGCGGACCCAGCCTGGTTTGATGCCCTCGCAGCCGTGGGTGATCTCGCGTTCGAACTCATGGGAACGGTCCAGGTCGATGCCCAGCAGGCGATGTCCGTAGGGACCCGCGCACGAGCAGCCGCCACGGGACTGGATCCCGAAGAGGTCGTTGAGGACGGCTACTACGAAGTTGTGGTGCAGGTAGCGGCCGCTGGGGGCCCGCACCACGAAGGACACGATGGACAGCCGTTCGGCGGCGAGGTTACCGAGGATTTCGATGTTCGGTTCGTGTTGCCATGCCGTGATTGCGCGGCGCAGGTAGTGCTCCTCGTGGGCGCGGATCACGTCGACGCCGACGGCTTGTTTGAGTTGGAACACCAGGCCGGCCCGGATCGATTCGATGATGGCCGGTGTGCCGCCCTCCTCGCGTTGGGTGGGGTCTTCGAGGTAGCGGTGCTCGGTCGGATTGACGTAGGCGACGGTGCCGCCGCCGGGCACATCGGGCACCCGGTTGCGCAGCAACTCCCGACGGACCACCAGAATCCCGGGGGTGCTTGGCCCCCCGATGAACTTGTGCGGACTGAGGAAGATCGCGTCCTTGTAGTCGTGGCGATTCGTGGTTTGGTCGCCGTACATCTGGATGTCGACGTAGGGTCCGGCCGCGGCGAAGTCCCAGAAGGATAATGCGCCGTGCGCGTGCAGCAGCGCCGAGATGCGGTGGGTATCGGTGATGATCCCGGTGACGTTGCTGGCTGCGGAGAACGAGCCGATCTTCAACGGCCGCGCGTGGTGGCGTGCGAGCTCTTTCACCAGGATCGCGGCGTCGATGTGTCCGTCCAGGTCCTCCGGAATGACGACGACATCAGCGATCGATTCCCGCCAGGGCAGCTCGTTGGAATGATGCTCGAACGGCCCGATGAAGACCACGGGGCGTTCCTCGGCGGGGATGGCGTCGCTCAGTTGGTAACGGTCGTCCAATGCGGCCGGGATCCGCAGCCCGAGGACGCCGATCAGTTTGTCGATCGCACCGGTGCAGCCCGATCCCGCGAAGATCACGACGGTTTCGGCATCGCCGCCGACAGCGTCGTGGATAATGGAACGGGCGTCTTCGCGCAGCCTGGTGGTCTGCAGACCGGTTCCGCTGGACTCAGTGTGCGTGTTGGCGTAGCGGGGCAGTACCTCGTCGCGGATAAAGTCCTCCAGGAAGCTCAACGCTCGACCCGACGCGGTGTAGTCGGCATAGGTCACCCGGCGCGGCCCGTACGGACCGGGCATCACCTGATCCTCGCCGATCACAGAGTCACGGATCCGCCGTAGCAGCGGGGTATCGAAGGGTACGGGCTCATTCACAGCACCCAGGGTAGGCGCGAAATTGGTCGAGATCATCGAACTGAAGCAGAGATTCGGACCCAAGCACCCCGTCTCGGTCAGTAGGGGGCGCTGCACGCTGAGGCATAACTCGACCGGCCCCGGAGTGCCCACCTTTTATACCTGAAGGGGTATAGGACGCTATGACTGCGGTGTGCTGGATGGCGGCCCCGTATCGGCACTTCTTGTGCACGGATCCGCGGGAGGAGTAGGTGATGAGCGGCGACCCCCGGCCCGAGCCGACGTCCAGAGCGCTGCCGGCGTGGAGTTCGGTGCTGGCCGTCGTCGCCCACCCGGATGACGAATCCTTCGGCCTGGGAGCGATCCTTGACGCATTCAACCAAGCGGCGACCCGGACCGCGGTGCTGTGCTTGACCCATGGCGAGGCTTCAACGGTTCACGGTGTTGCGGGCAACCTCGCCGAGCTGCGTGCTCAGGAATTCGCGGCCGCTGCCCAGATGTTGGGTGTTTCTGACCTCACGCTGCGCGATTACCCCGACGGTGGTCTCGACCAGGTGCCTCGCAGTCGCCTGGTCGGCGAAGTGATCGACGCGGCAGGTACCGCCCCCGCCGCTGGTCTTCTAGTCTTCGACCCGAGCGGTGTGACCGGTAATGACGACCATGCCGCCGCGTCCGCTGCGGCGCTGCTTGCCGCGGCGGGTCTGAACCCCCCGTTCTTGGCTGGACCCTCCCCGACTCGGTTGCCACGCAGCTCAATCGGGAATGCGGCACTGGGTTCGTGGGACACCCGGCGGTCGACATCGATATCGAATTGCCGGTGACTCGCACGCGGCAGGTGGCTGCGTGCGCGGCTCATGTGAGCCAGGCCATCCCTGCCAGCGTGTTGTGGCGGCGCCTGGAACTGCTCGGTGATGTTGAGCATCTGCGATGGCTAACGCTAACGCGGAGTGAGAGGGTATCAGGATGAAAACGGGTGAGAAACGGTTACTCACCGCTGTTGTCTGCTGTGCGGCAGCGACGTGTGTAGTTCGCGGGACTGGTGACCAGACAATCGTGCCTCGACGCCGCTGACTCTGGCTGAGTGCCGATCACGGCCGTCATCCCGCTGGGCTCCTCGGCGACGTCATGATGTACCGCGAGCCGAAGCGGGTGGTGTCTGGGGCGTGGTAGTTGCCGCGTCCGCGTCCTCACCCAGCAGGAGGGAACGAACCAGCCGACGCGGTCCGAAGGGCCGGAGCATGTAACTGGCCGGTCGGGCCGCACTTTTAGCGGCCACCAGAACCAGCGCCCGAGCAGCGCCGCGATGGACGGGGTCATCAGTGAGCGCACGATCAGGGTGTCGAACAGCAGGCCGAGTCCGATCGTGGTGCCGGCCTGACCGATCGAGGCAGGTCGCTGGCGGCCATCGACATCATGGTGAACGCGAACACCAATCCCGCTGCGGTGACCACACCGCCGGTCTCGCCCATCGACCGGATGATGCCGGTCCTCAGGCCCGCACCGATTTCCTCCTGGAACCGCGACACCAGCAGCAGGTTGTAGTCGGAGCCGACCGCCAGCAGGATGATCAGGCCGAACACCGGCGCGATCCAGTTCAATTCGAGGCCGAAGAGGTATTGCCACACCAGCACCGACAGCCCGAACGCGGCGCCCAGTGACAGCAGCACGGTGCCGACGATCACCAGCGATGCGACCAGTGCGCGGGTGATGAGCAGCATGACGGCGAAGATCAATGTCAGAGCCGCAATCCCGACGATCAGCAGGTCGTAGTGCGAGCCCGACTGGATGTCTCGGTAGATCGCCGCAGTTCCGGCGAGGTAGAACTTTGCGTCGGTGAGGGCCGACCCCTTCACCGCTTGATGGGCGGCCTCGAGCTCCGGCATGACCGCGGAAATACCTTCCGGCGTTGCCGGGTCGTTGTCGTGGGTGATGATGAAGCGCGCGGCCTTGCCGTCCGGCGACAGGAAAAGCGCCAGGCCTCGCTGAAAGTCTGGATTCTGGAAGGCTTCCGGCGGCAGGTAGAAGTAGTCGCCGCTCCTGGAGGCATCGAAGGCCTGACCCATGGCGCCGCCGTGTCGGTCATCTGGGACATCTGGGTGACCAGACCCGAGAAGCTGCTGTGCATCGTGAGCAGGGTGCCGCGCATGGACTTCGCCGACGGCGATCATCGGCGGGAACTGGGCCGCATCTGGGGCAGTAGCGCATCGATGTTGTCCATGTCGTTGACCAGCGCGGTCATGTTCGACGCTGAACTTGTCCACGCTGTCGATCGCCTCGAATACCGACCTCGATCGCCCAGCACACCGGGATGTCGAAACAGTGCGGCTCCCAGTAGAAGTAGCCGCGGAGCGGCCGGGCGAAATCGTCGAAGTCCGCGAGATGGTCCCTCATTTCGTTCAGCGTCGGTTGCATTTCGTGCATGTCGCCGACCAGGTGATGGGTTGTACCGCTCATCTGGCCCAGCATGCCCTGCATCCGCTGCATCGATCCGATCATCGCGCCGAGATCGTCGCTCATCTTCAGCATGTCGGCCATGCGGTCCTTCATGAACTGAAGGTTCTGCTGGATCGGAATCGACTGGGCGCTGATCTGGAACGGTATTGACGTGTGTTCGATTGGGCCGCCCAACGGCCGGGTGATGCTTTGCACCATCGCGATTCCCGGCGAGCGAAAGATGTCTTTGGCAAGCCTGTCCAGGATGATCATGTCGCCGCTATTCCGCATGTCGTGATCGCTCTCGACCATCAGGATGTCGGGGTTCATTGTGGCAGCGCTGAAATGCCGTTCCGCGGCCGCGTATCCGACATTCGATGGCAGGTTGCGGGGTATGTAGAAGCGATCGTTGTAGCTGAGCTTCATGCTCGGCATGATGAGGATGCCGACGATTGCGATGCCAGCGAGGCCGCGAACACCGGACCGGGCCAGCGCACCGTGGCGGTGCCGATGCGCCGCCACCCACGCGTCTTGATCATCCGTCTGGGGTCGAGCAAACCGAATCGGGTGGCCACCGCCACCACGGCCGGCGCGGCGGTCAGCGCGCCCGCGACGACGACGACCAGTCCCAATGCGGAAGGAATGCCCAGCGCCTTGAAATACGACAGCCGCGCCAAGTGGAGGCAGAAAGTAGCTCCGGCGATCGTCAACCCCGAGCCCAAGATGATGTGGGAGGTCCCGCGGAACATCGTGTAATAGGCCGTTTCTCGATCCTGACCGGCCTGACGTGCCTCTTGGTACCGACCGATCAGAAATATCGCGTAATCGGTTCCGGCAGCGATGGCCAGCGAAGACAGCATGGCGACCACGAACGTCGAAAATCCCAACAGTTCGTGATCTCCCAGAAGCGCGACAAGCCCTCTGGCCGTGCCCATCTCGAAGCCGACCATGACGAGCACCAGCAGCACAGTGCTGATGGAACGATAGGCGATGAAGAGCATGATCATGATGACCACACCCGTCACGCCCATCATCTTGAACATGCTCTTGTCGGCGGCTTCGTTCATGTCGGTCGTCAGCGGTGCCGGCCCGGTGACGTAGACCTTGAGCCCTGGGGGCGGCGCTGAACGGTCGACGATCTTCCGCACCGCGTTGACGGACTCGTTTCCCAGGGTGCTGCCCTGGTTGCCGGCCAGATTGAGTTCGACATAAGCGGCTTTGCCGTCCCGGCTCTGCACGCCAGCCGCGGTGAGCGGATCTCCCCACACGTTCTGCACATGCTGCACGTGCTTGGGGTCGGCCTGCAGCTTTTCCACCAGGCCGTCGTAGTAGCGGTGCGCCTCGTCGCCGAGTTGTTTGTCGCTTTCCAGGACGATCATCGCGATGCTGTCGGAGTCCGACTCGTGGAATTTTGCGCCGATGCGTTTGGCGGCGATCATCGCTGGCGCATCTTGCGGCGACATCGTCACCGCGTGGTTTCGCGCGACCGACTCGATCGGCGGCACCAGCACGTTCACGGCGACGGTCAGCAGCAGCCAGCCGATGATGATGGGCCACGCGAACCTGCGGACGAACCGCATGAATTTCGGACGGGCGTCGTGGTCGGTGTTCATGCGGCCTTCACCAGACATGAAGTTTGGGCGTGGTGCCCGGCCGAGGACCTTTCGTCCTTGACCTCACCGTTGACTGTGATGCGGCACCCGATGTTGTCGCTGTCGCCTTGTGCCACCACGTTCGCGATCACCGCCGGCGCCGTCGTCGTGATCGTGTAGGTCCAGGGCAGGCTGGTGAAGTTCGCCTGTTCCGGGTGGGCGTTCTTATCCAAGTAGCTCACGCTTCCCGCTGTGTCGCCGGGCCCGTAAACCTCGTATGTCACCCGCTTGAGATGCGAAGGCTCGAGTGGTTCGGCGCTGCTGCCCGTCGCAGTAAAGATCTCATCGGAGCCGAAAACGCCGCGAAGCCGGCTGACGGCGACACCCCCGAGGGCAACCGCCGCCACGACGACGAGCGGTACCCAGGCCCGCTTGACAAAGGTGAACATTGCAGTTTCCCTTCACTCGTGGCCGGGTACTATCGGTACGCAGTTTCACACCTGCACCGCGGCGTGCGACAGGGCTATTTGGCTCTGTATTAGATGACTTTGCGCACGCAAATTGCTATCGCTGGCGTGCTGCCCAACTCCCTGCTACCGGGATCTCTCCCTCCCATCGATCCCACGACCAAGATCCAGAGCACCGCCAATCGCAACATACCCTACCCATAGGGTATATCCCTTACGCACCTGCTACAGCGCCGTGATGGTGCTGGAAGCGTTGCAACGTCCCGCTTCAGCGCGAATATGATTGCGCCAGAACGGCGTCCGACTCCACCATGGCCTCGTTGGCGACCAGGCCCCCTGGCGCGGCCAGATTGTCGAGGCAGGCGTCGAGCACACCGGGCCGGCCGAGGCCGCCGACGACGAAGACCAGGGATGGTGTTGCTGCGCCGGTGAACGCATCCGGCGCTGCACCGCGCACGTCGACGCTAACGCCGACAACGGCAGCGTTTCGGGCGATGCGGGCGCGGCCGCGTCGCGGCAACGTCCGCGGACTTCACAAGTTGCGCCCCGATTACTTACTTACATATACCCCTAAGGGTATAGCGGTGGGGAGCTGCATAGTCCTGTGGCATGGTCTTACCGAGGAGCGCCAATGGCACGAATCGTCATCCTCGGCGCTGGTATCGCCGGACACACCGCCGCGCTGCACCTGCGCCGATGGCTACCCCGCGCACACGAAGTCGTCGTGATTTCCCCCAACGCCGACTGGAACTGGACCCCGTCGAACATCTGGGTCGGTGTTGGTCGGATGGACGCGAGCAAGGTGCTGATTCCGCTCAGGCCCATCTACCAGCGCAAGGGCATCGCCTTCTACCAGGCGCTCGCTACCGCGATCCGCCCCGAGGACACGGGCGAGCAGTCGTGGCCGTCGGTGGATTTCACCTATACCGACGAGGAGCGCCGCGGAGAGACCGGCTCTATCACCTACGACTACTCATTAATGCCCGGCCCGCGGCTGAACTTCGCGGCCACGCCCGGCCTCGGGCCCGACGGCCACTCGTACTCGGTGTGCACCGCCGCCCATGCCGTCGAGGCGGCCAAGGCGCTCGATCAGGTCATCGCCAAGCTCAAGGCCGGCGAGAAGCAGCGCCTGGTCATCGGCGTCGGACATGGCACCTGCACCTGCGAGGGAGCGGCGTTCGAGTACACCTTCAACGTCGAGCACGTGGTGCGCGCCGCCGGCGTGCGCGACCTCGCCGAGATCACCTACCTCACTAACGAGTACGAACTGGGCGACTTCGGCGTCGACGGCATGAGCTTCGTCGACCAGGGCTTCGTGCAGTCCAGCCGGCTGTGGACCGAATCGCTGTTCCGCGAGCGCGGCGTCAAGGCCATCACACAGGCTGCCGTGCACGAGGTGATGGAAGGCAAGCTGCGCTACGAGCAGCTCGACGGCAATGAGCACGACCTGGACTTCGACTTCGCGATGCTGCTGCCGCCGTTCAAGGGCGTCACGCTCGCTGCCTACGACAAGGACGGCAACGACATCACGTCCACCCTGTTCGCGCCGTCGGGCTTCCTCAAGGTCGACGCCGACTACTCCGGTCAGACCCTACGACGAGTGGTCCGCCGAGGACTGGCCACACACTTATGAGTCCCCCGGGTACCCGAACATCTTCGCTCCGGGCATCGCGTTCGCGCCCCCGCACCCGATCTCCCGGCCGCGCATGAGTGCCAACGGGACGGTCATCACTCCCAGCCCGCCGCGCACCGGCATGCCGTCGGGCGTCATGGCCAAGACGGTCGCCGAGACCATCCGCGACCGCATCAAAAGCCCCGCAGCTCCCGCCCACCGCGCCTCCATGGCGACC
>CAWKKH010000001.1:0-11778 GCA_963850135.1 uncultured Actinomycetota bacterium | reverse complement strand
GACGCACCATGGTGTGCATCATACCAAATAACGATCAATTAATTACAGGACACACCACTAGTGTGTCGCCGAGGCTTCGAATTGGCCTCAGTCCCAGCTGCTAACGCCACCGGGTACCCATCCGACCCGACAGCACCAGGTCGGAACCGCCCTTGAAGGATCGATTCAGCGGCCCGATGATCGCCGTGTAGGTGGCCAGGAGCCGCTGCAGTACATCGGGGTCGGCGACAACTGCCCGGCAATCCGGTCGCGGGTCAGCCGTGCCCGCTGAAGATGATCCGCATTAACCGGCCCTCGTGGCCGGAGTCAAGAAGGCAGGTCGGTCGAGGGGTCGCGGCGTAGACGTTGAAGGTGTTGATCGAGGCTGGCCGCGACACGCTGGTGCCGGGCGGCTTCGTCGCGCCAGCCGCGGGCTTCGGCATCGGCCTGCAGGGCGCGAATGTCGCTGAGTTGCGCGCTGATCGTCGTGGTTCCCGCCGGGTCGGGGACGAAAAAGTCGCACTGTTCGCAGATATTGGCGTAGGGGCAAGGCCCGGCGGCTTTGGGGCGAGCGCAGAAGCCGTGCGCGAGCCGGGTTTTGAGCATCTCGGCGTGCAGCCAGGCGACCTTGTCTGGTATCGGCGGTGCGGCGTTGACGGCGGTCAGTGGGAGCAGTTGCCCGGCGCGAACCTTGTCCATCGCCGCCTGGTAGGCACTGCGGATGGTCGGCGTGGCGAGCTTGGCATAGCGCAGCGTCATCTCCGGGGTGACGTGACCCATGAGCGCCATCAGCGCGGGCAACCCGATGCCGCCGTTAATCAGGCTGGTACCGAAGGTGTGCCGAAGCTGGTGCGGGGTGACGTGCAGCAGTTTTCCGTCGCGGCCATGCAACTCAGCGGCGGCGACCGCGTCGAGCAGGCCCTTACGCAACCGGAATGACGTTGGGCGGCAGCCGTGTTCGAGGAACAAAAACTCAGTTAGCTGGCCGCCGCGGGGGTGAGGCAATGCGCGCTCGCGGCCCCGTTGGGAGATCCAGGCGTCGATCATCTGCACGATGTCCGGGTCGAGCGGCACCATGCGTTCAGAGTTGAGCTTGCCGACCGGAACCCGTAGCCAGGTGCCATGCCGAGCGAAGTCCAGCAGGCAGTCCAGTTCCAAGTCGAGCAGTTCGCCGATGCGCATGCCGGTGGCTCGTACCAGCAGCAGGCCGGTACGCACGAGTACGTCATCGAGGTTCGCGACGGCGGCCATCAGCGCACGGTCAACGTCTGGGGTCAGCGCCCGCGGCAGCGCGTCGGGGGTGCGTGGGATGTCGGCATAAAACAGCAGCCGCCGCGGCGGAGCCGACGGCCAACCCCAGCCGGCGATGTCTTCGAAGAAGCAACGCAGATCGACCACGTCCTGGTGGAACGCGACCACGCCGATGGTGCGGTGCTCGCGGTTCTTGCCGCGCCACGGCCGGGTCCGTGCCCATGCCAGGTAGGGCTCAATGTGGCGGGTCCGTTCGATCTCCTCCAGCCGGGTCACCTCGGGGTGGTGGTCGGCGAGGTAGTCGAAGAACACCCGCAACGCCTTGGTTCGCCCGGCCACCGTGTAGGGGCGCAGCGTGGTGGTGATCGTCTGCACGTAGCGGACGACCTCGGCACGGATCAGCGGCTGGCGGACACCGGCGGCGTGCACGGGTGGCCCGACCGCCACCGGCCCGCTCTGCCGCGGCGGGGTGGTCAGGCTGCCGAGCTGGTAGCAGGTCTGCTGCAAGCCGAACAGCCGGGTGCGGGCGTGGTGACGCGCCGAGGCCGACAGCGCGGCCAATCCATCCAGTTGTCCGAGCACGGCAGCGAAGTCGTCCTCGGTCAGCTGCCGGACACGTTTTCACACGTGCAGGCAGATCGTCGAGGCGGCCAGCAGCCCGACCTGCCGCCGCCAGTTGCTGCTCCAGCCCAGCACCGCAGCGGCTTCGGCGACCGCGGCCAAGTTGTCCGGCTCGTGCTCGGCCCACTCCACCGGCAGCCCACACCCGCCGGGTTTGGCCAACAACAACTCCACGTCCGGGACCAGGCGCCGCTGCACGAAACACCACGAGATGAACGGCCAACCTTTCAGCCGGTGCAGGTCCATCAGCCGGGCCGGGGTGGGCCGACGCATCCACACTGCCGGGTCGGGAAAGCGTGCCACGAAGCGGCGTGCGCTGCGATGCCGCGCGAACCGCTCACTCGCGCAGAGCGGCATCGTGTCGACGTGCGCGTCATAGGCGGCGATCAGCTCGGCTGCGCTGCGCGCCGGTGCGGCATCGGCCGCGCTGGCCGCAACACTCACCACGGCGATTCCTTACGTGCGGCGGTGTACTCGGCGGCGAGGGTCTCAGCCGACAGATGCACGTATTTTCCCGTTGTCTCGGGGCTGGCGTGCCCCATCAAGTCCCGCAGCACCAGCAGATCGATCCCGGCCGCGGCCAATTCCGTGCCGTAGGTGTGCCGCAGCCGTTGGGGGCGCACCCGGGCCGCACCCGAGCGAGCACGGTGGGTGCGGAAGATCCGACGTCTGCTGTTGGCCGAGACGGACGTTGGGCGGCGGCAGGTGCGTGTGGTCGGCAAGGGCGGCCGGGAACGGGTGGTTCCGGTAGACCGGCCGTTTTTCGCTGAATTGGCTGCTTACCTCCGGCTTGAGCGGCCAGCGGATTGCGCGACCGACCAGTGCTTCGTCGTGCTGCGCGGGCCGACCGCGGGACAGCCGTTGACCGAGGCTGGGATGCGCGGACCTCGGCGGCGCGTAATCCGCCGAGCAGCATCAGCAGCACCATCGCGCGGTCGCGGTGGGTACCCAGGTCGGTCAGGAACGCCTCAATCTCGGGCCAGCTCAAGGCTTTCCGGCAGTAGCCGCTGCTGGCGCACCAGCCGGCCGCCCTGCCTTGGGTGGCGAGCCGGGATATGACCCAGCAGGCCCCGCCGCGCCCGAAGCCCGCTGGTGCGTCGCGCCGCCGGCACCGGGCTTGTCATCACCACGCCGGTGATCACCGCGAACTCAAACAGTCCCCGCACCGCGGCGATCCGCCGATTCTGTGTTGCCGGGGCGGCGCCCCGCCGCTCGGACAACCGCACCACCGTCGAACCCACAGTGCGCTTGGACTGGGTCTGCCAGTCCAGATAATCGAACAAGTCCGTTGGCCGCACCTGGACCAGACCTACACCTTGCCCAGCGAGGAACCGCAGGAAGTTCAACACGTCATACGCATACGCGCGCCGCGTAGCCCGGGCGAAGTTCCTGCCCTTCAGGTGCGCCAGAAACCGGTTCACCATCTCGATGTCGTCGCACTGCCCAGCGGCGACATCACCGGCAACGAGGAAGACGTCGCCGTCGCCAGCTACCCGAAGCCCCATCGGCACCTCCAAAGCCGAAGCCACCGACCTCCAGTGTCAGACCTCGACGCCTCGCTGGTGGGACCCCACACGCACCGAGCGTGTCGCCCTGATGAGGGCCGGTTAACGGATATCATCCTCAGATTAATGCGGGCGAAACGCCAGGACTGGATGAGCAGGTTCTGGCGCATCCGCAGCCTCCTGCGGGTGGGCAGCGGTGCGTCGCCGATGCTTTCGGCCGTCCGGACGTTTATCTCCGAGTCGATGCTGTCGTCGTCCATGGATGAGCCTTTCATTCGGGGATCAGCCACCAGAACGGCTTGGCCTTGGCCTTGTAGATGAACAGGTGGTGCAGCAGCACCTTGATCCAGTGGCCGGCCAGGCCGAGCTCGCCGGACGTGCCGGCGATGTCACGGCCGGTCTGCGGGTACCTCACCGGATCGGGGACGACCGGGAACATCGTCATCGCAGCTGCCGAGCCCTCGCGGAAACCGGTACCGGCCGAGGCGACGCACGCGGCGCCCATGGTCGCCATGGAGGCGCGGTGGGCGGGAGCTGCGGGGCTTTTGATGCGGTCGCGGATGGTCTCGGCGACCGTCTTGGCCATGACGCCCGACGGCATGCCGGTGCGCGGCGGGCTGGGAGTGATGACCGTCCCGTTGGCACTCATGCGCGGCCGGGAGATCGGGTGCGGGGGCGCGAACGCGATGCCCGGAGCGAAGATGTTCGGGTACCCGGGGGACTCATAAGTGTGTGGCCAGTCCTCGGCGGACCACTCGTCGTAGGGCTTACCGGAGTAGTCGGCGTCGACCTTGAGGAAGCCCGACGGCGCGAACAGGGTGGACGTGATGTCGTTGCCGTCCTTGTCGTAGGCAGCGAGCGTGACGCCCTTGAACGGCGGCAGCAGCATCGCGAAGTCGAAGTCCAGGTCGTGCTCATTGCCGTCGAGCTGCTCGTAGCGCAGCTTGCCTTCCATCACCTCGTGCACGGCAGCCTGTGTGATGGCCTTGACGCCGCGCTCGCGGAACAGCGATTCGGTCCACAGCCGGCTGGACTGCACGAAGCCCTGGTCGACGAAGCTCATGCCGTCGACGCCGAAGTCGCCCAGTTCGTACTCGTTAGTGAGGTAGGTGATCTCGGCGAGGTCGCGCACGCCGGCGGCGCGCACCACGTGCTCGACGTTGAAGGTGTACTCGAACGCCGCTCCCTCGCAGGTGCAGGTGCCATGTCCGACGCCGATGACCAGGCGCTGCTTCTCGCCGGCCTTGAGCTTGGCGATGACCTGATCGAGCGCCTTGGCCGCCTCGACGGCATGGGCGGCGGTGCACACCGAGTACGAGTGGCCGTCGGGCCCGAGGCCGGGCGTGGCCGCGAAGTTCAGCTGCGGGCCGGTGGCATTAATGAGGTAGTCGTAGGTGATAGAGCCGGTCTCTCCGCGGCGCTCCTCGTCGGTATAGGTGAAATCCACCGACGGCCACGACTGCTCGCCCGTGTCCTCGGGGCGGATCGCGGTAGCGAGCGCCTGGTAGAAGGCGATGCCCTTGCGCTGGTAGATGGGCCTGAGCGGAATCAGCACCTTGCTCGCGTCCATCCGACCGACACCAACCCAGATGTTCGACGGGGTCCAGTTCCAGTCGGCGTTGGGGGAAATCACGACGACTTCGTGTGCGCGGGGTAGCCATCGGCGCAGGTGCAGCGCGGCGGTGTGTCCGGCGATACCAGCGCCGAGGATGACGATTCGTGCCATTGGCGCTCCTCGGTAAGACCATGCCACAGGACTATGCAGCTCCCCACCGCTATACCCTTAGGGGTATATGTAAGTAAGTAATCGGGGCGCAACTTGTGAAGTCCGCGGACGTTGCCGCGACGCGGCCGCGCCCGCATCGCCCGAAACGCTGCCGTTGTCGGCGTTAGCGTCGACGTGCGCGGTGCAGCGCCGGATGCGTTCAACGGCGCAGCAACACCATCCCTGGTCTTCGTCGTCGGCGGCCTCGGCCGGCCCGGTGTGCTCGACGCCTGCCTCGACAATCTGGCCGCGCCAGGGGGCCTGGTCGCCAACGAGGCCATGGTGGAGTCGGACGCCGTTCTGGCGCAATCATATTCGCGCTGAAGCGGGACGTTGCAACGCTTCCAGCACCATCACGGCGCTGTAGCAGGTGCGTAAGGGATATACCCTATGGGGTAGGGTATGTTGCGATTGGCGTGCTCTGGATCTTGGTCGTGGGATCGATGAGGAGGGAGAGATCCCGGTAGCAGGGAGTTGGGCAGCACGCCAGCGATAGCAATTTGCGTGCGCAAAGTCATCTAATACAGAGCCAAATAGCCCTGTCGCACGCCGCGGTGCAGGTGTGAAACTGCGTACCGATAGTACCCGGCCACGAGTGAAGGGAAACTGCAATGTTCACCTTTGTCAAGCGGGCTTGGATACCGCTCGTCGTCGTGGTGGCGGTTGCCCTCGGGGGTGTCGCCGTCAGCCGGCTTCGCGGCGTTTTCGGCTCCGATGAGATCTTTACTGCGACCGGCAGCAGCGCCGAACCACTCGAGCCTTCCCATCTCAAGCGGGTGACATACGAGGTTTACGGGCCCGGCGACACAACGGGAAGCGTGAGCTACTTGGATAAGAACGCCCACCCGGAACAGGCGAACTTCACCAGCCTGCCCTGGACCTACACGATCACGACGACGGTGCCGGCGGTCATCGCGAACGTGGTGGCACAAGGCGACAGCGACAACATCGGGTGCCGCATCACGGTCAACGGTGAGGTCAAGGACGAAAGGTCCTCGGCCGGGTACCACGCCCAAACTTCATGTCTGGTGAAGGCCGCATGAACACCGACAACGACGCCCGTCCGAGATTCATGCGGTTCGTCCGCAGGTTCGCGTGGCCCATCATCATCGGCTGGCTACTGTTGACCGTCGCCCTGAACGTGCTGGTGCCGCCGATCGAGTCGGCCGCGCGCAACCACGCGGTGACAATGTCGCCGCAAGATGCGCCGGCGATGATCGCCGCCAAACGCATCGGCGCAAAATTCCACGAGTCTGACTCCGACAGCACCGCGATGATCGTCCTGGAAAGCGACAAACAACTCGGCGACGACGCGCACCGCTACTACGACGGGTTGGTGGAAAAGCTGCAGGCCGATCCCAAGCACGTCCAGCATGTGCAGAACGTGTGGGGAGATCCGCTCACCGCGGCTGGCGTGCAGAGCCGAGACGGCAAAGCCGCTTACGTCCAACTCAATCTGGCCGGCAACCAGGGCAGCACCCTGGGAAACGAATCCGTCGACGCGGTGCGGAAGATCGTCGACGGTTCAGCGCCGCCCAAAGGGCTCAAGGTATACGTCACCGGGCCGGCACCGCTGACAACGGACATGAACGAAGCCGCCGACAAAAGCATGTTCAAGATGATGGGCGTGACGGGTGTGGTCATCATGATCATGCTCTTTATCGCCTATCGTTCCATTAGCACTGTGCTTCTGGTTCTCGTCATGGTCGGTTTCGAGATGGGTACGGCCAGAGGGCTTGTCGCGCTTCTCGGCGGCAACGAATTGTTGGGATTTTCGACGTTCGTCGTGGCGATGCTGTCTTCGTTGGCCATCGCGGCCGGAACCGACTACGCGATATTTCTCATCGGTCGGTACCAGGAGGCGCGACAGGCCGGCCAGGATCGAGAAACGGCCTACTACACGATGTTCCGCGGGACCTCTCACATCATTTTGGGCTCGGGGCTGACGATCGCTGGAGCTACTTTCTGCCTGCACTTGGCGCGGCTGTCCTATTTCAAGGCGCTGGGCATTCCATCCGCTTTGGGGTTGCTCGTCGTCGTCGCGGGAGCGCTGACCGCCGCGCCGGCCGTTGTCGCCGTGGCCACCCGGTTCGGTTTGCTCGACCCCAGACGGATGATCAAGACGCGTGGGTGGCGGCGAATCGGCACCGCCACGGTGCGCTGGCCCGGTCCGGTGTTCGCGGCCTCGCTGGCCATCGCAATCGTCGGCATCCTCATCATGCCGAGCATGAAGATCAGCTACAACGACCGCTACTACATCCCCGCCAACCTGCCATCGAATGTCGGATACGCGGCGGCGGAACGCCATTTCAGCGCCGCCACAATGAACCCCGACATCCTCATGATCGAGAGCGATCACGACATGCGGAATAGCGGCGACATGATCATCCTGGACAGGCTTGCCAAAGACGTCTTTCGTTCGCCGGGAATCTCGATGGTGCAAAGCATCACCCGGCCGTTGGGCGGCCCAATCGAACACACGTCAATACCGTTCCAGATCAGTGCGCAATCGATTCCGATCCAGCAGAACCTTCAATTCATGAAAGACCGCATGGCCGACATGCTCAAGATGAGCGACGATCTCGGCGCCATGATCGGCTCGATGCAGCGGATGCAGGGCTTGCTGGGCCAGATGAGCGGCACAACTCATCACATGGTCGGCGACATGGGCGACATGCAAGCCGACGCTGAACGAGATGAGGGACCACCTGGCGGACTTCGACGATTTCGCAAGACCGCTCCGCGGCTACTTGTATTGGGAACCGCACTGTTTCGACATCCCGGTGTGCTGGGCTTCGAGGTCGGTGTTCGACGCGATCGACGGTGTCGCCAAGTTCAGCGAGAACATGAGCACGCTGATCAAGGACATGAACAACATCGACGCGATACTGCCCCAGATGCTCGCCCAGTTCCCGCCGATCATCGCCGTCGGCGAAGTCCATGCAGGGCACCCTGCTGACCATGCACAGCAGCTTCTCCGGCCTGATCACCAAATGGCCCAGATGACCGACACCGCCGAGCGCGATGGGCCAAGCCTTCGACGCCTCCAAGAGCGGCGACTACTTCTACCTGCCACCGGAAGCCTTCCACAATCCCGACTTCCAGCGCGGCCTGAAACTCTTCCTGTCCCCCGACGGCAAGGCCGCCCGCTTCATCATCACCCACGACGCCGACCCGGCCACCCGGCAGGCATTTCCACGGTCATGCCGAACTCGTCGCCGCACATCAAGCGGTCAAGGGCACCGCCCTCACCGACGCAGGTTCTACCTCGCCGGCACCGCGGCCATCTACCGCGACATCCAGTCGGGCGCGAACTACGACCTGCTGATCGTCGGAATTGCCGCTCTGACACTGATCTTCGCCGTCATGGTGATCATCACCCGCGCCCTGGTCGCATCCCTGGTGATCGTCGGCACCGTCCTGCTGTCGCTGGGCGCCGCTTTCGGGCTCGTCCGTACTGGTGTGGCAACACCTGGTCGGCCTCGAATTGAACTGGATCGCGCCGGTCTTCGGCTTGATCATCCTGCTGGCCGTCGGCTCCGACTACAACCTGCTGCTTGTCTCGCGGTTCAAGGAGGAGATCGGCGCGGGACTAAAGACCGGCATCATCCGCTCCATGGGCGAAACCGGCGGCGTCGTCACCGCGGCGGGCCTGGTATTCGCCTTCACCATGATGTCCATGGCGGCCAGTGACCTGCCTCCATCGGCCAGGCCGGCAGCACCATCGGCCTCGGCCTGCTGTTCGACACCCTTATCGTGCGCTCACTGATGACACCATCGATCGCCGCGCTGCTCGGACGCTGGTTCTGGTGGCCGCGAAAAGTGCGGCCACGCCCGGCCAGTTACATGCTCCGGCCCTTCGGACCGCGTCGGCTGGTTCGTTCCCTCCTGCTGGGTGAGGACGCGGACGCGGCAACTACCACGCCCCAGACACCACCCGCTTCGGCTCGCGGTACATCGTGACGTAGCCGAGGAGCCCAGCGGGATGACGGCCGTGATCGGCACTTCAGCCAGAGTCAGCGGCGTCGAGGCACGATTGTCTGGTCACCAGTCCCGCGAACTACACACGTCGCTGCCGCACAGCAGACAACAGCGGTGAGTAACCGTTTCTCACCCGTTTTCATCCTGATACCCTCTCACTCCGCGTTAGCGTTAGCCATCGCAGATGCTCGACATCACCGAGCAGTTCCAGGCGCCGCCACAACACGCTGGCAGGGATGGCCTGGCTCACATGAGCCGCGCACGCAGCCACCTGCCGCGTGCGGGTCACCGGCAATTCGATATCGATGTCGACCGCCGGGTGTCCCACGAACCCAGTGCCGCATTCCCGATTGAGCTGCGTGGCAACCGAGTCGGGGAGGGTCCAGCCAAGAACGGGGGGTTCAGACCCGCCGCGGCAAGCAGCGCCGCAGCGGACGCGGCGGCATGGTCGTCATTACCGGTCACACCGCTCGGGTCGAAGACTAGAAGACCAGCGGCGGGGGCGGTACCTGCCGCGTCGATCACTTCGCCGACCAGGCGACTGCGAGGCACCTGGTCGAGACCACCGTCGGGGTAATCGCGCAGCGTGAGGTCAGAAACACCCAACATCTGGGCAGCGGCCGCGAATTCCTGAGCACGCAGCTCGGCGAGGTTGCCCGCAACACCGTGAACCGTTGAAGCCTCGCCATGGGTCAAGCACAGCACCGCGGTCCGGGTCGCCGCTTGGTTGAATGCGTCAAGGATCGCTCCCAGGCCGAAGGATTCGTCATCCGGGTGGGCCACGACGGCCAGCACCGAACTCCACGCCGGCAGCGCTCTGGACGTCGGCTCGGGCCGGGGGTCGCCGCTCATCACCTACTCCTCCCGCGGTTCCGTGCACAAGAAATGCCGATACGGGGCCGCCATCCACCACACCGGAGTCATAGCGTCCTATACCCCTTCAGGTATAAAAGGTGGGCCCTCGGGGGCCGGTCGAGTTATGCCTACAGCGTGCAGCGCCCCTTACTGACCGAGACCGGGCAACGCTTCGGTCCGGATCCCGCGGTTTAGTTCGATGATCTCGATCTCGACCAATTTCACGCCTACCCTCGGTGCTGTGAGTGAGCCCGTGCCCTTCGACACGCCACTGCTGCAGCGGATCCGTGATTCGGTGATCGGCGACGATCAGGTGACGCCCGGGCCGTACGGCCTCGTCGGGTCACCTACGCCGACTACACCGCATCGGGACGAGCGTTGAGCTTCCTCGAGGACTTTGTCCGCAACGAGGTCCTGCCCCGCTATGCGAACACCCACACCGAATCGAGCGGGACCGGACTGCAGACGACCCGGCTGCGCGAAGACGCCCGCCTGATCATCCGCGACGCGGTCGGCGGCGGCGACGAGACGGTCGTCATCTTCACCGGCTCGGGATGTACCGGTGCCATCGATAAGCTGGTCGGCATCCTCGGCCTGCGCATACCGGCTGCGCTCAACGACCAGTACCACCTCAGCGACGCGATACCCGTCGAGCAGCGGCCGGTTGTATTCATCGGCCCGTTCGAGCATCACTCCAACGAACTGCCGTGGCGCGAGTCGATTGCCGACGTCGTCCTCATCCCGCAAGACGGCGACGGCCACATCGACGTGGCCGCGCTGGAGGTCGAGTTTCGACGGTATTCGGCGCGCCCCCTGAAGATCGGATCCTTCTCGGCGGCCAGCAACGTGACCGGGATCGTCAGCGACACCGACCGCATCTCGGCGATATTGCACGCCCACGGCGCATTGTCGTTCTGGGACTACGCCGCTGCCGCTCCATACGTCGACATCCAGATGTACGGCGACTCCGCCGCGACCCGCTGGCCTCAGGACGCGATCTTCCTGAGCCCGCACAAGTTCATCGGCGGCCCGAGCACTCCGGGCGTCCTGGTGGCCCGCCGCGAACTGCTGCGCAACCGCGTCCCCGACGTGCCGGGCGGCGGCACCGTCGCCTATGTGAATCCGCGCGAACATCGCTACGTCGACGACCCGGCCCAACGCGAAGAGGGCGGGACCCCGGCGATCGTCGAGTCCATCCGGGCCGGCCTGGTCTTCCAGCTCAAGGAGGCCGTCGGCGTGGACGTGATCCGAGCCCGTGAGGACCACTTCCTGCGCCGCGCGATCACGGCGTGGCAGCGCGAACCGAGGATCGAGGTACTTGGCAACCTCGACGCCGAACGCCTCTCGATCGTCTCCTTCGTCGTACGGACGCCCGGCGGGCGCTACCTGCACCACAACTTCGTGGTGGCGCTGCTCAACGATCTGTTCGGCATCCAGTCGCGTGGCGGCTGCTCGTGCGCCGGGCCGTACGGCCACCGGTTGCTGGGCATCGACATCGACCAATCGCACGCGTACGAACGCCAGATCGCGCTCGGCTGCGAAGGCATCAAGCCCGGCTGGGTGCGCATCAACTTCAACTACTTCATCTCCGAGGCGGTGTTCGACTACCTCGTCGAGGCCGTCCGCCTCGTCGCGCAGCAGGGCTGGCGGCTGCTCGAGGACTACCGGTTCGAGCTGTCGACGGGTCTGTGGCGACATCGGCTCGGGGCGGTCGAGCCACCGTTGCGGCTGGCCAAGGTCCACTACGACGAAAGCGGCAACATGAGCTACCCCCGGCACACCGACTGCGCACCCGAAACCGACCTCGAACGCTACCTAAAC